>NZ_LMCQ01000025.1:160000-346426 GCF_001424835.1 Variovorax sp. Root318D1 | reverse complement strand
ACGAACACGGGGGCGTCGTTGACGGGGTTGATGGTCACGGTCACGGTGCTCGTCGTCGTGCCACCGTGGCCGTCGCTGACCGTGACGGTGAAGCTGTCTGTGCCGTTGAAGTTGGCGCCGGGCGTGTACGTGTACGTGCCGTCGGCGTTGACCGTCACTGTGCCGTGGGCCGGGTCACTGCCCTTCACGTAGGTCAGCGTGTCGCCATCAGCATCGCTTCCGATGATTTGGCCGCTGACCGGCGTGTCTTCGTCCGTGGTCTTGCTGTCGTCGGGCGCCGTCGGTGCGTCGTTGACGTTCTGCTCGTTGAGCGTGACGGGGATGTTCGTCGTGACCGTGCCGTCGTTCGCGCCGATCACCAGCGCGTGCCCGTTGGCGCCTGCCTCGTAGTCGTTCACGAACGCCGCAGCGCCTGCAGCCGTGAGGCTGATCGCGCCCGTGACCGGATTGATGGCGTCGTAGTCGTTCACGAACGCCGCAGCGCCTGCAGCCGTGAGGCTGATCGCGCCCGTGACCGGATTGATGGCGAAGTAGCCGTTGTCGTTGCCCGAGAGGATGCTGTAGGTGATGGTCGCGCTGTCGACGTCCGTGGCGCGGACGGTGCCGAGCACGGTGCCTGCGGGGCGGTTTTCGTCGTAGCCGAAGACGTAGCCGTCCGTCGTGTTCACCGGTCGCGCTGTCGACGTCCGTGGCGCGGACGGTGCCGAGCACGGTGCCTGCGGGGCGGTTTTCGTCGTAGCCGAAGACGTAGCCGTCCGTCGTGTTCACCGGTGTGCCACCGCCGTCGACGAACACGGGGGCGTCGTTGACGGGGTCGATCGTCACGGTCACTGTGCTGGTGGTCGTGCCGCCGTGGCCGTCGCTCACCGTGACGGTGAAGCTGTCGGTGCCGTTGAAGTTGGCACCGGGAACATAGGTGTAGGTGCCATCGGCGTTGACTGTCACCGTGCCATGCGATGGGTCGGTGCCCTTGGTGTAGGTGAGCGTGTCGCCATCGACGTCGCTGCCAACGATCTGGCCGCTGACCGGCGTGTCTTCGTCCGTGGTCTTGGTGTCGTCGGGCGCTGTCGGCGCTTCGTTGACGTTCTGCTCGTTGAGCGTGACGGGGATGTTCGTCGTGACCGTGCCGTCGCTCGCGCCGACCACCAGCGAGTGAGCGTTGGCGCCTGCTTCGTAGTCGTTCACGAACGCCGCAGCGCCTGCAGCCGTGAGGCTGATCGCGCCCGTGACCGGATTGATGGCGAAGTAGCCGTTGTCGTTGCCCGAGAGGNACGAACACGGGGGCGTCGTTGACGGGGTTGATGGTCACGGTCACGGTGCTCGTCGTCGTGCCACCGTGGCCGTCGCTGACCGTGACGGTGAAGCTGTCCGTGCCGTTGAAGTCTGGGTTGGGCGTGTAGGTGTACGTGCCGTCCGGGTTGACCGTCACCGTGCCATGCGACGGATCGCTGCCCTTCGTGTAGGTCAGCGTGTCGCCGCTATCCATGTCGCTGCCGGTCACACGGCCGCTCACGGGCGTGTCTTCGTTCGTGGTCTCGGTGTAGTCGGGCGCCGTGGGCGCGTCGTTGACGGGCGAGACGGTCACGGGCACCTTCACGGTGGTGGTGCCGCCCCTGCCGTCGCTGACGGTCACTTCAAAGCTGTCGGGACCTTCATAGCCGGGATTGGGCGTGTAGAGGAACTGGCCGGTGGACGGGTCGACGGTGACGGTGCCGTGCTCGGGGCCTTTGGCGACGGTGTAGTTCAGCGTGTCGCGGTCCGGGTCGGTGGCCTGCACTTGCCCGGAAACGGGCTTGTCCTGCTCGGTGACGAGGGGCTCGGCCTTGCCTTCGGGGCCGCGGTTCTGCGGCGGGAGCAGCGGCGGGATGAAGGCCGGGCCGCCACCGCCGCCGCCACCACCACCACCGCTCGCGGCGGCACCGACGCCCAGCACGCCGAGCGCACCCAGCAGCCAGCCAGGCACACCGTCGGGCAGTAGCGCGCCGCCGGCGTCGTTCCATTCGATTTCGGTGAAGTGGAAGTCTTTCCAGGGCGCGGTGTACTGGCCCCACCACTGCACGCCTGCGCCGTCTTCGAGCACGAGGTCGTTGCGGCCGCCGTCAGGGTATTCGGCGAAGAAGCCGCGCACGGCGACTTCCTGGCCGCCCTGCAACACGAGCACGAGGTCGCCGCCGCGACGCTCAAACTTGAGCACGCTCTCGGGCGCGATCTTCAGCGAGACGATCGATGGGCGATCCAGAACCAGAGGGGTGTCTGCCCCCGCTTTGCGGGATGCGCCACCAGACTTGTAAACAGCTTCCATGATTTGTCCTTGCTTCTTGACTCCAGACCCCGGGGCGCCTTCGTCTTAGACGAACAACCTGGGTCGCACATTGGGAAATCTCGAGTGCCGGGGCCCTCGAGGACTCGCCAGCAAGACCCGACCGGGGTCATGCGGCTTGCGCTTGCACGAGGCGGGATTCTTGGTGCGGGGGGCGAGCCGGGCTTTTGCCGAAGAGGTCGCCGCGTTTACTTTTTCGGACAATCGTTTACAAAGGTCTCCAAACGTTGAATATTTCACACAAATTGCGAGATAGAGTGGCTAATTCGCCGGTGAGCAAAACCGGCGCAGGCGGGCAATGGTGAGAATGATTACCAGTTAATTTCTTGGTTTCATAGCCTTCACCCAGAGAGCGCGGTCCCACTGCCGTGCCCGTTCTTTCCATGTCATATTGGTCACCTCCGGAGCCCCGGAGAGTTCATCTTCTGGTGGTCGACGAAGGCGCCGACGAACTCAAGCCCTTGCTGGAAACGCTACGGGGCGCCGGCTACCGCATCACCCTCGCTGTCGACGCGATGGAGGGCTATCGGCGCGCGACGACGCTGCAGATGGACCTGGTGCTGCTCGACGTGGGTCTGGGCAGCACCGACGGGTTCGCCGCCTGCCGCCTGTTGAAGGCCGACCCGGCCACGGCGGACATTCCGGTGATCTTCCTGACCTCGTCGGCCAGCTTGGAAGAGCGTTTGACGGGCCTGCGGGCCGGCGCGGTTGACTACATCGTGAAGCCCTTCGATCCGGCCGAGGTAATGGCCCGGGTCGAAATTCATCTGGCACTGGCCGAATGCCGCAGGTCGCGCATTGCCCCTGCCACGAAATCTGCGTCCCCACCCGACCGCCCTGCGACGAACGGTGACGGCGCGCCAGGCCCGGGCATGGACCGCATGCTCATGCAGGCGGCGGAGCGACTGATCCTCGCCGACCTGAGCCATGTATTGCCGCTGCGCGAACTGGCTGCGCGCCTGGGCACGCACGAGAAGCGCTTGTCGCGCGTGTTCAAGGAACTGGCGAACCGCACGGTCTTCGAGTTCGTACGCGAGGCACGGCTGCACGAGGCGCACCGCCTGCTGCTCGAATCGGCCATGCGCATTGAGGAGATCGCCGCGGCGGTGGGGTTCTCGAGCGCCGCAAATTTTGCGACGGCATTTCGCGAGTACTTCAACTGCACGCCGTCCGCCTGCCGCCAGGCCGGCGCCGGCCGCCGCGCCCCCGACGCGTGACGCACCCGCTGCGCACACACCCCGACGGGCAAGCGGCTTGCTGCTGGGCTTGACTCTGTGCCTGGGGGTCTGCGCTGCCAGCGCAGCGGAAGCGGTCAAGGCGAGCGCGCTCAGCTGGGGGCGACGTTGTCGTCGAACAGACCGGCGAAGTACTGGAGGACCCCACGGCCCGCCTATCGGCCAGCGAGGTGCTCGCCTTGCCGACAACGACGCACAGGCGCACACGCAGGCCGGCGTGTCCGACCCGATGGATGTTAGGCACCGCTACGATCGCATCCCGCAGCTGCAGATCGACCTGCAGCCTGGGAGTCTGTACAGGTACTATTGCGTGTTATGGACACGGGCCAGATCAGGCCGATGATGGAGTTGCGCACCGAGGGGCGTGGCGTCACATCGAACGCAACCATGCGCTGCTGAGCGGAACGCCGCTTTTCAGGCGCCGCACGTGCAGTCGCGACTCAGCTGCCGATACGCCGCAGGCGTGCTGCCGAAGCGTTCCTTGAACGCCGTCGTGAAGTTCGCGGCACCCGAGAACCCGATCGCATGCGCCACGTCCTCGATGCTGAGCGGCGTCTGGGCGAGCAGATGCTGCGCGCGCGACAGCCGCTCCTCGCGCACGAACTCGAGCACGGTGCGCCCCGTGTGGGCACGGAACGCCCGCGTCAGCCGCTTCTCGTGCGTGCCCACGCGTGCGGCGAGCGCCGGCAGCGGTGGAATGTTCGCAAGGTCGCTCTCGATGAGCCGCTGCGCAGCCCTGGCGATCACGCGGTCCAGGTCGTGGGGTGCTTCGTCTTCGGACTCCAGCGGCCTGCGGGGCGCCTCGGCGACACCGTCGGGCGGTTGCGCGCCGCGGCGTGCGAGCGCGAGATGGACCGAGATGCGGACCAGCACCTCTTCGGGTTCGAAGGGCTTGAGGATGTAGTCGACGCCGCCCTCTCGCAGACCGGTCAGCCGCTCCTCCAGCGTCGCACCGGCGGTGAGAAAGATCACCGGGATGTGCGCGGTAGTGTGGTCCGCCTTCAGCAGCCGGCACGCCTCGAAGCCGCTGGTGTCCCCCAAATGCGCGTCAAGCAGGATCAAGTCCGGCTGCAGCTCCCCGGCGCGGCGGTAGCCTCCGAGCGCGTCGAAGTCAAGGCTGATGCGATGGCCGGCGCCACGCAGCGCGGCAAGCAGCACCTGGAGCTCCTCGACGCTGTCGTCGATGACCATGATGTGCGCAGGCTTGGAAGATTGGAACCAGTAGGACATGAAGATGCGGCGCGTTGCGCGTACCGCATGGTCCAAGCCCCGATCGTTTGTTTCATGCGCCCTTCCTGACCTTTTCTGACGATTCCTGACCATGTGCCTGGCCCCTGCGAGCTCGGCAGCCCCGGCAGCGTCAGATCGCGAGCACGTACCCTGTGCCGCGCACCGAATGCAGCGGCAGGCGCATGCCGAGATTCGCGGCCTTGCGCCGCAGCCGGCTGGCGATCGCATCGATGCGGTGCTCGTCGAAGTCGAACACGTCGCCACCGAGCGCGCGGATCAGGTCGTCGCGGCTCGCCGCTGTGCCGCGCTGCCCGAAAAGGCAGCCGAGGAAGGCGCGCTCGCTCGTGGTGAGGGCCATCTGCCGGCCTTCGGGGTCGCCCAGGATCCAGTCGCCCTCGAGCAAGCGCCAGGCGGCGGGTGCGGGCGGCAAGGTCGCTGCGTTCCCCTGCGGTGCGACCGTGAGCCGCCGACCGACGGCGTTCAGCGTCTCGGCCAATTCCAGCATGTTCACCGGCTTCACCAGATAGGCGTCTGCACCTTCGCGCAGCCCCAGCAGCCGGTCTTCGAGCTCGCCCCGCGCGGTAACCAGCACCAGGCCGAGCCGTCGCTGCACTGCGCGCAGATGTGAAACGACCGCGAGGCCGCTCTCGCCTGGCAAGCCGATGTCCACCACCGCGATGTCGCAGGGCTGGACCGCGAACGCCTTGTAGAACGACGGGGCGTCGCCGAAGCCCTGCGCGTCGAAGCCGAGTTCTCCGAGTGCGAAGACGGTTTCTGCACGGATGTCTTCGTCGTCCTCGATCACATGGACGAGAAGACCGGTACGCTGGCTCGGGGATGGCATGGCGCGGAAAGTATAAAGTCGCGTCCCAATGCGCCTCGACGTCGAAACCACCCGGGCGGGTCCGGGCCGCCTGCTTGTTCTTCTGTTCCTGCTGCTGTGGTGCTTTGCAATGCCGGCCCGCGCGGTGGTCCTGTCGGCTTCCGATGGCCTCGGCCGCGGCATCCAACTCTCCGGGGGCCTCGAGATCCTGCGCGACCCCTCCGGCGGGTGGCGTATCGCCGATGTCGCGCGCGGGGCGCAGCGGAGCGGCTTCGCGCCGCTCGAAGGACCGGTGGAGGAAGGCTTCAGCCGCGACGCTGTGTGGCTGCGCTTCTCGCTCGCGCGCACGGTCGACGCGCCCGCACGATGGCTGCTGCGCGTGCGACCGCCGCGCATCCACGAAGCCACCTTGTATGCGCCGGACGGGCGCGGCGGATTCGTCGAGACGCCGCTCGGCGACGCCCGCCCGTTCGCGGCGCGCGAGATCCCCGACCACAACTTCGTGTTCCCGCTCGACATTTCGACCGAGCCAGCTGTCTATTTCCTGAGGGTGCGCAACGACGGACCCTCGCTGCGGGCCGAATTGGACCTGTGGCAGCCTGTCGGCTTCGAGCGCGACCGCACGGCCGACTACACCATCACGGGCGTGCTGCTCGGCGCCGCCCTGCTCGCCGTCTGCATGAACCTGATCTTCGGGGCTTGGCTGCGGGACGGGCTCTACGCCCATTACGCGCTGTACGTGCTCTGCATCGCGGCGCTGTCGGTCAACCGCCAGGGGTTCGCAGCGCAGTGGTTCCTCGACGCTCGCCCCGAACGCGTGGCTCAAACGCTGCTTGCCGTCAATTGCTTCTTCAACATGGTGGGTACCGCGTTCATGTCGCGCATCTTCCAGTTTCGGCGCCATTGGCCGCCCGCGGCACATTTCTTCAACGCGGTCGTGGTGTTCAACTTCGTTGCGTTCGTGCTGGTCCTGGCCGGCCATCACGCCGCCATGGCGAGCTGGGCGAGCGCGGGCAGCGCCGCGTCCACGCTGTTCGGCGCGGTCTTCGTCTGCTACCTGCTCTTCGTGCGGCGCCAGTTCCAATACCTGCTTCCGGCCTCGGCCTTCGCGGTGGGAACGGTGCTGGGGCTCTACGGGCTGTTGAAGCTCTGGCTCGGCGACGGGATGCCCGGCGTGCCGCCTGACCGCATCTATTGGCTCGGCACCATGTGCCACCTCGTCCTGCTGAATGTGGCCGTGGCCGACCGGACACGGCGCGCCGAGCGCGACTACCGCGCCGAGCGCGAGCGCGTGCTCGCAGTGCGGCTGGAAGCCGAACAGGCGCTCGAAGGCACCGTCGTGCGACGCACCGCCGAACTGCAGCAGACCAATGCCGCGTTGCATGAGGAGATCGCGGCCCGCGCCCGTCTGGAGGCCCGGCTGCGTGAGTCGCTCGAGGTCGAGCGCCAGGCGATCGTGCAGCAGCGCGAGTTCGTCTCGATGGTGTCGCACGAGTTCCGCACGCCCTTGACAGTGATCGACGGCGCGGCGCAATCGCTCGACATCTCGAAGCTCGGCGGGGAGCCGGTGGTGAAGCAGCGCACCGAGCGGATCCGGCGCGCCGTGCAGCGCCTGACCATGCTGATCGAGAACATCCTGCTGGCCGACCGCCTCCAGCCCGAGAACCGGATGCTTCGCCTCGAAGTCGTTGACATGGCGGCGCTCGCGCGTCGCCTGTGCGAGAGCTTCCACTTTTCCGGCGCTTCGCGCCTGTCCATCGACGTGCGCGAACCCCTGCCGAAGGTGCGCGGCGATCGAGCGCTGCTCGAGATCGCGCTGCAGAACCTGATGCAGAACGCATTGAAGTACTCGCCGCCGGAGCGACCGGTGCATGTCGTGCTGCGGCACACGGGCGACATCGTGCAGGTCGACGTGATCGACCGCGGACCGGGAGTCGCAATGGCCGACAAGGCCCGCATCTTCGAGAAATATTTCCGTGCCGAAACGGCGAGCGCAGTGGCCGGCACCGGACTGGGGCTTCATTTGTCGCGCGAGATCGCGATGCGCCATGGCGGCGACGTGATACTGCGCGAAACAGGAACCGGCGGGTCGACATTCCGCCTCGCGCTTCCAGCTGCGCCGCCCGAACAAGTCACATGACCCGTCGCACGGCATGCGGGAACGGGAACACGGCCTGCGCACCGACTGCGGCCTTGGGAAGGGCAAAGCGCCTCACACAGGCGTTCTCACATCAATGCCTTCCGGCTGTCCGTGCAGTAGGTTCGTGCAGGTACTGGGGTCAGAGATCGGCAGAATCCAACAGGTCAGTAGTCCAGCCGGACTGTCAGTCCCAGGGTGCGCGGCGTCCCGACCGATGCCACGTAGGCACCGTTCGCGGTGGCGGCCACGGTCGGGAAATACTTCTTGTCGAGCGCGTTGCGCAACCAAAGCGAAATGCTCCAGATTTCATTGCCCCGTGCGACCTTCCAACCGGTGGCGAGGTTCAGCAGGCCATAGGCTGGGATGCGCGAGTGGACCGACCCGTCGAGCGTGCCGTCCTGTGCGGACCGCCACGCGTACGCCGCTGAAACGAAGTGCTGGGTGGTGGGGCTCACGGACCTGCGGTATTCGGCGCCCACGTTGAATGTCCAGCGCGGCGTCCCGGCAACCTGCCGTCCGGTCAGGCTGCAGCGCCCCTGCGGCACGAATGCGCGTTCTGACGGACAAGGCGCGTCCTCATAGCGTCGATAGCGTGCATCGTTGAAGGCGGCGTTGGCCCACACGGTGAGCCCGCGCGCCGGTCGCGCAGTGGCATCCAGCTCCAGTCCCCGGCTACGGAGATCGCCCGCGTTCGTGAGGATCTCGACGTAGTTGCCCGCGCCTGCGCCGGCGGGCACGAACATCGACGTCTGGTAGCCGCGCACGCCTGCCAAGAAGGCGTTCAGGTTAAGTGTCAGGCGATCATTCCACAGGCTGCTCTTGACGCCGACGTCCAGGCTGTCGACACGTTCGGGCCCGATGATCAGCGACGAGGCACCGAGCGGGCCGGGAGCGGCACCCGGCCCCGCCAGATTGATCCCGCCCGACCGCTCGCCGTGCGAAAAGCTCGCGTAGCCGATCATGTCGTCATCCAGCCGGTAGCTCGCACCCAGGAGCGCCGATGGGCTGGTCTTTCGGATGGCCAGCGGGCCTGTGTCGTAGGCACCAAGCACGATCGGACGATTGCGCAGGAACGCGGTGGCAGCGGCACCACCGGTCGAGTCGCCGCGATGGGTGCGCCCGTCCTTGCGCTCCTGCGTGATGCGCAGGCCGGCCGTGAGGTCGAGCCTGGACGTGGCGTGCCACGTGGCCTGGGAGAAGAGCGCGAAGCTCTCCGTGTCGAGCGCGCCGAAGCTCACGGTGCTCGCGTTGGCGAGCACCGGCAAGGACGTTCCCTGCAGAACGATGTCCGCCCGCGGACCGAACACGGTGAATATCTCGTTGCGCATGCGCTGGCGCATGTAGAACGCGCCCACCACATAGTCGACCGCACCGCCCGTGGGCCCCGCGTAGCGCAGCTCCTGCGAAAACTGCTGCTGGCGCACGCGGGAGCCGCCGTCAATCAGCACGGGGATATTGAGGTTGTCATTGGCCGTCGGCACGAACTTCCATGAGCGGCCGGCGGTGATGGACGTGACGGTGGCGCCGGACCCGAGCTTCCAGCTCGCTTCGGCCGACACACCACCCTGGTCGAGATCGACGCGCTCCACGCCGTCGGTATTGACCGCATAGCGCCGCGGGTCGGTGACGATGCCGGTGGCACCGCCGGCCCGTGCGCGGGCCGCCGCCGGTCCGCTTCCCAGCGAGTAGATGACGCGGGTGCCGTACGTGGAGCGCTCGCGGTGTGCATCTGCGATCAGGCGCAGGCTGAAGGCGTCGCCACGGCGCAGCAGCCATTGGCCGCGAATGCCGGATCGATTGCCTCCGTTGACGCTGCCGCCATCGTAGATGTTCTCGATGTTGCCGCGTTCATGGGTGCCGTACACCAGCAGCCGGCCCGCCGTCTCTTCCGACAAGGCCCCCGAGAAGATGGCTTGCCCCTGCGCAAGGCCGCGCTGCCCGATCGAGAGTTGCAGGCTGCGCTCGGTCTCGCGGCTCGGCGGACGCGTGTGCAACGCCAGCACGCCGGCGGTCGTGTTCTTGCCGAAAAGCGTGCCTTGTGGCCCGCGTAGCAGGTCCACGCGCTCGATGTCGAGCAGGTCGAATGTCGCCATGCCCGCGCGGCCCAGGTAGACGTTGTCGAGGTAGATGCCCGTGCTGCCCTCGAGGCCGTCGTTCGATGGATTCCTGCCGACGCCGCGCACCGCGATGGCCGATTGCCGCGGATCGCCGAAGGTGATGCTGGTACTCGGCAACCATTGCTGCAGGTCTTCGAGCCGCCAGCTTTGCTGCGTCTCGAGGGCCTCGCCATCGATCGAAGTCAGCGGGATCGGAACTTGCTGGGCGGCTTCCGAACGGCCCCTGGCATCCACGGTGATGGCGGGGAGCGTTTCGCCATCGTCCAAAGGCGTCGGCTGTGCATGGGCCTCCACGGCGAGCCCGAAGGCGAGAGCGCTGACGGCCAGGGAACGGGCGAGGAGATCGCATGGGCAGAAGGACATGCGCGTACTCTAGTAGACGCGCGCTGATCACCGCCAGCCGCCAGCGCCTGGCCTCCGAAGTGCTGGGCGGGGAGCGTGCCGGCCAGGCGCTCGATTCGGGTCCTCCATCGAATCGATTCACCCTGCATTCAGCTCAACGCAGAGCTCCGTATTCGATTCCTGACCACTTGCTGCGTCCTACCCATTCGCCGAGGTTCGTTGAGCATCTTGTTGATTTCCGCGAAGCCATCCTCGGTGATGCGCGTCACGGTGGCTGTTCGGGCGGCGTTGTACTTGCCGGCCGCATCTGATGCTGGTGCGATCTCCGCCTCGATCAGACCTGTCGCTTTCAACACGCTCACATGTTGCACGTCTTCGGATCGCGTCACTACCTTGGGCAAGGTGACGTGCTGCAGGCTCAACAGATAGAACAGGGGCATGGCCGTTACCTCTTCGATGCGTTTGTTGTCGAGATTGGGCGCTTGCTCGCGTCGCTCCTTCGTTGGGCGCCGCTTGTTGCCCGTCTCGGAACAAGGCGTTCGCCGTGAAGTCACTGTAGAAATTGCGCTGCATGGACGCATGGGCAATGCGCACTTTCTCCACGGAGACAATCGTCCGGCCACGTCTACGACTTCCCATGACAAAGAGCCTCCAGAGGCAGGAACGGTTCACAGAGGGACTGCAATGAACTTACCGATTGATGCCGGTTTGCCGTCACAGTAGCATTCGTTGCATGTGGAAACCTGACATGCCCATCGTCGTTGCCGGAAGCACGTTGTCTCCTGCCGAAGCGTGGCGCCACGAGTTCGTCAGTGCGCTGCACGCCCGTCTCGACGGTGCGGTCGATCGCGAGTGGCTGGACAAGCTGATTGCTGCGCTCTACCAGTTGAACGCTGACCAGGACCCGCGCCAGGCTGCGGAGGTGGCGTTCGTCACGCTCGGCTTCGATTTGCCGAGCGGGGACAACCAGCACTAGGGTTTGTCGCCGGAGCCGATCTGGGAGACGCTTTGTCGTGAGCAGCAAGTGAGGGCGGACATTTGTCTCCCTGAAGAAGGTGCGTAGCGCTCATGCGCGTATGCGGTGCAATTTTTACAGTGACTTCACGGCGAAACGCTGTGCTCCAAGACAGGCAACAAGCGGCGCCGGTTGTCCACCGCACTGGAGAACGCACATGGAACGCAACCTGCTACCGGGAAATTTCTTCATGGTGTTCTTGTATTTGCTCGCGCTGCTTGCTGTGCGCTGCATAAGCTGAGCCTGAAGCTGCCCATCGGGGCTGAGGACCGGGCTGCCGCTTGCGCCGCCTCAGCCAAGAGCCCGGACACCCTGAAGCAAGAAGTGCACGGGCAATCTGCGTAGTCTCCCCTGGCCCGTCGCCCCTGTCGGAGCCGCCCGTCTCGCGACTCGCGTGCAGGTGGCGACCCTTCCAGACCGGAGAACGCCCCTTGACCTACACCGCAGCGCCCGAGCGCTATCAACACATGCACTACCGCCACGCTGGCGGCAGCGGGCTCAAGCTGCCCGTGCTTTCGCTGGGCCTCTGGCACAACTTTGGTGACAGCACGCCCTTCGAGCATCAGCGCGACATGCTGCGCACGGCCTTCGATCTCGGCATCACCCATCTCGACCTGGCCAACAACTACGGCCCGCCGTTCGGCAGTGCCGAAAGCAATTTCGGGCGCCACCTGCGCGAGGACTTCCGCGCACACCGCGACGAACTGCTGATTTCCACCAAAGCTGGCTGGGGGATGTGGCAAGGCCCCTACGGGCGCGGCGGCGGCTCACGCAAGCATGTGCTCGCCAGCCTTGATCAGTCGCTGGGCCGCATGGGGCTCGACTACGTGGACATCTTCTACTCGCACCGCTTTGACGCCGATACGCCGCTGGAGGAAACCGCCGCTGCATATGCCAGCGCGGTGCGCCAGGGCAAGGCTTTGTATGTCGGAATCTCGTCCTATTCGGCCGGCAAGACGCGCGAGTTCGCGCGGCTTCTGGCGGAACACCAGGTGCCGCTGCTCATTCACCAGCCGGCGTACAACATGCTCAACCGATGGATCGAGTCGGAGCTCATCGGCACGCTCGAGGGTCTGGCGGCCGGCTGCATCGCCTTCACGCCGCTCGCGCAGGGCCTGCTCACCGACAAGTACCTCGACGGCATCCCGGCCGATGCACGCATCAACCGGCCGGGTGGCGAGTCATTGCCGGCGTCGCACCTGAGCGAACGCAATCTTGCATCGGTGCGCATGTTGAACGAACTGGCGCGGGAGCGCGGGCAAACGCTCGCGCAGATGGCGGTGGCATGGATCCTGCGCGACCCGCGCATGACCTCCGTACTCATCGGCGCAAGCAGCGCCAGGCAGATCCGCGAAAACGTGAAGGCGCTCGAGAGGCTGGACTTCACGCCGGCCGAACTCGTGGCCATCGACCGTCACTTGATCGACGGCGGCGTGAACCTCTGGGAAAAGCCTTCGACCGACCAGCGCATCTGAACCTCGGTGGCCGCCCGCTTCATGCCGAACTTGAACCCAAATGCACGGAAACCCAGCCCAGAAAGCGCGATGCGGATGTCTACAAGCTTTGGAACGTGTTTGAACAAGAAGGGAACGGTGCCCTGAAATAGCCTCAAGGCTCGGATTCGATATGCGTTCTTCCACAAACGCATGGTTCTTCATCTCGGAACACTGGGGATACTGATGATCAAGCGCTATTTGTTGGGCACCACCGCTGTGCTGGCCTTGTCGGCGCAGGCGCAGAGTTCGGTCTCCATCTATGGCGTCATCGATGCAGGAATCACCTACATCGACAATCAGGGTGGCTATAGCCAAACCAAGTTCGCTGACGGCATCAACTATGGAAACCGGCTTGGTTTTCGCGGATCGGAAGATCTCGGCGGTGGGCTGCGCGCCCTGTTCAATTTGGAAATGGGCTTCAACCTGCGCGATGGCACGCTGGCTCAGGGCGGCCGCTCCTTTGGCCGACAGTCATGGGTTGGGCTGCAGAGCGACAGCGCCGGCACGCTGTCGGCGGGCCGTCAGTACGACTTCGTGCGCGACTATCTCACCCAGTTCAATTACGGTGGCTTTGCCAGCGTCTATGCGGGCCATCAGGGCGACTATGACCGGATCTCCGGCAGGCAGATGGACAACTCGGTGAAGTATGTAAGCCCGAGCTTTGGCGGCTTCACTTTCGGCGGCATGTTCGCGTTCGGCGAGCAGATCGATTCCTTCAACAAGAAAAGCGCCTTCAGCCTGGGCAGCGGTTACAAGAACGGCCCACTCAGCATCGGCGCGGCCTACGTGCGGCTGAACGACACCACCGTGTTCCCTTATGCCCAGACCGGCGTGTACTCATTCATGGGCCTGCCCACAGCGGCACCGGGCACGAGCCCGAACGCCGTCATAGATCTCTATCCCACTACGAGTGCCGGCTTCAAGGTCGACAAGCAGGAGATTGCGGGCATCGGTTTCAGCTACAAGTTCGACAAGTTCCTGCTCGCGGCCAACACCACGGCGACCAAGTTCACCAAGGGTCCGAGCAGTACCACGCAGAACGTCTACGAGATCGGCGGCATGTACTTTCTTGAAGGGCCCTGGGCACTGGTCGGCGGCTACCAGTACGTGACGATGGAAGCCGACAGGTGGAACCAATACACCGGCGGCGTCCGCTACAGCTTGTCGAAGCGCACCACGGTCTACGGCTCGATCTCCTACTTGCATGCGTCGTCGAAGGTCGATGCCTCCCAGGGAGCCGGCTTCTACATGGGCCCGTCGAGCGACAACTCGCAGACGACCTACCGCGCCGCCATGGTGCACAGCTTCTGAGAACCCACGGGATGCACTTGGATCCTCTTATGCCACTGCGCTACTGGTGGCTCTGCATCTTCTGAAGGCGGCGTGCACCGGCATGCGACTTGCGCACCGCGGCATCGTGACGATGCGGCGCCCCCTTTTTGAATCCATTCCAGAAAGTAATTCCATGAAAACCGTTGAGGCTCTCTCCATCCGCAAACTCAAGGACAACTATGGCGCCGAAGTGATCGGCGTCGACATCTCCGCCGGCGACCCCGACACCCTGCAGGAGGTGGTGAACACCTTCAACCTGCACGGCGCCGTGCTGCTGCGCGGCCAATCGCTGACACCCGCACAGCTGTTGGCCTTCGCGCGCGGCTTCGGCGAGCCGGAGGGCCACACCATCAAGGAGCACACCATGCCGGGCTTCCCGGAAATCTACATGCTCTCCAACCGCGAGGTCGATGGCAAGCCGATCGGCAGCCATCGCGACGGCGTGGGCTGGCACACCGACTACTCATACAAGGAGCAGCCCGTGATGTGCACGATGCTCTATGCCGTCGAGGTGCCGGCCGAGGGTAGCGACACGCTGCTGGCGGACATGTGCGCCGCCTACGACGCACTGCCCGAGGACCGGCGCCAATCGCTCGATGGCCTGATGGTGCATCACAGCTACGAGCACCTGATGACCACGCGGCTCTACGCCAAGCGCGAACTCTCGCCCGAGTTGAAGGCTGAGAACCCCGACGTGGTCCATCCGCTGATCCGCACGCATCCGGCCAATGGCCGCAAGGCGTTGTGGCCCAGCAGCGGCACCGTGAAGGGCGTGATCGGCATGGACAACCCTGCAGGCATCGACCTGGTCGAGTCGCTGGTCGAGTACGCAACGCAGCCGCAGTTCGTCTATCGCCACAAGTGGCAGGTGGGCGATCTGCTGGTCTGGGACAACCGCTGCTCGCTGCACACCGGCACGCTGTTCGACGACAAGAAGTACATCCGCGAGGCCTACCGCCTGTGGGTCAAGGGCGGCAAGCCTTTCTGATCGTCTGCGCAAGGATTGAGCACGTTGTGCCAGCCACCCTCGTCACCGGAGCTGTTTGTGGATAGCTGGAAGGTCCGCACCGATGAGCATCCGGCAGAACGGTGCGCGGAGATCTGGCAGGAGGCGCTGCAGCAGGTGTACCTCGCCGTTTCCCCTCGCTCCGGCGGTGAGCCCCTCCACGGTGAAGTGACTTACAACATCTCCCCCCAGGGCATCGAGTTCGTCACCTTGTCGGGGTCGGCTCAGCGCCTCGTGGGCCAGGGTCCCCAGCAATCGGAAAGCCTGTGGCTCGCCTTGGCCATCGCGGGGGAGGCGCACCTGCAAATCGGCGAGCGCGAAGCACGGCTTGGCACGGGAGAAATCCTCTACGGTGCCACCGGCGGCGATCAGGTCGCGCTCGAGTTGCGCAGCGACTTCTTGCTGCTCACCCTTGAAATACCTCACGCGCTCTTTTACAAGCGGCTGCTCAATCCGCTGTCCATCCGTGCTGGCACCTTGTCCGGGCAGTCTGGCGTCAGTCGGCTTCTAGCGAACCTGCTTACCGGCGTGGCGCAAGAACTCGGAAATCTTGATGCGACCGCTTTTCATCCAGTAGAACTGGCACTGACCGAATTGCTGATCCACGCCTTGTCGGAACAGGCGGCCATCAATACCTTCCGCGTCCCGGGCCATGCAGAGCATTTTCGGGAAATCTGTCGCTGTATCGAATTGCACCTGGGCGACCCCGAGCTCGATCTCGCGATGGTGGCCGAGCAATGCCACGCCTCGGGACGTTACGTTCAGAAGATCTTCAACGAGGCGGGCCTGGGCTTCAGCCAGTACCTGCGGCGCAGGCGCCTGGAAAAGTGCAGGCGTGACATGTCGAGCCAGCTCAATGCCCGCCTATCGATTTCGGAGATCTGCATGCGCTGGGGCTTCACCAACCTGGCCTATTTCAGCCGGTCTTTCACGTCGGAATACGGCATTGGCCCCCGCGCCTACAGAGCCAAGCAACGCAGTCGGCAAGATCCTGCCTGACAGTTCTTCGACTGTCAGGGCCTCAGCTCAGGGCAGGAAGCGCCCCGCGTGATAGACCAGCGGTGCACCGCCTGCCATCACTTCCACCTGCTCGGGCCGGCCGATCAAGATGTCGTGGTCGCCGCCAGCATGGATCGCCTCCAGATGGCATTCGACCCGCGTGCAGACGCGGTCGAGCAATGGGCATCCCAGAACTCCATAGACGTGCGAGACACCGGCGAACTGATCGCTGCCCTTGCGCCCGAAGTTGAATGCCAGCTCCGCTTCACCGGCGGCGAGCACGTTGACGGCAAAGCAGCCGCTTAGGCGAATCGCCGCCAGAGTCCGGCTCTGCCGGTCCAGGCAGGCCAGCAGCAATCTCGGCTGCAGGGACACGCTGGAAAACGCGCTGACCGTCGTGCCGACGGCGTTGCCAGATGCATCTCGGGCGGTGATCACGACCACGCCGGTTGCAAACTGGCCCATGCTCTGTTTCCATTGCGAGAGTTTGAGTTTTTCGTCCTGCAAGGCGTCCGCCTCCCTTGCGCCTGGCAGCGTCGCGGCCATCACGCCGGGCCTCCCGCGCGCCCGCAAATGGCCAAAGCCGTGATCGCATAAATGCGCGCGCTCTTCACCAGGTCTTCCGGCGTCGGCAACACCCTAGGCATGCCGCAGGTCACCGCGGGGATGCGCTGCATATTGAAAACATTGTGGTCTCGCCACATGCTGGAATAGATCGGATGAGCCCTCCGCAGGGGCTGCTTGCATACCTTCTGCGTTGCATCCTGGAGCGCCGCCACCAGTGGCTCAACAGCCTTCTGCTCGGCCTCGAAACCATGACGCAGCACCAGAGGCTGCACAGCGAACTCGCCCATGCCCGATGCGCGCAGCAGGGCTTCAAGATCCCGTACGACCGGCGCCAGCGTCTGGCGTGCCGTCAGACCGACTTCCAGATAAAGCGAAAACACCTCGCTGCCCGCGCCGAACTGATGCGGCAGGCCGGCGCGCACGGCGTCGATCTGCACTTTCGGTATCGAGACGCCACCCGCCGACTCATAACGATGGGCGCGCTCATAAGCAATGCCCCAGCCATGCAGGACCTCGATCAACCGGCCACTGCGATAGATCGGGTTGGGATGCAACAGAAGGTCTTCCGGGTGCTCCAGAGCAGGTGTGAATGCACCATCGCCCAGCAGATCAATGCGCAGCAAGGCATACCCGCAGCCTTGCCAGGTCACCCCGAAATCGGTCCCTTCGGCTGCGATGGCGTAATCCGCAGCGACTCCGCCATGATGAAACAGGTAGTGGGCACCGATGTCCTTGCCCAAGTTGTCGATACCGCGGTGTTCCTCGACAGGCTCCGGCCCGATCTCTCCCGGGCAAGCCGTCAGGTAAAGACGCCCGGCCAAATCGATGCCGGCCTTGCGCAAGGCTTTTGCCGCAATCATGAAGCAGCTCATCGGACCCCGGTCATTGCTGATGGGGAACCCATGCAAGCGGTTGTCTTCCAGCCAGCATCGGGTCCATTCCGGGCGCTGCACGCTGCTGTCGCGGTACTTGTAGCGGTCCAGATCGGGATCGAAGGTCGGACTCTCGGTGTCCAGATGGGCTGTGAACAGCAGGTTTGCGCCAACGCCGCGTCCGCCGTACTCGCCAATGATGTTGGGCCGTTGTGCGTTGATGCCGACGGTGCGCGTGGAGAAGCCCGCCGTCTGAAGCCAGTCGCGGACGAACTCGGCCGCCTGGAGTTCCTGGCCCGAGCGGCTGGGGATATTGCCCAGGGTCAGTGCCAACTCGGTGAGCTCGCGGCCGTCGATCGCTGCCTCGATCGCAGCGTGCTCCTGCTCGGACACCACGTAGGGTGCCGGGCAACTCGCCTCGACAGGCGGTTGGTCGCCGCTGTTGATGCTACGCATGGTGATGGCTCCAGGCCTGGACAAGTGCATCCGATTCAAGGTTGATGGCAAAGCTCTCGGCGAATACGCCCAGGCTGTGTCGATGGACCTCCGATGCGTAGGCGCCGCAGGCGTCACTGGCCACGAACACCGAAAAATCGTTGTGGAAGGCATCGCGCACCGTGCTGTCCACGCAGCACTCGGTGGTGAAACCGCACACCGCCAGCGTGTCGATGGACGCAGCACGCAGTTGCTCCGCGAGATCGGTGCCGTGAAAAGCGTTGTAGCGCCGCTTCCAGACCACGCGCTCTCCTTCGCGCGGGGCCACGCCGTAGAAGCTGGCACCGGCGGTTCCCTCCACGCACAGGCTGTTGGCTGCGTCGACGTCCTTGCCGCTGCGCTGCATCCATTGGCGCCAACTCGGCGCGCCCCCGTCCGGCGACTGGGCAAGGCCGATGAAGTAAACGGCGACGCCGCTGGCCCTGGCCTGATCCAGCAAGGCGCCGATTCTGGCCAGTGGCTCGGACAGCGGAGCTACATCGACACCCAGCTTCGCCATCGCGCCTTGCGGCCCGATGAAGTCCACTTGCGCGTCAATGATGCACAGGGCGGTACGCGCGGGGGCCAGCCAGTCCTTCAGCTCTTCAGCGCTCATGAGAACTCCGCGCGCAGGCGCGGCAGTATCTGTTCGCCGAACACCTCGAGGCCCCGGACGTAGTCGGGAAAGATCAGCATTGCGCCGTCCAGTTCAGCGTCGCGCAGCAATTCCGAAAGTTGCCGCCGGCAGGTCTCCGGACTCCCGATTGCCGTGTGGGTCATGAAGGCATTGCCCGCACGCTCCACCATCGCGTTGCTCTGGCCGTCGGCCTCGATGCCGAAGCTGCGCATCATGCCGCGCACCGCCTCGACGTCCAGGCCGGCCCGGTATTGCGCTGCCAGCTCTTCTGCCTCCTGGTCGGTCGGCGCGCAAACGATCGTGGACATGCAGAAGGTCTTGATCGTGGTCCCGCATTCGCTGGCCAGACGCTTGGCGCGCAGGCTGATCTCGCGGGTCTGTGCTTCGTCCTTGCCGCCGATGAAGCAGACGTCGGTGTGTCGCACGCTGAAGCGCAGTCCACGCTCCGATTGCCCGGCACACACCAGAAAAGGCCGCGGGCTGGACACCGGCTTGGGCAGCAGCGTGCAATCGTCGAGCGTGAAGAACTCGCCCTTCTCGCTCACACTTTCCTCGCTCCACAGGCGCTTGACCATGCGTGTCCACTCTTCGGTCATGGCGTAGCGCTGGTCATGGGACATCGACGCATCCCATTCACCCATTTGGATGAATTCATCCTTGAATGAACCTGAGACGATGTTCAGGCCCGCGCGGCCGTTGCTGATCTGATCGAGCGTTGCAATCATCTTCGCGGTGACGGCCGGGTTGTGCAGGCCGGCATGCATGGTGGCGATGATCTTGGCGCGATGGGTGACTTCGGCAATGCCGGCCATCATCGTCACGGACTCCAGCGACGTGCCCCAGTGGCCGGTATCGCCCCCGAAGCCGCGCCACTTTGCCATCGACATGATGAAATCCATGCCAATTTCATCGGCCAGAATCGCGGCCTCGCGATTCTGGCGGTACGAGGCATCGAGCAGTGGCGTCGTCTTGGAAATGATCCACCCACCTTTGGCAATGGGCAGGAAGACGCCGAACTCTTTGGTTGATTTGCTCATTTTTCTGTCTGGCTCTCTGTAGCTATGCGGGACATCAGCGTGTCGCTGGTTGGGGAGAGGCGGAGCCCTGCGGGAGGCCGGGCGGGCGCATTGCCAGCGTGGCCAGCAGCACCAGAATGGGCACGATGGCGATCATCAGAAAGGCCATGCTGAAGCTCCCGGTCTGGTCCTTGATTGCTCCCGCGAGAAAAGGCGAGATACAGGCCACCGTCGAAATCAGATTCGTCACCGAGAACAGTTCCAGATACGGGCCACGACCGAAGTAGTTCGACAGCAGAACGCTGGTCGCCAGAAAGGTCATGCCGTAGCCGATACCGATGCCGGCCGTGAACAGGATCAGCATGGGCCAGGAATTGCCGGCACTGAGTGCAAGCACGCCGACAATGATCAGCGCCAAGCTGCCGGCAAGCAGCTTCTTGGGCTCGACGAACTCACCGAACACACCGCCGCCGACTCGCGAGAAGGCATTGATCAGCGCCTGCGCGCTGAGCAGGCTGGCGGCGATCTCAGGGCTGAAACCCCGATCGCCCAGGTGGGCCACCGCAAAACTGTTGACGGTGATGCCGCACAACAGAAAAGAGGTGTAGGCCGCAGCAATGACATAGAACTGCCAAGTGCGCAGCGCCTGGCGGGCACTCCATACCTCAGCGGTTCGATAAATCGACTTGCTGCTTGCGGCCTGTATGCGTTGACCGACACCCGCCGCGTGGGCCTTCTCCCTCTCGCCTTCACGCAGCACCAGACACGTGAGCAGTCCCGCACCGGCGAGCAACGCGCCGCACAGGCCCCAATGCATCCGCCAACTGCCCCAGACATTCACCGCCAAGAAGTAGATCCACGGCCCCACGACCCCGCCCAAGCCACCCAGCGTGAAATAGATGCCGAACGCCAGCGACTGCTTCTCGAAGAGCCGACCGATCACATGCGTGCCGGGCACCGTGGCGACGAAGCTGAAACCGATTCCGAGGAGCGTTGTTCCGATGAAATAGGCGGCGATGCCGTGGGCCGAGTACAAGCGGCCAAAGCCGGCCATCAGGATCAATGTGCCCAGCAACAAGGTGGCCCTGACGCCCACCTTGCGTATGAAGAACGCCGGCAAGTAGCTCGACAGCCCGCAGGCCAGCCCGAGCAGAGTAAAGCCCAGGCCGGCGTCGGCCCAACTCCATTGCAATTCCTTGATCATGCTCGGCAATACCACCCCGAGCGACGTGAAAGTTGCGGCCGTCACCAGAAAGAAGAGCAAGCTGAATAACAGCAAAACTCCTCCCTGATAAGTCCTGGAATAAGCCTGATGGTGATCGTTCATTGACGGATTCCTTTTGCGCACGCGTACTGGCACGCGAACCTATGTTCAGAAGAAGCTGTATCGAATGAGCGCGCCGTAGCTCACCTGATTGGTTTTGAAAGATGCGGTGTTTTGGATCTTGTATTTGTTCTTGACCATGTCGATGACGACACCCGTCCACAAATGACCTGGCCTCTGTCCCAAAGCCTGTCCAAGGTCGTAGTGAAGTTCCGGCTTGAAGTCGGTTGTCACGGCTTGCCCACTGCCTCCGAAGGTGCGGTCGAATGTGCCCACGATGCGAAAGTTGCCCCAGCTCGTGCTGAACGGATAACCGTAGTCGATGTGAATTCGTCGATCGTTCCAGCCGAGTGGCTGGTTGTGTTCGGCATAGAACATGGTCCGCAGCCATGTAAAACCAGGCACGTCCCAGTCAAGACCGATGCCTGGCATGTATTCGGTGCCATAGCCCTTGGTGCGTGAAATCCACTGGGCGAAACTGATGTCCTTCAATGGCCCGAAGGACAGGTCCGTGCCGAATATCTTGCCTATGCTCAGGCGCGGCACAAACTTGTAGTAGTAGGTGCTCGACGGGCCCTGCTGGTGGCTCGATTCGAGCGCGTTCTGCCAGATCGCGTAGACATACATGTCGCCAATGCTGTAGTCGCCAAAGGCTTCGAAGATCGGCGAGATTGTTTTTTCGGGATCGACCTTGTTGCCAGCTTGAAGATACAAGCTGGTATCAAACATCTGGAAATTAACGAAATCTCCCGCTTGTGCTTCGCAGCCCCAGACCATCAGGATGGATGCAAAAGCGACGCTCGTCTTCCGGCTCAGTGTCATGTCATTCATATTTCACCTGTAGAGTTTCTTCATCTTGAGTAAACGCTTGCGCTTGTTTATTGAGATGTCTCTTTGATCGATCAAATTTCCATGCGCTGGAAATTCTTCTCCTTCTTGTGCGATCGATCGTAGCCAGTCAGTGACGAGAGAACTTGCACGAAACCGCACGACGATTTGCACTGCGCGAAAAGCCACAGCACCAGGGAGATGGCGCGGTTCTCGCTATCGGGAACGATATGCACCTGCCGCTTTTCGTCTTCTACCGACCACTCTCCAAGATGGTGCACTTGAAGACCAATACCCGTGCACGTGATGGCAAGAGTTGCAGGGGAGCGGGTCCTAAGATCAGCCGCGTTCAAGGCCTTTTCGAGGGGAGAAAGACTCCCGCGAAAAGAATTCAACTCGAAGGCGCAGCAATGACTTTTTCTCCCACGGACAGATTTTTCGAAGAACTCGACAGCTCTGTCTTGTCTGTTCAGAAGGCGCAGGCACTCCCGCCGCTTTGCTATACCGACCGCGACTTCTACGAATTCGAGAAGGAAGCAGTCTTCAACCACGAGTGGCTGTGCGTCGGCCGCGAATCATGGCTCGCGAAGGCGGGCGACTATTTCACGACCAGGATCGTCGGCGAGCCGCTGGTGATCGCGCGCAACCGCGTCGGCGAGATCAAGGCCATGTCCTCGGTCTGCCAGCACCGGGCCATGCTGGTGGCCGAAGGCCACGGCAACACCAACGCCTTTCTCTGTCCGTATCACCACTGGACCTACTCGCTCGACGGCGACCTGATCGGCGCACCCGCCATGGAGCAGACCGCGGGCTTCGACAAGAAGGCCTTCTGCCTGCCAACGCTGAAGGTCGAGGTCTGGCAGGGCTTTGTCTTCGTGAATTTCGACGCCGCGGCCGAGCCGCTGGCGCCGCGCCTCGCGGAAGTCACGCAGGCGCTGGCCAACTTCGACTTGGCCAACCTCGACGGTCCCCGGCCCGACAAGCCGGCGCACTTCCCGTGGAACTGGAAAGTCATGTTCGAGAACAACAACGACGGCTACCACGCCAACCGGCTGCACCACGGCCCGCTGCACGACTTCGTGCCGAGCGCGATGGCCAGCTTCCCGGATCTGCCCGGGACGACCGCCGGCTACTACCGCTTCAACGGCACGCTGCACCAGGATGCCAGCTTCAACGCGACGCAGCGCGCCGTCCTGCCTGTGTTCCCCAAGCTCACCATCGAGGAGCGCAACCGCATGATGTTCGCCAACGTCCCGCCGACGCTGTCGCTGGTGATGACGAGCGACATGGTCATCTACATGATCCTGCGCGCCGATGGCCCCGAGACCCACGAGATGGACACCGGCCTGCTGTTCGCGCCAGGTGCCATGGAGGACCCGCTGTTCCAGCAGCGCATGGCAATGAACATGCACGCAGCCTCCGAAATCATCGCGCAGGACCTGCACGTCGACGAACTGGTGCAGGTCGGCCTGCGCTCACGCTTTGCGACACGCGGACGCTACTCGTGGCAGGAGCAGGCCCAGCGCGAGTTCAACAACTGGCTGGTGCCGCGGTACCAGTCGACCTGGAGGAGCGGCGGCATTGGGGCGCGGCGCATCCCGATCCACAACGCACCCGCCACCGCTCCGGCGCATGGGGGCTGAAGCTTCGCAAGGACGCGTTCCACGACCCCCGCCATGCTCATACCCCCCGCACTGTCCGGCCAGGCATCGCTCGGCCATCTGAGCGCAACTGCCGCACGCGGCCTCGGCGCCATGTCGACCTTGTGGCGCATCCTGTGGCGCGTTCCGATGCTGCTGTTCCTCGCGGCCATCGTGTTCCTGGTGCTGCGCGTGCTGCCGGCCGACCCGATGGGCATGCTGCTGCCGCCCAGCGCAACTCCGGCCGACGTGAAGGCGCTCACGGAGGCGCTGGGGCTCGACAAGCCGATCCCGATGCAGTTCGGCATCTGGCTGGGCCACGCGTTGCACGGGGATCTTGGCCGCACGATGCAGTCGGGCCAAGCGGTTACCCCGCTCATCCTGAAGGCGCTGCCAGTCACGCTACAGCTCATCTTCTGCGGCCTTGTGCTTGGTGTCATTTTCGGCATCGGCGGCGGACTGCTCGCCTTTCGCTACCGCGGCACACGCATCGAGCGCGCGGTGGAGGTGATCAACAGCATCTCGATCTCCGTGCCCGAATTTCTCTGGGCCATCCTGCTGATCCTCGGTGTGGGCATCGGCCTTCAGTGGCTGCCCTTCCTGGGTCAGCTCGACGCCAACCTGACCGTGCAGCCCGTGACCGGCTTCCTGCTGATCGACGCGATCGTGGCGGGTGACTTCGCGGCATGGTGGAGCGGGGTGAAGCACCTGGCACTGCCGTCTTTTGCGCTGTCGCTGGGGATCGCGCCGCCTTTGATGCGCATCTTGCATTCGAGCCTCCTGGAGGCCTACGCCGAGGACTACATCGCAGCTGCACGCCTGCGCGGGCTCAGCGAAAACCGCATCCTTGTGCGGCACGCGTTGAAGAACGCGGCGCTGCCCACCGTCAGCATGCTGGGCATCCAGGCCAGCACGGTGATCGGCGGCACGCTGCTGATGGAAACCATCTTCGGCTTCCCCGGCATCGGCAGCCTGATGGTCAATGCCATCGGCGCGAACGATCTGCCAATGATCCAGGGGCTGGCCTTGACCTATGCCGTCGCCGTGCAGGCGGTGAACATGGTCACCGATGCGGCCTTGCTGCTGCTCAACCCTCGACTGCGCACGCCATGAGCAACTTGTCCCTGTCCGCGCAGACGCCCTTCAGGCGCGTTCTCGGCGAACCCAGCGTCCTCATCGGCGCCACCCTCCTGCTGCTGCTGGTCGCTCTCGCGGTGTTCGCGCCCTGGTTGGCCCCGCATGGCCCCAACGAGCAGGACCTGCTGAGCACGCTGCTGCCGCCTGCCTGGGCGCACGGCGGCGACCGCAGCTTTCCGCTGGGCACCGACGCGCTGGGCCAGTGCATCCTGTCGCGCCTCATCTACAGCACGCGCGTCACCGTGATCATCGCGCTCACCGCGCCGCTGGGGGCCGCGCTGCTGGGCTGTGCACTCGCACTCATCGCGGGCTACCGCGGCGGGCGCATCGAGTGGGCGATCCTGCGCATGGTGGACTTGTGGATGTCGTTCCCCGCCATCGTGCTCGCACTGGTACTGATGGTCGCACTCTCGCCCGGACTGCTCAATGTGATCATCGCGATCATCCTGGTCGACTGGACGCGCTTCTGCCGGGTGATCCGCGCCGATGTCGTGGTGCTGCGCCGCAAGGATTACGTGGCCGCTGCGCGCATTACCGGTGCATCGCACTGGCAGGTCGTGATGAAGGACATCGTGCCCGGCATCACGCCCACGCTGATCTCGCTGATCAGCCTGGAAATGGGCATCTCGGTCGTGGCCGAAAGCATCCTCTCTTTCGTCGGCATGTCCGTCGAGCCGCACGTGCCGACCTGGGGCGTGATGATTGCCGATGGCCTGAAGAGCGTCTTCAGTTCGCCGTGGGGGCTGATCGCGCCGGTGCTGTGCACCGTGCTCACGGTGCTCGCGACGACGTGCCTGGGCGATGGCCTGCGCCGCACGGCCGACCCACGTTTGTTCAACCGATCGGGGAGCTGACCCATGAGCCCGGCCCACGCCATCCCCTGGAAACCAGATCTGCTGCAAGTCCAGCCCGTGCAAACTCAACCCGCAGGCGTCGCGTTGCTCGAAGCGCGTGGCCTCACCGTCTCTGCACCGGGCTCGCCCGAGCGCCCGCAGGTGCTGCGCGACGTGAGCTTCACGCTGCGTGCCGGCGCCACACTCGGCCTGGTCGGCGAATCCGGTGCGGGCAAGAGCATGCTCGGCCGCACGCTCGCGCGGCATCTGCCCGACGGCTTCTCGGTCGACGCGGGCACCCTCCGCTTCGGCGGCGAAGACCTGCTCGGCATGCCAGCCGATGACCATCGTCGCCTTCTGCGCGCACGCATCGCCTTCATCCCGCAGGAGCCGACGACGGCGCTGAACCCGGTGCTCACCATCGGACAGCAACTGCAGGAGCACCTGCTGCAACTGGGCGTTGCCAAGGACGAATGGCGCGAGCGCGCCACCGAAATGCTGGCCGAAGTGCGCATCCACGAGCCGGCGCAGGTGCTCGACAAGTACGCTTTCCAACTGTCAGGTGGGATGTGCCAGCGCGTGATGATTGCCATGGCCTTCGCCGGCGACCCGCAGCTTGTGGTTTCCGACGAGGCCACCACCGCGCTCGACGCGAGCACCCAGGCACACATCGTCAAGCTGATCCGCAGCCTGCAGCAGCAGCGTGGCACCGGCGTGATCTTCGTGACGCATGACCTCGGCCTGGCGGCACACGCGTGCGACGAGCTGGTGGTTCTCTACGCCGGCGAGATGGCCGAGCGCGGCCCGGCCAAGCGCATCTTCACGCGCTCGCTGCATCCCTACACGCAGGCGCTGCAGCGCGCCAATCCGCACCTCACCGGCGCGCGGCGCCTGCTGTTCTCTCTGCCGGGCCAGATGCCAGGCATCAGCGATTTCTCGTCGCTGAAGGGCTGCCGTTTCCAGCCACGCTGCGCGGTCGCGACGGACACGTGCACGCCGCACGTGCCTGCGATGCGCGAGGTGCTCCCCGAGCACCATGTGCGCTGCGTGCACGGTGCAGCGGCGCCCGAGCCGCTGCTCGCGGCCGACGCCAGCGACGCCACGCTGTTGCACGCACCGCGCATGAGCGAAGCGCCGTTCCTTCAGGTGGAGGGCTTGTCGAAGACCTATCCGTCGCGCGGCTGGCTCCGGCGCAATACCGCGGTGCATGCGGTGAAGGACATCAGCTTGAGCATCGCGCCCGGTGAGTTCGTCGGCATCGTGGGCGAGAGCGGGAGCGGCAAGTCCAGCCTGGCCAGATTGGTGATGGGCCTTGAGACCCCAAGCGAAGGCCGCATTCTGCTCAACGGCAAGGCGCTTGTGGCCAGGGCCGAGGACTGGGAGCGGCGCATCGCTTCCATCCAGATGATCTTCCAGGACGCGCGATCCGCGCTCAACCCGCGGCGCCGAGTGCAGAGCCTGGTCACCCAATCGATGGAGAGCCGGCCACACCTGCACAGCGACCGGAAGGCGCGGGCGCGCGAACTGGTGGGCGATGTCGGCCTCGCGCCGGACATGCTCGCGCGCTTCCCCTCGCAGATGTCGGGCGGCCAGCGTCAGCGCGTGAACATCGGCCGCGCGCTGTGTGACCTGCCGCAGCTGCTGGTTGCCGATGAGATCGTGTCGGGGCTCGATGTGTCGGTGCAGGCTCAGATTCTCAACCTGCTGCTGCGCATCCGCCGCGAACACAAGATCTCGCTGCTGCTCATCTCGCACGATCTTGCGGTGGTTCGCTACCTGTGCAGCCGCGTGCTCGTCATGCACCGGGGTGTGGTGGTGGAAAGCGGCGAGACCGAAGCGGTGTTCGCCAATCCGAAGCACGCCTACACGAAGAGCCTTCTCGCGGCCGCACCGCCGCGCGACCTCCAGGTGCGCTGGCCTGCATGAACGACGTACCGCCCCGTTCACTCAAGTCCCGATGCGCGGCGGTGCAAGAGGAAACGAGCCCTTCCGGCTAAGAATGAAGCCCCTCAGGAGTGAAATGATCATGCAGTACGAGACGATCCAGGTGGCGCCCATGACGCTCACCATCGGCGCCGAAATCAGCGGCGTCGATCTCACGCAAACCCTGCACCCGCAACAGGTGCATGAGATCCACGAGGCGCTGATGACGCACCAGGTGGTCTTCTTCCGCGACCAGAAGCTGGACTTCGAGTCGCACCAGCGCTTTGCGCGCCACTATGGCGATCTGGTGCTCCATACCGGCGGCTTCGGCGTCGAGGGCTACCCCTACGTGGTGCCGATCCATGGCGACGCAAATTCGAAGTCGGTGGCGGGCGAGAGCTGGCACTCCGACCTGAGCTGCGACGCGGCGCCGCCGATGGGCAGCATCCTGCACCTGCACATCGTGCCGCCCATCGGGGGCGATACGCTGTTCTCGAGTCAGTACGCAGCCTACGAGGCGCTGTCCGACCGCATGAAGGCCTACCTCGAAGGCCTGACCGCGGTGCATGACGCCGAGCACGTCTACCGCAAGTACACGACAGACCCGACCAAGCACTTTCCAGCGACCGCACAGCCCATCGTGCGCACGCATCCGGTGACCAAGCGCAAGTGCCTGTTCGCCGACGCGCAGTACACAACGCACATCGTCGGCGTCGACAAGCCCGAGAGCGACGCCATCCTGAGGTTTCTCTTCGCGCACTGCCAGAACCCGAACTTCCAGGTGCGCTTCCGTTGGCAACCGCACTCGGTCGCCTTCTGGGATAACCGCTGCGTCGAGCACCACGCCGTGTGGGACTACTACCCACAGACCCGATCCGGTCACCGCGTGACCATCCAGGGCGACAAGCCCTTCTGATCTCTTCCTTCACGGAGTGCTTCCTCCCATGACCCACCGCAGAGATTTCGTCACCAGGCTACCGCTTGCTTTGTTCGGCGCGGCGGTGGCCACCACCTTCGGCACCGGCGCCTTCGCGCAGGACCCGCGCACCGTCACTGTCGCGTTCCCAATGGACATCCTGAGCTGGGATCCGGTGACGCTCAACCCCACGCAGTCGGCGATCATCAAGTGCGTGTACGACCAGCCGCTCGAACTCGCGCCGGATCTGAAGTTCGGCCCCAGCGTGGTGTCGGACTTCAAGTGGCTCAACAAGAACTGCACGCTGCTCGAGATGAGCTTCCGCGATGGCGTGACCTTCCACAACGGCGACAAGCTGACGGCGGCCGACTTCAAGTTCTCGTTCTTCGACCGGCCGCGTGCGCAGAAGGCCTCGCTGCTGGCCGGTGTGTGGTCGGCCATCGAATCCATCGAAGTGCCAACACCGCTGAAGGCTGTGGTGAAGTTCAGCGCACCGATGGCGATCGCGCCGGTGATGTTTGCCGACATCCCTGCCTACATCCTGCCCAAGGCTTACTACGAGAAGGTCGGCAAGGACGGCTTCGAGGCCAAGCCGATCGGCTCCGGGCCTTACAAGCTGGTCGAGTACCAGCGAGACCAGCGCATCGTGCTTGAGGCGTATGAGGGCTACTGGCGCGGTCCGGCCAAGGTGAAGCGACTGGTGTTCCAGGTGACGAAGGATCCGACCGCGCGCGCAGCCGCCATCCAGTCCGGCCAGGCCGACCTGACCATGAACATCCCCGTTCGCGAGGCGGAGCGCCTGGGCGCATTGCCAGGGCTGGCGCCGCACCTCGACTCGACGACCGGCGTGATCTTTCTGCAGATGGCCAACAAGGGCATCCTGACCGACAAGAACGTGCGACTGGCCTGCCATCACGCGATCGACAAGGCGGCGATCTCGAAGGCGCTGTTCGGCGGTCACGCCACCGCGGTCTATATGCCGGCTGGTCCAGGCTTTCCGGCCTACGTGCCCGACTTCAAGGTCGCATTCGACCCCGCGAAGGCGAAGGCGCTGCTCGCGGCCTCGGGCTACAACGCGGCAAATCCGGTGAAGCTGAATTTCTATACGAGCAAGGGCGTTTTCGCGAGCGACTTCGACACGGCGCGCGTGATCGCACAGATGTGGCAGAAGGTCGGCATCGAGGTGAACCTGCAGGTGCTCGACAGCCCGACGCTGTATGAATATCAGCGCACCGGCAAGTTCGATGGTCCGGTGCTCAAGCCCTTCAACCCAGCGGCCGGCGACCCAGGCACCTACTCTGGCTACATGCTCGACCCGAAGATGAGCTTCTCGATCTGGAAAGGCGAGGACATCCCGCCGAAGCTCTACCCATTGATGGGCGAACCCGACTACGCGAAGCGTATGGAGGGCTTCAAGACCTTCGACATGTGGCAGGTCGAGCAAGGCTACTCGATCCCGCTGTTCCTTGGTCTCAGCACCATTGTCGCGAAGCGGTCGCTCGGTTTCCGGCCCTACAAGAGCGGCATCCTGATTCCATACGACTGGGCCTGACGCCGCTGCGCCGGCCCCCCTGCAACGCGCGCTGTACATCGCGTACAGCGTGTTGGCGCTAGCTTTACCTTTTTCTCACCAAGGACATCTCCATGACACTCACTATCGTCGGTTACGGCAACGTCGGCTCCGGTCTCGCAAAGCAATTCGTCCAGGCCGGGCACAGCGTGACGCTGACCGGCCGCTCGCTCGACAAGGCCCGGGTCGTCGCCGAATCGATCGGGGCGACGACGCTCCCGATGAACCAGGCAGCGACGGATGCCGAGGTTGTCGTGCTCGCCGTGCCCTACGAACAGGCATCCGACGCGCTGGCTGCGCTGGGCGACCTGCAGGGCAAGGTGATCGTCGACGTCTCCAACCCGCTGACCGCTGACTACATGGGACTCACCGTAGGTTTCAGCTCCTCGGCCGCCGAGGAGATTGCCAAGCTCGTACCGACCGCGCATGTCGTGAAAGCATTCAACACGCTTTTTGCGCAGGTGATTCATGAGGGCGCGGGATTCGGCGAGTTCAAGGGCAGCGTCTTCTTCGCCGGCGACGCGCCGGTGGCGAAAAAAACGGTGAAGGCGCTGATCGAGAGCATCGGCTTCGACGCAGTCGATGCCGGCGGCCTGAAGAACGCGCGCTACCTCGAGCCAATGGCCGGCCTCAACATCTATTTCGGCTATGGGGCCGGCCTGGGTACGCAGATTGCGCCGGCCTGGCTGCAGCGCTGAGCTAGTCTTCGCAACCGGCGCCGCTGCTCAGGCCAGCATGTCGGAGGCCTCGGCCGGCTGGGTCTCGCCAAGGCCTAGCTGCGCCCGTCGATAGGCCCGCGGCGTGGTCCCGAACTCGGCCCGAAAGGTGCGGCTGAAATGCGCCGGGTCGCTGAAGCCCCAGCCGAAACAAATGTCGGAGATCGAGAGATGGCGGTGCAGCGCGCTCTGCAGGTCGGAGCGGCAGCGCTCCAGTCGGCGCTGTCGCAGGTACTGACCGAAGCTCAGGCCGGCGGCTTCGAACAGCTTCTGGATGTAGCGCAGCGACGCGTGCTGCTCGGCCGCAATCTGGCCGACCGTAAGATCCGGATCGCCGAGCCGATCCTCGATCGACTGGCAGATGCGCTGATAGTGCACCAGCCGCGCCGTGCTGCCAAAGGCCTGCACCGCGGTGCTGCCGGCCAGACCCACCACGACGAACTCGGTCAGTGCGGATTCGATTGGGCGCAGCTCGGCCGCGTCCAGCTCTTCGATGTTGTCGGCCACCGAGGTCAACATGCCCGCGAAGATGCGATTGATGGCCTTGCGTCTGGACAGCGCCCCGGTGCGCAGCGATCCCAGGTTGACCAACCGCGGGTGCAGCATGAGCTGCGGGATCTTCACGTAGAGCATGCGGAAGTCGCTCTTGACCGTGAGGGTGGAGTCGACGCCGGTAGGCCCGTAAATGATGTCGCCCGGCATCAGGTCGACGCAGGGGCCGCCCCGGTCGCCGAAGGCGAAGCGGCCTTCCATCAGGATCGACAGCCACACCGAGAAGGGCTGTTCGCCTGACCGCCCGGAAATGGTCTGCGGCGATGCGCTCATGCGGGCAAACTCGATGCCCTGTGGTGACACCATGCTGACGACGTCGCCGTCGACGCTGGAGTAGGTGTCCAGCTGGTCCACGGTCGGCAGATGCAGGCGCGAGAGGGCTTGCTGCCACACGCGAGGACGCTCTCCCTGCATGTAGGCGCTGGTGGAAATATTCCATGCATTCACGGTGAACTCCTGCGGCTGGTTCTGAACGGTGCCATTGACCATTCTTCGACTTGCGCCCCAAATGCAAGCAGGTTCCAGGCCATCGCAGAATGTGGAACGCGAGGCGACGGAGAGTTCGGTTTGCGCCTCCTCGAATGACTGTCTTGGCCGTCACTTACCCGTCATGCTCGATCTGAGCAAGGGACAGCCTCGTCGAGACGACGCGGGCCGAGGCCCGCCCATCTGCCAAAGTCAATTCGTCGCGAAGCAATACATCAGCCCAGCGCTGCCGCTCATTTTGAGTTGGTCGACGCTGCAGCCGCGCGTACCGTGCGAAGAGTTCCACGAAGCATTGGCTACTGGATCGGGATTGGTGCCTTTGCGGTCGTGGTGACCCACGATGGCGGAGCCGCCGTCGCTTTTGGTCCAATTGCCGCATGTGGTGTCCTTACCGGGATCGGGCACGGCCAGTGTGCCGTCAGGGCGCGAGCCGGTGAGGATGTCGTGGCGGTTGACCGGATCGCCGGCGCCGGAGACAACCTCTCCCTTCTCGGTCAGCGAGGTGTCCTTGCCGACCTTGGCGTTGGCGCTGTGCAGATCGGCCACGCTGGTGGCGACGACCACTCCCTTGGCATTGGTCCAAGGACCAGTCCCGATCCGGTCACGCGCATTGACAGCCGGCTGCCCGTTCGCGGCAGCGCTGCTCAAATAAGCGCGCCACGTTTTGTTGCCCGCCCCCGCACTCGTGGCCAGCGACTGGCAGAAGCGGTCGGCTCCGGCCAAGCCTCCGAGGTCGCCGCCCTTGCCGGGGTTGACGCTGGTGATGAAGAAGCTCATGGGGTTGCCGCCCGATGAACGCATGGCACCGCAACCGACGATCAGTGCGGTGGCTGCGAAGGCGGCGCCAGCGGAAAGAAATAAGCGACTGGGCATCGGGAGTCTCCTGGCAGTATTGGAGCGAGAAGGCTACTGCACCGTCGTGTCAGCGGCAACCCAAGCACCCCCTATGCGGCGACCGCAACGCAACATTATTGCGGCGGAAGGACGGCTGCTTTTGGCCGCGTGGCGCGCGCTCAGAGGTCGAGCACGAGCAGCGGAGTCTTGGCGCGCGAACAACAGGGTGTGAACTCCTGATTCGTTGCCTGCTCCTCCGGACTCAGCAGCAGGTCGCGGTGGTCGGGCACGCCAGCAAGCACGCGCGTGCGGCACGAACCGCATACGCCCACCTCGCACGACATCGGGATGTGCACCCCCGCCGCGGCCAGCGCCTGCACCACGTTCTGGTCGGCCGCGACCGCAATGCGGCGGCCGGTTGAGGCGATCTCGACCTCGAAAGCCTCGCAGCATGAGCCGTCGGCGCGCACGTCCGTCGACGCTGCCGGCGGCACGCCGAAGTGCTCGAAGTGGATGTGGTCGCCGGCCCAGCCTTGCTCGCGCGCGATGCGGTCGGCTGCATCGATCATCCCGCCCGGCCCGCACACATACAGATGCCGACCCGGCTTGCCGCTGCCGAGCAGCGTCGGCAGATGCATCGGCGCCATTCCCCTGCCGTCGTCGGCATACAGGTGCACGCGGCGGCCGAACACGCCCGAGCGCAGCAGGGGCAGGAAGGCCATGTGCTCTAGCGAACGGCCGCTGAAGTGCAGTTCGAAGTCGAGGCCAGCAGCCGTCAGTTCCAGCGCCATGCACAGAACCGGCGTTACGCCGATGCCACCGGCCAGCAGAAGCGGCGGTCGTGCGGCCGGTAGTCGCAGAGCGAAGTGGTTGAAAGGGCCGCGGACCCACAGCGTGTCACCGACAGCGGCACCGTCGCACAGCTGCACCGAACCACCGCGCCCAGCGCTCTCGCGCTGCACCGCGATGCGGTAGTGCGTGCGGTCCTCCGGTGGGTTGCAGAGAGAGTAATGGCGGACCCGCCCGCCGATCTGCAGCTCAAGGTGCGCACCGGCCTGGAATTGCGGCAAGGTCGCGCCTTCGGGCAGTGCGAGGTCGAACACGACGATGTCGCGCGTCTCGTTGCGCCGCGCCAGGACTTGCAGTGCGAACCATTCGTTTGGATTGATCAGGGACGCGGGCGCAGGCGAGCGCTGGACGAAGGGCGTGGAAGACATGCGGTGAAGGGGCTTGAAGGTCATTGGGATCACGGTGAAATGATCCTAGGGGCGCCGCTTCGTGGTGTCTTGCGCATGGGTGCACGAGGCCTTGATACCGCCTCGCGGGAAGACGTTGGTACGCGGCTCACGCGATGACACGGAGTGGCGCAGCGACTGCGAACCGCGCAGCCAGCGTAGCGGCCAGGGTCGAAGTTCAAGGGAACGTAGGCCGTGACGTTGACCGATTGCCCCTCGCCCTGGCGCCAGGCCCGAACGATGTCGGTGACGGCCGAGTAGCTGCCGGCGTAGCCCGCGGCCTTGTTCTCGGCGTGCAGCGCGCGGGCCGTGCGCCGCTCGTGCTTGGGTCGTCGGGCATCGGCCGTCAATGCCTGCCCCAGCTCCGCCTCGAACGCGCTAATCTTGTTCGGGCGCGGCTCACGCCGGTACTTCGGTGTCGTTTATCGGCGCCCACAGCCACTTCGAGACCGGCAGACCCGGGTTCAGGCGGACAGTTTTCGGTCGGCGCCAACAGGGATAGAAACTCGCCAGCGGCTTGTGCCACACGGCCGGCAGGATCTGCAGCCGACCATCACAGCGTCAGCTTCCACCCGTGGCTCACGATTCAATCGGCGCGTGGAGTAATGGGATGACAAAATCTCCGACAGCATCGGTCCGTCGAGACTACTTCCTGCTGCGATTGGATGCGGACGGCGCCGAAGTCGGCGAAGGCGCCATTCCGCCGTCCACGCCCAGCCGGCCACCGCCGCCGAGGCCCTGGCCGCGCACCGTCTGCGCCTTGTAGTTGCGCAGCGAGCGAACCATCTGGTTGAAGCCGTCCATGAACGCCGCTGCAATCACCTTGCCTTGCGCCGTGTTTGTATAGCCGCCGAGATTGCCGCCGGCGCGGGCGCCGAACACCGAGCCGAAGGCGCCGAAGTCGGTCTTGGAAGCGCTGCCCTCCGCGGCCGCGACCTGCACGCCCGAGCGGTTGTCGATGAGCGTGAGCAGCGCGCTGGCTTCTTTGGTCTGCATGCTTGCGCCCAGCTTGGCAATCGCGAGGCCCCGTCCCCCGCCCACCAGGCCGCCCAGCGCACCGCCGATCCCGCCGGCATCGCTGTTGCTGAACACGATCTCGGGTGAGAGGCCGTAGTCGGACGCCACCATCTGGCCGCGGCCGAAGTTGCTGCCGCCGCGCATTTCGCCCGACTGCTGCAGTGCGCGCTCGCGCGTCATGGCGTTCATGCCGGCCGCGCCGCGCTCGACCACCACGAAACAGTTCGACTGCTGAACCAGGAGGCGCAGCAGGTTGGCCGTGGGCGGCAGGCGGTATTCGCCGGTGAGGATGGTGTACCAGCCGGAGTTCACGTTCTCGATCAGCGAAACCGTGCCGAGCGGCGACTCGCAGCGCTCGAGCTGGCTGCTTTCGCCGGCAGTGGCCGACCCTGCCGCGCTGCCCGTTGCCATGGTCTTGGCCGACTGGCTGCCCATTTGCATGTCGAGAGCGGGCATGTTCTGACAACCCGCAAGAGTCAAGAGCCCGGCCACCGCCGCGACTGTCGGAAATCTCATGTATTGCGAAGACGTGGGGCGCGGCGCTGACCGCTCCGTGACCGAGTTTGAAAGTGGGCGCTGGTGTGCCGCACCCATTGGTTTTTTCATGCGTTCCTCCCTGTTGGTTGGCAAAGGGCCGAGATCGGGCCCCGTGCAAATTTAGGCGGAAAGCCAGACGACCTGTAAGTGGCTAAAGTCACTTGCTGCGTGATGCAAGGTTGTCCCCGCCATGGCCTGCTGGGCGCGAGCGAACGCTACTTCGGCGTGTAGGTCATCTTGATCCGCTCTGTTGTGAACTCGGGCCGGGAGCCTCCTTCTGGACGCGTATGGATCTTGAGCAACTGACCCCGATATGCTCCTTCGGCAGCGACCCATGTGGTGAAGGTCGTGACGGAGGACGTGTCACCCGTACCTGTGGTTTGCCTGTTCGTGAACTTGCAAGCGTTGAAAGCGCCCATCTCCGTTTGCAAAGTTTCGCGGCCAACATAGGTCAGGTCTCGCGACACGGGGTACTCAGTCTCGATCTTTGACCCATCCGCCGTACTGACGGCAACAGTCTTGATCTTGTAGCTGCCACTTGCCACTTGTCCTGGCTGCATGTCCACCGGGCCGCCCACTGGTGGATCGAACGTCACTGTGATGACTTGAGTCGCGACTTGCGCAATCGACCCGTATGAGACCACGCTGCCATTGATCAGGTCGTGATAGTTCTCGGCGGCAGGCGATGGATTGCCGGCGGTATCGTGGGGTTCGACCTTGACGGTCACAGGCGTGACACCGGCAAACGACTTGCGTTCGCCAACTGTTTCGACGGTTCGGCCCACCGTGGGAGATTGCCCGGAAATCGTCGTTCGTTCTTCGTAGTCCCGCGCGGTTCCGGCATGGAAATCCGCTTCGTTCGTACAAGGGGCCGAGCTCGTTGCCGATGCCGGTGCAGGGGCTGGCGCCGGTGGCGGCGGAGGTGGTGAAGAGGATGGTGCGGGCTCCGGAGCAGGTGCGGCGGGCATGATTGGAAAACCGCCGCCACCATTGCCTCCTCCTCCGCCTCCGCATGCCGCCATTACCGCCGCGATGGAAGCGATCCCCGCTCCGATCGCCCATGGATTTCTATTCATACGATCTCCCTGTTGCTTGTCAAAAAGGCCGACATCCGGCCCGATGCAAATCTAGGAGAAGGCAGACACCAACACGCAGTGTCTAAAGTCACTTGTTGCGCTCAGGGCAAACGCCGACGGCCTGCGGGCGCGAGTTCAGCCATGGCTTGCAGGAGCGTCGCGGCGCTCACGGGCTTGAACAGCACAGGTACGCCCGAGGCGCGCACACGCTGCAGCCGCTCGGGCGAAGTTTCGCCCGTGATCAGAAGCAGCGGTGCATCGAGCTGAAAGCGTTCCCGCAGGCGCAGGCCGACATCGAGTCCGTCCACTCCGTCAGCCAGGCGGAAGTCGCACAGCAACAGTGCGAACGGCTTCGCCTGTGCATCAGGATGCGACAACACCTCGGCTGCCGCGACCTCGTTGGCCACGGCCACCACATCGAGGGAGTAGGCGCCCAGCAGCGCCGCCATGGCTTGCCTGATTTCCAACTCGTCGTCGATCAACAGGATGCGGCCGCGCAGATCCGGTACGGCGAAGCGATGACGCACGGGCGATTCGAGATCCTGGAGCAAGAGATCCGTGGGCGATTCCGATGTTGCCTCGGCCCTCGGCACCAGCAGGCGAAAGCGTGTACCGCGGCCTGGGCGCGAACGCACTTGCACCGGATGAGCAAGCAACTGGGACAGGCGCTGCACGATCGACAACCCGATGCCCAGACCTCGGGAGCGGTCGCGTCCCGGGTTGCCGATTTGATAGAACTCCTCGAAGATGCGTTCCAGCTGTCCGGGTGCAACACCGATGCCGGTGTCTCTCACTTCGATCCACACCGAATCGCCACGCACAAGTGCCGTGACGGTCACGCCACCGTGTCGCGTGTACTTCAACGCGTTGTCGACAAGATTCGAAAGCATGCGATACAGAAGTTGCGGGTCGCTGCGCACCCACAGCCCGCTGGCGCGAATGCGCAACTGCAAATTCTTGTGGTCTGCCTGCGCCGAGAAGGTGTGATTGAGCGGGCGAAACAGCGCGTCGAGTTCCAGAGCACATGGCTCGGGCACCACCACTCCGGCATCGAGACGGGAAACGTCGAGCATGGTGTTCAGCGACGCGCCCAGGGTATCGACTGCCCGCATCAGGCGCTCGGCGTTTTCCCCTTCGGGGCGGTCGTGCAGGGCGTTTTCCAGCGCGGCGCCGAACAATGCGATGGCGTGCATTGGCTGACGCAGATCGTGACTGGCGGTGGCCAGGAAGCGGGTCTTTTCGGCGCTGGCTCGTTCGGTTGCAGCGATTTGCTCGCTCAGGCGAGCGGCCAAGGCCTCGTTCTCAAAGCGCAGGATCAGCGATTCGGTCAACCGCCTGTTCTCCTGCAAGCCGGCGCGAAGGGTGAGTATCAGGTTGACAATTCCGAATCCGGCGAGGAACCAGTTCAGGGCGCTGCCATGCCAGACCAGGGCCGCGATAAGACCCGTCATCATGGGAATGCCATACCCGAACATGGCCGGCTTCAGAGGCCATCGTGCCTGCACGGCCCGTGTCCAACTGCCGATGATGACGACCGTGAACACGGTGGTCATGACCAGATCCGTCGTCGACACAAGGAACAAGGGCGCCGGAGCCGTCGCGACGCTGACCATGGTGACCAAGCGGGCGTACTTGCGCGCCCAATAGGGGCTGTCGGACATCGGCGTGGCAGGGGTCCAGCGCGGTGCCAGCAGCGCGTACAAGTCCACGGCGGCAAGAACGAGCAGCCAGTACAACAACCATGGATGGGCGAGACGCGAGTAGCTGAAGATGGCCAGCGCGGCCGCAAAGCCGAAATGGGCCAGAACCGCTGTGCTGTGACCGGCATAAACCGAAGCCACGTGCTCGCGCAATATGCGCAGCCTCAGCTTGGCATCGACGGCCAGATGCTTCGACACGATGGCGCTCATCGAATTGCCTCCCCGCAGGAGTTGTCTCCCGCATGTATTTGTATGTTGCCCCTGCGGACTGGGCTTACCGCAAGCTACTGATCAATTGCGCGCGCGAGCGCACACCAAACAGCAAGAAGATGGTCGACACGTAGTTCTTCACGGTGCCTTCGGTAAGACTCGCTGCCTCGGCGATCTCCTTGTTGGTCTTGCCTTCCAGCACCCACTGAAGCACTTGTAATTGCCGTGGCGCAAGCGCCTGCCAAGCGCGGCCATGGGAGGGTTTCGCGGGGGGCCGGATGGCGGTCGAAGGGCAAGGCAAGCCGTCTACCGCGTCGCTCCCGAGCAGCCCACAGGCCCGGATGAAACTCACCACCTCCTTGAGGTTCGCCGACTTGGAAATGAAGGCGCTGGCGCCCAATGCCAGCGCGCCCTGGGCGATCGTGGACTGAGCAATGGAGGTAGTGCCGGACCCCGAAATGGCGACGATGCGAGCGGCAGGATAGCGGGCGTGAAAATCCGCCAGGCCGCTCAGGCCCTGTGTATCGGGCAAGGCAAGATCCAGTAACACCAGGGCGATGCCATCCTGGGCTCTTTCATACAACGCCAAGGCCTCGGCAAGGTTGCCGGCCTCCAGGACTTCAACCGTTTCGCCGGATGGAGAGGACTGTGCCTGCAGCAGTGCGCGCACGCCCAAGCGTACGAGATCGTGATCGTCCACCACCAGAATGGCGCGCGGCCGCCGCGCAGGCGCGGGAACGCCATGCGGGGGAGGTTGATTCGACTCGACGGTACTCAAGCAACTGAATCTAGGCGGTTCTGGACGGAAAGGTAAGTGACGAAAGTTAGGTTGCTCTGCATATGCCGCGTCAAGGCACTTCCGGGCGTCCCCACCTTGCATTGAAGACCAGCGCAGTCGTCATTCGGCCATAGCCGCTGCAACCACGGCGAGCGACTCGCCAGCCAAGCGGGATCGAGATTCGGGTGCCTCGCCTCGCCAGGCACCAACGAAAGCGCCCTCTCCTCTGGGGCTAGGCCCCTGTTTGCGATTCCTGTCGAAGCCCCACAAGGCGTTAACTCTCCGGTGCAAACGGCGTCTGCACGTCCTGCGATGCCTGTTGCTGGCGTTGCGGTGGACCGACCAGTGCGGCGGGTCCGGTCTGCTCGCCCAGGTCTTTGCGCCCGAGGCCTCTCACGAGGCGGCGCGGTATGTGGTGTGTTCTCAGAAACTGCGCCAGAGCCTCACTGCGCGCAGGTTCGGATGCCGGTAGAAACATGTGCATCACGCTCATGGTGTCGTCCCGCAAATGCCAGAAATGCAAGATGGCTGGCTCGCTTCCTGTAGACCCGGAGCCTTGGGTTTGACGCGGCTCTGGCGTACCGCAGGCGGATTATGGGCGCCGAATTCCGATGCGGTTGCACAGCCCCTTGGCGAGTAGTGTTGCTGGCACGCTTAGGGCTTACCGGTAGGTTCTCTTGTCGTCGTTTACTTACTTTTTACTACTGCTCGATACGCTCGCGCTGGCGTTCCAGGCCCTGCGTACCAGCGGGAATCCGCAGCTGGAGCTGTAGGCACCCGCCCACGCGCACGGACTGGTTTCTCCCGCATGTGGGGGCCGCGCGCTTGGTCAATGTAGAGACCTATCTACTCTACGGAGATGCCGATCATGAAAAGCATCATCCTCTGGCTCTGCGGAGTGCCACTGGTCGTGATCATCGGCCTGAAGGTCTTCGGTATTCTTTGAAGAACAAGGGCAAGACCAACGAATCCAGATTCCTCCTCACGGCGCATTCGTGCGTCGTTAAGCGCTCCTCCGGGAGCGCTTTTTTTTGCGCTCTTGCAGCTGCACACGGCTGAGTCAGTGGGTGTCGTGGCGCAGTTGTTGCACGTCTTCACGCAGCGCCAGAGCCCATGCGCGGCGCTCGCGTCCAAGCGATGGCTGCGGTTCGCCAAAGCGCACGATGGCCAGCAGAGGCGGCGCGCGCAGCGTGTTCCAGAGCGAGGTCAGCAGGTTGTCGTCGTCGATGTAGCGCGGCGCCTGGCTGGTTTCACCAGTGGCCGCGTCGGCAAAGCGCAGCGCGGCGGGCAGCACGGGTGCGCCGGAAGAAATGGCGGCCTGCAACAGGTTGGCGTGAAAGGGCAGCAGCCCGTTGCCGTCGCTGGTGGTGCCTTCGGGGAACACCCCGATGCGGTCGCCGTCCTGCAGCGCCTCGGTCATGTGGTGCACCACGCGCATCGCGTCGCGCCGGCGCTCACGCTCGATGTAGAGCGAGCCCGCGCCGGTTGAGAGCGTGCCGATGAGCGGCCAGTGCTTCACGCCCGACTTGGAGACAAAGCGCACATGGCACGCGGCGTGGATGGCGGTGATGTCGAGCCACGAGAGGTGATTGCAGATGAGCAGCACCGGCCCGTCTCCCGGTGGGGTGCCCTGCACCTTGAGCGTGACGCCCATGATCTCGAGCAGGCGCCGAGACCATTGCTGCACGCGCAGGTTGCGCTCTTGCGGCGAGAGGCCCGGAAAGGCGAAGCGGATCGTCCACCAGCCGCCGAGTGCGTGCCCCACCGCGTGCAGCAGGCGCCAGCAAGCCTTCAGCGAATGAACCATCGAGACGGGGGCCCTCTTTTTATTCAGCCATGGACCACGCGGCCCGCGACGAGGGTATGGCGCGCGCGGCCCAGCAGCGGATAGCCGGCGAACGGCGTGTGCTTGCCCTGGCTCCTGAGCGCCTCGGGTTGCACCTGCCATTCGATGGCGGGGTCGAAGACGCACAGGTCGGCCACGCCGCCCTCGGAGAGCCGGCCGATGCCGGTGGCCGCGTCGGCGGCTGTCAATAGCTTTGCCGGCGCGGAACTGATGACCTCCAGCGCGCGCGACAGCCCGGCACCGCTGCGCTCGCCCCATTGCAGCGCGAGCGGCAGCAGCAGTTCGAGCCCGGTGGCGCCGGGTTCGGCTTCGGCAAAGGGCAGCGTCTTGGCGTCGGCCTCGACGGGCGTGTGGTCGGACACCAGCGCGTCGATGGTGCCGTCGGCCAGCGCGGCCGAGAGCGCATCGCGGTCGCCCTGCTGGCGCAAAGGCGGATTGAGGCGCGCGCGGCTGTCGAAAAAGCCGATGTCGGTGTCGGCCAGGTGCAGCGAGTTGATGCTGACGTCGCAGGTGAGCGGCAGGCCTTGCGCCTTGGCCGCACGCACCAGCGCCACGCCCGCGGCACTGGAAATGCGGCACAGGTGCACGCGCGCGCCGGTGCTCTTCATGAGCTCGATGATGGTGAAGATGGCAATGGTTTCCGCCGACACCGGCACACCCGAAAGACCGAGCCGCGTCGCAAGCGGACCGCTGGCGGCCACGCCCTTGCCCAGATCGCGGTCTTGCGGGCGCAGCCACACGGTGTAGCCGAAGGTGCTGGCGTAGAGCAGCGCGCGCTGCAGCACCTGGGTGTCAGCCAGCGCCACGTCGGCCTGGCTGAAACCGATGCAGCCGGCCTCGGTGAGCTCGGCCATTTCGGTGAGCACGCCGCCGGCCAGGCCGCGCGTGAGCGCGCCGAGCGGGAACAGACGCGCGCCTTGCAGTTTTTCGGCGCGGAACTTGAGCATCTCGACCAGGCCGGGCTCGTCGAGCACCGGGTCGGTGTCGGGCGGACACACGACGCTGGTCACGCCGCCCGCAATGGCCGCGGCCATTTCGCTTTCGAGCATGCCTTCGTGTTCGTAGCCGGGCTCACGCAGGCGTGCCGCCAGGTCGACCAGGCCGGGTGCGACGATGCAGCCCGCGGCATCGATGGTGCGGTCGGCCTTGAAGCCGGCCGGCACGAGGCCGATGCCGGCGATCTTGCCGTCGGCAATGGCGATGTCGGTTTTCTTGTCGGTGCCTGATGCGGGGTCGACCACGCGGCCGTTGGTAATCAGTGTTCTGCTCATGCTTCGTTTCCTGCGACGATGCTCATCACTGCCATGCGGACGGCAATGCCGAAGGTGACCTGGGGCAGGATCACGCTCTGCTTTCCGTCGACCACGGCAGAGTCGATCTCCACGCCGCGGTTGATCGGCCCTGGGTGCATGACGATGGCATCCGGCTTGGCCAATTGCAGCTTCTCGGGCGTAAGGCCGTAGGTCTTGAAGAACTCTTGCGACGAGGGCAGCAGCGCGCCGCTCATGCGCTCGTTCTGCAGGCGCAGCATGATGATGACGTCGCAGTCCTTGATGCCCTCTTCGAGCGTGTGGCACACGCGCACGCCCATGCCGGCCATGTCGCCGGGCACGAGAGTCTTCGGGCCGACCACGCGCACTTCGGCGCACCCCAGCGTGGTGAGCGCATGGATGTCGGAGCGCGCCACGCGCGAATGCAGCACGTCGCCGACGATGGCGACCGTGAGGTTCGAGAAGTCTTTCTTGTAATGGCGGATCGTGTACATGTCGAGCAGCCCCTGCGTAGGGTGCGCGTGGCGGCCGTCGCCGGCGTTCACCACGTGCACGTGGGGCGCCACATGCTGCGCGATGAGGTAGGGCGCGCCCGATTCGCTGTGCCGCACCACGAACAGATCGGCCGCCATCGCGCTCAGGTTGGCGATGGTGTCGAGCAGCGACTCGCCCTTGGTGGCCGAGGAGCGCGCAATGTCCAGGTTGATGACGTCGGCCGACAGGCGCTTGGCCGCAATCTCGAAGGTGGTGCGGGTGCGGGTGCTGTTTTCGAAGAACAGGTTGAACACGCTCTTGCCGCGCAAGAGCGGCACCTTCTTGACCTCGCGGTCGCTCACGCTGGTGAAGTTGGCTGCGGTGTCGAGAATGTGCGTGACGATGTCCCTGGGCAGGCCCTCGATCGACAGCAGGTGAATCAGCTCGCCGTTCTTGTTGAGCTGCGGATTTCGCTTGTAGAGCATCAGCGGTTCTCCTCGACCTTGAGGCTGAAGGCCCCGTCGTCTGCACGCGCCAGCGCAAGCAGCTGCGTGTCCGGCAGCGTGAGTTTCGCGGCCGCGAAATCGGCCGCCACTGGCAGTTCGCGCCCACCGCGGTCGACCAGCACGGCAAGCCGCACACAGGCCGGGCGGCCGAAGTCGAACAGCTCGTTGAGCACCGCGCGGATCGTGCGGCCGGTGTAGAGCACGTCGTCCAGCAGCAGCACGTCGCATCCGTTCACGTCGAAAGGCAGCGAGGTCTGCGCGCTGGCCGAGAGGCCGCGGCGCGCGAAGTCGTCGCGGTGCATGGCCGAGGAGATCACGCCGGGCGCACCGGGCAGGCCCAGGTCTTTTTGCAGGCGTTCGACCAGCCAGGCGCCGCCGGAAGTGATGCCCACCAGCTTGCTTTGGGGGCGCATCAGCGCTTTCACGCCTTTCAGCAGCTCTTTGTAGAGCGCTTCGGCATCGGGTATTGAACTCACGGGATGCTCCTCAAGAATTGTTCCAGGATGATGCAGGCGGAGGCGGCATCGGCGTCGCGGGCGCCGGAGGCCAACGCCTCGGTCGTGCTGTAGCGCTCATCGACCTCGAACACCTGCAGATTGAAGCGCCCACGCAGCTGGCGCGCGAACTTCTGTGCGCGGCGGGTGTTCTCGTGTGGGGCGCCGTCGGGGTGGTAGGGCACGCCGACCACCAGCGCGTCGGGCTGCCATTCCTTGATGCGGGCCTCGACCAGCGCAAAACGCGCATCGCCCTCGGCCTTGATGGTGGCTTGGGGGGTGGCGGTGCCCAGCAGCCGGTTGCCGCTCGCGACGCCGGTGCGCTTCAGGCCGAAGTCGAAGGCCAGGAAGCTCTGGAAGTGCGAGGGAACGGCAACAGGAACGGGAACGGAAGAAGAAGCGGAGGGTTGGGGCGCGTCGGGCATGGCAGCGGCCATCACGCGTGTCCCGCTTCCGGCGACAGCGTCCACGCTTCCAGGCCCAGCAACAGCAGCGCCTTGTCGTAGCGCTGCTCGACCGGGGTGTCGAAGATCACGGCCGGGTCGGCGCTCACGGTGAGCCAGCTGTTTTCAGCCAGTTCGGACTCGAGCTGGCCCTCGCCCCAGGCCGAATAGCCCAGCGAAACCAACACCTTTCGCGGCCCGGCGCCGGTGGCCAGGGCTTCCAGCACGTCCTTGGAGGTGGTCATTTCGAGCCCGCCGGGAATGGTCATGGTCGAGGCATAGACCGATTCCTCGGGCTTTTCGGCATGGGAAAACACCGGCTCGTGCAGCACGAAGCCGCGTTCGGTCTGCACCGGCCCGCCCTGGAAGACGGGCGCGTTGCCAAGTTCGGGGCGCACGAGGTGCAGTTCGATCTTCTCGAACAGATCCTTCAGGTTGAGGTCGCTGGGCTTGTTGATGACCAAGCCCAGCGCGCCGCGCTCGCTGTGCTCGCAGAGGTAGACGACGCTGCGGTTGAAAGTTTTATCTTCCATCCCCGGCATCGCAATCAGGAAATGATGCGTGAGGTTCATCGGGGCAGAATCGGCAGCCATATGCCGCCGATTTTACTGGCCGTCGACAAGACCTATCCCAAAGGGCTCATGTGGTTTCGCCGCGACCTTCGCGTGGACGACAACGCGGCGCTCTACCAGGCCCTGCGGGCCTGCCGGCAGGTGGTGTGCGTTTTCGTGTTCGACCGGGCCATTCTGGACCCCCTTCCCCGCATCGACCGGCGGGTGGAATTCATCCGCGAATCGCTGGTGGAGCTCGACGCCGAGCTGCAGGCGCTCAGCGGCGGGTTGATCGTGCGGCACGCCGCCGCGGTCGACGAAATTCCGGCGCTGGCGCACGAACTGGACGTGCAGGCCGTCTTTGCCAACCGCGACGACGGGCCCGACGCCCTGTCGCGCGATGCCCAGGTGCTCGGCGCCCTGGCCAATGCGGGCGTGAGCTTTCACACCTTCAAGGATTCCACCGTTTTCGACCGCGACGAGCTGCTGAACAAGACGGACCAGCCTTACACCGTGTTCACGCCCTACAAGCGGGCTTGGCTGGCCAAGGTGGATTCCTTCTTCCTGAAGTCCTACCCGGTTCGCACCCACGCCGACGCGCTGGCGCCGCCGCCCGGAGCCTACCGCGGGCCAGTGCCGACGCTGGAGGAAATCGGCTTCCAGAAGAGCAATCTTTCGGAGCTCGAAATCCCGACCGGCACCAGCGGCGCGGCGGCGTTGTTCGAAGATTTTTTCCAGCGCATCGACCGCTATGACGCGGCTCGCAACTTTCCGGCGGTCCGGGGGCCGAGCTATCTGGGCGTGCACCTGCGCTTCGGCACGGTGTCGGTGCGGCAGCTGGCAGGGGTCGCGCACCAGCTTTCGCTGCAGGGCGATGCGGGCGCGGCGACCTGGCTCAGCGAGCTGATCTGGCGGGAGTTCTACTTCCAGATCCTGGCGCACTTCCCGCACGTGCATTCGGGCGGCGAATCGAAGAGCTTCCGGCCCGAGTACGACAAGATCCAGTGGCACCACGGCAAGCATGCCGACCAGCTGTTCGAAGCCTGGTGCCAAGGCCGCACCGGCTACCCGCTGGTGGACGCCGCCATGCTGCAGATCAACCAGAGCGGATACATGCACAACCGGCTGCGCATGGTGGTGGCGAGTTTCCTCTGCAAGGACCTGGGGCTGGATTGGCGGCGCGGCGAGCGCTACTTTGCGCTGCACCTGAACGACTTCGAACTGGCGTCGAACAACGGTGGCTGGCAGTGGGCCAGCTCCAGCGGCTGCGATGCGCAGCCCTACTTCCGAATCTTCAACCCGGTGACGCAGAGCGAGCGCTTCGATCCGGAAGGCAAGTTCATCCGGCGCTACCTGCCGCAGCTGGCGGGACTCTCGAATGCGGCGATCCACGCGCCCTGGACGGCTTCGCCGGTGGAACTGGAAGCGGCAGGCATCAAGCTGGGCGAGAACTATCCGAAGCCGGTTGTAGACCACGCCGAGGCGCGCGAAAAGACGCTGCAGCGCTACGGCGTGGCACGTGCCAAGGCGCTGCAAAAATAACAAAGGGGCCCGAAGGCCCCTTTGTTTTTGGGTGGCAATGCTTCAGGCTGCGGCGGCGAGCGCCGGTTCGCTCGTGTACGCACGCACCAGGCGCAGCAGTTCCTCTTCCGAGTAGGGCTTGCCGAGGTAGTGGTTCACACCCAGCGTGCGGGCGTAGTCGCGGTGCTTCTCGGCAATGCGCGAGGTGATCATGATGATCGGCAGCCCCGCCATCGAGTCGTCCGCGCGGATGTTGCGTGCGAGGTCGAAGCCGTCCATACGCGGCATCTCGATGTCGGACAGCACCACGGCCGGGCGCTCCTGCTGGAGCCGTTCGAGTGCCTGCAGACCGTCGGCCGCAAGCGACACGCGATAGCCTTCGCGCTGCAGCAGGCGCTGCGTCACGCGGCGCACGGTGATGGAGTCGTCGACCACCAGCACCAGCGGAACCTGCGGCACCGGCGGCGCCAGCACCGGCAACGGTTCGTGCGGCACACCGCCCTGCTCGGCACCGGCGGAGCCGTGCGCAGGCGCCACCAGCGCGGCAGCCTGGCGCAGCCGGGCCTGTTCGCCATGCACCGCGGCCAGCGCCACCGGGTTGTAGATCAGCGCCACCGCGCCCGAAGCCAGCACCGAGATGCCGGCCAGACCCGGCAGGCGCGCAAGCTGCGGCCCGAGGTTCTTGACCACGACTTCCTGGTTGCCCAGCACTTCGTCCACATGCAGGCCCACACGCTGCGCCGCGCTTCGCACGATCACGACGGTGTTGTTCTTGGCGGTGGGGTGCTCGCTGCGCGCCGAAGCCTGCAGCAGTGCACCCGCCCAGTAGAACGGCACCTGTTCGCTGCCGAACGGATGGCTGTTGTGCAGGTAGGCCGCTTCGAGTTCGGTGCTGCTCACGCGCTGCACCAGCTCGACCAGGTTGGACGGCACGCCGATCGACACGTCGCCGGCGCGCAGCATTACCACGTGCGTCACGGCGGTGGTGAGCGGCAGCACCAGCTTGAAGGTGGTGCCCTGGCCGGACGTACTGTGCGTTTCGATGCGGCCGCCGAGCGCCGCAATCTGCGAGCGCACCACGTCCATGCCGATGCCCCGGCCCGCCAGTTCGGAGACCTGGCCAGCGGTGGAGAAACCGGGCTTGAAGATCAGCTCGGTGGCTTCCTCGGGCGACAGTTCCTGGTCCGCTGCCAGCAGGCCCAGCGTGCGGGCCCGCTCTGCAATGCGCTGGTTGTCCAGGCCGGCGCCGTCGTCGCGGAAGCTCACGGAGACGTCGTTGCCTTCGTGATGCAGGTCGATCACGATCAGGCCGTTGGCGTCCTTGCCGGCCTTTTCGCGCGCGGCCGGGTCTTCGATGCCGTGTGCCACGCAATTGCGCAGCAGGTGCTCGAAGGCCGGTGTCATCCGGTCGAGCACGCCGCGGTCCATTTCGATCGAGCCGCCGACGATGTCCAGGCGCACCTGCTTGCCGGTGTCCTTGGACGCCTGGCGCACCACGCGGTAGAGGCGGTCGGAAATGCCTTCGAACTCCACCATTCGCGTGCGCAGCAGGCCGCGCTGCAGTTCGCGCGTCTGGCGCGCCTGCACGCTGAGGTCGTCTTCCGTCGCCTGCACCGTCTTTTGCAGCGTGCGCTGCACGGTGGCCACGTCGTTCACCGACTCGGCCATCATGCGCGTGAGTTCCTGCACGCGGGTGAAGCGGTCGAACTCGAGCGGGTCGAAGCTCTGCTGCGAATCCTTGGCCTGCGCGAGGCGGGACTGCATCTGGCTTTCGGCCTGCACCTCGATGTCGCGCAGCTGCTGGCGCAGGCGGTCGAGGTTGCCGGTCAGATCGGACAGCGAACCGCGCAGCTGGCCCAGCTCGGCCTCCAGGCGCGAGCGCGTGATGATGACCTCGCCGGTCTGCGCCACCAAGCGGTCGAGCAGCTGGGTGCGAATGCGCACCGCCTGGCTCGACACCGCGCGCAGCGGCGTGAGCAGCGCGGGCGCGGGGCGCGGCAGGAGCGATGGCACTGCGGCCGCTGCCGGGGCGGATGCGGAGCTTTCGCCGTCGTCAACGGAAGCCACTACTTCGTCGTTGGCCGACACGCCGGTTTCGGCGGGAACCTGCACCAGCTGGACGCCCGGCGAGGTGGCGGATGCCACGGCCACCAGCTGGGCCACTTCGGCCTGGGTGGCATCGTCCGCGGCGCGCAGTGCGTCGAACGTGGCCTGAAGCGCGTCAAGGCGCGTGAGCAGCTTTTCGATTTCGACCCGGTCGGCACCGCCCTGGGTGCCCAGGGCTTCGATCTCGGATTCCATGCGGTGCGCGCGCTCGCCAAGGCGCATGGCGCCGGCCAGCCGGGCGCTGCCCTTGAGCGTGTGCAGCGTGCGCAGCACGGAGGCGCGCGGCGCGTTGTCGTCGGGGTGGTGGGCCCACTGGCGCAGCGCCTGGCCCAGCTGGGGCAGCAGTTCCTGCGCTTCTTCTTCGAAGATCGGGAACAGATCGACGTCGACCGCGTCGGCCATGTCGATGGCGTCTTCGGAATCGTCCAGCGCCACGTCGGCCATGCCGTCGGCAGCCGCCATGTGCTGGTGAGGACGGGTTTCGATGCGCGCGGCAGCTTCGGCCGGCATGGGCGCCGCGGCGATGTCGCGCAAAGCCTGGAGCGTGCCTTCGGAGGGTTCGCGCAGGAAGCCGACGGCAAACTGGTGCAGCAGGCGGCGCAGCTCGTCGGCCGCGGCAACCAGCACAACACCCTGCTCGCGCGAGCCGCTGCCCTGCATCTGCAGATGCTGCAGCGCGGCTTCGAGAAGGCGCGCCATGCCCGAGAGGCTGTGGAAGCCGACCGTGGCCGAACTGCCGGCCAGCGAATGGGCCAGCGCAATGGTCGAATCGGGCAGCCGCTCGTGGGATTCAAGTGCCCACTCGCCAACTTCGGTGGCCAGTTGCCTGGACCATTCGTCGGCTTCGTTGAGGTAGACGTTGTAGAGCGCGATGCCGATGCGCAGCGGACCGATGACCTTGACCTGGTCTTCGGCACTCGAGGCGGCGGCCACTTCGGCCACTTCGACGGGCTCCCGGGTCTCGGGCTGCGCGGCTTCTTCGGCCACGGCTTCGTCGGCCATGGCGGGGGCTTCGTCTATCGCAAGCTCGGCAGGCTCTTCGGGCGCCAGCTGCAAAGCCGGCACTTCCACGAGCTCTTCGGCCGGCGGGACTTCCGCAGCCACTGGAACGGGCTCTTCGGCAACCACCGGCGCCGGCTCGGACGCCCATTCGAGCTCGGGCAGGCCGTCCAGGACAGGCAACTCGGCCACAGGCTCAGTCGCCGGCTCATCGGCGACTTCGGCCTGGGGCAGCGCCGGGGTCTCAGTCTTGATGGCGAGTTCCGGAAAATCGAACTTCTCGACGTCGGTCCAGACAGGCTCGTCAGCCGGGAGTGGCTTGGATTCGAAGTCGAGGAAGTCGGTCGACGTGAAGTCGTCTTCGGCTTCAGGCGTGGCGGCCTCTTGCGGTGCCTCCGTGGGCGGCCACTCGAACGCGGCAGCGGGTGCGGGCTCCGGCGCCACGGCGGTGAGCGAAAGATCGGGCAGCTCCGGGAGTTCCGGCAGGGGCAGCGGGGCGACCGCCGGCGGCTCCGCGGCAATGTGGCGCGCGGCCACGGCCAGGGCTTCCGCATCGGAAACGCGCGCCGGCATGGCGGGCACGGGCTCGCCCGCCAGCAGGGCATCGGCCACGCGGCTGAAGTGCGACGACTTCCACCCGTGCTGCGAGCCCGAAGCAATAGCTTCGACCCACTGGCTGAATTCCTCCATCGCCTTGCGGGTGCCGACGAGCAGATCGGGCGTGGCGTCGCGCTGGTCGGCGAGCCAGGTGTTGAGCACCTGCTCCAGGGACCAGGCGGCGTCGCCGAAGTCGGTCAGGCCGACCATGCGCGAGCTGCCCTTCAGCGTGTGGAAGGCACGCCGTAGGATGGTGAGTTCCTCGGTGTCGTCCGGGTGGCTGCCGAGCTCGTCGATCGCGGCCAGGCCGTTTTGCACCACCTCGCGCGCTTCGTCGAGGAAGATGTTCTGCAGATCGTCTTCTTCGAGCTCGGTGACTTCGGTGTCGGGCAGCGCCGAGGGTCCGGTGATCTTGTTCGTCCAGCTGTCGGCCTTGCGGCTGAATTCCTCGATGGGCGAGACCTTCGCCTTGCGGTTGGGCGTGGCGAGGGCGGCAAGCTTGGAGGCAATCTGGGCGTCGACTTCCTCGATGCTGAGCACGCCATCGGAGGGGGTGGCGGCAGCGCCCGGAGCCGCGACGTCCGCGGTGGGGGCGTCGGTGGCCTGTCGGCCCATCAGCGGCTTGAGTTCGCCGGCTTCCTGGTCGAACACGAACAGGCGCTTGGCCAGCGCGGGCTGGTAGCCCAGCATGTCGATCAGGAAACCCAGCGCGCCCAGGTTGTTGCCGAGCGCGTCGAAGCTCTGCATCTCTTCCACTGGCGAGGCGTTGCCCACCAGCATCTGCTCGACGTCGTCGCGCATGCGCTGGACGGTGTGGGCGGCCTGCTCAAGGCCAAGCACGGAGAACACGCCGCGCATCTGCAGCAGCTGAGTCGGCACGGTGCGCAGCAGGCCCTTTTCTGCGGGGCGGCGGAAATACTGGTCGAGCGATTTTTCGAGTTCGCTCAGGTGGCTGCGGAGTTCGTCGACCACCGTACCCATGGTCTGGCGATCGCTGACGCGTCGGTACAGGTCCTCCATCCAGGGCTCGAGCGGCTCCGAATGCCCGCCTTCGCGCACGCGCTCGATGCGGCCTGCCAGCTGGAGGGTGCGGGAGGTGAGCTGCGGGTCGCTCGGATCAAGGTCTTCAAGCGCGGCTTCGAGGTAGAGCACCGAAGTGGCGACTTCCATCGCAAGTTCGGTATCCGGCGGCTGGCCGGAACGCACCGAGGCTTCGACCGCATTTGTCAGTGCTTCCACCATCGGCAAGATGGGCGGATGTAGCTTCTGCAGAGACTCGCCGAGCTGCGCGAAGGTGTCTGCCACCTGGCGCGTGCGGCCGACGTCGCCGCCCGAAAGCGCCGACCACATTTCCTTGGCGGTTTCGATGCGCTTGCGGGCCTGCGCCAGCACCAGCGGATCGAAGCGGCCGAACTGCTCTACGCTGTAGTCGACACGCGGCTCGCCCGCGACGCCCCAGGCCGCGCGCACGGTGCGCAGCGTGGCGGCTTCATCGGAGTCGGCGGCGGGTACGGCCTGCGCGCAGAAGAACAACAGGTCCTGGCCCAGCCGGTCGGACACCGTGCTGTCGCCGCGCGCAAACGTGGCGTATTGCAGCAGCACGCGCGAGGCGGCGCGCTTGACATAGGGATCAGCGGGGATCAGCTCCAGCGCCAGGGCCTCGAAAAAGCCCGCGGCCAGAGTCCAGAAACTTGCCACGCGGGGCAGCAGCGCACCGCGCCCGAGCCCCAGGCACAGGGCCTGCAGCCGACGCGCGGCCTGCGGGTCGCCAGTCTTTACCAGCTGCAGCACTTCGCGATCGAGCCGCGAACGCACCGCCGGGTCATAGGCCAGCGCGGCCTGGGTCAGCGCGGGTCGCACTTCGACCCAGCGCCAGGCAACGCTCCAGAGATCCGCCGGATGCACGCGCTCGTTGCCGACCAGTTCGAGCACGTCGCGGTATTGGGGGAACAGCGCGACCGACGACACGGCCTTGCCGGCCAGCAGCGCGTGGAGGAAATCGATGACGGCAAAGCCGGCGCGCTCGATCTTCAGGACTGCGCTGTCGGTGCAGCGCTGCGGCTCGGCAATGAAGCCCTGCACCGCAAACTCGATGGAGCCGAGCACCAGCGCCGGCGCGGTGTTGCCGACCATCTGCAGCGCACCGACGGATTGGTGCAGTTGCTGGCGGGCCATTTGCAGCGGGCCGCTCTCGAGCTCCGAGGCATTGCCCACGTCGCGCACGAAGCGACGCAACGACTTGCCCACACCATCGAGGGATTTCTGAATTTCTCCCAGCACCCAGGCCAGCGGCCCGAGGTCTTCGGTGGCCGGCACGTTGCCGGCAATGGGGGCCGTGGCAGGGGATTGAATCGACACGTTGGATGCTCGCCGTTCTTAACTTTTGTCAGGCAATCTTGAATCGGGCGACCGAGCGGCGCAGTTCTTCCGCCATTTGCGAAAGTTCACGCACCTGCTGGGCCGTGGTACGGGTACCTTCTCCGGTCTGCTCGGTCACCGCAAAGATGTGCTGGATGTTGGCAGCCACGACGTTGGCCGAATCGGCTTCGCGGGATGCGGACTGCGAAATCTGCTCGATCAGCTCTGCAAGGCGGCGCGACACCCGGTCGATCTCGGTCAGTGCGGTACCTGCATTGTCGGACAGCTTGGCCCCCTCGACCACACCCTGCGTGGAACGCTCCATGGCGCCCACCGCATCCTGCGTGTCGGTCTGAATGGCCTTCACCAGCGCCGAAATCTGGCGCGTGGCGTCTGCGGAGCGTTCAGCCAGCCGCTGCACTTCTTCCGCCACCACCGAGAAGCCGCGACCGGCTTCACCGGCCGATGCGGCCTGAATGGCGGCGTTCAGTGCCAGCACGTTCGTCTGTTCGGTAATGTCCGAGATCAGTTCGGTGATTTCACCGATCTCCTGCGAGGACTCGCCCAGGCGCTTGATGCGCTTGGAGGTTTCCTGGATCTGGTCGCGGATGGAGTTCATACCGCCGATGGCGTTCTGCACGGCCTGCAGGCCCGACGATGCGGCTTCCAGCGACTGGCGCGCCACCGTGGCGGACTCTTGCGCTTGCGAGGACACGCCGTTGATTCGCTCGGCCATGGTCAGCACCGACTGGCCGGTTTCGCGAATTTCGCGCAGCTGTTCGGTCGAAGCGGCAAGCAGTTCGGTCGAGGTGCTTTCCACCTGCGACGTGGTCTGCGCCACGCGGGTTGCCGTGTTCTGCACGTTGCCCACCAGCAGGCGAAGTTCTTCCACCGTGTAGTTCACCGAGTCGGCGATGGCGCCGGTAATGTCCTCGGTCACGGTGGCTTCCTGCGTCAGGTCGCCTTCGGCCACTGTCTGCAGTTCGTTCATCAGCCGAAGAATGGCGGCCTGGTTGGCGTTGTTGATGCGGCCGGCCTCGTCGCTGGCCTGTTCGGCCGCGAGACGTTCGCGTTCGGCCACAAGGGCGCGTTCACGGCCTTCGCGCACCTGCACGAAACCGATGGCGCCGGCAAGGGCCAGGGCGGCCAGCGAGAGCACGAAAAGCATCACGATCGTTCCGGCGCCCAGGCCGGTGCGGGCGGACAGCTTGTCCTGCAGCTCGTCGAGCGATTTGCGCAGGGGTTCGCTGTCGGTCAGGATCGAAGCCTGCGCTTCGCGCGCTGCCACCAGGCCCTGCAGGTTGCCCAGAATGGCGGAGGCCTGCGTACGCATCTGCTCGTAGGTCTTGAGAATGGCTTCGAGCTGCTGGCGCGTCTGCGGGTCTTTCGAGCCGGGGAAACGCTGCTGCGCATTGCCGTCTAGCAGGCCGCGCGTGGTTTCCTGGAAGGTGTTCAAGTCCTTGCCGAGCAGGAACACGGCGTCGGGGTTCACGCCTTCGACCGTAAAGAATTCGTTGGTCGACTTGCCGATGCGCTGCGTCAGCATCACGAGTTGGCCGGCGGCCGAAATTTCAGGCAGCGTGGCGTTCTGCTGCATCTTGAGCGATGCCACGGTTTCCGTCATTTCGAGCAGCGCGGACGATTGCTGGTTGATGTCGCGCAAGGCGGCACCCACCTGGGTCAGGATCTGGCGCTGGGCCAGCACGGCCTTGGCGCTGGCGTCGGCACGGGAGACCAGCGGATTGATCTTGGCCATGTCCTCGTCGTACTGGTTGCCCACGCGCTCGAGGCGCAGGGCATCGTCGCCGTTCGTCAGGCCCTGCACGCGGCGCGAAAGGTCGTCGGCGCTGTCCTTCACTTCCACGAACGCGGGCGCGCTGCCGACGAGAGCCTGGGAGATCGACTTTGCAAGCCGCTGCGACTGCATCATCGACTGGCCGGTGGCGGCCACCTGCTGCGCGAGGCGCTCGGCGCGAAGAATCGCGGAGCCGGCCACCAGCAACAGAAGCAGCACGACGACCGCCAGCAAGATCGCCAGGATCCGCTGCTGGCGCGCCGGGTTCGAGCCCGCTCGTCCCGTGGGAGCCTGCGCCTGGGCGGCTTCGGCCGATGCGGCATCGGCCTCGTTCGCGGCCTCGCCGATCAGCGTGCCGCCGTCGGCAAAGCCGGTGGGCGCTGGCGCGTCGGGCGTGCGGTCTTGTTTCCGGGCCAGGCGAACGGTCTTCTCGTCCGGCACCTGAACCGTATCGACGTCGTCGAGCGATAAGGTGGAACCGGAGCCGTCGACGCGGGCCTTGTCGTTGCCGCTGTTCGCGGGCAGTAATTTCTTGAACTTGTCGGCGATCGAGCTCACGGTCGGTCCTTCAGGTGGTTGTCTTGTGGCTGTGCGGATGCACTAGGCGCCAATACTTAAAAACTGGGGTTGCTGCGAGAGCGCCTGCAGGTTGATTTCCTGCCAGCACTCACCCGCCGCATCGGTGTACAGATGCCCAAGCCAGGCAGGTGCTTCTGCGCCCGGAGGTTCCGCGCCCGTGAAGGCCTCGGCCCCCCGCAACCCCGCCAGTCGATCGACCAGCAAAGCGCAGTTGACTTCGAGCAGCTCGTTGAATGCAACGAGCCGCGATTGCATGCGGGCCGCCTCAGTGGCCGCGAGGCCATCGGACTTGCCCGAGGCGAATGCCGACAGCTGCACCACGCCGTAGAGGCCGCCGCGCAGGTTGGCAACGCCGAGGAACCAGGGTTCCGTGTAGGGCACGGGCTGGGGCGGCGTCCAGGGGAAGATCTCGCCCGCGTGGCCGAGTGGAAAGAGGTACTTGCCCTCGCCGGCCTCGACCGCGAGCCACGTGGCGGCTACGCCAGTGGTGCGCGCAGCCTGCAGGCGGCTTGCAAGCCGGGACTGGAAGGCACGAAGAGCGTCGCGATTCGCCATGGACTCGGCAGTCTTCTGTTCAGGCCAGCGCGCTGATCTTGGACATCAGCTCGGCCACGTTGACCGGCTTCACGATGTAGTCGCGCGCGCCTTGGCGCATGCCCCAGACGCGATCGGTTTCCTGGTTCTTGCTGGTACACAGGATGATCGGAATGGCGGCGTACTGCGGGTCGCGGGCAATGGCGCGCGTGAGCTGGAAGCCGTTCTGGCCGGGCATGACGACGTCCATGAGAATCAGGTCGGGCTGGTCCTCTTCGAGACGGCGCATGGCGTCTTCGGCGTTTTCGGCGGTCTTGACGGCAAAGCCGTTCTTCTGGAGCAGGTCGGACAGGAACATCAGTTCCGTCTTGGAGTCGTCGACGACGAGGATTTTTCGAATGGGCATTACTGCGCTTCCTGTTGAACGATGCCAAACTGCTGCACGGCCTGCAGCAGCTGGTCTTTGGTGAAGGGTTTGGTCAGGTAGTCTTGCGAGCCGACCATGCGGCCGCGAGCCTTGTCGAAGACGCCGTCTTTCGAGGAAAGCATGACAACCGGAACATTGGAGAACTGAGCGTTGCGCTTGATGATGGCGCAGGTCTGGTAGCCGTCGAGCCGCGGCATGAGGATGTCGCAGAAAATCAGATGCGGCTTGTGGTCGTTGACCTTCGAGAGCGCGTCAAAGCCGTCTTCCGCAAGGAGGACCTCGTGTCCGCCCTGCTTCAGAAATATTTCGGCACTGCGCCGGATCGTATTGCTGTCATCGATGACCAGCACCTTGTAACCTGATCCATTCGGCCCCATTGCACACACTCCTGCTGAGATGAGACTTGGATGCCCGCCGCACCGTACATCGGCGCAGATCGCGTAGCCCTATGCCATGCTTCAGATTTCAACCATTTCGAAGTCTTCCTTGCGTGCACCGCACTCAGGACAGGTCCAGTTCATCGGGACATCCGCCCAGGCCGTGCCTGCTGCGATCCCATCTTCCGGTACACCCACCGCTTCGTCATAGATCCACCCACAAATCAGGCACATCCAAGTTTTCGTATTCATCGGAGCTTAAAGTCCTTGTTCATTAAATGCAACGAGTGTATCTATGCGTATCTCACTGGCGGGCGGTAAACGTCGCGCCTATGCCACCATTGAGGTGATTTTGGCCCGTGTATGACCATTTACTTACATTCCGCAGACAACACCCGCAAACCGGGCAATCTTAACGACCCTCCGCCGGACGCCGAAGAAGTGGCCGAACGGGACCTGAATCCGCCCTGCGTGCTGGTCTTCAATGCCAGCGATCCCAGCGGTGCGGGCGGCCTGGGGGCCGACGCACTGGCCATGGCGTCGGTGGGCGCACACATGCTGCCAGTGGTGACGGGCGCCTACGCACGCGACACGGCCGAGATATTCGACCACTTCGCCTTCGAAGAGGAGGCCATTGCCGAGCAGGCGCGCGCCATCCTTGAAGACGTGGAAGTCCAGCTCATCAAGGTGGGCTTTGTCGGCAGCCCCGACGCCCTGAGCACCATTGCCGAGACCGCCTCCGACTATCCCGAGGTGCCGCTGGTGGCGTACATGCCCAATCTTTCGTGGTGGGACGAGAACCTGATCGAGCCCTATCTCGACGCTTTTCGAGAGTTACTTTTGCCACAGACCACAGTGTTGGTTGGAAACCACAGCACCCTCTGGCGATGGCTGCTTCCCGACTGGAGCGGCGAGCGTCCGCCCGGTGCACGCGACATCGCCAAGGCTGCCGGCGAGTTCGGCGTGCCCTACACGCTGGTGACCGGCATGGTGCTGCCCGACCAGTTCATCGACAACGTGCTGGCTTCGCCGCAGTCAGTGCTTGCCAACGAAAAATACGAGCGGCTCGAGGCCGTCTTCGCCGGCGCCGGCGACACCCTGTCGGCCGCGTTGGCCGCCCTGCTCGCGAGCGGCACCGACCTGGTGGCCGCTACCACCGAGGCCCTGGCCTATATGGACCGCTGCCTGGACGCGGGATTCCGGCCCGGCATGGGCCATGTGCTTCCCGACCGCCTGTTCTGGGCCGAGCCGGAAGATGAAGACGACGATGACCAAGACCCCGACGCTGCCCCCGATTTCGCCCTGCCCCCTCACGACACCAGACATTGATGCCAAACGCTGACCAAAACGACATTCTTTTCGAGCGCGCCCGCGCCGTCATTCCCGGCGGCGTCAATTCGCCGGTGCGCGCCTTCAAGGCCGTGGGCGGCACGCCGCGCTTCATTCGCCGTGCCGAGGGCGCCTATTTCTGGGACGCCAACGACAAGCGCTACATCGACTACATCGGCTCCTGGGGTCCGATGATCCTGGGCCATGGCCACCCGGCTGTCGTCGAGGCCGTGCAGAAGGCAGTGCTCGAGGGCTTCTCCTACGGCGCCCCGACCGAGCGCGAGATCGAGCTGGCCGAAGCCATCCTCGCCCTGGTCCCGTCGATGGAGATGGTGCGGCTCGTGAGCTCGGGCACCGAGGCCGCCATGAGCGCGCTGCGCCTGGCGCGCGGCGCCACCGGCCGCAAGCACATCATCAAGTTCGAGGGCTGCTACCACGGCCACGCCGATGCGCTGCTGGTAAAGGCCGGCTCCGGCCTCGCCACCTTCGGCCATCCCACCTCGGCCGGCGTGCCGCCCGAAGTGACCCAGCACACGCTGGTGCTCGAGTACAACAACATCGCGCAGCTGGAGGAAGCCTTTGCGCTGCACGGCAACGACATCGCCTGCCTCATGATCGAGGCGATTGCCGGCAACATGAACTTCGTGCGCGCCACGCCCGAATTCGCCGCCCGCTGCCGCGCGCTTTGCACGCAGCATGGCGCGCTGCTGGTGTTTGACGAAGTGATGACCGGCTTTCGCGTGGGCCTGCACGGCGCGCAGGGCGTGCTGGGCATCACGCCCGACCTCACCGTGCTCGGCAAGGTCATCGGCGGCGGCATGCCGCTCGCGGCCTTCGGCGGCCCGCGCGCCATCATGGAGCAGCTCGCGCCGCTCGGGCCGGTCTACCAGGCCGGCACGCTGTCGGGCAACCCGGTGGCCACGGCCTGCGGTTTGGCCACGCTGAAGGAAATCGCCAAGCCCGGCTTCTATGAATCGCTGTCGAAGAAAACGCAGTCGCTGGTCGAAGGCCTCAAGGCTGCCGCCGCGGCCGAAGGCCAGCCCTTCAACGCCGACAGCGAAGGCGGCATGTTCGGCTTCTTCCTGATGAACGAGCTGCCGCAGAACTACGCCACGGTGATGACGACCGACAACGCGAAGTTCAACGCGCTGTTCCACGGCCTCCTGGACCGCGGCGTGTACATCGCACCGGCACTCTACGAAGCAGGCTTCGTGAGCGCCGCGCACACCGACGAAGACATCGCTGCCACTGTCGAAGCCGCACGGCAGATCTTCCGGGCCTCCCAGCCCCGTTGATCCGATCGCCTGCGGGCGCGCGAGGTCAGTGGCGGAAGTGGCGCACGCCCGACAGCACCATGACCACGCCGCGCTCGTCGGCGGCATCGATCACTTCCTGGTCGCGCATCGAGCCGCCCGGCTGGATGACGCAGCTTGCGCCGGCATCGACCACCACGTCGAGCCCGTCGCGGAACGGGAAGAAGGCATCGCTGGCCACCGCGGTGCCCTTGAGCGACAAGCCCGCATGCTCGGCTTTGATGCTCGCGATGCGCGCTGAATCGAGGCGGCTCATCTGGCCCGCGCCCACGCCCATGGTCATCCCGCCAGCGCAGAACACGATGGCGTTGCTCTTCACGTACTTGGCGACCTTCCACGCGAACAGCAGGTCTTGCAGCTGCTCGGGCGTCGGTTGCTTCTTCGATACCACCTTGAGGTCACTCGCGGAAAGCTCGTGGTTGTCGGCGGTTTGCATCAGGAGGCCGGAGCCAACGCGCTTCACGTCGATCGCGTTGCGGCCGTTGTCCCAGTCTGTTGCGCCACCCCTGGGCAATGCGATCTCGAGCACGCGCACGTTGAGCTTGGCCTTGGTCGCCTGGAACACCTCCAGCGCCTCAGGCGTGTAGCCCGGCGCCATCAGCACTTCGACGAACTGTTTGTTGACGGCTTGCGCAGTGGCAAGGTCCACCGGCCGATTGAAGGCGATGATGCCGCCGAAGGCCGAAGTCGGATCGGTCTTGAAGGCCTTGTCATAGGCTTCGGCCGCATCCTTGCCAACGGCCACGCCGCAAGGGTTGGCGTGCTTCACGATCACGCAGGCCGGCACGTCGAAGCTCTTCACGCATTCCCATGCGGCGTCGGCATCGGCGATGTTGTTGTAACTGAGTTCCTTGCCCTGCAGCTGCTTTGCGGACACGAGTGAGCCCGGCGCCGGATACAGGTCGCGGTAGAACGCGGCTTGCTGGTGCGGGTTCTCGCCATAGCGCAGGTCTTGCACCTTCACGAAGCGGCCGTTGCTTTGCGCCGGGAACAGCGAACGCGTAGGCGCAGGCTGGCCGATGCTGGCGTCGAAGTCGATGGCCGAGAGGTAGTCGCTGATGGCGCCGTCGTAGTCGGCAATGCGGTTGAACGCAGCCACGGAGAAGGCGAACTTGGTCTTGTCGCTGAGCTTGCCGCCGGCTTGGAGCTCGGCCAGTGCCACGGGGTATTGCGAGGCGTCGGTCAGCACCCCCACGTCCTTCCAGTTCTTGGCCGCGCTGCGCACCATCGCCGGGCCGCCGATGTCGATGTTCTCGATGGCGTCCTCGAGCGTGCAACCGGCCTTGGCCACTGTGGCTTCGAACGGGTAAAGATTGACCACAAGCAGGTCGATGGTGTCGATGCCGTGTTCCTTGATGGCCGCCACGTGCGCCGGCAGGTCACGCCGCGCGAGCAGGCCGCCATGGATCTTGGGATGCAGCGTCTTCACGCGGCCGTCGAGCATTTCAGGAAAACCGGTGTGGTCGGCCACTTCGGTCACGGGCAAGCCTGCGTCGGCCAGCAGCTTGGCGGTGCCGCCGGTGGAGAGCAGCTTGATGCCAAGGCCATGCAGTGCTTGCGCGAATTCGAGGATGCCGGTTTTGTCGGAGACGGAGATGAGTGCGGTCTGGGCCATGGAATATGCCGTGGAGTTATTTCAAAAGTTTGTGTTCAACCAGCTTCTTGCGAAGCGTGTTGCGATTCAGGCCCAACCATTGCGCGGCCTTCGACTGATTGCCCTCGGCGCGCGTCATCACGACGTCAAGCAGGGGCTTCTCGACCACGCGCACGAGCATCTCGTACATGCCGTCGGGTTCGGTGCCGCGCAAATCGCGAAAGTAGCTGTCCAGACTGGTGCGAACGCAGTCCTCGATGTGTTTCTTGCTCATGCTTTTTCTTCTCTTCTTCTCTCTCAATCAGCGGCGCAAGCCGCCTCCTCTTCACCTGACAGCTCTTCGGCCGCCTGGTGTACGGGCATGCGGTCCATGCGGTCCGCCAACCCGTCGAAATAATCGCCGACCGCACGCAGTTGCGCGGCCGAGTCTTCGATGGTGTTCATCTGTGCGCGGAAGGCTTCGCCATCCGGCAGCGTACGCACATACCAGCCAATGTGCTTGCGCGCCGTGCGCACGCCACTGAACTCGCCGTAGAGCGCGTAGTGCTCCACGAGGTGGTCGAGCAGCAGGCGGCGAACTTCGGCGACCAAGGGCGGTGCAAGGTGCGTGCCGGTATCCAGGAAATGCGCGATCTCGCGAAAGATCCAGGGCCGGCCCTGCGCTGCGCGGCCGATCATTACCGCATCGGCGCCGGTGGCCGCGAGCACGTCGCGTGCCTTCTCGGGCGAGCGGATGTCGCCGTTGGCTACCACGGGCACGCGCACTGCGGCCTTCACGGCGGCAATGGTGTCGTACTCGGCATTGCCCTTGTAGCCCTGCTCGCGCGTGCGGCCGTGCACGGTGAGCATCTGCACGCCCGCCGATTCGAAATCGCGCGCGAGCTTCACCGCGTTGCGGTGCTCTTCGCTCCAGCCGGTGCGCATCTTGAGCGTGACCGGCACGTTGAAGGGCTGGGCCGCATCGACCACGGCGCGCACGATCTCGAGTGCCAGGGGCTCGTCGCGCATCAGCGCGGAGCCGGCCCATTTGTTGCAGACCTTCTTGGCCGGGCACCCCATGTTGATGTCGATGATCTGCGCACCGCGCTCGATGTTGTAGACCGTGGCCTCGGCCATCATCGCCGCGTCGGTTCCGGCAATCTGCACCGCGATGGGGCCCGGCTCGCCGTCGTGGTTGGCGCGGCGCGACGTCTTCAGCGTGTTCCAGAGTTCCTTGCGCGAGGTGACCATCTCGCTGACCGCGTAGCCCGCGCCGAGCTCGCGGCACAGCATGCGAAAGGGCCGGTCCGTCACGCCGGCCATGGGCGCGACGAACAGCCGGTTCTTCAGCGTGTGGGTGCCGATCTGCAAGGTCATGGGAGAAAAGTGTCGCGCGTTCGGCTGCTGAAAAATGAGGCACGATTGTAGCCACGCGCCGTTTTGTCGGCTGAAACGATTTGCGCCCGGGGTACCGGCGCAAACACCCTTGTGCACGGCGCTTTTTCCGACCGTGATTTGAAAGCGCGCTGCCTATACTGCGTCGACTCATTTCACCTTATGCAAGCCTGGCTCGACGCTCTTCTCGCACTGCTCGCACTTCCGCAGTTCGGACTCTCCACGCTGTTCATTGCGGCTTTCGTCTCGGCCACGCTGTTGCCGGTGGGCTCCGAGCCCATTCTTTTCGGCCTGCTCAAGCTCAACCCCGAGATGTTCTGGTCGGCCATCGCGGTGGCCACGGTGGGCAACACGCTAGGCGGCGCGGTCGACTGGTGGATAGGCTATGGCGCGCACAAGGTGGCCGACAAATATTCGCACTCGAAACATCATGTGCGCGTATTGGGCTGGCTGGAACGACTCGGACCGAAGGCCTGCCTTTTGAGCTGGCTTCCGATCGTGGGCGATCCGCTGTGCGCGGTGGCCGGCTGGCTCAAGCTGCCCTTCTGGCCGTGCCTGGGCTACATGGCAATCGGAAAATTCCTGCGCTATGTCACCATGACAGTCGCGCTGCTCTACGTGTTTCCGTCGTGAAGCAGTTGCTGCCGTTTCAACTCAGCAGACCGTAAGGGCCGCCGCGCTCCAGTGCGCGCTGATAGGCCGGGCGCGCATGGATGCGCTCGAGGTAGGCCATCAGCCTGGGCCGCTTCGCATCGAGCCCGCCGCGCGCCTGCGCGGCTTCGACCGGGAAGCTCATCTGGATGTCGGCACCCGTGAATTCATTGCCGGCAAACCACTCGCCCTTGCCGAGTTCAGCCTCCATGAAATTCAGGTGGCTCTCGATGTTCGGCGTGACGATGGCCGCCTTGGCCTTTCCGGCGATCATCTTGGCGATGGGCTTCGCGAAGAATGGCATCTTGCCGTTCTCGATCTTGTCGAACACCAGCTTGAGCAGCAGCGGCGACATGGCCGAGCCTTCCGCGAAATGCAGCCAGTAGCGGTAGCGCACAGCCTCCGGCGTGCCCGGCGCGGGCGCCAGCCGGCCGTTGCCATGGCGCTCGATCAGCGTCTCGATCACCGCACCCGATTCCGCCAACGCAAGACCGTCGTCCGTCGTCACCACCGGCGACTTGCCAAGCGGATGCACGGCCCGCAGCGAAGCGGGCGCCAACATGGTCTGCGGATCGCGTTCGTAGTGAACGATTTCGTAGGGCAGCCCGAGTTCTTCGAGCAGCCAGAGCACGCGCTGGGAACGCGAGTTGTTCAGGTGATGGACGGTGAGCATGCGGCGGGCTTCAGGAGCTGAAGAGGAAGTTCATCACGTCGCCATCCTTGACAACGTATTCCTTGCCTTCCGAACGCATCTTGCCCGCGTCCTTCGCGCCCTGCTCGCCCTTGAAGGCGATGTAGTCCTCAAAGGCGATGGTCTGGGCGCGGATGTAGCCCTTTTCGAAATCGCCGTGAATCACGCCGGCCGCCTGTGGGCCGGTGTCGCCGATGTGGATGGTCCAGGCGCGCACTTCCTTCACGCCGGCGGTGAAGTAGGTCTGCAGGCCCAGCAGCTTGAAGGCCGCACGGATCAGGCGGTTGAGGCCCGGCTCGTCCTGGCCGATTTCGGCGAGGAACATCTTCTTGTCCTCGTCATCCATCTCAGCCAGGTCGGCTTCGATCTTGGCGCAGATGGCGACCACGGGCGCGCCCTGCTTGGCGGCGTATTCGCGCAGGCGGTCAAGGTACGGATTGTTCTCGAAGCCGTCTTCCGCCACGTTGCCAACGAACATCGCGGGTTTGGCGGTGATGAGCGTAAACGACTTCACCAGCGGCTGCTCTTCCTTCGTGAACTCGAGCGCGCGCACCGGCGTGTTCTCATTCAGCGCAGCCTGGCAGCGCTCGAGCAGGCCGACGAGCTTTTGTGCGTCCTTGTCGCCGGATCGCGCCACCTTGGTGTGGCGATGCAATGCCTTCTCGACCGTGGCCAGGTCGGCCAGGCAGAGTTCGGTCTGGATCACTTCGATGTCGGAGATGGGGTCGACCTTGCCGGCCACGTGGATCACGTTGTCGTCGTCGAAGCAGCGCACCACGTTCACCGTGGCGTCGGTTTCGCGGATATGCGCGAGAAACTTGTTGCCCAGCCCCTCGCCCGTGCTGGCGCCGGCCACCAGGCCGGCAATGTCGACGAACTCGACGATGGCGGGCACCACACGCTCGGGCTTCACGATCTCGCTGAGCTGCGCGAGCCGCGGGTCGGGCACTTCCACCACGCCCACGTTGGGCTCGATGGTGCAGAACGGATAGTTCTCCGCTGCGATGCCGGCCTTGGTCAACGCATTGAAAAGGGTGGATTTACCGACGTTGGGCAGGCCGACGATGCCGCATTGCAAACTCATAGGGGGTCCTCTTGGGTAACCGGCGATTTTAAGGGCGGCGGTTCCGGGACGCGGTTTCGCCCCAAAGCCGACGCCTTCCGAATCGAACCGGGATCAGGGTAAAACCGGATTAGCAAACGTTTGCGCAAACGTTTTCGTTGGTTAACATCGGCATCCCCGGCAAGAGACCGGCGCACCGCTCAACCCTCTCAGGAGACAAACCCATGAAGTTCACCCGCCGTACGCTGCAAAGCGCAGCCGCCCTGACGCTGCTGGGCGCCCTTGCCGCCTCGCCCGCCCTCGCGCAGGACAAGCCCAAGGTCGCGCTGGTCATGAAGTCGCTGGCCAACGAGTTCTTCCGCACGATGGAAGACGGCGCCAAGGCGCACCAGAAAGCGCACGCCTCGCAGTACACCCTGGTGGCCAACGGCATCAAGGACGAGACCGACACGGCGGCCCAAATCAAGATGGTCGAGCAGATGATGGCGCAGAAGATCAACGCGCTGGTCATCGCGCCGGCCGATTCGAAGGCGCTGGTACCGGTGGTCAAGGCCGCCATCGACCGCGGCATCCTGGTGGTCAACATCGACAACCAGTTCGACACCGCCGCGCTGAAGGAAAAGGCCATCCAGGTGCCTTTCGTCGGCCCCGACAACCGCGCCGGCGCCAAGCTGGTCGGCGACGAGCTGGCCAAGAGCCTGAAGGCCGGCGACAAGGTTGGCATCATCGAAGGCGTTTCGACCACCTTCAATGCGCAGCAGCGCACCCTCGGCTACCAGGACGCCATGAAGGCGGCCGGCGTGACGGTGGTGGGCGTGCAGTCGGGCCAGTGGGAAATCGACAAGGGCAACACGGTGGCCGCCGGCATGATGCGCGAGCATCCCGATCTGAAGGCGCTGCTCGCGGGCAACGACAGCATGGCGCTCGGCGCAGTCGCTGCGGTCAAGGCCGCGGGCAAGACCGGCAAGGTGCTGGTGGTCGGCTACGACAACATCGGCGCCATCAAGCCAATGCTGGCCGACGGCCGCGTTCTTGCCACGGCCGACCAGTTCGCTGCCAAGCAGGCGGTGTTCGGGATCGAGACCGCGCTCAAGGCGCTGGCCGAGAAGAAGCCGCAGTCGAGCATGCCCGCCGAAGTGAAGACCGACGTGGTGCTGGTCACCAAGTCGTCATCGCCGAAGTAAGCCACCAGAAGAAAAAGAAAGAGCCGACGTTGAACGCATCCGCCGTCGTCATGAATACAGGTCTTGCCGCTCCCGTGCTCACTCTGAGTGGGCTCGGCAAGGACTATGCGGCGCCGGTGCTCGACGATGTTTCGCTGGTGCTGAACGCCGGCGAAGTGCTCGCGCTCACGGGCGAGAACGGCGCGGGCAAGAGCACGCTGTCGAAGATCGTCTGCGGCCTGGTGCAACCGACGCGCGGGCAGATGGTGCTCGACGGCGTGCCGTTCCAGCCCGCATCGCGCCGCGACGCCGAACGCCTGGGCGTGCGCATGGTCATGCAGGAGTTGGGGCTGGTCACCACGCTGTCGGTGGCCGAGAACCTGCTGCTCGACCGGTTGCCCAACCAGATCGGCTGGATCCGCCGCGGCAGATTGCATGAGCTGGCCGCGCGCCAGCTCGCGAAGATCGGCATGCAGAACATCGACCCGGCCACGCCCGTGGCGCGGCTTGGCATCGGCCAGCAGCAGATGGTCGAGATTGCGCGCAACCTGCAGGACGACACGCGCGTGCTGGTGCTGGACGAACCCACCGCCATGCTCACGCCGCGCGAGACCTCGCATCTCTTCGAGCAGATCGAACTGCTGAAGGCGCGCGGCGTGGCCATCGTCTACGTGTCGCATCGTCTCGAGGAGCTGCAGCGCATCGCGGACCGTGTGGCGGTGCTGCGCGACGGCCGCCTGGTGGACGTGCGCGCCATGGCCGGCGTGCGTGAATCCGAGCTGGTGCAGCGCATGGTAGGCCGTGCGGTGCACGAACACGAAGGGCGCGACCGCCGTGTGGCCGGACCTGTGCTGCTGAGCGCGCGCGGCATCGGCCGCGCACAGGTCGTGCGCGATGTCGACATCGACCTGCGCGCAGGCGAAGTTATGGGCCTGGCTGGCCTGGTTGGCTCCGGCCGGACCGAACTGGTGCGGCTGCTGTTCGGCGCCGACCGTGCCGACCGCGGTGAGATTCTTCTTTATGACGGCGCATCCAATGCAGCGCCAGTGCAGCGCGCCCGCAAGGGCTGGCGCTCGCCGATGCAGGCGATCCGCGCAGGCATCGGTCTGGTCACCGAAGACCGCAAATCGCAGGGGCTGTTGCTCGCGCAATCGATCCGCGTCAACGCCACGCTCAGCGACCTGGGCGCGATCTCTCGCGCGGGCTGGCTCCAGCGCGCCAGGGAGCGCGGCATTGCGCGGCGCCTGGTTGAACTGCTGCGCATCCGCTCGCGCAGCATCGAGCAACCAGTTGCCACGCTGAGCGGCGGCAACCAGCAGAAGGTGGTGTTCGCACGCTGGCTGCATCGCGAATGCAAGGTGCTGCTGCTCGACGAACCCACGCGCGGCGTGGACGTCGGCGCGCGTGCCGATCTCTATACCGAACTCGACCGCATGACCGACGCGGGCAAGGCGCTCCTGATGGTGTCGAGCGACCTGCGCGAACTGATGGCCATGTGCGACCGCATCGGCGTGATGAGCGCCGGCCGGCTGGTCGCGGTGTTCGAGCGCGGCCAGTGGAGCGAGCAATCTCTGCTCGCCGCGGCATTCACCGACGCGGCAGGACGCACCGCCGCCCCGACGACCCCGACAGCGGGATCCGCTATTTCCGATTCGAATCCGGCCCAGCCGGCCACCGTCGACACACCATGAACGCAGCCGCTGCTACATCCACCACGACATCCGCTCCGCCCTCCGCTTTCAAGGGCCAGCTGGGCACCTACCTTGGCCTGACCGTCGTACTCGTGGGCATGATCGCGCTCTTCGGCGCGCTGAGCGAATACTTCTTTACCCGCGAGACCTTCATCTCCATTGCCAACGAAATTCCGGCGCTCGCGGTGATGGCGGTCGGCATGACCTTCGTCTTGATCATTGCGGGCATCGATCTTTCGGTGGGTTCGGTGCTTGCGCTCAGCGCGGCGGTGACGGCCGCAGCCATCCTGCAGTGGAAGCTCTCGGTGCCGGCGGCTGCCGCGCTGGGCCTTGCCACGGGGCTGGTGTGCGGCACCGTAACGGGTGCCGTCTCGGTCGCGTGGCGGCTGCCGAGCTTCATCGTCTCGCTGGGCATGCTCGAAGCGGTGCGCGGCGGCGCCTACCTGGTGACCGATTCGCGCACACAGTACGTTGGCGATGCCATTTCGGGCCTTGCCGCGCCATGGGTCGGCGGCATCTCCGCGGCCTTCGTGCTGGCAGTGGTGCTGGTGGCCGTCGGTCAGCTGGTGCTCACGCGCACGGTGTTCGGCCGCCACGTGGTGGGCATCGGCACCAATGAAGAAGCCATGCGGCTCGCGGGCATCGACCCGCGGCCGATCCGCATCATCGTGTTTGCCGTCACGGGCCTCCTGGCCGGGCTGGCGGGGCTGATGCAGTCGGCACGGCTCGAAGCGGCCGACCCGAATGCCGGCGTCGGTATCGAACTGCAGGTGATCGCGGCCGTGGTCATCGGCGGCACCAGCCTCATGGGCGGGCGCGGTTCGGTGATCAACACTTTCTTCGGCGTGCTGATCATCGCGGTGCTCGAGGCGGGCCTCGCGCAGGTGGGTGCCAGCGAGCCGAGCAAACGCATCATCACCGGCGCGGTGATCGTGGTTGCGGTGATCATCGACACCTTGCGCCAGCGCCGTGCGGACCGCCGCCTGGCCTGAAGCCGCAAACAAGGGGAACACACCATGGCCACCATCAAGGACGTCGCGCTGCGCGCGGGGGTTTCGGTTACCACCGTCTCGCACGTGGTGAACGACACGCGCCATGTGAGCGCCAAGGGGCGCGAGCGCGTGGAAGAGGCCATCCGCGAGTTGGGCTACGTGCCCAACGCGATGGCGCGCAGCCTGAAGAGCAACACCACGTCGACGCTCGGCATGCTGATTCCGAACAGCTCGAACCCCTACTTCGCCGAGATCGTGCGCATCGTGGAAGACCGCTGCTTTGGCGCCGGCTACACGCTGGTGCTGTGCAACACCGACGACGAACCCCGCCGCCAGAGCGTGTACCTGCAGGTGCTGGCCGAGCGCCGCATCGACGGATTGATCGTGGTGTCGACCGGGGCCGGCGACGACGACTCGCTCGTCACGCAACTGCACGGCCTGCGCATTCCCACCGTGCTGGTCGACCGCGAGATTGCCGACCCGGCCTGCGACCTGGTGGAAACGGCCCACATGCAGGGCGGCCTGCTCGCGGTGCGCCACCTGCTGTCGCTCGGCCACAAGCGCATTGCCTGCATCGGCGGACCGGTGGGCGTGATGCCGAGCGAGCAACGCATCGAGGGCTGGCGCATGGCGCTGGCCGAAGGTGGCGTGACACCGAATGCAGACGCGCTGCTGTGGCGCGGCGGCTTCACGAGCCAGGGCGGCTACGAGGCGATGCACGCCATCTTGCGCACCGAGCAGGCGCCGTCGGCCGTGTTCGTCTGCAACGACCTGATGGCCATCGGCGCTTTGCGCGCGGCGCATGAAAGCGGCGTGCACGTGCCGGACGACCTTTCGATCGTCGGCTTCGACGACATCGAGCTCTCGGCGTACACCAGCCCGCCGCTCACCACCGTGGCGCAGCCCAAGGAACGCATCGGCGCGCTGGCGGTCGACATGCTGCTGGAGCGCGTCGGCGGCAAGCGGCGCGATGCACGCAAGGTGGTGCTGCAGCCCGAGCTGCGCGTGCGCGCCTCGACCGCGCGCCATGCGAGCTTTCGCGAAGCTGCCGCACCTTCCGTCCCTTCTTCTGCGTCCGAACCTTCGTCCCAGGAAAACCGAAAGTCCCGCGCCCCGTGAGCCCTACGCCTCCTCCCTCTTCTTCCAGCGCCGCCGAGCCGCCGCGCATCGTGGTGCTCGGCAGCCTGAACATGGACATCGTGCTGCGCGTGCCGCATGCCCCGGCCGCGGGTGAAACCCTGGTGGGTCATTCGATCAGCCACATTCCGGGCGGCAAGGGCGCCAACCAGGCCGTGAGCTGCGCGCGCGAAGGAGGCCGCGTGGCCATGATCGGCTGCGTCGGCAGCGACGCGCATGGGCGGGCGCTGCGCGAAGCGCTCACGCAAGACGGCATCGATACGGCCGCGCTGCGCACCACCAGCACCGAGCCCACGGGCACGGCACTGATCCTCGTGGAAGACAGCGGCCAGAACCGCATCGTGATGATTCCCGGCGCCAATGCGCAGGTCGAGATCGACGAGGCTGCGCTGCGGCAGCAGCTGCAGGGCGCGGCCTTCCTGGTGACGCAGTTCGAAACGCCGATGGACCAGGTGGAGCGCGCCATCTCGGTGGCACATGGCGCAGGCTGCAAGGTGCTGCTCAACCCGTCGCCCGTGCAGCCCATCGCCGAGCCGCTCTGGCAGCGCATCGACACGCTGGTCGTCAACGAAATCGAAGCGCATGCCTTGTGCGGCCAGGCAGCCGACAGCCCGCAGGAGGCCGCGCTCGCGGGCCAGCTCCTGCGCGCCAAGGGCATTGCGCGCGTGGTCGTCACGCTGGGCGCGCGCGGCGCCGTGGCCATCGACGCCGACGGCGCGCGCCACCATCCCGCGCCGAAAGTGAAGGCAGTGGACACCACCGCCGCCGGCGACACCTTCCTGGGCGCGCTGGGGGTTGCATTGGGCGAAGGCCAGTCGTTCGACGAGGCCGTTCGCCTGGGCATCCGCGCGGCTGCGCTGTGCATCCAGCAGGCCGGCGCTCAACCCTCCATTCCGCAGCGCGACGCCGTGCTGCAAAGCCCCCTGCCTCCCGACTGGATCGCTCTGTGAAACGTACCGCACTGCTTCACGCCGAACTTTCCCAGGTCATCGCCTCCATGGGCCATGGCGACATGCTGGTGATCGGCGATGCCGGCCTGCCGATTCCCGACGGACCGCGGCGCATCGACCTGGCCGTGACGCGCGGCGTGCCGCTGCTTACCGACGTGTTGCAGGCGGTGCTGTCCGAGATGCAGGTCGAAGGCGTTGTGGTGGCCGACGAGGCGCTGAGCGGCGACAAGGCCCTGCCTGCCTGGTATCCGCAGTCGCTTGGCATTGCGCCGCAGACCGTGTCGCACGAGGACTTCAAGCGCCGCAGCGGAATGGCCCGCGCCATCGTGCGCACGGGCGAATGCACCCCTTACGCCAACATCATGCTGATTGCCGGCGTGAGCTTCTGAGGCTCCGCGCTTTTCCGCCTATTCGAAGCGGTAGTTCGCGCCCACGGCCTGCCCGACCTTGAGCATGTGCTCTACGCCCTGCAGCACGATGCAGTTCATGCCGAAGGTGATGCGCCCGTCGACGCGCGCATCGGCGCGGTAGGTGCGCAGCATGTCGCCGACCTCGGGGCTGCTCACGGCCGTGGCCGGATCGATGTCCGGAACGGGGCAGCGCGTGCAGGGCTTGACCGGCTTGAGCTCGGCCTCGCCTTCGTTCGTAGTTATGTGCAGCGCGTCGACCCGGTCCTCGTCGTGCGACTCGATACCGGCCAGCACGATGTTCGGCCGGAAGCGTTCGATGCCGACCGCGTCGTGGCCCGCGGCGGTTAGCCGCTCGTTGAGTTCGGCCAGCGAGCCCTCGCTGGCCACCAGCAGCGGATAGCCGTCGGAGAACTGGTTCTCCGCCTCCACGCCGCCGGTCCATTGCAGGTTCGACAGGCGCTTTTGCTCGGGATCGAAGCGCACCAGCCGCAGCGCCTGCGGCTTTCCCGGCTCGGACAGGAAGTCGCTGAACCACTGGGCGGCGATGTCGCCCATGTCGTAGGCGGACACTTCGTCTTTCCAGACGCGCACGCGCACCGGCTTCTCGACCCGGTCGAATGCCAGGTGCAGGGCCAGCATCCCCGGCGCGCGGAGCACCACTTCGGAGTGCTTCATCTGCGGCCGGATGAGCGCCATGCGCGGCAGCTGCCGCTGGGTGACGAACTCGCCCTTCGCGTCGACCACCATCCAGGCGCGGTCGAACTCGAGGCCGGTTTCGGTCAGCAGCGCCTCAGGAAGCTCCACCCCCGCGCACGATTTGACGGGGTAGACGAACAGGCGCGCAATGGTCGCTTGGAGGTCGAAAACTGGCTGTGGCACGTGGGGTTCCTTGGAATTCGGCAGCGATTGTCCCGCATCGTCCTGGTGGTGGGCAGAGTTCTTACAATGGCCCGATGGCCCTTTCCCCTGAAGTTTGCATACGCGGCGCCGGCATCGTCGGCCGCACGCTGGCCCTGCTGCTGGCGCGCGAGCGCGTGCGGGTTGCGCTGGTGGTTCCGCCCGCCGCGGCCGCCAAGGAAGACATCCGGGCCTACGCGCTCAACACCGCCTCGCGCACCTTGCTCGAATCGCTGCGCGCCTGGCCCGATGCGGCGCATGCCACGCCCGTACGCGAAATGCTCGTGAACGGCGACGAAGGCGGGCGCGTGCATTTCAGCGCCGTGCGCCAGGAGGTCGACGCGCTGGCCTGGATCGTCGACGTGCCGGCGCTCGAGCAGCAGCTGGCCGATGCGGTGCGCTTCCAGCCCCAGGTCGAGGTGGTGTCCGAACCCGTGGCCGCGCCGCTCACGGTGGTGTGCGAGGGCAAGGCCAGCGCCACGCGCGATGCGCTGGGCGTGAGCTACGCCGTCACCCGCTATCCGCAGCATGCGATTGCGGCGCGGCTCGAAGCGGCACAGTCGCATGACGGTGTTGCGCACCAGTGGTTCAACGACCACGGCGAGGTGCTGGCCCTGCTGCCGATGGGCGGACTGCAGAGCCATTCGGTCGCGCTGGTGTGGTCGGTCGACCAGCTTCGCGCCCCCGCACTGCTGGCGCAGAGTGCCGATGAATTCAACGCCGCCGTGAGCGACGCCAGCCACGGCGTGCTGGGCCCGCTCCAGCTCACGAGCGAGCGCGCCGCCTGGCCGCTGTCGCGCGCCATTGCCGACCGCTGGACCGGCACCATGCCGCAGGCCAAGGGCGCATCGCAAACCTGGGCGCTGGCCGGCGACGCCGCGCACACGGTGCATCCGCTCGCGGGCCAGGGCCTCAACCTCGGCCTGGCCGATGCGGCCATGCTGGCCGACGTGATCAAGCAGCGCGAATACTGGCGCAGCGTGGGCGACCCGCGCCTGCTGCGCCGCTACGAACGCGCCCGCCGCGCCGACGTGCTGCAGATGAGCCTCGCGACCGACGGCCTGCAGCAACTTTTTTCGCACAGCATGGGTCCGCTGCCCACGCTGCGCAACTGGGGCATGCGCGGCTTCGACCGCACGCGCCTCCTCAAGCATTGGATCGCCAACCAGGCGATGGGCTTGAAGGCTTGAATCCATCGACCGGACTTTCCATGAAACTCGCACGCAACCTTTTTCTCGCCGCCTGCACGCTGGGCGCGGCCGTCACGGCCTTGGCCGGCGAAGCCGAGATCCGCAAGAACCTTCCGGCGCGCATTCCGCAGTTCCCGGCCATCGACGAGGTCACCAAGTCACCGCTGCCGGGCCTCTATGAAGTGCGCGTGAACGGCTTTCAGATCTACTACACCGACGAGCAGGGCAACTACCTGCTGCAGGGCAACCTCATCGATGTGAAGGCACGCAAGAACCTGACCGAGGAGCGCGTCGAGAAGCTCAGCGAAGTCTCCTTCGACAAGCTGCCCGTGAACGACGCCATCAAGATCGTGCGCGGCAACGGCAAGCGCAAGCTGGCGGTGTTCGAAGACCCGAACTGCGGCTACTGCAAGCGCTTCGAAAAAGACATGAAGACGGTCGACAACGTGACCGTGTACCTGTTCCTGTACCCGGTGCTCGGGCCCGATTCGGCCACCAAGTCGCGTGACATCTGGTGCAGCAAGGACAAGGGCAAGGCCTGGGCTGACTGGATGGAAGCCAACGCCAAGCCCGCCACCGCGGCCGCCAGCTGCGACGTGGCCGCGCTGCAGCGCAATGTGGAGTTCGGCCGCAAGTACAACATCACCGGCACGCCCACGCTGATCTTCAGCGACGGCACCCGCGCCCCGGGCGCCATTCCCGCGGAGCAGGTCGAGAAGCAACTCACCGCTTCCAAGAACTGATGGCTGCGCCAGCCGTCTCGCGGCGCGCAGTGGCTGCGCCGGCCGCCGCAGTGCGCTATCGCGTCGAATGCGCGGACCTGCACGCGCACCTGTTCCACGTCACCCTGACCATCGAGTCGCCCTCCGCCCAACAGCGCGTCGCGCTGCCGGTGTGGATTCCGGGCAGCTACCTGGTGCGCGAGTTCGCCAAGAACCTGCAGGGCCTGCGGGCCACGCAGGGTCGCCGCAAGCCCGTGCTGACGCAACTCGACAAGTGCAGCTGGCAGATCGATTGCGTGCCGGGCCAGCCGCTGGTGCTGCACTACCAGGTCTGCGCCTACGACAACTCGGTGCGCACCGCATGGCTCGACGCCGAGCGCGGCTTCTTCAACGGCACGAGCCTCTGCCTGCGGGTCGAAGGCCAGACGGAAGTGCCGCATGCGCTGGAAATCGTGGCGCCAGCGCCTTCGGCCGACGGCGCGCGCTGGTCATGCGCCACCGCCCTCGTCCCCGCGAAAACCGACAAGCACGGCTTCGGCCGCTACCTGGCCGCCGGCTACGACGAGCTGGCCGACAGCCCGGTCGAGATGGGCGCCTTCTGGAGCGCCGAATTCGAAGCCTGCGGCGTGCCGCACCGCTTCGTCATCGCAGGGGCCGCGGCCTCTTTCGACGGCGAGCGTCTGATCGCCGACACGCAGGCCATCTGCGAAGCCGAGATCCGCTTCTGGCACGGCGACAAGGCCGGCAAGCGCGGCGGACCCAAGCTGCCAATCGACCGCTATGTGTTCATGCTCAACGCAGTGGACGACGGTTACGGCGGGCTCGAGCACCGGCACTCCACCGCACTCATCTGCAACCGGCGCGACCTGCCGCAGCTGGGCGCAAAGAAGCAGCCAGAGGGCTACACCACGCTGATGGGACTCATCAGCCACGAGTACTTCCACACCTGGAACGTCAAGCGCATGCGACCCTCGGAGTTTGCGCACTACGACTACAGCCGCGAAAACTACACGCACATGCTGTGGTTCTTCGAAGGCTTCACCAGCTATTACGACGACCTGCTGCTGCGCCGTGCCGGACGCATCGACGACGCGGCCTATCTGCGCCTGCTCAACAAGACCATCAACCAGGTGCTGCAAACGCCCGGCCGGCTGGTGCAGCCGGTGGCGGACGCGAGCTTCGACGCCTGGGTCAAGTACTACCGGCAGGACGAGCAGACGCCCAACAGCACCGTCAGCTACTACACCAAGGGCGCGCTGGTGGCGCTGTGCTTCGACCTCACGCTGCGCCGCGAAGGCAATGGCACGCTCGACGACGTGATGCGCCAGCTGTGGACGCAAAGCGGCGGCGGCCCCATCAGCGAAGCCGACGTGGCGGCCGCGCTCGAAGCGGTGGGCGGCCGCTCCTATGCGGCAGAACTCGCGCAATGGGTCCACTCGACCGACGAACTGCCGCTCTCCGAGCTGCTGCGCGCGCACGGCGTTGCAGCGCTCGAAGATCCTTCCCAACCAGCGCAGGCTCTGGGCCTGCGTGTGGCGGAAGCCAATGGCAGCATCCAGGTGAAGGTGGTGCTGCGCGGCGGCGCGGCCGAAAAGGCGGGCTTCTCGGCGCACGACGAATGGATCGGCGTGGAGCTGCCGGCGGTCGGCAGGAAGGGCCAGCAGCGGCCTGCTCAGGCTTGGCGCATCGCCAAGCTCGACGACCTGGCGCTGTATCTCGGCGACGCCACGCGCTGCACCGCGCTGGTGGCGCGCGACCGCAAGCTGCTCCGGCTGCCGCTGGTGCGACCGGAGGGCGCCACCACGTGGCGGCTGTTCCTGCACGACGCGGCCAAAGTCGCCGGCTGGCTCATGCCGGGCGCGCGGCGCTGAGCTGCGCGGCCTGCCCGGGCTGGGTATAGTGAACCGCGTTTTTTCCTTCTCCCGGAGACACCCATGAGCTACGAAAACATCGAAGTGCGGACCGAAGCAGGCAAGGTCGGCATCATCACCCTTAACCGGCCCAAGGCCCTGAACGCGCTGAACGATGCGCTGATGACCGAGTTGGGCACCGCGCTCAAGGCCTTCGACGCCGACGACGCCATCGGCTGCATCATCCTGACGGGCAGCGAACGCGCCTTTGCGGCCGGCGCCGACATTGCCGCGATGGCCAAGTACAGCTTCATCGACACCTACAAGGGCGACTACATCACGCGCAACTGGGAAACCATCCGCTCGATCCGCAAGCCGGTGATCGCGGCCGTGAGCGGCTTTGCGCTGGGCGGCGGCTGCGAGCTCGCGATGATGTGCGACTTCATCATCGCGGCCGACAACGCCAAGTTCGGCCAGCCCGAGATCAAGATCGGCGTGATCCCCGGCGCCGGTGGCACGCAGCGCCTGCCGCGCGCAGTGGGCAAGAGCAAGGCCATGGACATGGCGCTCACCGCCCGCATGATGGATGCGGCCGAGGCCGAGCGCGCGGGCCTCGTGAGCCGCGTGGTGCCCTTCGAAAAGCTGGCCGACGAAGCGCTCGGCGCGGCGTTGATCATTGCCGGCTACTCGCAGATCGCCGTGATGGCGGCCAAGGAGTCGGTGAACCGCGCTTTCGAAAGCGGTTTGAGCGACGGCGTGATGTTCGAGCGCCGGCTATTCCATGCGCTGTTTGCCACTGCCGATCAGAAGGAAGGCATGGACGCTTTCCTGGCCAAGCGCCCGCCGGATTTCAAGAACGCCTGATCCTCATCAACTGAGAGCGGGCGCAGCGCGCCTGGCCGGGCGCTACTGGCGCGCGAGCACCGCCCGCAACGCGGCGAGGGTCGACGCCGGCGGCGTGCCGACCGATGCACCGCCACCCGCTCCCGCTTGTGGTGTCCAGCGCACCTGGTCGCCGGCGATCTCGAGCACCGCGAGCAGCGTGGCGCCGCGGTAAAGCTCCAGCCGCACCTCAACCGGCGCGGCCAGTTCGGCGCCCGGCGCCGTGGCCGAACGCGCGACCGTGTTCACCAGCGCGGCCAATCCCTCTGTATCGCCCCGTGCCTGGCGCACGCCCTGCCCTGCGCGCATCAGATTCAAGGAAGTCCACCGGTCCAGCGTGAAAAACGCCGATGCGTCGTCCGCGCTGGCCTTGGCCGCGGCGGACGCGGGTGCAGGCGCGCGGGCAGCGGGAGCCTGGCGCAAGGCGCCGGAAGCCTCGGTACTGGCGTTGGCGCTGGCACTGCGCTGAGCGGCTGACAGGGCCGGAGAAGCGCTGCTGTCGGCCGACTCGCGGGGCAACGGGGGAGCGGCTGGCGCCATGGCCGCAGCCGGCGGCGCGCCTGCGGCAACGGGGCTTCGCTGGCGGTTTTCCGATTCGCTTTCTTCGCGTCGCTCCTCGGTGCGTGGAAACGCGCGCGGCGCGGGTGCGGATTGCTCTGCCATCGGTGATGGCGATGGCTGCACTACCGAGGGAGCCGACGGAAGCGGAGGCGCAGCCGCAATGACCGGTGCAGGCGCGGCCGGCTTGTCGGAGGGCACTGGTGCCGGCGACGTTCGGCGCACCGACTCCTCTCTTCGCTGGGGCGACCCTCCGCTCGCCGCGTCTCGCGCCGCTTCGGTCGCAGGCTGCGCCGGAGTTGGAGACGGAGCCGGCTCTGGCGCAGGAGGAACAGAGGCCGGCGCCGGAGCGGTCGCGGCAGAAGGCGCGGAAGCAACCCCGGCTTCTCCGTCCAGCCGCGCATCGGGCACCGGCTCGCGATGCCAGAGCACGGCAACGAAAGTGGCCACGAGCACGGTGGCAAAGGCGGCATTCCACGGCATGCGGGCATGCGTTTCGCCGCCACCGAACAGCCGTCGCCACCAAGGCGCGGGCGCCACGGGCGGGGTCGCGGGCACGGTCGCGAGGTTGTGCGCCATCTTCCGGATCGCGTCACGGGTACGCGGGTCGGGCAGCGCATCGTGGTCCGGCGCATGATCCAGCGCGCGGCGCAACATGGGGTCGCGCAGCGCGCCGTCGTCGCCGTCGAATTCCGGGGGGTTGTTCTTGCCGCCGCCGTTGCTCATGCGCGCTGCTCCAGAACCGACAGGTAGCGTTCCATGCAGCCGCGCAGCTTCTGCAGCCCGTAGCGCAGCCGACTGCGTACGGTCTCGAAGCCGATCCCCAGGCTGGCCGCAAGCGCCTCGACGGTCAGCCCGTCTTCATGGTGCAGCAGGAAGGCGGCGCGCTGCTCGGCTGGCAATTCGTCGAGGCATGCCAGCAGGCGCCGGCCGGCGGCGCGCCAGAACGCAAGCTCTTCGGCCGAAGGATGCGCCGCGGCGTCGAGGGCCGCGCCGCGCACGCCGCGGTCGAGCGTGGGCACCGCGTCGTCGCCCTCGTCGGGATGCGCGTCGAGCGCCACTTCGCGCCCGCTGACTCGCAGCCGGTCCATGGCCAGGTTGTGCGCGATGGTGAAGGCCCAGGTACGCCACGCGGCGCCCTGGGGCGAGAAGCTGTCGCGCGCGGAAATGATGCGCAGCCAGGTGTCCTGGAACACCTCGTCGGCCTGCGCGGCCAGCCTGGCCCCCAGCAGCCGCTTGACGAAGCGGAACAGCCCGCCCTCATGGCGCGCGTAAAGCACGTCGAACGCCGCGCCGTCGCCCTGCGCGTAGGCCAGCATCAGCTGGTCGTCGGGCATGGCGTCACGCTCGGTGGCGGCTTTGGGTGAAGGGGCGCGGGGCAGCGCGGACATCGGCGGATTTTCACCCGTGCTTGTACGGTTGGCGGGTCGCTTCGGGGTTGAGCGTGGCAAAAAGACACCGCATGGGAGGTGTCGGGCTTGATTGGGGGCCCGCAGCCTGCGCTATAATCTTGGGCTCGGTGCAGTACTGCCCGAACGGCTCTTTAGCTCAGTCGGTTAGAGCGATGGAATCATAATCCACAGGTCCGCGGTTCGAGTCCGTGAAGAGCCACCAACATCATCAAAAAGCCTTGCGAGTCAATGACTTGCAAGGCTTTTTTGTTTTTTCGGCGCCCGGTTTTCCAGTCTCTGCCGCCCGATTTTTTGCGCCAAAAAGGCCGGTGCCCGTTCAGCAGGCAATGTGGTGCGAACCCGCGCCGTTGCTCGCTTTGGCGACCCGGGTCCTCAGACAACCCACAGAGTTGTGCACAGAAAAACGGGACAAGTCATCCGCTTGACGTGAGCGAAATGTAGGCCGCTCGACTCAACCTGCCTTGCGAAAGGTAAGGTTGATGCGTCGCCGGCCCAGCAGCGCATGCCGCCTGTCCGCGAGCGGCAACACGCCGTGATAACGCAGCCTGTCTGGGCCGCCCCACACCACGACATCGCCGTGCACCAGCGGAATGCGCGCGGCCTTGTCTCTGCGCGCGAGCCCACCGAAAAGAAAGGTGGCCGGCATGCCGAGCGATACCGAGACGATGGGCGCGCCGTAGTCGCGCTCGTCCTTGTCCTGATGCAGCGACAGGCGCGTGCCGGGCTCGTAGCGGTTGACCAGGCATGCATCGGGCTCGAACCCCTCGAACCCCGCTTCGGCAGCAGAAGCTTGTGCCAGACATTCGAACACCGCGGGCATCGGAGGCCACGGCCGACCCGTTTCGGGATCGAGCTGGCCGTAGCGATAGCCGCGCCGGTCCGAGATCCAGCCCAGGCGGCCACAGTTGGTCATCGCCACCGACATGGTGAGGCCGCCCGGGGTCACGAGGTGCCGGAAGGCGGCGCGCTGTTCGACCTCATGCAACGCGGGCAGAAGATCGTCCACGAAGGGCAGCGCAAAGCCACGCAGCACGAATGCACCAGGGCCGATCGCTTCGTTACCCCGCGGCAGTTCGGCATCGGAAAAAAGATCGAGCGTCACGCAACGATTTTCTCGCGCGCCGGGCCATCGGCGGCCGCCGCGGCCACCAGTCGCCCCAACGTCTGCATCGCCTTTTCGGCATGCCCGTCCCAGGCATGGCCGTAGTTCAGGCGCAGGCAATGCCCAAAGCCCCGCGTGGCCGAAAAGATCGGTCCCGGCGCCACGCTGATGCCGAGTTGCAGTGCCTGGGCGTGGATTTCGAGCGCATTCACATGCGCCGGCAACTCGACCCACAAGAAATACCCGCCCAACGGCCGCGTGGCGCGCGTGCCCGCCGGAAAGTAGTGCCCCACCGCCTGCGCGAAGTTCGCCTGCTGCACCGCCAGCGCCTGGCGCAGCTTGCGCAGGTGCTTGTCGAGGCCGCCCTTCTCCAGGTAGCCCGCCAGTGCCAGTTGCGCGGGCACCGAGGTGCTGAGCGTGGTGGTCAGCTTCAGCCGCGCCACGGCGCGCGTGAAGCGCCCGGCCGATGCCCATCCGATGCGGTAGCCGGGCGCCAGGCACTTCGAGAACGAGGAGCAATGCAGCACAAGCCCCTGCGTGTCGAAGGCCTTGGCGGGCGGCGGGCGCCGATCGCCGAAGTAGAGCTCGGCGTACACGTCGTCCTCGATCAGCGGCAGCGAATGGCGCGCCAGCAGTTCCACCAGCGCCTTCTTCTTCGCGTCGGGCATGAGGCTGCCAAGCGGGTTCTGGAAGGTGGTCATCAGCCAGCAGGCCTTGGGCCGATGGGCGGCGATGGCGAGTTCCAGCGCCCCCAGGTCGATGCCTTCGCCGGGATGCGTCGGCACCTCGATCGCGCGCAGGCCCATGCGCTCCAGCGCCTGCAAGGCCGCGTAGAAGGTGGGCGACTCGACGATCACCGAATCACCCGGGCGCGTGACCGCCGCGAGGCACAGGTTGAGCGCCTCCATCGCGCCGTTGGTGATGACGATTTCATCGGCCGGCACCTGCATGCCGTCGCCCAGGTAGCGCAGCGCGATCTGCCGGCGCAGTGCCGCGCTGCCGGGCGTGAGGTCGTCCACGGTGCTCCACGGGTCGAGCGACTTGGCGCTAGCGGCCATGAACTGGCCCAGCCGCGCAAGCGGAAACAGCAGCGGGCTCGGAAAGGCCGAGCCGAAGGGCACCACCTTGCGCGACATGCTGGCCTCGAGGATGCCGAACACGTGGTCGCTCACGTCGAGAGACTTGGGCCCCTCCGCCGGGCGCGAGACGATGTTGGCCTCGGGCGGCGCATCGCGCAGCGCGCCGCCCGTGACGTAGTAGCCCGAGCGGTCCCGCGCGCGCACCAGGCCACGGGCTTCCAGCAGGTAGTAGGCCTGGAACACCGTGGATGGACTCACGCCCCGGGTCTCGCCGGTATGCCGCACTGACGGCAAGCGGTCGCCCGGCTTCAGCGTACCGTGGCGGATCGACGCCTCGATGTCGGCGGCCAAGGCTTCGTAGCGCTTCATTTCAGGACGTACCTCATTCGGGGGAGACTTTATCTGCTCCGATGATTCGGCTCGGATCTGCATCTGTTTTTTCCAGGCCGGTTGCGGCACAGTCGGTACATGTCCAATTTCTTGCGCGCACTGCGGGCTGTTCTCTGGAGTTTCATCGGGCTTGGCGGCCGCCGCGCGGATGCCGACCGGCGCACCGAACAAGTCGGCGTGCTGCCGCTGATGGGCGTCGCGCTGGCCGTGGTGCTGCTGCTCATTGCGGGGCTGCTGGCACTCGCGCATTTCGCGGCCGGCACATGAGGAAGGCCGTCCACCGAATCGCAGGCATCGCGCTGCTCCTGCTGCTCGGCCACGGGATCGCTGCCATCGCGGCGACGCCACCTTCGCCTGCCCCGCCCTCCGGCAACGACATCGAACGGCGCGTGGCCGCCTGCATCGCCTGCCACGGGCGCGAAGGCGCGACCACCAATGCGGGCTACTTTCCGCGCCTGTCCGGCAAGCCCGCGGGCTACCTGTTCAACCAGCTGCGGAGCTTTCGCGACGGACGGCGCTTCAATGCCGACATGACCTACATGGTGCAGCACCTCTCCGATGCCTACCTGATGGAAATGGCCGAGTACTTCGCGGGCCTGGACCTGCCCTATCCGCCCGTCTCGCCCGTGAGCGACGCACCGCCCGCGCAGCTGGCGCGCGGCCGCCAGCTGGCGCTCGAAGGCGATGCCACGCGACGCATTCCGGCCTGCGTGCAATGCCACGGCGCCGCGCTCACCGGTGTGCAGCCGGCGATTCCGGGCCTGCTCGGCCTGCCCCGGCTCTACGTGTCTTCGCAACTCGGCGCCTGGCTCACCAGCGAGCGGCATGCACTCGCCCCCGACTGCATGGCAGACATCGGGCGCCGCATGACCACGGCCGACATCAATGCCGTGGCCAGCTGGCTCGCGGTGCAGCCCATGCCGGCCGACCCGAAGCCCGCCGCGTCCCTGCCCGCACCGCTGCCGATGTCGTGCGGCGGCATGCCGAAGTGAGACGACGATGAGGAAGATGCGATACCTCGGCTGGACGCTGCTTGCATTGGTCCTTTTGCTCAGCGCTGCGGTGGCGGGGATCGTCGCGCTCAACCTGCGCGGCGAAGACCCGCTGCCGGCGCAGGCCGAAGCCTTCGACGCCAAGCCCCAGTTGGTCGAACGCGGGCGCTACCTCGCGCTGGCCGGCAATTGCGCCGGCTGCCACACCACGCGCGGCGGCCAGCCCTATGCGGGAGGATTGCCGATCGAGACGCCCTTCGGCACCGTCTATTCGAGCAACCTCACGCCAGATGCCAAAGCCGGCATCGGCAGCTGGAGCAGTGCGCATTTCTGGCGCGCAATGCACAACGGCCGCAGCAAGGATGGCCGCCTGCTCTACCCCGCGTTCCCGTATCCGAATTTCACGCAGGTGACGCGCGAAGACTCCGATGCCATCTACGCCTACTTGCGCAGCGTGCCGGCTGCGCCGGTGCCCAACCTCGCGCACCGGCTGCGTTTTCCCTACGACACGCAGGCCGCGCTGGCGGTGTGGCGGGCCCTTTCTTTCAAGCCCGAGGCTTTCGTGGCCAATGCGGGCAAGCCGGCCGAATGGAATCGCGGCGCCTACCTGGTCGGCGGACTGGGCCACTGCATCGCCTGCCACGGCAGCCGCGATTCACTGGGCGCCACGCAGGCTAACCTGGGCCTCTCGGGCGGGCTGATCGCGGTGCAGAACTGGTACGCGCCATCGCTCGCCGATCCGCACGAGGCCGGCGTGTCCAACTGGCCCACCGCGGAAGTGGTCGCACTGCTCAAGACCGGCGTCGCGCCGCGCGGCTCGGTCATGGGGCCTATGGCCGAAGTCGTGTTTCGCAGCACGCAGTACCTGAACGATGCCGACCTGGCCGCAATGGCCAGCTATCTGAAAGATCTGCCCGGCGTGCCGGCGCAACCCGCGGCACGCACAGCCACTCCGGCAGCGCGCCGCGATGCCGGCACCATGGCCCGCGGCCAGAAGATCTACGACCAGCGCTGCGCCTATTGCCACGGGGACCAGGGCCAGGGCGAGCCGGGCGCCTTTCCTCCACTGGCGGGCAACCGCGCCGTGAACATGGCGCAGACCGCGAACCTGACCCAGGTGATTGCGCACGGCGGGTACCTGCCCTCCACCCAAGGCAATCCGCGCCCCTACGGCATGCCGCCCTTCGGGCAGGCGCTCGACGCGGCCGACGTAGCCGCGGTGCTCACCTTCATTCGCGGCTCATGGGGCAACGACAGCCCACCCGTGACCTTGCTCGACACGACACGTCGGTGATCGGCGGATCACCACCGCGAAATTGCGACAGGGGAAGTCCGGCGCGTTTCATGGCCCAGGCGCCTTGGCGCCGCAGCGCCTCGTCCGCTCAGGCGGCGACGGGTTCGCGCGGCGCACCCGTCTTCGCCGGCACCGGCATGTGCTGCGCCCAGTCGATGATCTCCAGTGTGCCGTCGGCATGCTCGGCCAGCGCCGTGAGGCTTTCGACCCAGTCGCCGTCGTTGCAATAGAGGATGCCGTCGATGTCGCGCATTTCGGCATGGTGGATATGGCCGCAGACCACGCCCTGCACGCCGCGCTTGCGGGCTTCGCGCGCGACGGCGTTCTCGAAATCGCCCACGTAGCTCACGGCGCGCTTGACCTTGCCCTTGAGGTACTTGGAAAGCGACCAGTACGGCAACCCCATGCGCGCGCGCAGCGAGTTGAGATGGCGGTTGAGCTTGAGCGTGAATTCGTAGAGCGAATCGCCCACGTGCGCGAGCCACTTGGCGCACTGGATCACGCCGTCGAACAGGTCGCCGTGAATGATCCAGAACTTGCGGCCGTCGGCGGTCTCGTGGATCCATTCCTCGGCCACGTCGATGCCGCCGAAGTTGTGATGCAGGTACTTGCGCGCAAACTCATCGTGGTTGCCCGGGATGAAGATCACGCGGGTGCCCTTGCGCGCCTTGCGCAGCAGCTTCTGGATCACGTCGTTGTGCGCCTGCGGCCAATACCAGTGGCGCTTGAGCTGCCAGCCGTCGATGATGTCGCCAACCAGGAACAGGGTCTCGCACTCGGTGTGCTTCAGAAAGTCGAGCAGCGCGCGGGCCTGGCAGCCGGGCGTGCCCAGGTGCAAGTCGGAGATCCAGAGGGTGCGAAAGCGCAGCGGCGGCCGCGCAAGATCGTCGTCCTCAGGCTCGGGAGCCCGGATCGCGGTGTCGCGCCATGCGCGGAGGAAAGCATCGTCGCGTTGCATGGACGGGTAGGCTCCCACCAACGCGTGACGGCGCGATGGCGTTCCCGTGACACTCCGGTGACGCAGAAGGCCGCGGAGCAGGCCATGCCAGCGCACCCGCGGAACCGGCTTTGCCGGGCCGCTGGGTGCGCCCCCCAGTGGGGGGAGGCGCCGAAGGCGCTTCGGGGGGCGTCCTCAACAACGTTGAATTTCCACCGTCGAGTGGCGGATTTCCTCGTGCATCGAGAAGCAGGCACGCACCTCGTCGGCCGAAAGCGTGGGGGAATGCGTCACCACGGTGAGCGCACAGGCATAGGCCTCTCGGCCCACGCGCCACACATGCAGGTCGACCACGCGCGTTTCCGAATCGGCCAGCGTGGTCTCCACGCCTTCGCGGATTTCGGCTGTAACGGGATGGTCCATCTCGCGGTCGAGCAGCACCTTGCCAGTTTCCTTCAGCAGCCCCTTGGCCCACACCGACACCAGCACCGCGCCGACGATGCCCATGGCCGGGTCGAGCCAGGCCCAGCCGAAGAACCAGCCGCCGAGAAGCGCCGCGATGGCGAGCACCGAGGTGGCGGCATCGGCCACCACGTGCAGATAGGCGGAGCGAAGGTTCAGGTCGTGGCCGTGCGCATGGCCGTGATCGCCGTGATGGTGCGCATGCCCGTGACGGTGCGCCGACCCCAGCAGCCGCGCGCAGACCAGGTTGACGATCAACCCGAGCACGGCCACAGCCACGGCTTCGCGGTAGTGGATCGCCGAGGGCGAGAGAAGCCGCTCGATAGAGCCCACCACCATCAACGCCGCAACGCCGAGCAGCATCAGCGCGCTCGCAAAGCCGGCCAGCACCTCGATCTTCCAGGTGCCGAACGCGAACCGCGGATCGCGCGCGTAGCGCCTTGCCGCCGAATAGGCAAAAGCGCTCAGGCCGATGGCCAGCGCGTGCGAACTCATGTGCCAGCCGTCGGCCAGCAGCGCCATCGAGTTGAACCACCAGCCGGCGCCGATCTCGATCACCATCGCGGCGACGGTGATCCACATCACGAGTCGGGTGCTGCGCTCGGCCGATTCGTTGCCTGCGCCAAAGTGGTGGTCGTGCTGCCAGGCACTCAGATCATGCGTGTGCATGGTTTCAAGCTCCAAAAAGGTCTTGCCCGTCCGAGCGGCTCGAAGGCGGCGTCACGCCGAGGTGGCGGTAGGCCGCCAGGGTCGCGATGCGTCCGCGCGGAGTGCGCTGCAGGTAGCCCTGCTGGATCAGGTAGGGCTCGATCACGTCCTCGATGGTGCCCGGCTCCTCGCCGATGCTGGCCGCCACGTTGTCCAGCCCCACGGGGCCGCCGTCGAAGCGGTGGATCACGGCCTCCAGCAGCTTGCGGTCCATCAGGTCGAAGCCCTGCGGATCGACGTCGAGCATGGCAAGCGCCTTGTGGGCGATCTCTTCGGTGATGCGGCCGTTGCCCTTCACCTCGGCGTAGTCGCGCACGCGGCGCAGCAGGCGGTTGGCGATGCGGGGCGTGCCGCGCGAACGGCGCGCGATCTCGAAGCCGCCGGCAGTGTCGGTTTCCACCTTGAGCAAGCCGGCGCTGCGCCGCACGATGAGCGCGAGTTCTTCAGGCGTGTAGAACTCCAGCCGCGCCACGATGCCGAAGCGGTCGCGCAGCGGGTTCGTGAGCATGCCGGCGCGGGTGGTGGCGCCCACAAGCGTGAATGGCTGCAAATCGAGCTTGATGCTGCGCGCCGCGGGACCTTCCCCGATCATGATGTCGATCTGGTAGTCCTCCAGCGCGGGATAGAGGATTTCCTCGACCACCGGGCTCAGGCGGTGGATCTCGTCGATGAAGAGCACGTCGTTCGGCTCGAGGTTGGTCAAAAGCGCCGCCAGGTCCTTGGGCTTCTCGAGCACCGGCCCGGAGGTCTGGCGCAGGTTCACGCCCAGCTCGGCCGCGATGATGTGCGACAGCGTGGTCTTGCCGAGGCCGGGCGGCCCAAAGAGCAGCACATGGTCGAGCGCTTCCTTGCGCTTGCGCGCCGCGCCGATGAATATCTCGAGTTGCTCGCGCACCTTGGCCTGCCCGACGTATTCATCGAGCAGCTTGGGGCGCAATGCCCGCTCGATGGCCTCTTCCTGGGGCGAAGCGGGGGCCGCGGACACCACGCGTGGGGGAGCGGGTGCGAAGTCGTCAGTCTGAATGGTCATGGGAGAGGGTTTTGCGTCTGTGAGTTTAGTACCTGCTCACTGGCAGAATGCTTCGGCCATATAACAAACGAGGGGAAGTCAAGGGTGTCGATCTACGAACTGAAGCCTCGCTTCCAGGGGTTGCTGAGGCCACTCGTGGGCCGCCTGCATGCAATGGGCATCACCGCCAACCAAGTGACCCTGGCCGCGTGCGTGGTGTCCGTCGCGCTCGGGCTCTGGCTCTTTTTCGCCGCTCCCTCGCTGGCGGCCTTCGGGCTCATACCGGCCTGGATGTTCGTGCGCATGGCTTTCAATGCCATCGACGGCATGCTGGCGCGCGAGCACGGGCAACAAAGCAAGCTCGGCGCTTTCCTCAACGAACTGACCGACGTTGTCTCCGACGCCGCGCTGTACCTGCCGTTCGCGCTGGTGCAGCCGTTCAGCCCGTTCTGGGTCGGCACGGTGATCGTGCTCGCAGGCCTGAGCGAATTTGCCGGTGCGCTGGGTCCTACGGTGGGCGCCTCGCGCCGGTACGACGGTCCCCTTGGCAAGAGCGACCGCGCCTTCGTTTTCGGCGCGCTCGGCCTGTATGTGGCGCTGGGCTGGCCGCTGCCGGGCTGGTCGGCGTGGCTGGTGCCCCTTCTTGCCGTGCTCGTGGCGTGGACGGTGGTCAACCGCATCCGGCGCGCGCTGGCCGAAGCCGCATAAACCTAGACAACGAACAAAACAATAGCGACAGGGATCCGATGACCGATACAAAAACCAACCCACGCATTCCGCAAGAGCGTCAGTTCCGTACGCACGACGGCGAATCGCTCTTCTACCGGCATTGGCCGGCCACGGGCGAAGCGCGCCGCGGCGCGATCGTGCTCTTCCACCGCGGCCACGAGCACGGTGCGCGCATGGCGCACCTGGTCGACGAGCTCGATTTGCCCGACTTCGACTTCTTCGCCTGGGACGCGCGCGGCCACGGCCGCTCGCCGGGCCAGCGCGGCTACAGCCCGAGCTTTGCGACCTCCGTGCGCGACGTGCAGACCTTCGTCCAGCACATCGGCAGCGCGCATGGCGTGGCGGAGCACGACATCCACGTGATTGCGCAAAGCGTGGGAGCGGTGCTGGTCTCCACCTGGGCGCACGACTACGCGCCCAAGGTGCGCGGGCTCACGCTGGCCTCGCCCGCCTTCAAGGTCAAGCTCTACGTGCCTTTCGCGCGCGCCGGGCTTGGCCTGATGCACAAGCTGCGCGGCCTGTTCTTCGTCAATAGCTATGTGAAAGCGAAGTTCCTCACGCACGACCCGGAGCGCATTGCGAGCTACGAGAGCGATCCGCTGATCTCGCGCCCCATCGCCGTCAACATCTTGCTCGGTCTCTACGAAGCCGCCGACCGCGTGGTGGCCGATGCCAATGCCATCACCTTGCCGGTGCAGCTGCTGATCTCGGGTGCAGACTGGGTGGTGCACCATAAGCCGCAGCACCAGTTCTTCGAGCGGCTGGGCAGCGCCATCAAGACCAAGATGGAGCTGCCGGGCTTCTTCCACGACACGCTGGGCGAGAAGGACCGCGCACCGGCGGTGCAAGCGATCCGCGAGTTCATTCTTCAGCTGTTCGACCAGCCGCCCGCGCCGGTCGACCTGCGTGCGGCGCACCTCACCGGCAACACCGCCGACGAGTCTCGCGCGCTGGCGGAGCCGCTGGCGCCCCTCTCGGCGCGCGGCGCCTACTGGGCCATGACGCGCACGGGCCTGCGCATCGGCGGCAAGCTGTCGAGCGGCGTCGCGCTGGGCCACGCCACCGGCTTCGACTCGGGCAGCACGCTCGACTATGTCTACCGCAACCACCCGCAGGGCAAGGGGCCGCTGGGACGCTCCATCGACAACACCTACCTGAACTCGATCGGCTGGCGCGGCATCCGGCAGCGCAAGGTCCACGTCGAGGAGCTGATCCGCATTGCGATGGAGCGGCTGGCCGAGATGCACCGCGAGGTGCGCGTGATGGACATCGCGGCCGGCCATGGCCGCTACGTGCTCGACGCAGTGGCTGCGAGCCCCGTGAAGGCCAGCTCGATCCTGCTGCGCGACTACAGCGACATCAACGTGCGCGACGGCCGCGCGCTCATTGTCGAAAAGGGCCTGGAAGACGTGGCGCAATTCGTGCAGGCCGACGCCTTCGACCGCATCAGCCTGGCCACCGTGACGCCGCGCCCCACGCTGGCCGTGGTGTCGGGCCTCTACGAGCTGTTCCCCGACAACGAAATGGTGCGGCGTTCGCTCGCGGGCGTGGGCGACGCGGTGGAAGACCGCGGTTACCTGGTCTACACCGGCCAGCCCTGGCACCCGCAACTCGAGATGATTGCGCGCGCGCTCACCAGCCACCGCCAGGGCGAAGCCTGGGTGATGCGCCGCCGCACGCAGGCCGAGATGGACCAGCTGGTGGAGGAAGCGGGCTTCCGCAAGATCGACCAGCGCGTCGACGAGTGGGGCATCTTCACCGTCTCGCTCGCGGTGCGGGTGGCATGACCTCGGGGCTTGGCGCGAAATGAAGCAGTGGCTGACGCAGCGCCCCTGGAAGCGGGCTGCCGCGTGGCTGGTGTTCCTGGGGCCGCTCTTCTATGCAACATACGGCCTTGCCAACTGGTGGGCAACCACGCGCGCTCAAGTGCCATCGATGGACTTCGAATGGGAGCGGCAGCTGCCCTTCTGGGCCTGGACCATCTTTCCGTACTGGACCATCAACGTCTTCTACGCGCTCTCGCTCTTCCTTGCGCACAGCAAGCACACGCTCGACCGGCATGCACTGCGGCTGGTGAGCGCGACGCTCATCGCCTGCACCTGCTTCGTCATTTGGCCGCTGCATTTCAGCTTCGGGCAGCCGGCGGTCGAAGGCGCGCCGGCGTTCCTCTTCAATGCGCTGCGCGGCTTCGACCAACCCTACAACCAGGCGCCTTCGCTGCACATTGCGCTGGCGGTCATTCTGTGGGACTGGTACCGCCAATTCCTGCGCGCCACATGGGCAAGGGTGGTGCTGCATGTGTGGGCGTTTGCCATCTGCGCGTCGGTGCTCACGACCTGGCAGCACCACTTCATCGACATTCCAACTGGTGCGCTGCTCGGCCTGTTCTGTGTCTGGCTGTGGCCGCTCGCGCGTACGGTTTCGATGCCGCGCGCCTGGCAATGCACGCGCGACGCGCAGCGCTGGAAACTCGCGGGCTTCTATTCCGTCGGTGCGGCCCTGTTCCTTGCCGTCGCGCTCTACGGCGGCGGTGTGCTGCTGTGGCTGGCGTGGCCGGCGGCCTCGCTGGCTCTGGTGGCGCTCAACTACGCCGGCTTCGGCGCCCGCGGTTTCCAGATGAACGGCCGCGGCCGCATGGGCTGGGCGGCGCGCTGGCTCCTTGCGCCCTATCGGCTCGGCGCGGCAGTCAACGCATGGCTCTGGACGCGCAAGCTGCCGGCTTCGGTCGAGGTGGTGCCGGGCCTGCGTCTGGGACGCTTGCCGACGAAGGCGGAATGGATTGCCGCCGGCAAGCCCCGGCTCGTGAGCCTGTGCGCCGAGCTACAGATACCCGCAGGTGTGCCGCATGCGCGCTGCGTGCCGATACTGGACCTGACCGTGCCGCCGACGGTGCGGCTGCAACGCGCTGCGGCAGTCATCGAAGGCCAGCGCCTCAAGGCCGACGGCGCGCCAGTATGGGTTTGTTGCGCACTGGGTTTTTCGCGGAGTGCGGCTGCAACGATCGCATGGCTGGGTCGCTACGGATCGGCGGGCGGTCTGGTGCAGGCCGAAAGCGCGGTGCGCCACGCGCGTCCGCAGATCGTGCTGCGACGCGAATGGATGACATCGTTGGAACCCCTGAGCGCGGCGCCGGAGGTACCGCCCCATGACTGACAACGAACGCGCCACCTGTGCGGCGCTGGCCGGACTGCTGCGTGCCTTCATGGTGCTTGCCATCTGGGGCTTTGCGCTCATGTGCGTCTCGGCACTGGTGCTCGCCCTGACACTGCGCTCGCTCTCGGTCACGGCTGCCATGGGCTTCGGTGCGGTCGTGGTCCTCGGCCTGCTCGAACGATATTTCGCCTTCCGGCTGCGGCTGGACGAGGCGTTGTTCGCCGATCTCGGACGCCGCGCCATCGCATCGCTGGACACGCTCGACCATGCGCTTTCATCCCTTGGATTGCGCGAGACGCAGTCAAGGCAACAACCCACCCGATCGCTCGACGAACGCGTGCAGGGCACCCGCCAGCTCATGCAGCGCCACGCCATCGTGGTCGCCTGCCAGAGCGCCATGTTTCTCCTCGCCTTGATGACACAGGACCTCTCTTGACCGAAGAAAGCAACAACCAGAACGGCGACAAACCGGAAAGCACGGTGCTGCGCCGCGCGCTCGCCATCGTCGCAGGCAAGCTGATCATCGGCGCGGCCGGCCTGCTGACCGGCGTGCGCGCCATCTGGAGCGGCACCACGCCCAAGGCCGAGCAGACGCTCTACTTCGCCAACCACACGAGCCACGGCGACTTCGTGCTGTTGTGGGCCACGCTGCCGCCCGACCTGCGTGCGCTGACGCGGCCGGTGGCCGGGCAGGACTACTGGATGGCCTCCAAGGTGCGCCAGTTCATCGGCGCCGACGTGTTCAACGCGCTCATGATCCGGCGCGACGGCTCGGGCCAGGGCGGCAACCCGGTGGACCAGATGAAAGAGGCACTGGAGGGCGGCGACTCGCTCATCATGTTTCCCGAGGGCACGCGCAACACCGGCGACGAAATCCTGCTGCCGCTCAAGAGCGGCCTCTTTCACCTGGCGCGCGCCTGCCCCAGCGTGCGGCTGGTGCCGGTGTGGATCGAGAACCTGAAGCGCGTGCTGCCCAAGGGCACGCTGGTGCCGATCCCGCTCGCCTGCACGGTTCGCTTCGGCGCGCCCATCCGGCTGGCCGAAGGCGAAGACAAGGCCAGCTTCATCGCGGGCGCACGCGCCGCCATGCTCGACCTGCGCCCCGAATACGACCGCGTGCCGGAACAAGAAAAAGCAGCCACCACGACGCCATGAACATTTCGCCCTCGACCCAGACCACGCTGCAACTGTTCGGCGGCGTTGCCGGCGTGCTGATCCTTGCCTCGGCCATCGGCGCACTGCTCAAGTGGCGCGTGGCGCAGGGCCAGCCCAACTCGGTCATCGACAACCTCAACGCGCGAGTGAACGCGTGGTGGCTGATGGTGGCGGTGATCGGCATTGCCTTCGCTTTCGGCAAGGGCGGCGTGATCGTGCTGTTCTATCTGATCTCGTTCTATGCGCTGCGCGAGTTCATCAGCCTTGCCTACACGCGACGCGGCGACCATCATGCGATTGCGGCGGCCTTCTACATCGGGCTGCCGGTTCAATATTTCCTGGTGTGGATCGATTGGTACGGGCTCTATTCGATCTTCATTCCGGTTTACGCCTTTCTTGTGCTGCCGATTCTTGCGGCCGTTGGCGGCGACACGCAGCGCTTTCTGGAACGCACCTCGAAGATTCAGTGGGGCCTGATGATCTGCGTCTTCTGCATCAGCCACGTGCCCGCACTGCTCACCTTGCAGATCCCGGGCTTCGAAGGCCGCAACCTGCTTCTGATCGCGTTCCTCGTGATCGTGGTGCAGGGCAGCGACGTGCTGCAGTACGTGTGGGGCAAGCTCTTCGGCAAGCGCAAGGTGGCGCCCGAACTCTCGCCCTCCAAGACCTGGGAAGGCCTGGTCGGCGGCGTGGCCAGCGCCACCGCGCTGGGCGCCGCGCTCTATTGGGCGACGCCGTTCAACCCCTGGCAGGCCGCGCTGATGGCGCTCACCATCTGCCTCATGGGCTTCTTCGGCGGGCTCGTGATGTCGGCCATCAAACGCGACCGCGGCGTGAAAGACTGGGGCTCGATGATCGAAGGCCACGGCGGCATGCTCGACCGGCTCGATTCGGTGATCTTCGCGGCGCCGATCTACTTTCACGCGCTACGCTACTGGTGGGTGCCATGAGCACGCGCGCCAAGGCCGACAAGGCTGCCCAGCGCGTGGCGCACCACACGCCCGTTGAATGCAGCACCGCCGCCGCATGGGAGCGATGGCTCAAGCGCCACCATGCTGCCGCGGCCAGCGTATGGATTCGCATGGCGAAGAAGGACAGCGGAATTGAATCGGTCACCCACGCGGAGGCGCTTGAAGTCGCACTGTGTTACGGCTGGATCGACGGCCAGATCAAGGCCGAGGACGGCGAGCACTTTCTGCAGCGCTTCACGCCGCGCACCGCGCGCAGCATCTGGTCGAAAATCAACCGCGACAAGGCGCTGAAGCTGATCGAAGAAGGCCTCATGCAGCCCGCCGGCCTGGCCGAGGTCGAACGCGCACGTGCCGACGGCCGCTGGGAGGCCGCCTACGATGCCCAGAGCGTCGCCATCGTGCCGCCCGACCTGCAGGCCGCGCTCGATGCGAATGGCAAGGCGAAGGCCTTCTTTGCCAAGCTGGATTCGCACAACCGCTATGCAGTGCTCTTCAGGATACAAGGCGCAAAGAAACCCGAGACGCGCGCGTTGCGCATCGCACGGTTCGTCGAAATGCTCGCCAAGGGCGAGAAGCTCCACCCCTGAGAGTCGGAAGCCGGCTACTTCGCCAGCGCCTTCAGCGCCAGCTTGATGCCTTCGCTCACGGTCGCATCTTTCGGCAGCGCCTTGAGCGCAAGCGCGGCTTCCTTGTCGCTGTAGCCCAGCGCGATCAGCGCCTGCAGGATGTCGGCCTGCGCATCGGAAGCCGCATGCGCGGGCAGGCCGATGTCGGCGCCCAGCTTGCCCTTGAGTTCGAGCAGCAGCCGCTCGGCGGTCTTCTTGCCGATGCCCGGGATCTTCACCAGCCGGCCGAGCTCCTGCGTCGTGATCGCTTGCGACAGCTCGCCCACGCTCATGCCCGAGAGCAGGCCGAGCGCGGTGCGCGGGCCCACGCCGGTGATCTTGATGAGCTGGCGAAAAGCCGCACGCTCCTCGGCGGTGCCAAAACCGTAGAGAATCTGCGCGTCCTCGCGCACCACGAAGTGCGTGAGCAGCGAAACGCGCTCTCCGGTGCCGGGCAGGTTGTAGAACGTGCTCATCGGGACATCGACCTCGTAGCCGACGCCGTTGCAGTCCACCACCACCTGCGGCGGGTTGCGTTCGGCCAATACGCCGGTGAGTTTGCCTATCATGGGTGCCCTTTTTCCTTGAAATGTCCGGCGTGATTCTGCGACACACCTTTACCCCTCTGAACAATTCGCGCCTCGGCCACCTGTGCGGACCTCTGGACGCGCACCTGCGCCGCATCGAGGAAGCGCTGGGCGTGAAGATTGCGCACCGCCACGAGCAGTTCAAGGTCGAGGGGCCCAAGGCCCCAGCGCAGCGCGCAATGGACGTGCTGCAGGCACTGTACGAAATTGCCCAGCGCTCGATCGACCCCGCCGTGGTGCAGCTCACGCTCGCAGGCGACGGCACGATGATCGATGGCGACGAGGATGCGGCGATGCTCGTCACGCGCCGCGCCGACCTGCGCGCGCGCACGCCCACGCAGGCTTTGTATCTCGACAACATCGCCAAGCACGACATTACCTTCGGCATCGGTCCGGCCGGCACCGGCAAGACCTATCTCGCCGTGGCCTGCGCCGTGGACGCGCTGGAGCGCGCCTCGGTGCAGCGCATCGTGCTCACGCGGCCGGCGGTGGAAGCCGGCGAGCGGCTCGGCTTTCTGCCGGGCGACCTGACGCAGAAGGTCGACCCCTACCTGCGCCCGCTGTACGACGCGCTCTACGACCTCATGGGCTACGACAAAGTGCAGAAGGCCTTCGAACGCAACGCGCTCGAAATTGCACCACTGGCCTTCATGCGCGGACGCACGCTGAACAACGCCTTCGTCATCCTGGACGAGGCGCAGAACACCACGGTCGAGCAGATGAAGATGTTCCTCACGCGCATCGGCTTCGGCGCCAAGGCGGTGGTGACGGGCGACGTGAGCCAGATCGACCTGCCCAAGCAGCAGCTGAGCGGGCTGATCGACGCCGAGCGCGTGCTGCGGCGTGTGAGCGGGATTGCGATCACGCACTTCACCAGTGCCGACGTGGTGCGGCATCCGCTCGTCGCCAAGATCGTCGACGCCTACGACGGCCAGCGCAAACGCGCGGGAGCGCACTGACATGGCACTGGCCCAACTTTCGCTCTCGCTGCAGTTCTCGCCGCGCTTCAAGGGCATCGAACGGCACCGCGCCGCGCTGCCGCGCCACAGCGTGGCACGCTGGATCCGCCATGCGCTCGAGGTGGACGGCGAGATCACGGTGCGCATCGTCGATGCCGAAGAAGGCCAGCGCCTGAATCGCGAATTCCGCGGCAAGGACTACGCCACCAACGTGCTGACTTTCGACTATGCGCAAAGCCCGATGGTGATGGCCGACCTGGTGCTGTGCGCGCCGGTGGTCGCCAGCGAGGCGAAAGAACAGCGCAAGACCCTGGCCGCGCATTACGCGCACCTGCTGATTCACGGCACGCTGCATGCGCAGGGCTGGGACCACGAGACCGGTGAAGCCGACGCCGAGGAAATGGAAGCGCGCGAAATCGAAATCCTGGCGGGGCTTGGCATCCGCAATCCGTACGGCCGGTAAATGACTTCGGCCGCGGCACCCGGCATGAGCACCGATCCGTGGCTTGAGCGCTGGCTTGCGCTGATCGTCGAGCGTGCGGGAACGGACCCGGTGCTCGAACTGGGTTGCGGCACCGGCCCTGACAGCGCCGTGCTGGCCGGCGCGGGCCTGCACGTGGTCGGCATCGAGTTGTCGGCCGAATCCGTGGCGGCCGCGCGGATACGCGTGCCGCATGGCGCGGAGTTTCACTGCGGCGATTTCCGTGATGCGCCCTTTCCGCTGCCCGAGGGCGACGCGAATGGAAGCGTGGGCGTGGTGATTGCGAGCCTCTCGCTGCACTACTTCGCCTGGGACCAGACACTCGCCCTGGCAAGACGAATCCACGACGTGCTTCGCCCACGCGGCGTGCTGCTGTGCCGGTTGAATTCAGTGAACGACTTCCACCACGGCGCCAGCGGCCCGCCGCCGGAGGGAAAAGACTCCTTCTACCCGGTGGATGGCGTGCCCAAGCGATTCTTCGACCGTGCCGCGGTTGAACGGCTCTTTGCCGACGGCTGGCGCATGTCGCACCTGGAGGAACTCACGGTGCATCGCTACGAGCAGCCGAAGGTGCTCTGGGAAGCCGTGCTCGAGCGCAACTGAAGGCGGCGCTACGCCAGCATTTGCAGCGGAATGGTCACGGGTCCGTCGTTGACCAGGTGCACCTGCATGTCGGCGCCGAACTCGCCCGTGGCCACCACCGGGTGCGCGGCGCGGGCCTTGGTCACGAAGTACTCGTAAAGCCGTCGCCCTTCGTCGGGCGCCGCTGCCTGCGTGAAGCTGGGTCGGTTGCCGCCGCTCACGTCCGCCGCCAGCGTGAACTGGCTCACCACGAGCAGGCCGCCGCCGATGTCTTGCACGCTGCGGTTCATCTTGCCGGCATCGTCGGAAAAGATGCGCAGCTTCAGCAGCTTTGCGAGCATGCGATCGGCCAGCGCATCCACATCGCCGCGCTCGGCACATAGCAGGACCAGCAGGCCGGCATCGATGGCACCCACGGTCTGGCCGTCTATGTCGACATGCGCGCTGGCCACGCGCTGGACCACGGCCTTCATGACTGTTCTTCCATCTGGGTGGCGCGGGCTTCCATGCCCAGCGGCAGCAACTGGATGGTGACGCGCAATCCGGGCACGGCATCCATCAGCGTCTGCTCGAGTTCGTCGCGCAGGGCCGCGGCGTGCTGCAGCGTCCAATCGCCGGGCACGTGCATGTGCAGGTCGGCAAAGCGGCGCTGGCCTGCGCGCCGCGTGACCATGTCGTCGAAGCGCACGCGCGCGTCTTCGGGCAGGCGGGCGGCAAACTGGTCGAGCGTGGCGCGCAGCGTGGCAATGGTCTCGGGGTCGAGGGCTTCGTCCATCAACCCTTGCGAGGAGCGCCACACCAGCTTGACGCCTTCGCGCACGATGTTGAGCGCCACGCCAATGGCCAGCAGCGGGTCGAGCCAGAGCCAGCCGCTGAAGTGCACGGCGACGATGCCGATCACCACCCCGGCGGATGTCCATACGTCGGTCATGAGATGCCGCGCATCGGCTTCCAGTGCAATCGACCGGTGCGTTTTCGCCGCGCGGAACAGCGCGAAGGCAAGTGCCGCATTGAAGCCCGAACTGACGATTGAAAGACTCAGCCCCCATCCCAGCTGCTCGAGCGGCTCGGGGGCCAGCAGCCGTTGCACCGAGACCCAGAGAATGGCAGCGGCAGCGCCCACGATCAGGATGCCTTCGAATCCCGAGGAGAAGTATTCGGCCTTGTGGTGGCCGTAGGGATGGTCTTCGTCGGCCGGCCGAGCGGCAATGGTCACCATGGCCAACGCGAACATGGCGCTGGCAAGATTGACGAACGACTCCATGGCATCCGAGATCAACCCCATCGAGTTGGTCACGTAGCCCGCCAATCCCTTGAGCAGAATCGTGACAAGAGCGACGGCAACGGAAACGCGAAGCAGCGTCTTTGGCGTAAGAATCATGCGCGGCGAAAATCGTCCATCGATAAAGACAGTAAAAATGAGGCAAAAGGCCACATCTAGCCGTTGGATTATCTGGGGTAGGCTCTATATGTACGGGCGCGTTTTAATATTTGTCTCACCGCGAGACATTCGCAGAGAGGTGTGATGTGATGAAAAAGTTGTTGAGCGTCCTGGGAGGGCTCGCCTTGTATGGCGCAGCGGCACTCGCACTAGCACAGAGTTCTTCGAACGCGCCCATTACCAAGCCGATCGCCGAGCCCCAGGCGGGCTTCGTCAAATCGGTACGCGGCAACGTGCAACTGCTCAGCGCCGCCGGCACAAGCCGCACGGCCAGCGCGGGCGATGCGCTCGCCGCCGTCGATCGTATCGTGACAGGTCCCGATTCATCTGCCTCCGTGGTCCTGCGCGACGACACCACCCTGATGGTTGGGCCGTCGTCGCGATTGGACTTGAAGGAGTTCCATTTCAATTCCACGACGCATGAAGGTGGCGTGCTCGTCTCGCTGTTGCGCGGCTCGATGCGCATGATCACCGGACTTATCGGCAAGACGAACCCCGACGCGATTCGCGTGGAAACGCAGACCGCCACGATCGGCATCCGGGGCACCGATTTCATCGTGCAGGCCGACGGCCAACCATGAGTCGGTTGACGACCCGAGCCCTCCCCTTCCTTGCCGTGCTGAGCGCGGCGTTGCTTGCCGCCTGTTCGACGCCGGGTACCCGTGTGGTGCTGCTTCCGCAGGCGGACGGCAAGCCTTCTGCGGTCGTGGTGCGCGCCAAGGATGGCGAAGAAATCCTTTCCAGGCCCTACCAACGCGCCACGGCCGCAGTCGGCGCTTCGGGCGCTCCGGTGGTCGACCAGGCCGACCCCGCCAAGGTGCATACCGAGAACAAATTCTTGTTCGACATGCAGCCACCCCCGCCCCAGCGCTACACCGTGTATTTCGACGTGGGCGGCACCCGGCTAACGCCTACGTCACAGCAAATCGTGAACGAAGCATTGATTGCAGCGCAGACCCGCAGCGGCAGCGACATCGTGGTGACCGGACATACCGACACCAAGGGCGCTCTCGAGCAAAACGACATGCTCTCGCAGCGCCGCGCACAAGAAGTGGCGCAGATCTTCGTGGAGCGGCAGTTCCCTGCCAAGCGGATCGAGGCTGTAGGCCGCGGCGAACGCGAGCTCGCCGTTCCCACCGCCGACGAGGTGGACGAACCGCGCAACCGTCGCGTCACCATCGAAGTCCGGTGAGGTTTCGCGGCGCTGCCGCGCGGTCCCCCGCTCTTCAGCTGACGGTCACGCGCGCAAACTTGCGCTTGCCGACCTGCACCACATAGCGGCCCGCGGCCAGCTTGAGCGCCTTGTCGCTGATCACCACGGAATCGACGCGCACGCCGCCACCATCGATCAGCCGATTGCCTTCCGAGGTCGAAGGAGCCAGTCCCGCTTGCTTGAGCAGTTGCGCGATGCCCAGCGGCGCGCCTTGCAGCGACACCTCTGGGATGTCCTCGGGCACGCCACCCTTGCTCCGGTTGATGAAATCCTGCTCGGCCGAATCGGCCGCCGCCGCGCTGTGGAAGCGTGCGGTGATTTCCTTGGCCAGGGCCACCTTCGCGTCCTTCGGATTGCGGCCGCCCGCAATCTCCGCCTTGAGCGCCTCGATCTGCGCCAGCGACTGGAAGCTCAGCAGCATGTACCAGCGCCACATCAGTTCGTCGGAAATCGACAGCACCTTGGCGAACATGGTGTTGGCGTCTTCGCTGATGCCGATGTAGTTGTTCTTGCTCTTGGACATCTTCTCGATGCCGTCGAGCCCCTCCAGCAGTGGCATAGTGAGTATGCACTGCGGCTCTTGGCCGTACTCCTGCTGGAGATGCCGGCCAACGAGCAGGTTGAACTTCTGGTCGGTTCCACCAAGTTCGAGGTCGCTCTTCAACGCCACGGAGTCGTAGCCTTGCATGAGCGGGTAGAGGAATTCGTGCACCGAGATCGATTGGCCGGCCTTGAAACGCTTGTTGAAGTCGTCACGCTCCATCATCCGCGCCACCGTGTACTTGGCGGCCAGCTGGATCATCCCGCGGGCTCCCAGCGGGTCGCTCCACTCGGAGTTGTAGCGAATCTCGGTCTTTTCGGGGTCCAGCACCAGGCTGGCCTGCCGGTAGTAGGTCTGGGCATTGGCCTCGATTTGCTCCCGGGTCAGCGGCGGGCGGGTGCTGTTGCGGCCCGACGGGTCGCCGATGGTGGTCGTGAAGTCGCCAATCAGGAAGATGACCCGGTGCCCGAGATCCTGCAGCTGCCGCATCTTGTTGAGAACAACCGTATGGCCGATGTGGATATCCGGGGCGGTCGGGTCGAGCCCCAATTTGATGCGCAGCGGCGTTCCGGTGGCTTCCGAGCGCTGAAGCTTGCGCACCCACTCGTCCTGGGGCAGCAGTTCGTCGGTGCCCCGGAGGGATATTTCGAGCGCTCGTCTTACACCATTTGACAGACTAGCGGATGTAACAGATTCGGCGTTCATAGGCTTTTTGGCTGATTTTCAGGTTGCCGAAGTTATACTCAGCCCGACCTTTCAAGCGCCGGATTCTAAGCGGCGCTTTTTTCCGCACCGTCCTGCCGCCCCGTCCGCCCTGGGCTTTGCAGCACGGATTTGCAGAACCTGAGCTGGAATTCAAAGTTTGATCAACGGCATTCTCGCCGCCGAGGAGCTACTGGCTTCTCGCGTGGCCTATACATTTCGGACCTATCCCAAGCAGATCACCGCGGTCATTGCGGCGGCCCTGCTGAGCGCCGGAACCCTGGCGGTGGCCTCCCTGGGCCCCGATGCATCCGACCTCCCGGTCCAACAGGTCCTCGAAGCGACCGCTCCGCTGTCTTTCGCAGAACAGAGCCAATCGCTCGAGAACTTCAGCTTCACGCTGTTTCGCACCGACATCACACGCTCCAGCGACACAGCTGAGGCCCTGCTGAAGCGCCTGGGCATTTCCGACCCTGCCGCCACCGCGTTCGTGCGCGGAAGCAGCGAAGCTCGCAATGCGCTGTTTGCGCGCGCCGGACGCACCATCACGGCCGAAGCCACGCAGGAAAACCAGCTCAAGAAGCTGAGCGCCCGCTGGATTCCCGACGGTGACGGCGGCTTCAAGCGCTTCGTCATCGAGCGCACGCCAACGGGCTTTGCCGCGCTCACCGAACGCGACACCCTGACGCCGGGCTCGCGCCTGGCCAGCGGCAGCATCCGCACCTCGCTGTTCGCGGCCACCGACGACGCGCGCATTCCCGATGCCGTCGCCAGCCAGTTGGCAGACATCTTCGCCGGCGACGTCGACGTGCGCTCGCTGCGCAAGGGCGACCGCTTTGCCGTGGTCTACGAAACCTTCGAAGCCGACGGCCAGGCGCTGCGCAGCGGCCGCGTGCTCTCGGCCGAGTTCGAGAGCGGCGGCAAGTTGCACCAAGCCGTGTGGTTCCAGCCTCCGGGCCAGAAGGGCAGCTACTACCGCCCGAACGGCGACAGCCTGCGCAAGGCTTACCTGAGCTCGCCGGTCGAGTTCTCGCGCGTATCTAGCGGCTTCGCGATGCGCATGCACCCGATTCTCAACAGCTGGCGCCAGCACAACGGCATCGATTTCGCGGCGCCCACGGGCACCGCGGTGCGCAGCGTCGGCGACGGCACGGTCGATTTCGCCGGTACACAGAACGGCTACGGCAACATCGTCGTCATCAAGCACCGCAACAACCAGCAGACGGCCTACGCCCACCTGAGCCGGGTCGACGTCAAGGCCGGCGAAAGCATCAGCCAGGGCCAGACGATCGGCGCGGTGGGCTCCACCGGCTGGGCGACGGGCCCTCACCTGCATTTCGAGTTCCGCGTGAACGGCGAATACCAGGACCCAGCCTCCATCGCCCAAGAGGGCGGCGCCCCCATCACCGCGGCCTTGCGGCCCGCCTTCGAGCGCATCGCCGTGGGTGCCCGCACCGAACTGGCTGCCGCCTTCTCGGTCATCCAGGCCAGCGCGGACTGAGTCCCGGGCGGCGCAGCGGCAGCCGGCACAGCGCAGCCCACTCGCCCTCCCATTCAGCGATGGCCGCCGCCGAACTCTTCATCGGCCTGATGTCCGGCACGTCGCTCGACGGGGTCGACGGCGTCCTGGCCGATTTTTCGGACGGCCGCATCGCCGTGCGGGCCTATGCCTCGGCCCCATTCCCCGAAGCGCTGCGCGCTGAACTGCTGGCGCTGAACACGCCCGGCGACAACGAACTGCATCGTGCCGCCCTGGCGGGCAACGGCTTGGCCCGGGCCTATGCGGACGTGGTCGCTCAGCTCCTGGCGGGCAGCGGCACCCTCGCCGTCGAGGTGACCGCTCTCGGCGCCCACGGCCAGACAGTGCGCCACCGGCCCACCGAGTTCGACGGCGTCGGCTACACGCTGCAACTCAACAATCCCTCGCTGCTGGCGGAATTGACCGGCATCGAGGTGGTGGCGGACTTCCGCAGCCGCGACCTGGCGGCAGGCGGCCAAGGCGCCCCGCTGGTGCCGGCCTTTCACCGCGCACTCTTCGCGCGGGTTGGCGAATCCGTGGCGGTGCTGAACATCGGCGGCATTTCCAACTTGAGCCTGCTTCCCGCTGCCGATGCGCCTGGAGATCCGGCGGTGCTTGGCTTCGATTGCGGGCCTGGCAATGCCTTGATGGATCACTGGTGCCAGCTGCATACCGGCCAGCCCTTCGACCGCGCCGGCCAATGGGCGGCCAGCGGCCAGGCGCTGCCCGAGTTGCTCACGCGCCTGCGGGCTGAGGCCTATTTTGCGAAGCAGCCTCCCAAAAGCACAGGGCGGGACCTGTTCAACCCCGCCTGGCTTTCTGCATGCCTCGGCACAGCCACGGCCGCCGCGCCCGCCGATGTGCAGGCAACCCTGGCCGAATTCACTGCCAGTGTCTGCGCGGACGATGTTCTGCGCTACGGAAACGATAGCAAACTACTGATTGTGTGCGGCGGCGGCGCCTTGAACGACCACCTGCTCGCCCGCTTGCGCGCGCTGCTGCCGGGCGTCGAGGTGGCCGCCTCCACCAAGCACGGCCTGCCGCCTCAGCAGGTCGAGGCCGCGGCGTTTGCCTGGCTGGCGCGCAGCACGGTACGGCGCGAGGCCGGCAACCTTGCCAGTGTCACCGGAGCCCGTGGCGCCCGCGTGCTCGGCGCGGTCTATCCAGCCTGAGCTGAGCGGGGACCCCTGTGTCCCAACAAAAAGCCGCCCGAAGGCGGCTTTGTCAAAGAACGCGACGAAGAGGCTCAGGCCGAGAAGCTCGATCCGCAGCCGCAGGTGCTGGTGGCGTTCGGGTTCTTGATCACGAACTGGGCGCCCTGCAGGTCTTCCTTGTAGTCAATTTCGGCGCCGACGAGGTACTGGTAGCTCATGGCATCGATCAGCAGCGACACGCCGTTCTTGGTCATGGTCGTGTCGTCTTCGTTCGTGATTTCATCGAAGGTGAAACCGTACTGGAAGCCCGAGCACCCGCCACCCTGCACGAATACGCGCAGCTTGAGGTCGGGATTGCCTTCTTCGGCGATCAGGTCGGCCACCTTGGCAGCCGCGCTGTCGGTGAAGACAATCGGTTCGGGCATCTGGGTCTGAATATTTTCGGCAACAGCGCTCATGTGGGATAACTCCTTGAGGGCCGGACATGCGGCCAATGAACCAATGCTACTGCAATGCGGCATTCCTGGCAGGTCGGCGGCGACGAGCACCCAACATAAGTGGGGTCGAACACGCCTGCGCCAAGGTGCCGCAATGAAAAAGCCGCCCGAGGGCGGCTTTGTCCGTAGCGAACAGTATCAGCGCTTGCTGAACTGCTTGCGGCGGCGTGCAGAGTGCAAGCCGACCTTCTTACGTTCGACTTCACGCGCATCGCGGGTCACGAAGCCAGCCTGGCTCAGCACCGGCTTCAGGCTTGCGTCGTAGTCGATCAGCGCACGGGTGATGCCGTGGCGCGTTGCGCCGGCCTGGCCCGATTCGCCGCCGCCGTTCACGTTGACCATGACGTCGAACGTTTCGGTGTTGTTGGTCAGCACCAGGGGTTGCTTCGCGATCATGATCGAGGTTTCGCGGCCGAAGAACTCTTGAATGTCCTTGCCGTTGACCGTGATCTTGCCCGAGCCCTTTTTCAGAAACACACGGGCGACGCTCGATTTGCGACGGCCGGTGCCATTGTTCCATTCACCAATCATTCTCAAGGCTCCTTACAGTTCCAGCACTTTGGGCTGTTGGGCGGTATGCGGGTGCTCAGCGCCACCGTACACCTTGAGTTTCTTGATCATCGCGTAGCCAAGCGGGCCCTTGGGCAGCATGCCCTTGACAGCCTTTTCCAGGGCGCGGCCCGGGTGCTTGGATTGCATGTCGCGGAAGTTGGTCGCCGTGATACCGCCGGGATAGCCCGAGTGACGGTAGTACACCTTGTCGATCGACTTGGCGCCGGTGACGCGCAGTTGCGCGGCGTTGATGATGACGATGAAGTCACCGGTATCGACGTGAGGCGTGTAAATGGCCTTGTGTTTGCCGCGCAAACGGAGAGCAACTTCGCTGGCTACTCGTCCGAGGACCTTGTCGGTCGCGTCAATCACAAACCACTCGTGCGTCACGTCAGCGGGCTTGGCGCTGAACGTTTTGGTCATGAGTTTTCTCTTGAAAAGAGGGTTTGGCGAGCCCTTTTCCACGGTCGGCGTTCCTCTGACGGGAATCTCTTAGGTGGGTTTCACGCCCCGCATGACGGGGAGTGCCTTCGCCGCGGGGCTACAAAAACGCTGCGAAGCCCGCGATTATACGAAGAATCGGGCCATCGAAGCAAATTGAAGCCTGCCGGGGAGCCCGAGACGTTACCATCCTCACCCTATGTTCAGTTACCGCCACGCCTTCCATGCCGGCAACCACGCCGACGTGCTCAAGCACACGGTGCTGATTGCCACGCTCGATCACCTGCTTGAAAAAGAAGCAGCCCTGACCGTTGTCGACACCCACGCCGGCGCCGGCCTGTACCGGCTCGACGGCGACTACGCAGGCACGAGCGGCGAAGCGGCCGAAGGCATATTGCGCCTGCTTTCCGAGAAGAAAGCGCCTGCCGCGCCTGCTCCGGCTGCAAAGTCAGCTGCCAAAAAGGCATCGGCACCTGAAGCCGACGCTCCCCTGGCTGACGCGATTGCGCGCTACCTGAGCGTGATCCACGACTTCAATCCCAAGGGCGGCGCGCGCATCTATCCCGGCTCGCCTTTCATCGTGCAGCACCTGCTGCGCGACCACGACAAGCTCAAGCTGTTCGAGTTGCACCCGACCGATGCCCGCACACTGGACGCCAACATCGCCCAGCTCGAGGCGGGCCGGCAGATCGCGGTGCTGCGCGAAGACGGTTTCGGCAGCGCCACCAAGTTCCTGCCGCCGCCTTCGCGCCGTGCGCTGGTGCTGATGGACCCGAGCTACGAGATCAAAAGCGACTACGGCCGCGTGCTCGACTTCGCGGCCGAGGCGCTCAAGCGCTTTGCAACCGGCACCTACGCCATCTGGTACCCGATCATTCCGCGGCCCGAGGCGCACGACTTGCCGCGGCGGCTCAAGACCCTGGCCACCAAGGCCGGCAAGCCCTGGCTGCACGCCACGCTCACGGTCAAGTCGAGCAAGCTGATCACCAAGGAAACGGGCGAAACCCAGCGCCCAGGGCTGCCAGCCAGCGGCATGTTCCTGATCAATCCGCCCTACACGCTGAAGCCGCTGCTGGCCGCCGCCCTGCCCCAGTTGGTGGAGCGGCTGGCCCAAGACCGGCACGCCGCCTTTTCGCTCGACGCAGGGGGCTAGCCTCTCCCCCTGCGGGTCTTTTCTTCAGGGCTTATCGGCGGCCGCGCGGCGGCACTTTCACCTTGCGGCGTACAGGTGCGGGGGAGGCCGTTTGAGCCTGCGCGTCGGCGACCTCGACCTCGGCACCCCCGCAACGCATGCCCTCGCGGTCGACGATCGTCAGCGCCACCTGCTTGATGCCGAGCCCGATCATGCCGATGCGTTCGGCCGCGGCACGGCTCAGATCGATGATGCGGCCCTGCGCATAGGGCCCCCGGTCGGTGATACGCACCAGCACTTCGCTGCCGGTGACCAGGCTGCGCACGCAGACGCGGGTGTTGAACGGCAAGGTCTTGTGGGCCGCCGTCATGGCCATCATGTCGAAGCGCTCGCCGCTCGCGGTCTTGCGCTGGTGGAACGGAATGCCATACCAGGACGCCCCGCCACGCTCGAAGATCTCACGGGGCCCGTCGCCAGGCACGCCGTCGTCGGGCCCCAACTCGCCGCTACCCGACACGGCCAGGTCGTAGCGCACCGACGGCACGCTCGATCGAGCCGGCGCGCCCGGCGGCACAGCCAACTGGCGCGGCAGCGGCAACAGCTTGGCGTCCTTCTCCGGCTGGCCGCCCTCGGTGGCGGGAGGCATGGCACAGCCGGCAATTGCGCAAGTCGCCGCCACGAGCGCGACGCGAAAAGCCGCGCGCAGCGAATTTGCCGCTCCTGCGCGCGCCTCCCTCAACCGAGGCGCTCCAAAACAGCCAGCGTCGCCGTCGACTGGTTCATCGTGTAGAAATGCAGCGCCGGTGCGCCGCCGTCTCGCAGACGCGCGCAGAGCTCCGTCACTACGTCGAGGCCGAAAGCCTTGATGGATGCCGTGTCGTCGCCAAAGCCTTGCAGCCGCAGCCGGATCCAGCGCGGGATCTCGGCGCCGCAGGCGTCTGAAAAGCGCATGAGCTGCGTCGAGCTGGTGATCGGCATGATGCCGGGCACGATGGGCGTGTCGAGCCCCAGCTTGCGGGCCTCGTCGACAAAGCGAAAGTAGGCCTCGGGGCTGAAGAAATACTGCGTGATCGCCGAATCAGCCCCGGCCTTTACCTTGGCGGCAAAGGCCTGCAGGTCGGCCTCGGGCGAGCGCGCCTGCGGATGCACCTCGGGGTAGCAAGCCACCTCGATGTGAAAGTCGCGGCCCGTTTCTTCGCGGATGAAGGCCACGAGGTCACTGGCGTACAGGAACTCGCCGCCGATGCCGTAACCGCTCGGCAGATCGCCGCGCAGCGCCACGAGGCGCTTCACGCCCATGGCCTTCAGCTCGGCCAGTTGCTCGCGCACGGTGGCCCGCGTGGCGCCGATGCACGAGAAATGACTCGCGGCATCCACGCCTTCGGACAGGATCTCGCGCACCGCACCGAAAGTGCCCTGGTGCGTGGACCCGCCCGCGCCGTAGGTGACCGAGCAGAACTCGGGCTTGCGCGCATACAGCTGCTGGCGCACCGCGCGCAGCTTGACCGCGCCTTCGGGCGTCTTGGTCGGAAAGAATTCGAAACTCAGAGGAAGGCGCACCTGCGTCTCCTTAAGAGCCGTTTGCGTAAGCAACGCGCACGGCGTGAATGAAAAACTCGCGGTTGCCGTCGCCGCCGGCAATGGGGCTGTCGAACCACTGCAGCACGCGCAGGTCGAGTGCCTCGCAGGCATCGCGCAAGCGCTTTTCGACCACCGCATACATCGACTCGTCGCGCACGATGCCGCCCTTGCCGACCTGCCCCGGCTGCAGTTCGAACTGCGGTTTGACCAGCACCAGCAGGTGCCCGTCGTCAGCCAGGAACGGCACCACGGCCGGCAGCACCAGCGTTTGCGAGATGAATGACAGGTCGCCGACGATGAGGTCGAAACGCGGCTCGGAAGGCTCTTCGCCTTCTTCCTGAAGGTCGTCCGGCGACAAGGCCCGCGCATTGACGCCCTCGATGGCCACGACACGCTCGTCCTCGCGCAACCGCGCATGCAGCTGCCCATGGCCCACGTCGACGCCCACCACCTTCGCAGCGCCGCGCTGCAGCAGGCAATCGGTGAAGCCGCCGGTCGATTGGCCGACGTCGAGACACAGCTTGCCCGCCGGGTCCACGCTGCTTGCAGTCAGCGCGCCTTCGAGCTTGAGCCCGCCGCGCGACACGTAGCGCGCCTCCGCGGCATCGTCGAGCTCGAGCTCGGCGGACTCGGGCACTTCGTCGCGGTTCTTCACGACCGAGCGCCACGCATCGCCCGTACCCGCATCGCGCCACCGCATGCCGCCGGCAATGAGCCGCACAGCTTGAGAGCGCGACGCGGCGAGGCCGCGTTCGACCAGCAATTGATCAGCGCGCATTCAGTACCGGTACGTGTCCGCCTTGTACGGACCCGCCTTGTTCACGCCGATGTAGGCGGCCTGCTCGTCGGTCAGCTCGGTGAGCATGGCGCCGACCTTCTTCAGGTGCAGGCGCGCAACCTTTTCGTCCAGGTGCTTGGGCAGCACGTAGACCTTGCCGGCCTGGTAGGCATCGGGCTTGGTGAAGAGCTCGATCTGGGCAATGGTCTGGTTGGCGAACGACGACGACATCACGAAGCTCGGATGGCCCGTGCCACAGCCCAGGTTCACGAGACGGCCCTTGGCCAAGAGGATGATCTTCTTGCCGTCGGGGAACTTGATGTGGTCGACCTGCGGCTTGATTTCTTCCCACTCGTACTTCTCGATCGATGCCACGTCGATCTCGTTGTCGAAGTGGCCGATGTTGCAGACGATGGCCTGGTCCTTCATCTTGGCCATGGTGTCATGCGTGATGACGTCCTTGTTGCCGGTGGTGGTCACGAAGATGTCGGCCTTGTCGGCGGCATATTCCATCGTGACGACCTTGTAGCCTTCCATCGCGGCCTGCAGTGCGTTGATGGGGTCAATCTCGGTCACCCACACCTGGGCGCTCAGTGCGCGCAGCGCCTGGGCCGAGCCCTTGCCCACGTCGCCGTAGCCGGCCACGCAGGCCACCTTGCCGGCAATCATCACGTCGGTGGCGCGCTTGATGCCGTCCACCAGCGATTCGCGGCAGCCGTACAGGTTGTCGAACTTGCTCTTGGTGACCGAGTCGTTCACGTTGATGGCGCGGAACAGCAGCGTGCCCTTGGCGCTCATCTCGTTCAGGCGGTGCACGCCGGTCGTCGTTTCCTCGGTCACGCCGATGATTTCGGACGACTTGCGGGTGTACCAGGTCGAATCGACGGCCAGCTTGGCCTTGATGGCCGCGTAGAGGATGCGTTCTTCCTCGCTGGTCGGGTTGGCGAGCACGCCCAGGTCTTTTTCGGCGCGCTGGCCCAGGTGCATCAGCAGCGTGGCGTCGCCGCCGTCGTCCAAAATCATGTTCGGGCCTTCGCCCTTCGAACCCTTGGGGCCGAAGTCGAAGATGGCGTGGGTGTAGTCCCAGTAGTCCGTCAGCGACTCGCCCTTGATCGCGAACACCGGCGTGCCGGCGGCCGCAATAGCAGCGGCGGCATGGTCCTGCGTCGAGAAGATGTTGCACGAAGCCCAGCGCACCGTGGCGCCGAGCGCTTGCAGCGTCTCGATCAGCACGGCCGTCTGGATCGTCATGTGCAACGAGCCCGTGATGCGCGCGCCCTTGAGCGGCTGCGCCTTCGAGAACTCTTCGCGGATGGCCATCAGGCCGGGCATCTCGGTTTCCGCGATGCGGATTTCCTTGCGGCCCCAGGCGGCCAGCGACAGGTCGGCAATCGCCTGGTCGGCGGTGGAAACGGGGGTGGGCTTGAGAACAGCGCTCATGAGAACTCCAACAAAGCTAGTTTGAAAGGTGCCACTGCGTTCGGGGAAAAGACTCACCGCGAGAACAGCGGGTGAGCGTGGTTGCGATGTGGTCCGAGCCTCACGCCTGACGGCGCTGCAACGCTCCTCGGAACCGCGGATTGTAGACGGGCAGACAAAACGAGCCAATCGCTCGGATATCCCGCATCCCGGAAAGCGCGTTGCGGCACCGAGGCGTACATTGATTTGCCCCCAAACCACGGAAGTTACATTCATGCGCTTCAGAAGAATCTCCCCCGCCCTGCTGGCCTCAGCCGCCCTTCTGTCCGCCGGCGCGCCGGTCCTCGCCTCCGCACAGGCGGGCTCCGACCCGGTGCGCATTCGCGGCACCATCGTTCGCGTCGATGCAAAAACCCTTGTCGTGCAAGACCGCGGCGGCGAGGTCGTCAGCCTTGCGCGGCCGGCCGACATGACGGTGTCGGAGGTCTATCCGATCAAGCTTTCCGACATCAAGCAGGGCAGCTTCATCGGAACCGCCGCCATGCCGCAGGCCGACGGCACGCAGAAAGCGCTCGAGGTGGTGGTGTTCCCGGAGGCCGCGCGCGGTACCGGCGAAGGCCACCGTCCATGGGACCTGCTGCCACAGAGCACCATGACCAACGCCACCGTCGCCGACCTGGCCGCGGCGCCAAAGTCGGTGCGCGGCGGGCAACAGCTTCGGCTGACCTACAAGGGCGGCGAGAAGACCGTGGTCGTGCCGCCCAATGTGCCGGTCGTGACCTTCCGCCCCGGCACCGAGTCCCTGCTGGTGCCCGGCGCCAAGGTGCTGGTCAATGCGCAGGAAAGGGACGGCACGCCCACGGCGCTGCGCGTGACCGCCGGGCGCAACGGCTTCGCGCCGCCGATGTAACCCAAGGGAAATCCCGCAGGCGAATTTGTCGCCGCGGGCATTGCGGCCGTGCCGGTGCGGCGTATCGTGGCGAGGGACTTTTGCCGTCCGGCCGGTCCTCGTCATTCCCCGTCCACTCGACACAGGAGATACCGCACCATGGCCACTGCCAAGAAAGCCGCCGCGAAGAAAACCACTGCCGGCAGCAGCGACAACAACGACAGCAGCAGCACCAAGGCGGAGGCCCCCAGTGCCGCCGACATGCTCAACCCAATGAAGAATCTCAAGGCCATGACCGACCGGCTGCAGGAGCTCAACCTGACCGGCGGCGCGAGCAAGCTGCTCGAGAGCGGCCAGAAGGACCTTCAGGCACTGATGCAGGCCAACGAAAAGTCCTACCAGGGCCTGCAGACCGTGGTGCAGCGGCAGACCGAGATGATCAAGAGCGCCATCACCGAGTGGCAGACGGCCGCCAAGGAAATGCCTGGCAAAGACCCCAAGGCCAATTTCGCCAAGCTCGACGAGCTCGGCCGCCAATCGTTCCAGCGAGCCATTGACGACATCAAGGAACTGGCCAACCTTGCAGCCAAGTCGCAGGCGGATGCATTCGAGCTGGTGCGCCAGCGGATTCAGGCGAATGTGGACGAAGTGACCAAGATGCTCAAGCGCAAGTAAGGCGTTTTCGGCGGCTCGGGCGGGCGGCTCGGGACCGCCCTTCTAAAATCGGGCATTCCCCTGCAGATTGCCCACCTTGTCTTTTCTTGCCGAAACCCGCCGCCGCCGCACCTTTGCGATCATTTCCCACCCTGACGCCGGCAAGACCACGCTGACTGAGAAGCTGCTGCTTTTCTCGGGCGCGATCCAGATTGCCGGCTCGGTGAAGGCGCGCAAGGCCTCGCGCCATGCCACCTCCGACTGGATGGAAATCGAGAAGCAGCGCGGCATCTCGGTGGCCTCGTCGGTCATGCAGATGCTGTACCGCGACCACGTGATCAACCTGCTCGACACGCCCGGCCACAAGGACTTTTCGGAAGACACCTACCGCGTGCTCACGGCCGTGGACTCGGCGCTGATGGTGATCGACGCCGCCAACGGTGTGGAATCGCAGACGCGCCGGCTGATCGAGGTTTGCCGCCAGCGCGATACGCCCATCATCACCTTCGTCAACAAGATGGACCGTGAGGTGCGCGAGCCGCTCGACATCCTCGACGAGGTGGAGCGCGAGTTGGGCATGCCCTGCGTGCCAATGACGTGGCCCGTGGGTCAGGGCAAGTCGTTCCGCGGCATCATGAACCTGCGCACGCAGGCGATGACGGTGTTCGAGTCGGGCAGCGAGCGGCTGCCGCACGACTTCGAGACCATTCCGCTCTCGGAGCGCGACACGCTCACCAAGCGCTTCGGCGCCGACTTCGAATCCGCCATGGACAGCATGGAACTGGCCACCGGCGCCTCGCCCACCTGGGACCGCGAAGCCTTCCTGGCCGGCAAGCAGACGCCCGTGTTCTTCGGCTCCGGCGTGAACAACTTCGGCGTGATGGAAGTGCTCGATGCGCTGGTCGACCTCGCGCCTTCGCCGCAGTCGCGCACCAGCACCACGATGGTCAACCGCCAGCCGGTGGTGAAGGAGATCCAGCCCGAGGACAAGGACTTCGCGGGCGTGGTCTTCAAGGTGCAGGCCAACATGGACGCCAACCACCGCGACCGCATCGCCTTCGTGCGCATGGCGTCGGGCAAGTACACGCCGGGCATGAAGCTCAAGGTGCAGCGCACCTCCAAGGAGCTGCGACCGACCAGCGTGGTCACATTCATGAGCCAGCGGCGCGAGGCGGTCGAAGAGGCCTATGCGGGCGACATCGTCGGCTTCACCACGCATGGCGGCGTTCAACTCGGCGACACCATCACCGACGGTGCGAGCCTGCAGTTCACCGGTCTGCCCTTCTTCGCGCCCGAACTCTTCATGACGGTGATCCTGAAGAACCCGCTGCGCACCAAGCAGTTGCAGCAGGGCCTGGCCCAGCTCGGCGAAGAAGGCGCGATCCAGGTGTTCCGCCCCGAGATCGGCGGACCAATGCTGCTGGGTGCCGTCGGGCAGCTGCAGTTCGAAGTGGTGCAGCACCGCCTGAAGGCCGAGTACGACGCCGACGTGCGCCTCGAAGGCTGCCAGTACACCGGCGCGCGCTGGATCACGGCCGATTCGCCGGCCGAGCTGCGCGAGTTCGTCCACGCCTATCCGCAGCGCATGGCAAAGGATGCGGCCGACACGCTGGCCTTCCTGTGCACCTCGCCCTACGACGTGCGGTTGGCGCAAGAGCGCTTTCCGAAGATCCATTTCCATCCGCTGCGGGAGCATGCGGGGTTGGCGCTGCAGAGTGCAGGCTGAGCCGGGCATGCGCCAGCCGAGCTCTCTGCCCTCCTCGCCCCATCATCTGCTGCCGCTGGCGCAGTGGGCGGCGACTGCGCGCAGCAATCTGATCGGCGTGTTCACCGACATTGACGACACCCTCACGACCGAGGGCGCCATCACACCCGACGCTCTGAAGGCGCTGGCCGATCTGAAGGCGGCCGGGCTTCACGTCGTGGCCATCACCGGCCGCCCCGTCGGCTGGAGCATGCCCTTCGTTTCCGCATGGCCCGTCGACTCCATCGTGGCGGAGAACGGCGCCGTCGCCCTGCTGCCCCTGCCAGGTGGCAAGCTGCAGAAGCGCTACCAGCAGGATGCGGCAACCCGTGCCGCCAATTTCGATCGGATGCAGCAGGTGCTGGTGCGCATCGAGCGCGAGATTCCTGGCGCCGGCCGCGCCACCGATTCGCTGGGCCGAGAGACCGACATCGCCATCGACCACAGCGAGTTTATGCAGCTGAGCGAAGAGACCATCGCACACGTCGTGGCCTTGATGCGCAGCGAAGGCATGCATGCCACGGTCAGCAGCATCCACATCAACGGCTGGTACGGCGACAACGACAAGCTCGAAGGCGCGCGCTGGATCGTGCGCGAACTCTGGGGCCGCACGCTCGACGACGAGATCGACCGCTGGGCGTATGTTGGCGATTCCACGAACGACCAGCTTATGTTTCGCACCTTCGCGCACAGCATCGGCGTGGCCAACGTGGCGCGCTTCGTGCCGCAGTTGGAGCACCTGCCGCGCTACGTGACCGAGGGCGAGCGCGGCGCGGGGTTCGCCGAAGCGGCGCGCGCCATTCTCTCGGCCCGCACTGCTCGCTGACCACAGGCTGCGCGGCGGTTGATGGACGGCGCGAAACCGCCCACCTCTCCACTCCTCAGTTCGGCTTCGCGAGCCCCAGCTTCTCGATCAAAGCCTTCTCGCGCATGAAGGTGTCCTGCGCAAACTTGGTATAGGTTTCCGAGCTCATGTAGTTCGGCAGCATGTCGTAGCGGCCCAGCGCGGCGACGTAGCTCGGCTCTTCCATCGCCTGCTTGAACGCGTCGTGCAGTTTTTTCACGACCTCGGGCGGCGTGCCCTTGGGGGCTCCGATGCCGAAGGGCGAGTTCTGCACGATGTCGATGCCCAGTTCCTTCAGGGTCGGCACGTCGGGGAACTTATCAAGCCTCTTCTCGCCCCAGGTGTTCAGCACGCGCAGCTTGCCGGCCTCCACTTGAGGCGCAAAACCGGTGCTGTCGGCGCCCGCCATCAGGTGACCGCCGAGCAGCGCCTGCTGCAGATCGGCGCTGCCCTTGTAAGGCACGTGCTGCAGCTGGATGCCGACCGTTTGCGCGATGCGTTCGGTCGTCAGGTGCGGGCTGGTCAGCGTGCCGGTGGAACCGTAGGTGAGCTTGCCGGGATTGGCCTTGGCATAAGCGACGAAGTCGCCCCAGGTCTTGAACGGGCTGCTGGCCGGCACCACGATGCCGAAGGCGTAGCCCGTCACGTTGATGACGTAGCTGATGTCCTTGAGCGGGTCCCAGTTGATCTTGGTGGTGTAGCCGAGGCGGAACACGCCGAGCGGAATCTGCGCGAGGGTGTAGCCGTCGGGCTGCGAGGTCTGCAGCGCCTGGGCGGGCAAGGTGCCGCCGGCGCCGGGCTTGTTGTCGATGATGACGGGCTGGCCGATGATCTTGCTTGCGTTGTCGGCAAGCTGGCGCATGGTGATGTCGGTCGGGCCGCCCGCCGGAAAAGCAATGATCAGCTTGATCGGCTTGGCGGGAAAAGCCTGCGCGAATGCCGCCAGCGGCGAAAGGAGCCCGCACGCGGCAAGCGTTGCGGCACAGAGAAGGGATCGGCGGGACATGGCTGGCTCCTGAAACGGGGGAAAAGGCCGCATTGGGCCCTGCCGTTTCGGCTGCGGCAATCGGTGCTCACCCGAGCGCTGTCGCGCAGGCGGCTCATCGGTACCGTTCAGCCCGCCGCCTGCTCGAAACCTTCCAGCACGTTGACCGCGTTGACACCTACATCCGCCACCGCATAACCGCCCTCGAAAACGAAGACCGTCGGCAAGCCGGCGCGCGCCAAGTCTTCGCCCATGCGCAGGTAGTCGTCGCTCTGGAGGCGAAAGCCCGCGACCGGGTCGCCCTCGAAAGTATCAACGCCGAGCGACACGACCAGCGCGCCCGCACGCACCGCGGCGATGCCGTCGAGCGCGGTCTTCAGCGCCGCGCGCCAAGTGGCAAAGTCGGTGCCGCGCGCCAGCGGCAGGTTGTGGTTGAAGCCGAGCCCCCCACCGGCGCCGCGCTCGTCGGCATGGCCCAGGTAATACGGATAGTCGGTCATCGGGTCGCCGTGCAGGCTCGCAAAATGAACGTCGCTGCGCTCGTAGAAGATGGCCTGCGTGCCATTGCCGTGGTGATAGTCCACGTCGAGCACCGCCACCCGCTCCACGCCCGCGTCGCGCAGCGCCTGTGCGGCCACCGCGGCGTTGTTGATGAAGCAGTAGCCGCCAAAGAAATCGGCGCCCGCATGGTGGCCCGGAGGCCGCGTGAGCGCAAAGGCGGCGCGCTGGCCGCCGATGACGCGCTGCGCCGCGGTCCACGCGCAGGCCGCGCCGTGGCGCGCGGCGGCCCAGCTGCCGGCCATGAGCGGCGTGCCCGCATCGAACGCGAACAGCCCCATGCGCGCGGGAAAGCTCTTGGGCAGCACATCAGTGCGCATGCCGCGCGTGGGCCAGTAAGAAGGCAATGCATCGCGCGACACGTTCGACGGATCGAGGGCCACCCACTCGTCCCAGGCATGAGCGATGAAGTCCAGGTAGCGCGGCGCATGCACCTTGGCAAGCAGCGCCTCGTCGAAAGCTTCAGGCCTTTGCAGCGCGCCCAGGCTGCGGCGCTCCAGCTCATGCTTCACATGGTCGACGCGCGCGGGCACCTCGAAACACGGCACCAGTTCGCCGCGGAACATTTCGACTTTGCCCTGATGCAATGCGTGCTGATCGTTGTAGATGGTGAGCATGCCGCCATCATGCCGCACGCCGCAGCACCGCCCGGCGCCGGCCGGAAGCGGTCATGCCGAACAGATCCTTCGGGTCATCAAGCTCGGGCACCAGCGCAATCTGCTGGCCGATGCCGCGCTCGATGGCCAGCTGGTGGATGTAGCGCAGCGCGGTGTAGTCCTCCAGCGCGAAGCCGACCGAGTCGAACACGGTGACCTGGTCCGCGCTCTCGCGTCCGGGCACCTTGCCGAGCAGCACCTCCCAGAGTTCGTGCACCGGAAAGTCGGCCGGCAGCTGCTGAATCTCGCCCTCGGCCCGGGTCTGCGGTTCATATTCGACGAAGACGCGCGCCATGCGCAGCACGGCAGGATGCAGCTCGGTCTTGCCGGGCGAGTCGCCACCCACCGCGTTGATGTGCATGCCCGGCTCGATCATCTCGGGCGCAAGCACGATCTCGTGGCCTTGGTGCGCCGTAACCGTGGTGACGATGTCCGCGCCGCGCACGGCCTCGGCCACCGAATGGGCGCGCACCACCTCGAGCGGCGTGCAGGCGGAAAGATGGCGAACCAGCTTGTCGGTAGCGTGCGGATCGACGTCGAAAACGCGCACCTCCTCGATGCCCAGCAGCGCATGGAAAGCCAGGGCCTGGAACTCGCTTTGCGATCCGTTGCCGATCAGCGCCAGGCTGCGCGAGCCGGCCCGCGCCAGCACCTGTGCCGCCATGGCCGAAGTGGCGGCGGTGCGCAGCGCGGTGGTGAGCGTGAGTTCCGACAGCAGCACCGGATAGCCGGTATCGACCTCGGCCAGCACGCCAAAGGCCATCACCGTGGGCAGCCCGACCGCCGTGTTGTGCGGATGCCCGTTGACGTATTTGAAGGCGTAGGCGCCATCGTCGGCCACCGGCATCAGCTCGATCACGCCAAGGTGAGAGTGGCTGGCGACGCGCGCCTTCTTGTCGAACTCGCGCCAGCGCATGAAGTCGTCGCGCAGCGCGTCGGCCAGCGCCGCGAGAAATTCAGGTACGCCGGTTTCGTCCACCAGGCGAACCAGGCTGTGAACATCGATGAAGCGGGTCATGACATGGCTCCTTGCGTAGCCCGGCACGGCGCTCATCCCTCCATCGATTCATTCACTCCACCATGGCTGATTCAGGATGCGCCTGCGCCAAGGGTCGATGCCATTGTGCGCCTGCCTGCATCAACGTGCCAGCACCTGGGCCAAGGCCACGCCCGTATGCGTCCCAAGGCGCACCACCTCTTCGGGCGGCGCCGCCGCAACGATGCGCCCGCCGGCGTTGCCGCCTTCCGGCCCCAGGTCGATGATCCAGTCGGCTTCGGCGATCAGGTCGAGGTCGTGCTCGATCACCACCACGCTGTGGCCGCCATTCACCAGCCGGTGCAGCACGTGGATCAGCTTCTCGACGTCGGCCATGTGCAGACCGACGGTCGGCTCGTCGAGCACGTAGAGCGTGTGCGGCGCCTTCTGGCCGCGCCGCGTGACGTCGTCGCGCACCTTGCTGAGTTCGGTCACCAGCTTGATGCGCTGCGCCTCGCCCCCCGACAGCGTGGGCGACGGCTGGCCCAGCGTGAGGTAGCCCAGTCCCACGTCCTTCAGCAATTGCAGCGGATGGCTGATGTTGGGCATGGCGGCAAAGAACTCGACCGCCTCGTCCACCTCCATCTGAAGCACATCGCCGATGCTCTTGCCGCGCCAGCTCACGGCCAGCGTCTCGGGGTTGAAACGCGCGCCGTGGCACACCTCGCAAGGCACCTTCACGTCGGGCAGAAAGCTCATCTCGATGGTGCGCACACCGGCACCGTCGCAGCCGGGACAACGGCCTTCGCCGGTGTTGAAGCTGAAGCGCGCAGGGCCGTAGCCGCGCGCCTTCGCTTCCAGCGTGTCGGCAAACAGCTTGCGGACGGTGTCCCAGAAGCCGATGTAGGTGGCCGGGCAGCTGCGCGGGGTCTTGCCGATGGGCGTCTGGTCGACCTCGAGCACGCGGTCGATGGTCTCGTAGCCCTCCACGCGATCGCAGCCAGACCATGCGGGGCGCTTGCCCGCGGCGTCGGCGTCGCGGCCGGCCTTGGTCATGCGCTGCACCACCACGGCATGCACGCTGGCCAGCAGCACGTCGCGCGCAAGCGTGGACTTGCCCGAGCCGCTCACGCCAGTGACAACCACCAGGCGGTGCAGCGGCAGCGTGGCAGTCACGTCCTGCAGGTTGTGCAGGTCGGCGCCGTGCACCGTGAGCCAGTTGCCGCTGTCTTCCGCCTTGGGGTCCGGCGAGGGAATCAGCCGGCGCGCCTGCAGCGGATGCTTGATCGCATCGCGCAGGTAGCGGCCGGTTTGCGAGTCGCCCGCCGCCTGGATGTCGGCCACCGAGCCCTCCGCCACGAGGCGGCCGCCCCGCTTGCCGGCGCTGGGGCCGATGTCGATGATGTGGTCGGCGCGGCGGATGGTGTCTTCGTCGTGCTCCACCACCACCAGCGTGTTGCCCTTATCGCCCAGCTTATGCAGCGCGTTGAGCAATATCTGGTTGTCGCGCGCGTGCAGGCCGATGGTCGGCTCGTCGAGCACGTAGCAAACGCCCTGCAGGTTGCTGCCAAGCTGCGCCGCCAGGCGGATGCGCTGCGCCTCGCCGCCGCTCAAAGTCGGCGCGCCGCGGTCGAGCGTGAGGTAGCCCAGGCCCACCTCTTCGAGAAATTCGAGGCGGCTCTTGATCTCGGGCACCAGGTCGCGCGCAATCTCCGCTTCGCGTCCGGTCAACGCCAGCCCCTCGAACCACTGCCGCACCTCGGTCACGCTCATGCGTGCGAGTTCGGTAATGCCGATGCCGCCCATGCCGTCCGCCAGCGAGGCGCCGAAGCTCACCGCGCGAGCCGTGGCATTGAGCCGCGTGCCTTCGCAAGTCGGGCACGCCACGTCGGCCAGGTCTTCCACCTCGGGCTCGGCAAAGGTCTGTTCACGGCCCTTGCTGTCGTCGTCGCGGATGGAATCGTCGAAGACCTTGCGCTGGTCCTTGCTGAGCTTGACGCCCGTGCCCACGCAGTCGGGGCACCAGCCGTGCTTGCTGTTGTAGCTGAACAGGCGTGGATCGAGCTCGGCATAGCTGGTGCTGCAGACCGGGCAGGCGCGCAGCGTGGAGAACACGTTCACGCGGCCGATGCCGTGCGCCGACACGCCGGCCATCATCGCGGCCTTCAGGCCGTCGAGCTGGCTAAGCACATGCACCACGCCCTTGCCGTGTTCGAGCGCCTTCGTCAGCGCCTCCCGCAGCTCGTTCTCCTTCGATGGCAGCACGTCGAGGCTGGCTACCGGCAATTCGATGCTGTGTTCCTTGAAGCGGTCGATGCGCGGGAAGCCCGTGGTCGGCAAGAACTCGCCGTCCACACGCAGGTGGGTAAATCCGCGTGGCCGCGCCCAATCCGCCAGCTCGGTGTACACGCCCTTGCGGTTGCTCACGAGCGGCGCGAGCAAGCCGATGTGCTGGCCCTTGAAGTTGCGCATCAGCTGCGCCGCGATGCTATCGGGCGTCTGCGGCTGGACGGCCGCGCCGTCGTGCGTGCAATGCTGGATGCCCAGCTTCACGTACAGGAGCCGCAGGAAGTGCCAGACCTCGGTGGTGGTGCCCACCGTGCTCTTGCGCCCACCGCGCGACAGGCGTTGCTCGATGGCCACCGTGGGCGGAATGCCGTAGACCGCATCGACCTCGGGCCGACCCGCGGGCTGCACGATGCTGCGTGCATAGGCGTTGAGCGATTCGAGGTACCGCCGCTGGCCTTCGTTGAACAGGATGTCGAAGGCCAGCGTCGATTTGCCCGAACCGCTGACGCCCGTCACCACGCTGAACTTGCCGCGCGGAATGTCCACGCTGAGGTTTTTCAGGTTGTGCTCGCGCGCGTTGACGATCTCGATGGCGTTGCTGCCGGGCGCTGTCTTGGCGTTGGCAATGTAGCGCCGCGCCGCGCGCTCGGCCACCTTGTAGGCCTCGGGGCCGATGGCCAGCTCGTAGTCGGCCAGCGCCGCGCCGGTGAGCGAGGCGCGGTTCTCGCGCAGCTGCTCGGGCGTGCCCTCGGCCACCACCATGCCGCCGCCCTCGCCTCCTTCGGGGCCGAGGTCGATGCACCAGTCGCTGGCCCGGATCACGTCGAGGTTGTGCTCGATCACGATCAGCGAATGGCCCGCGTCGAGCAGCTTGCGCAGCGCGCGCATCAGGCGCGCGATGTCGTCGAAATGCAGCCCGGTGGTCGGCTCGTCGAACAGGAACAGCGTGCCCCTGCGCGCCACCGACTGCTTGCTCGCCGTCGCGCTCTTCGCGGCCTCCGCCAGAAAGCCCGCGAGCTTGAGGCGCTGCGCCTCGCCGCCGCTCAGCGTGGGCACCGGCTGGCCGAGCTTCACGTAGTCGAGCCCCACGTCGGAGATCGGCTGCAGCACGCGCAGCACGTCGCGGTCGGCCTCGAAAACCGCGGCCGCCTCCGCCACGGTGAGATCGAGCACGTCGGCCACGTTGTAGGCGCGCCCCTTGCGCTCGACCTTCACTTCGAGAATCTCGGGGCGGTAGCGCTTGCCGTCGCAATCGGGGCAGCGCAGGTACACGTCCGACAGAAACTGCATCTCCACGTGCTCGAAGCCCGAGCCGCCGCAGGTCGGGCAGCGGCCATCGCCCGAGTTGAAGCTGAACTTGCTCGCGGTATAGCCACGCTGGCGCGACAGCGCCGCGGTGGCGAAGATCTCGCGAATGGCGTCCCACGCACCCACGTAGCTTGCGGGATTGGAGCGCGCCGTCTTGCCGATGGGCGACTGGTCGACGAAGACCACGTCGCCGAGGTGATCGGCGCCCAGCATGCGGTCGTGCGCGCCCGGCGTTTCCGTGGCCTTGCCGAAGTGCCGCATGAGCGCGGGCGCCAGCACGTCCTGGATCAGCGTCGACTTGCCCGAGCCGCTGACGCCCGTCACGCACACCAGGCGCGCGAGCGGAAAGTCGACCGTGATGCTCTTGAGGTTGTGCTCGCGCGCGCCCTCCAGGATGAGCCGGTGCGTGTTCTCGCTCACCAGCCGCTTGAAACCCATGCCGATCTTCTTGCGCCCGCCCAGGTACTGGCCGGTGAGCGTGTCGGCGTCGCGCAATTGATCCGTCGTGCCGTCGAACACGATCTGCCCGCCACGGATGCCGGGGCCGGGACCCATGTCGATCACGCGGTCGGCGGCGAGCATCACGGCCGGGTCATGCTCGACCACCACCAGCGTGTTGCCCGCGTCGCGCAGGCGCAGCATGGCCTCGGTGATGCGGTTCATGTCGCGCGGATGCAGGCCGATGCTGGGCTCGTCGAGCACGAACAGCGTGTTGACCAACGAGGTGCCCAGCGCCGTCGTGAGATTGATGCGCTGCACCTCGCCGCCCGAGAGCGTGCGGCTCTGGCGGTCGAGCGTGAGGTAGCCGATGCCGACGTCATGCAGGTAGCGCAGGCGGGTGGTGATTTCTTCGAAAAGGAGCTTGAGGGCCTGAATTTCGCCCTCACCCCGGCCCTCTCCCGCAAGCGGGAGAGGGAGTGGATCGGGCCCCGTCTTGCCCCCTCTCCCGCTTGCGGGAGAGGGCTGGGGTGAGGGCTGCTGCCGGTCGAAAAAGCGCCGCAGCCGCTCAATCGGCAGCAGCATCAAATCATGCAGGCAAAGCCCCGGCAACGCCTCGAGCTGCGCCCGCGTCCATTTGGCCCCCGTCGGCATGAATCGCTTGGCAGGCTCCAGCACCGCATCCGCATCTTCCTTGCTTCCGATGCGCCACAACAGGCTGTCCAGCTTGAGCCGCGCACCGCTGCAGACGGGGCACGGCGTGTAGCTGCGGTATTTGGACAAGAGCACGCGGATGTGCATCTTGTAGGCCTTGCTCTCCAGGTAGCCGAAGAAGCGGCGCACGCCGTACCACTGCTTGTTCCAGTTGCCTTCCTTGTAATTGGGCGTGCCCTCGATCACCCAGTGCTTCTGCTCGTCGGTGAGCTTGTTCCAGGGGGTGTCGCGCGGAATGCCGGCCGCCTCGGCGTGGCGCATGAGGTCGTCCTGCGCCTCCTTCCAGGCGGGGGTCTGGATGGTCTTGATCGCGCCGGCGCGCAAGGTGAGCTTGTCGTTCGGAATCACGAGGCCCAGGTCGACCCCGATCACGCGGCCGAAGCCGCGGCAGGTGTCGCAAGCGCCGACGGCCGAATTGAACGAGAACATCGAGGGGATCGGGTCGGTGTAGCGAATGTCGCTTTCGGGGCAGTGCAGGCCGGTGGAGAATTTCCACACCTCGGCCGGCGCGGCCTCATCGGCCGCCAGCGCATGCACCGTAACGCGCCCGCTGCCTCGCTTGAGTGCCACTTCGATCGCCTCGACCACACGCGAACGCTCGGCGCTCGAAATGCGGAAGCGGTCGGCCACCACGTCGAGCACCTTGCGCGGCCCGGTGGGCGTGGCCACCTCGCGCTCCAACTGCACGCGCGTGAAGCCGCTCGCCGAAAGCCACTGCGTCACCTCTTCCGCCGAGGTGCCCGCCGGCAGCTCGACTGGAAACGTGACCACCAATCGGGGATCGCCCGCCGCAGCCGCCCGCTCGGCAATCTCCGCATAGATGCTGTCGGGCGAATCGTGGCGCACCAGCAGAGCGGTGTCGCGGTCGAACAGCTGGGCTGCGCGCGCGTAGAGCAGCTTCAGGTGGTCGTTCAGCTCGGTCATCGTGCCGACCGTGGAGCGCGAGGAGCGCACGGGGTTGGTCTGGTCGATGGCGATGGCGGGCGGTACGCCCTCCACCTTGTCCACCGCCGGCTTGTCCATGCGGTCCAGGAACTGGCGCGCATAGGCAGAGAAGGTTTCCACATAGCGCCGCTGACCCTCGGCATAGAGGGTGTCGAACACGAGGCTCGATTTGCCCGAGCCGCTCGGCCCGGTCACCACGGTCATCTCACCAGTGCGGATGTCGAGGTCGAGGTTCTGGAGGTTGTGCTGGCGTGCGCCGCGAATCCGGATGGAGCCCTGTGTCATGAGTGCCTTGGGGGGTGGGGCAAACATTCTAGGGAGAGCTTGGTGACGTATTCGTGCACTCCGTCACATGGTCTGCGGCCGCGCAGGGGTTTGTACGGATTCAATTCAAGACACTTTAAGTAACAAATAGCACATTTTGATTACGTTCTAACTGCATTTTTTGGAAGATGCCCATGAAGAAGCTGCAAGTGCTTTGCGCCGCCCTGCTGGCACTGTCCGCAACGGCCGCTCCCGCCCAGATCCTGATCGGCCAGACGGCGGGCCTGACCGGCTCGGTCGCCGCGGGGGTGAATGAAACCATCGCCGGCTCCCAGCTGGTGATCGATGCCGTGAACGCCCAAGGCGGCATCCACGGCGAAAAGATCGAGGTGCTGCGCATGGACGACGGCTTCGACGTCAAGCGCGCAAGCGAAAACGCCCGCATCCTGATCGAAGAGAAGAAGGTGGTCTCGCTCTTCATGAGCCGCGGCACGCCGCATTCGCAGGCCATCATCCCGTGGCTGGACAAGTACGACGTGGCGCTGGTGGGCCCTTCCACCGGGGCCATGGCGCTGCACAAGCCGGTGCAAAAGCATGTGTTCAACGTGCGCGCCACCTACCAGCGCGAAGCCGAGAAGGCGATCCAGCACCTGCTCACTACCGGCATCGCCCGCATTGCGGTGGTGCACGTGACCGACTCTTTCGGGCAGGACGCTCTAGAAGGGGCGATGACCGGCTTTGCCAAGGCGCAGGCCAAACCCGTGGTGACCGTGCCGGCCGACCGCGAAAAGCCCGACTACAAGACCATCGTGCCGACCATCAAGGAGGCCAATGCGCAAGCCGTGCTTTGGATCGGCTCGGGCGCAGCCGTGGTCGAAGGCATCAAGGCGCTGCGCGCCTCGGGGTCCGCCGCGCAGGTGGTCACCTTGTCGAACAACGCCGCATCGGGGTTCATCAAGCAGCTGGGCGATGCAAGCAAGGGCGTGATCGTGACGCAGGTGTTCCCGAACGAGCGCTCCATCAGCTATCCCATGGTCAAGGAAGCCCTTGCGCTGGCGCAGGCCAAGGGCCAGACGGAACTCTCACCGGCCACGCTCGAAGGCTTTGCCGCGGCCAAGGTGCTGGTGGAGGCGCTGCGCCGCGCCGGGCCCAAACCGACGCGCGCCAAGGTGCTCGCGGCGCTCGAAAGCCTTCGCGCCTACGACCTCGGCGGCCTTGAGGTGAGCTATTCGCCGCAGGATCATTCGGGCATCGATTTCGCCGACCTGGCGATCATCAGCGACGGCCGGTTCAAGCGCTAAGACCGCCGGCGTCGCTGGACGCCCCGCCGCGCCTTGGGCTGTTGCTTACTTGGGTGCGGCGGGCGCGGGCGCGGGTGCCGGCGCAGGTGCAGGCTCGTGCACCGCATCGCCCCCGTGCTTTTCGCCCGACATGTCGATCTTGTCTCCGCCCTTGGAGATCACGAACAGAGCGACAGCAGCGAACACGACGAAGCCGACAACGAGTTTCCACATGGGGTTTGTCTCCTGAATGATGAGGATGTGAGGGTTCAAGAAAAGGGCCTCATGCCGACGGCATGAAGCCCCTTTGTTGAACGGAGGGCCGGCTCGCGCCGCCCTCCTGCTGGACGCGCGATCAGTCGTTCGCGTAGATGTCGACGTTCTTGGTTTCGCGGATGAACAGCGTGCCCACGACCAGCGTGATGCCGGCGATGATGATCGGGTACCAGAGGCCGTTGTACATGTTGCCGGTGGTCGCCACGATCGCGAAGGCCGTGGTCGGCAGCAGGCCCCCGAACCAGCCATTGCCGATGTGGTACGGCAGGCTCATCGAGGTGTAGCGGATGCGCGTTGGGAACAGCTCGACCAGCATCGCCGCAATGGGGCCGTAGACCATGGTCACCAGTAGCACCAGCCAGAACAGCAGCGCGACGACCATCACCTTGTTCATCTTCGCGGGGTCGGCCTTGGCCGGGTAGCCCGCCACCTTCAGGTCATCGGCCACGGTCTTCTTGAAGGCGGCGATCTCCTTGGCGGAGCCTTCGTCGAACTTCAGGTTGACCACGTTGCCCACTGGCGCCACGATGGTCTTTTCGCCGATCTTGACGATGGCCTTGGAGCCGGGCGCGCCTTCGACGTTGTCATAGCTCACCGAGTTCTGCACCAGATAGCGCTTGGCAATGTCGCACGAGCTGCGGAAATCGATCTCGCGCGCCACCGGGTTGCCCTGGAACGAGCACGACTTGGGATCCGCCGTCACCGTGACGCCGGCCGTGGCTTGCGCCTTGGCGAGGTCGGGGTTGGCGTAGGCCGTGATCATCTTGAAGACCGGGAAGTACGTCACCACGGCCAAGAGGCAGCCGGCCATGATGATTGGCTTGCGGCCGATCTTGTCGGACAGCGTGCCGAAGACCACGAAGAAGGGCGTGCCAAGCAACAGCGAGGCGGCGATCATCAGGTTGGCGGTGGTGGGATCGACCTTGAGCTGCTGCGTCAGGAAGAACAGCGCGTAGAACTGGCCCGTGTACCAGACGACAGCCTGGCCGGCGGTGAGACCGATCAGCGCCAGGATCACGATCTTCAGGTTCTTCCATTGGCCGAAGGATTCGGACAGCGGTGCCTTCGAGGTCTTGCCCTCGGCCTTCATCTTCTGGAAGGCGGGAGATTCGGACAGTGAGAGGCGAATCCACACCGAAATGCCGAGCAGCGCGATCGACACCAGGAAGGGAATGCGCCAGCCCCACTCGCCGAACGCCTGTTCGCCGAGCCAGGTACGCACGCCCAGGATGACCAGCAGGCTCAGGAACAGGCCGAGCGTGGCAGTGGTCTGGATCCACGAGGTGTAGGCGCCGCGCTTGCCGTGCGGCGAGTGCTCGGCCACATACGTGGCGGCACCGCCGTACTCACCGCCGAGCGCGAGGCCCTGCAGCATGCGCAGCGCGATCAGGATCACGGGCGCCGCGACGCCGATGGTCGCGTAGCTGGGCAACAGGCCGACGATGAATGTCGACAAGCCCATGATCAGGATCGTGACCAGGAAGGTGTACTTGCGCCCGATCATGTCGCCGAGCCGGCCGAACACGATGGCGCCGAACGGCCGCACCAGGAAGCCTGCGGCAAACGCCAACAGTGCAAAGATGAAGGCCGCGCCCGCATCGAGGCCGCTGAAGAACTGCTTCGCGATGATCGCGGCCAGCGAACCGTAAAGGTAGAAGTCGTACCACTCGAACACCGTGCCAAGCGAAGAAGCGAAGATGACCTTCTTTTCCTCCGCGGACATGGGCCGGGGGGCCGGATGCGGCATCCCCCTCGAATCCAGTGTTGCTGCCATTTGCGTCGTCTCCTGTGTATGCGTTCGGTTCGGCCCCGGCATTCGGGACCGTGACGCATTCTTGGAGCCGCGACTGACCCGAGCCTTTCGCGAAACTGAACCGACGCTTACGAATTAAGGTGAAACCCGCGGGGCTCGTTTCAGCTTGTAAGAAATCGGCGGGTTGCTCAGTTTTTGCTGCTTCGCAGCAAGGACGGCCGCTGGTCGGCGCCGGTCCACTGCGGACTATCGAACCACGTGTCGCCGTGCAGGTAGGCACGCATCATCGCCAACCCGTCGAAGCCCCAGAACAGCCGGCCGTCGACCACGCAGGTTGGGGTGCCGAACACGCCCAGCTGCAGGGCTTCGTCGGTGTTGCGCTTGAGCAGCGCCTTGTTCTCGTCGCCATTCATGTCGCGCTTGGGCGTCAGCTGCGCCGCCAATGCAGCCAGGCGGGCGGCGTCGCCTGCTTCTTCACCACCGCGCCACACGTGGCGGAAGACGGTCTCGGCGACATGGCGGCTGATGCTGCCGTCGTCCGAAGTCGAGAGCGCAAGCCGCAGGTGCGGAAGCGGGTTGTACGGGTGCGAAGCAGGCATCTCGATCTGCACGCCGTTGGCATGGCCGAGCCAGAGCACGTGGCGGTAGGTCCAACTGCGCTTGGCTGGAATCTCGGCCGGGCCGAGCTGCCCGTGGTGCTTGAGGATCGCGCCGAGCAACACCGGCTTGTAGGCCACGCTGTAGCTCAGGCCTTCGAGCGCCTCGGGCAGATGCTCGAAGGCAAGGTGCGCGTAGGGCGAGATGAAGTCCAGGTAGAAGTCGATCTGCTTCATGCGTGCGTGTCTCCTGATTCCTCGGTAACGCGCCAGATGCCGGCGCGTGCCCGCAACTCTATCGCGTGCCACACGCCGCGCCGCGCCGCGTCTTCCATCTTGCTCCAGCCCGCGATCTCCGGAATGGTGCGCAGGCACCCTTCGCAGAAACCGCTCAGGCGGTCCATGCGGCAGACCGAGGTGCAGGGCGATGGCACCTCGCCGCCCGAGCACTGCACTGCAACGGCGCGTTCGGCCAGCGTTTGCGCGGCATCGAAATTCACACCACGTCCGCCACCGGCGCGCCGGTGAGTTTTTCGAGGTCTTGCGGGCGCAGCTGGAACACCGCGTGCGGATGGCCCGCGGCCGCCCAGATCTCTTCGAAGCGGAACAGCTCGCGGTCGATCAGCACCACGGGCGGCGTGGCATGCGCCACCGGCGACACCCCGCCGATGGTGAAGCCGGTGCGCGCCTTCACGAATTCGGCATCGGCGCGGCCGGTCTTGCCAACCAGCGCATCGACCTTTTTCTCGTCGACCCGCTTGTCGCCCGAGGTGATGACCAGCACCGCCACGTCGTCGCTCTTGCGCCGGAAGATGATGCTCTTGGCGATCTGCCCGACCAGGATGCCGAGCGCATCCGCCGCCTGCTGGGCCGTGCGGCAGGCGTCGTCGAGCATGCGCGGCAAATGGGGATGGCCCGCGTCCTGCAGCATGCGGGAGACACGCTGCACGCCTTCGGGCAGCGAATGAAGTTCAGCGCCGCACATCACAGGGTCCCATGGTTTCCGGGGCGCCCATCAACCGGCCCTCTTCGTGCGGATCGCCTTCGACGCCCGCGAATTCGGCTCGCGCCCCAGCGCCTCGCTGATGTACACGCCCGCGTCGATCAGCTTGTCCAGGTCGATGCCGGTCTCGATGCCCATGCCGTGCAGCATGTAGACCACGTCCTCGGTCGCCACATTGCCCGTCGCGCCCTTGGCGTAGGGGCAGCCGCCGAGGCCGGCGGAGGACGACTGGAAGTTCCAGACCCCCAGCTCCAGCGAGGCCAGCGTGTTGACCAGCGCCTGGCCGTAGGTGTCGTGGAAGTGGCCCGAAATGTGGTCCACCCCGAAGTGCGCCAGCGTGGCCTCGATGGCGGCCTGAACCTTGCGCGGCGAGCCCACGCCGATGGTGTCGGCCACGTCAACGCGCTGCACGCCGATGTCCTTCATCAGCTTCGCCAGCATGCCCACACGTTCGGGTGCGATCTCGCCTTCGTACGGACAGCCCACCGTGCACGACATGGCGCCGCGCACGTCGATGCCTTTTTCGCGCGCCGCGGCCACCACGGGCGCGAAGCGCTCGATGCTCTCGGCGATCGAGCAGTTGATGTTCTTCTGGCTGAAAGCCTCGCTCGCGGCGCCGAACACCACGATCTCGTCGGGCCACTCTTCGCGCGGCGCGGCAATGGCGGCCTCGAAGCCCTTCATGTTGGGCGTGAGCACCGAGTAGCGCACGCCGGCCTTGCGTTGAATGCCGTGCATCACCTCGGCGTTGTCGGCCATCTGCGGCACCCACTTGGGCGACACGAAGCTGGTGACCTCGATCTCCTTCAGGCCGGCGCCCTGCAGGCGGTGCACGAGGCCGATCTTCACTTCAGCCGAAACCGGCTGCTTTTCGTTCTGCAGCCCGTCGCGCGGGCCGACGTCGACGATCTTGACTTTGGTGGGGAGCTTCATGGCATGTCTCTGGGTTTGCACTGAAAAGAAAAAAGCCGTCTTTCAATTGTCGGCCGTCTGCGCGCGGCGTGCTCGGCAGCGCGGTTCATGCCGTTTCGCGCTGCACGAAATCCGATGGCGGCTCGGCGGGCGCGGGGACCTCAGTCACCTCCAGTGCACTCACCTGCGCGTCGTCCGGACCGCTGCGGGCCCACGCCATCAGCGACTCGACCGCCGCAGTCGGGCCGCAGGCCAAAGCCTCCACGCTGCCGTCGCGCCGATTGCGCACCCAGCCGCGCACGCCCAGGCGCCGTGCGGCCTGCACCATCGACCAGCGATAGCCCACGCCCTGCACGAGGCCGCGGACGACGAGGTGGCGGGTGACGGCGGATGGATTCATGGCAATGGCAACATCGGTACGAGGTGGGCGGTTCAAGCGCGCCTTCAGTAGCCCCGGACCGGATCGACCACGCCGCTGACGGGAAGGCCCTGCTCCATCGCGCGAATCTTTCCGGCGATTTGGCTGATGGATTCTTCCCGCAGCGTGCGCGCCGAGGCGTGCGGCGTAACGACAATTTTTGGATGGCGCCAGAACGGATGTTCGGCCGGCAGCGGCTCGACCTGGAACACGTCGAGTGTGGCGCCAGCGAGCTGACCTGCGTCGAGCATCGGAATCAGGTCGTCTTCGACCATGTGCGCGCCACGCGCGATGCTGATGAGGTAACCGCCCGGCTTGAGCTTGCCGAGCGTGTGGCGGTTGAGGATGCCGCGCGTGGCGTCGGTCAGCGGCAGCAGGTTGACGAGCACGCGCGTGGACGACAGGAATTCGTCGAACTGCGCCTCGCCGCTGAACACCTTCACGCCGTCGATCGCCTTGGGCGAGCGGCTCCAACCCAGCACCGGAAACTCGAACTGCGCCACGGCTTTCGCGACCCGTTCGCCGAGCACGCCCAGCCCCATGATGCCGACCGGAAAGTCGCGCCGGAGCTTCGGCTTGCGATAGCTCCACCGGCCTTCGCGCGCATCGGCCTCGTAGACGTCGAATTCGCGAAAGTGGCGGATCAGCGTGTGGCAGACGTACTCCGCCATTTGCACCGACATGCCCGCATCGTCGAGCCTCACGATGCGCGTGTGCGCCGGCACCTTGAGCTTGAGTAGCGCGTCGACGCCGGCACCGATGTTGAACAGGCCGCGCAGGCCCGGCTGCTCGTCGAGCAGTTGCTGGGGCGGCACCCACACGACTGCATGGTCGGCCTGGGCCGCGCCCGGCTGCCAAACCTCGACCTGTGCATCGGGCAGTTCGGCCCTGAGGCCTTCGATCCAGGGTTCGGGGCGGTTGTCGGTAAGAGAGACGATGATTTTCATGAATCGAATCTTATTAGGGCCTTGGCCTGTCCGCAGCTTGTCGCCCTGTGTTCCTTCTTCTATGCTCGTGCGCCAGCATCCAAGACCGGACACACCAGGAGACCGAAGCATGATCAAAGTCAGCGTGATGTACCCCTACACCGACGGCGCAAGGTTCGACCACGCCTACTACCGCGACAAGCACATGCCGCTGTTGAAGGCGCGCATGGGCGATGCTTGCAAGTCGTACACCATCGACAAGGGGCTGGCGGGCGGCGCACCCGGAACCCCGCCGACCTATGTCGGCATGTGCCACGTGTTCTGCGACTCGGCCGAGGCGTTTCAAACCGCGTTCGGCCCGCATGCCAAGGAGATCCTGGGGGACATCAAGAACTACACCGACATCGCACCCGTGATGCAGATCAGCGAAGTGGTGGTGGGCTGACCTGCAATACGGTCAAGCCGCCGCGGCCATCCGCAACAGCTCGTCACCTTCGGTCACCTGCTCGCCGGGCGAGAACATCAGTTCTTCCACCGTGCCGTCGGCCGGCGCTGCAATGGTGTGCTCCATTTTCATGGCCTCCATCACCGCCAAGGGCTGGCCGCGGCTGACCTTGTCGCCGGCCTTGACCGCAAAGGACACGACCTTGCCGGGCATCGGCGCCGTGAGCCGGCCGCCTTCGGCATGGGTGTCGCCCGCGTGGGCCAGGCGATCGATGGCGATGATCTTCGTGGCGCCTTTCGAAGCGAACACATGGGCCGTGGCGCCATCGAGGTGCACGTCCAGCGTCTGACGCGTGCCGGCAAATTCGACCTCGAACTCGCCCGACGGAAATTGGCCAACCGCCAGCGGGCCTTGGACGCCGCCCGCCTCGAGCCACAGGCTGCCGTCGCGCCTGTAGGTCAGCAAGGCGGTCTGCTCGGCACCGCGAAACTCGAAGTCGAAGTGGCGCCGGTATTCGCCATGCGAACGCCAGCCGTCGCGCCGTTCGAACGGGTCGGGTGCGCCGGTCGGCCGTTCGGTGATCAGCGTGCGCGTGATGGCGGCGGCGGCAGCCAGCGGGAGGCCCAGCGCCTCGCGGTCGAACAGCACGTCGCGCTCGCGCTCGATCAGCGCCGTATCGAGATTCGCCTTCGAGAACGACTCCGTCGCGAGAATGCCGCGCAGGAATTGCACGTTGGTCGACACGCCCACGATCTGCACCTGCGCCAGCGCGGCATCGAGCCGGGCCAGTGCCTCGGCACGCGTGGAGCCGTGCACGATCAGCTTGGCGATCATCGAGTCGTAGAACGGCGAGATCTCGCCGCCCTCGCGCACGCCGTCGTCAATGCGCACGCGGCTGCGTTGGAACGCCGTGGCTTGCGGCTTCCGGTACACGCGCAAGGTGCCGGTGGCCGGTAAAAAGTTGTTGTCGGGGTTCTCGGCGCAGATTCGCGCTTCGATCGCGTGGCCGTGAATTTGCAGCTCTTGCTGCTTCGCCGGAAGCGTCTCACCCGAGGCCACGCGAAGTTGCCATTCGACGAGATCGAGGCCGGTGATGGCCTCGGTCACGGGATGCTCCACCTGCAGGCGCGTGTTCATCTCCATGAAGAAGAAGTTCATCTCGCCGCCTTCACGCTGCTCGACGATGAACTCGACCGTGCCCGCACCCACGTAGTTCACGGCCCGCGCCGCAGCCACTGCGGCGTCGCCCATCTGCTTGCGCATTGCCTCGGTCATGCCGGGTGCCGGCGCTTCTTCCAGCACCTTCTGGTGCCGGCGCTGCACCGAGCAATCGCGTTCGAACAGGTAGACATAGTTGCCGTGCGTGTCGCCGAACACCTGGATCTCGATGTGGCGCGGGCGCTGCACGTATTTCTCGATCAGCACCGCGTCATCGCCGAAGCTGTTGATCGCCTCGCGCTGGCATGAGGCCAGCGCGGCCGCAAAGTCTTCCGCCCGGTCGACCGCGCGCATGCCCTTGCCGCCGCCGCCCGCGCTGGCCTTGATGAGCACGGGGTAGCCGATGCGGTCGGCTTCGCGCTGCAGCAGCGCGGGGTTCTGGTCGTGGCCGTGGTAGCCGGGCACCAGCGGCACGCCGGCCTTTTCCATCAGCTGCTTCGATTCGGCCTTGAGGCCCATCGCCTTGATGGCCGAAGGCGGCGGGCCGATGAAGACCAGCCCCGCGTCGGCGCAGGCCTGCGCGAACTCTTCGTTCTCGCTCAGGAAGCCGTAGCCCGGATGCACGGCCTCGGCGCCCGTGGCCTTGGCAGCTTCAAGGATCTTTTCCCAGCGCAGGTAGCTGTCCTTCGGCGCGCTGCCGCCCAGGTGCACCGACTCGTCGCAGGCGCGCACGTGGTTGGCATGCGCGTCGGCATCAGAGTAGACGGCCACGGTGCGGATCGCCATGCGTCTCGCGGTTGCGGCAACACGGCAAGCGATTTCACCGCGATTCGCAATCAGGATCTTCTTAAACATGGTGGACTTTCGCGGTGAAATTGCCAGAGCACGCTGCGCGTGCCATGCGATTTGGCTTCGCCGCTGCGCCGCTTTGCGGCTGGTCACCGCGATTCGCAATCAGGATCTTTTTAAACATTCGGAGTGTCTCCCGGAGGATTCTTTTTCAGTTGAAACGCAGGCGTGACGCCCGGATCGGGGCGGCCGCTGAAGATGCGGGCCACGCGGGTGAACAGCGCCTTGAGAAAGCGCCAGCTCTTGCGGATGAGCCACACGCTGAGCACCAGCACGAGGATGAACAGCGCGAGAAAGACCAGCGGATGCGCCACCGCGAGCCACAGCCCGGCGGGCACCATGCTGTCTTCGACCAGCGATGCGCCCACGTTGGAAAACGGCTCGGGCGAGGTGTTGATGGCCGCACGCGTCGTGGCCTTGGCCGCATGCGCGGTGGCCGCAAAGCCGCCGCCCAGGAGTGCGGCCACGACGGCCATCACGCCATGGTCGGCGCCGAACACGCTGGCCGCGAGCGCCGCACCGGCGGGAATGCGGATGGCGGTGTGCACCACATCCCACAGCGAATCGAGGCCGGGAATCTTGTCGGCGAAAAACTCGATGAACACCATGAACCCGCTGGCCGCGATGACCACCGGATGCGCGAGCAGCTGCAAGCCGCTCGGCAACGGCACCCATCCAAAGTAACCGGCGAGCCCCGTCAGGAGCACGACGAGGTACAGCCGCACGCCGCTGGCCCAGCCGATGGCCGCAGCCAGGGCGAGCAGTTGGGGCATGTCGAGCGCGTTCATGGCATGCACTCAGTGGCCCAGCCAGGACGGCTTGCGCTTCTGCAGGAAAGCCTGCACGCCTTCGCGGCCTTCATCGCTGGCACGTATGTCCGCGATGCCTTCCACGGTCTTCGCGATCAGCGCGTCGTCGATCTCGCGGCCATTCACGTCGGCAATCAGCTGCTTGCACGCGCGTACCGCGGCCGGGCTGGCGCCAGTGAGTGCTTTCACGAGCTCGTCGACCTTGGCGTCGAGCGCGTCGGCAGCGACGACTTCATGCACGAATCCGATGCGGTGCGCCTCGGCGGCGGTGAAGCGCTCGGCCGTGAGAAAGTAGCGCTGCGAAGCGCGGGTGCCCATGGCGCGCAGCACATACGGGCTGATGGTCGCGGGCACGAGGCCGATCTTGACTTCGCTGAGGCAATACCACGCGGTGGCCACGCTCACCGCCATGTCGCAGGCCGCGACCAGTCCCATGCCGCCGGCATACACATCGCCTTGCACGCGCGCGACGGTGGGTTTGGGGCACTCGGCAATGGTGCGCAACATCTCGGCCAGCTTGCCCGCATCGGCGATGTTCTCGTCGCGCGTGTAGTCGGCCATGCGGCGCATCCAGTTGAGGTTCGCGCCCGCGCAGAAGGCCGGTCCGTTGGCGCCGAGCACGATGGCTTTCACCTGCGGCGCGACGCCGGCTTCGGTGAAGGCCTGCGTCAGCTCGGCGATCACGACATCGTCGAAAGCATTCCTCGCATCGGGCTGATCGAGCCAGATGCGTGCGATGGCGCCTTCGATCGTGAGGTTCAGCTTGGTGAAAGTGCTCATGCCGCGTCCCTCGTCACATGCGGAAGATGCCGAACTTCGGCTCTGGAATGGGTGCGTTGCGCGCGGCCGCCAAGCCCAGCGCCAGAACACGCCGCGTGTCCGCCGGATCGATGATGCCGTCGTCCCACAGCCGCGCCGTTGCGTAGTAGGGATGACCCTGGTCTTCGTACTGCTGGCGAATCGGCGCCTTGAAGGCCTCTTCCTCGTCCTTGCTCCAGCTGCCGCCCTTGAGCTCGATGCCGTCGCGCTTCACCGTCGCCAGCACGCTCGCGGCCTGCTCGCCGCCCATGACGCTGATGCGCGCATTCGGCCACATCCAGAGAAAGCGCGGGCTGTATGCGCGGCCGCACATGCCGTAGTTGCCGGCGCCAAAGCTGCCGCCGATGATGATGGTGAACTTGGGCACGTTGGCCGTGGCCACCGCTGTCACCATCTTGGCGCCGTGGCGCGCAATGCCTTCGTTCTCGTACTTGCGGCCCACCATGAAGCCGGTGATGTTCTGCAAGAACACCAGTGGGATCTTGCGATGGCAGCACAGCTCGATGAAGTGCGCGCCCTTCTGAGCCGATTCGCTGAACAGGATGCCGTTGTTCGCGATGATGCCGACGGGCATGCCCTCGATCTCGGAAAAGCCGCAGACCAGCGTGGCGCCGAAGCGGGCCTTGAACTCGTGGAACTCGCTGCCATCGACGATGCGCGCGATGATCTCGCGCACATCGAAGGGCTTGCGGGTGTCGGTGGGGATCACGCCGTAGAGTTCTTCGCGGGGGAATGCGGGCGGGTGCACCTCGGCCTTCGCCGGAGCTTCGGCTGCGTTGGCGTTGAGATTGGCCACCGCCGAACGTGCCAGCGCCAGCGCGTGCAGGTCGTTCTGCGCCAGGTGGTCCACCACGCCCGAGAGCCGCGTATGCACATCGCCGCCACCCAGGTCTTCGGCCGTGACGACCTCGCCGGTGGCCGCCTTCACGAGCGGCGGGCCGCCCAGGAAGATGGTGCCCTGGTTCTTCACGATGATCGACTCGTCGCTCATCGCCGGCACGTACGCGCCGCCCGCCGTGCACGAACCCATGACCACCGCGATCTGCGGGATGCCCTGGGCGCTCATGTTGGCCTGGTTGTAGAAGATGCGGCCGAAGTGGTCGCGGTCGGGGAACACCTCGTCCTGGTTCGGCAGGTTGGCGCCGCCCGAGTCGACCAGGTAGATGCAGGGCAGGTGGTTCTGCTCGGCGATCTCCTGCGCCCGCAGGTGCTTCTTTACCGTCATCGGGTAGTAGGTGCCGCCCTTCACCGTCGCGTCGTTGCAGACGATCATGCAGTCAACGCCGTTCACGCGGCCGATGCCGGCGATGAGGCCCGCACCCGGTGCCGATTCGGCGCCGCTCTTGTCAAGGTACATCGCATGCGCGGCCAGCGGCGCGATCTCGAGGAACGGGGTACCGGGGTCAAGCAGCTCGGCCACGCGGTCACGCGGCAGCAGCTTGCCGCGCGCCGTGTGCTTGGCGCGCGCAGCTTCGCCGCCGCCCTGCTCCACTTTCGCGAACTGCTTGTACAGGTCATCGACCAGCGCGCGCATTGCGGCGGCGTTGGCTTGAAAGTCCGCCGACCGCGCGTTGAGTTTGGTTTCGAGTTTGCTCATGCTGTCTTTTCTTGTTCGAGGCCGAGTTGTTCCGCCATCGCTTCGCGGATCTTGAATTTCTGGATCTTGCCGGTCACCGTCATCGGGAACGCGGCGACGAACTGGATGTACTTCGGCACCTTGTAGTGCGCGATCTGGCCCTTGCAGAAATCGCGGATCTCGTCTTCGGTCGCGGTCTGGCCGGGCTTGACGATGATCCAGGCGCAGAGCTCTTCGCCGTACTTCTTGTCGGGCAACCCGACCACCTGCACGTCCTGAACCTTGGGATGGCGATACAGGAACTCTTCGATCTCGCGCGGGTAGATGTTCTCGCCACCGCGGATCACCAGGTCCTTGATGCGGCCGACGATGTTGACGTAGCCCTCGGCGTCCATGGTGGCAAGGTCGCCGGTGTGCATCCAGTGCTCGGCGTCGATGGCTTCGCGGGTTTTCTCTTCGTCTTGCCAGTAGCCGTGCATCACCGAGTAGCCGCGCGTGCAGAACTCGCCCGAAGTGCCGCGCGGCACGATGGCGCCGGTCTCGGGATCGACGATCTTGATCTCCAGATGCGGCTGCACCGTACCCACTGTGGACACGCGCTTGTCCAGCGGCGTGTCGGTGCTGCTCTGGCAGCTGACCGGGCTTGTCTCAGTCATGCCATAGGCGATGGTGATCTCGCTCAGGTGCATCTCGTTCACCACGCGCTTCATCACCTCGATGGGGCACGGTGAGCCGGCCATGATGCCGGTGCGAAGCGTGGAGAGGTCGAACTCCTTGAAGCGCGGATGGTCGAGCTCGGCAATGAACATGGTGGGCACGCCATGCAGGCCGGTGCACTTTTCGGCCTGCACGGTCTCCAGCACGGTGAGCGGGTCGAACCCATCGTTCGGGTACACGATGGCCGAGCCGTGCGTGAGGCAGGCCAGGTTGCCGAGCACCATGCCAAAGCAGTGGTACAGCGGCACCGGAATGCACAGCCTGTCGGCCGGCGTGAGCTTCATGCATTCGCCGATGAAGAAGCCGTTGTTCAGGATGTTGCGATGCGTGAGCGTCGCGCCTTTCGGAAAACCCGTGGTTCCGCTGGTGAACTGGATGTTGATCGGATCGGTGGCCTTGAGCGTCTTCTGCACCTGCGCCACGCGCGGGTCGGCCGCGTCACCGCTCGCGAGCAATTGGCTGAAGCGCTGCATGCCGGCTTCTTCGACATCTGCCGCGGCCTTGCCGTCGATCCAGAAGGTGTGCTGCAGCTGCGCCAAGCGCTTCGGACCCAGTTCGCGCAGCATGCCTAGGTAGTTGCTGGTCTTGAACTGCGCCATGGTCACCAGCACCTTGCAGCCGACCTTGTTGAGCGCGTATTCGAGCTCGGAGGTGCGGTAGGCCGGGTTGATGTTGACGAGGACGAGGCCGGCCTTGGCGGTCGCGATCTGCATCAGCACCCAGGGTGCGTTGTTGTGCGACCAGATGCCCACGCGGTCGCCGGGTTCAAGGCCCAGGTTCAGCAATGCACTGGCGAGCTTGCTGGCCTCGGCCTGCAGCTCGCGGTAGGTGAAGCGCTTGCCTTCATGGCGGCTGACGAGGGCCTCGCGATCGGGGTGCCTTTCGACCATGTGGTCGAAGAAGTCGCCGATGGTTTGCTCGATGAGGGGGACGTTGGTGGCGCCTTGGGCCAGGCTCTGCATCAATGGCATCGTCTTGTCTCCTTGTCTTGCTCCCTCTCCCTTTGGGAGAGGGTTGGGGTGAGGGTGCGGGCCCTTGTTGGAGCGCGGCGCTCGGCTCGATCGCTGCTGCCCTCACCCCAGCCCTCTCCCCAAGGGGAGAGGGAGAAAGAGGGGGCAGCGCAACTCATGCTTAGGCCGTCTCGCTGAACAACTCGCGCCCGATCAACATGCGGCGAATTTCGCTCGTCCCCGCACCAATCTCATACAGCTTGGCATCACGCCACAGCCGCTCCACCGGAAAGTCCTTGGTGTAGCCCACGCCGCCTAGCGCCTGGATCGCCTCGCCGGCCATCCACGTCGCCTTCTCGGCCGAATAGAGAATCGCGCCCGCCGCGTCCTTGCGGAAGGTGCGCGCATGGTCGTTGCGGTCGCAGGCCTTGCCCACGGCATACACATAGGCGCGCGTCGCCTGCCAAGTCGAATACATGTCCGCCAGCTTGCCCTGCATCAGCTGGAATTCGCCAATGCTCTGGCCGAACTGCTTGCGCTCGTGAATGAAAGGCAGCACTGCGTCCATGCAGGCGGCCATGATGCCCAGCGGGCCGCCCGACAGCACAGCGCGCTCGTAGTCGAGCCCGCTCATCAGCACCTTGGCGCCCATGCCCTCGCCGCCCAGCACGTTCTCTTCCGGCACTTCGCAGTTGTCGAAGAACAACGGGTAGGTGTTGGAGCCGCGCATGCCCAGCTTGTCAAGCTTGGTGCCAGCCGAGAAGCCCTTGAAGCCCTTCTCGACGATGAAGGCCGTCATGCCGCGTGCACCCATTTCAGGTTCGGTCTTGGCATAGATCACCAGCGTGTCGGCGTCGCCCCCGTTGGTGATCCACATCTTGCCGCCGTTGAGCACGTAATAGCCGTTCTTCTTCTCGGCCTTGAGCTTCATGCTCACCACGTCGGAACCGGCGTTGGGCTCGCTCATGGCCAGCGCGCCAACGTGTTCGCCGCTCACCAGCTTGGGCAGGTATTTTTTCTTCTGCGGGTCGCTGCCGTTGCGATGGATCTGGTTCACGCACAGGTTGGAGTGCGCGCCGTACGAGAGGCCCACCGAGGCCGAGGCGCGCGAGACTTCTTCCATGGCCACGATGTGCGCCAGGTAGCCGAGCTCGGTGCCGCCAAACTCTTCCTTCACCGTCATGCCGTGCAGGCCGAGCTCGCCGAGTTTCTGCCAGAGGTCGTGCGGAAACAGGTTGTCGCGGTCGATGTCCGCGGCGCGCGGAGCGATTTCGTTCGCGGCAAAGTCCTGGATGGCGCTGCGCAGCGAGTCGATGGTCTCGCCCAGGTCGAAGTTCAGGCCGGGATCGTGCATGTGTCTTGTCTCCTCTGAGGGGGTCGGCGCGCAGGCTGTCCCACGCGGAATGGCGCTTGGTAGAAACGCAGCTTACGCTTCGCGGCGCCGCAATTGGCGCCACAATGGTTGCAAATTGCGCCACGTCTTATCCGCCCATCCATGACTTCGCCCGCCCTCCTCCGACCTGCCCGCGCTGCCACGCCGATGGCCTTCGTGAGAGCCATCGTGCGGGGCTACGAGCGCTACGGTGCCGATCCGGCGGGGGCCCTGCAGGCGGCACAGATCACGCCGCGTGAACTGAGCCGTCCGGACGCGCGGGTGACCGCCGGGCAGTTCGAGGCCCTGTCGGGCCACGCGATGCAGGAACTCGACGACGAGGCCCTGGGCTGGTTCTCCCGGCGGCTGCCATGGGGCAGCTACGGCATGCTGTGCCGCGCCTCGCTGACCTCGCCCGACCTTGGCGTGGCCATCAAGCGCTGGTGCCGCCACCACCACCTGCTGACCGACGACATCACGCTGGCGCTGGAAGTGTCCGGCGGCGTGGCCACGCTGCGCATTACCGAGAACCGCCCGCTGGACGAGGCGTTTCGCGAGGTCTGCCTGGTGACCACCCTGCGCTTCCTGCACGGGTACGTCTGCTGGGCCATCGACTCACGCATTCCGCTGCGCGACGCCGCGTTTCCGTTCGCGGCGCCGCCGCACCGCGACGCCTACCCGCTGATGTTCACGGCCGACGTGCGCTTCGATGCACCCGAGGCCAGCTTCAGCTTCGACGAGCGGTACCTCGCCCTGCCGCTGCAACGCGACGAACGCGCGCTGCGCACCATGCTCAAGCGCGCGCTGCCGCTCACCGTGCTGCAGTACCGGCGCGACCGCTTGCTGGGCCAGCGCGTGCGCGAGCTGCTGCGCTCACGCGCCAGCGAGGCCACCACTGCGGAGGCCTTGGCCACGCTGCTCAACGTGTCGAGCCGCACGCTCCACCGTCAGCTGCATGAAGAGGGCACGTCGATGCAGGCGCTGAAGAACGAGGTGCGCCACGAGATGGCGGTGGACCTGTTGCGCCGAACCACGCGCCCCATCAAGCAGGTGGCGCTGTCGGTCGGCTTCAGGAACGAAAAGAGTTTTTCGCGCGCCTTCCTGCAATGGACCGGGCACGCACCGCGCGACTTCCGGCAGCAGGGAAAGTAGCGCTCAGGCAGCCGGCGCGTCGATGAGCGCGAGTGCGTCGGCGATGGATTGGCTGTCTTCCGGCCGCACCAGCTTGGCCACCTGCTTTCCGTCGCGCATGAACACCAGCGTGGGCCACAGCCGCACATTGAACGAACGGCCCAGCGGACGTCCGCTGCCGTCTTCGACCTTGATGCGCTTGATGTGGGGGTACTTGGCAAAGGCCTCGGCGATGTTCGGCTGCGCGGCCTTGCAGATGCCGCACCAGTTGGTGCCGAACTCGACCACGGCGGGGCCCGCGAGCGCATCGATCTCGGCGCGGTCGGGCTGCTCGGTCTTGTACTCGGAAGTCATGCGATCTGGCTCCTTGTGGACTTGCTTTGCCGCCATTGCAGCAGAAACCCGGCGGGCTTTCCCGCGACAGGGGCTTGGTTTTTCTTCGGCTGTTTTTTCAGGCCGCCTGCAAGCCGTGCGCGGCCAACAGTGCGGGCAGTTGCTTCATGTCGCTGAACACCTGCAGCGCGCCGACGCTGCGCAGCGCCTCGGGGCCGCTGTGGCCCGATTCGCCGGTGCTGTAGCCGAACACCGTGGCGCCCGCGGCAACGCCAGCCATCGCGCCGGTGACCGTGTCTTCGACCACCGCGCAGCGCTTCGGATCGACGCCGAGCGCTGCGGCCGCGGCCAGGTACACATCGGGGTGAGGTTTGGAGCGCGGCATTTCGTGCCCGCTAAAGATGCGGCCCTCGAAGCAGTCGAGCAGGCCGACCTTCGCCAGTTGCAGTTCAACCTTGTGGCGATCGGCACCCGAGGCGCAGGCAATGCGACCCTCAAGCTTCGCGCGTATTTCGCGGATAGCCGCGGGAGCATGGGGAATCGCCATCAGGTCGCGTTCGAGTGCGTCGTTGCGGCGGGCCCTGAATGCCTTGAGCCACTCTTCGGTGATCCGGACGCCGGTCTTGGATTCGATCAGCGCGGTTTCGTCCTTCACGGCCTTGCCGGTGAAGGTGTTCATCGACTCTTCGGTGGTGAGGTGCCAGCCAAGTTCGCCTAGCATTTCGGCGAGGACGCGATTGGTGATGGGTTCGGAATCTACTAGGACGCCGTCGCAGTCGAAGAGGATGGCGTCGAAGGGGTATGAGGGCATTTGGCTTTGTTCGGCTTTTGATCGGCTTTGGGGACGATGGTAGCAATTGGGCTTGTTTGGTTTCCGAGGCCGGGTGTCGCCCCGGCCTCGGAACTCAAGAAAACCAAACAACCAAAAACCAAAGCAATTCAACGCGCGTGCGTAACCCCCCCATCCACCACCAACGTAGACCCCATCACATAGTCCCCCGCCCGCGAAGCCAGGTAGATGGCCGCCCCAGCCATATCCTCAGGCGTCCCGATGCGCCCCGCAGGAATCCGCTCCTTCACCTCATCGCCATGATCGCGCGCCAGCTTGTTCATGTCCGAAGCAAACGCCCCCGGCGCAATGGCGCTCACCACGATCCGGTCTTGCGCAAGCCGAAGCGCCATGCGCCGCGTCAGCTGGATCAACCCAGCCTTGCTCGCGGCGTACGAATACGTCTCCTGCGGATTCACCGAAATGCCATCGATAGAGGCAATGTTGATCACCTTCGACAGATGATCGGTCGCAGCCTTCTTGAGCATCGGCGTCAATGCCTTGGTCAAGAAGAACGGCGTCTTGAGGTTCAGGTCCACCACCTTGTCCCAGCCGCTCTCGGGAAACTCGTCGTAGGGCGCACCCCACGCCGCCCCGGCGTTGTTGACCAGGATGTCGAGCGAGTCTTCATGCTTCGCATAGGCATCGACCAGCGCCTGTGCGCCTTCCAGCGTGGACACGTCGGCCGGCAGCGAGACGCAGTGGCCGAAGGCCGAAAGCTCCTTGGCGGTCTGGTCGCAGGCCGCGGCCTTGCGGGCCGAGATGTACACGCGCGCGCCCTGCGCCAGGAAGCCTTCGGCGATCATGCGGCCGATGCCGCGCGAGCCGCCGGTGATCAGGGCGCTGCGGCCCTTCAGCGAGAAGAGTTGGGTGGTGTCCATGGCGAAGGTGTCTCCTGAATGAATGACTGACGAAAGATCCAGGGAAACGAGCTTAGTGCGCCGCGCGCCGGCGGCGCGTCACCTTGGCGGCAGCGACAGGCTTCGCGGACTCGTGAAGCTGCGCAGCTCGCCGCTCACCGGGTCCTGGAACGCCACCGACTTGGCCAACAGCTGTAGCGGCTTGTCGAAGTCGTCGCTGCCCTGCGGCAGTAGCGTCGGATAGATGGGGTCGTTCACGATCGGCATGCCCAGCGCCATGCAGTGCACCCGCAGCTGGTGCTTGCGGCCGGTGACGGGCGAAAGATCGAGCAGGGCGTGTCCACCGGCCGCCTCTTTCACCACGATGCGTGTTTCGGAGTTGGGCTCGCCGGCCTCTTCCTTCACGCGCATGAAATGTTCGTCGTCCACCAGTCGGCTGCGGTAGGTGCCAGGCACCGACGACACGCCCGGCTGCCATGGCACCACGGCTTCGTAGTGCTTGACGATGCGGCGCTCCGGGAACATGGCCTGGTAGGCGCCGCGCGTTTCAGGGCGCACCGAGAACAGCACCAGCCCCGCCGTGCTGCGGTCGATGCGGTGCAGCGGCACCAGGTCGTCGAGCTTCAGCTTGCGCTTGAGCCGCACCAGCAGGCTTTCTTGCAGGTACTTGCCGGTCGGCGTCACGGGCAGGAACGGCGGCTTGTCGACCACCACGAGTTGATCGTCCTGGAACAGCACCTGCTCGTCGAAGGGAATGCGCACCTCGGCATCGATCGTGCGGTAGTAGTACACGCGTAGCGGCGCCTGGTAGCGGCGCTGCGCGGTCACGGGCACGCCGTGTTCGTCGATCACGTCGTTGGCCTCGATGCGGGCCATCCAGGCTTCGCGCGTGATCGCGGGAAAGCGCGCCATCAAGAACTCGGCGATGGTGGGCCATGGGCCCTGCGGCAAGCCGACGCAGCTCGGGCCGACGCCGTCGCGCGTGGGCAGCGGCAAGCGCGGGCTCGTCATTGCGAGAGCTCGTTCTGCAGCAGCGACAGCGCCTCGGCGAAAAGGGGCCGTGCAGCCACGTCGGCTTGCATGCAGCGGTCCTTCAGCATCGCCATGGCTTCTGGCGGTGCATCGCTGCAATGCGCGAGGAGTTCTCCGAGCAGGCAGCCGAAGGCGCGCATCTCGAGCCGCTGCAGCGCACCGGCCTGCGCCGCTTCGAGCGCGCCCGTCATCCAGGCCGCGCCGAAGTCGCCGAGCAACCCACCGCCCTGGGCGTTCCAGAGGATGTTGTGCGCGTAGAGGTCGCCGTGCAGGATGCCGCGCGCATGCAGGTGCCGCATGGCCGAAGCGATGTCACGGGCGATGCGCAGCGCCACGCCGGAGGTCCATTGTGCGTCCGCCGGATAGACGTCGCGCGTGCAGGAGGCAAGGCTCGGCGGCCCCGCAAGCGTGCGAAACGATGGATCCACCAGCGCCATGACCAGGCCTTCGGCGCCGTCGGGGTGCCCGTCGATCCTGCTTTGAGCGGCAATGAGGGTCGGGTGCGCGCCGGCCGCGATGCTGGCGGCCATTTCACTGTGCGGCCAGCCATCGCTCGTCACTGCGCCCTTGAAGAGCTTGACGGCCACCGGCCGCATCGCCGAGCCCAGCGTTGCCTGGTGGATCACTCCCGACGCCCCTTCGCCGAGTTTCGGGCCGAGCGCCAATTCGCACCAATCGACGTGCGGCACCGACTGCGCGGCAATGGCTGCGTCTTCGGCTTGTGCATCGAAAGGATTGCCCGCACCCGCAAGCCACGAGAGGCGCGGCAGCGAGAGCAGCCACGCAGGCAGCGCCTCGAAGCGGTTGGCGGAGATGCGCAGCAGTTCGAGTTGGCCACAACCCGCCAGCGATTCCGGCAGCTCACGCAGCCGGTTTCCGGCGAGCATGAGCTTCTGCATCGCGGTGCATTGGCCGAGCGCCTCCGGCAAGGTCTCGATGTTGTTGTCCGTCAAGATCAGCCAGCGCAGCAATGGCAGCCGCAGCGCGGCGGCGGGCACGGAGCGGATGCGGTTGGCCTTGAACCCGACCATTTCCAAGCCGCGGCACTGCCCGATCGCTTCGGGCAGTTGCGTGAAGCGGTTGTCGGAGCAGAACAGCACGCGCAATCGATGCAGGCGGTGCAGATCATCGGGCAGCGAATCGAGCGCATTGCCCGAGAGGTTCAGGATCTCGAGCGAATCGGCCAGGTCGAAGATCTCGCGCGGAAACTCGGTGAGTCCGCACGAGAGATCGATTCGTTTTGCGCCTGCCAGCCGGCCCGCGCGCAGCTCAGCAAGCGTGTCCATCCACGGAGTCTAAAGTGCCTTGGTGGCGGCGGCTCCGGCGCCGAAACGGTAGATGCCGTCCGCGCCCAGCTCGCGCCTGACCTGGCCCGCGAACCACAGCAGGTGCAGGTGCGCCACCGTCTCGCCCATCGCGAAGGTCATCTGGTGCAGGTCGAGTTCGCGCTTGAAGAGGATGGGCAGGCCTTCGGCCGCAGTCAGCGGACGTGCGGTGCACGCTTCGAGCAGTTCGGCCAGGCGGTCGCGGTGGTGCTCCTGCAGCTGGTCGACGCGGCGGTGAATGCCCGTGAATGGCTTGCCGTGCGATGGAAGGCCCAGCGTATCGGCTGGCAGAGTCTTGAACTTGTCGATGCTGTCCAGGAAGAGCCGCAGCGAGTTGGCTTCGGGCTCGCCCGCGTGCACGCTCACGTTGGTCGAGATGCGCGGCAGCATCATGTCGCCGCCCAGCAGCAGCTTCAGCTCGTCGCAGTACAACGCGATGTGCTCGGGCGCGTGGCCGTAGCCGCTGATGCAGCGCCAGGCGTGGCCATTGATGGCCACTGTGTCGCCGTCCAGCATGCGCGTAAAGCGGTCGGGCACCGACGGCACCATGTTGGCGTAGTAGTTGGTGCGCGCACGGATCTTGGCGACGGCCGCGGGATCGGTCAGGCCATGCGAGGCAAAGAAGCTCGCCGCGGCATCTCCGCCCGCCAGCGTATCGCCGTTGGTGCTCAGCACGCGCGCCACGTGGTAGTCGGTCGAGCTGATCCACAGCGGGGCATTCCAGCGCGTGCACAGCCATTCGGCCAGGCCGATGTGGTCGGGGTGCATGTGGGTGACGATCACGCGCAGGATCGGCAGGCCCTGCAGCTGGGTCTCGAATATCGTCTCCCATTGCGCGCGGGCTTCGTCGTGGGCAATGCAGCAGTCCACCACCGTCCAACCCTCCACGCCGTCGATGCTGTCGCGCAGCAGCCAGAGGTTGATGTGGTCGAGCGCAAACGGCAGCCGCATGCGGATCCATCGCACGCCCGGCGCGACTTCCAGTGCCTCGCCGGGGGCGGGCAGGGTGTCGCCCAGGGGGTAGTGAAGTTCGCGTTCGAGGAGGTTCATGTAAGATTGACGTTTACGTAAACGTCATGGATTGAGGGCACCATTGTAGGGAGCGCGGGGCAAACCTGCTGTCGCGCCCGCAACGCCCCCACTGACGGCTTCCAGGCAACCCGCAATCACATGTCCGCGCAGACCTTCACCATCAGCCAGCTCGCGAAGGAGTTCGACCTCACGACGCGCGCCATCCGCTTCTATGAAGACATGGGGCTGCTGACGCCGGAGCGCTCCGGCATGCAGCGCATCTACAGCGCGCGCGACCGGGCGCGGCTCACGCTCACGCTGCGTGCCAAGCGCCTGGGCCTGAGCCTGACCGAGGCCAGGGAAATCCTGGACATGTACGACAGCCCGCGCGACACCGTACCGCAGCTCGAGAAGTTTCTAGGCGTGCTCGGCACGCACCGCGCCCAGCTCGAGGCCCAGCTGGCCGAGCTGCAGGCCAACCTGGCGGAAGTGCGCGAACATGAGAAGAAAGGCCGCGCGACGCTGGCCAAGGCGCAGAAAGCCGCCAGGACGGCCTGATATACCGCACCCAATCACGACTCATCGACAATCACGCCCATGTCCGACACTCTTGATGACCTGTTTGCCCACAACCGTGCCTGGTCCGCACAGATGGAACGCGACCGGCCTGGTTTCTTCACCAGCCTGGTGAAGCAGCAGACGCCGCGCTACATGTGGATCGGCTGCTCCGACAGCCGCGTGCCCGCCAACCAGATCACGGGGCTGGAGCCTGGCGAGGTGTTCGTGCACCGCAACGTCGCCAACATCGTGGTGCACTCCGACCTCAACGCGCTCTCGGCCATTCAATTCGCCGTTGAGCACCTGAAGGTCGAGCACATCATGGTGGTGGGCCACTACGGCTGCGCTGGCGTCAAGGCGGCCCTCAGCGGCAAGCGCATCGGCCTGGCGGACAACTGGATCCGCCATATCCAGGACGTGCGCGACCGCCACGCCGTGATGCTCGAAACCCTGCCCGAGGACGTGCGCGTCGATGCACTGTGCGAACTCAACGTGGCCGAGCAGGTGGTCAATGTCGCTGTCAGTACCGTCATGGTCGACGCGTGGGGCCGCGGCCAGAAGGTCAAGATCCACGGCTGGACCTACGGCGTGCACGACGGCCTGCTCCAGGACCTGGGGCTGAACGTCGACGGCAACAAGCCGCTGGACGCGGTGTACAAGGCAGCGGTGCAGCGCATCCGCTACAAGTGGAGCAAGCCCCTGGGCATCTCGCCCTCCGCGCAAGCCGGATCCGATGGCACCGAGGTCGTCGAGGTCATTCCGGCCGGCGAAGCCAACGGCGCCCTCGGCGAAGGCAACGAAGCGAAGATCGGCTGAAAGCCATGTTCCCGCAGCGCCTCGATTCACCGCTGGCTTACGACATCGCCAAGGCGATGATCGATGGATTCAATCGCCACTACAGCCTGTTCCGTGCCGAATCGGCGCGCGCCAAGCACCGCTTCGAAACGGCCGATTGGCATGGCCAGCAGCGCGCGCAACGCGAGCGCATCGAGTTCTATGACCTGCGCGTGAACGAGGCCGTGGCGCGGCTCGAGAAAGAGTTCAAGGCGGGCGACCAGCCGATGGAGGTGTGGCACCAGGTCAAGCTGCACTTCATCGGCCTCCTGGTGGACCACCACCAACCCGAACTCGCCGAGAGCTTCTTCAACTCGGTGACCACGAAGATCCTGCACCGCGCCTACTTCCAGAACGACTTCATCTTCGTTCGCCCGGCCATCAGCACCGAGTACATCGAGCCTCGGGGCGCGCCCACGTACCGGCCCTACTACCCTTCGCACGAAACGCTCGCTGACACCATCGAACAGATGCTCGACGACTTTGCGCTACAGGGCGGCTTTGCCAACAAGCGGCGCGATGCCGAGCGCGTGGCGCACGCGATCATGGGGCGCTTCCACCAGGTGAAGCTGCGTGCCAATTTCCAGATCCAGGTGCTCTCGGGGCTGTTCTATCGCAACAAGGGCGCCTATGTGGTCGGCAAGATCATGAACGGCTTTGTCGAACTCCCGTTTTCGCTGCCGATCCTGCACGACGGCCACGGCAAGTTCTACGTGGATGCGGCGCTTTTCGGCGAAGACGACCTGCAGATGCTGTTCAGCTTTGCGCGCGCCTACTTCATGGTGGACATGGAAGTGCCGTCGGCCTGCGTGCAGTTCCTGCGCTCGCTCATGCCGCGCAAGCCGCGCGCGGAAATCTACAACGCACTGGGCCTGGCCAAGCAGGGCAAGACGCTGTTCTACCGCGACTTTCTTTCGCACCTGAATTATTCGAGCGACCGCTTCCGAATCGCGCCCGGCATCAAAGGCATGGTCATGCTGGTGTTCGACCTGCCGTCGTTCCCCTTCGTGTTCAAGGTCATCAAGGACTTCTATCCGCCTCAGAAGGACACCACGCGCGAGCAGATCAAGGGCAAGTACCTGCTGGTAAAGCAGCACGACCGCGTGGGCCGCATGGCCGACACGCTGGAGTACAGCGACGTGGGCTTTCCGCTCGACCGCTTCGAGCCCGAGCTGATCGAGGAGATCCAGAAGTTCGCGCCCAGCCAACTCGAGATTGGCGACCGCGACGGCAACGGGGAGATGGAACTGGTGCTCAAGCACGTCTACATCGAGCGCCGCATGATCCCGCTCAACATCTTCCTGCAGGAGGCTTTCGACACGCTGGCCAACCCCGAAAGCCCGGCGCATGCCAAGCGCGCACAGGAGCAGCTGGAGCACGCGGTGGTCGAGTACGGCAATGCCATCAAGGACATGGTGGCGGCCAACATCTTTCCGGGCGACATGCTGTGGAAGAACTTCGGCGTCACGCGCGGCGGCAAGGTCGTGTTCTACGACTATGACGAGATCGAATACATCACCGACTGCAGGTTCCGCAAGGTGCCCGCGGCGCGCAACGAGGAAGACGAGATGAGCGGCGAAGTCTGGTATTCGGTCGGCCCGAAAGACGTGTTTCCCGAAACCTTCGGCCCTTTCCTGCTCGGCAACGACGCGGTGCGCGAGGCCTTCATGGCGCACCATGCCGACTTGCTCGACGCCGCCTTCTGGCAGCACCACAAGGAACGCATCGAGGCGGGCCAGATGCTCGACGTATTCCCGTACGAGGAATCGCAGCGCTTCAAGCACGAAGGCCATGCGACCCATTTCTGATTGAGTCCCCGGTCCACGAAGACCACTTTCTACTTTCCACTTCCGAAGGAGATCTCCATGCCTGAATCCATCGTCATCGTCGGCGCCGCCCGCACTCCCATGGGGAGCTTCCAGGGCGACTTTTCTTCCCTCTCGGCGCACGACCTCGGCGGCGCCGCCATCAAGGCCGCAGTGGAGCGCGCCGGCATTGCACCTGACAGCGTGGGCGAAGTGCTGTTCGGCAACTGCCTCATGGCCGGCCAGGGCCAGGCCCCTGCGCGCCAAGCAGCCTACAAGGGCGGCCTGCCCGACAGCGCGGGCGCGGTCACGCTCAGCAAGATGTGCGGCTCGGCCATGAAGGCCGCCATGCTCTCGCACGACCTGCTCTTGGCTGGCACGCACGACGTGATGGTGGCTGGCGGCATGGAAAGCATGACCAATGCGCCCTACCTCATGCTCAAGGGCCGTGGCGGCTACCGCATGGGCCATGACCGCATCTTCGACCACATGATGCTCGACGGCCTCGAAGACGCCTACCAGCCGGGCCGCTCGATGGGTACCTTCGGCGAGGACTGTGCCGCCAAGTACAAGTTCACGCGCGAGCAGCAAGATGCGTTCGCCATTGCGAGCGTCGAGCGCGCCAAGGCCGCAACCGAATCCGGGGCATTCAAGGACGAGATCACGCCCGTCACCGTGAAGGGCCGCGGCGGCGATACCGTCATCTCCATCGACGAAGGCCCGGGCAAGGTCAAGCTCGACAAGATCGCCACGCTCAAGCCCGCGTTCAAGAAAGAGAACGGCACTATCACCGCCGCATCGAGCTCGTCGATCAACGACGGTGCCGCGGCGCTGGTGATGATGACCGAGTCGCACGCGAAGAAGATCGGCGCCAAGCCCATCGCTCGCATCGTCGGCCATGCCACGCATGCGCAGCAGCCCGAGTGGTTCTCCACCGCACCCGTGGGCGCGGTCGCCAAGCTGTTCAAGAAGACCGGCTGGACCGTCAGGGACGTGGACCTGTGGGAAGTGAACGAAGCGTTCGCGGTGGTGCCGATGGCGCTGATGCACGAGCTCGACGTGTCGCACGGCATCGTCAACGTGAACGGCGGCGCCTGTGCGCTGGGCCACCCGATCGGCGCCAGCGGCGCGCGCATCATGGTCACGCTGATTCATGCGCTGAAGGCGCGCGGCAAGAAGCGCGGCGTGGCCACGCTGTGCATCGGTGGCGGCGAAGGTACGGCTGTCGCACTCGAGCTGATCTGATTAAAACAACCGCCACAAGCGCCCCAGTCCGGGCGCTTCGTGTTTTTTTTAACGACTATTGCACCCGCGGGAGATTGTTCATGCGCCCATTCAACCAACGTACCGTCATGGCGGCCCTGCTCGCTGGCGCTTTGCTGGCGCCCGCCGCCGGCTGGGCGCAGAAGCGCGACAACGTGCTTTTCCAAGCGGCCACCGATGCACAGCCCGCGGTGCTAAAGACGTTGGAGCAGCTGGTCAACATTGAAACCGGCACGGAGGACGCCGAAGGCATTGCAGCCGCCGGCAACTTCCTGGAAGGCGAGCTCAAGAACCTGGGCTTCACCGTCACGCGCAGCAAGTCCACCAGTCTCGTGGCGGGCGACAACATCGTGGGCAAGCTCAAGGGCCGCGGCGGCAAGAACCTGCTGCTGATGTCGCACATGGACACCGTGTACCCCAAGGGCACGCTCGCGAAGGCGCCGTTCCGCATCGAAGGCACCAAGGCCTATGGCCCGGGCATTGCAGACGACAAGGGCGGCAATGCCGTCATCCTGCACACGCTGAAGCTGCTCAAGGACTACGGCGTGCGCGACTACGGCACCATCACCGTGCTCTTCAACACCGACGAGGAAAAAGGCTCCTTCGGCTCGCGCGACCTGATCCAGGAAGAAGCCAAGCAGGCCGACTACGTGCTGTCGTTCGAACCCACGAGCGCAGGCGACGAGAAGCTGTCGCTCGGCACTTCGGGCATCGCCTATGTGCAGGTCAACATCACCGGCAAGGCTTCGCATGCGGGCGCCGCGCCCGAGCTGGGCGTCAACGCCCTGGTCGAGGCGTCGGACCTCGTGCTGCGCACCATGAGCATCGACGACAAGGCGAAGCACCTGCGCTTCAACTGGACCATTGCCAAGGCGGGCAACGTCTCCAACATCATCCCCGCGAGCGCGACCTTGAACGCCGACGTGCGCTATGCGCGCAACGAGGACTTCGACGCCGCAATGAAGACGCTCGAAGAAAAGGCGCAGCAGAAGAAGCTGCCCGAAGCGGACGTGAAGGTGGTGGTCACGCGCGGCCGCCCGGCCTTCAATGCCGGCGAAGGCGGCAAGAAGCTCGTCGAAAAGGCCGTGGCCTTCTACAAGGAAGCCGGCGGCACGCTGGGTGTGGAAGAGCGCACCGGCGGCGGCACCGACGCGGCCTATGCGGCGCTTTCGGGCAAGCCGGTGATCGAGAGCCTGGGCCTGCCGGGCTTCGGCTATCACAGCGACAAGGCCGAGTATGTCGACATCAGCGCCATTCCAAGGCGCCTGTACATGGCCGCACGCATGATCATGGATCTGGGCGCAGGCAAGTAACAAGCAAGAAAGACAGGAGACACGCCATGCTGCTCAGTGCCGATCAAGAAGCCATCCGCGACGCGGTGCGCGATTTCTCTCAAGCCGAACTCTGGCCCAACGCCCCGACATGGGACCGCGAGCACAGCTTTCCCAAGGAAGCGCACCAGGGCCTGGCGGCGCTCGGCGCCTACGGCATCTGCGTGCCCGAGGAGCATGGCGGCGCGGGCCTGGACTACCTCACGCTCGCGCTGGTGCTGGAAGAAATCGCCGCCGGCGACGGCGGCACTAGCACGGCCATCAGTGTGACCAACTGCCCAGTCAACGCGATCCTCATGCGCTACGGCAACGCGCAGCAGAAGAAGCAGTGGCTCGAACCGCTCGCGCAGGGGCAGATGCTCGGCGCCTTCTGCCTCACCGAGCCGCAGGCCGGCAGCGATGCATCGAGCCTGCGCACCACGGCGCGCAAGGACGGTGACGGCTATGTGATCGATGGCGTGAAGCAGTTCATCACCAGCGGCAAGAACGGCCAGGTCGCCATCGTCATCGCGGTGACCGACAAGGGCGCGGGCAAGCGAGGCATGAGCGCGTTCATCGTGCCCACCAATGCGCCCGGCTACAGCGTGGCGCGGCTCGAGGACAAGCTGGGCCAGCACAGCAGCGACACCGCGCAGATCAACTTCGACGGCTGCCGCATCCCGGCGGAAAACCTCATCGGTGCCGAAGGCGAGGGCTACAAGATCGCGTTGGGCGCGCTCGAGGGCGGGCGCATCGGCATTGCGGCGCAGAGCGTGGGCATGGCGCGCAGTGCCTTCGACGTGGCGCTGGCCTATGCCAAGGAGCGGCAGGCCTTTGGCGGTTCGATCTTCGAGCAGCAGGCGGTCGGTTTCAGGCTGGCCGAATGCGCCACGCAACTCGAAGCCGCGCGCCAGCTGATCTGGCATGCAGCGAGCTTGCGCGACGCCGGCCGGCCCTGCCTCAAGGAGGCCGCCATGGCCAAGCTGTTCGCAAGCGAAATGGCCGAGCGCGTCTGCAGCGCGGCCATCCAGACGCTGGGCGGCTACGGTTACGTGAACGACTTTCCTCTGGAACGCATCTACCGCGACGTGCGCGTGTGCCAGATCTACGAAGGCACCTCGGACATCCAGAAACTGCTGATCCAGCGCGCGTTGGCGTGAGCGGGCGCGGGCGCCGCGGGCGCCTCGGTGTCATCGGTTTGGATGACAGACAGCAAAGGGCCGGCGGCGCAGCATGGCAGCCTCTTGGTCGGAGGTCTTTGCCATGTCCAATTTCAAACCCGTTCCCCTCGCCCTGGCCCTGCTGTCCCTCGGTGCCATGGGCTCGTCCGCGCAAGCTCAACCTGCCGCCCCGGACCTCGCCACGCTGACTGCGAGCGATGCGGTGCGGCAACTCTGCGAGGGCACCGTAAGCAGCGAGCAACTGGTGTCGGCCTACATCGCACAGGCCCATGCAGGCAAGAACCTCAATGCCTTCATCAGGATCGACGAAGCCGGCGCGCTGAAGGCCGCGCGCGCCGCCGACGTACAGCGCAAACGCGGCGGCGCCTGCAAGCCGCTGGCCGGTCTGCCGGTGGTCATCAAGGACAACATCCAGGTGCAAGACCTGCCTGCCACGGCCGGCTCACCTGCACTCAAGGGCTTCGTGCCGAGGACGGACGCCCCCGTAGTTGCCAAGCTTCGGGCGGCGGGCGCGGTCATCCTCGGCAAGACGAACATGCACGAGCTGGCCTTCGGGATCAGTGGCTACAACCCCGCGTTCCAGAGCGGCCCCGAAGTCGGCGTGCGCAACGCCTACGACGCGAGCCGCATCGCGGGCGGGTCTTCTTCCGGCAATGGCGCGGCGCTAGGCGCGCGCATGGCGCCGGCCGCGCTGGGCACCGACACGGGCGGATCGGTGCGCATTCCGTGTGCGTTCAATGGCTGCGCATCGCTGCGGCCGACCATGGGGCGCTATTCGCAGCAGGGCATCGCGCCGATCTCGCACACGCGCGACACGGCTGGACCGATGGCGCAGTCGATGGCTGACGTCGCGCTGCTCGATCGCGTGATCGCAGGCGGCTCGCCGCTCAAGCCCGCCGACCTCAAGCGGGTGCGGCTCGGCGTGGTGCCGGCCTTCTACGCAAACCTCGACGCGGACACGCGCGGCGCCACCGATGCAGCACTGGCCAAGCTGCGCGCGGCCGGCGTCACGCTGGTGGACGTCGAGATGCCGAAGCTCATGGAACTCAACGGCGCCATCGGCTTTCCGCTGGCACTCTACGAGGCGCACGACGACATGGTGGCCTACCTTGCGAAGTACCGCACCGGCATTGACATTGCGCAGCTCGCGGCCGGCATCGCAAGCCCCGACGTCAAGGGCACGTTCGAAACCTTCGTGATTCCGCGCAAGCTGCCCGCGCCAAACGGAGTGGTCGATGCCAGGCCGGCCTACGACAATGCCATGCGCGTGGCACGGCCCGCATTGCAGAAACTCTATCGCGACACCTTCGCAAAGAACAGGCTCGATGCGCTCGTATTCCCGACGGTGCCGCGCGTGGCATTGCCGGCCGGGGCCGAGGCCAGCAGTCCCGAGAACTTCGGCGCGCTGATCCAGAACACAGACCCCGGCAGCAACGCCGGAATTCCGGGCGTGCAGTTGCCATCGGGCTTGGGTGCGGAAAGCGGGCTGCCGGTGGGGCTGGAACTCGACGGACCGGCCGGCAGCGACCGCAAGCTGCTCGCCGTCGGGATCGCGGTGGAAGGCGTTCTGGGGCGCCTGCCTGCGCCCAAGACGAAATAGACCTTTTTTGGACGGTCAGCGCTTGACCAGGCCGGCCAGTGCCGACCGTCGCTCGATGCCGAGCTTGTCGAAGGTGCGACGCAGGTAGGTGCGCACCGTCGGCACGCTCACGGCCATGCGACGCGCGATCTCCTTGTCGGTGAGGCCTTCGCACACGGCCCGCGCCACATCCTTTTCTCGCGTGCTCAATGCCGCCCACGCCGCTTCAGCGGGCATAGGCACGGCGGCCGCCGTGCGCTGCGCGCGCTGCAACGCGCCGATGAACGCCGGCTCGATCAGGTCGAGCAGCGCCTTCTCGTGGTCGCCAAAATCTCCGCGCCCCTTGCGCCGCCAGATGCGCAGATCGCCCAACGCACGGCTGCCCTCGAAGGCATGCAGGTTCATGCCCCAATGCAGCCCGTCGCGCGAAAGAAAGTCGGTGAAGAACTCGGTGCGCATCAGTTCGCGCTGCGGCATCACGTCGGTCACCCGCGTGGCGCGACGGTGCGACTGCAGCACAAAGGTGATCGGGTCGTGGTGCTGGTGCCATTCGCCATAGCGGTCGAGGTTGGCAGGGTCCATGTTCAGCGCCACCCGCCCATCGAAGCGGCCGCTTTCGGCGTTCCACACGAAGGAGGCGAACTGGTCCGCACGCAGCAGGTCGAGCAGCGCCCAGCCCAGGCGCTCGCGGATGTCGCTTTCGCCGCGGTCTTGCGCCAGCAGCGTGAAAACGCCGCGCAACGCCTGCTGTTCGGAGCCCGTCAGGTACATCGCCGCCTTTGCTCTGTGGGTATGCCAAAGAAGGCTAGCGTCTAGCAAGCGCTGCGCCAAGCGAGTATCTCCGGATGCGGCCGCAGGGCTTGCCCCATCGGAGGAAGGGCCTCCGAGGTGTTCCAATAGGGGCTTCATGAGTGCCACCGATCCCACCACCGGACCTTGCCCCTGCGGCCGCACCGACCGCCGGGACAAACCCATCGGCTACGCCCTGTGCTGCGGCCGCTACCTCGACGATTTCGAGGGCACGCCCGCGCCCGACGCCGAATCGCTGATGCGTTCGCGCTATTCGGCCTTCGTCCTGGAGCGCGGCCCCTACCTGCTCGCCACCTGGCATCCGTCGACGCGCCCGGCCTCGATCGAGTTCGAACCCGGCGTGAAATGGCTCGGGCTCGACATCCGCTCGCGTTCGGTGCTCGATGCCGACCACGCCGAGGTCGAGTTCGTCGCCCGCCAGCGCAGCAGCACCGGCACCGCGACGCGCCTGCACGAGCGCAGCCGCTTCGTGCGCGAGGGGGACCGCTGGTTCTACCTCGAGGGCGACGTGCAGACCCCCGGTTGACGCACCGGGCCTCGGCCCGCACAATAGGCCCCGCTCCGGGGTGCACGCATGTGGCGTGCTGAGATGGCAAGTGCCGACCCGCGAACTTGATCCGGGTCATACCGGCGTAAGAAGAGCTGCACTCCCTGACTCCGGTCCCGCCACCCACCCACCGTGGCGGCCCAAAGTCCACCGAGCGATTGCGGAGCACCCTTTCCCTCAACAAGGAGTGCCCCGCATGAATGCCCCCGACAAGTTCACCTCCCTGCTTTCGCTGACGCGCGAGCCGTTTCCCGCTTCGCACAAGTGCCTGATTCCAGGCAGCCGCCCCGACCTGAACGTGCCGGTGCGCGACGTGCTGCTGACCAACGGCGAGACCGTCTCGCTCTACGACACCTCGGGTCCCTACACCGATGCCAAGGTCGACATCGACGTGCGCCGCGGCCTGCCTGGCGTGCGCGATGCATGGATCGCCGAGCGCAACGACACCGAAAGCTACGAGGGCCGCTCGCACCAAGCGCTCGACGAAGGCCTCAAGCACGCGCACGACCATGACGCGCAGCGCCTGGCCGAGTTGCGCGCCGGCGCATCGGCACTGCAGCGCACGCCGCGCCGCGCGAAGTCGGGCGCCAACGTCACGCAGATGCACTACGCACGCCGCGGCATCGTCACGCCCGAGATGGAATACGTGGCGCTGCGCGAGAACGGCAAGCGCGAATGGATGGCCGAATACCTCGCCAACGAAGAGCGTGCGAAGCGCGTGGCCGGCAATCCGATGGGCGCGAGCATTCCGCGCATCATCACGCCCGAGTTCGTGCGCGACGAGGTGGCGCGCGGCCGCGCGATCATTCCCGCCAACATCAACCACCCCGAAGTCGAGCCGATGGCCATCGGCCGCAACTTCAAGGTGAAGATCAACGCCAACATCGGCAACTCGGCCGTCACCTCGAGCATCGAGGAAGAGGTTGAAAAGCTGGTGTGGGCGATCCGCTGGGGCGCCGACAACGTGATGGACCTGTCGACCGGCAAGAACATTCACACCACGCGCGACTGGATCGTACGCAACTCGCCAGTGCCCATCGGCACCGTGCCGATCTATCAGGCGCTGGAGAAGGTGGGCGGCGTGGCCGAGGATCTCACCTGGGAGATCTTCCGCGACACGCTGATCGAGCAGGCCGAGCAGGGCATCGACTACTTCACCATTCACGCGGGCGTGCGCCTGCCGTTCATCCACCTGACCGCGGACCGCATGACGGGCATCGTCTCGCGCGGCGGCTCGATCATGGCCAAGTGGTGCATCGCGCACCACAAGGAGAGCTTTCTCTACGAGCGCTTCGAGGACATCTGCGACATCATGAAGGCGTACGACGTGAGCTTTTCGCTCGGCGACGGCCTGCGTCCGGGCTCGGGCGCCGATGCCAACGACGAAGCCCAGTTTGCCGAACTGCGCACGCTGGGCGAGCTCACGCAGATCGCGTGGAAGCACGACGTGCAGACCATGATCGAAGGCCCGGGCCACGTGCCGATGCACATGATCCAGGCCAACATGGACGAGCAGCTCAAGCACTGCCACGAAGCGCCGTTCTACACGCTCGGGCCGCTGACCATCGACATCGCGCCGGGCTACGACCACATCTCCAGCGCCATCGGCGCCGCGATGATCGGCTGGGCGGGCACCGCCATGCTCTGCTACGTGACGCCCAAGGAGCACCTGGGCCTGCCCGACCGCGACGACGTGAAGCAGGGGATCATTGCCTACAAGATCGCCGCGCATGCGGCGGACGTGGCCAAGGGACACCCTGGAGCCCGATCGCGCGACGATGCATTGAGCAAGGCACGCTTCGAATTCCGCTGGCAGGATCAGTTCAATCTCGGCCTCGACCCCGACACCGCGCGCGAATTCCATGACGAGACGCTGCCGAAGGATTCGAGCAAGGTGGCGCACTTCTGTTCGATGTGCGGCCCAAAGTTCTGCTCGATGAAGATCACGCAGGAGGTGCGCGAGTACGCGGCGAAGAAGGGCGTGGCGGAGGCGGAGGCCATGGCGGCTGGCATGGCCGAGAAGTCGCAGGAGTTTGCTGCGGCCGGCGGGGAGATGTATATCCCGATTCGGGCGGTGTCTTAGTTTTTCCCGGGGCCGGGTCTCGCCCCGGCGGGCGACTCACTTTCTTTGCTTCGCCAAAGAAAGTAAGCAAAGAAAGGCGACCCCTACTGTCTGCGTCCCTTCGCTGCGCTACGGGCAGCCTGCGGTGCTCGATTCCGGCGGGGGTCCGCAGAACTCGCTTCGCTCAAACAGCTGCGGCCCTGATCCCGCCTGCATCTGCGCTCCTCGGCGCATACAGAAGGGGTGGGAGCGGGCAGCCTTCGCTCTCGCTCGGCCCCAAGACCAACAGCCAATACCGAAGCCCACGCCAATAACCATCCCAACCACCGCGGCGCGCAGCGCCGCGGTGGCCTGGTGGCCGAGCGAAGCAAAGGCCCGTGTGGATTCCCCGCCCCTCTGTATGCGCCGAGGAGCGCAGGGTTTCGCGGATCAGGGCTCGCAGCTGNGCAGAACTCGCTTCGCTCAAACAGCTGCGGCCCTGATCCCGCCTGCATCTGCGCTCCTCGGCGCATACAGAAGGGGTGGGAGCGGGCAGCCTTCGCTCCCGCTCGGCCCCAACCCCAACAGCCAAACTCAATACCGAAGCCCAGTACCAACCATCGCAGGCGCTGCGCGCCTGCGATGGCCTGGTGGCCGAGCGAAGCAAAGGCCCGTGTGATTCCCCCGCCCCTCTGTATGCGCCGAGGAGCGCAGGGTTTCGCGGATCAGGGCTCGCAGCTGTTTGAGCGAAGCGAGTTCTGCGAGACCCCGCGAAACCCGAGCACCGCAGGTTGCCCGTAGCGAAGGGTCGCAGACAGTGGGGTCGCCTTTCTTTTGCCTACGTTTCTTTGGCGAAGCAAAGAAAAGTAGGTCGCCCGCCGGGGCGAGTCCCGGCCTCGGAACTTAAACAAGCAGCAGCAGCAGCAGCAGCCTCAAGACCACCGAGGCACAGCCTCATCCTTGAGCTGCTGCCGGAGCAGGTCGTAGTCCGGCACCACGCTCTCCACCGTCTCCCAGAACCGGTGCGAGTGGTCCATTACCCGCAGATGCGCGAGCTCGTGCGCGACCACGTAGTCGATCACCGGCAGGCGAAAGTGGATCAGGCGCCAGTTCAGCCGTATCGATCCATCGACGCTCGCACTGCCCCATCGCGTGGCGGCGTTCGACAGCGACAGCTTCTGCCAGCGCACGCCCAGCCGCGGCGCGAAGTGGTCGAGCCGTTCTATAAAGAGCCGCCGCGCGTGTCGCATGAGCCAGGCCTGGGCGGCGTCGCGGATCTGCGAAGCTTCGGCGTTCTGCGCCACGGCCAAACGCAAGATGCGCGGCCCGCCAACGGCGTCGCTTGCATCGAGCGTGCCGCCAACGCTTGCAAAGCCATGCTTCGGATCGAGGCGGATCACGACCGGTTCGCCCATGAACGGAAATTGCGCGCCATCCTTCCACTCGATGCGCGTGGCCTCGACGCGCGCGTGGCGCTGCCGGGTTTCGAGCAGCTTGCGCAGGATCCAGTCGGACTTTTCCTTGATGGCGGCATCCACGTCGCGCAGCGTGACCCAGCGGGGCGCGCGCACCGACAGGCCTTCGGCGCCGACGACGAATCCGATGGTCTTGCGCTTGCCGCGCTTGAACTCGTAGGCCACGCGTGCCGAGCCCAGCACCGTTTCGCGTGTGGCCTGCGGGTGCACGAAGCTCGCAAGCGACAGCGTGTCGCGCAGCGGAATGGCGGGAAGCGTGGGACCGGCATCTTCATGGGCCCCATGCTGTTGCGACTCCTTGGCCGCCGCGGGCGAAGGCACGGGTGGTGCGGCCTTCTTCTTGACCTTTTTGGACCGCGGCGAAGGCGCCTTGGCCGGCGCAAACTCGTTGCCCAGACCTTCGAACAGGTCCATCGTGAACTGAAGCAGCCCCCGCATGTCGGGTCTTTCGTCGTTCGTCAGCGGGCTTCTTGCGGCAGCTGCAGCGGCGGGCTGTCGCGGTAGGCCTCGGGGTCGAGCCGGCGCATCTCGGATTCGATCCAGGCTTCGACTTCGCGCATCAGCTCATCGGGCTTGCGGCCAATGCTGGGAATGGCCGGGCCGATCGACACGTCGACCACGCCGGGGCGCTTGATGAAAGCCTTGCGCGGCCAGACCTTGGCCGAGGTTACGGCGACCGGGATCACCGGCACGCCGGTTTCGCAGGCGAGCCGCGTGCCGCCGCTCTTGTAGGTGCCCTTCTGGCCGCGCGGAATGCGGGTGCCTTCGGGAAACATGATGATCCAGATGCCCTGGGCAAGCAGCTTGCGGCCCTGGTTCACGACCTTGTTGAACGCCTGCGCGCGCTGGCTGCGGTCGATGTGGATCATGTCGAGCCGGGCCATTGCCCAGCCGAAGAAAGGCACGTAGATCAGCTCTTTCTTGAACACGAAAGCCAGCGGATGCGGCATCAGCGTGGGCATCAGAAAAGTCTCGAAGGTCGACTGGTGCTTGACCAGCAGCACCGCGCCTGCGAGCTTGTCGGAGGGCAGGTTTTCCATGCCCGTCACGCGGGTGCGGATACCCAGCAGCACGCGCGCGCCGCCGATGGCCCAGCTGAGCCATTGCACCGCCATCCAGTAGAGCGGAATGCCGCGCTTCCAGAGCGAACTGACGCACATGATGATGCCCCAGGGCACCACGGTGACGAGCATCCAAAGGGCATGGAGCACGGAACGGATAAACGCCATCAGACAGCCACCTGCAGTGCGGCCTGCGCTTCGCGCGCAAGCAAGAATTCAACAAAGGCGGCCAGGCTCTCGTGAACCATGGTGTTCGCCGGATATTCGGGCGGCAGCGGATCGATGCCGCGGCACGCCGCGCCCATGCCGGTGAGCAGCAGGTGCGGCTCGCAGCCGGCGGCCGCGCCGGCCTGCAGGTCGCGCAGGCTGTCGCCCGCGGTGGGCACGTCTTTCAAATCGATGCCGTAGCGGTCGCCGATCTGGCGGAACAGGCCTGGTGCGGGCTTGCGGCAATCGCAGCCTTCGTCGGGGCTGTGCGGGCAATAGAAGACCGCATCGACCCGCCCGCCCACAGCCGCGAGCATCTTGTGCATCTTGGCGTGCATGGCATTGAGCGACGCCATGTCGAACAGGCCGCGTCCCAGGCCCGACTGGTTGGAGGCGACCACCACGTGCCACCCGGCATGGTTGAGCTTGGCCACGGCCTCGAGCGCGCCGGGCAGCGGCGTCCACTCGATGTCGCTCTTGACGAAATCTTCGCGGTGCACGTTGATCGTGCCGTTGCGGTCGAGGATGACGAGTTTCATGGCGTTGGCAAAAAAGCCCGTGCTTCGCTTCAGGCTGCCAACCGTTCGAGTTGCGCCACGCGGTTCATCGCGACGTGCAACGACATCAGCAAGCCCAGCCGGTTGAGGCGAAGGTCGGCCTGTTCGGCATTGACCATCACGCCGTCGAAGAAGGCATCGACCGGCTCGCGCAGCGCGGCCAACGTCTGCAGCGAAGCGGTGTAGTCGCCGGCATCGAACTGCGCATTGGCGGCGGGCACGACTTCGGCCATGGCGGCGTGCAGCGCCTTCTCGGCCGGCTCGTGCAGCAGCAGTTCGCTTACGTGAGCATCGGCTTCGGGCGCCTTCTTGAGGATGTTGCCGATGCGCTTGTTGGCAGCGGCCAGCGCCGCCGCGGCGGGCAGTGCGGCAAAGGCGCGTACGGCCGCCAGCAGCTTGGGCACTTCGCCCAGGCGCTGCGGTCGCGGCGCCAGCACGGCGTCAACCTCTTGCGCGCTGGCGCCCTGCTCGCGCAGGCTGCCGGCGAGGCGGTCGAGAATGAAGTCCTGCAGCTCGGCGGTGGCCTTGCCGGTGTCGAAGCCGTCGATGTCCTTGAACTGCGCGGCAGCGTCCTGCAGCAGCGCGTCCAGTTTCAGCGGCAGGTCTTTCTCGATCAGCATGCGGATCACGCCGAGCGCATGGCGGCGCAGCGCGAACGGGTCGCGGTCGCCGGTGGGCAGGTTGCCGATGCCGAACATGCCGACCAGTGTTTCGAGTTTGTCGGCCAGCGCGACCACGATGCCGACCTTGTGGCGCGGCAGGTCGTCGCCGGCAAAGCGCGGCTTGTAGTGGTCCTCGATGGCGTCGGCCACTTCGGCGGACAGGCCGTCGTGCAGCGCGTAGTAGCGGCCCATGGTGCCCTGCAGCTCGGGGAACTCGCCCACCATGTCGGTCACCAAATCGGCCTTGGCCAGCTGTGCCGCCTGCACGGCGTGCGCGGTGAGCGTGGCATCCCCCAACGGCGCCGCAATGGCACGCGCAATGCGCATCACGCGTTCCACGCGCTCGCCTTGGGTGCCGAGCTTGTTGTGATAGACCACCTTGCCCAGCGATTCGACGCGCGAAGCCAGCGATTTCTTGCGGTCCTGGTCGAAGAAGAACTTGGCGTCGGCCAGGCGCGGGCGCACCACGCGCTCGTTGCCGCCGACCACCGCGCTCGCATCCTCGGGGCTGATATTGCTGACGACCAGGAACTTGTTGGTGAGCTTGCTCGATGAATCGAGCAGCGGAAAGTACTTCTGGTTGGCCTTCATCGTGAGGATGAGGCACTCCTGCGGCACTTCGAGAAACTCGCGCTCGAAGCTGCAGACCAGCACGTTGGGCCGTTCGACCAGCGCCGTCACTTCGTCGAGCAGCGCGTCGTCGTGGATGGGCACGGTGCCGCCGCCGGCGCGCACGGCCGCGGCCGCAAGCTGGCGCGCAATCTCGGTGCGGCGGGCCTCGAAACTCGCGAGGACGGCGCCCTCGTCCTGCATCTGCAGCGCATAGCTGTTGGCGTCGCGCAGCACCACGGGGTCGATGGCGGCTTCGAAACGGTGGCCGTGGGTCTCGCGGCCCGCATGAAGGCCCAGCGCCTCGACCGGCACCACCCCGTCGCCGTGCAGCGCCACCAGCCCGTGCGCGGGGCGCACGAAGCTCACGCTGCTCCAGCCCGGCAGCTCGCAGCCGCTTTCGAGCTGGTAGCTCATCACCTTGGGAATCGGCAGTTTGGCGATCGCTTCGGCCAGCGCCTTCTGCAGGCCTTCAGCCAGGGTGGCGCCCTTGGCAGTGCTTTCATAGAACAGGGCTTCGGCCTTGCCGTCCAGCGCGCGTTTGAGGCCGGGCACGACCGAGGCGTCGGCGCCCAGCGCGGCCAGCCGCTTGAGCAGCGCGGGCGTGGGCTGGCCCGAAGCGTCGAGCCCCACGGTGACAGGCATGAGCTTTTGCGACACGGCCTTGTCGGCAGCGCGCTCGGCCACATGCGTGAGGTGCGCGGCCAGGCGGCGCGGCGATGCGTACGCGGTCAGCACGGACGCAGGCTCGGCGAGCCCCTGGGCCACGAGCTGGTCGCGCAGGCCGTTGGCAAAGGCTTCACCGAGTTTCTTCAGGGCCTTGGGCGGCAGCTCTTCCACGAAGAGTTCGACCAACAGGTTCTTTTGCACGCTCGTCATCGCTCAGGCTGCCTTCTTCGTGATTTGTGCGACCCACTCGCGCGGTGCCATCGGGAAACCGAGCCGCTCGCGGCTCTCGTAGTAGCTCTGCGCCACGCTGCGCGCGAGGTTGCGGATGCGGCCGATATAGGCCGCGCGCTCGGTCACGCTGATGGCGCCGCGGGCGTCGAGCAGGTTGAAACTGTGCGCGGCCTTGAGCACCTGCTCGTAGGCCGGCAGCGCCAGCTGTTCGGTCATGAGGTGCTTGGCCTGCTTTTCGTGCGCATTGAAGGCGGTGAAGAGGAATTCGGCGTCGCTGTGTTCGAAGTTGTAAGTCGACTGCTCGACCTCGTTCTGCTTGTACACATCGCCGTAGCTCAGGCCTTCGGTCCACGTGAGGTTGTAGACGTTGTCCACGCCCTGCAAGTACATGGCCAGGCGTTCCAGGCCGTAGGTGATCTCGCCGGTGATGGGCTTGCAGTCGATGCCGCCCACCTGCTGGAAATAGGTGAACTGCGTCACCTCCATGCCGTTGAGCCAGACCTCCCAGCCCAGGCCCCAGGCGCCGAGCGTCGGATTTTCCCAATCGTCCTCGACGAAGCGGATGTCGTTCTTCTTCAGGTCGAAGCCCAGCGCCTCCAGGCTGCCGAGGTACAGCTCCAGGATGTTGCTGGGCGCCGGCTTGAGCACCACCTGGTATTGGTAGTAGTGCTGCAGCCGGTTCGGGTTCTCGCCGTAGCGGCCGTCCTTGGGGCGGCGGCTGGGCTGCACGTAGGCGGCCTTCCACGGCTCGGGGCCGAGCGCGCGCAGGAAGGTGGCGGTGTGCGAGGTGCCTGCGCCCACTTCCATGTCGTACGGTTGCAGCAGCGCACAGCCCTTGTCGGCCCAGTACGACTGCAGTTTGAGAATGATTTGCTGGAAGGTCAACATGAAGCTGGCCGGCGTGACCGGGCGTTGGACGGTAGCGCGGCGAAGCACCGCGAAAGCAGACGATTTTACGGTCGGAGGGCAACTCTCCCACAGCCGGCCGGGATGCCGGCCGCCGGCGCGGCGGCGAGGGGCGTGAGATAACGGGCTACCGGTTGCGCGCGATCGCCTCGCAGCTGCCTTTCCCCGAGCTTCATTCGCCTACCCACCCCTCGGCTTGCACGAGCCGCGGGACCCGCCTCTTTCCGCTTCACTTGCACATGCCAGCCCCCCTCATCGGCCCGAGTTCCCCGATATTCATCGTCCTCAATGGCGGCTCCGGCAGCGCGGACGCCGCCGCAACCCGACGGATCGTCGAAGAGGGCTGCGCCGCGGCCGGCCGGCGGCACCGCATCTTCGTGGTCGACGAACGCGCGACGGTACAGGCGCTCGCGCGCGAGGCGGTCGAGCGCGCCCGCGCCGTGGGCGGGGTGGTGGTGGCCGCGGGCGGCGACGGCACCGTCAACGCGGTGGCGCAGGCCACGCTCGGCAGCGGGCTGGCCTTTGGCGTGCTACCGCAAGGCACGTTCAATTACTTTGCCCGCACCCACGGCATCCCGCGCGACACGGCCGAGGCGCTGGAGGTACTGCTGACAGAGCAACCCCGTTCGGCGCAGGTGGGGCTGGTCAATGACCGCATCTTTCTGGTGAACGCCAGCATGGGCCTGTACGCCGAGCTGCTGGAAGACCGCGAAAGCTACAAGGCGCGCTATGGGCGCAGCCGCTGGATCGCGTTCTCCGCCGGTCTTCTCACCGTGATGCGCGGCCACCGGCACTGGAACCTGCGCATGGCCTGGCGCGGCCAGGAGCGCGACCTGCGCACGCCGACGCTGTTCGTCGGCAACAACCCGTTGCAGTTGCTGCAAGTCGGCATCGAACACGCCGATGCGCCTGAAAACGGGCAGCTGGCGGCCGTGGCGCTGAAACCCGTGGGAGTGCTTGCGATGCCGGGCCTGCTGGTGCGCGGTGCCTTGGGCCGGCTCGGCAGCGCCGACGAGGTATTGAGCTTTCCGTTCGAATCGATGACAGTGAAAGCCAGCCGCTCGCACGGCCCGCGCCGCGTCAAGGTGGCCACCGACGGCGAGATCGCATGGGCCGAGATGCCGCTGCTGTTCCGCGTCTCGCCCGAGCCACTATGGCTGGTGCGGCCCGACGCCGCGCCCGAACTGGAGGCCGCCAAGGAATGAGCTGCCTGCTTCAGATCTCCGACACGCATTTCGGCACCGAACAGCCCGAGGTGATGGATGCGCTCGAGCGGCTCGCACGCTCCTTGTCGCCGCAGGTGGTCGTGCTCTCCGGCGACATCACCCAGCGCGGCACGCGCGCGCAATTTGCGGCGGCGCGCGCCTTCGTCGACCGGCTGGACGCACCGGCGGTGATTGCCATACCGGGCAACCACGACATCCCGCTTTTTCAGCTGGGGGCGCGGCTGTTCGCGCCGTATGAAAGATACGCCGGCGCTTTCGGGGCCGACCTGGAGCCGGTGTTCGAATCCGCCGAATGGCTGGTGGTCGCGGTCAACACCACGCGCTGGTACCGGCATGCGGACGGCGAGGTCTCTGCTGCGCAGATCGAGCGGGTGGCGCACAGGCTGGCGGCCGCTTCGCCCGACCAATTGCGCGTGGTGGTCACGCACCAGCCGGTGATGGTGACGCGGCAGGAAGACATGCAGAACCGGCTGCACGGGCGCGAAGCCGCCGTCGCGAGCTGGTGCGCGGCCGGCGCCGACCTGATCCTCGGCGGGCACATCCACCTGCCGTTCGTACGCTCGCTGCACGACGCCTACGCCGGCTGCCCGCGCACGACGTGGGCGGTGCAGGCCGGCACGGCGGTGTCGTCGCGCCTGCGCGCGGGGCATCCCAATTCGGTGAACGTGCTGCGGCTGGGTGAAGCCGACGACGGCCGCGCCTGCCAGGCGGAGCGCTGGGACCATTCAGCCGCGGACAAGGCCTTCGTGTGCGCCAAAGTATTGCAACTCCCGCTTGCCAGCGCCGCGGCACCCGCTTAGGGTGCGCCGCATGTTCACGGAAGCCCCTGCCCTCGTACTTCTTGCACGCCAGCTCGGCGAGCACTCCCTTGCCTGGTTTACGGGCGTTCTTGCACTCTCGGTGCTCGGCGCCGGTTCGGTCTGCCGCGCGTGGCAGCAGCGCCGCACCCGGACCTTGCCGACCGGCGAACCGGAAGAACCGCGGCTCGCGGCCGCGCTGGCCATGGGTTTTTTGGCGATCCTCGGGGCGGCGAGCCTCGTGGCGTACATCGCATCGAAGCTCGGCGACGGACGCTTGCTCGGCCTGGCCGACCAGGCGCTGGCCGACGCCATCGGCGACCATGTGCCCTGGGCGGCCCTCGTGGTTTTCAGCTGGCTCACGCATCTGGGCGACGCCGAACTGCTTGCGCCGGTATGCCTGATCGTGGCCTTGCTGCTGTGGCGCAAGGCACATCATGGCCTGGCGCTGGGCTGGATGATGGCGCTCGGAGGCATCGTGCTGCTGAACCCCGCCCTCAAGCGCATCTTTGCGCGGGCGCGGCCGCTGCACGACCATGGCCTGGCGCTTGAAACGAGCTTCAGCTTTCCGAGCGGCCACAGCGCGGGCGCGATCGTGAGCTACGGCATGCTGATGTACTTGGCGCTGCGCCTGTTGCCCGCGCGCTGGCATGTGCCGGCGGCCATGGCGGCTGCGGCCGCCATCGTCACCATCGCGTGCAGCCGCGTCTTCTTGCAGGTGCATTTCGCAAGCGACGTGGCGGCCGGCCTGCTGACCGGGCTCGCCTGGCTGCTCGTGTGCGTGAGCAGCCTCGAATACGCGCGGCACCGCAAGCGGCGGCGCAGCCGTCCCTGAGCGGTATCGATCGGGGAGGTCTTCGCCAGGAACACCGCGGAACCGGCTTTGCCGGGCCGCTGGTGTTGCCCCCTTGAGGGGGAGGCGGCTACACGAAGTGAGCCGCTTCGGGGGTGGGTCAATACTCCCAGAAGATGCGCTGGAGTTCTTTCGTGTCGCTGGTCTTCGTCAGGGCCACCATCGCCAGGATGCGCGCCTTCTGCGGACGCAGGTCGTGCGCAACCACCCAGTCGTACTTGTCGTCGGGCTGCTCGGCATTGCGGATCACGAAGCCGTCGGCCACGCGCGAGCTGCGAATGATGATCGCGCCGTCGGTGCGCGCCTTTTGCAGGTTCGGCACGATGCGGTTGGCCACCGAGCCATTGCCGGTGCCGCCGTGGATGATCGCCTTGATGCCGCTCTTGGCGAACGCGTCGATGGCGATGGACGAAACGCCCTCGTAGCCCATCGCGATCTCGACCGGCGGCAGCGCATTGATCGCGTCGATGTCGAATTCCGAAGCCATGGTGTGGCGCTTGACCGGTGCGCGGAACCAGTAGTTCTTGCCTTCGACCACCATGCCGAGCGGGCCCCACTGGCTCGAGAAGGCGCTGGTCTTGACGTTGACGTTCTTGCTCACGTCGCGGCCGCTGTCGATGTTGTCGTTCATCGTCACGAGCACGCCCTTGCCGGCGGCATCCTTGCTGCCTGCCACGCTGACCGCGTCATACAGGTTGAGCGCGCCGTCGGCCGAGAGGGCCGTGCCCGGGCGCATGGAGCCGACCACGACGATCGGCTTGTTGGTGCGCACGGTGAGCGTCAGGAAGTACGCGGTTTCTTCCAGCGTATCGGTGCCGTGCGTGATGACGATGCCGTCCACGTCGGCTTGCTTCGACAGCGCGGACACGCGCTTGGCAAGCGTCAGCAGGTTGTCGTTGGTGAGGCTTTCGGAAGCCACCTGGAACACCTGCTCGCCGCGCACGTTGGCGATCTTCGAAAGCTCAGGCAGGCCGGCAATCAGCTTGTCCACGCCGACCTTGGCGGCCGCATAGGTGGCACTGTTGACGGCCGAGGCGCCTGCCCCCGCAATGGTGCCGCCGGTGGCCAGGATCACCACATTGGGCAATGCCTGCTGGGCTTGCGCGAGGGCGCTGGCCGCGAGCAGTGCGGCACCGGCCGCGAAGGCCCTGAAACGGGGAGAAAGGTACATGAAGGAACTCCTTTGTCTTGAACGAATTTCTGGAAGCGGCGAGAAGATACATGAACCATGCCCGCATGCCTTGGTCTTCCATGCCGGCATGGCATGCGGTGATGCGCCAAGGATTACCATCGGTTCGCGCACCGCCGCAAATCCCCATGCAATGAACGCCAACCCCACCGCCCTTCCCCCGACAACCGCCCAGGAAATGCCCGCCCCCGACGGCCCGCTGTCGCGCGCCCGGCCGGGCCGCGAGCGCATCATGGCCGCCATCCGATCGGCGGCGGTCACCGAGTTCAGCCTGCATGGCCTGAAGGGCACCTCCACCCAGGCCATTGCCGCGCGCGCCGGCCTGACCAAGCCCCAACTGCACTACTACATCGCCGGCAAGGAAGAGCTCTACGAGGAGCTGCTGATGCAGGTGCTGCATGCCTGGAAGGTGGTGTTCTCGTTCGAGGACGCCAGCGACCCGGCCACGGTGCTGGGCGACTACATCCGAAAAAAGCTCGACCACGCCTTCGACAACCCCGAGATCTCGCGCATCTTCACCCGCGAGGTGCTCGACGGCGGCCGCAACCTCGACCGCTATTGGCCCAATGCGCGGGCCTGGACGCAGAAGAAGGTCGACGTCATCAACGGCTGGATCGCGCGCGGGCAGATGCGCCCGCTGGACGCGCGCCTGCTCCTGATGCACATCTGGGCCATGACCCAGAGCTACGCCGACTATGCGATACAGACCCGCGTGATGCTCGGCCTGCCGCCCGACGCACCCATCGACCGCGAGCCGATTGCGCGCGAACTGGTGGCGTTCGTGCTGGGCGGCTGCGGGATCAACAGGCCGTAGCCGACCGCCCCGGGGCAGGTCAGACGAGGTTCACGCGGCCGGTTGCCAAGTCGTAGATGCCGCCGACGACCCGGGCCGGGTCGCGGCAATGACTTCGTCGATGCGCGCATCGTTCGTGGCTTCGGGCCGGCTGCGCGTCCTGCTGCGTTGCCCGTCGATGGCAACGGCGGCTTCGCCATGCACCGTCACGCGCCGCACCAGGCGCGGCTGGTTGCCGTAGTCGTTGATCGCGAAGTGCTGCGTGGCGCGGTTGTCCCAGATCGCCACGTCGTCCTGCTGCCAGCTCCAGCGCACCGTGTTCTCCAGGCGGGTCACGCGGTTCTGCAGCAGCTCGAAGATGCGCGCCGACTCGCTGCTCGACAGCCCCACCAGCTTCTTCACGAAATGCCCGAGCAGCAGCGCGCGCTCGCCGGAGACCGGGTGCACGTGCACCACCGGATGCTCGGCCTCGTACACCGCCGAGACGAACACATTGCGGTGGTGGCGCAGGCGTTCTTCCTCCACCTGCACGCGGTCGGCGCCGTAGTCGTAGTCATTGCTGTGCACGGCCCAGAGCTGGTCGGCCAGTTGCTTCAGTTGCACGGGAAGGCGCTCGTAGGCCAGAGCGGTGTTGGCCCAGACGGTGTCGCCGCCATAGGCGGGAATCTTCACGCCGCGCAAGATGGATATCTTGGGAAACGCATCGACGAAGGTCACGTCGGTATGCCACGAATCGGCGCGCCCGCCTCCCTTGGAGGCGTCGAGCTCGAACAGCCTGGTGCCCGTGGGCGACGGCACCGTGGGGTGCGCCACCGTGCGGCCGAAGCGCGCGCCGAACGCCTGGTGCGCGGCGTCGTCGAGATGGTCCTGCCCGCGGAAGAACAGCACCTTGTGCTTCACCAGCGCTGCGTTGAACTGCTCGATCACTTCCCGCGGCAGGTCGGCGGACAGCTTCAGGTTCTGCACCTCGCCGCCGATGTGGCCCGAGACGCGGCGGATGCGCAGGTCGCCAAAGCTCGTATCGAAGGGCGTCGTGAGGGCGTTGTCGCTCATCGGTGGGAATCTCCTGTTCGTGTCGCTGGAACCGGCAAGGCCGGAGGCCGCCGATTCTCTGGGTGCGTGTGGCTGCGCCCAACGAACGAGTCCGTGTTTCGACATGCGCGAATCTTCTATGGAGGCCGACGCGTGGAACCGCCCGACTCCAGCCGATCCCCACTCCGGTGCATCCGGACTGGCACGTCGCTTGCATAACCTGACCACTTGCTCTGATTAATCGGTCAAATACCATGCGCGTGCTCGTCGTCTACTGCCATCCGGTCGAAACCAGCTTCCATGCGGCACTGCACCAGGAAGTTCTGAAGAACCTGCGCGGGGCCGGGCACGAGGTGGACGACTGCGACCTGTACGCGGAAGGCTTCAATCCGGTGCTCTCCCGCGAGGAGCGGCTCGGCTACCACGACGTGCCGGACAACCAATTGGCGCTCAAGCCTTATGTGGAGCGGCTGCAGTGGGCCGAGGGCATCGTTTTCTGCTTTCCGACCTGGTGCTTCGGCCTGCCCGCGATGCTGAAGGGCTACTTCGATCGGCTCTTCATGCCGGGTGTGGCCTTCGACATCAGCGACCCCGCCAACGTGAAGCCGATGCTCACGCACATCAAGCGCATCAGCGCCGTGGTCACCTATGGCCGGCCGCGCTGGATGGCCTGGTACATGGGAGATCCGCCGCGCAAGATCGTCACACGCTACATGCTGCGGCTCACAGGCCGGCGCGCCCGCGTGGACTACCACGCCCACTATCACATGAACGTGGCGACCGAGCCCCAACTCAAGCGCTTCATGGCGCGGGTGGGCACCGCAATGGCGCGCTTCGCATGATGGCGCCTTCACTGCTCGGCAACGCCCGCCTGCCGCGTTGGCTGCTGCCTTTGGACTGGCCGCAGCGCGATGGCGCGCCGGTACTCGCGCACATCGCACTCGAAGGCGGCCGCGTGCAATCGGTGCGGCCCGCGTCCACCGACGATGCCGCGCTTCCGGCCGACGGCTGGGACTTGGCCGGCACGCTCGTACTGCCCGGCTTCGTCGACGCGCACACGCACCTCGACAAGGCGTTCACGCTGCCGCGCATGAAACAGGTGCAGCCCGGCCTGCTCGGCGCCATCGACGCGATGCTGAACGACCGCGTGCACTGGAGCGCCGGCGACGTGCACGAGCGCGCCTCGCGCGGCCTGCAGTGGGCCTGGGAATGCGGCACCACGCATGTGCGCACCCATGTCGACTGGTGGGAGCCCGATACGGTGCCGCTGGCCTGGCCGGTGATGGCCGAACTGGCGCAGGAATGGGTCGGCAAGGTGCGGCTGGAGCAGGTCAGCCTGATCAAGCTGCCGCTGTTCGAAGACGCAGCGCAGGCCATGCGGCTCGCGCAGCAGGTAAAGGCCACGGGGCCACAAGCAGTGCTGGGCGGCTTCGTGCACTCCACCAACTGGAGCGAGAACGCGCTGCGCAACCTGCTGGTGTCGGCGCAGGCCTGCGACCTGGATGTCGACCTGCACGTCGATGAAGAACTGAACCCGGCGGCGGTCGGCTTGCAGACCACCGCCCGCATCCTGCACGAGATCGGCTTCGAAGGCCGCGTGGTCTGTGGCCACATCTGCGCGCTGGCTGCACAGCCCGAAGCCCAGGCCTTTGCCACGCTCGACGCGGTGGCGCGCGCGCCGATCACCGTGGTGTCGCTGCCCGCCACCAACCTGCTGCTGCAGGACGCGGTGACGGGCCGCACCCCCCGTCTGCGCGGAATCACGCTGGTGAAGGAAGCGCGCGATCGCGGCATTCCGCTGCTGTTCGCGAGCGACAACGTGCAGGACCCGTTCTGCCGGCTCGGCAGCTTCGACCCCGTCGAGGCGTTGGGCACTGCCGCGCTGGTGGCGCAGCTCGACGAGCCTTTCGACGACTGGTCGCAGGCGCTGTGCCGCGGCGACTGGCTGCAGCGCGCTCCCGCCACGGCGGCGCCCACGCTGGTCGGTGCCAAGGCCGACCTGGTGCTGTTCACGCAGGCCGATCGCCATGGCTGGCCCTCGCGCTCCGCCACCCGCGTGGTGCTGCGCGAAGGCCGCGTGACACACGGCGATGCGACGCCCTTTCTTCCCCGCTAACGCACAAGGACACCCCATGCTCCACGGCTACATTCCGCCCCACCGCTTCCTGCCCTACCTGAGCTGGACCGAAATCGCCGCGCTGCCCGACCGCGAGAACACGGTCATCGTGCTGCCCTGCGGCGCCATCGAGCAGCACGGCCCGCACCTGCCCTGCTCGGTCGACAGCGTGATCGCCTCGGGTGTGATGGGCAAGGCACTCGAAAAGCTGCCGGCCGACGTGCGCGCCTTCGCACTGCCGACCATCACCTATGGCAAGTCGGAAGAGCACCTGCACTTTCCGGGCACCATGACGCTGACCGGCACCACCCTCTTGTCGACCGTGACCGAAATCGGCGAATCGGTCTACCGCGCGGGCTTTCGCAAGCTGCTCTTTGCCAATGGCCACGGCGGCCAGCCGCAGGTGCTGGAGATGGCGGCGCGCGAACTGCGCCTCCGGCACGGCGACTTCGTGGTGGTGCCGCACGGCGTGTCGCGCCTGCCGAATGCATCGAGCAAGCAGATCAGCGAGCAGGAAAAGCGCCTGTCGATGCACGCCGGCCATTCCGAAACCGCGCTGATGCTCGCGCTGGCGCCTGACACCGTGCACATGGAGCGCGCGGCCGCCAACTTTCCGCCGCCGTTCCCGATCAAGCTGCTGTCGGCCGACGGCCGCCCAGCCTGCGCATGGACCGCGCGCGACTTCGGCCCGAGCGGCGTGATCGGCGACCCGACCAGCGCCACGCGCGAGCAGGGCGAAGAGATCCTGGACACGCTTTCCGACAGCTGGGTGCAGGCGCTGACCGAACTGCACGCGCTGCGCTGGGTGGTGCGCGAGGAAGCCACCTGGGAGCGCGGCCACCAGCAAGGCTTCATCCAGCAGTCGTTCGAGCCCGCCTGAGGCGCGCTACTTGCATCGGTCCATCCGCTTTTTTCAACTGTTCTTCCACCAGCCTCGAGAGGTTCCCACCATGCGTTCTTTCGCTCTTTCCATGGCCGGCGCCGCCGCGCTCGCACTGTTCGCCGCCGCTGCTCCGGCGCAGGCTCAAGACAAGTTCACCTACATGACCAACTGGTATGCGCAGGCCGAGCACGGCGGCTTCTACCAGGCGGTGGCGCAGGGCATCTACAAGAAGTACGGGCTCGACGTGACCATCAAGATGGGCGGCCCGCAAGTCAACATCACGCAGATGATGGCCGCGGGCCAAGCCGACTGCATCATGGGTTCGAGCGACATCCAGATGATGCAGGTGCGCGAAGGCGGCGTGCCGGTGGTCAACGTGGCGGCCTTCTTCCAGAAAGACCCGCAGGTTTTGATCGCGCACGACGACGTCAAGAAATTCGAAGACCTGAAGGGCAAGACGCTGCTGATCGGCGCGCAAGCCAACCGCGGTTACTGGCCATGGCTCAAGGCCAAGTTCGGCCTTACCGATGAGCAGACGCGGCCCTACACCTTCAACATCCAGCCCTTCGTGGCCGACAAGAACACCGCGCAGCAGGGCTACCTGACCTCGGAGCCCTACGCCATCCAGAAGGCCGGCGTGAAGAGCACCGTGCTGATGTTCAGCGACCACGGCTTTCCGGCGTACGCCACCACGGTGTCGTGCATGGAGAAGACCGTGAAGGAGCGCAGCAAGCAGGTGGAAGCCTTCGTGAAAGCTTCGGCCGAGGGCTGGAAGAGCTACCTCGCCGACCCGGCGCCCGCCAACGCGCTGATCAAGAAGGACAACCCGAACATGACCGACGACCAGCTGGCCTACAGCGTGGCCAAGCTGAAGGAAATGGGCATGGTCACCGGCGGCGACGCGGCCAAGCTCGGCATCGGCGTGATCACCGACGCACGTTCGAAGGCGAGCTACGACTTTCTGGTGAGCGCCAAGCTGCTCGACCCGGCCAAGGTGGAGCTCGCGAAGACCTACACCACGGAGTTCGTCAAGGACGCCAAGGTCCTGCCCTGAGTCTCGCGCCATGAATCGCATCGAGCCCCACACCCTCGCCCCGCCCATGGCGCCTGCCGTGCCCGCGGTAGAAGTGCTCTCGGCCGAGAAGACCTATCCCAATGGCACGCAGGCGCTGTTGCCGGTGGATCTTTCGATTGCCGAAGGCGAGTTCGTCACACTGCTCGGGCCCTCGGGCTGTGGCAAGAGCACGCTGCTCAAGATGGTGGCGGGCATGCTCGAGCCGAGCGACGGGCGCCTGCTTGTGTGGCGCAAGCCGGTCGCCGAGATCCACAGCTGCCCGCACAAGCTCTCCTTCGTGTTCCAGTCGGCCACGTTGATGCCGTGGGCGAGCGTACGCACCAACGTGCGGCTGCCGCTCGACCTCGCCGGTGTGCCGCGCAAGGAGGCCGACGCACGGGTGATGGAATCGCTTGCGCTGGTGGGACTGGAGAAGTTTGCCGAGGCCCTGCCGCGCGCGCTTTCGGGCGGCATGCAGATGCGCGTGTCGATTGCGCGCGGACTGGTGACCCAGCCCGATCTGCTGCTGATGGACGAGCCCTTCGGCGCGCTCGACGAGATCACGCGCCACAAGCTCGACGCCGATCTGCTCGACCTGTGGCGCAAGAAGAAGCTCACGGTGATCTTCGTGACGCATTCGATCCATGAGGCGGTGTTCCTCTCGACGCGCGTGGTGATGATGGCCGCGCGGCCGGGTCGGGTGGTGGAGCAGTTCCACATCGACGAGCCCTATCCGCGCACACCCGACTTCATGGTGACGCCGGAATTCGCGCGCCATGCCAAGCGCTTGCAAGACAGCCTGCTGCGCGCGAGCCAAGGCGACGAGGAGCACGCGCAATGAAGAAGAGCCTGCCCCTTCTGAGCCAACCGCGTGTGCAGCGCGTGCTCTACCCCGTGCTCATCGGCGTGGTGCTGGTCGCGCTGTGGCAGTGGATGGTGGTCGCAATGGAGCTGCCGCCCTACCTGGTGCCGTCGCCCTTCCTCATGGTGCAGACGCTCGTCACCGACTGGGTGCCGCTCGGCAATGCGCTCTTGGTCACGCTCAAGATCACGCTGCTGTCGTTCGCGCTGGCCACGGTCGCGGGGGTGCTGATCTCGTTCCTGTTCGTGCAGAGCAAGCGCATCGAGACGGCGCTCTTTCCATATGCGGTGCTGCTGCAGGTCACGCCCATCGTCGCGGTGGCGCCGCTCATCATCATCTGGGTGAAGAACCCGGTGGCGGCGATGACGGTGTGCGCCGCGCTGGTGGCGCTGTTTCCGATCATCAGCAACACCACGCTCGGCTTGCGCAGCATCGACCCCGACCTGCAGAGCTACTTCAAGCTCAACCGCGCCACGCGCTGGCAACAGCTGGTGCGGCTGCGCATCCCCAGCGCGCTGCCCTACTTTTTCGGAGGGCTGCGCATCTCGAGCGGCCTGGCTCTGATCGGCGCGGTGGTGGCCGAGTTCGTCGCCGGCACCGGTGGCTCGGGCGCGGGGCTGGCGTATCAGATTCTCCAGGCAGGCTTTCAGCTGAACATTCCGCGCATGTTCGCGGCCCTGCTGCTCATTTCGCTGACCGGCGTCGCGCTGTTCGTGCTGATGGCCTGGCTCACCAAAGTGGCGCTGAGCTCGTGGCACGCGAGCGAACTTTCCCAGGATTGAAAACCTTGACCATGAACGCTTCCATTTCCGTCATCGAACAGCTGCTGTTCGAGCTGCCCGACCTCGACTGGATCACCGACGAAAGCCGCGTGACGCGCCTGTCGCAAGACTTCTCGTGGTTCAGCCCGGTGCTGAACCGCCAACTGAAGGACAAGCGCGCCGACGTGGTCGTGCGTCCACGCACCGAGGAGGAAATTCGCGCCGTGGTCGGCGCCTGCGCGCGGCGCAACGTGCCGATCACCATCCGTGGCAGCGGCACTGGCAACTATGGCCAGACCACGCCGCTGGCGGGCGGCGTGGTGCTCGACATGACAGGCTACAACGCCTTCCTGTGGGTGAAGCCAGGGGTGGCGCGCGCGCAGGCCGGCACTCGCCTCGGTGAGCTCGAGAAACAGACCAAGCCCTCCGGCCAAGAGATGCGTTGCCTGCCTTCCACCTACCGAAGCGCCACGCTGGGCGGACTGTTCGGCGGCGGTTTCGGCGGTGTGGGCTCCATCAATTACGGGCCGCTCGGTGCGCCCGGCAATGTGCTCGGCATCCGAGCGATGACCATCGAAGCGGAGCCGCAAGTGGTCGAATTGCGCGGACCGGAAGCGATGCGCATGCACCATCTCTGGGGTACCAACGGACTGGTGCTTGAGCTGGAGGTCGCGCTGGCGCCCGCGCACCCCTGGCTCGAAACGCTGGTGACCTTCGACCAGTTTGAAGGTGCACTGCATTTCGCAGACAAGCTGGCGAATGCACCGGGGATCGTGAAGCGGGAAATCGCGTTCTTCGGTGCCCCCATCTCAGACCACCTCGCGCAGCTCGCCGCGCACCTGCCCAAGGGCTGCCACACCGTGCTGTCGCTGGTGGCCGAATCGTGCGAAGCCGCTATGTTGCAGCTGGCCGAAGCGCACGGGGGCACGGTGAGCTATCGCAAGACCGCGGCCGAAGTGCAAAAGAGCAACCGCACGCTGATGGAGTTCACCTGGAACCACACGACGCTGCATGCGCTCAAGGTGGACCCGACGCTCACGTACTTGCAGAGCGGCTTCGTGCCGGGCCGGCATGTCGAGCAGATCATCGAGATGGAACAACTGCTCGGTGGCGAAGTGATGATGCATATCGAGTTCCTGCGCAACGTGGCCGGGCTCATGACCTGCAGCGGTCTGCAGCTGGTGCGTTTCAGCACCGAGGAGCGGCTCGCAGAGATCATCGACATCCACCGCGCTCACGGCGTGCACATCAACAACCCGCACGTGAACATCGTGGAAGACGGCAAGGCGGGCGGGCCGCTGCCGCCGGAGGTCATCGAGACGAAGAAGCGCTTCGATCCGATGGGCCTGCTGAATCCGGGCAAGCTGCGCGACTGGCCGGTGAAAACGGCGCCGGCCGCCGGCTGACCAGGGCGCGGGCGCTCAGGCCCGCCGACGGCGCAGCACGAAGGCGGCCGCCACGATCGCGAACGCCGTGATCCAGAGCGGCCACAGGCCGAACGGCGCCACCCAGCGCGCAAAGGGCGTGAGCCCCGTGCGGCCTTCGACCGATGCCTCGAGCACGCCGCGCGTGAGCCGCGGCAGCTCATGCGTGACACGGCCTGCGGCATCGATGACCACGGTTGCGCCGGTGTTGGTCGCCCGCACCATCGGCCGCGCGAATTCGAGCGAGCGCATGCGCGAGATGGCGAGGTGCTGGTCGATGGCCACGGAGTTGCCGAACCAGGCGATGTTGCTGACGTTGAGCAGGATGGTCGGGGCCGTGGCCTCGTTCTTGAAGTTGGCGCCGATCTCGTCGCCGAACAAGTCTTCGTAGCAGATGTTGGGCGCGATGCGCTGGCCCTGCCAGGCGAAAGGCGCCTGCGCCAGCCCACCGCGGGCGAAGTCGCCCAGCGGAATATTCATCATCCGGATAAACCAGCGAAAGCCCGGAGGGATGAATTCGCCGAACGGAACGAGGTGGTGCTTGCTGTAGCTGTAGGGTTGCGCGGCGCCGGGCTGGAAGCCGAGCACCGCGTTGCTGTAGGTCCCCTGGCCGCCCATCGGCAGGCCGACGATGGCGGCCTGTGTGCCCTGGCTGTAGCGCGACTGGATGGCTTCCAGATACCCGGCCGGCAGTTGCTGCGGCAGCAGCGGCAGCGCGGTTTCCGGCGTAACGACCAACGAGGCCTTGGCATCGCGCAATTGCTCGCCGTACCAGCGCAGCGCAAGGTCGATGCCGCCGCCAGGAATGAATTTTTCGTCTTGCGGGATATTGCCCTGCAGCAGTGCCATCTGCAGGTGGCCGCTCGAACCCTTGTCACCCTGCGCGCTGGCGGGCAACGGGTTGACCAGGTGCGGCGCTGCAAAGACGGCGGCGACAAGGACCACGGCCTGCGCCAAACCGACGGTGCGGGCGGGTCGCGTCAGCGCGACGAGGCCGGCCGCGAGCGCGGCGACCGCGCCGATGCCGTACACGCCGATCCACGGTGCCCAGGCGGCCAGAGGCCCCTCGACGTGCGCATAGCCGCCGGCCCCCCAGGGGAAGCCGGTGAACCAGCTGCCGCGCACGAGTTCGGCCAGCGTCCACAGCGCGGCGAAGACCAGTGCGCCGTTCACCGGCCCCTGTGGGCCTCGGGCGACGAACCAGGCACAGGCAGCGGCGTAATAAAGCCCGAGCGCCGCCGCGAGCGAGAGCACCGCGATCGCCGCGAGGGGCGCTGGAAGCCCACCGTAGGTGTGCATCGAGATGAAGAGCCACCAGAAGCTGCCGGTGAGCCAAGCGGTCGAAAAGAGCCAGCCATGCAGGCCTGCGCGGCGCCAGCCCGCCCCTTCGGCACGCAGCCAGTCGAGCAGGCCGACCAGTGCCACCAGTGAAATAAGCTGCAGCCACCACAGCGGACGGCCGTTCGAAGGCCAGGCGATGGCGGCGGCCTGCGCAAGGCCGGCCAGCGCGAAGCCGAGTATTCGCAGCAGGCCCACGGCGGAAAGGGTCGACTGTGTGCGGAGCGTTGCCGCTGCGGGCAGCGGCATCAGTCGGCCGCGTCGCTGCCGCGGGCCGGGGACACCTTGAACCAGCGCACGGCCCCGCCCTTGGTGTGCAGCACCACGAAATCGAAGCCGCCGATGGCGTGATGCTCGCCACGCTTGGGCACGTGGCCCATCTCGTGCGCGATGAGGCCGCCGATGGTGTCGAAATCTTCGGTCAGCTGTTCTTCGTCGAAGGTGATGCCGAAGGCCTCCGCCACGCGGTCGATGGGGGTGTCGCCCGAAACGCGGTAGGTGTGGTCGGCCAGGCCGAAGATGTCGCCTTCGTCCTCGGCAATGTCGAACTCGTCTTCGATCTCGCCGACGATCTGCTCGAGCACGTCCTCGATGGTGATGAGGCCGGCCACGCGGCCGAATTCGTCGATGACGATGGCCAGGTGGTTGCGGTTGCCGCGAAACTCCCGCAGCAAGTCGTTCAAGCCCTTGCTCTCCGGAACGAAGGTGGCGGGGCGCAGCAGTGCACGGATGTTGAGCCCCGGCGCGCGCTGCAGCTTGAGCAAGTCCTTCGCGAGCAGGATGCCGATGATGTTTTCTTTTTCGCCCTCGTACACCGGAAAGCGCGAGTGCGCGGTGTCGATGACCACGTGCAGCAGCGCGTCATACGGCGCGTCGATGTTCACCAGGTCCATGCGCGGCGCGGCAACCATGACGTCGCCGGCGGTCATGTCGGCCATGCGCAGCACACCCTCGAGCATCACGCGCGACTCGGCGCCGATCACCTCGTTGTCCTCGGCATCGGCGAGGGTTTCGATCAGCTCGTCGCGCGAGTCGGGACCGGGGTGGATGAATTCGGCCAGCTTCTGGAGAAAGCCGCGCTTGTCTTCCCGTTCGACGGGAGCGCGTTCAGAGTGAGGTTCGGCCACTGCGGGAGGCGTAGTTGAAGAGCTGCAAGGATACCGGATGCGCGTGACAGGCTCCACCGCCCCGTCCCATGGCCCTTGCTACGGGGCACTCAAGGAGCGGATTTGCTTCGCGCGTCTCTCATGCCGCTGCGCACTTCCTGCAGGCTGGCGAGAAAGGCCCAGAACTGCTTGGCACGGGTCTTGAGCTGGTAATCGACCGCCGCGTAGTGTTCGAGCGCGATTTCGCTCATGTGGCTGTCGAAGGTGGCGCTCGGCAGTTGCAGGTGCGCCTCGGACTCGGAACCGCTGCGCACCACGGTGGCGCCGGCATTGCGGGCGATCTTCAGCATGGCAGCGTTTTCGCTCAGCGCATGAATGAAGAGCATGCCCACGCCTTCATTGCGCGCCACGACCACGGCACGCTCGAACAGGCGGGCGCCGTAGCCGCGGCCGCGCGCATGGGCGGACACCGACACGCCGAACTCGGCGCAGTCGCTGTGCTGGTCGTCCGGCGCAAACGCCAGGTGGGCCATGGCAATGAGGTCGAGCCGGCGGTTGTAGATGCCGAAAAGCTCGTCGCGGTCGAAGTCGAGCCCGTCGACGTAGCGCTGCACCTGCTCGTCGGCCGCTGCATAGCCGAAGCGCAGATAGCGGTCGTGCGGGCTGAGTGCCAGCAGGTGCTGCGCGATGCGGCCGCGTTCGCGCGGGCCGATCGAACGGATCGGCACCATCACGGGCGGGGGCGCGAAGCTCGCGCGCGGTTGCGCCTCAACCATGGGCGCTCTCAGGAAAGAGCCGAGGCCGAGAGACGCCTTCAGAAGGGTCTTGGCGGTAAGCATGGCTCAAATATAAGGGTTTTCCCTTAATCAACAAGCCTGTGTGGGTACTTTGGTGCTTCATAGGGGGCCGGTTAACAGGGCGCGTGTCGTTCTCGCAACCAGTTCGCGTCTAGACCGGCACCGCCGTGGTGGCCTTGACCCGGTCGAGCACGAAGCTGGTCTTGCAGTCTTCGACGCTGGGGTGTTTGAGAAGGGTGTCCATGATGAAGCGGCTGTAGTGCCCCATGTCGGCGACCACCACGCGCAAAAGGTAGTCCATGTCGCCGGTGAGCGCCGCGCACTCGACGACTTCGGGCCAAGTCTGCACGCTCGCCCGGAACAAGTCCATGGGGTTGCGCTTGTGGGTTTCGGTGTGCTTTTCGAGCCGGACATTGAGATAGGCGGTGAGGCCGAGGCCAATGACCTCGGGCCGCACAAGCGCCACATAGCGGTCGATGACGCCACTTTCTTCAAGCCGCTTGACGCGCCGGAGCACGGCGCTGGGCGAGAGGCTCACCTGTTCCGCGATCTGGTCGTAGGTGGCACGGCCGTCTGCTTGCAGCGTGCGCAGAATCAATCTATCAATCTTGTCGAGTGCTTCCATGCTGGTATTTTCGCAGGTTTATTGCGTGAAGGCCATTTTCGGCGCCCAACAACGCTGAAAACGTGAGCCGCATCCGCTCTACAGTGCATCACTGGTCGTTCTCGGCCCATTCGCCCGCTATTTCATTCATTCGAACCCGCACTTCTGGAGACACCACATGAGCCACACCGACGCGCCCCCCTTCACGCCCTGGGAGAACCCGATGGGAACCGACGGCTTCGAATTCATCGAGTACGCGGCGCCGGACCCGGTGGCCATGGGCAAGGTGTTCGAGCGCATGGGCTTCACAGCGGTGGCCAAGCACCGCCACAAGAATGTGCTGCTGTACCGCCAGGGCACGATCAATTTCATCGTGAATGCCGAGCCTGACTCGTTCGCCCAGCGCTTTGCGCGCGAACACGGCCCGAGCGTCTGCGCCATCGCATTCCGGGTGCAGGACGCCAAGCAGGCCTACGAGCGCGCCATCTCGCTGGGCGCCTGGGGTTTTGCCGACAAGGCAGGCCCCGGCGAGCTGAACATCCCGGCCATCAAGGGCATCGGCGACAGCCTGATCTACCTGGTCGACCGCTGGCCCGGCAAGAACGGCGCCAAGCCGGGAGACATCGGCAACATCGGCTTCTACGACGTGGACTTCGAGCCGCTGCCGGGCGTGGCCTCGCAAGATGCGCTGGCGCCCAAGGGCAACGGCCTGACCTACATCGACCACCTGACGCACAACGTGTATCGCGGCCGCATGAACGTCTGGGCCGCCTTCTACGAGAAGCTGTTCAACTTCCGCGAGATCAAGTACTTCGACATCGAAGGCCAGGTCACGGGCGTGAAGAGCAAGGCCATGACCAGCCCCTGCGGCAAGATCCGCATCCCGATCAACGAGGAAGGCAAGGAGCAAGCCGGCCAGATCCAGGAGTACCTGGACATGTACCGCGGCGAAGGCATCCAGCACATTGCGATGGGCTCGGACAACCTGTATGAAACCGTCGACGCGCTGCGCGCCAACGGCGTCACGCTGCTCGACACCATCGATACGTACTACGAACTGGTCGACAAGCGCATTCCCGGCCACGGCGAAGACGTGGCCGAACTGAAGAAGCGCAAGATCCTGATCGACGGCAAGAAGGACGCACTGCTGCTGCAGATCTTCAGCGAGAACCAGCTCGGGCCGATCTTCTTCGAGTTCATCCAGCGCAAGGGCGACGACGGGTTCGGCAACGGCAACTTCAAGGCGCTGTTCGAAAGCATCGAGCTCGACCAGATGCGCCGCGGCGTGTTGTCGGCCGCAAAATAACCATCTCTTTCACTGGCCAGGAGCCTCCATGCGCAGCACGTTTTCGATCGGCTTGACTCTCATCGCGGCCGCGGCCGTTCTTTCTGGTTGCGCGATGGCGCCGGCCACGCCGTCGGCCGGCTCGTCCCGCCTGGACGTGGTGCAGAAGGCCGCGGCGCTGCGCATCTGCACGCCTGGCGACTACAAGCCGTTCAGCTTCCAGAAGGCCGATGGTTCGTTCGAAGGCATCGACGTGGACCTCATGGCGGGCTTCAGCACCAGCCTCGGCGCCAAGCCGGAGTGGGTGAAGACCACCTGGGCCAATCTGCTGCCCGACCTCACCGCCGGCAAGTGCGACATGGCGGTGGGCGGTGTGTCCGTGACCACCGACCGGCAGAAGCGCGCCTTCTTCAGCGCGCCCTACATGGTGAACGGCAAGGCGCCGATCGCGCGCTGCGCCGACGTTGCCAAGTACCAGAGCGTGGCCGACATCGACAAGCCTTCGACGCGGGTCATCTTCAACCCGGGCGGCAGCAACGAGCGCTTTGCGCGCGCCAACTTCAAGCAGGCCAAGCTCACGATGCATGGCGAAAACGTGACGATCTTCGACGAGCTTCTGGCGAACCGCGCCGACGTGTTCGTGACCGAATCCGCCGAAGCCATCACGCAGCAGAAGCTCAAGCCCGGCCTATGCGCCATCAACCCCGACAAGCCGCTTCAGTACGGCGAGATGGCGTGGATGCTGCCTCGAGACGACGTGGCTTTCAAGGCCTATGTCGATCAGTGGCTGCACCTGCAGAAAGCCGGCGGCGACTTCCAGCGCGTGATGGACCGCTGGCTCAAATAATCAAAAAGCACTTTTACCCATGGACACTCCCGCCGCCGCCGCCCCTTCCGCCGCCACGCCCGTCGTTTATGGCGCTTCCGATCGCCCGCCGCGCGGCGACTATTCGCGCGGCGGCGTGGTGCAGGCCGACTACACCTGCCCGCAGGACTGGGCCAGCTACACGGCGGCCGATCACGACACCTACAAGCGGCTCTACGAGCGGCAGGCCGCGCAACTGCCCAGCCTGGCCTGCGATGCGTTCATCAACGCGCTGCCCTTGCTGGGCGTGAAGGACCGCATTCCTCGCTTCGAGGAAATCAACGAACGGCTGCACCGCGCCACCGGCTGGGAAATCGTCGCGGTGCCCGGGCTGATTCCCGAGTTGCCCTTCTTCACGTTGCTGGCGAATCGCAAGTTTCCGGTGACCGACTGGATCCGCAAGCCCGAAGAGTTCAACTACATCGTCGAGCCCGACGTGTTCCACGACCTGTTCGGCCACGTGCCGATGCTGTTCGACCCGACCTTTGCCGACTACGTGCAGCGCTATGGCCAGGGCGGCATCAAGGCGCACGAACTGGGCGCGGGCGAGAAGCTGGCGCGTCTGTATTGGTACACGGTGGAGTTCGGGCTGATCCGCCAGCCGGACGGGTTGCGCGCATATGGCGCCGGCATCCTGAGCTCGGTGGGCGAGCTGCAGCACGCGGTGCGCAGCAACGAGCCGCACCGGCTGCCGCTCGACCTGCTGCGCGCCATGCGCACGCTCTACAAGATCGACACATACCAGGCCAACTATTTCGTGATCGACAGCTTCGCGCAGCTGTTCGAACTCACGGCGCCCGACTTCACACCGCTCTACCGCGCACTCGAGATCGAGTCGGACATCCCCGCCGGGGTGCTGCTGCCGGGCGAGACCGGCAGGGCCTGAGAACGCGCCTCTCGTCTGAGCGCCACGGCGTTCGCGCATGCCCCGCCGCTATCGCGCGCGCGACAGCGCGCACCCCGCTCCTAGGACAAGCCCGCTGGCGGCGGGATGCATCTGGCTCCGACAATCCGCGCAAAAGGAGCTTGCATGCAGACATCCGCGCAAAAAAACTACCCGGCCGACGTGCCGCACGAGATTCATCCGGAGCAGTACCGGTCCCTGCCGCACATGTTCGAGGAGGCCTTCGGACGCTATGCCGATCGGCCATTCTCGGTCTGCATGGAGCGTTGGATGTCGTACGGCGAGCTCGACACGCTCTCCAAGGCGCTGGGTGCATGGCTGCAGTCGCTCGGCCTCGAGCCGGGCGCGCGGGTGGCGATCATGCTGCCGAACGTGCCGCAGTTCGCAGTCACCATGTGCGGCGTGCTGCGGGGAGGATATACCTGCGTCAACGTCAATCCGCTCTACACGGCGCGCGAACTCGAGCATCAACTCAAGGATTCGGGCGTGACGGCCATTGTCATTCTGGAGAACTTCGCTGCGACGCTGGAACAGGTGATCGAGCGCACGCCGGTCAAGCACGTGGTCGTCACGTCGATGGGCGATCTGCTGGGCGGTCTTTACGGCGCCTGGATCACTGTCGCGGTTCGCCATCTGGCGAAGATGGTCCCGCCGTTCAAGCTGCCGCTGGGCAACGGCCGCACCGTGACGCCTTTTTCCAAGGTCATCGAAGAAGGGCGCGGCCGCACGCTGGCACCGGATCAAAGCACGCTCGATTCGATCGCGTTCCTGCAATACACGGGCGGCACCACGGGCCTGTCGAAGGGCGCGGTGCTGACGCATCGCAATATCGTCGCCGCCACCTTGCAGGCGGAGGCATGGTTCACGCCGGCGCTCTCGAAGGCGGGGGACCTGTCGAAGGTCAACAGCATTGCGGCGCTGCCGCTGTATCACATCTTCGCGCTCACGCTCTGCCTGCTCGTGATCCGGCAGGGGTCGCACATGACGCTGATTCCCAATCCGCGCGACTTCGACAAGTTCATCGCGGTGCTCAAGAAGCGGCCATTCCACATGCTTCCTGCGGTGAACACCTTGTTCAATGCGCTGCTGATGCATCCCGAATTCAAGTCGATCGACTTCTCGACGCTGTTCGTGTCGCAGGCGGGCGGCATGGCCGCGTCGGAGGGCACGGCACGCCGATGGTTCGAAGCCACGGGCTGTCCGATGATCGAAGGCTGGGGTATGAGCGAGACCTGCGCGATCGGCACCAACAACCCCGTATCGAACACAGAGTTCACAGGCACCATCGGCTTGCCGCTGCCGAGCATCGAGATTGCCATCAAGGACGATGAAGGCAATTCATTGCCGGTCGGAACGTCGGGCGAACTGTGCATCAAGGGCCCGAACGTAATGACGGGCTACTACAACCAGCCGGCCGAGACGGCCGCCGCTTTCACAGCCGATGGATTCATGCGCACCGGAGACATCGCAGTGATGCAGGAGGACGGCTACAGCCGGATCGTAGACCGCAAGAAGGACATGATTCTGGTCAGCGGCTTCAACGTGTTTCCGAACGAACTTGAGAATGTGATCTCGCTGTGTCCCGGGGTTGTCGAGTGCGCCGCCGTCGGAGTGCCGGACGAAAAGCAGGGCGAAGCGATCAAGGTTTTTGTCGTCCGCAGGGATGCAGCACTCACCGAAGACGCCGTGCTGCAGTACTGCAATGGGCAACTCACAGGCTACAAGCGGCCGAAGCACATCGAGTTTCGCGATTCGTTGCCGAAGACAAATGTCGGGAAAATCCTTCGACGCGAATTGCGCACGAGCACGAGCGCCTGAATGAGCCAGCAAGCCGCGGCCGGGCTGCCGACGAATCTCATCGTCTTCGAACGCGGCTGGCTCTCCTCGAACAACATCCTGTTTGTCGGCGCCGACGAAACCGCACTGGTCGACACGGGATATGCCACGCATGCTGAGCAGACTCTGGCGCTGGTCAAATCGGCCCTGGGAGCACGGCCGCTCGATCGGATACTGAACACGCATCTGCACAGCGACCACTGCGGCGGCAACGCTGCCTTGCAACAGCGCTACCCGGCGCTCCAAACGAACATTCCACCAGGCGAGGCGGCGTTGGTGGAACGGTGGGATGAACGGGGCTTGAGCTTTCTAGCGACGGGGCAAATCTGCCCACAGTTTCAATTCACCGGTCTGCTGCAGCCGGGGACGGAATGCGTGCTTGGAGACAAGTCATGGCAGGTGCACAGCGCGCCAGGCCACGATCCTCATTCGATCATTCTGTTCGAGCCCGTTTCGCGGACGCTGATCTCGGCAGACGCCTTGTGGGAGAACGGGTTTGGCATCGCCTTTCCGGAGCTTGCGGGCGAACCATCGTTCGAGGACGTGGCGGCCACGCTGGATCGGATCGAGGCGTTGGCACCGCTGCAGGTGATTCCGGGGCATGGCCGGGTCTTCAATGACGTCGGCAACGCCTTGGCCACAGCGCGACGTCGGCTCGACGGCCTTCAGCGCGACCCTGTGAAGCATGCGCGGCATGCGATCAAGGTCTTGATGAAGTTCAAGCTGTTGGAAGTGCAGTCCATTGCGGTGGACGATTGGGAAGCATGGCTTCGGGGCGCATCGTACCTGGAGGTGGTTCGCTCGCGCTTCTTTTCAGATCAGGAATTGCGTCAATTGGCCGACGACATCCTGGCTGAATTGGTTATGGCTGGTGCAGCTGCAGTCGATGCGTCGGGCATCCGCAATATCTAGCTCTGCTCTTCGGCAATAAAAAAGCGCGTCACCAAATGATGACGCGCTTTTTCAAAGCACCAAAGCCCAACACGCTGTGTTGGGCTTTTCCAGGCTGTAAGAGCCTGACGATGACCTACTTTCACACGGGAACCCGCACTATCATCGGCGCTGACGCGTTTCACTGTCCTGTTCGGGATGGGAAGGAGTGGTACCACGTCGCTATGGTCATCAGGCATAACTTGTTGTCTGACTGATCACACGATCAATCAAACGAATTCATAGAGTTTGGAATCAGCGCGCAATTGTCTTGCGCTTGCTTGAATGTATTTTGAATGCGTCAACTTGGCATAACACCTTGATCAGACTGATCAAAGTTATAGGGTCAAGCCGCACGAGCAATTAGTATCAGTTAGCTTAACGCATTACTGCGCTTCCACACCTGACCTATCAACGTCCTGGTCTTGAACGACTCTTTAGGGGGCTCAAGGCCCCGGCAGATCTCATCTTGAAACGAGTTTCCCGCTTAGATGCTTTCAGCGGTTATCTCTTCCACACTTAGCTACTCGGCAATGCCACTGGCGTGACAACCGATACACCAGAGGTGTGTCCACTCCGGTCCTCTCGTACTAGGAGCAGGCTTCCTCAAATCTGCAGCGCCCACGGAAGATAGGGACCAAACTGTCTCACGACGTTTTAAACCCAGCTCACGTACCTCTTTAAATGGCGAACAGCCATACCCTTGGGACCGGCTACAGCCCCAGGATGAGATGAGCCGACATCGAGGTGCCAAACACCGCCGTCGATATGAACTCTTGGGCGGTATCAGCCTGTTATCCCCAGAGTACCTTTTATCCGTTGAGCGATGGCCCTTCCATACAGAACCACCGGATCACTATGTCCTGCTTTCGCATCTGCTCGACTTGTCAGTCTCGCAGTTAAGCACGCTTATGCCATTGCACTATCGTCACGATGTCCGACCGTAACTAGCGTACCTTCGAACTCCTCCGTTACGCTTTGGGAGGAGACCGCCCCAGTCAAACTGCCTACCATGCACTGTCCCCGATCCAGATAATGGACCTAGGTTAGAACCTCAAACACACCAGGGTGGTATTTCAACGTTGGCTCCACAAGATCTAGCGACCCTGCTTCAAAGCCTCCCACCTATCCTACACAGATCTGTTCAAAGTCCAATACAAAGCTACAGTAAAGGTTCATGGGGTCTTTCCGTCTTTCCGCGGGGAGATTGCATCATCACAAACATTTCAACTTCGCTGAGTCTCAGGAGGAGACAGTGTGGCCATCGTTACGCCATTCGTGCAGGTCGGAACTTACCCGACAAGGAATTTCGCTACCTTAGGACCGTTATAGTTACGGCCGCCGTTTACTGGGACTTCAATCAAGAGCTTGCACCCCATCATTTAATCTTCCAGCACCGGGCAGGCGTCACACCCTATACGTCCACTTTCGTGTTTGCAGAGTGCTGTGTTTTTAATAAACAGTCGCAGCCACCGATTTTTTGCAACCCATTCATGCTTCGTTGTTCACTACACACTAATAGGGCACACCTTCTTCCGAAGTTACGGTGTCAATTTGCCGAGTTCCTTCTCCTGAGTTCTCTCAAGCGCCTTAGAATACTCATCTCGCGCACCAGTGTCGGTTTGCGGTACGGTCGTATATAGCTGAAGCTTAGTGGCTTTTCCTGGAACCTCGTTCAGTCACTTCACGGACAAGTCCGCTCGATCGTTGGCCTCGGTATATGTGCACCGGATTTGCCTAATGCACGCCTACATCCAACTAAACCAGAATAATCCAATAACTGGATGACCTATTAAGATCCGTCCCCACATCGCACTATATATCGGTACAGGAATATTGACCTGTTTCCCATCAGCTACGCATCTCTGCCTCGCCTTAGGGGCCGACTCACTCTACGCCGATGAACGTTGCGTAGAAAACCTTGCGCTTACGGCGAGGGGGCTTTTCACCCCCTTTAACGCTACTCATGTCAGCATT
>NZ_LMCQ01000025.1:0-155000 GCF_001424835.1 Variovorax sp. Root318D1 | reverse complement strand
AAACTCATCCTGGGCGAGCTCGAACCCGACACCGGCAAGATCCGCCGCGGCACCAACCTGCAGGTGGCGTATTTCGATCAGATGCGCGACAAGCTCGACCTGGACGCCACGCTGGAAGACTTCATCAGCCCCGGCAGCGAATGGATCGAGATCGGCAGCCAGCGCAAGCACGTGAAGAGCTATCTCTCCGACTTTCTCTTTTCCCCTGCGCGTGCCAATTCTCCGGTGCGGTCGCTCAGCGGCGGCGAGCGCAACCGGCTGCTGCTGGCCCGCCTGTTCGCCCGCCCGGCCAATGTGCTGGTGCTGGACGAACCAACCAACGACCTGGACATCGACACGCTGGAACTGCTGGAAGGTCTGTTGCAGGACTACGACGGCACCGTTTTCCTCGTCAGCCACGACCGCACTTTCCTCGACAACGTGGTGACCAGCACCATCGCATTCGAGGGCGACGGCCATTGGCGCGAATACGAAGGCAGCGTGCAGGACTGGCTGATTCAGTCCAAGCGCGCGCGAGAGATCGCGGAGCAGCGCCAAGCCGCCAGCCCGCCGCCGGCGCCGGCTCCGTCACCTGCGGCCGCCGAATCCGTCGCCGCCCGCCCCGCCGCCGCACGCAAGAAGCTCAGCTACAAGGAACAGCGCAAACTCGAGGCGCTCCCGGCGCAGATCGAAGCGCTCGAAGCCGAGCAGAAGCGCATCACGGAGATGCTCGAACTCGATGGCGGGGCGATCTACGCCACCGACGCCTCGCGCGCGGCCGAACTGAGCCAGCGCCACGCGCAGATTGACGACGAGCTACTAGCCGCCCTGGAACGCCAGGAGGAATTGTCCGCCGCACGTTAATGCCTTAGTTTTGCATCGAGCCGTCCCGCCGTCCCACGCACAGACGCCGCCAACTGGGCTATATATGCGGCTTCAAAGCTCCCAGAACGCCGCATGTCTTCCATCTACGCGCTCTTTGGACGGTCGGTCGCGCTGCTGGCCATTGTTCTGCAGGGCGCTTGCGCGCAATTGCCCGAACAGGTCGACCGCCCGGTATCGGTCGCAATTCCGTCGCCCAATGCCACCGCCCTGGGGGCGTTGGTCCAGCAGCGGCGCAAAGCCGACGGGGCGCAGTTCGAATCCGGCTTTCTGCTGCTCGGCGGGCCTCCCGCCGCCTATGGCAGCCGGCTGGCGCTGATCGAGGGTGCCCAAAAAACGCTCGACCTGCAGTACTACGCCATCCATGCCGACGCCAGCACCAGCCGGTTGCTGCGTGGAGTCCGAGCCGCGGCCGGGCGCGGCGTGCGCGTCCGGATCCTTCTCGACGATCTTCACAGCACCGGCCGCGATGCGCTTGTGCTCGGCCTGGCCTTCGTGCCCAACATCGAGATGCGACTGTTCAACCCGCTCGCCGGCGCGCGCGGCTCTTCGTTCGCACGAATCTTCAACTCGATCGGCGATGCCTCGCGGATCCAGCAGCGGATGCACAACAAGCTCTTTCTCGCCGACAACGTGCTGGGCGTGACCGGCGGCCGCAACCTCGGGGACGCCTATTTCGGCAATGCGCTGAAGGGCAACTTCATCGATCTGGACATCCTGGCGGCCGGCCCGATCGTGCAGGATCTGTCGCGCAGCTTCGACAGCTACTGGAACAACGAGCGCGCCTACCCCGTGCAGTCGCTGGTCAAGCGCGAAGAGCTGCAGGCGATGCGCGAACGTGCGGAACGGGCCGACCGGGAACTGGCCGATGAATCGGCCCGATCCTTGAACGCGCCGCCACCACCGACACCCCAGACGCCGAAGCCCGCGGAAGGCGAACCGAAGCCCGGCGCCGCCCCAACCGCGGCGCAGGTGGCTCGCGCCTGGGACGAAAAACCCCTGGATCTGCGCACCGCCCGCTTCGTCTGGGCGCCCGCGGTGATGCTGGCCGACCAGCCCGGCAAGATTCCCGCCGACAAGGGGCCGAACCAGGAGAAAGCACCGGGCCTGGTGGTGAGCCAGCCCAACGACAGGGCCAACCCGTCGCGCCGGGCCGCATCGCTCGAGGCCAGTTCCGACATTGCCGCCGGCAGCGACACGGTGGTGGAAGGCCTGTTGCAACTGATCGGACAGGCGAACAGCGACCTGCTCATCATCTCGCCCTATTTCGTGCCCGGCCCGGACATGAAGCAAGCCTTTGCGGCGGCCCGGGGCCGCGGGGTTCGCATCCGTGTGCTGACCAACTCGCTGGCGTCGAACGACGCGCCAGTGGCGCATGTCGGCTATTCGCGCCATCGCCAGGATCTGCTCAAGATCGGCGTCGAGCTTTACGAACTGCGCAGCGAGCAAGCCAGTGTCAGCAACGCCTTCGGCTCATCGGGCGACGGCAGCGTCGGCGCATCGCGCTCCATGCTGCACTCGAAGGTGCTCGTCATGGACGGCCGGCTGCTGGTGGTCGGGTCGATGAACCTCGACCTGCGTTCGCAACTGCAGAACACCGAAGTCGCCCTGCTGGTGCGAAGCGCCGAGCTCTCCCGTTCGGCGTCCGAACAGATCGAGCGCGGCATGCGCGAAGGCTCGTGGCGTGTCGAGCTGAACGACGGCTCGCTGGTCTGGCGGGCGCCCGAAGGCAGCGGCTTGAAGGACACGACCACGGAACCGGACGCCAGCCTGACCCTGCGGTTGATGCTCAAGCTGTTTGGCCCGCTTGCGCCGGACCAACTGTTGTAAGGCTCGGTCCCGGTTCCGCTCTGCGCGATGCCCGTCAGTGCTTGTGCTGATGCCCAGCCGGCGCAGCCGCTTCGGCGCCCTCCGGCGCGCCCACCGGCAGCTTCAGTTCGAGAGATGTCTTCTGGCCCTTGGCGTCTTCAAAACGGAGTGTCAGCGGCACGGTCGACCCCTTGGCCAGCGCCTGCTTCAGGTCCATCATCATCACGTGGTTGCCGCCCGGCTTGAGCTCGACGGTCTGGCCCGCGGGCAACTCGAGCCCGCCCGCCAGCTCGCGCATCTTCATGGTGTCGCCTTCCATCTTCATCTCGTGCACTTCGACCACGCCGGCGGCTGGTGTCGAGACGCCGACCAGCCTGGTGCCAGTGGGCGCGGTGAGCTTCATGAAGGCGCCGGTGCCGCTCTGGCCCGGTACCGTCTGGCGCACCCACGCATCACGCACGTCGACCGTAGCCACGCCTTGCGCCACCACGTCGAGCCTGGCGGCAGGCGTCTTGAGTCCCGCGGTCGAGCTGCCCGACGCCGGCACCTCGGCCCAGTCGATCCGGCCCACGTCGCAGGTCTGCAGCACCTTGAACCACAGCGGCCCCGGCGTGCCGGGCACCTTGCCGCGCAACACGAATTCGGCGCGTTCGTTGGCAGGCAGCGCCGCTTGCGGGCTTTCCGCGGTCCAGCGCACTTCGCCGTCGCCGGCATTCTTTTGCACGTCGAGCTTCCAGCCCTTGCGCGCCTGCGCGTCGCTGAGGATGAAACCCTTGGGCAGGCGAACGGCCAGGCCGGTGGTGGCCTTGGCGCCTTCGCAGGCATGGCCCACGCGGAAGGCCGCGTCGTAGTCGCTGCCGACGGTGGCGCCACCGCGCGGCAGGGTGACGTGGGCGACCGCGGTTACGGTGCTCGCCAGCATGGCGCATGCGGCAACGGTCTTGAGGGTGATTCGCGGGTGGTTCATCTGGAACTCCTTGAAGAAAGCGGTGAAAAAAGAGAGAAGGTCAGAGGTCGAACTTGAGTTCGGCCACGTAGGTGCGTTGCGTGTAGGGATGGAAGGCCCAGTACTTGTTGTTGTTCAAGTTGTCGATGCCCACGGCGGCGCTCCATTGCCGGTCGATGCGATAGCGTATGCGCGCGTCGACCACGAAGAACTTCGAAAAGCCCGTGTACGCAGCGCCGTTCGTGTCGCTGTTGTCCAGCGTGCCGTATTGCTTGCCGCTGTAGCGCGCGCCGACCGTGTAGCTCCATCTGGCGTCGGGCCGATAGGTGGCGAGCAGCGTGGCCCGCACCTTGGGAATGCGCGGCTGTTCGTGACCCACGCTGGCCGCAAAACCATTGTTGGCGGCGATCTTCGACCGGGTCAGCGTGAGGCTGCCGCTCAAGTCCAGCCCCTTGACGCCTACATCGACCGCGTTCAGCGCCACCTCGAGCCCCCGCGTGCGGATGGCATCGACGTTCTGCACCGTGCTCACCAGGTTCGTAAGCGCCTGGCTGTAGAGCGCGTCCTTGGTGTTCTCGAAGAAGAGCGTGGTGCGCAGGACACCGTCGAGCCCCCATGTTTTCAGGTCGCGCTCGGCGCTGAGCTCCGTGGTCCACGAACGCTCCGGCCGCAAATTCGGGTTGGTATTGACGATGCGGTTGCCGTCGATCGAGCCCTGGTAGAGCTCGCTCACGGTCGGCATGCGCACCGCGCGGCCGGTCGAGGCCTTGAACAACCAATCGGGCGTAGCCTGCCAGGCGATGGCGGCCTTGGGCGAGTCGTAGCTGTTCTTGCGCGGCGCAAAGTCCAGCAGCCTGGTCGCGTTGCCGAGCTGCCCGCCATAAGCGTCCCATCGCTCGTGGCGCAGGCCCAGCGTGGTCTTCCAGTTCTTGGCAAAAAGCCACGTGTCCTGCACGTAGAGCGACTGGAGCCGCGTGTTGCCGTTGAAGGCGGAGAACGGCGTCACGGCCGCTCCGTCGATCCAGTCGAGCGTGTTGCCGACGCTGGTGCGCAGGCGCGCCGTGTCCTGCTGGAAACCGAAGTCGACCACATGCGCGCCCACGCCCTCGGCCGAGCCGGTGGGCCGCCACGTGCCTGCCGCCTTGAAGGTGTGCCAGCCTGAGCCGCCCATGTCAGTGGTGCGCCCGGGGCCGCCGTTGAAAGCGCCCGGCAAGGGCGTGGTCGGCGTGCGCGAGGTGTCCCTCGAATAGTCGAACAGGCTCGCAGCCACCTCCCAGTCGAACACGCCGCCGGTGTGACTCTTGACCGAAAGGCCATGCATGTAGTGCGTGAGCGCCGTTTCCGTCGGCGCCAGCGCGGCGCTCGGCGAATCCAGGTTGTAGGTGCGCCCGGCGATATTCACCCGCCCCGAGTACTGGGGCCGGCCGAGGCCATCGCGCAGGTAGGTGTCGACGGTGCCATGCGTGGTGTTGTTCCAGGCACCCAGCGTGTAGGTGGCGCGAACGGTGGGCGAAAAGTCGTAGGCCGCCTTCAGCTTGGCCTGCTCCTGCGTGGTGTCGTAAATGGTGGCGCCGCCCACCAGCCACCAGGGTTGGTTCGACGGGTTCAGCCCCAGCACCGCGCCGGTGACCGGCGTGCCCGCGTTGCCCACGGTGCCGGCGCTCACCAGCCGGTTGCCGAACACCAGCGCCTGGCCCTTGCTGTGGGTGCGCGAGGCACTGATCCACCACGACCAGTCGCCGCTGCGGCTGCCCAGCGACAGGTCGAGCTGCTGGCCCGCGGGCGACGAGTGGCTGTTGTACAGGTCGAAGTTCGAGGCAAAGCCGCTGAGCTTGACGTGCGCTTCCAGCTTGGTGGGCATGCGCGTCACATAGTCGACCACGGCGCCGACCGAGTTGCCCGGGTAAGCGGCCGAGAACGGCCCGTAGAGCACGTCGACCCGTTCGATTTCTTCGGGCGACACCATGCCCCAGCGCGGCGCGTAGGTGGCGCCGTTGCCCAGCGGGTTCGACAGCATGATGCCGTCCGCGTACACCATCGAGCGAGCACTGTTGCCCGTGCCCGAGGCGCGCGTGGCAAGCACGGCGTGGTTGAAATCGCCGATGTAGCGCTTGCGCACCACCAGGCTGGGCAGGTACTTGAGCGCGTCCTCGCTGTCGGTCGCGTTGACCGTTTCGACGATCTGCTCGTGCGTCACGCCCTCGATGGTGGTCGGAATCTGCGTCGGCAGCGAGGTCGGGCGGCCGCCGCTGATGGTGACGGTGCTCAAGGTACGCGCACCGCTGCGTCCGTCCTCCGACGGGTCGGGCGCGTTTTGCGCCCACACGGGGGCGCCGAGGGGAAATGCCATGGCGATCGCCAAGGCGCGGGAATGCTTTTTCACTGGGAACCTGCTCCACGAACTTCAAGCCGGAAAGGCCGCATGCCGCCCCTCGGATCGGGGCGCGTGCGGCTACGGGTTTGGCAGTTTCAGGAGAAGGTCGGGGGTCCGCGCGCCGGCAGCGGCGCGGCGGTTGCCGCGGCAATGTGCGCGGCCGGAATGGACTGGAGCACACGCCCCAGCGGCAAGGGCAGATCGAAGGCCACGGCGGCCGGCGACGGAGGCGGTGCGCCAGTCAGCAGGCACAGCGGACAGTCCGTGTGCGAGGCGCCCATTTCCTGAACGCCGTCATCGGTCTGCACCACCGCCTTGATCGAACCGGCGCTCGAGCACACCAGCTCTACCGCTTGCGGATGCACGATGGGCGACGCCACCGCTACGCCAAGCGAGAGCATGAACCACAGCAGCGCCCATCGGCCGACGAGGCCGAGGAAGCGGGGGTGGTTTCGCAGCAGGTGCATCGCGAAGGAGATTATCGGCGCTGTTTGCTCTTGGCGGCTGAAGTGCTGCGCTGTGCCGGCTTGGCATTGCCGGCGCTCCTGGCGCCGCTCTTCGCGGTGGAACCCTTGGCGGCTCCCTTGACATTCCGCCCGCCCCGCGCCGCCGCCTTGGGCGCAGGCGCCGTCGGCACCGCAACCGGCGGCTGCGCGGACAAGGGCACCGCCGAGACGGTGAATCCCCGTGCCGCCAGCAACGCGGGCAAGCCCTGCGGCCCAACCATGTGCAACGCGCCCACGGCGGCGAAAACTCGCTTGCCGCCTGCGTGCATGCGTTCGATGCCGTCCGCCAGCCCGGGGTTGCGGTCGTCGAGCAGGCGTTTCATCAGCCGGCGCTCGGCCGGCGTGTTGACGCAGTTGCACCACTCCGGATAGCGGCCCAGCTTGTCCACATCGCCGCGGGCCCAGACGTCGGCCAGCTCTTTCATTTGCGTGCGCAGTTCGCCTGACTCCAGTTCAGCGAGGGCGGCATCGATCTGCTCCGCCTCTTCGGCTTCCGAATCGCCGGTCAGCATCTTCAGTTGCGCGGCAGGGCTTTCCAGCGCGAAGACGGGCTTGCCGTTGTTGCGCGCGGACACGGCCAGCGCCTCGTCCGCACCGAACTCCGGATACAGGCCATCGACGCGGGCCACCAGGCCAGTCAGCGCCATCACCTGCAGGATGGGTTGCAGCCCCGCCGTGGTCTCGGGCGCCACGCAGGCCGCCTCTCTCTGGCGGGCGAGGCGCTGCGCGCGCTCGCCGCTCAGCAGCCGCGCCACCACGGCCGGATCCGCCGGCTGGGTCAGGGCGCGCATCGCGACCTGGTCGCGCGTGTCGAGTTCGAGTGCCAGCGCATCGCTCTGCTCCAGCGCCTTCTGGACGGTGGGTCCGGGCCGCACCCATTCGGCGCGGCCGAGATGAATGGTTCCATAGAGCCAGGCGGTCCGGCCGTCCCTGTCGGCGCGCCACAGCAGGCCGCGGTCGGCGGCGTTCCATTGGCCCACTGCAGCACCTGGTTTTCCAAGGCTGGCAATGGCCGACGGCGGGCAGGCGGCATGCGCCGCCAGGGCAAGAACAGAACAGACGCCAGCCAGCGCAAGGCGCGGCAGGCGTGAAAAAAACGCGGGGCGCAACGGCGCCTTCAAATCGATATTGCGCCACGGCGCAATCAGGGCCCGGAGTATCCGCAAGGCTTGCTCCACGATGAAAGAAAGTCCGGCATTCTCACAGCACCGCTGCCCATAATCCGGAACCATGCAGAGCATCTTCCATCTTGCCTTTCACGTTCGCGATCTCGAAGTGGCTCGCCGCTTCTATGGCAACGTCCTCGGCTGCGCCGAAGGCCGCAGTACCGACACCTGGGTCGATTTCGACTTCTTCGGCCACCAGATCTCGCTGCATCTGGGCGAACCGTTCGCCACCACGCGCACCGGCCGGGTCGGCGATGCGATGGTGCCCATGCCGCATTTCGGCATCGTGCTCGCGCTCCCTGACTGGGACGCACTCGCTCAGCGACTGAAGGCTGCGAACACGGACTTCGTTCTTGCTCCCCAGGTGCGCTTCGAAGGCCAGCCGGGAGAGCAATGGACCATGTTTTTCTGCGACCCGTTCGGCAACCCCATCGAGGTCAAGGGCTTTCGCTCCCTGGCCGCTCTCTACGACAAATGAACCACCTGCGCCGGGCCGCCCCCAGCCGGCTCGCAGCTTCTGCGCGAGCTCGCGGCGTCGCGCCTCGCATTGCGACCGCCGCGCTCTGTTTTTTTGCGGCCGGTGCCGCTCACGCCGCGCTCGACTGCGAGTTCAATGGCCGCAGCATCAATCTTTCGGACGCCAGCAGCATTGCGGGCAAGACAGGGCTCCTGCGCTGCAAGGAACGCGAAACCGGCGAACTCCAGCGCGAGCAGCAAGTGCAGAACGGGGCCTTCATGGGGTTGGCGCGCTTCTACGAAAAAGGCAATCTGGCCAAGGAGCACACCCTCAATGCCAAGGGCAACATCCACGGCCTTGCACGTGAGTTCGCGCCCAACGGGAAGGTCGTGCGCGAGGCGATCTACGACGACGGCCGCGAGCGCGGGCTGGTGCGCAGTTTCTATCCCAGCGGCCAGTTGCGCCGCGTGACCTTCTATCCCGACGTTGGAACCGACCGTGCCTTTGTCGAATTCACCGAGCGCGGCAAGATGGCGGCGCTGCGCTGCGGGGAAAAGCCGATGCTCGCGCCGGCGGCAGACGACGCAGCGCTGTGCGGGTTCACTGGCGGGCCTTCGCAAGTCGAGCTTTTCGACGAGCGAGGCATCCTGCGCTCGCGGCTCTCGTACCTGGCGGGCAAGCGGGTTCGGTCGCAGAATTTCTATGACAACGGCAAGCCCTCGGTGCAGGATGAGATCGTCGGCACCCAGCGCACCGAACGCCAGTTTTCATCCGAAGGCGTGAAGCGCCGCGAGACCGTCTGGCGGTTGATCGAGCGCGGCGCGGTGCGGCAGCGCGAACAGGAGTTCTCCGAAAAAGGCGCGCTCATCCGCGACCAGCGCTGGAACCCCGCGGGCGAGCCCGTCAGCGACGACAGCTACCACATCAATGGCCAACTTCGCAGCAAGGCTGTCTATCGCGCTTCCGGCGATTCGCGCACGGTCGAGATCACCGAGTTCTACGACAGCGGCCAGCGCGCCGCCTACGGCCGGTTCCTGGTCGTGGGCCGCAGCCGGCAAGTGCCCATTGGCAAGCATCAGCGTTTCAACGAGAAGGGAACGCTGATTGCCGAGTCGATCTTCGATGCCAAGGGCCGCGTGGGCCGCGAGCGCAGCTGGGACGAGAACGGCGTGCTAGAGCGGGACGACCAGGTCTTCGACGAGAAGAAATAGCTCGCTGCTCCCCAGCCTCGCGCGCTTCAGTCCAGCTTGACGCCGGCCTGCTTGATGATCGGACCCCAGCGCTGCGACTCGGCGCGCGACAGTGCCGCGAACTGCGCCGGCGTGCCGGGCATCGCTTCCATTCCAAAATCGTCGAAGCGCTTCTGCACCGCCGGCGTGCCGAACGCGCGGTTCAGGTCGCCATTGAGCTTGGCCACCACCGCGGGCGGCAGACCGGCCGGGCCGAGCACGCCCTGGAACGCGAACACCTCGCTGTTGGGCACCCCTACTTCCGCCAGCGTCGGCACGCCGGGAAGCAGCTTGCTGCGGGCGCCCGAACCGATGGCCAGCACGCGGACCTTGTTGGCCTGCATGATCGAGAGGCCCGAGGCCAGGTCCAGGAACATGCATGGCACCTGGCCGCCCATGACGTCGGCCATCGCAGGCGCCGCGCCTCGGTAGGGAATATGCGTGATGAAGGTGCCGGTGCGCACCTTGAACATTTCCATGGCCAGGTGATGCGGCGAGCCGTTGCCCGGCGAGGCATAGTTGACCTTGCCGGGATTGGCCTTCACGTAGGCCAGGAACTCCTTGAAGTTCTTGGCCGGGAAATCCGGGTGGACCACCAGAGCGAGCGGAAACTTGCCGATGGCGCCGATGTAGGTGAAGTCTTTCTCGGGGTTGAACGGCAGCTTGGTGAACAGGTGCTCGTTGAAAGCCAGCACGGCGTTGTCCGCCGACATCACGGTATAGCCGTCGGGCTTGCTCTTGGCGACCAGCTCGGCGCCGATGTTGGTGGAGGCACCCGGGCGGTTGTCGACGACGATCTGCTGGCCCAGCGTCTGGCGCATGGCCTCGGCCAGCGTGCGCGCAATCACGTCGGTGCCGCCGCCCGCGGGATAGGGCACCACCCACTTGATGATCTGCGAAGGATAGTCCTGCGCGCGTGCGAACGGGGTGGCGGCCACGGCGGCGCCCGAAGCGAGCGTGGCGAGAAGTGTGCGGCGGTCCATGGGGATCAGTCTCCGGTTTGTAGTGGTGATTGGGCTGCGGACAGCGAGGGTACAGGTAGCGCATGCAGCGCGTCGGCCAGTGCGCGGCGGCAGAGCGCCTCGTCGCCGACCTGCTCGAACAGCAGCAATGCCAGCCGCGCGAGGAACAGCGATTCGCGCTCGGCGCCGGCTTCGCTGATGGCGCGTGCGCACTCGGCGTAGAGACGGTCTCGTGCGTCGGGGTGGAGCGATATCGTCATGCGGCAATCTCCTTGGTTGCAACGGCGGCGCGCGCCAGCGCGTTCGACAGCGCGCCAGGCGGCATGCGGTGCCAGCGCGCGGCGACGTGGCCGTCGGGGCGCAGCAGGTAGACGGCTCCATCGCTTGCGCCAAGCGCTTCGAACACGGCGATTCCGGCATGCGCATCCGCAACCTCGACGCCCGGTCTTGCAATTGTGCGAACCGCGAACGGCAGGGCGCCGCCGCTGGCTTGCGACACCTCGGCATCCGGCAGCGGGACCGTATCAGCTCCCGGCTGCAACACCAGCAACGTGAAGTCCGGGCCGATCCATTCGCTCAGGTGGCCGTGCTCGAGCTGCTGCTCTGCCATCACCTCGCCGGGCAGCGGGCCCGCCGGAAGCGCATCGCCTTCGCTGGACAGGGCCGAATCCTCGTAGCGCACGGCCTGCGTCTGGCGGGGGTTGATCAGCTGCGCAATGCCGCGATGCGATTCCGACAACGAGAGCGCGGCCTCGCGCAGCAGGTCGAAGCCGCGCGAAGGCGGCGACATGAACTCGGTGCTGCGCATCGCGTTCTCGGCATTCACGTGAAAGGCTGCAATGCGCTCTTGCGAGTACGAATCGAGAAGCGCCGCGTCCGACAGGCCGCGCGCCACGAAGGCCAGCTTCCACGCCAGGTTGTCCGCATCGTCGAAGCCCGAATTAAGGCCGCGCACGCCGAAGATCGGCATGGCGTGCGCCGCGTTGCCGGCAAAGAGGACGCGGCCATGCCGATAGCTTGCGAGCGTCATTGCGCCCGCACGGTAGACCGAGGTCCACACCGTTTTCCAAGGCAGGTGGCCTTCACCGATGGCGTCGAGATGGCGCTGCACGAACTCGGCCACCGCCGCCGGCTGCAGCGCTTCTTCGGTGCTCTGGCCCGCGCGCAACTGGTAGTCGATGCGCCAGATGTCGTCGGGCTGGCGGTGCATCAGCACGGTCGAGCCGGGGTTCCACGGCGGATCGAACCACGCGCGACGCTCGGTCGGGTGCTTGCTGTGCAGTTCGATGTCGATGATCACGTAGCGGCCTTCGTAGCCAGTGCCCTCGAGCGCGAGCCCCATCGCCTTGCGCACGAAGCTCTGGCCGCCGTCGCAGGCCGCGAGCCACTGGCCCTGCAGCCGATAGGCGCCCTCGGGGTTGCGCACTTCCAGCGTCACGCCGTCTTCATCCTGCACGATGCCGGTGAGCTCGGTGCCCCAGCGGATGTCGATGAGCCCCGGCGTCTTTTCATTGCGGCGAAAGATCTCTTCCAGCAGGTACTGCTCGATGTAGTACTGCTCCAGGTTGATCATCGGCGGCAGCTTCTGGCGCTCGTCGTGCGGCATCTCGAAGCGAAAAACCTCGGACGTCTTGTAGAAGCTGCGCCCGCCGGTCCAAGACAGCCCCTTGGCCATGAAGGCCGGCAGCACGCCGAGCCGTTCCATGATCTCGAGGCTCCGGCGCGAGATGCAGGCCGCGCGGCTGCCCACGCACACCGTGTCGTCGGCTTCGAGAATCACGCAGCGCACGCCCTGGTTCGCAAGCCCCAGCGCGAGCGCCATCCCGACGGGTCCGCCGCCCGCAATCACCACGGGGTGGCGGCCGGGCTCCATGCCGTCGTGTTCCAGCGGTGGCGTCCACGGCTTGTAGCGCGTGTAGTGAAAGGCGCCGACGGAGGGCGGCAACTCGGAGGCGCTGGCAATTGGCGGCACAGGGCCCGTCGCGGCATCGGCCGCGCGCGTGCCGGGCGCCGGCGCGGCGACCGCAATGGTGGGGTTCGTCATGCAGCGGGATTGTCCCGATGTGCGCCGCCGGCCATTGTCATAACTTCGTACGAAGTAATTACCCTTGGCTCATCTGCTCACATGAGGCGCTGGCGCATTCAACCCGCCGGGGACAGCGCGTTGTCCGCGGCCATCGTCGGCGACGTGCTGGCAGGTGTCGCCACGCCGCATCTGGCGGCCAGCTGCCTCGCGGCCATGCACCGCACGATGCCCGTGACCTTCTGCACCGTGTTCGCGGTCGATGCCACCGGCCGCATCGAGGCGGTGTCGGCCGCCAGCAGCTACGGCACCACGGCCGAACGAACGGCCGAGCGCTACGTGGCGCAGCGCTTCGACCTGCTCGATCCCAACATGACCTGGCTCGCAGCGCGCAAGCTGCCCAAGCGCCCGCAACTCTGGCTAGGCCATCAGCGCGCCGACGAAGTGGCCGACCCTGCCTACCGCGCGGCCTGCTATGGCGACGTGGGCATCAGGGAACGTGCGTCGGTGCTGCTGTTGACACCGGCCGGCCAGCGGGTGGCCGTGAGCTTCTACCGCAGCCTTGCTCAGCCCGAGTTCGATGCTGCCGACTTTGAGGCGATCGAAAGCCATGCCACCCTGCTCGCCGATGCCACCCTGGCCCATGGCCGCAGCGCGATGGCCACGCGCGAAGCGGTGGCGCCCGCCCTCGCCTCGCGCCTCTTGACCCTGAGCCTGCGCGAACGCGAGGTCATCGGCCACCTGCTGGCCGGCAAGACCGCCAAACAGGTGGCGCGCGACGTGGGCATCGAGCTGACCACGGTGCGCACCCACCAGTACCGGGCGTTCCGCCGGCTCGGGATACGCACGCAGAAGGAACTGCTGCTACGCGTGACACAGGAAGCGCCGTAGCGCTTCTCCTTCTTACCTTCTTATTTGGCGGCGTCCAGGCGCTTCTGCATGCGCGCGGAACGCTCGGCCGATGGCGGATGCGAGCTCATGAGCGAGTTGCCGGTGGCGCCTCCACTGAGCTTGGCCAGCTTGTCGAACGCGCTGACCAGCCCCTTGCGCTCGAGCTTGCGTTCGGTCAGCAGGTCGAAGGAATAGTTGTCGGCCGCGCTTTCGTTCGCTTGCGAGAACTGCGCGTTGACGAACTTCTCGCCCAAGTCGCCGGCTTGCGACTGCGAGAGCTGGGCCACCACGCCGCCGGCGGCGCCGGCCAGACCGCGAACGGCCGAGGCTGCATAGGCCGTCTGCATGCGCGACTTCGAATGGCCCAGCGCCACGTGGCCGATCTCGTGGCCGATGACGCCGCGCAGTTCGTCGTCGTTCATCAGGTCCATGAGGCCGCTGTACACGCGGATGCAGCCGTTGGCCATCGCCCAGGCATTCACATCCTTGGTCATGTAGACCTTGTAGTTGGCGGTCTTGCCGTTCACGGTGGTGGGCATCTGCTTGATGACCTGGTTCAGGCGCGTGGCGTAGCGGCTGCTGGCCGGCGCGATCTGGTTCTTCTGGTCCATGGCGGCGCACGACTGGTCGGACATCGTGGCGATCTCGCCATCGCTCAGCGACATGGCCTTGAAGGCCGAACCGCCAGCCTGGGTGAGGGCGCCGGTGTCGGCGTTCTTCATGGTGTCGCAGCCGACGAGGGCGGAGACCGCAACGACGGCGGCGGCAATAGGCAAATAACGCATTGGAAACTCCCGTTTTTCTTGGTTTGAATGGCGACCGCGGATGCAGCCGCCGAACGCACTGCCGCTCGCGGATGTTTCCGCGTCACGGCAGCGGGAGGATGATAGCTACGGCGAAGGCGAGACCGGGCGCGATGCCCGCCGCGCACGGCGGCGTCAGTCTTCGCCGTCGTCCTCGGACTGGGGGTTCACCAGCGACACCGGCGCCACCTTCGGCCGCCCGCTCGTCGACACGATCTCCTGGTCGATCGCACCGAACAGCGAACGGCCGTCCAGGCCCTTCATCTCGATGCGGATCGTGTCGCCGAACTTCATGAACTCGGTCACGGGCTCGCCGCCCTGGATGGTTTCGATGCAGCGCTTTTCGGCAATGCACGAGTAACCCTTGGGCCAGTCCATCTGGCCATTCCTTTCGACGCCCTTGTTGCTCACGGTGCCGCTGCCGACGATGCTGCCGGCGCGCACGTTGCGCGTCTTGGCGATGTGGGCAATGAGCTGGCCGAAGTGAAAAGTCATCTCGGGCCCGGCGTCGCACATGCCGACCTTGCGGCCGTTCCAGCTGCTTTGCAGCGTAAGGTGCACGCGGCCGTCCTGCCAGGCTTCGCCGATCTCGTCGAGCGTCACGGCCACGGGGCTGAAGGCGGTGGCCGGCTTGCTCTGGAAGAAGCCGAAGCCCTTGGCCAGCTCGGCCGGAATCAGGTTGCGCAGGCTCACGTCGTTGGCCAGCATTACCAGGCGGATGCCGTCGAGGGCTTGGTCAGGCGTGGCGCCCATCTTCACGTCGCCAGTGATCACCGCGATCTCGGCCTCGAAGTCGATGCCCATGGCTTCACTGGGCACGACCACATCGTCGGTCGGACCGAGGAAGTCGTCGCTGCCGCCCTGGTACATCAGCGGGTCCTGATAGAAGCTTTCAGGAACCTCGGCGTTGCGCGCCTTGCGCACCAGCTCCACGTGGTTCAGGTAGGCCGAGCCATCCGCCCACTGGTAGGCGCGCGGCAAGGGCGCCATGCACACCGAGGGATCGAACGGGAAGGAATGGCGCGCCCGGCCCGTATTGACGGCGTCGTACAGGTCCTGCAGCTGCGGGCTCATGAAGCCCCAGTCGTCCAGCACCTGCTGCAGCCGGCTCGCAATGCCGGTGGCGTAGTGGGCGAGCGTAAGGTCGCGCGAGACGACGACGAGCTGGCCGTCGCGCGAGCCGTCCTTCAGGGTGGCGAGTTTCATGATGGCAAATGCGTGATGAAGGACACGGCGCGAACACGAGAGCTGGCGCCGCGCCCACTAAACTGGTTGAACGGGCGGCAGTGTACCGAGGTGCTCTTGGTGAACCTCGGCGCTGGAGCCCACTCCACCACCCCATGTCGACGCTCGTCGCCCCCTTGCCGCCATCCACCGTTCCTTCCGGTCGCCCTTCCTGGCGGGTGCTGGCCGCATTGACGTTGGCGGTGGCGCTGGTCCACGTGCTGCTGCTGGGGCTGGCGCCGGCCGCCATGGGACCGGACCCTTCGCCGCTCGCGAACAAGTTCATCACGCGCACCATCGTGATCGCGCCGCCAGCTGCAGAACAACAACCGGCGGCACCCGCGACCACGGCGCCGTCCGCCGCAGCCAAGCCGCCGCCGCCCCCAAAGCCGCGGCGGCCGCGGGAGCCGTCGAAGCCCCGACCGACAGAAACTCCCGAGCCCGAGCCTGCGCCCCAGGTTTCGGAACAGCCTGCGTCTCCAGCGCCAGATCTCACGGCGCAGAATGCTATTGATTCAGGAGCAGCCACACCCGAGTCTGCGGCCAGCGCCCCGGCAGGCGCCGCACTTAGCGGCGCAGGCAGCACGGCCAACACCGGCATGGAGAACGGCGTCTCCGGCGAGCCTGCGGGCGCGGCCTCCGCCGCCGCAGGCAACGTGGTCGGACCCGAAGCCTTGCGCATTCCTGGCTCCGTGAGGCTGGCCTTCGCCGTCACGGGCCAGCAGGGCGCCTCGCCGATGCAGGGCGTTTTCGGCGACCTGGTCTGGCTTCAGGACGGCAGCAGCTACGACGCCCGGCTGTCGCTCAAATTCCTGTTCAAGACCATTCGCAGCCAGCACAGCACCGGCCAGATCGGGGCCACCGGCATCGAACCGGCGCGCTTCTCCGAGAGCCGCAGGGGCGAGGTGGCCTCGCATTTCCTGCGCGACCAGGGACAGGTGATGTTCAGTAACAACGCGCCGAGCGTGCCGCTGCTGCCGGGCGCGCAAGACCGGCTCAGCGTGGTGATGCAGCTGGGCGGCATGCTGGCCGGCGATCCGGCCCGCTACCCGGCCGGCAGCCGCATTTCCGTCCAGACGGTCGGGCCGCGCGACGCGGGCGTGTGGGTTTTCAACATCGAGGGCGAAGAGCAGATGACGGTGCCGGCCGGTGACTACGCGGTGCGCAAGCTCACGCGCAGCCCTCGGCGTGAGTTCGACGACAAGGTCGAAATCTGGCTCGCGCCGGCCATGGGGTACCTACCGGTACGGATGAAACTGACACAGCCCAACGGCGATTTCGCCGACATGCAGTTGCGCGAAACCCTTCCCGCAGGCCCGGCCAGCTGAGCGTACAAAACAAGTAAAGAAACACCGTTGTGACAGCGATGCGACAACGCTTCTTGAAACTGGCGCGTTGATTGCTATCTAAGCCCTATGAACGCCATCGACATCCTCACAGGCCCCGCAATGAACATGCTCTATGACTCGGAGTCCTTCGTCGTCGTGCACGTGCAGCCGAACGAAAGTGATACACCGGCGCAACCCAATGTGCCGGTTCTGGAACGCCACGGCTTCGAGATCGTCGACAAGCGCTCCGGCAAGGAGGTCTACCTCGACGGTTCCTGGGCCGAACTGTTCCAGCAACAAATTACCGCCTGGCAGCTCAACACGCCGACCCAGGAAGAGGTCGAGGACACGCTCGAGGGTTATGCCGAGCTGGCCCACACGCCGGTGCTGGTGCACTGAAGTCCGCCCCGCAACCTGCAAAAAAGCGCCCAAATGGGCGCTTTTTTTGTGTCCTTTTCAGGCCGAGCCGGTTATTTCCGCCCGTAGATCCACCGGTACATCGGCCCGACCAGGAGCAGCACCGCCACCAGCCGGCACACCTGGAACGCCGTCACCACGGGCACCCCCAACTGCAGCACCTTGGCGGTGATCGACATTTCCGCAATGCCTCCCGGCGAGGCGGCCAGGATCATCGTGGCGGGATGGAGGCCCGTGGCCCAAGCCAGCAGCCAGGCAGCACCTGCGCACAGCACCAGCATGGCGGCGGTGCCCAGCGCCACCGACCCCAGCCAGCGCGGCGCCGTGTGCAGGAACTCGCGGCTGAAGCGCACCCCCAGGCTCACGGCAATCACGAGCTGCGCGGCGTTCGACATCCAGGTGGGCACAGCCGAAAGCGACTGGCCTGCAATGGTGAACCCCATCGCCACCACCAGCGGCCCCATGAACCAGGGGTTGGTGCGGCCCAGCGCACGCATCGCGAGACCGCCGATGCCCGTGGCCAGCGCCAGCAGCAGGAGCCCGGCGGGATTCACCTCGCGCACCATGGGCGGGTTGATTTCGAGCCCGTGCAGCCCGCTCCACTGCATGGCGAACGGAATCGCGATGGTCACCACCACCAGGCGCAGGCTGTGCGCCGCGGCCACCAGATCGGTGCGTGCGCCGGCCGATTCGGACAGCAGCGTCATCTCCGACGCACCGCCGATTGCACCGGCGAAGTAAGTCGTCGCCCTCATGGATTTCGCCGGCACGTGCGGCATGTGCCTGGCGTGCAGCCCGTGCAGCCAGCGCCCGAAGCCCCAGCCCAGCAGCAAGGCCCAGACAATGGCAAGTGCAATCGCCCACCAGACGCCGGCCACCAGCGCAACCACCTGCGGCGTGAAGTAAAGCCCCAGTGCGGTGCCGATGGCCCATTGGCCGGCATTGCGCAGCGGCGTATAGCTGGCGGTGGGCGCACCCGCGATCGATGCCAGCGACACCGCGAGCAGCGGCCCGATCATCCACGGAAGGGGCGTGCGCAAGGCGAGGCAGAGCGCCGCCGCGGCGAGTGCAAGCAACAGCGTGGCCAGCACGCGAACCGGAAAACGGAAAGACACCACAGTAAAAAGCGGAAATGGACGGCACGGCGTGCGGGCGCCAACGCATAGTATGGCGCGATGCGATGCCAACTCTCCCCCGCGCGGGCCACCCGATTGCCCTTGCTCGCGGTCGTTGCCGCAGCCATTGCGCTGGCAGGGTGCACCGCCTTCTTCGACGGTCCCAATGCGCCTGTGGCGCGCCGTGCCGCGGCGCTGCTACCCGCGGACGTGCTGATCCTGGGCGAGCAGCACGACGCCCCGGAGCACCACGCGATCGAGCGGGAAACCGTCGAAGCGCTGGCGGGCCAAGGCAAGCTGGCCGCGCTTCTGCTCGAAATGGCCGAGGAAGGCAACAGCACCGCCCGCCTCGACACCACGGCCACCGATGCGCAGGCACAGGCCGCGCTCGGCTGGAACGACAAGGCCTGGCCCTGGCGGAGCTACGGCCCGGTAGTGATGGCCGCGGTGCGCGCCGGCGTGCCGGTCATCGGCGCCAACCTGCCGCGCGCACGGATGAAAAATGCAATGACGGACGTCTCGCTCGACGTGCAGTTGAACGGCGAGGCTTACACCGCCCAGCAGGACGCCGTACGGGAAGGCCATTGCAAGCTCCTGCCCGAGGCCCAGATCGTGCCGATGACGCGCATCCAGGTGGGTCGCGACCGCGCCATGGCGCAGGCCATCGTCAAGGCCCGCCAGCCGGGCAAGACGGTTCTGCTGATCAGCGGCGCGGGCCACGCCACCAAGGTGCTGGGCGTGCCGCAGCACCTGCCGACCGATGTGTCGGTCAAGGCCGTGCGGCTGCAGGCCGGCGAATCGCCGGACGAGGACGAAGCCAACAAGGGTGCGTACGACGCTGTCTGGCGCACGCCCCCGCTGCCGCCCAAGGATTACTGCGCGGGAATCCGCATCAAGTAGCCTGCGCGATGCGGCTCAGGCAAACTTTTTGATCGAATCCGCCAGCGTGTTGACCAGCGTGTCGATGTGCTGCTTCTCCACGATGTACGGCGGCGCAATCACCAGCACGTCGCCCGCGGGCCGCACCAGCGCGCCCTTGTGGAAGCAGTCCAGGAAAATGTCGTAGGCGCGCTTGCCCGGCGTGCCGGCAATGGGTGCGAGCTCCACCGCCGCGGCAAGGCCGAGGCTGCGGATCCCGACCACGTTCGGCAGGCCTTTGAAGGTGCTGTGGAATGCATCGCCCAGCACCTTGCCCATGTCGCCGGCGCGGGCGAACAGGTTCTCCTGCTTGAACAGGTCGAGCGTGGCAATGGCCGCGGCGCAGGCCACCGGATGGCCCGAATAGGTGTAGCCGTGGAAGAACTCGACCACGTGCTCGGGCGCGTCGGTTTTCATCATCGCGTCGTACAGCTTGTCGCGGCAGATCACGCCGCCGAGCGGAATCACGCCGTTGGTCACGCACTTGGCAAAGTTCAGCATGTCGGGCACCACGCCGTAGTAGTCCGACGCGAAGTTGGTGCCCATGCGGCCGAAGCCGGTAATGACCTCGTCGAAGATCAGGAGGATGCCGTGCTTGTCGCAGATGGCGCGCAGCTTCTGCAGGTAGCCCTTGGGCGGCAGGTACCAGCCGGCCGAACCGGCCACCGGCTCGACGATGATCGCTGCGATGTTGCTCGGGTCGTGCAGCGGCAGGATGCGCGTTTCGAGTTCGACCAGCGGGTCTTCGGCCCACACCGGCTCCTCGTTGTGGATGTAGGCGTGGTTCACCGGATCATGGATGAAGCGCATGTGGTCCACGCGCGGCAAGAAGGCCGAACCAAACACCTTGCGGTTGCCCGGAATGCCGCCCACCGACATGCCGCCGAAGCCCACACCGTGGTAGCCCTTCTCGCGGCCGATGAACACGTTGCGGTGCCCCTCCCCGCGCGCGCGGTGGTAGGCCAGCGCCACCTTCATCGAGGTGTCGGCCGCCTCGCTGCCGGAGTTGCAGAACAGCACTTTGTTGAGGTCGCCCGGCGCCATCGACGCGATCATCTCCGCCGCCTTGAACGCCTTGTCGTTGCTGACCTGGAAGGCCGTGGCGTAGTCGAGCGTGTCGAGCTGCTTCTTGATGGCTTCGTTGATCGGCTTCCTGTTGTGGCCCGCGCCCACGCACCACAGCGACGAGATGCCGTCGATCACCTTCTTGCCGTCGTGCGTGGTGAACTCCATGCCGTCGGCCGCCACGAAAACGCGAGGGTCTTTCTGGAAGTGGCGGTTTGGAGTGAAGGGCAACCACTGGTTGCCCATGTTGAAGTCCTGATAAGCCATCGATTGCTCCTGCTTAACGCGCACTGAAAAGCGGCATTCTGGCACCCCTGCGACAATCGTGCCCCTCATGACGACCACTACGCCCGCTTACATCCTGACCCTCTCCTGCCCCGACCGGACGGGCATCGTGCATGCCGTTTCAGGTTTCCTGCTCGAACGCGGCGGCAACATCGAGGAAGCCGCCCAGTACAACGACCACGACACGGGCCTGTTCTTCATGCGCGTGCGCTTTGCCTGCAGCGACCACCCCGAGGCGGCGCTGCGCGAACAGCTCGCCACCTTTGGCGCCGGCTTCGGCATGAGCCTGCAACTGCACGCAGCGGCCGAGCCGATGAAGACCGTGATCCTGGTCAGCAAGGAAGGCCACTGCCTCAACGACCTGCTGTTCCGCTGGAAGAGCGGCCTGCTCGCCATCGACGTGCGCGCCATCATCTCGAACCACCGCGACTTCTACCAACTGGCCGCCAGCTACAACGTGCCCTTCCATCACATTCCCGTGACGGCCGCCACCAAGGCGCAGGGCGAAGCAAAACAGCTGGAAATCATCGAGGCCGAGGGCGCCGAACTCGTGGTGCTCGCGCGCTACATGCAGATCCTGAGCAACGATCTGTGCAAGAGCCTGGCCGGCCGGGCCATCAACATCCATCACTCGTTCCTGCCGAGCTTCAAGGGCGCCAAGCCCTACTACCAGGCGCACGACCGCGGCGTGAAGCTCATCGGCGCCACCGCCCACTACGTGACGGCCGACCTCGACGAGGGCCCGATCATCGAGCAGGACGTGGCGCGCGCCGATCACACCGACACGGTCGAAGACCTCACGGCCCGCGGCCGCGACACCGAGAGCCAGGTGCTCGCACGCGCCGTGAAGTGGCACAGCGAGCACCGGGTGCTGCTGAACGGGCACCGCACCGTCGTATTTCGCTAGGCGCGGCGCCCTGGGGCGTCAGTTGCGGTTAGGGTTGTCCGGACGGCGGTCGCGGCGGTTCGGCACACCGTCGCCGTCACGGTCCCATTCGCCGCGGCGGTATTCCCAGCGGCCATCGCGTTCGCGCCATTCCGGCGGACGGTAGGCATAGCCCGGGCGGGCCCGCACCCACATGCCCCTGACCCACACGTGGCGTCCACCACGCCATTCGTAGTGCCCCGGAGCCCACACGTAGCCACGGCGCGGAGGCGGCATGCGCTCGGAGCGCGGCGGCGGCGGCGGCACTTCGACGTAGACCCCAGGCTGCGCCTGGGCGGAAGTCGGCACCAGCAGCGCGCCTCCTCCCACCGAGAGCAGCGAGGCCGCGCCAATGGAAAGGGTGATTGCGAGTTTTTTCATGGGTGTCCCCTCATGAGTGGTTGGAGCCTTCATGCTGCCGGGGCCATGTGAAGCTCCTGTAAGCACTTGACGGGACTTTGTGTAGAGGTGTTTCGCAGGAATGAACACCTTCGTTGGTACTCACTCTTGCAGTTCGCGAAGATCGATGGCCGCGGCCATGGCGGCATAGCCCGCCTTGTTGGGGTGCAGGTGGTCGCCGTTGTCGTACAGAGGATTCAGCGTCATCGGATCCGCGGGGTTGCGCAGGATGGCATCGAAATCAATCACCCCGTCCAGGTCCTGGCGGCTGCGGATCCAGCGGTTCACTTCGCCGCGCATGGCCTCGGAACTTTCTGCCCAGTAGGGCGTGTTCTTGAACGGCGGCACGGTGCCGATCAGCACTTTCACGCCCTTGGCGCGGGCCTGCTTGATCAACTGCTGCAGGCCGTCGGTGATGCGCGCAGCGGTCGCCACCTCGTGTTCCGGCGTCGGCCGCCCCGGCAACCCCACGAACACGCTGCGGCCGATGTCGTTGGTGCCGAGCAGCACGATCACGTGCGTCACGCCCGACTGCCCGAGGGCATCGCGTGCAAAGCGCGAAAGGCCGTTGGGGCCGATCCCGTCGACCAGCAGCCGATTGCCGCCGATGCCCGCGTTGAGCACCGACACCGGCTGCGCCGCCGTGGGACTGCTGCGCAGCCGCGTGGCAAGCAGGTCGGGGTACGAGCCATCGCCCGCCTCGCCGCCGCCCGCGGTGATCGAGTCGCCGAATGCGACCACTGCCCGCGTCGGCTGCGAGGTCATCACGTCGAGCCCCGTCACCACGTGATTGAGCGGCAACGGCTCGGCATTGGGGAGCGTGGCAGCAGAGATGGCGTTGCCGCCGACCACCCAGCTCGCATCGGCCGCCTGCAAGTGAACGGTCGCGAAAGGCGCGGGGCGGTCGAAGAAGGCACTCGCCGCCACCGCCTGCCCGGGCTCGACCTTCAGGTCGACGCCGTCGCTCCAGATTTCGGCACCCGGTGCGATGACCGCGTTCGCGCGCCCGCCGAAGCGCAGGACCCGCACCGTCGACGGCGAAATCGCGCCGCCGCCGGTGCTGCGCGCCACGCTCGCCGCGGCAATGCGCAAGGGCGCCTTGCCGAACCGGTTGGAGAAACGGATGCGAACACGGTCGCCACCGAGCGCGGACTCGAACTGCTGACGCACCGTTTGTCCGCGGAACGTGTCACCGCCGGGCCGAGGGGCCGCAGCCGTGAAGAGCGGGTTGGCACTCAGCTCGCGGAAGTCCACTGGAGCGGCAACCCATCCAGCGACCCATTGCGCCTCGGCAGGCTGGCGCGGCCGCGCGGTGGGCTGAACGGCCTGCACGGCCACCGCGGCGGCCAGCAGCAAGAAACCGACCGCGGCCACTCCATGCCGCAGCACACCCTGGCGAAGAACAGAAAGCCAATGCGAACCCAGTTTCATGCGCAAAGCGACTCAGTGTACGGAGCCCCCTTGCCCTCGCATGTGACGAGGTCTAGTGCATCGTTACCAAGTGTCTACATAAGGCAGGGCGGCCTGTGCGGAGCGCGTCGCAGACGCAAGGCCACGCACCAGCCAAGTGCGGGTTTCCGCGGGATCGATCACCGCATCGATCTCCAGCGTCTGCGCCATGTGGATCGCCTCGCCATTGGCGTACTGCTGCGCCACGAGCTTCTTGAACAACGCATCGCGCTCGGCGCCTTCGGTCACCGCAGCAAGCTCCTTGCGGTAGCCCAGGCGCACCGCACCTTCGAGCCCCATGGCACCGAATTCGCCCGTGGGCCAGGCCACCGTGAACACCGGCGCATCGAAGCCGCCGGCCGTCATGGCCTGCGCCCCCAGGCCATAGCCCTTGCGCAGCACCACGGCGAAAAAGGGCACGCGCAGATGGGAAGCCACCATGAACATGCGGCACACGTGGCGAACCTGGGCCTGTGCCTCGATCTCCGGCCCCACCATGAATCCGGGCGTGTCGCACAGCGAGACGATCGGCAACCCGTGTGCGTTGCACAGCTGCATGAAGCGCGCGGACTTGTCCGCGGCATCGACGTCGATGGCGCCGCCGAGGTGATGCGGGTTGTTGGCCATCAGCCCGACCGGCTTGCCCTCGATGCGCGCGAGCGCGGTGACGATGCCCGCGCCGAAGCCGGCGCGCAGTTCGAGTAGAGAGCCCGTGTCGGCCACGCCGCGCATCGCGGCGCGCACGTCGTACACGCGAAGCCGGTTCTCGGGCACCACGTGGCGCAGCATGCGCGGATCGGCGCCATGCCAGCCGGTGGTCGGTCCCTGGAAGTACGAGAGGTATTGTTTTGCGGCAGCCACCGCCGCAGCTTCGTCTTCGACCAGGATGTCGATCACGCCATTGCGCGACTGCACGCTGCTCGGGCCGATCTGCTCCGGCGCAAAAGTGCCGAGCCCTCCGCCCTCGATCATCGCGGGGCCGCTCATGCCGATGTTGCTGCCCTTGGTGGCGATGATCACGTCGGCGCAACCCAGCAGCGCTGCGTTGCCCGCGAAGCAGCGGCCATGCACGATGCCCACCACCGGCACCTTGCCCGACAGCGCCGCGAACTGACTGAAGGTGTGGTTGTTGAGGCCTGCGACGATGGGCATGTCGGTGTCGCCCGGCCGACCGCCGCCGCCTTCGGCAAACAGCACCACCGGCAGCTTGAGCTGGTGCGCCGCCGCCAGCAGCCGGTCGGTCTTGTGGTGGTTGCGCATGCCTTGCGTACCGGCGAGCACCGTGTAGTCGTAGGCCAGCACGGCGCAGCGCGATACCTCGGGGCCGAACTGCTTCGCATTGATGCTGCCGACGCCCGTGACCATGCCGTCGGCCGGCGTGTTGGCGATCAGGTCTTCGAGCGTGCGGCGCCGCGTTTGAGCTGCAATGGCGAGTGCGCCGTATTCGATGAAGTTGCCGGGGTCCGATGCGGTGTCGCACAGGTCGGCGATGTTCTCGCGCGCGGTCCGGCCGCCCTGCGCGTGCCGCTTGGCGACGGCCGCGCCGCGGTTGGCATCGAGCGTGAACGCATGGCGGTCGATCACCTTCTGCAGGTCGGGGCGGACAGTATCGAGGTCGTGCTCGGCGAGTGCCTCGGCTTCGACCGCCTGCGCGTCGACCGGCTCAAGCCGCACCAGCGACTGGCCCTCGACGAGGTAATCGCCCGGTTCGGCCAGCAGTGCCACCACCCTCCCTGCCGTGGGTGCGTGCAGCAGGTGCTCCATCTTCATGGCCTCGAGCACGCCAAGCTGCGCACCGGCCGGTAGCACGTCGCCCACGGACACTTCGAACTGCACCAGCTTTGCTGGCATCGGCGACTTGACCGTCAGGCCGTCGGTTTCTTCCAAAGCGCTCAGGGCCTGTGCGCTTGCATCGAAAACCGGCGCTATCTTTTTTGTCCGCTTGTTTTCTAACGCGGCCGCCGAGGCCACCAGATCGCCCAGATGCGCCTCCACGAAGCGCGTGTGCACCGACTGGCTCGCGAACTCGGGCCGCATCGCGATGGCACGCAGCAGCGCAAGATTGGTGGCGATGCCGTCGATGTGGCATTCGTCCAGCGCGCGCAGCGAGCGGCGCAGCGCATCGGCGAAGTTGGTCGAGGGCGAATGCACGATGAGCTTGGCAAGCAACGTGTCGTAGTGCGGCGAAGGCGCAAGCCCCGCATAGCCATGCGTGTCGACGCGCACGCCCGGCCCCGCCGGCAGATCGAAGCGCGCCAGTGCGCCACCCGAAGGCCGCGCATTGCCCTCTGCATCGAGCGTCTCGGCATTGATGCGCCATTGCACCGCGAAGCCGCGCTGCGGTGCGGTGCGGTCCACGTCGACGCCGAGCGCGCCCAGGGTCTTGCCGGCGGCCACCGCGATCTGCAACTGCACCAGGTCGAGCCCGGTCACGGCTTCGGTCACCGTGTGCTCGACCTGTAGCCGCGGGTTGGCTTCGATGAAGACGAAGGGAAGCGTGGGCGACTCGGCATCGACCAGGAATTCGAAAGTACCCAGGCCGCGATAGCCCACGGCCTTGGCCATGCGGAGCGCCGCCTGCGTGACCTGCGCACGCAATGCATCGGGCAGCGAAGGACTCGGCGCAATTTCCACCAGCTTCTGGAAGCGCCGCTGCAAGGTGCATTCGCGCTCGCCGAGGCTGGCCACGGCCTGCCCATCGCCCAGAACCTGCACTTCGATATGGCGTGCATTGCGCATCAGGCGCTCGACATACACGCCCTCGACACCGAAGGCAGCCTTGGCTTCAGACATGCAGCGCGCGTGGGCTTCGGGCAACTCGCCCGCATGGAGCACCGCGCGCATGCCGCGCCCGCCACCGCCGCCGATCGCCTTGATCATTACGCCCGCGCCCTGCGCATTCTGTTCGGCAAAAAACGCCTGCGCCTCTGCAAGCGTCACCGCGCCCGCGCTGCCAGGCATCACCGGCACGTCGCACTCCGTCGCGAGCGCACGTGCGCGTGCCTTGTCGCCGAACAGCGCCAACTGCTCGGCCGTCGGGCCGATGAAGACCAGGCCGGCTTCGGCGCAAGCCTCTGCGAAGTCGGCGCGCTCGCTCAGGAAGCCGTAGCCGGGATGTACCGCGTCGCAGCCTTGCACGCTCGCAATGCCGATCAAGGCCGCAATGTCGAGATAGGCCGACGGGCCCGTTGCCTCGAGTGCCACCGCCGTATCGGCAAGCTGCGCATGCAGCGCGGACGCGTCGTCGCGCGCATGCACCGCCACGCTCGCAACGCCCAGGTCTCGCAGCGCGCGCACCAGCCGCACGGCAATCTCGCCGCGGTTGGCAATCAGGATCTTGGAGAACAAGAGAGGCCTTTCAGGTCTTGTCTTTCAGCAGCCGGCGCAGCACCTTGCCGGCACCAGTGGTCGGCAACGCATCGATAAAGCTCACGGCGCGCGGTGCCTTGTAGCTCGCCATGTTGTCGCGCGACCAGGCGATGAGCGCGTCGGCGTCGAGCGTGGCGCCGGGCTTGCGCACGATGAAGGCCTTGACCACCTCGCCCTTCTCGGGATCGGGCTGCGCGATGACGGCCGCCTGCGCCACGGCGGGATGCTTCATGAGAATGGTCTCGACCTGCTCCGGAAACACGCTATAGCCCGAGACCTTGATCATCTCCTTGATGCGGCCCATGAAGGTGAGGTAGCCGTCCGCGTCGAGCTTGCCGATGTCCCCGGTGTGCACCCAGCCATTCCGCAGCGTGGCGGCCGTGGCCTCGGGCTTGTTCCAGTAGCCCTTGAAGCAGCCGGGGCTGGTCAGCACGATCTCGCCAACCTCGCCGGTGGGCAGGTCGGCTTGCGTCTCGGTGTCGACGATGCGGATGGTCACGCCCGGCACCGCAATGCCCTGCGTGCCCCAGCGCGGCGAATGGTGCGGCGTGTAGGTGTCGCAGGTGTGGGTTTCGCTGAGCCCGTACGCGGCTTCGAACGACGTGCAGTTGGGCGCATGCGAGCGCCATTGCGCGGCCAGCGATTCGGTGAAAGTGATGCCGAAGCTCGTGACCGGATTGCGCCGAAGGCTCGAGAGATCGAAGGTCGCGATGTCGGGCACCTGCATGCAGGCCACGTTCATCGGCGCGATGCTGTACCACCAGTTCACCTTGTACTGCGCAATGGCCTGCAGCACGGCGCGCGGATCGAAGCGATGCAGCAGCACCGACGCCGCGCCGCTGAGCACTGGCACGTTCACACCCATCAGCATGCCAGCGATGTGATAGAGCGGTGGAATCGACAGCAGCACGTCGCTGCTTGCCACGCTGTTGCAGTCGGACGCCGCGCGCGTCTTGAAGAGTGCGTTGCCATAGCTCAGCATGGCGCCCTTCGGAAGCCCCGTGGTGCCCGAGGTGTAGGTCATGAGCGCCACGTCATCGAGATCAATGGCCACGGGTTGCGGCACGGCGCCGCTTTGCATCACGTCCAGGAAGTCTTCGTAGTCCGCAGGCACGCTGCGCGCGGCATCGCGCTCGGCCGCCAGTTCGGCGGGCAAGTCGAGCGTGGGCTGCTCGGGCAGCAGGTCGGCGTAGTGCACCACGAACACGTGCGCGAGCGCACTCTCCGGCTGCACCTTTCGCACCACCGGCAATAGCGGCGCGGCGGCAACGATCGCTCGCGCACCGAGGTCGTTGACTTGGTAGGCCAGCTCGTGCTCCTTGTTGAGCGGACTGCACGGACAAACGATGGCGCCGATCTTCTGGATGCCGTAATGCGCGACCAGGTACTGCGGGCAGTTGTTGAGAAACAGCACCACCGGCTCGCCCTTCTTCACGCCGATGGCCTGCAGCCGGGCCGCGAAGGCGTCGCTCGCGCGGTCGAGCTGTGACCACGTCATGGCATGGCCGTACCAGATGCAAGCGGCGGCGTCGGCGCGCTCTCGCGCATGGGCGCGCAGGTACTCGTGCAGGGGCTGTTGCGGGCGATCGGGCAATGTCTCCATGGCGTCACTTTCTCAGGGTTATCGATAGCCGCCCGTGCGGGGCGGACGCTTGCCAACGAGCGCATGGTGCACCAACAATCCTACCCATGGGTATAACTTCGGCGACACGGCAAAAACCCTCTGGCAAGGGCACTGCGCAGGCGCACCAGCCCCAGGGCACGGGCCGCCAGCGCGCGGCCACGCAGGGCACCGACCTGCAGCGCGAGCGCATCCTGCAGGCCGCCGCTCAGCTCTTTGCGGCGCAGGGCTATGCCAACACGACCATGGCGCAGATCGTTCGCGCGCTGGGCGTGACCAAGCCCTTCGTGTACTACTACTTTCGCGACAAGCAGGAGATCTTCGAAACGCTCTCCTGGCGCCCCACGGTCGACTGCTTTACGTCGCTCGACTTCGCGGCGAGCGATCCGCGCCGCGCGAGCGAGAAGGTGCTCGAAGGCATCGAGCGGCTGATACGCGCCACCATCGCGCATCACCCCTGCGCCTTCTTTGCGTACCGCGAGCCGCAGGTGTACCGGCCCGAATACGTCGCCGCGCAGAAGAAGCTCGCGCATCACTTCTACGACCTGCTCTGCCCGCTGCTCGAAGAAGCCCGGCGCGACGGCGACCTGGATTTCACCGAGACCAAGATCACCGCGCTGGCCGCCTGCAGCCTGCCGGGTTTTCTCTACAGCTGGTACCGGCCGGACGGCCGCCTCTCGCCCGAGGAAGTGGTGGCCGAGCTCACCAAGCTGGCGAGCCGCGTGATCGGCTTGCGCAGCGCCAAAGAATCGCGTTGAAGCGAAAGGCGCATCGCGCGCCCTCCGCGGAAGTTTTACCAACGACACCGGAGACAGACGGACATGCTCAAGTTCAGTCGCGCGCCATTGGCGCCCATCGCCCTCGCCTCGCTGCTGGCCCTTTCCGGCGCAGCACAGGCCCAGCAGTCAACCTACAAGATCGCCTATATCGACCCGTTGTCAGGCCCTTTCGCGAACGTGGGCGAACTGATGCTCATGCACGTGCAATACGCCATCGAGGAGATCAACGCCAAGGGCGGCGTGCTCGGCGGCACCAAGCTGCAGCTGCTGCAGTTCGACAGCAAGCTCTCGGCGCAGGAAAGCCAGAGCGCGCTGCAGGCGGCCATCGACCAGGGCGCCAAGGCCATCGTCACGGGCGGCTCAGGCTCGTCGGTGGTCACCGCGCTCGTGCAGTCGGTGGCGCGCTGGAACCAGCGCAATCCGGGCAAGGAGCTGATCGTACTGAACCACTCCTCGATCGACCCCGAGATGACGGGCAAGACCTGCAGCTTCTGGCACTTCCAGACCGAGGCCAATACTGCGATGAAGATGAAGGCGCTGGCCAACTACATCAAGAAGACGCCCGACGTGAAGAAGGTCTACCTGCTGAACCAGGACTATGCCCACGGCAAGCAATGGGCGAGCTACGGGCGCCAGCTCGTGGGCCTCGCGCGGCCCGACGTGCAGTTCGTCGGCGAAACACTGCACCCCATCGGCCGCGTGAAAGACTTCTCGCCCTACATCGCGAACATCAAGCAAAGCGGGGCCGACTCGGTCATTACCGGCAACTGGGGGCAGGACATGACCCTGCTTCTCAAGGCCGCGGGCGATGCGGGCTACAACCTGCGCTACTTCAACCACAGCGCGGGCTCGGTGCCCGGCACGGTGCTGGCGGTGTCGCAGGCCAAGCTGGGGCAGCTGACCTGGGTTGCCGAATGGCATCCGGGCCAGGCCGACACGCCGCGGGTCGATGCGCTCGCCAAGACCTACAAGGCCAAGACGGGCAAGGATTTCCTGTCGCCGCGCATCGACTTCACGCCGCGCCTGCTGGCCGCCGCCATCAACAAGGCCGGCAGCACCGACACGGTGAAGGTGGCCACCGCACTCGAAGACATGACCTTCGATTCGGTAGTGGGGCCCATCCGCATGCGCGCCGAGGACCACCAGCTGCTGTTGCCGCAGGTGGTCAACACGATCGCGCCGGTCGATGGCAAGAGTGTCAAGTCGGGTTGGGAAGGCACCAACTATGGCTTCCGCACCGACGCGGTCTATACCGGGAACGAGCTGGCCCAGGGCACCGACTGCAAGATGGTCCGCCCCGGCGGCTGAAGCGCCATGCATGGGGCCTCCTAAGGGAAACCCCGTCCTGCCGCGCACCCGTGCGGTCGAGATACTCCGGGTGTCACACCCCGGATCTCCGAAGCGGGTCCATACCAAAGGCACAAGAACCCATGGCAGGCAAGAACTCGCTCCATCCGATCCCGCATCCTGCAAAGAAGCCGTTCGTCGGCAACCTGCTGTCGATCGGATCGGACTCTCCCGTGCTCGACATGTGGAGGATCGCGCAGGAACTCGGCGGCATCTACTGGCTCGACATGCCGGGCATGCCGGTGATCGTGGTGTCGTCGCCCGCGCTGGTCGACGAGCTCTGCGAAGAGGCGCGCTTCGACAAGAGCACGCGCGGCGCGCTGCGCCGGTTGCGGGCCGCATCGCACGGGCTCTTCACCTCCGATACGCACGAGGAAACCTGGTCCAAGCCGCACAACATCCTCCTGGCCAACTTCAGCCAGCGCGCGATGCAGGCCTACCACCCGATGATGCTGGACATCGCGGACCAGCTGGTCACCAAGTGGGAGCGCCTGAACTTCGACGAAGAGGTGGACGTGGTGCGCGACATGACGGCGCTCACGCTCGACACCATCGGCCTGTGCGGATTCGGCTACCGCTTCAATTCGTTCTATCGCGAGGGCTTTCATCCCTTCGTCGATGCGATGGTGCGCACGCTCGAAACCGTGCAGAACCGCCGTGGCCTGCCGCTCGAAGAGCTGATGCTCAAGAAGGAGCTCGCCCAGCAGCGAAAAGACATCCGCTTCATGCACAAGATGGTGGAAGACATCATCGAGGAGCGCCGCGCGAGCGGTGCCGACATCGCGACCAAGCCCGACCTGCTGAGCTACATGATCGCGGGCGTCGACAAGAAGAGCGGCGAGAAGCTCACCGACAAGATGATCCGCGACGAGTGCATCGAGTTTCTCATTGCGGGGCACGAGACCACGAGCGGCCTGCTTTCGTTCGCGATCTACTTTTTGCTGAAGAACCCCGAGGCGCTGGCCAAGGCGCAGGCCGAGGTCGACAGCGTGTTCGGGCCCGACACTTCACAGAAACCGACGTATGCGCAGGTCAACCGCCTGCAGTACGTGATGCAGGTGCTGAAGGAGGCCCTGCGCCTGTACCCGACCGCGCCCGCGATCTCGATGCGCGCGAAGGAAGACACGACCATCGGCGGGCAGTACACGATCAAGAAGAACAACATGATCATCATGCATGCGCTGGCGCTGCATCGTGACAAAGGCATCTGGGGTGAGAACGCCGACCAGTTCGACCCGGAAAACTTCAGCCGCGAAGCCGAGCGCGAGCGTCCGGTGAACGCCTTCAAGCCCTTCGGCAACGGGCAGCGCGCCTGCATCGGGCGCCAGTTTGCGACGCAGGAAGCGGTGCTCACGCTGGGCATGATCCTGCAGCGCTTCACGCTGGTCGATCACACGGGCTACAAGCTCAAGATCAAGGAAGCGCTGACGATCAAGCCGGAGAACTTCAAGATCAAGGCGCTGCTGCGTGACCCGGCCACGCGACCGCGCAGCAACGGCGATGCGGCCACCACCCCTGCAACGCCAATCCAACCCGTCGCGCGCAAGCCGCAGGCTCAACGGCACGGCACCTCGCTGCTGGTGCTGCAGGGCTCCAACCTCGGCACGGCCGAAGACCTGGCGCGCCAGCTGGCCGAAGCCGGCGAACTGCGCGGCTTCTCGACCCAGGTGGCTTCGCTCGACGACTACGCCGAGCGGCTGCCCGCCAGCGGCGCCGTGGCCGTCGTCTGCGCCTCGTACAACGGCGTGGCGCCCGACAACGCCGCCGAGTTCCATCGCTGGCTCGACAAGGCCGACGATTCGCTCAACGGCGTGCGCTTCAGTGTCTTCGGCTGCGGCAACACCGACTGGGCCGCCACCTACCAGGCGGTGCCGCGCCGCATCGACGAGCGGCTCGAAGCGCTCGGCGCCACGCGCGTGCATCCGCGCGGCGAAGGCGATGCGCGCGAAGACATGGACGGCGCATTCCAGGACTGGAGCGATGCGCTCTGGCCGCAGCTGGTGAAAGCCTTCGGCATTCAATCCGGCGCCGACACGCCGGCCGAGGCTGAGCCGCTCTACACGCTCGAGGAGCTGCCCCCGCCGCAGAAGAACGCGCTCGTCGATGCGCTGGGCGCGGTGGCATTGCGCGTGATCGAGAACCGCGAGTTGCAGAACCCCGGCAGCGACACCGAGAGCGGCCGATCCACGCGCCACGTCGAGCTGATGCTGCCCGAGGGCGTGAACTACATACCCGGCGACCACCTGAGCGTGGTGCCGCGCAACAGCCCCGCCCAGGTGGAGCGCGCGATGGCGCGCTTCGGGTTCGACCGCTCCGCGCATGTGCGGCTGCAGGCCGCTCCAGGACGCAAGACGGCCTTGCCGGTCGATCAGGTCATCGCGGTCGATCGCCTGCTCGGCGATTACGTCGAACTGCAGGACGTGGCCACGCGCAAACAGATCGCCACGCTGGCGGCCCACACCGAGTGCCCGTTCACCAAGCCCAAGCTCGCTGCGCTGTCAGGCAGCGACGATGCCTCTCAGGCCACCTACAAGGCCGAGGTGCTGCACAAGCGCAGGTCGCTGCTCGACCTGCTCGAAGAGCACCGCGCCTGCCAGGTGCCTTTCGCGGTGTTCCTCGAAATGCTGTCGCCGCTTTCCCCGCGCTACTACTCGATCTCGTCCTCACCGACGATGACGCCGGGGCGCTGCAGCGTCACGGTGGGCGTGGTGAGCGCACCCGCGCTTTCGGGCAACGGCACCTTCGAAGGCGTGTGCTCCAACTACCTTGCGCGCGCGGAAGCGGGCGACACGGTGCACGGCGTGATTCGCGAAACCACGGCCGAGGGGTTCCGCCTGCCTGAAGACCCGCAGCGCCCGCTCGTCATGGTCGGGCCCGGCACCGGGCTGGCGCCGTTCCGCGGCTTCATCCAGGAGCGCGCGGCACAAGTCGAGCGCGGCGAAGCGCTGGGCGACGCGATGCTTTTCTTCGGCTGCCGGCACCCTGAGCAGGATTTCATCTATGCCGAGGAGCTCGAGGCCTGGTCGCACCGCGGGCTCATGACGCTGCACACCGCGTTCTCGCGCGCGGGCGAGCGCAAGGTCTATGTGCAGGACTTGATTCGCGAACAGGGCGCGGCCGTGTGGAAGCTGCTCGAAGCGGGCGCGGTGATCTACGTGTGCGGCGACGGTTCGCGCATGGAGCCCGATGTGCGGCGCACCCTTGCCGACCTGGCGAGGGAGCATGGCCAAGACAGCCAGGCGTGGATGGACAAGATGATTGCCGACCAGCGCTACGTGCTCGACGTCTGGGCGGGGGCATAGCCCCGCCACAGCGAACTTAGACCTTGCGGTCCGGATCGGGATAGACCAGCGGCCCCAGCAAGCCGCGGTTGAACGGCTTCCACTCGCCCTCCGGCTGCGCAAGGCGATCGGCCAATGCATAGAGCACCGCGGGATGCGCCCCAAGCCCCATATGGCTCGCCACCACCTCGATGTTTTCTGCCTGCGGGCCAGACTTCTCGATGCTGCAGCGCCACGCGACAACGCCGTCGGTGCGGCTGAAGATCGAGGTCGTGGGCACCGGCGGCGTCGGCTGCACGAACTTCATGCGGCGCGGGTCGTGCGAGCTCTGCCCGCTCACGCCCTCGTACACGCGCCAGGCGTTGGTGGCGCGCGGGCTGCCGGAGAACGGGCTGCCGAGGGTGATGACGTTGCGCACCAGGTCCGGCTGTGCCGACGCCAGGAGGCGCGCATAGACGCCGCCCAGGCTCCAGCCGATCACGCTGACCTTTTGCCCACTTTGCTCGTGCAGCGACTTGAGGAGCGCAACCATGCCGTCTTCCACACCCTGGCGCGGGCCGAAGTTGCGGCCCAGGCCCCAGCCGCGCGCGTCGTAGCCGCGGCTGCACAGGTAGCGGCGCAGCACCAGCGTGGAGCCGTCGCCCGCCACGAGGCCGGGCAGCACGAGCACCGGATGCCCGTCGCCGCGCGGCGTGAGTTGCAGCAGCGGCCACATGGCGATGCCCGCGCCCGTTTCCCAGAGGGCGCGCGCTTCGGCCAGCAGCAAGAGGCCCGATGGCGGCGCGATGGGTTCTCGGGTTGCGGTGGTCATGAGGGCAGCTTTCCTTTGCGGTCTTTGTTCTATGGAGCGAGCATGGCGAACCAAAGTTTCACTGGCTCGTCGGACAACTGCGATGTTTATCCGAGGTATTTGCCTCGCAGGTAATCAAGGTAAGCCCTCGATTCGCTCGAAACATACGGGGAAATCAAGGTGAGCGTGTAAAAAGCCGCCAATCCGGGGTCGGCCTGCGCCAGCGCGTCGCGCCCCGGCACCAGGCGTTCGAACGAGAGCCAGCAGGTGGTGGTGAAGACCATCTGCAGCGCGAGGATGCGCGCCTGCTCGGCGCTGGTCTCGATGACGCCCGAGGCCACCAGTCCTTCGCAGAGCGCTTGCGCCGCCAGTAGGTTCTGCGCGGTGAGCGCCTGCGCGCGCTGGCCGAGTGCGGGGTATTCGCTGGCCAGGAAGGCCATGTCGCGATAGATGAACCGGTACTGGTCGATGGCTTCGAAGCGCAGGTGCAGCGCCAGCCAGAGGTCGTCGATGGCGGTGATTGCACCGGAAGACCCGTCGAGCACCTCGAGCCGCTGCTCGAAGCGGCGGAACAGCCACTCGACGATCAGTTGCTTGGCCTTGAAGTGATAGTGCAGGTTGCCCGGGCTCATGCCGAGCTCGGCCGCGATCTTGTGCGTGGACACCGCCGCGAGGCCTTCCGCGTTGAACAGCGCAAGGCTGGCCTGCAGGATGCGATCGCGCGTGGTGTTGGAACTGGCCACAACCGGCTGCTGCGTGCGTCGGTGCTTCGCTGGGCCGAGGCTCAGCGCTTGCCGCTGCCGCGCGGGCCGGCGTTCTTGGGCTCGAGTTGCGCAAGGCGTTCGTGCAGCCGGGCCACTTCTTCGCGCAAGGCTTGCACCTCTTCGGCGCTGGGCATGCCTAGCCGCTGAAGGGCCGTGGCAACGCGCTGGTCGAAGACGTCTTCGAATTTGCGGAGGCCAAAGCTGTCGAGGCTCGGAAAGCCGCGCGGAACGGCCGCCTTGGCCGCAGCGGCCGCGTCGGGCTTGCCCTGGCCGATGCCCAGCAGCCCCTCGATCACGTTAGCCTGGCGCTTGGCAACGTCGTCGCGCACGTTGCCGAGTACCTTGAGGCCTGCGCGCAGCAGGCCTTCACCGACGGCCTTGGGGCTCGGCGGTGCATTGGGTGTGACAGCAGCAGTTTTTTTCTTCGCCGCCGCAACCGTCTTTTTGGCTGAGGGGGCCTTCCTGGCCGTGGGAGCTTTCTTCGCAGGCGCCGCCGCCTTCTTCTTTTTCAGGCTTGCGGTAGCGTCGGGGCGGGTCGCCATGCGTTATTGCTCCAGGATCAGGCTGCCTTGCGGGCGGTGGTGCGGCGAACCGGCTTCTTGGCGACGGCGGCCTTGGCCTTCACCGTACGCACGGTCTTGGCTTCTTCGGTGCCGCTCACGCGCACTTCGATCTGCTTGGCGCCGGCTGCAACCCTGTCGGCGATCTGCACCGACACGTTGGCGATCGGCTGGTTCAGCGCGTTCAGGGTCTTGACCACCGAGGTGACGATGGGCGATTCGACACCCGCCACACGGCCGGCCACGGCTTCGATGCCGCTGGTCGTGCCCGCGGCCACGCGGTCCATCACCGAAACGATGCGGCCGGTGTCGATGTCCAGGCGGTTGGCCAGGAAGCCGTTGATCTTTTCTTGCGCGCCGATCAGGTTGGCCTTGATCTGTTCGCTCACCAGCGGAATCTGGCGGCTGCCCAGGAATTCGCTGTAACGCGAAGAAGCGCCGCCGAGCAGGCGATGCACGCCGGCGCGATAGGCACCCACCAGGGTCTTGCCTGCGTCGTTGTACTGGCCAACGACGTGGATGGCTGCGGAAGAGAAAGAAGCTTGCGTGGTCATGTGGATTTCCTGGAAGTTGATTGATCGGTCGCTGGATTCGCGATGGAGTGATCTTCTTCCAGAGCGCCTAGGCCTGAAAAGCTAGAACCGTCGGAAAACTAGTCCAACTGCCCCAATTTTCTGCCGTGGCCTGCCGATCATGCCGCAGCAGCCGCCCTGGCGCGCTTGGCCGGCGCGGCGGGCTTGCGCGGCGGCGCCTTGCTGGCCGCCGCCTTAACAGGCGCTTTTCTGGCGGCTGTCTTGGCTGCCGGCACCTTGGCCGCGGGGGCTTTTGCTGCGGGCGCCTTCTTGGCTGCGGCCTTTTTCACGGCAGGCTCCGCTGCGGGCTTGGTGGCGGGCTTGGCCGCCGCCTTCGCGACGGGTGCCGGCTCGGGAGCCACCGCCTTCGGCGCTGCTGCGGGATGGGTCTGCGTGAGACTCATCAGCAGCTGGTGCTCGGCCAGCAGGTAGTCGCCGATCTCGGTGATGTCGGGCACGGCGCGGCGACAGGCAATGAGGCCGTAGTCCATGCGTCCGTTGTAGCTCTGCACCGTGACGTTGAGCGCCATGCCGTGGCCTGCGATCGACACCGGGTAGTAGCTGGTGACGAGTGCGCCCGCAAAGTACATCGGGAACGGCGCGCCGGCCACATTGGAAATGGCCACGTTGGCCCCCGGCGGCAGCAGGTTCACGAGCCCCGAGCGGCCCACCATCGAGGCGATGCCCGACACCAGCCAGGGCGCTGCAAAGGTGGGAAAGTCGTCCAGGATCACCGCCTTGAAGCGGTTCATGGTCGACTTCGAGCTGGTCGACGAGGCGTTGATGGCCTTGAGCCGCTGCACCGGGTCGGTGATGTCCGTGGCCAGGCTCACGAGGATCATGCTGGCCTGGTTGTTGGAAGTCTCGTCGCCCGCTTCGCGAAGGCTCACGGGCACGCCGGCCACCAGCGGCTTGGCGGGCAGCTCGTTGTTGTCGGCCAGGTAGTGGCGCAGCGCGCCGGCCACCGTGGCCATCACCACGTCGTTGAGCGACACGCCGAAGTGCTTGGCGATGTGCTTGGTCTCGGCCAGCGAAATGGTGCGGCCCGCAAAGGTACGCTGGTTGGTGATCGACACGTTGAGCGAGGTGCGCGGCGCGAAGAGGTTGAACTTCTTGGGCGCTGTGGCTGCGTTCTTTTCGGCCGCCTTCTCGTCGGGCTTGGCGAGCCCGCCTAGCGCACGCGCAATGGCCGGCGCCATCTTGAAGAGCTTGACGTACTGCTGCGCCGTGTTGCGCAGCGCCGCGGTCGCGAGCTCGGCCATGCCCAGCTGGTAGCCGCTGCTGCGCGGGCGTGCGCGCGGCGGCTTCACCACGCGGCCCGTGGCCTCGAGATCGAAGATGGCCTTGCCGAGCGCCACGCCGGCTTGTCCGTCGATGCCCGCATGGTGCACCTTGGTGTAGAGCGCCACCTGCCCGCTCTTCAGGCCATCGATGATGAAGAACTCCCACATCGGGCGGCTGCGGTCGATCAGCGTGGAATGCAGCCGCGCCACGTACTGCTGCAGCTGCCGGTTGGTGCCGGGCTTGGGCAGCGTGATGTGGCGCACGTGGTAGTCGAGGTCGATGTCGTCGTCCTCCACCCACACCGGGTTGGTCAGGTCGAAGGGCATCAGCGCGAGCTTGCGCGTGAACACGTCGGCCAGGTGGATGCGGCTGGCCATGAACTGCTTGGCGTCCTCGTAGAAGTCGCCCTTGTAGCCCTTGGGCAGGTCGAGCACGTTGAGCGAGCCCACGTGCATCGGCATCTCGGGGGTCTCAAGGTGCAGGAAGGTGGCATCAAGACCGCTCAGGTGTTTCATGTGTCATGTCTCCTTGTGTGCGCAGGCGCCGTCCGGCAGGATACCCGTGCACAGCCCTGCGAATCGGGGCTAAAGCATTGAACGCGGGTTTGTCCCGAGAGCCGCTTGTGGCGCGCTATTAATTCAATAGCTCGCCGCGGCATGCCTCCTTCACGCCGGATTCGTACACTGGGCCCATGACATCCATCGCTTCCACGCAGACCGACGAGTTCCTGTGGCTCGAAGACATCGACGGCGCCGAACAGCTCGACTGGGCCCGTCAGAACAACGCCAAGACCGTGCAGCGCTATGCGCAATCGCCCGCCTTCGAGCGCATGGAGCAACGCATTCTCGAAGTGCTCGACTCCGATGCGCGCATTCCGATGGTGCGCAAGATCGGCCCGCTCTTCTACAACTTCTGGCGCGACAAGAAGAACCCCAAGGGCCTGTGGCGCCGCACCACGCTGGCGGAATACCGCAAGCCGCAGCCCGACTGGGAAACGGTGATCGATCTCGATGCGCTGGCCGAGGCCGACAAGGAAAACTGGGTCTGGCACGGCGCAGAGGGCCTGCAGCCCGACTACAAGCGCTGCCTGGTTTCGCTCTCGCGCGGCGGTGCCGACGCCGACGTGGTGCGCGAGTTCGACCTCGAGCTCAAGCAGTTCGTCTCCGGCGGCTTCACGCTGCCCGAGGCCAAGAACAGCGTGGCCTGGAAGGACATCGACCACCTCTACGTGGCCACCGATTTCGGCCCCGGTTCGATGACCAGCTCCAGCTATCCGCGCATCGTGAAGGAATGGAAGCGCGGCACACCGCTGGAGAGCGCGGCGACGGTGTACGAAGGCGGCATGGACGACATGACGGTGAGCGCCTGGCGCGACAACACGCCGGGCTTCGAGCGCGACTTCGTCTCGCGCCAGATGGACTTCTACGACAGCGAGACCTGGCTGCGCGGCAGCGACGGCCGTCTCGCGAAGATCGACGTGCCCGACGATGCCAACGCCGACATCACGCGCGAGTGGATGCTGGTCGAGCCGCGCAGCCCCTGGACGGTGGGCGGCACCACCTACAAGCCGGGCTCGCTGCTGGCGACGAGGTTCGACGACTATATGGCCGGCAAACGCGAGATCACGGTGCTGTTCGAGCCCGACGACACCACCGCGCTGGACGACCATTCGTGGACCCGCAACCACCTGATCCTCAACGTGATGCACGACGTGGTGAACAAGCTCGAAGTGCTCACCCCGCAAGCCGGTGAGTGGAAGCGCGAAAGCCTGGGCGGCGCCCCCGAGCTCTCGACCATTGCGGCCGGCGGCATCGACGAAGACGAAAACGACGACTATTTTCTGACCGTGAGCGGCTTCCTGCAGCCGACCACGCTCTACGTCGGCACCATCGGCCGGGGCGAGCCCGAGCCGCTGAAGGACAGCCCCGCTTTCTTCGATGCCTCGCGCCATCGCGTGAGCCAGCATTTCGCCACCTCGAAGGACGGAACGCGCGTGCCCTATTTCGAGATCGCGCCGAAGAATCTGCAGGCTGATGGCCGCAACCCGACGCTTCAGTACGCCTACGGCGGCTTCGAGATCTCGCTGCAGCCGAGCTACAGCGGCAGCATCGGCCGTGCATGGCTCGACCAGGGCGGCGTTTACGTGGTGGCCAACATCCGCGGCGGCGGCGAGTACGGTCCGCGCTGGCACCAGGCCGCGCTGCAGGAGAACCGGCTGCGCACCTGCGAAGACTTTGCCGCTGTTTCCGAGCACCTCATCGCGCGCAACATCACCTCGCCGGAGCACCTCGGCGCCATGGGCGGCAGCAACGGCGGCCTGCTGATGGGCAACATGCTCACGCTCTATCCCAGGCTCTATGGCGCCATCGTGAGCGAGGTGGCACTGCTCGACATGAAGCGCTATACCCAGCTCTCGGCCGGCGCATCGTGGATCGCCGAATACGGCGACCCGGAAGATCCGGAGGAATGGGCGTGGATCCAGGCGTTCTCTCCGTACGAGAACGCCAGGCCGGAGCAGCCCTACCCGCCGGCGCTCTTCACCACGTCGACGCGAGACGACCGCGTGGGCCCGGTGCATGCGCGCAAGATGTACGCGAAACTGGCCGCCATGGGCTACGACGCCAGCTTTTACGAGAACATGGAAGGCGGCCACAGCGCGGCGTCGGACAACAAGGAATCGGCCTTCATGGACGCCCTGGGCTACGCCTATCTGTGGAAGCACATCGGACGCACATCGACATGAGCAACGGCAACGGCAACGGCACCACCCTCGAACTGATCGGCGCGCCCACCGACATCGGCGCCAGCGTGCGCGGTGCCGGCATGGGCCCTGATGCGCTCCGCGTGGCGGGGCTTCCGGAGGCGCTCGCGCGGCAGGGCTTCACCGTGCTCGACCGCGGCAATCTCGCCGGACCGGCCACTCCGTGGACGGCGCCCACGAACGGCCTGCGCCATCTCGACGAGGTGATCGCGTGGAACCGCTCCGTCTATGCGGCGGTGGACACCGCGCTGGGCACCGGCCACGTGCCGCTCATGTTGGGCGGCGACCATTGCCTTGCCATCGGATCGATCAGCGCCGTGGCCTGGCATGCGCGCAAGCGCGGCAAGAAGCTGCGCGTGGTGTGGCTCGATGCGCACTCCGACGTCAACACCGAAACCACCAGCCCGAGCGGCAACCTGCACGGCATGCCCGTGTCTTGCCTGCTCGGCCATGGGCCCGCGGTGCTCACCGGCTGGAGCGGCGAGCGTGCGGCGCTCGAGCACGACGCCATCCGCTTCATCGGCATCCGCAGCGTCGATGCGGAAGAGAAGGAAGCCATTCGCACCCTCGGCCTGCACGTGTTCGACATGCGCCACATCGACGAGCACGGCATGCGCACCACCATGACCGAGGCGCTGCAGGACGTGGGCGAAGACACCCACCTGCACGTGAGCTTCGACCTGGACTGCCTCGACCCGAACATCGCGCCGGGCGTGGGCACCGGTGTGCGCGGCGGCCCGACCTACCGCGAGATGCAGCTGTGCATGGAAATGATCGCCGACACCGGCCGGCTCGGCTCGGTCGACGTGGTGGAACTCAACCCTGCGCTCGACGTGCGCAACCAGACCGCCGAGGTGGCGGTGGAGCTGATCGAGAGCCTGTTCGGAAAATCGACGCTGGTGCGCTGAGCGCGTCAGGCCGGTCTCAACCCGGGATCGGAACCGGCTTCACCGGAAAAGGCGTGGCCGGCGCCGGGGGTGCCAGCGGCGCCGATGGCCGCGGGGCTTCGGGCGCGATGCTGGGCACATCGGGCTCTTCGCCGCCCTGGCCTTCGAGAAAGCGGTCGAGCAGCGCATAGAAGCGGTCGTAAAACAGTTCGTCGGTGAGCGTTTCGCTGGCCACCTTGACCATCGCGTCGTCGCTGCCGGCAAAGGGCAGAGAAAGCGAGCCGAAGGCGCCGACGCCGACGCTGGCCGAGCTGTTGACCTTCTTGATGCCGTAGCGATCTTGCAGCGCGGTCGCAAAGGCCACGGTGCTGCGTTTGCCGCCCTTGCCGCCTTCGCGCGCGCACACCACGCGAAACTCGACCTCCACGTGCACCTCGAAGGCCGGCTGGAAGCTCTTGCGCCCCGTCACCAGATCGGGATTGGCCGCGCTGATCATGTAGCCCTGGCTCAGCAGGGCGCGGCGCGCGGCCTCGCAGGTCTGAGCCTCGGTGGCGGCGTAGGTGCGCGTGTGCGTGGTGGTGGAGTCGAACTCCTCGGTCTCGTACGACACGCGGCGCGGGCTGCTGCCGCAGGCGGCGAGCAGGAGGGCCGATAAAAGGCCGAGGACCAGAACCGGAGCGCGAACGACGGAAAAGGCAGAAGAGAAGCGAAGGGGCATGATCATGGCGCGGCGAATCCTAACCGGCGTCTCCGCCGGCGAGGTTTCGAGCATCGCCGGGCGCCGGCGTTCCCAACGCGGCGCAAGAATTTTTCAGGACCAGTGCAGCACGTGGTGCGCACGCACGCGCGTCGCGGCAATCAACCGCGCATTGGGCGCATCGGTGCGGGCCACCCAGTCACGCGCGGCCTCGGCGCTGCGGCCGAACTGCTGGTGGCGCTTTTGCAAACGCTCCTCGCGCACCGCGTCGTCGATGTCGACGTACCAGACTTCGTCGAGCATGGCCGCCGCGCCGGCCCAGGGGCCGTCGTCATGCAGGAGATAGTTGCCCTCGGTGATCACCAGCTGCGTCTCTGGCAGCACCGCGATGGCGCCAGCGATCGGCTCCTCGATCTCGCGGCGGAACTCGGGGGCGTAGACGATCGGGTCGTCCGTCCGCTGCTCGCGCAGCCGCTGCAGCAGCGCCACGTAGCCGGCGCTGTCGAAGGTGTCAGGGGCGCCTTTGCGGCCGGCGCGGCCGAGCCGTTGCAGCTCGACATTGGCCAGGTGAAAACCATCCATGGGCACGACCTGCGCGCGGCCCGCGCCCACCGCCTGGAGCAGCGCCTGAGCGAGCGTGGACTTGCCCGCGCCCGGCGCTCCGACCAGCCCCAGCAGCTTGCGCTGCCCGCCGGCCATCAGGGCCTGCAGGCGGGACAGGCTGTCGGCGGGAATGGAGGGAAGTTCTTGCGCGGGGATGGTGCTCATCCCCCGAGCGTACAACCCTCCTTCGCTTCGAGAATCAGGGATACAAGCCGCGTTCCTGGCGAGCCATGAGAATGCGCTCGCAAGCCACCGCGTAGGTGGCGGTGCGCAGCGAAATCTTGTGCTTGTCGGCCGTGTCCCAGATCTGGTTGAGCGCATTCATCATGATGCGGTCCAGGCGCACGTTGATCTCGTCCTCGTCCCAGAAGAAGGACGAGAAGTCCTGCACCCATTCGAAGTAGCTCACCGTCACGCCGCCGGCGTTGCAGATCACGTCGGGCACCACCAGCACGCCGCGCTCGGCCAGGATGTCGTCGGCCACCGGCACCGTGGGGCCGTTGGCGCCTTCGAGCACCAGCTTGGCGGTCGTTTTCTGCGCGCGCTCGGCCGTGATCTGGCCTTCGAGCGCGGCCGGAATCAGGATGTCGCAAGCCACTTCCCAGAAGTCTTCGTTCGGCACGACGTCGCCGCCGGCCTTGAAGCCGACCACGCCTTCGGTGCGCGAGATGGGCACCAGCTTCGTCAGGTCGAGGCCGTTCGCGTTGACGATGGTGCCGGTGTGGTCCTGCACCGCGACGATCTTGGCGCCCGCCTCGGCAAAGAGTTCGGCCGCAACCGAGCCCACGTTGCCGAAGCCCTGCACCGCGATGCGCGCGCCGCGCAGATCCATGCCCAGGCGTCGCGCTGCTTCGCGGCCCGTGACGAACACGCCGCGGCCGGTGGCCTTTACGCGGCCGAGCGAGCCGCCCAGGTGCAGCGGCTTGCCGGTGACCACGCCGGTGGCGGTGCCGCCGACGTTCATCGAGTAGGTGTCCATCATCCACGCCATGATCTGCGCGTTGGTGTTCACGTCGGGTGCGGGAATGTCGGTGTGCGGGCCGATGATGATGCCGATCTCGCTGGTGTAGCGGCGCGTGACCTTTTCCAGCTCTTGCAGCGACAGCTTCTTGGGATCGACGCGGATGCCGCCCTTGGCACCGCCGTAGGGCAGGTTGACCGCGGCGGTCTTGATGGTCATCCAAGCCGACAGCGCCATCACTTCTTCGAGCGTGACGTCGGGGTGGAAGCGCACGCCACCCTTGCCCGGGCCGCGGCTCATGTTGTGCTGCACGCGGTAGCCCTCGAAGTGGGCGATGGTTCCGTCGTCCATCTCAATCGGCACGTCGACGATCAGCGCGCGCTTGGGGCGCTTGAGCGTTTCGACCCAGCGGGCCAGCGGGCCGAGGTAGGGCACCACGCGGTCGACCTGCGAGAGGTACGTGCCCCAGGGGCTGTTGGCGGTCGGATTGACGAAGGAGAGCTTTTCACTCATGGGAGGTCCCTTGGTTTGAATGGATGGCCGCAACGATAGACCTCTCCCGCCCGTAGCGCCATGGCTTATGCGCGCCGCGCTGGCGGGTTATGCAAGAGAGGCTTGGCCGGCCAGCCCGCCCAATCCGACGAAGAGGCCTACGCCACCGCGCTCAGCAGCGCCGCATTGCCGCCGGCTGCCGTTGTGTTGACCGTGACCGTCTGCTCGCCACAGAAGCGATACAGATAGTGCGGCCCGCCGGCCTTGGGCCCGGTGCCGCTCAGGCCCTCGCCGCCGAAGGGCTGCACGCCGACCACTGCGCCGATGATGTTGCGGTTGATGTAGATGTTGCCCACGTGCGCGCGGGTGGCGAGCGCCTGGGCGCGCGAATCGATGCGGGTCTGGATGCCGAGCGTGAGGCCATAGCCCAGCGCATTGATGCGTTCGATCACGTCCGCGGGGTCGCTCAGCTCGCCATGGCCCCAGCGCGCGATCTGCAGCACCGGGCCGAATATCTCGCTGGTCACGCGGTCGATGGAGCGCACTTCGTAGGCCTGCGGCGGAATCAGGTTGCCCTCGGCCGAAGAAGGCGCGGGCGCGAGCAGGCGCTTCGCTTCCGAGTCCAGCCGCTTCAGGTCGCGCCGGATGTTGTCGGCGGCTTCGCGGTCGATCACCGGCCCTACGTCGGTCGAGAGCAGCGAAGGATCACCCGCTGCCAGTTCCCCCGCCGCGCCGCGGATCATCTCGATCACCGCATCGGCAATGCTGTCGTGCAGCACCAGAAGGCGCAGCGCCGAGCAGCGCTGGCCGGCCGAGCGGAACGCGCTTTGCACCACCGCATCGACCACCTGTTCGGGCAGCGCGCTCGAATCGACCAGCATCGCATTGATGCCGCCGGTCTCCGCGATCAGCGGCACGATGGGGCCGTCCTTGGCCGCCAGAGCGCGGTGGATGATCCGCGCCACCTGCGTCGAGCCGGTGAACACCACGCCCGCCACGCCGGGCGCCGACACCAGCGCGGCACCGACTGTTTCGCCTGGCCCGTGCAGCAATTGCACCGCGTCGGCCGGCACGCCAGCGGCGTGCAGCAGCTTCACGGCTTCGAGTGCGACGGCTGGCGTCTGCTCGGCCGGCTTGGCCAGCACGGTGTTGCCCGTGGCCAGCGCGGCCGCCACCTGGCCCATGAAGATCGCAAGCGGAAAATTCCATGGGCTGATGCAGACCCACGGCCCCCGCGCGGTGAGCCGCAGTTCATTGCTCTCACCCGTCGGGCCGGGCAGCGCCACGGGCTGCATGATGCGTTCGGCCTCGTCGGCGTAGTAGCGCAGAAAGTCGACGGCCTCGCGCACTTCGGCAACCGCATCGCCCCAGGTCTTGAAGGCCTCCTTCACCAGCAACGCACAGAAGCGCGGCAGCTCGCGCTGGAGCGCATCGGCGGCTTGGCGCAGCATGGCGGCGCGCTTTTCAACCGGCGTCTTGCGCCAGCTGCGGAAGCTGGCGGCACTGGCGGCGACGGCTCGTGGCGCGTTGCCGGCATCGAACTCTTCAACCCTCGGCACCGTGGTGGTCGACAGGGACGCGAGGAGCGGCGCGCGCATCGACTCGACGGCAAGGTCCAGGCCTTCGCTATTGCGCCGCGCCGGCACCGGGCCGTAAAGCGTCGGCGGCAACGGCAAGGCAGGGTTGGTGGGCTCGAGCCAGAGCGGCGACATGAGCAGCTCGTCGATGTCCACCGTTTCGTCTCCCAGCTGGTTCACGAACGACGAATTCGCGCCGTTCTCCAGCAGGCGCCGCACGAGGTAGGCGAGCAGGTCCTTGTGCTGACCCACGGGCGCATACACGCGCACCGGCGCGGCCGTGCTCTTCATCACTTCGCGGTAGATGCCCTCGCCCATGCCATGCAGGCGCTGCAGCTCGAACGGCGCCCGGGCCGCTTCGGCCATCTGCAGGATGGCCGCGATGGTGCCCGCGTTGTGCGTGGCAAATTGCGGATAGATCGCGTCGGGCGCGGATAGCAGCGCACGCGCGCAGGCCAGGTAGCTGATGTCGCTGTGATGCTTATGCGTGAAGACCGGATAGTGCGGCAGCCCAAGCTCCTGCGCGCGCTTGATCTCGGCATCCCAGTAAGCACCCTTCACTAGTCGGCACATCAGGCGCAGCCGATGTTTGCGCGCCACCGCGGTGACATGCTCGATCAGCTCGAGCGCGCGCGTCTGGTAGGCCTGCAGCGCGAGGCCAAAGCCGCGCCACTGCGGCTGCTCGGCCGCCACGCGCGCGGCCAGCGCGTCGAACACGTCGAGCGAGAGTTCGAGCCTGTCCACCTCTTCGGCGTCGATGGTGAGGTTGAGGTTGGCCGCGGCCGCCAGCTCGCACAGCTGCCACACGCGCGGCACCAGTTCGCGCATCACGCGTTCGCGCTGCGCGTCTTCATAGCGCGGATGCAGCGCGCTGAGCTTGATGGAGATGCCGTCGTTGTGCTCGGGCGGGCGCGCCGCATCAGCACCGGTTGCGATGGCGTTGATGGCATGCGTATAGCTCTCGAGATAGCGCAGCGCATCGGCGTCGGTGCGCGCGCCTTCGCCGAGCATGTCGTAGCTGAAGCGCAAGGCGCCCTGCTTGCGGTGCGCCGAGCGAGCCTCGTCCATGGCTTCGGCAATGGTCTGGCCCAGCACGAACTGGCGCCCCAGCAGTTGCACCGCGCGCAGCGTGGCGGCCACCACCGTGCGCGCGCCGAGCTTGGCCATGAGGCCCGGCGGATGGTCGCCCTCGGGCAGGAACTTCTTCGACATCGCGATGGCCGCGGAAGAAAGCCGCGACAGCGTGGAATCGGCCGCACCGTCGAAATCGGCACGGCCCAGCTGGTCGGCCGTGAGGGCAATGGCCGTGGCGGCGTCTGGCACGCGAAGCAGCGCTTCGGCGAGCCGCATCAATGCCAGACCTTCGGCGCTGGAGATGGGGTATTCGCGCAGCAGGCTTTCCATGGCCCAGAACGGGGGCGGATGCTTGCGAACCGCCTCCACCCAGGGTCGGGCGGCGGCGGCCGCGGCGCTCCAGTCGAGGGCCCCTTCGAGGGAGGCGAGGCGGTGCGAGACGACGTCGGCTTCGGGCCGGTAAGGGATGGGTAGGCGCATGGCAGTTCCTTGGTTCTATCCCCTATGGTCTTTGGATATAGACCGAATCTTTTGCCAAAAAATATGGCCTCAGCCGGATAATTCACCAATGCACGACCTGGACCTGGACCGTATCGATCTCCGGCTCCTGAAGATTCTTCAGCAGGATGGCCGCATCACCAACCTCAAGTTGGCCGAGGCGGTTGCGCTCTCGCCCACCGCAGTGCTGGCCCGGGTGCAGCGGCTCACGCGCGATGGTTTCATCCTGGGCTACGAGGCACGGCTCGACCCGCACAAGCTCGGGCGCGGCCTCACCGTGTTCGTCGAAATACTGTTGGACCGCACCACTGCCAATGTGTTCGATCAGTTCAAGGCCGCCGTGCAGGTGCGCGACGAGATCATGGAATGCCACATGGTCGCGGGCGGTTTCGACTACCTGCTCAAGACCCGCATGGCCGACATGGCGGCCTACCGCGAATTCGCGGGCACGGTGCTGTGGCAACTGCCCGGCGTGCGCGAAACACGCACCTACGCCGTCATGGAAGAAGTGAAGAGCAGCGCGCGGCTTCCACTTGGCATTTAGCTGGGCATCTAGTCAGGCAGGCTTGCGGGCACGTCCGCCGAAGATCGCGGTGCCAATGCGCACCATCGTGCTCCCTGCGCTCACGGCCGCCTCGAGGTCGGCGCTCATGCCGAGCGAAAGCGTGTCGAGCTCGATGCCCGCAGCGCGAATGGCGTCGTAAACAGCACGGGCACGCAGGCAGAGTTCACGCTGCGCAGCGAAATCCGACTCCGGTTCGGGAATGGCCATGAGCCCGCGCAGCTTCAAATGTGGCAAAGCCGCCACAGCGCGCGCTAGGGGCAGCGCCTCCTCGGGAGTCACGCCGGACTTGTTCGCGCCGCCGTCCACGTTCACTTGCAGGCACACCTGAAGCGGCGGCAAATGCGCCGGCCGCTGCGCCGAAAGGCGCTCGGCAATCTTGATCCGGTCGATCCCGTGCACCCAGTCGAAATGCTCGGCCACGGGCCGCGTCTTGTTGCTTTGCAGAGGGCCGATGCAGTGCCATTCGAGTTCCGCGCGCAGATCCGAAAGCGCGGCGATCTTGTCCAGCCCCTCTTGCACATAGTTCTCGCCGAAGGCCCGCTGCCCTGCCTCGAAGGCCTCGCGAACGGCCTCAGGACCGAAGGTCTTGGACACCGCCAGCAGCCGGACTTCGGCCGGGTTGCGCCCCTCGGCAGCGCAAGCCTTTGCGATCCGGCTCTTTACTTGCTGGAGGTCGTCGCCAATCATCGTCATAATCGTCCCAAAATCGTATCAAAACGTCACCGAACTCGATCGAGGAGCCCCGTGGACATCACCCAACTGCTGGCATTCAGCGTCAAGAACAAAGCCTCCGACCTGCACTTGTCGGCCGGGCTGCCCCCGATGATCCGCGTCCACGGCGACGTGCGGCGCATCAACGTCGATGCGCTCGACCACAAGGCGGTGCACGCCATGGTGTACGACATCATGAGCGACACGCACCGCAAGCACTATGAAGAGTTTCTGGAGGTCGACTTCTCGTTCGAGATCGACGGCCTGGCGCGCTTTCGCGTGAACGCCTTCAACCAGGCGCGCGGCGCGGCTGCGGTGTTCCGGACCATTCCTTCGAAGATCCTGACGCTGGAGCAGCTGAACGCGCCCAAGATTTTCGCGGAACTGGCGATGAAGCCGCGCGGGCTGGTGCTGGTGACCGGGCCCACCGGCTCGGGCAAGTCGACCACGCTGGCCGCGATGGTCAACTACCTGAACGAAAACGAGTACGGCCACATTCTCACGGTGGAAGACCCGATCGAGTTTGTGCACGAATCAAAGAAGTGCCTGATCAACCAGCGCGAGGTCGGGCCGATGACGCTCTCGTTCTCCAACGCCCTGCGCTCTGCGCTGCGCGAAGACCCGGACGCCATTTTGGTGGGCGAGCTGCGCGACCTGGAAACCATTCGCCTTGCGATGACCGCGGCTGAAACGGGCCACTTGGTGTTCGGCACGCTGCACACCTCGTCGGCCGCCAAGACCATCGACCGGATCATCGACGTGTTCCCGGGCGAGGAAAAGGAAATGATCCGCGCCATGCTGTCCGAATCGCTGCAGGCCGTGATCTCGCAGACGCTGTGCAAGACCAAGGACGGCCAGGGCCGCGTGGCGGCGCACGAGATCATGCTGGGCACGCCGGCCATTCGCAACCTGATCCGCGAGGCCAAGGTGGCGCAGATGTATTCGGCCATTCAGACCGGACAGGGCGCGGGCATGCAGACGCTGGACCAGAATTTGACCGAGCTCGTGCGGCGCAGTGCCATTTCGGCGGCGGAAGCGCGCGGCAAGGCCAAGATCCCCGAGAATTTCCCAGGCTGATCCACAGCCCTTCGGAGTACCGACATCATGGAACGCGATCAAGCCAGCCAGTTCATCAACGACCTGCTCAAGCTCATGGTGAGCCGCAACGGCAGCGACTTGTTCATTACCGCGGACTTTCCGCCCGCGATCAAGGTCGACGGCAAAGTCACCAAGGTGTCGCAGCAGGCGCTGGGCGCGCAGCACACGCTGGCGCTCACGCGCTCGGTCATGAACGACCGCCAGACGGCGGAGTTCGAGCGCACCAAGGAATGCAACTTCGCGATCTCGCCGACCGGCATCGGCCGCTTCCGCGTGAACGCCTTTGTGCAGCAGGGCAAGGTCGGCATGGTGCTGCGGACCATTCCGGCCAAGCTGCCGACCATTGACGGCCTGGGCATGCCGCAGGTGCTGAAGGACGTGTCGATGACCAAGCGCGGCCTCACCATCCTGGTGGGCGCCACGGGCTCGGGCAAGTCGACCACGCTGGCGGCAATGGTCGATTGGCGCAACGAAAACTCCTACGGCCACATCGTGACGGTGGAAGACCCGGTCGAATTTGTGCATCCGCACAAGAACTGCGTGGTGACGCAGCGCGAAGTGGGCATAGACACCGACAGCTGGGAAGCCGCGCTCAAGAATACGCTGCGCCAGGCGCCCGATGTGATTTTGATGGGCGAAATCCGCGACCGCGAAACCATGGAACACGCGGTGGCTTTTGCCGAAACCGGCCACCTGTGCATGGCCACGCTGCACGCCAACAGCGCCAACCAGGCGCTGGACCGGATCATCAACTTCTTCCCTGAAGAGCGCCGCGCACAGCTGCTGATGGACCTGTCGCTGAACCTGCGCTCGCTGATTTCACAGCGCCTGGTGCCCACCGAGGACGGCCTGGGCCGCGTGGCCGCAGTCGAAGTGCTGCTGAACACGCCGCTCATTTCCGACCTGATCTTCAAGGGCGAGGTGGGCGAGATCAAGGAGATCATGCGCAAGAGCCGCAACCTGGGCATGCAGACCTTCGACCAGGCGCTGTTCGACCTGTTCGAAAGCCATTCGATCACCTTCGACGACGCCATTCGCAACGCCGATTCGGCCAACGATTTGCGCCTGCAGATCAAGCTCAACAGCCAGCGCGCGCGCAGCACCGACCTGGCGGCGGGCACCGAGCATTTTGCGATTGTCTAGCGCGTGACGCGGGCGATGCGTTGGGCTTAAGCTCTCGCCCATGAGCAGCATCAACTCCCGAACCTACGAATCAACCCCCTCCCAGACGGTGGCCTTCCTGGGCCTTGGCGTCATGGGCGGACCAATGGCCGGACATCTGGCCAAGGCCGGCCACACGGTCACGGTCTACAACCGCACGCCGGCCAAGGCCGAGGCCTGGGTCGCCGAATTCGGCGCGCCCGGCCGCCACGCCGCAACCCCGCGCGAAGCGGCAGCCGGGGCCGACATCGTGTTCAGCTGCGTTGGCAATGACGACGACCTGCGCGCCGTGGTGCTGGGCCCCAACGGCGCCTTCGCGGGCATGAAGCAAGGCAGCGTCTTTGTCGACCACACCACCGCTTCGGCCGACGTGGCGCGCGAGCTGTCGAATGCGGCGCAGTCGGCCGGTTTCCAGTTCATCGATGCGCCGGTGTCCGGTGGGCAGGCGGGCGCGCAGAACGGCGCACTCACCGTTATGTGCGGCGGCGACAAGGTGAGCTTTGAACGGGTCAAGCCGGTGATGGCCGCCTTTGCGCGCGCCGTCACGCTGCTGGGCGCGAGCGGTGCCGGCCAGCTTGCAAAAATGGTGAACCAGATCGCGATTGCCGGGCTGGTGCAGGGCCTCTCGGAAGCCATTGCGTTCGGCCAGCGCGCCGGACTGGACATGAAGCTGGTGCTCGAAGTGATCGGCAAGGGTGCCGCACAGAGCTGGCAGATGGACAACCGCGGCAAGACCATGATCGAAGGCAAGTTCGACTACGGCTTTGCCGTCGACTGGATGCGCAAGGACCTGGGCCTGGTGCTCGACGAGGCCAAGCGCAACGGCGCGCGCCTGCCCGTCACGGCGCTGGTCGACCAGTTCTATGCCGACGTGCAGCAGGCCGGCGGCAAGCGCTGGGACACGTCGAGCCTGATCACCCGGCTCAAGTAAAAAAAGCCCGCGCAAGCGGGCTTTTTCTTTGTTTGGCGGTCAGCGGTCAGCGCACCGGCGTGGTCATTGCACCGCCCGGCTGGGCCGGCGGCAGCGGCTCCATCGGCGGCAGCGGCACGCGCGATGAAGACGAAGACGGCGCGGGCCCAGGTCCAGGTCCAGGCCCAGCCACTGGTGCAGGCGCCCCGGTGCCGCCGCGCTGCGCCTGATTGGCCAGTTCGGATTCACTCACGACCTCGACCACGCGCACCACCTTCTGCACGCCCGATACGCCGCGTGCGATGTCGGTCGCGCGCTCGGTTTCGCGCCGCGTGGCGATGCCCATCAGGTAGACCACGCCGCGTTCGGTCACCACCTTGAACGAATTGGCGAAGATGTCCTTGGCATCGAGCAGCGAAGCCTTGACCTTGCCGCTGACGAACAGGTCGTTCGAGCGTTCCTGGAAGGTGCTGGACGGGCCGACGGTGAGCTCGTTGACCACCGAGCGCACGTTGTCCACGCGCTGGATCACGTCTTCGACGCGGCGGCGGTCGGCCTCGCTGCCCACTGCGCCCGTCAGCAGCACCTGGCGGTTGTAGCTGGTGACGCTCACGTACATGTGGTCGTTGGCAATCTCGCGCACGCGCGCGGCCGCACGCAGTTCGATGCCCTGGTCGTCGAGCTGGGCTCCCGAGCTGCGGCGATCGGTCGCCACCATGCCCATGCCCACCGCGGCGGCCCCTCCGACCACCAGCGGCACGCAGGCCGAGAGCCCGGCAACCAGCACGGCCCCCGAGGCGATTGCGATGGCGAGGCGTTTGAACGGTGTCGTCGTCATGTGGAAGCTTCCTGTTCTCCGAGTAACTGGGCATCCACACCGTCGCACAGGCAATGCAGTGCGAGCAGGTGGACTTCGTGGATACGCGCCGCACGTTCGTGCGACACGCCGATCTGTACATCCGTTTCGCGCAGCGCGCGGCCAATGGCGCCACCGGTTCCGGTGCTGCCCACGCCGGGCGATGCCGCCTGGCCGGCACTGGCGTTGCCCAGCAGCGCGACCACGGTCATGTCGCGCTCGTGCGCGGCCAATACCGCGGCCAGCACGGCGGCCGACTGCCCGCTGGCGCTGAGCACCAGCAGCACGTCGCCGGCCTGGCCGAGTGCGCGCACCTGGCGGGCAAAGCGGTCGGCGTCGATGGCGTTGGCGCTGTCGGCCGTGGGATCGGTGCTGTCGCCGGGCAGCGCAATGGCGGCCAGCTCAGGGCGCTCACGCTCGAAGCGGCCGACGAAGTGAGCGGCGAACTGGGCCGCGAGCAGGCCCGACACGCCCGCACCGCAGGCCAGCACCTTGCCGCCGCTGGTCACGCAAGCCAAAAGGGCCTGCATGGCTTGCGAAATGGGTTTGCTGAGGACTGGGCCGGCCTGGTACTTGAGGTCGGCGCTATCGATGAAGTGTTGCTGAATCCGTTGCTCGAGCATGGGGCGGGATGATACCGGGGGGCAATGAAACAAGACGTGTGTGGTGTGGAGCTTATGCCGGGCGCTCAGTTCCCGCCGGCATCGAATGCGGCCTTCAGCCACGTGATGCGCTCCTCGACCAGCACCACGTCGAAGCGGCACGGCGGCAGCGTGCGCAGGTTGTTCAGGTAGTGGCGCGCCGCAAAGATGATGCGCCGCTGCTTGACCCCCGTGATGCTGCCGCCGGCGCCGCCGTGCGCGCCGGTGCTGCGCTGCCGCACCTCGACGAACACCAGCGTGGCGTCCTGCGGATCGCGCATGATCAGGTCGATCTCGCCGCCGCCGCGGCCGGGCGTTCGATAATTGCGCGCAACCAGCATCAGGCCGGCATCGTGCAGGTGGTCGAGCGCGGCGTCTTCCGCCGCATCGCCGCGACGCTTGGTCGTCGTTGTGATGGTCTTCATGCTTGCTCCCTGCCGGCTTTCTTTTTTTGTAGTTTCTTCGGAGAAACCCATTGGCTTCATTAGCACCCGCTTCTTTCGGCGCCGTCCTTGCGGCCGCGCGCGACGCCTCGGGTGCACAGCATTATCCGCAGGGCACGCTGTACGTGGTGGCCACGCCCATCGGCAACCTGGCCGACATCACGCTGCGCGCGCTGCACGTGCTGCAGATCGTGGACGCCATTGCCTGCGAGGACACGCGCCACACGCAAAGCCTGCTGCGCGCCTACGGTATCGACCGGCCCGGCGGCCAGTTGCTGGCCGTGCACCAGCACAACGAGGCCGAGGCGGCGCAAACCGTGGTTGCGCGGCTCGCCCAAGGTGAGCGCATCGCCTACGTGAGCGACGCCGGCACCCCGGGCGTGAGCGACCCCGGCGCGCGGCTGGTGGCGGCCGTGCGAGCGGCTGGCCAGCGCGTGCTGCCGCTGCCGGGCGCGAGCAGCGTCACCACGCTGATCGGCGCGGCCGGGCTCGTGGTGGCCGGCGACGAGAGCAGCGCCTTCGTGTTCGCGGGATTCCTGCCGACCAAGGCCGGCGAGCGCGACGCGGCTGTGCAGGCGCTCGCGCAGGAGCGGCGCGCGGTCGTGCTGCTGGAGGCGCCGCACCGCATCGAAGCCGTGGCGCGCGCGCTGGCCGTGCTGGGCGAGCGGCGCATCACCGTCGGCCGCGAGCTCACCAAGCAGTTCGAGGAGATTGCGACCGTTTCCACTGCAGAGTTGCCCGCTTGGTTTGCGGCAGGCCGAGACCGCACGCGCGGCGAATTCGCGCTGGTGCTGCACCCGGTGGCCGCCTCCACCGACGACGGCGCCGAAGGCGAACGCGTGCTGCGCCTGCTGCTGGCCGAGCTGCCCGTGAAAACGGCCGTGCGGCTCGCGGCCGAGATCAGCGGCGCGCCCCGCAATGCGCTGTACGAAACGGCGCTGCGCATTCGCAGCGAGGCCGGTTCGGCCGACGACGAGTAACTTCAGGCGTCCAGCTCCGCATAGCGCCTGAAGATCCCGTCTTCATTGAACGCGATGCGGCGCGGGCTTTGCAGGTAGTCGTGCACGCGCTCGCGGCGCCTGACGTTGTCGTGCAGCTTCTCGACCAAGGGCGTGTCGGCGAGCGCCCTGCCCGCGGCCTTGGGGAACGCGTAGCGCAAGCCTTCCACCAGCTGGAACAGCGACAGGTCGGCATAGGTGAGCACATCGCCCACGAGGTGCGACGACCCTGCCGGATTGCGCTGCAGCACCCGCTCGAACCAGTTCAGGAACTTGGGAATCCGCTCTTCGCGAAAGGCCCGCGCGCGCTGCACGGCCGCGTCGCGCTGGTCTTCGTAGTAGGCGCCGGTGGAGATCGGATGGTGCGTGTCGTGCGCCTCCGCCACCACGTCGGCAATGGTGAGCTGCAGCTGGTGCGTCCAGAGGCCGTCGGATTCGCCGACGCCCGCAAGGCCGAGGCGCGGCCCGAGGTACAGCAGGATGGCCGCGGTCTGCCCGACGACGATGTCGCCATCGATCAGGAACGGCGGCGCGAAGGACGGCCGCACGATCTCAGGGTCGTCGAGCCGGTCGCCCAATGCGGACTCGCCCCCGCCCTTCGATTCGGGCAGCCGCGCCACGTCGACATAGTTTGCGCCGGCCGCCTCGAGCGCGAGCCGCACGAATTCCCCTCGGCCCTGGATCGTGGGCCAGTAGTGGAGTTGATAAGTGGTGGTCATGCGGCCATGGTGTCAGGCTCCGCACGCCCCTGCAACCGACCGCTTTTAGCCCCTCATAGCCCCTCGGCCAGCTCCACCGCGCGGCGTTTTGCATCGGTTCGCGCGACGGCATCGACCTCGGGTCCCATCAAGGTTTTTTCGACCACGACCGAGCGCACCTCGCGCACGCCGATGAAGCGCAGCCAGGTCTCGATGTAGGGCAACTGAAAGTCGAGCGCGTGCGCGGAGCCGTCCTTTCCCAGCGGATAGTCCAGCCCTCTCGCGCACACCACCGTCGCCATGCGCGTCTGCAGCATGCCCGACAGGCCCGAGGCGTCGAAGCGGAACAGCACGTCCTTGTGCGACACCAGGTCGATCAGGTGCTTCAGCTTGTAGGGAATACCAAAGTTCCACAGCGGCATCGCCAGCACGATGTGGTCTGCCGCATGAAAAGGCGCAGCGATGCGCCGGACCTCGTCCCAGGCTGTTTGCTGGGCATCGGTGAGCGGCACGCCCTTGATGCCGGCGTACTTGGCGTCGAGCATGTCCTGCGACAGCTCCGGAAGCGCCATCGTCCAGGGGTTGAGCGTGGTGACACGGCACGCCGGGTGCACGCGCTTCACCTCGTCGATGAAGGCGCCGGCCACTTCGATGCTGGCGGAACGCGTTTGCCTGGGAGAGGTCTCGATGTAGAGGAGTTCTTTCATGGCTTGCAGGACGTGAGTGGTTCAGGTCAGCCGAGGCTAGGCATCAAGCAGCACACGCACAAGCAACATAATTTGCGGCAATTCAGAACAAACCGCACTGAACAAAGCCATGCTCGATTCCCAGCAACTGCGCGCCTTTGTCTTCGTCGCCGACCACGGCAGCGTGACCCGCGCGGCCGAAGCCATGCACCTGACGCAATCGGCCGTCAGCGCACAGATCAAAAGACTCGAAGAACAACTGGGCTGCCGCGTCTTCGAGCGCACCACCCGCTCGCTGCAGCTCACCGCCCAGGGCAGCGTGCTGCTGAGCTATGCGAGGAGCATCCTCAACCTGCAGCAGCAGGCGGTCTCCCGGCTCGCGGCACCACGCCATGCGCCGACGACTCTGCGCCTCGGATGCTCGGAGGGGTTCCCAAGCGAATGGCTCTTTGCCGCGCTCGCAGGCTTTCGCCAGCGCCGGCCCGACGTGCATGTGGAGATCACCGGCGGCATCAGCACCGTGCTGGCCAAACAGGTGCGGCAGCGCTCGCTCGACCTGATGGTCGGAACGGTCTGCGATGCCGGAAGCGACACCGAAACGCTCTGGATGGAACCGCTGGTCTGGGCCTTTTCCGAGCGCGCGCTGCTCGACCCTGACGCGCCCGCGCCGCTGGCCTTTCTTTCGGAGCCCTGCCCGTTCCGCGAAGCCGCGCTCGCGTCACTGGCCGGCCATGGCGCGGCGACTTGGCAGATCGTGCTGACCGCGCAAAGTTCTGGCGCATTGGTGTCGGCTGCCGCTGCCGGCCTGGCCATCACTGTGCTGACGCCTTCGGGCATGCCGCCGGGCCTGCGCTCCATTCCGACAGGAAGCTTTTTGCCGGCGCTGCCGCCGGCGCGGTTTGTGATCCAGCACGCCAAAAGCGGCACCGCTTCCGAAGCGCTGTCAGCGCTCGCCGACGAAATTCGCGAGGCTTGCTTTCGGTGGCGCGGGGCGCACGCTGGTGCGGTCGATCCGCGAGCACGCGCGGCGTGAGTCGTCAACTTGCGGTCAAGCTACCGATCGCCGCCGTGTAGAGCTTGAAGCGACACCGCGTCTTCTCGAAGCTCTTGGCCTTGTTTCTGAAGGAGCGCAGGCTGGAGCTCGGCCTTACGAAGACGTGGCCGGCGAGGCCGAGATCGATCGGCCATTCGTTACTCTGATTGAGGCGGCTCGCAAGCAGCCAACGGTCAGTGTTTTGGAAACTGGCGGGTGCATTGCAGCTTGGCCCTGGAGAACTCGCGTCGCGCGTGGATCAGCGCTACTCGAAGCTGAAAAAGCTGACAAGAAGAGCAGGCTGAGCAAGATCGTCGACGAGCTACTGCGCAGGTCTCGATTCGATAGGGCGTCAGCTCATTCGCGTCACAACCGAACCGACGCATTCGCGTCGCCGCCAGCGACCAACTTCTACGAGCAGTACTTTCGGAAGCAGGTGGCAGCGCAGGCTTCCCTGCAATAGCCGTCGCCTACGGGCCCCGCCTGAAGCTGAGAGATGCCCATGGCACGTGATCGTCGCCGGGTGATCAGCGAGGCCGCATGTTCTTATCGACTCGAAGGCCCGGTGACACGGAGGCAATCAGGAACCGAACCAAGCACGAAAGCAGGGACCAAATCCAGTACGACGACGGGTGATCGACGGGGGAGCGGCAACGCGGAGCACCGCGCTGGCTGGAGAGTCTTGTTTCGCAAGCGCCGAGGGCGGCGTGGCGACGCTGCGCGGCACGAGCACGCCGGCGAAGACAGTCCATCTGGCTTCAGAGGGCGTCGCCGTTTGCGAACGCTGCCGAAAAAGTCTTCAACGTTCCGACAGCCGTCGCATATCTGGATCGAGCTCATCGGCCACATTTAGCGCCCGTATCAACCATTGGGCGCTGCCGAGCCATGCCATCCGCGCTGAAGTCGTCTGCTCTTCCGCGATCGCGACGAGAGGTCAGCTCGCCGCATCGACTGCCTGTTCGCTCCGGACCCGTGGCAGCATCCGATAAGTCGAGGTTTTTGCCTCGCTCGAATCCGCTTCGTCGGAAAATGAGACGCACTTCGTAACACCACGCCGCGAGCCCCCGATAATCGCTTGAACCCGGCTAAAACCCGAACCTGAGGATGCCTAGTGAAGTTCATTGGTAATGCTGCCGCAGATCGTGTTGTCGACCTGATACGCCCCTGGCTGAAAACGGATCACCAGCTCGATGTAGCTTCACTTTCACTATTTGCGTTTGCGGAGGTTCTTGCCGAGTTGCCGCTCGTTTCGAAGGCGAGGCTGCTTACGCCGGCCCCACCAGGCGAGGCCGCAGCAATCGGCGGTCATGAACGAATCGGGCTTCTTGGCGCGAAGGCAGACCTCGCGGCGCGAAACAAGCTGCAAGCTCCTTGGCTTGCCCGCGAGTTCGCCGCGTGGCTGGAGGCAAAAGCGCAGATACCGCGCGCCCAAGGGGGGCCATACCGCAGCGCAAAGCCCCAGCGAGCTGCTGAGCGTCGTGTGCCATTGCAAGTTTGTCGTGGATTGGATGCGCAGATCGCCGGGCTGCGTTCTGCCGTGAGTAGAGAAAAACAGATGGCTCACCAAGTGGCCCTCAATCTAGAAATCAAGGCTCTGTTAGCGTCCCGTCGACGAGCCGTAGCCAGTCTCTAAGGCAATGAAGTGAAAGCAACCGAAGCCAATTTACTTAAATTCTTGCGCAAATCGCCGCAGTTCGTCATCCCGATCTACCAGCGCAACTACTCCTGGACCGCGGAGCAATGCCGGCAGCTTTGGGCAGACTTGATGCGTGCAGGAAGAGATGAAAAGGTGAGCGCCCATTTCATCGGCTCGATCGTCTATGTCGAACGTGGCCTGTCGTCCGTCACCAGCCAGGAGGCCCTGCTGGTGATCGACGGCCAGCAGCGGTTAACCACCAGCACGCTTCTCGTCGCGGCTTTGGCGAAGCATTTCGAATCGCAGGCGCTGGGGGAGTTGCTGGAAGCGTTCTCGGCCAAGAAGCTTCGCAACTACTACTTGCTCAACCCGGACGAGGAGGGCGAGCGACACTTCAAGCTGATCTTGTCGGAGAGTGACAAGGATACGCTGTTGGCGATCCTACTGAACGCTCCGATGCCCTCAGAAGCAAGCGGCAGGATCTTGGAAAACTATGCGCTGTTCCAAGAGCTGATTGCGCTTCATCAAACTGAGCTTGAGGCCATCTGCCAGGGCTTGGCCAAGCTGGTGATCGTGGATGTGTCGCTTGATCGTGCCCAAGACAATCCGCAGCTGATTTTTGAGAGCATGAACTCCACCGGTCTGGAGCTCAGCCAGGCCGACCTGATCCGCAACTACATCCTGATGGGGTTGGAACCGAAGCTGCAGACTGAGCTGTACAAGACCTACTGGCGACCGATGGAGAAAGCCTTCGGTCAGGCGGCGTACGTGGTGCACTTCGATGCCTTCATGCGTCACTACCTGACGGCAAAAACGGGTGAAATTCCGAACGTTCGCGAGGTCTACGTTGCTTTCAAGGGCTTTGCGCGCGGCCTGAAGGGTGGCACGCGCGAGTTGGTGTCTGACATTCACGCGTACGCCACCTACTATTGCGCGATGGCACTCGGCACCGAAAAGGATGCTGCGCTCAAGCAAGCTTTCCATGACTTGCGTGAGTTGAAAGTCGACGTGGCCTACCCGTTCTTGCTGGACGTCTATCACGACTACAGCCAAGCGCGCCTCATCGCAGAGGAGGTGCTTGGGATCGTTCGTTTGGTTGAGAGCTATGTCTTCCGCCGCGCCATTTGCGCCATCCCAACAAACTCGCTGAACAAGACGTTTGCGGGCATGAGCCGAATGCTCAAGAAAGATCGCTATCTGGAGAGCGTGCAGGCCGCGCTTCTCCTTCTGCCTTCGTACCGTCGCTTCCCCAGCGATGAAGAGTTTCAACGCGACATCAAGACGCGTGATCTCTACAACTTCCGCAGCCGCAGCTACTGGCTACGGAGATTGGAAAACCATGGCCGGAAAGAGCGCGTTGTCCTGGAGGACTACACCATCGAGCATGTCCTGCCGCAAAACGAGGCGCTGTCCAATGAGTGGCAAGCCGAGTTAGGGCCGGAATGGCATCGCATCCAGCAAACGTGGCTGCACACCTTGGGAAACCTCACGCTGACCGGCTACAACAGTGTATACAGTGACCGGCCGTTCGCGTACAAACGATCGGAGGCAAAGGACAAAGACGGCGCCGCAGTCGGATTTTCTGGAAGCCCACTTCGTTTAAACACGCTGAGCTTCGCAATCAAATCCGCGGATGCGGACAACGGACAGTATGTTGAGCAGATCTACTGCTTAGGTACTGTGCCCGCTTGGACCGAGAGCGCGATTCAGGCTCGCGCAGACCGCTTGTCCGCGGAAGCGACGGTGGTCTGGAGTGCGCCGCGGTTGGATGCTGACGTACTTGATGCCTACCGCCCCGCAGCGGGCAAATTGGTACAGAAGTACACGATTTCCGATCACCCGCAGCTCGCAGGTGGCCGGGTGCGCGATCTCTTTGACGCGCTGCGCAAGGAATTGTTAGCGCTGGACCCCTGCGTCAACGAACAGTTCTTGAAGCAGTACGTTGCCTACAAGGCAGAAACGAACGTTGTCGATGTAGTGCCACAAGCCAAGCGACTCTTGCTGGTGCTGAATCTCGGTATCGATGAGATCGAGGACCCGAAGGGCCTTTGCAGAGACATCTCGAACGTTGGCCGTTGGGGCAACGGCGATGTTGAAGTTGGTCTCTCGTCCATCGACGAACTCCCTTATGTTGTTGGCCTGATTCGCCAGGCTTTTGACCGACAGATGGGCGATGTGGAAGTCGCTTGACGCAAGCTGCTTTCTCCCGGACCTCAGAGAAGACAAAGAATGACTATCCAGAAATCGAAGCTCGATCGCCGGAGGCGCAAAGTGCAGACCTTGTCGGTGAAAACATTGCTCAGCTCAGAGCGCTGTTTCCCGACCTGCTAACTGAGACTGGCAACGGCACGGCCATCAACATAGACGTGTTGAAATCACTGGTATAGGAACTGTCTACGCGTGCGTGCCCCGACTTGCTGACCCTCCTGATAGCAGCCGAACAAGAGGAATCATGGATCTGACCGAAGATGACAAGCGCGTCTACAGTGCGGGCGAAATCTCTGTCCTGAGAGGCGTGATCGACTACGCCGAACGGATGATCTTCGAGGACAAAAACCTCGATGTGCTGGGCGGATTTGCGGACGCCTATGGCTACGTCGCCCACTCACACGTGCCGCTTTACAAGCTGCTTCGCAAGAGCGCGTATGCCAAGACGGTGGTCATCGACACCGAACGGAAAGGACGGCTGGAGTTTCGGCTAAGTCCAACCGAAGCTGTCTATCCGAGTGAGGCCTCTGGCTATTGCACGCCTCATTCGCCAGTGGGCCGCCTTGCAGCGTTTGTGCAGCCCGGCTACGAGGGACGAAGCAAACTGTGGGGCGACTATCGCATCATCGAAGTGCGGTCATTTGATCGCTATGGAGGGCCAGAGTTTGAACCCAATGTGCGCAACTTCTTGCGCATGGGCGTTGACGGGGAGCACGGCAAAGGCTTCGTCGCAGACCTACGCAACTTCCTGGACAAGAAGCGTGGGCCGAAAGCGCCGGCTCCGGCAGCGTCGTTCGTCGAACCCGTTGAACCAATGGCGGAGGCTGCGCCGCAAGCATCGATTGAGCTGCCACCCGCTGAGATCCAGATCGCTCAACTCACGGTCGTCGATGAGCCGGATGAGTTGGGCATCGAGCCGGAAATCGATGCCGACGAAGACTGGAGCGCTGATGAGCCACCGGTCAAGGCAGATGAGTACTACGGGCTCAGTGAGCGATTCTTCACACACCAGACAATCGAGCAAAACCAAATCATCGCGCGCTCACCAATTGGAGCAATGTTCGTAGAGGGCATCGCTGGGTCCGGCAAGACATCGGCTGCATTGGGTCGCACCAAGATGCTGACCACCTTCAATGCGGTGAACGTGAGCGACGAACAGAGCTTTCGCGACATCGTGGGGCAGGACCAGGACCACTGGTCTGCTGACTTTGCCGGGCAGTTTTCTCAAGAGGGCTCCATTGGCTTCGTACGTACTGGCGAGTTGATCCAGTACCTCCAGGAAACCTGTCGCCGGATCGATCTTCCAGACCTGCCCGTAAAGGAATACAAGGAGCTTCAAACACGACTGCGCGAGCACCGCCGCTCGACCAGCAGTTCGGTGCCTGGCCGGCGCTGGTCTGGCTTGGTGCAAGCGCGTGAGGCGCAGGAAGCTACGACTATGAAGTGGCTGCATGCAGCAGATCGGGCGGTCGCGCAACAGATTGCTTCTCGCCTCATTGACACGTTGCCAACCAGCACATACATCGCTGAGCAGTTTGAAGCTGACGAACGATCCAAGGTGCGTCGGGTCGCCGACGTTGCGCTGGAGCAGCTGCGGCATGAGATGGACGAAGTTGCCAACGAATTGACGCAATCACCTCGCGAAGGCGCCTTCGTTCTGGATCGTCTTGCGGTTCGCTTGCAGAACAAGCTGGAAGAAGTTCGCAAGCGCGTGATGTCTCCGAGAGTCATCTGGACTCGGGTGGAGGGGCGCTCCCTGTTCGGCAACGACGAAAACGCATTGGCTCGTACGTTGGTCGAGATGAAAGCGCCGCTTTATCTCAGATCAGGCCAGCGACTTGTCTTCGTCGACAAGGACGGCCCGTTGGACAAAAATCTTGAGCTTCTCACCACGACAGGCGAGCCGCTGTCCTGGTCGGATGACACTAGTGAGTTGATGGCGGCCAACAAGGTCATTGTTCGCGAGCCGTCGGGCAAGAACGTCTACGCCGTGCCGTCGGACGTCAACCATTTGTTCGTACGCCTCTTGCCGGAGGCGACTGAGCTACTCTACGTTCCCATCAATGGAGAGCTTCGCCGGTTGCCTCGCGAACCAGGCTTGGGTCGCGTCAAGTTGCCGATGCTTCCGGTCGAAGATGCAAAGCGCGACGAGGACGCCATTGGGGATGAAGCTGAGGCAGATGCCGAACAGGTAGTGCCGGGCCAGCCCCGCAAGGGCACGGCGGATGCCGTGTTCACTCGTCTGGTTCGACGCCGCATGCTGCAGCAGTTGACCAGCATCGCGGATCTTTACTTTGCCGCCTTGCAGACATCGACTGAACAATTTCCTAACGCTGGACTCGCTTCACGCCTGCAAGCGCAGCTTGGCACGTTCAAGCTCGCAGATGAAGACGTCGACTTGCTCCTATGTCTCAGCCACCTGATCGGGCGAAATCTCAAGCAAGGCGGTCTGCGGCAACTGCAGGAGCCCGCGTTCTATCAAGCTGTGTTCGTTGATGAAGTGCAGGACTTCACCGAGCAGCAGGTTTACCTAATGGTTGAGCAAGCCAATCCGAAATACCGGGCGATTACCGTGGTCGGCGATATCGCGCAGAAGTTGCACCACGGCAGCAGCATCGACCTTCGTGCCTGCTTTCCAGCTCAAGCCCTACCGCATGTGCGGCTGACCGAGAACCTGCGCCAAGCGGATATGCCAGGGCTGGCTCTGTTCAGTGCGAGCTTTCGCTCCGTACTGCAGGGTGATGATCTGCCTTCGCCGGTCTTGACGGAAAAGGCGCGGAAGCAAGGAGCGGATCTGGTGCGCCCAAGGTTTTCTGTCTGCGAAACCGATGCGGACATGGATGCCCGCATCGTCGATGCGTTAACTAAGGCAAGACGTCATCAGACCGTCGCCGTTCTCTTTCCCGATGCCGAATCAGCCGCCAAGGTCTATAAGCGTCTCGAGCAGAGCTTGCGCGAAAACATGATCGACGCTGAGTTGTCCGAGAAGGTCAACTTGGCGCGACGGCACATCCGGCATTTCGCCAATGTCGCCAACGCCAAGGGGCTCGAGTTTGATGTCGTGCTGTTGGCTGGATTGGATCACTATGATTTGGCGAATTCGTCAAACGTAAACCGTCTTTACGTGGGCATCACGCGCGCACGCCAGAGCTTGGTTTTGTTGTCAGGCAGCAAGACATTGGCGCCCGGTCTCGTTAAGGTTCGCGACCTTTATCAACAGCTTGTGGGCCAGCCGTGATGCTGCCCGGCATCTCGTTGTTGCACGCATCTGAGATAGACAGATGCCGGCGGTCGTCCGCGGCACAACTCGTTTTAGCAATGAAACTGCACTATGAATCTGACCTGCCCTACCAGGCGGCTGCTATCGACGCCGCAGGTGCGATCTGTTCCGAGGTCAGGAGTTTATTCGTCTGTTGCATTCGTCCCTGTTCAAGGACCTGATCGATATGTCGGCGGGGATCGTCTTCCAATTGGAGGCGACGCCACCGACGCCAGACAAGAGAAGCTGGGCCGCTGGAGCAGCGGATTTGGTGGCCTCGATCGCAAGCCAGGTCGCGAGCTTGTCGGCACAGGGATCGAGCTTGCTTGAGCTCGTCCGCTTGGAGTAGGTGGCATGCCGCAACCTTCTTCGCGCAGGCTGAGGCCGAGGCTTGCGCGGACCGGTCAGTGTGAGTGACTATGGCAACGGCTTCAAACCCAGTTCTCTCAGAAAAGCGTTGTGCTTATCCTTCGCGGCCGCAATAGTCTTTTCAATCCCCATCAGCTCTTGGTGCGTGTCATCCAGAACAATCTCGGCCTCGCCCACTGCCGTGTTGATATAGCGCGAGATGTTCAGGTTGAAATCGTTCTTCTCGATCTCGGCCATCTCAACCTTACGTGAATAGCGCGCCTCTTCCTCGCGAAACTGGTAGGTCTGGATGATCTTGGCGATGTGCTCGGGCTTGAGCTGGTTCTGGCGTTTGCCTTTCTCGAAGTGCTCCGACCCGCTTGCGTTAATAAACAGCACGTCATCCGGCTTCTTGCACTTCTTCAACACCAGGATGCAGACAGGAATGCCGGTGGAATAGAACAGATTGGCGGGCAGGCCGATCACCGTGTCGATATGCCCGTCCTTCAGCAGCTTGGTGCGGATGCGTTCCTCCGCCCCGCCCCGAAACAGTACGCCGTGCGGCAGGATGATGGCCATCACGCCCTCGTCCTTGAGGTAGTGAAAGCCGTGCAACAGGAAGGCGAAGTCGGCAGCGGACTTGGGCGCGAGGCCGTGGCTCTTGAAACGCACGTCGTCGGCCAGCGCGTCGGTCGGTTCCCAGCGGTAGCTGAAGGGCGGGTTGGCGACGATGGCGTCAAAGCTCGGCTTTTTGGCCGGGTTCTGCTCCCGCATCATGTCCCACTCGTTGAGCAGGGTGTCGCCGTGGAAAATCTCGAACTCCGTGTCCTTCACCCCGTGCAGCAGCATGTTCATGCGCGCGAGGTTGTAGGTCGTGATGTTCTTTTCCTGGCCGAAGATTTTGCCGATGGTGCCGTCTGCCTGGGCCACCTTTTTGCGCACATTGAGCAGCAGCGAGCCGGAGCCGCAGGCAAAGTCCAGCACGCTTTCCAGCCGCTTCTTGGTGCCCGTTTTCGGCTCCTGGCTGTCGAGTGTGACGATGGCGGAGAGGATGTCAGAAATCTGCTGCGGGGTGTAGAACTCGCCTGCCTTCTTGCCAGATCCGGCGGCGAACTGGCCGATCAGGTATTCATAAGCATCACCCAGCGCATCGATGTTGGTGGAGAACTTTGCAAGCCCTTTGGCTATTTCCTGGATGATGGCGCAGAGCTTGTTGTTTCGCTCCGAGTAACCTTTCCCGAGCTTCGGCGACGTCAGGTCAATCTCGGAAAACAGGCCCTGAAAGGTGCTCTCGAAGGATTCTGTCTCGATGTACTTGAAGCCATCCTGCAGCGTGTTCAGCAGGTCCCCGTTCTGCGTGCGGGCCAGGTTGGCGATGCTGTTCCAAAGGTGCTCCGGTTTGATGACGTAGTGCACCTTGCGGCGCATCTGTTTCTCGAACGCCGGAATGTCGTCCACGTTGTTCGCATACCAGAGCGCCAGCGGCACCTTGCGCGTGTCGCCACCCACATCGGGGTAGTCCCGCCCCAGTTCCTTCTTCGCCGCCGTCTCGTAGTTGTCGGAGAGGTATCGCAGGAAGAGGAAGGACAGCATGTAGTCGCGGAAGTCGTCCGCATCCATCGCCCCGCGCAGTTGGTCGGCGATGCTCCAGAGTGTCTGATTGAGCTGTTTCTGATTGGATTCGTTCATGGGGTCGTGGCAGGTGCGGCGGCGGTTGCTGGTGCTGCGGCCGGTGTCGGTGTCGGTGTCGCCTCAAAAATGTCAGGCAGGTCGAATTGGAACTTGGTGGTGAAGTCTTTCAGAACGCGCCGGAACAGATCTTGGTTGTCCTCGCCCATTTCTGTCGGTTCGTGGATGGCGTATTTGCCATGACTGAGAAGGTTCAGGGCGCGGTTGTAGAGCGCTTTGTCTTCCTCGTTGCTCAACGCCTTGAGGCAAAAGGAAATGTCCGCGTGCCCAAAGAACGACGCGGTTTTTTCCATGATGCTGCGCAGAGCGTTGAAATGGAAGGTGTAGAGCTTGCCGGTCCTGGGCTCCGCGGCCAGTTGGAGTTCGGCGAGTGACGCGACGTGATGGAAGAACGGCGTGTCCTCAGTGGCTCGCAGGGTATATGTGCCGTCTCCATCCGGGCGGTGCAGGAAATAGCGCTTGTGAGTCACTTTCGGCTCCCCCTCTTTCGCCCTGCCGATTTCGTTGCACATCACGTTGAAGAAAAGGGCGTGATGGGACGAGAAAACCACCTTGATGGGCGCGGGAGCGCCGTTCGGGTCTTTGCGGCTCGCAGCCCGGCGCAGGAGCTCGGCGAGGTCGCAGGCCACGGCAATGGCGTTGTTGTCGTCCAGCGAGGAGATGGGATCGTCGATGTAAAGGTACTTCTTCGACTGATAGGAGACGTGTCCGTCGAGCATCCGCTCGCAGATGGCCATGAAGAGGCACCAGATGAAGATGTTCTGCTCGCCACGAGAGATCTTGATGTTCTCGTCATCACCTTTTCGGAAAGAGACCTGCCACGTGTCGTAATTGATGTCGAAATCGAAGTCCGCGTAACGGTCGAGATAGCCCGCAATCGTTTCGTCTAGCGCGAGGTCTTTAAGGCCATCGAAGAAAGCGGAGCGGTGATTGAGCTGCAGTAACCGGACAGCATCACCGTCGAGATCGTTCTCCCAGGTGAAGAGGTCTTCGGTGTAGGCGTTGAAATAGAGCGTGTCGGCGATGCCCTGCGGATTCTTCTTAGTCTTGCGCTTTCCTACGTCCTTGAACTCCATCGAAAGCCTCGTCTTGCCCGTACGGTTGTAGGCGTAAAGATGGATGATCTGCGTCGGCTTTGTAGGATTGTTCAAATCATCTCGCAGCCGTGTGACCAGCTTCCGCAGATTCGCCAAGCGATGAATCTTGGGCTTGCTGGTCATGCTTCCACCTCCGCCAGGGATGGGAAAAGCTGCTGCATCAGGCCTTTCTTGCGGGTCTTAAGAGCTTCGAGCTTTTGGATTTCGGCGGTGATCAGGGCGTCGAGGCTGCTCAGGCACAAGGCGATACGTTGTTGTTCGGTGAGCGTGGGAGGTAACGGAACAGCGAGTGAACTGTATTCTGTGCTGTTGATGCCTGGCTGCCCGCTGCGTGCGGAAGTGACGGCAACCCACTTCCAGAAGTGTCCGGTCGTCAGAAAATTAGCGAGGTAGGTTGAAACCAATTTCTTTGGGTGCGGCTTAACTCGGATCAGGAACCCTGCGAACACCAGCCTGCCATCCTCCATTCGATATTGGTAGGATTTGCCAACGCTGGCCCCTGTTCGAGCAAAAACGATGTCGCCTTCGTCCAAGTAGTTTCCATCCGTGGCATCAAGATCGACCGACACCTGCTTCTCAGTCAGATAGCGACCGTCCTCTGAAATATCTGTGATTCGAAGATATTTCGGAAGGTGCCCAGAAAAGGGCACTGCTGCGGCATTCACACCGTAATCAGGACTGCCCATTAGGAGAGTGCCCAGCGGTGCTTCAACCCATTCCCGGGTGTTTAGGAATTCGGGGAAGCGGAGGCGGGGTTGGGTTTCGCCTTCGCAGGGGAAAAGCTGCTGCATCAACCCTTTTTTATGGGTCTTGAGCGCGTCCACTTTCCGCGCTTGTGCGGCCATCATTTCGTCCACCGAACTCAGGCACTCAGCGATTTTCTGTTGTTCGGGCAAAGACGGAAGCTCTAGTTGAAGGCGCGCGATATCCTTGTAATAGATCCGAACGCGAACACCACCATCCCCACCGTCGGTGACGAAATCCTCCCAAGCTTTGGTCTGACGGAAATGGTCGAGATACCCGGGAGCTATGCCCCAGTCATCGTCTGTGATGCACCTGAAGACGACATAGTCGGGACTGACGAGTATTTCGTTTTCCCCCTTCCACCGAGCGATAGAGCCAATGTTGAGCCGCATTGGGTTGTAGGCGAACCAATCGTTCTCAACGAGTTTGTAGCGCTCGATGTCTGCCGCGATGAGTCGCGGTTCCATCGGAACGATACCGTCGGCCTTGGTCACTCCCATCACCGAAGCGACTGAATGCTTCTTTCCATTGCGGCGCCGACCTTCTTCCGTAACGTCGCCGAGCCGCACGCTTCGCAACGCCGCCCCCCGAAACTCCGGAAATCTCAGCTTCGGCACTAGCGCGGTCGTTGCCTCTTCCTTCCTGGCGGTGGTTTTCGCGTTACTGCTCATACGCGCTTAGTCCTGAAATGTCGCGGCCACCGGCGCGTTTAGTAAGGAGGGGGTGGAGGTCATCCATCAGGCCGAGTTCGGCCTGGGTGCGGGCTTTCCAGCCGAGATCGAGCGGTGCCATGAGGTCGCTGAGCTGCTCGCCATCGAAGATCATGCGGTCAATGATGCCGTCCACGAAGGCTTGCAGTGCGGCGGCGGCAAGGCCGTGCTTGGCGGCGATGGCGGCGAGTTCCTTGGCGTTCTTCTCCGCCTTGAAGCGGGTGTAGCCGTCGCGGATGGCGGCCTCAGAGAGGCCTTCGCCGGCCTTGAGCGTGGCGATGTATTCGGCGATGTCGTCGCGCTCGTTCATGAACTTGGCATCGGCCCTGATGAGGCCGATGAGTTCTTCGCGAGTCATCTTCGACTTGCCCGGCCCCTTGGCCGAGAACTTGGCGATGAGACCCATGATGTAGTCGTAATCAATAACGGCGGAGGCAAAGAGCACGAACTCAAAGTCGAGCTGGTCCACCGGGTCCTCTGTGGTGTCGTCCTTGCCGCCAGTCTTGCCCAGCTGGTCTCTGAGTTGCTTGGCGGTTTCCAAATACTGGCCTTTAAAGCCCCGCAGGCTTTCATTGGGCAGCACCTGCTCGATGGTGGTTTTGTTGTCTGCGCTGAGGTCGGTGTATTGGTCGAGCTGGGTCTTGAGCCGCTGGACTTCCTTGAAGTGGGTGATGAAGGCGGCGCGGGCCTCGTCGCCTTTCAAGTTGGCCACATCGGAAGGCGTGCAGGCCAGGCCCTGGGACTTCATGAAGTCGTCCAGCTTCTGCACGGCGGTCTCCAGCTTCTGGATGACCACAGGGGCCTTGTCCACCAACCAGATTTCCCGCGCCTGCTCGCCGGTCTTCTCGCCGGAGAAAAGGGTGATGGCGGCATCGACCGAATCCTGCTGCTGGCGGAAGTCGAGGATGTTGCCGTAAGGCTTGGTTCCGTTGAGCACGCGGTTGGTACGGGAGAAGGCCTGGATGAGGCCGTGGTGCTTGAGGTTCTTGTCCACGTAGAGCGTGTTCAGGAACTTGGAATCGAATCCGGTGAGCAGCATGTCCACCACGATGGTGATGTCGATCTTCTGCGCGGCCGGATAGTCCGCATTCGGCCACTGCTGGTCTTTGATGCGCTTTTGCACATCCTGGTAGTAGAGGTCGAACTCGCTCAAGCGGTGATTGGTGCCGTAGCGGGCGTTGTAGTCGCCAAGGACGGCCTTGAGCGCGGCCTTCTTGCCCTCGGGGTCTTCTTCGTTGTCGGCCTGCTCCTGCGGCAGGTCTTCCTGGATTTGCTTCACATCCGGGTCGCCCTCGGCAGGCGGGGAGAAGATGCAGGCGATGTTCAGCGGTTTGAAGTCGGGATTGGCAGCCTGTTTGTCTGCCTGCATGGTCTTGAACAGGGCGTGGTATTCGATGGCGTCGTTGATGGACGCGGTGGCAAGGATGGCGTTGAAGCGACGTCCGCCGGTGGCGGCATCGTGTTTGGAAAGAATGGCCTCGATGACTGCCTTTTTGGCGATGGCCTCGCCGGGCTTTGGCGGCTTCTTGCCCTCGGGCTTGAAGTAATCGACGTGGAACCGCAGGACGTTCCCGTCCTCGATGGCGTGGGTGATGGTGTAGGCGTGGAGCTGCTGGTGGAAGAGCTCTTCGGTGGTCTGATACGAGGCCACCTCGCCGTCGATTTTTACGCGACTGGCGTTGCCCTTGGGTCCACCAAATATCGGCGTGCCGGTGAAGCCGAAGAGCTGCGCCTTGGGGAAGAACGCTTTGATGGCTTTGTGGTTCTCGCCAAACTGCGAACGGTGGCACTCGTCGAAGATGAAGACGATGCGTTTGTCCTTCAGCGCTTCGAGCTGTTCCTTGTAAGTGGCCTGGCCGTTCTTGCTGCGCTGCTTGTTGCGCTTGCTGTTTTCGTCCAGCGCCAGGCCCAGCTTCTGAATGGTGGTGACGATGACCTTGTCGGAGTAATCCTCAGAAAGCAGGCGGTGCACAAGGGCGGCGGTGTTGGTGTTTTCTTCGACGCAGCCTTCCTGGAATTTATTGAACTCCTCCCGCGTCTGGCGGTCGAGGTCTTTGCGGTCCACGACGAACACACACTTGTGAATGTGGTCGTTTTCCTTCAACAGGGTAGAGGTCTTGAAGGAGGTGAGCGTCTTGCCACTGCCAGTGGTGTGCCAGATGAAGCCGTTGCCGTTGTCTTCGTCGATGCACTTGACGATGTGCTGCACGGCATAGACCTGGTACGGCCGCATGATCATGAGCTTCTGCTCTCCCGCGAGCAGCACCATGTAGCGGCTGATGGTGCGGCCGAGGTCGCACTTTTTCAGGAAGTGCTCGGCAAACTCGTCCAGTTGGGTGATCTTGCGGTTGTCCTCGCCTGCAAACTCATAGATGGGCAGAAAGCGCTCGTCGGCATTGAAGGCGAAGTGGCGGGCGTTGTTGTTGGCGAAGTAGTAGGTGCGGTCACGGTTGCTGACGATGAAGAGCTGCATGAAGCAGAGCAGCGTCCTGGTGTAGCCGTTGCCCGGGTCGTGCTTGTATTCGACGATCTGCTCCATGGCCCGGCGTGGATTCACGCCCAGGGTTTTCAGCTCGATCTGCACACAGGGCACACCGTTGATGAGGAGGATGGCGTCGTAGCGGTGGTGGCTGTTGTCGGTGTTGATGCGGAGCTGGTGGATGACCTCGAAGTGGTTTTTGCACCAGTCCTTGATGTTCACCAGCGTGTAGTTCAGCGGCGTGCCGTCGTCGCGGGTGAAGGCATTGATGCTGCGCAGGGTCTTGGCAGCGGTGAAGACATCCGGGGTGACGATTTCATCCAGCAGCCTGGCGAACTCGGCTTCGGTTAGCTTGACACGGTTGAGGGCCTCGAACTTCTCGCGGAAGTTCTTTTCCAGTCCGGCGCGATCGCGGATGTCGTCACGATATTCGTACTTCAGGCTTTGAAGCTTGCCAATGAAGCCGTATTCGATGTGCTCTTCTTTGACGACGTGGCTCGGGGCTCCGGATGGCAGATCGTAGATGGACTTGGATGAAGGCATGGGGGAGGAACGTGCGTTGGCTATGGACTGAAGGCAATGCGGGTGGAGGGGTTGCTATAGATTGTGGCCGTTGGCCTATGCGGTACAGCGTCCTGAGTGCATCGATTGTGGGTCGGCGGGTCGACACTGGCCATCGAGCGTGTGCAGACCACCGCCGCTGGACAAGTCGTACTCAAGCCGACGACCCCATGGCGCGACGGCACCACGCATTTGGTTATTTTGCCGCTGGAGTTCATGCAGCGGCTGGCAGCGCTGGTGCCAAGGCCACGGCTGCACCTGATCCGTTTGGTGTCCGCGTAATTTCGCTTCGCGAAGTTACGCGGCCCCTGCTGCGCAAATCATGGTGTGCCGGCCCCCAACGCCAAGCTGCGCGCGCACCTCCTAGACGAAAAAAAGCCGGACACTGTGAAAGTGTCCGGCTTCGCATTTGGTCCCGCCGCCAGGAATCGAACCTGGATCTCAGCCTTCGGAGGGCCGAATTCTATCCGTTGAAATACAGCGAGGAATCTGGGCTCCGGCAGAACCGGAGCCACGCATTATCGCCCATCAGGCGGCGACTTCTTCATCAGCTTCGTTCCCGATGCCGGCTTTCGAGTTCCGCACAAAGCCCAGGCCGGCCAGGTAAACGCGGAAGGTGCGCCGGCCGGTGGGCACCAGGTCGAAGGCCTCGGGGTCGAGCAGCCAGTTCTGGATCAGCCCGCTGATCAGCGCGTGCAGGCCTTGCGCCGCCACGTGGCCGGGCACCGGCAGCTTGATGTGGTCTCGGCGCGCTGCCGTGCGCAGGGCTTTTTCGAAATCGGCCACGCAGGCGTTGCGCGCGTCCAGGTGGCGCTGCTGCACCGAGGCCATGTCGTGGGTGTATTCGACCTTGTGGGTGGCCACGTCGAACACGCGGCGCACCTGGGGGTCGGTGGCCATGAGGGTCAGGGCGTGCACCATGCCCTCTTCGATCTGGCCCAGCGGGTCGTCGTTGAGGCCGGCCGCGGCGGCGGCCCTGGGGCCGGCCTCCAACGGCAGGATGACCCGCTCCATCATCGCGTTGAAGAGGTCGGCCTTGTCCTTGAAGTGCCAATAGATGGCGCCGCGCGTGGCCCCGGCCTGCTGCGCAATCTGCTGCAGCGAGGTCTGCGAGACGCCTTGCGCCTGAAACAGCAGCTCCGCGGCATCGAGCAAGCGATGCCGCGTGGCCAGTGCCTCTTCCTTCGTACGACGTGCCACCAAGTCTCCCGTTTTGTAAAGCCAAGCCCTTTCGGTATCGTGGGGCCATTGGGGTTGTCACTATACATCCATGAATGTATGTAAACTAGCGGGCTTCCCCGATGGCCCGGCTGCTTTTGCTGGTTTTCTGTTCGCTTCGCGAACACGCCGTCTCCCGTCTTTGCTTCAAAGGATTCGCATGCCTCTCCTGCATGTTTCGCGTCAGTCTTCGTTCTCGCCGCGCCTCGCGATCGTGGCCGCTGTCGTGGTGTTGGCGCTCGCGGCCTGTTCCAAGGGCGATGCGCCCGCCGGTCCTGGCGGCGCAGGTGGTGGTGGCGGCGCCCGGCCCGCTCCTGAAGTGGGCGTAGTGGTTGCCACGCCAACCGACGTGGGCTTGGTGACCGAGCTGCCGGGCCGCCTGGAGGCCTCCCGCGTGGCCCAGGTTCGCGCCCGTGCCTCGGGCATCCTGCTCAAACGCGAGTTCCGCGAAGGCAGCGACGTGAAGGCCGGCCAGCTGCTGTTCCGCATCGATCCGGCGCCGCTGGTGGCGTCCGCACAAAACGCGCAGGCCACGCTGGCCCGGGCCGAAGCCAACGCCGTGCAGGCCAAGGCGCTGGCCGACCGCTACAAGCCGCTGGTCGAGGCCAATGCCGTGAGCAAGCAGGAATACGCGACGGCCGTGGCCTCGCAAAAGACGGCCGAGGCCGACGTGGCCGCGGGCCGCGCCGCGGTGCAGACCGCCAAGATCAACCTCGGCTACGCCAACGTGACTTCGCCCATTTCGGGCCGCATCGGCCGCGCGCTGGTGACCGAAGGCGCGCTGGTGGGCCAGGGCGACGCGACCGAACTGGCTGTGGTGCAGCAGATCAGCCCGATGTACGTGAACTTTACGCAGTCGGCGTCCGATGTGCTGAAGCTGCGCCGCGCGCTGGCCGCGGGCCAATACAAACGGGCCAACGGCGAAGAAGCCGCCAGCGTCACTGTGGTGCTGGAAGACGGCACCGAATACGCGCTGCCTGGCAAGCTGCTGTTCTCCGACCTGACGGTGGATTCGACCACCGGACAGGTCACGCTGCGCGCCGAGGTGCCCAACCCCAAGGGCGAGCTGCTGCCCGGCCTGTATGTGCGCGTGCGGCTGGAGCAGGCGCAGGCCAGCAACGCGATCACCGTTCCCCAGCAAGCCGTCACGCGCACCCAGCAGGGCGACACGGTGTCGGTGGTGGGTGCCGACGGCAAGATCAGCCAGCGAAACGTAAAGATCAGCGCCGCCAAGGACAACCAGTGGGTGGTGCTCGACGGCTTGAAGGCTGGCGAGCAGGTGATGGTCGACGGCTTCCAGAAGCTGCAGATGATGCCGCCCGGCACGCCCGTGAAGGCGGTGCCGTGGAAGAAGCCGACGCCGAATGGCGCGGCACAACCGGCAGGACAGACGGCAGCACAACCAGCAGCGCAGGCGGCCTCCGCCCCGGCCGCGGCAGCCAGCGGTCCGGCGTCTGCCACGGCCGAGAAGAAGTAATCAGGAGCGCGCCCGCATGGCCAAATTCTTTATCGACCGACCGATCTTCGCCTGGGTGATCGCGCTGTTCATCCTGGTGATGGGCGGCGTCGCCATCACCCAGCTGCCGATCTCGCAGTACCCGCCGGTGGCACCGCCGGCCATCGTGATCAACGTCGCCTATCCTGGCGCCTCGGCCCAGACGCTGGAGGACAGCGTGCTGTCCGTCGTCGAGCGCGAGATGAACGGCTCGCCGGGCCTCATCTACATGGAATCGGTGGCCCAGGCCGATGGCACGGGCACCATCACCATCAGCTTCCAGGCCGGCACCAACCCCGACCTGGCGCAGGTGGACGTGCAGAACCGGCTCTCCCGCGCCACGCCGCGCCTTCCGGCCGCGGTGACGCAGCAGGGTGTGCGCGTGGACAAGGCGCGCAACAACTTCCTGCTGTTTGCGATGCTGTCCTCGGACAACCCGGACTTCACCCCGGTGGCGCTCGGCGACTATGCCGCGCGCAATATCGTGCCCGAGCTGCAGCGCGTGGTGGGCGTGGGCCAGGCCCAGCTGTTCGGCACCGAGAACGCCATGCGCGTCTGGGTCGATCCGGCCAAGCTGCAGGGCTTCAACCTGTCGGCCACCGACGTGAACAACGCCATCCGCGCGCAGAACGCCCAGGTGTCCTCGGGCTCCATCGGCGACCTGCCCAACATCCCCGGCCAGGCCATTGCGGCCACCGTGGTGGTAAACGGCCAGCTCGCCAACGTGGAGCAGTTCAAGAACATCATTCTGCGGGCCAACACCGACGGCTCGGCCGTGCGGCTGAAAGACGTGGCGCGGGTCGAGCTTGGCGGGCAGTCGTATGCCACCTCGGCGCGCCTGAATGGTGTGCCCGCGGTCGGCATTGGCGTGCAGCCCACGCCCAACGGCAACGCGCTTCAATCGGCCAAGGCGATCCGCGCCAAGATGACCGAGCTCGAGCGCTTCTTCCCGCCGGGCGTGAAGTGGACCATTCCGTACGACAGCTCGCGCTTCGTGCAGATCTCCATCACCGAAGTGGTCAAGACGCTGCTGGAAGCGGTCGCACTGGTGTTCGTGGTGATGTTCCTGTTCTTGCAGAACTGGCGCTACACGATCATTCCAACCATCGTGGTGCCCATTGCGCTGCTGGGAACGTTCGCCTCGCTGCTTGCGCTGGGCTTCTCGATCAACGTGCTGACCATGTTCGGCATGGTGCTGGTGATCGGTATCGTGGTGGACGACGCCATTGTGGTGGTCGAGAACGTCGAGCGCATCATGAGCGAAGAGGGGCTCTCGCCTCTCGAAGCCACGCGCAAGGCCATGAAGCAGATCTCGGGCGCCATCATCGGCGTGACCGTGGTGCTGATCTCGGTGTTTGTGCCCCTGGCGTTCTTCGCGGGCTCCACCGGCAACATCTACCGCCAGTTCTCGGCGGTGATGGTGACCTCGATCGCCTTCTCGGCCTTCATGGCGCTGTCGCTCACGCCTGCCCTGTGCGCCACGCTGCTCAAGCCGGTGGAAGCCGGCCACCACCACGAGAAGACCGGCTTCTTCGGCTGGTTCAACCGGGGTTTCACGCGCACGGCCAAGGGCTATGAAAGCCTGGTTGCACGCATCCTGCGCCGCGCCGCGCGCTACCTGATCATCTACGCCGCGATCATCGGCGCGGTGGTGTTCACCTACATGCGGCTGCCAAGCTCGTTCCTTCCCGCGGAAGACCAGGGCAACATCATCGTGAACGTGCAGCTGCCCCCCGGCGCCACGCAAGAGCGCTCGCTGGCGGTCATGCAGCAGGTTGAAAACTTCATCTTGAAGCAGCCCGAAGTGCAGAGCATGGTGGGCGTGATGGGCTTCAGCTTCTCGGGCCAGGGCCAGAACGCGGGCCTCGCCTTCGTGACGCTGAAGGACTGGGATGAACGCAAGGACCCGGCGCAGTCGGCCCAGGCGCTGGCGGGCCGCGCCTTCGGTGCGCTCTCGGGCATCCGCGACGCCTTCATCTACCCGCTGAGCCCGCCGCCCATTCCTGAACTGGGCAATGCCAGCGGCTTCAGCTTCCGGCTGCAGGATCGCTCGGGCGCGGGCCACGAGGCGCTCATCAATGCGCGCAACCAGCTGCTGGGCATGGCGGGGCAAAGCAAGATCCTGTCGCAGGTGCGCCCCGACGGCCTGGAAGATGCGCCGCAGCTGCAGATCGACATCGACCGCGACAAGGCGAACGCGCTGGGCGTGACCTTCGACGCGATCAACGCGACGCTGTCGACCGGCCTGGGCTCGAGCTACATCAACGACTTTCCGAACCGCGGCCGACTGCAGCGCGTGGTGGTGCAAGCCGATGCGCCGGCGCGCATGCAGCCCGACGACCTGCTGCGCCTGAACGCGAGCAACACGCAGGGCCAGCCGGTGCCGCTGTCGGCCTTTGCCACCACCAAGTGGGTCAAGGGCGCGACGCAGACGGTGCGCTACAACGGCTATCCGGCCATTCGCATCAGCGGCGACGCCGCCGCGGGCTTCAGCACGGGCGCGGCCATGGCCGAGATGGAAAAGCTCGCCGCCCAGCTGCCGCAGGGCTTCGGCTTTGAATGGACCGGCCAGTCGCGCGAAGAAAAGCTGGCGGGTTCGCAGGCCATCGTGCTGTACGGCTTTGCGATTCTGGCGGTGTTCTTGTGCCTGGCCGCGCTGTACGAGAGCTGGTCGATCCCGCTGTCGGTGATTCTGGTGGTGCCGCTGGGCGTGCTGGGGGTGCTGCTGGCGACGATGCTGCGCGCCTACTCCAACGACGTGTACTTCCAGGTGGGGCTGATCACCATCATCGGCCTCTCGGCGAAGAACGCGATTCTGATCATCGAGTTTGCGAAGGACCTGCAGGCGCAGGGCAAGGGCATCGTCGAATCGGCGCTGGCCGCGGCCCACCTGCGGTTCCGGCCGATCATCATGACCTCGCTGGCCTTCGGCCTGGGCGTGGTGCCGCTGGTGATCGCCTCGGGCGCCGGCTCGGCCAGCCAGCGCGCCATCGGCACGGGTGTGCTGGGCGGCATGGTGACGGGCACGGCGCTGGCGGTGATCTTCGTGCCGGTGTTCTTCGTGGTGGTGCGCAGCCTGTTCAAGGGCAGTGCGCGCCAACATGAAGCCGACAAGCGGCATGCAGAGGCAGCCGGCATCACGGAAGAAAAAGCAACATGACCAAGAAACTGATCCCCACAGCCCTGGCAGCAGCCATGCTGCTGGCCGGCTGCTCGCTGATTCCGACCTACGAGCGCCCCGCTGCGCCGGTGCCGACCACCTTTCCGGGCGATCCGGCGCAGCCGGCCGGCCCGGCCGCGGCGGCCGTGCCGTGGGAAGACTTCTTTACCGACGCGCGCCTGAATGGGCTGATCCGCACCGCGCTCGAGAACAACCGCGACCTGCGCGTCTCGGTGCTCAACATCGAGCAAGCGCGCGCGCAATTTCAGGTCCAGCGCTCGTCGCTGTTCCCGGCGGTCGGCCTCACGGGCAGCGGATCGCGCTCGAGCCCCAACCCCTACCAGGCCTTCGACAGCAGCGTGGGCAGCGTGTCGTCGCAGTACAGCGTCAACCTGGGCATCACGGCCTGGGAGATCGACTTCTTCGGCCGCGTCCGCGCGCTGAAGGACCAGGCGCTGGGGCAATACCTGGCCACCGAGGAATCGCGCAAGGCCGCGCAGGTGAGCCTGATTGCGGCCGTTGCCACCGGCTGGCTCACGCTGATTGCCGACGACGAGCTGCTCGAACTCACACGCCAGACGCTGGTCACGCGCGAAGAATCGGTGCGGCTGACCAAGATGCGCTTCGACAACGGGGTTTCGTCCGAGCTCGATTTCCAGGCCGCCAATTCGCTCGCCGAAACCGCGCGCGCTTCTTATGCGCAGCAGCAGCGCACGCGCATGCAGGACGAGAACGCGCTCGCCCTGCTGCTGGGCGCGCCGGTTCCGGCCAGCGCCACAGCCGGCGGGGCCAAGGGCCTGGACAGCGTGCAGCCGATGCCCGACGTGCCGGCCGGCCTGCCCTCCGACCTGCTGACCGAGCGGCCCGACATCCGCGCGGCCGAGCAGGAGCTGATTGCGGCCAACGCCAACATCGGCGCGGCGCGGGCCAACTTCTTCCCGCGCGTCTCGCTGACCACGACGCTGGGCACCGCGAGCAGCGAGTTCTCCGGCCTGTTCGACAGCGGCTCCAAGGCCTGGTCTTTCGCGCCGTCGGTCACGCTGCCGATCTTCGACGCGGGCCGCAACCGGGCCACGCTCGACTCGGCCAAGGCCGGGCGCGAGATTGCCGTGGCGCAATACGAGAAGTCGATCCAGACCGCGTTCCGCGAAGTGGCCGACGCCCTGGCCGGCCGCGCCACGCTGGGCGAGCAGGTGCGTGCGCAGCGCGCGCAGGCCGAGGCGGAGTCGGTGCGCTTCCGGCTCTCCGACATGCGTTATCGCAACGGCATTGCGAGCGCGCTCGACCTGCTCGATGCGCAGCGTTCGCTCTATACGGCGCAGCAATCGGCCGTGACTACGCGGCTGTTGCAGCTGCAAAACCAGGTCACGCTCTACAAGACGCTGGGCGGCGGCTGGGCCACCAAAGACAGCAAGGGCTGAGGCTTTCGCGCGACGGCTCCGGGTAGGCCTTCCGTCCTTTGGACGGAGGGCCTCTCTATAATCGCCGGTTGATTCGAAAAAGCCCCCCGACGAGCCCCCGTTATTGAGGACGCCAATGAGCGCAGACCCGCATTACCAGGCCACAGAAGACGCCCACTCCGGCCCGATCAAGAACCCGAAGCAACTGCTGCTCGCGGTATTTTTCTCCTTCGTTGTACCCATCCTGATCATCGTGGGCCTTGTGGCCTACGTGGTTTCGGACAACAAGCCCGCGGGCACCGCCGAGGGCGACAACATGGCGCTCTACGGTGTGTCAAAGGATGCGCGCGACCGCGAAGTGGCCGAACGGCTCAAGAAGGTCGGCACCATCGAAATCCGCGATGCCAACCGGCCGCTCGCAGCCGGCGATGCCGTTTTCAAGGCGCAATGCGCGGCCTGCCACGCGGCGCCCGGCATTCCCGGCGCACCCCACCTGAACGACGCCGCGGCCTGGGGCCCACGCATCGGCCAGGGCTACGAGACGCTGCTCGACCATGCACTGCATGGCAAGGGCGCCATGCCGGCCCAGGCCGGCGGCGACTTCGAAGACCTCGAAATCGGCCGTGCCGTGGTCTACATGGCCAACGCCGGCGGCGCCAAGTTCCCGATGCCCGAACGTCCCGCGGCAGCAGCAGCTCCGGCCGGCGGCGCGGCCTCGGCAGCCGCACCGGCTGCCAGCGCAAGCAAGTAAGCACTTCCATCCCAAAAGAAAGCCGGCTTCGAGCCGGCTTTTTTCATGGGCGCCGCAAAGCGCGGCGGCGGCTACTTTGCCATTGCTGCAAGCCGGCGCGCGGCCGGGCTCAGCACATGGCCGAAGCGCTGCGGCAAATCGCCCGCGTGCACTGCCTCCGGCGTCCACCGGCCCTGCTCCACGGCTTCGGCGGCAAGCCCCACATCCTGCGTATGGACCAGCCCGAGCCCGAGGGGCGTTGCGAGGTAGAGGCGACCCAGCTCATCGAGCAGGCAGGCCGAGATGGCGTCGACCGGCTGCCCGGTGTGGGCGGTGACGGCAAAGTCCTTGTCGTCGGCAATGCGCCAGACGAAAGGCGCGGCCTCCAGTTCAACATAGACGCGCTGAGGGCCATTCTGGAAGAACCACTGGCCCTCTGCGTCGCGGTCGTAATTGCGCTGGATGAAGTCGATCAGCTTCTCGTGCCGCAGCATGGAACCCTTGGCGGTGGTGAACGGGCCCTGGGACTGCGTGCGGTCGTCGCGCATGTACCAGTTGCCGCGCGAATCGAGGCCGAGCCAGCCGTAGCAGTGCGGCACGTTGGGCCACTTGGCAAGCGCCTGTTTAACGATGTCGTCCATGCAGCTATTTTGCGCGCGCGCGCGGCGAAATGGGCGGTGCGAACTGGTTGAGCCAGCCGCCCACGCGCGCCGGCATGTCGCGCACGTGCCCGGGGGGCAGCCCGAGCGGAAAACCCACGTGGCCGCCGTGCGCGGGCTGCCACAGCGTGACGTGCGAGCCGACCTCGCCGGGGCCGGGCAGGCTGCTGGCCGGAATGAACGGGTCGTTGAGCGCATTCACCACCAGCGTGGGCACGCGGATCGCACTCAAGTGCGGCTTGGACGAGCCCCGCGCCCAATAGTCGTCGGTGTTCCGAAAGCCGTGCAGCGGCGCGGTGAACACGTCGTCGAAGGCATAGAGATCCCTTGCCGCAAGCAGCCGCTCGCGGTCGAACAGCCCTGGAAACTGCGCCAGCTTGGCCAGCGCCTTGGGCTTCATGGTCGCAAGGAACATGCGCGTGTACACCAGCCGGTTGAAGCCGCGGCCAATGGCCTCGCCGCCGGCCGCGAGGTCGAGCGGCGCCGACACCGAAGCCACCGCGTTGACCGAGGCGCGCGCCGTGTCGCCGGCCTCGCAGGCCCAGCGCAGCAGCGCGTTGCCGCCGAGCGAGACGCCCGCCGCCAGCACCGGGCCGCCGCCGCGCAGCACATGCTGGCCGTGCATGCGCCGCAGGATCCAGCCGATCTCTTCATAGTCGCCCGAGTGGTAGGCCCGCGGCGCCAAGTTCAGCTCGCCGCTGCAGCCCCTGAAATGCGGCACCGCAAAGGCCATGCCGCGCTCCGCCGCAAAGGCCGCGAAAGCCTCCGCATAGTGGCTGCGGGAAGAGCCCTCCAGACCGTGGAACAGCACCAGCAGCGGTTGCGGGCCGGGCAAGGCGGCATCGACGAAATCGACGTCGATGAAGTCGCCATCGGGCGCGGTCCAGCGCTCGCGGCGGTACGAGGGGGCCGGCCCGTCGAAACGCCGCGCATACAGCGCCGGCCAGATGGTCTGCAGGTTGCCGCCGGGCAGCCACCGGGGCGCCATATAGCCCATGGCCGAATTCATGGAAGGCGAAGAGGGCGGGTCGGCTGGCATCGCGATCAATGCAGGGTCTGGGGTGGATCGTTCGAGTCGCTGGGCTCTCGCGCGCTGCCGGGGCTCGCATGGTGGGCCACCAGGCGCCAGCCTTCCACGGTCTTGTGATAGACGTTGGTGGCCAGCACGAAGGCGTGCTTGGGCCCTTCGGCGGTGAGCACCTCGATGCGTTCGAGCACGTTGTGCACCGCGCTCGCAAGCGACTCGATCTTGCGCACGCGCGCCGGCGTCGCATGGATGGCGCCGTTGCCGAACATCTGCTCGAAAGCCGCTCGGATGGCCGTGGCCCCAACCAGCCGCGGGCCGCCCGGGTGGACGCAGAACACCTCGTCCTCATCGGCCCAGCAGGCCATCAGTGCGTCGATGTCGCCGCGCTGCAGCGCTTCGTAAAAGGCCGCTTCGATGTCGTCGGCAGTGCCGCCGATGGCCGCGGCGGCGCGGAGTGGGGTCTTGGGCATGACGTGATTCTGCCGCGCGATCCACCGATGAGAGGCCGCACCGCTTTGGTCCGCTGCGCACCGCGCTGCCGCGCCCCGGCGCGATTCACTTGCTCCACTTTGGACCAAATGGTCAAACAAATACATTCTTAAACATTCAAGTCGTTGATTAGAAACGACTTTTTTCTTTGGCACGGGCTATGCATAGGGCTTCAGCACCTCGCAACAGGAGCTTTTGCATGAACGTCGGCATCTTCATTCCCATCGGCAACAACGGCTGGCTGCTCTCGGAAAACGCGCCGCAGTACAAGCCGAGTTTCGAACTCAACAAGGAGATCACGCTGACGGCCGAGCGCTACGGCGTGGACTTCGTGCTGTCGATGATCAAGCTGCGCGGCTTTGGCGGCAAGACGGAGTTCTGGGACCACAACCTCGAGTCGTTCACGCTCATGGCCGGGCTCGCGGCCGTGACCAGCAAGATCAAGCTCTTTGCCACCGCCGCCTCGCTGGTGATGCCGCCGGCCATCGTCGCGCGCATGGCGTCGACCATCGATTCGATTTCCAACGGCCGCTTTGGCCTGAACCTCGTCACCGGCTGGCAGCGGCCCGAGTATTCGCAAATGGGCATGTGGCCCGGCGACCAGTTCTTCGGCACGCGCTACCAGTACCTTTCGGAATACATCCAGGTGCTGCGCGAACTGTGGGGTACCGGCCAGTCGGACTTCAAGGGCGCGCACTTCCAGATGGACGACTGCCGCCTGAGCCCGCAACCGAAGGCCGACATGAAGGTGATCTGCGCGGGCCAGAGCGATGCGGGCATGGACTTCTCGGCGAAGTACGCCGACTACAACTTCTGCTTCGGCAAGGGCGTGAACACGCCAAAGGCCTTTGCGCCCGCGGCCGAGAAGCTCATCGAGGCCACGCGCAAGACCGGCCGCCACGTCACCACCTATGTGCTGGTGATGGTGATTGCCGACGAAACCGACGACGCCGCGCGCGCCAAGTGGGAGCACTACAAGGCCGGCGCCGACCACGAGGCCATTGCGTGGCTGGGCCAGCAGGGCGCGGCCGACACCAAGTCGGGCGCCGACACCAATGTGCGCCAGATGACCGACCCGACCTCGGCCGTCAACATCAACATGGGCACGCTGGTGGGCTCCTACGCCACCGTGGCGGGCCTGCTGGACGAGATGGCCGAGGTGCCGGGCACCGAAGGCGTGCTGCTCACTTTCGACGACTTTGTGCAGGGCGTGCAAGCCTTTGGCGAGCGCATCCAGCCGCTGATGAAGAGCCGCGCGCACGTGCAGAGCCCCGTGGCTTCGCAGGTCGAATCCGAGCGCCTCGCGGCCTGAAGGGAACGAAGCGCATGGCCACGCCCGCACGCAACACCACGCTCACCTCGACCACGCCCGTCGGCGCCCCGCGCCTGCCCGGCGCACCCGCGCCGATGGTGCTGCCCGCCCGGCCGGAACCGCTGGCGCTGCATGCCACCGACTCGGCTCTGATCGTGGTCGACATGCAGAACGCCTATGCGTCGATCGGCGGCTACGTCGACTCGGCGGGCTTCGACATTTCAGGTGCGCAAGGCACCATTGCCAACATCGCGCGCACCATCGCGGCGGCGCGCGCGGCCGGCCTGCTGGTCGTGTTTCTGCAGAACGGATGGGACGCCGCCTACGTCGAAGCTGGCGGGCCGGGCTCGCCCAACTGGCACAAGTCGAACGCGCTCAAGACCATGCGCGCCAAGCCTGAGCTCGCGGGCAAATTTCTCGCCAAGGGCGGCTGGGACTACGAACTCATTGACCAGGTGAAGCCGCAACCCGGCGACATCGTGGTGCCCAAGACACGCTACAGCGGCTTCTTCAACAGCACGCTCGACAGCACCCTGCGCTCGCGCGGCATTCGCCACCTGGTGTTCACCGGCATTGCGACCAACGTGTGCGTCGAGTCGACGCTGCGCGATGCGTTCCACCTCGAATACTTCGCCGTGATGCTCGAAGACGCGACGCACGAGCTTGGCGGTGCGGCCATACAAAAAGCGTCGGTCTACAACGTCGAGACCTTCTTCGGTTGGGTGTCGACGGTGGACCAGTTCTGCGGCACCTTCGCGCCGGCAGCCGTTGCTCAACCTGCCCCGGCCGAAGCGGCCATTGCCTGATTTTTTCAAAGGAGCCCATCCCATGCCCAAGCAAGCCATCATCCCGGCCGGAACCACCACGCCGATCGCCCCGTTCGTGCCCGGCACCATGGCCGACGGCATCGTCTACGTGTCGGGCACGCTGCCCTTCGACAAGGACAACAACGTGGTGCACGTCGGCGACGCCTCCGCGCAGACGCGCCACGTGCTCGAGACGATCCAGAACGTGATCAGGACGGCCGGCGGCACCATGGACGACGTGACCTTCAACATGATCATGATCAAGGACTGGGCCGACTACGCGAAGATCAACACGGTGTACGCCGAGTTCTTTCCGGGCACCAAGCCCGCGCGCTATTGCATCCAGTGCGGCCTGGTGAAGCCCGATGCGCTGGTCGAGATTGCGTCGATCGCCCACGTCGGCAACAAGGCCTGAGCATGCCGTCGCTGCACTACGAAGTGCATGGGCCGGCCGATGGCGAGGCGGTGCTGCTGTCGTCGGGGCTCGGCGGTTCGGCCGCCTTCTGGCAACCGCAGATCGGCGCGCTCGTCGCAGCGGGCCATCGCGTGATTGCGTACGACCAGCGCGGAACGGGCCGCAGCCCCGCCGCACTGGACGCGGGCTACGCCATTGCCGACATGGCGCGCGACGTGGTGCAGATTCTCGACGCCACGTCGACGCCGCGCTGCCACTTGGTGGGCCATGCGCTGGGCGGGCTCGTCGGCTTGCAGCTTGCACTCGACAAGCCCTCGCGCGTGGCAAGCCTGGTGCTCGTCAATGCATGGTCCAAGCCCAACCCGCATTCGGCGCGCTGCTTCGATGCGCGGCTTGCGCTGCTCGATGCCTGCGGCCCGCGTGCCTACGTCGAAGCGCAACCCATCTTTCTTTACCCTGCGGCCTGGTGCGCGGAGCATGCAGAGCGCGTGGCCGATGAGGTCGACCATGCCTTTGCGCACTTTCCGGGCGTTGCCAACATGCGCGCGCGCATTGCCGCGCTGCGCGCGTTCGACATCGACGCGCGCATTGGCGACATCTCCGCGCCCACGCTGGTGGCCGCCGCCATGGACGACGCGCTGGTGCCGTGGACCTGCTCCCAGCACCTGGCCGATGGCCTGCATGACGTGACGCTCCACTTCATGCCGCACGGCGGCCACGCACACAGCGTGACCGAGGCCGACGCCTTCAACCGCAGCCTGCTCGATTTTCTTTCCCGGGTCAGTGCACCCGGCGTACTCGCATGACCAACGCAACTGCTCTCGACAACGCCGCACTGGCGCTTCTTTTTACCGAAGCGCGCAGCCACAACGGCTGGACCGCCGAACCCGTCACCGACGCGCAGATCCGTCGGATCTACGCGCTCGCATGCATGGGGCCGACATCGGCCAACTGCTCGCCCGCGCGCTTCGTGTTCGTTCGCACGCCCGAAGGCAAGCAGCGCCTTGCGCCCGCGCTTTCCAAGGGCAACCTCGACAAGACCATGACGGCGCCCGTCACCGTGATTGCCGCGTGGGACCGCAAGTTCTACGACAAGCTTCCCACGCTGTTTCCGCATGCCGATGCGCGCAGCTGGTTCACAGGCAGCCCCGAGGCCGCGCACGAAACCGCCTTTCGCAATGCCAGCCTGCAGGCAGGCTACCTGCTGCTCGCCGCGCGCGCCGCGGGGCTCGATGCGGGGCCGATGTCAGGCTTCGACAAGGCCAAGGTCGACGCCGCGTTCTTCGAGGGCACCGACTGGACCACCAACTTCCTGATCAACCTCGGGCACGGCGATGCGGCCAAGGTGTTCGGCCGCCTGCCGCGGCTGGCCTTCGACGAAGCCTGCCTCCTCGCCTGACGCCCACGGGAGTTTCTGCTCATGCTGCTGAACGCAATGGCTTCCAACAACGTCGCGCCGGCCGGCGCGCCGCACGCGCTGCCCAAGGCCGACTACCGCAATGCGATGGCGCGGCTGGGTGCCGCCGTCAACATCATCACCACCGACGGTCCGGCCGGCCGCGCTGGCTTCACGGCTTCGGCCGTGTGCAGCGTGACCGACGAACCGCCGATGCTGCTGGTTTGCCTGAACCGTTCCGCCTCGGTGTACCCCGCGTTCACGGCCAACGGGGTGCTCTGCGTGAACGTGCTGGCTGCGGGGCACCAGGCGCTCTCTGGCCTGTTCGGCGGCAAGACGCCGATGGACGAGCGCTTTGCCGCTGCACGGTGGAGTCGCAAGGCCACCGGCTCGCCGGTGCTAGACGACGCCGCAGCCTCGTTCGACTGCCGCGTGGTGCACGCCACCAGCGCGGGCACGCACGACGTGCTGTTCTGCGAAGCGCTGGCGATTGCGATTGGCGGGGCGGCGCAGAGTTTGATTTATTTCGATCGGCGCTATCACGAGATAGCAACGCCGCCGCACTGAGCTGGTCTTGTCTACCCTCTCCTTCGTCTTCTCCCCTCTCCCTCTGGGAGAGGGTCAGGGTGAGGGCAGCGGCCTCAGCAAGCGCACCACATCTTCCAACGCCGCTGGCCCTCACCCCAGCCCTCACCCAGAGCCAGAGGGAGCAATACCCATGGTCTCGGCTTGATAGCTCCCTATCGCGGCGCAATCCCCTGCAGCACGATCCGCTGCACGTTCTCCACCGTCTGCTCGAAGAACGCCGCATCCTCCAGCGTATGCCCAGTCAGCGCCTGCACCTGCACGCCGAAATCCGCGTAGTGCTGCGTGACGGCCCAGAGCGCGAAGATCAAATGGTGCGGATCGACCGGCGCGAGCTTGCCGGCCTCGATCCATGAACGGATGACCTCCGACTTGCGCTCCACCAGCGTGCGCAATTCCCGATCGAGCTCGTCGCGCAGGAGCGGCGCGCCCTGGATCATTTCGAGGCAGAACAGGCGCGACGCATCCGGCCGGTCGCGCGAGATCACGAGCTTGCGGCGGATGTAGCTGCCGATGGCTTCGCGCGGGTCTTGCTCGGCGCTGAATCCGCGCAGCGGCTCGAGCCACAGTTCGAGCAGGTCGCGCAGCACGCTGACGTACAGCTCCTCCTTGTTCGCGAAGTAATAGAGCAGGTTGCTCTTGGACACGTCGGCGCGCGCTGCCACCTGGTCGATCGACGTGCCGTGCAATCCGAAGCGCGAGAACAAGCCCAACGCAGCGCCGAGGATGGCGCTGCGCTTGTCCTCGATCTGGCGCAGCCTGCGGCTCACCGCGGACGCGCTGCGCACTGCCGGTTTCGCGCGCTTGCGCGCCGGGCTTTTTGTGCTGCTGGCTGCGGCCAGCGCCTTGGTCTTCGGCATCTTCCCTCGCTTCTCGATTACGGACTCTTCTTTCAACGCGCACCACTGTAAGGCCGCGGTGCATCGCGTCGCGCGACACGGACCTTCCGGCACGCGCGGCGCGCACCATGCTGACGCGGCAAATGCGTTTTGTCCATTTGGTCCAACTGGCACAGACGTTGCATGGCGAAAGGCATGCCAAGCACGAAGGACGACCGACACATGACGCTCCTGTCCGTACCCATCATCGATCTCGCGCCCTACTTCGGCGGCACAGCCGAAGGCAAGGCCGAGATCGCAAAGCAGGTCGACGAGGCTTGCCGCAGCATCGGCTTTCTCGTCATCATGAACCACGGCATTCCGGCCGAACTGATCGCGCGTGTGTCGCAGCTCTCGCGGCAGTTCTTCGACATGCCGCTGACCGAGAAACGCAAGGTCGATCGTCCACGCCAGGATGCCGTGCGCGGCTACAGCGCGGTTGGCGAGGAAGGCCTTTCCTACAGCCTCGAAGAAGCCGCGCCCGGCGACTTGAAGGAATCGTTCTCGATCGGCCCTTCGAACGTGCCCAACGACGACTACCACCGCGGCCCCGCCGCCGGCCCGCACTTCGAGCCCAACAGCTGGCCGCCCATCGACGGATTCCGCGAAGCGTACGAGAGCTACTTCGAAGCCATGAGCGATCTCTCGCGCTCGCTGATGCGCATCTTCGCGCTCGGCCTTTCGCTCGACGAGCCGTTCTTCGACGACAAGATCGACAAGCACATCAGCATGTTCCGCGTGCTGAGCTATCCGCCGCAGCGTGAAGCGCCGCTGCCGGGCCAACTGCGCGCTGGCGCGCACAGCGACTACGGCAGCCTCACCATCGTGCTGCCCGACGACAAGGGCCTGCAGGTGTTCAACAAGGCGGGGCAGTGGGTCGACGTGCCGCAGGTGGAAGGTGGCCTGGTCGTCAACATTGCCGACCTGATGATGCAGTGGACCAACGACCAGTGGGTGTCCACGCTGCACCGCGTGGTCAACCCGCCTTTCGAGGTGGCAAGCACCAACCGCCGCCAGTCGCTGGTGTTCTTTCACCAGCCCAACTACGACGCGATGGTCGAGTGCCTGCCGAGCTGCCTCGCGCCGGGCGAAGAGCCGAAGTACGCGCCCATTTCATCGGGCGACCACCTCACGTCGAAGTTCGTGAAGCAGACCACCTTCGGCGGCACCAAGGCCGTGGCCTGAGCATGGCGCATCTGTCTTACGTCAACGTCTTTGCGAAAGACGTGGTCGCGCTCAGCGGCTTCTATCAGCGCGTGTTCGGCTTCCCGGAAATCGAGGCGATCCGATCGCCGATCTTCCGCGGGCTGGACACCGGCAAATCGAGCCTGGGCTTCAATGCGCTCGATGCCTACGAGCTGCTGCACCTGGCCGAATTTTCCGACACGCGCGGCGCGAAGTTTTTGCTGAACATCGATGTCGACAGCAAGGACGACGTGGACCGCATGGTGCCCGTTGCGCTCGAGGCCGGCGCCACGCTGGTGAAGCCGCCCTACGTCACCTACTACAACTGGTACCAGTCGGTGCTGCTCGATCCCGAGGGCAACGTGTTCCGCATCAACTTCATGATGTGACGCATGGCCTCGATCCCTTCTCGCTCTTTTCCTTGACTTGATCTCCACGAAAGGTCGCTCCATGCTGCGCATTCCCACTCACGGCTTCACCTCCGGCCTTGCACTGTCGCTCGCAGCTGGCGGCGCGACGTTCGCGCTGCCCGCAACGGCGGCCGACGGCTTCACGCTCAAGGACAAGCCGAAGATCGCGATGCTCTACTTCGGCCCGAAGAACGACGGCGGTTGGACGCAAGCCTTCGACGAAGCCCGCGTGAAGATCGAGAAGGAAATCGGCCAGAAGATCCAGTTTGTCGAGAACGTGCCCGAAGACGCATCGGCTATCAAGCCGGCGGCCGAGAAGTTCATTCAGCGCGGCGCCAACATCGTGATCGGCACCGCCTTCGGCTATTCGGACAGCTTCAAGGATCTGGCCGCCAAGTACCCGGGCGTAGCGTTCCTGAACGGCTCGGGCACCACCAACGGCAGCAACCTCGAATCCTTCTATGGCCGCACCTACGAGAGCCAGTATCTCTGCGGCATGGCCGCGGGCGCGGCCTCCAAGACCGGCAAGCTCGGCTTCGTTGCAGCCAACCCTTTCGGCGTGGTGAACTGGACCATCAATGCCTTCGCGCTCGGTGCGCAGAAGATGAACCCCAACGCCACCGTCAACGTCATCTACACCGGCGCCTGGAACGACCCGGTGAAAGAACGCGCCGCCGCCGCCGCGCTGATCGACCAGGGCGCCGACGTGATCGGCCAGCACGTCGATTCGCCCACGCCGCAGATCGTGGCGCAGGAACGCGGCGTGTACGGCACTGGCCACCACCGCGACCTGCGCCAGTTCGCGCCCAAGGCAACGCTGTGCTCGTCGGTGTGGGTGTGGGACCGCTTCCTGACGCCCGAGCTCAAGAAGATCATGGCCGGCAACTGGAAGCCCGCGCCTTACGGCGCCTTCATCGAGATGAAGGACGGCGGCACCGACATTGCGGGCTTCGGCCCGGCGGTGCCCAAGGACAAGGCCGCGCAGATCACCGCCGAGCGCGACGCCATCATGAAGGGCAAGCAGGTCTATGCCGGCCCGCTCGCCGACCGCGACGGCAAGGAGCGCGTGGCCAAGGGCGCGGTGCTGTCGGACGCCGACCTCTGGAAGATGGACTGGTTCGTCAAGGGCGTGGTCACGCAGAAGTAAGAAGGCGACGCCAATGCCCAACGCGCTCGAGCTCACCGGCATCCGCAAGTCCTTCGACGGCTTTGCGGCGCTGACCGACGCGCACTTCGAAGCGCGCTGGGGCGAAGTGCATGCGCTGCTCGGCGAAAACGGCGCGGGCAAGTCTTCGCTGATGAACATCGCGGCGGGGCTCTACGCACCCGAGGCCGGCCAGATGCTGGTCGACGACAACGTGGTGCGCTTTGCCGGACCGGCCGATGCGGCCAGGCACCGCATCGGCATGGTCCACCAGCATTTCAAGCTGGTGCGGCCTTTCACGGTGGCAGAGAACATCTTGCTCACCGCGCCGGCGCCTGCGGAGTTTCAAAGCCACGGCGAACGGCTGCGCGAGATCTCGCGCGACATTCGCAACAAGGCCTCGGAGCTGGGCTTCGAGATCGATCCCGCCCGGCGCATCGACGCGCTCTCCATCGCCGAGCAGCAGCGCGTCGAGATTCTCAAGGTGCTGCTCGCGGGTGCGCGCATCCTGATTCTCGACGAGCCCACCGCGGTGCTCACCGACCAGGAAGCCGCGCGCCTGCTGCAGACGGTGCGGAGCCTCGCGCGCGGCGGCTCTGCCGTGGTGCTGGTCACGCACAAGATGGCCGACGTGAAGACGTACGCCGAACGCGTGACGGTGATGCGCGGCGGCCGCACGGTGGCCACGCTGGAGCCGGGCGCCACGCCGGTGGCCGAGCTCGTGAAGCTCACTGTCGGCGAATCCATCGCGACGCAGGGCTTTCAGGCGGCGAAGTCGCCGCGCGGTCCGGTGCGGCTCACGGTGCGCGGCCTGCGCTCGGCCGCGTCGGCGCAGGGCCGCCGCGTGCTCGACGGTGTCGACCTCCAATTGCATGCAGGCGAAATCTACGGGCTGGCCGGCGTCGGCGGCAACGGCCAGGGTGAATTGGCCGGCGCCATCATGGGCCTGCCCGATGCCGGCAGCGCGCTCGAGGGCGAGATCCATCTCGAAGGCCATGGCGATCTCAAGGCCATGGACGCGCCGGAGCGCCGCAACGTGGGCATTGCCGCGATTCCGGCCGACCGCTACGGGCTGGCGCTCGCGGGCAGCCTGTCGGTGGCCGAGAACTACGCCATCGGCCGCGTGCACACGGGGCGCTACGGTCCGGCATGGCATCTGCGGCGCGGCCGCATCCAGGAAGACACGCAGGAAGCGGTGCGCGCCTTCGACGTGCTGGGGGTGCGCTCGGTGGCGCAGAAGGCCGCGCTGCTCTCCGGCGGCAATGCGCAAAAACTGGTGCTCGCGCGCGAGTTCGGCAAGTCGCCCTCGCTGGTGCTGGCGCACAGCCCGAGCCGCGGGCTCGACGTGCGCGCGAGCGCCGAGGTGCATGCGCGCCTGCGCGCCGCGCGTGACGGCGGTGCCGCGGTGCTGCTGATCAGCGAAGACCTCGACGAGGTGCTGCAACTCGCCGACCGCGTGGGCGTGATGGCGCGCGGCCGCATTGCCGGCGAGTTCGCGCAGCCCGCCGACCGGCAGGCCATTGGACAGGCGATGGTGGACCATGGCTGACGCGTCACTCGCCGCCATCGCGCAGCCAGCGCAAACCGATTCGGACGCGGCGCAGCGCGCGCGGCGCCAGCCGCTGGCGCGCCGGCGCTATGCGCTCGAGATTCGCCAGCACATGGGATGGCGGCGGCAGGCGCTGATCCTTGCGGCAGCGCTCCTGGTCGGGCTGGCGATTTCCGCCGCCATTCTTGTGGCTGCCGGTGTTCCCGCGGACGAGCTCGCCAACGAGTTCGTGATGCAGACTTTCTTTGACGGCCAGAACTTTCGCGCCGTGCTGTTCCAGGCCGCGCCCATGATCCTCGTGGGCCTGGCCGGCTCGCTGGCGTTTCGCGCGCGCTTCTGGAACCTGGGGCTCGAGGGCCAGATGATCTGGGGCGCCGTTGGCGCCACGGCCGTTTCGGTGTGGCAGATCGGGCCCGAACCGCTGCGCCTGCCGCTGATGTTCGCGGCTGCCATCGGCTGCGGACTGCTCTGGGTGCTGGGGCCGGCGTGGCTCAAGATCAGGCTCGGCGTGAACGAGATCATCTCCACGCTGATGCTCAACTACATGGCGGCCAACTTCCTGCTTCACCTCGTCTATGGCAGCTGGAAGGACCCGAAGGACAACTTTCCCTATTCGCCGCAGTTCCGCCTCTTCGAGCGGCTGCCCGAACTGGGCGCCGGCGTGAGCAGCGCGATCGTGCTGGCGGCCGTGGTGGCGCTCTTCGCGTGGTGGCTGGTGAGCGTGAGCCGCGCCGGGCTGTACCTGCGCTTCGTCGATGCCAATCCGCGCGTGGCGCATGCCAACGGCGTGCCGGTGCGCCGCACCATCTATGGCGCCGTGCTGCTGTCGGGTGCGATGGCCGGGCTCGCGGGCTTTGCTGTGGCCTCGGGCCAGGAAGGGCGGCTCACGCAGGCCTTCTACCAGGGCTACGGCTTCTCGGGCATCCTGATTGCCTTTCTCGCGCGCAACAACCCGCTGTCGGCCACCGTGGTGGCGCTGCTGGTGGCGGCCTTGTTCGTCACCGGCCGCAGCCTGCAGGTGTTCTACCAGGTGCCGTTCTCGATGGTGCAGCTGATCCAGGCCATCGTCGTGGTGTGCGTAGCGTCGAGCGATTTCTTCATTCGCCACCGGCTGCGCCGCGTGGGCGGGGAGGCGGCGCGATGAGCGGAAGCGTTGTTCTCAACTGGCTCGCAAGCACGCCGGACTTTGCGGTGCCGTACGCACTCGCAGCGCTGGGGCTCATCATCAGCGAGCGCGCGGGCGTGCTCTCGCTCGGCGCCGAAGGGCTGATGCTGGTCGGCGCGCTGGCCGGCATCGGCGCGCAGCTGGCGCTCGGGCAACCGGCCGTGTCGCTGGTGCTGGCCATGCTCGCGGCCAGCGCGGTCTCGCTGCTGTTCGCGGTGATGGTGATCTGGCTGCGCGTGAACCAGGTGATCGCGGGGCTCGCGCTGGTGTTCTTCTGCCAGGGCCTCACGGCGCTCGTCGGCTCGCTGGCCGAATGGACCAACCACGCCACCGAAGGCATCGGCGGCATGGCGCTGTGGCCGCTGTCGCTGCTGCCCGGCGTGGGCCGGCTGTTCGAACAGAACGCCATGGTGTGGCTCACGCTGCCGATCTTCGTTGCGGTGGCCTGGTTCTTCTCGCGCACCTCGACCGGGCTGCGGTTGCGGGCGGTGGGCGAGAACCCGCAGGCGGCCGATGCGGCCGGCCTCCGCGTCGCCCTGTGGCGGCTGGCGGCGGTGCTCGCGGGCGCGGCGCTGGTGGGCCTGGCCGGCGCGTACATCTCGGTGGTCAGCACCAAGCTCTGGATCGCGGGCATGACCGGCGGGCGCGGCTGGATCGCCGTGGGGCTGGTGATCTTCGCGCGCTGGTCGCCATGGAAGGCGCTGGTGGGCGCCCTGTTGTTCGGCTGCATCGAGGCGCTGATTCCGCAGCTTGCGGCGGCTGGCGTGCAGCTGCCGCAGTACTTCGTGATGATGACGCCGTATGCCGTGACGCTGGGCGTGATGGTCTGGGTGGCACTGGCCCGGCGCGGCGGCGACGATGAACCCGGCGCGCTCGGCCAGCCCTATGTGCGGGAGGAACGGCGATGAAGGCCTGGGTCTACGACGAAGAGCGCGAGCTCGACGCGGCGCAGTTCGCCGATTACCTGAACCCGGCCACCACCGCGGTCGTGTCCATCGACATGCACCGCGGCCATCTGGACGACAGCCCCGACTGCCCGTGCCCCGCGCCGCGGGCGCGCGACGTGGTGGCGCCCATCGACAGCTTTCATGATTCGGCGCGCGCGCTGGGCGTTCGCATCGTGCACGTCAAGTCGGTGCTGCGGCCTGGCGGCGTGGACGACGTCCAAGGCATTCCGTCGGCCTGGCGCCGCACCTTTCCGCTGCACGTGGGCGCGATTCCGAACGCCGATGCGCATGCCATCGAAGGCTCGCGCTGGACCGAGTGGGTGACGCGCGTCGAGCCCGGGGACATGCGCGTGGAGACCAAGCGCCGGCTGTCAGCCTTCTATCCGACCGACCTCGACTTTCTGCTGCGCAACCAGCGCATCGAGACGGTGGTGCTGAACGGCGGCTTCACCGACTGCTGCGTACTCAACACGGCCTTCGACGCCAACAACCACAACTACCGCGTGATCGTGATGCGGGACTTGGTGCGCGGCACCGATGCGCACCTGGAGAGCGCGGCACTCGCGATGGTGTCGCTGCACCTCGGCCTCGTGATGGATTCGGCCGAACTGGTGCGCCGCTGGCGCGGCTGACAGCTCAGCCGGCCAGACCCAGCCAGCGCCGGGCGACGGCGTGCATGTCGCCTTGCGCGGACTCCCACACGACCTCGGGCGCCGCCACGTGCACGCCGGGCGGCGCGATGCGCAGCGACAGGTCGACCAGCTCGGCCACCTTGGCAGCGCGCACCGGTTGCTCGCTGCTCGGCACCATGAAGCGCACGATGGACAGCATCCAGGCAGCAAGCCTTTCCGCGGGGTTGGCGAACTTCGCGTTCAGCGGCTTGCGCGCCGAGCGCACGAGGATCACGCGATCGAAGCCGTTGGCGACCACGGCCTGCTCGTCGAGGCTCGCAAGGCCGCGCTTGAGCGCCTCGGGCAGCTTGCCCTGGTCGTGCGGCTGCACGATGGCCAGCGTCCGCACGCCGCAGGCGCGCAGCCAACGCGAGAGTTCGGGCAGGTCCGAAGGCTGCGGCATCCAGAGCGCGCGCTCGCGGTCGTGGTACATCCGCGGCGGGTCGAAGGCGATCACCGCGGTGTCGGCCGAGGTGAGCGGCCATTGCGCGATCGGGAGGTCCGGGCTCAGGCAGCTTTCGACGCCGCGCATTCCGTCGCGAATGGGTTCGCGCGACAGCACGCGCACATGGGCGAAACGATGACTGCCCGCGAGCCGGCGCAGCAGCTCCTGCCCCAAGGCGCCGGTCGCGCCGGCAATCAGCAGGGTGCCGGCGTTGGCGGAGTTGGCGGCGGCCACGGATACGCCCGAGCGGTTGGCAGCCTGCAGCGCTTGAAGTGGATCGATGGCCATGGAGACATCTATGCTACCTTCCGGCAATTCTGCGGAGGTAATGCAAATGTCGATCGTGAAACGCTGGTTCCTGATTCTTGCTGCGGCCCTGTCCCTGAGCGGATGCGGCTACAACGATTTCCAGTCGCTCGACGAGGCCAGCAAGTCGGCCTGGAGCGAGGTGCTCAACCAGTACCAGCGGCGCGCCGACCTGGTGCCGAACATCGTGGCCACCGTGAAGGGCGAAGCCAGCTTCGAGCAGGACACCCTCACCAAGGTGATCGAGGCGCGCGCCAAGGCCACCTCGATCCAGGTGACGCCCGAGACGCTCAACAACCCGGAAGCCTTCAACAAGTTCCAGCAGGCGCAGGGCGAGCTTTCCTCCGCGCTGTCGCGGCTCATGGTGGTGGCGGAGCGCTATCCGGAGCTGAAGGCCAACCAGGCTTTCCGTGACTTGCGCGTGACGCTCGAGGGGACCGAGAACCGCATCACCGTGGCGCGCAACCGCTACATCGAGACCGTGCAGAAGTACAACGTGCTGGCGCGCAGCTTCCCGACCAACATCACCGCCAAGATCTTCAGCTACGACCCCAAGCCCAACTTCTCGGTGCAGAACGAAGCGCAGATCTCGACGCCTCCCACGGTCGACTTCAGTACACCCAAGAAGTAAGACCCCCGCCCGATGGCACTTGCCCTGATCCGCCGTGCGCTGGCCGCCGTGCTGCTGGCGGCGATGGCGTGGGCGGGCCTTGCGACAACCGCCTGGGCGCAGGACCTGCTGCCGGTGCCCACGCTCACGTCGCGGGTGATCGACCAGACCCAGACGTTGGCCGAATCGGAGCGCGCCGATCTCGAAGCCAAGCTGGCCGCTTTCGAGCAGCGCAAGGGTTCGCAGATCGTGGTGCTGATGGTGGCCACCACGCAGCCCGAAGACATTGCGAGCTATGCCAACCGCGTTGGCAATGCCTGGAAGATCGGGCGCAAGGAGGTCGGCGACGGCATCCTGGTGATCGTGGCCAAGAACGACCGCAAGATGCGCATCGAAGTGGCCAAGACGCTCGAAGGCGCGGTGCCTGATCTGGCGGCTATCCGCATCATCGACGAGGAGATGAAGCCGCGCTTCCGCAACAACGACTTTGCGGGTGGGCTGAACGCGGCGGTGGCCCGGCTCATCGGGCTGGTCGATGGCGAGGCGCTACCGGCGCCTGCCAGCGGCAAGAACCAAGACGCCAGTGACGGAATCGACTGGGAGAACCTTGCGATCTTCCTGTTCGTCGGCGTCTTCATCGCGGCGCCCATCGTGCGCTCGATCGTCGGCAAGAAGCTGGGATCGGTGGTCATGGGCGGCGGCATCGGCGCGGTGGCCTTCTTCCTCACGACCAGCGTGGTCATCGCGGTGCTGGCGGGCTTTGTCGCCCTCATGGTGTCGCTGTTCTCGGCCGCGGCCACGGCGGGTGCCGGGCGCCGCGGCGGTGGTGGTGGCGGCTTCGGAGGCTGGGGTGGCGGCGGTGGCGGTGGCGGCTGGAGCAGTGGCGGCAGCACCGGAGGCGGTGGCTTCAGCTCCGGCGGCGGCGGCGATTTCGGGGGCGGCGGCGCCTCGGGGGATTGGTAGGCATGGCATCGCTCTTCTCGAAGCTCGGCCGCATCTGGCGCCACCAGTGGATGGACGAGGCCGATGTGCGGCGCGTGCTGCCCGATGCCGCCATGGAGCGCCTGGCGGCGCGCGTCGGCGCGAGCGAGCGGCGCCATAGCGGCGAAATCCGCATCTGCGTGGAGGCGGGCTTGCCCCTGTCCTACCTGCGGCGGAACGCCTCAGCGCGCGAGCGTGCCGTGACGCTGTTCGGCAAGCTCCGCGTATGGGACACCCAGCACAACAACGGCGTGCTCATCTACTTGCTGCTGGCCGAGCACGCGATCGAGATCGTGGCCGACCGCGGGATCGACGCGCACGTGGACGATGCCGAATGGGCCGCGATGACACAACGCATGGGCGCGTCATTCCGCGAAGGCCGCTTCGAGGATGGGCTCACGCAGGCGCTGGAAGAAATGTCGGCCTTGCTGGTGACGCACTTTCCGCTGACGGACAACCAGCCGGACACCAACGAACTGCCGGACGCGCCCGTCGTTCTTTGACCTTGCTTTCTTTTCTCCCCTCCCGGGGGAGGGTTGGGGTGGGGGCAAGCGGCATTGCCATTGGGCACGCTCTGCCTGCCCCCATCCCAGCCTTCCCCCAACAGGGGAAGGAGCAAATCCCTCAGTCCGATGCGGGCAGCGCCCACACGGTCTGGCCGCCCACCGCATAGAAGCGCGTCCCCGGCGCCCGCTCCATCAACCATCCTCCGGTGAACTCGCCAAAAGCCGGCAGCACGGCCTGGTGCGCATAGCTCGCGAAGCACGGCAGCCGCACGCTGTCGCGCCCCGGTCCGTGCAGCCGGCACACCGGATGCAGGTGCCCGGCCAGCACGAAATGCGTGGCATGCGTTTGCGGATGGTGGCAGCAGGCAAAAGGCCCGAGCAGATAGGGCTCGTCGACGACCTCGATGCCGAGAGCGGCGGGCGGATCGCCCGCGCGGCTGTCGTGGTTGCCCCGCACCAGCGTCATGGCGGTGGCCGCATGCGCGGCGCGCCAGACGGCCAGCGCCGCAAGCACCTGGGGCGTGCGAGCCTGCACGGCATGCAGGAAGTCGCCGAGAAACACGAGGCGCTCCGGCGCGTGCTCCTCGATCAGCGCATCGAGCCGGGCCAGGTTCTGCTGCGTGGTGCCGCCCGGCACCGGCTGGCCCAGCGCGCGGTAGGTCGCTGCCTTGCCGATGTGCAGGTCGGCAATGAAGAGCGCGCGTCCGGCAGGCCACCAGAGGGCGCGCTCCGGCAGCAGATGCAGCAGCTCGCCGGTCCACTGGACCTGGAGCGCCGACGCGGAAAGACGAATGTCAGAGGCGGTCACGGGCAACGAGTGTCGCAAAAGATGGAGGGAACGGCGGCCGACTTGCAATTCACCCCGCAAGCCCCAGTTTTTCGGTATGACCGAAACGCCTCCGCTGCACATCGTCTGCCCGCACTGCCACACCACCAACCGCGTGCGCGCGGCGCAGCTGGGCAGCGCGCCCGACTGCGGCAGCTGCCACCGGCCGCTGTTCACCGGCCATTCGACCGCGCTGCCAGACGAAAAGACCTTCGACCGCCACATCGCGCGCAACGAGATCCCGGTGCTGGTGGACTTCTGGGCTCCCTGGTGCGGCCCGTGCCGCCAGATGGCGCCGGCCTACGAACAGGCCGCCGCCCAGCTCGAACCGCGGGTGCGGCTGGCCAAGGTCGACACCGAAGCCGTACCCAACCTGGGCGCGCGCTTCAACATCCGCAGCATTCCGACGCTGGCGCTGTTTCGTGGCGGCCGCGAAGTCGCGCGGCAGGCCGGTGCCATGGGCGCAGCGGACATCGTGCGCTGGGTCAAGTCGCACGGCGCGGGCTGAGCCCGGCGGCTCACAGCGGCGGCAACGGCCGTGACCGGCGCGACGGTGGCCTGCGCCCCTGGCGCGGCCCGGCCGGCGGTTTGCCCGGCCCTTCCTGGCCGAACGCCAGCGTGCTCTTCACGCGCTCGACTCCTCCCGCGGTGACCACGCCGCCCGCGGCTTTTTCGAGCTGCTCGACCATGCGCGCAATGCGGTCGGCCACGTTCTCGTTCGACAGCTTTTCGCGGAACAGCTCGACCATGAGCGGAAACGAAAACGGCGTGGGCCGTTCGAGCATCCTCAACACCAACTGCTGAGTCGCCATGCGCTCAAGGCTGGCGCGCAGGCGGCCGATTTCAAGCTCTTGCGCGAGCAGCTCCTGCTCGGCCTGCAGCAGCAGCTTGTTCGATGGGTCGTACTTGCGGAACACCTCCCAGAACAGCGACGACGAGGCTTGCAGCTGCCTGCTGCTGCGCTTCTCGCCAGGGTAGCCCTGGAAGATCAGGCCGGAGACGCGCGCAATCTCGCGGAAGCGGCGCTGGGCGAGTTCGCCCGCGTTGAGCGAGGCCAGCACTTCGTGCAGCAGCTGGGCGTGCGCATCCTCGCCTTCGGGCAGGCGCAGCACCTGCGGCAGCAGCACAGGCCAGTCGACCGGCAGGGCACTCAGCAGTTCGAAGCCGTAGTCGTTCACCGCGATAGAGAAGGTTCGCGCATCGTGCTGCGCCACGCGCCAGGCCAGGAGGCTCGCGAGCCCCATGTGCACGTGGCGCCCAGCAAAGGGATAGAGGAACAGGTGCGAACCTTCGCGCGTGACGAGCGTTTCGGCCAGCAGGGTCTGCGGCGTGGGCAGGGCTGACCATTGCTGCTGGATTTCGAGCAAGGGCCGCACGCACTGCAGCTCGGGCGATTCGTAGCGCCCTTCGCCGGCGAGTGCGAGCTGCTGCACCACCGCATCGGCCAGCGTGGTCGACAGCGGCATGCGCCCGCCATTCCATCGCGGTACCGCGGCGCGCTTGCCGGTGGCGCGCCGCACCCAGGCCGTCATGTCGTGGATGCGCACGAGCTCGAGCAACCTGCCACCGAAGAGGAAGCAGTCGCCGGGCTTCATGCGCGCCACAAAGCCTTCTTCGACGCTGCCGATCTTTGTGCCGCCCATGTACTGCACGGCCATGCTGGCGTCGCTCACGATGGTGCCGATATTCATGCGGTGGCGCCGCGCGAGCCGCGCATCCGGCACGCGCCAGACGCCTTCGGCATCAGGCACGGCACGGCGATAGTCCGGATAGGCGGCCAGCGAAGGTCCGCCCTGCGAGACGAAGGACAGGCACCATTCCCAACTCTCCTGCGACAGGTTGGCATAGGCAGCGGTGCCGCGCACTTCCGCATACAGGTCGTCGGGTATGAAGCCGCCACCCAGCGCCACCGTCACCAGATGCTGCACCAGCACGTCGAGCGGCTGCGCCGGCGTGTGGCGCGCTTCGATGTGCCCGGCCGCGATGGCCGCGCGCGCCGCGGCGCCTTCGACCATCTCGATGCTGTGCGTAGGCACCAGCGTGACGCGCGACGGCCGTCCCGGCGCATGGCCCGAGCGCCCCGCGCGCTGCAGCAGCCGCGCCACGCCCTTGGGCGAGCCGATCTGCAGCACGCGTTCGACCGGCAGGAAGTCCACGCCCAGGTCCAGGCTCGACGTGCAGACCACCGCCTTGAGCTCGCCGTTCTTCAGGCCCAGCTCGACCCACTCGCGCACCGCGCGGTCCAGCGAGCCGTGGTGCAGCGCAATGATTCCGGCCCATTCGGGACGCGCCTCGAGCATCGCCTGGTACCAGATCTCCGACTGCGAACGCGTGTTGGTGAACACCAGCGTGGTGCTGCTGGCGGCAATCTCGTCGAGCACCTGCGGCAGCATCGTAAGGCCCAGGTGGCCGCCCCACGGAAAGCGTTCGGCGCGGCCGGGCAGCAGCGAATCGACGACCAATTTCTTGGGCACCTGGCCCTGCACCAGCACGCCCTCTTCATCGCCGAGCAAGGCGTGCATGGCCTCGTGCAGGTTGCCCAACGTGGCCGACATGCCCCAGACGGCGAGTCCCGGGTTCCAACGCCTGAGCCGCGCGAGCGCCAGCTGCACCTGCACGCCGCGCTTGTTGCCGAGCAGCTCATGCCACTCGTCGACCACCACCATCTTCACGTGCCCCAGCACCTGGCTTGCATCGGCGCGCGCGAGCAGCAGCGAAAGGCTCTCGGGCGTGGTGACGAGCACAGTCGGCAGGCGCTCGTTCTGCGCGGCGCGCTCGGCCGACGAGGTGTCGCCGCTGCGCGCTCCGGCGCTCCAAGGGTGCACTTCGTCTCCCAGAGCTTCGAGCGGCTGCTTGATCGCGCGCAGCGTGTCAGCCGCGAGCGCGCGCATGGGGGTGAGCCACAGCACGGTGAGCGGCGGGGACGCGGGCCGCGCGGTTTCCTTCCGGGCTTGCGAGAACACCTGCAGCGCGCCCAGCCACACGGCATAGGTCTTGCCCGCGCCGGTGGTGGCATGCAGCATGCCGGACTTGCCGCCGGCGATGGCTTTCCACACGTCGCGCTGGAACTTGAACGGCTTCCAGCCGCGCGCGGCGAACCACGCATCGAGCGCCGCCTTGACTGCTGCCTTGCTCCTTCCCCCGCTGGGGGAAGGCTGGGATGGGGGCACGCGGCCTTCGACAAGCGGCTGGTCCTTGATACGCCGCTTGCCCCCACCCCTGCCCTCCCCCAGAGGGGGAGGGAGAAATGCGGGGTCCGGCGTGGCGGTCATGATGGAAGCAGCGCGGCCAGCGTCTGCAGGGTATCGGCCTCTGCCACCGGCTTGTCCTCTCGCCAGCGCAGCATGCGAGGAAAGCGCACCGCGATGCCGCTCTTGTGCCGCGCGCTGCGCGCTATGCCCTCGAAGCCGAGCTCGAACACCAGCGTGGGCTCCACGCTGCGCACCGGGCCGAAGCTCTCGACCGTCGTCTTGCGGATGATGGCGTCCACGCGCGCCATCTCGGCATCGGTCAGGCCCGAATAGGCCTTGGCAAAGGGCACGAGCTTGCGGTCGTCCTGCTCGGGCGGGCCGTCCCACACGGCAAAGGTGTAGTCGCTGTAGAGGCTCGCGCGCCGGCCGTGGCCGCGCTGCGCGTAGATCAGCACCGCGTCGATGCTGAGCGGATCGATCTTCCACTTCCACCACACGCCCACGTCCTTGGTACGGCCCACGCCGTACTGCGCGTCGCGGCGCTTGAGCATCATGCCTTCCACGCCCATGCTGCGGGCCGCTTCCCGCTGGCGCGCCAGGTCGCTCCATGCGATGCCCGTGAGCATCGGGCTCGGCAACAGCGACGGATGCTGCACGCGCGTCACGAGTTCGTCGAGCAGCATCCGGCGCTCCGACTGCGGCAGCGCGCGCAGGTCGCGCCCCTCCCGTTCGAGAATGTCGTAGGCCAGCAGCACCACCGGGATCTCGCGCAGCAGCTTCGCGCCCAGCGTCTTGCGGCCGATGCGCTTTTGCAGTTCCGCAAAGGGCTGCACCTTGTCTTCGCGCCAGACGGCGATCTCGCCATCGAGCACCGTGCCGTCGGGCAGCGCCTCGCCCAGCACGGCAAGCTCCGGAAAGCGCTCGGTCACCAGCTCTTCGCCGCGCGACCACAGCCAGACCGCGCCCGCGCGCTTCACCAGTTGCGCGCGGATGCCATCCCACTTCCATTCGACGATCCAGTCGGACGGCGGACCGAGCGCGGCATCGAACTGCTCGACCGGCAGGTTGAACGCATGCGCAAGAAAGAACGGGTACGGCTGCCCGCTCGTCTTCTGCACCTGTTCCGCGCCCGACTCGGGCGCGATCAGCACGCGATAGTCTTCCGCCCGCGGGCGCCCACCGATGTGGGTGTAGCCCATGAGCCGCTGCGCCACGCGCTTGGGATCGATGCCGCCGACCGCCGCGAGCGCATGCGTGACCTGCAGCTTCGACACGCCCACGCGAAACGCGCCGGTGATGAGCTTGAAGTACACCAGCCGCTCCTCGGCCGCGAGTTGCCGCCACTGCGCACGCAGCCGCGCGGGCAGTTCGTCCGGCGCCGCCTTGCCGGCTTCGCGCAGCGGCAGCAGGTGCTCCTCGACCCAGCGGGCCAAGCCGAGGTCGTGCGCCTCGGTGGGCGGCGGCAAGAGCAGCGCGATGGTTTCTGCCAAATCGCCGACCGCCTCGTAGCTCTCGTCGAAGAGCCATTCGGGAAGGCCCGCCGCTTCCTGCGCGAGCAGGCGCAGCAGCTTGTTGGGCACGAGCTGGCGCGGCTTGCCGCCGGCCAGGAAGTACACGGCCCACGCCGCATCGGCGGGGTCGGCTTCGCGCAGGTAGCGCCGCAGCGCGGCTTGCTTGGCAAGGCTCGACGTGCTGGCGTCGAGCTCGCGGTAGAGCGCCGCGAAGTCCTTCATAGCTCTCTTGCTCCTTCCCCCTCTGGGGGAAGGTCGGGATGGGGGCCGGCCGCGTCCACGTCGAGCGCCGCTTGCCCCCTCCCCGGCCCTCCCCCGGAAGGGGAGGGAGCTTCCTGGTCATCTTCGTCGCCGTACTCGGTCTTGAAGCCCTGCGCTTCCAATCCGTTCTCGGTGAGCCAGCGCACCATCACTGCGACGCTGCCGTGGGTCACGAACACCCGGCTGGCGCCCGTGCCGGCGATGGCCTGCTGCAGGCCGGGCCAATCAGCGTGGTCGGACATCACGAAGCCGCGGTCCACGCCGCGCCGGCGGCGCGTGCCGCGCAGCTGCATCCACCCGCTCGCGAAAGCGTCGGCGTAGTTGCCGAAGCGGCGCATCCACGGCGTTCCCTGGGCCGAGGGCGGCGCCAGCACCAGCGCGCGCTTGAGCAGCGCGGCATCGACACCCGGGTCGGTCACGCGCAATGTCTGGGGCAAGGCCACGCCCGCGGCGCGGTACACCGCATTCAGCGGCTCGACGGCGCCGTGGACCACGATCGGCCCGATGGAGGCGTCCACGCCATGCAGGATGCGCTGCGCCTTGCCGAAGGCATAGCAGAACAGCACCGACGCTCGGTCGGCCTCCGCGTTGCCACGCCACCAGGCGTCGATCTCGGCGAACAGCGCGGCCTGCGTGGGCCAGCGGTAGATCGGCAGGCCGAAGGTCGATTCGGTGATGAAGGTGTCGCACGGCACGGGCTCGAAGGGCGTACAGGTGCCGTCGGGCTCGGTCTTGTAGTCGCCCGAGGCCACCCACACGCGCCCACCGTGTTCGAGGCGAACCTGCGCCGAGCCCAGCACATGGCCGGCCGGATGCAGCGAGACGCGCACGCCGTGGTGCTCGATGGCTTCGCCGTAGTCCAGCGTCTGCAGGCTGATCTCGCCCAGCCGCGCGGCAAGCGTGCCGGCGCTGTCCCGGTGCGCGAGGTAGTGGCCGTGGCCGATGCGCGCGTGGTCCGAGTGCGCATGCGTGATGACGGCGCGCGCCACCGGACGCCAGGGGTCGATGTAGAAATCGCCCGGCGGGCAATAGAGGCCTTCGGCGCGGGCGATGACCAGGTCGTCGGGCATGGCGCACATCGTAGGCGGGCGCCCCGCTCTTCGCGCAGACGGGCCGACGCGAAGCTGTGTCGGCGCGAGCCTACTTCTTCCTTGCGCCGCCTGTCATCTCCAGCACGTTCATCTTCATGCCGTTCGGCATCATCATGTCGCCCGGCTTCTGGCCGGCCTTGCAGGGCCCGACCCACTTGGCCTCGACGATGGCCGTGCCTTCCTTGCGGCCCATCATCGGCGGGTTGTAGCTGGAGCGGCTTTCCATGCGGTAGCCGGTGCCGAAGTCGCCCGTGATCACCGAATGCGTGGTGGCGGTGGTGTTGCCCATCCTGCACACCGAGTCGACCACGATCCTGCCGCCCTCGGTACGCATGTCCTGCTTGGAGCAGGCTTGCTGGCCGGAGCTGCTGCCCATCTCGCGCATGGCCTTGTCGGTGGCGCCATCGATGCACTGCTGGGTCTGCATGGCGGGGGTCTTGGACGCGCCGTCGTCCGACTGGATCGACAGCTCCCAGAGCCCCGGCTTGCGCGGCGGATAGTCGAGCGCGTGCGCCGCGCCGGCAACGAAGAGGAGGCAGGTCGCGGCGGCGATCCCGAAGCGGGTGTGGGTCTTCATCGTGTACTCCAGCAGAGACGGATCAGAAATGAAAGCCAGCCGCTTTCTAACCCACAAGCCCCCATCGGCGGAATACGGCAATCGGCCAGCAGCCCATTGGCCGCCCTGCGCTCAGCGCTCCGGCACGCGCTTCAGGTCCTCGAGCCAGACCTCCGCTTCCGAGTCGCTCGGCGCGCGCCAGTCGCCGCGCGGAGACAGCGAACCGCCCGAGCCGACCTTGGGCGCGTTCGGGACGCAGGAGCGCTTGAATTGGCTGATCTTGAAGAAGCGATAGAGGAAGGTGCCCAGATGGCGCTTGATGTCGGCCAGCGCGTACTCGTTGCGCGCCGGCTGCAGGTCGTTCTCGGGCCAGCGTCCGCGCGTGCGGTCGCCCCACGCCGCATGGGCGAGGAAGGCGACCTTGGTCGGCCTGAAGCCATAGCGCAGGATGTAGTAGAGATGGAAGTCCTGCAGCTCGTAGGGGCCGATCACATCCTCGGTGCGCTGGCCGGGCTGCTTCGACGACCCGTCGGGGGCATCCTTCTTTGCGTCGTCGGGAATGAGCTCGGGACTGACCTCGGTCTGGAGAATATCGCGCAGCACCGCGCTGCCGTCGGCACCCAGCACCCCGGTTGCCGCGACCCAATGCACCAGGTGCTTGATCAGCGTCTTGGGCACGCTCGCGTTCACGTTGTAGTGCGACATGTGGTCGCCGACGCCATAGGTGCACCAGCCCAGCGCCAGTTCGCTCAGGTCGCCGGTGCCGACCACGATGCCGTTGTGATGATTGGCAAGCCGGAACAGGTGGCTGGTGCGCTCGCCGGCCTGCACGTTCTCGAAGGTGATGTCGTACTGCGGCACGCCCTGGCCGAACGGATGGCCGAGGTCTTCCAGCATCTGGCGGCAGCTCGGACGGATGTCGATCTCGCGCGCCGTGCAGCCGATGCTGGTCATGAGGCGGTGCGCCTGCGCGAGGGTGCGGCCGCTCGTGGCGAAGCCCGGCATGGTGAAGCCGAGGATGTTGGCGCGCGGCAGGCCGAGCCGGTCCATGGCCTGCGCGCAGACCAGGAGCGCGTGCGTCGAATCGAGCCCGCCCGAGACACCGATCACCAGCTTGTCGATGTGGCTGGCTTCGAGCCGCTGCACCAGCGACTGCACCTGGATGTTGAACACCTCGCCGCATCGCTCGTCGCGCCGCGCCGGGTCCGACGGCACGTAGGGAAAGCGCTCCACCGTGCGCAGCAGGCCGCGCGGCACCTGGCGCGGCGGCGCCAGATCGAACTCGACGGTGCGCCACCCCGCCAGCACGCTCTTGTGCTTCTGGACCGAGGTGCCGAAGCTGTTCTGCCGCATACGCTCGCGCGACAGGCGCTCCAGGTCGACGTCGGCCGCGATGACGTGCGAGCGGTTGCTGAAGCGTTCGCTCTCGGCCAGCATGTCGCCGCCCTCGCAGATCAGCGCCTGCCCGTCCCAGGCGAGGTCGGTGGTCGATTCGCCGATGCCGGCCGACGAATAGAGATAGGCCGCAAGGCAGCGCGCCGATTGCAGGCTGACCAGCCGATGCCGGTAGTCCGCCTTGCCGATCGTGATGTTGGAGGCCGAGAGATTGACCAGCACCGTCGCGCCAGCCAGCGCGGCGTAGCTCGAGGGCGGAATCGGCACCCACACGTCTTCGCAGATCTCCACGTGCAGCTTGAAGAGGGGCATCTGCCGCGACTGGAACAGGAGCTCGGCGCCGAAGGGCACGCGCTCGCCGCCGAGTTCGACGTCGGTCGAGAGCGCGGTGTCGGCGCCATTGAACTGCCGGCCTTCATAGAACTCGCCGTAGTTCGGCAGGTAGGTCTTGGGCAGCACGCCCAGCACGCGGCCGCCCGCCACCACTGCGGCGCAGTTGAAGAGGCGATGGTCCACCCGCAGCGGCAGGCCCACGACGGCCACAGCGCCGGTGTCCCGCGAGGCCGCGGCGACTTCCAGCAGCGCGCGCTCGCAGGCATCGAGCAGCGCCGCTTGGTGGAACAAATCGTCGCAGGTATAGGCCGAGAGGCCCAGCTCTGGGAAAGCGACCAGCACCGCGCCGTCGGCCGCCGCCTCGCGGTACATGCGGATGGTTTCCGCCACGTTGAACACCGGATCGGCCACGCGGTTGCGCGGCACCGCCACGGCCAGCCGTGCGAAACCGTGGGTGTAGGGATTGAGGAACTCGTGCTCGGTCATGAACCGGATTGTGGAGCAGCCGGCGAAAGCGGTCACGACCGCGCGCCGTTGCAGCGGCCAGGGCACGGCGGCGGCCGCGCCCCGGCGCGCGCCCTGCGCATGCGGCTACAGGGAGAGCAGGCGCTGGAAGAAGGACCGATAGCGCCTCAAGGCCAGGCGCAGGTTCTCCGTGGAGGCCTGGTTCGCCGTGTCCGTTCCACCATCGAGCGCGTTGCGTTCGCTGGAAAAGGTCTGCCCCAGGTCATCCAGGACCTGGCGGACCAGCTGGTCGGCCTGGCGCACCGCCTGCTTCGGATCGTCGACGAAGCTGATCTGCACGGCATCCCAGTTGGCGCGGAAGTCCCGCGCCGCATCCGGAGAGAAAAGCGGCTCCAGCGAGTCGTCTTCACTCCTGGCGGGCGCTCTCGTCTCGGCCGCCCTCGTCTCGGGCATGGGGCGTTGGTCCAAGTCGTCCGGCGCGATGGCGCGGTCTGCCTCGGTCGATTCGCGGTTCATGATCGGACCTCCACCGGCCGTGCCGGCATTCTTTCCCGTTCGACTTCTCTCACCTCGAGCAGGTCATCGAACAGGGCACGGTAGTGCACCACCGCCTTGCGCAATTCCTCCGTGTCGGCTTCGCCGCGCAGGTTTCGCGCTCGAATGTCCTGTGCCGCACGGTAGTTGCTCACGACGGCCGGATGGTCGACCGAAATGTCGGCCGCCCGGTGCTCGAAGTCGCCCATCGGGTAGCCGCGCTTCAGCATCAGCTCGCGCACCAGTTCATCCGCCTTGGCCACCGCCCCCTGCGGGTTGTCGACGAACTCGGCCTGCAGGCCGTTCCAGGTCCTGCTGAACCTGGCCGCTTCGCCCGGCGCCAGCGGAACGATGCGCAACGCTTCGACGCGCTGCTGGCGTCTCTTGAGTTCGGCCTCTGCCTTCGAGCGGTTGCCCAGCTCCGTGACGACGCGGCCGTATTCCGACCCGAAGTGCTCTTGGAGCTGCCGGGATTGTCGCTTTCGTTGAGCGAGGAACACGGCCAGCGCGACCACTACGAGGATCACGACGACCGCCAGAACCAACAATGTCTGCGTGTTGACGGCATCCATACGCGTTTCCCTTCGATCGAACGCACTCGTGGTCCGCCGCAGTCGGCGGGGCATCGCGAGTGGTGTAGAGGGATGCTGTTCCGGCGGCCGCGCCAAGCCAGTCGCCGAAGGGAGATTCAGCTGTGGGAAGCCACCTACAGCTTGCGCGATGCGCGCGGCCGGCCCGCGCGCAAGCTCACCAACTCACCAGGCCGTCCACTTGGCCTCGCTCGCGGCAGAGGCGACCGCGCTCTCGATGAATCGAACGCCCCGCGCGCCGTCTTCCACGCGCGGGTAGTCTGCCGCGAGCGGATCGGCTGCAATGCCCGCGAGCCGCGCGCGGATGTCGGCCACGACGCCGCCGTAGATGTTGGCAAAGGCCTCGATGAAGCCTTCGGGGTGGCCCGCGGGCAGCCGGCTCGCGCGCTGCGCCGATTCGCAAAGCCACGGCGAACCGCGCGTGAGGATGCGCTTGGGTCCGTCGTGCGGCAGGTGCAGCAGCTCGCTCGGCCGCTCCTGGCGCCATTCGAGCGTGCCCAGCGCGCCGGAAATGCGCAGGCGCAGATCGTTCTCCAGCCCGGTGTTGATCTGCGAGGCGATCAGCACGCCGCGCGCGCCGCCCTTGAAGCGCAGCAGCAGGCTGCCGTCGTCGTCGAGCATGCGGCCCGGCACCAGCGCGCTCAGGTCGGCGCAGAGGCTTTCGATCTCCAGACCCGTGACGCTTGCAACGAGGTTCTCGGCATGCGAGCCGATGTCGCCGATGGCGCCGGCCGCGCCGCTGCGCGCGGGGTCGGTGCGCCAGTCGGCCTGCTTGTTGCTGCCACTGCCTTCGACGTGGCTCGCGAGCCAGCCCTGGTTGTATTCGACGACCACCTTGCGCAGCTCGCCGAGCTGGCCCGAGCGAACCATCTCGCGCGCCTGCCGCACCATCGGGTAGCCGGTGTAGTTGTAGGTGACACCGAAGACCGTGCCTTGCTTTTTCACGGCGGCCACCAGCGCATCGGCCTGCGCGCGCGTGTGCACCAGCGGCTTGTCGCACACCACGTGAAAGCCCGCTTCTGCAAAGGCCTCTGCCACCGGAAAGTGCACGTGATTGGGCGTGACGATCGAGACGAAGTCGATGCGTTCTTGCGGCGGGCGCTTCAACTCGTCGGCGAGGAGCGACTGCCAGTCGCCGTGGTTGCGGTCGTCTGCCAGCCCGAGGTCGCGGCCGGAGGCGCGCGCCTTCTCGGGGCTCGACGACAAGGCGCCGGCCACGAGTTCGATCTGCCCGTCGAGCGCCATCGCCTTGCGGTGCACCGCGCCGATGAAGGCGTCGCGCCCGCCCCCGACCATGGCGCAGCGCAGCTTGCGAAGAGGTGTATCGGTCATCAATCTTCTCGAGATTCCTGGGTAACTGTCCCCTCTCCCTCTGGGAGAGGGCTAGGGTGAGGGCATCGGCGTTCGCATACACACCGCCTCTGCCTTTGCCATCGCTGCTGGCCCTCACCCCAACCCTCTCCCCAAGGGGAGAGGGAGCAAGGCGAAATCAGAACGGCGAGTTCGGGTGGTAGAAGTCCTTGGCGTTTTCCTTGGTGATCAGCACCGAAGGAATGATCGTCGTCGCGGGCAGCTTCTCGCCCTTCAGCCGTGCCTCTGCCGTGAGCTTGATCGCGTCGTAGATGAACTTGGGCGAGTAGCTCACGTCGGCGCCGATGCGCTTGTCCTTGCCGTCCATGATGGTCTTGACCATGCCCTTGGCGCCCGCGCCGCCGAAGACGATCTTGATGTCGTCGCGCTTGGCCTGCTCGATGGCCTTGAGCACGCCCACGGCCATGTCGTCGTCAGCCGCCCAGATGGCGTCGATGTTCTTGAAGCGCGTGAGGTAGTCCTGCGTGACCTTGAAGGCGTCGTCGCGGTTCCAGTTGGCGTACTTGGCATCGAGCAGCTTGATGTCCGGATGGTTCTTGAGCACCGCGTTGAAGGCGTCCATGCGCTCGTTGTCCAGCGTGGTGGCAATGCCGCGCAGCGCGACCACGTTGCCCTTGCCGCCGAGCTGCTTCGCGATGTACTCGGCCGGGATGCGTCCGAAGGCGGTGTTGTCGCCCGCCACATAGGCGTCTTGCGCGCTGGTGTCGGTGAGGCCGCGGTCGACCACGGTCACGTAGGCGCCCTTGGCCTTGACCTGCGCCACCGGCTTGGTCAGCGCGGCCGATTCGAACGGGAACACCACGAGGGCGTTGATCTTGGTGACGGTCGAGAGGTCTTGCAGCTGGTTCGCCTGCTCGGGCGCGTTGGCCGCGGTCTTGATCGTGATCTTCAGGTCCTTGTGTTCCTTCTCCAGATCCTTCTTCGCCTGGTTGGCCCAGTAGTTGATGCCGCCCATGAAGCTGTGCGTGGCCGCGGGAATCGAAACGCCGAGGTTCACTTTCTCGGCGGCGAATGCCGGCAGGCTCGCGAGCGCCGCGGCCGCCACGGCCGTGAGTGCGATGCGACGTGTGAAGCTTGTCATGCTGGATGTCTCCTTGTGGTTGATGGATTGGAACGGGAACGGCCTAGCGGCGTCCTCTCTGGAGGAACGCGACGATGATGATCACGAAGCCTTGCACCGCGGCGTTCAGGTACACGCTGATGATGCTGGTGAGGTTCAGGATGTTGCTGATGACCGAAAGCAGGATGGCCCCCACCATGGTGCCCGTGATGCTGCCCGCGCCGCCCTTGAGCGCGGTGCCGCCGACGATCACCGCGGCAATCGCCTCGAGCTCCCACAAGAGGCCGGTGGTCGGCGATGCGGAACCGAGGCGCGGCACGTACAGCAGCGTGGCAATGCCCACGCACACGCCGAGCAGCACGTAGGTGAGGATCTTCACGCGGTCGACGTCCACCGCCGCGTAGCGCGCCACCTGCTCGTTCGATCCGATGGCCTGCACGTAGCGTCCGTAGGCCGTGCGGTTCAAGATGACGCCGCCGATGATCGCGACCACAACGAACACCCACACCGGCACCGGAATGCCCGCGAGGCTCGCGTAGTACACCGGCGCATAGAGGTCCGACAAATCGTTGTCGAGCGTGAGCGCGCCGCCGTCGGCAAAGTACGTGAGGTACGCGCGAAAGATGCCGAGCGTGCCCAGCGTCACGATGAAGGGCTCGATGCGTCCCTTGGTGATCAGGAGCCCGTGCGCAAGGCCGAACAGCGCGCCCAGCACCACCGCGAGCACCGCGCCCATCACCACCGCCATGAGCGGCGAGCCCGAGGCCGGCCCCGCCCAGTTGATGAACATGATCACGCTGCCCGCGATGAGAGCCGCCATCGAGCCCACCGACAGGTCGATGCCGCCCGAGATGATCACGAAGCACATGCCAACCGCGATGATGCCGATGAAGGCGGTGCGCGTGAGCACGTTCATGGCGTTGTCGACGGTGGCGAAGTCGCTGTTCAGCAGCGTGCCGCCGATGCACAGCAGCACGAGGCCGATGACCGGGCCGAGGCCGTGCAGGCGTTCGGTCCAGCGCGGCTTGCTCTCGCCGCGGTGTTGCGCGGCTTCAGGCCGCGGCGTGGATGTCTGCTGTTCCGGTGGCATGAGCGATGAGCTCCTCTTCTGTCAAATGGTCGGCGTTGAGCGTGGCGACGAGGCGGCCCGCGCGCATCACCGCCACGCGGTGGCACAGGCCGATGAGTTCCATCAGCTCCGACGAAACGACGATCACCGCGAGCCCTTCGCGGGCGAGTCGCTGGATCAGGAAATAGATGTCGCGCTTGGCGCCGATGTCGACGCCGCGCGTGGGCTCGTCGAGCACCACCACCTTGGGCCGGGGCTGCAGCACCTTGGCGAGTGCGAGCTTCTGCTGGTTGCCGCCCGAGAGCGAAGATGCCTTGACGTCGAGCGAGCCGGTGCGAATGCCGTAGTCCTTCACGGCCTCGGCCAGCGCGCCGCGTTCGGCCTCGGGTTGGAGCCAGGGCTGGGCATAGCGCTCGAGCGCCATCAGCGTGAGGTTCTGGCGCAGGCCGAAGTTCACGTGCAGGCCCTTGCCTTTGCGGTCTTCGCTCAGGTAGGTGAGTCCGTGCCGCGCCGCGTCGCGCGGATTGCGCCAGCCCGTCTGGTGCGGCACCGGCTTGCCGAGCATCTCGACATCGCCGCTCGCAGGCCTGAGGCCCAGGAGGCCTTCGAACAGCTCGGTGCGGCCGGCGCCGACAAGGCCCGCAAAGCCGAGGATCTCGCCGGGGCGCACCTCAAAGCCGACGTCGTGCGCCCAGCCGGGCACGCTGAAGTTGCGCACGCGCATGGCGGCTGCATCGGCAGCCACCACCACGTCGCGCGGCGGATACAGGTCGGCGAGTTCGCGGCCCACCATGAGGTTGGCCATCTGGTGGCGGGTCACCTGGGGCGTGGGCGCGCGCGCCACGAAGCGGCCGTCACGCATCACGATCACCTCGTCGGTCACCTGCTCGACCTCGTCGAGCTTGTGCGAGATGTAGACGATGGTCACGCCGTCGGCGCGCAGCTGCGCGATGAGCTTGAAGAGGCGCTCGGTCTCGCCGGGTGTGAGCGTGGCGGTGGGCTCGTCCATGATCAGGAGGCGCGCGCGTCGTGCGATGGCCTTGGCAATTTCGACCAACTGCTTCTCGGCCACGATGAGCCGCCGCACCTTGGTACGCGGATCGACTTGCAGGCCAACGGCGGCGAGCGCTGCCGCAGCGTCGCGTTCCATCGTCGCATCGTCGAGCAGCCAGCCCTTCTTCTTTTCATGGCCGAGGAAGATGTTCTGCGCCACGCTCAAGTCTTCAGCGAGATTGAACTCCTGGTGAATCAGCACGATGCCCAGCGCCTCGGCATCGCGCGAACTCGTGAAGTGCCGGGGCTCGCCGTTGATGCGCAGCGCGCCACCGGTGAGCGACTCGTAGCCCGCAAGAATCTTCATCAACGTCGACTTGCCGGCACCGTTCTCGCCGAGCAATCCGTAGACGCGTCCGGGCGCGAGCGAAAAGCTCACGCCGTGCAGCACCTGCACCGGGCCGAAGGCTTTCACCACGCCGTCGAATTCGACCGCGACGCTTCCCTTGGTTGCTGTTTGTGCCGTCATGGCGCCACCCCGCGGACTTTGAGTGTTTCGTGCATCGCGAGCACGCCGGCGCCGATCAGCCCGCCCTGCACGCCCAGTGGCGTGTACTGGATTTCCAGGTGCCGCGTCGAAAGCGCGAGCGAGCGCTGGTAGACGCTCTGCCGCACGGCCGCGAGAAACAGCGGGCCGATGCGCGTGATGCCGCCGCCGATGAACACATGCGACGGATTGAAGAAGTTCACCACCGACGCCAGCATCTGGCCGATGAGGTTGCCCGCGCGCTGGATGATGCCGTTGGCCGTCGTGTCGCCGGCACGGCTCGCCTGGCCCACGTCGACGGCCTCGATGCGCCCGTGCACGCGCAAGCACTCGGCGAGCAAGGCGCTATCGCCGGCTTCCGCCGCCTGCACGGCCATGCGCGTGATGGCCGGCCCCGCGGCCATGGCCTCGACGCAGCCGACATTGCCGCAATGGCAGCGCGGGCCCTCCTGGTCAACGCAGATGTGGCCCACGTCGCCGGCCGAACCGGCCGCGCCGCGATAGACCTCGCCGTGGCAGACGATGCCGCAGCCGATGCCGGTGCCGATCTTGATCACGAGAAAGTTGCTGAGCGAGCGCTTCAACCGCCAGAGCTCGCCGAGCGCCATCAGGTTCACGTCGTTATCGACGAAGACCGGGGCGGCATAGTCCTCGCGCAGGTAGTCGCGGATCGAAAAGCTGTCCCAGGCCGGCATCAGCGGCGGGTTCACGAGCTGGCCGATCTCGAAATTGACGGGGCCCGGCACGCCGATGCCAATGCCGAGCACGTCCCTAGCGCCGGTGTTGCAGCGCGCGAGCAGTTCGCGCATGAGCACGCGCACCCGCGCCAGCACCACGGCCGGGCCTTCGCGCACGTCGGCGGGTTCGTCGTGCTGCGCCAGCACGGTGAGGTCGGGGCGCAGCACCGCGACGTCCAGGCTGGTGGCGCCGATGTCGATGCCCACGAGCACGCCCAGGCCGGTGTGAAGCTGGAGGTTTTCGGCGCGCCGTCCGCCCGATGAACGCTGCAGGCCGGCTTCGGCCAACAGGCCTTGGTCGACGAGGCCCGCGATCAGCGCATTGGCCTTGCTCTTGGAGAAGCCGAGCTGCTCGGCCATGGCATGGCGCGACCCGCCGGCCGACCAGAAAGTGGTCTCCAGCAATCGCATTTCGTCCGCAGTGATGCCACTCCAGGGTGCCACGCGCTGTGTCTCCAATATTCTTTTGGCCCGCCGGCCCCCGGGGGTACCGATCGGGCGGAATGCGAATACTAGGCGCGTGGCTTTAGCCGGACAAGGCCGAACTTCGACCAAATTCAGATCGAAGCTGCCCTTCTTCTGCAGGACGCAGGCAAAAAAAAGCCGCCCGGGAGGCGGCTTCTTCGGAGTGAGAGCGTCGGCTCTTGCTCGCTGGATTACTTCTTCTGGCGGTACTTGCGCAGCGCCGCAATCTGGGCGGCCATGACGGCCAGTTCGGATTGCGCCATGGCGATGTCGATGTCGCTCCTGGCGTTCTTGAGCGCTTCCTCGGCAGCCGCCTTGGCCTTGTTGGCCTTCTCGTCGTCGAGGTCCTTGCCGCGGATGGCAGTGTCGGACAGCACGGTGACGGCGTTGGGCTGCACTTCGAGAATGCCGCCGGCCACGAAGACGAACTCTTCGCCGCCGTCGGCCGTTTCGATGCGCACCGCACCCGGACGGATGCGCGTGATCAGCGGGGTGTGGCGCGGATAGATGCCGAGCTCACCGGCTTCACCGGGCAGCGCGACGAACTTGGCTTCGCCCGAGAAGATCGACTCTTCCGCGCTGACCACGTCCACATGAATGGTGCCTGCCATGGTGATTCCTTATTAAGCGACCTTCTTGGCCTTTTCGAACGCTTCGTCGATGCCGCCGACCATGTAGAACGCTTGTTCCGGCAGGTGGTCGGCTTCGCCGTTCACGATCATCTTGAAGCCGCGGATGGTTTCAGCCAGCGGCACGTACTTGCCGGGCGAACCGGTGAACACTTCGGCCACGTGGAACGGCTGCGACAGGAAACGCTGGATCTTGCGTGCGCGGGCCACGGCGAGTTTGTCGTCGGGAGCCAGTTCGTCCATGCCCAGAATCGCGATGATGTCGCGCAGTTCCTTGTAGCGCTGCAGCGTGCCTTGCACGGCGCGGGCCACGTTGTAGTGCTCTTCGCCGACCACGTTCGGGTCGAGCTGGCGCGAGGTCGAGTCCAGCGGGTCCACGGCGGGGTAGATACCGAGCGAAGCGATGTCGCGCGACAGCACCACGGTCGAGTCCAAGTGGGCGAAGGTGGTGGCGGGCGACGGGTCGGTCAAGTCGTCGGCCGGCACGTACACAGCCTGGATCGAGGTGATCGAGCCGACCTTGGTCGACGTGATCCGCTCTTGCAGGCGGCCCATTTCTTCGGCCAGCGTCGGCTGGTAGCCCACGGCGGAAGGCATGCGGCCCAGCAGAGCCGACACTTCGGTACCGGCCAGCGTGTAGCGGTAGATGTTGTCCACGAAGAACAGCACGTCACGGCCTTCGTCGCGGAACGACTCGGCGATGGTCAGGCCGGTCAGCGCCACGCGCAGACGGTTGCCCGGGGGTTCGTTCATCTGGCCGTAGACCATGGCCACCTTCGAGTCCTCGAGCTTCTCGAGGTTCACGACGCCGGAGTCGGCCATCTCGTGATAGAAGTCGTTGCCTTCGCGGGTACGTTCACCCACACCGGCGAACACCGACAGACCCGAGTGAGCCTTGGCGATGTTGTTGATGAGTTCCATCATGTTCACGGTCTTGCCCACGCCGGCGCCGCCGAACAGGCCCACCTTGCCGCCCTTGGCGAACGGGCACACCAGGTCGATCACCTTGATGCCGGTTTCCAGCAGGTCTTGCGACGGCGAGAGCTCGTCGTATGCAGGCGCCTTGCGGTGGATCGAAGCGGTGAGGTCTTGGCTCACTTCGCCGCGCTCGTCGATCGGACGGCCGAGCACGTCCATGATGCGGCCCAGCGTGGCCTTGCCGACGGGCACCGTGATAGGCGCGCCGGTGTTGGTCACGATCAGGCCGCGGCGCAGGCCGTCAGACGAGCCGAGCGCAATGGTGCGCACCACGCCGTCGCCGAGCTGCTGCTGGACTTCGAGAGTCAGCCCGCCGCCTTCGAATTTCAAGGCGTCATACACCTTGGGCATCTGGTCACGCGGGAACTCCACGTCGACCACGGCGCCGATACATTGGACAATTTTTCCTTCAGCCATGGCGTTTCCTTCTGGATCTCAATAATGTTGCGACAGGTTCTTGCAGAAGCGTCCTTGTGCCATCGCGGGCCGCTTTTGCAAGAATGCCGGACGGGCCGGCACCCTTGATTTCAGATACTTCCGATCAGCACTTCATTGCCGCCGCCTGTGCGGCGAAAGCATCGCTGGCAGCCTTGCAGGCTTGGCCCAATGCAGCCTTGTCGGTGCCCAACGAAGCCCAGGCAGCCTTGGTCTGCTCCACGCTCGCCTTCATCGCATCAGCGGCTGCGCCGCTTTGTGCGGACGCGCAGGCCTGTGCCTTGGCGAGGTAGTCGTTGCACTCTTGCGGCAGGTCCGCAGCCGATGCCGTCGGCGCGGTTGCGGCCGGCGGTGCAGCTGGCGCAGGCGCCGCCGGAGCGGGAGCTGGCGTGGCGGCGGGTGCCGCCGGTGCCACGGGCGCCTCTTCCTTCTTGGAGCAGGCGGTCAGCGCGGCGGCCATGGCCACCAGAACGAGAAGTTTTTTCATTATGCAGAGTCCCCTAAAAAAGGCCTTCGGTTATCGGGCCCGCAGAGCGAGCCTCGAATGGCAATGTGGCCCGGTACATTGCCTCATCAAACACCGGCGGCCGCAGCGGCGCCGGACACGATTTCCGAAAGTTCCTTGGTGATGCCGGCCTGGCGGGTCTTGTTGTAGACCAGCTTGAGCTCGTTGATCACATTGCCCGCGTTGTCCGTTGCCGCCTTCATGGCCACCATGCGGGCGGAGTGCTCGGACGCCATGTTCTCGGCCACGGCCTGGTAGACCAGCGACTCCACATAGCGCACCAGCAGCTCGTCGATCACGCTTTGCGCATCGGGCTCGTAGATGTAGTCCCACGAATGCTGACCCGCCTCGACTTGCAGCGAGTCTGCGGCCAGCGGCAGCAGCTGCTCGACGAGCGGCTCCTGCTTGATCGTGTTGATGAACTTGGTGTAGCACAGGTACACGGCCGACAGCTTTCCCTCGGCGTAGGCGTCGAGCAGCGTCTTGACCGGCCCGATGAGCTTGTCCAGGTGAGGCGTGTCGCCCAGGTGGGTGACATGGGCCACCACGCGCGCACCGATGCGGTTCAGGAAGCCCAGCCCCTTGCTGCCGATGGCCACCGAGTCGATGGCGATGCCCGCGCTCTGTGCTTCCCGCAGCTTGGCCGTGACGGCGCGCAGCAGGTTGGTGTTCAAGCCACCGCACAGGCCCTTGTCGCTCGTGACGATGATGAAGCCGATGGCCTTGGCATCGTTCTTCTTCATGAACGCGTGGGTGTACTCGGGATTCGCCTTGCCCAGATTGGCCGCAATGTTGCGAATTTTCTCGCTGTAGGGGCGGGCGGCACGCATGCGCTCTTGCGCCTTGCGCATCTTGGAAACCGAGACCATTTCCATGGCCTTGGTGATCTTCTTGGTGTTTTCCACCGATTTGATCTTGCCGCGGATTTCCTTACCAGCTGCCATGAGTGCTCCTTGTCCGGCCGATCAGGCGAACGACTTCTTGAACGACGTGATGGCGGCGGTCAGCTCGGCTTCGGCGTCCTTGTCGAGCGCCTTGGCCTTTTCGATCTTGTCGAGCAGCGCAGCATGGCTGGACTTCAGGAACTGGTGCAGGCCGTGTTCGAACGGAAGCACCTTCTTGATGTCGAGGTCGTCCATGAAACCCTTGTTCACCGCGAACAGCGTGGCACCCATCAGCGAGATGGGCAGCGGGCTGTACTGGGCCTGCTTCAGCAGCTCGGTCACGCGGGCACCGCGGTCCAGCTGCTTGCGGGTGGCTTCGTCCAGGTCGGAAGCGAACTGCGCGAACGCAGCCAGTTCACGGTACTGGGCGAGGTCGGTACGGATACCGCCCGACAGGCCCTTGATGACCTTGGTCTGCGCCGACGAACCCACGCGCGACACCGAGATACCGGCGTTGATGGCGGGGCGGATGCCGGCGTTGAACAGGTTGGTTTCCAGGAAGATCTGGCCGTCGGTGATCGAGATCACGTTGGTCGGAACGAAGGCGGACACGTCGCCGGCTTGCGTTTCGATGATTGGCAGGGCCGTGAGCGAACCGGTCTTGCCCTTGACGGCACCCTTGGTGAAGGCTTCGACGTAGTCGGCGTTCACGCGGGCTGCGCGTTCGAGCAGGCGGCTGTGGAGATAGAACACGTCGCCGGGGTAGGCTTCGCGGCCTGGCGGGCGGCGCAGCAGCAGCGAGACCTGGCGATAGGCCACGGCTTGCTTGGAGAGGTCGTCATAGACGATGAGCGCGTCTTCGCCGCGGTCGCGGAAGTATTCGCCCATCGTGCAGCCCGAGTAGGCCGACACGTACTGCATGGCTGCCGACTCGGAAGCCGATGCCGCCACCACGATGGTGTAGTCCATCGCGCCGGCTTGTTCGAGTGCGCGCACCACGTTCTTGATCGACGAAGCCTTCTGGCCGATCGCGACGTAGACGCAGGTCATGTTCTGACCCTTCTGGTTGATGATCGCGTCGATCGCCACGGCGGTCTTGCCGGTCTGGCGGTCGCCGATGATCAGCTCGCGCTGGCCACGGCCGATCGGCACCATCGAGTCGATGGACTTGAGGCCGGTCTGCATCGGCTGGTCGACGGACTTCCGTGCGATCACGCCCGGAGCGACCTTTTCGATCACGTCGGTCATCTTGGCGTTGATCGGACCCTTGCCGTCGATCGGCTGGCCCAGGGCGTTCACCACGCGGCCGATGAGTTCGGGGCCGACGGGCACTTCCAGGATGCGGCCCGTGCACTTGACGGTGTCGCCTTCGGAGATGTGCTCGTACTCGCCCAGAATCACGGCGCCGACCGAGTCGCGCTCGAGGTTCAGCGCCAGGCCGAACGACGGCGTGCCGTCTGCCGTGGGCGGGAACTCGAGCATTTCGCCCTGCATTGCATCGGACAGGCCGTGCACGCGCACGATGCCGTCGGTCACCGAAACGACGGTGCCCTCGTTGCGGATGTTGGCGCTGACCCCAAGGCCCTCGATGCGGCTCTTGATCAGTTCGGAAATTTCTGCGGGATTGAGTTGCATGACTCTTTCCTTCTTTCTTTGAGGCTACAAGTAGAGGGCTGAAGACCGTCAGGCCGCCAGCGCAACTTTCATTTGTTCAAGGCGCGCTTTGACGGAGGTGTCGAGCACCTCGTCGCCGACCACCACACGGATGCCGCCGATCAGTTCCGGCTCTTGCTGGACCGTGACCTGCAGCTTGCGGCCGAAACGCTTTTCGAGCGCGACGGCCACATTGGCCAGAACCGCGGCGTCGATGGGAAAGGCGCTGTAGACCACGGCGTCGGACGAGCCGCTCTTTGCGTTGGCCAGTGCCCGGAACTGCTTCGCAATTTCCGGCAGCACCGAGAAACGGCCGTTGTCCAGGAGCGCGCCCAGAAAGTTCTGGGCGTGGGCGGTCAGCGGTGCACCGAAGGCACCGGCGACCACACCGAGAACCTGTTCGGCCGTGGCCTTGGGGTTGTCGGCGAACTGCTGTAGCTCCGGGCTGGCCGCGATGGCGGCCACCTTGTCGAGCCATGCGCTGGTTCCGGCGACGTCGGACGACGACGCCTTGAAAAGCGCCTCGGCGTAGGGACGTGCAATGGTGGCGAGTTCTGCCATGGCTTCTATCAGAGTTCGGTCTGCAGACGGGCGAGCAAATCGGCGTGGACGCCTGCATTCACTTCCTTGCGCAGAATCTGCTCTGCGCCCTTGACGGCCAGTGCGGCAACCTGCTCGCGCAGTGCTTCGCGCGCCTTCAGTGCCTGCTGGTCGGCTTCGACGCGTGCAGCAGCAACGATCTTGTTGCCTTCTTCGGTCGCGCGGGCCTTGGCCTCTTCAACGATGGCCTGGGCGCGACGTTCGGCGTCGGCAAGACGTTGCGCGGACTCATTGCGTGCCTGGCCCAGTTCGGCTTCCACACGCTTGTTGGCGGCGGACAACTCGGACTTGGCCATGTCGGCTGCAGCGAGGCCTTCGGCGATCTTCGCAGCGCGGTCGTCCAGCGCCTTGGCGATCGGCGGCCACACGAACTTCATCGTGAACCCGACCAGGATCAGGAACACGATCATCTGAACGATCAGGGTACCGGTAATGCTCACTTTTCACCCTCTCTTTGGGATTGAATGCGAAGCCATTCCACGGAAGGGAACGACGTCACGGGTCCGACGAGAAAGACTTACTTCGGCAGGTTGGCGATCTGAGCCAGGAACGGGTTGGCCGTTGCGAACCACAGCGCGATACCGGTGCCGATAATGAAAGCGGCGTCGATCAGACCAGCCAGCAGGAACATCTTGGTTTGAAGTTCACCCATGAGTTCGGGCTGACGTGCGGCCGACTCGAGGTACTTGCTGCCCATGATGCCGATGCCGATACATGCGCCCACAGCGCCCAGACCGATGATCAGGCCGGCGGCCAGTGCAACAAAGCTAATAACTTCCATGATGACTCCTAGAGGACTTTGGTTGAAGAGAAAACAAAAAACGAAAACGAAACCGAACGATCAGTGGTGATCGTGAGCCTGGCCGATGTAGACCAGCGCCAGCATCATGAACACGAAGGCTTGCAGCGTGATGATCAGGATGTGGAAGATGGCCCAGGCCGTGCCCGCGATGATGTGGCCGATGGCCAGGCCGATGCCGGTGGCCGACAGCGACCAGGCACCGCCCATCAGGGCGATCAGCAGGAAGATCAGTTCGCCGGCATACATGTTGCCGAACAGACGCATGCCGTGCGAGACCGTCTTGGCGACGAACTCGATCATCTGCATCGCGAAGTTGAACGGATACAGCGCCCAGTGGTTGCCGAACGGCGCGGTGAAGAGCTCATGCACCCAGCCGCCGAGGCCCTTGATCTTGATGTTGTAGAACAGGCAGACCAGCAGCACGGCAACCGACATGCCCATCGTCACCGAGAGGTCGGCCGTGGGCACGACGCGCAGGTAGGCGTGATGCGGATCTTCACCCGCGATGCCGAAGATCTTGGCCCAGATTGCCGGGAACAAGTCGACCGGGAACAGGTCCATTGCGTTCAGCAAAAAGATCCACACGAAGATGGTGAGCGCCAGCGGAGCAACGAACTTGCGGCTGGTGGCGTTGTGGACGATGCCCTTGGCCTGCTGGTCGACCATTTCGACCAGAAGCTCGACGGCCGCTTGAAAACGCCCGGGAACGCCCGAAGTAGCCTTGCGGGCAGCCAGCCAGAGCAGCCAGCAACCCAGCATGCCCAACGCGATCGAGAAAAAGAGCGAGTCGAAATTGAATACCGAGAAATCCGCAACACCTCCGGGCTTGGAGCTTTGCAGGTGCGTCAAGTGGTGAATGATGTATTCACCCGCGGTCTGACCATGTTCCGCAGCGTTTTCAGCAGCCATTCAGTTACTCGTCTCTATGTTGCCGGCGCCGGGGCGAGAACATCACCGCCAACCAGGCCGCCTTCATTGTCACCACCAAGCCGACCAGCATTGCAGGCCAGCTCAGCGCCGTTATCAGCCCTGGCGCCGCGAACAACATCGCAAGCGACAAGGCCATCTTGACCATTTCCCACAGGAAGAACCCAACCACCGCAGTGCCCGGATTCAGGGAAGAAAACCGACCGGTCAACCCCCGTGCGAATACCGCAGCAGGAATGACCACCGCGATCGCACCGTAAGCGGCGGACCAACCCAGATTTTGCCTCCCCGTCAGTCCCCAGGCGGCCAACGCCACCAGCAGACCAACAACCAACTGCCCCGCGATGACCCGCCAAGGGGAAATCGAGGGATGCCTTGCTCGCAGTTCACGCGCCTCATCGGCGGTCAACGGCTTGTATTCCGTATCGAGGTCTTCAGCGACCCCTTCATCTTTTCGGGCGATTGTTTTCATTTCGAATGAAGCCCGGATGACGACCCAGAATTTCTACAAAGCCATTGATTATAAGTAAAAACCCAGCCCGTCCGGCCACTTGAAGTGTCGCCGTTGCAAATCGAGGCTTCGAAGGCTGACGAGAACCCGACTTGGCGCGCGCAACCATAATTCCTGCATGCACCCTCTCACTGCCGCACTTCCCAGCACGCTTTGCTACCTCGACGGCGAATACACCGCCGTCAAGGATGCCAAGGTCAGCGTGCTCGACCGTGGCTTCATTTTCGGCGACGGCGTCTATGAGGTCGTCCCCGCCTATGGTGGCCAGCCCTTCTGCTTCGAAGAACACATGGCGCGGCTCGATCGTTCGCTGGCCGAGTTGCAGATTGCCAATCCGCTCACGCTCGCCGAGTGGCGCGGCATCGTGATGCGCTTGATTGCCCCGGGTGGCGATGCGCCGCAAGCCGTCTACTTCCAGGTCACCCGCGGCGTTGCGCCGCGCGACCATGCGATGGTCAAGGGCCTCAAGCCCACCGTCTTCGTGATGGTGAACCCGCTGCCACCGGTGTCCGATGGGGTGCGCGCCAGGGGCGTGACCTGCGTGACCGCAGACGACTTCCGCTGGCAGAAGGCCCACATCAAGAGCACCAGCCTGCTGGGCGCCGTGCTCTCCCGGCAGATCAGTGTCGAGGCCGGCGCGGCAGAGACCGTCATGTTCCGTGGCGACTGGCTCAGCGAGGCTTCGTCGAGCAACGTATGGATAGTGAAGGACGGCGTGCTGATCGGCCCGCCCAAGGACAACCTCGTGCTCACCGGCATCCGCTACGGCTTGCTCGAACGCCTGTGCCAGGAAGGCGGCATTCCCTTTGCGCTGCGGCGCGTGTCGCGCGATGAAGTCTTCAGTGCCGACGAACTGATTCTGTCCTCGGCCAGCAAGGAAGTGCTGCCCGTCATCGCGCTCGACGGCAAAACCATTGGCAATGGCCATCCCGGCCCCATCTACAAGAGCTTGTATGCGGCCTACCAGCAGGCCAAGCAACGCAACGCTGAGAAGCAAGGAGCCCCGGCATGACCGAGAACACCACCGACGCAGTCACCACACCCATTCCCGATCCGCGCAAGGAATCGCTGATCGAATATCCCTCGCAGTTTCCGATCAAGGTCATGGGCGTCAAGGGCGATGGCTTCGTGCATGCCATCACCCAGATTGCCGAGCGCTTCGATCCGGCGTTCGACGCCACCACCGTCGAGCTGCGCGACAGCAAGGCGGGCAACTACCTGGGCGTGACCATCACCGTGACCGCCACCAGCCGCGAGCAGCTCGACGATCTCTATCGCGCGCTGTCGGCCCATCCTTCGGTCAAGGTCGTTCTCTAGGCAGGACCTGATGACGCTGGCAGAGCACCCGACGGGCACCTCCATCGCACCGCGCTGGCTGGGCCGCGTCGGCTATGCCGAGACCTTTGCGGCGATGAAGCAGTTCACGCTCGAGCGCCAGCCAGAAACCCCCGACGCGCTATGGATGTGCGAGCACGCCCCCGTGTTCACGCAAGGCCTCGCGGGCAAGCAGGACCACATCCTGAACCCCGGCGACATTCCCGTGGTGCAAACCGACCGCGGCGGCCAGGTCACCTTCCACGGCCCTGGCCAGGTGGTCGGCTACCCGTTGATCGATCTTCGGCGGGCGGGCTACTACGTGAAGGAATACGTCTACCGCATCGAGGAATCGGTGCTGCGCACGCTGGCCCACTTCGGCGTGACGGGACACCGCGTGCCGGGCGCGCCGGGCATCTACGTGCGGCTCGACGACCCGTTCTCGCATGCGGCACTGACCGGTCCGCTGCCCGCCAGCGACCCGTTTCGGGGCCTCGGCAAGATCGCCGCGCTCGGCATCAAGGTGAGCCGCCATGCCACTTATCATGGGGTCGCGCTCAACGTCGACATGGACCTCGAGCCCTTCTCGCGGATCAATCCGTGTGGGTATGCGGGGCTCCAAACGGTCGATCTTTCTACAATCGGCATTCAAACCACATGGGAAGAGGCTGCCCGGGTCCTGAGCCAGAAGCTCACCACCTACCTGGCGCCCTAACAATCCAATGAGCACCACCGAAGTCGTCCGCGACGCACAAAGCGCCGAAAACTACAACCCGCTGGCCAAGCAAAAGGCCGCGGCCAAGCTCTCGCGCATTCCCGTCAAGGTGGTGCAACAGGGCGAGGTGCTCAAGAAGCCCGAGTGGATTCGCGTGAAGGCCGGCAGCCCCACCACCCGCTTCTACGAGATCAAGCAGATCCTGCGCGAAAGCAATCTGCACACGGTCTGCGAAGAAGCCTCGTGCCCGAACATCGGCGAATGCTTCGGCAACGGCACGGCCACCTTCATGATCATGGGCGACAAGTGCACGCGCCGCTGCCCATTCTGCGACGTGGGCCACGGCCGCCCCGACCCGCTCGACAAGGACGAGCCGCTGAACCTGGCCAAGACCATCGCCAAGCTGCGCCTGAAGTACGTGGTGATCACCAGCGTCGACCGCGACGACCTGCGCGATGGCGGAAGCCAGCATTTCGTCGATTGCATCCAGAACATCCGCGAGCTCTCGCCGATGACGCAGATCGAGATCCTGGTGCCCGACTTCCGCGGCCGCGACGACCGCGCGCTCGACATCCTGAAGGCCGCGCCGCCGGACGTGATGAACCACAACCTCGAGACCGCGCCGCGCCTTTATAAAGAAGCACGCCCCGGCAGCGACTACCAGTTCAGCCTCAACCTGCTGAAGAAGTTCAAGGCGCTGCACCCCAACGTGCCGACCAAGAGCGGCATCATGGTGGGCCTGGGCGAAACCGACGAAGAAATCTTGCAGGTGATGCGCGACATGCGCGCGCACGACATCGAGATGCTGACCATCGGCCAATACCTGTCGCCGTCGGGCTCGCACCTGCCGGTGCGCCGCTATGTGCACCCCGACACCTTCAAGATGTTCGAGGAAGAGGCCTACAAGATGGGCTTCAGCCACGCCGCCGTGGGTGCGATGGTGCGGTCGAGCTATCACGCGGACCAGCAGGCCGGGCATGTTCTGGCGGGTACGCCAGCCAACGATTGAATACGTCCGCGTTCGCAGTGGAGGCAGCCGCCCCCATGACCGGGCGCCCGTTGCGCATCCTGCTCGCGATGTGCTACCTCGTGCACCGCACGGGCGCGGAGATGTTCACCCGGGATCTTGCATTGTGGCTGCGGCGGCGCGGCCACGCTGTCACCATTCTTGCAACGGCTTTCGGCGACATGGCCGACGAGTTGCGCCATGCGTCGATCGCGTGCATCACCGATGTCGCCGACATGGCCGCCCGACCCGACGTGATCATCGGCAACACCCACCACGAGACGGTGCGCGCCCTGCTTCACTTTCATGACGTGCCCGTTCTCACGATCTGCCACGACCGCAGCGCAGAGCACGGCCGCCCGCCGCAGTTTTCACAGGTGGTGCGCCATATCGCGGTCGACGAAAACTGCGCCGAACGACTGGTGCATGAGTTCGGCATCGAGCGCGACCACATCGAACTGATCCAGAACGGCGTCGATCTTTCGCGGTTCGTGCTGCGCACGCCATTGCCGGCCGCACCTCGCGCGGCACTGGTCTTCAGCAACTATGCATCGCACGATGCCCAACTCGAAGAGATTCGCGCGGCATGCGCGGAACGCGGCCTTACGCTGGACGTGATAGGCAGCGGCACCGGCAACCATCTGCCCGACCCGGCCGCCGCGCTGGGCCGTTACGACGTGGTGTTCGGCAAGGGACGCTGCGCCACCGAGGCGCTGGTCACCGGCAACGCCGTGGTGGTGCTCGACCCAAGCTCGGGCATCGGTGAGATGGTGACGGCGGCCACGGTGGCACACGCACGGCGTTGGAACTTCGGCCGGGCACTGATGACGCGGCCAATCACGCGGCAGAACGTGATGGTCGAGCTCGACAAGTTCGATGCGCAGGATGCAAGGGAGTCGGCCGCCTGGATGCGCGCGAACGGAGGACTGGATGCCACGCTCTCCGGCCTCGAGGCTTGCATGCGGCGGGTAACCGACGGCCGAGAGATCATTGCACTGCCAGCCGAGCAACGTGCGCGCGAAATGGCGCGCTACATGGACGACTGGATCCGGCGTGGGAGCGCCACGACCGCGCACCTCGGCCTCGCGTCGCTGCAGCAGCACGTCGTGGGGCTGCATCAGGCACTCAACGATCAGCAGCGCGCGCATCAGGCACTCAACGATCAGCAGCGCGCGCATCAGGCCCAGATCGAGGCCTGGCGCGCCGAGGCGCAGCGTCAGTCGGAGCAAGCCGCTGCGCTGGCCGTCAAGTTGCAGGCAGCCGAAGCCGCGCTGGCCGCACAGCAGCGGGATGCCGAGTCCGCACAGGCCGCGGCGTCCACGGCTCACGCTGCGCTGAGCGCGCGGCTGGATGAAGCCGGTTCGCACCTGGCCAACGCCGAGCGGCAGGCGCTCGACAACACCGCGGGCATGGATGCACGGCTGCACGAAATCTACGCTAGCCGGTCCTGGCGCGTTACCGCTCCGCTGCGGCAAATTTCCACCTTCATACAAGCCAGAGTTCAGCGTCCATGAAGCACCTGCTGATCGCCGCTCATCCGGGACACGAGCTTCTGCTCTGGAAATGGCTCCGGAACGAACGGCCGGATGTCGTGGTGCTCACCAACGGCGCGGGATCGAATGACGCGGCGCGGCTGGCCCCCACGACCGACAACCTGGTGCAAGCAGACGCGAACTGGATTCCCCAGGTGGTATCGCCCGTGGCCGACGCCGAGATCTATCAGGCCCTGCTGGACGGCGACGCGAACATGTTCGCGCAGTGGCTGGACCGCCTGACGTCGTACGTGATTTCGGAGGATATCGAGTGCATCGTCGCGGACGAAGCCGAGGACTACAACCCTTCCCACGACCTGTGCCGCCTGTTGGCCAATCAGGTCGCCGCCCACGCAACGGCGCGCGGCCATCCGGTTCTGTCCTTTGGCTACCCGACTGTCGGCCATCCCAGTCCACCGGCACGACTCGCGATCGAGAACCATATCGTGGTCGAACTCGATACGCAGGAACTGCAGGCCAAGCTGGCCGACATGCACGGCTACGCCCAGCGCTTCGGCGGGCAGTTGCAGCGGGAACTCGATGGCTTCATTGCGGAATTCGGCGCCCAAGCCTATGGCAGGGAGTGCCTGTTTGCCGCCAGCCCCACGCGCTACGAGCAGGCCGAAGCCCCCGTCGCCAAGCCCTTTTTCGAGATCGCCGGTGAAGAGCGCGTCGCTGCCGGCGTCTACAAGCATGTCATTCGTGGTGCTCACCTGCAGGTGGTGGCCGATCGGCTACGCGGCCGCGTTCGCTGAAGCATCGATGCGTGCCGATCTGACTCCTACCCTGTGGCTCACCGGCCTGAGTGGAGCAGGCAAGACGACCCTGGCCCGGACGTTGGCGCAGGCGCTGAATGACAGCGGCCGCCACTGCACCGTGCTGGACGGCGACGCGTTGCGCCGCGGACTGAACCGCGACCTGGGTTTTGATCCGGGCTCGCGCAGCGAGAACATCCGCCGGACCGCCGAGGTCGCCCGGCTGATGAACGATGCCGGCCTGATCGTCGTTGCGGCGCTGATCTCCCCTCTTCGGGTCGACCGGGCACAGGCGAGCTTCATCGTCGGGGCTGAGCGCTTCCTGGAGATCCATGTCAGCACCCCGCTGGACGTGTGCGAGGCGGCGGATGCCAAGGGACTTTATTGCAGGGCCCGGCGAGGCGAACTTGCCCAATTTACCGGTGTCAGCGCGCCCTACGAGGCCCCGGAAGCGCCGAGGCTCGCAATCGACCCCATGCGAATGGGGCTTCGGCCCGCCGTAAGCAAACTGCTCGGCCTGATCGGGGACTTAACCACATGAGCAAACATCCTCCCATGCCGGTCGTGGTGGGCGCGCCGCGTTCGGGCACGACCCTGCTAAGGTTGATGCTCGATGCCCATCCGGACCTCGCGATCCCGCCCGAAACCAGCTTCCTCGCCGCAGTTGCGGCGCTGAACGAATCGGACGGCGATCTTCGCACCCGCTTTCTCGAAACAATCACCGCTTATCCGCCGGGCGCCCCCAACTGGCAGGACTTCGGTCTCGCACGCGAGGCACTCGCCGAAGCCGTGCAGATGCTCGAACCCTTCACCGTGGCCGATGGCCTGCGGGCCTTTTATCGGCTCTACGCGCAGCGTTTCGACAAGTCGCGCTGGGGCGAAAAGACGCCAGACTATTCGCTTCACGTCGGAACGATCGCCGCTCTGTTGCCCGAAGCCCGGTTCGTCCACCTCATTCGCGACGGCCGTGACGTGGCAGCTTCATGGCGCCAACAATGGTTCTCCCCGGGCTACGAACCCGAAGTATTGGCGCGCGCCTGGGCGGATCGGGTCGAAGCGGCCCGTAGCACCGGCTCCGCTTGCACCCATTACATCGAGGTGTTCTACGAAGACCTGGTGGCGCGTCCTGAACAGGTACTGCGCCGCCTGTGCGAGTTCCTGGAGTTGCCGTGGTCGAATCAACTGCTCAACCATCAGGAGCGCGCGCCCAAGCGGCTGGAAGAACATCGGGCGCGCGTCTCTCTCGATGGCAGCTTCACGGTGAGCCATGCGCAGCGTCTGCACCAGCAGCGCAGAACGATGGAGCGACCGGGCACCGGACGCATTGGTTCTTGGCGCGAGACCATGAGCGACGAAGAAGTGCAGCGCTTCGAACGCGTCGCGGGCAAGCTCCTGATCCAGCTCGGCTATGAATTGCAGGGCAACAGTTGATTCGGCGACAGGCATTTGCGCGCTTGAGGAACCAGCCGCGTCCTCCATGACCCTCACGATGTCCTCACTCGATCAAGGCTCGGCGGCCTCCTGCGTCGGCGAAGCCGAAGTAGAGCTCGCTCTCGCTACCCCCGACTTGACTCACGCCCTCGTGGGCCTGGGTCGTTTCGGCAGCACCCATGCGCGCAAGCTCGCAAGCCTGCCAGGCTTCCGTCTGAGCGCCGTGGTGGACAACTCTCCCGCAGCTAGGCCCGTCGCCGACCTTGCGGCATTGCCGCTGTTGTCCGGCATAGACGAGTTGCCGCCGGGCATCGAGTCGGCCACGGTCGCCACCAGCGATGGAACACACGCCGAAGTGGCGATGGCGCTCATGCGGCGCGGTTGCCACGTATTGGTCGAAAAGCCAATGTGCATCGACCGGCGGGACGGCGTACAGATGCTTCGGATGGCGCAGCAATGCGGCGTGGTCCTGAGCACAGGACACATCGAACGCTTCAATCCGGCGTTCGATACGGCCGCGCTGTCGTGGATACGCCGCGCCGCCCTGCGCCATCAGGACAGCGCTCATCCATTTTTGCGATTCCGTCGCTTTTCCTGCCGTGAGGCAAAGGCCGCGGACAGCGTGCTGGATTTGATGGTGCACGATCTCGACCTGCTCGCGTGGCTCTGCGCCATTCCGGCGGAAGCGCAGCTGCACGTAATCAGCCGGCGGATCGACATGCACAGTGTCCGCGCCCGGGTGCGCCTGGGCGGCATGATCGCGGAACTGGAGAGCGGCTACAGCGGCATGCCTCCCGCCGCGCGGCTCCAGGTGTGCAACGGTGGCCGGCAACACGTGCTGGACTTGCGCAAGTCCCACCGTGCGATGACGGGCAGCGACGATGCGCTGGCGCGCCAGTACCGGGATTTTCGCCATGCCGTGCAGGGCAATGGCAGGCGCATTGCCTCCGGCGCCGACGGCCTTGCCGCGGTCATCCGCGCGTCCCAGGTGCTGCACGCATGAATATTCCGTTGTTCCGTTCCGCGGCATGTGCCGAACCCATGGCCGAACGCCTTGTCCAGGCATGTGCCGCGGTGTTGCGCAGCGGCACCTATGTCCTCGGTCCGCAGGTCAGCGCATTCGAGGCGCGGCTGTCGGACTTGCTACAAGGGCGCGAGGTGGTGGCCGTGAGTTCCGGTTCAGACGCACTGCTGCTTGCCCTCAAGAGTCTGGGCGTCGGCAGTGCGGCCGGAGGGCATCCGGACGACGAAGTCCTGCTCCCCTCCTACACCTTTGCGGCCTGTGCCGAAGCGGTGATCGCCGCCGGTGCGCGTCCGGTGTTCGTCGACAGTGCCGCCGATGATTTTCTGGTGCCGCTCGCGCAATTCCGGGACGCGAGAACGCCCCGCACCCGCGCCGTTCTCGCGGTCGGACTCTTCGGTGATCCCACCGGGCTGCCCGAGTTGGCCGCCTATTGCCGGGACGAGCAGCTGCCTCTGATCGAGGACGTGGCCCAGTGCCTGGGTGCCAGCGCTTGCGGCGCGGACGGACGCGCGCATCCTGCCGGCAGCTGGGGCGACGCAGCGGCGATGAGCTTCTACCCCACCAAGACCCTGGGCGCCGCCGGAGACGCGGGAGCCCTGGCTTTCAAGAATCCGCGCCATGCCGAGAAGGCGCGCCTGCTCCGCAACCACGGGTACCAGAACGGATTGCACACATGCCTGGGCCAGAACAGCCGCATGGACGAGTTGCAAGCGTCGCTCCTTCATGTGGCGTTGGATGATTTCCCTGGTGCCATCGCGCGGCGTCGCGCCATCGCCGCGCGTTATCTGGCGGCGTGGGCCGGGTGCCCGATGCAATTGCCGAGTGACGCGGCGGGCCATGCCTGGAACTATTTCGTCGTTGTCCTGCGCGGCTCGCACGAGCGGAACGCGCTGGCGGTCCAACTGGCGACAAGGGGAATCGCCACCCGCGTCTACTATGAACAGCCGCTGCACCTGCACGAGGCGCTGGGGCGCTGGCGAGGCGCGAGCACTCTGCCGCACAGCGAGCGGCTGGCCCGCTGCTCGCTGGCCCTGCCGCTTTACCCGATGCTCAGCGACGAGGAAATCGAATACATCATTCACGCCGTGCGAGAAGCCGTCGGCGACGTAAACAGGCACAGTCAGACATGAACACGATGCAGGAATTTGGCACCATCGCCCAGCTCGTTCACGAGCATGCGATGCAAGCGCCCGGGCGTATTGCGCTGGTCGACAACGAGCGAAGCCTGACCTACGGCGCCCTCGACGCGCTGATGGACCGCATCGCGGCCAGCCTGCAGCGCGAAGGGCTCAAGCCCGGCGATGCCATCGCGGTGTGCGCGACTTCTTCGGTGAACTACGCGGCGGTTTTCCTGGGTGCTCTGCGCGTCGGTGTCGCAGTCGCGCCGCTCGCGCCCGGCTCCACCCCCGCCAGCCTGGCGCGCATGATCGAGGATGCCGATGCGCGCATCCTCTTCACCGACGCCTCGGCGGCCGAGGTTGTCGGCGCCCCGAAGGAAGGCGGTATTCCGCGCGTCGCGCTCGACGGTTCCAACGCCGGGCAGAGCCTTGAGAGTTGGCTGGCCCCTGTGGGCGCACAGCCGAGCGCCGTCGAAACGCAGCCCTCCTGGGCCTTCAACATCATCTATTCCTCGGGCACCACCGGCGAGCCCAAAGGCATTGTGCAGGGCCACGGCATGCGCTGGGCCCATGTACAGCGCGGCGCCAAGTACGGATACGGTGCGGACACGGTCACGCTGCTGTCGACGCCGCTTTATTCCAACACGACGCTGGTGGTGTTCTTCCCCACCATCGCCTTCGGTGGCTGCGTGGTGCTGATGCCGAAATTCGACGCGCTCGGCTACTTGCAACTGGCCGAAAAGCACCGCGTCACGCACACGATGCTGGTGCCCGTGCAATACCAGCGCCTGATGGCGCATCCTCGCTTCGACGCACACGACCTCTCGTCGTTCCGCTTCAAATTCAGCACCAGCGCGCCCTTCAATGCCGCGCTCAAGGCCGACGTGCTCAAGCGCTGGCCCGGTGGGCTGATCGAGTTCTACGGTATGACCGAAGGCGGCGGCACCTGCATTCTCGAAGCGCACCTGCATCCCGACAAGCTGCACACGGTGGGGAGCCCGGCCGAAGGCAGTGACATCCGGCTGATCGACGAAGACGGCAACGAGATTCCGCGCGGCGACACCGAACGGGCCGGCGAAGTGGTGGGCCATTCGGCCGGCATGATGACCGGCTACCACCGCCAGCCCGCCAAGACGCGCGAAGCCGAATGGTTCGACGCGAGCGGCAAGCGCTTCATCCGCACCGGCGACGTCGGACGCTTCGATGCCGATGGCTTCCTGACGCTGTTCGACCGCAAGAAGGACATGATCATCAGCGGCGGCTTCAACATCTATCCGAGCGACCTCGAGACCGTGTTGCGGGGCCATGCCGCCGTGGCCGACGTCGCGGTAATCGGCGTGCCGTCGGAGCAATGGGGCGAGACGCCGGTGGCCTTCGTGGTGCGCCGCGAAGGCGACGGCACCACCGAAGAGGCGCTGCTCCAATGGGCCAACGCCCAGCTCGGCAAGACGCAGCGTCTGGCGCGCCTTCACTTCATCGACGAACTGCCGCGCAGCGCGATCGGCAAGGTCCTCAAGCGCGAACTGCGTGAGCTCGTCGGCCGCTGAATCACTGACCACGGCGCCGTCCGAACAGGGCGGCGGCAACGGTTTGCTGTGGCTGCTGGCCGCCGTCGCGGTCGTGTTCGCCTTCTTGCGCCCGCGTGCGCCCATGGACTGGCTGAAGCTGGTCGATTGGCAGACCGTGGGCGCGCTCGCGGGCCTGCTCGCCATCACCCAGGGCGTGGAAAAGAGCGGCATGCTGCAGGCCGCCGCGCAGCGCCTGCTCGCGCGCACGCACAGTCAGCGCAGCCTCGCGCTTCTGCTCACCGCCAGTGCCGCATTGCTCTCCGCGCTGGTGACCAATGACGTGAGCTTGTTCCTGCTGGTGCCGCTGACGCGCGTACTCGCCAACCAGGCGCACCTGCCGCTCGCACGGCTCGTGGTTCTCGAGGCGCTGGCCGTCAACGCGGGCTCGGCGCTCACGCCCATCGGCAACCCGCAGAACCTCTACCTGTGGCACCGCTCGGGCGAGAGCTTCGTTGCCTTCATGGGAATGATGCTGCCGACCGTGGCCGTGATGCTGTTCTGGCTCTTCGCGGCAGTCTGGCTGCTGGTGCCGCGCACGGCCATCGCGCTCAAGCCCGAGGCCGAGGCCACGCCGGTGCAGCCTCGCCTGCTTGCCTTGGCAGGAGTCCTGTTCGTCGGCTTTGTGGTCGCGCTGGACCGGCATTGGCTGCTGGCAGGCCTTGGCGTGGTGTTCGCCGTGTTCCTGGTGTCGTATCCGCGCGTGCTGCGCGGCATCGACTGGGCCCTGCTCGCGATCATTGCGTTGATGTTCGTGGACCTGCGGCAGCTGGCCGAGCTGCCCGCCGTCGTGGCGCTGCTGAACCATTGGCCGATCACCGAGGGATGGCGCGCCTACCTGGCCGCCATCGTCGCCTCGCAGTTCATCAGCAACGTGCCGGCCGCAATCCTGCTCGACGGCCACGTGCGGGATTTGCCGGCACTGGCCGCGGGAGTGAGCGTGGGCGGATTCGGGTGCGTGCTGGGCTCGCTGGCCAACCTGATCGCATTGAGGCTTGCCAGGGTGCCGCACGGCCTGCGCGAGTTTCACCGCATCAGCATTCCCTTCTTGCTGGTGTGCGCGGCTTCCGCGTTGCTGCTGCGGCTGGGATGACAGCCGCGGAGCACGGAACGACAATTCGATCCTGCCCATGCAAACCCCAGCAATGCTCCCCCGCGCCGAGCCGCACAGCCTTTCGCTGCGCGACTACGGCGCTTCGCGCGGCAGCCACGCGCATGACCACTTCCAGGTGCTGATCGGCCTGGCCGGTGTGCTCGAACTCGAAGTGGAAGGCCGCGGCGCGCGCGTCGGCGCCGGTGAGGCGCAAGTGGTGGTGCCCGGCGACCGGCACGACTTCGAATCGCGCAGCGGCAGCCAGTGCCTCGTGCTCGACACCACCCACCCGACGTGGGCGCGTTGCGCCGAGCACGCGCCCGCCGATGCTTCGCGGCTGCAGACGCTGGCGCTGTACCTCGCGCAGTGCGCGCAGCATCCGGATGCTTTCGCATTGACGCTGCAGCATGGCCCCGCGCTCCTGCTCGAAGCCTGGGGTGCGACCCCGCCGGCCCCTGCGCGAAGCCGGCGCATCGACTGGACCGCGCTCGCCGCCTGGGCCCGGGCGCACTGGCACGAGCCGCTGGGCGTTGCCGATCTCGCAGGCGTGGCGTGCCTGAGCCCCAGCCAGTTCGCGCAGCGCTGCCGCGACGAGCAGGGCATGAGCGCGATGCACTGGCTGCGCATGCTGCGGCTCGCGCACGCGCGCGAACTGCGGCTGGGCGGCATGGGCGTGGCGGAGACGGCGCGCCACACGGGCTACCGCTCGCCCTCCGCGCTCACGGCGGCACTGCGCAGGCTCGATCACTGAACGGAAACGTCGTTGCCACGCGACGATTCACCGGCGCTTTGCGACGACGGCGCCGCTTAAGCTCGGTGCGATGTCCGCCACGCTTCTTGCCCTTGCCGCCATTGCGCTGTGGGCCACCCTCGCCTCGCTCGGCACCGCGCTCTCGCACCTGCCGCCGTTCCTGCTGACCGGCCTCGCTTTGATCATCGGCAGCATTCCCAGCTGGCCGCTGGTGCTGCGCGACCGCAGCGCCTGGTACGTGCCGCCGCGCACGCTGGCCCTCGGCATCTATGGCTTGTTCGGCTTCCACTTTCTGCTGTTCATCGCGTTGCGGCATGCCCCGCCCGTGGAAGCCAACCTGGTCAACTACTTGTGGCCACTGTTCATGGTGGTGCTGGCACCGGCGCTGCTGCCCGGGCTGTCGCTGAGGCCGCTGCATCTGGTGGCCGCCTTGCTGGGTTTTGCTGGCGCGGCCATCGCGATCCTCGGCGCACGCGAGGGCGCCGCGTCCGTGACAGGTGCCTCAGCCTGGGGCTTCCTGCCGGCGCTGGGCTCGGCCTTCATCTGGGCCAGCTATTCGCTCTGGACGAAGCGGGTGGCGGCGTTCCCGACCTCCGCGATCGGCCTCTTCGGCGTCGTCTCCGGCGTGTTGTCGCTCGCCTGCCATGCGCTGCTGGAGACTTCGGTCGTGCTGTCCGCGAAAGACGGGCTGCTGGTCGCGCTGTGCGGCCTCGGTCCGCTCGGCGCGGCTTTCTTCGTCTGGGACATGGCGCTCAAGCGCGGGGATGCGCGGCAGATCGGCATCCTGAGCTATCTCACGCCGCTGGGCTCCACCGCGCTGCTGCTGGCAGTGACCGGGCGCCCGCTCACCTGGAGCATCGGCCTTGCGGCGGGGCTGATCATCTCGGCCGCCGTGATGGGCACGCGCGCGCGCTGATGAATAGGTCCGCGTCCGACGAGACCGGCGCCTTGTTTGTGGCTAGAGTGGAGGCTTCGGAATTTAGGAGGCTCACCCTATGGATAACAAGAACAAGAACGATGAATTCGAGATCACGCCCAAGCTGGTGTTCGACCTGAACCTGGCGCTGTACCTTGACCTGGTGGCGGCGCTCGAAGGCGCGGGCGCCATCAGTTATCGGCAGATGGCGGCCCGAGTGCTCAACATCAGCATGGATGCCCGCGCCGACGGCGACATCGGCCTGTCGACGGTGCTGGAGGGGGTCGCCAAGGGCTTCGCCGGCCACGGTGACGGCCTCTCCATCGAAACGCTGAAGGCCGCTCGTGGCCTGCGCGAGGACGACGCCATGGGCGACATTCCCATGCGCCCAAGCGAGCCCTGAGCCGGCTTCAGTCTTCGGCCACCTGCAGGATCAGCTTGCCGAAGTTCTCTCCCGCGAACAGCTTGTTGAGCGACTCGGGGAAAGTCTCCAGGCCCTTCACGACGTCTTCCTTGCTCTTCATGCGCCCGTCCTTCAGGTAGCCGGCCATCTCGGCAATGGCAATGTGGTACCGGTCGGCGTAGTCGAACACCACGATGCCTTCCATGCGCGCGCGGTTCACCAGCAGGCTCAGGTAGTTCTTGGGACCAGCGCCGGGCATGCTGTTGGCATTGTTGTACTGGCTGATGGCGCCGCAGATGATCACGCGGGCCTTGCGTGCGAGCCGCGCCAGCACCGCGTCGAGAATCTCTCCGCCGACGTTGTCGAAGTAGATGTCCACGCCCTTCGGGCAGTGGGTCTTGAGCCCGTCGCGCACCGCCGACGCGCCGGCCTTGTAGTCGATGCAGGCATCGAAGCCCAGCTCTTTCACCACCCAGTCGCACTTGGCAGCACCGCCCGCGATGCCGACCACGCGGCAGCCCTTGATCTTGGCGAGCTGGCCCACGGTTTGCCCCACCGCGCCTGCCGCGCCGGAGATGACGACCGTTTCGCCCGGCTTGGGCTGGCCCACGTCCATCAGGCCGAAGTAGCCGGTCATGCCGGGCATGCCGAGCACGTTGAGCCACTGGTTGATGGTGCCGACCCTGAGGTCGATTTTCACCAGGCCGTTGCGCTTGATCTGGTCTTGCGGAATCAGGATGTATTCCTGCACGCCGAGGGTGCCGTAGACGGTGTCGCCGACCGCGAACTCGGGATTCTTTGAGGCGACGACGCGCCCGACGCCGCCAGCGCGCATTACTTCGTCGATGGCCACGGGCGCGATGTAGCTCTTCGCATCGTTGAGCCAGCCGCGCATGGCCGGATCCAGCGAGAGCGACAGCGTCTTGACCAGCACCCCGCCCTCGGCCGGTTCGCCCACGGGCTCGGTGGTGAACTTCCAGTTCTCGCGGGTGGCCGTGGCCTCGGGGCGCTTGGCGAGGCGTACCTGGTGGTTGACGAGTGAGCTGCTCATGGTGGTGTCTCCTTGATTGACGGGCGCTGGCACGGAGGCGCATCGTAGCCCCGCATTGCCCGTCGGCTGGTAGCGCAGGCGACAGCGCAAGACACCGTGACCGAAGCCTACATTCGCACGACGATCTGCAGGCCGGGATGCGCGTTGCGCACCACGAATGTCCCGCCGTGCGCCTCGGCGATCAGCCGGCACAGGTACATGCCCAAGCCGACGCCGCCGGTGGCACGCGCCCGCGCGCCGTCAGTACGGTAGAACGGCTCGGTCAGCCGCTCCAGCTGCGCTTCGTCGACGCCGGGCCCGAAGTCCCGCACCTCGAGCTCGATGCCCTGGACCTTGCCGTCCACCACCGCGCGCAGCGACACGCACGGCGGCCGCGGCGCATCGGTGCTGTAGCGCAGTGCGTTGTCCAGCAGGTTGCGCACCAGAAGGCGAACACGCATGCGGTCGATCGAATGCGCCGGCAGGCCTTCCGCCAGGTCGAGATGCACGTTCCGCGCGCCCGGCATCTCGGCGACGATTTCGCGCACCAGCACGGCCAGGTCGACCGGCTCGCGTTGCAGCGCCGCATGCGGGCTTGCGAGGCGTTCGCTTTCCAGCAGGTCGCTGATCAGGTCGCGCATCTCGTTCAGGTCGCGCAGCAGCGCTTCGCGCTCGGCCGCACCCTCGGGCGTGGCCGGCAGCAGCTCGGCATTGAGCCGGGCCCGGGTCAGTGGCGAGCGCAATTCGTGGCTCAACGCCAGCAGCAGGCCGCGCTTGGCATCGAGCATGGCCTGGATGTCGTCGGCCATGGTGTTGATGTGCCCCGCAAGGTCTCCGAGGTCGTCGTTCTGGCGGATTGGAATGGGCTGCGTGAACTCGCCGCGGCCAAAGCGCTGCGCGCCTTCGCGGATGTCGATCAGCGGCCGCAGCAGACGGCTCACATAGACGTAGCCCAGGACCATGAGCAGCAGCAGCGCGCCGAGCGTGGCCCAGCCCGCCGCACGCGGCGCAAGCTGCCAGAGCTTGGGCGCCCAGCCGAAGATGACACGGTGGCCGTCGGCCGTCGGACGGATGAACCACTTGTCATTCAGCGGCTCCTCGTCGAGGTGGTGCATCCATCTGCCCCGGCCGTTGGCGCCTGCGGGATTTGAATCCCAATTGACCTTGGGGCCCACGATGCGGATCGTGATCGGCAGCCGGCTCACCAACGCCTGCGCGCGCGCGATGTCAGGCGGCGTGCCGATCTCGGCGACGAGCCGGTCGGCATAGTCCACCAGCATCGGCTTGGCGGCCTCGGCCCAGCCGGTGGAGAAGGACTTCTTCATGCCGCCCATGAACACCACCGCCATCACCACCGCCAGCAGCAGGAACATCATCACGAGCCGGATGCGCAGTGAGCGGCGCCAGCGGCGCTTGCCCTGCACCTTCTCGTGCCATTGCTCGTGCCATTGCCTGTGCAACTCCGCGCGGCGGCAGCTCATGTCGCGCCATGCCTTGCGCCAGCCTCTCCTCGGAGATCTCATGCGGGCTCGCTGCGCGCGACGGCCAGCGCATAGCCGGCATTGCGCAGCGTCTTGATGCAGTCCAGCGGCTCGAGCTTCTTGCGCAGGCGGCTCACCACGATGTCGACCGCGCGGGTGTAGAGCTCGGCTTCATGGCCGCGGAGGCGGTTCAGGATGTCGTCGCGGCTGAAGACCTTGCCGGGCTCGGCCGCCAGCAGCGCGAGCAGTTCGAATTCGGTGCCGGTGAGTTCCACGCGCTCGCCATGGCGCAGCACCTGGCGCCGGTCGAGGTCGATCGACAGGCCGTCGAACACGCGGTGCTGCGCACTGTTGCCGTTGGTCGCTGCGGCGGGCGCACTGCGCTGTCGCCGCAGGATGGTCTGCACGCGCGCCACCAGTTCACGCGGCTCGAAAGGCTTGGGCACGTAGTCGTCGGCGCCGAGCTCCAGGCCGACCACACGGTCCATCACCTCGCCGCGCGCGGTGAGCATCACGATCGGGATGTCGCTTTCCTTGCGGATCTCGCGGCAGAGGGCAAAGCCATCCATCTCGGGCAGCATCACGTCGAGAATCGCGGCGTCGTACTGGCCGGCACGCAATTTGGCGAGCCCTTCGCTCGGACGCACGGCGCTCTCGAGCGTGCAGCCGAAGCGTGCGAAGTAGGTGGTCAGCGGCGCGGCGAGATGTTCGTCGTCGTCGATCAGCAGGATGCGCGGCATGGCGGGATTGTGCCTCCTGGCGAACAATTGGCTGACGATCAGGCCAGCCGGCATTGCACCGCCATTGTCATTTTGATAGCCGGCCACCTGGGCGCGCAGCATCGTGCGGCCTTCACCACGGATCGGCCCGCCCGATGCGGCCGAGGTGCGTGGCGCCGAAGCCGGCTGCGTACTTGAGGCCATAGCCCAGCGCCCGGTCAAGGCCGATGTGCGCGCACCAGATCAACCCGCCAGCTACCGCCCATGGCATTGCGGCGAGCACGCCGAGCACCAGCAGTGCAACGGCGCCGGCGTACGAATGCGCCGCGTTGTAGAGCGCCGCGCCCACGCGCGGGCCCGCGAGGTAGCCGAGCATCGAGAGGTCGGGCACGAGCAGCCACAGCGCGAACACGCCCCAGCCGGCGCCGAACTGCGCATAGGCCGCCAGCGCCGCGGCGAGCACCACCACGCCTTCCGCTCGCAGCAGCAGGCGCACGCCACCCGTCGCTGCCACTGCCTGGTCGTGGGATACCGCGGAACCGGCTTCGCCGGGCCGCAGGTATCGCCCCCTTGCAGGAGGTTGGCGAAGCGACACGACGTGCGCGAAGCCTGGGGGTGAGCCAAGCCTAGCCACGATGGCCCCAGCGGCGGCCGCCGCGGTCCATGAAGTCGCGCACCTTCTGCTGCTGCGCGGCGTTCAGGCTGTCGTAGAAATCGGCGGCGGCCGCGATGATTTCGGGGCTGCCGTTGCGCACGGCCGTGGTCTTCTCGTCGACGAGCCGGGCGGCGCCCGCCTGATCGAGTTTGTTGCCCGCGAACAGCGCCTTGAACTGCGAACGCGGATCGCCCGCGCCACCCGCGCCGCGCATCACTTCACGCTGGGCCTGCAGCTTCTCGGCCAGCACTGTGAGCTTCTGCTTTTGCAGCGTGTCGAGCTCCAGCTTGCTGCCGACGCGCTCGACCATCTTGGTGCGGAACTCGGCGGGGTCGCCGCTGCCCCAGCCATGCCGGTGGCCGGCGCAGCCGGCAATGCTGCCCGCCACCAGCGCGAGGCCAGCGAAACCGAAGAGAGTGCGTTTGATCCAGTGTTTCATGATGTTCCTTTCGGCCCGAGGGATCTCCTCTAGGCGTGAGACTTAAAGCTTGTTGCTGTTGCCGGCGGCTGCGGCACGTGCGTCGAGCGGGTTCTGCAGCGTCGAGATCACCTTGCTGTTGACACGCGAGCCCGAGGTCACGTTCTGGTCGGGTGCGGCGGCGGCGCGCATGGCTTCGAAGACGACGCCCGCGCGGTCTCTCGACACGGCCATGGTCTCGGCGCCGCGCGAGCCGCGCACCACGTTCTGGTCCGGCGCGGAAGCCGTGCGAACGGCCTCTGCGTTGACTTCGGCGCGGCTCATGGCCGATGCGAGTGGCTGGACGCCTTCGTAGGATTCAGCCTTGGCACCGGCCGCGGCCAGCAGGGCGAAGGAGCCGAGGGCGACGATCTGGGTGAGGGAGAGCGACTTCATGTTTCAGGCCTTTCTGTAGTGGAAGAGGAGACCTGATGGTGCTTGCCGCGGCGCGGCAAGTCCTTTCGCTGCAGTTTCGGCGTGTTTCGTTTTATGTCGATTCGCCCTGCCTCCGAGCGAATTGAATGCGGAAGAACTAACTATCCAGCCAAGGCGGCGGCGGGATCGTCCGATTCGAGCACGCTCTTGGCCCAGGCTTCGAGCTTGCCGGTGTCGGCGCGCAGCACTTCCTGCTTGACGGCAAGGATGCGCGACGGATGCATCGAGAAGCTGCGCAACCCGAGGCCGAGCAGGAGGCGCGTGAAGGCCACGTCGCCCGCCATTTCGCCGCACACGGCCACGCCCTTGCCCTGGCGGCGGCATTCGGCGATGGTGTCGGCCACGAGCTTCAGCACCGCGGGATGGGCGGGGTCGTACAGGTGGGCGACCGCTTCGTCGGCACGGTCGATGGCCAGCGTGTACTGGATCAGGTCGTTGGTACCGATCGACAGGAAGTCGAAGTACTTGAGGAAGGTCTTGAGCGTGAGCGCCGCGGCGGGAATCTCGATCATTGCGCCGAGCTTCACGTGGCCGTAGACGGCGCCCCGGCTGTCGAGCTCGGTGCGCGCGAAGTCGATCAGCGACAGCGTCTGGCGGATTTCGCTGGCGTGCGCGAGCATCGGGATCAGCAGATGGATCTCGCCATGCGCCGCAGCACGCAGGATGGCGCGCAATTGCGTGAGGAACATGGCCGGATCGGCCAGGCTCCAGCGAATGGCGCGCAGGCCGAGCGCGGGGTTCAGGTGCTCCTGCTTGCTGGCCGCCTTGCCGTCGATCGGCTTGTCGGCGCCCACGTCGATGGTGCGAATGGTGACCGGCATGCCCTGCATGCCCTCGACCGCGCGCTTGTAGGCCTGGTATTGCTCTTCTTCGTCGGGCAGGCGGGTCTGGTGCTGCGACTCGCGGCCCATGAAAAGGAACTCGCTGCGGAACAGCCCCACGCCCACCGCGCCGGCCTTGACGGCGCCGACGGTGTCTTCGGGCATCTCGATGTTGGCGAGCAGCTCGACGCGCTGGCCATCGAGCGTCACCGCGGGCTTGTGGCGCAGGCGCGCGAGCCGCCCGCGCTCGAGATCGCCCTGGCGCTGCTTGAAGCCATATTCGGCCAGGATGATGGGCGACGGATCGACGATCACCACGCCGGCGTCGCCATCGATGATGACCCAGTCGTCCTGGCGCACCAGCTGGCTCGCAGTGCGCGCGCCCACCACGGCCGGAATGTCCATGCTTCGCGCGACGATGGCGGTGTGCGAGGTGCGTCCGCCCACGTCGGTCACGAAGCCGGCAAACACGCTCTTCTTGAACTGCAGCATGTCGGCCGGAGAAAGGTCATGCGCAATCAGCACCAGCGGCGCGTCGATGCCTTCGCCTGCAGTGGGATCGTCATCGTCCTCGGATGCGGGGCGCTTGCGGCGCGGCGGGCTGGGGGCGAGCACAGCGGCCGTGCCCTTCATGCGGTGCAAAAGCCGCTCGACCACTTGTTCGAGGTCGGCCTTGCGCTCGCGCAGGTATTCGTCCTCCATCTCGTCGAACTGGCGCGCAATGATCTCGAGCTGCGTGGTCAGCGCCCATTCGGCGTTGTAGAGGCGTTCGGTGATCCAGTGCTTCACGCCGCCGGTGAGCGCCTCGTCCTGCAGCAGCATCTGGTGCACTTCGAGCAGCGCCGCGAGTTCGTGCGGCGCATCGTTCGGACCCATGAGCGCCACGTTGGTCTGCAGCTTGGCGAGCTCGTCGGCCACCGCATTGCGCGCCGTGCGCACCCGGTCGATCTCGGTGTCGATCTCCTCGGGCTTGATGAAGTAGTGGGCCACGTCGATGCGGCTGGACACCACCAGCACCGCGCGGCCAATGGCAATGCCACGGGCAACAGGGAGGCCGTGGACTGCGAAGGTCATTCGCCTTCGCCGAATTTGTCGTTCATGAGCCGGACGATCGCGTCCATGGCTTCTTCCTCCTGGTCGCCGTTGGTCTCCAGCTCGACCGTCGACCCAAGGCCCGCCGCCAGCATCATGACGCCCATGATGCTCTTGGCATTGATGCGGCGGTCACCGCGCGAGAGCCAAACCTCGCAAGGAAAGCTGCCTGCGATTTTGGTGAGCTTGGCCGATGCGCGTGCATGCAGGCCCAGCTTATTGCTGATGGTCACGGATTTCTTGATCACTGTGCTTTCTCTTCGCCTGATTCTGGGGTGCCGCCACGGCGACTTGCATGACACCGGCCGTGCCGCCCGCGATGGCGCGCTGCACCAGCGTTTCGAGGGGCTCGTGGCGATAGGTGACCGCGCGCAGCAGCATCGGCAGGTTGACGCCCGCCACCAGCCGCGAGCGGACACCGTCGACCAGCTTCTGGGCCACGTTGCATGGGGTTGCACCGAACACGTCGGCCAGCACGAGCACCTGCGAGCGCGGCGCATTGAGCTGCTGCTCCAGGGTGATGCGGGCCGCGGCCAGCGTTTCTTCGGGGGAGACGTTGGGCAGCACGTCAAGGGCGACGACGGCCTGCTCGCAGTCGGGGAACACATGCAGCGCGCACCGCCGCAGCGCCTGCGCGAACGGTGAGTGGGCGATGATGAGGATGCTGTTCATGCGGGTCGGAGGACTACGCGCCGATTATGCGGGGGCGCCCAAAGGAAGTAGATATACGACATAACGCAGCAGGCCAGCAAACCGGACAGTGCCTGGCCATGCGCCCCACGAGGCCGAGCGGAAAACCAGCCCCCGTCACTGTCCCCGCCGCAGGGCCAGCTATAAAAACGAGAGCACGATTCACGGAAGACGCAGGCCCTCGAAGAAAGTCTTCGCCGCCTCGGGAGATGAAGGCCGCCCAAGTACGGTGGCCTGGTAGAGCGCGACACGGCCGTCCTTTTGAGATTGGGCGAACCAGAGCACCTGGACGGACGCGCTGCCTGGATGGGCCGGCTGCGCATCGAGCCGCACCGGTGCGGGAACCGCGGTCGCACGTTGCAATGCCGCGGAGCCTTCGGTCAGCTGCGCGGGACTCAGCTGGTTGCGCATTGCCGCGCGCCACGCGGCGAGCCAAGCCTCCGCCTGCGCGGGGTTGGCGGCGGATGCATGGGCAACGGCGAAGGTCGCGCCTCCGGTCTCGCAGCCGGCCATGTCGACCTGCACCGACTCGGCGCCGAGCGGCAAGGCGCGGTTGGCGCGGTCGGGCTTGCAAGGCAGCAGGGCGACCAGGCCCGCGTCGGCAATCGGAACCTCACGCCAGTTGAAGGTGGGGTTGCAGGCAGCGAGCACGAGCATGGCGGCTGCGGCCAGCGGGAGCCGGTAACGGGAGACGGGAGATGGCATCTGAGAGGGATTATCGAGCCGCCCAAGGCACGCCCCGGCACGATCCGGCCGGCGGAACTAAAATCGCCACGCCCCTCTCCTTCAGTAGCCATGAAAAAATACATCGCCGTCGCCGCAGTCGCGCTTGCATTGGCCGCCGGCGTGGGCGTGTACCTGGGATCGGGCGCCACGGCCGCGCCGGCGTCGACCTTTGTGCTGCTCGACGGAAGCAAGAGGAGCACGGACGACCTGAAGGGCAAGGTCACCCTGGTCAACTTCTGGGCCACGAGCTGCGTGACCTGCGTGGCCGAGATGCCGAAGGTCATCGCCACCTACGACAAGTACAAGTCGAAGGGCTACGACACGCTGGCGGTGGCCATGAGCTACGACCCGCCGAGCTACGTCGTGAACTTTGCCGAAACCCGCAAGCTGCCGTTCAAGGTGGCCATCGACAACACCGGCAGCGTGGCGCAGGCCTGGGGCGACGTGAAGCTCACGCCCACCACTTACCTGGTCAACAAGAAGGGCGAGATCGTGAAGCGCTACGTGGGCGAGCCTGATTTCGCGGAACTCCACAAGTTGATCGAGAAGCTGCTCGCCGAAGCTTGAGCTTTGGCCTATTCACCAGGCTCGTGCGGTTCCGCGGTATCGCAGAATGAACAAAGGCGCTCCATGGAGCGCCTTTTGCCTTTCTTCAGCCCCGCTTACTGATTGCGGAAGCTGTCGTGGCAGCTCTTGCAGCTGCCAGCCGTAGAGCCGAACTGCGCCTTGAGCGCATCGATGTTGCCGGCCTTGGCCGCGACGACCAGCTTGCCGGTCTCGGCAATCATCTTGTCCTGGTGCTCCTTGAACTTTGCGCCTTCCTTCCAGACCTCGGGCTTGCTTTTGCCGCCCTCCGCGCCGGCAATGAAACCGGCCCAGGGCAACTTGGCCATCTCGGCCACGATGTCGGCATTGGCAATGGCGGCGGCCGCGTCGTAGGGAATGCGGCCGTTGGCCATGGCGCCGATACGGCTGAAATGCTGGCTCATCACGAACAGCGCGCTCTGGCGGTACTTGACCGCGTCTTCGGGTTTGGCGAACTGGGCCGCTGCCGGCAGCGAAATGGCGGCGCACGCGGCAGCCAGGGCGAATGAAGCAAGTCGAATCATCAGGGGGTCCTTATAGTTGGTGCGGCACCGCCCAAAGCGGCGCCGGGCCGAGTGTAGGGGCCGCCGTTACAGCGTGCATAGCGACAACCCGAAGCATGAACCGCCCCGGACTTTGCTAATCTGCGCCTTCCGCAGTTTTTTGCGCACCCTGCCTTCTTGATGACCGACTCCTCCGTGGCCTCCCTGACGGCCGCAGCGTCCGCCCCCCCCGTCCGGGCACGCATCTGGGACCTGCCCACGCGGGTTTTCCACTGGGCGCTCAGCGCCGCAGTCATCGGGCTGATCGCCACCGGCCTCGGCGGCGTCATGGAGTGGCACTTCCGGCTGGGCTATACGGTGCTCGCCTTGCTGCTGTTTCGCCTGTTGTGGGGCTTCGTGGGCGGGCGCTGGTCGCGTTTTGCATCGTTCTTCTATGGACCCGGCTCCGTCGTCGCCTACCTGCGCGGGCGAGCCCATCCCGAACACGTGATCGGCCATACGCCGCTGGGCGCCCTGTCGGTATTCGCGGTGCTTGCCGTGCTCGCAGTGCAGGTGGGCACGGGGCTGGTGGCGGACGACGAGGTTTCAGCCGCGGGGCCGCTCACGCGCTTCGTTTCGAGCCAGGCAGTGAGCCTTGCGACCGGCTGGCACGCATCCCAAGGCAAGACGCTCGTGATTGCGCTGGTGAGCTTGCATGTGCTGGCGGTGCTCTTCTATGTGCTGGTCAAGCGGCACCGCCTGGTGCGGCCGATGGTTTCGGGCGACAAGCTGATCACCCTGGCAGGCGCTGGCGGGCGGGTGGCGCCAAGCCGCGACGACGCCGTCTCGCGCGTGCTGGCGCTGGTGCTGTTCGCGGTGTGCGCAGGGGTGGCGTACTGGATCGCGTCGCTGCGCGTATGAGCTTCTCGGTTTCGCGCCCCCTGCCACTGGCCGACACGCCGGCCGTCGTGCTGCTGACGCCCGACGAACCCCACGAGATCGATGCGACGCGCGCGATCTTTCGCGACTACGAGGCCTCGCTGGGCATCGACCTGTGCTTCCAGGCTTTCGACGAGGAAGTGGCCGGCCTGCCGGGGGACTACGCCGAGCCGCGCGGTGCCCTGCTGCTCGCGCTGGTCGATCCGGCCCATATCAAGGAGGCCGCCGGACAACAGGCGCCGACCCTCCTGCGACCCCATGGAAAGTTGGCGCACGTGGCCGGCTGCTGCGCCCTGCGCCCGCTGGACAACACCGACTACGCCAATGCCGCGGAGATGAAGCGCCTCTTTGTACGGCCTGGCTTCCGCGGGCTGGGCGTCGGCCGGCAGCTCGCCGAAGCCATCCTCGACGCCGCGCGTGGCGCGGGCTATGCCTGCGTGCTGCTCGACACGCTGGACGACATGGAATCGGCCCGCGCGCTCTATGAAGACCTGGGCTTCGAGGAAGTGCCGCCCTACTATCACAACCCAATTGCGGGCGCGCACTACCTCAAGGTGGATCTTTAGTTACTCAGCCGCGGGCTTGCGACAGCAGTGTCTCGGCGTTGCTGACTTCGAACTTGCCCGGTGCCTCGACGTTGAGCGCGGCGACCTTGCCGTCTTTCACGAGCATCGAATAACGGTTGCTGCGCAGGCCCATGCCGCGACCGGTCAAATCGAGCGTGAGGCCGGTCGCCTTGGCGAAATCGGCACTGCCGTCGGCCAGCATGCGCACCTTGGTGCCGGTCTTCTGGTCGCGCGCCCAGGCGCCCATCACGAACGCGTCGTTCACGCTCACGCACCAGATTTCGTCGACGCCCGCGGCCTTGAAATCGTCGTAGTGCTGCACGTAGCCGGGCACGTGCTTGGCCGAGCAGGTAGGCGTAAAGGCACCGGGCAGCGCGAACAGCGCAATGGTCTTGCCGGCCGTGGCCTTGCTCACGTCCACCGGGTTCGGGCCGATGCTGCAGCCTTCGCCCTCGACCTCGGAATATTCCTGCAAGGTTGCCGAAGGAAGGGTGTCGCCGACTTTGATCATCTAGATGCTCCTGAAAAAGAAAAACGGCCCACATTGTGGGCCGTTTCGGGTTGGGCTGCCTTCAAGAGGCTTCCCGAGGGGGATCAACCAGTGATCAGACCAGCACGGCCTTCTCGACCAGACGGGTCACGACCCAGTTCTTGGTCTTCGAGATCGGACGGCTTTCCGTGATCTCGATGGTGTCGCCCAGCTTGTACTCGCCCTTTTCGTCATGGGCGTGGTACTTGCTCGTCTTGGCCACGATCTTGCCGTAGAGCTCGTGCTTCACACGGCGCTCGACCAGCACGGTCACGGTCTTGGCACGCTTGTCGCTGACCACCTTGCCGATCAAGGTGCGCTTGAGGGATTTTTTAGCTTCCGTCATGTTCACTCCTTACTTGGCGGCTTGGGTTTCTTGCTGCTTCTGAGCAAGAATGGTCTTGGCGCGCGCGATGTCGCGACGCGTCACGCGCAGCGTCGAGGTGTTCGACAGCTGTTGCGTGGCTTTCTGCATGCGCAGGCCGAAATGGGCCTTTTGCAGTTCCTTGACTTCGGTTTGCAGCGCTGCGACGTCCTTCGTGCGCAGGGTTGCAGCCTTGGTCACCTTGGCCGGAGCCGCGGTTTCTTTTTTCTTACGTGTTGCCATGGATGTTCTCCTCTCAGGCGCCGAGCTGGCGAGCGACGAACGTCGTGCGCAGCGGAAGCTTGGCGGCGGCCAGGCGGAACGCTTCGCGGGCGAGTTCTTCGGGCACGCCGACGATCTCGAACACGATCTTGCCAGGCTGGATTTCAGCGACGTAGTACTCGGGGTTGCCCTTACCGTTACCCATCCGCACTTCGGCGGGCTTGGTAGAGATTGGCTTGTCCGGGAACACGCGGATCCAGATACGGCCACCGCGCTTCACGTGACGCGAAATCGCGCGGCGAGCGGCTTCGATCTGGCGCGCCGTGAGGCGGCCGCGGTCGGTGCATTTGAGACCGAAATCACCGAAGGCAACCGAGTTACCCCGGGTTGCGACGCCGGTGTTGCGGCCCTTTTGTTCCTTGCGGAACTTTCTGCGTGCAGGTTGCAGCATTTTTAATACTCCGTAGTTCTAAGACCGATCACTCGGTCTTGGCACCGTCAGCTGCTGCAGCTGGCGCGGCTTTGCGGACGCGCTTAACGGCGGGTTTCGAGTCTGCACCCGGAGCAGCGGGAGCTGCGCCAGTGGCTTCTGCGGGCTTGTCGCTGCCGTCGGCCGGGGCGGTGTTGCCACCGATCGGACCACGGGCACCGGCGCGCGGGCCGGGACCACGACGGTCCGAACCCGGACGGTCGCCACCCGGGCGGCCATCGCGGCGCGGACCACGCGGACGACGCTCATCGTCGGGACGCGGCGTTTCGACGGCCGGCAGGTCGTTACGACCCAGCGTGTCGCCCTTGTAGACCCAGACCTTGACGCCGATGACGCCGTACGTGGTCTTGGCTTCCGAGGTGCCGTAGTCGATGTCGGCGCGCAGCGTGTGGAGGGGCACGCGACCTTCGCGATACCACTCGGTACGAGCGATTTCGATACCGTTCAGGCGGCCAGCCGACATGATCTTGATGCCTTGGGCACCCAGACGCATGGCGTTTTGCATGGCGCGCTTCATGGCGCGGCGGAACATGATCCGCTTTTCGAGCTGCTGCGTGATGCTGTCGGCGATCAGCTGGGCATCGATTTCGGGCTTGCGCACTTCTTCGATGTTCACTGCCACCGGCACGCCGAGCTGCTTGCCCAGTTCGCGCTTGAGGTTCTCGATGTCTTCGCCCTTCTTGCCGATCACGACGCCCGGACGAGCCGAGTAGATCGTGATGCGTGCGTTCTTGGCGGGACGCTCGATCATGACGCGCGACACCGAAGCGTTCTTCAGCTTCTTCTTCAGGTATTCGCGAACCTTGATGTCTTCGGCCAGCATGCCCGCGAAATCGCGGTCGCTTGCGTACCAGCGGCTGGACCAATTACGGGTAACCGCAAGGCGGAAGCCGGTCGGATGGATTTTCTGTCCCATATTTCTTCCAGGCGTTCTTAGTTGCCAACCGTCACGTACACATGGCACGTGGGCTTGCTGATGCGGTTACCGCGACCCTTGGCTCGCGCGGTGAAGCGCTTGAGCGTTGCGCCCTGTTCGACGTAGATGGTCTTGACCTTCAGTTCGTCGATATCGGCGCCATCGTTGTGCTCGGCGTTGGCAATTGCCGACTCGAGCACCTTCTTGATGATCACAGCGGCCTTTTTCTGCGTGAATTGCAGAACGTTGAGCGCTTGATCAACCTTCTTGCCGCGGATCAGGTCAGCGACCAGACGGCCCTTGTCGACCGAGAGGCGGACACCGCGGAGGACTGCACGTGTTTCAGACATGGTCGTTCCTTACTTCTTCTGGACTTTCTTGTCCGCGGGGTGCCCCTTGAACGTGCGCGTGAGCGCAAATTCGCCGAGCTTGTGGCCGACCATTTGATCGGTAATGTAGACAGGCACGTGCTGCTTGCCGTTGTGCACGGCAATGGTCAGGCCGATGAACTCGGGCAGAACCATCGAGCGGCGCGACCAGGTCTTGATCGGCTTCTTGTCCTTCGTTGTCACAGCCTTGTCGGCCTTGGCCACGAGGTGATGGTCAACAAACGGACCCTTTTTGAGAGAGCGAGTCATTTGCTATCCCTTACTTCTTGCGGCGCGACACGATGAAGACCTGCGTGCGCTTGTTGTTACGGGTACGGTAGCCCTTGGTCAGGTTGCCCCATGGGTCGACAGGATGGCGGCCTTCGCCGGTCTTGCCTTCGCCACCACCATGCGGGTGGTCGACCGGGTTCATCACCACACCGCGAACGGTCGGGCGAATACCCATGTGACGCTTCACACCGGCCTTGCCGAGTTGGCGCAGGCTGTGCTCTTCGTTTGCGACTTCACCGATGGTGGCGCGGCATTCGATGTGGATGCGGCGCACCTCACCCGAACGCATGCGGACCTGGGCGTAGACGCCTTCGCGAGCCAGCAGCGTGGCCGACGTACCAGCCGAACGCGCGATCTGCGCGCCCTTGCCGGGTTGCAGTTCGATGCAGTGGATCGTCGAGCCGACCGGAATGTTGCGGATCGGCAGCGTGTTGCCGGCGCGGATCGGGGCTTCCGAACCGCTCAGCAGCGTTGCACCGGCTTCAAGACCGCGCGGGGCGATGATGTAGCGGCGCTCGCCGTCGGCGTAGCAGACCAGGGCAATGTGGGCGGTACGGTTCGGATCGTATTCGATGCGTTCGACCTTGGCCGGAATGCCGTCCTTGTTGCGCACGAAGTCGACAACGCGATAGTGATGCTTGTGACCACCGCCGCGATGGCGAATCGTGATGTGACCGTTGTTGTTGCGACCGGCAGCCTGGAACTGCGGCTCGAGCAACGGTGCGTGAGGGGCACCCTTGTACAGGTGGTCCCGCGAAATCTTCACCGCGCCGCGTTGGCCCGGCGAAGTGGGTTTCATCTTGATGACGGCCATGATTAAGCGCCTTCCCCGACGAGGTTGAGCTCTTGACCGGGCTTCAGGGTCACATAGGCCTTGCGAACGTTGTCGCGGCGGCCGATGGACTTGCCAAAGCGCTTGGTCTTGCCCTTGGTGTTGAGCACCGACACGCCCTGGACTTCGACCTTGAACATCAGTTCAACAGCGGCCTTGATCTCGGGCTTGGTGGCGTCTTGCAGCACCTTGAAAGTGACAGCGTTCGACTTCTCGCCGACCATCGTTGCCTTTTCGGACACGATCGGGGCGACCAGCACCGCCATCAGGCGGCCTTCTTCGAACGTACGTTCAGCGGCGGTAGGGTTCACGCGGCTCATGCGAACATCTCCTTGAGCTTGTCGACGGCACCCTTGGTGACCAGCACCTTCTTGTAGTGGACCAGCGACACCGGATCGGCGTAGCGGGGTTCGACCACGAGGATGTTGACCAGATTGCGCGAGGCAAGGTACAGGTTTTCGTCGACTTCTTCGGCGATCACGAGCACGGACTCGAGATTCATTGCCTTGAAACGGGCTGCCAGCGGCTTCGTCTTGGGCGAATCCACGGTCAGCGAATCCACCACGGCCAGACGGCCTTCGCGAGCGAGCTGCGAGAAGATGGCGGCCATGCCGGCGCGGTACATCTTCTTGTTGATCTTCTGCGAGAAGTTTTCGTCAGGCATGTTCGGGAAAATCCGGCCACCCCCGCGCCACAGCGGCGAGGACGTCATACCGGCACGGGCGCGGCCCGTTCCCTTTTGCTTGAAAGGCTTCTTGGTCGAGTGCTTGACCTGCTCGCGGTCCTTCTGGGCGCGCGTGCCTTGGCGGGCGTTGGCCTGGAATGCAACGACGATCTGGTGAACCAGGTCTTCGTTGTAGTCACGGCCGAACACGGTCTCGGGGGCGTCGTACTTCGACGCGGCCTGGCCTTGTTCGTTCAGGAGTTCGAGTTGCATTACTTCGCTCCTTCAGCCGCTTGCGGCTTGGCCTTGATGGCGGGACGCACGGTGACGAAGCCACCCTTTGCGCCCGGGATCGCGCCCTTGATGAGCAACAGTTGACGCGCTTCGTCGATGCGGAACACATCGAGGTTCTGCGTCGTCTTGGTGACGTCGCCGAGGTGGCCCGTCATGCGCTTGCCGGGGAACACGCGACCGGGGTCTTGTGCCATGCCGATCGAGCCGGGAACGTTGTGCGAACGGCTGTTACCGTGCGACGCGCGCTGCGAGCTCATGTTGTGGCGCTTGATGGTGCCGGCGAAGCCCTTGCCGATCGAGGTGCCTTGCACGTCGACCTTCTGGCCCACCGAGAACACGCTGCTCGCGGCGATGACGCCGCCAGCCTTGTGCTGGTCAGCGGTGTCGGCGGTCACGCGGAATTCGCGGATGATTTCACCAGCTTCGACACCCGCCTTGGCGAGGTGGCCGGCTTGCGGCTTGGTCACGCGCGATGCTTTGCGCGAACCGAACGTCACTTGCAGTGCGACGTAGCCGTCGGTCTCTTGCGACTTGATCTGGGTCACACGGTTGTTGGACACATCCACCACCGTGACAGGAACTGCGTCCCCGTCATCGGTGAAGAGACGCATCATCCCCACCTTGCGGCCCAGCAACCCGAGGGAGTTGCTCAGACTCATTTGTTTTCTCCAAAAATGGAAGCTTCCTTCGCCGCTGCCACTTCAATTGGCGACAGCGTTTGGCTGGTTTCCCAGCCTGCGAAAGAAGGTTGATAAATCTCCACTCCCCACGGCAACCACATGCAACCATATGGACGCAACAAGGGCAGAGCCAGCGATTATAGCCCGCGATGCGGGCGCCGTGCAAGCAGCGTTGCAAAGCGGGGCCGGGGGCGTGTTCCGCCCCCGAAAAGTGCAGTTTTTACCTACTTCACCGGCATCGTGATGATGCTGTCGCCGCCTGGCGTGGGCTTTATTTCCCCTGTGGATTTCAGGGCCGGTGCCGCCGTGCCGGTCTGGACGGGGACGGAAATTGCGCTCGAGGCGCCGCCCTGGGTGATGAACACATTGAGGTAGGCCAGGCCTTCACCATCGCTCACCACGACCACGGTGGCCGTGGTTCGCTTGCCTTTTGGCAATGTCAACGTGGTGTTGCCCTGGAGCGTCAGTCCACGGTCGGCACTCAGGCGAACCGTGGCGCCGTCCGACTCGGTCACGCGGTCGAACTCCAGCACGATGGGCGTCGCGCGGCCCACCTGCGGCACCGCGTCGAGACGGTATCGGAGCTTGACGCCGGAGCTTCCAGGCTTTTGCGCTGCCGTGGTCATGGGAGCGTTCCGGTGCTGCGCGGCCGAATGGCTGGGCTTGGCGCTGCGCCCCTCGGGATCGCCGTCCGCCGCGGCGGACGCCGACAACGTGGCCAGCGCAAGGCATGCGATGCCCATCAGCGAACGTGAGCGGATGTTCATGGCAGCCCTTCCTGTTACTGGATCGAGACGTTGAAGCATGTCAGCGCGCCGGAATTGTTAAGGTCCGAGACGGCAAGAACGTACTCGCCGGCCGGCAGGCTGACTGCGTTGCTTTCTCGCGCGATGAACCCGCCCCTGAAAATGTCGAAATCGGGGTTGGACCCGGCAGGCCCTCCGTTGACGTCGATCTGGTAGCTGCGGCTGGCAGGCGCGGTGAAGCGAAGGTAGAAAAAGCTGCCCAGCTTGTTGTCGGAACCCTGCGTATTGGAAACGCAAGCCTGCGTCGGGGTGCCGCCAACGGTCGCGGGCCTGTACATCGGCAGCGTGATCGGCATTCCGCCGTCGTTCGTCTCCGCTCCGCCGTAAGGATCGTTGGTAGCTTGGATGTTTTGCCCGGCGAGCAGGGCGGCCAGCGATGCCGCGCTCGCCGGTGCCGCCGCATTGAAGGCCACCGCGAAAGGATGAATCGACGTGACGGCAGTTCCGGTCCTGAACTGACTTCCGGTCAGCGTGTCATGGATCGGCTTGAAGCCGACCTGCTGGTTGAGATTCCAGAAAATCGATTGGATCGAAGGTTCTCGGTACCAGCCCGGCGTGGTTGCGGCACCGGCAGCGAGATCGATGTTGGCGCCGGGCAATGACTGCTGCGGGCCAATCGAATCGACATAATTTCGGCGCCCAAGTGCAATGCCCGACCATGCATTGCCCCAACCTTCGGAGAAGGCGAGGCGGCGATCGAGCCGGTCGTTCTGTCCATGCTCACCGCCCATCGAGTCGTCGCGGCTCAGGGCGGATTGGTAGTAATGCCCCCACTCGTGTGCGACCACCGAACTGTCATATTCGTCGGTGTCCGAATCTTCCTTCCCGAGCACATAGATTTCGCGGCCACTGCTTCTGTTGACGAAGAAAGTGGTGCCGATCTGCCCCGCCGCAACGCTGCCGGTGGACGGCGCATTGTTGACGCTCCAGTACACGCGCAGCGCCGGAAACACGGTGGCCGGCGCGACCGACGTCACCTTCTGCATGGCGGTGTAGACCGTGTCGAGTACGGCAAACGACCCCGCCACCCGTTCACCGGTGTAGCCCGATCCGCCCCAGCCCGACGGCGCGTGGATGTCGCGAACCATGGCCACCGCACCCGACGAGAAAGCAGGGGTCTGCATGGTGTACAGCGCGTCGGAGCGGGTGTTGTCGCGCACCGTGACATCCCAGCTGGCGCCCGGGCCGCTACGGGCCAGCTGGGCCTTGACGCGCACCGCAATCGCTGTATTGGCCGGGACCGACACCGAGTAGGCACCGTTGTCGTCGGTGGTCGCCGCCGCCAGTTGCGTGGAAGTTGCCGCATCGAGCACTTCCACTGGTGCGCCGCGCACGGGCCTGGACGCGGCGCTGGCATAAACCAGCGTGCCGTTCGGATTCGGAACGAATTCATAGGTGGCCGTGCCGCTCAGCGTCACCTGGTTCGCCGTCCCCGGCGTGATTGGTGTCATCGGCAAGAAGGGAAGGCCACCGCCGCCGCCTCCCCCGCCCCCACCGCCGCAACCGGCCAGCAGCGCCGCTACCGCGAAGCACGCCATCAAACCCGACGCGAAAGAGAAGCTTTGTCTCATGCCGTGCTGCCCCTGTTGTCCGCAGACCGATGCCTCTCCATGGTGGGAGAGGCCGCCGCCGGCGAGGATGCCACATCTGCGCGACAAAAAACAAAGCCCGCCTGCATTTCTGCAGTCGGGCTTTGTCACAAGATGCGGCGCGAGGCCGCAATGTTTATTGCAGCTTGATTTCGACGTCCACGCCGGCTGGCAGGTCGAGCTTCATCAGCGCGTCCACGGTCTTGTCGGTGGGGTCAACGATGTCCATCAGGCGCTGGTGCGTGCGGATCTCGAGCTGGTCGCGCGACGTCTTGTTGACGTGCGGCGAACGCAGGATGTCGAAACGCTTCATGCGGGTCGGCAGGGGCACGGGGCCCTTGACGATCGCGCCGGTGCGCTTGGCGGTATCGACGATTTCGGCTGCCGACTGGTCGATCAGCTTGTAGTCGAACGCCTTCAGGCGGATGCGGATTTTTTGCTTGGTAGCCATGATGATTCCTTTGCGTCCGGCTTAGATGTCGAGGATCTTGGCCACGACGCCCGAACCCACGGTACGGCCGCCTTCACGGATGGCGAAGCGGAGGCCTTCTTCCATCGCGATCGGGTTGATCAGCTTCACGGTGATGCTGACGTTGTCGCCAGGCATGACCATTTCCTTGTCCGCAGGCAGCTCGATCGCGCCGGT
>NZ_LMCQ01000024.1:359687-463185 GCF_001424835.1 Variovorax sp. Root318D1 | reverse complement strand
TCCGCGTAGTCGGTGATCACGAGCGAGTTGTTGCCCGGGTTCACGTTGATGGTGTTGTTGGGCGGAATGAGCGGGCGCAGCACCGGCAGCAGGCTGTTGGGCGACTCGTAGTTGAGCCTGAAGATCTGGGTGACGATCTGGTTGCCGGCCGACGAAGGCACAGCGCCGATGGAGGTGTTCACGGCAACGCTCTGCAGCTTGGCGTTGGCTTCGAGCACCACCTTGTAGAGGCCGTCGGCCTCCACCACCGCAAAACCCTGCAAACGCAGCGCCGCGGCGAACTGGTTGAAGGCAGCGGCTGGCTGCACGGGACGGTCGGTCACGAGGTCCATCGTGCCCTTCACGCGCGGATCGACCACCACGTCGCGGCCGGTCACCACGGCCATGGTGCGGGCCACGGCTTCGATGTCGGCATTGGAAAAGTTGAGCGTGATGGGCTCGGCGCGGCCGCGCGATACTGCGGCGCCGGCTGAAGGAGAAGCCTCTGTCGACCGCGTATCCGCAATGACCTGAAGCGTGATCCGCAGTGACTTGCCTTGCAGTTCCGCCTTGTATGACGTCGATTGCCTGAGATTCAATACAACCCGGCTGCGCTCACCTGCCTGGACCACATTGATTGAGCGCAGGTTGGGTTGGCTCACTTCAATGGCTGCGCGTCCGACATCGTTTGCGGCACCGGGAAAGTCCAGTGCGATACGCGCCGGGTTCTGAACTGAAAACCCGCTGGGCAAAACGGCGAGCGGTTGTGCCATATCGATCTGGATGACCTCGACACCCTGCTGCATGAAACCTGTGACCGCCTTGATTGCGTTTTGCGCACGGGCCGCAGTGAACGCGCTGGCCGCAAGCAGACTCAAGCCCACGGCACGCACGTAACCAGCAAATGCGAAACCACTCGGAGCCCTATGCAGCCGCTGGGTCTGACCGACACCCTTCCCGTCAGTGATAGTGGCCATGCCTTGTTTGTTCTGGTTCTCGCGTCAGCATGGGCCGCGGGTCTATATGTCGAACACGACGGTGCTTCGCGAGGCATCAGTCGCCGCCGATGACACCGCCGATGCGATGCCTGCGGCAGCGTCATTATGCCATTTGTTTCTATACGTAACCGACCGTGGTGAGTATTTGGATCAGCTCTTGACCGTGGAGCCAGTGGCGCCGGCACGGCTGCGGTTGTGGCTGGATGCGCGTCAATCGCGCATCGGGTTCACTACGGTCTGGAAACGAACAGCCCCAGTTCGGAAAGATCCGTAAAAGCTCCGTCGCCATTGTTGGCTGTGATGTTGAGCCGGTAGTAGCGATAGGAGGCCGCATTCGCGATCGCGTAGGTCTTCAGTTCCAGGCGTTCGGCAAACACCTGGTCGCTTTGCGTGTCGAGCGTGGTCCAGGCGGCGCCGTCGTTGGAGGCCTGGAACTGCCAGTCCTTCGGATCGCGGGGGACCTGGTCGTAGCTGCTGGTGACCGCATAACGCAGGACGCGCTCCGTGTGCCCGAGGTCGTACTGCAGCCAGCCGGTCGTGCCAGAGTAGAACCATTGCGTCGCCGAGTTCTGGTCGAAGGCACGTTTGGCGTTGCTCGCGTTGCCTGCGCTGTCGTTTGCAGTGCCACCGGTGGCAACGTTCACCATCGTACGCACCGGCGTGGCGCTGTCCATGGGAGAACGGCCGCTCGTTCCGGCGGAGTTGCTCGCCGTGATGGTGTAGTAGTAGGTCGTGCCATTGGTCACGGAGATGTCCGTGTAGCTGCTGCCGGTGACGCCCGACGCGATGGTCTCGTAGGGCCCGCCGCTGAACTCGGAGCGGCCGATCGTGTAGCCGGTGGCCCCGAAGGACGCCTGCCAGCGCAGCGGGACGGCGCCATCGCCCGGCGAGGCCAGCAGCATGGCGGGTGCCGCCGGGATGACGCGCGGCGCCCCACCGTCGCCGCCGGTGATCTGCACGTTGCTGAAGGTGGAGCTGTTCAGGGTGCCCCAGTTGGCCGAGGCGACCACCAGACCGACATAGATCGTGTCGGGAACGGGGGTGTCGATGCGGCCGACATCGGTGGCAGCCCAATTGGTGCCGTCGGGAGAAACGTAGCCGGTGATGATGTTCCCGATGCGCTCGAGCTTCACCCAGTACGAGCCCGTGGAGCTGGCGATGTCATGGGCTTTGGTCCCATAGTTCGTGCCGCCATACACCGCGAGCTTCGGCATGCTCTGTTCGACCTGGCCCCTCCCGGAAAGGGCCATCCAGGCGCGGGGAGCGCCTGTTTCCAGGCTTGTGCGCATCATCACGCCCGCCTTCGCGGCTGGGTTGGTGTTCTGCACCGACTCGACTTTCGCGATGATGGCGCTGTTGCCGGTGAGGGCCTTGTAGGTGAAGTGGCAAGCGTCTTGGGCGCCCCAGAAGATGTCGTTGCCCGCTCCTTGAACTGTCCATTTGCCATTGGCGTATGTGGCCATGCCGGCTGGGGTGGCGCCCCCGAAGTCAACATTGCTGAACCCCGAGGTGATCGAGGTGGTCGAAGGAATGGGCAGCGCCGGTGGCGGCGTCGCCTTCGAGGTATCGGACTCCTTGAGGAACATGAAGCTGGTGCCGTCCACGGGCGCCCAAAGGCGTCGCTGCGTGATGAAGGGTGCCTGGAGTCCCTTGCGCAGGACGTAGGCGCCATAAAGCTGAGTGAGTGCGACGCTTCCGCCATTGGCGCCCCGCCAGCCGCGATTGGTGACGTCTGAGGTGTAGTAGCGATCGGTGGTGCCGAAAGGAAGGGCTGTCGTTGGGACGAGCTCGTTCACCCTCGCGAAATACTCACCCGCCGCCAGCAGGCGGTTGTCAAAGTCGGAATAAATGTCGATGCCTTGGGTCCAGAGCGCCTCGGCCAGCATGGTCAGTGACTTGAGCTGTCCATAGGCGTGCCCCTGGTCGCGGAGGTAGTCGCCGAGCATGCCGATGTCATTGGAATTTCGCAGACCGATATGGGCGAGCGTGCGCGTCTGGTAGACGACCCTGTCCAATGTCTCGATGTCGTCGTTGTAGATCGCCATGAGTCCAAGCGCGACGAGGGCCAGTGCGCCCTTGTTGGCGGCCCCGAACTGACTTTCGCCATAGGGGTTCGCCGCTGGCATCAGGACGTTCTTGAAGTACGTCTTGACCGTCGCCGTGTCGGCCTCCGTCCAGCCCGGATAGGTGGTGCGCAGGATTTCCGCACCGCCAACGAACTGCATGGCGTAGTCACCCAGATCCAGCATCGATTCGCGACCCGAGAACTCAACGTGGGTGGTGGCCCACCCAAGCAGCAACTTGCGCGCATTCACCGCGTATTGCTCATTCTGGGTGAAATACCACATCCGCGAGAGGTCCGAGATCGCGACCATATCGGAGCGCCAAGCATTGAGATTCTCGTCGGGGGCGCGGCTCACCTTCGCGAATGGGCCACCACGCCCCGCGTAGCTGAGCCTGGACGTGGGGCTGTTCGCCAGTTGGTCGTAAGCGGACTTCCACGGCTCCTTGCCCTGATCCACGTTCGCCTTGAGCGTCTGAAGATCCGAAAGGGTGACCCCAACACCTGGATGCTTGATGACGCGGGCCACCGGGGCGTCTCCCGGGGCGGCGGGGACTTCGGGGCTGCCTTCCGGGCCGCCGGAGATTTCGGGGGTGCCCCCCGGGGCGGCGGGAATCTCCGGTGTACCTCCCTCGACAGCGGGGACCACCTGAGTGCCTTCCGTGACAACGGGGATCTCCAGGGCGCCTACCGCCTGGGCACTACCCTCATTTCCGCCACCGCAACCCGGGAGCACGACCGTGCTCAACACGAGCAACGCAGCAGCAAAATTGGCTTTATCAAACATCGGAACCTTCTTGGTCAATATGCGGAAAAGTCAGGGCCGGCATGGGCCGCCAGCTTTCCTCGACGACGCCGCGGCGTGCCGGCTCATCGGAGCCAGGTGCCCATCACAGTCGTCCTGCTCATGAGCGATGCGGGATGAAGCGGACGGGGCTGGGCGACGAGCGTCAATGGACACTTCACCCCTTCCTCTTATAACCTGTGACATTTTTGGCATATTTGTGTGTAGTTGTATATTGCTGCAAGAACCGAACCATTCGGATCGTTGCCGCAAGCCCTGAAAAGGCGACAAGACGCGTCAAGGCGTTGCACCTGCGCGGTCGGCGGGGTAAGCCCGGTGCCGAATTTCCCTCTCGTTTGATACGATTTTTGCCAGAACCGCCGGTTTCACAGGCGCTGGAGACAAGATGGGTTCGAGCATTTCACCGAGCGGCGCCGGCCAGGCGCTGTACCGCACCATGGTGCGCATCCGCGCCTTTGAGAATGCCGCCGAAGCGGCGAGCCAGGGTGGTGTGAGCGCCTATGGCCAGCAGGCCGCCGGCTCCGCCAAGGTGCGCGGGCCGCTGCACCTTTCCACCGGGCAGGAGGCCGTGCCGGCCGGCGTGTGCGCGCACTTGCGAACCAGCGACTACCTTACCTCCACGCACCGCGGCCACGGCCATACGCTGGCCAAGGGCGCGGACCTGACACGCATGATGTGCGAGCTGTTCGGCAAGGCCACTGGTTTCAACGGCGGCAAGGGCGGCTCGATGCACATTGCGGATTTCTCCGTTGGCATGCTGGGCGCGAATGGCGTGGTCGCGGCGGGACTGCCGATTGCCGTGGGTGCGGCACATGCGCAGAAGATCCTCCAGAAAAATGGCGACATCACGGTCTGCTTCTTCGGCGATGGCGCAATCAACCGCGGGCCCTTTCTCGAGGCACTGAACTGGGCGCGCGTGTACGACCTGCCGGTGCTCTTCGTCTGCGAGGACAACCGCTGGAGCGCCACCACCGCGAGCGGCCCGATGACGGCCGGCGAAGGCGCCTCGGCGCGCGCCGCCTCGATGGACATCGCGGCGACGCAGGTCGATGGCAACGACGTGTTCGGGGTGCACGAAGCCGCGGCCAAGCTGGTCGCCGAAGTGCGCGGCGGTGGCGGGCCGCGCCTGCTGCATGCGCTGACCTACCGGGTGAAGGGGCATGTGTCGGTCGACGTCGCGGCTTACCGCGATCCGGCCGAACTGGCGGCCGCGCTCGAAACCGATCCGATCGCGCGGGCGCGCGGGCACCTCCTCTCCCACGGCGTCAGCGCAGCTGCGCTCGATGCGATCGAGAACGCGGCACGCGACGAAGTCGATACCGCGCTGGCCGTGGCCGACGCGGCGCCCTGGCCCGAGCCCGGCGACGCCTTCACCGACGTGCAGACCATCGGAGCAGGGCAATGGCACTGACGATCACGAACGAACTCAGCTATTCCGAAGCCGCCGTGCTCGCCATCCAGTGCGAGATGGAAGCCGATCCGCGCGTGGTGGTGCTCGGCGAGGACGTGGGCCGCGGCGGCATCTTCGGCCAGTACAGGGGACTGCAGCAGGCCTTTGGCGCCGAGCGCGTGATCGACACGCCGATCAGCGAGGCCGCGATCATGGGCGCGGGGGTGGGCATGGCGCTCGCGGGCCTGCGGCCCGTGGTGGAAATGCGCGTGGTCGACTTCGCGCTCTGCGGCATGGACGAGCTGGTGAACCAGGCCGCCAAGAATCGCTTCATGTTCGGCGGGCAGGGCCGCGTGCCGCTGGTGGCGCGCATGCCGGGCGGCATCTGGGACGCCTCGGCCGCGCAGCATTCTCAGTCGCTCGAGGCCTGGTTCGCGCATCTGCCGGGCGTGGTGGTGGTCAGCCCCGCGACGCCGCAGGACAACTACAGCCTCTTGCGCGCGGCGCTGCAATGCGGCGATCCGGTGGTCTACATCGAGCACAAGACGCTCTGGGGCCAGCGCGGCGAAGTGGACGAAGACATGGCCGTGCCGCTCGGCAAGGCGCGGCGCGTGCGCGAGGGCGACGCGCTCACGCTCGTGAGCTGGAGCAAGCAGATGCAGGCGTGCGCCGCGGCCTGCGACACGCTCGCGGCCGAAGGCATTGCGGTCGACCTGATCGACCTTCGCACGCTCTGGCCCTGGGACCGCGAAACGGTGCTCGCATCGTGTGCGCGCACGCGGCGGCTTTTGGTGGTGCACGAGGCGGTGCAGGTGGCGGGCTTCGGCGCCGAGATAGCCGCCAGCGCCGCGGAGGCCACGGGCTGCCGCGTGGCGCGGCTTGGCGCGCCACGCATTCCGGTCGGCTATGCGCCGGTGCTCGAGGCGCAATCACGCGTGGGCGCCGAATCCATCGCGGCCGGCGCGAGAAAACTGCTGGGCTGAGCCGCCGTGCGCCATGGACCCGCTGTTCTTCAAGCTTGTGCGGGTGGTCAATCTCACGGCGCGCCCCTTCCATGAAAAGGTCGGCCGCGAACACCATCTCACGCTGAACGAATGGCGCGTGATGGTGGTGCTGGGTGGCGAGCCCGGACTCAACGCGACACAGATCACCGACTTCACGGGCCTCGACAAGATGGCAGTGAGCCGCGCTCTCGCGGGCCTGAAGCGCCACAAGCGCGTGCAGCGCCTGGGCGACCCCACCGACCGGCGCCGCGGCCGGCTCTACCTCACGGCGGCGGGCAAGGCGCTGCACGAATCCGTCGGAGCGCTGGGCCGGCAGCGCGAGGCCGTGCTGTTCGAGGGCGTGAACGCCGACGAGCTCGCCCGCCTGGGCGCGACGCTGGACAAGCTGATTGCTGCGGTTCAGCGCGCCGACTAAGGCGTCTGGTCAGGCTGCGAAGCCGCCGTCGATGTTGAGGCTGGCCCCAGTGACAAAACCTGCTTCGGGGCTGGCCAGGTAGGCCACCATGCCGGCGATTTCTTCGGGGCGGCCATGGCGGGCCAGTGCCATCAGGCCGTGCATGGCGGCGGCGTTCGGGCCGTCGGCGGGGTTCATGTCGGTGTTGACCGGGCCGGGCTGCACGTTGTTGACCGTGATGCCGCGCGGGCCGAGGTCGCGCGCGAGGCCCTGCACCAGTCCCTTGAGCGCCGACTTGCTCATGGCATAGGCGCTGCCGCCAGGCCAGGGCATGCGCTCGGCGTTGGTGCTGCCGATGTTGATGATGCGGCCGCCCTCGCCCATGTGCCGTGCGGCGGCCTTGGCAGCCACGAACACGGCGCGCACGTTGATGTCCAGCGTGCGGTCGAAATCCTCGAGCGAGAAATCTTCCAGGGTGCCGGGCAGGAAAACGCCGGCGTTGTTGACGAGAACGTCGATGCGGCCGAGCTTGCGTGCGGCTTCGTCGATGCCGGCGGTGAGCGCGGCGGCGTCGGCGCTGTCGATCTTCAGCGCCAGGGCGCGGCCGCCTTCGGCCTCGATGCTGCGCGCCAGTTCGTCGGCCGGCGCGGTCGAACTCGCGTAGCTGAAGGCGACGGCGGCGCCATCTTCGGCCAGGCGCCGCACGATGGCAGCGCCAATGCCGCGCGAACCGCCGGCGACGAAAGCGACTTTGCCAGTAAGGACAGGGGACGCTGTTTTGCTGATAGCCATGATTTTTTCCTTGAGATGTGAGGGGAAGGCCTTCAGTGTCGTGAGTCGATTACCTATGCGGTAGCCACCAATTGGCGCAATCAAATTCAACCAATGGTTGAAAATAGCCGTCCATGGAACCGCTCAATCACCTCGAGTCTTTCGTCCAGAGCGCGGACAGTGGCAGTTTCTCGGCCGCGGCCCGGCGGCTCGGGCTCACGCCGGCCGCGGTCAGCAAGAATGTTGCGCGGCTGGAAAAACGGCTCGGCGTGCGGCTGTTTCAGCGCAGCACCCGCCGCCTCACGCTCACCGAAAGCGGCGAGCGTTTCCTGGGCCAGATCGGCGGCGCGCTCACCACCCTGCAAGACGCGGTGGCCGATGTTTCGAAGAACGACGGGCAGCCTGCCGGTACGCTCAAGGTGAGCATGGGCCAAGCGTTTGGCCGCGAGCACGTGCTGCCGATGATGGGCGACTTTCTTGCGCGCTACCCGTCGATCCTGCCCGACTGGCATTTCGACAACCAGCAGGTCGATCTGGTGGGCGAAGGCTTCGACGCGGCCATTGGCGGCGGCATCGAGCTGTCGCCGGGCATGGTGGCGCGAGAGCTGTCGCGCATCCACGTGGTGGCGGTGGCCGCACCGGCTTATCTGTCGGGACGAACGCTGCCGGCGCATCCCGCGGAGCTGGTGCGGTTCGACGCGCTGCTGCGCCGCTCTTCGCCCACGGGGCGGCTGCGCAGCTGGACCTTGCAGCATGCAAGCGGCGACCAGACCACGGTGGAACTGCCCCGCCCGCGCGCAATTTTCAACGACCCCGAAGCCATTGCGCATGCTGCGCTGATGGGGCTGGGCGTGGCCATGCTGCCGATGCCATTCGTCGAGCGCGGCCTCCGGAGCGGCGAACTGGTGCGCCTGCTGCCCGAGTGGCATTTCGACGCGGGCGCGGTCTGGCTCTACTACCCGAGCAAGAAGCTGCTGCCGGCGAAGACGCGGGTCTTCATCGACTTCGTGCTGGAGCGCTTTCGCAGCGAACGCTTCGCGGAGCGGATGCAGGTGGCATAGGCCGGCGGATCACCGGGGTTTTACCGGCGGCGCCCGCCGCGGTTCACCTGTACAAACAGGCGCATGACTTCTTCAATTTTCAAAATGAATCGCCGGGCTGCGCTTGCGGCTTCCGCGGCCATTGCATTTGCAGCAACTCCCTCCTGGGCCCAGAACACCTGGCCGAACAAGCCGGTGCGCATCGTCGTGCCCTTTGCGGCGGGCGGCACCACCGACATCCTGGCGCGCGCGATTGCGCCCGAGTTGTCGAAGGCCTTCGGCCAACAGTTCATCGTCGACAACCGCGCGGGCGCGGGCGGCAACGTGGGCGCCGAAATCGTGGCGCGCGCGCCCAACGACGGCTACACGCTGCTGATGGGCACGGTGGGCACGCATGGCATCAACCGGGCGCTCTATCCCAAGCTGCCGTTCGACCCCATCAAGGACTTCGTGCCGATCACGCTGGTGGCGGCCGTGCCGAACGTGATGGAGATGAACGCCGACAAGGCCAAGGCACTTGGCATCCGCAACGTGCAGGATTTCATCAAGTACGCCAAGGCCAACCCGGGCAAGCTCAACATGGCATCGAGCGGCAGCGGCACCTCGATCCACCTGGCGGGCGAGCTCTTCAAGAGCATGACCGGCACCTTCATGACGCACATCCCGTACAAGGGGTCGGGTCCGGCGCTGCTCGACCTGGTGGGCGGCAACGCCGACGTGATGTTCGACAACCTGCCCTCGTCGATGGCGCAGATCAAGGGCGGCAAGCTCACGGCCCTGGCCGTGACCAGCGCCCAGCGCTCGCCGGCGCTGCCCGATCTGCCCACGGTGGAAGAAGCCGGTGGCCCGGCGCTCAAGGGCTTCGACGCCAGTTCATGGTTTGGCCTGCTGGCACCTGCAGGCACTTCGCCCGACATCGTGAACCGGATCCAGCAGGAAGTTGCCAAGTCGCTCAGCACCCCCGCCATCAAGGAAAAGATGCTGGCCCAGGGCGCGATTCCGAGTGGCAATACGCCGGCCGACTTCACCAAGCTGATTGCCAGCGAGCACGTGAAGTGGGCGAAGGTGGTGAAGGACTCCGGCGCAAAGGTCGACTGACCTCAGGCACGGATGCGTTGCCGGAGTCCCGTCAGGTCTTCCAGGTGACGTCTTTTTTCTCGACCAGGGAGTCCCTCAGCATGTGGAGCAGAGGGGCGGCGCGCTGGTGCAGTCCCACGTGCTGCTTCTCGGCCTCGCTGGCGTGGCCTTCGACGGCGTAGTCGTCGTTATTGTGGGGATTGCTGGCCTCGCGTGCCAGCGCGGATTCGAGCGCCGCAATGGCGGCGGGAATCTGCTCGACCGTGATGATGCCTTTGGGCGCGATGTCCTTGCCGACAATGTCGAACAGCTGGCGCGCGTGCACCTCGAGCATCACGAAATCAGGGGAGGCGCGGGACTGGAATCGGTACAGCATGATTGTTTTCACTCACTTGTAGATGTAGTCACGGGCAAAAGGGTACACCGATTGCGAACCGCGCAAAACACCATGCTCCACCCTGCCGTCCGGCCGGGTGGAAAGCATCTGGTGCAGTGAGATCCAGCCCTGCTCGAAGCTCATCGCGGAGCCCGCCAGGTAGAGGCGATAGGCACGCAGGATCCGTTCCGCGTTCGCGCCTTGCCGGCCACCTGCACGCTCGAGCACTTCGCGTGCCGCGCCGAGCTGCGCCTCGAGGGCGTCCGACCAGGCCCACAGCGTGCGCGCGTAGTGCGGACGAAGGCTTTCGGTGTCGACCATCTCCAGGCCCGCGGCAGCCGTTTCGCGCAGCACGTGCGTCACGTGCAGCAGTTCGCCTCCCGGGAAGATGTACTTCTCGATGAAATCGCCCATACCCGCGCCAAGCTGCCGGTAGTCGATCTGGCCCGAGGTGATGCCGTGGTTCAGCACCAGGCCGCCGGGCTTCAGGAGCGAATGGATCTTGCGGAAGTAGGTGGGCATGTTGGCCGCACCCACGTGCTCGAACATGCCGACCGACGAGATCTTGTCGAAAGGCGCGTCGGCAGACAGCTCGCGGTAGTCGCGCAGCTCCACGCGCACGCGGCCCTGCAGGCCTTTTTCCTCGATCAGCTGCTGCACGTGCGCGTGCTGGTTCTTCGACAAGGTGATGCCGGTGGCGTCGACGCCGTAGTGCTCCGCCGCCCACAGCAGCAGCCCGCCCCAGCCGGAGCCGATGTCCAGAAAGCGCTCGCCGGGCTGCAGCAACAGCTTGCGGCAGATGTGGTCCAGCTTGGCTTCCTGCGCCTCGGCCAAGCTCAGCTCGGGCGTACGAAAGTAAGCACACGAATAGACCCGGCGCGGGTCGAGCCACAGCGCGTAGAAATCGTCGGAAACGTCGTAGTGGAACTGGATCTGCTCGGCATCCTTGTTCATTGAATGGGAGCCGCGGGACTTGGCCAGCCGCATCAGGCGGGTCCACCAGGCGGTGTCGGTCTCGGCGGGGTTGCCGGGCAACATGCCGACCGTGGCGTCGATCAGGTCCCGCATGGCGCCCTCGATCTGAACCTTGCCTTCCACGTAGGCCTCGCCGATAGCCCCCACCTGTCGCGCCGCCAGCTTGGCCAGCGCGGACCACTCGCTGAATGCCAGCGTCACACGCGACCCGGGCTTGGCCACTCTTCGGCCATCAGGCAACTCCAGCGCGATGGGCACGGGCAGCGACGCAAGCTGCGACTCGATTTTGGGTATCAAGCTTTGCATGGTGAGCTCATGGTATTGATTTTTTCAGTTTTTTGCATGACATCACACGACTTGTGGGGTACCCCTGTGGTACGACCCCGTTGACAGCATATTGTTTATGCTTAAACTATTCAATCATGAACAGCTTCACCGACGGTCTTTCCGCCGCACCCGCCATGGACCTTCAACGCATCCTGTGCATCGGCGGCGGCCCCGCGGGCCTTTACTTCGCCTTGCTGATGAAGGCCCGCAACCCGGCGCTCGACATCACCGTGGTGGAGCGCAATCGGCCCTTCGACACCTTCGGCTGGGGCGTGGTGCTGAGCGACCAGACGCTCGCCAACCTGGCGGCGGCCGACGCCGAGACCGCGGCGCTGATTGGCAATGAGTTCCACCACTGGGACGACATCCAGGTGTTCTTCAAGGGGCGGCAGGTGCGCTCGGGCGGCCACGGCTTCTGCGGCATCGGCCGCAAGCGGCTCTTGAACATCCTGCAGGAGCGCTGCCTGGCTCTCGGCGTGAATCTGGTCTTCGAAACCGACGCCACCGACGACCAGGCGATTGCCGCCCAGTACAACGCCGACCTGGTGATTGCCAGCGACGGACTCAACAGCCGCATCCGCCAGCGCTACGCCGACGTGTTCAAGCCCGACATCGACCTGCGCAACTGCCGCTTCGTGTGGCTCGGCACGCACCAGACCTTCGACGCCTTCACCTTCGCCTTCGAACAGACCGAGCACGGCTGGTTCCAAGCCCACGCGTACCAGTTCGACGACAAGACCTCGACCTTCATCGTCGAGACGCCAGAGGCGGTGTGGAAGGCCCATGGCCTCGACCAGATGGAGCAGCCCGAGGCCATCGCCTTCTGCGAGAAGCTGTTTGCCAAGTACCTGGGTGGCCACCCGCTCATCAGCAACGCCACGCACCTGCGTGGCTCGGCCAACTGGATCCGCTTTCCGCGCGTGGTGTGCGAGCGCTGGACGCACCGCATCGACGTGGAGGGTCGCTCGGTCCCCGTGGTGCTGATGGGCGACGCGGCGCACACGGCGCACTTCTCGATCGGCTCGGGCACCAAGCTCGCGCTCGAAGACGCGATCGACCTGGCGAACGAGTTCGAGCGCGGCGGCACGGTCGACCATGTCCTCGAAGGCTACGAGGCACGCCGCAGCATCGAGGTGCTCAAGATCCAGAACGCCGCGCGCAACTCGACCGAGTGGTTCGAGAACGTGCCTCGCTACACGGGCATGCAGATCGAGCAGTTCGCCTACTCGCTGCTCACGCGCTCGCAGCGTATCAGCCACGAGAACCTGCGCGTTCGCGACACCGAATGGCTGGGCGGCTATGAACGGTGGCTCGCCGGGGGCAAGCCCGTGGCGCCCATGCTGATGCCGTTCACGGTGCGCGGTCTCACGCTGAGGAACCGCATTCTGGTGTCGCCGATGGCTACCTACAGCGCCGTGGACGGCGTGCCGCAGGACTTTCTGCTGGTGCACCTGGGCGCGCGCGCGCTCGGCGGCGCCGCGATGGTGTGCGTCGAAATGACCAGCCCGACACCGGAGGGCCGCATCACCCCCGGCTGCACAGGTCTGTACAACGACACGCAGCAGACGGCGTTCAAGCGCATCGTCGATTTCGTGCACACACAGTCGAGCGCGAAGATCGCAATGCAGCTCGGCCACAGCGGGGCCAAGGGTTCAACACGCGTGGGCTGGGAAGGCACCGACGAGCCTCTGGAGAGCGGCAACTGGCCGTTGCTGTCCGCCAGCGCGGTCGCCTATGGCGAGCAGAACCAGCTGCCGGCAGCAATGACGCGCGAACAGATGGACGACATGCGCGAACGCTTCGTCGACTCCACGCGCCGTGCCGCCGAATGCGGCTTCGACTGGCTCGAGCTGCACTGCGCGCACGGCTACCTGCTGTCGGCCTTCATCAGCCCGCTCACCAACCAGCGCACCGACGAGTACGGCGGCGGCATCGAGGCCCGCTGCCGCTACCCGCTCGAAGTGTTCCGCGCGATGCGTGCGGCGTGGCCCGAAGACAAACCGATGAGCGTGCGCATCTCGGCGCACGACTGGGCGCCGGGCGGCAACACCGACGCCGACGCGGTCATCGTCGCTCGACTCTTCAAGGATGCCGGCGCGGATTTCATCGACGTCTCCTCCGGCCAGACCACGCGCGACGCCAAGCCGGTGTACGGCCGCATGTACCAGACGCCGTTCTCGGACCGCATCCGCAACGAGGTCGGCATCTCGACGATTGCCGTGGGCGCCATCACCGATGCCGACCAGGCCAACAGCATCATCGCGGCCGGCCGCGCCGACTTGTGCGCCATCGCGCGCCCGCACCTCGCCGACCCCGCCTGGACGCTGCACGAAGCCGCCAAGCTGCAAAGCCGCGACGTCGACTGGCCCAAGCAGTACCTGAGCGGACGCGACCAGATGTACCGCGAAATTGCCAAGCAGCAGCAGATCGCCGCGGCCGCGAATGCGGCGCTGGCAGCGCAGAACACCGAGGAGACACACTGACATGAAACCCCCACGCTCATCGCTTCGCGTATCGCTGCCCCCCGAGGGGGCGCGTCAGTGCCTTCGGGCGGCCGGGCACCACTGACATGGACCTCGAAGCACGCGCCCACAGCGAGCATCCCGAGGCGCTGCGCCTCTGGCTGCGCCTTCTCACTTGCACCCAGCTGATCGAGAAGCAGGTGCGCAACGAACTGCGCTCGCAGTTCGCGACCACGCTGCCGCGCTTCGACCTGATGTCGCAGCTCGAGCGCTCCCCCGACGGGCTGAAGATGAATGAGCTCTCGCGCCGCATGATGGTGACGGGCGGCAACGTCACCGGCATCACCGACCAGCTGGTGACCGAAGGGCTGGTCGAGCGCATCAACGTCGAGGGCGACCGACGCGCTTGGCGCGTGCGCCTCACCGCCCGCGGGCGCAAGCTCTTCAACGACATGGCGCAGCAGCACGAAGACTGGATCGTCGATGCCTTCGCGGGCCTCAGCGCCAAGGAGATCGCGCAGCTCCACAAGCTGCTCGGCAAGGTCAAGCAACACTCACACAGCCAGATGGCGGAGGCCGAATGAAGCACTACATTGGCGCGGGCAATCCCATGCGCGCGCAATTCGAGGCGAAGGCGCCTTACGTCGCCAAGCACTTCGCATGGAGCTACGAGGCCGGCGTCGGCACCGTTACGCTGAACCGGCCCGAGCGCAAGAACCCGCTCACCTTCGACTCGTACGCCGAACTGCGCGACCTGTTTCGCGCGTTGAACTACGCAACCGACGTGAAGGCGATCGTTATCACCGGCGCAGGCGGCAACTTCTGCTCGGGCGGCGACGTGCACGAGATCATCGGCCCGCTCACCGGCATGCGCATGCCCGAGCTGCTCGAGTTCACGCGCATGACGGGCGACTTGGTGAAAGCCATCCGACATTGCCCTCAGCCGATCGTCGGTGCGATCGACGGCGTGTGCGCCGGCGCCGGCGCGATGATCGCGCTGGCCTGCGACCTGCGCTACGGCTCGCCCGCCACGCGCACCGCTTTCCTGTTCACCCGCGTGGGTCTTGCCGGCGCGGACATGGGCGCTTGCGCATTGCTGCCGCGCGTGATCGGCCAGGGCCGCGCCTCCGAACTGTTGTTCACCGGCCGCGCGATGACGGCGCAGGAAGGCCACGCCTGGGGCTTCTTCAATGCGCTGCACGAGAGCGATGCATTAGTGGAAGCCGCCACCAAGGTCGCGCGCGAACTGGCCGAGGGGCCGAGCTTTGCGCATGGCATGACCAAGACGATGCTGTCGCAGGAATGGTCGATGACCATCGACCAGGCGATCGAGGCCGAGGCGCAGGCGCAGGCCATCTGCATGCAGACCGAAGACTTCAAGCGCGCTTACGAAGCTTTCGCTGCCAAGCGCAAGCCCGTGTTCGGTGGGGACTGACGCCATGATGACGAAGATTCCCGCACCGCCTTCGACGGCGCATCTCGCACTGCCATTCTTCGACGAAGCCCATCGCTCGCTTGCGCGTGAGCTGCTGCCTTGGTGTGCGGCACAGGAAATCGATGAGCGCGACGACCGCGCCGCTTGCCGCGAATGGGTTCGCCGCCTCGGCGACGGCGGCTGGCTGCGCTATGCCGTGCCCGGCAGCGCGGGGGGGGCACTCGAACGCCTCGATTCACGCGCGCTCGTTTTGCTGCGCGAGACGCTCGGCTACCACTCGCCGCTGGCCGACTTCGCGTTTGCGATGCAGGGCCTGGGCAGCGGCGCAATCACGCTCGCAGGCACGCCCGAGCAGCAATCGCACTACCTCACGGCCGTGGGCAAGGGCGGCAAGATCGCGGCCTTCGCGCTCAGCGAGCCCGAGGCCGGTTCCGACGTGGCCGCCATGGCCATGCGCGCCGAGGCCACGCCCGACGGTTGGCGTCTTCATGGTGAAAAGACCTGGATCAGCAACGGCGGCATCGCCGACTTCTACTGCGTGTTCGCGAAGACGGAGCCGACGGCCGGCACGCGCGGCATCACGGCGTTCATCGTCGATGCGAATGCGGCCGGACTCGATACCTCCGAGCACATCGACGTGATGGCGCCTCATCCGCTCGCCACCCTGCGCTTCGAGAACTGCATCGTGCCGCGCACCGCGCAGCTCGGCGAACTCAACGGCGGCTTCAAGCTGGCGATGCGCACGCTCGACATCTTTCGTGCGTCGGTCGCGGCGGCTGCGCTCGGCATGGGCCGCCGTGCACTCGCCGAAGCTGTCGCACACGCGAAGGGCCGGCGCATGTTCGGGCAGACGCTCGCCGACTTCCAGCTCACGCAGGCCAAGCTCGGCGAGATGGCCGCATTGATCGACAGTGCCGCCTTGCTCACCTATCGCGCCGCGTGGATGCGCGATGACGCCGAACAGCGCGGCGCCCCAGCGGTTGGCGATGTTTCCGCTGCCGCGGCCATGGCCAAGATGTGCGCCACCGAGAACGCAAGCCGCGTGATCGATATGGCACTGCAGATGCACGGCGGCCTTGGCGTGAAGGTCGGCACGAAGATCGAGAGCCTCTACCGCGACATCCGCTCGCTGCGCATCTATGAAGGCGCAACGGAAGTTCAACAACTGATCATTGGCAAATCCGTTTTGCGGGGATAAACACCGTGTCTGCACAAGTCGACCGCTTCGTTCACGACCGCCTGCCGCCTGCCGAGCAGTTGCCGGTCTTCCGCTACGACCTGCCGGAGTTGCAGCTGTCCGATCAGCTGAACCTGGTCGAAGAGCTGCTGGACAAGGCACCCGCCAAGGGGTTCGGCGACAAGCCGATGCTGCGCTCACCCGCCGGCACGCTGACGTATTCGCAGGCAGCCGTCGAGGTCAACCGCATTGCGCAGGTGCTGACGGAGGACCTGGGCCTCGTGCCCGGCAATCGCGTGCTGCTGCGCGGCGGCAATTCCGTGGCCATGGCGTTGTCGTGGCTCGCCGTGGTGAAAGCCGGCTTGATCGCGGTGGCCACCATGCCGCTGCTGCGCGCCAAGGAACTGGGCGACATTATCGAAAAGGCACGCCCCGTGGCGGCGCTGTGCGATGGCCGCCTGCTCGAGGAGCTCGTGCTGGCGCAACGTGAGCACCCAGTGCTTGCCACGGTAATCGCGTTCAACAAGCCCGATGCGCCCGATTCTCTGTCGGCGCGCGCGGCCGGCAAGAGCGGCGTGTTTACGGCCTGCCCCACGGCGTCGGACGACATCGCCCTGCTCGCATTCACCTCGGGCACCACCGGCAAGCCCAAGGCGCCGGTCACCACGCACCGCGACGTGCTGGTGATGTGCGAGACCTGGCCGCGCCACGTGCTGAAGGCGCGAAGCGATGATGTCGTGATCGGCTCGCCGCCGCTGGCTTTCACATTCGGGCTTGGCGGACTGCTGGTGTTCCCGATGTGGGCTGGTGCCTCGGTGTACTTTGCCGATGCACCGTTCACGCCCGAAGGGCTCGTCAAGCTCATCAACGAGGTCGGTGCGACCATCTGCTACACCGCGCCCACGTTCTACCGCCAGATGGCGCCCTTCGTGCGGCAGCACGGCGCACCGAGTCTGCGCATCTGCGTGAGCGCCGGCGAGGCACTGCCCGACGCCACGCGGCAACTGTGGAAGGAAGCCACCGGCATCGAGATGCTCGACGGCATCGGCGGCACCGAGGTGTTCCACATCTACATCTCCGCGGCTGGCGACCAGGTGCGCCGCGGCGCGGTCGGCAAGGTTGTGCCCGGCTTCACCGCAAAAGTAGTAGACGACCAGGGCAACGAGGTGCCGCGCGGCACCGTCGGCAAACTGGCGCTGCAGGGGCCGGTGGGCTGCCGCTATCTCGACGATCCTCGCCAGGGCGATTACGTGAAGAACGGCTGGAACTACCCCGGTGACTCTTTCGTGCAGGACGACGATGGCTACTTCTTCTACCAAGCACGCGCCGACGACATGATCATCACGGCCGGCTACAACGTGGGCGGTCCCGAGGTGGAGGATGCGCTGCTCAAGCACCCTGCCGTGGCCGAATGCGGCGTGATCGGCAAGCCGGATCCAGACCGCGGCATGATCGTGAAGGCCTACTGCGTATTGAAGCCCGGCCATGAAGGCGATGCCGCACTCGTCAAGGCGCTGCAGGACCACGTCAAGGCCACCATCGCGCCGTTCAAATACCCGCGGGAGATCGAATTCGTGACGGTCCTGCCGCGCACCGAAACCGGCAAACTCCAGCGATTCAAACTGAGACAACTCGACCACGACACCACATCATGATGAACAAACTTTTGCAGCCTGCGGGCTGGTTGCCCCCCAAGGGCTATGCGAATGGCGTGGCCGCGCGCGGCACCATGGTGTTCGTCGGCGGACAGATCGGCTGGAATGCGCAGCAGCAATTCGAGTCGGACGACTTCATCGAGCAGTGCGGCCTGGCACTGCGCAACATCGCGGAAGTGCTGCGCGAAGCCGGCGCCGGCCCCGAGCACATGGTGCGCATGACCTGGTACGTGACGGACCGCGACGAGTACAGCCGCCGGCTCGCTGAACTCGGGCCCGTGTATCGCGACGCCATGGGGCGCAACTTTCCAGCCATGACCTGCGTGCAGGTGGCGGCGCTGGTCGAGCCGCGCGCCAAGATCGAGATCGAGGTCACGGCCGTCATCCCGGACTGACGCAAACACTCGCCCATAAAAAAGCCCTCTTCGCGAGGGCATTTTTTTATTTGCATTCTTCGACCCAAGAAAAAAGGCCCTTTGAAATTCAAAGGGCCTTTTAAATTGGTTGCGCGAGCAAGATTTGAACTTGCGACCTTTGGGTTATGAGCCCAACGAGCTACCAGGCTGCTCCATCGCGCGGCAAGATGGAATTATACCTTATTCAGCAGCGCCTTGTTCGGCGGCTTCTTCTTTAATTTCAGGACGGTCGACCAGTTCGACCAGAGCCATCGGCGCGTTGTCGCCCACGCGGAAACCCATTTTCAGGATGCGCGTGTAGCCGCCCGGACGTGCCGCGAAACGCGGGCCCAGATCGGCGAAGAGCTTGACGACGCTGTCGCGGCTGCGCAGGCGGTCGAAGGCCAGGCGCTTGTTGGCAAGCGTGGGCTTCTTGGCGAGCGTGATCATCGGTTCGATGACGCGGCGCAGTTCCTTGGCCTTGGGGACCGTGGTCTTGATGACTTCGTGCTCGATGAGCGAATTCATCATGTTCTGCAGCATCGCAAGGCGGTGCGAGCTGGTGCGGTTGAGTTTGCGGAGTCCGTGTCCGTGACGCATGGTGCTTTCCTTTACTTTATTTAAACAGGCAGCCGTATCAGGTACTGCCCGGTGCACGAGCCCTCATGGGCTCTCTTCAAAAAATCAACGCTTGTCGAGGCCAGCCGGCGGCCAGCTTTCAAGCTTCATACCCAAGGTCAGGCCGCGCGAGGCAAGCACTTCCTTGATTTCGTTGAGCGACTTGCGACCCAGGTTCGGGGTCTTGAGCAGCTCGTTCTCGGTGCGCTGGATCAGGTCACCGATGTAGTAGATGTTTTCGGCCTTCAGGCAGTTGGCCGAACGCACGGTGAGTTCGAGCTCGTCGACAGGGCGCAGCAGGATCGGGTCGAATTGCTGTGCGCTGCGCGGTGCCGGCGTGTCGAATGCAGCCAGTTCGCCGCCTTCGAGCTGTGCAAACACGGCCAGTTGCTCGACCAGGATTTTAGCCGAGGCGCGAACTGCGTCTTCGGCGGTGATCGCACCGTTGGTTTCGATTTCGACCAGCAGCTTGTCCAGGTCGGTGCGCTGTTCGACACGAGCGCTTTCGACCGTGTAGCTCACGCGCTTGACGGGCGAGAACGAAGCGTCCAGGACGATGCGGCCAATCGACTTGGTCGGCTCGTCGGCGTAGCGGCGCATCGTGCCGGGCACGTAGCCGCGACCCTTTTCGACCTTGATCTGCATGTCGAGCTTGCCGCCTTGCGACAGGTGCGCGATCACGTGGTCGGGGTTGATGATCTCGACGTCGTGCGGGGTCTGGATGTCCGATGCCAGCACCGGGCCTTCACCGTCTTTGCGCAGGCTGAGCGTGACTTCATCGCGGTTGTGGAGCTTGAACACCACGCCCTTGAGGTTCAGCAGGATGTTGACGACATCTTCCTGCACGCCGTCAATCGACGAGTACTCGTGCAGAACGCCGGCGATCGTGACTTCGGTGGCCGAATAACCGACCATCGACGACAGCAGAACGCGGCGCAGCGCGTTGCCGAGCGTGTGGCCGTAGCCGCGCTCGAAAGGCTCGAGCGTGACCTTGGCCTTGTTGGCGGCAAGTTGCTCGACCTGAATGGTCTTGGGTTTCAGCAGGGTGGTTTGCATGCAGACTTCCTCTCAATACCCCCGGCTCGTTACACCGGTAAGGCTGGTGAAGCACCCGTCGAGAGTGCCTCCCGATGGGAACAAAAAAATCAAACTCGGGCCGCGAAGGGCGACCCGTTATCGTCTGTTTAGCGCGAGTACAGTTCGACGATCAGCGATTCGTTGATGTCGGCTGCGAATTCGTCGCGATCAGGCACCTTCTTGAAGGTACCTTCGGCCTTGTCGGCGTTCACTTCGACCCAGGCCGGGATGCCGACTTGCTGGGCGAGCTGGAGCGCTTCGGCGATGCGGGTCTGCTTCTTCGACTTGTCGCGAACGGCGATCACGTCGCCGGTCTTCACCAGGTACGACGGGATGTTGACCGATTGGCCATTCACCGTGATCGCCTTGTGCGACACGAGCTGGCGTGCTTCGGCGCGCGTCGAGCCGAAGCCCATGCGGTAGACGACGTTGTCCAGGCGCGATTCGAGGATGAACAGCAGGTTGGCGCCGGTGTTGCCACGGCGACGATCGGCTTCTTCGAAGTAGCGGCGGAACTGCTTCTCGAGCACGCCGTACATGCGCTTGACCTTCTGCTTTTCGCGCAGCTGCAGGCCGTAGTCGGACGTGCGCTGACCCGAAGTGCGGCCGTGCTGGCCGGGCTTGGAGTCGAACTTGGCCTTGTCCTGGATGGAGCGGCGGGCGCTCTTCAGGAACAGGTCGGTGCCTTCACGGCGGGAGAGTTTGGCCTTGGGGCCGAGGTAGCGTGCCACGAGTTTTCCTTTGTGTCATCTGCCGCAGTTGCCTGCGGGAGCCATCGGCGAAGACGCGGATGGCGGTGGGCTTAGTAAAAAAACAAATGCGCAGCCGCTCAAAAGCCGGCTGCGCCTTGCGGACTGACGATCAGATGCGGCGACGCTTCTGGGGACGGCAGCCGTTGTGCGGAACGGGCGTCACGTCGGCAATGGAATTGATCCGGATGCCGAGCGCTGCCAGTGCGCGCACCGACGATTCGCGACCGGGGCCTGGGCCCTTGATCTCGACGTCGAGGTTCTTGATACCTTGTTCGACAGCAGCACGGCCGGCCACTTCGGAAGCCACCTGCGCAGCGAACGGCGTCGACTTGCGCGAGCCCTTGAAGCCCTGGCCACCCGACGAAGCCCACGACAGGGCGTTGCCCTGGCGATCGGTGATCGTGATGATGGTGTTGTTGAACGAGGCATGCACGTGGGCGATGCCGTCCGCAACGTTCTTGCGAACCTTCTTGCGAACGCGCTGTGCGGCGTTGTTTGCAGGTGCTTTAGCCATGCTGGTCTATCCTTATTTCTTCAGGGACTGCGCAGCCTTGCGCGGACCCTTGCGGGTGCGGGCATTGGTGCGCGTGCGCTGGCCGCGCATCGGCAGGCCGCGACGGTGACGGAAGCCGCGATAGCAACCGATGTCCATCAAACGCTTGATGTTCATCGTCGTCTCGCGACGCAGATCGCCTTCGATGGTGAAGAGAGCGATCTGGTCGCGGATCTTTTCGAGATCGGCGTCGGTCAGATCCTTGATCTTCTTCGAATATTCGATGCCGCTCGCTTCGCAGATTTGACGGGCGCGCGTGCGACCGATGCCGAAGATGGCGGTCAGGCCGATTTCAGCGTGCTTGTGCGGCGGAATGTTGATGCCAGCAATACGTGCCATGTGCGTCCTCTAATACTCTTCAATCAACCCTGGCGCTGCTTGTGGCGCGGGTCGGTGCAAATCACACGCACCACACCTTTACGGCGGATGACCTTGCAATTACGGCAGATGGTTTTGACCGAAGCCGAAACTCTCATTTCATTCTCCTAAAACTGTTTAACGTGGCGGTACACCGCCCCTACCCAAATTCTCAAACTGAAACTCACAGCCCTACGATGTCTTGAAGTTGGCCTTCTTCAGCAGCGATTCGTACTGCTGGGACATCATGTAGTTTTGCACCTGGGCCATGAAGTCCATCGTGACGACCACGATGATCAGCAGGGAGGTACCACCGAAGTAGAACGGTACGTTGTACTTCAGGATCAGGAACTCGGGCAGCAGGCAGACGAAGGTGATGTACACCGCGCCGGCCAACGTCAGGCGAACCAGAATCTTGTCGATATAGCGAGCGGTCTGGTCACCCGGACGGATGCCCGGAATGAATGCACCGCTCTTCTTGAGGTTGTCGGCCGTTTCCTTGCTGTTGAACACGAGTGCCGTGTAGAAGAAGCAGAAGAAAACGATCGCGGCAGCGTACAGCAGCACGTAGATCGGCTCSCCCGGACGCAGCGCGCCGGCAATGTCCTTGATCCAGCCGAAGCCACCTTCACCGGTGCTGAACCAGCCGACCACCGTTGCCGGCAGCAGGATGATCGACGAGGCGAAGATCGGCGGAATCACACCGGCCATGTTCAGCTTCAAGGGCAGGTGCGACGACTGGCCGCCATAGACCTTGTTGCCGACCTGGCGCCGCGCATAGTTCACGAGGATCTTGCGCTGGCCGCGTTCGACGAACACCACGAAGTAGGTGACCAGCACCACGATCGCGATGATGAAGAGCGCGATGATCGGGTTCATCGCTCCGGTGGTCACCAGCGATGCGAGACCGCCGATAGCGCTTGGCAGGCCGGCCGCGATACCTGCAAAGATCAGGATCGAGATGCCGTTGCCCAGGCCGCGCTCGGTAATCTGCTCGCCGAGCCACATCAGGAACATCGAACCTGCCGTGAGGCTCACCATCGCGGTCAGGCGGAAGCCAAAACCGGGAGCATTCACCAGCCCAGCCGACGACTCGAGTGCCACTGCGATGCTGAACGACTGGAACAATGCCAGGCCAAGTGCGCCGTAGCGCGTGTACTGCGTGATCTTGCGACGGCCAGCCTCGCCTTCCTTCTTCAATTGCTCGAAGGTAGGAACAACGTAGGTCATCAACTGCATGATGATCGACGCCGAGATGTACGGCATGATCCCCAACGCGAACACGGTGAAGCGCGACAGCGCCCCGCCCGAGAACATGTTGAACAGGCTCAGGATGCCGCCCTGCTGGCCCTGGAACAACGCAGCCAGCTGGTCCGGGTTGATGCCCGGCACAGGAATGTGCGCGCCGATCCGATAGACCACGAGCGCGAGCAGCAAGAAGACCAGCCGGCGACGGAGGTCGCCGAACTTGCCTGTCTTTGCGATCGTTGCCGCGTTAGTTGCCACGAAGAACTTCTTTCAGTCCAGTGTGATCAGGCGATGCTGCCGCCGGCTGCTTCGATTGCAGCCTTGGCACCAGCGGTTGCGCCCACGCCCGTCAGCTTGACGGCCTTGGTGAGTTCACCGGTCTTGATGATCTTGACCACCTTGGCGAGCTGGCCCACGAGGCCGGCTTGCTTGAGCGCCAGGACATCGACTTCGGCCAGGCCGAGCTGCTCGAGGGCAGTCAGCGTGACTTCGGCGTTGAACTTCAGCAGGTGCGACTTGAAGCCGCGCTTCGGCAGGCGACGCTGCAGCGGCATTTGACCGCCTTCGAAGCCAACCTTGTGGAAACCGCCTGCGCGCGACTTCTGACCCTTGTGACCGCGACCTGCGGTCTTGCCGATACCGGAGCCGATACCGCGGCCGACACGGCGCTTGGCGTGCTTGGCGCCATCCGCCGGCTTGATGCCATTGAGTTCCATATCAGTCTCTCTTACAGAACTTTGACCAGATAACTGATCTTGTTGATCATGCCGCGCACCGCCGGGGTGTCTTGCAGCTCGCTCACGCTGTTGAGCTTGCGCAGGCCGAGGCCACGCACGGTCGCGCGATGCGATTCCTTGGTGCCAATCGGGCTCTTGACCAATTGCACCTTGAGGGTTTGTTGTTGCGTCGTCATTTGAATGCTTCCTTCAGCCTTGCGAGAGCTTGCGCTCAGGCGAAGATTTCTTCGACGGTCAGGCCGCGCTTGGCAGCCACTTCGGACGCGGTCGTCGAGTTCTTCAACCCGTCGAGCGTGGCGCGAACCATGTTGTAGGGGTTCGACGAACCATGGCTCTTGGCCACGATGTCGGTGATGCCCATGACTTCGAACACGGCGCGCATCGGGCCGCCGGCGATGATGCCGGTACCCTTCGGGGCGGGGATCATGACGACCGAAGCGGCGCCATGGTGACCCGTCACGCGGTGATGCAGCGTGCCGTTCTTGATCGAGATCTTGGCCAGGTTGCGGCGGGCTTCTTCCATCGCCTTTTGCACGGCAGCAGGCACTTCCTTCGACTTGCCCTTGCCCATGCCGACGCGGCCTTCGCCGTCGCCCACGACGGTCAGTGCTGCGAAACCGAGGATACGACCACCCTTCACCACCTTGGTGACGCGGTTGATCGCGATCATCTTCTCGCGCAAACCGTCTTCAGGGCCTTCGTTCTGCGTTCTTGCTTGAATCTTTGCCATTTTGAATCTCGTGTCCGGTTAGAACTGCAGACCGGCTTCGCGAGCCGCATCGGCCAGCGCCTTGACGCGGCCGTGGTACGCAAAACCTGCGCGGTCGAAGGCGACCTTCTCGACGCCGGCAGCCTTCGCCTTTTCAGCGATGCGCTTGCCGATGGCCGTTGCAGCGGCGGCATTGCCACCCTTGCCCGAGCCGCCGAGTGCGGTGCGCACTTCGGCTTCGGCCGTCGATGCGGTGGCAATCACCTTGGTGCCGTCGTCGGAGATGACGGTGGCGTAGATGTGCAGATTGGTGCGGTTCACCGTCAGACGGGCCACGCCCTGCGTCGCGATGCGAATGCGGGTCTGGCGCGAGCGGCGAAGACGCTGTGCTTTTTTGGTCAACATCATTTTGCTGCCCCTTACTTCTTCTTGGTCTCTTTGATCACGATCTTCTCGTCCGAATAACGGATGCCCTTGCCCTTGTAAGGCTCAGGCGGACGAACAGCGCGGATCTCAGCGGCGATTTGACCAACGCGCTGACGGTCAGCACCCTTGATCACGATTTCGGTCGGGGTCGCGGTGGCCACCGTGATGCCTTGGGGCATTTCGATGTTGACCGGATGCGAATAACCGACTTGCAGGTTCAACTTGTTGTTGGAGGCTGCAGCCTTGTAGCCGACGCCGACCAGGTTGAGCTTCTTCTCGAAGCCCTTGGTCACGCCAACCACCATGTTGTTCACCAGCTGACGGATCGTGCCGCTCATCGCGTTCGCTTCACGCGACTCGTTGGCGGGCTCGAAATTCAGCTTGCCGTCATTGCTGACGACCTTGACCAGCACATTGCGTGCAAGGTTGAGCGTGCCGCCCGTGCCCTTGACGCTGATCTGGTCTTCCTTGATCGACACATCCACGCCTGCGGGGATGGTGATCGGCATTTTTCCTACTCGGGACATTTCAGTTACTCCTCGATGTCTCGGTTAGGCGACGTAGCACAGCACTTCGCCACCGACACCGGTAGCGCGTGCCTTGCGGTCCGTCATCACGCCCTTGGGGGTCGTGACGATCGCAACGCCGAGGCCGTTCTGGACTTGCGGAATGGAAGCACTGGCCTTGTAGACGCGCAGGCCGGGACGGCTCACGCGCTCGATGCGCTCGATGACCGGGCGGCCAGCGTAGTACTTCAGCGTGATGACGAGTTCGGACTTGCCGTCTTCGGTCTTCACTTCGAAGCCGTCGATATAGCCTTCGTCCTTCAGGACCTGTGCAATCGCAGCCTTCACCTTGGAAGACGGGATCGACACAGTGGGCTTCGCCACCATCTGCGCGTTACGGATACGCGTCAGCAGGTCGGCAATGGGATCACTCATGCTCATGTTGTTTGCTCCTGCCTGGCTTACCAGCTGGCCTTGGTGACACCGGGGATGTCGCCATTGAAAGCCAGTTCGCGGATCTTGGCGCGGGCCAGACCGAATTGACGGAAGGTGCCACGCGGGCGACCGGTGATTTCGCAACGGTTGCGCTGACGCGTGGGGTTCGCGTTGCGCGGGAGCTTTTGCAGGCCCAGGCGGGCAGCAGCGCGCTCTTCGTCGCTCTTCTTCAGGTCGTTGGAAATCGCCTTCAGTTCCGCGTGCTTCGCAGCGTACTTGGCGACCAGCTTGTCACGCTTGAGTTCGCGTTGGATCAGGGATTGTTTAGCCACGGTTCGCCTCAGTTCTTGAACGGAAAACGGAAACCAGCGAGAAGCGCCTTGGCTTCTTCATCGGTCTTGGCCGTCGTCGTGATGCTGATGTTGAGACCGCGCAGGGCATCGACCTTGTCGTATTCGATCTCGGGGAAAATGATCTGTTCCTTGACGCCGATGTTGTAGTTGCCACGGCCGTCGAACGCACGGCCGGAGATGCCGCGGAAGTCGCGAACACGCGGCAGCGCGATGGTCACGAAACGGTCCAGGAACTCATACATCTGCACGCCACGCAGCGTGACCATGCAGCCGATGGGCTGGTTTTCGCGGATCTTGAAACCGGCGATGGCCTTCTTCGACTTGGTGACCACGGGCTTCTGGCCGGCGATCTTGGTCAGGTCGGCAACTGCGTTGTCCAGGACCTTCTTGTCGGCGACAGCTTCACCCACGCCCATGTTGAGCGTGATCTTGGTGAGGCGGGGGACCTGCATCGGCGACTTGTAGCCGAACTTTTCCGTCAGGTCTTTCGCGATCTTTTCGCGATAGTGTTGTTGGAGACGTGCCATGTGAGTACCTCTTAGGCGAACTTGATTTCGTCGCCGCTCGACTTGAAGACGCGAACAGCCACGCGCTTGCCGTCAGCACCCTGGGTGATCTTGATGCCCACGCGATCGGCCTTGCCGGTCGCGGCATTGAAGATCGCCACGTTGGATTGGTGAATGGGCATGGTCTTTTCGACGATGCCGCCGGTCGTACCCTTGAGGGGGTTCGGCTTGGCGTGCTTCTTGACGATGTTCACGCCCTCGACGACGAGATGCGAATCATCCTTGCGAAGCGAGACGGTGCCGCGCTTGCCCTTGTCGCGCCCGGCCAACACGATGACCTGGTCGCCTTTGCGAATCTTGTTCATGGCGTTGTTGTCCTTACAGAACTTCGGGGGCCAGCGACACGATCTTCATGAACTTTTCGGTGCGCAGCTCGCGCGTCACCGGTCCGAAGATGCGGGTGCCGATAGGCTCCAGCTTGGCGTTGAGCAACACAGCTGCGTTGCCATCGAATTTGACGAGGGAGCCGTCGGCGCGACGGATGCCCTTGGCGGTGCGGACCACCACTGCGCTGTAGATCTCGCCCTTCTTGACGCGACCACGCGGAGCGGCTTCCTTGATGCTCACCTTGATGACGTCGCCCACGCTGGCGTAACGCCGCTTGGAGCCACCGAGCACCTTGATACACAGGACGGACTTCGCGCCTGTGTTGTCGGCCACTTCGAGCCGGGATTCAGTTTGGATCATTGCTAGTAGTTCCCAACTTGTACCGATGCGCCTCCGGGAGGGAAACGCTGCGGTCAGTCTTGGGCCCGTCGTCTGCACCTCGAACCACTCGAGGCACTTCCGCTTTGGGCTGAAAGCTTCGCCTTTTTGAAGCGAAGCCTGCGATTGTTGCACGGTGGCCAGGGCATGTCAACTGCCTTCTGACACGAAATGCACTGGAACTAGACTTGGCGGCGTGCATACCGTCAATTCAGGCCCCGTAGCTCCCGCATCTCCCCTGCGCCGCAGGCTGCTGGCCAGCGCGGCCGCCGCTGCAGCGGGGTCGGGACTGGCCGGCTGCGGCAGCCCGGTGATCCCCACTGCCACAACGGTAAGGCTGCGCCGCTTGGCCGAGGCGTACTGGCCGCACCGGCTGAATATACAGGGCACTACGGCGGGCGGCCTCTCCGGCATAGACTACGACGCAGAAAGAAGTGAGTACATCCTTCTCAGCGATGATCGGTCAGACCTGAACCCCGCCCGTTTTTATACCGCTCAATGGGCACCGCCGTGGCTGCAGCCGCCCGCGCCGAAGAGCGTCGTGCAATTGCAACGCCCTGGCGGCGGCCCCTGGCTCGCGCGCCGCCGGGCCGAGGCCCAGGCGCCCGTGCCCGACCCAGAGGCACTGCGCCTGCGTCCAAGAACCGGAACCCTGCTCTGGACCAGCGAAGGCGACGTGACACGGGGATTCGGACCTGCTTTCTACGAATCGGCGCGCGATGGCCGGCTGCTGCGCGAGTTTCCCCTGCCGGCCATGTTCAATGCCGATGCCTCGCAGCGCCGCGGCCCACGCGACAACCTGGGACTGGAGGGCCTGGCGCTCACGCCCGACGGCCGCCACGCCTGGCTTGCCATGGAAAACGCGCTGATCCAGGATGGCCCGACCCCCACCACCAGGGCGCCGGGCGGCCCCTGCCGGCTGACCCGCATGGACCTGGAAACCGGCAAGGCCACGCGCCAGATTGCCTATGTTCCCGATGCGATTCCGCAGCGGCCGCTGATTCCCGGCAGCCTTGCCGACAATGGCATCAGCGAGGTCCTGATGCTCGACGCCGACCGCATGCTGGTGCTGGAACGCGCCTATGCCACGGGCGCCGGAAACTCGTTGCGCCTCTACGAGATCGATACCCGCGACGCCACCGATGTGCTGGACATCGACGCGCTCGCCGCGGGCAACCATCGCCCCGCGGCGAAGACGCTGGTCGCCGACTTTGCCCAGCTCGGCCTTTCGCGCCTCGACAACACCGAAGGCATGTGCTGGGGGCCGGCGCTGCCGGACGGCAAGCGCATGCTGGTGGTGGTGAGCGACGACAATTTCAACCCGCTGCAGACAACCCAGTTCGCGGCATTCGAATACACCGACCGACCATGACCATTGCCGTCACATTCCTGCCCCGCACCGGCCCGGCGCCGCTCCCCCCCATTGCCTTCATCGGCGGCGGCAACATGGCCAGCGCCATCATCGGCGGCCTCATCAAGCAGGGCACGCCCGCCGACGCCTTCGAGGTGGTCGAGCCCTTCGAGGAGGCTCGCCGGAAACTGGCGCAGTCCTTCGGCATCACCGCACACAACGAGGCCGGCGAAGCCCTTTCGCGCTGCGCCGTGGTGGTGTGGGCGGTCAAGCCGCAGACTTTTGCGGACGCGGCCCTGCCGGTGCGCCCCTTCGCCGAAAACGCGCTGCACCTGAGCGTGGCTGCAGGCATTCCATCGGGCAGCATTGCGCGCTGGCTCGGCAGCGAACGCGTGGTGCGCGCCATGCCCAACACGCCCGCGCTGGTGGGCCAGGGCATGACCGGCCTCTATGCACGCGCCGGGGTGGACGCGGCCGATCGCGCCCTGGTCGGGCAGCTGCTGGCGCCGACCGGCGAGCTGCTCTGGGTCGACGACGAAGCCGCGCTCGACGCGGTCACGGCCATGTCCGGCTCGGGCCCGGCCTACGTGTTCTATTTCATCGAGGCCATGACCGAAGCCGGGGTCGAAATGGGCCTGTCGCCCGACCAGGCGCAGCGGCTGGCCATTGGCACCTTCACCGGGGCCTCAGCGCTGGCGCATAGCGCCACCGAGCCGCCGTCGGTGCTGCGCGAACGGGTGACCTCGAAGGGTGGAACCACTTACGCGGCCCTCACTTCGCTCGAGGGTGCCGACGTCAAGGCGAAGTTCAAGACCGCGATTCGCGCGGCGCAGAAGCGCGCGGCGGAACTGGGCGAGGAATTCGGCAAGGCCTGAGCGGCCCGGTCTTCGCCCGCTCTATTTCAGCGCATAGCCGCCTGCGATGCCGGCGAACACCGTGAAGCCGAGCCAATGGTTCAGGCGGAAGGCCTTGAAACAGCCGTCGCGGGTGCGGCCGCGAATCAGCTGCCAGTGCCAGACGGCCTGCGCCGCGGCGATGCCGATGGCTGCGAAAAACACGGCGCCCAGGCCCTGGCTGGCCCCAGCCCAAGCCCAGACGGCCAGGAAGATCGCGTAGCTTGCCATCACCGCCGCCACGTCGAAGCGGCCGAAGGTGATGGCCGAGGTCTTCATGCCGATCTTGAGGTCGTCGTCGCGGTCGACCATTGCATATTCGGTGTCGTAGGCCAGCACCCAGAACAGATTGCCGGCCAGCAGCCAGGCAGCGAACACCGGAACCGTCGATTGCACCGCCGCAAAGGCCATCGGAATGCCAAAGCTGAAGGCGATGCCGAGCACCGCCTGCGGAACCGACACGAAGCGCTTGGCGAACGGATAGGCCAGCGTGATGGCCAGCGCCGCGAACGACCAAAGAATGGTGAGCCGATTGGTCGTGAGCACCAGCCCGAAGGCCGCTAGCGCCAGCACCGCGCCCAGCAGCAGCGCCTCCTTGACCGACACCGCGCCGCTGGTCACCGGCCGCTGCGCGGTGCGCTTCACATGGCGGTCGAAGTCGCGGTCGGCCACGTCGTTGACGCAGCAGCCCGCACTGCGCATGAGGACGGTGCCCAGCGCGAACACCACCAGCAGATGCCAGCCCGGCCAGCCCCCTGAAGCAAACCAGAGCGCCCCCAGCGTAGGCCAGAGCAGCAGCAGCCAGCCCGCGGGGCGGTTCCAGCGAATCAGGTCGAGATAGAGCGCAAAACGGCGGGCGAGCATGCGGCAGGCAAAAAAAGAGCGGCCATTGTGCCGCTCTCGGTGCCAAGGCTCGGCGAGCCCCGCGCTTTTTCAGTCCTCGAGCAGCGAGCGCAGCATCCAGGCGGTCTGGTCGTGCACCGTGCAGCGCGCGGTCAGCATGTCGGCCGTCGGGTCGTCGCCGGCTTCCTCGGCCACGGGAATGAATTCGCGCGCGATGCGCGACACGGTCTCGTGGCCCTTGACCAGGATGCGCACCATCTCCATTGCCTTGGGCGGGGTCTGCGGCACGTCCGGCACGGTGGCGATCTTGCTGAACTCCGCGTAAGAGCCCGGCGCGTAATGGCCCAGCGCGCGAATGCGCTCGGCGAGCACGTCGGTGGCGCCCCAGAGTTCGGTGTACTGTCCCATGAACATCGCATGCAGCGAATTGAAGTGCGGCCCCGTCACGTTCCAATGAAAGTTGTGGGTGGTGAGGTAGAGCGTGTAGGTGTCGGCCAGCACGCGGCTCAGGCCCTCGGCAATGGCGGCGCGGTCCTGGCGCTCGATGCCGATGTTGATGATTGGCGCGTTGCGGCTGCCGGACTCCTGCGCCACCTGGGCATTGCCCTTCTTTGGCACCTTGCCCTTCGAAGAGGACGACGACGTGTTTTTCGATGTCTTCGATTCTTTTGCCATGGCGTGAATTTCTTTCTTCAAACTTTTGGGAGACAGGCCTGTGATTCTGAAAGCCGACCCGCGGCTTCGCAACAGCGCCACTCTATCCCGGCGATGAACGAAATCGAACAGCCGCCACGTAGGCCAGGTTCGCGACTTTTATGACAGCCGCTTGACGCCCGGCAACTCGCACGCATAGATGGCGTTGCGCAACGCGGCGATCGCCTCGTAGCGCGTGAAGGTGCGGCGCCAGGCCAGCACCACTCGCCGCGTCGGAGGATCGCGGTCCTGTGCGTCGCGCACCGGCAGGTAGCGCACCATCTGCTCGAGCTCCTTGCGCCCCTTGACCTTGGGCTTGAGCGCTTCGGCGGGCACCGACAGGCGCGGCACCAGCGTCACGCCCATGCCCGAGGCCACCATGTGCTTGATGGTTTCGAGCGAGGAACCCTCGAAGCTCTTGCGAATACCCTCCGCGTTGCTCGAGAAGCGCGCGAACTCGGGGCACACCTCGAGCACATGGTCGCGAAAGCAATGGCCGGTGCCGAGCAGCAGCATGGTTTCATTCTGCAGTTCGTCGGACGTGATGGATTCGCGATCCGCGAACTTGTGCTTGATGGGCAGCGCGGCCACGAAGGGCTCGTCGTAGAGCGGCGCCATCGCCAGCCCCGTGTCGGGAAAAGGCTCGGCCATGATCGCGCAGTCGATCTCGCCGGCGCGCAGCATCTCCAGCAGCTTGGCAGTGAAGTTCTCCTGCAGCACCAGCGGCATCTGGGGCGTGCGCGAAATCACCTGGCGCACGAGGTCGGGCAGCAGGTAGGGGCCAATGGTGTAGATGACACCGAGGTTCAGCGGTCCGGCCAGCGGGTCTTTGCCGCGCTTGGCAATTTCCTTGATGCTGGCGGCCTGGTCGAGCACGCTCTGCGCCTGCTGCACGATCTGCTCGCCGAGCGGCGTCACGGTCACTTCGCCGGCGCTGCGCTCGAAGAGCTTGACCTCGAGCTCGTCCTCGAGCTTCTTGATGGCCACGGAGAGCGTCGGTTGGGAGACGTAGCAGGCCTCGGCGGCCTTGCCGAAGTGCCGTTCGCGGGCTACTGCGACGATGTATTTGAGTTCGGTGAGAGTCATAGCTTGCGTCAATTATGCGCAAGCCTCTGTAAGCGGGCACTGCCTGGGGTCGGCGTGCGCCCGACAACGCTCCGCGCGCAGGCGCCTGGCTCGGCCTACGCCTTCAGGTACTCGGCCTTCGTGCCAAGCCAGCGGTCGATGTGGCGCTGCGCCAGGTCCGGGTGCTTCTCGAGCATGACGGGCGCCAGTTCGCGCGCCCAGTCGAGCAGCATCACGTCACTGTTCAGGTCGGCAAAGCGCAGCAGCGGCGCACCCGACTGCCGCGCGCCCAGGAATTCGCCCGGACCCCGAATTTCGAGATCGCGCCGCGCAATCTCGAAACCGTCGCTGGTCTCGGCCATGGCCTTGAGCCGCGCCCGCGCCGCCTCGCCCACGCGGCCGCTGTCGCCGGGCGCATAGAGCAGCACGCAGGCCGAGGCCGCGGCGCCGCGCCCCACGCGGCCACGCAGCTGGTGCAGTTGCGAGAGGCCGAAGCGCTCGGCATGCTCGATCACCATCAGCGAGGCGTTGGGCACGTCCACGCCCACTTCGATCACGGTGGTGCTCACCAGCACCTGGATTTTATTGGCGGTGAAAGCCGCCATCACGGCCTGTTTCTCGGCCGTGGGCATGCGCGAATGCAGCAGCCCCACGTTGACGGCCGGACCGAGCGAGTCCGCGAGCTCGTCGCGCGTTTCGGTGGCGTTGCGCAGATCGACGGCCTCGCTCTCTTCGATCAGCGGGCAGACCCAGTAGACCTGCCGCCCTTGCCCGAGCTGCGCCTGGATGCGCGCGATCACCTCGTCGCGCCGGTGGTCGGCCACCAGCTTGGTGACGATGGGCGTGCGGCCCGGCGGCAGCTCGTCGAGCGTGGACACGTCGAGGTCGGCGTAGTAGCTCATCGCCAGCGTGCGCGGGATGGGCGTGGCGCTCATCATCAAGAGGTGCGGCTCGAGGTGACCCACGGCCTTGCCGCGCAGCGCCAGCCGCTGTGCCACGCCGAAGCGATGCTGCTCGTCGATGATCGCAAGCGCGAGGTTCTTGAAGCGCACTTTTTCCGAAATGACGGCATGCGTGCCGATCACCAGGGCCGCCTCGCCGCTTTCGACCGCGGCCGACATGGTGTCGCGCTCCTTCTTCTTCTGGCTGCCCGTGAGCCAGGCCACGCGCAGGCCGCGCTCGGCCAGCAGCGGGTCGAGCCATCCGACCAGCTTGCCGAAGTGCTGGGCGGCAAGAATTTCAGTCGGCGCCATCAGCGCGCACTGAAAGCCCGCATCGATGCAGCGCGCCGCCGCGAGCGCCGCCACCACGGTCTTCCCCGAGCCCACGTCGCCCTGCAGCAGGCGGTGCATCGGGATCTCGCGGGCCAGGTCGTGCGAGATCTCTTCGCCCACGCGCTGCTGCGCGCCCGTCAGGCCGAAGGGCAGCACGGCAAGCAATTGCGCATGCAGCGAACTCGGCTGCGGCTTGGGCGAAAAAGGCAGCTTCGGCGCACGCTGCGCCGCGCGTTCCAGCCGCGCCTGAAGCTGCGAGAGCTGCTGCGCCAGCAGCTCCTCCGCCTTGATGCGCTGCCACGCCGGATGGCTGTGGTCTTCGAGCGTGGCCATCGCCACGTCGGGCGTCGGGTAGTGCAGGAAGGTCAGCGAACTGCGCAAGTCCCAGGCGCCGCGAAGGCCGATCTGCACCGGTATCGTCTCGTCGAGCACCGCTCGCGCCAGGCCCGAGCGCACCTCGCGCCGGAGCACCGGCTGCGGCAGGCCGGCCACGGTGGAATACACGGGCGTAAGCGCCTCGGGCAGCGCCGTGCCGGCCGCCTTGACGGTCGGATGCATCATCTGCCGCCCGACGAAACCGCCGCGCACCTCCCCGCGTACGCGCACCCGGGCGCCGACCGCGAGCTGCTTCTGCTGCGAGGGATAGAAATTGAAGAAGCGCAGCTGGCAGGTGTCGCTGCCGTCGTCAATGGTGGCAATCAGTTGCCGCCGCGGTCGGTACACCACTTCGCACTCGGTCACCACGCCTTCGACCTGCGCCATGTCGCCGTCGCGCGTGTCGGCCAGCCGCACGATGCGCGTCTCGTCCTCGTAGCGCATCGGGAGGTAGAGCGCAAAGTCGATGTCGCGCACCAGGCCGAGCTTGCGCAGTGCGCGCTGCACGGCGCTCAGGCCCGCGCCGGGCGCGGCTGGGGCGGCGGCGGGTGGGCTTGAGGTCTTTTCGGGCGGCACTGACTTCGCGGAAGCGGGCATGGGACAATTCTGCCCGGCTCCAGCCACGCTTTTACTCATCTTCCACGCCTCCTTGGCACGGGCCCGTCCGGCCCTCAAGCACCATGCGCGCCTTCACGCTCTCCGATTTCGATTTCGCCCTGCCGCCCGAGCTGGTGGCGCAACACCCGGCCTCTGAACGCACCTCCTCCCGCCTGCTCGACGGCACCGGCAGCGAGCCCGTCGACCGCATCTTCAAGAACCTGCCTTCGTTGCTGCGCGAAGGCGACCTGTTGGTCTTCAACGACACGCGCGTGGTCAAGGCACGCCTCTTCGGCGAGAAGCCGACCGGCGGCAAGCTCGAGCTCTTGATCGAGCGCGTGCTGCAGGGCCACGAGGTTGTTGCGCATATGAAGGTCAGCAAGAAGCCGCCCGTGGGCACCACGCTGCAGATGGTGGGCGGCTTTCGTGCGACGCTGCTGGGCCGCTGGCCCGACGAGCAGGGCGCGCTGTTCCGGTTCGGCTTTGAAAGCGACGCGGGCGAAGATCCCTATGCGCTGATGGCCCGCTGCGGCCACGTGCCGCTGCCGCCCTACATCACGCACACCGATTCGGCCGACGACGAGAGCCGCTACCAGACCGTGTTCGCGCGGGTGCCCGGCGCCGTGGCCGCACCGACAGCCGCGCTGCATTTCGACGAAGCACTGCTGGACGAACTCGACGCGCGCGGCGTGCAACGCGCCAACGTCACGCTGCACGTGGGCGCCGGCACTTTCCAGCCGGTAAAGACCGAGAACATTGCCGAGCACACGATGCACGCCGAGCGCTACGAGGTGCCCGAAACCACGCGGCGCGCGATTGCCGAATGCAAGGCACGCGGCGGCCGCGTGGTCGCGGTCGGCACCACCACCGTGCGCACGCTCGAATCGTGGGCCAAGAGCGGCGAGGCCACGGGCGACACGCGCATTTTCATCACGCCAGGCTTTGCCTTCGAGCACGTCGACCAGCTGGTCACCAACTTCCACTTGCCGAAGAGCACGCTGATGATGCTGGTCTCGGCCTTTGCCGGCTACGAGCATGTGATGGCGCTTTATTCCCACGCCATTGCCCATCGATACCGCTTCTTCAGCTATGGCGACGCCATGCTGCTGGCGCGCGCCGCCCTATGAAGATCAGCGCCCCGCGCCTTTGGCTGGCCGCATTCGGGTGCGCGATGCTGCTGCCGGCGGCCGGCCATGCGCGCGGCTACACCCCGCAGGGGGTCTGTGGCGGCCATGCGCGGCTCGACATCGCCAGCCCCGCAGGCACCTGCGTCGCGCTGCTGGCCGACGAGGCACAGGGCCTGCGCGCGCCCCGGCGAATCCTCGAGGTGGCGCCGGGGCGCTACTGGGTGATCGACATGGGATCGTGGGAACCGCGACGCGGCCGCCTGCTTGAGATGGTGCTGCCCGCCGACGGTCCCGCGCCGCGGCGCGCGCACTTCAGCGTGCTGGCCGAGCAGCTCGACCGGCCGCTGGGGCTCGTTGCCGGACCCGACGGCAAAATCTACATCGGCGAGTCAGGCACGGTCTGGCGAACGCCGGTTCCTTCGCCCGGCGGCGCACTGCAGCGTGAGACGGTGATCGACGGGTTGCCGGGCGATGGCACGCATCCGCTCAAGGAACTGGCCTTCGGGCCGGGTGGACGGCTCTACGTGAACGTCGGCTCCGACTCCGATGCCTGCCGCGATGCGTCGTCGAAGCAATACCCGCTGCTCTGCCCCGACCTGGCCGGACCGAAGCCGCGCGCCACGGTGTACGAAGCCGTGCTCGCGGGGCCGGACTACAAGCTGCAGAGCTTCAAGCCCTTTGCCACAGGCCTGCGCAACTCGGTCGCATTGACCGTGCTGCCGGACGGCCCGGCCAAGGGCACGGTGCTGCAGGGCGAGAACTCCATCGACTACGAAGACGTGGGCCAGCCCCCCGAAGAGTTGAACCGGCTGCAAGCCGGGCGCGACTATGGCTGGCCCTATTGCGTCGGCAACCGCCGGCCCGCGCGCGGCTACGAGAACCGGCATGACTGCAAGGCCACCGAGGCTCCGCTGATGCTCTGGCCCGCGCACGTCGCACCGCTGCAGATGATCGTCGGGCCCGCGGGCAGCCGCTTTGCGGGCCAGCTGCTGGTGGCATGGCGCGGCCACCAGGCGCCCGGCCACCGCGTGGTGGGCTACAAGCTCAATGCGCGGGGCCTCCCCTCCGGAAAGCCGATCGAATGGCTCGCCGGCTGGAACCCCAAGCCCGGCGTGCGCCCGATGGGCCGCCCCACCGGCATCACCGTCGACCGGCAGGGCCGCCTGCTCGCCGTCGAAGACTTCAACCGTACCATCCTGATGCTGCTGCCGGACGCCGGCGCCGCCACCCAGAAATGACCGACGCCACGCCCCTGCCACGCCTGAAGTTCGAACTTCTCAAGACCGATCCCGACAGCCACGCGCGCCGGGCCACGCTCACGCTCAACCATGGCGTGGTGCAAACGCCGATCTTCATGCCCGTGGGCACCTACGGCACCGTCAAGGGCGTGATGCCGCGCAGCCTGGAAGAAATGGGTGCGCAGATCATCCTGGGCAACACCTTCCACCTCTGGATGCGTCCCGGCCTCGACGTCATGGCCAGCTTCGGCGGGCTGCACCAGTTCGAGAAGTGGAACAAGCCCATCCTCACCGACTCGGGCGGTTTCCAGGTGTGGTCGCTCGGCGCTATGCGCAAGATCAGCGAAGAGGGCGTGAAGTTCGCTTCGCCCGTCAACGGCGACAAGCTGTTCCTCACGCCCGAGGTCTCGATGCAGATCCAGACCATTCTCAACAGCGACATCGTGATGCAGTTCGACGAGTGCACGCCCTATGACACCAAGGGCCACATCACGACCGAGGCCGAGGCGCGCACTTCGATGGAGCTGAGCCTGCGCTGGGCCAAGCGCTGCCAGCACGAATTCGCGCGGCTCGAAAACCCGAACGCGCTGTTCGGCATCGTGCAGGGCGGCATGTTCGAAAACCTGCGCGAAGAATCCCTCGCCGCGCTGGTGGACATGGACTTTCCCGGCTACGCCATCGGCGGCGTGAGCGTGGGCGAGCCGAAGGAAGAGATGCTGCACATCATGGGCCACACGCCGCACCGGCTGCCCGCGAACAAGCCGCGCTATTTGATGGGCGTGGGTACCCCCGAAGACCTGGTGCAGGGTGTGGCCGACGGCGTCGACATGTTCGACTGCGTGATGCCCACGCGCAATGCGCGCAACGGCACGCTGTTCACGCGCTTCGGCGACCTGAAGATGCGCAACGCGCGGCACAAGAACGACCCGCAGCCCATCGACCCGAGCTGCACCTGCCATGCCTGCGCGGGCACGTCAGGCGTCTCGTGGAACGACGGCGGGCGCGAAGGCTTCAGCCGTGCCTACCTGCACCACCTCGACCGCTGCGCCGAAATGCTCGGGCCGATGCTCACCACCATCCACAACCTGCACTACTACCTGAACCTGATGCGCGAAATCCGCGAATCGCTCGAGGCGGACAGCTTCACGGCGTTCAGGGCGCGCTTCAAGACGGATCGCGCGCGCGGCGTGTAGCCGCCACGCATTGGCGCCCGTTTACTTGGCGGCCGCTGGCGCCTTGACCGACAGCGGCGTCGTATAAGGCTCGATGCGCAGCAGCTCGTTCTTGAACACCGCCACCTGCCGCAGCGGCGCTTGAACCAGGGCCCCGGCGGCATCCTTCTGCGATGCGTATTGCCAAAGCGTGAGCTGCCCCTTGGCCGCCAGCAATTCGGCCAGGCGCTGCACGGCGGGCGCCGAGCCTGTGCCGAGTTGCGCGGCCTCCACGCCGACAACAATCTCGTCGCGTGGCGAGACAATCTTGAAGAGCTGGATGGGCGCAGGGGCCTGGGCCCGCGCCGGCCGAACGGCGAGCGCCAGTGGAAGAAGCGCCAGTGCGGCGAGGCCGGTCATGGCACGGCGGCGGTAAAGGGTGTTCATGGGCCGCAAGCGTAGCCACGCAAGCGCCCGTTGCCCACATGCCGGAAGCCATACGCCACGCCACATACGCCAGAGGTATGCAGGAGTAAACCGGGTGCGCGGGCATGCGTTCATCCGCTACGCTCAACGGCATGACGACCGCTTCTTCCTCTTCAGCAATCACCGCATACACCGCGCGCTATCCCTCGCTGGCCGGTCGCACCGTGTTCATTTCAGGCGGTGCCACCGGCATCGGCGAAGCGCTGGTGCGGGCGTTCCACGGCCAGGGCGCGAAGGTCGGCTTCTGCGATCTCGACGCCGCCACGGGCCGCGCGCTCGCATCCCAATTGCAAGGCGGCAACCCGGCGCTGTTTTGCGAGTGCGACGTGACCGACACCGCCGCGCTCACCGCCGCCATTGCCGCGGTTCGGGCGCAGTTCGGTCCCATCGGCGTGCTGCTGAACAACGCCGCCAACGACCGGCGCCATGACATGGCCGACGTGACGAGCGAAGACTTCGATCGCCTGGTGGCGGTCAACTTCAAGCACCAGTTCTTCGCGGCGCAGGCCGTGGCCGATGACATGCGCACGCTGGGCGGCGGATCGATCATCAACTTCGGCTCGATCAGCTGGATGATCAAGGGCCGGGGCTATCCGGTCTACCAGGCCTGCAAGGCCGCCGCGCGTGGCCTCACGCGCTCGCTGGCGCGTGACCTGGGCAAAGAGAACATCCGCGTCAATTCGATCGTGCCTGGCTGGGTGATGACCGAACGGCAGATCAAGCTGTGGGTCAAGCCGGAGTCGGGCGCCGAAATCGATGCGGCCCAGTGCCTGCCGGGCCGCGTGATGGCCGAGGACATTGCCGCCATGGCGCTCTTCCTTGCCGCCGACGATTCGAAAATGTGCACCGCGCAAGACTTCGTGGTGGATGCCGGCTGGACCTGAGCCCCTGGCGCCCACTTGTCAAAAAGCAAGAAGCCCGGCATGCCGGGCTTCTTGCTTCGAGGGGCGGACGATCAGTCGCGCAGCTCGGCCGGAACCTTGCCGCCGTTGGCCGCCAGCTTGGTCATGACCTGGCGATGCAGCCAGATGTTCATCTTGGCGCTGTCGCTGGTGTCAGCGCCGTAGCTGAGCTCGCCGGCCAGCTGCTTGCGCGCGTCGAGGCTGCTGTCCAGGCCGAGCAGCTTCATCAGGTCGACGATGGATGTGCGCCAGTTCAGGCTGCTCGCGCCGGGCATGCCGTCGAGCAAGGCCTCGACGTCGACCACAGTGATGGCGGGCGGCGGCGCCGCGGCGGCCGGAGCACCGGCGGGGGCCGGTGCAGCCGCAGGTGCGTCGGCGGCGTGTGCGGACGGGAAGATCTTGGAAAGAATGCTGCCGAAAATGCTCATGCTGGGTGCTCCCTCTGTGTTGATGACTGAAATCCGCGTCCACCTCCGTGTCGCAGCCGGACGTTGTAGCACGGCCCTGCGGCGCTGCCGCTACACGGCAGGCTGAGCCGGTGCGCCGGGTGTGAACGAATCCGCAGAGCTCGCTGCCGATGCGAGCGGCACGCGCGGCAAGGCGGAGCTACCGCAGGCGTGGCAGAACTTCGAAAACGCGCTCTTGCGGGTTTCGCACTGGCCGCAGTGGTCGAACAGGCCGATGCCGCAGTGCGGGCAGAAGTCGATCTCGTTGTTCTTCAGGTCCACCGGCCGCTCGCAGCCGGGGCACACGTTCTTGCCGAGCCGCGTGAGGGCGGTGTCGTAGCTGAGCTCTTCGCGCCGCACCTGGTCGGGCTGTTGCTCGGCCAGCTTCTGGCGGGCAAGGTAGCGGTTCAGCGCGACGATGGCGTAGCGCCCCACGAGCACCGTGACCAGAATGCCCACCACGTAGCGCACGTAGCCGCCATAGCTCGGCATGTAGGGCACCAGCTCGACGAAGAAAGCGAATAGCGCAAAGAAGATGAAGCCCCAGACAAACGGCCAGTAGGTGCCCTTGCGCTTCTTCACGAACAGCCAGCCCGCCACCGCCAGCAGGGGCAGCGTGAGCGCAAGCCTGTAGCCGAACACGCGCAGTTCGACGCGGCGGTACTCGGCGTCCAGCTTGTCCTGGGCGGCGCGCTCCAGCACCGCCAGCGATTCCCGGGCACGCTGCTCGCCCTGCCGCGCATCGATCACGATCTGGTGCTGCGCATCCACCTTGCGCTGCACGGCGTCTTCCTTGTTCTTGAGCGCGTCGAGCGCCTTGGTGCGCGCGATGAGCTCCGTGTCCTGGTCGGGCTGCGCGGTGGCACGCCGGGTGGCAATCCAGTTGCCGAAGGTCTCGCGGGCGTTGGCGCTCGCCTGCTGCGCGGCACTGAGCTGCAGGCTGATCTGCTCGAGCTCCCGCGACGCAGCCAGTTCGGTCTTTTCCGCCGCCTTGATCGTCTCGCGCAGCGGCGCGGCCGCGGCACGGTCGATGAAGTCGTCGAGTTCGAGCGCTCGCTCGACCCGCGGCAGATCGCCCACGACAGTGCCGCCGAGCCCGATCAGGAAACTCGCGAACACCAGGGCCACCAGCCACAGGCCGCGGCGGAACCACTTCTCGGACAGACGCAATGACTTGCTCATTTTTTTCCTCTTTTCTTCTTCTGAAGCGCGCACGCTCCCGTTGCAACTACAGCTTGAAAGCCACCGGCGCCGCACCCAGACCAGCGCGCGGCAGCCATGCGAACAACGAATCGACCGTGACCGTTTCGATGCGGTCCGAAAACCGCTTGTCGTTCGGGTGATCGTCGAAGGCTACGTTGGCCGAGCCTACGCGGCCGCCCAGGCGAGTGAGCGGGCCGAGCCGCAGTGTCGTCGGTTCGTAGCCCTTGAACTGCATCCACGCCTGCGCCTGCCCGCGATTGACGATGGTCGCGGGCTCCATGGCTGCGGCAAGCGTCTCGACGGCCCACTGGTTCGACTGCTGGTACTTCTGGCCCCATACGTAGCTCACGATGCTGTAGGGCGCAACGTTCAGCCGGGTGATGCGCGACGGCGATTCGCGCAGCACGGCCAGAAGCTGCGTTTGGACCTGCGGCGTAGGCACCGCCCAGGCCGCTTCGTAGCGCCAAAGATCGTCGAGGAAGAACTCGCCGAGCCCCTGCCGGTACACCGCGGCCTCGGCCGTGCCGCACTGGTTGAGCTTGTGCACCACGCGCCACGGGCCTTCATCGGTCTTGTAGGCGATGCCCAGGTGCGAATAGCGAAGGCCGTACTTGCTCAGATCCTGCCCGGCACGCGCCAGGAGCACGACGCGGGCGCCGCTCGCATCCAGCTGCTGCGACGTGCGCTCGGCCAGCTGCATGCCCTTGACGATCAGCTCGGCCGTCGGCTTCGCCTGCTCGCAGGACCGGCCGGCCTGTGCCTGCAGCGGCATGGCGATTGCAAGCGCAAGCAGCAGCGAAGGAAAAAGCGCCCGCTTCATGACAGCCTCTCGTTGTGCAAGAGCGCGCGGCCGATCGCGTTGGGCACGAAGGCCAGCACCTCGCCCGCGGCCGACAGCACGATGCCGGTGCCGATCACGCTGACCAGCACGCCCGTGCCGACCGCCGTGGACACGCCATTGGCGGCGCGGCCCATCACCTTGACGCTGGCGCGGGCGCCATCCGAGGCGCGTTCCAGCAGGTAGACGGTGCCGTCGGCCGAAGCCTCGACCGCAATCACCGTGAGCATCGAGCCGCCCACCGAAAGCGCGGCAGGCACCGCGACCACCGCCGTGGCCGAAGCGCCCACGGCTGAAGCGGCACCCATGACCGAGGCCACGGGCAGCAGCGAGAGTGCGGCCGAAGCCTCGGAACCCCGGGTCTGAGCCTGGGCCTGAAGGGGCAGCGTCGCGCTGGCGAATACGGTGCAAGCAGCGACCAGAAGAGAAGCAATGGACTTTTTCATGGCGGTCTTTCGATGGTTGACGTGTGGATGAGAAAAGAGGCGCTCAGTCGGCCGAGGTGGAGGAAGCAGCCGCTTCCTGGCGAGCGGCGCGGCGGCCTTGCAGGCGCGCTTCGATCAGGTCGGCTTCGTGGCGGTCGCGCAGCGTCTTGGCCAGCGTGAAGGCCGAGCTGATCAGGAAGAGCCAGCTCACGCCCAGGAAGGCCTTGTAGGCGTCGTTGATCTCCATGCGGAGCAGGCCCCAACCGGTCAGGCCCATGGCCGTGAAGAAGCTGCCCCAGACCACCAGGCGCCACATCGGCACGTCGCGGCCTGCGGTGCCGCCGGCGTCCGCATGCTGGTTGTCGCGGATGAACTTGGCCAGCATGAAGGCGGTGCTCAGGCAGAACACGTAGCCCATCACCATGAACGCACGGTCCAGCGCCTCGCCCGGCAGCCAGCTCAAGCCGGTAGCGCACAGGAACACGGCAATCGCGAAAGAAGCCCACACCTGCAGCTGCCAGGCCCGCGTATCGCGCTGGATCGAAACGGTGGTGGATGAGAAGGTTTGCATGAATGCCTCGCGGCGTAGTGAAGGTGGGCGAATGATGGTTCGCTCCCGCACCGCGAGGATCAAATGCTTCAACCAGTTCTGGTTTGAGCCGCCACGAGTATCTTCGAAAGATACTTTTTGGTGCCGGGCTTGCCGGCAAAGGCCGCGCCTAGGTGGCCAGCAAGCCGCTCACGCGCTGCTGCAGCGCATCGGGCCGCACGTCGGCTGGAGGCACCGCGTGGCCGACGTTCAGCCCCACGCGGCTGAAGAAGCCGCGCCGGAAGGGCTTGGCCATGGCCACGTTCTGGCCGCCGCGCAGTTCGATGCGGCTGAAGTACGAGCCCCAGAGGTTGGTCAGCGCCATCGGGATCACCGGCGGCTCGATGCCTTCGGCGCGCGCGCTTTCGATGATCTTCATCACGCCGCCCTTGAAGGGTTGCAGCGTGCCGTCGCGCGTGATCGCGCCTTCGGGAAAGATCGCCAGCAGGTCGCCTTCGCGCAGCACTTGCAGCGCTTTGGCAAAGGCGGCTTCGTAGGCGGCGGGGTCTTCCTTTTGCGGCGCGATGGGAATGGCCTTGGCCAGCTTGAACAGCCAGCCCAGCACCGGCACCTTGAAGATCCGGTGGTCCATGATGAAGCGGATCGGACGCGGGCTCGCCGCCATCAGCAGGATGGCATCGATGAAGCTCACGTGGTTGCACACCAGCACGGCCGCGCCCTCGGTCGGAATGTGCTCGTCGCCCTTGATCTCGAAGCGGTAGACGAAGTGCGACAGCATCCACGCGATGAAGCGCAGCAGGTACTCCGGCACCAGCATGAAGATGTAGAACGCCACCACCGCGTTGGCGATGCCGGTGAACAAAAAGATCTGCGGAATCGTGAAGCCGGCGCCAAGCAGCGCGCCCGCGATGACCGAACTGCCGATCATGAACAGCGCATTGAGGATGTTGTTGGCCGCGATGATGCGCGCGCGGTGCGTCGGCTGGCTGCGCAGCTGGATCAGCGCGTACATCGGCACGCTGTACAGGCCCGCGAAGAGCGACAGCAGCGCCAGGTCGGCCATCACGCGCCAGTGCGCGGCCTGGCTCACGAAGGCGCCGAGCCCCATGACCGCGACCGGCGGCAGCGCGCGCGACGCAAAGTACAGGTCGATGGCAAACACGCTCATGCCGATGGCGCCCAGCGGCACCAAGCCGATTTCCACCTGCCGGCGGCTCAGCGTTTCGCACAGCAGCGATCCGACACCGATGCCCACCGAGAACACCACCAGCAGCAGCGAAGCCACCTGCTCGTCGCCATGCAGCACTTCTTTCGCGAAGCTGGGGAACTGGCTCAGAAACACCGCGCCGAAGAACCACATCCACGAGATGCCCAGCAGCGAGCGGAAGACCACGATGTTGCCGTGCGCGAGCTTGAGGTTGCGCCAGGTCTCGCTGAACGGGTTCCAGTTGATCACGAGCCCCGGATCGGTGGCGGGCGCCGGTGGAATGGCCTGCGCCACGCCGCGCCCGACCAGTGCCAGCAGCAAGCAGGCCACGGCCACCGTGGTGTGGCCGACCTGCGGAAGGGCCACCAGCAGCCCGCCGGCCACCTGGCCGAGCAGGATGGCGACGAAGGTGCCCATCTCGACCATGCCGTTGCCGCCCGTGAGTTCGCGCGCGTCGAGCACCTGCGGCAGGTAGGCAAACTTGACCGGCCCGAACAGCGTCGAATGCAGGCCCATGAGGAACACGCAGCCCAGCAGCACCACCGCATCGGCCCTGACGAAGCCCCAGGCCGCGAGCAGCATGATCGCGATCTCGAGGTTCTTCACGAAGCGGATCATCTTCGTCTTGTCGAACTTGTCGGTGAGCTGCCCCGCAGTCGCGGAAAACAGCAGAAACGGCAGGATGAACAGCGCGCCGATGGCCAGACCCGCCATGGCCGGCGGCATCCAGCTCAGCTGGAGCTGGTAGGTCACCATCACGGTGAAGGCGAACTTGAAGAGGTTGTCGTTCGCTGCGCCCGCGAACTGCGTCCAGAAGAAGGGTGCGAAGCGCCGCTGCCCGAGAAGCGCGAACTGGTTGGCGTGCGCGTTCGCTTCGTGAGGCGGGGTGACTGCAGCAGCAGCGGCGGGATTTGTCATTCGAAGCAACTCCTCTTGTCTTGTTATCTACACGCTGCCCGGGGGAGAGCCTATGTCGTTAGGGCGGCTGCGTCGGGATTGTGCCGCAGCAACGTTGCCCGCCAGCCGATATCGAGCTTCCTGAGCGCCGCAAGCACAGGCAGGCCGGCCAGCGATGCGGCCAGGTGCTTGAGGCTGTGGCCGGAAATCAGCTGCCCGGTCATCTCGTAGATCGGCTCGTCGGCCAGTTCGAAGCCCTTGGCCAGCACATAGAAGAAGATCACCCAGCCGAGCTTGAGTCCGACCGCGCCGCGCATCGGCGTGGCCAGGGCCAGCGTCAGCACCACGGCCATGCCGCCGAACTGCACGATCGCCCAGGGCAGGACATTGCCGCTTTCATGGAACACCTCGGCCGCCAGCAGGCCGCCCGCCAGCACGAACCAGGCCGCCGGCCAGCCGGCACGCTGGCTCACGCGCTCGCAGACCGCAATGCCGATCAGGCCGGCGAACGCCACCGCCATGCCGGCCCGGTCGGCCGCGAGCCGGGACGCGTCGGGCATCAGGTGAAAGAAGGCCGAGCCGGCGGCAGTGGCAATCAGCCCCGCAAAGAAAAGCCAGGCGCAGTCGAGCGTGTTGTCCGGCGGATCGTTGGCCGGCGGTGCCAGCGGGAATTCGGCCAGCGCCTGCTGATGGGCACGGTCGATCCGGTGGAGCCGGTACAGGCCCCAGCAGCCGACGAGCGCGAAGGGCAGATTGCTGAGCACGTCCATCGCGTTGGGCAGGCCGTACCAGGCGCGGCTGTCGGCAAACACCGAGGCGATCGCCACGTCGGCGGCCGGCAGCGCGGGCCCGAGGAGGGCAGCCAGCGCGAGCAGGGCAAAGGTGAAAAGCAATCCGCGTTCACGGCGGCTGAGGGTGGGCGGGAGCATGGCGGTCCTCGTTGGGTGGGTGGTACGAGTCGCGGAATTTAGTTGCCAGCCTCTCTACAGGCATCGAGAATCGATACGAGGCATTAATTCACACCTTTCGGTATCTTCATTTAATACCCCTTTGCCAGCAAGCTACTTTCATGAGCACCACCGTCGACCTCGTCCAAGCCCTGAAGAACGAACTCAAGAGCGCCCGCATGACCTATGCCGACCTGGCGCGGTCGCTCGACATGGCCGAATCCAGCGTCAAGCGCATGCTGGCCAAGAGCGACATGCCGCTGTCCCGCGTCGACGCCATCTGCCGCGCGCTCAAGATCGACTTTGCCGAGCTGGCGCGCCGCGTGGCCGATGCCCAGCCGCTCTTGAAGGAGCTCACGCAGGAGCAGGAAAAAGCGGTGGTCAAGGACAAGAAGCTGCTGCTGGTGGCGATCAGCGTGCTGAGCCAGTGGACGCTGGAGCAGATCGTGTCTTCGTACCGGATCAGCGAGGCGGAATGCATCGGCTTTCTGGCACAGCTGGACCGCATCGGCATCATCGAGCTGCGCCCGCTCAACCGCTACCGGCTGAAGCTGGCCAAGACCTTCCGCTGGCGGCCGCACGGCCCGGTGATGGAGTTCTTTCGGGAGAACGTGGTGCTCGACTACTACCGCGGCGGCTTCGACGGCCCGGCCGAAGGGCTGCTGCTGGTGCACGGCTCGATCAGCCGTTCGCTGGCGCCGGCGTTCCTCGACCGGCTGCAGCGCGTGGCGCAGGACTTTGCGCAGCAGCACCAGACGGACCAGAAGCTCTCGGCAAAAGACCGGGAGGGCTACACGCTGCTGCTGGGCATGCGCAATTGGGAATTCGAAGCCTTCACCCGGCTTCGCCGCGCCTGACGACCAACGTTTGCTTTCAGGGCTTGGCGGCTTCCAGCGCGTCGCGCGTAGCTCGAGCGGCGCTCTTCGCCGCAGCGGCAAAGTCTTCGCCCGACGAGGCATAGATGATGGCGCGCGACGAGTTCACGATGATCGGCGCATCGGCGCGCCAGCCGGCACGCACCGTGGCCACTGCATCGCCGCCCTGGGCGCCGACACCCGGAATCAGCAGCGGCACCGTGGGCGCGAGTTCGCGCACGCGTTCGATCTCCGCCGGATAGGTGGCGCCCACAACGAGGCCGAGCTGGCCGTTGAGATTCCACGGGCCCTGCGCCAGCTTGGCGACGTGCTCGTAGAGGAAAGGCTGGCCCTCGATGTCCGCCAGCCGCTGCCCCTGCAGGTCGGAGCCGCCGGGGTTGCTGGTGCGGCAGAGCAAAAAGGCGCCCTTGCCTTCATGCTTGAGGTAGGGCGCCACCGAATCGAAGCCCATGAAGGGCGACAGCGTCACCGCGTCGGCGCCATAGCGCTCGAAGGCCTCGATGGCGTATTGCTCGGCCGTGGTGCCGATGTCGCCGCGCTTGGCGTCAAGGATCACGGGCACATGGGGCGCATTGCGGCGCATGTGCTCCATCAGTTGTTCGAGCTGGGCTTCGGCGCGGTGGGCCGCGAAATAGGCGATCTGCGGCTTGAAGGCGATGACCAGGTCGGCCGTGGCGTCGACGATGCGCGCGCAGAAGTCATAGATGCGGCCCGCGTCGCCCTTGAGCTGCCCCGGGAACTTGGCTGGCTCCGGATCGAGCCCCACGCAGAGCAACGAACCGTTTTTTTGCTGTGCGGTGGCCAGCTTGTCGAGGAAAGTCATGGGGCCTGATTTTAAGGACCCACCCGCTTGCCCTTAATTCGACGGCGTTTGCTGCTCAGCGGCCAGACAGAGATCGGCCCAGGCGCGCGCCTTGTCGGCGGGGTTTCGCAGCAGGTACGCCGGGTGGTAGGTCGCCACCACCGATACGCCCTGGATCGACGCCAGCGGCACGGCGCGTCCGCGCAATTTGCCGAGCGGATCGGCGCTTTGCATCAGGCTTTGCGCGGCCAGCGGTCCCATGGCGAGCACCAACGTCGGCGCCAGTGCGGCGGCATGTTCCTCGAAGGCCTCGGACATCGGCCGCGGGCTGCCGGGCTGGCCGGCGGCCACGCCGCGGTGCGTGCGCATCAGGTGCACCGGCGTCTTGCCGTCGTGCAGCTTGAGGGCGCGCAGCATGTTGTCGAGCAGCTTGCCCGCATCGCCCGCAAAGGGCTCGCCGTGGCGGCCGTCGGCCTCGGGCGGCATGTCGGCCACGACGATCCAGCCGCCCTGGGCTGGCCCGGTTCCGGCCTCGGCGTAAAGGCGGCGGGGCGCCTCGACCAGCACCGCGGCGCCATGGGCGATCGGCGCGGCCGCGGGGCGGGCCGCCGGGGCCGTTGCCGCAGCGGGCCTTGCGGCCGGGGCGGGCGCCTCGGCGACGAAGCGTTCGCGCGTTTCTTCAACCGGCGGCGGCTCCACGGCAACCGCTTTCGTTTCCACGGCGACCCTTGGCGCCTCGGCCACTTCGGGCATCGGCCACCAGACCTTCACGCCCATTTCGTCGAGCATCGCGCGCTGGCGCGCATCGAGCTTCAATGTCTGTACCGCGCTCATCGCAAAGCTCCCCAGGCGGAGCCTGTTTCATTCAGTCGCAGGCTCATGACCACGGCGTCTTCGCGCTTGTTGTCATGGGCCGGGTAGTAGCCCTTGCGCACGCCGACACTGCGGAAACCCTGGCGCACGTAGACGTCGAGCGCACGCTGGTTGCTCTGGCGCACTTCGAGCCAGAGCCATAGCGCGCCTTCGCCGCGCGACCATCCGGTCAGCGCGGCGAGCATCAGCGGCGCCCATCCCTGGCGCTGGAACGCCGGCGCCACCGTGAAGTTGAGCAGATGCACTTCGTCCACGCCCTTCATGGCGACGAAATAGCCGATCAGCGTTTCGCCGAGCATCGTCACCGGCGTGTTCAGCTCGGGCACGGAAACGGGCGCCAAGAGGCATTGGCAGTGGTAGCCCACCGCCATGGAATCGATGAAATTCGCCCGGGTCCACGGATGGCTGTAGGCCGTCTGTTCGACCGCGCAGACGGCATCGAGCCGCTCGACAGTGAGCGGTTCGAGGCGGGCTTCGACAGGCTGAAGAACGGCGCTCATGGTTTGACAACAGGTGGTGAAACCGCGACGGCAGCCGCCTTGATGGCAGCACGCTCATCGGTCGTTTGCGCCACTTTATCGCGAACATAGAGCGGCCAGGCATGTGCCGCGTCCACTGTGCGGCCGGCAGCCAGCAGCGCGGGCGCGAGGCGAAGCATGGCGGCGGCGGTCGGCAGTACTTCGTGGCGCGCCGCGGCGGGCGCCAGGCGCGTGCCGTAGGCGGCAAAAGCGTTGCCGGCAAGGCACCAGCCGGCGGGCACGTCGAGCGCTTCGGGCGCGAGCAGCAGCGGCTCGCCGCCATCGCCTTGCAGGGCGCCGAGCGCACCGCCACCGTCGAAATCGTAGCGCGCGGCATAGAGCTGGTCCATGCGCGCGTCGAGCGCGGCCACCACCTGGCGGGCGCCGAACGTGTGACGGGCCTCCTCGGCCACAGCCAGCAGCGTGTCGACAGGCAGCAGCCGCACGCCGGACCCGAAGGCCAGGCCCTGCGCCACCGAGCAGGCGGTGCGCAGGCCCGTGAAGGAGCCCGGCCCGCGGCCGAAGGCAATGGCGTCCAGCGCGGCCAGTTCGAGCCCGGCCTCGGCCAGCAATTGCAGGATGAGCGGGATCAGCGTGCTCGACGCCTGGGCGCCACCGGCGCCGCTGTGCGTGAACAGGCGTTCGCCGTGGCGCACCGCCACGGACAGGTGTTCGGTGCTGGTGTCGAAAGCCAGGAGCTTAAGCATCGCGTCGTCCCATGCCGGTGACTGGAACCGCGGGCATCGCGGCATGGCGGGCGCCGGAATTTGCCGATTTCTGCACGCCGAACAGGATGCCGGCGGTCACCAGCAGCAGGCCGGCCATCAGGTTCCATTGCAGCGGCTCGTCCAGCCAGATCACTGCGCCGAAGGCCGAGAGTCCGGGCACGAGCGCCGTGATCATGGTGCTGCGCACCGGTCCGAAGTACTGGATCATCTTCGTGAACGTGATGCCCGAGATGACGACCGAGCCCACGCCCTGGAACAGCATCTGGAACGCCACCTCGCCCCACGGTGCCGAACCGATGCGGCTCGCCACCGCACCGCCCGCCACCAGCAGGCTGTACACGGGCACATAGGTCAGCAGCGCGAAGACGGTGATGGCGATGGTCGCGCGCACGGCGTCGAGCCCACGGCGGCGCGCCACCACGCTGTAGCAGGCCCAGCAGAACGCGGCCGACATGAAGAGCAGGTCGCCCTTCCATACCTCGCCGCCCTCGAAGGCATGCAGCAGGCTGCGCCCGCCGACCACCAGATCGCCGGCCACGATCAGCGCCAGCCCGAAAGCGCGGGCGGGCGTGATGCGGTCGCGCAGCACCAGCGCGGCCAGCAGCGTGGTCCACAGCGGCAGGCTGCCGGGCATCAGCACCGAGGCGTGCCCGGCCGGCGCGAAGAAGAAGCCGCTGTAGGCCAGCGCGGCATAGGCCACGCCGCCTAAGATGCCGGCGCTGGCGGTCACGCGCAGCGACAGGGGCGAGAGGCCGAAGAGCGAGGAGGCAGTGGTGCCGTCCTTTTGCCGGAGGTCTTTCATGACCATCCAGGCGCCCCAGGGCACCAGCACCAAGCTGGCGCCGCAGATGCGCGCCAGCGCCAGGTCGAACGGGGTGAGCGAGCGCGCGGCCGAGGCCCGGGCGATCACGATGAAGGCCGTCCAGACCAGCACGGTGACCACGGCCGCTCCGATGCCGAGCGTGCGGGGCGAGAGGCGGGGCATGGCGGGCATCCCCCATTATCGAGGGCCCGCCCTTGGCCGCGCCGGCCAGGGGCGAATCGTCGCCGAATGCGGCGATCAGCCGCCGTCGCTGCGAAGGATGTCGAGCCCCGCCTTGCGCAGCGGCGCCAGCGCGGTCTCCGGCGTTTCCGGCGACACCAGCAGGCGGGTGGCCGCCGACACGGGGTTGACCATCCAGGCCGAGGCGGCGCCGATCTTTTCCGACGAGGCCAGCACCACCGTCTCGGCCGCGGCGGCCATGAGCGCGCGCTTGATCGCGGCCTCCTCGGCATCGCCGGTGGTCAGCCCGGCTTCGGCATGCACGCCGGTCACACCCAGGAAGCAGGTGTCGGCGTGGATGCGCGAGATGGCGTCCATCGCCGCCGCGCCCACCGCCACCATCGAATGCCTGAAGAGGCGCCCGCCGATCAGCACCACCTCGACGTCGGCGTGGCCCACCAGCTCGACCGCGACCGACGGGCTGTGCGTGACCACGGTGGCGCGCAGGTTCTTCGGCAGGTGCCGCGCCATCTGGACGGCCGTGGTGCCGCCGTCGATGAACACCACCTGCCCAGCCCGCACCAGGCGCGCCGCGGCACGGCCGATGGCCACCTTCTCCGCCGTTGCGAGGTGCAGCCGGCCCGCGAAATCGGCTTCGGCCCTGGCGAGCGGCAGCGCGCCGCCATGCACGCGCTGCAGCAGGCCCTCGGCCGCCAGCTCGCGCAAGTCGCGGCGAATGGTGTCTTCCGACAGCGCAAGCTCCTCGCTGAGCGACTTGGCGACGACGTTGCCGTCGCGCTGCAGGACCGAGAGGATGTGTTGCTTGCGCTGGCGGGTGAGCATCGGCCGATGGTAGCGGGCAAGCCCGCAAATTGCACGAATTTTCTTGTTTCTGCACGAATTTGCGCATAAGCTGCGTGCCATGAAACTTCAAGACCGCGTCCGGGTGCACGAAGTCACCCTGCTTTCCAACAACTGGTACACGCTGAAGACCACCGCCTTCGACTGGCGGCGCAACGACGGCCAGTGGCAGCGCATGCACCGCGAAACCTACGACCGCGGCAACGGCGCTACGCTGCTTCCATACAACCTGGCGCAGCGCACAGTGCTGTTGACGAAGCAGTTCCGCTATCCCGCCTTCGTCAACGGGCATGAAGACCTGCTGATCGAGGCGGCGGCCGGCCTGCTCGACAACGCCGCCCCCGAGGAGCGCATTCGCGCCGAGGTGGAGGAAGAACTGGGCTATAGGCTCGGCGCCGTGCACAAGATCCTCGAAGCCTTCATGAGCCCGGGCTCGGTCACCGAAAAGCTGCACTTCTTCATTGCCGAATACGACCCTTCGATGCGTATCGGCGACGGCGGCGGGCTGGCCGACGAGGGTGAGGACATCGAGGTACTGGAGCTAGGCATCGACGAAGCGCTGGCCATGGTGGCGGACGGTCGAATCGTCGACGCCAAGACGGTGATGCTGCTGTATCACGCGCAGTTGCATGTATTCGCGCCGAGATAATCGGCCGATGCGTCTTCTTCGCCGCTCCTTCCTTCGTACCGCCTGCGCCCTGTCCTTGACCGCATGGGCAGCCTCGAGTGCCTTTGCCCAGCAAGCTTTCCCGACCGAAGTGGAGACTGCCCTCGCGCGCGCCAAGGTGCCGCGCGATTCGGTGACGATGCTTGTTGCCGACGCCGACGGCGTGCGCCCGCCCCGGCTGGCCTGGCGCTCGCAGGTACAGGTCAACCCGGCATCGATCATGAAGGTGGTGACCACCTATGCCGCGCTCGACCTGCTGGGTCCGGCCTACAGCTGGAGCACGCCGGTCTACGTCGACGGCACGGTGAGCAACGGCGTGCTCAATGGCAATCTCTACATCAAGGGCCAGGGCGATCCCAAGCTGGTGCTGGAACGCGCCTGGCTGCTGCTGCGGCGTGTGCAGGGCCTGGGCATCACCACCGTGAGCGGCGACATCGTGCTCGACCGCAGCGCCTTCGAGAACACGATCGAGAACGACCCTGGTGCCTTCGACGGCGAGCCGCTGCGGCCCTACAACGCCTCGCCCGACGCACTGCTGGTCAACTTCAAGTCGGTCAACATGACCTTCACGCCCGAACGCGGCGGCCAGCAGGCGCGCGTGAGCTACGAGCCACCGCTGGCCAGCGTGTCGATGCAGCCCACAGTGGCGCTCGCGCCGGGCGAATGCGGCGACTGGCGCGCGGCGATCAAGCCCGACTTCAGCGATCCGAACCGCATCCGATTCACGGGTGCGCTTCCGGCCGCCTGCGGCGAAAAAAGCTGGGCCGTGGCGTACGCCGACCCGCGCACCTACGGCCTGCGCGCCATCGGCGGGCTGTGGGCCGAGATGGGCGGCCGCGTCGGCGGCCAGATGCGCGAAGGCCGGGTGCCAGCGGGCCTCCGGCCGGCCTTCGAATTCGCATCGCCGCCGCTCGCGGAAGTGGTGCGCGACATCAACAAGTACAGCAACAACGTGATGGCGCAGCAGCTGTTCCTCACGATCGGGCTCACGCAGAAGAACCGCGGCAGCTTCGAGGCCTCGCGCAGCGCACTGGGCCAGTGGTGGCGCGACCGCATCGGCACTGGCGAGGCGCCGCCGGTGTTCGACAACGGCTCCGGCCTGTCACGCGACGAGCGCATCAGCGCGGCGGCGCTCGGCAAGATGCTGCAGGTGGCGTGGCGCTCGCCGGTGATGCCGGAGCTGGTGTCGTCGCTGCCCGCCTCGGGCGTGGATGGCACGCTGAAAAGGCGCGCGTTGCGCTCGGGCGGCGCGGCCCACTTGAAGACGGGCTCTCTGCGCGATTCGGCCGGTGTGGCCGGGTACGTGCACGGCGCGAGCGGCCGGCGCTACGTGCTGGTGGCCATTGCCAACGGCGAGAACGCGGGGGCTGCGCGCGCTGCGTTCGACGCGCTGGTCGACTGGGCCTCGCAGGACAACTAAGCCGCCGGCCAGCGGCCGTGTACTGAAAAATTCTCCTAGGTATACGTGCCGCTTGCGTGCGTCGATGGTGCTGCACAGAATCGGACGCCCGTTCGGTTCGACTGACAAAACACCAAGAGGCACGCCTTGAACCAGCCCCAACGACCACCTTCGTCTCCGCTGCATCGGCTTTCGGCGCTCGTCGGCGTCACCTTGCTGCTGGCCGCCTGCGGTGGCGGTGGAGGCGGCGGCATCGGCATCAACGCGGGATTCCCGCCGCCGGCCGGCGACACCGGCCGCGGATCGGTCGTCACCGACCCGCCCGAGCAGACCGCCAAGCTGACGGCCGACCAGTTCAGGACCAACCTGCAGGCCACCGACCAGGGCAAGGCCTTGCTGCAGGTGGCCGGCACGCCCAGGTGCGGTGTCGAAGTACGCTACCTCGAATACCGCACGGTGGGCGGCAAGGGCGAGGCCACCAACGCGACGGCCGCGATCATGCTGCCGTCAGGGACCGACATCGGCTGCAACGGCGCGCGTCCCGTGGTGCTGTATGCGCACGGCACCAGCGCCGCACGCAACTACAACCTCGCCAAGTGGACCGATTCCACCCAGCCGGCCGCCGGCGAAGGCCTGACCATCGCCGCGATGTTCGCGGCGCAGGGCTACATCGTGGTGGCGCCCAACTACGCGGGCTATGACAAGTCGACGCTGCCCTATCACCCGTATCTCAACGGCGACCAGCAGGGCAAGGACATGGTCGATGCGCTCACGGCGGCGCGCAAGACGTTTCCGGGCATTGACGCGGCGGACGCGGGCTCGCTTCTGATCACCGGCTATTCGCAGGGCGGCTACGTTGCGATGGCGGCGCACCGCGAGATGCAGGCCACGGGCAGGGCGGTGACGGCATCGGCGCCGCTCTCGGCGCCCTCGGCCATCGGCCTGCTGGCGGACTACACCTTCCTGGGCTGGCCGGCGCTCGGCAGCACGCTCTTCGTGCCGCTGCTCTCGGCCAGTTGGCAGCAGCAGTTCGGCGACGTGTACGGCAGCACCGCCGACATCTACGAAGCGCAGTACGCCATCGGCATCGACACACTGCTGCCGAGCCTGACGCCCCTCACCACCCTGTATTCCAATGGCAAGCTGCCGCAGCTCGCGCTGTTTCCCGCTGGCGCAACGCCGGGGCCGGTGAGTCCGGAGCTGTCGATCTTCTATGGCCCCAACAACCTGATCCGCCAGACCTACCTGACGCAGGCCGCCGGGGACGTCCTGGCGAATCCCTGCCCCGGCAACGCGCTGCCCGCCACGGCCGCCTCGCTCAGCACGACGTCGCCGCTGGACTGCAGGCCAGCCGTGGGCTTCCGCAAGGCGGCGCGCGCCAACGACCTGCGCAACTGGCTGCCCGCCAGGCCGGTGCTGATGTGCGGCGGCGCCAACGACCCGACCGTCAATTTCCTGAGCACCCGCGCCACGGCCGGCTACTTCCGCGCACGCGGCATGCCCGCCGCCGCGCTGACGGTGATCGACCTGGAAGACACGGCCGCCACTGACGCCTACTCCACCGCGCGCGCCGGCTTCGCGCAGGCCAAGAGCATCCTCGCGCAGAACACCCCCGGCAGCGACGCCGACAAGCGGCAGGCCGTCACCCTGGCCTACCACGGCACGCTCGCAGCGCCGTTCTGCCTGGCCTCTGCCCGAGGTTTCTTCCAGGGCGTGCTGGCCGCCGGCGGTTAATAGGGGCTCGCTTCCAGAAATGGCGTGGAACCGGCTCTGCCGGGCCACTGGCATTGCCCCGGGGGGAGTTAGCCCATTGCGGCGCGCTGCAAGCGGTCGCGTACGCCTTCCCATTCGGGCGTATCGGGCGGCGTCTCGACCCAGATCAGCTTGACGCCCTCCGCGTCGAACTGGCGCAATACCGCGAACAGCTGGTGCGCACTGGCCACTGCATCGTCAGGCATGCGCCGCTGCAGCACGCGCTGCGAGGGGCTGCGCAGCTCAGTGCGCGACCACACCGCGATGTTGGCGGCGCCAGCGCCGAGCACGTCGAGCGCGGTCTGGATCGCCTTGGCGTCCATCAACCGCAGCTTGGCGTTGGGCGCGTAGTGGGCTTCCAGCGTGCCGGGGGCGCGCGGTTCAGGCGTCTCGAGCACCTCTCGGTTGCTCAGGCGCTCACCCAGGGCGGCCTCGATTTGCGCACGCGTGATCAGGCCCGGGCGCAGCAGCACCGGCGCGCCGCGGCTGCAGTCGACGATGGTCGATTCGATGCCCACCTCGCAGGCGCCGCCGTCGATCACCGGCAGTGAGTCGCCAAACTCGTCGACGACGTGCTGCGCCGTGGTCGGGCTGACGCGGCCGAAGCGGTTGGCGCTCGGTCCGGCAAGGCCCGGCACGCCCTGCTCGGCGCAGGCTTCGAGCAGCGCCCGCGCGACCGGGTGCGAAGGGCAGCGCAGGCCGATGGTGTCCTGCCCGCCGGCCGCCGCGGCAGCCACGCCGGGCTGGCGCGTGACGATCAGCGTCAGGGGGCCGGGCCAGAAGGCCTGCACCAGCTTCTGCGCGAAGGGCGGCAGCGGCTGCGCAAAGCGCGACAACGCTTCCGTGCCCTTGATGCCGGCCGCCACGTGGACGATCAGCGGATGGTCGGCCGGCCGGCCCTTGGCCTTGAAGATTCCACCCACGGCCATGTCGCTGGTGGCATCGGCGCCCAGCCCATAGACGGTTTCGGTCGGAAACGCGACCAGCCCGCCCGCGCGCAGCACGCGCACGGCTTCGGCAATGGCGTGGGGATCCTGCCCGTCGAGGATCATGCGAAATCGGCCGCCGTAAGGGGCGGCAGGCCGAGCAGAGTGGCGGCCTGGGAAGCCGCGGCGCGCACGCTTTCGAGCGTGGCGCCGGTGAGCGTCAGGTGGCCCATCTTGCGGCCTCGGCGCGGTTCGATCTTGCCGTACAGGTGCAGGTGCACGCCGGGCAGCGCGAGCACCTCGCTCCAGCGCGGCGAGGCCGGTTTGGTGCCGCCCGCGGTGAACCACAGGTCGCCGAGCAGGTTCAGCATGATCGCCGGGCTGTGCTGGCGCGGCTGGGCCAGCGGCAGGCCCGCGAGCGTGCGCACCTGCAGCTCGAACTGCGACACGTCGCAGGCCTCCATGGTGTAGTGGCCGCTGTTGTGCGGCCGCGGCGCCATTTCGTTCACCACCAGCGAGCCGTCGGTCAGAACGAAAAACTCGACGCACAGCACGCCGACGTAGTTGAGCCCGGTGGCAATGCTCTTGGCGGAATTGACGGCCGCCTGCGCCACGGTCTTGGGCATGTTCTGCGCATGCACCTCGGTCACGGCCAGGATGCCGTCGCGGTGCAGGTTGCGCTGGGGCGGAAAGTGCACGATCTGCCCGTCGCGGCCGCGCGCGACGATGACCGAGCATTCGAACTCGAGCGGCAGCATTTTCTCGAGTACACAGGGCACGCAGTGCGCAGCCTGCCAGGCATCGACCAGCTCGGCGCGCGTGGTCACGCGCTGCTGTCCCTTGCCGTCGTAGCCCAGGCGTGCGGTCTTCAGGATGCCGGGCAGCAGCCCGTCCTCACCGGCCGCGAGCTGGGCCGCGGTCTCGATGACCGCGTACGGTGCGCAGGCCACGCCGCAGCGCGTGAAATGGGCCTTTTCGGCGATGCGGTCCTGTGCGATGGCAATGGCGGCGGCATCGGGCGACACGGGCCGAGCGGCCGACAGCTTGTCCAGCGAGGGCGCCGGCACGTTCTCGAACTCGGTCGTGACCGCATCGGCCAGGCCCGCGAGCCGCGCCAGGCCGTCGACGTCGGCGTAGTCGGTGTGAATGTGGTGATGGCTCACCCGGCCGGCCGGGCTGTCGGCATCGGGGTCGAGCACGGCCGTGAAATAGCCCATGCGCTGGGCGGCATGGGCGAACATGCGGCCCAGCTGGCCGCCGCCGAGCACGCCGAGCGTGGCGCCGGGAAGAATGGGCAGGCCGTTGTTGGTCATAGCGCACCTCCGCCCTGCGGCGAAAAGGGGGATACGGCGGCGCCGTCCACCGGCGGCGGCAGCGCCATGGCTTCGGCCGCGGCCGTTTGCGCGGCGCGGAAAGCATCGAGCCTGGCGCGAAGCGCGGGGTCGTTCACCGCCAGCATCGCTACCGCGAACAGCGCCGCGTTGGCGGCCCCCGCATTGCCGATGGCAAAGGTGGCCACCGGCACGCCCTTGGGCATCTGCACGATGCTGTAGAGCGAATCGACACCCTGCAGGTGGCGACTGGCCACCGGCACGCCGAGCACCGGCACCGTGGTTTTCGAGGCCAGCATGCCCGGCAGGTGGGCCGCGCCGCCCGCGCCCGCGATGATGGCGGCAAGCCCGCGCCCGGCGGCGCTTTCGGCGTACGCGAAGAGCGCATCGGGCATCCGGTGGGCCGAGACCACCTTCGCTTCGTGCTGGATCCCGAATTGCTGGAGAATCTCGACCGCGTTGCGCATCGTCTCCCAATCGGAGCTCGAGCCCATCACTACACCGACCTGAATGGTTTCGTTCATGGTTTCAATTTTACGTTTCACCCCCAGCTGGTTCCGATGATCGACATCACTCTCGAAAATTTTCAGGCCGAACTGATCGAAGGCTCGGTCGCCACGCCAGTGCTGCTCGACATCTGGGCCGAGTGGTGCGGGCCGTGCAAACAGCTTGGCCCGGTGCTCGAAAAGCTCGAAACCGAGTACGCCGGTCGCTTCACGCTGGCCAAGCTCGACGCCGACAAGGTGCCGCAGATCTCGTCGCAGCTGTCCGAAATGTTCGGCGTGCGCAGCATTCCGTTCTGCGTGATGTTCAAGGACGGCCAGCCGGTCGACGGCTTCGTGGGCGCCATTCCGGCCGAGAAAATCCGCGAATTCCTCGACAAGCACGTGCCCGGCGCCGACGAAGCCGAGGCGGTTTCCGAGGGCGCGGCGGCCCAGGATGCCCTGGCCGAAGGCGATACCGAAGGCGCGCTGGAGCGGCTGCAGCATGCCGTGGCCACCGACCCGGCCAACGACGATGCCCGCTTCGACTACGTCAAGCTGCTGCTGCAGATGGGCCGCATCGACGAGGCCAAGGTGGCCTTTGCGCCGGTGATTGCCAAGACCACACTGGTGCGCCGCTTCGACTCGCTGCAGCGCTGGATGGACGCCATTGATTTTGCGGCGCCGCCATCGGGCCCCGCGCCTGAACTGGCCGACTTCGACGCCAAAATTGCCGCCACCAAACGCGACTTCGACGCCCGCTTCGGCCGCGCGCAGCTGCTGATGGATGCCCAGCGTTGGACCGACGCCATGGACGAGCTGCTCGAAATCCTCATGCGCGACAAGAGCTGGAACGAAGAACTCGCGCGCAAGACCTACATCGCGATCCTCGATCTCATCGAGCCGCCGAAGATCAAGGTAGCCGACGGGCAAATTCCACCGGACGATCCGGTGGTGGCCACCTACCGCCGGCGCCTCAGCAGCGTGGTGCTGAGCTGATCGACAAATTTGCGCATATTCGAATGCGCAGCTCTTAAAAGGCGACTCCCGAGTCGCTTTTTTTGTTGATTTCAATTCGCCGTCGACATCAGTCAGCGTACGCAAGGTCGTCCGCACCATAGTGGCAGGCGGCGCCGCCTTGGCGAGCCCAGGCGGCGTCGCATACGATGGCGCCGATTCAACTTGTTGCAATTGAGAAGGAAAAATCGGCCATGCGCTCCCTCGCCCGTCTCGCGCTCCCCGCCCTCGCGACCGCAATGCTGGCCGCCGCCCTGTCCGCCTGCGGCAGCGGCATCAGCCTCGACGAGCCGATCGAAGGTCCGGTCTGGCGTCTCGCGCAGTTGGGCGGCGAACCCGTGGCGACCGGCGGCGATGCGCAGATCCAGTTCGACCGCAGCAGCGGCCGCGTCAGCGGATCGGGCGGCTGCAACCGCGTTTCGGGTTCGTTCACGCGCAGCGGCATCACGCTGCGCATCGGCCAGCTGGCATCGACCCGCATGGCCTGTGCCGATCCGGTGCGCGGCGCCAACGAGGCGCAGTTCATGTCGGCGCTGCAGACCACCGCGAGCTACCGGCTCGCCGGTCCCGGGCAGCTCGCGCTGCTCGACGCGAGCGGCCGGACTGTGGCCACGCTGAACGCGGCAACACGCTGAACGTTGCTGCTGGGAGCGCTCTTCGCGCTCCTTTTCTTGCTCAGCCGGTGAGGCGTTCCAGCGCTTCGCGGTACTTGGCCGCGGTCTTCTCGATGACTTCGGCCGGCAGACGCGGCGCCGGCGGGGTCTTGTCCCAAGGCTTGCCATTGATCTTGGTGGCTTCGAGCCAGTCGCGCACGAACTGCTTGTCGTAGCTCGGCGGATTGGCGCCGGCGGCCAGCGCGGCCTGGTAGCCCTCAACCGGCCAGTAGCGCGAGCTGTCGGGCGTGAGCACTTCGTCCATCAGCACCAGCGTGCCGGCTTCGTCCAGGCCGAACTCGAACTTGGTGTCGGCGATGATCATTCCCTTGGCCAGCGCGATCTGCGCGGCGGTTTCGTAGATCTCGAGGCTGGTCTCGCGGATCTGCTGCGCCAGCTTGGGGCCGACGATCTCGACCACGCGGTCGTAGCTGATGTTCTCGTCATGCTCGCCGGCCGCGGCCTTGGCGGCGGGCGTGAAGATCGGGCGCGGCAGCTTGCCTGCGTTGGTGAGGCCCTCGGGCAGCGGCACGCCGCAGACCGAGCGGCTTTCCTGGTATTCCTTCCAGCCGCTGCCGGCCAGGTAGCCGCGCACCACCGCCTCGACCGGGATCGGCGTCAGGCGCTTGACCAGCATCGAGCGGCCGGTTACCTGCGGCACCTCTTCAGGCGTGACCGCGCTTTCGGGCGCGTCGCCGGTCAGGTGGTTGGGGCACAGCTGGCCCAGGCGGTCGAACCACCAAAGCGCCATTTTCGTGAGGATTTCGCCCTTGCCTGGGATCGGCTCGCCCATGATCACGTCGAAGGCGCTGAGCCGGTCGCTCGCAACCATCAGGATGCGGTCTTCGCCGACGGCGTAGTTGTCGCGCACCTTGCCGCGCGCAAGCAGGGGCAGGCTCTGGATGGAGGAGGTGTGGACGGTGGTCATGGGGCGTGCTGTGCGAAAACGGGTGGCGTGACGGGAAAAACGGATTGTGCGCGCAGAAAAAAGCCACCGCGAACGGTGGCCTGCGAATCGCGAAAAAAGTTTCTTTAGACGACTTCTTGCGCGAGCTCGCCCTTGGCGTATTTGGCGGCCACGACCTGCAGCGTGTCGCCCTTGATCTTGGCGCCCTGGCCTTCGCAGCCGAACTCGATGTAGCGCTGCTTGCAGATCAGCTTGGCGGCTTCGCGCGCGGGCTTGAGCCATTCGCGGGCGTCGAACTTCTCGGGGTTCTCGGCCAGGAACTTGCGCACCGCGCCGGTCATCGCCAGGCGGATGTCGGTGTCGATGTTGATCTTGCGCACGCCGTGCTTGATGGCTTCCTGGATTTCCTTCACGGGCACGCCGTAGGTTTCCTTCATGTTGCCGCCGTACTGGCGAATGATGGCCAGCAGTTCCTGCGGCACGCTTGACGAGCCGTGCATCACCAGGTGGGTGTTGGGAATGCGGCGGTGGATTTCCTTGATGCGGTCGATCGCCAGGATGTCGCCGGTGGGCTCGCGCGTGAACTTGTAGGCGCCGTGGCTGGTGCCGATGGCAATGGCCAGCGCGTCGATCTGGGTGCGCTTCACGAAGTCGGCGGCCTGCTCGGGATCGGTCAGCAGCTGCTCGCGCGTCATGGTGTCGTCGGTGCCGTGGCCGTCTTCCTTGTCGCCCTTCATGGTTTCCAGCGAGCCCAGGCAGCCGAGCTCGCCTTCGACGGTCACGCCCAGGCGGTGGGCCATGTCCGACACCTTCTTGGTGACGTCCACGTTGTAGTCGTAGCTTGCAATGGTCTTGCCGTCGGCCTCGAGCGAGCCGTCCATCATCACCGAGCTGAAGCCCAGGTCGATGGCGCCCTTGCAGACGTCGGGGTTCTGGCCGTGGTCCTGGTGCATGACCAAGGGGATGTTCGGGTACTGCTCGATGGCGGCCTGGATCAGGTGCTTGATGAACGCTTCGCCGGCGTATTTGCGGGCACCGGCACTGGCCTGCAGGATGACGGGCGCGCCGGTTTCCTTGGCGGCCTCCATCACGGCCTGGACCTGTTCCAGGTTGTTGACGTTGAAGGCCGGAATGCCGTAGCCGTTGGCGGCTGCGTGGTCCAGCAGTTCGCGCATCGAGACGAGTGCCATGGGAAATACCTCGCGGAAATAGGGGAAAAAGAAGGCGGAAAGACGAGAGAAAACTGCCGCAATTCTATCGAGCCCCCTTGTGGGACGGCACTGACAGGTACCTCAAGGTACCGGAAAGGGCGTGGCGGACGCCTCTAAATCGGCAGTTGCGTCGTCGACAGCACCTGCTTGAGCACCACGAAAGTCCGGATCTGACGCACGCCGGGCAGGTACAGCAACTGCTCGGCGTGCAGGCGGTTGAAGCTGTCGTTGTCGCGCGTTCGCACGAGCATGAAGTAGTCGAACTCGCCCGTGACCACATGGCATTCGAGGCAGCCGGACACCTTCTGCGCGGCCTTCTCGAAATCGGCGAACGAGTCGGGCGTCGAACGGTCGAGCACCACGCCGATCATCACCATCATGCCGAGCTCCAGGGCCTTGGCATCGAGCAATGCCACGATGCCCTGGATGAGCCCCGCGGCCTTGAGCCGCTCGACCCGGCGCAGGCAGGCCGGCGCGCTGAGATTGACCTTGGCCGCCAGCGCCACGTTCGAGACCGAGGCATCGCGCTGCAGGGCGCGAAGAATTGCGCGATCGGTCCGATCGAGCTCCACCGTCGCTTCGGCCGCCTGCGCCGGCGTGGTACGCAACTTTATTGTGCTCATCTCTTATTCTTTAAACCAAAAACACTCGGTCTGTCGATCTTGTCTTTTTTTTGCTCTCATTTCCATTGAAATTTGCAACCACGTTTCTCCGCCTTCTTTCTACGATCGATCTCATTCCTCCTCCCTTTTTCATTTCCTCTGGAGCACATCGATGAACCTCAAGAAATTTCCCCGCCATACCCTAACCTTCGGTCCCACGCCGATCCATCCGCTCAAGCGCCTGAGCGCGCACCTGGGCGGCGAAGTCGAGCTCTACGCCAAGCGGGAGGACTGCAACAGCGGCCTTGCCTTCGGCGGCAACAAGACCCGCAAGCTCGAATATCTGATTCCCGAGGCGATCGAGGGCGGCTACGACACGCTGGTGTCGATCGGCGGCATCCAGTCGAACCAGACGCGTCAAGTGGCCGCCGTGGCCGCGCACCTGGGCATGAAGTGCGTGCTGGTGCAGGAGAACTGGGTCAACTATTCGGACGCGGTGTACGACCGCGTCGGCAACATCGAGATGTCACGCATCATGGGCGCCGACGTGCGGCTGGACAACGCGGGCTTCGACATCGGCATCCGCAAGAGCTGGGAAGAAGCCATGGACGACGTGCGCAAGTCCGGCGGCAAGCCCTTTCCGATTCCGGCTGGCTGCTCGGAGCACCGCTACGGCGGGCTCGGCTTCGTCGGGTTTGCCGAGGAAGTGCGCCAGCAGGAAGCCGAGCTGGGCTTCAAGTTCGACTACATCGTGACCTGCTCGGTCACGGGCAGCACGCAGGCCGGCATGGTGGTGGGCTTTGCGGCCGACGGCAGGGCCGACCGCGTGATCGGCATCGACGCATCGGCCAAACCGCAGCAGACCTTCGAGCAGATCGTGCGCATTGCCCGGAGCACGGCCGAACTGGTCGAACTGGGCCGCGACATCACCGACAAGGACGTGGTGCTCGACCGCCGCTTCGGCGGTCCCGAATACGGCTTGCCCAACGAAGGCACGCTGGAATCGATCCGCCTTTGCGCACGCCTGGAAGGCATGCTGACCGACCCCGTGTACGAGGGCAAGTCGATGCACGGGATGATCGAGAAGGTGCGCCTGGGCGAATTCCCGGCTGGTTCGAAGGTGCTGTACGCGCACTTGGGCGGCGTGCCGGCCCTGAACGCCTATAGCTTCCTCTTCCGCAACGGCTGAGCGAACTCGGCTCGCGCGGCAGACACCCGCCGAGCCCGTCTCGTCTAGCCTTTCGACGATTTGTGCCGCTCCGTCAGCGGGGTTTGACGCGCACATACTCCCCAGAGGGCTTGGCAGACTTGTCTGCCCTGACACACAAGTGTCCGTCGCACAGCGTGACATCGGCCTCGTTGTAAGCCTTGAGCAATGTGGCAGAAATTTGGTTCTTTGCGATCTCGTCGTAGTAGTGACTTGATAACCAAACACCGCCCCCCAGCATCAACACCAGGCTGCCCAACGTGATGCCTGCAACCTTCCAGATCAGATGGCGGTGCAACGCCTCGGCACGTCGGAACTGCGCGCTCAAGGCAAGAGAAGCCTGATGGATTTGTTCGCCTGCTTCGCGCAGGCGCCGTTCATAGTCGGAAACCGGCCGCTCGATACCGCCGCGAACATCGGCAAGCACTGCCTCTGGCAGCCGGCTCAGCTGTTCGTTGACGGCCTGGCGCACCACGGCCGGCACCTGCTGGGAAAGTGTCCGCAGTTCCGAGCCGGATTGCTCGCATTGGCGCTCGAACTTTTCGACCAGTGCGCTCATCTTGCTGGCCAAGGCCAGCATGGATTGATCGTTCACTTTTATTTGGCTCGCCTGTTCCGCGCATCGATGGGTTCAATGGCGCATGACCATCACCGGCGCCTCCATTGCAGGCTGCTGCTGCGCTTGCGCCTGTTGTTGCGCAACCCATTGCTCCTGCCGATTCACCTCCGCGATTCCCTCTGCAATCACCTCTCGGCCCGGCGGCAGGTCCGCCAACGTCTGCTGCATTCTTCTGAAGGTGGCGACATCGGCGCTCAGCATGCGATCCAGAAACGCGGACAGGTCGTCGGTGGGTGAGGGCTCCTTGGATGGCGTCTGCGGCGTGCGTTGCGCTTCGCCTGTTGCTTCTGCAGGCGCGGCGCCAGGCAGCATGCGGCTCGCCGCGGCGTCACAGAATTGGCCGTAGGTTTGCCTGGTGTTCGATGTGATGTTGCCCCTGTTGTTCTGAGCCAGCGCAAAGGCGGCCGCCTCCATGACCTGGGTGGCCGTCATGTGGCCGGGTTCTTCCCGGGCGGCATCGGAAATGCGTCTGGCGATCAGGTGGTCGTGGCCTTCGCCGCGGCTGCCGTGCACCCCTTCACCGCGCCAGCGGGATTCCAGTTGGACTTCATGTTCCGTGAGGGGCCGTTGTTCGAGTTCGGCAGCCAAGCGATTGGTTTCCAGGATCTCATCGCGCACTTTGACTTCGTTGTAGTGGGCGTAGCCTTCGGTCAGGTGGCAGGCGCTCTCGTAAGCGGCCTTGTCTTTTCCCGTCAGGGCGTTGGAGCGCGCGGTCGCGATGGCGGCATTGGGTTCTTCAACGCGAAAGTGCCCGAGTTCGTGGGCCAGGATGCTGACCGTGCCTTCGGGGGTGTCGAAGCGGTCGGAGGCGATGTGGAGGTAGCCTGGGAAGTCCTTGCTCATCGGCGTGCTGTACTCGCCCGCACCGGTCCTGGGATTGACCTCTGCGGCGACGGTGTAGTCACTGGCTGCGTAAGCGCGCATGTCGGCCTTGAGGGTTTCCGACCTGTTGATCATCGCGAGTGCGTCCGGCGAAATGTTGTACGCCTTGAATTTGTTATTTTTGTCGGCCATCCACTCTGCTGTGATGGCTGTGGTAATCGTGCTCATTTCTTGCCTTCCTCCCTCTGATTTTTCAATGATTCGAGGTCGCGCTGGACGGTAATGCGTCCCACGCATTCGTAGTAGCTGAAATCGAATTCAACTCGCCCGTTGCTGGGCCCCTTGAAGAAGCGGGGAGTGACATAGAAGATGCCCTGGAGCTTTCCTGTTTGAAAGGGCGGCGATGGCACCACCCCTGGCAACGCCACAGCAGGCGCTACGGTACGGTGTGGCGAGACGGTAAAGCCATCGCCGAAGGTGGCGATCACATCCGCCAGTGTCACGCATGATTTCCTGATGTCGACGGCAAAGCTGAAGTACCTTTCCCCCCCAAACCTTGGCCTGTCGTCATCTGCACGCGTGTAGTAAAAGTTGCTGACCCCCGCTGGCAAATGTTGAATCTCTTCTGCCTTCCCCGCCCCCGCCGAGATTCGCCAAGGAACATTTCTGGACTCGCTGTAGTCCCGGTCGTTCTTGATCCCCAGGGTTTCATAAAACAGGTGGCTTGGATCGGAGAGGTCATCCGTCCGTGCGATGCACCAGGCCAGTTCGACGATCGGGTGCTTCGGCGGCCGGGCTTCGGCACTCTGAACCGCGCATGACGCTGCCGTCGAGGAGTTGAAATTCGACACCCCAGGCAGGACGCCGCACCCTACAACGGACACCGCCGTCGCCAAGGCCAGCAGCACCGCTTTGAATGCATGCAATTGCTTCATTGATGTTCCTGCCCTTCCGGATGTCGCGATCACATCCGCAGTGTCACGCAGGATTTCCTGGTGTCGGTTCAAAACCAACGCGCCTTTTCCCGCCGATCGTGAACTTATCGACGTCTATGCGTTGGAAGGGTTGAAGTTCGACACATCCGGCAAAACGCTCAACGGGCAGCGCCATCAGCAAGGCCGGCAGCATCGCCTTGGACGTAGCAATTGCCCATTAGATGTCCCCCGCCCTTCCGGCGTTCGAGACATCGTCAATACCGATCGATCAGCTCGCCCTGCAGATCTTCAGCATGTTGGTGCCGCCCGGGGCGCCCATCGGCTCACCGCAGGTAATTGCGTAGACATCGCCGGTCTGCACGATGCCGCGCTTCTTCAGGTGCGCTTCGGCCTGCTCGAGCGCGGTGTCGCGGTCGCTTTCCGAATCCATCAGCAGCGGGCGCACATTGCGGTAGAGCGCCATCCTGCGCTGCGTGGCAAGGCGCGAGGTCAGCGCGTACATCGGAATGTGCGCGCGGTGGCGGCTCATCCACAGTGGCGTGGAGCCGGACTCGGTGAGCGCCACGATGGCCTTGGCGCCGAGATGATGGGCGGTGAACAGCGCGCCCATGGCAATCGACTGGTCGATGCGGCTGTAGGTCTTGCCGCTGAAGTCGGCGTCGAGCATCTTGTCCTCGGCCGATTCGGCGGCTTCGCAGATGCGGCTCATCTCCTGCACGGTTTCGAGCGGGTAGCGGCCCGAGGCGGTTTCGGCCGAGAGCATCACGGCATCGGTGCCGTCGAGCACGGCATTGGCCACGTCGCTCACTTCGGCGCGCGTGGGCACGGGGTTGGTGATCATCGACTCCATCATCTGGGTCGCGGTGATCACCACCTTGTCCATGTCGCGCGCCATGCGGATCATCTTTTTCTGCAGCGCGGGCACGGCGGCATTGCCCACCTCCACCGCGAGGTCGCCGCGCGCCACCATGATGCCGTCGCTCGCGCGGAGGATTTCTTCCAGCTTGGGAATGGCCTCGGCACGTTCGATCTTGGCGATCAGGCCCGGCTTGTGGCCGAATTCGGCCGCCGCCACGTTGCAGAGCTGACGCGCCATTTCCATGTCGGTGGCGTTCTTGGGAAAGCTCACCGCCACGTAGTCGGCCTGGAAGCTCATCGCGGTCTTGATGTCTTCCATGTCCTTGGCCGTGAGCGCCGGCGCCGTGAGGCCGCCGCCCTGCTTGTTGATGCCCTTGTTGTTGGAGAGCTCGCCGCCTAGCTTCACGGTGGTGTGCACCGCCTCGCCGCGCACCGCGTCGACCGTGAGCACGATGAGGCCGTCGTTCAGCAGCAGCTTGTCGCCGGGGCGCACGTCGCGCGGCAGGTCCTTGTAGTCGAGGCCGACCGCGTCGGTGTCGCCGGGTTCGGTGCGCGAGGCGTCGAGCACGAACTTGGCGCCCGGCTCGAGCCAGACCTTGCCCTGGGCAAACTTGCCGACGCGGATCTTAGGGCCTTGCAGGTCGGCCATGATCGCCACTTCGCGGCCCGTCTTGCGGGCGGCCTCTCGCACCATGGCCGCGCGGTCGATGTGGTCCTGCGCCGTGCCGTGGCTGAAGTTGAGCCGCACCACGCTGACCTTGTTCAGGATCATCTGTTCCAGCAGCTCGGGCGTATTGGACGCCGGGCCGAGCGTGGCGACGATCTTGGTGGCGTGGCGGGGAAGGCGATCCGTGATCATTGAACAAGTCTCCGTTTTGTATTCTCTACTGTATACACTTTATGTGACTACAGGAAGTAGACGCGGCGCGCGCCGCCTGAAAAATCAACCCGCGGCACGCTTTGAAAGAATCTCGAAGGCCGGGAGCGTCTTGCCCTCGAGCACTTCGAGGAAGGCGCCGCCGCCGGTCGAGATGTAGCCGACCTGCTTTTCGATGCCGTACTTGGCAATGGCCGCGAGCGTGTCGCCACCACCGGCGATCGAGAAGGCGCTGCTGTCGGCGATAGCTTGCGCGATGGCCTTGGTGCCGCCCGCGAAGGCATCGAACTCGAACACGCCCACCGGGCCGTTCCAGACGATGGTGCCGGCTTCGCGCAGCTGCGCGGCCAGTTGCGCGGCGGTCTTGGGGCCGATATCCAGGATCAGGTCATCGTCGGCCACGTCGTTCGCGTCCTTCACCGTGGCGGGCGCGTCGGCCGCAAAGGTCTTGGCCGTGACCACGTCCACCGGAATCGGCACGTCGGCGCCGCGCGCACGCATGGATTCGATCACCGCCTTGGCCTGGTCGATCAGGTCGGGCTCGGCCAGCGACTTGCCGATCTTGAGGCCGGCCGCGAGCATGAAGGTGTTGGCAATGCCGCCGCCGACGATCAGCTGGTCGACGTTGGCCGACAGGCTCTTGAGGATGGTGAGCTTGGTGCTCACCTTGGAGCCCGCCACGATGGCCACCAGCGGCCGCTTGGGCAAGGCCAGCGCCTTGGAGATGGCGTCGATTTCGGCCGCGAGCAGCGGGCCGGCTGCGGCAATCTTGGCGAACTGCGCGATACCGTAGGTGGTGGCTTCGGCGCGGTGGGCGGTGCCGAAGGCGTCGTTCACGTAGATGTCGGTGAGCGCGGCGAGCTTGCGGGCCAGCGCTTCGTCGTTCTTCTTCTCGCCCTTGTTGACGCGGCAGTTCTCGAGCAGCACGACCTGGCCGGGCTTCACGTCGACGCCATCGACCCAGTTGGCCACCAGCGGAACCTCGCGGCCCAGCAGTTCACCCAGGCGCTTGGCCACGGGAGCCAGCGAGTCCTCGGGCTTGAATTCGCCTTCGGTCGGGCGGCCCAGGTGCGAGGTGACCATCACGGCGGCGCCGGAATCGAGCGCCAGCTGGATGCAGGGCACCGAGGCGCGGATGCGCGTGTCTTCGGTGATGTTGCCCGCGTCGTCCTGCGGCACGTTGAGGTCGGCACGGATGAAGATGCGCTGGCCGGCGGCCTTGCCCTGCGCGCAGAGGTCGGTGAATCGAATGACGTTCATGGATCTGGAAGTGGTGGAAGACAAGTCGCCTGCATTGTAGGTTTCGCTCCGCGGCGGCCCTACCCGCGTGATGCCGCACGCCGATGCTTTTCAGGCGCCTTTTTGCTGCTCTCGCGCAAAGCGCTCGAGGACCTCGACAAAGCTCGCGGCGGCGGGCGAGAGGGTGCGCCGCGCGGCGCTGTAAACGCAGACCTCGCGGTGGAAGTCGGGCGACTCGAGCCGCACCATTTGCAGGCCGTGGGCGCGCACCAGCGGCGCCGAATAGGTCGGGCACACGGTGAGGCCCAGGCCCGAGGCCACCATGCCGAGCGCCGTGGTCATGTACGACACCTCCTGCGTGGCCGGGCGCAGCATGTAGTCGCGCTCCGCGGGCGCCAGTTCGGGCAGCACGCGCTGGCGGAAGTCCCGCGTGGGCGCGATGAAGGTGTAGGGCTCGAGCTCGTGCCAGCGCACCTTGCGGCGCTTGGCAAAGGCATGGCCGGGCGGGCAGATCAGCCAGTGCCGGTCGCGCAAGAGGGTGCGGCGCTCGATGGCGGCATCCACCGCCACGTCCTGCCCCACCGCAAGCTCCACGTCGCCGGCCATCACGCCGGCCAGCAGGTGCTCCGGCAGCGTGTCGGCCAGGCGCACGTCGACATCGGGATAGGCCTGGCGGTAGACCGCAATCACGCGCGGCATCAGCGTGCAGGCCATGAGTTGGGGCGCTGCAAGACGCAACACACCTTTCTTCTTGTCACGCAAATCCGTCACGCCGGCCACCGCGGTCGTGAGGTCGCCGAGCAGGCGGTGCACCGAAGGCAGGAACTCGCGGCCGGCTTCCGAGAGCTGCACGCGGCGCGTGTGGCGGTCGAGCAGCTGGACGCCCATTTCACGCTCGAGTTCGCGCACCAGCACGCTGAGCGCCGACTGCGTGAGGTGCAGCTGCTGCGCCGCGGCAGTGAAGCTGCCGGTTTCGGCCACGGCCGCGAAGGCGCGCAACTGGCGCAGGGTTAGATTCATATGGTTATTTCATCAATGGATGAATTAATTTCGATTGCATCATAAGACGCGGCATCGCCCAATCACGGCTTACCGGAGACAAGCCATGCCGACGACTGCCAACGCGGCCCCGCCAGTTCGCGGGCTGCATCATTTCGCCTGGCGCTGCCGCGACAGCGAGGAAACCCGCCGCTTCTACGAGGACCTGCTGGGCCTGCCGCTCGCCCACGTCATCAAGAGCGACCACGTGCCGAGCACGGGCGAGTACTGCCCCTACGTGCACATCTTTTTTCAGATGCGCGATGGCTCGTACATCGCCTTCTTCGACCTGGGCGACGACGTTGCCGCACTGCCTTCGCCCAACACGCCCGCATGGGTGAACCATATTGCGCTGCGGGTCGACTCGGTGGACGACCTGCTCGCCGCCAAGACGCGGCTCGAAGGCGCGGGCGTGGAAGTGCTGGGCGTGACCGACCATCACATCATCGAGTCGATCTATTTCTTCGACCCCAACGGCATCCGCGTGGAACTCACCACGCCGACCGTGCCGCAGGCCGAGATGGATGCGCATGCGCGGCGCGCCCGCGCGGACCTCGATGCGTGGACCGCACGCAAGGCGGAGCTTCGTGCAGCGAAAGGCGATGCGAATGTCTGAACTGCAACTCGCCGTCATCGATGTGAAACCCGGAGCGGCCCTGGAAAGCCAGTCGGGCCTGCAGATGCTGCGCCCGCGCATCTACGGCGCGTTTCGCGCGCCGCTGGGGCCGAAAAAGATCGCGGCCATCGTGATGCACCCGACCAGCAACTTCATGGGCCACTACCTGATCGGCCCGCTGGCGGAGCGCGGCATCTGCTGCATGGGATTGAACTCGCGCTACGTGGGCAACGACACGGTGCTCTTGATGGAGCGCGCCATCCAGGACCTGGGCGCCGGCGTGCAGTACCTGCGCGCGGCCGGCTACGAAAAGGTGTTTCTCATCGGCAACTCGGGCGGCGCGGCGCTCGCGAGCCTCTACCAGGCGCAGGCCGAGAAGCTCACGGCCACGCACCTGCCCGATGGCGACCCGACCCACCTGCACCCGAGCGACCTGCCGCCGGTGGACGGCATTGCGCTGTGCGCCGCGCACCTGGGCCGCACGCGGCTGATGCGCGACTGGATCGATCCCTCTGTCACCGACGAGCACGACCCGCTTTCGGTGGACCCCGAGCTCGACATGTATGACCCGCGCCACCGCGTGCCCTACGACGCCGAATTTCTGGCGCGGTTCAGCGCGGCGCAGAAGGCACGGCTCAATCGCATCGAGCAATGGTGCGTCGAACGCCTCGCATTGCTTCGGAACACGCCGGGCGCTCCGCGCGACCAGGCCTTCATCGTCTACCGCACGCACGCCGATCCGCGCTGCGTCGATCTTTCGCTCGACGCCAACGACCGCCTGCCGGGCAGCGTGTGGGGCGATGCGCGGCAGGTGAACTATTCGGCCAACGCGATGGGGCGCACCACCTCGCTCACGGCCTTTCTTTCGCAATGGTCGTCGCGCTCGCAGGCCGACGGGCCCACCAACCTCGCGCGCACCACGGTGCCCAAGCTGCTGCTGACCTACACGGGCGACCAGTCGACCTTTCCGAGCACGCGCGATGCGTGGCTGGCCGCCGGCGGCGCGCGCATCCGCAACGTCGACATCGTGGGCGGCAACCACTATCTCGCGGGCCAACCCGAGCTGGTGCCCAAGGCGGCGGATGCGATCGCCGAATTCGCCCACGCGCTGTAGAAGAAACATGGAAAGCTTTGCATTTGCGCCGGCCTACGAGCTTCCGAGCTGGCCCTTCACGCCGCCGCCCGAATTGGGCAGCCCCCGAATCGTCCGGCACCCGATCGTGATCGTCGGCGCCGGGCCCTCGGGCCTCACGCTGGCCTGCGACCTGGCGCAACGCGGCGTGCGCGCCGTGCTGCTGGACGAAGACGACACCGTCGGCGTGCGCGGCGCCTCGTCGCGAGGCATCTGCTATGCGCAGAAGAGCCTTGAGATTTTCGAGCGCCTGGGCATCTACGAGCGCATCGCGGCCAAGGGCGTGACGTGGTCGTTCGGGCGCACCTTCTCGGGCGAACAGGAGGTCTACAACTTCAACCTGCAGGCGAACAGCGTCTCCAGGCAGCCGCCGTTCATCAACCTGCAGCAGTTCTATCTCGAGTGGTTCCTGGTCGAGCGCATTCTCGAACTCGGGCTCACCGACCTGCGGTGGAAGAGCCGGGTGACGCGCGTGGAGCCCCTCGGCGACGGCGTGCGCATCGACGTCGAGACACCCGCGGGCCGCTACACGATCGAGGCCGACCGGCTGATCGACGCCACGGGCGCCAACAGCCCGATCCGCACGCAGCTCGGCATCGATGCGCACTCGTCACGCAGCACCGACCGCTGGTGCATCAGCGACGTGCGCTTCAAGAAGCCGTTGCCGGTCGAACGATGGACCTGGGTCGACGCCCCCTTCAACGAAGGCCGCGGCGTGTGGCAGCACCTGATGGCCGACGGCGTGTGGCGCATCGACTACCAGATGCCCGAGGACTGCGACACGGCCACCATCAGCCAGCCCGAAGTGGCGGGCGCGCGGCTGCGCCAGCAGCTCGGGCCGGACGTGGAGTTCGAGTTCGTGTGGATCGGCCCATATGGCTACCGCGACCATCTGCTCGACAGCTTCCGCCACGGCCAGGTGTTCTTCATCGGCGATGCCGCGCACGTGGTGAGCCCCTTCGGCGCCCGCGGAGGCAACAGCGGCATCCAGGACGCCGCAAACCTCGGCTGGAAGCTCGCGCTGGCCCTGCAAGGGCAGGCCGGCGATGCGCTGCTCGACAGCTACGACGCCGAACGCCAGCCCGCGGCAAGGCAGAACCTCGAAGTGACGAGCCGCTCGGCGCGCTTCCTCGCGCCGCGTTCGCCGGCCGAGCACACGCTGCGCCGCGCCGTGGTGGCGCTGGCTGCGCGCCACCCGTTCGCGCGGGCGCTGGTGAACACCGGCCGCATGTCGGTCGCCAACGACTATCCGTCCGCGCCCCAATTGCCCGAGGGTGGGCGCACCGTGCAGAACCTGCCGCTGCGCTGGGCCGATGGGCGCGAGACGACGCTGATGCAATTGCTGGCCGAGGGCACGCGGTGCATTGGGCTATGGCTAGCACCGACACGCGCCGAAGCTGAAGCGGCATTGGCAGCGACCGCCTCGCTTCCCTTTCAGTTGCTGACCATCGGGGGCGACAGCGGCCTGCCGGCGCTGCAGGCCGACGACCGGCTCACCAGCCACCTGGGTCTTCGCGAGGCGGGTAGCTTCGCGCTCGTGCGCCCCGATGCCTACCGCGCCGCATTGCTCGCGCACGCCTCGCCCGATGCGATCGCGGCTGCGTTGCGCACGGCCCTTGCCCAGGACACCACCCCATGATCACCGAGCCCCGCATCCCCGACCCCGACGGTTTCTACGCGGCCTTGCTCGCCGCGCATGAAGGCCTGGACGGCGCGCAGAGCGCCGATCTCAACGCCCGCATTGTGCTGCTGCTGGCCAACCAGTGCGGCGACCAGGACGTGCTGCTGGCCTGCATCCGTGCGGCGGCCGAAGACTCCCCAACAAGCAAAGCCCCATGAACGCCAACGTCTCCTTCGCCTCTGCCTCCGACACGCGCGAGCAGAAGCCTCGACTCCGGGAACTCGCGCCCGGCGTGTACGGCTACATCAGCGATTTCGATCCGAACTGCGGCTTCGTCGTCGGCGACGAGCAGGTGGTGCTGATCGACACGCGCCCCACACCGCGCATGGCGCGCGACTTTCTCGCCGCCATCCGCACGGTGACCGACAAGCCCATCAAGACCATCGTGCTTACGCACTACCACGCGGTGCGCGTGATGGGCGCCAGTGCCTTCGACGAGGTCGAGGCCATCGTCGCCAGCAACGGCACGCTCGACTGGATCCGCACGCGCGGACAGGCCGATTTCGATTCGGAGGTCGGCCGCTTTCCGCGCCTGTTCGCGGGCGTGGAAGAGATTCCGGGCCTCACGTTCCCGACGATGAGCTTCGAGCGCGAGATGAGCCTGTGGCTCGGCCCGCGCCCGGGCCTCGGCCGTGAGCTTCGCTTGATGGCACTGGGCCGCGGCCATTCGAGCGGCGATACGGTGGCGTGGCTGCCCGACTGCGGCGTGCTGTTTTCGGGCGACGTGGTGGAGAACCACTGCGGCGTGTATGCGGGCGATGCCTACATCGGCGACTGGGCCGGCACGCTCGACGCCGTCCTTGCGCTGAAGCCGCGCGTGCTGGTGCCGGGACGCGGCGCGGTGCTGCAGGACGAAGCCGCTTGCGCCGAGGCCATCGGGCTCACCAAGGCGTTTCTCGGGACGTTGCTGGGCAGCGTGAAGGCCGGCATTGACGCAGGCGAAACGCTCAAGGACTGCTTCGCGCGAGCAGAGGCAGCGATGGCGCCGCGCTTCGGCACCTGGCCCGTGTTCCAGCACGTGCTGCCCTTCGACGTATCGCGCGCCTATGACGAGCTGCGCGGCATCGAGCATCCCGTGGTGTGGACAGCGGAGCGCGACCGCGAGCTCTGGCAGACGCTCCGCGGCGATTGACCCGCGAACGATTTCAAGACAAGCAACGGAGACAAAAGACGATGAAACGCTTCCTTCCCCTCCTGGCCGCAGCCCTCGCGCTGGCCGCCAGCCCCTTTGCATCCGCGCAGCAGCCGGCGGCCTACCCGAGCCAGCCCGTGAAATGGATCGTGCCCTACGTGGCCGGCGGCGGTACCGACAACCTTGCGCGGGCGCTGGCGGAGGCGATGCAGCCATCGCTCGGGCAGCCGCTGATCATTGACAACCGGCCGGGCGCATCCACCAACATCGGCGTGTCGGTGCTGATGCAGGCCAAGCCCGACGGCTACACGATCATGCAGGCCGAGAACGCGGCGCTGCTCTTCAACGAGCACATGTTCGCCAAGCTGCCCTACAAGCCCGCGAGCGATTTCACGTACATCGGCACCATCGGCCGCTTTCCGGTGGCGCTGGTCGTGCACCCCGACTTTCCCGCGAAGAACGTGGCCGAGTTCGTGCGCTACGTGAAGGCCAACCCGGAGAAGGTGAGCTACGCCTCGCCGGGCAACGGCTCGCCGCACCACATGGCGATGGAGCTCTTCAAGCAGAAGGCGGGGGTCAACATCACGCACGTGCCCTACAAGGGCGCCGCGCCCGCCATGACCGACGTGATGGGCGGCCAGGTGCCGACGATGATGCTCGACCTGGCTTCGGGCCTGCCGATCATCAAGGCGGGCAAGGTGCGCGTGCTCGCGATCGCGCTGCCGCAGCGCGCCAGCGCACTGCCCGACGTGCCGACCTTCATGGAAGCCGGCTTCAACGATGTCAATGCTTATGCCTTCCACGGCCTGATTGGCCCGGCCGGCATGCCGCCCGACGCGGTGGCGCGCATCAACGGCGAACTGCACAAGGCGATGAAGGCACCGAAGGTGGCGAAACTGTTCGCGGAATTCGGCTTCGAGCCACTTCCGGGCACGCCGCAGGAGTTCTACAAGCTCTCGCGCGCCGAAAGCGAGCGCTGGGGCAAGATCATCCAGGCCGCCGGCGTGAAACTGGATTGAAAGAGCCCCCCGGCTTTTCATTCCGCTTCGCTGCGTGTAACTCCACCCCCCGAGGGGGAGGCGCGGCCCGCCTTGGGGCGGCCCGGCGGCGGCCGCCGGCTACCAGCCGAGCCCCAGGTGCAAGGGCAGGTACACCGCCATGCCCGCCAGCATCGTGCCGAACACGCCGCGCCGCCAGTAGTAGTAAGCGGCGCCGACCACTGCGGCGTACAGGCGGGCGTCGTGCAGCGTGGTGATGAGGTGGCCCTGGGTCATCACGATCTCGGGTGCGATCACGCCCGCGAGCGCGGCGGCCGGTGCGTAGTGCAAGGCGCGATGCGCCCACTCGGGCAGGCCCCAGGGCCGGTCGAGAATGAAAAAGAAGCAGCGGGTGAGCACGGTGACCGCGGCCAGGCCGACGATCACGCCCAGGGTCCACCAGTCGGTGGTCGCGCTCACTTGTCGTCCTCCGCGTCGGGGTCGAGCCCGAACTGCTTTTCGAGCCAGAAGCACAGCAGCACCGCCACGCCGATGGCCACCACGATGTTGAGCTTGAGCGGCAGGGCATAGGCGGCCACGGCGGTGACGCTGGCAATCAGCGCGGCCAGCACACGCAGCCGCGTGGTCGCCATCGAGCAGACGATCGCCACCAGGCTCAGCACGCCAGCAAAGCCGAGTCCCCAGTTCTGCGGAATGAAATTGGCCAGTGCGATGCCCAGGAGGCTCATTCCCATCCAGGAGCACCAGGTCACGAAGTAGTTGCCGGTGAGGTAGGCCTCCTGAGCCTTCTGCTCATCGCCGACGAGCGGCGGATGGGGGTATTTTCTTGTGAAGAGGGCGTAGCTAAGGTCGGCCGTGAGATAGCCGTGCGTCATGCGGCGCCAGCGCGGCATGTGCATCAGGTAGGGCCGCAGGTGCAGGCTGAACACCACGAAGCGCAGGTTGACGCAAAAGCCCGTGGCCAAGATCACCCAGGCGGGCGCGCCCGCGAACAGCAGCGGAATGGCCGCAAGCTGGGAGCTGCCGGCGTAGACCAAGAGCGTCATGGCCACCGACTCGAGCACGCTCATGTTCGACTTGACCATGGCCACGCCCGTCATCAGGCCCCAGGCGCCGATGCCCAGCGCGGCCGACGACATATCGCGCATGCCCGCGCGAAATTCCGGGCGGCGGCGGATGGCGGCGGACAGGAACATCAGCCGAAGCGCTGCCCGGGCTTCAGGTCGAAGCCGCGCAGGAAATCGGCCACGGCCAGGCGCTTGCCGCCGGGACGCTGGAGTTCGGTCGCCATCACGATGGAGTCGCCCGCCGCCACCGCCACGCCGGCGTCGGTCACGGCCAGGAGAGTGCCCGGCGCGGCCGACACTTCGGCCGCGACCGCGTGCGCGGACCAGAGCTTGATGGTCTCGCCGTCGAGCGGGCTGTTGGCGCCCGGAAAGGGATCGAATGCGCGAATGCGCCGCACGATGGCCTCGGCGGGCTGGTTCCAGTCGATCTGGGCTTCGTGCTTCTCGACCTTGTTGGCATAGGTGACGCCATCGGTCGGCTGCGGCGTGCGCGTCAACTGGCCGATGCTGGCCAGCGCCTGGACGATCATGCGGCCGCCCAGCTCGGCCAGGCGGTCGTGCAGGCGGGCGGTGTTGTCGCCGCCGATGTCGACCGCTTCGCGCAGCAGCATGTCGCCCGTGTCCAGGCCGGCGTCCATCTGCATGATGGTGATGCCGGTCTGGGCGTCACCGGCTTCGATGGCGCGGTGGATTGGCGCTGCGCCGCGCCAGCGCGGCAACAGGCTGGCGTGGATGTTGAGGCAGCCGAACTTCGGCAGATCGAGCACCCAATGCGGCAGGATGAGCCCATAGGCGGCGACCACCATCACGTCGGGCTGCGCTGCTAGAAGGGCCTCGCGTGCGGCCGAGGCATCTTCCGGGTACTTGCCGTCCAGGCGCAGGCTGCGTGGCTGCGCCACCGGCCAGTGGTTGGCCACGGCGCATTGCTTGACGGGCGAAGCCTGCAGCTTCATGCCGCGGCCCGCGGGCCGGTCGGGCTGGCTCAGCACCAGCGTGATTTCATGGCCGGCGGCGGCAATGGCTTCGAGCGCGACGCGCGCGAACTCGGGCGTGCCCGCGAAAACGACTTTCAGCGGGGTCAATCGCGGATCCGATCGAGTTCGAGATCGTCCCCCGTGTGATAGCGGCGAACCACGCCCGTCGGATCGATGTAGATATAGAGCATGCGGCGCTCGTTCACTGCCTTGTAGCGCCAGGTCCAGACGGTGCCGTCGAAGGAGCTGACGCGGCTGGTTTCATAAGGCCGGCCATAGAAGGCGAGCACGTCGTTCTGGCGCCATTGGTCGACCTTGATGTCGTGGCCGAAGCGTGCCTCGTTGAGCACCTGGGTGACGGAAACCACCTTGCCCGAAGCGTCGACGTCGATGTCGGTGACTTCGAAACCCGCCGGCATGCGCGAATACTGGAGCCGCTCCCCGCCGCCGTTGAGCGGATAGCGGCCCGTGGGCGCGCCGAGGCGTTGCAGAGTTTCGGCGGCGGTGGTCCCGGGAACGATGCGCGTCGGTTCGCTGGCGCAGCTGGCCAGGACGACGAAGAAACCCGCGGCAAGCAGGCAAGCCCAGGGCCGCAGGGACGGCATGGTCACGCCCGGCCCTCTTTGGCCTCTTCCCGCTGCTGCTTGAGCAGCTTGCTCTTGATGCGGTTGCGCTTGAGCGGCGACAGGTATTCGACGAACACCTTGCCCAGCAGGTGGTCTAGCTCGTGCTGGACGCACACCGCCAGCAGGCCATCGGCCTCGATGGTGCGCATTTCGCCATTCTCGTCCAGCGCCTGAACCTTGACCGACGTGGAGCGCATGACGCCGTCGTAGATGCCGGGCACCGACAGGCAACCCTCTTCGTTCAGCACTTTTTCGTCGCTGGCCCAGATAATCTCGGGGTTGATGAGAACGATCGGCTCGTTGCGCTCCTCGGAAACATCTATGACGACCAGCCGTTCATGCACGTCGACCTGGGTCGCGGCCAGTCCGATGCCGCTGGCGTCGTACATGGTCTCCAGCATGTCGGCAACCAGCGCCTTGATGCGTGCGTCCACGCCCTGCACCGGCTTGGCCACCGTGTGCAGGCGCTTGTCCGGGTAACTCAGAATGATTCGTTTGGCCATGAAAAAGGGGGAAAGTTGTGGCTATTTTCGCCAATTCCGCGACGCGATGAGCCGGGATCGCCTGAAAACGTTGCCCTCCCAAGGGCTTCGGGCGCAGAATTCGTAGCAAATTGTGAGATTCGTATGTGCACCGATACTTGGTGCGCTCACCCATCCAGACATGAAAAAGCTCCGAACCCCTGTCCGCCAGCGCACGCACCTTTTCGCCACGTTGGCAGCCCTTGCAGTGATCAGCAGCGGCACGACGGCGTGGGCGCAAAACTATCCCGTCACCCCGCAGCAGCGCGCAACTGCCCAGCAGACCGCCCAGAACGGCGTTCCGTTGAGCGAACTCGCGCCCACTGCGCCTGACGAATACACGGTCAAGCCCGGCGACACGCTGTGGGCCATTTCGCGCCTCTACCTGCTGCGCCCCTGGCGCTGGCCGGAACTTTGGGGCATGAACATCAGCGAGATCGCCAATCCGCATCGTATCTACCCAGGCCAGGTGCTGTACCTGGACAAGACCGGCGGCCGCGCACGGCTGACGATGCGCCGTGGCGCGGGGGGCAGCGGCGACGGCGGGACCATCAAGCTGTCGCCGCGCACGCGCTTCGATTCGCTGGCCGGCATGGCGCTGCCCACGCTCAATCCGAGTGTCATCGAGCCCTTCCTGAGCGAGCCGATCGTGGTGGATTCCGACACGCTGCAAAGCGCGCCGCGCATCGTGGCCGGCAACGACAGCCGCGTGCTGCTGTCGCGCGGCGACCGTGCCTATGCGCGCGGCAATGCCGAGACGCCGCTGCTCGAAGCGCCGGGCCCGTTGAAGAACTTCCGCGTGTTCCGCAGCGCCACGCCGCTCAAGGACCCGGGAACCGGCGAAATCCTCGGCTACGAGGCGCAGTACCTCGGCAAGGCGCAGCTCAAGCGCGGTGAATCGACCACGGTCGAGACCCAGAAGGACAAGGACGTCATCACCGTGGTGCCGGCCAGCATCGACATCATCGCGGCGCGCGAGGAGATCCGCGCCGGCGACCGCCTGCTGCCAGAGCCGCCGCGCCAGCTCCTGAGCTACGTGCCGCGCGCGCCCTCCACGCAAGTCGAAGGCCGAATCATCTCGGTCTACGGCAACGCGGTGCAGTTCGCGGCCCAGAACCAGGTGGTGGCCATCAACAAGGGCACCCGCGATGGCGTCGACAGCGGCCATGTGCTGGCCATTCTGAAGAACGGCGAAACCATTCTCGACCGGACCGGCGAGCGCAAGGAAACGATCAAGCTCCCGAACGAGCGCATCGGCCTCCTGATGGTGTTCCGGCCGTTCGAAAAGGTGTCGTACGCGCTGGTGCTCGAAATCACCGACACCCCGCGCGCCGGCGACTTCCTCGTCAACCCCTGAACTTTTCGCTTTCATTCATTTGGAACGCGCAGAACTCGCAGGCTGGCTGCGGCTTTCACTGACGCCGGGCATCGGCGACGGGGCCGCGCGCCGGCTGTTGGCGGCCTTCGGCCTGCCCGAGAAAATTTTTGCGGAGACCAGCGCCGCGCTCCGGCAAGTCGTGTCGGCGGCACAAGCCGATGCCTTGCAGCAGGCGCCGCACGGCCTCCAGGCCCAGATCGACCAGACCTGGCAATGGCTGCAGCCTACCGCCGATGACGGCGCCACGACGCGCCGCCTGGTGACGCTGGGCGATGCGGGCTACCCCGCGTCGCTGCTCGAAATGGCCGACCCGCCGCTCATGCTCTATGTGCTCGGCGCCGCGGCCTTCGACCTGACGCAGCTCGACAACAGCATTGCAGTGGTGGGCAGCCGCAACCCCACACCGCAGGGCGCGGCGAACGCCCGCGCCTTTGGGCGGGCACTGGGCGAAGCCGGCTTGCCCGTGGTGTCCGGGCTGGCGCTAGGCGTCGACGGGGCCGCACACCAGGGCGCGCTCGATGCCGCCGGAGACGCGCCGCGGCTTGCCACGGTGGCCGTGGTGGGAACCGGCCTCGACCGCGTCTATCCCGCCCGGCACCGCGACCTGGCGCATCGCATCATGGCGAACGGGTTGATCGTGAGCGAGCTGCCGCTCGGCACGCCCCCGCTCACGCAAAATTTTCCGAAGCGCAACCGCCTGATCGCCGGCCTGGCCCGCGGCACGCTGGTGGTCGAGGCCGCGCTGCAATCGGGCTCGCTGATCACCGCCCGGCTCACCTCGGAGCAAGGCAAGGAAGTGTTCGCCATTCCAGGATCGATCCACTCGCCGCAATCGCGCGGCTGCCATGCGCTGATCCGCCAGGGTGCGAAGCTGGTCGAATCGGTGAACGACATCCTCGAAGAATTGCCGGCGCTGCGCGCGGCCGGCGGCGCCGCGCCGGGTTTGTTCGAGAACGCGGACACGAAAGATCCGGCTTCCTCCATCGGACCGGAGAATCCGCTTCTGGAAGCGCTCGGCTTCGACCCCGTGAGCCTCGACGCATTGAGCGCGCGCACCGGCTGGAGCGCCGCGGCGCTGCAGGCCAAGATGCTCGAACTCGAGCTCGACGGCCATGTCGCGCGGCTGCCCGGCGGTCTGTTTCAAAGAGCTGCGGCGGCATAGCCCCTGGTCTGCCGAGCCCAGCACGCAAAGCTTGCGGGCGGACGACCGGCTTCGGCTATATTGGGCTCATGTTCGAAGTGCTCGTGTTTGTCTACGAAAACTATTGGCGCGGCGATGCCTGCCCTGAACCCGGACAACTGGGCCGCAAGCTCAGCGCGCACGGTTTCGAGGCAGAAGAAATTCGCGATGCGCTGCAATGGCTCGACGGCCTGAGCCTTGCAACGCAGGGCTTGCAATTCGAGCGAAGCGCCATCGACGAGGCGGTCGCCACGGTCACGCTGCGCGGCGCACCGGAGCCCGCCTTGCCGCAGTCGGACAACGCCATGCGGGTCTATTCGCAGGCCGAGCAGGAGCACCTGGGCGCCGATTGCCTCGGTTTCATCCGCTTTCTCGAGTCGTCGGACGTGCTGTCTTGCGGCTTGCGCGAGATCGTCGTCGAACGGGCCATGGCCGCGCCGGGCGACCCGGTCGCGCTCGACGAGCTCAAGATCATCGTGCTGATGGTGCACTGGAGCACGGGTATCGAGCCTGACGCGCTGGTGCTCGACGAGCTCTGCGAAAGCCGCGAAGGCCGCGTAGCGCACTAAGCGCTAGTTCAACAGCCGTTCTGGATTGGCATCCAGCTTGGCCAGCGCCTCGCGCGTAGCGCGCACCGTGAGGGTTTCTTCCTCGGCGGGCACCAGCAGCCCGGCCTGCAGGTAGTTGGCCAGCCGGCCGACCTGAATCAGGAAGCTGCGGCCGTCGGCCGTTGCAAACAGGTGCAGTTGCTTGCGGTCGCTGCGCCAAACGAATTGCACCTGGCTCACGCGGTCGTTGTGATCGAGCATGAACCAGTTGCCCACCTCGAGTTCGTGGGCCCACGCCAGCATGTCTTCGGCCGGGGCGCCGCCCGCGATGTCGGCCACCACCTCGATCGAAGCCGCATCCATGCCCAGCAGCAATTCGATGCTGTTCGCGTCGAGCGGCAGGCTGGAGGCGCCGCCGTCGTCGCTGACGAAATCTTCCAGGTGCGCCAGGCGCTCGGCCATGGCCTCGATCTTGGCCGCGGGAATGGCTTCGGTTTTGGAGAGGAAGGCATCGGACAGGGTCGCACCGATGGTCTTGATGTGCACTTCTTGCGGCTCGTCGATGATGCCGAGCAAGGTCATGCCCAGGCGCAGGCGCTGCAGCAGCTGCGGCAGGTCCTGGATCACGCGGGCGCGGTCGGCGCGGTTGGGCTTGGCGCTTGCGGCCCACACCAGTTCGGAGGCCACGCGCTTGAGCATCACCGTCTGCTCGCCCTGTGCGCCATAGCGCAACGCGGCAATTGCCAGCACCTCGGCCCAGACCTTGAAGAGGAACTCGCGGATCTCTTCGCGCACCGGCATGTCGTTGAGCATCTTGCGCAGCTCGATGGTGTACTGGATCGCCATCGTTTCCTTCTGCTCGACCTGCTGCGCCACGCTCATGACGCGCTGGGTGGCGTCGCTCTGCGTGAGATAGCGGCTCAGGAATGCGACGAACTCGTCGAACACCAGCTTGAAAACGCGCTGGCCGGTCTCCGGGTACTGTTCGATCACCTGCACCACGCGCCGGATCTCGCCCTCGAGCGCACTGCCCGAGATGGCGGCCGCATCGAAGCCCATCACGCAGGAGCCCATGCGGTCGATCAGCATGCGTGCCGGGTGCTGCAGCGTGCCGAAGAATTCGGGTTCGGCAATGGCCACGCGCAGCACGGGCATTTGCAGCCGCGCAAACCAGACACGCGCCGAGAAAGGAATGCGCTCTTCCGCGAGGATGGCCTGGAACATGAGCGCCACGATCTCGACCGTGGCCTTGTCGGCAGTGGTCGGCGCCCTTTTCTTGAGTTCCGCGCTGCGCCGCCGCAGGTCGACCGAAGCCTGCTGGATGACGGTGGCCTGCTGCTCCCCGGAACCATCCATGTACTGCGTGGCGGCCATCCTGTAGGCGGCTTCGGCTTCGGCAATGAGTCCCGCAAAGGTCTTGGAGGCAGCGCGCGAAGAAGCCCCGCCGGCGATGCCCGGTCCGGCACCTGGCTCGCGTCCATCCATTCCGGTTGTCGTCGGGGAGGAGGAGGCGTTGGACACGTCTGCGCCGATGCGGGCGGCCACGAAGCGTTTGAGGCTCAGGAGCGCCGTCTGCGCGCGCTGGCGGGCGAGCATCAAGGGCGAACCGCCGGTGGTCATCGCCGGTACCGAAGGCGCGAACCCTCGCGGCTGCGACGGCGCATCGAAGCCTTGCCGGTGCACGGCGCCAGCGGCCTGGGGCGCGCCCGCAGCCTGCGGCGCAGCGGCGGCGTACGGAGACCCGGGCACCGTCGAAGGCCCGCCGCCACCCGCACCGCTGCCGGAAGCGCCCGTGCGCCGGACAAAGCTCTTGAGATCGATCTCGGGCATCACACCCTGCGAAATCAGGAACGCGTTGGCGTCTTCGTAGGCCTTGACGACCACGCCGACGAGCTGCTGCTGCACGGTGTCCTGCACCCGCGCCCACAGCGTACGGCTCAAGCCGGCGGCCAGCCACTGGTCGACCAGCAGCTTGGCCAGCGATTCGGGCCGGAGCACGTCGTTGGCGTCGAGTTCGCTGGAGCCTTCCAGGTGCTGGATGCGCAGCCGAAGGTCGCTGAGTTCGAAGCTGGCCTTGTCGTGGATCACCTGCGCCAGGCGCGATGCAAGAATACTGCTCTCCATCGCGTCGTCGTCGATGAGCTCGAGCCGCAGCTTCGCGTTCGACGACACACCGTGCGCCGCGCCGGCAGCACCGGCCGACTTGCGCCAGCCCGATTGTGCAAGCGCCACCCAGTGGGAGGCCTGGGCCTGGAAGGCCACGAAGTCATCGCGGCTCTCCTGCATGGAACGCGCATTGCCCATTTCCGAAGCCTGTTGCGTCAGGCGGTCCCTGATGGCTTGCGCCACCGGGGCGAACACGCCCCCGGTCGCCAGAACGAAGCGCTCGCGCGTTTCGCGTGCGAGCTGCAGGGAAGAGGCGGACCGCGCAATGCTCATTGAAGGATCGGGAAGACCAGTGGGGCTCTGTGGGTTGGCGACAACCGGGAGCTTGCTTCGGGAAACGCAACCGCACAAGTGTGCATCACCTGCGGCATTTTCGCTGGATCGCGCGGCGCGTTTCTCTCGAATTCGGTGGGGGTCAGACCACCGCGCCGGCGTTCGGATCGTCCGGACCGCCGTCGCGCTTGACCGGGCCCTTGACGAGATCCTCGCGCTTGACGCCGAGCCACATGGCAATGGCTGCCGCGACAAAGGCCGACGAATAGATGCCGAACAGGATGCCGATGGTCAGCGCCAGCGCGAAGTAGTGCAGCGTCGGGCCGCCAAAGAAGAACATCGAGAGCACCACCAGCTGCGTCGAGCCGTGCGTGATGATGGTCCGGCTGATGGTCGAGGTGATCGCGTTGTCGATGATCTCGACCGTGTTCATCTTGCGGTAGCGGCGGAAATTCTCGCGCACGCGGTCGAAGATCACGACCGACTCGTTGACCGAGTAACCCAGCACCGCCAGCACCGCCGCCAGCACCGCGAGCGAGAACTCCCACTGGAAGAACGCAAAGAACCCCAGGATGATCACCACGTCGTGCAGGTTGGCCAGCACGGTGGCCACGGCGAACTTCCATTCGAAGCGGAACGCCAGGTAGATCATGATGCCCACCACCACCATGCCCAGCGCCTTGAGGCCGTTGGTGGTGAGCTCGTCGCCCACCTGCGGGCCGACGACCTCGATGCCGCGCTGCGTGGCCGACGGGTCGACCGCCTTGAGAGCCTGCATCACCTGCGCGCTCTGCTGGTCGGAGTTCATGCCCTTTTGCGCAGGCAGGCGGATCTGCACGTCGCGCGAGGTGCCGTAGCTCTGCACCTGCACGTCCGGATAGCCGAGCTTGCCGATGGCCTCGCGCACCTTGCCGATGTCTGCGGACTGCTGGTAGGCCACTTCCATCACGGTGCCGCCCGTGAACTCCACCGACAGGTGCAGACCGCGGTGCAGCAGGAAGAACACCGCCAGCGCGAAGGTGACGAAGGAGATGATGTTCAGCACCAACGCGTGGCGCATGAACGGGATGGTCTTGTGGATGCGGAAGAATTCCATGGCGCTTGTCCTTGACCTTTACTTGCCTTCGGCCACGGCGTTGCCGTCGGTCTTGGGCCGCCACACAGTGCCGATCGACACCGTCTTGAGCTTTTTCTTCTGGCCGTACCAGAAGTTGACGAGGCCGCGCGAGAAGAACACGGCGGAGAACATCGAGGTGACGATACCGATGCAGTGCACCACCGCAAAGCCGCGAATCGGCCCGGAGCCGAAGGCCAGCAAGGCAATGCCGGCGATCAGCGTGGTCACGTTGGAATCCAGAATGGTGCCCCAGGCGCGGTCGTAGCCGGCATGGATGGCCGCCTGCGGCGAAGCGCCGTTGCGCAGTTCTTCGCGCACGCGCTCGTTGATGAGCACGTTGGAGTCGATGGCCACGCCGATGGCCAGCGCCATGGCCGCGATGCCGGGCAGCGTGAGCGTAGCCTGCAGCATCGAGAGAATGGCCACCAGCAGCATCAGGTTGACGGCCAGCGCAATCGACGAGAACAGGCCGAACAGTGCGTAGTAGGCGCACATAAACACCATGATGGCCAAGAAGCCATACATCACGCTCTTGAAGCCCTTCTCGATGTTGTCGGCGCCCAAGCTCGGGCCGATGGTGCGTTCCTGGATGATTTCCATCGGCGCGGCCAGCGAGCCGGCGCGCAGCAGCAGCGCGAGGTCATTGGCCTCGACCACGTTCATCGAGCCCGAAATCTGGAAGCGGTTGCCGAGCTCCCCGTTGATCGACGGGGCCGTGAGCACTTCGCCCTTGCCCTTCTCGAAGATCAGCATGGCCATGCGCTTCTTGAAGTTCTCGCGGCTCACGTCGCGCATGATGCGGCCGCCCTTGGCGTCCATGGTCAGGTCGACCTTGGGCTGGTTGGTCTGCTGGTCGAAGCCGGGCTGCGCGTCGGTGAGGTTTTCGCCGGTGACGAGCACCTGCTTCTTCACGATCACCGGACGGCCGTCGCGTTCGAAGAATTTCTCGGAGCCGAAGGGCACCGGGCCGCCGCTCAGTTCGGCCGCGCGGCCTTCGGGGCTTTCATCGACCAGGCGCATTTCGAGCGTGGCGGTGCGCCCCAGGATGTCCTTGGCCTTGGCCGTGTCCTGCACGCCGGGAAGCTGCACCACGATGCGGTCGAGGCCCTGCTGCTGGATCACCGGCTCGGCCACGCCGAGTTCGTTGATGCGGTTGTGCAGGGTGGTGATGTTCTGCTTCAGGGCCGCATCCTGCAGCCGGCGCGCGGCTTCAGGCTTGATGGTGGCCGTGAGGCGCCAGACGTTGCCGTCCTGGGTGTCGGTGGTCGTGAGATCCTGGAACTGGTCCTGGATCAGCTGCTTGGCAGTTTGCAGCGCGGCCGCGTCGCGGAACGAAACCTCGATCGTCTGGCCGTTGCGGTTCACCGAAGTGCCGCGGATGCTCTTGTCGCGGAAGGTCGTTCGCAGGTCGCCCGCGAAGGACTCGGCCTTCTTGTCGATGGCGCCCTTCATGTCGACCTGCAGCAGGAAGTCGACACCGCCGCGCAGGTCGAGGCCGAGGTACATCGGGAACGCGTGCAGCGCCGTGAGCCAGGCCGGCGAACGCGAAACCAGGTTGAGCGCCACCACGTAGGAAGGATCTGCCGGATCGGGCACCAGCGCGCGCTGCACCGCATCGCGCGCTTTGATCTGCTCGTCGGCGGTGGCGAAGCGCGCGCGCAGCGAGCCACCCTCGAGCGTGAACCGGTCGGGCACGACACCCGCTGTTTTCAGCGCCTCCTCGACCCGCGCCTGCGTGGCCGCGTCGACCTTGACGGTCGACTTGGCCGCGGACACCTGCACCGCCGGTGCTTCGCCGAAGAAATTGGGCAGGGAATAGATCAACCCCACAAGCAGCACGATCACGAGGATCGCGTACTTCCAGACCGGATAACGGTTCATGAGAAAGCGCTTTTCAGAAACGAGACACGGCGTGACTTGAGGCCTTGCGCACAAAGCGCAAGACCGGTCGCGCTTTGATTTTGATTACTGCTTGACAGCGCCCTTGGGCAGGACCTGGACCACAGCGCTGCGCTGGATCTTGACTTCCACGCCATTGGCGATTTCAAGGCCGAGGTACTGGTCGCCGATGGAGGTGATCTTGCCGAGCACGCCGCCGGCGGTGGCCACCTCATCGCCCTTGGCGAGGGCTTCGATCATGGCCCGGGCTTCTTTCTGGCGCTTCATTTGCGGGCGGATCATGACGAAATACAGCACCACGAACATCAGCACCAGGGGCAGCATGCTGCCGAGCGAGGACAACATGTCGCCACCACCGGAAGCAGCGGGCGCGGTTTGGGCGAAAGCAGAGGAAATGAACAAGAGAGTCTCCAGCAGAGAGAAGAGTAATGTCAGAAGCGCGAGCAGGGCTCGCGGTTCCGCGGCCCTGTGAAAAAGGCTGCGAACCAGCGCTTGAAGCGGCATCGGCCGCGAACAGCACCGGGCATTGTATTCGTGGCAACGCCCCGCGCTCCGCGCTTATCCGGCGCGGGGGGCAGGGCTTTCCAGGGGCGCCAGCCGCGCCTCCTCTGCTCTTCTTTGAATAGCAGCGTTCTTTGAATGGCAGCCGCGGCAGCCGGCCGGCCGCCGCGGGCGCCTTCCTTCAGAAACTCAGGCGGCCGAGCGCTGCACCGGCTGCGGGTTGCGCCACTTGGCGAGCAGCTCGCTCCAGCGGGTGCGGGCAGCAGCCAGGTTGCGATCCTTCACGTGGCCGTAACCGCGGATCTGCTCGGGCAGGCTGGCAATCTCCAGCGCCAGCGCGTGGTTCTCGGCGTTGAGTTCGGCAATCACCTCGTCGATGGCGGCGCGGTACTCGCCGATGAGCGCACGCTCGGTCTTGCGTTCTTCGGTGCGTCCGAAGATGTCCAACGCCGTGCCGCGCAGGCCCTTGAGCCGCGCCAACAGCCTGAAGCCGGTGAGCATCCAGGGGCCGAACTTCTGCTTTTGTAGTTCGCCCTTGTTGTTCTTCTTGGCGATGATGGGCGGCGCCAGGTGGTAGTTGAGCTTGAAGTCCTTGCCCATCTGGCCTTCGAACATGCCTTCTACCCGGTCGAGGAAGGCGCGGTCGGTGTGCAGGCGCGCCACCTCGTATTCGTCCTTGTAGGCCATGAGCTTGAACAGGTAGCGGGCCACCGTTTCGGCGAGCGCTGTCTTGCCCAGTACCGATTCGGCCTGCCGGACCTTGCCCACGAACTGACGGTACTCGTCGGCGTAGGCCGCGTTCTGGTAGCCCGTGAGAAATTCGACCCGGCGCGCCACCAGGCTGTCGACGGTTTCGCGCTTCTTGAACTCGACCACCTGGCCAGGGCGCACGCGCTTTTGCAGCGCGGCCGGATTCGCGGCCGCCTGGCGGCCCCATGCGAAGGCGGCCTTGTTGTTGTCGATGGCCACGGCGTTGAGTTCGATGGCGCGCATCAGCGACTCCAGCGCCAGCGGGATCCAGCCCTTTTGCCAGGCAAAGCCCAGCAGCATCGGATTGGCGTAGAGGCTGTCGCCCATCAGCGTGGTAGCGGCGGCATCGGCGTCGAAGGTGCCGAGCGCCTCGGCGCCCACGACGCGCGCGATCTGGTTCGCGCAGTCGTCCTGCGGATTCACCCAGTTGGCGTTGCGCACGAAGGCGGCCGTCGGCGTGCTGTGCGTGTTGAGCGCCACGTGCGTGCGGCCCTCGCGCATGCGGGCCAGGGTTTCGGCGTTCACGGCCACCAGCGGATCGGCTGCCAGGATCAGGTCGGCCGCGGCGGTGCCCACGCGCGTGGTCCGGATCGCGTCCTGCGATGCGCCGATGAGCGCGTGGCTCCAGGTGGCGCCGCCCTTTTGCGCCAGGCCGGCCGCGTCTTGCGTGACGATGCCCTTGCCCTCGATGTGCGCCGCCATGCCCAGCAGCTGGCCAATGGTGATGACGCCCGTGCCGCCGACACCAGCCACCACGATGCCCCACACCTGGTCTTGCGCCAGCGCCGGCACGGCCGGTTCCGGCAACGGACCGAGCTCGAGCGGCGAATCGGCCTTGTTCCTGGACTTTTTCTTGAGCTGACCGCCTTCGACCGTGACGAAGCTGGGGCAGAAGCCCTTGAGGCAGCTCATGTCCTTGTTGCAGCTGCTCTGGTTGATGGTGCGCTTGCGGCCGAACTCGGTTTCGAGGGGCTCGACCGACAGGCAGTTGCTCTTCACGCTGCAGTCGCCGCAGCCTTCGCAGACCAGGTCGTTGATGACCACGCGCTTTGCCGGATCGACGGCCGTGCCCCGCTTGCGGCGGCGGCGCTTCTCGGTGGCGCAGGTCTGGTCGTAGATGATGGCGGTGGTGCCGGCGATCTCGCGGAACTCGCGCTGGATCTCGTCGAGCAGGTCGCGGTGCTTCACCGCTACGTGGTCGCCGGGGATGTTCACGCCTTCGTACTTCTCGGGCTCGTCGGTCACGATGACGACCTTCTTGGCGCCTTCGGCATGCAGGCTTTCGGCAATCTGCAGCACCGAGTGGCCTTCGGGCCGCTCGCCGACCTGCTGGCCGCCGGTCATGGCCACCGCGTCGTTGTAGAGAATCTTGTAGGTGATGTTCACGCCCGCCGCGATGCTCTGCCGGATGGCGAGCAGGCCGCTGTGGAAGTACGTGCCGTCACCCAGGTTCGCGAAGATGTGCTGGTCGGTGGTGAAAGGCTGCTGGCCCACCCACGGCACGCCCTCGCCGCCCATCTGCGTGAAGCCGATGGTGGAACGGTCCATCCAGGTGGCCATGAAGTGGCAGCCAATGCCGCCCATCGCGCGCGAGCCTTCGGGCACCACGGTGCTGGTGTTGTGCGGGCAGCCCGAGCAGAACCAGGGCTGGCGGTCGGCGCCCTGCACGCCGCCCACCTTGAGCACTTCCATCGAGCGCTCCTTGGCTTCGAGGATGGCCATCTGCGCATCGATGCGCGCATGCATGTCGGCGCCGGCCTGGTCCAGGATGCCGAGCTTGCGAAGGCGCTGTGCAATGGCCTTGGCGATGAGTGCCGGGTTCAGGTCGGCGTTGGCGCGCAGCAGCGTGTTGGCGGTGGGATTGGGCATGGCCCATTCGCCGCCGGAAAAATCGCCGTCGAGCTCGTTGAACTTGCCGAGCACGGTGGGGCGCACGTCGGCGCGCCAGTTGTAGAGCTCTTCCTTCAGCTGGTATTCGATGACCTGGCGCTTTTCTTCCACCACCAGAATCTCTTGCAGGCCGGTGGCGAAGTCGCGCGTGAGCTGCGCCTCGAGCGGCCACACCACGCCCACCTTGTGCAGCCGGATGCCCAGCTGGCGGCAGGTGGCGTCGTCCAGGCCCAGGTCGATCAGGGCCTGGCGGGTGTCGTTGTAGGCTTTGCCGCTGGCCATGATGCCGAAGCGGTCGTTCGGACCTTCGATCACGTTGTGGTTCAGCCGGTTGGCGCGGATGTAGGCCAGCGCGGCATACCACTTGTAGTGCATGAGCCGGGCTTCCTGCTCCAGCGCGTGGTCGGGCCAGCGGATGTGCAGGCCGCCGGGCGGCATCTGGAAATCGGTGGGAATGACGATCTCGACGCGGTCCGGGTCGATCATGGCCGTCGCGCTCGACTCCACGATTTCCTGGATCGTCTTCATGCCCGACCAGACCCCCGAGAAGCGGCTCAAGGCAAAGGCGTGGATGCCCAGGTCGAGAATTTCCTGCACGTTGGTCGGAAAGAACACCGGCGTGCCGCAAGCCTTGAAGATGTGGTCGCTCTGGTGCGCGGCCGTGCTGCTCTTCGAAATGTGGTCGTCGCCCGCCACCGCGATCACGCCGCCCCATTCGGTGGTGCCCGCCATGTTGGCGTGCTTGAAGACGTCGGAGCAGCGGTCCACGCCCGGGCCCTTGCCGTACCAGATGCCGAAGACGCCGTCGAACTTGTTGGTGCCGGCGGGCGAGAAGCCCAGCTGCTGGGTGCCCCATAGAGCCGTGGCAGCGAGCTCTTCGTTCACGCCAGGCTGGAAGACAATGTTCTGTTCCTTCAGGAACTTGCTGGCCTTCCACAGCGCCTGGTCGTAGCCGCCGAGCGGAGAGCCGCGGTAGCCGCTGATGAAGCCTGCCGTGTTCTTGCCGGCCTGCTTGTCGCGCAGGCGCTGCAGCATCGGTAGCTTGACCAGCGCCTGCACGCCGCTCATGAAAGCGCGGCCATAGTCCAGCGAGTACTTGTCGTCGAGCGTGACGGTTTCCAGCGCCTTGCGAATGTGCTCGGGCAGCGGTGCGTTCATGTGTCTGTCTCCGTTTGGCAGGGCCTGGTGGGCCTGGCTGATTGGCTATGGGTCTGTGCCCGGTAGGGCGCGAGCCCATGATCACGCAAAGTGTATGCCGGGGTACGCGACAGGTGTTTGCGTTCTTCGCCTCTAAAAACCGCCTTTCAGAAAGAATCTTGCTTAAGATTGCCGATTATGGAAAGCATTGACAAGTTCGACCTTGCAATCCTGCAAGAACTGCAGGCCGACGGCCGCCTGACCAACGCCGAGCTTGCGCAGCGCGTGGGGCTCTCGGCCGCGCCCTGTTGGCGCCGGGTGCGCGCGCTGGAAGAAGCCGGCTTCATCAAGGGTTACCACGCCGAGATCGACCGCCACAAGATCGGGCTTGGCGTGCTCGCTTTCGTGCGCGTGGACACCGAGCGCGTCACCAATGAAGCCACCCGCAAGCTGGAAGAGGCGATCCGCAAGATGCCCGAGGTGGTGGCCTGCCACTACATCAGCGGCACCGGCACCTTCGAGCTGCAGGTGGTGGCACAGGACCTGAACGGCTTCTCGGCCTTCGCGCGGCAGCAGCTGATGAACCTGCCGAACGTGAAGGACCTGCACACCAGCTTCTCGCTGGGCGAGGTGAAGGCCAGCAGCGCCCTGCCGCTCGGACACCTAGCACGCTAGCTGCACAAGGGCCGACGGGCCCTGGCGCTCCGCCTTGCCGGCGCCACGCCCCTCCTTCGGATTGCCGGTTTTTCGACCGGTCTCGATGTCATCGGCACAATCGGGCCACATGCCACCGATATCGCCCGACGAGACACCCATTCCCCCCGCGCGGCCGCAGCCACCGAAGTTTGCGGCGCTCGTGCCGCTCAAGCTGCCCGTGTTCCGCATGCTGTGGAGCACCTGGCTCATTGCCAACATCTGCATGTGGATGAGCGACGTGGCGGCGGCGTGGATGATGACCTCGCTGACCACGTCGCCCATCTGGGTGGCGCTGGTGCAGTCGGCCTCCACCTTGCCGGTGTTCCTGCTGGGCCTGCCCAGCGGGGCGCTGGCCGACATTCTCGACCGCCGGCGCTGGCTGGTGGCCACGCAGTTCTGGCTCGCGGGCACGGCCATCGTGCTGTGCGCGGCCATCGCGCTGGACATGATGACCGCGCCGCTCCTGCTGGCGCTTACGTTCGCCAACGGCATCGGGCTGGCGCTGCGCTGGCCGGTGTTCTCGGCCATCGTGCCCGAGCTGGTGCCACGGCCGCAGCTGCCGGCGGCACTGGGACTCAACGGCATCGCGATGAACGCCTCGCGCATCATCGGACCGCTCACGGCCGGCATGCTGATTGCCAGCGCGGGCAGCGTCTGGGTATTTGCGCTCAACGCGGTGCTGTCGGTGGCCTCGGGCTTCGTGGTGCTGCGCTGGCGGCGCGAGCACAAGCCCAATCCACTGGGCCGCGAGAAGCTCATCAGCGCGATGCGCGTGGGGGTGCAGTTCGTCTGGCAGTCGCAGCGCATGCGGGCGGTGCTCTCGCGCATCACGATCTTCTTCTTCCACTCCACGGCCCTGCTCGCGTTGCTGCCGCTCCTGGCGCGCAATCTGAAGGGCGGCGGTGCCGGCACCTTCACGCTGCTGCTGGCCGCCATGGGCTCGGGCGCGATCATCGCGGTGCTGTTCCTGCCCCGGCTGCGCCAAGCGCTGACGCGCGACCAGCTGGTGCTGCGCGGCACGGTGCTGCAGTCGCTCGCCACCGCGGTGATGGCCTTTGCCCCCAATGCATGGGTGGCGGTGCCGGCGATGTTCTTCGGCGGCATGGCATGGATCACCGTGGCCAATTCGCTCTCGGTGTCGGCGCAGCTTGCGCTGCCCGACTGGGTGCGCGCACGCGGCATGTCGACCTACCAGATGGCGATCATGGGTGCGAGCGCGATCGGCGCAGCACTCTGGGGCCAGGTGGCGACCGTCACGTCGCTCTACTTGAGCCTCGCCATCGCCGCCGCCAGCGGCACGCTGCTGATGCTGGTGGCCCTGCGCTGGGTGACCGACGGCGTCGGCGAAGACGACACCCGCCCCGCCGAAGCCGGCTGGGCCGCCGGCCCGCCGGCCGAGGCGCCGCAGGAAGACGGCCGCGTGGTGATCACGGTCGAATACCTGATCGAGCCGGCGCGCGCCGCGGCATTTCACCTCGTGATGCAGCAGACCCGCCGCGCGCGCCTGAGCCAGGGCGCGATCGGCTGGGAGCTGCTGCACGACATCGCGCAGCCCAGCCGCTATGTGGAGCAGATCGTCGACGACTCGTGGACCGACCACCTGCGGCGGTTCAACCGCGCCACGGCCAGCGACATGGCCCTGAGGGAGCGCCGGCTCGCATTCCACATCGGCGAGGCACAGCCGGTGGTCACGCGCTACATCGTTCGGCGCTGAGCGGCGGCAGCGCCGTCAGTGGAAGAACAGCAGCCGCGTCAGGAGGGTGTGGCCGGCCTCCTCCGCCATCAGCCAGACCAGGACCAGCAGGCACAGCGGCGGCACCAGGATGGCATAGACCAGCGACAGCCGCTCCCAGGCCATGTGCATGAAGACGGCAACGATCAACCCCGCCTTCAGCAACATGAAAATGATGATCAGGGTCCAGCGCAGATACCCCTCGAAATGGAAGTAGTCGACCATGTACGACATTGCGCTGAGCACGAACAGCAGCCCCCAGATCTTGAGATAGAGGCTGATCGGATGTTGTTGGCCTGAGACGGGAGTCATGGTCGTCCTCACCAGAGATAGAACAGCGCAAAGATGAACACCCACACCAGGTCCACGAAGTGCCAGTACAGGCCGGCAATCTCGACGATCTGGTAATTGCCGGCCTTGTCATAGTCGCCGCGGATCAGCTTGAAGGCCACCACGAACAGGAAGACCACGCCGGCCGACACGTGGAGCCCGTGAAAGCCCGTGATCATGAAGAAGGCCGAGCCGAACTGCGCCGCGCCCATCGGGTTGCCCCACGGCCGCACGCCCTCTTCGAGGATCAGCTTGGACCATTCGAAGGCCTGCATGCCGACGAAGAGTTCGCCGAAGGTCGCGGTCACGAGCATCAGCGTCGCGGCGTTCAGGCGGTCGCCGCGGTAGGCGAAATTGACGGCCATTGCCATCGTGCCGCTGCTGGTGATGAGCACGAAGGTCATGATCGCGATCAACAGCAGCGGTATGTCGGCGCCCCCTACCTGGAGCGCGAACACCTCGCTCGGGTTGGGCCACGGCACGGTGGTCGAGACGCGCACCGTCATGTAGCCGGTCAGGAAGCAGCTGAAGACGAAGGTGTCGCTGAGCAGGAAGATCCACATCATCGCCTTGCCCCACGAGACGTGGAACGCCTGGCGATCGGAAGACCAGTCGGCAACCAGCCCGCGCCAGCCGCTGGCGGCGATCTCGGGAGTCAACGGCGTTGCTGCGACGGTTGCGGTGTTGTTCATGAAACGCCTCCTCAGGATGTGCCGCAGATGAAGCGCGCCACGTCCGGCGTCACCCAGCCCAGCAGTGCGAACAGCACCAGCCACACCGCCAGCATGAAGTGCCAGTAGCGCGCGCACAGCGCAATGCGCCATGCGGCCCCGGCAGGATCGGGCCATGCGGCCTGCGCCGTCCATGCCCACCCGACCAGCCCACCCGCGAGGTGGAGCCCGTGCATGGCGGTCAGCAGATAGAAGAAGCTGCCCGCAGGGTTGCCGGCCGGCATGACCTGCGCGCCGAGCAGCGCCTGCCAGGCCCATAGCTGCCCGCCCAGGAAGGCCACCGCGCAGAAGCCGCCGGCAAGCAGCAGGCGACGGGCCCGCGTCGGATCGCGGCCGCGCGACGCGCCAACGGCCCATTGCAGCGCCGCGCTGCCCGCCACGAGCAGGGCCGAGCTGAGCCAGAGTTGCCACGGCAGTGCGATCGTGATTGCATCGTCACCGCTCATGCGCATCACGTAGGCGACGATGAAAAGAGAGAACAGCGCGGTGGCCACGCCCATGAAGACCCACAGGCCAATGCTGGCCGCGCTCGCATGCGCATCGCGAGGGCGGCCGCCGTGGGGCGAGTTGGCCTGGAAGCGGTTCAGTGCGGCAGTCATTGGGCAACCTCCGTGCTCCGCACTGCGGTGCGAGCCCCCTTCGGAACGGCCGATCGGGGGCTCATGCCGGTGCTCCCGGGGCCTCGCTCTGGCCCTCTGGCTCGGGTTTGCCGGGCCCGGCTTGCGGTGGCGCGTTCTGCGGAATGAAATCTTCCGCCGCACCCGGCTCTGCGTAGGCATAGGCCCACCTGTAGACCACCGGCAGCCGCGGGCCCCAGTTGCCGTGGCCCGGCGGCGTGGCGGGCGTCTGCCATTCAAGCGAGGCGGCGCGCCACGGATTGGCGCCGGCCGGCTGGCCGCGCCAGGCACTCCAGGCAAGGTTGAAGATGAACAGCAACTGCCCCACGCCGACGATCAACGCGACCACAGTGATGAACTCATTCATGGTGAATGCCGAAGGCGGAATGAAGTCGTAGCCGTCGAAGTTGTAATAGCGCCGCGGCATGCCCAGCACACCGAGGTAGTGCATCGGAAAGTAGATCGCGTAAGTGCCGAGGAAGGTGATCCAGAAATGCAGCTTTCCGAGCCGGTCGTCCAGCATGCGGCCGGTGACCTTGGGGAACCAGTGGTAGATGCCGCCGAACACCACCAAGAGCGGCGCCACGCCCATCACCATGTGGAAGTGCGCCACCACGAAGTAGGTGCCGGACAGGGGGATGTCCACGCTCACGTTGCCGAGGAACAGCCCGGTCAGTCCTCCGATGAGGAAAGTGCACAAGAAGGACAGCGCGAACAGCATCGGCACCGTCAGGTGAATGTCGCCGCGCCACAGCGTCAGGAGCCAGTTGTAGACCTTGATCGCGGTGGGCACCGCGATGATCAGCGTCGTGGTCGCGAAGAAGAAGCCGAAGTACGGATTCATGCCGCTCACGAACATGTGGTGCGCCCAGACGACCACGCTGAGTCCGCCGATGGCGATGATGGCCCACACCATCATGCGGTAGCCGAAGATGCACTTGCGCGCGTGCACGCTGATCAGGTCGGAGACGATGCCGAACGCTGGCAGCGCCACGATGTAGACCTCGGGATGGCCGAAGAACCAGAACAGGTGCTGGAACAGCAGCGGGCTGCCGCCCTTGTAGCCGGTCAGCTGCCCCATCGACACCAGCGCCGGCATGAAGAAGCTGGTGCCTACCGTCCGGTCGAGCAGCAGCATCACGCCGCTGACGAACAGCGCCGGGAAGCCGAGCAGCGCAAGGATGGTGGCCACGAAGATGCCCCACACCGTGAGCGGCATGCGCAGCAGCGTCATGCCTTCGCAGCGCGCCTGCAGCACGGTGGTCACGTAGTTGAGGCCGCCCATGGTGGTCGCTACGATGAAGATCACCAGCGACACCAGCATCAGGATGATGCCCCCGGTATGGCCCGGCGTGCCGGGCAGGATCGACTGCGGTGGATACAGCGTCCAGCCCGCACCCGTGGGGCCGCCCGCAACGAAGAAGCTCGCCATCAGGACCACCACCGACAGCAGGTACACCCAGAAGCTCAGCATGTTGAGGTAAGGGAAGACCATGTCCCGCGCCCCCACCATCAGCGGAATCAGGTAGTTGCCGAAGCCGCCCAGGAACAGCGCCGTGAGCAGGTAGATCACCATGATCATCCCGTGCATGGTCACGAACTGGTAGTAGCGCTCGGCGTTGATGAACTCGAACTGGCCGGGAAAGCCAAGCTGCAGGCGCATCAGGTTGGACAGGACCACGCCCACCACGCCCACCGCGATGGCGGTGCAGGCGTACTGGACGGCGATCACCTTGTGATCCTGGCTCCAGACGTAGCGGGTGAGGAAACTTTGCGGCGCGGGATGCCCGGCGTCGTCGTCGTGGGGCATGGCGTGCCCCGTGGGCGCGGGAGAGTTCATCGGGGAGCCCTCTGTTCGGCGGCAGCCTGCGCCGGCGGGCTGCCCAGACTCTGGATATAGGCCACCAGCGCGGCCAGCTCTTCTTCGGTCAACTCGACTTTGGGCATGACCGGCGGGAAGCCCTTCACATGGCGCGCCTGCGGATCGAGGATGAAGCTGCGCAAAAAGGCTTCGTCGACCAGCGCAGTGGAGCCGTCCGCCATGGTTTCGGTCTTGCCGTACAGGCCCTTCCAGGTCGGTCCCACCCGTGGGCTGCCGTCGATCGTGTGGCAGGCCACGCAACCCTTGCTATCCGCCAGCGCGCGCCCCTGCTGGACGCGTGCGTCGCCGCCAGCCGGCACGGCACCGACCGAGGCCTCGGGCGCCTTGATCTGCGACTTGGCGAAGGTCGGCAGCGCCGCCTGCCAGGCCCCGTACGCCGCCGGGTCCTCCACCACCACGTGGCCGCGCATGTTGGGATGCCCCACGCCGCACAGCTGCGCGCAAAGCGCTTCATAGCGGCCCGCGACGGTCGGCGTGAACCAGAAGCGGCTGACCTGCCCCGGCACCGTGTTCATCCGGGCGCGGAAGTTCGGCACGAAGAAATCGTGCAGCACGTCGTGCGAGCGCATCAGCACCAGCACCGGCTTGCCGAGCGGCAAATGCACCTCGGGGCCTGCGATCAGCAGGTCGTCCTGCCCGGTCCGGTCGGCGGGGTCGATCCCGAACGGATTGGTAGCGCTGAAGAAGCGCGCATCGGTCGCGCCCAGCTTGCCGTCCTCGCCCGGGAAGCGGAAACGCCATTGCCATTGCTGAGCCAGCACCTCCAGCACAAGCGCATCGCGGGGCTCCCTGACATAGTTCGCGTACACCAGGAGACCGGGCGCCAGCAACGCCATGATGGCGACCGTGGTGCCGCCTATCAGCCAGCGCTCGAGTTTCCTGTTCTCGGGCTCATGCGCCGCGCGGTGCCCCGCGCGATGGCGGAAGCGCACCAGCATGTAGGCAATGAACACGTTGATGACGATGAAGAAGATGCCCGTGATCGCCAGCGTGATGCCGAGGGTGTCGTCCATCAGCTTCCAGTTCGAAGCAAGGGGCGTCGTCCACCACGGATTGAAAACGTGAAACAGCACCGAGCCGGCCACGATGAGCAAGAGGGCAACGGCCATGGTCATGTGCGTTCCCTCGGCTCTGCATAGGCTCAGGAACTCATTCGCGCTTCAGAGGAACGCCGGAACCTGGGGCTCTTCACCCTCGAACCGGGCTTCGGGATGCGCGGACTGCAGCAGCGCCTCGATGTCCCGCACGCGGGAACGCGGCAGGTCCACCATCAGCAGGATCTGGCCATTCGCGATGGCGCCTTCGAAGCGTTGCAGCCTGGGACTTGGAATGGAAATGCCGACCATGCTGGCCGACCAGGCGCCGATCAGGCCACCCAGGATGGCCACCGACACCGCCACCTCCCATTCGGGGTCGTCGCCGACGATCGGAAACATCAGCGCGGCCACGAGGCCAAGGACGATGCCGCAGGCACTGCCGACCACCCAGCCGGTCTTGGCTGCGTGAACGAGGTCGGAGGTTTGCCATACGTTGGCCGCATGGAGCCCGGACATGTCCATGCCTTCGGGTCCGGCGAAATGAATGCGCGCCACGTCGACGCGCGCCCGGACCAGATCGTCCATTGCCCTTCTGGCGCTCGCCAAGTCGGGCATCAACCAGTAGATGCGTCTTTTCACAGCATCCCCCTTTCGTCTTGCGACGAGTCAAGGAACCATGAAACGACTTATATGCCCAAGCCGAGCGGCCATCAAGTAGGTGCGGCACTTCGGGCGAGGGCGATTGGAGGTACCTATACGCCGACCTTTTTTTGACCGAACGGATAATTTAGATCATCATCGCGGCCTTACTGCCCGTCACCAGGAGGTACGCCACGATGAACCCGGTCCCCTTGCGCAGCCGCTTCTGGTCCGACCTGACCAGCGAAGAGTTCTCCCGCCTCGACCGCGAACGGCTCATCGCCGTGCTGCCGGTGGGCGCCACCGAGCAGCACGGCCCCCATCTGCCGATGTCGACCGACACGGCCACCATCGACGGCATGGTGCGCGCCACGCTGCCGCACCTGCCCGACGACCTGCCGGTGCTTTTTTTGCCGACCGTGCCCTACGGCAAGAGCAACGAGCATTCGCGCTACCCGGGCACGCTCACTGTCTCGGCCACCACGCTGATCTCGCTGTGGAAGGACATCGGCGCCTGCGTTGCCAAGGCCGGCGTGCGCAAACTGGTGCTCTACAACAGCCACGGCGGCCAGATGAGCGTGATGGACATCGTGGCGCGCGACCTGCGCGAGGAGCACGGCATGATGGTCGTCGCCGCCAACTGGTACACGCTGGGTTTGCCGGAAGGGCTCTTCACCGCGCATGAAGGCAAGCACGGCATCCACGCAGGTGATCTCGAAAGCTCGGTGATGCTGCACCTCACGCCCGACTACGTGCGCAAGGACCAGTTCCAGAACTTCAGCTCGATGACCGAACAGCTGGCCGCCGAAAACAAGTTCCTCTCCATCACCCCGAGCGGCAAGCTCGGCTGGCAGATGCACGACATCAATCCATCGGGCGCGGCCGGCGATGCCACGCGCGCCACGGCCGAGAAGGGCGCCGCGGTGCTCGACCACGTGGGCCGCCGCTTCGTCGAGCTGCTGCATGAAGTAGACCGCTTTCCGCTCTCGCGCCTTGCCAACGAGCCGGCCTGGAAATGACCTCTGAACTCACGCCCCCGCTGGTCAGCCTGCGCCACGTCAGCAAGCGCTTTGCCAACGGCACGCTCGCACTGCAGGGCATGACGCTCGACATCGGCGAACACGACTTCATCAGTTTTCTCGGGCCCTCCGGCTGCGGCAAGAGCACCGCGCTGCGGCTGATCGCCGGGCTCACCCGCCTCAGTTCGGGCGAAATGCAGTGGTCCGGCGCCAACACGGGCAAGACGCAGAGCGACCGCGACCTGGGCTTCGTGTTCCAGGAGCCCACGCTCATGCCCTGGGCCAAGGTGTTCGACAACGTGTGGCTGCCGCTCAAGCTCGCGGGCCAAAGCCGCGACGCGGCCGCACCCGTCGTGCGGCAGGTGCTGGAGATGGTAGGCCTCTCGCGCTTCGCCGATGTGTACCCGCGCGAACTCTCGGGCGGCATGAAGATGCGCGTGTCGATTGCGCGCGCACTTGTCACGCACCCGCGCCTCCTGCTGATGGACGAGCCCTTTGCCGCGCTCGACGAGATGACGCGCATCAAGCTCAACAACGACCTGCTGGCCATCTGGCGCGAGCATCGCTTCTCGGTGGTGTTCGTCACGCACAGCGTGTACGAGTCGGTGTATCTCTCGAACCGCATCGTGGTGATGGCGGCGCGGCCCGGCCGCGTGATCGACGAGAGCCGGATCGACGAACCCTATCCGCGCGGCGAGGACTTTCGAACCTCGAGCCGCTACAACGCGCACTGCACGGCGGTGTCGCGGTCCCTGCATGGAGCGCTGCATGACATCGATCACTGAGCCTGCGGTGCCGGCCGACGTGCCAATGGATGCCGCGGATGCCGCGCCCTCCGAAGCGATGCTGCGCGCGCACGAAGACAAGCTGCGCCGGCGCGAATCGATGCTGCGCATCGCGGTGCCGGCCGGCATCGTCATCGTGCTGCTGCTGGCGTGGGAATGGATGGTTCGCGCCAACGGCATTCCGCACTACATCCTGCCCGCACCTTCGCTCATCCTGCGCACGCTGTTCGACAACTGGGGCTCGCTCTCTAGCGCGCTGTGGTTCACCGTCAAGCTCACGCTGCTTGCGCTCGGCGCGGCCATCGTGGGCGGCGTGCTGCTGGCGATTGCGTTCGCGCTCTTCAAGTGGGTGGAGATCGGCCTGTTCCCGATCGCGGTGATCCTGCAGGTGACGCCGATCATCGCGATCGCGCCGCTGATATTGATCTACGTATCGAGCACCACCGCGGCGTTGCTGCTGTGCGCATGGATCGTGGCCTTCTTCCCGATCCTGTCGAACACCGTCATCGGACTGAAAAGCGCTGACAGCAATCTGCGTGACCTGTTCCAGCTCTACAAGGCCTCGCCGTGGCAGACCTTCCGCTACCTGCTCGCACCCAGCGCGCTGCCGTACTTCATGGCCGGCCTGAAGATCGCGGGCGGGCTGAGCCTGATCGGCGCGGTGGTGGCGGAGTTCACGGCCGGCACCGCCGGCAAGGAGACCGGGCTGGCTTCGCGCATTCTCGAATCGAGCTTTCGCACCGAGATCCCGATGATGTTTGCGGCGCTGCTGCTGGTGTCTCTGCTCGGCATCGTGATCTTCATCGTGTTCGCCGCGTTGTCGCGCTTGGTGCTCGGCCACTGGCACGAGAGCGAGATGCGCCGTGAACGCTAGGACCATCGTGCCTGCTGTCGATTGGGATGCCGTGCGCCAAGACCTGCGCGGCCTCAATGTGATCACCGCGCCGAGCCAGCGCAAGCAGCTCTCCAAAGACTTCTACTGGTACAGCCCCATCCTCACGGCGCAGCTCGCGGGCTGCGTGGCCGACCTCGTCGTCAAGGTCAGCACCGAGGACGACGTGCGCCAGGTCGCGGCCACGGCCGCAAAGTGGAAGCTGCCGCTCACCGTGCGTGCGGGCGGTACCGGCAACTACGGCCAGTGCGTGCCGCTCGAAGGCGGCATCGTGCTCGACGTGACGCAGATGTGCCGCGTGCTCGACATCCAGCCCGGCCGCATTCGCGTGGAGGCCGGCGCGCGCATGCACGACATCGACCTTGCGGCGCGCGAGACGGGCCAGGCGCTGCGCATGTGGCCCTCGACCTGGCATGTGGCCAGCATCGGCGGCTTCATTGCGGGCGGCTTCGGCGGCATCGGCTCGTTTCGCCACGGCATCCTGCGCGACCCCGGCAACCTGCTGCGCGCGCGCGTGATGACCCTGGAGCGCGAGCCGCGCGTCATCGAACTGCAGGGCGACGAGATCCAGCAGGTGCACCACGCCTACGGCACCAACGGCGTGATCCTGGACGTCGAAGTCGCGCTGAGCCCGGCCGTCGAATGGGTGCACTGCACCGTGTTGTTCGAAACATACCGCGGCGCGCTGGCCTTCGCCGTCGCGGCGCAGGCACCCACGCTCGACATCTTTCTGCTCTCGACGGTCGAGGCGCGCTTCTCGCCTTACTACACGGCGATGCGCGACCGCTTTCCGCGCGACCGGCATGCGGCGTTCGCCATGGTCTCGCCCGATTCGATGACCGGCTTCCGCGCGCTCGCTGCCGCGCATGGCGGCACCATTTCCGTCGCAGGCACCGAGACCGAGCTGCTCGCCGACGGCCTGCCACCCGCGTATGAATGCGCGTTCAACCATACGACGCTGCAGGCGCTGAAGGCAGACCGCGGCTGGACCTACCTGCAGGTCGCCTACGCGCAGCCCTTCGATCCGTTGGTAGTCGAGCGCCATCTGCAAATCTTCGGCGACGACGTGCTGCAGCACCAGGACTTCGCCCGCGCCAACGGCGAGTGCGGCACCTTCGGCATCCTGCTGGTGCGCTGGAAGGGCGAAGCCCATCAGTACGACGTGATCCGCGAGATCGAGTCGCAGGGCGGCTGCAAGATCTTCAACCCGCATGTCGTCACCATCGAGGACGGCGGCATGAAAACCATCGACACGCAGCAGATCGAATTCAAGAAGTGCAGCGATCCGATGGGGTTGATGAACCCTGGAAAGACGCGCGGCTGGACTTCCGACATGGCTGTCGAGCATTGAAATGAATGCTTGCTTTGTTGTCCGTCGCGTTGGATTCGAGGGCTGCTGTTCAGGGCGCGCTCCCGCCGACGGGGTACCTTTCTCCGCGAATGTCCCCCGGCCTGCGGCCTCCTCCTTTATTTCGCTGCGCAAGGCACCCCATCGACGG
>NZ_LMCQ01000024.1:0-359676 GCF_001424835.1 Variovorax sp. Root318D1 | reverse complement strand
AGGGCGCCGGGTGCTCCCCGCAGCGAAATAAAGGAGGAGCCGAAGGCGGGGGACATTCGCGGAGGGGAGTACCCGGTGGCCTGTGCACGCGCCCTGAACGACAACGCCCTGAACAACAGCCCCCTAGAAAACAGCCCCCTCAAAAAGTTTGTTCCATCACATGATGGCCGCTGAAAATCCCCAGCATTCAACCCAGGAGTCCACTGCCATGCGCGTTCCCGCTCTGACAATCCGTCCGCTTGCTCTCGGCCTTGCCCTCGCGGCCGCCGCCTTCACCACACAGGCGCAGGAAAAAGTGGTATTTGCCACCAACTGGAAAGCGCAAGCCGGACACGGCGGCTTCTACCAGGCGCTGGTGGACGGCACCTACAAAAAGTATGGCCTGGACGTCGATATTCAGCAGGGCGGCCCGATGGTCAACAACCGGCCGATGCTGCCGGCCGGCAAGGTCGACTTTCTGATGACTGGCAACCTGCTGCAGTCTTTCGACAACGTGAAGAACGGCGTGCCCACGGTGGTGGTGGCGGCCTTCTTCCAGAAAGATCCGCAGGCCATGTTCGCGCATCCGGGCCAGGGCTACGACACCTTCAAGGACATGGCCAAGGCGCCCGTCGCCTTCATCGGCAAGGACGGGCAGTTCAGCTTCTGGCAGTGGATGAAGTCGGAGCACGGCTTCAAGGATTCGCAGCTCAAGCCCTACACCTTCAACGTGGGCCCATTCCTGGCCGACAAGAAGTCCATTCAACAGGGCTACGCCATCTCCGAGCCGCTGTCGATCAAGGCGCAGGCCGGCTTCGACCCGGTGGTGCAACTGCTGGCCGACAACGGCTTCTCGACCTATTCGACCACCATCGAGACGCGCGCCGACCTCGTCAAGACCAAGCCCGAGACGGTGCGCAAGTTCGTCGAAGCTTCGATCATCGGCTGGAACAATTATCTCTACGGCGACAACAAGGCCGCCAACGAGATGATCGCCAAGATCAACCCCGATTCGCCGGTTGCCGCATCGCTCGGCTCCATCGAGCTGATGAAGAAGATGGGCATCGTCGACAGCGGCGACTCGCTCACCAAGGGCATCGGCGCCATGGACGAAGCCCGCGTGAAGGACTTCTACGACAAGATGGTGAAGGCCGGCCTGTACAAGCCCGGAGAGATCGATCTCTCCAAGGTCGTCACCACGCAATTCGTCAACAAGGGCGTCGGTGTCGACGTTCGCAAGAAGCTCGCTGCAAAGTAAGCAAGCAGGCAAGAGCTTCACCGTTTTTCCCGTGGGTCGCGCGGGGCTTGCGCCGGGGTCAGATGCCGGTGCCTGGGTTTCCATAAGGCGCCGCGCGGCCTTTGATTCCTTGGGCTCTGACCCCGTCTCGCCGACAGGCGAACCGGCCCTCAACCATGAAAACGCTCGTCGTCCACTGCCATCCGAATCCTGACAGCTTCAACCACGCGCTCTACCGCACGGCCCTCGAAGCGCTCGAGCCGCGGCATCCCGTCAAGGCCATCGACCTGTATGCCGAGGGCTTCGACCCGACGCTGACGCGCGAAGAGCGCATCGCCTACCTTGAGAACCCCGAACTGATCCGCGAACGCGTGAAGCCGCATGTCGACGCGCTGCTGTGGGCCGAACACCTGGTGTTCGTCTATCCCACCTGGTTCCATGGCCCGCCGTCCATGCTCAAGGGCTGGCTCGAACGGGTGTGGCTGCCTGGCGTGGCTTTCCTTCCGGCGGAGCGCAAGGGGCAGCTCGCGAAGTCGGGCATGCGGCACATCCGGCGGCTGACCGTCGTGACCACGGGCGGATCGCCGCGGTGGTTCGTGATGATGATCGGCGACCCGGGCCGCCGGCTTTTCACGCGCGCATTGCGGGCGCTGTTCGCGTGGCGCTGCAAGGTGACGTGGCTGCAGCTTCACGACATGAACGCCGTGACCGAGCGCGACCGCACCCATTTCATCGAACGCGTTGCGCGCAAGCTGCAGAGCATCTAGCCGGAGAGACAACACACCATGAGCCTCGAACGCACGCTGACCGTCCGCGTCGAACGCATCTCACGCGAGACGCCGGAAATCCTCGCCTTCGAGCTGGCGCATCCGTGGGGCCGCGCGCTGCCCGGCTACGAAGCCGGCGCGCACATCGACGTGCACATGCCCGGCGGCTTCTCGCGGCAGTACTCGCTGGCGCGGTGGTCTTCGAATGCACCGTCGAACGCCACCTCGTATGTGATCGGCGTGAAGCGCGAGGCCGCGAGCCGCGGCGGCTCGGCCTCGATGCACGAGCGCGTGCGCGAAGGCGACCTGCTCCCGATCAGCGCGCCGCGCAACACCTTTCCGCTGCGCGAGGAAGCGAATCACCACCTGCTGCTGGCAGGCGGCATCGGTATGACGCCGCTGCTGGCGATGGCGCAGGCGCTTGCGGCGCGCGGCGCGGATTTCACGCTCTGCGTGTTCGCGCGCAGTGAAGAACACCTGGCCTTTGCCGATGCGCTGCGCGACCCCGCGCTGGCGCCGCACCTGCGGCTGCACCTCGACCAGGGCGATGCCTCGCAGCGCATCGATTTGCACGCGCTGCTCGCCGACCGCGCACCCGGCACGCATCTGTACGTCTGCGGCCCCGGCGGGTTCATGCAGGCCGTGCGCGACGCCGCCGCGCGCTGGCCCGAAGACGCGCTGCACGCCGAATACTTCGCCGCGCCGACGGACGCCAATACGACCACAGGCCTGCCCTTCACGCTGAAGCTTTTGCAGCGCGGCATCAGCGTGCCGGTGGCGGCCGACCAGACCGCCGTCGATGCGCTGCACGAAGTCGGCATCGACATTCCGGTGTCGTGCCAGCAGGGCCTGTGCGGCACCTGCGTGGTCGATGGCGATGGCGAAGGCGCGGAGCACCGCGACTTCTGCCTTACCAGCAGCGAGCGGCGCCACAAGGTGGCGCTGTGCTGCTCGCGCGCCAAGGGCCAGGAACTGGTGCTGCAGTTGTGAGCACCGAAGAAAGCGACGGCGAGGCGCCCGCCACGCGCGGGCGTTCGCGCAAGTACACCCAGGTGCTCGGCCTCATCAACCAGGCCGCCATCGAGGTGTTCGCGAGCGAGGGTCTGGCCGGCGCCTCGACGCAGGCGATCGCCGACAAGGCCGGGCTTTCGAAGGCGCAGCTGCACTACTACATCGAGAGCAAGGAAGCGCTCTACCGGCAGATCCTGCAGGACATCCTCGACGACTGGATCGTGGTGTTCGGCTTTGCCGACGAAGCCTTCGGTCCGCGCAAGGTGCTGGGCGACCTGATCCGCCGCAAGATGGTGTTCTCGTTCGAGCACCCTTTGCGCTCCCGCATCTTCACCGCCGAGATGATGCGCGGCGCGCCGGTGCTCAACACCATGATGGACACGAGCAAGCAGCACACCGACCAGGCGGCCGCCGTGATCCAGAACTGGATGAACCAGGGCCTGATGGACAAGGCCGACCCGATGCTGGTGCTGTTCCACATCTGGGCGGTGACGCAGTTCTATGCCGACCACGCCACGCAGGCCGCGTACTTCCGCAACGTGGCTCAGCAGGGCGACGACAACGACCGGCGCTACCTGATCGAGCAGGTGACCGAATTCTTGCTCAAGGGTGCGGGGGTCAAATAGGCCGGTGCTGCGGCAGGTACATGGTGGCTTCCACTTCCACCAGCACCTCGTCGCCCGGCAGGAAGCGCGACACCTCGACCACCGTGCTGACCGGTGGCTCGCCCGGATAGAACAGCCCCCGCACGCGGTTGTAGAACGCATAGTGCGGCAGGTGGCGGAAGTACTGCACCAGCTTGACCACGTCTTCCATGGTGCCGCCATGCTCGGCCGCGATCTGGCGGATGCGCTCGAGCACGAACCAGCTCTGCGCCACGATGGGCGCCTCGAAGATGTCGACGGACATCTGGCCCGTGGCATAACCCACGCCCTGCAAGGCCGTGCGGGCTTCCTCGGGAATGGCGTCGTAGCCAGCCACTGCGCGGCGCGTGGCCGGATCGACCGCCACCACGCCGCTCATGAAGACAAAATCTCCTACGCGCTTGGCGGCGGCGTAGTTGGCCATTGGCTTGCCCATGCTCATTGTGTTTTCTCCAGGATTCGGCCGCCACGGATCACGGTGCGCTGGCGCCCGCGTGGGCCGATGAGTTCATGCTCCCCGGTGGCCGCAAGCAGCACCAGGTCGGCGGGACAGCCCGGTGCAATGCGCCCGTCCCACGCGAGCCCCAGCGCCTTCGCGGGGCTGACGGTGATGGCATCGAGCCACTCGTCCGCGGGCGCGAGATGCGCCATCTGCACGCCGAGCCCGAAGGTTTCCAGAAGGTCGTAGCTGCCGTAGGGATAGAAGGCGTCCTGCACGTTGTCCGTTGCCAGGCTCACACGCAAGCCCCGTGCCGCCGCCTCGTGAATGCGCGTGATGCCTCGCGGCACGGGCGTGCGGTCCCAGGCGCCTTGCAAGTAGAGGTTGGTGGTCGGCAGCGCGACGATGTGGATGCCGGCACCGGCACACAGCGCCAGCGTTTCGTTGGCCACCGCATCGTCCTGCGCGGCCAGCGAGCAGCAGTGGCCGCAGATCACGCCGCGCCGGAACTCGCGCGCACGCATCAGCTGCGCGATGCTGCGCAGGCCGCTCGCATCGGCATCGAGCCCCTCGTCGACATGAAAGTCGAGCCCGAGGCCGTGGTCCTGTGCCAAGTCGAACACGCGGCCCAGCTTGTGCACGAGGCCTTCGTTGCGATAGACGAAGGCACCCAGCGTGCCGCCCGCGCGCTTGACCTCGCGCGCGATGCGCTCGCCGGCGGCGAGGTCCGCAAACAGGTCCAGCGGCGTGAGCGAGACGAACTGCAACTCGATGCGGCCACGCCACTCGTGGCGCAGTGCCTCGAACACGGCGAGTGCGGCCGGCGGCTCGCCCTGCGCCCAGTCGATGTGGGTGCGCAGCGCGCGAGTGCCCGACTGCCAAGCCTCGTTGAGTGCACGCTCCATGCGCGGGCGCAGCGTTTCGCCGGTCCAGCCCGCGCGGTGCTTCTCCATGCGTTCGATGGCCGCGAAAAGGTTGCCCTGGGCGGCGCCAACTTCCTGGATGGTGTAGTTCTTGTCGATGTGCGCATGCGCCTCGACCAGCGCACTCAGCAGAGTGCCGCGCGCATGCGCCTGCGATGCGCTCGGCACGATGGCCTGCACGCGATCGCCGGCCAGCGTGACGTCGAAGATCTGCGCATCGGCCGCGGCAAAACCTTGCAGCCGCGGTGGAATGCGCAGCGCCTCGAGCTTCATGCGCGCTGTTGCAACGCCCGCAGCCAACCCAGGCCGGCCGAGGTGCCGCCGGGTTCCATCCCGCGCTTGGGCCGGTATTCGCAACCGACCCATCCCTGCCAGCCACATTGCGCCGACACCTCGTCGATCAGATCGAACAGGTAGGGGTAGTTCTGCTCGCCGACGTCGGGCTCATGACGCTCGGGCACGCCGGCAATCTGGATGTGGCCGACGCGGCCGGTGGGCAGGTACTTGCGGATCTTCATCGCCACGTCGCCCTCGACGATCTGGCAGTGGTACAGGTCCATCTGCACCTTGAGATTGGGCGCGCCCACCATGTCGACGATTTCGTGCGCATGGTCTTGCCGGTTGAGGAAGAAGCGCGGAATGTCGCGCGTGTTGATCGGCTCGATCAGCACGTCACGGCCGGCCTTGGCCGCCTCGGCGGCGGCCCAGCGCAGGTTGTCGACGTACACGGGTTGCACGGCCTCGCGCTCCAGGCCCTCGGGAATGAGGCCCGCCATGACGTGGATGCGCGGGCAGTCGAGCGCCACCGCATAGTCGATGGCCGTGGCGATGCCTTCGCGGAACTCGGTGTCCCGACCCGGCAGGCACGCCACTCCGCGTTCGCCGCCTTCCCAATTTCCCGGAGGGGCGTTGAAGAGCACCTGCTGCAGGCCGTTGTCCTTCAGGCGGGCCGCAAGCTGGCGGCGCTCGTAGGGGTAGGGAAAAAGATACTCGACGGCTTTGAAGCCGTCTTTCGCGGCGGCTTCGAAGCGGTCGAGGAAATCGAGCTCCGGATAGAGCATCGAGAGGTTGGCGGCGAATTGAGGCATGGCGTGTTTTTACTCTTACTACCAGCGCGCACCGAAAGTGCGACGCAGTTCATCGATCTGTTCGTTGCTCAACGGCTCGATTTTGGCGGGGCCGGTGAGCAGATGGAGCTTGGCGGTCTCTTCGAGTTCCTCGAGCACGGCCATGGCGGCGGCCGGAGTCTCGTGCCAGACGTTGGGGCCGAGGCGTTCGAGCATCACGGCGCGAATCGGCGTGCCGGCGGCACCATGGCGCTCGATAGTCTGTGCCACCAGTTCGGCCGCTTCGGGCGCGCCCGGGCGGTGGTACGGAATGAGCGGCACATGGCCGACCTTCATCACGAAATACGGCGTGAGCGCGGGCAGCAATTCGTCGCCCGATGCGTTCAGCGTGAGCGCGACGCAATGCGTGCTGTGCGTGTGGATGACGCAGGCCGTGCCTGCATCGAAGCGGCGCGCGGCTACGTAGATGCGCGTGTGCAGCGCGATGGTCTTGCTCGCGCGGTCGCCACCTGTCTGGTTGCCTTGCGCGTCGAGTCTGGCCAGGCGCGCCGGGTCGAGAAATCCGAGGCATGCATCGGTCGGCGTGATGAGGAAACCGTCGTCGAGACGTACGCTGATGTTGCCTGCCGTCGCATGCACGTAGCCGCGTTCGAACAGGCTGCGGCCTACGCGGCAGATCAGGGCGCGTGCACAGGCCACCGGGTACTCCCCTCCGCGAATGTCCCCCGCCTTCGGCTCCTCCTTTATTTCGCTGCGGGGAGTACCCGGCGCCCTGTGCACACCAGGCGCGGCTGTCGTGCTGGCCGATCAACCAGTGCTCTGAACAACGCTCCCGTCGATGGGGTGCCTTGCGCAGCGAAATAAAGGAGGAGGCCGCAGGCCGGGGGACATTCGCGGAGTAAGGTACCCCGTCGGCGGGAGCGCGCCCTGAACGTGCTCGAACGCTGAGATTGGACGTCATGCCAGCACTGTAAATGCCTTGGTGAAGAAATCGTCCCCGCCAAAGTTGCCGGACTTCAGCGCGATGTGCACCGACGTGCCTTGCGCAACATCGGTGCGCGCATGACACCACGGCACGCCGGGGTCGATCTGCGGACCGATCTGCATCTGCGCAATGCCCAGCGCCTGCACGCAGGCACCCGAGGTTTCGCCGCCCGCCACAACAAGCTGGCGCACACCCAGCTCGACCAGGCCGCGCGCAATGGCGGCGATGGTGCGCTCGACCATGGCCCCGGCCTCCTCGACGCCGAGCCTGCCCTGCACCGACTTGATGGCACCGGCCTCGGCGGTGGAATAGACCAGCACCGGCTGCTTCGCGACGAGCGGCGCGGCCCAGGACAGGGTCTCGGCCACGACGTCGACACCCGCGGCAATGCGCAGTGGATCGATGGCCAGCGCCGCGCCGCCGCGCTGGATGAAGTCCAGCACCTGCCGGTTGGTGGCGAGCGAGCAGCTGCCCGAGACCACAGCGCGCAATCCGCGTGCTGGGGGCAGCGCACTGGCCTGCGACGAGGGCGCCAAACCAAAGTTGGCCGGCAAGCCAATGGCCACACCCGAGCCGGCCGTGAGCAGCGGCATCTTCGCAATCGCCGGGCCGAGTCGCAGCAGATCGTCGTTCGATACTGCGTCGACGATGGCGATCGACACGCCCTCGGTTTTCAGCTGTTCGATTCGCTCCGAAATGGCCGCCGCGCCGCGTGCCACCACCGCATGGTCGATGAGCCCGACCTTGCGCTGACACTGCGCCTGCAGCACGCGCACGAGATTCGGGTCGGTCATCGGCGTGAGCGGATGGTTCTGCATGCCGCTCTCATTGAGCAGCATGTCGCCTGCGAACAGGTAGCCCTTGAACACGGTGCGCTTGTTGTCAGGGAAGGCCGGGGTGGCGATGGTGAAATCACAGCCGAGTGCCTCCATCAGCGCTTCGGTCACGGGGCCGATGTTGCCCTCTGGGGTGCTGTCGAACGTGGAGCAGTACTTGAAGTAGATCTGCTGGGCGCCTTGTGCCTGCAGCCAGCGCAGCGCTTCGAGCGACTGCGCAATAGCTTCAGCCGGGGCGATGGTGCGCGACTTGAGTGCGACCACCACGGCATCGACGTTCGCATCGAGCGGCGTGGCGGGTACGCCGATGGCCTGCACCACGCGCATGCCGGCGCGCACGAGATTGTTGGCAAGGTCGGTGGCGCCGGTGAAATCGTCGGCAATGCAGCCTAGCAATAGTTTCGCCATGGTTCAGTCCTTCGCCACGGGCAGCTTGACCGCTTCCGGGTTCTCGCGCACGTAGCCGCGCAGGATGGCATCGAAGCTCGCGTCCGCCTTCAGGCCCAACGCCTCGGCGCGCGCCGCATGAATGCGGCTGGGCCAGCTGGTCACGATCTTGGCGATGGCCGCATCGGGCTCCCAGTCGATCAGCCCCGCGGCCTTTTTGCCTGCGATGCGCTCGAGCGCCTCCGCCATCTCACGCACGGTGGTCGTCAGCGCGGGCAAGTTGACGGCGGTGCGCGCGCCCCATTCGGCGGCACTGGCCGTGGCCGCGCGGAGGATGCCCGCGACGGTGTTGCCGGGCGATGCCAGGGCAACCGCGGTTTCGGGAGGCACCGGGCAGCGCGCACGTTCGCCGGCCAGCGGCTCGCGCAGCATGCCGCTCAAGAAGCTGGAGGCCGCGCCGTTGGGCCGGCCCGGCCGCACCGAGACCGTCATGAGCCGCACGTTGCGGCCCTGCACGAAGCCCTTGCGCGTGAAGTCGGTCACCAGCTGCTCGCCGATGAACTTCTGGATGCCGTAGCTGTTCTGCGGCGTCGGCAGCGTGGTGTCCTCGATGACCGCGGGCAAGCGCTGCTCCGGTGAATCGCCGAAGACCGCGACGGAGCTGGAGAACACGAAGACCGGCGCATGGCCCGCGCGGCGGCAGGCTTCGAGCAGCGCGCGCGTGGTGTCGAGATTGCTGCGCATGCCAAGATCGAAGTCGGCCTCGCATTCGCCGCTCACTGCGGCAGCGAGATGGAACACCGCGTGGGTGCCGGCCAGCGGCAGTGCGCCGTTCGTGGCCTGCTCGTACAGGTCGCCCTGCAGGAACTGAACGCGGCCATCGGCGGCCAGGTCGGCGGGGGGCGGCGCGCGGTCGGCCAGCGTGACGCGCGAGACGGGCTCGGCCGTGCCGCCGGCCAGTGCCAGCGGACCGCCTGCGAGCAGCGTGCGCGCGAGGCGCGCTCCGACGAAACCGCAGCCGCCGGTGATGAGAATGTTCATGGTGCTCGTCTTCCTTCTTCTTCAGGCTTTCTTGTCGGCAGCCGGCAGTTCGATGCCGGGAAAAATCTTGATGACCGCGCTGTCGTCCTCGCGCGCAAAGCCGGCCGTGGACGCCTGCATGAACATCTGGTGCGCGGTGGACGAGAGCGGCAGCGGAAACTTGCTGGCGCGCGCCACGTCGAGCACCAGGCCCAGGTCCTTCACGAAGATGTCGACGGCCGACAGCGGCGTGTAGTCGCCCGCCAGCACGTGCGCCATGCGGTTCTCGAACATCCAACTGTTGCCCGCGCTGTGCGTGATCACCTCGTACAGCGCGGCCGGGTCCACGCCTTCGCGCAGGCCCAGCGCCATGGCCTCCGCCGCGGCGGCAATGTGCACGCCGGCCAGCAGCTGATTGATGATCTTGACTTTGCTGCCCGCGCCCGCGCGGTCACCGAGACGATAAACCTTGGCCGCCATGGCGTCGAGCACCGTACCGGCCTTTCCATAGGCGGCGGGCGTGCCGGCGGTCATCATCGTCATCTGGCCGCTCGCGGCCTTGGCGGCGCCGCCGGAGATTGGCGCGTCGAGATACAAGATGCCCTGCGCGGCAAGGCGCGCCTCGAGCGCGATCGACCAGTTCGGGTCCACGGTGGAGCACATCACGAACAAGCTGCCGGGCTTCATCGATGCCGCGCAACCCGGCGTGGTGCCGTCGCCGAACAGCACCGACTCGGTCTGCGCCGCATTGACCACGACAGAGACCACGATGTCGCTTTGCGCGCCGAGCGCGGCCAGCGTGTCGCAGGCCACGCCGCCGTCGCGCGCGAAGGCCTGGGCTGCTTCGGAACGCACGTCGAAAACGCGCGGCACATGGCCTGCGCGGCGCAGCGATTGCGCCATGCCCGTGCCCATCGCGCCGAGGCCCACGACGCCGATGGTGGGTGTGTTGGTGTTGGAAGTCATGTCGGGGTTCCTTGGATCAGCGATTCACGAGTTGCTTGGGCGTGAGCCACACGCCGATGGCTCCGAGCACCAGCGCGCCGGCCAGCACGTACATACCGATCTGCGTGCTGCCCGTGAGGTCCTTCAGGTAGCCGATCAGATAGGGACTGGCGAACCCCGCCAGATTACCCACCGAATTGATGGCCGCAATACCGGCCGCCGCCGCAGTGCCCGAAAGAAAGGCGGTGGGCAGCGACCAGAAGAGCGGCGCGCAGGTGAGTACACCGGCGGCGGCGAGCGACAGAAACGCGAGCGACACGATGGTGTTCTGCGTATAGGAGGCGGCCACGGTGAACCCGATGGCGCCCATGAGCGCCGGCACGATCAGGTGCCAGCGGCGTTCCTGCCGGCGGTCGGCGCTGCGGCCGAAAAGGTTCATCGCGATGATCGCGCAGATGAACGGAATTGCGCTCAAGAGGCCGATGTGCAGGTTGCCTTTCACGCCCGTCGCCTTGACCAGCGTGGGCAGCCAGAAGGTCAGCGCATATTGGCCCATGACGAAGGCGAAGTAGATCAGCGCCATCCACCACACGCGCGCATCGCGGAACACCGCGGCCACCGAGTGCGGGCCCTTGGCGCCATGCGCCTGGTCGCGCTCGACCTCCCGCTGCAACAGGCGCTTTTCGTCCGGATCGAGCCAGCGCGCTTGCTGGATGCCGTTGTCCAGATAGAAAAGCACCATCACGCCCACGATCACGGCCGGAATGGCTTCAATGATGAACATCCACTGCCAGCCTTCCATCGAAGACACGCCATGGAATGCATCCATGATCCAGCCCGAGAGCGGATTGCCGAAGATGCCAGCGACCGGAATGGCCGACATGAAGACCGCGATGATGCGCGCGCGCCGGCGGGCCGGATACCACTGGGTCAGATACAAGATCACGCCTGGGTAAAAGCCCGCCTCCGCCACGCCGAGCAGGAAGCGCAGGATGTAGAAGCTGGTCGACGTTTCCACGAACACGAAGCACGCCGACAGCACGCCCCAGGTGATCATGATTCGGGCGATCCACATGCGGGCGCCCACGCGGTTGAGCAGCAGGTTGCTCGGCACTTCGAACAAGAAATAGCCGAGAAAGAAGATGCCCGCGCCCAGGCCGAACACCGTTTCGCTGAAGCCCAGGTCCTGTCCCATCTGAAGCTTCGCAAAGCCCACATTCACGCGGTCGAGGTAGGCGACCACGTAGCAAAGCATCAGGAAAGGAACGAGGCGCCAGAACACCTTGGCATAGGCGCGCTTTTCGAGCGCGACATCGGCAGGCAGGCCTGCAGGGGCGTCCAGGGGCGCGTGGAGTGTTGAAGTCATTGGAGGTCCGATGGATGAAGAACTGATGCGCGCAAGCAGCCACACTGCGGCGCCGTCTCTATTTATCAGGTCATCATACAAATCTGATGCAAGTTGCCCGATCCGGGTAAACCCGCAAACTACACCTCGTTTCCTTTTTGCCTACTTGCCCGCAGGCCAACCTTCGACCAGCGGCCGCGCGAGCTGCGCGCCTTCCTGCTGCCAGAAAACAGGATCGGCCTGTTCGATGCGTCGGATCGCGTTGTCCATGTGGGACTTGGCGGCCTCTCGGGCGCGCAATGGATCGCCCGCCTCGATGGCCTCGACGATCTGCGCGTGCTCTTGCGCCACCTGGCGCGCAAAGTCGGCCCGGCGCGCCTCGTTGGCGCGCGTGACACGCGTGGCGCCATGCAGGAACTGCCGCAGGTACTGCAGCGTGCCGATCAGGAACGGGTTGCGTGCCGCCTCGGCAATAGCGCGGTGAAAGCGCACGTCTTCGTCCGCGCCGTTGCCTCCGGCCGCCACCGCGGCGTGCAGTGAGTCAATGGCGTCGCGGATGCGCTGCACGTCTTCAGGTGTGCGCCGTTCGGCCGCCAGCGCAGCCACCTCGGCCTCCAGCGCGCGGCGCAGTTCCACCATCTGGATCACCGCTTCGCGCGATGCGACGTGCGGCATCTCGAAGCGCAGCGGTTCGACACCGGCCGCGCGCACGTACACCCCGCTGCCCTGGCGCGAATCGAGCAGTCCCAGCGACTTGAGCCGCGAGACCGCTTCGCGCACCACGGTGCGGCTGACGCCGAATTGCTCGGCCAGCGCGGCCTCGGTCGGCAGGCGGTCGCCCTCCGAAAGGCGCCCGCTGCGCACCTCGGCTGCCAATGCATCGGCCACCTGGTCGGCCAGGCGAACGGTGGGAGCAACGGATTGAAAACGTGCGGTCATGAGCTCGGGTGTCGGTCGGGCTGCGACTCTAACGCAGGCATGTGCGGCGAATCTCTGGAACTTAAGAACTACCCACTGCCAACAGGTGTTGTAGCGCGGCACGCTGAAGGTGTGAGAAATCTGGCGCTTTCCACCTCAATCTGCGGTGGACCTTTCGCATTTTGGCCTTCGGCGTCGACATGTAACGAGAATCCGACTCGCGCGCATGTGCCCCCGATTACGCGGCACGCGATCACTATAAAAAAGCACGCCATCTGGGAGGAGCAACATCTTTTGACTTAAATCGTTCTCACCCGGAGCCCAGTTGGCGATTACCTATCCCTCCCCAAATTTTTACCCTCTCATGAAAATCAATTCTTCGTTCTCATCGCTCATGCTGGCAGCGGCACTTGCAGTTCTCTCTGGATGTGCCAGCCTGCCTTCGCCAGAAGTCATGAAGGCTGAAACTGCGTCCTTTCAACTCCCCAAAATGCCAGAGCCGGGCAAAGCGATTGTTTATGTCGTACGGCCTTCCGGCGTCGGTGGTCTGGTTCGATTCAATGTCTTCGTGGACGATCAAGAAGCCGCATCAGAAATGGGTCACACCCGCTCGAGCCAGTACATCTATTTCAACGTCACGCCGGGTACGCACAAGATTTACTCCAAGGCGGAGAACTGGGCTGACACGCAGATCACAGCGAAAAGCGGCGACATCATCTACATTCAGCAAGAACCTTCGATGGGCATCATCATGGCTCGCAACAGCGTGAGCAAGATCGATGACGTCCAAGGCAAGTACCAGGTAAAAAAGCTGCAGGTCGGCACGATTCTCAAAGCAGACAAGTAAGGCAAGCAAGTTCGGTAGCCGAGCTGTCTCTGGCTAGGCTACCGAACGCGACTCAGGTCAATTGCAGCGAATGCCGCGCCGCCCGCGCAATGCTCGCCGCATCCACCCCAAAGAATTCCCGCAGCGCCGCACGCGTGTCGCTGCGGCCGAATCCGTCGGTGCCCAGCGTGAGGTAGCGGCGGCCTTCGGGCAGGAAGGCGCGCACGCTCTCAGGCACGGCGCGTACGTAGTCGGTGGCGGCGACAATGGGGCCCGTGCCGGCGCCGAGCTGCCGCGTGATGAACGGCACGCCGGCGTCCTTCTCGCCCACCAGCGTGCGCTTCTCACAAACCATGCCGTCACGTGCAAGTTCGCTCCAGCTCGTGACGCTGAACACCTCGGCTTCGATGCCTTCGTCGGCCAGCAGTTGCGCCGCTTTGACGACCTCGGTGAGGATCGCGCCTGACCCCATGAGCGTGACCGTCTTCTTCGCCTTGCCCGAGGCTGGCGCATACACGCCGAAGCGATAGCAGCCGCGCAGGATGTCTGCTTCCGCGCCCTGGGGCACGTCGGGCTGCGCGTAGTTCTCGTTCATGAGCGTGACGTAGTAGAAAACGTCCTTCTGCTCGACCATCATTTCGCGGATGCCGGCATCAACGATAACGGCCATTTCGCCGGCATAGGCGGGGTCGTAGGCCTTGCAGTTAGGAATGGTCGCGGCCACGAGATGGCTGCTGCCGTCCTGGTGCTGCAGGCCTTCGCCGCCGAGCGTGGTGCGGCCCGAGGTGGCGCCGAGCAGGAAGCCGCGCGCACGCTGGTCGGCCGCAGCCCAGATGGCGTCGCCCACGCGCTGGAAGCCGAACATCGAGTAGTAGATGTAGAACGGCAGCATCGCGAGGCCGTGCACGCTGTAGCTGGTGGCCGCGGCCGTCCAGCTGGCGATGGCGCCGGCTTCGCTGATGCCTTCCTCGAGGATCTGGCCGTCGGTCGCTTCGCGGTAGCTCAGCACGGAGCCGATGTCTTCGGGCGCATAACGCTGGCCAACGCTCGAATAGATGCCGACCTGCTTGAACAGGTTGGCCATGCCGAAGGTGCGCGCCTCGTCGGCCACGATGGGCACGATGCGCGGGCCCAGGGCCTTGTCTTTCATGAGGTTGCCCAGCATGCGCACGAAGGCCATGGTGGTGCTCATTTCCTTGCCGGCCGCGGCTGTCGCGAACTGCGCGTAGCTTGTGATGTCGGGCTTGGGCACCACCTCGCACGCGGTCTCGCGGCGCGGCATGGCGCCGCCGAGCGCGGCACGGTGGCTCCGCAGGTACTGCATCTCGGCGCTGTCTTCGGGGGGGCGATAGAAGTCCATCGCAATGGCCTGCGCGTCGGTCAGCGGCAGGCTGAAGCGATCGCGAAACTCGATGAGGTCGACGTCGCCCATCTTCTTGTGCGAATGCGTGGTCATCTTGCCCTGCGCGGCGCTGCCCATGCCGTAGCCCTTCTTGGTGTGGGCGAGGATCACGGTGGGCTGGCCCTTGTGCGCGGCCGCGGCGGCATAGGCGGCGTGGATCTTCACGAGGTCGTGGCCGCCGCGCTTCAGGCGGTCGATCTGCTCGTCGGTCATGCCTTCGGCCAGGCGCGCGAGTTCGGGGTTCTGGCCAAAAAAGTTGTCGCGATTGAAGCGGCCGTCCTTGGCTGCGAAAGTCTGCATCTGGCCGTCGACGGTGTTGGCAAAGGCGCGCGCCAGGGCGCCGCTCGCGTCCCGCGCAAAGAGGCCGTCCCAGTCGCTGCCCCAGACCAGTTTGATGACGTTCCAGCCGGCGCCGGCAAAGAGCTTTTCGAGCTCGTCGATGATGCGGCCGTTGCCGCGCACCGGCCCGTCCAGGCGCTGCAGGTTGCAGTTGACCACCCACACGAGGTTGTCGAGCTTCTCGCGCGCGGCCAGCGTCAAGGCGCTCATCGATTCGGGCTCGTCCATTTCGCCGTCGCCGAACACGCCCCACACTTTTCGGCCTTCGCAGTCGAGCAGGTTGCGGTGCGTGAGGTAGCGCATGAAGCGCGCGTGATAGATCGAGCTGATGGGGCCGATGCCCATCGAGCCGGTGGGAAACTGCCAGAAGTCCGGCATCAGGTAGGGATGCGGATAGCTGCTGAGGCCGCGCGCGCCGCTGCCCTGGGTGAACGCGGGCGCGGTCAGTTCTTGCCGGTAGTGCTTGAGGTCTTCTTCGCCGAGGCGGCCTTCGAGATAGGCGCGCGCATAGACGCCCGGTGCGCTGTGCGGCTGGAAGAACACCAAGTCGCCAAGGTGTTGCCCCCCACGCTTCCCCACTTCGTGTGGGTCGCTGCCCCCCCGCGGGGGGCGCTCGCCGCTTGGGGCGGCCCGGCGCGGCTCGGTGTCACTGCGTGCATGGAAGAAATGGTTAAAGCCGGTCTCGAACAGATCGGCCGCGCTTGCATAGCTCGCGATGTGGCCGCCGAGTTCGCCGTACGCCTGGTTGGCCTTGGCGACCATCGCCAGCGCATTCCACCGCATGAGCGAAGCCAGGCGCTCCTCGACCGCGAGGTCGCCGGGGAACGGCGGCTGGTCTTCTACCGCAATGGTGTTGACGTAGGGCGTCGCGAGCTCGGGCTGCCAGCCGATGCGTTGCTGCCGTGCAAGCCGGGCAAGCTCTACCAGCATCTGCCGTGCGCGCTGAGGGCCGTGCGTTTGCGCCAGGGCCAGGAAGGCATCACGCCATTCAGCGGTCTCGGCAGGGTCGGGGTCGTGCGAAAGCGGCGTGTCGATGAGCAGGGCACGCATCTGGTCGGTGGAAATCGGGGCGTTCATGTCGGCACTTTAGGCCGCCGAGCGGCAAATTAGCTACTGGCACAGGCAATCCCATGCGGGCCTCGCAGCATAAAATTCCGACAATCTCAAAATCTGCGGCATTTCATGCAACTCGACGCCATCGACCTGCGCATTCTCGACGAGCTGCAGCGCGACGGCGCGCTATCGAACGTGGAGCTGGCGCGCCGTGTGCACCTGTCACCCTCGCCATGCCTCGCGCGCGTGAAGATGCTCGAGGCAAATGGCGTGATCGACCGCTACGTGGCGCTTGCGAGCGCCAAGGCCCTGGGCTTGGGGCTGAACGTGTTCATCTCGATCAGCCTCACGACGCAAAGCAAGCAGTCGCTCGCCTATTTCGAGCAGCGCATCGCCGAGCACGACGAGGTGATGGAGTGCTACTTGATGACGGGCGACAGCGACTACCTGATCCGCATCGCCGTGGCAGACATGGCGGCGCTGGAGAAATTCATCCTGGAACAGCTCACGCCGATTCCGGGTATCGAGAAGATTCGCTCGAGCTTTGCGCTCAAGCAGGTCAGGTACAAGACGGCGCTGCCGCTGCCGCGATAAGTCCTCCCGGAGCAATCCGGGAGGACCCACGCGCAGCTGCTTTTCCTTAGAGACCGATCAGCCCGCCGTCATCCTTGGTGATGACGACCGTGGCCGAACGTGGACGGGCGCTGCCGCCCTGCGGCCAGTGGCTGCCGAACTTGGTCGGGTCGCTGATGTTTGCCGCAGCGGTTGTTTCACCCGGATGCTGGATGTTGACGAACAGCGCGCGGCCGTCGCCCGATTCGGCGATGCCCGTAATTTCGCAGTCCTTGGGGCCGACCAGGAAGCGGCGCAGGCCGTCGGTGCCGGGTGCCTTGCCGACGAAGGTGGCCTGCGTCGCGCTGGTGGCGCCGTCGACGTTGGTGATCGTCTTCGCCGCGCCGTCTCCCACCTGGCCCGGCAGTGCCGCGAGCATCATGCAGTTGGTCACGTCGGTGTACTTGCCATCGTCGGTCTGCAGCCACAGCAGGCCGGCGGTCGCGTGGCTGAACCACATGCCGTCGGGGCTGGAGAAGTCGTTGTCGGCAACCAGGTTGGACAGGTTGACGTCGGCCGATGCCGTCGAGCGCGCGCCAAACAGATAGACGTCCCAGTTGAAGCTGACGGCCGCGGGGTCGCCGCCGGCGTCGGCAAAGCGAACGACGTGGCCGTTCGGGTTGCCCTTCTGCGCCGTCTGGGCCACGCCCTTGGGGTCGTTGTAGTAGCGCGGGTTGGCGGCATCCGTCGTGCTGATGGTGCGCGCGGCGTTGTTGGTGAGGGTGAGGTACACCTCGCCGTTCTTCGGATTGACGGCGGTCCACTCGGGGCGGTCCATCTTGGTCGCGCCGGCCACGTCGGCCGCGAGGCGCGCGTTGATAACCACGTCGGCCGCATCGGCGAAGGGGTAGGTCGCGTTGCCGGAGGTGATGCCGTTCACGCCCAGCGACAGCTCCAGCCAGTTGCCGGTGCCGTCGGCGTTGAAGCGCGCGACGTAGAGCTTGCCGTCGTCCATGTACTTGTCGCCGGCCGCAATGCCGCCGCCGATGTCGGCCGCATCCCAGGCCTTGGTGGAAACGAACTTGTAGAGGTACTCGTTCTGCGAGTCGTCGCCCATGTACCAGACCAGCGGCTTGCCGACCACGACCGGGCCGAGGCAGGCGCCTTCATGGCCGAAGCGACCGAGCGCGGTGCGCTTCTTGGGCGTGCTGGCCGGGGTGAAAGGATCGATCTCCACCACCCAGCCGTAGGTGTTGGCGCCGTTGCGGAAGTCGTCGGTGGCGGTGGCGCCGGTCACCTGGGTGTTCCAGCGGCCGTAGATGTTGTCGGCGGTGTCGGGCGTGACGGTGGCCCAAAGTTCACGGCCGGTGCTCGAAACACCGTAGCGGCTGAACGAGGTGATTTCCTTGGCGGTGCGGCTGGGGTTGTCGGTGGCCGGAATGCGGCGGAAGTAGCCGGCCCAGTTCTCTTCGCAGGTCAGGTACGTGCCCCACGGCGTGGTGCCGTTGGCGCAGTTGTTGAGCGTGCCGCGGGTCTTGCTGCCGTCGGTCGAGTACTTGGTCTTCAGGGAGTCGGTCTTGGCGGCCGGGCCCGAGAACGTCATTTCGGTGAGTGTGTGAACGCGGCGGTTGAAGCTCGAGTCCTGCTTGTAGCTCCAGGCGCTGCCGTTCTTGTTGACCTCGATCACGCTCACGCCGTGCAGGTAGAACTCGCGCAGCACTTCGTCTGCGACGGTGCGGACTGCGGCACTACCGGTGCCGGTGATGGTCTGACCTGTGGGGTGGAGGAACAGCGGCGTGATGGCTTCGTGGTTCATCACGAGCAGGCCGCGCGCCGAGTTGACGGGGTCCCACTTGTTCGAGCCGTCCATGCCGAAGAAGGTCATGCCGTCGTGGTGGTCGCCGGCACGGCGATCGTAGGTGGCCGGATCGTCCGTGCCATCGTTCTTGTAGGCAGCTACGCCGTTCGCAATCGGATCACCCAGGCGGTAGAGCACGCTGGCGGTGTAGCCGGCAGGCACGCTCACGGCGTCGTCCAGGCTCTTGGCCACGGCATTGAAGTTGAGCTTGAGCGGTGCGGGCGCCGGTGCCGGCGGCGCGGGTGCCGGCGGTGGAGGTGCGGGAGCCGGTGCAGGGGGCAGCACTGGGAAGCCAGCGCCCCCGCCGCCACCACCGCCGCCGCATGCCTGCAGCAACGCGGTGCCGGCCGTGCCGACGCCCAGGCCGAACAGATGGCGGCGGCTCAGGCGCGACGCGATCAGGTCGGTGAAAGAGGGATTCGAGGTGGGGTTGGTGCCGATGTCGTCGAGATCGATCGAAGGATCGTCGCTGCGGGAGTTTGCGGTCATGCGCAATATCTTTCGTGGGTTGAACAAGAAATCAACCCGCGAAGGTAGTCAGTTCGCATGACACCCGCGTGAAACGCTCAGCCTCCGGTCAGCTGCGCTGACTCACCCTCCGACCGGCAACTGACAGCCAGTCAGGGCGCCGGCATTTGCCTCGGCCACAGCGCCCACAGGCGCAGCGGCTGGTTCATGCTGGCGGCAAGCCGGCCGGCATCGGCGCCGGTGCCGGCGAAGTAGTCGGCGCGCACCGCGCCGACGATGGCACTGCCCGTGTCTTGCGCCACCACCAGCTTCTGCAACTGCGCCGCAGGGCCGCTGGATGCAAGCCATACCGGCGTGCCGTACGGAATGCTCTCGCGGTCGACCGCAATGGAGCGGCCTGCCGTGAGCGGCACGCCTTGTGCGCCGCGCGGGCCGAAAGCCGCATCGAGCTCGCTCATGGTTTCTTCGCGGAAGAACACGTAGCGCGGATTGCTCCACAAGAGCTGCGACACGCGCTGCGGGTTCTGCGCCGCCCATGCCTTGGTGTCGTCGGGCCATTTGCCGACCTTGGCCACACCCTGCGAGATCAGCCATTGCTGCACGCTCTTGTACGGCTGCTCGTTGGTCGCGGCGTAGGCCACGCGCACCATGCGCTGAGTGCCATTGGCCTCTGTGATGCGGAGGCGCCCCGAACCCTGGATGTGCAGCATCAGCGCATCGATAGGGTCGGCCATCCATGCGATCTCGCGGCCGCGCAGGGCGGCCTGTGCCTCGGGCAGGGTCTCGATTTCCTGCCGCGTGTACCAGGCGCGGCGCGGCACCAGCCCCTCAGGCGCCTGGTAGATCGGAACGTTGAACGTGGCCGTGGGCATGCGGGAGGCCTCGTACACCGGCTCGTAGTAGCTCGTGAGCTTGCCTTCGCTCGAGCCCGCGAGCGACTCGACCCGGTAGGGCTGCAGCCGGTCGGTCATCCACTGGCGCTGTTCCTCTGGCGTCGCGATGGCCAACTGGCGCACATCGCGGCACAGCGGCGCAAACGCGGCGTTGGGCCGCACGCAGTTGGCGAGCAGCGCAATCCAGGCTTCGTGCAGCGGATCCTCGCCAAAGCCCGGCAGTTCCGCCCAGCCGACGGGCACCCATCGGCTCTTGGGATGCGTCAGCGATCCGGTCAGCGGACCGAGCTCGCGCGGTGGCGTGGCGGCGGGTCGCGCCGAAGTGTCGGGGGCCCTGGGGGCCATCGAGCAGCCGGCCAGCGTTGCTACGATCGCGAGCCCAACCAGCCACTGGAGTCGATTTCTCATGGGTTTGATTTTGCTTGAAGCGCTAGGGGCCGGACTGGTGTTCATCTTGATCGTCTGGTGGACCATGTTTTCAGGTCGAAGGAAAGGCGAGCTGCACGACGAAGACGAAACCGCCGCCAGCAGCGACAACAGTTCCGACGAAAAGAATCCGCCGCCAAAACCGTGAATTCCTTGCGTAGCCCAAAGCCGCCGCGGGATGTCGGAGAACAGGCTGCAAGCTATTACTTTAGTAGCAATCATCGTAGCAATCACGGGGCTTTGCAGAAGGTTTACCTCTTTTCTCCAAGGCAGGAAGGCCGTACCATCGCGTGCTCGCCGACGCTAAGCTGTCCCGCCTGATTCAACCTAGAAAGGGATTGCCATGAAAAAGTTCGTACTTGCTTGCACCGCCACTGCTCTCGTCCTCTCCGGATGTGCCGGCGGCATGACCGACACCCAGCGCAACACCGGCATCGGCGCCGGCATTGGCGCATTGGGCGGCGCGGCCATCGGTTCCGCCACTGGCGGCAACCGCGGCGCCATCGGCACCGGTGCCGTGGTGGGTGCCGCAGCCGGCGCACTCGGCGGCTACCTGTGGTCGCAGCGCATGGAAAACCAGAAACGCCAGATGGAAGCCGCCACCCAGGGCACCGGCATTGCCGTGACGCAAACCCCGAACAACGAGCTCAAGCTGCAGATCCCGAGCGACGTGTCCTTCGACGTGGGCCGTTCGAACATCAAGTCCAACTTCGCGCCGGTGCTCGACCAGTTCGCGAGCGGCCTGCGCAACAACCCGAATGCCGAAGTGCGCATCATCGGCCACACCGACGCCACCGGCTCGGACGCAGTCAACAACCCGCTGTCGGTCGACCGTGCCGCAAGCACGCGCGACTATCTTGTGACACGTGGCGTGAGCACGGCGGCTTTCCGCATCGAAGGACGCGGCTCGCGCGAACCGATTGCCGACAACAACAGCGACGCTGGCCGGGCGCAGAACCGCCGCGTCGAAATCTACGTGGGTGAGCGCGCGCCGCGAGGCTGATCGCCATCGACAGATAAAAAGACAAAACACAAAAAGAAGAAGCCGGTCGGGCGGGAGCGGCCGGCGCCCATTGCCATCGTTTCAATGTTCATTCAGAGGGAATACTCATGAGGAAGTTTGTTGTTTCGGGTGCGGCTGCGGCCGCATTGTTCGTTGTGGGCTGCGCCTCGCAATCGCCCGCGCCGGGATCAGCCGCCGCACCGGCGGCACAGGCAGCCGCGCCAGCCAACAGCTGGACCGCGCGCCTGGCCTCGCTCAAGACCGAGCTCGAAAACTCGACCAAGGGCACGGGCGTGGTGATCGAGCAGACCACGGACAACCAGCTGCATCTCGTGATTCCCAATGAACTGTCGTTCGACGTGGGCCGCGCCAACGTGAAGCGCAACCTCGCCCAGGTGCTCGACAAAGCCGCCGAAGGCCTGCGCAGCGCCACCACGGCCAGCGTGCGCGTGGTGGGCCACACCGACAACACCGGAAGCGAAGAGGGCAACGAGCGCCTCTCGGTGAGCCGCGCCGACAGCGTGCGCAACCACCTGGTGGGCCGTGGCGTCTCGACGACCGCCATCACCACCGACGGCCGCGGCTCGCGCGAACCCCTGGCCGACAACAGCACGCCGGCCGGCCGTGCCCAGAACCGCCGCGTCGAGATCTTCGTCGCGGAAAAGGTCTGATCTCCTAGAGATCTCTCAGGCGGTTGGCCAGCTCGACCGCCGATTTCACTTCCATCTTGTCGAACACGCGCGCGCGGTGGACCTCCACCGTGCGCACGCTGATCGCGAGCTGATCGGCAATCAGCTTGTTGGGCAATCCCTCGACCACGAGCCGCATCACGTCGCGCTCGCGCTCGGTCAGTTCGGCCACGCGGCCGGCCAGACTCTTGCGCGCGCGCTGTACTTCCAGCGCCCGGAGCGAGGCACCCAGCGCCTGCTCGATGCGGTCGACCAGTGCGTTGTCGGAGAACGGCTTCTCGCAAAAATCGAAGGCCCCGCGCTTCACCGCGTCCACCGCGGTCGGAACGTCGGCGTGGCCGGTGAGAAAAATTACCGGCATGGCGTCCAGGACGCCGCGTTCCGCGAGCCGGTCGAACAGCACCAGGCCGCTGGTGCCGGGCATCCGCACGTCCAGCAGCAGGCACAGCGGCTGCTCGGGCAGCGGACCTTCGGCCAGGCGCTGCTCGAAAGCCTCGGCGCTCGCGAAGTGTTCGCTTTCGAGGCGGCGCGAGCGCAGCAGCCAGGCCAGCGCTTCACGCACGCTGACGTCATCGTCCACGATGAAAATGAGACCGTCGATCAGCGGTTGCATATCGATTCCAAAAACGAGCGCGAAGCCTGGGGGTGAGTCATGTACTCGGCAGGGTAAACCGGAACACGGTCCCCCGGGGACTGTTGGGCTCGAACATGAGCACGCCGCCATGCTGCTCCACCACCGTGCGGCACAGGCTGAGGCCCAGCCCCATGCCATCGGCCCGCGTGGTGAAAAAAGGCGTGAAGAGGCGGCTCGCCACCTCTTCGCTGATGCCGCTGCCGAAGTCGGCCACCGAAAATTCGAGCCAGCGCCGCGCGTCTTCCGCGCCCGGGCCGCCGACGGCCACGACGCGCGCCACGCGCAGACGCAGGATCCGGCCCGTGGCACTGTCCGCGGTGTCCATCGCCTGCATTCCGTTGCGCGCCAGGTTCAGCAACACCTGTTCGACCAGCGTGCGGTCGCACATGGCCTTGGGCAAACCGTCTTCGAGCGCCACCTCGATGCTCACGCCGAGCTTGCGCGCCTGCAGCCGCACCAGCGGCAGCACCGCGTCGATCAGCGCCTGCGGCGCCACGGCCTCTCGCGTGCGGTCGCGCCGCCGCACGAAGTCATGCACGCTGCGGATCACCTGGCCGGCACGGTCGGCCTGCTCGGCAATGCGACGCACCGCCATGGCCACCTCGGCCTGCTCGCCCTTGGCGTGCGGGCCCAGCATGTTGAGCGACCCGGTCGCATAGCTGGCAATGGCGGCCAGCGGCTGCGTGAGCTCATGGCTCAGCAGCGAGGCCATTTCGCCGACGGTGGCGAGCCGCGCGCTGGCTTGCAGGCGCTCCTGGCTGGCCCGCGAGAGTTCTTCGACGCGGCGCTGCTCGCTGACGTCGATGAAGGCGCTCATCCAGCCGGTTTGCACGCGCTGCGCATTGATCAGAGGCGCTTCGAAAATGAGCACCGGAAAACGCGTGCCGTCCTTGCGCATGAAGACCGACTCGAAGCCTTCGCGCGGCGGCATGCCGCCAGCCAGGCGCCGGGCCTGCCGCTGCTGGTATTCGTGCGCCAGCTCGGTCGGCCAGTAGGGGGCCTCGATCGATTCGCCGCTACCGGCCATCAGTTCCTCGGGGCTGAAGCCGACCATTTCGCAGAACGCGGGATTCACGTAGGTGATGCGCCCCTGCAGGTCGCGCGCGCGCAGGCCGGTGATGACCGAATCTTCCATCGCCTTGCGGAAGGCGAGCGCATCGGCCAGGTCGCGCTCCGCGCGCAGCCGGCGGCGCGTGTCGCGCGCCAGCAGCACCAGCACGGACACCAGCGCGATGGAAATGGCCGTGACCAGCGCGGTGAGCACGTTGGGGAAAAGATCGGGCGCGGCACGCCAGCCGTCGACGCGCAGCATCAGCGCGGCACCGGGCAGGTCGATCAGCTGCTGCGAGGTGAAGACGCGCGTCCCCGTCCGGCGCGAGGTGCCGAGCGCCACCAGCCGCGTGCCGTCGGCTTCGGTGAATGCCACCTCCTGCCCGCGCGTGAGCGTGGGGCCGACAAGTTCGATGAGCGTGTCGCGCAGCGAGTAGCTGGCCACGAGGAAGCCGCCCGCATCGATGGGCACGCAAAGCTCCATCACCTCGACGCCGCCCCCGCCCAGGATCGGCACGTAGTGGCTCGGCGAATAGGCCGGCGCACCGAGCTTGCGCGCGGCCGCGCAGGCCAGCGCCACGTCCGACTGGTCGGGCCCGCGGCTCTCCTCGCCGATCAGCCGCATGCGGTAGGGCGTGTTGACGGCCTCCAGGGGACGCAGCGCGGCATCGCGCCACTCGAGCCGGAGCCATTCGCGGTGCTCGCGCAGCAGGCTGGCCGCGGCCTCAGGCCAGTGCGTGCGGTCCAGGCCGGAGGCTTGCGTGGCGCGCAGGCTCTGGGCGTTGCGCTGCAGGCCGTTGCGCAGGTCGGAAACCGCGTCGGCGGTGTCGCGGTCGAGTGTCGCCTGCACCTGCTCGATCTCGTGCCGCCCCGCGAGCCACACCACGGTGATCAGCAAGGCCGACACCAGGACGGCCAGGATCAGCCAGAGAAACCAGCGCTGCCAGAGCGAACGCAGGCGCGCGAAGGCGGACAGCGCCCACCGCGGCGGTGCGACTCGCAAGGCATCCTCCATCGCTAGAGCACGCAGTGCGAGAGAACCGGCAGCTGGGCGCGCATGCGCTCGATCTGCCCGGCATCGATGTCGAACAGCACCATGCCTTCGTCGCTGGCCTGCTGCGCCACCACCGTGCCCCAGGGGTCGACCACCATCGACTGGCCCCAGGTCTGGCGGCCGTTCTCGTGCGTGCCGCCCTGCGCGGGCGCCACCACCCAGGCCAGGTTTTCGATGGCGCGGGCACGCAGCAGCACCTCCCAGTGCGCTGCGCCCGTCGTGCGGGTGAAGGCACTGGGCACCAGCAGCAGTTCGGCGCCTTGCCTGGCAAGCGCGCGGTAGAGCTCGGGAAAGCGCAGGTCGTAGCAGACGCTCATGCCCACGCGCCAGCGGTGCCCGTCGCGCGAGGGCAGGTCGAACACCACGGGCGTGGCGCCCGGTGCGATCACGCGGCGCTCGTCGTAGCGCTCGCTGCCGTTGTCGAAATAGAACAGGTGGATCTTGTCGTAGCGCGCCACGCACTGGCCATCGGGCGAATAGCACAGCGAGCTGTTGAACACGTGCTCGGCATCGGTGGTCTCGATGGGCAGCGTGCCGCCGACGATCCAGAGCCCGAACTCGCGCGCCGCATCCGCAAGAAAGCCCTGCACGGTGCCGGCGCCCGCAGTTTCGCGCAGGCCCAGCTTGTCGGTGTCGCGCGCGCCCATCATGCAGAAATACTCGGGCAGCACCGCCAACTCGGCGCCGGCCTCGGCGGCTTGGGCGAGCAGGCCGTGGGCACGCGCGAGGTTGGCTTCGCGGGCGATGGCCGACACCATCTGGATGGCTGCGACTTTCATTGCGTGGTCTCCGTTTTCTTGCCTGCGCCGCCCGCGGGCGGCGCGGGAAGGGCCGAGGCGTTCGGCACGATGGATCGTGGCACCTTGGCGATCTTTGGGTCGGCCCAGGTGCCTTCGATGTGGAACTCCTGCGTGGCGGCTGCGGCGAGCGGCTTGCTCAGCACCCACTGCGCGAGGAAGGTGCCCAGGCCGATCGCGGGATTGATGGCGGTGGCCACCAGCGCGGCGGTGCCGGCGTTGATTTCGGGCACCACCACCACGCGCAGGTCTTGGGTCTCGCGCACGATGTCGGCCGAGCCGTCCATCAGCGCGGCGGCGTTGACGCCCTTCATCTGCAGGTTGTTGGTGCTCGCGATGCCGTTGGTGATTTTCGCGTCGCCGCGGATGAAGTCGAAGGCGAAGCCCTGGCTGAACACGTCGCGGAAATCCAGCGTGAGCCGGCGCGGCAGCGCCTGCAGGCTCAGCACGCCGAGCAGCTTGGCAAGGCCGGGGTCGGCCTTGAGGAACTGGCCCGATTCGACGTTGACCTGGATCTGGCCGCCCAGGCTCGGGTAGTCGAGCGAGAACGGCGAGCCGCGCCAATGGACGTCGCCCTCGAGCCGCCCGCTGCCGCGCCGCAGCACCCCGGGCATGCCGAAGCGCGTGAGCAGGTTGCCGGCGTCCGCGATGTCGAGCGTGAAGGTCATGGCCGTGCGGCGCCGCTCGGAACGCCCGGGCGTGGTGACCGAGCTCGCGGCCCAGGTGCCCTTGGCCGTGAAGTTCGCCTCGGGCATGGTGAAGCTCAGTTTGTTGAGCAGCCATTCGCGGCCCGCGCCGCCGCGGTTGACGGCGTCGATCTCGGCGCGGCCCAGGCGCTTGCCCAGCAGCTCGAAATCATCGACGACGATATCGAGCGCGGGCAGCGTGCCCGGCTCCTCGTCGAGCAGCGCTTCGACCTGCGTGGCCTCGGCCGGCGCAATCTTGAGCCGCGCGAGCCGCGCATAGAGCCGGCCGGCCTGCGCGTGGCGGTACTCGGCATAGCCGCTGAGTTCTGTGGCGTCGATGTTGGCGCGCCAGAGCGTACCTTCGCGCGTGCCGCCGAGCACCACGTTGTGCAGCGTCCGGCCCGCAATGCCGAGCTGCTGCGCGCGCACCGCGATGCGCGTGGGCACGTAGCTCATGGCCGCGTCCTCGGGCCGTTCGCCGCCGCCCGGCGCCTCGGCCGCACCAGCGCCCGTGCCGGTGTCGCCCACCAGGGCTTGCCATGCGGGCATGTCGAGCTTGGCGATGTTGACGTTGGCCGTCACGCCTCTATCTGGCACGCTGGCGGTTTCGCCCGCGGCAAGGCCGATGGCGACGCTTCCGCGCAGCACCCGCGCATCGGCGCCCGAAATGTCGCGCACATACTGAACCGCGCCAATGCGGCCGAGCTCCAGCGACAGCTGGTCCTGCACCGCAACGGCAACACCCGCGCGGGTTTCGCGCTGCAACACCTTCTTCTCGATGCGCAGCGGCATCTGCTCGTCGGCCGTCTTCACCAAGGGCGCTGGCAACTGCAAGGCCAGGCCCTGCAGCGTGCTGGTGAGAGAAAACTCGGGTGCGCCGTCGCGCATCGAGAAGGAGGCCGCGTAGGGCGTGCTGCCGCTGGCCTTGGCCGCGATCCGGGTGAGCCACTCGGCCTCGCGCGCACTGCGCAGGCCCTCGGCCGTGGCGGTGCCTTGCGCCTTCAGCGCCACTTCGCGGTTGGCACCGGCGAAGCGGCCGCGGCCCTCGAGGCGGATGTCGCCGCCCAGCAGCCTGGCCTGGACGCCGGCCAGCGAAAAACCTGTTTCGGTGAAGCTGACCGTGCCCTTGGCCTGCGTGAACGACGGCGCTTCGGGCACGAACTGCAGTTCGTTGTCGGACAGCACAATGCTGGCCTGGACCTTGGCCGCGTCCATCGCGGCGAGCGGCAGTTCGAGGTGCAGGCGGTAGTCGGCCACGCCGGTGGCGCGTGCGCGGGACAGCAGCTCGCCGGTCTCGCCGGCCAGCGGGGCGCCCACGCGCAGCAGTTCGCCAAGCGGCCCCTTGGCCTGTGCATCGACGCGCAGCAGCGAGGCGTGGTGCGACATGTCGGCAATCTGGGCTTCCGCCTTGGTCACCTCGATGCCGGATGCACCGACCAGCCGCCCGCGCGCATTGCGCACCAGCATGCCCGCGCGCTCGAACACCAGTTCGCCCGAGAGCCCCGTGAGCGCCGGCCAGACCGGCACGGGCGTGCCGGCGCGCGTTGCCGAGGCCGCAGCCTTCGACGCGGTCGACGCGGCAATGGCCGACGTGGGCGGAACGTAGGCGTAGTTCACGTCGGCCACCTTGGCCACGATGCGGAACTCGCCCTTCCTGGGGTCCATGAAGGGCATGTCGTGCAGGTCGCCGCGCACGCGGAAATCGACACTGCTGGCCGTGCCCTTGGTGACCGCATTGCGCACGTAGTCGCGCGTGTGCTGGGGAATTTCAAGCGGCAGGTAGCGAAACACGCGCGTGCCGTCGGCGCGCGTCAGCTTGCCCTGCAGGTCGAGCACGCCGGGGTAGCGCGCGCGCCCGGACGATACCGCAGGGTCGCTGGTGCGCCAGCTGGCTTCGGCCTCGCCCTCGGCGTCGGTGTTGGCGAAGCGCAGCTTGGAGACCTGGAGCTGCGCGTTGCCCTTGTCGAGCTTCCACTGGAGCTGGGCGGCGAGCCGGTCGATCGGAATCACCGGCTCTTCGAACACGCCCGGAAATTCGAGCGTGCCCTTGGCCATGGTCAGTGCCGCGGTGCCGCCGGCGTGGGTGGCCTCGAACTCGACCGTGGCGCCGCTCACGCCGGGCGAGCCGGCATGCGGGCGTTGTGGGGCCGAGGCCGTGCTGCCCGCGGTGTTGCCTGCAGCGGGTGCGGTTGTGGCGGTTTGCGGCGCCCCGGGCTGCGAGGCGACACGCAGGCCGCTGATCCGCCCCTTGGCCTGGTAGCGCTCGGGCGCGCCCAGCGACCCCTGCCAATTCATGTCGATGCGCTCGACCAGCCCGCGCGGCGCATAGGCATCGAGCACGCGGTGCGTGGCATCGCCCAGCGGCAGGCGGTCGGCAATCAGGGCCAGCGCCGCCAGGTCGAGCCGGTCGGCACGCAATGCGCCGTGCTCGGGCGTGCGGCCCTGCGCGGGCGAGTGCTGCAGCCACAGGTTGCCGCCGGGCCAGCGCATGCCGTCGGCGGTGTCGAACTGCAGCGCGGCGGTCGAGAACTCGAAGGTTTCTTCGTTCAGCTGGCCCGCGAGCCGGCCGGTCACCGAGCGCATCACCAGCGGCTGGAGGCCGCGGCCGAGCGAGGCATCGATGCGGTTGAGGCCGAGGTCCGCCGCGCCGCCCACGATCTGCCCTTTCTTCATGTCGGCCCACAGGCGCAGCGCACCGCTGCCTTCGCGGATGCGCGCGTCGATGGAAACGTAGCGGCCAAGGCGCGTGACGTCCATGTAGGGCAAGTCGGCGTAGATCTGGCCGTCCCACGTCTGCCAGCGGCCGGAGCGCACCGACAGCAGCGGCTGGCGGAACTGGCCGCGCAGGGTGAAGCGCTCGCCCCATCCGGCCGGCGGCGTGGCGTCGAGCCGAAGGTTGTGTCGGCGGGCGGTGTTGCGCGCCACGAAGCGCACGTTCGTCAGCAGCAGGGGCTCGGCCTGGCGCTGCTCGTCGGTCCAGCGCACGGTGCCGCCTTCGACGACCAGTTCGCGCTGGGCGAAAAACCAGTCGGCGGCACGGGTCTCTCCGGTGGTGTCGGTGTCCATGTGGAGGCCGGCCACGTGCAGCTTGCCGAGCACGTCACGGCGAACGTCGACCTCTGGCCCCTCGATGTAGAGCTGCTCGAAGTTGAGGCGCCACAAAGAACGCGGCGAGACGCTCGCCACCACCCGCACGAGGCGCAGGGCTTCTCGATCACGGGCATCGTGCAGCACCACGTCGCGCAGCTCGAAAACCGGAAACAGGCTATCCGATCGGGCGGTGATCGACCCGATGCGCACGGGTACCCCGATGGTCTTGCTGGCTTGCGCCTCCAGCGCACCACGGTACTCGCCGATTCGCGGCACAATCCATGCGTGTAGGACAACCACTGACAGTGCCAGCAGAAGCCATGCAGCGATCAGTAAACCCAACAGCCAGCGCGCCGTCGCAGCGGTGATCTTGAGCAGACGTGAAGGGGAAGACGCCGTGTCGTTCATTGAGGATCGCGCTGTGTCAGGAATTATGACCGCCAGCACTCAGAGGGGTTCCACGGAAACCAATATCAGTGTGAACCAGTTGCCAGCCACACCACCTGACGCGATCGAGGTCGCGTTTTCTTCTTACTCGCGCTTCGTTCAGCGCCTGCGCCGCAGGTATGCGGCGGAGCTTGCATTGCTTCCCCCTGGCGCGCCGCTGCGCGAGTCGATGTCAAAGGCCTACGAGGCATTGCGCCAACGCGGGGATGGCGTCGGCGATGCGCTTCGGATTGTGCGGCAGCTGGTGATGGAGCGGCTCGTCACCCTCGATTGCGACGCCCAGGCGCCGCTGGCCGTGGTGACCACTGCCGTGACCGAGCTTGCGGAATTCGCGCTCGATATCGCCTGCCGCGACGCCTGCCAGGAACTCGACGCCACGCACGGCGCACCGCTCGGTCCCGAAGGCCAGCGCGCGCAACTCTGGGTGGTGGGCATGGGCAAGCTCGGCGCGCGCGAGCTCAACGTGTCGAGCGACATCGACCTCATCTATCTGTACGACCTGGACGGCGAAACCCGTGGCGATGCCGACGGCCGCGGCCGCCTCTCGAATCAGGAGTATTTTTCGCGCGCCGTGAAGCGCATTTATGCGCTGGTGGGCGACATCACCGAGCACGGCTTCGTGTTCCGTGTCGACCTGGCGCTGCGGCCGAACGGCAATTCGGGGCCGAGCGTGGTGTCGCTCGACGCCCTCGACGAATATTTTCAGGTGCAGGGCCGGGAGTGGGAGCGCTTTGCCTGGATGAAGAGCCGGGTGGTCGCGCCGCGCGACATCGTTTCGGAAGGCCTCGCCCAAGGCCTGCGCGCCACGGTGCTGCCGTTCGTGTTCCGCCGCTATCTCGACTACAGCGTGTTCGATTCGCTGCGCACGCTGCACCGGCAGATCCGCGAGCAGTCGGCACGGCGCAGCGCGGGCCGACCCGAGCGCGCCAACGACGTCAAGCTGTCGCGCGGGGGCATCCGCGAAATCGAATTCACAGTGCAGTTGCTGCAGGTGGTGCGTGGCGGGCAGTTTCCTGAACTGCGCACCCGGCCGACGCTCGACGCCTTGCAGCGTGTGGCGCGTGCTGGACTGATGCCGCAGGAAACCGCCGATGCGCTGGCCGCGGCCTATGAATTTTTGCGCCGCGTGGAGCACCGCATCCAGTACCTGGACGACCAGCAGACCCATGTGCTGCCGGTGGCCGACGACGATTTGCGCTGGATCGCCCAGACCATGGGCTATGCCGGCTGCTGCCCCTTTCTCGAGCAGCTCGACACGCACCGCGAACTCGTGGCGCAGGAGTTCGACAAGCTGCTCGGCGGCGTGAAGCCTTGCAATGGCAAATGCAGCGGCAAGAAGGCGGGCGCGCCCACCGACCTGGTCGATCTGCTCGAAGAACTGCCGCCCGCCTTTGCCGCGCGCATCGGCAACTGGTGCGAGCAGCCCCGCGTGCTGGCGCTGCGCGAAGAAACCCGCGCCCGGCTGCGCCAGCTGGTGCAGCGCACCGGCCAATGGCTGAAAGAACCCGATGGCGACGGCCCGGGACAAACGCCGCGCCACGTGGACGCTGCGTTGCGCTGGGCCGACTGGATCGAGCCGCTGCTGCGGCGCGAGAGCTATGTGGCGCTGCTGGTCGAGCGGCCCGCCGTTCAAGAGCGGCTGCTGCGGCTCCTGGGCGCCGCGAAGTGGCCGGCGCGCTATCTGATGCAGCATCCCGGCGTCATCGACGAGCTCGCAAGCGATGAAATGCTGTCGGGCCGTTTCGTGGCGGCGGAGTTCGAGCGCGAGCTCGAAGCGCGCCATGCCTCGCTCAGCCGCACCGGCGAAGCCGACGAGGAACGCCTGCTCAACCTGCTGCGCCACGCCCACCATGCCGAGGTGTTCCGCACGCTGGCGCGCGACGTGGATGGCCGGCTCACCGTGGAACAGGTGGCCGACGACCTCAGCGCGCTGGCCGACACCACGCTGCGCGTGACCGCCCGCTGGTGCTGGCCGCACGTGCGCAACCGCCACCGCGAAGTGCCGCAATTCGCGATCATCGGCTACGGCAAGCTGGGCGGCAAAGAGCTGGGCTACGGCAGCGACCTGGACATCGTGTTCGTCTACGAGGACGACGACGAACGCGCGGGCGAGGTCTACGCGGCCTATGTGCGCAAGCTGATCAACTGGCTCACCGTGAAGACGCGCGAGGGCGACCTGTTCGAGATCGACACCGCCCTGCGGCCGAACGGCAACTCGGGCCTGCTGACGACCACCTTCGAAGCCTACGAGCGCTACCAGCTCGGACGCGGCAGCAACACGGCGTGGACCTGGGAGCACCAGGCCATGACGCGCGCGCGATTCGTGCTCGGCAGCGCCGAACTGGGCGCGCGCTTCGACCAGGTGCGGGAGGCCGTCATCGTGGCGCCGCGCGACCACAAGGCACTGAGGTCCGAGATCATCGCGATGCGCGACAAGGTGCGCGGCGCACGGCCGGTGAAGGCCGATCGCTTCGACGTGAAGCACAGCCCTGGCGGCATGGTGGACGCGGAGTTCGCGGTGCAGTTCCTGGTTCTGTCGGAGTCGGCCGGGCACCGGGAACTCATTCCCAACGTGGGCAACATCGCGCTCTTGGTGCGCGCGGAAGAAGCCGGCCTGCTGCCGGCCGCCGTGGGCCGCAATGCCGCCGCGGCGTACCGCGAACTGCGCCGCGTGCAGCATCGCGCGCGGCTCAACGAAGAGCCGACGCAGGTCACCCCGCCCGCCTTGGCCAATGAACGCAAAGCCATGCTGGCGCTGTGGAAGGCGGTATTTGGCTGACGGCGCCCGCACCCACGCGCCCTCGGCGTTGGCCGCCTGCGCGGTGGCTATCGCCGTTCTTCTCGCCGGCTGCGCGAGCGGCCCGCGCAGCGGGGGCGGCGCTGGCGGCAGTTTTGGCGGGCGTGACGGCCCCGGCAGCAACATTCCCTCGGACCTCGACCGCGTGCCCGATGCCGAGCCCCGTGTCGAACCCATCCGCAACAGCGGCGGCACCAGCAAGCCCTACACGGTGCTGGGCCGGGGCTATCAGCCGATCACCGACGACCGGCCGTTCCGCGAATCGGGCATTGCCTCGTGGTACGGCCGCAAGTTTCACAGCGCCTCGACCGCGAGCGGCGAGCCCTACGACATGTACGCCATGACGGCCGCGCACAAGACGTTGCCGCTGCCCAGCTATGTGCGCGTGCGCAACCCCGCCAACGGGCGCGAGGTGGTCGTGCGGGTGAACGACCGCGGGCCGTTCGTCGATGGACGCATCATCGACCTGAGCTACACGGCGGCACTCAAGCTCGACCTGCTGCGCGGCGTGGCGCCGGTGGAAATCGAACGCATCACGAACGAGGACTTACGCACCGGCGCGTGGCGGCGGGATTCGGGGACGGCGTATGCCTCGGCGGCCCCGGCTGTGCAACCGCCGCGCACAACGGCGGCTGCGGCTGTGCCCGTTCCCTCGGCATGGGTGGCGCAGGTGGCGATGGACGCGCCGGCTGCTTCGACGATGCCGATCGCACCGCAGACGACGATGACACCGATGACGGCGCCTGAGCCTCTGGCGCAAACGGCGCCGCCGACGCCGGAGGCCGCATCGCCCCGGCAGATGGAGGTCGCCGAGCTGCCGCCAATGGCGCCCGTCACGGCGCCAGCGCCCTTGGCTCGTTCAACGGCTGCAAGCTCTTCCGCCGCCGCAACGGCTGGCTTCTGGGTGCAGCTCGGCGCGTTCCGCGAGCGCGATGGCGCACAGAACCTGCTGAGCGAAGCCGCGCGCGGCCTCCCCGCGCTGGCGCCGCAGCTGCGTGTGTTCAGCGAGGCCGGCACGCACCGCCTGCAGGCCGGGCCCTTTCCCTCGCGCTCGGCGGCCGGCGAAGCCGTCGCTCAGCTGCGCGAGAGCCTGCGCATCGCGCCGATGGTGGTGGAACGCCGCTAAACCGCGGCCTCGGACGCACCGGCCTCAGGGCATCGGCTTGGCCAGCACCTGCGAGCGCATGCCGACGCCCATGCGATTCCACGCGTTGATCTGCGCGATGGCGATCGAAAGTTCGACGATTTCGAGTTCGCTGAAATGCGCCTTGAGCGCCTCGAACTCGGCGTCGCGGGCGTCGTGACGGTCGGCGAGACGCGTCAGCGTTTCAGCCCAGGCCAGCGCCGCACGCTCGCGCTCGTTGAAAAAGCTCACTTCGCGCCAAGTGGGCAGGCTGTTGATACGCTGCCAGTCTTCGCCCTGCTGGCGCAGGTCGCGCACGTGCATGTCGAGGCAGTAGGCGCAGCCGTTGATCTGCGAGACGCGGGCAAAGACGAGATCGATCAGCACCTTGCCGAGCGTGCTCGATTCGATGGTGCCGTTGACGGCGATCATGGCCTGGAAGGCCTTCGGAGCGGTCTTGTACCAGGTGAGGCGTGGGGCGATGGTGTTGCTGATCGTGTTGCTCATGGCGTGTACTCCAGGTGGTTGAGATTGAAAAAATCTGCTTGCTACCTGTTGAAGACGAGCCGGCCCCGGGCCCTGTGACACGCCGGGCGAATTATTTCGAAGAAAAATGTTGTGCGATGCGCGCCAGCTTGTCGGGATTGCGCTGTGCGCGGATGCGCACGATGCGCTCGCCCTCGATCTCGAAGGTTTGCGCCGATTCGAGCTGGCCGTCGACAAAGCGAAGCAGCCCGGGTTCGCCGTTGATCTCCGCCAGCTCCATGCGCACCGCCGCGCCCATGCGGCGCCAGAGCGCGAAGTAGAGCTGCGCCAGCCGCTGGCTGCCGCGCAGCACCTTGCTGAAGCTCTGCACCTTGCCTCCGCCGTCGCCGATGAGCTCGACGTCTTCCGCCATGAGTGCCTTCAGGTCATGCAGGCTGCCGCGCGCGGCCGCATCGGCGAAGGCGCGCAGCAGGCGCTGGTGGGTTTCGCGCGACACCTGATAGCGCGGGCGCGCCTCCAGCACCTGTGCCTTGGCGCGGTGCACCAGCTGGCGGCAGGCCGCCTCGCTCTTGCCCAGGGTACGGGCCACTTCCTCGTAGTCGGCGTCGAACACCTCGCGCATCAGGAAGGCTGCACGCGCCTCGGGCGCCAGGCGCTCGAGCACGGCGAGGAATGCGACGGAAATGTTGTCGGCGCGCTCCAGCGATTCTTCCGGCGTATCGGGCGATTCGGTCAGCGTGGGCTCGGGCATCCAGGCCCCGATGTAGTGCTCGCGCTGGACCTTGGCGGCGCGCAGCCGATCGATCGAAAGGCGCGTGACGACGGTGACCAGCCAGGCTTCGGCGCTGTCGAAACCGGCCTTGTCGGCCTCGTGCCAGCGCAGCCAGGCGTCCTGCACCACTTCTTCGGCCTCCGCAACGGAGCCGAGCATGCGGTAGGCGATGCCCTGAAGGCGTCGGCGGTGGCTATCGAAAGTGAGGGTGGCGTCGTCCATGTTCGGCTAGACGGCTGGCAGTGTGGCTTTGTGACACCTTTGCCCGCAATCCGACCGAAATTATCGGGGACGACCCGCCGGCTACGCGCCCTGGTATTCGGCCTTGGGGCCGATGGATGCGGCCAGTTCCTTGCGGTAGCGGTTGAGCTCCTGCACGGTCTTGAAGCTGCGGTCCATCAAGAGGCTCAGGTTGTGCAGGATGCGCTCGCCGACCTTGCTTTCCCAGACGGCATCGAACTTGATCTGCTTGTCGAGCCAGTGCTCGAGCCAATCCGGGTCGGGCATGCGGCTCTGGATGGTGTCGTTCGGGAACAGCGCCTTGTTGACGTGCAGGTTGGTCGGGTGCAGCGCCTGGGCGGTGCGGCGCGCGCTGGCCATCAGCACGCCGACCTTGGTGAACGCGGCCCGGGCCTCGTCGCCGAACTTTTCCATGGCCCGCTTCATGTAGCGCAGGTATGCACCGCCGTGGCGGGCCTCGTCCTGGCTCAGCGTGGTGTAGATGTGCTTGATGACCGGCTCGGTGTGCCACTGGGCGGCGCGGCGGTACCAGTGGTTGAGTCGGATCTCGCCGCAGAAATGCAGCATGAGCGTTTCGAGCGGCGGCGCCGGATCGAAATCGAAGCGCACTTCGTGCAGCTCCTGCTCGGTGGGCGCATGTTGGGGGCTGAAGCGCTTGAGGTATTCCATCAGCACCAGCGAGTGCTTCTGCTCCTCGAAGAACCAGATCGACATGAATGCCGAAAAGTCGCTATCGTGGCGGTTGTCGCGCAGGAACATCTCGGTGGCCGGCAGCGCCGCCCACTCGGTGATGGCGTTCATCTTGATGGTTTGCGCCTGTTCTTCAGACAGTAGCGAAGCATCGAACGACTGCCACGGAATGTCCTTGTCCATGTCCCAGCGGACAGATTCGAGTTGTCTGAAGAGTTCCGGATAAAGCATCAAAGTCTTTCTAAGGCCGCCGATTTTAATCGGCCCGTTTGGCGCGCCGGTGACAGACGCGCGATGATGCGAATTCGCGCTGCCTGGCAGCGCAGATTCACACCCCCCTTTTTTGTATCAGGAGCCCCCATGCGAACCCCCTCCCGATTGTCTGCGCTCAGGCGCTGCACACCGGCCGCCGCACTGGCAGCATGCCTGTTTGCCCTCGGGACGGCGGGTGCCCAGACCCCTTCGGCCCCTTCCGCAGCGGCATCAGCCGCCCCTGCCGACGGCGCTGCTACTGCCTGCCCCGCCACCTTGCAACATACCTTCCCGCGGTTGCAAGACGAAAAACCCCAAGATTTGTGCCAGTACTCCGGAAAAGTGGTGCTGGTGGTGAACACCGCGAGCTTCTGCGGCTTTACTCCGCAATACAAGGGCCTGGAAGCGCTGGACAGCAAATATCGCTCGCGCGGCCTGGTGGTGCTGGGCTTTCCCTCCAACGATTTTTCGCAGGAATCGGGCTCCAACAAGGAAATTGCAGATTTCTGCGAAAGCACCTTCGGCGTGAAGTTTCCGATGTTCGCCAAAACGTCGGTGCGCGGCGCCAATGCCAATCCGCTGTTCAAGCAGCTGGCCCTGGCCTCCGGAACCACGCCCAAGTGGAACTTCTACAAATACCTGATTGGGCGGGACGGCAAGGTGGTGCAGGCCTGGTCGAGCATGACGGCGCCGGACGAGGCGGCCTTCGTGAAGGTCATCGAAAGCCAGCTGGCCGCGCATTGACGCCCCCGAGGTCGTACGAGTCGTCACAAACGTTTACCACTGGGGTGGGAACCGGGCTGGCACACTGTGCTCATATCGAGCGTGGGCAGCAAATGCCCTCCGGTTTCATGTTGCGAGGTCTTCTGGGCGTCTAGTCTGGTTGAAATCCCGAGGCGATTCTTCTCCTCCTCCCTCCCTCCCTCCTTCGCGTCGGGGCGCCTCGCAGCATTTTTGTATTTCCCTCAGGGACGGGGCGCGGCAACACAGGCGCCCTGAAACGAAAAAGGCGCCAGAGGCGCCTTTTTTCATGGTTGGGTGTCGATGAAGCTGGGCCGAAGCAGCAGCTTGTCGTACAACTTTGCCAGATTGGGGTGCTGGCCGCGCCAGTCGATCTCGGGGAAGCGAAACCCCACCCAGCCCAGCGCGCAGCCCACGGCGATATCGGACAGGCCAAGGTGGATGCCGCTGCAAAAGGGCTTGTCGCTCAGTCCCTTGGCCATGGCGGCAATGCCGCCTTCGACCTTGGCGCGCTGGCGTTCGATCCAGGCCGCGCTGCGCTCGCCATCGCCGCGGCCGGTCCACGTGGATTCCAGGCGCCAAAGCACGCCGGCATCCATGACGCCGTCGGCCAATGCCTCCCATGTCTTGACTTCGGCACGCTCGCGGCCCTGCTGCGGAATGAGCTTGCCCACGGGCGACAGGGTGTCGAGGTATTCGACGATGACGCGCGAATCGAACATCGCGTCGCCGCCTTCCATGATGAGGCAGGGCACCTTCCCGAGCGGGTTGGAGTGCGCAATGGTGGTGTCGGCAGCCCAGACATCTTCGATCACGAACTGGTAGTCGAGCCGCTTTTCGGCCAGCACCACGCGCACCTTGCGCACATAAGGGCTGGCGGCCGATCCGATCAGTTTCATGAAAGCTCTCTCCCTAGGCTTTGATTTACGTTTATTCAACTTCATTTTAGGGGAACGCCAAAAGCGCGGCTTCGATCTGTCGCGAACGCACGTCGCCGCGGCCCGCCTAAAATTCGGGCATGAGCTTCTCCACCGTTTCCGCCCTCTCCCCACTTGACGGCCGCTATGCGGCCAAACTTGCGGCACTGCGACCGCTGATGAGCGAACAGGGCTATATGCACCGGCGCGTGCAGGTCGAAGTGGCGTGGTTCATTGCGCTGTCCGACTGCGGCTTTGCCGAATTCAAGCCGCTCACGGGCGGCGCTCGCAAATACCTGCTGGGCCTGGTGGCCCATTTCTCGGAGGCCGACGCCCTGGCCATCAAGGAAATCGAAAAGACCACCAACCACGATGTGAAAGCCGTCGAATACTGGATCAAGTCCAAGTTCGACGCCCGGCCGGAGCTGCTGGCCGCCGCCGAATTCGTTCACTTTGCCTGCACCAGCGAAGACATCAACAACACCAGCCATGCGCTGCAGATCCAGGCCGCACGCGAAAAAGTGGTGTTGCCGGCCATCGACGGGCTGATTGCCAAGCTGCGCGAGATGTCGCACCAGTTCGCCGGCGTGTCGATGCTGTCGCGCACGCACGGCCAGACCGCCAGCCCGACCACGGTCGGCAAGGAAATCGCCAACGTGGCGGTGCGGCTTTCGAAGGCGCGCGCGCAGATTGCCTCGGTGCAGCTGCTCGGCAAGATGAACGGCGCCGTGGGCAACTACAACGCCCACCTGGCAGCCTGGCCCGATTTCGACTGGGAGGCTTTCAGCCGCAAGGTCATCGAAACGCCCGCGCCGCTCGGCCTGGGCTTGAGCTTTCAGCCCTACAGCATCCAGATCGAGCCGCACGACTACATGGCCGAGCTGTTCGACGCCGTGGCGCGCACCAACACCATCCTGATCGACTTCTCGCGCGACATCTGGGGCTACGTGAGCCTGGGCTACTTCAAGCAGCGGCTCAAGAAGGGCGAGATCGGCTCTTCGACGATGCCGCACAAGGTCAACCCCATCGACTTCGAAAACGCCGAAGGCAACCTCGGCCTCGCCAACGCGGTGCTGCGCCACCTGAGCGAGAAGCTGCCGATCAGCCGCTGGCAGCGCGACCTGACCGACAGCACGGTGCTGCGCAACATCGGCGTGGCCTTCGGTTATGCCACGCTGGCTTATGCGAGCCTGGCCACCGGCCTGGGCAAGCTGGAACTCAACGAGGAAGCGCTGGCCGACGACCTCAATGCTTCATGGGAAGTGCTGGCCGAACCCATCCAGACCGTGATGCGCCGCTTCGGCGTGCAGGGCGCGTACGAGCAGCTCAAGGAAGTGACGCGCGGCAAGACCGTGACGGCCGAGGCGCTGCACGGGCTGATCCGCTCGCTCGACATTCCCGAAACGGAAAAAGAGCGGCTCCTGGCCATGACGCCCGCGAGCTACGTGGGCAAGGCCGCGGAGCTCGCCAGTAGAATCTGAGGCTTCCCGCACCGACGCAACAGCCGCTTGAAGGCGGTCTGCCTGCGTCGCTTCTCGGCCCCCTATCCAGCCAACGCGCCGCCCCGCGGTGCGCCAGCCAACGACCTGACGGGGCTTCAAAGTCCCTGTTGTTCATGCTGCGCGCCCCCCTCCGACGCCTCTGGCTCAAGGTTCACCGCTGGATCGGTCTCACGCTCGGACCGGTACTTGCCCTCACGGCGCTGCTTGGCGCGGTGCTTGTGGTCGCGTCGCCGATCGACCGCTATGCGCATCCCGAGCTCTTCGTGGCCCGAAACACGGCCGTTGCGGCGCCCGTGCTGCCGCTCGAGCCGCTGCGCCAGCGCATCCTGACCGAGTTCGGGCCCGACACCAACTTCACGCTGCGACCACCGCGCGACTCCGGCGAGACGCTCTGGGTGTATGTGCGCGGGCCCTGGGACGGCACGCTCTATCTCGATCCCGCCACCGGCGCCGAGCAAGGCCGGCGCGGGTCGCACGAAGGCGCCTACAACCTGCTCTTCGAACTGCACAGCAGCCTGCTGCTGGAAGATACCGGCAAGGGCATCCTCGCCTTCGTCGCGCTGGCCTATCTGTTGATGCTGATCACCGGCGTGGTGCTCTGGTGGCCCACGCGCTGGCCGCCTTCACTTCGCATTGCGCTCGACCGCGGCCTGCTGCGGGGGCTGTTCGACCTGCACCGCACCGGCGGCGCCGTGCTTGGACTGCTGATTGCGGTGTCGATCTTCACGGGCGCCTACATGGCATGGCGGCCGCTCGGCAACTTCATTTCGGCCGCCATGGGCCAGGAGCCGGTCAAGCCGCCCACGGTTCCCAAGGGCACGGCCGCAGGCCCCCGGCTGTCGCTCGACGAACTGGTCGCCCGCGCGCAGAACGTGTTCCCGGGCCAGCCGATCGGCTATGTGCAGGTGCCTTCCAAGCCGAACCGCCCGATCCGGGTGCGCTTCCGGCTTGCCGACGATCCGCATCCGAACGGCATCAGCTCGGCGTGGCTGCATCCGCTGACCGGCGAGGTGCTGGCGGTGCGCCGATGGCAAGACCTGGACGCCGGCAACGGCGCGGTGGTGGTGATCTATCCGCTGCACACCGGCGTGCTGGGCGGGCCGGTGCTCCAGGCGGTCGTCGCGCTGCTTGGCCTGGCACTGGCCGGCCTGGGGCTGAGCGGCATCTGGCTCTGGTGGCGGCGCCGCGCCGTAGCCGCCGCGGCCCGAGGCGCCGCGCTTTCCAACAACAGCAACCGCACGACCTCCTGAACGGGACGTCTGCTGCGGTCGATTTTTATTGATATTCGAGGAGAAGCCGTGTTCAAGCAGAAGAAGTGCGCCGCCCTGGTGATGGCGCTATTCCCCATCAGTTTCCAGAGCTTTGCGGCCGAAGCCGAACCGGCGGCCGATGCCACGTCTGGTGCGAAGTCGCTGGAAGCCGTGACCGTCACGGGCGACTGGCTCGGCACGCCCAGTGAAACCAAGGTGCTCGAGCACCCCGGCGCGCGCAGCATCATCGAGCGCAAGCAGATCCAGGAGAGCGGCTCGAGCAGCGTGCGCGACGTGCTGCGCCAGGTTCCCGGCGTGCAGGTGCAGGAGAGCAACGGCACGGGCGGCAGCGACATCTCGCTCAACGTGGGCGTGCGCGGCCTCACTTCGCGCCTGTCGCCGCGCTCGACCATCCTGCTGGACGGCGTTCCGCTGGCCTATGCGCCCTACGGCCAGCCGCAACTCTCGCTCGCGCCTGTGTCGCTCGGCAGCCTGGAGGCGGTCGACGTAGTGCGCGGCGCGGGCTCGGTGCGCTACGGCCCGCAGAACGTGGGCGGCATCATCAACTTCGTGACGCGGGCGATTCCGAAGCAGTTCGCGGGCGAAGTCGGCGTGGGCGTCGAAAGCGCCAGCCACGGCGGCGGCATCAAGACCACACCCACCCTTTTCATGGGCGGCACCAACGAGAACGGCCTCGGCCTCGCGCTGCTGTATTCGGGCACGCACGGCGACGGCTTTCGCCGGAGCAATGACCACACCAGCATCGACGACCTGATGCTGAAGGGCGCCTACCGGATTTCGAACACCGACGACATCGCCGTCTCGCTGCATCACTTCGAAGGCAAGGGCCGCATGCCGGGCGGCCTGACGACGGCGCAGTTTGCCGCGGACCCGTTCCAGTCCGACCGCCCTTTCGACGAATTCTCCGGACGCCGGACCGACGGTTCGATCAAGTACACGCACAACGACGGCGTGAACAAGTTCGAATTGCTGAGCTACTACACCGACTCGTTCCGCAGCAGCTACCTCGAGCAGGAAGGCACGGGCGCCAATGCCGGCCGGCGGCGCCTGACCAGCGCTCCGCGCAACTACAAGACCTACGCCTTCGAGCCCCGCTACTCGCGCCTGATCGATTCGGGCAGCGTGGTGCAGGAGATCAGCGTCGGCGCGCGCTACCTCAAGGAAGAGGCTTCCGAAGTGGCGACGCGCAGCGCCTACTACCGGCCGCGCCCCGGATTCGATGCGTTCACGCTCGCGCAGCCTGCGTACCAGTCGAGCAAAGGCGGCACGACCGCACATGCGTTCTACATCGACGACCGGATCGACTTCGGCAACTGGACCATCACGCCCGGCGTGCGCTACGAATCCATCCGCTCGCACAATGACGTCTTCACGCTGGCCAACAACCGGGTCACCGGCGCGAACTATCCGAAGATCGATTCCAACGAGGTGCTGCCGACGCTGTCGGTGCTCTACCGCATGAGCGAGCGCTGGTCGGTGTTCGCGAATGCCGGCGTGTCTTTCGGCCCGCAGCAGTACGCCCAGCTCGCGCAGTCGACCACGGGCTTGCATCCGGAGAAAGCCAAGACCTACGAAATCGGCACGCATTACAAGGGCGAGGCGTGGAGCGGCGAGCTGACGCTGTTCAATATCAACTTCGACAAGGAACTACAGCTCGCGCGCTCCATCACCGGCGACGTCGGCCAATGGACCGACCTGGGCGCCACGCGGCACCGCGGGCTGGAGTCGGCGCTGCGCTACGACCTTGGCACGCTGAGCGATTCGCTCAAGGGCGTGTCGGTGTCCGCAACCTACACGTACACGCAGGCCACCTCCAAGGCCGGCGCTTTCGCGGGGCGCGACCTGCCGTTCTACTCGCGACAGGTGGCGACGCTCGGCGCGCGCTATGAGCGCGGGCCGTGGACCTTCAACGCCGACGTGTACGCGCAATCGAAGCAGCGCTCGCCAGGCTCGCCCGACGACGGCGCGCAATACATCACGCTGGAGGATTCGACCGGCCGCCTGGGCAACATTCCGGGCTACGCGACCATGAACCTGCGCGCCGCGTACGACTTCGGCCCTTCGATGAGCAACCTGAAGCTGGCCGTCGGCGTCAAGAACCTGTTCGACCGGCGCTACTACAACCGGTCGGTCGACAACAACGGCGGCAAGTACGTGGGCCAGCCGCGCACCGTGTACCTGCAGGCTTCGGTGACGTTCTGACGAAGCCTGTAGGGGCGCATACACTCGCGCACCCATGGCCCTCAAATCCACCATCTTCAAGGCCGCCCTCGCGGTGGCCGACATCGACCACGGCTACTACGCCGACCATGCGCTGACCCTGGCGCGCCACCCGAGCGAGACCGACGAGCGGATGATGATCCGGCTCGTCGCGCTTGCACTCAACGCGCACAAGCTGCAGGACGTGTGCCAGGGCGACGGCACGCTGGCCTTTGGCGCGGGCTTGTCGAACGTCGACGAGCCCGACGTGTGGCTGCGCGATTTCACGGGCGAGACCAAGCTGTGGATCGAGGTCGGCCAGCCGGAAGACAAGCCCATCATCAAGGCCTGCGGCAAGTCGGACGAAGTGATCGTCTATTGCTTCAACCACGCGGCCGAGATCTGGTGGCGCGGCATCGAGAACAAGCTCACGCGGCCGCAAAACCTGCAGGTCTACCGCGTGCCGACGGAAGCCTCGCAGGCGCTGGCCGCGCTGGCGCAGCGCAGCATGCAGCTGCAGGCGACCATCCAGGAAAACACGCTGACGCTGGGCGACGGTGCAAACAGCATCGACGTCGAACTGCTGCGCTGGAAATAGCCTCTAGGCGGCCGGCATCATCGCGCCGCAGTGCCAGCACTGCTCGAAGCCGCCCTCGATCCGCTCGCCGCACACGCATTGCCAGTTGCGCTGAGGCCTGTGCTGCGCCGCATACAGCACTTGCTGCGCGCGCTCGAACTGCGCTTCGTCGTCGATCCAGATTTCAGGCAGGCATTGGTCGGGCGGTAGCTGTCCCATCACGGCGCCGAGAAATTCACGCTGCACCGTCGCTTCGACGCCCTCCTCTTGCAACGCATGCACCCACAGGGTCGCGATCGCGAGGTTCGGTGCTTGGGCGAGGCGGCGCATTTGGGCCCCTCAGGGCGTGTCGTCGGGCCCGAGGGGCTCGGCCGGGTCGTCAGGCCATTGCGCCGGCTCGGCCTCGCGGGCGCGCTCGGCGTACTTGTTGAAGCGCCAGGCCGTGTCTTCCATGGTGATGCGGCGCCAGGTCACGCGCTTTTCGACCGGCGACATGGCGGGCCAATGCTGCACTTCGTCGAAGGTGCGGCCGCAACCCTTGCACTCGTCGTCCCCCTGGCTGGTGGAACAGATCGCGATGCAGGGGGTGTCGGGCGTGCTGTGGTACCAATCGAGCCAGGCCGCCCAGGCATCAGACGGAAAACCGAACTCGTCGACCTCGTCTTCGTGGTGGAACACCATGAGCGCGTAGACCTCGGCGAGCGCGCGAAGTTGTGGCGCCAAGGTGACACCGTCGGGCGAGGGACTCTTCTCGCGCCAATGGTTGATGGCGGCCTCGATGTCGATGATGTGAATGGCGGCCATGAAGAGTGCAAAACAGCGAGCGGCGATCATAGTCCGGCAATGCCCCGCGACCGTCGAAGGTTATATGCGCTACAAAATTCATAGCCTCGTGCCTTGTTTCACCCAGCTTTTCAAGGCATTGCTTTTGGCGGACCGGAAATTTCAGGTTGCCAGAACACCGGCCAGGATGCTCTAATTCGCCCCACGAAGGGGAGTAGCTCCCAACTGCCGCACAACGGCGGGAATCGACTGGTCGTCAATACGAAGCACAACACTTCCGGCCTGTCGGGCAACACGTGCCCCTTGGGTACGCGCTGTCGAGCAAGACCTTCGATTTGAACCTGCGCAGGTTTGGTCGAAGCGTTCCAGAATCCCCGGTCATTCGCCCGGTCTTCGCCATCGCTTCGACATTCCTGCACGGGATGGATCGAAATGCAACGCATGCGCCGGACTGCTGCCATCCAGCCAGGATGGACGGGCCGCGCGAAGACAAGAGGAACCTATGGAACAGTTCATGACCCCGGAATTCTGGGTCGCGGTCGGTCAGATCATCATGATCGACATCCTGCTCGGCGGAGACAACGCCGTCGTCATTGCCCTGGCCTGCCGCAAGCTTCCGCCTGCGCAACGCACCAAGGGCATCCTGTGGGGCACGGCCGGCGCCATCGTGTTGCGTGTCGTGCTGATCTTCTTCGCGCTCACGCTCCTGGCCATTCCGTTCCTCAAGCTGGTGGGGGCCGCACTGCTGGTGTGGATCGGCATCAAGCTGCTGGCGCCCGACCATGACGACGCGCACGGCAACATCCAGAGCAGCGACAAGCTGTGGGCCGCCGTCAAGACCGTGATCGTGGCCGACCTGGTGATGAGCGTGGACAACGTGATCGCCATTGCAGGTGCCGCTCAGGGCGCCGGCCAGGCCCACCAAATGCCGCTGGTGATCTTCGGCCTGCTGGTGAGCATCCCGATCATCGTCTGGGGCAGCCAGCTGGTCATCAAGCTGATGGACCGTTTCCCGATCATCATCACGCTCGGCGGCATGCTGCTGGGCTGGATCGCCGGCACGATGGCTGTGTCCGATCCCGCGCTGTCGAACACCGCCGCCTGGACATGGGTGCCGAAGGTGCCGCAGTCCGACATGGTCAGGTATGCAGCCGGCATCGCCGGTGCGCTGCTGGTGCTGGTCATCGGCAAGTGGGTGGCAGTGCGCCAGGCGCGCCAAAAGCCCGCCGAGGCCGTCACGTCGAGCTGAACGCCGGCAAGCGCCGGCAAAAAATGCCCTTCCCCTATCGGCCAGTCTCTGCCACTCTAGCTACCTGAAGGAGCGCACCGTGGAAACGATCATTCTCTATGTCGACGACGCCGGCTATGCCTGCGAGCAGTTCGCCGAACTGACGCCCGACGCCAACAGCGTCGTGGCGCGCCATTGGGTGCTCGTGGCCTGCGCACCGCGCATGACTCACCGCATCAGCAAATGGGTGAGCCACAGCGCGCGAGAGAACTGGCGCGCCAAGTGGTTCAGCAAGGTCCAGGCGCAGCTGCTGCCGGTGCTCGAACGCAATGGCGGACAGGTGACGCCGGTGCTTGCCAAGGGCCCGCTGGCCGATCTCACGCAGCAGCTGAAGCGAGAGCATGCGGCCACCCACGTGGTCGATGCCCGCCGCCCCAAGATCGGTGTCGACCTGGAACCGGTCTCGCTGGACCAGACCCCCCCGCGTCAATCGGGCTGGGCCTTTCCTGGCGCCGTGATGGGCATGGGCGCGCTGCTGGTGCTCGCGAACGAACTGGCCGAATAACACATCCCGCTTCACGACGAGCCCCGGTGCGGCAACGCGCCGGGGCTCTCGTCTTTTTGGCGGGCCGGTGGGGTATCCTGCGGCGCATGCGCATCATCCTCAAATGGCTGCTCAGCGCCGTCGCGCTGCTGGCGGTGGCCTATCTCTACAACGGTGTCCAGGTCAACAGCTTCGGCTCCGCGCTGATTGCCGCAGCGGTCATCGGCTTGCTCAACATGGTCGTCAGGCCGGTGCTGGTGGTGCTCACGCTGCCGGTCACCATCGTCACGCTGGGGCTGTTCCTGTTCGTGATCAACGCGCTGCTGTTCTGGGCCGCATCGGGCCTGCTCGCGGGCTTTCAGGTCAGCGGCTTCGTGGCCGCGCTGATCGGCTCGCTGATCTATTCGCTGCTGGGTTTGGTGATCGAAGCCGCGCTGGGCGGGCTTCTTTCCAAGGCCTGAACGGCCGCGCGTCCTTTCTTTTTTCTACCTGAGCGGCGGCTCTTCGGCCTGCCGCTTCACCAATACCTCGACGTCGCGCGCGCGGGTGTCGATGATCGACGCCTCGTAGTGGTCGATGGGCGCGCCCGGCTTGCGCATCAGTTCCTGCGCGGCCTTGAACCGGTCCCGCGCAGCGGGGTAGTCGAGGATGGCCACGTTCGCTTCGGCGTCGGCACGCACTGCGCGCAGCGTGTCGTTCTGCGCGCCATACAAGTTGGCCAGCGCCCGCCAGGCGGTGGCGTCGCGCGGATGGGTGGCGACCCAGTCGCGCAGCACCGGCACCATTGGCGCGGGTTGCCGCGTGGCCACGGCCGCGTCGGCGGCCAGCAGCATCTCGGGCCGTTCCTTGGACTTCACATCGAGCAAGGCGGCGGCCTTGGCAGCGCCGCCGCCCGCAAGTTCGATCTCGGCATTGAGCCAGCGCGCAAGCCTGGCGGCCGATGGATCTTCCGCGGTGCGCGCCGTCAGCCGTTCGGCCATTGCGCGCGCCGCCTTGAAATCGCGCAGATCCTTGGCCGACAGCGCCGCCGCGTAAAGCGTGCCGGCCTGCTGCGCCGGGCTGCTCCTGGCAAACTCGCCGCTGGAAGCCGCATCGACCCAGAGCCGCAGCACATCGACCCCCGGCCGCGTGAGCACGCGCGCACGCGCCGCAATCATGGCGTGGTCCATGGCCAGCGGCATGGGTGGTGCCGCGTCGAAACGGAACTGGAACCGGCCCTGCATGTCGGAAATGCGCTCGGACGTGAGCGGATGGCTGCGCAGATAGGGGTAGGAGCCGTTGTCGTTGAGGCGCGAGGCGTACTGCAGCTTTTCGAACATGGCGGCCGCGCCCTGCGGCGCAAAGCCGGCCTGCGTCATCACGCCGAAGCCGACGCGGTCGGCCTCGCGCTCCATGTCGCGCGAGAAGCTCAGCTGGTTCTGCATGAAGAGCGCCTGGCTGCCCATGATCACGGCTTGGCCGGCATCGGCGTTGCGGCTCTTGCTGGCCGCGATCATGCCGAGGATCAGGCCGGCCAGCATCCACGGCATCTGCTTGCCCTGCCGGCTCATGATGCGCGAGATGTGGCGCTGCGTGACGTGCGACAGCTCGTGGCCGAGCACCGTTGCCAGTTCGTCGCGGCTGCCCACAGTAGCTATCAGGCCCATGTTCAGGCCCAGATAGCCGCCCGGCAGAGCAAAGGCGTTGACGTTGCGGTCTCGCCCGAGCAGGACGGTCCAGGCAAAGCGCTCGTCCAGTTCGGGCGTGAGTTCGCCACGCTGGCGAGCGGCGGCCAAGAGGCGCTGCCAGATCTCCTGCACATAGGCGGCAATGACGGGGTCGTCGATGTAGTCTGTGTCGCGATAGAGCTCGCGCGCAATCTGGTCGCCCAGGTTGCGCTCGGCGCTGGCGGTCATTTCGCCGCCGTCGCCCAGGCCCGGCAATGCCTGCAACTGTGCGCGGGCGGGCACCGGCAGCAAGATCTGGGACGCTATGAGAACCGTAGCGCACAGGGCCCGCAACGCGGGCATGGCAGAACTTTTTTTAGGGGCAGAAAGAGTCAAGCGCGGCATTCCTCGTCCATGGCTCGGGCTCGTATGATGCATCCACACACCGATCGTTCACACATGAGTTCCCTCACCCATTTTGACGCGCAGGGCCAGGCCCACATGGTCGACGTTGCGGCCAAGCCCGCCACCCACCGCGTGGCCGTGGCCACCGGCCGCATCGAGATGCAGCCTGCGACGCTGGCCCTGATCGAATCCGGAACCGCAAAGAAGGGCGACGTGCTCGGCATCGCCCGCATCGCGGGCATCCAGGCGGCCAAGAAAACCAGCGACCTCATACCGCTGTGCCACCCGCTGGCCCTCACGCGCGTGGCACTGGCCTTTGCGCTGGCCGAAGAAGGCAATGCGCCGCAAGTGGTCTGCACCGCGACGGTCGAGACCGTGGGACCCACCGGCGTCGAGATGGAAGCCCTGACCGCCGTTCAGGTGGCCCTGCTCACCATCTACGACATGTGCAAGGCCGTGGACCGCGGGATGCGGATCACCGACGTGCACGTGCTGGAGAAGCACGGCGGCAAGTCCGGGAGCTACGTGGCGGGCTGAAGCAAGGCGAAGCCAGGCTAAGGCATGTCGGCTTCGACGGACTGGCCGTTCAGCCAGCGCTCGTAGGCCTCCGGAAAGGCAATGCGGAAGCGCTCCGCCTGGTCTCGGGCTTCCTGGCGCTGCCCCATCAGTTCGGCGCTCTCGATCAGCTTGACGATCACGCGCGGCTCGGGCGAAAAATGCAGCGTGCGCTCGGCCAGCGAATGCAGTGCTGCCGCGTTGGCGGGGGTCACCGCCGTGAGCGTCAGTTCCGCAAAACCCACTTGCCTGGCGAAAAGCCACGATGACTTGGCCTTGGTCAGCGTGTTTTCTTCATAGGACGGCAAGCGCTCATCGCGCGTCAGGTAGACCTGGCTGATGCGGATGTAGTCCCAGGTGGCATAGCCGACCGCCCCCATCAGCACGCCCGCAGCAGCCAGAGGCAAGATGGGCGCCTCGCCCCATCGGCCCTTGCCGCGTTGACGCAGCGACGATGACTCCTGGCGCCTGGCTGGCCACAGCATTCCCAGGCAAAGCCCGAACGCCAGCTGGAAGGGCCCATACCAGAGCGGATATTCGAGCAGGCTGTGCAGCACGATCGCGCCCAGCACGCCCCACGCCATGAGCCGCGCCGGGTCGCGCTCCCACCAGGGCCTTGCGGCCAGCACCATCCAGGCGAAACCGCCGCAGATCAGCACCGACACCGGTATGCCCAGTTCCACGGCAAGGTGCAGCGGCAGGTTGTGCGCGTTGTCCAGGATCTCGGGAAACCGCGGCCCGTCGTACAGCGTGCTGTAGTGCGCGAAGCTCAGCTCGCCCCAGCCCCACCCCGCGAGCGGGTGCTGCGCAATCAGCGTCAGCACGTTGCGCCACAGGATGAGCCGCGTGTGGTCGCCCGGTGCGCCCTCCTGCAGGCGCCGCATCATGCCTTCGACCTCGCCCGCCGCAAGTTGCGGCAGCAACCACGCGATCGCGAAATAGATGGGAATCATCGCCAGCAGCAGCCACGGCGGCGGCAGGCTGAAGCGAACATCGCCCGGCGCGCTTTCGGCCACGCCGCGGCGCTCGCGCCACGCAATCAATGCAGACACGCCCACGATAGACAGCAACTGAAGCAAGCCCGTGCGCGAGGTGGACGCCGCCGCGGCCACCAGCAACAGCAAGGCCGCCGCCACCAGCCAGCGCCGCACGCGCACCGACGGCTGCGTGGCGTGAATCCATAGCGCCGCCACCAGCGCCATGCTGATCAGCGTGGCGAACTGGTTGCGCTGGCGCAAGTTTCCGTAGGCCTGCCCCAGCGCCGGCGTGGTGGTCCAAGGCACCAGCGGCTCGGCCAGCCCGTAGTACTGGAGCAGGCCCAGCACCGCACTGACCAGCCCGGCCACCAGGATGCCCACACCCAGCGCCGCCGAAGCCGAAGGCCCGCCGCGTGCCATGCCGGCTCCCACGCACGCCGCAGCCCCCATCGCGCCCAGCACCACCACGGCCGGCAGCCACGAAGCAGCGGCTGCGGCGTGCGAGGCCGAGAAGAAAGAAGAAAGCACGATCGCCGCCATTCCCGCCGCCAGCCAAGCCCAGACCACCCGTGCCGGCGCGCCCGGTGGGATGGCCAGAAGCAGCGCCGCAACGCACACCCAGGTGGCGAACAGCTGCCAGGCCTGGACCGAGGGGCCTGCAACGAGCGGACAGAGGAAAGGGAACGCCACCAGCCCGGCGCGCACCGCGCCAATGGTTTTCGATGGAAGGACGGCCGCCTCGAGGGGCGCTGTACGGGACGTCATGCGTCGATTGTGCCGACCGCGGGCCGACGAATGGCTGCGGGTGAGAGACGAGCGGTAGGCCCGGATGGCCAAGCAAAACTTACCATCCAACGGTCACATTTAGACACGTTTGCAAAGTATTGTGCCGATGAAAACGCTCCTTGTTACTCGCCGCGCGCGCCACACCGGCTTCAGCCTCATCGAAGTGCTGATCGCCATCGTGGTGTTGTCCTTCGGTTTGCTTGGAATGGTAGGCCTGCAGGCGGCCTCGCTCCAAGCAAACCGCGACGCCCGGCTGCAATCCGCCGCGACGGTTCTTGCGCGCGAATTTGCCGAAATGATGCGGGGCAACAAGGCGATCGCGCTTCTTGGCACCGGCAATCCGTACATCGGCGAATTTTCGAGTCCGCTGGCTCCGGAAACGCCGAGCTACTGCTTGACGGTGGGGTCGACTTGCGCGACCGCAGAAGCCACGGCTCAGGCGGAATTGACGGAATGGCTGGCCCGTGTCGATGCCGAGCTTCCTGGCGCCCGCGTCAGCATCTGCCACGACTCGGCCCCCTATGGGACGACAGGCCTTCCGACATGGACCTGCACCAGCGGTGCAACGACCGACGTCGTGGTGGTCAAGATCGGCTGGACGCGCGCGAGCACGCGCCGAGGCGACACAGCCCTCGACCAGGCCAGCGCGCCTTCCGTAGTGCTGCCCGTGACCGCTGGGAGCACGCTGTGATGCGCCGCTCGCAACAGCGCATGCGTGGCTTGACGCTGATCGAGCTGCTGGTGGCAATGGTTATCGGCCTGGTGATCGTCCTGGCTGCCGTTGCCGCCCTCACTGTCGCACGCCGTGGTTTCAACACCGTGGACGCCGCTTCGCAGTTGCGCGACAGCGGCCGTTTTGCAGCCGACCTGATCCAGCGCGTCGGCGCGCAGACGGGCTACCGCGATGTTTTCATTGCGGCCGGGCTGGCCTCGGAAGATGCCACGCGCGAAGCGAACCTCGGGGGCTTCAACAACGCTTTGCTGGACGCAACCAACCCCACCACTGCATCGACCGCGCGCACAGCCAGCGTGGTGGGCTACGGAAGCGACATCCTCATCCTGCGCTATCAGGCTTCGCAGCTCTACTCCAACTCGGAGGACAGCACGAAGGCCGCAGTCGCCGATCAGACCATGATCGATTGCGCGGGCAACACTGTGGCAAGTGTCCCGAATCCCAAGGACGCGGACCCGTCCCAAGTCGCCCAGGCCTACGACCGCCGCATCGTCAGCATCTTCCATGTGGCGATCAGCCAGGGAGAGCCGGCCCTGATGTGCACGTATTCCAGCACCGGCGCAGCGCCCTGGACCACCGTGCCGGTGATTCAAGGCGTGGAAAATTTCCAGGTGCTCTACGGCGTGGACGGCGTCACGGCCAATGCCGCCCCAGCCGCGCCAACAGCTGTGCCGGACGTGCCCGACAGCTACCTGCGGGCCGACCAGATGACGGTGGCTGGTTCCGCCAATAACACCAAGGCCAATTGGCGCCGCGTGCGGAGCATCCGCATTGGCATGGTGCTTCGCAGTGCGCCTGGGTCCAGCCAGGACATGGCTGCGCAAACCTTCTGGCCCTTTGGCGCAGCCAAGGGCTCTGCGACGGGCGAAGCGGGGACTGCATTTGCCAACTCGAACGACATGGGCACCTCGTTCCAACCCACGCCGGACGGGCGGCTGCGCCAGACCGTCTCTTTCACCATCCACCTGCGCAACGACCAGGGCCTATGACACATCCCGCCCACAGCTACTCGACCTCTCCTTTCGCATTGCGCGGACAGGAGCGCGGCGCATCGCTCATCGTCGTGATGCTGATCCTGATCATCGTCTCGATCCTGGGCGTCGGTGGCGCACAGATTGCCATGATGGCCGAGCGGGGTTCGCGAAACGACCGCGACATGCAGCTCGCGTGGCAAGCGGCCGAAGCGGCCCTCATGGATGCGGAGTTCGACATCCACGGTCCAGGTACGGCCAGCCGCAAGGTGCTCTTCACCGACATGCACAACACCAACGACTTCGTTGCCGGATGCGGCTCCTCCGACAACAGCAAGGGCCTGTGCGCGCTGGTGGAAAGCGGCAAGCCGGCCTGGCTGGTGGTGGACTTCACCAGCGACGCGACCGGCGCAAAAACCGTCCCGTTCGGCCTGTTCACCGGCCGCACCTTTGCCGCAGGCCAAACGGGTGTTCAACCTGCCAAGGTGCCGCGCTACATCGTCGAGCCGATCTCCGATCCGCTGAACCGCGACAAGACTTTCGACAAACCGCCCACCTACGTCTACCGGGTGACGGCAATGGGCTTTGGTCCGCGTGACGACATCCAGGCCGTTGCGCAAATCCTTTACCGCGATTGAGGCGGCAGTGCACATGAACAAACACCAAGAATCTCCTCGCCGCACGTTCGCTTCGCAAGTTGCGCGCACATGGGAGCTCGCAACCCGTCCGCGGCTGTGGTCGGCCCGCCAGCGCTCGGTCGCGTGGTTCGCCCTGCCCCTTGCGGCACTCGCGATATCTTTCGTGGTCAACAGCCAGACCTCTGCGCCGGCGTTCAAGGCCATCAGCCTTTCGAGCGACCCTCTCTACGCCACCACGTCCGGTGACAAGCCGACGCTTGCGCTCGCACTGTCTGTCGAGTACCCGACCGTGGGTGCGCAATACACGCCGGGCGGCGCCGACGACAACACCTACAGCAATACGACCGAGTACCTTGGCTACTACGACGCGGAGGCTTGCTACTCCTACAACAACGCCCCCACCGAGACGCCCGCAACCGGCTTCACGGCTGCCGACTACAAGCGCTTCGATCGTGTGGGGCCGGCCACCAGCCGCACTTGCGCAGACGCATATCCCAATGCATTCAGCGGCAACTTCCTGAACTGGGCCGGCAACTCGGCCATCGACATGCTTCGGCTGGCCCTGTCGGGTGGCGACCGCTACATCGACACGACCGACCTGACCATTCTTCAACGCGCGGTCATCCCGAACGGCGACCCCGTGTGCATGTGGAACAGCACCAACTTCCCGGCCAAACAGCTCCTGCGCAGCGGCGGTTCGAGCGGGAAGGCGTTCTGGGGCGCCGTTCCGGCCGCCATGGCCTCGGCCGCGGGCAGCAACGACATCTGGGTAGGCAACACCCTGAACCGCATGTACTTTGGTACGACGAGAGGCGGCGGTTGCGGCGACACGAGCAGCTACGCGCTAGGCACCGTGCCTTCGGGGCCCGCCATCGGGCCCATCGGCAACGGAAAAGATCTGCCGACCGACGCCACACGTTGCGCCGGCGAGGGCGGGACTTGCAGTTTCACAAGCATTAGTGAGGTTTGGTACGGCGCAGCTGGCAAATGGAAGGTGGCTCCCGTCAACATCAGTACGGCATGCACCAACGGCGTGTTCGGCGACCCAATCAAGAACACGGCCAAGGCGTGTTACACGCGACCCTACACCGGCTCATGGACGCCTCCGACCACCGGTGGCGGAGATGGCTTCTTCTACGCCCGCGTGCAGGTTTGCCAAAAGGACAGCGCCGGCAATCTGCTCGACAACCGCGACTACCCCTTCTGTACCAAATACCCAAGCGGCAATTTCAAGCCAGGCGGTGTGGTGCAGAAATACAGCGACCAGTTGCGGCTCGCGGCCTTCGGATATTTGCTCGAACAGACGGCCAGTTACGACGGTGGCCGCTATGGCGGCGTGCTGCGCGCGCCCATGAAATACGTGGGTGCGAAGACCTTCGACATCAACGGCCAGGACAGCACGCCGTCCGGAGGCAATGCCAATGCCGAGTGGGACGCCACCACCGGTGTGTTCAAGGCCAACCCGGACTCCAACACGATGGGCATCAGCGGTGTTGTGAACTACCTCAACAAATTCGGCCGCACCGGCACTCCGGGCAAATACAAGAAGTACGACCCGGTGAGCGAGCTTTACTACGAGTCCTTGCGGTACATGCAAGGCTTGTCGCCGAGCCCGGACGCCATCAGCGGCATCACCGATGCGTTGAAAGACGGCTTCCCCGTCTACACCGACTGGACCAACCTCGACCCCTTTGGCGGCGGACGCTCCAACACCGGCAACTACGCCTGTCTGAAGAACAACATCGTGGTCATCGGCGACGTCAATACGCATGACGGGAGCCGCTTTCCCACCGGCAACGCCGCAGGCAACATTCCCGACCTCGGCGGGTGGACCGGGGTTGTCCAGAACTTCGAAAAAGGATTGGTGCGGGACTACGTCGACGGTGCGGGCACCGGGCGTAAGACTGGCAATCCCAACGCGGCGAACACCAATCCCAAGGGAGACGCCATCATCGGCTACTCGTACTGGGCTCACACACACGACATTCGGGGCACCGGTTGGACCGGCGAGACTGCCAAACAACGCCCGGGCCTGCGCGTCAAGACGTTCATCTTCGACGTCAACGAGTATGGCGACCAGAACAATGTCGCCACCCGGCGCACCCGCAACCAGTTCTTCACGGCCGCCAAATACGGCGGCTTCGAGTCAGACAGCGGCAACCTCGGCAGCAAGCCATTCAACACCTACGGCAACCCCTTCCTGAAGGAAGACGGAACTGCCGACAACGACGTGTGGCAAGACCCGGAGAACCCTGGCGAGGCCGGAACTTACTACCTGCAAAGCAGCGCGCGCGGCGTACTGAGTGCCTTCGACAGCATCTTCAGCCGGGCATCGACCACCGCGCGAAGCATTGCCGGCAGCGCCATAGCGTCGCAAAAGCTCACCGCGGGCAACCAGATCTACCAAGGTTCTTTCGATACTTCCAACTGGTCCGGGGACCTGCAGGCGTTCAACATCAGCGTGGACAGGAACAACAACGTCTCGATCAGTTCGACGGCCGCCTGGAGCGCGAGCGACCGCCTTGCGGCGCTCACCGCCCCGGCAACGTCGCGGAACATCGTGGTGGGCAACTCCGGCGCAACGTCGTCCCCTACCGCCACGGCATTTACCTGGGCGGCCATATCGGATGTCCTGAAAGCCCATCTCAACAAGCCGTCACCTGCCGCCGCGGCCGACACACAAGGCGAAAACCGCTTGAACTATTTGCGCGGCAGTACTGCCAACGACGGCACCACCTTCCGTCGTCGCAACAACAAGCTTCTTGGCGACATCATCAACTCCGGGGTTGCGTATTCCGGCGCGCCACCCACGACCATCAGTTCGGCGAGCTACACAGGCTTTCGTACGGACAACCTGAACCGCACGCCCGCCGTGTTCGTAGGTGCCAACGACGGCATGCTGCATGCCTTCAACGCCGGGACCGGCGACGAACTGTTTGGCTACATCCCGAGTTGGCTGGGGCCAAAGCTGTCGGCGCTCACTTCCACCACGTATGTGTCGGACCACCAGAGCTACGTCGATGCCTCGCCGGCAGTGGCTGAAGCCGAAGTGGGTACGGCCGGCACCAAGGCAGACTGGAGAACGGTGCTCGTTTCGGGCACCGGTGCAGGCGGGCGCGGCGTCTTTGCGCTCGACGTGACCGATCCGGCCGCGTTCGACGCATCGAAGGTGATGTGGGAGTTCACCAACGCAGACGACGCCGACCTGGGCTTTGTCGTGGGCAAGCCTCAGATCCTGAAAATGCGCACCAGCGCGGCCGGCGCAACGGCCACCTACAAGTGGTTTGCCTTGGTTGCCAGTGGCGTCAACAACTACGTGCGAGACAGCGCCGGCTTGTTCAGCTCGACCGGGCGCCCTGCCCTGTTCCTGCTCGACCTGGCCAAGCCCGCAGGCACGGCCTGGACGCTCGGGTCCAACTATTACAAGGTGTCGCTGCCCGTCGACGCGACGCTGGCGCAGACCGTGGCGCCCGGCCTGATCAATTTCTCTGCCGTTCCGGGCCCGCAGCGCGAAGTCACCCAAGTGTTTGCCGGCGATCTGCACGGCAATGTGTGGAAGCTCGACTTCCGCGCGTTTGGTACCTCCAACTGGAACATCGGCAAGCTTTCGGCCTTCAACAAGGGCACAGCCGAAAACCCCGTTCCCTATCCACTTTTCATTGCCAAGACCAGCGCCGACAAGGTTCAGCCGATTTCCATGGCACCAGCCCTGATTGCCGGCCAGCGCGGCAACAGCACCTATGTGGCATTTGGAACCGGCAAGTACCTGGAAGCCGACGACCGCTCATCGACCCTCCAGAACTCCTTCTACGCAGTGCACGACAACGGCTCGACGACGCCGGACGCCAGCCCTGCCGGAGCGAGCGTGATCAGCGGGCGCGGCCGACTGCAGCCAGGGACTGTCGATGCAACTGCGAGGACCGTGGCGATTGCACCTTTTGTGTGGGGCCGCGCGATGTCCGACGTCGACGCAACCCAGCGCTCCGGCTGGTACTTCGACTATTCGACCAGCGGCGAGAAGCAGATCAGCAACGCGCTGCTGAATGGCGAAACCCTGATTTTCGGCAGCCTCATACCTGGCTCAACCAGCGGCGCCAATAGCTGCGGCGTGAGCGGTGGCAGCGGCAACGAATATCGCCTGGACGTCGACTCCGGTGACGGGGATTTCCGAGTGTCCACCGTGGGCATTCTTGGCCAGCCGCTGGTGATCGAGCTTGCGAACTCAGTCGAAACCGTCAGCAACAGCACCGGCCGTCGCACCCGGACCATCACGAGCCAGGTGGTGAAGCAAGGCTCCGGCGGCATCGACACCGCCACCGGCTCGGGCGACAAGACGACCAAGACGATCGTCGCTGGCCGCCTGAGCTGGCGGCAGATCAATAACTATCAAGACTTGAAGAACGCACCATGAAGAACAGGCCACTTATCCAAAGAGGCTTCACCCTCATCGAGCTGATGATCGTGGTCGCGATCGTCGGCATCCTTGCATCAATCGCTTATCCGGCCTACCAAGACTCGCTTCTGAAAGGGCGCCGCGCAGAAGCCAGGACCGCACTGCTGGAGTTGATGCAACAGCAGGAACGCTACATGACGCAGCGAGGCACGTATCTGGAGTTCAGCAATTTAAACGGGGTCACAACCCCCGCTGCCGCTGCAACGACGTTCAAGGTGTTCAGCGGCGACAACGCAGCCACCCCCTCGTACCGACTTTCGGCAACGGAATGCGCCGTTGGCGTGTCATTGCGAGATTGTGTTCGCGTAGACGCCACCCCTGTCCGAACTGATTCTGTGGTGGGCGTGCTCAGCATGACCAGCACGGGCGTCAAAAGCTGCAGCCGCAATCCCTCAAACGCGAAGCTTTGCTGGCCATGAAAAACTCTACTTCGAGCCGGCGTTCCGGTTTCACATTGATCGAGTTGATGGTCACCGTCGCCATCGCGGCAGTTCTGCTCGTTGTGGCCGTGCCGAGTTTCGTGAGCTTTCAGAGAAACTCCGAGCTGACTTCGGCAACCAATTCATTTGTTGCAGCCGTCAATGCAGCGCGAGGCGAGGCAATGAAACGCGGCATGAACGCGATGGTGGTACCAGCCACCGGCATCGATTGGAGTACGGGCTGGACAGTGTTCGTGGACCAAGACCGGAGCGGCGGACTTAATACGGGTGACACCACGGTGGTCCAGCAGCCTGCATTGTCGAGTTATTTCAGCGCTACAGGGCATGGCACTGCGAGCGAAACTCCGGCCTACATCATGTTCGACGCCTCTGGGTACGCAAAAACCAAAACGGCTGGCTTCGGCGCCCTCACGATTACCATCGCGCGCAACGATCTTAGCGATACCGCGAACACCGAGCAGACCCGGCGCGTCGTCATCGCTAAGTCCGGGCGTGCTCGAGCTTGTAAGCCTGCAACAGACAGCACGTGCACGGTGACTGCCGAAGAATAGTTCAGTCGTCGAAGGCTACCCACCTATGTCAGCAGCGGGCAGAACTACTGCCGCGGTCCCAGATAGGTGCCGGCACTTGCCCAATCAGACACATTGGTCCCCAGTACACCCACAGCCTGCCATCAAGCAAGCTGTGTAGGGCCCCATGACCCGAGGCTCACTCGCGGGGCCGGCGAAAGCACGCCATCGATCGACTTCGACGGCAGTAACTACCTCCCTAGTTCACTGCTCTCCGTTCGCCCCTGGCCTTTACGAGCATTGCTCTGGTTATGTCAGAGGGCGATTTCGCGGCCGAGCGCTGATCAAAAGGACGGGATTTTTCTTGCCGAAAGGTCTTGTCATTGATTTATGCGCCGGCGGCTTGCCCGAATCGAACCAACAGATGCGGCCGAACCGATTGGCATTCGTTCCCCTCCTCTTTGGACTGTCCATGAACGCAATCTTCCCTGTTTCAGTACCAGCTCAGCGCTACCGCTGTAACGGGGAATTGACGCCGGATTTCCAACCCAGATCAGGACGGGTCGCTGAAACGAAAAAGCCGCCCGAAGGCGGCCTTTCTCAAGCAGGCTTTGTGAAGCAACGCTGGATTTAGCGGCACGAACCCGGTGCGTACTTCTGGGCAGCGCCGGTCGAGGTGCACTTCCACTCATAGACTTGGGTGCCTTGGCCGCCGGTGGTCGCCGTTCCCAGAGCATAGGCAACTGGAGTGGGGGCAGCGCCGGCTGCAGCGGTATTGCGAAGGGGGGTAAGGATAATCTTGTCGTCCGCGGGAACGAAGGCTGTTGCCTGTCCCAAATTGGTCGCATGCGGAACGACGGTGATCGCACCGGTTGCGGCGTCCGTCGTGATCGAGGCGACCATCTTGGTGGGGTTGTCGGCCGCATCGCACCCGAAGGAGTTCGCGGCGCTGAGTGTCGTGCTCGGGCTCATGCTTTGAACCGTCTCGCTGATGGTCGTGCGGCACTGCGATGCGGCCAGAACCACTTCAGCCATGCGAGCCTTGATGGTGTAGTCCTTGTAAGCCGGCAGAGCGACTGCAGCCAAGATACCAATGATCGCCACGACGATCATCAATTCGATAAGGGTGAAACCCTTTTGCACGTTACGTGCAATCAAACGACGGTTCATTTAAAGAAACTCCAGGTTGGTTGGTAGAGCCCGGGAACCAAGCCCGGAGCGAGGTACCTTCCGCACCATCTGTGCCACCCTTTTGGGAGGCCGTTCTGGCGGAAAAATGAATACTTTTGTTGTCGTTTTACTTACATCACGTGACACATTCTGCGGATAGATGCTACAGAACGTGACAAATTTGTCATTCCCGGCATCTGCCCGGACTCAAAAAGTCAATACCCCGTCCGCCTTAAGCCACCGGATATCCCGCTGCGCCAACCCTGCCACCTGATGCCCAACGAGCGCGTCGATCTGACTCATGATCTCTTCGGTTTCGGCAGGCTTAGTGTGGGTAATGTAGATCGGGTAGTGCCTGCCGGGCACGATGCGCGCCAGCTCATCTGCGAGCACCTTGGGCGACAGGTGCAGGCTGCGGTCTGCCAGGGCCTGTTCGCGGTCGCTAAAGGCAGTTTCAATGACGAGCATGGCCACGTCGAGGGCGTTGACGCGGTCCCAGAAGGGTGCGTTGCGTTCGGTATCGCCTGAAAAAACCCAGTGGGCGCCGCCCTCGGCGCGGCTCACGGCAAAGCCGCAGGCGGGCACGGTGTGCACGGCGGGCAATACTTCGATGCGCTTGGGGACGGCGCTGCCCAGTTGCAGGGTCTGGCCGACGGTGATGTCGTGAAAGCTTACGAAGGGGGCTTCGGCGCTGGGAATGCTCTCGAAATCGGGCCAGATGACGTTGTTGAACACATGGGCGCGCAACGCCTCGATGGTTTCGCAGAGGGCGTGCACGCGCAGCGGGCGGGTGCGGCGGCCGCCGACGGCGTCGAGCATGAGGGGGAGGGCGGCAATGTGGTCGAGGTGGCAGTGGGTGAGCACCACGTCGTCGATGCCTGCCATTTCGTCGAGCGTGAGGTCGCCCACGCCGGTGCCCGCATCGACGAGCAGGTCGGTGTCGACGAGGAACGAGGTGGTGCGGCAGTCTTTGGCAATGGCACCCGAGCAGCCCAGCACGCGAACCTGCATTGTGAAAGTCCCCCCGTTTTTGGCTGTCGTCATTTGGTTTCGAACCGGGTTGCGCCGTCCCATTCGGGGTCCAGTGGGCGCAACGCCATCGAGGCTAATCGCTGGGCGTAGAGCTGGTAAAGGACTTTTTTGGCATCTGCGGCAAGCAATGGGTCCAGCAGGCTCCGGCCCATTGCCCAGTCCTGGCGCCGATAGGCATCGAGCACTTGCGCCCAGCGCTGCAAGTGTTCGGATTTTTCTTGGGCCGCGGGACCGTGGGCACGTTCGGTGTCCGCAGCCAGGGGCGTGTGCACGGCAACGGCCTGGGCCTTGCCCTTGACGAGCACGCTGTCGAGCTCCTGCCAGAGGCAGCCGGGCGCAAGGTCGCGGGTGGCGCCGCTGGCGACGATCTCCACACCGTAGTGTGCGCTGAGGCCCTCGAGACGCGACGCGAGGTTGACCGCATCGCCAACCACGGTATAGCTGCGCCGTGCCACCGAGCCCATATCGCCCACGCACATGACGCCGCTGTTGATGCCGATGCCCACGCTTATTTCGGGCCGCCCGGCGACGCGCTGGGCCTGGTTGATGTCGCGCACGGTGTGTGCCATTTCGAGCGCGGCGCGCACGGCCAGGGTGGCGTGGTCGGGGGTGTCGACGGGTGCGCCCCAGAAGGCCATGACGCAGTCGCCCATGTATTTGTCGACGGTGCCGCGGTGCTCGCTGATGACGTTGGTGAGCCGGCTGAACAGGGTGTTCAAGAAGGCCTGGAGCTCGGCGGGCGCCATCTTCTCCGACAGCTTGGTAAAGCCGCGCATGTCGCAGAACATGACGGTCATCTGCTTGCTCTCTGCGTGCATGTTGTAGCGGCCGGGGTCCATGAGCATTTCATCGACCAGCTGGGGCGGCACGTAGGTGCCGAAGAGCCGCACCAGCCCGCGCCGCTCGCGGGACTCGATGAAATAGCCCCAGCCCATGTTGAGCATGAAGGCGAGTGCCGCCATGGCCAGCGAGCCGGCCAGTGGCAGCACGACGCCGTGGCCCTGGTAGAGCCAGGCGTTGGCACCGACGAGCGCCGCCACGGTGGCAATGCCGAGCAGCACGGCGCGCGTGGCCGGCAGCAACGAGAGGCCCAGCGCCAGCACGAGGCCCGCAGCCAGCACGCTCAAGACTTCGTAGCCGGCCGCGTAGTCGGGCACCGAGAGCAGGCGATGGTCGAGCATGGCCGACACGATGTTGGCGTGCACCTCCACGCCGGGGAAACCGGCGCCCAGAGGCGTGGCGCGCAGGTCTTGCAGGCCGGGCGCTGTGGCGCCGACGAGCACGATCTTGTCTTTCAGCTCGCCGGGCGCGAGCCGGCCTTCGAGCACGTCGGCAGCGGCCACGTAGCGGAACGAACCGCCGTTGGCGCCGCCCGGGCCGCGAAACGGCACCTGCATGCTGACGGTCTGGTCGACAGGGATGCGCAAGCCGCCCACCAGCAAGGATTGGAGCCGAGGCGCGGCGCCATCGGAGGCAAAGGCCGGCAGCACGGGGGGCATGCCGCTGGCGAGCCGGTAGACGGCAAGGCCGAGCGATTCGTAGTAACCGGTCCACGCCGCATCGCCCTCATAGCGCGCAACAAGGGGCGCGGCGCGAATCACGCCGTCGCCTGTCGACGTGACCAGTGTGTTGACGAACCCGGAGTTGGGCGCAGCCGCGGCCAGCACGGGGAGGTTGGCGCCAAAGCCGTTCCAGGACGTGGCGTAGCCGTGGCCCGGCGGAAAGGCCTCGGGCTGCAGCAGCGGAGCGGCAGGCAGCTGGCCCTTGGCGCTCGGGTTTTCAGTGCGCGTGAAGTAGTAGCCGAGCGCCACGCGGCGGCCTTCGAGCGCGCGGGCAAAGGTGGCGTCGTTGTCGAGCGCGGGCGCGAGCCGCTCGATGTTCGCGGAAAGGCCGGGCATGTCGCGCAGCGGTCCGCTCGCAATCTGGCGCAGCTTGTCGAGCCCGGAACTCCGGTCGGGCTCGATGAACATCACGTCGAAACCCAGCACGGCCACCTGCTGGCGCCCGGTGAGCTCCTCGGTGAGCCGGGCCAGCTTGTCGCGCCCCCAGGGCCACTGGCCTTGCCGCGCCAGGCTGGCATCGTCCACGTCGACGATCACCACGCGCGGGTCGAGCGTGCGCGGCATGGTGGCACGCAGCCGGGCGTCGTAGATCAGGTGGTCGAGGTGATCGATGACGCCCACGCGCCAAATGCCGGTGGCGTGCGCAAGCGCCAGCAAGACCGGGAGCAGGGTGATGGCAATGCGCGGCCAGTGCCGACTCAGCGCTTTCATGGCGTCGCACGCACGCGGGCCGCGCTGTGGAAAGAAGAAAGAAAAGAGAAAAAGAAGAAGCGGAAAGAGTCAGACCCGCATGAACTGCATGCGCGTGGCGCCGCCGAGTTCCAGCACGTCGCGCTCCTGCAACCCCACGGCTTCGGTGCCCAGCGGGGTGCCGTTGAGCGTGACACCGCCCATGACGCTGGCGGCCACGTAACCTTGCCGACGGCGCGTGACCACGGCCACGGCAACACCGGGCTTGCCGATGGTGGTGACCACCTTTTGCAGCGGCACGTCCTCGCCCTTGTTGACGCCGGCAAGAACGCGCAGCACCGGCACGCCAAGCTCGACCAGCGCGCCGGCTTCGGTGGGCGCTGAAGACAAGGGGATGGAGTCCGCGAAGTCGCCGGGCGCGTCGGTGTGCGCCGTGCCGCCGCCCACCGCCAGGTGGCTGTCGGCGCGGAACTTGATGCGGCAGCCGCCCAGTTCGACGATGTCGTTGTCCTTGAGCACCTGCTTCTGGACGACGAGGGCATTGACGTAGGTGCCGTTGGTGCTGTTGAGGTCTTCAATTTCGACTTGGCCATCGCGCATGTGCACCACGGCATGCTCGCCGCTGACGGCGAGATTGTCGATCACGATGTCGTTGTAGGCGCGTCGGCCCAGCGTTGTCCGGTCTTTGGCGAGCGCCAGTTGCCCGATGACAGCACCATCGATCGAAATGATCATTTTCGGCATTGCCGATACCCCGAATAGCAGAATTTGATTGACCGCAAGCGGGACGACAGGTGTCGCCAGGGCCTGCGACTAGGCGGCGCCAGGCGTGTCTTCGTTGACGCGCGCTTTTGCCAGAACCACTGAAATGTTATCTCGGCCGCCATTGTCGTTTGCAATTGCAACCAAAAGTGAAGCTTTCTGCTTAAGTCCGATGTCGTGACCCAACAGCGTGAAAAGCTGCGCATCCGTGATCATCTCGCTGAGCCCGTCGGAGCACAGCATGTAAAGGTCGTCCGGCCTCGCGGTGTGCTCATGCATTTCGAGCACGACCTGGGATTCCACGCCCACCGCCCGCGTCACCAGGTTGCGGTGGGGCGAGTTCAGCGCTTCTTCGGCGGTGATGGCGCCGGCGTCGAGCTGCTGCTGCCGCAGCGAATGGTCGCGCGTGAGCTGCTCGAGCTTGTTGTTGCGAAGCCGGTAGCAGCGCGAATCGCCGATGTGGCCAACCACCACGCGCTGCGGGCGGAAGGCTGCAAGGACCAGGGTCGTTCCCATGCCCAGCACCTCGGGGTTGGTCATGCCGGCCTCGAAGATGGCCGCATTCGCCTCGTCGGTGGCCGCTTGCAATGCGCGGCGGATCACGCGGGCGGGCGCCTGCGGCCCGGCCTGTGCGTACCAGCGGGCGAAGCTGGACTGCACCAGCGTTACAGCCATGGCACTGGCCACCTCGCCGCCCTTGTAGCCTCCCATGCCGTCAGCCAGCACGGCGAGGCCGAGCGCCGGATCGATCTTGAGGTCGTCCTCGTTGTGAGCCCGGACACGCCCGACGTCCGTCAGGGCGGCAAACTCCCAACCCAGCGAGGGCCGGTTGGAAAAGAGGGACGCGCCGACGCTCGCCATATTTTGAGAAGGGGGCGGGCGCGCCGTCAGTGCCCCGCGCCGGCGTGCGCACGCCGTTGCAGAAACCGGCCCGCGGCCACCACGAACAAGGCGCCGGCAGCGGCCGCCGAATATTGCAGCCACGGGTCGGCAGCCAGCACGTCCTTCAGCGATACGTCGCTCACGATGGTTTCGCCGCCGACCCAGCCGATCAGGGCGGCGCCCAGCATGACGATGATCGGGAAACGTTCCATGAGCTTGATCATGAGCGTACTGCCAAAAATCACCAGCGGAATGCTGATGGCCAGGCCGAGCACCAGCAGCACCATGCTGCCCTGCGCGGCGGCGGCCACTGCAATCACGTTGTCCAGGCTCATGACCAGGTCGGCCAGCAGGATGGTGCGCACGGCCGCCAGCAGGGTGCCGTATTCCTTGGCCTCGCCGCCATCCTCTTCTTCTTCGCGCAGCAACTGCAGGCCGATCCACAGCAGCAGCAGGCCCCCGAGGATCTGCAGGTAAGGCAGCGCGAGCAGCTTGGCCGCGACGATGGTGAGCACAATGCGCAGCACCACGGCTGCGCCCGAGCCGAGCAGAACGGCTTTTTGCTGCTGCGCAGGCGGCAGCGAACGGGCGGCCATGGCAATCACCACGGCGTTGTCACCCGAAAGAATGATGTTGATCCAGACAATCTTGATCAGGCCGATCCAGAAATCGGCGCTTTGAAGGGATTCCATGCCTCTTTTTCCACTGTGTTGTTGTGAAAAAAGCGCCCGCAGAGTTTGCGGGCGCTTTTTACTTTTTGCGTGGTGCGCAGAGAGGAGATCTGCGGTGTTTTAGAGCTGAGCCTTCAGCAGCTTGGCCAGTTCCGAGAAGTTGCGCGTCACGGTAAAGCCGCACTCTTCCATGATGGCGAGCTTGGCATCGGCCGTGTCGGCGCCGCCCGAGATCAGCGCGCCGGCGTGGCCCATGCGCTTGCCGGGAGGGGCGGTAACACCAGCGATGAAGCCGACCACCGGCTTCTTCATGTGCTCTTTGCACCAGCGTGCTGCGTCGGCTTCGTCGGGACCACCGATTTCGCCGATCATGATGACCGCGTCGGTCTCGGGATCGTCGTTGAAAGCCTTCATCACGTCGATGTGCTTCAAGCCGTTGATCGGGTCGCCGCCAATGCCGACTGCCGACGATTGGCCGAGGCCGATTTCGGTGAGTTGCGCCACGGCTTCATACGTGAGCGTGCCCGAGCGCGAGACCACGCCGATGCGGCCCTTGCGGTGAATGTGGCCGGGCATGATGCCGATCTTGATTTCGTCGGGCGTGATGAGGCCGGGGCAGTTCGGGCCCAGCAGCAAGGTCTTCTTGCCGCCGGCCGCTTCCTTGGCCTTCATCTTGTTGCGCACTTCGAGCATGTCGCGAACCGGAATGCCTTCGGTGATGCAGATCGCCAGGTCCAGGTCGGCTTCGACGGCTTCCCAGATGGCGGCGGCCGCGCCTGCCGGCGGCACGTAGATCACCGACACGGTGGCGCCGGTTTGCGAAGCGGCTTCCTTCACCGAACCGAAGATCGGGATGTTGAAGATCGACTCGCCGGCCTTCTTGGGGTTCACGCCCGCGACGAAGCAGTTCTTGCCGTTCGCGTATTCCTGGCACTTCTCGGTGTGGAACTGGCCGGTCTTGCCCGTGATGCCTTGCGTGATGACTTTGGTGTCTTTGTTGATGTAGATCGACATGACTTTTTCCTTAGGCCTTCTTGACTGCTGCGACGACCTTCTGGGCCGCGTCCGCCATGGTGTCGGCGCTGATGATGGGCAGGCCCGAATCGGCCAGCAGCTTCTTGCCTTCGACTTCGTTGGTGCCCTTCATGCGAACGACCAGCGGCACTTGCAGGTTCACGGCCTTGCAGGCTGCGATCACGCCGGTGGCGATGGTGTCGCACTTCATGATGCCGCCGAAGATGTTGACCAAGATCGCTTCCACGTTCTTGTTCTTCAGCATGATCTTGAAGGCTTCGGTGACCTTCTCGGGGGTGGCGCCGCCGCCCACGTCCAAAAAGTTGGCCGGCTCGCCGCCGAACAGCTTGATGGTGTCCATGGTGGCCATGGCCAGGCCGGCACCGTTCACCAGGCAGCCGATGTTGCCGTCCAGGCTGATGTAGGCCAGGTCGAACTTCGAAGCTTCGACTTCGGCCGCGTCTTCTTCGTCGAGGTCGCGCAGGGCCACGATTTCAGGGTGGCGGAACAGCGCGTTGCTGTCGAAGTTGAACTTGGCGTCCAGCGCCATGACGTTGCCCTTGCTGTCACGGTTGAGCGGGTTGATCTCGACCAGCGAGGCGTCCGTCTCCATGTAGCAGGTGTAGAGCTTCTTCAGGATGTCGACCGTCTGCGCGGTCGAGTCGGCCGGCATGCCGATGCCGTCGGCGATCTGCTTGGCTTGCGCGTCGGTGAGGCCTTCCTTGGGGTCGGCGAACACCGTGATGATCTTCTCGGGCGAGGAGTGGGCCACTTCCTCGATGTCCATGCCGCCTTCGCTCGAAGCGATGAACGCGACCTTCTGGGTCGCGCGGTCGGTCACGGCCGAAATGTAGTATTCCTTGTTGATGTCGGCGCCATCTTCGATGTAGAGGCGGCGCACCTTCTGGCCTTCGGGGCCGGTCTGGTGGGTCTTGAGCTGCATGCCGAGGATTTCGCCGGCGAGCTTCTTGACGTCTTCGATCGACTTGGCGACCTTGACGCCGCCGCCCTTACCGCGGCCACCCGCGTGGATCTGGGCTTTGACGACCCAGACCGGGCCTCCAAGCTTCTGGGCGGCCTCGACCGCCTCCTGGACCGTGTAGGCCGGGATGCCGCGCGGCACCGGCACGCCGAACTTGGCAAGGATTTCCTTGCCTTGGTACTCGTGAATCTTCATGAGGGATGTCTCTCGGAAGGAGGAAGTTGAGAACGGGAGATCTGGGGTCTGAGGCGTCTTTGGCTCTGTTGTTCGCGGGCGACGGCAGCCTGACGGCTGGGGGCGGCGAACAACCGCGGACTGTATCATGGTGCGGCGCACCAATACTCGACGTGACCTTGCGGTCAATACGTACTTTCTTCTAGCCACACTACGCATACTCCGATATGGCCAAGGTTTTCATCGACGGCGAAGCCGGTACCACCGGCCTGCAGATTCGCGAACGGCTCCAGACGATGCCGCAGATCGAACTCGTGAGCATTGCCCCTGAGCTGCGAAAAGACGCGAACGCCAAGCGCGAGCTCATGGCCGGCGTCGACCTGGTGGTGCTGTGCCTGCACGACGACGCGGCCCGCGAATCGGTGGCGCTGATCGACCAGTTGCAAGGCAAGAAGCCCAAGATCATCGACGCCTCCACCGCGCACCGCGTGTCGCCCGGCTGGGTGTTCGGCTTCCCTGAACTGGCAGAGGGCCATTGGCAGGCCGTGGCCAAGGCCGACCGCGTCGGCAACCCCGGCTGCTACGCGACCGGCGCCATCGCCATCGTGCGGCCGCTGGTTGATGCCGGCCTGCTGCCCGCCGACTTCCCGATCTCGCTGCCTTCGGTCAGCGGCTATTCGGGTGGCGGCCGGGCCATGATCGAGGACTACGAAAGCGGCAAGGCGCCGCTTTTCGAAACCTACGCGCTCGGCCTCAAGCACAAGCACATCCCCGAAATCATGAAGTACACCGGCCTGACGCGCCGGCCGGTCTTCGTTCCTTCGGTGGGCAACTTCAAGCAGGGCATGCTCGTGCAGCTGCCGCTGCACCTCGATTTGCTTCCCGGCAAGCCGAAGTCGGGCGACCTGCACGACGCCCTGGCCGCGCACTACGCCAAGAGCAACACGCCCGAGAAGTTCGTCAAGGTGCTGCCGCCCACCGACGATGGCAAGCTCGATGCGCTGGCGCTCAACGACACCAACCAGCTCGAGATCCGCGTGTTCCCGAACGAAGACCACCGCCACGCGGTGGTGATCGCGCGCCTGGACAACCTCGGCAAGGGCGCGAGCGGCGCCGCGGTGCAGAACCTGAAGCTGATGCTGGCGCTCTGAGCGCCAGCCATCGTCTGCAATTCGCCTCGGTTCAGTTGACGAGCCAGAGGCCCACGCCCAGCAGGACCGCGTGCGCGCCCAGCGCAATGTAGAGCGGCTTGCGTGATGGCGTCGACATCTCCTGCAAGGTCTCGTTGATGCGGCGCGTGAGCAGCGCGCGCAAGGCCGGGTCTTGCGCCGCACCCTCCGCTGTCACCGGTTCTCCATGCGCTGCGCGGCCCTCTTGCCATTCGGCCAGCATGTCGCTCATCGGCAACCGGTTGAGCACAAAGCCAACCACCGAGCGCACGGCCTTGCCTTCGCCCAGCACCGGCGCAAGCTGCTTACTCAAGGCATCGACCGACAGCCAGTCGGCCGCACGCTGCAGCGTGCCATGGGTGCGCGGCATCGATTCGATGCGGCCCGCGATCGCGCCGGCCAGGCGCTCGGACACGGCCTCGCCGCGCGCGGCCACCAGGTGCTGCATCGCCTTGGCTCGGCCTTGTTGCACACCCAGCATCGCGTAGACGACAACGAAAAGAAGCAGCAGCACCGCGACCAGCAGCGGCGGCGACGTGATCAGCGCGAGTACCGCGCCGGCACCGCCCGCGCGCGCCGCCGTGTTGCCGGGGCCCTGCAGCTGGCCCACGTAATAGAAGAAAGCGCCGCCGCCGAGGATCAGCGCGAGCAGGCCGCCCTTGATGACAGAGCCGACGAACGCGGCCCCGGCCTTGGCGCCCGTGCGCACGAGCGACGGCTGGCCAGTTGGTCCTGAAGACATGGGATTTCCCCCTCCGAAGTTTTTTGAAGGCGGTCCTCGCACGGGACCGGCTGGCGCCGATCATGCCATCGGGGTGAATCCACAGCACGGCGTCGATTGGCGGCGCGCAGCAATGTGGCCGGCGATTCAGCCGGCTTCGAGCAGGCGACGCAGCGACTGCAAGTCGCGCGCGATCCATCCGACATCGCGCTCGAAAGCCGCATCGTCCATGTGCGGCTGGCGCAGCAGCGTGAACTGCAGCTCGCAGACGCCGGGTGCGACGCCGATCACGCGGAACGGCATATAAATTTCGGGCACGCCTTCGGGCGCCACCCAATGGTCGAGCACGCCGAAATCGTTGGGGGGTGCGAAGCGCAGGCGGGCTTCGCCGTCCGGTGTCGTGGCCACCCAGTGATCGCCATGCGGGACCAATGCGCTCTTGGCCAGGCCGCTGGCCCAATCGGGCAGCCGCGCCGGGTCGGAAGCCAGCGCATAGGCATGGCGCCAGTCGCAGGCCACGCGCTGCGTGACGACGCGGGACTGCACTGCGGCACCTTCATTCGCCTGATTCGTTGTTGTCGTCGCCATCGAAATCGCTCCTGAGTACCTTGGCCACCACCGCGCCCGAAAAGCCGCGTGCCAGCAGAAAGCGCATCTGTTTGGCGCGCTCTTTGGCATCGGCGGGCGGTGCGTCGAACCGGCGGCGCCAGAGAGCCGTGGCGCGCGCCACTTCGGTATCTTGCAGGCTGGCCACGGCCTCTGCAATGGCGTCCGGCGCGATGCCTTTGGCCTGCAGCTCCTGCCGCACCCGCAAGGCGCCCGAGCGGGCGGCGCGCTGGTTCAGCACCGAAGCCACCACACGCGGCTCGCTGATGAAGTCCTTCGCGACCAGCTCGTCGAGCGCGCGCGCCAGCGTGCCGGGTTCTTCTTCGTGCCGGGCCAGCTTGCGCTCCAGCTCCGCGCGCGAATGTTCGCGCTGGCTCAGGAGCCGCAATGCGCGGCCTTTGAGGGAGGGGGCACCGAAAGCCATGCCGGGTGATCGCTTGCGCGGCCCTGGAGGAGGCCGCGCTGTGCTTGCTTACTCGCCCTTGTCGGCCTTCTCTGCCTTGGCCGCCTTGGCGGGCTTCTCGGCTTTTTCAGGTGCGGCGTCGGCATCGGCCGCGAGCAGCGGAATGCCCAGCGACTCGCGCACCTTGTTCTCGATTTCGCGCGACAGCTCGGGGTTCTCGCGCAGGAACTCGCGGGCGTTGTCCCGGCCCTGGCCGATCTTTTCGCCGTTGTAGGCGTACCAGGCACCCGACTTGTCGAGGATCTTGGCGGTCACGCCCATGTCGATGATCTCGCCTTCGCGGCTGATGCCCTCGCCAAACAGGATGTCGAACTCGGCCGTCTTGAACGGAGGACTGACCTTGTTCTTCACCACCTTGACCTTGGTTTCGTTGCCGATGGCCTCGTCGCCCTTCTTGATGGTGCCGATGCGGCGGATGTCCAGGCGCACCGAGGCGTAGAACTTCAGCGCATTGCCGCCGGTGGTGGTTTCGGGCGAGCCGAACATCACGCCGATCTTCATGCGGATCTGGTTGATGAAGATGACCATGCAGTTGGTCTTCTTGATGGTGGCGGTGAGCTTGCGCAGCGCCTGGCTCATCAGGCGGGCCTGCAGGCCGGGCAGCGAATCGCCCATTTCGCCTTCGATTTCGGCCTTGGGCGTGAGCGCGGCGACCGAGTCGATGACGATCAGGTCGACAGCACCCGAGCGCACCAGCGAATCGACGATTTCGAGCGCCTGCTCGCCGGTGTCGGGCTGGCTGATCAGGAGGTCGGACAGGTTCACGCCGAGCTTCTGGGCGTACTGCACGTCGAGCGCATGTTCGGCGTCGACGAAGGCGCAGGTGCCGGCCTGCTTCTGCATGGCGGCGATGACCTGCAGCGTGAGCGTGGTCTTGCCCGAGGATTCCGGGCCGTAGATTTCAATGACGCGGCCGCGCGGCAGGCCGCCGACGCCCAGCGCGATGTCCAGGCCCAGCGAGCCGGTGGAGACCACCTGGATGTCTTCGAGCGCCTCGCCTTCGCCGAGCCGCATGATCGTGCCCTTGCCGAACTGCTTTTCGATCTGGGCCAGTGCGGCCTGCAGGGCCTTGGCTTTTTCGCTGTTGGCGACCGAGATGCTTGAGCCCTTGACGACTGCGTCCATGTGGAAATCTCCTTGAAAATCAACGGTTTGTGTGTGACTGCCATCCGTCTGCTTTTAATCACAGGCTGGATGCTTGAACAGTAGTGTAGGGGCTGATGGGTATGGGTAAACCCATTTTTTGGTCAGTTTGCTTTACTATTTGGCGGATGGTCGAAACCGCTTTTCCAACCGATCCCGACGCCTGGCGGCAAACCCATCTGGGCCGCCTGCTGGGCCATGCGATGCGCCGCTTCGATGAGCGCGTGCTCGAACTCATGGCACACGACGTGGACGTGCCGCTGGCGCTGTCGAACCTGGCCGCCCGCGCGCAGGTGAGCGCCGCGCACATCCACATCACGCGGCACTTGGCGCGCGAGGGTTCGCGCCTGACCGAGATGGCTGAACGCGCCGGCATGACCAAGCAGGCCATGGGCGCGCTGGTGGACCAGTGCGAGGCCTGGGGTCTGGTCACGCGCGGGCCCGACCCGCTCGACGCGCGCGCGCGGCGCGTGCTTTTCACCGCCGACGGACTCGCGTGGCTCGATGCCTTTCGCGGCGCGGTGACGCAGGCCGAGCGAGAATTCCGCGCCAGCGTGGGCAACGACGTTGCCACCGTGGTAACCATCGGCCTGGAAGCGTACGCCGAGGGCTAGACTCGGCTGAGAGAGACATATGTGAACGCGGCGCCAGCGAGGCGCCGAACCGGCCGGAGGTGGCTCATGCGGATTCTGATTGCCGAAGACGACCAGGTGCTGGCCGATGCCCTGCTGCGCAGCCTGCGCACTTCGGGCGCGGCGGTCGATCATGTGGCGAACGGCTCGCAGGCCGACGCCGCCCTGATGACGCACAGCGAGTTCGACCTGCTGATTCTCGACCTCGGCCTGCCCAACCTCCATGGCATCGAAATCTTGAAGCGGCTGCGCGCGCGCGGCTCGCAGCTGCCCGTGCTAGTGCTCACTGCGGCTGACAGCGTGGAGGAACGGGTCAAGGGCCTGGACCATGGCGCCGACGACTACATGGCCAAGCCCTTCAGCCTGCAGGAGCTCGAAGCGCGCGTGCGTGCGCTCACGCGGCGCGGCATGGGCGCCACCAGCAACACCATCCGGCACGGCCCGCTTGTGTACGACCAGGCCGGGCGCGTGGCCACCATCGACGGCAAGATGGTCGAGCTCTCGGCGCGCGAACTCGGCCTGCTCGAGGTGCTGCTGCAGCGCGCCGGTCGCCTGGTCAGCAAGGACCAGCTGGTGGAGCGCCTGTGCGAATGGGGCGAGGAAGTGAGCCAGAACGCGATCGAGGTGTACATCCACCGCCTGCGCAAGAAGATCGAGAAAGGGCCGGTGCGCATCGCCACGGTTCGCGGCCTCGGCTACTGCCTCGAAAAAATCCAGTAATGACACTCAGGCATGCCCGGCGGCTTTGGAGGCCGTAAGCCTTGAAACTGTTTCAGCGCGCGCAGCGCTCCCTGTTCGGCGAGATCCTCGACTGGATGCTCACGCCACTGCTGCTGCTGGTGCCGGTGAGCATCGGTGTCACGTGGCTGGTGGCGCAGGGCATTGCCAACGCGCCGTTCGACCGCGCGCTCGAATACAACGTGCATACGCTGGCGCGGCTCGTCACCGTGCAGCAGGGGCAGACGCAGTTCGTGCTGCCGCAGCCGGCACGCGAGATCTTGCGGGCCGACGGGGCCGATCGCGTCTACTACCAGCTGCTCGACAGCCACGGCAAGCTCCTCAGCGGCGAATCCGACGTGCCGCACCCCAATACCGATGAGCCGCCGGTCACGGGCGTGGTCACGCTGCGCAATGGCGAAATGCGCGGCAAGCCGGTTCGCGTGGCCTCGCTCTGGCTGGCCGACGGCGACGACGACTCGGCCTCGGCCCTGCTGCAGGTGGCCGAGACGCGCGAGAAGCAGTCGGTTCTGGCCACCGAGATCATCAAGGGCGTGCTGCTCCCGCAATTCGCGATCCTGCCGCTCGCGGTGCTGCTGATCTGGCTGGCGCTGGTCCGCGGCATCAAACCGCTGTCGGTGGTGGAGGCCCGCATCCGCGAACGCCGACCGGGCGACCTGAGCCCGCTCGACGAATCGTCGGTGCCACTCGAAGTGGTGCCGCTGGTGTCTTCGGTCAACGAGTTGCTCGACAAGCTCAACGATTCGATCCATACCCAAAAGCGCTTCCTGGCCGACGCCGCGCACCAGCTCAAGACGCCGCTCGCGGGCCTGCGCATGCAAGCCGACCTGGCGCAGCGCGAGGGCGCCAACGCCGACGAGCTCAAGCAGTCGCTCAAGCAGATCGGCCGCGCCAGCGTGCGCGCCACCCACACGGTCAACCAGCTGCTCTCGCTCGCCCGAGCCGAAAGCACCGGTGCGGGCACCGGCCGCCAGCCCTGCGACCTGGCCCGGCTCACCATTGAAGTGGTGCGCGAAGCCGTGCCGCGCGCCATCGAGAAACGCATCGACCTGGGCTACGACGGCGCCGAGGCGGGCGCGCCCGGCGTGGTGCTCGAAGGCAACCCGACCTTGCTGAAGGAGCTGGTGCGCAACCTGGTCGACAACGCCATCAACTACACGCCATCGACCCCCGAGCGGCCGGGCGTGATCACCGCGCGCCTGCTGGCCGATCCGTTCGGCCACGTGGTGCTGCTGCAGGTGGAGGACAACGGCCCGGGCATCGCGGAATCCGATCGGGAGCTGGTGTTCGAGCCCTTTTACCGCGTGCTGGGCAACGAGGCCGACGGCTCGGGGCTGGGCCTGCCGATCGTGCGCGAGATTGCCAACCAGCACCACGCGCAGGTCAAGCTCGAAGACGCGCATCCGGGGCGGCAACCGCCGGGCGCCCGCTTCACGGTGCGCTTTGCCGACGAAGAAGCCGCGCCCTGAGCCGCGACGCGCGCGCCGGTCAGGGAGCAGCGCTGCTGCCCTTGCCTTCCTTGCGGATCTGAAGCCAGTCGGGATGAACCTGGCGCGCAAGGCGCTGCGGTTCGCGCTCGCCGAGGATCGCGGGCGCCAATCCGAAGCCCGCCAGATCGCCGCGCGACCACAGCCAGTAGCCGGCATTGGCCAAAAGCAGAACCACCAGCACGAGGCGCAACTTCATGTGGATCTCAAAAGGCCATGCCGCGCGGGCGCACGCTGACTTCATCGCTCGAGACCAGCTGCAGGCCGGCGGCGGTGCGCACCTGCAGCTCGCCGCCCCAGGCCACGCCCTCGCACAGGCCGACGCTGCCGTCGCTGAGCTGGACCTCGCGCCCGCGCAGCGCATCGCGCGCGGCAAAGCGCTCGGCAAAGGACACGAAGCCCTCGGCCTCGAAACTCTGAACGCTTCGCACCAGCGGCGCCGCCAGCTGGGCTAGCACCTCGGGCGCGGTGGCGTCCGGGCGCCATTGGCGCAGCCACGCGGGCGGAGTGCGCATGCCCTCTGCGTCGCGCGGGCCGATGTTGATGCCGATGCCGATCACCAGGTAGCGCGGCTCTGCAAGCGGCCCCTCGGAGCGCGCGGCGTGCGGCATGGCGGTTTCGATCAGGATGCCGGCCAGCTTGCGGTCGTCCACCCACAGGTCGTTCGGCCACTTGAGCATGACCTTTGCATCGCCCGAGGGGTCGAGGCTTTCCGCCACGCTGACGCCCACGGCCAGCGACAGGCCCGACCAGTCGCGCGGCGCGAGCGGCAGGCCCAGAGAGAAGGTGAGGGAAGCGGCGCTGTCTTCGCTTTGCTGCGCGCTTTGCCAGGGCCGGCCGAGTCGGCCGCGCCCGGCGGTCTGGCGCTCGGCCACCAGCAGCACAGGTTCGATGCGGCCGGCGCGCGCGCGGCGCATCAGCTCGGTGTTGGTCGAATCGATCTCGGCCACGGCCTCGACCGTGAAGCCGGGCAGCAGCGGCGCGACAGCGGCGGCAATGCGGTCTTCGAACCAGGCGGCCGTGGTGCCCATGCTCAGCCCTTGCCGGCCTCGTCCTTCTTGGACTTCTTTTTTTCCGCCTTCTTTTCAGTCTTCTTGTCGGCCTTCTTCTCGGCTTCCTTGTCCGCCTTCTTGGCCTCCTTTTTCTCGGCCTTTTTCTTTTCGGCCTTCTTCTTGGCCTTTTTCTTCTTTTTCTTTTCTTCGTCTTCGTCCTTGGGCGTCAGCAAGGTGCCACGGCAACTCTCTGAGCCGCACCAGCAGGGAAACTCGGCCAGCAGCTTCGGCGTGTAGGGCTCGTCGATGATCAGCCCGTAGTCGTAATTGAGCTCTTCTCCTGCAGCGATGTTGCGCAGCGCCTTGATATAAACGCGCCCATTGACCTCGTCGGCCTCGCAGTTCGGCTCGCAGGAATGATTGATCCAGCGGGCCGCGTTGCCGTTCACGTTGCCGTCAATCACGCGCCCGTCGTCGATGTGGAAGTAGAAGGTGTGATTCGGCTGAGCGGGATCGTGCGGGTGGCGGCGCAGCGCCTCTTTCCAGTTGATGACTTCGCCCTTGTATTCGATCAGCGTCTCGCCTTCGGCCAAGTCGTCCACGGCGAAAACGCCGTTGCCGTGGACATCCGATCGCCGCATCTGAATGCGGCGGCCGGCAAATTGTGGGGATTTGGAAGGCATCGCCGAAGTCTGTTAGGTTGAATATGCACACATGCGCGTGTGCGCGTGCGCACACGCGGGAAGCCGCAGAGTATAGAGAGCCCTTAGATGACAAAGACTTTGGTAATTGCAGAAAAGCCGTCGGTGGCACAGGACATCGTCCGTGCGCTCACGCCGGTGGCCGGCAAGTTCGACAAACATGACGAGCATTTCGAGAACGAAAGCTACGTTGTGACCAGCGCTGTCGGTCACCTGGTCGAGATCCAGGCGCCCGAGGAGTTCGACGTCAAGCGGGGCAAGTGGAGCTTCGCGAACCTGCCGGTGATTCCGCCGCACTTCGACCTCAAGCCGGTCGACAAGACAAAGACGCGCCTGAACGCCGTGGTCAAGCAGGCCAAGCGCAAGGACGTGACGCAACTCATCAACGCCTGCGACGCGGGCCGCGAGGGCGAACTGATCTTCCGCTTGATCGAGCAGTACGCCGGCGGCAAGACCGGCCTGAACAAGCCGGTGAAGCGCCTGTGGCTGCAGTCGATGACGCCGCAGGCCATTCGCGACGGCTTCGACGCGCTGCGCACCGAAAAGCAGATGCAGGGCCTGGCCGACGCCGCGCGCTCGCGCTCCGAGGCCGACTGGCTGGTGGGCATCAACGGCACGCGCGCCATGACGGCGTTCAATTCGCGCGATGGCGGCTTCTTTTTGACGACCGTGGGCCGGGTGCAGACGCCCACGCTCTCGGTGGTGGTCGAGCGCGAGGAAAAGATCCGCAAGTTCGTGAGCCGCGACTACTGGGAAATCCACGGCGCGTTCCAGGCCGAGGCCGGACAGTACCCGGGCAAGTGGTTCGACGCCAACTTCAAGAAGCCGCCGCCGGGCCCCGACGGCGTGGCCGACCCGGAAATTCGCGCCGATCGCGTGTGGAGCGAGCGCGAAGCGCGCGAGATCGCCGATGCGGCGCGCGGCAAGCCCGCCACCGTCACCGAGGAAAGCAAGCCCACCACCCAGGCCTCCCCGATGCTGTTCGACCTGACGTCGCTGCAGCGCGAGGCCAATGGCCGCTTCGGCTTCTCGGCCAAGACCACGCTGGCGCTGGCGCAGAGCCTGTACGAGCGCCACAAGGCGCTGACCTACCCGCGTACCGACTCGCGCGCGCTGCCCGAGGACTACCTGCCGGTGGTCAAGGACACCATGAAGATGCTTGCCGACAGCGGCATGAAGCATCTCGCGCCTTTTGCGCAGCAGGCGGTCGACGGCAGCTATGTGAAGCCGAACAAGCGCATCTTCGACAACGCCAAGGTGTCGGACCACTTCGCCATCATCCCAACGCTGCAGGCGCCGAGCGGCCTTTCGGAGGCCGAGCAGAAGCTCTACGACTTCGTGGTGCGCCGCTTCATGTCGGTGTTCTTTCCGAGCGCCGAATTCCAGGTCACCACCCGCATCAGCACGGTGGAAGCCGGTGGCAAGAAGTACCCGTTCCGCAGCGACGGCAAGGTGCTGGTCAAGCCGGGCTGGCTGGCCATCTGGGGCAAGGAAGCCATCAACGACGACGACGAGAAGGACGGCAAGAACCTGGTGGTGGTGAAACCGGGCGAAACGGTGAAGACCGAATCGGCCGACCTGAAGGCGCTGAAGACCCGACCGCCGGCACGCTATTCGGAAGCCACGCTGCTCGGCGCCATGGAAGGCGCCGGCAAGACTATCGACGACGACGAACTGCGCGAGGCCATGCAGGAGAAGGGCCTTGGCACGCCAGCCACGCGCGCCGCCACCATCGAAGGCCTGATCACCGAAAAATACATGCTGCGCGAAGGCCGCGAGCTGATTCCCACCGCCAAAGCCTTCCAGCTCATGACGCTGCTGCGCGGCCTGGGCGTGGAAGAACTCTCCAAAGCCGAACTCACGGGCGAGTGGGAATACAAGCTCGCGCAGATGGAGAAGGGCGCGCTGAGCCGCGACGCCTTCATGCGCGAGATTGCCGAAATGACGGAGCACATCGTCAAGAAGGCGAAGGAATACGACCGCGACACCGTGCCGGGCGACTACGCCACGCTCGCGACGCCATGCCCCAACTGCGGCGGCGTGGTGAAGGAGAACTACCGCCGCTACGGCTGCGTGGGCAAGAGCGGCACGGGCGAGGATGCCTGCGGCTTCTCGTTCGGCAAGTCACCGGCCGGGCGCACCTTCGAGGTGGCCGAGGCCGAGGCGCTCTTGCGCGACAAGCACATCGGCCCGCTGGAAGGCTTCCGCTCCAAGGCGGGCTGGCCCTTCACCGCCGAGATCATCCTCAAGTACGACGAGGAAGAATCAAAGAACTGGAAGCTGGAGTTCGACTTCGGCGACGACAAGAACGCCGATACCGGCGAGATCGTCGACTTCAGCGAGCAGGACACGGTGGGCCCATGCCCCATCTGCGGTGCGCCGGTGTTCGAGCACGGCAGCAACTATGTCTGCGAAAAGTCGGTGCCCACCAACGCGCAGCCGACGCCGAGCTGTACCTTCAAGACCGGCAAGATCATCCTGCAGCAGCCGGTGGAGCGCGCGCAGATGGAAAAGCTGCTCGCCACCGGCAAGACCGACCTGCTCGACAAGTTCGTGAGCATGCGCACGCGCCGCGCCTTCAAGGCCTTCCTGACCTGGAATGCCGAAGAGGGCAAGGTGACTTTCGAGTTCGCACCGCGTGAAGGCGGCAGCAAGTTCCCGCCGCGCAAGACCTTCGGCAAAGCGCCGGCTGCCGGCAAGACTGCGGCAGCCAAGAAGGTGGCTGCGAAGAAAACCCCCGCCGCCAAGAAAGCACCGGCCGCGAAGAAGGCCGCCGCGCCGCGCAAGCCCGGCGCCGGCCTGAAGCCGAGCGACTCGCTGGCCGCGGTCATCGGCGCCGAACCGGTGGCGCGCACCGAGGTCATCAAGAAGCTGTGGGACTACATCAAGGCCAACGGCCTGCAGGACGCAACCAACAAGCGCGCGATCAATGCCGACGCCAAGCTCAAGCCGGTGTTCGGCAAGGACCAGGTGACGATGTTCGAACTCGCGGGCATCGTGGGCAAGCACCTGTCGGCGCCGTAACTTCGTGCTACGGGCCGGGAAACGCACCGGCCTATAGTGGGCGCAGTCTCACCATTGCCAGGAGTTTTCCGTGAAGCCATTCATTGCCGCCGTTCTTGCCATCGCGATGGGCGCCCTGGCGGCGGGCTGCGCCGGTACGGGGTCGGCGGGCAACGCTGACGGCAGCACCTCGTCGCCGCGCAGCAGCGGTGTGACGGTGTTCGGCACCATCGATGCCGGCGTCAGCGGCAGCACGAACCGTTCCGACCGGCGCTAGCCAGTCGGTGCGTCAGCGCCGCAGCAGCGCCTGGCGCAGCACGCGCGCCGCGCGGTCGCGGATGCGGCCTGATCCGGTATCGAGCGAGGTCCGGGGCGCGACCCTCGCGGTGGCGCAGGCCCAGAGAAAGTCGTGCAGGATGGGCGTGTCGTCCACGGTCTCGGTGCTGCCGTATTTGTGGAATTCAGGGTGCCACTGCGTGGCAGAGATGTAGCTGCGGCCCTTGTCGGTGCGGCGGCGGATGGCCTCGGGCACGCGGTCGGGCAGGCTCCAGGCCTCGACCTCGAAACCGGGTGCCAGATCTTTCACGCCCTGATGGTGAATGCTGTTGACCTTTGCGGTCTTCACCTCTGGATAGAGCTTGGCCAGGCGCGTGCCTTGGACGATCTCGATCTGGTGAAAATTCTGGTCGTAGGTCACCGGATCGCGGTGCCGGATGGTTTCGGGATGGTCGTGCTGCGCCTCGATGTCCTGGTACAGCGTGCCGCCAAACGCGACGTTGATGAGCTGCAGCCCGCGGCAGACGCCGAAGATCGGCTTGCCGGCCTGCTCGAAGGCTTCGACCAGCGCCAGGTCGTACAGGTCGCGAATGCGGTCGCCGACCCAGGCATCCTTGAGTGGCTCCTCGCCGTAGCTGCCGGGCCAGACGTCGGCGCCGCCGTGCATCACGACGCCGTCGAGCCATTCGGCGTAGTGCGAGAGCTTGGTGTCACCCCGCGCGGTTTCGCCCGTGGGGCAGGGCACCATCACCACCATGGCACCAGCCGACATGAGCCAGTGAGCGATGGACTGTTCGACATACTGCAGCGTCTTGTTGGTGAACAGCGAGCGCGCCGGATCCGCATGGGAAAAGCAGGCAGACAGGCCGATCTTCAGCCGGGCGGAAACGGGTTGCGGCATCTCGGGACTGGCAGGACGTGCTGTGCGAAAAGGAAAGTCCATTTTGGCGCTTTGGCCTCTCGCACGGGGTCGGACGACACGCCAAGTATGCTTTCAACGCCGCTACGACCAAGAAGGAAGACAAGCCATGAAGACGATCAAGGGCCCGGCCATTTTTCTCGCGCAGTTTGCCGGGGACGAAGCGCCGTTCAACTCGCTCGATGCCATTGCCGGCTGGGCCGCCGGCCTGGGCTACAAGGGCGTGCAGATCCCAAGCTGGGACGCGCGCCTGTTCGACCTCAAAAAGGCCGCCGAGAGCAAGACCTATTGCGACGAGGTCAAGGGCACGCTCGCCGCGCACGGCATCCAGATCACCGAGCTGTCGACACACCTGCAAGGCCAGCTGGTCGCGGTGCACCCGGCGTACGACGCAGGCTTCGACGGCTTTGCGGCGCCCGAGGTGCGCGGCGATCCGGTGCGGCGCCAGCAGTGGGCCGTGGAGCAGCTCCACTTGGCGGCCAAGGCCTCGGCCAACCTTGGGCTCACGGCGCATGCGACTTTTTCGGGCGCATTGGCTTGGCCGTATCTCTATTCGTGGCCGCCGCGGCCGCCGGGGCTCATCGAGGAAGCCTTCGACGAACTGGCGCGCCGCTGGCGGCCCATCCTCGATGCCTTCGATGCGGCGGGCGTGGACGTGGGCTACGAGATCCACCCCGGCGAAGACCTGCACGACGGCGTCAGCTACGAGATGTTCCTGGAGCGCGTGGGCAACCATCCGCGCGCCTGCCTTTTGTACGACCCGAGCCACTTCATGTTGCAGCAGCTCGACTACCTGGCGTACATCGACCACTACCATGAGCGCATCAAGATCTTTCACGTGAAGGACGCCGAGTTCAACCCGACCGGCAAGCAGGGCGTGTACGGCGGCTTCCAGAGCTGGATCAACCGGGCGGGGCGCTTTCGTTCACTGGGCGACGGGCAGGTGAACTTCAAGGCCATCTTCTCGAAGATGGCGCAGTACGACTTTCCGGGCTGGGCGGTGCTCGAGTGGGAGTGCTGCATCAAGCACCCGGAAGATGGCGCCCGCGAAGGCGCGGCCTTCATTGCCGACCACATCATTCGCGTGGCCGAGCGGGCGTTCGACGATTTTGCGGCGGGCGGTGTCGACGTGGCCGCGAACAAGCGGATGCTCGGCCTCGGCTGAGCCGCGCGCTCGAGCTATATCTTTAGTAGCACCAGACACCGTGTGGCGGGTGCCGGTGCCTAATTCACAGGTGCGTTGTATTTAAGACAAGCAACTGTCATGCCCCGCGCGCTATAATGTCGGGTTCGTTTCGATACCACGACGAAGCACTTTTCGTCACTCCGCCGGCTGACCTGTACCGTCCCTTGGATTTTTCAGGCCTCTTTTTTCAAGCCGGCTTCACAGTGTGTTGGAGCGCCAGACCGGGCGCCCATGATTGCCACCACTGCCTTCGTTCTTGTTGAAGCGAATAGCGCGTCCGCCGCGCCGTTCTGGCCGGCCCACGCCCGTTTTCAATCATTTTTTCGGCATTTTGCGCACACTTTTCGCGCAGGGTGCCAAGGCTTCATGGACATCATTCAACACAGTATCGCGGTGGGCAAGTACCTTGTTTCTCCGCTCATTCGCCACCAGGACGACGGCAAGTACGCCGCTTCCGTCTCGATCCGCTCCGGCCAGGGCAGCGGCATGCACGACCGCGTGATGCGGTTCACGCCGCGCTTTGCGAGCCACGCCGCCGCGCTGCGCTATGCCATCGACCAGGGTCTTTGCTGGGTGCGCGAACGCAGCAGCCCTCTCGGCGTTGCCCCGCTCGCACTTCCGTGCGCAGGCTGAAACAATTACGCCCATCTTCATATCCAACACACATCGAACGAGAATTCAGAGGTAATCACACATGCCCAAGGAAGAACTGATCGAAATGAACGGCGCAGTGACCGAAGTCCTGCCCGACTCGCGCTACCGCGTGACGCTCGACAACGGCCATCAGCTGATCGCCTACAGCGGCGGCAAGATGCGCAAGCACCACATCCGCATCCTGGCGGGTGACAAGGTGTCGCTCGAACTCTCGCCTTACGACCTGACCAAGGGCCGTATCACCTTCCGCCATCTGGAGCGCCGCGGTCCGCCGCCGACCAACTCCGGAAACAACAACGCACCTCGCCGCTGATCCGCGACGGACGAAGGGCCTTGCGGCGCCCCGCGAAGGGTGCCGGCAAGGCCTTTGTTTTTCCGGGTCCGGCTGCCGAACGACGATGACCACGACCAATTCCCCAGCCGACGGCTCCCCAGCCCAGGCCCCTGCCGACCACGGCTTTGCCACGCTGGCGCTCTCGCCCCAGATGCTGGCCAACCTCACGCAGCTCGGCTACACGCAGATGACGGCAATTCAGGCGGCCGCGCTGCCGCCGGCGCTGCTCGGCAAGGACCTGATCGCCCAAGCCAAGACCGGCAGCGGCAAGACCGCCGCCTTTGCCCTGACGCTGCTCTCCAACCTCAACCCGCGCCGCTTCGCCATCCAGGCGATGGTGCTGTGCCCCACGCGGGAGCTGGCCGATCAGGTCACGACCGAAATCCGCCGCCTGGCCCGCGCCGAAGAAAACATCAAGGTGGTCACGCTCTGTGGCGGCGTTGCGCTGCGCGGACAAATTGCGAGCCTGGAGCACGGCGCACACATCGTGGTGGGCACGCCGGGCCGCATCATGGACCACCTGGAGCGCGAGAACCTGAATCTCGAAGCGCTCAACACCCTGGTGCTCGACGAAGCCGACCGCATGCTCGACATGGGTTTCTTCGAGGACATCGTGAAGGTGGCTCGCCAGTGCCCGAAGGAACGCCAGACGCTGCTGTTCTCGGCCACCTACCCTGAAGGAATCGCCAAGCTCGCGCAGCAGTTCATGAAGAGCCCGCAGCAGATCACGGTGCAGGCGCAGCATGAAGGCAGCAAGATCCGCCAGCGCTGGTACCAGGTGAAGGAGAGCGAACGGCTGCACGCAGTGAGCCTGCTGCTCGACCATTTCCGCCCTGTGAGCACGCTCGCCTTCTGCAACACGAAGCAGCAGTGCCGCGATCTCGTCGAGGTGCTGCAGGCCCAAGGCTTCAGCGCACTGGCGCTGTTTGGCGAACTGGAGCAGCGCGAGCGCGACCAGGTGCTGGTGCAGTTTGCCAACCGCAGCTGCTCGGTGCTGGTGGCCACCGACGTGGCGGCCCGTGGGCTCGACATTTCGCAGCTCGAAGCGGTGATCAACGTCGACGTGACGCCCGATTCCGAAATTCATATCCACCGCGTCGGCCGCACCGGCCGCGTGGGCCAGCAGGGCGGCGCAGAAGGCCTCGCGCTGAACCTGGCCAGCATGGACGAGATGGGCAGCGTCGGCAAGATCGAGCAGCTGCAGGGCCGCGAATCCGAGTGGCACGACCTGGCCGAGCTCACGCCCGGCAAGGGCGAACCGATGCGCCCGCCCATGGCCACGCTGCAGATCGTGGGCGGCCGAAAAGAAAAGATCCGCGCCGGCGACGTGCTGGGCGCGCTCACCGGCGACTGCGGCTATGCCAAGGACCAGGTCGGCAAGATCAACGTCAACGAGTACTCGACCTATGTTGCGGTGGACCGCAGCATTGCCGAAGAAGCCGCACGCAAGCTCGACAACGGCCGCGTGAAAGGCAAGAGCGTCAGGGTGCGCCTGCTGACACCGCAGTCCACCTGACATCCCTCCCATGGCCCCTCGTTTCGGCGCTTGGCAGATGAAATCTGCCGATGTGGCCTAATCGGGGGTCGAACATCCTTTTTATCCGAGCTTTCCATGCCCAAGAAAATCCGTACCGAAGCCGACCGTCTTGCTAGCCCGAAGCCGACCCCCATGCCCGGCTACACCGCGCCTCGCACCGGTGGCGGCCAGAAGATCAGCCTCGAGCGCGGCACCGCCACGCGCAGCAAGAAGAACCCGGGCAAGCGCCCGACCAAGGGCGGCTGATCCTGCCCCCGCGGCTCTTTCTTCGGAGCCACGACGAACGCGCCCCCGGGCGCGTTTTGTCATTGGGCCCGCTACAAACAAGGCCGCCATGTCCGACGACAACCAGATCTTCATTCCGCCCTCGTTCTTCGCGGTTTATAGCGATGCGCGCCAGCGCCTCCTGGAGCCAATCGGCGTAGTGCGCGAGCGCTATGAGATCTGCGAAGACCTGGCCAATCACCTGGTGGGCCATGCGCAGATCCAGCACCACACCGAGGTGCCGGTCGAGAGCGAGATCCTGCGCCGCATCCACGCCGGGCTGGCCACGCCCGAAGCCGGGGTGTCGGTTGCCGAAGCCGATTGGATCGTGCAGCGGCTGGCCGAGCTGCTGGGTTGGCGCGGTCCCGAGCCGTCGCCGGCTGACTATTGACGAGAAGGCGCAAGCACGCAACGCATGTGCTGCGCGCGCATTGTGCGCAATTCCGCCGTCCAGAGGTCCTTCGGCCTTATTTGTCGATGATCTTGCGGGCGAACAACTCGAGGTAGTCCAGCAGGCGATTGGCCCCGGCCGTGGCCGCCGCCTCGTCACCGGTCGCAATGCCTTGCGCCAGTTCGAGGTGGGCATTCGCGCCTTCGACGATCTCGCCTTCATGCTGGTAGGCGTACCAGAAGCGCCGGCACTGCACGATGAGCGGGGTCACGGCCTTCACCGCCGAATCGTTGTGGCTCGCCTGATGGTTGACGAGGTCGAGCGCGCGGTCGGCCTGCATGTAGTCGTTCAGGTCGCCGCGGTGGGCGGCCTTCACCATCAGCTCGGCGCAGCGCACGATTTCCTTGCGCTGCAGCGCGGTGGCGCGGCGCGCCGAGCAGGCCGCAATCAGCAGTTCGAGCACGCGCCGGGTCTGGATCACGTCCAGGTGGTCGGCCAGGTCGATGGTCGACACCAGGAGGCCGCGGCGCGGCTGCTGCACGATGAGACCGATCGACACCATGCGCATCAACGCCTCGCGCACCGGCGTGCGGCCGAGGCCGGTGCGCTCGGCGAGGTCGGCTTCGACGATCTGGCTGCCGGGCTCCAGCTGCAGCGTGGAAAGCAGCGTCTCGATCGCGTCATAGGCGAGGTCGGCGGCCCGTCGTTTGGGCTGGGGGCGAGGCACGGTCTTCGGGGGGGCCATTGTTTTCTTCTGGTGCTGCTTCGGCTTCATTGTCGGTCCACATCGTCAGGGCCCGCGAGGCCGGCCAGGGTTGCGATGCGCGCCGGCGACAGCGGCGGGCGCGGCGCGGGCGGTGTCCAGCCGAAAAGGAACTGCGCGGCATCGCCGCAGACGCGGCCCTGGCAGGCGCCCATGCCGCAGCGGCGGTGGAGCTTGGCGTCGGTCCAGCCGCTGCAATCCGCGAGCGCCGAGAACGGCACATCCTCGCAGCGGCAGACGAGGGTGTCGGGCTTCGGCATGTGCTTGATGGCGGATGCCAGCGCGAAGCTGCGGTGTAGCTGCGCCGCAAAGGCGTCCCATCGGGCGCGCTCGCCTTCATGCTGCTTTGCGGCGTGCTCGTTGCCAATCGCCGCAAGGCCCGCGATGGTGCCCTGCGCGAGCGCGCGTTCGCTGCCGCCGAAGCCGGTGCATTCACCGGCCGCATAGACATCCGGCAGGCTGGTGGCCTGGCGCGCATCGACAGCCAGTGCCTGCACGCCGGTGCCTCCGGTCGTGAGGGCGCAGCCGAGCATCTGGCCCAGTTGCGTATTGGGGACGAGTCCGAAGCCGCAGGCCACGCGATCGCATGCGATCTCCACTTTGCGGGGGCCTTGGCGAAGCCGGACGGATTCGACCTGCGTGGCGCCTTGCACGGAGACGATGTGCGACGAGGTGCGGTACTGCGCATCGGCCAACGTGATCGCTTGCGCGGCCTTGCCGGGCCAGCGCGTGAGGCTGACGACAAAGCCTGCGATCGCTGCCAGCGAGGCCTGCTCGGCAATGCGCATGACCTTCGCGCCCGCGGCGCGCGCCGTCGCCGCCGCGGCGAGCAGCAAGGGTCCGCTGCCCGCAATCACGATGCGTTCGCCCTCGACTGGCAACCCCGCCTTGACGAGCGCCTGCAAGCCGCCCGCGCCCGTGACGCCGGGCAGCGTCCAACCGGGGAAGGGCAGCAGCAGCTCGCGCGCGCCGGTGCAAAGAATCAGCTTGTTCCACCGCATGCGCCAGCCACGTTCTGCGTCTTCGAGCAGCAGTTCGTTTCGCGATGGCGCCGCGACGACGCGCGTGCCGCTGCACACGCGGATGTTGGCGTGGCGTTCGAGCGCATCGCGCCACTTGCGCGCGGCCGGCGGCAGCGTGGCGCCAGGGCCGTCGCGCCAGATCTGCCCGCCGGGTGCGGGGTTGTCGTCGATCACGACGATCGATGCACCGCTCGGCGCCGCCGCCACTGCCACGGCCATGCCGGCAGGACCCGCGCCGACGATCAGCAGATTGCAATGTTCCAGCGTCATATTCGTCACTCGGAGGTCTCCACGCGCATGCCATCGGCGCAGACGGTCTGGCAGGCTAGCCTGCGGCGGCCGTCGATGCGCACGCGGCATTCCTGGCACACGCCCATGCCGCAGAACGGCGCGCGCGGCTGGCCCGTGACCGAGGTACGTGCCACGCCCATGCCGCCGACCACGCGCAAGGCGGCAGCCACCGAGCTGCCCGCCTTCACGCGGACGAGCCGGCCATCGATGTGCAGCGAGGTCTCGCCGCTCATGCGTGCCTCTCCAGCAGCCCGCGCGGCGCATAGGGCGCCGCATCGAATTCGGGGACGCCGCCGGTCATCAAGGCCGCGAGCAGGTGCGCGCTGCCCGGCGCGGTGGTCACGCCCAGGCCTTCGTGGCCGACGGCGAGCCACAGCTTGTCGCGCCACGGGTGCTTGCCCAGCAGCGGCAGTCCGTCGGGCGTGGCGGCGCGCATGCCGGTCCACGAGCGGATCGCGTTGAGATCCGCGAGGCCCGGCAGGTAGTCGAGCGTGCGCTGCAGCATGCGCGCGAGCATCGGTGTTTCGACGGCGGGATCGGTGGTGTCGAACTGGCGCGACGAGCCGATCAACAGTTGCCTGGTCGGCCGCGGCTGCACGTTGAACGCGACCGAGTCGCCGTCGCTGTGGTGCGCGCTGGTCACGTAGCCGAGCTCGACCAACTGGTGGTGCACCGTGCCCGAATAGCGGTCGGTGATCAACAGGTGGCCCTTCTTGGGGCGGATCGGAAGCTCGGGGCAGAGCGTCGTCGCCTCGATGCCATTGGCGAGCACGATCTGCGGCGCGCTGCGACGGCCGCCGTCTGCGAGCCGCAGCGTGCCGTCGTCTTCGATGGCATCGACCTTCGCATGCTCGATGCGGATCGAATCTCCGCTTTGCGCGAGCAGCCAGCGCGCCGCATTCGGTGCATAGAGGATGCCGTCGCCGGGCACTTCGAGCGCGCCCGCAAGGCCCTTGCGCAACGCGGGCTCGGCGCGAGCCAGCTGCAGCGCGCCGAGCAGGCGGCTTTCGATACCGTGCTCACGCAGCCGCTGCTGCTTGCGCTCGGCCTCGGCCATTTCTTCTTCGTTGGCCGCGATCCAGAGCGTGCCGCAGGCGCTGTACGCGCAGTCTTCGCTCATGTGCGGCGCCAGGGCGCGCCATTGCGCCGTCGAATGGCTGCTCAATACAAGCTCGGCCGGGTTGTCGTCCATCACCACGAGGTGCCCCATGCCGGCTCCGGTGGCGCCGCCGATGCGCGCGTCGAGCACCAGCACCCGGCGGCCGGCCTGTGCCAGCGCATGCGCGCAGGCGGCACCGACGATGCCGGCGCCGATGACGATGACGTCCGCGTCCATGCCGCCCGGCGTCAGAGCCGGATGCCCCATCCGAAGGGGTCCTCGTCCTCGATCAGCAGCGTGGCTTCGGCGCTGATGTACGCACGGCCGCGCAGCGTGGGAATGACCTTGCCGTCTTCCAGCGCGTAGCTGGCCTCGAAGCGGCTCCCGATCACACTGGCCTGCGTCCACACCTCGCCCGGCGCCAGCTTGCCGTCGGCCGCGAGGCAGGCGATCTTGGCGCTGGTGCCGGTGCCGCAGGGCGAGCGGTCGTACGCGTTGCCGGGGCAGAGCACGAAGTTGCGGCTGTCCGCGCCTTCGATGTCGTTGGCGAAGAGTTCGATGTGGTCGATCTCCGCGCCATCGGCGCCCGTGATGCCTTGCGCCGCCAGCGCCTTGCGCAACGCGGTGGTGTAGCCGGTGAGCGCGTCGAGGTTGTCGCTCGCCACGCGCTGGCCGTGTTCGCTCACCAGGAAGAACCAGTTGCCGCCCCAGGCCACATCGCCGCGTACGGTGCCGTGCCCCGGCAGGTCGACCGCGACCTGGTGCAGATGCCGGTACGCCGGCACATTGCGCACGCTCACCGAACCATCGGCATGCAGCGTGGTCGTGACCGTGCCCACCGGCGTCTCGATGCGGTGCTCGCCCACGCCGATGCGCCCGATGTGCGCAAGGCTTGCGACCAGCCCGATGGTGCCGTGGCCGCACATGCCGATGTAGCCGGCGTTGTTGAAGAAGATCACCCCGGCGGCGGCATCTTTCGACACCGGCTCGCACAGCAGCGCGCCGACGATCACGTCGCTGCCGCGCGGCTCGAGCACCGTGGCCGCGCGCCATTTGTCATGCCGCTCGGACAAGAGCGCGCGGCGTTCGGCCATGCTGCCGCCGCCCAGATCGGGAAACCCGCCGATGACCAAGCGCGTGGGCTCGCCGCCCGTGTGCGAATCGATGATCTGGATGCGTTGCATGTGGCGGGGTCCGATCAGTAGCTGGCGAGTGGCACGGGCGCTGCGTTCTTGAAGGTGAACACCGTGATCGGCGCCTGCTTCATGTTGCCCTTGTCGTCGTAGCTGTAGGTGGCGGCCACGCCCTTGTAGGTGGTCTTGTAGAGCTCAGCGCCCACCTTGTCGGGATCGATGGAGTTGGCCTTTTGCATCGATTCACCGATGAACAGCACCTGGTCGTAGTACGAGGCGGCATACGCGTCCGCGTCGGCGTTGAAGCGCTTCTTGAACTTTGCCTTGAACGCCGGGCCGCTCTGCGCCTTTTCGAGAATGGAGCCGCCTTGCGCGCAGAACACCAGGTCGTTGACCGCGTCGCCACCCAGCTTGCCGGTGGCCGGGCTGCACAGCGTGTCACCGCCCAGCAGCTTGCCGGGCACGGCGAGCTGCTTCATCTGGCGTGCCATGGGTGCGGCTTGCGGCGCGTAGCCGCCGAAGAAGATCGCTTCGGGCGCCTTGGCCTTCATGTTGGTCAGGATGGCGGTGAAGTCCACGGCCTTGTCGGTGGTGAACTCCTGCCCGACCACCGTCAGGCCCTGCTTTTTCGCTTCCTTGGTGAACTCTTCCGCAAGGCCCTGGCCGAAGGCGGTGCGGTCGTCGATCACGCCCACCTTCGTCACCTTGAGCACCTTGGCCGCGTACACCGCCATGCTGGAGCCGATCTGGTTGTCGCTCGCGATGATGCGGTACAGGTTCTTGTAGCCGCCCTGCGTCACCTTCGGGTTGGTGCCCACGGTGGAGACCATGGTGCCGCCATCGGCGTAGATGCGCGAAGCCGGAATGGCCACGCCCGAGCAGTACGGGCCCATGACGTACTTGACGCCGTCGTCCACAAACTTCTGCGCCACGCTCACGCCGGATTTGGCGTCGCACTGATCGTCTTCGGACACCAGCTCGAACTTCAGCGTCTTGCCACCGGCGGTGATCTTCTTCGCGTTGAGTTCCTCGATGGCAAGCCGCACGCCGTTCTCGTTGTCCTTGCCCGCGAAGGCATTGGGGCCCGAGAGCGGCCCGCTGTGGCCGATCTTGACGACCTGCTCCTGCTGCGCATTGGCGTGGCCCGCCACGGCGATGGCCACGAGGCCGAGAAACGGAATCATGTGTGCTTTGGACTTCATGCTTGTTCCTATGTAAGGGACGAGGGGGTTATGCCATGACCGACTGGTACTGCACAGGCCGCGTGGCCAGCGCCTTCTTCACGATGGCCTCTACGGCCGCGCGCTCCTCGCCGATGAGCGGCAGCCGCGGACGGCGCATGTGCTCGCTGCCCACGCCCACCAGGGCGTCGATCAGCTTCAGGTTCTGCACCAGCTTGTTCGAGACATCCAGGTGCAGCATCGGCGTCATCCACTGGTACAGCGCCAGCGCCTCGGCGAAGTTGCCCGCCTTCATCAGCTCGTACAGCGCCACGGTTTCCCGCGGAAACGCGCAGCCCACCCCCGCCAAGAGGCCGTCACAGCCCAGTGCCAACCCTTCATAGGCCAGGTCGTCCACCCCCAGGAACAGCTGGAAGCGGGTCCCCACCGTGTTGCGCAGGTCCGTGATGCGGCGGATGTCGCCCGTNGCCAACCCTTCATAGGCCAGGTCGTCCACCCCCAGGAACAGCTGGAAGCGGGTCCCCACCGTGTTGCGCAGGTCCGTGATGCGGCGGATGTCGCCCGTGCTCTCCTTGATCGCCGCAATCCACTCGCAGTCCGCCAGTTCCAGCATGTGCTCGGGCTTCAGGTCCACCCGGTAGGCCACTGGGTTGTTGTAGACCATGACCGGCTTTTGGGCCGCATTGGCGATCGTGCGCACATTCAGCATCGCCTCGCGNGGGCTTCAGGTCCACCCGGTAGGCCACTGGGTTGTTGTAGACCATGACCGGCTTTTGGGCCGCATTGGCGATCGTGCGCACATTCAGCATCGCCTCGCGTGCATCCGCCACGTAGATCACCGAGGGCATCACCATGAACCCGGCCACCCCCAGCTTGTTGGCCCCGTCCACATAGCGCAACGCTTCGCGGGTGCTGGTTTCCGACACATTGGCCAGCACCGGGATGCGGCCATCGGCCGCTTCCAGGGCGATCCGGGCGACCTGCAGCTTTTCCTCCAAGGTCAGCGTGCTGGCCTCGCCCAGCGAGCCGCAGGTCACCAGGCCGTGGATGCCGTTGCGGATCTGGAAGTCGATGTGGCGCGCGGTGCCTTCGGCATCGATGNAGCGTGCTGGCCTCGCCCAGCGAGCCGCAGGTCACCAGGCCGTGGATGCCGTTGCGGATCTGGAAGTCGATGTGGCGCGCGGTGCCTTCGGCATCGATGCTTTCGTCGGCGTGGAACTTGGTGGTGATGGCGGGGAAGATGCCTTGCCAGCGGGGGTTGGTCACGTGATCGGCTCCTGGGTTGCGCGACGGGAAATGGCCGCGGTTTAAATATATTAATAATATATCTTCAGGATATGCGTGGGGCAAGCGCTCTTTTGGGCGAGGGTCTTCTGTGATATCCGGGATATGGCGGGGGCGTCCGCCTGATTGGGCGCTGCTACTCGTGCGCGTCCGCTGGGCGCTCTGCTTTGTTCACGCGCATGCGTTCAGGGCGCGATCCCGCCGACGCGGTACCTTACTCCGCGAATGTCCCCCGCCTTCGGCTCCTCCTTTATTTCGCTGCGCAAGGCACCCCATCGACGTGATCGTTATTCAGAGCGGTAGTTGATCGAGCGGAACAAGAGCAGCGCCCAGTGGGCACAGGGCGCCGGGTGCTCCCCGCAGCGAAATAAAGGAGGAGGGCGAAGCCCGGGGGACATTCGCGGAGGGGAGTACCCGGTGGCCTTTGCACGCGCCCTGAACAGGAGCGCCAAAAAACCAGAAGCCAGTCAGTCGATCTTCGCCCCAGAAGCCTTCACCACCGCCCCCATCGCATCCCAGTCCGCTCGCAGCAGCTTCTGGAACTCTTCCGCGCTCTGCGTGCGTGGCTCCACGCCCAGGCGCTTGAACCGCTCCTGGATCGCTGGATCGGCCAGCACCTTGTTGGTGGCCGCGTTGAGTCGCTCGACCTCGGCCTTGGGCGTGCCGGCGGGTGCGAGCAGGCCAATCCATGAATCGAAGGCGTAGCCCGGCAGGCCGCTTTCGGCCACGGTCGGTAAAGTCGGCAGGAAGGGGCTGCGCGCCTGGCCGGTGGAAGCCAGCAGTTTCATGCGCGGATCGGCCTGGAAACCCATCACGCCGATGCTCGACGAGATGACCGCCTGCACGCGGCCCGCGAGCACCTCGTTGACGGCCTCGCCGGTCGACTTGGTCGGGATGTGCGTCATCTGTAGCCCCGCCTTCGCAAGGAACGACGCCATGGCCAGGTGCGTGGCACTGCCGTTGCCGGCGGAGGCGTAGTTGTACTTGCCCGGATTGGCCTTCACCTCCTTGATGAAGTCGGCTGTGTTCGACACGTTGAGGCCGCTCGACACCGCCAGCACATAGCCCGCGTTGCCGATGTTGGCCACGCCCACGAAATCCTTCAGCGGGTCGTAGGAGAGCTTGTTGTATAGGAAGCCTGCGATGTGGTGGCTCGCGGCTGCGAGCACAAGCGTGTTGCCGTCCGGCGGAGCCTTGGCGACCACGGCTGCGCCCACCGTGCCGCCCGCGCCCGCGCGGTTCTCGACGATCGCGCTGGCATTCAAAGCCGCGCCCAGTTCGGCGTTGAAGGCGCGCGCCACCGTGTCCTGAACCGCACCCGTGCCGAAGGGCACGACGATGTGGATCACGCGCTGCTGCTGCGCGTGCACGGGCGCGATGGCGCCCAGGGCCGTGGCGACTGCGAGGGCAGCCATCGAACGTCGGGTGAACAGGGTCGAGGTCATCAGGTGGCCGCTTTCATCATCGTCGTCAACAGAAAAAAAGTTCAGCCGCCCGAAGGCAGCCAGCGCTGCACCAGCTTCACGAAGTAGCTGGCGCCGATCGGAATGATCTCGTCGTTGAAGTCGAACGAGGTGTTGTGGATGATGCAAGGGCCGGGCCCGTGGCCACCCAGCCGGTGGTCGCCGTCGCCATTGCCCAGGAAGGCGTAGCAGCCGGGCCGCGCTAGCAGCATGTGGGCGAAGTCTTCGGCACCCATCACAGCGGGAAAGTTGTCGGTCACCATGTCGTCGCCCACCACTTCGCGCATCACACTGGCGGCAAAGCGCGCCTCGGCCACGTGATTGACCACCGGCGGCGAAGAGCGGTTGAAGAAAACCTCCGCCGTGCAGCCGTGTGCCGCGGCCACGCCGGCAGCCACTTCGCGCAGCCGGGCCTCGATCTTGTCGATGGCTTCGATGGAGAAGGTGCGGATGGTTCCGCCGACGGTCGCCACGTCGGGAATCACGTTGGGCGCATCCGAGCCCTGCAGCTGCGTGACCGCAAGCAGCGCGCGCTCGGTGCTCGGGATGGTGCGCGGCACGATGGTCTGCAGCTGCTGTGCAAGTGTGATCACCGCGGCCACGGGGTCGATGCCGGTGTGCGGCATCGAGGCATGCGTACCGCGTCCGCGCACCGTGATCTTGTAGGTATTGCTCGACGCCATCAGCGCGCCCTCGTTGAGCGCGAAGCGGCCCACGTCGCCAACCGGGAAGTTGTGCAGCGCAAAGACCGCGTCGCACGGGAAGCGCTCGAACAGGCCGTCCTGGATCATCTTCTTGGCGCCGGCCTTGCCCATCTCCTCGGCGGGCTGGAAGATGAAATGCACGGTGCCGTCGAAGTCATCCGGCCCCTGCTGCGACAGGTGCCACGCGGCGGCCAGCAGCATGGTGGTGTGGCCGTCGTGGCCGCAGGCATGCATGCGGCCCGCGTGCGTGGACTTGTGGGCGAACTCGTTGGCCTCGTGCAGCGGCAGCGCGTCCATGTCGGCGCGCAGGCCGATGGTGCGTGTGCCGGTGCCCTTGCGCAGCACGCCGACAAGGCCGGTGCCCGCAATGCCGCGGTGCACCTCGATGCCCCATTCGGCGAGCAGGCCCGCCACCTTTTCGGAGGTGCGGTGTTCTTCGAAACCAAGTTCGGGGTGGGCGTGGATGTCGCGCCGGATATCGACGAAGCGGGAGGCGTTGCTGGCGAAAGAGTCGACGATGTTCATGAGGGTGGGAACTGCAGCGGAGTCGTTCGAAGCGAACGATTCTGGCGCAGCCGCCCACCGCTTGCACGCTCGTTTGCGCCGGGCGGGCCCAAAGCGAAACCAGCCTCAGCCGAGGCGCCCTTGCTCGCGCAGCTGCGCCCCGATGCGCCGGATCTCGGCTTCGCCCTGATCGAGCGCCGCCTTGCTGGTGTGAACCGAGTAGCGTCCCATCACCAGGTCGTGCGGGTGCTTCACGGCGGAGCCCAGCACGAAGGACGTGTCGCCGTGGGCCACGAAGTCGATGGCCGCGCCGGATTCCTCGAACACCGCGAGTTCGCCGGTGGCGATCGGCTCGCCACTGCCGTCACCGGCGTCGAGCTGGCCGGCGTTGACTGCGACCCAGCCCACCGTGTGGCCGGCGGGCGGCGTGTAGCGCCAGTGCTCGCCGTCTTTCAGCTGGACGGCCAGGTAGTTCATGGGCGCGGGGGCCGGAATGGGGCTTTGCGCCGCGCCGTAGCGACCGAGCAGGACGCGCGCCGGGCCTTCGCTCGGTACCTGCGAGGGTGCCAGGTAGATGCTTTGGGCCGGCGCGTTTTCTTCCGCTGCCGGCAAAGCAACCCAGAGTTGGAAGCCCTGCACGCGCTTCGTGTCCGGCGCGGGCGCACCGTCGTGCCATACGCCGTTGCCGGCGCGCATCCATTCGACGCCGCCGGCCGGCAGCACGCCTTTTTCGCCGGTCGTGTCTTCGTACGCCGTGTCGCCTTCGATCAGCCACGTCAGCGTGGCGATGCCCGAGTGCGGGTGAATGCCGAACCCCTTGCGGCTGCCGGTGGTGTCGAAACCGAACAGGTCGAGGAACACGAAGGGCTTCAGAAATTCGCCCAGGTCGCCCGGGCTCATGAGCCGGATGATCGGCCCGTGCTGCGAGCCGCGCGTGCGGTAGACGATGGGGCGGGCTTCGGTGGTGGTTGCAGCAATGGCAACGGCGGTGGTCATGGGATGCTCCTGAATCGATAGAAGAAGAAGAAGAACAAGAGGAAGAAGAGATCAGGCCGCTCTGGCCGCCAGCCGCGTGAGGGGCCGCAGGCGCCAGGTCACGAACGCCGAAAGCAGTGCGAGCACCATGGCCGGTGCAGGGTTGCCGCCGATCAGCACCAGGTGCGTGGCCACGCCGAAAACCATGGTCACGGCCATCAGCAAGCCGCCGAGGAAACCGGTCGCCGGCACCAGCAGCAGCACCGCGCCGCCGACTTCGACCACGCCGGTCACATAGCGGAACCACTGGCCGAAGCCGATGGCCTCGAACACCTGGACCATCTGCGGTGCGCCGGACAGCTTGGCGATGCCCGCCGCACCGAAAGCCAGCGCCAGAAGGATGCGAAGACCCCAGACGATGCGGCGCTGGGTGGGAGAAGAAAAGGTTGAAGAAGTCATGGGTCCAAGGTTAGGACCGCACCCATTAATCGACTAGACGGCAGAATCGTATTGCACTCGTCCACATAAAGAAGGAATCGCCGTCATGCTCGACCTCAACGACATCGCAGTGTTTGTGCAGGTGGTGCGCCACGGCAGCTTTGCCGAGGCGGCGCGTCGGCTCGGCCTGCCGCCCAACACCGTGAGCCGGCGCGTCCAGCAGTTGGAAGCGCAGCTGGGCACGCGGCTGATGCAGCGCTCCACCCGCAAGCTCACGCTCACCAGCGCGGGCGAGGCCTTTCATGAGCGCTGCGCGGGCGCGGTCGACGGGCTGGTCGAGGCTGGCCAGGAACTGATCACCGGCAGCCGCGAACCCAGCGGCCTGGTGCGCGTCGCAGCCACCGCCGACTTCTTCGATTTCTTCCCGATGGAGTGGGTCGCCGACTTCCTGGCCGCGCATCCGCTGGTGCGCGTCGACTTCGTGCTCAGCGACGCCAAGGCCGACCTGATCGCCGAGCAGATCGACATCGCCTTTCGCGGCGGCGCATTGCCCGACTCAGGTTATGTCGGCCGCAAGCTCATGAGCGTGCGGACCGACGGCATGGTCGCGAGCCCCGAGTACATTGCCGCGCGCGGCGCGCCCGCCACCTTGCAAGACCTGGTGAGCCACGACTGCATCACCTCGCCCCATCCCAGTGGCCGCACCGTGTGGCGCCTGGCCGGTCCCGACGGCGCGGAAGAAGAAGTGCAGGTGGCGGGCCGTTTCACCGGCAACACCGCGCAGGCATTGCGCAAGGCCGCACTCGCCGGCCTGGGCGTCGCGCTGCTGCCACCCACCATGGCCCGGCTCGACCTTGAAGCCGGCCGGCTCGTGCGGGTGCTGCCGCAGTACCAGCGCACCGGGCAGGGGCTAAGCGTGCTGTATCCGAGCCGCAAGCACCTGCCGCTGGCGGTGTCGGCGTTCATCGGCATGGTGATGGAGAAGCTGCAGGGGGTGGAGGGGTTGCCGGAGATGTTGCGGGTGGGGGCGTAGCGCCACCGGCCGGCCGATTTGCACAGAAAATGCCCTTCATGAAAATCGAAAAAGACACCGTCGTCACCCTCAAGTACAAGGTCGCCGACGCACAGGGCAAGCTGATCGAAGCCAGCCCCGAGCCGATGGCATATCTGCATGGCGGGTACGAGAACACGCTGCCCAAGATCGAGGAAGCGCTCGATGGCAAGGAAAAGGGCTTCCAGACCACGCTGCATCTGGCGCCGGAAGACGCCTTCGGCCTGAGGGACGAGTCGCTGGTGCGCAGCATTCCGAAGGCCGACTTTCCGCCGGGCGTGAAAGTCGGCGGGCAGTTGGAAGGGCGGCTCGACGACGGGCGCGAGCACCTCTTTACCGTGATGAAGATCAAGGGCCCGATCGTGTTGCTCGACGGCAACCATCCGTGGGCCGGCAAGGCACTGCGCTTCAGCCTGCAGGTGACGGACGTGCGCGCGGCGCTGCCGGTGGAGATCGAGCATCGGCATGTGCATGGGGCGCACGGGCACCATCACTGACCGTTGGGTTTCAGTCGCCTAGTTCTGCTTTTTCTTCTTCCAAAACCGCGGCGCCTTCACGATCTTGCCGAGCGCCTTGCGGGACGCCTTTGCGCCCACCGCGTGGCGCGCGCTGAACCAGCCCACGGCGAACCAGGCGCGCGCATCGCGCGCGGTGGCCTCGCGGTAGAGGGCCTGTGCGACAGCCTCGTCGTTGAACTCGCCCAGTGCGTCTTGCGCCGGGCGCAGGCGTTTCAGGTAGCGCTCGGCGGCTGATTTTTCTTTATCGTCCGCATCCGCGAACAACGGCATCACGAACTCGGCGAGGTAGCGCAGGCGCTTGAGCCTCTTGCGCGTGCGATGCTGGTCTTCGGAGCTCAGCGATTCGAAGCGCTGGCCATCGCGGACGATCTGTTCATGCAGATGCTGCAAGCGCTTGCGCAGATAGCGGCGCGCATTGCTGGCATCCAACGGCCCCGATGGCGACGGGGCTTGTTTGGGTGCTTCGGCATCACTTTTCGGTGCGGCTTCCACTGCAACCGTTGCCGCGGTAAACCCGATCAGCGAAACCAGTACCGATTGCAAAGCCGGCGCGCGCACGACGTCACCAGGCGAAGGTGCGTGGGCCGCTGCCGCATCGTCGCCGGCCAGCGGATCGAACTCCGGCGCCCCCGCGTCTCGCAGTTGCGGCTGCGCCAGCTTGACCACTTGGTCGCGGTCGCGCAGCACGCCAAGCGCGCGAAAGGCCTCGACTAGTGGCGGCTCCCATTCAGCGCCGTTGAAAAGATCCGTCCGCTCGTCGAGCCCCGCCAGTTCGCGGATCGCGCTGCGCAGGCGCCGGATGCCGATGCGCAATTGGTGGATCTGTTCCTCATCAGTGCTGCCCGCCGCGATCTCGCTGGCGTTGGGCAGCATCTGCGCCAGGCACGACGCGACCACGCCTTGCTGGATGGCATGGCCGTCGGGCTCTTTGGCAAAACGCGGCGTCTCGGCTTTGACGGCCGGCACCACGTCGAGCTTGGCCAAGAGGCGCGCGCCGCGCTCGGCCTTCGAAACGGTGCTGAACCACAGGCCGTGCTGGTGGGACCATCGGCGTGCGAGCGCGACCAGGCCTCGCACATCGCCGCGCTTGAGTTCGAGCTCCAGCTCGCACACGGGCGATTCGCGCTCGTCGGGCGTGCCCGCGTGGGCGACGACCTTGCCGACGTCGAGCGCCAGCTCGACCGCTGCGCCGCCCGCCCCGGTGGTGCGCACGTCGCGGGTGAGCCGCACGATGTCGGTGGACTGGCGCTCGACCAGAGGCGCGCCGCTTGCGGCCAGCACCTTGGCGAGCCGGTCGCCCACGGGCGTGCCCTGGTGGCGCTGAGGGTCGATCAGCGGCGCTGCGCTGCCGGCCGCTGCTGCGCCCAGGTCGACGTTGTGCTCGAGCCGGTGCAGCGCGTTGTCGCCGGTGGCCTTGACGGTCTGAACCCAGCGCCGCCCTTCCTTGCGCAGCCGCAGCACGATGCCTTGCGCGGCCAGCGCCTGGTCGGCGGTGTCGAAGTAGCGCGCCTGCAGACGCGTGCGGACGACCGCGCCGCGCCGCATGGCGGCCTCCACCGCTTGCAGGCGCTCGGCGGGAATATGAAACTTGAACTCGATTTCCATGGCGGCCATGATGCCCGTCTTCACCATGCGCGCTACACACGACCCCACTGCATTGCTCGCCGCGGGCGCTGCACGGTCGGCCAGGGCACTGGCCGCCGGGCAGGTGAGCGCCGCTGACCTTTGCGAAGCAGCCATCGCCCGCATCGAAGCGCTCGATGGCGCGCTGAACGCGGTGGTCGTACGCGACTTCGCCCGTGCGCGGCGCCAGGCTGCCGAAGCCGATGCGGCCCTCGCGCGCGGCGAACGGCGGCCGCTGCTCGGCGTGCCGATGACGGTGAAGGAAGCCTTCAACGTCGCGGGCCTGCCGACCTGCTGGGGCCTGCCGCCGTTCCGCGATTTCGTTCCGCCACACGACGCCATCGCGGTGCAGCGTCTCAAGGCGGCGGGCGCGGTGATTCTGGGCAAGACGAACGTGCCGCCAGGCCTGGCCGACTGGCAATGCGACAACCCGGTATATGGCCGCACGGTGCACCCGCTCGACCACGCGCGCACGCCGGGCGGCTCGTCGGGCGGCGGCGCCGTGGCGGTGGCCACGGGCATGGTGGCGTTGGAACTGGGCAGCGACCTGACAGGTTCGTTGCGTGTGCCCGCGAGCTTTTGCGGCGTGTACACGCACAAGCCGAGCGAGGGCCTGCTGCCAACGCGCGGCTTTGCGTTTCCGGGCACCGAGGAGGCACCCTCGGGGCTGCCTTCGGTAATCGGGCCGATCGGCCATTGCGCCGACGACCTGTTGCTGGCGCTCCAGGTGCTGTCTGGGCCCGATGCAGCCCATGTGGCAAAAGGTTGCTTCGCGCTACCTGCGCCGCGCCGCACGGCCGCCAAGAATTGGCGTGTGCTCGTGGTCACGAAGCATCCGCAGGCCCCCGTGGCGGCGGAGGTGCGCGCCACCGTCGAAGGCGCGGGCCGGGGGCTGGCGAAGGCGGGCGCCGTAGTGACCGAAGCGTCCGATCTGTTGCCCGATCTGGCCGAGATCGGCGACACCTACGACCAGATTGTGCAGACCGTGCTCGCGCACGTCGAGCCGGGCGGCCGGTCGCCGATGTCGCGGCATGCCTGGTTCGACCTGCTCGCCACGCGCACGCGCATTCGGACGCAACTGCGGGCACTGTTTACGCAATTCGACGCGGTGCTGTGTCCCGCGGTCGGCTGCGCGGCCTTCGAGCATGTGAGCGAGCCGGATTTCAACAAGCGAATACTCACTATCGATGGAGTCGCTACACCGTATGAGGCGCTGGGCGTCTGGGCCGCCCTGGCGAGCCTTGGCGGATTGCCGGCCACGGTCGCTCCCGCGGGCTTCGCGAAGGGCGGATTGCCACTGGGTGTGCAGATCGTCGGTCCGTACTTCGAGGACCGCAGCACCATCGCCCTGGCCCGATTGCTGACGAGAACAGCGCTTGAAAAATAATGTGGACGCCGTCCATTTTCTTTGATATCTTTTGTGGACGGCGTACACAACACGTCGGCAAACATCCGATCCACTCTTCATCGAAACAGGAAGACAACCCATGGCCAACAAGCAGATCTTCGTGAACCTCGCCGTCAAGAACCTGGAGAAGTCCAAGGCTTTCTTTGCGGCGCTGGGCTACACCTTCAACGAGAACTTCACCGACGCGAATGCCGCCTGCATGGTGATCCAGGAGGGCAGCATCCACGCCATGCTGCTGGTCGAAGACTTCTTCAAGACCTTCACCGACAAGAGCCTTACCGACACCAGCAAGAGCACCGAGGTGCTGCTGTGCCTCTCGTGCGAAAGCCGGGCCGAGGTCGACGAGATGGTGGCCAAGGCCTTGGCCGCGGGCGGCACGGTGCCGCGCGCGCCGCAGGACTATGGCTTCATGTACGGCCACGGCTTCCAGGACATCGACGGCCACCTGTGGGAGCTGAGCTACATGGACCCGAACGCCGAGATGCCTCCGCAGTAAGGCACGGCCGAAGAGAACAAGAACGATGCCCATCGTTCCATATGCGCTCTTCACTGTTGCACGGAAGGCACCTTCCTTAAAGCACGTTCGCCCCGATATTCCGAGGAACAATGTTGCCGCACCTTCCGCGGCGCGATCACCGGAAAGGAATATCGAGGTGTCCAGCAACAAGAGTTATGAAGAAGGCAGCAGCCCAGTGCTGCAGGTGAGCCCGCTCGGCTTCCCGTGGCAGACGATCGACCCGTTCCTGTTCTGCGTCTATCACGACGACGCCTATCCCAAGGCCAACGCGCGGATGGGTCCCGATGCCCCGCTGGCAGGCCGCCAGATTGGCCAGGACTTCAGCCGCAAGGACGGCTGGAGCATGTATCACGGCGAGACGGTGCCGGGCTTTCCCTCGCACCCGCATCGGGGTTTCGAGACGGTGACCATCGTTCGCAAGGGACTGGTCGACCATTCCGATTCGCTGGGCGCCACCGCGCGCTTCGGCGGCGGCGACGTGCAGTGGCTCACGGCCGGCAAGGGCATCGTGCATTCGGAGATGTTCCCGCTGCTCGATGCGAACGCGCCCAATCCGCTGGAGCTGTTCCAGATCTGGCTCAACCTTCCGGCCCAGAGCAAGATGGCCGAGCCGCATTTCACGATGTTCTGGTCGGAGGCGATTCCGCGCTTTGCATCGGACGATGCGAAGGGCGGTCGCACCGAGGTTGCTGTCATCGCGGGCCGCTTCGGCGACGCTGCGGGCAATGAACGGGAAGCCATCGCGCCTCTTGCGCCGCCGCCCGATTCATGGGCCGCAAAGGCCGATGCCGACGTGGCGATCTGGACGCTCAAGATGACGCCGGGCGCCCAGTGGACGCTGCCGGCCGCCGCGGGCGAAGGCACGCGGCGCGTTCTGTACTTCTTCAAGGGCGCCTTCGCACACATCGCGGGCCGGCGCGTGGAAGGCCCGACCGCCATCGAGCTGCGTGCCGACGCGTCCGTGGAGCTGCGCAATGGCGACGCCGAAGCCAGCGAGTTCCTGCTGCTGCAGGGCCGCCCCATCGCCGAGCCGGTGGTGCAGTACGGCCCGTTCGTGATGAACACGCAGGCCGAGATCGGCCAGACCCTGGACGACTACCGCCGCACGCAGTTCGGCGGCTGGCCCTGGGACGATCCGGCGCCGGTGCACAGCCGCGGCGCCGCGCGCTTTGCGCGGCACCCTGGCGGACGCGAGGAAACGCCCAAGGTCTGAAGCGCGCAGCCTCGGGGCCGCGTCAAACGGTCTTGAGGATCTCGGTGGCAGGGGCGGTCATGCTCGGCACGAACTCGATCACTTCGGTGGTCGCGACGCCGTTCTGCACGAACGGATCGCGTGCCAGCACCGCCTCGAGCGCGTCCCGTTCGCCCGAGCGTGCAAAGATCACGCCGCCCTTGCGCGGCACCTGGCGGCCCGAGGCCAGGAAGAGTCCGCTTTCGTAGTGTTTTCGGAGCCAGGTCATGTGTGCGTCCATCAATACATCGAGCTCTTCGAGGGGGCGAATGTAGGTCAGGGTGACGATGAACATGGCAAGGGCAGCAAGTGGATCGAAGCTCCGATCCTATGGCCTTGCCTTTCCATTTCGTGACACCAGAAGTAACGAAGTGATCCACGTTTTACGGGTTTCTGCTACCGTCTTTTCTACCGCCCCATCGCTCGAGGAAAGTCGCCCATGCCGCTTCGGTCGCCACCCCTTTTGCCACCCAGCTTCGTACCGCCGTACCTGCTGGATCGGCTGGCGGAACGTGCCAGCGCGCATGCCAGCGCACGGGCGGCCCAGACGCTGATGATCGATCGCGAACACCGCGGCCTTCGAGAGGCGGTGGCGTCAAATGGCGTGTCGTCGGGCCCGGCGCCGCGCTACCTTCGGCGTGGCTCGCCCGCGCGCGCCATCCACGATGCGGATCACACCATGAGCCTGCCCGGCAGGCTGGTGCGCGCCGAAGGCCAAGCCGCCATCGGCGACATCGCAGCCGACGAGGCCTACGACTACCTTGGCGCTACCTACCGCCTGTACCACGACGTCTTCGAGCGCGACTCCATCGACGGCGCGGGCATGCCGCTGACCGGCAGCGTGCACTACGGCAACGACTACGACAACGCCTTCTGGAACGGCAAGCAAATGGTGTTCGGCGACGGCGACGGCGAGGTCATGAACCGCTTCACCATCGCGGTGGACATCATCGGCCACGAGCTGACGCACGGCGTCATCGACCATGAGTCGGGCCTCGTCTATCAGGGGCAGCCGGGGGCGCTCAACGAATCGATCTGCGACGTGTTCGGTGTCCTGGTCAAGCAGCACCTCCTGAAGCAGACGGCGCAGCAGGCCGACTGGCTGGTGGGCGCGGGACTTTTCACCGCCAAGGTGGAGGCGCGCGCGCTGCGTTCGATGGCCGAGCCCGGCACGGCCTACGACGATCCGGTGCTGGGCAAAGACCCTCAGCCCGCCCATATGAAAGACTTTGTCGTGACGCGGCAGGACAATGGCGGCGTGCACATCAATTCCGGCATTCCGAACCGCGCTTTCTACCTCGCTGCCACGGCCCTCCCTGGCGCGGCATGGGAGACCGCGGGCCGCGTCTGGTACGACACGGTGTGCGACCGGCGGCTGCGCCAGGACTCCGATTTCGAGGCCTTTGCGCAACTGAGCGTGGAGAATGCGGCCAAGCGCTTTGGGGCCGATAGCGCGGTGCACAAGGCCGTCGGCGCCGCATGGAACACCGTGGGAGTCACGCCATCATGATTCAGCTTCCACCCCTGGACCAAACCTCCGTCGTGCGCGTGACGCGCGAGGGCGGCGTTGCTTATTTGCCGGGGCTTTCGCGCCCGCGCAGCTACCAGCTGGGCAATTGCAGCAAAGAATTGCGCCAGCAGATCGGCGAGGCATTGCAAAGCGCTGCCCCGCATGCGGAGCAGGGCGGCGGGCCCGGCTCGCAGGGCGGCGACCAGCGCTTCTATCGCGTCGAAGTGGTGGTGGAAAGCGCTACCGCGCGTTCGAGTTCGGTCAGCTTCGAAGTGCCCGAGTCCGAGGCGCCCGAAGCGCTGGTGCACCTGTGGAAAGACGCCGCCGACCGCTGAGCGCGCAATGACAGGGTCGCGCGCGAGACCGGCGCCGAAGCGGCGAATCTTTTAGATTCGGCGACTGACATCCACAACCACACCGGAGCCTTTTTCCATGATTCACGTCGTCGCCGTCATCAACGCCAAGCCGGGCCAGCGTGCCAAACTGCTCGAAGCCTTTGCCGCCAACCGCGCGGCCGTGCTGGCCGAAGAGGGCTGCATCGAATACGGTGCCACCATCGATGCACAAGGCGTTCCGACATCGAAGGCCAGCTTCGGGCCCGAGACCTTCGTGGTCATCGAGAAGTGGGAAACACTGGCCCATCTGCAGGCCCATGCGGTGGCACCGCACATGGCGGCGCACGGCGCCAGGACGAAGGAGCTGGTCGAGAGCAAGCTGATCCACGTGCTCGAACCCGTCTGAGAGGTCCGCGAGCGGACCTTCGCGCGCGGCGCATTGCCTGCTACCCTCGTGCCGGGAGCAGGCATCTCGAGGAGGGATACAAGGCATGGCGATCTTCTTCAGACCGCATGGTTTGCGCTTGCGCGCTTTCATCGCAATGCTCGGCGCGCTGGCCGCGGGACTATTGGTGTCCGGCTGCGCGCAGCTTGCGGCGCCGCCCTACGCGGCCGACTACGAAGCGCTCGACCGGCTCGAAGCGGCGCGCCCCGGCATGGTGGCCGTGGCGAAGGTACAGCCGACCGATCCGAACGACGGCATCAACACGCTCGGCCTGCGCCGCGCGAAACTGGTGTCGCCCAGTGGCACCTTTGCGCAATACCTGGAAGACGCGCTGATGCGCGACCTGGGAGAAATATCGGCCTACGACCCCAAGGCGTCGACCCGCATCGCGGCGCGGATCGTGGTCAACGAACTCGACCTTGGCGTCATCAACGGCACCGGCCGCATGGACGTGGAAGTGGTCGTGACGCGTGCGGCCGCACAGCGGTTGCGCAAGACCTACCGCGGCGAGATCGCCTTCGACTCGAGCTACGCGAACATCGTGGCCGTGCCTGCCGGCCAGGCCGCCTACCCGCGGCTGGTGCGCGCGCTGCTGCGCCAGATGTATGCCGACCCGCAGTTCGTCGCGGCCATTGCACCGTAGAGCCGGAGAAAGCCGCATCATGACGTTTGTTCTTTCTTCGGCCGCTCGCCTGTTGGCTGCTGTCGCCCTGACCATCGCCGTGGCAGGTTGCTCCCATCCGATCACGATGATCACGGAGACGGCGCCGCCGCGCGCAACGGCCCATCTCCTTCCGAAGAAGGTGGCCTACGTGATGACCGACGCCCAGCGCGACCAGCAGGTGACCACCGCCGGCGGCAGCGGCGACCGCGTGAGCTACTACCCGTACCGCGACCTCGAAAAGTCGATTCGCGACGCGCTGCGCGCGGTGTACCGCGACGTGGTCGTGCTGCGTACCGCCAACGATGCCAAGGCCAATGAGACAGCGGGCGTGTCGCTGGTGTTCACGCCGCAGATCAAGACCGATTCGAGCTCGTCCTCCTGGATCACCTGGCCGCCCACGTCGTTCACCGCCGAGGTGAGCTGCGTGGTCAGCGATGCCGCAGGCGCCGAGGTCACGCGCGTGCGCGCGGTCGGCAACGGCACCGCGGAATTCGGCGAGTTCAACGGCGACTACGGACTGGCCGCCCGGCGCGCGGCGACGCGGATGACGTCGCAGCTCAGCAGCGAGATCCGGCGGAACGAGAAGCTGCGCTGACGCGATTCCCTTGTGCGCGAACCCATGAAAAAACGCGCCCGAGGGCGCGTTTTTCGTTGGAGCTTCGAAGGCTTACTTCGAAACGACCTTCACCATTTCGAGGCACTTGTTCGAGTAGCCCCATTCGTTGTCGTACCAGCTCACGAGCTTCACGAAGGTGCCGTCCAGCGCAATGCCGGCTTCGGCGTCGAAGATCGACGTGCGCGGGTCGCCGCGGAAGTCGGTGGCCACCACCTTGTCCTCGGTGTAGCCCAGCACGCCCTTGAGCGCGCCTTCGCTCTGCGACTTCATTTCGGCGCAGATTTCCTTGTAGGTGGCTTCCTTCTCCAGCTCCACCGTCAGGTCGACCACCGACACGTCGGAGGTCGGCACGCGGAAGCTCATGCCGGTGAGCTTCTTGTTGAGCTCGGGGATCACCACGCCCACGGCCTTGGCGGCGCCGGTGCTCGAGGGAATGATGTTTTCCAGGATGCCGCGGCCGCCGCGCCAATCCTTGTTGCTCGGGCCGTCGACGGTCTTCTGCGTGGCGGTGGCGGCGTGCACGGTGGTCATCAGGCCGCGCTTGATGCCCCACTTGTCGTTCAGCACCTTGGCGAGCGGTGCCAGGCAGTTGGTGGTGCAGCTGGCGTTGCTGACGATGGCTTCGCCGGCGTACTTCTTGTCGTTCACGCCGTAGACGAACATGGGGGTGTCGTCCTTCGACGGGGCCGACATGATCACTTTCTTGGCGCCTGCCTCGAGATGCTTCTGGCAGGTTTCCTTGGTGAGGAAGAGGCCGGTCGATTCGAGAACGATGTCGGCGCCGACTTCGTTCCACTTGAGTTGCGCCGGGTCGCGCTCTTGCGTCAGGCGGATCTTCTTGCCGTTGACGATCAGCGTGTTGCCTTCAACCGTGACTTCGCCCTTGAAGCGGCCGTGCACCGAGTCGTACTGGAGCATGTAGGCCAGGTAGTCGGGCTCGAGCAAGTCGTTGATGGCGACGATTTCGATGTCGTTCTTGAAGTTCTGCACCGCTGCGCGCAGCACGTTGCGACCGATGCGACCGAAGCCGTTGATACCGAGTTTGATAGCCATCTGATTTGCTCCTAAGGTTGAAAAACTTTTTGATCGAACAGAAAGAAAACGCCTCGCCGGGCTCAGTCGCGCAGGGCGGCTTCGACCGTGGCGGCAACGTTCTCTGCCGTGAACCCGAAATGCTTGAACAGCGCCGATGCCGGTGCCGACTCGCCGTAGCTGTCGATGCCCACCACGGCCGCGCAGCCGTACTTCCACCAGCCGGCGGTGCAGCCCATTTCGACGGCGATGCGCGGCAGCTTCTTCGGCAGCACGCTCTTCTTGTAGGCCACGTCCTGGCGGTCGAAGGTGGTGGTCGAGGGCATCGACACCACGCGCACCGCAATTTTCTTCTCGGCCAGCAATTTCTGCGCGGCCAGGGCCAATTGCACTTCGGAACCGGTGGCAATGATGACCGCGGCGGTCTTCTTGCTCTTGAGGCCGACGACCTCGGGTTCCGACAGCACGTAGGCGCCGCGGCTGATGTCGCCGAGGTCGCCCTTCGGCGCGTAGGCGATGTTCTGGCGGCTCAGCAGCAGCGCGGTGGGGCGCGCCTGGTTCTGCAGCGCCACGGCCCAGGCCACAGCGGTTTCGGCCGTGTCGCCCGGACGCCAGACGTCGAGGTTGGGGATCAGGCGCAGCGATGCGGCGTGCTCGATCGATTGGTGCGTGGGGCCGTCTTCGCCAAGGCCGATGGAGTCGTGCGTGAACACGTGCACCACGCGGCGCTTCATGAGCGCAGCCATGCGGATGGCGTTGCGGCTGTAGTCGCTGAAGGTCAGGAACGTGCCGCCGTAGGGAATGAAGCCGCCATGCAGCGAGACACCGTTCATGATGCCCGCCATGCCGAACTCGCGCACGCCGTAGTTGATGTGGCGGCCGATCACGCCGTGCGGCGGCTCGGCGTTGTCTGCGGTGCTCTCGGGCGCGGCTTCGTCTTCGGCGCCCTGGTTGGGCTGCTGGACTGGCACGTCCATGACCACGGTGCCGGTCTTCGCATCGAAGCGCAGAGCGGCCGTGCTCTTGGTGTTGGTGAGGTTGGAGCCGGTGAGGTCGGCGCTGCCGCCGAGCATTTCAGGCAGCGCGGCGGTGAAGGCCTCGAGCGCGAGCTGGCTGGCCTTGCGGCTGGCCACGGTTTCGCCCTTGGTGTGGGCGGCCACCACGGTGTCGAACGCCACCTGGTGGAAGTTCTTGGGCAGCTCGCCTCGCATGCGGCGGGTGAACTCGGCGGCGAGATCGGGGAAGGCCTTCGCGTAGGCGTCGAACTTGTCGTTCCAGGCCGCTTCGGCCAAGGCGCCTTCGGCCTTGTGATCCCAGTCGGCGTAGGCTTCCTCCGGCACTTCGAAGGCCGGGTGCGTCCAGTTCAGCGCGGCGCGGGTGAGGGTGATTTCCTCGGCGCCCAGCGGCTCGCCGTGGGCCTTGGCGGTGTTGGCGCGGTTCGGGCTGCCCTTGCCGATCTGCGTCTTGCAGATGATGAGGGTGGGCTTGCTGTCCTGCTTCTTCGCCTTGGCGATGGCCTTGGACACTTCCTTGGCGTCGTTGCCGTCGATCGGGCCGATCACGTTCCAGCCGTAGGCCTTGAAGCGCTCTTCAGTGTTGTCGATGAACCAGGGCTTGACCTGGCCGTCGATGCTGATGCCGTTGTCGTCGTACAGCGCAATCAGCTTGTTCAGGTGCCAGGCGCCGGCCAGAGCGCAGGCTTCGTGGCTGACGCCTTCCATCATGCAGCCGTCGCCCAGGAAAGCGTAGGTGTGGTGGTCGACGATGGCGTGGTGCTTGCGGTTGAACTCGGACGCAAGCAGCTTCTCGGCCAGCGCAAAGCCCACGGCATTGGTGATGCCCTGGCCTAGCGGGCCGGTGGTGGTTTCCACGCCGGGGGTCACGTCGACTTCGGGGTGGCCCGCGGTCTTGCTGTGCAGTTGACGGAAGTTCTTGAGCTCGCTGATCGGCAGGTCGTAGCCGGTGAGGTGCAGCACCGCGTACAGCAGCATCGAGGCATGGCCGTTCGACAGCACGAAGCGGTCGCGGTCGAACCAGTGCGGGTTCGCGGGGTTGTAGCGCAGGTGCTCGCCCCAGAGTGCGACGGCCATGTCGGCCATGCCCATCGGTGCGCCCGGATGTCCGGAGTTTGCTTGTTGGACGGCATCCATGGCCAGCGCGCGAATCGCGTTGGCCATCAGGGCTTGGTTTGCCATGGGCGGAGGACTTTCGGGGAATGTGGATTGGGGGGAACCCGCGATTTTACCGGGCTCGCTCCGACCCCCTTCAATACGCCCTGTGCACCCGGCCGATGTTCTTTGGCAGTGCCCGGACTGCTAGAGTTGCCACCCATGCATGGGTTGCACCTCACCGCCGATCTCCACGACTGCCAATGCGGGATGCAATGGCTCACCGACAAGGAGGCGCTCGGCGCCGTCTGCCTCAAGGCTGTCACCGCCGCAGGGCTGCAGCCGGTGGGCCAGCTGGTCCACGGATTTCCGGCCACGCCAGAGGGGCCGGGCGGCGTGACGGCCACGGTGCTGCTGGCCGAATCGCACCTGTGCATCCACACCTGGCCCGAACAGCGCGGCGCCACGCTCGACGTGTATGTGTGCAACTTCGGCGGCGACCATTCGGCCAAGGCGCATGCGCTGATGGAATGCCTGGTCTCTCTTTTCAAGCCCGGCCACAGCGAACGCAACGAGTTGCTGCGCGGCAAGGTGGCGGCTTGAGCACCCGGACTTCCCTGCGGGCGATGATCCTTGCCGCAGGCCGCGGCGAGCGCATGCGGCCCCTGACCGACACCACTCCGAAACCCCTGCTCGAAGTGCGCGGCAAGCCGCTGATGCAATGGCCGATGGAGGCGCTGGCCGCCGGCGGCTTCACCGAACTGGTGGTCAACACCGACTGGCACGGCGAGAAGATTTCCAGCCGGTTCGGCACCAGCCCATTGCTGAATGGGCGCAGCGCGCTATCAATTTCATATTCCGACGAAGGCCGCGACTTTGGCGGAGCGCTGGAAACGGCCGGTGGCATCGTGCGCGCGTTGCCTCAGCTGGGCGAGGTTTTCTGGGTCGCGGCCGGCGATGTGTTCGCGCCGGATTTCGCCTTCACGCAGGCTGCGGTCGACCGCTTCGCGGCGAGCGGCAAGCTCGCGCACCTGTGGCTGGTGCCGAACCCGGCGCACAACCTGAAGGGCGACTTCGGCCTTTCAGCTGGCGGGCTGGCGCTCAATTCGGCGGCGGAGAAGTACACCTTCTCGACGATCGGCCTGTATCGAGCCGCCCTTTTTTCGCCGCCCTATTGCGACATTCCTCCCGGCAACCCGGCAGGTGCCAAAGCCCCGCTCGCACCCATCCTGCGCGCCGCGATGGACAATGAACTCGTGAGCGCCGAGCTCTACACCGGGCCCTGGACCGATGTGGGAACGCCCGAACGGCTTCTTCAACTGAACACGCCAAGATGACCTCAGAACACAACAAGATCTACGCCGAGCGCCGCGCGCGCCTCGCCTCGCAATTGGGCAAGGACGGCATCGCCATCGTGCCGACCGCGCCCGAGCGGCAGCGCAACCGCGACAGCGATTTCTTGTTCCGGCACGACAGCTACTTCTATTACCTGACCGGCTTCACCGAGCCGAACGCCTGGCTGGTGCTCGCGGGGGACGGCCGCGCCACGCTGTTCTGTGCGCCCAAGGACCTGGAGCGCGAGATCTGGGACGGCTTTCGCCTCGGCCCCGATGCGGCGCCCGCGGCGCTTGGCGTGGACGAGGCTTTCTCGATCAACGAGCTCGACGCCAAGCTGCCGAAGCTGCTCGAGAACAGGTCGACCGTGTGGTTCCCGTTCGCGATTCACAAGGGTCTGGAAACTCGCATCGACGGCTGGCTGCAGTCGGTGCGTGCGCGCGTGCGCTACGGCGCACTGTGCCCCGAGGAGCAGCGCGACCTGTGCGGGCCGCTCGATGAAATGCGCCTCTTCAAGGACGCGCACGAACAGGACACCATGCGGCGCGCCGCACAGATCAGCGCGCGTGCCCACATCCGCGCGATGCAGCTCTCGGCCCGCATGCTGCGCGAAGGCAAGGACGTGCGCGAATACCACCTGGATGCCGAGTTGCTGCACGAGTTTCGCCTGAGCGGCTCGCAGTACCCGGCGTACGGCTCCATCGTGGCCGCCGGTGCCAATGCCTGCGTGCTGCACTATCGCGCCGACGCCGCGCCAGTGCGAAGCGGCGAGCTGGTGCTGATCGACGCGGGCTGCGAGCTCGACAGCTACGCGAGCGACATCACCCGCACCTTTCCGGCCAACGGCAAGTTCAGCGGCCCACAGCGCGCGCTGTACGACCTGGTGCTGGCCAGCCAGGACGCGTCGGCCGCGGCCACCAAAGCCGGTAACCGCTTCACCGATCCGCACGATGCGGCCGTCAAGGTGTTGGCGCAGGGCATGCTCGACCTGGGCCTGCTCGATGCGAACAAGGTGGGCAGCGTGGACGACGTGATCGACAGCCGCGCCTATTTCCAGTTCTACATGCACCGCACCGGCCACTGGCTCGGCATGGACGTGCACGACTGCGGCAGCTACGTCGAGCCCACGCAGGTCGGCGAGGTGAGCGAGCGCAAGGATCCGCTGTCGAACGAAGTCATCAAGAACCGGCCGAGCCGCATCCTGCATCCCGGCATGGTGCTGACGCTGGAGCCCGGCATCTACGTGCGGCCTGGCGACGGCGTGCCCGAGCAGTTCCACAACATTGGCATCCGCATCGAGGACGACGCGATCGTCACGGCCACCGGTTGCGAACTCATTTCTCGCGGCGTGCCGGTGAAGGCGGACGAGATCGAGGCGCTGATGCGGGCCTGACCGCCCGCACGCGGCAGCGCAACGCCCTTATTTCGCCTGCAGCAGCGCGCCTGCCTCGAGCAGCACCAGCTCGTTGTCATCCGCCTTGTTCGGCTCGCGGCTGCTGGAGAACGGCAGGTTGTTGTCGTTGCCCACCACGATGTGCGTGGCATCGACCACGTCGACGTTCTCGATGGTGAAGAACGGGAACTTGAGCACGCCGTCGTTGAGTGGCTTACGCGCGAGCTTGGCCGGGTCTGCAATGTTCAGCAAGTCGATGTAGCCGATCTTGCGCACCGCACCGCCCGCGTTGGCGTCGTTCAACTCGACCTTGTAGACGCGCTTGAATTTGGCAATGTCGTGGAAGCAGTCGGTGCGCTTCTGACCTTCGGGGCAGGCCTTGTCGCTCGTGCCTTCGCCGTTGTCGCGCTCGATGATGAGACCCGTGGTGGCGTCGATCATGTTGAAGTCACCGATGGCGTTGCCGTTGGCTTCGAGAACGTAGTGCCAGTGGCGGCCCGTCCATTTTTCCGAGGCCACGTCGAACTCCAGCACGCGCAATGCTTCCTTGCCGCCCTGCTTTTCGTAGTCCTTGGCCTCGGCGTTCCACACCGGACCTTCGAGCAGCGCGTAGAGCTTGCTGCCGTCCTTCGACGCCGCCATGCCTTCGAAGCCCTTGGAGCGCTTGACCTGGAAGTCGACCGCGCCGCCCGGTACGCCCGGGGTGGTGACTGCGGGATGGTCGGGCGAGCGCACGGCCTTGCTGTCGACCTGCGTGTCGAACACGGCGAGCACCTTACCTTTCAGGTCAGCCTTGATCAGAAAGGGGCCGAACTCTTCGCCGATCCACAGCGCGCCGCCGGCAAACTGAAAGCTCTCGGGGTCGAAGTCGGAACCGGTGAGGTAGCGCGGCTTCGTGCCTTCGTGAACGATGCGGAAGGGCACCTTCTTGTCGGGGTCGTGCAGGAAGATGGTGTCCAAGCGGTTGAACTTACCGCTCTTGAAGTCCACCTTGTAGTGGTTCAGGTAGAGCATGAAGTCGGGCGAGTTGGCCTTGGCTCCCGCACCGTTGTCGGTAAGGATCCAGAACGAACCATCGTCCATCTTCTTGATGCCCGAGTGGCCTTGCAGGGGCTGGCCCTTGAAGGGCAGCGAGACGCCTGTACCGCGGCCGGCCGAAAGGCCTTCGACCATTCCCAATGCTTCGACACGCTTACCCGAGGTGAACTTGCCGCTGGCCTGCAGGTCGGCAGGCGCATCCTTTGGCGCGGCCACGAAGCTCTGCGCGGGCAGCACCGCGTGGCCGGCGAGCGTCGCGGGGAAGGCGGTCTGTGCGGATACGCTGCCGCAGGCGAGCGCTGCGGCAAAGGCGATGAAGGAGAGCGAAGCAAGGCGCGTCATGAGCAAGAAGAAAGGTTTCAGTCGAAACGCGAGACCATGCCAATTGCGCGTGACGCAGCCATGACATGCAAGGCTCAGAACTGGAGCGCGGGCTTGTTCACCATCAGATAGAACACGACCACCATGGCGACGAACGCCGGATAGCCCAACACCTCCCAGTAGCGTTGATAGCGCGCATGGAGTTGAGGCAGCGGCGCTATGTCGCGGTGCGCGTGCGCGGCCATTGCTGCCATGCGGATCTGCAGCCACACCACCGGCACCCAGCAGGCGCCGGCGAACACGAACAGCGCTATCGAAAGCGCGAGCCACGGGGTGGAAAGCGGCCATCCCGCCATGTGAGCCAGGGCGAAGCCGGTCAGCGGCTGCACGATGGCGGTCGGCGTGGTGAACCACCAATCGGCCCGCACCACCAAGCGGCTCACAACGGCTTGCGCGGCTACGCTGCCGCTGCGGTTGGCAAAGAACATGTAGAAGGCCGAGCCGAGTCCGGTGCCGACCAGCAGCACGCTCGAGACGATGTGCAGCCATTTGAGAACGAGATAGGTATTCATGGCGTGATGCGCCGGTACAGGTGCCAGAGCAGCGCGGCGATTGGCAGGTTCTTCAGCAGCGGACCCAGCGGGTGCATCCACAAGCTCGGCTGGAGGAGTGTCGCTACCGCCGTCATGACCAGCAGCAGAGCCAAGGCCGCGAGGTAGCTGATGCGGCCCGGCCGCCACCACAGAGCGAGACCGATGACAAGGTCTGCCGCCGCGCCGCCGATGATCAGGCACCGAACCAACCAGAGCGGCGAAGCAACGCCGGCCTCGGCGAGCACCCGCGAGCTCTGGCCGTCGAGTTCCACGATGCTGGCGAATGCAGTGAGCAGCCACACCGCGACAAGGCTGAGGTGCAGCAGGCGATCGTCTTCGAGGGAAGTTGTCATGCCGCGCCGTTCCCGTGCTGCACCCGTTGCCACTCGACGACCTCGGCCGCGTGCTCGGTCAGGAAATCACGCATGCGCCCGAAACGCCGCTGCGTCTGCCGTGCAAAGACCCAGGTCACCACCGGCTCCAGCAGCCAGCGCAACGCCGTCGGACCGGCCTCGATGGTGTAGACGTAAATCAGCATCGAGCGGCCGGGTTGCGTGTCGCGGTGCCGCATGGAGGCAGCCCAGCGGCTGAAAGGGAAGGAACAGCCGATCATCGAAGCCGCCGCCACATGCGGTCGGTCGAAGGCAATGAACCGTGTGCGCATCGAAAGGCCGCGCAGCCACCCGCCGCCGGTGTTCTCGGTTTCCGCGCCGACGAACGGGCACGGTGCGCCGCCCACGACGCGGGCGTCACTCACCAAGGAATCCCAGCGTGCGCGCCAGACGTGATAGTGGAAAGCATCGAAGACCACGTCGGACGACGCCGGCATTTCGAATTCAAAGCGTTGATGCGCCATGGCCCGTCGCGTTTTCGTCAATCACATCTGTCACCATTCCCCAGCGCGCGAACTCGGTTTCGAACTCGCTCAAGGCCAGCAAGCCGCTACAGGCATGCGCGCCGACGGGCAGCGCGTCGCCGCGTGCCAGGCGGCGCGCCAGCAGGATGGCGGCCATGCAGGGAATCTCGGGGCCGTGGTTGTCGTCGGCGGCAATGTGCCAGGCGCGGCGCGCTTCCATGCCGCGCGCATCGATGCCTTCGACGCGCACCACCATGCCGCCCAGCGCGGTGCCGAAGGCATCGAACACGCGGCCCGCCGAATGCAGCAGCGGCGCAAGTCTTAGCGGCGATGGCAGCAGGCCCATGCGGCGCATGAATGCCATGAAGGCAAACGCATGCTGCGCAAGGCCGACCTCGAGCGCCGCGCGAAACATGACGGACTGGACGCCGACATAGCGCGCCGGAAAAAGTTCGAGATCGGGGATGTCGCACAGCGCGCCGCGGCGCGGCTTCATGCGCGCGAATCGCACTGCGGTGGGGTTGGCCCATCCTGGCTTGTCGGTCCATCCGCCGTCGCACCAGACCCGGATCGGCTCGCCGCAGTAGGCGAGCACGCCCGCAAGCGTGGCTTCGCCGCGCGGTGCGCCTTGGGCTGGCGCAATGCAGGTGTCGATGCTTCGGATGCTGCGCCATCCTCCGGTGAGGTGGTCCACCACCGCCGACGACAGTGCCGGCACGGTGCTGGCGCCGGCAATGGCCGTGCGGCCCGCGCTGCGAAAGGCCGCGTCGAGCGCAGCGGGAAAGTCGCAGACGAAGCGCCGCCCGTCGGCCAGGTCGATGTAGTGCGCGCCGGCTGCCGCCACGGCATGCGGCACGCGATAGTCCTGGTTCTGGAAAGGGCCCGCGGTGTGAATGACGAGTTCGACGCCGAAGCTGCGCAGGTTTTCGACAAGGTCGCCGGCCTGGACGTCGATTCGCACGCCGCGCGCCGCACCGCCCAGCGTCTGCGCGAAACCGGTGGCGCGCTGCTGGTCGCGGCCGCCGATCATCAGTTCGATGCCGGCATCCGATGCCAGCGCGCGGCAAATGCGCGCGCCGAAGTTGCCGTAGCCACCGAGCACCAGGATTTTCATGAGACGCCCATGCCCGCAACGTGGCCGCGCGTGAAGGCTTCTTCGAAGATCGAGTAGCCCGACCAGTCCGCATGCGCGAACGAGAGCCGCCCGACGGCAACGTGGCCTCCGTATCCCGCACCCATCCGTGCCAACAGCCCCGGCGCGGGAATGGCCATGGCGTGGCCATAGCGCGTGATCTCGATGCGCGTGGCCAGCGCCGGCAAATCAGGATGTGGCAGCGAAAGCTCGGTGAGCAACTCGTCGCGCCATGCGGCCCACGGGCGCTCGAGCAGCAGGCGGCGGCCGTCGGCGGGGTCGTAGCGGCTCGGACCGAGCGGGCGGTACCAGCTGATGACAGTGCCGCGCGGCGTGGGGTCGAGCGTCTGGTGGCGCGCATCGACATATCCCAGGCCGCGGGTGCCGAACACCACGTTGTCCCAGCTCGGCGCTGCGCCCAGGCGGTCGGCAAGCGGCCCGCGCAAGTGCACATTGGCGACAAGCCAGGGCGCGTAGCGCACATGAGCGGCGGCGTTCGCGAGGACTGGGGGCGGGCTCTCGACCACGCGCGCCGCGATGAACACCGGTAGCGCGACGATGCAGCGCTCGGCCTGCCAGCGCACCAGCGATTTCGATGCGGCGTCCCATGCGTCGACCTCGACACCGCCACGCAGCTCGGCGATGCGGGTGACGATCTGGCCGGTGCGCAGCCGGTCGCCGAGCGGCGCGGCCAAGCGCTGCGTAAGCCAGCCGTTGCCTTCGGGCCAGGTGAGCACGCCGTCGCGCTCGGGGGTCGAGTCAGCGCCGCTGCTCGATGAACCCGGCGCATGAAATCCGTGCCGGCTTGCAAAGTAGTGAATGCCGGCCCAGGCCGAAACTTGTTCGATGCCGGCACCGTAGTCATCGCGGCAGCAGTAGTCGAGATACCACCGAAGCTGCGGGTCGCCGAAGCCTTCGCTGTCGAGCCAGCGCTCGAATGGAAGGGCGTCAAGCGCGAGCAGCTCGGGCGTCGGGTCCACCCGGAGCGTGGGAATGGCGAAGTGCGCCGCATGCTGCAGCGCATCGATCCGCTGCGCGAACTTGCGGTATTGCGCATGGGTGCTCTCGCCCACGTCGTGCAAGGGCAGCAGGCCGTCCTGCCACTCCCCGCGGAAGAACAGCCGCTCCTGAGGGCTGTGGCACAGGTGGCGCTCGTCGTATTCCCAGCGGCCGGCCACGCGGCGACGCAGGCCGAGTTCTTCGAGCAGGTCCTGCACTTCGCGCGCATCGCCGTTGGGCACGGGCAGGTAATGCGCGCCGAGCGGGCACGCAATGCCATTAACCATGCCGCCGCGCGCATTGCCGCCCGGCGTGTCTTCGAGTTCAAGGAGGGCGAAGTCCTCGATGCCCGAAAGACGCAGCGCGCGCGCCGCGGCAAGCCCTGCGACTCCGCCTCCGGCAATGACCACGCGCGTTCGCTTGACGGTTGCGGGTGCCTGGCGCTTCAGTCCGCCGTCGCGCATGGCATGGCCTCTCGCCATGTCGGTACCGGTGAAGCCGCCTTCGATGGCAGGAAACGAAGCCTCGCAGCCGGCGAGCGCAAGAGCGCCCGCCGCACCGGCCACGCCAAGAAAATCGCGCCGTTGCATGCGAGGCTAGTGCGTCATGACCTTGCCCCACTCCTGCTCATAGGTGGTGACGAGGGTCTGGTTCGAAAGGCGATTCACTTCCGCGGGCACGCGCGCCATGTCGAGCGGAAAGTCGAACATCAGGGGCAGTGTGGACGGCGCCAGGAAGCGCAGGCCGGAAGGCAGCGCATCGGGCATGCGATAGGGCCTGCGGCTCGCGATGATGTAGCCCCATTCGCCGAAGCTCGGCACGTGCGCGTGGTAGGGCGTGGCCCGCAGGCCGACCGATTCGATGGTGGTTGCCACTGTCCAGAAGCTCTTGCGCGCCACAAGCGGCGAGGTGGTCTGGATCACCGCGTAGCCGCTTGCCGAAAGGCGCTTTTCGAGCAGCGCGTAGAAGCTGCTGGTGTAGAGCTTGCCGATCGCAAAGTTGGTCGGGTCGGGAAAGTCGACCACGATCACGTCAAAAACGTCCCCAGGTTGCTGCAGCCATTGGAACGCGTCGGTATTGACGATCTTCACTTTCGGCGACGAGAGCGAGTGCCCGTTCAGCGCCGCCAGCGTTTCGTGCTCGGTGAAGAGCTTCGTCATGTGGGGGTCGAGCTCTACCAGCGTGATCGATTCGACCGACGGGTACTTGAGGATCTCGCGCACCGCCATGCCGTCGCCGCCGCCGAGCACGGCCACTTTCTTTGGCGCGCCCTGCGCGGCCATGGCGGGGTGAACCAGCGCCTCGTGGTAGCGGTATTCGTCCCGCTCGGCGAACTGCAGGTTGCCATTGAGAAAGAGGCGATGGCCGAGCTCGCCGCGCGTGACCACGATGCGCTGATAGGGCGAGCTGGCGCTGAAGACGATGCGGTCCTGATAGAACTTGTCTTCGGCCAGCGTGGTGATGCGATCGGCCCAGGCGAAGGCTCCGATGAGCGCCGCAAGCGCAAGAAAGCACGCGAGCGCATGGGCGCCGATGCGCCGCAGTTCATGGCGAAACAGCCACAGCGCCCACACGGCCACGGCCGCGTTCATGATGCCGAACAACAGGCCGGTGCGGATCATGCCGAGCTGCGGCACCAGGATGAGCGGAAACGCAACCGACACCGCGAGCGCACCGAGGTAGTCGAAGGTGAGTACCTGCGACACCAGGTTTTTGAGCACGATGTTGCGCCTGAGAATGCGCATCACCAGCGGAATCTCGAGCCCCACCAGCGTGCCGACCACCAGCACGAGCCCGTAGAGCAGCAGCCGGAACGCGCCGGGCACGTACGCATTCGCCAGGAAAAGAATGGCAGGCAGCGCACCGCCGATGAGCGCCACGAGCAGCTCGATGCGCAAGAAGTGCGCCGGCAGCTGGCGCTCGAAATACCGCGAGAGCCACGAGCCCACGCCCATGGCGAACAGGTAGGTGCCGATGATGGTGCTGAACTGCAGCACCGAGTCGCCGAGCAGGTAGGAGCTCAGCGCGGCCGCGGTCAGTTCGTAGACCAGGCCGCAGGCGGCCACCACGAATACGCTGGCGAGCAGCGCGATCTCGACGGGCTGCGGCCCGTGCGCATCGGCGGAACTCGCGGACACGGCCGCCTCCCCGCTCAATGGATCGCGGCTGCGACGATGACGCAGATGCCAAGGCTCATGGCGGCCACGACCACGCCGAGCGCGACGTTCTGCTTCTCGACGATTTCGCCCCACAGGTCATAGGGCGTGAGCTTGTCGATGATGAGAAAGCACAGCCAGAAGATCAGCACGCCAAGCAGCGCATACACGAGCGATCCGAGGACGACGCCCGGTTTCAGCCATTCAAATCCCATGGGGACCTCCATTCGTAGTAGCAGTAATAGATGACATCAGCGCAAACCCGCCCTGTTCTTCATTTGTGGCCGCCGCCGCTCGAGTAGCCGCCATACGATCCGCCCGAACTGCGCGATCCGCTGGACGAACCGCTGCAGGTGCTCAGGATCACCAGCAGCACGATGACGGCGATCACGATGAAGATGATGGTGCCGCAGCCCAGGCCCGAGGCGGCGCTGACTGGCAGCGCGTCGCCGCGCACGAACATGTCCTTCTTGTCGTCGAGCTTGAACGCGGCGGAGACCACGCCGCTGTCGAGCTTGCTACCCGAAGACCAGGTCAGCTCGTTGGTCGAGCGCTCCATCGAAAGCAGCGCATTGCCATTGGCGAAGTCGCGGTTGAAGGTTTTCTGCCCGCGCTCCACCTGCCAGTAGAACTCGCCCGCCACGTAGGTGGTCTCGGCGTTGTAGGCGTACTGCTGGACGTAGCGCTTGCTCAGGTAGGTGGCGCTGCTGCCGCTCTCAGCCATCACCGGCGCGCCGGTGGTCGGCTTTACCATGCTCCAGCCGTCTTCGGCATCGACCAGAAAGCTGAAGCCGCGCTTCTTGTTGTACAGCAGGTACTCGTTCCAGCCGAAATGCTCGTCGTCGCCGGGCTCCACGCCCATGCGATGCTGAAAGCCTACCACCTGCCATTGCGCGCCCTGCAGCTGGCCAATGCTGCCGATGGCGATGAGCGGACGAACGGGTTCGTTCTGCTCCGCGTGCTTCAGCTCGCCGCCAATGCCTTGCGACAGGTCGATGATGCTGTCGCACGAGCCGCAGGTGATGCTCTTGCTGTCGGCCAGGTTGACCGTGACGGGCGCACCGCAGTTGGGGCAATTGAAGGCGCGGCCCTTTTCGTCCTTGGCGGATTCGTCTCGCAGCCCCGTGAGCTGCAGGTCCTCCAGCTGCACCGAGCGGCCCAGGTAGGCGGTGGGCGGCTCCGTGCCGTAGTCGATGCTGAGCACCAGGCCCTTGTCGTTGCGCAGCTCGACCATGGGGAACGCGCGGCCCAGCTCGGGCAGATACGGCAGTTCGCCTTGGGCAGAAAGCAACGCCACCTGTTCGTTCGACGAAACGGTGTAGCTCTGGCCGTTGAATGCGGTGGTAGCGCCGACGCGCAGCTCGGTGGGCGGAGGCGCCGCGCGTTGCAGCTCGAAGGGCAGCGCGAAGACATAGGCTCCGTTGTCCTCGCTGAGGATGCCGGTGCGATCGCCGTCGAGTGCGGCGATCCATTCGGTCCAGCGCCCGCCGGGGTTGCTGTATTGCAGCCGGCCGACGATGGTGAACGGCTGGTTCTGGATCCGGCCGGCGGCAAACAGCTGCAGCGGGCTGAAGTCGTCGAACAGCTCCGCCATCTTGCCGATGCGCGCGAGCGTCTCGCCCTGGCGGACGACGGTGCTCTGGCAATACGGACAAACCGCGAAGGTCGACTGCGCGGACCTGAATTCGACCGGTGCGCCGCAGCCGGGGCAAGGCGCACGGTAGGCGCGCTCGGCGCCTGGTTGCTCAGCCATTGCCGGTACTTAGACCAGCTTCTTGAGCAGTTCCGCCTTCTTGGCGTCGAATTCTTCCTGCGTGAGGATGCCCTTGGTCTTGAGCTCGCCGAGCTTCTCGAGCGTGGTCATCACGTCGGCCGGGCTCACCACGGCCACGGCCGGCTGCTGCTGGGTTGCCGCGGCCTGCGCGGCTGCGTTCGGGCTCAGGCCCTGCGCGAGGTTCTGCGCCAGCACCTGGCCCAGCGCCACGCCGGCGCCCAGGCCCATGGCATCGCCCGCGATGCCGCTGCCGCCACCCGCACCTTCGGCAAACTTGGGGATGGCCTGCGCCGTCTGGTACTGCATGAACTTGCCCATGTCGTTGCCGACCATGCCCATGCCGATCTTTTGGTCGAGGATCTTCTGCAGCTCTTCGGGCAGTGAGACGTTCTGGACCGTGATGTTCTCGAGCTTGATGCCGATCTTCTCGAACTCTGGCACCAGCTGCGCCGCAAGCGCCTGCGCAAACTGGATCTGGTTGGCCGCGAGGTCGAGAAAGGGCACGCCGCTGGAGGCGATGGCGTTGCTGATGTTCTGCAGCACCAGGCCGCGCAGCTGGCCGTCGAGGTCGGCCACGCTGTAGATGTCGCGCGTGCCGGAAATTTCGGTGTGGAAGCGCTTGGCATCGCCGATGCGGAAGCTGTAGTTGCCGAAGGCGCGCAGGCGCACGGCACCGAAGTCCTTGTCGCGGATGGTGATGGGCTGCGGCGTGCCCCACTTCTGGTCGACCTGCTGGCGGGTGCTGAAGAAGTAGACGTCGCTCTTGAACGGGGACTCGAACAGCTTGTCCCAGTTCTTCAGGTACGTGAGCACGGGCAGCGTCTGCGTCGTGAGCTTGTACATGCCGGGGCCGAACACGTCGGCCACCTGGCCTTCGTTGACAAATACCGCGACCTGCGACTCGCGCACGGTGAGCGAGGCGCCGTTCTGGATTTCCATCTCGGCCATCGGGAAGCGCCAGGCCAGCGTACCGTCGCCAGTTTCGGTCCACTGGATGATGTCGATGAACTGTTTCTTGATGAAATCCATCAGGGCCATGGCCGCTCCTCGTATATTTTTTTCCGGAAGAGTACATATTGCCACATCGTCTTGACGGGCCTTCGTGCTTTTGGCAAGGCGCATCTCCGCCATGTGGCCTATGACGCCCTTGGCCGAGGTCTACAATCGGCGCCCCCAGAAGAAGCGCCACCAGGAGCAACGGCCCATGTCCGATTTGACGACCTCATCGACCCCTACGCCCGAAGACAAGCGCGCCGAACTGCGTCGCGCCGCCCTCGAGTACCACGAGCTTCCGGTGCCGGGCAAGATTGCCATCGCCGCGACCAAGCAGATGGTCAACCAGCGCGACCTGTCGCTAGCCTATTCGCCCGGCGTGGCCGCGCCCTGTGAAGAAATCGTCAAGGACCCGGCCAACGCCTTCAAGTACACGGCGCGCGGCAACCTGGTGGCGGTGATCACCAACGGCACCGCGGTGCTCGGCCTGGGCGACATCGGCGCGCTGGCGTCCAAGCCGGTGATGGAAGGCAAGGGCGTTCTCTTCAAGAAGTTTGCCGGTGTCGATGTGTTCGACATCGAGATCGACGAAAAAGACCCAGCCAAGCTGGTCGAGATCATCGCCGCGCTGGAGCCAACCTTCGGCGCCATCAACCTCGAGGACATCAAGGCCCCCGACTGCTTCTACGTCGAGCGCGAGCTGCGCAAGCGCATGAAGATCCCGGTGTTCCACGATGACCAGCACGGAACGGCCATCACCGTGGCGGCGGCCATGCTCAATGGCCTCAAGGTCGCGGGCAAGGACATCGGCGAGGTCAAGCTGGTCACCTCGGGCGCGGGCGCCGCGGCGCTGGCCTGCCTGAACCTGCTGCTCAAGGTGGGCCTGAAACGCGAAAACGTGTTCGTGACCGACCTAGCCGGTGTGGTCTACGAAGGCCGCGAAGAGCTCATGGACGACGACAAGCGCCAGTACATGCAGAAAACCACGGCCCGCACGCTGGCCGAGGTGATCGAGGGCGCCGACGTGTTCCTGGGCCTTTCGGCTGGCGGCGTGCTCAAGCCCGCCATGGTGGCCAAGATGGCGCCGCGCCCGGTGATCTTCGCACTGGCCAATCCGAACCCGGAAATTGCGCCTGAAGACGCGCACGCCGTGCGCCCCGACGTGATCATGGCCACGGGCCGGACCGACTACCCGAACCAGGTCAACAACGTCCTGTGCTTCCCCTACATCTTCCGCGGTGCGCTCGATTCGGGCGCCACCACGATCACCGACGAGATGGAAATTGCCGCGGTTCGCGCCATTGCCGACCTCGCCCAGGCTGAGCAGAGCGAGCGCGTTGCTGCCGCCTACGTCGGCGAAAAGCTGTCTTTCGGGCCGGAATACCTGATTCCGAAGCCCTTCGATCCGCGTTTGATGATGAAGATCGCACCCGCGGTGGCCAAGGCCGCCGAGGAAAGCGGCGTGGCGTCGCGCCCCATCAAGGACATGGACGCCTACCGCGACCGCCTGCAGAGCTTCGTCTACGCCTCGGGCACCACGATGAAGCCGATCTTCGACGCCGCCAAGCGCGCGCAGAAGAAGCGCGTGGCATATTGCGAGGGCGAGGAAGAACGCGTCCTGCGCGCGGCCCAGATCGTGGTGGACGAAGGCATTGCCCGCCCCACGCTGATCGGCCGCCCGGCCATCATTGCTCAGCGCATCGAGAAGTTCGGCCTGCGGCTGAAGGAAGAGCTCGACTACGACATCGTCAACGTCGAGCAAGACCACCGCTATCGCGACTTCTGGCAGACCTACCACCGCATGACCGAGCGCAAGGGCCAGACGGTGCAAACCGCCAAGATCGAGATGCGCCGCCGCCTGACGCTGATCGGCGCCATGCTGCTGCACAAGGACGAGGTCGACGGCATGATCTGCGGCACCTGGGGCACCACGCTGATCCACCTGCACTACATCGATCAGGTGATCGGCAAGCGCCCGGGCGGCTGCGAGAGCACTCCGCAGGACGTGCCGGTGTACGCCTGCATGAACGGACTTTTGCTGCCCGATCGCCAGGTGTTCCTGGTCGACACGCACGTCAACTACGACCCGTCGCCCGAGGAACTGGCCGAGATCACGACCATGGCGGCCGAGGAAATGATGCGCTTCGGCCTCAAGCCCAAGGCCGCGCTGCTGTCGCACTCCAACTTCGGCACCAGCAACGAACCCAGCGCCATCAAGATGCGCAAGACGCTGGACCTGCTGCGTGTGCAGGCGCCCTGGCTCGAGGTGGACGGCGAAATGCACGGCGACGTGGCGCTCGACAGCAAGCAGCGCGCGATCGTCATGCCGCACAGCGCGCTGGCGGGCAACGCCAATCTGCTGGTTTTCCCGAACATCGACGCAGCCAATATTTCTTACAACCTGCTCAAAACTGCGGCAGGCGGAAATATTGCGATCGGCCCGGTGCTGCTCGGCGCGGCCAAACCTGTGCATATTCTCACGGCCAGCGCAACTGTTCGGCGCATCGTGAACATGACGGCCTTGACAGTCGCTGACGCAAACGCTGAGCGATAAGCCTTTTTTCGAGAGTGGTCGCCCACTTTGGGCGCCACTCTCCGTCCCATGCACTGCTCAATCTTTGGGCAGTCGCTTGCTATTTTCGTCAGCGTGGTGCACACTCGCGGGCTTGAATTTGCGGGTTAACCCCAGGGTTGATCGCCAATTCGGAACCCGCTCTTTTCTTGTGGTGCCCCATGGCGGCTTACGCCTCGATCACGTCCTCAGTCACTAAGTTTGCGCTCACCGGCTTTTTGCTGGCGGCGTTGGCGACGGGGGCCGAAGCCCGCGATTGGTTTGGCACCGGAAAGCCCGCCCAGGATTCGATTGCACTGGCCGAACTACCGGCTCAGGGCCAGCGAACCTACAAAGCCATTCTGAGTGGCGGCCCCTTCCAATATGAAAAGGACGGCACGGTATTTGGCAATCGCGAGCGTCTCTTGCCGCAAGCGCGGCGCGGTCATTACCGCGAGTACACGGTGGCAACGCCCGGCTCGCGGGACCGAGGGGCGCGTCGCATTGTCTGCGGCGGTGAACAGCGCACAACACCCGAGGCCTGCTGGTACACGGCAGACCACTACGCGAGTTTCAGACGGATTGCACCATGAGCGATGACAACGACTTGAGCGGCGCCCCGAAGCGGCCCGAAGAAATGATGATGACTATGGAAAGACCAGCGGAGATGACACTATCCCTTCGTGCCGTACGCCCGAACATCGTGCAGTCGATTCGTGCGTTCCGCGTGAACGACCTGCAGGAAGCCGCGAACGCCGCGGGCCAGCATTTCCTGTACGCCAATCTGGGCAACGCCCAGACCAAGCAGGACGTTCTCGACCTGATTGCCCAGCAGTTCACCTTTCCGGCGCACTTCGGCAAGAATTTTGACGCGCTGTACGACTGCATGACCGACCCATTGCATAAATCGGGCCCGCAGCCCGGCTTTGTGATCGTGCTCGAGCAGATCCCGGCCAACGCCAAGTTCGACAAGGAAGCGCGCGAGCAACTGCTCGACATCTTCCGCGACGCCTCCGACTACTGGGGGGACCGAAAAGTCCCGTTCCGGTGCTTCTATTCTTTTCTGTAGCCCGTTCTGCACACACCAGCCAAGCAGAACGGGCGAACGAGGCTCAGCCGAACGGCGCAGCACTCGATGGCATCGAAATCAACGGCGGCACAGCTGCCGCGGCAACCGGCACTGAGCCGGAAGGCGAAAAAATGCCGACCGATAAACTGGTCGACGTCTCGCCGCTCGCATTGCGCATGAGCAGCCCCTTCAACGCGGGCTACTGGCTAGCCGCAGCTTAAGGCTCGCCCAAGCGCCAACAAAAAAGCCCGTTTCGACGGGCTTTTTCTATTTGGGCTCGGGGGGAACGGCCTGGGCCAAGGCGACGTACTCGGCCACCGGCACTTCCTCGGCCCTGCGCTGGGCATCGAACTGGCCGGCGAAGCCGTGCTCGTCCAGCCACTTGCCCAAGGTGTGCCGCATGATCTTGCGGCGCTGGCTGAAGGCGACCTGCACGATCTCGCCGAGGCGGGCGGCATCGACGGCCGGCGGTTGGGCCAGCGGCACCATCCGCACCACGGCGCTGTCGACGCGCGGCGGGGGGTCGAAGCTCTCGGGCGGCACGAACAGCACGTTTTCCATTTCGTAGCGCCACTGCAGCATCACGCTCAGGCGGCTGTAGTCGGAAGTCGCGGGCCTGGCGACCATGCGGTCGATCACTTCCTTCTGCAACATGAAATGCTGGTCGGCAATCAGGTGCGCAAAGCCCAGCAGATGGAACAGGATGGGTGTGGAGATGTTGTAGGGCAGGTTGCCCACCACCCGCAGCGGGGCCGAAAACCTGGCGGCGAGCTCGGCGAAATCGACCTTGAGCACGTCCGACTCGATGACGTCGAGCTGCGGATGGTCGCGCAGCCGCTTGGCCAGGTCGCGGTCAAGCTCGATGACGGTCAGGCGCCCGAGCCGCTCGACCAGCGGCTGCGTGAGCGCCGCCAGCCCCGGACCGATCTCGACCATGGCGTTGCCAGGCTGCGGGGCGATCTCGTCCACGATCGCATCGATGATGCCCCCGTCGGACAGGAAGTGCTGCCCGAAGCGTTTCCTGGCGATATGGGCCATCAGGACTGGGGTGGCTCGCGGTATTCGACGTAGGCGCGCGCGCGCACTTCCTGCACCCAGGTGGTGAAGGCCTCTTCAACCCGCTGATCGCGCAGTACCGCGCGCGCAGCTTCGCGCTGCTCGGCCTGGGTGAGCTTGGACTCGCGCCGGCCGACCACCTGGATCAGGTGGACGCCGAAGCGCGACACGACGGGGTCGCTGATCTGGCCCGGCGCGAGCCGGTCCATGGCTTCCTCGAACTCGGGGACGAACTGCCCCGGACGCGACCAGCCCAGGTCGCCGCCTTCCTTGGCGCTCGCGTCCTGCGAGTTGTCGCGCGCAAGGCCGGCGAAATCGGCCGTACCGGCTTGCACGCGTCGCTTGAATTCGGCGAGCTGCGCCACGGCCTGGGCAGTGGGGCGCTTGGGATCGTTGAGCAGCAGGATGTGGCGGACCTGCGTCTGGGTGACGGTGGCATCGGTGGCGCCGAGCTGCGACTTGGCCAGCACCTTCAGCACGTGGAAGCCGGCGCCCGAGCGAATCGGCCCTGCAATGCCGTTGACTGCTGTCGACTGCGTGGCTTCGACGAACAGCGAGGGATAGCGGTCCGCGGTGCGCATGCCGACTGCGCCGCCGTTGGCGCGGTCGGGCGAATCGGAGTTTTCCTGCACCAGCTTGGCAAAGTCTTCGCCCGAACGGGCGCGCTGCGCCAGGCTTTGAGCCCGCTGCTGCAAGGTGGCGACCTGCGCCGGAGTCGCGTTCTCGGGCACGGCGACCAGCAGGTGCGCGAGGTTGATGTTTTGCAGCGACGCGGCCTTGGTGGGGGAGTTTCGCTGGTCGCGCAGGTATTCGTCGGCTTCGGAGTCGCTGATCTTGACCTTCGATTCGACCTCGCGGTCGCGCAGGCGCGTGAGCAGCAGCTGGTCGCGCAGGTCGTTGCGGAATTCGCGCGGCGAGATGCCCTCGGCCACCACACGGCGGCGCAGTTCTTCAACCGTGACCTGGTTCTGCCGCGCCACGGTCTGCTCGGCCTGGTCGATGGCAACGTCGTCCACCTTGATGCCGTTTTCCTTGGCCAGCTGGAGCTGGGCACGCTCGGAGATCAGGCGCTCGAGCACCATGCGGGTGAGCTCGGCGCGGGGAACGCGCTCGGCCTCGTCGTTTTCTCGGATCAGCCGCGTCACGCGCGACTGCACCTCGGTGTTGGTGATGGGTTCGGAGTTGACCAGGGCGACGATGTATTCGGCCGAGCGCTGCACCGGCGCGGCGGTAGAAGGTGCGGGTCGTGCAACGGGGGGAGCAAGGCGCGGTCCGGCGCGCATGATGTCCGTGATGCCGCTGCCGCCACCGGGACGCAGGCCCTGCGCGCCCGACGATGCGGCCAGCGCCGCGAGGCAGCTCAAGGTAAGGATGGAACGGATGTGTTTCATGGCGTTGCTCAATCGTCTCAGTCGTAATTGGTGAAGCGGCTCGGCCCTTCGGTGGGCTGGCGAAGAGGCTGGTAGCGCTGGATGTTTTGCCTAAGGGCCTGCATAGGACTCGATCCGATGCTGGAAAATCCGACGAATTCGAGCTGGAACATGATGCGGGTGTTTGCGGTCACTTGGCCGGTGGTGACGCGCTGGAGCACCACGCGTCCGATCCAGCAGCAGCCGTCGTATTCGAAGCCGAGCACGCCGTCCGTGAGTTTCTTGTCCTGCAGGCTGTAGTTGAGACGGCCGACGGCGTACCACCGTCCGCCACCCTGGCCCTTGCCGGGGCCGAGGTCCTTGCCCTTGTCGCCCCACAGGTCGTTGAGCGGCCATTGCCAGCCCACGTCGAACGATTTGTTGCCGTCGGTGGCGGTCGGGGTGCTGGGCGCCTGGTAGCGGAAGGCGGCGCTCAGGTTGTGATACGGCTCGGGGTTGTAGCGCGCGCTGATGGCCGAGCGCTCCGACTTGCGCGTGTCGGGGTTGTACTGGACCACGGTGTCCAGGCTCCACTTGGGCGTCCAGTTGATCTGCGCGCCCACCAACAGGTCGCTCGCCCGGTCGGTCACCGGCGTGCCGCCCGGCAGGGTGACCTTCTGGTCGCTGAAGCGCAGCCGCTGCGCAATGCCGAAGCGCGCCGCCTCGACGCCGGTTTCGGGGTCGATCAGGCGGGAGGTCACGCCGAGCGTGAGCGTGTTGGTGTCAGAGATGCGGTCGTTGCCCGAGAACGCGTTCTCGGTGTAGATGGTCGCAAAGCTGAAGTCGTTGGCCGCCGAATCGTAGTTCGGCAGCATGCTCTGGTTGCGGTACGGCGTGTAGACGTAGTACGCGCGCGGCTCCAGCGTCTGGCGGAAGGCGCGGCCGAAGTAGCTTGCGTCGCGCTCGAAGATCAGGCCGCTGTCCAGGCTGAAGGTCGGTACCGTCCTGTTGCTCGAGGTCGGAAAGAAGTACAGCGAATTCGGGTTGTAGGGCACGCCGTTGACGTACTGGATCCCGTTTACCGTGAGCCTGGGAACGTCCGACTGCGGCAGATAGTAGTTGTACGAAGCCGTGTTCAGCTGCAGCTTGGGAATGACGAAGGAACTCGGCGTGATGAACGGCCGGCTGATCGAGCCAATGGCCAGCGCGCGATCGCCGTCGGGCTGCGACTGCTGGTTGATGTCGAAACCAGGCTGGCCCGAAAGGATGCTGTTGACGCGGAAGCGCGTGTAGTCGAGGTTCAGCGAAACGTCAAAGCCGTGCCAGTCGTACTTGTTGTAGTTGGCCGTGATCTGCGGCATCCGGTCATAGGACGGGACGATCGGCGACAAGCTGTATTGCAGCGTCTGGTAGCGCAGCGCACGAATCCCGCCGCTCCAGTCGCCCTTGCTCCAGTTGAGCGCCGCTTCGTTCGACAGCTGGCGCTGCGCCAAGGTGGGCGTGCGCGTGAAGTCGCGCCAATAGTCGTCGTCGCTGACGCGGTTGATGTTGATGTTGGCCGACAGCGAATCCAGGCCCAGCGCCTTGGCGTTGAACTCCTGGTGGTGATTGGCCCAGATGCCCCAGCGCTTGCTGCTGCCGGGCGCAGCGGTCAGGTCCTTGGCCTGGATTTCGCCGTTGGCCAGCTGCTGGAGCTGGGTGGCGCGCAGCTCGTTGTAGCGCTGCCCCACCAGGCGATCGCTGCCCATCAGGTCCATGCGGATGCTGCCGCTGTAGTCCTTCTCGAGGTAGCGGAATTCCGAGCCCAGGTTGAGTCCGCGCTTGCTCATCAGCGTGGGCGTGAACGTGGCGTCGCGGTTGGGTGCGATGTTCCAGTAGTACGGCTGCGCGATCTCGACGCCGTTTGTGTTGTCGACGCCGATCGTCGGCGGCAGCAGGCCGCTCTTGCGCTCGTTCGACAGCGGAAAGCTCACGCTGGGAAGCGGCGGCGTGCTGATGCCCATGAAACTCAACCGCGCATCGGTGGCCACGCCGACGTTTTCCTCGGTGTCCGTGGTCATCGTGGCCGCGGTCAGCAGCCAGGCAGGCATCCAGCCCGGAAAGTCTTCGCGGCGGCAGGTTGTGTAGGTGGCGTTGCGGGCCACCGAGACGTTGCTGTCGACAAAATCGATGCGCTGCGCCTCGCCGTGCCCGCCGTTGGCGAGGAAGGAATAGCGCACGTTATTGAAAAAGCCCTCGAAGGTCTCGAGCTTGAGCTCGAGCTCGGGGCCTTCGTACACGTTGCCGGCCTGGTTGACCCGCACGTTGCCGCGCGCCTTGGCGCGGTCGTCGGGCTGGTAGTACTCGAGCCGGTCGGCCGTGATGGCGACTTCGCCGCGCCGCAGCGTGGCGCGGCCTTCGACCACGGTTTCGAGGTCTTGCCGGCCCGACAGCTTGTCGCCGGTGATGAGGCTCGGCAGCTGGCTGCGTTCATTGGCCGGAAGCGTTTCGGTGAGTTGCGGCGTGCGCTTGAGTATGAGCGGACCATCGAGGCCGCCCGCCTGCTGCGCGAATGCGCCGTGCGCATGCAGCAGCGCCAGCGACAACACGGCCAAAGGCAGGGGCGGGCCGGAACGCCGCAAGGCAGCGCGTCGGCTCATCAAGCCACCCGCCCAGTCGTTCCGGAGAAGTCACGCAGTCTCCCCCGGGAGGGCTGCGAGTGCACAAGGTGCCAAGCGTGAGGGCTTTGGATCGTAGGCATCGGTCAGGAACGAAGGATCGTCGGGAGGACGGCGCGGCAGGCCGGCAGGTTGCAGGAGCCGGCGGCAGCCCTGTTCGACCGTGGAGGATCGCAGGAGTTGCCGCGCCAGGCGGATTTGTAGAATCGATTATCCATGACAGCACCCTCGCTCCCGGCTTCCGAGCCTACCCCCTCCGCCGAGGCCATTCTCTGGGCCGATCCGCAGCGTGCCGCAACCTTCCAGCAATGGCTGGCCGGCATCTCCGCCACGCACCGCTTGTTGCCCGATACCGTGCGCCTTGCGTCCGCCGACGCGAGCTTTCGGCGCTACTTCCGGATCGACGCCGCGGATGATGGCGGGACCTGCATCGTGATGGACGCGCCGCCGGACAAGGAAAACAGCGAACCTTTCGTGCAGGTTGCCCGCTTGATGGCCGAGGCCGGTGTGATCGCGCCCACGGTGTTCGAATGGGACCGGGTCAATGGCTTCCTGCTGCTGGACGACCTGGGCCGCCAGACCATGCTCGACGTGATCGATCCGGCCCAGCCTGACGCGAGCCGTCCGCTCTACGACCAGGCCATTGATGCGCTGATCCGCTGGCAGCTGGCGTCCAAGCCGGGCGTGCTGCCGCCCTACGACCGCGCGCTGCTCGAGCGCGAACTGGCGCTCTTTCCCGAGTGGTACATCGGGCGTCACCGCGGCATTGCCGTCGAGGGCAAGCTCAAGGAACGGCTGGAGCGCAGCTTCAGGCTCATCGTCGAGAGCAATCTGGCTTCGCCGAGCGTCTACGTGCACCGCGACTTCATGCCGCGCAATCTCATGGTCAATATGGCCCCCACGCTCGGCACTGGCGTGTCCTCGCTGCCCCCCGAGGGGGCGCTCGCCGCCTTGGGGCGGCCCGGCGGCGGCTCGGCAGCTGACCTGGGCGTGCTCGACTTCCAGGATGCGGTCTACGGCCCGATCACCTACGACATCGCAAGCCTGATGCGCGATGCCTTCCTGAGCTGGGACGAGGAGTTCGTGCTCGACGTGACGATCCGCTACTGGGAGGCCGCTCGCAAAGCCAAGCTGCCGGTCGACTCCGATTTCGGTGCTTTCTACCGCTCGGTCGAATGGATGGGGCTGCAGCGCCACCTCAAGGTCGCCGGCATCTTCGCCCGCCTGACGCTGCGTGACGGCAAGCCCCGCTACCTGGCCGACACGCCCCGATTCATCGCTTACATCCGATCGACGGCCAGCCGCTACATGGAATTGACGCCGTTGCTGCGCGTGATCGACGAAATCGAAGGCAGCTCGGCGCTCACCGGCTTCGTCTACGGTCGGCCCTAGATGCCCCGTTTCTATTGCCCGGTGCCGCTGATTGCGGGTGCCACGTTCGAACTGCCCCCCGGCGCGGCGCGCCACGTGCAGGTGCTGCGGATGCAGCCCGGCGACGCGCTCACGCTGTTCGACGGCGCGGGCGGCGAATACGCAGCCACGGTCGAGCGCATGGGACGCAGCGACGTTTCGGTGACGCTCGGCGCGCATGCGCCCCTGGAGCGCGAAGCCGCTCGCGCGGTACATCTGGCGGTCGGCATGCCCGCCAACGAGCGCATGGACTGGCTGGTCGAGAAAGCCACCGAACTGGGCGTCGCAAGCATCCAGCCGCTGGCAACGGCCCACGGCGTTCTGCGCCTCTCGGGTGAGCGCGCCGAAAAGAAGAGGGCGCATTGGGAGGCGATTGCCATCGCGGCCTGCGAGCAATGTGGCCGCAACCGCGTGCCGGTGATCCATCCGGTGCGGCCGTTTTCGAGCCCCTCGGGCTGGATCGAGGCGAACACCGTTGGCAGTGCGCTGCGCCTTGTCCTGAGCCTCGCCGACGGCACACGGCGCCTGGCCGATGCCGCGGCATCGGGTTTGGCGGATCGCAGCGTACTGGTGCTGAGCGGCCCCGAAGGCGGCTTGAGCGGCGCCGAGGAGCAGGAGGCCCTGGCGTGCGGCTTTGCGCCGGTCACTCTCGGACCGCGCGTGCTGCGCGCCGAGACGGCCGCGCTTGCGGCACTGGTATCGCTCGCCGGCCCCTGACTGTGTTCCCGTGAGGCGAGCGTGCCTCACCCATTCGTCATGACAGACAGAGAGAAGGATCTTCACGCCATGCTTCGTTCGCCACGCGCCCACCGGCTCGCCCCCCTTGCGCCCCTGGTTCTGGCCATGCTTTGCGCCGCGCAAGGCGCGCAGGCCCAGAACACGGCCGTTGCGCCCACGCCGGCGCAGGTTGCTCCCGAGGTGGATAAAGCCTTTACCCAGCTGATGGCGGCGCCCGCAATCCAGAAGCTGCTCGACGCAGTCAAGGCCGACCACGACCGCGCGATCGAAGACCTGAAGATGCTGACGGAAATCGAGGCACCGCCTTTCAAGGAACAGAAGCGCGCCGAAGCCTTCCTTGCGCGCATGAAGGCGCTGGGCCTCGCGGACGCGAAGATCGATTCCGAAGGCAACGTGGTCGGCCTGCGCAAGGGCACCGGCAACGGACCCAAGCTGCTGATCTCGGCGCATCTGGACACCGTGTTTCCCGCTGGCACCGACGTGAAGGTGAAGGAGCGGGACGGCAGGCTTCATGCCCCCGGCATCGCCGACGACACGCGCGGCCTCTCGGTGCTGCTCTCGTGGCTCAAGGTGCTCAACGACAACAAGGTGCAGACCGTGGGCGACCTGCTGTTCGTTGCCAATGTCGGCGAGGAAGAGCTGGGCAACCTGCGCGGCATGAAGGCCATCTTCCGCGACCACCTGGACATCGACGGCATGGTGGGGCTGGAGCCTTCGCCCGACGGCAACGTGCTGATCCTGGGCACCGCGAGCCACCGCTACGAGGTCACATTCAAGGGGCCTGGCGGCCACAGCTTTGCGGCTTTCGGCCAAGTGCCCAGCGCGATCCATGGCATGGGCCGCGCCATTGCCAAGATCGCGGAGGTGCGCACGCCCAGCTTCCCGAAGACCACGTACACCGTCGGCACCGTGGGCGGTGGGACCTCGGTCAACACCATCGCACCCGATGCGCGCATGGCCGTCGACATCCGCTCGGACGACATGGCCTCGCTGCTGGAGACGGAGAAAAAAATCCTCTCGGCCATCGACGAGGCCGTGGTCGAAGAAAACAAGCGCTGGAATGTCGGCACGCTCAGCGCAAGCAACAAGCTGATCGGCGACCGGCCCGGCGGGCGGACACCTTCCGATTCAGCGATGGTGGAAGCGGCCATCCGCTCGAACACCGCCTTTGGCCACAAGACGATGCTGCGCGGCGGCAGCACCGATGCCAACGTACCGATGTCGTACGGCATCCCGGCCATCATCATCGGTAGCGGCGGCAAGTCGACGGGTTTTCATGCGCTCTCCGAGTCGATCGACGTGACAGATGCATGGAAGGGCGCGCAGAATTCGCTCGTCACGGTGCTGGGCCTGGTGGGCGTGCAAGGGGTGAGTCCCGCACTGCTGCCCAAACGCCCGGCACGTACGCGGTAATTTGTCACACAGCAGAGTTTTGGCAGCGCCCACTATCGGCTCGCCGTCCGTTTGCATTGGAAAATGCGAGCGGTTCTGTCACACACCAAGGAATGTCCATGGGTTTGCTTGATTCGGTACTCGGCCAGGTGCTCGGAGGCGCGGCCCAACAGCAGCAGCAACCGCAAGGCGGCGGGATGGGAGATCTCGGCGGACTGGCCGGCGCGCTGGGCGGGCTGCTCGCCAACAACGGCGGCGCAGGAGGCCTGGGAGGGCTGGTGTCGAAATTCGAACAGGCCGGCATGGGCGACGTGATCGGCTCCTGGATCGGCAAGGGAGAAAACCAGCCGGTCTCAGGCGGGCAACTGCAAGACGCGCTGGGCAGCGACACCATTGCCAGCATCGCTTCCAAGCTGGGCATCAACGCGCAAACGCTGCTGCCGATGCTGGCCACCCTGCTGCCCGTTCTCATCGATCAGCTCACGCCGCAGGGCAAGGTGCCGGAGCAGGGCCTCGGCGAACAGAACGATCTCCTCAGTTCGCTCGGCGGCCTGCTGCAGAACAGGCAGCCGTAGGCAAGTTCGCTCACAAGAATTCCAGCGCCCGCAAGGGCGCTTTTTTTCGCCTGCGCATTTCGGCTGGCGCAGCAAGGGCGAATCGCGTAGAACCTCAGGCTCCATGCCGCTGCGCGCCACTGCCATTTTTTCATGAACCGCAACCTTTGGCTCCTCGCCATCTGCCAGGGCCTGTTCCTGACCAACAACGTCACGTTCATCGCCATCAACGGGCTGGTGGGCCTCAGCATCGCGCCACAAAACTGGATGGCCACCCTGCCGGTCATGGGGTACGTGGTGGGTGGCGCACTCACCACCGGGCTGGTGGCGCGCACACAGCAACGCTTCGGCCGACGCGGGTCGTTCCAGATCGGCCTGGCCATCGGCTTCGGCTCGGCCTTGCTGTGCGCGTTCGCGGCGGTCTCCAAGAACTTCTGGCTGCTTTGCTTCGCCACTGTGGTGGCGGGCTACTACAACGCCAACGCGGGCCTCTACCGCTTTGCAGCCGCCGAACTCGCGGCGCCGGCCTGGCGGGAGAAGGCGGTGTCGCTGGTGATGGCCGGCGGTTTGATCGGCGCGGTGGCCGGCCCCAACCTGGCGGCCGCAACGCGCGAAGTGTTCGCCGTGCAGTTCGCAGGCGCGTACATCGCACTGGCGGCGGTGGCGCTGCTGTCGATGGGGGTCATGCGCTTCATCGAATTTCCCGCCACGCTGACCCGGCATCAGGCACTGGGTGGGCGGCCGCTGTCCGAAATCGTGCGGCAGCCGGTCTTCATCGTGGCGGCCGCGGCGGGGGCACTGGGGTTCGGCGTGATGAACCTGCTGATGGCCGCCACGCCCATCGCCATGCAGATCTGCAGCCTGCCGTTTTCCGATGCCGCACTGGTGCTCGAATGGCATGTGATCGGCATGTTCGCGCCGGGCTTCTTCACCGGACACCTCATTCGCAGGTTTGGCGCGCTGCCGGTGATGGGGGTGGGGCTCGCGCTCAACTTCTGCTGCATAGCCGTTGCGTTGTCGGGGGTGGAACTGCGGCACTTTCTGGTGGCGCTGTGCCTGCTAGGCGTGGGCTGGAACTTCCTGTTCACCGGCAGCACGACGCTTTCGCTCACGGCCTACACGGCGGAAGAGCGCGATCGGGCGCAGGGCGCGCTCAATTTCTGCGTGTTCGCGACGGTGGCGCTGACCTCGTTCGCCTCGGGCGTGCTGGTGACAACGCAGGGCTGGCAACTGTTGAACTACGGCTCGCTGGTGCCGGTGGTGCTCACGGGCGCGGCGCTGCTGTGGCTTGCGCAGACGCGCCGCCGCGAGGCTGCCGCGAACGCCTGAAGGGAGGCTTCAGCCCGGCGGAAAGCGCTTGTCGAGCCAGCGTTGCAGCGCGGCGAACACCGGCCCGGCATCCACCTCGTTGAATATCTCGTGATACAGGGATTCGAAGCACCGCGCTTCGACCATCCCGCCGGAGGCGGCCGCCTCGGCGAAGGCACGGCTGGCGGCCGGCACTACCAGACGATCGTCGCCCGCGTAAATCAACAAGGTAGGAACCGGCCAATGCGCCGCTACCTGCTGCACCAAAGCCCCTTCGTGCGCGAGAAAGCGCGCGAGCCGGCCTCCGATGCGGTCGTGCGTGAGCGGGTCGTCTCGGTAGGCTTGCACCACGGCGCGGTCGTGCGAAAGAAAATTGTCGTCCAGCCCATTGCCGACGCGAAGCCCGGGCGCAATGCGCGGCAGCACGGCGAGCAGCGCCTTCTGGAACTTATTCAGGCCGGGATCGAGCCCCGGAGAAGACAGCACCAGCCCGTCGACGCTCCGCACGCCGCGCGCCACGAGGCTGGCCGCGACCAGCCCGCCGAGGCTGTGGCCCAGCAGCACCAGCGGCAGGCCAGGGTTCTCGCGCCGCGCATCGTCGATGACCCGTGCAAGGTCGTCGACCAGCCGCAACTCGCTCGGCAGGCCGCCGCGCGCACCGGAGGACTCGCCGTGCCCGTGATGGTCATGCGCCCACACGGCGAAGCCCCACCCACGCAGGCGCTCGGCCAGCGCCTTGTAGCGGCCAGCATACTCGCCAAGCCCATGGACCAGCACCACCACGCCGCGCGATCGCCCAGCCGCCGGAAGGCGGCGCAGCGACAGCGTCTCGCCGTCCGGCGTGGACAGCGAAACGCGCTGCAGCCAAGTTGGCGTCAGCGGCGCAGGTCCGGTCAAGCGGCTACGGGCTCCGCGGTCGCGGCGCGATGCGCAGCCGGCAAGGCCGCAATCACCTCGGCCACGGCGGCGGTGAGCTTCTTGGCGTAGGGCACATGCAGGAATTCGTTGGGTCCGTGCGCGTTGCTCTTCGGGCCGAGCACGCCACAGACCATCATCTGGGCCTTCGGGAAGCCGGCGCTCAGCATGTTCATCAGCGGAATGGTGCCGCCCTGGCCGATGTAGCCACAGGAGGCGCCGAAGTGCGCCCGCGACGCCTTGTTGAGCGCGTCTTCGAACCAGGGCGTGATCGTCGGCGCATTCCAACCCGTAGCCCCGCCGCCACTTTCGAAGGTCACGCGTGCCTGGTAGGGCGCGTTGTCCTCGAGCAGCTTTTTCAGGTTCTGCACTGCCTCGGCCGCATCGACGAGCGGAGGCAGGCGCAGCGAGAGCTTGAACGCGGTGTACGGGCGCAGTACGTTGCCCGCGTCCTTCAGCGCCGGAAAGCCCTCCGCACCCGTGACCGACAGCGTCGGCTTCCAGGTGCGGTTGAGCAGCGCCTCCACCGGATCGGTGGTGGTCGGGAGGGCAAACATGGTCGAGCCGCCGCAGTCGTAATGCGCCCACGGAAAGCGCTTGTAGACCTCGTCGCCGAGGATGGCGGCGGTGGCCCTGGCTTGCGCCAGCCGGTCGGACGGCACTTCGCAATGGAAGCTCGCGGGCAGCAGGCGGCCGGTGGCGCTGTCTTCGAGGCGGTCGAGCACCTGCCGCATGATGCGAAAGCTCGACGGCACCAGGCCCGACGCGTCGCCGGAGTGGATGCCTTCGGTCAGCACTTCGACCTTGAGCGTGCCGCTGGCCATGCCGCGCAGCGACGTGGTGAGCCACAGCTGGTCGTAGTTGCCGGCGCCGGAGTCCAGGCAGATCACCAGTTCGACATTGCCCAGCCGCGGGCGCAGCGCGTCCACATAGGGCAGCAGGTCGTAGGAGCCGCTTTCCTCGCAGGTTTCGATGAGACCCACGATGCGCGGATGCGCTGCGCCCTGGCTCTTGAGCGCCTGCAGCGCGGCGACGCTGGCGTAGACCGCATAGCCGTCGTCAGCGCCGCCGCGGCCGTAGAGCAGGCCGTTCTCGTACTTGGGCGTCCAGGGGCCGAGGTCGTTGCGCCAGCCAGTGAATTCGGGTTGCTTGTCGAGGTGGCCGTACATCAGCACGGTCTCGCCCATGTCGGTGCCGGTGGCCGGCACTTCGAAGAACAGCACCGGCGTGCGGCCTTCCAGGCGCACGATCTCCAGCTTCAGGCCCTCGACCTTCTGCGCCTCGACCCACGCGGCCGCGTTGCGCAGTACCGTTTCAAGGTAGCCGTGCGCGGCCCAGTCGGCGTCGAAGCCGGGCGACTTGGCGGGAATGGCGATGTAGTCGGTCAGCTGTTTGACGATGTCGCCGTCCCAGCGGGCGCTGACATCGGACAGGGCGCGCTCGGCATCGAGCGTTGCGGCGGGCATTTCGCGGTGCAGGGGGGCGTTCATCGGGGGATTCTCCGCGGGTGACGAAAAAACGCATTTTGCGCCCGTGCGCGACCCCGCGTAGAGTGCGGGCGATCTCAACCCGGAGCGCAATGTGAGCAAGGCAACATCGACTTCGAACCAGATGGATATCAGGGTGGGCATCGGCGGCTGGACCTACGAGCCCTGGCGCGACAACTTCTATCCCAAGGGGCTCGCGCAAGCCAAGGAACTGCGCTATGCGAGCCGCCATGTGAGCGCCATCGAGATCAACGGCACCTACTACAGCACCTTCAAGCCCGAGACCTTCCGCAAGTGGCACGACGAGGTGCCCGAGGACTTCATGTTCTCGATGAAGGCGTCGCGCTTCACCACCAATCGCAAGGTGCTTGCGACCGCGGGAGACTCGATCAAGCGCTTCATCGAAAGCGGCGTGGTCGAGCTCGGCGACAAGCTCGGACCGATCGTCTGGCAGTTCATGCCGACCAAGCAGTTCGATGCGGAGGACTTCGAGGCTTTTCTGCAGCTGCTGCCCAAGAAAGAGGGCAGCCGCGCGCTGCGCCACGTCATGGACGTGCGGCACGAGAGCTTCGTCACGCCCGCCTACCAGGCGCTCGCGAAAAAATACAAGGTATCGACCGTGTTCACCGACGCGGACAAGTTCCCGTCGTTCGAAGAGCCCGAAGGCGACTTCGCTTATGCACGGCTCATGATGGCCGACGCCAAGCTCAAGACGGGCTATGCGCCGAAAGCGCTCGACAGCTGGGCCGAGCGCGCGCAGCAGTGGGCCGGATCGCCCAAGAAGCGCGAGGTGTTCGTCTACTTCATCAACGGCGCCAAAGAAAAAGCACCGGCCGCGGCCGGTGCCTTGCTGGAGCGCCTGGGCTGGAAGCCGCCCGAAGAAGCGGTCTGATCAGGCCGCGGCTTGCAGCGACGGCTTGGCGCCGAAGCTGATTTCGCCCGACAGCTGGCCGCCTTCTTCGATCACGATCTTGCCGTAGCGGATCTTGCCGGTGACCTTTCCGGTCGAATGGATCACGAGCTTTTCGCGCACCGTGAGGTTGCCGTCGAACACGCCGCGGATTTCTGCGATGTCGATTTCAGCCGAGCCCTTGAACTCGCCCTGTTCGGCGATCTGCATCAGGCGCGAGTCCATCGTGGCCTCGACCAGACCTTCGACCACGAGCGTGTCGCAATCGGTGATCTCGACGCCCTTGAGCTTGATGTTGGGGCCGACGGTGAGCTTGCTGCCGCCTTCCTTGGCGGGTGCGGTCGCTGCGGACAGGCCGCCTTGCTGGGCGGTCAGCGAAGAAGGATTGACGGGCGAACCCGAGAGATTGGTACCCGAACCCACCAGCGGCGCGGGGCGAGAGGTCAACGAGTCGGTGTCACGATCACGCTTGCCGAAAAAGGGGGACTGTGTAGCCAATGGGGAGCTCCTCAACAAAGGGGCTATCGTAAGAACCCCCTCGTGGCCTGCGGCACTTCATTGCGCAAGAAACGTAACTGAATAAATCCATGGCCGCCCGACAATGGCACTCTCCAGTGGCCTCGGCCTTGCAAAAGATGACCCGAACGAACACCGACTCTGCCGCCCGGACCTTCGCGATCTCCTCGACCATCGATGCGCGCTTCGACAAGCCGGCAAGCGGCTGGCGACGCCGGCTGTTCACGGTGATCTTCGAGGCTGACACGCGCGCCGGCCTGCTCTTCGACCTGGCGCTGATTGCCGTCATCGTGACCAGCGTGCTGGTGGTCATTCTGGACAGCGTGCAGTCGATCCGCGACCAGTGGCGGTCGCTGTTCAATGCGTTCGAATGGACGTTCACCATTCTGTTCACGCTCGAATACATTGCGCGGCTCGCCTGCGTGAACAAACCGATGCGCTACGCGCTCAGCTTCTACGGCGTGATCGACCTGCTGGCGCTGCTGCCGACCTACCTGGTGGCGTTCGCACCCGAACTCGCCTATCTCATCGACGTGCGCGTCTTGCGGCTCCTGCGCGTCTTCCGCATCTTCAAGCTGTCGCGCTACTCGGTGGAATACCGGGCGCTGGTCTCGGCCGTGGCCGCGAGCCGCCGGAAGATCACGGTGTTCGTGGGCTTCGTGATGCTCGTGGTGCTGGTGATGGGCACGCTGATGTACGTGGTGGAGGGCCCGGTGCACGGCTTCACCAGCATTCCGATCGCAATCTACTGGGCCATCTCGACCATGGCCACGGTGGGCTTCGGCGACCTCGTGCCCAAGACGGATCTCGGCCGTGCCATTACCTCGGTGATGATGCTGCTGGGCTGGGGCGTGCTGGCCGTGCCGACGGGCATCGTCACCGCCGAGATGGCGCGGCGCGGTCCCAATGAGGATGCCGAGCCCCTGCCGATAGCGGGGCGTGGCGTGCTGGCGATGACGGCGCCTTCGGCACCGGCGGTGCCCACGCGGCGGCTTACGCCTGCTGCCAGACGGCGCGCCCTTGCGCAGCATCGTCGAGGCGGGCGATGAAGGCGTTCGCGTCCGGCTCGGGCAGCGTGAACGTGAAGTCCACCGCATCGCCGTGGCGCACGTCGACAAGCGAGGCGCCTGCAACGGCCGCAATTTCGCGCCGCACCAGCCCCTCGAGCGCATAGGGCACGGCGCATTGCAGCAGCCGCTGGCGCACCAGCGCGATCAGCGTTGCCCCGAGGCAGGCCTGTGCCACGGCATCGGTGTAGGCCCGCACGAGCCCTCCCGCGCCCAGCTTGATGCCGCCGAAGTACCGCACCACCGTGGCAAGCACGCCTTCGAGTTGCTGGTGCCGCAGCACCTCGAGCATCGGCCTGCCGGCGGTGCCGCCCGGCTCACCGTCGTCGTTGGCCGCCGATTGGCCGCCTGCCATCAATGCCCAGCAGACATGCGCGGCGGCGGGGTGTTCGTTGCGAAGCGACGCGACGATGGCCAGTGCCGCGGCGCGGTCGGACACGGGCTGCACGCAACCAATGAAGCGGCTCTTTTTGATCAGCAACTCGCTGTGCGCCGGTTGCGAGAGCGTGAAGCTCATGAGTCCGCCGTTCTCCAGGGCGCTCAGCGCTCCCGCTCAAACTTGAACACCGCGGTGCCCGCGCGCGCATTGGGCAGCCAGCGCACGCTGCGGCCTTCCTGCACGCCGAAGGCGTCGAGCACGCGCAGGCTGTTCTTTTGCGCCAGCACTTCGAAGTCCTTGAACGTGCCGACGCGGATGTTGGGCGTGTCGTACCACTGGTAGGGCAGGCGGCGCGTCACCGGCATGCGGCCGCGCGCAATGCTGATGCGGTTGGGCCAATGCGCAAAGTTGGGAAAGGCGACGATGCCGATGCGGCCCACGCGCGCGGTTTCGCGCAGCATGACCTCGGCATTGCGCAAGTGCTGCAGCGTGTCGATCTGCAGCACCACGTCGAAGGTGGCGTCGTCGAACACGGCAAGGCCTTCGTCCAGGTTCAGCTGGATCACGTCGACGCCGCGGCGAATGCACTTCAGCACGTTGCCGTCGGCAATTTCGACGCCGTAGCCGCTGCAGCCGCGCTCGCGCTGCAGCAGGTCGAGCATGGCGCCGTCGCCGCAGCCGAGGTCGAGCACGCGCGAGCCTTCGGGCACCAGATTGGCGATGAGTCGCTGGGTTTCGATATCACTCATTGCGCTGCCCCTTCGGCCTGGATCTCATGCGCCACGCGCTCGAAGTAGGACCGCACCACGCCCATGTAGCGCACGTCGTCGAGCAGGAAGGCATCGTGGCCGTGCGGTGCGTCGATTTCGGCATAGCTCACGTTGCGGCGGTTGTCGAGCAGCGCCTTCACGAGCTCGCGGCTGCGCGCGGGCGAGAAGCGCCAGTCGGTCTTGAAGCTCACGAGCAGGAACTTGGCAGTGGCCTGGGCAAGGGCCGTGCTGAGGTTGCCGCCATGGGCGCGCGCGGGGTCGAAGTAGTCGAGCGCGCGTGTGATCAGGAGGTAGGTGTTGGCGTCGAAGTATTCGCTGAACTTGTCGCCCTGGTAGCGCAGGTAGCTCTCGATCTGGAACTCGATCTCTTGCGTCGAATAGCGGTAGTCCAGCCCCGCCGCCTCGCCCTCGACCGCACTGCGCAGAATGCGTCCGAACTTCTCGTTCATGACGTCGTCGCTCAGGTACGTGATGTGGCCGATCATGCGTGCGATGCGCAGGCCCCGCTTGGGTATGACGCCGTGATCGTAGAAATGGCCGCCATGAAAATCGGGGTCAGTGACGATGGCGCGGCGCGCCACTTCGTTGAAGGCGATGTTCTCGGCCGTGAGGTTGGGCGCGCTGGCCACCACCACCGCATGGCGCACGCGGTCGGGGTACTGCAACGTCCACGACAGCGCCTGCATGCCGCCGAGGCTGCCGCCCATCACGGCCGCCAGCGTGCGGATGCCGAGCGCGTCGAGCAGTGCGGCCTGGGCATCGACCCAGTCCTCGACCGTGACCACCGGAAAGTCGGCGCCATAGACGCGCCCGGCGGCGGGGTTCACATGCATCGGCCCGGTCGAGCCGAAGCAGGAACCGAGGTTGTTCACGCCGATCACGAAGAAGCGGTCGGTATCCACCGGCTTGCCCGGTCCCACCATGTTGTCCCACCAGCCTTCGGACTTGGGCTGCCCTTCGTAGGTGCCAGCGACATGGTGCGAAGCATTGAGTGCATGGCACACCAGCACCGCATTGCTGCGGTCGGCGTTCAGCGTGCCGTAGGTTTCATACGCGAGCGTGTAGTCGCCGAGCGAGGCGCCGCTGCGCAAGGCCAGCGGGCCCGCGAACTGCATCGACTGCGAAGAGACGACCAAAGAAGGTGACGACATCAATAAAAAACCCGGCCTCGCCAAAAACGAGCCGGGTTGTCGCCAACTGACTGTCTTTAGCTGAATTTATAAAGCGCCCGCAAGCTGAAGCAAATCGGCGCAAGAAGCAGTATATCGCCCTGTCGGATTACCAGCCGACGATCATCACGACGCCGAGCACGAGGAAGATCGCCGCCGAGATGCCGTGGACGAGCGTGATCGGCACCCGCTTCACGATCTTGTCGCCCAGCCAGACGACGGGCGCATTGGCCAGCATCATGCCGAGCGTGGTGCCTGCGACCACCCAGACGTAGGCGTCGGTGAAGCGGGCGGCGAGCATGACGGTCGCGATCTGGGTCTTGTCGCCCATCTCGGCCAGGAAGAACGCAATGAGCGTGGTGCCGAAGACACCGTAGTGCGAGGCTGCGGGCGCGTCGTCCGCATCGAGCTTGTCCGGAATCAGCATCCACGCGGCCATGGCGATGAACGAGCCGCCCAGGATCCAGCGCAGCACCTCGGGGCCGAGCCAACGGGTGATGTAGTTGCCGACGGCGCCAGCCAGGGCATGGTTGACGATGGTGGCGGCAAAGATGCCGAGCACGATGGGCCAGGGTTTTCTGAAACGAGCGGCCAGCAAGAGGGCCAGCAACTGGGTCTTGTCGCCCATTTCGGCGAGCGCAACCACGCCCGTTGCAACGAGAAAAGCTTCCATGAGAGCAGGGGTTCCTTGGGCCGAAGGACGCAATTGACCGTGCAACACCTTCGGCCATATTCCCGAAGTTGCACGGTCAAAGGTCTCGCCAGGTGATTCACTGCACGCGCCATGTCCTGTGTGGGGCAGGACAAGTCTGTTGACGCGGGCCCTTCTCGCGGTGGAAGGCGGCTACTCCCCAATGACGCTCGGGATTCTACCTAACCGCCGAGTGCCCTCTGTCGGCAGGTAAGCGGGCGCTAGCTTTTCGTAATTTTTGGAGCCCCTGCAGGAAGCGGCAAATTCCTGCTTGCATTTCACATATTTCACCCATAATGCACGAGCCTCCCTCTTGATTTTGCCGGGAGGAAGTTCGGTGATCGGTCAGTTTCGCGCGACTCGACAGCTCTTGGTTGAGTGATGCTTTCGGGACTCCATCGCTTTTCTTGCTATGTGTTTATAGGAGTCCCTTGATGGGCAACAAACTGTACGTCGGCAACCTGCCTTACTCGGTGCGCGACGGTGATCTCGAACAGGCTTTTGGACAATTCGGTTCGGTGACCAGTGCCAAGGTCATGATGGAACGCGACACCGGCCGCTCGAAGGGCTTCGGCTTCGTCGAGATGGGCAGCGACGCGGAAGCGCAAGCCGCCATCAACGGCATGAATGGCCAGCCCCTGGGCGGCCGCAGCGTCGTCGTCAATGAAGCACGTCCGATGGAAGCACGTCCTCCGCGCAGCGGTGGTGGCGGCGGCTACGGCGGCGGCGGTGGTGGTTATGGCGGCGGTGGTGGCGGTGGCTACGGCGGCGGTGGTGGCGGCTACGGTGGTGGCGGCGATCGCAGCGGTGGCGGCGGTGGCCGCTCCGGCGGTGGCGGCGGTTACGGCGGTGGTGGTGGCGGCCGCAGTGGCGGCGGTGGTGGTGGTGGCGATGGCGGTTTCCGCAGCCCCTACGGCGCCGGTCCCCGTGGCGGCGGCGGCGGTGGCCGCTCCGGCGGTGGTGGCGGTGGCTACGGCGGCGGCGGAAACAGCGGCTACTGAGCCCTGCGCCCAGGCACAAAAAAGCAAAAGGCTCCTACGGGAGCCTTTTTCATTGGAATGACCGCAACAAGGCGGCGGCCGATGAAGGCTCAGCTTTCGCCGCTGCGCTTCTTGCGGGCACGGCCCTGCACCGCGCGGTCGAGCAGCGCGTTCGGCAGCATGCGCATCAGCTTGGCGACCACACCCATCTGCCAGGGGATCACGCGGTAGCTGGTGCCGGCCTCGATGGCGCGCAGTGCCTGGTCCGCAAAGTCCTCGGCCTTCATCAAAAAGGGCATGCCGTAGCGGTTGCCCTGGGTCAGCGGCGTGTCGATGTAGCCTGGGCAGAGCGTGACGACCTTGACGCCGCTGTTGTGCAGCTCACCGCGCAAGCTCTCGCAGTACGCGACCACGCCGGCCTTGCTGGCGCAGTAGGCCCCGTGCCCCGGCAGGCCGCGAATGGCCGCAACGCTCGCAATACCGACCAGCCGGCCGCTGCCGCGCTGCCGCATTGCCGCCACGAAGGGGTGGAAGGTGGCCATCAGCCCCACGTTGTTGGTGGCGAAGGTCCGGGCCATCACCTCGATGTCCTCGCGCTCCGCCGTGTCGATGCCCACGCTGATGCCGGCATTGGCAATCACCACGTCGGGCAGGCCCTGCCGTTCGGTGCAGGCGGCGCCTGCAGCAACGATGCTGTCCGTATTGGCCACGTCGGCGCTATAGACCTGATAGCGCGACGGATCCAGCTGGACGGCGGCAGCCCAGGCTTCGATCTCCCCCGTGCGCCGGGCGGCCAGCGCCAGCCGGTAGCCTGCCTCGTAAAAACTGGCGGCAAGGGCCTGGCCAATGCCACTCGACGCGCCGGTGATGAAGACAAGGGGGGAGGGGCTCATTCGCGGGTTGTCTTCCGAGGTCGGCGACTTTTTCTTCAGCGCGGTTTACCTGCTGCGGCAGATGGAATCAGCACGCCGCGCACCCGGCCGGTCAGGTTGGCGACGCCGCTCAGGTTGTCGTAGTCGAGGTTGTCGGCGGTGAACTGGTCGGTGCCGCGGATGAGCGTGACGGGCTTGTTCGACGTGACGCGCTCGGTATCGAGAAAGGCGTGCAAGAAGTCGCCGCGAAACTCCAGGCGTGGCGTGCCCTTGCCGCCCGGCGCCACGACCGGGTCGCGAATCACGACGGCGTTGCCAAAGAGCTGGATCTCGCTGCCATCGGAGTTCGACACGCCGCGGTTGGCCGTGGCGTGGGTGGTGTAGCCCTGCGGGGAGACGGAGCGCATGCGCACGTTGTCGACCTCGACGGTGTCGGTGTCCGGGTAGTGGCGGCCTTCCTTGCCATGGAGTTCGCTGCGCAAATCGCCGTTGGGCAAAAAGTTCTTGATCACGAAACCGCGCATGAAATAGTCGGGCTCGTGCGTGGGCGCGACCTTGGCGGTGGGTTCGAGCAGCTTGGGCGCATTGCGCACCAGCCAGTAGGTGCCGAGCGCAACAGCCGCCGTCAGGATGATGGGCAGGTAGATGGTGGCGCGGTCGAGAACGTCGCGCAGCAGGTTCCAGGCACCCCTCATTGCTGGGGACCCCGGGCGGCGTCGAGCAGGCGCCGATATTGGCCGCAGGCCGTCAGCAGCAGGTCGCAGAATTCGCGCGCCGCGCCTTCGCCGCCGCGTGCACGGGTGACGTAGTTGACCGTTTCGCGCACTTCCACGTGCGCATTGGCGGGCGCCGCCGCAAAGCCGGCCCGCGCCAGCACCGGCAGGTCGGGCCAGTCATCGCCGATGGCGGCCGCCTGGTGCCAGCCGAAGCCGAGTTGCTGGAGCATGGCTTCGGCCGCCGGCAGCTTGTCTTCGGTGCCGTAGCGCACATGCTCGATGCCGAGCGCCTCGAGCCGCACGCGCAGCGGCTTCGAATCTCGCCCGGTGATCACCGCGGGCGTGATGCCGGCCAGTCGCAACAGCTTGAGGCCGTAGCCGTCGAGGATGCTGAAGCGCTTGAGGGTTTCGCCGTGCTCAGTGAAATAGACGCCGCCATCGGTCAGCACGCCGTCGATGTCGAAGAACGCAATGCGCGCGTCTTGCGCAGCGAGCAAGGTCTCGGCCTGGAAGTCGAGCGGCATCAGATGACCTTCGCACGCATCAGGTCGTTGATGGTGAGCGCGCCGATCAACTGCCCCGAGGGGTCGACGATGAGAACGCTGGTGATGCGGTGTTCTTCCATCAGCTCGGCCGCCTCGACTGCCAATGCATCGGCGCGCAGCGTGCGTGGACTGGAGTGCATCACGTCGGCAGCCGTCAGGCCGCGCAGGTCGCCGCCGGTCTCGACCTGCCGGCGCAGGTCGCCGTCGGTGAAGATGCCGATGGCCCGGCCGTCGGCGTCGACCACCGCGGTGGCACCCAGGCCTTTGGAACTCATCTCTCGCATCAGTTCGCTGAGCGTGGCGGTGGGGGCGACGCGCGGCACTTCGTCGCCCGAGCGCATCACGTCGGCCACGTGGGTGAGCAGCTTGCGGCCCAGCGCGCCGCCGGGGTGCGAACGCGCGAAGTCTTCGGAGCCGAAGCCGCGCGCATCGAGCAGCGCCACCGCCAGCGCGTCGCCCATCGCCATCTGGGCGGTGGTGCTCGCGGTGGGGGCGAGGTTGAGTGGGCAGGCCTCCTTGGCAACGCCGGCGTCGATGACGATGTCAGCGTGGCGCGCCAGGGTGGAATCGACGCGGCCGGTCATGGCGATCAGGGGCACGCCCTGGCGCTTGACCACCGGCAGGATCACGGTGAGCTCGTCGACCTCGCCGCTGTTGGAGATGGCCAGCACCAGGTCGACCGCCTTGATCATGCCGAGATCGCCGTGGCTGGCCTCGGCCGGATGGACGAACATGGCCGGCGTGCCCGTGGAGGCCAGGGTCGCGGCGATCTTGCGGCCCACGTGGCCGCTCTTGCCCATGCCCATGACGACCACGCGGCCGCGCACTTCGAGGATCTTGCGCACGGCGTCGACGAAGCTCGGGCCCACGCGCGACTTGAGGCCGAGCACGGCGTCGGACTCGATGTCGAAGGTGGCGCGAGCGCGCGCAAGGATCGCGTCGGCATCGACCACGGGGGGCAGGGGAGCTGAACTCATCGCAGGATTTTACGGGCCGGCCGCCCTGGCCGGTCGCCAAGGGAAAGCGGCACGCGCGGGGCATGGACATTGCTCTAGCATCCGACCATGTCTACGTTCGATCTCACGCTGATGTATTTGCTGGCCGCGGTCATCGGCGTGGTGGTCTGCCGCTCGCTGAAACTGCCGCCGATGCTCGGCTATCTGACGGCCGGCGTGCTGATCGGGCCTCATGCGCTGGGATTGGCGCACAACTCCGAAGCCATCCTGCACCTGGGCGAGTTCGGCGTGGTGTTCCTGATGTTCGTGATCGGGCTGGAGTTCAGCCTGCCCAAGCTGCGCGCCATGCGCAAGCACGTGTTCGGACTCGGCCTGTTGCAGGTGCTGCTGACGATGACCGTCGCCACCGCCGGCGCGCTTCTGATCGCCTCCCAGCTCCCGCCAGCCTGGCGGCTCGGCTGGCAGACGGCGCTGGCGTTGTCGGGCGCGCTCACCATGAGCAGCACCGCGATCGTGGTCAAGCTGATGGCCGAGCGGCTCGAGCTCGAGAGCGAGCATGGCCGGCGCGTGATGGGCGTGCTGCTGTTCCAGGACTTGGCCGTGGTGCCTCTGCTGGTGCTGATTCCTGCGCTTGGCGCACCGCCCGAAGCGCTGGCCAAGGCCATCGGCTTCGCGATGGTGAAAGCCACCTTGCTGATCGGCGTGCTGCTTTTCGGCGGGCCGCGCATCATGCGCTGGTGGCTCACCCTGGTGGCCCGCCGGCGCAGCGAGGAACTCTTCATCCTGAACGTGCTGCTGATCACCCTAGGCCTGGCGTGGCTCACCGAACTGGCCGGCCTGAGCCTGGCGCTGGGCGCCTTCATCGCCGGCATGCTGGTATCGGAAACCGAATACAAGCACCAGGTCGAGACCGACATCCGTCCGTTCCACGATGTGCTCCTGGGTCTCTTTTTCATCACGGTGGGCATGTCGCTCGACTGGCACATCGTGGTGGACCGATGGTTCTTGGTGGCCGTGCTGCTGCTGCTGCCGCTGGCCTTCAAGCTTGTGCTGGTGACTGTGCTGGCGCGGATGCTGGGCGCCACCTCGGGGGTGTCGTTGCGCACCGGCCTGTATCTGGCGCAGGCCGGCGAATTCGGCTTCGTGCTGCTGACGCTGGCGCAGGAGCGCAGCCTGCTGCCGCCGTGGCTGGCCAACCCGGTGCTGGCCTCGATGGTGCTGTCGATGCTGGCCACGCCATTCATCGTGATGTACACCAACGCCATCGTGCGCAAGCTGGTGGCGAGCGACTGGCTCCAGCAATCGCTGCAGATGACCAGCATCGCGCGCAAGACCATCAATACCGCGAAGCACGTGATCATTTGCGGCTACGGACGCTGCGGCCAGAACCTGGCGCGCATCCTGGAGCACGAAGGCATTCCGTACATGGCGCTCGACCTCGACCCCGACCGCGTGCGCCAAGCTGCCGCGGCCGGCGACTCGGTGGTGTTCGGCGACGCGGCACGGCTGCAGGCGCTGATGGCGGCCGGCCTGGCCCGCGCCAGCGCCGTGGTTGTGACGTACCTCGACGTGCCGGCCGCCATGAAGGTGCTGGCCAATACCCGGGCCCATGCGCCGCAGGTGCCGGTGATCGTGCGCACGCAGGACGACCACGACCTGGAGAAGCTGCAAGCCGCCGGTGCGACCGAGGTGGTGCCCGAGGCCATCGAGGGTTCGCTGATGCTTGCGAGCCACGCGCTCGCACTGGTTGGCGTGCCGATGCGACGCGTGATCCGCGTGGTGCAGGACCAGCGCGATGCGCGCTACAACCTGCTGCGCGGCTACTTCCACGGCGCCGACGATGACAACGCCGACGAGATCGACCACGAGCGGCTCGACACCTTCACCCTCACCCCCGGCGCCCGCGCCGTGGGCCAAACCCTGGCGCGAATCGCACTGGAATCGTTGGGCGTGCGCGTTGCCAGCCTGCGCCGCCAGAACGGCCAGGCCCAAGTACTCAGCGACGACACGGTGCTGAGCGACGGCGACACCCTCGTGCTGTCCGGCAAGCCGGCAGCCCTGGCGGTAGCCATCGAGCGGCTGCAAAAGGGATAGGCACTGCGGCCTGGGCGACGAAGGCGCGCGGAGTGTGCGGCAGCCTGCCGCGGACGCTCGATCTAGTTGATCAGCGTGGGATTGCGCTTTTCTTCGTCGATGCGCTGCTGCCGGCGAACCGTTTCGCATTGCGCATGCGGCTTGAATTCCGGCTTGAGGCACTGAGCGGCCATGCACTGGGCCTTCGCGATGAAGTTGCGGTCGCCGCAGATTGCCAGCGGGTCGGTGGGCGCCGAGGGTGCCTGGGACGGCGTCGGCGCCGCAGCGGTTGCCGCCGGCACGGACTCAGCCGCTCCGGCCTGCGACGGTGCCGCGGGTGCGGGCTTGCGAGACTTGCTCACGGCTGTGGGCGATGGTTTGAGGTTGGCGGCAGGGGCGGTGATTGCCGCCGCATCGTGCGGTGTGATTTCCGCGGCCGGCGGCTCTACACGCAGGGGTTCGGGCATTGCCGCCGGCGGCGCGCTCGATGGCACGGGCGGCACGGCGAGCGGCGCGGGTTTGGCGATTTCGACTCCTTCGTCGGGCTGGTCCGCTCCGTAGCCGCGCCAGCCCGCAACGACCATGACGAGCCCCACCGCCAGCAGCAACAACCAGAGCCAGAAGCCGCGCGAGTGCCAGGGCTTCCGGGGCTCGGCACGGGGCGGCCGCGGCGCCCTGGGCGTGGAAGACTTCCTTGCCCGGGGTTCCCGCGGCGGCGAAGGCGGGCGCCTCAAGCGGACCAGCGCGGCAATGAGGGTCCTCTCATCCGCCAGCGTTGCGGCGCCCCCGGACGGCGCCGTGAATGCGGCCTGCATGCCGGATTCGAAGAGCCCGCCGGGAATCGTGGGTGCGCGCAGTTGCGCCGGCGCCGTGGCGGCCCACTCGCGCTCCGACCGGCTACGAGGACCGGGAGGTGGCGGAATCGGCGTCGGCGCGGCAGGCGCCAGCTTGCCGCCGCAGCTCTTGCAGAAGTTCGCGCCCTCGCGGTTTTCCATGCTGCAGACCGGACAGATCAAGGCCATTGCGACTGACTTCTAGGGAACGGACGAACGATTTTTTCGGGAGCGAACCGCGGCGTGCTGCGAGCCACGGTTTGCGTGCGAGGCGGAATGGCCGGATGGAGTGCTCAGGTGACTGCGACGCGCTTGGACCTGTGCGCCATGCGCTTGGCGATCACCGCGCCAAGACCCATGGAGAGCTCGAGCGCGAGGTTGGGCTGCCGATTCGACATTTCCAGGAAACGGACCGCGGTGAGGCGCCATACCCGGCCCGCGCCGGTAACCACCACGTTGGCCGAATGCGGCTCGCGCGAGAAAAAGGAGCCTTCGCCCACCACCGACCCGGGCATGAGCACGGCCAGCTTCATCTGTTCCTTGCTGCTCACTCGGTGCACGCTGATGGCGCCGCTCTCGAGAAAGTACACCGAGCGATCATGCGTGCCTTGCTCGATGAGAACGTCGCCAACGCCGGTCGCGATGGGCTGCAGATAGCCCGCCAGCGTTTCCCACTGTTGTACGTTCAACGTCAGCACAAAGGCGTCGTTGCTGTTGTTTTCCGCGATGGCGCGGCTCAGGTTCTGGATGGACATGCTTTTCTCAACCCCCGCATCTGTGCCGGAGTATCCGCGAAGGGCGCGGTTTTCGGCTACAACTCTTTACGTTTTTCGGGTTGGCTGTCTCTATTTGCCGATACAGAAGCGCGAAAAGATGACCCCCAGCAAGTCGTCGGCGCCGAATTCGCCGGTGATTTCGTTCAGCGCGTTCTGCGCCAGGCGCAGTTCCTCGGCCAGCAGATCGAGCAATTGCGCCTGTGCCGCCAGGTGGCTCGCGGCCAGCGCCAAGTGCGTCTCGACCCGGGCCAGCGCCTGCACGTGGCGCGCGCGCGCCAGGTAGACGCCCTCGGGCACGGCCTGCCAACCGGCCATGGCCAGCAGCTGCTCGCGCAGCGGCTCGATACCGAGGCCGGTCTTGGCGGACAGGACGATGCCATGATTCGCGTTCGACGCTGGCGCGGCGTCCTGCTTGTTCCACACATCGAGCACGGGCACGCTCACGGGCAGCTTCTGACGAAGCCCGCGCAAGATTTCGGCATCGGCCGCGGCGTAATCGGACAGGTTCGCACGCGTCAGGTCGTGCAGGAAGAGTACCGCGTCGGCGCTCTCGATCTGGCCCCAGGCGCGTGCAACGCCGATCTGCTCGACCTCGTCGCTGCTTTCGCGCAGGCCCGCCGTGTCGGCCACGTGCAGCGGCACGCCGTGAATCTGGATGGTCTGCGAGACCACGTCGCGCGTGGTGCCCGGCACCGCGCTCACGATGGCCAGTTCGGCGCCGGCCAGCGCATTGAGGAGCGAGCTCTTGCCTGCATTGGGCTGGCCTGCGATCACCACCTTGATGCCCTCGCGCAGCAGTGCCCCCTGTTTCGCGCGCTGCTGCACCGCCGCCAATTGCGTCTGCAATTTCACGAGCTGCCCAGCCGCGTCGGCTTTCTGGAGAAAGTCGATCTCCTCCTCGGGAAAATCGAGCGTGGCCTCGACCAGCATGCGCAGATGGATCAACGCATCGCGCAGCGTGTGGATCTCGCGCGAGAAGGCGCCCGAAAGCGATCGTCCAGCGCTGCGTGCGGCCGCCTCGGTGCTGGCGTCGATCAGGTCGGCAATGGCCTCGGCCTGGGCCAGGTCGATCTTGCCGTTGAGAAAGGCTCGCTGGCTGAACTCGCCCGGCTCGGCCACGCGCAAGCCGGCGAGGCGAGGGCGACCGGTGACCGGATCGGGCTCGGCGGCGGCTTCGAGGCAGCGTGCCAGCAAAAGCTGCAGCACCACCGTTCCACCGTGGGCTTGCAGCTCGAGCACGTCCTCGCCGGTGAACGAATGGGGCGATGGAAAGTGGATCGCCAGCCCATGGTCGACCGGTTCACCGGCCGCGTCGCGGAACGGGAGATAGGTGGCTTCGCGCGGCTTCAGCGGCCGGCCGCAGAGGGCTTCGATCAGCGGCGCAAGCCGGGCGCCGGACACCCGCACGATGCCCACGGCGCCGCGCCCCGAGGCGGTGGCGACGGCGACGATGGGATCGGTGGTGCGGGCGAAGGTCATGGAAGCACGATTCTTTCAGCAAAAAGGCAAAGGGCCGCGGATGCGGCCCTTTGCATGGGTAGCGGAGACTGCTCGGCTTACTTGCCCAGCACGCCCAGCCGCTTGTTGATGAACCACTGCTGAGCGATCGACAGCACGTTGTTCGTGATCCAGTACAGCACCAGGCCAGCCGGGAAGAAGATGAACATCACGCTGAACGCGAGCGGCATGATCCACATCAGCTTGGCCTGCATCGGATCGGGCGGCGTCGGGTTGAGCCAGGTCTGGAACAGCGAAGTGAGCGTCATCACGACCGGCAGGATGTACCAGGGATCGGGTGCCGACAGGTCGGTGATCCAGCCGATCCACGGTGCGTGGCGCATTTCGACCGACGACAGCAGCACCCAGTAGAGCGCAATGAACACCGGGATCTGGATCACGATCGGGAAGCATCCACCCATCGGGTTGACCTTCTCGGTCTTGTAGATGCGCATCATCTCCTGCTGCATTTCTTGCGGCTTGTCCTTCAGCCGCTCACGCATTTCCATGATCTTGGGGTTGATGGCCTTCATCTTGGCCATGCTGGCGTAGGCCTTGGCGTTGAGCCAGTAGAAGGCCGCCTTCAGCAGCACCACCAGCGCCACAATGGCCCAGCCCCAGTTGCCCAGGATTTCATGCAGCTCGTTCAGCAGCCAGTACAGGGGCTTGGAGATGATCGCGAAGATGCCGTAGTCCTTGACCAGGTCCAGGCCGGGTGCGATGGCTTCGAGCTTCTTTTCTTCTTCGGGGCCGGCAAATAGCGCGCTGTTGACCACCTGCGTCTGGCCCGGGGCGATCTTCGGCAGCGTGGCCACCATGGCCACGGTGAAGAGGTTGCCGCCCAGGTCCTTCACGCGGAATTCGCGCTTGAGCTGTTCGCTGGCCGGGTCGCCCTTGAGCAGCCAGGCCGACACGAAGTAATGCTGCACCATGGCAATCCAGCCGTCGTTGGCAGGCGGCGGCGGCTCGACCTTGGCCTTGGCAATGTCCGAGAAGTCGAGCTTGTGGAACTTCTTCTCGTTGGTGTACGCCGCGGGGCCGGTGAAGGTGTTGGTGCCGAACATCGTGCCGGCGGCCACCGTGCCGTGGCGCAGCAGCTGCATGTAGAGCTGTGCGTCGCGCGGCTGGTCGCTCACGTTGACGACTTCGTGGCGCACGCCGATGGTGTAGTCGCCGCGCTTGAACACGTAGGTCTTGACGTACTTCAAACCGCCCGAGGGTGCGCTTTCGAAGCTCACCTCAAGCGTGTTCTGGCCTTCGGCCATCGCGCGCGGACCGGCCTTCGGCGTCATCGGCGTCAGGTGGTTGGGAAACGGCTCACCGGTCTGGCTCAGCAATCCGGTCTGCGCTATGTAGCGCGTGGCCGGCGAGTCGTTCTCGAACAGGACGACGTGCTTGGTTCGGTCGGCCTCTTCGTACTTCAGCAGTTCGAGGTAGTTGACCGTGGCGCCTTCGCTGTCGATCACCGCCTTGAACAGGTCGGTGGTCACGCTGACCTGCTCACGCGGTGCGACCGGCGCGGCTTGCGTCGGCACGGCGGCTGCGCTGCCGCCGGCGGTGGACGCGGTCGGCACGCCGTTGCTGCCGGCCGGCGTGCTGCCCGCCGGGGCGGAGGCCACGGCAGCCGGCTTGCTCGACGGCAGGAAGGTGGGCTTGTTGCCGTTGAAGACCTGCCATTGGTCCCACAGCAGCACCAGCGAGAAACCAAAAATCACCCACAGGATCGTGCGGCGTATATCGTTCATGACGAAGACTTCTTGTCGGAGGAGAGAAGAGACGAAAACAGCGAGCCTGGCTTGCCAGTGCGACGCCGTGATTTCGGTGGAACCGGATCGTGCCCGCCCTGGCACCAGGGTTGGCAGCGCACGATGCGGTGCAGGGTGAGATAGCTGCCCTTGAGAGCGCCGTGGACTTCGAGCGCCTCGATCGAATAGACGGAGCAGGTCGGCTCGAAGCGGCACGACTGCCCGAGCCAGGGGCTCAGCAGCAGGCGATAGCCCTTCACGAGGCCGATCAGCAGGCGCTTCATGATGACGAAGGTGCGGAAGTACGCGCGGCCCGCGCCAGCAGTTGCTGGAGCTCGGCGCGCACGGCGGCCTTGAGCTTGTCCGAGGAGGCGCTCACGAATTCCTTGCGGTCAAATCCCGCGCGCAGCCGCACCACGTGCGCCGCACGGGGCAAGCCCACATCGGGTGCGGCGCTCACGGTATAGATCTGACGCTTGATGGCGTTGCGCGTGACCGCACGGCGCGCCCAGCGCTTGGGCACCATAGCGCCCAGCCAGACGTCGTCGGACGCGAACAAGGGCTGCGCGCTCGACGAATCGAGCGCGCAGCGATGCAATGCGAAATGAGCAGTGCGCGCCACGGTGGCACCTGCGAGGACGGCCTGAAACTGCGCGCGGGTCTTGAGCCGCTGCATGGGAGCCGGGCCGCTTGCGTTGTCGCTGGTCGGGCCAGAAGAACTGGCGGCGAAAGCTGGCGCTGGCGGCTCGGCGGCTGGCAACGGCAGAACTGCCGTCAGACGGCCAGGCGCTTGCGGCCCTTGGCGCGACGTGCGTTGATGACGGCGCGGCCGCCGCGGGTCTTCATACGGACCAGAAAGCCGTGGGTACGGGCGCGGCGGACTTTGGAAGCTTGGTAAGTGCGTTTCATGATGAGATTTCCTGCTGATTCCCCCGATATGCACGCCGTCCTTCTATGAAGCCATGAAGGCCATATCGGACATGCGGGCGCTGGGAGCGTTTTTCGGATGACCCCCGAAAGACGCAATGAGGTTTTCAGGGAAACCCGCAATTATCGCAAACATTCGGGCCATCACCAAACGCCGAGCAACTTTGCGGGCCTTTGCCGGGCGCATGCGGGCATGTGGATAAGGTTTTGACAAGTTAGAATGCGGACCGCCTTGCAGCAGAGAATATCCACAATACATATACCAAAAAATGGACGAGGGACACACCACTTTTTCAAGCACCCATGTCGACTGACGGCATCGGTGAGAGCCTCTGGCAGGCCTGTGTCGACCAGCTCGCGCAGGAGCTGTCCGAGCAGCAATTCAACACCTGGATCAAGCCCCTGACGGCGCAGGTCGCTGACGACCTTTCGCGCATGACGGTGTTCGTTGCCAACCGCTTCAAGCTCGACTGGATCCGGGCCCAGTACGCCGGCAAGATTGCCGCCATGGCCGAGAAGATGTACGGCCAGCCCGTGGCGGTTGAGTTAGCGCTCGCTCCGCGCGAGGCGCCCGTGCGCTCGTCACCCGTGGCCGTTCTGGCCGAAACCGATGTGCCGCGCGACGTGGCCGGCCCCGGCGAAGAGCCGGCTGCGGCAGGCTTCAAGAACCGCCTCAATTCGGGCCTGACTTTCGACACCCTGGTGGAGGGTACGGCCAACCGCATGGCGCGCGCCGCGGCCATGCACGTGGCCGGCATGCCGGGCCACCTGTACAACCCGCTGTTCATCTATGGCGGCGTCGGCCTGGGCAAGACCCACCTGATGCACGCTGTGGGTAACCGGCTGCTCGCAGACCGTCCCGACTCCAAAGTTCTCTACATCCACGCCGAGCAGTTCGTCTCGGATGTGGTCAAGGCCTACCAGCGCAAGACTTTCGACGAGTTCAAAGAACGCTACCACTCGCTCGATCTGCTCCTGATCGACGATGTGCAGTTCTTCGCCAACAAAGATCGCACGCAGGAAGAATTCTTCAATGCGTTCGAAGCGCTGCTCGCCAAGAAGTCGCACATCGTGATGACCAGCGACACCTATCCCAAGGGCCTGGCCGACATCCACGAGCGGCTGGTCTCGCGCTTCGATTCGGGCCTCACCGTCGCCATCGAACCGCCCGAGCTCGAAATGCGCGTGGCCATCCTGATCAACAAGGCGCGCGCCGAATCGGCCGAAATGCCGGAAGAAGTGGCCTTCTTCGTCGCCAAGAACGTGCGCTCCAACGTGCGCGAGCTTGAAGGCGCGCTGCGCAAGATCCTGGCGTACTCCCGCTTCAATCAAAAAGAAATCTCGATTGCCCTGGCGCGCGAGGCTCTGCGCGATCTGCTGTCGATCCAGAATCGGCAGATTTCGGTCGAAAACATCCAGAAGACGGTGGCCGACTACTACAAGATCAAAGTCGCCGACATGTACAGCAAGAAGCGCCCCGCCAGCATTGCCCGGCCGCGGCAAATTGCCATGTACCTGGCCAAGGAGCTCACGCAGAAGAGCCTGCCCGAGATCGGCGAGCTGTTCGGCGGTCGCGACCACACCACGGTGTTGCATGCGGTGCGCAAGATTTCGGGCGAGCGCCAGCAGCTCACCGAACTCAACCAGCAACTGCACGTGCTCGAGCAAACGCTCAAGGGCTGACCTCGAATGTCATCAGGAATGCGCCTCGCAACAGCGGAGAATGGCGTCTTACAAGCGGATTCAAAGAGATAAGAGAAGAGGAAGAAGACATGATCGTTTTGAAGGCAACCCAAGACAAAGTCCTCGCCGCACTGCAATCGGTGGCGGGCATCGTGGAACGGCGCCATACGCTGCCGATCCTCGCCAATGTGCTGATCCGCAAGACCGGCGGACAGCTGCAGCTGACCACCAGCGATCTCGAGATCCAGATCCGCACCACGGCCGAACTCGGCGGCGATGAAGGCAACTTCACCACCACCATCGGCGCGCGCAAGCTCATCGACATCTTGCGCACCATGCCGGCCGACCAGACCGTGAGCCTCGAATCGAACGCGAGCAAGCTGGTGCTCAAGGGCGGCAAGAGCCGCTTCACGCTGCAGTCGCTGCCGGCCGAAGACTTTCCGCTGGTGCAAGAGGCCGCCAACTTCGGCCCCGTGTTCAGCGTGCCGCAAAAAACGCTGAAAGACCTGCTCTCGCAGGTCTCGTTTGCCATGGCCGTGCACGACATCCGCTACTACCTGAATGGCATCCTGTTCGTCGCCGAAGGCAAACAGCTGAGCCTGGTGGCCACCGACGGGCACCGCCTGGCTTTTTCGTCGGCGACGCTTGACGTCGAAGTGCCGCGCCAGGAAGTCATTCTTCCGCGCAAGACCGTGCTCGAAATGCAGCGCCTGCTGTCGGACGCCGAAGGCGCCATCGAGATGCAGTTTGCCAACAACCAGGCCAAGTTCAGCTTTGGCGGCATGGAGTTCGTCACCAAGCTGGTCGAGGGCAAGTTCCCCGACTACAACCGCGTGATTCCCAAGAACCACAAGAACAGCGTCACGCTCGGTCGCGCCCCACTTCTGGCCAGCCTGCAGCGCACCGCCATCCTGACGAGCGAGAAGTTCAAGGGCGTGCGCCTGAACATCGAGCCGGGCACGCTGCGCATCGCATCGAACAACGCCGAGCAGGAAGAAGCGCAGGACGAGCTCGACATCGACTACGGCGGCGACGCCATCGAAATCGGCTTCAACGTGACCTACCTGATCGACGCCCTGTCCAACATGGACCAGGACATGGTCAAGCTGGACCTGGCCGACTCCAACAGCTCCGCCCTTTTGACCATCCCCGAGAACGCATCCTTCAAATATGTCGTGATGCCGATGCGAATCTAGAAGACAGAAAACACAGCGCCTTGCGCAGACAGCCCGCGGCCCCCCGCGGGTTTGCGCTTTCAAGAGGCCGGAAAAACAGGCTCCCAGAGCCCGCAAATCCCCGTGAACGCCGTGAGAGATAGAGGAATATCCGAATGAGTGCAGAAGAGAACAAGCCCGAAGTGCCCCATACCGAACCGGTCTACACGCCCGAGATCGAGAATGCGGTGCCGATCGAGATCACGCCCGCCGACACCAGCTACGGCGAAGGCTCGATCACGATCCTCGAAGGGCTCGAGGCGGTGCGCAAGCGCCCCGGCATGTACATCGGCGACACCTCCGACGGCACGGGCCTGCACCACCTGGTGTTCGAAGTGGTCGACAACTCCATCGACGAAGCGCTGGCCGGCCATTGCGACGACATCGTCGTCACCATCCACTCCGACAACTCGATCTCCGTCACCGACAACGGCCGCGGCATCCCGACCGGCGTGAAGATGGACGACAAGCACGAGCCCAAGCGCTCGGCCTCCGAAATCGCGCTCACCGAGCTGCATGCCGGTGGCAAGTTCAACCAGAACAGCTACAAGGTATCGGGCGGCCTGCACGGCGTGGGCGTGAGCTGCGTGAACGCGCTGAGCGTGATGCTGCGCCTGGTGGTGCGCCGCGAGGGCAAGATCCACGAGCTCGAATTCAGCCGCGGCTTCGTGCAGAACCGCCTGATCGAGACCGTGAACGGCGTCGAGGTTTCGCCGATGCGCATCATCGGCGAAACGGACAAGCGCGGCACCGAAGTCCACTTTCTGCCGGACGCCGAGATCTTCAAGGAGAACGCCGATTTCCACTACGAAATCCTCTCCAAGCGACTGCGCGAGCTGAGCTTCCTGAACAACGGCGTGCGCATTCGCCTGAAGGACGAGCGCAGTGGCAAGGAAGACGACTTCTCGGGCACCGGCGGAGTGCGTGGCTTCGTGGAGTTCATCAACAAGGGCAAGACCGTCCTGCATCCAAACTCGTTCTATGCCGCTGGCGAAAAGCCGGCTGACACCTACGGCGGCATCCCGGGCACGCACATCGGCGTCGAAGTGGCAATGCAGTGGAACAGCGGCTACAACGAGCAAGTCCTCTGTTTCACCAACAACATTCCCCAGCGTGACGGCGGCACCCACCTCACGGGCCTGCGCGCCGCGATGACCCGCGTCATCAACAAGTACATCGAAGAGAACGAATTCGCCAAGAAGGCGAAGGTCGAAGTCACCGGCGACGACATGCGCGAAGGCCTGTGCTGCGTGCTGAGCGTGAAGGTGCCCGAGCCCAAGTTCTCGAGCCAGACCAAGGACAAGCTGGTGTCCAGCGAAGTGCGCGCGCCGGTCGAAGACATCGTCGGCCGCCTGCTCACCGACTACCTGCAAGAGCGCCCGAGCGATGCCAAGATCATCTGCGGCAAGATCGTCGAGGCCGCCCGCGCCCGCGAAGCCGCCCGCAAGGCCCGCGAAATGACCCGCCGCAAGGGCGTGCTCGACGGCATGGGCCTGCCCGGCAAGCTGGCCGACTGCCAGGAAAAGGATCCCGCCCTGTGCGAGGTCTACCTGGTGGAGGGCGATTCCGCCGGCGGTTCCGCCAAACAGGGCCGCGACCGGAAGTTCCAGGCCATCCTGCCGCTGCGCGGCAAGATCCTGAACGTCGAAAAGGCGCGCTACGAGAAGCTGCTCACCAGCAACGAAATTCTCACCATGATCACCGCGCTGGGTACCGGCATCGGCCGTGCGGGCGCCACCACCGCGGGCGGCGGCGCGGACGACTTCAACGTCGCCAAGCTACGCTACCACCGCATCATCATCATGACCGACGCCGACGTCGACGGCGCCCACATCCGCACGCTGCTGCTCACGTTCTTCTACCGGCAGATGCCGGAGCTGGTCGAGCGCGGCCACATCTACATTGCACAGCCGCCGCTTTACAAGGTAAAGGTCGGCAAGGAAGAGCAATACCTGAAGGACGGCCCTGCGCTCGACGCCTTCCTGCTCAAGGTGGCGCTGAAAGACGCAAGCATCGAAACCGGCGGTCCCAACTCGACCACCCTGAGCGGCGACACCCTGGCCGAGCTGGCGCGCAAGCACCAGCTGGCCGAGGCCGTGATCGCGCGCCTTCGCAACTTCATGGATGCCGAGGCCCTGCGCGCCATTGCCGATGGCGTGGCGCTCGACCTCGACACCACGCCTGCGGCCGAAGCCTCGGCCGTGGCGCTGCAGGCCAAGCTGCGCGAGCTCAACACCACCGGCGTTCCTGCCGAAGTGAGCAGCGAGTTCGACGTTCGCACCGACAAGCCGCTGCTGCGCATCAGCCGACGCCACCACGGCAACATCAAGAGCAGCGTGCTCACGCAGGACTTCGTGCACGGCGCCGACTACGCCGCGCTCGCCGAAGCCGCCAACACCTTCCGCAATCTGCTGAGCAGCGATGGCGCCATCGTCCGCCGCGGCGAAGGCGAGCGCGCCAAGGAAGAAAAGGTGGCCGACTTCCGCATCGCCATGAAGTGGCTGATCGGCCAAGCCGAAAACGCCACCTCGCGCCAGCGCTACAAGGGCTTGGGCGAAATGAATCCCGCACAGCTGTGGGAAACCACCATGGACCCGACCGTGCGCCGCCTGCTGCGCGTGCAGATCGACGACGCGATCGAGGCCGATCGCGTGTTCACGATGCTGATGGGCGACGAGGTGGAACCGCGGCGCGAGTTCATTGAGCAGAACGCGTTGCGGGCGGCGAATATCGACGTTTGATGTTGTCGGGTGACACGGAAAGTGAAAACTGCGACAGGTAGTGAAAAAACACTGACGCAGTTATTGAAAAATTCCTGAATCTTGCTCGTGCTCGTCGTCTTGAGGACGATGGAAGATCGGGCCACGCAACAAGTTTTCCCCAGAACTCTCGCGCGGGGCTCACTCTCCGTTCACTAGAGACACCCCGTCCAGCGGCTTAAGCATCCATTTCGCAACGTCCGCGCCCAACCCGCGAATTACCGCATCCATTGAGCTGCATTCGGTAGCCTCCGTCGTGATCTCGGAGGATTGGGTGTGCATCTGGCGCAGGCCTTTGAAATGGGCGGTTGGAAGTCCCGGTCGTTCGAGCACAGCATGGATGACCACGATCGTGGGACCGCCGGCGCTAACGGTCACTATGTCCATGATCTCGATCTTCAGCAAAGAGGCGGGATCTCTGCCGGTACCCAACACGGGGCGCACAACTTCAGATCGCGCCTTCAACTGATCTTCCACCGCCTGACGCAACGGGTCCGGTACCCCGCACGCGTCATCGGATTCAGACATCCGGCGGCCTTGGTAATACCCGTACACGACAGGCGGCAGTATCACTGTGTTGTGGGCAGCAGGCGCAGGCGGCATTCGCTCGTGTGACTGGGGACTGCCCAAATCGCAAGCAACGAGAAGTGAGCTCGTCGCTATCGCGATGCAAATCTTGCGCACGGACTCTCTACCCGTCATTGATTAGCAGGGGAGGCGTGAGGAATTCGACCATCCAGCGCAGCGCCGACATGAGTTTTGGCAAAGGCCATGCTGCCAGTGGATAGCTTGCTCATTGGGTGTTCCTGGTGTCTCGCGATCGATCCCGGCGGCGTCGTGAAGAGATTTGTTACATTAGTCCGTGGAGTTGGATGAATTTTTGCAGAATCGACTTCCTATTCGGGCCAACGGCCTTCAAAAACCATAAGGAAAAATAGCATGCAGACCATTAATTATAAAATGGAATACTCGATTCTCGAGTACGTTTTCGGTCTTATTGGCCCAGCAATTATCATTGCTGCGATTTTTTATCCGATCGCCGATCTGAAAATTGGAACCTTGCGGCTTCACCTGCCGACAGGCGTGGCTAACGGCGCCCTCATGTTGCTTGGGGCTTATGTCACATATCTCACAGTTGGGACGCTTTTCAAGAAGCGCGCGGCCAATAGTCGGGGCGCCAGCATTGTTCTTGATGAGAAGAGCATGTCCTTCACGACCGTCAAGAAATTCGCCGGCGTACTGACTGCCGTGAACTATGACGCGATCGACAAGGTCACTGTCACGGATATCCCTGAAACCTCAACATCGAGCGCAGAGAAAACAATAGAAATCAGTGCGCCATCAATGACGCCTAAAAAATATGAGTTCGATGCTATTCACATGGCCAAAGACTCAGATTTTGATGCTCTTGTCAATGTGCTCAAGCATCGCGCCACTGGCGCTGCCTTTAAGAACATATAATTTATGGGCTTCCTGAAGAAGCTGTTCCAGATAGTTTCTGGAAAAAAATACAGAAATTGTCCCGATGGGGCCGCGGTGGATCCGGTAGCGCAGCGAGCACTTCAAGCTGGGCTAATCAACTCCGAGCAGATCATGGCGTACTGCGACAGTTACACAACTGGACTGTCTCACAGTACTCTCGCCGAAGGGCTTGGCTCACACTGGGATATAAGCTCGCCTCAGGAGGCTGCTGAAACGCTGGAGTCGCTCGGTCGCTATGGCCATCGCTTTTTCTACGACATTGTTTTTCGGGTTCACAGCGATGGTGCTTCAGAGGGGCGCCAAGAGGTTCTCGAGGCATTGATAGTCAGTGGTCGATACGGCGCCCCGGAAACGGTGCGTAAGCAGATTACGGCACAGGAGCCCTGCGAGGAAAAATCTCTCGTTTTCTCGGCTTTGGAGCAGGCTATGGAGATGCTGGGGAATTTGCGATCCGTTTTTCGACTTGTCGAAGATAAGGTCAATGGGTCATATCTTCCCAAGGATTACAGCGCTGGAATACTTGCCTGGGATCTCGGCCGACTCGTTACCGTTGCGAGGATGTCACTTGACTGCAAATACATCGAGCTGGACGAATTCAGTCGCATTCTTGCGCATGTAGATAAAGAAGTACGGTCGAATTTTTCGTCTTGGCCACAGTTTGCAAAGAGCTACATCATTGGTCGAGCCAGTTGGGCTGGCCAAAATATGATGCTAAGCGGAATTACCGGCATCGCTGAAGATCTCATGACTGATGACAAGAGCCCGTGGGTGCTGTCTCCCCTTTGAGTTATTGGGCGGCTGCGCAATAGGCAGTGTTCCAAGGCTAAAGCCACCAGTCTCCGACCCATTGACGATCAGCGGCAGCCCAGTCGGAACCGCCGGTCTCGGGCCCGCTGTCTTTCATTGCGCAGCCAGTCCTGCATGGCTGCACCTTGTGGCTGCCGCGCCATCGTGTCGATCCACTTGACGTTGGCATCGAGTGCGCTGCACTCGCCCGCCTGCGTTGCATTGCCGGCGCTCGGAAGCACTTGTCGTTCATAAGATTGCTGCTGCGCCACGAGCGCCGCGTTGGCCCGGTTCGACGCCTCCCGCGCCTCGACGCTCATTCCATCCGCGAGATTCAGATCGCGCTGCAGCCGCACCGTGCTGGCGACCGCGCCTGCCGGGCAGGGGCCATCCGAATAGGCGGCCTTGCCTGAAGCGCTCACGCATTTGCTGACCTCCACCGTGCCCGGCACGGCAGAATTTTCCGATCGAACCGCGGGTGGTGGTGGCGAGGGGACGCGACCCGTCATTGGCGATGGCGCCGGAAGGGAGGGCAGGGTAGCGGACGCCTTGGGCCTAAGCGCGGCACGCTGCGCCAGCAGCCATTCAGCGCCTCGATAAAGCGCGAACAACAGCAAGGCCGACAGCGCGATCCACATCGCCCAATGGCGCTCTCGGGTGGGGCGAAGGCTGCGCTCCCATTCCGTCATCGCGTTGCGGCTGTCGTGCAGCGGATCGCGATGATCGGAATTCATGAAGGCCGAGTATCTCCGCTCCGCCGGCTTTTGCGCCAACGAAGCGGCCACGAATGGCCTGGCTTCGCAGGCCGGTCAGCTGAAGGCTCAAATAGACCGGTGCACCCGAGGGCCGCCCCTGGTTCCCTGCACCATCCGGGCAACCCGGGCGAGGCCGCCAGTCCCGCTGGCCGCCCGGCCGACCAATGCACCGCCAGCCGCGCCTGCCAGCACGCGCCGCATGAGCGAGCGGCTGCTTCCTGCCTTCAGCAGCAGCAGAAGGCCTGCGCCGAGGACAGCCAGGTGCTCGCCCGGAATACCGCGGCGCTGGGCGTCCATCTTCTTGAGGGTCTCGATCTTCGATCCGATGGTCATTGAAAGCTCCTTTTCTGTACGAACTTCTTCATAACCAAGCGGGCTTTGCACCGCTGTAGGCACGGGTCACATGTGCCGCGTCGGATCGGACGCACAACCACGGCCTATCAGGGTTTTCATAGGTGAGAGGCCGCAAAACGGCGCAGATACCCGTCACACAATCGTCATGAGCTATTAAAACAATAGCGTTCAACGGGTCGCCGAGGATCGTTCCTCGTAAACGCTATATCTAGCCCGACTCTTGCTAAGCAAAATCCTCGACGGATTTCACGTCACCCATGATCGAGGACATCGAAGCAATGAACCTTATGCGTCTCCGGCAGCCGATGGCTGCGTTGGTACTGGGCGGCACAGCAGCATTCTTCGGCGCGATGACCACATCGGCCCATGCGTTCTCCAATCCGCCCATCCAGATGGCGCAGGGCGTCGAATACATGTGCGGCGGCACGAGCAAGGACGAAGCCGCGTTCATGCAGATGGTCTCGCCGCGCTGGGCGGCCACCCTCGAATTCGGTGTCAACGACAGCGCGCAGAAGAGTAGTTTCCCTGCGCGGGCAGCCGTGCAGGTGCGCGAAAGGTACACGGGCCGTCCTGTGATGGAAGCTCAGTCGCAGGGGCCCTACATGCTCGCGCGGCTCGACCCGGGCGCCTACGACGTGAACGTCACGCTCGGCGGTCTCACGATCACGCAGTCTCTGACGGTCATTGCCGGTGCGCCGGCGCGTGCCGTGTTCATGTGGCCGTCGAATTTCGACATGGCCTCGGTGCTGCCGCCCGGGCCGCAAACGCAGGCGCTTGCGCAGACCTCCGGCGTCCGCTGAACCTTTCCACCGGCTTGCTGCCGGGGGTCGGATCCTTGTTAAGCCTTGTCTAAGCCGTGCGCCGCACAGTGGCGCCGTGGTGTTTCGCCACGCAGGTAAGAAAGAAAGGATCCAGATCATGACGATCTCTCGCAATTCATCATCGCACCGCCGATCCGCAACGGCGGCCGCAACCGCGCTGTGCGGTGCCACTCTTCTTTTTCTCGCGGCACTTTCTTCGGCGCATGCCACGGAGAATCCGCCGATCCGCATGACGCATGGCATCGAATACATGAGCGGCGGCATCGGCAGCGACGAGGCCCAGCTGATGAGAACGGTGGCGCCGCGCTGGCCGGCCACTTTCGAGTTCGCGATCAAGGACCACAAAGGGGCCGATTTCGCATCGGACGTTCGCGTGACGATACGCGACGCCAATGGCAGGGTGCTGCTCGACCACGTCGCCTCGGAGGGGCCGTTCATGGTGGCCCGGCTCGATCCGGGCATATATGAAGTGGAGGCTCGCTTGCGCGGAAATACGCTCAAGCAAACGCTGCACGTGAATGCCGGAATGCCCGCCAGGATGGCATTTCTGTGGCCCACGGGCACCGACATGGCCTCGATCGGCACACGTACGGTGCAGTAAATACATGTCCTTCGATCCGGAGGGCTTGAGCGTCACTCCAAACTAACGCGTCCGGATCGCCGACGACCCCCCGCTATCCGGGTGCAGTTCGCTATAGATAAAATAGCATTACTTTGCACGGGCGCCTCCTTGAATGCACGGCATGCGCCTTGCAGATGCCCTATCCCGGGCTTGCCCGTTCCCATTGCCCCCATGCCGATACGTTCCCTGAGCGTTCTCACCGCGCTCTTGCATGCCTACATGGCGATGCGCCTGCTGCCTGCGTTGGCCATGCTCACGCCAGCGTGGCCGCTCGCGCTCGCCGCCCTGATCATCTCGGCCATCACCATTCCGCTGCCATTTGCCTCTCGCCGCATTGCGGCGAACGCCCCCCTGGGCAACACGCTCAAGTGGGTCGGCCTGATCAGCATGGGCTGGTTCTCGTCGATGTTTGTGCTGACGCTCGCGCGCGATGCGGGCCTGCTGATCGCCTGGCTGGCAAGCGCCGTGGGCGGGCTGCAGGTGCGCTGGGACGCGGGTCTGCCGTGGAGCGCGCTGGCGGTTTTGGCCCTGGCCACGGGCACTACGCTGATCGGTTTCATCAACGCCCGCCGCACCGCGAGCGTGAAGCGCGTCGACATTCCGATTCGCGGCCTGCCGACGGCGCTCGAAGGTTTCACGATCGCGCAGCTCAGTGACATCCACGTCGGTCCGACCATCAAGAGCGCCTACATCCAGCGCATCGTGGACGCGGTGAACCGGCTCGGCGCCGACGCCATCGCGATCACGGGCGACCTGGTGGATGGCAGCGTGCCCGAGTTGCGCGACCACATCGCGCCACTGGCGGGCCTGCGTGCGCGGCACGGCACTTTCGTCGTCACGGGCAACCACGAGTATTACGCCGGGGCGCATGCATGGATCGACGAGCTGCGCCGGCTGGGTTTGAAGGTGCTGCTCAATGAGCACGTGGTGCTGCAGACGCGTAACGTGCGCGGCGCACAAAACGACGAAGAACTGTTCGAAAGCCAACTGGTGCTGGCCGGCGTGACCGACTACACCGCCGGGCATTTCGATGCCGCGCACACAAGCGACCCCCACCTGGCGTTGTTCGATGCGCCGCCGCTGGTGCACACGCGGGTGCTGCTTGCGCACCAGCCGCGCAGTGCGTCTTTGGCCGCCCAGGCAGGCTACCAGTTGCAGCTGTCGGGCCACACGCACGGCGGCCAGTTCTTTCCGTGGAACCTGTTCGTGCCAATGCAGCAACCCTTTACGGCGGGCCTGCATCGACTGCACGACATGTGGATCTACGTGAGCCGAGGCACCGGCTATTGGGGTCCGCCGAAGCGCTTTGGCGCGCCTTCGGAGATCACGCTGCTGACCCTGGTGACGGCGCTCAACTAAAGAAGAAGAGTTGCGCGTTCAGTCGCGCAATTCGGCCAGTCGCCGGGCGTTGGAGGTGGCGGCCGCGTGGATCGGCTTCAGTCCGCGTCGCGCGATACGCACCGCCGCACCCGACAGCTGGCTGGCCGTGCCCGCTGCGCGTGCAGTGGCCCGCATGAAAGCGTCGCTGCGCACGGCAGCTTGCGCCGGCGTGATGCTGCCCGCCATCGAGAAAAAAGCGCCCGCGCTTTGAAACCATTGCTGCAGTGCGCGGTTCGCCAGGGCGACTTGGCTGCTGTGCCACTGCTTGGCCATGGCGACGCCCGATTCGCCCGCCGCAGCGAGTTTTTCGTCGCCCATGAGCTGGAACTCGGCGAGATCGGCTGCGCTGGGTGCAAGCCCCGCCTTGGCGATGCGCTCGGTGCGCATCTGGATGACGGAACCCGAAGACAACAGCATCTCGTGGGTCTTGAGGGCCAAGTCGACCCACAGCATCAGGGGGCTGGCCAAACGAACGGCGGAGGTAAGGGACGACATGAAGACGGTCTATGGAATGGACGAACACCACTATAGGCGCCGATAGAGGGATTTGCTGCACTGCAGCAAAATACGCAGCCATTTTGTTTAGCAAGTCGTGCCTTTTGACACGGAAACAGGCTTCCGCGCAGGCAACGAACGGATTAGAAGTTACTGTTTACTTTCTTCGTTGACCACGGCCCGTGCGCGCCATCGCTTGGCGCGCAGTTCCGCAACAAAGTAAGCCAGCGTGGCCACGCCCAGCGGCAACAGGTAGTAGAGGCCTCGGTAGACCAGCAGCACGCCCAGCAGCCTGCCTTGAGGCACCTGGTCCGAAAGCAGCGCAATGAACACCGCTTCCAGCACACCAAGCCCCGCCGGCACGTGCGTGATGACGCCCGCGACCGCGGCCACGAGCAGCACCGCAAGCACCGAGTGGTAGGGCACCTGGCCCTGCAACAGCACCCAGATCACGCCACCTATCAGCGACCAGTTCAGGCAGGACATGGCCAGCTGAAGCAGCGCCATGCGGAGCGACGGAACCTTGAAGGAGTGCCGGTGGATCCGGAAGACGTGCCCGCTGGCGAAGGCGCACAGCACCAGGTAGGCCGCGGCCAGGAGCAGCAGCACCGCGCCCAGGATGCGCAGGCCCGTGTTGTCGATTCTCCATCCGGCCGGCAGCACCAACGGCCAGAAGCAGAACACCACGCCCGCCGCTACCAGGTAGCCGAGCCAGTTGGTCAGCATGCTGAAACCGAGCACGCGGGTGATGGTGCCGTTGGAAAGCTCCAGCCGCGAATAGAGCCGGTAGCGGAACGCCACGCCGCCCACCAGCGAACCCAGGTTGAGGTTGAAGGCGTAACTGATGAAGGTCACGCCCATCACGGTGCCGGCGCCCAGCGGGTGCCGCGTGAGATGCCGGCCCAAGAGGTCGTAGGTGCTGTAGACCGCAAAGCTGCACGCGGCGAGCGCGCCCGCCAGCAGCAGCGTGGCCGCGGGAAGGGCGCGCATGGCGTCGAACACCTCTTGCCAGTCGATCGCGCGTGCCTGGTTCACTAGCAGCCAGGCAATCAAGCCGAAGAAGGTCCAGGTCGCAATGCGGCGCACCCAGGGCCACCAGGGCCGGTGCGCAAGCTTTGCGGTGCCGACGCTCATTCGGCAACCTCCGTGCTCCGCACTGCGGTGCGAGCCCCCTTCGGAACGGCCGTGCGGGAGCTCATGCCACTTCCGTCGGGGTCACGGCGTCCTCGTCGTTTTTCTTGTTCTTTTCGCGTTCTTCGCGCCTTTCTGCCAAGTCGATGGCTTCTGCGGGCGTCAGGCGAGGCACCTGGCGAGGCAGCCAGCCTAGCCAGGAGGGATACCAGCGCAAGAAGTGGAAGATGAAGAAGCTGCGCACCAGCCGCCAGCCGCTCCATCCGCTTTCGAGGTCGGCCTCTCCGATCTCCTTGCAGCTCTCGCGCATGAGCGTGTCCATGCGCTCCCACAGCAGCTGGTTGAAAGCCTTGTCACGCGCGATCACGTTGGCCTCCAGGTTGAGCGACAGGCTCAGCGGATCGAGATTGCTCGAACCGACCGTGGTCCAACGATCGTCCATCAGTGCGATCTTCGCGTGCAGTGGGCGTTTGCAGTATTCATAGATGTGCACGCCCGAATGCATCAGGTGGTGGTAGAGCATGCTCGCGGCCGTCTTGACGATCGGCATGTCAGGCTCGCCCTGCAGAATGAGCCGCACGTCCACCCCGCGGCGTGCGGCGCGGCGCAGCTCCTTGATGAGCCGGTAGCCCGGAAAGAAATACGCATTGGCAATCACGATGCGCTCGCGCGCGGCACGGATCGCAATCAGGTACTGGCGCTCGATGTCGCCGGTGTGGCGGCGGTTGTCGCGCGTGACGAACATCGCCTCCACCTCGCCAACCGCTTCCCGGTCGACTGGCGGCGCCTGCTTGAGCCGGCGGCGGAACCAGCGCGGTCCCTTGTCGCCAAGCGCGATGGCACGCAGCACGTACTGGTGGATCTGCGCGACGATGGGTCCGCGCAGCGCCACCGCGTAGTCCTGCTTGGCCTTGGGCCCGAAGTCGAGCAGGTGGTCCGCCGAGTAGTTGATGCCGCCGACGAACGCGAGTTCGCCATCGACCACCACGATCTTGCGGTGCATGCGCCGGAACACGTTCAGCCGCTGGCCGAGGATGCGCTTGCCGGGATCGAACACCCGCATACGCACGCCCACCGAGCACAGCCCCTCGATGAACTCGCGCGAAAGATCCGGCGAGCCGAAACCGTCGACCAGCACGTCGATCTTGACGCCGCGCTGGGCCGCGGAGCGCATCACGGCGTGCAGCGCCAAGCCCACCTTGTCCTCGAACAGGATGAAGGTTTCGATGATGACTTCGCGCTTGGCCTCGCGAATGGCATCGAACACGCGCGAAAAGAACTCCTCGCCGTTTTCGAGCAGCTCGATGCAATTGCCGCCGACCCAGCGGTCACCGCTTTCCATGGCGGCCCCCTTCAGTGCCCGGCGAGGCAGGCGATGAGCGTCGCGGCGCGAAATGGACTGCGCGGAACATGGGCGTAGTCCATCTTCAAAGGTCGATGTTCGCCACCAGCGGCGCATGGTCCGACAGGTGCGACCAGGGCTTGCGCGGCAGCACGACCGGTTCGTGTACGCCCGCGTTGCGAACATAGATGCGGTCGAGCGACAGCAGCGGAAAGCGCGATGGAAAAGTCTTGGCGGCCGCGCCGTTCGCATGCAGGAAGACCTCGCGCAGCGCGGCGCCTTCTTCGAGCACCCGGTGCGCGCGGCCGCGCCAGTCGTTGAAGTCACCCGCCACGACCAGCGGCGCGTCAGGCGGCACTTCGTCGCGCACGATATGGCAGAGCAGCTCCAGCTGCTGCTGCCGATGCGTCTCGGCCAAGCCGAGATGGGCACAGATCGCATGAACATCGACCGTGCGTCCGGGCAGGCGCAACACGCAGTGGAGCAAGCCGCGTTTTTCGGGGCCGGCCACCGACACGTCGTGATTGCGGTAATGCACGATCGGAAACTTCGACAACACCGCATTGCCGTGGTGCCCTCTCGGATACACCGCGTTGCGGCCGTAGGCGAACTGCGGCCACATGGTGTCGGCCAGAAATTCGTAGTGCGGGGCCTCGGGCCAGTTGTTCACCTTGCGCGAGTGGCGCGAATGCGTGCCGAGCACCTCCTGCAGAAACACCACGTCGGCACCGACCGTGCGCACCGCGTCCCGTAGCTCCGGAAGAATGAACTTGCGGTTGAGCGCGGTGAACCCCTTGTGGGTGTTCACCGTCATGACCTTGATGGAGGTCGGCGCCGCTGCGGGGAGTGGAATCGGAGAAGAAGACATCAGTCCTGCGGTTGTACGTTGCCGCGCGGCCGGCGCCTGTAGGAACGCGCCACCTTCTTCATTGCCTTTCGCGAGCGGGCGGCCAACTCCTACAGGGAGGCCTTCCGCACCCCGACATGGCGAGCATCTGGGGCCTCCTACGGTGATTTCAGGCCGAGGGAAGCGGCCACTGCTCTACCCATCCGTTCTCGATTCACCGAGACAAGCAAAGGAACCACCATGAAGCAAGGAATCTTTCGCGCGACGCTGCTGGCCGGCCTGATGGCCGCCGCCGGCGCCGCCATGGCGCAAGCCACCTCGATCCCCGCGCAGCCCGACCCGTCCGTGGGCGGCCAGGCCAGCACGCAGACACCCTCCGGCGTGCCCAACCCACCGCAGCGCCCCGACAACAGCATGCCGATTTCACGCGAGGCCGTGAAGGCCGAGGCACGCGCGCACAACCGCAACAACGCCAACAACCTGGTGCCCAAGGGCGAGGCCAGCACCACCGTCAATGCCCAGCCCAATGCGATGCCGCAGCCCACGGGCGAGATGTCGCGTGCCGAGGTGAGCCAGCAGGCCCGCAAGACCAAGCCCCGGTTCGGCACCCCGGGTGAACGGCCGGACGTGCCGACGAACCCGACGGAACGGACCGGCACGCCTCAATAAGCGCTTGTACGAAAAAAAGCCCGCGATGCACGAGGCATCGCGGGCTTTTTACCGTCTGCGCGGTTCAGCGCGCCGTTCGTTCAGCTCTTGGCGGGCGCTGCCGAATGGTTGTGCCCGTCCGGACCACCATGGCCATGATGGCCGCGATGCCCGTGCATGCCGGCATGCACCGTTTCCGCGTCGAAGGTCTTCTTCTGCTCCGGCGTCAGCGCCGTATAGAACGTCTTGGTGGCTTCGGCGCGCTTGGCGAACCTCGCGCTGCGCTCGGCCTGGCGCGCCTGCATGCGCTCCAGGCGCTCGGGCGTGGTGAGCTTGGCAAACTCGGCGCGGTCCATGCGCGCCGGACGGGCGCCAGCGGGCGGCTGGCTGGCCGATGCGAAGGTGGTCCAGGCGCTTTCCTGCGCGGCCGTCAGCTTGAGCTTTTCCTTCAATGCGGCAAGGTGCTTGGCGCGATGTTCCTGCATACGCTGCATGCGCTCGGCTGGGTCCATGCGCTTGTGCTGTGCCTTGTGTCCGGCGGCACCATCGGCCTGGGCGACGGCCGCAGGCGGGGCCGACGAAGTGCTGGGCGCGGCCGGAGCCTGGGCGAAGGCGCCCGAAGAGGCGAGGGCGGCCGAACCGAGAAGGCTGGCCCAGACGATGCGTTGGCGAAGAGAGATCATGAAAAGTGCTTCCTTTCGAAGAAGCCCGCCGCCAAGGGGCAGCAGGTGAAGCGAAGTGTGGAAGACCTCTGTATCGCCCAAGTGAGGCTGGAGTGAGCGTGCGTAAAGAATCATGAACCGCAAGGGCTGCACGCCGCCTGCGGCGCCGCTACTTGGGCCGTGGAGGCTTCAGTCCGCGATCGGGCGCCTGCAGCTTGCCCGAGCGCAGCTCGCCGACCGCCAGCGCGACCGCACGGGCAGCGTTACGCACCTCTTCCTGCACGTCTTCATTGGCGTCGAGGCTGTCGTGGCTGCTCGCATACGGCTCGTAGTAGCCGATGTAGCGGTCGAGCCGGGCCTGGGCGCCGGCATCGATCAGCCCCATCCAGTCGAGCCAGTCCGACAGATTGCGGCGCACGCTCTCGACGCCGGCAACGTCGCCGTGCACCACCACCCCGTAGACCCGCCCGCTCAGGTGCTTGGGATAGCCCCAGCCCTCGAGTTCGAGCGCCTTGGCTTCCTCCGGCTTCTTGCCGTGGGTGCTGGTCGGGTCGGGGTTGCCGCCGTCGGCGCACACCAGCCGGTCGGCCATGAGCTTGAGCGGACTGGCCGACTGATACCAGTGGGTGGGCGTGAACAGCATCACGCCGTGTGCGGCAACCCAGCGCTCGTAGATCTCGTTCATCCAATCGCCGGTCTGGCGCAAGGAGTGGTTGGGATAGCAGCTGCAGGGCCAGTGGCACAGCGGCATGGCGGTGGAGACGCAGCCTTTGCAGGGATGGATGTGCCGGCCGTACTCCGAGGTGAGCAGGCTCAGGTCGAGCACGTCGACGTCGATGCCGCAGCCGTCGAGCACCTCGCGCGCGAGCTGCACCAGCCGCCAGGTCTTGGAAATTTCGCCGGGGCAGGTGCCGTCGTTGCGCGGCGAACCGTTGACCAGCAGCACGCGCGAGCGTGTCTGAGGGTCGCCCCAAGCCGCCTGCGCCGCCTCGATGCGCGCCTTGGCTTCAAGCCAGTCGACCGAAAGTTCGTACTCGGGGTCGGCATAGCCGGGGCCGGCCTTGCGCGTGACCGGTGCCTTGCGGCCTTCCTGGTAGGCCTCCCATGCAATGAGTTCGATGCGCTGCAATGATTCCTTCTCGGCCTCGAAGGCCGGGTCCCGGAAGGTTTGCATGAAGCGCTCGTGAAACTGGTCGCGCGGCAATGTGTCGGGCGCCTGTCCCTTGCGAACACGGGGTGCTTTGGAAGTGCGAAAGGGCATGGCGACAATCTATTCGCCGCATGGCCTGCCGTAACCTGTGCGCGGCGCCGATTTTCGGTAGGCCTGCGACTACACGCAGGCACGGCCCCGCCGGTCAGCCGCCGAACTTGCCGTTCTGGAAGTCGTGCACCGCCTGCTTCACTTCTTCCTGCGTATTCATCACGAAGGGGCCATATTGGGCGATGGGTTCGCGCAGTGGCTTGCCGGCAATCAAGAGCGCCCGGGCCGGGCTGTGGTTGGTGGCGCCCGCGCGCAACACCACGCCGTCGCTTCCGGGGTCGTTCGCCAAAATGGCCATGCGGCGCGTGGGCACCTCGCTGCCCGCGATCCACAGCGATTCGCGATACACGTACACCAGCGCGTTGTGATCCTCGGGCAGGGGCTGCGCAAACTCGGCGCCCGGCGGCAGGGTGATGTCGAGATACAGCGGCTCGGTGTCCTCGCGCCGAACCGCGCCCTCGATGCCGTGGCTGGCGCCGGCAATCACGCGCACGTGCACGCCCGCGGCGGTGGTGTACTCCGGTATTTCCTCGCCCTGGATGTCCCGATACCAGGGCTCGCGCATCTTGTCTTTCGCGGGCAGGTTGAGCCAGAGCTGGAAGCCCTCCATGAGCCCCTCTTCCTGCTCGGGCAGCTCGCTATGGATGAGCCCGCGGCCGGCCGTCATCCACTGCACGCCGCCGTTTTGCAGCAGCCCTTCATGGCCAGCGCTGTCGCGGTGGCGCATGCGGCCCGCGATCATGTAGGTGACAGTTTCGAAGCCGCGGTGCGGATGGTTGGGAAAGCCGCCGATGTAGTCGCCCGGGTTGTCGCTGCCGAATGCATCGAGCATCAAGAAGGGATCGAGCCTTTTCTGCAGTGGCTGTTGCAGCACGCGGGTGAGTTTGACGCCGTCTCCATCGCTGGTGGAAACACCGGCCACGATGTGGTCGATGCCGCGCGGCGTGGCCACGGGATCGGTGGGGTGGTTGGCATGATGATTTGCGTTCGTCATGCGGCCATGGTGGCACTAACCCCGTGACCGCGCCACCGGTGGGGGCGGCGCGGCGTTCAGGCGGGCACCGTCAGCGCGGCCACTGCTGCCGCTGCCAGTAGCGGTATTGCCACTGCGTGGAAAAACCTGCTCGGCGGTAGAGTGCATGGGCGGCGGCGTTGTGCGCGTCGACCTGCAGGAACACGCGTTCGAAGCCGCGCTCGAGGGCCGCCTGCGCGAGGCCCGCGAGCACGCGGCCCGCCAGGCCGCGGCCCCGCTGCGACTGCTCGGTTCGCATGCCGTGCACGCTGGCCCATCCGTGACCGAAGGCCATGGCGCCCGCCGCCACCGTGCGCCGGCCTTCGCGCACGCTGGCATAGAGCGAACCCTTGGCACGCGACAGTGCCCGCACGCGGTGCGCGCCATCGACAGGATCGAAGCCCTCGCCGAGAAACAGCGTCGCCCAGGCCTCGTCGGGCGCAAGGTCGACCGCGGCCAGCGCGGCACCGGTGGCCGCCACCTCGCGCATGCGCCGCGCAGAGCCGACCTGTACGCAGGTGGGCGAATCGCCGACGTAGTGCCGCTGCTCCAGCTCGGCTTGCAGCGCGGCAAAGCAGGGAACGTCGGCCAGGCGGAAGGCGGGCACGCATTGCCGGCTGTCGTAGCGGTCTTCGATGCGGTCGATCGTGCGGCCGCCGACCTCGCTGCGGTGCAGCGGAACCGCCGACCGGGCGCGCTTGACCGTGCCGTCGTCGAAGGGCAGCAGCCAGCCGTCGAGCTCTTCGACGGCAAGAGGCGACACGGCGGCAACCGTGGCGCGTTCGATGGCTTCGACATCGTTCATGGTGCTGCCTCCGGCGCGGCGAACCGGGCCGCCGCCACGCTCTTGAGCAACGCCTCGCGCTGGTTGCGGCTGATGCCGCGCACGCCCTCGGCCACCCACTTGGTGCGATCCGGGTCGATGCGGCCGTCGCGCCGCCATTGTTCGAGCACCGCCTGCGGCTTGTGCAGCATGGCCGCAAGCCACACGGCCTGCGCGGGTTCCAGGTTGCGCGCCGGGCGCTTGAAGTAGCGACGCGCGGCGGCTTCGGCGCCGCACAGGTGGCCGCCCCAGGGTGCGTTGTCGAGGTAGAGCTGCAGGATGCGCGCCTTGCCCAGGGTCTGTTCCATTTCGACCGCATAGAGCAATTCGCGCAGCTTGCGTTCGGCGGTGCGGTCGCTGCCTGTCACCAGCATCTTGGCCAGCTGCTGCGTCAGCGTGCTGGCACCGCGCTTGTGCTGGCCGTCCTTCTGGTTGTTGTCGATCGACGCGACGATCTCGGTCAGGTCGTAGCCGGCATGCGTGAAAAAGCGCTGGTCCTCGGCCGCGATGACGGCCCGCGCCAGCCAGCTGTCGTTGGCGAGCTTTGACGGCGCTCCGCAGCTGGTGCGCGCACCGAGCATGGCTTCGGTGCCCAGCCCTTCGACAGTGAACTGGCTCACGGTGGGCACCACGACGAAAGTGCCTTCGGGCAGAGCGACCTGCGCGCGCAGCGCCAGCGTGCCGCCGATGCGCGCGCGCTGCAGTTCGGGCAGATTGGGCACGAGCACCGAATACCAGCGGGCAATGGGCGCATCCTTGATGTCGGCGCTGAGGTGCAGACCCTTGGGCACGAGGCGCCCTTCCCATGGGCCCTGGATCACAGCGGCGGCATCGGCATTGCGAGGCGTGGCTGCGATCGTGCCGGCCAGCGTGTTGCCGTCGCGCCGCACAGTGGCGATCAGGCCCTCGACCTGGATTGGCTGCGTGCCAAGCGCCGGGACCTCCATGCTGCAGGGTGCGCAGCGCATCTCGAGCAGGCCCTCCGCGTCCTTCCAGGCAAAACGTATCGTGCCGATGCGTGTGTCGAGAGCGTGGCCGTCCAGCCGCGGTGCAAGCCATGAAGAGGTCGCCAGGCGCACTGCCGTGGGCACGCCGATCTGGAAGCTCAGGGGTCCGGCCTTGACACTGGTGCTCCACTCCCCCGCCGCGGGCGCAAGCGCGAACTTGACTATCAGGAAGACAGCCACACAGACTGTCACCACCAGGGCAGACAGCGCATAGATCACGAATCTCAGAATCTTGTTCACACAACTCTCACAAGGGTCTCGCCACTGTGACGGCTTGCCACGGACCGCGCGACTGCCCGCTGGCTGCCGCCCAGTACCAGGCTGAAGTGTCGGTGAAAGCAGCGCCTTCGGCATCGACGATGCGCTCGCAGACGCGGAACTTTTGCGCACCGTGCAATTGCGCAACAAAACAGCGCCACAGTCGCTCCTGCGCATCGCGTTCCAAGCGCGCCTGCTCGATGCGATAGCCGAGCGCGCGGTAGCAATCGGCCGCCGGATGAAGCATGCGCGTCGGGGTGTTCACCGCGCGCATCACGATCATCTGCGTGCCATCGGTCATGCGGCCGATAGCGCCCGGAAAGCGGTTGGCAAAGCGCTGCTCGACATCGCCAAGCGCCATCGGCCGCAGCGGAACACCGTCCCATTCGCGCGGCCATTCATGCGATGCCGCGGCCGCCAGGGGCTCTTGCGGCGCGCGCAGCGCGGCGGCGGTCGACCACAGCAGGCACAGCAGCATCGCCAGCGCAAAGGCCGTCTTATGGCCGATACGGTTGATGAAGTGGTTAGCGAAAAAGTTTTCAAAGAACCGTGTCGACATGCCGGGCTCCGTGCGTAGTGATCATTCCGGGAATGGGTTGGCCGGCAAGTTCGACAGAAGTGCGTTTCGGCACCATCAGCCGGGCGATGCCACCACACACGGCAGCCAAGACCACCAGCCCGAGCGTGTTGTGCGCCCATGGCGCCAGCGGATGGCCCGCGCCTTCGAAGGCAATCAGCACGCTGTTGCGCAGGATGTTGCCTGTCAGCACCAGCAGGCCGACCATCGGCAACCGGCGCAGAAAGCCTCGGTCGTCCTGGCGCGCCCAGAGCGCCACAGCGCACGCGGTGAAGTAGCCGAGCCACACCATTTGCACGCCCGAGCACGGCGCATCGACGATCACCAGCCGGCCGTCGACCCAGAGGCTGCTGCCCTCGCGCGCCACGCTGAAGCCCGGTGCCAGCAGCCAGCGGCTCGCCTCGGCCGTGACCACGCGCAGCGGATAGCCCGCATAGAACTGCAGCGACGACAACAGCGGCAAAGCCAGCACCGCAAGCCCCGTGACCGGCAGCGCGGCCACGCGCCGCGGCAGGAAGGCGAGCAAGCCGCAGGCCAGCGCCAGCACCGCCACCAGGCCGGCCGCAAGCGGGGGCAGGGCGGGCAATGCGCCAAGCCCCGTGCGCAGCAGCGTAGCCAGCAAGGTGCTGGCCGCCGCCAATGCCAGCCAGCCGAGCCGCGGCGCGGCGCGCAGTTCGCGCCGGCATTGCCATGCCAGCGCGGCCAAGGCGGCAAGCGCCAACAGGCCCAGCGGATCGTCGGAGCCGTCGCGCATGCGCTGGACCATCCAGGCCCAGGTTGGCGCCAGCGCGGCAAACTGCAGCGCGAGCCAGCCGGCGGCCGGTGCGCGGTCGATGCGAATGCCCCAATCCACAATGCGCGGATGCTGGTGGGCGAGTGCGGCCAGAGACATTTTTCTTTTCCTTTTCTTTTCGCGCTCAGGCCGTGTAGCGGCGCGGATCGTTGCGGCGCGCCCGGCGGCGCAGCATGGCGAGCATCGACAGCACGACGGCAATCGCGCCCAGCGTTTCGGGTTCCGGCGTGCTCGGCACCTCGGCGCCGAGTGCGAGTTCGCTCACGCCCTGCGGCAAGGGCAACGGCTGGTTCACGCCCACGCTGTTCTGCGGCGCGAGGTTGCGCACCACCTTGTCCACGGCAATGAAGCTGGTGTACTGCGTCAGCAGGCTGTACTTCAGGCCGAGTTCGGTGATGCGTTCCTTGAAGGCGCTGCCGCCCTCAAGCGTCTCCTGGTCGCTCAGGCTCTGGATGCGGTGGCGCGCCCACAGCGTGCGCAGCGCGACGGTGTCCTGGCGCATCTGCGGATCGATGCGCAGCTCCTGGCGGTACGGGCCATTGGCGCCCTGGCCTTCGACGATCACCCGGCCGCGGGCCTTGCCTTCGGCATCGGCGCGCCACTTGCCGAACACGATCACCGGGCGTTCGCCCAGCACGTCGGGCAGGGCTTGCGGCTCCACGTCGTACACGTCGAGGCCGCCGAAAGTGACCTTTACGTTGGTGAGCACCGGCGACTCCACCATGCGGCGGAAGCGCGCGGCCTGCTCCGGTGCCTGAATCGGGTCGGTGATGATGAAGGGCTCGCCCATGCCGGCGCGCGCAATGCCTTCCATCAGGCTGCGGTTCACCGAGGAGCCGATGCCGAAGGCGAACACGTTGGCTTTCGAGAGGTTCTTGCGCACCAGTTCAAAAGCCTCGCGCTCCACGCTCACGTAGCCGTCCGTCACCAGCACCACGGTGCGCGAGACGTTGTCTTGCTTCGGCTCCGCATAGACACGCTTGAGCGCGGGAATCAGCTCGGTGCTGCCGCTGCCGCCGTAGTTCTGGATGGTGGCGAGTGCCTGCTCGATGTTGGCGCGCGTGGCGGGTACCGATTGGGGAGAGAGCATCTTGTTGCTGCCCGAGAACAACAGCACATTGAAGGTATCGCTCGGGCGCAGCCCGCCGATCAGACGCTCGAGCACCGTCTTGGCAGTGTCGAGCGGAAAGCCGTGCATCGAACCCGAGATGTCGACCACGAAGATGTAATCGCGCGGCGAAATGGCGCTGGCCGCCACGGCCTTGGGCGGTTCGATCATTGCAAGAAAGAAGTTCTCGGCGCTTCCGTCGGCGTTCTGCCCTTGGCTCTTGTAGAGCATCAGGCCCGATTCGATCTTTTCGCCAGCAAGGCGATAGTCGAGCACGAAGTCGCGGTTGTCGGCGGGGCGGCCGTCGGCCGTCAGCACCACGTCGGCATGCCGGTCTTCATCGCTCTTCTTCACGTCGATGGCGTGGGTGCTCGAGCGCACCTCCTTCAGGCCCATGGGCGTATCGATGCTGGCCTTGAGCCTGAAGCTCGTGCCGGGCGCCACGCCTTCGCGAAGCGTGGGCTGGGCCACCCACTTGGCCTGGGCGTTTTCCGACTGCGGGCTGTTGTAGCGCGGGCCCACCACGGTGGGAAACACGAACGCGTAGTTGCCCGACTGCGGCACCAGGAGCTCGGAGTAGCGCAGTTCCACCCTCACGTCGTCCCCGGGGAGGATGTTGGCGACGTTCATCTGGAACACGTTGGGCAGGTGCTGCTCGAGCAGCGCGGCGGTCTTGCCTTCTTTCTTGGCGGTGTCGTATTCGATCTGCGCCTGCTGCTTCTCGCGGATCTGCGCGGTAATCAAACGGTCGGCCAAACGCACGTTGAGGCCGCTGACCGCGGCCTTGGTCGAACCCGGAAAAACATACTTCGCTTCGATCGCTCGCTGGCCCTCGTTGCGGTAGGTCTGCGTGACGGTCACGTCGGCAATGACGCCCGAGATCTTCACCGCCACCTCGGTTCCCTTGAGCGGCAGCCGGTCGACCGAGGGGTCGTCGCTTTTCACGAAGAAGTAGGGGCTCTCGGTCTTCAACCGCGGGCCGGGCGCTTCCTGCGCATGCACGGGGTTAAGGCTGAGTGCGACGAAGCCCGCCGTGGCCAGGCTCACGGTGGCGAGCCAGAGCCAGCGGCCGGGACGAGAGGTGGTGTGGGCATCCATGGCGGTGTGGTGTCGGTTTCCGTGCGAACTTGCACAGCCGCAACTGTCGACACCGCGCGAGAAGGAAATTGGAAGGCTGCTTGAAGTCCGTCCGCCGGACGCAGCCTTGTGTGAAGCCTGTGTGAAGTCCGCCGCCGCCACGCTTCACACGCCCTTCGGATCGCGCGGCGAGCATCGCCGCTTCGTTATCGAAGTGGAGAAGAAAACATGTTTCAGTTGTTCAAGGCCTTGCAGAGTTCGATGCTGGTCAAGGTCGCCGGCCTGCTCATGCTCACGCTCCTGCTGTGCATTCCATTGGCCGAGATCAACTCGATCAACCGCGAACGCGGCCGCAGCCAGCGGGAAGCGGCCGAAGAGCTTGCCGCCACCTACGCGAGCGGGCAGACCGTGGTGGGCCCGCTCTTGCTGGTGCCGTATGTGGAACGCTGGATGGAGCCGTTGCGCAATGCCCAGGGCAAGGTGATCGGCCAGGAGGCGCGCAGCAAGGAAATGGCCCACGCGGTGTTTCCCGACAAGCTGCACACCGAAGGTTCGATGGCGCCGCACGAGCGCTACCGGGGCATCTTCAAGATTCCCTTCTACACGCTCAACGCCACGCTCGACGGCGGGTTTCCCGCCTTCGACCCCAAGTCCGTGGCGCACAGCGAAACCGATTCCCGCATCGAGTTCAAGGCCCCTTTCGTCGTCTTCTACGTAAGCGATTTGCGCGGGCTCGACGGTTCGCCCACCATCGCCATCAACGGTGAGCCTTTGCGTTTCAAGCAGCGCGTGCCCGGCCTGGCGGACAGCAGCTGGCTGGCCGATGCCATCCACGCGCCGCTCACCGGCACCGCACTCGCCGCATGGGAGTCGAAGACACCGCTGCCCTTCGAGATGAAGCTCGGCCTCGTGGGACAAGACACGCTCTCGATGGTGCCGATTGCCGAAGAGACCACCGCCCATCTGAGCTCGCCGTGGGCGCATCCGAGCTTCGGCGGCCGCTTTCTCGCCACGCAGCGCGAGGTGACGCCGCAGGGCTTCGATGCACATTGGCGCGTGTCTTCGCTCGTGACATCTGCACGCGAACAGGTGCGCGCCGGACTGTCGGAGCGGGGCGAAACGAGTGCCGCAGCCACGGCAGCAGCCGCCGTTGCGACGGGCCCGCGCAACCTCGGCCCGCTGCAGACCTTCGACGTATCGCTCGCCCAGCCGATCAACGTGTATTCGATGAGCACGCGCGCCGGCAAGTACGGTGCGCTTTTCATCGGCCTGGTGATCATGGCGGCCTTCATGTTCGAGCTGTTCCGCAGGCAGCGCATGCATCCGGTGCAATACGGGCTGGTCGGCCTGTCGATTGCGCTGTTCTTTTTGCTGCTGCTGGCCTTGTCCGAGAAGCTGGCTTTCTGGCTGGCGTATGCGAGCGCGGCCTCAGCAAGCGTGCTGCTGCTCGGCATCTACTTCAGCGCTGTCTTGCAAAGCTGGAAACGCGGCGCCGGATTTGGGGCCTTTGTCGCGGTACTCTATGGCGCGCTCTACGGCCTGCTGGCATCGGAAAGCAACGCCCTCCTACTCGGTGCCCTGCTGACATTCGGCATGCTGACGGTATTGATGCTCGCCACGCGCAAGGTCGACTGGTATGCGCTGTCGGCCGGGAACCCCCGAATGCCCGAGCCGGTCTCACCTGAAGTGGCTCCGTCCGTGTAACCGAAGCTACCGACTGTTTTTTCTACTTACTGATTTCCATGGACGATTCCTCTCCTTCCGCCGACCCGGCGCGCTCCGAGCGATCGATACGGCTGCGCCGCATTGCACGTTGGAGCGCCATCGTGCTCGGCTCCGGCGCGGTGGTGCTGGCGGTGGCCGCCGTCGTGGCGGTGGCTGCCATTTATCCGCGCCTGCCCGACATCTCCGAACTGGCCGACTACCGGCCCAAGCTGCCGCTGCGCGTGTATTCGGTCGAAGGCACGCTCATTGGCGAGTTCGGCGAAGAGCGCCGCACCCTCACGCCTTTCGCCAGCATTCCCAAGGTCATGAAGGACGCCGTGCTGGCCGTGGAAGACGCGCGCTTCTACGACCATGGCGGCGTCGATTACAAGGGCTTCGTGCGCGCGGCGGTTGCCAGCCTGAAGGGCGGCCGGAAGCAGGGCGCCTCGACCATCACGATGCAGGTGGCGCGCAATGTGTACCTCAGCTCGGAGCGCACGCTGAGCCGCAAGACCTATGAGATCTTGCTGGCGCTGCGGCTCGAGCAGCAACTCAGCAAGGACCAGATCCTCGAGATCTACCTGAACCAGATCTACCTGGGCAACCGCGCCTACGGCTTTGCCGCCGCCTCGGAAGCCTACTTCGGCAAGCCGCTGCAGAACATCACCACGGCCGAAGCGGCCATGCTGGCCGGCCTGCCGAAGGCGCCCGGCGCCAACAACCCGGTGGCCAATCCGCGCCGCGCCCGCGCGCGCCAGCTCTACGTGATCGACCGCATGCAGGAGACCGGCTTCATCACCGCCGAGCAGGCGGCCGAGGCCAAGAAGGAAGAACTCCACTTGCGCGATGCCGCCGATCCGAACCGGCTGCATGCCGAATACGTGGCCGAGACGGTGCGGCAGATGATGTACGCGCAGTACGGCGACAGCATCTACACCAGCGGCATGAAGGTCTACACCTCGCTGGTCGCGGCCGACCAGGCGGCAGCCTACAGGTCGCTTCGCAAGGGCATCATGGACTACGAGCGGCGCCAGCCTTATCGCGGGCCCGAGCGTTTCATCGATCTGCCGACCGATCAAAAAGAAGCCGACGAGGCGGTGGATGATGCCCTCGCCGAACACCCCGACAACGGCGACGTGATGGCGGCCGTGGTGCTGGAAGCCAACAGCAAGGAAATCAACGCGGTGCGCGCGAACGGCGAGACTGTGCAGATCAACGGCGAAGGTCTCCGTCCCGCGCAATCGGGCCTTGCGGCCAAGGCACCGCCCAACATCAAGATCCGCCGCGGCGCGGTGATCCGGGTGGCGAAGACGCCCAAGAACACCTGGGAGATCACCCAGTTGCCCGAGGTCGAGGGCGCGTTCATCAGCATGGACCCGCGCACCGGCGCCATCAAGGCTCTGGTGGGCGGCTTCGATTTCGGCAAGAACAAGTTCAACCACGTCACGCAGGCCTGGCGCCAGCCGGGGTCAAGCTTCAAGCCCTTCATCTATTCGGCAGCGCTCGAAAAAGGCTTCACACCGGCCACCATCGTGAACGATGCGCCACTGTTCTTCGAGCCGAGCACGCCGGGCGGCCAGCCCTGGGAACCGAAGAACTTCGATGGTGGCTTCGAAGGGCCGATGCCACTGCGCACCGCCTTGATGAAGTCGAAGAACCTGGTCACCGTTCGCGTGCTGCAATCCATCGGCGCACCGTATGCGCAAGACTGGATCACCCGCTTCGGCTTCGACAAGGATAAGCACCCCGCCTACCTGCCAATGGCGCTGGGTGCCGGCTCGGTCACACCCATGCAGATGGCTACGGCCTATTCGGTGTTCGCTAACGGCGGCTACAAGGTCAATCCGTATCTCGTCACGCGCGTGACCGACCTGCGGGACAAGGTACTGCTCGAGACCGAGCCGCCGGCCCTCGACGAAACCCGCCGCGCCATTCCCGAACGCAACGCCTTCATCATGGATTCGCTGCTGCAGAGCGTGGTGAAGGGCGGCACCGCCGCACGCGCCTACCAGGCGCTCAAGCGCGACGACCTGTTCGGCAAGACGGGTACCACCAACGATTCTTTCGACACCTGGTTTGCAGGCTTCCAGCCCACGAACGTCGGCATTGCGTGGATCGGCTACGACACGCCGCGCCAACTGGGGGTGCGCGGAGAGACCGGCGGCAGCCTGAGCCTGCCGATCTGGATCGGCTACATGCAGACGGCCCTCAAGGGCGTGCCGGTGAGCAAGATCCCGGAGCCGCCGGGCGTCGCCAACATCGACGGCGAGTGGTACTTCGACGACTTCACACCGGGACGCGGCGTGCCGAGCCTGGGCGTGGAGAACGCCGAGTCGCCGCCACCGCCGGCGGAAGAACTCTCGGGCGTGCCGCTGGGGCCGCCGCCGCCGCCGGAAGAGCGCAACCGCATCCTCGAGTTCTTCCGCTAGGAGAGGGCGAAGGCGGGCGAGCCAAGTCCCCGGGTGTCCCTACACTCGGTGCTGCCGCCGCTTTCACTTTTTTCCTTCCCCACGCCTCATGGAAATCCTTACCCTGGTGACGCTGATCGTCATCGGCGCCTACATCCTCAAGTTGCGGGATCAGCGCCAGCGCATCGCGCTGCTCGGGAGCCACCTCGGCAAATACCAGATCGAAAACCTGATGGAGACCCTTACCGAGGGCTACCTGCGCTGCCTTGGCGAGGACGACGCCGCGCGGCGCCAGCAGATCTGGAGCTTGCTCGACTCCACCGAGCAAAAGCTCTCGGCCCAGTTCGACAGCTTTGCAGCGGAGTTCGCGCGTGTCGATGAGGCACAAGCGCGCGTGAGCAAGCTGCCACTGGCCATTCCATTTGCGCACAAGCTGTTTCCCGCCGCCACCTTCGACTTTCGGCAAGCCCTGGCCATCCACGCGCGCGGCATTGCCGAAGTGACGCAAAACGAATCGCACCGCACACCCAAAGCCAAGGCTTTCACGATGTCGGCCGAGCTGTTCCTCATGCAACACAGCTGCCATTGGTTCTGCAAGTCGAAGACGGTGGCGTCGGCGCGCATGCTGGCGCGGCACAAGACGTCGTACGAGCAATTGCTCGATGCCGTGAGTCCCGCAACGCGCAGGGCCTATGTCGCACTGACGGGCCAGTGATTTCTTCTTCAGTGATGTGACGCAGGCAGCAGCGGCAGCGTGAGCGTGGCCACCGCACCGCCGCGCGCCGCATTGCCGAGCTCGATGCGGCCGCGGTGCAATGCCGCAATCTCTTTCACGAAGGCCAGCCCGAGCCCGGTGCTCTTTTTCTGGCTGTGCGGGCGCGCCAGCGAATAGAACTTCTGGAAGACTTTTTCCTGCGCATAGTCCGGAATGCCCGGACCGCGATCGCGCACCGTCACGCGCGCGAGCTTGGTGGTGGTTTCCAGCGTCAGCAGCACCTCGCTTTCGGGCGGCGAAAAATCGATGGCGTTGTCCAGCAGGTTGCTGATGGCGCGGCGCAGCAGGAACGGATCGCCCTCGGTACTGGCCTCGTTGCGGATGTTCACTTTCACGCTGATGTTGCGCTGGGCCGCTGCGGGCTGCGCGCTGATGGCAATGTCCTCGATCAGCGAAGCCAGCGGCACCGGTTCCGTGCGGTCGAGTCCACGCCGCGTTTCGAGCGCAGTGAGTTCCATCATGCGGTCGACGATTTCCTGGATGCGCTGTGTCTCGCGCTCGATGTTCTTCAGGAAACGTTCGCGCTCCGCATGCGGCATCGACGGTTCCTGCAGCAGCTCGGCCGCGCCTCGAATGGCGGAGAGCGGGCTCTTCACTTCGTGCGTGAAAGTCTGCACGTAGTCGGCCACGTAGTTGCGGCCGGTGAGCGCATCGCGCATTTCGCTGAAGCCGGTGCGCAGCGCATCGACCGCGCGCCGCGCCATCCGCGAAACGCTGAGGGTGCGTTGCGCGCGCACCCAGGTCCAGTAGTCTGAAATCAGCCCAAAGGGGCGTACCAGCCAGACCGAGACGATCACCGCCAGCAGCAGCAGTGCCAGCCCTGAACCCACGCCCACCCACAGCGTGCGGGCGCGCGCGTCTTCCACGAACTGGCCGAAGCTCTGCACCGGCTTGCCGACGCTGACCATGCCGACGATCTCGTTGTTCCAGCGGATCGGCGCGCCCACGTACATCACCGAGGTGCGCGGATCGCCATCGACGTCGCGCGAGGTGCGCGCGCCGTACAGGCCGGCGAGCGTGCGGTTCACGTCGCTCCACTGCGAGTAGTCGGCGCCCAGGTGCCTGCCGAGCGAATCGAACACCACGCGGCCGCTGCGGTCGGTCACGTACACGCGCAGCTCGACGCGGCTCTTGTGGAGGTTGTAGATCTGGGCCGAGAACTCGCGCGCATAGACCGTGCGGAACAGCGGCTCGAGCCGCGCGGTGGTGATGGCCCCGGCGATCACGTCCTGCTCGACCAGGCTGGCGATGAGCTGCGAGGTCTCGACCAGCGATTCCTCCGCCGATTCGCGGTAGCGCGGGTCGATGTCGGACACCACGCGGTACAGCAGGAACGCGATGCCCGCCGTGTAGATCAGCAATATGCCGATGAATATCCGTGTGCGCCGGCTCACGGCACGCTATGGGGCAGTTCTTCGTTCAATGCGTAACCGGTGCCGCGCAGCGTGCGGATCGGCTCCACGTCTGGCGCCACGGCCTTGAGCTTGGCGCGCAGGGTTTTCACGTGCGCGTCGACGGTGCGGTCGAAGCTGTCGCTGGCGTCGTCCCAGACCAGTCGCAGCAGCTCGTCGCGCGTGAAGACGCGGCCCGGCCGCTGCACCAGCAGCCGGAGCAGGCCGTATTCGTAGCGCGAGAGCTCGAGCAGGCGGCCGTAGTAGCGAATTTGCATGCGCTCGTTGTCCAGCGCAAACGGCATTGCGGGGGGTTGAGAGCTCGCTGGGGCCGCCGCACCCGAAATTTGAGGGGGCACCCCGTTGTTCGTCCCCGCGACCCCTCCTGGGACCGCTCGCGCGCTGCGCCGGAGGATGGTGCGTACCCGCGCCACCAGCTCGCGCGGTGAAAAGGGCTTGGCGATGTAGTCGTCGGCACCAAGTTCCAGCCCCACCACGCGGTCGATCTCGTCGCTTCTGGCCGTGAGAAACAGCATCGGCACCTCGGCGCCGCCCTGCGACTGGTTCAGCGCGCGCAGCCGCTTGAAGAGCTCAAAACCGTTCAGGTCCGGCAGGCCGACGTCCAGGATGGCCAGCGCCGGCGGCTCCTGCGCGAACTGCGCGATGGCCTCCTCGGCGGTGGCGCACCAGACCGGCGTGAAGCCGTCGCTCTTCAAAACGTACTGGAGGGTGTCGGCAATGCCCGATTCGTCTTCGGCGATCAGGATCCGGGGTTTGAAACTCATCCCCGGATGTTAGCGAGGGGGCGCTGTTCGGCGAGGCTGGTTTTCGTGCGTGGCGCCGCGAACACGGCGCGGCCGCTCACGGCTTTTTTTTCGAGCGCAGCGCTGGTTTCCTATCTTCTTCTTATTCTTCTTATTCAAATTAGTAGTAGTAGATAAGGGTCGCACCTGTCTGTGGACATGGCAATTTTTCCCTTGCGTGACAGTCACTTGTCATACGTCTGTCACTGTGCGCAGCCGTGCTTCCGAGCTGTCGCGCCAAAAGGAACAACATTGACCGGCCGCTCCGCCCTGTGGATAACACCCCGCTTGTGCCAGAACTCTCCCCAGAGTTGTCCTTTGACACGGGTTTGGAAATCTGCGAAAGACGATTTCTGGCGCAAGAAATTCATTGCCTGTTAATTGGGCAGCCTGTAGATTTGTATTTGATATCAACGACTTAGCGTTCCCTTACAAGGAAGTGCGGGTGTTATCCACAGAGTTGCCCAAGCTTTGTGGGGAGAACCCGCGGCGGAACCTTCGCGCGCGATGTCGAACGAACTTTGTCCTTCAACCTTTGGAAATTCGAACGTGACCCCTTCCGAAACCAAGGCCATCGTGACGCTGAGCTTGCTGGCCGCCTTCGTCGACGGCGAAAAACACGAGCGCGAACGCGCCGAGATCAAGCGCATTGCCGAGGGCCTTTCGCAGGCCGATGGCGTGAACCTCCCCACGCTCTACCAGGACGTGCTGATGAAGCGCGTCTCGCTGGCTTCCGTGGCGGGCGAACTTCAAAGCACCGAATCGAAGCAGCTCGCCTATGAAATGGCGGTGTGCGTGTGCGATGCCGACGGCACGCAGTCGGACGCGGAGCGCATGTTCCTGACCGACCTGCGTACGTCGCTGGGGCTCGATGCCTCGGCCGCGCAGTTCTCGCGCCAGGCAGAAGAGATTGCCGCGGCGGTTCCCGTGGTGGCGACCGGTGCAGCCGCGGCGTCGACACCCACCGCGGTGGCGGCGCCCGACAGCGCGGAGCTCGACAAATCCATCCTCAACGCAGCCATCCTCAACGGCGCGCTCGAACTGCTGCCGGAAACGCTGTCGACCATGGCGATCATTCCGCTGCAGATGAAACTGGTCTACCGCATCGGCAAGGCCCATGGCTACGAGCTCGACAGCGGCCATGTGAAGGATTTCCTGGCCACGGTCGGTGTGGGCCTGACCTCGCAATACCTGGAACAGGCTGGTCGCAAGCTGCTGGGCGGCCTGCTCGGAAAGATGGGCGGCGGTTTGCTGCGCGGCCTGGGCAATCAGGCCGTGAGTTCGGGCATGAGCTTTGCCTCGACCTATGCGCTGGGCCATGTGGCCAAGCGCTACTACGCGGGCGGCCGCACGCTTTCGACGCAGATGCTGAAAGACAGCTTCTCGAACGTCGTGCAGGAAGGAAAGGGTCTGCAGACTCAGTACCTGCCAGCCATCCAGGAAAAGGCCCGCACCCTCGATGCCGGCAAGGTACTGGCGCTGGTCAGGGGCGCCTGAAGCAGCTCAGGCCGCGGCCAGGTCGTCGAGAATGGGACAGTCGGGGCGCGCGTCCCCGTGGCAGCAGTGCACCAGGTGCGCCAGCGTGTTGCGCATCGACTGCATGTCTGCAATGCGCTGTTCCAGTTCATCGAGATGCTTCTGCGCTATGCGCTTGACGTTCGAGCTCGCACGGCGGCGGTTGTGCCACAGCCCCACGAGCTCGGCAATTTCTTCCATCGAGAAACCGAGATCGCGCGAGCGCTTGATGAAGCGCAGCGTATGGATGTCGGCATCGCCGTACTGGCGGTAACCGCTTTCGGTGCGCGCTACCACGGGCAAAAGGCCAAGCCCCTCGTAGTGCCGCACCATGCGCGCCGACACACCCGAAAGCCGCGCCGCTTCGCCGATGGTCACGGTGCCGAAGCTGCTCATTGGACCCTGTAGCCGGCGTTTTCGATGGCGGCGACGATGTCCTGCCGAGGCTGCGCGCTCAATACGTCGACATGCCCTGTTTCGAGATCCACCGTCACCTGCGCTTCCGGATCGACCGTCTGCACCGCGTTTCGAACCGCGCTCACGCAGTGGCCGCAGCTCATGCCCGAGACCTGGAATTTCTGGCTCATCGTTCTTGCTCCTGTTTGATCAGTGATGGGAAACACGAGTTTGAACCCTCTCACGATGTCAATGTCCAGTGCAGGGGCACTCGGCACGGCGGCTTGACCTTGCCATGATGTGAGACTTTAGCCTTGGGGCATGGACAATCTGCTTCACTCTCCGTACCACCCCATGAGCACCCTGGATCTTTCTGTTGGCGGCATGACCTGCGCCTCGTGCGTGATGCGCGTGGAGCGCGCGCTCAAGAGCGTGCCGGGCGTGCAGGACGTCAGCGTCAACCTCGCCACCGAATCGGCGCGCGTGGTCGCGGCCGACGGCGAAGACATCGACGCACGCCTGCGCCGCGCCGTGCGTGCCGCGGGCTACGAGCCGCGCGTTGCAAGCGATACGGCCGACGACGCTGCCTCGCTTTCCCCCTGGCACGGCTTCGGGCCCGTTGGCATCGGCCTCTTGCTGTCGATTCCGTTGCTGGCACCGATGCTCGGAGAACCCTTCGGGCAAGACTGGATGCTTTCGCCCTGGATCCAGCTGCTGCTGGCTGCACCGGTGCAGTTCTGGCTCGGTGCGCGCTTCTACCGCGCGGGCTGGCATGCCGCGAAGGCGGGCACCGGCAACATGGACCTGCTGGTGGCACTCGGCACCAGCGCGGCCTTCGGGTTGTCGCTGTGGCTCTGGTGGCGCTCGGCGACCGGCGAGCACGCGGGACACGGCGCTGTGCCCCACCTCTACTTCGAAGCGTCGGCCGTGGTCATCACGCTGGTGCTGCTCGGAAAATGGCTGGAGGCGCGCGCCAAGCGGCAAGCGACTTCGGCGATCCGCGCGCTGCAGCAGTTGCGGCCTGAAATTGCGCACCTGGTGGGAAAGCGCGGCGAAAGCGATGTGCCGATCGGCGAGGTGATGGTCGGCGACTTGCTCGCGGTTCGCCCGGGTGAGCGCGTGCCAGCCGATGCGCGCGTGGTCGAGGGGGAGTCCGAAGTCGACGAATCGATGCTCACCGGCGAACCGCTGCCGGTGCCCAAGAAGCCTGGCGACGCATTGACGGGCGGCGCAGTCAACGGCGACGGCCGCATGGTGGTCGAGGTGAAAGCCGTCGGCGCCGAAAGCGTGCTGGCGCGCATCATCCGCCTGGTCGAGGACGCACAGGCGGCCAAGGCCCCGATTCAGCGGCTGGTGGACCAGGTCGCGGCCGTGTTCGTGCCGGTGGTGCTGGTTATTGCGCTGGCCACGCTGGCAGGCTGGCTGTTCACTGGTGCTGGTATCGAAATCGCCATGATCCATGCGGTGGCCGTGCTGGTCATTGCCTGCCCCTGTGCGCTGGGCCTTGCGACGCCGGTGGCGGTGATGGCCGGTACTGGCGTCGCGGCACGCCGCGGCATTCTGATCAAGGACGCACGCGCGCTGGAAGTCGCGCACCGTGTCGACACCGTGGCCTTCGACAAGACCGGCACGTTGACGCTGGGCCGGCCGGTGCTCACAGCGCTTGTGCCTCTTGTACCTCTTGCAGCCAACGAAGACGAGGCCCGATTGCTTGCCACGGCTGCCAGCCTGCAAGGAGGCAGCGAGCATCCGCTGGCCCGCGCCGTGATGGCGGCTGCCACACAGCGCGGCGTGCAGGCACCACCCTTGAGTGCCATGCAGGCGATGCCTGGCCGTGGCGTGCGCGGCGAGGTGAATGGCGAACGCTGGGCCATCGCCAGCCTGCGCTGGTGCACGGAACTGGGCGTGGTTCCCGATGCCGCGCAGGTCGACCGCCTGCATGCAAAGGGCGCCACGGTGTCCGCGCTGCTGCGATTCGATGCGGCAGGCGCTGCCGAAGTACAGGCATTGCTGGCCTTTGCCGACAAGCCCAAGCCGGAGGCGGCCGAAGCGATTCGCACCCTGCGAGCGCGGGGCCTGCGCGTGGTGATGATCTCGGGCGACAACCGGCGAGCGGCAGAGGCCATGGCGGCACGGCTCGGCATTGCTGCCGAAGACGTGCGCGCCGATGTGCTGCCGGCCGACAAGGCGGCGCAGGTCAGCGCGCTGAGGAACGATGGCCACGTGGTCGCGATGGTCGGCGATGGTGCCAACGATGCGCCCGCGCTGGCCGCGGCCGACGTGGGCATTGCCATGGCACCCTCGGGCGGCGGCACTGACGTAGCGATGGAAGCCGCGGGCATCACGCTGATGCGCGGCGACCTGGCGCTGGTGGCCGAGGCGCTCGATCTTTCGGCACGCACGGTTGCCAAGATCCGGCAGAACCTGTTCTGGGCCTTCGCCTACAACGTGGCTGGCATTCCGCTCGCGGCCTTCGGATTGCTGAGCCCCGTGGTGGCGGGCGCGGCCATGGCGCTGTCGAGCGTCAGCGTGATGGCCAATGCGCTGTTGCTGCGGCGATGGAAGCCCTGAGCCCTATTCGATTTCAGTTGATCAGCAGCGCCAGCAGGTGATCGTCGATGTAGTCGGTTTCGCCAGCGCGCTTGTAGAACTTGCGCAAGGTGCCCTCGCGTTCGAAGCCCAGCTTTTCATAGAAGCGCAAGCCCGGCGTGTTGTCGCTTTCGACATAGAGTTCGATGCGCTTGACGCCTTCGGCCACGAGCCTGGCAATGCCATCGTTCACCATGGCGTGCGCAATGCCCTTGCCGTGAAACGACGGATCGACTGCGAGCGTGCCGAAGCAGGCCACATGGCTTACGCGGCCCGGGTATCGCGTTGCGCGGTAGAAGCCTGCAACGCGACCCTCGGCTTCATAGATGTAGAAGCTGCGGCTCTCGACCAGCTCCCTGTAAATGGGCCGAAACTGGTCGAGCGGCATCGGGTCGTAGCCCAGGAAGGGCACGACCTTCTCATGCATGTAGATGGAAAAGACCGCTTCGAGGTCCTGGGGTGTGGCAAGCCTGCGCATGGGCGACAGCATACCCAGATGCGACTTCTCGCTCGCGGCTGCCACGACGCAGCTGCCGCCGCGTTCTTCAGCGGCTGGCGGCGCGGCCCGCGATCAGCACCGCGTTGGTCCCGCCGAAGGCGAACGAATTGGAAAGCACGTAGCGCAGGTTAGTGGCCTCGCGTGCATCGCCGCGCACGAAGTCGAGATCAAAGGCCGCATCGGGCAACCGCAGGTTGGCGGTGGGCGGAAGCCTTCCGTGCGCCAGCGTGCGCAGCGCAGCCACCAGTTCGATGGCGCCGCCGCCGCCGAGCAAGTGGCCGTGGATGGCCTTGGTGGCGCTCACGGGCACGGCATTGCCGAACACCTCGCGAATCGAAGCAGCCTCGGCCGCATCGCCCGCCGTGGTGGCGGTGCCGTGCGCATTGATGTGGCCGATCTGCCCGGCCTGGAGGCCAGCGTCTCGCAGCGCCGCGCGCATGGCGCGGACTTGGCCGGCGGGGTCGGGGTTGGTGACGTGCGTGGCGTCGCAGTTGGTGGCGTAGCCGGCCAGAAAAAGCGGCATCGCTTCGCTTGCGTTGCGCGCGCGTGCGTTTGCGTGTGCTTCCGATTCGAGCACCAGCGCTGCCGCGCCTTCGCCGAGCGCAAAGCCCGCGCGGTCTCCCGAGAAGGGCCGGCAGGCACTGGCTGGCGCATCGGGCGGGGGAGGCGCGGTCACGCGCATCGCATGCCAGCTGGCCATCACGCCCGGTGTGAGCATGGCCTCGTGTCCGCCGACGACGGCCACGTCGATCCAGCCGCCGCGAATCGCGCGCATCGCTTCGCCGATAGCCACGGCCGAGGAGGCGCAGGCGCAGGCGTAGGCAATGGCCGCGCCCTGGGCGCCGAACTGCAATGCGAGCTCTGCCACCGCCGCATTGGGCATGACGGTGAGCACCGTCGTCGGTCGCATGCGGCGCTGTTCGGCATAGAGCGCGCGCGTCGTATCGTCGAAGGCACCCGCGCCGGCCAGGCCGCTGCCCCAGAAGATGCCCAGGCGCTCGGGATCGACGCTGCCCGCGTGGAGCCCGGCCTGGGCCGCGGCATCGCGCGCGGCCGAAAGCACCATGGCGGTGCCCCGGTCGAGCGGCAGGCGCGAACTGCTGCGCACGCTTGCCGAATCGAAATCGCAGGGCGCCACGGCGAGCTCGACGGGATCGAAGCCCGCGATGCCGAGCGTTTGCGCGCGCACCGCGGAGCTTCCGTCGAAGAGCGCTTTGTCGAAGGACCCGGCCGTGTGGCCGATGGGCGTGACGAAGCCGAGCCCCGTCACCCGTACCGGCGCAGGGGCGTCATGCAGAAAGGAGGTTGCGAGCACCGAATGGGCGACACCGCTGCTCACGCGGGCGCGGCCATCGAGGGCTCGATGTCGCAACGGATCTGCGCCTCGATCGCATCGCACAGGCGCTGGAGCGTGATCCCGGCTTCGCGCGGATCGAGCTTGTCTTCGGGAAGGCGGAGCTGGAAAGCGTCTTCCACCGCGAAGACGAATTCCATCAGCGCGAGCGAATCGAGCCCGAGCTCGGACAACGGAACTCCAGGCACGATGGAAGTGGGCGCAACTTCGAAGTTGTTCACCAGGATGGCAGCGATGCTGTTGAAGACCGGGGTCGTAAAGGAAGCGGAGGACATGGCGTTTTTCTTTCAGGCAGGAACCAGATGCAGCGGCAATGCGCGCGCGGTGCCGGGCGTGCCGATGCCATGGACCAGGGCATCCGCGAAGGCGACTGTTTCGCGCGCCACCTGCTGGCGGTCGTTGTCGATCGAGATCATGTGGTAGCTGTTGTGGAGAACCACGCTGCGAAATTCGCGGCAACGCAGGCCGCGAGCGAGGATGTCGAGATTGGCGAGGCTGGCGACTTCGTCTTCGCGGGCATGCAGCGCGAGCACGCTGCCGCATTGCACGCGGTGCAGGTTGCGCTTCACATGGCGGATCAGCCGGTCGTGCTCGCGCAGGTGGCCGACGCCGAGCACCGAACTGCCTGCGCGCGACACCTTGCGATGGTGCAGTTCGCGTTCGATCCAGGCGCGCACGCGTTCGTTCTTCACGCCATAAGGCGCGCGTTCCCGGTACTGCCAGAAGCGCCCAAGCGGCGTGTGGAACGCCAGCGGCAGCAGCACGCGCGTGCGTGGAATCGCCCAGCCGTCGAAGCGCAGCGTGGTCGACATCAGCACCAGCGCATCGACATCGCTGCCGCAGCGAATGGCCGCGCCGAGCGCAAGCGACGAGCCGGCCGAGATGCCGACCAGCAGCACGCGGTCATGCTGTGTGCGCAGCGCCTTGACGCGGGCCTCGATGGCGTCGAGCCAGCGCTCGTATGGCAGGGCATTCTGCAGCGGCGCGCCGGCATCGAAGGAGTAGCCGCCGATCGCCATCGGGTGCACGGGATAGCCGCTGCTGCGCAAGGCCGATTGCACGGTCAGGAGCTCGTCAGGTGTGCTGCATAAACCATGCAGCAGCACGACGGACGTGCGGCGCACCGCGGGGTGCACCATGCTCAGCAGCTCGGCAGGATCACGGGCGCTCATCGAATCGCAAGGGGCTGGAAAGGGGCCCCGGCCGCAAGTTGCTGTCGTATGCTCATGGCGTGTTTATCGCCGGGGTGTGCTGACCGGCCGCTGACCCTCCTTCGCGCAAGAATTGGCACTCCAACAGACCACTCACACACCATGCGAATCCTGCTTGTCGAAGACGACGCCGTGCTGCGCGACGTGATGCTGCGCAGCCTTGCCGATGCCGGCCATCGGGTCGACGTGTCGGCCAATGTGGAGGACGCCGACCACCTCTGGCGCGTGCAGCCGTTCGACGCGGTACTGCTCGACCTGAACCTGCCGGCCACCGCAAGCCCGACGAGCGGCCTTGCAAGTGGCCTCACCGCCCTGCGGCAGGCGCGGGCGCGCGGCGACCGCACGCCAGTGCTGGTGCTGACGGCGCGCGGCCGCACAGAGGAACGCATTGCGGGCCTCGACGCCGGTGCCGACGACTACCTGGGCAAGCCGTTCGACCTGGCCGAGGTCGAGGCTCGCCTGCGTGCGCTGGTGCGGCGCGCCAAAGGCACCGAAGACATCGTGCTGCTCGGCCAGCTCAAGCTCGATCGCAAGGCGCGCCGTTTCTCCACCGCGAGCGGGCCGCTCGACTTGCCCGCGCGCGAGTTCGAGGTGCTGTGGGAGTTGATGAGCCCGCCGGGCCGCACGGTCAGCAAGCGGGCGCTCTCGGACAAGCTCTCGAGCTTCGATGAATCACTGGGCGACAACGCACTGGAGGCCTTCATCTCGCGGCTTCGCAAGAAGCTGGCCGGGTCGGGCGCAGGCATCCGCACGTTGCGCGGCATCGGCTACCTGCTCGAAGCCGAAGTGTGAGCCGCACCACGCCTGATGCGCTTCGGCCGCCCGAGGCCGCACCGTCGCTCACGCGGCGCGTGCTGCGCAACGTACTGGTGCCACTGGCGCTCACGTGGATGCTGGGCGCGGTGATCGCCCTCGTCATTGCCAACTATTTTTCCGAACAGGCCTTCGATCGCGGCATGCTGGACGACGCCTACGCGCTCGCGGCCAACGTGCAGGCGGGCGAACGCGGCGTCGAGCTGCTGCTCACTGCGCGCGAGGTGGCCACGGTGCTGTTCGACCAAGTCGACAAGATCTACTTCGCGGTGCAGCGGCTCGACGGCACGCTGATCTCGGGGCAGGCGGGCCTGAACGCACCGCTGCCGCCGGAGGGTGTGCGCTACCGCTTCTCCGATGTGGAATTCGACGGCAAGGTGCTGCGAGCGGTGGTGCTCCGACCTGTCGTGGAGCCAGGCCTGCCGGTGCCGTATCGGGTGGTGATTGCGCAGACCACGCTGAGCCGCACGGCGCTGGTGCGGCGGCTGCTCGGCTATGCGCTCGCACCGCAGGTGCTGCTGCTGATGCTGCTCGCGGTGTGGCTCTGGTATGGCATTCGCAGCGACTTGCGCCCGCTCGGCGAGCTGCAGCAGGCACTGGACCGGCGCGATGTGTACGACCTATCCCCGGTAGCGGTGGTCCGCACCTCTCGTGAGGTGCAGCGCCTGGGCAATGCGGTCAACGCGCTGTTCGACCGGCTGAACCACAGCGTGCGCGCGCAGCGCGAATTCGTGGGCAACGTGGCACACGAGTTGCGCACGCCGCTCGCGGGCATCCGTGCGCTGGCGGAGTACGGGTTGGCGCAGCACGACTCCGCGGTCTGGCGCGAGCAGCTCGCGCGTGTGGCCGAGCGGCAGGCGCGCGCGAGCCATCTCATCGACCAGCTGCTGGCGCTCGCACTGGCCGACGAGGCCCGCACCGGCCTCGCACGCGAACCCGTGCGGCTCGACCTTCTTGCCGAGGAAACGGTGCTGCGGCACCTGGCGCGCGCCGATTCGCGCGGCGTCGACCTGGGTGCGCGTGGCCTCGACGAGCGCACCACGGTGCTCGCGAACGAAGCGCTGGTCGAAGGCATTCTCGACAACCTGATCGACAACGCGCTGCGCTACGGCGGGCGCACCATCACCATCGAGTTGGCGGGCCGCACCTTGAGCGTGATCGACGACGGCCCGGGCATTCCGCTGGAGGCGCAGCGCGACCTGATGCAGCGCTGGGCGCAAGGTCCCGCGGGGCAGAAGCTGGGGCAGGGCTCGGGCCTGGGGTTGTCGATCGTGGCGCGTTATGCGGAACTGCTGGGCGCCGAACTGCGGCTCGATGCGGCCGAGCCCTCGGGATTGCGGGTGAGCGTGGTGTTCGGCGACGTGTCCTGAGTCGGCGTCTACAGCGGCGTGCCCTGGTGAAAAATCATCCGCCACCTGCCGCGCCGCAGGCGCCACAGCGAGCTGCGAAGCGAATCAGCCTTGGGGCGCCCATGTATCGCGGCACGGTGTGCGCGATAGGTGGCCAGCGCGATGTCGGGTGCCAGGCGTTGCACGCGGAAGCCTGAGATCGTTCGTTCCGAGAAGGCTTCGTCGCGCAGCGCTTCGATGATTGCGGGCCGGGTCCATTCGGTGCCCGAAACGCCGAGTTCACGGAAGTCTTCGTCCAGCAATTCTTCGAGTTGCGCGGCACTTGCTCGCACCTCGCGCTGGTGCAGTGCGCCTTCGAGTTTCAGCAGCAGTGCGTCGAGGTCTTCGGCCGCGGCTGCTTCGTAGAGTTCAAGTGGAAGACCATCGGGGTCGGCGAAGAAAGTGAAGCGCCGGCCCGTGTACTCGTCGATGCGCAGTGGCTCCACCGCGATGCCCTGCGCCGCGAGTTCGTCGGCCGCGGCGCGCACGTCGTGCACTTCGAAGGACAAGTGCCTCAGGCCTTGTGCCTCGGGGCGCGTGCGGCGCGCAGGTGCTTCAGGAAACGAGAACAGCTCGATCTGCGAACCGTCGGGCAGTGCGAGGTCGAGCTTGTAGGAATCGCGCGCGGCGCGGTAGTTCTCGGCGATGACGCAGAGGCCGAGCACCTCGGTATAGAAGCGCTTCGACCGCGCGTAGTCGGCGCAGATGATGGCGACGTGGTGGATGCGGGCCAGCTGCATCGTCATCTCGATGAATGTGCAGCAGGACGCGGGGCGGAAAGTGGTTGCTCGGTGCGGGCCATGGCATTGCTCTCCTGGGGCGGACATGAAGCGTCCGCTTTATCTTGCCATGGCTCCGGAGATCAACCCAGTGCCGGATAGTCCGTGTAGCCCTTGGTGCCGCCGCCGTACATGGTGGCCTTGTCGACCTCGTTCAGCGGTGCGTTCTCGCGCAGGCGGCGCACCAGGTCGGGGTTGGCGATGAAGGGCTTGCCGAAGGCGACCAGGTCGTCGCCCTCCTTGACCGCCTCGTCTGCCAGCGGCTTGTCGTAGCCGTTGTTGACCATCCATGCGCCTTTGCCGCCGGCCTGGCGGTAGGCGGCCTTGAGCGCCTCGTAGTCGAAGGGACGGTCCTCGATTTCGCGCGGGCCGCCGGTGGCGCCTTCGATGATGTGGATGTAGGCCAGGCCGAGCGGGGCAAGCTGCTTCACCACGTAGGTGAAGAGCGGCTGCGGATCGGAATCGTGCACGTCGTTGGCTGGCGTGACGGGCGACAGGCGGATGCCGGTCTTGCCGCCGCCGACCGCATCGACCACGGCGCGCGTGGCTTCCAGGAGCAGGCGGGCGCGGTTCTCGATGCTGCCGCCGTAGTCGTCGGTGCGCTTGTTGCTGCCGTCCTTCAGGAACTGGTCGAGCAGGTAGCCATTGGCGCCGTGGAGTTCCACGCCGTCGAAGCCAGCTGTTTCCACCGCGTTGCGCGCGGCCGCCGCATAGGCGTGAACGATGCCGGGCAGCTCCTTTGCATCGAGCGCGCGCGGCTCGGAGGTTGCGACGAAGGTCGGCACGCCATCCTTGATGAGCACGGTCTTGGTCTTGGCGGTGATGGCCGAGGGCGCGACGGGCTTGCCGCCTTCGGGCTGCAGTTCGGTGTGCGACACGCGGCCCACGTGCCAGAGCTGCACCACGATCTTGCCGCCCTTGGCATGCACTGCGTCCGTCACGCGCTTCCAGGCGTCGAGCTGTTCGGTGCCGTAGAGCCCAGGCACGTCGGCATAGCCCTGGCCCTGGTGGCTGATGGCGGTGGCTTCGGTGATGAGCAGGCCCGCCGTGGCGCGCTGCGCGTAATAGGTGGCTGCGATGTCCTGCGGAATGGCGTTGGGCGAGCGGTTGCGCGTGAGCGGCGCCATCACGATGCGGTTGGCGAGCTTCAGGTCGCCGGCCTGTACGGGGTCGAAGAGGGAGGACATTGCGCGGATTGAAAAGTGGGAAGAGGCCGCGAGGCTAAACCTGCGCGCCCAACCCTGCTGTCGCACGGTTGTCTGGTTGGTGCTAGGCGATCTGGGTGCCGAGTGCCGCGAGGTCGAGCAAGCTTGGATTCACGCGCATGGGCATCGCGAGCAGGATCTGCCCCATGCCCTTGCCCAGCGGATCGTTGCGCAGCGACGCCATGCCACCGCCGCCGAGCGCCTGTTCGCAGACGAAGTTGAAAGCGCCAATGCCGGACACTTCGTAGCGCGTGACTTTGCCCGTTACGAGGTGCGCCAGCCATTCGGCTACGCGGGCCTCGGTGAGTTGATCGCGCAGCAGCGGCAGCAATGCCGGATGGCGCGCTATGACGCCGATGTTGGAGGTGTCGCCCTTGTCGCCGCTGCGGGCCCATGCAAGGCGGATGAGCGGCACTTCGATGGCATCGGCGATGGCGATGGCAAAGGATTCGGAAGCGCTTGGCGCTGCTGCCACTTCACGCCCTGGTGAAAGAGGCGCATCGGCGGCAACGGAGGCTGCATCGCGCGGCCACTCGATGGGCTGCCCGTCGACCGTCACGCGGGCTTCGACATTGGATTTGTCCAGCAAGAAAGCGTATTGCCGTATCGACGGCGACACGGATGCGCGCCCGCCACCCGCGCCCGTGGTGCCGGGGGCCCACGAGGTGCCGGCCGGTGCCACCTCTCGCGCGAAGAGCTCGAGCGCCTCCTTGCGCGCATGCGTCACCGCGAGCCGGAGCACGGCCTCGCGCGTCTGCGTGGCCTGTGCGTGCGGGCCGTAGCAGGACTCGGCGCCGAGCACCTCGAGCTGCGTGGCGCTGTAGGGGCCGAAGCCATGCTGCGTGAACAGCGTGCTGGTGCGTGCAAGGATGGCTTCTCCGGTGCGGCGTGCCTTCGCGACCGCATCGAAGCCGACGATGGTGAGCTGTGCCGCGCACTTGAAGCCTTCCACGTAGGTGGTGCAGACCTTGTAGCTTTCGGTGGGTGCGCGGCCCTTAGCGCCGTGCACGCGCACGCGGTGCTCGCCGGCCTGTTCGATGCGCACTTGCGTGAAGTCGGCCACCACGTCGGGCAGCAGGTAGGCCGAGGGGTCGCCGATCTCGTACAGCATCTGTTCGCCCACCACGGCCGGCGTGACCTTGCCGCCCGTGCCCGTCGGCTTGGTGACGACGAAGCTGCCGTCGGCATGGCACTCGACGATGGGGTAGCCGATGTTGGGCCAATCGGGCACCGTGTCCCAGTCGGTGTGCAGCCCGCCGGTGGCCTGGCAGCCGCATTCGATGATGTGGCCCGCGAGGCTGCCGGCCGCGAGCAGGTCGTGGTCGCCAGGCTGCCAGCCAAACGCGTGCATCAGCACGCCGAGGGTCACGGCAGAGTCGACGCAGCGGCCGGTGATGACCACCTGTGCGCCCGCGTCGAGCGCGGCCTGGATCGGCCTCGCCCCCAGATAGGCATTGGCCGTGAGCACGCGCTCGGGCAATGGCGCGCCGCTTTGGAGTTCGCGCACTGGGGGATGCTGCTGGCGGAGCTGCGGCAGCAACGGAGAGACGTCATCGCCACTCACCACTGCGATCTTCAGCGCAATGCCTTGCTCGGCCGCCAGCGCCGCAAGTGCATCGGCGCAGCCCTCGGGATTGACGCCGCCGGCGTTGCTCACCACGCGGATGCCTTGGCGCACCACGTCGTTCAGCACAGCCTTCATTGCGACCGAGACGAAGTCGGTGGCGTAGCCCAGCTCCGGTTTCTTGAGCCGTGCGCCCGCGAGGATCGACATCGTGAGTTCGGCCAGGTAGTCGAACACGAGATAGTCGATCTGCCCGCTGGCCACGAGCTGCGGTGCGCCCACGCTGCTGTCGCCCCAGAAGCCCGAGGCGCCGCCGATGCGCACGATGCGTTCTGGCTGTTCGCTGCGGTCGGCACTCATCGGCCGCTCCACTGAGGCTTGCGCTTTTCGCGAAAGGCGAGCTGGCCTTCGACCGCATCTTCCGTGAGGGCGAAGAGCCCGATCTGGCTTTCGGTGAACGCCATCGATTCTTCAAAAGCCATGGCCTCGATCTTCTTCATCGTGTACAGGCCGCGGCGTATGGCGGCAGGGGACTTGTCGAGCACGCGGCCGAGCAGCCAGTCGACGCTCTCGTCGACATCGTCGCTCACGCGATTCACGAGCCCGTGTTCGTGCGCCTGCACGGCGGTGATGGGTTCGCCGGTGATGCACATTTCGGCCAGCACGCGGCGCGGCAGCAGGTTGCCGAGCACGCTGAGCACCTGCGCGGGAAAGAGGCCGACCTTGACCTCGGGCAGGCCGAACACGGCCTGGCTGCTGGCCACCGCCATGTCGCACATGCCCATGATCCCCATGCCGCCCGCCATGCAGGCACCGTTGACGCGCGCGATCAGCGGAACGGTCGATTGCCTGGCCTGGCGGAACAGGTTGGCAAAGCCCTGGTAGGGCTCGGCATAGTCGAATTTGAAGGCGCTGCCGGTTTGCAGGTCGGCACCGGCGCAGAAGGCGCGCGTACCGGCGCCGGTGATGACGACGGCACGCACAGCGCGGTCGGTCTCCGCCCGAGCCAGTGCGCCGGACAGCGCAGCAAGCACGCCGGCGCTGATGGCGTTGCGGCGTTCTTGGCGGGCGATGGTGAGCCACATCACGGGCCCGCGCATCTCCTCGCGCAGTTCTTGGAGGGCAGGGGCTTCGGCCATTGGCGGGTCCTTCGCTTTTCCAGGGGTCTGAAGTTCGACCCGTAGCGTGCCCCGAAAAAAAAGCCGCGGCATGCGGCTTGTGGCTGAAGGCGGCCCGGGTTTTCCCCATGATGGGCAAGGCCGCCTCGCAGTCGTTGCGAGCTTGTTCGCGCTTCTTCTTACTTCAGCAGGCCTTCGGCCTTCATTGCGTCCTGAACCGCAGGACGGGCTCCGACGCGTGCATGCCAGGCCTGGAGATGGGGGAAGTCCGAAATGTCGACGCCGGTTGGCTTGGCCCAGTTGGTCACGGTGAACAGGTAGCCGTCGGCCACGCTGAAGTGCTCGCCCATCAGGTACTGCTTGTCGGCCAGTTGGCCGTCGAGCCATTGGTAGCGCGACTTGAGCTTGTCCTTGAAGATGGTCTTGGCTTCTGGGGGCATGGCGGCGTTGAACAGCGGGCTGTAGCCCTTGTGCATCTCGGTGCCAATGAAGGTTAGCCACTCCTGCAGGCGGTAGCGCTGCAGGGTGCCTGCGGCCGGCGCCAGATTCTTGGTCGGTGCGAGATCGGCGATGTACTGCACGATGGCCGGGCCTTCGCGCAGGCGGGTGCCGTCGTCGAGCTCGAGCATCGGCACGTACCCGAGCGGGTTGATGCCGTAGTAGTCGGTGCCGTCTTGCAGCTTGTGGCTCTTGGTGCTGGCCATCACGGGTTCGAAGGCAATGCCTGCCTCATGCAATGCGATGTGGGGCGAGAGCGAACAGGCACCGGGCGAGTAATACAGCTTCATGCGGAAAGATCTCCAATGTTGAATATGGATGGCGGAATTCGATCCATGGACCGAAGGGCATGCTATCGGGTTTGGGCGCAGCGCGTTTTTGTCCTACGGCCGCTCGCGCGCGCCGACTATCGGGGCGGCTCCGGCGGATTTCTAAGCTGTGCCCGCACGGTGGGCGAGGGCCCGCCGAAAGGAGTGTTCAGATGTTGAAGTACGCCATTGTGTTTGCGGTGATCTCATTGATCGCCGGGCTGCTGGGCTTCGGCGGCGTTGCCGCGGGTGCAGCGGGTATTGCCAAGCTGCTGTTCGGCTTGTTCCTAATCCTCGCCGTGGTGTTCGTGGTGCTGGCGGCATTGGGCGTTGGCGCGGTAAAAAAGGCGATCGATTGATGCAGCGACTGGTACCGCAATGGCCGCGTGCGCGTCCGCTCGGCTTGTTGCTTCAGAGCCCGGCCCACTGCGTGGTGCGGGTGCTGCTGGTCACGCAATCGCACTGGCAGCTTCCCGAGCACCGCTCGCGGCGCCGGCGGATCTGAGGCGCGCATGCACATTTCCCACGTCGAGGCAGAGCTCCGCTATGAGGTCCAGGCGCCCGCGCACATGCTGCTGAACATCGAGGCAGCACAGGCCGGCACGCAAGCCGTCATCAGCGAAGTGTTGGCCATCGAACCGCCGGCCGAAGTGCGGGTCTACTGCGACGGATCGAGCGGCAACCGCTTCGCGCGGTTCGACGCCCAGCCGGGGCCGCTGCAGATCAGCTACAGGGCGAGCGTGCAGCGCAGGTATGTCGACGTGCCGCTCGACCTCGCCGAGGTGTCGGTCAACCAGGTGCCCGATGAAATCCTTCACTACATGATGCCGTCGCGCTACTGCGAGTCGGACCTCATGTCGCGTTGCGCGCAGCAGCTTTTTGGGGATCTGCCACCCGGCATTGGCCGGGTGCAGGCAATCATTGACTGGATCCACGAGAGCATTGCCTACGAACCTGGCAGCAGCAATTCGACGACCACGGCACGGGAGGTGTTCGTGGAACGCGCGGGGGTGTGCCGCGACTTCGCGCATTTGGGCATCACCTTTTGCCGTGCGCTCAATATTCCGGCCCGGCTGGTGGTGGGCTACGTTTGGTTCGACGAGCCGCCGCAGGATTTTCATGCCGTGTTCGAAGCTTGGCTCGGCGGGCAATGGGTGCTGTTCGATCCGACGCGCATGGCGCCGGTCGATCGGTTGGTGCGCGTGGGAACCGGGCGCGACGCCAAGGACGTGGCCTTCTGCACCATCTTTGGCGCTGTGACGATGACAGGCAAGGACATCAGGGTGCGCGAAGTGCAGGACGAAAGCGTGCCTCCCGCAGCGGCGCCGCAGCCGACCGGCGCGATCGTGGGTATCGAGAAGCCTGTGCCAGTCATAGAGTTGGCTAGCGCAGCCGACTGAGAAGCCCATCTGCACTGAATAGTTTGCTATAAATAATGTAGCAAACTTTTGAGTTTGAATGGGGACGGCCAAGGGTTGGGAATGCCTCGGCACCGGTTGCCCTTATTCCCGCCGCAAAAGGGTACCCCCGATTAAAATTGGTGCCCCTTTGCGCAGCGCACGCGTCAGTGCGCCCCCTCTCTCATGCTGTATCCCGAAGAATTTGATGTCATCGTCGTTGGCGGTGGCCATGCCGGCACCGAGGCCGCGTTGGCGGCTGCCCGCATGGGCGCCAAGACGCTGCTGCTGTCCCACAACATCGAGACGCTGGGGCAGATGAGCTGCAACCCATCGATCGGCGGCATCGGCAAGGGCCACCTCGTGAAAGAGGTCGATGCGCTGGGCGGCGCCATGGCCATTGCCACCGACGAGGCGGGCATCCAGTTTCGCATTCTCAATTCGAGCAAGGGCCCTGCCGTGCGCGCGACCCGTGCGCAGGCCGACCGGGTGCTGTACAAGGCGGCGATTCGCCGCCGGCTCGAAAACCAGCCGAACCTCAGCCTGTTCCAGCAAGCGGTCGACGACTTGATGGTGGAGGGTGATCGGGTGGTGGGCGCCGTCACTCAGGTGGGCATTGCCTTCCGCGCGCGCACCGTGGTGCTCACGGCGGGGACTTTTCTTGACGGTCGCATCCATGTGGGCCTCGACAACTACCAGGCCGGGCGCGCGGGCGACCCGCCGGCCATCAGCCTGTCGGCACGGCTCAAGGAATTGAAGCTGCCGCAGGGCCGCCTGAAGACTGGCACGCCGCCGCGCCTCGACGGCCGGACCATCGATTTCTCGAAGTGCACCGAGCAGCCGGGCGACGGCATGCCGGGCGGGGCAGGGCCGATGCCGGTATTCAGCTTCATGGGCCGGGCCGACATGCATCCGCAGCAGATGGCCTGCTGGATCACCCACACCAATGCGCGTACTCACGACATCATCCGCTCCGGCTTCGACCGCAGCCCGATGTTCACCGGCAAGATCGACGGCGTCGGTCCGCGCTACTGCCCGAGCGTCGAGGACAAGATCAACCGCTTTGCCGACAAGGAAAGCCACCAGATCTTTCTCGAGCCCGAAGGCCTGACGACCAACGAGTACTACCCGAACGGGATTTCGACCAGCCTGCCTTTCGACATCCAGTACCAACTGGTGCGGTCGATGCCCGGACTGGAGAACGCCCACATCCTGCGGCCCGGCTATGCCATCGAGTACGACTACTTCGACCCACGCGAGCTCAAGAGCAGCTTTGAGACCCGATCGGTCAAGGGCCTGTTCTTTGCCGGGCAGATCAACGGCACCACCGGCTACGAAGAGGCGGCGGCGCAGGGCTTGTTTGCCGGGATCAACGCGGCGCTGCAATGCCGGGGCGAAGAGGCGTGGCTGCCCCGCCGCGACGAGGCTTACCTGGGCGTGCTTGTCGACGACCTGATCACCAAGGGCGTGACTGAGCCGTATCGAATGTTCACCAGCCGCGCCGAGTTCCGGCTGCAGCTGCGTGAAGACAATGCCGACATGCGCCTGACCGAGGCAGGTCGCAAGCTTGGTTTGGTCGACGATGCGCGCTGGGATGCTTTCAGTCGCAAGCGGGATGTTGTTTCACGTGAAACAGAACGACTCAAATCGATCTGGGTGAATCCGCGCAACCTGCCGGCGGCTGAGTCGGAGCGGGTGCTTGGTAAAGCCATCGAGCACGAATACAACCTTGCCGACCTGTTGCGCCGGCCGGACGTGAACTATCAAACACTGATGTCGCTGGACGGTGGAAAGTACAGCGCGTCCACTGCGCTGAACGAGATCGAGATCGAGCAGATCGAGATTTCGGCCAAGTATTCGGGTTATATCGAGCGCCAGCACGACGAAGTCGAGCGTGCAGCGCACTTCGAAAACCTGCGCATGCCGTCCGACTTCGACTACAGCCAGGTCAAGGCACTGAGTTTCGAGGTCCGGCAGAAGCTAGATAAGCATCGGCCTGAAACGCTGGGGCTCGCTTCACGTATCTCGGGCGTGACGCCTGCTGCCATTTCCTTGCTGATGATTCATTTGCGAAAAGGCGGCCACAAAGCTTTCGACCGCGACGCTGCCGCTGAAGCCCCAGCCGAACCGCAGTCCGCCCAATGAACCCGCCCATCGATACGCTGCGCCAAGGTGCAGCAGCCTTGGGCCTCGCTTTGTCCGATATCCAAGCGGAGCAGTTGCTGTCTTACGGCACGCTGATGCTCAAGTGGAACAAGGTCTACAACCTCACGGCGCTGCGCGACGCTGCGAGCGTGCTCACGCACCATCTGCTCGACAGTCTGGCGGCCGTGCCGCCGTTGCAACGCGAGTGGGCAGGGGAGGGCAAGCTGCTGGACGTGGGCTCGGGTGGCGGCCTGCCGGGCGTGGTGATTGCCATCATGCGGCCAGACCTCCAGGTCAGCTGCCTCGATGCGGTCGCCAAGAAGGCGGCTTTCGTGCAGCAAGTGGCCGCTGAGCTCGAGTTGCCCAACTTGCGCGGATTGCACGCACGCGTCGAATCGCTTGCCGGCGGCTATGAAGTCATCAGCTCCCGCGCCTTTGCTTCCCTGCCGGATTTCTTCAATGGTTCGGGACATCTGTTGGCACCCGGTGGCGTCTGGCTGGCCATGAAAGGCAAAGTGCCGACTGAAGAATTGGCCGTGTTACCGGCCGGTATCGCAGTGTTTCACGTGGAACAATTGACTGTTCCTGGCCTGGACGCAGAGCGTTGCATTGTCTGGGCACGCAAGGAAGCCGCCTGACCGGGCAAAAAAGAAACGCCTACGCTGGTGAAAGCCGCCGGCGGAGGGTGATCGCAGGGGTCGCCTCGCTTAGACTCGACGCCTCCCCCTGGCTCTCTTTCCCGAGGCAAATCCATGTTCGGCATCGCTGACTACGGCGCATTCGTCGCCGCCATCGTCCTCTTTCTACTGATCCCCGGTCCGGGCAACCTCGCGTTGATCACCTCGACCAGCAAAGGTGGGATTCGCGGGGGATTGGCGGCAACGCTGGGCGTGATTATTGGCGACCAGTTCCTCATGTGGGCTGCGGTGGCCGGGGTGGCTGCCGTCCTGACTGGCTATCCGGCAGCGTTCAAGGCTGTGCAATGGCTGGGCGCGGCTTACCTTGCCTGGTTAGGCGCCAAGATGCTGCTGGCCAAGCCCGGCGCGGCCCCGATCCTCAACATTCGCCCCAGCCATTTCCTGCGCCAGGCGCTGGCGATCACCTTGCTGAATCCCAAGGCGATCGTGTTCTACATGGCATTCTTTCCGCTGTTCGTCGACCCCGCGCGCCACCAAGGCATGGCCACCTTTGGCGCCATGGCGGTGACGATTGCGGTACTGACCTTCCTGTATGGCCTGACCTCGACGCTGCTGACGCACTTTCTTGCGGAACGCATTCGCGCCAATCCACGAATTTCGGGTGCGCTCGAAAAGCTCGCGGGCGTTTTCCTGATCGCCTTCGGCGTCAAGCTCGCCATTTCCCGCTGATTTCCCTATGGCCAAGATTTTCTGTATTGCCAACCAAAAGGGCGGCGTCGGCAAGACCACCACCACCGTCAACCTGGCCGCCGGCCTGGCCAAGGTCGGCCAGCGGGTGCTGATGATCGACCTTGATCCCCAAGGCAATGCGACCATGGGTTCGGGCATCGACAAGCGCCAGCTGGAGCTCACGGTGTACGACGTGCTGCTCGAGTCGGCTTCCGTTGCCGAGGCGCGCGTGAAGGCCGACAAGCTCGTGGAGGGCGGCTGCGGGTATGACGTGCTCGGCGCCAACCGGGAGCTGGCCGGTGCCGAGGTCGAAATGGTGGCACTCGACCGCCGCGAAAAGCGCCTGCGCACCGCGCTGGCAGCGGTGGGCGCCGAGTACGACTTCGTGCTGATCGACTGCCCGCCGAGCCTGAGCCTGCTCACGCTCAACGGCCTGTGCGCCGCGCATGGCGTGATCGTGCCCATGCAATGCGAATACTTCGCGCTCGAGGGGCTGACGGACCTGGTCAACACCATCAAGCAGGTGCACGCCAACCTCAACAAGAACCTGCAGATCATCGGCCTGCTGCGCGTGATGTTCGATCCGCGCATCACGCTGCAGCAGCAGGTGAGCGAGCAGCTCAAGGCCCACTTCGGCGACAAGGTGTTCGACACGGTCATTCCGCGTAACGTGCGGCTGGCCGAGGCGCCGAGCTACGGCCTGCCGGGCGTGGTGTTCGACCCGAACGCCCGCGGAAGCCAGGCTTTTGTCGCCTTTGCCAAGGAGCTGGTCGAGAAGCTGCCGCCCGCCAGCGCCTTTGCATCGAATGCGGTGGCGCCGCCGATTGCGCCGGTCGCAGCCGGCGCGCCCAACCTGGCCATTCCTGAAGACGTGCTGGCCCCGGCGGCCGCACCCGATTCCACCAGCGAAAAAAGCCTCTGACGCGGTCCATCATGGACCTGCGCCAACAAGTTTCCAGCAGATGACGACGACGACCCCCCGCATCCTCTTGCTGCCGGGCTGGCAGAACAGCGGCCTCGGCCATTGGCAGACCCGGTGGGAATCCGCATACGGCGACCGCCGCGTCGAGCAGCACGAGTGGATGCGCCCGCTGCGTGGCGACTGGTCTGCACGGCTCGAGGAAGAAATGCTCGCCGCACCCGGCCCGCTCGTGTTTGCCGCGCACAGTCTGGGCTGCATCCTCGTCGCGGCCTGGGCCGCGCATTCGCGCAACACGCACAAGGTGCGAGGCGCACTGCTGGTCGCGCCCGGTGACCTGGAGCGCGACGACCTGCGCCAGCTCATTCCAGGCTGGGCTCCCATCGTGCGCCAGCCCTTGCCATTTCCGGCGGTGCTGGTCGCCGCCAACGACGATCCCTATTGCGACGCCGCGCGCTCGCGCCAGCTGGCGGCCGACTGGCGCGCGCGCTTCGTCGACGCCGGCCCGGGCGGTCACCTGAATGCCGAATCCGGCCTGGGCGATTGGCCCGAAGGCCGGAAACTATTGAACGAAATCTCGAAAGACAAGCACTGATGGCGACCAAGAAACCCAAGGGCCTCGGGCGCGGCCTCGAAGCACTGCTCGGCCCGACGGCCGGGCATTCCGTCGACAACGCAGGGATGGAAGAGGGCGCCGCCGCGCAGAACCCCACCACGCTGATGCTCGATCAGATGGTGGCGGGCGTTTACCAGCCGCGCACCCGCATGGACGAAGGCGCGCTGTACGAGCTTGCCGAGAGCATCAAGGCGCAGGGCATCATGCAGCCGATCCTCGTGCGCCGCCTCGATGGAGAATCGGCTGAGGCCAAGAACGCCGAGTTCGAAATCATCGCCGGCGAACGCCGCTTCCGTGCCGCACGGCTCGCGGGCCTCGACCGCGTGCCGGTGCTGGTGCGCGACGTGCCCAACGAGGCCGCAGCGGCCATGTCGCTGATCGAGAACATCCAGCGCGAAGACCTCAACCCGCTCGAAGAAGCCCAAGGCCTGCAACGCCTGGTCTCGGAGTTTGGGCTCACTCACGAGGCGGCCGCCCAGGCCGTGGGCCGCTCGCGCAGCGCCGCCAGCAACCTGCTGCGGCTGCTGAACCTGGCCGAACCAGCGCAGCAGATGCTGATGGCCGGCGACATCGACATGGGCCACGCCCGCGCGCTGCTGTCGCTGGACCGCGGCACGCAGATCACCGCCGCCAACCAGATCGCCGCCAAGAAGATGTCGGTGCGCGAAGCCGAGGCGCTGGTGAAGCGGCTCGCGGCCGAGTTCACGCTCACGCCCTCGCGCCGCAGCAACGACGGGGAAAAGTCGCGTGATCTGCAGCGGGTGGAAGAAGAGCTGGCCGACCTGCTCACCGCCGAGGTCGAGGTGCGCATCAAGAAGCGCAGCAAGCGCGGCGGCAAGGTCGAGGAGAGCGGGGAGCTCGCCATCCACTTCGGCTCCATCGAAGCACTCAACGGACTGATCGAACGCATCCGCCGAACGGCTTAGGCGCGGGCGGGCTCCCTCTGACATCCGTCTAATCGATCTTGCAATCTTTTACGGGTATCCTCGCCGGGCACATCGACCCAAATATCAAGGAGAGGGAGTCATCATGAGGTTCACTACAAAATTTCCATTCGCGGCCGTGGCTGCGGGTGCGCTGCTTTTGACCGGCTGCGTCACCACCGACATGCAAATGGGCAGCCAGTCGGCCAAGACCATGGCCACGGGCAGCGCGGCAGGGTCGGCCACTGCCGGCGAAAGCAGCCAGCTCGAGCGCTGCGAGTCGCCGCTCGGCACGGTTTCGCTGATCGAGAACGTGAANACGGGCAGCGCGGCAGGGTCGGCCACTGCCGGCGAAAGCAGCCAGCTCGAGCGCTGCGAGTCGCCGCTCGGCACGGTTTCGCTGATCGAGAACGTGAACTCCGGCTGGTACACCATCCTCACCGGCGAATACCGCCTGCCGCCCACGGCCAACCTGCTGCGCCTCCTGGTCCAGCAGTCGAACTGTTTCGTGGTGGTCGAGCGCGGCGCGGCCGGCATGAACGCCATGACGCGCGAGCGCGCACTGCAGCAGTCGGGCGAAATGCGCGGCGGCAGCAACTTCGGCCGCGGCCAGATGGTGGCGTCCGACTACGGCCTCTCACCCGAGATCGTGTTCAGCAACAGCGATGCCGGNGGCGAAATGCGCGGCGGCAGCAACTTCGGCCGCGGCCAGATGGTGGCGTCCGACTACGGCCTCTCACCCGAGATCGTGTTCAGCAACAGCGATGCCGGGGGCATCGGCGGCGCCTTGGGCGGCTTGGTCGGCGGCAACCGTGGGCGCGCCCTGGCTGCGGTCGGCGGCAGCATGCAAACCAAGGAGGCCAGCGCGCTCCTGACGCTCATCGACAACCGCTCGGGCGTGCAGGTCGCAGCATCGGAAGGCAGCGCCTCCAAGACCGACTTCGGCGCCTTCGGCTCGGTGTTCGGCGCCCGCGCCGGCGGCAATCTCGGCGGCTATACCAATACGGCGCAAGGCAAAGTGATTGCCGCGGCGTTCATGGACGCCTTCAACCAGATGGTTCGCTCGCTGCGCAACTACAAGGCGCAGACCGTGCGCGGCCAGGGCCTTGGCGGCGGCGGCCGGCTGGGCGTGGACGGCGGCGCAGCCCCTTCGCAAACGTACGTGCCGCCGGAGCAGCCGGCACCCGCACGCCGCCGCCGATAAGAGGGTGCGGCCAGCCGCAAAAAAGCCCGGGGCTCTCGCGAGCCGCCGGGCTTTTTCATGGGGGCCTGAATGGGCCGGGTCAGAGCGCGAAGATCTTGCCGGGATTCATGATGTTCTTCGGGTCGAGCGCGCGCTTGATCGTGCGCATCATGTCGATCGCGCCCACGCCCGCTTCGGTCACCAGGAAGTCCATCTTGTGCAGCCCCACGCCGTGCTCGCCGGTGCAGGTGCCCTCGAGCGCCAGCGCGCGGCTCACGAGCGCATGGTTCAGTTCCTCGGCCTTCACGCGCTCTTCAGGAATGTTCGGGTCCAGCAGATAGCCGAAGTGGAAATTGCCGTCGCCCACGTGGCCGACCAGAAAGTAGGGGATGCCGCTGGCATCGGCCTCGGCCACGGAGTCGAGCAGGCAGTCGGCCAGGCGCGAAATGGGCACGCAGGTGTCGGTCGAGATCACGCGGCAGCCCGGGCGCGACTGCACGGCCGCGAAGTAGCTGTTGTGCCGGGCTGTCCACAGCCGGGTGCGTTCCTCCGGCGTGCTGGCCCATTCGAAGGCATTGCCGCCGTGGCCGCTGGCGAGCTCCTGCACGGTCTCGGCCTGTTCCTTCACGCCGGCCGGCGAGCCGTGGAATTCCATCAGCAGCATCGGCTCTTCGCGCAGGTTGAGCTTGGCATAGGCGTTCACCATGCGCACCGTGTTCACGTCGATCAGCTCGACCCGCGCGATCGGCACGCCGAGCTGGATGGTTTCGATGGTGGTGCGCACCGCGGCCTCGATGCTCGGGAACGAGCAGATCGCGGCCGACACCGCTTCGGGCAGCGGATAGATGCGCAGCGTGACCTCGGTGACCACGCCCAGCGTGCCTTCGCTGCCCACCATGAGGCGTGTGAGGTCGTAGCCCGCGGACGACTTCTTGGCGCGCGTGCCGGTGCGGATGACGTCACCCGCCGCGGTCACGACTTCGAGCGCCAGCACGTTCTCGCGCATGGTGCCGTAGCGCACGGCGTTTGTGCCGCTCGCGCGCGTGGCCGTCATGCCGCCGATGGAGGCGTCAGCGCCCGGGTCGATGGGGAAGAACAGGCCCGTGCTCTTGATGTCGTCGTTGAGCTGCTTGCGCGTGACGCCAGGTTGCACCGTGACCGTGAGGTCGTCCGCATTGACCGAGAGCACCTTGTTCATGCGCGACACGTCGATGCTGATGCCGCCCTGCACCGCGAGCAGATGGCCTTCGAGCGATGAGCCCACGCCGAAGGGAATGACCGGCACGCTGTGCTCGCTGGCGAGCTTCACGGCGTCGGCCACGTCCTGTGTGCTCTCGGCAAAGATCACGGCCGAAGGAGGCGGGGCGTCGAACGAGGACTCGTCGCGCCCATGCTGCGTGCGCACCGCCATGGCCGTGGAGCAGTTGGCGCCGAAGCGTGCTTTCAGCCCTTCGATCAGGCTGTCGGGTACGTCGCGCAGATGAAGCTCCGGCATCAGGTGCGAGGTTTGGGTCGGTGCGTTCATCGGGCGTCTCCTGGAGAAGGTGAGGGCGGGGCTCTGTCCGGCCATTTTACGGAGCGAGCACCATAATGCGCTTCGAAAGCACCATGAACCCTACGACCCTCAGCACACTCGCGGCCTTTCCGTCGCAACTCGCCGCCCACTACGCGGCCATTCCCGATGCGTTCCGGCATTGGGCGCCGACCTCGTGGGAGGGCGTTCCGAGCGAAGCCTTCACCGCCATCGAACAACTCTGCCATGTGCGCGACATCGAGATCGAGGGCTACCACGTCCGCTTTCGCCGCACGCTGGAAGAGCGCAATCCCACGCTGGCTTCGATCGACAGCGAGCCGCTTGCCATTGCACGCGCCTATGGCATGGCCGACGCGGCCAAGGTGCTGGCCGAGTTCAGGACCGCGCGTGCGCAAACCATGGAAATCATCTCGAGCCTGAGCGATGCGCAACTGGCGCGCACCGCCGTGTTCGAGGGCTACGGACCGCTCACGATGCGCAGCCTCATTCACTACCTCTGCAGCCACGACCAGCAGCATCTGGCGGGCCTGCAATGGCTGGCCGGCAAGATCGACGCGGCGACCATCCTGCGATAAAACAGGCACAACAGGAGCGCCCATGGGCAACCGACTTTCCCAGATCGCCACCCGCACCGGCGACGACGGCACCACCGGCCTCGGCGACAACACGCGCGTGCCCAAGGACCACCTGCGCGTGCACGCCATGGGCGACGTAGACGAGCTCAACTCGCAAATCGGCGTGCTGCTCTGCGAGCCCATGCCGGAGCCCGTGCGCGAGCTGCTCGTCGACGTGCAGCACCAGCTCTTCAACCTTGGCGGCGAGCTTTCGATGCCAGGCTACACGCTGCTGAAGGCCGACGCGCTGCTGCAGCTCGACAACGCGCTGGCCGAGCACAACGCCGCCTTGCCGCGCCTGGCTGAATTCATCTTGCCCGCGGGCACGCGCGCGGCCTCGCTCGCGCACGTGTGCCGAACGGTGGCGCGGCGGGCCGAGCGCGCGGTAGTGGCTCTCGGCGCCACGGCGGAACTCAACGATGCTTTGCGTCAATATCTCAACCGGCTCAGCGACCTGCTCTTCGTGCTTGCGCGCGTGCTCAACCGGATGGACGGCGGCGACGACGTGTACTGGAAGAGCGAGCGCATGGCGCGCGCTGCCGCAGAAGCATCGGATGCCGACCAGTCTGACGACAAGGAAGGAAGCCCCTCATGACCAAGAAGATGCCTGCTCATTCATTCGCACTGGCTGCTGCGAGCGCCGCGCTCCTGCTGCTGTCCGCCACTGCCGTTCACGCCCAGAGCGCCGACAACCCACCCAAGGTCCAGCCCGCGCACACCCTCCCGCCGCCGCCGCGTGACAGCAAGGTCGTGAACAGCGTGCAGCGCGGCACCAACGCCGCCGGCCGGGGCATCGACCGCGCCGAAGACGCCACGCGGCGCGGTGTCAACAACGTCTCGGAAAAAGCCAGCCGGCCGGTGCGCAGGGTGGGCGAGTCCTTCGGCCGCAAGCTAGCGCCCGGCTCCAGCGGCCGCACTGCGCCGCCGCCGGTGGGGCCGCAAGGCAACGCGCCCTGATCATCATCATCAGGGCGCGATCCCGCCGACGGGGTACCTTGCTCCGCGAATGTCCCCCGCCCTTCGGGCTCCTCCTTTATTTCGCTGCGCAAGGCACCCCATCGACGGGATCGTTGTTCAAAGCGGTGGTTGATCGGCCGCACACCAGCAGTGCTTTTCGTGCGCAGGGCATCGGGTGCTCCGCGCAGCGAAATAAAGGAGGAGGCCGCAGGCCGGGGGACATTCGCGGAGGGGAGTACCCGGTGTCCTGTGCACGTACCCCGAACACAAGCAAGCCTCAACAGCACGACCGAGATGGCACGAAACATAGAGATCAAGGCCCGCATCGACAGCGTGGAACGCGTGGCGCTCATCGCCGCAAAGCTGGCTGATTCAGGCCCGATCGAAATCGCGCAGGACGACACGTTCTTTCGCTGCGAGAACAGCGCCGATCGCCTCAAGCTGCGCACCTTCGCGCCCGACCATGCGGAGCTGATCTTCTACCGCCGCGCGAACAGCAGCGGCCCGAAAGAGTCGTTCTATCTGATCTCGCCCACCACCACGCCCGACACCCTGCGCGAGTCGCTCACGCTGGCCTGGGGCCAGGCCGGCCGTGTGCGCAAGCAGCGCCGGCTCTTCATCGTGGGCCGCACGCGCTTGCACCTCGACCGCGTGGAGGGCCTGGGCGAATTCCTCGAACTCGAGGTGGTGCTGAAAGAGGGCGAGCCCGCTGAAGACGGCGTGGCCGAAGCGCATGCGCTCATGGCGCAACTCGGCATTGCACCCGGCCACCTGGTGCAGGGCGCCTACGTCGACCTGCTGCGCGCCGCTGCTGCTTGAGTCTCGTCAGCGCCAGCCCGCGGCCTTGAGCTGGTCCGCGAGCTGCTGCGCAACCTTGGCATAGCCCTTGGCGTTGGCATGGATGCGGTCGGAGCGCAGCGAGGCGTCCGACAGCACGCTCGAATACACATTGGCGACGAGCAGCGCCTGCCCCGACTTCGCGACCTCGTCGTAGAACGGCGCGTCGCTGAGCGATCCGACAGCCGCGCGCATCGCATCGGGCGAGGGCGTGGCCAGCAGCGCGACATGGGGTGTGTGCGCGCGCGCCTGGCTCACGAGGGCCGCAAGGTTGTCGCGCGTGGCAGAGGGCGACACGCCGCGCAGCATGTCGTTGCCGCCGATGCCGATGAGGATGGCGTCGTAGCTGCCCGCCGCCAGCAGCGACGGCAGGCGCTCCAGCGCCCCGGCCGAGGTGTCGCCATTGATGCCCGCGTTGTCGATCTGCCAGCCGGTGAGCTCGCCCAGTTTCACGGGCCAGGCCGCCTCGGGAGGTGCGCCATAGCCGAAGGTGAGGCTGTCGCCCAGCGCGAGCACGCGGGCGTCGGATTTCAATGCGGCGGCGGAGGGCTTGCGCTTGCCGCAGGCGGCCAGCGTGGCGGCTGCGGACATGCCGGCCAGCAGGTGGAAAAGGTGTCGTCGCTTCATGCTGGCCGCGAGCTTAAACGCATTCAATGAAGCGCCGGTCTCAGCCCTTGCGCGCGGCGGCGTGCGTCTTGCGCAGATCCGCCTGCATCTGCTTCCAGAGCACCGGCCCACCTTTTTCCATGGCGGCCGCGGCCGTTGCGCTCTCGCGCGTGACGGGCTGGTGCTTGCGCCCCCAGATGCCGATCTGCGCCACCACCGGCAGCAGGTCGATGCCCATGGGTGTCAGGCTGTAGATGGCCTTCTGCTTGTGCGTGGGGTCGTCAGCCTTGTGGAGCACGCCGTGCTCCACAAGCGTGCCCAGGCGCTCGGTGAGGATGTTCGAGGAGATGCCTTCGTCGGACTGCAAGAACTCCCTGAAGTGCCGCTTGCCCGCAAACATCATGTCGCGAACGATGAGCAGGCTCCAACGGTCGCCGAAGACCTCGAGCGACAGGTTGATGGGGCACTGGGATTTCTGCTGGTTCGCCATCGCAATATCGCTCTCGTTTTGAAACTGCTTGCATTTTCGCAGCAGTTCTTCAATACTTCAACTGGTTGCAAATCAGGAGCAGTTGCCTGGCAAGCGTCCCCGAAGGAGAAACCTCGTGAGAAAGCTTGTCCTGCAAATGCAGATGTCGGTCGATGGCTGCGTCGCAGCTGCCAACCCCGGCCTCGATTGGCAACTGTGGGGTTGGGGCGATCGCTGGAACTGGGACGACGCGCTCAGGCGGTACTTCAATGAAGTCTTCGAGTCCGTCGATACCATTCTTCTGAGCCGCAAGATCATCGAGGAAGGCTATCTCGACCACTGGGGCCGAGTCGCAAGAAGCCACGCCGCTGATCCGCACTATGCCTTCGCACAAAAAGTGATCGATGCGCGCAAGGTCGTGCTCACGAACAAGCTCAAGGCATCGCGGTGGCCACGCACCAAAATTGCAGCAGGGAGCATGGCCGACGAAGTGAATGCGCTCAAGCGGCAGCCGGGCGCCAACATCCTCTGCATCGGCGGCGCCGGCTTTGCATCGTCGCTCGTCGCCGAAGGGCTCGTCGACGAGTTTCAGTTCTTCGTGAATCCGACGGCCGTGGGCGGTGGTCGCTCGGTGTTTCACGACCAGCGCAACGGCCACAAGTTGCGCTTGCTCGGCGCCAATGCCTACGAATGCGGCGTCGTGGTCAACCGCTACGCCCCTTGTTGAAGGACAACGCGCCGCCGCGATACCAGCGCTTACCTCATTTCACCTGACGGCGACCTGATGTGCTCCGGGCAGACACAAGCGCCACTGACAATGGACTCGTCATCAACACGAAGGAGTTCCAGATGATCATCAATTCAAAGAGCATGGCCGTCGCTGCTGCGGCACTCGCGATGTGCATGGCGGCGGGAAGTGCCTTCGCGCAGGACCGTGGCCACGATCGCGGCCATGACCGCGGCAACGATCAAGGTCACGGCCGCTACGAGCAGGGCAACGGCCGCCACGAACAACAGGACCGTCGATTCGACCGGCACGACAACCGCGGTGGCAATCACTACGGCCGCGAGGACTACCGTCCAGGCCGCCAGTTCGATCGCCGCGGCTACCCGCAGCCGCACGCAGAGTGGCGCCGCGGCGGACGCGTGCCTCACGAGTACCGCGGTCGCAACTACGTGGTGAACGACTACCGGGCCTACCAGCTGCAGGCCCCCCCTCGCGGTTACCAGTGGGTGGGCGTGGGCGGCGACTACGTGCTCGCGGCCATTGCCACCGGTCTGATCGCGCAGATCATCGTGGGCAACCAGTAAAGACAAGGAGCGCGGCGCGCCACGCGCGAAGCTTCATTCAAGACCGCCGCAGGGCTTCCTGCGGCGGTCTTTGTTTTTTTGGAGAGGGGTAAAGCCCTCAGGCTGCCACGGTGGGCAGCGACTGGGCGCAGACATTGCGCCCGGTGATGGTGAGCCGCAAACCACCGCCGTGCCACTCGAGCCAGTTAAGGCTCACATACGCATCGATGTCGGCGTCGTCGATGCGGTCCGCCTGGCGGCTTTGCAGCAGTTCGACGGTGGCAGGCAGTGCCCGTCTGAGCCGCTCACGCCGTTCGGCGGCGTCGGCGGCCTTCTGGGCGGCCTTGGTTTGCTGCTGTTGCTGCTGCGGGGTCGATGCCATTGCTGATCCGTTCCGGGAAGCCAAGGAATTAACCCGAATGTACGCTGCCTGTGTGAAGCAGCCAGCTTCTTTTTTAATCCTGTGTCGGCAAGCGTTGAATCCGTTGCGCCAGCGCTAGATTTCGTAGTGCGAGCCCTTCGCTTCATCGCCCAGAGCCTTTTCGACCACGCTGCGCGTCAAGGTCGGTGCAAACGACTCGATGAACGAGTAGACGTACCTGCGCAGGTAGTTGCCGCGCCGCACCGCCAGCTTGGTCAGGTTGATGCCGAACAGCCGGCCCGCATCGAGCGCGCGCAATTGCGTGTCGCGCTCGGCCTCGTAGGCCACGCCGGCGACGATGCCCACGCCCATGCCTAGCTGCACGTAGGTCTTGATCACGTCGGCGTCCATGGCCGCGAGCACGATGTGCGGTGTGAGCCCGCGCTGCGCAAAGGCCTCGTCGATGCGCGAGCGGCCGGTAAAGCCGGTGTCGTAGGTGATGAGCGGATGGCGCGTGAGCGCCTCGAGCGTCAGCGGCGCATCGAGCAGCGCATGGCCCGGCGGCACCACTACCGAGTGCGTCCAGCGGTAGCAGGGCAGGGCCACCAGCTGGGGGTAGTCGCCCAGCGCCTCGGTCGCAATGCCCACGTCGGCCTCGCCGTCGATCAGCATCTGCGCAATTTGCTTGGGCGAGCCCTGGTGCAGGTGCAGCTTCACGTTGGGAAACTGCGCGCGAAATTCCTGCACCGCCACCGGCATGGCGTAGCGCGCCTGCGAATGCGTGGCTGCCACCGAGAGCAGCCCGCTCTGCTGCGCCACGAACTCCTGCCCCGCCTGCCGCAGGTTGCTGCTTTCCATCAGCATGCGTTCGATGATCGGCAGCACGTGGCCGCCTGGCTCGGTGAGCCCGGTGAGCCGCTTGCCGGCGCGCACGAAAAGCTCGATGCCCAGTTCCTCCTCCAGCTCGCGGATCTGCCGGCTCACCCCCGGTTGGGAGGTGTGCAGGGTGTGGGCGACCTCGGTCAGGTTGAAGCCGCAACGAACGGCCTCGCGTACCGAGCGCAGTTGTTGGAAGTTCATCTGGTGCGAAGGATCGGAAGGAGAAGGCCCGGACGGGCCGAGCGGCGATTCTCGGCACAAGTGCTTATGCGGGGAACGATGCGTTTGTTGGTTTCACATGAGCAAATCATCTGTGCCGCATCGATTGGAGCGTCTCTGCAAGGTGCATTTGCAATTTCGCACGACTGTGCTAAAGTTGCAGCCATGGACGCCAAAACCCAGAAAAGCGAACTCACCCGCACCGCCATCGTCGGCGCGGCGATGGATCTCGCGCTGACCGAAGGCCTGGAAGCAATCACGCTCCAGGCCGTGGCCAGCCGCTTGGCGCTCTCCAAGAGCGGCGTGTTCTCACGGGTGGGCTCGCGAGAGGCGTTGCAGAAGGCGGTGATCGAAGAGTACGGCCGCCGCTTCCTCGCTGACGTGTTTGTGCCGGCCATGCAAAAGCCCAAGGGCCTGGCCCGGCTCAACGATATCGTCGACCGATGGATCGCGCGCACGCGCGACATCGAGGCCGAAACCGGCTGCATCTACATGGCCGGCGCCTTCGAATACGACGACCGCGAAGGCGAGCTGCGCGACCTGCTGCTCGCCGAGATCACGCGCTGGCGCGCCGCCCTGCGCCGCACCGTGCTGCAGGCGGTGGAGACCGGCGAACTGCGCGCCGACACCGACGCCGCGCAGGTCGTCAGCGAACTCAACGGCCTCATCATGGGCTTGCTGCATGACGCGCGCTTTCTGCGCGACCCCCAAGCCGCCGACCGCGCCAAGCAGACCTGGCAGCGGCTTCTTTCCAGCTACCGCGCCTGATCACGGCGCCATGCACTTTCATTCGTCTTTCTGTATTCTAATTTCGCACAGTCGTGCGATAAAAGGAGAAGCACCATGCTGATCATTGCCCTCTGCCTTGCCGTCTACCTGGGCGCCATTGGCGCTGAAACCGTCCGAGAGTCATTGCACAGCCTGCCGCGCAGCAACGAAGACTGGGTTTGGTACTGAACCGAAGGAGCCATTGCATGACGAGCAGCACTACAACCTCCGCGGCCGCGCACGCCGCGCAGTCGAACTACTACCGCCCCAGTCGTGTAATGCGCACCCTGCGTTTCGGCCTGACCACCGCGCAGCGCGTGTGGCCTGCACTGGGAGTGCAAGCCGCCTACCGGCTCTTCGGCACGCCGCTGCCGCCCAAGTGGCTCTACCGCGGGCAGGCGCCCGGCGCCGATTGGCGTCGCGAAGATTGGGCCTTCGAAAACGCGAGCCTCGGCCTCTATCACCTGGCCACGCAGGATTCAGGTGCGGAATCGGCGCCCATCGTGCTGCTGGTGCATGGCTGGGGCGGGCACGCCGGTCAGATGCTGTCGTTGGCCAAGGTGTTGGCCGATGAAGGCCTGCGGCCCGTGCTGCTCGAGCTGCCGGCCCACGGCCGCAGCGCGGGCATCATGAGCAACTCGCCGCAGTTCGCCCGTGCCATCTCGTATGTGGTTGCAAGGCTCGTCGCAGACGGCCATACCCTCCGCGCAGCGGTCGCGCATTCGATGGGCGCCAACGCGCTGGGGTTGGCCGCCGCGCAGGGCTTGCGCGCCGAGCGGCTGGTGTTGCTCGCACCACCGGCTTCGGCGCGCGAATTCACGCGCTACTTCGCGCACACGTTCGGGCTGAGCGAGGCGACGCGGCTTGCAATGCAACGGCTGTTCGAAGCGCGGGAAGGCCTCTTGATGGCGCAGCTGGAGCCACCGGCTGTCGGTCCGCGCATCGTGCAGCCGACGCTGATCGTGCATGACCGCGATGATCGCGTGAACCGCTTTGCCGACGCGGAGGCCTACCGCGATGCCATCAAGGGGGCGCGGCTCGTGGCCACGGAGGGGCTGGGACACCGCCGCATCCTCAAGGAAGAGGACGTGCTGCGGCAGGTGGCGCGCTTCGTGGCGCAGCCTTGAGCTGAGCCCTGAACTGAAACGGGAGGGCTGCGCCGCCCCCCGCGTGTTCGATCAGCGTGCCGGCGAGGGCGTCGCGTCGGGCAGTTCGATCTTGATGTCGAGCACTTCGAGGTCGTCCTGCTTTTCCAGGTGGACCTTGATGTCCTCGGCATTGATCTTCACGTACTTCGAGATCACCGCCATCAGCTCGCGCTGGAGGTCGGGCAGGTAGTCGGGGCGCTTCTTGCCGCTGAGGCTGGACCGCTCGTGCGCGAGGATGATCTGCAGCCGCTCTTTGGCGACGCTGGCCGTCTTCTTCTTTTCGCCGAGCAGGAACGAGAAAAAGGACATGGCCTACTTGCCTCCGAAAATTCGCTTGAAGAAGCCCGGCTTTTCCGCATCGACGAAGCGCATGGGCTTGTCTTCGCCCAGGAAGCGCGCCACCACGTCGCTGTAGGCCTTGGCCACGTCGGTTTCCTTGTCGTGGATGGCGGGCACGCCCTGGTTCGACGCCTGCAGCACGCTTTCCGATTCGGGAATGACGCCGATCAGCTTGATGCGCAGGATGTCCTGGATGTCTTCCAGCGAGAGCATCTGGCCGCCGGCCACGCGGTTGGGGTTGTAGCGGGTGATCAGCAGGTGCTCCTTGATGGGGTCGCCGCCTTCCTTCGCCCGCTTGGTCTTGCTGCTCAGCATGCCCAGGATGCGGTCGGAGTCGCGCACCGAGGATACCTCGGGGTTGGTCACCACGAGTGCCTCATCGGCAAAGTGCATGGCCATCATCGCGCCGGTTTCGATGCCCGCGGGCGAATCGCACACGATGTAGTCGAAGTCCATGGCGGCCAGGTCGGTCAGCACCTTTTCGACGCCCTCTTGCGTGAGCGCTTCCTTGTCGCGCGTTTGCGAGGCCGCCAGCACGAACAGGTTGTCGCACTGCTTGTCCTTGATGAGCGCCTGGCTCAGGTTGGCTTCGCCCTGGATCACGTTGATCAGGTCATACACCACGCGGCGTTCGCAGCCCATGATGAGGTCGAGGTTTCGCAGGCCCACGTCGAAGTCGATCACCGCCGTCTTCTTGCCGGCGAGCGCGAGGCCCGACGCGAAGCTGGCGCTCGTCGTGGTCTTTCCGACGCCGCCCTTGCCTGAGGTCACCACCACAATTTTGGCCATTGCCATTCCTTCTTGTTTCGATTCGGTTGTTGGTTTTTCGAATGCGCCGCGGCGCATCAGATCGGATCGATCACTAATTTCTTGCCGTCCAGGCGTATCTGCGCCGGCTTGCCGAGCACCGGATCGGGCAGCGGCACTTCGTTGGTGCGATAGATGCCCGCAATGGCCACCAGCTGCGCTTCCATGCAGGTCGAGAAGATGCGCGCCTCGGTATTGCCCCGCGCGCCGGCAATCGCCTTGCCCCGCAGCGGCGCATACACGTGCACGTTGCCGTCGGCGATCACCTCGGCACCAAAGCTCACCACCGCCGTCACCACCACGTCGCCGCCACGCGCGTAGACCTGCTGGCCCGAACGCAGCGGCTTGTCGATCAGGAGCGTGCCGTTGGCCGGCACCGGCACTTCGCGCACGATCTGCGGCGCTTCGCTGGCGGGTGCTGGCGATGCGGCGGGCGGCGCGGGGGAACGCGGCGCCGGAGCCACCGGCATGGCCGTGAGCGAGAGTCCGGCCGCGCGGGCCGCCGCATTCTGGGCGTCGTTACCCCCGCGCACCGCAATGGGCTGCGTCTGGTGGCGCGCCAGCAGGCCGCGCAGCGCCGCGAAGTCGAGCGCTGCGGGTTCCTCGCCGCCTTCTTCTTCCGGCTGCAGCTGCGAGAGGTCGATGACCACCGGCTCCTGCTCGAAGAAATCGGGCGAATCGGCCAACTGGGCGTCGAGCGCCTCGGCCAGCACGGCCAGGTCGGCCGTCTTGAGGATCACTGCGATCAGCGGCAGCGTGGCGCTCTTGAATTCGAAAACCGCCTTGGTGCGCGCGGCGGAGACATCGGCCATTGGAAAACGTCGGTGCGAAAAGCGTTGAAGTCTAACGGGCGCGGGCTTCCGGGCAGTGACCGGGCCCTGCTTCAACCACTTGGCAGAACATTTATTGCAAGGCGTTTCACTTTGAAAGGGTGGAAGCGTTGCGCGTTCTGCCCAGAAGTGCGTAAAGAATGATCGCACCGAAAGTCGCGGTTCCGATGCCGCCCATTGCGAAATCGCCGAACTTGAGCGTGAAGTCGCCGGTGCCGATGATCAGCGTGATCGCGGCCACGATGAGGTTCTTGTTCTGCGAGAAATCGACTTTGTTGTCGACCCAGATCTTGGCGCCAGCGATGGCGATGAGGCCGAACACCACGATGCTCACGCCGCCCATCACCGGCAGCGGAATCGCCTGGATCAGCGCGCCGAACTTCGGGCTGAAGCCCAGCACCAGCGCAATGAGCGCGGCCACCACGAACACCGCCGTCGAATAGATGCGTGTGGCCGCCATCACGCCGATGTTTTCGGCATACGTGGTCACGCCCGTGCCGCCGGCGGCGCCGCTCACCACGGTGGCAATGCCGTCGCCGATGAAGGCGCGGCCGATGTAGGGGTCGAGGTTGCGGCCCGTCATGGCCGTGACCGCCTTCAGGTGGCCGAGGTTTTCCGCCACAAGGATGATGGCCACGGGTGCGATCAGCAGCATGGCGTTGGTGGTGAACACTGGGGCGGTGAAGGTCGGCATGCCGAACCACGCGGCATTGACGATGCCGGACAGGTCGACCGGCTTGCCCATGCCCATGAGGTTGGTCAGCAGCGCATAGACCACAGTGGCCAGGATGAGCCCGATCAGGATCAGCAGGCGCTGCAGCATGCCGCGCGTGAACACGGCCACCAGCCCCACGCAAAGGAAGGTGACGGCTTGCATCCAGGAATCGAAATTGCTGGCCGCCATGTTCTTGATCGGCACGCTCGCCAGGTTGAGCCCGATCACCGCCACCACCGCGCCCGTGACCACCGGTGGCATGAAGCGTTCGATCCAGCCAGTGCCAATGGCCTGCACCAGGGCGCCGATGAGGATGTAGATCACTCCGCAGGCCACGATGCCGCCGAGCGCCACCGCGATGTTGGCATTGGGCCCCTTGCCCGCATAGCCGGAGGCCGCGATCACCACGCCGATGAACGCGAAGCTCGAGCCCAGGTAGCTGGGCACCTTGCCGCCCGTCACCAAAAAGAAGATCAGCGTGCCGATGCCGCTCATCAGGATGGCGATGTTGGGGTTGAAGCCCATCAGGATGGGCGCCAGCACCGTGGCGCCGAACATCGCGATCACGTGCTGCACGCCCATGGCGCCGGTCTGCAGCCAGGGCAGGCGTTCGTCGGGCGCGACCACGCGTCCTTCGGTGGCGGCGACTTCGCGCCAGCTGAATAGATTGCTCATGAGTTTGCTTTCTCCTCGTCTTGTGTTTTTGAGGGGCTTCTTCCGGCCCGCTGCCGCCCGGTGTGTGTCGGGCGGGTCTTCTTGCTTGCCTAGCGCGGCGGCAGCACCGCCATTGTGATGCGCGAGACGCAGGTCAATTCGCCGGCGTCGTTGGTCAGGTCGATCTGCCACACCTGCGTGGTGCGCCCCCGATGCACCGGCCGCGCAGTGCCCGTGACCCAGCCGCTGGTGGCAGAGCGGATGTGGTTGGCGTTGATGTCCAGGCCCACGGCCCGGTCTCCCTCGGGGGCCGAGTAGTGCGCGCCGCAGGAGCCCAGCGTTTCGGCCAGCACCACCGACACCCCACCATGCAGGATGCCGTAGGGCTGCCGGGTGCGCTCGTCCACCGGCACGCGGGCGCGGATGAAGTCGTCGCCCACCTCCAAAAACTCCATGCCCAGCGTCGAGACGGCGGTGCCGATGTGGTTGCGGGTCAGCTCTTCGACCGAGATGTCTTTCTTCCAGATGCGCATGAGGTTGTCTCCACTACAAGTTCCGGAAACTATAGCGATGGCGGCTGACAACCGCAGTCGCCTTCGCGTGCTAAGTTGGTCCGATGAAGCACCCCGTCAGACGCTGGCTCATCGGCATTGCCGCGGTGTTGCTGCTCGGCACCGGCGCGCTGGTGTGGGTGGCCAGCACCCGTTTGCCCAGCGACGAGGAAGTGGCCGTGCGGATTTCCGAAGCGTTCGAAAAGCGCTTCGGCATCGGCTTGAAGATCGGCGGCGCGCATTGGGCGCTTTGGCCCAGCCCGGTGCTGGTGCTGTCCCAGGTCGCCACCGATCAGGCGCGCCCCATCACGCTGCGCCGCATCACGCTCCAGCTCAAGCTCCGGAAGCTGCTGCAAAGGGTCGTCGCCATCGACGAGGCCGAGATCGAAAGCCTGGTGCTGCCGCGCGAATCGGTGCGCGCCTTCCGCGGCAAGGGGCCCAAGCCGAAGGAGGCAGGCCACCTGTTCTCGCTGCCGGCGCCATGGGCGCTGGCGCCCATTCCGCTCGAGAAGCTGCGCTGGCGCGACATCGTCTGGATCGACCGGCGCGGCATCGAACTCGCCTATGACGGCGACGTTGTTTTCGACACCGGCTGGCGACCGCGCCAGGCGCGCCTCGAACGCGCCGGCGCCTCGCCTCCCGCGCGGCTGCGCCTGGACCGAGAAGCCGACCGGGACCGGTGGCGCACCCGCATCGACGTGGGCGGCGGCACGTGGAACGGCGTCTCCCTCTTCGAGCTGCTGCCCGACGACACGATGCGCGTATCGGCCGAACTCGAGCCCCGGCAGATCGACATCGAAGGGCTGGTGCACGCCTTTGGCCGACGAACCGCCGTAGCGGGCAAGTTTTCGGGCCAGACCACGCTGGTGGCCCAAGCCGGCGAGCTCGGCGCGCTGATCCGCAGCCTGCACACGCGCACCACCTTCTCGGTGAAGCCCGCGACGCTCACCCGGCTCGACCTGGCCAAGGCCGTGACCACCGCCGGCATCAGCCGCGGCGGCACCACGCCGCTCGACGAACTCACGGGCACCCTTGACACGCAAGGCGGCGAAGACGGCATCGTGATGCGCTACACGGGGCTCAAGGCCCGCTCCGGCCTGCTCACCGCCAGCGGCAACCTCAAGCTCTTCAACCGCAAGCTGGACGGCGAGGTGGCGGTCGATCTTGTCGACGGCGTGGTCGGCGTGCCGCTCAAGGTGGGTGGAAGCATGAGCGATCCCGAGGTGTCGCTGACGGGCGGTGCGCTGGCCGGTGCGGCGGTCGGCACCGCGGTGCTGCCGGGCGTGGGCACGGCCCTCGGGGCGCGCATCGGGCAGCAGGTGGAAAAGCTGTTCGGCGAGGAGGAGCCCGCGAAGAAGAAGACGGTGCCGCCTCAGCCGCAAAGATCGCCTGGCGTTTCCCGCTGACCGCCTTCTCCTTGCAGCGGTTCAACTGCGCAGCTTTATCACCTGCAGGTCATTGTGCGCGCCGGCATGCAGCCGCGCGACTTCAACTGCGCGCCGCGTGAGCACCGCGCGCTGATTGATGTAGCCCTTGTCGGTGATCTCGCCCGCGTCCAGGCTCGGCGGCTCGGCGAGTACCAGTGCGCGCGTGGGGCACTGGGAAGAACCTGCGCCTTCCTCGCGAAGCGTGCGCAGCACCTCGGCGATGCGCGCGGCCAGTGCCTGCGGTTCGGCCTGCGGCGCGGGAAACACGAGCATGCCGATCTCGTCGCTGTCATGGCCTGTGAGCACCACGTCTTGCACATGGGGCGCCAGCATCGACACCAGCTTGACGCGCAGGGTGCCCACCGACACCCAGGTGCCGCTCGACAGCTTGAAGTCTTCGGCCACGCGGCCGTTGAAGATCACGCCGCGTTCGGCATGCTCGGGATCGGCCAGGTAGCCCGCATCGCCGATGCGGTAGTAGCCCTCTTCGTCGAAGGCTTCAGAGGTTTCGCGCGGTGCATGGCGATAGCCGGGGAATACAGAGACGCCCTTGACGCGCATCTCGAGCTTCTGGCCGTTGGGCACGAACTTGAGTTCGAGCCCCGGCAGCGGTGCGCCGATGCAGCCCGCGCCGTCGAGCTTCCAGTGCGCCGAGGTGATGGCCGGTGACGTTTCTGTCGCGCCCCACGAGGTGGTGAGCCACAGCGGCCGCTCGGGCCGCACGCGCTTGGCGACCGCTTCGAGCCGCTGCCAGGTCGAGGGCGCGAGCGCCGCGGCCGCGTAAAAGGCGAGCCGCAGGCGCGAGAACACCTCGGCGGCCAGTGCGTCGTCGGCTTCAAGAAACGGCAGCAGCATGTCGAAGCCGCGCGGCACGTTGAACAGCAACGTGGGCTTCACCTCGCGCAGGTTGCGCACGGTCTTCTCGATCAGCCCCGGCGCGGGCCGGCCCTCGTCGATGTAGAGCGCACCGCCATGGCACAGCACCATGTTCAGGTTGTGGTTGGCGCCGAAGGTATGGCTCCAGGGCAGCCAGTCGACCAGCACGGGCTTTTCGTGCGCCGGCGCCGGGCCGCCCCAAGCCGGCGAGCCCCCCGCGGGGGGTGGCGGCGAAGCCGCCAGGGGGCCGTCATCTCCGAGGAAGCGCCAGGTCTGCGCCATCATCTGCTGGTTGGCGCACAGCATGCGGTGCGTGTTGATCACCACCTTGGGCTTGCCCGTGGACCCCGAGGTCAGCAGGTATTTGGCGTGGGTGTCGGGCAGCACGGCTTCGTAGGCCTGCATCACGGCCGGCGTTTCGCTGGCCTGCAGCAGCTGCGCGAAGGGCAGGGCGCCGGCGTGCGCATCGGCATTGCGGCTGAACACCGCCACCGCCTCCACGCCCGAACCCGCGAGCGCGCCGCCATACACCTTGGCATCCGATGCGTAGATCAACGCTGGCTGCAGCGCCTGCAGCATGCCGTGCAGCCGCGACGGATCTTTTGCCATGCGCGAATACGCGCTCGAGAGCGAGCAGGCCGTGCGGCCGATGTGCATTGCGGCGAGCATCAGCACGGCATGGTCGATCGCGTTGTCCGAGAGGATCGCGATGGGCTTGCCCTCAGGCAGCTTCATGTCGAGCAGCGCCTGCGCCACCGCACCCACGGCTTGGCGCAGCGCGCGGTAGTCGAGCTTGCGCCAGCCTTCGCCGCTCTCGTCACGTTCCGCGAAAGCCAGCGCATCGGGCGTCTCGCGCGCCCAGCGTTCGATCCATTCGCCGATGCAGCGCGCATAGGGCTTGAGCGCCACCGGCGAACGCAGCGCGAAGGAGCCGTCGTCGAAGTCGATGCGCACCGTGCGCGGCGGGGCGATCTGGCTCTCGTCCAGGAGGAAGTCGTTGTCTGTCATATGCGGTCGCTGCCGGGCCGCCCCAAAGCGAACCGCGCCTCCCCCACGGGGGGTGGCGAAGCACACGAAGTGGCGAGCCGGGGGGCAGTCATTTAATCGAGTCTGCCGGTGTCGGCTTTGGCGCGAATCAGGTTTAACAGCAGGATGTCGCGGGCGGACTCGAGTTCGGCCACGCGCCGCGCGCCCAGTTCTTCAGCCACGCCCTCGGTCACCTTCGCTTTGAGTTCTTCCGTCATCGAAGGCGCTCCGAGATCCTTCCACCAGTCCTCGATCGGCCCGCCCAGGTGTGCGAGCACATGGGCGATACCGCCTGCGCCACCCGAGAGATGCAGGTTCATGAAGGGTCCCATCACCGCCCAGCGCAGGCCGGGGCCGTGCGCAATGGCGGTGTCGATGTCGGCGACGCTGGCTACGCCTTCATCGACGAGGTGAAAAGCCTCGCGCCAGAGGGCGGCCTGCAGCCGGTTCGCGATGTGGCCCTTGACCTCGCGCTTCACGTGGATCGGCCGCTTGCCGATGGCGGCGTAGAACGCCATGGTGCGCTCGATGGTCTCGGCCGAAGTGCGATCGCCGCCCACCACTTCCACCAGCGGAATCAGGTGCGGCGGGTTGAAGGGGTGGCCCAGCACCACGCGCTCCGGATGGCGGCATTCGGCCTGCACCGCACTGATGGCCAGCCCCGAAGAGCTCGATGCCAGGATCGCGCGGGCCGGCGCGGCCTCGTCCATGCGGCGGAACAGGTCGATCTTGAAATCAAGCCGCTCGGGGCCGCTCTCCTGGACGAAGTCGGCCTCGGCCACCGCGTCTTCGAGCCGCGCGTGAAAGCGCAGCCGCCCAGCCGAGGCGCCTTCAGCCAACCCGAAGCGTTCCAGCGTCGGCCAGTGCGCGGCCACCGCCACGCGCAGCCGCGCCTCGGCGTCGGGCGAGGGGTCGGTGGCGTCCACGTCGAGGCCCCGCGCCAGGAAGAAGGCAGCCCAGCTGGCGCCGATGACGCCGGTGGCGACCACCGCCACGCGTTTCGGGTTCGGTTCCATCCGCATCGCTTCAGGATTCCGCCGTGAAGCCGATCTTCTTGACCAGCGGCCCCCAGCGATCGGCCTCGGCCTTTTGCGAGCGCGCCATTTCCTCGGCCGTGGAGCCCTGGGCGATCAAGCCGACCACGGCGAGGCTGTCCGTCACCACCTTTTCCTTGATGGCCGCGTTGATCGCGGCATTGGCCGTTGCCACCACGCTGGCCGGCGTCCTGGCCGGGGCGTAGAAGCCGAACCACTCCTCGGTGGTCAGTTCCGCAAAGCCCTGTTCGGCAAAGGTCGGTACCTCCGGCGAGAACGGCGAGCGCGCCTTGCCCGAGGTGGCGAGCAGCCGCAGCTTGCCGGCCTTGTGGTTGGGGATGAAGTCTCCGCTGGGGGTGACCATGGCCGCGATTTGTCCGCCCACCACATCGGTCACACCGGGAATCGAGCCGCGGTAGGGCACGTGCTTCAGGTCGACCCCGTTGTTGAGGCCCAGCAGCGCGCCGATGAAGTGCGGCGTGGAGCCGGCCGCCGGCGAGCCATAGCTGGCCTGGTTCGGGTTGGCCTTGGCCCAGGCGAGAAAGTCTTTCACCGTACGCACCTCGGGCGGCACCAGGGGGCCGACCGCCAGGCCGTGGTGCATGACCGCGGCAATCGACACCGGCACGAAATCCTTGCTTGGGTCGTAGCTGAGCTTGCTGTAGATGTGCGGGTAGATCGACGTGCACGAGAAAGGCGACAGCGCCAGCACGCTGCCGTCGGCCGGTGCGTTCTTGAGGCTTTCCAGCGCGATGCGGCCGCCCGCGCCCGGCTTGTTTTCAACGACGGCCGCATTGCGCGTGTAGGCCGAGCCGGCGAGCTTTTCACCCACGCGGCGCGCCACGCTGTCGCCGGCGCTGCCGGCCGGAAAGCCGTAATAGATCTTGACCTGCTCGAGCGCCTGGGCGAATGCGGCCAGCGGCGAGAGGGTACCCAGCGCAGTGACTGCGCCCAGGGTGTGGAGGAAGTGGCGGCGGGTGTTCATGAAATGTCTCCTACTAATATCTTCAGGGCGGTTTCTGGCGGGATCAACGGCCGCTTCAACGCGGCGCGAATTCGGGGCGCGGCCCGCCTCTGCGCGGCAGTCCCATCATCTGCCTTGCTTCGGCCGGTGTGGCCACTTCCATGTCGAGCTCATGGATAACGCGCACGATCCGCTCGGTGAGCTGCACGTTGGTGGCGAGCTCGCCCTGGCGGAAATACAGGTTGTCTTCCAGCCCCACGCGGGCATGCCCGCCCAGCAGCAGCGCCGCCACGTTGGCCTCGAGCTGCGAGGGGCCGATGCCGCTCACGCAGAAGATGCTTCCCTTGGGCAGGGTGTCGACCATCATCTGCAGGAAGCGCGGCGAATAGGGCATCGCGTTCTGGAAGTTGCGGTGCACGTTCATCACCAGGTTGACGAAGTAGGGTTCGTCGTCATGGCCTTCTTCGATCAGCGTGGTCGTGTCCTGCAGGATGTGCGTGGGGCTGAACACCTCCCATTCGGGCTTGATGCCGCGCGCCTTCATGCCGGCGGCCAGCTCGCGGCCCTTGGTGATCGGCGTGTCCATCAGGATCTGCTTGCCCTCGAAGCTCAGGTTCAGCGTGGTCGCGTCCAGCGTGCACATCTCGGCGCCCGCGTCCATGCCCTTGATGCGCTCTTCCCAGGCAATTTCCCAGCGATCGCCCGCCAGCGGCTTCACCATGTCGCCGTGCACGCCGCCGCCGGTGGAGTTGTTGATGACGATGTCGCAGCCGCCCGCGCGGATCCGGCTGTTGATGTCGCGGTACACGTCGGCGTTGCAGGTGGCACCGTCGTCCGGCCGGCGCGCGTGGATCGCCACCACGCTGGCGCCGGCATTCCAGCAGCGCAGCACGTCGGCCGCAATTTCGGCCGGCTGGGTGGGAAGGTGGGGGTTCTGCGACTTGTGCGCCATGCCGCCCGTGGGGGCGATGGTCACGATCACTTTGCGCTTCGACGACATGCTCCGGAGTCTCCTGGTGTCTTCTTTCATGAGGGGCGCGCTATTATTTTTGGAGGCGCATGCACACTCAGTCATTGCGACGACATTTAGGCTCAGGGTTTACGCGGCGCGGGCCGCGCCCACGCCATCAGGAGCTTTCTTTCATGCCTACGACGAAGCCGGCCATCAAGGCGGCATCGCTGACCGTTGCGCAGCTGCTTCAGGGCTCGGCCTGGTTTCCGCTGCTCGACGAGGTGGCGCGCGAGCGCGTGCTCGACGAAATCCGAGAGGTCGAAGTCGCGGCCGGCGCCGCCCTGTGCCGCCGCGGCGATACGCCGCTGCACTGGTACGGCACGCTTGAGGGGCTTCTGAAGTGGTCGATCACCTCGAGCGACGGCCGCTCGGTCACCTTCGGCGGGCTCTCGGTCGGCAGCTGGTTCGGCGAAGGCACGCTGCTGCGCGGCGCTCCGCGCTCGGCCGACGTCATTGCGCTGCGGCCGAGCCGCGTGGCCCAGCTGCCGGTAGAGACTTTCGAATGGCTGCACCGCACGCAGCGCGACTTCGATCATTTTTTGCTGCAGCAGCTCAACGAGCGGCTGCACTGGTTCATGGGCAACTACGCGGCGCACCGGCTGCTCGACGCCGACAGTCAGGTGGCCCGTGCGCTGGCGGGGCTGTTCCATCCGTGGCTGTATCCTGGCAGCGAGCTGCATCTGCAGACCTCGCAGGAGGAGATTGCCAACCTGTCGGGTGTTTCGCGCCAGCGCTGCAATGCGGCGCTGAACCGGCTGAAGGAGGCGGGGTTTCTGCGGATCGAGTACGGGGGGATTACCGTGATCGACCTGGAAGGGCTGCGGCGTTTCATCGAATAGGCGCGCCGCGCCCGCCACTTCACTGCGCCGGCGTCGCCTTGTCCGCCAGCCGCTTGCGGTACTCCGTCGTCGTCAGGCCCGCGAAGCCCCAGTCGTCGGTGGCGATTTCCTCGATCACGATGTGCGTCCATTCCGGCGGCTTGTTCAGCACGCGTTCCAGGGTTTCCGTGAACTCGGCGATGACCTGGGTCTTCTGTTCGCGGGTGACGCCGTCGCGGGTGATCTTCAGGTTGATGAAAGGCATGGTGCGCTCCTTGGAGTGGATGGTTGAATGAACGAGACGATTACCACTTGCCCGTGCTCATGCCGCCGTCCACCGGCAGCACCACGCCCGTCGTGAAATCGGCGCTCGTGAGATAGAGCACGGCATCGGCGACCTCGCGCACGGTTGCAATGCGGCCGGCGGGCGAGAGGCCGTTCAGGAATCCGTGCTGCTCGGGCGTGTACAGCGGCGTGTCGACGATGCCGGGCGCCACCGCATTCACCTTGACGTTGTGCGGTGCGAGTTCGAGTGCCAGCGCCCGCGTCGCGGCGTTGATGCCGCCCTTGATGAGCACTGGCAAGGCGGCCGGCACCTGCTGGTTCGGCTGCAGCGCAATGCTCGCGGTGATGTTCACGATGTGGCCCTGGCGGCGCGCCACCATGTGCTTCGCCGCGGCCTGCGAGGCGTAGACAAAGCCCTTGAGGTTGGTGGCCACGAGCTGGTCGAGTTCTTCCTCGGTGTATTCGACGAACGGCTTGGCGTTGAAGATCCCCGCGTTGTTGATCAGCACGTCGACCTGGCCGAAGCGCTCCACGGCGCGGTCGACGAGTTGCTGCGCGGTGTCGCGGCCGCCGATGTCACCGGCCACGCCGAAAAAGCGCGCGGGGTTGCCGAGTTGCTTGGCCGCGGCGGCGAGCCGCTCGTCGGTGCGCGCATTCGCGACCACGTTGAAGCCACGTTCCAGATAAGCCTGCGCGAGGCCCAGGCCGATGCCGCTCGAGGCACCGGTGATGACGACCGTGGACGGGGTGTTGAGGGTGTCTTGCATGTCGGTACTCCAAAGAGTTGAGGGGATGCACGAACTGTATTGATGACACCACCAGAGATAAATCACTAGACTCGCACTTCACTTGATACGCGAGGTAATCAATCCATGCAGCGTCAGTTCGGCGACATCCTCCTGGGCAGCATTGAGCTGTTCTGCCTGGCGGCGGAAACGGGCGGCTTCACCTCGGCCGCGCTGGCCGCGGGCGTTACGCCGGCGGCCGTCAGCCGCTCGATCTCGCGGCTTGAAAAGCGGCTGGGCCTGCGCCTCTTCGTGCGCACCACGCGCAGCGTGCGGCTCACCGACGCGGGCCGCTCCTACTTCGCGCAATGCCGCCAGGCGCTGACGCAGTTGGCCGAAGCCGAGCGCGAGGTCATGGGACAGCAGGCGCAGCCTTCCGGCACGCTGCGCATCAGCGTGCCCACCACCTACGGCCACCACCGCCTGCTGCCGCTGCTGCCGGTATTTCGCGAACGCTTTCCCGACATCCGGCTGCACGTGCACCTGAGCAACCGCAACATCGACTTTGTGGAAGAGGGCTACGACATGGCCGTGCGTGTGCGCGCCCAGCCTGACTCGACGCTGATCGCGCGGCATTTGGAAGATGCGCAGCTGGTGGTGGTGGCCAGCCGCAAATACCTCAAGAAGGCCGGCACGCCCCGCACGCTGGACGATCTGTCCGCGCACGAGTGCATCCAGTTCGAGCTGCCCAGCAGCGGCCGCCGCATCTCATGGCTCTTCAAGGAAAACGGCAAGGACCGCGAGGTCTTCGCGGACAGCGCCTACAGCTGCTCCGACGACGTGCTGGGCGGCGTTACGCTGGCGAAGAGCGACGCGGGGCTCTTCCAGGCCTATCGCTTCGTGGTGGAAAAAGAGCTGGCCGACGGCTCGCTGATCGAGGTGCTCAAGCCCTTCGCCGGCCGCTCGCGGCCCTACACGCTGCTGTACCCCGACGGGCGGCACGTGCCGCTGCGCATGCGGGTGTTCATTGACTTCCTGATGGCGCAGCGGGCCGCGTGAGCCGGGCTCACACGCCGAGCAATTCTTCCAGCGCCTGAGGTTCGGCCAGCAAGTCGGCCGACGCGCCGTGCCGCACGATCTGCCCCTTCTCCATCACCATCGCCAGGTCGGTGTGCGCAAGCACCTTGCGGTAGTCGCGATCGACGATCAGCGTGGCGATGCCGGTCGCGCGGATCTCGCCGATCACACGCCAGATCTCGGCCACGATCAACGGCGCCAAGCCTTCGGTGGCTTCGTCGAGGATCAGCAGGCGCGGGTTGGTCATCAGCGCGCGGCCGATGGAGAGCATTTGCTGCTCGCCCCCCGAAAGTTGCTGGCCGCCATGCGACAGCCGCTCGGCGAGGCGCGGAAAGGTGGCCATCACGCGGTCGAAGGTCCAGGCGCGATGCCCGTCGATGCCCGCGCGCTCGCTCATCACGAGGTTCTCGCGCACCGAGAGGTTCGGGAAGATGCCGCGGCCTTCGGGCACGTAGCCGATGCCCAGGCGCGCCATTTTCTCTGGTGGCCAGCCGGTGACCGTGCGGCCATCGACCTGCACTTCGCCCGAGGCGGGGCGCACGTAGCCCATCATGCTGCGGATCAGCGTGGTCTTGCCCATGCCGTTGCGCCCGAGCAGGCCCACTGACGTGGCGGCCGGAATGCCGGCATGCACGCCGCGCAGGATGTGGCTGTTGCCGTAGTAGGTGTTGAGATCGCGGACTACGAGCATGTCAGTGGCCTCCCGACGGGCCGCCCCTAGGGAGGCCAGCGCCCCCTCGGGGGGCAGCGAATACACGAAGTGATGAGCGTGGGGGCATCAGTGATCCTCTCCAAGATAGGCGGTGCGCACTTCGGGGTTCTCGCGGATCGAGGCCGGGTCGCCCGTCGCGATGACGGTGCCGTTCACCATCACCGTGATGCGGTCGGCAATGCGGAACACCGCATCCATGTCGTGCTCGACCAGCAGGATCGCATGGGTCGATTTCAATCGCGCGAGCAGCGTGAGCATGCGGTCGGTTTCCTCGGCGCCCATGCCCGCGAGCGGTTCGTCGAGCAGCAACACGCGCGGCTTGGTTGCCAGGCACATCGCCACTTCGAGCTGGCGCTGCGCGCCGTGGCTCAGCGTGCCGGCCACGCGCCGGGCTTCGTTCGACAGGCCCGCGGCCTCGAGCGCCGCATCGGCCGCCGCATTGCTGGCCGCGCAGCGCTGCGACGACTGCCACACGGTCCAGGGCCGCGCTGTGGCGGCCTGCGCTGCGAGCCGGCAGTTCTCGTGCACGCTGAACTCCGGGAAGATGGTCGTGCGCTGGTAGCTGCGGCCCACGCCCGCACGCGCGCGGCGCCATTGCGCGCGCTGCGTGACGTCGATGCCGTCGAGCGTGATGCGGCCTTCGGAGGCGTCGATTTCGCCCGAAAGCATGTTGATGAGCGTCGACTTGCCCGCGCCATTGGTGCCGATCACCGCGTGCACTTCGCCGACGTGCAGATCGAGCGTGACGGCGTTCACCGCGGTGAGGCCGCCGAAGCGGCGCGTGAGTCGTTCGACAGAAAGCAGTGCGTTCATGGTTTTGCTCCTTCCCCTTCCGGGGGAAGGTTGGGATGGGGGCAGGCAGGGCGCCCGATGGTGGCGCCGCTTGCCCCCACCCCGGCCCTCCCCCGGGAGGGGAGGGAGAAACACAGGGAGCCGGTCATGCGGCCTCCTTGGGCGACAAGCGCTTGACCAGGCCGATCAAGCCCTTCGGCAACAGCGCCACGAACACGATGATCGCAATGCCCAAGGTCAGCTGCCAATGGTCCGCAAGCGGCCCCATCACCGCATGCGTCGAGAAGATTTCCTTCAGCAGCGTGAATGCAATCGCGCCGATAACAGCGCCGCGCAAGTGGCCGAGGCCACCGAGGATCACCATCAGCAGCACCTCGCCCGAGTTGTGCCAGGCCATGAGCTCCGGGTTGACCACGCCGTCGCGCGAGGCCAGCAGAAAGCCCGCGAGCCCAGCCAGCGCGCCCGCCAGCACGAAGGCCGCGAGCTTGTAGCCGTACACCGGAAAACCCGCCGCACGCATGCGCTGCTCGTTCACGCGGATGCCCGCCAGCGCCGCACCGAAGCGCGAGCGGCGAACCAGCGCCAAGAGGCCGTAGGTGAACACCAGCGATGCGAGCACCACGTAGAACAGCACCATGCGGTTTTCCATGTCGAGCTTGCCGATGGCCGGCCGCACGTACATGTAGATGCCGTCGCTGCCGCCGCCCACCTTGGTGTCGTGGAACACGAAGAAGGCCATCTGCGCAAAGGCCAGCGTCACCATGATGAAGTACACGCCGCGCGTGCGCAGGCTCAGCGCACCAACGAACAATGCATACAGCGCGGCCGCGCCCATGGCCGCCGGCAGCAGCAGCGCGAGGTTGCCGCCCTCGTTGCCCGAGGCCAGCACCGTGACGTAGGCACCGATACCGTAGAACGCCGCATGGCCCAGGCTTACGAGGCCGGTCATGCCGACCAGCAGTTCGAGGCTCAGCGCGAAGATCGACAGGATCATCACCTTGACGACGAAGTCGGAAACGTAGTTGCCCATGAGAGGGCCGAGCACGCCGATGGCAATGGCGCAGACCACCGGCACGGCGAACGCGCCAAGCCGCATGGAGGTGGTGCGCATGGAGGTGGTGGCTTCGGTCATGGCCGCCTCCCCATCAGCCCTTCAGGCTTCCATATCAGCACGATGGCCATCAGCAGATAGATGCCGATGCCGGCGAGGTCCGCAAAGAACACCTTGCCGAAGGTGTCGACGAAACCCACCAGCAGCGAGGCCAGCAGCGCGCCGGTGATCGAGCCGATGCCGCCGATCACCACCAACACGAAGCAGATGATGAGCACGCTCGCGCCCATGTTCGGATACACCGAGGACATCGGCGCCGCGATCATTCCGGCCAATGCCGCGAGCGCCACGCCGGCTGCAAAGACGATGCGGTAGAGCCGCTTCACGTCGATGCCCAGGCCGCGCACCATGTCGCGGTTGCTCGCACCCGCGCGGATCATCATGCCGAGCCGCGTGCGGTTGACCACCCAGTACAGCCCCACCGCGAGCACGATGCACGCGGCCGAGGCAAAGAGCCGGTACCACGGATAGCTCATGACGTTGCCGAGCGCAAAGCTGCCGTCCAGCCATGCGGGCACCTTGACGCCGTGAACGTCGTTGCCAACGAGGATGGAGCGCAGCTCCTCGAACACCAGGATGAGCCCGTAGGTCATGAGCACCTGCTGCAGATGGTCGCGCTGGTACAGGTAGCTGAAGAAAGCCCATTCGAGCAGGTAGCCGAACACGGCCGCCAGCACCACGCCGGCCACCAGCATCAGCAGGAACTGGTCGCCGAACACCGGTGCGAGCGCGAACGCCATGTACGCGCCGATCATGTAGAAGCTGCCGTGCGCCAGGTTGATCACGCCCATGATCCCGAAGATCAGCGTGAGCCCCGAGGCCACCAGGAAGAGAAGGAGTCCGTACTGAACCGAGTTCAGGCACTGGACGAGAAAGGTGCCGAAGTCCACGTTAGGTCATACCGGTAGGAGGGCTTGGGGAGCGTGGCGCAAAGCGCCCGCGATGTTCGGGGGACACCGCGGATCCGGCTTCGCCGGTCCGCTGGTGTCGCCCCCTTGAGGGGGGAGTCGAGCTACACGAAGTGAGCGAGGGACGGGGGTGGGTCGATCACATCCTGCAGCCGCGGGCCGGGTCGGACAAGCCCTTGATCGCCGTGCTCACCAGCTTGTTCTCCTTGCCGTCCACCTTGCGCAGGTAGATGTCCTGCACCGGGTTGTGCGACTTGCTCATGGTGAACGTGCCACGCGGGCTGTCGATCTTGGCTTTCTCGATGGCGGCCGTGAACTCGGCCTTCTTGCCGATGTCGCCCTTGGTAGCGGCGAGGCCCACGCCCAGCATCTGCGCTGCGTCATAGCCCTGCACCGCGTACACATCGGGCTGCAGCTTGAAGGCCTTGGCGTAGGCGACGCGGAAGGCGTTGTCGCGCGTAGTGTTGAGGCCGTCGGCGTAGTGCAGCGTGGTGAGCATGCCCTGTGCGGCCTCGCCCTGCGCATCGAGCGTGCCGTCGGTCAAAAAGCCCGGGCCGTACAGCGGAATGGTCTTGTTGAGACCCGCCGCCTGATAGTCCTTGACGAACTTCACCGCGCCGCCGCCTGCGAAGAAGGCGTACACCGCGTCGGGCTTGGCCGCCGCGATCTCGGTCAAGAGCGCCTGGAACTCGACGTTGGGGAAAGGCAGCGTGAGCTGCTTCTCGACCTTGCCGCCGTTCTTCTCGAAGCCTTCCTTGAAGCCGTTGACCGACTCCTCGCCGGCCGCGTACTTCCAGGTGATGGTCATGACCTTCTTCTTGCCCTGCTGCTTGGCCGCCACTTCGCCCATGGCGTAGGCGGGCTGCCAGTTGCTGAACGAGCTGCGGAAGATGTTGGGCGCGCACATCGGGCCGGTGACCGCGTCGGCGCCGGCGTTCGGCACGATCAGCACGGTGCCGCTTTCCTTCGCCGCCTTGGCCATGGCCATGGCGACGCCGGAGTGCACGGTGCCGACGATGACGTCGACGTTGTCGCGCTTGATCAGCTTGTTGACGTTGTCGGTTGCCTTGGCGGGATCGGACTCGTCGTCGACCTTGAAGTATTCGATCTCACGCCCGGCGAGCTTGCCGCCCTGCTCGTCGACGTAGAGCTTGAAGCCGTTTTCGATGGCCACGCCCAGCGCGGTGAAAGTGCCGCTGTACGGCAGCATCAGGCCGACCTTGAGTTTGCCGGTGCCCTGGGCGCCGGCGGCGGATGCCAAAGCGGCGAATGCGATCGCGGTGAGCGCGAGGCGGGCGGTACGGATGGTCATGATGGCTGTCTCCTGTTTTTGCCAATGAAAGAAGTGGTCGCGACGATGACACGATCCGGCTGATCGCGATGCGGGGAATGCCCGCATTCCGGGATTTCCAGCAGTTCGCAGCCGGGCACGCGCGCCGCAATACCGCGGATCTGCGCCATCGTGCCGTACTCGTCGCCCGTGCCCTGGATGGCGAGCACCGGGCAGCGGATGGTGTCGAGCTCGGCCTCGATGTTCCATTCACGGAAGGGCGGATGGAGCCAGATTCGGTTCCATCCCCAGAAGGCCGAGTCGGCATTGTCGTGGTAGCGGCCGAGCTTCTTCGGCAGGTCGGTGCCGAGATACGCGCTGCGCGCCTGTTCGATGTTCTCGACCGTCACGTCTTCCACGAAGATGTGCGGTGCGAGGACCACGAGGCCTTGCACGCGGTCCGAAAAACGCGAGGCATAGAGCAGCGAGATCGAGCCGCCGTCGCTGTGGCCGAAGAGCCAGGGTTTGTCATCGGTGCCGATGTTCAGCGCAGCGAACAGCGCGGGCAGCACCTCGTGCGCCTGGCGGTGCATGAAGTCGACGTCCCAGATCTCGTTTTCTTCGCGTGGCGTGGAGCGGCCATAGCCGGGCCGTGAAAACACGAGGCCGCGCGCGCCGGCGGCTTCGCAGAGCTGGGCGGGAAAATCCTTCCACATGGCGACGGAACCGAGGCCTTCGTGGAGGAAGACGATGAGCGGGGCATCGGTGCGCTCGGGGGCGATCCAATGGCATTCGATGCGAATGGGGCGGTTGCGCCAGTTGATGGTGGCGAAGTCGGGGAAGTTCATCGCGCGGCTCCCGGCTGTTGCTCCCTCTCCCTCTGGGAGAGGGCGGGGGTGAGGGCCAGCGGCCCTAGCAAAAGTTGTGCGCCTGCGAAGGCGGATGCCCTCACCCTAGCCCTCTCCCAGAGGGAGAGGAAATAAAGCGGGAGCTTCATGCTCATGCCTGCTTCTCCCGCTCACGCAACCTGAACCGCTGGATCTTCCCCGTCGCCGTCTTCGGCAGTTCCTGCACGAACTCCAGGAACCGCGGGTACTTGTACGGCGCAAGCCGCTCCTTCACGAAAGCCTTCAGTTCGTCGTCCGTGATCGAGTGGCCGTCCTTCAGTACGACGAATGCCTTGGTCTTGGTGAGGCCGTCCGAATCTTCCTTGCCGATCACCGCCGCCTCGAGCACGGCGGGGTGCTGCATCAGCGTGGCTTCGACCTCGAAGGGCGACACGTAGATGCCGCTGACCTTCAGCATGTCGTCGCTGCGGCCGGCATAGGTGTAGTAGCCGTCGGCGTCGCGCGTGTACTTGTCGCCGCTCTTGGTCCAGCCGCCCTGGAAGGTCTCGCGCGACTTCTCGCGGTTGCACCAGTACATGAGCGCCGCGCTGGGGCCGCGGATGTAGAGATCGCCCACCTCGCCGTCGGGCACCGCGCGTCCGTCCTCGCCGCGCAGCTCGACCTCGTAGCCTTCCACCGGCTTGCCGGTGGTGCCGTAGCGCACGTCGCCCGGGCGGTTGGAAAGAAAGATGTGCAGCATCTCGGTGGAGCCGATGCCATCGATGATCTCGCAGCCGAAGTGCGCCTTGAAGCGCTGCGCGATCTCGCCGGGCAAGGCCTCGCCGGCGGAAGAGCACATGCGTAGCGCCACCTGCTCGCGAGCCGGTAGCTTCGGTGAGGCGAGCATGCCGGCAAAGCCCGTGGGCGCACCAAAGAACACGGTCGGCTTGTGCTCGACCCAACGGCGGAAGGTGGCGTCGGGTGTGGGCCGTTCTGCCATCAGTACGACGGTCGCGCCGACCGACAGCGGGAAGGTCAGCGCATTGCCGAGCCCATACGCAAAGTACATCTTGGCGGCCGAGAAGCAGACGTCGTCTTCGGTGAGGCCGAGCACCGGCTTGCCGTAGAGCTCGGCCGTCCACCACAGGTTGGCGTGCGTGTGGACCGTGCCCTTGGGCTTGCCGGTGGAGCCGGAGGAATAGAGCCAGAAGCCGGGGTCGTCCGAGGCCGTGGCCACGGGCGATGCCATCGGTTCGGCGGCCGCGAGCGCGGCTTCGAACTCCTGCGCGCCCGCGGGCAGCGCACCCGTGGGCTGCGAAACGATCAGCGTGTGCACTTCATGCGCGCCGCGGTTCATCGCGTCTTGCAGAGTGGGCAGCAGCGCGCCCGACACCAGCACGGCCTGCGCGCGGCTGTGGTCCAGCATGTAGGCGTAGTCGTCGGGCGTGAGCAGCGTGTTGACGGCGACGGGAACCACGCCCGCGTAAAGGCAACCCAGGAAGCCCACGGGCCAGTCGTTGGTATCGAGCATGAGCAGCAGCACGCGCTCTTCGCGGCGTACGCCGGCGGCTTTCAGCGCGGCGGCCAGACGGCGCGCGCGGTCTTCGAGTTGGCCGTAGCTCAGTGTGCCGCGGTCGTCGATGTAGGCCGGGCGTTCGGCGCGGCCGCGGTTGAGTGCGAACAGGTGTTCGGCAAAATTGAATCGTGCGGGCGGGCTCGTCATGGGATCTCCTTGGGCCGTGTTCTTTTTTCTAGAGGCCGAGCTGCGCGAGCACGCCAGGGCTCGCTTGCACGGCGCTGCGGCGATGGTAGAAGTCCAGCGCGCGCAGTCCGCCGAGTTCGGCGCCGCCGCCGGCACGGCCCGGGCCGCCGTGCAGCGACATCGGCATCACGTTGCCGTGGCCGGTGTGGGCCTGTGCCACTTCGGGCGTGACCACGTGCACGCGGCCGTGGCTCGGTGCGAGGGCCAGCGCGGCCAGTGCGAGCGCTGCGTCGTCGCTGCCGTAGAGCGAAGTCACCAGCGAACCCTGGCCGCGATGCGCCAGCGCGATGCCATGCGCGAGGTCGCGGTAGGGCAGCAGCGTGGCAACCGGGCCGAACACTTCCACGTCGTGGACGCGCTCTGCCGCATCGGCATCGCGCGCGCCCAACAGCACCGGGCCGATGCAGGCCGCCACGGCCGGGTCGGCGTCGATCAGCGGCGTGCTGCGGCCGTCGTACAGCACGGTAGTCTGGGCGGAAAGTGCTTCCAGCCCGTCGTTCACGGCGTCGAGCTGCGCGCGGCTCACGAGCGAACCCATGCGCACATTCTCGTTGCGCGGATTGCCGACCGTCACGCCCTTGAGCTTGGCGCCAATGGCTTCGGCCGCGGCGTCGTACACCTCGGCCGGCACCAGGATGCGGCGGATGGCGGTGCACTTCTGGCCCGACTTCACCGTCATCTCGCGCACCACTTCGCGCACAAGAAGGTTGAAGGCGTCGCTGCCGGGCGCGGCGCCTGGCATGAGCAGGGCGCTGTTGAGGCTGTCGGCCTCGATGTTCACGCGCACCGAGCGCTCGGCCACCGCCGGGTGCGAGCGGATCACCGCGGCCGTTTCGGCCGAGCCGGTGAAAGAGACCACGTCGAAAGGCTGCAGCGCATCCATCAAACCGGCGGAACTGCCGCAGACCACCGACAGCGCGCCGGCGGGCAGCACGCCCGCAGCGACCACGTCTTTCACCATGCGCTGCGTGAGCCAGGCGGTGGCCGTGGCGGGCTTCACGATCACGGGCACGCCGGAGAGCAGCGCGGGCGCGGCCTTTTCCCACAGCCCCCACGAAGGAAAGTTGAAGGCGTTGATGAACAGCGCCACGCCCTGCGTCGGCAGCTGGAGATGCTGCGACTGGAACACAGGCTCCTTGCCGAGCTTGACCGCGTCGCCGTCGCGCAGCGCGCGCACGTCGCCCAGGCCGTCGCCCCACTTGGCGTACTGGCCGAGCGTGAAGATCGCGCCATCGATGTCGACGGCCGAGTCGTTCTTCACCGTGCCCGAGTTGGCCGTGGCAATTTCGTAATAGGCATCGCGGTTGGCCTGCAGCACCTTCACGATGGCGCCAAGCAGCCCCGCGCGCTGGCGGTAGGTGAGGGCGCGCATCGCGTTGCCGCCCTGTTCGCGCGCAAAGGCAAAGGCCGCGGGCAGGTCCAGGCCGGTGGCGTCGACGCGCACGAGCTCGGTGCCCAGCACCGGGTCGAACAAGGGCGTGCCGGCGCCCGATCCGCTTTGCCAGCGGCCGGCGACGTAGTTGGGTAGGAGCTCGGTCATTGGGTGAATTTGATCTGCCCTTCGGGCAAGAGATAGAGAACCAGCGCGCGGCCTTGCGCCACGGTCGGACGGTGTGCGGTACCTGGCCCGTAGACGCACCAGCCCGCGGGCCGTCCGTCGAAGGTGGCATCGGCGCTGCCCTCGAGCGGCATGATCAAGTCGATCTCGCCGTTCGGGTGGGTGTGATGCGGTCCCGCGATGTCCTGCATGTCGACCACGTCGACCGAAAACCGGTGCAGCGCATCTTCGGCCTTGAACACGCGGCCATACCTGATGCCGCCGCCTTCGCGCTCGCACAGCCAGCCCTCGGCCACGCCGCCAATGCAGGCCTGGCGCAGCTGCTCGAAACCGGGACTGCCCGCGCCATGGGTGGCGTTGAGCCACTGGTCGAGTTGTTCGTCGAGCGGCCTGCCGGCGATTTCGGCGGTCAGGCCGGCGATCAACTGGTGAAATGCTTCCTTGCTGGACATTGGCGGGCTTCCTTTGGGAGGCTGGCTGGCAGCGGTGGTGCCACAGCGAAACTTACGATCTACCTTGCATGATTCGTGCGCGTGCAGTATCTTGCTTGTGATCGAACAATAAGCACCGAGACATCGAGTGTCAAGCAATATAGTGCATATATGGTGTTTACCCTGAGCGCGCACAATCCCGGCCAAGAACGAGGACTTGCATGAACGAGCATGTAGACGCGGTGCTGGGCACCGCGCGCGACGGCGACCACGCCAACAATGCAGCACCGCCGGCAGAAGCCAAGAACCCTTTGCTGGCTACCCTGGGCGACCGCGTGCGCAATCTGCGCGCACAGCGCGGCCTCACACGCAAGGCGGTGGCGGTGTCGGCTGGCGTCTCGGAGCGGCATCTCGCCAATCTGGAATACGGCATCGGCAATGCGTCGATCCTGGTGCTGCAGCAGGTGGCCGGCGCGCTGCATTGCTCGCTGGCCGAGTTGGTCGGCGATGTGACCACCAGCTCACCCGAATGGCTGCTGATTCGTGAACTGCTTGAGCACCGCAGCGAAGCCGACCTGCGCCGCGTGCGTGTGGCGCTGGGCGAGCTGCTGGGCACGGCCTCGGTCGACCCGGCCCGGCACCGGCGCATCGCGCTCGTGGGGTTGCGCGGCGCGGGCAAGTCGACGCTGGGGCAGATGCTGGCCGAAGACCTCGACGTGCCCTTCATCGAACTGAGCCGCGAGATCGAAACGCTCGCGGGCTGCAGCGTGCGCGAGATTCACGACCTCTACGGCACCAACGCCTACCGTCGCTACGAGCGCCGCGCGCTCGAAGAGGCCGTCCAGATCTACAGCGAAGTGGTCATTGCCACGCCGGGCGGCATCGTGTCCGACCCCGCCACCTTCAACGAGCTGCTCGCTCACTGCACCACCGTGTGGCTGCAGGCCGCGCCCGAGGAACACATGGGCCGCGTGGCCGCCCAGGGCGATACCCGCCCAATGGCCGCCAGCAAGGAAGCCATGGAAGACCTGCGCCGCATTCTGAATGGCCGCGCGGCCTTCTATTCGAAGGCCGACCTGTCAGTGGACACCAGCGGCAGGACGCTGGCGCAAAGCTTCCAAGCGCTGCGCGCCATCGCCCACCAATCCATGCGCCCCGGCGCCTGAACTGCTGAATTGAAAAAAAGCGATTCAGGCATTGACTTGCCTGTTCGCATGCAGCATGATGCATGTCATCGGAACCAGAAGATGCATTATTCTTCCGGTTTGCATCTGGCCCACAGGAGACTTCCGTATGACCGAGAACACGACCCTTCAGGCGCCTCCGCGCGTCGACTACCGCATCGAACCCACGCAATACAAGCACTGGAAGCTCAGCTTCGAAGGCTCGGTAGCGCGCCTGGTGCTCGACATCGCGGAAGACGGCGGCATTCGCCCCGGCTACAAGCTCAAGCTCAACAGCTACGACCTGGGCGTGGACATCGAGCTGAACGACGCGCTGAACCGCGTGCGCTTCGAGCACCCCGAAGTGCGCAGCGTGATCGTCACCAGCGGCAAGGACCGCATCTTCTGCTCGGGCGCCAACATCTTCATGCTGGGCGTGTCGAGCCATGCATGGAAGGTGAACTTCTGCAAGTTCACCAACGAGACGCGCAACGGCATCGAAGACACGTCGAAGCACTCGGGCCTGAAATTCATCGCGGCCGTGAACGGCGCCTGCGCCGGCGGCGGCTACGAGCTGGCATTGGCCTGCGACGAAATCCTGCTGGTGGACGACCGCTCCTCGGCCGTGTCGTTGCCCGAAGTGCCGCTGCTCGGCGTGCTGCCCGGCACCGGCGGCCTCACCCGCGTGACCGACAAGCGCCATGTGCGCCATGACCTCGCCGACATCTTCTGCACCAGCGTCGAAGGCGTGCGCGGCCAGCGCGCGGTCGAGTGGCGCCTGGTCGATGCCGTGGCCAAGCCGGCACAATTTGCCGCCGCCGTGCAGGAGCGCGCCGCACAGCTCGCCGCCGGCAGCGACCGCCCCGCGGGCGGCAAGGGCGTGGCGCTGACCCGCCTCGAGCGCGAGGAAACCGCCAACAGCCTCAGCTATTCGCACGTCGACATCCAGATCGACCGCAGCAAGCGCACCGCGACCATCACCATCAAGGCGCCCACCGGCGTGCAGCCCGCGGACATCGCCGCCATCGAAGCGGCGGGCGCCGCCTGGTGGCCGCTCGCAATGTGCCGCCAACTGGACGACGCCATCCTGAACCTGCGCACCAATGAGCTCGACATCGGCACCTGGCTGCTCAAGACCGAAGGCGACGCAGAGGCCGTGCTCGCATCGGACGCCGTGATGCTCGCCAACAAGAACCACTGGCTGGTGCGCGAAACCATCGGCGCGCTGCGCCGCACGCTGGCGCGCCTGGACGTGTCATCGCGCAGCCTGTTCGCGCTGGTCGAAGCGGGTTCGTGCTTTGCCGGCACGCTGGCCGAGGTTGCATTTGCGGCCGACCGAACCTACATGCTGGCACTGCCCGACGATGCCGCGCGCGCACCGAAGCTCGTGCTGAATGAATTCAACTTCGGCTTCTACCCGATGGTGAACGACCAGAGCCGCCTGCAGCGCCGCTTCTATGAAGAAGCCGCGCCGCTCGACGCCGCACGCGCCGCGGCCGGCAAGCCGCTCGATGCCGACGAGGCGCTGAAGCTCGGCCTCGTCACTGCCGCGCCAGACGACATCGACTGGGAAGACGAGATCCGCATCGCCATCGAAGAGCGCGCCGCCATGTCGCCCGATGCGCTCACCGGCCTGGAAGCCAACCTGCGCTTCGCCAGCAAGGAGAACATGGCCACCCGCATCTTCGGCCGGCTCACCGCCTGGCAGAACTGGATCTTCAACCGCCCCAACGCCGTCGGCGAAAAGGGTGCGCTGAAGGTCTACGGCACCGGCGAGAAAGCCGGCTTCGATTTGAACCGCGTCTGACGAAACCGCAGTCCCGCACAACCCTAGGAACAACGATGAGCACGATCAACTACAGCGAGAAGATCCCCAACAACGTCAACCTCGGCGAGGACCGCACGCTGCAGCGCGCGCTCGAAGGCTGGCAGCCCAACTTCATCAATTGGTGGGACGACGTGGGCCCCGAGGGATCGACCAACCACGAGGTGTACCTGCGCACGGCGGTGAGCGTCGATCCGCAGGGCTGGGCGCAGTTCGGCCACGTCAAGATGCGCGACTACCGCTGGGGCATTTTCCTGAACCCGGGCGATGCCAACCGCGAGATCCATTTCGGCGACCACAAGGGCGAGAAGGCCTGGCAGGACGTGCCCGGCGAACACCGCGCCAATCTGCGCCGCATCATCGTGACGCAGGGCGACACCGAACCCGCATCGGTCGAGCAGCAGCGCCACCTGGGCCTGACTGCGCCGAGCATGTATGACCTGCGCAACCTGTTCCAGATCAACGTGGAAGAAGGCCGCCACCTGTGGGCCATGGTCTACCTGCTGCACAAGCACTTCGGCCGCGACGGCCGCGAGGAAGCCGAGGCGCTGTTGCAGCGCACCTCGGGCGACGTGGACAACCCGCGCATCCTGGGCGCCTTCAACGAGAAGACGCCCGACTGGCTCGCGTTCTTCATGTTCACCTACTTCACCGACCGCGACGGCAAGTTCCAGCTGGCCGCGCTGGCCGAGAGCGCGTTCGATCCGCTCGCGCGCACCACGAAGTTCATGCTGACCGAAGAAGCGCACCACATGTTCGTGGGCGAAAGCGGCGTCTCGCGCGTCCTGGCGCGCACCGCACAGGTCATGAACGAGCTCAAGACCGACGATGCGCAGAAGGTGCGCGCGGCCGGTGCCATCGACCTGGGCACGATCCAGCGCTACCTGAACTTCCACTACAGCGTGACCATCGACCTGTTCGGTGCCGACCAGTCGAGCAACGCCGCCATCTTCTACAGCTCGGGCCTGAAGGGCCGCTACGAAGAAGGCAAGCGCGGCGACGACCACGTGCTCAAGGGCCAGACCTACAAGGTGCTCGAGGTGAAGGACGGCCAGCTCCTGGAGAAGGAAGTGCCGATGCTCAACGCGCTCAACGAAGTGCTGCGCGACGACTTCATCAAGGACTCCGTGGCCGGCGTGGGCCGCTGGAACAAGGTGCTCGAGAAGGCCGGCATCCCAACCCGCCTGACGGTGCCGCACAAGGCCTTCAACCGCCAGATCGGCGCACTCGCCGGCATCAAGATGTCGCCCGAAGGCCGCGTGGTGAACGAGGTCGAATGGGCCGCCAAGAGGGACGAATGGCTGCCGAGCGCCGAAGACTTTGCTTTCGTGGCATCGTTGATGGGCCGCGTGGTGGAGCCGGGCAAGTTCGCTGGCTGGATCTCGCCGCCGGTGATGGGCATCAACCGCCAGCCGGTTGATTTCGAGTACGTGCGTTTCGGTTGATTGGGGTATTACTCCCTCTCCCCTCGGGGAGAGGGCAGGGGTGAGGGTAGGCGGCGTCCCCACGACAAGCTGCTGCCCCCTCACCCTGACCCTCTCCCCAAGGGGCGAGGGAAAGGAGAAAAAACATGGACATGGCCGTTGAAGCCGGAGTGATCAAGCAGCACCTGATCGACCCCGAGATCTGCATCCGCTGCAATACCTGCGAGGCCACCTGCCCCGTCAACGCGATCACGCACGACGACAACAACTACGTCGTGCGGGCCGACATCTGCAATGGCTGCATGGCCTGCATCTCGCCGTGCCCCACGGGTTCGATCGACAACTGGCGCACGATGCCGCTGGTGCGCGCCTACTCGATTGAAGAGCAGCTCACATGGGAGTCACTGCCCGCAGAGCTTTCGCCCGAAGAGCTCGAAGCCGCGGGCGTGTCCGCCGAAGCGGCTGGCGATGCAGCAGCCGCCGTGCCCGCGCAGACCCAGGCGCAAGCCCAGGCCGCGGTCGAATCCGTCGAGTCGGTTTTCAACTCGGCGCAGTACGGCGCCACCGTGCCCCCATGGTCGGCGGCGCACGCCTACACCAACCTCTTTCCGCCCAAGTCTCCGACAACTGCCACCGTGGTCGGCAACTTCAACTGCACCGAGGCGGGCTTCGACAGCGAGACGCACCACATCGTGCTCGACTTTGGCGTGGTGCCGTTCCCGGTGCTCGAAGGCCAATCCATCGGCATCGTTCCGCCGGGCGTCGATGCCATTGGCAAACGCCACCATGCGCGCCAGTATTCGGTCGCCAGCCCTCGCAACGGCGAGCGGCCCGGCTACAACAACGTCTCGCTCACCGTGAAGCGCGTGACCGAAGACCATCAAGGCCAGGCGGTGCGCGGACTGTGCTCCAACTACGTCTGCGACCTGAAGGTGGGCGACACGGTGCAGGTGGTCGGGCCTTTCGGTTCGTCGTTCCTGATGCCGAATCATCCCAAGTCGCACATCGTGATGATCTGCACCGGCACCGGCAGCGCACCGATGCGCGCCATGACCGAATGGCGCCGGCGCCTGCGCAAGAGCGGCAAGTTCGAAGGCGGCAAGCTCATGCTGTTCTTCGGCGCGCGCACCCAGCAGGAGCTGCCGTACTTCGGCCCGCTGCAGTCGCTGCCCAAAGACTTCATCGACATCAACCTCGCGTTCTCGCGCACGCCGGGACAGCCCAAGCGCTACGTGCAGGACCTCATGCGCGAACGCGCCGCCGACCTGGCCGCGCTGCTGAAAGACGGCGCAAGCCACTTCTACGTGTGCGGACTCAAGAGCATGGAAGAAGGCGTGGTGCTCGCTTTGCGCGATGTCGCCAAGGAAGCCGGGCTCGACTGGGACACAGTTGGTGCCGCATTGAAGCGCGAAGGCCGCCTGCACCTCGAAACGTACTAAGCTGCGGCGAATGAAGTTCGCCGACTTCCATGAGGGCCAGGTCATCGAGGCCGGGCCCTATGTCGTTTCCGAAACGGAACTGATCGGCTTCGCGCAAGCCTACGACCCGCAGTGGTTCCATACCGATCCTGTGGCTGCTGCGGACAGCGCCTTTGGCGGACTCATCGCGAGTGGCTGGCACACCTGTTCGATCGCGATGCGCCTCGTGGTCGAGGCCGCGCTCGAAGGCTCCGAGTCGTTCGCGTCGCCGGGGCTCGAGCATGTGCGATGGCCGCACCCGGTGCGGCCAGGCGATGCCTTGCGGCTGGTGGCCGATGTCATCGAAGCGCGGCGTTCCGAGAAGCGTCCCACGCTCGGCATCCTGCGCTGGCGCTGGCGGCTCTTCAATCAGCGCGAACTCATGGTGCTCGATGTAGAAGTGACGAGCCTGTTCAGGCTCGAGCCGCCCGCCTGATTCGCCGAACAAAAAGAAGCCCGCAACGCGCGGGCGCTGCGGGCTTCATGGGCGCTACGGCCCAAGCGTCTTACTTCGTGACGTCGACGGCGCCCGAGCCCTTCGCCTTGCCGCTGGCCTTCACGCCGGCGCCTGAAGGCTTCACCGCGCCGCCGGCCGAGCCCACAGCGCCGGTTGCGCTGTTCAGCGTGCCGCCCACGGTGTTCGTGACGCCGCCTGCCGCATTGGTGGCGCCGCCGACGGCGCCCGTCGCACCGCTCACAGCCCCGGTGGCACCGCCGACCGTATCGGTCGCTTTGCCCACGGCACCCGTTGCACCGCCCACCACACCGCCGAGCGTGTTGCCCAGCCCGCCTGCTGCACCGCCGGCATTCCCGCCAGTGGAGGTGCCGGAGGTGCCAGCCGTTGCGGCGGTTCCCGCCCCTGCGCCTGCACTGCCCTGGGCCGGTGCGGTCTTGACGGCACCCGAGGTGTTGACATCGGCATTCACGCCCACGCCGACACCCACGCCTTGTGCCTGTGCGAAGCCGCTCATGGCGAGAAGGCCTGCGAGCAAGGCGCCGACGACGATGGACTTGTGTTGTTGTTGCTGCTTCATAGGTGACTTTTCCTTTCGTTTGAAGATGGCCGGTGACTCGGCCAGAACCGGCTTGGGGCCAGTTCGGTCGCTACCGTCGCGGGCCGCTCCTATGTCGCCATGTGCGAGATGGCCGCTCGCTCTTGTGGGACCTCTCCGTCGTCGGAAACCGGGGTTCGTGCGTTAGGGCCGCGGCTCTTGATGGTGTTCGAAACCTGAGCGGTCAAAGGTGCCCCAAAAATCCCTCTATAATTCGACTCCTGAAATGCGGGAATAGCTCAGTTGGTAGAGCGCAACCTTGCCAAGGTTGAGGTCGAGAGTTCGAGACTCTTTTCCCGCTCCACATTTCATGCAAAAGGCCACCTCACCGGTGGCCTTTTCTTTTGGGCGCTGCAAAATCTTCAGCCTCTTGCGGGCAGCACCGTCCCACGGCTTTCGCCGAACCCGATGCGCGCGTGCCCCGGCTTTTCGCACCAGCCGCGCAGCAGCACGGCATCGCCGTCTTCGAGGAAACCGCGCTCTTCGCCATTGGCCAGCGTGACCGGGCTTTGCGCGGCACGCGTCAATTCGATGATGGCGCCGGCCTCTCCCGGACCTGGCCCCGAGATGGTCCCGCTGCCGAACAGGTCGCCCGGATTCAGGCTGCAGCCGCCCACCGTGTGGTGCGCCACCATCTGCGCCACGCTCCAGTACTGGTGCTTGAAGCTCGTGCGCGAAAGGCGAGAAGGCCCGCTCTTCTCATTGCGCGCCTTCTCGCTTTCGAGCCATACCTCGAGGCGGATGTCGATGGCGCCGCTTTCGCGGTTCGACGGGCCTTCCAGGTAACCGAGCGGCTGCGGTTCGTTAGCCGGCCGAGTCCAGGCTTGGCGATACGGCGCAAGCGCCTCCATCGTCACGATCCACGGCGAGATGGTGGTCGCGAAGTTCTTCGCAAGAAAGGGCCCGAGCGGTGCCATCTCCCAGAACTGGATGTCGCGCGCTGACCAGTCGTTGAGCAGGCAGATGCCGAAGATATGTTCTTCCGCGCGTTCGAGCGGAATGGGCTCGCCCGTCGCGTTGCCTTCGCCGACCCACACGCCCAGCTCCAGTTCGTAGTCGAGCCGCGCACAGGCGTGGTACGTGGGCGCCTTTGCGCCCGGCGCCATCGTCTGGCCCATGGGCCGATGAAAGCGCTGGCCGCTGACGCCGATGGTCGATACGCGCCCGTGGTAGGCCGTGGGAATCCAGCGGAAGTTGGGCGTCACATCGCCATCGGGATTCATCAGCCGGCTGATGTTCAGCGCATGGTCGATCGAGGTGTAGAAGTCGGTGTAGTCGCCGATGCGCGCGGGCACCGTGTATTCGACCTCGGCCTGCGGCACCAGGCACTCGCGCACGGCATGCACCGTGGCGGCAGGTGCATCACCCCGCAGCAATGCGAACACCGCGTGGCGCAACGCACGCCATGCGGCGCCGCCGAGCGCGAAGAAATCGTTCAGCGCCGGCAGCGCGGCGGCACGCGCCGCATCGAGCGCGAGACCATCGAGCAATTGGCGTGCTGAGAGCGCCGCCATGTCGAGCACCTGGTCGCCAATGGCCACGCCACCGCGAAATGGCTCCGGACTGCCTGTGCGGCGAAACACCGCGTAGGGCAGGTTCTGGATCGGGAAGTCGGTTCCTTCGATATTCGCCGTGTCGATCCAGCTCTTTGCGCCGGCATCGTGCGTGTGGTTGAGCGCAATCATCTGTCCATGCCTCCCTCTTTCAGACCGACGCCATCAGCGCGTCGTCGAAGATCGCCACCGCGCGCGTCCACCCGGCCGACGCGCCGCGGATCTTGTGCGGAAAGCAGCTGATGAAAAAGCCCGTGGGCGGCAGCACCTCGAGGTTGTGCAGCTTCTCCAAGTGGCAGTAGCCGATGTCGCGGCCGGCCTTGTGGCCTTCCCAGATCAGCGAGGCGTCCTGCGTCTCGCCGTATTTCTTGGCCGTGTGCACGAAGGGCGCATCCCAGCTCCATGCATCGGTGCCCGTGAGGCGCACGCCGCGCTCCAGCAAATACATGGTCGCTTCGTAGCCCATGCCCGCGCCGGCCGAGACGTAGTCGGGGTGGCCGTAGCGCGACCCCGCGCGCGTGTTCACCACCACGATCTCCAGCGGGCTCAGCGTGTGGCCGATGCGCTTGAGCTCGGCCTCGACGTCATCAGCGGTCACCACGTAACCATCGGCGAAATGCCGGAAGTCGAGTTTCACGCCGGGCTGGAAGCACCATTCGAGCGGCACCTCGTGAATGGCGATGGCGGGCTTCTTCTCGCCCAGCGCCTTGTCCATGGTCGAGTGGAAGTGATAGGGCGCATCGAGGTGCGTGCCGTTGTGCGTGGAGAGCTGCACCAGCTCCACGGCCCAGCCTTCGCCATCGGGCAGGTCTTCTTTCTTCAACCCCGGAAAGAAGGGCTCGATCTGCTCGTACGTTTGCTCGTGCGTGAAGTACTGGATCTTCGGCGCGAAGGCCGGCGGGTCGGACAGCACATCGTTTTCGAGAAAGATCGAAAGGTCGACGAATTTGCGTGGCATGGTGGGGGCTCCTTGCAGGGTATTGATGTTGGAGTGAAGAGTTCAGGGCTGCTGCCAGCGCAGCAGGCGCTTCTCGGCAAAGGCCAGCAGCGCGTTGCTCACGAAGCCAATGAGCCCGAGCAGCACGATGCCGGCGAACAGGTCGCTGGCGCGAAACGCGCGCGCCGCAAGAAGAATGGCCTGGCCCAGCCCGCTTTGCGAGGCAATCATTTCGCCCACCACTGCAACGATCAGCGCAATGGTCAGCGCGAGCCGCATGCCGGCCAGGATGTCGGGCATCGCGTTGGGCAGGCCCATCTTCCAGACGAAAGCCGCACGCGACATCTGCAGGCATCGCGCCACCTCCGACAGCCGCGGCTCCACCGCCGCAAAGCCGTGCACCGTGGCCAGCAGCACCGGCCACATTGCGCCGAACGCCACCACGAACAGCACCATGCCGGGGTTCAGCCCGAAGATCGAAATGGCCAGCGGCAGCAGCGCCGAAGCGGGCAGGGGGCGGATGAATTCGAGCGTCGGCTGCACCCATGCGCGCACCGCAGGCGATACGCCGATCGCCGCACCCAGCAGCACGCCGAAGAGCGAGGCCAAAAGCCAGCCCTGCACCATGCGGCCGACGGTGGCCTGTGTGAAGGCGAGCAGCTCGCCGTTGCCCGAACCGCCTGAGAGATTGAGCCCATCAAGCAGGCTTGCGAAAGTGGCTTGCGGTGTCGGCAGGAACACGCGGCTCAACCAGCCCGCGTTGCTTGCCATCCACCAGAGCGCAACGAATGCGCACAGCACGGCGAACGATCCGAGCCAGTTCAAGCCCGCGAAGCGGCGGTTTCCGGCGTTCATGGCTGCACCCCCATGCGCCGCGCGACCACGCGCTGCAGCAGCAGCATGCCCGCGTTGACCGCAAAGCCCACCACGCCGATCCAGCCCAGCCACGCGAGCATCAGCGCGGGATCGAAGCTCTGCTGCGCAATCATCATCGCGTAGCCCATGCCGTTGGGATTGGCGGCGATCTCTACCGTGACCGCCACCACCAGCGCCACAGCCACGCCGAGCCGCAGCGCAACGAACAGGCGCGGCACGATGGCCGGCAGCACGATCTTGAAAGCCCGCTCTCGCGCCGAGAGACCCAGCACGCGGCTCACTTCGAGCAGCCGCGGTTCGATCTGCTGCACCGCCGACTGCACCAGCACCAGCAGCGGCCAGAAGGTGGCGAAGGCGACGATGGCCAGCTCCATGCGCACGCCGAATCCGAAGGTCAGCATCGCGAGCGGAATCAGCGCCACGGAAGGCACGGGTCGCAGCACCTCGATCGACATTGAGCCCAGCTGCGCCGCGCGGCGCGAGAGCCCCAGCACCAGCCCGAATGCGATGCCGAGCACCGCGCCCAGCAGCAGCCCGAGCGCGGCCGTGCCGAGCGTGAAGCCCGTGGCCTGCCAGAGCGAGCCATCGAGCGCTGCGCCGACGAAAGCCTTGGCCGCCGCACTCGGCGGTGCGAGCGCATCGCTGCCCAATGCGGACGCACGGCGCGCATACCACTCGAAGGCGCCGATGAGCACGGCCGGAAAGATCCACGGCCGCAGCCAGCGAAAGAAGCCGCGTTCAGTCATGGCCCTGCTCGATAAAAGCGAACAGCTCACGCCGCAACTGCAGATACTCCGGATGCTCCTTCGTCGTGAGCTGGTCGCGCGGGCGCGGAATCTTCACGTCGATCATCCGCGCGAGGCTCGGCCGGCCCGGCCCCGGATTGGCCTGCAGCGCGATCACGCGGTCGCCGAGGTAGATGGCTTCTTCCAGGTCGTGCGTGACGAACAGCACCGTCAGCCCGTCGTCGCGCACCAGCCGCGCGAGTTCGTCCTGCAGGCTCTGGCGCGTGAGTGCATCGAGCGCGCCGAAGGGTTCGTCCATCATCATCAGCTCGGGCTTCTGCGCCAGGCAGCGGGCAATCTGCGCGCGCTGCTGCATGCCGCCCGAAAGCTGCACCGGAAACTTCTGTGCATGTTTCGAAAGGCCCACCTTGCCGAGCACGTCGGCAATGCGCGGCGCGCGCTCGGCGGCGGGCACGCCGGCCGCTTCGAGTGCGAGGCTCACGTTGCCTTCGACCGTGCGCCAGGGCAGCAGCGCGCGGCCGTAGTCCTGGAACACGAAGGCCACTTCGCGCGAGGGCTCCGTCATCTTGACGCCGTTGCGCCGCACCTCCCCGGCGCTCGCGGTCACGAGCCCGCTGGCGGCACGCAGCAGCGTGGTCTTGCCGCAGCCGCTCGGGCCGACGATGCAGACGAATTCGCCGCGCGCAACGTCGAACGAAGTTGGCGACAGGATCTCGCGGCCCCCGAGCCGGATCGCGACGCCGTCGAAGCGAAGAAAGTCGGCGGCAGCGTTCACTTGGCGATCAACTTCGCGACGTCGATGGGGGTCTTCAGCATGTCCTGGTCCTTCATCAGGCCGACCCAGTAGCCCAGCTGCTTCTCGTTCACCATGGCGCCGGGCGGCGAGATCTGGATCTTCGCGAGCACCTCGGGCGGTAGCTTGATGTACTTGCCGATGGCCGCGCGCACCTTGGCGTCGTTCTTCGGCTGCTGCATGAAGGCCGCGGCCTCGACCAGCGACTCGCGGAATGCGCGCGCGGCGGCGGGGTTCTTCGCCACCCATTCGCGCTTGGCCGCATGCACGATGGTCTGGTTGTTCTCCGGCAGGAAGGTGGAGTAGTACGAAGCCACGTAGCCCGCGCCACTTTCGGTGATGCGGCTCATGAACGGATCGGCCGACACCACCGCATCGACCGAGCCGCCGCGCAGCAGGTCGGCATGCTGCGGAAACGAGGCCTCGACGAAGTTGACCTTGCGGTAGTCCACGCCGCTGTCCTTGAGCCAGGCGCGGAAGGTCACGTGCAGGAACGCGCCGAGCCCGGGCACGCCGATCTTCTTGCCCACGCAGTCCTGCGGGCTCTTGATGCCCGAGCCGGCGCGCGCCACCAGGCCGAAGCCCGTGATGGTCTTCGACGTGAGCCCGCCGCCGGCCACCAGCACCAGGTCTAGCCCGCCGTCCACCGCCTGCAGGAACACCGAAGGCGTGGGCCCGCCGATCTGCAGCGAGTCGGACTGCAGCGCCGCGGGAATGGTGGAGTTGAGCGGAATGAACTTCAGCTCCACGTCGAGGTTGCGCTTCTTGAAGTAGCCTTCTTCGGCGGCCACGAAGACCGAGGCGAAGTCGGACACGGCCGTGTAGCCGAACACGATTTTCGGATTCGATTGGGCGCGTGAAGGCAGCGCCGCGGCGGCCGCTGCGGCGGCCAGCGCCGACAGCAGGGTGCGTCTTTTCATCATGTCTTTTGTCTCCTGGAGGTGGTTTTCTTTGGCGGTGCCTTGGGCCGCGGCAGCGCGGCGCGCAGCCCGCCGACGATGAAGTTCACGAGCATCGGCGCCACGGCCGGGTCGCTGCGCCGGTTCTCGCCGTGCGAGAGCCGCTCGATGCGGCTGTCGTTCAGGTGATGCAGCAGCGCCCCGAGCGAGAACTGGTAGCCCCAGGCGGCCTGCCCGCGCGTGGCGTGCGGCAGCGCGACGTGCAGCGCGTCGATGTAGGCCTCGGCCAGCGGATCGAAGTAGCCGCGCAGCACGCGGTCGGCTTCCTCGGTGGCGTGGTAGAGCTCGCGCGCCACCAGCAGCGCGTAGTACTCGCCCTCGGCGCTCGCGCGCAGCGCCAGCACCGGCCCGGTGAAGGCCTCGATGATGCGCGGCAGCGTGCGCGCGTCGTCGGGGTCGTTGTTCACCGCCTTGAGGCCCGCGAGCCGCTCCTCGATGCTGTGGCTCCAGTGCTCGAAGATGGCGTGGAAGAGCTCGTGCTTGGGCCCGAAGTAGTAGCCCACCAGCGCCAGCGGCACGGCGGCTTCCTCGGCAATCTGCCGGATGGTGACCGCGTGGTAGCCGTGCTGCGCAAAGAGTTTCTCCGCCGCCAGCAGGATCGCGTGGCGCCGGTCGGGCCGGGCCGCTTCGGCGGTTGCGGCCGCGGCACGGTGAGCGCTTCGTTTGACGGTCGGAGTGCGGGCATTCATGGGGCTGTATTGAACGTCTGTACAAAACTATTGAACACACGTACAAACCCTGAGGTCAACCCCGATTGAGCAGCGCGTAGCGCGGCATTACGCTTTACGCATGTCAGCCCCCAACATCCCCCAGATCCGCCTCTACCAAGACTGGCTGCGCGAGAAGCGCGGCCTGTCGTTCGACACCTATGACGCGCTGTGGCGCTGGTCCGTGACCGACCTCGACGCCTTCTGGCAGAGCATCTGGGACTACGTCGGCATGCGCTCGCCCACACCGCACACCGCGGTGCTGGCCGATGCGCGCATGCCCGGCGCCAAGTGGTTCCCCGGTGCACAGGTCAACTACGCACGCGAGGTGCTGCGCCATGCCGATGCGGCCCATGCGGCCGGCATGCCCGCCATCGTGAGCGACAACGAGCTCGGCGAAGTGCGCGAGCTGTCCTGGCCCGAGCTGCGCCGCCAGGTGGCCTCGGCCGCGCTCACGCTGCGCTCGCTGGGTGTGCAGCGCGGCGACCGCGTGGCCGCCTACATGCCCAACGTGCCCGAGACCATGGTGGCGTTTCTCGCGTGCACGAGCATTGGCGCGGTGTGGAGCGTGTGCGCGCCCGACATGGGCACGGCCGCCGTGGTCGACCGCTTCCGCCAGATCGAGCCCACGCTGCTGATTGCCGCCGACGGTGTGTATTACGGTGCCAAGCCTGTCGACCGCAGTGCCGTGGTGCAGGAGCTGCGCGGCGCGCTGCCCAGCGTGCAGAAGCTGCTGCTGCTCCGCACGCCGCATGCCGCGCAGCAGCTTGCCGCCGATGCCGACTGGGATGACGCCATTGCACGCAACGACGCCGAGGTGGCGGCCTTCGAACCCGAATGGCTGCCCTTCGACCATCCGATCTGGATCGTCTATTCGAGCGGCACCACCGGCCTGCCCAAGCCCATCGTGCACGGGCAGGGCGGCATCATCATGACGATGTATGCCTGCGGCATGCACAACGACGTCGGCGCGAGCTACGGCGCCAACAACTTCGGCGAACGCTTTCACTGGTACAGCTCGACCGGCTGGGTCATGTGGAACTGCCAGCTCTCGGGCCTGGCCTTCGGCGCCACCATCGTCATCTACGACGGCCATCCGGCCGGCAGCAAGGAGAAGCCCGACTGGGCCGTGCTGTGGCGCTTCGTCGCGAAGCACCGCATCACCTTCTTCGGCGCCGGCGCGGCCTACTTCACCAACTGCATGAAAGCCGGTGTGGTGGCGTCCGAATGCGGCGACCTGTCGCGCGTGCGCGCGCTCGGCAGCACCGGCTCGCCGCTGTCCGAAGACGTGCAGCGCTGGGGCACGGCGCAATTGCGGGCCGCCGGCGCCAGCGACGTGTGGTGGTGCAACATCTCGGGGGGAACCGACTTTTGCGGCGCCTTCGTGGGAGGCAACCGCGAGCTGCCCGAGGTGCCCGGCCAGATGCAGTGCCGGCAGATCGGCCACGCGGTCGAGGCATGGAACGAAAACGGCCAGCCCGTCATCGGCGAAGTGGGCGAGCTGGTCTGCACCCGGCCCATCCCGTCGATGCCGCTGTACTTCTGGGGCGACGAAGGCAATGCACGCTACCTGTCGAGCTACTTCGACACCTACCCTGGCGTCTGGCGCCACGGCGACTGGATCAAGATCGGCGAAGACGGCGGCTGCGTCATCTACGGCCGCAGCGACGCCACCATCAATCGCCAGGGCCTGCGCATGGGCACCAGCGAGATCTACAGCGCCGTGGAGGCCTTGCCCGAAGTGCTCGACTCGATGGTGGTCGATCTCGAATACCTCGGCCGCGAAAGCTACATGCCGCTCTTCGTGGTGCTGCGACCCGGCGTGGCGCTCGACGACGCCATGCGCGCAAAGATCAACGGCGCGATCAAGACATCGCTCTCGCCACGCTTTCTGCCCAACGACATCTTCCAGGTGGACGAGATTCCGCGCACGCTCACCGGCAAGAAGCAGGAGCTGCCGATCAAGAAGCTGCTGCTGGGCCAACCGATCGAGAAGGTGGTCAACCGCGAGGCCATGGCTAACCCCGCGTCACTCGGTTGGTACGTGGAATTTGCGGCACGGCGCGCGGCGTCGTGAGGCGCTAGCGCGCGTCGTGGAAGATGATGCCCAGGGTATGGCGCCGCCCTGAGCGCACGCGGCTCACGCCATGGCGCATCGTCACGCGGTAGGTGCCGCGCGTGCCCGCCACCGGCCGCTGGTTGACCGCGAAGATCACCGCTTCGCCCTGCGCGAGCGCCACCACCTCGGCGCGTGACTGCATGCGCGGCCGCTGTTCGGTGAGCACGAACTCGCCACCGGTGAAATCTTCGCCCGGCCGGCTCAGCAGCACCGTGAGCTGCAGCGGAAACTGCAGGTCGCCGTACAGGTCCTGATGCAGGCAGTTGTAGTCGCCCTCGCCGTAGCGCAGTAGCAGCGGCGTGGGGCGCAGCTGCCCCGCCGCACGGCAGCGCGCGAGGTAGGCGGCATGGTCCGCCGGATAGTCGGCGGGTTGGCCCATCGCGGCGGCCCACGCATCGGCAAGCGGCGCAAGGCGCTCGTACAGCGCGCTGCGCCATGAGGCCACGACCGGCGGCAGCGGGTTGGCAAAGTACTGGTACTCGCCTTGCCCGAAGCCATGCCGCTGCATCACCACGCGGCTGCGGAAACGGTCCGGTTCCTCATAGAGAGCAGCCAGCGCGCTGCATTCCTCCGGGCTGAAGATCACGCCCGTGGTTGCAGAGCCGCGCGTCGCGAGGTCGCTTTCGATGCGGGGCCAATCGAGGGCAGCAACGGAATGTTCGGCAGAGATCGGCATGCCGCCAGTGTGCGTCCGGCGCGGTTCAGGCGCTCGCTGTTTCCGGACATGGGTGCAGCCCTACAGGCCTACAGCCACTTGCCGCTGCCCGTCGGCATCTGGATGGTCGTTGCCGGGTCGCCGCTGTTCACCAGCGAATCGATCCCGATGCTCAGGAGCGAGATGAAGATGCTCGCGAAGAACGCCGTCCAGAAGCCCGAGAGCTTGAAGCCGCGCACCATTGCGGCCACCAGCATGATCATCAGCGCATTGATCACCAGCAGGAAGAGGCCGAGGGTCAACAGCGTCAGCGGCAGCGTGAGCACGATCAGGAGCGGCTTGACAATGGCATTGGCAAGGCCCAGCAGCAGGGCCGAGATCACGAGCGCGGAAGTGCTCTCGAACTTGATGCCGCGAAAGATCAGGCTGGCCACCCACAGCGACAGCGCGGTGATGGCCCAGTGCACGAGAAAGGGAGCGAGGTTGTTCAGCATGGTGTGTGTGAGGGGCGGAAGACGGTCCGCGGGGCGATGCGGACCATCATATCGACAGCCTCTTACGGCGAGCCGCGCCGCGCTTCGCCCAGCAGCCAGTCGCTGAAGAACTTCAGCAGCGGACGCTGGTCGGCGCGCTCGGGTGTCACGAGGTAGTAGTTGCGCTCGCCCGAGAGCGGCCGCGCGCAGGCCACCACCAGCTCGCCACGCGCAAGCTCGTCGGCCACCAGCATGGTGGGCATCAGCGCCACGCCGAGCCCGTGCGAAGCGGCCGCGGCCAATATGGAAAACAGCTCGTAGCGCGGCCCGCCGCGCGCGTTGGGCGCATCGATCTGCTGCGCATCGAACCACTGGCGCCAGCCGTCGGGCCGCGTGCTCTGCTGCAAGAGCGGCATCTGCGCGATGGCCGCGGGCGACACGGCGTTGCCCTTGCGCCCGGATGACGGCAGCAGCGAAGGACTGCACACCGGCACCACGTCTTCATGCATCAGCAGAAGCGCCCGCGTGCCGGCCCAGTTCTCGACCTGCGCGGGCGTGCCGGCGTACAGCGCGGCGTCGAACTCCGCATCGGCAAAGAGAAAAGGGCGCGTGCGCGTCTCGATGTGCACCACCACGTCAGGCTGCAGCGCCGCAAAGCCCTTCAGGCGCGGCATCAGCCAGCGCGTGGCAAAGGTGGGCACGGCCGCCAGCGAGAGCGAGCCGCCTTCGCCCTGGTGCGCCATGGCATCGAGCGTGTCGCGCTCCATCGCTTCGAGCCGCTTGGTGATCTGCCGCGCATAGGCCGCGCCGCTGGCCGTGAGCGCCACGCCATGGCGGGTGCGGCGGAACAGCGCCACGCCCAGGAAGGCTTCGAGCGTGCCGATCTGGCGCGACACGGCGCTTTGCGTGAGCGCGAGTTCCTGCGCGGCGCGGGTGTAGCTCTCATGGCGCGCGGCCGCGTCGAAGCACACGAGGGTCTGCAGGGGCGGGATCTTGCGGCGCATGTATGCCGGTAGTGTATGACTGGAGTGGTGCTACTACCAATGGAAACGGGATTGCGAGCCCATGCAAGATGTGTGTTCAGCGCATATCTGGGTGAGGATTCATCGTTTGCGCCCGGCCCTTTGCATGGCTAGGATCGACCCCATTCCCCCTCTCTTTCGTTTTTCCCCAATACCGGAGACAGCCACATGGCCGCCAAAGCGCAATTCCACTGGGACGACCCCCTTCTTCTCGACCAGCAACTGACCGACGAAGAACGCATGATCCGCGACGCGGCCAATGCCTACTGCCAGGAGCGCCTCGCGCCCCGCGTCATCGAAGCCTTCCGCACGGGCGAGACCGACCCCGCCATCTTTCGCGAAATGGGCGCGCTCGGCCTGCTGGGCCCGACCATTCCAGAGCAGTACGGCGGCCCCGGCCTCAACTACGTGGCCTACGGCCTGATCGCCCGCGAAGTCGAGCGCGTGGATTCGGGCTACCGCTCGATGGCCAGCGTGCAGAGCTCGCTCGTGATGGTGCCGATCTTCGAATTCGGCACCGAGGCGCAAAAGCAGAAGTACCTGCCCAAGCTCGCCACCGGCGAATGGATCGGCTGTTTCGGCCTGACCGAACCCGACCACGGCTCCGACCCCGGCAGCATGGTCACGCGTGCCAAGAAGGTGCCGGGCGGCTATTCGCTCAGTGGCGCCAAGATGTGGATCAGCAATTCGCCGATCGCCGACGTGTTCGTGGTGTGGGCCAAGGAAGTCAGCGAAAGCGGCACCGTGGGTCCGATCCGCGGCTTCGTGCTCGAGAAGGGCATGAAGGGTCTCTCCGCCCCTGCCATTCACGGCAAGGTCGGCCTGCGCGCCAGCATCACCGGCGAGATCGTGATGGACGGTGTGTTCTGCCCCGAAGAAAACGCATTCCCTGAAGTGCAAGGCCTGAAGGGCCCCTTCACCTGCCTCAACAGCGCGCGCTACGGCATCTCGTGGGGTGCAATCGGCGCCGCCGAAGACTGCTGGCACCGCGCCCGCCAGTACACGCTGGACCGCAAGCAGTTCGGCCGCCCGCTCGCCGCCAACCAGCTCATTCAAAAGAAGCTGGCCGACATGCAGACCGAAATCACGCTGGGCCTGCAAGGCAGCCTGCGCCTGGGCCGCATGAAGGACGAGGGCACGGCCTCGGTCGAGATCACCTCGATCATGAAGCGCAACAACTGCGGCAAGGCCCTCGACATCGCCCGCCTGGCGCGCGACATGATGGGCGGCAACGGCATCAGCGACGAATTCGGCGTGGCCCGCCACCTGGTGAACCTCGAAGTGGTGAACACCTACGAAGGCACGCACGACATCCACGCGCTGATCCTCGGCCGCGCCATCACGGGCATTGCAGCCTTCGCGAACTAAGCACGCATGGCCAAGCCCGCAGCACTCGACGGCATCAAGGTCCTCGATCTGTCCCGCGTGCTCGCGGGCCCGTGGTGCACGCAGATCCTCGCGGACCTGGGCGCCGACGTCATCAAGATCGAGCGCCCCGGCGTGGGCGACGACACGCGCACCTGGGGCCCGCCGTTCATCAAGGACGCGAACGGCAACGACACCGACCAGGCAAGCTACTTCACCGCGTGCAACCGCAACAAGCGCTCGGTCACGGTCGACATGGCCACGGCCGACGGACAAGCCTTGCTGAAGCAGATGGCGGCGCAGGCCGACATCGTGGTGGAGAACTTCAAGACCGGCGGCCTCAAGCAATACGGTCTCGACCACGAGGCCCTGCGCGCGGCCAACCCGCGCCTCATCTATTGCAGCGTGACCGGCTTCGGCCATGACGGCCCCTACGCAGAGCGCGCGGGCTACGACCTGATGATCCAGGCCATGACCGGCATGATGAGCATCACCGGCCGTCCCGACGACGTGCCCGGCGGCGGCCCGCTGCGCGTGGGCGTGGCGCTCACCGACCTGTTCACCGGCGTCTATGCGAGCACCGCCATCCTCGCGGCGCTGCAGGTGCGCGACCGCACCGGCGAAGGCCAGCACATCGACATGGCGCTGCTGGACGTGGGCATGGCCATCCTCGCCAACCAGGCCAGCGCATTTCTCAACACCGGCAAGGCACCCGAGCGCCAGGGCAACACGCACCCGAGCCTGGCGCCTTATCAAGATTTTCCGACGCTGGACGGCTCGATGCTGCTGGCCATCGGCAACAACGGCCAGTTCGCGCGCTTCTGCGAAGCGGCCGGCCACGCGGAGTGGGCGGCCGATGCGCGCTTTGCGAGCAACACGCTACGCGTGAAACACCGCGGCGTGCTCATCCCGATGATGGAAGAGCTCACGCGCACTCGCACCACTGCCGACTGGGTCACGCTGCTCGAGGACAAGGCCGTGCCCTGCGGGCCAATCAACGACATCGCGCAGGCCTTCGACGATGCGCAAGTCAAGTCGCGCGGCCTGGCCGTCACGCTGCCGCGTGATGCGGGTGACGGCATCGAAAGCATCACCGGCGTGGCGAGCCCGCTGCGCCTCACGGCCACGCCGCCCGTGCTGCGCCACGCACCGCCCGCTCTCGGGCAACACACGCGCGAGGTGCTGGCCGAGTTCGGCATCGACGCTGCGCGCTTCGATGCGCTGCGCTCGGCGGGCGTCGTCTGAAGACGAGGGAAGGGAAGCCATGACCGGCTCGATGCGCCCGCCGTTCTCGGTGCTGCGCATCGACCACGTCGTGCTGCGCGTAAAGGACGTCGAGCGCGCCATCGCTTTCTATCGCGACGTGCTGGGCTGCGAGATTGAAAAGCAGCGTGACGACCTGGGGCTCGTTCACTTGCGCGCCGGCTCGAACCTCATCGACCTTGTCACGCACGACGGTCCGCTCGGCCGGCAGGGCGGCGCCTTGGCCGGCAAGGAAGGGCGCAACGTCGATCACTTCTGCCTGCGCATCGAGCCCTTCGATGAAGCAGCGATTCGCGACTTGATGGCACAGCACGGCGTGCCGGTGCACGGCGAGGTGCAGAACAATTTCGGCGCCGAGGGCAACGGCCCGTCGATCTACATCGCCGACCCTGATGGCAACGGCGTCGAACTCAAGGGCGCGGCGGGCTGAGTTCTGTTCGTCGCGGTTTTAGGGTCGGCGCTGGTGTTCGTTCAGGGCGGCGCACCCGCCGACGGGGTACCTTGCTCCGCGAATGTCCCCCGGCCTGCGGCCTCCTCCTTTATTTCGCTGCGCAAGGCACCCCATCGACGGGAGCGTGATTCAGAGTAGTCGTTGATCGGCGGTGCACTGGCAGCGCGCCCATGTGCACAGGGCGCCGGGTGCTCCGCGCAGCGAAATAAAGGAGGAGGGGCGCAGCCCCGGGGGACATTCGCGGAGGGGAGTACCCGGTGTCCTGTGCACACGCCCCGCACCTCGACTGCCGCTCAGCCCCTTGAGCTTCGCGGAGAATCGACGCGCGCCATCGCGCACATCTGCCGCGCAGTATCTGCAGCATGGTGGGTGTCGTGACCTACAAGCTGGGCGAGCGCCAATAAGGAATCCCGGGCGATGACTCATATGGAAAAGGTCGAGGCGGTCGCTGTGCCGACCGCCCTCGATGGCCAGACTACCTGGGAGATCGTGCGTGTCGAGTACGCGCTGCAGCAACTCACAGTCGTCGCCCAGGATGCAAAAAGCGATACGTCGATCAGGGTCAGGTTCGACGGCGTCGTGGCCTATCGGGTCATGGACGAGCGCGACCTGGGCGAATACTGGCCCGCCTGTTCCCTGCCAAACGGATGGGTCTACTCGATTCGATCGGGTGGTTGGCTGTCACAGGAGTCGGTGCGCCCCGGCAGCTGCGTCGGGTTGTTCTACCCCGGTGTCCATGAATACCTGGTGGCCGGATTCACCGATTGCGTCTCCGTTCTTTGCACCAGCGAGCCGCGGGTCGAATTGGACCGCGGCAACAGCTAGCTCGCGCGCCCCAGGATCGCCACCCCGAACACCACCACGCCGAGCGCGAGGTTCAGGCTCACCAGCTTGCGGATCATGTCGAGCCGCCCGGCCGCTACGGGCCATGCACTCTCGTCCACCGCGCGCCGCAGGGCCTTGAACACCGAGGCGCGGATGTACACATAGATTCCGGCCATCACGATGGCGATGCTCATCATGGCCTCGACGCGCCAGTGCACCGTGCGGAAGCCGCCCGTGAGCAGGATCATGGCCACGCCCGTCACGAACAGCAGCGTGACCGCCGCATCCACGCCGACGAAGAAGCGCCGCAGCGCCGCCGCCATGGTGCGCAGGCGCAGCGGCGGCTCCAGCGTGGCCACGGCGGCGGGGCGCACCGCGAAGTGCAGGGTGGCCATGCCGCCGACCCAGAAGGCGGCGGCGAGAAGATGGATGAAGAGCAGGATGACGTTGAGCATGGGGACCGATCAGAACACCGAAAGGTGCAGACGCGCAATGTCCGCCGCGTTGCGTTAAAAACCCATCTTTCGACGCAAGAAAGAAAGACGAGGCTTTCATGACCCGCACCACCGCGCAGAAGCGCGCCGACTTCCGCGCGCTTCACGCGCAAGGCTGTTTCGCCATCCCCAATCCCTGGGACACGGGCAGCGCACGCTACCTGCAGGGCCTGGGCTTCAAGGCGCTGGCCACCACGAGTTCGGGCCATGCGTGGTCGCAGGGCCTGTCCGACGGCGCCCAATCGCGCGACGTCGTGCTGGCGCACCTGCGCGACATCGTCGCCGCGACCGACCTGCCCGTGAACGCGGATTTCGAAAATGGCTTCGGGGCCAATCCGCAAGCCGTGGCAGAGAGCGTGCGGCTGGCGCTCGACACCGGCGTGGCGGGACTGTCGATCGAGGACTCGACCGGCGATGCGGCGAATCCGCTCTTCGAGATCGGCGTTGCGGTCGAACGCTTGCGCGCGGCACGCGGTGCCATCGATGCGGCCGGCGGCGACACGCTGCTGGTGGGCCGAGCAGAAAATTTCTTCGTCGGCCGGCCCGACCTCGACGACGCCATCGCGCGGCTCAAGGCCTATGCCGAGGCGGGTGCCGACTGCCTCTACGCGCCGGGCATCCGCACGCGCGAGCAGATCGCGGCGGTGGTCGCCGCGGTTGCGCCCAAGCCCGTCAACCTGCTGATCGGCTGGGCCAGCGAGCTCACCATGCAGGACATTGCAGAACTCGGCGTGCGGCGGGTCAGCGTGGGAGGCGCGCTCGCACGCGCGGCCTGGGGCGGCTTCGACCGCGCCGCGCGCGCACTCGCCGAGCAGGGGCGCTTCGACGGCTTCGCGGGCGCTGCGGCGGGTGCGGACCTCGATGGGTTCTTCAGGCCGTTCTCCGCGCCCGCTGCCTCCTCCAGGTAGCGCGTTCGCTGGCGTCATGGACGCGCTCCTCGCGGAAATCCGCAACTGCCAAGCCTGCGCCGCGCACCTGCCGCTCGGCCCGCGGCCAGTGCTGCAGGCCAGCGCCAGCGCGCGTCTGCTGATCGTCGGCCAGGCGCCCAGCATGACGGTGCACGCCACCGGCGTGCCGTGGGACGACAAGAGCGGCGAGCAGTTGCGCCGCTGGCTCGGCATCGAGCGCGAGGTGTTCTACGACGCCACGCAGGTCGCGATCATGCCGATGGGCTATTGCTACCCGGGCCGAGGCAGCAGCGGCGATCTGCCGCCGCGCAGGGAATGCGCCGAGCTGTGGCATGAGCGCCTGCTCGCGCAGCTGAAGAACATCGAGCTGACGCTGCTGATCGGCCAGTACGCGCAGCGCCATTTCCTGGGCACGGCGCGTAAGGGCAACGTGACCGAAACCGTCGAGGCCTTTGCAGAGTACGCGCCCCGCTTCATTCCGCTGCCGCATCCGTCGCCGCGCAACACCGGCTGGTTCAAGCACCATCCGTGGTTCGAAAGCGATGTGTTGCCGGTGCTGCGAGAGCGCGTACAGCGGGCGCTCGCTCAACCCTATGGCGCCACCGCGACCGAGGTGCCCGCTGCATCGAAAGGCCGCGCGGCATAGACGACTCGCCCGCCCATCACCGTCATCAGCGACACCGTCTTGCCGATGCGCTCCACCGGCACCGCGAAGAAGTCCTGGTCGAGGATCGCGAAGTCCGCGAGCTTGCCGACCTCCAGCGTGCCGCGCTTCGCCTCGTCGAAGCTGAACCATGCGCTGCCCGCCGTGTAGAGCCGCAGCGCCTGTTCGCGCGTCGGTGTTTCGTCGGGGCCTCGCATGGGCTTGCCGCTCACGGTCTTGCCGTCGAGCATCCATTGCAGCGCGACAAAGGGGTTGTACGACGCCACACGGTGCGCATCGGTGCCGGCGCCCACGTTCACGCCCGCGCGCAATGCGCTGCCGATCGGTGGCATGCGGCGCGCCGCCTCGCCGCGCACCGAGAGTGCACGGTCGCCCTGGAAGTACATCGCGTCCTGCATCGTCCAGCCGATGCCCAGCGCCTTCATGCGCGCCAGGGTTTTGGGCGAGGCGTCGTCGAGGTGGGCGATCGACCAGCGCAGGTCCTTGATCGGCACCTCGGCATTGAGCTTTTCGTACAGCCCGAGCAGATGATCGACCGATCCGTTCTCCTGCCAGTGGATGGTGACGGCCAGCTTGCGCATCGCCGCCCACTTGATCAGTTCGTAAAACTTCTCCTTCGCCGCCCCGTCGGGAAAATTGTTGTTGTACATCGCGAGCGTCACGCGTTCGCCAAGGCCGTTGAACTTCAGCATGTCGTCGCCAAAGCCCATCGGCAGCATCTGCGTCAGCTCGCGAAACTCCTGCAGCTCGGCGCCGGGCTTCTGCGCGAACACGCTGTAGGCCACGCGCAGCGTCAGCGCCTTTTCGCGCCACAGCTCGAACAGCGCCGCATAGTGAGAAGGCGCAATGCTGAAGCCGCCCGGGTCCACCAGGCCGGTGATGCCGAGGCGGTTCAGCTCGCTGAAGAAGGCGCGTGTGCCGGCCACGTTGTCGGCGTAGGTCGGCTTGGGCAGCTTGTCGAACAGGGCCGAGATGCCGATGATGTCCCCCGTCATCCAGCCCGGTGCGCCATCGGCCGCGGGCTTCATGCCGGCCGGCAGCGTGCTCGCGGGAACCCCGAGTGCTTCGAGCGCCTTCGGCGTCATCACCACCGCTTCGTAGAAGAGCTGCACGTACACCGGATGCTCCGGCGCGGCCTCTTGCAGCTCGGCCATGGTGGGACGGCGGCGCTCGGCAAACTGCTGCTCGGTCCAGCCGCCCGCGACGATGAGCCAGCCGCCGGGCCGCGCACGCGAGGCCGCGGTGCGGATGCGCGCCATGGCTTCGGCGATGCTGCCGGCGCCGATCCAGTTGACCTCGGTCGAGTAGCTCAGCGCTGCGCGCACCGCGTGCATGTGGGAGTCGATGAGCCCCGGAATCACGGTACGCCCGCCGGCATCGACCATGCGGGTGTTCGGTCCCGAGAACGCGCGCATCTCGCCGGCACCGCCGACGGCCACGATGCGGCCTTCGCGCACGGCCAGTGCCTGCGCGGTGGTCGAGGCGGCGTCGAGCGTCGCGATCTTCGCGTTGGTGACGATGAGATCGGCCGGCTGTGCCTGCGTGCCGATCGGCAGCAGCAACGCGGTGGCCGCAGCCATCGCCAAAAAGGTGCGCAGCATGCTCAATCCACCTTGATGCTGGCTGCCTTGACCACCTGCTGCGCCTTGGCCGTTTCGTCGGCGATGAACTTGTTGAACTGCGCCGAGGGCATGGTGAAGGGCTCCGCGCCGAGCTTGTCGAGTCGCTCCTTCAGCTCGGGCGAGGCCATGATCTTCGCGACCTCGGCCTGCAGGCGGTCCACCACCGGTTGCGGCGTCTTCCCGGGGGCGAAGAGCCCGACCCAGAACAAATACTCGGAGCCCGGCACACCGGCTTCCACCGTGGTGGGTGCCTCGGGCAGCGCGGGCGAACGCTTGGCCGTGCCGACCGCCAGCGCCTGCAGCTTGCCGGCCTTGATGAGCGGCAGGGCCGACACCATCGGTGCGAAGAACCAGTCGACGCGCCCGGCCATCACCTCGGTCATGGCCTCGGGCGTGCCGCGGAAGGGCACGTGCTGCGCATCGACCCCGCCCGCGAGGCGGAACACTTCGGCGTTCATGTGCGTGGCCGAGCCGTTGCCCGCGGAGCCATAGTTGAGGCTACCCGGCTTGGCCTTCGCCTTGGCGACAAGGTCTTGCACGTTCGCGAAGTGCGAAGGCGCAGTAACCAGCACGTTGGGCAAGCTCGCCATCGGCGTGATGCCTGTGAAGTCCTTGATGGTGTCGTACGACAAACCCTTGTAGATCCACGGATTCACGAGGTGCCCCGCCGAATGCACCAGCAGCGTGTAGCCGTCGGCGGGCGCCTTGGCCGTGATGGCCGCGCCGAGCGTGCCGCCCGCACCGGGCTTGTTGTCGACCACCACGCTGGTGCCCAGCACGGGCCCGAGCTTCTCGGCCACCAGCCGCGCGACGATGTCGGTACCGCTGCCCGCGGTGAAGGGCACGACCAGCTTGATGGGTTGTGTGCCCGGCCATGCGCCCTGCGCGTGGGCGCCGCCGAACGCGCATGCCGCGAGTGCGGCGGCCATCGTGAGCGCCTGCCGGCGGCTCAGGTTGAATGTCTTCTTCATGCGTCTTGTCTCCGTTGATTTGTTTGGGTGAGCGATGAATGACTGGGAAAGAGGAGGGCGCTATGCAGCCGGCGGTGCGTTCGGCATCACCAGCGCCACCAGCACCGGCCGGTTGCCGCGGTTTTCCAGCTGCCGCTTTTCGCCGGGCGCGAATCGGCAGCTGTCGTAGGGGCCGAGCACTTCTTCCTCATGCGCGCCGTCGAGTTCGCCGACCACGTGGAGCTGGCCTTCGAGCACGAGATAAAGTTTTTCCATCGGCGAACCATCCAGGCCCGTGTGGCCCCCGGGCAGGATCTGGCTCATGCCCATCCACATCTGCGTCGAGGGCCCGGCCTCCTTGCCCTGCAGGCGCAGGCAGCGCATGTCGAAATGGTTGGGCGCTTCGTAGTGCGGCGCTTCGCTGAAACGGGTCACGTGCATGGCGGTGTTCCTCTCTGTATTCAGGGGCGCAGCACAACGCGGTCGGTGCTGCCAGAAAGCACGAGCCGGTAGGCGTCCATGGCTTCGTCGAGCGTGAAGTGCCGCGCGACCGGAAAGGGTTTGAGCGTGCCGCGCTCGAAGCCTTCGCGCATCGCGTCGAGCTGCGCGGTGGAGGCCACGCAGTCCATCGCGAGCGAGTCGATGCCCACGAAGGTGTGCATGCCGCGGTAGAACGCGAAGATGTCGAAGGGCACGGCACGTTCGTGCGTGGCGATGAAGATCTGCGTCGCGCCCTTGGCCATCGCCTTGTTGGCGGCCTCGAAGTAGGCGCTGCCCACGGTGTTGTAGACGATGTTCGCGCCGCGCCCGTCGGTGAGTTCACGCACCTGCGCGCCCACGTCGGCATGCTGGCGCGCATCGATCACATCGACAGGCCCGCTTGCAAACCCTTCAAAGGGTCTGGCGCGGCGCTGCACCGCGATCACTCGCGCACCGGCCTGCGAGGCCAGCTGCACGGCGGCCTGGCCGACCTTGCCGTTGGCGCCGAGCACCAGCACGGTCTGCCCGGCCTGCGGCATGCCGCTGCGCCGGAAGCCTTCGTAGGCGGTAACGAAGGGCACGCCCACCGAGCCGGCTTCGTCCATCGAAATGCCTTGCGGCTTGGCGCGCAATGCGGCTTCGGGCAGCACGAGAAAGCGTGCATGCGAACCGTCGCGCGTGATGCCGATGTCGCCGCCCGAGCCGTAGACCTCGCGGCCGATCCATTCGGAGGGACCGCTCACCACGGTGCCCGCGAAGTCGCGCCCCGGGGTGCGCGGCCACACGGCCTGCGGCATGATGCCCAGGGTGGCTTTCACGTCGCTCGGGTTCACTGCGGCGGCGGCGACTTGCACTACGGCATGGCCGGGGGGCGCCGTGGGTTCAGGCTGCGATGCGGCTTCGAGTTGCAGCGCGTCGAGGTTGACGGCTTTTTCGTTTACGCGCAGTGCGCGGGAGGTGTTTGGGGTGTGCATTGGGGCGAGGCTCATCTCAGTGTTCGACCGCGTGTTGTGTTGCGGATCGCTTGTGTTCCGGTGTCGTTCGTTCAGGGCGCGTGCAAAGGCCACCGGGTACTCCCCTCCGCGAATGTCCCCCGCCTTCGGCTCCTCCTTTATTTCGCTGCGGGGAGCACCCGGCGCCCTGCTGAATGACGCTCCCGCTGGCGGGGTGCCTTGCGCAGCGAAATAAAGGAGGAGGCCGCAGGCCGGGGGACATTCGCGGAGCAAGGTACCCCGTCGGCGGGAGCGCGCCCTGAACAGCTCACCTCAAGAACAGAACAAGACGTCATCTCCTAGCTCCCCACACCAGGCAAGCCCAGCATCGCGCGCGCCTCGCGCGGGTTGGCAATCTCGCCGCCCAGGCTCAGCAGGATGTCGCGCGCCTTCGCCACGAGTTGTGCATTGCTTGTGGCGAGCACGCCTTTCTCGAGATAGATGTTGTCTTCCATGCCCACGCGTACGTGGCCGCCCAGTAGCCAGGCTTGCGCGACGATCGGAAACTCCATGCGACCGATGCCGAAGGCACTCCAGAAGGCACCGCGCGGCAGCATGTTGCGCGCATAGAGCAGCGTCTCGGGCGTGGGCGCAAAGCCGTACTTCACGCCGAGCACGAAGGTCCACATCGCGGGCCCCTCGAGCGTGCCGTCGGCAATCAGGTCGAGCGCGAGGTTGATGTCGCCGGAGTCGAAGATTTCCAACTCGGGCTTCACGCCCGCCTCGCGAATCACTTTTGCCATGCGGCGCACGTTCTTCGGCGTGTTCATCACCACGTCGGGACCCGAGTTCATGGTGTTGAGATCGAGCGAGCACACGTCGGGCCTGATGAGCGCGATGTGCTCCACGCGCTTCTCTGGTGGCAGCAGCGTGGTGCCGGGCGCGGCGATCTTCGGATCGTCCTCGCTCGGTATGTAGCGCCCGCCGGGTCCGGTCGTAAGGTTGATGATCAGCTCGCGGTTTTTGCGGCGGATGCGGTCGACCACCTCGCGGTAGAGCTCGACCTCCATCGACGGCTTTCCGGTTTCGGGATGGCGCACGTGGATGTGCACCTGCGCCGCGCCGGCTTCCGCGGCGGCCAGGCATTCGTCGGCGATCTGCACCGGCGTGATTGGCAGGTGCGGCGCCTGCTCGGGCTTCACGAGGTTGCCGGTGACGGCGCAGGTGATGAGAGTTTTGGTGCTCACAGGTGGCGCCCTCCGTCGACCACGATGCGCGTGCCGGTCACGAAGCGCATCGTGGTCGCGAGCGCTTCCACGGTGGCCGCCACGTCGTCGGGCTTGCCGATGCGCCCGAGCGGCGTGGTGCTGGCCATCTTGCTGGCGAACTCCGCGCCACGGCCGGGCACGAAACCCGACTCGACCGCGCCCGGCGACACCGACACCACACGCACCGCCGGCGCCAGCGCCTTGGCCAGCGCGTCGCCGACCACGTCCAGCCCGGCCTTGGCCGCGACGTAGGCGAGGTTACTGCCCACGCCCGTGAAGCCGGCGATGGACGAGATGTTGACCACGAGCCCGTCGCCACTGGCCTTGAGCATCGGTGCGAAGGCGCGGATGGTGGCGAACACGCCGCGGAAGTTGGCGCGCACGATGTCGTCGATGAGCTCGTCGGTCAGCGCGTCGAGGTCCACGGCCGGCACGGGCTGCGTGTGCCCCGCGCTGTTGACCAGGATGTCGCAGCGGCCATGAGTGGCTTTTACCTCTGCGGCTGCGGCTTGCAGGCTCGGTGTATCGACGATGTCTGCGCGGATCGCACTGTGGCGTTGTCCTTGCGCGGAGGGCAGGGCGGCCGCGCGCGCAGCCGCTTCGTCGCCCTTGCGGTGCAGCAGCACGCAGGTAGCGCCGAGCGCGGCCAGCCGCATGGCCGTCGCATAACCGATGGCGCCGAGGCCGCCGGTGATCACGGCAACCTTGCCGTCGAGTCTGGAAACAGGGTCGAAGCTCATGGGGTGAAGAGGAGTTGTGGAATCAGGGGATCGGCGGACGAGGGAACTTCATCTCGCCGGGCTCGAGCTGGAAGTCGTACTGCAGCGTGGCGGCCTGGCCATCGGGTGCCAGCGCGAAGCGGCCGATCAGCCGGCGCGTCACGCCGAAGGTCGGATCGCTCTCCAGGTTCTCGTCGTCATCGGCGAATACCTGGGTGACCAGCACCTTGTGGCCCGGCTTGCTCACCATGAAGTGCAGGTGCGCCGGCCGGTTGGGGTGGCGTTGCTGCGCGCGCAGCAGCACGCCGCACGGCCCGTCGGTCGGCACCGGGTAGCCGGCTGGCCGCACGCTGCGGAAATGAAAATGCCCTTCGGAATCGGTCGTGAAGCGCCCGCGCAGGTTCATGTCTTCCTGCGCCGGGTCCTGGTTTTCATAGAGGCCGATGGGCGAGGCCTGCCAGACGTCGACCATGGCACCCGCGACCGGTTCGCCTCGCGTGTTGCGCACCGTGCCCGATACCGCGAGCGGAACGCCCGGCGTGCCCGAGCGCGCGATGTTGTCGCCCTGCGCGCAGGCCGGCGAATTGGCGCGCCAGAAGGGCCCGAGCAGCGCGGCCGGCGATTCGCCATGCGGGTCCTGGTTGTTCTGCAGCGCCACCACCGTGGACACGCCGAGGATGTCGGCCGCCAGCACCACCTCGTTCTTTTTTTCGCCCGTGGCCTGGCCGATGGCGACGATGAATTCGAGCGCCTGCTCGAACTCTTCCTCCGTCAGCTTCACCTCCTGGACGAAGGCATGCAAGTGGCGCGTGAGCGCATCCATCACGGTGCGCAGCCGCGGGTCGGGTGTGCGTGCCATGGCTTCGAGCGCGAAGCCCAGCACCGAGTCGGGAGAGGTGGCGATGTTCATGCGTGGTTTCTGCAATCGTTTGCATGATATTAGTCCAAAATGCGGAAAAGTAAAATGACCCTGTTCGGAAGGCTGGGAATGGCAAGCGGCCGGTTCTCAGTGCCTCCCTTGCCGACAATCGTTTGCATCAATCAGCCCATGAGCACCAGCCCGCCTTCTTCTCCCGTCACCATCCGCGACGTTGCCCGCGCCGCCGGCGTGCATGTGTCGACCGTCTCGCGCGCGCTCAGCCCGGACAAGCGCTCATTGATCAGCGACGAGGTGCTGCGCGTGGTCGAAGAGGCGGCGCAGCGCCTGGGCTATCGGCCCAACCGCGCGGCCTCGGCCTTGCGCACCGGCCGCACCCACACCATCGGCGTGCTGGTGCCCGACATCACGAACGCGGTGTTCCCGCCCATCCTGCAGGGCATCGAGGCCAGTGCGGCGGCGCGCGGCTACTTCGTGTTCGTCACCAACGTGGTCGACCCTGCGCTCGCGCGGCCCGTGCTCGAGCGCATGCTGGCCCAGCGCGTCGATGGCGTGATCCTGGCCACGGCCACGCGCGACGATCCGCTGGTCGATTTCGTCACCAAGGCCGGCATGACCGCGGTGCTGGTCAACCGCGCCGACGAAACCGGCCGCCTGCCCGCCGTGGTGAGCGACGACCGGCTTGCGATGAAGCTCGCGGTCGACCATCTCGTGGGCCTGGGCCACAAGCGCATCGCGCATCTCGCGGGCCCGCAGAACATTCCCACTGGCGTGGGCCGTCGTTTGGGCGTGGAGCAGGCGCTGCGCGACCACCGCATGAAACCGTTCCGCGTTGTCGAGTGCGCGAGCTACAGCCGCGAGGCCGGCGCGGTGGCGATGCAGCAGATGCTCGAAGCCGGCGCCGCGCCCCAAGCGGTGGTGTGCTGCAACGACCTGGTGGCGCTTGGCGCCTACGACGCGCTGCGCCAGGCCGGCCTGCGCGTGCCGAAGGACATCTCCATCACCGGCCACAACGACATGCCGCTGGTCGACATGGTCGATCCGCCGCTCACCACCATCCGCCTGCCGCACCGCGAACTCGGCTGGCGCGCGGCCGAGATGCTGTTCGAAGAGATCGACGGTCACGCGATGTCGGCATCGACCGTGGTGTTGCGGCCCGAACTGGTGGTGCGCAAGTCGACCGGGGCGCCGGCAGCGCGCTGATCAGCTGTTTGGAAGCGAGGCCTTCTTGCGCGCCGCCGGCCGCCGCGGCGGCTTCGTTTCGAGCACCAGCTCGGCCGGCAAGGTGTCGTTCCACGATTCGGTGAAATAAGCGCGGTCGCTCGGCACCAGCTGCGGCAATGCCTCGCGCAGCGAATCCAGCGACTGCTCTGCCGCCTTCAGGTCGCCCGCATGGGCCGCATACCAGGCGTGCTCGAACAGCAGGCTGCAATGCTGCAGGCCGGGGTAGCGTCGGCGGCCTGCCTGGTGGTCGGCCAGCCGCGCCTGCGCCACTTCGACCCAGCGCGCCGGCCAGTGCTCGGCGTCGAAGGCATCGGCGAGCGGACCGGCGAGCTTGGAGATGGCGGTCGGGTCCAGCGGTTTCTGCGCGCGGAACTGCACGAGCGTGGGTTGCTTCTCGGGCCGGCAGTGGCCGCGCGCGATGCGCATCAGGTAGATCGCATTCCAGGCCGAGCGGCCCTGGCCGTCGGTGTGGCCGCAGAGCCATTCGCTGAAGGCGATCCATTGAACGGCGCGGCGCATGGTGTCGGCGTGTCCGTCGTGCGCGAGAGCCGGCAGGTCCGAGAGGCCCACGCGGTCGAACAGCCACGCAGCCATGCCCATGTTTGCGGCCACGTGCTGGGCCGCATCGAAGGAGTGCGATTCGAAGGCCGCGGCCAAGGCTTCGCCGAAGCGCTGCAGCGATTCTTCGGCGAGCGAGGCTGCTGCGGGCCTGTCGTCGGCGGCGAGCGCCAATGCGCGCGAGCGGCACACCAGGGCCCAGAGGTTGCACCATTCGAAGCGCACGTCGGGGTGGTGCCGCAGCACCAGTCCGCGCGCGGCATGGTCGGCCATGCCGGCAAGGAGCGACTGCGCGAGCGGCAGGTCGCGTGCGGTGTAGGCGCACCAGGCCGAGACGATGCATTCCATCGCGCCGAGGTAGTCGTTGCCCGCCACGTGATGGGCGAGGCGTTGCTTCTTCAAAGCCTGCAGCCGCCGGCGCGCCTGCTCGTTGTCGCCGAGGCGGCGCCACAGCATGGCCTCGTTGAGCGTGACCAGCGCGCGCTGAAAGTCGGTCGCGGCCAATGTGCCGGCGAGGCGGATCGACTCGAGTGCACTGGCTGGCAACCCGGTCGCGCCGCCACCCGCCACAGGCGCCATCAGCCTGCCTTGCCGCGCCGCCTGCTGCGAGGCGACCAGCTGCTTCCAGAAGGCCGCGTCCTGCAGGTGCACCGCGTCAGGTGGCTTCGGCGAGCCGGGCGCTGTCGTCGCACGCGCCCGGCGAGAGCGCAGCCCCAGGAAAGAAGCGACCTCGGCCGCCGTGGCCGCGCGGCCACTCACCAGCATGCGCACGCGCTTCACCTCGGCCGCCGGCAGCCAGAAGGGGCCCTGGCTGCGCCGCTCGGCGTTGAGAAAGCGCGGCTCGCGCTGCGTGTCCTCACCCCAGCCGACCTCGATGTTCCAGGCCTTGAAGTCGCGAAACGCGCGGCTCACGACCATGCGCAGCGTGCTTGCGTCGGACACTTCGCCGCGCAGGTCGGCCAGCCGCACGAGGCCGCCTTCGGCATCGTGCGCGTGCTTCATGCGCGCGAGCAGCCAGAGCGACTGGAACGCCGCGCGCCGGCCGTTGACCGATTGCGGCGAAGTGAGCTCGATGAAAAGGGGGGAGGGGGCAGCAGGCTTTGGCACGACACGGATTGAACCTCAAATTCCGGAGCGGCCAAGCGCGGGTGCTTTCTTCAGAACCTGTCGCGGTTCACCAGGGACTGCACCTGGCTGCGCCCGATGCCGAGGTCGCGCAACTCGTGGTCGCTCATGCCGGCCAGATTCTGCGTGTCCGTGCGGCTGCGGCTGCGCTCCGCGACGCGGCGGCGCCAGCTGCGCAGGGCATGCATCAGGCGTTGATGAAAGGGCGAGTGCGTCGGCGCTGTCACGATGGGCTCCTTGTGGGGGAGCGCTCATCTTGCGGCGATGCATGCTATTGTGGAAGTTGAGATTCCTGACACCTTCAATCAGCTTTCCTGATGCGACAACTCAACCTCGACCAGCTGCGCACGCTCATTGCCATTGCGGACCTGGGCACCTTCTCGGCCGCAGCCAAGGCGCTGCATCTGGCGCAGCCGACCGTGAGCTTGCACATCAGCGAACTCGAATCGCGACTGGGCGCGCCGCTTGTGGTGCGGGGCAACCGCCGCGTCACGCCCACGGCGGCCGGCGCCGCGCTGGTCGAGCGCGGGCGCAAGCTGCTGCGCGACACCGACGATGCCGTCGAGGCGGTCAAGCGCCAGGCCGAAGGCCGCACCGGCCGCGTGCGCCTCGGCACTTCCACCGGCGTGGTGGTCGACCTGCTGCCGCAAGTGCTCGAAGCGCTGGGCGTCCGGCATTCGGGCATCGACGTGGAGGTGAGCATCCTCGGCTCGTACGAAGCCATGGCGCGGCTGGCCGCCGGCACGCTCGACATCGGCCTGGTCGCCATGCCGCAGCCGCCGCTGCGCGACATTGCTGTCACGCCATGGCGCGACCAGGCCATGATGGCCTTCGTGCCGCAGCGCTGGAAGGCGCCCAAGCGCGTCACGCCGGCATGGCTCGCGGCGCAGCCGCTGATCTTCAACGACGCCACCACCCACATGTATCGGCTCTCGATGGAGTGGTTCGCGGCGGCCGGCTTCGCGCCGCGTGCGCGCATCGAACTCAACTACGACGCGGCCATCCGCAGCCTGGTGGCGGCCGGTTACGGCGCGGCGCTGCTGCCGCTGCAGCAGACCACCGACGCGGCGCTGAACGAGCGCATGCAGATCCTGCCGATCACGCCCAGGCTCACGCGACGCCTGGGCATCGCGCACCGCCAGCGGGCCCTTCTCGATGGCGCCACGCAAAGCGTGCTGCAAGTGCTGACGGCTTTCCGTCAGCTCTGACCTCAGTCTTGCGGGGTTCCGTTCGGAAGGCCCTCGATCGGGCATTCGGCCGTGCCGATGGTGCTGCGCGTGATCGACTCCACCTTCTCGCGCGTGCCCTTAGGGTCGTTGATCCACTGAGTGTAGAAGTCGTAGGGGCAGTCCGCCAAGCCGCGGTCGCCGTCGCCCGAGTTGATGACGCCGGTGTAGCCGCGGTGCAGCAGCTTGAAGAGATGGTTCTGCGACTGGCCGTTCTTGCGCGCATCGCGAATCAGGCTGAGGGACATCTCCGCGTAGTTGATGCCCATTTCCTCCTCGCCGCATTCGCCCAGCGTGCGGCCGTCGAAGCCGATGAGGGCCGAGTGCCCGAAGTACGAATACACGCCGTCGAAGCCCGCCGCGTTGGCCACCGCCACGTAGGTGTTGTTCATGAAGGCCATGGCCTTCGACACCAGGATCTGCTGCTCCTTGGCCGGGTACATGTAGCCCTGGCAACGGATGATGAGTTCGGCGCCGCGCATCGCGCAGTCGCGCCAGATCTCGGGGTAGTTGCCGTCGTCGCAGATGATGAGGCTGATCTTCATGCCCTTGGGGCCGTCGCTCACATAGGTGCGGTCGCCCGGGTACCAGCCTTCGATCGGGGTCCACGGCATGATCTTGCGGTACTTCTGGACGATTTCGCCCTGGTTGTTCATGAGGATCAGCGTGTTGTAGGGCGCCTTGTCCGGATGCGACTCGTGGCGCTCGCCGGTCAGCGAGAACACCCCCCACACGTTGGCGCGGCGGCAGGCGTCGGCAAAGATCGCGGTCTCCTCGCCCGGCACGGTGGCGGCCGTGTCGTACATCTCCTTGGCGTCGTACATGATGCCGTGCGTGGAATATTCGGGAAAGATCACGAGGTCCATGCCCGGCAGGCCCTTCTTCATGCCAACCAGCATCTCGCCGATCTTGCGTGCGTTGTCCAGCACCTCGGCCTTGGTGTGCAGGCGCGGCATCTTGTAGTTGACGACCGCGACGCCCACACCATCGTTGCTGCTCGAAATATCACCATGTCTCATGACGCTGCTCCTGGAGGGTAGTTGAGAAAGAGAGAAACAAAAAAGCCCGAGCCGGTGTTCAACCGATTCGGGCTTGTCTCTGGTGCGGCAGTGGATTCGTGTCGTCGGAGCCGATTGTTCTCAGCCCGGTGCGGGCTGCCCATACGTCATTTCGCTGATTGCGGGGCGCGTTCAGCGGGGCCGTGCGTAATCGGATTCGATCCAGGCGGTTGCGCTGGAGCTCGTGAGCCTGAAGGCGGGCGAGACGTTGACGCTGGCAAGCTCGGTGTCGTCGGCATCGTCATGCGCGGTGAGCGTGGCAGAGGGGCTGTCCTCGTCGGGCACGATGGCAAGCGACACGCGCACGCGCTGGTCGCCCTTCGCGGTGACGGTCACGCTCTTGTTGAGCGTGGCGTGCAGCTGCTGCTCATGGCGGCGAATCACTTCGGCGGCGGTCTTCACCAGCGTGGAAAACGCAGGGCCGTCGAGTGGCTTCGGGTTCTTCTTGTCGCGGCCCATCGTCCAGGGGCCGATCAGCGCCGGCTCGGGGTCGCCGTGACGGGTCATCTCGACGGCCCAGCCGTCGTCTTCCTCGTTCTTGATCACGCGAGCGGTCCATTGGCCGTCGCGCCAGAGGCGGGGTTCCTGCAGGGGCAGGGTGTCGGAGTCGGTGGAGTCTGTGGCTTCGGTCATTCGGATGCTTGTGTTCGTGCGCGGGCCATTTTCGCCTGCGCTTGCGAGGCGGCCACTTAGAAGACCGACAACCCAGTGCGCGCCACGAAGAGTTCGAGCGCCTTCATGCCGAGCAGCGAGTTGCCCGTCGCGTCGAGCGCCGGCGACCACACGCACAGCGTGAGCCGGTCGGGCACCACGGCCACGATGCCGCCGCCCACGCCGCTCTTGCAGGGCAGGCCGATCGAAAACGCCACGTCGCCCGCGGCATCGTAGGTTCCGCAGGTGAGCATCAGCGCGTTGATGCGGCGCGTCTGCCGCTCGCCGGTCACTTCGGCCTGGCCGTCGATCGGATGCGCACCGTCGCGGCACAGAAAGGCTGCCGCGCGCGCGAGCTGGCGGCAGCTCATCCGCAACGCGCACTGGTGAAAGTAGGTGTCGAGCACCACGGCCACGTCGTTGTCGACCTTGCCGAAGCTCTTCATGAAATTGGCGAGCGCGATGTTGCGGAAGCCGGTTGCGGCTTCGGAGCGTGCCACTTCGTCGTCGAACGAGATCGGCTCGCCGCACAGGCTGTCCATCAACGCAAGAATGTCGGCCTTCGCGCTGCCGCCCGCCTGCAGTGCCTGGCTCACCAGGCGGTCGGCCACGGCGATGGCACCCGCATTGATGAACGGGTTGCGCGGCTTGCCGTGTTCGTTCTCCAGCTGCACCAGCGAGTTGAAGGGATTGCCCGATGGCTCGCGGCCGATGCGCTCCCACAGTGCCTCGCCCATGCGCTGCATGGCGAGCGTCAGCGTGAAGAGCTTCGACACGCTCTGGATGGAGAACGGGGTTTCGGCGTCGCCGGCAAAAGCTTCGGTGCCGTCGCAGGTGCGCAGCGCAATGCCGAGCTGGCGCGGATCGATGCAGGCCAGCGCGGGGATGTAGCTGGCCACCGTGCCGGCCTGGCCCAGCAGCGGCCGCAGGGTGCCGACGATGTCGTCGAGCACCGGTTGGAAGTCCGCGTCTTTCATGGCCGTGCCCTCCGCCGGTTGACCATCACGATGCCGATCGCCACGCCCGCCAGCGCGAGCATGAGCTGCAGCGTGAGCGGTTCGCCCAGCAGCACCACGCCGAACACCAGCGCGAACAGCGGCGTCAGGAAACTGAACGACGACATCTGCGTGGCGGGATAGTGCCGCAGCAGCCACATCCAGGTGAGATAGCTCGCGAAGGCGCCGACCACGGTCTGCAAGCCGATCGACGTCCACGCCCAGGCCGAATACGAAAAGCTCCATGTTTCGCCCAGCATCAACGACAGCACGGGGCACACGGCGGCGGTCACGCCTACTTGATAGAACAAGGACTTCTCGGCGCTCGCGGTGGCCAGGCGCGTGGTGCGCAGCGCCAGCGTGGTCACGCCCCAAAGCATGCCACCCGCGAGCCCCATCGCGTCGCCGATCAGCTGGCTCGAGCCCGATTGCGCGAAGCCTTCGCTGAACGCGAATATCACGGCCGCAAAGGCGATGGTGAGGCCCAGCCACTGCAAGCCTCGCAGTCGCTCGGAAGGCACCCAGCGCGGCAGCAGGAGCGAGACCCAGAACGGCGCTGTGTACAGGAACACCGTGAGCCGCGAGGCCGAGGTGTACTGCAGGCCCAGGTAGATGCAGGCGAACTCGCCCGCGAACAGCAGCCCCACCAGCAAGCCGCCCGGCAGCGTGCCGTCGCGCTCGAAGAGTGGCACGCGGCGTGACACGCACCAGAGCCACAGCAGCGCCACGGCGCCCACCATGCGGATCGTTGCTTGCCAGAGCGGCGGCACTTCGGCCACGGTCGTCTTGATGAGAATCTGCTGCAGACCCCAGAAGGCGCAGCATGCGATCAGCAGGCCAATGGCGAGGGAGTCGAGGTGGGTCTTGCGCTGGATCATTCGTCGCGTGTCTGTCGTCGTTGTGCAGCCAGCATCACGGCGGACGCGAGTGCGGCCAAGCGGCTCACAAGGGATGTTCCGTGTAGAAGCGTCCGCCGTGGAACAGCAGCGGTGAGGCGCCTGCGTTGTGCGTGCAGCGCTCCACCTCGCCGACGAAGATCACGTGGTCGCCTTCGTCGTAGCGGCTGCGGTTGAAGCACTCGAAGCTGGCTGCCGCACCGGCCAGCACAGGCGCGCCGCCCAAGCCTTCGGTAAAGGCAACGTCGGCCCAGCGGTCGATGTTCTTGGTGGCGAAGCGTTCGGCCAGCTGCTTCTGGTTGGCCGCAAGGATGTTGATGGCGTAGTGCGAGCCGGTGCTGAGCGCCGCCATCGAGGCGGCCGCGCGCGCCAGGCTCCACAGCACCAGCGGTGGCTCGAGCGACACCGAGTTGAATGAATTGGCCGTGAGGCCGACCAGCACGCCCTCGGCCGAGCGCGCGGTGACGATGGTCACACCGGTGGCGAACATGCCGAGCGCGCTGCGGAATTCTTCGGTCGAGAAGGAAGGCGGTTGCGCCTGGGCGGGAGCGTTCACGAGAAAAGCCAAGAGAGGGTGCGCAGAATGACGCCGCTCTATTCTGGCCCAAGGCCGCAATGGCCGCCGTCCTCCCTTCGCGCGCCCTGTCTTATCTTGCTGGTGATTAGATTAATTGTCGCAAGGTCTCCGCCGATACAACCTGATAAGTATAGGGAAAGCTCTCGTATTTCTTTCTTAACTTGACACTGATAAGATTAAAACGCGCCCCGCGATCGACGGGAGCGATCCAGAAACAGGAGACGACATGCTCGGACGACAACTCTCTCGGCGTCTGCTTCGGTGGGCGCCGCTCGCCGCGCTGGCGCTCTTCGGCGCTGCGGCTTCGGCCGCCGGCGCCTACCCGGACCGGCCCATCCGGCTGGTCGTTCCCTATACGGCGGGGGGCATCAGCGACGTGCTGGCGCGGACGCTGGCCGAGCGCATGCGCAAGGAGCTCGGCCAACCCGTGATCGTGGACAACAAGCCCGGCGCCAACACCGCACTGGGCGCGCGCCTCGTGGCCTCGGCCGAGCCAGACGGCTACACGGTGCTCTTTGCCACCGGCGCCACCGCGGTGCTCAACCCGCTGCTCTATCCCAAGCTGTCGTACAACCCCGAGAAGGAGCTGCTGCCGGTGGCCCGCATCGCGGTCACGCCGGTCGTGATGTTGGTGGGCAACAGCTCGCCGCATCGCACGCTGCGCGACTTCGTCGCCGACGCCAAGGCGAACCCGGGCAAGCTCAACTACGCATCCACCGGCACCGGCAGTTCGCTGCACCTGGCCGTCGAGCTGCTGCAAAACGCCACCGGCGTCTCGCTGGTGCATGTGCCCTACAACGGCAGCGCGCCGGCCCAGGCGGCATTGATGGCCGGCGACATCCAGTTCTTTGCCGATTCCACCGGCAGCGCCATGGGCCTGGTGCGCGGCGGCAAGCTGCGCCCGCTCGCGGTCACCACCCGCGAACGGCTGCCGGCCCTGCCCGATGTGCCGACAGTCGCGGAAAGCGGCTACCCCGACTACGAGGTCACCACCTGGTTCGGCCTCATGCTGCCGCGCAACGCGCCGCCCGACGTGGTGAGCCGGCTGAACGCCTCGGTGGCGCAGGCGGTGGCCGATCGCAGCTTCCGCGATCAGTTCGAGGCGCTCGGCCTGGTGGTGCCGCCGGCGCTGACGCCGGCCGAGTTCAACGCCTACATCGGCCGCGAGCGGGACCGCTGGGCGCCGCTGATCCGCGCCAAGAACATCGTCCTCGAGTAAGTCTCGCAGCCTCACTGGAAGCCATTGCATGTTCGAAGCCAACCTGCTGCGCGGCAAGCGCATCCTCGTGACCGGTGGCGGCTCCGGCCTTGGCCGCGAGATCGCCGAGCGCTACCTGCAACTGGGCGCCGAGGTCCACATCTGCGGCCGCCGCCAGCCGATGCTCGACGCCACCGCCGCCGAGCTGACCGAACGCCACGGCGGCGTGGTGCGCGCGCATGCGGTGGACATCCGCCATGCCGACGCGGTCGACGCCATGATCGAGCGCATCTGGGCCGAGCACGGTCCGCTCGACGGGCTGGTCAACAACGCAGCCGGCAACTTCGTCAGCCGCACGCAGGACGTGTCGCCGCGCGGCTTCGACGCGGTCGCCAACATCGTGCTGCACGGCACCTACTACGTCACGCATCACGTCGGGCGGCGCTGGATCGCCACCGGCCACAAGGGCTCGGTGATCTCCATCGTCGTGACCTGGGTGCGCACCGGCGCGCCGTTCGTGGTGCCCTCGGCCATGAGCAAGGCCGGTGTAGACGTGATGACCAAGTCGCTCGCCATAGAGTGGGGCCGCTACGGCATCCGGCTGAACGCCATCGCACCCGGAATCTTTCCGACCGAAGGCGCGAACAGCCGGCTCAGCCCCAAGGCCGCCTGGGAAGACGGCGCGGTGCGCAATCCGATGAACCGGCTGGGCCGCATGCCCGAGCTGCAGAACCTGGCGGTGTTCCTGATGGCCGACGGCGTCGAATGGATCACGGGCGAGACCATCGCCATCGACGGCGCGGGGCATCGGCAGAACGGCGCGTCGTTCACCGAGCTGGCCGATCTGGACGACGAAGCCTGGCGCGGCATGCGCGAGGCGATCCGCGGGCAGGACGCGCGCGACCGGGCATTGCGTGCAGCGGCTTCGGAACCGGACGGGCCGGACGCCGCGGCCAGAGGCCATTCATGAGGATCGATCAGATCGTCGACGAAGTGATCGCAGCAGGCCGCGGCGACCACCCCGCGCTGGTGCTGGAGGGCGGCCGCGCGCTCTCGTATGCGGAACTCGCCGCGCGCATCGGCGAGGCGGCAGCCGCGCTTGCCGAGGCCGGCCTCGCGCCGGGCCAGCGCATGGTGCTGGTCGGCGAGAACAGCGAGGACATGGTGGTGCTGCTGCTCGGTGCGATCCGCGCCGGCGGCTGGGCGGTGCCGCTCAATGCCCGCATGTCGGGCGGCGAGATCGATGCGATCTGCGCGCACTGCGAGCCGAGGCTGGTGTACTTCGCGGCCGGCGCCTCCGGCGAGGCGATGGCCCATGCCGACCGGCGGGGCGCCGCCGGCGTGCTTGCCTGCGCGCCGGGCGGACGCTTGCAGCGCTGCGAAGGACTTGGCACGGCAGCCGAGGTTGCGGCCGATGACGTCGCACTGATGATCTACACCTCGGGCAGCACCGGCCTACCCAAGGGCGTGATGCTGACCCATGGCAACCTCGATTTCGTCACCCGCGCCTCAATGGCGCAGCAAGTGCTGCTGCCGGACGACGTCATCTTTCATGCGCTGCCGATCTCGCATTCCTTCGGGCTGATTTCGGCGCTGCTGTGCGGGCTGCGTGCCGGCGCCACGCTGCGCCTGGTGGGCCGCTTTTCGGCCGGGCTGCTGGCCGAGGCGATCAACAGCGGCCAGGTTACGGTGTTCCAGGGCGTGCCGGCAATGTACACGCGCCTGCATGAATGGGCGCAGCAGCAGGGCCGCCCGCTTACCCCCAACCGGCTGCGCATGGCCTACATCGGCGGCTCGCTGGTCGACGCCACGCGCAAGGCGCAGACCGAGGCGCTGCTCGGCCTGCCGCTGCACCACGGCTACGGCCTGACCGAGTCGGCACCGGCGGCGACCCGCACCTTCGGCCATCCGCCGCCCGTGGACGTGACTGCTGGCTGGCCGATCCCAGGCGTGGAGGTGGTGCTTGCTGACGCGGCCGGGCGGCCGGTGGGTAACGGCGAACGCGGCGAGGTCTTCGTGCGCGGTCCCAACGTGATGAAGGGCTACTTTCGCGACCCCGTGCAGACGCGCGAGGCGGTCGATGCCGAAGGCTGGCTGCACACCGGCGACATCGGCGTCTTCAGCCCTGCAGGCGATCTCTCCATCGTGGGCCGCAGCAAGGAGATGATCATCCGCGGCGGCTTCAACGTGTACCCGGCCGAGATCGAGAAGGCGATCGCCGCCTTTCCGGAGGTCGCGCAGTGCGCGGTGGTCGGGCGCACCGTGCCGGGCGACGAGGAGATCGTCGCCTTCGTCGAGCCGCTGCAAGGCCGCAGCGTCGACACCGCGCGGCTTTGCGCCTTTCTGCGCGAGCACCTCGCGCCCTACAAGGTGCCGGCCGAAGTGCATGTGATGGCGCAACTGCCCGCCAGCCCCACCGGCAAGCTGCTCAAATCACAACTGAAGGCGCTGGCGCAGGCTGCACCGGCGCCGGTGCGGCCATCGCTCGAGCGGCTGCTTGCGCCTCGATCGGTGGCGGTGGTCGGCGCATCCGACAACCCGCACAAGGTGGGCGGCCGGCCGATTCGCTACCTGCTGGAGCAAGGCTTCGGCGGCCGCATCTATCCGGTCCATCCGCGCGCCGGCGAGGTGCAGGGTCTGCAGGCCTACGCGACGCTCGCCCAGCTGCCGGAAGTGCCCGATGCGGTGGTGCTCTGCATCGGCGCCGAGCAGGCCGAGCATCAGCTTGCCGAATGCGCGCGGCTGGGTGTCGGCCATGCACTGCTGTTTGCCTCGGGCTATGCGGAGGTCGGCGCCGAGGGACGTGTCCGGCAGGAAAGCCTGGCCGGTATCGCGCGTGCAGGCGGTGTCCGCCTGGTGGGGCCGAACAGCATCGGCGTCGCCAGCTTCGACAGCGGCGCGGTGCTCTCCTTCGCATCGATCTATAGCGACCACGCGCCGCTCGATGGTCCGGTGGCGATCGTTTCGCAAAGCGGCGCTTTCGGCGTGTCCGCCTATGCGCTGCTGCGAGAGGCCGGATGGGGCGTGCGCTGCGTGGCCGCCACCGGCAATGAGACCGACGTCGATACCGCCGACCTCGTTGATGCGCTGGCGCGGCGGCAGGGCGTGCGGCTGGTGCTGCTCTACGTCGAACACGTGCCCGATCCGGCACGCATGGCCGCGGCGCTCGATACGGCGCGCGAGCGTGGCGTGGCGGTGCTGGCCGTGCGCTCCGGGCGTTCTGCACATGGCCGGCGTTCGGCCGACCTGCACACGGGCTCGTCCGGCGCGGCGGGTGACGGGCTCGACGCCCTGTTCGAGGCGCACGGCTGCCGCACCGTGGGCGGCCTGGTCGAACTGGTCGGCGCGGTGCCGCTGTACCTCGGGCCGGCGCCCGGTGCCGGCGGCGCAGGCGGGTTGCCGCGGCTTGCGCTCGTCAGCAACTCCGGTGCGTCCTGCGTGCTCGCGGCGGACGAGGCGCAGGCCCGCGGGCTTCCGCTGGCGCCGCTGTCGACGGACGCGGAGCAGCGCCTGGCCGAGCTGCTGCCCAATTTCTCGCTCAACCGCAATCCGGTCGACCTGACGGCGATGCTGCTGGCCGAACCGGCATTGCTCGGCGCGGTGATGCAGGTGGTGCTGCAGGACAAGGCCGTGGATGCCGCCACGCTGGGTCTGCTGGCCGTCGGCGGACCGAGCTACGACCTGCCGCGTTTCGTGCGCGAATGCCGCGCCGTGGTGGACGGCGCGGGCAAGCCGCTGGCGGTCTACAGCCCGCATGCGCACGTGCGCGAGGCCTTCGCCCGCAGTGGCTTCGCCGTGTTTCCGGGCGAGGCCGAAGCCATGCAGGCTTTGCAGGCCTTCGCGATACACCGCGGCCAATCGGCCGGAGCCCGCGCGGCGCTTGCGCTCGATCTTCCGGAAGCGAGCCGCGCTCTGGCCGAAGTAGCGCCGGGCTAGGCTGCCGCGGGCTGGTGGTCCAGCCCCGCGATAAAGATCGAGAAAACGTCGTGCCCGATCTTCATCGGGTCCTTGCCGACGATGTCCCAGGCGTTCTGGCGGTCGACCATCACGGTGGCCAGGCCGTGGCAGGCGGTCCACGCAGCCAGCGCCGCGGGGCGCACGCGGGCCAGCGGCACGTTGCGGTGGCTCAGGTAGTCGCCCACGCAGGTCTCCAGGATGCCGTAGGAGCGCGTGGCGGCTTGTTCCAGGTCGGGGAACTGCAGCTTCTGCGGAATGGCCGGGCCGTACATCAACTGGAACAGCGCGGGCCGCTCGATCGAGAACTGCAGGTGCGCGAGCATCACGCTGAGCAGCCGTTCGCGCGGATCGCTGAGGCTGCGCAGCGCGCGGATGCGCTGCTCGAACATCATGCGAAAGCCCTGCGCGGCAATGGCCGCGAGGTAGCCCGACTTGCCCTCGAAGTGGTGCAGCGGCGCGGTCTGCGACACGCCCACATCGCGCGCCGCCTGGCGCAGGCTCAGCGCGGCCAGCCCCTGCGCATCGAGGATCTCGATGCCGCGCATCACCAGCGCGTCGCGCAGGTTGCCGTGGTGGTAGGTGGTGCGCTTGGCCTCCGCATCGGGCGCCGGCGCATCGGCGCCCGGTGCCGCCGCAACGGTGCGCGATCCGGCTTGCGACCTGGAGGCGGAGGAGCTTTTCTTCATAGGCCTCTGAGCTTAAACCGGCGGTTTGCGCGCGGACCGCTCAGCCGAAGAACCAGTAGCAGACCGCGATTGCCGCCACCACGCCCGCGAGTTCGGCGGCCAGTGCACAAGACACCGCGTGCCTCGTACGCTGGATGCCGACTGCGCCGAAGTACACGGCCAGCACGTAGAAGGTGGTTTCGGTGCTGCCCTGGATGGTGGCGGCCACCAGCGCGGGGAAGCTGTCCACGCCCTGGGTCTTCATGGTTTCGATCAGCATGGCACGTGCCGCGCTGCCCGAGAACGGCTTGACCAGCGCGGTCGGCATGGCGTCGACAAAACGCGAATCCCACCCGCCCGTGTCGACCAGCCAGCGCAGCCCGCCGAGCACGAAGTCGAGCGCGCCCGAGGCACGCAGCACGCCCACCGCGCACAGCATGGCGACGAGATAGGGCAGCAGGTTCTTCGCGATGTCGAAGCCTTCCTTCGCGCCCTCGATGAAGCATTCATAGACCTTGATGCGCCGGATCGCACCGGCCAGCAAGAACACGATGATCACGCCGAACAGCGCGAGGTTGCCCATGAGCGAGGAGAGCGATGCAATCGCCGCCGCCGACAAGGTGCCTAGCAGTGCCATAAAGCCGCCCAGCAGCAGCGCGCCCGGCACCAGGTAAGCCAGCACCACCGGATCCCACAGCCGCAGGCGCTGAGCCACGGCCACCGTGAGCAGGCCCACCAGCGTCGATGCGCTGGTGGCGAGCAGGATCGGCAAAAACACCATCGTCGGATCGCTCGCGCCCTGCTGCGCGCGGTACATGAAGATGGTCACCGGCAACAGCGTGAGCGACGAGGCGTTGAGTACCAGGAACAGGATCTGCGCATTGGTGGCCGTGACCGGGTCGGGGTTGAGGCGCTGCAGCTCGCGCATGGCCTTGAGGCCGATGGGCGTGGCCGCGTTGTCGAGCCCGAGCGCATTGGCCGCGAAATTCATCGTGATGAGGCCCAGCGCCGGATGCCCCGCCGGCACGCCCGGCATCAGCCGCCGAAAGAGCGGACCGAGCAGCCGCGCGAGCCAGCCGACCAGCCCCGCTGCCTCGGCGATGCGCAGGAAGCCGAGCCACAGCGTGAGCGTGCCGAACAGCAGCACCATCACCTCGACCGCGAGCCGCGCCATCGCAAAGAGGCTCTCGACGATTGCCGCAAAGACGGCCGGGTCGCCGCCCACGAGCCAGCGCCCGAGCGCGGCCAGCATCGCCATTCCGAAGAAACCCAGCCACAAGCCGTTGAGCACGCGTGTTCTTTCCCTTTTTTGTGAGCGCGATCATAGGGCTACGCCCGCGCCTGCTTCGGGCTACAGTGCGGCCATGGCAGCCTCTCCCCTGATCCGCAGGCTCGCGGCCCTGGTGTGGGCCGCCGTGGCTTCGGCATGGCTGGTGGGGTGCGCGGGACTGCCGCCGCCGCAACCGCGCACGCCGACTGCGGCCATCACCGACGTGGGCGGCACCGCGCTCGGCCAGTTGGTGCGGCCGGGCCCGCCCGATGAAGCCGCATCGCGGTCGGGCTTTCGGTTGCTGCCTGAAGCGGCCTTTGCCTTCGACGCTCGCATCTCGCTCGCACGGCACGCCGAGAAGTCGCTCGACGTGCAGTACTACCTGATCGAAAAGGACGACGTCGGCCTGCTGCTGCTGCGCGAACTGCGCGATGCGGCGGCGCGCGGCGTGCGGGTGCGCCTGCTCGTGGACGACCTCTACACGGCCGGCGAGGACGAGCTGTTCGCCACGTTCTCGGCGTTTCCGAACGTCGAAGTGCGGCTGTTCAATCCGCTGCCTTCGCGGGCCGACTCGCTCGCGCTGCGTTTGCTGCTCTCGATTGCGGATTTCGGCCGCATCAACCACCGCATGCACAACAAGTTGCTGGTGGCCGACAACAGCTTTGCCGTCTCGGGCGGCCGCAACATCGCCAACGAATACTTCATGCGCGGCACGGCGGCCAACTTCATCGACATGGACGTGCTTTCCAGCGGGCCGGTGGTGCGCCAGATGTCCGAAGGCTTCGACCGTTACTGGAACAGCGAGCATGCGTGGCCCATCGAGCGCATCGCGCCGCTGCGCATGACGGTGGAAGAGGCGCAGAAGCGCTTCGATGCCGTCGCCAGCACGGCGCAGCCCGACGTGCCGATTCGCCAGCGCGACGTGATGGACAAGTCGCCGGTGGGCGAGCAACTCACCACCGGCAAGGTCGATCTGCGCTGGGCGCCGTTCACGCTGTACGTGGACGACCCCGCAAAGATCACGCGCGCGCCCGAAGCCGCCTATGCGGGCAGCGTGAACGAGGGCGCGCTGGCCGTCATCAATTCGGGCAAGCGCGAGGTCAAGATCGCCTCGCCGTACTTCATTCCCGGCCCGCCCGGCATGGCCATGATGAAGGCGGCCATCGCGCGCGGCGGGAAGATCACCGTGGTGACCAACTCGCTGGGCGCCACCGACGAGCCGCTGGCCTATGCGGGCTATGAGCGCTATCGGGCCGACATGCTGAAGATCGGCGTCAACATCTACGAGATTGCGCCGATGCTCACCGGGCGCTCGGGGCACTTCGGCGACTTCGGCCAGTCGATCAGCCGCCTGCACGCCAAGATCGCGGTGATCGACGACCAGCGTTTTTTCATTGGCTCGATGAATCTCGATCGCCGCTCCGCCGCGGTCAACACCGAGATGGGCCTCGTCATCGACAGTCCCGAACTGGTGGCCGACTACGAAAAGCTCCTGAGCGGCCAGCGCGTGAGCCTGGGCTACCGGCTGCGGCTCGCACCCAACGGGCGCCGCGTGCAATGGCTGGAATACGACGACGCTGGCGGGGACATCGTCCACGAGGACGAGCCCGGTGAATTTCTCTGGCTGCGCTTCAAGAACTGGCTGCTGCTGCCGATCGTGGGCGAAGACCTGCTCTAGCGTCAGGGCACTTCGATCAGCAGGTTCGGGCGAAAGCCTTCCTGCTCGCCCTTGCCCTTGTAGCCGAGCGGGTTGGCCACCACGCGGCAGCCGTCCTTCACGTAGTCGAAGGGGCAGTGCAGGTGGCCGTGCAGCCACAGCCGGGCGCGGGGCAGCAGCGCATCGAGCGAATTGCAGAACCCGGCCGTGCCCGGCGTGAGGCCGTAGCGCGGATCGGCACTGGCCAGGCTGGGCGCGAAATGCGTGATGGCCACCGTGGTGCCGTCGAACGGCTCGGCCAGCGCCGCTTCGAGCCAGGCCTGGCATGCCAAGCCCTGTTCACGCATGGTGCCGGCCATGAAGGGCTGGCCATGGCGCACCGTGGCGGCTTTTTCCAGATAGAAATCGGCGGCCCGCATGGCCTTGCCGCGCTTCTTGAGCGCGTCCGCCAGTCCGTCGGTGGGCGTCACCAGCGCGTCGAAGTCGGCCCAGAGGGTGGTGCCGATGAAGCGGATGCCGTCGATGGCCGCTGTTTCCCGCTCGAGCCAGAGGATGTCGAGTTCCTTGCAGAGCGAGCGCAGGCGTTCGTGGGTCAGGTCGAAATCGGCGTTGTCGTATTCGTGGTTGCCCGGCACGTACATCACCGGCACCGGCCAGCCATTGCGGGGCGAGAAGCGGCCCAGCCCGAAGTCGGTATCGGTCAGGCGGGAGCCCTGCTGGTAGGAGCCGATGTCGCCCGCCAGCACCAGCATGTCGGCGCCGGGCGCGGGCTCGGCCTGGAACCGCGGATGGGACTCCAGGTGCAGGTCGGAGAGCAGTTGCAGCTTCATCGCGGGTCAGTCTAGAGGAATCAGCCCATGCATAAAGCGCATGAGGTGGGGCTTTCAATATTAGGGATAACCCCTATTCTTAGGACATCAACCACTCCAGCGCAGCCAAAAGCAGCGCACTGTCATGTTCAGCCTCATTGCCCAAGTGGCCCGTTTCTTCCGTTCTTCCAATGCCAGCGCCCCGGCCAGCCATGCCGCGACGCTGATGGAAACCGCCGATGTCCGTGCCGGCCTCGACGCCCACCACGCGCAGGAACTGCGCGTTGCGGCCTCCGCCTACCTGTCGGTCGTTCGCTAAAAAGCCCCCGGTCAGCCGGGCACCTTCTGCCCGAGGACCGAATCCGCGAAAGCTGCCGCGGCCGAACGCAGCAGCGACGTGCGCAGCCATTCGTGCGCGTGCCCATGCTGCGCACGCCGATGCCAGATGGCGTCGACGTGCACCATCGGCTGGTCAAAGGGCAGGTCGCGCAGCACCAGCTGGTCGTCGATGCCGGTCACGGTGACGAAATGGCGCGGCAGCACCGTCAGCAGGTCTGAGTTCGCGACCACCCTGCCCGCCGTGAAGAACTGGTTCACGGTCACGACGATGCGCCGTTCGCGTCCCAAGGCGCCCAGCGTCTGGTCGATGAAGCCGTACGGGCGCCCCGAAAAACTCACGAGCAGGTGCCGGGCCGCGCAATAGTCGTCCAGCGTGAGCGGCGCCTCCGCGAGCGGGTGCCCGCGCCGCATCACGCAGACATACTGGCCCAGATAGAGCCTCTGCGTCTCGAATGCCACCCCCACGCCCGATTGCCCGCGCGCCGCAAGGCTGGCAATCACGGCCGGAAAGTAGCCGATCGCCATGTCGACTTCCTCCTGCTCCAGCATCCGCCGCGGATCGCGAGTGGTCAGCGGCAGAACGCGCAGCGAGATAGCGGGCGCTTCCTTCTCCACGATTTGCACCAGCCCCGGAATGAGCTCGGCGGCCGTGGCGTCGGCCATGGCCAAGAGAAAGGTGGTGTCGGCCGTCGAAGCATCGAACTCGCCCGGCGCGAGCGTGTGCTGCAGCTGCCGCAGCGCATCACGCACCGTGGGCCAGAGTGCCAGCGCGCGCGGCGTGGGCTCGACGCCCGCGCCCGACCGGCTCACCAGGTCGTCGCCGAGCACTTCGCGCAGGCGGCGCAGCGCGTTGCTCACTGCGGGCTGGGTGATCGACAGGTTGCGCGCGGCGCGCGTGAGGTTGCGCTCCGCCATCACCTCGTCGAAGACGCGGAGCAGGTTGAGGTCGAAGGTGCGAAAGTTGACGTCCATCAGTGATGTGAATGATAAACATCAGAAAGATAAAGTGGATAAACACTAGGGCAAACCCTAATATCTCTACATCGGCACTCAGCCATTCATCCCCGGAGGGATTCATCATGACCAGCTTTGTCCACGTAGACCAACCCACTGTGCACCCCGGCGTCCATCGCGCCGAAGTGCTGTTCGGCCAGATCCAGGCCGCCCGCGCCGGCGCGAACGGTTCGCGTCCGCTGATTGTCCTGCTGATTGTCGCCGTGGCTTCCGCGGTGCTGGTGGTGGCCGACACGCTCGTTTCCCATTGGGACGAAGGCGCGCTGCTTGCCGCCTGGGCCGTGCTCTGCGTCGCCGCTTTCGGCATCGCCGCGCTGTTTGCCGGCTCGCTGCGCAACGCGGCCGCCAAGGTTGTCGGCGTGTTGAGTGCAGCCGCCCAGCGCCGCGCCGCCGACCGCGCCGACGAGCGCTTTCTGGCCACGGCGCACAGCGACCCGCGCGTGATGCAGGAACTGCAAGCCGCCGTCTGGCGCCAGCAGTCGGAAGGCAATGCTTCCATTGCCGACGCCGCCAAGGTCGATGCGCTGGCTCGCCAGGTCGCACGTGCCAACGACGCCCGCATGCCGACGCTCTACGAAGCCATGCGCCGCATGAACAGCTCGCGCTACTACTGATCGACCCGTTCGATTCTTCAGCCGAGTCATGAAAAAGCCGCCCACGAGGGCGGCTTTTTCGTTGCTGCGGCCCGGTGGCCGCACAAAGGTTGGCGTCAGGCCGCCAGGCGCTGCTCGATCGCTGCCTTGGTTTCCGGCAGCTCCTTCGGCAGGTGGTGCGCCAGCTGTTCGAACAGCTCGGTGTGCAGCTTCAGCTCGGCCTGCCACGCGGCCTTGTCGATGTTGGTGACGGTGGCGTACTGCTCGGCGCTGAAATCCAGGCCGGTCCAGTTCAGGTCTTCGTAGCGCGGGCTAACGCCGAAGACATGGTCCACACCCTCGGCCTTGCCTTCGATGCGGTCGATGATCCACTTGAGCACGCGCATGTTCTCGCCGTAGCCAGGCCACACGAATTTGCCGTCCGGACCCTTGCGGAACCAGTTGGTCGTGTAGATCTTCGGCTGCTTGGCGCCCGATGCTTCCAGCTTCTTGCCCAGGTCGAGCCAGTGCTGGAAGTAGTCGCTCATGTTGTAGCCCATGAAGGCCAGCATGGCGAAGGGATCGCGGCGCACCACGCCCACCTGGCCGACGATGGCGGCGGTGGTTTCCGAGCCCATGGTGGCGGCCATGTAGACGCCTTCGGTCCAGTTGCGGCCTTCGGTCACCAGCGGCACCGTGGTCGAGCGGCGGCCGCCGAAGATGAAAGCGTCGATCGGCACGCCGGCCGGGTCGTCCCAGGCCGGGTCGAGCGCCGGGTTGTTGGTGGCGGCCACGGTGAAGCGCGAGTTCGGGTGCGCGGCCTTGGCGCTGGTTTCCTTGGCGATCTGCGGCGTCCAGTCCTTGCCCTGCCAGTCGATCAGGTGCTCGGGCAGCTTCTTGCCGGGCACGTCGTCTTCCAGGCCTTCCCACCACACGTCGCCGTCATCGGTGAGCGCCACGTTGGTGAAGATCACGTCGCGGTCCAGGCTCTTGAGGCAGTTGGGGTTGGTCTTGAGGTTGGTGCCGGGGGCCACGCCGAAGTAGCCAGCCTCGGGGTTGATGGCGTACATGCGGCCATCCTTGCCGGGCTTGATCCAGGCAATGTCGTCGCCGATGGTGGTGACTTCCCAGCCGTCGAAGCCGGCGGGCGGCACCAGCATCGAGAAATTGGTCTTGCCGCAGGCCGACGGGAAGGCGGCGGCCACGTGGTACTTCTTGCCCTGCGGCGAGGTCACGCCCAGGATCAGCATGTGCTCGGCCAGCCAGCCCTCGTCGCGGCCCATGGTGGAGGCGATGCGCAGCGCGAAGCACTTCTTGCCCAGGAGCGCGTTGCCGCCGTAGCCCGAGCCATAGCTCCAGATCTCGCGCGTCTCGGGGTAGTGGACGATGTACTTGGTCTTGTTGCAGGGCCAGGACACGTCCTTCTGGCCGGGCTCGAGCGGCGCGCCCACGGTGTGCACGCAGGGCACGAACTCGCCATCGGTGCCGAGCACCTCGTACACGTCCTTGCCCATGCGGGTCATGATCTTCATGTTGACCGCCACGTAGGGGCTGTCGGAAAGCTCGATGCCGATGTGCGCGATGGGCGAGCCGAGCGGGCCCATGCTGAACGGCACCACGTACATCGTGCGGCCCTTCATGCAGCCGTCGAAGAGCGGCTGCAGCGTGGCGCGCATTTCGGCCGGGGCCATCCAGTTGTTGGTCGGGCCGGCGTCGTCCTTCTTCTGGGAGCAGATGAAGGTGCGGTCCTCGACGCGCGCCACGTCGCTCGGGTCGGATGCCGCGAGGAAGGAGTTGGGGCGCTTGGCGGGGTTGAGCTTCTTGAAGGTGCCCGCGTCGACCAGTTTCTGGCACAGGCGGTCGTACTCTTCCTGGCTTCCGTCGCACCAGTAGATGGCCTCGGGTTTGCAGAGCGCGGCCATGTCGGCCACCCAGGCCACCAGTTTTGCGTTCTTGACGTATGAGGGTGCCTGAATGGCGAGGCCCTGCATCGCGGGTGCGTTCATCGGAAATCTCCTAAGTTGAAAAATCGTCTTTCCGAACGGGACGCCGCGCCTAGGTGGGCGCGGAGGTCCGTTTGAGAAAACGTTTCGCCTTGGGGAGACTGCGTCAACGCGGGCCGCAAAACCCGCGGACGAAGACGCGAATGGCTGTCAGGCCAAATAGACAGCGATGGACGCGAGCAGCAGCATCAGCACGCCGCCGGCCAGCGGCAGCACGATCGGCATCAGGTGCACGACCGATTCGACGGCGTCTTTTTCAACGGCGGCGGCGTGATGGGGCTCGACGGGAGTGGGGTTGGACATTGATTACCTCGAATACTCAGATTCAAAAACTGGGGGGCATTTTACGGGTCGGGCCCGCCAGACCGGTCTAGGGGGTTGCCAACCCCCTTCAATGCTGCTCTTCGGCCTCGAAGCCGGCGTCGTGCAGCGCGCCCAGCACGCTGGCCAGATGGGCCCGTCCGCGGGTCTGCAGCACCAGCTCGATGTCGACGTTCTGAGCTGCCAGCATGGTAAACGCCCGCTGATGGTGGACCTCATCGACGTTAGCGCCCGCTTCCGCCACAGTGGCCGTGATTTGGGCCAACGAGCCCGGAACGTCGCGCGCGCTGACCCGCACGCGGGCCAGCCGGCCGGCCCGCACCATGCCGCGTTCGATGATCGCCGCGAGCAGCAGCGGATCGATGTTGCCGCCCGAAAGCACCAGCCCCACGCGCTTGCCCTTGAAGCGCTCCGGATGCCGGATCAGCGCCGCCAGGCCGGCCGCGCCCGCGCCTTCGACCAGGGTTTTCTCGATTTCCAGCAGCATCAGCACGCCCTGCTCGATGTCGCCTTCGTCGACCAGCAGCAGGTCGTCCACGTGTTTGGCGATGATTTCCCGCGTCAGCACCCCCGGCGTGCCGACGGCGATGCCTTCGGCGATGGTGCTCTTGCCTTGCAGGTGCTGGGTGTTCTTTACGGCATTGACCATGCCCGGAAAGCGCGTGGTCTGCACGCCGACGATCTCGATGCCGGGCCTGCGGTCGCGTGCGGCAATGGCCATGCCGGCAATCAGCCCGCCGCCGCCGACCGACACCACCAGGGTGTCGAGATCGGGCACCACGTCGAGCATTTCGAGCGCCACCGTGCCCTGGCCCGCGATGATGGCCTCATCGTCGTAGGGGTGGACGAAGGTCAGGCCTTCGCGTTCGGCCAGTTCCAGCGCATGGGCGCGCGCCGCGTCGAGCGTGTCGCCGTGCAGCACTACCTCGGCGCCAAAGCCGCGCGTGCGCTCGATCTTTACGCCGGGCGTGAAGCGCGGCATCACGATGAGCGCGCGCAGGCCGAGCCGCTGCGCGTGATAGGCCACGCCCTGGGCATGGTTGCCGGCCGACATGGCCACCACGCCCCGCGTGGTTTCCTGGCCGTCGCCTTTTGGCCCGTTCTCCGAAAGATCGACCAATTTGTTGCACGCCCCGCGTTCCTTGAACGAGGAGGTGAACTGCAGGTTTTCGAACTTCAGGAACACTTGCGCGCCCACGATTTCCGAAAGCGTGCGCGATTCGACACAGGGCGTGTTGAGCACCTGACCCTGCAGGCGCGCCGCGGCGCGCCGTATTTCTTCGATTCCGACCATGGCGGGCATTGTGGCTGGAATCGCATCATCAGGGTTTTTACCGTTCCAGCGTCTTCCCGAAGGCAAAAGTCTGCGTTATGGTCGCCCCAGGAATTCCCTCGTCTGGAGGTCGTCTGATGGTCAAGCGTGCGGGTGTCGATGTCGTGGCTGCTGCGGTGCGCGGGCAGGCCTTGCCATCGCCCGGGCTCAAGGGAGCGCCGGTGCTCGAGCTGATGTGCTCGCACTTCGTGCTCACGCTGGCCGCCAAGCAGGGACCGCGCTTCAACGTGCGCCGCGACATCAACGGCCTGCTCTCGCTGACCGGGCGCCACCTGGTGTGGCCGGCGGCGGTGCTGCATCGGCTCCGCGAGTTTCTCGGCCGCCGCTGCGCGGGCAACGAGGTCTGGAAGGGTGTGGAGAACTTCGACGGACGCACGCTGCTGGAGCGCCACGGCGTGTGGCGCGGGCCCTACGAGGAAGGCACGCTCTTCTTCTACCTGGACGAATACGCCAAGGACCAGCCCAAGGACCTGCTCTCGGTGCTGGCCGTCACGCGCGACTGGCTCACGCATGCGTTGCGCAAGCAGTCGACGCTGGTCGAGAAGAACATCGATGCGCTCGCGGGCCTCTTGCAGCTCAACAAGGCCGAGCGCGCGCTGCTGCTCTACGGCACGCTCGCGCGCTACCAGCGCGATCTGCGTTCGCTGCTGGTGGAGTTCAAGGTCAACAATGCGCCCGAGGCCTATGCGGCCATTGCCGACATTGCGGGCGTCAATGCAAGCGAGGTGGGCGAAGCATTGCGCGCGGGCTCGCGGCTGGAGCGCATCGGCCTGGTCGAGAACCTGATCTCCGAGCACAACATCACCGACCTGGCCGACCTCATGAAGGTCAGCGAAAAGCTGCCGCCGGTGCTGATGCGTGAATACCGCGACCACAACGAACTGATGGCCGTGTTCACGCGGCCCTCGGCCAAGAGCGCGCTCACCACGCAAGACTTTTCCTTTGTCGAGGAAGACGCGCAGATGCTCGTCACGCTGCTGCGCGCGGCAGTGGCGCGCAAGGAGCCGGGCGTCAACGTGCTGCTCTACGGGCCGCCCGGCACAGGCAAGACCGAACTCGCCAAGGTGGTGGCACAGGCTGCGGGGCTTGAGCTGTTCGAGGTCGAATATGCCGACCGCGACGGCAACTCGCTGAGCGGCCGCGACCGCTACCGCTCGCTGCAGATCGCGCAGGTGTTCCTCAAGGGCAGCGCGCAGGCCGCGCTGCTGTTCGACGAGGTGGAGGACGTGTTCCCGCCCATCAGCACCGAGGCCGCGCAGTTCATGGCGCGCGCCGAGCAGATTCCGGCACCCACCAGCGGCAGCGTGAGCGGCAAGGCCTGGGTCAACCAGATCCTCGAAGCCAACCCGGTGCCCACGCTGTGGGTGACCAACCGCATCGAGCAGATCGACCCGGCATTCAGGCGCCGCTTTGCCTATCACCTCGAACTCAAGTCGCCACCCCCCGGCGCGCGCGAGCAGCTGGTGAAGAAAACGCTCGAAGGCATCGTGGTGTCCGAAGCCTTCACCGCCAAGCTGGCCGAGCGCAAGGGACTCACGCCCGCGCAGATCCGCACCGCGGTGCGGTTTGCCGGCCTGGCGCAGACGGAGGACGGCGCCTCGATGGAAACGTTGATCGAACGGCAACTCAAAAACGCCGATCTCGCACTCGGCACGCTCGACACCGGCCTGGGCATGCGCCGCAGCGTGACCACCTACGACCTGGACATGCTCAACGTCGAGACCCGCTTCGAGATTCCGCGCGTCGTGGCGGCGCTCAAGGCGCGCGGCCACGGCACGCTGTGCTTCTACGGCGCGCCCGGCACCGGCAAGACCGCGCTGGCCGAGCACATCGCCAAGGCCATCGGCCGGCCGCTGATCATCAAGCAGGCCAGCGACCTCATGAGCAAGTACGTCGGCGAAACCGAGCAGAACATGGCCGCGATGTTCAAGGAGGCGGAGGCCGAAAAAGCCGTGCTGCTGCTCGACGAGGCCGACAGCTTCCTGCAGGACCGGCGCGGCGCCCAGCGCACCTACGAAGTGACCGAGGTCAACGAGATGCTGCAAGGCATGGAGCGCTTCAACGGCATCTTCGTCTGCACCACCAACCTGCTGGACCGGCTCGACCAGGCGGCGCTACGGCGCTTCACCTTCAAGATCAAGTTCATGCCGCTCACCGCGGCGCAGCGCGAGCGCATGTTCGTGACCGAGGCGCTGGCCGGCGATGCCGCGCTGCTCACCGGAGAGATCAAGGCACGCCTCGCGCAATTGCGCCAGCTGTGTCCGGGCGATTTCGCGGCCGTGAAGCGGCAGACCGACATTCTCGCGGTCGAGTTTTCGGCCGCTGAATTCCTCGATCAGCTTGAAGCCGAGCATCGCATCAAGCCAGAGGTGCGCGAATCGCGCGGCATCGGTTTCATGCAGTAGTTGGACAGGAACAGTCGTCCGCCGGCACACGGCAAACAAAAAAACCCGGTCCGCCGCGGCGGACCCTGAGGAGGGGCTCGATGAACTCAGGCAAGGCGAACGCGCGGGAGGTGCCGCGTTCCACCGCATCGGCCACGGCCGTATTCGTGCTGGCCTGCGCGGCCCTCGTCCTTGCGGGCTGTGGAGGCGGTGGTGGCGGCGGAGGAGGGGGCGGCGCGTTCCCGATCATTGCGCCAACCGCCATTGCACCCCCGGCCAGCAGCGGCGACGACGACGCCATTCTTGCCTCGTCCACCGTGGCGGGCTTGTGCGCCGCGCCGCGCGGCGGCATCAATCCCGAAACCGGGCTGGCCTACCCCGACAAGTCCGGCACCCTGACCGACGAGAAGCGCTGGGTGCGCGGCTGGATCGACGAAACCTATCTCTGGTATGGCGAGGTGCCGACCACGCTCAAGGCGGCCGACTACGCCACGCCGGTTGCGTATTTCAGCGTGCTCAAGAGCCCGCTCGTCACCGCATCGGGCCGCGCGAAGGACCGCTTTCACTACGTGTACGACACCGAGCGCTATCGGCAGCTGTCGCAGAACGGCGTGGCGCCGGGCTACGGCATGGAGTTCGCGTTCGTGCGCAACTCGCGCCCGCGCGATCTGCGCATCGCATTCACCGAACCCGGCTCGCCCGCGGCAGCCGCGGGCATCTCGCGCGGCGCGAAGGTGCTCGAAGTCGACGGCGTCGACGTGATCGACGGCACCAATACCGCGGTCATCAACCGCGGCATCTCGCCCACCACCATCGGCGAGTCACACACCTTCAAGCTGCAGGAAGGCGGCGCCACGCGCACCGTGACGCTGGCGGCCGCGAGCGTCACGCGCACGCCGGTGCAGAACGTGAAGACCATCGACACCGGCAGCGGCCGCGTGGGCTACCTGCTTTTCAACGACCACATCACGACTTCGGAAGCGCAGCTCATCGACGCAATCAACCAGTTGAAGGCCGGCGGCGGCATTCAGGACCTCGTGCTCGACATGCGCTACAACGGCGGCGGCCAGCTCAACATCGCGAGCCGGCTCGCCACGATGGTGTCGTCGTCCGGCGCCACTTCCGGCAAGACCTTCGAGCGCCTCGTCTTCAACGACAAGAACCCGTTTCGCCTGACCGCGGCCCAGTCGATCATTCCGTTCTACGGCACCAGCCGCAACGGCGCGCCGCTGCCGGGGCTCGGCCTTTCGCAGGTCACGGTGCTGGTCGGGCCCGACACCTGCTCAGCGAGCGAATCGGTCGTCAACGGCCTGCGCGGCATCGACGTCAAGGTCAATCTCGTCGGAGGCGCCACCTGCGGCAAGCCCTACGGCTTCTTCCCGCAGGACAACTGCGGCACCAGCTACTTCGCGATCCAGTTCCAGGGCGTCAACGCCAAGGGCTTCGGCGACTACGGCGATGGCTTTGCACCCGACTGCAGCGTGGCCGACGATTTCGACCACGCACTCGGCGACCCTGCCGAGGCACGTCTGGCGGCTGCGCTGGCGATGCGCAGCGGCGGCGCGTGCCCGGCCTCGAGCTCGGCCAAGACCCAGCCGGGGCTCGAGAAATCCGGAGCAGCCGACGAGCAGCCCTACCTGCTTCATCGCACGCCGCTGCGGGAAATCCGGCTGCTCGAACCCGCGCCCGCGCCGGGCTGAGCGGCCGCGGCCTCCACCGCCGTTACCCCTTGAAACCTTGCCTTTCTCCACGCCCGTGGCATGCGCTTTAGAGTCCTAGCAAACGTTTGCGCAAACGTTTGGCATTTAGTTCTACATCAAGCAAAACCACTCGAAAAGGAGCCGGGATGAAGATTCGGATTCAGCGACGCAAATGGATGGCGGCGGCTTTGCTCGCCACGGTGCTCTCGGCTTGCGGTGGTGGCGGCGGGGACGGCAGCAGCGGCATTGGGCTAGCCCCGGGCTTCGGCGCGGCACCGCCGCCGGCGCAGAAGATCATCATCGACAGCGACTACAACACCATGAGCGACGACGGCCAGCTCGGCGTGATGGCCGCGCAGCTGCAGGCGTCGGGCAAGGTGCAGGTCATGGGCATCAGCGTGGTGTCGGGCAACCAGTGGCTCAAGCAGGGCGTGGCCGATGCGCTGAAGTCGGTCGAGCGGCTGGGCGTGGGCGACCGCATCGGCATCTATGCGGGTGCGAACTACGCGTTCAACCACGACTACGCGACCATCGAGGCCGAGATGGCGGCCGGCTCCGGCGGCGACGGCTACCTGGGCGCCTGGAGCTCGCCAGAGCCCAAGAGCGATGCCGACCTGAAGCCCTCGCCCGACGGCTTTGCCACGCATACGCCGGTGCAGGGCAAGAGCGCGGTCGACTTCATCGTCGACACGGTGAAGGCCAACCCCAACGAGATCACCATCCTGGCCATTGGCCCGCTCACCAACATCGCGCTCGCGGTCAAGCAGAACCCCGAGATCGTGCCGCTGATCAAGAGGATCATCTACATGGGCGGCGCCATCGACGTGGCGGGCAACACCACCAAGTTTGCCGAGTTCAACTGGTGGTTCGATCCCGACGCCGCGCAGTTCGTGGTGCGGCTGCCGATTCCGCAGGTGGTGGTGCCGCTGGACGTGACCGACACCGTGTTCCTCACCAAGCCCATCTACGACCGCATTGCGCATACGGCCAAGCCGACGGCCGTGACCGAGGTGTTCAGGCAGCTCAACGGCTATGGCTTCAGCGGCACCAATGGCTTCGAGAACAACCCCAGCTACACGCAGAACATCTGGGACACGCTCACGCTCGCCTACCTCATCGATCCGAGCTACGCCACGCAAACGGTGGAGCGCTATGTCGACGTGGTCGCCAAGCCCGGCGCCGCCGACAACGGCCGCTCCATCGGCTACAGCTCGCAGCCCGCGGGGCCCACGCTGCAGAAGATGACGGTGGTGAAGAAGTTCGACAACGCGCGATTCTTCGAGCTGTATGTCGACCTGCTCACGCGGCCGGTGCCGATCACGCTGCCTGCCGCGACGAACTGAGTGTCATAAGCCGCGCTTATCCAAACGCAACCAGGAGACGCATTCCCAACAGGTTTTGCCTTGCGGATACTCGCCCACGTTCGCTCCCGAACGCACAACGATTCCGACCGAGACAAGCGCCGTGCCCCCTGCCGCCATCACAGCCATCGACAGCCATGCCCATGTGTTCGCGCATGGGCTGCCCTTGGCGGCGGCGCGCCGGCATGCACCCGACTACGAGGCCACGCTGGCCGAATACCTGGCGCTGCTCGACGCGCACGGCGTCTCGCATGGCGTGCTGGTGCAGCCCAGCTTCCTGGGCCTGGACAACAGCTTTTTGCTCGGCGCCCTGCGCGCCTGCCCGGGGCGGTTGCGGGGCGTGGCGGTGGTCGACCCGACCGCGGACGACGCCATGCTGCATGCCATGGCCGAGGCCGGCATCTGCGGCATCCGCCTCAACCTCGTGGGCCTGCCGCTCCCCGATTTCTCCAGGCCCGAGTGGCACCGGCTTTTCGCCCGCGCGCGGGCGCTCGGCTGGCATGTGGAACTGCACCGCGAATCCCGCGACCTGGCACTCGCAGCGCAGGCCGTGCTCGATGCCGGATGCGCGCTGGTGGTGGACCATTTCGGCCGGCCCGCGTCGGCGCCGGCCACCGCCGATGAAGGATTTGCGTGGCTGCTCGGCGCCGCAGCCAGCGGGCGCATCTGGGTCAAGCTGTCGGCCGCCTACCGAAACTGGCCCGCGGCAACGACCGGCACCGCCGCGCGCGATGCCGCCCGCGCGCTGCTGAAAGCCTTCGGCCCCGGGCGCCTGGTGTGGGGCAGCGACTGGCCTCACACCCAGCACCGCGAGGTCGCGAACTACGCCGCCACGCACGCGGCGCTGGCCGACTGGGTGCCCGACGAAACGGCACGCCGGCGCATCCTGGTCGACACGCCCGCGCAATTGTTCAAGTTCAAAACCGGAGACATCAATGACGACCAATGAGCTCTCGCGCGCACGCCTGCTGCGCGCCATTCCCCGTGCCCTTGCGGGCGCGGCTCTGTTGCTGGCCGGGCTTTCAGCGCACGCCGGCGCGTGGCCGGAAAAGCCCGTGAGGCTGGTCGTGAGCTATCCGCCGGGCGGCACCGTCGATGCGGTGGCGCGCATCATCGCGCCCAAGCTCTCGGCGAAGCTCGGCCAGCCAGTGGTGATCGACAACCGCGGCGGCGCCGGCGGTGCCATCGGCGGCGACCTGGTCGCCAAGAGCGCGCCCGACGGCTACACCGTGATGCTCGACGCCTCCAACCACGCCCAGAACCCTGCGCTGCGCAAGATGCCCTTCGACACCTTGCGCGACCTGGCGCCGGTGTCGCTGCTGGTGAAGGTGCCCAACGTGCTGGTGGTGAATCCGTCGGCGCCGATGAAGAGCGTCGCCGACCTGATCGCCCAGGCCAAGGCGAAGCCGGGCGGCATCAACTACGCCTCGTCGGGCAATGGTTCGGCGCAGCATCTGGCCGGCGAGTTGTTCGCCTCGATGGCCGGCGTCCAGATCACGCACGTGGCCTACAAGGGCGGCGGTCCGGCGCTCACCGACGTGATGTCGGGGCATGTCCCCGTGTTCTTCGCCAGCCTGGCGTCCAGCCTGCCCTTCATCCAGGGCGGCAAGCTGCGCGCGCTGGCCGTGACCGGCAAGACGCATTCGCCTGCATTGCCGCAGCTGCCCACAGTGGCCGAGGCCGGCCTGCCCGGCTACGAGGTCTACGAATGGAATGCGGTGTTCGTGCCGGCCGGCACCCCCGCGCCCGTGGTGGAGCGGCTGTCGAAAGAGTTCGCCGCCACGCTCAAGGACCCCGAGGTGCGCACCCGGCTCGAAGCGCTCGGCGCCGAGGTGATCGGCTCCAGCCCGGCCGAGCTCGACAGCTTCCGCCGTGCCGAGATCGCCAAGTGGACCCGGCTCGCGAAGGACAACAAGATCCAGGTGGACTAGGCCGGCGCCGGGCCGCTCCCAAGCAGGCCTGCGGCCCCCTCGGGGGGAAGCGAGGACACGAAGTGCCGGAGCGTGGGGGTCAACTAGGCCGGCGCCGGGCCGCTCCCAAGCAAGGCAGCGAAAGCGTCGGCGAACGTCGGGCGCGAGCGCGCCAGCCACAGCGCCGACAACTCGAAGGCCGGCAGTCCTGCGCCGTCGCGCACCTCGGCATAGCGCACGCCCTCGTGCCGAAGCGCGCGTACCGAGCGCGGCAGCAGCGACCAACCCAGGCCCGCCGCCACGCAGGCCAGCACCGTCAGCGTGCGGTTGGCGTCCTGCACCACCCGCGTCTCGTGGCCCGCGCGGCGCAGCGCGCCGAGCAGCTGGGCGCGCAGGGCGGGAATCTGTTCTTCCGGAAACCACACCAGTCCGTGCCGGGCGATATCGGCGAGCGACACGCATCCGTCGTCGGCCAGCGGCCAGTCGGCCGGCAGCGCGGCGACCATCGCCTCCTCGCCCAACCGCAATTCATGCACCCGGGCGGTAACCGACACCGGGGGATGCAGCAGCGCGATGTCGATGCGGCCGCCCTCCAGCGCCGCCACCTGCTCGGCATTGCTCATTTCGCGCAGCACCACGTCGAGCTGCGGATGTTCGGCGCGCAGCCGGCGCAACGCGTTCGGCAGCACCTCGTAGACCGCATGCGTCACGAAACCCACGGTCAGCCGGCCCGCACGCCCGGCGCCCATGGCCCGCGCGCGTTCGGCCGCCGTGTCGCTGTAGGCGAGGCTGGCGCGCAGGTCGTCGATCACCGCGAGGCCGGCCTCCGTGAGCGTGGCGCCGCGGCGCGTGCGGGTGAACAGGCGCGTGCCGATCTCCTGCTCCAGCCGGTTCAGCGTTTGCGTGAGCGCCGGCTGTGCCAGGCCGAGCCGCTCGGCAGCCCGCGTGAGACTGCCCGCCTCGGCGACCGCGACAATGCAGCGCATCTGGCGGGTGTCCATGGCCGCGCCCGTGTCAGAACGCCTTGCAGACCCGCAGCACCTCGGCGCCGTAAGCCTCGAGCTTCTTGGTGCCGATGCCGCTGATGCCCTGCAGGTCTTCGAGCGTCGCCGGTGCGCGCTCGGCAATCGACGCCAGCGTGGCGTCGTGGAAGATCACATAGGCCGGCAGGTTGTGTTCCTTTGCCACCTCGGCGCGCCAGGCTTTGAGCGCCTCGAAGCGCTTCTTGCCGGTGTCGTCGAGCTTGGCGGCAGCCGGCGAAGGCGCGCCCTTGGCGACCTTTTCGCGGCGGGGCTTGCGCTCCGCCGGTGACGAGATGGATTCGCGCAGCGTCACGTTCGATTCGCCCTTGAGCACCGCGCGCGAGCCTTCGGTGAGCTTCAACGTGTTGAAGGCTTCCGCATCGACAGCCAGCGCGCCCGTGGCGATGAGCTGGCGCAGCACGCCGCGCAGCTGCACTTCGCTGAACTCCGCGCCCAGCCCGAAGGTGCTGATGCGCTCGTGCCCGAACTGCTTCACCTTCTCGGTTTCCTTGCCGCGCAGGATGTCCATGATGTGGCCAGCGCCAAAGCTGATGCCGCTCAGCTGCTGCACCCGGTAGATGGTGGAGAGCAGTTTGCGCGCGGCGTCGGTCCCATCCCACACCTGCGGTGGGTTCAAGCAGTTGTCGCAATTGCCGCAGGGGGTGCTCTTCTCGCCGAAATAGCCCAAGAGGCGCACACGCCGGCAGTCGCTTGCCTCGGCCAGCGAGAGCAGCGCATCGAGCTTGCCGCGCATCACCTGCTTGAACTCTTCGCCGGCCGGGCTCTCGTCGATCATGCGGCGCTGGTTCACCACGTCCTGCAAGCCGTAGGTCATCCACGCATCAGCCGGTGCGCCATCGCGGCCCGCGCGGCCTGTTTCCTGGTAGTAGCCCTCGATGTTCTTGGGCATGTCCAAGTGGCCGACAAAGCGCACGTCGGGCTTGTCGATGCCCATGCCGAAGGCGATGGTCGCCACCATCACGATGCCTTCTTCGCGGAGGAACCGGTCCTGATGCCGCTGGCGCACCGCCGCATCCAGGCCGGCGTGGTAGGGCAGCGCATTGATGCCTGCACCCTGCAGCATCACGGCGACGTCTTCCACGCGCTTTCGAGATTGGCAATAGACCACGCCCGCATCGCCTTCGTGCTCGCGCTCGATGAAACGCAGCAGCTGCGTGGTCGCGTCCTTCTTCTCGACGATGGTGTAGCGGATGTTCGGCCGGTCGAAGCTGGAGACGAACTGGCGCGCCTCCTCGAGCTGCAGCCGCTCGACGATGTCGGCGCGCGTGAGCGCATCGGCGGTGGCCGTGAGCGCAATGCGTGGCACGCCCGGGTAGCGCTCGTGCAGCACCGTGAGTGCGCGGTACTCGGGCCGGAAGTCGTGGCCCCACTGGCTCACGCAATGCGCCTCGTCGATCGCGAACAGCGAGAGCTTGCCGCGCTCCTTAAGCGAATCGAGCTGCGACAGAAAGCGCGGCGTGTTCACGCGCTCGGGCGCCGCGTACAGCAGCGTGATCTCGCCGCGCAGCATGCGGCGCTCCACGTCCTGCGTCTGTTCCCAGTCGAGTGTCGAATTCAGGAAAGCCGCGTTCACGCCGGCCTCGTGCAGCGCGCCGACCTGGTCGTGCATCAGTGCGATCAGCGGCGAGACCACCACCGACACGCCACGCCCCGCGCGTTGCCGCGCAATGGCCGGGATCTGGTAGCACAGCGACTTGCCGCCGCCCGTGGGCATCAACACCAAGGCATCGCCGCCTCCCACCACGTGATTGACGATCTCCTGCTGCGGCCCGCGGAACTGGGAGTAGCCGAAGACTTCATGAAGGATGTCGGCGGGTGCGCTGCTGCTGCCGGGGGCGTCGAGGGGGAGGGGAGCGAGCGAGGACACAGGCAGCGGTGCGAAGGGCGGGGATGGGCTGGGAAAGAGGGAGACGTCGATTGTCCCCCACCCACCCGGATATGACTGTGGCATGAGGTTTGCAAAGGTGAAGGCCGTCCCGCCACCCTTCCTGTATAGACAGCAATCTGGTGCATTTTCCTGAAGGATGCACCGGAAATGGTCCTTCCGGGTTATCCTGTATATACAAGTTGGGGCGCTTGGCAACAATGCGAGGTTCGTGCGGCCCGGTCACCGGAGCGCATCGCCGAGCTTTTTCCCAGAGAACAGAACCAGGAGTACCCATGGTCAAGACGGTAGTTGTGAAATTCGCCTCCCTGCTGGCCGCAGGCGCATGTGCAGCCGGCATGGCTGGAACGGCCGCCGCGCAGGAAACAAAAATTGCGCTCGGCATGTCCGGCTGGACCGGCTTCGCGCCGCTCTCGCTGGCCGACAAGGCCGGCATCTTCAAGAAGAACGGGCTGGACGTCGAACTCAAGATGATTCCGCAGAAGGACCGCCATCTGGCCCTGGCCTCGGGCGCCATCCAGTGCGCGGCCACCACGGTGGAAACGCACGTGGCCTGGAACGCCAACGGCGTGCCCATCGTGCAGATCTTCCAGATGGACAAGTCCTACGGCGCCGACGGCCTCGCGGTGCGCAACGACGTGAAGGGCTTTGCCGATCTCAAGGGCAAGACCATCGGCGTGAGCGCCCCCGGCACCGCGCCTTACTTCGGCCTGGCCTGGATGCTCAACAAGAACGGCATGACGCTGAAGGACGTGAAGCTGGTCTCGCTCGAGCCGCAGCCCGCCGCCCAGGCCTTCGTGGCCGGCCAGAACGACGCCGCCATGACCTACGAGCCCTACCTGTCGACCGTGCGCGCCAACCCCACCGCCGGCAAGATCCTGGCCACCACGCTCGACTACCCGATGGTGATGGACACCGTGGGCTGCGCGCCCACCTGGCTCAAGGCCAACGCCAAGGCCGCGCAGGCGCTCACGCAGTCGTACTTCGAGGCACTCGAAATGATCAAGGCCGACCCGGCCAAGGCCAACGAACTCATGGGCTCGGCTGTGAAGCAGACCGGCGAGCAGTTCGCCAAGTCGTCGGCCTACCTGCGCTGGCAGGACAAGGCGGCCAACCAGAAGTTCTTTGCGGGCGAACTCACCAGCTTCATGAAGGAAGCCACTTCCATCCTGCTGGAAGCCGGCGTGATTCGCAAGGCGCCTGAAGACTACGCGGCGATGTTCGATGCAAGCTTCGTCAAGTAAGGCCCTGCCGCAGGTGCCGCCGCGTTCGGCGGCGCCCGCACCGGCCGTCTCCCCCCAAGCCGCTGCGCCCGCGCGGCGCCGTTCGTTCGCGCCGCTCGAGCCCATCAGCGGGCGCGCCCGCGTACTGCTCGGGCTAGGCTTCTTCGTGGCCTTCGTGCTCGTGTGGTCCATCGCCACCATCGGCGGTTTCGTGCCGCCGACCTTCCTCGCCAGCCCGCCGGCCATGCTCAAGGAAGGCTGGATGCTCTTTGCGGAGTTCGGCTTCATCGGTGACGTGGGCATGACCGTGTGGCGTGTGTTCGGCGGCTTCCTGCTGGCGGCCGTGCTCGCGGTGCCGCTCGGCATCGCCATGGGCACGTGGAAAACCGTCGAGGCCTTCTTCGAGCCCTTCGTCTCGTTCTGCCGCTACCTGCCTGCGTCGGCTTTCATCCCGTTGCTCATCCTGTGGGCGGGCCTGGGCGAGATGCAGAAGCTGCTGGTGATCTTCATCGGTTCGTTCTTCCAGATCGTGCTGATGGTGGCCGTGACCGTCGGCGGCGCGCGGCGCGACCTCGTCGAGGCGGCCTACACGCTGGGCGCCAAGAGCCGCGGCATCGTGGCGCGCGTGCTCATTCCGGGTGCCGCACCCGGCATTGCCGAAACGCTGCGCCTCGTGCTCGGCTGGGCCTGGACTTACGTGATCGTCGCGGAACTCATCGGCTCCTCGTCGGGCATCGGCCACATGATCACCGACAGCCAGGCGCTCCTGAACACCGGGCAGATCATCTTCGGGATCATCGTGATCGGCGTCATCGGGCTGGTGTCCGACTTCGCTTTCAAGGCGCTGAACCGCCGCATGTTTGCTTGGGCTGCGCTGTGATGACGAACAACCAACTCTCCATCCAGGGCGTGTCGCGCGTCTTCACCGGCACCAAGGGGCAGAGCACGCAGGCGCTGCTGCCCATCGACTTCGAGGTGAAGGAGAACGACTTCGTCACCATCCTCGGCCCCTCGGGCTGCGGCAAGTCGACGCTGCTGCGCATCGTCGCGGGGCTCGACTTTCCGACCACCGGCCAGGTGATGCTCGACGGCGAGCGCATCGAAGGCCCGGGCGCCGACCGCGGCGTGGTGTTCCAGAGCTACACGCTGTTCCCATGGCTCACGGTGGCGCAGAACATCCGCTTCGGCCTGCGCGAGCGCGGCATGAGCGAAGCCGACCAGAAGGAGCGCAGCGAGTTCTTCATTGCCAAGGTGGGCCTGCGCGGCTTCGAGAATCACTTTCCGAAGCAGCTCTCGGGCGGCATGCAGCAGCGCACGGCCATTGCGCGCGCGCTCGCCAACGACCCCAAGATGCTGCTGCTGGACGAGCCCTTCGGCGCGCTCGACAACCAGACGCGCGTGCTGATGCAGGAGCTCTTGCTCGGCATCTGGGAGTCGGCTCGCAAGACGGTGCTGTTCGTCACGCACGACATCGACGAGGCGATCTTCATGGCCAACCGCGTGGCGGTGTTCAGCGCGCGGCCCGGCCGCATCAAGACCGAGATCGCAGTCGACTTTCCGCATCCGCGCAGCTACACCATCAAGACCTCGCCGGAGTTCATGGACATCAAGGCGCGGCTGACGGAAGAGATTCGCGCCGAATCCATGGCTGCGGTAGAACACTGACATGAAACGCGACCTGCCGTCCCTCGCGCTCTATGCGCAAGTCAAGGATCACATCTCCCGCAAGATCCAGGACGGCACCTGGCCGGCCGGCCACCGCCTGCCGTCCGAAAGCGAACTGGTCGCGCAGTTCGGCATCTCGCGCATGACGGTGAACCGCGCGCTGCGCGAGCTGATGGAGCAGGGCCGCATCGTGCGCGTGGCCGGCGTCGGCAGCTTCGTGGCCGAGAACAAGCCGCAGTCCACGCTCCTGCAGATTGCAAACATCGCAAGCGAAATCCGCCAGCGCGGGCATGACTACCGCTGCGAGATGCTCGCCGTGGAGCGCGTTGCCGCATCGCCCGACGTGGCGGCCTGGCTCGACATGCGCGCGGGCACCTCGGTGTTCCACAGCGTCTGCCTGCACCTGGAGAACGACACGCCGGTGCAGCTCGAAGAGCGCTACGTCAATCCGCTGGTGGTGCCCGATTTCCTCGAGCAGGATTTTGCCGCCGTACCGCCCAGCGAGTACCTGGTGCGCAACGTGCCCTTCGACCAGATCGAACACGTCGTCGATGCCGTGCTGCCCACTGCGGAGCAGGCGAGCCGGCTCGCGATGGAGCCCACCGACCCCTGCCTGCTGCTCACGCGCCGCACGTGGACGCGCAACACGCCGGTCACCTGGGTGCGCTGCCTGCATCCCGCGTCGCGCTACAGCCTGGGCAGCCGCTTCAAAGCCGACGGCAACCCCAGCTTCGGCTGATTTTTTCGTCACGGAAACCGAAGGTTTTCTCTCGCAACCACTTGTATAGACAGGTTCACATGCCAAGCAATCACACAACCGCCACTCTGACCCTCACGCCCGGCAAGGTGGACCTCGCGATGCTGCGCCGCATTCAGGCTGGCGGCGTGCGGCTGGCGCTCGACCCTTCCGTGCAAGAAGGCATGGCGCGCGCCGAAGCGGCGGTGCGCCATATCGTCGACAACGACCAGGTGGTGTACGGCATCAACACCGGCTTCGGCAAGCTCGCGAGCACGCGCATCGGCAACGACCACCTCGCCGACCTGCAGCGCAACCTCGTCCTTTCGCACAGCGTGGGCACTGGTGAGGCGCTGGCCGCGCCCGTCGTGCGCATGGTGCTGGCCACCAAGGCCGTGAGCCTGGCGCGCGGCCATTCGGGCGTGCGGCCCGCGCTGGTCGATGCATTGCTGGCCTTGTTCAATTCGGGCGTCATGCCGCGCATTCCGTGCAAAGGTTCGGTCGGCGCCTCGGGCGACCTCGCGCCGCTCGCGCACATGGCTTGCGTGCTCATCGGCGAGGGCGAGGCGACCACGGCTGATGGCACAGTGGTCAGCGGCGCCGAGGCCATGCGCCTTGTTGGCCTGGAGCCCTTCGTGCTCGGTCCCAAGGAAGGCCTGGCGCTGCTCAACGGCACGCAGGTGTCGACCGCGCTCGCGCTCGCCGGCCTGTTCGGCGCAGAGGACGTGTTCGCCTCGGCCTTGATGTCGGGTGCGCTCTCGCTTGAAGCCATCCAGGGTTCGATCAAGCCTTTCGATGCGCGCATTCACGCAGCGCGCGGCCAGCCGGGACAGATCGCGGTGGCCGGCGCCGTGCGCACGCTGCTCGAAGGCAGTGAGATCGTGCCCTCGCACGCCGACTGCGGCCGCGTGCAAGACCCGTATTCGGTGCGCTGCATCCCGCAGGTGATGGGCGCCTGCCTCGACAACCTCGCGCATGCCGCACGCGTGCTGGTGATCGAGGCGAATGCCGCATCGGACAACCCGCTGGTGTTCACTGACACTGGAGAAGTGATTTCGGGCGGCAACTTTCACGCCGAGCCCGTGGCCTTTGCGGCCGACATCATCGCGCTGGCCGTGAGCGAAGTCGGCGCCATTGCAGAACGCCGCATCGCGCTCCTGCTCGACACCGGCCTCTCGGGACTACCGCCTTTCCTGGTGCACGACGGTGGCCTGAACTCGGGCTTCATGATCGCGCAGGTCACGGCCGCGGCCCTAGCATCGGAGAACAAGTCGCTCGCGCATCCCGCCAGCGTCGACAGCCTGCCGACCTCGGCCAACCAGGAAGACCACGTGTCGATGGCCACTTTTGCGGCGCGCCGTCTGGGCGACATGGTCAACAACACCGCAGTCGTCGTGGGCATCGAAGCCATGGCGGCCGCGCAAGGCATCGAACTCAAACGCGGGCTCAAGAGCTCGCCGCTGGTCGAAGCCGAATTCGCGAACATCCGCCGAAAGGTCGCCTTTCTCGAACGCGACCGCTACCTCGCGCCCGACATCGAAGCCATGCGCCAGTGGGCGCTGAAGGCCGAGATGCCGGCCGCGCTGCTGGACATCCTGCCCAGCCATTCGTAAGAACCGACATACCGATTAGGAGAACCGATCCATGAACGCTCCGGAAAAATTCGCGCTGAACGCCAACAACAACTCCGACGCCACCGATCCGCGCCACGACCCCACGCGCGTGATCCGTGCTCCGCGCGGCAGCACGCTCAACTGCAAGAGCTGGCTCACCGAAGCGCCGTTCCGCATGCTGCAGAACAACCTCGACGCCGAGGTGGCCGAGCGCCCGCAAGACCTCGTGGTGTACGGCGGCATCGGCCGTGCCGCGCGCAACTGGGCCTGCTACGACCAGATCCTTGCGTCGCTGAAAGAACTCAACGACGACGAGACCTTGCTCATCCAGTCGGGCAAGCCGGTGGGCGTGTTCAAGACGCACGAGAACGCACCGCGCGTGCTGCTTGCCAATTCGAACCTCGTGCCCAAGTGGGCCAACTGGGAGCACTTCAACGAACTCGACCGCCAGGGCCTCTTCATGTACGGCCAGATGACCGCTGGCAGCTGGATCTACATCGGCAGCCAGGGCATCGTGCAGGGCACCTTCGAGACTTTTGTCGAAGCCGGCCGACAGCACTACAACAACAGCCTCGCGGGCAAGTGGATCCTCACGGCCGGCCTCGGCGGCATGGGTGGCGCGCAGCCGCTCGCGGCCACGCTCGCGGGTGCGGTGTCGCTCAACATCGAGTGCCAGCAGACCAGCATCGACTTTCGCCTGCGCACGCGCTATGTCGACAAGCAAGCGCGCGACATCGACCATGCGCTCGAACTCATCCAGCAGCACTGCGACGCGAAGGAAGCCGTGTCGATCGCGCTGCTCGGCAACGCGGCCGACATCCTTCCGGAGCTGGTGAAGCGTGCGAAGGCCGGCGGTATCAAGCCCGACCTCGTGACCGACCAGACGTCAGCGCACGATCTGATCAACGGCTACCTGCCTTCGGGCTGGAGCGTTGCGCAATGGCAAGCCGCGATGAAGGACGCCTCGCAGCACGATGCGCTCAAAACCGCGGCCGCCAAGTCGTGCGCCGTGCACGTGCAGGCCATGCTCGACTTCCAGGCCATGGGCATCCCTACGGTCGACTACGGCAACAACATCCGCCAGGTCGCTTTCGACGAAGGCGTGAAGAACGCGTTCGACTTTCCGGGTTTCGTGCCGGCCTATATCCGTCCGCTGTTCTGCGAAGGCAAGGGCCCGTTCCGCTGGGTGGCGCTCTCGGGCGACCCGGAAGACATCTACAAGACCGACGCCAAGATCAAGGAGCTGTTCCCCGAGAACACCCACACGCACCGCTGGCTCGACATGGCGCGCGAGCGCATCGCGTTCCAGGGCCTGCCCGCGCGCATCTGCTGGCTCGGTCTGGGCGAGCGCCACATCGCGGGCCTGGCCTTCAACGAGATGGTCAAGAACGGCGAACTCAAGGCGCCCATCGTCATCGGCCGCGACCATCTGGACACCGGCTCGGTTGCCAGCCCCAACCGTGAGACCGAAGCCATGAAGGACGGCACCGATGCGGTGAGCGACTGGCCGCTGCTCAACGCGCTGCTCAACACCGCGGGCGGGGCCACGTGGGTGAGCCTGCATCATGGCGGCGGTGTCGGCATGGGCTACTCGCAGCACTCGGGCGTGGTCATCGTTTGCGATGGCACCGATGCCGCCGCCAAGCGCATCGAGCGCGTGCTGTGGAACGACCCGGCCACCGGCGTCATGCGCCACGCCGATGCGGGCTATGACATTGCGGTGGCCACTGCGAAGAAGCAGGGGTTGAACCTGCCGATGGTGCGATGACGCTCGTATTTCTCCCTCCCCTTCCGGGGGAGGGCCGGGGTGGGGGCACGACGGCCTTTACCCTCGCGCAGCGCTCATTGGGCGCTACCCCCATCCCAGCCTTCCCCCAGAGGGGGAAGGAGCAAGAGACCCCGTCATGAAGAACGTGCGGCGTTTCTCGCGCGTCTCCCTGCCGGCCACGCCCTGGAAGAACGGCGGCGGCACCACGCAGGAAATCGTCAGCTGGCCCCAAGGCGTCGGGCTCGACGGCTTCGGTTGGCGCGCAAGCATCGCGACCATCGCGGCGGCTGGACCTTTCTCCCTATTCGCGGGTGTCGACCGCAGCATCATGCTGCTCGAAGGCGACGGCGTGCGGCTGTTCACGCATGACGGGCGCGTGGAGCACCGGCTCGACGTGCCCCATCGGCCCTTCGCATTCAGCGGCGACGACGCGATCGATTGCACGCTGCTGGGCGGTGCCTCGAATGATTTCAATGTGATGACGCGACACGGCCACTGGCGCGCCGACGTGCAGGTGCTGGACCACGCATCGGCGATAGAGAGCGCACCGCATGGCGTGCTGCTGGCGCTGCGCGGCGCATGGCGCTTGAACGACGAGGCATGCGCCGAAGGCGAGGGGCTGCACTGGGCTGACGCGGCCCTGGCCTGGCGCGCAGTTCCGGAGAGCGAAGACGCGCGGCTGGTGGCGGTTCGCATCGTGTCGGCGTAACCTGCGAAAAAGAAAGAGGACGATGAAACCCGCCAACGAATATCCATCGGCAGACGGGCTCTGGACCGGTCTGCGGCTTGCAACCGACGCGGGCGTCGAAGCCGCCATCGCGGTGACGGACGGCATGATCCGCTGGGTCGGCGCCCGCGATGTGCTGCCCGCCGAGTTTGCCGCCCTCGCGCCGCACGACGGCGGCGGCGCACTCGTCACGCCGGGCCTGGTCGATTGCCACACGCACCTGGTCTACGGCGGCCAGCGCGCCAACGAGTTCGCGATGAGGCTTGCCGGCGCCACCTATGAAGAAGTGGCAAAGGCCGGCGGCGGCATCGTCTCGTCAGTGCGCGCCACGCGCGAAGCCGACGAAGACACGCTCTTCAGAGAAGCCGCGCCGCGGCTCGAGCAGCTGCTGGCCGATGGCGTGTGCGCCATCGAGATCAAGTCGGGCTACGGCCTGTCGCTGGAACACGAGCGCAAGCAGCTGCGCGTGGCGCGGCGGCTTGGCGACGCGTACGGCGTCACCGTGCGCACTACGTTCCTCGGCGCGCATGCGCTGCCGCCCGAATACGCAGGCCGCAGCGGCGACTACATCGACCTTGTCTGTGATCAGATGCTGCCCGCGCTCACGGCCGAAGGGCTGGTCGACGCGGTGGACGTGTTCTGCGAACGAATCGCCTTTTCGCTCGCGGAAACCGAGCAGGTCTTCAAGGCCGCGAAGGCGCTCGGCCTGCCGGTCAAGCTGCATGCCGAGCAGCTCTCCGACATGGGCGGCGCCGCGCTGGCCGCCCGCTACGGCGCGCTCTCGTGCGACCACATCGAACACCTGTCGGCCGAAGGCATCGAGGCCATGCGCCAGTCGGGCACCGTGGCCGTGCTACTGCCGGGCGCCTACTACACGCTGCGCGACACGCACCTGCCGCCCATCGAGGCGCTGCGCGCTGCCGGCGTGCCGATGGCCGTGTCGACCGACCACAACCCCGGAACCTCGCCGGCACTGAGCCTGCTGTTGATGATGAACATGGCATGCACGCTGTTCCGCCTCACCGTGCCCGAAGCGCTGGCCGGCGTCACGGTGCATGCGGCCCGCGCACTGGGCCTTCAACAAACACACGGCGTGATCGCCGAAGGCATGCCCGCCAACTTCGTGCTGTGGAACGTGCGCGAAGCAGCCGAACTCGCCTACTGGTTCGGTCAGCGGCCGGTGCGCAGCATCGTGCGCCAAGGCCGCATCGCCGTGGGAGCCGCAGCATGACGCGCACACTGTTCGCGGCTGATGCATTGCTGCCCGGCGGCTGGGCCAGCAACGTTCTCTTGTCGTGGAACGATGCCGGCCAGCTCACGCAGGTGCAGTCCTCCGCGCAGCCTGTCTCCAGCGCACAGGTGGCAAACGGCCCCGTGATCCCCGGCATGCCCAACCTGCATTCGCATGCCTTCCAGCGCGCCTTTGCAGGCCTCACCGAGCACCGCGCCGAGCAGCAGGACAGCTTCTGGAGCTGGCGCACGCTGATGTACCGCTTTGCCGCGCGCCTGGGCCCGCAGCACATGGAGGCCATTGCCACCTGGCTCTATGCCGAGATGCTCGAGGCGGGCTACACCAGCGTGTGCGAGTTCCAGTATGTGCACCACGACACCGACGGCCGCCCCTACGCCGACGATGCAACGCTGAGCCTCGCATTGCTGCGCGCCGCGCAAACGGTGGGCATCGGCTTCACGCTGCTGCCCGTGCTCTACCAGACCAGCGGCTTCGGCGGCCTGCCGCCCAATGAAGGGCAGCGCCGCTTCATCCGCTCGACCGATTCGATGCTGCGCCTGCTCGACACGCTCAAGCCCGCTTGCGATGCAGCGGGCGCGCGGCTCGGGCTGGCGCCGCACTCGCTGCGCGCCGTGCCGCCCGATGCGCTGCGCGAAGCCGTGGCGGGACTCGAGGCCATCGACCGCAGCGCGCCCATTCACATCCACATTGCCGAGCAGACCAAGGAAGTCGACGACTGCGTGGCGTGGAGCGGCCAGCGTCCGGTGGCCTGGCTGCTCGACCATGCGCCGGTCGATGCGCGCTGGTGCCTCGTGCATGCCACGCACATGGACGCGGCCGAATACGCAGGCGGCGCAAAGAGCGGCGCGGTGGCCGGCCTGTGCCCGACCACCGAAGCGAATCTGGGCGACGGCATCTTCGATTTCCCGGCATGGCGTCACCATGGCGGCGCCTGGGGCGTGGGCTCCGACAGCCATGCCACGGTCAACGCGGCGGAAGAGTTGCTGATGCTCGAATACAGCCAGCGCCTGGGCAAGCGGCAGCGCAACGTCGGCGCCAGCGCGGCGCAGCCGCACGTGGCCACCGCCCTCACGCTCGAAGCGGTGCGCGGCGGCGCGCAGGCATCGGGCCGGGCCATCGGCGGTCTGGCGGTGGGGGAGCAAGCCGACTTTGTCGTGCTCGATGCCGCGCAGCTCGCGCTGCAGGGCCTCGCCGCGCCCGACATGCTGTCGTCGCATGTCTTTGCCAGCCACCGCACGTCGGCCATCGACGCCGTCTGGGTGTCCGGCCGACCGCGCGTCGTGGCGGGCCGCCACGCATTTCACAACGAGGCCGCCGCCGCATTCGTCGCGGCGCGCAGCCAGCTTCTTCTGGAAAATTGAGCCCATGAGCTTCACCACCACCGAACCGCCGTTCCGCTTTCGCCAGGGCACTCGTCCCTTGCTGATCTCGATGCCGCATGTCGGCACCTACGTGCCGCCCGCGCTCGCCGCCCGCTTCACGGAAGAGGCGCGCCACGTGCCCGACACCGACTGGCACCTCGAGCGGCTCTACGACTTTGCCGACGAACTCGGCGCCTCGGTGCTCGTCGCCACGCATTCGCGCTACGTGATCGACCTGAACCGTCCGCCGGATGGCGCCAGCCTGTATCCGGGCCAGAGCGTCACCGGCCTCTGCCCTATCGACACCTTCGACGACACGCCGGTCTACGCATCCAGCGACGAGCTGCCGGGCGACGAAGAAATCGCCGCGCGGCGCGACGCGATCTGGCGGCCCTATCACCAGCAGCTGCAGGCCGAACTCGATCGCCTGAAGGCCGCGCACGGCACCATCGCGCTGTGGGACGCGCACTCGATCCGTTCCGTGCTGCCGCGCTTCTTCGAGGGCAAGCTGCCCGACCTGAACCTGGGCACAGGCAACGGCACGAGCTGCGACCCGGCGCTGGCCGCCACGCTGCTCGATATCGCCAAGTCGGCCGAATCGGCCACCGGCTACACCGGCGTGCTCAACGGCCGCTTCAAGGGCGGCCACATCACGCGCCAATACGGCAACCCGGCCGCCGGGGTGCATGCGGTGCAGCTGGAGATGACGCAGTCGAGCTACATGCAGGAGACGCTGCCCTTCGACTACCTGCCTGATGTGGCAGCCGGCGTGCAGCCGCACGTGCGGCGCATGATTGAAGCGGTGCTGGCCTTCGTCGAACGCCGCTAAAGCACCGACGGCCGCCAAGGGCAGCCCCGCTTCCTACAATCAGGGGCTATGAAGCCCGTCATCTACACCCGCGGCCAGGCACTCGCCGGCATCCTCGAAAAGCGCATCGCCATCCTCGACGGCGCCATGGGCACGATGATTCAGCGCTTCAAGTTGACCGAAGAGCAGTACCGCGGCGAGCGCTTCAAGGATTTCGAGCGCGACGTGAAGGGCAACAACGAGCTGCTGTCGCTCACGCGGCCCGACGTGATCCGCGACATCCACGAGGGCTACCTCGCGGCGGGCGCAGACCTGATCGAGACCAACACCTTCGGCGCGACCACCATCGCGCAGGAGGACTACAAGATGGCGCATCTCGCGCGCGAGATGAACCTCGAGTCGGCCAAGCTCGCGCGCGCGGCCTGCGACAAGTTCAGCACGCCCGACAAGCCGCGCTTCGTGGCCGGCGCCCTGGGCCCGACGCCCAAGACCGCGAGCATCAGCCCCGACGTGAACGACCCCGGCGCGCGCAACGTCGACTTCGAGCAGCTGCGCGCGGCCTATTACGACCAGACCGAGGCGCTGGTCGAAGGCGGTGCCGACGTGATCCTGGTCGAGACGATCTTCGACACGCTCAACGCCAAGGCCGCGCTGTTCGCGGTGGACGAGTATTTCGACAACAGCGGCCAGCGCCTGCCGCTGATCATCAGCGGCACAGTGACCGACGCGTCCGGCCGCATCCTCAGCGGCCAGACCGTGACCGCGTTCTGGCACAGCGTGCGCCATGCGCAGCCGCTGGCCGTGGGGCTCAACTGCGCGCTGGGTGCAGCGCTGATGCGACCCTACATCCAGGAACTGGCGAAGGTGGCGGGCGACACCTTCATCAGCTGCTACCCGAACGCAGGCCTCCCCAATCCGATGAGCGAAACCGGCTTCGACGAGACCCCCGACGTCACTTCGCGGCTGCTGCACGAGTTCGCGGCCGAAGGGCTGGTGAACATCGTCGGTGGCTGCTGCGGCACCACGCCGGACCACATCGCGGCCATCGGCAAGGCCGTGGCGCCGGTGCCCGGACGGTTGTTGAACAACAGCGCCGGCTTCTACCGCGAAGCAGCCTAGCTGCATTCGACCACGGGCTTCGCGCTCCCGGCTGATTGACGGCACCTTTCCCGCCGCCTAGGCTGGCGGCGCAAGGAAGCCTATTCATGAACTACACATTTCCCATGCGCTGGATCGGCGTCGGCGCGGTTGCGCTGGCCCTGCCGCTCGCAGCGGCAGCGCAACAGGCCTTCACGCGCGGCGCCGTCAATTTGCGGGCCGGCCCCTCGGGCGACTATCCGCTGGTGGCGCGGCTCGCGCCGGGCCAGCCGCTGGACGTGCTCGGCTGCACCGGGGGCTACAGCTGGTGCGACGTGGTGCTGCCCGACGGCGGACGCGGCTGGGTCTGGGCCAGGAGCCTGGACTACGCCTACCAGGAGCGGCGCGTACCGCTGGCGACCTATGGGGCGGTGATCGGCGTGCCGATCGTGACCTTCGTGATCGGCAGCTACTGGGCCGACTACTACCGCGACCGGCCCTGGTATGGCGAACGGCGCTGGTGGGGCGGCCGGCCGCCGCCTCCACCGATGCCCGGTTGGCGACCACCGCCGCCGGTGCGTCCCGCCTGGCAACCCAAGCCATGGCCTGGCCCTGGTTTCAAACCCGCACCGGGGCCCGGCGTCCGACCGCAACCAGGGCCGGGCTACCGCGCCCCGCAACCCGGTCCCGGCTACCGCGCGCCGCATCCGGGCCCTGGCTACCGCGCGCCGGCGGACCCCGGCTTCAAGCCGCCGCGGCCGCAGCCGTCCGTCAGGCCCGGCCCACCGCCTGGCCAGCCACAAATGCATCAGCGCGGCGGGCGGCCTGAGGCCGGCGGAGGCGGGCGCGCGCATGGCGGTGGTGAAGGCGGCGGCAAGGGTGGAGGCCATGGCGGGGGTCACGGCGGCGGTGGCGGCGGTGGCGGCGGTGGCAAGGGCGGTGGCCACGGCCATCGCGACTAGCTAACCGGGGGCCGCAAGGCCCGCCGCGGCCTGCCGGTCGCGCGCAATCAGCGCCACGAAGCGCTGCGCCCCCAGGCCCAGCGGCCGCTCGCGCGACCACACCACGTCGACCCACAGGTCCAGCCCGTTGCTGAGGTTCTCGAACGGAATCTCGACCAGGGCGCCCGCGGCCACGTGGGGCTTGGCAAAGTTGCGCGGCAGCCAGCCCCAGCCGAGGCCGGCGGTGATCAGGCTGAGCGCGGCCAGCGCGTTGTCGGTGCGCCAGACGTGGCGCGCGAACACGAAGCGCGGGTCGCTCGTTGCCAGGTCGCGCCCCGCCACGACGATCTGCCGGGTGTTCGTGAGGTGTTCTTCGCGCAGGCGCTCGCCGGCGGCCGCCAGCAGCACGGGGTGATGCGGAGCCATCACGGCCACCATGGTGTCGCTGCCCACTTCCTGGAAACCTTCGCGCCCGTCGAGGCTCGGGCGCTCGAACACCAGCGCCAGTTGCGCGCGGCCGCTGTGCAGCAGCGCCAGCGCGTCGGCTTGGGGGGCGGCCAGCACCTCGACCTGCAGCAGCGGATATTCCTCGGCCAGCGCGGCCAACGGTCCGCTCCAGGGTGCGGCGAGCAGCTCGGGCGCAATCGCCAGCGTGAGGCGGTTTTCGAGCCCTTGCGTGAGCGCCAGCGCCTGAACCTGCAATTGCTTGAGCTGGGCGGCCAAAAGCCTCGCCTGGGGCTCCAGCGAACGGGCGGCGGCGGTCGGCTGCGGCTCGCGGCCGATGCGATCGAAGAGGGGCAGGGCCAGCTCGGCCTCGAGGTTGGCAATGGCCATGCTCACGGCCGAGGGCACCTTGTGCAGCGCCCGCGCCGCGGCGGAAAAGGAGCCGTGGTCGATCACGGCCAGGAAGACTTCGACGTTGTCGCTGGAGAAGGCCACGGCCGCACCTCATCTATCAATAAAGCTGAAACAAGTTAACTTTTTATATCAGCAAACAACAAATAAAGTCCAGCCATCGCCTTCATTCGCAGAGGAACAGAGCCATGCAGGGGTTTCAGCGTCGCGTCGTCTACATCACCCTTTACGAAGGGATCGCCATCGTGGCCGCCAGCGCCGGCCTGGCGCTGATGACAGATGCCGGGCTCGGCCATTCCGGCGTGCTGGCGGTGGCCGCCTCGGTCATTGCGGTGATCTGGAACCTGGTTTTCAACGCCCTGTTCGAGCGTTGGGAGTCGCGCCAGGTGGTGCGCGGGCGCAGCGTGCGCCGCCGCGTGGTGCATGCCATCGGCTTCGAGGGCGGGCTGATCGCCTTCCTGGTGCCGCTTTTTGCCTGGGGCCTGGGCGTGTCGCTTTGGCAGGCACTGGTGATGGACCTGGGGCTGGTGGTGTTCTTCCTGGTCTACACCTTCGTCTTCAACTGGGCCTTCGACCGGGTGTTCGGGCTGCCGGCTTCGGCCGCGCCTCGGGGGCCAGCATCCGTGGCCGGACAGGGGGCCTGAACGCCCCTGGCGGCCGCGGCCCTTGCCGCAGCCGGTAAAATTGCGCTCCCTTCCAAGGAGCGTTGCAGCGGCGGCCCGCATCAAGAGGCCCGCCGTCAGGCTTGGAAGGCGCCCCGTCGGCCGGGGCGCAAGCCGCAAACGACGCTCACCTGACGTTTTTTCCTGCACAGGTGAGCCCCCCAATGAGCGATGTTCCCACGCCCTCCGTTCCCCCGATGAAGCTGTCCGGCCTCGAGCCCGTGGCCATCGATGCCGGATCGCTGTTCGTCAACATCGGCGAGCGCACCAACGTCACCGGCTCCAAGGCCTTCGCCCGCATGATCCTGAACGGCCAGTTCGAAGAGGCCCTGGCCGTGGCGCGCCAGCAGGTCGAGAACGGCGCGCAGGTGATCGACATCAACATGGACGAGGCCATGCTCGACAGCAAGGCCGCGATGGTCCGCTTCCTGAACCTGATTGCCAGCGAGCCCGACATCGCGCGCGTGCCGGTAATGGTCGACAGCTCCAAGTGGGAAGTGATCGAGGCGGGTCTGCGCTGCATCCAGGGCAAGGGCATCGTCAATTCCATCTCCATGAAGGAGGGGGTCGACAAGTTCAAGCACGAGGCCAAGCTCGTGAGGCGCTATGGCGCCGCCGCGGTGGTGATGGCCTTCGACGAGAAGGGCCAGGCCGACACCTACGAGCGCAAGATCGAGATCTGCGAGCGGGCCTACCGCATCCTGGTCGACGAGGTGGGCTTTCCGCCCGAGGACATCATCTTCGACCCCAACATCTTCGCCATTGCCACCGGCATCGAAGAGCACGACAACTACGCGGTCGACTTCATCAACGCCGTGCGCTGGATCAAGGAGAACCTGCCGGGCGCCAAGGTGTCGGGCGGCGTCTCGAACGTGAGCTTCAGCTTCCGCGGCAACGACCCGATGCGCGAGGCCATCCACACCGTGTTCCTGTACCACGCGATCCAGGCGGGCATGGACATGGGCATCGTCAACGCCGGCATGGTCGGCGTCTACGACGACCTGGAGCCGAGCCTGCGCGAGCGCGTGGAAGACGTGGTGCTCAACCGTCGTCCAGACGCCGGCGAGCGCCTTGTCGAAGTGGCCGAGACCGCCAAGAGCGGCGCCAAGGACGAAAGCAAGCGCCTCGAATGGCGCGGCACGCCTTCGACGCCGGTGCACGTCAACCAGCGCCTCTCGCACGCCATGGTGCATGGCATCACCGACTTCATCGTCGAAGACACCGAGGAGGCCTACCAGCAGATCCTCGCGACGGGCGGCCGTCCGCTGCACGTGATCGAAGGCCCGCTCATGGACGGCATGAACATCGTGGGCGACCTGTTCGGCGCCGGCAAGATGTTCCTGCCGCAGGTGGTCAAGTCGGCGCGCGTGATGAAGTCGGCCGTGGCCCACCTCTTGCCCTACATCGAGGCGGAAAAGCTGCGCGACGAGGCGGCTGGCCGCGACGTGCGCACCAAGGGCAAGATCATCATCGCCACCGTGAAGGGCGACGTGCACGACATCGGCAAGAACATCGTCACCGTCGTGCTCCAGTGCAACAACTTCGAAGTGGTGAACATGGGCGTGATGGTCCCGTGCCATGAGATCCTGGCGCGTGCCAAGGTCGAGGGCGCGGACATCGTGGGCCTGTCGGGCCTCATCACGCCCAGCCTGGAAGAGATGCAGTACGTGGCCGGCGAGATGCAGCGCGACGACCATTTCCGCATCAAGAAGATCCCGCTCCTGATCGGCGGCGCCACCACCAGCCGCGTGCACACCGCCGTCAAGATTGCGCCGCACTACGAAGGCCCGGTGGTCTACGTGCCCGATGCGTCGCGCAGCGTGAGCGTCGCGCAGTCGCTGTTGTCCGAGCAGGCCACCGCGTACATCGACGAGATCAACGCCGACTACGAGAAGGTGCGCACGCAGCACGCCAACAAGAAGCAGGTGCCGATGTGGCCGCTGGCCAAGGCGCGCGCCAACAAGACGCCGATCGACTGGTCCGGCTACACGCCGCCCGCGCCCAAGTTCATCGGCCGCCGCGTGTTCAAGAACTTCGATTTGACCGAGCTCGCCAAGTACATCGATTGGGGCCCGTTCTTCCAGACGTGGGACCTGGCGGGACCGTTCCCGGCCATCCTGAAGGATGAGATCGTCGGCACCGAAGCCGTGCGCGTGTATGCCGACGGCCAGCGCATGCTCAAGCGCCTGATCGAAGGGCGCTGGCTCAGCGCCAGCGGCATCGTCGGCTTCTGGCCCGCCAACACGGTGAACGACGACGACATCGAGCTCTACACCGACGAGACGCGCAGCGAGGTCGCCATGACCTGGTATGGCATGCGCCAGCAGACCGAGAAGCAGATGATCGACGGCGTGATGCGGCCCAGCCGCTGCCTCGCCGACTTCGTCGCGCCGAAGGACAGCGGGCTGAAAGACTACGTGGGCGTGTTCGCGGTCACCGCGGGCCTGGGTGTCGAGAAGAAGGAGAAGTACTTCATCGACGACCTGGACGACTACTCCGCCATCATGCTCAAGGCGCTGGCAGACCGGCTGGCCGAGGCCTTTGCGGAGTCGCTGCACCACCGCGCGCGCACCGACCTCTGGGGCTATGCGCCCGACGAAGGCTTGAGCAACGAAGACATGATCGCGGAGAAATACCGAGGCATCCGCCCCGCGCCCGGCTACCCGGCCTGCCCGGATCACAGCGTGAAGCGCCCGATGTTCGACCTTCTGAACTGCGCGGACATTGGCATGACCCTGACGGAAAGCCTCGCTATGATGCCCGCCGCCAGCGTCAGTGGTTTCTACCTGAGCCACCCCGACTCGACGTACTTCAACGTCGGCAAGATCGGACACGACCAGTTGCAGGACCAGGCGGCGCGGCGCAAGGAGAGCGAATCCGATCTCGAGCGCCTGCTGGCGCCGAACCTTTGAACCTGCCGGCCGGCATGGCCGACCGGCGCCGGGAGTTGTTATTCAGAAGTTGATGTTTGCCGCCGCGCACTACGCGGCATTGGCTGTCTTTGTCCTCGCCTGCTGGGGTTTGGGCCGCGCGCTGCTGGTGCGCCTGGCTCCGCCGCCGCGCCGGGATGCATGGCTCGAAGCGGCCATGGCCGCGACCCTGGGCGTCGGGCTCTTCATCTGCGCGTTCCAGGTGCTGGCGATCTTCGGCGCGTTCAAGATCGGCGCGACGGTGGCGCTGATCGCTGCCGGCGTCGTGGCCGCCGCGCTGCAGCTGCTGCCCTGGTGGCGCACTGTTCGCGCTTCAGCGGCGCCCGCCGCGCCGTGGACTCGCGCCGACAAGATCGCGGCCATTGCGTTGGCCCTGGTGGCGCTGCCCGCACTTGTCGCGCCGCTCGCGCCACCCGCCGCCTTTGACGAGCTGATGTACCACCTCCCCTATGCGCGCCAAGTGGCGCAGCAGGGCTCCCTCGGCATCCACGAGTGGCTGCGATACCCCTGGTTTCCGTACAACTACAACCTGCTCTATGCCGCTGCGCTGCAGGTGGGCGGCGACGTGCTGCCGCATTTTCTCAATGCGCTGGCGGGCCTGCTTTCGGCTGTCATGGTCTTGCGCCTCGGCATGCAGCACACCAACCGGCTCACGGCCTTGATCGGCACGGCCATCTGGATCGGCATCGGCGACTATTCGAATGCGCTGATCGACATGGGCGTGGCGCTCTTCGTGCTTGGCGCCTGCGTGGCGCTGTGGTGGTGGCGCGAGTCGCAGCCGGTGCAGGCGGGCATGCGCTGGTTGGGCCTTGCGGCGTTCTGCCTTGGCGTGGCGGCGGGTTCGAAATACCAGGCCCTCACCTTCCTGCCGCTGGTGGCGCTGTTCGTCGTCTGGCACGAGCGCCGGCCCAAGGCGTGGGCGCTGGCGCTGTTTTGCTTTCTGATTCCGTGCGTGTATTGGTATGCGCGAAACGCCATCATGACCGGCGATCCGTTCAACCCCATTGGTGCGCGCGTGTTCGGTTTTACCGAGTGGATTCCGGCCGACTACGTGCAGCAGGTGGCCGACGTGCGCGACCATGCGGCGCGGCCCAACGCGCTGATCTGGGCGGTGTTCCTTGCGCCGTTCAGCGTGTTGTGGAAGCGCTCGGCCGCCGTGCGCGCAGCGGGCTGGTTCTGTTTCTATTCGGTGGCCGTGTGGCTTCTGACCTCGCGCTACCCACGCTATCTCACGGCGTCGTTTCCGTTGCTCGCGCTGATGGCGGCCATCGGCTGGCAGGTGCTGTTCGGCTGGATCGCCACGGGCGTGCGCCGCGCGTTCGGTGGCAAGGGTGCAGCGGCGGCCGCCGCCGATGCAGGCGCTGACGCATCTGCCGCCGCAGCGCCTGTCGGGCGCCTCGGCCTTGCCGGCGACTGGATCGTCGTGCTGCTCGTGGCCGCCCTGGCCGCGGTGTCGCTGAAGCAGACGGCCGTCAAGGTGGCGATGATCTCGCCCACGCCCGAAACGCGCGAAGCCTTCCTGCGCCAGCACGTGCCGGGCTATGCCGCCATGGACTATCTGCGCCTGCATGCCAACGGCCGCGTCTACCAGATTGCGCTGAACGAAGCGATCTATTACGGACCCAATCCGATCTGGGGCGATACGCTCGGCCCGTGGCGCTACCGCGATTTCCTGCTGCTGCCTCCGGGCGACATGGCGGTCAAGCTCGCAGGGCTGGGTTTCACGGCCATCGTCATGCCCACCTCGATGGTGCCCACGCTCGCCACCCGGCCTGGCTTCGACCAGCATTTCGCCCTGCTGTACGAAAAAGACGGCGGCCGGGCCTATCGCATTCTTTCGACCGCACCATGACCGACGACAACCAATTCGCCGCAGCCCGTGCACCCCTGCGCATTGCAGCGGTGATCCCCTGCTACAACGAGGCGCTGTCGATCGCGCAGGTGGTCGCGCAATTCCGCGCGGCGCTGCCAGATGCCGAGATCCACGTCTTCGACAACAACTCGAGCGACGACACCGCCGCCATCGCGCGCGAGAGCGGCGCCTTCGTGACGCACGTGGCGGCGGCCGGCAAGGGCAACGTCGTGCGGCGCATGTTCGCCGACGTCGAGGCCGACGTGTACGTCACGGTCGATGGCGACGCCACTTACGACGTGGCCAGCGCCCCACGCTTGGTGGACCTGCTGGTTGAGCGCAACCTCGACATGGTGGTGGGCTGCCGCGTCGACGATGGGCAGAACGCACTCACCTACCGCGCCGGCCACCGCTTCGGCAACCGCATGCTCACTGGCGCCGTGGCGCAGCTGTTCGGCGGCGGCCTGACCGACATGCTGTCAGGCTACCGCGTGTTCTCGCGGCGCTATGCCAAGTCGTTTCCGGCGCTCTCGCACGGCTTTGAGATCGAGACCGAGCTCACGGTGCACGCGCTCGAGTTGCGCATGCCTTATGCCGAGCTCGACACCACCTACAGCACGCGGCCCGAGGGTTCGCACAGCAAGCTCTCGACCTACCGCGACGGCTGGCGCATCCTGCGGACCATCTGCAAGCTGTTCATCAGCGAACGGCCGCTGCAGTTCTTCACGATCCTTGCGGCCGCGCTCGCGTTGGGGGCCATCGCGCTGGTCATTCCGCTGCTGGTCACCTATCTGCACACCGGGCTGGTGCCCCGGCTCCCCACCGCGGTGCTGGCGACCGGCGCCATGCTGGCCGCGATGCTGTCGATGGTCTGCGGCGTCGTGATGCACGCCATCCGGCTCGGCCGCCGCGAGGCCAAGCGGCTGCGCTACCTGGCGACGCCCGGCGTGCGCCACTTCGCCGGCAAATGAAGCTTGGCCGGCAGTTTCTGTCGTTCGCGGTGGTGGGCGCGATCGGCTTCGTCGTCGACGTGGCCGTGCTGTACCTGATGGCGCCGCTGCTGGGCTGGTACGGCGCGCGGGTACTGTCGTTTCTTGCGGCGGCCACGGCCACCTGGGCGTTGAACCGGCGCTATACCTTCCGGCGTTCCGAAGCTTCGGTGCTGCGCGAGTACCTCGGCTACCTCGTGACCATGCTGGGCGGGGCGGTCGTGAACTACGGCGCGTATGTGCTGGTGCTGAACTGGGCTTCAGGGCCTTGGGCGCCTGCCGCCGGCGTGGCGCTGGGCAGCTGCGCGGGGCTTGTCGTGAACTTCCTGTCGGCGCGGTACCTGGTGTTTCGCGCGAAGTAGCAGTGTTGCTCCCTCCCCCTCTGGGGGAGGGCTGGGGTGGGGGCACGCGGCGCATCCATCGGGCGCTCTGCCTGCCCCCATCCCGACCTTCCCCCAGAGGGGGAAGGAGAAAGGGAAGCGCGGGCGCTCAGTGCGCGCCCGACACCACCACCGGAATCTCGGTCGCGGGCGGCGTGTTGCGGCTGCGGCCGCAGCGCACGATGCCGTCGATCATCACCATGCCGACGCCCGGAATGTCGCCGAGCTGCACGCTCTCCAGCAGGCCCGGCGCCGGTGAATGCTGCGCGCGGTCCATGAAGACGAAGTCGGCGTCGCGGCCCACTTCGATCAGCCCGCAATTCAGCTTGCGGATGCGCGCCGTGTTGCCGGTGGCAAAGCAGAACACCAGCTCCGCCGGAATGTTGGCGATGGACGACAGCATGGCCACCATGCGCAGAATGCCCAGCGGCTGCACGCCGGACCCCGCGGGCCCGTCGGTGCCGAGGATCACGCGGTGCGGGCACTTGAGTTCGAGCGCGGCCTTGGCCGCGGCAATGGCGACCTTCTCATTGCCGTTGTGCACGATCTCGATCGCGCGCGAGCTCTTCTCACACAGCTCGCACACATGCGCCTCGGGCAGCGAGGTGTGGCCACCGTTGATGTGTCCGATGATGTCGGCGTCGGCCTCCAGCACCACGTCCTTGTCAATCAGGCCCGAGCCCGGAATCGAAGGCCCACCGGTGTGGATGGTGCTCTGGATGCCGTACTTGCGCGCCCAGGCCACCATCTCCTTGGCCTCGTAGCCGGCCTTCACCGAGCCCAGGCCCACTTCGCCGAGCAGGCCCACGCCGGCTTCGGCGAGCTCCTTGAAGTCGCTCTCGACCATGCCTTTCTCGATGACCGGCGCGCCCGCCAGCACCTTCACGCCGCCGGGGCGAAAGTTGTCGAACGCGCGCTGCGCGGTGATAGCCAGCGCCTTCAGTCCCACGATGTCCTTCGGCCTGCCCGGCAGGTGCACTTCGCCGGCCGAGATCATCGTCGTCACCCCGCCGTGCATGGTGGAGTCGATCCAGCCGATCTGGCCCTGGCGCGGCGTCCAGTCGCCGAACACCGGGTGCACGTGGCTGTCGATCAGGCCCGGCGCCACGCAGGTCTGCTTCGCATCGATGACGGTCTTTGCGCCTTCGAGGTCGCAGTCTTTTTCCATGCCCACCGCGACGATCAGGCCGTCGTTCACCACGATGGTGTCGGCGTCCAGGATGGGCTTGTCGATGTCGCCCGAGAGCAAGAGCCCGATGTTCTTTATGACGACTTTGCCCGACTTGCCGCCGGCTGCGATTTCTGCCATTTCGTGTGGTCCTGGTCGTGGGGTGGGGTGTTGTCTTGTTCCTGGATGTCGTCCGCGCGCACGGTGCGCAGCACGGTCTCGATCACGAAGTCTTCCCAGTGCGTGATCGCCTCGGGCGACTCCAGCGGCTCGCCGAGAAAAGCCGTGAGCGTGTGCCGGTTCGAGGTGTAGAAGTAGCCGGTGGACGCGATCAGCAGGTAGATGTCGCGTGCAATCAGGTTGCTGCGAAACAGGCCCTGCGCCGTGCCGCGCGCCAGGATTTCCGCAATGATCGCCACCGCCCGCGACGAGTATTCGCGCGCCCGCAGCGATTTGGAGATGTGCCGCCCCTTGTGCAGGTTCTCGGTGTTCAGGAGCGTGACGAACTCGGGGTTCTTGCGGTAGTAGCCCAGCACGAAGCGGATGACTTCGGTGAGCGCCTCCACGGGCCGCGAGGCATCGAGCGCAATCGCGGCCTCGGCATCGTCCATGCGCTTGTAGATGCCTTCGAGCACCGCAATGAAGAGGCCTTCCTTGCTGCCGAAGTAGTAGTAGATCATCCGGTCGTACGACTTGGCGGCCTTGGAGATTTTTTCCACGCTGCCGCCGTCGTAACCGTACCTGGCGAACACCTTGGTCGCCGACTTCAGGATGCTGTCGCGCGTGGCCTGCGCCGCGGCCTCGCGCACGCCGGTGCGGCGCTGGGGCTTGCTGCTGGCGGAGCGGCTGTCGGCCATCGTGCGTGCGGCGTTCCGCTTATTTTTCGGCGAACGCGCGTTCGACCACGAAGTCGCCCGGCGTCGAGGTATTGCCTTCCTTGAAGCCGCGTGCCTCGAGGATGTGCTTCAGATCCACCAAGAGGCCAGGGCTGCCGCACAGCATCACGCGGTCTTCCACCGGGTTGAGCGGGGGCAGGTCGAGATCGTCGGTGAGCTTGTTGGTGGAGATCAGGTCGGTGATGCGGCCCTGGTTGCGGAACTCCTCGCGCGTGACCGTCGGGTAGTAGAGCAGCTGCTTTTCGACCATCTCGCCGAGGAATTCGTGCTTGGGCAGGTGGTCGGTCACGAGGTCGTGATAGGCCAGCTCGTCGACCTGGCGCACGCCGTGCACCAGGATGACCTGCTCGAACTTCTCGTAGGTCTCCGGGTCGCGGATGATGCTCATGAACGGTGCAAGGCCGGTGCCCGTGCCGAACAGGTACAGGCGCTTGCCTGGCAGCGTGTAGTCGATCAGCAGCGTGCCGGTGGGCTTGCGGCCCACGATGATGGTGTCGCCCACCTGGATGTGCTGCAGCTTCGAGGTGAGCGGGCCTTCTTCCACCTTGATGCTCAGGAACTCGAGATGCTCCTCGTAGTTCGGGCTCACGATGCTGTAGGCGCGCAACAGGGGCTTGTTGTTGACCTTCAGGCCGATCATCGTGAAATGACCGTTCGAGAAGCGCAGCGCCGGGTCGCGCGTGGTGGTGAAGGTGAACAGGCGGTCGGTCCAGTGGTGGACGCTCAGGACGCGTTCTTCGCTGAATGCACTCATACGGAACTCAAGAGTTGGTTGAACAGTGGGAAGCTGGCTGGGCCGAAATGCACGCCCCTGGGGCGCGAGCCTTCGGCCGGCTGCGAACCCTCCATTGTCGTTGGTCGGAAAAGCCCCCGATGGATACCGCGAGAAAACACCATTGCAAGCATCGGGCCTGTTTGCTACATTGACCGCGAATGTAGTGAACGCAACATGAAAGTGTAGGGAATGCTACACAAACGGAAGGCGGCGCACAAGCGGGCAGACGGCACGTTTGTTGCAACCCTTCTCAGACCGAGAGTCCCGACGCCGACCTGCACCACACGCCTACCGAGATCGCCCCGATGACAGAACACACCAAGACAGACGGACTGCCCGGCATGGACATGCCGATGGTTGCAGATGCCGGCGGCAGCGCCTTCGGCAAGGCGCCGCCGCGCAACGAGCGCATGAGCACCGCCAAGGTCGAGTGCAACGCCTGCCCGGTGCTGTGCCAGATCTCCGACGGCCGCACTGGCGCCTGCGACCGCTATGCCAACAGGGAGGGCGTGCTGGTGCGCGTCGACCCCGTGGTCTTGCTGCGCCGCGAAATCGCGAACGAGGCCCCCGTGCTGGTGCCCTTCGACCGGCCCGCCGCGGAGAAGGCCGAAGCCGGCGCGCCCGACTGGAGCGGCGACCTGCTGCACGCCGACGAAGTCTTCGTGACCGGCGTGGGCTCGTCCACCACCTATCCCGACTACAAGCCGGCCCCCTTCATCGTGGCTTCGAAAGCCCAGGGCGTCGACATGGTCACCGTCGTCACCGAAGGCATCTTCAGCTACTGCAGCTTCAAGGTGAAGATCGACACCGACCGCTTCCTCGGCTCCGAGCAGGCCAACGTGCGCTACCGCGGCGAAGTGGTCGGCCACGTCACCACGGCCGAATACGGCTCGCAGATGCTCTCGCTCGGCGGCGTGCACCACCTCACCGGCGGCAGCAAGAAGGAAGGCCGCATGACGGCCGAGCTGATGCAGCTCCTTGGCAACAAGAAGGCCGTCGAGTGCACCATCGACGGCGGCTCCACGCTGGTTATCCAGGCCGGCAAGGCGCCCGTCGTCAACGGCGTGGAAGAGCAGCGCATGCGCGTGGGCTGCGGCTCGGCGGCCGTGGGCATCTTCGCGCGCCAGTTCGCGGGCGTGGCCGACGAAGTGGTGGTGGTCGACGACCACATCACTGGCGTGCTCACCGAGCACCAGGCCGGGCGCTGCCTTGACATGGCGCCTTCGGGCATCCAGATGCTGGGGCGCAAGTCCACGCCGGGGCGCTACTTCCAGGTGGCGAATCCGGGCAACGGCTGGGGCGGCACCGACATCGCCGATCCGCTCTCGATCATCGAGGGCTGGGAAGACGGCGTGGCGCGACCGGGCCTTCGCCTCTTGATGACATCGACCACCGGCGAGCACGCGCAGTGGTATGTGCTGGACGAGGCGCTCAAGCCCGTCGAACAGGAGATGCCCGCCGAAGTGAAGCGCATCGTCGAGCGCATTGGCGAGAACTGCGAGCCGTCGCTGTGCACCGTGCTGTTCCTCGGCGGTGCGGGCGGGTCCTTGCGCGCCGGCGTGACCGAAAACCCGGTGCTGCTGACGCGTGCCATCAAGCGCGCGCTCGTCAACGTCACGTGCGGCGGCGCGCCGGCCTATGTGTGGCCCGGCGGCGGCATCACCGTGATGGCCGACGTCATGCGCATGCCCGACAACAGCTTTGGCACCGTGCCCACGCCAGCCATCGTGGCGCCCATCGAATTCAGCATGCGGCGCGATGACTACCAGGCGCTCGGCGGCCACATGGAGCACATCTTCTCGCTAGAGCAGGCGCTTGCGCGCGGCGCGTGGCAGGAAGACGGCGCTCCCTTGGCACGCCAGTGGGTCGTCATGGACGACGCCAATCCGTGGCCGCTCGGCCACCCACCCATGCTGGGTTGAACCATGACCGCTCAACGCGCCGCGCTCGACAAGAACCGCTGGCACTTCAACCACGGCCCGATCGACATCGTGGCCGAGGCGCATGGCGACCCGTACGCCGTGGCCGCCGCGCACGACGCCGCATGGGCGCGCTTCGGCCATGTGCTGCACGAACTGGTTCGCGAACTGCCGCTGCTGCGCCTGCCCGCCAGCGACAACATGCGCCCGCGCGGCGTGGTCGGCAGGCGCATGTGGGACGCCTGCGCCGCGTTCTCGCCGATGTTCATCACACCCATGGCGGCCGTGGCCGGCTCGGTGGCGCAGGAGCTGATCGCGTTCTATGAGCGCCCGGGTATCGAGCGCGCCTGGATTAACAACGGTGGCGACATTGCGCTGCACCTCGCGCCAGGGCAGTCGGCGCGCGTGGGCGTCTATGCCGACTTGGCGCGCTTCGACTGGCAGGGCAGCGGCATCCTCACCACCGACGGCCAGTTTGAAATCAGCGCCGCGCAGCCGGTGCGCGGCGTGGCCACCAGCGGCTGGCGCGGCCGCAGTTTCTCGCTGGGCATCGCCGACAGCGTGACCGTGCTCGCAGCGACCGCGGCAGAGGCCGATGCCGCCGCCACCGTGATTGCCAATGCGGTGGATGTGGACGATGCCGCCATCGAGCGGCGCCCCGCCAACGAGTGCAAGGACGACACCGACCTCGGCGACCTTCCGGTCACGGTCGACGTTCCACCGCTGGCGCCCGCGCAGGTGAAAAGTGCGCTCGACACCGGTACCGTGTGCGCCAAGGTGCTGCAAAAAGGCGGGCTCGTCTGGGCGGCTTTGCTCGTTTGCCAGGGGCAGTGGCGACTTGTCGAACCCTTATCCTCGAAAGCGCTGCCACAATCGCCATCCGGTGCAGTTGGTTCAGTATTTGCTTAACGAAAAGCAAGGTTCTTTTTCATGATCGATATACGCCGCGTCTTCACCCATGTCGAGCACATTCACCACGAGTTCGGGCCGCGCGCCAAGACTCCGCTGGTGCGCGGTGCCATCGGCGCGGTGCTGACCAATCCGTTCGCAGGCCGCTACGAACCCGACATCCTGCCGATGATGGCGCTGCTCGACCCCGTGGGCGTCGACATGGCGCACAAGCTGCACGCCGCCATGGACGTGCCGCTCGAGCAGATCGCCACCTACGGCAAGGGCGCCATCGTGGGCGCCGCCGGCGAGCTCGAGCACGGCGCGCTCTGGCATGTGCCCGGCGGTTACGCCATGCGCGAACTGCTCGGCTGGAAGGGCGACCGCGCGGCCTACACCGCCGGCAAGGCTGAGGAAAAAACCGGCCAGCCCGGCAATGCGCTGTCCATCGTGCCCTCGACCAAGAAGGTCGGCCCGCCCGGCGCCGCGCTCGACGTGCCGCTCACCAACATCAACGCCAGCTACGTGCGCGGACAGTTCGACGCCATCGAAGTGCGGGTGCCCGGCGCGCCGGCGGCCGACGAGATCGTCTTCATCCTGGCCATGAGCACCGGCTACCGCATCCATGACCGTGTCGGCGGTCTTCGCGCCGAAAACATCAGCAAGTGGGACGGCCTGCGCTGAGCTGCCCGCACCGAGACAAGAAGGAACACAAGACATGACCGCCAACATCCGCAAGCTCGTCATCCAGGTCGACGAGACCCGCAAGGAAATGGGCCAGACGATCGACCCGCCCACGCGCCGCGCGGTGGCCATCGCGGTGATCGAGAACCCCTATGCGGGCCGCTTCAGCGAGAACCTCGACGAACTGATCGCCATCGGCGAAGAGCTTGGCGCGCTCCTGGGCCAGAAGGCCGTGAAGGCACTTGGCATCGAGCCCGGTCAGGCGCAGAGCTATGGCAAGGCCGCCATCGTCGGCGAAAGCGGCGAGCTCGAGCACGCGGCCGCCATCCTGCACCCCAAGCTCGGCGCGCCGCTGCGTGTGGCGGTTGAAAAGGGCGCGGCACTCGTGCCCTCGGCCAAGAAGCGCGGCACGCTGGGCACGGCCATCGACGTGCCGCTCGGCCACAAGGACGCGGCCTTCGTGCGCAGCCACTTCGACGCCGTCGAGGCGCGCGTCTCCGACGCGCCGCGCGCCAACGAGATCGTGGTGGCGGTTGCCGTCACCGACAGCGGCCGTCCGCTGCCCCGCATTGGCGGGCTGCAGGCTAACGAAATCAAAGGCGAAGACGGGCTGCGTTGAATCCGTCCATCACCATTCAGCGCCTGTGCATTCACTTCGTTTCTTCTTTCCTCTTTCGATCCCAAGGAGCTTCCTCATGAACCCATTGCGTCACGTCTTCAGCGCCGCGGCCATTGCCACACTGGCCACGGCCCTCGTTCCTGCCCATGCCCAGGGCGTGATCAAGATCGGCGAGGTCAACAGCTACAAGGCCCAGCCCGCCTTCCTCGAGCCCTACAAGAAGGGCATGGAGCTGGCCGTGGAAGAGATCAACGCCAAGGGCGGCGTCAACGGCCGCAAGGTCGAGCTCATCACGCGCGACGACAACGCGAACCCCGGTGACGCCGTGCGCGTGGCCGAAGAGCTGGTGGCGCGCGAGAAGATCGACGTGCTCACCGGCACCTTCCTGTCGAACACCGGCCTGGCCGTGGCCGACTTCGCCAAGCAGAAGAAGATTTTCTTCCTGGCCGGCGAACCGCTGACCGACAAGATGACCTGGCAGGGCGGCAACGAATACACCTTCCGCCTGCGCCCCGGCACCTACATGCAGGCCGCGATGCTGGTACCCGAAGCGGCCAAGCTCAAGAAAAAGCGCTGGGCCATCGTGTACCCCAACTACGAATACGGCCAGTCGGCCGTGGCCGCATTCAAGACGCTCCTGAAGGCCGCGCAGCCCGACGTGGAGTTCGTCGCCGAACAGGCGCCGCCGCTCGGCAAGGTCGATGCGGGTGCCGTGGTGCAGGCGCTGGCCGACGCCAAGCCCGACGCGATCTTCAACGTGCTGTTCGGCGCCGACCTTTCCAAGTTCGTGCGTGAAGGCAACACCCGCGGTCTCTTCAAGGACCGCACGGTGGTGAGCGTGCTCACCGGCGAGCCCGAGTACCTCGACCCGCTGAAGGACGAAACGCCCAACGGCTGGATCGTGACCGGCTATCCCTGGTACGGCATCCAGACGCCCGAGCACAAGGCCTTCTTCCTTGCGTACCACGGCAAGTACAAGGACTACCCGCGCCTGGGCTCGGTGGTTGGCTACACCATGATCAAGTCGGTGGCGGCCGGCATCGAAAAAGCCAAGAGCACCGAGACGCCCAAGCTCATTGCCGCCTTCAAGGGCCTGCAGGTTGACTCGCCCTTCGGCAAGATCAGCTATCGCGCCGAAGACCACCAGTCGACCATGGGCGCCTTCGTCGGCAAGACCAAGAACGACAACGGCAAGGGCGTGATGGTCGACTACACGTACTTCGACGGTGCCAAGTTTCAGCCGAGCGCGGCCGACGTGAAGAAGTCCCGCGCCGCGGACTGATCTTTTTTTCTCTTCGGAACGCTTGCACCCATGAGCCTCTCGTCCCTGCTGCTTCAGTTCCTGACCGGGCTGTCGTCTGCTTCGTCGCTGTTCCTCGTGGGGGCCGGCCTTTCGTTGATCTTCGGCGTCACGCGCATCGTCAACTTTGCGCATGGCTCCTTCTTCATGGTGGGCATCTACCTTGCCTACACGCTGGTCGACAAACTCGGCACGCTCGGCTTCTGGCCGGCCGTGCTGATTGCTGCCCTCGCGGTGGGCGTGATCGGCGCGCTGATCGAAATGGTGCTGCTGCGCCGCATCTACAAGTCGCCTGAGCTGTTTCAGCTGCTGGCCACTTTTGCACTGGTGCTGGTCATCAAGGATGCGGTGCTGTATGTGTGGGGACCGGACGAATTGCTCGGCCCGCGCGCGCCGGGCCTGTCGGGCTCGGTCGACATCCTGGGCCGGCAGTTCCCAACCTACGACCTGTTTCTGATCGTCGTCGGACCCGTGGTGCTCGGCCTCATGTGGCTGCTGCTCACGCGCACCCGCTGGGGCACGCTGGTGCGCGCCGCCACGCAAGACCGCGAGATGGTCAGCGCGCTGGGCGTGAACCAGGCCTGGCTGTTTACCGCGGTGTTCGCGCTCGGCGCCACGCTTGCGGCACTCGGCGGCGCCTTGCAGCTGCCGCGCGAGCCGGCCACGCTCGCAATGGACCTCAACACCATCGGCGCAGCCTTCGTGGTGGTGGTGGTCGGCGGTATGGGCTCGATTCCCGGCGCCTATGTGGCGGCGCTGCTGCTCTCCGAAATCAAGGCGGTGTGCATCTGGCTCGGCGTGGTCGAGATCTTCGGCTACAGCGTGTCGTTTTCCAAGCTCACGCTGGTGGTCGACTTCATCGTGATGGCCATCGTGCTGGTGTGGCGCCCCTGGGGCCTGCTCGGCCGGCCGCAGGCGCCGAGCCGCTACGTGGGCATGCAGGAAGAGCCGCTGCGGCGCGCGAGCAAAGGCTATTTGTGGCTCGTGGCCGCGCTCGGCTTGGCGCTCATGGCCATGCCGCTGCTCACGGCCGATTCGCCCTACACCACGGTGCTGATGATCGACCTGCTGATTGCGGCGCTCTTTGCGGCCAGCCTGCACTTCATCATGGGCCCGGCCGGCATGCACTCGTTCGGCCACGCGGCCTACTTCGGCTTGGGTGCCTACGGCGCCGCTCTGCTGGTACGCGCAAGCGGCATGCCGATGGAGCTCGCGCTCGTCGTCGCGCCGCTGGTGGCTGCCATCGGCGCATTCGTCTACGGCTGGTTCGCGGTGCGGCTTTCGGGCGTGTACCTTGCGATGCTCACGCTGGCCTTTGCGCAGATCACCTGGGCCGTGGTCTACCAGTGGGATTCGTTCACCGGCGGCAGCAACGGGCTCACGGGTGTCTGGCCTTCGGAGTGGCTGTCGGACAAGCGCACCTATTACTGGCTCACGCTGGTGCTCGTTGCGGCGGGCATCTTGATGCTGCGGCGCGTGCTGTTTTCGCCATTCGGCTATGCGCTGCGCGCAGGGCGTGATTCGGTGTTGCGGGCGGATGCGATCGGCATCGATGTCAAGCGCATGCAGTGGACGGCTTTTGTCATTGCCGGTGCTGCTGCGGGACTTGCCGGGTCGCTCTATGCTTTTTCGAAGGGCAGTATTTCGCCTGAAAGCCTGAGTGTGGACAAGTCGGTGGATGGGTTGGTGATGGTGCTGCTGGGCGGCATTCAGACGTTGGCTGGGCCGGTGGTGGGGGCTGTGACTTTCAGTTGGCTGCACGACACTGTGGCGCGCAATACGGACTATTGGCGGGCTACGTTGGGGGCGATCATCTTGTTGTTGGTGTTGCTGTTTCCGCAGGGGATTGCTGGGTTTGCTAAGCAGTTGAGTGAACGCTTGTTGCGGGGGCGTCGCCGTTCGGAGGTGGATGTTGCATTGAAGGAGAAGCGGACTTGAGGCGCGGTCGTCTTTCGTCGTGCAGGGGCTTTTTTTCTTCCCGAGGCCGGGATATCCGCCCGGCGGCGGACTTACTTTCTTTTGCTTCGCCAAAAGAAAGTAAGCAAAGAAAAGGCGACCCTACTGTCTGCGTCCCTTCGCTGCGCTACGGGGAACCTGCGGTGNTTTCCCGAGGCCGGGATATCCGCCCGGCGGCGGACTTACTTTCTTTTGCTTCGCCAAAAGAAAGTAAGCAAAGAAAAGGCGACCCTACTGTCTGCGTCCCTTCGCTGCGCTACGGGCAACCTGCGGTGCTCGACTCCGGCGGGGGTCCGCAGAACTCGCTTCGCTCAAACAGCTGCGGCCCTGATCCCGCCTGCATCTGCGCTCCTCGGCGCATACAGAAGGGGNAACCTGCGGTGCTCGACTCCGGCGGGGGTCCGCAGAACTCGCTTCGCTCAAACAGCTGCGGCCCTGATCCCGCCTGCATCTGCGCTCCTCGGCGCATACAGAAGGGGTGGGAGCGGGCAGCCTTCGCTCTCGCTCGGCCCAAGACCAAACCCAATTCAATACCAACCATCGCAGGCGCTGCGCGCCTGCGRTGGCCTGGTGGCCGAGCGAAGCAAAGGCCCGTGTGGATTCCCCGCCCCTCTGTATGCGCCGAGGAGCGCAGGGTTTCGCGGATCAGGGCTCGCAGCTGTTTGAGCGAAGCGAGTTCTGCGAGACCCCGCGAAACTCGAGCACCGCAGGTTGCCCCGTAGCGAAGCGCAGGGGTCGCAGACAGTGGGGTCGCCTTTTCTTTGCTTACTTTCTTTTGGCGAAGCAAAAGAAAGTGAGTCGCCCGCCGGGGCGACACCCGGCCTCGGGAAGCAATCACTCGACAACGATCGAAAGACCTGCAGAGTTCGAAGGCCGCTCGCCCTCACCCCAACCCTCTCCCAAAGGGAGAGGGGGTAAATCCAAATGACCCTTCTCAAAGTAGACAACCTCGGCAAATCGTTCGGCGGCGTCAAGGCCGTGGACGGCATCAGCTTCGAGCTAAAAGCAGGCGAGCTGCTCGCCCTCATCGGCCCTAACGGCGCCGGCAAGTCCACCACCTTCAACATGGTGAACGGCCAGCTCAAGGCCGACCAGGGTTCGATCGTGTTCGACGGCCACGAGCTCGTGGGTCAGAAGCCCCGCGAGATCTGGCGCAAGGGCGTGGGCCGCACCTTTCAGATCGCCGAAACCTTTGCATCGCTCACCGTCGCCGAGAACGTGCAGATGGCGATGCTTTCGCATGACGGCAAGCTGTTCTCGATGTGGCGCCGCGCCGCGGACCACAAGCGCGACGAAGCGCTGGCGCTGCTCGACCAGGTCGGCATGAAGGCACAGGCCGACCGGCCCTGCAGCGAACTTGCCTATGGCGACGTCAAGCGCGTGGAGCTTGCGATCGCGATGGCCAATGCGCCCAAGCTGCTGCTGATGGACGAGCCCACCGCCGGCATGGCACCGAAGGAGCGCAACTCGCTGATGGCGCTCACCAAGGAACTCGTGGTGCAACGTGGCCTCGCGGTGCTGTTCACCGAGCACAGCATGGATGTGGTGTTCGCGTATGCCGACCGCATGATCGTGCTGGCGCGAGGCCGCCTCATCGCGCAGGGCAAGCCGCTCGAGATCCGCGACCATCCGAAGGTGCAGGAGGTGTACTTCGGCAGCGGCAAGACATTCGAGAAAATTGCAGAAAAAGCCGCCGCTGTGAACGCGGCCGTGGGAGCAACCGTATGAGCACGCACGAAACACTGCTGCAGGCGAACGCACTCTGCGCCTGGTACGGCGCCGCACAAATCCTGTACGACGTCGATCTCGAAGTGCGCCGCGGGGAGGTGGTTGCGCTCATGGGTCGCAACGGCGCGGGCAAGTCGACCACGCTCAAGACGCTGATCGGCATGCTCTCCAAGCGCAAGGGCAACGTGAGCTTCCTCGGCCACGACATCTCCAAGAGCGAGCCTCATCATGCGGCGAAGCTCGGCCTGGGTTTCGTGCCCGAAGACCGCCGTGTGTTCACCGACCTCACGGTGATGGAAAACCTCGAAGTCGGCAAGCAGCCGCCGCGCCGCTGGGCCGACGGCACCGAGGCGCCGCTGTGGACGCCCGAGCGGCTGTTCAAGCTCTTTCCCAACCTGGGCGAAATGCCCAACCGCCCGGGCGGCCGCATGAGCGGCGGCGAACAGCAGATGCTCACCGTGGCGCGCACGCTCATGGGCAACCCGTACTTGGTGCTGCTCGACGAGCCTTCGGAAGGCGTGGCGCCGGTCATCGTCGAGCAGATGGCCAACATGATCCTGGAGCTCAAGGCGCAGGGCGTGAGCATCCTGCTGTCGGAACAGAACATGCATTTCGCCGAGCTGGTGTCCGATCGCGCCTATGTGCTCGAGAAGGGCCAGATCCGCTACCACGCCACCATGGCAGAGCTCGCGGCCAACGAAGAGGTGCGCCGCGCCTACCTGAGCGTCTAGCGCGCGGACGCGTACGCCCTTGTTTTTCATCAACCACCGGAGCACACCATGCATGACTCGCACCGCAGATCCCTTCTGAAGTCCACGGCCGCATTGAGCTTGCTGGGTGCAACCGGAACGCTGTTCGCGGCTGCCAAGCTCAAGCCGAATGACAAGTCTGCGCTGATCGTGATCGACGTGCAGAACTGCTTCGTCGACGGTGGCACGCTGCCCGTCAAGGGCGGTGCCGAGGTGGTGCCGGTGATCAACAAGCTGGCCGAGTCGTTCGAGAACATCGTCGTCACGCAAGACTGGCACACGCAAGGCCATGCGTCGTTCGCGAGCGCGCACCCCGGGCAGAAGCCGTTCAGCAGCATCAAGCTCTCGTATGGCAACCAGGTGCTCTGGCCTGATCACTGCGTGCAGGGCACCGACGACGCGGCGCTGCACAAGGACCTGAAGCTGCCCACTGCGCAGGTCATCGTCCGCAAGGGCTTCCACAAGGGCGTGGACAGCTACTCCGCCTTCGAGGAGGCCGACCGCAAGACCGCCACCGGCCTGGGCGGCTACCTCAAGCAGCGCGGTATCAAGACGGTCTACGTGGCGGGTCTTGCAACGGACTTCTGCGTGGCCTGGACTGCACTCGATGCGCGCAAGGCCGGCTTCGAGGTCTACGTGATCGAAGACGCCACGCGCGCCATCGACCTGAACGGATCGCTCGCCGCCGCATGGAAGCAGATGACGGCCAAGGGCGTCAAGCGCATCCAGTCCACCGACATCGTGGCCGCCTGAGCACCTTCGCTGCCACCGCGTTCACCACCCGCTTTCATAACAACGACAGCAAAGAGCTTGACGACGCAATGACGATTTCGATTTCAAGGCGCGCCCTGGTGGCGGGCGGCGCAGCCCTGGCCATGGGCCCCGGTCTTCTGCGTTCGGCGCGCGCCGACAACGGCGTGACCGACAGCCTTATCCGCATCGGCCAGTCGGCCGTGTTCAGCGGCCCGGCCAAGGACTTCGGTGTGGATTACCGCGCGGGCATCAAGCTTTACTTCGACCGCGTCAACAAGTCCGGCGGCGTCAACGGCCGCAAGATCGAACTTGTCTCCTACGACGATGCCTACGATCCCGCTAAAACCGCCGTCAACACGGCCAAGCTGATCGATGAGGACAAGGTCTTCGCGCTCGCGGGCTTCGTGGCCACCGGCAACCTGGTGGCCGCGATGCCGCTGGCCGAGAAGGCCGGCGTGCCCATGTTCGCACCGCTGGTGGGCACCAGCTCGTTCCGTGCCAAGGTCAACCGCCTGCTATTCCATGTGCGCGCCGGCTACGACGTGGAACTGCGCAAGATCATCAGCCATCTTTCGACCATCAGCCTTTCGTCGATTGCGGTGGTCTACCAGGACAGCGCGTTCGGCAAGTCGAATCTTGCCACCTGCGAGCAGCTCGCGGCCGACTACAAGGTGCAGGTCGTGAAGACGCTGCCGCTGGCCATTACCGCCGAAGACGCCAAGCAGGTGGTCGCCAGCCTGGCCGAGGCCAAGCCCGGCGCGGTGGTGATGATCATGGCGGGGCGCATGGTCGAGGTCTTTATCCGCGACTACCGCGCGAACGGCGGCGCTGCCCCGCTCTACACGCTGTCGGTCGGCATTACCGATGCGCCGGGGTCCGCCAAGCGGCTCGACGGCAAGCTCGCGGGGCTGGTCACCGCCAGCATCGTGCCGCCGCCCGAGGCGTTGCGCGTGCCGATCGTGGCCGACTACCAGCGCGACCGCGCCGAGTTCGGCGAGAAGATCGACGGCTACACGACGCTCGAGGGTTACATCGCTTCGCGCGTGATGGTCGAAGGCCTGCGCCGCGGGGGCAAGACGCTCACGCGCGACAGCTTCATTGCGGGTCTGGAGAGCATCGGCAACACGCGCTTCGGCGATTTTCCGGTCGAATACAGCGCGAAGAACCACAACGGCTCGACGTTCGTGGACCTGGAGATGTACACCCGTGACGGTCACCTGCGGCGCTGAGCCGCTGCAACTTGAGGTCAACGGACAGGCCTGTTCGATCCCGGGCGTGCCGCGCGAGGCCACGCTGCTGCACTTGTTGCGCAATGACCTGGGCCTGAACGGGCCCAAGTACGGCTGCGGCCTGGGTCAGTGCGGCGCCTGCACCGTGCACGTCGATGGCGTGGCGGCGCGTGCCTGCGTGATTCCCGCGCATGGCGTGGCGGGCCGCGCAGTCACTACGCTCGAAGGTCTTGGCACGCGCGGCCATTGGCATCCGGTACAGGCAGCTTTCGAAGACGCACAGGCCGCACAGTGCGGCTATTGCCTGAACGGCATGGTGATGCAGGCCGCGGCGTTGCTCGCGCGCGATCCGCATGCGAGCGAGGCGCGGATTCGCAGCGAGTTGTCGGGGAACCTGTGCCGCTGCGGGACGCATATCGAAATTCTGGATGCGGTGCAGCGGGCCGCGGTACGCATGCAAGAGGTGGTGCGTCCATGAGCGCGGCCCTGTCTTGTCCCCTCTCCCTCTGGGAGAGGGCCAGGGTGAGGGCATCGGCCTTCACACAAGCACGGCCTTTGCCATCGCCGCCAGCCCTCACCCCAACCCTCTCCCAGAGGGAGAGGGAGCAAGACCAGGGGCAGAGACGATGACGCGGCGCGCCGATCTTCCGCAGACACGCGCGGACTTTCTCTCGGCCAACGGCGTCCTGCTCGTCGTGCGCGAGACCCCGCCCGCACCACCACCCGCCAAGGGCCAGCCCACAGCCATCGCCGGCAACCCCATCGAAGGCGACGAAGTCCTGCTCGCAGTTTGGGACGACGGCAGCGCATCGGCGCTCAACGGCCACGTCGACCTGGGCACCGGCATCCAGACAGCGCTGGCGCAGATCGCGGCCGAAGAACTCGACCTCGGCATGCCCTGCGTGCGCATGATGCTCGGCGACACCGCCCGCGCGCCCAACCAGGGCGCAACCATCGCAAGCGCCTCGATCCAGATCCATTCGCAGCCACTGCGCCTGGCTGCCGCACAGGCGCGTGCATGGCTGCTCGCGCGCGCGGCCGAGCGGCTCGGAGTCGCAGGGGAAGCGCTGCAGGTGCGCAACGGCGTCGTGCGCGTGGCAGAGGAGCCCGATCGCCACATCAATTACGCCGACCTTGTCGCGGGCCAGCGCACCGTGCTGCGCCTCGACCCGGCCGCAGAGCTCAAGGCACCGGCCGACTACCGCATCGTCGGCACGCGCCAGCCGCGCGTGGATATCCCCGCCAAGCTCGCGGGCGAGAGCGTCTTTGTGCACGACATGCGCGTGCCCGGCATGCTGCATGGCCGCGTGGTGCGACCACCGTATGCCGGTGCGGACCATGGCGACTTCATCGGCAACACGCTCGAAGCGGTGGACGAATCGTCGATTGCGCACATTCCCGGCATCCGCGCGGTGGTGGTGATCCGCGACTTCGTCGGCATCGTGGCCGAGCGCGAAGAGCACGCCGAGCAAGCGCTGCGCCAACTGCGTGTCACGTGGAAAAGCTGGCCCGGCATGCCCGATCTTTCCAACCTGGCGCAGGCCCTGCGCGACAACCCGTCGACGCAGCGCCTGCTGGTCGATGAAGGCGATGTCGATGGTGCAATGGCCGCGGCCGCGCAGCCGATGCATCGCACCTACGTCTGGCCCTACCAGATGCACGCGTCCATCGGACCTTCGTGCGCGCTGGCCGAATGGCAACCGCAGGATGGCGGGGGCGTCGGTTCCGCCGCCGGGCCGCTCCCAAGGCGGAACGCGCCCCCTTCGGGAGGCAGCGACCCACATGCAGTGGGGGAGCGTGGGGGCATTGTCTTGCGCTGCTGGGCCGGCTCGCAAAATCCCCACGTGCTGCGCGCTGATCTTGCAAAGCTCATGGGCGTGGACGACGTGCAGGTCGACGTCATCCGCATGGAAGCGGCGGGCTGCTACGGCCGCAACGGCGCCGACGACGTGGCGGCCGACGCCGCGCTGCTGGCCCGCGCCGTGGGCGCACCGGTGCGCGTGCAGCTCACGCGCGAGCAAGAACATGCCTGGGAGCCCAAGGGCGCCGCGCAACTGATGGAGGTGGATGGCGGCTTGATGGCCGACGGCCGCATCGCGGCCTACGACTTCGAGACCTCGTATCCGTCGAACGGCGCACCGACACTCGCGCTGCTGCTCACGCGCACCATCGAACCGGTGGCGCAAGCCTTCGAGATGGGCGACCGCACGGCACGCCCGCCCTACAGCGTCGACAACCTGCGCGTGAAGGTCAACGACATGGCGCCGATCGTGCGCGCCTCTTGGCTGCGCGGCGTCTCGGCGCTGCCGAGTTCGTTCGCGCACGAGTCGTACATCGATGAACTGGCCACTGCCGCGGGCGTTGATCCGGTGCAGTTCCGCCTGCGCCATTTGAACGATCCGCGCGCCGTCGAACTCGTGCAGGCCACCGCGCAGAAAGCCGGCTGGCGCATGCGCACCGGTCCGCAAGAGAACGCCGACGGCGGACTGGGCGAGGGCGGAGACATCCTCTTTGGCCAGGGCTTTGCCTATGCGCGGTACATCCACAGCAAATGGCCCGGCTTCGGCGCCGCTTGGGCCGCATGGGTGGCCGACGTCGAGGTCAACCGCAAGACCGGCGAGGTGCACGTGCGCCGCGTGGTGGTGGGGCACGACGCGGGGCTCGTGATCAACCCCGCGGGCGTCGAGCACCAGGTGCACGGCAACGTGATCCAGACCACCAGCCGCGCGCTGATGGAAGAGGTGCAGTTCGCGCCGCAGCAGCAGGGCGCTGCAAAGTGTGGTCCGCAGCTGCCCGGCGTGCTGCCCTCGGGCGTGGTCGCGAGCCGCGAGTGGGGCAGCTACCCGATCATCAACTTCCGCGAAGTGCCGGTGGTCGAGATCATGCACATGCCGCGGCCGGGCGAGCCTTCGCTCGGCGCGGGCGAATCGTCATCGGTGCCGGGCACGGCGGCGATCGCGAATGCGATCTTCGATGCGACGGGGGTGCGGTTTCGGGAGCCGCCGTTCACGGCGGAGAAGGTGCTGGCTGAGCTGAACCGGGCTTTGCTCCCTCCCCTTCCGGGGGAGGGCGGGGGTGGGGGCGAGCGGCGCTTGAATGGTGACGCTGCCGTGCCCCCATCCCAACCTTCCCCCAGGGGGGGAAGGAGCAAGACCGATGCGCCATGGCCCACCAGCAAAGGCCTCTGGGCCACCGGCGCTGCCCTCTTCATAGGCGGCATCGGCCTCATCGCCGGCCTGCTCGGCTGGCGCTCTTCCATCGCCCCGGTCTCGCTCACCGCACCGGTCTACAGCCAAGCCACCATCGAACGCGGCCGAGTGCTGGCCGCGCTCGGCGACTGCGCCGTGTGCCACACCGCACCGGGCGGCGCGCCCAACGCGGGCGGCCGCGCGATGGAGACGCCCTTCGGCACGCTCTACACCACCAATCTCACGCCCGATGCAGAAACGGGCCTGGGCCGCTGGTCGTTCAGCGCCTTCCAGCGCGCCATGCGCGAAGGCGTCTCTCGCGATGGCCATCACCTGTATCCGGCTTTCCCATACACGGCATTCGCCAAGACCAGCGATGACGATCTGCAGGCGCTTTACGCCTACTTCATGTCCATGCCCGCGGTGCGCGCCGAAACGCCGAAGGCCGAACTGAAGTTTCCGTTCAGCATGCGTCCATTGATGGCCGGATGGAATGCGCTCTTCCATGACCCGGCGCCGTTGCAGCCGGTAGCCGCGCAAAGCGCGGAATGGAACCGCGGCGCCTATCTCGTCAACGGCCTGGGCCACTGCGGCGCGTGCCACACGCCGCGCAACGCGCTCGGCGCAGAGCAGGGCGGCAGCGCCTTCTTGTCGGGCGCCATGGTCGACGGTTGGGAGGCTCCTGCGCTCACCGGGCTTTCGAAGTCGGCGGTGCCATGGGACACCGACGAGCTGTACCGCTACCTGCGCCAAGGCCATACGCAGCGCCATGGCATGGCTGGCGGCCCGATGGCGGAGGTGGTGCGCGAGCTGGGGCAGGTGCCCGATGCCGACGTGCGTGCCATGGCCACGTACCTCGCGTCATTCAATCCCGCGCCTGTGGCCGAGCCGCAAGCCTTGGCACAGCAGATCGTCGACACCGCCGCGCGCACGCAGGGCCGGCTGCTCGGCCCCGCGCAGCGCATGTTCGACAGTGCCTGCGCCTCGTGCCATCACGATGGCGACGGCCCCACGTTGCTCGGCGTGAACACGCCGCTCGCGCTCAACAGCAACCTCACGAGCGCGCGACCCGACAACCTGCTGCGCACCATCCTCGACGGCGTGCGCGAGCCCGCGAGCCGTGATATCGGCTTCATGCCGGCCTTCCGCGATGCGCTCGACGACCGTCAGATTGCAGAACTCGCGGGCTACATGCGCGCGCGCTTCGCACCGCAGGAGCCGGCGTGGAAGAACCTGCCGGCCGACGTGGCGCGCGTGCGCGCGGCTCGCGGCCACGGCGCCGAATAGCGCACCAGTCTCCGGCCCGGCAGCGGCAAGGAAGACATTCATTCAGAATGTCCGTTCCCTGAACCACAAGTGCCTCCGGAGACAACATGCCCCTAGACCTTTCCACCGCCACCAGCCTTCCCCGCGACGCCGAGCGCGCCACACTCGTCGGCCGCATCTGGCAGCCCGGCGTGGGCCCCGTTCTCGTGGCGGTGCATGACGGCGGCTTGCACGATCTCTCCAAGCTGGCGCCGACCATGAGCGACTTGCTCGAGCGCACCGAGTCTCCTTCGGCCAGCGTGCGCGACGCGGTGACTGCCGGCAAGGCTCCGCGCATCGCCGATCTGGCCACAGTGCTCGCCAACAGCGACCTGACCGTGCGCGATGAAGCGAAGCCATGGCTGCTCGCGCCCTGCGACCTGCAGGCCGTCAAGGCCAGCGGCGTGACCTTTGTCGAGAGCCTGCTCGAACGCGTGATCGAAGAGCAGGCGCGCGGCGATGCATCGCGCGCAGAGGCCACGCGCGCGGCGCTCAGCGGCGTGCTCGGCGACAACCTCGCGGGCATCGTGCCCGGGTCGGCCGAAGCCGCGAAGGTCAAGGAAGTCTTGATCTCGCAGGGCGCATGGTCGCAGTACCTCGAGGTCGGCATCGGGCCCGACGCCGAGATCTTCACCAAGGCGCCGGTTCTCTCGGCCGTGGGCACCGGCGCCGACGTGGGCATCCATGCCGCATCGGTGTGGAACAACCCCGAGCCCGAGGTGGTGCTCGCGGTCAACAGCCGCGGCGAGACACTCGGTGCGGCGCTCGGCAACGACGTCAACCTGCGCGACTTCGAAGGCCGCAGCGCATTGCTGCTCGGCAAGGCGAAGGACAACAACGCCTCCTGCGCCATCGGTCCGTTCATCCGCTTGTTCGATGCGCATTTCGGCATCGACGACGTTCGCCGCATCACGGTGGCACTCGAAGTGACGGGGCCCGAAGGCTTCACGCTCGAAGGCTCGAGCTCGCTCGCGAAGATCAGCCGCGATCCGCTCGACCTGGTCTCGCAAGCTATCGGCGCGCACCATGACTATCCCGACGGCTTCATGTTGTTCCTCGGCACGATGTTCGCGCCGACACAAGACCGTCATGGTCCTGGGCAAGGATTCACCCACGTCGTCGGCGACCGCGTGCGCATTGCGGCACCGGAACTCGGCGCGCTCGTGAACCGCGTGGTCCATTCGGATAAAGCGCCACGGTGGACTTTTGGACTAAGTGCGCTGATGCGCAATCTTGCGAGCCGCGGATTGCTGTAAACGTTCCTTCTACGCTTTAAAAGGAGTTGTACTCCTTTGTGATTCATAGGCAGCACGTAGCAATGTGTTGCTGTTGACCGCGCTTCCCGTTCCCCTCAAGATAACCATTGTTGGTGGTTGTTAATAAATAGGGAGATGGGGTTGTCGCCGAGCGAGATAGAACTATTGCAGTCGCCTGTTGAAGGCCCGCTTCCGTGCGGCGAAGACCTCGAATACGACCCCGACTTCATGGCGCTGCAGCAGGCTGCGACAGGAAAGCGGGAGCAGCAGTTCGGCTCCACCATCATTCCCGCGGAGCCGCCTGACTGGGCCCGTGTCGAGCGCATCGCAAAGCAGCTGTGCCAACGCACGCTCGACGTGCGCGTTCTGGTTCTGTTGACGCTGGCATGGACCGAGAGCCGCGGACTTCCCGGCTATGTCGATGGGTTGCGCGTGGTGGACGGCATCCTGCAAAAGTATTGGGACGACGTGCATCCGCGCGTGGTCGATGGCGATTTCGAAGACCCGCTGCCGCGCATGAATGCGCTGGCTGCATTGGCCGAAGCCGAGGGACTCGGACGCAGCGTGCGCGACGCACGCCTGCTCGAGGATGGCGCATCGATGAGCCTGCGGCAGGTCGAGGCACTGCTTGAATCAAGCAAGGCCGACCAGATCGATTACCCGGGCGGCATCGGCCGGCTGCGGGAAGTGGCGCGCCGCGCGCAGGAAAAAGCGGCAGCGCCGGTAATGGCGTTGCATGCAGCGCTGGAGTTGCTGCAGCGGATTCGCGAGACCTCGGAGCGCGCGCTGGGGCAAAGCTGGGCGCCCGACTTCTCGCGGCTCGAGCGCTCGCTTCGCACCGTGGTCCAGCTGCTGCCCGAGCAGGCGCAGCCGGCACCGGTCGAAGCATTGAAGGCGGCAAGCGGCAATGAGCCGGCGCCAGCGGACGCATCGGGACCAGGCATTGCGAGACCTTTGAATGGCGCCTCCGGCCCGCGGTTAGCGAGCATTAAAGATATTGAAATATCGACTCGTGATGATGTGCAGGTTTTGCTGGAAAAGGCGTGTCAATACATGGAACGCACCGAGCCCAGCCACCCGGCACCGATGCTCATCCGAAGGGCGCAAAGACTGCTGGACCTCAACTTCTTCCAGATCATCGAAGAACTCGTACCCGAGGGCTTGCAGAAGATTGAAAGCCTGGCGGGACGCTCACTGAGCAGCGGCACGGCCGAATAGAGCGAAGCAAGGCGCCGGCGCGAGAACACAAGGACAGACAGTCAGGGCAGGTCCGACCCACACGCATCAGAGATTCAAGAGGAAGCTTATGGCAGACAACCGTGTCAGAAACAGTGGTCAGAAGTTCATCGCGCGCAACCGCGCGCCGCGCGTGCAGATCGAGTACGACGTGGAGATCTACGGCAGCGAACGCAAGATCCAGCTGCCCTTCGTGATGGGCGTGATCGCCGATCTCGCGGGCAAGCAGGTCGACCCGATGCCCGATCTCGCGGATCGCGATTTCATGGCGGTTGACATCGACAACTTCGACGACCGCATGAAGTCGATCAAGCCGCGCGTGGCCTTCCAGGTGCCCAACACGCTCACGGGCGAAGGCCAGATGAATGTCGACATCACCTTCGACAGCATGGACGACTTCTCGCCCGCGCGCATTGCACGCCAGGTGGGCGCGCTGCAGCACTTGCTCGAAGCCCGCACCGAGCTTTCCAACCTGCTGTCCTACATGGACGGCAAGAACGGCGCCGAGCAACTGATTGCCCAGGCGCTGCAGAACCCGGAACTGCTCAAGTCGCTCGCGTCCGCACCCAATCCGGCCGTGGCCAAGGCGGTGGAAGCGGCGAACGAAAAGTCCGGCGGCGCCGGCACCATCCCTTCCGAATAAGCCGAGCAAGTCGACCAAGCCGACAGGACCTCCACCATGAGCACCGCATCCAAACAGACAGCAGCGCGCGCGCAGACCGCCACCATCGAGGCGCTCGAGCCCAACGAGTTCTCCGACCTGCTGCAGCGAGAGTTCAAGCCCAAGACCGACCAGGCCCGCGAGGCGGTGCAAAGCGCCGTCAAGACCTTGGCGGTGCAGGCGCTCGAAAGCACCGTCACCATCTCGAACGATGCCTACCGCACCGTGCAGGCGATCATTACCGAGATCGACCGCAAGCTCTCCGAGCAGATCAACCAGATTCTTCACCACGAAGACTTCCAGCAGCTCGAAGGCGCATGGCGCGGCCTGCACTACCTGGTCAACAACACCGAGACCGACGAGCAGCTGAAGATCCGCGTGATGTGCGCGTCGAAGCGCGAAGTGGCGCGCTCGCTCAAGCGCCACAAGGGCATCGGCTGGGACCAGAGCCCGCTGTTCAAGAAAATCTACGAACACGAATACGGCCAGTTCGGCGGTGAGCCCTTCGGTGCACTCATCGGCGACTTCCACTTCGACCACAGCCCGCCCGACGTCGAGATGCTCGGCGAAATGGCGAAGATCGCCGCGGCCGCGCACTGCCCCTTCATTGCCGGCGCATCGCCCACCGTGATGCAGATGGATTCGTGGCAGGAACTCTCGAACCCGCGCGACCTGACCAAGATCTTCCAGAACACCGAGCACACCGCTTGGCGGTCGCTGCGCGAGTCGGAAGACGCGCGCTACATCGGCCTGGCCATGCCGCGCTTTCTTGCGCGCCTGCCCTACGGCGCGCGCACCAATCCGGTCGATGAGTTCGAGTTCGAGGAAGAAACCGACTCAGCCTTGCACAACCGCTACACCTGGGCCAACTCGGCCTATGCCATGGGCGTGAACATCAACCGCTCGTTCAAGCAGTACGGCTGGTGCACCTCCATTCGCGGCGTGGAGTCGGGCGGCGCGGTCGAGAACCTGCCCACGCACACCTTCCCGACCGACGACGGCGGCGTGGACATGAAGTGCCCGACCGAGATCGCCATCAGCGACCGGCGCGAAGCCGAGCTGGCCAAGAACGGCTTCATGCCGCTGGTGCACCGCAAGAACTCCGACTTCGCGGCCTTCATCGGGGCGCAGTCGCTGCAGCAGCCGGCCGAGTACTACGACGCCGACGCCACGGCCAATGCCAACCTGGCGGCGCGCCTGCCGTACCTGTTTGCATGCTGCCGCTTCGCGCACTACCTGAAGTGCATCGTGCGCGACAAGATCGGTTCGTTCCGCGAGCGCGAGGACATGGAGCGCTGGCTCAACGACTGGATCATGAATTACGTGGACGGCAGCCCAGGCACGTCGTCACAGGACACGAAGGCAATGAAGCCGCTGGCGGCGGCCGAAGTCCAGGTGGAAGCCATCGAGGACAACCCGGGCTACTACGCCGCCAAGTTTTTTCTCCGGCCGCACTATCAGCTCGAAGGGCTGACTGTGTCGTTGCGGCTGGTTTCGAAGCTGCCATCCAACAAGAAGGACAGCAGCTAGTTCAACGGTGTCCCGCAATCGGGCAAATATAACTTTGGGGGTTAATCATGGCAGTAGACATGTTCATGCGCGTCGAGGGCGCAAACGGCGAATCCAAGGACTCGAACCACAAGGACTGGACGGATATCAAGTCGTTTGCATGGGGAGCGACGCAGCCTGGAAACATGGTCAGNGAGGGCGCAAACGGCGAATCCAAGGACTCGAACCACAAGGACTGGACGGATATCAAGTCGTTTGCATGGGGAGCGACGCAGCCTGGAAACATGGTCAGCGGCGGTGGCGGCGGTGTGGGCAAGGCGAGCTTCAACGACCTGCAGGTCATTGCGCGCATCGACAAGGCGGCCCCGTCCGTCATGAAGAACTGCGCCAGCGGCAAGCACCTGAGCAAGGTCGAGGTGTCGTTGTGCAAGGCCGGTGGCTCGCAGATCGAATACACGCGCGTCACGCTGGAAGAAGTGCTGGTNCGCCAGCGGCAAGCACCTGAGCAAGGTCGAGGTGTCGTTGTGCAAGGCCGGTGGCTCGCAGATCGAATACACGCGCGTCACGCTGGAAGAAGTGCTGGTCACCTCGGTGCAGTACACGGCTGAGCAGAGTGGCGATGCGGTTCTGGTGCAGTTCGCGTTCCAGGCCGCCAAGGTCAAGCAGCAGTACTGGGAGCAGACGGACAAGGGCGGCAAGGGCGCCGAGACCGTGCTGGCCTGGAACATCAAGGAAAACCGGGAATCCTGATTCCCGCGTGTCCCGGCCGGACCCGCGCGCGCCGCTTTTTTTGCGGCGTGCCGCGGGCCGGCCTCCCGCAGATATTCACCGGCGGCCCTGCGGCCGCGCACAAGTCATTGAGGAAGCTACATGGGCGATGGGTTTGCAGTGCTGGGCGAGCGCTCCGTGGCCGAGCACACCGAATGGGTGCAGCGGCAGATTCGCGCGAGTCCCCAGAACGCCAGCCTGCGGCTCGCCCTCTGCCACTTTCTTGCGCTCAGGGGCGAGTGGCAGCGGGCTGAAGACCAGCTCAAGCTGGCCGCAAAGATCGACCCTTCTTTCGCTCCCGCCAGCGCCACCTGTGCAATGGCATTGGCAGCCGAGCGCCACCGAACCGAATTCTGGAATGGCGGCCGTGCGCCGGCCATCATCGCGGGCGAGGTCGATTGGGTGGCGCAACTGATCGCCGCCGCGGCGCTGCCGCTCGAGCACGCCACCGAAGCGGCCGACCTGCGCGAAGGCGCGCGGCTGGCTGCGCCCGGATTGCAGGGCACCTTGAGCTGCGTCGACAGGTCGGATGCAAGAACCGCGCAGGCCATCGATGGCGAACCGGTGCAAAGCATCGAGTTCGGCTGGCTGTGCGACGGCGACGTGCGCATTGGCGCCGTGCTCGAACTTCTCACGCCTTCGGGCTACGCGTGGCTGCCGCTGCCGGCAGTGCGGCGCCTGAAGTTTTCCCGCCCGCAGCATCTGGTCGACCTGCTCTGGGCGCCGGCCGAGATCGTGCTGCAGGACGGCCGCGGACTCAACGGCCTGGTGCCGGTCCGCTACCCGGGCGCGCTCGATGCGCTCGACGATGAAACCATGCTGGGCCGCCGCACCGACTGGCAGCCGTTGGCCGGCGAAGAGCAGTATGCCGGCGTGGGCCAGCGCACGTTCATCAGCGAAGCTGGCGACCACTCGCTGCTCGACATCCGGCTCGTTGAGTTCGCTCCCGCCGAGAGTGCCGCGCAGTGAGTTCCGTATTGCCCGCCAGCCGCCCGGCCTTGGAGGTCGACGGCGACCAGCAAGAGAGCGTTGCACGCGACCGCCTGCAGCCGGTGCTGCTCGACCGCCTGACCGACAAGCAGCCGCAAAGTCGCCAGGAGCGCGCCGGTGCGTTCCTGATGAGCGGCAAGCTGCTGCGCGATTCGGTGCTGCGCGATCTGCAGTGGCTGCTCAACACCACTAACTTCGGTGCCGGCCACACCATCAACGCCATGCCGCGCGCGCGGCGCTCGGTCGTCAACTACGGCGTGCGCGGCTGGGCCGGCGGGCGCATGTCGGAGGTCGACTTCGCGGATGTGGAGGCGGCCATCCGCACGGCCATCATCGACTTCGAGCCGCGCATCATGAAGGACAGCATCGACGTGCGCTGCGTCACCGATGCCACCGACCTCGAGCACCACAACCTGCTCGCGCTCGAGATCCGGGGCACGCTGTGGTCGGTGCCTTACCCCATCGAATTCATCTTGCGCTCCGAGCTCGACCTCGAGAGCGGCCACATGGTCCTTCGCCCGACAGGGGGGCTCTGAATGGACGCCAGGCTGCTGGACTATTACAACCGCGAGCTCACGTACATGCATGAGCTCGGTGCCGAGTTCGCGCAGCGCTACCCGAAGATCGCGGGCCGGCTGGGCATGCGCGGCATCGAGGTCAGCGACCCGTACGTGGAGCGCCTGCTCGAAGGCTTCAGCTTTCTCACGGCGCGCATTCAGCTCAAGATGGATGCGGAGTTTCCGCGCTTCTCGCAGCGGCTGCTGGAGGTGGTGTACCCGAACTTTCTTGCGCCGCTGCCTGCCATGGGCGTGGTGCAGATCGACGGCAACCTCAATGAAGGTTCGCTGAAGGCCGGCTATGAACTGCCGCGCCACACCATCCTGCGCGGCCGCATGATCAAGGGCGAGCAGACGGCCTGCGAATTTCGTACCGGGCATGCGGTCACGTTGTGGCCCATCAAGATCACACAGGCGGGCATCGGCCCCGTGCCCGCCGAGATCGCGCATGCAATGCCGGCTGTAGCGCGCCAGGCCAAGAGCGCGATCACCATCAAGCTCGAAGCGGTGGGCGGCGCGCGCTTTGCCGAGATGCCGCTCGACCGGCTCGAGTTCTTTCTTTCGGGCGCCGAGCTCCATGCGCTGCGCGTGCTCGAACTCGCGGTGCACCACAGCGTGGGCACCGTGTGCCGCAGCGGGCCGGGCAGCACGGCGCGCATCGTGCCGCTCGGCGACGAGGCGATTCGCCACGAAGGTTTCGACCCCGACCAGGCGCTGCTGCCCTACGACGCACGTTCGTTCCAGGGCTACCGGCTGCTGCACGAGTACTTCGCTTTCCCGGACCGCTACCTGTTCTTCAGCGTGAAGAACCTGCGCGCGGCGGCCGCGGCCATGAGCGGCACCACGATGGAAATCGTGATCCTGCTCGACCGTGCCGACAGCGACCTGGAGCGGCTGGTGGATGCGCGGCATTTCTCGCTCTTCTGCACGCCCATCATCAATTTGGTGCCGCGCCGCAGCGATCGCATCCCGGTCGGGCCCGGGCAGCACGAGCACCACGCCGTGATCGACCGCACGCGTCCGCGCGACTTCGAAATCTTCACCGTCGAGCGTGTCACGGGCCACATGAGCAGCGGCTCGGAAGAACGCGAGTTCAGGCCTTTCCTCGGCTCGTTCGCGGCCGACGACGGCGACTTCGGCTCGTACTTCTCGCTGCGCCGCGAGCCGCGCCTGGTGTCCGACCGCGCACGCGCGCAGGGCACCCGCACCAGCTACACCGGCAGCGAGGTGTATGTGTCGCTGGTCGACCAGCACGACGCGCCTTTTCCGCACAGCCTGCGGCACATCACGATCGATGCGCTGTGCACCAACCGCGACCTGCCGCTGCTGCTGCCCACGGGGCTGGAGTCTGATTTCACCTTGCGGGTGTCCGCGCCCGTGCGCGCCGTGCGCATCCTGCGCGGGCCGTCGCGGCCGTATCCCGCGCTGGCCGAAGGCGCGCTCACCTGGCGCCTCATCAGCCATCTGGGACTCAACTACCTGAGCCTGACCGACGTCGACGCGACGCAGGGTGCGGCCGCGCTGCGCGAGATGCTCGACCTGTACGGCAATCTGGCCGACCCGGCGGTGCGCCGGCAGATACAGGGCGTGCGCTCGATGGCGCTGGCGCCCGTGTTCCGCCGCCTGCCCGAACCCGGGCCCATCGTCTTCGGGCGCGGCGTGGAAATTGCGCTCAAGATCGATGAGGTCGCCTTCTCGGGCTCGAGCCCTTATCTTTTCGGCGCCGTGCTGGAGCAGTTCTTCAGCCGGCATGTGTCGCTGAACGCGTTCACCGAGTTCGCGCTCTCCAGCCTGCAGCGCGGAGAAATCGCGCGATGGATGCCGCGCATTGGACGCCGCCCCGCCGTATGAGTGCGCTGGACGTCACCGACGATTCACTGGCGCCATCGGCAATGCCCGATTTGGCAGAGGCCATCACGGCCTCCGCGCGCCGCGGCGTTCCCGAGGGCGACCCGGTCCTGTGGGCGGGCCTGATCGACCAGCCCTTCGAGCATGACCTGTTCATGCTGCTGCGCCGGCTCGATGCGCAGGGCGGCCATCCCTTGCTGGGCCGCGCACCACGCCCGCTCGACGAGCCGCTGCGCCTCGGGCAGGAGCCCTCGATGGCGTTTGCGCCATCGAACGTTTCCGGCGTGGACGTCGACGGCGACGGACCGCCGCGCATCTCCATCTACGGCTTCGGCCTGTTCGGTCCCAACGGGCCGTTGCCGCTGCACCTGACCGAGTACGCGCGCGAGCGCAAGCGGCATCACGGTGACGACACGTTCAGCGTATTCGCCGACCTGTTCCACCATCGGCTCATCCTGCTGTTCTACCGCGCCTGGGCAGATGCGCAGTCCGTCAACAGCCTCGACCGGCCCGACGGCCACCGCTTCGTCGATTACGTAGCGAGCCTCATGAACATGGGGCAGCCGGGGCTCAAGGAGCGCGACCGCATCGCGGACCATGCGCGCACCTTCATGGCCGGGCACCTGGTGCGCCAGACGCGCAATCCGGAAGGGCTGATCCAGATCCTCAAGCTGTACTTCGACGTGCCGGTGCGTGTCGAAGAATTCGTGAGCGACTGGGTGATGCTCGACGAGCGGCAGGTGAGCTGCATCGGCCTCTTCGGGCGCAACCATCAGCTGGGCGGCGGCGCCACCATCGGCCTGGCGGTGCGCGATGCACAGAGCAAGTTCCGCCTCGAACTGGGGCCGCTTTCGCAGCACGAGTTTCGCGACTTTCTACCGGGCAGCAAGCGGCTCCGGCAGGTGGTCGACTGGGTGCGCCAATACGTCGGCATCGAGTTTGCCTGGGAGCTCCGGCTCGTGCTGAAGAAGCAGGAGGCCCGCGGCATGCAACTGGGCGGCGACCACCGCCTGGGCTGGGGCAGCTGGCTCGGCGCGCGGCTGTCGGACACCGACGCCGGCGACATGGTGTTCCAGCCCGAAGCATTGTTTTCCCGTTCCGCATCGGCAGCTTCCGTGGCGGCTGAAGTTTCTTCCATGGCCTTATGACCGATATTCGCCGCGTCTCTCTTTTCTCGAAACTGAACCCGATGCTCTACAAGGCATTGGAAACCGCCACCGCATTCGCCAAGCTGCGCGGCAATGCCTATGTGGAGCTGGTGCACTGGCTGCACCAGATATTGCAATTGCAGGACAGCGACCTGCTGCGCATCGTCAAGCGCGCGGGCCTCAACCTCGATGCGGTCGAGCAGGACCTGGTGCGTGCGCTCGACCGCCTGCCGCACGGCGCCACGTCGATCAGCGACATTTCCGAGCATGTCGACAACGCCGTCGAACGCGCCTGGGTTTATGCGAGCCTGCGCTTCGAGGCCACCTCGATCCGCGGTGCCTACCTGCTCGCGGGCATCGTGAAGACGCCGGGGCTGCGGCAGGTGCTCTCGGGCATCTCGCGCGAGTTCGACAAGATCGTGCCGGACGTTCTCATTGCCCAGCTTCCCGCGTGGACCGAAGGATCGCCCGAGGACGATTTCGATGCGGCGCCGAGCGGTGGCGCAGGCAGCGCTCCAGCTGTCGCACACCAGGGCGAGGGCGCCGCAGCTGGTGGCTCCGCGCTCGCCAAGTACGCGAGCGACCTGACGGCCAAGGCGCGTGCGGGCGAGCTCGATCCGGTCTATGGCCGCGACGACGAGATTCGCCAGATCATCGACATCCTGATGCGGCGCCGGCAGAACAATCCGCTGCTCACCGGAGAGGCGGGCGTGGGCAAGACAGCGGTGGTCGAGGGCCTGGCTTCGCGGCTCGCGGCGGGCGACGTGCCGCCCTCGCTCAAGGACGTATCGCTGTGGGTGCTCGACCCCACGCTGCTGCAGGCCGGCGCGGGCGTGAAGGGCGAGTTCGAGCAGCGCCTGCGCCAGGTGATCGATGAAGTCGAGAAGAGCCCCAAGCCCATCGTGCTGTTCGTCGACGAGGTGCACACGCTGGTCGGTGCGGGCGGCACCGCCGGCACGGGCGATGCCGCCAACCTGCTGAAGCCGGCGCTCGCGCGCGGACGGCTGCGCACCATCGGCGCCACCACGTGGTCGGAGTACAAGAAATACATCGAGAAAGACCCGGCGCTCACGCGGCGCTTCCAGACCATCCAGGTGCACGAGCCCACCGAGCCCAAGGCCGTGATCATGCTGCGCGGCATTTCAGCCGAGCTGGAAAAACACCACGGCGTGCTTATTCTCGATGCCGCGCTCGAAGCGGCCGTGAGCCTGTCGCACCGCTACATTCCGGCGCGGCAGCTGCCCGACAAGGCCGTGAGCCTGCTCGACACGGCCTGCGCGCGCGTGGCCCTGAGCCAGCATGCGCTGCCCGCCGCCATCGAAGATTTGCAGCGCCGCATCGAGGTGCTGGGCATCGAGTCGGGCATTGCGGGGCGCGAGGCCGCGATCGGGGTGGGTGAGCACAAGCGAGTGGAAGACATCGCGGCCCAGGTGGCTGCGGCGCAGGCCGAACTCGATCTCCTGGAAAAGCGGCGTGTCGAAGAGGCTGCGCTGGTCGAGCGCATCGTCGCGCTGCGCAAGCTGCTGTCGCCTGCGGCGGTGCCGGTGCAGACCGACGAGGCGGTGACGGAAGAAAACCCGTCCGCCGTCGACATAGACCCGGCCGAACGCGAGCGCACACCCGAAGCGATCCGCGCTGAGCTCAACGAGGCGCAAGACAAGCTCGCGCAACTGCAGGGCGAATCGCCGCTCATCCTTGCCGCTGTCGACGCGCAGGCCATTGCCACCGTGGTGGCCGACTGGACCGGCATTCCCATCGGCCGCATGGTGCGCGACGATGCGCAGTCGGTGCTGCGCCTCGGCGAAATTCTCTCGGCTCGTGTGGTGGCCCAGCCCGATGCGCTGGAGACCATCTCGCGGCGCATTCGCACCGCGCGCGCGCGGCTCGACAACCCGAACAAGCCGGTGGGCGTGTTCCTGCTGTGCGGCCCTTCGGGCGTGGGAAAGACCGAGACCGCGCTCGCACTGTCCGAGGCGCTGTACGGCGGCGAGCAGAACCTCGTCACCATCAACATGAGCGAGTTCCAGGAGTCTCACACTGTCTCCACGCTCAAGGGCGCGCCGCCGGGCTACGTGGGCTACGGCGAAGGCGGCGTGCTGACCGAGGCGGTGCGCCGCAGGCCCTACAGCGTGGTGCTGCTCGACGAGATCGAGAAGGCGCACACCGACGTGCACGAGATCTTCTTTCAGGTGTTCGACAAGGGTTGGATGGAAGACGGCGAGGGCCGCCACATCGATTTTCGCAACACCGTGATCATCATGACCTCGAACGTCGGCACCGACCTGGTCATGCAGCTGTGCGAAGACCCGACCCTGCGGCCCGACCCGGAACCACTGGCGGCCGCACTGCGCGAACCACTGCTCAAGGTGTTTGCGCCGGCGCTGCTCGGGCGGCTGGTTGTAGTGCCTTATTACCCGTTGCAAGCCGATGCGTTGCATCGCATCATTCGCCTTCAGCTCGACCGCATTGCCGCTCGCCTCGAGGCGAACCATGGCATCGCGTTGGACTACGACGGCAGCGCCGTCGAACTGGTGGCGCGCCGTTGCACCGCCATTGAGTCGGGTGGACGGATGATCGATGCGATCCTCACGCACACCATCCTGCCGCGATTGAGCGAGGAAGTCATCGGCGCCACGGTCAGCGCGCGCAAGCTCGCGGGGGTGCGGCTGTCTGCAGCGGAGGACGACTTCAGGTACGAATTTTCCGAAGCGTAGGAAGCATAAGAATGCAAGGAGACAAACTGCATGACGAGAGTCGTCAAGGCCCACACGCCACTGGGTGAAGATCAGCTTCGGTTCCGCTCGATGGCGGGCACTGAGGGACTGTCGCAGCTGTTCGAGTTCGAGGTCGACCTGCTGAGCCCGAG
>NZ_LMCQ01000023.1 GCF_001424835.1 Variovorax sp. Root318D1 | reverse complement strand
TCTTGCCGGCGTGCAGGGTGATGTGGTTCTCGGTGTACCACTCCCAGCTGTTGAGCACGATCTCGTCCACGGTCTGCTCGCCGGCGAGCACGGGCGACAGCAGGATGCGGTTGTAGTTGGGGTGCGGCTCGGCACCGAAGACGGTGATGTCGTACAGGTCCGGGGCGAGCTTCAGGAGCTCCTCCAGGGTGCGCACGCCGGCCATGCCGTTGCCGACCATCACGAGTTTGAGTTTCTGCATGGGGTGGGGCCTTTCGGGAATCAGCGGGTTCGAATCAAGAATGCAAATGCCGGCACGCAGCCTCTTGGGGCCGCATGGACGGGTGGGGTTCAGGGGGTTTGGGATGCTCGCGGAGCGCGGGCGGGGTGCTGGGCGCTTCTTCACGCTCCGGGTATCCGCAGACCGCGGAAACCTCACCAAAACGGTGCTTCGTTACACCATGAGTCAGCAGTCATGCAAAGACCGTGCCTGCGGCGGACGCCGCTACGGATCGAGCCTCAACGGGCGCCCCGCCCGCAGACGCCAGTCGCTGAAACAAACTGGCTGGGGCAGGGGAGCCGCTACGCCCCTTTACGACCCCATCAGGTGCAAGACCACTTGCCTTCGGTGCGGCCGCTTCCGGTGTTCCCACAGATAAATGCCCTGCCAGGTGCCCAGCGACATGCGGCCATCGATCAGCGGGATCGAAAGCTGGACGGCGGTCAATGCCGACCGCACATGGGCAGGCATGTCGTCCGGTCCTTCATCGCGATGCTTGAAGAGCGGATCGCCATCGGGCACGAGCCGCGCAAAGAAGCGCTCGAGGTCTGCCTGAACCTCTGGATCGGCGTTTTCCTGCACCAGCAGGCTGGCCGAGGTGTGGCGAATGAAGAGCGTCAGCAGCCCGGTTCTAAAGCCGGCGCTTTGCACCCATCGCGCAACGGGCGTGGTGATTTCCAGCAGACCACGGCCAGGGGTGTCGAAGTCGAGGGTGGTGGTGGCTTGGCTCAGCATCACACAGGGTCCTTGAAAACGGACTTGCTGCATATGTCATTGCACGAGTCATTTAACATAATGCACATTGTGTTATTTATGCGTGTAGCGGCTGATTAGTAATGTCGTGTTTTGACCGAATAGAAATGTCGCATTGTTGCCCCGGTCCAGCTTCTGGATCCGAGGCACAGCGATGGCAACACCGGCGGCAACTATCACCATGTCGATGCGCGAAGCCGATCGCCTCAAGACCATCCAGGCCGTGGTCGACCGGATGGCGCGCGTGGGCCAGGCCGCGCAGCGGCTGGGTCTGAGTCGACGGCAACTCGAGCGTCTGGTCCAGCGGTACAAGAACGAAGGTGTAGCCGGACTGGTCTCGCGCAAGCGAGGCCGGCCCAGCAACCGTCAACTGGCGCCAGGCGTCGCCGAGCGTGCCACTGCGCTGATCCGGGATCGGTATGCTGATTTCGGGCCAACGCTTGCATGCGAGAAGCTTCGTGAGTGCCATGGGCTTCCACTGGCTAAGGAGACCGTCAGGGTGCTGATGATGGCGGCCGGCCTGTGGACGCCCCGCAAACAACGCGCGGCCAAGATCCACCAGCCGCGCAACCGCCGGGCGTGCGTGGGCGAGTTGATCCAGATCGACGGCAGCGACCACGCCTGGTTCGAGCAGCGTGATGTGCACTGCACGTTGCTGGTTTTCATCGACGACGCCACGAGCCGGCTGATGCAGCTGCACTTCGTGCCGACCGAGTCGGCCTTTGCGTACTTCGAAGCCACGCGGGCCTACCTCGAGCAGCATGGCAAGCCGGTGGCGTTCTACAGTGACAAGGCCAGCATCTTCCGCGCGGTGCGCGACTCGACCGACTTCGGCCGCGGCACGACGCAGTTCGGACGCGTTCTCTTCGAGCTGAACATCGACATCATGTGTGCCAACACGAGCCAGGCCAAGGGCCGGGTCGAGCGCGCCAACCTGACCCTGCAGGATCGCCTGGTGAAGGAGCTTCGCCTGCGGGATATCAACACGCGCGAGGCGGCCAACGCGTTCGCACCGCACTTCATTGCCGACTTCAACACGCGTTTCGCCAAGGCGCCGCTGCGCGAGTTCGATGCGCATCGACCGGTGCGCGCCGATGAGGATCTGGATCTGCTGTTCACCTGGCGGCTGCAGCGCAAGGTGTCGCTGTCGCTCACGCTGCAGCACGACCGGGTGATCTACCTGCTCAAGGACTCGCCAGCCAACCGCAAGCTGATCCATCGCTACATCGATGTCTTCGAGTACCCGGATGGCCGGATCGAGCTGCGCGCCGACGGCATCAACCTGGTCTATGAGCGCTATGACCGATTGCCACAGGTCGACACGGCCGCCATCGTCGAGAACAAGCGCCTGAGCCACGCGCTGCAGACTGCGCTGGTGATCCAGGCGCAGCGTGACGACAGAAGGAAGTCCAGCACGCCCTCGCGAACGAATCAGGGACAGGCGCCCTACTCCACCAAGGCTTTGCCAGGGACCAAACGCTCCAGGCAGTTCACGTCACAGGACCTCGACGAAGCGGTCAGAGCGGTCTGCCGGGCACCCAAGAAAACAACCGTGTTGGCCTCCGGCTGAAAGACCTGTGCAGGCTCAAAGGCAAGGCAGTCACGGCGTTCGCCGGCCTCCATCCAAAAAGAAGAAATGCGACATTTCTATTTAGCCAGGAATGCGACATCTGAACTTGGCCTTGACAATGCGGAGGTCTGGCGGAGCCGGCAACCAAAGCATCCAAAGATGCGCCTCAGGATCCCATGGGACTCACCGACGCCATGGTCGGATCGAAGTCCGCCTCCACACGCCCCACGTCCGGCACCCTCGGGTAACGCAGTACGCGGTATCCGGCCTGCAACAGCAGCGCATACCGATCGAGGTCACGCTGCGACTTGCCTTTGCTGCTCTTGTCGCCGAGCGCGACCACGGCCACGACCTTGAACGAGTGGTCGCACACGACGAAGTCGGCGATCTTGCGGCTGAACGAGCTTCGCGCAGCGCGCGTGCGGGCCGTGAGCAAGGCACCGAAGCTGACCTGCGGCAGCACCACGAGATCCGGCAGGGTTTGCACGAGCCGGTTGTACATGGCCTGCTCGCGTGCAGTGAGCGGCGGCCGGGCCTTGGGCTTGTCGACGAAGCCGCTGGTGTTCTGCGCTGACTTCTTCCGGGCAACCATCACGAACGCAAGCAATCCCACGGCCACCAAAAAGACCATGAATAGGAACGTATTCATCTCTGCTTCTCCTTCTACGGAGAGTCTCGCACGACTGTGCGGGCGCCCTTTTGAACGCTTTTCCGGGCCTGCGCAAACCCGTCGATTTCAGCCTTTGCCGAGCGCCGCCGACATCACCATTTGCCGTCCTTTGGCACGGGCTTGGGACCGGCCTTTGTGTCGGCCGCCGCGGCAATCAGCTGCGCGGCTTCTGGGCGGTTTGCCTTGGTGGCAAAGTCCGCCGCGGTCATGCCGAGCTGGTTTTTCATGGTGGTGTCGGCGCCTTCGGCCAGCAGCAGCTTCACGGCCTCGGTCGATCCGTACATCGCGGCCATCATGAGCGGCGTGGTGCCATTGGGCGATTGCGCGTCGATGAAGGCGTAGTTGTCGAGCAGCACTTTCATGATGGTCAGCTGGCCGCTGCTGGCCGCATAGTGCAGGGGCGTCCAGCCGGTCTTGTTGACGGCGGCGTCGCGCTTCAGCAGCTGGGTAACAAGGTCTTGCTGGCCCTTAATGGCGGCCAGCATGAGCGGGGTTTCGTCCTTGGCATTGGCAATGTCGACGTCGGTCTGCGGCGACTCGAGCAGCACTTGCGCCACTTTGGGCGACGGTTCGCGCAAGGCGATGATCAGTCCGGTCTGGCCATTTTCGTCGCGCGTGTTGGGGTCGAAGCCGCGGTTCAGCAGCGTACGCACGCTGCTGGCGTTGTCTCCGCGCACGGCCCGGAAGAAGTCTTCGAACGAGCCTGCATGTGCAGTAAAATTTGCTGCTGTGACAGCAAGATACAAGAATTTCTTGATGTACTTCTTCATGTTGTCTTGATTCCCTTGAACAGCGTTTCGAAGTTGTCGCTGGTGGCTTTTGCCACGGCTTCGAGCGGCAGCTTGCGCAGTTCGGCAATCTGCTTCGCCACAAAAGGCACGTAGGACGGATTGTTGGTCTTGCCCCGGTACGGCACGGGGGCTAGGTACGGGCTGTCGGTTTCGATCAGCATCCGGTCGAGCGGCACGAAGGCCGCCACGTCGCGCAGGTCCTGCGCCTTCTTGAAGGTCAGGATGCCCGAAAACGAAATGTAGAAGCCCAGATCAAGCGCCGCGCGGGCGACTTCGGCGGTTTCGGTGAAGCAATGGAACACGCCGCCCGCGGCATTGCCGGAGCCATCTTCGCCCTCCTCCTTGAGGATGGCCAGCGTGTCGGCCGAGGCTTCGCGGGTGTGAATGATGAGCGGCAGGCGGGTTTGCTGCGCTGCGCGGATGTGCACGCGAAAGCGGTCGCGCTGCCATTCCATGTCGGAAATGCTGCGTCCGCCCTTGCGTTCTTCCATCTGGTAGTAGTCGAGGCCGGTTTCGCCAATGGCGACCACGCGGGGCATGGCCGCGCGACGCACCAGGTCGTCGATGGTGGGCTCAGCGATGTCCTCGTTGTCGGGATGCACGCCCACGCTGGCCCAGAAGTTGTCGTGGCGGGCCGCCAGCGCCTGCACGTCGTCGAACTCCTCGAGCTTGGTGCAGATGCACAGGGCGCGATCGACCTGCGCCTCGGCCATGGCGGCGCGGATTTGCGGCATCTGGTCCGCGAACTCAGGGAATGTCAGGTGGCAGTGAGAATCGGTGAACATGGCGCTGATTGTCTGGCTTATGCCAAGACCCCGAGGAACCGGCGTTGCCGGCCTCTGATGTCGCCCCCCGTAGGGAAAGGCGCGCGCGGCACGAAGCGCGCGCAGCCTGCGGGCAAGCTTAGATGGTTTGAGTGGGACGGTCGGAGGCCATCGAGCCGCCGAGCGCCGCTTCGATGCGTGCCTTGAGCTGGCGCGATTTTTCGTCCGACGGGAACCGTATGCCCACGCCCGGCGCCCGGTTGCCGGCGGCGCGCTGAGGCGTGATCCACGCAACCTTGCCGGCCACCGGATAGCGCTGCGGGTCTTCGGGCAGCGTGAGCAGCACGTAGACGTCGTCGCCCAAGCGGTATTCGCGCGAGGTCGGAATGAAGATGCCGCCCTCGGCAAACAGCGGAATGTAGGCGGCGTAGAGCGCGCCCTTTTCCTTGATGGCGAGCTGGATAACGCTCGGCCTTTGAGGCGTTGCGGCGGCGGCGGGGGCGGCGGGTTGGTTCATGGTCTGCGAGGAGCAGAGTTTAGGGTGGTTCGCGCCTCGCTCACAAGCGCTTCCAGCATCAGGCCCGCATTGAAGGGGTGTTCGGCGGTTCTGGCCGCGTTGGCGAGCGACTTCGACCAGCGCGCCAGCGCCAAGTGCGAAGGCACGGCGGCGGGCAGGTCGGCGGGCTCGAAAAAGCGCGGCTCGGCGCCGCTGCCGATGGCCATCAGGTCGTGGCAGAGCTTTTGCAGCGCGCTGATGGCCTGCGAGGGCGCCTGATCCGCAAGCGCTCCGACGTCGCCGCGCGAAATGGCCTTGGGCAGCAGCGACCACGCCTTGGGCGACTGGCCGGAGCGTGCCAGCCGCAGCGCGTCGCTCGGCCGGCCACCGGCGGTGCGCAGCAAGGCCGCCGCGTCCGCAGCCGGCACGTCGTGCGCCACCAGCCAGGCTTCGGCGTCGGCCGTGGCGGGCCATGGCAGCGTGAAACCCAGGCAGCGGCTGCGGATGGTCGGCAGCAGTTGCCACGCGGCCTCGCTGGCCAGCACAAAGCGCACGTCGCCGACCGGCTCCTCGAGCGTCTTGAGCAGCGCGTTGGCGGTGATGGTGTTCATGCGCTCGGCCGGATACACCAGCACCACCTTGCCGCGGCCGCGCGCGCTGGTGCGCTGGGCAAAGCCGACCGCGTCACGCATGGCTTCGACGCGGATCTCGCGGCTCGGCTTGCGCTTCTTGTCGTCGATGTCGGCCTGCGCCTTTTCGTCGAGCGGCCAGCCCAGCTCCTGCATGGCCACCTCGGGCATCAGCACGCAAAGATCGGCGTGGGTTCGAACTTCGATCGAATGGCAGCTAGGGCAATGGCCGCAGGCGGCACCGCCCTCTTCCGCCTTCGGCTGTTCGCACAGCCAGGCGGCGGCAAGCGCCAGCGCGAGTTCGTATTGGCCCAGGCCCGAAGGGCCCTGCAGCAGCCAGGCATGGCCGCGCTGGCGCAACAGTTCCGCGAGCGGCCGATGCAGCCAGGGCGAAAGCGCCTGCGTGCTCATGGTGCCGCACCACTTGCGGGTGCCAAGGCGCCGCGCGCGACAAGCGCCGTCTCGACCTGCTGCCAGACCTGGTCGCGCGTCTGGCTGGCGTCGATGCGCACGAAGCGCTCTGCATCGGCGGCCGCGCGGGCCGCGTAGCCCGCCGCAACGCGCCGGAAGAATTCGACCGGCTGCGACTCGAACTTGTCGGGCAAGCGGGCGCCGGCCAGACGCTGGGCGGCGACCTCCGGCGCCAGATCGAACCACAGCGTAATGTGAGGCTGCAGCAGTTCCGGCGCATCCGCCCTGCCCTGCACCCATCGTTCCAGCGTCGACAGCACCTGTGTGTCGAAGTCGCGCCCCGCACCTTGGTAAGCAAAGGTGGCGTCGGTGAAGCGGTCGCACAGCACCACGTCGCCGCGTGCCAGTGCCGGCTCGATCACCCGCATGACGTGGTCGCGCCGCGCCGCGAACACCAGGAGCGATTCAGTCAGCGGGTCCATCGGCTGCTCGAGGATGAGGCTGCGCAAGGTTTCGGCCAGCGGCGTGCCGCCGGGCTCGCGTGTGCGCACCACCGTGCGGCCCTGTCCCCTGAAAAGCGCCTCCATTGCGTCGAGATGGCTCGACTTGCCCGCACCGTCGATGCCCTCGAGCGTCAGAAACAGGCCTTCATTCATTGCGGAACCTTCGGTTTGGGTTCGCCACTGCTGTTGCTGCTGCTGCCACCGCGCTGGTAGCGGTTGACGGCGCGGTTGTGGTCGTCGAGCGAACTGCTGAACTGGCTGGTGCCGTCGCCGCGCGATACGAAGTACAGCGACTTGCTTTGCGCCGGCTGCACCGCCGCGAGCAGCGCCGCCTTGCCCGGCATGGCAATGGGCGTGGGCGGCAGGCCGCCGCGCGTGTAGGTGTTCCAGGGCGTGTCGGTCAGCAGGTCTTTCTTGCGCAGGTTGCCGTCAAAGGCGGTGCCCAGGCCGTAGATCACGGTCGGGTCGGTCTGCAGCGGCATGCCGGTGCGCAGCCGGTTGACGAAGACGGCGGCAATCTCGGCGCGGTCCTTGGCTTTTCCTGTCTCCTTTTCGACAATGCTCGCCAGGATGAGCGCCTCATCAGCCGATTTGATCGGCAGGTCGGACGCTCGGGCCGACCACGCGGCCTCCAGCTTCTTGTCCATGGCCCGCATGGCCCGCTGCAGCAGCGCGACGTCGGTGGAGCCCTTCGAATACGTGTAGGTGTCCGGGAAAAAGCGGCCCTCCGGATGCACGCCGGGTCGGCCCAGCTTGGCCATCAGCGCATCGTCGGCCATGCCGAAAGTCTCCGGCTTGAGCTGCTCGGCCTTGGCAAGCGCGGCACGCACCTGCCGAAAGTTCCAGCCCTCGACCAGCACCACGCTGCGTGTGGCCTCTTCGCCGCGCACCAGCACATTGAGCAGCATCTTGGGTGTGATGCCGCGCTCCAGCTCGTAGCTGCCGGCGCGAATCTGGCGGTCTTGCCCCGAAATGCGGAACCAGAAGTAAAGCAGTTGCGGCTGCACGTCGGCGCCGGCATCGGCCACGGCCTGGGCAACGCCGCGCGGCGTAGTGCCGGGCTCCACGGAAAGATCGAGGCTGGGCGCGGGCAGCTTGAGAGGCTGGTGCACCCACCAGAGTCCGGCGGCGCCCAGGCCGAGCGCCGCCAGGGCGGCTAACAGAAAAAGCGTGAGGAAGAAGCGGCGCACGGGTCCGATGAATGAACGGGGAAAAGAAAAACGTATCGGGGCGGAACGTCTGAGGCCTTGCGGGAGCCGGGGCTTGATTCCCCGCTGGCCCGACTGAACGGCTGCGACCATGATAATTCAGCGATGACTACTGTCGTTCTCAATGGTGTTACCGCTCTTTCCCACCTTGGCGTGATCCGCGCCGAGGGACCCGATGCCGCGAGCTTCCTGCACGGCCAGCTGACGCAGGATTTCGCCCTGCTCAACGCCGCGGAGGCTCGCCTGGCCGCGCTGTGCACGGCCAAGGGCCGCGTGATCGCGAGTTTTGTCGGCATCCGGCCGCAGCCCGACCTTGTGCTGCTGGTGTGCAGCCGAGACATCCTGGCCGCCACGCTCAAGCGCCTGTCGATGTACGTGCTGCGCGCCAAGGCCAAGCTCACGGACGCCACGGAGCAGTTCGCGCTGTATGGCCTTGCCGGCACCGCGCTGGCGGCCAACGGCCTCGATGCCACCGCCTTGCCCGGCCAGCGCACGGCCATCGGCGAAGACGTCAGCGCGGTGTCGCTCTATCCGGCCGACGGCGTGCCGCGCGCCATGTGGATCGCGCCGGCCGGCAGCCCGGTGCCCGCTGGCTCGCCGCTCGACGCCGAACTCTGGCAGTGGAGCGAGGTTCGCAGCGGCATCGTGACCTTGACCACGCCGGTGGTCGAGGCCTTCGTGCCGCAGATGATCAACTACGAATCCGTGGGCGGCGTGAACTTCAAGAAGGGCTGCTATCCCGGCCAGGAGATCGTGGCGCGCAGCCAGTTTCGCGGCACGCTGAAGCGCCGCACCTACCTCGTGCAGGCCGATGCGCCGGTGAGCGCGGGGCAGGAAGTGTTTGCAGCCGCCGACGCCGAGCAGCCAGTGGGCACGGTGGCGCAGGCGGCGCCGGCACCGGGCGGCGGCTGGGCGGCACTGATCTCGATCCAGATATCGGCCCTGGAAACCGGTGGCCTGCATGCTGGCGGCGCCGACGGGCCGGCGCTCACGGTCGAGCCGCTGCCCTACCCATTGCTCGAAGACATCTAGTCTTTTCGAATCCCTCAGCGACCGAAGATACGGACGCTTGGCGCTGCCCCGAAAGAGGCTGCGCCATTTTTTTGCCCGCGTTTAACCCTGCCGCCGGTGCTGCTCCGTAGAAGCCGTACCGATTCACTCCTGGCAAGGAAGAACCACCATGAAGCGCAGACTCCTCATCTCGACCGCCCTCGCGTGGGCTGCCCTCTCGGCGTGCGCCGAAAGCCCTGCACGGCCGCAGTTTCCGCACTCGCCTCCAATTACATACGAGCGCATCGGCTCGCTGATGCAGGTCAGCGTGGTCGACCGCACGACCGGCCGCGAGTTGCCGATCTATCGGCACCGTGGCGAATACTGGGTCGCCGGGCGGCCCGGCACACGCTACGCCATTCGCGCACGCAATGCGATGGGCGAACGCGTCATGGCCGTGATGTCGGTGGATGGCGTCAACGTCGTCACCGGGGAAATCGCGGGCGTGCTGCAGAACGGCTATGTGTTTTCGGGTGGCGAGCGCACCGACATCACAGGCTGGCGCAAGAGCGACTCGCAGATTGCGGCCTTCGAGTTCACGTCGATCGCCAATTCGTACGCGAGCCGCACCGGCCGGCCGGATGACGTCGGCGTGATCGGCGTCGCCATGTTCCGTGAGCGGGTGCCTGTGCCGCCTCCGCCGCCCATCGTGCTGCCGCGCCGTGACGACAGCAGCAGTTCCAGCCGCGAGATGGAGCGCCGCAGCGAGGCGCCCTCGGCGGTGGCCGAGGCCGCGCCGGCCGCGCCCGCGGCAAAGGCCCGCTCCGCCGACAGCGCCCTGGGTGCCGAATCCGCGGCATCGGCAAAGGGCGGCCTGGCCCGGCAATCGCCGCCCGCCCCAAGCCTTGGCACAGCGCACGGCCGGCGCGAGACCTCGCATGTCGGGCACACCACCTTCGAGCGCGCGCAGTCCACGCCCGACGAAGTGGTCCGCATCCGCTACGACAGCCGCGAGAACCTCATTGCCGCGGGCGTGATTCCGGTGCCGCCGCCCCCGCCGCGCTGGCCGCGCCCCGAGGGCCCATCGGCCTTCCCGGGATCGGAGATGGGCTACGTGCCCGACCCGCCGGCGCGTTATTGATCCAGCCTGCGCCGCATCTCGATGTGCGGGATGCCGGCTTCCTCGAACGGCTCGCCATGGACCGTGTAGCCTAGTCGCGCATAGAAGCGCTCCGCGCTGCGCTGCGCATGCAGGCCGATCTCGCGGTCGCCGCGCGCCCTGGCGGCGGACTCGAGCGCCTGCATGATTGCGGCGCCGTGCCCGCCGCTGCGCAGCACGCGGTGCACGGCCATGCGGCCGAGCATGGCCGTGCCGTCCACGGCGTTCAGCAGCCGGCCGGTCGCAATCACCTGGCCAAGCCGGTTGCGGGCGACCGCATGCAGCACCACTTCATCGTGCTCGTCCCACTCCAGTTCCTTGGGAATGTTCTGCTCCTCGATGAAGACCGCGCGGCGCAATGCGCTCGCACCTTCGCCCAGGGTTTTCCAGTCGCCCGTTTCCACCGTGCGCATCGACTCGCCGGCCTCGAAGCCCGTGAGAATTTCGCGCAAGGCGGCCGGCACCGGCTTCGAGGTCTGTGTGGCGGGGTCGGCAAACACATAGACGAGTTCACAGCCCACCAGATACTGGTCCTGCCGGAAAAGCGCGCCGTCGAAGACGATGGACGAGTTGCCGATGCGCGCGCATTTCATGGCCACGTCGATCACGTCGTCCACGCGCGCGGACGCACGAAAATCCACCGTCGCTTTGCGCACGTAGAGGTCGCCGCCCAGTGAATGCATGGCCTCTTCATAAGGCAGCGCGAGCGCGCGCCAGTAGTCGGCAATGGCAGTGTCGAAATACATCAGGTAGTGCGCGTTGAATACGATCTTCTGCATGTCGACTTCGGCCCAGCGCACGCGCAGGCGGTGAAAGAAGCGGAAGTCTTTTCTCTGGGGTATGGTTTCTTCGGTCATGGTTTCAGTGCCTCTTTGAGTGCGCGCGCCGCATCGTCTTGCGCCTGCAGCGCCTCGGGAATCGCGCGCCCCATTTTCAGGAATTCGTGGATCACGCCGCGGTAGATCTCCAGATCGACGGCAACGCCGGCGGCGCGCAACTTGTCGGCGTAGGCAATGCCTTCGTCCACCACCGCATCGCATTCGGCCAGGCCGATCCAGGCCGGTGCCACGCCGTCGACGTCGTCGGCCAGCAGTGGCGCAAAGCGCCAGTCGTCGCGGTCGGCCGGCGTGCGCACGTACTGGCCGAAGAAGTAGTCGATCAGCGCCTTGGTGAGCAAGGGGCCATCGGCATAGCGCAGGTGCGAGGCGGTGTCCTGGTGCGCCGTGGTGCCGGGGTAGATCAGCATCTGCAGCGCAAGCGGCAGGCCCGCATCGCGCGCAAGAATGGCGCACACCGCGGCCAGCGTGCCGCCGGCGCTGTCGCCGCCCACGGCAAGCCGGCTGGCGTCGAGGCCCAGGCGCGCGCCTTCGTTCGCAATGAAGGCGAACGCATCCCAGGCGTCGTTCGAAGCAGTCGGAAACTTGTGCGCGGGTGCCAGCCGGTAATCGACCGAGACTACCGCGCAGCCGCTCTTGTGGCTCAGCACGCGGCACAGAGTGTCGTGCGTGCGGATGTTGCCGACCGTGAAGCCGCCGCCATGAAAATACACCAGCACCGGCAGCTTCGCCAATGACGGGGCATAGAGCCGCGCCGGCATTTCGAAGCCGTCGCGCGCGGCAATGCTGAAGTCTTCGATGCGCGCGACGTCGGGCTTCGGCACCTCGAGCACGCCGGCGCCCTTCTCGTAAGAAGCCTTGGCCTCCTCGGGCGTGAGCTGGTCGAGCGGTGGATGGCCGGCCCGCGCCATGCGCTCGACCACGCTGGCCATCTTCGCGGTGAGCGGTGGCTGCCATGTGCCGGGCGCGACAGCGGCAAGGGTTTTGTTCATGTGCAAGACTGTCCCTGCTTGTTAGATTTGGGTGGTCTGCAATCGTACTGCCCCAGGCACTCCCATTCATGGCCCTCATCCAATACCTCACCCAGATCCAGTTCGAGTTCGGCGCCATCAAGCTGCTGTCCAGCGAATGCGCGCGCATAGGCATCACCCGCCCGCTGATCGTGACCGACGCGGGCGTGCGCGCGGCGGGCGTGCTGCAGAAGGCGCTCGACGCGGTGGCCGATCTCGAGGTGGCTGTGTTCGACCAGACGCCTTCCAACCCCACCGAGGCAGCCGTTCGCGCGGCCGTCGAGCTGTACCGCAGCGCGCGCTGCGACGGGCTCATTGCCGTGGGCGGCGGTTCCGCCATCGACTGCGCCAAGGGCGTGGCGATTGCCGCCACGCATGAAGGCCCGCTCAAGACTTACGCCACCATCGAAGGCGGCTCGCCAAAAATCACCGACCGCGTGGTGCCGCTGATTGCAGTGCCCACCACCAGCGGCACCGGCAGCGAGGTGGCGCGCGGCGCCATCGTCATCGTCGACGACCACCGCAAACTCGGCTTTCACAGCTGGTTCATCATGCCGAAGGCCGCGATCTGCGACCCTGAACTCACGCTCGGCCTGCCGCCCCGCCTCACGGCCGCCACCGGCATGGACGCGATCGCGCATTGCATGGAAACCTTCATGTCGGCCGCTTTCAACCCACCGGCCGACGGCATCGCGCTCGATGGCCTGGAGCGCGCCTGGCTGCACATCGAGCGCGCCACCAAAGACGGCAGCGACCGCGAAGCGCGGCTGAACCTCATGAGCGCGTCGATGCAGGGCGCGATGGCCTTCCAGAAGGGCCTTGGCTGCGTGCACTCACTGAGCCACAGCCTGGGCGGGGTCGATCCGCGCCTGCACCACGGCACGCTCAACGCCCTCTTCCTGCCGGCGGTAATTCACTTCAATGCAGGTGCCGAGTCTGTGCAGAAAGAGCAGCGGCTGCAGCGCATGGCGCAGGCCATGCACCTCGATTCGGCTGGCGATCTCGGCGACGCGATCCGCGACATGAACGGGCGACTGGGCCTGCCCAAGGGCCTGGCCGAAGTCGGCGTGACGCCCGGCATGTTCGAGCAGATCATCGACGGCGCCATGGCCGACCATTGCCACAAGACCAATCCGCGGCTGGCTTCGCGCGATGACTACAAGGCGATGCTCGAAGCTTCGATGTAAGTGGGTTTTAGGGACGCTGTTGTTCAGGGCGGCGCTCCCGCCGACGGGGTACCTTGCTCCGCGAATGTCCTCCGGCCTGCGGCCTCCCCCTTTATTTCGCTGCGCAAGGCACCCCATCGACGCGATCGTTGTTCAGAGCGGTGGTTGATCAGCCAGCACGACGACAGCGCCCGGTGTGCACAGGGCGCCGGGTGCTCCCCGCAGCGAAATAAAGGAGGAGGCGAAGCCGGGGGACATTCGCGGAGGGGAGTACCCGGTGGCCTGTGCACGCGCAAGCGCCCTGAAAACAGCAGCGCCCCCTCGGCACGTCATGCATATGACATAAGGAATTCCTAGACTGCCATCCGAAGGCTTCGCATCCGAAGAAGCCCCAAGGGCGAGGGAAATTCCGAATGACGCGTACCGTCCAGGTTCACACCGTACTGAACGCCGAGCAGCTCAAGTTTCGCGCCATGCGGGGGCACGAAGGACTGTCGCAGTTGTTCGAGTTCGAGGTCGACATGGTCAGCACCAGCTTCAACCTCGACCTGAAGAAGCTGCTGGGCACTTCGCTCACACTCGAACTCACAGACGGCGGCGCGCCGCGCTTTCTCAACGGCACGGTGGTGCGCTTCGAACTCGTGGGCCGCGCCAACGAAACCGGCCGCCACTATGTGTACCGTGCCCTGGTGCAGCCCTGGCTTTGGTACCTTACGCGCACCACAGACTGCCGCATCTTCCAGAACAAGAGCGTGCCCGAGGTGCTCGACGAAGTGCTGGGCAAGTACGGCTTCGAATTTGAAAAGCGCCTGACGGGCAGCTACCGCCCCTGGGAATACTGCGTGCAATACCAGGAGAGCGACTTCGCTTTCGTGAGCCGCCTCATGGAGCACGAAGGCATCGCCTACCACTTCGAGCACACGAACAATTCGCATCTGCTGGTGCTGGCCGACGACACCGGCGGCTACGGCAGGCTGCCGGGTTTTGCCACCATTGCGTATCGCCCGCGCGGCCGCGTGCTTCATGCCATGGAGCCCTGCATCGACCAGTGGCGCATCTCGGAGCAGATCACCTCGGGCCGCGTGATGCTCGACGATTTCGACTTCAAGAAGTCGCGCGCCTCGCTGCAAAGCGTGCGGCAAGACCCCAAGGGCCACGATCATTCGAGCTACGAAGTCTACGAATGGCTGGGCGGCTACAGCGAGCACCAGCAGGGCGACACCTACGCGAAGATCCGCCTGCAGGAGCTGCAGTGTGCCCACGAGCTTGCCGCGGGCCACACCAACGTGGTGGGCATGGCGCCGGGCTACCTGTTCGAGATGACGCATTGCCCGCGCGAGTCGGACAACCGCGAGTACCTGGTCACCGAAACCCGCTACGACTTGCAGGAGCCCGAATACGCCACCGGCGGTAGCACGGAATCGGTCTGCCAGTTCGACTTCACGGTGCTGCCTTCGAACGTGCCCTACCGGCCCACCCGCAAGACGCCCAAGCCGCGCACCAACGGCCCGCAGACCGCGACCGTCGTCGGCCCGGAAGAAATCTGGACCGACCGCTTCGGCCGCGTGAAGCTGCAGTTCCGCTGGGACCGCTATGGCCAGTCGGACGAGAACAGCTCGTGCTGGGTGCGCGTGTCCAGCAATTGGGCCGGCGCCAACTACGGAACCATGCACATGCCGCGCGTGGGCCAGGAGGTGATCGTCGATTTCATCGGCGGCGAGGCCGACCGCCCGATCATCACCGGCCGCGTCTACAACAACGACCAGATGCCGCCGTGGGAGCTGCCCGCCAATGCCACGGCCAGCGGCATCCTCACGCGCTCGAGCACGGGCGGCGCGGCCAACCAGGCCAACATGCTGCGCTTCGAGGACCGCACCGGCGCCGAGCAGATCCTGCTGCACGCCGAGCGCAACCTCGACATTGAGGTGGAAGCCGACGAGACGCACACCACCGATGGCACGCGCACCACGGTCATCGGCGGGCATGAATCGTCGACCTACAAGAGCGGCGAAACGCGCGACATCACCGCGGGAGCGAAAGAAACCATCACCGGCGGCGACACGCGCGACGTTGCCGGCGGCTTCAGCGAAACCGTGAAGGGCGGCGTCACACAGACCATTTCGGGCGGCAAGAAGCGCACGCTCAGTGGCGGGCTGAACGACACGATCACGGGCGGCGTGAAGCTGGCGATCACCGGTGGCTTTCACGGCACCATCGACGGCCAGGAGATCCGCTTCGTGAGCGGCGGGCGCAACGACACCATCAACACGTCGAACACGGTGCTGGTCGACGGACCGTCGAACACCACCGTGACGGGCCCGACGGTTCATACCTCGCCGGACGTGACGTTCAACACGACGAACCACATCCACAACACCACGCAGCACGTCATCAATACCACCGTCTACAACACGACCTCCAGCACGTATTTCAACTTTGCCCTCAACTACACGAACAACTCGAAGAGCTACACCAACAACTACGCCAAGAGCAGCGACTGGCGCCTGTACCGCGCCGGCGGCGTGGGATTCCGCTTCTCCGCGGTTGGGATGGCCATGGACCTCTGGGGGCTGCGTCAGCAGAATTACATCCTCAACTCGCAGTTCTCGGGCGTCCGCCTCGACGTCGCGGTGTTCCGGGCGCAGAACGAGGCGACCGAAATCAAGGGAACGGCGCTCAAGGTCGCGAACATCGGCATGAAGATCGCAAGCGGCGGCCTGGCGTTCGCCGCAAAAGCCATGACCGTCAAGGTCTGAACCACTGGAACTCAATGGACATCTGGGAGCAGATTCTGTGGGTCGTCTTCGCGGTGATGATGGGCGGTGCGCTGGTGGCTTGCATCTCGGTGGCGGTGGTCGCCACCAGCGAACAGCGCAAGTACACCAAGGAGCAGCGCGTGGGCAAGGCCTTGGGCGGCACCGGCGTGCCCGCGCAAGGGACCGTGCTCGAAGTGCGACGCCCGGAACATCAGCTCACCAGTCCCGGAACCCATGGGCAACGCATGGTGGCGCTCGAACTGGACCTGCAGATGGGGCCCGCGGCCCAGGTGCCGACCGTGGTGCTCAGGACGCTTGTTGACGAACTGCTCCTGCCCCGAATCGCCGTGCCCGGCGCAACCATCCATCTCTTGCAAGACCCCGCCAATCCCGCCGTGGTGTCGGTGGACAGGCAGCGGACGCCCCTTGAAGTACCGCCCGCTCAGGGTTAGGGCCTACGGACAATGAAAACCGTCAAGCCGCTCCGGCTGAGCGTCATCACGCGCCCCTTTCTGCGCAGCGGGCATCAGCGGCTGGGCGTGACCGTCATCGGCATGGTGTCGATGGGCGAGGCTCCCGTGCTGCTGCCCGAGCCCGAGTTCTGGAAGATCGCGGCCGACGAGCTCGGGCCCATGGGCGCCATCGACCTGGGCATCCCCAAGGTCTGCGCCGAGTTCCTCGCGACCGGCCATGCCTACACCCATCACCAGAAGGAAAAGACCGCCTGCGCGGTTGCCTTGCGGGTGGGCGGGATCGAGCGGCAGCTGCTCGCCTTCGGCGATCGTTTCTGGCTGGACGGCCGTGCCACCGCGCCGCAGGCCTTCGAATCGATGCGCCTGGACTGGACGCGCGCGTATGGCGGCCCCGGCTTTGCCGACAACCCGCTGGGCATCGGCCATGTGCCCGAAATCGTCAACGGCCTCGCGGTCCAGCGCCTGCCGAATGTCGAGCACCCGCTGCGCCGGCTCGACCGCCCCGACCGCGAGGTGGAGCCGGCATCCCTCGGCGCGATCGATCTGAGTTGGCCGCGCCGCATGCGCCTGATCGGTCGGCATTACGACACACACTGGCGCGAGAACCTGTTCCCCGGCTTTTCCGAGGATATGGATTGGCGCTTCTTCAATGCCGCGCCGCCGGAACAGCGCTGGGCCGACCGCGACCGCATCCCGGGCGGCACGCCTTATGAAGTCTGGAACATGCACCCCACCCTCCCGGTGCAGCGCGGTCAGTTGCCGGATTGGCGGGCGCGCGCCTTCATCGCCCGCAAGACGGCGCCGGGCCAGCGCGAGCCGCAGCACTTCGACGAAGTGCCCATGCGCCACACCACGGCGTGGTTCTTTCCGCACCTCGCGCAGGTGGCGCTGATCTACCACGGCGAGATTGGCATTGCCGAAGACGATGCCGACGACGTCACCCACGTGATGCCGGCCATCGAGGCTGCGGGCGACCCGCCCCGCCCGCTCGCGCACTACTTCGAGATCCTGCAGCGCCGCTGCCATCCCGAGACGGGGGCGCTCTACGCAGCCCGCGACGACGAACTGCTGCCCGCTGAAGCCATCGGCCCCTGGCTCGACACGCTGGACGACGACAACGAATCGGCGCTCGTTCGCAACATGCGCGAGCGCGGCGATCGGCTGCGCCAGGACATGATGCAGAAGGCGCGCGAAGCCGGCCACGACCCGCGCCTCTTGCGCGAGCGGCCGGTGCCCGAGCCCTTTCGCAAGGCGCCGACGCTCGCCGAATTGCCCGAGTTCATCGAGCGCACGCGGATCTTCACCCAGGACCAGCGACGCAAGCTCGAGGATGGGCGGAAAGAGCTTCAACGGCTGGGCCAGCTCAACGCAGTGGAGTCGCGCAAGGTCGGGTTCGACACCGGCGAGCTGGTGGCGGGCATCGATCGCATGACGACCAAGGGCCCACCCGCCTTTGACGCGAAGGCCGCGCTGAAAGGCATGCTCGGCATCGCCGAGGCGACGGGTACGCCCGCGCTCCCGCCCGCCCAGCAGCGGGAGTTCAAGCAGATGCTGGAAAAAGGGCAACGCGGCTTGCTCGACATGTACCGCATGGGCGCACAGCACCAGTCCGCGGCCGATGCCATGTCCGGCGAACGCGCGGCCGAGGTGCGCCAGCGCGTGCAAGAGGCGATGGCCACCACCCGCGATCTCTCGGCTATGGATCTCACGGGCGCCGACCTGTCGGGCATGGACCTGCGCGGCGCGCGCCTGCACCGCACGCTGCTCGAAAGCGCGAACCTCGAGGACGCCCGGCTCGACGGTGCCGATGCCACCGAGGCCGTGTTGGTGCGCGCGCGGCTGTCGCGCGCGTCCCTGGCCGGCTGCGTGCTGCAACGCGCCAACCTGAGCATGGCCCAATGCGTGCAAACCGCATTCACCAGCGCACATCTGCACGAAACCACGCTCGAGAAAACACGCTTCGACAGGTGCGACTTCTCGCATGCCGTGCTCGAACACCTGACCTTGCTGGGCCTGCACTTTGCGCACTGCAACTTCGACGAGGCCCGCTTTGCCTACGTGACCTTTATCGAGCAAAGCTGCCTGCAGGATTGCAGCTTTCGCGGCGCGGTGCTTCACAAGATGGGGCTGATCTCGTGCGTCGTGGCGCGGCTGGACTTCACGCGGGCGCAGCTCGAGGCCTGCGCCTGGGCCCACACGCCGGGAGACGACGGCATCGCGTTTCGCGAGGCAACCCTGCGCACCACCTGCTTCGTCGGCACCAGCAGCCTCCGCAACATGGACTTCGAAGGCGCGACGCTGGTGCAGTGCGGCCTGCGCGACATGCCGCTGGATGGCGCCCGCTTCATGCGCGCGACGCTCGACACCTGCGACTTCTCCGCCTGCAGCTTCACCGGCGCCGACCTGAGCGCGATCGATGCGCCAGAAAGCCTGTTCATCCGGGCGGATTTCACGCATGCCTCGCTGCGCGGCGCCAACCTCATGCATGCCAGCCTCCAGAAGGCACGGCTGATCGGCACCGACCTGCGCGAAGCCAACCTGTTCCGCGCCGATGTGTCGCAGACCCTGATGGACAGCGTGACCGAGACGCGCGGCGCCTACATAGAGCAGGCCAAGACCCTCCCGCGCCGCGCCGCGGACCCCGCGCAATGACGCGGGACGAACTGGCAACCAAGATCCGCGGCGGCGAGCACATCCAGGACCAGGACTTCAAGGGCATGAACTTCGACGGACTGGACCTGCGCGGCGGCACCTTCGGCGCCTGCGATTTCTCCGGCGCGAGCCTGCGCCGGGCGTTGTTGGCCGAATCGGTGTTCGATGCCTGCCGCTTCGACGACGCGGTGCTCGACGCCGCCGATCTGCACCACTGCGCCTTCACCCGCTGCGGCCTGCCGCGCGCGAGCTTGAAGTCGGCCGCGATGATGCATGCGGTCTTCACCGAGACGGACCTGCGGAATGCCGACCTTGCCGAAGCCCGCCTGGGCCAGGCCACCTTTCACCAGAGCACGCTCGATGATGCGAACTTCGAACGCGCCGACCTCACGAAGTCGGTGTTCGGCGAAAGCAGCCTCGCCGGCACGCGCTTCGACGGCGTCGCCCTGAACACCACCGTGTATTACCGCGCCGGGCTGCGCGGCGCGAGCTTCAGCGGCGCAAGCTTTCACAACGTCATCTTCAGCGAGGCCGCGCTCGCGGGCCAGGATTTCTCGGCGCAGTCGTTTCATCTCTGCCAGTTCATCGACGCCGACCTGGCGGCCTGCAACTTTGCCGGTGCGCGGCTCAGCCAGTGCAACTTCAAAGGCGCGAAGCTCGAGCGGGCGGTGCTGACGGGCGTGCACGCGCCCCAATGTCTTTTTCCGGAAGCCGACCTGCGCCATGCCGACGCCCGCGGCGGACATTTCGACCAGAGCCTGTGGGTCGATGCATGGCTGGACGACGCCGACTTGTCCGGTGCGAGGCTCGAGCAGTGCGTATTCCACCGTGCGCGCTGCCGGCGCACATCGTTCGCGCGCAGTCAGCTGGTGTACGCAGATTTCTCGTATGCCGACCTCAGCGGCGCCGACCTGCACGGCGCCACCTTCCTGCGAACCCAGACGCATCGATCGATTCAGGCCGGCACTCGCTGGAGCGACCGCATCGGCGTGCTCGACAGCGACCCCGCGCTGTTTGAGGCCGAGCGCTTTTCGGCGGCACGCTCGAGCCGGCCGCAGCGTGCGGACCGCGACACCTTCGGACGGCCGCTGCCTCCCAATGCACCGGACACCGCGCCATGAATCATCACCACCGCGCCACCCGCGAATCCACCCAGCCTCCGCCCCAGGTCGCCGGCACCGACCGCAATCCGCATGCCGCCGAGATGCGAGCCCTGATGGGCAAGCCGCTGCCGTCCGCCGCGGCCGCCCCGCCTTCCTGGACCGGCAGCGCCTTGGGCACCGTCGTGCAACAGATGCCGGACGGCGGCTTCCTGGTCGAACCCCAAGGCGGCGGCGATCGCTGGCACTGCCCGCGCGCCGCGAGTTGCCTGCTCGAACCCGGCACGGGCGACACCGTGCTCGTGGCCGGGCCGCACCGCGAGAACCTTTACGTCATTGCCGTCGTCACGCAGGCGGACGCCAGCCAGTCGCACATCGTGACCGAGGGCGACCTCACGATCCGTTCGCGCCGCGGCCGCATCGCGCTGAGCGCGCCCGCGCTGGCGCTGCAGGCCGAACGCGCGCAGGTCGACATCGCGGACATGGAATACCGGGGTGCCGAGCTGCGCGTGACCACGCTCGTCGCGCGCTTCGTGGGCCGCACGCTGGAGACCGTGCTCGACCGCCTGAGCGTGCTGACCCGCTCGAGCTTTCGCCTCACCGAAGAAGTCGAGCAGGTGCGGGCGGGCCAGATCGACATGCAGGCTGCCGAGACCCTGCGCCTGCATGCGAAGAACACCTTCGTCACCAGCAAGGCGCTGGTAAAGGTGGATGCCGAACAGATCCACATGGGCTGACCACGAATACAAGGAGCATCGACATGTTTGCCAATGCACAGATGATGGGCATGGACCTCGCGTTTCCCGACGTTTGCAAGACGCCGCCCGCGATCCCTATCCCCTACCCCAACTTCGCATTGGGGCCGACGGCGATTCCCAACGCCTGGAACATCCTCTATGGTGGCACGCCAGTCCACAACATGGCCACCACCACGCCCATCACCAACGGCGACAACTCGGGCGTGCTGATGGGCGTGGTGTCGCAGACGGTGATGGGGCCTTCGCGCCACATCACCGGCGCATTCACCGTGCTGCTGAAGGGCACGCCCTGCACGCGCATGACCAGCCTGTCGGTGCAGAACCGCTGCAACATCGTGGGCATGCGCATCGTGCCCAGCCAGTTCAAGGTGCTGGTGCTCGCGGCCTGAGCTTTTCTCTTATTCCGCCTTCACGCCCGCGGTGCGGATCACTTTCGCCCACTTGGCGGTTTCGGCGGCAATGAAGGCATCGAATTCCTCCGGCGTGCTGCCTGCCGGGAACGTGCCCATGGCATCGAGCTTGGCGCGCGTCTCGTCGCTCTTGATGATGCGCGACACCTCTTCCGACATGCGCTTGACGATGTCCCGCGGCGTGCCGGCCGGCGCCAGCATGCCCGCCCAGGTGCTGCCGGTGAAGCCCGCGAAACCCTGCTCGATGAAGGTCGGCACATCGGGCAGTGCGGGCAGGCGCTTGTCGCCCGCCACGCCGATGAGGCGCACCTTGCCGGCCTTGGCCTGGTTGATGAGGCCGGTCGGCGCATCGAAGAATAGCTGGATCTGCCCTCCCATCAAGTCGGTCAGCGCAGGCACCGCACCGCGGTACGGAATGTGGATCATGTAGGTCCGCGTGAGCGACTTCCACAGCTCGGTCGTCAGGTGTGCGGCCGAGCCGTTGCCCGACGAGCCAAAGCTCACCTTGCCGGGGTTCGCGCGCGCATAGTCGATGAGCTCGCGCGCGGTCTTGAACGGCGCGTCGACATTGACCGCCGCCAGGAGCGGCGAGACACCCATGAGCGAAACGCCTTTCAGGTCTTTCTGCGGGTCGTAGGGCAGCTTGGGGTACAGCGTGGTGTTGGCCGCATAGGCTGCAATGACGACGCCGAAGGTCGTGCCGTCAGGTGTGGCCTTTGCAATCGCATCAACGCCGATCAGGCTGTTGGCACCCGGCTTGTTGTCGATCACCACCGGCTGACCCAGCTTTGTCTGCAGGCCAACCTGCACCAGCCGCGCCATCTGGTCGGTGAAGCCGCCCGGCGTGTAGGGCACGATGATGCGGATCGGCTTGCTGGGCCAGGCGCTTTGCGCCAGCGTGGGCAGTGGAATGCTTGCGGCCGCAGCGGCGGCAAGGGTGAATCGGCGGCGTGAAATTCGGGCCTGCGGCATGGGTGGCGGCTTTCTCTGGACAGGAATGAGCCGATCATTCTCGAAGGCGCTGCGCGCGCGCAGCCTCAGGGTTTGCCCCGCCGGAAAATTCAGAGCGGCAGAACGTCTCGCGTCCGGCCGGTCGCAAGCCACGCCTCGAACTCATCCGAAAGCCGCTCTGCCTCGCGCACGGCCTTGCTCCATGCGCCGATGCGAGCCTGCGGATCGTTCGCGAAATGGATGAAGTCCTTGCGGTCGGGCAGCTTGCCGTTGGGCAGCGAGCGCACCCAGTCGGCGTCGGGCGCGAGCACCACCATGCGGTCGAGAAAGCCGGTCGACTTGTGGCGCCAGCGCAGGCCCTTGTCAAGCCAACCGGGCACCACAGCGCGCTGGAAATGCGGGTACAGCACGATGCCTTCGTCGGTCGGTTGGTAGTTGAGGTGCAGGTGGTAGTCGGTGATGCCGCCGTCCCAATACGCTCCGCGCGGCGCACCGGGAATGTCGTGCACCGCGGCCAGAAGGAACGGAATCGAACATGACGCCTGCAGCACCAGGTTGAAGTTCTCTTCGCTCAGCGCATGCTGGCGCGTGCGGAAGTCCTGGGTGCCGAAAGGCAGCGCCGCGCCGGGTGTGGAAAACACGCAGCGTTCGAGCCATGCGCCCAGGCCCTTGCGGTACAGGCTGTTGGTGGCAAAGGCGCCCAGGTAGCCGAAGGGCGTGCGCGCCCTGCCCTCGCGACCGAGGATGTGGCGCCCACGCGAAGTCACCACGTGCAGCCGGTAGCGCGAATGGTTCAGCACCTCGCCGATGCGCCCGCCGTAGAAGTCGGCCAGGCTCTCGGCAAAGCGTGCGCTCAGCTGGTTTGGGCTGAGCCGCTTCTGTCCAGGAGGCACGTCGAACTGCTGGCGCACATAGTCATGCTCGAAGCGCTCGAACGCCTTCTGCGGATCGGAGAGACAGGCCGTCGAAAGCCGCCACGCGCCGATCGATGCGCCCACCAGGTGCACCGGCTGGCTCGACTGCGTGAGCCAACGGCCGAAGATGAAGCGGTCGAGCGGCCCGAGGACAAGGCCCTTGGGCCCGCCCGCCGCGCCGGGAATGGTGCGCACGTCCTGCGGGCGCAAGCCGTGCGCTTCGATGTGCTCGCGGGCTGTGGGGCCGGCGTAGATGCGCAGGGCTTTCATGAGGCCAACCGCATCAGCAAGAACCGTGCAGCATGGCCTACTTGCGCAACCCCTGCAGCTTGGCGAAAGCGCTCGCCATCTGGCCCGCGGGCTGCGGCGAGTTGTCGCGGCGCGGGCCTTGTTGCTGGCCGCGTCCCGCACCTTCGAAGCGGTTGTCGCGCGGCCCGTCGCGTCGCGCGGGCGCTGCGTCGAGCTTCATCGACAGGCCGATGCGCTTGCGCGCCACGTCCACTTCCATCACCTTGACCTTGACGATGTCGCCGGTCTTGACCACCTCGCGGGCATCGTTCACGAACTTGTGGCTCAGCTGGCTCACGTGCACCAGGCCGTCCTGGTGGACGCCCAGGTCGATGAAGGCGCCGAACTGCGCCACGTTGCTCACAGTGCCCTCGAGGATCATGCCCTCGACCAGGTCCTTGATGTCGTCCACGCCGTCGTTGAAGCGCGCCACCTTGAAGTCGGGGCGCGGGTCGCGACCGGGCTTCTCGAGTTCGCCGAGGATGTCCTTCACCGTGATGACGCCGAACTTCTCGTTGGCGAAGAGCTCCGGTTTCAGCGTCTTGAGCATTTCGGCGCGGCCCATCAGCTCGGCGATCGGCTTGCCGGTCTTGACGAGGATCTGCTCGACCAGCGGATAGGTTTCGGGGTGCACGCCGGTGATGTCCAGCGGGTCGGCGCCGCCGCGGATGCGCAAGAAACCCGCGCTCTGCTCGAAAGCCTTGGGGCCGAAGCCGGTCACGTCGAGCAGCTGCTTGCGGGTTGCGAACGCGCCGTTCGATTCACGCCAGCGCACCACCGCCTTGGCCACGCTGGCCGACAGGCCCGACACACGTGACAGCAAAGGCACGCTCGCGGTGTTGAGGTCCACGCCCACGGAGTTCACGCAGTCTTCGACCACGGCCTGGAGCGTGCGCGCCAGTTCGCTCTGGTTCACGTCGTGCTGGTACTGGCCCACGCCGATGCTCTTGGGGTCGATCTTCACGAGCTCGGCCAGCGGGTCTTGAAGGCGGCGCGCAATGCTGGCGGCGCCGCGCAGGCTCACATCCACGTCGGGCATTTCCTGCGAGGCGAATTCGCTGGCGGAATACACCGAGGCGCCCGCCTCGCTGACCACGACCTTGTCGACCGTCATCTCGGGCGCGCCGGCCTGTGCGGCCATCTTGGCGAGCAGCTTGATGAGGTCGGCCGCCAGTTTGTCGGTCTCGCGGCTCGCGGTGCCGTTGCCGATGGCGATCAGGTTCACGCCGTGCTTGGCGCAGAGCTTGCCGAGCGTGTGCAGCGAACCTTCCCAGTCCTTGCGCGGCTCGTGCGGGAATACCGTGGCGGTTTCGACCAGCTTGCCGGTGGCATCGACCACGGCCACCTTCACGCCGGTGCGGATGCCGGGGTCCAGGCCCATCACGACGCGCGGGCCGGCCGGCGCAGCCAGCAGCAGGTCGCGCAGATTGTCGGCAAACACCTTGATCGCGACCTTCTCTGCGTCTTCGCGCAGGCGGGTGAACAGGTCGCGCTCTGTGGAGAGCGCCAGCTTCACGCGCCAGGTCCAGGCCACGCACTTGCGGATCAGGTCGTCGGCCGGGCGGCCTGCATGGCTCCAGCCCAGGTGCAGCGCGATCTTGCCTTCGGCGATGCTGGGCTTGCCCGGTTCGGGCTCGACCGGCAGCACCAGCTTGGCATCCAGGATCTCGAGCGTGCGGCCACGGAACACCGCCAGCGCGCGGTGCGAAGGCACGCGGCCGATCGGCTCGTCATAGTCGAAGTAGTCGCGAAACTTGGCGACATCGGCGTTGTTCTCGTCCTTGCCCGTCATCAGCGTCGACTTGAGCAGGCCTTCGGCCCACAGCCATTCGCGCAGGCGCTGCACCAGCGCTGCGTCTTCGGCCCAGCGCTCGGAAAGAATGTCGCGCACGCCGTCGAGCACGGCCGGCACGGTAGAAAAATCGGGGCCCGGCTTGCCATCGTCCAGCGTGGTGGCGGGCTGCAGGAACGCCTTCGCTTCCACGGCCGGGTCGAGCGTCGGGTCGGCCAGCAGCTTGTCGGCCAGCGGCTCGATGCCGAACTCGCGCGCAATCTGTCCCTTGGTGCGGCGCTTCTGTTTGAACGGCAGATACAGGTCTTCGAGCTCCTGCTTGGTCGGCGCGAATTCGATTGCGGCACGCAATTGGGGCGTGAGCTTGCCCTGCTCGTCGATGCTTTTGAGCACTGCGGCGCGGCGGTCTTCGAGTTCGCGCAGGTATGAAAGGCGTGCTTCCAGTTCGCGCAGCTGGATGTCGTCGAGGCCGTCGGTCACCTCTTTGCGGTAGCGGGCAATGAACGGAACCGTGGCACCGCCATCGAGCAGTTCGATGGCAGCCTTCACCTGGTGCTCGCCGACCTTGATCTCGGTGGCGAGTTGGCGAATGATTTTTTGCATGTCGAAGGGGATCCCTGGAACTGGCGACGCCGCTCGGACGCCTTGCGGATAAAGCCGGGAAGTTTGCCATAGGGTGCGGCCACCCCAACAGCCACCCGGCGCACCGCGGAAGCTTCCGGCCTTAGTGGTAAACCACTATGGGTCAAATTGGTAGGCCACGCACAATGTGGTCCAACCACTTTGAATCGCCATGGCACTCAAGCTCATCCATCCCTCTTCCGCGACGATGTCGAAAATCGGCCAACCTCAGATGGAGAAGCCGTACCAACGGCTGGCGGCCAATATTTTCGAATTGGTCAAACAGGGTGAGTTTTTGGTTGGCCAGAGACTTCCGTCCGAAAGAGCATTGGCGGAGCGCTTCGACGTCAGCCGCACCTCGGTGCGCGAGGCCATCATTGCGCTGGAGCTCCAGGGCGTGGTCGAGGTGCGCGGCGGCTCGGGCATCTACATCTGCCAGGCGCAGGACGCGCCAACGCGGCTGCCGGTGGTCCAGGAAACCGGCGCCGGGCCTTTCGAGTTGCTGCGTGCGCGCTGCCTGATCGAGTCAGAGATCGCATCGCTGGCGGCCACCACGCGCAAGGACGCCGACCTGGACAAGATGTTCGGCGCGCTTGCCACCATGCGCGAGCAGATGCACGACAAGGAAGCCAACGAGGCGGCCGACCGCATGTACCACCTGCACATCGCCGAATCCACCGGCAACAGCGTGCTGCTGCAAACGGTGACGAACCTCTGGGATCAGGCCAAGGGCCCGATCTGGACTCAGATCGAGCAGCACTTTCATTCGCCCGACCTGCGCCTGAAGTCGCAGGACGACCACCAGCGCATCTTTGCCGCGATCGTCTCGGGCGACGCCGATGCCGCACGGCTGGCCATGCGGGCGCACCTGGAACGCGTCATCGGCGAATTCGCCCAGAGCTGGCGCTAGGCCCCCGCCCCGCAGCGTCTGCCGCGGCCATCCGCGGCGGCGCTTCACCCTCGAAAAGACGGAGACACAACCCATGAAGCCCATCCTCGCCCGCGGCCTGACCGCACTGTTGCTTGCCGGCATCTTCGGCAGCACGCATGCGCAAGAGCCGCCCGCGGCCGGCGCGAGCCCGCGCATCGATGCCATCCGCAAGGCCGGCGAGCTGCGCGTCGGCGTGCTGCAGAACGCGCCTTGGCTGATCGAGAACACCACCGGCAACGGCGAGCCCTGGAGTGGCCCGGCATGGCTACTGGCCAAGGAGTACGCCCGCCTGCTCGGCGTCAAGCTCAGCACGGTGCCGGTGTCGCACGAGACCAAAGTGCCGGTGCTGGCGTCGAACCAGGTCGACATGACCATCAGCCCGCTGGGCGAAACGCCGGAGCGGCTGAAGGTGGTCGACTTCGTCACCTACTCCACCACCAGCGTGTGCATGTTCGGCCGTGCCGACAACGCCAAGCTGGCCAAGGCCACTTCGGTCGACGACCTCAACCGGCCCGAGGTGACCATCGCCTATTTCACGGGCGGCGCCGAGGAAGGCTGGGTCAAGGAGCGCTTCCCCAAGGCCAAGCTGCGCGCCGTCGCCAGCTCCGGCGCCACCGCTCCGGTGGAAGAGATCATGGCGCGCCGCGCCGACGCGGCACCGATCAACCGCGTGCCTTGGGTTGGGCTGCAGCAGAAGGTCAAGGGCCTGGCGGTGCTGCCGAAGGACAACAACTGCCAGGGCAGCACCGAGAAAGCCTCGCCGGTCGGCCTGGCCATCGACAAGAACCAGCCCGCCTACCTTGATTGGCTGCGTCAGGTGGCAAAGGCCCGGAAGGCGCAGCTCGACGCCGACGAGGCCCGCGTCATCGGCGCACTGAAATAAACAAGCCGCACATCAGCCCAAAAAAGCAGGAGACCTTCATGTCACACATCCCCAGCACCTTCTTTGGCCGCAAGCTGGCCAGCGCAGCACTCACCGCTGCTTTGGCCGTCGCTTGCGTGGGCGCGTCGGCCCAGACCCCGCCGGCGCCCGGTGCGAGCCCGCGCGTGGACGCCATTCGCAAGGCCGGCGTGCTGCGCGTGGGCGTGGTCAACAACCCGCCGTGGCTGGCGCAGAACACGGCCGGCGACGGCGAGCCGTGGTCCGGCCCGTCGTGGACGCTGGGCAAGGAATTCGCCAAGCTCTTGGGTGTGAAGGTGGAGCCCGTGGCGGTGAGCCACGAAACCAAGGTGCCCGCGCTCACGGCCAACCAGATGGACATCATGATCGGGCCGCTGAACGAGACCGCCGAGCGCGCCAAGATCATCGACTTCGTCACCTTCTCCAGCACCGGCGTGTGCATGTTCGGCCGCGCCGACAACCCGAAATTCACCGGCGCACGCACGCTGGAAGACTTCAACAAGCCGGAGATCACCATGGCGTATTTCTCGGGCGCGGGCGAGGAGCCGCTGGTGCGCCAGCAGTTCGCCAAGGCCAAGCTGCGCGGCGTCGCCAACTCCGGCTCGGTCGCGCCGATCGAAGAGGTGCTGGCCGGCCGCTCCGACGTGGCGCCACTCAACCGCATGCTGTGGCCCAACATCAGCAAGAAGGTGAAGGGCTTGGCCGTGTTCCCCAAGGAAAACGACTGCCAGGACAGCAAGATCTTCCAGATCCAGACCGGCATGGGTGTGGCAAAGGACCAGCAGGTGTACCTCGACTGGCTGCGCGCCGTGGCCCAGCGCATGCAGCCCGCGCTCAGCGAAGAAGAGCGCCGCATGACACAGAACCTGAAGTAACGCCATGCTGAACTGCGAAATCCACGGCGCACTCGACCTGCGCCTTGCCGAACGCCCGTCGGAAGCGCTGTCGCCCACCCAGGTGCGCGTGGCCGTCAAGGCGGTGGGCATCTGCGGCTCCGACCTGCACTACTACCGCCACGGCCGCGTCGGCGACTTCGTCATCCGCGCGCCGCTGACGCCGGGACACGAGGCCTCCGGGCAAGTCATCGAAGTGGGCGCGCAAGTCAGCTCGGTGAAGCCCGGCGACCGCGTCGCCCTCAACCCGTCGCGCACCTGCGGTGTCTGCCGCTTCTGCCGCGCGGGCGCTTCCAATCACTGCGAGAACGTGCACTTCTTCGGCAGCGCCAGCCGCTGGCCGCACATGCAGGGCGCGATGCGCGAGCAGGTGGTGGTGGAGGCCACGCAGTGCCTCGCCGTGCCCGACACGCTGTCGTTCGAGCTGGCCGCCTTCGGCGAGCCGCTGGCCGTGGCGCTGCATGCGGTGCAGGAGGCCGGCTCGCTGCTCGGCAAGACGGTGATGGTGGTGGGCGCCGGCCCCATCGGCGCGCTGATCCTCATGGCCGCCAAGCTTGCGGGCGCGAGCCAGCTGATCGCGGTGGACATCGTCGACGAGACGCTCGCGGCCTGCACCCGCGTGGGCGCGACGCGCACCATCAATGCGGCCAAGGAGCCTGATGCGCTGCAGGCGCTGGCGGCGGACAAGGGCCAGGTCGATGCGTGCTTCGAGGTCTCGGGGCACTACGACGGCCTGGCCAATTGCATCCGGTCGACGCGCCCGCGCGGCACCATCGTGCAAGTGGGCACGCTCGGCGGCAACAGCGAGAGCTGCCCCTTCAACCAGATCATGGTCAAGAGCCTGCACCTGGTCGGCAGCTTCCGCTTCGTCGACGAATACGCCTGGGCCGTGGACTACCTGAGCCGCGGCGTGCTGGACGTGTCGCCCCTGCTGACCGAGGCGGTCCCGGTGGCGCGCGTGCACGACGCCTTCGCACTGGCGGCGGACCGGCACCGTGCGATGAAGGTGCTCGTCACGTTCTGACGGGATTGCCTGCCGCTGCCCCTCCCGCCCTACTTTCGCGGAGCTTCAATGGAATTCGATTTCTCGCCGATTGCGGACAACTGGCGCTTCTTTGCCAGCGGCCTGGGCGTCACGGTGGCGCTCAGCCTCATCAGTGCCGTCACCAGCATCCTGGCGGGCCTGGTGATCGCGCTGCTGCGGCTGTACGGCCCTGGCTGGCTGCGCCCGGTGCTCGTCTTCTACATCGACTCCATGCGCGCCATTCCCGTGCTGGTGGTGCTGGTGTGGATGTACTTTGCGTTTCCGCTGCTCGTGGGTTTCACGTTCTCGCCGTTCTGGGCGGCCGTGATCGCACTGACGCTGCACATCGCGGCCTATGCCGCCGAGGTGATCCGCGCCGGCATCGAGTCCATCCGGCCGGGCCAAACGCGTGCCGCCCTGGCGCTGGGCATGTCGCGCGCGCAGCTGCTGCGCAAGGTGCTGCTGCCGCAGGCCACCATCCGCATGCTGCCGGCCTTCGGCTCGATCCTCACCATCGCCATCAAGGACACGGCCATTGCCACGGTGATTGCCGTGCCCGAGCTGATGCATCGCGCCGAGACCGTGGCGGGGCAGAGCTACCGGCCGGTGGAAGTTTTCACCGCGGTGATGGTGGCGTATTTCGTGATCCTGTTCCCGGTCACGCGCGGCATCGACAGGCTGTACCACCGCGTCGCTCATCTGGGGCGTTCATGATGAAAAGGACCACCCAATGACTTTCGACTGGTCCGTGATCTGGACGCACCGCCAGGCCTTGCTCGAAGGCGCGGCGCTCACCGTCGGGCTGACGGTGCTGACCATGCTGTTGGCCGTGCCGGGCGGCATCATGCTGGCGCTCATGCGCCTGTCGTCCAACAAGCTGCTGCAGTCCGCCTCGCTCGGCTTCGTGGAGTTCTTCCGCAACCTGCCGTTGATCCTGGTCATCTACTGGGTCTTCTACGTGATGCCGATGGCGGTCGAGTTCCAGCTCTCGCCGCTCGTCACCGCACTGGTGGCCTTGGTGCTCAACATCTCCGCCTACAACGCCGAGACCTTTCGCGCCGGCATCAACTCCATCCGCAAGGGGCAGCTGGAGGCGGCGCTCGCCATGGGCATGTCGCGCCGCCAGGCCATGTTCAAGGTGGTTATCCCGCAGGCGGGGCGCCGCATCCTGCCGGTGATCGCGAGCACCTGGGTCTCGCTCTTCAAGGACACCTCGCTGGTGTCGGTCATTGCCGTGAGCGAGCTGGCCTATTCGGCAATGCAGATCCGCGCGCAGACCTTCCGCGTGCTGGAGATGCTCACCGCCATGGCCGTTCTCTACTGGCTGATGGGCTACCCGCAAGCCAAGCTGGTGGACTGGATCCACCGCAAATATGGAGTCAAGGAATGATGAACGACATCGCCCGCGCCCCCGCGCGCAAGAACGCCGACCAGCCGCCGGTGCTGGTCTATGAGGACGTGCGAAAGCTCTATGGCGACTTCGTGGCGCTCAACGGCGTCTCGCTGCAGGTCCACAAGGGCGAGGTGATGTGCCTGATCGGCCCTTCCGGCTCGGGCAAGTCGACTCTTCTGCGCTGTACCAACGCACTGGAGACGATCAACGGCGGGCGTGTGCTGATCGACGGCGTGCCGCTGCCCGTGCAGGAGTCGGCCGTGCGCAAGGTGCGCCAGCGCATGGGCATGGTGTTCCAGAGCTTCGAGCTGTTCCCGCACAAATCGGCGCTCGACAACGTGGCCATGGGCCCCATCACCGTGCTGGGCATGCGCGAGGCCGAAGCCAAGGCGCGCGCCATGGCACTGCTGGAAAAGGTCGGCCTCTCGGCCAAGGCCGGCAGCTTCCCGGCCAACCTCTCCGGCGGCCAGCAGCAGCGCGTGGCGATTGCCCGCGCGCTGGCCATGGAGCCGGAGGTGATGCTTTTCGACGAGCCCACCTCCGCGCTCGACCCCGAGACCGTGGGCGAAGTGCTCAGCGTGATGCAAAAGCTCGCCCAGGAGGGCATGACCATGATCGTGGTCACGCATGAAATGGGCTTTGCGCGGCGCGTGGCCGACTGGGTGGTGGTGTTCGAGTCCGGCGCCATCATCGAACAGGGCCCGCCGGCGCAGATCTTCGAGCACCCCACCGTGGAGCGCACGCGCGACTTCCTCGGCCATCTCGGCTGGAACGGCTGACGAACGAACGCCGCCGCCATCTTTTCTCGCTTCAACCATGAAAATCACCAACGCCCGCGTCATCGTTTGCAGCCCTGGCCGCAACTTCGTCACCCTCAAGATCGAAACCGACGAAGGCCTGACCGGCATCGGCGATGCCACGCTCAACGGGCGCGAACTCTCCGTGGCCGCCTACCTCACCGAGCATGTCATCCCCTGCCTGATCGGTCGCGATGCGCACCAGATCGAGGACATCTGGCAGTACCTCTACAAGGGCGCCTACTGGCGCCGCGGCCCGGTGACCATGACCTCCATTGCCGCAGTGGACACCGCGCTGTGGGACATCAAGGCCAAGGCCGCGGGCCTGCCGCTGTATCAGCTTCTGGGTGGCAAGAGCCGCACCGGCGTGATGGTCTATGGCCATGCCAACGGCAGCGACATCGAGCACACGGTGGACGAGGTGCTGCGCTATGCGGACGCCGGCTACAAGGCCATCCGCGCGCAGAGCGGCGTGCCGGGGCTGGAAAAAGTCTATGGCGTCGGCAAGGGCACGCTGTTCTACGAACCCGCCGATGCCGACCTGCCCTCCGAGCACGACTGGTCCACCGAAAAGTACCTGCGCCACACGCCCAAGCTGTTCGAGCGCATCCGCGAAAAGCTCGGCTTCGAGCACCACCTGCTGCACGACGTGCACCACCGCCTCACGCCCATCGAGGCGGGACGCCTGGGCAAGTCGCTGGAGCCCTTCAACCTTTTCTGGATGGAGGACGCAACGCCGGCCGAGAACCAGGACGCCTTCCGCCTTATCCGCCAGCACACCACCACGCCGCTGGCGGTGGGCGAGATCTTCAACTCCATCTGGGACTGCAAGGAGCTGATCGAGAACCAGCTGATCGACTACGTCCGCGCCACTGTGGTCCATGCCGGCGGCATCACGCACCTGCGCCGCATCGCCGACCTGGCCTCGCTCTACCAGGTGCGCACGGGCTGCCACGGCGCCACCGATCTGTCGCCGGTGTGCATGGGCGCGGCGCTGCATTTCGACCTGTGGGTGCCCAACTTCGGCATCCAGGAATACATGCGCCACACCGAGGAAACCGATGCGGTGTTCCCGCACGCTTACACCTTCGATCAAGGCATGCTCTACCCCGGCGACGTGCCCGGCCACGGCGTGGAGATCGACGAGGCGCTGGCCGCAAAGTACCCCTACAAGCGCGCCTACCTGCCGGTGAACCGCCAGCAGCACGACGGCACGCTTTGGAACTGGTGAGCGCCATGCAGAGGCTGCACCCCGACACGCTGGCCGCGCTGCCGCCCACGGTGTCACGCCCCGCCTATGACCGAGCCGCGCTCGAGACCGGCATCGTCCATCTTGGCGTCGGCGCGTTCCAGCGCGGGCACCTGGCTGCCGTCAACGAGGCGGCGCTGCATGCGAGCGGCGACCTCAGCTGGGGCATTGCCGGCGTGTCGCTGCGCAGCGCCGAAACGCGTGATGCGCTTGCGCCGCAGGACGGCCTCTACACGCTCTCGCTGCGCGACGTGGACGGGGCCGGCACGCCGCGCGCGTCGTTGCAGGTCATCGGCTGCCTGCTCGGCGTGCAGGTCGCGCCCGAAGACCCGGCCGCGGTACTTGCGCGCATCGCCCACCCCTCGACTCGCATCGTCAGCCTCACCGTCACGGAAAAAGGCTACTGCCACGATCCGGCCACGGGTGCGCTGCGCACCGATCATCCCGACGTGCGGCACGATCTGGCGCGCCCCGATGCGCCGCGCGGCACGCTCGGCTTCCTGGTCTCGGGCCTGCGCCTGCGTCAGCTGCGCGGGCTGGCGCCGGTGACCTTGCTGTCGCTCGACAACCTGCCCTCCAACGGCCACCTGCTGCGCGGCCTGGTGCTGGACTTCGCGCAGCTCGTCGATCCTCAGCTTGCACGCTGGATTGCCGAACATTGCAGTTTTCCGTGTTCGATGGTGGACCGCATCGTGCCGCGCACCACCGCGGCCGATCGCGCTCAGGTGAACGCCGCGCTCGGGCTGGAAGATGCTTGGCCGGTGGTCGGCGAACGCTTTCTCGAATGGGTGGTGGAGGACGATTTCGCAGCCGGCCGTCCGGCCTGGGATGCGGGCGGCGCTCGCTTCGTGTCCGATGCTCGCCCCTTCGAAACGCTGAAGCTGCGCATGGTCAACGGGGCGCATTCCGCCCTCGCGTACCTGGGCGCGATGGCCGGTCTCGATACGGTCGACCGCGCCGTCGGCACACCGGCCCTGCACCGCTACCTCGATCGGCTCATGCGCGAGGAAATCGCGCCCACGCTCCCGGTGCTGCCGGGGCTGGATATCGATGCCTATCGCCAGCGCCTGCTCGAGCGCTTCGCCAACCCGGCGCTGGCCCACCGCACGGCGCAGATCGCGATGGATGGCTCGCAGAAGCTGCCGCAGCGCCTGCTGGGCACCGTGCGCGATCGGCTCGCCGCCGGCGCCCCCATCGACTGCCTTGCGCTCGCCGTCGCGGCCTGGCTGCACTACCTGCGCGGCGTGGACGAACTGGGCCACCGCCACGAGATCCAGGACCCCTTGGCCGATGCGCTGGCCGAACGCTGCGCGGCGGCCGAACGCGCCGCGGGAACGGCCGAACCGGCGCAAGCCGACGAAGCGCGCGTGGCCGCGCTCGCGGCTTTCGCGCCGGTGTTCGGCAACGACCTGGGACGCGATGCGCGTTTCGTCTCCGCCGTGGCCGCGCAACTGCGTGCACTGCGCGAAGTGGGCGTGCTCCAGACGCTGGCGACCCTCGCCTGAGCGGCGGCCTGAGTGGGCGGGCGCGGCCCGCAGTCACAATGCCTTGGCCATGCGCATCTTCACCCGACTCCTGCGCGCCCTTGCCGCGGCGCTGCTCGTGCCCATTCTTCTGTTCGAGGAATGGGGTTGGGAGCCGCTTGCCGCGCTGGTCCGCAGCCTGGCGCGCCTGCCATTGTGGGCACGCGCCGAAGACTGGCTTCGCAAGCTGCCGCCCTGGGGCGCCTTGCTGGCTTTCCTGCTGCCCGTTCTCCTGCTGCTGCCAGTCAAGGTGCTGGCCCTCTTCCTGTTCGGCCGCGGCCATGCGGCCAGCGGCGTGACGGTATTGATCGTTGCCAAGCTGATCGGCACCGCTTTCGTGGCGCGCATCTTTCAGCTGGTCGAAGGCGCGCTCATGCGCATTCCCCTCTTTGCACGCTGGTACCCGCGCTGGAAAGCCTGGAAGGACCGCGTGTTGACGCTGGTTCGCGAAAGCCGCCCCTGGCGCTTGGTGCGCGCGTTCAACCGGCGGATCTACCGCGTTTGGCGCCAGCTGCGCGGCCAAGCACTGCAGTAGTTAATTTTATCCGGGTAGATTGCATTCTTCGTTTTACCCGGATAAAATCAGCCGCATGAACACCTCTACGCTGGCATCAACAACACCAACAGCCTCGGCCTCCTCCACCCTCACCGCTTTTTCCGGCTTCCAGCGCGTCGCCGGCGGCACGCGGGCTGACGTGCTCGCGCAGTTGCGCCAACGCGTCGATGCCGCTTCCGTGCTGCTGTTCGACGATTCGACCGGCGCGCAGGTCGACCTCGACTTGCGCGAAGAGGCTGCGCCCGCGGAACCCGAGGCCCACGACGAAGCGCCGCGTGGCGTCGGGCGTCCCAAGCTCGGCGTGGTGGCGCGCGAGGTCACCCTGCTGCCGCGCCACTGGGACTGGCTCGGACGCCAGCCTGGCGGTGCCTCGGTCGCATTGCGGCGCCTCGTCGACGAAGCGCGCCGCGTCAACGCGGACCGCGACACGGAGCGTGCCGCGCGCGAAGCTGCCTACCGGTTCATGACGGCCATCGCAGGCGACCTGCCCGGCTTCGAGGAAGCCACGCGCGCGCTGTTCGCGGGCGAACGCGAGCGCTTCAATGAGCTGGTCGCATCCTGGCCTGAAGACATCCAGGCGCATCTGCAAAAGCTGTCCGCAGCCGGCTGGAGCGCCGCATGAGCGCGACGCCAGGCTCCGTGACCCAAGCCTCCACCGATGACACCGGCCTGCGCAGCACGCCGGTCGCATCGGCGGGGGTGCCGCGCGCGCTGTGGAAGACCTTCCTGTTCTTTCTCGCGCCGATGCTGCTCAGCAACATCCTGCAGTCGCTCTCCGGCACCATCAACAACATCTACATCGGTCAGATGATCGGCGTTAGTGCGCTGGCGGCCGTGTCGAGCTTCTTCCCGGTGATGTTCTTCTTCATCGCCTTCGTCATCGGGCTGGGTGCCGGCGCTTCAGTGCTCATCGGCCAGGCCTGGGGCGCGCGCGATATCGCCAAGGTCAAGGCCATCGCCGGTACCACGCTGTCGGTCGGCATGCTGCTGGGGCTGGCGGTGGCCGTGTTCGGCGGCGCCTTCACCACGCCGCTGCTCGCCTTCCTGGGCACGCCGCCCGACGTGTTGGCCGACTCCACGCGCTATGCCCGCATCATGCTGATCGCGATGCCGGGGCTGTTCGTGTTCCTGCTGTCCACCGCCATGCTGCGCGGGGTCGGCGACACGGTCACGCCGCTGCTCACGCTGATCTTTTCGACCGCGGCCGGCCTCATCGTCACGCCGGCGCTCATCCGCGGCTGGGGCGGCCTGCCGCAACTGGGCGTTGCGAGCGCCGCCTGGGCCACGGTGGTGGGCTTCGTGGCCTCGACGCTGTGGCTGGGCTGGCGCCTGCGCCGGCGCGGCAGCCCGCTTGCGCCCGACGCGGAATTCATTCGCCACCTGCGCATCGATCCCAAGCTTTTGAAGGCGGTGCTCAAGGTCGGCGTGCCCACCGGCTTGCAGATGATCGTGGTCGCCCTGGCCGAGGTGGTGCTGCTCTCGCTGGTCAACAGCTACGGCTCCAGCGCCACCGCGGCCTATGGTGCGGTGAACCAGGTGGTGGCCTATGTGCAGTTTCCGGCCATCTCGATTGCCATCACGGCGTCGATCCTTGGCGCGCAGGCCATCGGCGCGGGTCGTGCGGACCGGCTGGGCGCCATCGCCAAGACGGCGCTGTTGATGAACCTCGTGCTGACCGGCGGACTGGTGCTGCTGGGCTACCTGTTCTCGCGCCACCTGATGGGGTTTTTCATCACCAGCGCGCCAGTGATCGAGATCGCGCAGACGCTGCTGCACATCATGCTGTGGAGCCTCGTCATCTTCGGCATGGCCTCGGCCATCTCGGGGATCATGCGGGCCAGCGGTTCGGTGCTGGTGCCCACGGCCATCTCGATCCTCTGCCTGATCGGCATCGAGGTGCCCGTGGCCTGGTTCATGAGCCACCGCATCGGGCTCAACGGCATCTGGTATGCGTACCCCGTGACCTTCGGGGCGATGCTGCTGCTGCAGACCGCCTACTACCGCCTGGTGTGGCGCAAGAAGGCGATCCGGCGCATGGTGTAGCGGCCGCGGCGGCGGGTCACTCGCCGTCGAAAGCTTTCTTCACCCCGGCGATGTCGAGCTTGATCATCTTCATCATCGCCTGCATGGCGCGGGCGGCCTTGGCCCGGTCCTTGTCCTGGAACATCCGGATCACGGGCATAGGCACGACCTGCCACGACACGCCGAAGCGATCGGTGAGCCAGCCGCATTGCACCGGCTGGCCGCCGCCTTCGAGCAGCTTGTCCCAGTAGTTGTCGACCTCGGCCTGGGTCTCGCATTTCACGCACATCGAAATGGCCGGCGTGAACTTGTACTGCGGCCCGCCATTGAGCACCATGAACTCCTGCCCTTGAAGCTCGAAGGTCGCGGTGAGCAGCGAGCCCTTCAGGCTGGGGTTCTCATCGCCCCAGAACTGCTTGGCGGTCACGCGCGAGTCAGGGAAGATGGCGGTGTAGAACTTCACCGCGTCTTCACCGTTGCCGTCGAACCAGAGGCAAGAGTAGATCTTCTGCATGGGAATCTCCTGTGTCTTCGATGATGAACCTCAGGGTTCAATATCCAGGCCGTGGGAGGTGCTTGTCAACCCTCGGACACCACCGGCAGCACGACGCGAAAAGCCACACCCTTGTTCGACAGGCCTTCGGTCACTTCGACCCTGCCCTCCATCCGGGCGACGGCCTGCCTGACGATGGAAAGGCCGAGGCCTGAGCCGCTCGCCTCATGGCCCGCCCCGCGATAGAAGCGCTCGAACACCTGCTCGCGCTCGGTGGCCGGTATTCCGGGGCCATCGTCAGCCACGGTGAGCACCATTCCCTCGTCTTCCGCGCGCAGCGTCACGGCCACCTGGCCGCCGTCATGTACATAGCGGATGGCGTTGTTCAGCAGGTTCTCCAGGATCGACTGGAACGCCGGTACGTCGATGGAGGCACCGAGGTTGTCGGCCGCATCGAAGGTCAGCTCGATGCGGCGCGCCAACGCGCGCGGCGCTGCCTGGGCCAGAATTTCCCGCGCGAACTGCGCAACGTCGATGCGCCTTGGCGCGGCCGGCTGGGCCTCGTCGAGCAGCGCCAGGTCGAGCAGTTGCTGTGTCAGGTGCGAGGCCCGCGCGATCGCCTGTTCCAGATGGGCCTGCGCGCGCGCCCGGTCTTCGTCCGTGCCCGCACCCGCCAGCGCGTGCGCCTGGGCTGCGATGACGGCCATCGGCGTTCGCAGCTCATGGGCCGCGTCGTGCACGAAGGCGCGCTCGCGCTGCACCTTGTCGCGCAGCTGCTGCAGCATGCGCTCGAGCGCCGAGGTCAACGGCCTGAGCTCGGCATAGGGCGGGTCCACGCCCAGGGGTGAAAGGTCGGTGGCCTTGCGATGGCCGATACCGTCGGCCAACCGACGCAATGGCCGCAGCCCATGCTTCACCGCGAGCCAGACCGGCAGCAGCACGATCGGAAATGCGAGCAGCAGATAGGGCAGCATGTTGCGCGTGTTGTTGTGCAGCACCTTGGCAAAGGTGCGCTCGGGCTCCGCGAGGCGCAGCGACCAGTGCGGCGTTTCATCCTGGTAGACCCAGTACGGTTCGCCGCCGATGTCTTGGGTGGTCACCTGCCGCAGAGGCCCCGCAAGAAGCTCGCCCTGTATCCCGGGTGACGAATAGACCAGCCTGCCGCCGCGGTCCCAGAGCTGGAACCGCAGCGTTCCCGGCGGATTGCCGCTGATGCGAAGGGTCTTGTAGATCGTCTCCGTCGACACGATGACCGCGCGAACGCTGGCCTCGTCGTCGAGCTGCGAAATTGCTTGCGTGAGCGACCGGCCGAGCTTGCTCAAGCCCTGGTCGACGGCTAGCGACTGCCGGAAGTTGACGTACATGTACGCCTGCAGTGCCAGCAGCACGAAGACGAAGGCCAGCAGCACGGCCAGAAAGACACGCTGCACGAGCGTGGGGCGCCACAGCCTGCCGCTCATCATGAGGCGAGCATGTAGCCCACTCCGCGCACCGTGTGCACCAGCGCGCTGCCGATCTTGCGCCGCAGGTTCGACACATGCACTTCCACCGCGGCAAAGTCCAAGGGCTCGCCCAGCGGCTCCAGCTTTTGCGCAAGCGCACCCTTGGCCACCACGGCGCCCGGCTCGCGCGCGAGTTCGAGCAGAAGCCGGAATTCGCGCGGCGACAGCTCCAGCGGCTCACCGTTCAGCGAGGCCATGTGGCGGCGCGGCTCGATGGCCAGCGCACCCAGGGTCCACACCTCGCTGGCCTGCCGCGCCGAGCGGCGCAGCACAGCGCGGATGCGGGAAATGAGCTCGGCGGTGGCAAAGGGTTTGATGACGAAATCGTCCGCACCGCCATCGAGCCCGGCCAACCGGTCTTCCACCGCCGAACGCGCGGTGATCACGATGACCGGAAGGCTGCTGCCCTCGCGCCGCCAGCGCGCGAGCAGATCCAGGCCGCTGCCGTCGGGCAGCGAGAGATCGAGCAGCACGCAATCGAAAACGGTGGCGTCCAGCGCGCGTGGCGCGTCGGCCGCACGCCGGCGCCATTCGCTGCTGAGACCCTCGACCTTGAGCGCGGCCTGCAAGGCGCGGCCAAGGTCGAGGTCGTCTTCGATCAGCAGGATGTGCACCCGGCCATTGTGCGCGAGCCAACCTTTGGCAAAGCCAAAGGTTGCCACCGGCAGAATCGATGCGCGGACAAGACCGCGCATCAAGACATCCAAGAGGGACGAGGAACATGAGATACAGCAGAAACCCCAGCCGCTGGCGCATCGCTCTTGCGGCCGCCTGCGGCACGCTTGCGCTTCTTTCCGGCTGCGCCACCGGGCCCACGCACCCGTCGCTGATTGCCGCGCGGCAGGACAACACGCTGCCGCCGCTCGTTCCCATGCGTCGCTTCGTCGCCAACATCGACGCGGTCAACGGCCATGTGCTCTCGCCCGACGGACAGCAGCTGGTGTGGGTGCAGACGGTCGGCACCGACGTGGGCCTGGGCGTGCGCAAGACGGCCGACGCCGCCACGGTCAATAGCGCCAGCACCCGCACCTTCGCGACCGGCACGCTGGCGCGGCCCTTCGTGTCCGGGCCTACCTACTCGTGGCTGCCCGACAGCCGCCACCTAGCCTACCTCAAGGACTTCACCGGCGACGAGAACACGCAGATCTTCGTGCTCGACACCGAGGCGCCGGGTGCCAAGCCCTGGGCCGTGACGCCCTGGCCCGGCGTGCGCTCGGCCATGCTGGGCCAGGGCGCGCCCGGCAGCGCCACCTTCTACTTCGCAAACAACCAGCGCGACCGCTCCAGCATGGATCTTTTCGAAGGCGATGCCCGCACGCGCACCGTGCGCGAGATTGCGCGCAGCGAACCCGACAGCCGCGTGATCTCGTGGTTCATCGACACCCGGCGCGAACTCGCGGGCCGCATGCGGCAGCTTGGTAGCGCCGACGGCTCCGACCGGCTGCTGGAACTGCGCCAGCCCGACGGCGGCTGGCGCGCCTTCAGAACGGTGAAGGCCTTCGATTCCTTCTGGCCCCAGCGCATCGACCTTGCCGCTGGGCGGCTCTGGACGTTGACGAATGTCGGCCGCGACAAGCTCGCCATGGTCGAAGTCGACCTGGCCACCGGCGCGGAGCGGCTGCTGGCGGAAGATGCGGCGGTCGATCTCGACTACGGCGTGTTCCCGCCGCAGCAGGGAGCGCCGCTCGCGTACGTCTCGGAACCCGGCCGCCCGCGCATCGCCTATCTCGATGCCGCGCTGGGCAACGAAGTGGCCGGTGCCGTGAAGACGGCCCGGGAGCGCGGCTGGCTGAACGCCGAACCCGTCATCACGCGCCCCGCGGGAATGGCCAACGACCAGCGCCGCATGGTGCTGCGTTCGACCACAGAGAACGAAACCGTGGAACTGCTGCTCGACCGTGCGAACGGGCAACTCACGCGGCTCACGCCGCCGCGCGAGCCAACCGCAGAGCTCTTCTCGCCCTCGGAGCCCTTCTCGTTCAAGGCGTCGGATGGTCTCGTGGTGCACGGCTACCTGGTGCGGCCGCGCGGCGTCAAGGGGCCCGCGCCGCTCGTGGTGAACATTCACGGAGGCCCGTGGGCCCGAGACTCGTGGCAATCCGGTAGTTTTACTCCCACGCAGATGCTGGCGAACCGGGGCTATGCGGTCCTCAAGGTGAACTACCGCGGCTCCGCCGGCTACGGGCGCGCCTTCATGATGGCCGGCGCCCTCGAAACCAGCGGCCGGCTCCAGCGCGACATTGCCGAAGCCGTGCAATGGGCCATCGACCAGGGCGTGGCCGACCCGAAACGCATGGCCGTGCTCGGCGGGAGCTTTGGCGGTTTCTCCGTGCTTGCCCAGCTCATCCAGAAGCCGCACGACTACCGCTGCGGCATCGACGTGGTGGGCGTCGCCAACTGGCCCCGCGTGATCGAGAACTGGCCGCCGTTCTGGCGCAACCGCCACTACTTCGCGGCCTTTTTCGGCGACGTCAACAAGCCGGAGGAGCGCGAACGCATGCTGCGGGATTCGCCCATCTCGCAGATCGACCGCATCACGGCGCCGCTGCTCGTGATTCACGGCGCCAACGACGTGCGCGTGCTGCGGCAGGATTCGGACGACGTGGTGGCCGCGCTCCAGAAGCTTGGCCGGCCGGTCGAGTACATGAGCTTTCCCGACGAAGGCCACAGCGTGCGCAAATGGCGCAACCGGCTCGCGCAATGGCGCAAGATCGAAGACACCCTGGCGGTGTGCCTCGGCGGCCGCAGCAACGGGTTCGACTTCTACGAGCTGATGCCGCGGCAGTAGCTACCGCGCTTTCGCAGGCTTGCCGCCGATCATCAACCACGCGCTCAGCGCACTGAGCACGGCCAGCCCCGCGCTCAGCAGCATTACCCAGCGAAAACCCGCCACGAAGGATTCGGCGACGGCGCGCTTCAAGGCCGCTGCCGTGGCCGCGTCCACGCCCGGCGGCAGCGCGGCGCCGGCCAGCTTGCTGCGTTCGCCTTCCAGAAACGACGACACCTGCGCCGAGGCGCCCATGCCGCGCAGGCTCTCCGTCAAGGCGCCGTCGAAGGCCCAGGCCATGACCGCGCCGAACACAGCGATGGCCAGCACCGCGGCCGCGCGCGACACCGCGTTGTTGACGCCCGAGGCCACGCCCGCCTCCTCGGGCCCCACCGCATTCATCACGGTGGTGGTAAGCGGTGCCACGGTCACGGTCATGCCGAAGCCCAGCACCACCACCGCGGGAAAGAAGCCGCTCCAGTAGCTCGCGCCGACACCGGGCACCGCGAACAGTGCAAAGCCCACGGCGGCAATCGCGGGTCCGATCACCAGCGGCAGCCGCGGGCCGAAGCGGTCGACCAGCTGGCCGGCCCAGCCCGAGAGCGCGAACATGATGAGAATGAACGGCAGCAGCGCGGCGCCGGCCACGGTGGCCGAGTAGCCCTGCACCTGGATCAGGTTGAGCGGGAAGAAATACAAGCCGCCGCCCAGCGCCGCATACAGCAGCAAGGTCAGCAGGTTGGCACCGCTGAAGTTGCCGATGCGCAGCAGCGCCAGCGGCAGCATCGGCGTGCGTGCCTTGCGCTCCGCGGCAATGAACCCCGCGCTGCCTACGATGCCGATGGCCAGTGCCGCCAGCACCGCGGGTGAGTTCCAGTGCTGCGTGGGCGCTTCGATGAACGCGTAGACGATGCCGCCCAGGCCGGCGGTGGCCAGCAGCGCGCCGAGAAAGTCGAGCCCGCCGTTGGCTGACGAGCCATGGCTTTCGGGCACGTGGCGCCACACGATCCACATCACGAGCAGTGCCATCGGCACGTTGATGAGAAAGGCCCATGCCCACGAGAAATGATCGACCAGGAAGCCGCCGAGCACCGGCCCCGCGGCCGCCGTGATGCCGCTGAAGCCCGACCATGTGCCGATGGCCTTGCCGCGTTCCTTCTCGGGAAATGCGGCGCTGATGAGCGCGAGGCTGCCGGGCACCAGCAAGGCGCCGCCGATGCCCTGCGCCGCGCGTGCGGCAATCAGCTGCTGCACATTGGCCGAGAGCCCGCAGGCCACCGAGGCGATGGCGAAGATCCCCACGCCGATCGCGAAGATGCGGCGCCGCCCGAAATGGTCGCCGAGCGCGCCGCCCACCAGCAGCAGCGCCGCCAGCAGCAAGGCATAACTCTCGACCACCCATTGAGCCTGGAACGCCGTAGCGCGCAGGTCGGCCTGGATGGCCGGCAGCGCCACGTTGACGACCGTGCCGTCGATGAAGGCCATGCTCGACCCCACGATGGCTGCGGCCAGCACCCACGGCTTGGAGGCATCGGGACAGGCGCCCTCCTGTGCCTTCGCGCCATGCAGGATCAGCGTTTCGTCGCAGGGCGCCTTTCCGATCTGTGCCATGGTGATCTCCGATCTGTTCGATTCCTGGCTTGCTCCTTCCCCCGCCGTCGTGCCCCCACCCCTGCCCTCCCCCAAAGGGGGAGGGAGAAAGAAATCAGGGCGCGCATGCGGTCGCTGCCGCGTTCGTTCGCGCCGCGCTCACGCTGCGCGCGATGGCCGCCGCCGCGGCCGCGGTCACGTGCTGCGCCCCCTGCGCCACCGCGTCGATGCCGCTCGCAACCGGCTCACCCACGTTCAGCTGGCACACCATCGTGCGGGTCTCGTCGGAGCGACGCAGCGTCCAATTGAAGCCCGCATCCACGCGGCCGCCATCGATCGCATCGAACTGGCGCACCTGCACTGCGATGCGCCACACAGGCTGCGACGTTTGCCGGCCACCCTTGGTGACGTCGAGCGCACCAAGCCGCGCCGCAATGCCGCTGGCGAGCGCGTCCTGCAGTTCGTTCTCGAACGACGCGGCCCAGCGGTGCTGCTCGAGCACGTCGACCTGCACGCCGCCATTCGGTCGGCCCACCACCATCTGCGGCCGTGCGAGCCGTTCGGGCACGGCCACGGGTGCCAGCTCGATGTAGAGGGGCGCGGCGCTGCCGATGGTCGAAGGCGCCACCTCCGCAGCCGGCACCGTGCTTGCCAGCGTGTAGTAGTTGTCGGGCTTGCTCGCGCAGCCTGCCAGAACGATCAGCACTGCTGCTGCAGCAGCAAGCAGGAACGGTTTTTTCTTCTTCATTTCTTGTCGTCCGGTTTGCCGCGCAGAAGCGACTCGGGATGGCGTTCGAGATAGTCCGTCAGAACGCGCACCGAACCCGCGGCACGGGTCAGCTCGCGCAGCGTCTGGCGCATGTCCTGCTGTAGTGGCGAATCGTCGGCCAGCGTGCGCTCGGCGTTGTTGACGGTCTTGCGCACGTCCTTCATGGCGGCGGTGAGCTCGGGCGTCACGTCGGTGTTGATGCGGGTCACGGCCTGCTCGGTGCTGGCCAGCGTCTTGTTGAGCGCGGCGAGCGTCGTGCGCAGGTCGCCCGCGATCTGCTCGTAAGGCACCTTGTTGAGCTTGCTCGCGATCTCCTGCACCTGCGACTGGATCTCGTCGAGGCTGTTGGCCACGGTGGGCAGCTCGATCGGGTTCTTCTCGAGGTTGATCTTCGCCGGCGGCGCCTTCGGGAAGAAGTCGAGCGCGACGTAGACCGAGCCGGTCAGCAGGTTGCCGTTGCGCAGCTGGGCGCGCAGCCCCTTCTCGGTCAGGAACCGCAGGCGCTCCTGTTGCGTGGCGCGCGACTCTTCCCCGGTTTCGCCCGCGCGGCGGCGCAGCCGGTCGGGGTACACCTGCACCAGCACCGGCATGCGGAACTCGCGCTCGGCCCGGTCGAACTCCACGCCGATCGACTTGACCTCGCCGATCACCACGCCGCGGAAGTCGACCGGCGCACCCGGCGAGAGGCCGCGCAGCGACTGGTTGAAGTACATCAGCAGCGTCTGCGGCGGACCATCGGGCTCCTTCATGGCGGTGGTCTCGTCTTCCGCCAGCGTGAAGGCCGTGTTCTCCTTGGCAAGCGGCCCCATCGCATCGTCCGGCGCCTTGAAGGCGATGCCGCCGAGCAGGATGGTGGCAAGCGATTGCGTGCGCAGCGTGAACCCGCTCGCGCTCAGCTGCGCATCGATGCCGCTGGCCTGCCAGAAGCGCGTGTTGACGCCCACGAACTTGTCGTACGGCGCGTTGACGAAAACGCGCAGCGTCACGCCGCGGCCGTCGCCGTCGAGCTGGTAGGCCGCCACCTGGCCGACCTTGATGCGCCGGAAATACACCGGCGATCCCACGTCGAGCGAGCCGATGTCGGTCGCGCGCAGCAAGAACTGCTGGCCCGAGGCATCGCGCGTGACGATGGGCGGCACCTCCAAACCCTTGAACTCGCTCGCGGTCTCCTTCGACACGCCCGCATCGGCGCCAATGTAGGCACCCGACAGCAAGGTGCCCAGGCCGGAAATGCCGGAGGTGTCGAGCCGAGGCCGCACCACCCAGAAGCGCGAGTCTTCGGCGGTGAAGCCCTCGGCTTCCTTGTTGAGCTGCACCTGCACGCGGACGTGCGAGCGATCGCGTGCAAGCCGCAGGCTCTGCACCGTGCCGATCTGCACGTCCTTGTACTTGACGGCCGTCTTGTTGGCCTCCAGCCCCTCCGCGGTCTCGAAGGTCAGCACGATCTCGGGCCCGCGCTCCATCAGGATCTTGGCGATCAGCATCACGCCGACCAGCGCGGCGACGATAGGAATGAGCCAGATCAGCGAGGGCAGCCATTCGCGCCGCCGTACCACGCGCGGCGGAGGGAGGCCCGTCGGGGCCGGTTTGTGATCGGGTCTGGCTTCTTCGTCACTCATGCTGGCTTTTCTTCCCTGTTGTCGAGCAGCGGCTGCTCGCGTTCACGTTCATGTTCGGCTTGCTGCTGCCTGCTGTCCCACGAGAGCCGGGGATCGAAGCTCAGCGAGGCCAGCATGGTCAGCACCACCACCGATCCGAATGCCGCAATGCCCACGCCCGCGTTGATGACCGCAAAACCTTGGATCTGCACCAACCCGGTGAGGAGCGACACCACGAACACGTCGAGCATCGACCAGCGGCCGATGATCTCGATGATGTGATAGAGCTTGGCCCGCTCGGGCCGCCGCCAGCTGCTTGCGCGCTGCGCCAGCAAGGCAAGCAGGATCAATACCGTGAGCTTGAACAGCGGCACCAAAAAGCTTGCGATGAAGATGATGGCCGCGAGCCCGTAGGCGCCCGACACCCAGAAATAGATCACGCCGCTCAGGATGGTGTCGTACTGCGCGCCGAACAGCGTGCGCGTGATCATCACCGGCAGCAGGTTGGCCGGTATGTACATGATGCAGGCCGCGATCAGGAAGGCCCAGGTGCGGTTCAGGCTGTAGGGCTTGCGCGTGTGCAGGCGCGTGCCGCAGCGGCCGCAGGGTTCGCCCTCCTGGGCATCGCGCCAGACGGCATCGCAATGCGGGCAGGCCAGGAGGCCGAGGGAAGCGGCCGTTGCCACGGGCGCTTCGTCTTCATCGTCCTCCACCGGGCGGAAGGGACCGATCACGCCGCCTCCTCCTCGGGCTCGCCGGGCGGGCGAAAGGTCATTTCCCAGAATGCGTTGGGATTGAACGAGAGCACGGCAGTCAGCATGACCGTCAATGCCATGAAGGCCCAGAGCGCCGGCCCGGCCACCACGGTGGCCATGCTCGACAGCTTGACGATGGCCACCAGCACGCCGAGCAGGAACACCTCGATCATTCCCCAGGGCCGCAGCATCTGCATGGCACGCACCAGGATGGCAAAGCCGGCCGGCCGATGCTCGCGCTGGAGCGGAATCAGAAGGTAGGCCAGGATGCACAGCTGCAGCAGCGGAAAAAGGAGCGTCGTCGCCAGCACCAGCAACGCCACGATCGACATGCCCTCCGTGCTCAGCACCACCACCGCACCGGCCAGCGTGGTCTGGCTGCGCAGGCCCTGGAGCTCGATCTCGACGATCGGAAACAGGTTGGCAATGGCGAACATGATCAGGCACGCCACCGTGAGCGGCAGGATGCGGCGGTGCTGGTCGCCCGGATGGCGGTAGAGCTCGGTGCCGCAGCGGGCGCAGCGCGACACCTCGCGCGGCTGCAGCGGCGCACGGCTGAAGACCGCATCGCAGCCCGGGCAAACCACGGTTTCAGGTACTTCCGTCATGGGGCCGTACCCTAACCTATTCAGCCGTGCGGCTCCGTCGTTTTCAGCCGCAGGCTGCTGAAAACCGCCGCCACGCCGGCGCAACAGGCCGCCAGCACCAGGGCCACCACCGGCCCATGGCCGCCGTGCGGGCTCCAGACGCTGAACACGCCGGCCAGCACCACCGCGCCCAGCGTCTGCCCCGTGAGCCGTGCGGTGCCGAGCATGCCGCTGGCCGCGCCGCTGCGGTGCGCCGGCGGCGAGGTCACGATGGTGTGGTTGTTGGGCGACTGGAACAGCCCGAAACCCAGGCCGCACAGCGCCATGCGCCAGGCGATGTCGGCATTGCCCGGTTGCGCCGGCAGCGCGGCCAGCAACCCCAGGCCGACAGCCAGCAGGCCGAGCCCGATGCCGCCCAGCAGCCCGTCCGGGTAGCGTCCGATCAATCGACCCGCAATCGGCGCCATGGCCACGATGGCCAGGGGCCACGCGGTAATGAGCAGCCCGGCCTCGATGTGGCTGCGCCCATACACCTCGAGCAGCAGGAAAGGCAGCGCGATATAGGCCAGCATCTGCGCGCAGAACGCGGCCACCGAGGTGCCCATCGACAGTGCGAACACCGGAATGCGCAGCAGGTCGATCGGAAAGAGCGGAAACGCCAGGCTGCGTTGCCGCCGGATATAGATAAAGCCCACGGCCACGCCGGCCAGCAGGATCGCCCACGCGGACGACGATGGCGCCCCGCCCTCGCGAACGCCGAGCCGGTCGACGCCCAGGAACACCAGCGAGAACATCAGCACGTTCAGCGCCACGTCGAGCGGCGAGAAGCGCAGCCCTGCTGCCGGCGGCACGCGGTTGAACGGCAGCGCCTTCATGCCCAGCGTGAAGACGAGCAACCCGAGCGGCACGTTGATCGCGAAAAGCCACGGCCACGAAGCCACCGAGAGGATGGCTGCAGCCACCGACGGCCCCGCTACCGACGACGTGGCCACCACCATCGAGTTGATCGCCATGCCGCGCCCCAGCAGCGCCGAGGGGAAGGTCAGCCGCACCAGCGCCGCATTCACGCTCATGATGCCCGCCGCACCCAGGCCCTGGAAGGTGCGCGCGACGATCAGGGTGCCGAGCGAATCGGCAAAAGTGGCGCCGACCGACGACACAGTGAACACCGCCATGCCCACCAGGTAGACGCGCCGGTAGCCGACGAGGTCGCCCAGAGACGCCAGCGGCAGCAGCATCACCAGGGTGGCGATCTGGTAGGCGTTGACCACCCAGATCGCATGCGACGGACTGGCCTGCAGTTCGCGCGCAATGCCCGGCAGCGCCAGGTTCACGATGGTGCCATCGAGCACGGCCACCATGATGCCCAGGATGATGACCAGCATCGCACGGTGGCGCGCAGCCGGCTCGAGCCCGTCGACGGGCTGCATCGCAGTGGTGCCTTCGGACGCCGGAGCCTCGGCGCCCGGCAACAGGGCCCCCTTGAAGAACGGAAAAGAACGCATTGAACCGATTGTCGCGAAGGGTGGCACCCGGTGCAGGCGTGGGGTCGCCAGGCGGCGGTTGCTAATTCTGGACAAAGAGTACGACCTTGGTATTCACGCCTTTCGCAGGGACGCCGCCGGAGATCGCAAGCATGCATACGCCCGCTACGCTATCGCCTGTCGCAGACAGTCCGACACAACGAATCACAACTACCGCTTCCACGAGCAGCGCCCCCATGGCCCTCGCCCGAAACCATTCCCAAGCACCATGAAATTCGGAACCAAGACCTTGCGGCCTGTCCACCAACTCGGCGGCCTTCCAAGGCTGTTCATCGCCCTGGCCGTGGCCTACTTCATGACCAGCCTTGGACACTTCAGCCACAACGCGGAGTTCATTTGCGAGTATCCGAACCTGCCGGCCTCACTCACCACTGCAGGGATCTACCTGGCCTGGGCGGCGATCACGTCGGTGGGTGTGCTTGGCTTCCTGCTCATCCGGAAGCAATGGGTCGCCACGGGGCTCTTCGTTGTCGCCGCGTACGCCTTGCTCGGCTTCGATGGGCTAGGCCACTATGCGCTTGCGCCCTTCGAGTGGCATACCCGCACCGCCAACTTCACGATCCTTGCCGAGGTGGTTGCCGCCGCGCTCCTTTTGTCGGCGACGGTGTGGCAGTTGGCGCTGCAAATCAAGCCCGCCGCCTTCAATACAAGGTAGCGCGCTGCCGCGCCGGCAACTCGCGGTCGTAGGCTGCGCCGTCGAAGGCGGCATCGGTCAGCGCCGACAGGATGGCGCCGGCCGTGGGCACTTCGCGCCGCGCATCCACGGGCAGCGGCGCCCAGAGCTGCGAGCGCTGGATCGCGCGGGCGCACTGGAAGTAAACGGTCTCGACGCGGATTTCGATCACGCACTGCGGCGGCTTGCCGTCGACCGCGAAGCGCGCCAGCAGTTCGGGCGCGACCGTGATGCGCGCGGTTCCGTTCACGCGCAAGGTCTCGCCCACGCCGGGAATCAGGAACAGCAGCGCCACGCGCGGATCGGCCACGATGTTGCGCAAGCTGTCGATGCGGTTGTTGCCGCGGCGCTCTGGCAGCAGCAGTGTCTTCTCGTCCTGCACCGCCACGAACCCGGGCGGATCGCCGCGCGGCGACGCGTCGAGCCCGCCAGGGCCGGTGGTGGCAAGCACTGCAAACGGCGAGGCGGCAATCAACGCCTGGTAGCTCGGGTGCAGGTAAGGCACCTCTTTCTTGAGCGAGGCTTCGCCGGCCTGGCCGAACAGCGCTTCGAGTTGATCGATGGTTTCGATGGCATGGGTCATGGGACAGCTCATGGTTCCTTTAGAAAAGCGAAGCCATCCCGTTCGGCCGGGCGCCTTCGATGTCGAGCATGCGCAGTTTCGTCAGCGCGCCGCCGCCGGCCGAAAAGCCGCCGGGCTTGTTGCCCGCGGCCAGCACGCGGTGGCATGGCACCACAGGCGCGAAGGGGTTGTGGCCCATGGCCTGGCCCACCGCGCGCGACAAGCCTTTGTCGCCGAGCTCGGCCGCGATGTCGCCATAGGTGCGCGTCTGGCCGGGCGGAATGCGTCGTGCAATCGCATAGATGCGCTGGTTGAATTCCGACACGCGGCTCATGTCGAGCACGATGTGATTCAGGTTGTCGGACGCGCCGTTCAGCAGGCCCTGGATGGCCGCGATCGCCTGCCGTGCGCTCTCGGGCGGCGCCGACTCGGGCAGGTCTGCGAAGCGGCGCCGCATGCGGGCGCGCGTGGCGGCCTCGCCGTTGTCCTCGGGCAGTTGCACGCCGATGAGCCCGCGCGGACCCCAGGCCAAGGCGCAGGTGCCTATTGCGGTGTCGAACAACGCGAAGCCGGATTTCTCCGTGGTTGCTGCATTCATCGCGCCATTGTGTGCCAGCCGCTAAATCTTTTCGGCCGGCAGGGTTGGCGACACCAGGTGGCGTTCGAGCAGCACGGCCACGTGCACCGCCTCGCGCTGCGCGCCGTCGCCGATCTGGTGGCGGCAGCTGGTGCCGTCGGCCACCACGACGGCATCGGGCCTGGCGCGGATCGCCGGCAGCAGGCTCGCCTCGGCCATCTGCATCGAGACGTCGATGTGGCGCGCCTCGTAGCCAAAGCTGCCCGCCATGCCGCAGCAAGAGCTTTCGATCAGCTCGGGCTCGGCACCCGGAATGAGCCGCAGCACGTCCAGCACCGGGCTGACGGCGCCGAAGGCTTTCTGGTGGCAATGGCCGTGCAGCAGGATCGGCGCGGTGGCGGGCGTGAGCGCGAGCTTGAAGCGGCCGGCTTTCATCTCGCGTGCAATGAACTCCTCGAACAGCAGGGCCTGTTTGGCTACCGTCTCGGCCTTCTTGCCGAAGCCCATCACCAGGGTCTCGTCGCGCAGCGTGAGCAGGCACGAGGGCTCGAGGCCGACGATGGGAACGCCGGCCTCGGCGAGGGGCCTGAGCGCATCGATCAGTGCTTCGGCGCGGCGCTTGGCTTCGCTCACCATGCCGCTGGCCAGGAAGGTGCGGCCGCAGCAGTGGTGGCCTCCGCTCTTCTCGACCGTGTGCAGCGTGTAGCCCGCGGCCTTGAGCACGCGGGCCGCCGCCAGCGCGTTCTCGCTTTCGAAGGTGCCGTTGAAGGTGTCGACGAAAAGCACCGCGGCCTTGCCGCCGCTGGCCTGCACCGACAGCACCCCCTCGCGACTTGCGAACATGCCATGCATGTCGGCCTTGGTACGCCAGAAGGTGTCCGAGCGCCATTCGGGCAGCGACCTGCGCGCCGAAAAACCAAGCAGCTTTTCGCCCAGCCAGGCTGCGCCCGGCACGGTGTTGCGCAGGTTCATGAGCCACGACACGCGGCTCGCACGGTGTGCATAGTCGGGCATGTAGGCCACCAGCTTGTCCTTGAGCGTATGGCCGTGGCGCTTCTTGTAGTGGTCGAGAAACTCGATCTTCATCTTCGCCATGTCGACGCCGGTCGGGCAGTCGCGCTTGCAGCCCTTGCAGCCGACGCACAGGTCCATGGTTTCGTGCATCGCTTCGCTGGTAAAGGCATCGGCGCCGAGCTGGCCCGAGAGCGCGAGCCGCAGCGTGTTGGCGCGCCCGCGCGTCAGGTGCTGCTCGTCCCGCGTCACGCGGTAGCTCGGGCACATGGTGCCGGCGTCGAACTTGCGGCAGTGGCCATTGTTGTTGCACATCTCCACGGCCTTGGCCAGGCCGCCGGTGCTGTCGCCACCTGTGCCCGGGGCGGTGGTCTGCTCCGTGACGGGGTCGGCATTGACGTTCCAGGTCGACCAATCGAGTACGGGCTTGAGCTCGATGCGACGGTAGGGCTTGGGGGCCGTGGGCGGTGCAAAGCGGAACAGCGAAGCGTCGTCCATGCGCGGCGTGTCGACGATCTTGCCGGGGTTGAACAGGTTGGCCGGATCGAGCTTCTGCTTGATGGCGCGAAAGGCCTGGTTGATGGCCGGGCCGAACTGCCACTCGATCCATTCGCCGCGGCACAGGCCGTCGCCATGCTCGCCGCTGAAGGCGCCCTTGTACTTGCGCACCAGCGCGGCGGCCTCTTCCGCAATGGCGCGCATCTTGGTGCCGCCGTCCGCGCGCATGTCGAGAATCGGCCGCACATGCAGCGTGCCGACCGAGGCATGCGCATACCAGGTGCCGCGGCTGCCGTACTTCGCAAACACTTCGGTCAGCGCATCGGTGTACTCGGCCAGGTGCTCGAGCGGCACGGCGCAGTCCTCGATGAAGCTCACCGGCTTGCCGTCGCCCTTCAGGCTCATCATGATGTTGAGGCCGGCCTTGCGGACCTCCCAAAGGTTCTTCTGGCGCGCGTCGTCGGGCATTTCGACCACGCTGCCGGGCAGGCCGAGATCGCCCATCAGCTCGACCAGCTGCTTGAGGCGCGGCAGCAGCGCGGCCTTGTCGGCGCCGGCAAACTCGACCAGCAGTATGGCCGCCGGCTTGTCGATCAACGCCGTTTCCACCGTCGGCTTGAAGGCCGGATTGGCAAGGCTCAGCTCGATCATCGTGCGGTCGACCAGTTCCACCGCCGTGGGGCCGAGCTTCACGATGTGCTGCGCCGCGTCCATGGCCGAATGGAAGGTTGGAAAGTTCACGATGCCCAGCACCTTGGCGCGCGGCAGCGGAGCGAGCTTGAGCGTGAGGCTCCGGGTGTAGGCCAGCGTGCCTTCGGCCCCGACCAGCAGGTGCGCAAGGTTCACGCTGCCGTCGGCGGTATAGGGGCGCTCATTCTGGTTGTCGAAGATGTCGAGGTTGTAGCCGGCCACGCGGCGCAGCACCTTGGGCCAGGTGGCGTGGATCTGCTCGCGGTGCTCCAGCGCGAGCCCGTGCACGAACTTCGCGATGCCGGCCGCGCGAGCATTAAGCGTGGCCTCGGGACCAAAGTTCACCAGTTCGCCACTCGAGAGCCATGCGCTCGCGCCCAGCACGTTGTGCACCATGTTGCCGTAGGCGATGGAGCGCGAGCCGCAGGAGTTGTTGCCCGCCATGCCGCCCAGCGTGGCCTGCGCGCTGGTCGACACGTCGACCGGAAACCAGAGGCCGTGTGGCCTGAGTTGCGCGTTGAGGTGGTCGAGCACCAGGCCGGGCTCGACGGTGGCGGTGCCCTCTTCCACATTCACGTCGAGCACGCGGCGGAAATGCTTGCTGTTGTCGATCACCAGGGCGGCGCCCGTGGTCTGGCCGCACTGGCTGGTGCCGCCGCCGCGCGCGAGCACCGGCACCTTCAGGTCGCGCGCAATGTCGATGGCGGTGGCAATGTCGCTGTCGTTGGTCGGCACGAAGGCGCCCACCGGCGTGATCTGGTAGATCGACGCATCGGTGGCATAGCGGCCGCGCGAGCCGTCGTCGAACAGCACCTCGCCTTGCGTTTCCGCGCGCAGCCGCCGCGCCAGCGCCTCGCAGGTGTCGTTGGGCGGAAGAACGGTTCCGGCGGGCTGGATGTGGCTGGCGGGATCGACGCGCATGGTGTGTGGGGGCTCAGCTCGCCTCGTGGGCTTGGGGATAGATTTCGCCGGCGCGCAGCAGCGCCAGCACGGTGTCCCGCTTGCGGATCAGGTGCGCAACCAGCACCCTGCGCATGGCCGGCGCGTCGCGTGCGGCCAGCGCCTGAATCATCTGTTCGTGCTCCTCGACCGCATGCTTCCACTTGGCCTCGTCCTGGTTGGTGCGAAAACGCAGCGACTGCACGCGCGCGTTGATCGAGCGGTAGGTGTTGGCCAGCACCGGGTTGCCGGCGGCCTCGTTGATGGCGGTGTGGATGCGCGCGTTGAGGCGGTAGTAGCCCGAGAGATCGCGCCGCGTGAAGCAGGCCATCATTTCGTAGTGCATCGCGCGCACCTCGGCCAGCTGTTCGTCGGTGATGCGCTTGGCCGCCAGTTCGCCTGACATGCCTTCGAGCATGGCCAGCACCTCGAAAGTGTCGACCACGTCGTTCTCGGTGAGCTTGACGGCCACCGCTCCGCGGTTGGGCAGCAGGTCGACCAGCCCTTCGGCCGCCAACAGCTTGATGGCCTCGCGCAGCGGCGTGCGCGACACGCGCAACTGAAGGCACAGCTCGCGCTCGTTGAGCTTGGCGCCCGGGGCAATGTGCCCCTCGACCAGCATCGTGCGCAGGCGCGCAGCCACTTGGTCGTGCAGCGCGAGGCGCGAGATTTCGATGATTTCTGCAGTCATGCTGTTTTCCTTGAATGCATTTTGAATGCAAAAAACGGCACCAACAATCCCTATGAATGAGGGTAAACCAGCATGCTTAATTAAGTTTTGAATGCAAAACTGAAAGCGAAAGGACAGTCCATGCTTCAACTCGACATCCATCCCACCGGCCGCCACTTCCTGCAGATTCCCGGCCCGAGCCCGGTGCCCGACCGCATCCTGCGCGCCATGAGCCTGCCGACCATCGACCACCGCGGGCCTGAATTCGGCACGCTGGGCCTCAAGGTGCTCGGCGGCATCAAGCAGATCTTCAAGACCAAGCATCCGGTCGTTATCTACCCCGCCTCCGGCACCGGCGCATGGGAAGCCGCGCTCGCCAACACGCTGAGCCCGGGTGACCACGTGCTGATGTACGAGACCGGCCATTTCGCATCGCTGTGGCAGAAGATGGCCACGCGCCTCGGCCTTTCGACCGAGTTCCTCGCGTGGTCGGGCAAGGATGACCAACTGCCGGCCGCGCCAAGCTGGCGCCGCGGCGTGCAAGCCGACCTCATCGAGGCGCGCCTCCGCAAAGACACCGAAAAGAAGATCAAGGCCGTGTGCGTGGTGCACAACGAAACCTCCACCGGTGTCACCTCCGACATCGCCTCGGTGCGCAAGGCCATCGATGCGGCGGGCCACCCTGCGCTGCTGATGGTCGACAGCATCTCGGGTTTGGCGAGCGCCGATTTCAGGCACGACGAATGGGGTGTGGACGTCACCATCAGCGGTTCGCAGAAGGGCCTGATGCTGCCGCCCGGCATCAGCTTCAACGCGCTCTCGCCGCGCGCAGTCGAAGCCTCGAAGAGCGCGAAGCTGCCGCGCGCGTTCTGGGCCTGGGACGAGATCGTGGAGATGAACAAGGACGGCTACTGGCCGTACACGCCCAACACCAATCTGCTCTACGGCCTGTCGGAGTCGCTCGACATGCTGCTCGGCGAGGGCCTGGATAACGTCTTTGCGCGCCACCAGCGCTGGGCGGCCGGCGTGCGCGCGGCGGTCAATGCCTGGGGCCTGCCGATCCAGTGCGCCGACCCGGCCGTGTATTCCCCCGTGCTTACCGGCGTGATCACGCCGGAAGGCGTCGATGCCGATGCGTTGCGCCGGCTCATCCACCAGCGCTTCGACCTGTCCCTGGGCACGGGCCTTGGCAAGCTCAAGGGCCGCATGTTCCGCATGGGCCACCTGGGCGACAGCAACGACCTGACGCTGGTGGCCATGGTCGCGGGCGTCGAAATGGGCATGAAGCTCACGGGCATCAAGCTGGCGGGCAGCGGCGTGCAGGCCGCAATGGACCATTTCGCGAACCACGCGGCGGCGCCTGCCGGCCTGCAGAAAAAAGCCGCGTAGTCGCCAACACCGGCACGCATCGGACCCACCACCCCATGGAGACAAAGATGATGCAGAGACGTTCGCTGATCCAGGCCGCGGGTGCCGCAGCCGCCACGCTGGGTGTGCCCCGGCTCTTCGCGCAGGAGTGGCCTTCGGGGCCGGTGCGCATCGTGGTGGGCTTTCCGCCGGGCGGTGGCACCGATGCGTTGGCGCGTGTGGTGGCCCAAAAGCTCACGACGATGTGGAACCAGCAGGTCATCGTCGAGAACAAGGGCGGCGTGGCGGGCGTGCTGGCGGCCGAGTATGTGTCGCAGCAGCCCAGCGACGGCAGCACGCTGCTCATGGCGCACATCAACAGCCATGCGCTCGCGCCCAGCCTGCAGCCCAAGCTGCGCTACAGCGTGGAGCGCGACTTCGTGCCGATCGTGCTCGTGGGCGTGACGCCCAACCTGCTGATTGCCAGCCCGGCGCAAAAGGCGGTTACGGTGAACGACATCGTGGCTGCCTGCAAGGCCTCGCCCGGCACGGTGAGCTTCGGCTCCGCGGGTGCGGGCTCGGCGCAGCACCTGGCGCTTGAAATGTTCAAGCTGCAGGCCAAGGTGGATGCGCTGCATGTGCCATACAAGGGCAGCGGCCCGCTCTTGGCCGATCTGATGGGCGGCCAGATTCAATACAGCTTCGAGACCATGACCGCGGCCACGCCGCACGTAAAAAGCGGCCGGGTGCTGGCCGTTGCGCAGACCCGTGGAAAACGGGTCAAGGGCCATCCCGGCGTACCGACGATGCAGGAGCAGGGCTTCGCCGGTTTCGAGGCCACCACCTGGTATGGCCTGGCAGGTCCGGGCAAGCTACCGGCGAGCGTGGCCGAAAAGGTGAATCGCGATGTCAATACCGTGCTCGCGATGCCCGACGTGCAGGAAAAACTCGACACCTACGGCGCAGAAGACGGCGGCGGTACGCAGGACAAGTTCAAGCAGTTCATCGCCACCGAGATCGCCAAGTGGGCCAAGGTGGTGAAGGATGGCAAGGTGCATGTGGATACTTGACCTGCTGCCTGTTCAGGGCGCGCTCCCGCCGACGGGGTACCTTGCTCCGCGAATGTCCCCCGGCCTGCGGCCTCCTCCTTTATTTCGCTGCGCAAGGCACCCCATCGACGTGAGCGTGGTCGATCGCACGGAACAAGCGCAGCGCCCAATGTGCACAGGGCACCGGGTACTCCCCGCAGCGAAATAAAGGAGGAGGCGAAGCCGGGGGACATTCGCGGAGGGGAGTACCCGGTGGCCTTTGCACGCGCCCCGAAAAGCGGCAACTGACAAAATCACAGCAATGAACCCATCCATGAAAGCCCTCGCCGACGCGCTGATCGCCGCGCGCCAATCCAATCGCACACTCGACGCTGCACCCTTGGCCGACACGCTTCAAGATGCAGTGCAAGCCTACGAAGTGCAGGACGCCGTCGCTTCCGCACTCGGTTGGTTCAAAGCCGGCGCCGTGCCGGGCTGCTGGAAGTCCGGCGGCGGCTCGCGCAGCGCAACGCTCACGCATGCGCCGCTGCCTCCGCACGGCGTGCGCACAAGTCCGGCAGACTTCAGTGATCTCGTCTTTCACGCACCCGGCATCGAGGCTGAAATCGCCCTGCGGCTCGGGAAGGACGTCACACCCGCCATGGCCGCGACGCTCGGCCACGAAGACGCGGCTTCACTGATCGATGCAATGGCGGTTTCGGTGGAGATCGTCGATTCGCGTTGGCAAGACCTGCCCGCCACACCTGCATTGCTGCGCCTCGCCGATTCGCAAGTGCACGGCGCGCTCGTGCTCGGCGAATGGCACCCCTATGCGGCTGTCGACTGGGCTTCGCAGCGCTGCGAAACGAAAGTCGGCGATTCGGAAACGGTGGTGCGCGAAGGCACCCATCCGCTGGCCGACCCGACATGGCTGCTGCCCAACTGGCTGCGCCATGTCACGCGCCACGGCCAGACCGCGCCGGCCGGCACCGTCGTGACCACCGGCTCGTGGGTCGGCGTGCTGCCCTGCCGCCGCGGCGATCAGGTGACCGCGGAATTCGCCGGCATCGGCGCCGTGCGCTTGCTCGTGTAGCGCCCTCCTCCCACGCCCGAGCACGCCAGCAGGAAGTCGAGCACCGCGCGCACGCGCGCCGGCAAGGTGCCGGCCTTGCCGATGTACACGGCGTGAATCGGCTCCACCTCGCCGGGGTTGAATTCTTCGAGCAGCGGCACGAGGCGCCCCGCGTCGATGTCGTGCTGGATGTGATACAGCGACAGCCGCGCCACGCCCGCACCCGCAATGGCCAGCTGCCGCAGGGTTTCGCCGTCGCCCGCGCGCACCGGCCCGGCGACGGGCAGCGCGATCATTCGCCCGTCCACGCGCAGCGGCCAGTCGGGCGTATTACGCCGGTAGCTCCAACCCAGGCGGTTGTGGGCTTCCAGTTCCTGCGGCGTATGCGGCGTGCCGTACTTGGCAAGGTAGTCGGGCGAGGCCACGATGGTCTGGCTGGTTTCGCCCAGGCGCCGTGCCACCAGGTCGGACGATGGCAGTTGGCCCCACCGAATGGCGATGTCGGCGCGCTCGTCCATCAAATCGACGACGCGGTCGGTCAGCGCAATGTCGAGCGTGATCTGCGGGTGCAGTTCCAAGAGGCGCGGCACCAGCGGTACCAGCTTGTGATGCCCGAAGGACACGCTCGCATTGATGCTCACGCGCCCGCGCGGCGCTGCGCCCGCGGCAGCGCAACGCTCGGCCTCGTCCATGTCGGCCAGCACGCGCGTGCTGCGCTCGTAGAAATGCAGGCCCTCGGGCGTGAGCTGCAGCTTGCGCGTGGAACGGTGGACCAGCTGGATGCCCAGCCGCAGCTCGAGGCGCGCGACCAGCTTGCTGACCGCCGAAGGCGTCATGTCCAGCAGGCGCGCCGCGGCGGAAAAGCCGCCGGACTCGACCACCTGCACGAAGGCTTCCATCTCGCCGGAGCGGTTGACGTCGATGCGCGGCATGTCGGTTCCTTGTGCCTTTTATTGTGAATTCAACTCACAAGTCCATATCCATGCGGCATTCTAGTCATCATCGGAAAGAACCCGCACAGTAGAGCCATCATGCCAATCGCTCTACTTGCCCTCACCGCCGGTGCCTTCGGAATAGGCACCACCGAATTCGTCATCATGGGCCTGCTGATGCAGGTCTCGATGGATCTCAAGGTCTCCATCACGGCGGCCGGCCTGCTGATCTCGGGCTATGCGCTCGGGGTCGCGGTCGGGGCGCCGCTGCTCACCATCGCCACCCGCAAGCTGCCGCGCAAGACCGTGCTGCTCGCGCTGATGGCGATCTTCACGCTCGGCAACCTGGCCTGTGCACTCGCGCCCAACTATGAGCTGCTGATGGCCGCGCGCGTGATCACCTCGCTCGCGCACGGCACCTTCTTCGGCGTGGGTTCGGTCGTGGCCACGGGCCTCGTGGCACAGGAACGGCGCGCCTCGGCCATCGCGATCATGTTCACCGGGCTCACCGCCGCCACGCTGCTGGGCGTGCCAGCCGGCGCGTGGCTCGGGCTGCAGTACGGCTGGCGTGCCACCTTCTGGGCGGTGACGCTGATCGGCGTGCTGGCTTTTGCGGTGCTCGCGCTGTTCGTGCCGCGCGTCCGGGCCGAGGCCAAGGCCGCACCGCTGCGTGACGAGCTCGCGGTGCTTGCGCGCCCGCAAGTGCTGCTTGGCCTTGCAATGACAGTGCTCGGCTTTGCGGGCGTGTTCGTGGTGTTCACCTACATCCAGCCCCTGCTGACGCAGGTCACCGGCTTGCCGGAGTCAGCCGTGTCGCCGATCCTGCTGGTGTTCGGCGGCGGCCTGGCCGTAGGCAACATTCTTGGCGGCAGGCTGGCCGACAAGTCGACCATGCCCGCGGTGCTCGGCACGCTGGTGGCGCTCGCCGCCGTGCTCGGCGCGATGCAGTTCACCATCGGAACGCCGTTCACCGCCGTGGTGTTCGTCGGCCTGCTCGGCATCGCGTCTTTCGCGACCGTGGCACCCATGCAGCTGCGCGTGCTCGAGAAGGCCTCGGGCGCGGGCCAGAACCTGGCATCGAGCCTCAACATCGCGGCCTTCAACCTCGGCAATGCGCTCGGCGCGTGGGCGGGCGGCGTGGTCATCGACCATGGCCCGGGCCTGCGCGCACTCGGCTGGGTGGCTGCGCTGCTCACGCTCGCGGGGCTGGCCATTGCGCTCTGGAGCCGATCGCTCGATCGGCGCGAAGGCAGCGCCTCGCCGGCCGATTGCGCCTCGGTGCAAGCCTGACGCGCATCACTTTTTTCTACGACAAGGACAACATCATGGAACAACGCTTTCTCGGCCGCTCCGGCTTCAAGGTCCCCGCGCTCGGCTTCGGCGCCGGCACCTTCGGCGGACAGGGGCCGCTCTTCAGCGCCTGGGGCAACACCGACGTCGAAGGCGCGCGCGGCATTGTCGACCTGGCGCTGGATGCCGGCGTGACCCTGTTCGACACGGCCGACGTGTATTCGAACGGCGCTTCGGAATCGATCCTTGGCGCGGCGCTCAAGGGCCGGCGCGACAAGGTCATCATTTCGACCAAGCTGGCGCTGCGCGCCGGCGACGGACCGAATGACGTCGGCGCCTCGCGCCACCACCTGATCGCCGCGACCGACGCCGCGCTGAAGCGCCTGGGCACCGACTACATCGACATCCTGCAGCTGCATGCCTTCGATGCGATGACCCCCGTCGAGATGGTGCTCGACACGCTTGACGACCTGGTGCGCGCCGGCAAGGTGCGGCTCATCGGCGCGTCCAACTTCTCGGGCTGGCAACTGATGAAGTCGCTCGCGGCCTCCGACAGGCTCGGCCTCCAGCGCTTCGTCGCCAACCAGACCTACTACTCGCTGATCGGCCGCGACTATGAATTCGAGCTGATGCCGCTGGGCATGGACCAGGGCGTGGGCGCCATCGTATGGAGCCCGCTGGGCTGGGGCCGCCTGACCGGCAAGGTGCGCCGCGGCCAGCCGCTCCCCGCCGGAAGCCGCCTGCATGAAACCGCCGGCTTCGCACCGCCCGTGGACGACGAGCGCCTGTATCGCGTGGTCGATGCCATGGACGAGGTGGCCGAGGAAACCGGCAAGACGCAGCCGCAGATCGCGCTCAACTGGCTGCTGCAGCGTCCCACCGTGTCGAGCGTGCTGATCGGCGCGCGCAACGAAGAGCAGCTGAAGCAGAACCTGGGCGCGCTCGGCTGGCAGCTCAGCGCGGATCAGATCAAGCGGCTCGATGCAGCCAGCGCCGTGACGCCGCCCTACCCTTACTACCCTTACTGGAACGGGCAGTTTGCGGAGCGCAGCCCGGTGGCGGTGTGAGCGACTGAAGCAGATGAACGCCTAGGCCAGTGCGGCGTCTGGAGAGCGCTCATTCGTCAGCTTCCCGCTGAGCTGATCCACCAGTCGGTCGACTTCCTGCTCGGCCTTTCGAAGCGATTGCGCGAGCTCCTCGCCGCCGAATTCGTCCGACTCCACCGCCGCCTCGTGCACGTCGGTAATGCCGATGTAGCCGAACACGGAGCGCACCGAGCTTTCGGTATGGTTCAGGTGCGCCACGCGTCCGCCTGGCCCGTAGCCGTGATCGCCACGCGCGCCGAGCAGCACCATTCGCTTGCCCGAGTCGGCAAGCATCGGCCAGTAAGGCACCGCGCCGCGTGCGCGATCGAAGCCGAAGGTGCGGCCCACGCGCACGATGTTGTCGATATACGCCTTGAACTGCGCGGGGACGCTGAAGTTGTACATCGGCAAGCCCACCACGATCAGGTCGGCGGCAACAAGCTGGTCGACGAGCCGATCGCTCTCGGCCAATACCTCGGCCATCCAGGGTTCACGCTCGGCGGGAGCGGTGAACGCGGCGTGGATCCATCGGCCGTTGACGTGCGCAGGCGGATGCTGGCCCACGTCGAGATAGTCGACGTGGTCGTTTGGGCGGGCCTTGCGCCAACGCTCGACAAAGCGCGCGGAGAGCCGGCGCGTGTGCGAGCCGTGAGCCTCGATGCCGGAAAGCCCGGGACGGGCACTGGTGTCGATATGGATAAGGTTCATGGTCATCAATGAGTGAGTTGATCTGTTCTGTCTGCTGCATTCAAAATGACTGCACAGGCCTCTAATCTAGAGACGCACGTAGACTGCGACAAACGATAATTTCTCCATCAATGAATGAAATTGGCTCATCTGTTCGGCGACCACGCAGCTTGCCGCCTCTGCTCTCGCTGCGCGCATTCGAAGCGGCTGCCGCGCATCTGAGCTTTCAGCGCGCTGCGCACGAGCTTTCCGTCACGCCGTCGGCCATCAGCCATCAGGTGCGCTCGCTCGAAGACACGCTCGGCCGGCCGCTGTTTCGCCGGCTCACGCGGCAGCTGGCGTTGACACCCGCGGGTCAGCGGCTCTTCGACGACTTGCGCGCGGGCTTCGATGCGCTCGAGGCGGGAATCGAGAGGCTGCGCCAACCTTTCGCATCGCAGGCCGTCACGCTCACCGCCAACACTGCCTTTGCCGCACGATGGTTGCTGCCGCGCATGGCAGGCTTTCGCAAGGCCTGCCCCGGCATCGAACTGCGGCTGCATGCCAGCGACACGCTGGTCGACCTGGCGCGCGGCGATGCCGACATTGCGGTGCGCTCCGGCAGCGGCAACTGGCCCGGGCTGACAGTGAGCGAGCTGATGCCCGAACGCTACGCGCCGCTGTGCAGCCCAATGCTGGGCCTGAAACGGGTGAGCGATTTGCCGAAGCACCAGCTGATCCATTCCGATTGGCAGCCCGCCGCGGTAGCTCCGGCACCGTGGTCGCGGTGGTTCCGCGAAGCGGGCGTTGCGCCGCCCAGGGGCCGGTCGATGAAGGCCGCCGGCCTGTCGTTCTCGGACGAAACCCACGCCATCCTGGCCGCGCTCGCGGGCCACGGCGTGGCACTGCTGAGCCTCACGCTCGCAGCCGAAGAACTGCGCAGCGGCGCGCTGGTGCAGCCTTTCGGGCCTGCTCTCGATACCGGGAGCTACTTTCTCGCGGTGGCGAGCGGTCGGGAAGACGAACCGGCGATCCGGGCCGTTTGGAAGTGGATCGCTACGCAGGCTGGAGCCAAGTGATCAGCGCACAAGAAGCTCAAGCCCCTCGCAACTGCTCCCGCAGCTTTTGCCCGATCTCGGGCCGCTCGAGGAATGGGTCTGCCGGATTCTTGACCGCGACGATGTTCTCCATGCGGCTGCGCACATTGCCCAGCGCCTTGGGGTGGCTGAACACGTAGAACTGGTTCTCGCTGATGGCGTCGAACACCTTGGCGGCGACTTCGGCCGCGGTGATCTTGCCGCTGCTCACGGCCTTGTTGCTCATGGCCTGGCCGATGAGCTGGCTCTTGGTGAGTTCGGCTTCCTTGGGGGCGTTGGGGCGGTTGCGCTCGCTGCTGGTGATACCGGTGGGCACGAAGTACGGGCACAAGAGGCTCGCGCCGATCTGGTCGGTGACGAGGTTCAGGTCCTGGTACAGGGTTTCGGTCAGGCTCACCACCGCGGCCTTGGCGGCGTTGTAGATGCCCATGTTGGGCGGCGTGAGCAGCCCGGCCATGCTGGCGGTGTTGGTGATGTGGCCGCGGTAGCCCGGGTCCTTGGCGGCGGCTTCGAGCATCATGGGCGTGAACAGGCGCACGCCGTGAACCACGCCCCACAGGTCGACGCCGAGCACCCACTCCCAGTCGGCCACGGTGTTCTCCCACACCAGGCCGCCGGCACCCACGCCAGCGTTGTTGAAAACGAAGTGCGGTGCGCCGAAGCGCTCCTTCACCGCAAGGGCCAGGTCCTCCATTTGCGCGGCGTTCGACACGTCGACCTTGCGCGCGAGCACCTGCGCGCCGGCGGCTTCCATCTCGGTCCGGGCCTTGTCGAGCGCGTCCTGCTGCACGTCGACGAGCACGAGGTTCATGCCGCGCGCCGCTCCGATGCGCGCGCACTCGAGGCCGAAGCCCGAACCCGCGCCGGTGAGTACGGCCGTCTTGCCCTTGAAGTCCTGAATCATTTGCCGGTGTCCTTCTGCGTTGAATGTCTGTCTCTGACGTTGGAACCTCTATTGAAATACCAAACGCGCGCCAGCGCAGTCACGAAGGTTCCCGCGTTCCGCACCGCCAAAGACCATCAAGCCTCCGCTTTCTTGAGCACGTAGCCAATGCGCGGAAAGTGCACGTGCACCGTGCCGATGCGCTCGTTGCTGCGCTCCAGCGTGTAGTGCGTGCGCGTGGCGGCCACCAGCGTGCCAGGGGTTTCCTCGAGGCCGAAGCTCTCGGCGCGCACCGTCACGGCGGTGCCGAGCGGAATGCCGTGGTCGTCCTGGAAGGTGCTGTCTGTCAGCAGCGTGTGCGGGGTGGCGGCCTTGGCGATCGCAATGGCTTCTTCCGCGCTGGCTTTTTCGATCGTGCCGTGACCGATGGCGGCCATGCGGTCCATCCAGTCGATGACCGCGGGCGTGAGGTCGAGGATGCCGCGCACCGAGTCGATGCGGCGCGTGTACCAGAGCGGGTGGTAGGCCGAGAAATCGGCGATGCACGGCACTTCGCCCAGCAGGTAGGGCTTGTCGTCGAGCATGTCCGACAGCCGGCGCAGGTATGACTTGTAGGCGCTGGTGGCGTCCGCCGGGCGCAGCCGCGTCATGTTGGCCGCGCTCATCCTGCCGCGGTCTTCGCCGAAGGCCTTGGCCATTTCGGGCGGCGCCTTGGCGAACACCTCGGCTGCACCCCGGGGCTGCAGGCTCCAGGCCATCGCGGCCCAGAAGAGCGTGGTGTCGGCCCACTGCGCGAGGATGCGCGACATGCCCTTTTCGGGCTCGGGGTAGAGCGTGGACTCGGGCTGCAGGTGCTCGAGCACGTCGGCGATGAGCGCGCTGTCGCAATACATGTCGGCGCCGATCTGCAGGAATGGCGTCTTGCGGTAGCCACCGGTGAGCACCTCCACCTCGGGCTTGGGCATGATGGGTGGAATGAGGACCGACTTCCAGGGCAGCTTCTTGGCGCCGAGGATGAGGCGCACCTTTTCCGAGAACGGCGAGGTGTTGTAGTGGTGCAGGATGAGATCGGCCATGTTGTTGTTCCCGTGGAGTGCTTGGATATTGTTGCGTTCAGAGCGGCTGCGCGCGCTCGATGATCGAATCGAAATGGGTGCCCGCACCCAGTGTGCCAAAGGCGTTGCCCCAGTCGCCGCCCAGGCGCGATGCGCAGAAGGCATCGGCCACGGCCGGCGGCGCGGTTTGCGCGAGCAGCGAAGCCTGCACCGCCAGCGCCACGTCCTGCGCCAGGCGGCGCGCCTCGGCTTCGGAGGCCATGGCCTCGATGCGCGCCGGCAGCGCATCGGCCAGCCGGTCGAGCGACGCATGGTGTCCCCGCGCCGGCGCCAGTTCCGCGGCGAGCGCGGCCACCGCATCGCCCTTACGCAGGCCGCGCAGCAGGTCGAGCGCCATGATGTTGCCGGCCCCCTCCCAGATCGAGTTGAGCGGCATCTCGCGGTAGATGCGCGCCATGATGCCTTCGCCGCCCTCCTCGACGTAGCCGTTGCCGCCGAGGCATTCCATGGCCTCCTGGGCAAAGTGACTGCCGCGCTTGCAGATCCAGAACTTGGCGACCGGCGTGAGCAACCGGGCCATGAGCCGCTCGTGCGCGTCGTCGGGGTGGTCGAAGGCGCGCGCGAGGCGGATGGCCAGCGCCGTGGCGGCTTCGCTTTCTAACGCGAGGTCAGTCAGCACGTTCTTCATGAGCGGCTGGTCGATCAACGGCTTTCCGAAGGCGCTGCGCTGACTGGCGTGGTTGAGCGCAATGCTCAATGCCTGCCGCATCAGGCCGCTGGTGCCCAGCGCGCAGTCGAGCCGGGTCATGGTGCCCATCTCGAGGATCTGCGGAATGCCGCGCCCCTCTTCGCCCACGAGCCATGCGCTGGCGCCGTGGAACTCGACCTCGGAGCTGGCGTTGGCCTTGTTGCCGAGCTTGTCCTTCAGGCGCTGGATGTGGATGGCATTGCGGGTGCCGTCGGGCAGCACGCGGGGCAGGAAGAAGCAGCTCAGTCCGGCCGGCGCCTGCGCCAGCACCAGGAAGGCATCGCACATGGGCGCCGAGAAGAACCACTTGTGGCCGGTGATGGCATAGCGCTCGCCCCAGTCGTCGCTGCCGTCGCGCGCGGCCCGCGTGGTGTTGGCCCGCACGTCGGAGCCGCCCTGCTTCTCGGTCATGCCCATGCCGATGGTCACGCCGGGCTTCTCCTTGACGAAGGCAAGCGACGGGTCGTACCAAAGGCTCCCGAGCTTGGGGCCCCAGTCGGCGTATACCGCGGTATTGCCGCGCAGCGCCGGCGTGGCCGCGTAGGTCATCGAGACGGGGCAAAGAATCGACGGCTCCAGCTCGGTGAAGAGCATGAAGCCGGCGGCGCGCTCGACGTGCGGCGAGGCAGAGATGGCGGTCCAGGGCGTGCCGTGCAAGCCAGCACCGACAGCGGCGGCCATCAAGAGGTGATAGCTCGGATGAAACTCGACTTCGTCGATGCGCCGCCCGAAGCGGTCGTGCGTGTGCAACTCCGGCGTGTGGGTGTTGGCGAGCCGCGCATGCGCCTGCATCTCGGCCGAGCCGAGGGTGACACCGAGCTCCTGCAGCTGCGCCACGTGCAACTGAGGTGCGTTGAATTTCAATGCATCGCGAAGGGGCCGGTTGGTTTCGAAGAGGTTGTAGTCCACCAGCGGCTCGGGCTGGTTGAAGACCTCGTGCGTCGAATTCATTCGAATACCTCCGTGCTTCGCACTGCGGTGCACACCTGCTTGGGACGGCTCGGCGCGGGGCGCCTTCTTGCCTACGTTCAGTTCATCAGATCAGCTTGACCAGTTGCTTGCCGAAATTCTTGCCCTTGAGCAAACCCAGGAAGGCCTCAGGGGCGGATTCGATGCCTTGCGCCACCGACTCGCGCGGCTTGAGCTTGCCCGTGCCCACCAGCGTGCCGAGTTCGGTCAGCGCCTCGGGCCACACTTCCATGTGCTCGCTGACGATGAAGCCTTCGATCTTCATGCGGTTGATGAGGATCAGCGCCGGGTTCGCAAGCGGCAGCGGCTGGCCGTCGTATCCCGCAATCATTCCACACAAGGCCACGCGCGAGAAGGCGTTGGCGCGCAGCAGCACGGCGTCGAAAATGTAGCCGCCCACGTTCTCGAAGTAGCCGTCGATGCCGTTCGGGCAGGCTTCCTTGAGCGCGGCGCTCATGCTCTTCACGTCGGGATGCTGGCGGTAGTCGATACAGGCGTCGAAGCCGAGTTCGTCGGTCACGTACTTGCACTTGTCCGGGCCGCCCGCAATGCCCACCACACGGCAGCCGCGCGCCTTGGCCAGCGCGCCAAAGGCGCTGCCGACGGCACCGCTGGCGGCCGTGACCACCAGCGTCTCGCCGGCCTTGGGCGCAATGATCTTCACCAGGCCGTACCAGGCGGTGACGCCCGGCATGCCGACCGCGCCCAGGTAGTGCGACAGCGGCACGTGCGTGGTGTCGACCTTCTTCAACGCGCCGGGCTGCGAGGCATCGACCACGCTGTATTGCTGCCAGCCACCAAAGCCCACCACCTTGTCGCCGGGGGTGAACTTGGGGTGCCTGCTTTCGACCACTTCGCCGGCCGTGCCGCCCTGCATCACCTGGCCGAGCGGCTGCGGCTGCGCGTAGCTCTTCGAATCGTTCATACGGCCGCGCATGTACGGGTCGAGGCTCATGAAGTGGTGGCGCACCAGCACCTGGTTGTCGGCCAGCGCGGGCGTCTCGGCGGCTACGAGCTTGAAGTTGCTCGCAACGGCTTCGCCATCGGGTCGGTTGTCGAGGTGGATCTGTTTGTTGGTAGGCATGAGAGTCTCCGGGGGATTGCAATTAATCGGTGGAAGGCGGACGCATCGCGTTTGCGCTCGCGGGGCCTGTGGGCAGGCGGCGCTTCACGTACTTGAAGGTGCCGGTGGCATGCGCGCACACGCGCTCCAGCTCGTCGTAGATTTTGGCTTCCGTGAAGGCCAGCGTTGCGGTGCGGTGGATGAGCGTGCCGCGTGCGTGCAGCGGGCCGACCGAGGGCTGCATGAAGCTGGTCTTCATCTCGATGGTGACCACGCCCATTTCGGGTGCCACGCTGCGTGCGGCAGCCGCCATGGTGATGTCGAGCAGCGTCATGCAGGCGCCGCCGTGCGTCACGTCGAAAGTGTTCAGGTGCTCGGGCTTGGCCGTGTAGATGATCTCGGACTCGCCGCCTTCGAACTTCGTGAGCTCGAAGCCCAGATGGCGCGCGAACGGGATCTGGCTCGTGTACGAGCGGATGTTGATGTCGGTGGAATCTTCTGCCATTTTTTCAGGCACCGAGGACCACGCTCACGCCGCCGTCTACGGCCAGCCATTGGCCGGTGATGTGCTTGCCGGCATCGCTGGCGTACAGCAGCGTGATGCCCTTCAGGTCTTCCTCGTCGCCCAGGCGGCCGAGCGGCGCATGCGAGGCCATTTTTTCCTCGCCAAGCGACTTGATCAGGCCGGCGGCCATCTTCGTCATGAAGAAGCCCGGGCAGATGGCATTCACATTGATGTTGTAGCGGCCCCATTCGGCGGCGAGCGTGCGCGTGAAGCCGATCACCGCCGTCTTAGAGGTGTTGTAGGCCAGCGTCTGCATCTCGGGCGGATTGCCGTTGAGGCCTGCGATCGAGGCGATGTTGATGATGCGGCCGGTCTTCTTCGGAATCATGTAGCCGTTGGCGACGTGCTGCGACAGGATGAAGTAGCCGCGCACGTTGAGGTTCATCACCTTGTCCCAAGCCTCGACGGGATGGCTCTCGGCCGGCGCGCCCCAGCTGGCGCCCGCGTTGTTGACGAGGATGTCGATCGCGCCCATGCGCTGCAGCGTCTCGTCGGCCAGGCGGCGCGTGTCTTCTTCCTTGGAGCAGTCGGCCGCAATCCAGCGCGCGTCGATGCCGGCGGATTGCAGCTCGGCCGCGGCCTGCTCCAGGTCCTCGGCCTTGCGCGAGCTCAGCATGATCTTCGCGCCGGCTTCTCCCAGCGAATGCGCCATCTGGAGGCCCAGGCCGCGCGAGCCGCCGGTGATGAGGGCGGTCTTGCCGGTGAGGTCGAAAAGTTGCTTGGTGGTGCGGGGTGTCATGTCTGTTGTCTCCGGAACATGTGAAAGAAGGATTCGGGGCCTGCGTGCCGCTGCTACGAGGCGTCGCCCACGGCTTTGACGGCTGCGAGCTTGCCCGACGCCACTGCTTTTTTCAGCTGGCGCCAGTCGGCCTGATTGACGTCGGCATAGGCCTCGGCAAAGTCCGCGAGCGCGGTGTTGAATGTCTTGGAGCGCCCGAGGTAACCGGCAATGGCCCAGGCGTCGCCGCCCTTGGCATGCGCGCGCGCCAGGCTGTAGCCGCAGGCCTCGGCAAACTCGACGAGATCGACCGGCTTGAAGTCTTCGAGCTTGTAGGAAGCTTTCATGTCGCGCAGCTGACGCACATAGAAACCGCGTCCGCCGGATGCTTCGGCCCAGCCGAGGAAAACGTCGCTGGCAGCCTGCGCCAACCGCTGCCCCTGCACCACGCGCTGGCCGGGAGAGTTCGATTCCGGCGCCGGGCCCAGATGGACTTCCAACACCGATTCGCCGGCTTCCTTGCATTGCAGGAACAGGGGGTGGGCCTGGTCGGCCACCAGCAGCAACAGGAAACAGCGCCGGCCCACCGAGCCGACGCCAGGCGTCAGCACCGCGACGTCGTGCAGCTCATAGCGATCGAACAGCCGCTGGCGTTCGGGCGGAAGGCTGGCGCGGTACTGCGCCAGGAACGCCGGCAATCCGGAGCGAAAGCGGTCGATCTCCCGCGCGGTGGCCTTGGCGTCGTGATAGACGAACGGCGGACGGTCGCGCACCATGAGGCGGCCCTTCACCATCTCGGTCGCCTCTTCGGCAAACATGCGCGAAGTGCTGCGCCGGGCCTTCTTGATCACCGCGAGCTCGGTCTCATCCTCGGCACCGAGCTTCAGCAGCGTCTGGGACGTGAGGCGTGCGTACCAAGCATCCAGCGTGTCCATCCGCGCAAAGCGGCGCATGCGGTCGCGGTACGCCTCGGCCATTTGCCGGACCGCGTCGCGCCCGGTGCGCGGCTTGAAGCCCAGATCGCGCGCGGCCACGACAAACGAGGTGGCGAGCCGGCGCACATCCCAGTCGAAGGGACCCTGCAAGGTTTCGTCGAAGTCGTTGATGTCGAAGACCAGCGAGCGCTCGGGGCTGGCGAAGAAGCCGAAGTTCGCGAGGTGCGCATCGCCGCACAGCTGCGTCGCGATGCCGCTGTGCGGCAACCTGGCCAGGTCGTTCGCCATCAGGCTGGCGGCACCACGGTAGAAGGTGAACGGAGTGGCCAGCATGCGGCCATGGCGGACCGGGACCAGTTCGGGCACCCGGCCGCGGTTGGACGCCTTCAGCCAGCCGAGCGGGCTGCGGTCTGCCGCATCTGGCTTGGGCGCCTGTGCCCACTGGTCGAGCGGAAAGTGCGCACGCTGTGCGCGCCCGAACGCCCGCCGATCCGCCGGAGTGGCCTTGGCGTCGGGCGCACGGGGTTCAGACTTCATAGTCCGAACGTTGGTGCGATTTGCGCACTGCGCCGATGTTCCGAACTCAGCATGGTCCCGCCTTCCCTATTTGTCATTGAGGCGCGAACGCACGTAGATGAGCACGAAGCCCACGAGGGCGATCACTCCGCCCGGCACGGCCATCGACCAGCCGATCGCCGGCGCGGTGCGGCCCGTGGCAATGCCGAGGATCACGAGAAACAGGCCGCCGTAGATCAGGATCCAGATCCACTTCTCGAGCCGGGCGTGCGGCTTCGGCGGTTTGACGGGGTTCGGTGTGGTGTTGTCGGCAGGGGCGTTGGCCATTATCAGAAAGCGTCCTCGGGCAATGCTGTACAGGTGGGGTCGCGGCTCTCGACCACATTGAGCCAGGCGCCGATTTTCGGCAGCTCGTAGTGGAAGAAATAGTCCGTGGCGCCAATCTTGCCAGCTGTTACCGCCCTCGCCTTTTCTGCGTCGATTTCCAGCGCACGCCGCGCCACGTCCAGCCAGATCCAGGCCAGCACGGTATGGCCGAATGCCTGCATGTAGGGCACTGCGTTGGCCAGCGCGTCGGCCGGGTCGCCAGTGGACCAGGCGGCCTCGGTGGCAGTGCCGATGCGCCGCAGCGCGGCGCCCAGCGCCTGGGCATGCCCCGCGAGCACGGGCACCTTGGCCGCGCGGCCGATGGTGTCGGTGATGCGGCCGGCCAGCAATTGCAGGCCCCGGCCTTTTTCCATCAGCACCTTGCGGCCCAGCAGGTCGGCGGCCTGAATGCCGTGGGTGCCCTCGTGGATCATGTTCAGGCGGTTGTCGCGCCAATACTGCTCCACCGGAAAGTCGCGCGTATAGCCATAGCCGCCATGCACCTGGATGGCCAGCGAATTGGCTTCCAGGCACCACTCGCTGGGCCAGCTCTTGGCGATGGGCGTGAGCACCTCGAGCAACAGGCGCGCGTCGTCCGCGGTCTCTGCACCGCCGGTCTTCTGCTCGTCGACCAGCCGGGCACAGTACAGCTCCAGCGCCAGTGCGCCTTCGCAGTACGCCTTTTGCGCAAGCAGCATGCGCCGCACGTCGGCGTGCTCGATGATGCGCACCTGCGGGCTGGCCGAGTCCTTCACGACCTGGCTGCCGGCGCCCGCCTCGGGCTTCTTCACGAGCCGGCCCTGCGGGCGGGTCTTTGCATAGTCGAGCGAGGCGTAGTAGCCGGCCATGCCCAGCATGGTGGCGGCCGTGCCGACGCCGATGCGCGCCTCGTTCATCATGTGGAACATGCAGTGCAGGCCCTTGCCAGGCTCGCCGACGAGGTAGCCCACCGCGCCCGCCTTGCCGCCAACCGGGTACTTGCCCTCTCCGAAGTTCAGCAGCGTGTTGGTGGTGCCCCGCCAGCCCAGCTTGTGGTTGAGGCCTGCCAGCGCCACGTCGTTCCTGCTGCCCAGCGTGACCTTCACGCTGCCGACCTCCCCCTCTCCCGCTTGCGGGAGAGGGCCGGGGTGAGGGTTCTCCACGTTCACCAGCCACTTCGGCACGATGAACAGCGAGATGCCGCGCGTGCCGGGCACCAGCTTGCCGCTGGCGTCCGGAATCTTGGCGAGCACGATGTGCACGATGTTCTCGGTCAGCTCATGGTCGCCGGCCGAGATCCACATCTTGTTGCCCGTGAGCCGGTAGCGCGGCCCGAGCGGATCGTTCTGATGGTCGTCGCCATCGGGCACGGCGCGCGTGGCCACATCGCTCAGCGACGAACCGGCCTGCGGCTCGGAGAGGCACATGGTGCCCGCCCAGCGGCCCGAAAACTCGTTCTTGGCGAACACTTCTTTCTGCATCTCGGTGCCGTGCACCATCAGCAGGTTGGCGTTGCCGCTGGTGAGCATGTTCGAGCCGATGCTCACCGAGGCCATCGCGAAGAAGCCGTTGGCCGCGGCTTGCAACGTGTAGGGCAGCTGCATGCCGCCGATGTCGTAGTCCTGAGCCGCGCTCATCATTCCCGATTCGACAAAAGCCTTGTGCGCGTCGTGCGTGGCCTGCGGCAGGACGACCTTCTCGCCATCGAAGTGCGGCTCCTGCGTATCGACGATGCGATTCGCCGGTGCGTACTTTTCGCGTGCGATGCGTTCACAGGTGTCGAGCACCGCATCGAAGGTTTCGCGCGAGTGATCGGCGAATCGCTCGCGCTGGTTGAGCGACTCGGCGTCGAGCCAGTCGTAGAGCAGGAAGTCGAGGGTGGGACGCAAGCTCATGATCGATCTCGGTGTGAATGGATGCGCGGGTTCTGTGCCACGAACACCGCGGAACCGGCTCAGCCGGCCCGCCGGTGTCGCCCCCTGAACGGGGTTGGCGAAGGCGGCGACGCGCTATGCGCCGCCGGGTGGGCGAGAGTTAAAGAACTTCAAACACGCCCGCCGCACCCATGCCGCCGCCGATGCACATCGTGACCAGCACCTTCTTCGCGCCGCGGCGCTTGCCCTCGATGAGCGCATGGCCCGTGAGGCGCTGGCCGCTCACGCCGTAGGGGTGGCCCACGGCAATGGCGCCGCCGTCCACGTTCAGGCGATCGCCCGGGATGCCGAGCTTGTCGCGGCAGTAGATCACCTGCACCGCGAAGGCTTCGTTCAGTTCCCACAGGTCGATGTCGTTGACCGTGAGACCCAGGCGCTTGAGCACCTTCGGGATCGCGAACACGGGGCCGATGCCCATTTCGTCAGGCTCGCAGCCGGCCACGGCAAAACCGAGGAAGCGGCCGAGCGGCTTCAGGCCCTTTTGCTGGGCGTACTTTTCGTCGACGACCACGCAGGCGCCGCCGCCGTCGGAAAACTGGCTGGCATTGCCGGCCGAGATCAGGCCGCCGGGCAGCGCCGGGCGAATGCCGCTGATGCCTTCCTTGGTGGTGCCGGCGCGAATGCCTTCATCATTCTCGACGGTGACTTCCTTGGTGCGCAGGCCCATCACGGGGTCGGCCACGCCGGCCAGCACGGTGATCGGTGCGATCTCGTCCTTGAAGCGGCCGGCTTCGAGCGCGGCGGTGGCCTTCTGCTGGCTGGCGGCGCCGTATTCGTCCATCGCGTCGCGGCCGATGTTGTAGCGCTTGGCGACCTGCTCGGCCGTCTGCAGCATGTTCCAGTAGATCTCGGGCTTGTGCTTCACGAGCCAGGGGTCGGCCAGCATGTGCTTGTTGGCTTCGTTCTGCACGCACGAGATGCTCTCGACGCCGCCGGCCACGTACACGTCGCCTTCGCCGGCGATGATGCGTTGCGCGGCGGTGGCGATGGTCTGCAGGCCCGACGAGCAGAAGCGGTTGATCGTCATGCCCGAGGTGGTGACGGGGCAGCCGGCGCGCAGTGCGACCTGGCGTGCGATGTTGGAGCCGGTGGCACCCTCGGGCGTGGCGCAGCCCATGATCACGTCATCGACTTCGGCGGCTTCGATGCCGGCGCGCGCAATGGCATGCTGAACCGCGTGGCCGCCAAGCGTGGCGCCGTGCGTCATGTTGAAGGCACCCTTCCAGCTCTTCGCGAGCGGCGTGCGGGCGGTGGAAACAATGACGGCGCTGGTCATGGTGAGGTCCTTTGAAGATGGAAGGGAAAGAGGGTTGTCGTCATTGCGCCGGCGCGACGTTGGTGTTGCGCAGGAGCTGGTGATAGAAGCCGATCATCTCGCCGTAGTTGGAGATGGCCAGGCGTTCGTTGTTGCCATGGAAGCGCGCGAGGTCTTCGCTCTTCATTCGGAACGGCGAAAAGCGATAGACCGCGTCGCTCACCAGGCTGAAATGGCGCGAATCGGTGGCGGCGGTCATGAGGCCGGGGGCCACGACGACATCCGGAAACGACTGGCGCACCGCCTGCTGGATGGCACGGTAGCCGGTGCTGTCGGTCGGCGACACGGGCGATGGCTCGGAGTTGCCCGGGTAGCGCTTGATCTTGATCTCGTCGTTGCCCAGCGCCTTGCGCAGGTGCGCCTCCACGCTGTCGATGGTGTCGCCCGGCAGGATGCGGAAGTTGACTGCCGCCTCGGCCCGGCCTGGCAGAACGTTGTCCTTGTTGCCGGCACGTACGATGGTGAGCGCCGTGGTCGTACGCAGCATGGCGTTGCTGCTCGGGCTCTTTTCGAGCTGACCGCGCACCAGCGGCTCGGTGAGCCACAGGTTGGACAGCATCACACGGTTGACGCCGCCCATCTCAGGCGCGAGCGCGCCGAACATCTGGGCGGCCACACCCTGGATGGCGCCGGGCATGGGCGTGGCTTCGAGCCGCGCCAGTGCGGCGCTCATGCTGCCGATGGCACTGCGCTGCGGCGGCATCGACGAATGGCCGGGGGCGGTGTCGAGCGATAGAAAGAAGGTGCCGTAGCCCTTCTCCGCAAGGCCGATGAGCGCCGCGGGCTTCGACAATCCCGGCAGCACGCCGTCCAGGATCAGCAGGCCTTCGTCGAGCACCCAGTCGAGCCGCACGTTGCGCGACTTGAGCAGTTCGGCAATCGGCAGCGCGCCGCGCAGGCCACTCACCTCTTCGTCGTCGCCCATCACGAGGTAGACGGTCTGCCTCGGCTTGAAGCCGCTCGCGATCAGCAGCTCGATGGCTTCCATCTGCGCGAACAGGTTGCCCTTATTGTCGAGCGTACCGCGGCCCCAGACGAAGCCGTCCTTGATCTCGCCCGCGAAGGGGTCGACAGTCCAGGCTTTCTCGGTGCCCGGTGCGATCGGCACCATGTCCTGGTGCGCCATGAGCGCGATGGGCTTGGCCGCAGGATCGGTGCCGGCCCATGTATAGAGCAGCGCCCGCTGGCCGACCACTTCTTTCTTGAGGGTGGCGTGAAGCTTGGGAAACTGCTGCGCGAGATAGGCATGCAGCTTGTCGAATTCGGCCAGGTTCCCGGCTGGATCGTCGAGGCTTGAAACGGTCCGGATCGGAATCGCGCCGGCCAACCGCTTTGCGGCAGCCTGCACGTCGATCTCGATCTTGGGCACTGGCACCACCGCCAGTTGCTGCGACGGCGTGCGCCAGGTCTTGACCGCCACGGCCGCCGCCAGTGCCAAGAGCACCAGCAGCAGCCCGAGGAAGATGCGTTTCAACATAGGCGGCCAGGTCCCGGATCTGCTGTCAGCTGAACTGCTTGCCTTCGGCAGCCAGCTTCTGGATCAGCGGCGCGGGCTGCCAGAACTCGGCGTCGTCGCGCGGGTTCTTGGCAAAGCGCTTCATGGTTTCGGCGACGTTGTACAGGCCGACCTGCGATGCGTAGTGCATCGGGCCGCCGCGCCAGATCGGGAAGCCGTAGCCGGTGAGGTACACCATGTCGATGTCGCCCGACTTCGACGCAATGCCGTCCTCGAGGATGTGCGCGCCTTCGTTCACCAGCGCATACACCAGGCGCTGCACGATTTCCTCGTCGGAAATCTTGCGCGGCGTGATGCCGAGTTCCTTGCGGTGGTCCTCGATCATCTTATTGACGAGCTCCGACGGAATCGCGTCGCGCTTGCCGGCCTGATAGTCGTACCACCCTGCTCCGGTCTTCTGGCCGAAGCGGCCCAGCTCGCACAGCTTGTCGGCCGTGCGGCTGTACTTCATGTCCGGATACTCCACGGCGCGGCGCTTGCGAATCGCCCAGCCGATGTCGTTGCCGGCCAGGTCGCCCATGCGGAAGGGGCCCATGGCAAAGCCGAACTTCTCGACGGCCTTGTCGACCTGCTGCGGCGTGGCGCCTTCGTCCAGCAGGAAGCCTGCCTGGCGCGAGTACTGCTCGATCATGCGATTGCCGATGAAGCCGTCGCACACGCCCGAGACCACGGCCGTCTTCTTGATCTTCTTGCCAATGTCCATGACGGTGGCGAGAACGTCCTTGGCCGTTTCCTTGCCGCGCACCACTTCGAGCAGCTTCATCACGTTGGCGGGGCTGAAGAAGTGCATGCCGACCACGTCCTGCGGACGGTCGGTGAACGAGGCGATCTTGTCGACGTCGAGCGTCGAGGTGTTGGAAGCCAGGATGGCGCCCTTCTTGGCCACGCGGTCGAGTTCCTTGAACACCTTCTCTTTCACGCCGAGTTCCTCGAACACGGCTTCGATGATCAGGTCGGCATCCTTCAGGTCGTCATAGCTCAGCGTGGTGCTCAAGAGAGCCATGCGCTGCTCGTACTTGTCCTGCTTGAGCTTGCCTTTCTTGACCTGCGATTCGTAGTTCTTCTTGATGGTGGCAATGCCGCGGTCGAGGGCTTCCTGCTTCATCTCGAGAATCTTGACGGGGATGCCCGCGTTCAGGAAGTTCATCGAGATGCCGCCGCCCATGGTGCCGGCGCCGATCACGCCGACCGACTTGACTTCGCGCTTGGGCGTGTCGTCGGCCACGTCGGGGATCTTGGAGGCCGCGCGCTCGGCCATGAACAGGTGGCGCAGCGCCAGAGATTCGGGCGTGAACATCAGCGAGGTGAAGATCCGGCGCTCTTCGGCCATGCCGGCGTCGAACTTCATCTTGGTGGCGGCTTGCACGGCCTCCACGCACTGCAGCGGCGCAGGGTAGTTCTTCGACATGCCGCCGACCATGTTCTTGGCGAACTGGAAGTAGGCGTCGCCTTGCGGATGCTTGCACGGCAGGTTGCGCACCAGCGGCAATGCGTCGCCGGTCTTGCCGGCCACGCTCTTGGCGAATGCAATAGCTTCTTCGAACACCGACTCGGGCGAGGCCGCGAGCTTGTCGAACAGCTTCTGCCCCGGCAGGCTGGCCAGCAGTTCGCTCTTGACGGACTCGCCGCTCACGATCATGTTGAGCGCGGTTTCCACGCCCAGCACGCGCGGCAGGCGCTGCGTGCCGCCGGCGCCGGGAATGAGGCCGAGCTTGACTTCAGGCAGCGCGACGCTGGTACCGGGAGCCGCGACGCGGTAATGGCAGCCCAGGGCCAGCTCGAGGCCGCCGCCCATGCACACCGAGTGAATGGCCGCAACGATGGGCTTGGGCGAAGCTTCGAGCGCGAGGATCACGCTCAGCAGGTTGGGCTCCTGCAGCGCCTTGGGCGTGCCGAATTCCTTGATGTCCGCACCGCCCGAGAAGGCCTTGCCTGCGCCCGTGATGACGATGGCCTTGACGGCGTCGTCGGCATTGGCTTTCGACAGCCCATCGGTGATGCCGATGCGGGTCGAAAAACCGAGACCGTTGACCGGCGGGTTGGTCAGTGTGATCACGGCGACATCGCCGAGCACTTTGTATTCAGCCGTCATGCTGCGTTCCTTGGTGTGTGAAGAAAAAGAGGAAAAAGCACGAGTGTTCTTTTTCGAGGATTCTAGGCGTTTCGCGTGGCCTCACAATGGCACGCAGTCGCTGCCGAGACAAGACTCATTAAAGGTTACAGCCCGTTCCAGGAACACCGCGGAACCGGCTCTGCCGGGCCGCTGGTGTTGCCCCCGAGCGGGGGTGGAAAAAGCGCGTGCGCGAAGCCTGGGGGCAAGCCCTAGACTTCGAGCCACTCTTTGCGAGTGGTCGCGTCGGCACGCAGGCTGTCGGGGGTGCCGTCGAACACGATGCTGCCGTGCCCCATGACCAGCGCACGGTCGGAGATCTGCATTGCAATGGTCAGCTTCTGCTCGATCAGCAGCACCGAAATACCCTTGTTCTTGAGCGTCTTCAGGTACTGCCCTACCAGCTCGACGATCTTCGGCGCAAGCCCTTCGGTCGGCTCGTCGATGATGATCAGGTCGGGGTCGCCCATGAGGGTGCGGCACAGCGTGAGCATTTGCTGCTCGCCGCCCGAGAGCACGCCGGCCTCGGTGTGCTGGCGCTCCTTCAGGCGCGGGAACATGCCGTACATGTCGTCGAACGACCAGCGGCTGCCCTTGCCCGAGCCCTTTTGCCCCAGGAGCAGGTTCTGGTGCACCGTGAGCTTGGGAAAGATGTCGCGGTTCTCGGGCACGTAGCCGATGCCCAGGTGGGCGATTTCGTACGCCTTCCTGCGCAGGATGTCCTGGTCTTTCCAGCGCAGCGTGCCCTCGGCATGCACCAGGCCCATGATGGCCTTGGCGGTAGTCGAGCGGCCGGAGCCGTTGCGGCCCAGCAGCGCGACGATCTCGCCCGCCCCGACGTTGAAGGAAACGCCATGCAGCACATGGCTCTTGCCGTAATAGGCGTGGATGTCGTGAAGCTTCAGCATGTCAGTGTCCCTGGCTTTGTGCGTCGGCCACCGAAGAGCCGAGGTAAGCCTCCTGCACCCGCGCATTGGCGCGAACAGCCGCCGGCGTGTCGAAGGCAATCACCTCGCCATACACCACCACCGCGATCTTGTCGGCCAGGCCGAAGACCACGCCCATGTCGTGCTCGACCGTGAGCAGCGTCTTGCCGACCGTGACGTGCTTGATGAGCGAGATGAAGTGCGAGGTCTCGGTCTTGCTCATGCCGGCCGTGGGCTCGTCCAGGAGAATGACGCCGGCGCCGCCGGCGATCGTCACGCCAATTTCGAGTGCACGCTGCTCGGCATAGGTGAGGTTCACCGCGTGCACGTCGCGCTTGCGTTCCAGTCCGATCTGCTTGATGAGCTCTTCGGTGCGCGCATTGGCGTCGTCCAGGTTCGAGAGAAAGCGCAGGAAGGTGTAGCGGTAGCCCAGGCTCCACAGCACCCCGCAGCGCAGGTTCTCGAACACGCTGAGCTTCGGAAAGATGTTGGTGATCTGGAAGCTGCGCGACAGGCCCAGCCGGTTGATCTCGAAGGGCTTCTTGCCGTCGATGCGATCGCCGTTCAGCAGCACTTCGCCGCTGGTGGGGGCCAGCCGTCCGCTGATGAGGTTGAACAGCGTCGACTTGCCCGCTCCGTTCGGGCCGATGATGGCCACGCGTTCCCCGGCGTTCACCGCCAGGTCCACGCCGCGGATGATTTCGGTCTTGCCGAAATTCTTGCGCAGCGCCTTCAGTTCCAGTGCGTGTTGCGCGCTCATTACGCCGCCTCCCGACGTTTGATTTCTACTTCGATTTCTTCCTGTGCCCGGCCCCAGACACGCACGAAGCGGCGGCGCGCCACCTCGAGTGCCCCGAGGCCAACCGCCAGGATGGCCGCCGCGATCAGCCAGCTTGGCATGCCCGACGTATCGAGCGTCAGCCCGAAGAAGTTCAGGTTGGGGCCCATCGCCGCGTTGAGCTGGATGTGATAGATCATCTCGATGAGCGCAGCGGCGCCGACGACGACCGGCACCAGTGCCACCGCGAGCGCGACGTACAGCAGCCAGAAGCGGTCGAACTTGCCGAACTTGGCGACCCGCAGGTTCATCATCACCAGGCTGGCGATGCCGCCGGGCGCGAACATCACCATGAACACGAACACCAGGCCGAAGTAGAGCTGCCAAGCCTTGGAAAGCTCCGACAGCAGGATCGACGCGAACACCAGCAGCACCGCGCCGATGATCGGACCGAAGAAGAACACCGCGCCGCCCAGGAAGGTGAACAGCAGGTAGCCGCCCGAGCGGATGGCGCTCAGGCTGTCGGCCGCGTTCACGATCTCGAAGTTGATCGACGCCAGCCCGCCACCGATGCCGGCGAAGAAGCCCGCGATGATGAATGCGAAGTAGCGCACGCGCTGCGTGTTGTAGCCGATGAACTCCACGCGCTCTGGGTTGTCGCGCACCGCGTTCAGCATGCGGCCGAGCGGCGTGCCGGTGAAGGCATACATGAGCGCGGTGCAGACGAAGCAATAGGCGGCGATCAGGTAGTACACCTGGATCTGCGAACCGAAGTTGAAGCCGAAGAAGGTCGGGCCGTAGACGCGGTCGGTGGTGATGCCGCCCTCGCCGCCGAAGAAGCTCGGGAACATCAGCGCCATGGAAGCCACCAGCTCGCCGATGCCCATGGTGATCATCGCGAAGGTGGTGCCCGACTTCTTGGTGGTGACGAAGCCCAGCAGGATGGCAAAGAACATGCCGGCCAGGCCGCCTACCAGGGGAATGGCCACCAGCGGAATCTGCAGCCCGCCCTTGCCGCCCATGTTCATCGCATGGATGGCAAGGAAGGAGCCAAGACCAACGTACACCGCATGGCCGAAACTCAGCATGCCGCCCTGCCCCAGCAGGATGTTGTAGCTCAGGCAGATGATGATGAGATAGCCCATCTGCGAAAGCATGGTGAGCGCGAGGCTGCTCTTGAACACCAGCGGCGAGATGATCAGCACGACGGCAAACAGCGACCAGATCAGGAAGCGCCCGATGTTCCAGGGCTTGAAGCGGTAGTACTGCGTGGTCGGGGCTGCGGTCGTCGATGTCATTTCGGTTCCACCCTTTCTTGTGCCCTCTGCTGTCGCAAGAGGGTTGGTGCGAGGGTCGGCGGCGATGGTGGGAGACTGTGCTTGTGTCATTCAATCCTCCCGCGTGCCCAACAAGCCCTTGGGCCTGAAGATGAGGATCAGCACAAGAAACAGGTACGGCAGGATCGGCGCGACCTGCGAGATCGTGAGCTTGAGCAGTTCGTAGCCGAATGTCTGGTCTGTCACGGCAACGCCCAGCATCTGCAGGCCACCGGCAAACGACTGGTCCATGGCCACCGCGAAGGTCTGGATGATGCCGATCAGCAGCGACGCGAGGAACGCGCCGGCCAGCGATCCCATGCCGCCGACCACCACCACCACGAAGATGATCGAGCCCACGGACGCGGCCATGGCCGGTTCGGTGACGTAGGTGTTGCCACCCACCACGCCTGCGAGACCCGCGAGCGCGGCACCGCCGCCGAACACCAGCATGAAGACCCGCGGCACGTTGTGCCCCAGCGCCTCGACCATGTCGGGGTGCTTGAGCGCCGCCTGGATGACCAGGCCGATGCGCGTGCGCGTGAGCAGCAGCCACACCGAGATGAGCATCAGCACCGCCACCAGCATGATGAACGAGCGCGACTTGGGAAACTGCGTGCCGTAAAGCGAGAACAGCGGTCCCTGCAACTGCGGCGGCAGGCCGTAGGGCACCGTCGAGCGCCCCCAGGCAAGCTGAACCAGCTCGAGAATCAAGTACGAAAGGCCGAAGGTCACCAGGAGCTCGGGCACGTGGCCGAACTTGTGGACCCGGCGCAGGCTGTAGCGCTCGAAGGCGGCGCCCAGCAGGCCCACCAAGAGCGGCGCGATGAAGAGCGCCGGCCAGAAGCCGATGATGCCCGACAGCGTGTACGCAATGTACGCACCGAGCATGTAGAAGCTGGCGTGCGCGAAATTGAGCACACCCATCATGCTGAAGATCAGCGTAAGGCCAGAGCTCAGCATGAACAGCAACAGCCCGTAGCTGACGCCGTTGAGCAGTGAGATGACGAAGAATTCGACGTTCATCGGTCTTTCGTGTCGGTTGGAAAAGAAAAAGGCCCGAGTGGTGAAGTCGGGCCTCGACCGGTCAGCGCGCGATCAGGCAATCAGGAATTGTTAGGTCGCTTCATCTGGCACGAGGTGGGCGTGCTCGCGACGTACGGCTCGTAGTACTTCACGGGCACGAAGGTGTGACCCGTTCCTTCCGCGTCGATCGGGAATTTGCCCCCTGCCTTCTCCCACTTGGCGACGTACAGGCCCTGCTGCAACTGGTGATCGGCCTTGCGCATTTCGACTTCGCCATTGAAGCTCTTGAACTTCATGCCTTCCAGCGCGGCAGCCACCTTGACGGGATCGGTTGACTTCACCTTGGCGAAGGCCTCGCTCAGCATCAGCAGTGCCGTATAGGCTGACGAGGTGTACAGGTCTTCCTTGAACTTCTTGTTGAACTCGACCGCCAGGCGCTGGATATCGCCACCCATGTTGTAGTGGCCGTAGCTCACTTGGTACACCTTGCCGGCTGACGCTGTGCCCATAGCGGTCGGCGTGCCACTCACGCTGCCGTAGTAGGTGTAGAAGTTGACGTTGTTCAGGCCAGCATCGTTGGCCGACTTGATCAGCAAGGCGAGGTCGGAACCCCAGTTGCCGGTAATGACGGTATCAGCACCCGAAGCCTTGATCTTGGCGATGTAGGGAGCGAAGTCGCGCACCTGGGCCAGCGGGTGGAGATCCTCGCCGACGATCTGCACGTCGGGCCGCTTGCGTGCGAGGTTTTCCTTGGCGAACTTGGCGACCTGAACGCCATGCGCATAGTTCTGGTTGAGCAGGTAGACCTTCTTGACGTCCGGCTGGTCCTTCATGAAGGTGGTCAGCGCTTCCATCTTCATGGAGGTATCGGCATCGAGCCGGAAGTGCCAGTAGCTGCACTTGCTGTTGGTCAGGTCTGGGTCGACTGCGGCGTAGTTGATGTACAGCAGTTCCTTGCCGGGGTTGCGGGCATTGTTCTTCTCGACCGCATCGATGATGGCCAGCGCCGCGCCTGAACCATTCCCCTGGAGCACGTAGCGGGCGCCCTGGTCCTGGGCCGAGCGCAGTGCGCTGGTGGTCTCTTGCGGACTCAGCTTGTTGTCGATGCCGATGATCTCGAACTTGACCCCGGCGGCGTTCTTCTTGTTGAACTCCTCGGCCAGGAACTGGTAAGTCTTGAGCTGGTTGGTACCGACCGCGGCCATCAGGCCGGACAGCGGGTCGAGCCAGGCAATCTTCACGGTTTCACCTTTTTGCGCCAGCGCGCCGGTGGCGGCTGCGGAAAGGATGGCTGCTGTAGCGATTTTCAGAGCGAACTTCACGATCTATATCTCCTGGTCAAACCGTTCAAAAGGCCGCACGAGAGTACAAGTGTTTGCAGCCCCTCCCCTCAGGGAATGCCCGTAAGAGGGCGGCTGCAAGGGCCGTTTCTATCGCGCAGGCGACACTGCATTTCTACGAGGTGCTACCGGTGGTTAGAACGGTGCTACCCATGGGTAGGAAATGCGTTTGCAAAACGCCTTACGGGCGCTTCATCTGGCAGGTGGTGGGCGTGCTGGCCACATACGATTCGTAATACTTCACCGGTGCCATCGTGTAGCCCGTGTTCTCGGCGTCATAAGGGAACTTGCCGCCCGCCTTCTGCCACTTGGTGATCCACAGGCCCTGCTGCAGCTGGTGGTCGGCCTTGCGCATCTCGATCTCGCCGTTGAAGCTCTTGAACTTCATGCCTTCCATGGTGGCCGCCACTTTCACGGGATCGGTGGAGCGGGCCCTGACGAAGGCGGTGTCGAGCATCGCGAAGGCGTGATAGATCGACGTCTGCACCATGTCGTCATTCATCTTCTTCTTGTATTCGCCCATGATCCGCTGGATGTCGCCGCCCATGTTGTAGTGGCCGTAGCCCACCACGAACACACGCCCGTCGGCGCCGGAACCCATGGCGGTCGGCGCCCCGGTGCCGTAGGCGTAGTAGGTGTAGAACTTGACGTTGTTCAGGCCGGCATCGTTGGCCGACTTGATGAGCAGCGCCAGGTCGGAGCCCCAGTTGCCGGTGATGACCGAATCGGCACCCGAAGCCTTGATCTTGGCGATGTAGGGTGCGAAGTCGCGCACCTGAGCCAGGGGATGAAGGTCGTCGCCAACAATCTCGATGTCGGGGCGCTTGTCTTTCAGATTCTGCTTGGCGAACTTGGAGACCTGCTGGCCGTGGGCGTAGTTCTGGTTGAGCAGGTAGACCTTCTTGATTTCAGGCAGGTCCTTCATGAAGGTGGTCAGCGCCTCCATCTTCATGGAGGTGTCGGCATCGAGGCGAAAGTGCCAGTAGCTGCACTTGCTGTTGGTGAGGTCGGGGTCGACCGCCGCATAGTTGATGTAGACCAGCTCCTTGCCCGGGTTGCGCGCGTTGTGCTTTTCGAGCGCATCGATGATGGCCAATGCGGGGCCGGAGCCGTTGCCCTGCATCACGTAGCGCGCACCCTGGTCCATGGCCGAGCGCAGCGCGCTGGTGGTTTCCTGCGGGCTCAACTTGTTGTCGATGGCGATGAGTTCGAACTTCACGCCGGAGGTGTTCTTCTTGTTGAACTCTTCGACCATGAACTGCGTGGTCTTGAGCTGGTTGGTCCCCACCGCCGCCATCAGCCCCGACAGCGGATCGAGCCAGGCGACCTTGACGGTCTCGCCCTTCTGGGCGAAAGAGGCTGTGGCGCTGAGCAGCATTGCACAGAAAGCTACTGACTTGATAGCACGGGGCATGAAGAGTCTCCAGGGTAAGGGGCCGAGATGGCAGCGTACAAGCGCCGGTTTTTTCGCCGCACAGGGAATGCCCGCAAGCAGGGCCGCCAAAGCGGCCTGGCTATCGCCTGCGCGACAGCGCGCGCCTATGCAGCCGGCAACTTGTAGTCTTTCAACAGTTCGCGCAACTTTGTCTTGAGAATCTTTCCGGTGGCGCCGAGCGGAATTGCCTCGACGAAGACCACGTCGTCGGGGATCTGCCACTTGGCTGTCTTGCCTTCGTAGAACTTGAGCAGCTCTTCGCGCGTGACTTCGGCATTGGGCTTCTTCGTCACCACGACGATCGGTCGCTCATCCCACTTGGGGTGCGCCACGCCGATGCATGCGGCCATGGCGATGGCCGGATGCGCGACGGCGATGTTTTCGACCTCGATGGAACTGATCCATTCGCCGCCGGACTTGATCACGTCCTTGCTGCGGTCGGTGATCTGAAGATAGCCGTCGGGATCGATGGTGGCGACGTCGCCTGTGGGGAACCAGCCGCGGCCCTGCTCGTCGGGAACGAGCGGATCGCCGCCCTCGCCCTTGAAGTATTCCTTCACGACCCACGGCCCCTTGACCAGCAGGTCGCCAAAGGCCTTGCCGTCCCAGGGCAGTTCCTTGCCGTTGCCGTCGACGATCTTCATGTCGACGCCGTAAATCGCGCGGCCCTGTTTCAGGCGGATTGCAAGCTGCGCATCGGCCGGCATCGCGAGATGCTTGTTCTTGAGCGTGCACAGCGTGCCCAGGGGGCTCATCTCGGTCATGCCCCAGGCATGCAGCACCTCGACCTTGTAGACATCCTGGAACGCGCGGATCATGGCCGGCGGGCAGGCCGAACCGCCAATGACGGTGCGGTCGAGGGTGGAGAACTTCAGCTCGTTGGCCTGCATGTGGCCGAGCATCATTTGCCACACGGTGGGCACGCCGGCCGCGAAGGTCACGCCTTCGGACTCGATGAGTTCGAACACCGACTTGCCGTCGAGCGCCGGACCGGGGAACACGATCTTCGCACCGACCAGCGCGGCCGAATACGGGATGCCCCAGGCGTTGACGTGGAACATCGGGACCACGGGCAGCACCGAGTCGCGCGCCGAGATGCGCATCACGTCGGGCAGTGCCGCCGCGTAGGCGTGCAGCAGCGTCGAACGGTGGCTGTAGAGGGCGGCCTTGGGGTTGCCCGTGGTGCCGCTCGTGTAGCACATGCTCGACGCCGAGTTCTCGTCGAAGGTCGGCCAGTCGTAATCGGTCGATTGCCCGCTCATCCAGGCCTCGTAGCTCACGAGGTTGGGAATGCCGCTGTCGGCCGGCAGCTTGTCGGCGTCGCAAAGCGCAATCCATTTCCTCACGGTGCTGCACTTGGCATGCACCGCCTGCACCAGCGGCAGGAAGCTCAGGTCGAAGCACAGGATCTGGTCTTCGGCATGGTTGGCGATCCATGCGATCTGGTCGGGGTGCAAGCGCGGATTGATGGTGTGGAGCACGCGGCCGGTGCCACTCACGCCGTAATACAGCTCCAGATGCCGGTAGCCGTTCCAGGCCAGGGTGGCGACGCGGTCGCTGAACAGCAGTTGCTCGCCGTCAAGCGCATTGGCGACCTGCCTTGCGCGCGACGCGATCTTGCTCCAGGTGCTCCGGTGGATATCGCCCTCGACGCGGCGCGAGACGATTTCGGCGTCGCCATGGTGACGCTCGGCGAACTCGATCAGCGACGAGATCAAAAGCGGTTGGTCTTGCATCAAACCCAGCATCTAAAGGCTCCTGTTCTTTTGTGAAATGGCTGCTAAAACTTTGCGGTCAACGGATTCACTCAATCTTCGGTCGTTCGCACAATGACAGAAACCCGCACGCGGAACTCGATGCTGAACGGTCTGCCGGGAGGTACACGAACCCGTGATGTCGACAAAGCGTCCACACCGGGTTAACCGGAATTCCTGCATCGTTGCCCGGTGGCCATACTCCGGCCGGCCGAACCCGCCAGAAAATTCTAGGAACAGACTGCGTTTCTCCCGCTATCGCAAGCGAGCCAATTCAATGACTTCAGGAACCTCCATGCCACATGCCCAGCGCCGACTGCAACGCCGGCCCGGCTGCGCGCAGCAACCAGAGGGCCGGACCAGTTCGGCCGTCTGGCTTGAGGGCGTGCTCTCGATGTTCGAGGCCGAAGGACTGAACGTGCCGTCGCTGCTGCAGGCCGCTGGCTTCGATCCCGATTCGCTGCGCCGCCAGAACGCCCGCATCCCCGTCGACGAAGTCACCCTGCTCTGGCAACTTGCCGTGGCGCGCGCCGGCAGACCGTCGCTCGGCCTGCACCGCGACCTGGCCGCCACGCACAGCAAGCTGGGCACGGTCGGCCATGCCATGGCCTGCAGCCCCGACCTCGGCTCGGCGCTCGCGCGGCTGGCGCGCTACATGGCTGTGATCTCGGACGCGACTGCCTTCTCGCTGCACCCCGATCCGCGCGGTTGCTGGCTGGTGATGGAGCACAGCGGCGGCAGCTTGCCGATTCCGCGCCAGCGCGTCGAATACGCCCTCCTGACCACGCTCGTGCAATGTCAATGGCTCACGCGGCGCGGGCTGCAGCCGCTGGCCATGGAGTTCGTCTACCCTGGGCCGACCAGCGACAGGCTGCATCGCGAGGCTTTCGGCTGCGACGTGCGATTCAACGCCGCAGCCAACCGCATGCTGCTGTCGAGCACCGACCTGGCCATGCCGCTGCCCACCCATCATCCCGTGCTGGGTGAGATGCAGGAGCACCTGCTGGACGACCAGTTGAACCTGCTGGGCCAGACCACGACCAGCACCCTGGTGTGCGCCGAGATCGCGCGCCGGCTGCCGCAGGGCGAACCGCGCCGGCAGGACGTGGCCGCCGGCCTCGGGCTGGCGGAGCGCACGCTCCAGCGTCGGCTGCAGGAAGAGTCGGTGTCGTTCCAGTCGCTGCTCGACCGCACCCGCCGCGAGCTCGCGCGGCAGTACCTGGCGGAAGACCGGCACACGCTCACCGCGGTGGCGGACATGCTGGGCTTTGTCGACAGCAGCAACTTCTTCCGGGCCTGCAAACGCTGGTTCGGCCTGCCGCCCGCCCAATACCGGGCACGGATCTGGGACATGCCGGCACTCGCCCACTGACCCTCATTGACCCTTTGCAAGAGCGCGATGGCCCGCGCCGCAAGGGGTTACGCGCTCTGCCGGACAATGCCGTCATGAGCTTGCTTGCTGAAGACACGGTCGCCGCCGACCTGGGATTGCAATGGAAACCCGGATTCCTGGCGCTGGGACCCGCGTTTCTCACCGAATTGCGGCCGACGCCGCTGCCCGATCCCTACTGGGTGGGGCACAGCGAGGCGATGGCGCGCGAGCTCGGCCTTCCGGCCGGCTGGCGGCAATCGGACAGCACACTGGCCGCCCTGACCGGCAACGTGCCCGTCGCGGGAACGCGGCCCTTTGCTACCGTGTACAGCGGCCACCAGTTCGGCGTCTGGGCCGGCCAGCTCGGCGATGGCCGCGCGATCATGCTGGGCGAGACGGCGGGTGGGCTCGAAGTGCAGCTCAAGGGCGCGGGCCGTACCCCCTACTCGCGCGGCGGCGACGGCCGTGCCGTGCTGCGTTCGAGCATCCGCGAATTTCTCTGCAGCGAGGCCATGCACGGCCTCGGCATCCCGACCACCCGGGCACTGTGCGTGACAGGCTCCGACGCGCCCGTGTACCGCGAAGTACCGGAAACCTCGGCTGTGGTGACCCGCGTGGCGCCCAGCTTCGTGCGATTCGGACATTTCGAGCACTTTGCGGCCAACCAGAGGGATGCCGAACTGCGTGCCCTGGCCAACTACGTGATCGACCGCTACTACCCGGCTTGCCGCACCACGGAGCGCTTCAATGGCAACGCCTACGCCGCCTTTCTCGAAGCGGTGAGTGAGCGTACCGCCGCCCTGCTCGCCCAGTGGCAGGCCGTGGGCTTTTGCCATGGCGTGATGAATACCGACAACATGAGCATCCTCGGGCTCACCATCGACTACGGACCGTTCCAGTTCCTGGACGGGTTCGACCCGCGCCACGTCTGCAACCACAGCGACACCAGCGGGCGCTATGCCTTCAACCAGCAGCCCAACGTGGCCTACTGGAACCTGTTCTGCCTGGCGCAGGCGCTGCTGCCGCTGATCGGCGACCAGGAAATCGCGGTGGCCGCGCTGGAGTCGTACAAGACGGTGTTTCCGAGCGAGTTCGAGAGCCGAATGCGCGCCAAGCTCGGGCTCGCCGGGCCGGCCGAAGGCGATCGCGCGCTGATCGAAGGCGTATTGAAGCTCTTGGCCGCGGAAAAGGTCGACTACACGATCTTCTGGCGCCGCCTTTCGCAGCACATGGCTGGAGGCAGCGCCGAGCCGGTGCGTGATCTGTTCCTGGACCGCGCCGGCTTCGACGCCTGGTTGCTATCGTTTTCAGAGCGCCATGGGCAGGCATCACGTTCGGAAGCCGGCGATCTGATGCTCAAATCGAACCCTAAATACGTGTTGAGGAACCACCTGGGCCAGCAAGCCATCGAAGCGGCTGGCCAAAAGGACTTCTCGGGTGTGGCAACCTTGCTGACACTGCTCGAAACCCCATTTGAAGAACATCCCGGCTCCGACGCCTATGCCGGGTTTCCGCCCGACTGGGCCTCCACGATCGAAATCAGCTGCTCATCATGACCACTCCCGTAGAGAAAACCGACGCCGAATGGAAAGCCCTGCTCGCTGAAAAAGGCGCTGAGCCCGCGGCCTTCGAGGTCACGCGCCATGCGGCCACCGAGCGCCCCTTCACCGGCAAGTACGAGGCGCACTGGGAAGACGGCACGTACCACTGCATCTGCTGCGGCGCCAAGTTGTTCGAGGCGTCGACCAAGTTCGACGCGGGTTGCGGCTGGCCCAGCTTCTCGCAAGAGGCTGTGCCGGGTGCCATCAAGAACATCGTCGACCGCTCGCATGGCATGGTGCGCACCGAGAACGTCTGCGCAAACTGCGGCGCCCACCTGGGCCACGTGTTCCCCGACGGCCCCACCGAAACCGGCCTCCGCTACTGCATGAATTCCGCCTCGCTGGACTTCCAGAAGAAATAACCAACCAGCCCTCTCCAGCGCATGAAACTGATCCTCGACTTCTTTCCGATCCTGCTGTTCTTCGGCGCCTACAAGCTGGGCGACATCTACACCGCCACCGGCGTGCTCATGGCCGCCACCGTGGTGCAGATGGGCATCATCTACGCCATGGAGCGCAAGCTGCAGGCCATGCAGAAGGCCACGCTGGTGCTGATCCTCTTGTTCGGCACGCTCACGCTGGTGCTGCATGACGACCGCTTCATCAAGTGGAAGCCCACGGTGCTCTATGGCGCCATGGCCATCGCCCTGGCCGTCGCGCTCTGGGCGCTGAAAAAGAACTTCCTCAAGATGCTGCTGGGCTCGCAGCTGCAGCTGCCCGACCGCGTGTGGGGCCGCCTCAACGTGGCCTGGATCGGCTACTGCCTCTTCATGGCGATCATCAACGGCTACGTGGCGGCGTACTTCACCACCGAGGCCTGGGTCAACTTCAAGCTCTGGGGCTATGTGTTTCCGGTCGTCTTCCTGGTGGCACAGGGGCTCTACATCTCGCCGCACCTCAAGGGCGACGACAAGCCCGCCGCATGAACGCAGCAGTGAACCACCCCTTGCCGACGGCGCGCGACCTCGAAGCAGCGCTGCGCGAAGCGCTCCAGCCCACCGTGCTGGAAGTGATCGACGAGAGCAGCGCCCATGCAGGCCATGCCGGCGCCAACGCGGAGGGTCGCGGTACGCATTTCCGGGTTCGCGTGGCTTCCCCACTGTTCGAAGGGAAGCCCCGGGTGGCGCGACATCGCCTTGTGTATGATGCCCTCCAAGTTTTTATCGCGCAGGGTCTGCACGCCATTGCCATCGAGGTGCTCTGAGTCGTTCGATCAGTTGCATGCCGCCATCCGCCCACATGGCCGCGGCGGCCCGCCCTCCCTTCTTCTTCGATCCGTCGTCTCATCCGCTTTTTTCCACGCGCTTTTTCCCATACGCGCATTTCCCCCAGCCTGATATTCATTCCATGAAAAAACAAATCTTGCAGGCCGTTGCGGCCGCAGCGCTGCTCGGTGCGATTCCTGTGGCGGCCATGGCGCAGAACGCCGCCATCGTCAACGGCAAGCCCGTGCCCAAGGCGCGCATGGAGGTGCTGGCCCAGCAGTTGGCGGCCGCCGGCCGTCCGGTCACTCCGGAAATGCAGGGCCAACTGCGCGAGGAAGTCGTCGCGCGCGAAGTGTTCATGCAAGAAGCGCAGAAACAGGGACTCGATGCCACTGAAGACTTCAAGAACCAGCTCGAGCTCGCCCGCCAGGCCATCCTGATCCGCGCGCTGTTCGAGAACTACCGCAAGACCAGCCCGGTCTCGGACGCCGACGTGAAGGCCGAGTACGACAAGTTCGTGGCGGCCAACGGCGGCAAGGAATACAAGGCCCGCCACATCCTGGTCGAAACCGAAGACCAGGCCAAGAAGATCATGGCCGACCTGAAGAAGGGCGCCAAGTTCGAGGACATCGCCAAGAAGCAGAGCAAGGACCCGGGATCGGGCGCCAACGGCGGCGACCTCGATTGGGCCAACCCCGCGAGCTTCGTGCCCGAGTTCTCGGAAGCGATGATCAAGCTCAAGAAGGGCGAAACCACCCCTGCGCCAATCAAGACGCAGTTCGGTTATCACATCATTCGCGTCGACGACATCCGCCAGGCGCAGCTTCCCAAGCTGGAAGAAGTGAAGCCGCAGATCACGCAGCAGTTGCAGCAGCAGCGCCTGCAGAAGTACCAGGAAGAACTGCGCGCCAAGGCAAAGGTCGAGTAAGACCGGGAGCCTTGCAGCCCCATGAAAAAAGCGGCCCGCGGGCCGCTTTTTTGTTGCCCGCCGCGTGGCGGGCTTGCGTCGATCAGCCCACCCAGCGGCGCGCATTGCGCCAGATCTGCATCCAGGGGCTCAGTGCACTGCGGTCGCCCGAAGTCCAGCTCATCTGGATGTTGCGGAACACGCGCTCGGGGTGCGGCATGACGGCGGTGAAGCGGCCGTCCGGCGTGGTGACCGACGTCAGGCCGCCCGTGCTGCCGTTCGGATTGAACGGGTATTGCTCGGTGGGCTGGCCGTGGTTGTCCACAAAGCGCATCGCACCAATGGCCTTGGCTGCATCGCCGCGGTGCTTGAAGTTGGCATAGCCCTCGCCATGCGCCACCGCGATGGGCAGGCGGCTGCCGGCCATGCCCGCGAAGAAGATGCTGGGCGATTCGAGTACCTCGACCATCGACAGGCGTGCCTCGAAGCGCTCGCTCTGGTTGGTGGTGAAGCGCGGCCAGGCTTCGGCGCCCGGAATGATGTCGGCCAATTCGGCGAACATCTGGCAGCCGTTGCACACGCCCAGGCCGAAGGTGTCTTCACGGCCGAAGAAGGCCTTGAACTGTTCGGCGAGCTTCGGGTTGAAGGTGATGCTGCGCGCCCAGCCGATGCCGGCGCCCAGCGTATCGCCATAGCTGAAACCACCGCAGGCCACCACGCCCTTGAAGTTGGCGAGGTCCGCCCTGCCTGCCTGCAGGTCAGTCATGTGCACGTCGTAGGCTTCGAAGCCGGCTTCGGTGAAGGCGTAGGCCATCTCGACGTGCGAGTTGACGCCTTGTTCGCGCAGGATGGCGACCTTGGGGCGATGCTGAAGGATTGCGGGGGCGTTGATGCTGCTCTCACCCCTGCCCTCTCCCAGAGGGAGAGGGAGAAAGACGTGCATGCCGGGGTCGCTCGGCTCACCGGCTGCGGCGTGCTCGGCGTCGGCGCATGCGGGGTTGTCGCGCTCGCGGGCGATCTTCCAGCTGACCGAATCCCACACCTGGTGCAGGTCGTGCAGCGTGGCGCTGAACACCGACTTCGCATCGCGCCAGACTTCGAGCTTGCCTTTGCCCGCATCCATGGTCGAGCTGGCGGGCCGGGTCTTGCCGACGAAGTGGCTGTGGGCGCTGAGGCCGTGGGCGCGCAGCACCTGCATCACGTCGTTGCGCTCGGCGGTGCGCACCTGCAGCACCATGCCGAGTTCTTCGTTGAACAGCGCCTTGAGCGTGAGCTCTTCGCGCCGCGCGCTGACCTGTTGCGCCCAGTTCTTGGCGTCGCCGGTTTCCATGCGGCTGTCGGAGATGCCGTCGCCTTCGGTGACCAGCATGTCGACATTGAGTGCCACGCCGACATGGCCGGCAAAGGCCATTTCGCAGGCGGTGGCGAACAGGCCGCCGTCGCTGCGGTCGTGCATGGCGAGGATCTTGCCGTCGGCACGCAGCGCATTTACTGCGTTGACCAGCGCCACGAGCTGCGTGGGGTCGTCGAGATCGGGCACGGTGTCACCGCTCTGTCCGAGCGTCTGCGACAGGATGCTGCCGGCCATGCGGTGCTGGCCGCGGCCCAGATCGATGAGCACCAGAGTCGTGTCGGCCTCTTCGGCATCGAGCTGCGGCGTGAGCGTGCCGCGCACGTCGGCGAGCGTCGCGAATGCGGTGACGATCAGGCTGACGGGCGAAGTAACCTTCTTCGCCTCGCCGCCGTCTTTCCACTGCGTGCGCATCGACAGCGAATCCTTGCCGACCGGAATCGACACGCCCAGCGCCGGGCACAGTTCCAGGCCCACGGCCTTGACGGTTTCGTACAGCGCGGCGTCTTCACCGGGCTCGCCGCAAGCCGCCATCCAGTTGGCCGAGAGCTTGACGCGCGAGAGTTCGATCGGCGCGGCCAGCAGGTTGGTGATGGCCTCGGCCACGGCCATGCGGCCCGAAGCCGGCGCGTCGAGCGCGGCCAGCGGCGTGCGTTCGCCCATGCTCATCGCCTCGCCCGCAAAGCCCTTGTAGTCGGCCAGCGTGACGGCGCAATCGGCCACGGGCACCTGCCACGGGCCGACCATCTGGTCGCGATGGCTCAGGCCGCCCACAGTGCGGTCGCCGATGGTGATCAGGAAGCGCTTGGAGGCCACGGTCGGGTGCGAGAGCACGTCGATGGCAGCCTTCTGCAGATCAACGCCGGTGAGGTCCAGTGGCTTGAAGCTGCGCGCCACGGTCTTGACGTCGCGATGCATCTTGGGCGGCTTGCCCAGGAGCACGTCCATCGGCATGTCGACAGGCTGCACCGCGGCGCCTTCATCGGCTACCAGCAGCTGGCGCTCCTCGGTCGCCACGCCCACCACCGAGAACGGGCAGCGCTCGCGCTCGCAGAAGGCCTTGAACTGATCGAGCGATTCCGGTGCGATGGCCAGCACGTAGCGCTCCTGGCTCTCGTTGCACCAGATTTCCTTCGGCGCCATGCCCGACTCTTCGAGCGGCACGGCGCGCAGGTCGAAGCGCGCGCCGCGGCCGGCGTCGTTGGTCAGCTCGGGGAAGGCATTGCTCAGGCCGCCCGCGCCCACGTCGTGGATCGCGAGGATCGGGTTCGCGGCGCCCTGCTGCCAGCAATGGTTGATGACCTCTTGCGCGCGGCGTTCGATTTCCGGGTTGCCACGCTGCACCGAATCGAAGTCGAGCTCGGCCGCGTTGGCGCCGGTCGCCATCGAGCTGGCGGCGCTGCCGCCCATGCCGATGCGCATGCCGGGGCCGCCGAGCTGGATCAGCAGCGAGCCGGCCGGGAACTGGATCTTCTTGGTCTGCGTGGCGTCGATGCTGCCGAGGCCGCCCGCGATCATGATGGGCTTGTGATAGCCGCGCTGCACGGTGTCAAGGTCGCTGGCCACCGTCTGCTCGTATTCGCGGAAGTAGCCGAGCAGGTTGGGCCGGCCGAATTCATTGTTGAACGCGGCGCCGCCCAGGGGGCCTTCGGTCATGATCTGCAGCGGGCTCGCGATGTGTTCGGGCTTGCCGTAGTGGCCCTCTTCCGGCCAGAGCCTGGACACCGTGAAGCCGGTCAGGCCGGCCTTGGGCTTGGAGCCACGGCCGGTGGCGCCTTCGTCGCGGATCTCGCCGCCTGCGCCCGTCGAGGCGCCGGGGAATGGGGAGATGGCAGTCGGGTGGTTGTGCGTTTCCACCTTCATGAGCACATGGCTCAGAGCGCTATCTTTTTGATAGCTTTGCGAATCCGATCGAGCGACAAAGCGCTCGATGGTCGTGCCTTCCATCACCGACGCGTTGTCCGCATACGCAATGACTGTGTGCTGCGGGTTCTGCTTCTCGGTATGGCGGATCATCGAGAACAGGCTCTGCGGCTGCGCCTTGCCATCGATGGTGAACTGGGCATTGAAAATCTTGTGGCGGCAGTGCTCGCTGTTGGCCTGCGCGAACATCATCAGTTCGACGTCGCTCGGATTGCGGCCGAGCCGGGTGAAGGCTTCGACCAGGTAGTCGATCTCGTCCTCGGCCAACGCAAGACCGAAGCCGGTGTTGGCCGCTACCAGCGCGCTGCGGCCGCCGGCTTGCACGTCGACCAGCGCCATGGGCTGTGCTGGCAACTCGCTGAAGAGGCTCGCGGCCTGTTCCACCGTGGCGAGCACCGATTCGGTCATGCGGTCATGCAGCGGACCGGCCACGGCGGCCAGCAGATCGCCTTCGAGCACGGGCGCCTTGCCGATCAGCGGCGACTTGAGCTTGAGGTGGTATTGCGTGACGCGCTCGACACGGCGGAGCGCCAGCCCGCAGTTGTGGGCAATGTCGGTGGCCTTGGAAGCCCAGGGCGACACGGTGCCCAGGCGCGGGGTGACGACCACGGAGGTGCTGGCCTTGGCCAGCGCCTCGAAAGGTTCGCCATAGGTCAGCAGCGCGGCGAATCGGTCGTGATCGGCGGCGCCCAGGGCGGCATCGGTGACCACAAGGTGCACGAAACGGGCGGCAACGCCTTCGATGCGCGGCTCGATGGCTTGCAGCTTGGGCAGCAGCTGCCGCGCACGGAAATCGCTGAGCGCGCTGCCGCCCTCGAACAGGGTTACGACGGGAAGGGCTTGGGATGCGGGCTGCGTCACGGTCGAAGGGGGCCTTGGGGCCGCGTTGGGAATCAAAGAATCGAGGCGGATGGCCGCTGACTGGGGTCATCCGCGTTAACCCGGAATTTTAGCTTGCTGAATGGGATAATTCCGGGATGAGCATTACCTACAAAGACGCCGCAGGCATCGAAGCCATGCGGGTCGCTTGCCGCCTGGCTTCCGAGGTGCTGGACTACCTCACCCCCCTCATCAAGCCCGGCATCACAACGAACGACGTCGACCGCCTGGCCGCCGAATACATGGTCAAGCAGGGCACGACCTCGGCCACGGTGGGCTACATGGGCGCCAGCAGCGTGCCTTTCCCGAAGTCGCTCTGCACCTCGGTCAACCACGTGGTGTGCCACGGCATTCCGAACGACAAGCCCTTGAAGAAGGGCGACATCATGAACGTCGACGTGACCGTCATCAAGGACGGCTGGTTCGGCGACAACAGCCGCATGTACGTCATCGGCGACGCGTCCATTGCCGCCAAGCGCCTGTGCCACATCACCTTCGAAGCCATGTGGCACGGCATCATGCAGGTGCGCCCGGGCGCGCACCTGGGCGACGTGGGCTACGCGATCCAGAAGTTCGCCGAGGGCCAGGGCTTTTCGGTGGTGCGCGAGTTTTGCGGCCACGGCGTGGGCCAGCGCTTCCATGAAGAGCCGCAGGTGCTGCACTACGGCCGCCCGGGCACGCTCGAAGAACTCAAGCCTGGCATGATCTTTACCATCGAGCCGATGATCAATGCCGGCAAGCGCGAGGTGAAGGAAGACTTCAGGGGCGGCCAGTATGACGGCTGGACCATCGTCACCCGCGACCATTCGCTCTCGGCGCAATGGGAACACACGGTGCTTGTCACCGAAACAGGCTACGAGGTGCTCACGCTGTCCGAAGGCAGCCCACCCCTGCCCTCGTTCGTCACTTCCACGAAAACGTGAGCCGCGCGAGCGGCGCACGGCCCCGGACAAAGCCGTGATCGAACCAGCCAAGACCGACGTTGCCACGCTGCGCGAAGCCTATCGCGCGAAGAAGCTGGCGCTGTTCGACACCCTGCGCTTTGCGCGCGCGCCCACGCGCAGCGTGCACGCCGTGCTGCGCCAGCTGTCGGCCCTGGCCGACCAGACGCTGTGCACGCTCTGGCGCGAAGCCGACTTCGGCGACTCGCTCACGCTGGCGGCCGTGGGCGGCTTCGGCCGCGGCGAGCTGTTTCCGTATTCCGACGTCGACGTGCTGCTGCTGCTGCCGCCCGAGGGCCACGCCAGCGAGATCGATCCGGCCCGCATCGAGACCTTCATCGGCCACTGCTGGGATGCCGGGCTCGAAATCGGCTCCAGCGTGCGCACAGTCGAAGAGTGCCTGGCCGAGGCCGAGAAAGACGTCACGGTCCAGACCTCGCTGCTCGAATCGCGGCTGGTCGCGGGCAACAAGAAGCTGTTCGTCGCGTTCCGCAGGCGCTTTGCACGGGCCATCGATCCGCAGGCGTTCTTCGTCGCCAAGTCGCAGGAAATGCGGCACCGCCACCAGAAGTACGACAGCACGCCCTACGCGCTGGAGCCCAACTGCAAGGAATCGCCCGGCGGCCTGCGCGACCTGCAGACCATTCTCTGGATGACCAAGGCCGCAGGCTTCGGCAACCGCTGGGATGACCTGGCCAAGAACGGCCTGGCAACCTCCTTCGAGGCGCAGCAGATCAAGCGCAACGAGGCCCTGCTCTCGCTGATCCGCGCGCGCCTGCACGTGATTGCCAAGCGGCGCGAAGACCGCCTGGTGTTCGACCTGCAGACAGCGGTGGCCGCGAGCTTCGGCTATGAAGGCGAATCGCAGCGCAAGTCGAGCGAGGCGCTGATGCGGCGCTACTACTGGGCGGCCAAGGCGGTTTCGCAGCTCAACCAGATCCTGCTGCTCAACATCGCGGAGCGGCTGCAGCCCGTGGACGAGCAGCACACGCCGATCAACGAGCGCTTCTTCGAACGCGCCGGCCTGATCGAGATTGCGAGCGACGATCTCTACGAGCGCGAGCCGCACGCCATTCTCGAGACCTTTCTTCTGTATCAGAAGACCATCGGCGTGCAGGGGCTCTCGGCTCGCACGCTGCGCGCGCTCTACAACGCGCGCCATGTGATGGACAGCAAGTTCCGCAACGATCCGGTCAACCACGAGACCTTCATGCGCATCCTGCTGCAGCCCTACGGCATCACGCATGCGTTCAGGCTCATGAACCAGACCTCGGTGCTGGGGCGCTACCTGCGGGTGTTCCGCAGCATCGTGGGTCAGATGCAGCACGACCTGTTCCACGTCTATACGGTGGACCAGCACATCTTGATGGTGCTGCGCAACGTGCGGCGCTTCTTCATTGCCGAGCACGCGCACGAATATCCGTTCTGCTCGCAGCTCGCGGCCGGCTGGGACAAACCGTGGATCCTCTACGTGGCCGCGCTCTTCCACGACATTGCCAAGGGCCGCGGCGGCGACCATTCCACGCTCGGCGCGCGCGATGTGCAGCGCTTCTGCAAGCAGCACGGCATTGCGCGCGAAGATGCGAGACTGATCGAATTCCTCGTTGCCGAACACCTGGTGATGAGCCAGGTGGCGCAGAAGCAGGACCTGAGCGACCCCGAGGTGATCGGCGCCTTCGCCAAGCGCGTGGGCAACGAGCGCTACCTCACGGCGCTCTACCTGCTGACGGTGGCCGACATCCGCGGCACGTCGCCGCGCGTATGGAATGCCTGGAAGGGCAAGCTGCTCGAAGACCTGTACCGCTACACCCTGCGCGCGCTCGGCGGGCGCATGCCCGACCCCGACGCCGAGGTGGAATTGCGCAAGCGCGAAGCGCTGGTGCAGCTGGCGCTGCACGCCCAGCGCTTCGAGGCCCACAAGGCGCTGTGGGACACGCTCGACGTGGGCTATTTCATGCGCCACGACGCCACCGAGATCGCCTGGCATGCCAAGCAGCTATCACGCTTCGTGCCGCCGCCCAACGTGCCCGTCGATCCCAAGGCGGCGCCGGTCGTGCGGGCCCATCTTTCGCCGGTGGGCGAAGGCCTGCAGGTGGTGGTCTATACGCCCGACCAACCCGACCTGTTCGCGCGCATCTGTGGCTATTTCGACCAGTCGTCGTTCAACATTCTTGACGCGAAAGTACACACCACGAGCAACGGCTACGCGCTCGACACCTTCCAGGTGGTAACTACTTTCCAGCCCGATCACTACCGCGACCTCATCAGCATGGTCGAGTCGGGCCTCGCACAGACGCTGACCGAAGCCGGCCCCCTTCCCGCACCCAGCGTGGGACGCGTGTCGCGCCGCGTGCGCAGTTTCCCGATCAAGCCGCGCATCAGCCTCTTGCCCGACGACAAGGCGCAGCGCTGGCTGCTCAACATTTCGGCCAGCGACCGCGCGGGGCTTTTGTATTCGGTGGCGCGCGTGCTCGCACGGCATCACCTGAACCTGCAGCTCGCCAAGATCACGACCCTGGGCGAGCGCGTGGAAGACACCTTCCTGATCAGCGGACCGGAACTGCAGGGCCAGAAGACGCAGCTGGCGATCGAGACCGAGCTGATGGAAGCGCTGGCTTCTTAGGGCGCTTTCCGCTTGTTTCATCCGCAGGCGCATCCTGCGGCATGATGTTGCCGACTTGATTCCACTCGAACGGCAACACTCGACATGAGCCAAAAAACCAATCCCCTCGCAGGCCAGCCCGCACCGCTGGACCTGCTGGTCAACGTTCCGCGCCTTGTCTCGGCCTATTACGCGGGCCGGCCCGATCCCTCGGTCGCCGCGCAGCGCGTGGCCTTTGGAACCTCGGGGCATCGCGGCTCCTCTTTCGACAACGCATTCAACGAATGGCATGTGCTGGCGATGAGCCAGGCGATTGCCGACCATCGGCGCCAGAAGGGGATCGACGGCCCGCTGTTCCTCGGCATCGATACGCATGCGCTCTCCACGCCGGCATTCAACAGCGCGGTGGAAGTGCTCGCGGCCAACGGCATCGAACTGATGCTCTCGAAGGACGACGAGTACACGCCCACGCCGGCTGTCTCTCATGCCATCCTGGTCTACAACCGCGGACGCACGACGGGGCTGGCCGACGGCATCGTGATCACGCCCTCGCACAATCCGCCCGAAAGCGGCGGCTTCAAATACAACCCGCCCAACGGCGGTCCGGCGGGCACCGACATCACCTCCGCGGTCGAGGCAGCCGCCAACAAGATGCTGGCGAGCGGACTCGAAGGAGTGAAGCGCCTGCCGCTCGCACAGGCCTTGCGCGCTTCGACCACGCACCGGCACGACTACCTGAACACCTACATCGAAGACCTCGCGCAGGTGCTCGACATGGACGCGATTCGCGGTGTGGAGATCGATCTGGGCGTCGATCCGCTGGGCGGCGCCGGCGTGCACTACTGGCCCGCCATTGCCGAGCGCTACAAGCTCAAGCGCCTCGAAGTACTGAGCCAGGAGGTCGACCCAACCTTCCGCTTCATGTCGCTCGACTGGGACGGCCGCATCCGCATGGACCCGTCCTCTCCCGACGCAATGCACAAGCTGATTGCGCTGAAAGACCGCTTCGGCATCGCCTTTGCCTGCGACACCGACCACGACCGCCATGGCGTGGTCGCGCGCAGCGCGGGCCTGATGCAGCCGAACAGCTATCTCGCGGTGATGATCGACTACCTCTTCACGCACCGTCCGCAGTGGCCGGCGCAAGCGGCCGTGGGCAAAACGGTGGTGAGCAGCCAGATGATCGACCGCGTCACCGCCCGGCTCGGCCGCAAGCTCCACGAGGTGCCTGTCGGCTTCAAGTGGTTCGTCGATGGGCTGGTGGACGGCTCGCTGGGCTTTGGCGGAGAGGAAAGCGCGGGTGCGACCTTCCTGCGTTTCGACGGATCGGCATGGACCACGGACAAGGACGGCATCGTGCCCGCACTGCTCTCGGCCGAGATTGCCGCGCGCACCGGGCGCGACCCGGGCGAGCGTTACGCCGACCTGACGCAGGCGCTGGGCCAGCCTGTGTCCGACCGCGTCGATGCGGCGGCCACCGTCGAGCAAAAAAAGAAGCTGTCGAATCTGTCGCCGCAGCAAGTCAGCTCGACCGAGTTGGCAGGCGACAAGATCGAGGCCGTGCTGAGCCATGCGCCCGGCAACGGCGCGGCCATCGGCGGTGTGAAGGTCGTCACAGCCAACGGTTGGTTCGCCGCGCGCCCCTCGGGCACCGAGAACATCTACAAGATCTACGGCGAGAGCTTCAAGGGCGCGGAGCACCTGGGGCGCATCCTCGAAGAGGCGCAGCAGTTGGTGGACAAGGCGCTGTCGGCGGGCTGAAGCCGGACTGCACAAACCGCCGACATGCAAGCACATGCGCTGCGCCTGAACCCCGGCGACGACCTGCGCGCCGCGCTCGATGCGGCGCTGAAGCACCACGACACCGAAGCCGCCTTCGTGGTTTCCGGCATCGGCAGCCTCCGTGGCGCGTGCATACGGTACGCCGGAGCGGAAACCGCTTCGGTGCTCCAAGGTGATCTTGAAATACTCACGCTGTCCGGCACGCTCTCGCCGGACGGATCCCATCTGCACATCAGCGTGTCGGACGGTGCGGGCCAGGTCCGGGGTGGCCATGTCACGCCGGGCTGCACGGTGCGCACCACGGCCGAGATACTGATCGCCTGGTTGCCCGAGTGGCGCTTCGCCCGTGAGCAGGATCCAGCAACCGGCTATGCCGAACTGATGCCGCGATCCAGAAAGACCTGAGCCCAAGCGAGCTGGCGACAACCCGCGGGGTTCAGTGCGGCGCCTTGTTGGGTCGCAGCAGGCAGCACGCTTAGGTCGGCGCGCTCGCCAGCCTTCGCTCCAGCCACACGCTGTAGCGCGAGAGTCCGAAGCACAGCACCCAGTACACCGCCGCAATGAAGAGGTAGCCCTCCAGATAGAACGGCCGCCAGACCGGGTCGCCGCCGAGCGCGAGGCCCAGCGCGCCGGTGAGCTCGAACAGGCCGACCACCGTGACCAGCGAAGTGTCCTTCAACGTGCCGACCACGTTGTTGGTCAGCGCGGGCACCACCAGCCGCAACGCCTGCGGCAGAACTATGTCTCGCTGCACGGGCCAACGTCCGAAGCCCAGTGCCATCGCCACCTCGGTCTGCCCGCGCGGCACGGCTTGCAGGCCGCCGCGGATGATCTCGGCCAGGTAGGCCGCCACGAACAGCGCCAGGCCTGCGAGCACGCGCACCAGCACGTCGGGCTGCCAGCCAGCGGGCCACAGCAGCGGCAGCAGGAACGAGGCCATGAACAGCACCGAAATCAGCGGCACGCCGCGCACCAGCTCGATGTAGCTGGCGCTCAGCGTGCGGACCACCGGCCATCCCGAGCGGCGCCCGAGCGCCAGCAGCAGTGCCAGCGGAAAAGCCAGCGCCAGTCCCACCACCGCAAGGCCGATGGTGAGCGGCAGTCCGCCCCAGCGGCTCGTCGGCACGGCGTGGAGGCCGAGCACGCCGCCGCGCATCAGCAGCACGAAGAGCAGCAGCGCCACCGCCCAGAGCGGCAGCAGCCACCAGCGCCAGCTGCGCGGCCAGGCGCTCAGCATCGTGACGGCCGACAGCACGACCACCGCAATGGCCGGGCGCCATTGCTCTTCATAGGGGAAGCGGCCGAACAGCATCGGCCGCCATTTCTCGGCCACCACGCCCCAGCAAGCGCCGTGCTGCACCGCGCGGCAGGCTTCGGCATCGGGCCGGAACACCGCGTGCACCACGCCCCATTCGAAAATGTGGAACCCGACCCACGCGAGCAGCGCGATCAACGCCACGGTGGCCAATGCGCGCAGCGGCGAACCCCAGAGCTCGCTGCGCCAGGCGATGGGCCCTTGCGCGACGTTTCTCATCGCCAGCCTCTGAGGGCGACGCGTGCGTTGTAGCGGTTCATGACGAAGGAAATCAGCAGCGACAGCAGCAGGTAGACAGCCATGATGATCGCGATGCACTCGAAGGCCCGGCCGTTCGAGCCGATGGTGGTGTTGGCCACCGACACCAGTTCCGGATAGCCCACGGCCACCGCGAGCGACGAATTCTTGACGAGGCTCAGCAGCTGGTTGGTGAGCGACGGCACGATCACCCGCAGCGCCTGCGGCAGGATCACGATTCGAAGCTGCTGCACCGACGTCAGGCCCAGCGCCTGCCCGGCCAGCACCTGTCCCTGCGACACCGACAGGATGCCGGCGCGCACGATCTCCGCCACGAAAGCCGCGGAGTAGAAGGACAGCCCTGCGACGATGGTCACGTACTCCGGACTCAGCGCCGCGCCGCCGCTCACGCCGAAGTCGCCCCTCTCGGGCCATTCGAAGTGCGTGGGCCACCAGCCGCCCTCGCCCGACACGGGCCAGGGCACGCTGAGCCCGCCCTTGCTGAGCCACACACCGGGGAGCAGGCGCACGGGCTCGGTCGGGTCGGGCAACAGGTTGGCCATGGCAAAAGCCAGCATCAGCAACTGCACCAGCAACGGCACGTTGCGCAGCAGTTCGACGTATGCGGTGCAGATGCCGCGCAGCAGCACATGCGGCGCGAGCCGGCCAATGCCGATCAAGGTGCCGAGCACGACCGAAAAAATGGCGGCTGGCACCGAGGCGCGCACCGTGTTGATCAGGCCCGCCACGAAGGCGCGCCAGAACGGCTGGCTGGCATCGAAGTCGAGCCAGCCTTCGCTGATCGAGAAGCCCGCGGGCTCGGTCAGAAAGTCGAAGCCCGAACGAACGCCGCGCGCACGCAGCACGTCGAGCGCATGGTGCACCACCCAGAAGGCACCGGCCACCACGGCCAGTACCAGCAGCGCCTGGACGATCCAGGCCAGCCAGGCGCCGCGGCGCGCGGCCCCGCCGCTCATCGAACCGGGGGTGCGTAGATCAGGCCGCCCTTGTTCCAGAGGTTGTTGGAGCCGCGCGGCAGCTTGAGCACCGACTTCGGCCCGACGTTGCGCTCGAACATTTCGCCGTAGTTGCCGACGGCCTTGATGGCACGGAACGACCAGTCCTTGTCGAGGCCCAGCAGCTTGCCCAGGTCTTCACCGGTGCCGACCAGGCGCTGCTGTCCCGGGTCCTTGCTGTTGGCCTTGAGCTCGTCGGCATTGGCCTGCGTGACGCCGAACTCTTCGGCCTCGATGAGCGCGTTGGGCACCCACTTGGCAATGGCAAACCATTCGTCGTCGCCGCGGCGCACCAGCGGCGCGAGTGGCTCTTTCGAAATCAGCTCGGGAAGGATGACGTAATCGTCGGGGTTCGGTGCTTCCTTGTTGCGCAGGCCCGCCAGCGCCGAGGCGTCGGTGGTGAAAGCCTGGCAACGGCCCGAGAAGAAGGCCTTGAACGAAGCCTCGAAGCTTTCGAACACGACGGTCTTGACCGGGATGTTCTGGGCCCGGAAGTAGTCGGACACATTCTTCTCGTTGGTGGTGCCCGACTGCGTGCAGATGGTGGCGTTCTTGAGCTGCTTGGCGCTCGTCACCTTGAGCTTCTTCGGCACCAGGAAGCCCTGGCCGTCGTAGTAGGTGATGGTGGTGAAGTTGAAGCCCAGCGACGCGTCGCGCGTGAGCGTCCAGGTCGTGTTGCGCGCGAGGATGTCGATCTCGCCGGCTTGCAGTGCCGAGAAGCGCTGCTGCGAATTGAGCGGCACGAAGTCGACCTTCTTGGGGTCGCCCAGCACGGCCGCTGCAATCGCACGGCAGGTATCGACGTCCAGCCCGGACCAGTTGCCCTGCGTATCGGGCGCGGAAAAACCGGCCACGCCATTGGTCACGCCGCACTTGACGGTGCCGCGCTGCTTGACGGCATCGAGGGTCTTGCCGGCAAAGGCGGGAGCGGCCGCGGCAAGCGCCACGACGGATGCGACCGCGGCAAGCGCGGGACGAAATCGGCTCTTCATTGGTGTGTTCTCCTCAACTGTAGGCAAAAGGCAGTGTACGGGGCTGCGCGCCACTCCGCCAAAGAACGGACGGTTGGATGCATATGCCGCTAGGCGCTTGCGGCGGGCTTTTCTCGTCCGCTGCATTCACTAACATACGGCCCTTCAATCACTCTCTCAACAAGGAATCCGCTCATGACCAAATCCGACGATACCGGCAAGCTCGTTCTGCGCGTTGCACTCGGCATCCTCATCCTGCTGCATGGCATTGCGAAGGTCGGCAAGGGCGTCGACGGCATTGGCGGCATGCTGGCGTCCCATGGACTGCCCGCGGCCTTGGCCTACTTGATCTACGTCGGAGAGATCATCGCGCCGGTGTTGCTCATCGTGGGCCTGTTCACGCGGCCGGCGGCGCTGATCGTCGCGATCAACATGGTGGTGGCGATCTGGCTGGTGCACCAGAAGGACATTGGCGCGCTCAATAGCCAAGGTGGCTGGGCGCTGGAACTGCAGGGCATGTTCCTGTTTGCCGCACTGGCCATCAGCCTGTTCGGCGGCGGCCGGTTCGGCTTGGGCGGCAAGTACAACTGACCTCATGGGCCGGCGGCGAGCCGGCTTCTTCTTTCAGTCGTCCTCGGCCGCGTCGAGGCCTGGAAACAGGACCTCGGTGTAGCCGAAGTGCGAGAAATCGCGAACCCGCATCGGGTAGAGCTTGCCCAGCAGGTGATCGACTTCATGCTGGACAACGCGCGCATGAAAACCGCTGGCGATGCGGTCGATCGGATCGCCATAAGGATCGAAGCCCGTATAGCGAATGTTCGCAAAGCGCGGCACCACGCCGCGCAGGCCAGGCACCGACAGGCATCCTTCCCAGCCCTCTTCTTCCTCTTCGCCGATCGGGGTGATGACGGGATTCAGAAGCACGGTGCGGGGCACCGGCGGGGCATCAGGGTAGCGGGGATTGACGACATCGGTGCCGAAGATCACGAGCTGCTGGTCGACGCCGATCTGCGGCGCGGCCAGTCCAGCGCCGTTGACCACAAGCATGGTCTCGAACATGTCGCGCACCAGCAGGTGCAGTTCGTCGGTGTCGAAGGCAGCCACCGGCTGCGCAATGCGCAGCAGCCGGGGATCGCCCATTTTTAGGATTTCGCGGATGGCCATGGCGGGATTATCGCGACCGCCAGGGCCGTTCATCGGCCGCCCTTCGAGAATCAGGGTGGGGTTTGACCCTTTGAGTCCGGCGACGAATACAGCTTCTCTGCCCCGCGCGGCGGCTGCGACCGGTATTGCGGCAATGGCGAAACGCCGGGCGGCGCCACGGCGGCACCACCGGAGTGGCGCCCGCCACCCCAGCCCGGACGCGCCGGCACCGGGGCCACAGGCCGCACGGCCGGGTAGCCAGGCCGCACGGCCGGATAGCCCGGCCTGCCGTAGTAGGGCCGCCCGCCGTAGTAGTAAGGACGGCGGCTCTCGTAGTAGCCACCGCCTTCGATGTAGACGGGCGCCGGCTGAACGACCACCGGATTGTCGTAATACGGCTGCGAGTAGCCCCCGCTGTAGTACGGGTCGGCAGGAACGCCCACGCAGCCGCCGAGCAGCGCAAAACCGCCGATGGCGACGCAGGTACCAAGAACACGAATCTTTTGCATAAGGGACTCCTTGTCAGCCTTCTGTTTTATCAACGCCAGCTTGTAGCCCCTGTTGACTGCGCCGGTGTGAAGTCGCGTAACGAGCGGTAAGAACGCCGCGCCGGCGGCCTCTTTTCAACCCGGGACGCCATTGGCGAGTATGTCTAGCATCCCCGCCTCGTCGATCACATTGACGCCAATCTCACGAGCCTTGTCGAGCTTGCTGCCTGCCTCCTCCCCGGCCACCAGGTAGCTTGTCTTCTTGCTGACCGAGCCTGCCACCTTGGCACCGGCGGCTTCCAATTTATCCTTCGCCTCGTCCCTGCTGAGCGTAGGAAGGGTGCCGGTGATCACGAAGGTCAAGCCCGCCAAAGGCTTGGGCGCCCGCGCGGCGGGCTCGCCCTCTTCCCACGTCAAGCCGCAAGCGCGCAGCTGCTCGACCACTTCGCGGTTGTGCGGCTGGTCGAAGAAGGTGCGCAGGCTTTGCGCGACCACCGGGCCGACGTCGTTGACTTCGAGCAACTGCTCCTCGCTCGCGTCCATGATCGCGTCGAGCTTGCCGAAGTGCTTGGCCAGGTCCTTCGCGGTGCTCTCGCCCACATGCCGGATGCCGAGGCCGAACAGGAAGCGCGGCAGCGTGGTCTTCTTGGAGGCCTCGAGCGCATCGACGATGTTCCGGGCCGACTTCTCGGCCATGCGGTCCAGGCCCGCCAATGTCGTGAAGCCGAGCTTGTAGAGGTCGGGCAAGGTGCGGATCAGGTTGGCATCGACCAGTTGCTCGACCAGCTTGTCGCCGAGCCCGTCGATGTCGACCGCGCGCCGCGCCGCGAAGTGCAGGATGGCTTCCTTGCGCTGGGCGCCGCAGAACAGGCCACCGGTGCAGCGGTAGTCGACCTCGCCTTCTTCCCGCAACGCCTCCGAGCCGCACACCGGGCACTGGTGCGGCATGGTGAACAGCGGACCACGCTCAGCGTCGGACCTCGCCAGGCTCTCGGGCACCACGCCGACCACTTCGGGAATCACGTCGCCGGCGCGGCGCACGATGACTTTGTCGCCCACGCGCACGTCCTTGCGGCGTGCTTCGTCCTCGTTGTGCAGCGTCGCGTTGGTCACGGTCACCCCGCCGACGAACACCGGCGCGAGCTTGGCCACGGGCGTGAGCTTGCCGGTGCGGCCTACCTGCACTTCAATGCCGAGCACGTCGGTGATCTGCTCCTGCGCCGGGTACTTGTGCGCCACGGCCCAGCGCGGTTCGCGCGAGACGAAGCCCAGCCGGCGCTGCAGCTCGATGCTGTCGACCTTGTAGACCACGCCATCGATGTCATAGGGCAAGGCATCGCGCTGGCGCCCGATGTTTTCGTGGAACGCGATCAGTTCAATCGCGCCCCTGGCACGCGCAGTCTGCTTCGCCACCGGGAAGCCCCACGCATCAAACTGCTGCAGCCAATCGAACTGCGTCGAAAACTCCGGCCCACCTTCGCTGGCAGGCGTGACTTCGCCAAGGCCATAGGCAAAAAAGCTCAGCGGACGCGCCGCGGCAATGGCCGGATCGAGCTGGCGCACCGCGCCGGCCGCCGCGTTGCGCGGGTTGACGAAGACCTTCTCGTTCTTCTGCCCGGCCGCGATCTTTTCGCGCTGGCGTTCGTTGAGTGCCTCGAAGTCGGCGCGCTTCATGTAGATCTCGCCGCGTACTTCGACCACGGGTGGCGCCTTGCCTTTCAGCCGCAGCGGAATCTCGCGCACGGTGCGGATGTTCTGCGTGACCTCTTCGCCAACCTCGCCATCTCCTCGTGTTGCGGCTTGCACCAGCACGCCGTTCTCGTAGCGCAGGTTCATGGCCAGGCCATCGAACTTGAGCTCGCAGACGTACTCGACCTGCGGGCCGTCTTCGGCCAGCCCGAGTTCCTTGCGCACGCGGGCGTCGAAGGCGCTGGCGCCACCGGGCGTGATGTCGGTCTCGGTGCGAATCGACAGCATGGGCACCCTGTGGCGCACCTTGGTGAAGCCGTCGAGCACCTTGCCGCCCACGCGCTGCGTCGGCGAATCGGGAGTGCGCAGCTCGGGGTACTCGGCTTCCAGGGCCTGCAGCCGCTGGAACAATCTGTCGTACTCGGCGTCGGGCAGTTCGGGCGCGTCGAGCACGTAATAGAGGTGGGCGTGCTTGTGAAGCTGTTCGCTCAGTGCGGCGGCTTCGCGTGCCGCTTCGTCGCGCGTGGTCATGGGTGTCTCCCGAAGAAATCGGATCAGCTGAAGAGGCGTCGCGCCAGCGGAGAACCGGCGGCCAGGTCGCGCGACTCGAGCGTGTCGTAGAGCTGCTCGAGATCGGCGCCGATCGCGTCCATGGTCTCCTCGCGCAGAAGCTGCCCGTCGCTGTCGGTCACCACGCCGTCCATCTCGCGCGCCAGCGTGGCGGCGGCCTCGCGCATGCGGCGGAACGGCTCCTCAGTGCGATCGACCTGCGGCACGTCCAGGCTCAGGCTGAGCTCGCGGATGGCCGATTGCGCGGGATCGTCGGCCAGCGCGGCCTGGGTGTCGAATGACAGTCCGAGTATCGGCGGCAGCCCCGCTTCGCTGGTGGGCAACACCATGCGGCCGGGAATGATGCCCGCCACGAAACCCAACCGGGCCGCGTTCTGCTGCACGTAGCCCGGGCTCCAGGCGGCATGCAGTGCGCGCAGCACGAAGCCCAGCTGGGCATCGTGCGCGCTGGCGAACTGGTCAAGCTCGCGGGCGCGGGCCACTTCGTCGAGCATCTCGGGAAACTCGAGTGCGCCGTTCACGGCATCCGCAAAGGCCTGTGCCTTGACGACAAATTCGGAGTATTCGATCTCGTTGAGCGCACCCGTGCGATTGGCCAGTTGCACGCCCACCTGGAACGCGCTGTAACGCTGGCCCGGCACGGGCGGCTCCCACTGGCCGGTGTGCTCGTTCAGGCCTTCGATGGCCACGGGCTTGCTGCCCGCGCGGCGCGTGGAGGGCATGGCTGCAATCGCCGCGTCACCCGAGGCAAGCCCGTCCAGCGAGACCGGTGCGATCACGTCGATGAGCGGATCGAGCCCGCCACGCCGGTCCGCAGTCGGAACCGGCGTGGCGCCGGGCGCGGGCAGATCGGGATCGAATAGCGGTTCGTGGCGCTCATGGCCCGGCACTTGGTGCGGATCGACGTGCAGCATCGGCTCCACGCCGCCCGTTGATGAAGAAGTCCGCTCGGTGTCGGGCGACAGGTCGAGGTCCATCGCATCGGGTTGCCGCGGCGCATTGCGGCGCGAGGTCACTGTGTTGAAGGCAACGACGGCCGCGAGAACGAGACCGCCGAGGATGGCCAGGGCGAGAGTGAGATTGCTCATGCGTGCTGCTCGGCTTAAGCAGCTTCGACCATCGATGCGGCCGCTTCCATGTCCACCGCGACGATGCGCGAGACGCCCTGCTCCTGCATGGTGACGCCGATCAGCTGCTCGGCCATTTCCATGGCAATCTTGTTGTGGCTGATGAAGAGGAACTGGGTTTCGCGGCTCATGGCGGTCACGAGTTTGGCATAGCGTTCGGTGTTCGCGTCGTCCAGCGGCGCGTCCACTTCGTCGAGCAGGCAGAAAGGCGCCGGGTTGAGCTGGAAGATCGCGAACACGAGCGCGATGGCCGTGAGCGCTTTTTCCCCGCCCGACAGCAGGTGGATGGTCTGGTTCTTCTTGCCGGGCGGCTGTGCCAGCACCTGCACGCCGGCATCCAGGATTTCGTCGCCTGTCATCACCAGCCGCGCATTGCCGCCGCCGAACAACTCGGGGAACATGCGGCTGAAGTGCTCGTTGACGATCTTGAAGGTCCCGCCGAGAAGCTCGCGCGTTTCGCCGTCGATCTTGCGGATGGCATCTTCGAGCGTGCCGATGGCTTCGTTCAGGTCGGCGGACTGTGCATCGAGAAAAGTCTTGCGCTCGCTGGCCACGGCAAGCTCGTCGAGCGCCGCCAGGTTCACCGCACCCAGTGCCACCACTTCGCGGTTCAGGCGGTCGATCTCGCCTTGCAGGCCCACGAGGCGGACCTTGTCGGTTTCGATCGACAGCGCAACGGCTTCGAGGTCGGCGCCGGCATCGTCGAGCAACTGCTGGTACTGCTCGACACCGAGGCGCGCGGCCTGCTCCTTGAGCTGGAATTCGGTGATGCGCTGGCGCAGCGGATCGAGTTCGCGCTCGAGCTGCAGCCGGCGTTCGTCGCTGGCACGCAGCTTCATCGTGAGGTCGTCGTACTGGCTGCGCGCGGCACCCAGGGCGGCTTCGCGCTCGAGCTTGAGGGCCAGTGCGTCCTGCAGGCCGGCCTGGGCCGCCGCATCGGACAGGCGGCCGAGTTCGGCCCTGGCTCGCTCGTCTTCATCAGTAAGCGCAACCACCTGCTGCGATGCGGTCTCGATTGCGCGGTTCAGCTCGCCGCGGCGCGCTTCGAGCGTGCGCTGCGAGAAGGTGGCTTCCTGTGCCTGCCGTTCGAGGCTGCGGTGCTGCTCGCGGCTGGCAGTCAATGCACGGCCGGCTTCGATCACGCGCTCGTCGAGTTCCGCGTGCCTCTCCTGGCTGTCGGCAAGCTGCATGTCGAGCTCTTCGAAGCGGCCTTCGGCGGCCATGCGCTTTTCTTGCAGCTCTTCCAATTGCGCGTCGACTTCGGCAAGGTCTGTAGCCAGTTGCTCGCTGCGTGCGCGGGTCTGTTCGGCCAGCTGCGTCATGCGCAGCGTTTCCACCTGCAGCTCGTGCGCGCGGGACTGCGTTTCTGCCGCTTCACGGCGCGCGGCCACAAGGCGCTGTGCGGCTTCGGCATAGGCGGCTTCGGCGCGGATCAAAGCGGTGCGCGCTTCTTCGCTGATGAGCGTTTGCGCGCGCAGCTGGCGCTCCAGGTTTTCCATTTCCTGCTGGCGCGCCAGCAGGCCGGCCTGTTCGGAATCGGGGGCATACAAGTTCACGCTGTGCGAGAACACGGCGTGGCCGCTCTGCACGTAGATGACTTCGCCCGGCTTCAGCGTGGCGCGCTGCGCAAGCGCCTCTTCGAAGCTCTGCGCCGTGTAGCAGCCATGGAGCCAGTCGGTCATCAGGGCCTGCAGGCCCGCGTCGTTCAGGCGCAGCAGGCTCGACAGGCGCGGCAGCGCGCCGCTGTCTTGCGTCGCGCCGGCCGCCGGCGGGCTGTAGAACGCCAGCTTGGCAGGCGGCGCGTCGTTGCCGAAGGCGCGCACCATGTCGAGCCGGCTGACTTCGAGCGCGCCCAGGCGCTCGCGCAGCGCCGCTTCGAGGGCGTTTTCCCAGCCTTGTTCGATATGGATGCGGCTCCACAGGCCCTGCATGCCTTCGAGCCCGTGCTTGGCCAGCCATGGGGCCAGCTTGCCGTCGGTCTTGACCTTTTCCTGCAGCGCACGCAGCGCCTCGAGCCGCGCCGAAAGTTCGGCATGGCGCGCACCTTCGGTGTTGACGGCCTGCTGCTTCGAGCGACGGTCATCGTCGAGCTGCGGCACCGATTCCTGCAGTTCGTGCAGGCGGGCGTCGGCTTCGCTCGCGGCTTCCTGTGCGGCCGCATGCTCCTCCTGCATCGACTGCAGGCGGGCTTCATCAGGCGCGGCCAGCGCGTTCTGGTCGGCGCGCAGGCGTTCGCTGCGCTGCGTGAGCTGCCGGCTCTGGTCTTCGATGTTGCGCTGGTCGGCGGCCAGCACCTGGATCTGCTGCTGGACCTGGCCGACGGCGGCGCGCTGCGTGTTGGCTTCGTTCTGGGCCCGCTGCACGGCTTCCTCGAGCTCGGGCATGCGCGCGTCGTGCTCTTCGAGCTGCGCGGCCAGCAGTACGGCCTGCTCTTCGGCATCGACGCCCTGGCCGGCCAGCGTTTCGATTTCTGCCTCTGCCTCTTCGCGGCGACGGCCCCATTGGCCCATCTGCTCGCGCAACTGAACGAGCCGCTGCTCCACGCGCTGGCGGCCCTCGACCACGAAGCGGATCTCGCCTTCGAGGCGGCCGACTTCGGCGCTGGCCTCGTAGAGCTTGCCCTGGGCCTGGTTGACCTGGTCGCCGGCGGCGTAGTGGGCCTGGCGCACGGTTTCGAGTTCGGCCTCGATGCGGCGCAGGTCGGCGGTGCGCGATTCGAGGTCGTTGATCGCCTTTTCGGAATCGGCCTTGATCTTGGCCTGGTCGACGTCGCTTTCACTGCGCTTCAGGAACCACAGCTGGTGCTGCTTTTTCGTGGCATCGCCCTGCAGCATGTTGTAGCGCGCGGCCACCTCGGCCTGCTTCTCGAGCTTTTCGAGGTTCGCGTTCAGTTCACGAAGAATGTCTTCGACGCGCGTGAGGTTCTCGCGCGTGTCGCCCAGGCGGCTCTCGGTTTCGCGCCGGCGCTCCTTGTACTTGGAGACGCCCGCCGCCTCTTCGAGGAACAGGCGCAGTTCCTCGGGCTTGGATTCGATGATCCGGCTGATCGTGCCCTGGCCGATGATGGCGTAGGCGCGTGGGCCGAGGCCCGTGCCGAGGAACACGTCCTGCACGTCGCGGCGGCGCACCGGCTGGTTGTTGATGTAATAGCTGCTGGTGCCGTCGCGCGTGAGCACGCGCCGCACGGCAATTTCGCCGAACTGGTTCCACTGGCCGCCCGCGCGGTGGTCGGCGTTGTCGAACACCAGTTCCACGCTCGAACGGCTGGCCTGCTTGCGCGTGGTCGTGCCGTTGAAGATCACGTCCTGCATCGACTCGCCACGCAGCTCCGACGCGCGCGACTCGCCCAGCACCCAGCGCACCGCATCCATGATGTTCGACTTGCCGCAACCGTTGGGTCCGACAACGCCGACCAATTGGCCTGGCAGCAGGAAGTTGGTGGGTTCGGCGAACGACTTGAAGCCCGAAAGCTTGATGGAATTAAGACGCACGACTTGTCGGCCTGCCTTGGCGTAGCGCCAAGGTATTGATTTGTAAGGAAAATTGCACGGGCCCGCCGCTCAAAGCAGGCCGCCGCCCCAGCCGTGGATGATAACGTCAGGGCATGAGCGATTCCCTGGTTTCATCACCCTTCGCCGCGCGCCGCGGCTGCCTGCTGGCCGGCGCGGCCGCCCTGCTGGGCCTTGTCGGTTGCGCGGCGGTGCGCTCCACCGAGCGCGCCGAGCCCTATGGCAATCAGGAATGGCTGCAATCCAGCGCCAACCGAATTGCCAACCTGTCCCTGCGCGACAACCTGCAATCGATCCGGCGCGTGCAGACCACGCTGTACCGGCGCAACCCGCGCGAGTGGCGTAAATCCGCAGCCAGCGTCGAAGCCGCCGCCCAGCGCGCCTGGGACGCGGTACTCACAGGCCCCGCCCTGCCCGAGCTGCGCGGCGCCACCGGCATCGATGCCATCCGCGTGGCATTCGACACCGGGCCGCAGGGTTACCAGGGTGACCGCGTCGCGGCGCTGGTTGTCGGCTGGGCCACCATGCTCAAGCAGGCCAATGGCGACACCTGGGACCAGACCATGCTCGACGGGGTCAATGCCGAGAACAGCTACCGCGCGGCGCGCAACTTCGAGATATCGCTGTGGCTGATCTCGTCCAAAACCGGCCCCGACGGCCAACCCCTGCTGCTGGCCACCGAAATCAGCGAACGCGGCCGCAACCTCGTGGCTGACCGCGAACTGTCCAAAGTGGTGGCGCGGCTCGACCTGATGGCCGCCCAGGCGGACGAGAAATACCGGCGCGCCGCCCTCGATTTCGGGCAGAACTGGATCATGGGCGTGGTCATGCCGTTCTTGACGCTGGTCCCCAGATAGACCCAGGGCCCATCCAGGAAACATATTTCCGAAATTGGCCTTTGCGGTAATATCTTTCTGTGACCAAGCAGGAACTCATCACAGCCCTCGCCGCGCGGCGCGATGCCGCGGGCATGACCCATGCGCAAATTGCGCAGCGCTCCGGCCTGACCGAGCGCTCGGTACGCAATGCGCTGAGTCTGAAGGGCAACCCTCAGCTGTCGTCGCTGCTGGCGCTCGTTGATGCGCTCGGGCTGGAGCTGCAACTGGCTCCCAAGGGCTTTGGCCAGAGTGCAAGCACCGATGCTGATTACCACCCGGTAGTCACCCGCGTGGGCCATGCCGTTGCTCAGGCGCCCTCCCCGCCTTACGTCAACAAGCGCCGCTCGCCGTGAACGTCAAGATCCTGGAAATATCGCTCGGCACGCGGCGCTTCGGCAAGCTCTTCCAGTACGCCGACCTGTGCCGCTTCGTGGCGGAGCCAGAACTGGTTGCCGCGCCCCCGGCAGAGGTGCTTTCGCTGTCGATGGTGGCGAGCGATGCCGCCACGCAGTCGGCGCTTTGGGCCGACGTGAAGAATCCGCTGTTCAACGCGCAAGGCGGCCAGCTGCCGCGCTTCTTCCAGAACCTTCTGCCCGAAGGCGTGCTGCGCAGCCATATCGCGCAATTGCGCGGCTGCCGCGAGAGCGACCATTTCGAACTCCTCGCGGCTTGCGGCGGCGACCTGCCCGGTGCGGTGAGCGCAAAGCCCGTCACGGTCGACCGCCCAACGCTGCAGCGGCTCATCACGCAGGACCAGGACGCGCTCGAGATGTCCGTGGTCGAGTTGCCCATGCCGCAAGGCATCTCGGTATCGGGCGTGCAGCCCAAGCTTGGCCTGCGCCGCCAGGGCGGCCGCTACGTGGCGCGCACCCGGGCCGGTGCGAGCACGCGCGTGATCGCCAAGCTACCCGTCGCTGGCCGTCCCCACATGCCGCAGCTGGAGATGCTGTCCCTTCAGCTCGCGGGTGCGGCCGGTGTCGAGGTCTGCCATGCCGAACTGGCACCGCTCTCGGCCATTGCGGCCGAACACAGCTATGCCCTGCCCGACGAGCCCGACTTCCTGGCCGTGACGCGCTTCGACCGCGAAGGCGCGCGCCGCATTCACTTCGAAGATTTTGCGCAGGTGCTCGCGGTCGACCCGATGCACAAGTACAGCGCCAGCTATCTGGACATGGCGCTTGCGATGCAGGCCTTCCCGTCGCTGGGCGAAGAAGGCGTGCTCGAACTCGTGCGGCGCCTGGCGGTGAACGAACTGCTCGGCAACCCCGACGCGCACCTGAAGAATTTCGGCGTGCTCTATCCGGACGGCATCGCGCCGCGGCTGGCGCCGGCCTACGACATCGTGGCGTATGCCGCGCTCCAGGGCGTCGATGGCCACGCTCTTCCTCTCATGCCCGCAGCGCCCGCCGGTGCCGCCACCAAACGCACGGCCCTGTTCACGCCCGCCAACGTGCGCGCGTTCTGCTTCTCGGCGGGGCTGCACGAGCCGTTGGTCCGGCGCGTCATCGCCGACACGGCACGTCTCGCGCGCAGCCGATGGCCGCAGATGATCGAGGCATCGACGCTGCCTGCCGCATGGAAAAAGCGGCTGCAGCAGCGCTTGCAGGCACATCCCTTGCTGCAAGGCATGGCGAGGCGCGGCAAATAGAAGAAAAAGAAAATGCGGCCCCTAGAATGAATCAGCCCTTCACTCCTCAACCCCTTCGAAGCAGCAGCAACTCATGAGCTCCATCAATTTCATCGGCGGCGAAAAAGGCGGGGTCGGCAAGTCGGTCACCGCGCGCGTGCTGGCACAGTATTTCATCGACCACAGCAAGCCCTTCATCGGCTTCGACACCGACCGCTCGCACAGCTCGTTCACGCGCTTCTACGAAGGCTTTGCGTCGCCCATCGTGGTCGACAGCTTCGAGGGGCTCGACACCGTGGTGAACGGCTTTGAAACCAACCCGCAGCAAAGCGTGATCGTCGACCTTGCGGCCCAGACGCTGGCGCCGCTGTCGCGCTGGATCAAGGAATCCGATCTGTTCGACGTGTTCGACGAACTGGGCGTGGCCGTCAACTTCTGGCATGTGCTGGACGACGGCAAGGACTCCACCGACCTGCTCGGCGCGCTGATCGACACCTTCGGCAACCGGCCCAACTACATCGTGGTGCAGAACTACGGCCGCGGCAGCGACTTCGGCATGCTGCTGGCATCGCAGTCGCTCTCCAAGGCGACGGCGAACGGCGCCCGCGTGATCACGCTGCCGCGCCTGCACGAGGCGAGCATGCGCAAGATCGATGCGCAGAACACGAGTTTCTGGAAGGCCGTGAACGACCGCGAAGGGGCCCATGCCCTCGGCCTGCTGGAGCGCCAGCGCGTGAAGTCCTGGCTGGCGACGGGCTACGCGGCTTTCGACACCCTGCCGCTGTAGCCGGTGCCTGGGGGGCGGTGCCCCCGAGGCCTCGCCGGCTCAGCGAGCCGTGCGACGGCGAAAAAGCAGCACCAGCAGCATCGTCGCGAGAACGGCGAAGGCAACGAAAGACCAGTTCGCCAGCGTCAAGCCGAACAGCGACCAGTCGACCTTCGAGCAATCGCCACCACCGCGAAAGATAAGGGGCAGCGCCCGCTTGAGCGGGAAGGTCTCGATCATTCCGTACAGGTCGCGTCCGCACGAGACGACCTCGGGCGGATTCCACTGGAGCCAGCTCTGCGATGCTGCCGTGTAGGCACCGCCAATGGCCGCCAGCAGCGCCAGCCCGCCGCCCGTGGCCTGCAGGCCACGGCTGCGGAATACGCCGGCCAGGCCGGTGAAGAGCGCCACCAGCACCAGTGCATAGCGCTGCACGATGCACATCGGGCACGGCTCCAGGCCAACCACATGCTGCAGATAAAGCCCAAAGGCCAGCATCAGGACGCAGGCAAGGCAGATCAGCCCGTACGCGCGGCGCGGCGCGCCGAAATACCAATCGATCAAGGGGAAACCCAATCTTCTTCTACGAACACTCTGGCCTTGCGCGGCGTGGCGACGACGGTGTCGCCCTCTTGCAAGCCCAGTTCCCGGAACTGTTGCGCAGGGAGTTGCGCCTCGATGATGGTTCCGGAGCCCGGATTATCTGGATTCGTTTCGGTGGGTTCAAGTTCCAGCCGCGCGATCGGGCCGACCACGATGGCCCGCGACAAGGTGGCGACGATGCCGGTCGCCCCGGCGGTGTAGCGCTCCACGGTAAGGTCGTGCGGGCGCACATAGGCCATGGCCTTGGCGTCGCGCGCACCGCTGTGTTCCGGCGAATCGAGGCGCATGCCGTCCAGCTGCACCGCGCCGTTGTCGGCCCGGCCATGGAACAGGTTCACGTCGCCCAAAAAGCCGTAGACGAACGGGCTGGCGGGCTGGTCCCACACTTCTTGCGGGGAACCGACCTGCTCGATCCGGCCCTTGTTGATTACCACCACGCGGTCGGCCACCTCGAGAGCCTCTTCCTGGTCGTGCGTGACGAAGATGGAGGTGACGTGCAGTTCGTCGTGCAGCCGGCGCAGCCAGCGGCGCAGCTCCTTGCGCACCTTGGCGTCGAGCGCGCCGAAGGGCTCGTCGAGCAGCAGCACCTTGGGCTCCACAGCCAGCGCACGCGCCAGCGCGATGCGCTGCCGCTGGCCGCCGGAGAGCTGCGACGGGTAGCGGTCGGCCAGCCAGTCGAGCTGCACCAGCTTGAGCAGATCGGTCACCTTCTGCTTGATCTGCGCGTCGCTCGGGCGCTCCTTGCGCGGCTTGACGCGCAGCCCGAAGGCCACGTTCTCGAACACCGTCATGTGGCGGAACAGCGCGTAGTGCTGGAAAACGAAACCCACCTGGCGTTCGCGCACGTGGACGTCGGTAGTGTCTTCGCCCGAAAAAAGGATGCTGCCGGTGTCGGCCGTTTCCAGCCCCGCGATGATGCGCAGCAGCGTGGTCTTGCCGCAGCCCGAGGGGCCGAGCAGCGCGACGAGCTCGCCCGACTCGACGTCGAGGTTCACGTTGTTCAACGCCCGGAAGTCGCCGAACTGCTTGCTGATGTTGCGGATTTCGATGCTCATGGAATCTCTTCCTCTGCCTTCTTCTGATTACTCCCTCTCCCCTTGGGGAGAGGGTCGGGGTGAGGGATCTCCCCTCACCGCTGGACTGTTCAAGCCGTCGTCGGCCGCTCGGGCGGCAGCTCGGCAATGGCTTTCATTTCACGTTCGTGGCGCCATTCGATGACCGACTTGATCACCAGCGTGACCAGCGCCAGGATGGCCAGCAGCGATGCCACGGCAAAGGCCGCCACCGACTGGTATTCGTTGTAGAGCACTTCCACATGCAGCGGCATGGTGTTGGTCTGGCCGCGAATGTGGCCCGACACCACCGACACCGCGCCGAACTCGCCCATGGCGCGCGCATTGCAAAGAATCACGCCGTACAGCAGCCCCCACTTGATGTTGGGCAGCGTGACGCGCCAGAAGGTCTGCCAACCAGTTGCGCCCAGCACGATGGCGGCCTGCTCCTCGTCGGTGCCCTGCGCCTGCATCAGCGGAATGAGTTCGCGCGCGATGAACGGGAAGGTCACGAACACGGTGGCCAGCACAATGCCGGGCACGGCGAAGATGATCTTGATGTCGTGCTCGGCAAGCCACGGGCCGAACCAGCCCTGCGCACCAAACACCAACACGTAGATCAGGCCCGCCACCACCGGCGACACCGCGAACGGCAGGTCGACCAGCGTGGTCAGAAAGGCCTTGCCGCGGAACTCGAACTTGGCGATGGCCCAGGCCGCGGCAACGCCGAACACGAGGTTCAGCGGCACCGAAATGGCGGCCGTGATCAGCGTGAGGCGGATCGCGCTCCAGGCGTCGGGCTCCTTCAGCGCTTCGAGGTAGGCGCCGACGCCCTTGCGCAAGGCCTCGGTCGCCACGGCCGCGAGGGGCAGCACCAGAAACAGGAACATGAACGCGAGCGCAATGGCGATCAGCAGCCAGCGCACCCACACCGATTCGGTCGTGCCGGCCTGCGCGCGGCGGATGATTTTGGAAGGGGCACTCATGTCATGCTCCCGCGCGGCGGCGCTGCCAGGCTTGCAGGCCGTTGATGACGAGCAACAGGATGAACGAAATCACCAGCATCACGAGCGCGACTGCGGTGGCGCCGGCAAAGTCGTATTGCTCCAGCTTGCCGATGATGATGAGTGGCGTGATCTCCGAAATCATCGGCATGTTGCCGGCGATGAAGATCACCGAGCCGTACTCGCCAATGGCCCGCGCGAAAGCCATCGCAAAACCCGTGAGCAAGGCCGGCGCGATCGACGGGAAGATCACCTTCGTGAAGGTCTGAAGGCGCGTCGCACCCAGCGAGGTGGCGGCTTCTTCAAGCTCCTTTTCGGCGTCCTCGAGCACCGGCTGCACCGTGCGAACCACGAAGGGCAGCCCGATGAAGATCAGCGCAATCACGATGCCGGCCGGCGTGAACGCCAGCTTGATGCCATGCGGCTCGAGCAGCTGGCCGATCCAGCCGTTGCCCGCGAGCAGCGCGGTCAGCGAGATGCCGGCCACCGCCGTGGGCAGCGCGAACGGCAGGTCGACCAGGGCATCGACGATGCGCTTGCCCGGAAACTTGTAGCGCACCAGAACCCAGGCCACGAGCAGGCCGAATACGGCATTCACCAGCGCCGCGATCAGCGAGGCGCCGAAGGTCAGCCGGTACGAGGCCATCACGCGAGGCGAGGTCACGGCGACCCAGAATTGCTCCCAGCTGAGCGTGAAGGTCTTGAAGACCAGCGCCGACAGAGGGATCAGCACGATCAGGCAGAGATAGAAAATCGAAAAGCCGAGCGTGATGTGAAAGCCCGGCAGCACCCGCCTGGCGCCCCCCGCTCGATTCACACGCGAAAGCGGCGCTCCCGCCGACGGGAGCGCCGAAGAAACAGCGCCGCTCATTTACTTGCCGCCAGGCGTGTAGAGCTTGTCGAACTGGCCGCCGTCGTTGAAGTGCACCTTTTGTGCATCGCCGAGGCTGCCGAAGAGCTCCTGCACCGTGAACAGTTGCAGCGGCTTGAACGTGGCGGCATGCTTTTTGAGCACGGCCGGCGAGCGCGGACGCAGCGCATGCTTGGCCGCGATTTCCTGCGCTTCTTCGGAATAGAGCCAGTCGAGGTACGCCTTGGCAAGTTCGCCCGTGCCCTTCTTCTTGGTCGTACGCTCGACCAAGGCCACGGGGTTCTCGGCCACGATGCTGATTGACGGGTACACGGAGTCCACCTTGCCCGAGCCAAACTCGCGGTCGATCGACACCACTTCAGATTCGAAGGTGATCAGCGCATCGCCGATGTTGCGTTGCAGGAAGGCGGTGGTCGCATCGCGGCCGCCGCGCGCCAGCACCGGCACGTTCTTGAACAGCTTGCCGACGAATTCGGCCGCTTGCGCGTCGGTGCCGCCCTTCTTCTTCACGTAGCCCCAGGCCGCAAGGTAGGCGTAGCGCCCGTTGCCACCGGTCTTGGGATTGACGATCACGACCTGCACGCCCGGCTTGACCAGGTCTTCCCAGTCCTTGATGCCCTTGGGGTTGCCGTTGCGCACCAGGAACAACATGGTCGAGGTGGTCGGCGATGCGTTCTCGGGGAGCTGCTTGTTCCAGTCCTTCGCGACAACGCCCGTGTTGGCCAGAAAGTCGATGTCGGTCGAGGTGTTCATGGTCACCACGTCGGCATCGAGGCCGTCGGCCACGGCACGTGCCTGGGCGCTGGAGCCGCCATGCGACTGATCGATCTTCACGTCCTTGCCGGTGGTCTTCTTGTAATGGGCCACGAACGCTGCGTTGTAGTCCTTGTAGAACTCGCGCGCCACGTCGTACGAGGCGTTCAGCAGCGTGCTGCTCTGTGCGAAAGCGCTGCTGCCTGCGAATGCGGAAGACGCCAACGCGAGCACGGCGACGAAGGTCTTGAGTCTGGAAGTCATGAGGTTGCCAAGGTTTCTGAAAATTCACGGCCCGCCGGCCAGGCGGCGGGCTCGTCGGTCAAGGACTGGAGCAAGGCCAAGCCTAGCGGCCAGTCCCCATGCCCCGAATCGATGTTGATATGGCCCGCATTCTGCATGCGGACAAACTCACTGCCCCAGGCCCGGGAATATGCGCCGGCCAGGCGGACCGGGCAATACGGGTCGTTGCTGCTCGCCACCACGATGCTGCGGTAGGGCAAGGCCGCATACGGCACGGGTGCGAAGTCGGACAACACCGCGCGGCGCTCGGGGTCGGCCGGCGCCACCAGGAGGGCCCCGCGGATGCGTGCGGCAGCCTCTGGCGGCAGGTGGGCCGTGGCAATGCAGCCCAGGCTGTGGGCGGCAATCACCACCGGGCCGGGGCTCTCGAGCACCAGCCGGGCCAGTGTGGGCACCCAGGCCTCGCGCTTGGGCGAAGCCCAGTCGTCCTGCACCACCCGCGCCGCGCCCGGAATGCGCTCTTCCCACAGGCTCTGCCAGTGGCCGGGCCCGGAGTCGCGCCAGCCGGGCACGATGATCACGGAAGTCTGCATTGCGCCGCTGCCCTGCCCGCTTACTTGTTGGGCTGCGGCGTGATGCGCAGATACGGCTTCACGGCCTTGAAGCCCTTGGGGAAGCGCTCGGCGAGTTCGGCCGGGTCCTGGATGCTCGGAATGATGACCACGTCGTCGCCGTCCTTCCAGTTCACCGGCGTGGCGACCTTGTGGCTGTCAGTGAGCTGCAGCGAATCGATCACGCGCAGGATTTCGTCGAAGTTGCGGCCGGTGGATGCCGGGTAGGTGATGGTTGTACGGATCACCTTCTTCGGATCGATGATGAACACGCTGCGCACCGTGGCCGTGGCCGAGGCGTTCGGGTGGATCAGGTCGTACAGGTCGGCCACCTTGCGGTCGTGGTCCGCAATGATCGGGAAGTTCACGGTGGTGTTCTGCGTCTCGTTGATGTCGCCGATCCATTCCTTGTGCTTGGTGGCCGGATCGACGCTCAGCGCGATGGGCTTCACGCCGCGCTTGGCAAATTCGCCCGACAGCGCCGCGGTCTTGCCGAGTTCGGTTGTGCACACGGGCGTGAAATCGGCCGGGTGCGAGAAGAACACGACCCACGAATCGCCGGCCCACTGGTAGAAATCAAGGGGGCCTTCGCTGGAATCCTGGGTGAAATTGGGGGCTGTGTCGCCGAGTCGCAGGGTCGCCATGGTCGCTCCTTGAAATGGATGGGACCTGGGATTGTGCGAAGGGCTGCTTCAATGCCAAACGAATATCTACTTGTTTGGTTATGGCGTTTTTCGCATAAGGACTGCCGCCCCGCATTATTTGGCCGAAGCTAATACATGCCCGATTCGCTTCCGTGCAGGTGCTCGGCCAGGAAATCGATCAAACGCCGCACCGCCGGAACCAAGGCCCGCCGCGCCGGAAAAACCATGTGGGCAATGACCGGCGCCGGCCCCCAGTCGGGCAGCACCCTTGCGAGCCGGCCGGCTTCCACGTCCTGGCGGCACATGTAGCCGGGAAGCAGGGTTGCGCCCGCGCCCTCGAGCGCGGCCAGCTGCAGCGTCGCCAGATCGTCCGCCACGTAGCGCGGCGCGTGCACGTGCACGTGGATCTCGCCGTTGGGACCTTCGAGCCGCCACTCGCTGCGCCCCTCGTTGTTGGCCGACATGGCGGCCGTCTGCAGCCGCGCAAGGTCGGCGGGCGTGTCGACCGGCCCCTGGCGCGCGAGCAAGTCCGGCCTCATCACCAGCACGGCGCGGCTCGTCCCCAGAACCTTGGCAACCAGCGTTGTGCTGTCCTCGATGGTCGGACGCACGCGCAGGGCGATGTCGATTCCCTCTTCGATGAGGTCGACCGGCCTGTTCATGACCCGAAGGTCGACACGAACGGCGGGGTAGCGCTCCATGAACTGGGGCAGCAGCCGGCCCAGTCCGCTGTGCGCAATTGAAATGGGGCAGCTCAGCCGCACGGTGCCGCTGGGCTCCGTCTGCACTTGTGCGACCGCTTCGGCCGCCGCCTGTGCCGCATCGCGCATGGCGGCCGAATGGCGCAGGTAGATCTCGCCGGCGGGCGTGAGCGACAGGCGCCGCGTGCTGCGCTGCATCAGCTGCACGCCGAGCCGCTCCTCCAGATCCGCCACGCGCCGAGAGAGGCGTGATTTGGGAATTCCGAGCGCACGGCTGGCAGCGGCAAAACCGCCACGCTCTGCCACTTCGGCGAAGAAAACCATGTCGTTCAGGTCTTGCATGGCGCCTATTGTCCTGCAAATGGAACGATGAAGCGATATTTTGCCTACTTATCAATCACTCGCATCAAAAATAGAATTCTCACATCGCCGGCCACTTTTGAGCGCCGACCCATCAAACGAAAGTGATTGACCATGAAGCTGCTCCACATCGACTCCAGCATCCTGAATGCCCATTCAACCTCGCGCCTCCTGACGGCAGAGATCGTGGCGGCCTGGAAAGCCGCACATCCCGATACCGCCGTCGAGTACCTCGACCTCGCGACCGACGCCCCGTCGCACTTCGGCCCTGATGCCCTCGGCATCAAAACCGGCGCGCAGGCGGAGCCGACCGAAGCCCAGCAGCGCGAAAACGCCCTCTCCGAAAAGCTCGTGAGCCAGTTCCTCGCCTCCGATGTCATCGTCGTGGGCGCACCGCTGTACAACTTTTCGGTGCCGACCCAGCTCAAGGCCTGGATTGACCGCCTCGCGCAAGTCGGACGCACATTCAAGTACACCGAGAAGGGCCCTGTCGGCCTCGCCGGCGGCAAGACCGTGATCGTGGCATCCACGCGCGGCGGCATCTACTCGACCACCGAAGGTGGCCAGGCCGCGGAACACCAGGAGAGCTACCTGAAGGTGGTGTTCGGCTTCTTCGGCATCACCGACGTGCGCTTCGTGCGCGCCGAAGGCCTCGCCATGGGTGACGCACCCAAGGCCGCCGCGGTGGCCGGGGCGCGTGCCGAGATCCTGGTGGCAACGGCCGAAGCCGCCAACCAGAGGGACGTGGCCCAGGCTGCCTGAGGCTGGGTTTTCGCGCGAATGAAAGCCGCCCTCGGGGCGGCTTTTTCACGTCAGGCAGTGCCGATGGCAGGTTCCGTCAGGCCGCCGAATGGCGTTTGATCCACGCGACGTACTTGTCCATCCATCCTTGCAAAAACTTCTTCGTGCCTTCGTTGCCGATGTGGCCGCGATCGTCGAAAAAGCCTTCCTTGAATTGCAGGAAAATTTCAGGCGAACCCATCGTGGGAACGTCCAGGTAGGACAGCACATTGCGCAGATGCTGCTGCGCCATCGCGGTGCCGGTGGCGCCCACCGAAATGCCCACGACCGCCGCGGGTTTGCCTGCCCAGGCGCTTTGTCCGTAGGGGCGCGAAGCGTGGTCGATGGCGTTCTTCATCAGGCCGGGAATCGAGCGGTTGTATTCGGGCGTGACGAACAACAAACCCTGGGCCGCGGCAATTTCGGTCTTGAGCCGTTTCACCGAGGATGCCTGGTTGCCGTCGTCGTCCTGCTTGTACAGCGGCAGATCGTCGATGCGCAGATGTTCGAATGTGAAGTCCGAAGGCGCCAGGTGTGCCAGCGCGAGGGCCAGCTTCTGGTTGTATGAATCCTTGCGAAGGCTGCCAACGATCACGGCAATTCGGGTCTGGCTCATGAATGAAGCTCCTTGAGTGATTAAGTGAACGACGGGGTGGCGACCGGGGAATCCGCGCCGCCGCCATTGCGGCCGATGTCGTGGTGGCAACGCTGCGCGCATCGCGCTCAGCTTGGGTGGCGTAGGACGTGAGCCGCCCTACTCTGACTTGAGGATCGTCTCGCCCTTCAATGCACCCATGTCGCGGATGTTGAAGCGGTGCCGCTTCCACCCCTCCCACGTGCGGCGCATGTGGGTGATCGAGATGAAGTAGTAAAGAAACTTGAACATGCCGAGCGCGCGCCACATCGGCGTGCCGCGGTAGATGTCGCCCGCGAGCAGCGACATCAAGGCTTCCTTCACGCGGAACGGATTGCCTGGGTGCATGAACATGTCGCGGATCGTCGGGTTGGTCACGCGGTAAATGAACCACGAATATTCTCGCGGTCCCTTGCGCATCATGGCTTCGAAGTTCTCCCGCACGGACGCCAATTCGGCCGGCTTGTCCAGCGCCGTGGCCACCAGCTGGGCGCCGTCGAAGGCGCTGTGCATGGCAAGGTACACGCCCGACGAGAACATCGGGTCGATGAAGGTGAACGCGTCGCCCAGCATCAGGTAGCGGTCGCCCGTCGCATGGGTGCTTGAATACGAGAAGTTGCCCGTGGCGTGCACGGCGTCGTCGACCAGCGTGGCGTTCCTGAGCCTCTCCACCAGCACCGGGCACAGCGCGATGGTGTCGTAGAAAAAGTCTTTGAGCGGTTTGTCGCGCGTCTTCAGGTAATAGGGCCAGCAGACTGCGCCCACGCTGGTGGTGCCGTCGGCCAGCGGAATGAACCAGAACCACCCGTGCGGGAACCAGCAGATGCTGATGTTGCCCTCCTTCTTGCCTTCGAGCCGCTCGGCGTTGGTGAAGTGGCCGAACAGCGCGGTGCTGTTGTGGTCGGGGTTCTTTTCCTTGCAGCGGAATTTGTTGGCCAGCAGCGTGTCGCGCCCCGTGGCATCCACCACGAAGCGGGCGCGCCAGTTGCGCTTGGCGCCGTCGTCCATCTCGCCCTGCACCGTGGCACCGTCGGCATCGAAGGCCACGTCGCGCACCTTGCAGCCCTCGATCGTCTGCGCGCCGCGCGTGGCGGCGTTGCGGAACAGCAGCTCGTCGAGCTCCGAGCGGCGTACCTGCCAGGCGGAGTCGAGCGACTTGTCCCAGCCCTCGGCAAAGTCCACGTAGCTGCGGTGCTCATGCTCCGGCGAGACGAACTCGATGCCGAACTTGGGCATGCCGATCTTCTCGACCTGGTCGCGCACGCCCAGCTTGTCGAAAAGCTCCACGTTGGCCGGCAGCAGCGATTCGCCGATGTGAAAACGCGGGTGGTGCGCTTTTTCGAGCAGCACCACCTTGCGGCCCTGCTGCGCGAGCAGCGCCGAAATCGTGGCACCCGCAGGGCCGCCGCCGATCACGAGCACATCGCAGGACTCGTCGGCGGGCATGGAAGAAGCGGAGGAAGTGGCTTGAGGCAAGGACATGCGGATGCAAGCAACATTGTTAACAATGGTGAAGCATAGCGTGGCCGACGATGCCCCGGCCTTTGGCTCCCCTTATGGCGCGTGGCCCTTCGGTGCGTTCTGCAGGCTGGCTTGCGTCACGCTGGCGCCCGGCTTCACGTCCTCGGTGATCCACACGTTGCCGCCGATGACCGCGCCCTTCCCCAGCGTCACGCGCCCGAGGATGGTGGCGCCTGCGTAGATCACCACGTCGTCCTCCACCACCGGATGCCGCGGCAGACCCTTCTGCAGATTGCCCTCGGCATCGGTGGGAAAGCGCTTGGCGCCCAGCGTCACGGCCTGGTACAGGCGCACGCGCTTGCCGATGACCGCGGTTTCGCCAATCACCACGCCCGTGCCGTGATCCATGAAAAAGCCCGCGTCGATCTGCGCGCCAGGATGGATGTCGATGCCGGTCTGCCCATGCGCCAGCTCGGCCACGATGCGCGCCAAGAGCGGCAGGCCGAGCTCGTAGAGCCGGTGGGCAAAGCGGTGGTGGATCATCGCGAGCACGCCGGGGTAGCACAGCAGCACCTCGTCGACGCTGCGCGCGGCCGGATCCCCTTGGTAGGCCGCAAGCACGTCGCTGTCCAGCAGGCGGCGCAGGCCCGGCAACGCATTTGCGAACTCGCGAACCGCCTCAGTCGCCGCTTGGTCGATCTCGCTCGGAGAACGCGGCTGGTGCCGCGCATTGAAGTTCAGCTCCAGCCGCGCCTGCACCACCAGGGACTCCAAGGCGGTGTTCAGGGTATGCCCGACGTAGAAGTCTTCGCTCTCGTGGTGCAGCTCGGGCGGTCCCAGTCGCATCGGAAAAAGCGCACCCTTGAGCAGTTCCACGATCTGCGCAAGCGCATCGCGCGAAGGAAATTCGCGTGCGCCGGGCTCGCGCGAACGGCGCTGCGAATCGCGCCACTCGTTGCGCGCGTCATGCAGTGCGCGGACGATGTCGTTCACTTCAAAGTTGACCATGGTGTTCTCTCCGGGCGTTGCTACCGACACTGTAGAAGCCCGCGAGCCATGTGCCAAGAACGGAAAACCCGACTGCGAAATCGAAAAAAACCCGGCACCACGACGGTGCCGGGTTGTTCGCGAGGCAGAGGGTCCGTCAGAGCTTCGCGATCGAAACCTCCGTCGACTTGACGAGCGCGACCACATCGGAGCCCACCTTGAGCTGCAGTTCGTCGACCGAACGGGTGGTGATGACCGAGGTCACGATGCCCCAGGCGGTTTCGACATCGACTTCGGAGACGACGTCGCCGCGGATGATCTCGCGGACCTTGCCCTTGAACTGGTTGCGGACGTTGATGGCTTGAATGGACATGATGTTTCTCTTTCGGGTTGAAGGATGGTTCGAATGGAAGTGAAGGGAAATGGAAGCGGCGCAGGTCACCCGGCCGCCGCGGCCAGCGCCTGGTCGAGATCGGCAATCAGGTCGTCGATGTGCTCGATGCCGACCGACAGGCGCACGGTGTCTTCCGTGACACCGGCCCGTGCCAGCTCTTCCGGCGAGAGCTGCCGGTGCGTGGTCGAGGCCGGGTGCGTGGCCAGCGACCGCACGTCGCCAATGTTCACGAGCCGCGTGAAGAGCTTCAGCGCGTCGAGGAACTTCGCCCCGCCTTCGCGGCCGCTCCCGATGCCGAAAGTCAGCACGCCGCTGGACTTGCCGCCGAAGTACTTCTTCGCAAGCGCATGGTCGGGATGGTCTTCGAGCGCCGCATAGTTGACCCAGTTCACGGCCTTGTGCGTCTTCAGGTGCTGTGCCACCGACAGCGCATTGCTGCTGATGCGGTCCATGCGCAGCGCCAGCGTCTCGATGCCCTGCAGGATCAGGAAGGCGTTGAACGGCGAGATGGCCGCACCCGTGTTGCGCAGCGGCACCACGCGCGCACGGCCGATGTAGGCGGCCGGGCCCAGAGCCTCCGTGTAGACCACCCCGTGGTAGCTCACGTCGGGTTCGTTCAGGCGCCTGAAGCGCTCTTTGTGCTCGGCCCACGGAAACTTGCCCGAATCGACGATGGCGCCGCCAATGCTGGTGCCATGGCCGCCCAGGTACTTGGTGAGCGAGTGCACCACGATGTCGGCGCCATGCTCGATGGGCCGGCTCAGGTAGGGCGAAGGCACGGTGTTGTCCACGATCAGCGGCACGCCGTGGCGGTGCGCAATCTCGGCGATGGCCGCGATATCGGTCACGTTGCCGGCCGGGTTGCCAAGCGATTCGACGAACACCGCCTTGGTCTTCTCGTCGAAGAGCTTCTCGAAGCTCCCGGGATCGCGATGGTCCGCAAAGCGCGTGGTAATGCCGAACTGCGGCAGCGTGTGCGCAAACAGGTTGTAGGTGCCGCCATACAGCGCGGTGCTGCTGACGATGTTGTCGCCTGCCTCTGCAATGGTCTGGATCGCATAGGTCACGGCCGCCTGGCCCGAGGCCAGCGCCAGCGCCGCAATGCCGCCCTCGAGCGCGGCCACGCGCTGCTCGAGCACGTCCTGCGTCGGGTTGTTGATCCGGGTGTAGATGTTGCCCGGCACCTTCAGGTCGAACAGGTCGGCGCCGTGCTGGGCGCTGTCGAAGGCATAGGCCACCGTTTGATAGATGGGCGGCGCCACGGCGCGCGTGGTCGGTTCGGGCGAGTAGCCGGCGTGTACCGACAAGGTTTCGAATTTCCAGTTCTGCGACATGCAACTGCCTTTCCGTTTTTGTGGATGAACGCGTTCAGATCGCCCAGCGCAGCGTATGCGCGGACGGTTGCAGCCAGCTTGCATCCGTCTCGGCGGGCTCTGCCTCTCCGGCCTTCTGCAGCACGCGGTCGAGAATGCGTTTCTCGATGGCCGCAAAGGCCGGATCGCCCTGCGAGCGAGGCCTGGCGAGCGCGATGTTTTCGTCGAGCGCAATGCGGCCGTCCTCGATCAGGATCACGCGGTCGGCCAGCGCCACGGCTTCCTGCACGTCGTGCGTCACCAGCAGCGCGGTGAAGCGGTGGCGCAGCCAGAGGTTTTCGATGAGCCGATGCATCTCGATGCGGGTCAGCGCGTCGAGTGCGCCCAGCGGCTCGTCGAGCAGCAGCAGGCGCGGGTGATGCACCAATGCCCGTGCGAGCGACACCCGCTGGCGCTGCCCGCCCGACAGGCGCGCCGGCCATTCGTTCTCGCGGTCGGCCAAGCCCACCTGCGCGAGCACTTCCTTGCCGCGCGCCTTGGCGTCGCCGGGCAAACCGAGCGTCACGTTGTCGAGCACGCGGCGCCAGGGCAAGAGGCGCGCTTCCTGGAACATGATCCGGGTGTCGTCATGCAGGCCGTCGATCGCCTTGCCGTCGGTGTAGAGGCCGCCGGAGGTGGCCTTCTCGAGTCCGGCGATGAGCCGCAGCAGCGTGCTCTTGCCGCAGCCGCTGCGCCCGACGATGGCAATGAACTGCCCCGGCTCGATGCCGAGCTGCGTGTTGCGCAGCACCTCGCGCTCGCCATAGCGCTTGTGCAGCCCGCGGGCTTCGAGGCGAACGCCGCCGGCAATCGCGGGTTGCTGGATGTCTTTCAGAACGGCACTCATGATGATTTAAGGCTCGGTTGGAAAAGCGCCACGTCGAGCGCGTTGATCTTTCTGGGCAACAGTTTTTCCGCGAAGAAGGCATCGGCGATGCGCTGTTGTTCGGCGAGTGCTTCGGCGAGAACCGGGCGTACCGCATAGCTGCGGCGCGCATTGGCCTGTTCGATCGTCGCGGCGTCCAGTCCCCACACTGGCGACAGCAACGCAGCCGCTTCCTTGGGGTTCTGCTTGACCCATCTGCCGGTTTTCTCGAGTTCGCCGTACACCACGCGCAGCACGTCCGGCCGTGCTTTCGCGAACCGGGTGCCGGCAAGGTAGTAGCGCTGGTACGAGGCAATGCCCGTGCCGTCGGCCAGCACGCGCACCTTCGCCTGGCGTTGCGCCGCGGCAAGGAACGGGTCCCACACCACCCAGGCGTCGATGGCGCCGCGCTCGAAGGCGGCGCGGCCGTCGGCCGGTGTCAGGTAGGCAGGCTCGATGTCCTTGAAGGACAAGCCGGATTTCTCCAGCGCGGCAATCAGCAGGTAGTGCGCGCCGGCCGCCTTGGCGAAACCGACCTTCTTTCCCTTCAGGTCGGCAACCGACTTGAGCGGTGAGTCTTCGCGCACGAGGATGGCTTGCGCGGCGGGGGAAGGCGCTTCCTGTGCGACAAAGGTCAGGTCGGCCCCGGCGGCCTGTGCGAATACCGGCACGGTGTCGGCCACGTCGGCGCTGATGTCCAGGTTGTCGAGGTTCAGCGCCTCCAGCAGCGGCAGCCCGCTGGTGAACTCATGCCAGCTCAGCGTGGTGTTGAGCGGGGCCAGCTGCTTCTCGAGCGTGCCCTGCACCTTGAGCACCGCGATCAGCGTCGAGGACTTCTGGTAGCCGAGCCGCACGGTAGCGGGCCGCGCCGTCGCGCCTTGTGCCAGCACCGCTCCGGCACCCAATGCACCCAAGGTTCCGATGGCCGTGCGGCGTGTGATCAAAGAGGTAGTCATGCGCCCTGCCCTCACTTCGGCTTCTTCTGGTAGCCCGGATGCCAACGCAGCCACCACTGCTCCAGCCCGCGCGCAAACAGGTCGGCCAGCTTGCCGAGCAGCGCATACAACAGGATGCCCACCAGCACGATGTCGGTCTGCAGGAACTCGCGGGCGTTCATCGTGAGGTAGCCGATGCCGGCCTGCGCCGAGATGGTTTCGGCCACGATCAGGATCACCCACATCAGCCCGAGCGAGAAGCGCAGGCCCACCAGGATGGACGACAGCGCGCCCGGCAGGATCACCTCGCGGTACAGCTGCCAGCGCGAGAGGCCATAGGTGCGGCCCATCTCGATCAGCTGCGGATCGACGTTGCGGATGCCGTGAAAGGTGTTGAGGTAGATCGGAAAGAACACCGACACCGAGATCAGAAACAGCTTGGCCGACTCGTCGATGCCGAACCACAGGATGACGAGCGGGATGAGCGCCAGCGCGGGAATGTTGCGCACCATCTGGATGGTCGAGTCGAGCAGCGTCTCGAAGAACTTCACCGACCCTGTCAAAAGGCCCAGCACCAGCCCCGTTCCGCCGCCGATGGCGAGGCCCGCGAGCGCACGGCCCGCGCTCACCTTGACGTGCGTCCAGAGCTCGCCCGACAGCGCTAGCCCCCAAGCCGCCTTGACCACGTCGACCGGCGCCGGCAGCACCCGCGTGGAGAGCCAGCCCAGCGATGAGGCGATCTGCCAGAAGACGATCAGCCCCACCGGCACGAGCCACGGCACCAGCCGGCCCGCCACGTTGGCGCCGAAGGCCTGGAGCGCCCGGCCGGCGTTTTGTTCTGAAGGCGCGACCGCCGGCAGTTCTTGCACTTGTTCCGTCATGTGAGTCCTCAGCTTTGGGAAACGAGGCGCGAAGGCGCATCGAGATTGGCGACCACTTCGCCGAACGGTCCGCTGAGCGAGCCGCCTGCGAGCCGTGTCTGCGCCTTGCGCGAGAGCAGCGGAAACACCAGCTCGGCGAATCGGTAGGCCTCTTCGAGATGCGGGTAGCCCGAGAGAATGAATTTGTCGAGGCCGAGCGCCGCGTATTCCTCGATGCGCGCCGCCACGGTCTTGGGGTCGCCCACCAGCGCGGTGCCTGCGCCGCCGCGCACAAGGCCCACGCCGGCCCACAGGTTGGGCGAAATCTCCAGGTCGACACGCGAGCGCTTGGCCCCGCCCGCATGCAGCGCGGCCATGCGGCGCTGTCCTTCGGAGTCCATGCGCGCAAAGGCGGCCTGGGCGCGGATGACGGTGTCGTCATCGACGCGGCTGATCAGTTCTTCGGCGGCCTTCCAGGCAGCGTCTTCGGTCTCGCGAACAATCACGTGCAGCCGAATGCCGAACTCGACCTTGCGGCCTTTGCGCGCCGCGCGGTTGCGCACGTCGGCGATCTTCCGGGCCACCTCGGCAGGCGGCTCTCCCCAAGTGAGGTAGGCATCGACCTGCTCGGCCGCGAGCTCGTGCGCGGCGGCCGACGAGCCGCCGAACCACACCGGCGGATAAGGAGCCTGCACCGGCGGATAGAGCAGCTTGGCGCCCTTGACGCTCAGGTGGCGGCCTTCGTAATCGAAGCCCAGGCCCTCATGGCTGCGCGCAAGAATCTCGCGCCAGATGCGAATGAACTCGGCCGACTGCTCGTAGCGCGCCGCATGGTCCAGGTACACGCCGTCGCCTTCGAGCTCGGCCTGGTCGCCGCCTGTCACCAGATTCACCAGCAGTCGGCCGCCAGAGAGCCTGTCGAAGGTAGCGGCCATGCGCGCAGCCAGGCTGGGCTGGTGCAGCCCCGGCCGCACTGCAACCAGGAACTTGAGCTTCTTGGTTGCGCCAATCAGGCTCGAGGCGATCACCCACGGGTCTTCGCAGGAGCGGCCGGTGGGAATGAGCACGCCTTCGTAGCCGAGGTTGTCAGCCGCGCCTGCGATCTGCTGCAGGTAGGCCAGGTCGACGGGCCGCGCGCCCTCGCTCGTGCCGAGGTAGCGGCTGTCGCCGTGGGTGGGGAGAAACCAAAATATCTGCATGTCGTCTTCCGTCGGTTCGGGCCTACGCCCTTCAGATAGCGAAGAAAAATCCGCGCACGCGGGGCAGCGCAAAGCGCAGGCGGGGAAAGCCGGCACGCGTGCGCCGTTGCTGTCCGGAAATGCCCCAGGCGCGCGTGGTCGTGGCAACCACGCGTGCGGCGCGGTCTTGCAGCGGCGGCATCACGCAGTCCCCGCAGCGGCGGCCTCGAGCACGCTGATCTTTCGGGGGATCAGCTTCAGTTCGAAAAAGGTGTCGGCGATCTTTTGCTGCTCGGCGAGCACGGCCTTGCTGATGGGGCTGGTGCCATAGGCCGCGCGCGCCACGGTCAATTCGGCCACCGGCTGGGGCAGGCCCCACAGCGCGGCAAACTCGGCGGCCAGCTCGTTCTTGTGGGCAGTGCCCCAGACGTCGACCTTGTTGATTTCCTCGATCGCAATGGCCAGCACGTCGGCGTTCTTGGCCACGTAGCCGAGCGACGAGAAGTAATAGCCGCGGTTGCCCACCACGCCGGTCGCATCGGCCAGGATGCGGGCCTCCAGCAACTTCTCGGCGGCGGCAAGGAACGGATCCCAGATCACCCATGCGTCGACCGAGCCCTTCTCGAAAGCGGCACGCGCATCGGCCGGCGGCAGGTAGACGAGGTTCAGGTCGCTGTATGCGAGACCGTGCTTCTCGGCCAGCTTGACGATGAAGTAATGGACGTTCGAGCCCTTGTTGAGGGCGATCTTCTTTCCCTTCAGGTCGGCCACGGTCCTGATGGCGGAGCCCTTGGGCACCAGCACGGCTTCCGACTGTGGCCGCGGCAGCGTGGTTGCCACGTAAGCCAGCGGCGCCCCTGCGGCCTGCGCAAAGATGGGCGGCGCTTCGCCCACGTCGCCGAAGTCGATCGAGCCGACGTTCAGCGCTTCGAGCTGCACCGGGCCGGCCGTGAACTCGGTCCACTTCACCGACACGCCGAGTGGCGCCAAGCGCTTCTCGAGCGTGCCGCGGCCCTTGAGAATGCTGAGTGCCCCCTTCTGGTGGCCGATGCGCAGCTGGCGCCCCTGCGCCTGGGCCAGCGCCGCGAACGAAGGCAGCGCCAGCGCGGCGGCAGTGCCCTGCAACAGGCGGCGGCGCGGAATGGAAATCGAAGTCATGAAGGTGTGTCCTTTCAGGCCGAGATAAAGCCGACGATGAGCGCAATGGCGGTCACCACGATCGTGCTGATGGCAAGGTCTCGCAGCGCGCGCCAGATGGAGCGAGGCGGCGTGTCGAGCGCGGAGTCTTCGGTGGCTACGGGGTTCATGTGTGGATTCCTTTGGGCAAAGCTGTCCCCTTGCCGCGCACGGGCGACTTCAAAAAAAGGGGGACGGAAAATAGGCTGACCGAACGCAGGTTCGGTGAAGACCCGCTAGACGCTACATCGCACCCGGGAAAATGGGACTGGCTCGAAGCCGTGCGTCGCGGGCAGCTTCAGCCCTTCGGTCGCGAGCACCTCGACGGCCTCGTTAAGTCGCTCGGCCAGGTCGGCATGCACCTGGTAGGCGTTCTCGGGCGTCAGCGTGATCTGCGAATCGGTCGCGTAGACGCCCGGCAGGATGTGGCGCGCCGAGAGCGCATGCAGCACCGGCCGCAACGCGTAGTCGAGCGCGAGCATGTGGTGCGGGCTGCCGCCGGTGGCCAGCGGCAGCACCGTCTTGCCCTTCAGCGCGTTCTGCGCCAGCAGGTCGAGAAAAACCTTCAGCACCCCGCTGTAAGCCGCCTTGTAGACCGGCGTGGCCACCACGACGACGCGTGCATGCGCCACCTGCGCAATGGCGCGTTCGATCGACGGATGGTTCCAGTCGGCCAAGAGCAGCGCCTCTGCCGGCAGATCGCGGATCGCGAGCCGCTCGATCTGCGCATTGCGGCCTGCCAGGCGCTCGGCCACGGCCTCGAGCAAGGCAGTGGATCGCGAGGGTGCCGAAGGGCTGCCGGCAATCAAGAGAACGGACACAGATGGCTTTCGTTGTTGTTGGTGGTGATAACGCGAGAAGCTTCGACGCGAGCGGCGGCCTGCCCGCCCCGGCAGGGGCTGGACACAGCAACCTCGAAAGTGCGCGAAGCTTTGGCCGCGCTACTTCGTGTAGATCTGGTCGAACGAGCCGCCGTCCGCGAAGTGCGCTTTGTCGGCCTTCGCCCAGCCACCGAAAGCCTGGTCGATGGTCACCAGCGTCAGCTTGGGAAACTGCTTGTCGTACTTGGCCTTGGCCTTTTCCGATGTCGGGCGGTAGAAGTTGCGGCCCGCAATGTCCTGGCCTTCATCGGAATACAGGTACTTGAGGTATTCCTCGGCCACGGCACGGGTGCCCTTCTTGTCGACCACCTTGTCGACCACCGCCACCGTGGGCTCGGCCAGGATGGAAATGGACGGCACCACGATCTCGAACTTCTCGGCGCCGAATTCCTTCAGGGCCAGGAAGGCTTCGTTCTCCCAGGCCAGCAGCACGTCGCCCACGCCGCGCTGCACGAAGGTGATGGTGGCGCCGCGCGCGCCGGTGTCCAGCACAGGCACGTTCTTGAACAGGCTGCCGATGTATTCCTTGGCCCTGGCGTCGCTGCCGTACTTGCGCTTGGCGAACTCCCAGGCGGCCAGGTAGTTCCAGCGGGCGCCACCCGAGGTCTTGGGGTTGGGCGTGATCACCTGCACGCCGGGCTTGATGAGGTCGTCCCAGTCCTTCAGGCCCTTGGGGTTGCCCTTTTTCACCAGGAACACGATGGTCGAGGTGTACGGCGCAGAGTTCTGCGGCAGGCGCTTCTGCCAATCGGCCTTGACCACGCCGCCGTGCTTGACCAGCGCGTCGATGTCGCCGCCCAGCGCCAGCGTGGCCACGTCGGCATCGATGCCGTCGATGATCGACCGGGCCTGCTTGCCCGAACCGCCGTGCGACTGCTTGATGCTCACGTCCTGGCCGGTCTTGGCCTTCCAGTATTTGGCGAACGCGCGGTTGTAGTCGACGTAGAGCTCCCGCGTCGGGTCGTAAGACACGTTGAGCAGCGTCACGGGGGCGCCGCCCTGCGCAAACGACGGCAATGCCGTCAGGGCCATGGCACCGGCCACGCCGGCCCCCAGGGAAAGCTTGATAAAGTCGCGGCGAAGGCTCATGGTGTCTGGCTCAAAAAGGCATATCGATGAAGCCACGTATTCTGAATACGACATATAGAAACTGGAACAACCGAGTTCTCAGTTCTAAATAGCAAAATCAACTAAGCAACCGCTTTCCCCACCAGAGGCATCAAAAATGGCACGCATGGTTCAGTGCATCAAGCTCGGCAAAGAGGCCGAAGGGCTCGACTTCCCGCCCTATCCCGGGGAACTGGGCAAGCGCCTGTGGGAGAACGTCAGCAAGGAAGCCTGGGCCGCCTGGCTCAAGCAGCAAACGATGTTGGTGAACGAAAACCGGCTGAATCTGGCCGACCTGCGCGCCCGCCAGTATCTGGCCCGCCAGATGGAAAAGCACTTCTTCGGCGAAGGCGCCGACGTTGCCCAGGGCTACGTTCCCCCCTCGAACTGAGCCCGTCTTGGCCGCCGAGCCCGTCGCCTGGCGCGCCGACGGCGTGCCGTACAGCGAGCGCTTCGACGACATCTACCACACCGAAACTGGGGCGCTGGCGCAGTCGCGCCACGTGTTCTTGCGTGGCTGCGGCCTTCCTGAAGCCTGGGCTGGACGACCGCAATGGCGGATTCTCGAAACCGGATTCGGGCTTGGACTCAATTTTCTGACAAGCTGGCAGGCTTGGCGTGCGGACGTCAACCGGCCGAGGCTGCTGCATTTCGTCTCGGTCGAAGCGTATCCGGTCGGTGCCGAAGACCTGCTGCGTGCTGCGGAGGCTTATCCCGAGTTGGCGCCGCTGGCCAAGGAACTGACCGCCCAGTGGCAGGGGCTGCTGCCGGGATTTCACCGGTTGGCCTTCGACCAGGGCCAGGTCTTGCTCACGCTGTGCATCGGCGACGTGCAGGCCATGCTGCGCGCGCAGCGCTTCGAGGCCGACAGCATCTTTCTCGACGGCTTCAGCCCGCAGCAGAACCCCGCCATGTGGTCGCCCGACACGCTCAAGGCCGTGTCGCGCTTTGCACGCCAGGGCACGGGCCTCGCCACATGGACCTATGCACGTCCGGTGCGCGACGTGCTCTCGCAGAACGGTTTCCAGCTTGAAAGGCGCGAGGGCCTGCCGCCCAAACGCGACTGCCTCGCCGGCGTGTTCGCACCCGCTTGGACCGTGCGCCGCCGCGGCCCCGCACCCGAACGCGTCGATGTCGCCGGGCGCTGCGCCGTCATCGGTGCCGGACTGGCCGGCGCCGCCGTGGCTTCGAGCCTGGCCCGGCGCGGCTGGAAGGTGACGGTGCTCGATGCGGCCGATCACCCGGCCGCCGGCGCTTCGGGGTTGCCGGTTGGCGTGATGGCGCCGCATGTTTCGCCGGACGACGCCCTGCTGTCGCGGCTCACGCGCGCCGGCATTCGGGCCACGTGGCTCGAACTGGAACGCCTGCTGGAGCAGGGCCGCGACTGGCGTGCTGGCGGCGTGCTGGAGCGCCGGCCCGAGGGCGACACGCGGGTGCCCGCCGGATGGAGCGACAGCGGCCCCAATGAGTCGTGGCCCGCAAGCACGGCGCAATTGGCGCAGACGGGGCTGCCTGCCAATACGCCCGCGCTCTGGCACGCACGTGCGGGCTGGGTGCGTCCTTCGCGTTTGATCGAGGCGTGGATGCGCGAGCCGGGCGTCGAGTTTCGCGGCAATGCCGCGGTTGCGCGCGTTTCACACCGCGCGGCGGTATGGCAGCTGTTCGGCGAGGACGGCCGGTTGCTGGACGAAGCCGACCGCATCGTCGTTGCGGCTGGCTACCAATCGGGCCGCTTCGCTCCCCTGCTTCCGCTGCAGCCGGTGCGGGGCCAAGTCGCGTGGGGCCGCATGACGGACGACCTTGCAGTGCCCGCTACGCCGCTCAACGGCGACGGCCACCTGATCGCCTACGTGCCCGAAGGCGAAGGCGCCCTGCTCTGGCTCGCCGGCGCCACCTTCGACCGGGACAGCACCGATCTCGAACCGAACGGTGCCGACGCCGCTGCAAACCGCGAGCGCCTGAAGCAGCTGCACCCCGCCGCGGCCGCTGCATTGGCTACGAGTTTCGATCGCGGCGAGGTCAACGCCTGGGTCGGCGTGCGCTGCGCCTCTGGCGACCGCCGTCCGCTGGTCGGTCCGCTGGGCGAGGACGGCCTTTGGGCATGCACCGCCCTGGGCTCGCGCGGCCTCAGCTTCGCGGCCCTGTGCGGGGAGCTCCTGGCGGCGCAATGGCACGGCGAACCGCTGCCGCTGCCAGCCAACCTGGCGAAGGCGCTGGGCACCCAGCGCACAGAGGTTTAAGCGCACATTTCCCGGCAATCGGCGGCATCTGACCGCCCTCAGCAACCGCGGCGCACGCCAACACGTGAGAATGCTCCGCATGGCCATCCAATACGACATCACGCACACCACCGTCTACCGCTACAAGAAACCGGTGACCTTCGGGCTGCACCGCGTCATGTTCCGGCCGCGCGACAGCCATGACCTGCGGGTGCTGGCCACCGACCTGCAGGTGAGCCCGCAGTCGTTCACGCGGCTGATCCAGGACCCGCATTCGAACTCGGTCGCGCTGGTGCAGCCCATGGGCGAAGCCACGGAGCTGCGCATCGTGTGCTCCTTCACCATCGAGCACGTGCCGGCGCAGCAGGACCAGCTCGCGCTCGATCCGGCGGCCGAGTTCCTGCCCTTTGCCTATACGGTGCAAGAGCGCCTCGACCTGGAGCATTACCTGCGGCCGCACCACGACGACGATGCGGGTGGAACCCTGATCCGCTGGGCGCACCAGTTCCTGCACACCGACCAGCCCAACAGCACGCGCGAAGTGCTCGCGCGCATGAACGCGCACATCGGCCAGAGTCTCGAATACAAGGCGCGCGACGAAGAAGGCACGCAGACGCCGCTGCAGACACTGGCGCTCGGCAGCGGGAGCTGCCGCGACTACGCGCTCCTGATGATGGAGGCCGCGCGGCGCCTGGGCATCGCGACGCGGTTCGTCTCGGGCTACCTCTACGACGCCGCACTCGACCGCGCGGCCCAGGCGCCCGGCGAATCGATGACCGGCGCCGGCACCACGCACGCCTGGCTGCAGGCCTATCTTCCAGGCATCGGCTGGCTCGCCTTCGATCCCACCAACAACCTCATGGGCAGCGGGCAGCTGATCCGCGTCGGCGTCACGCGCGACCCGGCGCAGGCCGCTCCCATCTCCGGCAGTTGGTATGGCGATGCCGAGGCCTACGACGGCCTCGACGCGACCGTGGTGGTGACGCGGCGCAAGGAAGGCTGAAACCCTCCCGCGCGGGTGTCGCGCAGGAGATAGCAGCTACGGGAAAGCCCGGACCGGCGCGCCCGGCAACGCCCCTACGCTGCCCCGCCGGTTCAGCGAAATAGCACGGTCGTTCTCTACGGTAGGGCGAGGCTCCGCTGTGCCGGGCTTCTTCCCAACACCAACAAAGCGGAGAGAGACACCTCATGCATTCAGCGCGCCTGACATTTCTTGCCCTCGCAGCCAGCCTTGCCGTCGCATCCTGCGGCGGGGGTGGCGGCGGCAACGGTTTTGCCTTCACGCCACTGCCTCCGGCTCCGGCTCCCGCGCCACCGGCGCCGCCGCCTCCTCCCCCTCCTCCCCCGCCTGAAGAAACCCGGCTGCAGGACAGCCGCAATTCATTCGCGCCCGCCGATCCTGCGGCCACCACTTTTGCGGCGCTCGCGGCCGACGCAAGCGACACCATCGACAACGCCACCACCAGCCGTTGGGCCGGCATGCTGGGCGGCGCGCAATATCGCGTCGAAGTGCCCGCCAACTGGAACGGCAAGCTCGTGATGTACGCGCACGGCTATGCCGGCGACGTCAACCTGCTGGTGGTGAACAATCCTTCGATCCGCCGCTACCTGATCCAGAACGGCTACGCCTGGGCCGCCTCGAGCTACAGCAAGAACTTCTACGACGTACGCGCCGGCGTGGAAGACACCAATGCACTTGCCCTGCAGTTCAACGCGATCGCCAAGGCCAACGGCCGCGAGCTCGCGGCGCCGTCGAGGCTCTACATCACGGGCCACTCGATGGGCGGCCACATCACCGCGGCGGCCATCGAGGACGAGGCCTACGCCACGGCCAATCACAAGGTGAAGTACAACGGCGCGGTGCCGATGTGCGGCGTGCTCGGCGACACCGAGCTGTTCGACTATTTCTCGGGCGCACAGGTCGCCGCGCAGGCGCTGGCCGGGTTGCCCAAGTACCCCACCGTCAACTGGTCGGACATCAAGGCCCAGGTCACCGGCACGCTCTACACCGCCTTCCCGGGCACGCCGACGGCCACCGGTTTGAAGTTCGCCTCGGTGGTGAAGAACCTCACCGGGGGCGAACGGCCGATGTTCGACCTGGGCTTCACGCAGGGCGGCTCGTTCGCGGCGGTGTGGGGCGTGTTCGGCAGCGACGGCACGGTCAACGGCATCCTGAACAGGAGCACGCTCGACACCAACCGCTTCACCTACACCATCGACGGCGACGTGCCGGGGACCACGGCCCTGAACGCCTCGGTGCTCAAGCTCACCGCGGCCGCCGACGCCAACCGGTTGCGCACCGACGGTCTACGCTGGATACCCAAGGCCAACGGGGATTTCAAGATTCCCGTGGTCACGCTGCACACGCTGGGCGACCTCTACGTGCCCTTCAGCATGGAGCAGATCTACCAGCAGCGCGTGGCGGCCAAGGGCAACGGCGGCTGGCTGGTGCAGCGCGCGGTTCGGGGCATCTCGCACTGCGACTTCACGCTCGCCGAACAGGTCGAGGCCTTCGACGCCATGGTCAAGTGGGAGCGCGACGGCGTGAAGCCGGCGGGCGACGACGTGATCACCGCGGCCACGGTGGCGGACCCGGCCTATGGCTGCACGTTCACGCGCCCGTTGGGCACGGTGGACGAAGGCAACACCAGCAAGGCGACCCGGCCGGGCGCAGCCGCCGCACGCCCCTGCCCGCCCTGATCGGACGTGACCGGCGAGCAGGATTTCGCGCAGCAAGAGGCGGGGAAGCGACATTGACGCCCGTTCCAAACGGCGGCAATGTCGCACCATCGGCGTGGCACCGAACGCCTTGAAGGACGACGCATGAGACTCCTTGCACTCACCGCCGGCACGCTGGTAGCCGCAGCCCTGGCCTGGCACGCCGCGCCCTCGTTCGCCGAGCCGGCGCGCCGCGTGCCCCCGCCCAGGTTCGATGTGATGACGCCGCCGACCGCGATATACGAAACCGCCGTGTTCGCCGGCGGCTGCTTCTGGGGCGTGCAAGGCATATTCCAGCGCGTCAAGGGCGTGAACATCGCCGTGTCGGGCTATGCCGGCGGTGATGCGAAGACCGCACGTTATGAGCAGGTGGGCTCCGGCCGCACCGGCCATGCCGAATCGGTGCGCATCGTCTACGACCCGAAGCAGATCAGCTACGGCAAGCTGCTGCAGATCTTTTTTTCTGTGGTGCACGACCCGACCGAACTGAACCGGCAGGGTCCGGACACGGGCCCTCAATACCGCTCCACTGTGTTTGCCGAGAACATCGAGCAGGCCCGCGTGGCGAAGGACTACATCGCGCAGTTGGATCGGGCCAAGATCTTCGGCAAACCATTGGCCACCACCATCGAAATGTCGAAGCCCTTCTATGCGGCGGAGGCCTATCACCAGGACTTTCTTACTCGCAATCCGAGATACGGCTACGTCGTGATCTACGACATGCCGAAGCTCGAGAACCTCAAGAAGCTGTTTCCGGAGAGCTACCGGGCGACGCCCGTGCTGGTGAACCCGGCAAAGAGCGGGTGAATTTCAGGCGCCTTTCGGCGCATCCGTCGCCGCATCGTAGTTGCCGCGACGTGCTGCCTGGTTGCAGCGCGCGCGATGCACGAGCGCTTTCTGCGCCGATTCGACATTAGCGCGGTCGCCTTTCCAGGCATCCAGGGCCGGCTGCTGGACGGCGCGCGAATATGAAAACGCCAGGGCCCAGGGCAGCCGCGACTTGAATCTCTGGTTCATTGCGTTCAGCCGGGCAGAAGCGAGCTGCGCCGATTGGCCGCCCGAGAGAAATGCGATACCCGGCACTGCGGCAGGCACGGTGCGCAACAGGCACGCCACCGTGGCGTCCGCCACTTCTTCCACGCTCTCCTGCTGCGGACAGGCTTGCCCAGGCAGCACCATGTTCGGCTTCAGGAGCATGCCTTCGAGCAGCACGCCTTGCAGCCGAAGCTGGGCGAACACCGCGTGCAGCGTGTCTTCCGTGATCTCCGCGCAGCGTGCCAGCGAATGATCACCCTCCATCAGCACCTCGGGTTCGACGACGGGAACGAGTCCCGCCTCCTGGCACAGCGCTGCGTAGCGTGCCAGCGCATGGGCATTCACCTCGATGCAGGCGCGAGTGGGCAAGCCAGCCCCCGGCGTGATGACGCCGCGCCATTTGGCAAAGCGCGCGCCCATTCCAGCGTATTCGGCCAGGCGCTCGCGCAGCCCGTCCAGGCCTTCGGTGACCGTTTCGCCCGGATGGCCCGCCAGCGGCTTGGCGCCGGTGTCGACCTTGATTCCGGGAATGATGCCCTCTGCGTCGAGCGCCGAGACGAACGACGCGCCCGTGCTGGTTCGCTGCCGGATGGTTTCGTCGAAGAGGATCGCGCCGCTGATGCATGCGCCCAGGCCCGGCGCGGTAACGATCAGTTCGCGCCAATCGCGCCGCGCGTCCTCGGTCAAGGGGATGCCCAATTTGGTGAAGCGCTTGTGGCAGGTGGCGTTGCTCTCGTCCATGGCGAGCAAGCCCTTGTCCGCGGCGACCAGCGCCTGTGCGGTATCGATCAATGCCTGTGCAGTCATGATGATGTGACCCTCACTTGCAGCAATCGTACGCCCCTGCCCCGCCTCCGGCTAGATCACGTTCTTTTCGACCAGCGGCCGGTTCTCCAGGATCCGCGCGAATGAAAGCGGCGACAGGTCGAGTCCGCGGTATTCGCCGTAGCGGATGAGCTCGGCCACGCCGCGCCCCGCCGCCGGGCACTGCTGCAGGCCATGCCCCGAGAAGCCGTTGGCAAAATACATGTTCTCGCAGCCCGGATGCAGGCCGAGGATCGCGTTGTGGTCGAACAGGTTCATCTCGTAATAGCCGGCCCATGCCCCCGTCATGCGAATGGCTTCGAAGGCGGGCACGCGCTTGCCCAAGGCAGGCCAGATGAAATCGTCGAACACGCGGTAATCGACTTCGAGCGGCGCATCGTCGCGGTCCCGGTCCTGAGGCGGCGAAAAACCACAGATGAAGCGGCGACCCTCGGGCCGAAACCAGATGCCCGACGTGTCGATGACCAACGGACAGCCTGGCAGGGTCTCGGGGCACGAGAAGCTGAACACCATGCGGCGCCGGCCGCGCACCGGCAGGTCGACACCGGCCCAGCCCGCCACCTTCGCCGCCCACGCACCGGCGGCATTGACCACCAAGTCGGCCTGCAGCACGTTGCCGATGTCGAGCTCGACGCCCGTTACCCGATTTCCGCTGCACTGCAAGCCGGTCGCCTTTGCCTGCACATAGAGCGCCCCCTGCGAGATGGCCTTCTTGCGAAAGGCCTGCAGCAGGCTGTAGCCGTCGTACCACCCCTCGCCTGAAAGGCCCAGCGACGCCAGCGCGATTTCCTCGGTCGACATCCACGGAAAGCGCGCCTGCAGTTCGTCGGGCGCCATCAGGAGCACGTCGACGCCATGGGCCTTTTGCAGCGCGTGGTTCTCGCGCAGCACATCGACACCATCCGTCGGCGCCAGGTAAAGGTACCCGGGCTCGACCAGGCCGATGTCGGGCACGTTGTCGCCCACGCGCAAGGTTTCGCCAAGGCCGCGGAAAAATTCGATGCCGTAGAGCGACATCTCGATGTTGATGGCCGTGGAGAACTGCTGCCGGATCGAACTGGCGGACAAGGTCGACGACGCCTGCGTGTACGAGAAGTCGCGCTCGACCACGGTGACCTCGAACGGTTCCTCCAGCGGATCCCGGTTCAGGAAATAAGCGATGGAGGAGCCGATGGCGCCGCCGCCGATGATCACCACACGACGCATGAAATACCCTTTTTGCTGTTCGCCAACGGGCCCATTGTCCCAAGCGCCGCGAAAAATCGCGAGCCCCGCACGCAGAATAGCAACGATGAGAAAAGACATTCCCAACCTTGGTGCGCTGCAGGCCTTCGAGGCTTCGGCACGGCTGGGGAGTTTCACCCGTGCAGCGGCCGAATTGGCCCTCACGCAGAGCGCCGTCGGTCGGCAGGTGGCCTCGCTGGAGCAGCGGCTGGGGGTGCCGCTGTTCTCGCGCGTTCGCCGGCGCCTCACTCTTACCGACACGGGGCGCGAATACGCGGCGCGCATCCGCCGTCACCTCGACCAGATCCGCCGCGACACGTTGGAAATCAGCGCCGGGCACGACATGGGTTTTGTGCTCGAAGTGGCCGTGGTGCCGACTTTCGCCACGCAATGGCTCATTCCGCGCCTGCCCGATTTCAGCCGCCGGCACCCCAACATCACCGTCAATCTCTCGGCGCGGTCGCAGCCTTTCTCGTTCCAGGAGAACGCCTACGACGCTGCCATCTATTTTGGCGACCAATTCTGGCCCGACACCCAGGGCGGGCTGATCTTTTCCGAGGGCGAGATGGTGCCTGTCTGCAGCCCCGCGTTCCGCGATGCCAACGGCCCTTGGGATGAATCGGCCTTCGAACGCTGCCGCCACGTTCACCTGGGCACCCGCGCACACGCCTGGCGCGACTGGTATGCGCAGCAGGGCTGGGACTACACCGTGCACGCCTCGCGCGGGCCGCGCTACGAACTTTTCACCATGGTGACCGCCGCGGCCGCCGCCGGCATGGGCGTGGGCCTCGCGCCGCGCATCCTGATCGAACGCGAATTGCGCACCGGCGAACTCGTCATCCCGATCGACCGCCACCTGGACGTGCGCCAGGGCTACTACTTCGCCCATCCCGAAGGCCGGCCGGCTTCCGGGGCGCTGGAGCATTTCAAGCGCTGGGTGCTCGGGCTCACGCCCGGTTGAAGAGAGATCTCCGCATGAACATTGCGCTCGAACACCCCGATCAACCCGACGTGATCCAGCTCGTCGAGGCGCTCGACGCCTACCAAAAGCCGCTGTATCCGCCGGAGTGCCACTACGGCATCGACATTGCGGCGCTGTCGGCGGCGCACGTGCTGTTTGCGGTTGCACGCGACCAGCGGGGTACGGCCGTGGGCTGCGGTGCCATCGTTCTGGAGAGCGCCTACGGCGAGCTCAAGCGCATGTTCGTGCGCCCGGAACACCGTGGCCAGGGTGTCGCTGCCAAGGTGCTGGCGTTCCTCGAGAACACCGCCGTCGCCAGGGGCTGCAAGAAATTCGCATTGGAAACGGGCATCAGCCAGCCAGAAGCATTGGCCTTCTATGCACGAGCGGGCTATGTCGAACGTGGGCCGTTCGGAAATTACCCGGCAGACCCGTTCAGCGTGTTCATGGAAAAAACACCGGCTTAGCCTCGCCGAGCACACCGTCGCAGACCTCTGGGGCGGCCGCTGCTGGCCTGCAATTTGCTCCTTCGATCAAAAATGACAGAAAATTTTCTTTTTTGTCTTATATTTGTAAACCTATTTTCATCAGGCGCCCCTTTTTCGGGTGCACGACCCCGCGCATGAGCACCAACGTCGACAACACGGGCACCACCGTGGCCCAGCGCATTGCGCAGGCCCTGCCGCGGCTGACGCGTTCGCATCGCCAGGTCGCCGACTTCGTGCTGGAGCACCCACTGCAGGTTGCGACCTTGCCTATCGACGAGCTCGCCGCCGCCGTGGGCGTGTCGGTCGCCACGGCCAACCGCTTTGCTCGGGCGCTTGATTTCGACGGCTACGCCACCTTTCGCGCCGAGCTCGTGCGCGGGTTTGAATCATTGGTGGCGCCTGTGGAGCGCCTGCGCGGCAATCTCGAGCGTCCGACCACCGTGGCCGAGGTGTTCGCCACCGCGCTCGACGAAAGCCGCCGCAACATCGAAGCCACGCGCCAGTCGCTGGACTACGCCGCTTGCGAGGCCGCGGTGCAGCGCATCGGCAAGGCGCGCTCCATTTACATTGCCGGCTTTGGCGCGAGTGCATGGCTCGCGGGACTGCTGCAGCACGGGCTCGATGGCAGCTGCAACGACGTGCGCATGCTCTCCAGCGTCAGCGGCGTGACGCATGCGGCGCGCGCGCTGATGCACGCCGGGCCGCAGGACCTGTTCATCGGCCTGACTTTTCCGCGCTACCTCACGGACACGGTGGCGCTGGCCCAGATCGCCAAGGGTCAGGGTTGCGCCGTGCTGGCGCTGACCGACCGCCCGAGTTCGCCGCTGGCGCCGCTGGCCGACGTGGCGCTCTATTGCCAAACCGAAACCAACTATCGGCCGAACTGCGAGACCAGCGTGCTTGCATTGATCGAGGCACTGACCAGCGCGGTGGCGCTGCGCGCGCCGCGCGCGGTCCAGTCCGCGAGCCGCATCCTGCAGGCCGTGCGGCCCTGGCTGCATGGCGCGCAAGGCCTGCCCCGGGTCGATGCCGCCACACAACCCGCCGGCGCAGCCACCACGGCCGATGCCCGCAAGAAAAAGAAGAAAGCTTCCCGATGAAGAACGTCACGCCCGTCATTGCCATTCACGGCGGCGCCGGCACCATCAACGCCACAACGACCAGCGCGGCCCAGGCGCAGGCCTATCACGATGCCTTGCGGAACGTGGTGCTCGCTGCACAGGCGCTGCTTATCAAGGGCGCATCCGCACTCGACGCCACCTGCCTCGCGGTCGAAATGCTCGAGGACTGCCCGCTCTTCAACGCGGGCCATGGCTCGGTCTTTACGCACGACGAAACGCACGAGCTCGATGCCGCCGTGATGGACGGCGCCACCCTGGCCGCGGGCGCGATTGCAGGCGTGTCCCGCATCCGCCACCCGGTGCGCGCCGCACGCGCTGTGCTCGAAGACGGCGCCCATGTGCTGCTCGCCGGGCCCGGCGCCGAAGCCTTCGCGCGCGAGCACGGGCTGGAGATGGTCGAGCCCTCGTATTTCTCCACCGAGGCGCGCCGCCAACAGCTCCACCGCGTGCGGGGCACCGGCCGCGTGGTCACCGACCATGAAGGCGCGGCCATGACGCCGCCACTCGACGAAGACAAGAAGCTGGGCACCGTGGGCGCCGTGGCGCTCGACATGCACGGCCATGTGGCCGCGGCCACTTCAACGGGCGGCATGACCAACAAGCGCGTCGGCCGCATCGGAGATTCGCCGCTGATCGGCGCCGGCACCTATGCCGACGACCGCACCGCCGCAGTCTCTTGCACTGGCAGCGGCGAAATGTTCATCCGCGTGGCAGCCGCCTACGACGTTTGCGCCCGCATGGCGTACGGCGGCGCCACGCTTGAAGCGGCCACGAATGCGGTCGTGCAGCAGTCGCTGCCCGCCATCGGCGGTACCGGCGGGCTGATTGCCGTCGATCGCCACGGCAACCTGAGCCTCGCCTTCAACAGCGAAGGCATGTACCGCGCCCACGCACGTGGCGACGAATCACCGGTCACGGCCATCTTCGCCTGACGCCCCCCTCCTCGCACTCCCATGTCCACCCCTTCCCTCGCCCTGCCGGACGGCCGCGTCCTCGCCGTCGACGATCTCACCGTGCGCTTCTCGACCTCCGAGCGCACCGTCGATGCCGTCAAGAATCTCTCGTTCCACGTCGACCATGGCGAAACGCTCGCGGTAGTGGGCGAATCGGGTTCGGGCAAGTCGGTCACGTCGCTGGCGCTGATGCGGCTGGTGGAGCATGGCGGCGGCCGCATCCTCGGCGGACGCATGGCGTTCCGCCGCCGCAATGGCGAAGTGCTCGACCTGGCGCAGGCACGCGACACCACGATGCGCGGCATTCGCGGCGCGGACATCGCGATGATCTTCCAGGAGCCGATGACTTCGCTCAACCCGGTGTTCACGGCCGGCGAGCAGATTGCAGAGGCCATCCGTATCCATCAGGGTAAGAGCAATGCGGCCGCGCGCGCCGAGGCATTGCGCATGCTGGAGCTGGTGCGCATTCCCGAAGCGCGCAACGTGCTCGATCGCTTTCCGCACCAGCTCTCGGGCGGCATGCGCCAGCGCGTGATGATCGCGATGGCGCTGTCGTGCAAGCCGCAGCTGCTGATTGCCGACGAGCCCACCACCGCGCTGGACGTGACCATCCAAGCGCAGATCCTCCAGCTCATCCGCGAGCTGCAGAAAGAGATGCGCATGGGCGTGCTCTTCATCACGCACGACATGGGCGTGGTGGCCGAAATTGCCGACCGCGTGCTCGTGATGTACCGCGGCGACAAAGTGGAAGCAGGCAGTTCCGACACGGTCTTCGCCTCCCCCCAGCATCCGTACACCAAGGCGCTGCTGTCGGCCGTGCCCAAGCTCGGCGCCATGCAAGGCACCGACCTGCCCGCCAAGTTCGAACTGCTGCGCACCGAAGGCAGCCCCGACGCCGTGCGGGTCACCGACACCACACCGCAGACCACGGTGCGCGAAGAAGCCGGCCCGATCCTGCGCGTGCGCGACCTCGTGACGCGCTTCGACGTGCGCAGCGGCTTCTTCGGCCGCGTGAAGCGCCGCGTGCATGCGGTTGAGAAGATCAGCTTCGATCTCTACCCCGGCGAGACGCTGGCGCTCGTGGGCGAATCGGGCTGTGGCAAGTCGACAACCGGTCGCTCGCTGCTGCGGCTGGTCGAAAGCCAGAGCGGCGCCATCGAGTTCGGCGGCCAGAACATCCGTGAGCTGCCGACGCGCGAACTGCAGGCGCTGCGCCGAAATATCCAGTTCATCTTCCAGGACCCGTTCGCCTCGCTCGATCCGCGCGTGACGGTCGGTTTCTCGATCATGGAACCGCTCTTGATTCACGGCATCGCCAAGGGCGCCGAGGCGCAACAGCGCGTCGACTGGCTGCTGAAGAAGGTCGGCCTGCCGCCCGAGGTGGCACAGCGCTATCCGCACGAGTTCTCGGGCGGACAGCGCCAGCGCATCGCGATTGCGCGCGCACTCGCGCTCAACCCCAAGGTGGTGGTGGCGGACGAATCGGTGTCGGCGCTCGACGTTTCCATTCAGGCGCAGATCGTCAACCTCATGCTCGACCTGCAGCGCGAGCTGGGCGTCGCGTTTCTCTTCATCTCGCACGACATGGCGGTGGTCGAGCGCATCAGCCACCGCGTGGCCGTGATGTACCTCGGCCAGATCGTCGAAATCGGCCCGCGCCGCGCGGTGTTCGAGGCACCGCAGCACGCCTACACCCGCAAGCTGATGGCCGCGGTCCCGGTGGCCGACCCGTCGCGCCGCCACAAGCCGCGCGCACTGCTCGAAGGCGAGATCCCGAGCCCTATCCGCGCCGTGGGCGACGAGCCCGAGGTGCCGCCGCTGGTGCAGGTTGCGCCCGGTCACTTCGTGGCACGGCACGCCATTGGCGGCGCGTTCTGATTTTTTAACCCGCAGGCCCTCCTGCTTTTTTCTCGAACCGACTGGAGTTTCTTTCCATGAAGCAATCTTCTTCCTCCCTGCGATGGGCATCGGCACTGCTGGGCCTGGCCGCTCTGGCGATGACCGGCACGGCAATGGCCGCGAAAGACGCGGTGCTGTCGATCGGCTATCAGCCCGAGACCCTCGACCCGTACAACACCAACACGACCATCACCACGGCCGTGACCAAGACCTTCTACGAAGGCCTGTTCCAGTTCGACAAGGACCTGAAGGTCCAGAACGTTCTGGCCGAAGGCTACGAAGTGTCGAAGGACGGCCTGGTCTACACCATCAAGCTGCGCCAGGGCGTCAAGTTCCACGACGGCACCGACTTCAACGCCGAAGCCGTGAAGTTCACGCTCGACCGCGTACTGAACCAGGAAAACAAGCTGCTGCGCTACAACCAGTTCAACCGCGTGGGCAAGGTCGAGGCACTCAACCCCACCACCGTGCGCATCACGCTGAAGGAACCCTTCGGTCCCTTCATCAACTCGCTGGCCCATGCATCGGCAGCAATGATCTCGCCCACCGCGCTGAAGAAGTGGGGCAACAAGGACATCGCCTTCCACCCCGTGGGCACCGGCCCCTTCGAGTTCGTCGAGTGGAAGCAGACCGAAGCCGTCAAGGCCAAGAAGTTCGATGGCTACTGGAAGAAGGGCTACCCCAAGGTCGACACGGTGCAGTGGAAGCCGGTGCTCGAGAACAACACGCGCGCCGCAATGCTGCAGACCGGCGAAGCCGATTTCGCATTCCCGATTCCCTACGAGCAAGCCGAGCTGCTGAAAAAGAGCGACAAGCTCGAAGTGGTGGCCATTCCTTCGATCATCACGCGCTTCCTGGCTTTCAACATGCTGCAGAAGCCCTACGACAACCCGAAGGTGCGCGAAGCCATCGGCTATGCCATCAACAAGGAAGCGCTGGCCAAGGTCGCTTTCGGCGGGTATGCCTTCCCCGCGCAGGGCGTGTTGCCGCAAGGCGTGAAGTTTGCCGAGAAGATGGCGCCCATTCCCTACGACGTGAAGAAGGCCAAGGAACTGCTGGCCGAAGCCGGCTACCCGAACGGCTTCGAGTCGGTGCTGTGGAGCGCCTACAACAACACAACCAGTCAGAAGACCATTCAGTTCGTGCAGCAGCAGCTCGCGCAAGTGGGCATCAAACTGCAGGTGCAGGCGCTCGAAGTGGGCCAGCGCACCGAGCAGGTCGATGCATGGCCCGATCCGAAGACGGCCAAGGTTCGCATGTACTACACGGGCTGGTCGTCATCGACCGGCGAGGCCGACTGGGGCCTGCGCCCGCTATTCGCCTCTGAAGCCTGGTCGCCGAAGCTGAACAACATGTCGTTCTACAAGAGCGACGTGGTGGACAACGCGCTGGCCAAGGCTCTGATTACCGTGGACGACAAGGAAAAGGCCGCGCTCTACAAGACCGCGCAGGAAGAGATCCGCAAGGACCTGCCGCGCGTGCCGCTGGTGACCGAGCAGAACCTGTCGGCGCACTCCAAGCGCCTGTCGGGCGTGTTTGTGATGCCTGACGGCAACATCAACATCGACGCGATCTCGGTTAATTGACCCACCCCCGAAGCGGCTCACTTCGTGTAGCCGCCTCCCCCTCAAGGGGGCGACACCAGCGGCCCGGCAAAGCCGGTTCCGCGGTGTCCCCCGATTGGCCCCGAGGCCTTGACGAGGGTTGATTGTCTGTATGCCATGCTGAATTACTTTCTCAAACGACTGTTGGGCCTGATCCCGACACTGCTCATCGTGGCAGTGCTGGTGTTCCTGTTCGTCCACATGCTGCCCGGCGATCCGGCGCGCCTTGCCGCCGGCCAGGACGCCGACGAGCAGACGGTGGCCATGGTGCGACAGGAGCTGGGCCTGGACAAGCCGCTGCCGCATCAGTTCGTAAGCTTCTTCACTCACATGCTGCAAGGCGACTTCGGCACCTCGATCCGCACGCGGCGGCCGGTGTCGACGGAGATCGGCGAGCGCTTCTTCCCCACGGTGATGCTCACCATCACCAGCATGGTGTGGGCGGTGATTTTCGGCATGGGCATCGGCATCGTCTCCGCGGTGTTCCGAAACCAATGGCCCGACCGGCTCGGCATGACGCTGGCGGTGTCGGGCATCTCCTTTCCCGCATTTGCACTCGGCATGCTGCTGATGCAGATCTTTTCGGTCCAGCTCGGCTGGCTGCCCACCGTGGGCGCCGCCACCTGGAAGCACTACATCCTGCCCTCGATCACGCTGGGCGCCGCCGTGGCGGCCGTGATGGCGCGCTTCACGCGCGCATCGTTCGTCGAGGTGATCCAGGAAGATTTTGTTCGCACCGCGCGCGCCAAGGGCGTGCGGGAGCGCACCGTCATCATCAAGCACTGCCTGCGCAACGCGCTGATCCCGGTCGTCACGATGATGGGCCTGCAGTTCGGCTTTTTGCTGGGCGGCTCGATCCTGGTCGAGGCGGTCTTCAACTGGCCTGGCCTTGGCCGCCTCTTGGTCGATGCGGTGCAGATGCGCGACTACCCCGTCATCCAGACGTTGGTGCTGCTGTTCTCGCTCGAATTCATTTTGATCAACCTGGTGGTCGATGTGCTGTACGGCTACATCAACCCCACCATTCGCTACAAGTGAGGCAGCCGACATGACGCAAGCTTCCGGCGTGTCTGCCGAAATCATCGTCCCGCCCGTGGTGGCGGTTCAAACCGCAGGCAAGGTCCGCACGCCCTGGGGCGAATGCTGGCGCCGCTTCAAGAAGCAGCCGGTGGGCATCGTGGCCGCGCTCTTCGTGCTGCTGCTGGTGTTCATCGCGGTGTTCGCGCCGTGGATCGTGCCCTTCGACGCGGAGAACTTCTTCGACTACGACATGCTGAACACCGGGCCCTCGGCCACGCACTGGTTCGGCGTCGATCCACTGGGCCGCGACATCTTCAGCCGCATCCTGATGGGTGCGCGCATCTCGCTGATGGCCGGCTTTCTTTCGGTGCTGGTGGGCGGCTTCATCGGCACGGCCTTCGGCCTGCTCGCGGGCTACTACGAAGGCTGGTGGGACCGCATCGTGATGCGAATCTCCGACGTGCTGTTCGCCTTCCCCGGCATCCTGCTGGCGCTGGGCGTGGTCGCCATCCTGGGCAGCAGCATGACCAACGTGGTGGTGGCGGTGTCGGTGTTCAGCGTGCCGGCCTTTGCGCGCCTGGTGCGCGGCAACACGCTGGTGCTGAAGCAGCAGACCTACATTGAGGCGGAGCGCAGCATCGGCGCGTCGGACTGGACCATCATCGTGCGGCACATCCTGCCGGGCACCATTTCGTCGATCGTCGTGTATTTTTCGATGCGCGTCGGCACGTCGATCATCACAGCGGCCAGCCTTTCGTTCCTGGGCATGGGCGCGCAGCCGCCAACGCCCGAATGGGGCGCGATGCTCAGCGAAGCACGCGCCGACATGGTGACCTCGCCGCACGTGGCGCTGTTCCCCAGCCTGGCCATCTTCTTCACGGTGCTGGCCTTCAACCTGCTGGGCGATGCGCTGCGCGACGCGCTCGACCCGAAGATCGACCGCGAGTAGCCTGCACTTCTTTCTTCATTCATGGCATCGAATCCCCCCCGCATCGGCAACCTGCTCCAGGGTCCGCGCAACGCGATCACCGACGTGGAAGGCGTGACGGTGGGCCACCGGACGCTCGATGACGGCCCGGTGCAAACCGGCGTGACGGTGATCCGGCCGCATGCCGGCGACCCGTTCCGCGACAAGGTGCCGGCCGCCGCAGTGGTGCTCAACGGTTTCGGCAAGAGCGTGGGGCTGGTGCAGATGGCCGAGCTCGGCGTGCTCGAGACCCCGATCGCACTCACCAACACCTACTCGGTGGGCACGGTGGCAACTGCGCAGATCCGCCATTGCGTGACCGCCAACCCCGAGAGCGGCCGATCGCTGCCCACGGTCAATCCGCTGGTGTTCGAGTGCAACGACGGTTTTCTCAACGACATCCAGCGCCTGGCGGTGAGAGAGGCCGACTACCTGCATGCGCTCGAGGACGCCTGCAGCGAGTTTGCACAAGGCTGCGTGGGGGCCGGGCGCGGCATGTCGTGCTTCCAGCTCAAGGGCGGCATCGGCAGCGCCTCGCGCCGGGTGTCCGCGCAGGATGGCGGCGTGCACACAGTCGGCACGCTGGTGCTGGCCAACTACGGCCGCCCATCGCAACTGGTGCTGGCCGGCCAGGCGGTCGGCGAGCAACTGGTGTCCAGGCTGGCCGCAGAAGGCAGCCGGACATCGAGGGAGTCCGAAAAAGGCTCAATCATCATCGTGGTGGCCACCGACGCGCCGCTGGACGCACGCCAGCTGCGCCGGCTGGCCTTGCGCGCGGGCGCCGGCCTGGCGCGCACCGGCTCGGTCTTCGGCCATGGCAGCGGCGACATCGTGCTGGCCTTCTCGACTGCCTGCACGGTGCCCGACCTCGCCGAACGCCCGATGCCGGCCATTGCGCTGGTGCACGAGAGCCTGCTCGACGGCCTGTTCCAGGCCGCGGCCGACAGCACCGAGCAGGCCATTCTTCATGCGCTGTGGCACGCGACGGCCGTCACCGGGCGCGACGGCAACCATCGGGCAACGCTGACCGATTTGCTGCCCTCCTCCGCTCTTTCTTCCTCTGAACCGACACGCGCCCAATGAAAGTCCTGATCTCCACCGACATCGAAGGCGTTGCGGGCGTTTACCACTCGGAGCAGGTGCGCTCCGGCAACCCCGAGTTCGAGCGTGCACGCCTGCTGATGGCGCAGGAGGCCAATGCGGCCATTGCGGGCGCCTTCGATGCCGGCGCCACAGACGTGCTGGTCAACGATTCGCACGGCGGCTTTCGCAACATGCCCCCCGACGTGCTCGATGCGCGCGCCCGCGCGGTGCAGGGCAAACCGCGCTACCTGAGCATGGTGGCCGGCGTCGACGAAGGCGTGGACGCGATCTGCATGGTCGGCTACCACTCGCGCGCGCAGGGGCGCGGCATCCTGGCGCACACGATCAACAGCTTTGCCTTTGCAGGCATCTGGCTCGGCGACCAGGAGCTGGGCGAGGCCGGGCTCTATGGCGCGCTGGCCGGCGAGTACGGCGCGCCGGTGGTCATGGCCAGCGGGGACGACGTGTTCATCGCCGAGAACCGGCCGCTCTTTCCGCACGCGACCTTTGTCGAGACCAAGCGCGCCACGGGGTTCAACAGCGGCGTGTCGCTCTCGCCCGACCGCTCTCGCGAGGCGATCCGGGCCGGCGTGGCGGAGGCTCTGGCCCGGCGCGCCAACGCAAGCCCGCTGGTCTTCAAGGGTCCGCAGATGGTCACGCTGCGCACCCAGTCGCCGGCCATGGCCGACCTGTTCTGCCAGTGGCCGGCCTTCGAGCGCGTCGACGGCGTGACCTTGCGCTTCACTGCGAACACGGTGGAGGCCGCGGTGCGCATGCTGAACTGCTGTTCAGCAATGTCGTCGATGCTGCGCTGAAAGTATTACTCCCTCTCCCTCCGGGAGAGGGCTGGCGTGAGGGCCGGCAACGGTAAACCTTGCGCAATTGCCCTTTCCCCAAGGAGAGAGTGGACAAACGCGGAACTCCTGCGGGCGTTATCCTTGGTCTTGTGAGAGCCCTCTCGCCTTATCCAGAATAAGCATTCAACCGCCCGGAAACCCGCATGGGCGCTGGAGAATAAGCTTATCCGCATAAAGCGCGAACCAAAAAATAGTTTGCTTCCATAAGGCCAGCTTTCAGAATCTCGGCTTCTTGCTGGGGCGCCCCGTTGTACGTGCGGCACCGCACTTCTTCAAGACACACGCACGATGTACCAATACACAGAATTCGATCGCCAGTTCGTCCATCAACGGGCTGCCCAGTTCCGGGACCAGCTCGAGCGCTGGCAAAAAGGCCGTCTCCACGAAGACGAGTTCCGCCCCCTGCGCCTGCAAAACGGCTGGTACGTGCAGCGCTACGCACCGATGCTGCGCGTGGCCGTGCCCTATGGCGAGCTTTCGAGCCGCCAACTGCGCGTGCTGGCCCGCATTGCCCGCGAGTACGACGAGCCCGAGGCCGAGGTCTACAAGAAGGCGCTGGAAACCCAGGGCCTGCTCGGCACGCACAAGCTGCCCACGCACTACGCCCACTTCTCGACGCGCCAGAACGTCCAGTACAACTGGATTCCGCTTTCCAAGTCGGCCGACGTGATGGACCTCCTGGCTTCGGTCGACATGCACGGCATCCAAACCAGCGGCAATTGCATTCGCAACATCACGAGCGACGAGCGCGCCGGCATCGCGATCGACGAGATCGCCGATCCGCGCCCGTTCGCGGAAATCATGCGCCAGTGGAGCACGCTGCACCCTGAATTCGCCTTTTTGCCGCGCAAGTTCAAGATCGCCATCACCGGCGCCACCGAAGACCGCGCCGCCACCGGTTGGCACGACGTGGGCCTGCACGTGGTGAAACACGAGGCTGGCGATGCATCACAAAACATCGCCCCTGGCGATGTGGGCTTCCGCGTCCAGGTAGGCGGCGGCATGGGCCGCACGCCCATCATCGGCACCGTGCTGCGCGAGTTCCTGCCGTGGCAGCAGATCATGAATTACCTCGAAGCGGTGATCCGGGTCTACAACCGCTATGGCCGCCGCGACAACATCTACAAGGCGCGCATCAAGATCCTGGTGAAGGCCGAAGGCCAGCGCTACATCGACGACGTCGAGGCCGAGTACAAGCAGATCCTCGAACACGACGGCGCACCGCACACCATCACGCAGGAAGAGTACGACCGCGTGGCCGCCTCCTTCGTGCCGCCGACGCTCGCCACCCGCGTGCTGCAAAGCGCCGAGAAGACCGACGCCGAGCTGCGCGCCCACGCCGCGGACGACGTGCAGTTCGCCCGCTGGCTGGCCCGCAACGTGGCCCCGCACAAGAACCCCGCGTTGCGTGCTGTCACGTTGTCGTTCAAGCGCCTGAAGCAGGCACCCGGCGATGCCTCGGCCGACCAGCTCGACACGCTCGCCGTGCTGGCCGACCGCTTCTCGGCCGGCGAAGCCCGCGTCACGCACGACCAGAACATCGTGCTGCCCTGGGTGCATGCCGAAGACCTGCATGCGCTGTGGCTTGCCGCCCGCGCCGCCGGCTTTGCCAGCGCCAACGTGCATCTGCTGACCGACATGATCGCCTGCCCCGGTGGCGATTTCTGCTCGCTGGCGAACGCACGTTCCATTCCGATTGCCGAAGCGATCACCGAGCGCTATCAAGACCTCGACGAGCTCGACGACCTGGGCGAGATCGACCTGCACATCAGCGGCTGCATCAATTCGTGCGGCCACCACCACAGCGGCCACATCGGCATCCTCGGCGTCGACAAGGACGGCAAGGAGTGGTACCAGGTGTCGCTGGGCGGCTCCGACGGCTCCGCACTCAGCGGCACCCCGCAGGCGGGCAAGGCGGTCGGCCCCTCGTTCTCGGCGGCCGAAGTGCCGGGCGTGATCGAGGCCGTGCTCACGACGTACCGCGACACCCGCGAAGGCGGCGAAACCTTCATCGACACCCTGCGCCGCGTCGGCCACGACCCATTCAAGGCCGCCGCCAACGGTGCGCGCTTCAAGGTGGAGGAAGCAGCATGAACCGGAACCTGAACATCCTGGCCGCCGAAGAGCACATCGACGACGGCGACCCGAAGGTTCTGCAGCTGCCGAACGATGCCGATCCGCTCGCCATCGAGGTGTGCCTTGAAGACATCGAGCGCATCGACCTGAGCTTTCCGAAGTTCACCGATGGCCGCGCCTACAGCCAGGCATTTTTGCTGCGCCGCCGCCTCGGCTTCAAGGGCGACATCCGCGCCACCGGCGACGTGCTGATCGACCAGCTGGTGCAGATGGAACGCACCGGTTTCTCCAGCGCCGTGCTGAAGGAAGGCGTGGACGCTACCGACGCGCAGCGCCAGTTCGATCGTTTTTCCGCCTTCTACCAGGGCGATGCAGTGAAGACCGCGCCGCACTTTGCGGCTGGCACCTGAGCCCGATTGGAAACCTTAGACATGAGCATCGCCACGGACATCGACTTCGCACGCATCAACACCGAACTCGGCCGCAACTCGGAGGGCTTGGTGGACTGGGCGATCGGCCTGGGCCAGCCTTCGATCATCACCACCAACTTCCGCCCGTTCGAGGCCGTGATCCTGCACATGGTCACGCGCGCAAAGCGGGATGTTCCCGTGGTCTGGATGGACAACGGCTACAACACCGAGGCCACCTACCGCTTTGCCGACGAGGTGACGAAGCTGCTGGGCTTGGACCTGCACATCTACCTGCCGCGCCGCTCGCGTGCGCATCGTGAAGCGGTGGAAGGCCCGACCCCGGCGCTCGACGATCCGCGCCATGCCGCTTTCACGGAAGAGGTGAAGCTGGAGCCCTTTGCCCGCGCGCTGCGCGAGACGGCACCGAAGGTCTGGTTCACCGCGCTGCGCGCCACCGACACGGCGGTGCGTGCGCAGATGGACCCGGTCAGCGTCAATCCGGACGGCCTGATCAAGGTTGCGCCGCTCCTGCACTGGTCGTCCAAGGAGCTGTACGCCTACTGCGAGGCGCATGGCCTGCCCAACAACTTCGACTACGTGGACCCGACCAAGGGCGAAGACAACCGCGAATGCGGATTGCATCTTGCGCATTGAGCGCCAACGCCGCACCGAATCTTCGTATTCAGCACCCCATCCGATGAACGCCCGTACCGAAACCGAACTGCTGGTGCCGCCCATGCACTCTCCCGCGCACCTGTCCAACACCCACCTCGACGCGCTCGAGGAAGAAACCATTTTCATCCTGCGCGAAGTGGCAGCCGCCTTCGAGCGCCCCACCCTGCTGTTCTCGGGCGGCAAAGATTCGCTGGTGCTCTTGAAGTGCGCTGAAAAGGCTTTTGGCGCGGGCCGCATTCCGTATCCGCTGCTGATGATCGACACGGGCCACAACTTCCCCGAAGTGACGGCCTACCGCGACCAGCGCGCCACGGAACTTGGCGCCGAACTCATCGTGCGCAGCGTCGAGGACTCCATGGCGCGCGGCACCGTGCGCCTGGCGCATCCTGGCGAGTCGCGCAACGCGCACCAGTCGGTCACACTGCTCGAAGCCATTGAAGAATTCCGCTTCGACGCGCTGATTGGCGGCGCCCGCCGCGACGAAGAAAAGGCGCGCGCCAAGGAACGCATCTTTTCGCACCGCGACAGCTTCGGCCAATGGCAGCCCAAGGACCAGCGCCCCGAACTCTGGACGCTGTTCAACACGCGCCTGGCACCGGGCGAGCACTTTCGCGTGTTCCCGATCTCGAACTGGACCGAACTCGATGTTTGGCAATACATCGAGCGCGAGCACGTCGGCCTGCCGTCGATCTACTACACGCACAAACGCGAAGTGGTCGAACGCCGCGGCCTGCTGGTGCCGGTGACCTCTCTGACCCCGGCGCGCGACGGCGAAACGGTGCAGGTGCGCGACGTGCGCTTTCGCACCGTGGGCGACATCACGACCACCTGCCCGGTCGAGAGCCTGGCGGCCGATGCCGGCGACGTGGTGCTGGAGACGCTGTCGGTCGACGTGAGCGAACGCGGCGCGACACGGATGGACGATATGACCTCCGAAGCGTCGATGGAAAAACGAAAGAAAGACGGTTACTTCTGATGAGCGCAACGACCACTGCAAACCCCGCTACCGCCGAAATCCACGGCGACACCGGCACCGCCCTGCGCTTCATCACCTGCGGTTCGGTCGACGACGGCAAGAGCACGCTCATCGGCCGTCTGCTGGTCGACAGCAAGACCGTGCTGCAAGACCAGCTCGCTGGTGTGCAGCGCGGCGGCGAAACCGATCTGGCGCTATTGACCGACGGCCTCTCTGCGGAGCGCGAACAGGGCATCACGATCGACGTGGCCTACCGCTACTTCTCGACCGCCAAGCGCAAGTTCATCATCGGCGACGCGCCGGGCCATGAGCAATACACCCGCAACATGGTCACCGCCGCCTCGGCCGCCGACGCCGCCGTGGTGCTGGTCGATGCCACCAAGCTGGCCTGGGCCGCCGAAGTGGAAGACGGCACCGTGGTCAAGCGCGAGCTGCTGCCGCAGACGCGCCGCCACACGCTGCTGGCCCATCTGCTTCGCGTGCAGTCGATCGTGTTCGCGATCAACAAGCTCGACGCCATCGACGATGCCGCCCTGGCCTTCGAGCGCATCTCGACCGCGCTGAACGCATTCGCCGAAGCGGCGGGCGTCGAAGTTGCCGGCATCGTGCCCATCTCCGCCCTCAAGGGCTGGAACGTGGCCACGCGCCATGCTGACTGGGTGGGCTACGAAGGCCCGAGCCTGCTTGAGCTGCTCGAAGAGCTGCCGGTCACCGCGCAAGACGAGGCCGTGCCCTTCGCCTTTCCGGTGCAGTGGGTCGAAAAGTTCTCTTCCTCGGCCGACACCTCGCAGGGCCGCCGCGTGTTCTGGGGCCGCGTGGCTTCCGGCCATGTGGAGCCCGGCCAGCGCGTGACCGTGCTGCCGAGCAACCAGACCGCAACGGTTGCGCAGGTGCTGAGCCACACGCGGCAGCCGAAGGCGGTGCATGCGGGCCACAGCGCCGGCATCGTGCTGGACCGCGAACTCGACGTGTCGCGCGGCGACTGGCTGCTGGCGCCCGGTGCCTTCGAGCCCGTGCGCGAAATCACCGCCACCGTGGCCTGGCTCGACGACGAGCCGCTGGTCGCGGGCCGCGTGTATTGGGCGCTGCAGGGCCACCGCTGGGTCAAGGCCAAGGTGGCGCGCATCGTCGATCGCGTGAACATCACGACCCTCGAATCGGAGCCCGCAACGCAGCTGGAAGCGAATTCCATCGGCGACGTGGTGCTGGCGCTGCAGCAGCCGCTGGCCGTGCTGCCCTTCACGCAATCGCGTGCATTGGGCTCCCTGGTGCTGGTCGATACGGCCTCGCACAAGACCGCTGCTGCCGTGCTCGTGCAGCCTGCCGCCGCAAAGGCCTAAAATCTGGGGTTTTCCCCGACCTCACACTGACGTTAGAAGACAAATGACCCACGTCGTCTCCGAAGCCTGCATCCGTTGCAAATACACCGACTGCGTGGACGTATGCCCCGTGGATTGCTTCCGCGAAGGCCCCAACATGCTGGTGATCGACCCGGACGAGTGCATCGACTGCGCGGTCTGCATCCCCGAGTGCCCGGTCAATGCAATCTACGCCGAGGAAGATCTCCCGGCTAACCAGATCGCCTTCATCAAGCTGAACGCGGAACTCGCGCTGGCCGACGGCTGGAAGAGCATCACCAAGCGCAAGCCGGCCCTCCCCGACGCCGAAGAGTGGAAAGACAAGACCGACAAGATCGGGGAGCTGGTGCGCTGAGCGCCTCGGCAGTCCCCATTGAAACCGACGCCCTGATCGTCGGTGCCGGGCCTGTCGGCCTGTTCCAGGCCTTCCAGCTGGGCCTGCTCGAGATCTCCTGCCACATCGTCGATGCGCTGCCCGCCGCGGGCGGCCAGTGCGTGGCGCTCTACGGCGACAAGCCGATCTACGACATTCCCGGCACGCCGGTGACCAGCGGACGCGGCCTTGTGCAATCGCTGTTGGAGCAGGTGGCGCCGTTCAAGCCGCAGTTCCATTTCGGCGAACAGGTCGCCACGCTCGAACGACAGGCCGATGAGCGCCTGCTGCTCACGACCTCGGCAGGCAAAGCCTTCCTGGCCAAGACGCTGTTCATCGCAGCGGGTGTTGGCGCCTTCGTGCCCAAGCGCATCACGGTCGAAGGCATTGCGCAGTTCGAAGGCACTTCGCTTTTCTATCATCCCGAATCGCTGGACCGCTTTGCGGGTCAGACGGTGGTGGTGAACGGGGGCGACGATGTCGCGCTCGAAACCGCGGTTGCGCTCACCACCATCGCGAAGCAGGTCACGCTGGTCCACCGGCGCGATGGCTTCCAGGCCGATGAGACGAATATCGCCGCGATGCGCGCCCTCGTGGCCGCGGGCAAGTTGGCCTTCAAGGTCGGCCAGCCCGCCGCTTTCGACGGCAAGCGACTGCAGATCACCACGCCCGACGCAACGACCATCGACCTGCCGCTGGACGCGTTGGTCGCCTGCCTCGGCATCTCCCCGCGCCTAGGCCCCATTGCCGACTGGGGCCTGGAGCTCGAGCGCAAGCAGGTGCCGGTCGACACCGAAAAATACGAGACCCGCGAGCGCGGTGTTTTCGCCGTGGGCGACATCAACACCTACCCGGGCAAGAAAAAGCTCATCGTCTGCGGCTTCCACGAGGCCACGCTGGCCGCCTGGGGCGCCACCGCCATCGTGTTTCCGGGCAAGGCCGTGCCGCTGCAGTACACGACCACCAGCACGCGGCTGCACGAGCTGCTGGGCGTGGCTACTTCGCGCTAGGCAACAGCGTACGGTACTCAGCCGGCCCAGTGGACCTTGTGCAGCGTGCCGGAGTCGCCCTCCCAATCGCGCACATCGGGCTCGGTCCAGCGCATACCCTTCACGCTAGCAATCTCCATCGAGGTGCTCTGGAAGGCCCCCTGCGCCGCCGTGCCCTGCACCGTTGCGGCCTGGCCCGCGCCGTCCTTGTAGCGGGTGAGCGTGCCTTTGGTCACACCGCCCACCGAGAAAGACGTCACGTCGCCGCCTTGAATGTCGATCGGCACGCTCTTCGCGGGCAGCCACTTCGTGATCGCTGGCCCGAGCACGGCACCGAACATGCCGCCCTTCTTGCCCGAAAACACCGCCTCGAGCGCACTGCGCTGCGCATCGCTGGCGCTGCTGTCCAGGTACAAGCGGGCGGTGCCATTGCCGGCAAAGAAATTGCCGGGCCACCAGGCCGAGACCGCGGCACGGCAGCCACCCACGTCCTGGCCATCGATCGCACCCTTTTCGATGTCGATCAGCAACGCGCCGCCGCACCAACCCTCGTCCGGGACGGTATCCGGGCCGAGCCAGCATGGGCACAGCGCCTTGCAACTGCACATCTCGAGCATCGTCGCATCCATCTGCCAAGTCATCGTCGTCTCCTTCGGCCGCCTGAAACAGCCAACGCCCACGCAACCCAGCCTCACATAAAAGTATAGGCAACGGCGAGTCGAATTTCCAGGCCGCAAGCCCGCCTCAGCCCAGCACCAAGACCCCCAAGCCCGCCGCGATCATTAACACGCCGACGACGCGCGCGGCTTGGTGCCCGAAGGGGAGCGCCTTCTCCACCAACACGGCGGCGGACAGCAGCGCGATCCACAGCAGGTTCATCACACCGGCGACAAAGAGCAGCGCCATCAGCAGCCAGCAGCAGCCGACACAGAAAGCGCCGTGCCGCAGGCCCATCCTCACCGCACCGGTCCACCCGTCGCGCCACTCGGTGAGCAGAAAGCCGAGGGGCAGCCGGCACTTCGACAGGCAGACGTTCTTGATGGGAAGAAATTGGTAGACGCCCGCCGCGATCAACAGCAGCGCGTTCAACGAGGCGCTGGAACTGCGCATCGTGGGTCCGAGCAGTTCGGTCGTGTGCAGCGCCCACTGCGCGGTGGTTGCAACCACGCTGAAGCCGCCCCACACCAGCAGGTAGCCGAGCAGGAAAGCAGCCGTCGCTGCGATCGGCGAAAGCCCCGCAGGCCGCGAGCGGCTTACGTTCAGGTAGGCGAACAGCATTGGCGCCGCACTCGGCACCATCATGCCGACCATCATCACCATCCACATGGCCAAGCCGAGCGCGAACTCCCGCGCGCCCCACTCTCCCATCGGCATCAGCCACATCGCGCGCGCGCTGTGCAGTGGGCTCTCCATCGCTGCCGTCGCTTCGGCCATGATCGCCAGATACAGCCACGCGAGAGCAACGAGCAGCACCAGGCACGCCCCCACCAGCCGGCGATCGCGCCGTGCGCGAGCGAGCTGTGCGTCGGCTAAGGCATTCAACACTGCCGCTCCCGCTGAGTACAGGGAGCAATATTTTAGGCCTGCGCACAGGAGCAGCCTAGTTCCCAGGCTCGCGTGGCGGCTTCAGGCCAGCGGCGGCTAGCGGTTCAATTCGCCGCCAAATTCTGCCGTGCGCCGCAACTTTTCGAGCCGCCCGCGGCATGGGAGCCTAAAATACTGGTTCGCTAGGGGTGCTTGGGCGGCTTGCCGTCCCTGCTGAGAAAGTCCCTTTGAACCTGATTGCACCTCCTTTGTTTACTTAGGAGGTCCGAGGTAATCCTCGCGCAGGGAAGCTGGTCCGGCGGCCTGTCGCGTTGTCTCGCGCGATGGCTCCGCCGCCGGAGCCTCGCCCACCTGCCAAACCTTTTGCACTGGAGCAACTGGATGGCACATGACAACGAACTTTCTTCCGCCAACGAGGCGCTGACGCCGCTGCCCGCGTCGCAGCGCGTGTTCGGCTGGCACGACCACGCATCGCTCTGGTTCAGCCTGGGCGTGGGGCTGCTGGTGATGCAGATCGGCGCCTACCTGGTGCCGGCGGTGGGCACGCGCGACGCGGCCATCGCGATCGTGCTGGGCTCGCTGCTCGGCGCCGGCCTGCTGGCCTGGACCGCGCGGCTGGGCTGCGAAAGCGGCCTGGCAAGCGCCGGGCTGATGCACGCCACCTACGGCAGTGCCTTTGCGCGGCTGCCGGTGCTGCTCAACATCGTGCAGCTGGTGGGCTGGACCACCTTCGAGCTCGTCATCATGCGCGAGGGCACGCAGGCCATTGGCCAGCAGGCGTTCGATTTGACGCTCACCGGACCACTGGGCGACGCTCTCACCACGCTGCTCTGGGGCGCGGTGCTGCTGGCGCTGCTCGCGGGTTCCATGGTCAAGCTGGTGCGGCGTTTCGTCAGCCGCTTCGGCCTGCCGCTGGTGGTGCTGTCTCTGCTGTGGCTCACCTGGCAGTTCGCGACGCGGCTCGAGGCCAAGGGGCTGGACGCCTTCTGGGCGCGGCCGGGAGCCGGCGGCATGGGCATGTTCAGCGCGCTCGACCTGGTGATTGCGATGCCGGTGTCGTGGCTGCCACTGGTGGCCGACTATGCGCGTCATGGCAAACGCAACGCGAGCGGGCAACGCGGCCTCGGCAGCGCATTCACCGGCACCTGGCTCGGCTACGCGCTGGCCAACATCTGGTGCTATTCGCTCGGCGTGATGGTCGTGAGCGTGGCGGAGCCGGGCACCGGTCTGGTCACCGCCCTGCTGCTCGCGCAAGGCGGGCTGGTGGCGCTCGGCCTGATCCTCATCGATGAACTCGACAACGCGTATGGCGACGTGTACTCGGGCGCGGTGTCCACCCACAGCCTGCTGCCGCGCTGGAGCGTGCGGCGCTGGGGCCTGCTGCTCGCGGCGCTGTGTACCGCGCTGGCGCTGGTGCTGCCGATGCACACGCTCGAGCCTTTCTTGCTGATGCTGAGCTCGGTGTTCGTGCCACTCTACGGCGTGATCCTGGGGCGGCTCGGCACGGGCCAGGGCATCGCATCAATCGGTGTGCGCCGGGTCGACCTGGGTGCGGCGCTGATCTGGATTGCCGGCATTGCCGCCTATCACGCCTTGGCCAAGTGGGCGCCCCAGTTCGGCTCGGCGCTGCCGACGCTGGCGGCCACATTTCTCTTGGCCTGGATCAGCCGGCCCAAGCCCACGTCTACGACGGCAGGCGGTGCGTCGGCACTGGTGCAAAGCCGTGGTTGAGCGGACCATGGCCTGCGCCGACTCGCACATCCGCCCCGGCCGCCATGGCGCCGATGACATAGGCACGCGCGCGTTCGACGGCCTGGGGCAACCCGAAGCCCAGCGCCAGATGCGCCGCAACGGCGGACGACAACGTGCAGCCCGTGCCGTGCAGGTTGCGGCTTGCGATGCGCCGCGAGGCCAGGCGCTTGCGCGCGCCGTCGTTTTGCAGCAGCACGTCGACCACGTCATCGCCAGGCAGGTGGCCGCCCTTGAGCAGCACGGCATTCGCACCAAGCGCCAGCAGTTCGTCGGCCGCAGCGTCGAGCGCATTGACGCCATCGATGGCATGGCCGATGAGCAAGGCGGCCTCGTCGAGATTGGGCGTGATGACCACGGCGCGCGGGAACAGCTCGCGCACCAGCACCTGCACGGTTTCCGAAGCGATCAGCCGGTCGCCGCTAGTCGCGACCATCACCGGGTCGAGCACCACGTTGGGCAGCCGGTAGTGATCGATGGCCCAGGCCACCACCTCGACCACCTCGGGCGCATGCAGCATGCCGAGCTTGACCGCATCAACGCCGATGTCCTCGACCACGGCCTGGATCTGCGCCTTGAGAAAAGCCGGCGGCACGCCGTGGATGCCAGACACGCCGAGTGTGTTCTGCGCGGTGAGCGCGGTGATGGCCGTCATGCCGTAGCAGCCGAGCGCGGCGAAGGTCTTCAGGTCGGCCTGGATGCCGGCGCCGCCGCCGCTGTCGGAGCCAGCGATCGAGAGCACGCGCGCGTAGCGCAGGGGCGCTTGCGGCGCGTCGGGATGTGCAGCTTGGGTCATGCGGAAAATTATCGGCGAATGGCCCTGCCTTGCTCCCTCCCCTCCCGGGGGAGGGTTGGGGTGGGGGCAAGCGGCGTATCCATGGGGCGCTGTGGCTGCCCCCATCCCGGCCTTCCCCCAGAGGGGGAAGGAGCAAAGCCATGAGCCTGGCATTTCAATCGGCCGCAATCCTTGGCGCGGGCCTCATGGGCCGGCTGCTTGCGGTCACGCTCGCGCAGGCCGGTTGCAAGGTCGAACTGTTCGAAGCCGGCAGCCCTGAGGCCGAAGGCGCCGCCGCGCGCGTGGCGGCTGCCATGCTCGCGCCGCTGGCCGAATCGGCTGTGGCTCCGGTGCCTGTCGTCCGCATGGGGCAGTACGGACTGTCGCGTTGGCCCGAACTGCTTGCGCCCTTGGCACAGCCCGTATTCTTCCAACGCGAAGGAACGCTGGTGCTGTGGCACCGGCAGGACGCCGCCGAAGCCGCGCGGCTCGCGCGCGTTCTGGCACGCACCGGTGCGGAGGTGCCCGAACTCGCCGCGATGCAAACGCTCGATGGTGCCGGCGTTGCCGCGCTGGAGCCGTCGCTCGGCCAGCGCTTCGCACAAGGCTTGTTCCTTCCGGGCGAAGGCCAGCTCGACAACCGCGCGCTCTTGGCTTCCCTGCTCGCCACGCTGCAAGCCAGCCCCGAGGTCACGCTGCATTGGCAGTCGCCACGCGAACCGGGCGATTTTTCTCCGGGTACGCCGGGCCAGCCCGACTGGGTGATCGACTGCCGCGGCCTTGGCGCCCGCCCGCAGTGGAATGCACTGCGCGGCGTGCGCGGCGAGGTCATTCGCGTGCATGCGCCCGAGGTGGCGTTGCAGCGGCCCACGCGGCTGGTGCATCCGCGCTATCCGCTCTACATCGCACCCAAGCCTGGCGGCGTGTTCGTGATCGGTGCGACCGAGATCGAGTCGGACGACATGTCGCCCGCCAGCGTGCGCTCCACGCTCGAACTGCTGAGCGCGGCCTACGCGGTTCACAGCGGCTTCGCAGAGGCTCGCATCCTCGAGATCGCGACGCAGTGCCGACCCACGCTGCCCGACAACCTGCCCGCCATTCGCCAGCCGCACCCGCGCGTGCTGCAGATCAACGGCCTGTACCGCCACGGTTTCATGATTGCGCCCGCCGTGCTCGATGCCGCCATGGAGCTGCTCGTGCAGGGCCACTCCACGCTCGCGCAGAACCTTGGCCTCAAGACATCCGAAGCATGACGATGAACGTCCTGATCAACGACAAACCTTTCACGCTGCCAGACGGTGCCACGGTGGTCGACGCGCTCGCCGCAGTGGGTGCCGTGCCGCCGTTCGCGGTGGCCGTGAACCGGGAGTTCGTGCCGCGCTCGGCCCATGCGGGGCGCGCACTGCAACCCGAAGACCGCATCGAAGTGATCCGCCCCGTGACCGGCGGCTGAACCAACGACCCACAGAGATGGAGACAACCGCACCATGACAACCACATCTTCCGTTCCGGACAACGATCCGCTGGTTCTCTACGGCCAGACCTTCCACAGCCGCCTGCTGCTTGGCACCGCGCGGTATCCGTCGCCGGACCTGCTCGAGGCCGCGGTGAAGCGTGCAAAGCCCGCCATGCTCACCGCTTCGCTGCGGCGCCAGTCCGCGAGCCCGGGCGCAAGCGATAGCGGCAACGGTTTCTGGGAACTGCTGCGCCGGCTCGCCGTGCCCGTGCTGCCCAACACCGCCGGCTGCCACAGCGTGCAGGAAGTGATCGCCACGGCGCAGATGGCGCGCGAGCTCTTCGGCACGCCGTGGATCAAGCTCGAACTGATCGGCGACGACTACACGCTGCAGCCCGACACGCTGAACCTCGTCGATGCCGCATCGCAGCTGATTCGCGACGGTTTCCAGGTGCTGCCCTACTGCACCGAAGATTTGGTGCTGTGCCAGCGGCTGGTCGATGTGGGCTGCCAGGCCGTCATGCCCTGGGCCGCGCCCATCGGCACCGGCCGCGGGCCGGTCAATCCCTACGCGCTGCAGTTGCTGCGCGAACGGCTGAGCGTGCCGATGCTGGTCGATGCGGGTCTCGGCCTGCCCTCGCATGCCTGCCAAGTCATGGAGTGGGGCTACGACGGCGTGCTGCTCAACACTGCGGTGGCACTCGCGCAAGACCCGGTGGCGATGGCTGGTGCCTTCGCTGATGCCGTGCAAGCCGGCCGCGCCGCCCATCGCGCCGGCGCCATGGCTGCGCAAGACTCCGCCCAGCCAAGCACGCCGGTGCTCGGCACGCCCTTCTGGCATCACGCAGCATGATCACATCGAACGACCCTCGGGCTGTTGCCCATGCCATCGTCGCAGCCCACGGGTTGCGCTTCGGCGCCATCACGGCCGCAGCCATTTCGGCGAGCAATTTTTCCTCGGACGATCCGGTGTACCGCGGCGCGAAGCAGGCCTGCTCGGCACTCGGCTTCATCGAGATCGATGCCGAATGCCTCGCGCTCGCGTGGCGGGCACAGACCGTGCGCGAGGGCGCGTTCGAGGCGAACCAATGGCCTGAGACACCGGCCGATTTCGGCCTCCGCGCCTTTCCGCCTTCGGCGCGCGACGATGCCTTCGCGCCCTGCCCCGAACGCCTCGGCCTGTACGCCGTATTGCCCGATGCGCAATGGGTCGACCGCATGGCGCGCGCCGGTGTTCCCACGGTGCAGCTGCGCTTCAAGTCGGACGACGCGGCGGCCATCGAACGCGAAGTGCGAGCGGCTGTCGACGCGGTGCGTGGCACGGGTGCGCTGCTGTTCATCAACGACCATTGGCAGACAGCGATCGCCGCCGGTGCCTACGGCGTTCACCTGGGCCAGGAAGACCTCGATGCGCTCGCGCCCGAACAGGTGCGGCGGATACGCGATGCGGGCCTCCGGCTCGGCGTCAGCACCCACGGTTATGCCGAGATGGTTCGCGCCGATGCGGTGAGCCCGAGCTACATCGCCATGGGTGCGGTGTATCCGACCACCCTCAAGAAGATGGCGACTGCCCCGCAGGGCGTGGCGCGGCTCGCGGCCTATGCGCGCCTGTTGCGCGGCTATCCGCAAGTGGGCATTGGCGGCATCGACGCGGTGCGGCTGCCCGAGGTGCTTGCCACGGGCGTCGGCTCGGTGGCCGTAGTGCGCGCGCTGGTGACAGCAGAAGATCCTGAGGCCACGGCCGCGCAATGGATGGCTGCCATGGGCGCAGCCTCCGCCTGAACAGAACAAGATGACAAAACAAATCCACGCTCCCTCACGTCCGCTGTCACCCATCTCGCATGCAGTGGCTGCCGCCCTCCTTCTGGCCGCCACCTGGGCGCAGGCCCAGCAACAGACAGAACTGCCCGCCATTACGGTGAACGAAAGCAATGCGGCGCCACAAGCCGAGGTGAGTGGCTTCGGCGACGTACCGCTGCGCGAACTGCCCCTGTCGGCCACGGTGATCGGCGGCACGCAGCTTCGCGAGAGCGGCGCACGTCGCCTCGCGGACCTCACGCAGTTCGACTCCTCCGTGACCGATGCCTACAACTCAGCTGGGTATTGGGACTACCTGACGGTGCGCGGCTTCGTGCTGGACAACCGCTTCAACTACCGGCGCGAAGGCTTGCCGATCAGCGCCGAGACTTCGATCCCACTCGACAACAAGGAACGCATCGAGATATTGCGCGGCACCAGCGGCATCCAGGCCGGCACCAGTGCGCCGGGCGGACTGGTCAACTACATCGTCAAGCGTCCCACCGAGCAAGACCTGCGCACGCTGCGCCTTGAAACCACCAGCCGCGGCAGCGTGTTCGGCGCGCTCGATCTCGGCGGGCGCTTCGGTGCGAACCGCGAGTTCGGCTATCGGCTCAACGTGGCGAACGAAAACCTCAAGCCGCTCACGCACAACCTGGACGGCAACCGCAACCTGTTTTCGCTGGCGGCCGATTGGCGCATCACGCGCGATTCGGTGCTCGAGTTCGAGATCGAACGCAGCCACAAGACGCAGCCGAGCCAGAACGGCTTCAGCCTGCTGGGCAACACGCTGCCCGCGCCGGTCGACCCCAAGATCAACCTCAACAACCAGCCGTGGTCGCAGCCCTCGGAGTTCAACGCGCTGACCGGCAGCCTGCGCTTCAGCCAGGCGCTCAATGCCGACTGGCGCTGGAGCGCGCAGATCGGCCAGCAACGGCTCAAGACCGATGACCGACTGGCCTACGCGTTCGGCTGCGGCGCTGAAGGCAACTACGACCGCTACTGCTCGGACGGCACCTTCGACTTCTACGACTTTCGCAGCGAGAACGAGCGGCGCACGCAAACCGCCGGCAGCCTGAACCTCAAGGGCAACGTCATGACTGGCAGCGTGAAGCACGAGTTGGGCTTCGGCCTGCTTGCGAGCCGCGTGCGCAACCGCTTCCAGGACCAGGCGTACAACTACGTCGGCACCGGCAACGTGTGGGCCACGGCCGTGGTTCCGCCGGATCCCACGCTGACGGACGCCAACACCAATCGCGACGAGCGCTCGACCGAGCTCACGGTGCAGGACGCGATCCGCTGGAACAGCCGCCTCACCACCTGGCTTGGCGTGCGCCACACGCGGCTGGACCGCGACAGCATCCGCACCGACGGCACGCGGCCCACGGGCTACAAGGACGGCATCACCACGCCATGGGTTGCGGCGAGCTATGCCATCCAACCCGGGCTCCTGGCCTATGCAAGCTGGGGCAAGGGCGTCGAATCGCAGGTGGTGCCGAACAAGAGTTCGCAATACACCAATGCCGGCGAGGCACTGCCCGCACTGACCTCGCGCCAATGGGAAATCGGGCTCAAAGGCGGAAGCGAAACCTTCGGTTGGCAGCTGGCGTATTTCGACATCAAGCGCCCTATGACGAACCTCGATGCCTGCAACCGGCTCGGCACCACGCCGTGCGACGCGGGCTACGACGGCAGCGCAGTGCACCGCGGCCTCGAAGCGGGTGCGCAATGGAACGCGGGACCATGGCGCCTCGGCGGCAGCGTCACGCTCATCGATGCCAAGCGTCACGGCAGCATTGCCGAACCCGCGACCAACGGCCAGTCGCCCACCAACGTACCCAAGCAGGTGCTGCGCGCGCAGGCCGGCTATCGCGTGGCCTCGGTACCGGGCCTCGAACTGCTGGGGCAGCTTTCGCACGAAGGCCGGCGCAACGTGCTGCCCGATGGCTCCATCACCCTGCCCTCATGGACGCGCGTCGATGCGGTGCTGCGTTACGACACCAAGATGCGCGGTGTTCAGACCAGCTGGAGCCTGGCCGTCGACAACCTGTTCGACCGCCGCTACTGGAAGGAATCGCCCTACCAGTTCGGCCACGTGTATCTCTTTCCGGGCGCGCCCCGCACGCTGCGCCTCGGGCTGAGCGTGTCGCTCTGAATGCGAGCTCCAAAAAATTTTCAGAAATTTATTGCGGTCACATGGGTGCACTCGAAAGGCCCAAAAAATCACGCTATAATCTGAGGCTTGTTCCTCGATAGCTCAGTCGGTAGAGCGCCGGACTGTTAATCCGTAGGTCCCTGGTTCGAGCCCAGGTCGAGGAGCCAAAATAAGCCGCAAGGCCTCTGGATGCCCTGCTACTCAAAAGGTAGCAGGGCATTTCCTTTTGGGGCCGTGCCCAAAGCCTGCGGGCTTTGTTGCTTGGAAATCTCAGCTGTGGTTCCGGCCGCGAGGCTTCATGAGCGCGCCGGCCCCAACACTCAGCTGGTACCTACATCAAGCCAAATCGAAGCAGCAACCGGCATAGTACGGCTTGTCCCCGCCCTCGACAAATGGCACTTCGATTGTCAGGACCTCATTGCGCCAAGCATCGCGGCGCTTGTAGCCAGCGCTTCTGAGTTCGGCCCACAGTTCTTCGACGTGCTGGATGCGATAGGGGCAGAACGCAATGCCGATGCTGTTGATCGTGTAGAGCGTGCGTTCGGGGTGCACCGCCGTCGTGTTCAACACAATGCGTTTCGGCTTTACCGGGAGAACGGCCAGGATTTCACCGATGCGCTGCGGCAAATACTGCAGGCTGCCCGAGGCATACAGCACGTCGCAGCCGCTTGCTTCGCTGTAATTGGTGGTGAAGTCCAACTGGGCGCTCGCGTCGCGCTGAGCGGCCAGTTCCTTCCCTGTTTGCGCCACACCGGGGACGTCGCAGACGGTCCAGCGCAGGTCGTCGGGATACGGCAGAACACGGCGAAATGCGTAGTACTTGATTCCCACGTTGCCACCCAGGTCGAACACGTGCCGCATCCCGTCATTGAACGGTCTTCCCAGCCAAAAAAGGCCCGGATAGTCGTAGAAGTAAATTTGATGGCTGTAGAGCTCACCAGCCGCCTTGGCGTTGCTATACCCCACGGCCTTCGAATCAGGCGCGCCAGCCTCCGCGGCGGCAAAGTTTTCGAACGAGCCCATGAAGAGGTTCTCGGTTTCGTTGACCAGGAACTTGCGCCGATAGGCTTGGATGCGATAACGCAAGGGCAGCAGGTCGGGAAGCAGGTCGGGAAGCATGAACTGGTCTCCTCTCTGGCTAAGACAACACCACTCCGCGGCGCCCTACCGGCACGTCGTCGCGCCGAGTACGCCGAACGGCCAAATCCTAGCGATCCTTTCCGGGTGGAAAGCATGCGTTTTTCGCCCTCGATTCGCCCGGCCTTCAACTCAACGCAGAGCTCCGCATTCGATTCCTGACTAGTTGCACCGTCCTACTCATTCGCCGAGGTTCGTTGAGCATCTTGTTGATTTCCGCGAAACCGTCCTCGGTGATGCGCATCACGGTGGCTGTTCGTGCGGCGTTGTACTTGCCGGCCGCATCTGATGCTGGTGCGATCTCCGCCTCAATGAGACCTGTCGCTTTCAGCACGCTCACATGCTGGACGTCTTCGGATCGCGTCACGACCTTTGGCAAGGTGACGTGCTGCAGGCTCAACAGATAGAACAAGGGCATGGCCGTTACCTCTTCGATGCGTTTGTTGTCGAGATTGGGCGCTTGCTCGCGTCGCTCCTTCGTTGGAGAACTCGAAGGTATGCCACTGCGCTTGTCGGCCTGTCAGACGCCAGCCAGCAACGCTGTAGCCCGCCGCTTCGTGCCTGGCTCGCCAAGAAATTTCCACCGGCAGGTTGTTCCATCCACGTTCCCCAGTGAGGTGGACAATTGCGCCGCTTGTTGCCCGTGTCAGGACAGTGCGTTTCGCCGTGTAGTCACTGTAGAAATTGCGCCGCATGTACGCACGGGCGGTGCGCACTTTCTCCACGGAGACAATCGTCCGGCCACGTCTACAACTTCCCATGACAAATCGCCTCCCAGAGGCAGGAACGGTTTGCAGGACCGGCGGGCGTCCGATCGACATTGCCCTGGAAGGCCAGCTCGCAGAGATCGTGACCAAGACCGATAGGTGAAGTGCCCGGGCTGCACCGGCCCATCGTGCACACGCTGAAGGGCACGAAATACGCCTACGATGGGATCTCGGCGATGCTCAAGCAGGCGCAGGACCGTGTGCGCGAGACACCGAGTTCCACGTAAGACCTGTTAATCCGTAGGTCCCTGGTTCGAGCCCAGGTCGAGAAGCCAAAACGAGCAAGGCCTCTGGATGCCCCGCTACTCAAAAGGTAGCGGGGCATTTCCTTTTGGGGCGCGCTCAAGCCCTCAATTCGCTTCAGTTCTTCTGCGCCAACTGCTCCAGAATGGCCGGATTCTCCAGCGTGGACGTGTCCTGCGTGATCGCCTCCCCCTTGGCGATGCTGCGCAACAGGCGCCGCATGATCTTGCCGCTGCGCGTCTTGGGCAGGTTGTCCCCGAAGCGGATGTCCTTGGGCTTGGCAATGGACCCGATCTCCTTGGCCACCCAGGCACGCAGCTCGTTGGCGATCTGCTTGGCTTCTTCGCCGGTCGGGCGGGCGCGCTTGAGCACCACGAAGGCACACACCGCCTCGCCCGTCACGTCGTCGGGCCGGCCCACCACCGCCGCTTCGGCCACCAGGTCGGTCTTGGACACCAGGGCCGATTCGATCTCCATCGTGCCCAGGCGGTGGCCCGAGACATTGAGCACGTCGTCGATGCGCCCGGTGATGCGGAAGTAGCCGCGGTCGGCACTGCGCACCGCCCCATCCCCGGCCAGGTAGATCGTGCCGCCCATCTCCTCGGGGAAGTAGCTCTTCTTGAAGCGCTCGGGGTCGTTCCAGATGGTGCGGATCATCGAGGGCCAGGGCCGCTTGATGACCAGCATGCCGCCCGCGCCGCTCGGGGAAGTAGCTCTTCTTGAAGCGCTCGGGGTCGTTCCAGATGGTGCGGATCATCGAGGGCCAGGGCCGCTTGATGACCAGCATGCCGCCCGCGCCATTGGGCAGGTCCTTGCCGGTCTCGTCCACGATGGCGGCCATGATGCCCGGCAGCGGCAGGGTGCACGAGCCCGGCACCAGCGGCGTGGCCCCGGGCAGCGGCGTGATCACGTGGCCGCCGGTCTCGGTCTGCCAGAAGGTGTCGACGATCGGACATTGCTCGCGSCCGATATGGCGGTGGTACCACATCCAGGCCTCGGGGTTGATGGGCTCGCCCACCGAGCCGAGGAKGCGCAGGCTCGAGAGGTCCCAGTTCTTCGGGTGCACCTTCTCGTCGCCTTCGGCCGCCTTGATGAGCGAGCGGATGGCGGTGGGCGCGGTGTAGAAGACGCTGACCTTGTGCTTCTCGATCATCTGCCAGAAGCGCCCGGCATGCGGGAAGGTGGGGATGCCTTCGAACACCACCTGGGTGGCGCCGGCGGCGAGCGGGCCGTAGGCGACRTAGGTGTGGCCGGTGATCCAGCCGATGTCGGCGGTGCACCAGAACACGTCYTCGGGCCGGATGTCGAAGGTCCAGTCCATGGTGAGCTTGGCCCACAGCAGGTAGCCGCCGGTGGCATGCTGCACGCCCTTGGGCTTGCCGGTGGAGCCGGAGGTGTAGAGGATGAACAGCGGGTGCTCGGCGTTCACGGGCACGGGCGGGCAGTCGGTGCTCTGGCCGGCCAGGGCTTCGGTGAAGCTCTTGTCGCGGCCTTCGACGCGGGCCCAGGCGGTGGGGGTGCGCTCGTAGACGAACACGGTCTGGATCGAYTCGCAGCCGCCCATGGCGATGCCGTCGTCGACGATGGCCTTGAGGGGCAGCTCCTTGCCGCCGCGCAGCTGGTAGTTGGCGGTGATGACGGCCACGGCGCCGGCATCGATGATGCGCTCCTGCAGGGCCTTGGCCGAGAAGCCGCCGAACACGACGCTGTGGGTGGCGCCGATGCGSGCGCACGCCTGCATGGCGATGACGCCTTCCACGGTCATGGGCATGTAGACGATGACGCGGTCGCCCTTCTGGATGCCTGAGGCCTTCAGGGCATTGGCGAACTGGCTCACGCGGGCGAGCAGTTCCTTGTAGCTGACCTGGGTGACGGCGCCGTCGTCGGCCTCGAAGACGATGGCGGTCTTGTGNCAGGGCATTGGCGAACTGGCTCACGCGGGCGAGCAGTTCCTTGTAGCTGACCTGGGTGACGGCGCCGTCGTCGGCCTCGAAGACGATGGCGGTCTTGTGYTCSACGGGGGTGCCGATGTGCTTGTCCAGGCAGTTGGCGCTGGCGTTGAGTTCGCCGTCGCCGAACCATTGGTAGAARGGGGCGTTGGATTCGTCCAGGGTCTTGGTGAAGGGTTGGGTCCAGGTGAGGTTGTCYTTCGCCAGGCGGGTCCAGAAGCCTTCGAAGTCCTGCTCGGCTTCCTGGCACAGGGCCTCGTAGGCGGCCATGCCGGAGATGCGGGCGCCCTGGGTGGCGCGGGCGTCGGGCGGGAACACGCGGTTCTCGACAAGGACGGATTCGATGTTCTTGGATGCGCTGCTGCTCATTTCTTGTCTCCTGGGTAGGTGCGGCCGTAATGTCGGCGGGCCCACTTACGGGTCACTGACGGGTCCGTCCAGGTCCGATGTTAGTTCGCAGGGTTATCACGAGTCGGTCACGGGGGCACCTCTAGAATCGCCAGTCGTTCCCAACCTCCCGTCCAATGTCCGCTCCCGAATCCTTCGACCGCCCCTCAAAGCCCATTCCCGGCGCCAGCTCACCGCTCCGGCCGCTGCCCAAGCTGATTTTTGCGAGCCGTTGGCTGCAGCTGCCGCTGTACCTGGGGCTGATCGTGGCGCAGGCGGTGTACGTGGTGCACTTCCTGGTCGAGCTGCTGCACCTTGTCGAGGCCGCCTTTGGCAGCAAGGACGCGCTGCAGGCCCTGATCACCAGCATCGGCTACAAAACCACTGCGCCGGTGGGCACGCTCAATGAAACGGTGATCATGCTGGTGGTGCTGGCGCTGATCGACGTGGTGATGATCTCGAACCTGCTCATCATGGTGATCGTGGGCGGCTACGAAACCTTCGTGAGCCGCATGGACCTGGAAGGCCACCGCGACCAGCCCGAATGGCTGAGCCACGTGAACGCGTCGGTGCTCAAGGTGAAGCTGGCCACGGCCATCATCGGCATCAGCTCGATCCACCTGCTGAAGACATTCATCAACGCGGACAACTACACCGACCGCGTGCTGATTGCGCAGACCGTGATCCACATCGCGTTCCTGTTCTCGGCCATGGCCATTGCCTACACCGACAAGCTCATGACGTCGAACGCGCCGCAAGGCAGCGGATCGCACTGAGCCCTGCCCGTTTCTAGCCTGCGTGCGGCAGATCCCACGCGGGCACGTCGGTGAATCGCTCGGCCAGAAAGTCGAGCATCGTGCGCAGCGCGGCCGGCATGTGCTTGCGCGAGGCATACACCGCGTACATGCCCACCACCTGCGGTTCGCAATCGGGAAAGAGCGGCACCAGTTCGCCGGCCTTCACAAGGCCGGCTGTCAGGTAGGTTGGCAGCATCGCAATGCCCGCCCCGGCCCGCGCCAGTTGCATCAGGCTTGCGGCATCGTTGGTCGACAGGTTGCCGCCCACGGCCACCGAGACCGGCTCCCCGTTGTCCTTGCGCGTGAAATTCCAGAGGCTGCGCCCGAAGTACGAGTGCGTGAGGCAATTGCGCTCGGCCAGTTCCTCCACGCGCACCGGCTTGCCGTGTTCCTTCAGATAGCCGGGTGACGCGCAAACCACCGACCGGCAGTCGGTGAGCCGCCGCGCGATCAGGTTGGGATCGATCTCCACCGCCACTCGAATGGCGAGATCGATGCGCTCGTCCACCAGGTTCACCGCCCGGTCGAGCAACACCAGGTCGACCGCCACCCCGGGATACAACCGTACGTAATCGGCCACGGCGCTCGCCAGCTGCGCCTGCGCGAAGGAGGTGCTGGCCGTGATGCGCAATTGACCCCGCGGCGCCTCGGCCGGGTGCCGCACGGCGGCCTGCATGTCGCCCGCGAGTTCGAGCACCTGCCGGCAGCGCGGCAGCAGCTCTTCGCCCGCCGCAGTGAGGCTCAGCCGGCGTGTCGTGCGATGCAGCAGGCGCGCGCCGGTCCATTGCTCGAGTTCGGCCACGTAGCGCGTGACCACCGGCCGGGAAAGATCGAGCTTGTCGGCCGCGGCCGTAAGGCTGCCCGAGTCGACCACCGTGACGAACACGCGCATTGCATTCAATCGATCCATTCGAACGATTTTAGGAATAAACAAACGCGAAATTCGAGGTATTTCTTTCGAAAGCAGAAACCTAAGATGAGCTTCATCGCATCAACTTTTCAGGAGCATTCATGAGCCACATCGCCATCATCGGCGCCACCGGACGCGCCGGCGGCCGCCTTCTCGAGGAGGCCCTCCACCGCGGCCACACCGTGACCGCCATTGCGCGCAAGGCCAGCGAAAAGCTGTCGGGCCGCGCCGATGTAAAGCCCGTCGACGTCGACGTGCTCGACGCTCCCGCGCTCGAAAAAGCGCTGGCCGGGCATGACGCCGTGTTCAGCGCCGCGCACTTCTCCACGGTGCCGCCCGCCGCCATCATCGAGCCGACCAAGCGTGCTGGCGTGAAGCGCCTGCTGGTGGTCGGCGGCGCCGGCAGCCTGTTCGCGGCGCCGGGCCTGAAGGTGATCGACACGCCGAACTTCCCCGAGGCGTACAAGGCCGAAGCCTCCGCAGGCGCCGCTTTCCTCGAGGTACTTCGCAATGAAAAGGAACTCGACTGGACCTTTCTCTCGCCTTCCGCCGAATTCGTCGAAGGCGAGCGCACGGGCAAGTTCCGCCTGGGCAAGGATGATCTGCTGGTGAGTGCCGAAGGCCGCAGCTGGATCAGCTTCGAGGACTTCGCGATCGCGTTCATCGACGAGCTCGAGAAGCAGGCACATTCGCGCCAGCGCTACACGGTCGGATACTGATCGGCCGGCAAACAAAAAAGGACCCACGCGGGTCCTTTTTCATTGGTCGATTCGGTCTTACCGGCCGGTCATGTTTTCAGGAACGACCCACTGGTCGAACTGCTCGGCCGTGAGGTGTCCCGAGGCAATCGCCGCCTCACGCAAGCTCGTCCCCTCCTTGTGCGCCTTCTTGGCGATGTAGGCTGACTTGTCGTACCCGATGTGCGTGTTGAGCGCCGTCACCAGCATCAGCGAGCGCTGCACCAGTTCCGTGATGCGTTCGCGGTTCGGCTCGATCCCCACCGCGCAGTGGTCGTTGAAGCTCACCATGCCGTCGGCCAGGAGACGCACGCTCTGCAGGAAGTTGTGCGCCACCATCGGTCGGAACACGTTCAGTTCGAAGTTGCCCGAGGCGCCGCCGATGTTGATGGCCACGTCGTTGCCGAACACCTGCGCGGCCAGCATCGTGACGGCTTCGCTCTGCGTCGGATTGACCTTGCCCGGCATGATGGACGAGCCGGGTTCGTTCTCGGGAATACTGAGTTCGCCAATGCCGCTGCGCGGCCCGCTCGCGAGCCAGCGAACGTCGTTGGCAATCTTTGTCATGCTGGCCGCGAGCGTCTTGAGCGCGCCGTGCGCATGCACCAGCGCATCGACGCTGGCCATGGCTTCGAACTTGTTGGGTGCGGTCACGAAAGGCAGGCCCGTGAGCTTTGCGAGTTCGGCGGCCACCTGCTCGGCATAGCCCTTGGGCGCATTGAGCCCGGTGCCGACGGCCGTGCCGCCCAGCGCCAGTTCGCACAGGTGCGGCAGCGCCGCGCGCACATGCGCCTCGCCGTGCGCCAGCTGCGCCACGTAGCCCGAGAACTCCTGGCCCAGCGTGAGCGGCGTGGCGTCCTGCAGATGGGTGCGGCCGATCTTCACGATGTCGGCGAAGTCCTTCGACTTTTTCTCCAGCGTGCCGCGCAGCTTGGCAATGGCGGGCAACAGCTTGTGCGTGATGGCTTCGACGGCGGCCACGTGCATGGCCGTGGGGAACACGTCGTTGCTCGACTGGCTGCGGTTCACGTCGTCGTTCGGGTGCACGAGGCGCCCTTCCCCGCGCTCGCCGCCGAGCAGTTCGCTCGCGCGGTTGGCCAGCACTTCGTTGACGTTCATGTTGGTCTGCGTGCCCGAGCCGGTCTGCCAGACCACCAGCGGAAATTCGCCCGGATGCTTGTCCGCAATGACTTCGTCGGCCGCGGCCACGATGGCCTGGGTCTTCTTTTCGTCCTGCAGCCCGAGCGCATGGTTGACCACCGCCGAGGCGCGCTTGACCTGCGCCAGCGCCTTGATGATCTCGCGCGGCTGCTGCTCGCCGGAGATGTCGAAGTTCTGCAGCGAGCGCTGCGTTTGCGCACCCCACAGCTTGTCGGCCGGCACGTCGATCGGTCCGAAGGTATCGCGCTCGGCACGGGTCTTGGGGGAAGTCGTCATGATGAAAAAAGCTCCGCGGTCTTGGATGGTTGCGCCCGCTCAGCGGGCGCGCTGCCGAGTATGGCCTCGATAAGAATGGCTCGCATTTGCCTAGGCTTATTTGCCCCGAGCGCCCGGCCCACGATACGCCCCGGGCTTGACTCGCGTAATGTCAAAAAGTTATAATTGCAGGCTTCAGACGACCAACAAGTCATGTTGGTTGCCCTTGCGCTACTCGCGGATCGCCGAATCCCGTCGCGGTGCAAGGCTCTCCCCGCCGGGCCCTGCCCGGCAACCCGGCCGGATCTTTCCGGCCCCATTGCCACGTCACGCTCATCCAGGCGGCGCCCCTCGACCAGGCCCGCCGCTCTGCGAATGAAGCATCCGGCGGGCACTGGCTTCGTCGCCATGTCGTCTTCAGTGCCTGTCGGCAGCCTTCAAGGCTCGCCGGGCCATTGCACGCGCGTTTTTCACGCGCTCTGTTCGGGCAGCCTCATCGGCTGATGGCGTGGCCGTTGCCGCCCTCCGGGGCGGCGCTGTGTCCAACCATCACACAAGGAGCCCCGGCGTATGGCCAAAGGAATTCTCATCGACCATGTTTTCAAGGTGTTCGGCGACTCGCCCGAACAGGCGCTCGAGCTCGTCCGGCAAGGTTTTTCGAAGAAGGAAATCCTCGCGCAGACGGGCCAGTCGATCGGCGTGTTCGACGCCACCTTCGAGATCCAGGCCGGCGAGGTCTTCGTCATCATGGGTCTCTCGGGGTCGGGCAAATCGACGCTGGTGCGCCTCTTGAACCGGCTGATCGAGCCGACCGCGGGCCGCATCGTGATCGACGGCGCGGACATCAACGAGCATTCGGATGCAAAGCTGCGCGCGCTGCGCCGCAAGGACATCAGCATGGTGTTCCAGTCCTTCGCGCTGATGCCGCACATGACGGTGCGCGAGAACACCGCCTTTGGCCTCGAACTGTCGGGCACCAGCAAGAAAGAACGCCTCGCGCAGGCTGACCTGGCGCTCGCGCAAGTGGGTCTTGCGGGCTGGGGCGACAGCTATCCCGACGAGCTCTCGGGCGGCATGCAGCAGCGCGTGGGCCTGGCGCGCGCGCTGGCTTCCGATCCGTCGATCCTGCTGATGGACGAGGCCTTCTCGGCCCTGGACCCGATCATCCGCACCGAGATGCAGTCCGAGCTGTTGCGGCTGCAGAAGGAGCAGCGCCGCACCATCGTCTTCATCTCGCACGACCTGGACGAGGCCATGCGCATCGGCGACCGCATCGCGATCATGAAGGACGGCCAGGTGATCCAGGTCGGCACGCCCGACGAGATCTTGCGCAGCCCCGCCGACGACTACGTGCGCAGCTTCGTGCGCGGGGTGGACGCGGCGGCGGTGTTCAAGGCGGCGGACATCGCGCGCAAGTCGCTCACCGTGGTCTGCGAGCACCCCGAGCGCGGTGCGCATGCGGCACTCAAGGTGCTGGAAGACCAGGACCGCGACTTCGCCTATGTGACGAGCCCGACCAGGCACTATCTGGGCACCGTGTCGGCCGATACGCTGCGCGCGGCGCTCGACGGGCATAAGGGCCCGCTGGGCCTGCGCCACGCGTTCCTGAACGACCTGGGCGTGATCGAGGCCGACGCGCCGGTGGCCGGCCTGATCGGCCAGGTGGGCCAGGCGCCGTGTGCCGTGCCCGTGGTGGCCGGCGACGGCCGCTTCTGCGGTGCAATCAGCAAGACGACGCTGCTGAAGTTCCTCGACCGCGACACGCCGCCGATCGATCCGGCGCACCAGCCCCAGCAACCCGTCCCTGCTGCGGCCGCCGTGGCCATTGCCTGACCGACTTCGAAGGACCCATTGATGAACGACACCGCACTGCCTTCCGAATTCACTCCCTTGAACGATACCGCCACCGCGGTGGCCCCGCAGGCGACCGCGCCGGTCGACCCGTGGGCCGCACTGTCCGCCGCGCCCGACGCCTCCGCAACGAGCGCCTGGCTCGACGCGCCCGTTGATGCGGCCCGTCAGCTCGCCGGATCGGCCGACGCCACCACCAGCGGCCTCCAGCTGCACCGCCTCTGGGACGGCTCACTGCCCGTCGAATCCTGGATCAACCAGGGCCTGGGCTGGGTGGTCGAGCACTTCCGCCCCTTCTTCCAGACCGTGCGCCTGCCCATCGACAGCACGCTGAACTGGGTGCAGGGCCTGCTGACCGGGCTGCCGACACTCGCCATGATCGCCCTCATCGGCCTGTTCGCCTGGCAGTTCGCGGGCCGTGCGCTCGCCATCGGCACCACGGCGGCGCTGCTGCTCGTGGCCATACTGGGCATCTGGCCCGAAGCCATGGTGACGCTGTCGCTGGTGCTGACCTCGTTGGTCTTTTGCATGGTCATCGGCCTCCCCCTCGGTGTGCTGCTGGCCAGCAGCGACCGCGCCCAGCGCCTCACGCGCCCGGTGCTCGACGCGATGCAGACCACGCCCGCTTTCGTCTACCTGGTGCCGGTGGTGATGCTGTTCGGCATCGGCAACGTGCCGGGCGTGATCGTGACGATCATCTTCGCGCTGGCCCCGCTGGTGCGGCTGACCAACCTGGGCCTGCGCCAGGTGCGGCCCGACCTGATCGAGGCCGCGCGCGCCTACGGCGCCTCGCCGTGGCAGATGCTGGTGAAGGTGCAACTGCCGCTGGCCATGCCGTCGATCATGGCGGGCATCAACCAGGCGTTGATGCTGTCGCTGTCGATGGTGGTGATCGCCTCGATGATCGCGGTCGGCGGCCTGGGCCAGATGGTGCTGCGCGGCATCGGCCGGCTCGACATGGGCCTGGCGACCGTGGGCGGACTGGGCATCGTGCTGCTGGCAATTTCGCTCGACCGGCTGACGCAGGCGATGGGCAAGTCGCGCCGCAGTGCCGGGCGGCGCTGGTGGCACACCGGCCCGGCCGGCTTTGCGCTGCATCTGCTGCAGCGCCTGGTGAGCACGCCCCCGCACCACGCGAGCGAGCCTGTACCGGCCCTGTCCACGCAAGCGCAATGAGCTCCCGCGAAGGATCCAACGCATGAAGAAAACCCGTCTCCACCTCATCGCCCGCGGCCTGCTGGCACTCGGCTTCGTCGCTTTCGGCATGGCTGCGCAGGCCGCCGACGACCTGCCCGGCAAGGGCGTCACCGTGCAGCCGCTCAAGAGTTCGCTCGCCGAAGAGGCGTTCCAGACGCTGCTCGTGATGCGCGCGCTCGAAAAGCTCGGCTACACCACCCTGCCCATGAAAGACCTGGAGCCCGCCACCGAACACCTGGCCATCGCCAACGGAGACGCCACTTTCATGGCCAACCACTGGAGTCTGCTGCACGCCGATTTCTACAAGAACAGCGGCGGCGACGCCAAGCTCTCGCGTAAGGGCGTGTACTCGGACGGCGCCGTGCAGGGCTACCTCATCGACCGCAAGACGGCCGAGCAATACAACATCACCAACATCGCGCAGCTGAAGGACCCGGCCATCGCCAAGCTGTTCGACGCAGACGGCGACGGCAAGGCCGACCTGACGGGCTGCAACCCCGGCTGGGGCTGCGAGCTGGCCATCGAAAACCACCTGGCGGCCTACCAGCTGCGCGACACCGTCACCCACAAGCAGGGCAGCTACGCCGCGCTGATGGCCGACACCATCGCCCGCTTCAAGCAGGACAAGCCGGTGCTGTATTACACGTGGACGCCGTATTGGGTGAGCGCCGTGCTGCGGCCCGGCGCGGACGTGGTGTGGCTTCAAGTGCCCTTCTCGTCCTCCCAGGCCGGGAACGCGGACACGCAGCTTCCGAACGGCAAGAACTACGGCTTCCAGGCCAACCAGGAGCAGATCGTCGCCAACAAGGCCTTCGTCGAGAAGAATCCCGCGGCCGGCAAGCTGTTCGAGGTGATGAAACTGCCGATCGGCGACATCAACGCCCAGAACCTGCGCATGAGCCAGGGCGCCAACACCCAGCAAGACCTGGAGCGGCACACCGACGGCTGGATCCGGGTGCACCGGCCGCTGTTCGACGGCTGGATCGAGGAAGCCCGGGCCGCCGCAAGGTAGCGTAACGGGGCCGGGCGCGGCGGCTGAGATAATCGGGGGGCGTTTCCACACTCCAAAAAACACCCCCCACCATGACGACCACGATCCAGCAGGCCGACCTGATCGAATCGATCAGCGCCGCGCTGCAGTACATCAGCTACTACCACCCCGCCGACTACATCGCCCACCTGGCCAAGGCCTACGAGCGCGAGCAAAGCCCCGCCGCCAAGGACGCCATTGCGCAGATCCTGACCAACAGCAAGATGAGCGCGACCGGGCACCGCCCGATCTGCCAGGACACGGGCATCGTCAACGTGTTCCTCAAGGTGGGCATGGACGTGCGCTGGGGCGGCTTCACCGGTTCGCTGGACGACGCCATCAACGAAGGCGTGCGCCGCGGCTACAACCACCCCGACAACACGCTGCGCGCCTCGGTCGTGGCCGATCCGCAGTTCGACCGCAAGAACACCAAGGACAACACGCCCGCCGTGATCTTCACCGAGATCGTTCCCGGCAACACCGTCGAAGTGACCGTGGCGGCCAAAGGCGGCGGCAGCGAAAACAAGAGCAAGCTGGTCATGCTGAACCCCGGCGACAGCGTGGTCGACTGGGTGCTCAAGACGGTTCCAACCATGGGCGCCGGCTGGTGCCCGCCGGGCATGCTGGGCATCGGCATCGGCGGCACGGCCGAGAAGGCCGCGCTGATGGCCAAGGAAAGCCTGATGGACGACCTCGACATGCACGAGCTGCAGGCCAAGAAGGCTTCGGGCGCCGAACTCAGCAAGGTCGAGGCGCTGCGCATCGAACTGTACGAGAAGGTCAATGCGCTGGGCATCGGCGCGCAGGGCCTGGGCGGCCTGGCGACCGTGCTCGACATCAAGATCAAGATGTACCCGACGCACGCGGCCAGCAAGCCGGTCGCGATGATCCCCAACTGCGCGGCCACCCGGCATGCCCACTTCGTGATGGATGGCAGCGGCGCGGTCTACCTCGACCCGCCTTCGCTCGACCTGTGGCCCGACGTGAACTGGGCGCCCGACGAAAAGAAGAGCAAGCGCGTCGACCTGGACAAGCTCACGCCCGCCGAAGTGGCGAGCTGGAAGCCGGGCGACACCCTGCTGCTCAACGGCAAGATGCTGACCGGCCGCGACGCCGCGCACAAGCGCATTCAGGGCATGCTGGCCAAGGGTGAGAAGCTGCCGGTGGACTTCACCAACCGCGTCATCTACTACGTCGGCCCGGTCGATCCGGTCGGCGATGAAGCCGTGGGCCCTGCCGGCCCGACCACCGCCACGCGCATGGACGGCTTCACCGAGATGATGCTGGCCGAAACCGGCCTGATCGCGATGATCGGCAAGGCCGAGCGCGGCCCGGTCGCCATCGAGGCCATCAAGAAGCACAAGAGCGCCTACCTCATGGCCGTGGGCGGCGCCGCCTACCTCGTGAGCAAGGCCATCAAGACTGCCAAAGTGGTGGGCTTCGAAGACCTGGGGATGGAGGCCATCTACGAATTCGACGTGGTCGACATGCCCGTGACGGTGGCGGTCGACGCCGGCGGCACCAGCGCGCACATCACCGGCCCGGCCGAGTGGCAGAAGCGCATTGCCAGCGGCGAGTTCAAGACCATCATGATGGAAGAAGCTTGAGCTTGATAGGTGTCTTCGACAGCGGCGTGGGAGGGCTCAGCGTGCTCGCCGCGCTGCGCGCCGAACTGCCGCACGAACGCTTCGTGTACTTTGCGGACACGGCCTATGCGCCGTATGGCGAGCGCGGCGATGACTATGTGATCGAGCGCTCGCGCAAAGTGGCCGAGCAGCTCATTCAAGAGCACGGCATCAAGGCGCTGGTGGTGGCCTGCAACACGGCCACGACTGCGGCGATCCACCTGCTGCGCGCCGAGCATCCGTCCTTGCCCATCGTGGGCCTGGAGCCTGCGCTCAAGCCCGCCGTGGCAACGAGCCGCACCGGCCACATCTCGGTGATGGCCACGCGCGGAACACTCTCCAGTGCCAAGTACGCGGCCCTGCGAGATTCTTTCTCTGGGTCCGCGACTGTTCGCGCCGTGCCGTGCGATGGCCTCGTCAAAGCCATCGAGGGCTTCGACACCGCGGGCATCGAAATGCTCTGCGCCCGCTACATGGCCGAGGCCGGCCCCTTTGGACACGCGACGGGCGAAGTCGACACCGTGGTGCTCGGCTGCACGCACTACCCGCTCGTGAAGAGCCAACTTCAGCGCCATGCGCCGCCCGCGCTGCGCTTCATCGACACCGGCGCGCCGGTCGCACAGCAGACCCGGCGCGTGCTGGCCTCTCTCGGCCGCCTGGCAGACGGCGGTGAAGGCGGCCTGCAGCTGCAGGGCAGCGGGGATCTGGCCGTGCTCGAAGCCGCAGCTGCGCACTGGCTGCAGCGGCCGCGGCAAACCGATGCAGCCATGCCCGCCCCAATCCCCACCTGAATTCGATTCGAATGCGCTGCACTTTGCGCCTTGCCTTGCTCCTGCTGTGCCTTTCGGCCGCCGGCCTGAGCCACGCCGCCTGCGAAAGCGGGCTGGCCGAGCGCATGCATGCCAAACTGCATCCGAATCGCCCGCTCGATGAACGGCTGGCCGCCTGCAAGCCATGGCCCGCCTTTCCGGGGCGCAGCATCGTGGTGCTGCCGGTGCCGCGCGAAACGAGCAGCACGGGCGCCAAGGTCTTCGACCTCGAGCTGCTGCTGATCCAGCGGCCCGACAACGGCAACACCGAGCGCGACGTGGTGATCGGCCGCATCTTCCAGCCCGAGGCACTCGACGAAGACAGTGCGACCGCCATCCAGGACATCCGGATCGACACCTCGCGCTATGTGCTGTCTTCCGACACGCGTGCCTTCGGGCTGCGCGTGCGCTACAGGGGCACGGCGCCAGGCAGTTCGGTCGCGAGCGAAACCATCCGCCTCTACGTGCAGCACGGCAGCAAGCTGCGCCAGGTGCTGCCGGAGGTCGAGCTCGACCACGACAGCGGCGGATGGGACAGCAGTTGCACCGGCCGCATCGAGAAACTGCGCACCATGCTGTCGGTCGGCAAGTCGGCGAGCAATGGCTACGCCGATCTGCAATTCGCGCGCACATTGGTCCAGAGCCATGCTCAACTGCAGGAAGACCAGGGCTGCGCGGAGAGGTCCCTGCCCGCGCGGTTCAGCACCGTCACGCTGCGCTACGACGGCGAGCGCTACCGGGTGCCCAAGTCGCTACAGCAGCAGATGCCCTGAGCGGCAGGCCTTATTGGCTGCCTATCGGCTGCGCAAAGCGGCTTCACGGCCGCGGGCCATGTCGATGGGCAGCAACAGCAGCAGCCCCGCCACGAACAGGGCCGCAGTCGAGAGAATGGCGATACGCTGGTTGCCGCCCGCGGCCCACGTGATGGCGCCGTACATCAGCGGACCGATGATGCTCGCCAGGCGCGTGGCGAAGGTCCAGAGCCCGAAGAATTCGGCCAGTTGCCGCGGCGGCGCAAGGTAGCCGGTCATTGCGCGGCCGGCCGACTGGCTGGAGCCCATGGCGAGCCCTGCAATGGCGGCAGCCCACCAGAACGCGCCCTTGGTGGTGGCCATGGCTGCAATCACGCAGACCGCGATCCAAGCCACCAGCGTGCCGGCCAGCGCGAACTTGTGGCCGACGCGGTCTTGCACGTAGCCGAAGGCAAACGCGCCGACCGCGGCCGCAATGTTCAGCACGAAGATCAGCACCATCGTCTCGCTCGCCACGAAGCCGATCACCTGCTCCGCATAGATGGCCGCCAGCGTGATGGCCACCGCCACGCCGCCCTGGTAGCACACGGTGCACACCAGCAGCCACATGAAGTCGCGGTAGGCGCGTGCCTCGCGAAAGGTTGCGCGCAATTGCCGCCAGGCGCTCGGCGCGCCGCCAGCCGTTCGGGGCCGTGCGCGCTCGGGCAGCAGCGCAAACGTTGCGCAAGCGGCCGTGCCGTAGATGGCGGCCGTGATCAGCATCGTGACCGGCACGAAGTGCGAGGCGGGCAGCCCCTTGGCTTGCGAGGACAGCACGTAGGCAAGGCACAAGCCGAGCGCGAGCATGCCGCCGACGTAGCCGAAGGCCCAGCCCCATCCGCTGACCTTGCCCATGCCTTCGGCCGTCGCGAGCTCGGGCAGGAAGGCGCCGGTCAGCGACTCGCCGTACGAATAGAAGGTGTTGGAGACGATCACCAGTCCCATGGCCACCGCGACGCCTGCGGCACCCGAAAAGCTTGGCGTCAGTGCAAGCGAGGCCGTGCCAACCACGCAGCCCGCCGTCGCCACGGCGAGCACGCGCTTCTTGGCCGCGTGGCGATCGGCCCAGGCCCCAATGGCGGGCATGGAGAGCATCACGATGGCGTAGGAGACGCTGAGGGCCGCGGTCCAAGCAAAGGCGGCCCAGGGCGCGCCCTTGGCGATGCCGCCTACGAAGTAGGCGGCGAACACGGCCGTGATGACGACCGTGGTGTAGCCCGAATTGGCAAAGTCGTACATTGCCCAACCGAACACCTCGCGCTTGCGCACGCCGGCATTCAGGGCAGAAGACGGGAACAGCGCCATGCGGCGGTGAATCGCGCGGCGCCTGTGAAAAGGCTGAACCGCGTCAGTGCAGGTGGCGCGGACGGCGACCGCCGCCATGCCCACCACCGCTGCCGCTGCCGCCGGTGCCGCGCGGGCGCTTGCCGATCTCGAGCGAATTCACGAGTGCATCGAAGCGGTCGCTGAAGAGGCGATCGATCTCCGACACCACGCCGCCGAGTTCGGCGCCATCGAAGTGGCGCTCCATCAGGTTGACCACGTCTTCCACCAGCAGGTCGCGCTGCACCTGCATGATCGCGGCCGGATTCGGGCCGACGAACAGCATCAGGAAATCGTCGCGCGACTCTTCGTCGGGGTCGCCCTCTTCCTCATCGAAGTCGGTGTCGTAGAAGGTGACCTCGATGGCGGCACCGCGCTCCGACAATTCATTCAGGGCCATGCACATCTCGTCGAGTGCCTGGCGGAAGTCGTCGTCTCCGGGCACCGTCCAGCACATCTGGAGCATGTGGTCCTTTTGCTCGAAACGGATGCCGGGCTCTTCTTCGTAGGTGCTCGTGGCGCCGTCGGCCAGCGACTTGGCGCCCGAATAGGCCCACAGTGGCTTGAGTGCTTCCTGGATCTGGTCGAAGGTGACGTCAGACCGCAGCGGCACGTCGCCGTGCACATGGATTTCAAATGGAGCGTTGTAACGAGGCATGGAGTGCTCCCTTGTCTAAGTATGGTGCCCGGAACGGGGGTCGAACCCGTATGCCCCGATTAAGGAAGCGGCGGATTTTAAGTCCGATGTGTCTACCAATTTCACCATCCGGGCCTCGGTTTGAACATCGACGATAACCCAAACGAAACGAGCCCCGGCAACGCAGGTTGGCGGGGCTGTTTTTTTGATGGAGGGTGGATCGAATTGATCAGGAGAGGTGGAGGCGCGACCCGGAGTCGAACCGGGCTAGACGGATTTGCAATCCGTTGCATAACCGCTTTGCTATCGCGCCACGCTGCTGAAAACGAAATCGAACTCGCGAAAAAAAGGGAAGCAGTGCTTCCCTTTTTCAAAACTGGAGCGGGAAAAGAGTCTCGAACTCTCGACCTCAACCTTGGCAAGGTTGCGCTCTACCAACTGAGCTATTCCCGCGTTTCGAGCCTCGAATTATAGAACACTTTTTCGGGGCTCGGCAAGTTCCGCCGATCAATGTTTGACCGAGCCTTCGGAGGCCCGCGCTTCGCGCTGCTTGGCCAGTTCGGCCACGGCAGCGGCGGAGGCCGCGACTTCCTCGTCGGACAACGGTTCGGGCATCTTCTCGAGCGCGATCTCCAGGACCTTGTCGATCCACTTCACGGGCACGATCTCGAGGCCGTTCTTCACGTTCTCGGGAATGTCCTGCAGGTCTTTCGCATTCTCTTCGGGAATCAGCACGGTCTTGATGCCGCCGCGGAGAGCAGCCAGCAGCTTTTCCTTCAGGCCACCGATAGCCGTGACTTCGCCGCGCAGCGTGATCTCGCCGGTCATGGCGACGTCGGCACGCACGGGGATGCCCGTCAGCGCCGACACGAAGGCGGTGGTCATCGCAGCGCCCGCGCTCGGGCCGTCCTTGGGCGTCGCGCCATCAGGCACGTGGATGTGGATGTCGCGCTTTTCGAACACCTCGTCCTTGATGCCCAGGCGGCGCGAGCGGCTGCGCACCACGGTGCGCGCGGCCTCGACCGATTCCTTCATCACGTCGCCCAGCGAACCCGTGCGGCTGATCACGCCCTTGCCGGGCATGGTGACAGCCTCGATGGTGAGCAGGTCGCCGCCCACTTCGGTCCACGCCAGACCGACCACCTGGCCGACCTGGTTCTGCTTCTCGGCCAGGCCGAAGCTGTACTTGCGAACGCCCAGGAACTCGTTGAGGTTGGTGCCATCCACCGTGACCTTCGGCGTCATCTTCTTGAGCAGCAGGCCCTTCACCACCTTGCGGCAGATCTTGGAGAGTTCGCGCTCCAGCGAACGCACGCCGGCTTCACGCGTGTAGTAGCGCACGATGTCGCGCACGGCTTCTTCGGTGACGAGCAACTCGTCTTCCTTCACGCCGTTGTTCTTCATCTGCTTGGGCAGCAGGTACTTGATCGCGATGTTGGTCTTCTCGTCCTCGGTGTAGCCCGAGAGGCGGATGACTTCCATCCGGTCGAGCAGCGCCGGCGGGATGTTCATCGAATTGGAGGTGGCGACGAACATCACGTCGGAGAGGTCGAAGTCGACCTCGACGTAGTGGTCGCCGAAGGTGTGGTTCTGCTCCGGGTCGAGCACCTCGAGCAGCGCGCTCGACGGGTCGCCGCGGAAGTCGGTTCCCAGCTTGTCGATCTCGTCGAGCAGGAACAGCGGATTGCGCGTGCCGATCTTGTTCAGCCCCTGCAGCACCTTGCCCGGCAGCGCGCCGATGTAGGTGCGGCGATGGCCGCGGATCTCGGCTTCGTCGCGCATGCCGCCAAGCGCCATGCGGGTGTACTTGCGGCCGGTCGCCTTGGCGATTGACTGCCCGAGAGAGGTCTTGCCCACGCCGGGCGGCCCCACCAGGCACAGGATGGGTGCCTTCACCTTGTCGACGCGTTGCTGCACCGCGAGATATTCGAGGATGCGGTCCTTGACCTTCTCAAGGCCGTAGTGGTCGGCATTGAGCACCGCCTCGGCATTGGCCAGGTCGTGCTTGATCTTGGTCTTCTTGCTCCAGGGCAGAGCCACCAGCACGTCGATGTAGTTGCGCACCACGGTGGCTTCGGCCGACATGGGCGACATCAGCTTGAGCTTCTTGAGCTCGCCCTCGGCCTTCTTGAGCGCTTCCTTGGGCATCTTGGCGAGCTTGATCTTCTTCTCGATCTCCTCGATGTCCGCGCCCTCTTCGCCTTCGCCGAGCTCCTTCTGGATCGCCTTGACCTGCTCGTTCAGGTAGAAGTCGCGCTGGTTCTTTTCCATCTGCCGCTTCACGCGGCCACGGATCTTCTTGTCGACGTTGAGGATGTCGACTTCGCGTTCGAGTTGGCCGAACAGGTTCTCCAGGCGCGACTTGACGTCGGCCAGGTCGAGCACGGCCTGCTTGTTGTCGAGCTTGAGCGGCAGGTGGGCCGCGATGGTGTCGGCCAGGCGGCCCGGATCGTCGATGCTGGAGATCGAGGTGAGGATCTCGGGCGGGATCTTCTTGTTGAGCTTGACGTACTGGTCGAACTGCTGCATCACGGCACGGCGCAGCGCCTCGACCTCGGTGCCCTTCTCGCCGCCTTCGGGCGCCTCTACCGGCGTCACGTTGGCTGTGAAATGGGTTTCACCGTCGTCGATGCGGTTCACGCGGGCACGTTGCTGGCCTTCGACCAGCACCTTCACGGTGCCGTCGGGCAGCTTGAGCATCTGCAGGATGGTGGAGACGCAGCCGACCTCGAACATGTCCTCGACCGAGGGCTCGTCCTTGGCGGCGGCTTTCTGCGCCACCAGCATGATGCGGCGCTCGGCCTCCATGGCCAGCTCGAGTGCCTTGATGCTCTTGGGGCGCCCCACGAAAAGCGGAATCACCATGTGGGGAAACACGACCACGTCGCGCAGCGGCAGCAGCGGCAGGTCGATCGCGTCGGCAGGCAGGGGGGTATGACCGGACATGAATATCCTTTGATTGATCAGGCAAAGATGGATGGGCCTGCGGGCATTTCAAGCCCGTGCACCCGTTCTTTGTCGAAGGCGCCGGCGGCCTCGGTGGAAAGCGCCGGCGCCGCGTTCACTCAGGCCTTCTTGGCCGCCTCGCGGTACACGAGCAGCGGCGGCTTGTTTTCATCGATTGTGGATTCTTCGACCACAACCTTGTCGACGTTGGTGGCATTCGGCAGCTCGAACATGGTGTCGATCAGCGACTGCTCGAGGATGGAGCGCAATCCGCGCGCGCCAGTCTTGCGCGCCAGCGCCTTGCGCGCAATGGCCTTGAGCGCCGCGGGACGGATCTCGAGGTCGACGCCTTCCATCTGCAGCAGCTTGGTGAACTGCTTGACGACGGCGTTCTTGGGCTCGGTCAGGATCTGCACCAGCGCGTCTTCGCTGAGCTCGGCCAGCGAAGCCACTACGGGCATGCGGCCCACGAGTTCGGGAATGAGGCCGAACTTGATCAGGTCTTCGGGCTCGACTTCGCGGAACACCTCGGTGATGCTGCGCTGCGCCTTGCTCTTGACCGAGGCGCCGAAGCCGATGCCCGAGGCCTCGGTGCGGTTTTCGATGACCTTCTCGAGGCCGGCAAAGGCGCCGCCGCAAATGAACAGGATGTTGGTCGTGTCGATCTGCAGGAAGTCCTGGTTCGGGTGCTTGCGCCCGCCCTGGGGCGGCACGCTGGCCATGGTGCCTTCGATGAGCTTCAGGAGCGCCTGCTGCACGCCCTCGCCCGACACGTCGCGGGTGATGGAGGGGTTGTCCGACTTGCGCGAAATCTTGTCGATTTCGTCGATGTAGACAATGCCGCGCTGGGCCCGCTCGACCTCGTAGTTGCAGCTCTGCAGCAGCTTCTGGATGATGTTCTCGACGTCTTCGCCCACATAGCCGGCTTCGGTCAGCGTGGTGGCATCGGCCATGACGAAGGGCACGTCGAGCATGCGCGCCAGTGTTTGCGCCAGCAGCGTCTTGCCCGAGCCCGTGGGCCCGATCAAGAGGATGTTGCTCTTGCTGAGCTCGACGTCGTCGCCCTTGGCCTTTTCCTTGTGGCGCAGGCGCTTGTAGTGGTTGTAGACCGCCACCGACAGCATTCGCTTGGCCGGCTCCTGGCCGATCACGTAGTTGTCGAGGTTGGTCTTGATCTCCAGCGGCGTGGGCAGGTCGCTGCGCGCCTCGCGCGCCTCTTCACCGGCCGGGAGCTCGTCGCGGATGATTTCGTTGCAAAGGTCGATGCACTCGTCGCAAATGAAGACCGAAGGGCCCGCGATCAGCTTCTTGACCTCATGCTGGCTCTTGCCGCAGAACGAGCAATAAAGCGTTTTTTCGCTGGAGGAGCCTTTTTTATCGGCCATGGACAGGTGCCTCGTAAAGGGGTAGGGACAATGATAACGAAACAAAAACGGCGTTTCCCTTGTGGAAAACGCCGCTTTTGCCTTTTTGGCGCCACCGGCGCCTTGGCGCAGGTTTTACCGATCAACCGCGCTTGGCAATGACCTGGTCGACCAGGCCGTAGTCCTTGGCTTCGTCAGCGGTCAGGAAATAGTCGCGTTCGGTGTCCGACTTGACTTTTTCGAGCGGCTGGCCCGTGCGTTCGGCCAGGATGCGGTTCATCTGGTCCTTGGTGCGCAGAATGTCGCGGGCATGGATCTCGATGTCCGTCGCCTGGCCGCGCGCGCCGCCGAGCACCTGGTGAATCATGATCTTCGAATTGGGCAACGAAAAGCGCTTGCCCTTTTCACCGGCCGCCAACAGGAAGGCGCCCATGCTGGCTGCAAAACCGATGCACATCGTCGACACGTCGGGCTTGATGAACTGCATGGTGTCGTAGATGGCCATGCCGGCGCTCACGCTGCCGCCCGGGGAGTTGATGTAGAACGAAATGTCCTTGTCCGGGTTCTCGCTCTCCAGGAACAGCAGCTGCGCCACCACGAGGTTGGCGGTCTGGTCGTTGACCTCGCCCACCAGGAAAATGATGCGTTCCTTGAGAAGACGCGAGTAGATGTCGTAGGACCGCTCGCCGCGGCCCGACTGCTCGATGACCATCGGGATCATGCCGAGGCCTGTGATTTCCTGTGCGCTCATTGATTTGCTCTCCGGAAGGGGTTCGTTCGCTGTTCGAATTTAACTGTACGCCTGAGTGAAATGGGGCTCGTGCCGCAAAGCACAAGCCCCATTGGCGTCGCGGGCGGCGGCACAGGCCGGACGGCCCGGCGCTCAGCCCTGCTGCTGCGCCATCAGTTCGTCGAACGTGACCGACTTCTCGTTGACCTTGGCCTTGGCGAGCACGAATTCGGTCACGTTGTTCTCGATCACCACGGCTTCGACTTCGGCCAGGCGGTTGTTGTCGCTGAAATACCAGCGCACCACGTCGGCCGGCTTTTCGTAGCTGGCGGCCAGCTCGTCGATGTGGGCCTTGATCTGCTCGGGCTTGGCCTGCAGGTTGTTGGCGCGCACCAGTTCGGCCACCACGAGGCCCAGGCGCACACGGCGCTCGGCTTGGGGACGGAACACTTCGTCGGGAATCGGGGCCTTGTCGGCGTCCTTGATGCCGCGCTGCTTGAGCTCGGCGCGGGCGCCTTCGACCATGCGGTTCACTTCGGACTGCACGCTGGCGTTCGGCAGGTCGAGCTCGGCGTTGGCCACGAGGGTGTCCATCACGGCGTTCTTGTTGCGGGCCAGCAGGCGGAACTTCACCTCGCGCTCGAGGTTCTTCTTGATGTCGGCGCGCAGGCCCTCGACCGTGGCTTCGGCAATGCCGAGCGACTTGGCGAGCTGTTCGTTGACTTCGGGCAGGTGCGAAGCCTCGATCTTCTTCACGGTGACCATGAAGTCGGCTTGCTTGCCGGCCACGTCCTTGCCGTGGTAGTCGGCCGGGAACGACAGCGGGAAGGTGCGGCTGTCGCCAGCCTTCATGCCGCGCACGGCATCTTCGAATTCCTTCAGCATCTGGCCTTCGCCGACGATGAACTGGAAGTCTTCGGCCTTGCCGCCCTGGAACGGCTCGCCGTCGATCTTGCCTTCGAAATCGACCGTCACGCGGTCGTCGTCTTGCACCACGGCGTCTTGCGCACGCTGGGCGAAGGTGCGGCGCTGGCGGCGCAGGATGTCGAGCGTCTTGTCGATCGCGTCGTCGCCCACTTCGGCCGAGAGCTTCTCGACTTCGGCGCCCGACAGGTCGTTGATCTTGACTTCGGGGAACACTTCGAAGACGGCGTCGAAGGCCAGCTGGCCTTCGGGCGACTCTTCCTTCTCGGTGATGCGGGGCTGGCCGGCCACGCGCAGCTTGGCTTCGTTGGCGGCTTGCGAGAAGGCCTCACCGACCTTGTCGTTCATGACTTCGTAGTGCACCGAGTAGCCATAGCGCTGGGCCACGACGTTCATTGGCACCTTGCCCGGACGGAAGCCGTCCATCTTGACGGTGCGCGCGAGCTTCTTGAGGCGCGAATCGACTTCGGACTGGATGGTGCCGACCGGCAGGGTCAGCGTGATCTTGCGTTCGAGCTTCTCGAGAGTTTCAACGGTCACGGTCATGGTGTCTTCCTTGTGAGGGGTGTGGCTGGTGCGCGGGGCCGGACTCGAACCGGCACGTTCTTGCGAACGTCAGGACCTAAACCTGGTGCGTCTACCAATTTCGCCACCCGCGCTATGCCAATTTTTTCAGGTGAATGCAAAAGCGGACGGCCCTGGTGCCACGGAGAACCGAAGCCCAAAGACCGTCCGCCTGAAATCGGTCAACCGCGTATTTTAAGCGCTAATCGGAGGCTCTTTTGGCTCCCGCTTGACGCGGAACGCCGCGGCATACATTGCCGGCAGCGCCAGCAGGGTCAATACCGTCGCCACGATCAGGCCGCCCATGATGGCCACGGCCATCGGGCCCCAGAACACGCTGCGAGACAGCGGGATCATCGCCAGCACGGCCGCCGCGGCCGTGAGCACGATGGGACGCAGGCGCCGCACGGCTGATTCGACGATGGCGTCCCAGGCCGGCACGCCCGCCTCGCGGTCACTTTCAATCTGGTCGATCAGGATCACCGCGTTACGCTGGATCATGCCCATCAGCGCAATCACGCCCAGAAGCGCCACGAAGCCGAAGGGCCGGTTCAGCAGCAGCAGCGCACCCGCCACGCCGGCAATGCCCATCGGGCCGGTGATGAACACCAGCAGCGAGCGGCTGAAACTGTGCAGCTGCAGCATCAGCAGCGTGAACACCACGAACAGCATGATCGGAACGCCCGCGACGATGGAGGCCGAGCCCTTGCTGCTTTCCTCGACCGCGCCGGCGACCTCGATGCGGTAGCCGCCCTGCCCGGCCGCGTGCCAGCCGGCTTCGAGCTGGCGCAGCTTCGGCAACAGCTGCTCGGTCACCGTGGCGCCCTGCAGGCCCTCGACCACGTCGCCCTGCACCGTGATGGCGTAGTCGCGGTTCTCGCGCCACATCACGCCGGGCTCCCAGCTGAACACGGGCCGCGCAATCTGCGTCAACGGAATCGAGCGGCCCGAGGTGGTGGGCAGGTAGGCGTTGCCGATGTCCGAGATGGCCTCGCGCTCGTCCGCCGACTGTCGCAGCACGATGTCGATCAGCAAGTCGTTCTCGCGGTACTGGCCCACCGTGGTGCCCGAGAACATCGTCTTGGACGCCTGTGCGATCGCCTGGCTGGTGACGCCGAGCGCGCGCGCCTTGGCCTGGTCGACCTCGAGCCGGATCACCTTGACCGATTCGTTCCAGTTGTCGTTCACGCCGCGCATGTTCGTGTTCTCGCGCAGCACGGCCTTGACCTCGTCGGCATGCGCGCGCAGCTGGGCGGGCTCGGTGCCGATGACGCGGAACTGCACCGGATACGGCACCGGCGGCCCGTTGGGCAACAGCTTCACGCGGCCGCGCACTTCAGGAAATTCCTGCGCCAGCAGGGCCGGAAGCTTGATGCGCAAACTCTCCCGCACCTTCAGGTCCTTGGCCAGCACGATGAGCTGCGACACGTTGGTCTGCGGAAACACCTGGTCGAGCGGCAGGTAGAAGCGCGGCACGCCGGAGCCGATCCAGGTGCTGACCGTCTTCACACCCTCTTCCTTCATGATGCGCTGCTCGACCCGCTTGGCAACCTCTTCGTTCGCGGGGAACGAGGTGCCCTCCGGGAACCAGATGTCCACCATGATCTCGGGCCGGCTCGAATCCGGGAAGAACTGCTGCTGCACCTTGCCCATGCCGACGATGCCCAGCGCAAAGATGAGCACCGTGGCGCCGATGGTCAGCCAGCGGTGCTGCACGCACCAATTCACCGTGCGGCGAAAGGTGTTGTAGAACGGCGTGTCGAACAGCTCGTGCGGCGGCGCATTGGGATCGTGCGGCTTCACCTTGAGCAGCAGCGTGCCCAGGTAAGGCACGAAGTACACCGAGACGATCCACGACAGCACCAGCGCGATCACGGTCACCGCGAAGATCGCGAAGGTGTATTCGCCCGTCACAGACTTGGCAATGCCGATCGGCAGGAAGCCCGCCGCAGTGATGAGCGTGCCGGTGAGCATGGGCTTGGCCGTCACGTCATAGGCAAAGGTGGCGGCACGGACCTTGTCGTAGCCCTCCTCCATCTTCCGCACCATCATCTCGACCGCGATGATCGCGTCGTCCACCAAGAGGCCGAGCGCGATGATCAGCGAGCCCAGCGATATCTTGTGCAGCCCGATGCCGAAGTAGTTCATCGCCAGGAAGGTCACGGCCAGCACCAGGGGAATGGTGATGGCAACCACCAGCCCCGGCCGCATGTCGATGTACCAGCCGAAGCGCCCGCCCTTGTGCAGGCCGAGCGAGATGATGCTCACAGCCAGCACGATGGCCACCGCTTCGATCAGCACGCCGACGAATTCATTGACCGAACTGGCCACCGACACCGGTTGGTCCTGCACCTGCGCCAGCTTGACGCCGGCCGGCAGGCGCTGGTCGATGGTTGCCGTGGTGGCGCGCAGCGCCTCGCCCAGCGCGATGATGTCGCCGCCCTTGGCCATGGAGACGCCGAGCGCAATGACTTCCTTGCCCTGGTGGTGCACCTTGACGGCTGGCGGATCGACGTAACCGCGGTGAATCTCGGCAATGTCGCCGAGCTTCAGCTGGTTGCCAGAACTGCCGCGGATCGGCATGTCGCGCAGCTGCTCCACGCTGGTGAACTGCCCTGCCACGCGCACCTGAACCACGTCGAGTGGCGACTGGATCGTCCCGGCGCTTTCCACCGCGTTCTGCGAGCCCAGCTGGGCCAGCACCGCGTTGAAGTCGAGTCCCAGCTGTGCTACGCGCTTCTGCGAGATCTCGATGTAGACCTTTTCGTCCTGCACGCCGAACTGGTCGACCTTGGCGACGTCTTTCACGCGCAGCAATTGCTGGCGCACTTCGTCGGCCAGGGTCTTGAGTTCGGCGTAGCTGAAGCCGTCGCTCTCCAGCGCATAGATCACGCCATAGACATCGCCGAAATCGTCATTGAAGAACGGTCCCTGGATGCCCGGCGGCAAGGTGTTGCGGATGTCGCCGATCTTCTTGCGCACCGTGTACCAGACGTTGGCCACGTCGCCCGGCTTGGACGAATCCTTGATCTGGAAAATGATCTGCGACTCGCCGGGCTTCGAATAGCTGCGGATCTTGTCGGCATAGGGCGCCTCCTGCAAAGAGCGCTCCAGCTTGTCGGTCACCTGCTCGGCCACCTGCTGCGCCGTGGCGCCGGGCCAGTAGGTGCGCACCACCATGGCACGGAAGGTGAACGGCGGGTCTTCGTCCTGGCCGAGCTGGAAGTAGGCAAAGGCTCCCAGCACCATCAGCACCACCATCAGGTAGCGCGTGAGGGGCGCGTGATCCAGCGCCCATTTGGAGAGATTGAAGCCTGCGGGCTTGTCGGTGGTCGCAGTGCCCTCGCTCATTTGGCAGCACCTGCTGCGATCTCCTTCTTCGTGGCCGAAACGGCCGCGGCGGATTGCGCGGGCTGCGTCGCATTGGCGGCCGCCGCGGCGGCCTCCTTGCTCTGGTAGATGGTGACCTTCTGTCCCGGTGAGAGCACGTGCACGCCCGCGGCCACCACCATCATTCCGGGCGCGAGCCCGCCGCCGATCACGGCCTCGTTGCCGTCGGCCGTGGCCACCTGCACGGGCTGCGAGCGCACGGTCATGGTCGCCTTGTCCAGCACCCACACCGAGGTGCCCTTGCCCTCCTGGCGCAGCGCGCTGGTCGGGAGCTTCATGACCGCGCCGCCTGCGCGCGCCAATGCCTGCGGGCGGGCATAGACGGTGGCGCCGAGCGCCGGCGACGTGGCTGCGTCGATCGCCACCTTGACTGAATAGGTGCGCGTGACCGCGTCAGCGCTGGCCGCCACTTCGCGCACCTCGCCCTGCAGTTCTGCGCCGCCCGACCAGCCGCGCACCGTGACCGGCGAGCCTGGCTTGATCAGGGCAGCGCGGTCTTCGGGCACCGCAAACACCACGTCGCGCGCGCCGTCCTGCGCGATGCGGACGACCGGCGTGCCGGCCTGCACCACCTGGCCCGGCTCGGCTTCGATGGCGGTAATGATCCCGGCCACGTCGGCCACCAGCGTGGTGTAGCTCGCCTGGTTGCCTTGCGACGAAAGTTGGGCCTGCGCCTGTTCGAGCTGCGCCTGTGCGGCCTTCCAGGTGGACTCGCGGCGTTCCAGCTCGGCGCCGCTGATGAAGTTCTGCTCACGCAGTTCGCGGTAGCGCTTGAGGTCCGCCGCCGCGAGATCGCGGTTGGTCTGCGCCGCGGCCAGTTGGGCGCGCGCCGCTTCGGCTGCCAGCCTGTAGTCCTGCGGGTCGAGCTGGGCCAGCACCTGGCCGGCCTGTACGTGCTGGCCGAGTTCGGCCTGGCGCTTGGTGATCTTGCCCGCCACCCGGAATCCCAGACGCGATTCGACCCGGGCCCGAACCTCGGCCGAGAACTCGGGCTGGGCGTCGATGTCGCTGGTGCCCACCGTCACCAGCTTGACCGCACGCACGGGTTCCTCGGCTGGTTTCGACTGCGAACAGCCGGCCAGGAACAAGGCGGGAAGCAGCAGCCATGCAATGGCGCCGCGGGCAGGAGAAAAGCCGGAAGAGGCGGTCATGAGACACCCTGGAAAGGTCGAACCTTGGTCATTACTGACCCACTGGTTAGTAATTTAGGGTAAACCTCAAGGACTGTCAATCGCGGTCTTCAATGAATCGCTAGGTTCTCTGCCCCATCTCGACCAGGCGGTTGTCGGGAAGCTCGAAATAGTCGGACGCCCTGCCCGAATTGCGCTGGAGCCAGCCGAAGAGCGCGCGGCGAACCGGGTTCATGCCCGGAAGGTTCTCCTCCCCGACCGAGGCACGCGAGACGAAGTACGAGGTCTTCATCGAATCGATGGCCAGCCCTTTCTGATAGGCGAATATCCGAATGAATTCGGGCACGTCGGGCCGCTCCATGAAGCCGTGCCGCGCAGTGACTACCCAGATCCCGTCCATCACGTGCTCGGCCTCGATGCGGATGCGCGCGTCGATGCGCGGGGTGTCGCAGACCAGCACGCGCAGCACGATCACCTGCTCATGCAGCACCTGGTTGTGCTTGAGGTTGTGGAGCAATGCGTGGGGCACCGCCGTAGCGTCGGCATTCAGGAATACCGCCGTGCCCTTCACCCGGTGCGGCATATCGAGCGCGAGCGATTCGAAGAATGGCTTGAGGGGCAGGCTTTCGGCCGCGGCGGCCTCCAGACCCAGCCGGCGACCCTTTGCCCAACTCGTGAAAAGCACCAGCACCCCGGCCGCCACGGCCAGCGTGAGCCAGCCGCCTTCAGTCACCTTGAGGCTGTTGGCCGCCACGAACGTCAGGTCGACCACGGCAAAAGCCGCCACGCCGAGCACCACCGCCACCCGGTTCCAGCGCCACAGGCCCCAGGCCACGATTCCCGCCAGCAGCGTGGTGGTGACCATCGTGATCGACACCGCAATGCCATAGGCCGCCGACAGCGCCTCCGAACTGCGAAAGCCCAGCACCAGCAGCAGCACCCCGGTCATCAGCAGCCAGTTGACCACCGGCACATAGATCTGGCCGATGGACGAGCCCGAGGTCTGCACCACGCGCATGCGCGGCAGGTAGCCCATGCGCATGGCGTGCGCCGTAAGCGAAAAGGCGCCCGAGATCACGGCCTGCGAGGCAATCACGGTGGCCATGGCGGCCAGCACCACCATCGGCACCACGCCCCAGGCGGGAAAGAGCCGGAAGAACGGGTTGTCGACGGCCGCGGGATCCGCCAGCACCAGCGCACCTTGGCCGAAATAATTAAGTACCAACCCCGGCAGCGCGATGAAGAGCCAGGCGAGCCGGATTGCCCGCGTGCCGAAGTGGCCCATGTCGGCGTACAGCGCTTCGCCCCCGGTAAACGCGAGAAAAACAGCGCCTAGCACCGCCAGTGACTGCAGCCGGTGCTCGACCAAGAAGCCGATGGCCCGGCGCGGATCGAGCGCCCCCAGCACTTGCGGGTGCTGCAGCACCTGCCAGCCGCCTGCGAGGGCCAGCACCCCAAACCAGAGCAGCATGACCGGCCCGAACACCTTGCCCACCGCCCCCGTCCCCTTGCGCTGCACCGCAAAGAGCCCGAGCAGGATGAGGATGGTGATAGGGATCACCGCGCGCTGCAGCACCGGCGCCTGCACCTCCAGCCCCTCCACGGCCGACAGCACGGAAATGGCAGGGGTGATCAGGCTGTCGCCATAGAACATGGCCGCGCCGAGCAGGCCGAGCGCCCCAATGGCATTCCACAGCCATGGGCGGGCCTGCGTGCCTCCCGCCGCGCTGCGGGCAAGCGCCTGCAGCGCAAGAATGCCGCCCTCGCCGTCGTGGTCGGCGCGCAGAACGAACACCACGTACTTGAGCGTAACCACGAACATCAGGCCCCAGAAGATGAGCGAAAGCAGGCCCAGCACCGAATCGGGCGTGAACGCGACGCCGTGCTCGGGGTTCAGCGTTTCCTTGAACGCATAGAGCGGCGAGGTGCCGATGTCGCCAAACACCACGCCCAGCGCCGCGATCGTCAGGCCCGGCCCTGCCGCATGAGACGCCTCGCCGTGCGTCGGACTCTGGGCAGCGGGGACCTGTGCCTGTGAATTCATGAAATCGGGAGATTGGATTGGAGGTGACGCCGCGAGCATAGTGCGCGGCACGTGTCGCGGACAATCGCCGCGTGCCTGAACCTACCCACATTGCCGCGCCGCCGGCGCATTACGAGAATTTTCCCGTGGCCTCATGGCTGTGCCCGCCTCATCTGCGGCCGCCTATTGCCGCGATCTACCATTTCGCGCGCACTGCGGACGACATCGCGGACGAAGGCGATGCCTCGCCCGAAGAGCGGCTCGCTGACCTGCGCGCCTACCGCGAAGAGCTCCGCGCCGCCGCACGCGGCAGCGTGCCGGCCGACTCGCGCTGGCCCCATGTCTTCGGCCCGCTGGCGTACAGCATCGCGCAGTTCGCGCTGCCCGAGGAATTGCTGGCCGACCTGCTGAGCGCATTCATGCAGGACATCGAGAAGACGCAGGGCGGAGGAACCTACGCCGACCGTGCCGAGCTGCTCGACTACTGCCGCCGCTCCGCCAACCCGGTCGGCCGCCTGCTGCTGCATCTGTACGGCGTGCACGACGCAGAGGCACTGGCGCAAAGCGACGCCATCTGCAGCGCCCTGCAACTCATCAACTTCTGGCAGGACCCGAGCGTGGACCTGCCGCGCGGCCGCTTCTATCCGCCGCTGGCCGACTGCGCCCGGCGCGGCCTGACGCGCGAGAGCTTCAAGGCCTTCATGCCGGTGGCCGACGCGCCGCCGCCGCAGGAAGCCATCAACCTGATCGCGGTCGAAAGCGCCTGGGCGCGCGAACTCATGGCCCAGGGCGCCCCGCTGGTCCACCGCCTGCCGGGCCGCGCCGGCTGGGAACTGCGCTTCGTGGTCCAGGGCGGCTTGCGCATCCTCGACAAGATCGAAGACCTGGGCTTCGACACGTTCTCGCAACGTCCCAAGATCAGCAAGACCGATGCGCCCTTGCTGGCCTGGCGCGCGCTCCGGATGCGGAGACAATTGCCGCCCATGAAAGCGTCCCTCCGATGACTCCCGAGCAATACGTACAAGACAAGGCCGCCGCCTCGGGCAGCAGTTTCTATTACGCCTTTCTGTTCCTACCCAAGCCACGGCGCGCCGCGATCACGGCGTTCTATGCCTTCTGCCGCGAGATCGACGACGTGGTCGACGAGGTCAGCGACCCCGGAGTGGCGGCCACCAAGCTCGCCTGGTGGCGCACCGAGGTGGCGCAGTCTTTTTCAGGCCCGCCGCGCCACCCGGTGATGCAGGCGCTGGTGCCGCATGCCACCGCCTACGGCATCGAGCCCAGGCAGCTCAACGAGGTGATCGAAGGCTGCCAGATGGACCTCGACCAGACCCGCTACCTCGACTTTCCAGGCCTTGCCCGCTACTGCCACCTGGTGGCCGGCGTGGTGGGCGAAGTCGCGGCGCGCATCTTCGGCCAGACCGATCCGCAGACCACCGCCTATGCGCACAAGCTCGGTCTGGCGCTGCAGCTCACCAACATCATTCGCGACGTCGGCGAAGACGCGCTGCGCGGCCGCATCTACCTGCCCGTGAACGAGTTGCAGAAGTTCGACGTCAAGGCGCACGAGATTCTCAACCGCGTGCATTCGGAGCGCTTCGTCGCCCTCATGAAGTTCCAGGCCGCGCGCGCGCACGCGGCGTACGACGAAGCCCTTGCGTTGCTGCCCGCCGCGGACCGCCGTGCGCAAAAGCCCGGCCTCATGATGGCCAGCATCTACCGCACGCTGCTGCGCGAGATCGAGCGCGACGACTTCCAGGTGCTGAACCAGCGCGTGAGCCTGACGCCGGTGCGCAAGTTCTGGCTGGCATGGAAAGTCCAGGCGCTGGGGAGCATTTGAAGACCGCAGTCATCGGCGCCGGCTGGGCCGGGCTCGCCTGCGCCGTCGAAGCCACGCGGCTCGGCCATGCCGTGACGCTGTTCGAGACCGCGCATATGGCGGGCGGTCGCGCTCGGCGCGTCGACCACATGCATGGGCTGACGCTGGACAACGGGCAGCACATCCTCATCGGCGCTTACACCGCCACCTTGCAGCTGATGCGCGACGTGGGCGTGGACGTCGACAAGGCCCTGCTCCGGTTGCCGCTCTCGCTGCGCTTTGCCGACGGCGGCGGGCTGAAGCTGTCGAGGCTGCCAGCGCCGCTCGATCTGCTGGCTGGCGTCTTCACGGCGCGCGGCTGGTCGTGGCGGGACAAGTCCACGCTGCTGCGCACCGCAGTGCAGTGGCGCCTGCGCGGGTTTCGCTGCGACCCGGGCACGACTGTGGCCACGCTCTGCGCCGGGCTCACGCCGCGCGTGATGGAAGAGCTGATCGAGCCGCTGTGCGTCTCCGCGCTCAACACGCCGATCGATCAATCGAGCGGCGAGGTGTTCCTGCGGGTGTTGCACGATGCGCTCTTCAGCGGCAGCGGCGGCGCCGACCTGCTGCTGCCGCGCGTCGACCTTGGCGCGCTGTTTCCCGATGCGGCCCTGGCGTGGCTCGCTCAACATGAGGCCACGCTGCGCATCGGCGTCCGCGTGCACGCGATCTGGCCGGACGGCACTTCATGGCGAGTCGACGGCGAGCGCTTCGACCGCGTCGTCCTGGCCTGTGCGCCGTGGGACGCCGCGCGGCTCGTCCGCGCTTCCGGCCTGCCGGCGCAACACTGGTGCGAGACCACCGAGGCCTTGCGCTTCGAGGCCATCGCCACGGTCTATCTGCGCGGCGCCACGCCGCTGGCGGAACCGATGCTGGCACTGCGCAGCCGCCCCGACACCGCACCGGCGCAATTCGTGTTCGACCGTGGCCAGCTTGGCGGACCCGAGGGCGTGCTTGCCATGGTCGTCAGCGCGAACGAAACCCCGCGCGAGGCGTTGGAGCATCAGGCCATGGCACAAGCCGCAACCCAGCTGGGCCAGACCGCGCTCAAGCCCGTCCAGACCGTGGTCGAGAAGCGCGCCACCTTTGCCTGCACGCCCGGGCTTGTTCGACCGGCAACGAAAATCGCTCCAGGGTTGCAGGCTTGCGGCGACTACACCGAAGGCCCCTACCCCGCGACACTCGAAGGCGCAGTCCTGAGCGGACTGGCCGCCGCCAACACATTGACAGCACCATGACCGAATTGCGCTACCTGGATTTCGACTACAGCGAAGACACCGAAGGCCACGGCACCTTCGACGCCATGGCCTCGACCGCGCCCGAAAAAACACGCGAGGTGCTGGCCGAAGTCGCGGAACTTCTGGCCTGGGCCAACGCCACCTTCCCGGATGCGCAAGGCGCGCTGGAAGACGGAGCGGCCTGGGATTTTGACTTGCAGCAGACCCGGGAAACGCCGGACCTCGACACCGTGACCTTCTCGCTCAGCGGCACCGCCGATTTCTGCGCGGCGCTGCGCGAGCAATTCAAGTTGGACTGAAACCCGATTGCCGCCCCCCATTCACTGAGAGAAACATGGTCACCTGCTACCTGCGCTACATCGTTGATCCGTACAAGCTCAAGGAATTCGAGTACTACGGCAAGCTCTGGATCCCGCTGGTCGAGAAATTCGGCGGCCAGCACCACGGCTATTTCCTGCCGTCGGAGGGTGCGAACAATGTGGCGCTCGCGATGTTCAGCTTTCCGAGCTTCGCCGCCTACGAGCAGTACCGCGCCGATTCGATGCAGGATGCCGAGTGCCAGGCTGCGTTCAAGTACGCCGAGGACACCCGCTGCATCCTCAGCTACGAGCGCAGCTTCTTCCGGCCCGTGTTCTCGTAGAGCGCGAACTCAAGCGCCAAGTGCCACGCACAGCGCGTGGAGGTTCGGCACGATCAGTTGCGGACGCGCGCCGTGCACCCACGGCCGCTCGTCGCGCACCAGCCAGGCGGCCTGCATGCCGGCATTGAGCGCGCCGACCACGTCGAGCTCCGCGTCGTCGCCCACGTGCAGCACGTCCTTCGGCAGCAGGCCGACCGAGGCGGCCGCAGCACGAAATATCGGCGCATGCGGCTTGCCGCTGCCGAAGGCGCGCGCATTGAATGCGGTGCGAAACCAGCGGCCCACGCCGGTCAGGTGGATGTCGGCATTGCCGTTCGAAATGGCCACCAGCGGATAGCGCTCGCTGAGCCACTTGAGCGCCGGCAGCGCGTCTTCATACAGCGTCACACGCTGGCGCTCAGCAAAGAAGGCGTCGAAGGCCGGATCGGCCAGCGCCGGATCTTCGCCCGAGCGCTTCAGCGCCGTGCGGATCGATTCGCGGCGCAGCGCGCTCAGGTCATGCGCAAGGTCCGAACGTTCCTTGGCGGTGGCTTCGCGCAACTCGCGCAGAACGCCGGGGTTCAGCAGCAGCGAAGCGGTCTTGGGTGCTTCGCGCAGCAGCCATTCCTGCAGCACGGTCTCGGCACGTTCGATGGTCGGCCAGATGGGCCAGAGGGTGTCGTCCAGGTCGAGCGAGATCGCGGAGATGCGCTTGATGTCGAGTGGCTCAGCGCCCGCCAGCGCCGTGGAAACGGAAGTCATGCCCGAGAATATCGCATGCCTCAAGACAACGGGAACAACAGTTCCATCGCCGCGCGCACCGCCGTACTCTGGTGCAACCTCGGCTCGCCAGATGCCCCCACCACGCCCGCCGTGCGGTCCTACCTTGCGGAATTTCTCGGCGATCCGCGCGTGGTCGAAATTCCGAAGCTGCTCTGGGCCGTGATCCTGTACGGCATCATTCTGCGCGTGCGGCCCGCCAAGTCGGCCGCCAAGTACGCGAGCATCTGGATGGCCGAGGGGTCGCCGCTCAAAGTGTGGACACAGAAGCAAGCCACCCTGCTTGCCGGCTGGCTCGGCGAACGCGGGCACCGCGTGTTGGTGCGTGATGCAATGCGCTACGCCAGCCCCTCGATCGCCTCGCGGCTCGACGCGCTGAAGGCTGAAGGCGCAGCGCGCGTGCTGGTGCTGCAGGCCTATCCACAATATTCGGCCACCACCACGGCCAGCGTGATCGATGCGGTGAACGACTGGAGCCGCCGGCAGCGCCTGATTCCGGAGTTCCGCTTCGTGAACCAGTACCACGACGATCCGGCCTACATCGAGGCGCTTGCGCAAAGCATCGAGCGCCACTGGAAGATCGAAGGCCGCGGCGAGGTGCTGCTGATGAGCTTCCACGGTATTCCTGCGCGCAACGTCGCGCTCGGTGATCCATACCAGGCGCAGTGCCTCGAAACCGCGCGCCTACTTGCCACGCGCCTCGGGCTTTCGGCCGCGCAGCACCGCGTCACCTTCCAGTCGCGCTTCGGCCGCGCCAAGTGGCTCGAGCCCTATACCGAGCCCACCCTGCGCGAACTCGGCGCGAGCGGCGTCAAGCGGGTCGACGTGGTGTGCCCGGGCTTTCCGGCCGACTGCCTGGAGACGCTGGAAGAAATTGCGATGGAGGGCCGCGAGGCCTTCATGCATGCCGGTGGCGAGGCCTTCAGCTACATCCCGTGCCTGAACGACAGCCCGGCCTGGATCACCGCGCTGGCGGGCATTGCCGAACGCAACCTCGCGGGCTGGCCCACGCAGCGCCCCGCCAGTACTTAGAACTTGCCCAAGTAGTCCATCTTGCCGATGGGCATGCCCTTGTGGCGCAGCACGTCGTAGGCTGTGGTCACGTGGAAGAAGAAGTTGGGCAGCGCGAACTGGAGCAGGTAGCGCTGCGCGGTGAAATGCGCTTCGCTTTCGCGCACCTTGACGGTCACTTGGCGCTCCTCCTGGCCGTCGATCAGCGTACGGTCCACGGTGGAGAGAAACGCCTGCGTCTTCGCGATGCGGGCCAGCAGTTCGTCGTACGTCTTTTCCTCATCGGGAAAGCTCGGTGCCGTGACGCCCGAAATGCGTGCCACGCCGAGCTTCGACGCATCGCTCGCGCGCTGGATCTGCCCAACCAGCGGGATCATGTCGGGTGCGAGCCTGGCATCCACCAGCGTCGCCGGGTCGATGTCGTTGGCCTTGGCGTGCGCCAGGCTCTTCTCGAGCACGTGGGTGAGTTGGCCGAGCCCGCGCGAGAAGACCGGCACGGAAAGGTCGTACAGCGAAAGCGCCATGGATAAATCCTTGTGGTTGGAATCGGCGGCGATTGTCTCGCCGACTCGCGCCTAGCGGCCGGCGGCCCGGATAAACCCTTCAATCAGATCCAGTTGTTCCGGCACGTTGAGCGCAGGCGCGTGGCCGCACCCCTGGATTTCAATCACCTTCAGCAACCCCGCGGCGCCCGGCCCCCGCTGCTGCATCTGCTGCGTGACCTCGGGCAGCACCAGGTCCGACTCGGCGCCGCGAAGGCACAGCACCGGCACCTCGATGACGTCGTAGTGCGGCCAGATCAGGTAGTCGTTGTCATGCGCGCTGAACTGCCGGACCATCGCCGGGTCATAGTGCGGCGTCACGCGGCCGTCGGGCAGGCGGCGGGTGGAGCTTTCGGTCAGGCGGCGCCATTGCGCATCGCTGAGCCAGCCATAGGGCTTGTAGACGGTGCGAAAGAAAAGCTCGAGCTCGGCCACGGTGTCGAATGCGGGCGGTTCGCCGGCGTATGCGCGGATGCGCTCGATGGCCGCCTGCGCGAGCTCCGGCGCGTTGTCGTTGAGCGTGAGGCTCGCAATGCGCGCCTTCATGCGCGGCTCGAACAGGCCCGACGCGCAGACCGTGCCAACGGCGCCGCCCATCGAGGTGCCGACCCAATGCACGCGGCCCAGGCGCAGCTCGTCGCACAGCGCAGCGGCCATGCGGGCGTAGAACGAGAGCTGGTATTCCTCGTCGGGCAACGTGCTCCACTGGCTCAGCCCTCGGCCGATGGTGTCGGGGCAAATCACGCGGAAGCCGCGCGCTGCAAAGTGCTGTGCCAGCTCGTCCATGTCGCGGCAGGTGCGCGCGAGGCCATGCCACGCGATGATCACTGGGGCATCTGGCGCACCCCAGTCGAGCCAATGGATTTCGCGGCCCGCAAGCTGGGCGTAGCGGGACACCGGAACGGGAAGATCGTTGCTCATCGTGCAGCCCTCGCCCTCAGCTTGCCGACGATGCCGGTCGGAAAGTAATAGACCGAGAGCACGAACAGCACTCCCAGCCACAACAGCCAGCGGTCGGGCGACAGCAGCGCCGCAAGCCACGGCAACCCGCTCGCGGCCTCGCTGCCCACGCGCAGCAGGTCTTGCAAATAGCTTTGCGCCAGAACGAACAGCACCGCGCCGATGGCCGCGCCGTAGATGGTGCCCATGCCGCCGATCACCACGATCAGCAGCACGTCGATCATGATCTCGAAGCTCAGCGAAGTGTCGGGTCCGTTGTAGCGCAGCCAGATCGCGAGCATCGCCCCGGCCAGCGTGGCGAACAGGGCCGACAGCACGGCTGCCGTGGTGCGGTACACCACCACGCGGTAGCCGATGGCCTCCGCGCGGAACTCGTTCTCGCGGATGGCCTGCAGCACGCGGCCGAAGGGCGAATTCACGATGCGCAGCAGCGCGAGCACCAGTACCACCGCGGTCACGAACAGCAGGCAGTAACACAGCAGGCGGCCATCGAGCGAGACGCCCAGAAAGGGTTCTTCGGAGAACTCGAAGCTCGGCGAGATCAGCTCGGGCAGCTTGAAGGTGAGTCCGTCTTCGCCGCCCGTGAAATCCGACAGCTGCGAAGCCAGCGTCTGAAACGCCGAAGCCACCGCCAACGTGATCATTGCGAAGAAGATCGCGCGCACCCTGAGCGAGAACAGGCCGATGGCGAACGAGAGCACCAGGGAGATCGCGAGCGACGCCGCGAGCCCCAGCAGCACCGCGCCCCAGCTGGGCCCGAGCCGTGAAGCCGAGATGGCGATGCCATAGGCGCCGATGCCGAAGAACATCGTGTGGGCGAAGCTCACGATGCCGGTGTAGCCCAAGAGCAGGTCGAAGCTTGCGACCAGCACCACGAACACGAGGATCTTGGCCGCGACGCTGAGCGCCTTCACGCCCGGGAAGATGAACGGCGCGAACGCCAGCGCGATGAAAAGCGCCACCAGCAGCAGCGCCAGCAGGCGGCTCCTCGGCGTGTCGTTGGAGAGAAGTCGTTTCAGGAACATGGCGGCTTCTTCTTTCTCAACGATTCGCCACGGGGTACACGCCCTGCGGCCGCCACAGCAGCACGGCCACCATCAGCAGGATGCTCGCGAACTGCGTGAGCGTGGGCAGCAGAAAGCCGATGTAGTTGGTCATGAGCCCCACCAGCAGCGCTCCGATCAGCGCGCCGCCCGTCGAGCCGAGCCCACCGATGATGATCACGATGAAGATCAGCACGTTGACCTGCGCGCCCATCTGCGGCACCAGGTTCTGCTGAAACAGCCCCCACATCACGCCGCCCAGGCCGGCCAGTGCGCTGCCCACCACAAACACGCCGACGAACAGCCGGCCGATGCGGTAGCCGAGCGACTCGACCATCTCGCGGTCCTGCACGCCGGCGCGGATGAGGAGACCGATCTTGGTACGGCCCAGCGTCCATGCGAGCAGGCCGAACACCACGATGCCCACCGCCACTGCAAGCAGGCGGTACTTGCTGATGGCCGCATCGCCGATCAGCAGCGAGCCGCGCAAGGCTTCGGGCAATGGCAGCGGCACCTGTGCCGGCCCCCAGATCACCTTGATGAGCTCCTCGCCGATGATCATGCCGCCCATCGTGATGAGGATCTGCTTCAGGTGCTGGCCGTAAACGGGCCGCACAATGAAGCGCTCGAACGCGAGTCCAACCGCACCGGCCACCGCCATGGCGACCAGCATCGCCGGGAACACGGCGACGAGGTTGCGCCACAGCTCGCCCGAACCGGTCCAGTCGCCCATCAGGCCGAGCACGCTGCTGGCCACGAAGGCGCCGAGCGCAATGAACACGCCGTGGCCGAAGTTGAGCACGTCCATGAGGCCGAACACCAGCGTGAGGCCCGAGGCGATGATGAAGATGATCATGCCCATCGCCAGGCCCGCGACCGTGAGCGTGAGCCAGGTCGAGAACGAGCCCGTGAGCGGCAGCGCGGCCAGCGCGAGGATGGGCGCGAGAAGCAGCGGCTTCCAGTCGAAGTCGAGTGCCTTCATTGCTGCGCTCCCCGTTCTTGCTCCCTCTCCCGCTTGCGGGAGAGGGTTGGGGTGAGGGCCAGCGGCGCCAACATGACGGCATAACCATTGCACAGGCCGCCTGCCCTCACCCTAGCCCTCTCCCGCGAGCGGGAGAGGGGACAAGAAGACATCACGTTCGTCATAGCGCTAGACCCAAAAGAGATTGCTGCAATTGCGCATCCGCGGAGAACGCCGCCATCGAGCCGCTGTGCACCACGCGGCCGTTGTCCATCACCGCGACGTTGTCGCCCAGGCGCTGGGCGAAGTTGATGTTCTGCTCCACCAGCAAGATCGTCACCCCGCTGCGCTTGAGCTCGCCGAACGCATCGATCATGTTGTTGATCATCACGGGCGCGAGGCCCTTGCTGGGCTCGTCGATCAGCAACAGCTCGCGCGGCTCGACGATGGCGCGCGACACCGCGAGCATCTGTTTCTGACCGCCCGAGAGCTTGCCGGCGGGGTGATTCCAGAACTTCTCGACCGCGGGAAACAGCTTGAAGATCCACTTCAGCCGCGTGTCGTCGATCTGCGCAGCGTTCTTGGCACCACGCGCGGCGAGCAGCATGTTCTCCTTCACGGTGAGGTCGGAGAAGATGCCCATGTTCTCGGGCACGTAGGCAATGCCAAGCTCCGCGATCTGCGGCGTGTGCATGGCGGTGATGTCTTTGTCGCCGAAGCGCACCCGGCCCTCCGACGCATGCCACAGGCCCATGATGGTCCGCAGCGTGGTCGTCTTGCCCGCGCCGTTGCGGCCGAGCAGCATGGTGAGCTGGCCCTTGGGCACAGCGAGGTCGACACCGTGGAGGATGTGGTACGCCCCGATGTGCGTGTGCACGCCTTGTAGTTCGAGCAGGTTCATGCGGCCTCCTTCGCGATACCGAGGTACGCCTCCTGCACCACCGGCGAGGCAATCACCTCGGCCGGTTCGCCATCGGCCACGAGCGTGCCGTTGTGCAGCACGATGATGCGGTCCGCGAGTTCGCGCACCACGTCCATCTTGTGTTCGACCAGGAGGATGGTCTTGCTCTTGTCCTGCTTCAGCTTACGGATCAGGTCGAGGATGACGGGTGCTTCGGCCGCATTCATGCCGGCCGTCGGTTCGTCGAACATGAAGACCTTGGGCTCGAGCGCCATCAAGAGTGCCACCTCGAGCTTGCGCTGGTCGCCGTGCGGCAGGCTGGCCACCGTGGCATGTTCGCGCGACTTCAGCGCCACGTCGGCCAGGATCTGGTCGGCGCGTTCGGTCAGCGCCTTGTGGTCGCTCCAGATGCTCCACAGGTTGAGACCGCGGCGATGCGCGCCTTCGCGCGTGGCCTGCACCGCCAAGCGCACGTTCTCCAGCACCGTGAGGTTGGGGAACAGGTTCGTGAGCTGAAAGGCTCGTCCCAGCCCTGCGTGCGTGCGCGCCGATGGCGACAGGCCTGAGAGCGGTTGCCCGTCGAGCGACACCGTGCCCGCGCTCGCCTTGAGCTGGCCCGAGATCAGGTTGAAGTAGGTGGTCTTGCCCGCGCCGTTGGGGCCCACGATGGCCGTCAGCGTGCCCGGCGCGAAGGCGCAGCTCACGCTGTTGACGGCCACGTGCCCGCCGAAGCGGATGGTCAGGTCTTTCGTCTCAAGCATCGTTGGTCATTGCAAATGAAAGTCGGTGTAGATCGGCGCTCAACAGCTGCCGATCACGTAGTAGTTCGGACCGGTCTGCTTCAGCGTGGTGGTGACGTAGATGTTCCACAGCCCCATCGATTGCCCTGAGCCGTAGGCATAGGTGAGGCCCCACAGGGCGTAGGCACGCCCGGCCACGGTGTGCGCATAATTGCTGGCGGTGTAGCAGGTGCCGCCGCCACCGCTTCCGGCAAGCGTGGTGCCCGTGGCCGCGGCCGACATCGCGCCCTGAGCATTGCTGGCGTCCAATGCCGCCACGGTCCAGCTGTAGGTGGTCGACGCGGCCAGGCCGCTGTCGGTGTAGTTGGTGCCGGCCACCGGCGCGGCGTTGACCTTGCTGCCGCCGCGATAAACGTTGTAGCCGCTCGCGCCGGAGACACCCGCCCAGCCGATCACCATGCTGCTGCTGGTCGCGCCGGATGTGCCCACGCCGGTGGGCGCTGGCAGCGACGAGCCGCCGCCGGAGCCGGTCACGCGATCGACCATGGCCTTGAGCGCCACCATCTGCGGGCCCGACTTCTTCGCGTAATTCGCGTTGTCGTAGCCCCACCAGTCCCAGCAGCTGTTGGTGGCCGCCGTGCTGGTCTGCGGATAGATCAGCACGATGTTGTTGGTGTCCGCCCAGCGGTTGTAGCCGGTCTTGCGCACGTACTGATCGCCTACGTCGGTGTAGTTCTGCTTGCAGCCGTGCAGCACCATGTGCACGCGGCACGAGGTGGTGGTGCAGGCCTGCGGCACGTAGATCCAGCCGGTGGCGGCCACGCCGTGGCCGGAGATGAACTCCGATTGGTTGAACTCCGTGAACGTGCCGCCCAGAGTCCCGTTGTTGCGCGGGTTCAACGGGCCATAGAGATGCTGCAGGATCTCGCCCGCAAGATCGAAGCCGCAGTTGTTGATGTAGGGCGCGGCGGTGGTGCTGCACGCGGCGCCGAAGTCGTCCGTGACCATCGCGTGGCCGGCGCCAATGGTGTTCTTGTAGACCGTATTGGCCGTGGGCACGAAGCTCTGGTAGTAGGTCTTCAGGTCGTCCATCACGGCTGGCTTGACGGTGTTGTCCGAGGTGCCGGAAAACAGGTACACCTTGGAGCCGCTCATGTTCGATGCCGGATCGATCGCACCGCTGGCGGCCCAGCTGTTGGTGGTGCTCACGAGGGTCGAAACCGGAATGCTGGTGCTGTGCGCCATGCAGCGGCCGGTGGCATTGACCACCGAGCCCTCTGCGCAGTAGTACGGTCCGCCGGCCACCACACCGGCACCGCGCTTGAAGGTGGCCGAATAGGCCACGTGCAATTGCACAGCCATGAAGCCGCCCGCCGAGAGGCCGGACACGCTCACCTCCGCCGGGTTTGCGCCCAGCGACGGCAGCGGCACCGCCGCAGTGGCCGTGCAGGCATACACGCCAAACGCCATTGCCGCAGCCGCGGCCAATCCCTTCCAGTTCCCTCGCATCGCTGCCATCGCTGTCTCCTTGCATTGCAGGCGCGTCGAACGCTTGCTTGATTGCTGACGAATGGGCCATTGGTTGCGCTGCCACGTCCGCCACGAAGGCGCAGGCTGGCGCTTCGCCCGGCGGCCATGCCGGGGCGAAAGGGACGCGGCCTCAGGACCGCGGTATCGGGGTGCCGATCAGCGCTTGTTCTTGATCGGGATGTCCATCTCTTCAGGCTTGATCTCGCGCACCAGCTCCGGCACACCCCATGCAAAGGCGGGGTCGTTCTTGATCTTGAAGTGGTACATCGACTGCATCGCCTGGTGGTCTTCCTTGCGGAAGGTCATCTTGCCCTTGGGCGTGTCGAAGCTCATGCCTTCCATGGCGGTGATGAGCTTGTTGGTGCCGGTGTCGCCGCCGGTCTTCTTGAGCGCGGTGACCACCGCCATCGCGGCCGAGAAACCGCCGGCCGTGAAGAAGTCCGGCGGGGTCTTGAACTCCTTGTAGTGCGCCGCGACGAGGGCTTCGTTCACCGGATTCTTCGGGATGCCGAAGTAGTAGTACGCCGCCCCTTCCATGCCCGGCAGGTTCTTGTAGGCCGCCATGGCCGGCAGGATGTTGCCGCCAGTCGCGATCTCGATGTTGTAGCGCTTCAGGTCCAGGTCGACGATCTTGAACGGATTGCCCGCGCCGGCCCAGACGATCCAGATGATCTTGCGGCCCGGCTGGTCCTTGAGCTTGTCGATCAGGCGCTGTGCGCCGGCCGTGAAGTCGGTGGTGGCGGGGGGCAGATATTCCTCATGCACCAGCTTCGCCTTCTTGAGCGCGGCGCCGAAGGCCTTCACGCCGTCGCGACCAAAGGCGTTGTCCTGCGCGAGCGTGGCCACGGTCACGCCGGCCTTGTCGATGGCCACCGCGTTGGAGATCGCGTCCTGGCTCGAATTGCGGCCGGTGCGGAAGATGTACTTGTTCCATTTGTCGCCGGTGATCGAATCGGCAACCGCCGGCTCCACGATCAGGATCTTCTTGTACTCCTCGGCCACCGGCAGCATGGCCAGCGCCACGCCTGAAGCGGTGGGGCCCACGGCCAGCGCGGCCTTGTCGTCGGAATACGCGGCCGCCAGCAGCGACTTGCCAAGGTCGGGCTTGCCCTGGTCATCCTTCTCGATGACCACGAGCTTCTTGCCATTGACCGTCATCGTGCCGCCGGTGGCGTAGTCCAGGCCCATGGTGAAACCGGTCTGCGTCTGCTTGCCATAGGCCTCGAGCGGACCGGTCTTGCTGTAGATGTGCGCAATGCGGATTTCGTTGGACTGGGCCCATGCGGGGGCTGCGGCGGCGCAGGTGGCGAGTGCGGCCAGGGCTACGAGGTGGCGACGGTTCATTCTTTGTCTCCTGAAATAGGTGACTGAATATTGCACAGTTCGTGCCACCCATTAACATGTTGATAACAAAGGGTTCTTCATTGGGAAGAAGCCAGCATCGACTGAACTTAGAACACTTGTTGTGTGTTTTTTTCAGGCATGTGTTTGTTTTTCAGTCAGGGTTTTCGAGAGTGCGCCTGCCCCGCTCTCCGAGGGTCGGTCAAAGACCCTGGCTCGTCATCCGTTCGTACAAGGTGGCGCGCGAAATTCCGAGCAGCCTGGACGTGGCCAGCTTGTTGTTGCCCGTGGCCGCGAGCGCGGCGGCAATCGCCTTGCGCTCCAACTCCGCGATCTGCTGCGCCAACGGACGCAGCAGGTTGCCATCTTCGTCGCCGGGCGCGTGCGACGCATCGGGCAGCTCGATCTGCTCGAGCCCCGCTTCGCGAAGGATGCGTTCGAGCTGCGCGGCATCGATGCGCTGCGAGTCGCTGCGCATGGTCACCTGCTCCAGCACGTTGCGCAGCTCGCGGATGTTGCCACGCCAATGCTGGCCGGCAAGGAGCGCCAGCGCATCGGGAGTGACTTCGGGCGGCGCCTCGCCGCTGCGCAGCGCCATGTCTTCGCCCAATGCCTCGACCAGCGCCGGAATGTCGCTGCGGCGCTCGCGCAGCGGCGGCACACGCAGTGGCAACACGTTGAGGCGGTAGTACAGGTCTTCGCGGAACTGGCCGCGGCGCACCAGCTCGGGCAGGTCGCGCGAGGTGGCGGCAATCACGCGCGCATCGAAGGGCACTAGCTTGTTGGAGCCGAGCGGCTCGATCTCCCCTTCTTGCAGCGCACGCAGCAGCTTGGCCTGCAGGCCGAGCGGCATGTCGCCGATCTCGTCGAGGAACAGGCTGCCGCCGTCGGCCAGCTTGAATTTGCCCTCGCGGCCGCGACGGTCGGCACCGGTGAAGGCTCCCGGCGCGAAGCCGAAGAATTCGGCCTCCAGTAGCGTGTCGGGCACGGCCGCGATGTTGACGCTGACGAACTGCCCCTTGGCGCGTGCCGACGATGCGTGGATCGCATGCGCGAGCAGTTCCTTGCCGGTGCCGGTTTCACCGAGCAGCAGCACCGGGCTCGTGGACTGCGCGGCGCGCCGCGCATGGCGCTTCACCTCCACCGCCGCGGGGCTGCTGCCGATGAAGCTGGCAAAGGTGTACTTGGAGCGGCGCTGCCCGTCGGCCGCGTGCTGGTAGAGCGGGTTGTTGCGCTGGCTCGCGAGCTCGCGCCGCGCGTCGTCGAGGTCGCGCTGCAGCAGCGCGAACTTGCTGATGAGCGGCTGCAGCGTGGTTTCGGGCTGGTCGAACAGCACAATGCCGATGGCGCCGATGACCTCTCCCGCCCTGCCCTCGCGCCCATCGCTTTCGGCACGCAGCGGAATGCGGCTGACAACGAAAGTACCCGCCTTGTTGGTGAGCAGGTCGACCAGGATCGGCTCGCCGGTTTCGAGCACGCGCCGCATCTGCGTGTTGGGGATCACGTCCTCGACCATATGGCCCATGAACTCGTCGATCGATGAGAAGCCCAGCGCTGGCAGGAAGCGCCGGTACCCTTCGTTCACCCACACGATGCGCCCGCTGCGATCCACCAGGAACATGCCCTGGCTGATGCTCGAGAACAGATGGAACATCGATCGCGCGGCCAACGCGAGGATGCCGTCGGCATCCAGAGGCAGAGCGGGTAAAGCGGGCGGTGCGGAAACGGGCGGAACAGCAGACATGGGCGGATCGTAGCGCGCATCAATCGCCTGCGAATCGAGCATCAATGCGTCTTTGGAAAATGCCCAGAATGCGCATTGGCCGGACAGTGAGAAGAAAGCCCTCATGTGGGCATAAGTAAATCAATCGTTTGATTGCCCACAATGGTCTAATCGCCGGCATGAGCGCCCCAGCCCTCCAAGCCATTTCCGCCCGCGCGCCGCGCAGCGACGGACTCGAAGCGCGCCAGCGCCTCCTCTATGCCGCCCTTGCGCTCTTTGCCGCCAACGGCTATGCCAAGACCTCGACCCGCGAGATTGCACGCGCGGCGGACGTCAACATCTCGGCCATCAGCTACTACTTCGGCGACAAGGCCGGGTTGTATGCCGCCACCTTCGGCGAGCCGATGGGCGGCAATGCCGGAGACTTCGTTTCGCTGTACGACGCGCCCGATCTGCCGATGGAAGAAGCACTGCGCATCTTTTTCACCCGCATGGTCGAGCCGCTCAAGCAGGGCGAGATCGTGCGGCAATGCATCCAGTTGCACATGCGCGAGATGCTCGAGCCGACCAGCCAGTGGGCCAAGGAATTCGAGCGCGACATCAAGGCGCCGCACATCGCCATCGCCGGCGTGCTGTGCCGCCGCCTGGGTCTTGCGCGGCCCGACGACGACGTGCATCGCCTGACCTTCGCCATCACCGGGCTCGCGGTGCAGCTTTTCGTGAGCCAGGATCTCGTCGACGCCATACGCCCCTCTTTGCTGAACACGCCGAAAAACGTGGACACCTGGGCGCAGCGCCTCACCGGCTACGCCGTTGCGCTGGTCGAGGCCGAAGCCCTGCGCCGCAAAGCCATTGCCAAGCCCGCGGCCGTACCTGCTGCCCGCTCCGGGAGAAAGAAGACATGAGACGACTCCGATGGTTTGCCACCGTGTGCCTGCCCTTGGGCCTCGGCCTTGCCGGCTGCGGCCTGACTCGCCCGCCGGCCACGGTGGAGGCGCCCTTCCCCCCGCAGTGGCATGCGCCGCTGCCCCACGGCGGTTCGGTGGTTTCGCTGGCCGACTGGTGGCGCCAACTCGACGACCCGTTGCTGGTCGAACTGATTGCCGCGGCCGAAACCGCAAGCCCCAATCTCGCGAGCGCCGCCGCGCGCGTGGCCGAGGCGCGCTCCACGCGCGTGCAGGCCGGCGCCGCGCTGCTGCCCAACCTGGATGGCACGCTGTCGGCCAGCCGCGGTGTGTCGGGCTCTTCCTTCGGCGCGGGCGGCACGACGGCCTCCTCGTCCACCAGCAGCAGTGCGGCCATCGCGCCGGTGACCACGCTGCAAGCCGGCTTGCAGTCCAGGTGGGAGATCGACCTGTTCGGCCGCCTGCGCGCCGATCGCGATTCGGCCGAGCAGAAGTTGAGCGGCGCCACCGCGAAATGGCATGACGCGCGCGTGGCCGTCGCGGCCGAAACCGCGAACGCCTACTTCGCCGAGCGCGCCTGCCAGCAGCAGCTGCGCGTGGCCGAATCGGATGCGAAATCGCGCGGCGAAACCGCGCGCCTCACGGACCTGTCGGCGCGCGCCGGCTTCACTGCGCCGGCCGACGCCGCGCTGGCGCGCGCCAGCGCCTCGGATGCCTCGGGCCGCCTCACGCAGCAGCGCGCCCAGTGCGCGGTACAGCGTAAGGCGCTGGTGGCGCTCAGCGGCATCGACGAGCCCACGCTCGAACAGAAGCTGGCCGCCTCGCCCGCGCAGCGTGCGCTGCCCGTGGTCGGCAGCATCGCCAGCGTGCCGGCCGAGGCCATCTCGCAGCGGCCCGACGTGTACGCGGCCGAGCTCGGCGTGGCATCGGCCAGCGCCGACGTGGGTTCCGCCGAAGCCGAGCGCTATCCCAAGCTCAGCATCTCGGGCTCCATCGGCCGCATGCAGATCCGCACCAGCGGCTTTCGAGAATCGCTCGACACCTGGTCGATTGGCCCGGTGTCGCTCACCGTGCCGTTGCTCGACTTCGGCGCACGCGCGGCCAACAGCGATGCGGCCAAGGCGCGCTACACCGAAGCCGTGTCGCTCTACCGCGCGAACGTGCGGCAGGCGGTGCGCGAGGTGGAGGAAGCACTGGTCAACCTCGACGCCACCGACGCGCGCGCCACCGACGCCGACTCCGCGGTGAAGAACTACCAGGCCTCTTTCGACGCCACCCAGACCCGCTATAGCAGCGGCCTGGCGAGCCTGTTTGAGCTCGAGGATTCGCGCCGCACGCTCTTTGCCGCTCAGACCGCGCGCGTCTCGCTGCAACGCGAACGCGCCCAGGCCTGGGTTGCGCTCTACCGCTCGATGGGCGGCGGGTGGGCCCGCCCCGAATCGCCCCCGATGACTTCCAACCCGGCCGCCAAGGTCGCGACGTCGCCATGAAAAGTATCAAACGCTCCACCCTTGCCATCGCGCTGCTGGCGCTCGTCATCGTCATTGCGGCGGCCGTGTGGCTGACACGCAAGCCGGCGAGCGAGTCCGGCGCCCCGGCGGCGGCCGCCAAGGACAAGGCGGGTGCTCCGGCTGCCCGGCCGACGTTGACAGTCACGGTCGCCAAGCCCGAACTCACCGAACTCACGCTGACGCTTGCGGCCAACGGCAATGTGGCCGCCTGGCAGGAGGCCATCGTGGGCTCCGAATCCACCGGGCTCCGGCTCGCCGAAGTGCGCGTGAACGTGGGCGACCTGGTGAAGAAGGGCCAGGTGCTCGCCGTCTTCTCGCCCGAGACGGTGCAGGCGGACATCGCGCAATCGCGTGCCTCGCTGGCCGAAGCCAGGGCCACCGCCGCCGACGCAGCCGGCAACGCGGCGCGTGCCCGCACGCTGCAGGCCACGGGCGCGCTGAGCCAGCAGCAGATCAACCAGTACCAGACCGCCGAGCAGACCGCCAAGGCACGTGTCGAGGCCGCCGAAGCCGTGCTCGCCGCGCAGCAGGTCCGCGGTCGCAACACGCAGGTTCTGGCCCCCGACGACGGCGTGATCTCATCGCGCACCGCCACGGTCGGCAGCGTGGTGGCCTCCGGCACCGAGCTGTTCCGGCTGATCCGCCAGGGCCGGCTCGAATGGCGCGCCGAGGTCACCTCGGCCGAGCTCAGCCGCATCGCGGTGGGCACCACGGCCTTCGTGGTCAGCGCCAGCGGCGCGCAGGTGCGCGGCAAGGTGCGCAGCATCGCGCCCACGGTCGATCCGCAAACGCGCGCGGCGCTGGTCTACGTCGACCTGCCCAACGTGCAGCAGAACACCGGCATCAAGGCCGGCATGTTCGCGCGCGGCGACTTCGAGCTCGGCCGCAGCTCGGCGCCCACCGTGCCGCAGACCTCCATCGTTCCGCGCGACGGCTTCAACAACGTCTTCATGCTGCTGCCCGACAACCGCGTGGCGCAGCTGAAGGTGCAGACCGGCCGCCGCGTCGGTGAGCGTGTCGAGATCACCAGCGCGCTGCCCGAAGGCGCGCAGATCGTGGTGCAAGGGGCCGGCTTCCTGAACGACGGCGACCTGGTGCGCGTCGTGCCGGCGTCCGCCCCTGCAGCTGCGGGTGCACAGCCCGCCGCGGCGCCGGCCTCGGCCGCCGCGGGCAAGCAGGACGCGAACGATACGAAGGCACGGCCATGAACGTTTCCGCATGGTCCATCCGCAACCCGATTCCGGCGGTGATGCTGTTCGTGCTGCTCACCTTCGGTGGGCTGCTGTCGTTCAACGCGATGAAGGTGCAGAACTTTCCGGACATCGACCTGCCGACCGTGACGGTCTCGGCGGCTCTCCCCGGTGCCGCGCCTTCGCAGTTGGAGACCGACGTCGCGCGCAAGCTCGAGAACTCCATCGCCACGGTGCAGGGCCTCAAGCACATCACCACCAAGGTGCAGGACGGCGCCGCCACGCTGATCGTCGAGTTCCGACTCGAAAAGCCGGTGCAGGAAGCCGTGGACGACGTGCGCTCCGCGGTGCAGCGTGTGCGCGCCGACCTGCCGGCCGATGTGCGCGATCCGGTGGTCACAAAGCTCGACTTCGCGGCCCAGCCGGTGCTGGCTTTCACCATCGCCTCGGCGCGCATGGACATCGAGGCGCTGAGCTGGTACGTGGACAACGACATCACCAAGAAGCTGCTCGCGCTTCCGGGCGTGGGTGCGGTGAACCGTGTGGGTGGCGTCACGCGCCAGGTGCATGTCGACCTCGATCCGGCCAAGCTGCAGGCGCTCGGCGCCTCGGCGGCCGACATCTCGCGCCAGCTGCGCCAGGTGCAGACCGAAAGCGCCGGTGGCCGCATCGACCTGGGCGGCAGCGAGCAGCCGGTGCGCACCATGGCCACCGTGCAGTCGGCCGACCAGCTCGCCGACATGCAGATTGCGCTCTCCGATGGCCGGCGCGTGCGGCTCGACCAGGTGGCGCGCATCAGCGACACCATCGCCGAGCCGCGCGCCGCCGCGCTGCTGAACGGCAAGCCGGTGGTCGGCTTCGAAGTGGCCCGCAGCCGCGGCGCCAGCGAGGTGGAGGTGGGCCGCGCCATTCAAAAAGCGCTGGCCGACCTGCGTGTGCAGCGGCCCGACATCGAACTGACGGAAGCCTTCAACTTCGTCGACCCGGTGGAAGAAGAGTACGACGGCTCGCTGCACCTCTTGTACGAGGGCGCCATCTTGGCGGTGATCGTGGTGTGGCTTTTCCTGCGCGACTGGCGCGCCACTTTCGTCTCGGCCGTGGCGCTGCCGATGTCCGTCATCCCGGCCTTCATCGGCATGCACCTGTTGGGCTTCTCGGTCAACGTGATCTCGCTGCTCGCGCTCTCGCTGGTGGTGGGCATATTGGTGGACGACGCCATCGTGGAGGTGGAAAACATCGTGCGTCACCTGCGCATGGGCAAGTCGCCTTACGAGGCCGCCATGGAAGCGGCCGACGAAATCGGCCTGGCGGTGATCGCCACCACCTTCACGCTGATTGCGGTGTTCCTGCCAACGGCCTTCATGAGCGGCATCGCCGGCAAGTTCTTCAAGCAGTTCGGCTGGACGGCCTCGCTGGCGGTGTTCGCTTCGCTGGTGGTGGCGCGGGTGCTCACGCCCATGATGGCGGCCTACATCCTGAAGCCGGTGGTCGGCGCCGAAAAGGAGCCGCGCTGGCTCACGGCCTACATGCGCGCGGTGGAATGGAGCACGCACCATCGCTTCAAGACGATGGTGCTGGCCACCCTCTTCTTCTTCGGTTCGCTGGCGATGATCCCGCTGCTGAAGACCGGCTTCATTCCGCCGGACGACAACTCGCAGACGCAGATTTACCTCTCGCTCGCGCCCGGCTCCACGCTCGCCCAGACCACTGCGGCCGCTGAAGAAACGCGGCGCCGCGTGATGCAGATCAAGCACGTGAAAAGCGTCTACACCACCGTGGCGGGCGGCAGCGCGGGCGGCGATCCCTTCGCCAACTTCGGGACGCCCGAAACCCGCAAGGCCACGCTCACCATCAAGCTCGACGAGCGTGGCGACCGCCCGCGCAAGCAGGTGATCGAGAACCAGATCCGCACGGCACTTGAAACCCTGCCCGGCGTGCGCAGCACCGTGGGCCTCGGCGGCTCGGGTGAAAAGTACATCCTCGCGCTCACCGGTGAAGACCCGGCGGCGCTGGCCAGCGCGGCAAGCGCGGTCGAGAAAGACCTGCGCACGGTTCCCGGCCTCGGCAACATCACCTCGACCGCGAGCCTCGTGCGCCCCGAGATCGCCGTGCGCCCCGACTTCGCGCGCGCAGCCGACCTGGGCGTGACCAGTTCAGCCATCGCCGAGACGCTGCGCGTGGCCACGCTCGGCGACTACGACCAGGCACTGGCCAAGCTCAACCTTGCGCAGCGGCAGGTGCCCATCGTGGTGAAGCTCGAAGACTCGGCGCGGCAGAATCTCGACCTGCTCGGCCGCCTCTCGGTGCCCGGCGCGCGCGGTCCCGTCATGCTGAGCCAGGTGGCTTCGTTGACGATGGAAGGCGGTCCGGCCGTCATCGACCGCTACGACCGCTCGCGCAATGTCAACTTCGAGATCGAGCTTTCAGGCGTCGGGCTCGGCGATGCCAAGACCGCGGTGACGGCGCTGCCCTCGATCCAGAAGCTGCCGCCCGGCGTGCGCGTGACCGAGGTCGGCGACGCGGAAGTGATGACCGAGCTGTTCGCGAGCTTCGGCCTTGCGATGCTCACGGGCGTGCTGTGCATCTACATCGTGCTGGTGCTGCTGTTCAAGGACTTCCTGCATCCGGTGACGATTCTTTGCGCGCTGCCGCTGGCGCTTGGCGGCGCCTTCGTGGGCCTGCTCATCGGGCAGAAGGCGCTTTCGATGCCATCGCTGATCGGGTTGATCATGCTGATGGGCGTTGCCACCAAGAACTCGATCCTGCTGGTGGAGTACGCCATCGTGGCGCGCCGCGATCACGGCATGACCCGGTGGGAGGCCCTGCGCGATGCCTGCCACAAGCGCGCCCGGCCCATCATCATGACCACGCTGGCGATGGGTGCGGGCATGCTGCCGATTGCGGTGGGCCTGGGCGCGGCCGATTCGAGCTTCCGGTCGCCGATGGCGATGGCGGTGATTGGGGGGCTGATTACGTCTACCGTGTTGAGCCTGCTGGTGGTGCCGGCTGTGTTCACTTATGTGGACGACATCGAGCACTGGATTCGGCGGACTGTGCGGAAGGTGCGGGGGCAGCCGGCCGATCCGCATATCGATGATGACTTGGTCGAGCGGCAGGCTGGCTGACTCTTGTTCTCTCTTTGAGGTGGCGTAGCTTCTTTGACGCTGCGCGCTGTTTGTTTCCCGAGGCCGGGATATCCGCCCGGCGGCGGACTCACTTTCTTTTGGCGAAGCAAAAGAAAGTGAGTCGCCCGCCGGGGCGACACCCGGCCTCGGGAAGTAACCGCCGCGCGGCGGTATAAAACCAACTATCCTTCGCGCCCTCAAAAGAGGGCAGTAAGAGTCAGACCGCCAACCGAGCCAACTTCCGCTCACTCATGCGCTTCGCCACACGCGGCAACACCAGCACAGCCACAATGATGACCACCAGCGTGATCGACATAGGCCGCTGGAAGAACACCGCAGCACTGCCCTCGCCGATCGACATGGCATTGCGCAGCTGCGCTTCGGCCAGAGGCCCCAGGATCATGCCCACCACCACAGGAGCGGTCGGAAAGTCGAAGCGCCGCATCACCACGCCGAGCAGGCCAATGCCGTACAGCAGGAACAGGTCGAACGCGCTCTGGCGCATGCCGTAGGCACCGACCGTTGCGAAAATCAAGATGCCCGCGTAGAGCTGCGGCTTCGGAATCTTCAGCAGCTTGACCCAGAGGCCGACCATCGGCAGGTTCAGCACCAGCAGCATCACGTTGCCGATGTACAGCGACGCGATCAGCGCCCACACCAATGCGGCCGAGGTGGTGAACAACTGCGGACCCGGCTGGATGCCGTAGTTCTGGAATGCGCCGAGCAGGATGGCGGTGGTGTTCGAGGTCGGAATGCCGAGCGTGAGCAGCGGGATCAGCGCTGCCGTCACCGTGGCGTTGTTGGCGGCCTCGGGGCCGGCCACGCCTTCGATGGCGCCCTTGGTGCCGAACTCGGCCTTGGCATCCGCATCCTTGGCCAGCTTCTTTTCCGTCGCATAGCTCAGGAAGGTCGGGATCTCGGTGCCGCCGGCCGGGATGCAGCCGAACGGCGTGCCGATGGCGGTGCCGCGCAACCATGCAGGAATCGAGCGCTTCCAGTCGCGCGACGTCATGTGGACGCGGGTCAGCTTGTTCTGGCCTTCGACCACCTTGCCCTCGTAGAGCACGGCGTACAGCACTTCGGCCACCGCAAACAGGCCCACAGCCACCAGCACGATCTCGATGCCGTCGAGCAGTTCGGGAATGCCGCCGGTATAGCGGCCCTGGCCCGAGATCTGGTCGAGCCCGACGCAGCCGGCAGCCAGGCCGACGAACAGCGCCGTCATGCCGCGCAGCGTGCTCTTGCCCAGCACCGCACTCACCGTGGTGAAGGCCAGCAGCATCAGCAGGAAATACTCGGGCGGCCCGAGCTTCACGGCGAACTCGGCCACGAACGGCGCGAACAGCGTGACGATGACCGTGGCGATGGTGCCGGCCACGAAGGAGCCGATGGCAGCGGTGGCGAGCGCAGCGCCCGCCCGTCCGCTCTTGGCCATCTTGTTGCCTTCCATCGCAGTGACCATGCTGGCCGTTTCACCCGGCGTGTTCAGCAGGATCGACGTGGTCGAGCCGCCGTACATGGCGCCGTAGTAGATGCCCGAGAAGAAGATCATCGAGGCCGTGATCTCGACCTTGCCGGTGATCGGCAGCAGCATGGCAACCGCCACGGCGGGCCCGATGCCCGGCAGCACGCCGACGGCCGTGCCGAGGGCGCAGCCCACCAGGCACCAGAGCAGATTGACAGGGGTGATCGCCGCGGCGAAACCCGTCATGAGTGCGTTGAAGATTTCCATGTCAGATCCAGCCGGTGGTCGTCAGGCCCGGCAGGTTGATGGCCAGGAACTTGGTGAACATCCAGAACACAGGTGCGGCAATGAGCGCGCCGGTCAGCAAATCGATGGCCCAGGTTCGCGGCAGATTGGCCGAAGGCTGTCCACTCGCGCGGCGCAAGCCCTGCACCGCCAGCACGTAGCAGAACGTGCAGCTCAGGATGAAGCCGAGCTGTGTGATAAGCGCCGCATTGAGCAGCAGGCCCGCCGAAACCCAGACGAAGCCCGGCCAGTAGGCCCGCTCGGCGCCTGTGGGTGCGTCAAGCTCGCGAAAGCCGCCGGTGCGTGCTTCCCACAGGATCCAGCCGCCGCACAGCGTGAGCACGCCCGACACCAGCCACGGCAGGAAGTTGGGCCCGACGCCGCCATAGCCGGCTTCGGAAGGAATGCCGATGGCGCCGAAAGCCAGCGCCAGACCGGTCAGCAGCACGCCGGCACCAACCAACGTTTGCGGCCATATGGCCGCGGGTTGCGGCGAGACCGAGGATTCTGGAGTTGTCATTTTTTGCTCCCACAGTCAGGGAAAAGAAGGAGGCCCGTTGATAGGCCTCGCTATCGAAAGAGCCCCCATCCCCTTCCAGAAACACCGAGGAACCGGCTCTGCCGGGCCTCTGGTGTTGCCCCCGGTAGGGGGAGGGAGAAGCGACACGAAGTGCGCGGAGCCTGGGGGCGAGCCAAAGTCAGACCATTCCGGACTTGACCATGATGGCACGCAAGCTGGCGAAGTCGTCGTCGACGAACTTGGCAAACGCCTCGCCCGAGAGCACGGCCGGCGTCCAGTCGTTCTTCTTGAGCGTCTCGGCCCACGATGGGCTCTTGAGGGCGGCCAGCACCATGTCGGTCAGAGCCTTGCGCTGGTCGGCGGTGATGCCAGGGGCACCGTACACGCCGCGCCAGTTGCCGATCTCGACATCGATGCCCTGCTCCTTGAGCGTAGGCACGTTGATGCCCGGCAGGCGCTGGGCGGACGTGACGGCAATGGCCTTCATCTTGCCGGCGGCAATGTACTCGGCGAACTCGCTGTAGCCGCTCCCGCCGATGGTGACGTTGCCGCCCAGAATGGCCGCCGTGGCCTCGCCGCCGCCCCGGAAGGCCACGTAGTTGATCTTGGACGGATCGGCGCCGACCTTCTGCGCGATCATGGCCGCGGCAATGTGCTCGGTGGAACCGCGCGAACCGCCGCCCCACTTCACGCTGCCGGGATCTTTCTTGAGCTGATCGACCACGTCCTTCATGGTCTTGAACGGCGAATTGGCCGGCAGCACGAAGACGTTGTATTCGGTGGTCATGCGCGCAATGGGCGTGGCCTGCGACAGGCTGACCGGCGGCTTGCCGGTGATGATGCCGCCGAGCATGACGGAGCCCATCACCATGAGTGCGTTCGGGTCGGCCTTGGAGCCATTCACGAATTGGGCCAAGCCCAGTGCGCCGGCGGCGCCGCCCTTGTTGTCGTAGGTGACCGTGTCGGCCAGCTTGGATTCGGTCAGAGCCTTGCCCAGCGCGCGGCCCGTGGTGTCCCAGCCACCGCCCGGGTTGGCTGGAATCATCATCTTGACGTTGGCTGCAGCGCGTGCCGACAACGGCAACGCTCCGACGGCGGCCAGCGCGGCCAATGACTTCAAAAAGGTGTCGCGACGCATCGATGTCTCCTGGTAACTAAAGAAAACCTGACTTGGACCTGAGCCGCTATCATGCGCCGCCCTGCTGTCAGTTGGCTGTCCACCGGACTGGGGAAAACACCGAAGTACCATTCCCCCTCCACGCCCCATGAAGCTGCTGCTGGTCGAAGACGATCCCTCGATGCAGGTTACCCTGCAGCGCGCCCTCGCCCGCAGCAAGATCGACGTGCGCATCTGCGGCGACGGCGCCTTGGCCGTCGAGCAATGGCGCGCCCTGGAGCCCGACGTGGTGGCGCTCGACCTGAGCCTGCCGAACCTGGACGGCCTCCAGGTGCTGGCCGAGGCGCGCGCTGCGGGGCTTCGCACGCCCGTGCTGCTGTTGACCGCCCGCGGCACGGTGGGCGATCGCATCATGGGCCTGAATGCCGGGGCCGACGACTACCTTCCCAAGCCCTTCGATCTCGACGAGTTGGAGGCGCGCATCCGGGCGTTGCGCCGGCGCCACCAGAATGCCGGCACCGACGTGATCTTGAATCCGCAGGAGGTCGGCGGCCTGCGTTTCGAGCCCGAAAGCGGCGCCATCTACCACCGTGGCGGCATCCTGGAACTCACGCCACGCGAACTGGCGCTGCTCAAGGCGCTGATGATGAAGCCGGGCCATGCGGTCAGCAAGGAACGGCTTTTCGAGCTCGTGTTTCCGGGCGAGACCGACGTGCAATACGAGGCCGTCGAGGTGGTGGTGTATCGCCTGCGCAAGAAGCTCGTGGGCACCGGCGCCGCGCTGATGACGCTGCGCGGGCTGGGCTATCTCTTGCGCGCGGAACCATGAAGGCCGCCTTGTCGCTGCGCGCGAGGCTGCTGTTCGGCATTCTCGCGCCGGTGGCGCTGTTCATCGTGATCAACAGCGTGAGCCTGTACCGGCAGAGCCTGGCCGCGGCCACCACCGCCTACGACCGGACCTTGCTCGCGTCGGCCAAGACCATCGGCGAACAGCTCGACGTGGAAGGCTACGACGAAGCAGCACGGCTGCGCGCCATCGTGCCTTACTCCGCGCTCGAGGCCTTCGAGGCCGACAACCGCAGTCGGCTTTTCTACCGGGTTTCGGCGCTTGATGGCGAAATGGTGTCGGGCTTTGGCGAACTGCCGTTCTGGCGCGGCCGCATCCCTGATCGCGGGGCCTATTCGGCGCTGGTCGATTTCTACGACGCGAGCTTTCGCGGCCAGCCGGTCCGCATGGCGGTGCTGCTGCAGCCGGTGTCCAGCGGCCGCGGCCGCGGCATGGCCGTGGTGCAGGTGGCCGAAACCCTCGAGCTGCGCGAAACGCTGGTGCGCAAGCTGCTCGTCGACATGCTGTGGCGCCAGCTGCTGCTGATGGGCGTGATTGCGCTGGTCACAGTGCTGGTGGTGCAACGCGCCACGCGGCCAGTGCGGGAACTCGGCGAAGCCATCGAGAAGCGCGCGGCCGACGACCTTTCACCCATCGATGCGCCCGATGCGCCGCGTGAACTGCGGCCGCTGGTCGACGCCACCACCGAGGTCATGGGCCGGCTGCAGCGCCTGCTCGACCACCAGAAGCGCTTCGTGCGCGACAGTGCTCATCAGTTGCGCACGCCGTTGGCCGTGCTGAAGGCGCAGGTCCAGTCGGCAAGGCGCGGCGATGTGGCGCCGGAACAGGCGCTCCGCGAAATCAGCCAGACGGTGGAGCGCGCGACCACGCTCGCCAACCAGATGCTGTCGCTCGCCAAGGTCGAGCAGCTGCGGCAGCAGCCGGAATCGGTTCCGCTGGAACTCGGCGAGGTGGTGAGGCAGATTGCGCTGGATCTCTCGCCGCTGATCGCCGACAAGTCGCTCGATTTCGAGTTGGACATCGACCACCCCGTGATGGTGCGCGCGCACCAGTGGATGCTGCAGGAGCTCACGCGAAACCTGCTGCACAACGCCATCAAGCAGAGTCCGCCGGGCGGCGCGCTTTCCGTCGTGGTGCGCTCCGACGAGGACGAAGCCGTGCTGACGGTGCGCGACGAGGGGCCCGGCATTTCGGCCGAACTGCGCCAGCGCCTGTTCGCGCCCTTCTCCGCCGGCGACACGGCCAGCGGCTCCGGGCTGGGCCTCGCAATCTGCCGCGAAATCGTGCTGGCGCTGGGCGGGCGCATCAGCCTGGACAACCGCAGCGTGCAGGAAAATTCCGCACAGGTGGTCGGGCTCGACGCTGTCGTGCGGCTCCCTGTCTACCACCACAATTCCTGAATATGGATCGCTTGCGCATCGACAAATGGCTCTGGGCCGCCCGCTTCTTCAAGACGCGCTCCCTGGCTGCGGATGAGATCGGCAAGAACCGGATACAGGTCAATGGCGACATCGCCAAGGCCTCGCGCGAGGTCAAGGCCGGGGACACCGTTGCCATTCGCTTGGGCGCAGTGACGCGGACTGTCATGGTGCGCGGTCTGAGCGGCCAACGAGGTCCGGCGCCCGTGGCGCAGCAACTCTACGAAGAAACGCCGGAGAGCATTGCCGCGCAGGCTGCGATGCGCGAACAGCGCCGCATGGGCAGCGAGCCGGCCCTGGCCATCGTGCAAGGCCGGCCGACCAAGCGCGACCGGCGCGAGCTCGACGGCGCTGCACGGCATGCCGATTGGGACAACCGGTGGAGCGCGTCCATCGATCCGGACGACACCGATCGCTGATCGCCCGCTGCCGATCGCGTACGCTGCGTGTTTTTGCACGGAGCCCGGTTCATGGCCAGCCTCAAGAAATACCGCGTCGGCAGCACCTTCAAACTCTCGCAGGTAAGTCCCGGCGAAACACCCTTTCTCGAGGGAAACACGGCCGCGCAGGTCGCCGAAATCGACGCCCTCGCGGTCGAACTCGACGAGATGCAGGATCTGCTGCATGCCGAAGGCCGCCGCAAGGTCCTCTTGGTGCTGCAAGGCATGGACACCAGCGGCAAGGACGGCACGGTGCGCTGGGTTTTTTCGCGCACATCTCCGTTGGGTGTCCGGGTCACGGCCTTCAAGGTGCCCAACGACGACGAACGCGCCCACGACTATCTCTGGCGCTGCCATGCGGTCGTGCCGCGCGCGGGCGAAATCGCGGTGTGGAACCGCAGCCACTACGAAGACGTGCTGGTGCCGGTGGTCGAGGGCTGGATCGACAAGGCCGAAGCCAGGCGCCGCTATGCGCAGATCAACGACTTCGAGCGCCTGCTGGTCGAGACCGGCACGGTCATCGTCAAGTGCATGCTGCACATCGACAAGGACGAGCAGCGCGAACGCCTGCAGGCACGCATCGACACGCCCGGCAAGCAATGGAAGTTCAGCCTGGGGGACCTGGAGGTGCGCGCCAAGTGGAACGCCTACCAGGAGGCCTACGACAAGGCGCTGCGCGCAACCTCGACCGAGCACGCGCCCTGGTACGTGATACCCGCCAACCACAAGCGGCACCGCAATCTCATGATTGCCCGGCTGCTCATGAAGACGCTCCGGGAAATGAAGCTCAAGGTGCCGGGCGCGGAACCCGCGCTCAAAGGCATGATCATCAAGTGATCGGGCGAGTGCTGCGCGGATTGCGCAGCGCTCGCGAGCGTCAGGAGCGGCGGCTGGTCGCTTGGCCCAGCACGCGGCACTTGCCGAATTCGCAGCGAACGGGCAAGTTCGCGCCGTTCGAACACGGTACGTTGTACGACTCGTAGCCGGGGCCCTTCGCGATCAGTTCCGCCCGCGGCTGGATGTTGCACTGGCCCGCCTTGGCGACCACTTCGGCGTTGTACGTGTCCACACCCGTTCGGCGCGGGGCCAGAACGATCTCCGGATTGAAGGAGTGGCCGTAGAAGGTGTCCCGCACGTTGGGGTCAAGATTGCGATAACCGCGCTTTGCCATGCAGTGCACGATTGCGATCTGCTGGTGCTCGGCAATCACGCTGGCGTCGGGGCGATAAGACATGTCGATCGCCGCAGCCGCGATGCCCCCCTGGGCAGCCGCAGCCACAATGCCCTGGCCGTGCACGGTGATCAACCCGAGGCCCAACGCCAGCCACATGGCGTCGCCAGACTCGCTACGCGCGGTGATCCGGGTTGCCGCAGTGCGGCAATCGGCCACGTCGCTGTCATAGCGAGCCTTGTCGACGCCCTCCATGGCCACCATCGGCACATACGACAGGCCCGATCCTGTTCCGGGCTGCGTCGGAGTCGGCGGCGTGCTGACGCACCCGGCCAATGCAACAACGGCGCACACGATGCTCAGCAGCAGCTTCATGGAATTCCCTCGTCCTCTTTCGCGATATTTCCGTCGATTTAACCATACAGATGGTTACTTTTGCGCCAATTTTGTCGCAACCTCGCGACGGCCAGCGGCTTGAATGCTTTTGGCTACAGGCTTCGGAAATACCGCAGATGCGCGGCGAAGTCGCTTTTTTCATGAAACGATCTACCGCACGCCGCCAAGCTTCTTCGAGAAACGAGATCACGACCCCGACACTGCATGAACACGAACCCCGGCAGCGCGATCCGCGAACTTTATGCAGCCCTATGGCACTTCGCCGCTGGCGCCCGCGGGCAGTTGCTGGGGGCCACGGCGCTGCTCGGCGCATCGCAGCTGATCCGGCTCGCCTTGCCCTACCTGGCCGGCCAGGCCATCAACGCACTGCAGCGCAACGAGTTCGGCACCGCCGGCCGCTGGATCGGTACGCTGGCAGGCGTATACATCGGCGCGTGGGCCTTGCATGGGCCTGGCCGCATCCTCGAGCGCAACGTGGGCGTGAAGGTCCGCGAGGCGCTGGCGGACCGGCTTTATGCCCGCCTTGCCGCCGCGCCGCTGGTGTGGCACAACAGCCACCATTCGGGCGAACTGCAGCACCGCGTGCATCAGGCCAGCCGGGCACTGTCCGACTTTGCGCAGAACCAGTTCATCTGGCTCACGAACGCCGTCAACTTCGTCGGGCCGCTGATCGCGCTGGCGCTGCTGTCGCGCAGCAGCGGCCTCACGGCCCTGGCGGGCTATGTGCTCATCGCCATCGTCATCGTGCAGATCGACCGGGCGCTGATGCGCCTGGCCCGCGCCGAGAACGACGCCGACCGCCGCTACGTGGCGGCCCTGCTCGACTTTCTGGGCAATGCCTCGACAGTGATCGGCCTTCGCCTGCAGGGTGCCTCCCGGCTGCTGTTGCGCCGCCGCATGGCCGCCGTTTCGAAGCCGCTGAAGCGCACGGTCATTCTCAACGAGGGCAAGTGGTTCGCGGTCGATCTGATGGGCCTGGCGCTGACCTGGGGCCTGGTGGTGATCTATGTGTGGCAGGCACGCACCCCGGGCCAGGCCGTGATGCTGGGCGCGGTGTTCATGATCTACCAGTACGCGCAGCAGGCTGCCGGCGTGGTGACGTCGGTTGCGGCCAATTTTTCGTTCTTCGCGCGCATGCATACCGACTACAGCAGTGCCGAGCCTATCTGGCAGGCGCCCATCGGCAGTGCGGAAGAAAACCCGCCCGACCGGGTGCCCGAACATGAGCGCATTGATCCCGATGCTGCGTGGAAGACGCTGGAGATCGAAGCGTTGCAATGGAACTACGCTCCACGCGGCTCGGCAGCGCCGTCCGACGGCGAGCCGGTGCGTGGTGGCCTCGAGGCCGTGACGCTGACGCTTCGCCGCGGCGAACGCATCGCGCTCGTCGGCCCAAGCGGCGGCGGCAAGAGCACCTTGCTGCGCGTGCTGGCGGGCCTGTACGCACCGCACGGAGGCACGCTTTCCATCGACGGCCGGCCGGCCGATTGGACGCAGCTGCGCCGCATCGCCACGCTCATCCCGCAGGAAACCGAAGTGTTCGAAGCCAGCGTCCGCGAAAACCTTTCGTTTGGCCAACCGCTCTCCGACGACGCGCTGCGCGCGGCACTGCACGTGAGCGCGTTCGACGAAGTGCTCAGGGCCACGAATGGCGACCTCGAAACGTCCGTGTCCGAACGCGGCTTCAACCTGTCAGGCGGGCAGCGCCAGCGCCTTTGCCTGGCGCGCGGCGTTCTGGCGGCCGAGGGCAGTTCACTGCTGTTGCTCGACGAGCCCACCAGCGCGCTCGACGCCGGCACCGAGGCGCGTGTGCTGGAGCGAATTGCCAATGCCTTCCCACGCGCCTGCGTGATCGCGTCGATCCATCGCCTGAGCCTGCTCGATCGCTTCGACACCGTGGTGGTGATGGAAGCCGGCCGGGTTCTCGACGCCGGGCCGCGCGACGCGGTGCTGAAGCGACAGCCGATGCTGCAGCGACTGGTTGCGCCTGGGGAGAGTGAGATTTCCCAATGACAAACGCCCCTTGCGGGGCATGCCAATGAAAAACGCCCCTTGCGGGGCGTTTTAAAGCGTTAACACGCTTGGCTTGGCGGAACCGGAGGGATTCGAACCCTCGATGAGGCTCTACACCCCATACTCCCTTAGCAGGGGAGCACCTTCGGCCACTCGGTCACAGTTCCTGAAAGAAGCCGAGATTATGCCACCGTCAGGCGGCCGGTTGATCCAGATCGAAGGCTTTGTGCAGCGCGCGCACGGCCAATTCCATATATTTTTCGTCGATCACGACCGAGGTCTTGATTTCGCTGGTCGAAATCATCTGGATGTTGATGCCCTCTTCGCTCAACACGCGGAACATCTTGCTGGCCACGCCGACGTGGCTGCGCATGCCGATGCCGACGATGCTGACCTTGCAGATCTTGGTGTCACCCACGATTTCGGTCGCGTTCAGCGAGGGCATGACCTTGGTCTGCAGCAGGTCGACCGTCTTCGCATACTCATTGCGATGCACGGTAAAGCTGAAGTCGGTACGGCCATCCTTGCTGAGGTTCTGGATGATCACGTCGACCTCGATGTTGGCGTCCGCCACGGCGCCGAGGATGTGATACGCGATGCCTGGCTTGTCGGGCACGCCGAGCACCGAGATCTTGGCCTCGTCGCGGTTGAAAGCGATGCCGGATACAACGGCTTGTTCCATGTTTTCGTCTTCCTCGAAAGTGATCAGCGTGCCGGACTTGGCCTCTTCATTGATGTCGATGTCCCACGGCGTGAAGCTCGAAAGCACACGCAGCGGCACCTTGTATTTGCCGGCGAATTCGACCGAGCGGATTTGCAGCACCTTGGATCCCAGGCTCGCCATTTCGAGCATCTCTTCGAAGCTCACGGTCGAGAGGCGGCGCGCATCGGGCTCCACGCGTGGGTCGGTGGTGTAGACGCCGTCCACGTCGGTGTAGATCAGGCACTCGTGCGCCTTCATGGCGGCCGCAATGGCCACGGCGGAGGTGTCGCTGCCGCCACGGCCCAGCGTGGTGATGTTGCCGTCTTCGTCCACGCCCTGGAAGCCGGTGATGACAACCACCTTGCCGGCGTCGAGGTCGGCGCGCACGCGCTCGTCGTCGATGCTCTCGATGCGGGCCTTGGTGTACGAGTTGTCGGTGCGCACCGACACCTGCCAGCCCGCGTAGCTCACGGCTTCCATGCCTTCGGCTTGGAGGGCAATGGCCAGCAGCGCCGACGAAGCCTGTTCGCCGGTCGAGGCGAGCATGTCGAGTTCACGGCCATGGGCCTCGCTCGATTTGCTTGGTGCCAATTCCTTGGCCAGGCCAAGCAGGCGATTGGTCTCGCCGCTCATGGCGCTTGGCACCACGATCATCTGGTGGCCGGCGCGTGCCCATTTGGCGACGCGCTTGGCAACATTCTTGATGCGCTCGGTCGAGCCCATCGACGTACCGCCGTATTTGTGAACGATCAATGCCATGGGTGAATTCAGAGAAAAAGAAAGGGCCGCTCCACGCCGGAGTGCAAGCGCGGCGCCCTGCAAGCCGTCAGCGCGAAGCCTTGGGCGAGGGCCCGGAATTGTACCAATGCAGAAAATCGCCCCTGCGCTCGATGAAACCACTGGCCACCTTCAGGTGGATGCGATGGCCACGTGTGGTGCAGGCGCGAACCTGGTCCAGCAGTTGTTCCAGCTGCGCCGCGCTGGGCGCACAGCCGTGCGCCTGCATGAGCCAGTGCCGCAGCACATTGGCCTGCCGCGCGCGCGAAAGCGCTTGCAGCTCTGCGACACGGGGCGGATCTCCCACCACGGCCAGATCTTGCGCGGCGAGTTCGCTCAGCAATTCCTGCCCCTGCGCGGCATGGCCGATGCTGCGGGCGAAGGTGGCGCGGAATTGCGGAAAAGTCCGCGCTAGCGCGGGCAGCAGCACTGCGCGAATCCGGTTGCGCGTATAGCGCTCGTTCTGGTTGGTCGGGTCCTCGATCCAAGGCAAATCGAGGCCTTCGAGCCAAGCGCGGATATCGGCGCCCGGGACAGCCAGCAATGGCCGATAGATGTCGAGCCCGTGGCGCTGCGCATGCGCGGGCATCGCAGCCAGGCCAGGAAGACCCGCGCCCCGGGAAAGGGCGAGCAACAGGGTTTCGACCTGATCGTCCGCATGGTGCCCCAGAGCTATGGATTTGATAGCGCCAGCGGGTTCGCCCTCGCGCGCCATTGCCGCAAAAGCTTCGTACCGGGCGCGCCGGGCCGCATCTTCGGGGCTGTCGCCCTGCGCATGCCGGGCATCGACGCGGTGCACCACCAGCGGCACGCCGAGGCGCTCGCACACCGCGGCGCAGTGCCGTTCGAAATCGTCAGCGGCGGCCTGCAGCCCGTGGTGCACGTGAAACGCCACCACCTGCCCTGGCCAGACGGATGCGCAGGCGGCCAGCAAGGCCGTGGAATCCGCGCCGCCGCTGAAGCCCACCGCCAGCGGCAGATGCGCCGGCTCGAACGCGGCCATCGCGCGTTCGAAGGCTTCGTTCATGGGGCGCTTGCTTATCTGCCGGCGTCGGCCTTGGTGTCGTTGAACCGGCCGTAGCTCTGCAGGCGCTCATAGCGGCGATCGAGCAGTTCCTTTGGCTTCAGGTCGCTGACCTGGCGGAAGGCATCGTTGAGCGCACGCTTGAGGAAAGCGGCCATCTGGCGATGGTCGCGGTGCGCGCCGCCAACCGGCTCATTGACGATCTTGTCGACCAGGCCCAGGGCCTTGAGGCGGTGCGCCGTGATGCCGAGGGCATCGGCCGCTTCCTGGGCCTTGTCGCTGGTTTTCCAGAGAATGGAAGCGCAGCCTTCGGGGCTGATCACCGAGTAGATGGAGTACTGCAGCATCACGAGCTGGTCGCCCACCGAGATGGCCAGCGCGCCGCCGGAGCCGCCCTCGCCGATGATGGTGACGATGATCGGCACCTCGAGCTGCGCCATCTCGAAGATGTTGCGGCCGATGGCTTCGGACTGGCCGCGCTCCTCGGCATCGATGCCGGGGTAGGCGCCCGGCGTATCGACGAAGGTGAAGACTGGCAGCTTGAATTTTTCGGCCGTCTTCATGAGGCGCAAGGCCTTGCGGTAGCCCTCGGGCTTGCTCATGCCGAAGTTGCGCGCGGTGCGCTCCCTGGTGTCGCGGCCCTTTTGGTGGCCCAGCACCATGCAGGGCGTGCCGTTGAAGCGCGCGAGGCCGCCCACGATCGAGAGGTCGTCGGCAAAGTGCCGGTCGCCGTGCAGTTCGACGAAGTCGGTGAAGATTTCGTTGACGTAGTCGAGCGTGTAGGGGCGTTCCGGATGCCGGGCAATCTTGGTGATCTGCCAAGGCGTCAGGTCGCTATAGATGTCTTTGGTGAGCTGCTGGCTTTTCTTGCCGAGCTGGTCGATTTCCTCCGAGATGTCGACCGCCGATTCGGTCTGTACATAGCGCAGTTCTTCGATCTTGGATTCGAGTTCAGCAATGGGCTGCTCGAAGTCGAGGAAGGTTCGTTTCGCCAACGTCTTCTCCTGTTGTTCAGTATGCGACCGGTACCGGGTCGAGCGAGCGCCAAATATACCAAGTCGCCACGCTGCAATACGGCGCCCAGGCCACGGCAACGTCGCGGGCATCGCTGCGGCTCACCGGATCGCCCGAAAAATAATTGACGCTGATGCCATTGAGCAGGCCGAGGTCGTCGACCGGCAGCACATTGGGGCGCATCAGGTGGAAGATGAGGAACATTTCCGCCGTCCAGCGGCCGATGCCGCGAATAGCGACCAGTTCATCGATGATGAGCTCGTCGGCCATGTCCTTCCAGGCGTCGACGTGCACCGCGCCGGAATCGAAATGAATGGCGAGATCGACCAGGTACTCGACCTTGCGTGCCGAGAGCCCTGCCCCGCGCATGTCGTCGACCTTGAGCTTGAGCACGTTGGCCGGCGTCAGCTTTCGCGGCAACACCGCGAACTTGTCCCAGACCGTTTGCGCGGCCTTCACCGAAATCTGCTGGCCCACGATGCTACGCGCGAGCGTGGTGAAGGCATCGCCGCGCGATTCGAGGCAGGCATCGCCGAACTTCGGGATGAGCCGCTTCATGACACGGTCTTTCTTGGCCAGGTGCTTGCAGGCCTCTTCCCAATAGTCCGGCGTGTAGATCTGAACCACCGGATTTTTTGAAGCGGGCATGGGGTTCGTGGTTCCGTTCACTGCGCGGCGGCCCAGGTCGTGCCCGTAGGCGAATCCTTGAGCACGATGCCCTGCGCCAGAAGGTCGTTGCGGATGCGGTCGGCTTCGGCAAAGTTCTTTGCGGCCTTGGCGGCCGCGCGCTGCGCAATCAGCGCCTGGATGGTGGCTTCGTCCAGTGTGGCGCCCGCGCGCAGGAAAATCTTTGGGTCGCTCTGCAGAATGTTCAGGCAACCGCCCAGCGCCTTCAGCAGCCCGGCCTGCGCGGGTGACTGCGTGCGGTTCACCTCGCCCGCCAGATCAAACAGCACCGCGACCGCCTCGGGCGTTGCAAAGTCTTCGTCCATTGCGGCTTTGAAGCGCGCCGCGTAGGGGTCGCTCCAGTCGACGGTCACGGCTTCTGGCGCGACCAGGTCGAGCGCCGTATAAAGGCGCTTGAGTGAATTGCGGGCGTCGTCCAAGTGCACGTCGCTGTAGTTGAGCGGACGGCGATAGTGCGCCCGCACCACGAAGAAGCGAATGGTCTCGGCGTCGTATTTCTTGAGCACATCGCGGATCAAGAAGAAGTTGCCCAGGCTCTTGGACATCTTCTCGTTGTCGGTCACGATGAAGCCGTTGTGCATCCAGTAATTGGCCAGCGGCTTGCCGGTGGCACCTTCGCTCTGCGCAATTTCATTCTCGTGATGCGGGAACTGAAGGTCTTCGCCGCCGCCGTGGATGTCGAGCGTTTCGCCGAGCAGTTCGCAGGCCATGGCCGAGCACTCGATGTGCCAGCCCGGACGGCCCGGTCCAAACTCGCTGCCCCACTTCACTTCATCAGGCTCGCTCGCCTTGGCGCTCTTCCAGAGCACGGGGTCGAGCGGGTCGTCCTTGCCATCGAGCACGGCCACGCGTTCGCCGGCATGCAGCTCGTCGATGGACTTGCCGCTGAGCTTGCCGTAACCCGGGAACTTGCGGATCGCGTAATTGACGTCGCCGTTGTCGGCGCGGTAGGCCAGCCCCTTTTTCTCGAGGGTGCCGATCATCGACAGCATCTGCGGGATGTAGTCGGTGGCACGGGGCTCGTGCGTGGGCCGCTCGATGCCGAGCGCGTCGGCATCTTCGTGCAGCGCGTCGATCATGCGGTCGGTGAGCGAGCGGATTGTCTCGCCGTTCTCCACCGCGCGGCGGATGATTTTGTCGTCGATGTCGGTGATGTTGCGCACGTAGGTCACCACATGGCCGCTGGCCTTGAGCCAGCGCTGCACGAGGTCGAACGCAATCATGGAGCGGGCATGGCCCAGGTGGCAGAGGTCGTACACCGTCATGCCGCAAACGTACATGCGCACCTTGCCGGCTTGCAATGGGGAGAATTCCTCCAGTTCACGCGAGAGCGTGTTGTAGATGCGCAGACTCATGAGGCTCGGAAAACGTCGCTTCGCGCACGTGCGGCACGGGCGAACGACGGTGTATTTCAGGGGTGACGGGACAGTAGCTGCGAGAGGTTGGACATGGCCCCTCGGCTACAATGCAACGCAGTATAAACGGCTACCGCCGTGTCCTTTCGGGTGTTTTCGAGGCCCGCATTTCCCCAATTCTGCCGAGGCTTCATGAAGCACGTCGCATTCACCAAACTCTCCCTTGCCTTTGCTCTGCTCTTCAGCCTGTGGGGTTCCGCTGCGTACGCCAACGACTACGACGACGTGAACACTTTGCTGCGCCAGGGCAAGTCGAACGAGGCGCTCGCCAAGGCCGATGCCTACATCGCCGGCAAGCCGCGCGACCCGCAGATGCGCTTTCTGCGCGGCGTGATCCTCACCGAACAGAAAAAGCAGAACGAGGCCATTGCCGCGTTCACGCAATTGACGCAAGACTTCCCGGAACTGCCCGAGCCCTACAACAACCTGGCGGCGCTCTACGCATCGCAGAGCAAGTTCGACCAGGCGCGCGCGGCGCTGGAACAGGCACTCAAACTCAATCCCAACTACGCCACCGCGCACGAGAATCTCGGCGATGTGTACGCGCGCCTCGCGGCCCAGGAATATGTGCGGGCGCAGCAATTCGCCAGCACCAATGCCAGCGTCGGGCCCAAGCTCTCGCTGATTCGCCAGATCTTCACCCCCAAGACCGAAGCCGATGCCTCGGCCCTGCCGGCAGCACCGCCCGAAGCTCGCAAGCCGGTCGGCCGCGCGAGCAAGTAGCTGCAAGCAGCGGGCCACGGTGCATTGGCGCCACGGCAGCTTGCATTGCACGGCCCGCGTCCCACATCATTCGCACACGGAGTTTTCCTTGACGACGACCCAATCCCTTTTCCCGTCCGCCCGATTCAGCCGCCGCGCCGCGCTGGTGCTGGCCTCTGCCCTGGCCTTCGCTGGCGCCGCCTACGCACAGGCCGGACCGCGCGTGAAGCTCGACACCTCGGCCGGCGACATCCTGGTCGAGCTCGACCAGGCGAAAGCGCCCAAGACGGTCGAGAATTTCCTGCAGTACGTCAAGGACAAGCACTACGACGGCACCGTGTTCCACCGCGTGATCGACGGCTTCATGATCCAGGGCGGCGGCTTCACGCCTGAAATGCAACAAAAGCCGACCCGCGCGCCTATCGCCCTCGAAACCAGTAACGGCCTCAAGAACGACAGGTACACGATCGCGATGGCCCGCACCGGCAACCCGAACTCGGCCACCTCGCAGTTCTTCATCAACGTGAAGAACAACGACTCGCTCAACGCACCCAACCCCGACGGCTACGGCTACACCGTGTTTGGCCGTGTCGTGGGCGGCACCGAAGTGGTCGACAAGATCCGCGCCGTTCAAACGGGCAACAAGGGCGGCATGCAGAACGTGCCGCTCGAGCCCATCATCATCAAGTCCGCCACACTGGCGAAGTAGTTTCCGAACATCCGAAAGAAGGACTCCCTCATGAGCAACCCCAAAGTCGAACTCCACATCAAGAACTACGGCGTGATCACGCTCGAACTCGACGCCGGAAAGGCGCCCAAATCGGCCGAGAATTTCGTCAACTATGCGAAGAACGGTCACTACGACAACACGGTGTTCCACCGCGTGATCCCCGGCTTCATGGTGCAAGGCGGCGGCTTCGAGCCCGGCATGAAGCAAAAGCCCACCGGCGCTGAGATCGAGAACGAAGCCAACAACGGCCTCAAGAACGACAACTACACGGTTGCCATGGCCCGCACGAGCGCACCGCACTCGGCCACCGCCCAGTTCTTCATCAACGTGGCTGACAACGGCTTCCTGAATCACACCGCTCCCTCGGCCCAGGGCTGGGGCTACGCCGTGTTCGGCAAGGTCACCGGCGGCACCGACGTGGTCGACAAGATCAAGGCCGTCAAGACGGGCCGCAAGGGCTTCCACGACGACGTGCCGCTCGAAGACGTCGTGATCGAAAAGGCCGTGGTCGTCTCGGAATAAGGACAGGCGCGGCATGGGCTCGGACGTGGCGGCACCTGCGGCTTTCAAGGAGCTGCTCGCCCCGCCCGCGTGGCGCACCGTCGACCTGATCTCCGACCTGCACCTGCAGGCCGGCGAGCCCGCCACCTTCGAGGCCTGGCGCGGCTATTTGCAGACCACGCCGGCCGATGCATTGATCATCCTCGGCGACCTGTTCGAAGTGTGGGTGGGCGACGACTCGGCCGCCCTGCCCGGCTTCGAGGCCGAATGCGCTGAATTGCTGCGCCGTACGGCCGAGCGGCTGCCGGTGTACTTCATGCATGGCAACCGCGACTTTCTTGTCGGCCCGGCGCTCGCCGCCCAATGCGGCTTTACGCTCTTGGACGACCCCACGGTGCTGGTGCTGCATGGCGAACGCTGGCTGTTGAGCCACGGAGACATTCTTTGCCTGGACGACACCGAGTACCTCCAGTTCCGCGCCCAGGTGCGCACGCCCGAATGGCAGGCGGCCTTCCTGGCGCGTCCGCTGGTCGATCGCCGCGCGCTCGCGCGCTCCATGCGCGCGCAAAGCGAAGACCGCAAGCGCGATCCGTCGGCGCGCTGGGCCGACGTGGACGGCGACGCCGCCCGCCAATGGCTTCAGCAAGCGCGTGCACACACGCTGGTGCATGGGCACACCCACCGCCCCGCCGACCACGACCTCGGAGACGGCCTCAAGCGCGTGGTGCTGAGCGACTGGGACGCCGCGGCCCATCCGCCGCGTGCGCAGCTGCTCTGCCTTTCCACCGCCGGCGCGCAGCGCGTCGACCTGCGCTAGCGCCGCCCATGTTCAAGTGGCTGCGCCGCCTGCGCGCCCTGCCCCCGATTCCCGAAGCCGCTTGGTGCGCCACGCTCGAGCGCTATGCCTTTCTGGGTGCATTGCCTCTCGATGCGCAGCAACGATTGCGCACCCTGGCAGCCGAATTTTTGCGCGACAAGGAATTTCATGGCACCCAGGGCTTCGTCATCACCGACGAGGTTGCGCTGGCGATTGCCGCACAGGCGGTGCTGCCAGTGCTGAACCTCCCGGGTGGACTCGACTGGTACGACGATTTCGTTGGCATCGTGGTGCATCCATCCGAGGTGGTCGCGCGCCGCAAGGTCGTCGACGAAGCGCAGGTGGTGCATGAATACGACGAGGTGGTGGCCGGCGAGGCCATGGACCGCGGACCGGTGATGCTGAGCTGGCAGGACGTGCTCGCGAGCAGCATCACGGCGAGCGGCGGCTACAACGTGGTGATCCATGAGTTCGCCCACAAGATCGACATGCGCGGCGGCGATGCCGACGGCTGTCCGCCGCTGCCGCCCGGCTTTGCGGGCAAGCGCAGTGCACGCGAAGCCCGCGCAGCCTGGCTGGCCGTACTGCAGCCGGCCTACGAAGACTTTCGGGAGAAGACCATCCTTGCCGACCGCTTCGGCGCCGAACCACCGTGGCTCGACGATTACGGCGCGACGTCGATCAGCGAGTTCTTTGCCGTGGCCTGCGAAGCCTACTTCGTGAACCGTGCGAACTTCGCCCGCGATTTCCCGGCGGTGCTGCGTCTCTTCGATGAATTCTTCCAGCCTGAAACGGCCTGACGACCGCAGTTGCTGATCACTGAAATGAAAAAGCCCGCGTTCAGCGGGCTTTCTCGTGCACTTGCGCCGACGCCTTACTTGCGCAGCAAGGCCTTCAACGCGTTCTGCAGGCGGCGCGCACTGGCTGCGTCGTGTGCCGCGGCCAGCACCTTGCCGGCGTCCTGGCCCCAGGTCTGGGCCGGCGGCGGATCGCCGCGCTTGGTCAGCAGCTTGAGCTGCAGCGCGCGGCGTGCATCGAGCTGCTCGGCAGGGGTCGGCACTTCGGCGGCCATTTCGAGCCGCAGCAGGGCCTCCGCCGCTTCGTCGGGAGCGGCCTTGGGTTCCGAAGCGACGGCCTGAGACCAGCCGCTGCGCACTGCGGGCGTCACCGCGCGCCCCAGCTCCTGCACGCTTGGCAGCTTCGAGGCGTCGCGCTGTTCCCATGCACCGAGCACTTGTGTGAGTGCTTCGCCATGCGCCTGTGCCGCCAGCTTGCGCAGCGCCATGTCTGCACGTTCGAGGGCTTCGCGCTGGGCGCGGAAGGCGGCATCGCCGAGTCTCGGGCCACGGTCCTCGAAGCGAGGCGGACGATCGCCGAAGCGGCCGGCCGGTGCGCCACGGTCGCCGCGCGCATCGGGACGAGGGGCTCCGCGGTCGCCAGGACGGCCAGGACCGCCCGGGCCAGGACGCGCGCCGTCGCGCCGGTCGCCGAACCTGCCGCCGGCGCGGCCTGCAGGTGCCGCTTCCGTCTTCCTGCTCCCGGGACGATCGTCACCGCGCATGGCCACGACCGGCTTGGATGCAGGCTTCGGTGCCGCCGCAGGTGCCGGGGTCTCGACAGCAGCCGCTTCGCCATCTTCGTGTGCCGCGTCATCGGTGCGCGCGGCCGCGTCGGCGCCGTCGGCCGGTGCGACGAGGTCGGGAGTTGAAGCTTGAGCGGCTTCGACATGTGCAGCCGGCAAGGCTTCGGCATCGCTCGAGCCCGGTGCCTGTTCGGCGCTTTCGCCGAACTCGGCCGCAGCCTGGCCGGGCGCAACCACCTCGGTGGCGCCGACCGAGGGGCCGTCGCTGGACGCGGCCGGCGCTTGCTCGGGCTTCGCGGCGGGCGTCGGCGGTGGCGCTTCGCCGCGCAGCGCGGCTTCGAGGCGCGCGATAGCGGCGCGGATCTTCTGCACGTCGCCGCCGGCATTGGCCGCGTCGAGCGCCTTGGAAGCCTCGAGCACATGACGATCGTGTTCGCTCATGGCGGAGGCCGACTTCTCGCGCTCCGCCGTCTTGCGGTTGAAGGCTTCGTCGATGGGCGCGCGGAACGCGTCCCACAGCTTCTGTTCGTGGCGGCGGTCGAGCGGCACGCTCTGGGCTTCCGCCTGCCAGCGCTGCTGCAGCGCCTTGACCGCATCGATGCGCAGCATGGGTTGGGCGCCGAGTTCGGCAGCCTCCGCGATCATGGCCTGGCGCCGTTCGATGCTGGCCTTTTGTGCGGTCTCGAAGGGCGCACGCGCGGCCCCGAAGGCGTCGTTCCACTGCGGCTGCAGTTCGGCAAAGACCTTCTCGCCCACGTGGCCGGCATCGCGCCAGCGGTCGGCAAACTGATGCAGCGCGCGGTTGTGCGCCTTCAAGTCCGAAGAGGCGGCATGCTCTGCCGCCCAGGCCTTGACCTCTTCGATGAGCGCCACGCGATGGGCGCGGTGCTCGGCCGCATCGGCGCGAACCTTTTCGAGCCAGGCTTCCACCACCTTGTGGGCTTCGTTGCAGGCTTCGTCGAAGCGCTTCCAGAGCGCGTGGTTCGGCACGCCGCCCTGGTCGGCTTGTTTCCACTGGTCGCGCAGCGAGCGCAGCGTTTCCTGCATCTTGCGGCCGCCGAGCGCCTGGCCTTCAGGACGCTTGAGCAGGCCTTCGGCCTTGGCGACGAGGTCTTCGCGCACCTTGTCGGCGCTCCAGCGCTGCCAACCTTCGAGCTCACCGGCGGCAACCAGCGCCGCATGCACGCGCGCCTCGAGCGGCGCATCGACCAGCTTGCCGTGTTCCTTCAGCACTGCACGCAATGCTGCGGCCGCACCGGCGCTGGCCTTGCCGTGGCCTTCGGCCGTTTCCTGTTCGAGCTTGGCAAGCGCGGCCTGCACGGCGTCTTGCGCAGCGGCACGCACGGACGGGTCGACCTTGGGTGCGGCAGGCTTGGCAGGCGCTGCCTTGGGGGCCACCACTTCGCCGCGCGCGGTACGCAGTTCGTCGGCCCACACGGGCACCGGCGGCAGGGGGGCCGCGGCATCGGCAGCCGCGGCCTGCGCCTGGGCCAGCGCACCGTGGAACGCATCGGACACGACCAGCAATTGCGCCTTCGACGACTCGAGTTGGGGGGCAAACCTGGCGTCGAGGCTGTTCCAGTTGGCATCGGCCGTGATTTCGCTGGCCTGCTGTTGCCAGTGGGTCACGTCGGCGCGCAGCGATTCTTCGGCGGCCTGGGCGTCTTGCCAGCTCTTGGTCGACAGCACTTCGAAGCGCTGTGCGAGCAGCACGGCGGCTTCGCGGTGCACCTGGGCGCGGTGCTGCAGGTCTTCGATGCCCTTGACGCGCTCGGCGAGTTGCACCTTGAAACCTGCCAGCGGCTCTCGCGACAAAGGAGCGCCGGCCTTGGCGGCATCGCGCTGCCAGGCGAGCGCATCGGCAATGTTGAGCTTGGACTGGGCCAGCAAGGCCTCGGCCTTTTGCGCCCATTCGGCCGCAATGGCTTCCTGGCCCTTGGCGCGCTTGAGCTCGTCGAGCTTTTCACGCAACAGGCGTGCGGCGCCCTTGTCGCGGCCGCTCAGCTCCTTGAAGACTTCCTGCATTTGCTCAGGCGCGGGGTTTCCCGCGAGCCAGTCGCGGATGCGCGCGGCGCGCTCGCCCGAAGTTGGCGCGGTGAAGGCGCCGCCGGTGAGCGTGTCGAGGGCCTGGAGGTCGTGTGGCTTGGAAGAAGTAGAGGTCACTTGCGCGAAATCGTTGTCTGAAGAGAGAAAGCGAAGGCGCCGGCAAAGGCCGGCGCACATCGACATTTTCACCCACTTGTGGCGGGCGGTTGAATTACATGCCGCAACAGCGGCCAAAAGGCCGCCGGAAAAGCGGCGCTGGCTGCCTACATATATAGCGGAGCCGCAAGAAAAACCAAGTGCTTACCGTGCGGGTTACCTCGTGGCGAGCTTGAGTTCGGCGCCCGGCTTCCAGTCGGCACCGCTCGCCGCGGTTTTGACGGCGCCCAGGAACAGGCGTTCGCTAGGCAGCTTTTGCGCCAGCAGGTAGTCGCGCACCACGGCACCGCGCTCGACCGCCAATTGCCGGATCGACTCCTCGTCGACCGGAACACTCGCGAGCAGCAGGTTTTCCATCTCCTTCACCGGCAGGTCCTTGGCGAGTCCGACCATGTTGCGCGGCTTGGTGATGTCGGCGCGCTTGTACACGGCGGTCAGCAGTTCGGGGTATTCAGCGTCGGTGACCGGCGGCATGTCGGTGCCCGCCTGGCCGCTACGCACCGCCACGCGCCGCTTCTCCGCCTGGGCGAGCTGGCGCAAGCGCTGGCGCTGGTAGGCGTCGCGCTCCCGTTCGAGGCTGGCCGTGCCGACCACCGTCATCTGCAGAGTTGGGCGATCCGTGAGTGCCTTGACGACTTTGTCCAGGCTTTCCTTGGCGCTGGCGCCGAGCACCGAACTGCCGGCATCGAATGTGATGGTGCTCGATTCGCTGCTGCCGCCGCCGAGTCCTCCGGTCAGGAGATTGAATGGCGCTGTCGCGGCTTTGACGATGAGGTTGACCACGGCCTTGAAGATCAGAGGACCGATGCTGAATTGCGGGTCGTTGAGCGAGCCGCTGAGCGGCAGCTCGACATCGATCACACCGTTGCGGTCGGCCAGCAGGGCCACCGCGAGCCGCACTGGCAGGCTGTTGGGGGCGCCCTGCACTTCTTCGCCGAACTGCAACTGGTTGAGCACCAGCTTGTTGGTGGCTGTCAGCTGACCATCGGGCGCTATCTTGTAGTTGACGTCCATGCTCATCTTGCCGCGCTCGATGCCATGGCCCGAATAGCGCACGGAGTACGGCGAGAGCGGGGCCAGGTCGAGGTCGCGCATCTTGGCCGTGATGTCGAGTTCGATCGGCTTGACCAGCGGGTTGAGCTTGCCGGTAATTTCCAGCGCGGCGGTCTGCTGCGCCTTGCCGCGCAGTTCGAGGTCGGCCAGCGCGGGGCGGCCGCTCTCGCCCTTGGGCGGATTCGACGAGAAGGAACTGAGCTTGCCGGTCAGTTCGCTCAGGTCGGCCGAGTAGTTGGGCTTCACGAACAGGTCGGTGAAGTCGATCCGCCCGTTGACCAGGCTCATCGGGCCGAAGTTGATGACCGGTTTTGGCCCGGCATCGGCTTCGGCCTGCGCGGTGGCAACGGGCGCCGAGGCCGGCCTGGACGGCTCGGGGCTGCCGCCGACCATGGACTCGGCCGATGCCGGTGCGCCGCCCGCCTGCAGCGGCGGACGCGTCGTGGTGGTGGTTCCGCCCGGGCTCCTGCGGGTCTTCGCCTCGGCGCTGGCCGCGACAGCGGCATTGGCGTCCGCTTCTCCCTTTTTGGTGAGGTTCACCAGATTCAAACGGCCGGTCGGGTCGACGATCACGCGGGCGAAGAAATCGGTGAGCGTGGTTTCGCGCACGTCCACCGCCGGCGCCGCATTGGGCGCCATGCTCACCTGCAGGCCGCGCAGGCTCAGCGTCTTCCAGCTCAGCAGCTGGTTGGTATTGCGGTCGAAGCCGGGCGACTGCGTGAGCGAGATGCTGTTGGCGCGGAAGTCGTCGAGCGCGGTGTCGCCGGCCAGCTTGAGGGTCATGCCCGCCGGTGCGCTCGCATAGCGCACGGTGCCGCGGTAGCTCGCGAAGGCACGGCGAATGTCCACGTTGAGCGCATCGGCGTAATAGGCCTTGAAGGCATGGGCGGGGAACGACGCCACGTCGAGCCTGCCCTCGGCCGCGAGCGGCTTGAGCACCAGGTTGCCCTTGTAGTCGAAGCGGCCCGGCTCGGAACGACGCGAACCGATGCGGCCCGAAATCTGCAGGGGCGACACCGTGGCGGTGTCGGGTGCGATCTTCTGGGCGTTCACATTCAGCGCGGTGAACTCGACCGCGACCGGCGTCGCGCTGGCCTTGTCCGCGTATGAAAGCGTGCCATCCTTGATTGCCAGGGTGCCGATGGTCAATGCCCAGGGCTTGGTGTTGGCGCCGGGCGGCGCCGTGGCGGAACCCGCGCCGGCGGGCTTGGGCGCAGCCACCTTGGCCTGCGCGCCGTTCCCGTTGGCCGGCGCCTTGAGCCAGCGCTCGAACATCCAGCGCTTTTCGCTGTCGCGCTCGACGTTGACCTTGGGGTTGGTGGCCGTGAACGAAGCCACGTTCAGCGTGTGCTTCGTCATGTCGACTTCGGCATCGACCAGCTCGAAGCGCCCGACGCTCGCCAGCGCGGTCTTGGCCTGCGTCAATGCAAGGCCGTCAGCGGCCAGGCGTCGGGCCTTGAACCTGAGATCGGGCTCGGCCCAGGCGATGTCGATCTGCCCACTGAGCTTGCCGTCGAGCGTGGGCTCGAGGCTGTGCGCCAGGTACGGTGCCGCCAAGGACAGCGGCAGCGCATCGACTTCGGTCTGCACATCGGCCTTCTTGTCGGTGGCGCTGCCCTGGAACTTGAGCGTTGCGCCGCCGATGGCGGTGCTGCCGCTGAACTGGGCCGGTTTTTCCATGGGCCAGGTGATGCCGGCCACATCGAGGCCGAGCGCGCTCGCCTCGACGGCCGCAGCAGGCTGTACCGTTTCGTCGCGCCACCCGATGCGCCCGCCGCTCAAGGCGATCTTGTCGACCTGGACCTTGAGCTTCGGCTTTTGGGGCCCCTTTCCGTTTGGGGCGCTGGCTGCGGCAGCGGGCGGCACCACTTTTTCCGCGGCTCCGGTGGCGGGATCAGTGGCGAGCAGATTGAGTTGGCCCTTCGCGTCACGCGCGACCGCGAGCTTGGGGTTGGCAACCGCAACTTCGCTCAAGTGAAAAACCGACTCCAGCGGGCGCACGTCCGCCAACGCCAGTTTGAGCGAGTCGAAGGCCAGCAGATCGCGACCCAGGGCGTCGCCCAGCTTGGCGCCATGCGCTTCGACCGTGCCGGTGATCTTCAGGCCGGCGGTGGCGGCTTGCTGGAAGTCGATTTTCAGGTCGGCGTCCAGGCTGCCCGCCTGCAGCTTCACCGGCAGGCCACCCGGCATGTATCCGAGGTAGGGCGCGAGATCCAGCCCCTTGAACTGCACGTGGGCATCGGTCTTTCGGCTCTTCGCGAACGGCGTGGTGAGGGCCGCCGAATCGAACTTGCTGCCGTTGAGCGCAAAAGCGAGCTTGGGTTCGGTGTTGACGTCGCGCTTGGAGGCAAGGTTGCTCAGGAACGGCACGTCGAGCGCAAAGCCGCGCAGTTCGTGCCTGCGCTTGACCGTCTGGTCGTCAAAATCGACCGCGCCGTTCTTGATCGAGATGTTGTAGATCGCAAAGCGTGCCGGCTCGGCGTTGGGGTCGGACGGCGGCGTGGCCGCGAGCTTGGCCAGGATGTCGTCGATGTCGTACTTGCCGTCGGCAAGGTGCGTGAGAAGGATGGCCGGCGCGTCGATGGTGACGGCGTCGATCACCGGCGCCAGTCGAACGAGCGATTGCAGCTCGGCATCGGCATAAATGCGTTTGACGGCCACCTGGGGCCGGCTGCCGTCGGCGGTGGCAATGCGCAGGTCGTTCAGTGCGAGTTCGAGGGTCCAGGGCTTGAAGTCGATCTTGCCGACCGTGACCTGCCGTCCGAGCTTCTCGCTCGCGATCTTCTCGAGCTGGCTTTTGGCGATAGGAGGTACCGCCAGCCAAGCCACGATCCAGAGTGCCAGAAGAGCCAGCACTGCGACGATCCCACGTCGCACCCATTTGTTTTGTTTGAGCGAAGCTGCATCCATCGCGGGAGTGTGCCGCAAAGAAAGATCGAGACAGAAACAAGAAAGCCCGGTAAATCGACTGAATGTCTCATTACCGGGCTTGATGGCGGGCCTAAGACCCATGCCATCGATTCGCGCGACCGGAAGTCAATGGTTCCTGCCGTGCTGGCAGCAAGAGATTGCCGCCGCGAGTCCTCTGTCGTTCCAGTCCTTGACTTGCACATGGACTGTATGACTTCGGAACACGCCTGAATAACTCAGGCGGGTTCAGATTAGGCGCCCCGCCTCTGCATTGCAATCCTCTCCGCCAAGGGATTACCCTCGCATCGACCCGTGGGCTAGAAACAATCTGTTTATCTTGTAAAAACATAAAGAACAGCTTTGATATGCTTGACCGGGTATTTAGCGACGTTAGAATCCCGCCTGCCCCTGGCTGCCAAGACCCAGCAGGGGCCCCCTGAATCCGCCGCCGAATTTCCACCGGCTTGATCAGGCCGCCGCGCTCCTACCCCCACACCTCCACGCGCGGAGCCTGATTCGTACCAATCCAAGCGCCGCAGCCTTCATCCACCGCCTTCCAGCGTTGCGAACAGGTGCCGCACAGAAAGGAAGAGCGATGAGCAAGGCGTTTGATGCCACGGCCCGCGGGCTACGGACCTTTGCGTCCGATGTGGCAGACGGCTTTTTTGAAATCACCCACAACGGCTTTGCACTGGTCGGGCTGGCCATCGTTTTCGCGGCGCTTGCCCTCGTGGCGCGGCCCGATCTGCGCCAGTCGGGTGAAGAACAACTGATGGGCTGGCTGCAATCGCGCAAGCCCGCACCCGAAGCCACCGACCTGGAGCCGACCGCCATCGTGCGCACCACGGCCGCAAGCCCCGGCGACCTGCCCAAGCAGCAGGCCGCCGTGGCCTATTGGCTCAGCAAGAAGTACCGCGTCGCCGCCGAACCGCTGAGCGTCCTGGTCGCCGAGGCCTATCACCTCGGCAAGCGCACCAAGCTCGACCCGACCCTGATCCTGGCCATCATGGCCGTCGAATCGAGCTTCAATCCGTTTGCCCAAAGCCACGTGGGCGCCCAAGGCCTGATGCAGGTCATGACGCGCGTGCACGGCGACAAGTACGAAAGCGCGGGCGGTACCCTCACCGCCTTCGACCCGGTGACCAACATGCGCGTTGGCGTGAAGGTGCTGCAGGAATGCATTGCCCGCGCCGGTTCGCTCGAACGCGGACTGCGCTACTACGTGGGCGCCGCCAATCTCGATGACGACGGCGGCTACGCGGCCAAGGTGCTCGCCGAGCACGAACGGCTGCTTCAGGTGGCCAATGGCCGCAACCCGCCCACCACGACGCAATCGGCGCCGGCCGTGCGGCCGCAGCCGATTCCCGTGACGACGCCGTCCAAGCCGCAACAGGCCTCCGAGCCGGCAGCCGACCCACAGAAAGTGGCCCTGCTTTCAGAAGTTTCCTGAGGCCCTGCGCTACACTTCACCCCGTACGCGACTGGCGATAGGCGCAGCACCCCCCGCGGTGCCCCGCGCTGACGTGGAATACCACTGGGAAGCGTGCCGCCTGACATCCATGCAGGCGTTCAGCCGTTCGCCTGGGCAGCCCTTGTTTGGTTGAAGAACAAGGACCTCGTCTTCAAAGGACTGCCATGTACCACCGCAATATTCTGGTCGAACAGACCGATCCCGAAATCTGGGCTGCCATCCAGGCCGAAAACGCGCGCCAGGAACACCACATCGAGCTGATTGCGAGCGAAAACTACGCCTCGCCGGCCGTGATGCAGGCGCAGGGCTCGCAACTCACCAACAAGTACGCCGAAGGCTACCCCGGCAAGCGCTATTACGGCGGCTGCGAGCACGTCGACGTGGCCGAGCAGCTGGCCATCGACCGCATCAAGCAGATCTTCGGCGCCGACGCCGCCAACGTGCAGCCGCATTGCGGCGCCTCGGCCAACGAAGCCGTGATGCTGGCCTTTTTGAAGCCCGGCGACACCATCATGGGCATGAGCCTGGCCGAAGGCGGCCACCTGACCCACGGCATGCCTCTCAATATGAGCGGCAAGTGGTTCAACGTGGTGAGCTACGGCCTGGACGCCAACGAAGCCATCGACTACGACGCGATGGAGCGCAAGGCGCACGAGCACATGCCCAAGCTCATCATCGCGGGTGCCTCGGCCTACTCGCTGCGCATCGATTTCGAGCGCTTTGCCAAGGTGGCCAAGGACGTCGGCGCGATCTTCATGGTCGACATCGCCCACTACGCCGGCCTGGTGGCCGCGGGCGTGTATCCCAACCCGGTGCCGCACGCCGACGTGGTGACCTCCACCACCCACAAGAGCCTGCGCGGTCCGCGCGGCGGCATCATCCTGATGAAGTCGCAGCACGAGAAGGCCATCAACAGCGCCATCTTCCCGGGCCTGCAAGGCGGCCCGCTGATGCACGTGATCGCCGCCAAGGCCGTCGCGTTCAAGGAAGCCATGACGCCTGAGTTCAAGACCTACCAGCAACAGGTGGTCAAGAACGCCCAGATCGTGGCCGACACGCTGACCGAGCGCGGCCTGCGCATCGTGAGCGGACGCACCGAGAGCCACGTCATGCTGGTCGACCTGCGCGCCAAGGGCATCACCGGCAAGGAAGCCGAAGCCGTGCTGGGTGCCGCTCACATGACGATCAACAAGAACGCGATCCCCAACGACCCCGAAAAGCCGATGGTCACGAGCGGCGTGCGCATCGGCACCCCTGCCATGACCACGCGCGGCTTCAAGGACGAAGAGGCGCGCATCACCGCGAACCTGGTCGCCGACGTGCTGGAGAACCCGCGTGACGCCGCCAACATCGATGCGGTTCGCGCCAAGGTCCACGCGCTGACAAGCCGATTCCCGGTCTACCGCTGATCCAGCAAGACGTGGCCGCATGAAATGCCCTTTTTGCGGTCATCTCGAAACGCAGGTCGTCGAGACCCGCGTGTCGGAAGACGCTGATTTCGTGCGCAGGCGCCGCCAATGCAGCGCCTGCGACAAGCGCTTTACCACCTATGAGCGGCCGGACGTCAACTTTCCGGTCGTCGTCAAGAAGGACGGCAGCCGCGCCGACTTCGACTCGTCCAAGGTTCGAGCCTCGATGATGCTGGCGCTGCGCAAGCGGCCGGTGAGCATCGAGCAGATCGACAACGCCCTGCTGCGCATCGAGCAGAAGCTGCTCGCCAGCGGCATGCGTGAAATCGATTCGACCAAGGTGGGCGAACTCGTGATGCGCGAGCTCAAGAAGCTCGACAAGGTGGCCTACGTGCGCTTTGCCTCCGTGTACCGGAGCTTCGAAGACGTGGACGAGTTCAGGCAGCTGCTGCGGGATATCTGAGCGGGACCGGTCCGCCGTTCGCGTTTGGCGGGTTCATTGGCCGTCCTTGCCGCAGGCGCCGCTCCCGCAATCACCCTTGAGGTCCGGGTTGCAGACTCTCGCGCGCCCCGAGGCCGACACCACGATGGAGGCCCTCCGGCCCGAATCCGCCTTCAAGGTCAGGCAGCCGGCGCCAAAGCCCGATCCGCCCGCCCGGCGCGAGAAGCCGTTGCTGTCGTAGTCCAGGCCCTGGACGAAACCGTCTCCAAGCCCCGCATCGATGCCGACGCCTGTCGGGAGCTTTTCGAATTTGCGCACCGTCTGCGGTGCGGCGTCCGTGCCCGCCCGCACCGCCCATCCGCTCGACCAGTCGCCTGCGGTCAGCGCCACGACGTGAACCCTCTGCGAACGTTGAATGGCTTCGGTGCGGGCGAGATTCAGCGCGGCCACGAAACCGCCGGATGCGGATGCAAGGCGCTGATTGAGCAGCAGGTCGCGAAATGCCGGAACGCCGAGCGAGCCGAGAATCACCGCGATGGCGATGACAGCCATCAACTCCACCAGCGTGAAGCCGCCGCGCGGCCTGCGCAACGGCCCGCAACGCTTCACTGCCAGCACCTGCTTGGCGCGGTGCCGTCACAGCCCTTGTCGCCCGTGCTGTCGAGCCAGAGCACCCCGACCTCCGGGTCGGAAAGGCTCTCGTTTGGCGTGGCGGTCAGGCGGATGCAGCGATCGATGCTTCCCTGCCCTTCGCAATTGCCGCTCTGAATGAGGTATTTGCCGCCTGCGCCGCCTTCGCCGGAGCCGCCTTCGTAGCGCTTGTACTGTCCGGCCAAGGTGTAGGTGCGCTCCTGCTGCTGCATCTGCTGCACCAGAGCCGACCGCGCCTCGGTGCGCCAACCCTTGCGCATGAAGCCTATGTATGACGGATAGGAAATGGCAGCCAGGATCGCGAGGATTGCAACCACGATCATCACCTCGATCAACGTGAAGCCACGCGTGGTCTCGGTACAGCTTTTCACGGCCGTCATGGTTTCGCGCTCCGGTAATCAGCGATCTGGCGCCAATTCAGGCGTCCAGACACCTGGGAGACTCGGCCGCCCTCCGTGGGCCGCACAGTCGAAATGCGGGCGGCACCCGCACCGCCCGGAACACCGACGTTGACGACGGACAGCTTCTTCGTTTCCGTTCGGCGTCCGAACGCATCGGTGGCCGAGTAGGCGCTCTCGCCCAACTCGACCAGCAATGGCGACGACAGCAGCCCAACTGTCGAAGAAACGCAAGTACCGCCTTGCGAGAGTCCGGTCATCGCATTGACCGCACAGCTGCGGCCGCCGGCGCTGGCGCCACACGCTTCGGCGCCTGGTATCAGCGTGTTGAAGAACAGGAGACCGTGGCGCAGCGCGAGCCGTGAGACCTGACGTTCGCCCGATTCGAGCGCGCCCGGAAAGTCGAAATACCAGCCGCGGCGGCTCGCGGCGGCGGTGGTTGCAGCGCCGTAGACGAAGGGCTCACCCACGATGGCCGGCAATGACTGGCCTGCGGCGGCAACAGCCCGGCGCGACTGGAGCTGCACACGTGTCTCGCCGGCCGGAATCGACGTGCCGCTGTCGTACACGCCGTACAAGGTCTGCACGCCGCGGCTGGCACGGCCCATGTCTTCGGCACTCACGAACTTGCCGGTACCGAACAGCACGATGGCACCGCCGTTCGGCCCGACGCCGACTTCGGGCGCCACGGTGATGGGCTGGCGCTTCGCATCCGAGCCGCCTGAAGTTGCTACCATCAATGGAACGCCTCCCAGCGCCAGCGCGTTGGTTTCGCTCCACGGCGCGTTGCCGGTGAAATCGAACTTCCAGAGGTTGCCTTGCGTGTCGCCGGCGTACAGCCAGCGCGCCCAGCCGTCCGCAGCGGCAAAGTCGCCGGGTGTGGCCAAGGCATTCACGAGCGCGCTGTCCGCCGGCGCGGGCAGCATGATCTTGTGATAGTTGAGGCCGCGCTTCCATGCGGCGCTGGCCGGCTTGTCGAGCGAGAGCAGGAACAGCGCGCTCCGCTTTTCGAGATTTGCGTTGTTGAAGCCGGAGGGAACAAGCGCGAACCAGGCGTACACCGCTGGCTGGGTGCGAGTCGCTGAGGACACACGGAACTTCATGACGCGCGGCGCCTGGAGCACATGGCCCATGTCCCCATCGTCCGCGCCGGTGAACTCCCACAACACCTTGTCGGCGGAAAACGCAGCGGGGTCCGTGACATCGAGCGCAAAAACGCCGGTCGCCCCTGCCCCGGTCCCAGAGACCAGCACGGTCTTCCAGGCACCGTTGGCCATTCGTGCCTCAGAGGCCGTGGGCGAGCCGTCGACATAGGCCTGATGCGCATAACCGGGCGAGGTGTAGCCGGGCAGCTTCGAAGACACCGCGCGGGGAACATAGGCGAATAGCTCGTTGCCCGTAGCGGTCGAGAACGCATGCAGCATGCCGTCGTTGGCGCCGACGTACACGGCATGCGGCCTTCCCTTGTACGTCGCGAGAAATTGCTCGTAGCCAACGCCCCGCAGGTTCAGGCTCGGCGCTCCGACGAAGAGCGGGTTCGAATTGGCCACGTCGCCCATCACCGAATCGCGCACGCGGAACACGCCGCCGGGCGCGGACAGCTCCTTGCGCCGGTCGCCGCGCAGGTAGCCCACCCGATCGGCGCCCAGGCCATCGGTTGCCGCTGGCACCGCATAGGGCACGGCGTTCAATTGGCTTTGCAATGGCTTGTCCAGCACGTCCCATTGAAAGGGCGTGCCGATGCCTGCGGCCGAGAGCGTGAAGATGCGCCGGTCCGGCGGGTCGCGCGCAGGCACCGCGGGCTGGGCCGATGCATTGCCGGTCAGCAAGGCTCCCGCGTCCCACATCGGTTCGTCGCTCTGGCGAACGGTGCCCGAACTCGCTTCGTACGCCAGCGGATAAGCCATCAGCGTGCCAGACCATCTGCGCCCGCTGAACCGGGCCACATAGAGACTGCTTCCCGCCGCCCCGATGCGGTTCGACGAAATGGCCGGGTCCGCCGTGCTTCCGCCCGTTGGCGCGGCGGCCGACTGGAACACCTTGCGGATTGCAGCCAGTTGCTGCTGAGGCTCGCCGGCCAGGAAGTAGTTGGACGGCTTCGGCTGGCCGTCGTCGTCGATGCCTTCGGCCCATTCGGCATTGCTGGCCATGCCCGCCCCGCCGCTGCCTCCCGATGCGCGGAACGGATTGCCGTCGGCGTTGCTGTCGACGAATCCGCCGTACTTCGATGCGAGGTACAAGGCGCTGCCGCGCTGGCGCTGTGTGATGGTGCCCTGCCCGCCGGCATCCAGATCGATGCCGAAGGTCTGGACTCGAACGTCGGGAAAATCGGCACGGATCTTCTGCGTGTTGGCCCAGTAGGCCAGCCCCGCCATGCCGAACGAGCCCCGGTCCGCGCCGGTTTCTGCATTGGCGATGTTGCTCGAGCCCAGTTGCGCGCCGCCCTTGTAGTTGAAGGCCGGAAGTCCGCGGTTGCCAGTGGTGGCAAGGCCGGTCTTGCCCGAGGGGTGCGTGTAAGAAAGCGACTCGCGGTTCTCGAACGCGCCGACGAGGCGTGTCCAGTAGGCGGTGTCGGGCACGAACGATGCGCTGCTGGATCCTGGGCCGGACATGCCAGGCAGCGAACGGTCATCGTGCGTTTCGAGATCTCCGATCGCAAGGATGTGGTTCTTGCGGCAGCTGGCCACCACCGGGTCCCAACTGCTCTTGCGGCTCTCGTCGCCCCACCGGGCAGTGCCGTTGAAGACCGGCAGCCCGTCCTTGCGCGGATCGTCCGATACGGCCACGCCCGCCATGGCTTCGGGCGTGGCCGCCTTGGCCTGCAAATAGCGCAAAGACTCGTAGTAGAGCTCGCCCGCAGGATCGAACTTCTTGTAGGCGCCGCGACGCCCGAAGCGGTTGAGGTAGCTGACGACGCCGCTGTAGCGGCCGCCCTGCGCAGCCGCATCGGGATCGTCGATGAAGACACCGGTCGTCGCGTTCCACTCGGCCTGGGGGTTCTCGACGCTGTCGAGGCCCGCGTCGAGCTTTCGAGGGCCGGTGTATTTCATGGGCGCGCGCAGCACACCACCATGCCGAGCCAGGTCGTTGTCGAGCAGGTAACCGAAAGCGGCGAAGCGCATGCGGCTCGAATGGCGCTGGATTTCGCCCACGGGCTTGAACTGCCCGCTGGGGTATTTGAAGCAGAGATCAGCGCGCGTCACGGCCTCTGCCGCCGTGCAAACCTCGACCCTCGCGAAGTAGGGTGCGCTCGCGGCGCCGGGGCCATATTGCTGGTCGGTGCCCGGGTTTGCGCAGCTGCCGCTGGCGCCTGGCCCGACGACCATGCGGTCTAGGCAATGGTTGATGTGAACAGTGGCCGCCGCGCCCACGCCCATGCGGCTATCCGCGACGAGCGGCGTGAGCTTGTCGAGGTTGCCGGTCACTGTCTTGTCGGGAAAGTAGCTGCTCCGGTAGAAATCTTCTTGCAGCACCGCGCGCTGGAGCACGGTGCGATCGGCCTGGTCGACCACGCGGTCTCCGCCCGTGAGCGCGAGCCGCAGCACGTCGATGGTGGAGGTGGCCGCCCAGTTCAACAGATTGCCGCTCCATTGATTGGCACATGCGATCTCGCCGCTCGCGAGCTTCACCGCAGGTGCAAGGCGCCTGAAATAACCATCGGCCGCCGCATAGCCGTAGCAGGCCATCGGGTCCCAGTAGCCGCGGTAGACCTTCTTCCAGTCGAAGCTGCCGCGGTAGGCGGCCCCGGCATTGGAGAACTCCAGCGCGAGGTCGATCACCAGGTTGGGATCGGTGCGCGATGCCATGGACGACAGCGCTTCAGCCGGAAGTTCGACCGCCTCTGCCGCCAATGCATGCGGAGCGACGCAGAGGCCCATCGCGGCGATGAGCACCATCGCGATTCCACGGTTATCAAGAGAACGCATTCGGTTTCCGTTTCCAGGTGAAGAAACTCAGGAGGGGCAGCCGGGACTCGCGCCAGCCTTGTACAGATTGGTCTGCAAAACCACTTGCGTGTCCTCTTGCATGCCGTAGCCGATGGCCGTGACGCGAAAGAGATGCGAGGCATTGCGCGCGCTCGCGCTTTGCAACTGGCCCGACTGCCAGCCGCCGAGATTGCGAACCGCCTCCACGATGTAGCGCGGCGCACGTACCGGCAACGTTCCGGCGCGCGCTTTCGTGGCTTCGCCGCCCGAGGCAAAGCTTTGTCCGGTGAAGGTGCCGTAGACGACGGATGTCGTGCTGTCGGCCGCGAAGTCGGCGGTCATCCAGGCTGGCTTGTCGCCGGCCTCGGCGGGCGCACACAGCCCTTGTCGCATGCCCGCGCCACCGCATCCGGGGACGAAGGCCGAGATATCGCTGCCGCTGAAAAGACAGAGGCGCTGAGCCGCGCTGGAATTGGGGCCGAGCACGTCGCGTTCGGCGTCGACGAGCGCGGCTTCCGCGGCCTGGAACGCAACCTCGGTGTCACGGTCGTTGCGCGCACTTCGCTCGCCCACCAAAGAAACCTGTGCCGCACCGATGCCCAGCACCATGGCAATGACCAGCATCAACAGCACCACGATCAACGAGAAGCCTCGCTGCGGCAAGCGATCCGCGCGGGTCACGGCACCGGCTCTTTCATGACGTTGCGCAGCATGACCGTTAAGGTCGAGGTGCGCCGCAGCCTGCCATCGGCCGGGGGCTTGAAACTTGTACTCGAGAACTCCGCGCCCAGCGGGTACAGCGGTTCGCCCTGCACACGAGCCCAGCTGTTGTTGCGGCCACTGCGCGCGACCATGCCGATGCGCAGGCCGACGACCTTGCGCCATTCGCCATTGATGGCCGCTACCGATCCCGCCTGCGCCTCCAGTTGCGCGGCGTCGAGCCAACGCTCGGGCACGCCATCGCCGTTGCCGTCGTAGGCGTAGATGACCTTGAACACCTCGATGCCGCGTGCGAGCGTCTCGGACCTGAACGTGTCCGCCGTTTCGCTGTGGTACTTGCAACAGAGCTCGGGCTCTTTGTCGGCCGCTTCGGCGACGTGGAAGAAGCTCCACGCACGATCGGCAAGCGCCGGCTTGCCGGTCGACGGCCCGGCCTGCGCGATTCCCATGCAGTCGACCATGGTGCCATCGGGCTCGGTACCGTCGCCCCCGGTGCGGCTGCGGCCGAAGAAGCGCACGCGAAGCGAGTCGCTTCCGTTCACGCCCTTGCTGTTGTGGGTGCCGTGGCTTTCGCCTGTGGCGCTGACCTTGGCATTGCTCGCGCCGACGATGTCGAGGTCGGACGGATCGTCCGCAGAAGCCGCCAGATTGGCACTGCTGGCAATGACCACGGTGCCGTCCGCGGCGGTGTGGTCGGGCGCGTAATCGGAATAGCCGGCCTGACGCACGACACCTCGGACGACGAAACCTGCGAACCTCAGCGAATCTTCTACCGCCTGCGCTTCCGCGTTGGCAACGAAGAGCTGCTTGCTGCCGAGGAAGGTTGCCGTGGCCGCAAGCACGACCAGCAGCCCGGCAGCCATGGCGACCAGCAGTTCGACGAGCGTCATGCCTTGCTCGCGGCAAGGCCGTGCGGCGTCAGGAGCCGTCATGGCCAGCCTGCGCCCAGCCAGAGACCAGCTGCATCACGAGACGCGGTGGAAGCTCCCGTTGCGATTCGCCCTTCTGCCTGCCGCTTGATGCATCGGCATGCGGTGTCCAGCCAAGCTTTGCGACCAGGCTGCGGCCGCTCTGGCTGCATGTCCAGGCGAATTCGCCGGCCGCCGCGTTCCAAGGCTTGTCGTCGAAGCACACGCGCACCCGGGCGCCAGGCAACGCCTTGGCGACTCGGCGTATCCATTCGTCCATGTCCCACGCGGCCAGACCCGCTGCGTCGCAGGTCGCACCTGGCGCCGCGCAGCCGCCGGTCGCGGGGCTCGAAGCGGCACCCTCGGCCGAGCGATCGACCAGATAGGTGTTGGCCGCGCCGTTGCCTGCCGCGACGCCCGGGTTCATGCGAACCTTTTCCGACAAGTCGCGCACGAGCCCAACCGCCGCATTGAACGTGGCGGCCTCCTTGCCCGCGCGCACCGCCGCCAGCAGCATGCCAATCGCGCCCAGCAGGCCGATGCTCAGCACGGCAACTGAAACGAGCACCTCCACGAGCGAAAAGCCCGCGCCGGACCGTCTTGTGGTCGTCATTTTTCGATGTCCTCCCGTCCTGCAACTTGTGTTGCTTCTTTATTCCTGCCATCGAATCCGGAGCGTAGGCATTGCCTTCAGCGGTGGATTTACCGTTCATCCGCTTTGGACTGCCGCTCGTATGATCCGGCGGCCCAGGTGTTAAATAATTCTTCTCGCAGTCCATGCCCTCTCCTGAACAAGACGCGCAGCACATGGCCACCGCCTTGCGGCTGGCTTCCGCCGCGCTGTTGCTGACCGACCCCAACCCGCGCGTCGGCTGCGTGCTGTGCGATGCAGAGGGCCGGGTGCTGGGCCAAGGCCATACCCAGCAGGCCGGTGGGCCGCATGCGGAAGTAATGGCGCTGCGCGATGCGACGGCCAAGGGCCATGCAGTCGAGGGCGCCACCGCGTACGTCACGCTCGAGCCCTGCTCGCACCACGGGCGCACCGGCCCCTGCTGCGACGCCCTCATTACGGCCGGCATCGGTCGGGTCGTGGCATCGTTGGCCGATCCGAATCCGCTGGTGGCCGGCCAGGGCTTCGCGCGTCTTCGCGCGGCCGGCGTCCAGGTGGAAACCGGCCCGGGCGCCGCCGAGTCGCGCGAGCTCAACATCGGCTTCTTCAGCCGCATGGTCCGCAAGCTGCCCTGGGTGCGCCTCAAGGTGGCGGCCTCGCTCGACGGCAAGACCGGCCTGGCCAACGGCGTGAGCCAATGGATCACCTCCGAAGCCGCCCGCGCCGACGGCCACGCCTGGCGCGCCCGTGCCAGCGCGGTACTGACCGGCGTGGGCACCGTGCTCGAAGACAACCCCCGCCTCGACGTGCGCCTGGTCGATACGCCGCGCCAACCGCATCTGGTGGTGGTCGACAGCCATTTGCAGACGCCGCCTGACGCTCATGTTTTCATAGCAGGCCGGCCGGTGTGGATCTATGCCGCAGCGCGCAACGAAGCCCGCGCCAAGGCGCTGGAGGCACGGGGTGCCACGATCACCTGCCTGCCCAACGCAAGCGGAAAGGTCGACCTGGCCGCCATGCTGCAAGACCTGGCTCAGCGCGGCGTCAACGAACTTCATGTCGAGGCCGGCCACAAGCTGAACGGCTCGTTGATTCGCGAAGGCTGTGTCGACGAACTGCTGATCTATCTGGCACCCAAGCTGATCGGCAGCGGCCTGGAGATGGCAAGCCACCTGCACGCCGAGGGCCCGCTCACCACGTTGGCGGCCGCGCTGCCGCTCGAATTCAAGTCGGTGGAGATGCTGGGACCAGATATTCGGATCGTGTCGCGGGTGAGCGGACGCGACAACTTCTAATCGCCTCGCGCTTTCAGGGGACGGATCACATCGCCCTAAAGCGCCATGAAAAGCCGGGGGGCTCACGCATCTGCGAAAATGCACGAATGTTCACCGGAATCATTACCGGCGTGGGGCGCATCGCCGCCATCCACGACCTCGGCCCCTCCTCCTCCTACGGCAAAAGACTCGGCATTTCGGTGCCCGACGGGTATCTCGACGATGTCGGGCTCGGCGACAGCATTGCGCTCAACGGCGCGTGCATGACCGTCACCACCCTCGATCCTGCGCAGCAGCAGTTCACCATCGACATTTCGGCCGAATCCCTCGACAAGACCGCGGGCCTCACTGAAGACGGCGCCCGCATCAACCTCGAGAAGGCGCTGCGCGCCAGCGACCGGCTGGGCGGCCACATCGTCTCGGGCCATGTGGACGGCATCGGCAGAGTGAGCCACTTTGCACCGGTCGGCGAAAGCTGGGAGCTGCGCGTGCTCGCACCGCACGCACTGGCGCGCTTTCTGGCCTACAAGGGCTCCATCACGATCAACGGCGTGAGCCTGACCGTCAACAGCGTGGACGACAGCGCCGATGGCAGCGAGATCAGCATCAACCTGATTCCGCACACCGTCGAGAACACCTCGCTGGGCGACCTGAAGTCGGGCTCCCAGGTCAATCTCGAAATCGATACCGTGGCGCGCTACGTGGAGCGGATGCTCCAGGCCGGCGTTCTTGCGCCCTCACCCATGGCCTCCACGCAATCCACGTATTCCAAGGACACTGCCGAATGAACGCTTCCGTCACACCCATCGGCGCGCCCCGCACTTCGCGGGCACCCGCGCCGATTTCCTCCGTCGAGGAGATCGTGGCCGAGCTCGCCGCCGGCCGCATGGTCATTCTGGTGGACGAGGAAGACCGCGAGAACGAAGGCGACATCGTCATTGCGGCCGACCACATCACGCCCGAATCCATCAACTTCATGGCCCGCCATGCGCGCGGCCTAATCTGCCTCACGCTCTCGCGCGAAATGTGCGAGCGGCTGCAACTGCCGCCCATGGTGTCCCGCAACGGCGCCAAGCATTCGACCGCCTTCACCGTCTCGATCGAAGCGGCCGAAGGCGTGACCACCGGCATCTCGGCCGCCGACCGTGCGCGCACCGTGCAGGCGGCCGTGGCGCGCAATGCCGTGGCCAGCGACCTGGTGCAGCCCGGCCACATCTTTCCGCTGCAGGCGGTGGACGGCGGCGTGCTCATGCGCGCCGGCCATACCGAAGCCGGCTGCGACCTCGCGGCCATGGCCGGCTGCTCGCCCGCCTCGGTGATCTGCGAGGTGATGAACGAAGACGGCACGATGGCGCGCCTGCCCGACCTGCAGGTTTTTGCGGCCGAGCACGGGCTCAAGATCGGCACCATCGCCGCGCTCATCGAGCATCGCAGCCGTACCGAATCGCTGGTTGAAAAAGTCGGCTGCCGCGACATCCAGACCGCCTGGGGCACCTTCACCGCCCACGCCTTCACCGACAAGCCGAGCCGCGGCGTGCACCTTGCACTGGTGCGCGGCAAGTGGGAACCCGAAGACACGGTGTCTGTGCGCGTGCACGAGCCGCTCTCGGTGCTCGACGCGCTCGAGATCAACCGCTCGCTGCACTCGTGGAGCTTGGACGCCAGCCTGGCGCACATCGCGAACGAAGGCAAGGGCGTGGCCGTGCTGCTCAATTGCGGCGAAACGGCCGGCGAGCTGCTCGCGCAGTTCGACGGCACCGCGCGCCCCGCGCAAGCCCCCGAGCGTGGCCGCATGGACCTGCGCAGCTACGGCATCGGTGCGCAAATCCTGCGCGAATGCGGCGTGCACAAGATGAACCTGCTCGGCACGCCCCGCCGCATGCCGAGCATGGCCGCAGGCTACGGCCTCGAAATTGCCGGCTACCTCACGAAAGACTGACACGACATGCAAGGTGCAAACAAGGGCGCGGATGCAAAGCCGCTCGACGGAAAAGGGCTGCGCATCGGTATCGTGCAAGCACGCTTCAACGCCGACATCACCGACGGGCTGGCCGCGGCCTGCCTCGCCGAACTCGAGAAGCTCGGCGTCGCCGCAGACGACATCCATCATGTACAGGTTCCCGGCGCGCTCGAAGTGCCCGTGGCCCTGCAAGCGATGGCCGTGCGCGGCGGCTACCACGCGCTGGTGGCGCTGGGCTGCATCATCCGCGGCGAGACCTACCACTTCGAACTGGTGGCCAACGAATCGGGCGCGAGTGTGAGCCGCGTTGCGCTCGACCACCGCCTTCCCGTCGCCAACGCGATCCTCACGACCGAAAACATGGAGCAAGCCATTGCCCGGCAGACCGACAAAGGCCGCGATGCGGCCCAGGTGGCTGTCGAGATGGCGCAATTGCTGGCCTCCCTCAAATGACCGAAGACAACAACAAGACAGCAGGCGCCAAGCCCCGCCAGGCGCGCACCGGACTCACCAGCACGGGCGCGCGCAAGGCGTCGGCCAAGTCGAACCGCAGCCGCGCGCGCGAATTCGCGCTGCAGGCGCTCTACCAACACCTGGTGGGCCGCAACGACCCGACCGAGATCGATCACTTCACGCGCGACCTCGCGGGTTTTCACAAGGCCGACGCTGCGCACTACGACGCGCTGCTGCACGGTTCCATCGAAGGCGCCGAGCAACTCGACGCACTGATCCGGCCGCTGCTCGATCGCAAGTTCGAAGAAATATCGCCCATCGAACATGCCGTCATGTGGATCGGCGTGTACGAGTTCCAGCACTGCCTGGACGTGCCATGGCGTGTGGTGCTGAATGAATGCATCGAGCTTGCCAAGGAATTCGGCGGCACCGACGGTCACAAGTACGTCAACGCCGTGCTCAACGGCCTGGCGCCTCAACTGCGCGCTGCCGAGGTCGAGGCCGACCGGGCCTCGGGCAAGGCCAGGACGTGAAGATTTCGGCGCGCGCACAGCGCATCGAACCCTTCTATGTGATGGAGGTCGCCAAGGCCGCCGGTGTGCTCGCGCGCGAGGTGGCCCACACCGACCGGCCGATGATCTTCCTGAACATCGGCGAGCCCGACTTCACCGCGCCACCGCTGGTGCAGGAAGCCGCCGCGCGCGCCGTGCGTGCCGGTGCCACTCAGTACACCCAGGCCACCGGCCTCGACCTGCTGCGCGAGCGCATCAGCGGCTGGTACGCGCAGCGCTTCGGCGTCGACGTGCCGGCCCGCCGCATCGTGGTGACCGCGGGGGCTTCGGCCGCATTGCAGCTGGCCTGCCTCGCACTCATCGAATCCGGCGACGAGATCCTGCTGCCCGACCCCAGCTACCCCTGCAACCGCCACTTCGTGAGCGCCGCGGACGGCAAGGCCGTGCTGATACCGACCACGGCCGAAGAGCGCTTCCAGCTCACCGCCGCCAAGGTGGAGGCCGCATGGACCGACAAGACGCGCGGCGTGCTGCTGGCCTCGCCCTCCAACCCCACGGGCACCTCGATCGCGCCCGACGAACTGCGCCGCATCCACGAAGTGGTGTCGCAGCGCGGCGGCATCACGCTGATCGACGAGATATACCTGGGCCTCTCGTACGACGAAACTTTCGGCCAGACGGCGCTGGCCATCGACGACAACGTCATCAGCATCAACAGCTTCAGCAAGTACTTCAACATGACCGGCTGGCGCCTGGGCTGGCTGGTGGTGCCGGAAGCACTGGTGCCCGTGATCGAACGGCTTGCGCAAAACCTCTTCATCTGCCCCAGCACGGTGTCGCAATACGCCGCGCTGGCCTGCTTCGAGGAACCGAGCATTGCCGAATACGAACGCCGCCGCGCGGAGTTCAAGGCGCGTCGCGACTGGTTTATTCCGCAGCTCAACGCACTGGGCCTCGACGTGCCGGTGGTGCCCGACGGTGCCTTCTACGCCTGGGCCGACTGCACCCGGATCGCCGAGAAGCTGGGCATTTCGGGCAGCTGGGATTTCGCTTTCGAAACCATGAAGCGCGCCCACGTCGCCGTCACGCCCGGGCGCGATTTCGGCACCGCCGAGACGGCCAAGTTCGTGCGCTTCTCCACCGCCAGTTCCATGGCGCATCTGCAGGAATCCGTCGAACGCCTGCGCGCCATGATCGCGAACCCCGCCCGATGAGCTACGCGTTTCCGATCCGCGTCTACTGGGAAGACACCGACGCCGGCGGCATCGTGTTCTACGCCAACTACCTCAAGTTCATGGAACGCGGCCGGACCGAATGGCTGCGCTCGCTGGGCGTGGAGCAGCGAAAGCTGCGCGAGGAAACCGGCGGCCAGTTCGTGGTGAGCGAAACGCAGCTCAAATATCATCGCCCTTCCCGCCTGGACGACGAACTGCTGGTTACAGCCGATCTTCAACAACTGGGCACTGCGTCGTTGATAATCGGTCAACGCGTGCTATCAAAAACAGAGCAAGAGCGTACAGGAGCCTCGGCACCCGTCCTGCTGTGCGAAGGCACGATCCGCATCGGCTGGGTGGATGCTTCCACGTTGCGCCCCGCGCGCATACCGAGCCAAGTTTCGGGAACCCTGGAGCGCTGCGGCGGCTCCATGACTCAACCTTTCAAGCCATGAACCAAGACCTCTCCATCATCAATCTCCTGCTCCATGCGAGCTTCGTGGTGCAACTGGTCGTGCTCTTGCTCGTGATCGTCTCGATCGCCAGCTGGGCCGCGATCATCCGCAAGTACTTTTCCCTGCGCCGCATGCGCGCGCTCAACGACGACTTCGAGCGCGAATTCTGGTCGGGCACCAGCCTGAACGAACTGTTTGCCTCGGCCGCGCAGAACGCCAAGTTCGCCGGCCCCATGGAGCGCATCTTCGCTTCGGGCATGCGCGAGTACCAGAAGCTGCGCGAGCGCCACGTGAGCGACGCCCCCACCCTGCTCGACGGCGCCCGCCGTGCCATGCGCGCGAGCTTCCAGCGCGAACTCGACGCGGCCGAGCAGAACCTGTCGTTCCTCGCGACCGTCGGTTCGGTGTCGCCCTACGTCGGCCTCTTTGGCACCGTCTGGGGGATCATGCATGCCTTCACCGGCCTGGCCGCGCTCGCGCAAGTGACGCTGGCCACCGTCGCGCCCGGCATTGCCGAAGCGCTGGTGGCCACCGCCATCGGCCTGTTCGCCGCCATCCCGGCCGTGGTGGGCTACAACCGCTTTGCGCGCGAGATCGACAAGATCGCCATTGCCCTGGAGACCTACATCGAGGAGTTCTCCAACATCCTGCAGCGCAACCTCTCGGCCAACCCGGCCGCGGTGGCGTCGGCAACTTCGGCGGCTCCGGCCAACCGCTGAACGGAGGTCCAGCGCATGCCCGCCGTTTCATCCCGGGGCCGAGGCCGCCGCACGATCAACGAGATCAACATGGTCCCGTTCATCGACGTGATGCTGGTGCTGTTGATCATCTTCATGGTCACGGCGCCGCTCATCACGCCGAGCGTGATCAACCTGCCCTCGGTCGACCGCGCCAACAAGCAGCCCGACAAGCCGATCGAGATCGTCATCAAGAGCGACGACGAAGTTCAGATCAAGAAAGACCCGTCCACCGGCAGCGGCGGCGCGTCGATTCCCATGACCCAGATCGGCTCCGCGGCCAAGACCGCCCAGGGCGGCGACGACCAGCGCCCCGTGGTCATCAGCGCCGACAAGTCCGTCAAGTACGAAACCGTCGTGAAGGCGATGAACCAGCTCAAGCGCAGCGGCATCGAGCGCGTGGGCCTGTCCGTCACCACCACGGGCGGCAAATAAGGCATGTCGCTCGCCCTGGATCGCCCCGAGTTCGCACCACCACCGCAGCGCGGCACGCCGCGCGCGGTGATGCTCGCACTGGTCGCGCATGCACTCCTGATCGCGGCGCTGACGTGGGGAGTGCGCTGGCGCAGCGAGGCCGACGACGGCGCTGTCGATGCGGAGCTGTGGTCTTCCACGGTGCAGCAGGCTGCGCCGCGCCTGTCCGCACCGCAAGCGCCCACGCCCGCCCCCGCACCACCGCCGCCTGCGCCCGCACCGCCCCCGCCGCCGCCGCCGCCGCAAGTGAAGGCCCCGGAGCCCGCGCCACCGCCGCGTGCACCTGACATCGCCCTGGAGCGCGAGAAAAAGCTCAAGGAAGAAAAAGAGCAAAAGGAACGCGAGCTCGAGCGCCAGCAACAGCAGCGCAAGAAAGAGCTCGAGGCCAAGCAGCGCGCCGAAGACGAAGCCGAGCGCAAGAAGGAACAGCAGAAAAAGCTGGCCGAGCAGCAGAAGAAGCAGCAGGAAGCCGAGGCCAAGCAGGCCGAAGCGAAAAAGCAGCAGGAAGCTGCCGCCAAGCAGGCGGCTGCCGACCGCGCCGCAACGCTCAAGCGCATGCAGGGCCTGGCCGGTGCGAGCGGCGCCGACGATTCAAAGGGCACGGCGCTGCGTTCGTCCGGGCCGTCGAGCGGCTATGCGGGACGCATTGCAGCGGCGGTGCGGCCGAACATCACCTTCCCCGATGCGGAGACGGTGAACGGCAACCCCGCGGCAGAGTTCGAAGTGAATCTCGCGCCAGACGGCACCATCGTCGGCGTCAAGCTCACCAAGTCGAGCGGGCTCCCTGCCTGGGACGAAGCCGCGGAACGCGGCCTGCACAAGACCGACAAGCTGCCGCGTGATACGGACGGGCGCATCTTCCCGTCCCTGATCGTCTCGCTGCGTCCCAAGCGCTGACGGCGCAGCATCGATTTGCGCATCGATTCCGGGCGGTTTCGGACCACCGCCCGGAACTCGTCCGATGCCCCGTTGTCTACCGGCGGACAACAACAGCCGGGTGCCATGCCCGCACAAGATGAATCCCAACGGCCGCATCCGCTACGGCAGCAGTCCGCTGCTTGCCAGTCCCACGCCCGTGTGGCGCAGCAAGTTCATCGTCGCCAGCATCGCCTTCGGCTTCGTGCTGCTGGCGGGCCGTGCGGCCTACATCGAGATCTTCGACAACGACTTCTTCCAGCACCAGGGCGATGTGCGCTACCTGCGCACGCTGGAACTGCCTGCGAACCGCGGCCGCATCCTCGACCGCAATGGGATGATCCTGGCCTCCGACGTTCCCGCGCCCAGCATCTGGGCCATTCCCGAGGACATCGAGCGCGACGACCCGGCGGTGCAGGCCAAGCTCAAGCAGGCGGCCAGGTTGCTTGGCATGCCGCAAAAGGATTTCGACAAGAAGCTCGAGGACGAGGACAAGAGCTTTGTCTGGATCAAGCGCCAGGTCGACCCGTCGCTCGGCCGGGAGATCGCGGCGCTCGGCATCAAGGGCATCTACCTGCGGCGCGACTACCGCCGCCAGTACCCCGAGGGCGAGGCGGCGGCGCACCTGGCCGGCTTCACCAACGTGGAGGACACCGGGCAGGAAGGCGTGGAGCTTGCCTTCAACCACGAACTGGCCGGCACATCCGGCTCGCGCCACGTCATCAAGGACCGGCTGGGGCACATCGTCGAGGACACCGAGGACCAGGTGCCGCCGACCGATGGCCACGACGTCCAGCTGAGCATCGACGACCGCGTGCAGTTCTTCGCCTACGAAAAGATCCGCGACGCCGTCATCGCCAACAAGGCGCACGCCGGCAGCGTGGTGGTGGTCGACGCCCGGACGGGCGAACTGCTGGCCATGGCCAATTACCCGAGCTACGACCCCAACGATCGCCGCAATCTCACCGGCGAGCAGCTGCGCAACCGCGCGATGACCGACGTGTTCGAGCCCGGCTCGACGATGAAGCCAATCACCGTTGCCACCGCGCTGCAACTGGGCCGCGTCACGCCCAAGACCATCATCGACACCAACCCGGGACGCATCACCGTGTCGGGCGCGACCATCCATGACGACGAGAACTTCGGCGTGCTCACGGTCGAGGGCGTGATCCAGAAGTCGAGCAACGTGGGAGCCACCAAGATATCGCAACGCATGTCGGCCGAGGAGATGTGGAACTCGCTCACGGCCGTCGGCCTCGGGCAGAAGCCGCAGACGCCCTTTCCCGGTGCGGTGACGGGGCGGCTGCGGCCATGGAAGTCATGGCGCCCGATCGAGCAGGCCACCATGTCCTATGGCTACGGCCTGTCGGCCTCGCTGTTCCAGATCGCGCATGCGTACACCGCCTTCGCCCACGACGGCGAGGTGATCCCGGTGAACCTGCTGAAGAACAACGGCGAGCAGCCGGCCGGCGTGCAGGTGTTCTCGCCGCTGGTGGCGAGCGAGGTGCGCCAGATGATGCACTTGGCGGCCGCGCCCGGCGGCACCGCGCCGCTGGCACAGACCGAGGGCTATTCGGTGGGCGGCAAGACAGGCACCGCGCATAAGCAGGTCGGCAAGGGTTACGCGGGCAACAAGTACCGCGCCTGGTACACGGGCATGTCGCCCATCGACAAGCCGCGCATCATCGTCGCGGTGATGGTCGACGAGCCGAGCGCCGGCAAGTACTTCGGCGGTCTGGTGGCGGCGCCGGTGTTCAGCCAGGTGGTGCAGCAGACGCTGCGCATCATGAACGTGATGCCCGATCTCGCCGTGGCGCCGATGGCGCACTGAGCACAGCCGCTCGTTTAGGATCGTCGGCAACTCATTGCCTGGCGCTCCTGACATGGTCGAAACCACTCCCGCCGTTCGCCTCGAAGACCTGACCCCGCTCCCCTACCAGCAAGCACTTGCCGCCCATCTGCAAGCGAACGAGCCCGAGGTCTGGCGCTGGGCTGCCTCGGCTGAAGCGCGCGAGGAGCATGCCGCGGCAGTGCGCGCCGACCTGCTGCGCAATTCGTACCGGCTCGATGCCGATGCCCATCCCGATCTGCACGCGCATTGCACCGCGGCCGCGCAGCGCATGGGCATCACGGCACGCGTCACGCTTTACCAGGCGGGCGACGGCACGATGAACGCCACGCTCTACTTCCTGCCTGGCGAGGCGCACATCGTGCTCTCGGGCCCGCTGCTGGAACGCCTGCAGGGCCCCGAGCTGCAGGCCGTGCTCGGCCATGAACTCGCGCACTACCTGCTGTGGGAGCGCGACGGCGGCAAGTACCACGTGGTCGACCGCATCCTGCAGGCCGCGGCCGCCGATTCGCGCGCCGACGCGAGCCACCTGCATGCGGCGCGCCGCTACGGCCTCTACACCGAGGCCTTTGCCGACCGCGGTGCCTGCATCGCCTGCGCGGCATTCGAACCCGCGGTCACCGCGCTGGTCAAGGTGCAGACCGGCCTCGCGCAGGTCAACGCGGCGAGCTACCTGCGGCAGGCCGACGAGATCTGCGCCGAGCCCGAACTCCAGACGCGCGGCACCAGCCACCCCGAGGTGTTCGTGCGAGCGCGAGCGTTGCGCCTGTGGACCGAGCGCCAGCCCGAAGCCGACGAATGGCTGGCGGGCGCGCTCGAAGGCCCGCTGGACATCGCCACGCTCGACCTGCTCGGCCAGCAGCGCGCCAATGCACTGACGCGCGAGACCATCGCCCAGTTGCTGCAGCGCCCGTTCCTGCAGTCCGAATCGCTGCTGGCCCACGCGCGCCGCTTCTTCCCGAACTTCGCGCCGCCCTCGGCGACCATGCCGCCGCCCGCGCCGGTGCCGGCTGGCGTGCACGACTACCTGGCCAGCGTGCTGGTCGATTTCGTCGCGGCCGACCCCGACCTCGACGACATCACGCTCGCCGCCGCGCTCGGTCTGGCCGAAGCCATGGGCTGCGCCGACCAGCTCGAACAGCGCGTCGTGAAAGACATTCGTTTTCCCAAGCGCAGCCTGACCCGCGTGAAGCGCGATGCCGCCAGCCTGCTTGAAAAGGCAGCGGCCCAACATCTTCAGGGCGCATCCGTATGACGACACCCGCCGTCTCTCCTCTGCTGCAGCTGCTGGACACCGCCGACGCCCACGGCGGCCTGCAGACCGACGACGTGCTGAGCCTCGCGCTGCCACTGCTGCGCGAAGTGTCCGCATTGCACGACCAAGGCAAGGTCGCTGCGCTCGGCAGCGCCTTCGCCTACCGTGTCGACGACGCACCCGCCCTCGCGCTCGCACAGCCCACAGGCGCAGAGCCGCGCCAGAACCGCGAAGCCATCGCACCGCTCGAACAGCCCGCGGCTTCCGTGCTGCGCGTGGTCGGCGAACACCGCGTGACGCTCGATGCCGACGAAGGCGTGTCGGTCGAAAACCTTGCGCTCATGGCCGACGCCTCGCCCGACGCCCTGCCGACGCGCCCCGTGTACCTGCCCGGCTACACCGCATGGGAGTTGCGCTTCGGGCATCACGACGCGCTGACCGACATCCTCTGCCTCGGCCAGGTGCTCGCCAGCCTCTCGTGCGGGCTCGACTTCACCGACACCGAGGACCTGAGCCGCTTTGTCGCGAGCCGCGGCAACCTGTTCGCACTCAACCGCCGCCTGCACCCGGTGGTGGCTGCGGTGATCGGCGAGATGACCGCGCTCGACCGCCACGAACGCGCGCGCGACCTGCCCTCGGTGATTCGCCGGCTCGAAACCTACCGTGACCAGCCCCTGGACCTCGGCCTCGACCGCATCGCGCCCGCCAGGGACGGCGCGGGCCAGCGCCGCCAAGCAATCCGCCTGCACCTGCGCGACCGCCTCTTCGACCTCTCGCGACGCAACCGCCTGCTGCATTTCAAACCCAGCCAGACGCACGTGAACCTCACGGTGGCGAGCGTGCCGCTGGTGGTCGACATCAAGAACATCCGCGTCGACCAGCTCTGCGTGTGGGACGGCCGCTTTGCGAGCGACATCGCCACCTGCGACCCCGTGCCGCTCGCGCGCTGGCTGCGCTTCGAAGACCAGCCCTACCTGCCGGGCGCGCTCGACCGCATCCTGCAGGAGGCGCGACGCGACCGCTCCGAGTACGGCTTCTCGCAGCTGTCGCTGGTGATCGCCTTCCTGCGCTGGCACAACCTGAAAGAAGGAGAGACCGAGCGGGCCGAGCGCATCGCGTCGCCGCTCCTGATGCTGTCGGTCGAACTCACGCGCAAGAAGGGCGTGAAAGACCAGTACCTGCTTGAAGCCGCCTCGAGCGAAGCCCAGGTCAACCCGACGCTGCGGCACCACCTGCGCCAGCTCTACGGCATCGTGCTGCCCGAGACGGTGGATCTGCGCGAAACCACCATCGAGCAGTTCCATGCCCAGCTCGCCGCACAGATCGCGGCCAGCGAGCCCGGCGTGCAGCTGCGGCTCGTGAAGCAGCCCGAAATCGAACTGATTCATCAGCGTGCCCGCCAGCGGCTCGAACAGTTCAAGCGCCGTGCCCGTGTGCGCAACCCCGGTGCGCAACCCGTCGCGGCGCAGGACTTCAGCTACGCGCGCGACGACTTCCGCCCGCTCGGCCTTCAGCTCTTTCACGCGAAGGTGCGGCCGGTCCCGCTGCCGTTGCGCGATGCGGTCGGCGCCCGGCCCGGGCCGCGCGCACCGCAGATGGCCTCCACCGCAGCCCAGACCGAGCGCGAGACTTTCACGCTGCGCGAAAGCACCGGCAACCCCTACCAGTGGGACGTCGACCTCACCTCGGTGACGCTCGGCAATTTCAACCATCGCAAGATGTCCCTGGTGCGCGACTACTCGGCCCTGAGCGAAACCGAAATCGCGAGCGAGGCCTTCGACCGCGTGTTCTCACTGCAGCCGCGCCAGGTCGATGCCGAACCGCCGGCCGCGCTGCCGCTGGCCGACCAGTGGCCCGTGGTGCAGGCCGACGCCACGCAGACCGCCGCCGTGGCGCTGGCGCGCACCGGCACCAGCTACATCATCCAGGGGCCACCCGGCACGGGGAAGTCGCAGACCATCACCAACCTCATCGCCGACTACGTGGGCCGCGGCCAGCGCGTGCTCTTCGTCTGCGAGAAGCGCGCCGCCATCGACGTGGTGTTCCACCGGCTGCGGCAGCAGGGGCTGGACGAACTCTGCTGCATGATTCATGACTCGCAGGGCGACAAGAAGGCCTTCGTGCAGAACCTCAAGAAGACCTACGAGCACTGGCTCGCGTCGCCCGAGGAACTGGAGGCCGAGACCCGCGAGCGCACGCAGCTCGTCGACACCATGGACGCCGACCTGAAGGCGCTGGAGCGGTTCGACGCCGCGATGCGCGAAGCACCCGAACACCTGGCCGTGACGGTGCGTACGCTGATGGCGCGGCTGATCGCGCTCAAGCCGCACGACCCGGCGCTCACGCCGTTGCAGGCCGAGGCCCTGCCCACCTTCGCGGCCTGGCGCCGCCATGCCGACCTGATCGCCCGCCTGCACCTCGCCGTGACCGAAAGCCTGGGCGTGCCGTATCTTGCGCAGCATGCCTTCGCGCAGCTCGCACCGGCGCTGCTGCGACAGGAGCGGCCGCTCGCGCGGCTGGTCGAACTCGGCGACCGCGCGGCGGAACAGATCGGCCCGCACCGCGATGCACTCATCGAAGCCTGGCCGCCGCTCGCCGACGCCCGTGCCCTCTGGGGCGACGCACTGGCCGTGGTGGCCGACGCACGCCGCGTGGCTGCGCTCGCCGCGCGCGGGCATCTCTCACTGCTCGACACCGCACACCCCACCAGCCTCGCTTTCGGCGAGGCGATGACGCAGCGCCGTGCGTTGCAGCAGGTGCTCAAGGAAGCCCTCGAGCGCACGATCCACTGGCGCGACAAGTTCTCGCCGGGCGACACCGAAGCCGGCCTCGCACAGGCCAAGGCGCAACAGGGCTCCTTGCTGCGCTGGCTCCAGCCCTCGTGGTGGCGGCTGTCGGGCGAGCTCAAGCGCCGCTATGAGTTCGCCAAGCACGCAGTCCGCCCGCTGCCCAGCCAGGTGCTCGAGGAACTGCTGGCCGAGCACACGGCCCGCTCGGCCGTCGGCAAGCAGGCGGCGCAGATCGAAGCCACCTACGGGTGCACCGACCCTGACGAATTCGTGCAGCAGCTCGACACCCTGCGCCGCGGCGATGGCACCGGCAACGGCGTGCGTGCAGCCTTCCATGCACACCTGCGCACCGAACCCGGCGCGAGCCGCAACGTCGAACGGCTGGCCGCCCTCGGCCAGCGCACGGACGCGCTCGATGCCCTGTGGCTCGACCTGTTGGCCGACCCTGCCGCCCAGCCGCTGGCGTCGCTCGAAGCGCTGGCCCGCACGATGCGCGAGCAGGCCGACACCCTGCCGACGGTGCTGCCCCACTTGCAGGAACTGGCCGATGCCGATCCGGCGGTGGCCAGGGCGCTGCGCACGCTGCCGCTCGCGCCCGACGCGGTCGAATACGCCGTGGCGCACGAAGGGCTGGAGCGGGTCTACCGCACCGAGCGCTGGCTGCCGCGTTTCGACAGTGCCGCGCTCGCGCGCCATGCGCAGCGCCTGGGCGAGGGGGAACGCAAGCTGCTCGACCGCAACGCCCGCACCCTTGCCGCCGCGGTGCGCCAGCGCTTTCGCGACCATGTGCAGAAGAGCGCCCTGCCCGCAAGCCAGCTCGACACCGGCGGCAAGCTCTTCAAGAAAAGCTACAGCGCGGGCCGGCGCGAACTCGAACACGAGTTCGGCAAGACCATGCGCTACAAGGCCATTCGGGAACTCGCCTCCGGCGACACCGGGCAGGTGGTGCGCGACATGAAACCGATCTGGCTCATGAGCCCGCTCTCGGTGTCGGACACGCTGCCACTCGCCGCCGATCTGTTCGACGTGGTGATCTTCGACGAGGCGAGCCAGATTCCGGTGGAAGAAGCCGTGCCCGCGCTCTACCGCGCGCCGCAGATCATCGTGGTGGGCGACGAGATGCAGCTCCCGCCGACGAGCTTCTTCTCCTCAGGCCGCGATCCGGAGGACGACACGGTGTCGGTGGAAGACGAGGGCGACCGCATCGCCGTGGTGCTCGATGCCGACAGCCTCTTGAACCAGGGCGCGCGCAACCTGCCGGCCACCCTGCTCGCCTGGCACTATCGCAGCCGCTACGAGTCGCTCATCGGTTTTTCGAACGCAGCCTTCTACGCGGGCAACCTGTTCACCATTCCGGACCGCAGCCTGCCCGCGGCCGCGCGCGACGAGATCCTCGTGCAGTCGCGCAACCCGACTGACGAATCGGTGGCGGCGCAGGTCGATGCCCTGCTCTCGCGCGCCATCAGCTTCCACCGCGTGAACGATGCGGTCTACGAAAACCGCATCAATGACGGCGAGGCACGCCACATTGCACAACTGGTGCGCGAACTACTCAAGCGCGAGACCGGGCGCAGCCTCGGCATCGTCGCGTTCTCGGAAGCGCAGCAGACCGAAATCGAGGCCGAGCTCGATGCGCTGGGGGCCACCGACAGCGACTTCGCCGCGCGGCTCGAGGCCGAGTACGTGCGCGAGGAAGACGACCAGTTCTGCGGTCTCTTCATCAAGAACCTGGAGAACGTGCAGGGCGACGAGCGCGACATCATCATTCTCAGCATCTGCTACGGCCCGAACCCCGACGGCCGCATGCTGATGAATTTCGGCCCGATCAACCAGCGCGGCGGCGAGAAGCGGCTGAACGTGATCTTCAGCCGCGCACGGCATCACATGGCGGTGGTCTCGACCATTCGCCACGAGGCGATCACCAACGATCACAACGAAGGCGCCGCGGCCCTCAAGCAGTTCCTGCGCTATGCGGAGTGCCTGTCGCGCGGCGACTCGGCCACCGCGCGGCGCGTGCTCGAGGGCATGAACCCACTCACGCGGGCCAGCAGCGCCCAGCATGCGCGTGCCGACGAGGTGACAGCGCAGCTCGCGGCCGCGCTGCGTGCGCGTGGCCACGAAATCGATGAACAGGTGGGCCAGTCGCGCTTCCGCTGCGACCTTGCGCTACGCGCGCCCGAGGCCGGCCACTATGCACTGGGCATCCTCGTGGACACCGCCACGCATTACGAGAACCGCAACGTGCTCGAACGCTACGTCTCGCGTCCGCGCGTGCTCGATGCGTTCGGCTGGCAGGTGGTGCAGGTGCTCGCCAAGGATTGGCTGCATGCGCCGGAGGCCGTGCTCGAACAAATCGAACTGGCTCTGCGCAAGAAGGGAGACAAGGCGGGCGAACTTGCCGCCGCCACTGCGACCAGCGCACCAGGCACAGCCGCTTGAGGTCGAGTTCGGCCTGCGAGCGCGCGCGGGTGCTACGCAACCGCGCGCCTTGCTTGCCTCTTTATTCGTAAACCACCGAGGCTTTTCCAGCTTCCGCCTGCGCCGTCCAGCTCGCGAGCGCTGCATCGGTCGGGAAGAACTTGGCGCGCTCGCCAAGTTGCAGTTCGACCTGCGCACCACCGCGCGCCATCGAGAGACGCACCGGTAGCCCCTGCACCAGATCGCCGTGCTCGCTTTGCTCGGTGCGCGGAGGAAAGTCTTTCACCAGGCGGGCGATGTCGGGCGCCTTGCCGTTCACGGCTACCCGCAGGAACTTGCCGAAGCGGCATCGCGCCGTGGCCAGGTCCCACACCTGCTGCACCTGAAAGCGCGCCTCGAATCCGCCGCGCCCCGGCTGCAGCCGGCCGCTCACGATCACCAGTTCGTCGTCCTTCAAGGTGTTGCGATTCGCGTTGATCAGCGCCTCGTCGGCGGTGGCGTCGATCGAGTCCGACTTGTCGTCGAGCTTGAAGATCGCCAGCCGGCCGCGCTGGCCGTTGATCACGCGGAAGTCGCTCACGATGCCCGCAATTACCTGCTGCTCGCGGGTGTCCATCAGGTCGCCGATCTCGCGCTTGCAGAAGCGCCGCACCTCGTGCGAGATCTCGTCGAACAGATGGCCCGAGAGATAGAAGCCCACGGCCGTTTTCTCGTAGGTGAGCCGCTCCTTCACGCCCCAGGGCGTCGCATCGACCAGCTCGGGCTCCTGCGTCGCCGAGCCGTGCTCGCTATCGCCGAAGATGTCGACCTGCGCGGCATTGGCCTCGGTGGCCGACGAGAACTCGAAGGCGCGGTCGACCGATGCAATGAGCGACGCGCGGTTCTGCTGGATCGCGTCGAAGGCGCCGGCCTTGATGAGCGCCTCGACCGTGCGCTTGTTGATGCGCTGGCGATCGATGCGCACGCAAAAATCGAACAGGCTCTTGAACGGCCCGCCTTCTTCGCGCGCCCGCACGATGGCCTCGACCGCCAGCTGGCCCGTGCCCTTGACGGCGCCCAGGCCGTAGCGAATCACCTTGTCCGTGACGGGCTCGAAGCGGTAGTTGCCGCGGTTCACGTCCGGCGGCTCGAAGGTGATGCCGAAGTTTTTCTGCGCGTCTTCGAACAACACCTTGAGCTTGTCGGTGTCGTCCATTTCCACGGTCATGTTGGCGCAGAAGAACTCGGCCGTGTAATGGACCTTGAGCCAACCCGTGTGGTACGCCAGCAGCGAGTACGCGGCGGCGTGCGACTTGTTGAAGCCGTAGCCCGCGAACTTCTCCATCAAGTCGAAGATCTCGTCGGCCTTGTCCTGGGGAATGCCGTGTGTCGAGAGTGCACCCGCGCGGAATTTCTCGCGGTGCTCGGCCATCTCCTCGAGCTTCTTCTTGCCCATTGCGCGGCGCAGCAGGTCGGCGCCGCCGAGCGAGTAGCCGCCCAGGATCTGCGCGGTCTGCATCACCTGCTCCTGGTAGACCATGATCCCGTAGGTCTCCGACAGCATCTCGGCCACGGCCGGGTGCGGATACTCCACCTCTTCGCGGCCGTGCTTGCGCGCCACGAAGCTCGGGATCAGGTCCATCGGGCCCGGACGGTACAGCGCGTTGAGCGCAATCAGGTCTTCCAGGCGCGTGGGCCGTGCGTCCTTCAGCATGCCCTGCATGCCGCGGCTTTCAAACTGGAACACCGCCTCCGTCTTGCCCTCGGAAAACAGCTTGTAGGTCTCGCGATCGTCCAGCTTGATGTTCTCGTACGCGAAGTTCTCCTGGCCCTTGTGGCGCTTGACGATGAACTCTTTCGCAATCTCGAGGATGGTGAGCGTGGCGAGGCCCAGAAAGTCGAACTTCACGAGGCCGATGGCCTCCACGTCGTCCTTGTCGTACTGGCTCACGGCCGAGTCGCTGCCGGGCTGCTGGTAGAGCGGACAAAAATCGGTGAGCTTGCCGGGCGCAATCAGCACGCCGCCCGCATGCATGCCGATGTTGCGCGTCATGCCTTCGAGCTTTTGCGCCAGCTCGACCAGCATGCGCACTTCTTCTTCCTTCTCAATGCGGGCCGCAAGCTGCGGCTCCATCTCGATGGCGTAGTTGTTCTTGTCGCCTTCGACCTTCGGATTCGGCGGGTACTGGATCGTGACGGGCTGGCCCGGCTTGTTGGGAATCAGCTTGCTGATGCCATCGCAGAACATGTAGCTCATGTCCAGCACGCGGCCCACGTCGCGGATGGCGGCGCGCGCGGCCATGGTTCCGAAGGTGGCGATCTGGCTCACCGCGTCGCGGCCGTACTTGTCCTTCACATAGTCGATCACGCGGTCGCGGTTGCCCTGGCAAAAGTCGATGTCGAAGTCGGGCATCGAGACGCGCTCGGGATTCAGGAAACGTTCGAACAGCAGCTTGTATTCGAGCGGATCGAGGTCGGTGATCTTCAGCGCATAGGCCACCAGCGAGCCCGCACCCGAGCCCCGGCCCGGGCCCACCGGACAGCCGTTGTTCTTGGCCCACTTGATGAAGTCGCCCACGATCAGGAAGTAGCCGGGGAAGCCCATGTTCAGGATCGTGTTGATCTCGAACTCGAGGCGCGCCACGTAGCGCTCGCGTTGGGCCTCGCGCTGCGTTGCGTCAGGATAGAGGTGCACCAGCCGCTCTTCAAGGCCCGCAAACGACTCCTGGCGGAAAAACTCGTCGATCGGCATGCGAACGCCTTCGCTGACGAAAGGCGTCGGGAAGTCGGGCAGCTGCGGCTTGCCGAGCACCAGCGTCAGGTTGCAGCGCTTGGCAATCTCGATCGTGTTGGCCAGCGCGCTCGGCACGTCGGCAAAGAGCGCTTCCATCTCGGCGCTCGACTTGAAATACTGTTCTTCGGTGAACTTGCGCACGCGGCGCGGGTTGCCGAGGATTTCGCCTTCCGAGATGCAGACGCGCGCCTCGTGCGCCTCATAGTCCTGGCGCTCGGCAAACTGCACCGGATGCGTGGCGACCACCGGCAGGCGCAGCCGGGCCGCGAGCTTCACGGCGGCAATCACATGCGGCTCGTCTTCGGGGCGGCCCGCGCGCTGCAGCTCGATGTAGAAGCGATGCGGGAACATGCCTGCCAGCTGGAGCGCCAGTTCGGCGGCGCGCTCCTCCTGCCCCTGCAGCAGCGGCGCGCCCAGCGGGCCGGCCTGCGCACCTGAGAGCGCAATCAGCCCGCCCTGCAGTTCCGCGAGCCATTCGAGCTTGCAGGCCGCCTGCGACTGGCCGCGGCCCACGTTCTGCGTCCAGGCCCGTGCCAGCAGTTCCGACAGGTGCAGGTAGCCTTCCATGTTCTGCACCAGCAGCACGATGCGCGTGAGCACGCCGGGCTCCTTGCCCAGCCCCTCGATGAAAATCTCGGCGCCGATGACCGGCTTGACGCCCTTGCCTCGCCCCTCTTTGTAGAACTTGACCGCGCCGAACAGGTTGTTCAGGTCGGTGATGGCGAGTGCGGGCTGCTTGTCGGCAGCGGCCGCCTTGACCACTTCGTCGATTCGGTTGGTGCCGTCGACGACGGAAAACTCGGTGTGCAGGCGCAGGTGAACAAACATCCTTCCATTGTAGAAAGCCGCACTCCACGATGTGGGTTGACGATCCCTACAATTGCGCCCCGTGCAAGAGATTTTGAATATTGCGGCTTACAAATTCGTAGCCATCGACGACAGCCCCGTGCTGCGTGAAGACCTGCGCGAGCGCGCCCAGGCTCTGGGCCTCATGGGCACCATCCTGCTGGCGCCCGAGGGCATCAACCTGTTCCTGGCGGGCCTTCCCGACGCCATCCGAAGCTTTGTGGCGGACCTCCGCACCGATTCGCGCTTTGCCGACCTTGAAACCAAGGAAAGCTGGTCCGCCGCGCAGCCCTTCCGCCGCATGCTGGTGAAGCTCAAGCGCGAGATCATCCGCATGGACCACCCGGCCATCCAGCCGTCCGCTGGGCGAGCGCCGGGCGTGGACGCCCCCACCCTCAAGCGCTGGCTCGACCAGGGGCACGACGACGAAGGCCGCGAAATCGCGCTGCTCGACACGCGCAATGCCTTCGAGGTCGACGAAGGCACCTTCGACGGTGCGATCGACTGGCGCATCACCAAGTTCACCGAATTCCCGCCCGCGCTGAAGGCGCATCGCGCCGACTTTGAAGGCAAGACGGTGGTGAGCTTCTGCACCGGCGGCATCCGCTGCGAAAAGGCGGCCATCCTGATGCGCGAGGAAGGCGTCGAGAACGTGCTGCAGCTCGAAGGCGGCATCCTGAAGTATTTCGAAGAGGTCGGCGGCGCGCACTACCACGGCGACTGCTTCGTGTTCGACGGCCGGCGTGCGCTGGCGCCCGACCTGAGCGCACGCGCGGCCGATGCCAGCGCGCGCGCCTCCGAAGATCCCGACCTGGCGCTAAAGCACTGAACCCCGCGGCGCGGGGCGTTCTTTACCGCGGGCGCGTCAGACTGGTGTGGTGCCCACGTCAGGCTCGCGCACGCCAAAAGGCTTGCCCGGCAGCGGAATGAATTCGGTCTCGCCGGGCACGTGGCCCATGCGCTGTGCGGCCCAGTCGGAGCCGGCTTCGAGGATGCGTTCGCGTCGGCTGGAGACGAAATTCCAGGTGATGTACCGCGGGCCATCGAGCGGCTCGCCGCCAATCACCATCAGGCGCACGGCGGTCGTCGAGCTGAGCACCGCGCCCTGGCCGTCCGGCAGCACCGCCATTGTGTGCACGGGAATCGGCTCGCCGTTGACGCTCGCATCGGCATCGACGGCATAGACCGCAAGCTCGGGCGCCAGCGCGGGCAACTCGAAGCGGCCACCCGCGGGCAGCGCGATGTCGACGTAGATCGTCTGCGACAGCGTCTTGACCGGCGAGCGCTTTCCGAAAGCTTCGCCCACCAGCACCCGCACCGCCACGCCCTGCTCCACCAGCTCCGGAATGGCACTGGCCGGCGTGTGCTCGAAGCTCGGCTCGGTTTCTTCATGCACCTGCGGCAAGGCAGCCCAGAGCTGCAGGCCGTGGTTCACGTAGGTGTCGGTCTTGAGACGCTCGGGCTTGCGCTCGGAGTGCACGATGCCGCGGCCCGCCGTCATCCAGTTGATGGCGCCAGGCAGGATCTCCTGCACGCTGCCAAGGCTGTCACGATGCATCATCGCGCCTTCGAAAAGGTAGGTGACGGTGGAAAGGCCGATATGCGGATGCGGCCGCACGTCGTGCTCGGCGCCGGGCTGCTCGGTGGCCGGCCCGAAGTGGTCGAAGAAGACGAAGGGCCCGACCGAACGGCGGTTCGCCGCCGGCAACAGGCGCCGCACCTTGAAGCCACCGCCCAGGTCCTTGTCGTGCGGTTGAAGCAGTTGGGTCTGTGCGGTGGTGTCGGTCATCGTGCGCTCCGTTGTTTATTTGTCAGCTTCGTCACTGTCTTTTCGTGGGACACCGTGGAACCGGCTTTGCCGGGCCACTGGTGTCGCCCCCTGGAAGGGGGTTGGCGAAAGCGACACGAAGTGCGCGAAGACTGGGGGTAAGTTCTAGACTCGTGATCTTGCCACTTCGGCGATGCGTTCTCCAAACGCGCGTGCGGTGTCGAGGTCGCCCTTGAACATCTCGGCCGGGCTCGCGTCCGAAGGCGATTGCGTCAGCAGGCCGCCGTAGCCGCCCACGTAGTTCATCGAGTCGCGCGTGGCCGCCTTGTTGTTGGTCGGCAGGATGCCCATGCTGACCCAGAGGCCGCTGTGCTGCATCGCAAGCGTCCACAGGTAGCCGATGGTCGCGACCTTGTCGCCGTTCATGGTGGCGCTGTTGGTAAAGCCCGCGAAGAGCTTGTCCTTCCAGCCCTGCGTGTACCAGACCTTGGACGAGGCATCGGCAAATTTCTTGAACTGCCAGCTCACGCCGCCCATGTAGGTCGGCGAGCCGAAGATGATCGCGTCGGCCGCGGCCAGCGTCTCCCAGCCGCCTTGGGGCAGGTTGCCATCGGCATCGATAGCGAGCAGTTGCGCGTCCGCACCATCGGCCACGGCTTGCGCCACGCGCTGGGTGTGGCCGTAACCGGAATGGAAGACGACGACGATGTTTGCCATTGGATGAATCTCCTGGGTGGACGCGATGGTCACTGTGCGAAGCCTTGGGGATCAGCTTACTTCTTGTCGATGCTGAAACGGCCGGCACCGAAGGCCACGAAAGCGAGCAGTCCACCGGCGACGGCAATGTTCTTGAAGAACATCAGCTGGTTCACGAAGGCCTTGTCGGCGGGCATGTTCCAGTAGTTGTGGAACAGCACCGATGCCACCACGGTGAAGATTGCCAGCACCACGGCCGACAGGCGCGTCTTGAAGCCGACGAGCAGCATCAAGCCCAGGCCCAGCTCCACGATGATGGCAATGACCGCCGCGACCTGCGGCAGCGGCGCGCCGACGGACGAGATATACCCGACCGTCCCGGCAAAGCCCATGAGCTTGCTGAAGCCTGCCGGTACGAACAAGAGTGCCAGCAGTACGCGGCCGACGAGGGACAGAGTGTCCTGTGCCGCATTGGGGGTGTTGGCTGCGGCTGCGTTGAAAGTGGTGGTTGCCATGATGAAGTAACTCCTTGGTTGTCGATTGATTGAATGAAAGAACGGGGAAAGCAAGACAGATGCCGGGCGGCGCGCGCCCGGCACGGGGATCAGGCGGCCAGGTCGAACACCAGCACTTCGGCGTCCTTGCCGGCGCCGAGCGTGAGCTGCGATTCGCCTTCGAGCATCGCGGCGTCTCCGCCTGCGAGCTTCTGGCCATTGACTTCGAGTTCGCCGCGCACCAGGTGCACGTAGCTCTTGCGCTTGGGATCGAGCGCCAGGCTGGCCTTCTCGTCGCCGTCGAGCAAGCCCGCGAAAAGACGCGCATCGGCATGCACGGTCACCGAACCGTCGGCCCCGTCGGGCGAGGCCACCAGGCGGAGCTTGCCGCGCTTCTCAGCGTCGCTGAATTTCTTCTGCTCATAGCCAGGCGCGATGCCGCGCACGTTCGGCTCGATCCAGATCTGCAGAAAGTGCGTGGTCTCGTCGGCCTTGTGGTTGAACTCGCTGTGCATCACGCCGCGGCCCGCGCTCATGCGCTGCACGTCGCCGGGCGGAATGGATTCCACATTGCCCATGCTGTCCTTGTGCGCCAGTTCGCCCGAGAGCACGTAGCTGATGATCTCCATGTCCTTGTGGCCATGGGTGCCGAAACCGGCGCCGGCGGCCACGCGGTCTTCGTTGATCACCCGCAGGTTGCCGAAACCCATGTAGGCGGGATCGTAATAACCGGCGAAAGAAAAGCTGTGGAACGAGCGCAGCCAGCCGTGGTCGGCATAACCGCGTTCCTGTGATTTACGGACTTGCAACATCGTCGAACTCCTTGGCCCTGCCCCGAGGGGATGCTCGGGCCTTCTTCGTATGCCGCGCCGGATGCGCAGCGGATGTGAAGAACTTTAGGCCCGCACCCCGGCTGAAAAAGCGCCGGGTTTTGATGGCATCATTCAAATTTTTTGATCAGTCAAACGACCACGGAACCGCCATGCCCAGCGCCAGAGACGTACTGACCCCCGACGCGCTCGCGATGCTGCAGACCGTGGCCAGCACCGGCAGCTTTGCGGGCGCGGCGCGTGAGCTCAACCTGGTGCCCAGCGCGCTCAGCTACCGCGTGCGCCAGATCGAGGACGCGCTCGACGTGCTGCTGTTCGACCGCAGCACGCGCCAGGCCCGCATCACCGAAGCCGGTGCCGAACTGCTGCGCGAGTCAACGCGGCTGCTGGGCGAGATCGATGCGGTCGCCAACCGCGTGAAGCGCGTGGCCACCGGCTGGGAGCCAATGCTCACCATTGCGGTCGACAGCGTGATCGCACGCGATCCGCTGCTCGACCTGGCCACCGCCTTCTTCGCGCTTGACCCGCCCACGCGGCTCAAGCTGCGCGACGAAACCCTGCTCGGCACCATCGAGGCGCTGACCAGCGGCGAGGCCGACCTGGCCGTGGGCGCCGTGCTCGACGCGGCAAGCCTGGCCTTCACCGCTACCGGCATTCGCAGCCGGCCGATCGGCGAGCTGTGTTTCGTCTATGCCGTGGCCCCGCACCATCCGCTGGCGCGCCTGCCCGAGCCGTTGACCGATGCGGTACTGCGCCAGCACCGCGCGGTGGCGGCCGCAGATTCCGTACGCAGCGGGCCGGGGATGACGGTCAACCTCGTCGGAGGACAAGACGTGCTCACGGTGCCGAGCATGCATGCCAAGCTGGCGGCGCAACTGCACGGCCTGGGCGGCGGCTTTCTGCCCGAGCCCATGGCGCGGCCTTACATCGAGGCCGGCCACCTGGTCGAACGCAAGACCGAACGCCAGCCGCCTCTCGCGACCATGCACTGCGCGTGGCGCGTGCGCAGCGCAGGCGGGCCCGGCCGCGCGCTCGAATGGTGGCTCGCGCAATTCGAGCACGAGGCCACGCGGCGCGCGCTGCTGGAGCGGCACCGGGGGCGCTGAGCCCAGCCGCCCCGGAACGCCTCTCTCAGACCGTTGTAGAGTCCGGACACATCCATCGTCTCCCCCGCACAAGAAAAGAACCCTCATGACCACTCGCGCAACCGCAAAGACGGCAAAGGCAGCAAAGGCGGCCGACCGCCACCGAACGCCCGCCACTCCACGCCACTACGCCGTCGTCGGCGCCGGCATTGCCGGCGTGGCCTGCGCCCGAACCCTGGTGCAAGCCGGCCACAAGGTCACGGTGTTCGAACGCGAAGCCGCGCCCGGCGGGCGCATGGCGAGCGTCGACACCGCCTTTGGCCGCTTCGACAGCGGCGCGCAGTACTTCACCGTGCGCGATCCCCGCTTTGCGCTGGCGCTCGAAGCCACGCCTAGTCTCTGCCGCCCATGGAGCGCCAACCTCGTGCGCGTGCTCGATGCGCATGGCCGCGTGGCCGAGGCGGCCCTGCCCGGCCGCGAATCGCACTGGGTGGCCCAGCCCGGCATGGATGCGCTGGTGAGCCACTGGGCTGCACCGCTCGGCGACAGCCTCGTCGCCAACACGCAGGTCACGCAGATCGAACCGGATGCGCTCGACCCCAAGCGCTGGCAGCTGCGCACCGCGGGCCAGGACGATTCGCAGCACGTGTACTCGGGCTTCGACGGCGTACTGCTGGCCGTGCCGCCTTCGCGCACGCGCGTGCTGCTGGGCGACGGCAAGCTCTCCGCCTCCGTCAGCCAGAAGATCGAGCCGGTGCGCATCGCGCCGTGCTGGACGCTGATGATCGCCTTCCCCCAGGCCAACCAGCCCACCATGTCGCACCTGGGCCCGCAATGGAATGCCGCGCGCAGCACCCACCACCGCGTGGCGTGGCTCGCGCGCGAGTCGTCCAAGCCCGGCCGCGAACGCATCGAGCGCTGGACGCTGCAGGCCAGCGCCGCGTGGTCGCAGGAACACCTGCGCGACGATGCCGCACGCGTCCAGGCCAAGCTGCTGCGTGCCTTCGCCGAGATCACCGGTATCCATGCCGCGCCCACGCATGCCGAGGCGCGCTGCTGGACCGAAGCCCAGACCCAGGTTCCCGTTGGCAAAAGCCACCTCTGGGACGCCAAGGCACGCATTGGCGTGGCCGGCGACTGGTGCACCGGGCACCGCGTGGAAGACGCGTTCCTTTCGGGCCTTTCACTGGCGCTGGCAGCGGCCTGATCCAACCAGGGATGCGGGAGACCGGCCGCTTCGCGCCCTCGCCCACCGGCCCGCTGCATGCCGGCTCGCTGGTGGCCGCACTTGCGAGCTGGCTCGACGTGCGCGCCCGCGGTCCGCAAGCGCGCTGGCTGATCCGCATCGAAGACGCCGACACCGAACGCTGCCTGCCCGGCATGGGCGAACACATCCTCCGGCAACTGGCCGACTGCAGCCTGCTGCCCGATGAAACGCCGGTGTGGCAGACGGGGCGCACCAAGCGCTATGACGCGGCGCTTGCCAGGCTGCAAGCCCTCGGCCTTGCCTACCCCTGCGGCTGTTCGCGCAAGGACATCGACGAGGCGCTGGCGCGCCTTGGCCGGCCGCACACGCGCCACGGAGAGCGCGTCTATCCCGGCACCTGCCGCAACGGCCTGCACGGCAAGCCCGCGCGGGCCTGGCGCTTTGCCACCGAGAAGTTCGAATCTGCCCAGCCGGCGCTGCCGGACGGTGAACTCTGCTGGACCGACCGCCGCCTCGGCCGCCAGTGCCAGCACGTCAGCCGCGAGGTCGGCGACTTCGTGCTGCGCCGTGCCGACGGCCCCTGGGCATACCAGCTCGCAGTGGTGGTCGACGATGCGGAACAGGACGTGACCGACGTCGTGCGCGGCGAAGACCTGGCCGACAACACCGCCCGCCAGATCCTGCTGCAACGCGCGCTCGGGCTGCCCACGCCCAGCTACCTGCACACACCGCTGGTGCGCGGCACCGACGGCGACAAGCTCTCCAAGCAGAACGGCGCCACCTCCATCGATACCGCGACGCCCGAAGCCGCGTTGAACTCGCTCGACGCCGCCGCTCGCGTGCTCGGCCTGGGCGCTGCGCAGGGGGGCACGTGTGCCGCGGCATTGGCCGGCTGGGTGCCCGAATGGCGCGATCTCTACAATTCGCGGCCGTAATGACCTCTTCCGACACCGTGCCCCACGACCTTCCACCCAGCGACGACGACAACAAGCCGCACCCGCTGCACCGCCGCCTCAAGAGCTTCGTGAAGCGCGCCGGCCGTACCACCGACGGACAGGCGCGCGCCTTTGCCGAGCTCGGTCCGCTGTTTCTCATTCCCTACAAGCCCGAGCCGCTCGACCTCACCGCCGCTTTCGGCGGCCGCGCCGCGCCGACCGTGCTCGAAATCGGCTTTGGCATGGGCGAGGCCACCGCGCACATCGCCACGGTGATGCCCGAGACCAACTTTCTCTGCTGCGAAGTGCACGAGCCCGGCGTGGGTGCACTGCTCAAGCGCATCGGCGAGCAGTCGATCACCAACATCCGCATCTGCGCGCACGATGCGGTGGACGTGCTCGACCATATGCTGAAGCCCGATTCGCTGGGCGGCGTGCACGTGTTCTTTCCCGATCCGTGGCACAAGAAGCGCCACAACAAGCGGCGGTTGATCCAGCCCGAGTTCGTGAAGAAGCTTGCCGGGCATCTGCGGCCGGGCGGCTACATCCATTGCGCCACCGACTGGCAACCCTATGCCGAGCAGATGCTCGAGGTGCTGTCCGCAGAGCCGCTGCTGCGCAACACGGCCGAAGACTACGCGCCCAAGCCGGGCTACCGGCCGCTGACCAAGTTCGAGAATCGCGGTCTCAAGCTGGGCCACGGGGTCTGGGACCTGGTGTTTCAGCGCGCCTGAGTGGCCGCCGTGTTCGCCAGCAGCCGCGGCTACCCTTCACCCGCGTTTTCGCGCTCTACGCCCGGGGAGCATTGAGCGACCACACCGGCGAGCGGTGTGCGGATACTGGGCATCAGCGCGGCCAACGCGTTGGCGCTGCGTCAAGCGTTGCCCTGAACGCGCATGTAGAGGTTCATGTCATTGCGATGTTCCTCGGCCAGCCGACCATGCTCGGCGAGGACGTCATCCATTCGCTCCATGGACAATTCCGCGTAAGTAACGGCTACCTGGTCTCGGATCATTGAAGCCATCCGGTGCAAGGCATGGGCAAACAGTCGCAACGCAATAGCCTCGACATACAGGGCATCCGATGCGCACCGAGCGGTACGGTATGCATGTGCAGCTTTGCGTTCCTCCTGTGAGCCACGCTCGCATTGCAGAAAGTTCATCAGTTCCTGTGCGGTGGTCTGTTCCGCGTTGGTAGCGGCCGCCAACACGGGGTGTACCCACTCGCCCATCCCTACCGCATCCGCACGTGCGCCAAGAGGTGGCCAAGCCGGCGCGCCCGCGTACCAGGGCGACTGAGCGCAATCCGACGCCAGTTGCTCGACCCGTTGACGAGCCTCCTTGTTCTCCGGCGCCACAGCCTGCCAGGCGGCAAAGCGCGTGCGTTGCGCGTCGAGAAGATTGCGCAAAGCGCCTGTCAACCTATCCCCACCCGGGTCGTCCAGCAAGTACACGATGTTCACGGCCAGATGAATCGCGTCCTGGGCCAGCGCCTGCGCACCGAAATCATGTTCCTGGAGTAGCGCGGATATTGCGACCGCATGCAGGTCTGCCAGTGCATTCAGCCCGTACCAGGCATAGAGATTGGTAGCGCTTCCCTGACTAACCTGGAGTTGTCCGACGCCGTGTGAGAGTTCTGTTTGACTGCGCTGCATGACCGGGAGGTGGCGGCGCAGTGCGTGCAGGCTGCTCGCCCACACCTCGTTTTGCGCCATGCGGCGCTTTTCTTTTTCGTTCATTGATTGCCCTTGTCGACGTGTCTCTTGGCGTGGGTTGCAGCATGTTCTTGGCGCTTTGGTCGCCGGTTTCACAGCATCGCCGCCCCGCCCAGCGCCGGCCCCTGCTGCTGGTTGGCTTGCGCGGCGTTCTGTGCCTGAGATTGGGCGCGATCGATCGCGCGCTGCTGGTCGAACTGCTGCACGTCCTGCATGGTCTGCTGCACTGTGCGCAAAGGCTGCGTGGCTTCAAGAGCGGCGTACTGGCCGAGCAACGAGGTCGACTTGAACAGAACCGTTCCGTTAATGCCGTGGACGTCGCCCAGATCGTCGGGCTTCCTGATGTTCGACATGTAGCAGGCAGCCGTCGCCTGTGCCACCCATCTCGGAGACGTACCCTCGGGAAGCACCTCTTTGAGGGTGTTGTACAGCGCATGCTGGGGATGACTCGGGTCGCTGAATTCGCGCAGCAACGGGCGGCTCGCATCAGCCACGGCAGTGGCTGATATCTGCTTGCGGTGCGTGCCAGCCTCCAAATCTTGCCGGGTGTCGCGGCCTTGCGCGAGTTGCGTCGTCCCAGGCTGACCGCGCTGATCCCTCTCATCGCGCTCATCACGCCGCGCCAGGCCGTCGTGTCCGCGCTCTGCGGCCATCTGCGCCATCTGCTGGTGCATCTGGGCCAATTCGGCCTGCGCCGCAACTGCCAGGGCCTGTGCCGCAGCCGCCTGGGCTTGCGCCGCCGCAATGGCTGCGGCATCGCCTTGAGGGTTCGAGTGCACCGGGGCAGCCATTGAGGCGTGGGTTGTCGGCGAGTGCATCGCCTCGGCACCAGCGGCCGGCCGCGCAGGGCTGACATGCGCCTGTGCCACAGGCGCCACCACAGGCGCTCCCCGGGTCGGCGCCGGCGCCTGCACTTCGGGTGCGGATGACAAGGACTGTTTCTGCACAGGCGCCTCCTCCAGCAAACGCCTTGGCGAATGGTCCTGTGCGCGTTCCTGCACGCGCTCCTGCGTGCGTTCCACCGAGGGCTGTGGCAGCTTGGGATCATTCTTGAACCGTTCCCTGTCCTGCGCCTGCGCAATCCCCAGGCTGCGCATCAGGGCCTGCTCCTGCGCCTGGTGCATCCGGTGCAACGGGCTGCCTTTGGCCCGGTGGATTTCATCGAGCTTGCCCACCGCCTGCAACGAACCCGCAGAAAGTTGCTCGGATTCGTCGCGGCGCCTGTGCGCCTCGGCAAAGCTCATGCCGCCGGGCGTGGGCACGACGCGCGATTCATGCGTGGTGATGCGCTCGATCTGCTGAGGTGTCAGATGGCCGCTCGCGGGCTGCGGCTGTGCAGGCACCTGCTGGCGCGTGGCATTGGGCTCCTCGCGCACATGGCCATGGATGGCGTTGGTGACGGCTGCCGATGCCAATGCGGGCGTCTCCGTTCGCGCAGGTGCGTTCTGCGACTGCCGCTGCGGCGCTGATTGCTGCAGCGCTTGCGGCTGTTGCTGCTGCACCGCCTCATAGGTCTGCGCTATGAACCGCGCCCCCTGCTGCGCATTGGCCTCACGCGCTTGCTGCTGTGTCTGCAGCAGGCGCGCCGCTTCCTGCGCATTCGGCTGCACTGTCACGTCGCGCGCGACCGCACCGTCGCCTTCCGGCACGTAAGTGCGCTCGGTGCGCTCAAAGCCTTTGGCTGTGGCGTCCCATACCTTGCCCGTGGCCGGGTCCTTGATGTGTGTTTCGCTCGACATGTTCAGTGCCTTGGCGGCGAACTCGGGCAACGTTCCGCTCTTGTCCCAACCCCGGCCGTAATAGTCCATCACGTAGGCCTTGGCGACGATCTGCGGGTAGTGGTCGTTGGCGCTTTGGCGCTGGGCGGCGATCTGGCTGAGTTGCGCGCTGGTGGCGGCATCGGCGGTGATGGTCTTGACGGGCGGCACGGACAGCGCCATCGGCGGCATGCCCGGCTTGCCGTCCAAGCCACCGCCCGGTCGCCGCATGGCATCGGACATGCGTGTGCTCATGTCGCGCGCAAAGGCTTCGGCATCGTAGGCCGGGTTGGTCACGGTGGCTGTCCACTGGCCTTTGCCGTCGCCGTGCCACGCAGTCTGCTTGCCTTGCGCATCGGCCAACGTGATGTTCCTGGTGTCCAGCACCTGCGGTTTGGCCACCGCCAGCGAGGTGACGGCCGTCGAGCGCTTGTATTCGAGGGCCTCGAGCTGGCTGGCCGGCGCCGGAGCGCTGCCGCGCATCCAGCCTTGCGCGGTGTGGGTGTAGGTGATGCCGTCGCTGCCGCTTTGGTGGTTGACCTTGTGCTGGGTGTGGGCCTTGGCGATGTAATCGCCACCCACGGCGCCGATGGCGCCGCCGACCAAGCCGGTGGCGAGTGCCCCGGGACCGCTCCAGGAGCCTGTCGCGGCACCGTAGGCGGCACCTGCCGCGAAACCGCCGGCCAGGCCCAGGGTGGCGCTCTCCATGTACTCGCGCAGCAGAGCGTCGGCGGCGTATTGGTTGCCTTGGGATTGCAGGGCGGTGTATTGCTCGCGGGTGCTGACCGCACCGTAGGCCATCAGGACGCCGCCACCCGCACCGCCGATTTTGGTGAAGGTTTTGAAACCCGAAGTGGCGCCGATGGCGGCATCGGCAGCGCCCAGGCGCGTGAGGCGGGTGCCCAAGGACCTGGCAGGTGCATGTCCAAGTTGCTCGGTGGCGATCGTCTCGGAGCGGGCGCGCAGTCGCTGGATCTCCTGGATCTCTTCTACGCCGGCAGCGCGGCCCGGACGGATGACGTTGCGGGTGATTTTGTCGAAGTTCTTGAGATGCTCATCCCATTGCGCAGGCGTGAGAGGCTTGCTGCGCTCGCCGGCCAAGGCGTCACGGGCTGCAGGCGCATGTTCCCATTGGCCGTTTTTGAGTTCGTTTTGATAAATGGCCTTGCCGTTGCGGTCGTAGATGCCGACGCGGTCGGCCAGCTTGCGGGCTTCGATGAGTTCGACGCTGTCCAGAACACCCTTGTAGGCGGAGTCGTGACCATCCTGGGGGACCCAGCGGCCGTAATCGTTCTTTTTATCTGACTCATATCGACTGTGCACGCTTTGCCAACTGGTGCGCTCATTGGTGGCGACCACGCGCACGTCGGTGGTGTAGCCGGCGGATTTGTATTGCTGCAACCGCGTCGCGGCATTCTCCGGGGTGCGCAGCGTGCCTTCGAGAATTACGTTGAGCTTGTGCTCTCGTGCGTACTTTTCGAGCTTTTCGGCCCAGATGCCGGCGTCCTCGTGGGTGAAGGTCGATGAGGTGCGGTCGTTGGCAATGTTCAACTTCTCGAACGCCGGATGGTGTTCCCGAAAATCGTCCGGTGAAATCTTGAGAGCACCGCCCTGATGCGTCAATTCGCGTTCGACACCACCCATCGTGCGGCTTTTTCCGGCCCCAGGCTGGCCGCCGATGATGACCATTTTGGGGTGTTCGACTGGATGAACGCGAGACCCGATATCTTTTAACTTTTCCGGAAGAATCTCTTCACGAAAAATCCGCTCGTTCTCCGCCGCCAAGAGTCGATAGGGATTAGAACCAGCCATGGAGGACTCCCTTGTTTCGCACATAAAGGAAGATTTGATTAAGGGTAACGTACTTCAAATCAATCGCTTGAACGGCATCATTGTCATCAATGTCGATTGAATTGAATTCGCGGTAAGCCATTACTCGCAGATCCATTAATCTGTTCTTGCGATCTTTATCTGGGAAGGTTAGTTTTTCTTCTTCATATCCTTCGGAGATAGACCGAGCCTTCCATGCCTTAACCGGGCCTTCCGCATTTTCATAGTTGTCGACAGCATCATCCGAGCGATCTTCTTCAATCAACTTCGCGATCTTCTTTATTTCCCTGCTGCTCAGATCAAATTCCTCATGAATCTGATCCAGCGTAAAGCTGCCGCCATTGTCTTTGGCGAGATTCAAAATCCGATCCCAGTAATCTCTCTCGGAGGCGGGGGGGTGATTCACGTGTTGTTCTCTTTCGAAGTGGTCATTTCAGAAAATATCGAGCATGACATGCGCCTATGACATTGCACTTCAACTGGCAATGCTGCAAATGGCGCTTGTCGAGGCATTATTTGATGTCTTTTGATTGCGTATAACGCTCAATTGGTGGATGCCTCCATTAATTTTTGCATGCACCTTTGATGTGCCTAATCAATCTCGTGTTCCCAGCATGAGTGTTCGCCAGAGCTTGGCAATATTTGCTGATTTTCCATTTTTTGCAAAATCCAATAATGAAGAAAATGCCTTGCATTGCTCCTGCGGTGGTGTTTTTTCATCAAGAGCATTTAGAAAATCTTTCTTTTTAAAAATGCCGCTGGATTTTTCTATTTCAGTTAAATATGAAAGGAGCTCTTTTGATGTAAAGGTCAATTTTGCATTGCGCCCATTTTTGAGTCCGCTGACACCGCTCGCAAGTAAGTTGCCTTCGGCATTTTGAAGATCTGAACGCATCTCGCTTGATAAATTCAAATTGGCGAACTTCGCATTGATCAAAGAGTCGCAATTGGCTGCATCTAATTTGCTGAGAAATTCAATTCTCTGCCTAGCAAATTCTGCAACAACTTCATCATCTGCAAATGGCAAATACTTGCCTGTCTTGGCGAAAAGAAGTCCCAGGAGCGGCTCCACATCATCGGCGTCTTTGAAATTATTGGACGACTTAATTATTGCATGTAGCTCGCTGCGAAATTGCGGGTCAACTTCAAGTAGCAGTTTATAGGTTGCGTTTTTATTTTCCAGTGCGATAATTGTTGCTTCTGCTAGCTCATCGGCTGATTTGGGCTGCGTAGCGATAATTAAAGGCATCTCCCCGACAGTGACGGGGCCGGAATAAATAGAACGACTCATAAAAAACGCACTCGCTATCCCAGTAAGGATGGCTATCAGTACCTTCGAGACTGGCTTGGCATCGCTGCTTGTAACATTTTGGGCTGAATTTGAAGGTTCTTCTGCACCTTCTTCCCATGATTTTTTATTCGACTCGTGATGCTCCGTGGGATGCATCGCGCGGCTTGCCAAATGGAGTGCCCACACGACAATGCAAGATCCAATAATGGCGCCCGCGTACCTGAATACGACGCGCATCAGAACCGATTGGCCGCCTATATAATTTTCTTGATCAAAAAGAAAATTGACTCTTTGGGATGTGGTCCATATTTCAAATAAAAGCATCGCTGCGATTGCAATCGTCGCGCCGAAATTGACTGGGTTTTCTATTTTTTTCATGACCATATTCTTCCGATGAAATAATGCAGTTCACGCTGGAATTGATGCCCGTGCGCACCCCAATCCACTCGTATCTTGTCGATCTGCTTAAGACCGTACTTTTCAACGTCCTTGGGGCTCAATGCTGTTTGGAGTGGAACTTGGCCTCACACTCGGTTTGAGTGATGTCATCCAGCGCAAAACTACTCACCGATGGCTGCCTGCCGGGTGCCATCGTCTTGATCTCCGCCGGCGCCATACTCGCCCGCTCCTTGAAAATCTTGTCCTTGAAGAACCAGTTCTTGTTGGCCCGGATGGGCTTGCAGCCTTCATAGAAGATCAATTCCTCGTCGGCGGGCAGTTCCTTGATCTCCTGCGGGAGAAACAGGGCCCGGCGCTCTTCGGTGTAGTTGGTCGAGACCTGGTTGGAGCCGCCGCCTCGGCTGGTGCTGCGGTGCTCCTTGCGGATGGTCTTGTAGCCCAGCATTTCGCTGTATTCAGCCGCATCGCTTTGCTCGCGTGGCGCAAACACGATCTGTGCGCCATGGTTGGTGATGAAGTTCTGTGCGTCGTTGTCGCCGTAGGCCGAGCGGAGCTGCGCGCGGCTTTGCACGATGCACAGGTCGCGCACACCGTAGCTGGCCGAGATCGAGATGCGCTTGGCCCACACATCCACGCGCCCCATGGCGGTGAATTCGTCCATCAGCATGAGCATCTGGTATTTCAGATCCGGCTCGTCACCCAGTTGCTTGGTGAGGTTGTTGCCAATCACGCTGCTGAAGAAGATGTTCAGCAGCTTGCCGCTTTCATCGAGCTTGTTGGTCGGGATATCGACGTACAGCGTGATCGGGCGTTTGCGGATGGCGGTAATGTCGAAGTCAGTCGCGTTGGTGGCGGCGGCCAGCACCGGACTGAGGAACTGCTGCAGTGGCGCCTGCATGGTGGCAATCACCGAGGAGAAGGTTTGCTCGGCCAGGCCGGCGAGGTTGCCAAAGACGGTGCGCGTTTGCGCGCTGATGAAGCCGAACTGTTGCGGGTTGTTCAATATCTCCTTCAGCAATGCCAAAGTGCCCTGACCCTCGGCGCCGCTGGACAGGCGCAGGATGCGTTCAAGACTGGGGAAGTTCTCGCTGGTGTTGGGGTCCTGGGCGCGCCCGAGAATCCGACTCCAGTTGTCCCACACCTCGAACATATATGAGGCGAAGGCGGTGAAGGCGGCGCGGCTCTGGCTCGTCCAGAAAGGGTCTTTGCCAGGCTCGTCCGGGTAAAGAATGGCGGCGATGGTCTGGATTTCGCCGATGCGCTTGCCCGCATCCATGCCCACCAGCAGGGTGAAGGCGTTGAAACGATGGGTCTTTCCCTGGTCGTCATAGGGGGCCCACACGTAGATGGTGTGACCCTGTGTCTCGCGCCAGCCGCTGGTGGCTTTGCGCAGTTCGCCTTTGAGGTCGAGCACGACCATCGAGTGCAAATACGACAACAGTACCGGGATGGCGATGCTGGTGGTCTTGCCTGAACGGGTCGGACTGACCGTGATGACGTGCTGAGCGCCGCCCAGCCACAGGTACTGGCCTTTGTACTTGCCGATGAGGATGCTTTGCGGGGTCTGCTTGAGCAGGCCGGCTTTCTTGAGATCGGAAAGTTCTGCGAAGCTGGCGTCCCCGTGCAGGGATTCGGCCTTGGCCCGAAAGAGCGGGATGAGCAATGCGGCCCAGCCCAGCAGTGGCACGCCGAAGCCTATGGCGCCGCTGAGCCTGATCTTGGTAGCGTAGGGTGCGTACTGCGGCAGGTTTGCCGCCTGAATATATTGCCACCACGTGTTCCAGGTCAGCGGTGCATTTCGCAGATCGAGGATGAGCAGAACAAGGTAATTGGAGAGAAACCAGCCACCTGCCAAGACCCCCAAAAGTGTCACCAACGCGAAAAGTACCTTGCTTTTGTTCATATCCTGCGCCATCTCCCTTTTAATAAGGAAATGCTTATACAAGGCAGGGCAGCATCAGCAGGTTGTGCAATAGGTCGCCGCACATAAGACTGCGGCGCAGTTGCCAAATTCTTCACGCATTCGAGGTGCCTGCGATCTGGTGGGCACCCATAAAGGCCGGAGCAATGAGGTTGAAGCTGACATGGCTGCAACCGGGCACGCTCACCAAGCGCATGGAAAACACGACGGACTGAGCCCTCCGGCCTTGAGGCCGGCGCTTCTTCAGGGCCTCAGGGCCTTCGGTCCAAGGCTGCCCGCAGCTCGGTTGCAAGCTGCTGCGCGTGCACGGCGGAGCCGACATTGGTGAAGCCCATCAGCAATCCTTCGCCCCGGAAAGCCTTTGTGCCTCGCCGTGACAGCGGCTGGCAGTTCAGCCCCGCAAGCTGCGCACGACGCGCCAGTTCCTCGTCGCTTTCGCCGCGCCGGTCGAAGCGCGCGATGAGGTGCATGCCGCCGCTCTGCAGATCGATGCGCACGTCTTCGCCAAAGGACTTTCGCAAGGCGGCCGCGAGCATCGCGCGACGGCGCGCATAGAGCAGGCGCATCTTCTTGAGATGCCGGGAGAAGTGGCCTTCGCGCATGAAGTCGGCCACCACGGCCTGCGTGATCTGCGGGCTTCCGTTGGACCACGTCGCCGCGGCTTCGCCGAAGGCATCGCGCAGTGAGTCGGGCGTCACCACGTAGCCCAACGCAAGGCCGGGATACAGCACCTTAGAGAAGCTGCCGGCATACAGCACGCGATCGTGCCCGTCGAGGCTTTTGAGCGCGGGGAGCGGTGGGCCGGCGTAGCGGTATTCGCCGTCATAGTCGTCCTCGACGATCCAGGCCTTTGCCCCGGAGGCCCAGTCGAGCAGTTGCAGCCGGCGCGCGAGCGACATCGAGACCCCCAACGGCGCCTGGTGCGAAGGCGTGACGATGGCCATCTTCGCCGTTGCTGCCTTGCGCATGCCGCGCGCAACGTCCATGCCTTCGTGGTCCACCGGGACGGGCACGGGGAGCTGGCCGGCGCCGCGCAGCACTTCGTGGGTTGGCGTGTAGCCCGGGTCTTCCACCCAAACGCGATCGTCCTTCGCAAGCAGCGTGTGCGAGATGAGCGCGAGGGATGCGCGGTAGCCGCCGGTCACGAAGACCTGCGACGGATGGCACGAGACGCCGCGCGACACCCGCAGATAGGCCGCAATGGCCGCGCGCAGCGCCGGGTGACCTGACGGGTCGCCATAGAACATGTCGGCCGCTGTCGTCGCCCTCACGCGCCGCGCAGCCAGGCGCGCCCAGAGCTTGCGCGGAAAGGCGTCGAGCGCCGGAATGCCCAGCTGCAATGGGAGCGGCGGGGCGGGTTCGGCAAGCGCCTCGCCGAAGGCCGCCGCCCCGCCTCGTTGAGGCCCGCGGCGCGCCGGCCGTCGCACGGGAAGCGAAGGGGAAACCACCGTGCCCGCCTGGCCCTGCGGAGAGAAATAGCCTTCGCCGGAAAGCTGGGTGTAGGCCGTCTCGATGGTGCCCCGCGCCACGCCCAGTTCGCTTGCCAGGCTGCGTGCGGACGCCACGCGATCGCCCGGGCGAAGCACCCCAAGTTCGATGGCCGCCCTGAAGCGCTCGTAAACCTGCCGGTACAGCGGGGCAGGCGCCGCGCGGTCGATCTCCAGGTCGGCGGCGGAAAAGGACTTCTTTTGAATCATGGCCTATTCATTTTGACGAATCTTGGCTCTTTCGAGTGTGGCATCGAGCACCTAAGCTGAAACCGTGGAGCAGCCAATCAGAGGAAAGGACATGCGATGAGCGAGAAGATATTCGTGGCGGGCGCGGCCGGTGCCATTGGCAGCATGCTGGTCCCGCTGTTGATCGACACGGGCTACACCGTGTATGGAAGCACCCGGCGCGCCGAGCGCGCGCATGCGCTGGAGGCGCGCGGCGCGCTGCCGGTGGTCGTCGACGTATTCGATGCCGAAGCTCTGCGAGTGGCACTGAAGCGCATTGCGCCGACGGCCGTGATCCACCAGCTCACCGACCTGCCGCCCGACCTCGATCCCAAGCTGATGGCCGATGCCGCCCATCGCAATGCTCGCGTGCGCACCGAAGGCACGCGAAACCTCGTGGCCGCTGCGCTGGCCGCCGGCAGCCGCCGGCTGGTGGCGCAGAGCATCGCCTGGATGTACGCACCGGGTCCGCTGCCCCACGTCGAAGAACACGCGCTCGATCTCGAGGCCGAAGGCCCCCGCCGCGTCAGCGTGGATGGGGTGGCTGCGCTCGAGCGCAGCGTGCTCGCCGCCGCGGGCCTCACGGCCACGGTGCTGCGCTACGGGCAGTTCTACGGGCCGGGCACATGGAATGCCGGCCCCAAGGGCACATGTCCCGTCCACGTGGAGGCCGCGGCTTGGGCGGCGGTGCTGGCGCTGCGGCATGCCGAAGGCGGCGGCATCTTCAACATCGCCGAGGACAGTCCCGACGTCAGCAGCGAAAAGGCGAAGCGCGAACTCGGTTGGCACGCATCGCTGCGGCTGCGCCAGCGGGAGCGGCAGCGCCAGGGAGTGGCATCGTGAAGCCGGCCCGGCTTCATCGCATCCCGCTGGGGAGCGGGATCGCGGCGCTTTCGCTCGTGCTGGCCGCAGGCTGGGCGCTGATGCCCAACGGCAACCGGCAGGAAGCGGCGCAATGGTTCGCCGACGTGTGCAGCAGCGTGGCCCGACCGATGTTCTCTTCCGCCCCGGCGCCCGCGGGCTCGGGCGCCGATGCCAGGCCCGCGATTTCATCCAAGGTTCTCTCTTGCGAATCGCTGCCCAACGTGCCGGGAAAGTCGGTCACCACGGTTCTCGTCGACTTTCCGCCGCTCGCCTATTCGCCGGCCCATCGGCATCCGGGCTCGGTGACCGCGATCATTCTCGAAGGCACGATCCGCTCCCAGTTGGGCGGCGGGCCGGTGGGCACCTACAAGACCGGCGAGACCTTCTTCGAGCCGCCACGCACGCTGCATATGTTTGCGGAAAACCCCGATCCCGTGCGTCCCGCCAAGCTGGTGGCCGTGTTCGTCACCGACGAGAACTGCGGACCGCTGGTGCTACCGCCTGACGCGGATTGAGAGGACACGTAAACCCACCTTCTCCGCAGGCACCGAACTTGCTACACTTTTTTACTAATTTGTACGAAAGGTGGCACATGAACGGCTCTCGAAGGAAAGTGATGAAGGCATGCGGGGCAGTGCTGTTGGGCGGCGGCCTTCCTCTTTCGGCGCTTTCTCAATCCACCAAGGCGGCAGCGGGCGCACGGGTGGTGCTGCTGGGTCAGTCGGTGCCCCTGACCGGCGCGGCCAGCGAGATCGGACTGGCTTTTGCGGCCGGCAGCCGGTTGGCGGTGGGTGAATTCAACGAGCGCAATGCCGCCAGCGGCCTCCAGCTCAAGCTGATGCAGCTGGACGACGGCTACGACGCGGCCCGCGCCGCAGCCAATGCCCGCACCCTGCTTGGCGCCGACAAGGCCGACATGCTGTTCGGCTTCGTGGGCACCGCCAGCAGCGCTGCCGGCGCAAGCGTGGCGACGCAGCAAGGCAGCCTGCTGTTTGCGCCCTTTGCCGCATCGGACACGCTGCGCGAGGCGAGCCACCCGAACGTGTTCCACGTCCGCCCGGGCATGATCGACGAAGCCCTGAAGATCGTGCGCCAGTGCGCCACCGTGGGGCAGACGCGCGTTGCGCTGGTGGGCGACGAAGACGCCATGGGCCGCGCCGGCTTGGCCGCCGTACAGCAGGCCATCACCGAACTGAAGCTGCCCGAGCTGGTGGCCACCGCCATGGTGCCCGTGGGCGGCGGCGACAAGCTCGACGCGGCGCTCAAGACGGTGTTGCAACAGACGCCCCAGGCCATCGTGCTGGTGTCGCTCTCAGGCACCACGGCCAACGCCATCCGCAAGCTGCGCAAGAGCGGCTATGCCGGCAGCTTCATGGCCTTTTCGATCGTGGGCATCGATCCGCTCTATGCCGAGCTGGGCAAGGACATCGGCGGCATCGTGATCTCGCAGGTGGTGCCGTCGCCGCGGCCCTCGGCCATTCCCATCGTCAAGGAGTACCGCGCCGCGGTCGACAATTCCGACCAAACGCCGTCGTATGAAGGCCTCGAAGGCTTCATTGCGGCCAAGGTGGTGGGCGAGGCCGTGCGCCGTGCGGGGCGCGCCTTCACCACCGCGAGCCTGCAGCGCGTGATGACCGCGATGACGGACTACGACGTGGGAGGCTTCCGCGTCAACTTGCGCCCGGGACTGCGCGACGCGTCGCGGAACATCGACCTGATCAGCATCTCGGCCGACGGGCGCGTGCTGCGCTGAACTATCCGCTCCTGACCAGCGCCTGCAGCGCCTCGACCGACAACAGGTCGATGCGCCCATAGCCGATCGAAATCACCTGGTCGCGCGCAAGTGCGTTGAGTTCTTTGGAGAGCGTCTGCCGGGTGATGCCGAGCATCATGGCCAGCGCCTCCTGCGGCAGCATCAGCGTGCGGCGCAGGTGCACCGACTGCGTGGCGTCGCCGCGCGCCAGCACCAGCAACCGGTGCGCAACGCGCGCACGCAGGCTGCGCAGCGTGGCATCTTCGGTCAGGCCGTAGAGCATGCGCACGCGTGCCGCCAGCATCGCGGCAATCGCGTTCGCGAAGACCACGTCGCGCATCTGGTGGGCAAAGGCCTCCGGCGGCACTACGAGCAGGTCGAGCGACTCCAACGCAGTGGCGTCGTGCGTGCGCGGCGAGCCGTCGATGAGCGTGATTTCGCCAAACCAGTTGCCGGGCTCGAGCACCGCGAGGATGGCCTCGCGCCCATCTTGCCGCAGCGACGAGATCTTGATGGCGCCCGCCGCCAGCCCATAGAAGCCGCCGCCGGCCGCATGGACCGGATCGCCCTGGCGAAACACCATGGCTCCTCGCCGCACGTGTAGCAGTTCGGCCGCGCCCACCAGCGCCTCGCGCTGTGCACGCGGCATGCTGGTGAACCACGGATTGCGCTCCATCGCGGCGCGGTGCGGAGCTGAAAGACGCAGCTTGGGAGCGGCCATACGGGAGAAATTGCCTCGAAGACGCCTTGGGGCGGGGTTTACCAGAGCCCCGCATTGTCAAATTCACGACAGTTGAACGTCAAGCACAGGTCTACAGTGGCCGGCATTCCCCGAGAACATGGAGACGACACGATGAGCGAACGGGCAAGTTTCAAGAGCATGCAGGAGAGCACGCGCGAAGACTGGCAACTGATCGGCGGCGAGTTCAGGCAGTTTGCGGGCGGCCTGCCCGCGCGCGTGATCAAGCACCTGCAGATCCTCGAAGGGGACTACGGCGGCTTTCCGGTCGACCGATACACCCATTCGCTGCAGACCGCGACGCGCGCACTGCGCGATGGCCGCGACGATGAGTACGTGGTGTGCGCGCTCTTGCACGACATCGGCGACACGCTCGGCAGCTTCAACCATCCCGACATTGCCGCGGCGATTCTCAAGCCCTTCGTGAGCGAAGCCAACCACTGGATGGTTCAGCACCACGGCATCTTCCAGGGCCACTATTTCTTTCATCACATCGGCCTGGACCGCGACATGCGCGACAACTTCAAGAGCCATCCGCACTACGAGCGCACGGCCGAGTTCTGCGCGCTGTACGACAACCCCGCCTTCGATCCGAAAGCCGAGACGCTGCCCATCAGCGAATTCACTCCGATGCTGCAACGCCTGATGGCGGAGCCGAAGCAGAGCATCTACAAGGCCGCCATGAAAGAGCCGGCGGCCGCCTGAAACCCCACTAGGAACCTCCACCATGAACGCCGCCTCCCAACCCGAAATCCAGAAACTCGTGTCCGCCGAAGAATGGCAGCTGCGCGTCGACCTTGCCGCCTGCTATCGCCTGGTGGCGCTCTACGGCTGGAGCGACCTGGTGTTCACGCACATCAGCGCGCGCATCCCCGGGCCCGAGCACCACTTCCTCATCAACCCCTATGGGCTCATGTTCGACGAGATCACCGCGTCGAGCCTGGTCAAGGTCGACCAGCAGTGCAACAAGATCATCGAGTCGCCCTACCCCGTGAACCCGGCCGGCTTCGTGATCCACAGCGCAGTGCACGCCGCGCGCGAAGACATCCAGTGCGTGCTGCACACCCACACCAAGGCCGGCATTGCCGTGAGCGCGCAGAAGAACGGCGTGCTGCCGATCAGCCAGCAATCGACCTTCGTGCTGGCCTCGCTCGCCTATCACGACTATGAAGGCGTGGCCTTCCGCGACGACGAGAAGCCGCGCCTGCAGGCCGACATGGGCAGCGCCAACTACCTCATGCTGCGCAACCATGGCCTGCTCACATGCGGCAAGACCATTTCGGACGCCTTCCTTTCAATGTATGTCTTCGAGACCACCTGCCAGATCCAGATTGCGGCACAGTCGGGCGGCACCGAACTCACGCACGTGAACCCGAAGATCGTCGAAGGCGTGGGCCAGGCCATGAAGGTGCAGACTGGCGGCCTGGGCGGGCAGTTCGTCTGGCCGTCGCTCATTCGCAAGCTCGACCGCATCGACGACAGCTACAAGCAATAAGCGCCGATCCCGGTTTACACGGCTGCCAGCGCCTGCGCGACAGGTGCCGGCAGCCATTTTTTTAAAAGAACCAGAAAGAGGAGACAACAAGGCATGGACGCTACGCTCATCGTGACCCGCTTCCTGTTCGGCGCGCTCGCGCTCGTGATGTTCGGGCTCGGGCTTTCACTTTCGCTGGACGACTTCCGGCGGCTCTTCAAGCACCCCAAGGCGGTGAGCATCGCGCTCGCGCTGCAGGTCGTCGGGCTGCCGCTGGCCTGCTACGCGATCATCGTCGGCTTCGGTCTGTCGCCGGTGTTCGCCATCGGGCTGATGCTGCTCGCGGCTTCGCCGGGCGGCATTTCGGCCAACCTGTTTTCGCACCTGTTCGGCGGCAACGTGGCCATGAATATCTCGCTCACGGCCGTCAACACGCTGCTGTCGATCGTCACCCTGCCGCTCATCGCCAACTGGGCCATCGGCCACTTCGCGCAAAGCGGCCAGGTGGTGCCGCTGCAAACGCGCAAGCTGGTGGAGGTGATCGCCATCGTGCTGGTGCCGGTGGCCATCGGCATGGTCGTGGCCTCGCGCCGGCCCGGCTTCGCCGCGCGCATGGAAAAGCCGACCAAGATCTTCAGCGCCGTGGTGCTCGCGGTGGTCACGGTGCTGGCCATCGCGAACGAGTGGAAGAACATCACCGCGACCTTTGCCGAGATCGGGCTGCCGGTGCTGCTGTTCAACCTCGTGAGCCTGCTCGCGGGCTACTACCTGAGCCGCGCCGCGGGCCTCGACAAGCCGTTGGCCACGGCCATCAGCTACGAGATCGGCATTCACAACTCCACGCTGGCCATCTTCATCGCGGTGAGCGTGCTGGGGAGCTTTCAGCTCGCGCTGCCGGCGGCCATCTACTCGGTGGTGATGTACATCACCGCACCGTTGTTCGGCTGGCTGGTATTGCGCCGGCGGCAACCGGTGGTCGTGTCGCGTCTGAACCAGATGTAACAGCGCCAAAGCCCGATCGGACCGACCGGTCCCGCTTTGGCGCGAGAATGGCGGGCCATGCACGTCCGTATTCCCGCCATGGCGGCCCTGCTGGGCCTGGCCAGTCTTCTCTTCTCCCCCGCCTCCCTTGCCGCCCCGGCCACCGCCGAGGATGCCGTGGTTGTTGGCGCCCGCATCGAGTCGCTCATTGCCCGCATGACGGTCGAGGAGAAGGTGGGCCAGCTCAGCCTCTACGGGCCCGCCGACACCAACATCCCCGGCAATCCCCAGGCCGCCCAGCGCAACGGGCAGCAAGAGATCGACGACGTGCGCGCAGGCCGCGTCACGGGCCTTTTCAACAACGAAGGACTCGAGCGCAAACGTGTGCTGCAGGAGGTGGCCGTGCGCGAATCGCGGCTGGGCATTCCGCTGCTCTACGGCGCCGACGTGATCCACGGCTTTCGCACCATCTTCCCGATGCCACTGGCCGAGGCCGCGAGCTGGGAGCCCGCGCTGGCCGAACGCACCGCGCGCGCGGCGGCTGTGGAGGCCAGTGCGGATGGCTTCCGATGGACCTTTGCGCCCATGGTGGACATTGCGCGCGATGCGCGATGGGGCCGCGGCATCGAGGGCGCGGGCGAAGACGTGTACTTGGCCAGCCAGTTCGCCGCCGCGCGCGTGCGCGGCTTCCAGGGCAGCGACCTTTCGCGCGCCGATGCGCTGCTGGCCACGCCCAAGCACTTCGCGGCCTACGGCGCCGCCGAGGGCGGGCTCGACTACGCGGCCACCGACATTTCCGAACGCACGCTGCGACAGGTGTACCTGCCGCCGTTCCGCGCCGCGCTGGACGCTGGCGCGCTGTCGATCATGAGCGCCTTCAACGAGATTTCCGGCATCCCGTCGATTGCCAATCCGGCGCTGTTGACGGGCGTGCTGCGAGACGAGTGGAAGTTCAAGGGCTTCGTGGTCTCAGACTACACGGCCGACGAAGAGCTGATCGCCCATGGCTATGCCGCCGACGGCCGACAGGCGGCCAAGCAGTCCTTCCTGGCTGGCACCGACGTCAGCATGCAGAGCGGTTTGTACATGCGCCACCTGCCTGAGCTGGTGGCCGCTGGCGAAGTGCCGATGGCGCGTCTGGACGAGGCCGTGCGCCGCGTGCTGTGGGTCAAGCAGAAGCTGGGGCTTTTCGACCAGCCGCTTCGCGGGCTCGATGCCGCGCCGGCAAAGGCCCGCGCCGAGAACCCCGAGCACCTCGCGCTCGCACGCGAGGACGCACGCCGCTCCATCGTGATGCTGAAGAACGAACGCGCGGTGCTGCCGCTGCCCAAGGCCGGCAAGAAGATCGCGCTCATCGGCCCCTTCGCCTCGGGCACGCAGGACCTGCTCGGCGCGTGGAGCCTGTTCCCGGGCCAGTCGGCCCCGGTGGGCATCGACGAAGGCTTGCGCGGCGCGCTGCGCGACGGCGGCGCACTGACCGTGGTGCGCGGCTCGAACATCGACACGCCATTGCCCGGAGGCGTCGAGGCTGCCGTAGCAGCCGCACGCGACGCCGACGTGGTGGTGCTCGCCATCGGCGAGAGCGAGCGCATGTCGGGCGAAGCGCGCTCGCGCACCGACATCGGCATTCCGCAAGCGCAGCAAGACCTCGCCGAAGCCGTGGCCGCCACCGGCAAGCCGGTGGTCGTGCTGTTGAGCAACGGCCGCGCCATGGCGCTCAGGGGCGCCGTGCGCAATGCCGACGCGATCCTCGTGACCTGGTTTCTCGGCGTGCAGACCGGCACTGCCATTGCCGACGTGGTGTTCGGCGACTTCAACCCCTCAGGACGGCTGCCGGTGAGCTTTCCGCAGGCGTCGGGCCAGGTGCCCTTCTACTACGGCCAGAAGCGCACGGGCCGGCCGCTGCCGGATAACGACCAGGCCATGGCGTTCAAGACGCGCTACGTGGACACCACGAACCAGGCGCTTTATCCATTCGGCCACGGCATCGGTTATGCACCGGTGCGCTACGACGGCGTGGAGATGAGCCAGGACCGCCTGCCGCTCGGCGGCACGCTGCGCGTGCGAGCCACAGTCACCAACACGGGCCAGCGCGAGGCCGAGGAAGTGGTGCAGCTCTATATTGCCGAACGCGCCGCGAGCGTGACGCGGCCGGTGCGCGAGCTCAAGAACTTCCGCAAGGTGCGCATCGAACCCGGCGCATCGAAAGTGGTCGAGTTCACGCTCGGTTCCGAAGACCTGCAGTTCATCGGCCGCGACATGAAGCCGACCGTGGAACCCGGTGAGTTCGACCTGTGGGTCGCGCCTTCGGCCACGGGCGGCCTGCGAAAGAGCTTTGCGCTGACGCGGGAGTGATGTCACATGACCACCACACCCGTACCCATAGACCAGCGCCTGGACCTCATCTCCGAGACGGAAATCGAGACCTACTGGTTTCAAGCGACCGGCACCGTCTCGGCAACACTGGGCGAATGGAACGGGCCTGTGTGCGCGCCGGTGTTTCAGTACAACGTACTGTCCAACGACAGCATCGAGATTGCCGACAGCGAGCGCGTGATCGCCATCTGGACGCGCATCGAAGTCGACGGCGATGTACTGCGCGCCGAGTGCAACGGACAGACCAAGGCTTTCCGCATCGGCTGACGGGACGACTGCTTCAATGAAAACGGGCCCGAGGGCCCGCTTCATCATCAGAGAACAATCGGCTTACAGGCCAGCTTGGCGCGTGAACGACACGGCGGGCTTCTTGTAGGCTTGCGGCACTTCGTCGCGGTAGAAGGCGCGGCGGTCGAGGCTGGCGAGCGGGTCGTGCGCCTTGGCAACGGCTTCGGCCTGGATCACCGAGCGGTCGGCGGTCGAGCTGAAGGCTTGTGCGCCGGCGCTGGCGCCATCGCTGTATTCGTTGCCGGCGCGGGCGGCTGCAACGGCTTGCGGTGCCACTTCGGCGCGTGAGATGCCGGAGTTCACGCTTTGCACGCCTTCATAGGTTTCAGCGTGTGCACCGGCAGCAGCTAGGAGCGAGAGAGCAGCGGCAGCGAGGATCTTCGAGGCATTCATTTCAATCTCCTAATGGGTTGGTTGGTGAGATGAAGTTTGAGCCCGAAGCCCCATGAAAAAACGCCGCAAAATGAATCACGGCGTTCACGGGATTGAAACAATCGAGCGCCACGCCCCCGTCGTGTCGCCCCATTGAATTAGCGCGGCATTAGTGCGAAATCATCCATGGCCGCTTGCTCGGAGCCGACTTCGCGCCGTTCGGCGCGGTCACAGTCGCACCGCGGCGGGAGGTCGTCGAACCCGAGCAGCAGCCGCAGCCCGCCGGATGCTTGAAGCGCGCGTAGTCCCGCGAGCTACCCGGCTCGTGCCGTGCGCGCTCGTTGGTCTCCATTGCCCGGCGCGTGCCCGACGCCATCAGCGCAAGCCGCGGCGCGGCGGAGAACACGCGCGGCGATGCGGCTCCGCAATCGGGGCATGCGGCCGGCTCGTCGCGCTGGACCGAAGGGCGCAGCGCATCGAACCCGCCGCATTGGCCGCACGCGTAGTCGTAGGTCGGCATGGGCGCGTCAAGCCAGGTCGTGCGACAGCGGCATGTCGATGCTGCCGTCGATCATCTTCACCGGTCCCGATGCATTCGGGTTGATGTCGAAGTCGAAGATCTGCGTGGGCAGCCAGAGCGTGGCGCAAGAGTTGGGCACGTCGACCACGCCGCTGATATGGCCCTGCACGGGCGCGGTGCCCAAGATCGAATAGGCCTGCGCGCCCGAGTAGCCGAACTTCTTCAGGTACTCGATGGCATTGAGGCAGGCCTGGCGGTAGGCCACGTTCACGTCGAGGTAGTACTGCTTGCCGGTCTCGTCGACCGAGATGCCTTCGAAGATAAGGTAGTCGTTGTACTGCGGCGTGATCACGCTCGGCTTGAAGATCGGATTCTTGATGCCGTACTTGGCCATGCCGCCCTTGATGAGCGTGACCTTCATGTGCACCCAGCCGGCCATTTCGATGGCGCCGCAGAACGTGATTTCGCCATCGCCCTGGCTGAAATGCAGGTCGCCCACCGAAAGGCCCGCACCATCGACGTACACCGGGAAGAACACCTTCGAGCCACGCGACAAATCCTTGATGTCGCAGTTGCCGCCGTGCTCGCGCGGCGGCACGGTGCGGGCGCCCTCGGCCGCCGCCTTGGCGCGCGCTTCGCCACTCATCTTGCCCATGTGGGCCGTGCCGGCCGAGGGGGGATTGGCGAGGCCAGGCACGCGGTCCGGGTCGGTGTCGATGAGCTTCTGCTCGCGCTCGTTCCACATGTCGAGCATCGGCTTGTCGGGCAGGCAGCCGATGAGGCCGGGATGGATCAGGCCCGCGAAGTTGACGCCCGGCACGTGGCGCGAGTTGGTGAACATGCCCTTGAAGTCCCAGATGGATTTTTGCGCCTCGGGAAAGTGGTCGGTCAAGAAGCCGCCGCCGTTCTTCTTCGAGAAAAATCCGTTGAAGCCCCAGAGGCTGTCCTGCTTGGCGCCGATGTCGAGCAGGTCGACCACCAGCAGATCGCCTGGCTCGGCGCCCTTCACGCCCACGGGGCCGGAGAGGTAATGCACCGTGCTCAGGTCGATGTCGCGCACATCGTCGGCGCTGTCGTTGTTCTTGATGAAGCCACCGGTCCAGTCGAAGGTCTCGAGGATGAAGTCGTCGCCCGGATTGACCCAGCAGGCCATCGGAATGTCCGGATGCCAGCGGTTGTGGATCATCTCGTTCTCGGTGGGCGACTTGGTCAGATCGACCTTGATCAGCGTGTCCGTCATTTGCAGTGGCTCCTGGGTTGTGGTTAAACAGAGAGGTAAGCTTTGATGTGATTCACATCGGTCTTGTCGCGCGCGGTCTCGTGCACCAGCCGGCCGCCCTCAATGACGAAGAGCCGGTCGGCCACGTCCATCGCAAAACTCAGCACCTGCTCGGACACGACGATGGTGATGCCGCGCAGCTTGCGGATCTCGTTGAGCGCCTTGGCGATGTCCTTGATGATCGAAGGCTGGATACCCTCGGTGGGCTCGTCGAGCAGCAGCACCTTGGGATCGGTGACGAGGGCGCGTGCGATGGCCAGTTGTTGTTGCTGGCCGCCGGAGAGGTTGCCGCCCTTGCGGCGCTTCATGTCCCACAGCACGGGAAAGAGCGCATAGATCTCTTCGGGTATGCGGCGCGTCTTGGAGTTCTCGAGGCCGGTCTGGATGTTTTCCTCGACGGTCAGCGTCGGAAAGATCATCCGGCCCTGCGGAACGTAGGCGATGCCCTTGGCCACACGTTTGAAGCTTTCGTCGCGCGACACGTCCTGTCCCGCCACTTCGATGCGCCCACTCTTCAGCGGCAGCACGCCCATGAGGCTCTTGAACAGCGTGGTCTTGCCCATGCCGTTGCGGCCCATGATGGCGATGGTTTCGTTGGCGTGCCCCTCGAACGAGATTCCATGAAGGGCCTCGCTCTGGCCGTAGGCTGTGTGCAGGTCATCGACCTTCAGCATGATGTTGCTCATTCAGTGGCTCCTTGAGTGCTTTTGTTCGGGGCGCGTGCAAAGGACACCGGGTACTCCCCTCCGCGAATGTCCCCCGCCTTCGGCTCCTCCTTTATTTCGCTGCGGGGAGCACCCGGCGCCCTGTGCACATGGAAGCGCTGCTGGTGTGCCGCTGATCAACCACTGCTCTGTCCGACGCTCCCGCTGGCGGGGTGCCTTGCGCAGCGAAATAAAGGAGGAGGCCGTAGGCCGGGGGACATTCGCGGAGAAAGGTACCCCGTCGGCGGGAGCGCGCCCCGAACGAACTCGACCAATAGAACAACAGTTCATCTAGTGCCCCAGATAAACATCGATGACCTTGGGATCCGCCTGAACCTTCTCCATCGGCCCTTCGGCCAGGATCTTTCCCTGGTGCATCACCGTCACCTTGTGCGCGATCTGCTTCACGAAGGCCATGTCGTGCTCGATGACGATCACCGCGCGGTTCTGGCAGATGCGCTTGAGCAGTTCGGCCGTGAGCTCGCGTTCGCGGGCGCTCATGCCGGCAATGGGCTCGTCGAGCATCAGGAGTTCGGGCTCCTGCATCAACAGCATGCCGATCTCGAGCCACTGCTTCTGGCCGTGGCTCAGCAGGCCCGCCTCGGTGCGCAGCTTGTCGGCCAGGCCGATGTCTTCGGCCACCGCCTGCACCTTGGCCTTGACCTCGTCGTCGCACTTGAAAGCCAGCGCGCCGAACACAGAACGGCCCTTCGGAAAGGACACCTCCAGGTTCTGAAAAACACTCAGGTTCTCGTAAATCGATGGGGTCTGGAACTTGCGGCCGATGCCCAGCCGCACGCGCTTGTGCTCGGCCATCTTCGTGAGCTCGGTGTTCTTGAACTTGATGCTGCCGCCGCTGGCGCGCGTCTTGCCGCAGATCAGGTCGAGCAGTGTGGTCTTGCCGGCGCCGTTGGGGCCGATGATCACGCGCAGCTCGTTCTTGTCGATGTAGAGCGTCAGGTCGTCGATGGCCTTGAAGCCGTCGAAGGAGACGGTCAGGTCTTCCACCGCAAGGGCGAAGTCGGTATTGCTCATGAGTGGCTAGCTCCGGGTTCAGGCGCGCTGGCTGCCGACGCCTTCGGGCAACGGCATGTTGGGCAAAGGCGTCGGGGCAAGGGAAACCGGTGCGGGCGGCGGCGTCATCATCATGGGTGCGGGAGGCTGCACCGCCGCCTCCCGCAGCGCCTTGCGACGATCCTTCCACCAGGGCCTGATCTTCTCGTCCCACAGCCCCGCAAGTCCCATCGGGAAAGCCATGGTCACGCCGATGAAGAGCCCCGCCATCAGGAACAGCCACATGTCCGGAAAACTCTCCGAGAAAAGCGTCTTGCCCGCATTCACCAGCAGCGCGCCATACACCGCGCCCACCAGGCTCATGCGGCCGCCCACGGCGCAGAAGATCACCATCTCGATGGACGGCACGATGCCGACGAAGCTGGGCGACATGAAGCCCACCTGCAGCGCGAACATCGCGCCGCCAATGCCCGAGAGCCCGGCCGCCAGGCAGAAGATGAAGACCTTGAAGTTCGACACGTCATAGCCCGAGAAGCGCACGCGGTCTTCCTTGTCGCGCATCGCGAGCAGCAGCGTGCCAAGCTTGCTGGTCTGGATCCAGCGGCACAGCACGATGCTGCAGACCAGCAGCCCGACGCAGACGTAGTAGAGAACGTACTTGGCGCCGTCGGTGCGCGTGTCCCAGCCCAGCATCGTCTTCAGGTCGGTCATGCCGTTGACACCGCCGGTATAGCCCTGCTGGCCGATGATGAGCACGGTGCAAATGAGCGCCACCGCCTGCGTGATGATCGCAAAGTACACGCCGCCCACGCGGCGCTTGAACATCGCAAAGCTCACGAGCCAGGCCAGCGCCATCGGTGCCAGCACCACCAGCATGAGGCTCAGCGGCAGGCTCTTGAACGGCAGCCAAAGCATGGGCAGCTCGGTGATCTGGTTCCAGTCCATGAAGTCCGGAATGCCCGGGGTGGATTGGATCTTGGTCGTGATGGGATCGGAGGCTTCGAGCTTGAGAAACATCGCCATCGCATAGCCGCCAATGCCGAAGAACACGCCCTGCCCCAGGCTCAGCACGCCGCCGTAGCCCCACACCATCACCAGGCCCACGGCCACGAATGCGTAGGTCAGGTACTTGCCCACGAGGTTCAGGCGAAAGATGTCGAGCGACAGCGGCAGCACGACCGCGAGCAGCAGCACCAGCAGCAGCAGGCTGCCCAGCTGGTAGCGCAGGATCGAGGCCTTGATGAAATTCATCATCGAAACGTTCTCCAGAAGGGAATCGGGTTCATCAACGGCGGACCTTGACTGCGAAAAGTCCCTGAGGGCGCATCATCAGAATCAGCACGATCAGCGAGAGTGTCAGCACCTTGGCCATCGAGCCGGTCATGAAGAATTCCGAAATCGACTGCGTTTGCGCAATGCCGAAGGCCGAGACCACCGTGCCCAGCAGGCTGGCCGCGCCGCCGAAGGTGACGACCAAAAACGCATCCACGATGTAGAGCGAGCCCGAGGTCGGCCCGGTCGAGCCGATGGTGGTGAAGGCTGCGCCCGCCATGCCGGCGATGCCGCAGCCGATCGCAAAGGTCAGCCGGTCGGTCTTCATGGTGTCGATGCCGGTCGCGTTGGCCATGGTGCGATTGGCCACGGTGGCGCGCACGCGCAGGCCCCAGCGGCTCTTGTGCAGCGCGACCAGCACGCTGCCGGTGACCAACGCGGTGAGCGCGAGCACGAACAAGCCGTTGATCGGGATGTCGAGGCCTTCGTGCGGCGTCCATGAACCCATGAGCCACTCGGGCAACGTGGGGCTCACCTCCTTCGGGCCGATGAAGGTGCGGAAGATCTGCTGCAGCCCCAGGCTCACGCCCCAGGTGGCCAGCAGCGTGTCGAGCGGCCGCTTGTAGAGATGCCGAATCAGCACCCACTCCACGATCCAGCCGACGATGAAGGCGAATACGAAGGCCAGGCCGATGGCGATCGGAAAGTAATACGGCATGAAAGCCGGCGCCAGGCTTTCGGTGACGCGCGCGGCCAGGTAGATCGAGTAGGCGCCGATGGTCATGAACTCGCCATGCGCCATGTTGATCACGCCCATCTGGCCGAAGATGATCGCGAGCCCCAGGCCCATGAGCAGCAGCACCGCGAAGAGGCTCAGCCCCGCGAAGCCCTGCATCAGGCCGATGTTCATCATGTCCGACAGAGTCATGGAGGATTCCTGTATTGGCTGTTGGCTCCTTCCCCCTCTGGGGGAAGGTTGGGATGGGGGCAGGCAGAGCGTGCCCACTGGCAACGCCGCTTGCCCCCACCCCTGCCCTCCCCCAGAGGGGGAGGGAGAAAGTCATCAGGGGTTTATTGATAGCCCTTGGGAAACGGGTCCGGCTTGATCAACTCAGCCGACTCCGCCACCACCTTGAACGTCCCGTCCAGCTGCCCCTGCCCGATGCGCGCCTTGCTCCACAGGTGGTGGTTCGCATCCAGCTTCACGTAGCCTTCGGGCGCGGTCTTCAGCTCGATGCCCGGCGAGCCGGCCACCACCTTGTCGACGTCGAAGCTGCCGGCCTTCTCCACTGCCGCCTTCCACAGCCACGGACCGAGATAGCCCGCCTGCGTCACGTCGCCGATCACCGCGTCCTTGCCGTACTTGGCCTTGAAGGCGGCCACGAACTTCTTGTTGTTCTCGTTGTCGAGCGACTGGAAGTACTTCATCGACGAATAGAAGCCAGCGAAGTTCTCGCCGCCTACGCCGGTCATTTCGTCTTCAGTGACGGCCAGCGTGAGCAGGAACTGCTTGTCGCCCGTGATGCCCGCGGCCTTGAGCTGCTTGTAGAAGGCCACGTTCGAGCCGCCCACCACCGCCGCGAAGATGCAGTCGGGCTTGGCGACCTTGATCTTGTTGATCAGCGAGTTGAAGTTGGTGTGGCCCAGCGGGTAGTACTCCTCGCCCTTGACCGAACCCTTCTGGAAATTTTCGATGTGCTTGCGCGCTATCTTCATCGAGGTGCGCGGCCAGATGTAGTCGGAGCCGACAAGGAAGAAGGTCTTGGCCTTCTTCTCCTTCGCGCCCCAGTCCAGGCCCCAGATGATCTGCTGCGTGGCCTCCTGGCCCGTGTAGATCACGTTCTTGCTCTGCTCCAGGCCTTCGTAGAAGGTCGGGTAGTACAAGAGGCCGTTCTCCTTCTCGAACACCGGCAGCACGGCCTTGCGCGAGGCGCTGGTCCAGCAGCCGAAGACGGCGGCGCAGTGGTCGTTGACCAGCAGCTTCTTCGACTTCTCGGCAAAGGTCGGCCAGTCGGAGGCGCCGTCTTCCTTGATGACCTTGATCTTGCGGCCGAGGATGCCGCCCATCGCGTTGATCTGGTCGATGGCGAGCTGCTCGGCCTGGATGGAGCCGGTTTCCGAAATGGCCATGGTGCCGGAGGACGAGTGCAGCTGGCCCACGGTCACTTCGGTGTCGGTCACCGCGAGCTTGGTGGTGTTGACCTTGGCCGTGGGGAACTGCGACTGGCCGAAGCTCAGGCCGGGGAGGCCCATCACGGGCAACGCGGCGGCGCCCTGCAGCAGTCGTCGGCGGCGCAATGCCAGGGCATCGAGGGAAGGATCGGAATCACGCGACATCAGGAACTCCAGGCAGGTTGAAGAAAAGAAAACATGGGTTGGCCGCGCACCATCGCTGTGCATCGGACGGTGCCCCGAGCACCATGGCTGGTACTTTAGAAATCACTCGCTGTGCCGCGAATACGTCATTCAACGTAGCGGCCGGAGGCGCCCGGGCACGCAGACTTGCAAGCCGCGCAAAGGGCGCACAAGGGCGCAAAGCACGCAGGGAGCGCTTCTTGCTCTGCTGCCTTCCATGCCGCCACCCTCGCCCTTGCCGCTAGACCCCACCATGCAACCCGTCACCGGCCAGAAGATCTTTCGCATCCGCCGCGACTACAACGCATGGGTCGCGAACGAAACGCTGGAGGACTACGCGCTGCGCTACACGCCGCGCAGCTTTCGCAAGTGGTCGGAGTTCCGCGTCGCCAACGCGGCCTTCGGCGCCACCTCGTTCCTGGCGCTGGAGGCCATTGGCGGGGCCATCGCGCTGAACTACGGCTTCTCGAATGCGCTGTGGGCCATCCTGGTGGTGGGGCTCATCACGTTCCTCACGGGTTTGCCGATTTCCTACTACGCGGCAAAGCACGGCGTGGACATGGACCTGCTCACGCGCGGCGCGGGCTTCGGCTACCTGGGCTCCACGCTCACCTCGCTCATCTATGCGAGCTTCACCTTCATCTTCTTCGCGCTGGAGGCGGCCATCCTCGCGCTGGCACTGCAGCTGTACCTCGACTGGCCATTGCCGCTCCTTTACCTGCTGTCGTCGATCGTGATCGTGCCGCTGGTGATGCGCGGCATCACGCTCATCTCGGGCCTGCAGTTGTGGACGCAGCCGATCTGGATCGTTCTTTTCATCTGCCCCTTCATGGCGGTGCTGGTGAAAAAGCCCGAGCTGTATGCCGACTTCACTGGCCTCGCGGGCCGCACCTCCGGCAGCAATAGCTTCGATCCACTGATGTTCGGCGCCGCTGCCACGGTGGCGTTCTCGCTGGTGGTGCAGATTGGCGAGCAGGTCGACTACCTGCGCTTCCTGCCCGAGAAAACAGCCGCCAACCGGGGCCGCTGGTGGGCCGCTGTGCTGGTGTCGGGGCCGGGGTGGATCGTGCCGGGCATGCTCAAGATGATGGGCGGCGCCTTCCTGGCGTTTCTGGCGCTCCAGCACGAGATCCCGGGCAAGCACGCCATCGAGCCCACGCTGATGTACCTCACGGGCTTTTCATACGTGCTGCGCGACCCGGCCTGGGTGCTGGCGATCACCACGCTCTTCGTGGTGGTCTCGCAGATGAAGATCAACCTCACCAACGCCTACGCGGGTTCGCTGGCGTGGTCGAACTTCTTCGCGCGGCTCACGCACAGCCACCCGGGGCGAGTGGTGTGGCTGGTGTTCAACGTGGTCATTGCCATCCTGCTGATGACGCTGGGCGTGTTCGCCGCACTCGAACACGTGCTGGGCTTCTATAGCAATATCGCCATTGCATGGGTCGGCGCTCTGGTGGCCGACCTGGTCATCAACAAGCCGCTGGGCTGGAGCCCACGCACCATCGAGTTCAAGCGCGCGCACCTCTATGACATCAACCCGGTCGGCCTGGGCGCCATGCTGGTGGCGGCCGCGTTGGCCATGCTGGCCTACTCCGGCGTGCTGGGGCAATGGGCGCGGGCGTTTTCGCCCTTCATCGCGCTCGTCACGGCACTGTTGGTTTCGCCGCTCCTGGCCTGGCGCACGCGCGGGCGCTACTACCTGGCGCGCACCGACATCCAACGCTGGACGCCCGGGCAAATGGTCAAGTGCTCCGTGTGCGACAACAGCTTCGAGTCGGAAGACATGGCTCACTGTCCGGCTTACAGCGCCCCAATCTGCTCGCTGTGCTGCACCTTGGAATCGCGCTGCCACGACCGCTGCAAGACTGACTCGCGCGCCGCCGAGCAGATGAGCGGGTGGCTCAAGGCGCTGCTGCCGCCCGCACTTTCTGCCCGACTCAACTTTCGCGTGGCGCACTACCTGATGGTGGCCACCTCGCTCGTGGCGCTTGTGGCCACGGTGATGGGCGTGGTGTATGCGCAAGAGACCATCGTGGGCTCGGACCTCGTGGACCCGGCCCTCCGCAGCGCCTTTCTCAAGGTGTTTGCGCTGCTCTCGCTGGTGGCGGCCGTGGCCGCGTGGTGGATCGTGCTGGGCAGCGAAAGCCGGCAGATGGCGCAGGAGGAATCGAACCGGCACAACCACCTGCTCACCGTCGAGATCGAGGCGCATCAGCGCACCGACGCCGCTCTGCAGACCGCCAAGGAAGCCGCCGAGGCCGCCAACCAAGCCAAGACCCGCTACGTGGCTGGCATGACGCACGAGCTGCGCACGCCGTTGAACAGCATCCTCGGCTATTCGCAGATCCTGCTCAAGGGCGAGGCCGCGGCGCCCCCGCGCGAGGCGGTGCAGACCATCCAGCGCAGCGGCGAGCACATGCTGGGCCTGATCGACGGGCTGCTCGACCTGGCGCGCATCGAGGCCGGCCGGCTGCAGCTGGAGCCCGCTCCGCTCGCGCTGCCCGCCTTTCTCGACGAGCTCGTGCACATGGTGCGGCCGCAGGCGGAGAGCAAGGGCCTGGCGTTCGTGTACACGCACAGCGGGCGGCTGCCGCCCTGGGTGCATGCCGATGCCAAGCGGCTGCGCCAGATTCTCATCAACCTGCTGGCCAATGCGGTGCGCTTCACAGACAGCGGCACGGTCACTCTGCATGTCGATGCGCGCCGCGAGGTGCTGCGTTTCGACGTGGTCGACACCGGCATTGGCGTGGCGCCGCAGGACCACCAACGCATCTTTCTTCCATTCGAGCGCGGGGCCGCCGGTCGCCGGCGCGGCGAGCCAGGCACGGGCCTGGGCCTCACCATCACCGGCCTTCTCACGTCGCTGATGGGCGGCGAGCTGCGGCTGGCCGACACCTCACCCGCGGGCAGTACCTTCGGCGTGCGGGTGTACCTGCGCGAAGTGGCCGAGCCGGGGCCCGAAGCACAAGCCGGCGCATTGCGGCGGCCGGTGTCGGGCTACATCGGCGCACGCCGCACGCTGCTGGTGGTCGACGACCAGCCGGTGCAGCGACAGATGCTGGCCGGAATGCTCGCGCCGCTGGGCTTCGAGGTGCGCGAGGCCGCGAGCGGCACCGAGTGCCTCGACAGCCTGCGCGAAAACCTGCCCTCCGCCATCTTGCTGGATCTCACCATGGACGACATGGACGGCTGGCAGACCGCGGCCCTGGTGCGCTCGTCGGGCTTCGACCGCATTCCGATCATCATCGTCTCAGCCAACATGTTCGAGAACCAGAGCGAGCTGCTGCGCGCGGCGGGCTGCCAGGCGTTCGTCGGCAAGCCGGTTATCGAGTCACAGCTGATCGCCACGCTGGAGCGCCACCTGGGGCTCGAATGGCTGGCGCTGAACGACCCCATGCCGCCCAGCGCCGAGGTCGCAGCCAAGCCGGAGCAGCTAGCGCTGTCCGAAGACGACCGCGCCGAACTCATGCGGCTGGTGCAGATGGGCCACGTGCGCGGCCTGCACCAGGTGCTCGACCGACTGGCCGCCGCTTCGCCGCCAGCGGCCGTCACCTGCACGTGGCTGCGCGGCATGGTCAACCGCTTCGATCTCGACAATCTCCGCAAGGCACTCGCAGAAGAAGATGCAGACACTCTCGCTCCCTGATGAAACCGAACGCCCCGTGGTGCTGGTGGTCGACGACGCCCCCAGCAGCCTGGGCATGCTGTGCGACACGCTCGAGGCCAGCGGCTACACCGTGCTGGTGGCCGCCGATGGCGAGGCCGCGCTGCAGCGCCTCGAACTGGTGGTGCCCGACGCCATCCTTCTGGACGGCATGATGCCAGGCCTCTCGGGGTTCGAGACCTGCCGGCGCATCAAGGCAGATGCGGCACTCGCGCACATTCCGGTGCTGTTCATGACCGGGCTCTCGGAAACCGCGCACGTGGTCGAGGGCTTTGCGTGCGGCGGCGTCGACTATGTGGTGAAGCCGATTCGCGCGCAGGAGGTGCTGGCGCGGCTGCACACCCACACGCGCAACGCACGCATCACGCGCATGGCGCGCGATGCCGTCGACGTGGCCGGCATGGGCGTGGTGTTCGTCGATGCGCAGGGGCGCATCGCATGGCGTTCACCGCAGGCCGCACTGTGGCTTCAGGCGCTTGAGGCCCCATCGGCGGCGGGGCTGCTGCCAGCCTCGCTCGAACCCGCGCTTGCACCCGGCGCGGCCATGGTCCTGATCACGGCGGCGGGCACGCGGCTGTCGGTGCGCAACCTGGGCGCCGCCGCGCTCGGGGAGACCATGCTGCTTTTCGCCACGCAGCGAGACGGCGCGGCGGGCTCCGGCTCCTCTTCTGCGGCGCGGCTCGCCGATGCGGCGCTCACGCCGCGCGAGACCGAAGTGCTTTCATGGCTTGCCAAGGGCAAGACCAATCGCGACATCGGAGAGATTCTCGGCACCAGTCCGCGCACGGTGAACAAGCACCTCGAACACATCTTCGAGAAGCTCGGCGTGGAAACGCGCGCCGCCGCAGCGGCACTGGCCAGCGGACAGCTGGCCTGATTGCGGGATAAAGGGCCGGCAGCACCACGCTGCCCGGCCCTTCGACTGTCTTCTTGCCTACCTCTTCGTCGCCGGCGTTGCAGGCACCGCAGGGATGGTCGTGTTGGTGTCCGACTTGGAAGCCGGCACCGCGGGCGTCGCCGGGGTTGCAGACATCGTGGACGATGAAGATTGCGCCGACGGCGTGGCCGGGGTCGCCGGCGTGGCCGGCGTTGCAGGCGATGTGGCCGTGGCTGGCGTTGCAGGCGTGGCCGGTGTGGCCGGCGTTGCTGCATTGGCCGAGGCGTTGGATCCGCTCGTCGCGCCCGCGCCGCTAGCATTCGCGCCTGCGGCTGCGCCTACCCCGGCACTTCCGCCGCCGCTGCCGCCGCCGCTACCGCCACCGCTACCGCCACCACCGCCGGAGCCTCCCCCGCCACCACCTCCCCCGCCGCCACCTGCAGCCAAGGCAAGGGGTGCAACGCAGGCGCCCATGAGGACCGCGACCAGGGTCGGTGCAATACGCTGTTTCAGCTTCATCGAATTCTCCTTGTTGATGTTTCGACAGGTGCAACCTAGTCGAGGGAGAAAACCGACCTTGTAGTCCAAAGTCATCACGGCAGGCCGGCCTAGTCGGTCGGGGTGATGTTGGTACGCAATGGATAGCGGGGCAGCCGTGGTGCTAGGGCCCGCAGGGACTACGGCCATCGGCCGCCCGTGCAGGGCGAGCCTTGCTATTTCTCGCCGCGAGGCAGATGAACGGTGAATGCCGTGCCTTCTGCCGCGGACGACGTCACCGTGATGGTGCCGCCGTGGCCCGTCACGATCTCCCGCGCAATGTAGAGGCCGAGCCCCAGGCTCGTGGCGGGCCGCTCGTGCGGCGCCGATTCGCGGGTCGCAACCTGCACCAGCGGGTTGAAGATCACCTGCATCGCGTCGGGAGGAATCGGCCTTCCCCGGTTCTTGACGACCAGGGTGGCATGTGCCCCGTCGTCCCTGATCAGCAGCACCACGGGATAGGCGGGGTCGCCGTGCTGCACGGCATTGCTCAGCAGATTCGTCAGGACCTGGCGCATGCGGGCCGCGTCGAACATCAGGACCACGTCGCCTGGCAAATCGGCAACCAGTGCCCGCTGGGGATACGCCGCGCACACTTCGTCGAAGGCCTCCTGGCACAGGGCGCCCAGGTTGCCTTCCTGCGGAACCACTTCGATGCCGCGGCCGAGCCGGGTGCGCGTGTACTCGAGAAGGTCGGTCACCATGTCGTTGATCGACGCAATGCTTCGTCTGGCGATCTGGAGTGTCCGCTCCTTGGGCTTGGCATCACCTGTCAGGCTGAGGAGTTGAATGCAGGAACTGAGCGCGCTCAGGGGGTTTCTCAGGTCGTGCCCCAGCACGGCAAGGAAGGTGTCCCTCGAATTGGCAACATGGTCGGAATACGTGGCCATGGCCTCTGCAAGGCCCTGGTCGATGCCCTCGTTGAACCGCACCACTTCTTCGAGCACCGCGGCGTCGACGACCCCCACCTTCCCCATCCACAAGCGAAGAACCGTGGCCCGCAGCGCGCGATATTCCGCACCCAGCTGAGACAGATCGAAGCCCACCCGCTGGCGCAAGCCTCCATGTTCGGCGGCAAAAGTCTCTTTTGGGAACGGTACCGCGAGCCCCTTGGATTTGGCTTCGCGCTCCTTTTCGGATTGCGTGGAATCCATTTCGCTTGCAATGGCCAGCAGGATCTCATGCGCATGGTCCCGAAGCTCGACGACGGACATGGTCTCCGCCGGCGGGATCATCGTTCGTGCAAAGGATTCCCACTCGACAAGAATGGGTTCGATGTTGTCTTTGATGAATTGGCTCAGGCGCATGCTGGACCGAGTATGCACTCGTGTAGGACAACAGGCGGTCCGGTGAACAGCGCTGGCATGCCGGAAGCGACGGAAGAAGGGGTACTCGGCGAAGCGTATCCTGAGGCTCCTCGTACCGGAAACACACACCATGACTGAACAGCCGCTTTCCGGGACGAACCCCGTCGCCCCGCCCTTCTTCCACGAGGCCTCCGGCACGGTGCGCTTCTGGGTGCAGATCGATGGCCACCCCATGGGTGCGAGCATTGGCCGGGAGGTCCTGCACTACCGCTACCACTCCGGCGCCCAGGGCGACGATCCGCTCGAAACCTACACGCAGAACGCCGACCAGATGGAAGCGGCCGTGCGCCGCCGGGTCGCGCAAGGCTCCATCGAGCCCGTGATGCTGCGCGAGTACGACTTACCCCGCAGTTGATTTCGCCTGGGCACCGCGCGTCCAGGTACCGCTTGCCAACACCACGCCCACCACTGCGCTGATGATGGCCAAGAGGTCGACACCCGTGATGGGTTCGGCCAGCCACCACCATCCGCCTCCCGCGGAAAAAACGGGCACCAGTCCGCCGAAAGCCGACGGCCGAGGCGCGCCAAGGCGCGAGACGGCGGCGCTGAAGATCCACAGCCCCAGCAATCCGGCAATCACTCCTTGCATCAACGCCTGCCAAAGCACGTCGCGCACGGGGGCGTCGACCAGGCCCGTTTCTCCCCGCCACAGCAACCATGGAACGAGCAGGATCGCCGACCATGCGTTGACGATCGCTGCGCCTTGCCATCCGCTGAGCCCGGACCGCCTGAACGACAGCGTGAACCCGGCCCACAGCGCGGCCGCGAGAAGAAAGAGCAGATCGCCCCGCCAAGCATCGATATCGATGCCTCGAAAGCTTCCTGCGCCCAAGACTGCCATGCCTGCCACGAGAAATGCCAACCCCCACGCGCGCGAGCGGGCCGGACGGTCGTTCCAGAGCATCCACGCGAACCCCGTGGCAAAGAGCGGTGATGCGCCCGCCATGAAAACGCCCATGTGCGCTGATGGAGCGAACTTTGTTCCGGTCATGGCGACGAGCCCGGACGGCAGTCCGGCGCCAAGGACCATTCCCAACAGCGAGCGCAACGGCACCCCGCGAGGCAACAGCCCCACGCGCAGCCACACAGGCGCAAGAACCATGGCCGGTATGGCATAGCGCAGGATGGCCAGGTCGGCCGGAGCGATCGTTGTGATCGTCGAGTGGCGCGTAGCCACCTGCCAGGCGCCCCCAATGAGCGCCGAGGCAACACCGGCAGCCAAGCCTACCCAAACTCGAAAATCGGCCAACTGCATGCTCCGTTGAGATGAAGCACGCAGTGTTCAATCAATGCAAATGGGGCGCTTCCAAATTCGTGCGCATCTGGCTCGGAGCCATTCCGAAGGCGCGCCCGAATGCCACCGTGAAGTGCGCGTGGCTTGCAAAGCCCAGGTCAAGGGCGAGCGCGCTGATGCTCCGCTCGCCTTCGCGCAGGCGATCGAGCGCGAGCGTCATCCGCAGCTGATTGCGAAAGCCGTGCAGGCTCATTCCCGTGTGCACGCGAAACCGGCGCGCCAGGTGAAACGCCGAACAATGCACCGCCCTGGCAATGTCGTCGAGCGTGTCACCGCGTTCCGGCGCAGCGGCAATGTAGTCGCGCGCGCGTTCGACCGCATGATGGAACTTCGATGGGCCGAGCCGGTCGGCCGGCCGCACGCTCTGGACCAATCCAAGAAGGCGCTCCTGCATCTCCAGTGGGTCAATCGCCAGTGCCGCATTCGCTTGCAAGCATCGACGCAGCTTCGCTTGGCCGCTCAACGGCAAATAAGACCGGCCCGCCGGCTCGACCTCTTCCGCGAGTGTGAGGACCACGCTCCGCTGCCCGCCCATCGGACGCTTCAGCTGGTACGGATCATCGGGCGACAACCACAATGCGGCCGCCGGATCACATACGAAGGCGTTGAGGCCAAGACGGCATTCGAAGCGCTGCGTCAGCGGCAGCAACAGGCGAGGCCCTTGTACGCGGTAAGGTGCACTCCACGTTGGCTCGGCGGCATCCAGCGTGGCCAGCTGGCAGCCAATGGATTCGCTTTCGAAAAGAACGCTGCGAAGATAGGTCATGGATCCCGACAAGGAGCGACTAGCAAACGGCCGCTTTCCCCATTCTGGCAGCCAAGCTGCCCGCCTTGGTACTTACCCCAAAAATGCTGAAGGCTGATTGACAGCCTCGCTGCCTACGATGGATGCAAACCACTCAGGAGACGCCATGAAATCCCAGCCCTTCTCGATGAATCGCCTGACCCGCCGCACCGCTTTGCTGGCCGCCGCAGCCGTGCTTGCCGGATGCGGCAGCTTCGGCAGCCCGCCGCGCGCCGGCGGCGACATCCACGTGATGACCTCTGGCGGTTTCACCGCAGCCTACAACGACCTGCGCCCAGGCTTCGAGCGCAGCAGCGGACGCACGGTCAAGACGGCCTATGGCGCTTCGATGGGCAATGCCGAGGATTCGATTCCGAGCCGGCTGTCGCGCAACGAGGCGGCCGACGTGGTGATCCTTGCGCGACCGGCGCTCGACGCGCTGGTGGCACAGGGCAAGGTGGTGCCGGGAAGCCAGGTCGACCTGGTGAAATCCTCCATCGGCTTTGCGGTGCGCAAAGGTGCGCCCAAGCCCGACATCGCAACGGTCGATGCGCTCAAGCGCACGCTTTTGGCCGCGCCTTCCATCGCCTACTCGGCCAGCGCCAGCGGCACTTATTACGAAACCGAACTGCTCAAGAAACTCGGCATCGAAGACCAGGTCAAGCCCAAGAGCAAACGCATCCTGAGCGAGCGCGTGGGCACGGTGGTGGCGCGCGGCGACGCGGCGCTGGGGCTGCAACAGGTGAGCGAACTGCTGCCGATCGAAGGCATCGACTACATCGGGCCCTTGCCTGCCGAGGTGCAGCGGGTGACGGTGTTCTCGGCCGGCGTTGCCACCGCCTCGAAGCAGCCCGATGCGGCACGCCAGCTGATCCGCTATCTCAACTCGCCCGAAGCTGCGCCGACCATCGCGAAGACCGGGCTCGAGCCGCTGACGGCACGTTGATGCGCTGATACGGCCGGTCAGTAAACTGGCGCCCATCTTTTCCCTGAAACGATGGACGCCATGACCCAGCCACAGCCCATTGCCCCCGCCCTCGTCTCCGCCTTCGCGACCAGCGGCACGCTGCGCGCATCGATCAATCTCGGCAACCCGATCCTCGCGAACAAGGATGCGGCCACCGGCGAGCCGGTGGGCCTGTCGATCGACCTCGCGCGCGAGTTCGCACGCCGGCTCGGCGTGGGCATCGAGCTCGTCGTGTTCGAGAAAGCGGCGGCATCGGTCGAGGCGGTCAAGAACGAGAAGGCCGACATCGGCTTCTTTGCCATCGACCCGGCGCGCAGCGAAGGGCTTCGCTTCACCGCGCCCTACGTGCTGATCGAAGGCAGCTACCTCGTGCGCGAGGCTTCGGAGCTCACGGACAACGCGCAGGTCGACCGCGCGGGCCAGCGGATCTCGGTCGGCGCGGGCAGCGCCTACGACCTGTTCCTCACGCGCGAAATCAGGCAGGCCGAGATCGTTCGCCTCCAGGGCGCAGCAGCGGCGCTGGCGGCGCTGCGTTCGGGCCAGGTCGAGGTGGCCGCCGGCATTCGCCAGCTGCTCGAAGGCGAAGCGCAGCGCGAGCCGGGCGTGCGCCTGCTACCCGGCCGCTTCATGGTGATCCAGCAAGCCATGGGCACGCCGGCCAGCCGCGGCGCCGAGGCACAGGCAATGCTCGCGGCCTTCGTCGAGGAGATGAAGGCCAGCGGCTTCGTGGCCGATGCACTCGAGCGCCACGGCATCGAAGGCGCCATCGTCGCGCCCGCGGCTCATTAGGCAACGCAAGATGCGGTGCAGCGCCGCTCTTGATCAGCTTGCGCCGTAGCGCGCCACCGTCAGCCCTTCCATGTCGATCGCAGGCTGCCTGCCGTCGATCAGGTCGGCCATCACGCGGCCCGTGCCGGCCGCCATGGTCCAGCCGAGCGTGCCGTGGCCGGTACAGAGCATCAGCTTGGGAATGCGCGTGGCGCCGATCACCGGCGTGCCGTCCGGCGTCATGGGACGCAGGCCGGTCCAGAAGGACGCCTCCCGCACGTCGCCGCCTTTTGGAAAAAGATCGGTCACGACATGCTCGAGCGTGTCGCGCCGCCCGGCATCGAGCCGCAGGTCGAAGCCTGAAAGCTGCGCGGTGCCACCCACGCGGATGCGGTCGCCCAGCCGGGTGACGGCGACCTTGAAGGTCTCGTCCATCACGGTGGATTCGGGCGCGCCGCTGGCATCGGAAATGGGCACCGTGATCGAGAAGCCCTTGACCGGATACACCGGCAGGTCGATGCCCAGCGGCTTGACCATGGCCGGCGAGTAGCTGCCCAGCGCCACCGCGTAGCGGTCCGCAGTGAAGCGGCCGGCATCGGTTCTTACGCCTGTCACGCCGCCGGCATCGTGCTCGATGGCCTCGATGCTCACGCCGAAGCGGAACTTCACGCCGGCGGCCTCGGCCAGCACGGCCAGTGCCTGCGTGAACTTGAAGCAGTCGCCAGTCTCGTCGCCCGGCAGGCGCAGGCCTCCAACAAACTTGCTCTTCACCACTGCAAGCGCAGGTTCGTACTGAACGCAGCCTTCGCGGTCGAGCACCTGGTAGGGCACGCCGGAGGCCTTGAGCACTTCCACGTCCTTGACGATGCCGTCGAGCTGCTTCTGAGTTCGAAACAGCTGCAAGGTGCCAAGCGCGCGTTCGTCATAACTGATGCCCGTGTCGGCGCGCAGGGCCTTGAGGCAATCGCGGCTGTATTCGGCGAGCCGTACCATGCGGCCCTTGTTGAGCTCGTAGCGCGCCTGCGTGCAGTTGCGCAGCATTGAAAGGCCCCAGCGCCACATGGCCGGATCCAGCATGGGCTTGATCACCAGCGGGCTGTGCCGCATGAGCATCCACTTGACGGCCTTGAGCGGCACGCCCGGCCCGGCCCATGGCGCGGAGTAGCCAGGCGACACTTCGCCGGCATTGCCGAAGCTGGTTTCGAGCGCCGGCGCGGGCTGGCGTTCGAGCACCGTCACGTCGTGGCCGGCACGCGCCAGGTAGTACGCCACCGAGGTGCCGATGACACCGCTGCCGAGAATCAGAACCTGCATGAGAACTCCCCTTGAATGCCACGCACGGCAATGGCCCGAGAGGGTACAGGTTCCTCCACGCTAAAGGCCGAGTGCGTCTTGCAATTGCCGTGCCGTCCAGCGCCTGGGCTGCTTCGGCCAGTCTTCGAGCAGCGCGAACATTCGTGCGTTGCGCGGAGCCTCCAGCTCGTGGTCTCGCGCGAGCCGCACGACCTCGCCGCTGAGCGCATCGATCTCGGTACGGCGTCCGAGCGCCAGGTCGTCCGCCATGCTGGAACGGGCCTTGGCGTCGATGCGCAGCATGCGCGCCGCGACGATTCGAAAGAGCCAGTCGGGCAGCCGCAGCACCGCGGACAGGCGCTGCGCCGGCACCGCGGCCACCTGGGCAGGCGCGATGCCGGCACGGCCGAGCACGCCCAGCGCCTCGTCGATCAGCGCGGCAAAGCATTGCCGAAAGCCACGCTGCAGCAGTTCTTCGCGCAGCGGCAGGCCAGACAGTGCATTGACGGGGTTGTTGAGGTTGAGCAGCAGCTTGCCCCATTGCACCGGCAGCAGGTCCGCGTACAGGTCGAGCGGGATGCCCGCGCCTTCGAACACTGGCAGCCACGGTCGCAGAGCCGCATCGTCTTGTGCGGCAAGCCGTCCGGACGTACCGCGGTGAAAGGCACCCGGGCCAGTCTCGGCCACGTTGTACGGCACCATGCCCGGCAGAACGTTGAGGGTGGGCCCCGCCTGCGAAGCCGCGGCACAGTTGGAAATTCCGTTCTGGAACGAGACCACCGTGGTGCCCGCGGGCAGTGCGAAGGCCAACTCGGCCGCCGCCTCTGCCGTGGCGCCACTCTTCACGCACAGGAGAACCAAAGCTGGCGTTGCGCCCACCGGCACCTGCTCGCTCACCCGCAGGCTGGCGGCAGGCAGGCGATGCGCACCGCCTTCGATGTCGCTCAGTGAGAGGCCATGGTCCGCAAGATTGCGCAGCACGCGCGGTCGGCCGACGAAGGTGACGGGGACACCCGCCGCCGCCAGGCTGCCGCCGATGAAGCAACCGATGGTGCCCGCCCCCATCACCAGCACTTCGCCGGGCGGGGGGCCGAGCACCTCGGTGCCGGCCATCAGGTGCGTTCCGCCACCCAGGCTTCCACCGATCGGAGTGCGGCCGGCACGCCCGCGGGGTCGGTACCGCCGGCCATGGCCATGTCGGCCTTGCCGCCGCCCTTGCCGCCCACCTGCTGCGCGACGAAGTTGACCAGCTCGCCCGCCTTGACCTTGCCCACCGTGTCGCTCGTGACGCCCGCGGCCACCTGCACCTTGGCGCCGTCGACCGCGGCCAGCACGACCACTGCCGTCTTGAGCTTGTCCTTGAGCTTGTCCATGGTGTCGCGCAGCGTCTTGGCGTCAGCACCGTCGAGCTTGGCGGCCAGCACCTTGATGCCGTTGACGTCCACTGCCTGCGCCAGGAGTTCGTCGCCCTTGGACGATGCGAGCTTGCCCTTGAGCGAGCCCACTTCGCGCTCCAGCGCCCTCACCTGCTCCAGCACCTGCGTGAGCCGGCCCTGCAGTTCGGCGGCTGGCGACTTGAGCGTGGCGGCCACGCTCTGCACCGTGGATTCGAGGTCTTGCAAGTAGCTGAGTGCGTTGGCGCCCGTAACCGCTTCGATACGGCGCACGCCGGCAGCCACGCCGCCTTCGCTCACGATCTTGAACAGGCCGATGTCGCCCGTGCGGCCCACGTGGGTGCCGCCGCAGAGTTCGCGGCTGGTGCCGATGTCGAGCACCCGCACGCTCTCGCCGTACTTTTCGCCGAACAGCATCATGGCGCCGGTCTTCTGGGCCGACTCCATGTCCATCACGCGCGCGTGCGTCTCGGTGTTGGCAAGGATCTCGGCGTTCACGCGCTTTTCGATTTCGAGAATCTGGTCGTGCGTGACGGCCGCGTTGTGCGCGAAGTCGAAGCGCGTCTTGTCGGCGTCGACCAGCGAGCCCTTCTGCTGCACGTGGCCGCCCAGCACTTCGCGCAGGGCCTTGTGCATCAGGTGGGTGACCGAGTGGTTGCGCATGGTCGCGTCGCGGCGCGCGGTGTCGACGGCGGCCTTGACCGTGTCGCCCACCTTCAACGTGCCTTGCGTTTGCGTGCCGTGGTGGCCGAACACGTCGGCCTTGATCTTCTGCGTGTCTTCCACGCCGAACTGCACGCCTTCAGCCACGAGCACGCCCTGGTCGCCGACCTGGCCGCCGCTCTCCGAATAGAACGGCGTGGTGTCGAGCACCACGATGCCGGGCTGGCCTTCCTTCAGTTCGTTGACGGCCGCGCCTTCGAAGTACAGCGCCACGACCTTGGCGCTTTCTTCGAGGTGCTCATAGCCGGTGAAGACGTTGCCCGCGCCGCCGTATTCGACGTTGCGGTCCATCTTGAACTTGCCGGCAGCGCGGCCCGCGGCCTTCTGCTTTTCCATGGCGGCGGTGAAGCCGGCTTCGTCGACGCTCACGCTGCGCTCGCGGCACACGTCGGCCGACAGGTCGAGCGGGAAGCCGTAGGTGTCGTGCAGCTTGAAAGCGACCTCGCCCGGCAGCGTCTTGGCATTGCCGGCCAAGGCCGCATCGAGAATCTCCATGCCGTTGGCCAGCGTTTCGAAGAAGCGTTCTTCCTCGGCCTTCAGCGTTTCGATGATGCGTTTTTCATCGGCCACGAGCTTGGGGTAGGCATCGCCCATCAGCTTCACGAGGTCAGGCACCAGCTTGTGGAAGAAGGGCTTCTTCTGGCCCAGCTTGTAGCCGTGGCGAATGGCGCGGCGCACGATGCGGCGCTGCACGTAGCCGCGGCCTTCGTTCGAAGGAATGACGCCGTCGGCCACCAGGAAAGAGGTGGCACGGATGTGGTCGGCAATCACGCGCAGCGAGTTGTTGCCCAGGTCTTTCTCGCCGGTTTCGCGCGACGCGGCCTTGATGAGCGCGTCGAAGATGTCGATCTCGTAGTTGCTGTGCACGTGCTGCAGGATGGCCGCCAGCCGCTCCAGGCCCATGCCGGTGTCGACGCAGGGGGCGGGCAGCTTCTTGACCGAGCCATCGGGCTGCATGTCGAACTGCATGAACACGTTGTTCCAGATCTCGATGTAGCGGTCGCCGTCTTCATCGGGGCTTCCGGGCGGGCCGCCCGGGATTTCGGGGCCGTGGTCGTAGAAGATTTCGGAGCACGGGCCGCAAGGTCCGGTGTCGGCCATCATCCAGAAGTTGTCGGACATGTAGCGGCCGCCCTTGTTGTCGCCGATGCGCACCACGCGCTCCGGCGGCAGGCCGATTTCCTTGGTCCAGATGTCGTAGGCCTCGTCGTCCTCGATGTAGACCGTGGCCCAGAGTTTTTCAGCCGGCAGCTTGTAGACCTCGGTCAGCAGCTCGAAGGCCCACTTGAGCGATTCGCGCTTGAAGTAGTCGCCAAAGCTCCAGTTGCCCAGCATCTCGAAGAAGGTGTGGTGGCGCGCGGTGTAGCCCACGTTCTCCAGGTCGTTGTGCTTGCCGCCGGCGCGCAGGCAGGCCTGGACCGAGGCGGCGCGAACGTACGGGCGCTTGTCTTCGCCCAGGAACACGTCCTTGAACTGCACCATGCCCGAGTTGGTGAACATGAGCGTGGGGTCGTTGCCCGGCACCAGCGAGCTGGAGGCCACCACCGTGTGGCCTTTGGAAGCGAAGAAGTCGAGAAAGGTCTTGCGAATGTCCGCGACCGTGAATGTGGGCTGGCTCATCTTTGGATTTCGTCTGCTGTCGAGGGCGGCCTGGCGATGGCGACCCTCTCGTCGAAACCACGGCGTCGAACCGACCTGACTGCTTGATTTGCTTGAACAAACGATTATAGGTTTGGCCACCGGACACGCGCCCAGAGGCCAAAGCGGCGCGGGCGCCCCGGGGAGCGCCAAAGCTGACATGGGAATTAGCGTGCAGAACCAAACGCGCCGGCCTTCGTCCTATTCATTCATTTCAAACGTGAATCAAGGAGCATGCATGGCAGGTCATGAGGCGGCACACTGGAAAATCGAGGATTTGGACTTTTCGCGCATTGCACGAGCGGAGGTCCGCCAGGACGACAATCTTTTTTACCTCGTTGCTTGCGCCTCGTTCATCGAAAGCGGCTCAGACCTGTATACCCAGAACCTGGTCGACTTTTTCCAAGGCGACGAGGAGGTTACCGCCTGGCTCACCCGCTATTGGGAAGCAGAGGAACTGCAGCACGGCCAAGCCTTGCGAGCCTATGTGTCCCACGTCTGGCCCGAGTTCGACTGGGAGACCGCCTACCGCGGGTTTCTGGAGGAATACGCCACCTTGTGCAAGGTGGAACTGCTCTCCCCAACCCGCGGGCTCGAACTGGCCGCGCGCTGCGTGGTCGAGACCGGCACCGCCACCTACTACCGTGCCCTGGCCCGCGCCACGGACGAGCCCGTGCTGCGCGACCTTGCAAGACGCATCGCGGCCGACGAGGTCAGTCATTACAAGCACTTCTACCGCTTCTTCCGCCGCTATCGGCAAGAGGAGCGGCTGGGCCGTTTTCGCGTGCTGGGCATCATCGGTCGGCGCACACTGGAGCTCAAGAGCGAGGATGCCGAATGCGCCGTCCGCCACGTGGTGCGCGCCCGATCACCCGGGCGTGCCGGCGATGCGGCTTACATCCGGCAATTGAGCGCGCGCATCAACGGCACCGTGCGCACCAACCTGAGCCCAGGTGCCACGCTCAAGATGCTGATGCGACCGCTGGAACTGCCGGCCAGGGTGGAAACCGTGATCCAGTACCCGATCAGGCAGTTCATGGAGCATGTGTTCCTACGCTGAATGGTCTACCCATGGGAGATGGGGGCTGCGATCCCAAGCCAGACTACACGGGCGATCGACTTTTTCTGACGTGGTGAGTTCGGCAAATGGGAAAAATTCACATGAAACAAGCCAAAACACCAGAGTTCAGAACAGCAACCAGCGGTCCCGAGGGATCAAAATGCCACTCTCATTTCTTTCGAGGCTGCACCGGGTGCAGCTGCCTGTCCGCGTCACCCATCCTGATGAAGTTCGAATGATCTCGGTGCTTCTCGCTACAGGCTTGGTTGAGGCTGAGTTCAGCACCATCCCATCGCATATCAGGCACGCTGAAGAGCGCGTGGCCACCGTGACCCGCATCACGGAGGACGGCTTGGCCGAACTTGGGGCGATCACCAGCTCGGCCATGTTCGCAACGCCTTTGATCCGGTTTTCAGGTGGATTGCGTTTGATGTGACTTCGCGCATGACTCGGCCGCGTGATCCAGAGCGGCGTAGTTGGTCGAGATCGCCTTGAGGACCGCCAGCACCATCGGGTCGTTCCTGCCGATCGGCATTCCGCAAATCTCGTCGCAGATCCGTTTTGCCTGCTTGTATTGAAGCTCTGTGACTTTGGCAGCGTACGCGATCCGGCGTCTCGCCATTTCGGAAAGGTCGACCGGCGAGTCGTCGCTTGTTTTCTTCTCTGCGTTGCCACTGCGGCACATGACTGATGCACAAGGCGAGTCGGATGCACCAGCCAGAGGACCGCAGCACTGGCGAGGATCCGTGACGCGTCGAATAGAGAGGCGCGCCCCGATGTTTTCGCTGAGGCTGTAGCTCAGTGTGTCGCTCCCCGATTCCCCGTTGAGCTGATCGGTGGTCATGTGCTTCCTTAGGTGAACGCCGGAGGGCCGGCCCGTATCGTCTCGACGCTGTATTTGATTGCGCCGGCGACATAAGCACATGGAAGGAATGCCCTTTCCTTCTCGTTCGGTAAGTCCTGGATCGGCACTGAAGAGTTGGGGCTTTTGTCCCCGGGCATTTGTCTCCATGGAGAAGGTGCGTACCGCTCATGCGCGGGTGCGGCGCAATTTCTACAGTGGCTTCACGACGAAACGCTTTGTCCAGGACGGGCAAAAGCAGCGCCAGTCGACCACCTCACTGGAGAACGCACATGGCCAAACAGTTCGCTCAGCTCTTGGTGTCTTCGTATTTGCTTGTGTTGCTCGCTTTGTGGTTCATCATCTGAACCATGGACCTATACTCCCGCATTCGTCTCCCGCAGGCATGCGGCCGACGTCGACAAAATGCGGGTGTAGTTCAATGGTAGAACGGCAGCTTCCCAAGCTTCATACGAGGGTTCGATTCCCTTCACCCGCTCCATCAGCCCAGGCGTCCGCGCGCCTCTCACAGGCGGCGCAAACGCCTCGACGGCTGCTTGAACCTGCAGGTTGGCTTCTTGCCCGACCTCGCCGCGGCCCCTGACGAATCGCCACGCTGCCTGGCCACGCACATCAACAGCGCGCTGGCCGGCGACGACTGCCGGCGCCCGGACAGCGCCGATATTTCCACTTCGCAGCCCCCGGCACACCGGACAGCGCCTCGGCGCCGATTTGATGGTTGTGCGGATCGCCATGTCGTCGCAGTGATGCAGCGACGCATTGTTGGCGGCGATATCGGCCACGTTCAGATATTTCTGCGCCATTGCGCGTTGCCGAAATAAGTGGCATTGGCAATTATTGCCTCGGGGCCCATTCGAGCTTCGAAGGAAAATAACTGCCGGAATGCTCAAGGCCACATTGGGCAACAAAATATCACCCATCATTTCGTGTCCTTCAACAAAAACCCCAGACTATCAAGCGAAGTTGTTGCAGAGAATCACACGACTTCAGGATTCATTGCCGGAATTTTTAAAACTCTTACAGGCCGCGGGTAGATCACAACAAATCTACTACCCGATTGATTCCCAAATTGCATAGGCCATAGGTACTAAGCCTCGGCACCCGGATCCGCTTCGGTTCCCGAGTGAGAACCGCGGATACCCAATTGACTGGCAGGCGCCTCGCATGCCCCGCATATCCCAAATGCGGACCTAGCCATCCCCAGCCTTTCCTACCGAATTTGAGCCGCGGCCTCCGGCCTGGGTCACGCCCTTGGAACGTCCCGCGCAGGCCGAAGCGCCCAGTGGCAGGCGCTTTGTCATGGTTGCGAACCCAGGAAAGGGGGCGATTGTCTCCTCCAAAAGGGGGCGCATCGCTCATGCGGGCGGAGGGCTCAATTTTTACAGTGAGTCCCATGGCTAAAAACTTATCTGTGAAAAGACACCGCTACGCAGACAGGAACCCTGACCAGGGACCGACGGCGTTCGCGGCTTCGAACTCAGCAGTAGGCACATGGCTACCCAATTCACGCGACCCAAGGTAGTACGGTTATGTAACGAGCGTTTCCGGATTGCAACGTGACAACTTATCACCTACTCCCGCCCTTGCAAAGACTCTACGATTGCCAGCGAAAAATACAAACCTACGTACTACATCCCTACTCCCCAGTTACATGTAAATCGCTGCCAATCTATTGCATGCATCTTTTATTACATCTCCCCCATGAAACCCCCACCCGTTTTGCCGGTGCAATTGGCGCCTCTCCATCTTTCATTGGATGACGTATTTGCATTGCGATTGAATTCGAAAGAATCGGGTGGTCGAGTTGCCGGTGTTTTGGAGATGGAACCGGAAAATGCAGGGTGCTGGAGGCAGTGGGTCGATACCTCGGGCCAGCTGAGTGACACCCCTTTTGCAGCAGCCTGGCTCCTGTTGCAAGCCCGCTGGCTCGGCACGCCAGAGACCGTTCTCCACGAGGCGGCGGGCAACGATTCGGCGGCAACCCGCCGCACCGACATCGCGGCGGCCTTCGATCCCGTCCAGACGGCCAGCAACTGGCTGGCCACGATCGACGCCAAGCGCCGCACCGCCGACGCGGCCTTCTCGGAAGCGACACCAAACTCCCTCTGGCTGAGCGGCAACGCCAGCGCCGCCGGCGCCCAGGCCCCCCTTCACCTTTGGCTGTCCACCGCATCGGGTGAGCCCCGCCTCCATGCCGACGCGGCTGCGAACCTGCTCGATGCGGCCACGGCAGCGCAATTGCTCGCGGCCATCGCCGACACCGCCGCCGACCTGATGGACCGTGCCAATACACCACTGGGCGAGATTCGCACTCTCTCGCCGGTCGACCGCGCGCAGCAGTTGTCCACCTGGAACGCCCCCCTGTCTCCGCTGGACCGCCGCCTCACGGTGGTCGGCATGTTCGCGCGCCAGGCCGCCGCCGCGCCCGACGCCATGGCCCTTGTCGAAGGCGATGCGCGTATGAACTATGGCGAGCTCGACCGGCAGTCGGACCGCCTCGCGCACCGTTTGCAGCACCTCGGCGTGCGCGCGGGCGACAGCGTCGGCCTGGTGTTCGAACGTTCGATGGCCGCCGTGGTCGCGCAGCTTGGCATCCTCAAGGCGGGCGCCGCCTATGTGCCGGTGCCCGCGGATTTTCCGGCCGAGCGCCTCGCCTACATGCTCGACGAGGCGGACGCACGCCACGTAATCGCCTCGTCGGCGCATCGCCACCTCGTGCCGGCGTCGCGGACTTTGGTGCTGCTCGACGAAGCCGAGGCTGCGGAGCTCTCGCCCTGGCGCGAGCCGGCCATCGACGGCGAATCGGTGGCGTACGTGATGTACACGTCGGGCTCCACGGGCACACCCAAGGGCATCGAGATCTGCCACCGCGCGATCCTTCGCCTCGTGGTCGGTGTCGACTACGCCGACCTGGGGCCGGGACGCGCCGTGCTGCACGCCGCCCCGCTCGGCTTCGATGCCGCGACGCTCGAGATCTGGGGCCCGCTGCTCAATGGCGGCTGCTGCGTCATTCACGACGAGCGCGTGCCCACGGGCGCAGGCCTTGCCGCCACCATTGCGCGGCACGACGTGCACACCGCCTGGCTCACGGCCGCGCTGTTCAACGCCGTGATCGACGACGACCCGGCGCATCTCTCCGGTCTACGGCATTTGATCACCGGCGGCGAAGCGCTCTCGGTGCCGCACGTGCGGCGCGCGCTGGCGGCGCTGCCGGAGCTCACGCTCAGCAACGGCTACGGACCGACCGAATGCACGACCTTCGCGGCCACCTACCGCATTCCGCGCGCGTTGCCGACAGACCTGCGCTCGGTGCCGCTCGGCCGGCCGATCAAGGACACCGTGCTGCGCGTGCTGAGCCCCTCGATGGCGCTGCTGCCGACGGGCTTGATCGGTGAGCTCTGCATCGGTGGCCATGGCCTCGCGCGCGGCTATCTGCGGCAACCAGAGCTCACGGAAGAACGCTTCGTGCCCGATCCGTTCGGCGAAGGGGGCGAGCGCCTCTACCGCACAGGTGACCTTGCGCGCTGGCTGCCCGACGGCACGATCGAATTCATCGGGCGCCGCGACGGCCAGGTCAAGATCCACGGCCACCGCATCGAGACTGGCGAGGTCGAGGCGGCCATCCTGGCCCACCCCGCCGTGCAGGCTTGCGCAGTGATGGCACGGCCCGATGCCGACGGCCAGCTGCGCCTGGTGGCTTACCTTGTCGCGCGCTCGCACAAGATCTCGTGGGACGCGCTGCGCTCCCACTTGGCCGCACGCCTGCCGGCGGCGCTGCTGCCCTCCGCGCAAGTCTGGCTCGACCAGCTCCCCGTCACGCCCAACGGCAAGCTCGACCGCAGGGCTCTGCCCGAACCGGTGGGCGACCGCCCCGAGCTCGCACAGCCGTTCGAGGAGGCGCGCAACGCCACCGAGCAGCGCGTGTGCGAAGCCTTTGCGCGCGCGCTGCACATCGGCAAGGTCGGGCGCCACGACAACTTCTTCGATCTTGGCGGCGATTCGCTGCGGGTGCTGCAGGTGCTGGCCGAATTGCAGCGAGACAGCGCGCAGCCGCTGTCGACCACGCTCTTCTTCCGGCATCCCACGCCGAGCGCCATGGCGGCCGAGCTGGCGCCTGCAGCGGCCGATGCGGAGCCTGTGCCGGCCACCGCGCCGCGCGCGCCGCTGTCGCGCCACGAGAGCGCAGACCTGTCGGACGCCGTCGCCCTGATCGCCACCGCGGGCCGCTTCCCTGGCGCGGCGGACGTCGAGCAGTTCTGGGACAACCTCGTCGCCGGCCGCGACACCATCAGCTTCTTCGACGACCAGACGCTCGACGCCGGCGTCAGCGAAGCCTTGCGCAGCGACCCCGCCTACGTAAGGGCTCGCGGCGTGATCGAAGGCATCGAGAACTTCGACGCCGCCTTCTTCGGCATCGGCCCGAAGGAAGCCGCGCTGATGGATCCGCAGCAGCGCGTGTTCCTCGAGATCTGCTGGGAATGCCTCGAGCGCGCGGGCTATGTGCCCGACGCCGCGCCCGGCCCCGTCGGCGTGTATGCCGGCATGTACAACGCCAGCTACTTCCAGCGCCACGTCAGCACGCGCCCCGACCTCATCGAAGCGGTCGGCGAGTTCCAGGTGATGCTGGCCAACGAGAAGGACTACATCACCACGCGGGTGGCCAACCGGCTCAACCTCACCGGACCGGCGGTCAGCGTGCACACCGCCTGCTCGACCTCGCTCGTGGCCGTGGCCCACGCCTTCCATGCATTGCGCACCGGCCAGTGCTACATGGCGCTGGCTGGCGGCGCCTCGGTCACCTGCCCGACGCGCAGCGGCTACCTCTACCAAGAGGGTTCGATGCTCTCGCCTGACGGCCACACGCGCAGCTTCGACGCGCAGGCCCAGGGCACGGTGTTCAGCGACGGTGCCGCGGTGGTCCTGCTGAAGCGCCTGTCCGACGCGCTGGCCGACGGCGACACCATCTATGCCGTGCTGCGCAGCGCCTGCGTCAACAACGACGGCGGCAGCAAGGCCAGCTTTACCGCGCCCAGCGTGGACGGCCAGGCGGCGGTGATCCGCGCGGCGCTGGCAGCGGCCAACTTGGATGCGCGCAGCATCTCGTACGTGGAGGCGCACGGCACCGCCACGCCAATGGGCGACCCGGTCGAAGTCGAGGCGCTGACCTGCGCCTACGGCGAGCACACCGACGCGCTGGGCTATTGCACGCTCGGCTCGCTCAAGAGCAACGTGGGCCACATGGTGACCGCCGCGGGCGCCGCCGGGCTCATCAAGACCGCCCTCTCGCTGCACCATGAAGTGATTCCGCCGACCGCGCATTTCAGCGCGCCCAACCCGGCCATCGACTTCGCGCGCACGCCCTTCTACGTGTCGCCCAGCCTGCAGCCATGGCCGCGCGCCAGCGAGCCGCGCCGTGCCGGTGTCAGCTCTTTCGGTGTCGGCGGAACCAACGCGCACGTCATCGTCGAAGAGGCCCCCGTGCGGCCCGCATCGACCTGTGCGAAGGGCCCGCAGGTGCTGCCGCTGTCGGCCCGCTCGGAGGCGGCGCTGGCCGTGGCCACCGAGCAGCTCGCCGCGCACCTCGAAGCGACGCCGGGCCTGCCGCTGCCCGACGTCGCCTACACGCTGGGCGTCGGCCGCAAGGCCCACCCATTCCGCCGCGCCGTGGTGGCCAGCGATGCCGCGGAGGCCGTGGCCGCGCTGCGCGGCAACGACGGTCCGGGGCGCGTCAGCGGCCGCATCGATGCGCGCGCGCCGCAGCCGGTGCTGATGTTCCCGGGCCAGGGCGCCCAGTACGCGGGCATGGGCAAGAACCTGCATGCGAACGACCCGGTGTTCGCCGCCGCATTCGACACCTGCATCAAAGCCTTCGGCGATGCTGTGGACTACGATCTGCGCGCGCTGATGTTCGGCTCCGACGCGCAGGCGCTGGTGCCCACGGCCGTCACGCAGCCCGCAATCTTCACGCTCGAATACGCATTGGCACGCCGGCTGTTGTCGCTCGGTGCGCGGCCGCATGCGCTCATCGGCCATAGCGTCGGCGAATTCGTCGCCGCGGTGCTTGCGGGCGTGATGCGCCTGGAAGACGCCGCCCGGCTCGTCGCCCGCCGCGGCGCGCTCATGCAGGCGCAACCACCGGGCGCGATGCTGTCGGTGCGCATGGGCGCGACCGAGCTCGCGGCCAGACTCGGCCCGTCGCTGTCGCTCGCCGGGGACAACGGGCCCACGGCCTGCGTGGTTGCAGGACCGTTCGATGCCATCGAAGCCCTGCAGGCCGAGCTGCAGAAGGACGACATCGCGGCCCGCCCACTGCAGACCTCGCACGCCTTTCACTCGTCCATGATGGACGGCGCCGTCGCACCCTTCGAAGCGCTGGTCAGCGAAGTGGCGCTGCATGCCCCGACGATCCCGATCTTCTCGACGCTCACCGGCCGACTGCTCGAAGACGCGGAAGCCACCAGCGCGGCCTACTGGGCGCGCCACCTGCGCAGCACCGTGCAGTTTTCGCCGGCGGTGCGCAGCGCCATGGCGCATGCGTCGCGGCCGCTCTTCGTGGAAGTCGGCCCGCGCAACACGCTTGCCACGCTGGTGCGCCAGCACGGCGCGAGCGAAGTGATGTCGCTCCTGCACTGCGAGCCGGGCGACGAGGCCCGCACGCTGCGGCTCGCCCTGGCCCGCCTCTGGACTTGCGGCGCCGACGTCGAGCTGTCGCGACTCGCCGTTCGCGCTGGCGCACAGCGCGTGCGCCTGCCCACCTATCCCTTCGAGCGCAAGCGCTTCTGGGTCGACATCGCTACCCCCGCGGCGAGCCCGGCCGCCGCGCCGCTCGCCTTGCCTATCGACGTGCCGGCTGTCGCACAGCCTGCGCCCACGCCTTTCGTTCCACCTCTTTTCCTGGAGCCGACCGTGACTGCTGCAGTGCCCCCGCCAGTTCTTTCTTCCGCCTCCACGCCGGCCGGCGAGCCCATGGGCGCGCGGCTGCGGTCCTTGTTCGAGGACATCTCCGGCATCGACATGGCGCAGGCTGAGGGCCACGCCGCTTTCGGCGAGCTCGGCCTGGATTCGCTCACGCTGACCCAGGTTGCCACGCAGATCAAGAAGCGCTTCAAGGTCAATTTGAGCTTCCGGCAGCTGATGGAGAACTACCGCTGCTTCGACACGCTCGCCGCGTTCCTGCAGGAAAGCCTGCCGCCCGAAGCCGTGGCTGCGGTGGCCGCGCCTGCAGTGCCGGCCACCCCCGTGGCCGTGCCGGCCTCGGTGCCAATGGCCATGCCAGCGGCCGTGCACGCCGGCACCCCGGTGCAACAACCGGCCGCGTACCTGCCTTCGATGAACGCAGCGGCCACCATCAACGCCATCGGGGCCACGCCGCTTGCGCAGCTGGTGGCGCAGCAGATGGAACTGATGCGGCACCAGCTCGCGCTGCTGTCGGGCATGGCAGCGGACACCGTGCCCGCCATGTCCACCCTGCCCCTGCAGCCGGCCCCGATGAGCGTCGCACCGGCACCGGTACAGGCCGCCGTCGCGCCCGCCGTGCAGCCCTTGGCCGATGAAGCCGGCGCCACGAAGGAGCCGGTGCGCTACGACGTGGCCAAGGCGTTCGGCGCCATCGCACGCATCCATACCCAGCGCACCGCCGAGCCGAGCGGCCGCCAGAAGGCCCGCTTGGCCACCTTCATGCGGCGCTATGTGGAGCGCACCCGCAAGAGCAAGGAGTTCACCGCCGCCAACCGCCCCCACATGGCCGACCCGCGCGTGGTGAATGGCTTCCGGCCGCTGACCAAGGAGATCACCTACCAGATCGTCATCGAGCGCTCCAAGGGCTCCAAGCTCTGGGACCTGGACGGCAACGAATACGTCGATGCCCTCAACGGCTTCGGCATGAACATGTTCGGCTGGCAGCCCGACTTCGTGCAGGAAGCGGTGAAGAAGCAACTCGACGCCGGCTACGAGATCGGGCCGCAGCATCCGCTGGCCGCCGACGTGACGCGGCTGATCTGCGAGCTCACCGGCTGCGACCGGGCCGGCTTGTGCAACACCGGCTCCGAAGCGGTGATGGCCGCGCTGCGCATCGCGCGCACGGTCACGGGGCGCAGCACCGTGGTGGTGTTCACCGGCTCCTACCATGGCACCTTCGACGAAGTGCTGGTGCGCGCCGGCAAGGGCGGCAAGGGCCTCTCGGCCGCGCCGGGCGTGATGAGCGGCATGTTCGGCGACATCCGCGTGCTGGACTACGGCACGCCCGAAGCATTGGCCTTCATCCGCGAGAACGCCGAGGACCTTGCCGCCGTGCTGGTCGAGCCGGTGCAGAGCCGCCGCCCCGACTTCCAGCCGCGCGAGTTCCTGCAGGAGGTGCGCGCCATCACCGAGCAGCAAGGTGCAGCACTCATCTTCGACGAGGTCATCACCGGCTTTCGCACCGCGCTGGGCGGCGCCCAGGAGCTGTTCGGCGTTCGCGCCGACCTCGCCACCTACGGCAAGGTGATCGGCGGCGGCTTCCCGGTCGGCGTGATCGCCGGCAAGCGCGCCTTCATGGATGCGCTCGACGGCGGCGCCTGGCAGTACGGCGACGACTCGATCCCTGGCGTCGGCGTCACCTATTTCGCCGGCACCTTCGTGCGGCATCCGCTCGCGCTGGCCGCGGCCAAGGCCTCGCTCGAACATCTGAAGGAAGCCGGTCCCGCGTTGCAGGCAGACCTGACGACGAGCACCGCCGAAATGGCCGGCGACCTCACTGCCTGGTGCGTCGAGGTGGGTGCGCCCATCGCTGTGCGCCACTTCGCCTCGCTCTGGCGCGTGAGCTGGCTCGAAGACCATCCGCTGCAGGACCTTCTGTTCGCCATGATGCGCAGCCGCGGCGTCCACATCCTCGACAACTTCCCCTGCTTCCTGACCAGCGCGCACAGCGCGGAAGACATCGCGACCATCTGCCGCGTGTTCAAGGAATCGGTGGCCGAGATGCAGGAGTCCGGCTTCCTGCCGCGCAGGGCCACCGTCGTCACGGGCTTCGACTACCGCCAGGTGCATGAAGAAGACGGCTCGGTGCTGGCTCGCGACATCGACGGCCAGCCCTTCTGGTACGTGCCCGACACCTCATCCCCCAATCAACAACACATCAACGGAAAGGCTGCAGCATGAACGCCGTTCTTCGTCCTCCCGCCGCGAGCGGTTTCATCGAATGCGTGATTCCCACGACGGAATCGCAACGCGAGATCTGGCTCGGCGCCTCGCTGAGCACCGAGGCCTCGATGGCTTACAACGAATCGGTGCTGCTGCGCCTCCGCGGGCCGCTGGATCGGCAAGCCATGGCGCGTGCCGTGGCCCGGCTGGTCGCACGCCATCAGTCGCTGCGCGCCACCATCACGCCCGACGGCACATGCATGCTGGTGAGCCAGCCCGGCGAAGATCCGATGGAGCAGAGGGACCTGAGCGGCTTCGCGCCCGATGCGCGCGAGCAGGCGCTCGAGGCAGCGCACACCGAAGCGGTGTGCACGCCTTTCTCGCTGGAACACGGCCCGCTGTTCCGTGCCGTGCTGTGCCGGCTCGCCGGTGACGAGCATGAGCTCATCATGTCGGCTCACCACGTGGTCTGCGACGGCTGGTCCTGGGTGGTCATCACCGAACAGCTCGGCCACCTGTATGCCGAGCAGACGGGCGGCGGACACCAGCTCCATCCCGCCCCCTCGTATTCCGACTTTGTCGCGGTGGAAGCGGCCGAAGCCCTGCACCCGGACATGCAGCCGCACGTGGACTACTGGCTCGAACGCTTCTCCGGCAGCAGCCTGCCCGTGCTCGAACTCCCCCTGGACCATCCCCGTCCGGCCACCCGCACCTTCGGATCGCGGCGGGTGGAACGACTGCTCGACCGCCGCCTCATCAACGCCCTGCGCACGGTGAGCTCAAAAGCCGGCGCCAGTCTCTTCGCGGGCCTGCTCAGCGGTTTCGTCGCCACGCTGCATCGCCTCACCGGCCAAGACGACATCGTGGTCGGAATCCCGGCCTCGGGTCAGCTCGCACGCGACATGCCCGACCTCGTCGGCCACTGCGTGAACCTGCTGCCGCTGCGCATCGCGGCGCCCGCCCAGCTGCGCTTCGATGCCCTGATGAGCGAATGCAGCACCGCCGTGCTCGACGCCTTCGAGCACCAGGCACTCACCTATGGCGCGTTGCTCGGCAAGCTTTCCCTCGAGCGCGACCCGAGCCGCCTGCCGCTGGTGAGCGTGATGTTCAACGTCGACCCCGACGTCGCGAGCAGCGCGCAGGCCTTCCCGAGGCTCGCGGTCACGCAAGACACGATCGCGCGCCAGTACGAAAACTCCGAGATGTTCCTGAACCTGCGGCCGCTCGACGGCGGCTTGCAGATCGAGGCGCAGTACAACACCAGCCTGTTCGACGAGGCGACGGTACAGCGCTGGCTCGACATCTTCGAGTGCGTGCTGCGCTCCGGCGCGCGCACGCCCGATGAAGCGATCGGCCGCCTCGAGGTGCTGTCGGCCCAAGGCGCGCAGGCGCTGGTCGCGCTGCAGCCGCCGCCCATTGCGCTGATGGGAGCGCCGATCGCGCATGCCGGCTTCCTGGCACGCGTGCCGCTGCAGCCCGAACGCCCCGCGGTGCGCGACGGCGGGCGCGTCTGCAGCTATGCGGAGCTCGATGCGAGGTCCAACCGCCTGGCCCGTGCACTGCGCGCGCGCGGCGTGCGGCGCGGCCAGCGCGTGGGGCTGTGCCTGGAGCGCAGCCTCGAGATGGTCGTTTCGCTGCTGGCCGTGCTGAAGGCGGGTGCCGCCTATGTGCCGCTCGATCCCGCGTTTCCGCAAGCCCGGCTCGAGCACTACGCCAAGGACTCCTCGATCAGCCTGCTGCTGACCTCGTCGGACGTGGTGGGCGCGCCGCGCAACTGGCGCGCCGACCCCGGCGACCGCCTGTTCGAGATCGACCGCGACACTGCGTGGCAGCAGGAGTCCGCGGACGCCTTGCCCCCCAGCGAAGACGATGCGGGCCCGGAGGACGGCGCCTACGTGATCTACACCTCCGGCTCGACCGGCCTGCCCAAGGGCGTGTACGCGCAGCATCGCAGCGTGGCCAACCTGCTCCAGTGGATGCACAGGGTGTCGGGCCTGCACGCCGGCGACCGGATCGCCGCAGTCACGACGCTGTCGTTCGACATGGCGGTGCCTGACCTCCTGCTGCCGCTGGCGACGGGCGCCGAGATCGTGATGGTGCAGCGCGACACGGCCATGGACGGCAATCGCCTGAGCAAACTGCTGGAGCAGGAACAGATCACCTTCTTGCAGGCCACGCCCGGCATGTGGCAGCTGCTGCTCGACGCCCAGTGGCCTGGCGCACCCGGCTTCAGGGGCTGGACCGGCGGAGAACCGCTGCGGCCCAGTCTCGCGCTCGCGCTGTGCGAGCGCCTCGCGGAGATCTGGAATGGCTACGGGCCGACCGAGACCACGGTGTATTCCACCGCCTGGTGCGTCGACCCCGACCTGGTCGTCTCGCGCGGGGTCTCCATCGGCCATCCGGTCGACAACACCGAGATCTGGATCCTCGACGCCGACCTGCAGCCCTGCCCTATCGGCGTGCCGGGAGAGATCTGCATCGCCGGCGAGGGCCTCGGGCTGGGCTACCTGGAGCGCCCCGAACTCACCGCCGAGCGCTTCGTCACGGCCCGCATCTTCGGCACCCCCAAGCAGGTGTACCGCAGCGGCGACCGCGGCCGCTGGCGCAACGACGGGCTGATCGAACACCTCGGCCGGCTCGACTTCCAGGTCAAGGTGCGCGGCTACCGCATTGAACCCGGCGAGATTGAAGCCCGCTGCTGCGAAGTCGCCGGCGTCTCGCGCAGCGTGGTCGTGGCGCGCGAAGACCATCCGGGCGATGTCCGGCTGGTGGCCTACCTTGCGCTGACTCCTGGCGCCAATTTTGATCTCGACGCGCTGATGGCGCACCTGCGCGAGTTCCTGCCGGCCTTCATGCTGCCGCAGCACGTAGTCACGCTCAAGGAAATGCCCACCCTGGCGAATGGCAAGGTCGACCGGGTGTCGCTGCCGCCGCCGCAGGCAGTCTCGCGTGACGAGGTGAAGCGCGGCGCGGGGCCTCGCAATGAACGCGAACGCAAGGTGCTGGCGGCCATGGAGAAAGTGCTGAGCCTGCCCGGCCTCGACATGGAGGACGACTTCTTCATGATGGGCGGCCACTCGCTGCTGGCCGCGCGCCTCACCACCATCCTGAGCCGCGAGTTCCAGATCACGCTGCCGCTGCGCTCGCTGTTCGAGGCACCCACGGCCGAGCGGCTGTCCACGGTGGTCGAAGGGCTGCAGGGTGCGGGCGTGGGCGCACAAGCGCCGCTTCCATGCAGCTTCGATCGCAAGACGGCGCCGATGACGCCCTCGCAGGAGCGCATCCGCTTCATGGAAGAGCTGCATCCCGGCCGCTCGGTCTACAACGCGCCATCGGTGCGACGCCTGATCGGCGATTTCGACGCTGCGCGCTTCGAGGCCACGCTGAAGGAAATCATCCGCCGCCAGCCGTCCCTGCGCACCAGCATGGGCACCGACCCGGCCTCGGGCGAGCTCGTCCAGGTCATCGCCGAGCAGGTGGAGTTTTCATTGCCCGTGATCGACCTACGCAGCCTGCCGGCAGACCAGCGCGAAGCCGAACTCATGGAGCGCGTGCAGGAAATGGCCGACGAGCCCTTCGATATCCATCGCGCGCCGATGGCGCACATGGCGCTCTACCAGCTGGCTGAGAAGGACCATGCCTTCATCTTCGTGCCGCACCACCTGGTGTGGGACGGTTGGTCCTTCGACCTGCTGCAGCGCGAGCTCTCGGCCATCTACGAAGCGGCGGAGCGCGGGCGCCCGCACGGCCTGGCGCCCATCGCCACCACGCACGGCGACTATGCCGAATGGCTCCAGAAATGGATGGACGAACCGGCTTGCAAGCAACAGCTGGAGTTCTGGCGCCAGCGCTTTTCGAGCGCACCGCTGCCTCGCCTCCCCAACACCGACATGCCGCGGCGCTCCGGCAAGAGCGGCCAGGGCGGTGCGCACTGGATCCACATCACGCCTGCCATGACGCAGCAGCTGCGCGAAATTGCGCGCGGCATGGACGTGACGCTCAGCATGCTGACCTTCGGCGTCTATGCGCTGACGATGAGTCAGGTCATCGGATCCAAGTCGATCGTGATCGCGAATCCGATCCGCGGCCGGCAGCAACCCGAAACCGAAGACGTGATGGGCTGCTTCAACAACGTGCTGCCGGTTTCTCTGGAGGTCGACTTCAACCTGTCCCTGCCGGCGTTCATGCGCTACGTGAAGCAGGAACTGCTCACGATGATGAACTTCCAGCAGGTGCCGTTCGAACGCCTGATGGGGCAGTCGGGACTCGAGAGCCACATCCGCGCGGTCGGCCCCTACCAGGCGATGTTCTCGTTCCAGGATGCGCGCGAGCGTCCGCGCTCAATCGGCAGCCTGCAGAACCAGCAGATGCACGTGATGCAACGCGGCGCCACCGATGACATCGGCGTCTGGCTGCTCGACAAGCCGCAGGGCATGGAAGGCGCGCTGATCTACAACGCCGACATCTACCTGCGCGAGACCGGGGCGCAACTGCGCGACCGCTATCTCGAGGTGCTGTACCGCGTGGTCGACCATTCCAAGGAAACGCTGGCGGAGCTTGCCACCACCGAAGGCTCTCCGACCGCCGCCTACCTGCGCAAGCTCGCCGCCATCGATCCGATCAAGACCTTGGCGCCGGGCAACGGAGCGGCTGGCGCGCAGAAGAACGACGACGTCCTCTTGAACCCCGAGCACGCCAAGCTCGCGCAGATCTGGGCCTCGGTGATCGGGATCGACGTCAACGAGATCCGCGCCACCGACAACTTCTTCGACCTGGGCGGGGATTCGCTGCTCGTGCTGCGGGCCATCCAGCAGACCGAGCGGACGCTGGGCTACCGCGTCAACTCGCGCCGGTACCTGTTCGAGAACCTCGCCCAGATCGCGACCTCGGGCCACCAGGCGCCGGACGGCTCCGATCTGTCGGACCCCGACAAGTTGCCGCTCGGGAACCTGAAGAGCTCGCCGCGCGGCGAAGGGTTGCTGAGCACCCTTGGCAACTGGCTGCGCAAGGAGTAACGCACCATGGGACACGCTGGTTTCTTTGGCCTTTGTTCCGTCGAGGCGCCGGTATGCCGGTACCTCGACCTGGACGAAGATGCCGGCCCCGAGGCCGAGGCCATCCTTTGCGATGAGGAACGCAAACGCGCTGCGCGTCTGCAGTTCGAAGCCGATCGCCGGCACTACGTGGCTGCGCATGCCGCGCTGCGCCGTGCGCTGGCCGCGCACACGGGCGAGCGCGCCGAGACGCTGCGCTTCAACCACAGTGCGTTCGGCAAGCCATCCCTGTCGGGCTGGCACCGGGTGCGGTTCTCGCTGAGCCACAGCCGTGCGCTGGGCCTGATTGCCATCGGCGAGCGCGGGCCGCTGGGCGTGGACGTTGAGCAGCTGCGCGAGGTGCCCGATGCGCTCGAGCTTGCCGGGCAGCACTTCACGCGCTCCGAATGCGAAGCGTTGGCGGCTTTGCCCGCCGTGGAGCGCCACCGCGCCTTCCTCACCTGCTGGACCCGCAAGGAGGCCTGCCTCAAGGCCGTCGGCCTCGGACTGATCGTGCCGCCCGAATCCTTCGAGGTCGGGCTGGAGTCCGACTGCCGCAGCGTCGAAGTGCCGGTCGCGGGCCGCATCCTGTGGCTCGCATTGCAGCCGACGCCCTTCCGCTCGGACAGCGTGGGCGCGCTGGCGGAATGGCGCCAGACGCATGTTCACGCCAGCGAGCCTCCCACGGCAACGGAGCTGTGCCTGTGACCGCACACCCCTTCATGTTCGGACCGGCTTCGCGCCAGATCTTCGGCATCTTCCATGCCGCCGAGGACGCGCAGCCCGGCGACACCGCGGTGCTCGTCTGCCCGCCTTTCGGGCAGGAGGGGATGCGAACGCATCGCCTGTTCAAGGTGCTGGCCGAACGCCTTGCACGGGCGGGCGTCGCGACGCTGCGATTCGACTTTCGTGGTTCGGGCGATTCGCCGGGAGACGAAACCGAGGGCGACCTCGACGGTTGGCGGCGCGACCTGTGCTCGGCGCACGAGGAGCTGCGCCGGCGAGCGCCGTCGAGCCGCATTGTCTGGGTCGGTGCGCGGCTCGGCGCGACCATTGCCGTGATGGCGGCGCGCAACGGGCGCTGCGACCCGGCGCGGCTGGTGCTGTGGGAGCCGGTGATCGACGGGCGGCGCTACGCGCGCTCCTTGCGCGAAGACCATGTCGCCGCCATCGACACGACCTTCTGCATTCCAGATCTCGCCTGGCGCCGCGGCTTGGCGCGCGAGCCCGACGCCATGCCGGAAGAGGTCCTCGGCACCGTGCTCTCGCCCAAGCTGCGCGCGCAGCTCGGTGCGCTGGTGGCCGAATCGCTCACGCTCACTGCGCTGCACGACACCCTGGTCCTGACGCCGGCCGGCGACGAACACACGGCGCAATGGGCGGCCGAACAGCAGTCGCGGCACATGCCGGTGCGGCTCGCCTACTTCCAGCACCGGCTCGACTGGACGTCGGATCCCTACCCCAACAGCGCCATGGTTCCGGCCGGTGCGCTCAATCGCTTGCAGGGGGCCCTCTATGAATGACGCGATGCAAAGCCCGGTGCGGTTCGGAGCCGGCAACTCGCTGGTGGGCATGGTCACCACGCCTGCGCACCAGGTGCCCGCCACCACCGCCTGCCTGATGTTCAACATGGGTGCCAACCACCGCGTGGGGCCGCGCCGCATCAACGTCAAGCTGGCGCATTCGCTTGCCGCGCGCGGCATGGCCAGCCTGCGATTCGACCTGGGCGGCGTCGGCGACAGCGATGCAATCGAATCGGCGCACGACCTGCAGACCCGCTCGGTGCACGACTTGCAGGCTGCCATGGACCTCATCGAGCGCATGATGGGCATCCGGCAATTCGTGATCGTCGGCATGTGTTCGGGCGTGGAGCACGCCGTGTCGGTGGCCGCCGTGGACACCCGCGTGCTGGCGCTCTCTCTGTTCGACGGCTTCGCTTTTCCGGAGCGACGTGCCCGCTGGGAACGCACGCTGCGGCGCGCGCTGGCGGCGCCCGCGCACCCATCTTTTCCCGGCAAGGCCAAGCGCTGGCTGCTGCGCCACCTGACAGGCAATCCGTCGGCAAAGCCGCTGCCCGGCTTCCTCACGGAAAAGCAGCCGCCCGAAATCAGGATCGCTTGGTTCGGCGCCATCTTGAAGCGCCTGGTCGAGCGCAAGGTCGACTTGCAGCTGCTGTATTCGGGATCGCTGCATGTATGTGACCGCGATCGCGACCAGCTTGGCGCACTCGGCCGCGAGCCGTTCGCCAAAGCCCTGAAATACCAGTTCATGCGCAACGTGGACCACACCTTCTGCACGGCCGAGGGGCAGCAGATCTACGTGCAAACCGTTGGCGACTGGGCGCTGGCATGCGCCCGCAGCGCCAGCGCGGAGCGCCGCAGCCAGACCTCCGGCACGAGCGCAAGTCCCGCCACGGCGGCCGCCGAACGCCCGTTGTGCGGTGCCTACGTACCCCAGTAAATCAGTTTTTTTCAAGAGCAAAGGACACACCATGGCACACCTCGATCAAGCCGGTTCCTTGCGCGTTGCACGCGTCCCGTCCGATACGGCTCCGCCGCTCGCCCGCGTGCGCATGCGAACCCGGATCGGACTCGCGGCCGTGCTTCTGCCGCTGTGCCTGGCGGGGTGCGGGATACCGGGCTTCAGCGATCCCGGCCGCGGGAGCTGGACCGGCTCCGAGACGAGTGGGCAGCCGAAGATCGTGGCCATCACGCCCGACCTGGTCCGCACCATGGCAGCGCAGAAACCGCAGGCCTTGCCAGGCGAGGTACAGCAGCTCTTCGGCAAGGCGCCGGCCTACACCATCGGGCCGGGCGACGTAGTGGGCATCGTCGTCTACCGACACCCGGAGCTGATGCCCAATGCGGGCGCGGTCATCTCGCAGCAGTCGGATCCGACCGGGGTGAGCGTGGCGCCGGGCTTCATCGTCGATGGCCAGGGCGAGATCAGCTTTCCCTACATCGGCCGCACGAAGGTCGAGGGCCTGACGGAAGCCGCTGCTTCCGACCTCATCTCGCGCCGGATCGCACCCTTCGTGAAGGATCCGCTGGTGAGCGTCAGGGTCCAGTCGTACCGCAGCCGTCGCGTGTACGTGGAGGGCGAGGTCCGCACCCCGGGCCTGCAGATCTTTACCGACGTACCGATGACGCTGGCCGAGGCGATCAACCGCGCCGGCAGCTTCAACGCGGGAGGCGACCGCTCGCGAGTGACCCTGACACGCGGTGAGCGCACCTATGCGCTCGACCTGCCGATGCTCCAGCGCTTCGGCTACGACGCGAGCCGCATCCCGATGCAGAGCGGCGACATCGTGAACGTCGGCACCCGCGAGGACAGCCGCGTGTATGTGATGGGCGAGATCCGCAATCCATCGCCCCTGCTGATGCGCAACGGCCGGCTGACCCTGAACGAGGCGCTGGGCGATGCTGGCGGCCCCGAGCTGAACACCTCGCAACCGGGTCAGATCTACGTCATCCGCAATTCCACCGGCGACGTGCCGGAGGTGTTCCATCTCGATGCGAAGAACCCTGTGGCGCTGGCCCTGGCCGACCGCTTCGAGCTGCGGCCACGCGACGTGGTCTACATCGATCCCGTGCCGCTGGTGCGATGGAACCGGGTCATCAGCCTGATTCTTCCCGCCGCGCAGGTTGTGAACCTCGGAGGCACCGCCAGCCGTCGCTGAGCGAGCCCCGCACCCATCCACTCCGCCCCATCTGTCCAGGCAACACACAAAAGGTGATCCTATGAATGCGCACTGGCAACCCCTGATTCCCGCTCCTTCCGAACCGGTGGCCGCGGACCGTCCCCCATCGAGGCTCAGGGAGCATATGGATCTGCTGCTCGACAGCCGATGGAGGATCGCGAAGATCACCGCCGTTGCGTTGCTGATCGGTGCGGCCTACACGATGTTCGGCCCGCGCATGTACGAATCCAACGTGCTGATCCAGGTCGAGGATTCCGATCGCTCGGGCGGCACGCTGGTCGGAGACTCCGCCAGCAGCGCCCTGAACGCCAAGACACCGACTGCGGGCGAGGCCGAGATCCTGAAATCGCGCCTGGTGCTCGAACAGGCAATCGAGGACACCAAGCTGTACATCGAGGCCGAGCCGCACTACATCCCGGTGGTTGGCGCCTGGCTGGCGCGTCATTCGAAGACGCTGTCCGAGCCCGGCTTCGCGGGCCTCTCAGGCTACGTCAGCGGCACCGAGAAGATCGTGGTGGCGCAGATGGACGTGCCGGCCGATCTCGAAGGCACGCGCTTCCTCTTGACCGCAAAGGCGGACGGCGCCTACACCCTCACCCACCCCAAACTTGACGCGGCGCTCGAGGGCAAGGTCGGCACGCCGCTCGAAGCGACGACGCCGCACGGGCCAATCCGCCTCTTGGTGGGCTCCATCGCGGGCCGGCCGGGCGCAGCCTTCGAGCTGGTGCGCCAATCGAAGCAGCTCACCCTGCTCGAACTACAGAAGGACCTTCGCGTGGTCGAGAAAGGCAAGCAGTCCTCGATCATGGACGTGAGCTGGCGCGACGGCAACCAGCAGCAGCTGGCCAACCTGCTCAACGAGGTGGCGCGCCTTTACGTGCGGACCAACATCGATCAGAAGACCGGGCAGGCCCAGCGCGCGCTCAACTTCCTCGGCACGGAGTTGCCAAAGCTCAAGCAACAGCTGGAGCATTCCGAGGAAACCTACAACGAGTACCGCAACCAGAACGGAACGATCAGCCTGGATGACGAGGCTCGCAACGCGCTGTCGCAAAACGTCGAGCTGCAGGCGAAGCTCTTCGACGCGACCCAGAAGCGGCTCGAGCTCACCGAGCGCTTCACGGCCCGCGACCCGAGCGTGCAGACGATCGATGCGCAGATCGCCTCGCTCAAGAAGGCGCTGGGTTCGGTGGAGCAGCGCATCCGCCGCATGCCGCAGCTGCAGCAGAACGCGCTGCGCATGCAGCGCGACATCAAGGTGAACACCGACCTGTACGTCTCGCTTCTGAACAGCTCGCTGCAGATGCGTCTTGCGAAGGAAGGAAAGATCGGCAACGTCCGCGTGCTCGACCAGGCGGTGGTGCCCGAGAAGCCGATCCGCCCCAAGGCCGTGATCACGATGGCGCTCGCGCTGCTCGCGGGCCTGTTCGCAGGAGCAGCCTCGGCCTTCATGCGCAGGTCGTGGCGCAACACCATCGCCAGCCCGGCCGAGATCGAGGCCTACACCGGCCTCACCGTCTACAGCACCGTTCCGCTGAGCCCCCGGCAGCGCCTGCTGGACCGCGCCGTGCACAGCGGCGAGCCCGGGGTGCATCTGCTGGCTGCGATCCAACCGGACGACCCGGCCCTGGAGGGACTGCGGCGGCTGCGCACAGCGCTGAAGTTCGCCGTGCCCGCTGCGCCGAACAACCGGATCATGATCTCGAGCGCCACGCCGGGCGCCGGCAAGACCTTCGTGTCGGCCAACCTCGCGGCCGTGCTCGCCTCCAGCGGCCGGCGCGTGCTGCTCGTCGACGCCGACCTGCGGCGCAGCAGCCTGGCACCCCATTTCGGCCTCAAGCGCCGCGGCGGGCTGTCGGAGCTGATCCTGGGCTCGGTCGAACTCGACGAAGCCATCCACCGGAGCGTCCTGCCCAACCTGGACGTCATCACCACCGGCGCGCTGCACCTGGACCCGACGGCCCTGCTTACGTGCAACGCCTTCGTGAAGTTGCTCGATCGGATTTCGGGGCGCTACGACACAGTGATCATCGACACGCCGCCCATGCTGCTCGCGTCGGAAACCGCAGAGATGGCCACGTCCATGGGCACGCTGCTGATGGTGGCGCGCGCTGGCGAGAACGAGCTGGGCGACCTGTCCGAAAGCGCGAAGGTGCTGCGGAACGTGGGCGCGCGTTTCCAGGGCGTGGTGCTGAATGCACTGGATACGCGCCGCCGCTACTACGGCAGCCTGGGCTACCGGTTCGGCGGCTATCGGCTGAGGATGCATGACTACCCGGGCGCGCCGGCCGAGCTCCCCGCGCCTGCGCAAGCAAAAGCGAAGGCACCATCATGACCACGATCCGAACTGACGCCCACGTGCAGCTGCGCGGCAACTCGCGGCTGCTGACGGGTACCAAGCGCCTCGCGGACATCGTGATGGCGAGCGGGTTCTTCCTGTTCTTCGGGTGGCTCTATGCGCTGATATGGATCGGCGTGATGCTGACCTCCGGCAGCCCGGCGATCTACAAGCAGCCGCGCTACGGCCGCGGCGGACACGTGTTCAGCTTCTACAAGTTCCGCTCGATGGTGCCGGATGCCGACATGGTCCTGGAGCGCTACCTGCGCGAGAACGAAGCGGCACGCCGGCAATGGGAGATGTACCAGAAGCTCGACCATGACCCGCGCATCACGCCCTTCGGCGCATTCCTGCGCAAGTACAGCCTCGACGAGCTGCCGCAGTTCTGGAACGTGCTCAAGGGCGACATGAGCATGGTCGGCCCGCGCCCCTGCATGTTCGCGCAGAAGGAGCTGTACGGCGAGTACTGGGGCCACTACTGCTCCGTGCGCCCCGGCATCACGGGCCTGTGGCAGATCTCCGGCCGCAACGAGGTCAGCTATCGGCGCCGGGTGGCCATGGACGTGGACTACGTGACCACGCTTTCCATCTCCCAGGACATCGTGATCTTGCTGAAGACCTTTCGCGTGGTGGCCGGCGGGCACGGCTCCAGCTAGGCACGGCGCCGCGGATCGCGTTTGCTTTTTTTCGACATCTCAACCCTCAACCGAAAGAACAGTATGCGTATCTACGTAGCAGGCCATCGCGGCATGGTGGGCCAGTCGTTGCTGAAGCGGTTGCGCGGCCTTGGGCACGAGGTCGTCACGCGCAGCCACCAAGAACTCGATCTGCTAAACCAGGAGGCGGTCCGCCAGTTCTTCGCCACCGAACACATCGATCAAATCTATCTTGCGGCGGCCAAGGTTGGCGGCATCCACGCCAACATGACCTATCCAGCGGAGTTCATCTACCAGAACCTGCTGATTGCCGCCAATGTCACGCACCAGGCGTTCCTTGCGGGCGTCAGGCGTCTCCTGTTCCTCGGCTCGAGCTGCATCTACCCGCGGCTTACCGAGCAGCCCATCCACGAACATGCGCTGCTTAGTGGCAAGCTCGAGCCGACGAACGAACCTTACGCGATCGCCAAGATCGCTGGCATCAAGCTGTGCGAAAGCTACAACCGGCAGTACGGCGCCTCCCACGGCGTCGATTACCGCAGCGTGATGCCGTGCAACCTGTACGGCCCGGGCGACAACTATCACATCGAAAACAGCCATGTCGTGCCGGCGCTGATCCGGCGCTTTCATGCCGCCAAGATGGAAGACGCGCCCGAGGTGCTCATCTGGGGCACCGGCCGGGCCCAGCGCGAGTTCCTCTATGTGGACGACATGACCGACGGCTGTCTCATGGTGATGGACCTGACGCGGGCCGAGTACGAGCAGCACACCACGCCGATGTGCGCCCACATCAACCTGGGCGCGGGCCAGGACCAGTCGATCGCCGAGCTGGCGGAACTGATCCGCGAGGTTGTCGGCTACCGCGGCCGGATCCGGTTCGACACCTCGCAGCCGGACGGCGCGCCGAGAAAGCTGCTCGAGGTGTCGTGCGCCGCCAGCCTCGGATGGCGTGCCACGGTGCCGCTGGCCGAAGGGCTTCGCCGCACCTATGCCGACTACCAGGAGGCGCTGCGGCCCGTGCAGGAGATTGCGCACGCCTGAGCCCCGCGCCTGCCCTTCCACCCAAACGACTTGCAAGGCACGCCATGAGAACACTCTGCTTCTGGTTCGGCATCGCGGCTGCGTTCCTGTGCGGCTGGGCCGACCCAGCCTGGGGCTACGCGGTCTTGTGCGTGCTGTCGGTCGTGCAGCTTGCGCTGCTTCGGGCGCCGGGCGCCAGCGTATTCCTGCTGCTGCACTACGCCACGGTGCTCACCTACTTCTCGCTCGCACCGGCGATGCAGATTGCCGACGACGTCTTCTTCTGGGACGCAGGCGTGATCGGCGCGCCCGCGCACTCGCAGGCGCTGGCACTTCTGCTGCTGTACATGGCGGGTGTGGAACTGGCCCGGCTCGGCATGCCCGAGCCGCTGGTGAAGTCCTTCCCTACGCGGACGCCGACGCCCGAACCGCAGATGGCCGGCGTAGCGCACCCACTGCTGCTGCTGTTGAGCGGCATCCTCGCGGCCTTCGCGTCGCTGTTCATCCGCCCGGACTTGAACTTCATTGCGCGCGGCGACGTGGGGAACGAACAAAGCGTTCCGGTCGATTTCATCGTCTATTCGACGCTGCCCAAACTCATCGTGCTGATGTGCTTCGTGGCGCTGGCTATCCATGCCCTTCGCCAACGCACGATCTGGTCCTGGAGCGCCGCGGGCTTCGCGCTGGTGCTGTCCGCCATTGCGGCGAACCCGGTCAACACACCCAGGCAGATCCTGTTGATCGGCTTGCTGCCGCTTCTCATCCATCTCTTTGGGCGCGGGCGGCGCTGGACGCTGGCACTGCTGCTTTTCGGCGCCATCGCGGGCCTGGGGCCGGTGCTGAACCTGGTGTCACGCGGGAGCTTCTGGGGCGAAACGCTCACCACCTTTCCCTACAGCCAGGACTTCGATGCGATGTTCATCATTGCCGGCATCCTGGAGCGCGCGCCAGACCCCGAGCTCGGATGGGGGCGCTACCTGCTGTCGGCCTTCTCGTTCTTCCTGCCGCGCGACCTGAAGCTGTATCCGGATTTCGATCCGCTCGGATGGCCCTCCATCCTGGGCAACTTCTCGCAGGCCAACCTGTCGCTGCCGCCGTTCACCACCGCGTTCTTCGACTTCGGCCTGGCGGGTCCGGTGCTGCTCGGCCTCCTGATCTCGGCCGGCGCCCGCTACCTGGACAAGCTGGTCGATCCGCGCGGCGTGGTGTCGGGCAGCTATCTCTGCGCGCTGGTACTTCTGGCCGCGTACGTGCCCTTCATGCGCGGCCCGATTCTGGGTTGGGGACCTTTCGCGGCGACGGGGTTGATGGCGGCAGCGTTCGCGGGGGTCCTGAGTTCGCGCTTCCGCCGGCCACGCCCCGCCGCATCGCCCTACGTCCCTCGCACAACCTGAGGTTCGCCATGTACAAATACCTGTTCTACGACACGATCCGGCTCAACAGAAGCGCAGGCGGCGTGCTGAACGTGGCCGATCTTCTGCTCAAGAGAATGCAGCTTTGCAAGGGCGATCGGATCCTTCCGGTCAGCGAGCTGCATCCGCGCCTTTTTGCCGCGGCGCGGCGCCTGAAGGTGAGCCGGTTCGTGGTGGAGGTACTGCTCTACAACTACCACCGCCTGCGGGCGCTCGTGACCGGGGAGCAGGTGTTCTCGCTGTTTCCGAACTACTTCCTGCCGTTCACGCTGTTCGGGCGCCACCGCGACTCGATCGTGATCGTCCACGATCTGCAATACAAGGTCTATCCCGAGAATTTCAGCCGCACCAAGCGCCTGTGGCTCGACTGGTGCCTCTGGCGCGCCGCGCACAGCCAGGCCGACGTGGTCTTCATCAGCCGGAGCAGCCAGCACGATTTCGAACGCCACTTCAAGCACTGCGAACACGCGACGGTGATCTTCAACCCGGTGGATGCCACGCGCATGCCGGCTCCGGCCGCGCCCGCTACGCCCACTACGTCCGCTACGCCCGCTGCGCCGAAGGGCACGGCGTCCGCCGGCGAACGCTACCTGATCGCGTCCTACCACTACTACCCGCACAAGAACTTCATCGGCACCCTCAAGCTCTTCGAACGCATGAAGCGCGCGGGCCTCGTCGATTGGCTGGACATCACCGGCAACGGCGCGGTCGAAGTGAAACGGATGGCCGCCTCCATGGGGCCCGAAATCAGCAGCTGCGTCCGGCACCGGGGGCTGGTTCCGCGCAAGGAACTGACCCAGCTCTATTGCGGCGCGGAGGCTTTCATCTCGCTGTCCGCCTTCGAGGGGTTCAATCTCTCCGCCGCCGAAGCGGCCACGCTGGGCGTGCCGCTCCTGCTCTCTGACATCCCGGTGCACCGGGAGCTGTTCGGCGGCTACGCATTCTTCGTCGGCAGCGAGCACTGCGATCTTGACGAGCTGTCGCAGTACCTGGCCGACCATCGCGAGATGAAGCCAGCCTGGTTGCATGCCGAAGCCTGCGCGCCCGGCACCGTGGCCCGGCGCTATCTCACGCTCAAGCGCGAGGCCGTCTCGCTTGCCGGGGCGGTGCAATGACGAAGAATCGCTTGCACGTTCTTCGCCGGCTGCTCTCGGCATGGCTGCTGCCGTGTTCGGTCCTGGCGGCGTCCGCGGCATCGGCCAACACCGCGCCCGGCTTCGGCGTGATGGTGCACTACCTGCCCGACAAGCATTCGATTGCCGACGTCGCACGCTTCGACGTCGATGCCTTCGCCGACTCACTGGGCCAGATGCGCGCGTCCCATCTCATCCTCACGCTCGGGCAGAACAATGGCCAGTACATCGCTCCCAATGCCGCGTTGGAGCGGATGTGCCCGCAAAGCGCAGCGAACCGGCCGCCGCGCGACCTGCCGCTCGAGATCGGCCGCGCGCTGCGCGCCCGCGGCATTGCGATGGTGCTGTACCTGCCGTTTCGCGCACCGCAGTCAGACCCCTACCTGATGGACTGCCTGGGCGACATCTCGGAGCAGAAGCCGCCGCCCGCAGCCTTTATCGCGCGTTGGTCGGCGGTGATCCGCGACTGGTCGGAACGCTACGGTCCGCTGGCCAGCGGCTGGTGGTTCGACGGTGTCTACAACACCACGGGCGTGTCGGCCGAAGGCTGGAACGCACTGTGCGGCGCCGCGCTCAGCGGGGCCACAAAACGCTGGCTGGCCTTCAATGCCGGCGAAGGCCCCGAGCGCTTCAGCGTCAAGGCGGCGCCGTGCCAGAACCTCATGGCCGGCGAGTTCATGCAGCCTCCGGCGCATCCCGCGGGAGCGCAAACCGGGTTGACCTTCCATCTGCTGACGCCCCTTGGCGCCTCGTGGGGCCGGCCGACGCCGCCGCGCTTCACGGCCGATCAGGTGCGCGGCTGGATCGCCAACGCGAACGCGCGCGGCGGCCTGTTCACGCTCGACCTGCCGCTGGACGCCGATTTCCGCTTTCTCCCCTCGCACGTGGCGCTGATCCGCAGCGCCACGGCGCCTCGCAACCGAGCCTTGGCACTCACTACCAACCTTCGCCAACCATGACCATCAACAACCCCCTTCTCTTCATCGTGGTGGAAGACCGCCAGAACAAGACGCTGTCGCTGTGCCGCGAATCCGCGGCTCGGGCCAGCGAATCACTTGTCGTGCTGTCCGGCACCGACGGCGGCCCCGGCTACGAGCGCCTGTGCAGCAGCTACGTGCACATGTCGAGCAATACGCCGGAGTTCGAGAAGGTCTGCTTCCGGCGCTACTTCCTCCTGGCCGAATATCTGGAGGGCCATCCCGAATGCCAGGAATTCGTGCTGATCGACAGCGACGTGCTGCTGTTCCGCGGCATCGGCGCACACATCCGCCGCGTGGCCGGCAAGGCGGATTTCTGCGGCTCGCTGATGCACCCCGACGATGGCTGGGACCCGTGCCAGATATCGCCCCACGTGAGCTACTGGACCGCGGCGGGCCTGCAGCGCTTCATCGCGTTCGTGCTCAACACCTATGCAACGCATTCCGGTCGCCGAAAGCTGCGCGCCATTGCGATGCGGTTCGCCAACCGCGGCGAACGCGGCGGCGTGTCGGACATGACCCTGCTCCATCTCTGGGCGCAAGCCAGCGGCCACATGGCGCCCATCAACCGGGTGTTCGGCGGGCGCGTGATCGACCACAACATCAACGGCGGACGCAACCTGCGGCACCACGAGTTCCAGGTCCGCGGGGGCGCCAAGCGCCTGGAGTTCGTCGACGGGCAGCCCTGCCTCGTCACGCCCGCGGGCGAGATGGTGACTGCGCTGGCGCTGCACTTCCAGGGCAGCGCGAAGATCGCGATGCCGCTCGTGCTGGGCGGCCGAGTGCGCCTGGTGGGGGTGATCACGTATCTGGTTCACATGGCGCGCCGCTTCAAGAACTGGGCTTTCGGCCGCGGCCTGATCGCATCGCGCGCGCCGGGCGACGGCCGCCTTGCGGACGCTACGGCGCCCAAATGACACCCGGCTGAACGCAACCACGCACACCCATGAACCCGCTCCACCGCACCTTCAGCCTCGCAGGCATGCGCACCGTGCAGTTTCGGGGGCTGGGCGCGCTGGCTTCGCGGCTCTACGTGTACCTGTCGGGGTTCCTGGCCGTCTTTCTGATGGCGGCGTATGTCTCGCCAGCGGACTTTGGCCAATACTCGATCTACCAGTCGTTGCTGGAGGTGGCGCTGGTGGTGGCAACGCTGGGCAGCGGGCTGCTTTTCTCGCGCAACGCGGCCAGCGTGCCGCCAGGCGTGCGCCGCGGCGACGTGGTGCGCACGCTGGCCATCGGTCTTCCGCTGGCCACGCTGCTGGTGGCTGCCATCCTGACGCTCCAGCGCGCGGCCGTGGGCGACCTGCCGTTCCTGCTGATCGTGGCAACCCTCTCGGTGTTCGCCTTCATCAGCCTTCGCCTTTCCTACAGCCGGGGCCTGGGCTTCTCGGGCCTGCTCAACCTGGAGGCCGGCATCCGCTCGACCATTCTGGTGCTCGGTGTCGCGGCCCTTGCCACCCTGGGTTTCGAGTTGCGCGTGGCGGACCTGCTGCTCATCAACCTGCTGGCCTTCCTGGTGGTGGGCGCTGCCTGCATGCATGTGGGCTGGGCCGCGGGGCCGCCGCGAGGAAGCGCCGTGCTCGGCTTGGCATCGCAGGGCAGCGCTACCGTCTATTCGCTCCTGATGTTCCTGCTTCGCAAGTCGGACCTTCTGGTGGTGGCCTTCTTCATGCCGCTCGGCTATGTGGGCGCATTCAAGATCGCCTTCTTGCTGGCGGAGGCGCCGTCGCAGTTCGTGCAGGCTTTTCTCTATACCAAGACGCGGGCCATGCTGGGCAGCGATGCCAGCAAGTTCGACCACTCGCAACTGCAGCTGGCGAAGCACTCGTTCTTGCTTGGCTGCGTTCTCTTTGCAGTGCTCGCAGTGCTGATCACGGTCGCCGCGCCGCTGCTGAAGGTCGGCCGCGAAGCGCTCGAGATCTTCCTGTGCATCGCACCCTACTTCCTGCTGCGCACCTACACGGTCCACCACGAGATGCTGCTCGCGCTCAAGACGCCGGTGAGCACGCTCGGGTACTGGGCGATGGCCGAGGTGGCGCTGCGGCTGCTGTCGTACGCCGTCGTCGTCGCTGTGTTTCCGGGCAAGCCGCACTATGTGTTCTTCATTGCCGCTTTTTCCGATCTCGCGCTCTACGAGGTGCGGATGCGTGCATTGCTCGGCTTCTTTCCCCTCGTGCGGCTGGTTCGCGGTTCTCCCACAAAGCAGTCATGAAAATTCTTCTCTATTCCATGAACTTCACGCCCGAGCTGGTGGGCATTGGAAAGTATTCGGGCGAGATGGCGCAGTGGCTGCACGCCAAGGGCCACGATGTCCGCGTGATTGCCTCGCCGCCCTTCTTTCCGAACTGGGCGCCGTTCGAAGGACATTCGGCCTGGGCCTACCGCAAGACTGTCTGCGACGGCATCACGGTCTGGCGCGCACCGACCTGGGTGCCGGCGCGGCCGCGTGCGCTGGCACGCATGGCCCACCTCTTCTCTTTCATGCTGTCGAGCATGCCGCTGCTCTTCGCGCAGATCCGCTGGCGGCCTGACGTGGTCTTCGTGGTCGAGCCGCCGCTCTTCTGCGCGCCGACCGTGCTCTTCTTCTCTCGCATGCTCGGCATCAAGTCGTGGCTGCACATCCAGGACTACGAGGTGGACGCCGCCTTCGGCCTGGGCCTGGTGCGCGGTGCGCGGGTGCGCCGTTTCGCGCTCTCGGTCGAGCGCTGGCTGCTCGGCCGCTTCAACCGGGTCTCGACCATTTCCGCAGCGATGCTGGACAAGGCCAGGGACAAGGGCATCGACGAAACACGGCTGGTGCTGCTTCCCAACTGGGTGGACGTGCGCTCGATCTACCCGCATACGGCCGGCGCATCGGACACGTGCGAGCCCGTGAACGGCTACCGCACCATGCTCGGTATTCCGGCCGACGCGGTGGTGGTGCTCTATGCGGGCAGCCTGGGCAACAAGCAGGGCATCGAGCTGCTGGCCGATGCGGCGCGGCAGCTGGCTGCGGCCAGCCACATTCACTTCGTGCTCTGCGGCAACGGGCCGAGCCGCGAGGGGTTGAAGACCGCCTGCGCCAACCTGGAGCGTGTGCATTTTCTGGATCTGCAACCGGCCGAGCGGCTCAACGAACTGCTGGGCATGGCCGACATCCACGTGCTGCCGCAGCGCGCCGACGCGGCCGACCTGGTGATGCCCTCGAAGCTGGGCGGCATGCTCGCGAGCGGCAAGGCGGTGATCGTCACGGCCCATGAGGGCACCGAACTGAGCAACGTGGTGGCCGGCCGCGGCCTGGTGGTTGCGCCTGGCGATGCGGATGCGCTGTCCGATGCCATCGCCAAGCTCGCAGCCTCGCGCTCGCAGCGCGAAACCATGGGCGCTGCCGGCCGGTCATTTGCCGAATCGGAGCTGGATCGAAACGCCATCCTGCTGCGCCTCGAGAAGGAGCTGCTGCGCTGTCTCGCGGACTGAGAGCGCAACTTCCAAACGACAACACCACCACGTCGACACATACGCAGCAGCCCTCTCATAACTCCAACCTGGGTATTCCACATGTCCGACACCACTTCGAATTCCTCCGGCGTTTCGGATTTCGGCCGCGCGCCCGAACGCCGCACGAACTACTCGTCTGGCGTCTGCCCGCCGCCGGAGCCGTTGTGGCCGCACTTCCTGACCGGGCAGGAAGATTCGCCGGTGCGCGTGCTGCTCGTCGACGACGATGAATTCATGCGGCGAGTGATCGCGCAGGAGCTGCTGTCCGACCTGCGCATCCAGCTCGAAGGGCAAGCCGGCAGCGTCCGCGACGGCCGCCGCCTTTTGGCGACCCACGAGTTCGATGTGCTGATGGTCGACCTGCGGCTGGGCGACGGGTCGGGTTTCGACCTCATCCGAGAGGCGCGCAAGCTGCAGCGCCACTGCGAAATCATCGTGATCTCGGCCCTGGAGGACGATGCCCACGTGATTCATGCGCTGGAGCTCGGCGCCACCGGCTACCTGCTCAAGCATGCATGGCTCCAGAGCTTTGCCCAGGCCGTGTTGCAAGTGGTCAACGGCGGCGCAGCCATCACGCCGAAGCTGGCGCGCCGGCTGCTTACGCGCATGACCCAAGGCGGCGGAGTCGAACCGCCGGCCATGGAAATCCCGGTGCGCGAGGCGACGCTGACCGCGCGGGAACGCGAGGTGCTGCGATGCGTGGCGCGCGGCTACGTCTCCAAGGAGATCAGCCTGCGGCTCGGCATCTCGGGGCAGACGGTCAATGCCCACATAAAGAACATCTACAAGAAGCTGCACGTGCATTCGCGCGCGCAGGCGGTCAGCCTGGCCACGCACACGGGCCAGCTCTGACCGAGCGCCATCACTTCAAACAAGGAAGGACGGACACCGTGAACGACACCCCCACCATCCATCCCGTAGTGCTCTGCGGCGGCAGCGGCACACGCCTGTGGCCGCTCTCGCGCAAGACGCTGCCCAAGCAGTTCGCGCCGCTCATCGGCGACAAGAGCCTGCTGCAACTGACGCTGGAGCGTCTGGGCAGCTTGAACAAGAACATCACCTGCATCGCATCGGAGGAGCATCGCTTCCTGGTGCGGGAGGCAGTGGACAAGGCTGGCGCCACGGGCCGGCAGATCCTGGAGCCGGTGGCGCGCAACACGGCCGCCGCCATGGCCGCGGCCGCACTGCTTGCGGGCGAGGACGACCTGCTGCTGTTTGCGCCGGCCGACCATCACATTCCTGACACGGCGCTCTTTGCGCAGACCATACGCAGCGGCGTCGAGGCCGCGCTGGCTGGGCAGATCGTCACCTTTGGCGTGTCGCCCACCTTTGCCAGCACGGCTTACGGCTACATCGAGGCGGGCGCGCCATCGGACGATGGCCACAGCCGCGCCGTGGTGCGCTTCGTCGAGAAGCCGACGGCGGACGTGGCCGAACTGCTGATCCTGCACGGCGGCTACTGCTGGAACGCCGGCATCTTCCTGGCCAAGGCCAGCGTGCTCATTGGGGCGCTGCGCACGCACGCCCCTGACATCCTGGAGGCCTGCGAGCGCGCCACCGCCGCCGCCTCGTGCGACGGGAGTTTCGACCGGCTGGACCGCGAGGCCTTCGAGGCTTGCCGCAGCGACAGCATCGACTATGCGGTGCTCGAAAAGCACCCGGACATCGCAGTCGTGAAGTTCAACGGCAACTGGAGCGACGTCGGCAGCTGGAACGCGGTCGCCGCACTGCATCCGGCGGACAGCGCCGGCAACCGGCTGAGTGGCCGGGCCAGCACCCTGCGTTCGAAAAATACCTTCATCCATGCGCCCTACCGGCCGGTGGTGGCCCTGGGCACCGACAACCTGATCATCGTGGACACGCCGGATGCCGTGCTGGTGGCCAGCGCGGACTGTGCCCAGCAGGTCGGCGACGTGGTGCGCATGCTCACGCAGGACGGCAAGGCCGAAGCGACCGAACACAGGCGCGTGGTCAGGCCATGGGGCGCATACGACCGCCTCGACTTTGGCGACCGCTTCCAGGTTAAGCGGCTCACCGTCAAGCCCGGCGGCAAGCTGTCGCTGCAAATGCATCACCACCGCGCCGAACACTGGATCGTGGTGCAGGGCACGGCCAAGGCCACCTGCGACGGGCAGGTCACCCTTGTGCGGGAGAACGAATCCATCTACCTGCCCCTGGGCGCCATCCACCGGCTGGAGAACCCCGGCAAGACGATGCTGGAGGTGATCGAGGTGCAGACCGGCGGCTACCTGGGCGAGGACGACATCGTGCGCTTCGACGACACCTACGGCCGGTGTGCTGCCATCAGGACGCGCGGTGAAGCGGAGCCGGCGCCGCTGCCCGCCGTGGTTCATGCGGATGTGAATGCGGGTGCCGGCGCCGAAGCCATGCAACCCGCGATGGCGGCAGGCCCCATCGCCATCACGTAGCATCCGCGCCATGAGCTATACAGTGAACCTGATCGACTTTCCCGATGCGCCGGCCGAAGTCATTTCCGCGGCGCAGGCGCGTTTTCGGCGCGAACTCGACAAGCTGCTGGGCGATGGCGTGGAGCCGGCGCTGAAAGCCTTCGAGAACGCCAGCGAGTCGAGCGCCGACGAGCTCACGAAAGACGAGATCGCCCTGGCGGCGAGCTGGGCCAAGGCCTACCAAGCCGCCAAGACAGCAGGCTTTCGCGCGCTGGGCGAAGCCGACGAAGCATATTTCGAGGTCCGGCTCGACTGACGGGCCGAGGCCGCGAACCTCCCGCCCGCAGGCAGACCCTCCATGACGAAGCTCTGGCCTGCCTTGTTGATTGCGGCCACCCTGCTCTGGGGCTGCACCGCGCCGCCGGGCGCAAAGTCGACCATGCCGGTACCGGCGGCTCCGGGCACAGGCACGGTGCATTGGCAGTACATGCGCTCGACCTCCTACGAGGCGCGGCAACCGGGGTTGGGCATCAGCCACCGCTACGAAAGCCGCGTAGGCTGGGTCGACGTGTATGTTTACGACCTGAAGCAAAGCAGCTGGATGTCCGGCGTGGACGATCCACGATTCGATGAACACTTCAAGGCCACCGTCAACGAGATCCGGGTCGCCGGCGCAAACGGCGTGTATGCCAAGGTGGAGGTCGGCCCTGTGAGCGACGTGCGCATCGAGGAACAGACCCTTCGCCGCGTGAGCTTTCGCTTGCTGCACGCCGCCACCGGAAGGAGCTACGAGTCGTTCACCTTTTTAACGGCGCGCGACGGGCGGCTGCTGAAATACCGCATGTCTTTTGCTACGCCGGCACCCTCCGACGTCGATGCGATTGCCCGCGAGTTCGTCGCGCAAAACCTGCGCCGCGGACCCGACATGCCGAGAGCGTTGCCACCCTTCTTGAACATCTGATCCGGGCGCAAATAGACTGTACGTTCATACAGTGTTTCCTCTAGAATGACTCGTCTCCCAGAGCAACATTCGAGGCGACACCATGACTACCGCCAGCCCGCCCGCGCCCTCCGCGCGCATCCTTTTTTTGTCCCCATTGCGACGTTCGCAACCGCGCCAGCTGGCGGGCCGTATTTCGACCTGGCCCTTTCGCGTGGCTTCCGACAAGGACCGCGAGGGCGGCGACATCCGCCTTCAGGCGGCGCGCGTCATTCGCACCACCGCCGATCAATGGTGGCCGCCGGCCGAGTGAGCGGAAGACGCGGCTATTGCAAGGCCAAGGTGCCCAGTTCGCCGAGCATGTCCTGCGCATCGTCGTCGAAGCCCGCAATGGGCTGGGCCTTGGCAAGCGCCATCCACACGCCGAACGGAATGCGCTCGAAGGCGCGGTGCACGGCGGCGCGCGCCACCACCAGGCGTTCACCTTCGAGCACGAGCACTCCGCACTCGGGCGGGATTTCATCGGGTGATGCAATGCATCGGCCGCGCGCATCGTTGCCCAGCACGTACCAGCACTCGCCGCCGAGGTCGAGGTAGGCGGCGCGCTTGTCGGGCTTTCGCAGGTCGCCCAGCAAGTCGGCGCGGCTCACCTTCACCTCATGCACGATGGGATGCGCATAGGCTTCGACGCTGGTGTTGCGGATCGAGAACACATCGGGTCTCGCTATGCACCAGCGCGCCTTGCCGCCTTCTTCGAGCGGCGGCAGGCGTGCCCGCAAGCCGAGCCCGCGCCAGGCGATGCGGCCGCCGCGCGTCATCTCGCGCGCCACGCGTTCAACCAGCGCTTCATGCGGCGAAAGCGCCGCGCGATTGACGGTAAGCGTGGTGGCAATGCGTGCGATGCCGGCATCGGTCACGCGCAGGGTTTCGTGGCCTTGCAAAGTGCGCACGCGTTCGAGGAACCCGCCCGCCAGCAGTTCGACCTCGATGGCATCGCAGCAGGGCCAGCCCGCCGATCGATAGATTTCGCGCAGCCGCCGCGCATGCAGCTTTCCGAACGGCACCGCGCCGGCCCGCTGCATGGGCGGCTCCACCACGGGCGGCGGAAATCCCGGGTCGGTGAACGGCGGCTCGACGGGCGGTGGATCGCCCTCGGGCGGAGGGCCGATCGGCGGTGGCGGCGGCATGGGAATCGGCACGTCGGGCGCGGGCGGCGGCGGACCGATCGGACCGGCGGCGACATGATCAATGGCGAGTGCGGACATGGGAGAAACAGGTTAGCGAAAAGTCGTGGTACGCGCGAGACATGGAACGATCGGTTGCATTCATCCCGGTGTCTCTCAGTGGAAATCGCGGCTGGTGTTGCTCTGCGCCAGCCGGCCCATGAGCGGCGTCAGGTCCTTGAAGCCGGTGGCGATCAGGTGCTGCACCTTGCCGCCGCTGTCGTCGTCGCGCTGCCAGGTGCCTTGTACCGCGAGCAGGTGCGACTTGAGAAGCGGCTCGCGCCAGGCCTCGATGACATGGCTCCAGACAATGACGTTGACGTTGCCGGTCTCGTCCTCGAGTGTGACGAAGATGGTGCCGTTGGCGGTGCCGGGGCGCTGCCGTCCCTTGACGATGCCGCAGGCGCGCACGGTGCGGCCGGTGGGCTGCGCGCGCAGCTCTTCGGCGCTCATGAGGTTCATGCGCGCCAGGCGCGACCGCAGCAGCGCGAGCGGATGGCGGCGCAGCGTGAGGCCGAGCGCGGCGTAGTCGCCAACGATCTCCTCGCCTTCGGGCGCGGCCGGCAGCTGCAGGGCCTCTTCGTTGATGGGCACGCCGCGCAGCAAGGCGGGTGCGCGGCGCTGCGCGGTGGCGTCCCACACCTGCTGGCGCCGATGGCCCGAGAGCGACATCAGCGCATCGGCCGCGGCCAGCGCCGCCATGTCCTTGCCGTCGAGCTCGGCGCGCAAGGCAAGGTCTTCGGTGCTGGTGAACGGCGCTTGCGCGCGCGCTTCGAGCAGGCGCTTGGCACCGGCTTCGCTCAAGGTGGAAATCCGGCGCAGGCCGAGCCGCACCGCGGGCTGGTTCTCGTTGCCCAGGCGCTGCCCGGTATAGCGTGCGTCGGTGCCGGGCGGCACGCGCGGCGCATCGGGGGCACGCGCTTCGAGCGTGGTGTCCATGTCGCTGCACGTGACGTCGACCGGCCGCACCTCGACGCCATGGCGGCGCGCGTCCTGCACAAGCTGCGAGGGGCTGTAGAAACCCATGGGCTGCGAGTCGAGCAGCGCCGCCAAAAAGCAGGCGGGCTCGTAGTTCTTGAGCCAGCTGCTCACGGTGACCAGCAAGGCAAAGCTCGCGGCGTGGCTTTCGGGAAAGCCGTAGTCGCCAAAGCCGAGGATCTGCTTGAAGATGGCTTCGGCGAACGACTCCTTGTAGCCCTTGCGGACCATGCCTTGCACGAGCTTGTCGTGGAACTTGTCGAGGCCGCCCTTGCGCTTCCATGCCGCCATGGCGCGGCGCAGCTGGTCGGCCTCGTCGGCGGTGAAATCGGCCGCGATCATCGCGATCTGCATCACCTGCTCCTGGAAGATCGGCACGCCCAGCGTGCGCTCCAGTGCGGGCCGCAGTTCTTCTTTCTCGTAGTGGATTGGCAAGCCCTTGTCCACGCGCTCGCGCTGCTTGAGGTAGGGATGCACCATGCCGCCCTGAATGGGCCCGGGCCGCACGATGGCGACCTCGATCACCAGGTCTTCGTAGCAGCGCGGCTTCAGGCGCGGCAGCATCGACATCTGCGCGCGGCTCTCGATCTGGAACACGCCGACGGTGTCGGCGTCGCAGATCATGTCGAACACCTTCTGGTCGTCGTTGGGAACGTGGTGCATCTCAACCGCCGAGCCGCGCCAGCGGTTCATGTGGTCGAGCCCGCGGCGGATGGCGCTGAGCATGCCGAGCGCGAGCACGTCGACCTTGAGCATGCCCATGGCCTCGAGATCGTCTTTTTCCCACTGGATGACGGAGCGGTCTTTCATCGACGCCTTCTCGACCGGCACCAGCCGCGTGAGCCTGGTGTGCGTGAGCACGAAGCCGCCCACGTGCTGGCTCAGGTGGCGCGGAAAGCCCTTGAGCCGCTGCGTCATCTCGATCCATTGCACCAGCTTGAGCTCGTCTTCCTCCACGCCCACGCGGGCGGCCGCCTTGAACAACTGCTCGCCCAGCACGGTGTCGTCGAACCAGTAATGGTCCTTGGCGAATTCGTCGATCAGGCGTTCGTCGATGCCCATTGCCTTGCCCACGTCGCGCAATGCGCTGCGTGCGCGGTAGCAGATGACGACAGCCGCAATGGCGGCGCGCTCGCGGCCGTATTTTTCGTAGATGTACTGGATGACCTCCTCGCGCCGCTGGTGTTCGAAATCGACGTCGATGTCGGGCGGCTCATGGCGGTGGCGACTCAGGAAGCGCTCGAACAGCAGGTGGCCTTTTTCAGGGTCGATGGCGGTGATGCCGAGGCAGAAGCAGACCGCCGAATTGGCCGAGGAGCCGCGGCCCTGGCAGAGGATGTGCTGCGAGCGCGCGAAGCGCACGATGTCTTCCACCGTGAGAAAGAACATCTCGTACTTGAGCTCGAGAATCAGGTCGAGCTCTTTCTGCACCTGCTCGCGCACCTTGGCGGGAACACCGCCCGGATAGCGCTCCTGCGCGCCCTCCCATGTCTTGCGCACCAGCGTCTGGGCCGGCGTCTCGTGGCTGCCCACGGTTTCGAGCGGGTACTGGTAGTTCTCGCGGATGACTTCCGGATCGAACCTGCAGCGCGCGGCCACCACCAGCGTGTTCGACAGCATGTCGGGAAGATAGAGCTCGGCCAGCCGGACCCGCTGCCGCAGATGGCGCTCGGCATTCGACTGCAGCGCAAAGCCGCACTCGGCCACGGTCCTGCCTTCGCGCACGGCCGTGAGCACGTCGTGCAGCGGCTTGCTCGATCGTGCATGCATGTGCACGTCGCCGGCCGCCACCAGCGGCACGCCGGCGTGCTCGCTCGCCTGCAAGAGCGCGGCAAACCACAGGTCGTCGTCGAGCTCGTTGAGCATCTCGACCGCCAGCCACAGGTTCTCTCCGTAGAGCGCCTTGGCGGCCAGCAGGTCTTCATGCAGCGTGGCGGCATCCATGGCGCCGCCTGGCGCCCGATGCGGCACGAAAAGAACCTGGCAGTCCTGCAGCGAAGCCACGTCGCTGCTCTCCCAGCTCACGCGGTATTCGCCCTTGGGCAGCTCGGTGTTGCGCGCGGCGGTGATGAACTCGCAGAGGTTGCCCCAGCCCTCGATGCCGTTCGCGATGACCACGAGCCTGAAGCGCTCGAAGCGGAACTCGCTGCCGAACAGCAGCCTGAAGCCGGGGTTGCGCGGAATCGGCGGCTCTTCGGGGTGCTTGTGCTCGTATTCGTCGAGCTTGGCCGGCAGCTCGCGCAGGCAGACGTGCGCGCGCACGATGCCCGCCACCGAGCATTCATCGGTGATGGCCAGGGCCGTGTAGCCGAGCTGGTAGGCACGCTCGACCAGTTCCTCGGGCGTCGAGGCGCCGCGCTGAAAGCTGAAGTGGGTGAGGCAGTGCAGCTCGGCGTAGTCCGGCAACGCCGGTGCGGTCTTCCTGCGCAAAGGCAAGGGCAGCGCATGCACCTCGGCCGAGTTGCGCCCGCGCAGCTGCTTTTCGCTCAGGTCAGGCATAGAGCCCCTGCAGGTACCAGCGCACTTCGCCTGGAGAAAAGCGCGCGGAGGGCCGCTCGCGAAAGATCCACACCAGGCCGGCTCCGGGGCTTTCGGCCACGTAATAGTCGCGCATCGCGGGCTGGCCGCCGTCTTCCTTGCCGCCCCACCAACCCGCCTCGATGCGCTGCGGCCCGACCAGCTTGCTGAGCGGACCGCGGTAGCAGGGGCGCTCGCCGTCCATCTCGAGCAGCAGGGGTTCGGGCAACAGCCATGGCGGGTAGATGGCATCGGGCTGCGAGGCCGCGGCCTTCGCTTCTTTTCGAACCTTGGCCGGCAGCGCCTTGTCCTTCTGCAGCGCGGGCCGCCAGGTCTGCTTGCGCTCGGGCCGGTGGTCGGCCTCGGCGGCAGGCACCACCACCTGCTGCGGTCCGAGCCGCACGCTGAGCCGCTCGACCATCTCGTGCAGCTTGTCGCCCTTGCGGTTGTCCTCGGGCAGGAAGCTGGTGCTGGCGCCGGCCCACGGATCGGTTTCGAGCGTGCGCAACCGGAGCCAGCTGACAGGCGCTGCGAGCGTGGTGAGGGCGAGCTTTTCGGACAGCAGCCGGCGCAGGTGCGCCATGTCCTGCGTGGGCTCGGCCGTGCGCACGGTGACCTGCTGGTGCGGCGGCAGGTTGACGCCGTTGAAGCGCTTGAGATCGAGCGTCCATTGCAGCTCGAGCGCACGGGCGCCGCGCTGGCGGGCACGCAGCCAGATCTGCAGCGCCGAGAGCAGGCGGTTGGCCGACCACATCAGCTCGGGCGCGGTCTCGGCCAGCGCGGGCAGTTCCAGCTTCTGCTCGAACACGTCGGGCAGAGTGAGCCAGCTGTGGCTTTCGGGACGCAGGCCCCAGGCGGTGTCGAGCGCTTCGCGCAGCACCGCGCCAAAGCGCCGCGTGAGTCCCCCGCGCGGCAGGGCCGCCACCTCGCCCCAGGTGCGGCAGCCGAGCCGCGCGAGCAGGTCGAGGTGATCGCGCGCGGCGCTCAAGGTGTCCAGCGGCAGCCCGGCCGGAATGTCCTTGGGCCGGTCTTCGTTGTGCTCGAACAGGCGCAGCCGGGCCAGCGCGACCAGGCTCGTGGCGCCCTGCGCGCCCAGCATGCGCACGTCGGGCGCGGGGTTGGAGGCGACCAGCTGGCGCATCAGCTGAAGCCGCCCGCCCCACAGGCGCTCGCAGGCCGAGACCTCGAGCATCAGCGCTTCGTCCTGCCAGGCGACGTGCGGCGTGTAGTGCAGCGCCCACCAGCCCAGTGCTTCAGACGTGGGCAGGGCCGGCGCTTCAGGCGCGTCGGTTTCAGGCAACCACCGCAATGCGATCCAGTGCATTGGGACCTCCCTTCCACACGTCGATGCGCACCACCGTGGCCGACGACGACGCTTCACCCATCGGCACCGCCGTGCCCTGCTGCTGCAGCCGCAGCTTGCGGCGCAGCCGCGCGGCGGCCAGCAAAGCGGCCATGCGCTCGTTGCGCGCAGGCAGCATCACCGGCGCGGCGAGCGGCGGGCCGCGGCGCTTCAGGATGCGCAGCTCGATCTGCGAGCTGTCGGCCTCGCAGCTTTCCACCTGGAGCCGCAGCCGTGCAGGCGAAGCGCCCTGTGCGGCCGATTCGGGCCGGCAGACGAAAAGCAGCACCTCGTGCTGGGCGGCCGCCAACTGCAGCCGCCGCAGTTCGCCCACCCGCGCCTGCGGCAGCCAGGCCAGCACGGCCGCCACGTCCGCACAGCGCAGCGCCTGCTCGCAAGCCCACAGCCGCGCGGACGCAGCCTCGCTCCGGACCCACATCAGCGCTTCCACTGGCAGGCCTTGCGCCGCCAGCGACGGCCCGCAAGGCTCATAGGGCGCACCGATCAGCACCACCGGCCCGCCGCGCGCCTGGACCGCCTGCCCCAGGGCGGGCAGCAGCAGCCGCCAGACATGCGCCTCGGGCGTGCCTTGCAGCAGCTCCGTCATGGCGCCGACCGGCCAGCCGCCGCCCGGCAACTCCGCGTCCAGCGCGGCGTGGCCGGTGGCGACGACCTGCGCGTCGGCCAGGCCGAGCTCGTCGGCGTGCCAGACGCCACGGCCGGCGGCAGCGGAAAAGGAGTCGAGGAAAGGAAGGCCCATGATGCAACTGTTAACTGTACTTTTATACAGTATTTTGTGGGCCGCAACAACGCAGAAACCAAATACCGGTTTACCTCATGGGCACCCGCCCCTTAAGATCAGTCATTAACAATTTGTGACCATGAAATACACAAAGATTCACCTGCTGGCTTCGGCCCTGGCCGCCTTCGTTGTCGGACTCTCGCCTGCCGCGCAGGCGCAAACCAAGCCGCTCCTGATCGGCCAGACCTATGTGCAGACGGGGCCGCTGGCGTCCCTCTCGCCCGAGCCCGTGATGGGCGTGCGCGCCATGCTCAACGCACTGAATGCGAATGGCGGCATCAACGGACGGCCGGTCGAACTGCGCCAGCTCGACGATGCCTACGACCCTGCCAAGGGCGCCGAGAACGTCAAGACCTTCGTCAAGGAAGGCGCCGTCGGCATCCTCATGCCCATTGGCACCTCGTCGTCGGTCGGGGCCCTGAAGGCGGCCAACGAACTCAAGATCCCGGTGATCGGCCCTTACACCGGCGCAGGCCCGGTGACCAAATTTTCCGAATACAACTTCCCGGTACGCATCAGCTTCGACGAGGAGTACAGCCGCATCGTGAACCACCTGTTCACCATCGGCCTCTCGCGCATTGCCTTCGCGCACAACGACAACCCCGGCGCGCGTTCGGCGCTGGAAAGCACGCAGAAGTTCATCGCCGAACGCGGCGAGAAAATGGCGGGCAGCGTGGCCATCAAGAACGACGGCTCCGACGCCGCCGAACGCGCAGCGGAACTGGCCAAGCTCAAGCCCAAGGCGGTGGTGCTGGCGGTCACCAACGACGTGGCGGCCAAGTTCATCACGGCCTACCGCGCAGCGGGCGGCGAGACGGCCTTCTATTCGTTCTCGTTCCTGAACGGGCAGAAGCTGTTCCAGGACATCAAGAAAGACGCGGCCGGCGTGGTCATTTCACAGGTCGTGCCCTACCCCTGGAACAGCGCGATGCCGCTGATTGCCGAATACCAGGCGGCCATGAAGAAAATCGGCGCGACCGAATTCAGCTATGCCAGCCTCGAGGGCTACGTGGCGGCCAAGGTCATGGTCGAGGGGCTGAAGCGCGCAGGGCCGAACCCCACGCCGGATTCGCTCCAGAAGGGCCTCGAGTCGTTCAAGACGCTCGACATCGGCGGCATTGCCGTGTCGTACCGGCCCGGCGAGCACCGCGGCCTCACGTTCTCCGAGCTGTCGATGCTCAAGGCCGACGGGCGCTACCTGCGCTGAAGCCTTCCGGACGGCGCCTTTCCTGGCGCAGAATTTCGTTCGTGACGACGACGTCCTTCATGAACGAACCCCAGCGCCCCGCCTTCACGCGCGCCCAGTTGCTCAGGCTGGGCGCCGCACTTTGCGCCGGTGCCGCGCTCCCTTCGTTCGCACAGCAACAAGGCAGGCCCGCGATGACGAAGATGAGCACCCGTCCCATTCCCTCCACGCAGGAAGCCCTGCCCGTGGTCGGCTGCGGCACCTGGATCGGCTTCGACCACCGGCCCGGCACCGACGAATACAAGCGCCTGCCCGGTGTGCTCGATGCCCTCTTCGCGGCCGGCGGCAAGGTGATCGACAGCTCGCCGATGTACGGCCGCTCCGAAGAAACCACGGGCGAACTGCTGGCCGCATCGAAGCAGCGCGAGAACAGGGAGGCCTTTCTCGCCACCAAGGTCTGGACCTCGGGCCGCGAAGCCGGCATTGCGCAAATGGAGCAGTCGTTCGCGCGGCTGCGAACACAGCGCATCGACCTGATGCAGGTGCACAACCTCGTCGACTGGAAAACCCAACTTGCCACGCTGCGGGGCTGGAAGGACAAGGGCCGCGTGCGCTACATCGGCATCACGCACTACACCGCCTCGGCCTACGGCGAAGTGGAGGCGGTGCTGCGCGCCGAGAAGCTCGACTTCGTGCAGATCAACTACTCACTGGACGCGCGCGAGGCCGAGCAACGCCTGCTGCCCCTTGCGGCCGAACGCGGCGTGGCGGTGATCGTCAACATGCCCTTCGGCGGCGGCGGCCTGCTGCGCCGGCTGCGGGACCAGCCGCTGCCCGCATGGGCCGGCGAGATCGGCTGCACGAGCTGGGCGCAGGTGCTGCTGAAGTTCGTGCTGAGCCACCCGGCCGTGACCTGCGCCATTCCCGGCACCAGCCGCGCCGAGCACATGGCCGATAACGCCGCGGCGGGTGCGGGGGAGTTTCCGGATGCGGGGTTCTGGCGCAGAAATGCGGGGTCGATCGGGCTCTCGTAGCAGAAGCCCCGACACTCAACCCAGAAACCGAAGCATCCGCCGATTGAATTCATCCGCGCGCTCGTACTGCGCCCAGTGCCCTGCCCCGTCAATCACCACGCCTTCGCGCTGCGGATGGCCGGCGGTGAGTTGCGCCACCAGCGGACGCGGATCGGCGGTGACGTCGTACTCGCCCCAGAGCAGCAATTGCGGTCCGCCGAGCATATCGAGCGCGGCCTGCAGCCCGCCCGCCTGCGAGACGTCCTTGCTGCGAAAACGCGTGCCGTGGCAGGAGATGTCGTGAATCTCGAAGGCCAGTGGATCGATGGCGGCCTTGTCGTGCAGCATGAGCGCGCCGAGGTTGTGCAGCAGCGCGGCGCGCTCCTCCTCACGATTTGGCGCGGCGCGCCAGTTGATCATCTCGACAGACATGCGGCGCATCGTGCCGTGGCCTCCGCTGCCCACGAGCGCCAGGCGCCGGATGGCGCCGCGCCGCACCGCAAAGCGCGCGGCGGTGAGTCCGCCGAATGAGAAGCCGCCAAGGTCGATGGGCGTGCCCGCGCCGATCAGCTGGTCGAGCGATCCGCCCAACGCGTCGAGCAGCGGACCGAGCGGGTCGTCGCCGGGCACTGCGCGCGGCGGCGCATCGGAATCGTTGAAGCCCGGCATGTCGGGCAGCCACAGCGTGTGCCGGGCCGAGAGCGCCTCGACGTTGCGCAGCCAGTGCATCCAGCTGCCGTGGCCGCCGTGCAGCAGCACCAGCGGCGGCTGGGCGCTTTTTTCCGCACCGAAGCGGCGCCAGCAGACGCGAACGCCGCCGTGCACCACGTCATGGCGCGTGCCGCTCGCGGCGATGCGTTCGATCAAGAGGCGGGCTTCAGTATCGGAATCGGGATCGGAAATGGAAGGCATCGCCCGATTCTGCCAACCCGCCGCCTTTTCAGCTGGCGGCAGCGCCGAAGCGGTAGCTCGATACCACCAGCCCGCCCATGAAATCGTCTTCGTGATAGACCAGTTCGCCGGGTTCCTGCTCGGCTGCGCCGACGGCCACCATCAGCGGAATCAGGTGCTCCTCACGCGGATGCGCGATGCGAGCCGAAGGGGCCGAGGCCCATTCCCGCAGCCGCTGCACGCGCTCCTCGGGTGCCGCTTGCACGGCGGTGTCGTCGAGCCAGTCGCCGAACGCCTTGGAAACGCCGTGCGCCTGCGGGCCGAAGTTGCGCAGGTTGTGATAGCTGAGGCCGCTGCCGACGATGAGCACGTTTTCACCCCGCAAAGGCGCGAGCGCGCGGCCGAGTGCCAGGTGCTCCGCCGGATCGAGACCGCGCCTGAGCGACAGCTGCACCACCGGCACGTTCGCATCGGGATACATCGCCTTCATGGGCGAGAACATGCCATGGTCGAAGCCGCGTTCAGGGTCGATGGTCGCGGGCAGCCCGGCGGCGGCAAGGAGCGACTGCACGCGCTGCGCGAGTTCGGGCGAGCCGGGCGCGTCGTAGCGCACTTCATAGGTGTGGGCGGGAAAGCCGCCGTAGTCGTAGATCATGGGCGGGCGCGGGTTGCCCTGCACGGTGAAGACGGGTGCTTCCCAATGGGCCGACACCATCAGGATGGCGCCCGGCGTGCGGCCGATCTGGCGCGGCATGTCGGCCAGCGAGGCGGCCAGCTGGTCGTAGACGCCGCCCATCTCCTTCTTCATCCAGGGCCAGGGGCCGCCGCCATGGGAGATGAAATATGTGGGCAGGCGCGAGGTGTTGTCGTCGTGGGTCAAGTCGATGCTCCTTGAAAGCGTTGCATCGACTGTAGACATTTCCCACCAGGAAATCGACAGGCTAGGATGCATCGATCCGTTTCTTCTGAGGAAAGCATGATGGACCGCCTGACCAGCCTGCGCGTGTTTCGAGAGGTCGTCGAATCGGGCAGCTTCGTGGCCGCGGCCGAGCGGCTGTCGATATCGCCGCCAATGGCGAGCAAGCACGTGGCGCAGCTCGAAAAATCGCTCGGTGCGCGGCTCTTGCACCGCTCGAGCCGCCACCTGAGCCTGACCGAAGCGGGCACCGCCTGGTACGACCAGAGCCGGCGAGCGCTCGACCTGCTCGATGCAGCCGAGGCGGCCATCGGCCAGAAAAGCGAGGCGCCGCGCGGCCAACTCAAGGTGAGCGCGCCGGTGTGGTGTGCCACGCCGCGCTTCGCGCGCGTGCTGGCCGACTACCGCGAGCGCTATCCCGAAGTGCTGATCGACATTCACCTGGAAAACCGCAAGGTCGACCTCGCAGCCGACGGCTACGACCTCGCGCTGCGCGCCACGCAGGAGCCCTCCCCTGCGCTGATTGCGCGGCCGCTGTGCCGCGTGCCCTTTCACCTGGCGGGCACGCCCACCTACCTGCGGCGCATGGGTGGCAGCCCCGCGCTGCCGGCCGACGTGGCCCGACTCGGTGCCATCGTGCCGAGCTACGTGAACCTCGACAACCTTTCGCTGAAGGGGCCCGGTGGGCGCATGTTTGCGCTGCGGCTCACGCCGGCAATGCGGTCGGACGACACCACGCTCACCTTGCATGCGGTGCGGGCGGACATGGGCATTGCGTTCCTGCCCGAATGGCTGATCGACGACGACCTGACGGCGGGCCGGCTGGTGCGGCTGCTGCCCGACCACGCCCCGCATCCGGTCACGCTGTTTGCGGTGTACACCAGCCGCCAGTACATGGCGCCCAAGCTGCGCAGCTTCATCGACTTCCTGGGAGAGCGGCTGGGCGACCAGCCGCCTTCCACCGCCGCAAAGCGCACCCTTTCGGCGCAAGGACATGCCACACCGGGCTAAAGTCTCCAAATCCGACTGGAGACCGCCCGCCTTGTTCCGCTTCTTCGAAAAACTGCTCCATCCCTACCCCGCCGCCGAACCGGCGCCGCCCCCGTCGGGCCTCTTCGCCTTCCTGTGGGCCTGCACCCAGGGCCTGCGCCTCAAGATGGCGGCCATGGCGGCGCTCACGGCCGCCATCTCGACCTTCGAGGCGCTGCTGTTTGCGGTGCTCGGGCGCATCGTCGACTGGCTCGGCGGCCAGGTGCCGTCACGGCTGTGGGCGGAGCGCGGCGACACGCTGATGTGGCTGGCCGCCCTGCTGATCATCAGCATCGGCGTGGTCGCGCTGCAGACCATCGTCAAGCATCAGACGCTGGCGGTGAACCTGCCCATGCGCCTGCGCTGGAACTTTCACCGCGTGATGCTTGGCCAGAGCATGGCCTTCTACCAGGACGAGTTCGCGGGCCGCATCACGGCCAAGGTGATGCAGACCGCGCTCGCCGTGCGCGATACCCTCTTCGTGCTGGCCGACGTGGTGGTGGCCATGGGCGTGTACGTGGCGACCATCATCGTGCTGGTAAGCGTTCTCGATATCCAGCTTGTGCTGCCCTTCATCGTCTGGCTGGTGCTGTATGCCGCCTCGCTGATGTACTTCGTACCGCGCCTGGGCAAGGTGGGCAAGGCGCAGGCCGATGCGCGTGCGCTGATGACCGGCCGCGTGACCGATGCCTACACCAACATCGCCACCGTCAAGCTGTTCTCTCACACGCAGCGCGAGGCCGGCTTTGCGCGCGAGGCGATGCGCGAGTTCATGTACACGGGCTATGGGCAGATGCGGCTGGTGAGCGCGTTCGAGATCGTCAACCACACGCTGAGCATGGGCCTCACGGCGGGCATGGCCGGCACCGCGCTGTGGCTCTGGTCGAACGGCACGGTGGGCGTGGGCGCGGTGGCCGCGGCCACCGCCATGGCGCTGCGCCTGCAGGGCATGTCGCATTGGATCATGTGGGAGATGACCAGCCTGTTCGAGAACATCGGCACCGTGCAGGACGGCATGAAGACGCTGTCGCGCCCGCGCACCGTGCTCGACACGCCCGATGCCCGTGTGCTCGAAGTGCCGCGCGGCGAAGTGCGCTTCGAGCACGCGAGCTTCCGCTATGCGGATGCGGGCCGCCGCGTCATCGACGACCTGAACCTGGTGGTGAGGCCCGGCGAGAAGATCGGTTTGGTCGGCCGCTCGGGCGCTGGCAAGTCGACGCTGGTGAACCTGCTGCTGCGCTTTCATGACCTGGAGAGCGGCCGCATCCTGGTCGACGGGCAGGACATTGCGCACGTGACGCAGGATTCGCTGCGCAGCCACATCGGCATGGTCACGCAGGACACCTCGCTCATGCACCGCTCGGTGGCCGACAACATCGCCTACGGCCGGCCTGATGCCACGCAGGACCAGATCGAAGCCGCCGCCAAACGCGCCGAGGCGCACGACTTCATCCAGACGCTGGGCGATGCCAGCGGCCGGCGCGGCTACGAAGCGCATGTGGGCGAGCGCGGCGTCAAGCTCTCGGGCGGCCAGCGGCAACGCGTGGCCATTGCGCGCGTGATGCTGAAAGACGCGCCGATCCTGCTGCTCGACGAGGCCACCAGCGCGCTCGACTCCGAGGTGGAGGCCGCCATCCAGCAGAGCCTCTACCGGCTGATGGAAGGCAAGACCGTGATTGCCATCGCGCACCGCCTGTCGACCATCGCCGCGATGGACCGGCTCATCGTGCTCGACGAAGGCCGCGTGGTGGAAGAAGGCGACCACCGCTCGCTCATGGCGCAAGGTGGGCTGTACGCGCGGCTGTGGGCGCACCAGAGCGGCGGCTTTCTGGGCGATTCGCTCGAAGAAGAAGACGAGGCGCTGCGGGCCTGAGCGCAGCCTAGTTGGGCAAGGCGCCGGCCTCGTACAACGCTGCGAACTCCGCACTCGGCGAGATCGGTTTGACGATGTCGATCAGCACACCGTTCGGGTCGCTGGTGATGAAGTGGCGCTGGCCGAAGTCTTCATCGCGCAACGCAAGAAGAATCGGCAGGCCCGCCGCCGCCAACCGGTCGTGAACCGCATCGGGGTCGTCCACCTCGAAGTTGAGCAGCAGGCCGCCCGCCACCTGGCCGCGCGCGGGTGCTGGAATGGTCTCGTGCCGGCCGTCGAGCACGGCAAGGTTCACAGACGGGTTCTCTGCCAACTGCAGGTGCACGTACCACTCGCTCGTGAACAGCGGCGTGAAGCCGAAATGCGCCTGGTAGAAGCTGGCCGTTCCGGCCACGTCGTTGGTCATGATCACCGGGTAGTAGCTTGTCACTTTCATAGCGTCGGTCCTTTCAATTAACATACAGACTGCATGTATTGTTGATGTTAATCTACAAACAGTCTGTATGTAAATGCCAAAACCAATCGCCGACTCTCATTCCAGAACCAACCGCGAACGCACGGAAGCCACGCGCCTTGCGCTGATCGACGCTGCGCGCGCGCTGTTCGTCAGCAAGGGTTACGGTGAAACCTCGACGCCCGAGATTGCTGTTGCCGCTGGTATCACGCGTGGCGCGCTGTATCACCACTTCGTGGACAAGCGCGACCTGTTCAGGCAGGTGCTGGTGCGCGAAGCCGAAACCGTGGCGGCCGACATCGAAGTGGCCACGCCAGGGCAGTTGACGCCGCGCGAGGCCCTGCTGCAAGGCAGCAAGGCCTACTTGGACGCGATGGCCGCGCCCGGCCGCACGCGGCTTCTGCTCATCGAAGGGCCCGCAGTGCTGGGCCTGGAAGAAATCATGGCCATCGACGAAGCGACCTCGGCGAATTCGCTGCGCCAGGGGCTGGAGAAAGCCAGGCCGGGCAAGGCAGATGTGTCCCTGGCCGCGCTCGCCCGGCTGCTCTCGGCGACCTTCGACAGGGCGGCACTGGAGCTCGATGCCGGCGCCGATCCGAAAGAAATCCATTCGGCCATGCGCTGGCTGCTCGAGCAGGCGCTGGGCCCCGAGCCGCGCCGCAAGTCCCCGGTTTGAGGCTCTGAACGAGGCGCGCCGGCGCGGCACATGCGGTCGCCCGGGTCTTCGCGAGTCCTACAGCACAGGCCGCCCCTCGCCGACAGCAACCCGCCCGCCCGGGCGCGATGCTGAAGCTGTCGTCATCAACGAGGAGTCATCCCGTGAGTTCAATCATTTACATCGTCGGTCTGATCGTGGTTGTCGTGGCCGTGCTTTCGTTCTTCGGCCTTCGCTGAGACCGGGCACGCGTTTTCGACTCGTACGCTGAACAAAAGCGGGGCCGTGTGTGCGGCCCCGTTTCTCATGGGGCCTTCGCAGCGCGCCGGGCATAATTTGCGCGCCCTGATCACCACGGGGCGCCACCAGCGAAGGGACCCTGTTGACCAACACCGCGTTGCGCGAATCTGCTTTTCCGGACGCGGTAGTCACCGAGGCGATCCGATGGACCGAGGAGAAAGGTCCACTCGACGATGCACAGGCCATGCGCATCGCCACTTCCCGCACACCCGACGAGCACGCACGCATCACGGTGCGCGCGCTCCAACTGGGCGAACGCATCGGGCTGCAATCCGAATTGGCACGCGCGCGCCAATGGGGCCCCTGGGTGTTGCTCGGCCTTGTGGCGTTGGTGGTCGTTGCAGGCCTGGGCCTCGCGGGCAACGTGGTCGGCGGTGGCGAGCGGCACATCAATGTGATCGTCGCGCTCGTGAGCCTGCTTGGCATTCACCTTCTCGCACTACTGCTCTGGCTTGCCGGCCTGTGGCTGCCGCTCGGCTCGTTCAATATAAGCTCGCTCGGATGGATATGGCTCTCGCTTACCGCCCGCGTGGCCGGGGGAAAGCGCGGCCAGGCACCCGTGCTGTTGCGCGCGGCCACCGAGCTGCTGACGCGCGCGAAGCTGCTGCCATGGGCCTTCGGTCTCGTGAGTCACGGCATCTGGTCGCTCTCATTCGCCGTGGTGGTGGCCGCGCTGCTGTTCGCGCTGGCATTCCGCAGCTACACGCTGAGCTGGGAGACGACGATCCTCGATCCGGACTTCTTCGTACGGGCCGTGCAGGTGCTGGGCTGGGCGCCGGCGCAGTTCGGCTTTCCGGTTCCCGACGCGGACATCGTGCGCTCGGCCGCTCCCGGTGCCGCGGGCCAACGCACGTGGGCGCTGTGGCTCACAGGGTGCATCGTCGTGTACGGGCTGCTGCCGCGGCTTGCGCTCGTGCTGCTGAGCGCGGTGGTGTGGCTCCGGCGCCGGGCCGCACTGCAGCCTGACTGGAGTGCACCGTACTACCGCAAGCTGAAGGCGCGCTTCGCCGCGTTGGCGCCGCCCGCCATCGTCGATGCCGACCCGGGGCGGACACCGGGCATTCCGCCAGGCGGGCTGGCGCCTTCACAGTTGCGGGACACGCTGTTCGTCGTCGGCTTCGAACTGCCTTCAGATGCGCCGTGGCCGCCTGAAGGCCTGCACGCCGAGCCGGCCACCGAAATTCAACGCATCGACGGCAGTGCACCCGCGCGCCGCGCTCTGCTCGGCCGGTTGGCAGAAGCTCGGCCGCGCACCGTGTTGCTCGTGTGCCATGCCGCATCGAGCCCCGACCGCGGCACCGAACGCTTCCTGCGCGATCTGCTGGCCCATTGCGGCGAATGCAGGCTGTGGCTTACCGATGCAGCGAAGGACGCCGCCGATGGGGACGCATCGCAGCGCTGGATCGACTGGCTGCAGGGCACCGGCTTGCCGCGCGTGGCGGCCACACACAGGCTCGAAGAAGCAATGCAGGGCATCAGCGCCACCATATGACGACCCAGCAAGCCATCCGCATTGCCGTAGTCGGCCACACCAACGCGGGCAAGACCTCGTTGCTGCGCACGCTGACGCGGCGCGCCAGCTTCGGCGAAGTGTCGCAGCGCCCCGGCACCACGCGCCACGTGGAGTCGGTCGATCTCGAAGTGAACGGCCAGCCCGCCGTGCGCTTCTTCGACACGCCGGGGCTGGAAGATGCGGTGGCGCTTCGCGAGCACCTGGCTGGGCTCGATCCGCAGGCCACCCCGCCCGAGCGCATTCGCCTGTTCCTGCAGGGGCCCGAAGCGCATGGCGTGTTCGAGCAAGAGGCCAAGGTGCTGCGCACCATGCTCGAGATCGATGCGGCCTTTCTCGTCATCGACGTGCGCGAGCCGGTGCTGCCCAAGTTCCGCGACGAGATCGAGCTGCTCAACTCGTGCGCTCGGCCGGTGATGCCGGTGCTGAACTTCGTGCGCGACGCGGCGAGCCGCGAAGCGGCCTGGAGAGAACTGCTCTCGGCCTACGCCCTGCACGTGCAGGTGAGCTTCGACGCCGCCGCGCCTTTCGTGGGCGCGGAGCGCGAGCTGTACAACGATCTTTCCACTCTGCTGCGCGACCGGCGCGAGCTGCTGCGCAACGTCGTGGATGCATTGACCGCCGAAGCCGCCGAACGCCGCCGCGCGGCCTGCACGCGCATTGCCGGGTTGCTGATCGACGCCGCCGCATTGCGCCGCAGCATGCCGGCCGAAGAGTTCGCCGACACGGCACGCCGGAAGGCTTTCGTCGCAGCGCTTCAGAAAGACGTTTTCGACAAGGCGCAGCGATGCACCGACGACCTGCTGGCGCTCTACGGATTTCGCCAGGACGATGCCGGCGAGGCGCCTTTGCCGCTCATCGAAGGCCGATGGACGCTGGATTTCTTCAGCCCTGAAGCCATGAAGGAAGCAGGTCTCCGGCTCGGCAAGGGCGCGGTGATCGGCGCGGCCGTGGGCGTGGTGGCAGACCTCGCGGTGGCCGGCATTTCGCTCGGCACGGGTGCCGCGGTGGGCGGCGCCATCGGCGGCGCGGTGTCGCAGGGCTGGGGCCCCTTCGGGCGCAAGCTGGCGAACAAGCTGCGCAACGTGCACGAGCTCACGGTCGAAGACGGCGTGCTCTTTGCGCTGGTGGCATGGCAGCTGAAACTCGCGCGGGCACTGGAGCGGCGCGGCCATGCCGCCACCGGGCGCATTGCGGCCGAGTCGAGTGCCACTCCGGATGCACCGACACGCGCCACGGCCGCCGCCGTGCGCGCGGCAAGGCCCGCGCGCAGCCATCCGGAATGGGAATCGGCTGGTGTGGCGACGCGTTCCTTCTGGCGCCCCGCGCCGCAGCGCGATGCGCTCGCGGCCGATATCGCACACACGCTGCTGGACGCCTTCGAGACCTGAGCGTCCCGGCGGTCACCGCGCCGTCACGAGGCAACCCTAGCATCCGCTGGCCTTTGCCTCCACAACCAAGACTGCAACCCCGACGCGATGTACCCCGGCGAACGGCTCAATGGCTATACCCATCTCTTGGGCCTGGTGTTCGCCCTTGTGGCCATGGTCCTGCTGCTTGCCAAGACCGTGCCCACCGGCGACCCCGCGCGGATTGCCGGCGCGCTGGTGTTCTCGCTCTCCGCGGTGGCGCTGTATGCGGCATCCACGCTGTTCCACAGCACGCGGGGGCCTCGCAAGCGCCTTTGGGAAAAGGCCGACCACTGTGCCATCTACCTGCTGATCGGGGGTACCTACACGCCGTTCGCACTGGTCACTTTGAATGGCTTGTGGGGCTGGCTGCTGCTTGCCGCCGTATGGAGCGCCGCGCTTTTCGGCATAAGCCGCGAGCTGTTGCAGGGCAAGGGCGCGGCAACCAAGCCGGCGTTGACGCTCTACATCGGCATGGGCTGGCTCGGCGTGCTGGCGGCCGTGCCACTGGCCGCTCGGCTCGAGAGCGGCGGACTGGCCTGGCTTTTGGCCGGCAGCGTGCTCTATACCGTGGGCACGGTGTTCTACCGGAACCGGCGGGGCTTCAGGCATGCGCACGGGACCTGGCACCTGTTCGTTCTTGCGGGCACCGCGAGCCACTTCGTGTCCGTAGGCTGCTTCGTGCTCTGACGACAGCGGTCGGCCCGGCCTTACTTCAAGGGCCTCAGGCGCGTGTTGCCGTATCTCCCAAGGCAACACGTCCCAAGAGATGTGCAAAATGCGCCCATGCCAAATATCGCCACCATCCTCAAAGCCGAGATTTCCCGTGTTGCCCGTAAGGAGGTGCGCACAGAGATCGAAACGCTGAAAAAAGCATCCACGCACCATCGTGCCTCGATTGCCGCATTGCGCCGGCAGGTCGAGAAACTGGAAAAGGAATTGCGGCGCGCCACCAAAGTGTCAACGCGCGTCTCGCCCCAAGGCGATGCGGACGAAACTGGCGATTCCGGACCGGCCCGCCGTTTCAGCGCCAGCCGCCTGGCAACGCACCGCGAGAAGCTCGGCCTTTCGGCGGCCGCCTACGGCAAGCTGGTAGGCGTCACCGGCCAGACCATCTACAAATGGGAACAGGGCAAGGCCCGACCCCGCAAGGCGCAGCTCGAAGGACTGGCATCGGTTCGCGGACTGCGGCCGCGTGAAGCGGCGGAGCAGCTGGGCGCGGACTAAAAACGCTTCAGGCCCCGCATTCCCATGTCCAACCTCATCGTGCACGGCGGCACGCCGCTTCGCGGCCGCATCACCCCTTCCGCCAACAAGAACGCCGTGCTGCCTGTGCTGTGCGCCACGCTGCTCACCAACGAGCCGCTGCGCCTGCATGGCGTGCCGGACATCACCGACGTACGCAAGATCCTCGACATCTTTCGCAGCCTGGGCAGCGAGGCGCGGATGGACCACGCCACCGGCACGCTTGATCTGCACCACCGCGAAACGGCTTTTGACGCCGCGCGCGACCGCCTGCCGGAGGAAATGCGTTCGTCGATCATGCTGGTGCCCCCGCTGCTCGCGCGCTTCGGTATTGCGCGGCTCGAGGACAACGTCAAGGGCTGCACGCTGGGCGTGCGCGAGATCGATCCGCACGTCGACGTGTTCCGCCGCTTCGGCGGGCAGGTGGAGCGTGCCAGCGGCTCGCTCCTGGTTCGGTGCGACGGGCCGCTGACCCCCACCGAGCACTGGCTCGACTACGCATCCGTCACCACGACCGAGAACTTCGTGCTGTGCGCGGCGGCGGCCAAAGGCACCTCCACGCTCACCAACGCGGCTTCCGAGCCGCACGTGCAGGAGTTCTGCCGCTTCATGGCCATGCTGGGCGTGCGCATCGAAGGCATCGGTACTTCGCGGCTCACGGTGCATGGCGGCAATGCGATGCGCGGCGGGGAGTTCCGCTTCGACGAAGACTTTCACGAGATCACCACCTTTCTGGCATTGGGCGCCATCACGGGCGGCGACGTGGTGGTGCGCAACAGCGCGCCCGACAACTTTCCGCTGATCGACCGCACCTTCGCCAAGTTCGGCGTCACCATCGCGCACGAAGACGGCTGGTCGCGCGCCAGCTGCGCCGGTCCGCTGAAGGTGCAGACGCCTTTCACCAGCAACGTGCTCACCAAGGTGGAGGCTGCGCCCTGGCCCTACTTTCCGGTCGACCTGCTTCCGATCTTCATTGCGCTGGGCGTTCGGGCCCAGGGCAATGCGATGTTCTGGAACAAGGTCTACGACGGTGCCCTGGGATGGACCGGCGAACTGTCGAAGTTCGGCGCCCACGTCTTCTCGTCGGACCCGCACCGGCTCATCAGCTTCGGCGGCAGCCCGCTGACGCCAGCCGTGGTCGAGAGCCCCTACATCATCCGCGTGGCAATTGCGCTCTTCATGGTGGCGGCCAGCATCGAGGGCCGTTCCGAAATCCGCAATGCCACACCCATCCGCCGGGCCCATCCCCGCTTCGCCGAAAACCTGCGCAGCCTGGGCGCGCAGGTGGAGTGGACCAGCGAAGAGTGAGCGCCGGGCTCAGGCCCTGAGCGCATTCACGGCAATGCGCGCCGCCGATGCGATGACGTCGTTCCGGCCCTCCGCATCCTTTTGCGTCGGAAACGTCAGGTAGACCGCCAGCACCAGCGGCGCGCCAACCGGCGGCCACAGCACGCCCGTGTCGTTCACGGTGCCGTAGGAGCCCGCGCCCGTCTTGTCGCCCACCTTCCAGTCGGCCGGAACGCCGGCGCGAATTCGCGTGGCGCCGGTGGTGTTGCCCAACAGCCAGGTTTCGAGCTGGCTGCGTTTCGCCGCACCAAGGGCGTCGCCCAGCACCAGCCGCTGCAGGCTCGCAGCCATGGCCTCGGGCGTCGTGGTGTCGCGCGGATCGCCCGGGATCGCACTGTTGAGTTCGGTTTCCCAGCGGTCCAGCCTGAAGGCCTGGTCGCCGATGGAGCGCGCATAGGCAGTCACCGCGGAAGGGCCGCCGAGAATCTTCATCAGCAGGTTGGCCGCGGCGTTGTCGCTGTATTGAATGGTGGCGGCGCACATTGCGGAGACCGTCATGCCCTGCCCCAGGTATTTTTCGGTGATGGGCGAATGGGGCAGGATGTCGCCCTTGCCATAGCTCACGCGCCGCTCCAGCAGGCTGCCGTCGCGGGTGCTGCGATCGAGGATGGCCGCGGCCAGCATGGTCTTGAAGGTGCTGCACAGCGGAAAGCGCTCGGCTGCGCGGTGCTGCACGCGCGCGCCGGTGGCGGTGTCGAGCGCCGCCACGCCGAGCCGCCCGCCCACGCTGCTTTCGAGCGCTGCGAGCTCTGCCTCGGCCGATGCGGCCTGCGGCCCTTTTGCGGACCATGCACTACAGGCGCTGGCCAGGGGGAGTGCGGAAGCGGCAAGCAGAACGGTGCGGCGATGGACAAGGGATTTCATGGGTTGGTTGGCAGAGTGGATGGAACGAAAGTGATCGTAGGAGCGCCGCCGCGCCGGCTCCAGCGCCAGGCGGTGCAGCCGCGTCTCGCCTGTATCCGGTGTAACCACAAGACCTGTGAACCGGCACAAGCCGGCGATGCGGCAACTTCCGGCCCAGCCTTGCGGAGTCGGATGGCGACTACAGGAAAGCGGCCCGGCTTGCGTTAAGGTGCGGAGCATTCGCCGACTCCGAAGCACGCCCATGACCACCCCTCCCCCCGCACCGGCCCGCAAGCATTTCTCGATGATCCGCGGCTTTCACCTGGCCGACGTATTCACGCTAGGCAACGCGGCCTGCGGTGTTGGGGCCGTGTTCCTTGCCATGGCCTTCATGGCCAGCCAGTCGGTCGCGCAATTCTTCTGGGCGGCGGCGCTCGCGCCCGCGGCCTTCGTGTTCGACGTGTTCGACGGCCGCATTGCGCGCTGGCGGCAGACGCACTCCGCCCTGGGGCGCGAGCTCGATTCGCTGGCCGACGTGATTTCGTTTGGCGTAGCGCCCGCCGCGCTGGCCTTTGCCGCGGGCCTGGACGGCGGCTGGGACTGCGTGCTGCTGATCTATTTCGTCTGCTGCGGCGTGAGCCGGCTCGCGCGCTACAACGTCACGGCCGAGGCGCTTTCCGCAGGCGCCGACAAGGTGAAGTACTTCGAAGGTACGCCCATTCCGACCAGCGTGGTGCTGGTGGGCGTGCTGGCCCTTGCAGCCTGGCAAGGCCGCATCGGGGACGCGGTGTGGGGCGGCGCCTGGGTGATCGGCCCATGGGAGCTGCATCCGCTCACCCTGCTCTTTGCGCTGTCGGGCACGCTGATGATCAGCAAGACATTGCGCATTCCCAAGTTCTGACCGGCGCCGCTGCCGATCAATCAAAGGAGGCTCCTCATGAAGTTGTATTTCGATCCACACAGCCGTGCGCAGGTCGCGAAATGGATGCTCGAAGAAGCCGGCGTGGACTACGAGATCGTGCCGACCCTCATCCGCGAGAAGGCGCACAAGAAACCCGAGTACCTGAAGATCAATCCCTCCGGCAAGCTGCCGGCGTTGGTCGATGGCCGCACCCGCGTCTTCGAGAACGCGGCCATCTGCATGTACGTGGCCGAGAAGTTTCCAGAGGCCAGGCTGGCGCCATCCGTGGGCTCGCCCGACCGCGGCCGCTACCTGTCGCTGATGGTCTATTCCACGGCGCAGCTCGAGCCCTCGATGGGCGACAGCCTGCTGGGGCTGCGCAGCAACAACAGCGCGCGCGGCTGGACCGATTTCGAGCAGGCCAAGGATGCGGTGGAGCGCGAACTGGGCTATGGCCCCTATCTCTTCGGCGCGCAGTTCACTGCCGCCGACGTGATGATCGGCTCCATGTTCATCTGGCACCGCGCATTCGGCGGCCGCTCCAACCGGCCGAAGATCGATGCCTACATCGACCGTCTGCAGGCCCGCCCCAAGGGCATGAAGTTCAGTTGAACCACACCCTCATGTCACAGGCACCTTTTCCCCACGGCGCGACCGCCGGGCTCGACCAGTTGGTCCACATTGCCGCCGAGCAGCCGCTCTCGCCGGCCTGCGACCACTTCTACTTTCTGCGCCATGGCCAGACCGGCCGCAATGCGCAGCGCATCTTCCAGGCCGTGGACGAACCGCTGAGCGAGCTCGGGCTGCAGCAGGCAGCCCGCGCAGCCCAGCTGCTGGCGGGGGAGCCGATCCGCACCATCGTCTGCAGCGATGCGCGGCGCGCACACGACACGGCACATACCGTGGCCGCAGTGCTTCGCCTCGCACCAACGCCGCAGGCCGCACTGCGCGAACGCAATTTCGGCGCGCTCATCGGCACCTCGTCGGCCAATATCGACTGGGCTTGCGAACCCGAAGGCGGCGAAACCCTCGCGCAGTTCGTGGCGCGCAAACGGCTTGCACTCAATGCGGCGCTGGCAGAGCCGGCACCGGTGCTGGTGGTAGCCCATGGCGGCACCCTCTATGCACTGGCCGCGCTGATCGGTGTGCCCATCGACCTCGCCCTGCTTGGCAATGCGCAGCCATTGCGTTTCTCGCGGAGCGGCCCCACATGGACCGTAACGCCGCTGCTGCGGCATGCCGACGGCGATTCCGCCCTGGCCTGACAAAGCCCGGGCGCGTACCGTTCGGCGTTCACCCCCACACCGACCGCCATGGAATTCAAGGACTACTACAGCGCACTGGGGATCGACCGCACCGCGTCCGACGACGACGTGCGCAAGGCCTACCGCAAGCTTGCGCGCAAGTACCACCCCGACGTCAGCAAGGAAGCCGACGCCGAGAAGCGCATGCGCGACATCAACGAAGCCAACGACGTGCTGCGCGACAAGGAAAAGCGCGCCGCCTACGACGCACTGGCCGACCGCGTAGCGCGCGGCGGCCGCCCCGAAGGCGACTTCCAGCCGCCGCCAGGCTGGGACACGGGTTTCGAATTTCACCGCGGCCCGAACCAGGGCCCGGCCGACCACGCGGACTTCAGCGAGTTCTTCTCGTCGCTCTTCGGCGAGGCCGAGCGGCGCGGCGCGGCCAGGCGCAACTACCGCGCCCGCGGCGAAGACCATCACGCGGCCATCGAGATCTCGCTCGAGGACGCACTCAACGGCGCCGAGCGCGAGATCACGCTGCGCTCGCAAGAAATCGACGCGCAGGGCCGCCCGTCGTTCAAGACGCGCACGCTCAGCGTCAAGATCCCGGCCGGCATGCATCCGGGGCAGTTCATCCGTCTTGCCGGACAGGGCATGCCCGGCCACGGCGGCGAGCCGGCCGGCGACCTGTACCTTGAGGTGCGCATCGCGCCGCACAGGCTCTATCGCGTCGAGGAACGCGACATCTACATGACGCTGCCCGTTACACCGACCGAGGCCGCGCTCGGCGCGCAAGTGAAGGTGCCCGTTCCCACCGGCGGCGCGGTCGAGGTGACCGTGCCGCCCAATGCGCGCAGCGGCCTCAAGCTCAGGCTCAAGGGCCGCGGGCTTGGCGGCAAGCAGCCCGGCGACCTGTACCTGCTGCTGGAAATTGCCCTGCCCCCCGCCACCGCGGAGGCCACGCGCAAGGCCTATGAGCAGCTCGCGCAAGCGTCGGCTTCGTTCAACCCACGCCAGCATCTGGGAGTGTGAGCATGGCGACCGTATCCGTCACAACCGCCATCAGCGCGTCGCAGCCGCTTGCCGCGAGCGAGCTGGCCCATGCCTGCGGCGCTGACACCGAATGGGTGGTGCAACTCGTCGAAGTGGGCATCGTGCAGATCACCACCGCCGAAGCGCCACCCGAGCGGTGGCAGTTCTCCAGCGCCGACCTGCAATGCGCCCTGGAAGCGCGCAGGCTCGAACGCGACTTTGGCGTGGGCCTGGACGCAGCGGCGCTGATTCTCGACTTGCAGCACGAGGTGCGGCGGCTGAAAGCAGTGATCCGCGCGCACGGCTTGCGCTAGCCGGAAGCGCCTCAGCCGGCTTTGCCGCGCGCGGCCTTCTTCTGGCTTTCGGCGCGCGGCGCGTTTGCCGCGGCGGGCGCGTTGCTGCCATTCAGCTGATCGACCCAGAGCAACGTGTCGACGTACGACATGAACCGGTTCAGATATTCGGGTGAGAGCTCATGCATCAGCTTCAGCGACCGATGCACGAGGTGATGCGAGTTGAGTGGGCCGGCGTTGTCCGGTACCTTCGCCAATGATTGTGTCAGCCGCCGGTCGGCACTGAGCCGCGACCAGGTGCTCCTGAAATACCGGAGCGTCTTCAGTTCGGGAGCGGGCGCGGCATCGGTTGTCGCAGTCAGCCCTTCCGCTAGCAGCGGCGACTGCCGCGCAATGTGCTCGACGAGTTCGGCGAGCGGCCCGCGAGCAGGCGGGGCCGGCAACTTCGAGCCCGTATTTGGCGGCGCCGTGGGAACAACGCCCGCGCTCTTTTCAAGATTCTCGCGATACGCCGCGAGCAGGCTATTCACCTTGTCATCGAGGATGCGCCGCGCATCGCCCTGGTGCTCGGTCGCGCGTCTGGCCATCGCCTCGATGAAACGAAAGCGCACCGGGTCCACGCGATGCTCGCCGCGCGCACGCCACGCATCGAGCATCGCCATGGGATCGTCCATGACGCTACTCACGGGCCTTCGCGCCGGTGCCGGTCTGCTGCCGGGGCGTGGGCGCCATTTCGACGCGCCGGTTCTTTGCGCGTCCTTCGGCATCGGCATTGGACGCCACCGCCTGCTCCGACCCGAAGGCCGCGGCAAACACCGATGACGAGGGAATGCCTTCTTCGATCAAGGCGCGCGTCACCGTCAGGGCGCGCTGGGCCGACAGCTCCCAGTTGTCCGTGAACGGCCGGTTGCCTTCCTTCGTCTGCCGCATCTGGCGGTCGTCGGTGAAGCCGCTCACCATCAGCACCTCGTCACGCGCGCGGAGGTAGGCGGCCACGGGTGCAGCCAGGCTCTTGAGCACTTGCCGGCCTTCGGGCTGCAGATCGGCCGAGTTGAAGGCAAACAGCACGCTGCCGCTGATGCCGATGCGCCCGTTGGTGAGCGTGACCCTGCCAGCCGCGAGCGGCCCTGCCAGCGCCTGCTCGAGCGCCTCCCGGCGCTGCGTCTCGGCCTGGCGCTGCTGCACCTCGGCCTGCAGCTTTGCCGCGAGGTCCAGCTGCATGCCGAGCGCGCCCACCAGGATCAGCACGAAGGCGCCGACGAGCCCCGACATCAGGTCGCCGAAGACCGCCCACACCGGCACGCTCGGCTCCAGGCCGGCGTCGAGGTCGTCCCGCATCACGCTTCGCTCGCCACGGCCTGCTGCCGGCCGGCAATCTGCTGCAGGTCTTCGACGATCTGCTTCTGCGACATGATGCTGAGGTCGATGACCTCCCTCGCCTGCGCAACGTAATACGCCAGCTGCTCATCGCTGCGTGCAATGGACTTGCCGAGCGCGCCTTCGACGCGCTGCAGATGGGCCACCAACTTGTCGTTCGATTCGCTGAACAGCTGCACGGCAAGACCGAAGGCTTCGCCGAGGCTGGCCACTTCGACGGCGCTGCCGGTGATCTGCGCGGCGACGCCGGCCATCTTTCCGGTTTCCGCCTCGACCTTGTCGGTGAAGCGGCTGCCGACGCGCTCCAGCACATCGGCCGACGCGCCGACCAGCGCATCGACTGCCGAGCGCTGCTCCGTGGAGGCGTGGTTCACGGCGTCGAGCAGCGTTCCCAGTGTTTCCATGATGCGGCTGCGTTCTTCCAGCATCGCGTTGTCGCGGGCCATGCTGTCAGAAAGCTTCTGGCGCAACTCGGCCACAACTTCGGCCGCCACGCGCGGCGCGTCGGACGCGGCCTGCAGGAGCTGGGCGATTTCGGCCACCGTGGTCTTCGCGTGGGCTTCGGCCTGCGCCGACATGTCGCGGGCGGTTTGCGCCAGGGTCTCGAAAAGCTGTTGCTGCTGGCCCGCCGTGTGCGCGCCGGCCTGCTGCCACTCCTGCTGCAATGATGTGGCCATGGCCGCCAGCGCCTGCGTCCAGGCCGACAGGCGCTGCTCGTCGCGCGCCGCCATCTGCGTCTGAAGATCGGCATGCGCCTGGTCCACGGTGCGCAGCAGCGATGCCGCGTTCTGCTCGAAGCCTGCGGCTGCGGAGGCGAGGGACTGGTGCGTGTCTTCCGACAGCTTTTCGCTCACGCGCTGATGCTGTGCGAGCGCACTGCCCCAGGTTTCGGACACGCTGCCCACCGTGCCCTCGAGCCGGGCGGAAACGGCTTCGACCAGCGATGCCGAACGTTGCTCGAACGTCTCGGCAAAGCGCTCATGCGATGCGCTCAAGTCTTTGGCCAGCGCGCCGGATGTGCGCTCATGCTCGGCAAGCGCGGCCTTCCAGGTGTCGGCCACGCTGGTCGTCGTAGCTTCGAAACGACTCGAAAGCCCATCGAGCTGCTGCTGCACCGTGCGTGCGACGGTGTCGTGCAAGGAAGCCGTCTCGCGCGCGATGCCGGCCATGGTGGCTTCGACGACCGGCTGGATCGTGGCGCCGGCGATGCGGGCGCTTTCGGTCAGGCTCTGTTTCAGCGACTGGTCGACCGAGGAAGCCAGGCCGGCGTACACGGCCTCGGCCTGGGTGTGGAAGTGCGCCTGGCCGGTGACGAGCCGCTCGTTCAAGGCCTGGGCCTGGCGCTCCATCGTGGCCATCATCGCCTGCAGCTGGTCGACGAGCCGGGGCATCAGCTGAGCCTGCTGCTCCAGCAACTGGAACGATGCCTCTCTCCGATGGGTCTCCGAGTAGATGCGCAACGTAGTCGCGATCTTGCTGTCGAGCGCTTGCCCGGCCTGCAGCCGTTCGCGCCGGCACAGGGCCGAGGCAAGGCCGAGCATCGCCGAGGCGGCCACGCCGGCCACCGAAGTGCCAAACGCCAGCCCCAGGCCCTTGACTGGGGCTGACAACGAAGCGCGGATGGCCGGCAGGTCGGTCGCCGTCTCCAGCGCCAGCCCGGTGCCGTTGAGCGTGACCACCATGCCGAGGAATGTGCCCAGCATGCCCAGCAGCACCAGCAGTCCGGCCAGGTAGGGCGTGAGCGCGGGGCCGGGCAAGCCGACACGCTCGCCTTCGATGCGCAGGCGCACCGCGTTGCGCAGCGTTGGATGCAGTTGGCCGAGCCATGCGCCCAAGTCCGCCGGAGCGGCCGACAAGTTGGCCACGGCGCGGCTCAAGGTGAACGTTGCCTGCTGGAACCGGTGCAGCTCCAGCGCACCCATGATGTAGAACGCGCCGACGATCATCGTGACGATGAGCGCCAAGGGATGCGACCCGGCGTAGCCCGCGCCAACCCAGCACACGACGGCCAGGCCCGCGGCAAAAGCAGCGTAGTGAAGAAATCTATTCATTGGCACTCTGGTTGCCTCGTGCGAAGGGCTTCGAGCAGCCCATCGATTGGTTGAAATCGGAAATCCAGTTCGGCGAGCAGCACGGTCTTCATGTCCTTGCGGAAAACGTGCAGCCACTCGCCGGCCTGGGGTTCGCCGGCGGGCTCGGCTGTCGTCGACGTGCCGTTCCCGCTCAAGCGGTTGAAATGTTTTTCGAGCAATGCGGGCACGCCGGCCAAAAGGCTGTGCTCGCGCGCAGCCAGTACCTGCTCCATGACCACGTCCACTGCCGCCAGCCTTGCCATGGCCGGGGACCTGGCCGCCAGCGTCGTCCGCAAGCGCCCGCGCAACGGGCCGATGCCGGCTTCCATGGCCTGCTGTAGCGCAAGGTAGCGGCGGCGCAGCGGCGCGAAGTCGGTTGCGGCCATGACCACGCCGTCTTCTGCGATCGCATTGGCCAGCGCAGTCCGCGCACGGGCGCATTCCCGCTCCTCGGAACCGGCGGGAGCCCGCAGCCGCGAAGAAGCGACCGCCGGAACGCCGTCCAGCGCCGCGGAAAGCGAAATGGCATCGGTCCAGCCGAACCATTGGCTCAATCGGTCCGCGGTGGCTTGCGTGGGTTCGCGCACGCCTGCGTCGGCCAGTCGGGAAAGCAGGCGCACCAGCGCCGAACCGTTGAAAACTGTGCGCTGTGAAACGTGCGCCATACCGCCAGAACGAAAAACCTGGCAGTCTACACTGGCCACCCCTCCCGGGAGCCCCGGCCGAGCACCCCCGCCCGAGTGAAACTTCCAGTAACGCAGCGGCGGTTACGGCGCGTTTTCGGCCAGCCGCCGCGGCGACCGTCCAGCCCGTGCACGCTTCGGCAGCGTCTTCAACGCGGCGTGGCGTGGCGTGGCGTGGCGTAAGTCCTAAGCCCTACAAGCGCATACCGCGTGCAGACTCGTCCATGCCGGCCCCATGGCCGGAAAAGCTCGAGGAGCGGCATGGCCATGCTGGATCGGATCGCTTGTCACCGCTGCGGACGCGTCAGCCTGCACGCTGATGCGCCATGTCCGGCCTGCGGTGCCGCGCCGGTGGCAAGCCCCGCGGTGGCGGGCGCCACCGAGCCCTTCGTGGGGCGCCGCGGCGAACTGCAGCTGGCGCACGATGCGCTCGGCGGGGCACTGGCCGGGCGCGGCCGCGTGATGATGGTCAGCGGCGAGGCTGGCATCGGCAAGACCCGGCTGGCGCAGGAAGTGGCAACGCTGGCCCTGCGGCGCGGCATGCTCACCCTGTGGGGCCGCTGCCTCGAGGAACCTGGTGCGCCGCCCTTCTTGCCCTGGACACGCGCCATGCAGGCCTGCCTGCGGGCCTGCCGCGACGAGCGCCTGCCAGCGCTGCTCGGGCGGGACGCCGCGGCGGCCGTCGAAATTGCACCCGAACTCGCCGAGCGGCTGCCCCCGGGCACCGCGGTGCCAGCCATCGGCGAAGGCGACCAGGCGCGCTTTCGCCTGTTTGCCGCAGTGGCGCATTTCTGGCGCCAGGTAGCCACGCTGCGGCCGCTGCTCCTTATTCTGGACAACCTGCACTGGGCCGATGCCTCGTCGCTGCGGCTCCTGGCTTTCATCGCGCAAGAACTCAGCGAGAGCCGCATCCTGCTGCTCGGCTCCTACCGCGAGGCGGATCTGTCGCGCCAGCACCCGTTGGCAACCACGCTGGCCGAACTGTTGAATACACGGCAGTTCTGTCGGCTGCCGCTCCCGGGCCTGAGCCTGGAAGAAACCGAGCGGATGGTGGCCGCGGCCAGCGCCGTGACGCCGCCGCCCGCGGTGATTGCAACCATGCACCGCCGCACCGAAGGCAATCCGCTGTACCTGGTGGAGACGCTGCGCTTCTTGCAGCAGGGCCCCCAAGGCAACGACCCGCATGCCGCCGCGGCGCTGGTCGAAACCGTGCCGAGCGGCATTCGCGCGGTGATCGGCCAGCGGCTCAACCGGCTCTCGGCGCCCTGCTGCACGCTGCTGGCGATTGCCGCTTGCATCGGCCGCGACTTCGACCTGCCTCTCCTGGCCGAACTGGCCGGCGCCGACAGCGAGGCCGAACTGCTCGGCAGGCTCGATGAAGCGCTGTCGCACCGGATCATCGAGCGGGTACCACAGGGGGCGCAGTACCAGTTCAGCCACGTGCTGATCCGTGAAGTGCTCTACGACGAGCTGCCCGCGGCACGGCGCGTCGAGCTGCATGGGCGAATTGCCGAATCGCTCGAGGCGCGCCACGCCGCCGATCCCGACGCGGTGCTGGCGCCGCTGGCCTACCACGCGGCCGCAGCGTTGCCTGTGGGCAGCCCGGCGCGCGCGCTGGAGATCGCGCAGCGCGCCGCCGCGCGGGCCGTTGCGGTGATGGCCTACGAGGAGGCCTTGCGCTGCTATCGGCTCGCGTTGCAGCTGCAGGAGCGCTGGCTGCCGGCCGAGCGCGCGCGGCATGGCGAACTGCTGCTGGCGCTGGGCGCGGTGCAGATGCATGCCGGCGAGAACGATGCAGCTGCCGCCACCTTCCTGGAAGCCGCCACGCTGGCGCGCGCGCTCGGCGACGCCGAGCTGTTCGCGCGGGCGGCGCTCGGCTTCGAGGACAACGGCTGGCGCATCAGCCGCCCGGGCGAAGAGGCGGCCGCCTTGCTCGAAGAGGCGCTCACGGCGGCCGATCGCTTCGATGCCGCGCTGCGGGTCGACCTGCTGGCCGCGCTGTGCCGCGCCTGCATCTTTTGCGGCCGGCAGCCTGAAGCCAACGCGGCGCAGCGCAGCGCCGTGGCGTTGGCGCGCCAACTGGCCATGCCGCAGCCTCTGTTCAAGGCGTTGGCCGCGATCGTGCCGGCGCGCGGCGATCCCGAGCAGCTCGACGAGCGACTGCGCTGCGCAGGCGAGGCCTTGGACGTGGCCGAACGTGCAGGCCACCTCGAATGGGTGGATGCTCTCACCGGCTGGTACTTTGGCGACTTGGTCGAGAAGGGCGCGCTCGATGCGGCGCGCTCGCTGGCGCAGGTGCACTCGCGAGTGGCGGATGCAATCCGCCAGCCCTTCATGCAAGCCATGGGCCTGGCCAGCCTCACGCTGCTGGCCGCGTACGAAGGCCGCTTCGCGGATTCCGAACGGCTGGCCGGCGAGACCTTCACGCTCGGGCAGCGCTTCCTGTCGAACCATGCGCAGGGTGCCTACAGCCTGCAGATCTTTTTGCTGCGGCGTCAGCAGGGCCGGCTCGGCGAGGTGCTGCCGGTGCTGCGCGGGCTGGTCGGCAGCGTGCCGCGCAACAGCCTGTGGCAGCCCGGCCTCGCGCTGATCTGTGCCGAGCTCGATCTGCACGAGCCCGCCCGCGAGGCTTATGAAGCGCTGGCGGCCGATGGCTTCAAAGGCATTGCGCGTGATGGCATGTGGCTCACCAACATCGTCTTTGCCGCCGAGGTCTGCGCCCGCCTTGGCGACGTGCCGCGCGCGGCCACGCTCTATCAGCTGCTCGCGCCGTATGCCGGTCGCAACGTGGTCACCGGCACCAACATCGCCTGCTTCGGCGCTGTGGACCGCTACCGCGGCATGCTCGCCGCACTGGCGAAAGACGACGAGAGCGCCGCCGCTCATTTCGCGGCTGCGGCCGCGCTCGACGAGCAAGGCGGCAGCCGGCCCTGGCTCGCGCACAGCCGCTTCGAATGGGCGCGGTGGCTGTTCCGGCGCGGCGGCGACGAGGCCGCCGCAAGATCGCATCTGGAAGCGGCGCTTTCGATCGGCCGCGAACTTGGCATGGCCGGCCTCGCCCGCCGCTGCGAGGCGCTGCAGCGCGAGCTCGAAGGCGCCGCTCAATCACCCGCGGCGCCCGAAGGCTTGAGCCCGCGCGAAGTCGACGTGCTGCGGCTGCTCAGTGCCGGCCACAGCAACCAGGCAATTGCGCAGCGGCTGTTCATCAGCCCGCACACGGTGGCCCACCACGTGCGCCACATCCTCTCCAAGACCGACTGCCGAAGCCGCACCGAAGCCGCGGCCTGGGCCCACCGCCATCGCGTGGCGTCCGAAGGCTCGACGGTCTCCGCTGCTGGCCGGTAGCCACTGGCCGCACGCGGCCCAAATGGTCAATTCGGGCGATGCGCGGCCGCGCCGGCCGTCCTATGGTCTGTCCCAGGCCCGGCGCCGCCGGGTCGGCAATCCAGAAGGAGTCTCGTATGCCCGCAACCCTCTATGAACGGCTCGGCGGTGGGGAGCGCATTCAGCGGCTCGTGACTGACGTCGTCGAGAACCACTACAACAACCCGCTGATTCGTGCCCGCTTCGCGAACAGCAACCGCCCCGAGGTCGAGCGTCACGTGTTCGAGTTTCTCTGTGCCGGCAGCGGAGGCCCGCAGTGCTACACCGGCAAGGACCTGGTGACCGCGCACAAGGGAATGAACATCAACGAGCAGGAGCTGGTCGCCGCCATCGACGACATCCTTGCCGCGATGTCCAAGAACGGGTACGACCAGGCTGAGAAGAACGAGGTGGTCGCCATTCTTTATTCATTGAAGGGCGATGTGGTGCGGCTGTAGACGACTGCCGCGCTCTTGCCCGCGCCCCGGCGGCGTTTCGCCGGTGACCCCGAAAGGAAAGACCATGACACGCCAACCATTTGCTGCCTGGGCGATCGGTGCCACCCTGATAGCGGCCATCGCGACGAGTTGGGCCCAGACCCCCGACCATCGGATGATTTCGCCCGCCGACTTGAAATGGGCCGACGTTCCCTCACTGCCGCCGGGCGCAAAGCTCGCGGTGCTCGAAGGGCCGATGAGCGAGGCCGTGCCGTTCACGGTGCGCATCAGGGTGCCCGCCAACTACCGGATTCCGCCGCACTGGCACCCGGCCGTCGAGCGGGTGACCGTGCTCTCGGGCACCTTCCACATGGGCCTGGGCGACAAGCTCGACATGCAAAAGTCGATGCCCGTGACCGCGGGCGGCATGATGATCCTGCAGGCCAAGACGCCGCACTTTGCATGGACCCAGGAGGAAACCGTGGTGCAGCTTCACGGCACCGGGCCCTGGGGCGTCACCTACGTCAATCCAGCGGACGACCCGCGGTCGAAGTAAGCCGACGGGAGCGAAGAACGAGCGGCGCAATGCCGCTCGCTGTACGTTCAGACCGTCGCCGCTCAGGCCGTCGCGGCGGCCTCGGCCTGCACCGCTGGCGGGCGCAGTTCGTCGACCTCGATCACCACGTCGGCCGGCAACCCGTTGCGCTGCGCCGCCTCGCGGATCATCTCGGCGCTGGGCGCCTCGTACAGGCAGTAGGTCTTCTTCTTGTCGGCGCTCAAGAACGAATACAGCCAGCGGACCCCGACGTCGTCGTTGATGCGCATGATGCTGGCCGCGCCCTCGGGCGAGACCTCAAGTGCTTCGGCAAAGGTGCGTTCGATCAGATAGAGAGGCATGGCAACTCCTTCGTTCGGATGAGGCTGCCATCGTAGGACGGACAGGCGCCGAGCGGCCCCAAGTGTTTCCCCCGCCTGGCCGTTCGTACTAACCTGCCGCCTACCCACCCCGTGGCGCCAAAAGCAAAAAGCCGGACGGCGCTTTGGCACCGTCCGGCTTTTTGTTTGTTGCCGGGAGCAAGCGGCCGTTGCCGCTCTTCCCTGCCTGCCTGGATTACAGGCCGGCTTGGCGCGTGAAGCTGCGAGCTTGCGAAGGGATCACGCTGTCTGCGAAGGCTTCGCGGCGCAGGTTCTGGCCGGGTGCGTGCGCAGCGGCAACGGCTTCGTTGCGAACTTCAGCGCGGTCGGTCGAAGCCAGCACGGGAGCCACGACGGCCGAAGCAGCGTCGCTGTAGGCGTTGCCTTCGCGGGCGGCGGCTGCGGCTTGGGGGGCCACGTCGGCGCGGCTGTAGCCGGCGCTGAGGGGCTGCACGCCTTCATAGGTCTCTGCGTGGGCGCCAGCGGCGGCGAGCAGGGAGAGAGCGGCGGCGGCGAGGATGTTCGAGGTCTTCATTTCAATTTCCTTCTTGATCGGGCTTTGGATGCCTCGAAGTTTGCACCTCAATTACCAGGGAAAACCCTAGCCAATCGAATCGCAGTGTTCATGAAATTGAAACAATGGCAGGGAACTTTCTGAACGGGACGGCTAAAGTGCTCATCTCGTTGAGGTAATTCGACCCGCCCGCCCATCACGCCGCGTACTTTTTCTCAAGCTCGTCGAGCCCGGGCTTGCCGACCAAGCGCTGCCGTTCGGCAAACGAAACCACGAGCGATGGGTCTTCGTCGAGGCGGCGAGTATCGCGCAGCACAGTCAATGCACGTTGCATGCCAGCCACCGCGCCCTGCAATGCGGCATTGGCGTACAGCACCAGCCCATAGCCCAGCGCACCGAGCTCTTCGGCGCCGAAAGTCGGCGTCTTGCCGCCGATCACCATGTTCATGAGCTGTGGCTTGCCCAAGCGCCTCGGCAAGGCGCGCACCTCGTCGGCCAAGGTCACGGCCTCGACGAAAAGAATGTCGGCGCCCGCCTCGCTGAACTGCTGCGCGCGTTCGATGGCCGCCTCGAAGCCGTGCACGGCCGCCGCGTCGGTGCGGGCCATGACGAGCATGTCGGCGTCGGTGCGCGCATCGACCGCCGCCTTGATCTTGCCCAGCATTTCGGCCGTGTCGATCACCGCCTTGCCCGCGAAATGGCCGCAGCGCTTGGGGCTGACCTGGTCTTCGAGCTGGATGCAGTCGGCCCCTGCCCGCTCGAGCACGCGCACCGCATGCCGCACGTTGAGTGCGTTGCCAAAGCCCGTGTCGGCATCGACCAGCAGCGGAAGGTTCACGGCATCGCGGATGCGTGCGGTGTGCTCCGCGATGTCGTGCAGCCCCATGAAGGCCTGGTCAGGCAGCCCGAAGTGCATGTTGGTGACCCCGGCGCCGGTCACGTAGATGGCTTCGAAGCCCAGGTCTTCGATCACGCGGGCCGACAGCGCATTGAATGCGCCCGGCACCAGCACGCCGCGGCGCGCCTCGGCCAGGCGGCGCAGGGTTTTCTTCGGGGATTCGATGTTCGTGCGCATCGGATCAAGCGGCATAGAGGTCGACATACTCGTGCACCGGCATGGCCTCGAGCTTCTTCGCATCGAGCGACACATCGAGGATGGCCTGCTGCTGCTTGTGTGCGAAGCGGCGTGCGAGGTTGGTGCGGAACTTGGCTTCGAGCAGCGGAATGCCCTCAGCCCGACGGCGCTTGTGGCCGATGGGGTATTCGACGATTACTTCGGCAAAACTGGTGCCGTCCTTGAACTCCACGGTCAGCGCGTTGGCGATGCTGCGCTTCTCGGGGTCGTGATAGGCGGCCGTGAAGCGCGGATCTTCCACGCACACGATCTTGCTCCGCAGCGCATCGATGCGCGGATCGCTCGCCACGCCGTCTTCGTAGTCGGCGGCCGTGAGGCGGCCGAAGATCATCGGCACCGCCACCATGTACTGGATGCAGTGGTCGCGGTCGGCCGGGTTATCGAGCGGACCCTTCTTGTCGATGATGCGGATGCAAGCCTCGTGCGTTCGGATGGTCACGCGCTCGATGTCGTCCACCGCCTTGCCGGCGCGGTTCAGCTGCGCATGCAGCGCCATGCCCGCCTCCACCGCCGTCTGGCTGTGGAACTCGGCCGGGAAGCTGATCTTGAACAGCACGTTCTCCATCACGTAGGTGCCGTACGGCCGCTGGAACTTGAAAGGCTGCCCCTTGAACAGCACGTCGTAGAAGCCCCAGGTCTTGGCGCTGAGCACGCTCGGGTAGCCCATCTCGCCGGTCTTCGCGATCAGCGCGAGGCGCACCGCGCGGCTCGTGGCATCGCCCGCAGCCCAGCTTTTCCGGCTGCCGGTGTTGGGCGCATGGCGGTAGGTGCGCAGGCTCTGCCCGTCGACCCATGCGAGCGATACGGCATTGACGATCTCGTCGCGCGAAAGGCCCATCAGGCGCGCCACCACTGCGGTCGAGGCCACCTTGACCAGCACCACATGGTCGAGCCCCACCTTGTTGAACGAATTCTCCAGCGCCAGGCAGCCCTGGATCTCGTGCGCCTGGATCAGCGCCGTGAGCACGTCGCGCATCACGAGCGGCTTGCGTCCCGCGGCCACCGCATTGCGGCTGAGCCAGTCGGCCGTGGCAAGAATGCCGCCGAGGTTGTCGCTCGGATGGCCCCATTCCGCGGCAAGCCAGGTGTCGTTGAAATCGAGCCAGCGGATCATGGTGCCGATGTTGAAGGCGGCCTGGATCGGGTCGAGCTGGTGCGGCGTGCCGGGCACCTTGGCGCCGTGCGGCACCACAGTGCCGGGCACAACCGGGCCCAGCAGCTTGGTGCAGGCCGGGTACTCGAGCGCCTCCAGGCCGCAACCGAGCGTGTCGATCAGGCAGTGGCGGGCGGTTTCATAGGCGAGCGCACTGGTGAGCTGCTGGTGCGCGAGCACGTAGTCGACGATGTCGACCAGCACCTGGTCGGGTTCGGGGCGGACGTTGCTGATGTGAGCGGACATGATTTTTCTATGACGGTAGACAGGAAGGATTTTTTCAGCGGCGATCAGAAATCGGCACGAAGATCAGGTCTTCCGGGCCGGTGTAGTTGGCGCTGGGCCGAATGATCTTGTTGTCCTGCCGCTGCTCGATGATGTGCGCGGCCCAGCCACTGGTGCGCGCAATCACGAAGAGCGGCGTGAACATGGCCGTGGGCACGCCGAGCATGTGATAGCTCACGGCGCTGAACCAGTCGAGGTTCGGGAACATCTTCTTTGCGTCCCACATCACGGCCTCGAGCCGCTCGGCAATGTCGTACATGCGGGTGGAGCCGGCCTCGTCGGAAAGTTTTTTCGCCACGCGCTTGATGACCACGTTGCGCGGGTCCGACACGGTGTAGACCGGGTGGCCGAAGCCGATGACGACTTCCTTCGCTTCCACGCGGCGGCGGATGTCCGCCTCGGCTTCGTCGGGCGTGTCGTAGCGCTTCTGGATCTCGAAGGCCACCTCGTTGGCGCCGCCGTGCTTCGGTCCACGCAGCGCGCCGATGGCGCCGGTGATGGCCGAATAGACATCGGAGCCCGTGCCCGCCACCACGCGCGCAGTGAAGGTCGAGGCGTTGAACTCGTGCTCCGCATAGAGGTTGAGCGAAGTGTGCATGGCACGCTCCCAACTCGCCGATGGCACCCGGCCATGCAGCAGATGCAGGAAGTGCGCGCCGATCGAATCGTCGTCGGTCTCGACCTCGATGCGCCGCCCCTGCGTCGACCAGTGGTACCAGTAGAGCAGCATCGAGCCGAGCGAGGCCATCAGCCGGTCGGCAATGTCGCGTGCGCCGGGCAGCGAATGGTCGTCTTTCTCTGGCAGCACACAGCCGAGCGCCGAGACGCCGGTGCGCATCACGTCCATCGGATGCGCACTGGCGGGCAGTCGCTCCAGCGCCTCCTTCACGCTCGCAGGCAGGCCGCGCATCGCTTTCAGGCGGCTCTTGTAGGCGCGCAGTTCGGAGGCGTTGGGCAGCTTGCCATGCACCAGCAGGTGCGCGATCTCCTCGAACTCGCAGACGTCGGCGATGTCGAGGATGTCGTAGCCGCGGTAGTGCAGGTCGTTGCCGGTGCGCCCCACGGTGCACAGCGCGGTGTTGCCCGCGGTCACCCCCGAAAGCGCAACGGATTTCTTCGGCTTGAAGCCGGCGGCGGGCGCGTTGTCTGTCAGCAATGTCATACCGTCTCCTCGAATGTTTGTTGATGAAGGTGCGGCGGGCTTGCCAGCCGCACCGGCCGTCCGGCGGCGTCCACCGCCACCATCTCGAATTCGCCGTCGAGCACGCGCGTGAGCGCCTCGGTGGCCACGTCCTGCACGCTGCCGGCCACGCGCACGGTGAGCGAACTGCGGCCCACGCGCGCGACCTCCGTTTCGAGCACGAGCGTGCTGCCGAGGCGCACCGGCGTATGGAACAGCACTTCGCCGCAGCGCGCCATCACCACGTCGCCGTGCGCGAAGCTGCGGCCCGCCAAAAAGGCCGCCTTCGAGAGCAGCTGCAGCGCCTGCCCGCCGAACAAGGTGCCGTAGTGGTTGGTGTGCTCGGGGAACACCACCTCGATCAGTCGGACTGTGCCGCGTGCGTTTTGCATATTCGCAATTTACGCAACATCGTGACCATAATGAAGGCCTGAATTGGCGAATGATTGCAAATGGATCGCTCGCGATTTGCGAATCTTGCGAAGAACGGATCAACGATGAAGAAGACCTTCATGGGTGTGCGCCTGCGCAGCCTGCGCGAAGAGCGCGGCCTGAGCCAGCTTGCGCTCGCGCAGCAGCTCGGCCTGTCGCCCAGCTACCTGAACCAGATCGAGCAGAACCAGCGTCCGCTCACCGTGCCGGTGCTGCTGCGCCTGCACGCCACGCTGGGTGTCGACATCCAGGCCTTCTCGGAGGATGAAGAGGCGCGCCTCGTGGCCAGCCTGCGCGAGGCGCTGGCCGACAACCCCGGCGGCGATGCCGTCGCGCTCGCCGAGCTGCGCGAAGTGGCCACGCAGATGCCGGCCGTCGGCCGCGCCCTGGTGGCGCTGCACCAGCGGCACCGCGATGCGATGGAACGGCTCGAAGCACTGGCAGCCGAGCTCGGCGACGGCCGCGGCGATCTCGCGCGCCTGCCGCAGACGCGGCCGATGCCTTTTGAAGAGGTGCGCGACTTCTTCTTTGCGCACCAGAACCACATCGCACCGCTCGACGATGCCGCCGAGGCCCTCTCCGCGCAATGGCGGCTGCGCGAGGGCAACCCCGGTGACCGGCTCGCGCACCGGCTTCTCGAAGCACATGGCGTGCAGGTGATACCGGCCGAAGACGACGAAGGCGGTGCGCAACGCCGCTACGACCCAGTCACGCGGGTGCTGCGGCTCTCGCGCTACCTAGAGCCGGGTCAGCATGCCTTCCAGCTCGCAACGCAGCTCGCGTACTTTGAACTTGGCAACATGATCGACAAGCTCGTCGCCGAAGCTCCGCTGTCGAGCGACACCGCGCGTTCGCTCGCGCGCATCGGCCTGGCCAACTACTTTGCTGCCGCCCTGCTGTTGCCCTACGGCGTTTTTCTCGAAGCGGCCGAGCAGCTGCGCTACGACATCGACCAGCTCGCGCGGCGCTTCGGCGTGGGCTTCGAGACCATCTGCCACCGGCTGAGTTCGCTGCAGCGGCCCGAGGCGCGTGGCGTGCCCTTCTTTCTGATTCGCGTCGACCGGGCGGGCAACATCTCCAAGCGACAGTCGGCCACGCACTTTCACTTTTCAAAGACCGGCGGCACCTGTCCGCTGTGGAACGTGTACGAAGCCTTTGCGCAGCCCGGCCGCGTGCTCACTCAACTAGCGCGCATGCCCGACGGCCGCGCCTACCTCTGGATCGCGCGCACCGTGTCGCACGGCTACCGTGGCTACGGCTCGCCCAACAAGACTTTCTCCATCGGCCTCGGCTGCGACATCAGCCACGCGACGCGGCTCGTCTACTCCAAGGGCATGGACCTGCGCGACCCTGATGTGCCCACCCCCATCGGCGCCGGCTGCAAGGTGTGCGAGCGAGAGGCCTGCCCGCAGCGCGCGTTCCCGTTCGTAGGCCGTCCGCTCGACGTGGACGAGAACCAGAGCCGCTTCATGCCCTATGCGGTGGCGCCTGACAGGTACGCCACTGCGCGCGCGGCGGTCAAGAACGCGGCCAGCCGCGCACCAGCGTCCGGATCGCCACGGCGCCGCTCGCCTTGACCTCGGCGCGGTAGGTGCCCACCAGCGCTTCCCGCTCAGCCGCGGCGCGCGGATCGTTGCGCCAGGCCAGCAAGGCGGCCACGTCCGCATCCGGCAGGGCAGCGAGCAGCGCTTGCGTGACCTGCTTTTCGAACTCGCGCGCCACGATCAGCAGGTTGCGCGGACGCGGCGACGTGACGCCGCGCGACCACAGCGTGTCGACGGCCATGTCGAGCGTGCGATCCGGCAAGGAAGTGAACTGGCTCGCATTGCCGCGCGCCAGTTGCTTGACCACGGAGCTCAACAGCAGCTGACTCGAAAAGTCGACTTCACGCACGTCGGCGACGGCCATGCGCTCGAGCAACTCCGTGCGTGCGGGATCGGCCGGCTTCGCGCGCTCGCGATTGAAGAACTCCAGCTTGCTCGCGTCGTCCATCGCGGCGTAGTCGGCGCGCAGTTTCGAGAAGCGGGCCACCGCGGCCTGCACCTGCGGTCCCGGCGCCGCACCGCCCTTGCCGGCAGCAGCCACTTCCTGCTGGATTGCAGCCACCGAAGCCGCCACGTCGAAGGACCGAGCAGCTGCTGCGTCCAATGCCTGCAGCGCCTTGTCTGCAATGGCTTGGTCAGGAGGCTCCAGCAGCTGGCGCGCATCGCGCGACACGGCGCCCGGCGCATAGGCCGCCTGATAGCGCGCCTGCACGCCTTCGAACTGCATCAGGGTCTGGGCACGATCTTGCGCCCAACCCATGACGGGTGCGAGCAATAACGACAGGAGAAGAGCGGGCGCGAGAAAGAAGCGTCTCGGTGAAACTGAAAGGGCAAGCATGCGCCATTATTGATTGGCGCTTGCCATGGCCGCCCTCTCCCGCCCCTGGCTTCAGGCGGCTGCCAGTTCCTTGCGCAGCAGCTTCGCAGCTGTCACCATGTTGGACAGCGCCGCCTCCGTCTCCGGCCACCCACGGGTTTTCAGCCCGCAATCAGGGTTGATCCAGAGGTTCTCGAGCGGCACCACGCCGGCAGCCTTGCGCATCAGGCGCACGATCTCGTCCACCGAGGGCACGCGCGGCGAATGAATGTCGTACACGCCGGGTCCGATCTCGTTCGGGTAGCGGAATCCGCCCGCATCGTTCTCGCCACCCAATCCGCCGAACGCGCGCAACAGCTCCATGTCGGAGCGGCTGGTCTCGATGGTGATCACGTCAGCGTCCATGGCCGCGATCTCCGGCAGGATGTCATTGAACTCCGAATAGCACATGTGGGTGTGGATCTGCGTCTGGTCGTGGACGCCCGAGGCGCTGATGCGGAAGGCGCGCGTGGCCGACTTCAGGTAGGCCGGCCAGCCGGCGCGGCGCAGCGGCAGACCTTCGCGGATTGCGGGCTCGTCGATCTGGATGATGCCGATACCGGCGGCCTCCAGGTCCACCACCTCGTCGCGGATCGCCCAGGCAATCTGCTCGCAGGTGGTGCTGCGCGGCTGGTCGTTGCGAACGAACGACCATTGCAGGATGGTGACCGGCCCGGTCAGCATGCCCTTCATCGGCAGCTTGGTGAGGCTTTGCGCATAGGCGGTCCACTCGACGGTCATGGGCGCGGGGCGTGCCACGTCGCCGAAGATGACCGGCGGCTTGACGCAGCGCGAGCCATACGACTGCACCCAGCCGTTGGCGGTGAAGGCAAAGCCGTCGAGCTGTTCGCCGAAGTATTCGACCATGTCGTTGCGCTCGGCCTCGCCGTGGACCAGCACGTCGATGCCCAGTTCTTCCTGCTTGCGCACGGCCAGCGCGATTTCAGCGCGCATCTTGTCGCTGTAGCCCGCCGCATCAAGCTCGCCGCGCTTGAAAGCGGCACGCGCCGCGCGGATCTCCTTGGTCTGCGGGAACGAGCCGATGGTGGTGGTGGGCAGCGCGGGGAATGCGAAGCGCGCGCGCTGCACCAGCTGCCGCTGACCGAATGCGGACCTGCGCTGATCATCCCCGGCCACGCTGCGTGCCAGCCGCAGCGCCACGTCGGCGCGGTGCACGCGCGGGCTGCTGCGCCGTGCGGCCACGGCGGCGCGCGCGGCCTTGAGTTCTTCGGCCACCGAGCCTTCGCGGCCGTCGAGCACGGCACGCAGCACGCGCAGCTCGTCGAGCTTCTCGACCGCAAAGGCGAGCCATGACTTGAGTTCCGCATCGAGCTTGCTTTCGGCCTCGAGGCTGAACGGCACATGCAGCAGCGAGCATGAAGGCGCGATCCACAGCTCGCCTCGGTTCTTGTCGACCACGGGGCGCAAGGTGGCCAGCGCCGCGTCGGGGTCGGTGCGCCAGATGTTGCGGCCGTCGACGATGCCGACGGACAGCACCTTGTGGGCCGAGAGCCAGTCGGCCACGCCGGTCAGATCCTGCGGCGCGCGCACTGCGTCCACGTGCACGCCGGCCACCGGCAGCTGGCAGGCCAGGCGCAGGTTGTCCGAGAGTGGCGAGAAGTACGTGGCCAGCAGCAGCTTGGGCGCGCTGCGAGCCAGCTGCCAGTAGGCGCGCTCGAAGGCGTTACGCCAGCCATCGGGCAGGTCCAGGCCGAGGATGGGCTCGTCGATCTGCACCCATTCCACGCCCTGCTGCTTGAGGCGGTTCAGCACCTCTTCATACACGGGCAGCAATGCGTCGAGCAGCGAGAAGCGGTCGAAGCCGGCTTCTTTTTCCTTGCCGAGGTACAGAAAACTCAGCGGCCCGAGCAGCACGGCCTTGACCGGATGCCCGGCCTGCTGCGCGTGTGCCACTTCGTCGAACAGCCGCGTCGATGCGAGCTTGAACTGCGTGGCCGCGGTGAACTCCGGCACGAGGTAGTGATAGTTGGTGTCGAACCACTTGGTCATCTCGAGTGCGAAGGTGCCTTCGCTGCCGTGGTTGCAGCTGACATCGTGCACGTGGCCAGCTTCATCTTCCACGCCACGCGCCATCTTGAAGTAGCGCGACAGCTCGGGCTCGTCGCCCTTGAAGCCGAAGCGCTCCGGTTCGCAGCCCAGCAGTTGAATGTGGTTGGCCACGTGGTCGTAGTAAGCAAAGTCGCCCACGGTCACGTAGTCGAGGCCCGCGTCGCGCTGGGCCTGCCAGTGGCGCTCGCGCAGCTGTTCGCCGACAGCTTCGAGCGCGGCGCGGTCGATCTCGCCGCGCCAGTGCTTTTCGAGTGCGAACTTGAGTTCCCGGTTGGCGCCCATGCGCGGAAAGCCGAGGGTGTGGATGCGGGTGGTCATTGCAGGTATTCCGGTCGCTGTATCTTGAGAATCCGCAATGGTCGGGCTTTGAGGAATATGATTCAAACGAAACGTTTTGCCCTTTCACTTGAAATTCATTCATGTTGCAGTCAATCCTCGAGATACGCCATTTGCGCACGCTCGTTGCGCTGCGCGACACCGGCAGCCTGGTGCGCGCGGCGCAGTTGCTCAACCTCACGCAATCGGCGCTGTCGCACCAGATCAAGCTGCTCGAAGACCGCTACGGCGCGCAGCTCTACGAGCGCAAATCGGTGCCGCCGCAGTTCAGCACCACCGGGCTGCGGCTCTTGCAGCTGGCCGACACCGCGCTGCCGCTGGTGGAAGAAGCCGAGCGCGACGTGGCGCGGCTTGCCTTGGGACGCAGCGGGCAGCTGCGCATCGTGGTCGAGTGCCACACCTGCTTCGACTGGCTGATGCCGGCCATGGACGCCTTCCGCCAGCGCTGGCCGGAGATCGAATTGGACATCGTCTCGGGCTTTCACCCCGACCCGATCGCGCTGGTGATGCAGAACCGCGCCGAGGTGGCGATCGTCTCCGAAGAAGACCCGGACGAGACGGTGGACTACCACGCGCTGTTCCGCTTCGAAATCGTCGCGCTGCTGGCCAACGACCATGCGCTCGCGGCCAAGACGCATCTCACGGCGCGCCATTTTGCCGACCAGACGCTCATCACCTACCCCGTGCCGGACGAGATGCTCGACATCGTGCGCCAGGTGCTGGCACCGGCCGGCGTGGAGCCCGCGCACCGGCGCACGACCGAGCTCACGGTGGCGATGCTGCAATTGGTGGCGAGCGGCCGCGGCGTGGCAACCCTGCCGCTGTGGGCGGTGCAGAACTACCTGGACCGCGGCTACGTGACCGCACGGCGCGTGGGCAGCAAGGGCTTGACGGGGCGTCTCTACATGGCCTGCACGCAGGGCACTTCCGGCCAGCCGTGGCTGGCGGACTTCGTGCGCATCACGCGCGAGAGCTGCTTCAAGAGTTTGCCCGGCATCGAGCTTCTGTGACGCGGAGGCCGCGGCCGCAGGGTACAGTCGGGAATGAACCCACACACGCCCAGCGCCCCCAGTCCGCTCGAAACGGCTCCCGCCGAGATCACGGAGACTCAGGCGTTCACACGCGCGTGGGTCGTGTTCCTGCTGCTGTTCTTGGGCGTGCTGGCCCTTCTGTGGGCCAGCGACGCGCTGTTCGGCTAGAAGCTGGAAGCCAGGACTAAGCTTTCTGCACCAGCTTCAGCACGCTCGAGAAATCGAGCGCGCCATGGCCCGCGAGACTGTGCGCCGCATAGAGGCTACGTGCCAGCCCGCCCAGGGGCGTGGCGGCACGAACCGCAGTGGCGTTTTCTTGCGCGAGGCCCAGGTCCTTGAGCATCAGGTCGGTTCCGAAGCCGCCCGCGTAGTTCTTCGATGCCGGTGCTGCCTCCATGACGCCGGGCATCGGGTTGTACTTTTCGAGCACCCAGTTGCCGCCGGAGCTGCGCCGCATGATTTCGGACAGCACCTTGGGGTCGAGCCCGTTGGCAACGCCCAGCGCCAGCGCTTCGGAGGTGCCGATCATCAGAATGCCGAGCAGCATGTTGTTGCAGATCTTCGCGGTCTGGCCCGCACCGATGCCGCCCGCATGGAAGATGTTGGCGCCCATCTTCTCGAGCACCGGACGTGCGCGGTCGAGGTCGTCGGTTTCGCCGCCGACCATGAAGGTCAGCGTGCCGGCAATCGCGCCGCCCGTGCCGCCGGAAACCGGCGCATCGATCATTGCAATGCCCTTGGCAGCGGCCGCTTCGGCCACCTTGCGCGAGGTAGCGGCCGCGATGGTGCTGCTGTCGACCACGAGGGCGCCGGCGCGAATGCTGTCGAGCAGCGCCGGCTTGCCCGCGCTGCCGAGAAACAGGCCTTCCACGTGCACGCTGGCCGGGAGCATGCTGATGACCACGTCCGCATCGGTCACCGATTCGGCAGCGGTCGCGGCAATGGGCAGGCCTTCGGCCGCGTATTTCCTGCAGGCTTCCTCGGAAAGGTCGAAGGCCTTGAGCGTGTAGCCTGCCTTCCGCAGGTTCATTGCCATGGGGCCGCCCATGTGGCCGAGGCCGATGAATGCGATTTTCATTTGCTTGTCTCCGTTGTATTTGTAGAAGAAGCTCAGGCCAGCGCAGCCAGTTCCGCCGGCATTTCTCCGCGCGGACGCAAGTGGTCATCGATGAACGCGGGCGTGATCTCTTCGATGGTGGCGGGGCTCCAGCGTGGATTGCGGTCCTTGTCGATCAGCACCGCGCGGATGCCCTCGGCAAAGTCCTTGTGCGCGCAGAAGCCCAGCGAGGCCCAGTATTCGAGCCGGAACACCTCGGCCAGCGACATGCGGTGCACGCGCTGCCAAAGCTCGAAGCTCAGCGCAGCCGAGCTCGGGGCGCCCTTCATGAATGTCTTGGACGCGGACTGCAGCCACGGGTCGTCGCTCTGCAGGTTGCGCAGGCGCTTCGCGATGTCGAGCAGGTCGTCGCCGGCCATCAGCGCATTGATGGTGTCGTAGTGCTCGCGCACCTTCGAGGCCGGCATCGCGGCGCCCTCGCCGGCGCGCGCAAGAATGCGCGAGAGTTCGGCGCGGTCGGCCTTCTGCTCGCCGTGCCAGCGCGTTGCGGCAATTGCCTCGAGTACCTGGCCCTTGTGCTCATGCGGCACCAGCACGTCGGCCAGCCCGCAGAAGATGGCGTCGGCCGCATTGAGGTTGGCGGCCGTGAGCGCCAAGAACAGACCCGTGCGCCCCGGCGTGCGGCGGAGGAACCAGCTGCCGCCCACATCGGGATAGAGCCCGATGCTGATCTCGGGCATGGCGATGCGGCTCTGCACGGTGACCACGCGGTGCGAGCAGCCCGACATGAGGCCGACGCCGCCGCCCATCACGATGCCATGGCCCCAGCACAGGAATGGCTTGGGAAAGGTGTGGATCAGGTAATCGAGCTCGTACTCTTCGCGGAAGAAGTCTTCGGCGTAGGTGTTGCGCGCGGGGCCGCATTCGAGCAGCGTTTGATACAGCTGGCGCAGGTCGCCGCCGGCGCAGAAAGCCTTCTCGCCCGCGGCCTGCAGCAGCACGCCGACGATGCCATCGTCGGCCGCCCATTCGCGCAGCTTGGGCGTGAGCAGGCGCACCATGTCCACCGAGAGCGCGTTGAGCGAGGCCGGTGCATTGAGCGTGGCAACGCCGAAGCGCTGGCCGCCGGCGGTCTTGATTTCGTCGAAGAGAACTACGGAGTCGGTCATTGTCTTGAGAGGTTCTGGATGCGGGGTTTCAGCGGATGTCGCTGTCCCCTTCCAGTAATTTTCGCGCAACGATCACGCGCATGATCTCGTTGGTGCCTTCGAGAATCTGGTGCACGCGGGTATCGCGCACCAACCGCTCGAGCGGAAACTCGCTCAGGTAGCCATAGCCGCCGTGCAGCTGCAGTGCGTCGTTGCAGATGTTGAACCCCGCATCGGTCGCAAAGCGCTTGGCCATGGCGCAATAGGTGCTGGCATCGGCATGGCCCGCGTCGAGCTTGCTTGCCGCGAGCCGCACCATCTGCCGCGCCGCAACGAGTTCGGTTGCCATGTCGGCCAGCTTGAACTGCAGGGCCTGAAAGCTCGCGATCGGCTTGCCGAACTGCTGGCGTTCATGAAGATAGCGGCGCGCCGCATCGAGCGCGCCTTGCGCCGCACCCACCGAGCAGGTCGCGATGTTGATGCGCCCGCCATCGAGCCCCTTCATCGCAATGCGAAAGCCCTCGCCTTCCTTGCCCAACAGGTTCTGGGCCGGCACGCGCACGTTGTCGAAGTTGATGGTGCGCGTGGGCTGGCTGTTCCAGCCCATCTTGTGCTCCTTCTTGCCATAGCTCACACCCGGCGCGTCGGCCGGCACCGCAAAGGCCGAGATGCCGCCCGCGCCGCCGCCGCCCGTGCGCGCCATGAGCACCAGCACGTCGGTCGCGCCCGCGCCCGAGATGAAGGCCTTGCCACCGTTGATGACGTATTCGTGGCCTTGCAGCTCGGCGCGCGTCTTGAGCGAGCCCGCATCCGATCCGGCGCCCGGTTCGGTAAGGCAGTAGGAAGCGAGCTTGCGCCCGCTCGTCAAGTCTTCGCCCCATTGCTTCGCGACCGCATCGGTTGCCCACGTGCCGAGCATCCACGTCGCCATGTTGTGGATCGTGATGAAGGCCGTGGTCGATGGATCGACCGCGGCCATCTCCTCGAACACCAGCGCGGAATCGAGCCGCGGAAGCCCGAGGCCGCCGATGCGCTCGGGTGCGTAGAGCCCGCAGAAGCCCAATTCGCCGGCCTTGGCGATGGCCTCCTTCGGAAAGATGGCCTCGGCATCCCACTGCGCCGCATGGGGCGCGAACTCAGCCTGTGCAAAGTCGCGCGCACTCTGCGCGAAGGCGCGTTGCTCTTCGGAAAGTTCGAAGTCCATTCGCCCGGTTTCTTACTTGAGGCTGATGGTTGTATTCACACCGTGCGAAACGGTGCTGTCGTCGAACCAGCGTGCCGTCACGGTCTTGGTCTGCGTGTAGAACATGATGACCTGCTTGCCGTAGGGGCCCAGGTCGCCGAGCTTGGAAGCACGCGAACCGGTGAACGAGAACATTGGGACCGGCACCGGAATCGGCACGTTGATGCCGACCTGACCCACGTCGATGTCTTCCTGGAAGCGGCGCGCCGCGGCGCCCGACTGCGTGAAGATGGCCGTGCCGTTACCGTTCGGGTTGCTGTTGATCAGCTCGATGGCCTCGTCGATGTTCTCGGCATCGGCCACGCAGAGCACGGGCCCGAACACTTCCTGGTCATAGATCGTCATGCCGGGCTTCACGCCCGAGAAGATCGTCGGGCCGACGAAGTTGCCCTTCTCGTAGCCGGGCACGGTGGGCTTGCGGCCATCAAGCTCGAGCTTGGCGCCGTCGGCCACGCCGCGTTCGATGAGGCCGTTGACGCGCTCAAAAGCAGCGCACGAAACCAGCGGGCCCACGTCCACGCCCTTCTCGGTGCCGGCACCGATCTTCAGCGTCTTGGCCTTCTCGATGAGCTCGGGCACCCAGTTGCGCGCCTCGCCCACCAGTACCGCCACCGACACTGCCATGCAGCGCTGGCCTGCCGCTCCGAAGCTCGCGCCCGCCAGTGCGTTGAGCGTCTGCTCCTTGTTGGCGTCAGGCATCACGATGGCGTGGTTCTTCGCACCCATCATGCATTGCGCACGCTTGCCGGCCAGCGTGGCGCGGTTGTAGACATGCGTGCCGACCTTGGTCGAGCCGACGAAGCTGATCGCCTTGATGTCCTTGTGGTCGCAGATGCCGTTGACGATGGCCTCGCCGCCGTGCACCACGTTCAGCACGCCGGGCGGAATACCGGCTTCGAGCGCCAGCTCGCAAAGGCGCATGGTCACCATCGGGTCTTGCTCGGAAGGCTTCAGCACGAAGGTGTTGCCGGTGACGATGGCCATCGGGAACATCCACAGCGGAATCATGGCCGGGAAGTTGAACGGCGTGATGCCGGCGCACACGCCCAGCGGCTGCAGCAGCGTGTAGGTGTCGACCCCGTTGGCCACGTTGTTGGCCAGCTCGCCGAGCTGCAGGTTGCCGATGTTCGATGCGTGCTCGACCACCTCGAGGCCGCGGAACACATCGCCCTCGGCGTCGGGCAGCGTCTTCCCCTGCTCGGCCGTGAGGATGGCGGCCAGCTCGCCCATGTTCTCGCGAATGAGCTGCTGGTACTTGAGGAAGATGCGGGCGCGCGCGCCGATGGGCGTCTTGCGCCAGGTCTTGAAGGCGTCCTTGGCGGAGGCCACGGCGGCGTCGAGCTCGGCCTGCGTGGCAAAGGGCACGCGGGCCAGCACCTCTTGCGTGGCCGGATTGACGATGTCGCGCCATTCGGTGGTCTTCGATTCGACGAACTTGCCGCCGATCAACAGCTTGACGGTGGCGACCTGGGTCTTGGGGGTGGTGGTGGCGTCCATGGGGTTTTGTCTCCTGTGAATACGGGGCCTGCATGGCAGGTTCAAGTCGCATCCTAGCTTTGCAGATTTGCCATGACAATAGACAAATACGCGCCATCGCTTTGCAAAAATGCAGAGCCCCGCCAAGGAGACGAAGCACATGGACTGGGACAACCTTCGCTATTTTCTGGAACTGGCCCGTTCGGGCACGCTGATGAGCGCGGCGCGCCGGCTCGAGGTCGACCACACCACGGTGGCCCGGCGCATCCAGGCGCTCGAAAAGGAAGTGGGCGCGCCGCTTTTCTCGCGCGAAGCGGGCGGCCACCGGCTCACCGAAGCGGGCCGCAAGCTGCAGCCGCAGGTCGAGGCCATGGAGAGCGCGTTCCGGGCGGTGGAAAGCACCGCGCCGGCCTCGCAGGAGGGCCTGTCGGGGCTGATCCGCATCGGCGCGACCGAAGGCTTCGGCACCGTGGTGCTGGCGCCGCAGCTTGCGCGCTTTGCGCAGCAGCATCCCAAGCTCACCATCGACCTGCTGGCGATGCCGCGGCTGGTGCATCTGTCGCGCCGCGAAGCCGACATCGTGATTTCGCTGGAGCGGCCGGCACGCGGTGCCGTGGTCGTGACCAAGCTCACCGATTACACGCTGCGGCTCTATGCGTCGACGGCGTACCTGGCAGCGCACAAGCCCATCAAGACGCGCGAAGACCTGCGCGGCCATACCTTCATCAGCTACGTGGACGACCTGCTCTTCAGCAAGGAACTGCAATACCTGGACGAGCTGCACCGGCCCGACGCCTTTGCGCTGCGCAGCACCAGCGTGCTCGCACAGCACCAGGCGGTGGCGGCAGGCGCGGGCATCGCGGTGCTTCCGGCCTTCGTGGCCGAGCGGGATCCGGCGCTCCGCCCGGTGCTGGAAGGCCAGGCAAATTTCACGCGCACGTTCTGGATGTCAATGCCGGTCGAGACCAAGCACCTGGTGCGCATGCAGGCCGTGTGGAGCTTCCTGCGCGAGACGGCGCAGGCCCAGCAGCCGCTGTTGCTGTTGCTGTTGCCGCAGAATGCGGAAGAATCCGAAGACAGGCACGGCGCGCCGCCACGGTCGCCGCGCCCACGCAAGCAGGGTTTGTAGCCACCAGGAGATCGCATGCCACGCCATCGTCCCGCAAGGCTCGAACACATCGCAGGCATCGGCGTCGACCGCATGGGCGCCATTGCCGACGATGCGGACGGGCCGCCCTTTCTCCGCCTCGAAAACCTCGACGTCGATATTCCGCCGGACCCCGAGGCTATCGCGCGCACCGTGCGCGCCGCTTCGGAAGATGCGGACAACAGCTACCTGCCCTTCGTCGGCCAGTCGCGCCTGCGCGAGGTTGCCGCGCGGCATGTGTCGGCACTTTCCGGTGTGACGTACAGCGCGCGCAACTGCGTGATCTCCGCGGGCGGCCTCTCGGGCATCCTCAACGCGCTGCTCGCGACGGTCGAGGTCGGCGACGAGGTGCTGGTGACCGACCCGACCTACGCGGGCCTGCTCAATCGCATCCGGCTCGCAGGTGGGACGCCGAAGTACGTGCCCTTCGTCTTCACGCCCGGCGGTGAATGGAAGCTCGATCGCGCAGCGCTGCAAGCCGCCATCGGCCCGCGCGTGCGCGTGATCCTGCTGATGTCGCCCTCGATGCCGACCGGCGGCTACTTGGGCGAAGACGACTGGCGCGCCATTGCCGCGCTGTGCGTGCAGCACGACCTCACGCTCATCCTCGACACCGCGATGGAGCGGCTTCTGTTCGACGGCCGCCGGGTGATTCATCCTGCTGGTCTTCCCGGCATGGCGGAGCGCACGATCACCGTGGGCTCGTCGGCCAAGGAGCTGCGCATGATCGGCTGGCGCGTCGGCTGGACCGTCGCACCCGAGGTGTACATGCCCGACCTGGTGGCCGTGTCGCTCGCCAATGTGGTCGTGCCGGTGGGCATTGCGCAGGATGCGGTGGCGACGGCGCTGGAGCAGTCCGCGCACACGCTCGCACCTTTCGTATCCGAACTGGAACGCCGGCGCGATACCGTGCTGGACGAACTCAAAGGCCTGCCCGTCGGTGTGCCGGCCGGCGGCTGGTCGCTGCTGCTGCGAACCAGCGACTTCGGCATCGATGGGCAGACACTGTCGCAGCGTCTCTTGAAGGCACGCGTCTGCGCGACAGCGATGCAGGGCTGGGGCCAGACGCACGGCGCGCAATACCTGCGTTTCGTGTTCTCCAACGAACCGGTCGAGCGCCTGCGCGGGCTCGGCGACACGGTGCGGGCCGCGCTGGGCGCTTGAGCCCGGCGCGAAAAGACGGTGCCTCCCCCAACGACAAGGGCCGCGAGAGCGGCCCTTGTCGATGTCGTCGCAGTGCGAACGGCCTACTGGATCAGCTTGGCGCCGGTCTTGGCCTGCAGCGTATCGAAGCTCACGCCGGGCGCAAGCTCGACCACCTTGAGGCCTTCAGGCACCACGTCCATCACGGCCAGGTCGGTGATGATGCGGTCGACCACGCCCACGCCCGTCAGCGGCAGGGTGCACTTCTCGAGGATCTTGAGGTCCTCGGTGCCGTCCTTCTTCTTGGCCACGTGCTCCATCAGCACGATGACGCGCTTCACGCCGGCCACCAGGTCCATGGCGCCGCCCATGCCCTTCACCATCTTGCCGGGGATCATCCAGTTGGCGAGGTCGCCCTGCACGCTGACCTGCATCGCGCCGAGGATCGAGAGGTTGATCTTGCCGCCGCGGATCATCGCGAAGCTGTCGTGGCTGCCGAAGATGGCCGAGCCCGGCAGCGTGGTGACGGTCTGCTTGCCGGCGTTGATCAGGTCGGCGTCGACCTGGTCTTCGGTCGGGAACGGGCCGATGCCCAGCATGCCGTTCTCGCTTTGCAGCCACACTTCCTTGTCGCCGACGAAGTTGGCCACCAGCGTGGGAATGCCGATGCCCAGGTTCACGTAGAAGCCGTCTTCGAGCTCTTGCGCCGCGCGCGCGGCCATTTGGTCTTGGGTCCAGGGCATCTCAGGCTCCTTTGTTGTTCTTGACGGGGGCGGGCACTTCGCTGCCGGCGGCGGCCTGCGCAATGGCGGCCTGGGCTTCGACCTTGGCGGCCGCTGCGTCAGCCGGCGCGGCCACGCTCACGGTGCGCTTCTCGATGCGCTTCTCGGGCTTGGCGTTCAGCACGATGCGGTGCACGTAGATGCCCGGCAGGTGAATGTCGTCAGGGGCCAGCTCGCCCACTTCGACGATCTTCTCGACTTCGACGATGCAGATCTTGCCGGCCATGGCGGCGGCGGGGTTGAAATTGCGCGCCGTGAGGCGGAAGCGCAGGTTGCCCGACTTGTCGGCCACGTGGGCCTTGACCAGCGCCACGTCGGGCACCAGCGAGCGTTCCATGACGTAGGTTTCGCCGTCGAACTCGCGCAGTTCCTTGCCCTCGGCCACTTGCGTGCCGACGCCGGTCTTGGTGAAGAAGGCCGGAATGCCCGCGCCGCCCGCGCGCAGCTTTTCGGCCAGCGTGCCTTGCGGCGTGAATTCGAGCTGCAGTTCGCCCGCGAGGTACTGGCGCTCGAACTCCTTGTTCTCGCCCACGTACGACGCGATCATTTTCTTGATCTGCCGGGTTTCGAGCAGCTTGCCGAGGCCGAAGCCGTCGACGCCCGCGTTGTTGGAGATGCAGGTGAGATCTTTGACGCCGGAGTCGTGCAGCGCATCGATCAGCGCCTCGGGAATGCCGCACAGGCCGAAGCCGCCGACCGCGAGCGTCTGCCCGTCGGCCACGACCCCCTTGAGTGCCGCGTCTGCGGAGGGATAAATCTTGTTCACTCGGGCTCCTTGATGGATGGTGGAGAGTTGGCGAAAGCGTTGCGAGAGAGCCTTGAACGATACTACGTAGTCGCATACGTAGTATTTCGTAATGGTGACCCCCGATGCAGGAGATCGATTACCGGCTGGCCTTTGAGCATGCCCCCGTGGGCATGGTGGTTTCGCGCAACCGCACCATCGTGGCCTGCAACGAGCGGGTGTGCGAGATTTTTGGTGCAACGCCCTCTGCATTGGTCGGGCATTCGTTCAGCATTCTCTACCCGAGCGTGGTCGAGTTCGAGCGCATCGGCAAGCGCATGGAGCCGTTCCTCAACGCCAGCGGCCGCTATGCCGACAACCGCATGATGAAGCGCCTGGGCGGCCTGCACGGCGCCATTGCCGGCGAAACCTTCTGGTGCCACGTCACCGGCCACGCCATGAACCGCGCCGCGCCGCACGAAGCCGGCATCTGGACCTTCGAAGACCTGGGCTCGCGCCGCGCGGTCAAGGCCGAGCTCACGCCGCGCGAGCGCGAGGTGGCGGCGCAGGTGATGCGCGGGCTCACGTCCAAGGAGATCGGCAAAGCGCTGGGCATCAGCCACCGCACGGTGGAACTGCACCGCGCGCGACTGATGCGCAAGTACGCGGCGGCGACCACGGCGGAGCTGGTGCAGAAGCTGATTGCGGGCTAGCAGCGTCAGCTGGCATGTGGTGCTGCGGGTATGTCCGCCGCTTGGGCCACCTTCTCCAGTTGCCGTTGGCGCTCGGCGATGGCCAACTCCTTGGCTTTGGCATCGCCATACTTTGCGATCGAAAACAGCTTGGACTGCGTAACGCGTCCGACGCGAGTGCGAGCAGACCAGGCGCGAGGCTTTCCGCGCCGGTTGTTCAGGAGATGCACGCCGGCAAAGCCCGAGGTGTTGCTCTTGTTGGTTGGCCCGGTGCTTGGCACCGGCCAAGGTATCGGCTCGATCACGACTGGCTCCGGCAAACCGGCGTGCTGCTCCAACAGCTGGCGCCCCCCGGCATCCAGCAACCCGAAGACAACGCCGCGCATCTGCGTCAGCTGCCGCTCGCGTTCTCGGATGGCCATGTCCCTTGCACGCTCGCCGTAGCGGCTGACGCTGAACGCCTTTTGCAGCCTCTTGTCGGGTGCGCACTGCGTATGGGCAGTCCAGAACAAGGGCTGACCATCGGCGTCACGACGGCAGAAGATGCCTGAAAGTTCCTCTTTGGTGTCCGCCCGTGCGCGCTGCGCCAGTTCTCGCCGGCTCAAGGCCGGATAGGTTGCCACGATCCGGTCTCGCCAGGCTTGAGCAGCCGCGAGTCCGGCTTCTTCGCCATGCACGCTGAACATGAAGGCTTTTCGATGGCGTTGTCCATCGCGCACGATGCAGACGTCCCAGCGGTCTTTGGCGCGCAGGATGCCGTACATGGCCGGAGTATTTGGCACGCCAAGGGGCATGGAGAATCAGAAGCTTGAGTTGAAGTTGAAGCCGAGCACGGCCGAGAGCAAAGGCCGTGGTTCTAGTTGTTTGCCGGACTCGCCCACTGCTGGCAGCGAAAGAGACGGTCGTGTGACCTAACAGCGCTTCATTCTCTTCTGCTCGCGATCATCATTTGGTCGTCCTATCAGCCCACGGTTTCCTGGTTGCTTCATCTGCCAGGACGTTGGCACTTTCGAAGAATTGCTTGGCAGCGAAAAAGCAAATAGCCTGCTGTGGCCCTAGCAACGCAGGGTCTAGGTTGGGTGGACCTTTTTCCTCCTCTTTGGCCAGCCATGAGTTCATGCAGCTCCGCTGCACTAACGCGGTCCGCTCGCGCAAAGTCACATCGAACACTGCGCGACTTTCACGTAGAGATCCATCGGGATTCAGATGAGACGCGGACCAACGAACTCCGGCACGCCCAAACACCTCCCAGTGAAACTGGCATACGGCCTTCGCGACATCATCCTGTCTGATCGACTTCAAGCAACGGTCAATGATCACTTGCGAAGCTTTCTTTTCTGCAGCAGCAACGGGCGAAACCTGCCTCGCAGGACCAGTGCAGGCAGACGTTGCCATGAGGATTCCCAAACCGACCAAACTGACACCTGCGTTCCAAACAAGCCGGGAGAACCGGAGCTCCGGTCTGCAGGTGAATCTCGGATCGAGATCCATCAGAAGCTCGCATTCAGGTTGAACCCGAGCGTGACCTTGGCCGTGCGATACCCCTCCGGCTTGCTGATCGGCGCCCCCATGAACAAGTCATAGCTGAGCTTGCTCCACTGCCCCCGCACACCGATCACCGCCCCGGCCAGATTGCGGCCCAGCAGGTCCGCGGTCGAACGTCCACCGACATGCCCGTAGTCGGCGCCGACATACAGCTCCGCCCCGCTCTGCCCCATGGCCCAGCCGATGTCGTTGCGGATCAGCCAGCCGCGCTCGCCCATCAGGCTGGTCTCGCCATCGAAGCCGCGCACCGTGTAGCGCCCGCCGATGGCGAAACGGTCCTGCGGCGTCAGCGGCGTGCGGTTCCACTGCGCACGCACCAGGCCCGAATAGCGCAGCTTCTGGTCGCCCAGCTTGAACGGCGCATTCAGACTCACCTCGGCCGTGTACAGCCGCATGCGCGAGGTGCCTTCGCCGAACTGCTCCTCCGGCGCCGCGATGGACCCCAAGCCGCCCGTGCCGTGCTTGTAGGCCAGCGTGCCTTCCAGCGTCGCGTCGCCGATGAACTCCTTGTGGTTCAGCCCGAGCTCCCAGCCGCCCACCACGCGGTGCTGCACCTCGACCTCGGTGTCGTCCACGAAGTTGCGCGACTCCCTGCGGAAGCCCTTCAGCGCCAAGGTCGTCTTGCGGCGCTGGTCGCGGTAGATCAAGCGGGAGAGCTTGACTTCGGCGTTGTTGGTCTTGCCGGCATAGACGTAGTCCTGGCTCAGCCCCGCCACGCTTTGGTGGTACTGGCTGTTGGAGGCGGTGACCCCCAGCATCCAGTAGCCGTACGGCAGCGAGTAGTGCACCGTCTGGCCCTCGGTGCCGTAGCTCGGCTCCGAAAGGAAGTGGTTGTTGATGCTGTGGTTGGCGCTGACATAGAACAGGTCGTTCAGGCCCAAGGGGTTGTCGATGGAGACGGTGGCGCCGGCCTGGTAGCGGCCGGTGGCCTCGGTGCCGCTGTCGTCCAGGCTCAGGGTGAGGCGCCACTTCTTGGCCTGCACGTACTTGACCACCAGGTCGCTGTCGCCGGGCCGGGCGTTCGCGGCCGTCGAGGGTTCGATCTGGATGTCGGCCTCGGCCGTGGGAGCGCGCTTGAGGTTCTCCAGCCCCTGCTCGATGTCGCGCAGGTTCAAGAGATCGCCCGGCCGTGCGGGGATGGCGGAGCCCAGCAAGGCGCCACGCCCCAGCAGCGTGGCCGAGGCATCGGGCGTGGTCCGGATGGCCGCGATGCGCCCGGGCACCAGCGACAGGGTCAGGGTGCCGCTGGACAGGTCCTGCGGCGCAGCCAGCACGCGGGTGGTGACGAAGCCGCGCGCGATGACGGCCTGCTGGGCGCGGGCCAGGACCACGTTGACGCCCGCGGTGCCTAGGCAGCGGCCGAGCGGCGCATCGTTGCCTTCGGGACCCGACAGGTCAGCGACAGCCCACCGGAAGGCCTCGGCCTGCTCGCCGACCAGCAGCACGTGGTCGATCCGAAAGCACGGGGCTTCGGAAGCCGGGATCCGCTGGGTGGGCGCGGGCGGGGCCGCCTGCAGGCGCTGGTCGACCGTGCGCTCGTTCTGCTCGCGCAGGGCGCGTTCGCGTTCCTGCTGGCGTTGTTGTTCGACGAAGGGCTGGGGGGTGGTCGGGGACTGCTGCGCAATCGCCAACAACGAAGAGGTGGCCAAAGCCAGGCCCACGGCCACGGCCATGCGCGTGCGCCGAGGCACGCCGGTGAAATGGCAGCTCATGTCAGCGCCTGAATTCGACGGTGCGGACGGCGGACGGCTTGCCCGAGAAGCCGCTCACGGCGCCATCGGCGCCAAAGAGGATGTCCACCGGTTCGTCTTCCTGCGTCGTCCAGTAGCGCCAGCTGCTGGCGTTCAGGTCCTTGGTGTCGTTGCGCGAGGGGTAGCTCAGCGCCATCAGCACCTGGGGGCGGGTCATGCCGGGCACGACCTTGGCGGCGTAGACGGCCTTCTGCACCTCGGGGCTCCAGCTGCCGAGCGCCACCCGGGGGTCGGTGGGCACCACGATCTGGCGNCATGCCGGGCACGACCTTGGCGGCGTAGACGGCCTTCTGCACCTCGGGGCTCCAGCTGCCGAGCGCCACCCGGGGGTCGGTGGGCACCACGATCTGGCGTGCCCAGCGCAAGGCGTCCTCCTTGCTGCGGGCGGCATCGTCGCGCAGGGAGACGTAGTCGGCGCCGATGGTGCCGCAGAAGTAGCTGTCGCGCTTCATGGTGTCGAGCACCACCGGTTCACCGGCCGGCACGATAGGGCCGCCGAGCATGTTGGTGCTGGAGACCCAGCCGTAGTCGGGGCGCAGGTTGCAGCAGGTGTAGCCGGTGATGGGCTGGGGGAGCTTGGTGGCGCAGCCGGACAGAAACACGCAAGCGACCACCGCGATGGCAGCGGCGGCATACGGCAAAAAAGGGTGTGACAGCTTCATTCTCATTTTTCTATCGAACTTCGTGGCCTCAGAACCGGCCACTGTCCTTGGGGTTGTGCACGACCTGGATCAGCACATCGGGGGTGTAGGACTTGGTACGGGAGATTTCGGCGATCTCTCCGCCTGCCGCGCCGGCGAAGACGAGAACGCCCTGTCCCTTGTAGGCGAGGTAATGGCGCCATCGGTCCGTTCCGTTGAAAGTGGGAATCCAGGCCTTGCCGGTGTTGTTCACCGTTTCTGCGTTCGGCTTGCCCATGACCTTGAGGGCGTCTGCGTAGCTCATGCTGATGCGAAGCTGCGCAATTGCAGTGCCCGGCACAGGCTGGCCGACGACGGTTCGCTCTTCGTCCTCTTCTGCTGCAACCAGGGCACGCCGAGTGGGCTCGTACAAGGGCGCGGTTCGGCAGGCTGCGAGCGCGACACAGGCAAACACCGCGGCGCAGATTGACTGATATTTCATTCTTCACTTTCACGCGACTCATCGCGAACTTTCAGGCGCCAATCGACGAATCATGAATTTTTATATGCGTCAAATATTGTATTGACAAATACTTGATTCACCTGCTCAGACATTGCCTCCCAGCGCATTAGATTATTGGCCGCCAATAAATCAGTTAGTCTCTTCGTGGCCGAAAATTGAATTCCCATCCATATTTCCGGTCGCCCATCTGGAGAAGAATTTTCATAAATCAATTCTAATGAACCGAGGGAGTCATTGCCTTCAATCAACTCACCCCCCACTCGAAATCTCGATGAACCCGCAGCGAAGGTTGACGCGTAAAAATCTCGTGACAGCGCTCACCCATAGACCGTTTTCATTTACTCCCTGCCCTCCACCAATCTCCGGAAGCATGAACACGGCAGAAATATCTTCCAACCCTAGGTATATGAGTGTCCTTTGATATTCGAGGGCCAATTCTTGATCTTTGTTCATTTTGAATCTCGGCGCAAAAACTTCCATTGGGGACTACGCCAAGCGAGTAAGCCAGTCAAGACTCCTTGGAAACTTTGGCCACCACAAGCAACCATTCGGACCAAATGGCTGAGTCCGCAGGTATGCCGTCTCCAAGCAATTGCATGCTCCCCAAAAGCGCTCCGATGTCATCTGCACCGGTCCGCTCATAGTAGGCTTGCAAAAAATTAAACATCGCTCGATATGCTTGGGAAGGATTCAGTTCATTGCTGGGCATATTGTTACTTTCCTGGACGAATTGGTGATGATAGCCCTGTATTTGGATCCATTGTTCGCGGAGGGTTGTTTATTCCGCCATTGATAATTCTGCCACCGCGACTCTGCACCCAGACTTGGTTTCCATTCGAATCCAAGGATGCATGCCAACTATTTCCCCATTTATCCGTACCAAGATCATTTCTTGGATTATTGGCAACATCTTCAAGCAATTGACGATTGGTTGGCGTGTCTCGCAGGTGACCATCTGCTTCTCGAAAAATATGCCGAGCATTTCGCTCATCGATTTGCTTTTCATTCTGATTTTTATCGCCGTCGGGTGGCGGACTCGCTCCATTTGGAGGCGTTCCATAGGTATCGGCCCCATTGCCTCCGGTTGGCCCCGTCCCGTCTCCTCCTCCGCCTCCAGTCGCAGCATTCACAGTCGACTGCATGATCCCTTGCACGAATTGATACACTAAGAAAAGCGATCCAGACTGGGGCGTGATTAGTTCTCCAAGGCTCGACAAATTCGGCGGGATCAACAATCCGTTGTTGGGATCTTGCTGCAATCCCCCTGCCGCGATCCCTGAGCCAGCGGCGGCTCCTCCTACAGCACCACCGGTGGCCGGATTGACCGGCGGGAAAAAGAACTGCATGTTCTGCAGGTTCGGGTCTTGCTCCTGCACGACCTGATCACCGGCGGACGCGGCGTTGCGCACAACCTTCTCCGCTGCGTTTAGGAAGTTTTCCAGTCCTTGCAAACCTGCGCGTTGCTGCTCCGTAAGAGAGGGATCACTGCGGATCTGTTCGATCTCGTTGCGCGCCTGCTGCGCAGGGGTCAGCGGCTGCGAACCTGGGCTGGTCGGCGCGGGTGTAAAAAACCCCTCCAACGCGTCGAGTGCCGCAAGCACGGCCACTGGTCCCAACTGGATCAACTGGCCCGACGCCGTGGAGGTGATCGTCACCTGCGCCCCAATCTCCCGCATGGCTCGCTCGCGGTCGGTCATGCGCAGTCCGTTGGTGCTGTCCACCCCGGTGCGTACCGCCGTATTGCCCGCAAACCCCGAAATCCCGCTTTGCGTGAGGCTCGAGCGATTGACATCATTGCTCCCGATGCCGACGTTGCCCGAACTCGTCCCCGAGGTGCTGGTGCTGAAGTTGACGCTGTACCCACTGCCTTGGAAGGTGTCGTGGTTGACCAGATCGGTCGTCGTCAAACTGCCTGTCGCGAAGCTGTTCCTGCCTGCATTGACTGCCGCATCGGTGCTGCTGATCACGCCGCCCACGAGGTTGGTATTGCCCGCCACGTTGACGCCGAAACCGCCGTCACCCGCAAGGAATCCGCTCTGTTGCGTCGCACTCGCGAAATTGCCATCCCCGCGCATGTTGTTGGCATAGACGCTCACGCTGCTGTCGCCGTAACAATACCAAGCGCAGATGGTGGCGTTGAAGCCACCGCCACTGTTCTGGCTGTGATAGGTGCTGGTGTCCTGGAGGGTCTCGATGTGCAAGTTGCCGCCCACGTCGGCATTGATGCGGTTTCCCGAAACTGTGGCACCTCGAACAATGGTGTCGCCACCGCTGGTGATATTCACTTGCTGGCCCGCATGGATGGTGGTGTTTGTCCACGTGCCATCGGTCCCGTTGTCCCGGCCGCTCTGACTGCCGGCCGCCACCTCGATCGTCAGGCCGTTGCTTTCCCCGAACGTGAAGCCCACGCCGATGCTGGCGTTGCTGCTGTGGCTGGTGGAACTCTGCTCTCTGGAATTGGCTGCGGCGTCCAGCGTGATGCTGTTGTCCGCCGCGAGACTCACGTTCTTTCCGCCAGTAATCTCGCTGCCGCGTATGAGGATGTTGGAGTCTCGCCCACCACCGGTGGCGGTGATGGCA
>NZ_LMCQ01000022.1 GCF_001424835.1 Variovorax sp. Root318D1 | reverse complement strand
GTGATCGCGGCCTGGCTGGTGGTGACGTTGCCCTGGGTGGCGGTGATGGCGATGTTGGCCGCGCTGGTCTTGCTCGATGACAGATCGACGCTCGCGCCGTGCAGCGTGGCATTGCCGGCCGCGAGGTTGGTGCCGTGGGCCACCAGGGCACCGCTGGTCGTCACGACCAAGTCACCCGCCGCAGCCAGCGTGCCGTCGCTCTGGATGCCGGCGCCGAGCACACCGGTGCTGCTGCCTTGCAAGCTGCCCGCAGCGATCGTCGCATGGCGTCCGGTCGTGATGCTGCCGTCGTTGGTCAGGGTGCCGCCGACCGCCACCGTCGCATCGTTCGCGCCGCGCAGGCTGCCGCCGTTGACCAGCGAACCGGCCTGCACATTGAGATCGGTGGCCGCTCCGATGGTGCCGCCGGTGCCGTTGAGGAGCTGGTTCGCCACCGCGAGCTGCACACCGGCCTGCGCCGACTGGATGCTGCCCTGGGTGTTGGAGAGAGAGCCGGTGTGGAGGGTCAGGGCCTGGTTGGAGACGAGTGTTCCGGCGTCGTTGACGGTCGTTCCGGCCACGTTCGCGGTCAGCGCACCCGTCGCCGAGATCGTTCCTCGTGTGTTCTCCAGCGTCCCGCCCACGGAAAGGGTCGCGTCGGTGGCGCTGGTCAGCACGCCGTCGGTGTTCACGAGGTCGCCGCTGGTGGCGATGTTCAGGCTGCCGGCGTTCAGCGTCCCTGCCGAGTTGTCGAAGGTGCCCAGATTGCCCGTGAACGCGCCGGAAACGTTGAGGGTGCCCCCGTTGTTGGAGAAGCTCGGCTGGCTCAGCGCCATGCTGGCGACGCTCAGCGTGCCGCCGTTGTTGATGAGGTTCGCGCTTTGCAGCGTGATCGGGCCCCCGGCGTAGATCCTGCCGCCATCGTTCAAGATTGCCCCGGTGGCGGTGATGGTGCCCGGATCGATGGGAGGCGGTGCAGGGGCCGTGGTCGTCGTCGAGGTCGTTCCGCTGGTCGTCGTGGAGGTGGTGCCGGATGTCGAGCCCGTGCCGGTGGTGCCGCCTGACGTGGTGCCCGTGCCGGTCGTTCCTCCCGTTCCNAGTCGTTCCGCTGGTCGTCGTGGAGGTGGTGCCGGATGTCGAGCCCGTGCCGGTGGTGCCGCCTGACGTGGTGCCCGTGCCGGTCGTTCCTCCCGTTCCAGCGGTCGGCGTCGGTGCGGGTTCGAGACCGATCACCCCGCCACTCGTGTTACTCACCGTCGGCGCGGCAAGGGTGAGCGCCACGCCGCTGGTCTGGCGGATGGTGCCGCCGCGGTTGTCGATGTCGCCCGCCGTGCTGGCGAGCTGCACGCCTTGGGCTTCGAGCGTGCCCCCCGTACCATTGAGCGAGTTGACCAGGTTCCCCTGCGTCGTGACCCTGAGATTGCTGCCGCTGCTGATGGTGCCGCTGTTGGCGAGGTTCGAGGCCGAGAGGTTCGCATCGGCCGAGGCCTGGATCGTCCCGATGTTCTCCAAACGCCCTGCGCTGGTGACGACGAGCTGCCCCGCCCCCGCCAGTGCCGTGGCGCCCGGCGCGGCCTGGATGCTGCCGGCGTTGCGCACGCCCAGGCCGGCCTCGGTGCCCACCAAAAAAATCTTCCCGGCAAACATGCCTCCAAGGGCTGCGACGTCCAAGGCAAAGGTGGGGGCCGTGCCCGTGCCTGCCGTCGGCGTGATCTGGTTGTGGTCGGCGCTGACCTGGTTCGCACCCGTGACCACCTTGAGCTCGGTCGCCCAGATGCCGGCATTGGCTTCGACGGCGCGTGCCAGGATGGCCGCGTAGTCGGTCCTGCTGGCATCGAAGCCGGCGCCGTTGATCGTGATGGTGCCGCCGCGCACCAGGAAGTTGTCGAGGCCGCCGTAGGCGTTGAACTGCGGCGTGCCCGTTGTCAATGTCGCTCTCGACGCGTTGATAAAGCCAGCGCCATCGACGTTGATGCCGGCGGGGTTGGCAATCACCACTTCGGCGCGCTGTCCACCGACTTCGATGTAGCCGCGCAGCTGGCTCGGGTTGCCGCCATTCACTTCGTTGAGAATGATGCGGGCGGCACCTGTGGCGAGATAAGGATTGCCTTGGACGATGCCGCCGAGCTGGGTCTGCACATTCGAACGGCTGTTGTTCAGGATGGCGCCATTGGTGCCGACGTTGAAATCACTGTAGACGTTGCGCGAGACACCGGCGGCGCTCGGAGTTTGTATGTTGATCAGGGGCGTGCCGTTGGGGGCCACGAGCACCGTGGGGCGCAGGTTGCCGGGGACATTGGGCGCGCCGGCGATCTGGGCCTGTCCAGGCAGCGCCACCAGCGCACCGAAGAGCACCACCGCTGCCGACGCTGACGCCGCCCCGCCGCCTCCTGTGGCCTTGGCGGCACCCTTGCCCGTGCTTTTCGCGGTCTCCTGCACGACCATCCTCAGACCGCGCTTGGCGTTGAACAAAATACGGTACAGATTCTTATTCATCTCGTTCTTCCCTGATCGCCCATGTGACAGCAACGCACGCTGCGAAAGGCAACGTGCTGGGGTGCCGATGCCGGCGACCACGTGCCCGGATTCTGGGATCGAGAGGCCAGAACAAATGTCGCGGAATCTCGCAGCGCGCTGATTAAGCTCGAAAGCGCCACTTACTTCACACCGCGAGTCGCGGCACCGCAACGACGCGCGTCGGACAAATAACGCTTAGGTTCTATGCGAAAGCCGAGCCGCTAGACATCTGCAACGCGAGGCCCAAAAGAAAAAGCGGCACGAAGCCGGGGGCGATTGCGATGCGCCGATAGTGTCATGCGCTGGCTCGGCACACGAACTCAGCGCACCCAGCGGCGCACACGCTGATGGCGGTGCCAGTACCGCGAGGCTCGCAAAGGCACCAACGCTGCCCCCATTGCGTCCTCGCGACAATCACCCTGGCGGTGTTTGCCGCCAATCCTGGCGCCGACGGCCGCTCAGTCCGGCTTGATGTCCGCCTCCTTGATCACCTTCGCCCAGGCCGCCAGTTCCTGGTCGACGAACTTGCCCAATGCCGCGGGGTCCATGTAGGTTGCGAAGGCGCCCTGCTCGTCCACCTTCTTGCGGAACGGCTCGCTCTCGACGATCTTCTTGATCTCTGCGCTGAGCTTGGCGACGACCTCGGGCGGCGTCTTGGCCGGTGCGAACACCGCGAACCACGATTCCACCTCGTAGCCCGGCAGGCCAGCCTCGGCCGAGGTGGGCACGTCGGGCATCGACGGATGGCGCTTGCTGCCGGTGTAGGCCAGCGGCTTGATGCGCCCGCCTGCAAAGTGGCCGATGACCGAGGGCGGCGTGGTGATGAACATGTCGACGTTGCCCGCGATCAGGTCGTTGATGGCCGGGCCGGAGCCCTTGTAGGGCACGTGCGTCATCGGTTGCTTTGCCTGCCGCGACAGCAGCTCGCCCGCAATGTGCTGGATGGAGCCGTTGCCCGACGAGGCGTAGAACAGGCCGCCTTCTTTCTTCTTCTTGCCGTATTCGATCAGCTCCTTCATGGAGTTGACCGGCAGCTTGCCGCTCACTGCGACGACGTGCGGTGCGCGCATGACCAGTGCCACGGGCACGAAGTCCTTGGTCGGGTTCCACTTGATCTGCGGAAAGAGTGCGGGGTTGCCGACGTGGTAGCCCGAGTACTGCATCAGCAGTGTGTAGCCGTCGGGCGCGGCCCGCGCCACTGCCTCGGTGCCGATGTTGCCGCTGGCGCCGGGCTTGTTGTCGACCACGATGGGCTGGCCCAATGCCCGCTGGAGTGGGTCTGCCACCATGCGCGCCATGATGTCGGTGGAACCAGCGGGTGCGGTGGGGACGATGAAGGTGATCGGCTTGGTGGGCCAGGTGTCGGCACCGGCTGCGGAGGCGGCCAGTGCGAGGCCAAGGCTTGCGGTGGCCAGAATGCGATGAGTGGGTTTCATGGTTTGTCTCCGATATTTTTTGAGGGTGGCGGTCTTTCCGGCGGCGTTCAGGACACCAGCTCGGAGATCTCGATGAGATTCAGGTCGGGGTCGCGCACATAGACCGAGCGGATGCGCGAGGTGGCGCCGGTTCGCATCACCGGGCCTTCGAGGATCGGCACGCCCTTGTCCTTCAGCCGCGCGATCACGTCCTCGAGCGGCACGCTCGCAATGAAGCACAGGTCCAGCGAGCCCGGCGTCGGCAGCTGCGCCTTGGGCTCGAACTCGTGCCCCTTCACATGCAGGTTGATCTTCTGGTTGCCAAATCGGAAAGCCTTGCGGCTGGTGCCGAAAGTCTCCAGCGCCATGCCCATCACGTCGACATAGAAGCGGGTGCAAGCCTCTTCGTCGGTGGTGGTGAGAACCAGGTGGTCCAGATGGTCGATCATGCGTGCAGCTCCTTGCCGCGGCGCGCATGCGCACGCGCCGCGATGTCGTTGAAGTCCGCCGGCGGCGCATGCCGCGTGAGCCGATGTCCGGCACGGGAAACCTGGCTCGGCAAGTCATGCTGCACCAGGGTCTCGAGCTCCGACGCGGCGCCGATCAGGCCTTCGAGATCCATGCCGGTGTCGTAGCCCATGCATTGCAGCATGTGCACCACGTCCTCGGTGGCCACATTGCCCGTCGCGCCGGGTGCATACGGGCAGCCGCCGATACCGCCCAGCGACATGTCGAGCCGCTCGATGCCCGCCTCGACCGCGGCCACCGTGTTCGCCAGGCCCATGCCGCGCGTATTGTGAAAGTGCGCCGTCCATTGCAGGCCGGGGTGCCTTGCCATCACCGCTTCGCAGAGGGCCTGCACCTGCGTGGGAAACGCCATGCCCGTGGTGTCGCATAGCGTGATGCCCTGCACCCGCAGCGCTGCGAAACGGTCGACCCATTCCTGCACCACGGCAAGCGGCACTTCGCCTTCCATCGGGCAGCCGAACACGCATGAGAGCGAGACGTTCACGGGCACGCCGGCCTGCCTGGCCAGCGCGATGACTTCGGCCAGCTGCGCGAAAGACTGCTCGCGCGTCATGCGCAGGTTGCTGAGGTTGTGGGTCTCGCTCACCGACATGACGATGTTGAATTCGCCGATGCGGCTCTCCAGCGCACGCTCGGCTCCGCGCAGGTTGGGCACCAGCGCGGTATAGACCACGCTGGGCCGGCGTGCGATGCGCTGCATCACCTCCTCGCCGTCGCGCAGCGCCGGTATCGCCTTGGCCGAAGTGAACGAGGTCACCTCGATCTTCGCGTAGCCCAGCATGCTCAGACGGTCGACAAGCGCGATCTTGTCGTCGGTCGGAATGAAGCGGCTTTCCATCTGGAAGCCGTCGCGCGTGGCCACTTCGTTGATGAAGAGCCGCTTGCCCTTGCCTTCTTTCATACGGCCTCGCTTTCTTGGGCGTGGCGCACCGGCCAGCCCGCGCCCTGCAGGTCGCCGGTGTGTTCGCCGAGCCGCGGCGCGGGATGCGCGATGCGCCCCGGCGTGGCGCTGAGCTTGGGCACGACGCCCGGCACCTTGAGCATTTCTCCGTCGGCAGTGGTCGCCTCCACGATCATCTGCCGCGCCAGGTATTGCGGATCGGTGGCGATGTCGGCCACCGAGTAGATGCGCCCCACCGGCACGCCGGCCGCATCGAGCACCAGCAGCACCTCGTCGCGGCTGCGCTGCATCGTCCAGGCTTCGATGGCGGCGTCGATCTCTTCAACCCGCCGCACCCGGCCGTCGTTGTGCACCAGCTCGGGGTCGTTCTCCAGGTCCGTCCGCTCGATGGCCCGCATCAGGCGGCGGAAGATGCTGTCGCCATTGCCCGCCACCAGCACGTGGTGCCCGTCGATGCACTTGTAGGCGTTGCTGGGCGCGATGCCCGGCAACGCGCTGCCGGCACGCTCGCGCACCACGCCGAACGCGTCGTACTCGGGCAGCAGGCTTTCCATCACGTTGAAGACGGACTCGTAAAGCGCCACGTCGATGAACTGCCCTTGCCCGCCATGCGCCGTGCGGTGGTGCAGCGCCGTGAGCACGCCTATCACACCGTGCAGCGCCGCCAGCGTGTCGCCGAGCGAAACGCCCACGCGCACCGGCACCCGGCCCGGCTCGCCGCTCAGGTAGCGCAGCCCGCCCATCGATTCGCCGAGCACGCCGAAGCCCGGCTTGTCCCGGTAGGGGCCGGTCTGCCCGTAGCCCGAGATACGCAGCATGATGAGCCGGGGGTTGAGTGCGTGCAGCTGTTCCCAGCCCAGGCCCCAGCCTTCGAGCGTGCCGGGCTTGAAGTTCTCGATCAGCACGTCGGCCTCGAGCGCCAGCGCGCGCACCGCCTCCTGGCCTTCGGTGCTGCGCAGGTCCAGGCACACCGAGCGCTTGTTGCGCGACTGCACCTCCCACCACACCGAGGTGCCTTCGCGCAGCAGCCGCCACTTGCGCAGCGGGTCGCCGACGCCTGCAGGTTCGACCTTGATCACGTCGGCGCCGAACTCCGCCAGCGTCTTGCCGGCGAACGGTCCGGCAATGAGCTGGCCGAGCTCCAGCACCTTGAGGCCTTCGAGTGCGTTCATGTCTGCATGTCTCCTGTGGAATACCTCCACTCTACGAACGAAGAACGAGGATCGGAATTGCTTTGATCGCAGGGGGCCTTCGCAAAACGCGAAGGCTTTCTAGAATGGCCGGGTGGCCACCCCCATCAACCCCGCCCGCGTCGACTTCGTCACGCTGCGCCTCTTCTGCGCAGTGGCCCAGTCGGGCAGCATCACCAAGGGCGCGGAGGCCTGCCACCTGGCCCTTTCGGCGGCGAGCCGACGGCTTTCGGATTTCGAGGCTGCCACCGGATCGAAGCTGCTCGAACGCAGCTCGCAAGGCATTGCTCTCACGCCCGCCGGCCACGTGGCCATGCAGCATGCGATGCGGCTCTTCCAGGGCTTCGAGCAGTTCAGCAACGAGCTTGGCGACTACTCGAGCGGCGTGCGCGGCCACGTGCGCCTGTGGGCCAACATGTCGGCGCTCACCGAGTTCCTGCCGGCCACGCTGGCCGCCTTTCTGGGCCAGCACCCGGACATCCGTGTCGAGGTCGAGGAGCAACTGAGCGGAGACATCGTGCGCGCGCTGGTCGACGGCCTGGCCGACGTCGGCGTGTTCGCCGAGAACACGCCGGCCTACGGGCTCGACGTGGCGCCGTTCCAGACCGACGAGCTGGTGGTGCTGTGCGCCAGGCAGCACCCGCTTGCGCGCACACGCCGGACGGATTTCAAGACCTGTCTCGCGCACGAGTTCGTGGGCCTGAACCGCAGCAGCTCGCTGCTCGAACTCACCTCGCGCGCGGCCGAGCAGGCGGGCATTCCGATGCGCCTGCGCGTGCAGGTGCGCAGCTTCGATGCGATGTGCCACATGATCGCGGCCAACCTCGGCATTGGCGTGGTGCCGCTCGCGGCCTGCAAGGCGCAGGTGAGCGCGCTCGACCTGAAGGTGGTGCGGCTCAAGGACGCCTGGGCCGTGCGCCGGCTGCTGATGGCCACCAAGACCGGCGAGACTCTGTCGCCGGCGGCGCAGCTGCTGGTGGCGCAGCTGCTCGCGTCGTCGACCTGAAGCGAAGCCTGGGTCAGGCCATCCGCTTCACCATGCCGATCCACTTCTCGAACGACTTCATCTGGTCGCCGACGAACTTGCGGGTGGTCTCGTCGGTGCAGTTGCCTTCCGCATCGAACTTTCCGCCCGCGCCGCCGATGAAGATCTCGGGCTTGACGAGCACCATGGCGTTCACGAACAGCATCACGCGGCGCAGGTCGTACTGAACGCGCGCGCCGCCAAGCGGCCCCGGCGTGGCCGAGAGAATAGCCACGGGCTTGTTGGCGAAAGGCTGGTCTTCGCCGCGGCTGACCCAGTCGATCACATTCTTGAACACGCCGGGAATCGAGAAGTTGTATTCGGGCGTGGCAATCAGCAGCCCATCGGCCCGGCGGATCCGTTCGCGCAATGCCTGCACCGGCGCGGGGTAACCGTGGGCCAGAAGGTCGGCGTCGAACGGCGGGACCTCACGCCATTCGACGACCTCCATGCGCATGGAATCAGGCATCAGCGAACCGGCAAGGTTCAGTGCCGCGCGGTTGATGGAACCGCTGCGAAGGCTGCCGCAGAGGCCGACGATGTCGAGTGTGCTCATTGCTTTCCTTGTCCTGTATTCGTTCGAGTGCGTGAAGTGGAGCCAAGCGCCTGGCGCTACGGCAATTGGAATCCGGCCTTGAGAGTGTCCCTCAAGTGGCTCACGAAGAGGTTCACCGCGCGCGGAATGTGCAGCGAGTATGGGCGTATGGCGTAGATCTGGTCCGCGAAGGCGCCCGTCGGTTGCCAGTCGGGCAGCACTTCGACCAGCTTGCCTGCCTGCAGCGCCGACTGGGCGCTGAAGTCGGGCAGCAGCGCGATGCCAAGCCCGGCCTGAGCCGCATCGCGCAATGCCTCGCTGTTGTTTGCTGCCAGCGGACCGGCAATGGGCACAGTGACCCGCTCGCCAAGGCGCGTGCGACCCGTGCGGCGCTCGAACGACCAGACGTTGGTTTCCTGCCCGCGCGGATAGTGCAGGCAGTCGTGGTCGGCCAGCATGGGCGGCGCCAGCGGCGTGCCCTTGCGGCGCAAGTAAGCACGGCTGGCCACCAGCACCGATCTGGTGTCGCACAGCCGCCAGGCCACGTGCGTGTCGGGCGGTGATGCCGCGTGCCGCACCGCCAGGTCGAAGCCCTCCGTCGCGAGCGAACTCAGCCGGTCGGAAAGCTCCATCTCGACGCGGATCGACGGATGCGCCAGCAGAAAGTCGGCCAGCCTGGGCAGCAACTGCTGCCGCCCCAGCGCGACCGGCGCGGTGACCCGGATCAGGCCGCGCGGTTCGCCGGCATGGTCTTGGGCCTGCAGGAAGCTGTGGGCGATCTGCTCGAAGGGGTCGCGGGTCTGATCGACCAGCTGCTGCCCGGCCTCAGTCAGCCGCATGCTGCGGGTGGTGCGGCGCACGAGGGTGACGCCCACGGCCCGCTCCAGCTCGGCAATGCGCTGGCTCATGGCGGCCTTGCTCACGCCCAGGCGCGCCGCGGCGGCGGTATAGCTGCCCTGCTGGCCGAGCACGATCAGCCAGTGCAGGTGGGCCCAGAGAGATTCGGCTTTTTGCAGATCCATGGCCGCATTGTTCACCATGGCGAACAAACAGTTCAACCACCGGGTCTAGGCAGGCGCCCTTCACCTTTCTAGACTACGCCTCACTTCATTCTTGGCGGACCCAATGACTCAGCAGATTGCCCATTTCATCGGCGGCCAGCACGCCGCCGGCGGTTCCACCCGCACGCAAGACGTCACCAACCCGGCGACCGGCAAGGTCACGGGCAAGGTGGTGCTTGCCTCGCAGGCCGACGTCGATGCCGCCGTGGCCGCCGCGCAAGCCGCGTTCCCCAAGTGGGCCGACACGCCGCCGATCCGCCGCGCCCGAGTCATGTTCAAGTTCCTGGAGTTGCTCAACCTGCACAAGGACGAGCTGGCCCACATGATCACCGCCGAGCACGGCAAGGTGTTCACCGACGCGCAGGGCGAGGTCTCGCGCGGCATCGACATCGTCGAGTTCGCCTGCGGCATTCCGCAGCTGCTCAAGGGCGATTTCACCGATCAGGTTTCCACCGGCATCGACAACTGGACGCTGCGCCAGCCGCTCGGCGTGGTGGCGGGCATCACGCCGTTCAACTTCCCGGTGATGGTGCCGATGTGGATGTTCCCGGTGGCCATTGCCGCGGGCAACACCTTCATTCTCAAGCCCAGCCCGACCGACCCGACTCCGTCGCTGCGCATGGCCGAGCTGCTGAAGGAAGCGGGCCTCCCCGATGGCGTGTTCAACGTGGTTCAGGGCGACAAGGCTGCGGTCGACGCGCTGCTCGAGCACCCCGACGTCAAGGCCGTGAGCTTCGTCGGCTCCACGCCCATTGCCAACTACATCTATGAAACCGGCGCGCGCAACGGCAAGCGCGTGCAGGCGCTCGGCGGCGCGAAGAACCACATGGTGGTCATGCCCGACGCCGACATCGACCAGACGGTAGACGCCCTGATTGGCGCCGGTTACGGCTCGGCCGGCGAGCGCTGCATGGCGATCAGCGTGGCGGTGCTGGTGGGCGACGTGGCCGACAAGATCATTCCCAAGCTCGTCGAACGCACGAAGACGCTCCAGGTACTCGACGGCGAGAACCTTGCGGCCGAGATGGGCCCGATCGTCACGCGCGCGGCGCACGAGCGCATCACGGGCTACATCGCCCAGGGCGAGAAGGAAGGCGCAAAGCTGCTGGTCGATGGCCGCCAGTTCGACGGCAGCAAGGCCGGTGCCGGCTGCGGCGACGGCTTCTGGATGGGCGGCACGCTGTTCGACCACGTCACGCCCGAGATGCGCATCTACAAGGAAGAGATCTTCGGCCCGGTGCTCTCCTGCGTGCGCGTGGCCAACTTCAAGGACGCGGTCGACCTGGTCAACGACCATGAGTTCGGCAACGGCGTGAGCTGCTTCACGCGCGACGGCAACGTGGCGCGCGAGTTCAGCCGCCGCATCCAGGTGGGCATGGTCGGCATCAACGTGCCGATCCCGGTGCCCATGGCATGGCACGGCTTCGGCGGTTGGAAGCGCTCGCTCTTCGGCGACATGCATGCCTACGGCGAGGAAGGCGTGCGTTTCTACACCAAGCAGAAGTCGATCATGCAGCGCTGGCCCGAGAGCATCGGCAAGGGTGCCGAGTTCGTGATGCCGACCGCGAAGTAGGCGGCGATGACCGGCGGCGAGAACGCCGCCGGAGAACATGGACGCGTCCAGGGTTAACGAAAAGCTGACTTGCCCCCCGCACGGGGAGCGGCCAGACTCGCGCATTGACCCTGCGGCAGCGCCCATGACAACAACCAAGAAGCCCGCGCGAAACCTGTCGGCCGTCCCCTCCACCCTTCGGATACCCCTGGCCGCGCGCGCGTCGGGCGACGCCATGTTTCCGCACATGGCCGTGCGGGACGCCTACGCCGCATCCATCCTCGAGAAGATCCGCGATGACGGGCAGGCCCTGCCCGAAGACCGGACGACCATCTACGGCATCCTGAGCCGCACGCGGCGTTTTCGCAGCCTGGCTCAGGAGTTCCTCAAGCAGCACCCGGGTGCGCGCGTGGTGAACATGGGCTGCGGCCTCAGCCATTACTTTCAATGGCTGGACGACGACAAGTGCCGCATGACCGACGCCGACCTGCCCGAGGTGCTCGCGCTGCGCCGCGAGCTGATTCCCGAGACCAACACGCGCCACGACGTGCGCGCGCTCGACCTGACCTCGGCCCGCTGGTGGGAGCAGCTCGACCTGCCGCGCAAGCGTCACGGGCAACCGGTGTTCCTGTTCGCCGAAGGCGTGCTGATGTACCTCGAGCCGCAGCATGTGCAGGCCGTTCTGGCGACCTTCAACGACCGCGCGCCCGCAGGCTCGGTGCTGGCCTTCGATGCGATGTGCTGGCTTGGAGTAGGCCGCGCCGCGCAGCACCCATCGGTGCGGCCCACTGGCGCCGAGTTTCGATGGGGGCTGCGCAGGGCCGCCGAGTTGACGCAAGGCCATCCGCGCCTGCGCCTGGACTCGACCTACCGGGTGCTGGAAGGCTTCGGCCTGCCCTACACCTTGTTCGCGCCGCTGATCCTGATGTTGCTTGGCGTGTCGGTCTATGCCGTCTACGCGCTGAGTGCGACGGACAACGCCGATACATAAACGCACAAATTTTCCGCCCAAGGCTCAACTCCCGGCCTTGTCCGGCTTGGGCAGCGCAAGTTGGCTGACGCTAGACGCCCCGCCAACCAGGCATGCTCGGCGCTCCCCGCCGCGGAAATCCTGGCGCAGGCTGCGCTAGGATGGTTTTCTTTGGGCAGCAACCGACCGGCACTCGTCAACGATGCCGCGCCGTCCCGTGCATCCCCAGCGTCTTTTCCCCAACGTATTTCCAAGACTCGCAACCCTCAAGAAACACATGCTTGATCGCCGATCCTTCCTTGCCGCAGGTGGTGCCGCCGCCGCACTCGCCGCCCTTGGACTGCCTGAAGAAGCGTTGGCCGCCAATGGCCTGCAGCTGAGCCAGCCTTCGCCTTTCTCATTCGACCGCCTGGTGGCGCATGCCAAGCGCCTGGCATCGCAGCCGTATGCCGCCGCCGCGCCGCTCGCGCCTGACGTGCTCGAGCGCATCGACTACGACGCCCACGGCAAGATCAAGTTCGACCCGGCCAATGCGCTCTTCCGCGATGGCCCCGGCGCCTTTCCCGTCACCTTCTTTCACCTCGGCCGCTTCTTCCAGACGCCGGTGCGCATGCACGTGCTCGAGAATTCCGATGGCGATGCCTTTGCGCGCGAGGTGCTCTACAGCCCTTCTTATTTCTCGATGCCGCCCGACAGCCCGGCGCGCGCCCTGCCGCCCGGCGCGGGCTTTGCGGGCTTCCGCCTGCAAGAGAGCCGCCTGGGCGACCAGGGCAAGCTCGACTGGAAGAAGAACGATTGGGTCGCGTTCCTCGGCGCTTCGTACTTCCGCGCCATCGGCGAGCTGTACCAGTACGGTCTGTCGGCGCGCGGCCTTGCGCTGGACGTGGCGGTGCCCGACAAGCCCGAGGAGTTTCCGACCTTCACGCGCTATTACTTCGAGACGCCGGCCGCCACCAACACCACCTCGATGACGGTCTACGCGCTCCTCGAAGGGCCGAGCGTGACGGGCGTGTTCAAGTTCGTGATGCAGCGTGGCAAGGCGGTGATCATGGACATCGACGCGCGCCTGTTCCTGCGCCGCGACGTGTCGCGCCTCGGGCTGGTGCCGCTCACCTCGATGTACTGGTATTCGGAAACCATCAAGCCCACCGCCATCGACTGGCGGCCCGAAGTGCACGACTCCGACGGCCTCGCCATCTGGAACGGCGCGGGCGAGCGCATCTGGCGCCCGCTCAACAACCCGATGCAGACCCGCGCCTCCGCGTTCGCCGACACGAAGCCGCGCGGCTTCGGTCTGCTGCAGCGCGATCGATCGTTCGACCACTACCAGGACGGCGTCAATTACGAGAAGCGCCCGAGCCTGTGGATCGAGCCGCTGGGCGACTGGGGCGAAGGCTCGGTGCAGCTGATCGAGATTCCGACCGACGACGAGATCCACGACAACATCGTGGCCTTCTGGGTGCCCAAGGCCGATGCCAAGGCGGGCGCGAGCTACAGCTTGCAGTACCGCCTGCACTGGACCGATCAGGAGCCGTTTCCCTCGCCGCTCGCGCGCTGCGTGGCCACGCGCATCGGGCGCGGCGGGCAGCCGGGCCAACCGCGTCCGCCGGGCGTGCGTAAGTTCATGGTCGAATTCATCGGGCAACCGCTCACCACCGTGCCCTTCGGCGTGAAGCCCGAGCTGGTGCTGACCGCGCCGCGCGGCAAGTTCTCCTACGTCTTTGCCGAAGCCGTGCCCAACGGCGTGCCCGGCCACTGGCGCGCGCAGTTCGACTTCACGCCCGAAGGCAACGAGCCCATCGACATGCGGCTCTACCTGAGGACCGGTGACAAGACGCTGACGGAAACCTGGCTGTTCCAGTACCAGCCAGGTTGAGCTTCACTCGGACACGCTGGGCGATCAGCGCTTCTTGACGGACACCAGCTCGACTTCGAAGTTGAGCGTGGCGTTCGGCGGAATCACGCCGCCCGCGCCGCGCGCACCGTAGGCAATGGCCGGCGGGCAGGTCAGCTTGGCCTTGCCGCCCGGCTTCATCTTCTGCACGCCCTCGGTCCAGCAAGGGATCACGCCGTTGAGCGGAAACTCGGTCGGCTCGCCGCGGCTGTAGGAGCTGTCGAATTCCTTACCGCTGTCGGGGAAGGTGCCGCGGTAGTGCACCTTGACCACGTCGGTCGCCGCGGGCGATGCGCCGGTGCCCTCTTTCAGCGACTGGTAGACCAGGCCGCTTGGCGTGGTGACGGGCGCGGACTGGGCCCACGCGGTGGACACGGCGCACACGGACAAGAAAGCAGCGCAGAAGATCGACGAAGAAGAAAAGGACTTCACTGGAATACCTCGGAAGAATGGGGGAAAGCATGATTATGGCCAGCGGTGGAACAGCCCTTGCTTTGCTGCATGTGCACTGTCAACATCCGCCAAAAGAGAGGAAGCCCCATGCAGTCCATCGAAGCGACACCGGCCGCCATCGCTGCTCCGGCCGGCACCGGTCACCTGAAGAAAGTGCTCGGCCCGGTCCAGCTCTGGGGCATTGCGGTGGGCCTGGTCATATCGGGTGAGTACTTTGGTTGGAGCTACGGCTGGAACACGGCCGGCACGCTCGGCTTCCTGGTCGCCACGGTGCTGGTGGCCACGATGTACACCACCTTCATCTTCAGCTTCACCGAGCTGTCCACCGCCATTCCGCATGCGGGTGGCCCTTTCGCCTATGCACGACGCGCCTTCGGGCCGACCGGCGGCTTCGTGGCGGGCTTTGCGACGCTGGTCGAGTTCGTATTTGCACCGCCGGCGATTGCGCTCGCAATCGGCGCGTACCTCAACGTGCAGTTCCCCGGCATCAACCCGAAGTGGTTCGCGCTGGGTGCCTACGTGATCTTCATCGGGCTCAACTGGATCGGGGTGGGCATTGCGGCGGCGTTCGAACTCTTCGTGACGGTGCTCGCGATCTTCGAGCTGTTCGTGTTCATGGGCGTGGTCACGCCGGGCTGGTCGATGGCCAACTTCGTCGCCAACGGTTGGGCCGGCGGCAACGTGCTCAACGGCGCGGCCATCTCGGGCATCTTCGCGTCCATACCTTTCGCGATCTGGTTCTTCCTGGCCATCGAGGGCGCGGCCATGGCGGCCGAGGAAGCACGCGACCCGCACCGCACCATTCCCATCGCCTACACCACCGGCATCGTCACGCTGGTGGTGCTGGCCTTCGGCGTGATGATCTTCGCGGGCGGCGTGGGCGACTGGCGCAAGCTCGCCAACATCAACGACCCGCTGCCGCAGGCCATGAAGGCGGTGGTGGGCGACAACAGCGGCTGGCTGCACATGCTTGTGTGGATCGGCCTCTTCGGGCTGATTGCGTCGTTCCACGGCATCATCATGGGCTACTCGCGGCAGATCTTCGCGCTGGCGCGTGCGGGCTACCTGCCGCGCTACTTTGCCGGCCTGAGCCCGCGCTTCGACACACCGCATCGCGCATTGGTGGCCGGCGGCGTGATCGGCGTGGTGGCCATCTTCAGCGACGAGTGGGTGCAGTTCGGCGGCCAGACGCTCACCGCCAACATCGTGACCATGGCCGTGCTTGGCGCCATCGTGATGTACCTGATCTCGATGGCCGCGCTCTTCAAGCTGCGCAAGAGCGAGCCCGACTTGCTGCGCACTTACCGCGCGCCGTTCTATCCGGTGTTTCCGGCCGTTGCGCTCGGGCTGGGCGTGGTCTGCCTCGGTGCCATGGTGTGGTTCAACGCCATGCTCACGCTGCTGTTCCTGGCGCTGATGGCGGCGGCCTACGGCTATTTCTTGCTGACCTCGGCACAACGCAAGGCGGCGGCGCCCGACGAGATGCTTTCTTCGAGCACCATCGCGTGAACGAAAGATGCGCTATCGCACCACCATCGCCGGCCAGGTTTTCGCTTTCGACGACCTGAAGCAGGTCATGGCCGTGGCCAGCCCGGCGCGTTCGGGCGACTACCTGGCGGGCGTCGGCGCGGCCACCGCGCAGCAGCGCATGGCGGCGCGCCACGTGCTGGCCGAGACGCCGCTCAAGCAGTTCCTGACCGAAGCGCTGATTCCCTACGAGAGCGACAACATCACGCGCCTCATCATCGACAGCCACGACGCACAGGCTTTTGCGCCGGTGTCGCACCTCACGGTGGGCGACTTCCGTAACTGGCTGCTCTCGGAGCAGGCCACTACCGAGACGCTGACGGCGCTGGCGCCTGGCCTTACACCCGAAATGGTGGCGGCCGTGTCCAAGCTCATGCGCAACCAGGACCTCGTGTCGGTCGCCAAAAAGTGCAGTGTGGTCACGCGGTTTCGCGACACCATCGGCCTGCCCGGCCACTTGGCCGTGCGCCTGCAGCCCAACCACCCGACCGACGATCTGCGCGGCGTGGCGGCCTCCACGCTCGACGGGCTGCTCTATGGCGCGGGCGACGCGGTGATCGGCCTCAACCCGGTGTCAGACAGCATGCAGGTGCTGGGCCGGCTGCTGCACATGCTGGACGAAGTGATCCAGCGCTTCGAGATTCCCACGCAAAGCTGCGTGCTCACGCACGTGACCAACACGCTCAAGCTCGCCGAAGCGGGCGCGCCGATCGACCTGGTGTTTCAGTCGATCGCGGGCACCGAAAAGGCAAACCTCTCTTTCGGCATCACGCCCGAGCTGCTCGACGAGACCTATGCCGCGGCGCTGGCACTGAACCGGGGCACCGTTGGCAACAACGTCATGTATTTCGAGACCGGCCAGGGTAGCGCGCTGTCGGCCAACGCCAACTTCGGTGTCGACCAGCAGACCTGCGAGGTACGCGCCTATGCGCTGGCCCGCCGCTACAAGCCGCTGCTCATCAACACCGTAGTCGGCTTCATCGGGCCCGAATATCTTTTCGACGGCAAGCAGATCATCCGCGCTGGGCTCGAGGACCACTGCTGCGGCAAGCTGCTGGGCCTGCCCCTCGGTTGCGACATCTGCTACACCAACCATGCCGAAGCCGACCAAGACGACATGGACAACCTGCTCGTGCTGCTCGGCACCGCGGGCATCAACTTCATCATGGGCGTTCCGGGCGCCGACGACGTGATGCTCAACTACCAGAGCACCTCGTTCCACGACGCGCTGTTCCTGCGGCAGACGCTGGGCCTGAAGCGCGCACCCGAATTCGAGGCCTGGCTGCAGCGCATGCAGATCACCGATCCGGCGGGCCAACTCGCGCCGCCCTCGGCCAACCGCCTGCTGGCGGACATGAGCGGGCTCACCGCACTCGGGCCATGAACAGCGGCAACAAAGACAGCGTCACGCCGAACCCCTGGGCGCAGTGGCGTTCGGCCACGCCGGCACGGCTGGCGCTGGGCCGCGCCGGTGCCGGCATGCCGACCGACGAGACGCTGCGCTTCGGCTGGGCCCATGCCATGGCGCGCGACGCCATTCACGCGGCACTCGACGTCGACGCGCTCGAGGCCGCGCTGCAAGCACAGCATTGGCAGGTGATGCGGGCGCGCAGCCGCGCCGAGGACCGCACGACCTACCTGCGCCGCCCCGACCTCGGCCGGCAGCTCGACCCCGCCGACGCGGAGCGCCTGCGCGCAGGTGCGAGCCGCGATTGCGACGTCTGCGTGGTCATCGGCGATGGCCTTTCCTCGCTCGCCGTGGCGCGTCATGCCGCACCGCTCCTTGCCGCGCTGCGCTCGCAGCTGCCGGCCGAGACGCGCTTTGCCCCGGTCGTCATCGCGACGCAGGCGCGCGTCGCGTTGGCCGACGAGGTGGGCGAACTGTTCGGGGCGGCCCTGTCGGTCATGCTGATCGGCGAGCGCCCGGGGCTCAGCTCGCCCGACAGCCTCGGCATCTACCTGACCCATTCGCCAAAACGCGGCCGGCACGACGCCGAGCGCAACTGCATCTCCAACGTACGGCCCGAAGGCCTGCCTTGCGAAGCCGCCGCGTTCAAGCTCGCCTGGCTGATGCGGGAGGCGCTGCAAAAAGGGCTGACCGGCGTGGGGCTCAAGGACGAGAGCGATCTCGCGTGCTTCAGCAACCCGACACGCCAAGACCTGGACTGCCCGGATAGCGCAGCTTCCCATATGCAGAAATACGCAATAAAATGACTCTTAAGCCGTTTAATAGTCATTTTATTGATGTCAAAAAGCAGCCACAGCCTCTCGGCCCTGCCCTCGCAAACCGCCCTCCCCCTTGAAAGGCTCGGCCAGCGCCTTCGCGCGCACAGGGTCCATCGCGAATGGACGGTCGCCGAAATGGCCGAGCGGCTGCTGTGCTCACCCAACACCCTGCGCGCACTCGAATCCGGCAAACCGGGCACCAGCATCGGCCTGCTGGCCCATGCGCTGTGGCTCTTGGGCGAGATCGATTCAATCGACAGCGTAGCCCCGGCCCCCGCGGGGCTGGCCGCGAAGCGCCGCGTACGCAGGTCGGCCACGCACGGCGCCGCGGGCGTGATCGCGGAGGGCGAACGTGACTTCTGACGCCGCCGATGACGAGCGAAGCATCTACGTCGGCCTTGCTCACCACACCGGCGAACGGGTGCAACCGGCCGGCCTGATGAAGATCGTTCGCCGCGGTGTGGTGGAGTCCGGCGAGTTTGCCTACGGGCGGCGCTATCTCGAAGATCCGGCGGCCGCACCGCTCAACCCCGAGCACCTGCCACTGCGCGATGCCGCCTTCGTGCTTGCGGAGCGGCGCATCCGCGAGGGTGGCGCCATGCCGCTCACGCTGCGCGATGCCCTGCCCGACAGCTGGGGGCGCAAGGTGCTCGAGATCCGCCATGGCAAGCCCCTGTCCGACATCAATGCATTGCTGCTGACCAACGAGGACCGCATCGGCGCAATGGTGTTCGCCGAATCGCTGCCCATCCGGAGCGAGGAACCGCCCTCCATGCTCTGGTCGCTGGAGGAGCTCGCCGAAGCGTCCCACCGTGTCGAAGCCGGCATGGAGATCGGGCCCGACATGCACCGGCTGCTGCGCGGCGGCAGCCTGGGCGGCGCACGCCCCAAGGCCGCCTTCGTGCACGAGGGCCAGCGCTACATCGCCAAATTTTCGTCGCGCGGCGACGACCACGATGTGGAGGTGATCGAGGCAGCGACCCTCTGGCTGGCCAGCGCCTGTGGCATCCAAGTGCCGGCGTTCCTGCTGCAGCCCCTGGCATCCGGCCACGCCTTGCTGGTGGAGCGTTTCGATCGATCCGGCCCCGTGAAAGACGAGCGGCGCCATCACTACCTGTCGGCCTCTGCGCTGCTCGACGTGCCCTATGAATCCAGCCGCGGCAGCTACGTCGAACTGGCACAACTGCTGCGGCGCATTTCCCGGCAGCCGCAGGAAGACCTGGCCGAACTGTTCCGCCGCCTGGTTTTCAACCTGGCCGTGGGCAACAGCGACGACCACGTCAAGAACCATGGCGCCGTGCGGCAGGCAGACGGCCGCTGGCGCTTGGCGCCCGCCTTCGATCTGGTCATGCAGCTGGGCGGCCACACGGGCTACCAGGAACTGGCCATTCTTCCGGGGCAGCACGCATCGAGCCTCGAACTGGCGCGCGCCGCTTCACCCCATTTCGGACTGTCGGCAGCGCAGGCGGACGAAATCATTCGCACCACCGAAGAAACCGTCGCCGTGCAGGCCGCCGCGAGCGTCGAGGCAGCAGGGGGAAATCGCGAGCTCGTGCGCCGGGTGGCGACGTTCATCGAACAGCAGCACGCACGCATCCGCGCGTAGCTGGCATGGCTGATGCGTAGGTCGATACGGAAGTGTCACGAGCGCTGGATACGCTCGGTGCTTCTCGTCAACAACCGCACAACAACAGGGAACGCATGCAACGCCGCCTCGTCCTCCTCACCCCGCTCGCCACTGCACTCGTCGCCAGCGGCTGCGCCAGCCTCTCGCCCGCCAAAGGCCTTTCGCCCGCCCACTGGGATGCCTTCAACCGCGCGCAGATCGAAGGCCTGATCGCCAGCCTTGGCAAGCAAAGCTCCGGCTACAGCGCCGCAAAGCCACCTTACGTGGTCTTTGACTGGGACAACACCAGCGTGTTTCTCGACATCGAGGAAGCCTCGCTGATCTACCAGCTCGAAAACCTGGCGTTCGGCGCCACGCCCGCGCAGCTCGACGTGGCGCTGCGCAAGAACATCCCGAAGAAGGACTTCCTGCCCGCGCACAACAACGCGGCGGGCAAGCCCGTCAACATCGACCTCCTGGTGCCCGACATCGTGGCGAGCTACACCTGGCTCTACCAGAACTACAGCGGCCTCAAGGGCAGCCAGCCGCTGGCCGCGGTGAAGCTGAGCCCGCACTACATCGCCTTCACCACCAAGGTGCGATATCTGTACGAAGCGATCGGCGATACCTTCGACCACGACACGGCCTATCCGTGGGTGACCTATCTCTTCGTCGGCATGACCGAGGCGCAGGTGCGCAAGCTCACGGCGGAGACGGTGGCGTGGCAATTGAAGGAGCCCGTGGCCAAGGTCAAGTGGACCTCGCCGGCCGCGTTGCCGGGCCAGGCGGGCGTGGTGTCTGTCAGCTGGAAGAACGGCCTGCGACTGCAGCCCGAAATGCAGGAGCTCTACGCCGTCTTCCGGAGCGCAGGCTTCGACGTGTGGGTGTGCTCGGCATCCTTCGTCGACGTGATCAAGGAGATTTCGTCGAACCCCGCCTTCGGCTACAACAACCCGCCCGAACGCGTGCTGGCCATGGAGCTGGAGCGCGACGCCAACGGCGTGATCCAGCCCGAGTTTCGCCGAGGCTACGACCAGACGCAGGGCCCGGGCAAGACCAAGAACATCCAGCGCTTCCTGGTCAGCAAGTACGGCTATGGCCCGTGCTTCATTGCCGGCGACAGCGAGGGCGACCAGAACATGATGGCCGACTTCGCCGACACGAAGAAAGTGCTGATCGTGAACCGCCTGCGCGACCCGAAGACCGACATCGGAAAGTTCTCGGCCATGGCGGTGCAGAACTACGGCAAGCCCGACACGCGCTACCTGCTGCAGGGCCGCGACGACAATCTCGGCCAGTGGGTGAACTCGCAGCTGCACACGCCCTTGGGTGCGGCACAGGGCAAGGCGCTGAAGTAGGCACAGAAGCCCCTGAGCGGGGCAAGGGACGGCGGTTGCCTATGATCGATCCTGGCATTCACCCAGGAGACGAAAAATGGCCGACCGCTACCCTCTCGCCGAGCTGAAAGACCTGCCGGAAGACATCCGCACCGCGATTCTTGCGGTACAGGAAAAAGCCGGCTTCGTGCCCAACGTTTTCCTCGCGCTGGCGCGCCGCCCGGCCGAGTGGCGCGCCTTCTTCGCGTACCACGACGCGCTGATGCTGAAAGAGGAAGGTTCGCTCACCAAGGGCGACCGCGAGATGATCGTCACCACCACCAGCGCGGCCAACCAGTGCCTCTACTGCGTGGTGGCGCATGGCGCGCTGCTGCGCATCTACGAGAAGAAGCCGCTGGTGGCCGACCAGGTGGCGGTGAACTACCGCAAGGCTGACATCACGCCGCGCCAGCGCGCGATGCTCGACTTTGCAATGAAGGTCTGCGAACGCTCGCACGAAATCGACGATGCGGATTTCACCGCATTGCATGCCCATGGCTTCGACGATGAAGACATCTGGGACATCGCATCGATCACCGCCTTCTTCGGTCTCAGCAACCGGCTTGCGAGCTTCAGCAGCATGCAGCCGAACCCCGAGTTCTTCCTGATGGGGCGGCTGCCCCGCGAGAAGAAATAGCCAGTAGCGCTTCAGGTCTTGCTGCGGCAGGACGCGAGTGCGTCCAGGGCGGGCTTGTAGGTGGAGTTGCCCACGTCCATCAGCCCCAGCACGGTGTGAAAGAGGTTGTCGTGCGTCAACGGCGCATCGAGCCCCGCTTCCATGCACGGACGCGAGAGCTTGCGGCGCTGGCTCATGCCGTCGCTGAACCAGGTGACCATGGGCACATGCTTCTGGGCCTCCGGCGCAAAGCTGTAGGGCACGCCGTGCAGGAACAGGCCGTACTCGCCAAGCGATTCGCCATGGTCGCTCACGTAGAGCAAAGCCGGGTCGTACCGGCTCGATTGCGCCTTGAGCCAGTCGATGGTCTGGGCCAGGAAGTGATCAGTCTGGGCAATCGAGTTGTCATACACGTTCTGCAGCTCCGCGTGGCCGCACTCGGCCAGCGCATTGGTCCTGCACTCGGGCAGGAAGCGCTTCACGTCCGGCGCAGAACGCTTGTAGTAGGCCGGCCCGTGGCTACCCATCTGGTGCATGACCAGCACCACGCCCTTTGCGCGGCGCTCGGCCGGCAGCGCCGCAATGCGCGCATCGATCCCCTTGAGCATCACGTCGTCCAGGCATTCCTCGCCGTCGCACAGCGCGCGCTTCTGCGCCGGTGAAAGGGTGTCGAACGCGGAGGCGTTCGGAACGCGCGTGCAGACGTCCTTGCAGCCGGCCTGGTTGTCGAGCCACAGCACCGCCAGCCCCGCGGCCTGGAGCACGTCGACCAGGTTCTCATAGTCGTCCTTGCGCGATTCATAGCCCTGCTTGCCCAGTGGCGAGAACATGCACGGCACGGAGGCCAGCGTGTTGGTGCCGCACGAATGCACGTCGTGGAAGCTCAGCACGCCGCGCGCGGCCAGTTCGGGCGTGGTGTCGCGCGCATAGCCGTTGAGGCCGAAATGGTCGGCCCGGGCCGTCTCGCCCACCACCAGCACGAACATCGGTGGCCGAGCTTGTCCCGCATAGCTCGCGCCCAATGCCGTGCCGGCAGTGATGGGAATCAGCTTGCGGCTGCGCTTGAACATCGGCTTGATGAGCACGGAGCCGGCCGAATACAGGCTGGCCACCGGGTTCATCATGTAGCGCAAGTGGATGTTGTTGCGCATCAGTGGCGCAAGCTGCCGGTTCATCGAGACGGCCGTTACCAGCGCCACCGCCACGGCCAGCAGCAGCAGCGCCGCGTTGCGCCAAAGCTTGGAGGCGAAGCGCATCGGGGCGATGCGGGCGCGCCAGAGGGCCAGGCCCGGAAGCAGCACCACCAGCAGCACGTGGAAAGCCATGCGCCAGCTCATCAGGTCGCGCGCCTCGTTGGGGTCGGTCTGCAGCACGTTGGCGATCATGGTCGGGTCCATCACCACGCGGTACTCGAGCATGTAGTGCTGGACGAACGCCGCCAACAGCACCACCGCGAACCACAGCGGCTTCATCCAGCGCGACCACGCGGTGAAGGACAGCAGTGCCACGGTGGCACACACCATGAGCACCGCCATGGCGGCGGTCGTTGGCAGGTAGGCACTGGGTGCACCGCCGATGCGTGCCAGTTCGTTCCACAGCGGCCAGTTGGCAGCCGCAGCGAGATAGATAGCGAGCCACACCACCACCCGCTGCACCGAGCGCGGCCGTGCGAGCCACAGGTCGATGCGCGCCCAAAGCGCGTGTACAACCGCCAGGTACGGCGTACTGGCTGCGGGCAGTTGCATGCCGCGCGCGGGCGCGGGTTCGATTCGCGAAAAAGACATGCGCCGACTGTAGGAAGCGCAACTGAAGGAAGCCTGAATTGCGCGTTCAGCCGGCGTTCAGGCTCGCGCCCTTCTCGCTCTCAGCCTGGGCCGCATGTAGGCCCTGAGCGCCAGGTTCAGCGGTCGGCTGACGCCGCGCTCCACCACGATAGACACCATGGCGGCGAGCATGGCGCCGACGACCACGTCGAATGGAAAGTGCAGCCCCAGGAACACCCGGCTCCATCCGACCACCGCGGCCAACACCAGCGCCGCGAACATGGGCGCGCGCCAGGGCAGGCACCAGAGCGAGAACGCCGCCGCGAAGGTGCACGCGGCATGCAGGCTGGGAAAGCCCGGCCGGGCACCCTGCGGCGCCCACTGGATGCCCAGTCCGTAGAACGCGGGCCGGTGGAACGGCATGACCGAGCGAAACACGTTCACGAAGAGCCAGACGGCAATCACGCTTACCAGCGCTGTGAAGCAGGCATAGCGCAGGCGCCGGTCGATCAGGCCGCCGCAGAGGATGGCCGCACCCAGCAGGGCCGGCAGCACATCGGAGACAAAGCGCGCGAAATGAATGCTCCACGCCGGCGCCGCGGCGCTTGCGTTGATCAGTTCGAATAGCGCGACATCAAGGGCCTGCATGCAAGGCGGCAGGTTGGGCCGCTGGCAGTCGAGGGGCCCGGGGTGCGGCGACGAGGTCGATGGCAAAGCCCATCGCCCAGCAGATCCACGCGGTCCACAGCGTGTGGCTCATGTAGTGCGCGCCTCGCAGCTGCTGCGACAGACCCAGCGCAAGGCCCGCGACCAGCGACACGCCGAGCCAGACGAGCGCGGTGCGCGGCGACACCCGGCGCAGAACGAAATAGCCGCCCAGGTACGCGAAGGCCGCAGAGGCATGACCGGCTGGAAAACACCCGCCCGGGCCGCCGTCATAGACCTTCCATGCCCAATGCGACACGTGGCTTGCCACACCGCCGAATTCCTTCAGGTCCCAGGGGCAGCTCGTGTGGCTTGCGTGCTTGAGCAGGCTGACCGCAACCACAGAAAACAGCACGGTGACAGCCAGCTGCGCCCGGGCGCGAACCGGCAGTCGCCGCAAGATGCCCAGCGGCCAGCGGATGCCGGCGAACAGCGCAATCACGAACAGCCAGCTCAGGTTCTTGGCGCTTTCATGCATCACATGGACAAGAAAGGCGTTGTCCCGCCAGGGGAAGCCCATGGGCGTGCCCGCGAGCCGCGCCAGGACGAGATCGCCGCCGGTGGCATCCCAGGCCAGCAGGAGCACCAGCGCCAGAAGGGTCATGGCCCCCGGACGAAGATTATTGGAAACAGTCGGCAGATTCAGCACACGCGTCATGAGCAGGGAAACAAGCAGCGGAAAAACAAGTCTGGGAGACCCCAAAGCCTACGTTCCTGGTCTGAACCGATCCTGAAGCAGCCTGAACGAAAGCTGACGCGCTTCCGGGCCGCTTCGTCGCTCGGCGATAGACTCGGTTTTTTGAAGAAAGATGACCTCGCGTGCGCATATTGCTCGTCGAAGATGACAGTGCGTTGGCAGACGCCGTCTGCAGCTATCTGCTTGCAAAGGCTTTCGTTGTCGACGTCGCGTCCAGCCTCGCCGAAGCCCGGGGCGCCCTGCACTCCGTGCAATACGCCGCCGTGCTGCTCGACCTGCACCTGGGCGACGGCGACGGCCTTTCGCTGCTGCCGCAGGTGCGCGCGCTGCGCGAGCCGCCCATCGTCATCGTGCTGACTGCGCGCGACCAGGTCACCGATCGCATCCGAGGACTCGATGCCGGCGCCGACGACTACCTCATCAAGCCCTACGACCCGGCCGAGCTGCTGGCGCGGCTGCGCGCGGTCGAGCGGCGGCGTAATGCCGGCACTGCGCCGGTGCTGCATCTTGGAACGCTGGAGATCGACCTGGCCCAGGAGCGGGTCCGCAAGGATGGAAACCCGGTCGTGCTGACCCAGAAGGAGTGGGCCCTGCTGCGCGTCATGGCCACGCGGCCCGAGCGAATCCACACCCGCGAGAACCTGGCCGATGCGCTCTACGGCTTCGGCGACGAGGCCGACAGCAACACGCTCGAGGTGTTCATCAGCCGGCTGCGGCGCAAGCTCGGCAAGAGCCATATCCAGACACTGCGCGGCCTCGGCTATCGCCTGTCGACCTCGGCAGGCGACGACGAATGAATGCAGGTTCCGCCCGTTCCGGCCCCAGCACGCTGGCCGGCCGCCTGACACGCACGCTGATCGTCTGGGTCGGCGGCGTGTGGATGCTGTGCGTGCTGGCCGTGGTCTGGTATGTGGACCGCGAGATCAACCACAACTTCGACAATGAGTTGGTCGAGGTGTCGCACCGCATGTTCGACATGGCGGTCCAGGAACTCGACAAGCTGCAGCAGGAAGGCACTACCGCGCCCCTGCCGATGGTCGCGCCCAAGCAGCTGTTCTCGGAAGACGCCGTGAACTACCAGATCGTGGACCTTCACGAGCACGTGCTGCTGCGCTCGGCCGAAGCGCCCACAGATGCCTTCGACGTGCCGCTGGCCTCGGGCTTCGCCAACAACCAGGCCTGGCGCATCTATACCGTGCGGCACCCTACGCGAGGCCTCTACTTCCAGGTGGCCGATCCGCTCGACGAGCGCCGCACCGCGCTCAACCGCACGCTCTACGGCCTGATCATTCCGCTGGGCGCCGTGCTGCCTCTCTTGGCGCTGGTGCTGCGCAACGTCGCACGCACCGAGCTGCGCGTGCTGCAGGAGCTTGCCGGCGAGATCGAGAAGCGCAGCGGCGCCGACCTGCGGCCCATCACGCTGCCCGGCCTGCCGCGCGAGCTGCGCTCTGTGGGCGACCACGTCAACAGCCTGCTGGAGCGCCTGTCCCAGTCGCTCGACGTCGAACGCGCGCTGGCCGCCAATGCGGCCCACGAGCTGCGAACGCCCCTGGCCGCGGCGCGGCTGCGCCTGCAGACCGCGCTCGAGCACGACCTGCGGCGCAACGATGTCCAGGCCGCACTCGACGCGCTGCAGATACTCAGCCACCGCACCGAGAAGCTGCTCCAGCTCTCGCGCGCCGAATCGGGCGCGTCGCTCGCCCGCTCGCGGGTCAACCTGGTCCAGCTTGCGGGCGCGGTGGCGGAGGAATTCTGGAAAGACCCCCAGATCAGCGAGCGCCTTGCGCTCAAGGTGCCCGACGCCATTGCGCCCGTTACCTCGGGCGACGTCGACGCACTGGCCATTGCGCTGCGCAACCTGGTGGAAAACGCGCTGCGCTACGGCGGCAGCGGCCGCGTGGTGATCGAGGTGATGGCGCCGTGCACGCTCGCGGTGCGCGACTTCGGCCCGGGCGTCAGTGCGGAGCAGCTCGCCACGCTGCAGCAGCGCCATGTGCGGCACAGCTCCGACCGCGCCGGATACGGGCTGGGCCTGTCGATCGTGGGCACCATCGTCGAGAAGCACAACGCCAAGCTCGAACTGGCCTCGCCGCCGGCAGGCGCCGCCAGCGGGTTCGAGGCGCGCATCGTGCTGCGGCCGGCCTGAGGCTAATCGCAGAGCCCTTGCATCTGGGCAACGATGTGCATGAAGACCCAGACATTTCCCTTGCCGTAGGTCGAGGGCTCGCCGGAGCCACCCAGAAACGGGTAAGGCTCTGGAATATAGATCTCCTCGGTCTTCAACGGACCCACCCGCTTGCGGACCTGTGCCACGTGATCGGCGCGCAGCACGTAGCCAGCGAAGCCGGGGTCCTTGAGCACCTTTTCCTCGAACCGGGCGACGCTCGGAAATACGCCATAGGACTTCGCGCCCTTCGAGAAGGGATGAAGGACGATGTACTCGTCACTGGCACGCGCGCGAAGAAAGAAATGGCCCAGCTTCGAGTACCCGACGATCTCGTCGTATTTCTTGAAATGCCGGGACCAGCACTCGAGCTTTGCCGCAGGCAGAGGTGCCGTCAGCGTGTACAGCGTATCCGCGGCGGTCGCTGAAGCGGCACCCAACAAGAATACGAGTGTCAGTAGCTTTCGCAGCATTGGGTTCTCCAAGTGAAACTCTGGTTTGCAGTGGCGAGGCACTTGGCGAAGCGCGAATCGGCCTTGCTCGCCTGTGTCCGGTCAGCGTGCGCCCCGCTCCTCCTGCGGCATGAACCCGTAGGAGTTGTCGAAGCCGAATTGCCGGGCGCTGTACATGCCGGCCATCTTCCTGACGAGGTATTGGCGCGCAGGCTTGGGCAGCGCAAAGAAGTTGGCGTTGGCGGTCGTCCTGCGTTCGCCGTCCAGCTGACCCGTGATGGCGTGGATCGCCACCTTCCTGCCCTGGTGGAAGGTGATGATCTTGATGCCACCCGAGAAATCGCTGCTGCTGAAGCCACCCTCATCATCCGGGGCAAAGAAGCGATAGACGAGGATGGGCTCGATCAGTCCGTCCGCATCGAGATCGGCGAGCTCGACGAGCTTCGACCTGAAGTTGATGCCTGCATCTGCCTTGCCGGCAAAGTCGCGAATCGACCATTGCCGCGTCAGCGCGCCGTCGCTGCCCACCTTGAAGAGCGATGCCTGAATGGCCGACGACAGCAGCTCGCCGGAAAAAGGGGTGTCCTGCTTCTCCCCGAGCACCAGCGCATGGCTGCCGGACTTGTCCGCGTAGCAGTAGCGCTTGAACACGGGAAACTCGACGCCGGCCTTCTTCAATGCGTCGGCGCTCAGGAACGGCGCGTTCGCGGGGCATGCATTCTTCTCGGCCGGCATCTCGGCCTTTTGCCCGTGACTCGAAGCGGCAAACAGCACGAACGCCGCAAGCACCAGCAGTCTTCTCGGCATCTCGCCCTATTCGCTCACCAGCGCGCGCAGCCAGTCGGGCAAGGCCAGCGCCTTCTGCTTCGGAAAATCGACCCAGATCGTGGTCGCCCCACCCGCCGCGCAGACCACGTCGGGCGCATCGGCGCGCGCCATGGTGGCCCAGCTCTCGAAGGTGGTGCGGCCCGGATCGCTCACGTACATCTTGAGCAGCACGTCACCCGGGTACTCGATCTGGCGGTAGAAATTGCAGAAGGCATTGACGATCACCATGCCCTCGCCGCCCGGCTCGGGCTCGAAGCCGATGGAGTGCATCCAGTCGATGCGCGCGGTTTCCAGGTAGCGAAAGTAGGTGCCGTTGTTGAGGTGGCCCATGGCGTCCATGTCGCCCCAGCGGATGGGGATGCACATCTCGTACACCAGCTTCTTCTTTTCAGGGATTTCTATTCTCATCGGTGGGTCTGGTGAGATGGAAAGCTCAAAGCGCGAATCCGTCGTCCGCGGCAATCACCGCGCCATTCACGAAGTGGCTCTGCCCGCTGGCCAGCAGCACGATCAGGCCGTCCAGGTCTTCGGGCTTGCCCACGCGCTTGCGCGGCAGCATGTTCACGAGCTTGGCCCCGCCTTCGGAAAGCCAGTGGTCCTCGTTGAGCTCGGTCGTGATGTAGCCCGGGCACAGCGCGTTCACGTTGATGCCGAAGCGGCCCCACTCGAGCGCCATGGCCTTGGTCATCTGCACCACGGCTGCCTTGCTCATGCAGTAGGCACCGAGTTGCGGCAGCACCTTGAGCGCCGCCACCGAGGCGATGTTGATGATGCGCCCGCCGATATAGGTGCCCGGCGCCGAACCGTCGGCGCGCGCCAGCATGCGCTTGCACACCTCCTGCGCGACGAAGAAGGAGCCCTTCACGTTGGTGTCGAAGATGTAGTCGTAATCGTCGGGGGTCACGTCCTGCAGGCGCTGGGTGGTGTTCACGCCCGAGTTGTTGACCAGGACGTCGATGGGGCCCACTTCGGTCTCGGCGCGCGCCACGGCGGCCTTGATGCTGCCGATGTCGGTCACGTCGAGTTCGACCACATGGGCGTCGCCGCCCTCGCCCTCGATGCGTGCGCGCAGCTCCTTGAGTTTCTCGACCCGGCGGCTCGCCAGCACCACGGCCGCACCGGCGCGCGCCAGCGTCTTGGCAAACTGCGCGCCCAGCCCGCTGGAAGCTCCGGTCACGAAGGCCACGCGGCCTGAAAGGTCGATGCTGTAAGCCATGAAAAGAGGGTCCTTTTGAGCCGTTGCGGAGTCGCCGAGGCGACGTTCCGCACTCCACATAAAATGTTTCGCGCCCTCGAAGCGTCCGAGCCTCAAATCATTATCGACGAGACCCACATGACCCACGACGAAATCCTCGCCCAGTTCGGCCCCCGCGAATCCATGGAATACGACGTGGTGGTCGTCGGCGGCGGCCCGGCCGGCCTCTCGACCGCCATCCGGCTCAAACAGCTGGCCGCCCACCACGAAAAGGAAATCTCGGTCGTGGTGCTCGAGAAGGGCTCCGAGCCCGGCGCGCACATTCTCTCGGGCGCCATCATGGACCCGCGCGCCCTCAACGAGCTGCTGCCCGACTGGAAGGAACAGGGCGCCCCGCTGAACCAGCCCGTCACCGACGACGCCATGGTGTTCCTCGGCGAGAAGTCGGGCCTGCGCACGCCCAATGCCTTTTTGCCAGCCTGCTTCCAGAACCACGGCAACTACATCATCAGCCTGAGCGACTTCACCAAGTGGCTGGCGCAGCAGGCCGAGAACCTGGGCGTGGAGATCTTCCCCGGCTTCCCGGCCGCCGAAGTGCTCTACAACGAGAACGGCTCGGTGCGCGGCGTTGCCACCGGCAACCTGGGCGTGGGCAAGGACGGCGAACCCACCGAGAACTTCCAGCTCGGCATGGAGCTCCTGGGCAAGTACACCGTGTTTGCCGAAGGCGCGCGCGGCCACCTGGGCCGCCAGCTGATCGCCAGGTTCAAGCTGGACGAAGGCAAGGACCCGCAGACCTACGGCCTGGGCGTGAAGGAAGTGTGGGAAATCGACCCCAAGCGCCACCAGCCCGGCTTCGTGCTGCATACCGCCGGCTGGCCGATGAAGAGCGACACCTACGGCGGCGCCTTCCTCTATCACATGGAAGACAACAAGATCTCCATGGGCTTCATCACCGGCCTGGACTACAGCAACCCGTACCTGAGCCCGTTCGAGGAAATGCAGCGCTGGAAGCTGCATCCCAACATCCGCTGGTACCTCGAAGGCGACGAAGCCAAGGGCATTAAGCCGGCCAAGCGCATCGGCTATGGCGCGCGCGCCATCACGGCCGGCGGCCTGATGTCGCTGCCCAAGACGGTATTCCCGGGCGGCGCGCTGGTCGGCTGCGAGGCCGGCTATCTCAACGTGAGCCGCATCAAGGGCAGCCACGCCGCCATCAAGACCGGCATGCTGGCCGCCGAAGCCGCGTACGACGCCGTGCAGGCCGGCCGCCAGCACGACGAACTCACGGCCTACCCGGCCGCCTTCGAGAAGAGCTGGCTCTACACGGAGCTGAACAAGGCACGCAACTTCAAGGCCTGGTTCAAGAAGGGCCTGGGCGTTGCCACCTTCATGAACGGCATCGAGCAGTGGCTGCTCAAGGGCCACATTCCATGGACCCTGCACCGCCACAAGCCCGACCACCTGTACCTCAAGCCCGCGGCGGAGTGCAAGCCTATCGTCTATCCGAAGCCGGACGGCAAGCTCACCTTCGACCGGCTGTCGAGCGTGTTCATCAGCAACACCAACCACGAGGAACAGCAGCCGGCCCACCTGACGCTCAAGGATGCGTCGGTGCCGGTGAACATCAACCTGTCGAAGTTTGCGGGGCCTGAAAGCCGCTACTGCCCGGCCGGTGTGTACGAATTCGTCGCCACCGAAGGTGGCAAGGAGCGCCTGCAGATCAATGCGCAGAACTGCGTGCACTGCAAGACCTGCGACATCAAGGACCCGACGCAGAACATCGTGTGGGTTACGCCTGAAGGGGGCGGCGGGCCTAATTACGTGGGGATGTAAGCCGCGCGCTGTTTTCTCGGGGCCTCTTCGGAGGCCCTTTTTATTTTTCAGCCTTCTTTAAGGCCCTGTGTCGAGGGCGGGCCACCGGGTACTCCCCTCCGCGAATGTCCCCCGCCTTCGGCTCCTCCTTTATTTCGCTGCGGGGAGCACCCGGCGCCCTGTGCCCACTGAGCGCTGCGGTCGTTCCGCTCGATCAACGACCGCTCTGCATGACGAGCACGCTGATGGGGTGCCTTGCGCAGCGAAATAAAGGGGGAGGCCGCAGGCCGGAGGACATTCGCGGAGCAAGGCACCCCGTCGGCGGGATCGCGCCCTGAACCACAGAGCGCAAACTTCAGACCGCGCCTTCGCCCCACCCGCCCCCACCAGGCGTTTCGATCACGAACACGTCCCCAGGTGCCATCTGCACTTGCCCGATGTGTTCCAACGACTCCTCCGTGCCGTCAGACCGCTCGACGCGGTTGATCCCCACTGCACCGGCCTCGCCACCCGCTCCGCCGAACGCACCGTAGAGCCGGCCGTTGCTGAGAATCGATGCCGTCATCGGCGCCAGGAATCGCACGCGCCGCACGCCGCCGTCGCCGCCGCGCCAGCGCCCTGCCCCGCCCGAACCTGTGCGCAGGCGGTAGCTGTCGAGCCGCACCGGGTAGCGGAATTCGAGCACCTCGGGGTCGGTCAGGCGTGAATTGGTCATGTGGGTCTGCACCACGCTCGTGCCGTCGAAACCGGGTCCGGCGCCAGAGCCGCCCGAGATGGTCTCGTAGTACTGGTGCTCGCCGTCGCCGAAGGTGAAGTTGTTCATGGTGCACTGGCTCGCGGCCATGACGCCCAGCGCGCCGTAGAGCGCATTGGTCACGCAGCTCGACGTTTCGACGTTGCCCGCCACCACCGCGGCCGGCGGCAGCGGGTTGAGCATGCAGCCATTCGGCACGATCACCTCGATGGGCTTCAGGCAGCCCGCGTTGAGCGGAATGTCATCGTCCACCAGCGTGCGGAACACGTACAGCACGGCCGCCATGGTGATGGCGCGCGGGGCGTTGAAGTTGTTGGCCAGTTGCGCGCTTGTGCCGGTGAAATCCACTGTGGCCGAACGCGCGACCGCATCGACCGTGACCCGCACCCGAATCTGCGCGCCGTTGTCCAGCGGCAGCGTGAACTCGCCATTCTTCAGCGCCGTGATGACGCGCCGCACCGACTCCTCGGCGTTGTCCTGTACGTGGCCCATATAGGCGGCGACGGTCTCGCGGCCGAACTGCGCCACCATGGCCTGCAGCTCCTGCACGCCCTTCTCGTTGGCGGCGATCTGCGCGCGCAGATCGGCCAGGTTCTGCTCGATGTTGCGCGACGGATGCGCGCCGCTCCCCAGCAGCGCGCGCAGCTCGGCCTCGCGCAGCCGGCCGCCTTCCACCAGCTTGAAGTTGTCGATCAGCACGCCTTCGTCGCCGATGGTGCTGGAGAACGGCGGCATCGACCCCGGCGTGATGCCGCCCACGTCGGCGTGGTGGCCGCGCGAAGCCACGTAGAACGAAGGCCGCGCATCGCCTGTTTGCAGGTACACCGGCGTCACCACCGTGATGTCGGGCAGGTGCGTACCGCCGTGGTAGGGGTCGTTCAGCACGAAGACGTCGCCAGGCTTCATGCCGGGGTTGCCGTCGATCACGGTCTTGATCGACTCGCTCATCGAGCCCAGGTGCACCGGCATGTGCGGCGCATTGGCGATGAGGTTGCCCTGCACGTCGAACAGCGCGCATGAAAAGTCGAGCCGCTCCTTGATGTTGACCGAGTAGGCCGTGTTCTGCAGCCGCAGGCCCATCTGCTCGGCGATGTTCATGAAGAGGTTGTTGAACACCTCCAGCATCACCGGGTCGGCGCTGGTGCCCATGGCCTGCGTGGCCACGCGCGGGCGCACCCGGTGCAGCTCGATGCCGGCAGCTGTGGCGCGCGCCTGCCAGCCGGGCTCGATCACGGTGGTGGCATTGCGGCCCGCGAGGATGGCGGGGCCGTCGATGGTCGCGCCGGGCGTGAGTGCCGCCTCGTCGAACAGCGCGGCGTCGCGCCAGCCGGCGGCTTTTTCGTCGGCCTCGCAATACATCCGCACGGCCGCCAGCGGCTCGGGGGAATCAAGGGCAACGTCGGCCTGAGCGGCCGGTGGCGCGCCACGTTCGCCGGCCCCCACGGCTTCGACCGTCACCGCCTCGATCACGAGTGCGCGCTCGGCCATCAGGAAGGCGAAGCGGCGTCGGTAGCCGGTTTCGAATTCGTCGCGCATCGCGGCGATGGCTTGGTTGACCGTGCCCGCCATGGGCAGCGTGCAGGCCAGCGCGGTGTCGGTGCCTTCATAGCGAAGCTGCACGCGGTGCACCAAGGCGATGACCGCATCCGCCACGCCCTGCTCGCGCAACTCGCCCTTCGCCTGCGCGGCGAGGGTGCCGGCGGCATCGCGCGCCGCGGCCAGCCCTTCTGCATCGAGCTTCCGTTCCAGCGCCAGCTCACGCATCGCCAGCTGGTCGGCCAGCCCCATGCCAAAGGCGGAGAGCACGCCCGCCAGCGGGTGCAGGTAGATGCTGCCCATGCCCAGCGCATCGGCCACCAGGCAGGCGTGCTGGCCGCCCGCGCCGCCGAAGCACTGCAGCGTGTACTGCGTGACGTCGTAGCCCCGCGCCACCGAAATGCGCTTGATCGCATTGGCCATGCTGGCGACGGCGATGCGCAGCGCGCCGCTCGCCACTTCTTCCGCGCTCACGCGTCGGCTTGTCGCTTCCGACATGCGGCGCGCCATGGCGTCGAAGCCACTCCGTGCCGCGGCCAGGTCGAGCGGCTCATCGGCGTTCGGACCGAACACACGTGGAAAGTGCGAAGGCTGGATCTTGCCGAGCAGCACGTTCGCATCGGTGGTGGTGAGCGGACCGCCGCGCCGGTAGCTGGCCGGCCCCGGGTTGGCCCCGGCCGACTCCGGCCCCACGCGCAGCCGCGCGCCGTCGAACGCGATGACCGAGCCGCCGCCCGCCGCCACCGTGTGGATGCTCATCATCGGCGCGCGCATGCGCACGCCGGCCACCTGGGTCTCGAAGGAGCGCTCGAACTCGCCGGCGTAGTGCGACACGTCGGTGGAGGTGCCGCCCATATCAAAGCCGATGACGCGCGCATGGCCGGCGTCGAGCGCGGTGCGCACCATACCGACGATGCCGCCCGCCGGGCCGGAAAGGATTGCGTCCTTGCCCTGGAAGCGGTCGGCCTGCGTGAGCCCACCCGAGCTCTGCATGAAGAACAGCGGCACGCCCGGCATCTGCCGCGACACCTGTTCCACGTAGCGCCGCAAAATCGGGCTCAGGTAGGCATCGACCACGGTGGTATCGCCGCGCGGCACCAGCTTCATGAGCGGGCTGGTCTTGTGCGACACCGACACCTGCGTGAAGCCAATGGCCCGTGCGATGCGCTCGGCTGCGAACTCGTGCGCGGTGTAACGCCAGCCATGCATGAAGACGATGGCACATGCGCGCAGGCCGGCATCGAAGGCTTCTTGCAGTGCGGTGCGCAAGGCGCCCTCGTCCAGCGGCTGCACGACGCCGCCTTGCGCATCCATGCGCTCGCATGCCTCGATCACGCGCTGGTAGAGCAGCTCGGGCAGCACGATGCGGCGGTCGAACAGCCGCGGCCGCGCCTGCGTGGCGATGCGCAGCGCATCGCGAAAGCCCGCCGTGGTGACCAGCACCGTGGGCTCGCCCTTGCGCTCCAGCAGCGCGTTGGTGGCCACCGTGGTGCCCATCTTCACGCACTCGACACGCTCGGGAGTGACGGGCTCGCCCGGCTTGAGTTTCAGCAGGCGGCGGATGCCTTCGACGGCGGCATCCTTGTATTGCTCGGGGTTCTCGGACAGCAGCTTGAGCGTGTGCAGCTCGCCCTGGGGGTCGCGGCCGACCAGGTCGGTGAAGGTGCCTCCGCGGTCGATCCAGAACTGCCAGCGGTTGCCGAGGGGGGTGGGTTGGTCTTGCATGGTGGGGTGGTCGCTCAGCGTTTGCTGTCGACGTAGTAGGGAACAAAGATGCGGTTGGCCTCGTTGCCGACCGAGCGCACCCATTCGAGCGAGAACTTCTCGCCCATGCGCTTGAGGTCGGCCTCGAAATCCGGCGGAACGCGACCGACCTGGAGGCCTCGGCTGCGCAATTCGTTGGTGGCGTCGGCGGCGGCAGCCTGGCTCAGGGCCCATCCGCGCGTCTCGGCTTCCTGCCCGGCGGCCAGCAGCATCTGCTGCAGATCGGGTGCAAGCGCCTCGAAGGCCTTCCGGTTGACGAAAACGATGTTCTTCGGATACCAGGCATTGATCTCGTAGTAATACTTCGCGCGGCCCCACACCTGGTTCTCCACGCCGGTGACCGCCGAGGTGATCATGCTGGTGATGCGGCCGGTGGCGAGCGCCTGGTTGACCTCGACCATCGGCACGTCGACCGGCGTTGCGCCGAGCAGCTCGGCAATGCGTTCGGTGGTCTGGTTGTAGGTGCGCATGCGCGCCCCGCGGAAGTCGGCTGTCGTACGCACCGGCGTGTCGGTGTAGAGCCCCTGTGGCGGCCACGGAACGGCATAGAGTGCCTGGAGGCCACGTGCCGCGAAGTGCTGGTCGATCAGCGGCCGCTGCAGCGTCCACATGCGCCTTGCGTCGGCGTAGCTGCCCACCACGAACGGAATGGCGTCGGCCCCGGCGATCGGGATCTCCTTCACCATGCTGGTCATGATGGTCTCGCCGGCCTGCACCTTGCCGTCCTGCACCGCCTGCCGTATGTCCGCCAGCTTCACCAGCGCGTTGTTCGGCTTCACTTCGATGCGCAGGCGGCCTGCGCTGGCGCGTGCCAGGTCGGCCGCCATGCGCTCGATGTTCTGCGTGTGGAACGATTCGGCGCGGTAGCCGGTGGCCAGCTGCCATTGGACGGCAGTTTGCGCCAGGCAAGGCTGTCCCGACGCGGCTGCGAATGCAGCCGCGATCCAGATGTGCTTCATGCGGATCCCCTAAAAGCGCAGCGGGTGGCGTTGCGGGTGCATCACTTCGCCGGCCCCATCACCAGGTCAGGCACGATCGTCACGATCTGCGGGAACACGGTGATCAACCCGATGCAGACCACCAGGCAAAGGAAGAACGGGATCGCGGCCCGCGCGATGCGGTTGCTGTCCTTGCCGGTCATGTTCTGCAGCACGAAGAGATTGAAGCCCACGGGCGGCGTGACTTCGGCAATCTCCACCAGCAGGATCACGAAGATGCCGAACCAGATGAGATCGAAGCCGGCCTTCTGGATCATGGGCAGCACCACGGCGGCGGTCAGCACGATCATGCTGATGCCATCCAGCGCCGTGCCGAGCACCAGGTACACCAGCACCAGGCAGGCAATCAACGCGTAGGGCGACAGGTGCATCGAATTGACCCACTCGGCCAGCTCGCGCGGGATGCCAGTGAAGGCCATGGTCTTGGTCAGGAAGGCCGCACCCGCGAGGATGAACATGATCATGCAGCTCGTGCGCGCCGATCCGAAGAGGCCTTCCTTGAAGTTGCTCCATGTGAGCGAGCGGCTCCAGGCTGCCAGGGCCAGCGCGCCGACCACGCCGTAGGCAGCGCACTCGGTGGCCGTGGCCCAGCCCGCCACCAGCGACCAGCAGATGAAAACGATCAGCAATGCGCAGGGGATCAGGTTCTTGGAAAGGCGCAGCTTTTCGCGCAGGCTGGTCGGCGGCTCTTCCGCGGGCATCAGTGCCTTGTTGCGCAGTGCCCACCAGGCGATGTAGGCGCAGAACAGGAACATCAGCACCAGGCCGGGCAGGAAGCCTGCCAGGAAGATGCGAATGATCGACGCATCGGCGGCCACCGCGTAGACCACCATGGTGATCGACGGCGGGATCAGGATGCCCAGCGTGCCTGCCGTGGCCAGCGAGCCGATGGCGATGTTCTCGTCGTAGCCGCGCTTCTTCAGCTCGGGCAGGGAGACTTTGGCAATCGTCGCGCAAGTCGCGGCGGACGAGCCAGACACCGAGCCGAAGATGCCGCAGCCCAGAATCGTGGTGTGGAACAGCCGCCCCGGGATTCGGCCAAGCCAGGGCGCCAGGCCGGTGAACATTTCCTGGCTGAGCTTGGTGCGAAACAGGATCTCGCCCATCCAGATGAACAGCGGCAGCGCCGCCAGCTCCCAGCTGGCGTTGCTTTCCCAGAAAGCCGAGAACAGGTTCAGGCCGGGCTGGCTGGTCGTGAAGAAGGCCTGGCCGACCCAGCCGCAGATCGCCAGCGTCATGGCAATCCAGACACCGCCGGACAGCATGAGCAGCATCAGCAACAGGAGAATGGCACCGACGGTGAGGATGTCCATGATCGTGGCCTTTCAGAGATCCGAAGAGAAGTCGCCCTGCGCGTGGCGTTCTTCCACCAGCCGCACATAGGTCGGAATGCCGCCGCGGGCAACGATCAGGAACTCGTCGACCAGTGCGATCAGAAACAGGACCGAGCCGATGGCAAAGCTCATCTGCGGAATCCAGATCGGTAGCGCCCAGAGCCCCTGCGCCAGCTCGTTGAACTGCCAGCTCTCGAACGTGAACCGGCAGGCCCACCAGGCGAGGTATCCCATCGCGACGCAAGCCACCGCGAGGCAGACCAGTTCGAAGCGGCGCCGGTTGGGCGCGGAGAGCTTTTCCAGCACCAGCGTGACCCGCACGAAGTCGCCGTGCTTGAAGGCATGGGCCATCGTCATGAAGGCCGCGGCGGCGCAGAGCCACGACACCACATCGGTGATGGCGCCGGTCTGAAAGCCGAACTGCCGCCCCAGGGTCTGGACCACCATCAGGATGCAGATGAGCGCGATGCAGCCCGCGCCCAATGCGCCAGCCACCAAGTAGATGCGGTCGAGCGCGCGCCGCAGCGCATGCGGCGCCGCCGTCGGGGTGGCGGCAATGCCGTCCAAGGGGGTGGCCATATCGGCGGTCAGCGACATGTGGCGCTCACTTCCGGGAGTAGGCGTCGATGACCGCCTGGCCATCGGCACCGGCCAGCTTGATCCAGTCGGCCGTCATGCGGTCACCGATGACCTTGAGCTCCTTCTTCAAGCCTTCGGCGCCGACGTCGACGGTCATGCCCCGGGCGGCAAGCTCTTTGATGTACTCCTCGTTCTTCTGCTCGCTGAGCTTCCAGCCGCGCTGCTCGGAGGCCGCGGCCTGTTGCAGCACCGCGTCCTGCGTCGCCTTGTCCAGGGCATCGAACGCCTTCTGGTTGACCACCACCGCGTTGCGCGGCAGCCAGGCTGCCACGCCGTAGAAGTACTTGATGCTCTCGTACAACTTGCTGTCCACGCCGCTCGCGCTGGACGTGAGGAAGTTGTCCACGCCGCCCGTGGCCAGTGCGGCCGGCAGCTCGGCCAGCTGGATCGTCACCGGCTGTGCACCCACGGCCGTCGCGATGTACGAGGTGGCCGGGTTGTAGGCGCGCATCTTGGTGCGGTTGAGATCCTTGAGGGTCGCCACCGGCTTGGTGGAGTACAGGCTCTGCGGTGGCCACGGCACCGTGTAGAGGAGCTTGACGCCCTGCGCGGCCAGCGTCTTCACCAGCAGCGGCCGGGAGGCTTCGTCCAGCCGTTTCGATTCTGCATAGCTCGTGGCCAGGAACGGAATCGAATCGATGCCGAACACCGGCGCTTCGTTCGAGGCGCCCGACAGGATGAGTTCGCCGGCCGGCACCTGGGCCGACTGCACGGCGCGCTTGATTTCGTTCGCCTTGAAGAGCGAGGCATTGGCATGCACCGCGATCTTGAGCTTGCCGCCAGTGGCCTTCTCGACGCCTTCGGCGAACTGCTGCAGGTTCTGCACCGGGAACGTGTTGACGCCGTAGCCGGACGGAAGATCCCATTTGACCTGGGCGGAGGCGGTGCCTGCAGCCGCGACAGCGGCCAGGATGAGCATGAGTTTTTTCATCGGGGGTTCCTAGTTCAGAAGCTGGCGAGTTGATGGTTGAAAAGATCGGTGATGAGCATCGCGCCCGGAGCGTGAGTGATGCAGAACGCGAGGCGGGCCTGCGCGATGGCTGCCTGGGGCGTGACGCCGCAGGCCCAGAACACGGGCAGCTCGCCGGGCATGACCTCCACTGCGTCGCCGTAGTCGGGATCGGCGAGCGAGCGGATGCCGATCAGCGCCGGATCGCCGATGTGCACCGGCGCCCCGTGCACGGCCGGAAAGCGTGAGGTGATCTGCACTGCGCGAATCGCATCGGCCGCGCGCAGCGGGCGCATCGAGACCACCATCGGCCCATGGAAAGGACCAGCGGGCGTGGTGGCCACCGAGGTGCGGTACATCGCCACGTTGCGGCCTTGCTCGACGTGGCGCAGCGCGATGCCCTCGACCATCAGCGCATGCTCGAAAGTGAAGGAGCAGCCGATGACGAAGCTCACCAGGTCGTCGCTCCAGAGCGCGCGAACGTCGGTCGGCTCGTCCACCAGCATGCCGTCACGCCACACGCGGTAGCGCGGCAGGTCGGTGCGAATGTCGATGTCTTCGCCAAGCGCCGGCAGCGCCGGGTCACCGGCCTCCGACACGCCGAGCAGCGGGCACGGCTTGGGGTTGGCTTGGCAAAAGCGCAAAAAGTCGGCGGCGTGCGCCCGCGGCAGGATCACGAGATTGCCCTGCACGTGGGCACTCGCGAGCCCGCTGGTGTGGGTGCGGAGCGCACCGCTGCGGCAGGCTTGGCGCACGGCCTGCGCACTGCTGCCGGGGCCAGGCTGTTCTTCGAGCGACGGAGAGTTCGACATTTGGCGTTCTTGATGCCCGATGCATCGCTTTGATGTGATGCGCCGGATTGTGGGAATCCGCGCTCACGAACGCCAACGCAAAGTTTCTTGCTTAGTTCATCGATTTTTTCGATGACCCCGGCCGGTGCGAGGCATGCACCACGGCAGAGCCCAGCGCGGCCTCCGGCAACGGGGACGAGGGATCGTCGCGGTAGCTCGCGTAGATGGGCAAGGGCTCCAGCGTGTCGTCGCAGGGCAGCACGCGCAGCGGCAGGCGCCGTGCCAGCGGCTCGACCACGGCGCGCGGCAGCGTGGCCACGCCGAAGCCCGCCTCCACCAGCTGCGCCATCGCCGAAATCGATGAGATCGCGTGCACGCGCGGCGGCGGGCTGCCGGCTTCGCGAAACAGTTCGAGCAGCGCCACGTGCGGCTGCGAGCCGCGCTGAAAGGTCAGCAGGTCGAGCGAGAGCAGGTCCGGCAGGCGGTAGCGCCGCTTCAGGTGCAGTTCGCGGTGGCCGACGAAGCACATGGGCATCGGCGGCACGGCGCGCGTGCGCACGCCGTCGCCGGCGGCCGGCAGCGCGGCAAACACCAGATCCTGCTTGCCTCGCTGCAGCTGGTCGACCAGCACGGGCGTGGTTTCGACGGTGAGCTCCAGCTCGAAGTCCGGATACGTCGCCTGCATGTGCTTGAGCCAGCCGGTGAGCCAGCTGTGCACCACCGATTCGATGGCCCCCACGCGCAGCACGGCCTCCCGCACCGCACCCGAACCCATCTCGGCCTTGATGTGCATCTGCATTTCGAGCAGCTTCTGCGCAAAGGCGTGAAAGCGCTGCCCCGCCACGGTGAGGCGGAATTGCTTGTCGCGCCGGTCGAGCAGCAGCACGCCCAGCTCGCGCTCGAGCGCTGCAATGCGGCTGGAGAGCGCCGACTGCGTGATGTGCAGCTTCTCGGCGGCACGAGTGACGCTCTTGAGCGCCACGGCCCAGTGAAAGGCTTCAACGAATCGCAGGTTCATCGTTTTCCGGTCGCCCGGTTCCTTGAGTGCGCGAGCCGCGAGTGTCGCCTGAGCGGGGCGTCGTGCTGCGCTATCCTCGTTGCAGAAGGAGACAAGACACATGCAGATCGTCATCACTGGCGGCGCCGGCTTTGTGGGGGCTCGCCTTGCCCGAACGCTGCTGAAGCAGGGGCAGCTTTCGCTCGCGGGCGCACCGGCCCGGACCATTTCGCGCATCACGCTGGTCGACCGCGCCTTGCCGCCGGCCGATCTTGCGGCCGACGCGCGCATTGCCAGCGCGCTCGGCGACCTGAACGAACAACTCGCATCGCCCGATGCAGCGCTCTGGCGCGAAGCCTACGCCATCTTCCATCTGGCCGCCGCGGTCAGCGGCGAATGCGAGGCCGACTTCGACCTGGGCATGCGCAGCAACTTTGCCGCCACGCATGCCCTGCTCGAGAAGGCGCGCGCCGTGGGCACACGGCCGATGGTGGTGTTTGCCAGCTCGCTGGCCGTGTTCGGCGATTCGCCCGAGCAGCCCTTGCCGCCGGTGATCGAAGACCACACGCTGCCAACGCCACAGACGAGCTATGGCATTCAGAAATTCATCGGCGAGCAACTGGTGGCCGACTACACACGCAAGGGCTTCATCCGCGGCCGCAGCGTGCGGCTGATGACGGTGAGCGTGCGTCCCGGCCGCCCCAACGGCGCGGCATCGGGCTTTTTCAGCGGCATGATCCGCGAACCGCTCGCGGGCATTCGCGCCGCCTGCCCGGTGCCCGACGAAACGCCCGTGGCCATCGCGTCGCCCGCGCGCACCGTCGAAGGCATCCTCCGCGCGGCGGAAGCCGGAGACGCCGAATGGGGCCCGCGCACTGCGCTCAACCTGCCCTCGCTTTCCACCACGGTGGGAGAGATGGCCGCTGCGCTCGAACGCGTGGCCGGCAAGGCCGCCACCGACCTGCTCGACCGCACGCCCGATCCGGCCATCCAGCGCATCGTGAAAACCTGGCCCGGACGCTTCCAAACCGCGCGCGCCAGGCGCCTCGGGCTTTCGGCGGATGCCAATTTCGAGGCGGTGATTCGCGACTACGTCCGTGAAAATCCCGACGCAGTCGAATTGGTTATTGCGGCATAGTCATCGGCTGCGCGCGAAGCCGACGCCTCGCGACACCCCCGTTCCATCTCAGGAGACAGAAGAATGAAATTGACCCGACTGGCCGCCGGCCTGGTTTTGGGCATGGGCATGGCCTGCACCGCCTTTGCGCAGACCACCATGAAGATCAGCATTTCGACCGCGCAGAACTCGCACCAGGGCGTCGCGATCGACGTCTTTGCCAAGGAAGTCGAGAAGCGCACCGGGGGCCGCTACAAGGTCCAGACCTTCTACAGCGGCGCGCTGGGCGGCGAACGCGAGTCGATCGAGGCCGTACAGCTCGGCACCCAGGAACTGGCGCTCTCCTCGACCGGCCCGGTGCCGAACTTCGTGCCGGAGACCAAGATCCTCGACGTGCCGTTCCTGTTCCGCGACAAGGCCCATGCACGCGCCGTGCTCGACGGCCCGATCGGCCAGGACCTGCTGACCAAGTTCGACGCCAAGGGCTTCAAGGCGCTGGCCTGGGCGGAGAACGGCTTCCGCCACATGACCAACAGCAAGCGCGACGTGAAGGCACCCGAAGACCTCAAGGGCCTGAAGATGCGCACCATGGAAAACCCGGTGCACATCGCGGCCTACAAGACCTTCGGCATCGTCACCACGCCGATGGCCTTCCCCGAAGTCTTCACCGCCTTGCAGCAAGGCACGGTCGACGGCCAGGAGAACCCGCTGTCGGTCATCATCGCGGCCAAGTTCGACCAAGTGCAAAAGCACCTGTCGCTCACCGGCCACGTCTACTCGCCCTGCATCTTCCTGATGAACAAGGCCTCGTTCGACAAGCTCAGCGCCGCCGACAAGCAGGCCTTCCTCGAGGCCGCGAAAGAAGGCACCAAGGCCAACCGTGCGCGCGTGGACGAAGACGATGCCAAGGGCGTGGCCGACCTGCGCGCCAAGGGCATGACGGTGATCGACAACGTCGACAAGACCAAGTTCGTTGCGGCCCTGGCGCCGGTGAATGCGCAGTTCGAAAAGGACTTCGGCAAAGCCAATCTCGACAAGATCCGCAACTACAAGTAAACCGGCGGCCGTCGCCCCGACGGCACGCCCCCGCCCGCCCGGATCGGTCCGGCGGGCTTTTTTTGTTTTGAAGACAGGTGCAGATGAAAGAAAAATTTCTCGGCATCGAGCGCTGGACCACCGGCTTCTCGATGATCGCCGCCTGCGTGATGCTGGTTATCGCCTCCGGGTTGGGCGTGTTCCAGATCGTCACGCGTTTCGTGCTCGAACAACCCGCTGAGTGGAGCGAAATCCTGATCCGCATGAGCCTGATCTGGATGGTGTTCCTCGGCATTCCGATGGCCTTTCGCCAAGGCGCGATGGTGAGCGTGGACGTGCTCTACCGCTGGAGTCCGCCACGCGTCAAGCGCGTGCTCGACGCCGTGGTCAGCATCGCCGCCTTGGCACTGATGCTGGTCATTCTCTGGTGGGGTTGGGACTACGCGATGCGCGGCCGCGTGCAGTCGATGGCCGGGCTCGAAAGCCTGTCGATGATGTGGTCGTACCTGGCGCTGCCGGTCGGTTCCCTTTTCTGCCTTTTTGGCATCGTTGGTAATTTTCTCGATCCCAAGCGGCTCGAACTGGAGACCGCGCAATGACGCCCGTGATGGTTGCAACGATGGTGCTGTGTTTTGCACTGTCGGTTTCGGTGGCGGTGTCCATCGGGCTCGCGTCGATCCTGGGCATTCAGGTGGCCAACGTCAACATGCTGATCTCCGTGAAGGAGATGTTCAACTCGATCAACAAGTTTCCGCTGGCGGCCATTCCGTTCTTCATCCTGGCCGGCAACCTGATGGAAACCGGCGGCATCTCGCGCCGGCTGGTCGAATTTGCCAAGAGCATCGTGGGCGGCGTGCAAGGCGGCCTGCCCATGACCTGCGTGCTCACCTGCATGATCTTCGCGGCGGTGTCGGGCTCGTCGGTCGCCACCACCTTTGCCATTGGCGCCATTTTGATTCCGGCGCTCATCAAGCACGGCTATCCCACCGCCTACGCGGCGGCGCTGCAGGCCACGAGCGCTGAGCTGGGCGTGATCATTCCGCCCTCGATCCCGATGATTCTCTACGGCGTGAGCGCCGAAGTGTCGATCGGCGAGCTCTTCATTGCGGGCTTCGGTCCCGGCATTCTCATCAGCCTGGCGCTGATGCTGTTCGTCTGGATCTACTGCAAGTGGCGCGGCTGGGGCAAGAACGACGGCGACGGCCGCATGCCTTTTGGCAAGGCAACGTGGCAGGCCGGCTGGGCGCTGCTGATGCCCGTGATCATTCTGGGCGGCATCTACGGCGGCATCTTCACGCCCACCGAAGCCTCGGCGGTGGCGGTGTTCTATGCGCTGGTGGTGGGCGTGGTGATCTACCGCGAGATCAAGCCGAAAGACCTGTACCTCATCCTGCGCAAGTCGGTGCTGTCGTCGGCGGTGATCATGTTCATCATCGCCAACGCGGGGCTCTTCGCGTTCCTGATCACGCGCGCGGGCGTGCCCGACGCCATCGGCCACTGGCTGCAAGAAGTGCTGAAATCGCCCGCGATGTTCCTTTTGGGCGTGAACGCGGCGCTGTTCATCATCGGCATGTTCATCGAGACCAGCGCGGCCATCATCGTGCTCGCGCCCATCCTCGCGCCGGTTGCCGTGCACTTCGGGATCGACCCGGTGCACTTCGGGCTCATCATGGTGGTGAACCTCGCGCTCGGCATGATCACCCCGCCCTTTGGCGTGAACCTGTTCGCGGCCTGTACGGTGGCGCGCATCTCGCTCGACCGGATCGTGACGTACCTGGTGCCGTTCGTGCTCGTGATCCTGGCGTGCCTGATGGTGATTACCTACGTGCCGTGGATATCGCTGGCGCTGCGCGACCTGGTTTACGCCAAGTAGCCGGCGCGGCATCGACAAGACGGGCAGCCTTCACCGGGCTGCCCTTTTTTTTGTTTACGGACCTGTAGTGCAAAGGTTTCACAAAGATGTCACGGGCTGCAACGATGCTTCAGGCCTCGATTTCCGAAAAGCTGTTGCGCCATGTTTCCCACCAAGACCGACAAGGCACGCGACGAACTGCAAAGCGGCCAGCGCACGCTCAGCCAGCGCGAACGCGCATTGCTGCTGATGGCCGACGGCCGGCGTTCGCTGACCGACTTCAGCCCGATGTTCGCAAACCGCGGTGAAGCCGAGCAGGCATTGCACGCATTGATGAGCCGCGGCTACCTGCACTATCCACAAGCGGCGGTGCCCTCTGCCACCGCGGCGCCCAACGACCGCGTTGCCGAACCGCCTCAGGCCGCCACCTCCGCCGACCATTTCGACGGCAAGCGCTCGCTGGCCACCACCCGGATGTTCCTGTTCGACATCTGCGAACGCATGTTCGTGCGGCGCGACCCCAGGTTTGCGATGCAGATGCGCGACGCACTGCGCGAAGCCCGCGACCGCGACGCCATGCTGACGATCGCCGCACTGATGCTCACCGAGGTCGAGAAAAGCGCCGGTACGGAACGAGCCGAATCGCTGCGCGAGCGTATCGAGAGGTTACTTCCGCTCGCCTCCGAAACCGTCCACTGAGCCCGCAAAACTCGTCGGCAGGGGACCCGGGCGCCGCGATCCACTACACTCCCCATGGTCAGGAGAGAGCTTCGCCATGCGAGGCCGCCGAAGGCGCAGGGGTTTCCCGAACGCTCAGGCAAAAGGACTGACAAGGCGCTGGCGGATGCCGGCGTTTCCTTGCTGGAGAGAGGCTGTCGCCCGCATCAACGCGATGCGGCAGCCCACCGAAGGAGCAAACCCCGATCGTGGGGCGAATCTCTCAGGTAAAGCGGACAGCAGGGGTGGCCCATGGCTTGCGCCATGGAATTCGACTGCCCCTTTGGAGTGCCCCGTGGCCGCTTCCACTTCATCCGACGCCCAATTGCTCAAGACGCCCCTGCACGACCTGCACGTGGAACTCGGCGCCCGCATGGTGCCATTTGCCGGCTATTCGATGCCGGTGCAGTACCCCGCCGGCCTCATGGCCGAGCACAAGCACACGCGCGATGCCGCCGGGCTGTTCGACATTTCGCACATGGGCCAGCTGCGCCTGGTGGGCCCTGACGCCGCGGCCGCCTTCGAAACCCTGATGCCCGTCGACGTGACCGACCTCGCGCCCGGCAAGCAGCGCTACGGCCTGTTGCTGAACGACGACGGCGGCATCCTGGACGACCTGATGTTCTTCAACGAAGGGCACGGCTCGATCTTCGTGATCGTCAACGGCGCCTGCAAGGTGACCGACCTCGCCCACATCCAGCAGAAGATCGGCGCGCGCTGCGATGTGCAGCCCATGCCCGACCACGCGCTGCTCGCGCTGCAGGGGCCGCAGGCGGCCACGGTGCTGGCTAGGCTGTCGCCCGGCATCGAGCGCTTCGTCTTCATGACCGGCGGCGCGGTGCAGATCGGCGGCATCCCCGCCTTTGCCACCCGCAGCGGCTACACCGGCGAAGACGGCTTCGAGATCTCGGTGGCCGGCAAGGATGCCGACGCGCTCGCCCGCCTGCTGCTGGCCCAGCCCGAGGTCAAGCCCGTCGGCCTGGGTGCGCGCAATTCGCTGCGGCTGGAAGCCGGGCTCTGCCTCTACGGCAACGACATCGACACCACCACCACGCCCGTCGAGGCCTCGCTCAACTGGGCCATCCAGAAGGTGCGCCGCACGGGTGGCGCGCGCGAAGGCGGCTTTCCGGGCGCGGCCAAGGTCCTGGCCCAGCTCGTCGCCGCCACGGCCGGCGCTGCGGGCCGCACCGACCACCACACCCTGAAGCGTCGGCGCGTCGGCCTCGTGGCACTGGAGCGCATTCCGGTGCGCGACGGCACGGTGCTGCAGTCGTTCGAAGGCCACGACATCGGCTTTGTCACGAGCGGCCTGCTCGGCCCCACGGCCGACCGCCCTATCGCCATGGGCTACGTGGCCACCGCATTTTCAGAACCTGGCACCCGCGTGCAGGCCATCGTGCGCGGCAAGCCAGTTCCGATGGAAGTCTCGACCCTGCCCTTCGTGCCCACCCGCTACTACCGCGGCTAGGCTCGGCATCCCCGATCATTTTTTCCACGAGGAGTTTTTTCATGAGCATCAAGTACACCAAGGACCACGAATGGGTCTCGGCCGAAGGCGGCGCAGCCACTGTCGGCATCACCGTGCACGCACAGGACGCACTGGGCGACGTGGTGTTTGTCGACCTGCCCGAAGTCGGCAAGACCTTTGCCCAGGGTGAAGTGGCAGGTGTCGTCGAATCGGTCAAGGCCGCGGCCGATGTGTTCATGCCCGTGTCGGGCGAGATCACCGAAGTGAACGAAGCCCTGCGCGCCGATCCCTCGCTCGCCAACACCGACCCGCTGGCCGCCGGCTGGTTCTTCAAGGTCAAGCTCAGCGAACCCGCGCAGCTCGATGCATTGCTGGACGCCGCAAGCTACGACAAGTTCGCCGCCGAGTCCTGATCCGCCGAGTTCGCAAGCCGCCTTTCTTCATTCCCGATCCTTCACCGCCATGCCGATTTCCGCCTTTCCCTCCTTGCAACAACTGGAGAACGCCGAAGAATTCCTTGCCCGCCACATCGGCATCGATGCGGCGGACGAGGCGCGCATGCTGCCGGTGATCGGTTCGGAAACGCGCGCGGAGCTCATCGACGGCATCGTGCCCGCGGCCATTCGCCGCGCCAAGCCGATGCGGCTGCCGGCAGCCATTACCGAGGCCGATGCGCTGGCCGAGCTGAAGGCCATCGCGGCCAAGAACAAGGTCTTCAAGAGCTTCATCGGCCAGGGCTACTACGGAACGCACACCCCCGGCGTCATCTTGCGCAACGTGCTCGAGAACCCCGCCTGGTACACCGCCTACACGCCCTACCAGGCCGAGATTTCGCAGGGCCGAATGGAAGCTCTACTCAATTTCCAGACCATGGTGTGCGACCTCACGGGCATGGCCATTGCCAACGCCTCGATGCTCGACGAAGCCACGGCCGCGGCCGAGGCCATGACGCTCGCCAAGCGCAGCGTGAAAAGCAAGAGCAACGTATTCCTCGTGTCAGGCGACTGCCATCCGCAGACCATCGAAGTCATCAAGACGCGCGCCGCGCCCCTGGGCATCGAGGTCAAGGTCAGCACCGTCTCCGAGACCCTGCCGCACCTGATGGCAAGCTGCGAATTCTTCGGCGTGCTCGCGCAGTACCCCGCCACCACCGGCCACGTGCACGACCTGCGCCCGCTCGCGGGGCATGCGCACCAGTGCGACGCCGCCTTCTGCGTGGCCGCCGACCTGCTGGCGCTGACGCTGCTCGCGCCGCCCGGCGAATGGGACGCCGACATCGTCTGCGGCACCACGCAGCGCTTCGGCATGCCGCTGTGCAACGGCGGACCGCACGCCGCGTATCTCGCCTGCCGCGATGAGTTCAAGCGTTCGCTGCCGGGCCGGCTGGTCGGCGTGAGCGTCGACACCCACGGCCAGCCCGCCTACCGCCTTGCGCTGCAGACGCGCGAGCAGCACATCCGCCGCGAGAAGGCCACCTCCAACATCTGTACCGCGCAAGTGCTGCCGGCCGTCGTTGCCAGCATGTACGCCGTGTACCACGGCCCCGACGGCCTCACGCGCATTGCGCAACGCGTGGCTGCGCTCACGGCCATCCTGGCGCAGGGCCTGGCACAAATGGGCCGCGAGCCGGTCAACGGCACGGCCTTCGATTCGCTGACCATCCGCACCGGCGAAGACACACCAAAGATCATCGAGCGAGCGCAGGCCGCGGGCGTCAACCTGCGCCAGCGGCTGCAGCAGCACCTGGGAATTTCGCTCGACGAAACCACCACGCGCGCCGACATCGAGACGCTGTGGGCGCTGTTCGTACCCTCCGGCACGCCAATGCCTCGCTTCGACGACCTGGCCAACACCGCGCCGCGCCTGCCCGAAGACCTGCGCCGCACCAGCGCCTTTCTCACGCACCCGGTGTTCAACACGCACAAGAGCGAGACGGCCATGCTGCGCTACATCCGCAGCCTGTCGGACAAGGACCTGGCGCTCGACCGCAGCATGATCCCGCTCGGCAGCTGCACGATGAAACTCAACGCGACCAGCGAGATGATCCCGATCACCTGGCCAGAGTTCGCGAATATCCACCCGTTTGCGCCCGCCGAGCAGCTGGTGGGCTACGCGCAGCTCGATGCGCAGCTGCGCGCCTGGCTCTGCGAAGCCACGGGCTACGCGGGCATCAGCCTGCAGCCCAACGCGGGTTCGCAGGGCGAATACGCGGGCCTGCTGGCCATCAAATCCTTCCACGAAGCCAACGGCCAGGGCCATCGCAACATCTGCCTCATTCCTTCATCGGCGCACGGCACCAACCCGGCCAGTGCGCAGATGGTGGGCCTGCAGGTGGTGGTGACGGCCTGCGATGCACAGGGCAACGTCGACATGGACGACCTGAAGTTCGCCTGCGAGAAGCACAGCGACAAGCTCGCCGCCGTGATGATCACCTACCCGAGCACGCATGGCGTTTTCGAAACCCGCGTGAAGGAACTCTGCGAACTGGTGCATGAGCATGGCGGCCGCGTGTACGTCGATGGCGCCAACATGAATGCGCTGGTCGGCGTGGCCGCGCCGGGCGAGTTCGGTGGGGACGTGAGCCACCTGAACCTGCACAAAACCTTCTGCATTCCGCACGGCGGCGGCGGACCGGGCGTGGGCCCGGTGTGCGTGGTGGAAGACCTCGTGCCCTACCTGCCCGGCCATGCAACGGGCGGGATTGCATCGAACGGCGTGGGCGCCGTCTCGGCCGCGCCGCTGGGCAATGCGGCCGTGCTGCCGATCAGCTGGATGTACTGCCGCATGATGGGCGCCAAGGGCCTGCAGGCCGCGACCGAGATCGCGATTCTGAGCGCCAACTACATCAGCGCGCGCCTGAAGGACCACTACCCCACGCTGTACGCGAGCCCCAACGGCCATGTCGCGCACGAGTGCATTCTCGACCTGCGCCCGCTCAAGGACACGAGCGGCGTCACCGCCGAAGACGTGGCCAAGCGCCTGATCGACTACGGCTTTCACGCGCCGACGCTGAGCTTCCCCGTGCCCGGCACGCTGATGGTCGAGCCGACCGAGAGCGAGCCGCTGGCCGAGCTCGATCGCTTCATCGACGCAATGATCGCCATCCGCGGAGAGATCCGCCGCGTGGAAGAAGGCGTCTGGCCGAAGGACGACAACCCGCTGAAGCATGCGCCGCACACGGCGGCCAGCCTGCTCGGAACGGAATGGGCGCACGCCTATTCACGCGAGCTGGGTGCCTTCCCGCTGGCCGAGCTCAAGCAAACCAAGTACTGGCCACCGATCGGCCGGGTCGACAACGTGTATGGCGACCGCAACCTGTTCTGCAGTTGCGTGCCCGTGGGCGACTACACAGAAACCGAAGAGGCCTGAAGTCCCGCAGCGATCGGCGGCTGCTGCGCGGCCGCCCGGCTACGCACCGTTTGTGGCTCAGGTTTCGCGGCGATACATCGACCACTTCGTGGTCAGGATGTCCGCGGCAATCTTGGCGGCGTTGGCTCCGGCGTAGTTTTCCGACGGGTCGAACTCGAAGCCCTCGCGGTATTTGACGACCTGCGCGTAGTCCTGATCGAAGGTCATCGGCCCCATGAGTTCGGTGGGATCGGTGCCCGTTGGAAGCGCCAGGAATTTCGTTGGATCAGTGGCACTCTGGTAGAGATCGACGCTCATCAGGTTCATACGGGTGTCCTCGATGTCTTTGGGGGATCGCTCTATCGGGTCGGCAGATCATCCACGCCATCGGCGCCGCACGCAATCGGCCCGCGCCTACAAGGCGCTAGGGGGCGATGGGTCAGCGCTGCTGCTGCTTCTTCTTCAGCATCTCGCCGGTGGCGATCTGCTCGCGGAAGCCGCGCAAGCTGGCCTTCATCCTGCGCTCGTTCTCCAGCCCCATGCGCACCATGACCTTCTGGCCGGACGAGAGCGCTTCAAGCTGCGGATCGGCGTATTCGTAACGCACCCAAGGCCGCTGCGGCGACACCTTGCCCTTCACCTCGACGAGGCGAACCTGCACCGGACCGGTGGGTTCGGGCGCCTCCAGCAGATGGTCGATCACGGCGATGAGCCGGTCGTTGAAATAGCGCCCCGGAAAGCCGAGCTCCTCATACGATTTTTGAAACAGCGGATACAGCTGTGCGTAGGTCTTGGCCGCCTTGGCCGGATTGATCGATTCGGCAAGCTGCACGATGGGGGTGTAGCGCGCGGCATTGGCGGGCGCGATGGTCTGCGCCTCGCCCTTGCCTGCGGTAGTGAAGCGCTGCCGGGTGGGCTGCACGGGCCATGTGCTCGCGGGTGACTGCTCCCGCGGCATGTTGTCGACGGTGGCAACCGTGCGGCGCACGATGCCTTCGAACTGCAGGAAGTCGGCCACGTTCTTGCTGCCCATCAGGTCGACCAGCGCCTTCATCACGCGCGTATCGGAATCCGCGACCGTGGGCAGCCCCGAAGCGGGCAGCGCGATCGCATCGATCGGGTTCTGCGGCTCCAGCGATTCGGGCAATGGTGGGGGCGCCGGTGCGGGCGCAGGCCCGTCGTTGGGCGCGGTGGTGGCAACGGGTGGTATCGGTTCCACGTGCAGTCGTTGCTGCTGCTGGTACCAGCGCCAGCCGAGGAATGCGGCGGCAAGCGCCAGCAGCACGATGACGACGAGGGTTCCCGTCGACGATTCGCGGCGCGGCCTGTTGTACGTGGGTGCGTCGCGCAGCTCGGGCACTTCGCGGATTTCGGGCGTGTCTCTGTCGGACATGGGGGCAGTTTCCTTTTGGGAGGATTGCAGTGGGAGGCGAGCAGATATGGTGCATCAACAGTGCCCGCACCACGGCTGCGTCCTCGTAACGCCCTGTGACGCGCCAACCACGAGAAAAGTTCAGCCCCTAGGGTGCGCCGGCTGTAAGCGATTGCAGCCAGGCCAGCGAGCCCTGCAGCTCGGCCGGCCGGATCTCGTGTCCACCCGGAAAATCTCCGCCCGAGAGCGCCAGCGGCAGGCCGCGTGCCAGCTCGCGGGTGGCCTCTGCGGCGCTCGGTGGAATCACGTTGTCCGCGCTGCCGTGGCTCACCCACAGCGCCTTGCCCTCGAAGGCCTCTGGCGGTGCGATGTGCGGCACCACCTGCGGCAGCAGCCGGCTGTGCCACACCATTGCGGCGCGCACCTTGGCGGGCTGGGTGAGCAACAGCGACAGCGCCATGATGCCGCCCTGGCTGAAACCGCCAACCACCACGCGTTCAGGCGGCACGCCCAGCTGCTGCGCGGCCGAGGCGATCATTTCGCCGACCAGGAAGCGGCTTTCGCGCTCCTGCTCCTCGTTGATGCGCCGCTCGCCATCGGCCAGCACCTGGAATTCGAACCACGCATAGGCATCGGGCGAAAGCACATACGGCGCACGCAGGCTCAGCACATGAAACTGCGGCGGCATGAGCCGAGCGAGACCGAACAGGTCCTGCTCGTTGCTCCCCACGCCATGCATGAGCACCAGCAGCCACGGCTCGCGGACGTCGGCCTTTGCGCCGTGCGCCAGGAACTTGAAGGGCAAATGAAGTGGGGTCATGGGTGATTCACAGGGATGCGTGAAAGCCTTGGGCCAGCGCCAGGGTCACCTCCGCCGAAGACACCTCGCGGCAGCCCGTCGCGTTCTGGCCCGACCACAGCGGAGAAAAGTCCCCGCTGCCCTGTGCCTCGGCCTTGGCGCGCAGCGGCGCGATGGCCGAAGTGGCGAGCGGAAATTCAGGCGCCGCAGAACCGATCGGCCCCAGCTCGCGCATCACGCGGTTCACGATGCCGCGCGCCGGCCGGCCTGTGAACAGGTTGGTGAGCGCTGTGTGGCGCGCAGCTTCGCTCTTGAGCGCCGCACGGTGGATCGCGGTCGTGGTGGCTTCCGGCGTCAGCATGTAGGCGGTGCCAACCTGCACGCCCGCGGCCCCCAGCGCCATCGCCCCGGCGACGCCGCTCGCATCCGCGATGCCGCCCGCTGCGATTACCGGTACCTTCACGGCGCGCACCACTTGCGGCAACAGCGCGAAAGTGCCGAGCTGCGTCGTCAGGTCGTGCGAAAGAAAATGGCCTCGATGGCCGCCCGCTTCCAGGCCTTGGGCAATGACCGCATCGGCACCGTGCGCTTCGAGCCACAGCGCTTCATCCACCGTGGTGGCCGACGCGAGCACCTTCGAACCCCAGCTGTGTACCAGCGCCAGCAGCGGTTCGGACGGCAGTCCGAAATGAAAGCTCACCACTGGCGGCTTGAACTCGGCCAGCAAATTGGCCACCTCGGCGCTGAAGGGATTGCGGCCCGGGCCGGTGGGAATGCCGGCCGCATCGATGCCGAATTCGGCGTAGTACGGTGCCAGCGCGGCACGCCACGTCGCCTCTCGTTCGGCACTCGGCTCCGGCGGGGTGTGGCAAAAGAAATTGACGTTGTAGGGTTTGTCGGTTCCGGCGCGAATCGCCGCCAATTCGCTGCGCATGGCATCGGGGCTCAGCATGGCGCAGGGCAGCGAACCAAGCCCGCCCGCATTGCTGACCGCGATGGCCATCGCGCTGCCCTGAATGCCGGCCATCGGCGCCTGGATGAGGGGGAGTTCGGTGCCGAGAATTTGCTTAAGCGTCGTCATGCGAAAGGTCTCTGGATGTGTCGATGCCGGCCATTGTCTCGCCAAGCCGGCGGTCACTCCGGTGACGGGGTCATGGCCGAGGCGCACCGCGGTGCGGACACTTCGCGCAGCCGCTGATGCGCAGCATCACCCCACGCCACGGGCTGCTGGTTCTTCGCGCGCAGATAGTGGTGCGTGAACACCACCAGATAGGCATACAGCGTCTGTTCCGCGACATGCTCGCCTGCCAGGTTCATGCACATCGCAGCCACCTCGCTGGTGCAGAAGTGGTCGTCGCGGCCGGAGTTGCGCAGCTCGTACTGCGTGATCCTCTCCGGCTGCAGACTCAACACCGGCAGCCGGTCGAGGTAAGGGCTTCTGCGAAACATCTTGCGTGCCTCGGCCCATGTCGCGTCGAACAAGATGAAGAGTGGGCGTTTCGCGGTGCCACTGCCGGCCGGTTCAGGCGCGGCAACGGTCAGGACCACGCGCTCGGGCGCCGCATATTGCCCCGGGAACACCACGTATGGCTGCCACTGCGGATCGTTCAACAGCGCCAGCAGCGCGGGATCGGTTTCGGTGCGGGCCCAGCCGAAGGCGAAGGTATCGGCCACCACGTCGGCGACCAGCCATCCCGTGTTGGTGGGCTTGAGCGGCTCGATGTCGGCCATGAGCAGACACACCCCCGCGCGCGTTGTCACCGAAGGGCGCACAGTGCACATGCAGTGGCTGGGCACCAGGCGGCAGCCCGCGCAGCGCTCGCGCTTGAAGCCACCGCGGGCCAGAAAGGGTTTGGCGCTTCGCGCCAGGCGCGCGGCGCGAAGAAGGGAGACGGCGTGAGGCATGCGCCGATTCTCGACGGTCCCGGAGGCCGGTGCGCCGGAATGCTCCGGGCAGCTAAACCAGCTGCAGATCCTTCGGCGCTACCCCGTCGAACACCCGCGCGAGCTGTGCCGGCGAGAGGCCGTACATCCGCTTGAACAGCCCGCCGAACACCGCGCGGTATTCGTTGAGCACCGGGTAGTCGCGGTTCTGGAACAGCGTGGCCTGCGTCACCTCCTGCTGCTCGCCCACGACGCGCCCGCCGGCCTCTGCCGAGAGTCCGCCGCCGAGCACCCAGTACACGGTGCCGTGCCCGTGGTCGGTGCCACGGTTGCCGTTCTCGCGGAAGGTGCGGCCGAACTCGCTGATGACGACCACCACGGTCTGGCGCCACGCGTCGTCGCCCATCTCCTGTGCGAAGCCGGCCACGCCGCGGCCCAATTCCTCGAACCGATTGGCGAGGTAGCCGGTGGCGCCGCCCTGCCCCACGTGCGTGTCCCAGCCGCCGACGTCGACGAAGCCGAGGTCGAAGCGGTCTCGCATCAGCAGGGCCATGCGGCGCGCCACCAGCTCGAAGCCTTTGGCGGTCATGGCGTTTCGGCTGGCGGCGTCCATCTCGGCCTGCACCGCGCGCGTCACCTCGTCGCGCAGCTCGAAGCCTTCGGCCACCGGCTTGGCCAGCGGGGTATTGCGGTACATGGCCGCGATGACCTGGCTCTGCCGCGCATCGATGCCCGCACGCGCATTGCCCGCGAGCGCCATGTTGGCGGCCTTGGCGCTGCCGCGCAGCGAAAGGGGCAGCTGCTCGGTGAAGGCGATGGGGGACACGTCGGTGACGGGCCCCGCGCCGAGCACGCCGGCCAGGCGATTGAGAAAACCCGAGCGGTAGTCGCGGCGCTTGTCGAGCGCCTGGCCGAGTTCGATGGAGTCCTGTGTTTGGAAGTGGCTGCGGGTGAGGTCATCGGTGCCGGCAAAGGCGATGAAGGAGGCCTGCTTCTGCTGGAACATCGGCATCACGCTTTGTGCCAGCGCGGGATGCAAGCCCCAGTTGCCGTCGAGCGGCAGCGCGCCGTCGGGCGTGCCGGGGCGGGCGATGGCGATGTTGGGGCGCGAGGCGTAGTAGAAGTCGCTGCTCGTGGGGACGAGCAGGTTGCTGCAGTCGTACGCGCCGCGCAGGAACACGACCAGCAGCTTGACGCCTTCGGCTGCGGGCGCGGCCATCAACCGGCCAGCGGCGCCCGCGAACGGAACGGCGGCCACGAGCTTGAGCAGTTCTCGACGTTGCATGACAGTGTGTCCTTCCTCGATCAACGGCGCATCAGTTCCGGCGACGCCAGCAGGAAGGTGTTCCACTCCTGCGGGTTCTTCGCCTGCGCCAGCGCCTCGCGCGTGTCCGCGCCCAGGCCCGCCTGCATCGCGCGCACCGCGCGCGAATCGGCCAGTGGCGGGAATGCGGGTTTCTCGAGCGGAGCCTTGTCGTCCGCGCGGAACAGCACGGCGCCGTTCGCACCGATGGCGCGCGCGATCTCGAAGCGCGTGTTCATCTGTCCCGCGCTGGCCCAGGCCGCTTCGTTGAGCGGATAGCCGTTGGGCGTCTCGTGGCCGTACAGCTGTTCGCCCATGCGGTTGATCCAGCCGAGCATCGGATTCACGTTGGACACCACGCGGTCGTCGTACGCGAGCCGCACGCCAGCGATCACGTAGTGCACCGGGTCGCGGAACTTGCGGCCGAGCGAGGCGGCGAACTCGGGCGACTCGAACATCGCCTTGAGCGTGACGGCGATGTCGCCGTCGCTGCGCGTGAAGGCCACAGCCATGCGTTCGACCAACGCCTGCGGCGGATCGTCGGAGACGAAGTACACGGCGAGCTTGCGCGCGATGAAGCGCGCGGTGGCCGGCGCGCGCGCCAGGCGGTCGAGCGCCTCGTCGGCCTCGGCCAGTCCACGGCTCTGGATGGGCTGGCCCAGCAGCGTCTTCGACCCGTAGTCGTGCCGGTTGGGGTTGAACTCGAACAGGCCTTTGCGCACGTAGTCGGCGCGCAGGGCCGGCCGCACGTTCGGCGGCGGCGCGTCGAGCGGCTGGTAGCTCACGCCCACGCCGGTGAGCACGCGCGCCAGCTCCTGCACGTCGGCTTGCGAATAGCCGCCGTCCACGCCGAGCGTGTGAAGCTCCATCAGCTCGCGCGCATAGTTCTCGTTGATGCGGTTGGCGGCGTTCTGCGCGTTGTCGAGGTAGCGCAGCATCGCGGGGTGGTGCAGCGTGGCACCGAGCAGGTCGCGAAACCTGCCGAGCGCGTGCGGTCGGATCGCGTTCTCTTCGTAGTCGCCCACCATCGCGCGGATGTTGTCCTTGCGCAGGTTGACGTTGAAGTGGTTCATCCAGAACCATGTCATCTGCTCCTGCAACTGGTTGGGCGAATAGAGCGCGCGCAGCACGAAGCGCTGTTGCGCCTCGCGTACCAGCCCGCTGAGCCGCTGCTGGTAGGCCTGGCGCGCGGCCTTCTTCTCGTCGTCGCCGGGCAACGCATCGGCCGCCTTGCGCTGCGCGTCGAGTTCGGTGACGAGCTGGTCGAGCGGTGTGCGCGAAATGGCCATGGCATCGACCTGCGCCTGCGCGGCCGGCGGCAGCGGCGCGGGCCGCGGATTGAGCTGGTCGCGCATCCACAGCGACAGGCCTCGCTGCGCCAGTTGCGCTTCGCTGCTCGCATTGGCACCCCAGCCCACGCGGTCGAGCCAGCGCAGTCGCGCGGCTTCGTTCACCGATGCGGAGGAAGGCAACGACACCGAAACCAGCGGCCGACGGTCCCCCGGCGCGCTCGCGCAGGCCGTGAGCAGCGCCACTGCGCATGCAACCAGCGCCATCGGCACGCGACGCATGAAGCACAACAGCGAAGCGGCGGCCGGCACCGCGCTCACTCCCTGCGCATATCGTGGCGGCGCACGTCACCGATGGCGTGCTGCGCGGTGTCGAGTGCAGCGTCGACGTGCGCCAGGCCGCGCTGCTGGAACGGCCGCGAGCGCGGGTCGTCTTCTTCGCGCGCCACGTCGGAGCGCACCTTGCGCAGCAGGTCGACAGCCGCATGCAGACGGCCTTGGCGCGGCAGCCACGCATCGGTGGGCTCGCGCCATTCGACGGGCTTGCCGTCCAGCCATGCCGCATGCTGCAGGTCAGCGATGGCGGCATGGATCTCGTCGACCACCACCTGCTCGTCGCGCGAGACCTGCCCGTCTTCGGGGAGGCGGTGCTCCACCTTCCAGGCGGCCGTGCGCAGGTCGGACAAGGCGTGGAGGTAGAACGGATGTCTGCCGGATTCGTCGGCCAATGCGGGCAGCGACGCCGCTGCCATGAGAACCAATGCGGCGATGAGGCTTTTCTTATTCATCTTCGGAGCTCCTGTGAGTGACGACGGTTCGAGGATGCCTCCTCAACCGCCGTGCCCCGCTCCGCGTTGACGCACTTTACCTTCGCAGCGCCGCGCAATTCAGCGCCTAAGCGCCGGCTAAGTCAGGCTACCGACAGGCTGGAAGGCGCAGCGCCGGCGATCTGCCGCAGCGCTCGCTCGAACACCTCGACCGGCTGGCCGCCCGAGATCAGGTGGTGGTCGTTGATGATGATTGCGGGCACCGAGTGGATGCCCGCGTCCGTGTACATGCGTTCGCGCTCGCGGGTTTCATCGGCAAATTCATCGCTGGCCAGGATCTCGCGAGCCCGCGCCGCGTCCAGCCCGGCCTCGGTGGCCGCGCGCACCAGCACCTCAGGATCCGAGGGGTTTTGCCTGTCGGTGAAATAGGTCTTCAGCAGCAGCTTCTTGAGCGCCGCCTGCTTGGCCGGGCTTTCGAGTTCGGCCCAGTGCAGCAAGCGGTGCGCGTTGAAGGTGTTGTAGACGCGTGGGCGTCCCTCAGGGCTGAACTCGAAGCCCACCTCGGCCCCGCGCTGGCGGATCATCTCGCGCGATTGCGCCTGCTGTTCACGCGTGGAGCCGTATTTCTGGCTCAGGTGCTCGAAGGTGTCCTGGCCTTCGGGAGGCATCTGCGGATTCAGCTCAAAGGGCTGGAAATGCAGCTCCGCCGTGACGCCGGGGGCCACACGCTGGAGCGCCGCTTCGAGCGAAGCAAGGCCAACGGCGCACCAGGGGCAAGAGACATCGGAAACGAAATCGATCTTGAGATGGGAAGTCATGGGCGCCATTCTTCATGGCGCCAACGCCCTTGGTGCGCGCAAGGTCTTCAGGCCGCAGCCTTGGCCATGCGGGCTGTTTCAAGCGTCTGCTCGCGCATCAGGTCGTACTCGACCTTGTCGACCGGAACCGCATCGGGCTTGCCCAGGTCGTTCATGTGCACGCGGTAGGTCTCGCGTGCGGTCATGGCCGAGACCGCGGCAATGGCGCAGATCGCCAGCGTGATGGCACCGACGATCAACGGGATGTTGGCAGCGCCGGGGGGCGCAACCGCCACGAACAGCGCCGGCAGCAGCGCAGTGATCGCGGTGCCGATGTTCTGCGAGATCGCCATGCCCGAGACGCGAGTGCGCGTGGGGAACATCTCCGGATAGAAGCTCGGGAACACGGCGTTGTAGCCCTGATAGACCACGCCCCACATCAGGAGCGACATCACGATGGCCAACGGCACGTTGTGGATGCTGATGGCGTACAGGTAGCCGAACGACAGCAGGCCCGAACCGATGGCGCCGACCATGATCGGCAGGCGGCGGCCGACCTTGTCCGACAGGTTGCCGACGAACGGGATCACGATCACGGCCAGGATGTTACCCATCACCGGAATCCAGAGGTAGATGTCTTTCTCGAAGTTGATGCCGTAGCCCGGCTGCACTGCGTAGGCGGCGCCGAAGATGGTCGCGACCACCGGGATCACGTTCATCAGGGAGCACAGCAAAACGCGCACCATGTCCCGCCAGCTCTCGGTCACGGCCTGGATCACCGGTGCCTTCGGCACCTTGCCGCTGTTGTCGACTTCCGTGAAGGCGGGGGTCTCGTCCACTTCCTTGCGGATGATGTAGCCGGCCACGATGACGATGAAGCTCAGCAGGAACGGAATGCGCCAGCCCCAGGAATTGAAGGCATCCTTGTCCATGTAGTGCGCGAGCGGCAGGAACACGGCGGCCGCCATGATCTGGCCGGCCTGCACGCCCTGCAGCGTGAAGCTCGCGAAGAAGCCGCGGCGCCCGAACGGCGCGTGCTCCAGGATCATCGAACTCGCCCCGGAAATCTCGCCGGCCACCGCGAAGCCCTGGATCAGGCGCAGCACCACCAGCATCGCGGGTGCCCACAGGCCGACTTGGTCGTACGTCGGCAGCAGGCCGACGGCGATGGTGGAAAAGCCCATCAGGAACATGCAGAGAATCAGCACGGTCTTGCGGCCGTGCGTGTCGCCCCAGTGGCCCAGCAGCAGTGCGCCGATCGGCCGTGCGACGTAGCCCACGCCGTACGTCGCGAGCGACGCGATGATCGCGATCTGCGGGTCGCCCTTCGGAAAGAAGATCTGCGGAAAGATCAGCGCCGCGGCGGTGGCGTAGATGAAAAAGTCGTAGTACTCCAGCGCCGAGCCGATCCAGCCGCTTGCGGTGGCCTTCTTGGACTGGTGCTTGCCTTTCGGCTCGTGGGCCGTGATGGATGCCATGGTTTGTCTCCAGGGTTGACGAAAAAGATCTATGCCTGCGCCTGCGACGCCATGCGGGCCGGTGCGTTGAGGGCGCCATACGCGTCGTAGCCCGCGGTGCGCTGTGCCAGTTCGAAGAAGAGCCCGCCTTCGATGTTCTCGGTGTAGATGTGCAGGTAGTCGCCCGCTGCGGGTGAACGATCGAACAGCACACCCGCCTCGCGCAGCCGCGCGAGCAGCGCCGGGTCGATGTCGATGCGCGTGGCCAGGTCGTCGTAGTAGTTGTCCGAAATGGGCACGAATCGCGTGCCGGCGGCGCGCAGCCGCGCCACGCTTTCGAAGATGTCGTCGCATCGCATTGCGATGTGATGCACCGCGCCACCGCCGGTCACGCTCAGCGTGCGCGCGGTGCGGGTGCGCTGGCTCAGCGACACGTTGAGCACCAGCCGCACGCTGCGATCGACATTGGCCACGCCCCGGCTGCGAATCAGCCCGAAAGGATCGGCCAGCTCCAGGCTCTCGCCCGGCTCCAGCCCCAGCACCGCGCGCGTGAACAGCACCCAGGTGTCGAGCTGGTCCACTGCCAAGCCCAGCGCCACGTGGTCGATCTGCGTCAGGCCGGCGTCTGCGGCGAGGGCCGATGCATCTTCCTCGAGGATGAAGTCGGCCTCATACAGCCCGTTGGCGCCCAAGGACTCGGCAACGAAATGGATGAGGTTGCCGCCCGGCGCCACGATGGCGGGCACGCTCAACTCGTCAGGGCCGACGGGGCTGTCATGGCGCTGCGAACGCATGGCCGTGGCGCGGTCGACGGCCGCCTGCGGATCGGCGCAGCGCACGCCCAGCGCGCACACCGAGGTGCCGTGCGCTTCGAAACGGCTGCGCGCGAACGAATCGGGTTGCGCATTGACGATCAGGTTGATCTCCCCCTGGCGGTACAGCACCACGGCCTTGGAGCGGTGGCGGCCGATGCGCCGGAAGCCGAGCTGCCCGAACAGCGTGCCGAGCACAAGGGCCGAAGCCTCGTCCGCCGCGAATTCGATGAACGAGAGGCCCGAAAGCGCCGGCACGGCGGGCGGGCCGAACAGCTCGACGCGCTGCGCGTGCGCAGGCTCATCGACAGCCGGCGCCAGCCGCCGCTTCGCTTCGCTTTCGAGGTACAGCAGCGAGCGCATCGCGTCCACGGCGGTGCGGCGGTTGGGCGTTTCGCGGAACACGTCGTTGAAGATCTCCAGCGACAGCGGCCCGGTGTAGCCCGCGCGCAGCACCTGCTCGAAGAACCCGATCACGTCGAGGTCGCCCTGCCCTGGAAACGATCGGTGGTGGCGGGCCCACTGCAGCACGTCCATCGAAAGCAGCGGCGCGTCGGCCATCTGCAGGAAGAAGATCTTGTCGCCCGGAATGGCCGCGATGCCGGTGGGATCGTCCTTCAGCGACAGCGTGTGAAAGCTGTCGAGAATCAGGCCCAGGTTCGGATGATCGGCCTCGCGCACGATGTTCCAGGCTTGGCCATAGAGCGAGGTGAAGCGGCCCCAGGCCAGGGCCTCGAAGCCCACGCGAAGATTGCGGCGGGCGGCGCGCTCCGCGAGTTCATGCAGCTGGGCCGCGGCAAGTTTCGGTTCGTCGATGGCCAGCGGCGAGGTGTTGGAGCAGCACAGCATCAACGGCGCGCCCATCGCCTCCATCAGGTCGAACTTGCGCTCGGCGCGCTCCAGGCTGCGGCGGAACTGCGCTTCGGGCATGGCCTCGAAATCGCGGAACGGCTGGTACAGGTCGATCGAGAGACCAAGGTCCGCGGCGATGCGGCCCAGCTCGTCGGCGCTGCCCTTGAAGTTGACGAAGTCGGCCTCGAACAGCTCGATGCCGTCGAACCCCGCGGCCGAAACGGCTTCGAGCTTCTGGCGAAGCGTGCCGCTGAGAGAGACGGTGGCAATGGAGCGATGCATGGGATGACTGTAGAAACACCCGCCACCCGCCACAACGCTTTGCACTCAGGTCGCGTTCGATAATCGAACGACTGCGTTCATTGTTCGCACGAAACAGGGGTTACACCTAGGCCAGCCGCCCCCGCGGCAAACGGCTTTTTTCAAAGGCTGCGCCAGTAATCGATCAGCAGTTGCGCAAACTCGACCGGCCGCTCCACCGCGCTGAGATGCGCTGCATCAATGGTGACCAGGCGCGCACGGGGGATGGCGGCCACCATGGCTTCGGACATTGCGGGCGGCGTCGCCTCGTCCTGCAAGCCGGCAATCACCAGCGTCGGCACGGCGATGCGGTGGTTGCTCTCGCGAAAATCGATGGCGGCCACGGCATTGCAGCTCTCGATGTAGCCCTGTGGGTCGGTGCGCACCAGCACGTCGTTGAGCGCCTGGGCCGCGGCCTTGCCCTCCCCGGTGGTGACGAAGCCGTGCGTGAGCCAGCGCGCCACCGCGCCCGGCGCAATGGCTGCCACGCCCTTGGCAGCCACCGTTTCGGCGCGGGCGCGCCACGGCGACTGGTCGGGATAGTGGGCGGATGAATTCGCGATCACCACGCTGCGCAGCAGTTCGGGATGCCGCACCGCCAGCGCCTGCGCGGTCATGCCGCCCATCGACAGGCCGACGAAGTGCACCGGCTCTCCGCCCGCCTCGCGTTGGATGAGTTCGGCCACGTCCTGCGCCAGCGTTTCGACGCGCAGCGCGCCCGGCACCACCTCCGAGCCGCCATGGTTGCGGTGGTCGTAGCGGATCACGGTGTGGGCGCGCGCAAGCTGCTCGGCCACGCCGTCCCACATGTGCAGGTCGCAGCCGAGCGCGTGGCTCAGCACGACGAAGGGGCCGCTGCCTTCGCGGACGACATTCAAACGGGTCATGGTGATTCCTTTTTGATCGGATGTTGAAGACGCGGCAGCCACAGGAATGCGATGGCCAGCAGCACGCAACCCGCGAGCAGCATCGGCACGACCATCGGCCAGGCGCCGTTCGAAAAACCGGTGTCGACGAACTGTGCCGCAAGTTGGCCCACACAGAATGCCACCATCATCATGCCGAAGCCTGACCAGGACACGGCCCGGCCCGCCAGGTGCGGCAGGTCGCCCACCGCCCCGGCCTGCCCGCAGGGCTGGTGGATGCCATGGCCCAGGCAGTAGACCGCATGGCCGGCGAGCAGCGGCAAGGCGCTGTGCGGCGCGAGCCAGCAGCCCAGCGCCTGAATCGCGGCGCCCGCAATGCTCAAGGTGGCACCGAGCTGAACGGTGTGCACGGGCCCGTGTTTGCGCAGCAGGCGCCGGCACGGCGTGGTGCTGAAGATGTAGACCAGCGAGCCGCCTGCCGGAATCCAGCCGTACATGGCGGGCGACCAGCCCAGATAGCCGATGTAGACCATCGGAGACAGCAGCAGAAAGCAGAACAGGCCGCCGTAGGTGGTGGCAGCCAGCGAAGCCCAGGCGCGAAAACTTCGGCTGGCGAACACGGCGCGCGCACTGCCGCGCGGCGCGGAAATGTCGCCCGCCAGCGGCCGCCGCGTCTCGCCGAACGAATGCCAGCAGAGCGCAAGGAGCACCAGTGCATAGAGCGCCATCGACGCCATCACCCAGCGCCAGCCGGCGCCTTGCACCAGCCATGCACCCAGCAATGGCGCCAGCAAGCCCACCACGCCCAGCCCGGTGAGCCCGCGCGCCATGACGTGCGGGCCTTCGTGCGCGGGATAGAGGTCGCGCACCGCGGCACGCGCGCAAACCAGGATGGCCGCCATTGAAAAGCCCTGCAGCGTGCGCCAGCCCGCAAGCACCGGCACGCTGCCGGCGAACGCACCGCCAAGCGCGGCAGCCACATAGCAGCCAAGCCCCGCCAGCAACACCGGCCGTCGGCCGAAGCGATCGGCCAGCGGACCGCAAAGCAGTTGCGCAAAGCCGAAGGCCAGCACAAACAGCGTGAGGCTGGTGCTGGCCGAGCCCAGCTCTTTGGCGATGGCGGGCAGCGCGGGCAGGTAGCTGTCGGTGGCCACGGGCTGTGCCGCCAGCAGCAGCGGCAACAGCAGGCCGAAGCCGACCTCGAACCGGCGGCGCTCGCCAAGCGCGGGCCGCGTCACTGCGCAGGCGCGGCCAGCAAGCCCTTTTCGCGCAGGATGCCGGTTGCAATGCCGAAGGCATGGTTGGCCACCGGCACGCCGCAATAGATGGCCGCCATCATGATGACTTCCTTGATGTCCTCGGGCGTCAGGCGCGACTCGGGCGGCCCGTCGAGCGCGGCGCGCACATGCATCGCGAATTCTTCATAGGCGTGGATGCCCAGCATCATCGACAGCACCATGTAGCGGCGCGTCTTGTCGCCCAGCGCCGGGCGGCCCCAGATGTCGTTCCACGCATGGCGCGTGATGAGCTCCTGGAACTCGGCGTTGAACTCGTTGCGGTTGGCCAGCGACTTGTCGACCCAGGCATCGCCCAGCACGCGGCGGCGGTTGACGAGCCCGGCTTCGTAGTCGTTCGCGGGAGGAGTGCTTGCCTGGTCGGTCATCGGGATGTGTCTTTCACAGTCAGTTGGGCGCGCAAGGCCGCCACTTGCCGCAGCGCCGTTTCGCCAGCGGGCCCGGCCAGCGCAGGATCGAACCATTCATCCGCGGCTTCGCGCGGCAGCTCCGCGCGCAGGGTGTCGATGTTGGCACGCATGCGCGCCGCGTCGATCTGCAGGCCCGGCAGCGCACCGGCCAGCGCACGCGCGCTGCCATGCGCAGACATGAGCAGTTGCGGCCACTCGGCCAGTTCGGCCTGCCAGCCGCCGAGCGCGCGCTCATGCTCCTGCGGCATGGCGGCCAGCAGCGCGGCCACGCGCTGCGGCGCACGCTGGGCCGCGGCCAGCGCCACCATCGCGGCCACGGGGTTGCGCTTGTGCGGCATCGCCGAGGAGCCCCCGCGGCCCGGCTCGGTGGGTTCGGCCGCTTCGCCGACCTCGTACTGGCCCATGAGCGAGATGTCGCGCGCGATCTTGCCGAGGCTGCCCGTGAGCAGCCCGAGTTCGCAGCCGAGCGCGATCCATTCGTCGCGCTGCGTGTGCCACGTGGCACCGGCGTTGCCGAGGCCGAGTTCGTCGGCCACGCGCTGCACGACGGCTGGGCCCTGCCCCTTCATCTGCGCGAGCGTGCCGACGGCGCCGCCAAGCTGCACGTTGAGCGCATGGCGCGCGGCCGCTTGCAGCCGCGTACGGCTGCGCACCAGGGGCGCGGCCCAGCCGGCGCACTTGAGGCCGAAGCTCGTGACCGACGCGGGCTGCATCAGCGTGCGCGCAAGAATCGGCGTGGCCGCGTGTTGTGTGGCGTGCTGCAGCAGCGCTTCGATCGCGCGGTCCAGATCGGCTTCGATCAGCGCGATGCCTTCGCGCGTGACCAGCGCCATGGCGGTGTCGATCACGTCCTGGCTGGTGCTGCCGAAATGCACGAAGGGCACGGCGGCGGGATTGAAAAGGCCCACGGCCTCCTTCAATGCCTTGACCAGCGGAATCGCGACGCTGCCGGCGCGGCCGCTGTCGCGCACGATCTTGGCCACGTCGAACAGCTCGACCTTGCAGCTGCCGACGATCGAATGCGCGGCCGCTTCCGGCACCAGCCCGAGCGCTGCCTGCGCGCGGGTCAATGCCGCCTCGAAGCGCAGCATGGCATCGACGAAGTTGTGGTCGCTGAAGGCGGAGAGCGTCTCGGACGTGGAGAGAAAGCCTTCGAAAATACTCATGGTGAACGCCTCAGTAGCTGATCTTCGCCGTGGCGCGCAACGCGTCGGCCGTGGCGGTGCCGAAGCCGAAGAACTCCAGGTACGCGGGAATCATCTCGAACAGCATGTCGGTGCCCACCTGCACGGCGCAGCCCTTGTCCAATGCGGCGCGCAGGAGCGGCGTGTATTCGGACTTCATCACCACCTCGCCGACGAAGGTCGACGGTGCGATGCGGTCCACGTCGAAAGGCAGCGGATCGCCTTCCTTCATGCCCATTGGCGTGGCATTGACGACCACGTCGAAGCCGGCCGGATCGTTCGAGCCCGTGGACACAACCAGCGCCGGATAGTGCGTGCGCAGGCGCCCGGCCAGCGCATCGGCCGAGGCCGTGTTGGCGTCGTAAAGCGCAATCTCGGCCACGCCTGCCGCCGCGAGCGACGCCGCAATCGCCGAGCCGACGCCGCCGCTTCCGGCCACCAGCACGCGCGCGCCCTCGAGCGCGCGGCCCTTGCGCAGCACGCCGCGCACAAAGCCCGCGCCGTCGAACTGGTCGCCCACCAGCGTGCCGTCGGCGCGCTTGAGCACCGCGTTGCAGGCACCGGCGATCTTTGCCGTGGGCGTCACCTCGTCGACCAGGCCCATGGTCGTGATCTTGTGCGGCATGGTCACCAGCGCACCCCGGATGTTCGTGAGCCGGAACAGCGCAGCAAAAGTCGCGGGATAGTCCTCGGGTTTCACGCCCATCGGCACCACGACCGCGTCGATGCCCTGCTTCTCGAACCAGGGGTTGTAGATCATCGGCGCCTTGAAGCTTTCGGTGGGAAAGCCCAGGTGCGCAACGAGGGTGGTCTTACCGCTGATCATGCTGTCCTTTGCTTGCCTGTTGAAATTATTTGCGAACCTTGGCGATCTCGGCGTACAGCTCTTTCACAGTCGCTTCGCCCACCGTGGCCGTGTACTTGTCGATGACCGGCTTGACCTTGTCGCGCAGCTTGGCCATCTCGGCGGGCGGGAGTTCGGTCACGGTCATGCCGGCCTTCTTGAGCGTGTCGAGCGCGGTGTCGGCCGCGGCACGGGACGCCTCGCGCTGGAACTTGGTGGCTTCGGCAGCAGCATCGCTGATGATCTTCTTCTCCTCGGCGCTCATGCCGTCCCAGGCCTTCTTGCTGATGATCAGCGCCTGCGGGTTGTAGATGTGGCGCGTCTGAGTGATGTGCTTTTGCACCTCGGCAAACTTCGACGATGCGATCACGGTGTTGGGGTTCTCCTGGCCATCGACCGCCTTCTGGTCCAGCGCCGAGTACAGCTCCGGGAAGGGCATCGGCGTGGCATTGGCGCCCAGCGTGTTGAACAGGTCGATGTAGATCGGCGACTGGATCACGCGGATCTTGAGGCCGGCAATGTCGTCCGCCTTGGCGATCGCGCGCCTGCTGTTGGTCAGGTTTCGGAAGCCCAGGTCCCAATAGCCGAGGCCATGCAGGCTCTTCTCGTCCAGCCTGGCGAGCAGCTTCTGGCCGAAGGGTCCGTCGGTCACGGCGTCGGCTTCTTGCGCGTTGTTGAACAGGAAGGGGAAGTCGTAGGCGGCAAACTCCTTGACCTGCGCGGTCAGGATGCCGGCATTGAGGACCGTGATCTCGACGGTGCCGCCCTGCAGCGCCGAGACTGTCTGCAGGTCGCCGCCGAGCGTGCCGCCCGGGAACAGCTTGACGGTGATCTTCTTGCCCGACTTCTCGGCTACGAGGTCTGCGAACTTCTGCGCGCCCTGCGCCTGCGGATGGCCCGTCTGGTTCTGGAACGCGAACTTGAGCGTGCGTTCCTTTACCTGGGCGGCAGCGCCGCCCATGGCAGCGACCGCGACCACGGCCACCAGCGTCTTGCGGAAAAAGTTGTTCATGGTGAAAGTCTCCTTGGGTTGAAATTGGGAAGCGCGAAAGGGTGAGTTGTCAGCCGCTGAGCAGCCGGGCCGGCCAGATGACGAGTTGGGGGAACATGACCATCAGGAACATCATTGCGAACTCCGCGAGGGCAAAGGGCCACACGCCGCGCGTGAGCTCATCCATCTTCATGCGCCCGACGCCGGCCACCACGTTGAGGACGGTGCCCACCGGCGGCGTGATGAGGCCGATCGAGTTGTTGATGATGAACAGCACGCCGAAGTAGACCGGATCGATTCCCGCCGCCTTGATGACCGGCATCAGCACCGGCGTGAGGATCAGGATGGTGGGCGTCATGTCCATCGCGGTGCCGACCGCCATCACCAGCACCATGATCACGATCATCAGCAGCATCGGGTTCGCGATCAGCGGTTCGAGCAGCGCGACCAGCTTGGCCGGCAGGTCGGCCACCGTGATGAGCCAGGCCGAGACCATGGCCGCCGCAACCAGGAACATCACGATCGCGCTGGTCTTGGCGGCCGAAACGAACATGGCGTAGAACTGCGAGGGCTTGAGCTCGCGGTAGACGACGGTGGCCACGAAGATCGCGTAGACCGCGGCGACCACGGCCGCTTCTGTGGGCGTGAAGATGCCGAAGCGCAAGCCCACCAGGATGATGAGCGGCAGCAGCAGCGCCCAGGTCGCTTCGCGCAGTGCGGTGAGCATCTCGCCCTTGGACTTGCGCGGCGGCGGCAGTACTTTTTCCTTGCGCACCAGCCACCACCACGTGAACCAGAGCGAGGCACCGATCAGAATGCCCGGGAAGATGCCCGCGAGAAACAGCTTGGAGATCGACACGTTGGCAGCGACGCCGAAGATCACGAATCCGATCGAGGGCGGGATGATCGGGCCGATCACGCCGGACGCCGCAATCAGGCCGCCCGAGCGTGCCTTGTCGTGCCCAGCGGCCACCATCATCGGGATCAGCAGCGCAGACAGCGCGGCTGCATCGGCTACCGCGGAGCCCGAGAGCGCCGACAGGATGCAGGCCGCCACGATCGCCACGTAGCCGAGCCCGCCGCGCACGTGCCCCACCACCGCCAGCGCGAGGTTCACGATGCGCCGCGACAGGCCGCCCTGGTTCATGGCCTCGCCGGCCAGCATGAAGAAGGGCACGGCCAGGAGCGGAAAGCTGTCGGCGCCGTTGATCACGTTCTGCGCCAGGATCTGCGCATCGAACAGGTCCAGGTGCCACATCAGGGCGACGCCGCACAGCAGCAGCGAATAGGCGATCGGCACGCCGATGGCCATGGCACCCAGCAGGGCACCGAGGAAGATGGCGATCGTCATGTCAGTTGCCTCGTGCGTTGTTGCTGCCGCGCTGTCGTGCGATGGCCTCTTCGGCATCGCGGCGCGCGAGTTCGGCGTTGATGCGGTCGATGTCGCCCTGCTCTTCCGACTCGTGCACCATCACCAGGTCGGCGTCGCTGAGCTTTCCGCTCAGTGCAAGCCAGACGTCGTACAGCAGGAACACGATGGCCGAGACGCCAAACACCACGCCGACAAAATAGAAGATGCCGACGGAGGCGCCGGTTGTGGGTGCGCTCACGTCCCAATTGATCAGCGTCTGCTGCCAACTGCCCGTGAGCAGCAGGTACGAGGCGAACAGCATCAAACCGTGCGACAGGTAAAGGCACAGCTTCTTGCCCCAGGTAGGCAGCTTGGAGATCAGCATGTCGGTGCCCAGGTGGCCGTGCTCGCGCACCGCGACGATGGCACCGAGAAAGGTCATCCAGACGAAGAGCCAGCGCGACACTTCCTCCGAGACGGTGATGCCCGAATTGAAGCCATAGCGCAGCACGACGTTGCCGAACACCATGACCACCATGATGGCCAGCATCAGCGCCATGAGCCCTTCGAGCCCCCGGCAGTACCACGAGAAGATTCTTGTCATTGTTTGCCTCCTGTTGAAATTTTTTCTGCTCGGTCGTGTTGCGCAGGCATTTCAGGCGACGTTGTCCGAGTGATAGCGCAAGGGGGTGGCAATCTCCGCGTGCATGGCCGGCGGATAGACGATCTCGCGCAGAAAATCGGCGTCGTCGCGCACGCCCTGCGCCGCGTCGGCGTGGCCGAAGTACCCGAGGTAGTGAGGCATCTGCTGGATCAGCATCTCGAAGCCGGCCTGCGCGTTGAGGCCGCGCGCACGCGCCGCGCGAACCAGCGGCGTCGGCTGGTTGCGCAGCAAGATGTCGAACAGCGCGGCATGGCGGTCCATGCGGGTGACGTCGACGGGCAGCGGGTCGTTCTCGTCCAGTCCTTGCGGCGTGGCGTTGATCACCAGGTCGTAGCCTTCGGGCGCGTTGCTGTTGACCACCACCACGTCGGCATCGAAGAATGCGTCGAGCTTGGCCGCGACGCCGGCGGCCTTGCCGGCCGAGGTGTCGTAGAAGGCAATGTGCTCGGCGCCATCGACCGTGCCACCTTCGGCCAGCGCCACACCAATGGCTGCCGCGCTTACGCCGGCGCCGAGAATCAGCACCCGCTTGCCGCGGAACGGAATATTGAAGTGGTCCAGCGCCCCCACGAGGCCTTCGCCGTCGAACAGGTCGCCCTCCAGTTCGTTGTTCTCGGTGCGGCGCACCACGTTGACCGAGCCTGCAACGCGGCCGAACAGGCCGCAGCCGTCGAGCAGGTCGACCACCAGCGGCTTGTGCGGCGGTGCGATCACCATGCCGCGCACGTTGCGCGCCAGGAAGGCCGACTTGAAGAACACCGCGAAGTCGCGCAGCGGCACCTGCATGGGCAGCAGCACCGCGTCGATGCCGAAGCGCTCGAAGACGGCGTTGAACAACCTCGGCAGGCGCACGTTGCGCACGGGGTCGCCGGGGATCAGGTACGCCAGGGTGCTGCCAGTGATGGAGGTGGTCATGTCTACTTGCCTCTTTTGTGCGGCAATCGCTCCAAGGGCATTGCCAAGCCGAACTCTATCCATCTCGCAACGCCAGTCACCCCCGGGCGAGGCCTAATCTGGCCGACAATCGTGCCGATGCGTTCGTTTATCGTACAAAAGCCGGGTTTATCCCGATCGAGGCCGTCAGCGGCAGTGCCCGCCGCGCCTGCACACTCCCCGTCATGAGCTCCGATACCGCTGATCTTTCTTCCGCGCCGGCCGGCCTCGACAAGCGCGACTGGATCGCCGGCCTGGAACGCGGCGTGAGCATCATCGAAGCTTTCGACGACGCCCATCCGCGCCTCACCGCCAGCCAGGCCGGCGAGCGCACCGGCATGACGCGCACGGCCGCGCGTCGCTACCTGCTGACCCTGCAGCACATGGGTTACGTGGCAAGCGACGGCAAGCTCTTCTGGCTCACCCCGCGCGTGCTGCGGCTGGGTCAGTCGTATCTCGACTCGGCGCGGCTGCCGCGCATCGTCCAGCCGTTCTTGCAGCGCGTGGCGGCCGGCACGCACGAGATTGCCTACCTGAGCGTGATGGACGGCGACGAGGTGGTCTACATCGCCCGCAACGGCCCCAACCGAAGCATGAGCACCGGCTACGTGCTGGGCGCGCGCGTGCCGGCGCAGGTCACGGCGGCCGGCATGCTGATGCTTGCGCTGCGCGGCGAGGCGGAGCTGGCTGAATGGCTGGCCACGCGGCAGCTGCAGGTGTTCACCTCCTACACCATTGGGAGCATGGAGCGCATGAAGCTCGAACTGGCGCGCATCCGCGCGCAGGGCTGGGCACTGTCGGAGCAGCAGCTCGACCTGAATTCGCGCGGCATCGCGGTGCCGCTGCGCGACCGGCATGGCACGCTGGTCGGCGCGCTCAACATCACCATGCCGATGGGTCACGAAAGCTCCGAAGACGCGGTTGCGCGCGTGCTGCCGGTGCTGCGCGAAACAGCGCAGGCGATGCGCAACCTGATCTGACTGACAGCTTTCCGACAGCCTCCGTCGGGCAGGATGCGGCTTTCTTTCAAACAAGCGATGGAGACAAGCACCATGTCCGACAACTTTCTGAACGACCCGCAGCCCACGCGCCGCCAGTGGCTGCAGGGCAGCAGCGCGCTGGCTCTGGGTGGCCTGCTGCCATCGATGGCCTCGGCGCAGGCCGGCTGGCCCAGCAAATCGGTGCGCTTCGTCGTGCCCTTCGCGCCGGGCGGCAGTTCCGAAATCGTGGCGCGCTCCACGGCCGCCGAACTCTCGCGCACGCTGGGCCAGAGCGTCTTCGTCGACAACAAGCCGGGCGCAGCGGGCAACATTGCCATGAGCGAAGTGGCGCGCAGCACCGACCAGCACACGCTGATCCTGGGCCACATCGGCACGCTGGCGGTCAATCCGTACATCTTTGCCAAGCTGCCCTACGACGCCAACAAGGACTTCAAGCCCGTGAGCCTGCTGGCCAAGGTGCCGAGCCTTTACGTGGTGCACCCCGACGTGCCGGCAAAGAACCTGAAGGAGTTCATTGCCTACGCCAAATCCAAGCCGGGCCAGCTGAGCTATGGCTCCGCGGGCAACGGCAGCGCGGGCCACCTGGCCTTCGAATACCTGAAGATGACCGCCAACGTCTTCATGCTGCACGTGCCCTACCGCGGCACGGGCCCCATGGTGACCGACCTGCTCTCGGGCCGGCTCGATGCTTCGGCCATCGGCGCCGCGGCGATCCTTCCCTTCATCAAGACCGGCAAGGTGCGCTGCATTGCCACCGGCTCGGCCAAACGCCTCGCACAGTTGCCCGACGTGCCGACCGTCGCGGAGCAAGGCTTCCCCGGCTTCGAGATGACGCAGTGGTACGGCATGCTCGCGCCGGCCAACATCGAGCCCGCGCAACTGGCAAAGCTTTCGGCCGAAACGATGAAGGCGGTGAAGTCGCCCGACTCGATGCAGCGGCTGACCGCCGACGCGGCGGAGGCCATCGGCAGCACGCCCGAGCAATTCGCGCAGTTCATCGCGGCCGAGCAGACACGCTGGCAGAAGGTGATCGCAAGGGCAAACATCAAGCCGGACTGAGCCTCGCAGGCCCTAGCATCGCGCCATGCGCATCCTGCTGGCCGAAGACGAACACACCCTGGGCACCTGGCTCTGCAAGGCGCTGGAACATGCGGGCATCCAGGTCGAATGGGTGGACGACGGCCGGCTTGCCGACCGCGCGCTGCAGCAGCGCGACCACGATGCGCTGGTGCTCGACCTGGGCCTGCCCGGCATGGACGGCCACACTGTGCTGCAGCGCCTGCGCGAACGGGACCAGCGGCTGCCAGCGCTGATCCTCACGGCGCGCGATTCGCTGAGCGAGCGCGTGGCCTCTCTCAATGAGGGCGCCGACGACTTCCTCGCCAAGCCCTTCGCGCTGGCCGAGCTCGAAGCGCGCTTGCATGCGCTGGTACGCCGCGCACGCGGCGTCGAGCATCCGCGCCTGGCCTGCGGCCCGCTGGTGTACGACGGCGCACGCCGGCAGTTCGTGCTGAACGGCGAAGCGCTGGCGCTCTCGCCACGCGAGCATGCGGTGTTGCGCGTGCTGGTACAGCGCAGCGGCGAACCGTTGTCCAAGCAGCAGATTCTCGAACGGGTGTTTTCCGACGACGAAGAGGTGCACCCCGAGGCGGTCGAGGTGCTCGTCTACCGGCTGCGCAAACGGCTCGACGGCACCGGCGTTCGCATCGTCACGCTGCGCGGGCTCGGCTATGTGCTGGAAGCGGACTGAGTGCGCGTGACATGCGCATGACGCTGGGCATCGCCAACCGCTTGCGGCGCGCGAGCCTGTGGCAGCGGCTTGCGCTGCTGCTGTTCCCTGCCCTGCTGGTGGTCACGGGCCTTGAGTTGTGGATGACGCGGCACGACGCGCTCGCCGCCGCCAACGCGGCCTACGACCGCTCGCTGCTGGGCGCCTTGAAGTCCATCGACGCCAATATCTCCACCGCTTCGGGCGGCCTCTCGGTCGAACTGCCCTACACGATGTTCGAGTTCTTCGAGCTGACGGCCAGCGGCCAGGTGTTCTTTCGCGTGGCGACTTCCGACGGGCTGGTCGAGCTCGGCAGCGCCGACCTGCCCGCGCCGCCCACCGAACTGACGATGGGCGTGCCGGCCTTCTACGACGCGACCTACTTCGGCGAGGCCGTGCGGCTCGCCGCCTACCGGCGCAACCTCGACCGCGCGCCCGCCGGCAGCACCGGCCGCAGCGTGCTGATCCAGGTGGGCGAGAGCACGCGTTCGCGGCAGGAGTTCAGCACGCGCTTCGTGCGCAGCGCCGCGTTGCGCGATGGGCTGGTGCTGGTAATGCTGCTGTGCGGCACCGCCCTTGCACTCGCGGCGGCACTGCGGCCGCTCTCGCGGCTCGCGCGCGAGGTGCAGGCCCGCACGCCCGACGACCTGACGCGCATCGCCGAAACCGACCTGCCCGCCGAAGTGCGCCCGCTGGTGCAGGCGGTCAACCAGCAGATGTCGCGCACGCAGGAGCTCGTGACGCAGCAGCGCCAGTTTCTCGACGATGCCTCGCACCAGTTGCGCACGCACCTGACCACGCTGCAGATGCAAGCCGACTACGCCAGGCGCGAAGAAGACCCGGCGCAGGTGCGGGCCGCGCTCGATGCGCTCGGCACCGAGATCGGCCGCGCGACGCGCAGTGCGCAGCAACTGCTTGCGCTCGGCCGCAGCGACACAGTGGCGGTGGAACCCGCCGAGTTCGACCTTGCGGCGCTGTTGCGCGAAGTGGCCGTCGACCTGCTGCCACTGGCACGCGCCAAGCGCATCGACCTGGGCATTCATGCGCCGTCGCCGGAGTTCTTTGCGGTCGCGGACCGGGGCCTGTTGCGCGAGGCCTTGAGCAACCTCGTGGCGAACGCCATCACCTACACGCCAACCGAAGGAACCATCACCCTCTTCGCAGCGGGCGATGCCGCAGGCTGGAGTCTCAACGTCGAAGACGACGGCCCCGGCCTGGGCGACGAGGAGCGTGCCGCGCTGGGCCAGCGCTTTCGCCGCGGCGCGCGTGCGGGCAAGGGCGGCTTCGGCCTCGGGCTGGCCATTGCACGTTCGATCGCGCAGCGCCACCGCGGCGAGCTGCGGCTCGAGGCACGCGAGGCCGGCACGGGGCTGCATGCGATCATCTGGTGGCCGCGGCCGGCGGCCAGCTAGCGGCCCACACTCCCATGCAGATGCCCTTCTCCAACCGCCGCCATGCGCTGCGCGCGTTGTCCGCGCTGCTGATCCCCGGCATCGCCCGTCGGGCCGCTGCGCAATCCGGCGATCCGTCATTGGCCGCGGCCGACTGCGTGATCCCCGCCAAGGCCGGCGGCGGCTTCGAACTTACCTGCACCCTCGCGCGCGATGCGCTGCAGGCGGTGCGCCCCTCGCATCCGCCACTGGCCCAGCGCTACCTGCCGGGCGGCATCGGAGCGGTCGCCTTCGACCGCATTGCCACCGGCCAGCTCGGCGGGCCGGGCACGCTGGTCGCGTTCTCCAGCGGCTCGCTGCTCAACCTTGCACAGGGCCGCTTCGGCCCGCATCCCCCTTCGGCCGTGCGCTGGATCGCCACGCTGGGCACCGACTACGGCGTGATCGCCGTGCACCGCGATTCACCCTACAAGCGCCTGGAAGACCTGGTCACCGCTCTGCGGCAAGACCCCTCGCGCATGGCCTTCGGCGCGGGCGGCACGGTCGGCAGCCAGGACTGGGTCAAGGCGGCGCTGCTGGTGCGCGCCGCGGGCCGCGACCACAAGGCCATGCGCTTCGTCTCCTTCGAAGGCGGCGGCGATGCGCTGGGCGCGCTGCAGGGCAAGCACGTCGACGTGTTCCCGGGCGATGCGGCCGAGGCGCTGCAGGCCATCGCGGGCGGCGCGGCAGTGCGCCTGCTGGCCGTGCTGTCGGAGACGCGGCTCGGCGGTGCGCTCACCGGCGTGCCGACCGCCCGCGAGCAAGGCGTGGACATCGTCTGGCCGACCGTGCGCGGCCTGTACCTCAGCGCGAACGTGCCCGACGCTGCCGTGCGCGCATGGACCGCCGCGTTCGCGGAGGCCACTGCCACACCGGGCTACGCCGCGCTGCGCGAACGGCACGGGCTTTATCCTTTCGCGCTCACCGGCGCCGCCCTCGACGCCTACGTGCAGGCCCGCATCAAGACCTACCAAGCACTCGCGGACGAGCTCGGCCTGCGCCGCTGGAAGCCCTGACCGCGCTCACGCCGATGGGCGTGACAGCGTTGCCAATTTCTTCTTCGCGCTTTGCAAGAGGCTGACCTTCTCAATGGGAGGTTGGGCCTTCGTATCCCCGAGCGCAATGATCTCGAGCGCACAGGTCGCCGCCAGCTTCGACGCGAGTGGGTCGCGCGGCGTCAAGCTGTTGAACCTGGCGTGCGAGATGACGTGCATCTTCAGATGACGGTGGATGTTCTTCGACAGCTTCTGGCAAGCGGCCGTCATGGCAGCTTCATCGGGCGTGAGCTGCCCGTGCACGACGAGGAGTTCCACGGTGCCCTCCTTGTCCTCTCCCAGAACGAAGGCGCGCAAGACCGAATCCTTGAACTTGGTGCGAAGCATCGAGCGAACCGGCTCGGCGGCGGCGAAGGACTTCAGCGCGATGTTGCGCAGCTCGTCATGGAAGAGGAACGAGCGATCGATCGAGACGGTATCGGCATCGGCTTGGTCTGCCTTCGGCTTTTGCTTCTTCAGGATGCCGCTGCTGACAAGGTGCTCCAGGGTGCGCGCGGCATCGGCGGGGTCCAGCTTCGAACGCCGGGCCAGCTCGCTGCAAGAAAACTGTTGGTCCGGCGCCGCGTAGGCGACCATCAGGAGTTTTTGTACCTCAGGTGCGAAAAGAAAATCTGCAGAGCTCATTGTTTCCGGTTCTCGACAAGTGGATCGCATTATCGAGAGACCGGGGTCTGCGCCTGCCGATGTCGTTTTATCCGCGGCGCTTTCGAGCCGATTTCCGTAGGAGCGCATGGTGCAGGCCTACAGCTGTGTTCATTGCCAGCCATCAAGAATGGCCGAACACGAACAAGGAGCATCAGCCATGCGCCCGGAAGCCAACAAGCTCAAGCAAGCGGACGCCGCGAGCGGCAGGTACTGGGCCCCCTGTTTGGCCATCGCACTGCTCGCGGTGTTTCTCTTCTATGTGGCATTGAAAGGCCTGGTGAACGAGAGCGCGGCGCGCGCGCCAACCTTGCCCCCCGCGGTCATGCCAGCCAACGTCGAGCCCCCCGTGCCGGTCACTGCGACGCGCTCGTCCGAGGAACCGCCCTCGCCCCCACCCCATCGCGCGCCGCTGGCGAACGCGACGCCCGAAGCCCCGGTAATCGCCCCGGTGATCGCCCCCGCGGTTGCCGCCGTGGAGCCGACCGCCAAGGCCACGCCCGCCTTCGTCGAGGTACACAAGTGCGTGATGCCAGAGGGCGATGCCGGCTACACCGATCGGCCATGCCCCGAGGGCACCCACGCGAGCACGCTGCGATTCCCGCGCACCCTGCACGCAGCGGCGACGCCGTAAGCGACTCAGGCCGCCTTCAGGAACACGTCGTGGTCGGGCGCAAAGTTGGCGTGCAGCGGCAGCATCGCACCGCCCAGCGCGCAGGCCTGCGCACCTGCCCTTCCCCCATGCAGGCGCGGCTGCCAGATGCCTTCCCAGTTGCACCGGCCCAGAGCCGCGCGCGTCTGCTCCAGCAGCGCCTCCAGCAGCGAACGAGACATGGACCCGTCCATCACCACGTCGCCCAGGTCGAGCACCGCAGTGCCGCTTGCAATGGCGTAGGCCAGCGCAACCGAAGCCGATGCAAGCCACGCCTGCGTGGCGGCGGCATAAGGCGCCTGCAACGCGCGGTCGTCGTAGGCGGCGGTCGCATCGAGGCCTTCGCTGCGCAGGCGCTGCTCCAGCTCCCAGAGCGAGGCTTCGGCAATCAGCTGTTGTGCTGGCGCTCCGACTCCTGCTGCGGACTGCATGGGCAGCGAGGCCAATGCGCCCGCGTTGCCGTGCGCGCCGGTATGCAGGTGCGAGTCGATCACGAGCCCGCCGCCCACAAAGGTGTCGACGAACACATAGAGAAAACTCTTGAGATCGTGGCCGCGGCCCGTGACCAGTTCGGCCACGCAGGCTGCCACGGTGTCGCGCGCATAACCCACCGGCACGTCGGTGCGCGCCCGCACCTCGGCAGGCAGATCCATCTGGTTCCACACGTCGGACTGCGCCTTCGACAGCCCCAGCGTGCGGTGCCAACCGCCCAGCTGGAACGGCGCTGCCAACCCCGCGCCCACGGTGCGCACCGCGAGCGGACCCAGCCCGTCGCGCAGCCGGTGGATGTGCTGTGCAATGGCCGGCAGCAGCTGCTCCGCATCAGGAAACTCGTAGCTGATGGCATGGCGCTCGCGTACGCGTGCGGCAAAGTCGATGAGCAGCCATTCGGCACCCCGACGCCCGACCTTGATGCCGATGGCAAAGGCCCCGTCGGGGTTGAGCGCCAGCGGTACCGAAGGCTGCCCGATGCGGCCGCGCACGCGGCCCTGCTTCACGATGAGCTGGTCTTCCTCCAGCCGCGCGGTGATGAGCCCGATGGTCTGCGCGCTCAGCCCGGTGAGCCGCGCGAGCTCGGCCTTGGGCAGGCTGGTGTGAACGCGCAGGGCCTGCAGCACCACGCGTTCGTTGAACTGGCGCATGCCAACCTGGTTGGAGCCGCGCGGGCGCAACAGGTCGGGTGGGCGCGCAGCAACAGCTTCTGCATCAGGCATGGGCCTCCGCGGGCAGCTTGTCGGCAGTCATGGCGCCGGTCATCACGGCCACCGTGTCGCTCATGCTGATCTTCTTCGGGTTGAGCACGGCCGCGCGCTTGCCGAGCCGCGCCACGTGAATGCGGTCGGCCACCTCGAACACATGCGGCATGTTGTGGCTGATGAGCACCACCGGCAGGCCACGATCGCGCACGCGGCGGATCAGCTCGAGCACCATGTTGCCTTCCTTCACGCCGAGTGCGGCGGTCGGCTCGTCCATGATGACAACGTGCCGCGCGAAGGCCGCGCTGCGCGCCACGGCCACGCACTGGCGCTGGCCGCCGGAGAGCGTTTCCACCGCCTGCGTCATCGACTGGATGCCGACCTTCAAGTCCGCCATGCGCGCGCTGCTCTCCTGCAGCATCTTCTTCTTGTCGAGCATGCGCAGCACGTTGCCCATGAAGCCCGGGCGGCGCAGCTCGCGGCCGAGAAAGAGGTTCTCGTAGATGGTCATGGCCGGCGCCACGGCCAGGTCTTGATAAACCGTCTCGATGCCGGCGCGGCGCGCGTCGAGTGGATTGCGAAAGTGCACGGGTGCCCCGTCGAGCAGGATCTCGCCCTCGTCGGGCACGACCGCGCCCGACAGCGCCTTGATGAGCGACGACTTGCCCGCGCCGTTGTCGCCGATCACCGCGAGGATTTCTCCTTCGCGCAGTTCGAAGTCGACCCCGTCTAGCGCCGTGACGTGGCCATAGCGCTTCACCAGGCCCTTGGCCTGCATGATGATTTTCGGATTTGCCACGGTGTTCATCAGCGGGCTCCCCGACGCGAGAGTTGATCGGCCGCCACAGCAAGAATCACCAGCACGCCCGTCACCAAAACTTGATAGATCGACGACACGCCCATCAGCGTGAGCCCGTTGCGGAACACGCCGACGATCAGCACGCCGATGAGCGAACCCAGCACCACGCCACGTCCGCCGAACAGACTGGTGCCGCCAAGCACCACGGCCGTGATGGCATCGAGGTTCTCGGTCTGCCCCGCGTTCGGATCGCCCACGCCGGTGCGCGCCACTGACAGCAGCGAGGCAATGCCGTAGAGCACGCCCGCGGCCACATACGCGCCCAGAAGCACGCGCTGGGTGGGAATGCCGACCAGGCGCGTGGCCTCGGCGTTGTTGCCCACGGCGTAGATATGCCGGCCCGCGGCCGTCTCGCGCAGCACGAACCAGGCGAGCAGATAGAGCACCAGCATCAGCACCGCGCCCCAGGTCACTTCGGCGCTGCCGATGGAGAAGGTGGTGCCCAGCCCCGTGAGGCCGGCGGGCAGGTCGGTGATGGTCTGCGAGGACGAATACAGCTGCGTGATCGCGAACGCGATGTTCAGCGTGCCCAGCGTCACGATGAACGGCGGCAGCTTGATGCGCGTGACCAGCAAACCGTTGAGCAGGCCGAACAGCGTCGTCACACCGATGCCGCACAAAATGGCCACCGGTACCGGCAGCCCGAGCTCGGTGGCGAACTTGGTCATGATGATGCTGCCCAGCGCCATCACCATCCCGCACGACAGGTCGATGCCCGCCGTGAGAATGATCAGCGTCTGGCCGATGGCGATGACGCCAACCACCATCACCTGCTGCATGATCAGCGAGAGGTTGCCGCCCGTCAGGAAGCGGTCGGACTGCGTCGCAAAGAAGATGCACGCGCCAAGCAAAGCCAGCCACGGCCCCAGGGCGCCCCACGGGATGTGGTGCGTTGGAGATTTCGCCATCAGGGTGCTCCGGGCCTTGATTACTTCTTGCCCCAGCACAGCTCGGCTCCCGTCTTGGTGTCCTTGCTGTCAACGCCCGCCACGCTCTTGCCGGCGATGAGCGTCACGCCCGTGTCGACGTAACCCGAGGCCTTCTTGCCCGTCTTGGCATATTCCACGCCCGCCGCCACGCCCATGGCCGCCATCTTGAGCGGGTACTGCTGCGAGGTGGCCGCAATCACGCCTGCGTTGGTGTCCTTGATGCCCTGGCAGCCGCCGTCCACGGAGACGATCATCACGCCCTTCTCCTTGCCCGCGCGCTTGAGCGCGTTGTAGGCACCGGCCGCTGCGGGCTCGTTGATGGTGTAGACCAGGTTCACGTCGGGCGCCTTCTGCAGGCAGTTTTCCATCGCCGTCTGCGCCTTGGCCTGATCGCCGAAGCTGTCGGCCATGCAGACGATTTCAGGCGACTTCGACAGCTCGTTCGACTTGGCGTCATTGGCTGCCAAGCCAAAGCCCTTCATGAAGCCGTTGTGCCGCTGCGCGCCCACCGGGTGGCCCGGCAGCAGGTCGAGCGCGACGATCTTGGCCGGCTTGCCCGCCATCGCGGCCTTGGCGTATTCGCCGATCAGCACGCCGGCCGTGTAGTTGTTGGTGGCAAAGAGCGCGTCGGTCGCGTCCGGCGGATCGGCCGGGCTGTCGAGCGCGATCACCATCACGCCCTTGTCGCGCGCCTTCTTGATCGCCGGCACGATGGCCTTGGCGTCGCTTGGCGTAATCAGGATGGTCTTGGCACCCGCGGCAATCATGTTTTCCATGGCCGTGATCTGGCCCGCGTTGTCGCCGTCGGCCTTGCCCGAGCCCGAAAGCAGCTTGGCGCCGAGCTTCTTGGCTTCTTCCTGCGCGCCCTCCTTCATCTTCACGAAGAAGGGGTTGGTTTCAGTTTTGGTGACGAGGCCGATGACGGGCTGGTCCGCGGCAAAGGCGGCGGACGATGCGACGAGGGACATGGCCGCCAGGGCCAGGATGGAACGGGAGCTGAGCATGTGTGTGTCTCCGTGGGCAGACGGCGTGCGCCTGCGGTCTTGGGATCCGGTAGCGGGTCCGACGAGGGACGCGGCATCCGGGCGCAGGGTGACTATCGGACAGGAGAGGGACTAAATCAAGTGGATTTAGTTATCGGAAACCCGGAGTTCGGGCGGAAGAGTCATCCGGTCCGGCTCGCCTTGGCCTGCTGGCTCTTCAGAGACCCGGCTCTAATTCTGCGCGAACTCCTTTATGGTCCTTCAAATTCTGTCCAAGGTGGATTTTCGCCATCTATAAACATCCACTGATAGAGTGATTTCGACCCTTGACCCGAAACAGCTGAGTTTTATTGTCCAATTTCACCGCATTTTCAACCAACAACCCCGGAGGGAGTATCTATGGCATCGAACAGAGCGGAGGCATCAAGATTTGCAATCTCCCATCAAAGAATTTGCGGCCACAAACAACTTAATGTCGTACTCCAGTTCTTGCACTTCAAACAGCGCGTCGGGATGAATTTTCAAGATTACCAAGTCTTTGGTTCCTTGACCGCCATAAAAACTTTCCAGAAATTTCTTCGATTCACGAATTTTTACTTGCAGAACAAAAGGCCATTCGAACTGAACAAGAAACTCGTTTCCAAATCTTTTCGTAAATTCTTCAAAGCAGACAAAAATTACTTCAAAAGAATCAGCGATCGGAAAGAACCGCGTGGGTTTTGATTCATTTTTGCTATTCTCTTTTATCACATCTCGATGCCAAGTCAGCTCGTAGTCATTATACCTAGCAAGAACTCCCGATTCGAGTCCCTCGATTTTCTTCAAAAGATTATCGCCCCTGCGTTGAACAATCTTTTCCCTGATCTTAGTCACACCCGTAGTCGACATGATGGTCTCCGGTTCAGGATCATCGATTTTCTGATACCGAAATCGCATGCGGAAAATTTTTCATGACACATGTCACGAGCTCTTTAATTGCAGGTTCGCTCTTGAATTTTTCTAGGGCACGATAAAAAGAAACTTCCTCCTTCATGATCCGGGCGCCGTGGGTACTGATTTCTCTTTCAATTTTCCCCGAGGGATGTTCGTAGTCCGTTGAAATTCCTGTTAAATGAAATTTTTTCTTGCCGGTTGGGCCTTTTTATTTTCCAAATCTCAAATCGAGAAATTTATTAACAATCAACGAGCCAAAATCAAGAGAATCATCCAGCAGAAGCTCTATTGAATGAATCAGCATTGACCTTTCGTGCTTCTTACAAAACTTGGAGAGCTCTGTGCATATTCTGCCGCCGGTAACATCGACGCCATTCGAAATAAATTTACCATTGCAGAAGTAATTTTTGATATCACATACGAATTTGAATGCGTTAGCTTGTAGCTTTTCTCGTATAGACAATAAAAACTATCCCCCGTCATCTCGTATGAGTTTCTTGCCAGCTCGGCGGCGGAAAAATTGCGTAGACCAAGAAATCCAGGGCTTGATATGTATTCTTCTGTTAAAAAAATATGCAGCAATTCACCTATGGAGGCATGCAACATTGGCTGAATAACGACAGGCCTTTTCATCCGACAGAAGCTCCCCGATTTGCAGGATGGCGAATTTTTAATTCCTTTGCTTTTCTGGCTGGCGATTGCAATAAGGTCAATCGGATAACTTATTAAATTCTTTATTGAAAATAATGCGCACCATCGCCTCCTCTACACTTGCCCCTATTTTGCAGAAATAATCATCAAACCCCCCGTAGAATCCGCCACGATTTCCGATTAAGTATGTCAAATGTCCGGAGTATCCTTGCCCAACCGGAACCAATATCTCCTTTGCAAGCCTCTCATAATCTTCAACGACCCAAGCTCGATCCAAGCGACGTGTAGCCGCAGAAGGGTCAAAACAGCTTTCATCAGAAGCCCCACCGCTGTAGGCGGGATGCAGCAATGTGATTCCCCCAAAGGATTCCGCAAATTCCAAGGCTTGACGAAAGATCTGGTAGCCGTCTTTTTTCCAATCTGAAGCATAGTGGCTAGTTTTTACTTTTCGCTTTGGATGCCATCCGCAGCGCTCCAAAGCAGAAGTCAATTTCTCATCAAATTGATAACTCATACCTACCTTTTCCCTGTGAAAACCTTGAAATTCTTGAAGGTCACAGAACAATTACGACAGCATGGCATTGACTCTCCAGACTTCGTATAGACGGTCGCCACATCGAGATCGACAATCGACGAGCCGTCTTTCAGAGCTTTATTTCCTGCGTCAATTTCTGCACAATTGTTGGTATCCCAGCCTTCCAATGAAGAGGTGGGCATGCTCGCCCCTAATTTCCCGCTGATGTTCGTGGGTTTAGTTCCGCTGGTGCCGGTGTAGACTTTTCCGGTTCTGCGATTCACCATCGCGCACGTAGCTGTGGGTAGTTTCCCGCCTGCAGCCCTGAGTCTTTCTGCCTCTTGCTTCGCCTCTTCGAGTGCGTCGGGACATCCCTTTGATCTTTGGAGCCCCAACGAATCGAGCCATTGAACGGGATTGGGCGCGTATTCATAAAGATTAAAACCTCCGGCCAGCTTGATCGGATCGCTGGACGCGAATCGTCCAGCGTGCGGATCGAAGTACCGATGCCGGTTGTAGTGCAGCCCTGTTTCCTCGTCAAAGTACTGCCCCTGGAACCGAATCGGATTCCTGAACCCCGCCCTTCTCCCCGCCTCGCTGATGGCCTCTCGCGCCTCTCCCCACGCCTTGTACTGCGCCGACCACGCAATGCTCCCCTCATGGTCCGTCAACTCCTGCGGCGTGCCCAGGTGGTCGCACTGGTAGAACGCCATCTCCTTCCTGTCGAACGCACGCGGCACGCTGCGCTGTTCGCCATTCCACAGCGGATCCTGCTCGATGTCATAGACGCCCCCATTGAACTCCATCAGCGCCTTCACATCCGTCGTCTCGCTCAGCGCCATCGCGCGCGGCTGCCTGATCTGCACCAGCGGCACGAACGAATCGCGCTCGTGGATGTAGTGCACGCTCCATCCCTGCCCTTGCTGCTCGTTCAACGCGGCAGTGCTTTGCGTGCTCTCGAACGCGAGCACGTCGCCGTCCCATCCGAACAAGGTGGTCGCGTCGCCTGAACGCTTGGCGATGCGGCGGCCCAATGGGTCGTAGCTGAACGTGGTCGTGATGCCATCGTGGTCGGTCGCCGCAGTCATGCGGTTGAAGCCATCCCACGTGAAGACGGTCTTGCGCCCGTTCCTTACACGTTTGGCCGCCCGCAAAGCTGATGTCGTCCGATTAGCACTGCGTGAAGGTGCTGGTGCCAACGGAAGAACTACTCGCGCACGTCAACGCCTTGCGGTCCCGCGCTCTTGACCAACTCCACATGCGGGCCGAAGTCTCTGTGCTGCGGCTCGTGGTCAGAAAGCTTTTTGTACAGGGCGCACAAGTAGGCAGGCTTGTCCTCAACTTCATCGAGGTCCACTGCTTGCGGCACTACCCAACCCCAGAGCTTCTCGATCTGACCAGACGACCAGATGTACTCCAGGGCTTCCAGAACTCTTTGCTTGCTCACTGGCCCGAAGCTATCGAAGTCCGCCTTCATTGCATCGAACAGCTTGGCGCGACAAGGCTCTTCATTAATGTGGAACTCATCGAGCTCGTCATCGCTCATGGCGAGCAGGTAGTAGTACATCTTGTGGATGTAGCGAGGAAATATTTGTGTCGTCATGGATCGAGATCCGGGTATGCAGTGATGATCCCTTTGGGACCTCTAACTACAGTTGCATGAGTGGTGGTTTCTGGACAGCCTCCGCCGCCTTTCCTGTAACCCTCACCAATGTCGCGCCCCATATTGATCGTAGCTTCGTTGGTTCCCGTGCGATCCATTGCCGTCTTCCCGCGTTGAATCGCATCGAGCTGATCAATGTTGCTCAGGAAGCGCGTTGAATTGGGGCCGCTTGACTTGGGCTTTTTGCAGGGTTGATCTGGTGGCACCCCCGTCTTGGCACGATGCTGCTGCTGTGGCAGCGTGGTGTGTGCCCCGTGCCGCGAGTACGCATGGCCGCCTGAAGCAGCGTCTTGCTGCTGAAGAATTTGACCGGCCCTGCGGTTGGCCCGATTGCCTGCCAATCCGAGCGGGTCAGTCCAGTCGAGAGGATTCGGCGCGTACTGGTGCAGATTGTTGCCCCCAGCCAGCTTGATTGGATCACTGGATATAAACCTCCCCGCCAGCGGGTCATAGTACCGATACCGGTTGTAATGCAGCCCCGTTTCCTCATCAAAGTACTGACCCTGGAACCGAATCGGATTCCTGAACCCCGCCCTTCTCCCCGCCTCGCTGATGGCCTCCCGCGCCTCGCCCCACGCCTTGTACTGCGCCGACCACGCAATGCTCCCCTCATGGTCCGTCAGCTCCTGCGGCGTGCCCAAGTGGTCGCACTGGTAGAACGCCATCTCCTCCCTGCCGAACGCACGGGGCACGCTCCGCTGCTCTCCGTTCCACAGCGGATCCTGCTCGATGTCATAGACGCCACCGTTCGCCTCCATCAGTGCCTTCACATCCGTCGTCTCGCTCAGTGCCATCGCGCGCGGCTGCCGGATCTGCACCAGCGGCACGAACGAATCGCGCTCGTGGATGTAGTGCACGCTCCATCCCTGCCCTTGCTGCTCGTTCAACGCGGCAGTGCTTTGAGTGCTCTCGAACGCGAGCACGTCGCCGTCCCATCCGAACAAGGTGGTCGCGTCGCCTGAACGCTTGGCGATGCGGCGGCCCAATGGGTCGTAGCTGAAGGCGGTGGTGATGCCGTCGTGGTCGGTCGCCGCCGTCATGCGATTGAAGCCGTCCCACGCGAAGACGGTCCTGCGCCCGTTCTTCACGCGCTCGACGAGATTGCCGCGCTCGTCGTAGCGGTAGCTGGTGCCTGCGTATTCCTTCAGCAGGTTGTCGAGCAGCTTGTTCGCGGTGCGCTGCACGGGGCCTTCAGCCTGGGTGGGGTCGACGATGTTGCCCGCGGGGTCGAAGGCGAAGACTTCGCGGCCCAGGCGGCAGTGGGCTTCGAGCAGGCGGCCGACCGGGTCGTAGCGGTAGTCCAGCCGGCCGCGGCGGCTGTCGCCGATGGCGGTGAGTTGGCCGGCCTTGTCGTAGGTGTAGCGGCGGCTGAGCTCCAGCGCATCGACAGGGCCGCGCCCGGTTTGCGAGATGCGCTGCTCCAGCAGGCGACCGGCGGGGTCGTACGTCTGGCGCTGGCTCAGGCCGTTGCCCTGCTCCCTGGCCACTTCGCGGTGCAGGTCGTCGCGCTCGAAGCCGAGAATGTCCTGCCCGTCGATGAGCAGGCCGTGCACATGGCCCGAGCCATAGGTCAGCCACTGGGTCACGTGGCCGTCGGGGCGGATGGTGGCGACGCGTTCGTTGAGCTCGTCGTAACGATGCTGCCAGACCGCCGTGCGCGCGTTCGCAAGGTAGTTCTGATGCTCGCGCGTGAGATTGCCCGCGGGGTCGTAGAACCACTGCAGCCGCGCGTCGCGATTGGCGGCCTCCAGCAACCTGCCGTTGCGGTCGTAGGCAAAGCGCTCGGACTGGCCTTCGCCGGCGTTGCGCTCGACAAGGCGGCCCAGCGCATCGAACTGCAGTTGCGTCGTGCGGCCGGCCTCGATCACTTCGGCGAGCTTGCCGGTGGTTGCCTCGTGTCGGTATTCGGTGGTCTTGCGGTCGAAGCCGGTTTCTTCGATCAGGCGACCCACTGGGTCGTAGCGAAAGTTGTAGTGGCTGCCGTTTTCGTTCTGCAGCTCGGTGAGGCGGCCCAGCAGGTCCCAGTGGTACTTGAGCGAGCGGCCGGCGGCATCGGTGCGCCCCGCGATGAGACCCGCACGCGTGTAGCTGTAGCGCGTGCGGCGGCCGAGCGCGTCGGCGTGCGCGAGCAAACGCCCTTCGGCGTCGTGCGTGAAATGCTCGCTCGTTTCGTCGGGCAGCACGATTTCCTCGAGTTGCCCGGCGGCGTAGCGGTAGCTGGTGGTGTTGCCGGCGGCATCGATGGCTTTGGCGACGCGGCCACGTTCGTCGTACTCCCACCGGCTGGTCTTGGCGGAACAATCGGTGTAGCTGGCAAGCTGGCCCGACGGTGTGTAGGCGAGTACCTTGACGCCGCCCTTCGCATCGGTGATGCGCACGGGCCGCCCGGCCTTGTCGTAGGCGTACTCGGTCTTGTGGCCCAGCGGATCGATCTCTTCGGTGAGGTGGCCTTGCGCGTCGTAGTCGCGCTTCCACACGCCACCCTCGGCATCGCGCAGGCCCGTGAGGCGGTGCAGCTTGTCGTACTCGAAATGCACGCGGCTGCCGTCGGCGCGCGTATGCGTCTGCAGGTTGCCGTCTTCGTCGTAGGCGTAGTCGTCGGTGCTGCCGTCGGTGTGCACATGGCGCGTGACGTTCTTCGCGTCGTCGCGAAAGAACCACTCCTCCAGCTTGTCCGGATGGATGATGCGGTAGGTGTAGCCCTGGATGTCGTAGTAGTACCAGGTCTCGCCGCCCAGCGCATCGGTCACGTAGGTCAGGCGGATGTTTGAGTCCCACTCGAGCGTGGTCGCAAAGCTGCCGTCGTCGGACCATTCGCGCACGGCCTTGGCATCGGCGCCGGTGCCGGTGCCGGTGCCGCTGTATTCCAGGTTCATGCCGCGGCCGGTGCGGTCGGTGTAGCGCGTGATCAGGTGGTGGCTGTAGGCGTAGCTCCAGCTCGCGCCGTTCTCGTCCTGTGCCGCGACCAGGTCGCGCTCCCCGTCGTGCGTGTAGGCGGCCAGCTGGCGCACGACCTGGCCGTCCTTCAGCTCCCAGAGCGATTGGATGAGGCCTGTCCGTGCATCGGGCTGCGTGCCGACATGCGCCATGACGACATCGCCCTGCTTGCTGACGATGTCGCTCAGCACCTGCTCGCCGGTGGAGGCGATCACATGGTCGTAACGCAGGCCGATGGCGGCACCATCCTTGGCTTGCAAGCTCACGAGCCGGAAATGCCGCTGCCCGCGCAGCTCGACCAGTTCATAGATTTCGCGCCATTCGGCCTGCTCGCCGAGGGGCAACGGTTTCCCGAAGTCCAGCGTCAACAAGGTTTCGCTGAGCCGCGTGAGCGTTATTTCTTCGATCGCATCGCGGTGTGCCTGGCCCGGGGCCAGCAGCGGGTAGGCGTGGCTGCGGCCATCGTCGCCGCGGTAGACGAGGCTGGGCTTCCCCTGGCGCCGGCCCTTGGCCGGCGTGGCAAGGTCCACGCGCGTGCTGTAGCGCGTGAGCCATCGCGCCCCCAGGCTTCCCTGGTCGTAAGCGTCGAGGTCGCTGCGATAGGTGCGCGCCCATTCGATGGGCAGCGGCGCCGCAAGCACGAAATCGGTGTGCGTGAAGCTCTCGCTGCCCGTGACGAAGCTGATGGAATTTGGAGTGCTTGAAACTCCGGGGCAGTTCTTGCAAGCCTTGGGATCGTTCTGTCCTGCGGCCTGCTTGTTGATATGCCCCAGTTGGTTCCCCGGCCTGTCCTGCTCCGAAACCGCGCCTGACCGCGGCGGCACAATGGCCGCGCGCTGCCCCTTCTTTCGCTTGATGGCCTCCAGCAACTTGTGCAGCAGCCACATGATGCTGGCTTCAGCTTGCTGGTCTGCCAGCCTTTCGAGCTGTGCCCGGAAGCTGGTCTTGAAATCCTGCAGGCTCCGGATCACATCATTGACCTGTTGCGCCACGCTCTCAGGCAGGTAGTCGGTAGCCTTCTTTGCCACGTAGTTGGCTGACTGCTTTGAGTAACGCACCGCGCTGCCCCACATGCGGCTCCAGGTGCTCTCGGTGTTTGGGTCGTACACCTTGGATTCGGCCACCGGCGGCGTGCCGACGCTGAACAGGTCCTTCTTTCCGAGCACGCGGTTCAGAATGTCGACCAGGTTGTCCACGATGTCGTCGGCCAGGTTCGCGCAGCCTTTCAGCATCTCGCCAAGCAGGCCGATGGCCTTGTCGATGAAGGTCTCCAGTTCGCCGACGATGGTGGCGTTCAGGTGTCCCACCAGCGTGGTGACGATCGCTTCGCCAAGATTGGAAGTGGCGGTTTTCAGCTGCTGGCGCACCAGGTGCAGCGTGGGCCGCAGGCTCATGCGGGCCGCCGCCATGGTCGGCGGCGCCGGAATCAGCCCGATCAGGTTGATGCCCAGGCTGACCCAGTTCAGGAACGCGCCAACGCTGTCCTTGGCCTTCTTCTCGACGATGTTGATGAGGTCCAGGAACACGTCCACCAACGCCATGATGTTGCCGACGATGGGCAGGCTGCCCAGCACCATGGTCAGGCGCTCGAGCGTCACATAGCCGCCCGTGAACGAACGCAGCCAATCGTCTACCGCTTTGCTCGCCGCCGCGACGTCTTCGTCGACGATGGTGTTCAGCGGCGCCACTGCCGTCTGCGGTTCGCGCTGCGCCGGCGCCTTGCTTTCGTCCGTCCCTGCCATCTTTTTTTACTTCCTTCTCAATTGATGTTCGCGCCCTGGAACTCCAGCTGCTCGAAGGTGCTGTTCGTGAAGTCCACGCTGCGCCCTTGCAGCCCTTGTGCGTGCACCACGGTGCCGCTGCAGTTCAGCACGCCGACGTCGTTCCACTGCCCACGCGCAAAGCTGATGTCGTCCCACCGGCACTGCGTGAAGGTGCTGGCGCTGATGCTGCCTCCATCGAAGTTCGCGCCCGTGAAGCTGCAATTGACGAAGGTGCATCCGGTGATCGAGATGCGGCCGAAATCGCATTGCGTGAAACTGCAGCCGGTGAACTGGCAGGCGCTCCAGCCCGCCTGCTTGAAGCTGGTGGCGGTGAAGCTGGTGCCCGCGAAAGTAGAGCCGGCGAACTGCGCCAGGCCCAGGTCGAGTCCCGCGTAGACGAAGCTGTCGGCCTGCCCCACGAGTCCCGCCGGTGCGCCGCCCGCGCCCTTGCGCCACATGTCGTGGGCCAGGATGATCAGTTGGGAGCTCACGTCAGCGGGCTCCACCCGGATACGACCTTCTCCGTCTCTATCTGCTTCAGCAGCCAGCCGGCTTCATCGTTGCCGTTTTTCTGGGCCTCCGCCGCCCAGTACGCAGCCTTTTCGAGGTCCGTGCCATCCATGTACAGGTCGTAGGCGAGACTGTGCTGCGCCATGCCATGGCCGCCCTTGGCCGCCATCGACAGCCAGTGCATGGACTGTTCGGCGTCGGAGAAGGTGAAGGTGTAGTACAGCGAGAGGCGGAAGGCAGACTCGGGGTTGCCGGCCTCGGCCTTCGCGATCAGCGCAAGGCGCTGCTCGTCAGTGAGCGCAAAGCTCTGAGCGCCTGAGATGGGAGAGAGAGACGAGATCGAAGCGGGGGCATCGTTGTCCATGAAACTGTTCTCCGTTGTGTAAGGCGCTCAGCGGCTTGCTGCTTCGCGCAGGATCTCGCCAGTGGTCTTCGACGCGATGTAGAGAACCGAGCGGCCGAGACGGTTTGCATTGCCCAAGCCCTTTTTCCCCGGCTCCAGCTTTGCCACGAAAGCGATTCCGATGGTGTTCTCGCCGTTCTCGTCCTCGCCGTTCTCGCGCGTCCGCTCGCTGATCTGGATCTCGAAGTTCTTCAGGTCCTGCCCCGTTTGCGCAAAGCGCTCGCAGGCGCGGCTCAGCGCGATGGCGAGGGGTGGGTTGAGTTCCGGGTCCAAGATCGGCACGTCCCGGCTCACTCGATGTCCTGATAGATGCTCCACCCCGTACGCGACCCGATCAAATTCAAACTCATGGCCGAGGCTTGTGCCCCGCCGCAGATCGGGCCGCCTCGATTTCCTTGAGCAGATCGCCCGCATTCGAGTTGCCGTTCTTCAGCGATTCCGAGGCCCAGTGCGCGGCGCCTTCAAGATCCTGGTCCTTCATGTACAGCTGGTAGGCCAGGTTGTGTTGTGCCACGGCATGGCCGCCCTTGGCTGCGATGGACAGCCAGTGCCGCTGCTGTGCGTAGTCCTGATGCAGGAAGCCGTAGTACTGCGAAAGTCGGAAGGCTGATTCGGTGTCGCCGGCCTCCGCCTTTGCAGCGAACGCGGTGCGCTGCTCATCGGTGAGCGCAAAGCTCTGCGCGCCCGAGATGGGCGACGGCGAAGATGGGGATGCAGGGGTGTCGTTGTCCATGAATTTGTTCTCCGCGGCGTGTGAGATCGAAAGCGCGAGTGCCAGCAGGGCCGGCACTGCGCGTGTGAGGTGAGGCTTCGTCATGGCTTGGGATTGAAGGTGTGCCATCGTCCGATGTCGCCCGTATCCATCGTCTTGTCCGCCTTCATGCCCGCTGGTTGAACCTTGCCGTTGGGCCAGATCCAGAGGAACTTGTCGGGCCCGCTGACCGGTGCGCCGAGTTCGTTGGCCACCTTCTGCGCGTAAGGGTCGGAACCGTTGCCGGTGTTGCAGGACATGAGCACGACGTGCTGGCCCTGGGTATACGAAGGGTGAGCCTTGATGCGGTCCGCCATTTGCTTGGGCGTGATCGGGTCGTGCAACGCGCCGACCATGACATCCGAATTGCCGTGGCCGCCCACCGTGAAGGTGCCTTTCGGATTCGGGATGTTGTCGGCCGATTGCCGAATCCCCTCATCGTGCGGAAACAGATTGAGATCGACCAGCCCCAGCGGATCGATGCCGCGCACCGGGTTGTTGCCCACGTACACATGCAGGTTGCGCCCGCCCGCCAAGCCCAGCGGATCGCGCGACACGTAGCGCCCGCTCGCCGGGTCGTAGTAGCGGTGGCGGTTGTAGTGCAGTCCGGTTTCGGCATCGAAATACTGGCCCTGGAAGCGGATCGGGTTCGCAAGGCCCGCGCGCCGCCCGGCCTCACTGATGGCTTCGCGCGCCTCGCCCCAGGCCTTGTACTGCGCGGACCACGCCACGCGGCCCTCATGGTCGGTGAGCTCGTGCGGCGTGCCGAGGTGATCGCATTGGTAGAAGGCGAGCTCGTCGGGAGTGAAACCGTCGGGCTCGGACTGTTGTTCGCCGTTCCAGAGCGGGTCTTGCTCGATGTCGTAGGCGCCGCCATTGGCGGCCATCAACGCCTTCACGTCGGTGGTTTCGCTCAGCACGATGGCCCGCGCCTGGCGCACCTGCGCCAGCGGCACGAAGGAACCGGGCTCGTGGATGTAGTGCACGCTCCAACCCCGGCCCTGCTGTTCCTGCGCGCCGGAAATGCTCTGTGTGCTCTCGAAAGCCAGCGTGTCGCCGTCCCATCCGAACAGCGTCACGGCGTCGTGCGAATGCTTGGCGATGCGGCGGCCCATCGGGTCGTAGCTGAAAGTGGTGCCGGCGCCGTCTTCATTGGTGGCCGCGGTCATGCGGCCGAAGCCATCCCACGCAAAGGTGGTCTTGCGGCCATTGCGTGTGCGCTCGGCAAGGTTGCCGTGCTCGTCGTAGCGGTAGCGGGTGCCGGCGTACTCTTTCAGCAGGTTGTCGAGCAGCTTGTGCGCCGTGGCCTGCTGCGTCGTGGGCTCGGCGTTCGCGGGGCTGGCAATGTTGCCCGCCGGGTCGAAGGCGAACACCTCGCGGCCGAGGCGGCTACTTGCTTCCACGAGACGGCCGATGGGGTCGTAGCGGTAGCTGAAGTTGCCGTGTCGGCTGTCGCCGACGGCAATCAGCTGCCCGGTCTTGTCGTAGCTGTAGCTGCGGCGCACTTGCAGCGCCTCCATGGCGCCGGGCCGGGTGTGGGCGATCGCCTGTTCGAGCAGCCGGCCGCCGTCGTCGTAGCGCAGCCGCTGGCTCAGACCGTTGCGCTGCTCGCGCAGGACTTCGCGATGCAGATCGTCGCGCTCGAAGCCGAGGATGTCTTCGCCGTCGAGCAGCAGGCCATGCACATGGCCCGAACCATAGGTCAGCCACTGGGTCGTATGGCCATCGGGGCGGATGGTTGCGATGCGGCGGTTGAGTTCGTCGTAGCGGTGCTGCCACACCGCCGTGCGCGCGCTGGCGAGGTAGTGGTGGTGTTCACGCGTGAGATTGCCCGCCGGGTCGTGGAACCACTGCAGGCGGGCATCGCTGTTGGCGGCTTCAATCATGCGGCCGTTACGGTCGAACGCGAACCGCTCGGCCTGCCCGCCAACGGTGCGCTCGACGAGGCGCCCCATCGCGTCCGATTGCAGTTGCATCACGCGCGCGCCCTCCTCCACTGCGACCAATCGGCCGGTGCCTTCTTCATGGCGGTAGCGGGTGGTCTTTCGGTCGAAGCCGGTTTCTTCGAGCAGGCGCCCGACGGGGTCGTAGCTGAAGTTGTAGCGGCTGCCGTTCTCGTTCTGCAGCTCCGTGAGCCGGCCGAGCAGGTCCCATTGGTATCTGAGCGAATGGCCTGCGGCATCGATGCGACCGGAAACGAGACCGGCGCGCGTATAGCTGTAGCGGGTACGCCGGCCGAGTGCGTCGACATGCGCGAGCAGGCGGCCTTCGGCGTCGTGCACGAAGTGCTCCCGCGTTGCATCGGGCGAGGTGATCTCTTCGAGCTGGCCAGGGCTGTTTCCGTCGCCGCGTTGCACGATGCCTTCGCCCGACGGGCTGTAGCGGTAGCGCGCGGTCTGGCCCGCCGCATCGATGGCCTTGATCATCCGGCCGCGGCTGTCGTATTCCCAGCGGCGGGTCTTGCCCGAGCAATCGGTGAAGCTCGCAAGGCGGCTGCCAGGCGTGTAGCTCAACAGCTTCGTGCCGCCCTTGGCGTCGGTCACGCGCACGGGCCGCCCGGCCTTGTCGTAGGCGTACTCGGTCTTGTGGCCCAGCGGGTCGATCTCTTCGGTGAGGTGGCCTTGCGCGTCGTAGTCGCGCTTCCATACGCCGCCCTCGGCATCGCGGATTCCCGTGAGCCGGTGCTGGCCGTCGTACTCGTAATGGATGCGGCTGCCATCTCCGCGCGTGTGCGCCTGCAGGTTGCCGTCGACGTCGTACGTGTAGTCGTCGGTGCTGCCGTCGGTGTGCACATGGCGCGTGACGTTCTTTGCATCGTCTCGGAAGAACCATTCCTCCAGCTTGTCAGGGTGGATGACGCGGTAGGTGTAGCCCTCGATGTCGTAGTAGTGCCAGGTCTCGCCGCCGAGCGCATCGGTCACGTAGGTCAGGCGAATGTTTTCGTCCCACTCGAGCTTCAGCGCAAAGCTGCCGTCGTCGGACCATTCGCGCACGGCCTTGGCATCGGCACCGATGCCGTTGTACTCGAGGTTCATGCCCCGGCCGGTGCGATCGGTGTAGCGGGTGACCAAGTGGTGGCTGTAGGTGTAGTTCCAGCTGGCACCGTCCTCGTCCTGCGCGGCGACGAGGTCGCGCTCCCCGTCGTGCGTGTAGGCTGCCAGCTGCCGAACGACCTGGCCGTCCTTCAGTTCCCACAGCGACCGGATCAGGCCGGTCTTCGCATCAGGCTGGGTGCCCACATGCGCCATGACGACATCGCCCTGCTTGCTGACGATGTCGCTCAACACCTGCTCGCCGGTGGAGGCGATCACATGGTCGTAACGCAGGCCGATTGACTTGCCGTCCTTCGCTTGCTGCGCCACGAGACGGAAGTGCGGCTGCTTGCTGCCCACGAGTTCGTATATTTCTTGCCACTCGCCTTGCTTGCCGAAATCCAGTGTCAGCAAGGTCTCGCTGAGCTGGCTCAATGTCAGGTCCTCGATGGGATCGCGGTGTACCTGCCCCACGGCCAGCGCGGGATAAGTGTGGCTGCGCCCGTCGACCCCGTGGTAGACGAGCCCTCCCTGCGGTGCGATGTCGATGCGCGTGGTGTACGGCGTGATCCAACGCGCACCCAGCAGGCCGGGGTCGTATGCATCGAGCTGGCTGCGGTACACGCGCGACCACGTGATGGACAGCGGCGCGCTCAGAACGAAGTCGGTGTGCACGAAGCTCTCGCTGCCGGTCGCAAGGCTGATCGAGCCACCGACGGCCGCGCGCGCCGGCCGGTTGCGGCAACCCGGATCGTTGCGGGCGGGCGCCTGCTTGTTGATGTGGCCGAGTTGCGCGCCCGGCCGGTCCTTGTCGGCCACCGCGCCTGCGCGCGGCGGCACGATGGCCGCGCGCTGCCCCTTCTTGCGCTTGATGGCCGCGAGCAGCTTGTGCAGCAGCCACATGATGCTGGCCTGCGCTTCCTTGTCGGCCAGCCGCACGAGTTGCCTGCGAAAGTTGCCCTTGAAATCGAGCATGCGCGCGATCACGCCGTTGACCTGTCCCGCCACGCTGGCCGGCAGCTGGTTGGCCGCCACCTTCGCTACGTAGTTGGCAGACTGCTTGGTGTAACGCACCGCGCTGCCCCACATGCGGTTCCAGGTGCTCTCGGCCTTCGGATCGTGCACGCGGGTTTCCGGTCGGGGCGGCGTACCAACGCTGAACATGTCCTTCTGCCCGAGCACGCGGCGCAGCACGTCGACCAGGTTGTCGACGATGCTGTCCGACAGCTTCGCGCAGCTCTTGAGCATGTCGTCGAGCAGCGAGATCGCCTTGTCGATGAACTTGTCCAGCTCGCCCACGATCGTGGCGTTCAGGTGCCCCACCAGCACCACGACGATGGTCTCGCCCAGGTTCGACGCCGCCGTCTTGAGCTGCTGCTTCACCAGGTGCAGCGTGGGCCGCAGGCTCATGCGCGCCGCCGCCATGGCCGGCGGCAGAGGAATCAAGCCAATGAGGTTGATGCCCAGGCTGACCCAGTTGAGAAACGCCGCAACGCCGTCCTGGGCCTTCTTCTCGACGATGTGGATGATGTCCAGGAACACATCCACCAGCGCCATGATGTTGCCGACGATGGGAATGCTGCCCAGCACCATCGTGAGCCGCTCGAGCGTGACGTAGCCGCCGCTGAAGGAACGCAACCAGCCGTCGACCGCCTTGCTCGCCGCCGCGATGTCGTCGCCCACGATGGTGTTCAGGGGCGCGACCGCGGTCTGGCGTTCCCTTTGAGATGGTTGCTGTTGCGATCCTTCCGCCATTGCCTTGTCTTCCCTCTTGCCTGGACGTTCTTGTTATTCGAGGAGCACGCCGCTGCGCCGCGTCAGCCCATGAAGCCGGGCGTGCGCCCCGCGAGTGCGGGCTGGGTGGCAGCGGTGCCCATGCCTGTCTTGATGCCCGCCGGCACGCCGCCGCTCGCGACGCTGCCCGCCATGCCGGCGATCGGCACGCCCATCGGCCCTAGCCGCGCCCCCGCCGCCTGCATCGCCATGCCCGTGGCGGCCTGACTCGCCTGGCCGAGCAGCGCCTTGGCGCCGCCCTGCTGAATGGCTTGCGCGGCACCCACGGCTTGCTGCGCCATGCCCGCTGCCTGCGTGACCTGGCCCAGCATGCCCGCGGTCTTGCTGTTGGTGCCTGCAACGCCGGCCAGCGCGCCCGCTGCGCCGCCGGCCGAACCGGCCATGCCGGCAAAGCCGCCCGCGCTGGCCAGAAAGCCCGAGGTCCCCACCGCATCGGCACCGCCGGCGGCCGGCTCTTTCGCCTTCCAGTCCTTGGGCGTGCCGAAGTAGCTGCCCTCTTCCCATGGGTCGCGCGGGTCCTTGCCAAAGGTGACCTTCGCGGTACCGATCGGCAGGCCCGACACGGTCGCGAAGCCGTTGCGGTCGAAAGTGCCGGCGTGTGAGCCGCCTTCCGAATCGACCACGGTGAAGTCGCCCTGCGCAACGCCCTGGTGCTTTTCGCCAGTGGGCTTGATGTACTGGTGGTACAGGTCGAGCTGGCCCTTGGGCAGTTGCGGCGGGTTGGGCAGCGAAGGCTTGCCCTCGCTGGCCGGTCCCACGAGGCTGTGCACCGCGGCGTGCTCGCGCCAGGTGCCCGAGGTGCCGTGCTCGATGCCGCCCGAGCTCCAGCGGCTGTAGCTGGAGCCGCCGTTGATGACCACCTCTTCCTTCGCGTGGATGGTGATCTTGTTGGCGGTTTGCGTGATGTTGAGCTTGGCCAGCACGTTGACGCTGTCCTTCAGCGCCTTGATGTCGATGTCGGCGCTGGCCGCCACCAGACGCATGCCGGCCTTGGAGGCGAACATGCGGATGGCGCTCTGCACGCTCACCAGAAAGCTCTTGCCCGCGCTCACGCTGGTGTGGCCGCCGCTGGTGAGCGCGTTGTGCTCGTTGCTCACCATGTGGGTGGAGCCCTGCGCCACGGTCTGCAGGCCCTTGGCGCTGGCCAGCGTGAGGTGCGGCTCCTGGAACTCGGGAAAGTCGCCTTGCTCGCGATTGCCGCCCTGGCCCTTGATGGCGTCGTTCTGCTCCTTCAGGCCCTTGGCGACTTCGTCCTGGTCGCCGGTCTCGTGCGCCTCCGCGGCTTGGGCGGCTTCGCTCAGGCCCTCATGCAGGTCGCGCGCCTGCGTGAGCCGGCCGACGGTCTCGCCCATGTCGGTGGTGTGCGCCTGCGCGTTGGGACGCGGCTCGGTGGTGACCAGCAGCCCCTTGGCCGCACGTGCGACGCCGTGCCCGTCGGTGCGCAGCTCGAAGCCCTGCCCGCGCGGCTCCTTGCGACCCGCGGTGTCTTCGATGCGGCCGATGTGGCCCACGCTCAGCTGGCTGGCCTGATGGTCGCTGCGCAACTGCGCCTGGATCTTTCCGTGCGTGTCGTCGAGCACCAGGTGATTGCCGCGCCCGCCGCCCAGTTCGCGGCTGCGAATGCCCGACAAATGCTTTTGCTCCGGCAGCTGCCATGCCGCCATCGTGTCGGCGTTGTAGACGCAGCCGGTGACGATCGGGTAGTCCGGGTCGCCGTTCAGAAAATCGACGATCACCTCCATGCCGATGCGCGGCACGGACACCGCGCCGAAGGTGGCGCCCGCCCAAGCGGTGGACACGCGCACCCAGCAGCTGGAGTTCTCGTCGTCCTTGCCGAGGCGGTCCCAGTGGAACTGCACCTTGATGCGTCCGTATTGGTCGGTCCAGATTTCTTCGCCGGCCGGCCCCACCACCATGGCGGTCTGCGGACCGCGGGTGCGCGGCTTGGGCGTGGTGCGCTGGGGGCGCCACGCCAGGCTGGTAGGCTGCACGTCGAAGGCAAAGCGCTGCACCGAGCCTTCGGTGGCCTCCGCCCCTTCGCTTGCCTGCAGGTTCTCCTGCAGGTGGTAGCTCACGCTCGTCAACAGGTACTGCTGGTTCTGGTCGGCCCGTGGATGGCCGGTCAGGCGCAGCGTGTGGCCGGTGGCAAGCTCGCGCAGGTTGGAGCGGCCGCTGGCGCGGCTGCGCTGAGTCAGTTGCTCTTCGTTGCGAAGGCGCGCATAGGTTTCGCCATCGGCGTGCTGCACGAAGCCGCCGGGCCACTCGTAGTTCTCGTAGCCATCGTGGTCATGACCGGGCGGCATTTGCCGCAGATGCGAGAGATCGGCCTTGGGCTTCTCGAAGTCGTAATCGTTGTTGTAGTGATGGCCCGCGCGCACCTCTTCCGCGGCTTCCCAGGCATAGATGCGTTCGCGCTGGCCCATGCCGGATTTTTCGAGCGGGTGGTAACGCACCGACTCGCCGCCGGGCAGCGGAACGTGCGAGCTTGCGATGTCGTCCGCAAACACCAGAACGTGCTGCGACGCCTCATGCCGGAAGTAGTAGTAGATGCCTTCGAGCTCGCACAGGCGCGAGATGAAATTGAAGTCGCTCTCGTGGTACTGCACGCAGTAGTCCCAGCGGCGGTAGTCTCCGCGGCTGAGCTTCTTCTCGATGGGATAGCCGTAGCTGCCGAGCACGTCCGTCAATATCTCGGGAACGGTCTTGCCCTGGAAGATGCGGAAGTCGCTGCGCCGCGTGGCAAGCCACAGCCAGGGCCGCAGCTGCAGGCGGTAGAAGGAATGGCGCGCGTCTTCCTGCTGCAGGCCGAACCGGGTCGCGATGCCGCCAAGGTGGCGCACCCCGCCGCTTTCGGTTTCTACCGCCACGGTCGAGGCCTTGCCGAGCAGGGCTTTCGGGTCGATGGCGTTGTTACTGCCCAGCAATTCGATGTCGAAGGTGTAGAGCTGGCTCAGCGCCTCCCGGCCCACCAGTTGGCGAAATTGCAACGCCTCGCCAAGGGGCGTCTGGATCGTGACGCGGCGGCTCATCGCAAATCCGCGGCCAGCCAATAAGACAAATTGGCTAATGCCAATTGATCCAATAAGAATATTGTTTTCAGATTGAGCTTCATGCTCAACTCCCCTTGCATTATTTGACTATTATTTTAAATGTTGATTTAACGTAAGAGCCAATGCAAAGGTTAATCTTTCAGGGGAGATGTAGAAGATTTCCGCCACTTACCCCCAGCGGACGAGGCCATTGGCACGCTCCCACGCCCTGCCTCTGCAATTCGGCAAATAATTCTTGTAAGAAGAAATAGCGCATCAAGCGCGGGAATTCGAAGGGCCGAATTCTTTTTAAATCAGGCTCAGCGTTGCGGGCAGTTTGCCGCGCTCTTCAGGCAGCGCTTGGCGCAATTGGCCGCGCCAGCTGGTCCAGCCTCATCACCCGCCACGCACACAGGCTGCCCACCGCAGCCAGCACGGCCGCCAGCGCGAACATGGTCCGGTAGCCGAACTCCTGCGCGACGGCACCGCCCAGCAGTACTCCCAGCACGCCGCCGAAGCCATAACCGATCACGGTGAAGAGTGCCTGCCCGCGCCCTCGCAGCCGGCCTGGAAAGCGGCGCGACACCACGGCGATGCAGGTGGTGTGGTGCGCCGCGAAGCTCAGTGCATGCAGTCCTTGCGCGACCACCAGCGCTGAGATCCAGCCGCCCAGCCCGGCGGTCAGGCCGAGTCTCACCACGGCGGCAATGCCGCATATCAGCATCCAGCGCGGCATCGGCAAGAGGCCGATGAGCCGGCCTTGCAGAAAGAACCAGACGATCTCGGCCACCACCGACAGCGCCCAGAGCAGGCCGATGACGCTTTTGCCGTAGCCGAGCGAATCCAGGTACAGCGAGAAAAAGGCGTAGACCGAGAAGTGCGACATCACCTGGAAGAACAGCGATGCAAAGAACCACCGCACCGCCGGAATGCGCAGCACGGGGCCGATGGGCTCCTTGACCGCGTCGTGCGCCGCCACGGGCTCGCGGATGTCGGGCAGCTTCATCGTCGCGATCAGCACGACGGCCAGCGTGCCCGCGGCCCAGGCCGGAAAGTGCTGCATGCCGAAGCGCTCGAACCACTCGCCCGCAAAGAACACCGTCACCAGGAAGCCGGCCGAGCCGCACAGCCGGATGCGCCCGTAGCGCCCCCAGTCGCCGGCCACGAGCTGCGCCATGGCGGCCTCCGTGAGCGACATCATCGAACTGGTGTGGGTGAACATCACGAGCAGCACCAGCGCCAGCCACCAGGCGCCGCCGTGCCACCAGAGCCCGAAAGAGCTGGCCAGCGCCACCGCCGCGCTGAAGCGCAGCAGCTTCACGCGCTGGCCCGTGTGGTCGCTGAGAGCGCCCCAGGCATAGGGCGCGAACACCCGCGTGATCGACTGCACTGAGGCCAGCAGGCTGATCGTGAAGATCGGCAGCCCCAGGTCCTTGAGCCACAGCGGCAGGTAGGGGTTGAAGAAACCGATGTGCGCGAAATAGCTGGCCGACAGACCAGCGAACGCCAGCAGGTGGCCGCGTCCGGCGGCCACTGGTGGCGGGGGAGGCACTAGAGGAAGGACGCCTGCGGGGACGCGGCTTCGGTCGTTTCGTCTTGCGCTTTTTGCTGTTGCTGCGCGTCGCCGCACTGTGCGCGGTTGCGCAGCGCGTGTTCCATGACCACCAGCGCAAGCATGGCCTCGGCGATGGGCGTCGCGCGAATGCCGACACACGGATCGTGGCGGCCCTTGGTGACCACTTCGACCGGGTTGTTGTGAATGTCGATCGACTGGCGCGGGCTGATGATCGAGCTGGTGGGCTTGATCGCGATGCTCACTTCCAGGTCTTGCCCCGAGCTGATGCCGCCGAGGATGCCACCCGCGTTGTTGGTGACGAAGCCGGTGGGCGTGATCGAGTCGCCATGCGTGGTGCCGCGCTGGGTGATGCTGTCGAAGCCGGCGCCGATCTCTACCGCCTTGACCGCGTTGATGCCCATCATTGCGTAGGCGATCTCGGCATCGAGCTTGTCGAACAGTGGCTCGCCCAGGCCGATGGGCACGTTAGTGGCTGTGACGCGAATGCGCGCGCCGCAAGAATCGCCGGCCTTGCGCAGGCGGTCCATGTAGGCTTCGAGCTCGCTCACGTCGGCAATGGGCGCAAAGAAGGGGTTGTTGGGCACATGGTCCCAGCTCTCGAACGGAATGGCGATTTCGCCGATCTGCGTCATGCAGCCGCGAAACACCATGCCGTATTTCTCGGCCAGCCACTTCTTGGCGACTGCACCGGCCGCCACCATGGGCGCCGTGAGCCGTGCCGAAGAACGCCCGCCGCCGCGCGGATCGCGGATGCCGTATTTCTTCCAGTAGGTGAAGTCGGCGTGGCCCGGGCGGAACTGCTGGGCGATCTGTCCGTAGTCCTTGCTGCGCTGGTCGGTGTTCTGGATCAGCAGCGCAATAGGGGTGCCGGTGGTCTTGCCTTCATAGACGCCGGAAAGAATCTGCACCGCGTCGGGCTCGTTGCGCTGGGTGACGTGGCGGCTGGTGCCGGGGCGCCGGCGGTCGAGGTCGCCCTGGATGTCGGCCTCGCTCAGCTCCATGCCCGGCGGGCAGCCGTCGATCACGCAGCCGATGGCCGGGCCGTGCGACTCGCCGAAATTGGTGACCGCGAAGAGAGTTCCGAATGTGTTGCCGCTCATGACGGGATTATCCCCACAAAGCGGCGGCCACTCAGTCCGTCGTGTTTTCCATGCGCTTGGTGAGCGTGCCGATCTGCAGTTCGATGGAGAAGAGCCGCTCGTTCAAAACGGCGGTCTGCAGCCGTATGGCCTCGACGATGGCCTTGGTCTGCGGATCGGAGGTGTTGTCGGCCAGTTCCGCCAGGTCGTGCAGCTTCTTGCGAAGTTCGTTGCTCATGGGAGGCTCCGTTCGTCGTCGCGTCGTGGAGCCTGCAGTATGGGTCTTGGGCGACGCCGAGGCAATGCGGGCAAGCAGGTCAACGCGCTTCAACATATCACGCAGCCGACGCCATTGGGAACGCTTTATGCGTACTGCACCGCAGCATCCACTCTCAACAACCCTGCGAAGGAGCGCCCCATGCTGGACCGAACCGCCACCCAGTTCTCCCACGTAAAGCCAGGCGACACCGAGTACGTCTCGGGTGGCCTGCGCGATTTCTTTCTATACCGCGACTTGGGCATTGCGGAGGCGACGAATGGCAAGGTCATCGCGCACCTCGTCAAGGCCAACATGGCACCGGAAACGGGCACCGGCTGGCACCGCCATGAGGCCGACTTCCAGATCGTGATGATGCTGAAAGGCTGGGCCCGTTTCATGTACGAAGACAAGGAAACCTTGGTCGAAGCCGGCGACGTGGTGCACCAGCGGCCCGGCATCCGGCATTTCCTGTTCGATTACTCGCCCGACATGGAATACCTGGAGATCGTCTCGCCGGCCGATTTCAAGAGCATCGACGTCGAGCCGGCGTGCGAGATTCCGCCGCCTACGCCCTGGGCTTGAACCACACGGGCGTCGGCTGACGCCGCCCTTCAGGGCGAGACGAGCAATCCGCTGACCAGCAGCGCCGCGAACAATATGGCAACCGCGCGCCACGACGCTGGCCGCGCTTCTACCCCGCGGTACAGCAACAGCGCGGCCGCCACGGAGAGGCCGAAGGTGAGCGCCATTCCCAATGCGTCGACCCAAGCGGCGTGGGGTCCAAGCAGCCCAACCGCCGCGTTCGCTGCCAGCAGCACCGGAAAGTGGATCAGGAACAGCGAGTACGAAATACGCCCGAGGCGCTGCAGTGGCTGAGCCGCGTCGGGCCAGCGCGCCATCGACAGCCAGTCTTGCCGCTGCGCAATGGCGATCAGCAACGCGCTCACGAGCGCCGTGGCAATGCGGCTGCGCCAGTCGATGGCCAGTGCGCCCGCGCCGGTCAGCGCCAGCAGCACGATGGCGCTCTGCCACGTGCTGGTACGGGTTGCGCGACCAATCCAGAAGACCAGCATGCCAAGGCCATAGGCACCGAAGAAATAGAAAGCGGTCGCGTCGAGATCGGCGTTGCGGTTGAAAAGCGCGAGCGAGGCCAGCACCACCCCCAGCACCAGCGCCACGGGAACCCAGCGCTCACGCGAGGCAGGTGCGGCGGGCGTGCGCCGCCACAGGGCCGGCAGCGCCATGAGCGAGAGCGCCAGCACGAAGAGCTGGAAGTCGATGGCCACGTACCAGACGCCGGTGGACAGCGCCTCGTAGCCCAGAAGGTCCTGCAGCAGCAATCCGTGCGCGAGCAGCTGGCCGATGCTGGGCGATGCCGGCACGTCGTCGCTGCCGAGCGACGGGCGCACGAGCGCGGCTACCAGCACGCAGACGGTGAGCGCCGCCAGGTACGGCATCACCAGCCGCCCGTAGCGCTGGAAAATGCGCGCGAACGGCCGGTCGACACGCAGCACGCCGTCGGGTGCCAAGCTGGCCGCCGCCAGAAAGCCGGCGATCACCAGGAAGACCTGCACGGCCAGGCGGCCGTCGTCGGCCAGCCAGCCCAGGAAATCCGGTGCCAGTGGAAAGGCACCCACCGGCATCGAGCCGTAGCGCGACAGGTGATGCCCGACGATGACCGCGCAGGCAAGGCCTTTTGCAACGTCGAGCAGCGGCATCCGTCCGCGCTGCGCGGCCGGCGCCGTATTGCGCGGGCCGTTCAAAGCGCGAGCCGCTGCCTTGCTTCCAGGTATTCGCGCTTGAGTTTCTCGATGAACGCAGCGGCGCTGGCCACTTCGGTCACGGCGCCGATGCCCTGGCCCGAGCCCCAGATGTCCTTCCAGGCCTTGGCCTTGCTGCCATCGCCGCCGCCAAAGTTCATGGTCTTGACGTCGCCTTCGGGCAGGTTGGCCGGGTCCATGCCGGCCTTGACGATGCTCGGCGCCAGGTAGTTGCCGTGCACGCCGGTGAAGAGGCTGGAATAGACGATGTCGTCGGAGGTGCCGTCGACGATGGCCTGCTTGTAGTCGTCGCTGGCGCGCGCTTCCTCGGTCGCAATGAAGGCGGTGCCGATGTAGGCGAAGTCCGCGCCCATGGCTTGCGCAGCCAGCACTGCACCACCGGTAGCAATGGAACCCGACAGCGCGATGGGGCCGTCGAACCACTGGCGGATTTCCTGCACCAGAGCGAACGGGCTCTTCACGCCCGCATGGCCGCCGGCACCGGCCGCCACCGCGATGATGCCGTCGGCGCCCTTCTCGATCGCCTTCTGCGCGAACTTGTTGTTGATGATGTCGTGCAGCGTGACGCCGCCGTAGCTGTGCACCGCGTCGTTCACGTCGGTGCGCGCGCCCAGCGAGGTGATGACGATCGGCACCTTGTACTTCACGACCATCTCCATGTCGTGATCAAGGCGGTCGTTGCTCTTGTGCACGATCTGGTTGATGGCGAACGGCGCGGCGGGCTTGTCCGGGTTGGCCTTGTTGTAGGCCGCGAGCTCCTCGGTGATTTCGGCCAGCCAGTCTTCCAGCTGCGCCGCGGGGCGCGCGTTGAGTGCCGGCATCGAACCGACCACCCCTGCCTTGCATTGGGCAATCACGAGCTTGGGGTTGCTGATGATGAACAGCGGCGAGCCGATGATGGGCAGCGGCAGGTTGGCGAGCACGGGGGGCAGCTTGGACATGTCGTCTCCGGAATAGGATTTCGGTTTTATATAAGAGGAAGGCCGTATCGCCCGTCAGGTGGGCGACACGGCGGGCCGTCGGTCAGAACGCGTCGAGCGCCAGCGCCGTGACACTCTCGGCCCCTTCGACGATGCTGTCGCGGATGCCCGGCACTTTGTTAAGGATGTGCTCGGCGTAGAAGCGCGCCGTGGCCACCTTGGCCTGCATGAAAGCGGTATCGATGCTGCGGGACGCGAGGTCTTCTGCAACGAGCAGCGAGCGCGCCAGCTGCCAGCCGGCCACGAGGTTGCCCGCGAGCATCAGGTAGGGCACGCTGCCCGCGAACACCGCATTCGGCGATGCCTTGGTCTGGCCCGCGACGAAATCGACCACGTCGACGAACGCCAGGCGCGCGGCCTTCAGGCGCTTCAGCACGGCTGCGGCTGCGGCGCTGTCGCTCTTCGCGAGTTCAGCTTCGGTCTTCTCGATCTGCGCGGCAATGGCCTTGGCCGTCTGGCCGCCGTCACGCGCGGTCTTGCGGCCCACGAGGTCGTTGGCCTGGATGGCGGTGGTGCCTTCGTAGATCGTGAGGATCTTGGCGTCGCGGTAGTACTGCGCCGCACCCGTCTCTTCAATGAAGCCCATGCCGCCGTGCACCTGCACGCCGAGTGAAGTCACTTCCAGGCTCATCTCGGTGCTGTAGCCCTTGACCAGCGGCACCATGAATTCGTAGAAGGCCTGGTTCTGCTTGCGCGCCTCCGCATCGGGGTGGTGGTGCGCGGCGTCGTAGGCGGCAGCGGCCACACTCGCCATGGCGCGGCAGCCTTCGGTGTAGGCGCGCATCGTCATCAGCATGCGCTTGACGTCGGGGTGGTGGATGATCGGCGCGCTGGCGTTCATCGAACCATCGACCGGGCGGCTCTGCACGCGGTCCTTGGCGTAGGCCACGGCGTGCTGGTAGGCGCGCTCGGCAATCGCGATGCCCTGCATGCCCACGGCGTAGCGGGCCGAGTTCATCATGATGAACATGTACTCGAGGCCGCGGTTCTCCTGGCCGACGATGTAGCCGACGGCACCACCGTTGTCGCCGTACTGCAGCACGGCGGTTGGCGAAGCCTTGATGCCCATCTTGTGCTCGATGCTCACGCAGTGCACGTCGTTGCGCTCGCCGAGAGACCCGTCCTTGCCGACGATGAACTTCGGCACCACGAACAGGCTGATGCCCTTCACGCCTTCGGGCGCGCCGGTAACGCGGGCCAGCACCAGGTGCACGATGTTCTCGGCCATGTCGTGCTCACCATAGGTGATGAAGATCTTGGTGCCGAACACCTTGTAGGTGCCGTCCGGTTGCGGCTCGGCGCGGCTGCGCACCATGGCCAAGTCGCTGCCGGCCTGCGGCTCGGTGAGGTTCATGGTGCCGGTCCACTGGCCGCTCACCAGCTTCTCCAGGTACACCGCCTTCAGTTCGTCGGAGCCCGCTGTGAGCAGCGCCTCGATGGCGCCATCGCTCAGGAGCGGGCACAGCGCGAAGCTCATGTTGGCCGAGTTGAGCATTTCGCCGCAGGCCGCGCCGATGGTCTTGGGCAGGCCCTGGCCGCCGAAGTCCGCCGGATGCTGCAGGCCCTGCCAGCCGCCCGACACGTATTGCGCAAAGGCTTCCTTGAAACCCGCGGTGGTCGCGACCTCGCCGTCCTTGAAGGACGACGGGTTGCGGTCGCCCGCCACGTTCAGCGGCGCGACCACGTCCTGGTTGAAGCGCGCGCATTCTTCGAGCACGGCCTGCGCGGTTTCCAGGCCCGCGTCTTCGAAGCCGGGCAGCTTGGCGATCTCGCCGATGTTGGCCAGGTGTTCGATGTCGAACAGCATGTCCTTGAGGGGGGCGGTGTAGCTCATCTCTTGTCTCCAGATACAGCGGATACGAAAAGGGCATCGCGAACGATGCCCTCTGGCTCAGTGCAGCGATGCGATCAGAGCGCCTTGACGAGTTCCGGCACCGCCGTGAACAGGTCGGCCACGAGCCCGTAGTCGGCCACCGAGAAGATCGGCGCTTCTTCGTCCTTGTTGATCGCCACGATCACCTTGGAGTCCTTCATGCCGGCCAGATGCTGGATGGCCCCCGAGATGCCGCAGGCGATGTACAGCTGCGGCGCGACGATCTTGCCGGTCTGGCCCACTTGCCAGTCGTTGGGCGCGTAGCCCGCGTCGACAGCCGCGCGGCTGGCGCCCAGGCCCGCGTTCAGCTTGTCCGCCAGCGGCGTCATCACTTCGGTGAACTTCTCGGCGCTGCCCAAGGCACGGCCACCCGAGACGATGATCTTGGCGGCCGTGAGTTCGGGGCGGTCGCTCTTGGTGACCTCGCGGCCCACGAAGCTCGACTTGCCGCTGTCGGCCACGCCTTCGGCGGTCTCGACCGATGCGCTGCCACCGGTGGCGGCCGCGGCGTCGAAGCCGGTCGTGCGCACGGTGATTACCTTGGTGGCGTCGGTGCTCTGCACGGTGGCGATGGCGTTGCCGGCGTAGATCGGGCGCTCGAAGGTGTCGGGGCTCTCGACCTTGGTGATGTCGGAGATCTGCGCCACATCGAGCTTGGCGGCCACGCGCGGCGCGACGTTCTTGCCGTTGGCGGTCGAGGGGAACAGGATGTGGCTGTAGTTGCCGGCAATGGCCAGCACCTGGGCGGCGACGTTCTCGGCCAGGTTCTCGGCCAGGCTGGGGCTGTCGGCCACGATGACCTTGGCCACGCCCACGATCTGGGCGGCGGCCTTGCCGGCTTCTGCGGCATTGGCACCGGCCACGAGCACGTGCACGTCGCCGCCGCAGGCCAGGGCTGCGGTCACGGTGTTGAGGGTCGCGGGCTTGACGGTCGCGTGGTCGTGTTCGGCAATAACTAGTGCGGTCATGTCGTTGTCTTCCTCAGATCACTTTGGCTTCGTTCTTGAGCTTGTCCACCAGGGTGGCGACGTCGGGCACCTTGATGCCGGCGCCGCGCTTGGGCGGCTCGCTGACCTTGAGGGTCTTCAGGCGGGGCTTGACGTCCACGCCCAGGTCTTCGGGCTTGAAGACGTCGAGCGTCTTCTTCTTGGCCTTCATGATGTTGGGCAAGGTGACGTAGCGCGGCTCGTTCAGGCGCAGGTCGGTGGTGATGACGGCCGGCAGGCTGAGCTGGATGGTTTCCAGGCCGCCGTCGACTTCGCGCGTGACGGTGGCTTTGCCGTCGGCCACTTCGACCTTGGAGGCGAAGGTGGCTTGCGGCAGGTCGGTCAGGGCGGCGAGCATCTGGCCGGTTTGGTTGGCGTCGTCGTCGATGGCCTGCTTGCCCAGGATGATCAGTTGTGGCTGTTCCTTCTCGACCAGCGCCTTGAGCAGCTTGGCCACGGCCAGGGGTTGCAGCTCTTCGGTGGTCTCGACCAGGATGCCGCGGTCGGCGCCGATGGCCATGGCGGTGCGCAGAGTTTCCTGGCACTTGGCGTCGCCGCACGACACGGCGATGACTTCGGTGACCACGCCCTTCTCTTTCAGGCGGACCGCTTCTTCCACGGCGATCTCGTCGAACGGGTTCATGCTCATCTTGACGTTGGCAATGTCCACCCCGGTGCCGTCGCTCTTCACGCGCACCTTGACGTTGTAATCGACGACCCGTTTGACAGGCACTAGAACCTTCATTGACTTGACTCCATTGGGATTGCAGAAAGGGGGCTTCGAGGGCAACCGGTCATTTTAGGGTCCGGTCTCTGCCGGCTCCGCATTCGTATCGGCATGTACCGCGGTGCAACAAAAACGAACGATCGTGCTTTTTCGCGATTATACGGCAGCATCGCGCGGACCGGAAATGCCCGGCGGCAGAGATTCCACGCGAAGCACGCGCTGGGGGTACGGAATGTCCACGCCCGCGCTGCGCAGGCCTTCGAGAATGGCGATGTTGATGGCCGAGCGCACGTTGTCCTTGCCCTTGTCGGGGTCCGCGACCCAGAAGTTGAGAACAAACTCGAGTCCGTCGGGTGCAAAGCTGGCGAGAAACGTCACCGGCTCTGGGTCGGTCATGACGCGCGGCTGCGATTTCGCCGCCCCGCACAGGATGGACTGGACCTGCGCCACGTCGCTGTCGTAGCCCACCACAATGCTGGTCGTGATGTTGAACTTGCGGTCCGCCATCGAGAGGTTCTCGACGCGGCTGGTGATGAGCGACTCGTTCGGCACAATGGCCTCGCGGCCGTTGCCCGCACGGATGAGCGTGTAGCGGGTCTTGATGTCGGTGATGCGGCCTTCGAAGGTGTCGACCTTGACGTTGTCGCCAATGCGGATGGAGCGTTCGAGCAGGATGACGAAGCCGCTCACGTAGTTGGCCGCCAGCTTCTGCAAGCCGAAACCCAGGCCCACACCAAGTGCGCCGCCCAGCACCGAGAGCGCCGTGAGGTCGACCCCCACCGCCGACAGCGCGAACAGCAGGCCGACCAGCAGCAGCATGGCGCGCACCGCGTTCGAGGCGACCTTGCGCATCGAGAGATCGGTGACGGCCTCGCGCAGGATCCGGTTCTCGATGGTGGCCGCAATCCACAACGCGATCACCAGCACCAGGCCCGCCGACAGCACGCCCTGGAAAATGGTTTGCAGGCTGACGCGCGTCTTGCCGAACGAGAGAGTGATGTTGTCGAGTTCGGCCAGCACCGGCGGCAGCAGCCCGACGATCCAGAGGATGGCGCCAATCCAGGCCAGCCACGAGATCGTGCGCTCCAGGAGCCGCACCAGGTTGGAGGTGGGAAACACCGCCCGCATCACGCGCGCGAACAAGCGGATGATCAAGAGCGACAGGAAAACCGACACCGCGATGCGCAGCACCAGCACCGGTTGGAAGCCGTTCACCAGGCGCCGGGCGAGTTCGGTGAAGACCAGCGCCAGCAACGGGAACAGCACGCCGTCGAAGGTGCGCTCGCCGAACCAGATCGAATCCTTGGGCTGATCGCGCCCGAACCAGCGGCTCGCCACCCAGGCCAGAGCCAAGCAGGCGACCAGCGCGGCCAGTTCGATGCCCAGGCCGCGCGCGTCAACCTGGCCCAGGCGTTGTGTGAAGTCGTTGAAATTCATCTCTTGGGAAAGCATGGCGCCGTGCTGGCGCCGGCGGCACTACAGGTCGGCAAGGACGCGGATATGGGCTTCCACGCTGCGGGCCAGCGCATCGAGGTTGTAGCCTCCCTCGAGCATCGAGACGATGCGGCCGCGCGCATGGCGCTTGGCAACGTCCTGGATGCGGGCGGTGATCCAGGCAAAGTCGTTCTCGGTGAGGCCGAGTTGACCCAGGTCGTCCTCGCGATGGGCATCGAAGCCGGCGCTCACGAAGATCATCTCCGGCGCAAACTCCTCGAGCCGTGGCATCCAGATGGCCTCGATCAGCTCGCGCACGTCCATGCCCCGGGTGTAGGCCGGGATTGGCAGGTTCAACATGTTCGACGCCGGGTACTGGGTGCCGCTGTACGGATAGAACGGATGCTGGAAAAAGCCAACCATCAGCACGCGCGGGTCGTCAGAAAGGATGTTCTCGGTGCCGTTGCCGTGGTGCACGTCGAAATCGACGATGGCCACGCGCTCCAGGCCATGCACTTCGAGCGCATGCCGCGCCGCAATGGCCACGTTGTTCAGAAAGCAGAAGCCCATGGCCTGCTCGCGGCAGGCATGGTGCCCGGGCGGGCGGACCGAGCAGAACGCGTTCTCGATTTCGCCCGCAATAACCGCATCGGTGGCGGCAATGGCGGCGCCGGCGGCACGGCGCGCGGCCAGCAGCGTGAAGCGCGTCAGGATGGTGTCGGGGTCGAGCTGCGCATGGTCAGGGCCGCCGGCCGGTTCGTCGGCCACCAGGCGCTGGTGAAGCTCTTCGAGGTGTTCGAGGTGCGCCTCGCTGTGCGCCCGCGTGATCTGCGACAGTGTGGCCAGCGGCACGTCCCGGTGTTCGAGGGCATCGCCCACCCCGGTGAGCAGCAGCCTGTCTTCGATGGCATCGAGCCGCTCGGGACATTCGGGATGGCCCCGTCCCATGTCGTGCTTCCAGCAGTCGCGATGTGTGAAGTACCCGGTCTTGCCCATGTCTTTGCCGTGTCTCTGTCGTATCTAGACCTCACACAGCATGGGGCCGGGCGGTCTTACGGTATCGTTTGCATATGGATACAAATATGGACGTCGCTGCGAAGCTTGCCACTTTGCTAAGTCAGCTTAACACGGTGATCGTAGGCAAGCAGTCCCAGGTGCGCGACTGCGTGGCATGCCTGCTGGCGGGCGGGCATCTGCTCATCGAGGATGTGCCGGGGGTCGGCAAGACCACCCTCGCCCATGCGCTCTCGCACACCTTCGGCCTTCAGTTCTCGCGCGTGCAGTTCACGGCCGACCTGATGCCGGGCGACTTGTCAGGCGTGGCCATCTACGACCGCGGCCAGCAGGCCTTCGTGTTCCACCCGGGCCCGATCTTCGCGCAGGTGCTGCTGGCGGACGAAATCAACCGCGCCAGCCCCAAGACGCAAAGCGCGCTGCTCGAGGCGATGGAGGAGAAGCAGGTCACCATCGAGGGCGAAACGCGGCCGCTGCCCACGCCCTTCTTCGTGATTGCCACGCAGAACCCGCAGGACCAGCTCGGCACCTTTGCCCTGCCGGAGTCGCAGCTCGACCGGTTCCTCATGCGCATTTCGCTCGGCTACCCCGACCGCGCCGCCGAACGCGAGCTGCTTGCGGGCGCCGACCGCCGCGAAATGCTGGCCACCCTGCCCGCCATGCTGACCGCGGGCGAACTGACGGCGCTGCAGCAGCGCGTGCAGCAGGTGCATGCCGCCGAGCCGCTGCTGAACTACGTGCAGGACCTGATCGCCGCCACGCGTTCCGGCCGGTGGTTTCTGCAGGGCCTATCGCCGCGCGCCGGCATTGCGGTATTGCGGGCCGCCAAAGCACAGGCACTGCTGGCCAACCGCAACTATGTCGCGCCCGACGACGTGCAGTCGATATTGCCGCAGACCATCGCGCACCGCCTCACCCCGGTGGGCGATGCGGGCCGGGGCGCCGTGGAGCAGGTGCGCGCGATGATCGCGGACGTGCCGCTGCCATAAAGATGAACCCGCCCGTGAACCAGACGCTTTGCCACCGATGATCGCGTCGTTACGCTCGCGCATCGACGGCTGGTTTTTGTCGCGCCGGCCGCCTTCGGACACGCTGGAACTCACGCAGCGCAACGTCTACATCGTGCCCACGCGCGCCGGCTGGCTGCTGGGCGCCACGCTGCTGGTGCTCTTGATCGCGTCGATCAACTACCAGCTCAACCTCGGCTACCTGCTGACCTTCCTGCTTGCGGGCAGCGTGGCCGTGGGCATGCATGTGTGCCACGCCACGCTGCGTGGCCTGGCCATGCACCTCACGCCGCCCGAGCCGCACTACGCGGGCGCCGCCGCCGTGTTTCGCGTGGTGCTGCACAACACGCGGCGCAGCGTGCGCTACGGCATCGGCATGGCGGTGCGCGGCAGCGGCCAGTGGGCCTGGACCGACGTGCCGGCCCAAGGCAGCGCCACGGTCGAGATCGCGTTCCAGCCGGAGAGGCGCGGCCTCCATCCGGTGCCTGCGCTCACCGCCGAAACCCGTTTTCCGCTCGGAACCTTCCGCGTCTGGACCGTGTGGCGCCCCGCTGCGCAGATGCTGGTCTATCCGACGCCCGAAGTGCATCCGCCGCCGCTCCCGCCCGGCGAGCCCCTGTCGGGGCCCGCGGCCACGTCGGCTGCGCTGCGCGCCCAGGCCGCCGGCGAATACGACGGCCTGCGGGCCTACCGGCGCGGCGACCCGCTCAAGCTCGTGGTCTGGAAAAAGGCGGCCCGCGCGCAAGCCACGGGGTCGGAAGACCTGGTGAGCCGCGACACCCAGCAAAGCCAGCGCGAAGAGCTGTGGCTCGATGCGCAGGCAGCCAACGTCGCCGATACCGAAGCACGTCTTTCAAGGCTTTGCGCCTGGGTGCTCATGGCCGACCGGCTCGGCGTGGATTACGGCCTCCGCGTGGCCGGCCGGGTGGTGCAGCCATCGCAGGGCGAGGCCCATCGCAGGGCCTGCCTGGAGGCGCTGGCTCTATGCTGAACACCTGCCCTTTCCACCAGGAGCTGCGCGCATGAACAAGTTCATGCGCGAAATCTCGACGCTACCAAGGGACGCCAGGGACACCCTGTTCCTGCTGATCGTCATCGCGCTCATCGTGCTTCCGCAGGCCGAGAACCTGCCGTGGTGGTGCAGCGCCATCACGGCGATGGTGCTGGTGTACCGCGGCACCCTGGCCATCGAAGCCCGTCCACTGCCGGGCAAGTGGGCGCGCGTTGGCCTGCTTGTGTTGACGTTGGCCGCCACCTACGCCACGCACCGCACGCTGCTGGGCCGCGACGCGGGCGTCACGCTGGTCGTGATCCTGCTGGCCCTGAAGACGCTGGAGCTGCGCGCACGCAGGGACGCCTTCGTGCTGTTCTTCCTGGGCTTCTTCGCGATGCTCACGAACTTCTTCTATTCGCAGTCGCTGATAACCGCGTTCACCATGCTGCTTGCGCTGCTGGGCCTGCTCACCGCGCTGGTCAATGCGCACATGCCGGTGGGCAAGCCGCCGCTGATGCTGGCCGCGCGCACCGCCAGCTGGATGGCATTGCTGGGCGCCCCCATCATGTTGGCGCTGTTCCTGCTGTTTCCGCGTTTCGCGCCCCTGTGGGGCACGCCCGCGGACGCCATGGCCGGACGCACGGGCCTTTCGAACACCATGCGCGTGGGCACCATCGCCGAGCTGGCGCTGGACGACCGCATTGCGGCGCGCATCAAGTTCGAGAACGATCGCGTGCCGCCGCAGAGCCAGCTTTATTTCCGCGGCCCGGTGCTCGCGCAGTTCGACGGGCGCGAGTGGACGGCGCTGCCGAGTTGGCTGCGCGGCGCGCCCGCTTCGGGCAACCTGCGCACCAGCGGCCAGCCGGTGCGCTACGAGATCACGCTCGAGCCCAGCCATCGGCCCTGGCTGCTCACGCTCGATGCGGCGCAAAGCCCGCCCGAAGTACCCGGCTTCGAAGTGCTGGGCACGCCGGACCTGCAATGGCTCGCAAACCGCCCCATCACCGACCTGGTGCGCTACCGCGCCGAAAGCCATACGCAGTTCGAGAGCGGCCCGACACGGCGGACGCCCGCACTGCGCACTTACCTTGCACTGCCACCCGGCACGAACCCGCGCACCGCCGCGCTGGCCGCCGAAATGCGCGCCCAGCCCGCCCTGGCCAACGCCGACGCGCAGGCCTTCGTTCGCGCGGCGCTGCAGCGGCTGCGCACCGGCGGCTACACCTATACGCTGGAGCCCGGCATCTACGGCAACGATACGGCCGATGAGTTCTGGTTCGATCGCAAGGAAGGCTTCTGCGAGCACATCGCCTCGGCGTTCGTGGTGCTGATGCGCGGGCTGGGCGTTCCGGCGCGCATCGTCACCGGCTACCAGGGCGGCGAACTCAATAGCGTCGACAACTTCTGGGTGCTGCGTCAGAGCGATGCGCATGCCTGGGCCGAAGTCTGGCAGGAAGGCGTCGGCTGGATGCGCGTCGATCCGACGGGCGCGGTGGCGCCGGGCCGGGTCGGCCAGTTCCAGCGGCTCGTGCCGCAGCCGGGCCTGTTTGCCGGCGCCATCGGCACATTGAGCCCGACGCTCGCACAGAACGTGCGCGCCGCGTGGGAAGCCGTGAACAACGGCTGGAACCAGTGGGTGCTCAACTATACCCAGAGCCGCCAGCTCAACCTGCTCAAGAGCATCGGCTTCCAGGCGCCGAGCCTCGAGGATCTGGCCTACGTGCTGCTCTACCTGCTGGTGGGTGCGAGCCTGGCCGGCGCGGGGTGGGCCATGTGGGAACGCAGCCAGCATGATCCATGGCTGCGCCTGCTGGCCCAGGCGCGCGCGCGGCTTGCCAAAGCCGGTCTGAAGGTGCCGGAGACAGCGCCGCCGCGCCAAATGGCCGCGCAGGCCGAAGCACGCTTCGGCCCCGCGGCCCAGGCGGTGCGCGACTGGCTGCTGAAGCTCGAAGCCCAACGCTATGCAGAGACTTCGCCCGCATCGCTGGCAGCTCTGCGCAGCGAGTTCCGCCGGCTGAACTGGCCCGCGCCGAATCCCAAGCGCTGAAACTGCATGTGTCCCGGGGCCGGCGCCTCACGGGCGGACGGCACAATCGCGCCCATGCGATTTTTTCTACCTGCGCCGCCGCGCGCCGCCGCCTTCGTCCTGCTCGCCGCTTGCTGCGCATGGTCCCTGGGTGCACAAGCCCAGAAAGCCGCCAACGGCCGCACGGTAAAAACCGTGGCTGGCAGCACGCCCTACGCCACGCGCGAGGACGCCATGCGCTTTGCCGACGACGTGGCCGAACGACGCGGCCTGGATCGCGAATGGGTGCGTGCGACGATCGGCAGCGCCCGCTTCCTGCCGAACGTGCCGCGCCTGATGCTGCCCGGCCCTGTCGGCACCGTAAAGAACTGGCAGGCCTACCGCAGCCGCTTCATCGACGCGACGCGCATCGCTGCCGGCGTGCGCTTCTGGCGCGCCAATGCCGAGACGCTCGCGCGGGCTGAAGAGGTGTACGGCGTGCCGCCGGAAATCATCGTGGGCATCGTGGGGGTCGAGACCATCTACGGCCGCAACATGGGCAACTTTCGGGTGATCGATGCGCTGGCCACGCTGGCATTCGACTTTCCGCAGGCCCACCCGCGGGCGGCCGAGCGCGAAGCTTTCTTCCGCGGCGAGCTTGAAAGTTTTCTCAGCACCAAGAGCCGCACCTCCGACGACCCCCTGCGGCCCGTAGGCAGCTACGCAGGCGCCATGGGCATGCCGCAGTTCATGCCGAGCAGCATCGCCAAGTACGCGGTCGATTTCGACGGCGACAGCCGCATCGACCTGGTCGACAACCCCGCCGACGTGATCGGCTCGGTCGCCAATTACTTCAAGGCCTTTGGCTGGACACCCGGCATGCCCTCCATCTATCCCGTGCATTTCGAGGAGGCCCGACTCAAGAAGGCGGTGCTTCTCGCTCCCGACATCCTGCCGAGCTTCAGTGCCGACAGCTTCGTGGCGGCTGGCGCGGTGCCCGAAGGCGAGGGCCTCCGGCACAAAGGCTTGCTCGCGCTCATCGAACTGCAGAACGGCGCCGACGCGCCGCCGACTTATGTGGCGGGCACGCGCAACTTCTACGTGATCACGCGCTACAACTGGAGCAGCTACTACGCGATGTCGGTGCTCGACCTGGGCCAGGAGGTCAAGGCCGCCATGGAGCAATAGACCAATGGCGCCCGAGGCACTGCTGGCCAACTGGAACGCCGCATGGCGCGCGCTGGGTGTGGCGCCCGCCGACAACGCCCTTTGCGTCGAGCTCCAGCGCCGATACAGCGAGCCGCGGCGCCACTATCACACGCTGCAGCACCTGGGCGAATGCCTGACGTGGTTCGAGCGCGAGCAAGCGCTGGCCGAGCGCCCTGGCGAGGTGGCGCTCGCGCTCTGGTTTCACGATGCGATCTACGACGTGCATGCGCACGACAACGAGATACGCAGTGCCGAATGGGCGCGCAGCGCGATGCTCGCGGCCGGCGTCCAACCCGAGGCGGCCGAGCGCGTGCACGCTCTCGTGATGGCCACGCGGCACGATGCCGTTCCTGAAGGCCGCGATGCCGAATTGCTGATCGACATCGACCTGTCGATCCTCGGTGCGGAGCGGGAGCGCTTCGACGAATATGAACGGCAGGTGCATGCCGAATACGCCTTCGTGCCCGACGAGGTGCGCTTGCCGCGCCGCCGCGCCATCCTGCAGCGCTTTCTGGCGCGGGAGGCGATCTACACCACGCCCCGGATGCATGGGCTGCTGGAGGCGCGCGCTCGCGCCAACCTGGCCCGGTCGATCGCAGCGATGGCCTGACCGCGCCCACGGCCGGCGGCAGTGCGATCCTTCAAGCCGGGACCAGCCGCCACCATTCGGAGCGCGGCTTCTCGCCATTGCGCTCCTCCTCCACCACGCCGAACAGCAGGCCGGCGCCGCCAACGCCCAGGCGCGAAAGCCGCACCAACTGCCCCGGATCGCGGCACAGCGCAAAGCTGGCGTCGCCCTGCCATTCGAGGCAGCGGCCAACCTCCGCCAGCATCAATGCGGGCTGGCCCTGCATGAAGGTGAATGGCATCAGCGCGCCCGCGTCGAGCTGCGCCAGGCCTGCATGCGTCGCGCCCCAGGCACCGCGCATGCTCGACACGCGCAGCCGGGCGCCCGTGGGCAGGGCACCCTCGCCCGCCGCATCGAGGCAGCAGCGCGCGCCGTACATGGCGAGTTCGGTCCAAAGGCCGACGCGCCGCGGCCGGCGACCGAGCCGGTGCGCCAGCCTGTCGCGCCAATCCTCGGGCAGCGGATCGGCGCTGAAATGCGCAACGGTGCGCCATCCGATGGCAAAGCCTGCGTTCATGCGCTGCAATCTTCCAACACCAGCGAGGCGTGACCGCCGCCGAAGCCGACCACGTTGAGCAGGATGTTGCGCAGCCCGGCGGGCGCCTGCGTGCTCAATGCGATGCCGAGCTCGCCGTCGAGCGCATAGCCGGTCGAAGGCCAAGCTCCGGCCTCGATGCAGGCAACCAGCAAAGCCAACTCGGCCGCGCCCGACGCACCCAGCGTATGGCCCAGCAGCGACTTGAACGACACCAGCGGCGGCAGCGAATCGAAGACCTGCTTCAGCGCCTGCGCCTCAATCGCATCGTTGACCGGACTGCCTGCGGCCTGCACCTTGATCAGGCCGATGTCACGCGGGTTCAGGCCGCTCTGCACCAGGGCCTCATGGCACATGGCGATTACCGCGCTGGCTTCGGTGCCCGAGGGATTGCGCCCGTCGACCACGTTGGATCCACCCGCAATGCGCCAACGCGTCGCGCGCGAGTTGAGGCGCAATGCAGCCACGGCTTCGCCGAGCACCAGTCCGTTGCGGCCAGCGCCGAAGGGACGTGCACCATCGGGCGAGAGCAACTGCATGGCGCCAAAGCCGGCCACGGTGAAGCGGTTGCCAAGTTCGGCCCCGATGACCAGCGCCTCGTCGGCTTCTCCGCTTCGAATGAGGTCGCAGGCCGCCAGCACCGCATTGAGGGCCGAGGTGCAGGCGGTGGAGATCGTGAACACCGGCCCCTGCCAGTCGAGCGCGCGGGCCACGAGATCGGCAAAGTCCTGCAGGTCGCCGCCCAGGCGGAGGTCTTGCACCTCGTGCTCCATGTTGCCAATGTCCAGCGAAGATGATGCCACGAAGAGCGGGCCGGAACGTCCGCCTGCGCCCTCGCCGGCGTCTGCCGCGACGCTGCGCACGGTGCGCGCCAGGCGCTCGGCCCAGCTGCGATCCTGCGGGGGCAGCATGAACATGGGCCAGCGCACGCATTCGGAGACGGCAACCGGCGTGGGCTGCACACCGCCACGTGCAAGAGCTGCCACGGAGGACGCGAGATCGTCGCCCAGCGCACAGGCGAGGCCCATGCCGGCAACATACGCGGCGCTCATGCCTTGCCCGCTTGCACCAGGTGGTCGGCCAAGTGCGCAATCGACGTGAGCGCGCGGCGTGTTTCCTTGCTGTCGGGCATGCGCAGGCCAAAGCGCTGCTGGATCGTCATCGAGACCTGCAGCGCGTCGAGCGAATCGAGGTCGAGCCGGGCCTCGGGGCCAAAGAGAGGCTCGTCATCGCCAAGGCCACCTGGCGGCGCGTCTTTTTCGACGGCCTCGAGCACCATGGTCTTCAGGCTGGCAATGAATTCAGCGGATACGGAGTCGGTCACGATGCGGGCCTGCGAAACAGAAAGACGGCAAACAGGAACATGGCGGCCGCGAACACCACGAGCCGGCCGACTTGCGGCAAGGTGTCGGCCACGCCGCCGCCGCGCAACAGCACGGTGAGCAACGCTTCCAACCCCCAGTTCATTGGAGAAACTTCTACCAGCCGCTGCATGAAGCCCGGCATGACGAACTTCGGCACCATGATGCCGCCCGCCGCCGCCATCAGCACGTTGACCATCGGCCCCACGGTTGCGGCCTGCGCATGGCTGCGCACCAGGCAAGCGAGGGCCAGCGACAGGCTGACCGCGGCCAGGCTCACCGCGCCCAGCGCCAGCACCAGCGCGCCCCAATGGATGCCCGCGAGCGAGAGCGCGTCACCGCCGATGAGCGGCATCAGCCAGATGCCGGCGGCCAGCATCAGCACGGCCTGCAGCGCGTTGACACCGAGGTAGGGTAGCGCCTTGGACATCAGCAGCATGAAGCGCGAGACGCCCAGGCTGCGCAGCCGGCCCAGCGCGCCCGAACTGCGCTCCTGCACGAACAGGCTGGAGAGCGAGGCCACGACGAAGAACATGCCGAACACCAGCCATGCCGGTACGTTCTGCTGCACCGAGGTGGGCCGCGGCCCGGCCGTGGAATAACGCTCGGCATTCACCAGCGCCTGGATAGAGGCACCGGGCGGCGGGCCGGACGTGCCGGGCACCGCCAACGCGAGGCGCGCCTTCAGTTCGCCGGAAGCACCGACCAGCTCGGCGCGCAAGGCGTTGAACAGATTGGCATCGATGCCTGGCTCCGCCAGCAGCCGGATATGGGCCTTGGTCGAAAGCGCGGCCGATTCGAGTTCCGCCGACAAGCCGGGCTCCAGCACGATCACGTACTTGAGCGCGCCGCTACGCAACTGTGCCTGCCAGTCGGCATCGAGCGCTTGGGGTGCCCCGTGGCCGCGCTGCCAGATCTGCCGCAGCCATTGCGCCGGGGTCTCGGTATCGCGCATGTCGACGGCATAGCTCAGCTCTGCCAGCGGCGGCCGATAGATGTCCTTCAGCGTGAGCGACATCAGCACGATGAAGATCATCGGCATGAGGAACAGCGCCGCGAGCCCGTGCATGTCGCGTGCGAGTGCGAGCAGTTCTTTCTTGATGAGCGCAGGCAGCATGACGTTCAGTCGCGCAAGGAGCGATGTGTGAGCGCCATGAACAGCTGCTCGAGGTCGTGGCGGCCAAACTCGGCGTGTCGCACTGCTATGCCTTCGGCTTCCAGGGTTTGCAATACCGGGCCGGGGCCAGTGCCTTCGTGGAGGTGAACGCGCCAATGCACCCCGCCCGGCTCAACTGTGCCGAAGCGCGAGAGCTTCTGTTCGTCCAGCCCGTCGGCCGCCAGCGTGAGCAGCATGGCGCTCTTCGACAGCAGCTCGTCGAGCGAGCCTTCGCGCAGCACGCGGCCATGGTCGAGGATGGCGACGCGATCGGCGATGGCCTCGATCTCTTCCATGTAATGCGAGGCGTAGATCACCGCCGCGCCCTGCTCTGCCAGGCTCTTGATGGCGTCCAGAATGAAGGCGCGCGATTGCGGATCGACGCCCACCGTAGGCTCGTCGAACAGCATCAGCTCGGGTTCGGGCAAAAGGGCAATGGCGAGATTGAGCCGGCGTTTCAGCCCGCCCGAGAGGCGCTCGGCGCGCACGCCCGCGAACTGTTCGAGCTGCGAAAAGCGTGTGCAGGCGTCAATGCGCGCCTTCTTGCGTGCACCGGCAAGTCCCCCCGCGGCAGCGAAGCACGCAAGGTTTTCGGCGACCGTGAGCATCGGATAGAAGGCCTGGTCCTGCGGCGCGACCGCAATGCGTGTGGGCGCTTTGGCGCGCACGTGCTGGAGCGGTTGGCCGTCGATGAGGATTTCGCCCGATTGCACGGCCAGCGCGCCCGAGAGGTGGGAGATCAGCGTGGTCTTGCCCGCGCCGTTGGGGCCTAGCAGACCCATCACGCAGCCCCTGGGTACCGCGAGCGAAACCTCTTCGAGCGCCGGCCGCTCGGCATGCGAATAGCGGTAGCTGAGATTCTTCAGTTCGAGCATCGGCGTATCGCTCGTTCAGGGCGCTGCTGTTCAGGGTGCGCTCCCGCCGACGGGGTACCTTTCTCCGCGAATGTCCCCCGGCCTGCGGCCTCCTCCTTTATTTCGCTGCGCAAGGCACCCCATCGACGGGATCGTTGCTCGGGGCGGTGGTTGATCGAGCGGAACAAGCGCAGCGCTTGGTGTGCACAGGGCATCGGGTGCTCCCCGCAGCGAAATAAAGGAGGAGCCGAAGGCGGGGGACATTCGCGGAGGGGAGTACCCGATGCCCTGTGCATGCGCCCTGAACAGGAGCGCCCCGAACAGCGCCCGTCAAAGACTGCGTGACGAACAGAAAAAGGCGTCATCTCAGGCAACAGCAGCCTTCAGGTCACGAAAGAACATTTCCTCCTGCTGCGCCTGTTCACGCAGACGCTCGGCCAGCGCCGCCGGATCGACCGGCTCGCGCCCCTTCACCATGCGCGCTGCCTTGAGTGCAAACGCGCGCCAGCCGTCGCCGATGGCGGTCAGCCGGTCGGACATCTGCAACAGCTGCGGCTTGTCGAGCAACTGCGCCGCTTCTTGGAGGAAACCCGCGTAGATGAAACGGAAGCCCGCCCCGCCGGTACCGATTTCCTCCTGCATGCGCACCACGTGGCCGATGAAATCGACGCTGCGTGGGTCGGCCGGCGACAGCTTCTGCATGCGCTTGGCCAGCGTGCGCATGCCGCGCACGCCGACGATGGGAATAGGCGCGAGCATGTTTCGCACCGTCTTGCGAATCGCCTTCGTCACCGACGCAGCATCGACCGTCTTTTGCTCGATTGACTGGGGGTAGTACATGAGGCCCTTGGGCGCGAGTACGCCCTTGGCGAAGCGCGCTCGCGACAGGTCGGCGCTGGCGCAGCGCACCGGCTCTTCGAACACGGGGTCGCTGATCAGGTAGTCGTCGCCGTCCTTGCCGTACACCAGCAGGTTGTGCGCATTGAAGTGGAAGCGCATGTTGGGCGGAAAGTACGGCAGCCAATAAACCGAAGTCTGCAGCCCCACGATCTGCCCGCCGGCGAGCAGCGCGTCGAGACGCTGGGCACCGGCCTCGGGGCTGCGGAAGGTCTCGAAACGAAAGCGCGCGGCCATGGGCGCCAGCAGGCCCTTGATGATGGCCTTGGGCGGCATGCGGTACGAGATGAGCGGCAGGCCCGACAGCTTGATGAACGGCAAGTAGGCGAACGACAGCGCCGACGACAGGCCGAGCGCCATGCTCTCCGTCATGGGCGCGCCATGGTGGCGCATCAGGCTCGAGATGACGCCGCTTTCGCAATGCGCCGCTTGTTGGTGTTCGAAGTTCACGACGGGAGGCCTTGCAAGGTGGAGACGGGCAGGCCCAGCGCCTCCGAATAGCGCGCCATGTGCTTTTGCGGCAGCGCTGCGAAGTGCTTCGGCCGCAAGTGACGCCGCACGCGCCATTGCCAGAAGCCGCTGGTTTGCGAGAGCAGCGCCACGTCCATGCGGCGCTCGTACATCCAGTATTCGAGCGGCGAGGCGAGCCCCTTGACCACCCTCTCTTTGGCTGCCTGCGCCTGCTCGACGAGCACGTCGACCGCATGGCTGGTGACGATTTCTTCCGCCTCCCAGCCGCGCGAACGGGTGGTCACGACGCGGCCCTGCGCGTCGCGCGCGTACATGAGCTTGGCGTGGCCGTCGAGGGTGGCGTTGCCTTCTTGCGGAACGGCGTCGAGGTCCATGGCTAGATGGCTTCCAGGTAGATGAAGCCGCTGGAGAAGCGGCCGCTTTCGGGCACAAACATCAGCAGCTTGTGGCCGGGCTTGATGCGGCCCGAACGGAACAGCTCGTCGAGCATGATGTAGGGCGATGCCGATCCGGTGTTGCCCTTGGTCGCAAGGTTGCTGAACCAGCGCTCGCGCGGAATCGCAAAACCCATCGCCTCGAGGCAGCGGCTCACCGGCTCGACGAAATAGCTGGACGACAGGTGTGGCAGGAACCAGTCGACGTCGACCGCCTTCAGGCCGCGCTTTTCGACGATGGCCGCCAGCGGCTCGCCCAGCGTGGCGCGCACGATGTTCTCGTTGAGCAGGCGCACGTCCTGCTTGACGGCGAAGGTCGACTCGCGCTGCCAGTCTTCCGGCGCGGTGCGCGCCCAGCCGTCCAGGCCGCCTTCGGTGTTCTTTTCGGCGCCCGCATACATGCACACTGGCAGCTCGTGCGCGGCGGAAGACAGGTCGATCCACTCCACGCGCAGCGACAGCGGGCCGCGCGGCTCGCGCTCGAGCAGCACGGCGCCGGCGCCGTCGGAGAGCATCCAGCGCAGGAAGTCTTTTTCAAAAGCGATCTCGGGCCGCTCCTCGAGCGCTTCGAGCCGGTGTTCGAGTTCAGCCTCGAACCGGGAGCCGCGCATCACGGCGGAGGCCAGTTCCGAGCCGGTGGCCACCGCGCGGCGCGCATCGCCCGCGCGCACCGACAGCCACGCATGCTTGAGCGCCGTGGTGCCCGCGAGGCAGATGCCCGCGCAAGCCACCACCTCAAGCCGCGGCCAGCCGAGCTCGCCATGCACCATCACCGCGTGGTTGGGCATCAGCTGGTCCGGCAGCGACGTGCCGGTAGCAAGGCAATCCACCGGCCCGATGTCGCCCAGCGCCCGGATCGCCGAGGCGGTGAGCTGGGCATTGCTCATGGCGAGCTGGCCAGTAGCCCGGTCGATGGCGTAGTGGCGCGACTGGATGCCGTTGCTGCGAAGAATCAGCCGCCGCGCGCGCGACGCCTTGCCGCCGATGCGTCCCAGGACGTCTTCGATGTCTTCATTGCTGACCGGGGAAAAGGGCAGAAACGCGGCAGTACGGGTCAGGAAGACATCAGTCGTCATAAAGGGGAGAACGGTCCGTGGCCGAGCCCGAGGGGCGCTCGAAGTGAGCTGTCATTTTAGTCAGCCACCCCTTGAACAAGGGCCGCAGCAGCGCCTGCAGCGTCAAGCTCACGGGCACGACCGTGACAATCAGCACGAGGAGGAAGACCACGTAGAGCAGCAGCAACGGCTTGCGCTGCCACGCGCCGGGCCGCCCCGCCGCCATGATCAGCTTGCCCCAGAGGAAAAAGCTCCGTGTACCGGCTTTCTCGCTGATCAGGAGCCGGGCATCGGCCCGCACCGCGCCCAGGCCCGCGAGCAGCGGCTGCGATCCGCGCTCGAGATCCTTGTGCAGCGCCTCGCGCAGCGCACGGCCGAAGCGGCCCGTTCCCCGAATCTGTTCCGCGTGGAGGCCGGCGTCGGGCATGCCCCAGAACCCGCGCTTGCGGCCCCAAATGAGCCAGGCCGGCGTGGTGAAGAAAGTGGCCAGCGTCGGGCCGGGGTCGGTCAGCACCACGTTGTCGACCAGCCGCGCGCCCACGGCATCGAGCAGGCCCCTGAGCTTCTCGTGTGCCAGCAGCCACATGTTGCGGCAGGCGATGACCGTGACGACTGGCTTTCCCTCGAGCAGGCGGCTTGCCAGCGGATGCTTGAGAAAGGCGGTAATCGGCTGCGATGGCGCCAGGAACCAGACCTGGTACGGCAGGATGACGAGGTCGAAGTCTTCGTCGCCGGTGAGTGAGAGGGGTGCGAGCGGAGGCGGCTTCAGGTGGGCCGACTCCGGAAAAGCGTCGAAGAAGGTCAGGAACGGCCACGGGAACGGAAACTCCGTCTGCGGCCGCAGCGTTTCGACGTGCACCGAGATCTGCGGATCGGCCCTGAGCGGCGCAACGATCTGCTCGGCGACGCTTCCAAGCTGGCCGGTCTGCGAATAGTGAATCACCAGGACACGTTTGGGGCGCGCGGAAGGGCTGGAATTGGTTGAGGTCACTTGCTGGGGCTGAGCGGGGGCCGTCGAATGTAAGGCAAACCAGGTGGCCGACGCATCGGCCATTGGTCATGGCGTCGCGCCGATCCCACGGATCGGTCAAAACCAACCCGGAAAGCGCAAGAAAAAGGGCCGCACCCTTCGGCGCGGCCCTCATCGGCTGTTCTGCAAGAAACGCAGGCGATCAGCGCGCCTTGCCTTCCTTCCAGGCTGCGAGCATCTTGCTGTACTCGATGGTCTCGCCCTTGGGCTTCTCGTTGGCCAGCTTCTTCCATGGCGCGTTCTTGTCGCTCAGCCACTTGTTCGGATCGCCCTTGGCGTTGAGCTTGGGCGCGCAATGAGCCATGCCGGCGCGCTCGAGGCGGGCCATCACGTTGTCCATCTCGTCGGCCAGGTTGTCCATCGCCTTCTGCGGGGTCTTCTCGCCCGTCACGGCCTCGGCCACGTTCTTCCACCAGAGCTGTGCGAGCTTCGGATAGTCGGGCACGTTGGTGCCGGTGGGCGTCCATGCCACGCGAGCCGGGCTGCGGTAGAACTCGACCAGGCCGCCGAGCTTGGGCGCCATGTCGGTCATCGCCTTCGACTGGATGTCCGATTCGCGGATCGGCGTCAGGCCGACCATGGTCTTCTTGAGCGAGACGCTCTTGGATGTGACGAACTGGGCGTAGAGCCAGGCGGCGGCCGTCTTGTTGGCGTCATGGCCGTTGAAGAACGACCACGAACCCACGTCCTGGTAGCCGTTCTGCATGCCCTGCTTCCAGTACGGGCCGTTCGGGCCGGGCGCCATGCGCCACTTGGGCGTGCCGTCCTCGTTCACCACGGGCAGGCCCTTCTTGGTCATGTCGGCCGTGAAGGCCGTGTACCAGAAGATCTGCTGGGCGATCTGGCCCTGTGCCGGCACCGGGCCGGCTTCGCCGAAGGTCATGCCCATGGCTTCCTTGGGCGCGTACTTCTTCATCCAGTCGATGTACTTGGTCAGCGCGTACACAGCGGCCGGCGAATTGGTGGCCCCGCCGCGCGACACAGCCGCGCCCACGGGCGTGCACTTGTCGTCGCCCACGCGAATGCCCCATTCGTCGATCGGCATGCCGTTCGGGTTGCCGATGTCGGCGGTGCCGGCCATCGACAGCCATGCGTCGGTGAAGCGCCAGCCCAGCGACGGGTCCTTCTTGCCGTAGTCCATGTGGCCGTAGATGGGCTTGCCGTCGATGGTCTTCACGTCGACGCTGAAGAATTCGGCGATGTCTTCGTAGGCGCTCCAGTTGAGCGGCACGCCCAGGTCATAGCCGTACTTGGCCTTGAACTTGTCCTTCAGGTCCTTGCGGTCGAACAGGTCGGCGCGGAACCAGTACAGGTTCGCAAACTGCTGGTCGGGCAGTTGGTAGAGCTTGCCGTCCGGTGCCGTGGTGAACTTGGTACCGATGAAGTCCTTGAGGTCGAGACCCGGATTGGTGAACTCTTTACCTGCGCCGGCCATGTAGTCGGTCAGGTTCATCATCTTGCCGTAGCGGTAGTGCGTACCGATCAGGTCGGAATCGGAAATCCAGCCGTCGTAGATCGACTTGCCCGACTGCATCGAGGTCTGCAGCTTCTCGACCACGTCGCCTTCCTGGATCAGGTCGTGCTTCACCTTGATGCCCGTGATCTCCTCGAAGGCCTTGGCCAGCGTCTTCGATTCGTATTCATGCGTGGTGATGGTTTCGGACACCACCGAAATTTCCTTCACGCCCTTTGCCTGCAGCTTCTTGGCCGCATCGATGAACCACTTCATCTCGGCGGTCTGCTGGTCCTTGCTGAGCGTGGATGGCTGGAACTCGCTGTCGATCCATTTCTTGGCCTCGGGCTCTGCGGCCCATGCACCGTGCGCGGCGAACATCGCCGCTGCCATTGCCAATGCCGTGTAGCGCATCTTCATGAATGTGTCTCCTCGGTTGAAAGCTTCCCCGGTTTTTTCGATCGCGGCTCCGGGGAGGCGGAGAGCCGGTCGCGTCTGAAAACAAATTCTTGGGACTAGCCCTTGCGCATCACCAGCGCCAGCAGAAACATCGACAGCACGAAGCTGATCCAGATCGAGGGCTCGGCTTGCAGTCCCAGCCATTCCTGGAATTTTCCGGCCAGGCCGATGAAGACCAGATTGAAGTAAGCCGCCGAAAGCAGGCCGATGAAAAGCCGATCGCCGCGCGTCGTAGCAATGGGCAGCCAGCCGCGCCGCATGGTAGTGGGTGACTTGAACTCCCACACCGTCATGCCGACCAGCATGAGCGCGATGCAGGTAAAGAACACGGCCACCGGTGTGGTCCAGACCATCCAATCGAACATTTCTCAACTCCTTTTCTTTTCTTGCTCCTTCCCCCTCTGGGGGAAGGTTGGGATGGGGGCATCGGCGCTCGATGGAAACGCCGCTTGCCCTCACCCCTGCCCTCTCCCATAGGGAGAGGGAGCCAATACCTAAACCCGTCCCATCGCAAAGCCCTTTGCGATGTAGTGCCGCACGAACCAGATCACGATCGCGCCCGGCACGATGGTGAGTACCCCCGCCGCGGCCAGCGTGGCCCAGTCCATGCCTGAGGCGCTCACGGTACGCGTCATGGTCGCGACGATCGGCTTGGCGTTCACGCTGGTCAGCGTGCGGGCCAGCAGCAGTTCGACCCAGCTGAACATGAAGCAGAAGAACGCCGCCACGCCCACGCCGGCCTTGATGAGCGGCAGGAAGATCCGGATGAAGAACTTTGGAAAGCTGTAGCCGTCGATGTACGCCGTCTCGTCGATCTCGCGCGGGATGCCGCTCATGAAGCCTTCCAGGATCCACACCGCCAGTGGCACGTTGAACAAGAGGTGTGCCAGAGCCACCCCAAGGTGCGTGTCCATCAGGCCCACGGTGCTGTACAGCTGGAAGAACGGCAGCAAAAACACCGCGGGCGGCGTCATGCGGTTGGTCAAGAGCCAGAAGAACACATGCTTGTCGCCCAGGAACGAATAGCGCGAGAACGCATACGCCGCCGGCAGAGCCACCGTGAGCGAAATCACCGTGTTGATCGCCACGTAGATCAGGCTGTTGATGTAGCCCGAGTACCACGACTCGTCGGTGAAAATGCGCGCGTAGTTGGCCCAGGTGAGCTCGTGCGGGAAGAACGAGAAGCTCGATACGATCTCCTCGTTCGTCTTGAAGCTCATGTTGACCATCCAGTAGATGGGCAACAGCGCAAACAGGATGTACAGCACCAGGAAGATGCTGCGCTTGTGGAACCGCTTATCGGACATGTTGACCCCCTTGGCGCTGCGCGCCGTCCCCCCGAGGGGGAGCATCCGCCTTGAGGCGGCTCGGCGACGGATATTGACCCCCTTGGCGCTGCGCGCCGTCCCCCCGAGGGGGAGCATCCGCCTTGAGGCGGCTCGGCGACGGATTCATTGCTCTTTCTCCACTTCTTGCGTGCCGACCCGCTGCATCCAGTTGTAGAGCACGAAGCAGAACAAGAGAATGATGAGGAAGTAGATCAGCGAGAACGCTGCCGCCGGCCCCAGGTCGAACTGGCCCACGGCCTTCTGCGTGAGGTACTGGCTCAGGAAGGTGGTGGCATTGCCCGGACCACCGCCCGTCAGCACGAAGGGCTCGGTGTAGATCATGAAGCTGTCCATGAAGCGCAGCAGCACCGCAATCATGAGCACGCCGCGCATCTTGGGCAGCTGGATGTAGCGGAACACCGCGAACTTGCTGGCACCGTCGATGCGCGCCGCCTGGTAGTAGGCGTCAGGTATCGAGCGCAGGCCGGCAAAGCACAAGAGCGCCACCAGCGGTGTCCAGTGCCACACGTCCATCACCAGCACGGTGAGCCAGGCGTCTGTCGCGCTGCCCGTGTAGTTGTAATCGACGCCCAATTTTTGCAGCGCGTGGCCCAGGAGGCCGATGTCGGCACGGCCGTAAATCTGCCAGATGGTGCCGACCACGTTCCATGGAATGAGCAGCGAAAGCGCCACCACCACCAGCACCGCGGACGACTTCCAGCCCTTGGCCGGCATCGACAAGGCAAGGCAGATGCCCAGCGGAATTTCCACCAGCAACACCGAGAGCGAGAAGCCCAACTGGCGCCACAGCGCCTGGTGCAGCTCGTCGTCGCGCATCACGGAAGCAAACCATTCGGTGCCGACGAACACGCGCCGGTCGGGCGAGATGATGTCCTGCACCGAGTAGTTGACCACCGTCATCAGCGGCACGATGGCCGAGAAGGCCACGCAGATCAGCACCGGCAACACGAGCCACCAGGCCTTTTGATTGATGGGCTTGTTGGTTGCGTTCATTTAAGTACCTCCGTGCTCCGCACTGCGATGCGAGCTTGCTTGGGGCGGCCCGGCGCAGCGCTCATGCCACCAGCTCCTCGTCCTTGTAGTAGCAGGTGTGGCTGTCGAGCACCCGCAACCACACGGTGTCGCCCACCGCCGGCGGCTCGTCGTCCGAATTCAGCCGCACCTTGATCACGCTGCCATCGACTTGCGCGCTCAGCATGGCGTGCGTGCCGACGTCCTGCACCTGCTTCACCACGGCGGGCACGGCACCGGCGGCTCCCGCGTTCGAAAGGCGCAGGTACTCGGGCCGGATGCCGATCTTCAGCGCGCCCTGCGGAAGCTCGCGCGTGGGCACGAGCGGCGTACCCGCGACCTCGAGCGCGCCGTTCGTGTTCTTCGCCGAAAGAAAGTTCATGCCCGGCGAGCCGATGAAGTGGCCGACGAAGGTATGTGCGGGACGCTCGAACAGCGCCTCGGCGCTGCCCACCTGCACGGCCTTGCCGCGCGTCATCACCACCACCTCTTCGGCGAAGGTGAGCGCCTCGATCTGGTCGTGCGTGACGTAGATCAGCGTGAGCTTGAGTTCGCGGTGAATCTGCTTGAGCTTGCGGCGCAGTTGCCACTTGAGGTGCGGGTCGATCACCGTCAGCGGCTCGTCGAACAGCACGGCCGACACGTCGCTGCGCACCAGCCCCCGGCCGAGCGAAATCTTCTGCTTGGCATCGGCCGCGAGGCCCGCCGCCCGGTGGTTGAGCTGGCCGCTCATATCGAGCATCTCGGCGATCTCGCCCACGCGCTTCTTGATCTGGTCCTCAGGCACCTTGCGGTTGCGCAGCGGGAACGCGAGGTTCTCAGCCACGGTCATGGTGTCGTAGATCACCGGGAACTGGAACACCTGCGCGATGTTGCGCTCCTGCGGCGTGGCGCGCGTCATGTCGCGGCCGTCGAACGTCACCGTGCCCTGCGAAGGCACGAGCAAGCCCGAGATGATGTTGAGCATGGTGGTCTTGCCGCAGCCCGAGGGGCCGAGCAAGGCATAGGCGCCGCCATCGCGAAAGCTCATCTTGAGCGGCAGCAGCGCATAGTCGCTGTCCTGCGTGGGGTTGGGTCGGTAGGCGTGAGCCAGATCGAGATCGATGCGTGCCATAGCTAGATTCCTTTGCGCCATGCCGGCGCGAGCGCCAGCTTTTCGCCGGCATCGAACACATAGGCTTGCGATGCGCTGAAGTACAGCGTGATCGGCGTGCCCAATTCGAAGCGGTGCACCCCCGTGAGCTGCGCCACCAGTTCGCCGACCGCCGTGTCCACGTGCACGAAGGTGTCGGAGCCCGAGATTTCAGCCAGTTCCACCTTGCCCGGCAACGCAATGTCGCCCTCTCCCGCATCCACGTTCAATGCGCTAGCGCGCAGGCCGACCGTGACCGGGCCCGAGACGTTCTCCGGCACTGCGAGTGCCAGCGCAGGACCTCCGGCCATCTGAACGCGCCCGGCCGTCGCCGTACCCGGCAAGAGATTCATCGGCGGATCGCTGAATGCGCGCGCCACGCGCAGCGATTGCGGCGCATGGAACACTTCGGCGGTGGGGCCGTACTGCAGCAGTTCGCCCGCATCCATCACGGCCGTGTAGCCGCCGAGCAGCAGCGCCTCGCCGGGTTCGGTGGTGGCGTAGATCACCGTCGAATCGCCGGTGGCGAACAGTTGCGTGAGCTCTTCGCGCAGGCCTTCGCGAAGTTTGTAGTCGAGGTTCACCAGCGGCTCGTCGAGCAGCATCAGCGGCGCATTCTTCGCCAGAGCGCGCGCCAGCGCCACGCGCTGCTGCTGCCCGCCCGACAGCTCGGCCGGCAGGCGGTCCAGGAACATGCCGATGTGCAGCTTGTCGGCCAGCGCCTTCACGCGCGCATCGATGTTCTTCTCGCCGCGCAGCTTGAGCGGCGAGGCGATGTTGTCGGCCACCTTGAGCGACGGATAGTTGATGAACTGCTGGTACACCATGGCCACGTTGCGCTCGCGCACCGGCATGCCGGTCACGTCCTTGCCGTCGACCAGCACCTTGCCCGTGCTGGGCGTGTCCAGGCCCGCCATCAGGCGCATCAGGCTGGTCTTGCCGGCCTGGGTGGCGCCCAGCAGCACGGTGACCGCACCGCTCCTGGGGGCAATGCTCTGCTCGTAGAGCCAGGTTTGCGCGCCGACCTTCTTGGTGACGCGCTCCAGAGTCAATTGCATCAGCGCTTCCCGTTGATCATGTAGAGGTTGTTCTTTGCGCCCGCCTGCAGCCAGTCGGCCACCTGCTGGCGCTCTTCGGTCGTGTAGCGCAGGCCGAGCTTCGACCGCCGCCAGAGCACGTCGTCTGCGCTAATGGCCCATTCCTGTTCTTGCAGAAAGCGCAGTTCGCGCTCGTGAAGTCCCGGCGCGACGGCATCGCCCATGTCGGCCATCGCCTCTGCATCGCCAAGCAGTTCGGCCACGCGTGCGCCATAGGCACGTGCCAGACGCCGCGCGAGCGTGGCATCGAGCCATGGATAGCGAGCCTGCACCGCGGCCACGAAGCGTTCGAAATCGTCGTCGGGCCGCGTGGCTGCGCCGATCCACGCCGACAGATCGCCGCCGGCCAGGAAGGCGCCGTCGGTCCATGGCGGGCGCTGCGCGCTCGACTGGCCGAGCATCTTCCCAACCTCGTCGGCCGCGTCTTCGGCCAGCTTGCGGAAGGTCGTGATCTTGCCGCCCCACACCGACAAGAGCGGCGCCGCTGCGGTGTTGGACTCGAGCATGTAGTCGCGCGTGACGGCAGACGGGTCGCCCGACGCATCGTCGAGCAGCGGGCGCACGCCCGAATAGGTCCAGACCACGTCGGCCGGCTTGATCGGCTTCTCGAAATAGCGGCTCGCCTGCATGCAGAGATACGCAATCTCTTCCTCGGCAATGCGCGCCGCGCCGGGATCGTCGCCGTTCAGTTCGATGTCGGTGGTGCCGATCAGCGTGAACTCGTCCTGGTAGGGAATCGCGAAGATGATCCGCTTGTCGGGGTTCTGGAAGATGTAGGCATGGTCATGCTCGAACAGGCGCGGCACCACGATGTGGCTGCCCTTGACCAGCCGCAGGTGGCGGGTGGCCAGCACTTCGCCCTTGGCCGATTGCGCTACGCCGCGCAGAAACGATTCGGCCCACGGCCCCGCGGCATTGACCACGGCGCGGGCGCGCACCACGCGAATGCCGCCGTCCGCGGCTTCGAGCGTGGCGGTCCAACCGTCGGCGTCGCGCTGCGCATGAACACAGCGGGTGCGCGTGAGCACCTCGGCACCGCGCGCCCTGGCATCGATGGCGTTGAGGACCACCAGCCGCGCATCGTCGACCCAGCCGTCCGAATAGACGAAGCCGCGCTTGAATTGCGGCTTGAGCGGCGCACCGGCCACATGGCTACGGAGGTCGATGCCGCGCGAGCCCGGCAGCACTTCGCGCTTGGCAAGATGGTCGTACATGAAGAGGCCGATGCGGATCATCCAGCCCGGCCGCATCGACGGGTCGTGCGGCATGACGAAGCGCAGCGGCCACATGATGTGCGGCGCGCTCTTGAGCAGCACCTCGCGCTCCTGCAGCGCCTTGCGTACGAGCGAGAACTCGTAATACTCCAGGTAGCGCAGCCCGCCGTGGATGAGCTTGGTCGATGAGGAAGACGTGTGCGAGGCGAGATCGTCCTTTTCGCACAGCACCACCCGCCAGCCCCGGCCCGCCAGGTCGCGCGCAATGCCGCAGCCATTGATACCGCCACCGACGATCAACACGTCGCAATCGGTGGCTGGCAGAGGCGGATTGGAGGAGAAATCGCTCACAGAAAATGGGCCCGTTGATCGTGACTTCGGTCACGGAAGGGCGCCATTGTATTTTCGAGTTTTTTCATTTGGGTTCCTTTTGACGCGATTTTCCTCCGAGTTTTCCCTTAGAAATCTTCGTTTTCTTTCGCTTTAAAGTGGCACGGCCCGTACTCTCCAAAGAGTCTTCACGTTCTTTGCGACGCCCCTGTGAACTCCAATCCGCGCCAGATCAACCTTCTCGATACCGTGCGCACGCGCGGCTCCGTCACCGTCGAGCAGCTGGCCGACATGCTGGGCGTCACGCTGCAAACAGTGCGGCGCGACGTGCAGCGGCTGGCCGACGAAGGCCTGCTGACGCGCTTTCACGGCGGCGTTCGCGTGCCGAGTTCCACCACCGAGAACATCGGCTACCAGCAGCGCGAAACGCTGAATGCCGAAGGCAAGGCGCGCATCGCGCGGCGCGTGGCCGAACTGGTGCCCAACGACTGCTCGCTGATCCTCAACATCGGCACCACCACCGAAGCCATTGCCAAGGCGCTGATGCGCCACACGGGCCTGCGCGTGATCACCAACAACCTGAACGTGGCGACCATCCTGAGCGGCAACACGTCGTGCGAAGTGATCGTGGCGGGCGGTTCGGTGCGGCCGCGCGACCGTGCGATCGTGGGCGAGGCGACGATCGATTTCATCCGCCAGTTCAAGGTCGACATCGCGCTGATCGGTGTTTCAAGCATCGAGGCCGACGGGTCATTGCGCGACTTCGATTTGCGCGAAGTGAAAGTGGCACAAACCATCATCGCGCAGGCCCGCGAGGTTTGGCTCGCGGCGGATGCGAGCAAATTCAATCGGCCGGCGATGATTGAGCTGGGCACGCTCTCGCAGATCGACCGGCTGTTTACCGACTCGGAACCGCCGCCGCCATTTGCCGACCTGCTGCATGCGGCTCAGGTTCGGCTTGAGATTGCGCGTGGTTGAGATCAGGGCGCGCTCCCGCCGACGGGGTACCTTTCTCCGCGAATGTCCCCCGGCCTGCGGCCTCCTCCTTTATTTCGCTGCGCAAGGCACCCCATCGACGTGAGCGTTGCACAGAGCGGTGGTTGATCAGCGGAGCACCAGCAGCGTGCCCAGGTGCACAGGGCGCCGGGTGCTCCCCGCAGCGAAACAAAGGAGGAGCTGCGGGAGCCGAAGGCGGGGGACATTCGCGGAGGGGAGTACCCGGTGGCCTGTACACGCGCCCTGAACAACAGCACCCTGAAACAGCGGCAGCCAAACTACACCGTCAAGAACACAAGTCAAGCATGACCAGACTCCAAGGAACACCCAAGCCATGACCTACCTGCTAGCACTCGACCAGGGCACTTCGAGCTCACGCAGCATCGTGTTCGACCGCGAAGGCCACATCGTCGCCATCGCGCAGAAGGAACTCACACAGATCTATCCGCAACCCGGTTGGGTCGAGCATGACCCGATGGAGATCTGGAACAGCCAGTTGGCCACCGCGCGCGAAGTGCTCGTCAAGGCCAAGCTCCAGCCCGCGGACATCCATGCCATCGGCATCACCAACCAGCGCGAGACCACCGTGCTGTGGAACCGCAAGACCGGCCAGCCGGTGCATCACGCCATCGTCTGGCAAGACCGTCGTGCCGAGCCGCTTTGCGCAAAGCTGCGCGACGAAGGCATGACCGGCACCATCCAGGAAAAAACCGGGCTGGTCATTGACGCGTATTTTTCCGGTACCAAGCTGCGCTGGCTGCTCGACAACGTACCCGGCGCTCGCGCCCAGGCCGAGCGCGGCGAACTCGCCTTCGGCACCGTCGACAGCTGGCTCATGTGGCAGCTCACCGGCGGCAAGGTGCATGTGACAGACGTGAGCAACGCTTCTCGCACGATGCTCTTCAACGTGCACCGCAACGAGTGGGATGCAGACCTGCTCAAGTTGCTGGACATTCCCACTGCGCTCATGCCGAAGGTGCAGCCTTCGAGCTCGCACTTTGCCGATACCGATGCCGCCCTGCTCGGCCGCGCACTGCCCATCGGCGGCGTGGCCGGCGACCAGCAGAGCGCCCTCTTCGGCCAGGCCTGCTTCGCGGCCGGCATGGCCAAGAACACCTACGGCACCGGCTGCTTCCTGCTGATGCACACGGGCGCCGCGTTCCAGCCCTCGCACAACGGCCTGCTCGTGACCAGCGCCGCGCAGACCGACGCCACGCCGCAGTACGCGATGGAAGGCAGCGTCTTCGTCGGCGGCGCCGTGGTGCAGTGGCTGCGCGACGGGCTCAAGGCCATCAAGGGCAGCGCCGAAGTGCAGTCGCTCGCCGAGAGCGTCCCCGACGCGGGCGGCGTGATGATGGTGCCAGCCTTCACGGGTCTCGGCGCGCCCTACTGGAACGCCGATGCACGCGGCACCATCACCGGCCTCACGCGCGGAACCACCGTGGCGCACATCGCACGCGCTGCGCTGGAGAGCATCGCCTACCAGAGCGCCGCACTGCTGCAAGCCATGAGTCGCGATGCGGTCGCTGCCGGTGGCACTCCAGTGGCCGAACTGCGCGTGGATGGCGGCGCGAGCGTGAACGACCTGCTGATGCAGTTCCAGGCCGACCTGCTGGGTATTCCTGTGGTGCGGCCCGAAGTGATCGAGACCACCGCGCTGGGCGCCGCCTACCTCGCGGGCCTCTCGACCGGCGTCTACAGCGACGCGCGCCAGCTCTCGAAGCTGTGGAAAGTGGAGCGCCGCTTCATGCCGACCATGGGTCGCGCGCAAGCCGAGGAATCGATGGCCCGCTGGGAGCGGGCGGTACGGCAGGCCACCGCCACCTGAGGCGCATCGGTTCGCGGTTCTTCTTTACTACTGCGCCGGAACCAGGAAGTCCTGGCTGATTCGCCCGCCGAGCTCGTTCACGCGGTCGAGGAACTGCGTGAGGTACGCATGCAGCCCGGTGGCCAGAATTTCGTCGACACGCGCGTACTGCAGGTCAGCCAGCAGCTTGCCCGCACGGCGCTGGGTTTCGGCGCTTTGTTCATTCTGCACCTTGGCGAGGTTGTTCACCACCTCGACCAGGCTCGCGTGCAGCGAACGCGGCATGTCGGCGCGAAGAATAAGCAACTCGGCCACGCGCTCGGGCTTGATGACGTCGCGGTACACCTTGCGGTACACCTCGAAGGCCGAGACGCTGCGCAGGATGGCGCTCCAATGATAGAAGTCGTACTCCTGGTCTTCCTCGGTGGCGGTGCCGAAGAACTCGCTGTTGAGGGCGTGAAACTTCACGTCCACCAGCCGCGCGGTGTTGTCGGCGCGCTCCAGGAAGGTGCCAAGGCGCGAGAAGTAAAAAGCCTCGTCCTGCAGCATGGTGCCCAGCGTGACGCCGCGTGAGAGGTGCGAGCGGAACTTGACCCATTCGAAGAACTGGGCCGGGTCGCGCTCGAAGTCTCCGGCGCGCAGCATGCGGTTGACTTCGAGCCAGGTGGTGTTCTGCGTTTCCCAGGCCTCGGTGGTGAGCGCGCCGCGAACCGCGCGTGCGTTTTCGCGCGCGGCCTTGAGGCAGGAGACGATCGAGGACGGATTGCTCTCGTCCTTGACCATGAACTCCATGACCTCGTTGGGCGTGATCTGCTCGTACTTCTTGTTGTACGACGGCAGCAGCTCGCTGATGGAAAGCACGCCCTGCCACCCGTACTTGGCCACTTCGGCCGATTGGGGCAGGAGCGAGGTCTGGTAATTGACGTCGAGCATGCGCGCGGTGTTTTCCGCGCGCTCGGTGTAGCGCGACATCCAGTAGAGGTGGTCGGCAGTGCGTGACAGCATCGTTTGTTCTCCTGATTCCTTGCTTGCTTGCCTGCTGCGCTAGGCCGATTGCGTTTGACTTTGCGACTGCGTCGCTTTCGGCTTGGCGCCGCGGTCCGCCTCGAGGATCCAGGTGTCCTTGGTGCCGCCGCCTTGCGACGAATTGACCACCAGCGAGCCTTCCTTGAGCGCCACGCGCGTGAGGCCGCCGGGCACCATCTGCACTTCCTTGCCCGAGAGGACGAAGGGGCGCAGGTCGATGTGGCGTGGCGCAATGCCGGCGTCGACAAAAGTCGGCGACGTGGAAAGGCTCAGCGTGGGCTGCGCGATGTAGCCGTCGGGCTTGGCAATCACGGCTTTCTTGAAGTCTTCGATCTCGGCCTGCGTGGCCGCCGGGCCGATCAGCATGCCGTAGCCGCCGGCGCCGTGCACCTCCTTGACGACCAGGTCCTTCATGTTGTCGAGCGTGTACTGCAGCTCGTCCTTGTTGCGGCACATGTAGGTGGGCACGTTCTTCAGGATCGGCTGCTCGCCGAGGTAGAACTCGATCATCTTGGGCACGTAGGGGTAGATCGACTTGTCGTCGGCCACGCCGGTACCCACCGCATTGCAGATGACGACATTGCCGTCGCGGTAGGCGCGCATCAGGCCGGCGCAACCGAGGGTGGACGTGGGGCGGAACACTTCCGGGTCGAGAAAATCGTCGTCGACCCGGCGGTAGATCACGTCCACGCGCTTCGGCCCGCGCGTGGTGCGCATATAGACGAAGTTGTCGCGCACGAACAGATCTTGCCCCTCGACCAGTTCCACGCCCATCTGCTGGGCGAGGAAGGCGTGCTCGAAGTACGCGCTGTTGTACATGCCGGGGGTCAGCACCACCACCGTGGGCTCGGCCGTGGCGGCCGGCGCGCTGGCGCGCAGGGTTTCGAGCAGCAGGTCGGGGTAATGCGCCACGGGCGCGATGCGGTTCTGGTTGAACAGCTCGGGGAAGAGCCGCATCATCATCTTGCGGTTTTCCAGCATGTAGCTCACGCCGCTGGGCACGCGCAGGTTGTCTTCGAGCACGTAATACTCGCCGTTGCCCTGGGCGTCGGGGGCCCGGACGATGTCGATGCCCGAGATGTTCGAGTAGACGTCGTGCGGCACGCTGACGCCCATCATTTCAGGGCGGAACTGCGCGTTGTTCAAAATCTGCTCGGCCGGAATGATGCCGGCCTTGATGATTTCCTGGTCGTGGTAGACGTCATGCAGGAAGCGGTTGAGCGCCGTGACGCGCTGCACAAGCCCCTTTTCCATGCTCTCCCACTCGTGGGCGGGAATGATGCGCGGCAGCAGGTCGAACGGTATGAGCCGCTCGGTACCGGAACCGTCCTCGTCCTTGGCGCCGTACACCGCAAAGGTGATACCGACCCGGCGGAAAATCATTTCCGCCTCCTCGCGACGCGCCCGCATCACCTCGCCGGGTTGCTTCGCAAGCCATTGGTCGTAGCGCTTGTAGTGTTGCCTGATCGCAGCCCCCGCATAGGGCAACTGCTCATACATCTCATCGAATTTGTGCATGGAACGACCAATCTCCTTGAGCCATAGCTTAGCAAGTTCGAGGCCAGTGAAAGCCCTATGTTGGCGCGGCCGCGCGTCTTCAAGGCAGGCGATGGTGCCAGTAACGGGCCTGGCGCTCTCGTTCGCAGCCGACCTCGGCCGGCGCCCGGCTGTGCCAAGAAGCGGCGCCGCAGGGCACGTTTTCCACCAGCCGCACACCGTGCGCGGCATAGCGCCCGACCACCTCCGGCGCCGGATGGCCGAAGCGGTTGCGATAGCCCGCCTGGACCAGGGCCATGCGCGGGCGCACCGCTCCCAGCAGCGCGTCGCTCGACGAGGTCTTGCTCCCGTGGTGCGGGGCGAGCAGCACGTCGGCCTGCAGCGCCGGGGTTCGCGAGACCAGCGCTGCTTCCTGCAGGCGCTCGATGTCGCCGGCGAGCAGCACGGTGGCGCGGCCGTTGGCGACGCGCAGTACGCAAGAGACGGCATTGGGCTTGGTGAAGGAAAGGTAGTCGGCGGCCACGGGATGCAGGATTTCGAAATCCACGCCATCCCAGGTCCAGCGCTGCCCGGCTTCGCAACGCCGGGCCGCGCGCATCGACTGCAGCGGGTGCGTGGCTTCCATCGAGCTCAGCAGCGTCGCTTGCGGCTGCATTGCAAGCACTGCGGCCGCGCCGCCGGTGTGATCGCTGTCGCGGTGGCTCAGCAGCAGCATGTCCAGGCGTTCGTCGAAGGCGCGCAGCAAGGGAACGAGCACGCGATGGCCGGCGTCGCTCTCCAGGCTGTAGCGCGGCCCGGCGTCGTATAGCAGGCTGTGCGTAGCGGTGCGCACCAGGACCGCGTTGCCCTGCCCGATGTCCGCGGCCAGAAGTTCGAACTCCCCTGCAGCCGGTCGCGGCGCTTGCCACAGCAGCACCGGCAACACAAACGGCAGGCCGAGCAGGCGCACCGACCACGGCAGGCGCATGGCCAGCAGCACGCCCCCCGCCACGCCAAAGCCGGCCATCCAGACCGGGGGAGCCGCCATCGACAACGTGGCATAGGGCAAGGCGCCAAGCCACTTCAGCAGCACAGCCAGCGCCTGCACAGCCCACGCGGCGATGTCCCAGAGAGGTGCCACGACGGCGCCCAGCATGGCCAGGGGCGTGATCACCACCGTCACCCATGGAATTGCGACCGCGTTGGCCAACAAGCCCACCACCGACACTTGCTGAAAGAGCAGCAGGCTGAGCGGGGTGAGTGCCAGCGTGATTACCCATTGCTCGCGAAAAAACGCGAGCAGCCGGAGCGATAGCCTCGTCTTCTCGTCGGCAGGCCCCATGAAGCCGGTCGTGAACAGCACGCCGACCGCAACGAAGCTGAGCCAGAAGCCCGCCTGCATCAAGGCCCAGGGGTCGACAACCACCACCACCGCCGCGATCAGCAGCCAGACATGCGGCCAGGGCCAGCGCCGCCCCGTGAGCCGCAGCAGTGCCGCGGTGGCCAGCATCCAGACCGTGCGCTGCGAGGGCACGCCCCAGCCGCTGAAAAGCGCATAGAGCCCGGCCAGCAGCACGCCGCCAACCAACGCCGCCTGCGGTGCGGGAAAGCGCAGCATCAGCCGGCCGCTGCGGCGCCACAACGCGCCGACCACGTGCGCCGCGAGCCAGGCGAACATGGTGATGTGCAACCCCGAGATCGACATCAGGTGCGCCACGCCGGTGGCGCGAAAAACGTCCCAGTCGCTGCGCTCGATGGCGCCTTGGTCACCGGTGACGAGAGCGGCGATCACGCCCGCCTGCCGGGTGTCGGCCACGCGCTCGAACACCGCATCGCGCACCGCCTCGCGCGCCCGTTCGAGCGGGTGCTGCCAAGTGGTCTGCAAGCGCTCCGGCGCCGCGTCGCGGGCACCCGTTCGCACATAGCCGCTGGCATGCACGCCCTGCTCCCAGAGCCACAGTTCGCTGTCGAACCCATGCGGATTGAGATTGCCGTGCGGGGCCTTGAGACGAACCGTGAGGCGCCAGCGCTCGCCCGCATGCAACGGGCCGGCCGTCTCTCGCTTGGACGCGGTTCGCCCTTCCGGCGCACGCCCCCAGAGACTGGTGTCGTCGTGGTACCAGCCAAGCGCAATGCGTGCCGGCACGCGCGGCGGCAATGCGTTGGATTCATCGGCCCAGCGCGCCGATTCCACGTCGAGCCGAAAACGCGTGCCGCCCTCGTTGCGCTGGGGCATTTGCGCCACAACGCCGACCACCCGCAGGTCGCGCCCTTCGAGGGCCGGGTCCAGTGCGCCCTTCGCATAGGCGGCGGCGCGCCAGCCTGCAAGTCCGCCGCCAGCGAAAGTTCCACAGGCCAGGGCCGCGATCATCGGAAGCCAGGCCAGCACGCGCCACGCACGAGGCCGTTGATACCTCAGACGCCATCGCCCCGAAAGCAGGCCCAGCCCTGCGAGTCCTGCAAGGAACAACGCCGCATAAGCACCCGCGCTCCACAGCCGCGCCTGCTGCAACTGCAATGCAGCGCCGAGCAGCGTTCCGCTCAGCGCTACGAAGGCCCACGACCCGGCCGCGACGACACCGGACGCACGCGCCGCCATCAACGGCAAACTCCGGAACACATGATGCAAACCCTCCCAGGCCCACGCTCAATGGCGCGTTAATTGCTTTGCTTCTCGGCTAGTATGCGTCTCACAAGAGACATCTTTTCGATGCAATCTCGCAGTACTGCACACAAAACGCATGTCCATTCACGCCGCACTCCACCACGTCACCCATTACAAATACGACCGCCTCGTGCAGTTGGGCCCACAGGTCGTGCGCCTGCGGCCCGCGCCGCATTGCCGCAGCAAGGTCATTTCGTATTCGCTGCAGGTCGAGCCGGCCGATCACTTCGTCAACTGGATGCAGGACCCGTTCGCCAACTACCAGGCGCGGCTCGTGTTTCCCGAAAAGACGCGTGAGTTCAAGGTCACGGTCGACCTCGTGGTCGAGATGGCGGTCTACAACCCGTTCGACTTTTTTCTCGAACCGCAGGCCGAGAACTTTCCGTTCAAGTACACCGCCTCGCAGGCCGAGGAGCTCGCGCCCTACCTCGTCACCGAGGAGCCCACACCGCTGCTGTCGGCCTACCTCGACAAGATCGAGCGCAAGGAACAGCGCACCATCGACTTCCTGGTCGGCCTCAACCAGCAAGTCCAGCAAGACGTCAACTACCTGATCCGCATGGAGCCCGGCGTGCAGACGCCGGAAGAAACGCTCACCAACGGCAGCGGCTCGTGCCGCGATTCGGGCTGGCTGCTGGTTCAGCTACTGCGCCATTGCGGCCTGGCGGCACGCTTCGTCTCGGGCTACCTGATCCAGCTCACGCCGGACGTGAAGGCGCTCGACGGCCCGAGCGGCACCACGGTCGACTTCACCGATCTGCACGCCTGGTGCGAAGTGTTCCTGCCGGGCGCGGGATGGGTCGGGCTCGATGCCACGTCGGGCCTGCTGGCCGGCGAGGGCCACATCCCGCTCGCCTGCACGCCCACGCCTTCGAGCGCCGCGCCCATCGAAGGCGGCGTCGATGAAGCCGAGGTCGATTTCGGCCATGAAATGAAGGTCACGCGCATCTACGAATCGCCGCGCGTGACCAAGCCCTACACCGAAGAGCAGTGGGCCGAGGTGCTGGCGCTCGGCGACGCGGTCGATGCGCGCCTCACGGCCGGCGACGTGCGGCTCACGATGGGCGGCGAGCCCACCTACGTGGCCACCAGCGACCGCGACGCGCCCGAGTGGAACACCGATGCGCTCGGCCCCACCAAGCGCGGCTATGCCACCGAACTCGTCCACAAGCTGCGCGCCGAATACGGCCATGGCGGTTTCCTTCACTTCGGCCAGGGCAAGTGGTATCCAGGCGAGCAGCTGCCGCGCTGGGCGCTTTCTATCTTCTGGCGCGCCGACGGCCAGACGCTCTGGCACGACGCCGAGCTCTTTGCCGACGAGCGCGTACCCACGCACTACACGAGCGAAGACGCACGCCGCTTCACCACCGTGCTGGCACACAAGCTCGGCATCACCGAGCGCTACGTGCAGGCTGGCTACGAAGACGTTTATTACTACCTCTGGCGCGAACGCCGGCTGCCGGTCAACGTCGACCCCTTCGAATCGAAGCTCGACGACGAGCTCGAGCGGGTTCGCCTGCGCCGCGTGTTCACGCAAAAGCTCGATGCCGTCATTGGCTACATGCTGCCGCTCGAACCGGCCAATGCCGATGTCGACGCACCGGCGCTCGAAGGCCCGGGCTGGAAAACCGGCCCCTGGTTCCTGCGCGACGACCGGCTCTACCTGATCCCGGGCGACTCGCCCATGGGCTATCGCCTGCCGCTCGATTCGCAGCCATGGGCCAGCAAGGGCGACTACCCCTACCTGGTCGAGCGCGACCCGACCGCGCCGCGCGCAGCCCTGCCGAGTTCGTCCGACTACCGTGCGCGGTATGCCGTGCCCGCGAGCGGAGCCATGGGCGCCGACCTCGGCACCGTGCCCTATGAATTCGGGGCGCCGCCCGTGGTGCCAGCGGCGCTGCGCATGCAGGCTCCGGGCGGCCGTGGAACCGCCGCTGGCGATGCAGCGGCAGGCGAAGGCAAGACACCGGCCGAAGCAGCCGATCGCTCCGCAGCTCCGGCCGCGCGCCAGCCCCTGCGCGGCGAATCGGCCCATTGGGTCACGCGCACGGCGCTGTGCGTCGAAGTGCGCGACCCACGGCGCGCCAACGGCCCCACGGCCGAGAAAAAGGGCAGCGCCTCGGGCGTGCTCTACGTCTTCATGCCGCCGCTCGCGCGCCTGGAAGATTACTTGGACCTCGTCGCGGCTGTCGAGGCCACGGCGCAGCAGCTGGGCATGCGCATCGTGATGGAAGGCTACCCGCCGCCGCGCGACCCGCGCCTGAAGATGCTGGCCGTCACTCCCGATCCGGGGGTGATCGAAGTCAACATCCACCCGGCCCACAGCTGGAAGGAACTGGTCGACCACACCGAGTTTCTCTACAACGCTGCGTTCGAAACCCGCCTCTCGGCCGAGAAGTTCATGACCGACGGGCGCCACACCGGCACCGGCGGCGGCAACCACTTCGTGATGGGCGGCGCCACGCCTGCGGACAGCCCGTTCCTGCGCCGGCCCGAGCTGCTTGCGAGCCTCTTGCTCTACTGGCACAACCATCCGTCGCTGAGCTACCTGTTCTCGGGCATGTTCATTGGCCCGACCAGCCAGGCGCCGCGCGTGGATGAGGCGCGCAACGACCAGGTCTACGAGCTCGAAATCGCCCTGCAGGAAATCGCGAAGAACCGCGAGATCTATGGCCAGAACATGCCGGCGTGGCTGGTCGACCGCACGCTGCGCAACATCCTGATCGACGTGTCGGGCAACACGCACCGCAGCGAGTTCTGCATCGACAAGCTCTATTCGCCCGACTCCAGCACCGGCCGCCTGGGCCTCCTGGAATTGCGCGCCTTCGAGATGCCGCCGCACGCGCGCATGAGCATTGCGCAGCAGTTGCTCATCCGCGCGCTGGTGGCGCGTTTCTGGGACGACCCGTACAAAGCCCCCGTCACCCGATGGGGCACCGAGCTGCACGACCGCTTCCTGCTGCCCACCTTCGTCAAGATGGACTTCGACGACGTGATCAGCGAGATGCGCCAAGCCGGCTTCGGGTTCGACATCGATTGGTTCGCGCCGCATTTCGAGTTCCGCTTTCCGCTGGTGGGCCAGGTGCGGGCCATGGGCGTGGAGCTCTCGCTGCGCAACGCGCTCGAACCCTGGCATGTGATGGGCGAGGAAGGCTCGGCCGGCGGCACGGTGCGCTATGTCGACTCGTCGCTCGAACGCATCGAGGTGCGCGTGACCGGCCTGAACGAGAGCCGCCACGTGATCACCGTCAACGGCAAGGTGCTGCCGCTGCAGCCCACCGGCACCGTGGGCGAGTTTGTCGCAGGCGTGCGCTACAAGGCATGGAACCCGCCTTCAGCGCTGCATCCGAGCATCGACGCGCATGCGCCGCTGACCTTCGACATCGTCGACACCTGGATGAAGCGCTCGCTCGGCGGCTGCCAGTATTTCGTCGCCCACCCGGGCGGGCGCAACTACGATACCTTCCCGGTCAATGCCTACGAAGCGGAAAGCCGACGCATGTCGCGCTTCACCGAGATGGGCCATACGCCCGGCCTGATGCGCACGCCGCCGGCCACCATCGAGCTCGCGGGCAGCCGCGAATTCCCGTTCACGCTGGACTTGCGGCGCTGAGCACTGGCATTAAAAGGGCGCAAAGGGACATTTGGCACATTGCCCGTCACCCGACCCGTGACGGCAATGTGACAATCCACATCCTGTGGAACCTTTGAACGAATCCCTGTTCGACGCCCAGGCGCTGGAATATCCAGCCGCCCTGGCGTCGGCGCTCGCCCCGGCCGCCCTGCCCGGCCACTTCGACGAGCTGCGCGGCGAGGCCACGCCCGCGGCGCCGGCGCGGCCTGTCGTGGGCATGCCGCCGATGGCGCCGATGGCGCCTTTGCTCTACGACGCCGCGGCGGAGCGCCCGGTGGCGGTGCCGGGTACGCAGGCCCAATTCCAGACGCAGACGCAGACGCAGACCCAGGGCCAGACGCAAACGCCAACGCAAATGCCGGCTCCGGCTGCCCAGCAACCACAGCCCTCCAGCGAAAAGCCGCCCCTCACGCCCGCCTGGAACGCCTTCTTCGACCAGCTCGGCCAGGGTGGCTTCGGCGACCTGCCAAGGCGCGCGGTCAGCCTGGAGCGGCAGATCCGGGACAACGGCGTCACCTACAACGTCTATGCCGACGCCAACGGGCCGCAGCGTCCCTGGTCGCTCGACCTGTTTCCGCTGATCGTCTCGCCCGAGAGCTGGAGCCAGATCGAAACCGGCGTTCTTCAGCGCGTGCGCGTGCTCGATCGCGTGATGGCCGACGTCTACGGTCCGCAGCAGTTGCTGGCCGAAGGCCTGCTGCCCGCGGCGCTGGTGCGCGGCCATCCCGGTTACCTGCGCGCCCTTCACGGCGTGAAGCCGCCGGGCGACACATGGCTGCACATTGCGGCCTTCGACCTCGCCCGCGGTCCCGACGGCAACTGGTGGGTGGTATCGCAGCGCACCCAGGCGCCGTCGGGGCTGGGCTACCTGCTGGAGAACCGGCTGGCCATTGCGCGCCAGTTTCCGCAGGCCTTCGAGGCGCTGCAAGTGCAGCGCCTGGCCGCCACCTACAGCGCCATGATGGACGGCCTGCAACACATGTGCCCGGCCGGCTCACCCCCGCACATCGCGCTGCTGACGCCCGGCCCCTACAACGAGACCTACTTCGAGCACGCGTACCTCGCACGCTACCTGGGCGTGACGCTTGTCGAGGGCAGCGACCTCACCGTACGCGACCAGCGGCTCTATCTCAAGACCTTGCAAGGACTGCGGCCGGTGCACGGGCTCATCAAGCGGCTGGACGACCAGTTCCTCGATCCGCTCGAACTGCGTCCCGATTCCACGCTCGGCGTGCCGGGCCTGCTGCAGGCCATTCGCGCCGGCAACGTGCTGGTGGCCAACATGCCGGGCTCGGCGTTTCTCGAATCGCCCGCGCTGCTGGGCTTCCTGCCCGGCCTCGCGCGCCGCCTCATCGGCGAAAAGCTCAAGCTGCCGGCGTTGCCGACCTGGTGGTGCGGCGAGCGCGCAGCGCTCGAAGCGGTGCTGCCGCAGCTCGGCGATTGCGCCATCAAGCCCACCTACCCCGGCTCCGACGGGCAGACCAGCTTCGACGCGGTGCTGGGCAGCCGGTTGAGCCGGCGCCAGCTCGACGAATGGGCCGGCCGCATCGTGCGCGAGGGCGAAGCCCACACGATCCAGAGCTATCTGCCGCTGTCGCAGATGCCCACCTGGGCCAGCGACATGGGCCCGGGCCATATCGCGCCGCGCGCAGTGCTGCTGCGCGTCTTCGCGGTGAGCGACGGCGCGCAGTCCTGGCGCGTGCTGCCTGGCGGGCTGGCACGGCTCGCGGGGCGCGACGCGCAAATCGCCTCCATGCAGCGCGGCGGCAGCAGCGCCGACGTGTGGGTGCAGACGCACGGCGAGGTCGACCGCACCACGCTGCTGCAGCCGCATGCCACGCCCGCCTCGCTTGCGCGGCACCGTGCGCCCGTGACCAGCCGCGCGGCCGAGAACATGTTCTGGCTCGGCCGCTACACCGAGCGCGCGGAAAACGCAGTACGCCTCGCGCGCCTCACGCTCAACCTGCTGGGCAGCGAAGACCAGTCGTCGCGGCCGCTGCTCGACTGGCTGCACCACATGGCGCTGCGCAATGCGCTGGTGCCGGCCGAAGTGCCCAGCGCGCCGCAGTCGCGCCGTGTGTTCGAGCGCGCGCTGATCGCCGAGCTCGGCGATGTCGAGCGCGGCGGCAGCGTCGGCTTCAGCCTGCGCTGCATCCGGCAGGCGGCCGCCGCAGTACGCGAGCGGCTGTCGCAGGACAACTGGAACCAGATCGTGCGCGCCGAAGCCGAGTTTCTGCGGCGCGCAGCCGAGCAGGCCGGCGAAGGCAGCTTTGCCACCGGCGCTGCGCTGCGCGCGCTCGAATCCGCCAGCACCGCGCTGGCTGCCATGACCGGCGCGCAGACCGACCGCATGACGCGCGACGACGCCTGGCGCCTGCTGTCGATCGGCCGCCACATCGAGCGGCTGGGCTTTCTTGCCAGCGCGCTCGAAGCCGGTTTCGAGAACGGTGCGGTGCATGAAGTGAGCGGGTTCGAGGCCATGGTGGCGCTATTCGACAGCACCATCACCTTTCACGCCCGCTACCAGCAGCGGCGCGACGTGGCTACGCTGGTCGACCTGCTGGTGCTCGACGCCGAGAATCCGCGCTCCCTCGCATGGGTCACGCAAACGCTGCGCGGGCGCATTGCGCGGCTGGCCGGCAGTGCGCCGGGCAAGCTCACCGCGCTGTCATACGAACTGCCCGATCCGGCCAGCTGGACTCTCGAGCATCTCTGCGCCGCGGGAACCGAGGCAAACTATCCCGCGCTGCTTGAACTTCTGGCAAATTGCGAGACGGCGGCCTACCATGTGTCCGACGCCATCGGGACGCGCTACTTCACGCTCACCTCGGAATCGCTGCGCTCCGTCGGGGCCTGATAACGCGCCCCCGCGAGGTTGCAACCGAAGCAGCCAAAGAGAAATTTCATGCTCCTTCACGTCACGCACGAAACCCGCTATGAGTATTCGCCCCCGGTCGAAACGGCGCAGCACCTGGCCCACCTGAGGCCGCTGGCCACCGACTCGCAGCGGCTCGTGAGCCACAAGCTCGCCATCGAACCGCAGCCCGCGCAGCGCAGCGAGCAGCCCGATGTCTACGGCAACACGCGCGCGTTCTTCGCACTCGAATCCACGCACGACAGCCTCGTCGTCACGGCCGAAAGCGTGGTTGAAACGTCGACGCCCCTGCTGGCCGCGGGCATTGCTCTCGACATGCCCTGGGAGACCGTGCGCGAGCGCTTCCGCTATCGCAAGGACGCCACCTTCGATCCAGCCTCGGAGTTCGTTTTTCCGTCGCCCTACGTGCCGCGCCACGGCGACTTCGCGGCCTATGCGCGCGCGAGTTTCGCGCCCGAGCGGCCAACCTTCGACGTGGCCATGGACCTCACCGAGCGCATGTACCGCGACTTCGCCTACGACGCCGACAGCACCGAGATCAACACGCCCGCGGTGGAGGCCCTGGCGCAGCGCAAGGGCGTGTGCCAGGACTTCGCGCACATCATGATCGCCTGCTTCCGGGCGATGGGCCTGCCGGCGCGCTACGTGAGCGGCTACCTGCTCACCCAGCCGCCGCCGGGCCGGCCGCGACTGGTGGGCGCCGATGCCTCGCACGCCTGGGTTTCGGTGTACCTGCCAAGCGAAGACGAGGGCCCGGACAGTGCCGGCGGCTGGGCCGAATTCGATCCCACCAACGGCCGCCAGCCCGGCGAAGACTATGTGGCGCTCGCCATCGGCCGCGACTATTCCGACGTCTCGCCCATGCGCGGTGTGCTGCACGGCGGCGCGCGCCACACACTCAAGGTGGGCGTGACGGTGCGGCCGATCGAAGAATTGCGGACGCAGGCCGCGGAGGCGGCGCAGTCACAATCGCACATCCAATCGCAACCCTCGGACAAGGACTTCCAATGAGCGTTTACGACAAGCTTTCCAGCCTCGGCATCACCCTGCCGCCGGTCGCCGCCCCCGCAGCGGCCTACGTGCCCTTCGTGCGCACCGGCAACCTCGTTTTTCTCTCGGGCCACATTGCCAAGAAAGACGGCAAGGTCTGGACCGGCCAGCTCGGCGCCAACATCAGCACCGAAGAAGGCAAACAGGCCGCACGTGCCATTGCCATCGACCTGCTGGGCACGCTGCATGCGGCCGTCGGCGACTTGAACAAGATCACTCGCATCGTCAAGGTCATGAGCCTGGTCAACTCCGTGGGCACGTTCACTGAACAGCACCTGGTGACCAACGGCGCGAGCGAGCTGTTTGCCGAAGTGTTCGGCGCCGAAAAGGGTTCGCATGCGCGCAGCGCGTTCGGCGTGGCGCAAGTGCCGCTGGGTGCCTGTGTCGAGATCGACCTGGTCGCGGAAGTCGGCTGAGCGCTCCCGCACAGGCGACGACACCATGAGCGTGCAGGCCCTGCGCTCGTCCTTCGGCAACAACTGCCACTGGTGCGGGTTGCCAATGGACTTTGCGGAGCCTCGCAGCGCGCCGGAGTCGGCCACCATCGAGCACCTGAACGACTCGACGCTGGGCGGCGTGCGCAAGCAGAAGCACCGCCGCCTCTCCCACGCGATCTGCAACCAGGCTCGCAACGAGTTCAAGCTGCAGGCCGAACGCGGTTTCCAGCGCTGGATTGCAGAGCGTGTCGAGACTGCTGCCCTCGCCCGTGTCACGAATCAACCCCTCATGCCGGCCGAGACGAGCCCCGCACCACCAGTTGTCCCGGCAGCAGCAGTTGCCGCGGCGCTGCATCCAGCCCCTGCAACCGTTCGATCAGGCACGTAGCGGCCGCTCGGCCGATGGCGTCGGTCGGCTGCGCCACGGTGCTCAGTCCCGGGCCGATCAGCGAGGCCCATTCGGGATCGTCGAAACCGACGAAGCCCAGGTCTTTTCCGAATTGCCAACCCAGCCGTGCCATCGATTGCGCGATGCGCAGCGTGACCACCGCATTGCCTGCAACCACTGCGGCGCGGCGCCCTCGCTTGACGCGCTGCCGCAACGCGCGCAAGGCTTGGTCCAGCGCATCGCTGTCGCCCTCCACGCTCTCGAACACCTCGCCCGCTACCCGCGGCTCGTGCGCGGCCACGCAGGCACCGAAGGCGGCCGTGCGTTCACGCCGCGAGCTCACGCCCTTCTGCGGCTCGGTCACGTAGAGCAGCTCTCGATAGCCGCCGTCGACCAGGTGGCCGCAGGTGTCGCGCATGGCCGAATCGTTGTCGAGCGAGACGAAATCGGTGTGCATGCCGGCGTGGCGCCGGTCGACCAGCACCGCGGGCTTGCCGTGCAGCGTGACCGCATCCACCACGTTGTTGCCCCGGCCCAGCGTGTTGAGGATGAAGCCATCGACCTGGTAGCCTGCGAGCGCATCGATGGCCTCGCGCTCGCGTTCGCTCTCGTTGCCCAGGTTGAACAGCATCACGAGGTAGCCGGCGTCCTGGCAAGCTTTCTCGGCCCCTCGCAGCACCGCTACCGAATAGGGGTTGGTGATGTCCGCCACGATCAGGCCGATGAGCCGCGAGCGCCCATGACTCAGCGCCTGCGCCATCGGGCTCGGCGTGTAAGCCAGCTTGGCGATGGCCGCCTCCACGCGCGCCGCGATGTCGCGGCTCAGGAGGCGGTCGCGGTGGTTGAGAAAACGCGAGACGGTGGCCTTGGAAACGCCTGCCACCTTGGCGACGTCGGCGATGGTGGCTCGGCCCGCGGGGTTCATGGGCGGCTCTCGCTCCCTCTCCCCSWGGGGAGAGGGAGCAAGACACCGTGGTCACGCAGCCGCCGTGTCGTACGGTGCCGTCGGCTTCTCGCCGGCCAATACCTGCAGCAAGTTGGTGGTTGCCAATTCCGCCATGGCGTGCCGCGTCTCGTGCGTGGCCGAGCCGATGTGCGGCAGCGGCGTCACGCGCGGATGGGTGCGCAAGGGCGAATCGGCGGGCAGCGGTTCTTTCGCGAACACGTCGAGGCCCGCGGCGCGCAGCGTGCCGTGGTCGAGTGCGTGGAGCAAGGCGGCTTCGTTCACCGTGGCGCCGCGGCCGCCGTTGATGAACGCCGCTCCGGGCTTCATACGCGCGAAGAAGGCGGCGTCGATCATGCCGCGCGTCGCGTCGGTCAACGGCAGCATCGCCAGCACGATGTCCGAACGCGCGAGCAGTTCGTCGAGCGGTGTGTGCGTGGCGCGGCCCTGCAGTTCGGGCGCCTGCGCGGCCAAATCGACCGGCCTCCGCGAGTGATAGAGCACCGGCATGCCGAAGCCCAGAGCCCCGCGGCGCGCCACGGCTTGGCCGATACGCCCGAAGCCGAGAATGCCCAGCGTCTTGCCATGCACGTCGGTGCCGAAAAGGTCGTCGTCGATGTTCTTCGTCCAGCGGCCTTCGCGCACCAGGTTCGAAAGCTCGACCACGCGCCGCTGCGTGGCCATGAGAATCGCGAACACCGTGTCGGCCACCGTTTCGGTCAGTACGTCGGGCGTGTGGCACAGCACGACGCCGCGCTTGTGCAGTTCCGCGAGCGCGTAGTTGTCGACGCCGACCGATATGCTCGAAATTACCTCGAGCGCGGGAGCCGCGTCGAGCAGCGCGGCATCGACCGTGTGGCTCGCGCCGATGAGCCCGTTCGCCGTGCGCAACGCGGCGGCGAAGGCCTCCGGCTCCTTGCGCGGATCGGCTACGGTCACATGGTGCGCGGCCTCAAGGCGCGCCAGTTGGTCCTCAGGCAAGGGCCGAAAGACAAGCACGTTCTTTTTTGTCGTCATGGTCAGAGTCCTGCTTCTTCAAGTTCGGCGCGCGTCGGCAAGCCTTCCGTGTCGCCCAGAACCTGCACGGCGCGCGCGCCGATCCAGGCACCGCGGCGCACGGCGTCGGGCACGCTCTTGCCTTCGAGCAATGCGCTCACCACGCCGGCCGCAAAGCCATCGCCCGCGCCCACCGTGTCGATCACTTCCTTCACCGGAAAGCCATCGACGCGACCGGTGCCGGCCACGTCGCTGTCGTAGTAGGCGCCTTCGGCACCGAGCTTGACCACCACCAGCTTCGCGCCGCGCTCACGGTAGAAGCGCGCCACGTCTTCAGGCCTGGTGTGGCCCGTGAGCAGCAGGCCTTCCTCGATGCCAGGCAGCACCCAGTCGGCGCGCGAGGCCAGCTCGTTGACCCAGTGGCGCATCGTTTCGGTGGAAGACCACAGCGTAGGCCGCAGGTTGGTGTCAAACGAGATCGTACGGCCGGCCGCGCGCATCACGTCCATGCTCTTGAGCGCAGCCTGCAGGCTGGTGTCCGAGATGGCTGCGAATACGCCGGTGGCATGCAGGTGCCGCGCCGAACGCAGCCAGGCTTCATCGACGTCGGCCGGACCCATCTGGCTGGCGGCCGAGCCCTTGCGGTGGTACTCGACGGGCGGGTCGCTGCCATCGGTGACACGGCCCTTGAACTGGAAACCCGTGCGCTGCGCCGGATCGCAGATGACGTGCGAGCAGTCGATGCCTTCGGCCTTCATCGCTGCGATGAGGTAGCGCCCCATCGAATCCGTCCCGAGCCGGCTGGCCCAAGCCACCTTGAGGCCCAGACGCGAAAGGCCGATGGCCACGTTGGTCTCGGCACCGGCCGTGCGCTTGTGGAACGCCTGTGCGTCCTCCAGCGGACCGGGCCGGTCGGCCACCAGCAGCAGCATGGCCTCCCCGAACAGGGCGACGTCGAAAGCGGTGGGTTCTCTCATGTTGGGTTCTGCCTACGCCCGTGCGGCGCGGATGAAGTCGATTTGCGTGCGCGTGGCGGCCAGCAGGTCGTCGCCGACCAGGGGGTATTCGATGGCGTGCGGCACATCGGCGGGCAGCGCACGCAGCACGGCGCGCCATGGCGCGGCGGAGTCACCCAGCGGCACCGCCACCCACTTGTGCGGCAGGCGCTGCACGCCCTTGCAGTGCACATAGCGCACGCGGCGGCCCAGCGCCTCTGCGGCCTGCAGGGGACATTCGCCAACCCAGTGCCAGTTGCCCATGTCGAAGGTCAGGCCCAGCGCCACGCCAGCGCGGTCGGCCGCATCGAAGAAAGCTTGCAGCGCGGGCAGCGTGCCGGCGCGCACGGTCTGGTCGTTCTCGATCAGCAGCTCGACGCGCGTATCGGCGAGCTGCACCTTCAGGCCCCAGAGCGAGCCGTGCGAGGACGCACGAAAGTCGCCGATCGACATCTTGAGCCGCTTCGCGCCCAGCCGGGTTGCGGCGGCAATGCCGCGCCCAAGTGCGGCGCTGTCGAGCCAGCCGCCTTCGGCCCAGAGCCCCTCGGGGCTCGAATACACCGAGGCCAGGCCGGCCAGCGAAGGCAGCTCGGCCTCGGGGTTTCGCAACATTTCGCCGCGCACCTCGACCGATTCGGCACCTGCCTCCAATGCCATCTGCGCGCACCAGAGCTGACCATGCCGGCCCACTTCGGCCGCTCCGAAGGACGACAGGGAAATCAAAAGCTGGAAAGACATCAGGGCACCTGGTGGGAACGGCAAACACGGCGTCGACGCGCGCATGCCTCGAAAGCAATGCATGCAGCTTATTTGAAACCGGTTTCATAACCACCAAGGGATTTCCCTAGGTCGCCCGTTCACGAGCCCTTCTGCCTACACTCGCGCGATGCTGAATACACCCGAGGTTCCCGTTCGCGCAGATGCAGGCGCATTTCCTTCGGGCGCTTCCGCCGCCCCAGCAGTGCAGCATTTCAGGCAGGCCCTGCTTTGGCCTTTGCGACTGATGCCGGCTCCGGACGACAAGCCCTCGCACCACGGCCCTTGGCATGTGCTGCGCGAGATGGGCGATGCCTCGCCGTGGCGCGAAGAGATCGACGAATACACCGGCGACAGCGGCCGCTTTCACGAGCGGCACTACAACGAGTTCGTGAGCTTCCTGCCCTATGTGCAGCGCTTTCTCTACGGCGAGGGACGTTCCGGGAGCAAGGGCGGCCATGCAGACGGCAACGACGGCAATTCGCCGATGCGCATCTTCCGCCGCCACGACATTGCGGCGGTGCGCGTGGTGGCGCAGGCCGGCGATGCGCCCATCACGCTCGACGTGGTGCATTGCGACCTGTATTTCTTCTTCGACATCGACGTGGTGATGCTCAACCTCGAAGTCGGCGTGGACAACCTGAGCCTCGCGCAGGCGCAAGACCTGCTTTACCGTTTCGGCCGCGCGTATCCGGCTGGCTGGAACGCCGAGGGCGGCGCGCTGCATTGCATGGCCAGTGTCGAATGGCTGGCGCCCGACGGCAGCGTGCTCGCGCGTTCGGATGCGCAGCAACGCGAAGCTTTTCTTTCGCACGTGGCCCAACACCGCGCGCCGCGCATCTCGGCCCACTGGGCCTACCTGATGCGGCCGCTGGTGAGCGACCATTCCGACGACCCTGGCGTGCTGCGCTTCCGCCAGATCGAGTACTACCGCATGCCGGTGATGGCCTACCTTTCGCTCGACGATCCCAAACGCCTCTCGCGCAACGACTTCATCCGGCTCGGGCTGGTGACGGGCGCGGCCGAGGCCGATGCGGCGCAGCAGGCGCACCTGCCCTACGCCGACCAGCATCTTGCCGACTTCGAGAAGCGCTATTGCTATGACCGCTTCTGGGTCGACGCGGGCGCGGCGCCGAACACGCGCTATCTTTGCAACGGCCACGCGCTGGTCGTGGTGGGCGATGCGCGCTCCGAGTTCTTCTGCTGCCGCGACCGCGGCGTGCTCGCGCAGTTCAGGCACCAGCACTTCCTGCTGTTCCTCATCGCGCATTTCCAGAAGGCTTCGCTCCTGATGTTCTCGGACCAGTTGGTGGAGGCCCTCAAGCGGCTCGACATCCGCAGCACGCCGAGCGTGAAGCAGTTCAAGCGCGCCATTCGCGCGAGCTTCGAGCGCTTTCTGCGCTTCACGCACCGCTACTGGTTCCACGAGATCTCGGAGCAGTCGCAGGTGCGGGCGCTCTCCCACATGTGCACAGCGCATCTCGGGCTCGATCCGCTCTACGACGAGGTCAAGGCGCGCATCGCCGACATGAACACCTACCTTGACGCCGACAGCCTGCGCAGGCAAGCGAGCACCGTGGTACGTCTCACGGTGGTCACGCTGTTCGGCCTGATCGGCACCGTGACGACAGGCTTTCTCGGCATGAACCTCCTCGCCGAGGCCGACGCGCCGCTGTGGCGCAAGGTGATCTCGTTCGGCGTTGTGTTCGGGTTCACAACCTGGCTGACCATCTACACCATGGTGAAGTCGCAGCGGCTTTCCGACTTCATCGATGCGCTCTCGAACGACCGGCTGAGCTTCAAAGGCAAGCTGGCGGCGCTGGCGCGGGTGTGGCGGCCGGGCTCGGACTAAGATCGCGCCCCTCTCACCTCCCTCCTCCCTCCGTTGCCTGCACAGGGTTTGCGAATGCGCATTGCGATCGTCTCCGACATTCATGGAAATCTTCCTGCACTGAAGGCCGTGGTCAAGGACATCCGCCGCCGCGGCGTGGACGCCATCGTCAACCTGGGCGACAGCCTCTCGGGTCCGCTGATGCCGCTGGAGACTGCGCAGTTCCTGATGGCCCAGGACTGGGTTCATCTTGCCGGGAACCATGAGCGCCAGCTTCTTACCCTGCCGTCCGGCCGGCGAGGACCTTCGGACGAGTTTGCGCATTCGCGGCTCGGCGAGAAGGAGTTCGAATGGATGGCATCTCTAGGGCCGAGCCTTCGCTTCAGTCCTGAAGTCGTGCTTTGCCATGGCACGCCAGCGAGCGATCTCGAGTACTTTCTGGAGACCGTCGAGCCCTCGAACTTCCGGGCGGCAACCATGCCGGAAATCGACGCGCGGCTCGGCAAGGTCGATGCAGAGCTGATCGCGTGCGGTCACACGCATGTGCCGCGCGTGGCACGCGCTTCCAGCGGGCAGCTGATCGTCAATCCGGGGAGCGTCGGCCTGCCAGCGTATGACGATATCCATCCCTACCCGCACGCTGTCGAAACAGGTTCGCCGGATGCGCGCTATGCCATCGTCGAGCGTTCGGCAGGCGCCTGGATCTCCACGCTCATTGCCGTGCCGTATGACCACGCGGCCATGGCTGCACTGGCTCTGGAGCACGCGCGTCCGGACTGGGCCTGCGCGCTCTCCACCGGGCGCATGCCGTAGCGGCGCTCACTCGCCGAACGTAATCTTCGCGCTGTCGACCGCGCGGATCGGCACGCCAAAGCTCGTGATGTCCGGCAGCGTGGCGTTGTGGTGTGCGCGAATGAAAGCGCCCGTGGCGTGCGGCTTGTCGTGCGAGGTGTGCGCGTCGGCCGCGAGCGTGACCTCGTAGCCCAGCCCGGCGGCACGGCGCACAGTGGTATCCACGCAAAACTCCGACGAGTAGCCGCAGATCACCACGCGCTGCACCCCTTGCCCGGTCAGCCAGGCCTCGAGCGGCGTGCGCAGGAACGAGTCAGGCGTCGTTTTACGGATCTTCGTGTCGCCCGCATCGACGTGCAGCGCATCGGCCAGCTGCCAGCGCTCGGAATCGAATTCCAGGTCGACGGCGTTCTCATGCTGGATAAAGGCCACCGGCACGCCCGCGGCGCGCGCCCGTTCGGTGAGCGCATTGATTCGCTGCACGACTTCGCCGGCCTCGTGAGGGCGAGGCGGATCGTCGCAGAGGCCACGCTGCATGTCGATGACGAGAACGGCAGTTTTCATGATGGATGGAAAGCAGGACCTTGGATGGCCGAGTATGGCCCCGCGAGCCCGCTTTCGGGGTCCCGTTTCAGCTCCAGGCGCTCACTTCGAGCCGCACCTTGCCGCTGATGCCGGGGGCCGCCGGTGCCGCGCCCAGGCTGGAAAGCGGCACGATGAACTGCAGCTTGCCGTTGGCCAGCTGCTTCGGGCTGATCGGAAGCGACGCCTGCCCCGCGGTGTCGGTCTGCCAGCCGTACTTGACGTTCCAGTTCTGCGCCGAATCGTCCGCCCGAGGTGGCGCGATCTCGACCACCAGCGTGTCGCGGAACAGCGAACTGCCTTCGTAGTGGCCGTCGAGCCAGAACTTCTTGTTCACCTGGTAGTCGGGCACGCGGACGCCCAGCGTCATGGCGTAGGCCAGCGTCGGCCGGTCCTGCTTCACGCGCGCCTTGTTGGCCAGGAACACGGTCGAGAGATAGACCGAGCGGCGCTCCGGCTTTTCCGGGTCGGTCAGCTCCTTGTGCGTGCGGCAGGCGGGCGAGTCTTCCTCGGCCACACGGCGGCTCAGGTACCAGCGCTTGCCGCGCGGCGAGGCGAGCAGTTCGACCTGGTAGAGCGCATCGACGTCGGCATCCTTGGGCAGGTCGGGCGGCAGAGTCACGCCGTCGACGTCGAACCAGAGATCGACGCGCACGTCTCCGAACAAAAAGCGCACGAGGTTCTGGTAGGCCTCCTCGGAATTGACGATGCCGAAGTAGCCCGAGTGCGAACGAAACGCGTAGGCAGTGGCCACGGGCTTGCTGCGCTTGGCCTCGTCGATGGACCAGAGCGAGGCGTTCTCGATGCGCACCAGCCCATCGCTGCCGTGGCCCGCGAACATGCGCGAAAGACCCTTGGCAGCCTCGTAGTCGCCGCGGTTGGAGCCCACCATGCAGAAGATGCGCTCGGCCGGGAAGGCGGAGGCCGGCAGGTAGTCCATGCGGCCGTCGATCGGTGCCGTGTCCAGGAACTCCGACATCCTCTCGCGGTTGAAGGTGTTCATCTCGTTGGCCGTGAGCCAGGCCGGCACGTTGACGCCGCCCATGTCGATACCGTTGTGCGGCGTGGCATAGGTGAACACCTTGTCGACGCAGGCCCGCGCCGCCGCATCGCCGAGCGCCGGGTTCTGCAGGAAGGCCCGCACCACCAGCCCGCCCATCGAATGCGCCACCAGGTAGCAGCGGAAGTCCGCGGGCGAGAAGGCGTCACCCTCCCGCTGCGCCACCAGATCGCGCACGCGAAGGATCAGCTTGCTCAAGCCCTGCGCATAGATCTTCACGTCGCGCGACTTGCCATCGCCAAGCAACTCGGAGCCGCTGTCGTAGTAGCGGTAGATCACGATGGATGCAGCCGGAATGCCGTCCACGTCCTTGCCGGTTTCGTCGGGGGAGGGCTTCCAGTCGTTATCGAGAATGTCCAAGCCGTTCTGGTAGACGCTCTGGTACTGGTAGTCGGCAAGGAGCCGTACCACCGGAGATTCGAAGACGAACTTCTGCGCAGGTGCCTCCTTCTTCACCGTTGCGCGGTACACGGTGGAGCCCACGTTGAAGCCGCAGAACGGATCAGCGGCGGTGTCGTCGCGCTCGGCTTCGGTCATGGCGTAGCCGCGCACGTAGATGATGGGATAGCGGTTGCTGCTCATGGTGTGTGCGCCTTTTCGTAGTCCGCGAAACTTGGCGCTTCGCAGTGTGCCGGGCCATGCCGCTGCCATCCATAGAACGCATGGCATACGACAGGTGGCGTGCGGCGGGAATGCCCCTTTGCGCCGAATGTTTCTGCCGTTGAAACCATTCGGCGCGGCGCCCGGGCTAAGCTCGCGCCGCAAAACCCGACCACACCCGAGCCCATGAACGAAGACGCCCGCCCCGCGAATCTCCTCCAGCGCAGCTTTCGCCGCTGTGGCACCTTGCTGCTCGCGGCCAGTTGCACGCTGGTGGCCGCCTGCACCAGCAACAGTGGATGCGGAGCACGCTACGACGCATCGCCGCAGTTCAAGGGCTGCACCTTTCAAAATCTGCCGAACCCGGAAGTCAAGCCCTCCGCCAGCGCATGGCGCATCTGGTCGCGCTTCATCGTCGGCAGCAAGATCGACACCGTGCCGGTCGATCCGATTCCGGTGCGCATGCTGAGTACCGCCGACCTGGACGCGCTCGACAACAAAGCCAACCACGTGGTGCGGCTCGGCCATTCGTCACACCTGCTCAAGCTGCAGGGCAAATACTGGCTGATCGACCCTGTGTTCAGCGAACGTGCCTCGCCGTTCAGCTTCGCCGGGCCCAAGCGCTTCCACAAGCCGCCGCTCAAGCTCGAGCAGCTGCCGCCAATCGAAGGCCTGATCCTTTCCCACGATCACTACGACCACCTCGACGTGGCCACCATCGAGTACCTGGCGCAGCGCGTGAAGCACTACTTCGTGCCGCTGGGGGTGCGTGCGCGGATTGTGGCCATGGGCGTGCCCGCGGAGCGCGTGACCGAGCTCGACTGGTGGCAAGGCGGCGAACACGATGGCGTGAAGCTCACCGCCACGCCGGCGCAGCACTTCTCGGGCCGCACGCTGACCGATCGCGACCGCACGCTGTGGGCCTCATGGGTGGTGCAAAGCGGCGACCAGCGCATCTTCTACAGCGGCGACTCGGGCTATTTCCCGGGCTTCAAGCAGATCGGCGAGCGCTTCGGCGGCTTCGACCTGGCGCTGATGGAAAACGGCGCCTACGACGCCTACTGGCCCGCGGTGCACATGACGCCCGAGCAGAGCGTGCAGGCCTTCGAAGACCTGCGCGGCAAGGTGCTCTATTCGGTGCACAACAGCACTTTCGACCTCGCCTTCCACACTTGGCACGATCCGCTCGATCGCATCGCGGACCTGTCGGAAGCCAAGAAGATCGAACTGGCGACGCCGGTGATCGGCGAAGTGCTGACGGTGGGCAAGGCGCGCACCAACGAGCGCTGGTGGCAGGGCCTGCACTGAGGCCTGCAACAGCCCTCTAGTTGCGTTCCTTGCGCTCGCGCGCCCGGCGCTGCTGCCGGGTTTCGTTGGCCTGCGCCGCGATACGGTCCTTCTCGCGCTGCTTGGCCCCGCGCTTCATGCGCATGCGGCGGCCGAACCAGAAGCTGGCAAGGCCGGTGACCACCGCAATGAAGAGGCCGATGACGCTGATGTCGATGCCGCCCATCACAGCACCCGCACGATGCTGGCCGGCTTGAAGCCGAGGTCGGCCGCCTTGCCCTTGCGCGCGCGGCTGCCGCGTGCGTTGTTGAGCGTGCGGATCTCCAGCATCTCGTCACGCTCCTTGCCGCCGCGGCCGATACCTTCGATCTTCACGCTGCGCGTGTAGGCCGCGGCGCCCGCCAGCGTGTCCTTCGCTTCCAGGTCGATCAGCGTGAGGCCGCGGCCGCCCTTGGGCAGGCTCTTGAGCTCGGTGATGTCGAAGGTCAGGATGCGGCCGCCGGTCGAGGCGCAGGCCACGTGCGTGGCCGCCGGCATCGGCTCCGCGCCGCTCGCGCCGCCCACCAGCGAGGGCCGGCAGAGCTGCTCGCCCTCGCCCACGTCGATGAAGGCCTTGCCGCCGCGCTGGCGCGACATCATGTTCTCGACGGTGGCGATGAAGCCGTAGCCGCCGGTGTTGGCCAGCAGCACGCTCGCGCCCATCGGGCCTGCGAAGAAGTGCGTGACGTGCGTGCCGGCATCGAGTTCGATGAGCGTCGTCACGGGTTGGCCGTCGCCGCGCGCGCCTGGGAGTGACGCCACGGGCACCGTGTAGACGCGCACAGATTTGTCCTTGGCGCTACCGAAGACCAGCAGCGTGTCGACGCTGCGGCACTCGAAGGCGCCGTAAAGCGCATCGCCGGACTTGAAGCTGTATTCGGGCGCTGCCGAGCCGTTGGTGCCGTTCTTCTCGCTTGCCCAGCCCTTCTGCGCGCGGACCCAGCCCTTCTGCGAGACGATGACGGTGACGGGCTCGTCGACCACCTTGACTTCGGCCACGGCGCGCTTCTCGGCCTGGATCAGCGTGCGGCGCGGGTCTTCGAAGGTCTTGGCGTCGGCCTCGATCTCCTTCACCAGCAGGCGGCGCAGCGCGGTCGGGCTGCCGAGGATGTCTTCGAGCTTTTTCTGATCTTCGCGCAGGCCTTTCAGCTCCTGCTCGATCTTGATGGCCTCGAGTCGCGCGAGTTGGCGCAGGCGGATTTCAAGGATGTCCTCGGCTTGGCGTTCGCTGAGATTGAAGCGCGCGATGAGTGCGACCTTCGGGTCCTCGGCCGCGCGGATGATCGCAATCACCTCGTCGATGTTGAGCAGCACCAGCTGCCGGCCCTCGAGGATGTGGATGCGCTCCAGCACCTTGTTGAGCCGATGCCGCGAGCGCTTTTCAACCGTGATCTCGCGGAACGCGATCCACTCGTTGAGCATCTGGCGCAGCGACTTCTGCGTGGGCTTGCCGTCGATGCCCACCATCGTGAGGTTGATCGACGACGAGGTTTCGAGCGAGGTCTGCGCGAGCAGCGTCGTGATGAATTCTTCCTGGCTGATGCGCGAGGTCTTGGGCTCGAACACCAGGCGCACCGCGGCGTCCTTGCTGGATTCGTCGCGCACCACGTCGAGCACCGAGAGCATCGCGGCCTTCAGCTGGGTCTGGTCGGCTGAGAGCGCCTTCTTGCCGGCCTTGACCTTGGGGTTGGTGATTTCCTCGATCTCTTCGAGCACCTTCTGCGTGCTGACGCCGGGCGGCAGTTCGTTGACCACGAGCTGCCATTGGCCGCGCGCAAGGTCCTCGATCTTCCAGCGCGCGCGCACCTTGAGGGAGCCGCGGCCGGTGCGGTAGGCGTCGGCGATGTCGGCCGGGCCACTGATGATCTGGGCGCCGCCGGGGTAGTCGGGCCCGGGCACGATCTGCAGCAGCTCCTCGTCGCTGAGCTTGCCGTTCGCCTTGATCAGTGCCACGCAGGCATCGGCAATCTCGCGCAGGTTGTGGCTCGGGATTTCGGTGGCCAGACCGACTGCGATGCCGCTGGCGCCATTGAGCAGCGTGAACGGCAGGCGCGCGGGCAAGAGGCGCGGTTCTTCGGTGCTGCCGTCGTAGTTGGGAATGAAATCGACCGTGCCTTCGTCGATCTCGTCGAGCAGCAGGCTGGTGATGCGCGCAAGGCGCGCCTCGGTGTAGCGCATGGCCGCGGCGCCGTCGCCGTCGCGGCTGCCGAAGTTGCCCTGGCCGTCGACCAGCGGGTAGCGCTGCGAAAAATCCTGCGCCATGCGCACCAGCGCGTCATAGGCCGCCTGGTCGCTGTGCGGATGGAAGCGGCCGAGCACGTCGCCCACCACGCGCGCGCTCTTGACGGGCTTGGCACCCACGGTGCCGTTGGCGCCGCCAAAGCCCAGGCCCATGCGCGACATCGAATAGAGGATGCGCCGCTGCACCGGCTTCTGGCCGTCGGACACGTCGGGCAGCGCGCGGCCCTTGACCACGCTGAGCGCGTATTCGAGATAGGCAGTTTGTGCGTAGTCGGCCAGCGTGAGGGTGGTGTCGCCGTCGGTGGGACCCTGGAGATCGAGCGGAGGTTGGGAGTCCATGGAGAAGAGAAAAAGAAAAACAGTTGTCGGGCCGTGCGCCTTTTATGCGCTCAACCCAGTGATCGGCGACGAAAGCGCGGATGCGGCATGTTCAGGACAGCGGTACTTCCGCCGCGCCGTCCGATACCGTCGGCTGCTCGGGCATTTCGGGCATGGTCGGCATGCCGGTGGGTGAATCGGGCGGCAGGTTGCCACGGCCAAGAGCGCCGCCCTTCGGCACCGTGAGCTCCATGCGGATGCGTCCCGGCGCCTTGCCGCCGCGCGCGCTGCTGCCGCCTCCACCCCCTAGCGCCGCCGACGGCTTGAGGTAGGCATACAGCTGTAGCACCGTCTGCACGTAGTTCTGCGTTTCCTTGTAATTAGGAATCTTGTTGCCTGCACGCTGCACGGCACCCTCGCCCGCGTTGTAGGCGGCCAGCGCCAGTTCGATCTGGCCCGGGAACATGGCGATCAGGTCTCGCAGGTAGCGCGAGCCGGCGGCGATGTTGATGCGCGGATCGAACAGCTTCTTTTCGATGCTGCTGCGCTTGTCCGCCGAGACGCCGTAGCGCTGCGCCGTGCCCGGCATCAGCTGCATGAGCCCCATCGCGCCCTTGGGCGAAACAGCCTGCGCGTCGAAGCCCGACTCGGTGGCGATCAGCGCCTGCAGCAATTCGTAGTCGATCGAATGCTTGTCCGCCGCATCGCGCAGCGCGGCCTTCGCGGTCTTGTAGCTGGGCGAGGCTTCGAAAAGAGCGAGCAGGGTCTGCGACGCTTGCGGCACCTTCCCATCGAGCTTGCGCCCGCCACGTCCGAACGGTGCCACGCCCTGCGAGGTGTCGAAGCTCTGGCCGCGGCGAAAGAAGATCTGGTAGCGCTCGTCGATCTTTTCGGCTGCGAAATGGGCCACGCCCTTGCTGTCGACGTAGCCGTAGATGTCAGCGGCGTGCGCAAGCCCGTGCTGCGTGCAGAGCAGCAGCAAGGCCAGGAACAACGGACGCATGAAATCTGAAATTTTCACGAGGGTGATCAAACATCGATGTCGACATCGTCGGCGCGCAGTTCCATCAACTCGCGCCGAGCCGCTGCCTCGCCCTTGCCCATGAGCTTGGTGATCTCCCCTTGGGTGGACGTGAAGTCGAAGCGCCCCAGCTGCACCTTCATCAGGCGCCGGGTGTCCGGATTGAGCGTGGTTTCCCACAATTGTTCCGCGCTCATTTCACCCAGGCCCTTGAAGCGGCTGATGCTCCAGGCGCCTTCTCGCACGCCGTCCTTGCGCAGTTTATCCAGGGTGGCGGTCAGTTCGCCCTCGTCGAGGGCATAGACCTTGGAAGCCGGTTTCTTGCCGCGCGCCGGGGCGTCCACGCGAAAAAGTGGCGGCTTTGCGACATACACGTGGCCGGCTTCGATGAGTTTCGGAAAGTGCCGGAAGAACAGCGTGAGCAGCAGCACCTGGATGTGCGAGCCATCCACGTCAGCATCGGAGAGGATGCAGATCTTGCCGTAGCGCAGGCCGCTCATATCGGGCGAGTCGTTGGGGCCGTGCGGATCGACGCCCACGGCCACCGAGATGTCGTGGATTTCGGTGTTGGCAAAGAGCCGGTCGCGCTCGACTTCCCAGGTGTTCAGTACCTTGCCGCGCAGCGGCAGGATGGCCTGGCTTTCCTTGTCGCGGCCCATCTTGGCGCTGCCGCCGGCCGAGTCGCCCTCGACCAGGAAGACTTCGTTGTGGCTGATGTCCTTGCTCTCGCAATCGGTCAGCTTGCCGGGCAGCACGGCCACGCCGGAGCCCTTGCGCTTCTCGACCTTCTGTCCGGCGCGCTGGCGCGTCTGCGCGGCCTTGATGGCCAGTTCGGCGAGCTTCTTGCCGTAGTCGACGTGCTGGTTGAGCCACAGTTCGAGCGCTGGGCGCACGAAGCTCGACACCAGCCGCACCGCATCGCGCGAGTTGAGCCGTTCCTTGATCTGGCCCTGGAACTGCGGGTCGAGCACCTTGGCGCTCAGCACGTACGAGGCGCGCGCGAACACGTCTTCGGGCAAGAGCTTCACGCCCTTGGGCAGCAGCGAGTGCAGTTCGATGAAACCCTTCACCGCCGTGAAGAGGCCGTCGCGCAGGCCGCTTTCATGCGTGCCGCCCGCGCTGGTGGGGATCAGGTTGACGTAGCTCTCGCGCACTGGCTGGCCGTCTTCGGTGAAGGCCACGCACCAGTCGGCGCCCTCGCCTTCGGCGAAGTTGTCAGCGTTCTTGTCGGCATGGCCGCTGCCTTCGAACAGCGGAATCACCGGGTCGCCGCTGAGCGTCTGCATCAGGTAGTCGCTCAGGCCGCCCTTGTAGAGCCACTGCTGCGTTTCCTTGGTCTTCTCGACCGTGAGCGTGACGCTCACGCCCGGCATCAGCACGGCCTTGCTGCGCAGCAAGTGCGTGAGCTCGCTCATGGGCAGCGCGGCGGTCTCGAAGTACTTGGCGTCGGGCCAGGCGCGCACGGTGGTGCCCTGACGGCGCTCGCCGGCTTCGAGCTTGCGGATTTCGAGCGCCTCGATCACGTCGCCGGCACTGAAAGCCAGCTTGGCCACCGAGCCTTCGCGGTGCGAGACGACCTCGAGCCGCTTGGAAAGCGCATTGGTGACCGACACGCCCACGCCGTGCAGGCCGCCCGAGAAGCTGTAGGCGCCGCCCGAGCCCTTGTCGAACTTGCCGCCCGCGTGCAGTCGGGTGAACACCAGCTCGACCACCGGCGCTTTTTCTTCGGGGTGCAGGCCGAACGGAATGCCGCGGCCATCGTCTTCGATGCTCACCGAGCCGTCGGTGTGCAGGGTGACCTTGATCTTCTTGCCGTAGCCTGCCAGCGCCTCGTCGGCGGCGTTGTCGAGCACTTCCTGGATGATGTGCAGCGGGTTGTCGGTCCGGGTGTACATGCCCGGGCGCTGCTTCACGGGCTCCAGGCCCTTGAGCACGCGGATGGAACCTTCCGAATAGCCCGAGGACGCGGACGATGGGCTGGGGGGAGTCTTGAGGGGAGTCGCCATGGGGGCGGATTGTAGTCAGTCGAATCCAAATGACTGGATACCCATACAGCAGCATCGTCCGACCGCAGCTCCATGCCATCGAATTTCGACGGCGGTCGCAACTTCCGTTCGCTTTGATGCCTGGAGCGCATCAAAGCACCCGCCATAAATCATCAATGGCTTGGGGCCCCTTCGACTGCCAAGGGATGCAAGTCGCTACATTCGACGCCATGCAAGCCTCCGCCCCCACTCTCTCGGTCAAGCAAGTGCTGATCTGCGGCGCCATGATCGTCACGCTTTCGATGGGCATTCGCCACGGCTTCGGCCTGTGGCTGCAGCCGATCACGCAGGCGCAGGACTGGACGCGTCAGACCTTCTCGTTTGCGCTGGCAGTCCAGAACCTCTCGTGGGGCATCTTCGGCGTGTTCGCAGGCATGGTGGCCGATCGCTTCGGGGCCTTCCGGGTCCTGATCGCGGGCACGGCGTTCTATGCGTTGGGCCTGCTGGGCATGGCGTATTCGCCCACGCCACTCTTGTTCACGCTGAGCGCTGGCGTGCTGATCGGCGCGGCGCAGGCGGGCACCACCTATGCCGTTGTCTACGGCGTTATCGGGCGTCAGATTCCGGCCGAACGCCGCTCATGGGCCATGGGCGTGGCAGCGGCGGCGGGGTCGTTCGGCCAGTTCCTGATGGCCCCCATCGAGGGCCGGTTGATCGGCACTCTTGGCTGGCAGACCGCCTTGGCGGTGGTGGCGGTGCTGGCGCTGGTGATCGTGCCGCTGGCCTTCGGCCTGCGCGAACCGCAGCGCGGGGCGCTGGCCGGGCACCGGGACCAATCGGTGCTGCAGGCGGTGGGCGAGGCCTTCCGCTACCCAAGCTTCGGCCTGCTGATGGCCGGGTATTTCGTCTGCGGCTTCCAGCTGGCGTTCATCGGCATCCACATGCCCACCTACCTGCGCGACCAGCGCCTGGCGGCCGACGTGGCGGGCTATGCGCTGGCGCTGATCGGGCTATTCAACGTGTTCGGCACCTATACGGTGGGGCTGCTGGGGCAGAAGCTGGCCAAGCGCAAGATCCTGGCGGCCATCTACCTTGCGCGGGCGGTATCGATCGTGCTGTTCCTGCTGGTGCCGATTTCGCCGCTCAGCGTGTATGTGTTTTCTGCGGCGATGGGCTTTCTCTGGCTTTCGACCGTGCCCGCCACCAATGCGATCATCGCGGGCATCTTTGGGGTGTCGCACTTGTCGATGCTCAGCGGCTTCGTGTTCCTGAGCCACCAGGTGGGATCGTTCATCGGCGTCTGGCTCGGCGGCTATCTGTACGACACCACCGGGAGCTACGACATCGTCTGGTACATCGCCATTGCCCTGGGCGTGTTCGCGGCGCTGATCAACCTGCCGGTCAAGGAAAGCGCCATTGCGCGCGGCGCCCAGCCGGCCGCGGTGCCGGGCTGACGACAGAGAATGGACCGATACATGACTTCGCAGTTGCGCCACCGCCTCGTGCACGCCGGCTCGCTCGCCGCGGCGCTGGCGGTGCTGGGCGGCGTTTTCGCGCTCTACGTTCACCCGAGCTTTCTCGTGACGCTGGTCGACCAGGTCTGGTCCTGCTTCTGATCGCCATGAAAGACATGGCAAACCCGCACGCCGGACTGGCGCCCTCGGAATGGATCGTGAAGTGGTCGCACCTGCTCGCGCCCGGCGCCACGGTGCTCGACGTGGCCTGCGGCCAGGGGCGGCACATGCAATGGTTCGAGGGACGCGGACATCCGGTCACCGGCGTCGATCGCTCACCGGAGGCCACCCAGGCCGCAAGTGCCTACGGCCGCACCCTGACCGCCGACATCGAGTCCGGCCCCTGGCCCTTCGCCGGCCAGACTTTCGGCGCGGTGGTCGTCACCAATTACCTGTGGAGGCCGCGCATGGCGGACATCGTGGCCGCGGTCGCGCCCGGCAGCGTGCTGCTCTACGAAACCTTTGCCGCCGGTAACGAAAGCGTGGGCAAGCCCTCGCGTCCGGACTTCCTGCTGCAGCCGGGCGAACTGCTGGCAGCCTGCCGGGAACTGCGGGTGGTGGCCTATGAAGACGGCTTTCTGGACGAGCCGCCGCGCTTCGTCCAGCGCATTGCCGCCGTACGTGCCGGCGAGGCCGATCCGGCCCAGCCCCCACGCCTTCAGCTGCGAGGAAACTGACCCTGCCGGAGGGCCGGTTTCCGCCGAACCCGGAGTAAGTAGAATCTGCGCTTTCGTCCACCGACAGAGAGATTCCCCTTGGAGCAACTGACAGGCAGCATCGTCGCTCTCGTCACGCCGATGCACGACGACGGCAGTGTCGACTATCCCGCCCTGCGCCGGCTGATCGATTGGCACATCGACGAAGGCACCGATTGCCTCGGCGTGGTCGGCACCACCGGCGAATCGCCCACGGTCGACGTGGAAGAGCATTGCGAAATCATCCGCGTGGCGGTCGAGCAGGCCAAGGGCCGCGTGCCCGTGATGGCCGGCTGCGGCGCCAACTCGACCAAGGAAGCCATCGAGCTCGCCCGCTTCGCCAAGGGCGTGGGCGCCGACTCGCAGCTGCAGGTCGTGCCCTACTACAACAAGCCGACGCAAGAAGGCCAGTACCAGCACTTCAAGGCCATTGCCGAAGCCGTGGGCGACCTGCCCACCGTGCTGTACAACGTGCCCGGCCGCACCGTAGCCGATATGGCGCACGACACCGTGCTGCGCCTTGCGCAGGTGCCGGGCATCATCGGCATCAAGGAAGCCACCGGCAACATCGAGCGCGCGCAGTGGCTCATCCGCGACCTTCCCAAGAACTTTGCCGTGTATTCCGGCGACGACCCGACCGCCGTGGCCCTCATGCTCTGCGGCGGCCAGGGCAACATCAGCGTCACGGCCAACATTGCGCCACGCAAGATGCATGAGCTGTGTGTTGCGGCCATTGCAGGCGACGTGCGGCGCGCCATGGAGATCCAGTTCGAGCTCATGCCGCTGCATCGTCATCTTTTCGTCGAGCCCAACCCGATCCCGCTCAAGTGGGCCATGTCCAGGCTCGGCCTGTGCGGGGGCACGCTGCGGCTGCCGCTTACCGAACTGGCCGAATCGAACCGCCCCGTGGTCGAGGCCGCCCTGCGTGCCACCGGCCTGCTCAAGGGCTGAGCCGGTCCGCCGCTCCCATACACCTCCCGTACTTCTTTTTCGCCTACCGCATCAAGGTCAAGCAACCTTTTGCCCGAACCGTGCTCAGAGAGTGCGGGCAATGCGGCCCCTAGATTGACCGAACCCATTCCAACAAGGAAGACGACGTTGAAGAACCTTTCGCACATCTCGCGATTCGCACTGCTGGCAATCGTTGTCAGCCTCGCCGCCTGCTCCGTCCTCGAGAGCGACAAGATCGATTACAAGAGCGCCGGCAAGGCCCCGACGCTCGAAGTTCCGCCCGACCTGTCGCAGCTTTCGCGCGAAAACCGCTATGCGGTGCCAGGCGGCTCGGTCACGGCCAACGCCTACCAGGCCGGCGTGGCCAACGCGCCAGGCATTCCAACCGCGGTGGCCAACATCGGCGACGTGCGCATGGAGCGCTCGGGCACGCAGCGCTGGATCGTGATCAACCGCTCGCCCGACCAGCTTTGGGACCCGGTGAAAGACTTCTGGCAGGAAAGCGGCTTCCTCCTGACCACCGAGCAGCGCAACCTCGGCATCATGGAAACCGATTGGGCGGAGAACCGCGCCAAGCTGCCGCAGGACATCATCCGCGGCACGCTGGGCAAGCTGGTCGATTCGGTCTACTCGACCGGCGAACTCGACCGCTTCCGTACCCGCCTGGAGCGCACGCCCACCGGCACCGAGATCTTCATCAGCCACCGGGGCATGCAGGAGGTCTACAACAACAGCCGCCAGGACCAGACCGTGTGGCAGCCCCGCCCGAGCGATCCTGAACTCGAAACCGAATTCCTGCGCCGCCTGATGGTCAAGCTCGGCGTCTCGCAAGAGCAGTCGAAGATCCTGGCCGCCACCACCGCGCCGACCAAGACCGCCACTGTCGCCACCGTGAGCGGCCAGCCTGTGGTCCAAATCAGCGAAGGCTTCGACCGCGCATGGCGCCGCGTGGGCCTGGCACTCGACCGCACCGGCTTCACCGTGGAAGACCGCGACCGCACCGCCGGCATCTACTACGTGCGCTACGTGACGCCGAACCCGGACAAGAAGGAACCTGGCTTCTTCGGCAAGCTGTTCAGCAGCTCCAGCAAGAACGAGGCGCCGATCAAGTTCCGCATCCTCGTGAAGGGCGGCCAGGGCGAAAGCACCACCGTATCGGTCCTGAACGAATCCGGCGCGCCCGAAACCTCGGCCAACGCACAGCGCATCGTCCAGGTCATTGCCGACGACCTGAAGTAAGCCGCATGCTCCGCTTCCGAAGCCTCGGCAGCGGCAGCACGGGCAACGCCGCGCTGGTCGAAGCGACCAGCGGCGGGCGAACCTCGCGGCTCCTGATCGACTGCGGCTTCGGTTTGAAGCAGCTCGATCTGCGGCTTGCCAAGGCGGGCCTCATGGCCGGCGACATCGACGCGATCTTCGTCACCCACGAACACGGCGACCACATCGGCTGCGCCCATTCGCTGTCGCGGCGCAGCCGCATTCCCGTCTGGATGAGCGAAGGCACCTGGCTTGCCACGGGCGGGCGGGATTTCGAAGGCCGGCTCAACCTCGCGCGGGACGATTCGGAGTTTGCGGTCGGCGACATCGCGGTGCGGCCCTTTACCGTGCCGCACGATGCGCGCGAGCCGCTGCAGCTTCGCTGCTCCGACGGCGCCCGCACCCTGGGCGTGCTCACCGATCTAGGCCATGCCACGGCCCATGTGCTTTCCAGGCTCAGCGGCGTGCACGCGCTGCTGCTCGAGTTCAACCACGACAGCGATCTGCTGGCCAACTCGGCCTATCCGGCATTTCTCAAGTTGCGCGTGGGCGGCAAGCATGGCCACCTATCGAACACGGCGGCCGCGGACATTGCACGCGCGGTGCGCCACGACGGCCTGCGCCATGTGGTCGCGGCGCATCTGAGTGAACAGAACAACCGTCCTGAGATCGTGCGGCGCCTGATGGCCGACGCCCTTGGCGGGCACGAGGCCGAAATGCTCACGGCCAGTGCGTCGGAAGGGTCGCCCTGGCTGGACGTCTGAGGGCGCGGCCCGCCCTGCTTCTTCCGAGCACCATGCAAAAAGCCGCCCGAGGGCGGCTTTTTGCCGAGGCGCATGAAACGCCTCAAGCTGAACTTGCTTACTGCTTGGGCGCTTCGTTCTTCTTGGCAGCCTCGGTCGCGGCATTGGCTGCATCCAGGGCCGCCGAGGCGCTCGGCGACGGTGCCGTGGCCGCGGAATCGGTCGACGGCGCCGGTGTCACCACAACCGCCGGAGGCGCAGGCTCGGTCACCGGAGCGGGCGGAGGGGTCACAACGACCGGCGCGACTTCCTCTTTCTTTCCGCAAGCCACGAGTGCGGCGGCGGCGATCAACGAAGCGAGCAGGACGGATGACGACTTTTTCATGGAAACTCCTTTGGCGATGGATATCTGAACGAAAAAATTCTAGACCCGCATTACCGCTGGTTGATGTCTCGCAGCCTCATTCGCGGCATTGGCTTACAAGCCCAGGGTCGATGCTGGAAACGCCGGCCGCCCCGCCCGCCACGACTCATCAATGGTTTCGCGAAGTTCGCGCCGCGCACGCGGATCGAAGCCGCACACGCCGCGGCTGCGCTCGGGATCGGCACGGTGGGCAAACCACTCGGGCGTCCAGATGGCGCTCGGCACGCCCGGGCTGCCCGCTGCCGGCCGGACCGCCCTGCATTCAATGATGTGGTCCCACATGCGCCGCCACGGCACGAGGCGCGTGTGGGCACGCTCGATGACGTCGAAGCGCTGCGCCAGCAGAACAAAGCGGCGGCCAGTGGCCGACCAAGCTTGGAGCGCCTGGATGCTGGCGCGCTCGCCCAGCGGCCAATCGGCAAAGTCGGGGTCGCTGAGAACCAGTTCTTGCCAGCCCTGCCGCGCCGCGTTCTCGAGCGCCGCGCGCACGATGCCGTCGAAGGCCTCGCGGCCATCGAAGCGGCCTTCGGGCAAGGCGGGCTCCACAGGCACCGGCGTGTCACTCGGCATGCACCCACCCCGCTTCGCACCACTCGGCCAACAGCGCGAGCGCGCCCTCGCTCGCGCGCGAGAGCTCGCGCGGACCCAGCGCGCGCCGGTCGGCCAGCCGCCGCATCAGCGTGGCATCGGCCCCGCCCGCGCGAAAGCTCTCGCCGTTGATGTACAGGTGCCGCGCGTCGTAAAGCATGCGCGTACGCCGATCGAGCACCACGCGGATCAACGCATCCGGCGCCTCGGTGCCTTCGCCGAACCAGACATTGGCCTTGGGCTCCGTGAGCGATTCGCCTAAGGCACGGTCGATCGCGTCGGGGTCGCGCAGTGCGGCATCGACGGCCTTGCGCGCAAAGGCCTGCAACGCGGCCGGCATGGCGGCTGGCGCGTCGACCGCGGGCTGCGACGGATCGCGATAGCGCGCCAGCTCGGCCGGGCCCGCATCTTCGAGCGCTTCCGAATAGGCCTGCGCCATGCGGGACAACAGGTCGGCGCCAAGCTCGCCCACCGCCGACGACCGCAGGCCGATGGAGCAAGTCATGCAGTCGTCGCCGACTGCAACGCCGTCATGCGCATAACGCGGCGGCAGATAGAGCATGTCGCCCGGCTCGAGCACAAAGCTTTGCTCAGGCTCGAAATGCTCGAGGATCTTGAGGGGCACGCCTTGCTGAAGGCGCAGGTCGCTCTGCTTGCCGATCGACCAGCGCCGCGTGCCCTGCGCCTGCAGCAGAAACACGTCGTAGCTGTCGAAATGCGCGCCCACGCCGCCCTGATCGCTCGCGTAGCTGATCATCAGGTCGTCAAGCCGTGCGTCGGGCAGAAAGCGGAACTGCTGCAGCAATGCATTCACACCATCGTGATGCAGGTCGACGCCCTGCACCAGCAGGGTCCATGCGGGCTGCTTCAACGGCGGCAGCGCACGCCGCGCGAGCGGCCCGTGCTTGAGCGTCCAGCCGGCCTTGCCATGGCGTATGAGGCGCGATTCCACGTCCTCACGCTCGGCCAGGGCAAACAGCGCGCTCCGATCGATCGGTGGCACCATGGCGGGAATGGCCTGGCGCACCAGCAACGGTTTTTTCTGCCAATACCGCCGCATGAACTGCGCGGCGCTCAGGCCGCCGAGCAACGGCAGCGGGTGTGTAGTCTCCATGGGAGAATTCTGCAATGGAAATCTCTGAACAATGCGTGGTCGGCCTGACCTGGACGATGAAAGACACTCTGGGCGAAGTGTTGGACGTGCTCGACGAACCGGTGGAATTCATGGTGGGGGGCGATGACCTCTTCGACGTGATCGAAGCCGCCCTGCAGGGCCACGAGCCCGGTGCGCGGGTGCAATTGCAGCTCGAGCCCGAGCAGGGCTTCGGCGACTTCAACGACCAACTGCTCTTTCTCGAGCCGCGCTCGCTGTTTCCCGAAGGGACCGAGGAAGGCATGACCTTCGACGGCGCCGCCCTGCCCCAGGGCGTGAGCGACGCCATGCCCAAGGACGTGATCTACACCGTGGCCGAAATTTACCCGGAGCACCTGGTGCTCGACGGCAATCATCCGCTCGCGGGCATTGCGATCCGGCTCGACATCACGGTGCGCTCGGTGCGCGAGGCCACGGAAGAAGAAGTCGGCAGCGGCACGGCGGGCACGGCCTTTTTCAAGGTGCCTCCAACGGCGCCGGGCAACGATCTGCTGCACTGACAGAAAGGCGGGCATACCGCTGCAGCGGGCAACAAAAAGCCGGGCACTGCCCGGCTTTTTGTTGCCCGCGAAAACCGCTGGAAGGTGGGTTACATGCGCGAGATCTGCCCGTTGTCGATGCGGACGCGGTCGCCGATGCGCAGGTCGCCCGGGTGCTGCACGTCGAAGGCCCGATAGCCGCCGCGGTCGGTTTGCACGGAGATGCGATAGCTCTCGTAGGCGCGGGGGCCGTTGCGCTGTGCCTCGATGGTATTGCCCAGGAGCGCACCACCCACGATGCCCAGGGCGGTGGCCGCGGCGCGGCCGCTGCCGTGACCGAACTGGTTGCCCACCACGCCTCCGACGACACCACCCGCCACGGCGCCGCCGCCGGTGGTGCCGGTGCCACCGGTCTCGCTGCGCAGCACTTCGATGTTGGCGACGTGGCCGTATTCGACGTAAGCCGCTTCCTGGTACGGCACGGCCTGTGGCGGCGCCTGGTAGGGGTAGCGCGTGGTCTGGTAGACCGGCGCGGGAGCGACGCAGGCCGTGAGCGTGGCAATCGCCAGCGCGGAAGCGCCGATGGATATGAAGCGCGTTGAAATTTTCATATTGAAGGCTCCTCGAGAATTGGGGTGCATGGAAATGCACCAAGCCTGTGTCTAACGCCTTTCCCACAACAGGGATGACGCCTGACACACACCGAAACGTAGGAGCACGCCGCGAACTGCACGGTTCCGATCTTTACCGGCCCGATACGCGGGCAAACCGGTCAGTGCTTGCCGGTAGACCCGTAGCCGCCTTCGCCGCGTTGCGAAGCTGCAAATTCTGTGACGACGCGAAACTGCGCCTGCACCACGGGCACGATGACGAGCTGCGCGAGCCGTTCCATCGGTTGAAGCACGAAGGGAGTGTCACTGCGGTTCCAGGCACTGATCTTCAGTTCGCCCTGGTAGTCGCTGTCGATCAGGCCCACGAGGTTGCCCAGCACGATGCCGTGCTTGTGGCCGAGGCCCGAGCGCGGAAGGATGAGCGCTGCAAAGGCCGGATCGGCCAAATGGATCGCGATGCCGGTGCCCACGAGCTGCCAGCCGTTGGGCTCCAGTGTGATCGGTGCATCGAGGCACGCCCTGAGATCGAGCCCTGCGCTGCCGGGGGTGGCATAGGCAGGCAATTGATCCACCATGCGTGGGTCGAGGATACGGACGTCTACTTTCACTTCTACTTGCCTTGCTTCTGTTGCTGTTCTTTTTGCTTGCGGGCGGCTTCCTCGAGCACCTGCTGCCACTTGGCGACACCGGGTGAAAGCTTCAGGCCCTTCAACTTGCTTGCGAGCCAGAGGGCCGCACCAGCCAGGAACACCAGCACAACGGTGGACACGCCGGCCGACCACAGCGCGAGCAGAACCAGCACGCCCACAACGCCCATGATCTTGAGCGCCGCCGGCGGGATCGCCCCAACACCCGGCGCCGAGGTGTCGCCGTTCGAGGATTCGCGCCGCTGCGCCGCTGCCGCTGCCGCGCCCTGCGCGCCCGGTGCAGGCGTCATGCCCACGTCCAGCCCATGGTCGCCTTCATGGGCCGCCCGCTTGGGCAATGCGGCCTGGGCCGAAAGACGCTCCACGTAGCTGGCGAAATCGCCATTGGGCGGTGTGTTCCATTGGGGATTCATCAGACCCTCCAGTCCGGCAGGCGTGCGGCAATCTCGGTCATGAGTTCGCGCGCCAAGGTGAGCTTGGGCGCACGCGGCAACTCGCGCGTGCTCTTTGCGTCCACGAGGAGCAACGCATTGTCGTCCTGGCCGAATGTCAGCGGGCCGATGTTTCCGACCAGGAGCGGAATTCCCTTGCGCTCCCGCTTGGCCTTGGCGTGTTCGACGAGGTTCTCGCTCTCGGCCGCGAAGCCCACGCAGAACAGCTTGCCCGCCTGCGCGCGCTCGCTTTTCGCCACGGCCAGCAGGATGTCGGGGTTCTCGACGAAGCTGAGCGCCGGCGTCTTGCCGCTGCCATCCTTCTTGATTTTTTGTTCGCTGTGCGTTGCGGGCCGCCAGTCCGCCACGGCTGCCGTCGCTATGAAAATGCTAGCAGACCGCGCTGCCCGCAGCGTCGCTTCGAGCATGTCCTCGGCCGAAAGTACGTCGATGCGACTGACGCCGCGCGGCGTGGGCAGGTGCACCGGGCCGGCCACCAGCGTCACTTCGGCGCCGGCCTCGCGGGCAGCGCGCGCAATGGCAAAACCCATCTTGCCGGATGAATGGTTGGTGATGCCGCGGATTGGATCGAGTGGCTCGAAGGTGGGCCCTGCGGTCACCAGCAGCTTGTGCCCCGCAAGCAGCTTTGGTGCGAAGAAGGCCGTGATGTCCTCGAGCAGCTGTGCCGGCTCCAGCATGCGCCCGTCGCCGGTCTCGCCACAGGCCTGCCAGCCGCTGCCCACGCCCAGCACCGTGGCGCCGTCGGCCGCCACTTGCATCAGGTTGCGCTGGGTGGCGGGATGTGCCCACATCTCGCGATTCATGGCCGGTGCGATCAAGAGCGGCACGCGGTCGATCGGACGCGCCAGGCACATCAGGCTCAGCAACTCATCCGCCCTTCCCTGCACCAGCCGAGCGATGAAGTCGGCGCTGCACGGCGCGAGCACGATGGCATCGGCTTCGCGGCTCAGGTTGATGTGCGGCATGTTGTTGGGCTCGCGCGCGTCCCACTGCGAGGTGTAGACCGTACGCCCCGACAGCGCCTGCATCGTGACCGGCGTGATGAACTGCTCGGCCGCCTCGGTCATCACGACCTGCACCGTGCCGCCGGCCTTCACGATGAGGCGGCACAACTCGGCCGATTTGTAGCAGGCGATACCCCCAGTGAGGCCCAGGACGATGTGTTTGCCGGCGAGATCTTGCATAGCGCAGAAGTGTAATGACACAGGGCCCCACGCAAGGGCCGCGGTGCATGGCCGCCCCAAGCCGCCGATGCGCCCCCAGAAGAGCGAAGGAGAAGCGCACAGGTGCGCGGAGTACGCAGTCGGGCCATATACAATCAGCATTTCCCACTGCCCGGTCCTCGCGTCCGGAACTGGCATGACCAAATTTGTCTTCGTCACCGGTGGTGTCGTATCTTCCCTTGGCAAGGGAATCGCCTCCGCCTCTCTCGCTGCGATCCTCGAATCGCGCGGCCTCAAAGTCACCCTCATCAAGCTGGATCCGTACATCAATGTCGATCCCGGCACGATGTCGCCTTTCCAGCATGGCGAAGTGTTCGTCACCGACGACGGCGCCGAAACCGACCTCGACCTCGGCCACTACGAGCGCTTCATCACCACGCGGATGCGCAAGGCCAACAACTTCACCACCGGTCAGATTTACAAGACCGTGCTGGAGAAAGAGCGCCGCGGCGACTACCTCGGCAAGACGGTACAGGTGATTCCGCACATCACCAACGAGATCCAGGAATACATCAAGCGCGGCGCCGGCCTCGGCACCGCGCATGAAGTGGACGTGGCGATCGTCGAAATCGGCGGCACGGTGGGCGACATCGAATCGCTGCCCTTCCTGGAGGCCGTGCGCCAGATGAGCCTGCGTATGGGCCCGAACAACTCGGCCTTCGTACACCTGAGCTACGTGCCCTGGATCGCCGCCGCTGGCGAACTCAAGACCAAGCCCACGCAGCACACCGCCAAGGAACTGCGCGCCATCGGCATCCAGGCCGACGCCCTCCTTTGCCGCGCCGACCGCCCGATTCCCGATGACGAGCGGGCCAAGATCTCGCTGTTCTCGAACGTGCCTGAATGGGGCGTGATCTCGATGTGGGACGTCGACACCATCTACAAGGTGCCGCGCATGCTGCACGAGCAGGGCCTGGACGGCCTCATCTGCGACAAGCTGCGCATCAACACCCCGCCCGCCAAGCTGCAGCGCTGGGACGACCTGGTCTACGAAGTCGAGCATCCGCAGCAGGAAGTGAGCATTGCCATGGTCGGCAAGTACGTCGACCTGTCCGACAGCTACAAGTCGCTGAACGAGGCGCTGCGCCATGCCGGCATGAAGAACCATGCCCGCGTGAAGATCGACTACATCGATTCCGAAACCATTTCCGCGCAAGACGTCTCGCGGCTTGCCAAGTACGACGCGATCCTGGTGCCCGGCGGTTTCGGCCAGCGCGGCGTCGAAGGCAAGATTTCGGCTGCCCGCTTTGCGCGCGAAGGCAAGGTGCCGTACCTCGGCATCTGCCTGGGCATGCAGGTGGCCACCATCGAATACGCCCGCCACGTGGCGGGCCTGAAGAACGCGAACAGCACCGAGTTCGACCCCGAGACGCCCTGCCCCGTGATCGCGCTGATCACCGAGTGGAAGGATGCCGACGGCACCGTGAAGACGCGCAACGAGAAGTCCGACCTCGGCGGCACCATGCGCCTGGGCGCGCAGAGCTCCGACGTTACGGCCGGCACGCTGGCCCACAGCATCTACGGCGACGTGGTGACCGAACGCCATCGCCACCGCTACGAAGCCAACGTGAACTACCTCGACGAGCTGCGCGCCGCAGGCCTCGTGATTTCCGCGCTGACGCAGCGCGAACACCTGACCGAAATCGTCGAGCTGCCGCAGGACGTGCACCCCTGGTACATGGGCGTGCAGTTCCACCCCGAATTCAAGTCGACGCCGTGGAGCGGCCATCCGCTCTTCAATGCCTTCATCAAGGCAGCGCTCGAGCACAAGGCGCGCAGCGCGGGCGGTGCAAAGAACCTGAAGGCCGTCGCATGAGCCGCCGGGCCGCTCCCAAGGCGAATGACGAAGTGCGCAGCACGGAGACATCTCTATGAAACTTTGCGGATTCGACATCGGGCTCGACCAGCCCTTCTTCCTCATTGCCGGCCCGTGCGTGGTCGAGTCCGAGCAATTGCAGATGGACACGGCCGGCACGTTGAAGGAAATCACCTCCTCGCTCGGCATTCCGTTCATCTTCAAGAGCAGCTTCGACAAGGCCAACCGTTCGTCGGGCACCAGCTTCCGCGGCCCCGGCCGCGAGAAGGGCCTGGAGATCCTGGCCAAGGTGAAGCGCGAGCTCGGCCTGCCGGTGCTGACCGACGTTCACACCGAAGACGACATCACCGAAGCCGCCAAGGTGGTCGACGTGCTGCAGACGCCCGCCTTCCTGTGCCGCCAGACCGACTTCATTCGCGCGGTGGCGCAGTCGGGCAAGCCGGTGAACATCAAGAAGGGCCAGTTCCTCGCGCCGCACGACATGAAGAACGTGATCGACAAGGCACGCGCGGCGGCCAAGGAAGCCGGCCTGCCGGAAGACAGCTTCATGGCCTGCGAACGCGGCGCGAGCTTTGGTTACAACAACCTGGTGTCGGACATGCGTTCGCTCGCGATCATGCGCGAGACTGGCGCACCCGTCGTGTTCGACGCCACCCACTCGGTGCAGCTGCCGGGCGGCCAGGGCACGAGCTCGGGCGGGCAGCGCGAAATGGTGCCGGTTCTTTCGCGCGCGGCGGTGGCCGTGGGCGTGGCCGGGCTCTTCATGGAGACGCACCCCGACCCGGCCAAGGCACTGAGCGACGGCCCCAATGCCGTGCCGCTCAAGCACATGAAGGCCCTGCTCGAGACGCTCGTCGCGCTCGATCGGGTCACCAAGAAAAACGCATTCCTGGAGGACGTCTTCCAATCATGAGCAGTGGCTATGTCATCGCCAACGTCGAGGTCACCAACCCGGCGCAGTACGAGGAATACAAGAAGTGGTCGAGCGCGGCCATGCAGGCGCATGGCGCCGAAGTGTGCACGCGCGGCGGCAAGGTCGAAGTGCTCGAGGGCGACTGGTCGCCTTCGCGCGTCGTCATCCTGAAATTTCCCAGCTTCGAGAAGGCCAAGGCCTTCTATGAATCACCCGAATACCTGAAGGCTCGCGAAGCGCGTGCCGGTGCCGCCGTCATGCGCATGATCGCGGTCGAAGGTGTTTGATCATTTGAATTCGAGACTGAACTGAAAAGAAAGAGAAACGCATGAGTGCAATCGTTGACATCGTCGGCCGCGAAATCCTCGACAGCCGCGGCAATCCCACCGTCGAGTGCGACGTGCTGCTCGAATCGGGCACCATGGGCCGCGCAGCCGTGCCCTCGGGCGCATCGACCGGTTCGCGCGAAGCCATCGAGCTGCGCGACGGCGACAAGAAGCGCTATCTCGGCAAGGGCGTGCTCAAGGCGGTGGAGAACATCAACACCGAGATCTCGGAATCCGTGCTCGGCCTCGATGCCAGCGAGCAGGCTTTCCTCGATCGCACGATGATCGACTTGGACGGCACCGACAACAAGGGCCGCCTGGGTGCCAACGCGACCCTCGCCGTTTCGATGGCCGTGGCACGCGCCGCGGCCGAAGAGTCGGGCCTGCCGCTGTACCGCTACTTCGGCGGCATGGGTGGCATGCAGCTGCCGGTGCCGATGATGAACGTCATCAACGGCGGCGCGCACGCCAACAACAGCCTGGACCTGCAAGAGTTCATGATCATCCCCGTGGGCGCGCCGAGCTTCCGCGAAGCCGTGCGCTACGGCGCCGAGGTGTTCCACGCCCTCAAGAAGATCCTGGGCGACCGCGGCATCAGCACGGCGGTCGGCGACGAAGGCGGTTTCGCGCCCAGCGTCGAGAGCCATGAAGCAGCCATCCAGCTGATTCTGGAAGCCATCGACAAGGCCGGCTACGTAGCGGGCGAGCAGATTGCACTCGGCCTCGATTGCGCCGCCAGCGAGTTCTACAAGGACGGCAACTACGTGCTCTCCGGCGAGAACCTCACCCTGTCGGCCGGCAACTGGGCCGACATGCTGGCCACGTGGGTCGACAAGTACCCGATCATCAGCATTGAAGACGGCATGCACGAAGGCGACTGGGACGGCTGGAAGCTGCTCACCGACCGCCTCGGCAAGCGCGTGCAGTTGGTGGGCGACGACCTGTTCGTCACCAACACCAAGATCCTGCAGGAAGGCATCGACAAGGGCATTGCCAACTCGATTCTGATCAAGATCAACCAGATCGGCACGCTGACCGAAACCTTCGCCGCCATCGAGATGGCCAAGCGCGCGGGCTACACGGCGGTCATCTCGCACCGCTCGGGCGAAACCGAAGACAGCACCATCGCCGACATCGCGGTGGGCACCAACGCCGGCCAGATCAAGACTGGTTCGCTCTCGCGCTCCGACCGCATCGCCAAGTACAACCAGCTGCTGCGCATCGAAGAAGACCTCGGCGACATCGCCAGCTACCCTGGCCGCGGCGCGTTCTACAACCTGAAGTAGTAGCCCCGAAGCCGGCGGCAATGCGCTCGCGCCTCGTTCCACCCATCGTGCTGTTGCTGCTGCTGGTCGTCCTGCAGTGGCAGCTTTGGAACGGGCGCGGCAGCGTGCGCGACGTGTCGCAGCTGCAGACCAAGCTGGCCGAGCAGAAAGAGGCCAATGCCAAGGCCACTGTGACCAACGAACGGCTGGCCTCCGAGGTCAACGACTTGAAGGTCGGCTTGGAGATGGTCGAGGAGCGCGCGCGCCAAGAATTGGGCATGGTCAAGCCGAACGAAGTGTTCGTTCAGGTCACACGCTGAACATGACCCCCACGCTCGGCACTGCGTGTCCTCGCTGCCCCCCGAGGGGGCCGCTCGCGCCTTGGGGCGGCCCGGCGGCGCTCGGCACCTGACGCCCCGATGCCCGAGTTCTTCTCGGCCCCCGCCTTCGTGCTCTGGGCCTCACCGGTCAGCTGGCTCGAAATCGTAGCCGCGGTGCTGGCGCTTGCAATGGTCGGCTGCAACATGCGCGAAATCCATTGGGGCTGGCCGCTCGCAATCGTCAGCTCGCTGCTCTACGTGGCCGTGTTCGCAAAGGCGCGCATCTACGGCGATGCCTCACTCCAGGTGTTCTTCGCGATCGTCGCGCTCTGGGGCTGGGCGCAATGGCTGCGCGGCCATCGGGCCGACGGCGGTGCATTGCGGGTCAGCCGGCTGTCGCGGCGCGGCGCCGCGCTGGCGCTCGTGGCCTGCGCACTGGCATGGCCCGCGGTCGCCCTCTTCCTGCACCGCTTTACGGACTCTGACGTGCCCTGGTGGGACGGGTTCGCGACCGGGCTCAGCCTCGTCGGCCAGTTCCTGCTCGGGCGCAAGTTCATCGAGAACTGGCTGGTGTGGCTGGCGGTGAACGTCGTGAGCGTGGGCCTGTTCATCCACAAGGGCCTTTGGCTGACGGTCGGCCTCTACGCGGTATTCGCCGTGCTGAGCGTGGCGGGCTTTCTTGCATGGCGCGCGCGCATGCAGGTCGAGGCCGCTCGCGCATGACTCCCGTGCTGCCGACAGGATGCATCATCGCGTTGCTCGGCGCCGAGAGCACCGGCAAGACCGAACTCGCCCGCGCGCTCACGCAGCGCCTGCAGGAGCGCGGCATCGCCACCACGATGGTGGGCGAATACCTGCGCGAATGGTGCGACCGCGAAGGCCGGACGCCACGCCCAGACGAACAGCGCGCCATCGCCGACGAGCAGATGCGCCGCATCGACGCCGCGGCCGCCTCGGGCGTGGTGGTGGCCGACACCACGGCCCTCATGACCGCGGTCTACAGCGAGCAACTGTTCGGCGACACCTCGCTCCATGCCCAAGCCCTGATGGCGCAGGCCCGCTACGCCATCACACTGCTGACGGCGCTCGACATTCCCTGGGTTGCCGACTCATTGCGCGATGGCGACCACGCGCGCGAGCCCACCGACGCGCTGGTGCGCGCGGCGCTGACGGGCGCGAGGCTTTCTTTTGCGGTGGTGCACGGCACTGGCAGCGAAAGGCTCTCCAGTGCGTGGAACGCCATCAACTCCATTGCCGCCAGCGAAGGCCGGCCCCGCGCACGAGGCCGCTTCGATTCCAAACCAGCCGCCTGGACATGGCCTTGCGAGAAGTGCTCCGACCCGGAATGCGAACATCGGCTTTTCAGCGACTTGATCGGACGCCGCGACAATCCCTCCACACCCAGCTCGGAGATCTGATGTTCCCGCTTCGCTTCTCTCATTCCGCTGGCTGCGCCAGCCTCTTGTGTCTGTTTGCCGCACTGCTCGCGGCGGGCGCCGCCACGGCCGCGCCCGTCGCCGCCACGGTGGAGAACGCCACCACGCCCACGGCCTGCGCCGAGGAAGACAACGTCTCGCTGGTGCTGCGCGGCGAAGGCATCCGGCGCATGCGCATCGAGGCGCTGCAGCCGCCCTACCTCGACAGCATCGGCAACGACACCACCGCGCCCGATTTTTCGGGCTGCAACTTCGACGGCGGCGCCCACCCCACAGACCCCGCGCACAAGTTCAAGCCTCGCCGCGTGGTGCTGCTCGACGATGCGCGCTGGCGCATCGTCGGCATGACCCTGTCCAGTTTCTGGCGCCCGCAGCAGGTGCCGGTGCGCGTGGGCGCGCGCACGGACCGCGGCTTTCATATGCTTCAGATCTTCCGCAAGGAAGAAGGCAAGGCGCTCGAGGCGCTGGTGCTCTATCCGGCCGACGGCTACTGGCGCATCAAACCGCTGCCGGAAGAACGCTTCGGCGACGGGGTGTATGGGTCTTCGTTCCTGCTCGGGCCGGTCGCTCAGGGCAGTCGGCCGGTGGTCGATATCGCGTCGATCCGCATCGTGCCGAAGCCGCTGGCCATCCACCTGCGTTTCGTCGGCGGCGGCAGCGCGGTGGCCAAAGTGTCGGAGATCAGCCGCACGCGCACCGCGCTCGACGTGCGGCTCTCGTCGCCGACGGTGAATGCGCGGCCCTTTGCGGTGCTGCGCTCGATGTACGTGACACCCGACAACGCCGACGTGAGCGAGGTACGGTGGCAAGAATCGTCCGAGGCCGCGGAGCAGGTGCTGTCCCTGCCCGATCTGAAGACGCTGAGCGGCACGCATATGCGCTTCGGACGCAGCCTGCCTTCGCGCCACAACACCAGCGCACCCGATATCGTGTTCGGCGACTTCGACGACGACAAGGCGCCGCGCTGATCGCCGGGCGATTTACTGCACGACCGGACTGCCCGGAACCTGGTCGCCCGGCGGCCTGAAGATCTGCGCCGCATCCACCGCGTCGAAGCGGTATTGCTTGCCGCAAAAATCACAGCCAACCTCGATGTCGCCCCGCTCGGCGAGGATCTCCTCGGCCTCTTCCACGCCGAGCCCGCGGATCATCTGCGCCACGCGGTCGCGGCCGCAGGTGCATGCGAAATGCGGCCCCAGCAGGCCGGCCTGCGGCTCGAAGCGCAGCAGCTTTTCTTCCCAGAACAGGCGCCGAAGAATGGTTTCGATGTCGAGCGTGAGCAACTCGTCGCGCGTGAGGCTCGAGGCGAGGATCGAAATGCGGTTGTAGTCCTCGTTCAGGCCGATCTGGTCCTGGTTGGCCTGGTCATGGTCCCTGACGGAGGTGCCGGACTGGCCTTCGAGATTGCCCTCGCCCTTGACCGGCAAGCGCTGGATGAGCAGGCCGGCCGCCACCTTGTCATCGGCCGCGAGCACCAGCGTGGTGTCGAGCTGCTCGCTCTGCAGCATGTAGTGCTGCAGCACGTCGCTGAGCTTGCCGAGCTTCTCGCCCTCGTCGTCGAAGAGCGGCACCACGCCCTGGTAAGGCGTCGTTCCCGGCAGCTTGTCCTTGGGGTCGAGCGTGATCGCGCAACGGCCCTTGTTGTTCTCGTTCACCATGTCCGGCAGGCGTGCATCGGCCGGCAGGTCGCCAATCACCTTGGCGGTGGCGCGCAGGCTCAGGTCGGGCTTGGCCTCGGCCACGGCCACCTTGACCGGACCGTCGCCGAAGATCTGCAGGATCAACGCGCCGTTGAACTTGATGTTGGCCTGCATCAGCGTGGCCGCCGCGGTCATCTCGCCGAGCAGCTCGGCCACGGGCGGCGCATAGGCGCCGGTGGCTGTGTTGGAGGCGCGCCGCGCCAGGATTTCCTGCCACGCATCTGTCAGGCGCACGATCATGCCGCGCACCGGCAGGCCATCGAACAGGAATTTGTGCAGCTCGCTCAAAACGGATTCTTCTTTCTGTTGGGCCTGCGCTTGGTCAGGCAATCTTCTTGAGGCCCTTCGCGTAGCGAACGGCGTTGTGGACGTAATGGTCGGAGCCGTGGCGCAAACGGGCGGCGTCTTCGTCGCTGATCGTGCGCATCACCTTCGCGGGTGAACCGAAGATCAGGGAATTGTCGGGAAATTCCTTCCCCTCGGTCACGACGCTGCCGGCACCGACAATCGAATTGCGGCCGATCTTCGCGTTATTCAAGACCACGGCCTGGATGCCGATCAGCGAGTTGTCGCCGATGGTGCAGCCGTGCAGCATGACCTGGTGGCCGATGGTGACGTTTTCGCCGATGGTGAGTGGGCTGCCGGGGTCGGAATGCAGCATGGACATGTCCTGCACGTTGCTGTTGCGTCCGATGGTCATCGTCTCGTTGTCGCCGCGCAGCACCGCACCAAACCAGATGCTCGCGTTCTCGCCCAGCTGCACGTTGCCGATCACTTCCGCGCTGTCGGCGACCCATGCGCCGGTGCCGAGTTGCGGCGCAACGCCGTCGAGTTCATAGAGGGCCATCGTGGAGTCTCCGGGGGCAAAAACTAGAATTGTAGGGATGCACCCCCGATTGAGCGCGCTGGCCGCGCTGCGACTGAGCGATCCTGAAGCAAAGGTGGCGGCAACACGCACCACCGCTGCGCGAGCCGCTACCGATTCCATAGCAACTGAACCCCTGCGCACCGTGGGCGATGACATCGGCGTGCCGGGCCGCCCCGAAAGGCCGCTGCGCGTGGCCGCCACCGCGGTGCAAAAACGCTCGCCCTTCACGACCGACGGCCGCGCCGCGCTGATCCATTCGATCTGCCACATCGAGTTCAACGCCATCAACCTCGCGCTCGATGCGGTCTGGCGCTACGACGGCATGCCCGAGGCCTACTACCGCGACTGGCTGCGCGTGGCCGATGAAGAGGCACAGCACTTCACGCTGCTGCATGCGCACCTGCAGGACATGGGCTGGCGCTACGGCGACTTCCCCGGCCACGACGGGCTCTGGAGCATGTGCGAGAAAACGAAGGACGACGTGCTGGCGCGCATGGCGCTGGTGCCACGCACGCTCGAAGCGCGAGGGCTCGACGCCACGCCGCTGATCCAGGCCAAGCTGAAGCGCGTCAACACGCCCGATGCACTGCGCGCAGTCGAGATCCTCGACATCATCCTGCGCGACGAAGTGGGCCACGTGGCCATCGGCAACCGCTGGTACCGCTGGCTCTGCGAGCGGGAGGGCCGCGACCCCGAGGCGACCTACCCCGAACTGGTGGCGCGCTACGAGGCGCCGCGGCTTAAGCCGCCTTTCAACCTCGAAGCCCGCGGGCGCGCCGGGTTCAGCGCAGAGGAACTGCGTGCGCTCTCGGCCGGCGGCAAGGACTGAACGGAGGCCTACGCCGGCCGAGCGTGCACCACCAGCTTGGGCGAGAAGTACTGGACCACCTCGCCGAGTTGGTTGAGCGTGCGGCATCGCATCGTCACCATCGCGCGGCCGGGCTTGGAACGCGAGGGAGCGATCTCGAGGACCTCGCTCACCACGTGCAGCACATCGCCGGGCCGCGTGGGCTTGGGCCATTGCAGCTCGCCGCCCGAACCGATGATGCCCTCTGCCAGCGGAATGCCGCTTTCCACCAGCAGCTTCATCGTGAGCGCCGCCGTGTGCCAGCCGCTTGCCGCGAGGCCGCCGAAGAAAGTGTTCTTCGCGGCTTCTTCGTCGGTATGAAAAGGCTGCGGATCGAACTGAAGCGCAAAGGCCTTGATCTGCGCCACGTCCAGCGCATGTTCGCCGCTCTGGAAGCGATCGCCGACCGACAGGTCTTCCAGGTACAGCGCACGCTTCGCGCCGGTGTCGTCAGGGAGTGCCACCATGGGAGTTCCTTGTAGTGCCTGTGCGCATTCTCGAACCTTCAGCGGGCCAGGATGCGGGGTCAATCGGCCTTGATGTTCGCGGCCTTGACGATGCGCCCGTTGCTCTCGAACTCCGAGGCGATCTCCTTGGCAAAGGCCGCGGGGGTGCCGCCGGTCGGCACGTTGTCGGTGGCCGTAAGCTTGGCGCGCAACTCGGGGCTGGCCAGCGCCTTGTTGATCTCGGCGTTGTACTTTGCAACGAGCGCGGGCGGTGTCGCCGCGGGCGCGAAGACACCGAACTGCGAGTTGATGTTGGCCGCGTTGTAGCCCAGCTCGCCCAGCGTGGGCACCTGCGGCAGGCTTTCGAGCCGCGCGGGCGCCCCCACCGCCAGCGGACGCAGCTTGCCCGACTGGATGTGCGACGTGAGCGTGGGGCTGGCGTTGGTCGAAAGAATCTCGAACTGCCCGCCCAAAGCATCGTTGAGCTGCTGGCCGCCACCCTTGTAGGGCACGTGCGTGATGTCCACGCCCGCGGCCGCCCTCAATTGCTCCAGCACGATGTGCCCGAGCGACGCCGGACCCGACGTGGCCCAGCGCACCGCGCCCGGCTGCGCTTTGGCATCGGCGACGAGCGCGCGGAAATCCTTTGACTTGCTGGCCGGCGTGGCGATCAGCAACACCGGCGAATACATCACGCTCACGACGGGCGCGATGTCTTTCTGCGGATCGAAGGGCAGCTTGCCGAGGTGTGGGCTCAGCACCAGCGGGCTGATGGCCGAAAAGCCCAGCGTGGCGCCGTCGGGCGCGGCCTTGGCCACTGCGTCCATGCCGATGGCGCCGCTCGCGCCGGCGCGGTTTTCCACCACCACGATGGTTCCCAGTTGCGTCGCGAGCTTGTCGCCGAGCGCGCGCGCGACCACGTCGCTGACGCCTCCTGCGGGGTACGCGACGATGAGCCGAATGGTTTTGGGCTGACCTTGTGCGCCGGCTGCTGCCGCGCAGAGCGCTGCGCCGGCAACGAACCACATGGGCTTGAACGAAAAATGCATGTCGAATCTGGAGAAGTTCATGGATGTCCCACGGAGGGAGGCGCCGATTTTGAAGCAAGGCGCAACAGCGTCAGCGCGTTGCCCACGGCTGCGCCGCTGGCCGTGTTGTCGAAGATGCACCAGCATGCCGCGCCTTCCTCCTCGCTGGCTTGGCGCAAGCGCACGGCAAGCCGCTGCAACAGTGCTTCGTCGTAGGCCGACCAGTAACGGCGCGGTGAACCGTGCAGGCGCAGGTACACCAGACCCGGCCATCCACCCGGGGCCGCGGCCTCTTCGAACAGGACCGGGTCGGCCAGCACGCGGGCCACGCGAAACTGCGAGAGCAAGGCTTCCGCCTGAGGAACGAACCAAGTGCGATGCCGCGGCTCGAGGGCCACCGGGCCTTCAAACCTTTTTCGCAACGCCGCCAAGAATCGCTTTGCAATGCTTGCATCAAACGCAAGGCTGGGCGGCAACTGCACGACGAGGCAGCCGAGCTTTCTGCCCAGTCCGCGCACTTGCGCAAGAAATGTCTCGAAGGCCCGCATGGCGTCGACCAGCCGGCTCTCGTGCGTGATGGTTTGTGGCAGCTTCACCGCGAAGCGGAAGCCGCCGGGCGTGCTGGCAGCCCAGCGCTCATAGGTTTCACGCCGGTGAGGCTTGTAGAACGAGCTGTCGATTTCCACCACATCAAAGCGCTGCGCATAGCGCGCGAGATGCGAACCCTCGGCAGGAAAATCGGGCCACGACACCCGCGGCAGGCTCCAGCCCGCGCAACCGATGCGCAACAGCAGCGGCGGCATGGCGCGGTTCATTCGCGTGCGCCCTCAGCCGCGCGGATGGTGCTTGGCATGCATCTGCTTGAGCCGCTCCCGCGCCACGTGGGTGTAGATGGTAGTGGTCGAAATATCGGCGTGCCCGAGCAGCAGCTGCACCGCGCGCAGGTCGGCGCCATGGTTCAGCAAATGGGTGGCGAACGCGTGGCGCAAGGTGTGCGGCGACAACGGCACGTGAATGCCGGCCGCGGCGGCCTGCTTCTTCACGATGATCCAGAACATCACGCGCGTCATGCCCGCGCCGCGCGAGGTCACGAACAGGTCGGGCGTCTGCTGCCCGTCCAGGATGGCGGGCCGCGACTCCTCCAGGTAGCGCTCGATCCAGCGGCGTGCCTCGCCGCCGAAGGGCACGAGGCGCTCCTTGTTGCCCTTGCCCAGCACGCGCAGCACGCCGTCGTTCAGGCTCATGTCGATGACCTTGAGCGCCACGAGCTCGCTCACGCGCAGCCCGCTCGCATACATCAGCTCGAGCATGGCGCGATCGCGCAACCCCAGCGGCGTCTCGACGTCGGGCGCGGCCAGCAGATCGTCGACCTGCTTTTCGGACAAGGTCTTGATGGCGCGCGGCATCTGCCGCGCTGGCGCGAGCCGCAGGCTCGGGTCGGCCGCGATGCGCCGCTCGCGCAGCGCCCAGCGGTAGTAGCGCTTGAACACGGTGAGCCGCCGATTGGCCGAGGTGGCCTTGCCCTTGGTGGAGAGGCGCACGCCCATGTAGGCCTGCAGATCGTTCTCCTTCGCGGCATCGAGCAGCGCGCCGCCCCGCTCCTTGCGCAGCCACCCGGCGAACAGCGCCAGGTCGCGCCGGTAGGCGGCCAGCGTGTTCTTCGACAGTCCGTCCTCGAGCCAGAGGGCGTCGATGAAGTCGTCGATTTCAGGGGTTTGTGTGGCGGCGGCCTCGGTCATGCCTGCAAGATAGCAAAAAGAAAATTACCAAAGAAAAAGGCCGCCTCGTGCGGGCGGCCTTGGCTCAAATCAACTGCGGTCAGTCGAGCTTCAGCTTCTGCTTGGCGACCACCTGCTTGTAGACCTCGTACTCGGCCTTGATCTGCGCGGCAAACTGCTCGGGCGTGTTGGCCACGATCAGCGAACCGGTGTCTTCGATGCGCTTCTTCACGGCCGGGTCTTCCACCGACTTCTTCACGCCGGCGTTGATCTTGTCGACCACCTCCTTCGGCAGGCCCTTGGGGCCCAGGATGCCGTAGTAGGCCATGCGATTGACCGGCTCGAGCCCCACTTCCTTGAAGGTCGGCACGTTGGGCAGTGCGGCAAGGCGCTGCGGCGCGGACACCACGATGGGAACCAGCCGGCCGCTCTGGATGAACGGCATGGCCGACGGAATGTTGTCGAACATGATGGGTACCTGGCCCGCCACCACGTCGTTGAGGGCGGGGCCCGCACCGCGGTAGGGAATGTGCGTGACGAAGGTGTTGGTGAGGCTCTTGTAGAGCTCCATCAGCAAGTGGCCAATGCCGCCGGTGCCCGACGATGCATACGAATACTTGCCGGGGTTCTTCTTGAGCTCGGCCACGAACTCCGCGTAGTTCTTGGCCGGGAAGCTCGGGTTCACCGCAATGATGTTCGGCGTGGCCGCAATGTTGATGATCGGCGTGAAGTCGTTGATCGGGTCGTACGGCACCTTGGGGTTGATGGCCGGGTTGGCCGCCGTGCTCGATACCGTGGCAACGCCGAGCTTGTAGCCGTCGGGCGTGGCGCGCGCGGTTTCGGCCGCGCCCACAATGCCGCCGCCGCCCGCGCGGTTGATCACCACCACCGGCTGGCCCAGCACCTTGCCCAGCGGGTCGGAAATCACGCGCGCCACGATGTCGGTCGTGCCGCCCGGTGCAAAAGGCACGCTCAGTTCGACCGGCTTGTTGGGATAGCCCTGCGCGAAGCTCTGACCAGTGACCGCGACCAGCGCGGCGGCACCCACCATGGCGCCCCATTGACGACGTTGCATCGAAAAACTCCTTGATTGACTGTGTCGAAAAGCAAAGCCCCGGATGCTAGCGGCTTCGCACTGCGCCCGTGCTGTGGAATACCCATGGTCCGCCACGGTTTATGCTCGAAGCGGTGAACTTCGCCCAGCTGCTTTTCCCGGATTTTTCGCTCATCGCCATCGGCTGGCTGCTTTGCCGCTACACCGCTCTCGACCGCCGCGTGTGGGACCAGGTCGAAAGCCTGGTGTACTACTTTCTTTTTCCGGTATTGCTGTTCCATTCGATCGTGCGCAGCCCGCTCGATTTTGGCGCCACTTCGAGCCTGCTTACCGCGGGTGTGGGCATCGGCATCAGCGGCATCGCGTTGGCCTATGCACTGCCCTTTATTCCAGGCCTTCGCACGCACATCGACCGCCGCGATCACGCCGCAAGCGCGCAGATCGCGTTTCGCTTCAACTCCTTCATCTGCCTCGCGCTGGCCGAACGGCTGGCCGGCCCGCAAGGCCTGCTGCTGATCGCGGTGCTGATCGGCGTGTGCGTACCCATGTTCAACATCGCGGCCGTCTGGCCGATGGCGCGGCACGCCAAGACCGGCTTTGCGCGGCAACTCGTGCGCAACCCGCTCATCGTTGCCACGCTGGCAGGGCTTCTCGCGAACGTGCTGGGCTTCACGATTCCGGGCTGGGCCACGCCGACGCTCACGCGCATTGGCGCCGCATCGCTCGCACTCGGCCTGCTGGCGGCGGGAGCGGGCATGCAGTTCGCAACCCTGGGACGCGGCAAGGTGCTGGCGGTTTCGGTGTTGTCGATCCGGCATTTGTTGCTGCCACTGGTCGCCTGGGGCCTGTCTCATTCGCTGCGTCTGGACGCCACGCAGGCTTCCGTGCTGATGGCGTTTTCAGCCGTGCCTACGGCCTCGAGCGCCTATGTGCTGGCAGCGCGCATGGGCTACAACGGGCCGTACGTGGCGGGTCTCGTGACCCTGTCTACGTTGTTGGGGATGGCGAGCCTGCCGTTTGCGCTGGCGTTGCCGCGCTAGCCGGCGAGGGCCGCTGCGCCAGCGCCCACACCACGTGCTCGCGCACCAGCTCGCTGGGGTGGGCAACCCGTGTGGCCAGTGCTTCGGCGGCGCCGCTCTCGCCGGCGCGCAGCGCATTGCCGAGCGCGACGGCGATGTTGCGCAACCATCGTTCGTGCCCGATGCGCCGGATGGGGCTGCCCTCGGTGAAGCGCAAGAAATCTTCCTCGCTCCAAGCGAAGAGCGAAGCCAGCGCCTGGCCGGTCAGCCCTTCGCGGGCATCAAAATCGGGCAGCGCGCTTTTCTTTGCGAACTTGTTCCAGGGGCAGATCAGCTGGCAGTCGTCGCAGCCGTAGATCCGATTGCCCATCAACGGCCGGAGCTCCAGCGGAATGGGACCGCCGTGCTCGATGGTGAGGTATGAAATGCAGCGGCGCGCATCGAGCCGGTACGGCGCAATGATGGCCTTCGTCGGGCACACGTCGATGCAAGCGCTGCAGCTCCCGCAATGCGCGCTGACCGGCTCGCTTTCGGGCAGCGCCATGTCGACGTAGATCTCGCCGAGAAAGAACATCGAGCCGGCGCTGCGGTCCAGCACGAGCGTGTGCTTGCCACGCCAGCCCTGGCCGCTGCGCGACGCGAGCTCGGCTTCGAGCACCGGGGCCGAATCGGTGAAGGCGCGATGGCCGAACGGGCCGACCTCCTCGGCGATGCGCTCGGCCAGCTTTGCCAAACGCGCGCGCAGCACCTTGTGATAGTCGCGGCCGCGCGCATAGACCGAGACGATGGCTTCACCGGGCCGCGTGAGGCGTTCGAACTCCACGGCCTGCCAATCGTCCAGCGGCGTGCCCTGCGGCAAGTAATCCATGCGTGCCGTGATGACGCTCACCGTGCCCGGCACCAGCTCGGCGGGCCGCGCGCGGCGCGTGCCATGCGTTGCCATGTATTTCATTTCGCCATGGAACCCATGGGCCAGCCATTGCATCAGACCTTCCTCGGCGCTCGATAGATCGACGCCCGCGATTCCGATTTGGGAGAATCCGAGTTCCTGGGCCAATGCCTGAATACGAGCAACGAGTGGATGGCTGACGATCACTTGCCGATTGTAGAAATTTCGACGAACGCCGGCCGCACGCTGCACTGGCGCAGCGAGGACGACACCGCCGCGTTCGCACGCGCGCTCGCGGCCTCGCCCGCCTTGCGCGATGCCTTCATTGCGCTGCATGGCGACCTCGGCGCCGGAAAGACCACCTTCGTGCGGCACCTGCTGCGCGCGCTGGGTGTCGAGGGCCGCATCAAGAGCCCCACTTACGCGGTGGTCGAGCCGCACGAGGCACCCGACGGGCTCGCGATCTTCCATTTCGATTTCTATCGCTTCAACGATCCCCGGGAATGGGACGATGCGGGTTTCCGCGACATTTTTGCGGGACCGGGGCTCAAGCTAGCTGAATGGCCGGAAAACGCCGCGGGCCGCACGCCAATTGCCGACCTCGCTATTAAAATAGAAGCAATGACCGACGACACACGCAGCGTGACCCTCCTGGCCAACACCCCGCGCGGCAGCGATCTGCTGGCGCGCATCGGCGTATGAAGGCGAGCGGCCTCAAGCGGCGCGTGCTGCTGCAGGGCGGCAGCGTTGCGCTGATGCTCGGCGTGCACCAGATTGCGCGCGGCGCCACTATCCTTGCCGTGCGCGTCTGGCCCGCCGCCGACTACACGCGCGTGACCATCGAGTCCGATGCACGGCTTCACTCGCAGCAGCTCGTGGTGGGCAGCCCGCCGCGGCTGGCAGTGGACATCGAAGGCATCGACCTCAACCCCGAGCTGCGCGAACTGGTCGGCAAGATCAAGCCCGGCGACCCGTACATCAACGGCCTGCGCGTGGGGCAAAACGCACCGAAGGTGGTGCGCATCGTGTTCGACCTCAAGCAGGCGGTGGTGCCACAGGTCTTTTCGCTGGCGCCGATTGCCGCGTACAGGCATCGGCTGGTGCTCGACCTCTATCCCGAAAAAGCCATCGATCCGATGGAAGCGCTGATCACCGAGCGCCTGCGCGAGGCACCGCGCAGCAGCAGCGGCAGCAGCGGCAATGACAGCGCCGTCGCCAGCGCACCCTCGGTGCCGCCGCCCGCCGCGCCCTCTTTGGCCCCCGCGCCCGATGGAGGGCCGCCGATTCTCGTGCGCCCTTCGCCCAACGTGCCCGCGCCACGTCCTCTGCCCGGCAGCACCGCCTTGCCTCCCGCCCGGCCGCCGGCCGGCGCGCCCATGCCCGTGCCCGTGCCGGCACCCGATCCGCTCGGCGAGCTGATGACGCAACAGTCGACGCGCCCAGGCCCGGTCGCGCCCCCACCGCCCATGGCGCCCATCACGCCTGCAGCGCCTGTCGCACCTGCTGCGCCCCTCGCACCCGCACGCGGCAACGCCACCGCCAGCCGCACCGACCGCATCATCATCGTGGCCCTCGATCCTGGCCACGGCGGCGAAGACCCGGGTGCCATCGGCCCCAACGGCACGCGCGAAAAAGACATCGTGCTGCAAATTGCGCACCGACTGCGCGACCGCATCAACGCCAGCAGCGTCAACGGCAATCCGATGCGCGCGTTTCTTACGCGTGATGCGGACTTTTTTGTGCCGCTGGGCGTGCGCGTGCAAAAAGCGCGGCGCGTGCAGGCCGACCTGTTCGTGAGCATCCATGCCGATGCCTTCACCACGCCCGCCGCGCGCGGCGCGAGCGTGTTCGCGCTAAGCCAGAGCGGCGCCTCGAGCAGCGCCGCGCGCTGGCTTGCCAACAAGGAAAACGATGCCGACAAGGTGGGCGGCGTGAATGTCGGCAACCACGAAGCGCAGGTGCAGCGCGCACTGCTCGACATGAGTACCACGGCGCAGATCAACGACAGCCTCAAGCTCGGCGGCGCCATGCTCGGCGAGATCCGCGGCATCGGCGCGCGGCTGCACAAGCCGCAAGTCGAGCAGGCTGGTTTCGCCGTGCTCAAGGCGCCCGACATTCCGAGCGTGCTGGTCGAAACGGCCTTCATCAGCAACCCCGAAGAAGAAGCCAACCTGCGCAGCGTCAGCTACCAGGAAAGCCTTGCCGATGCGCTCATGCGCGGCATCCAGCGCTACTTTGCGCAGAACCCGCCGCTGGCGCGCAGCCGTCAGCTTTGACTGTCCTGCTTCGCCCTGCTGTCCCACGCCGAGCGGCCCGTGGCACCGCACACCCAGGCGCGGCAGGCTCCTACAACGCCGGCAGGCCGCTTTTGCCCATCATGATCCCATCACTCTAGAAAGGTGGACGACATGATGAAGGCACGAATCTGGATGGCTGCTGCGGCGGCTACCACGGTCATGGCATTGGCGGGTTGCGCATCTGGTCCCAACCAGAACCTGGGCACGGGGGTCGGCGCACTCGGCGGCGCGGCAGTGGGCCACGCCATTGGCGGCAATACCGCCAGTACGCTGGGCGGCGCAGCCATTGGCGGCGTGATCGGCAATCAGGTGGGCCGTAGTGTGGACGAACGCAACTACTACGAGAGCCAGCGCGCTTATCCGCCGAGCACCTACTACCCGCGCAACGGTCCGACCTACTGACCCGTTCTGACCCTCTACTGAAGCGCGCCTCCACCGGCGCGCTTTTTTTTGAGCGTCGATCAGGCCTTGGACGGCAATTGCGCGCGCGCTTTTTCCGCGCGTGACGCACGCCAGGCGCCGAAGATGGCGATCAGGCCAGGCACGATGATCAACGCCCAGATGATCTTGTCGAGGTGCTCGCGCACGAAGGGCAGGTTGCCGAAGAAATAGCCCGCCGTTGCAATGCCAAGCACCCAGATCAGGCCACCGACCACGTTGAACATCGTGAACTTTGCGCGGCTCATTTCGGCCACGCCGGCCACGAAGGGCGCAAAGGTGCGAATGAAGGGCATGAAGCGCGCAAGAATGATCGTGATGCCGCCGTAACGTTCGTAGAACGCGTGCGCCTGGTCGAAGGCCTTTCGGTTGAAGAAGCGCGAGTTCTCCCACTTGAAGACCTTGGGCCCGAAATAGCGGCCGATGCTGTAGTTGCACTGGTCGCCCAGAATGGCCGCGACGATAAGCACGGTGCATGCGATCGGAAAGCTCATGAGCCCCACGCCGCACAGCGCACCCACGATGAAGAGCAGCGAGTCGCCCGGCAGGAACGGCATCACCACCGCGCCGGTCTCCACGAAAACGATCAGGAAGAGCAGCGCATAAACCCACGGGCCGTATGCGATGACGAAGGCCTCGAGGTGTTTGTCGACGTGCAGGATGAAGTCGATGAGAAAGCTGATGATTTCCATGGTGGCGGATTATCCGTGCTGCGTGCCGCATGGCTTCCCATGATGGATTCGGAGACCCTGGATGACAGCCCGATACATCCGGGTGAGGCTTCTAGAATGCTCGCGTGAGCGCCCTTCCCTCCCCCATTCCCTCTCTCGATCGACGTCCGATCCGCGAACTTCCCGACGAACTGATCAGCCAGATCGCCGCCGGCGAAGTGGTCGAACGGCCGGCATCGGTGGTGCGCGAACTGCTCGACAACGCGCTCGATGCGGGGGCGCGCCAGGTCACGGTGCGGCTGGCTTCGGGCGGCGTTCGGCTGATCTCGGTCGAGGACGACGGCCAGGGCATTCCACGTGAAGAGCTTACGGTGGCGCTGCGCCGCCATGCCACCAGCAAGATCGCCAGCCTGAACGACCTTGAAACCGTGGGCACCATGGGCTTTCGGGGCGAGGCTCTCGCGGCCATCAACGCCATTGCCGAGCTCAGCATTCTTTCGCGCTTTGCGGGCGCAGACGGCGCCTTTGCACTCGACGGCCGCACCGGCGAACTACGTCCGGTGGCCCGCGGGGTAGGCACCACGGTGGAGGTGCGCGAGCTCTTTTTTGCCACGCCGGCGCGCCGCAAGTTCCTGAAGACCGACGCCACCGAATTGGCGCACTGCATCGAAGCGGTGCGGCGCCACGCGCTGGCGCGGCCTGAAGTCGGCTTTTCGGTGTGGCATGACGGCAAGCTGATGGAGCAGTGGCGCGCCGCCGACCAGCGCGATCAGCGGCTGGCCGATGCCCTCAGCGACGACTTCGTCGCGCAGAGCGTGGCAGTCGATCACGTTGGCGGGCCGGTGCGCGTCCTCGGGCGGGCCGGCATTCCCGACGCGGCGCGGTCGCGCGGAGACCAGCAGTTCTTCTACGTCAATGGCCGTTTCGTGCGCGACAAGGTGCTGTCGCATGCGGTGCGCAGCGCCTACGAAGACGTGCTGCATGGCCAGCGCCAGCCGGTGTACGCGCTCTACCTCGACATCGATCCGTCGCGCGTCGACGTGAACGTGCATCCGACGAAGATCGAGGTGCGCTTTCGAGATGGGCGCGAGGTGCACCAGGCGGTGCGCCATGCAATTGAAAATGCCCTTGCCGCACCGCGCGCGGGCGACGCCGTGGCGCCGGCCGGCGCGCAGCAGCCCTTCTTCAAGCCGAATGTGCCGGCATCGGGCGCCACCTGGGCCCAGCCCGCCATCCATTTCACGGCCAGGGAACGCGGTGCTGGAGATTTCGAGGCCATGTGGCCAAGGCGAACGGTCGAAACAACCCACCCCCCTGCCGCCTCGGGCTGGCCCGTTCCCGGTACGGCGCCGTCGTCGCCCCGCCCCCCGGTCGGCCTGCCGGGCGACTCGGCGGAGGCCATGGCGACCAACGAAGAGGCCTGGCCCCTCGGCCGCGCATTGGCGCAGTTGCAAGGGATCTACATCCTGGCCGAGAACAGCCAGGGGCTGATCGTGGTCGACATGCATGCCGCCCATGAACGCATCGTCTATGAGCGGCTCAAGACGCAGCTCGACGGCACCGCGATCACCAGCCAGCCCCTGCTGATTCCCGCCACCTTTGCGGCCACGCCGCAGGAAGTGGCCACCGCCGAAGCCTGCGCCGCGGTCTTGCCCACGCTCGGCCTGGAAATCACCCCCTTCTCGCCGCGCACCCTTGCGGTGCGCGCCGTGCCCGGCACCCTGGCCGATGGCGATCCCGTCGAGCTGGCACGCAGCGTGCTGGCCGAACTGGCCCAGCACGATGCGAGCACCGTCGTGCATCGAGCACAGAACGAATTGCTCTCGACCATGGCCTGCCACGGCGCGGTGCGGGCCAATCGCAAGCTCACCATCGACGAAATGAACGCTCTGTTACGTCAGATGGAAGCCACCGAGCGCTCGGACCAGTGCAACCACGGCCGTCCTACTTGGCGGCAGCTGTCCATTCGCGAGTTGGATGCGCTTTTTATGCGCGGCAGATAGAAAAACGCACGCTTTTCAGGGTTTTTCCGGAGTTTTCTGCAGTCATCCGTGAAGCGGGCACGGGCGTTGCATGTATAGAACTAAGTGCCGCCTGAGCACTGAAGGGAGGGGTGCTGGGGCGCAGTGTCGGCGCGTTTCAGCTGAAAGCATATGAACTTTCTGCCGGCTTCGCTGTCCCTCCTAGTCCATGAAACGCTGGTCCCTGCTTGCCTCCGTTATTTCGCTGTGCGCCCTCCTGGCCGCCGGCTGCTCCACATTCGACGAGCAGCAACGCGAGTGGATCTTTCAGCCCAGCGACCGCAGCTGGGGCAACACCGCCACCATGACCGAGGGCATGCAGGACGTCTGGATCGACTTCCAATCGTCCATCACCGGGGAACCGGCACGCCTGCATGGCCTCTGGCTCGGCGGCGAGCCCGAAACCACCGATCGGCCTGTGATGCTGTACCTGCACGGTGCCCGCTACAACGTGGCAGGCTCGGCGCCTCGCATCCAGCGCATGCACGAACTCGGTTTTTCGGTGCTGGCCATCGACTACCGCGGCTTCGGCAAGAGCTCCAAGGGCCTGCCGTCGGAAGAATCGGCACGCGAGGACGCCCGCGCCGCCTGGACCTGGCTGGCCGCGCGCCACCCGCGGCAGCACCGCTACATCTTCGGCCACTCGCTGGGCGGCGCCATTGGCATCGACCTGGCCGCGAACGTCAAGGACGAGAGCGGCACCATCGTCGAAAGCACGTTCACCTCCATTGCCGACGTGGTCAGCAGCTTCAAGTGGGGCTGGCTGCCGTTTGGTCCGCTCATCACGCAGCGCTTCGAGGCCATCAACCGCGTCAAGGACATCGGCGCGCCGCTCCTGGTGGTGCATGGCACCGCCGACAGCCTCATCAACCCCACGCTGGGACGCAAGCTCTACAACGCAGCCACGGTGCCCAAGCTCTTTGTGCTGGTGGAAGGCGGGTCGCACCACAACACCAATTCGGTCGGTGAGGCCCAGTACCGCTCGGCGCTCGCGCAGCTGTTCCGCATGAAGCCCGAGGCCACGCTGGCCGCGCGGCAGACGGAAGGCGCGCCCGTGGTGCACGGCGCGCAGCCGGTGCCCGTGTTGCCGCCGAACGAGCGCGCCGATTCGGCCACCCTGCCGCAGGAGGCGCGCGGCAAGGCCACCGCCAGCGCGCAAGCGATCTGAGGGCAAGGCCCGGCCTCGTTTTTGTTGTTACCCTCGGGCGCTTATGCCGCCCTCCGTTGCCGACACCGGCCATCCTGAAAACCCGAAATTCGTCGCGCTCGCGGGGCCGACCGCCTCCGGCAAGACCGGGGTGGCGCTCGCCGTGGCGCGCGTGCGGCCGGTCGAGATCGTCAGCGTCGATTCGGCTCTGGTCTACCGCGGCATGGACATCGGCACCGCCAAGCCGAGTTTGGCCGAACAGGCCGCCGTGCCGCACCACCTGATCGACATCCTCGACCCCGCCGAAAGCTACAGTGCGGCGGCTTTCGTGGCCGATGCGACACGGCTGATCGACGAGATCCGCGCCCGCGGCGCCTTGCCGCTGCTGGTGGGCGGCACCATGCTTTACTTCAAGGCCCTGTTCGACGGCATCGATGCCATGCCTGCCGCGGATCCCGCAGTGCGGTCGCGCATAGACGCCGAAGCTGCTGCGCTCGGCTGGCCCGCGATGCATGCGCGGCTCGCGGGGGTTGATCCCGCGACGGCCGCGCGCCTTGCGCCGCAAGACAGCCAGCGCATCCAACGCGCGCTCGAAGTATGGGAGAGCAGCGGACAGCCCTTGTCGAGCTTTCATACGGAAGACAAGGAAGCGAAGGGCCTGGCCGGTGGCTCGCTCTTCTCACTCGAACCCACCGACCGCGCCTGGCTGCATGCGCGCATCGCCGATCGCTTCGACGCCATGCTGGCGGCAGGCTTTCTCGATGAAGTCAAAGCGCTGCGCGCGCGCGGCGACCTGTCGACCGAACTGCCTTCGATGCGCTGCGTGGGCTACCGACAGGCTTGGGAAATGCTCGACGCCTGCGGCGGCGCCAATCCCGACGCCAAGGCCATGAACGACCTGCGCGAACGCGGCATCGCGGCCACGCGCCAGCTGGCCAAGCGGCAGATCACGTGGCTGCGCAGCATGCCGGCGCGCTCCGTCATTGCGTGCGATGCGCCCGACGCCGTGCAGATCGCTGTCCAACGCATTGCGGCCGCCGCATGACGCTGCACATTTCCAAGCTCGCCAAGCACTACGGCGACGTACCCGTGTTCGAGAACGTGACGCTCACCGTCGCGCCTGGCGAGTTCGTCGCCATCGTGGGCGAATCGGGTGTCGGCAAATCGACGCTGCTCAACTGCATGGCCGGACTCGACAGCTGGGATGCGGGCACCGTCACGCACAACGGCACCGACATCGGCGCCCTCGACGGCGAAGCCTGCGCGCTCTGGCGGCGGCGCCACGTAGGCTTCGTGTTCCAGGCCTTTCACGTGCTGCCGCACCTGGACGTGGCGCAGAACGTGTCGCTGCCGCTGATGCTGCTGGGCCGGCAAAAGGAAGATGGCCGCGTCGCGCACATGCTCGATGCGGTGGGCATGCCCGGCATGGGTGCGCGTCTGCCGCAGACGCTGTCGGGCGGGCAGCTTCAGCGCGTGGCGATCGCGCGTGCGCTGGTGCACCGCCCCGCCCTGCTGCTGGCCGACGAGCCCACGGGCAACCTCGACCCCGGCACCGCGGCCAAGGTGATGGAACTGCTGATCGGCCAGACGCGCGAGCACGGCGCCTCGCTGGTGCTGGTGACGCACTCCGAGAGCGCGGCGGCCCGTGCGGACCGCCTGCTGCATCTGACGGCCGAAGGAATTCGCGCCTGAGCTACGCGAGCAGCGCGGCGTAGCGCGCGAGGTCGACGTTGCCGCCGCTCACCACGATGCCGACGCGCTGGCCCGCAATGGACTTGCCTGCCGCGATGGCACCCGCGAAAGCGAGGCAGCCCGTCGGCTCCACCACGATCTTCATGCGCTCGGCAAAGAAGCGCATCGCCTCGACCAGCTGCGCGTCCGTCACGGTGAAGATGTCGTCCACGTCGCGACGGATGATGCCGAAGGTGTACTCGCCCAGGTGCTGCGTCTGCGCGCCGTCGGCAATGGTCTTGGGCGTTTCGATGTGCACGATCTTTCCGGCGCGGAAAGACTGCTGGCCGTCATTGCCCGCTTCGGGCTCCACGCCATACACCTTGCAATCGGGCGCCAGAGCGCGCGCTGACAGCGCCGAACCCGACAGAAGCCCGCCACCGCCCAGACATACGAACAATTGGTCGAGCGGGCCGGTCTCCTCGATCAGCTCCTTCACCGCGGTGCCCTGGCCCGCAAGCACGTCCGGATGGTCGTAGGGCGGGATCATCGTCATGCCGCGCTCTTGCGCGAGCCCCTTCGTCAGCGCTTCGCGGTCTTCGGAAAAGCGGTCGTACATCACCACTTCGGCGCCATAGCCCTTCGTGGCCGCAACCTTGGCGGCCGGCGCGTCCTTGGGCATCACGATGACGGCCGGCATCGACAGCAGCCGGGCCGACAGCGCAATGGCCTGGGCGTGGTTGCCCGAGGAGAAGGCGATCACGCCGCCCTTGCGCTGCGCGGCGCTGAACTTCGACAGCGCATTGAACGCACCTCGAAACTTGAACGCCCCCATGCGCTGCAAGTTCTCGCACTTGAAGAAGAACCTGGCGCCCCAGCGCTCGTCGGCCGTCTGCGAGCGCAGCACGGGCGTGCGGTGGGCATGGCCTTCGAGCCGCGCAGCCGCGGCAATCACGTCGTCGTAGGTAGGTAGTTGCATGAGCCGAGCTTAGCGGCGGCTTGCGATCCGTTGAAGCCCGGTGGGCAAAAGCCCGGTACTCGCGGTCAGCCGTTCCGTAATTTGGCGCGAACCGTTGCGCCAAACGGCGATCGCGTAAAAAATAATCCCGCGCGACACGCGCCCTCGTGTCGAAACGAGCGGCTGCGGGCCGTCATTGTGGTGAGCGATCTTGCTCAGCACCTTTTCCATGACGGAGAGACACCATGCAGTACATGTTGATGTTCTACCAGCCCTCAGCCGAGTTCGAGCAGCGCAACGACGCGTCTTCGCAAGCCTTGCGAGCCAGTTGGATGGCCTATGCCGATGCAGTGCGCGCGTCGGGCATTTCGCAGGGCGGCCACGGCCTGTTCCCGCCCATGACCGGCACCACGCTGCGCGTGCGCGGCGACAAGCGCCAGGTGCAGGACGGCCCCTTCGCCGACACCAAGGAGCAACTCGGCGGCTACTTCGTGATCGACGTGGCCGACCTCGATGCCGCGCTCGAATGGGCCGCGCGGGCGCCATGCGCTACCAGCGGCGGCGTGGAGGTGCGCCCAGTCTTCATCGCGACGGCGGCAGCTACTGCGTGACCGACCCAGCGGCTCATCGGGCCACCGAACGGGCGGCAGGCGAGTCGTATGGGCGGCTCCTCGCCATCCTTTCGGCGCGCACGCACGACATTGCGTCATCCGAAGATGCGCTGGCCGATGCCTTTGCGCGCGCGCTCGAGCGCTGGCCCATCGATGGCGTGCCCGACCAGCCCGATGCCTGGCTGCTGAGCGTGGCGCGGCACCGCACGCTCGACGCTTGGCGCCACACACGCGTGCAGGATGCGGCCACGCAAACCCTGCTGCTGCTGGCCGGCGAGGTGGATGCGGGCGCCGCAGATGGTGCGGCCGTGCCCGACGAGCGCTTGCGGCTGCTCTTCGTGTGCGCGCATCCGGCCATCGACGCCGCAGCGCGCGCACCGCTGATGCTGCAGACCGTGCTCGGTCTCGACGTGGCCCGCATGGCGGGAGCCTTCCTGACCTCACCCTCCACGCTCGGCCAGCGCCTCGTGCGCGCGAAGGCCCGTATCCGCGCCGCGGGCATTCCCTTCGAATACCCGCAGGCCCGCGACCTGCCGCAACGGCTGCAGGACGTGCTCGACGGCATCTATGCCGCCTATGGCACCGGCTGGGACGGCGTCGACGGCGCGGATGCCCTGCCCCGCGGCCTCACGACGGAAGCCGTCGAGCTCTGCCGCATTCTTTGCGCGCTGATGCCGAACGAGCCGGAGCCCCTGGGGCTGCTGGCGCTGATGCTGTTCTGCGACAGCCGGGCCGCGGCACGGCGCAGCGATTCCGGCGCCTACGTGCCGCTCGACCAGCAGGACATGGCACGCTGGAACCCTGATTTGCTCGCGCAGGCCGAGCGCTGCCTGCACCGCGCATCGGGCATGAACATGCTCGGGGCCTACCAGTTGGAGGCCGCCATCCAGTCGGCCCATTGCGAGCGCCGCCTCGGCGCGCCAGTACCGCCCGAAGCCATGGTCGCGCTGTACGACGGCTTGCTGGCCCTTCGGCCCAGCATCGGCGCGCAGGTGAGCCGTGCCTGCGCCCTGGCGAAAGCGCGCGGTCCCGGCATCGGCCTGCAGGCGCTCGACGCTATTCCCGCGAACGAGGTGGCGAGCTATCAGCCTTTCTGGGCGGCACGCGCGCATCTGCTCGCGGCCGACGGTGCGAACGCGGCCGCGCGCCAGGCATTCGACCGCGCCATCGGCTTGAGCGCGAGCCCCGTGGTACGCGCTTATCTCAACGGGATGGCCGAGCGGCTCTGATTTCGGCTCTTCTTCAAGAGCCCGCCAAAACGCGGCAATCGGGCGCCGGCCACAATCACGTCATGCGCGCCTTGCTCACCACCTTTTCTTGGCAGGAACTGCGCCACCACCCCTGGCGCAACGCCGCGGCCGTTTTGGCCGTGATGCTGGGCGTGGCACTCGCGTTCTCTGTGCAGCTGATCAACGCCTCGGCGCTCGACGAATTCTCGAGCGCCGTGCGCTCGGTCAACGGTCAACCCGATCTCGAAGTGCGTGCCGTGCAGGGCAGCTTCGACGAAGCGGTATTCGCGCGCCTGGCGCAGCATCCGCAGGTGGCGCTTGCGAGCCCCGTGCTTGAGTTCCAGGGCCTCGCGCTGGCCGGCGAGCGCCAAGTCCCGATGCGCGTGATCGGCATCGATGCGCTGGCGCTGCCCACCATCGCACCGGCGCTGATGCCGCAGCCCCGCAAGAACGCCGACCGCTTCGCGATTTTGGCGCCGGGCCATGTGTTTCTCAACACCGCGGCGCGCAACGTGCTCGGCCTGCCGGTTGAAGCGGCGGAAGGCGGCGCGGAGTCGATCCAGCTGCGCAGCGGCAGCGCATGGCAGCGGCTCGAGGTCGCGGGCCATGTCGCCGCCAGCGGCACCGCACTGGCAGTGATGGACATCGCCGCCGCACAAGACCTGTTCGGCAAGCTCGGCCGCCTCAGCCGTGTCGACCTGAGGCTGGCACCGGGCACCGACCAGACCGCGTTCATCGCATCGCTCCAGGAATCGCCGGGCTGGCCCGCCGGCCTGCAGTTTGCCGAGCCGGGCGACGCGGCGGAGCGCGTGAGCAATCTTTCGCGCGCCTACCGCGTCAACCTCACGGTGCTCGCGCTGGTGGCGCTTTTCACTGGGGCCTTTCTGGTGTTCTCGGTGCTGGCGCTCAGCGTGGCCAAGCGCGCCCAGCAGTTCGCGCTGCTCGGCGTGCTGGGGCTGACGCCGCGCGAGCGGCTGCGCCTGGTGCTGCTCGAATCGCTGGTGCTAGGCCTGATAGGAAGCGCCGCCGGCCTGGCGCTGGGTACGGCGCTCGCGGCCTTCGCATTGCGCGTGCTCGGCGGCGACCTGGGCGGCGGCTACTTCGAAGGCGTGACGCCCGCGCTGCACTGGAGCACCGCATCGGCCTTGCTGTACGGCGGACTCGGCGTGCTCGCAGCACTGGTGGGCGGCTGGTGGCCCGCGCGGGCGGCAGAGGCCTTGCCTGAGGCGCAGACCCTCAAGGGCCTGGGTGCCGCGCCAGTCCAAGGCAAGAGCCACTGGCTGGCCCTCGGCCTCATTGCCGCGAGCGCGGCACTGGCCAACATGCCGGCTGTCGGCGGCATTCCGATCGCCGCTTATCTCTCCGTGGGCTGCCTGCTGGTGGGCGGCATCACCGCGCTGCCCTGGCTCATCGCTCTGCTCTACGATCGCGTGGCACCCGTGTTTTCGCAGCGCGTTTTGCCAATGCTCGCCATCGAGCGCGCACGGCGCATGCGCGGCACAGCGGCCGTGGCGGTCAGCGGCGTGGTCGCGAGCCTGAGCCTCGCGGTGGCGCTGACGGTCATGGTCGCGAGTTTTCGCGATTCGGTGACGCGCTGGCTCGACGTGGTGCTGCCAGCCGATCTCTATCTTCGCGCCACGTCGAGCGGGCGCTCCGGCAATTCAGGCACGCAGAGCAGCAGCGACACCGCCACCTTCTCGCCCGCTTTCGTGCAGGCGCTTGCGCAACTGCCCGGCGTGGCACGCACCGGCACGCTGCGCACGCGGTCGCTACAGCTGGATCCCGCGCAGCCTTCGGTCTCGCTGATTTCGCGGAGCCTCGAAAGCGGCGCGGCGCAGGCGCTACCGCTGGTCGGGCCCGCACTGCCAGTGCCGGCGGGACAGGTCGGCATCTACGTGAGCGAACCGATGGTCGAGCTGTACGGCGCCAAGCCGGGCGATCTGTTCGCGCCGCTTTCGTCGGCCTTGGGCAGCAGCAGCAGCGGTTCCGGGCCGGCGAAATTCTTCGTGGCGGGCGTGTGGCGTGACTATGCGCGGCAGTTCGGCGCCATCACCATGGACGCGCGCGACTTCGAGCGCGTGACGGGCGAGCGCGAGGTCAGCGACGTGGCGCTGTGGCTTGCGCCGGGCGCATCCGAGGGCGCAGTGCAGACCGCGGTTCGCGAGCTTGCGGCGCGGAGAGTTGGCGTGAGCGGCGAATCCGGTTCGAACATCGAGATCTCGTCGGTCGGGCAGATTCGCGCGACCTCGCTGCGCATCTTCGACCGCAGCTTTGCCGTGACCTATTGGTTGCAGGCTGTGGCCATTGCCATTGGCCTGTTCGGCATTGCAGCAAGCTTCAGTGCGCAGGTGCTGGCCAGGCGCAAGGAGTTCGGGCTGCTGGCGCATCTGGGCTTTACGCGGCGGCAGGTGCTGGCGGTGGTGGCGGGCGAAGGCGCGGCATGGACTGCGATCGGTGCAGTCGCCGGGCTCTTGCTGGGGCTTGCAGTGTCTGTGGTGCTGGTGAAGGTGGTTAATCCGCAGAGCTTTCACTGGACTATGGACTTGCTGGTGCCTTGGGGTCGGCTGTTGATTCTTTGTGCTGCTGTCGTTGCTGCAGGGACGGGGACTGCTTGGATGGCTGGGAGGGCGGCTGCGGGGAAGGATGTGGTTCTTGCGGTTAAGGAGGATTGGTAGTCCTTTGTTTTTCCGAGGCCGGGTCTCGCCCCGGCCTCGATACTCAAAACCCAATACGACTTGTAGACTGCACATCCATATGCCGCAAGCACTCCCCACTTGGCAAAGCCAAGCCATCCGCCGCATCGAAGCCGACTACCACCGCAGCGCCGACACGCACCTCATCCCGCTGCCGCTGCCAACGCTCGCCGCCCAAGGCATCGACCTCTACCTCAAAGACGAGTCGACCCACCCCACAGGCAGCCTCAAGCACCGCCTCGCGCGATCGCTTTTTCTCTATGCGCTGTGCAACGGATGGGTGCGCGAAGGCACCACCATCGTCGAGGCCTCGAGCGGCTCGACGGCGGTCAGCGAAGCCTATTTCGCGCGTCTATTGGGCCTGCCCTTCATCGCCGTGATGCCGCGCAGCACCTCGCCCGAAAAAGTGGCGCAGATCGCCTTCTACGGCGCGCGCTGCCACTTCGTCGATCACGCGGCGCAGGTCTACGAAGAAGCGCGTGCGCTCGCCGAGCAAACCGGCGGCCACTACATGGACCAATTCACGTATGCCGAACGCGCAACCGATTGGCGCGGCAACAACAACATTGCCGAGAGCATGTTCCAGCAGATGGCGCGCGAGCGGCATCCGGTGCCGGCGTGGATCGTGGTGGGCGCGGGCACCGGCGGCACCAGCGCCACCATCGGGCGCTATGTGCGCTTTCGCTGCCACGACACGCAGGTGTGCGTGGCCGATCCCGAGGGCTCGGTGTTCTCCGCCTACCACCGCACCGGCGACCCGACGCTGACGGCGGCGGGCTCGCGCATCGAAGGCATCGGACGGCCGCGCGTGGAACCGAGCTTCATTCGCACGCTGGTCGACCGCATGATCGAAGTGCCCAACCTCGATTCGGTGGCCGCCATGCATGCGCTCTCGGCGCTGCTGGGACGCAAGGTCGGCCCTTCGACCGGTACCAACTTCGTCGGCATGCTGGCCATTGCACGCGAGATGCGCGCTACCGGGAAGCAGGGTTCCATTCTTTCGCTGCTGTGCGACGCAGGCGAGCGCTATCTGCCAAGTTATCACGATGCCGCATGGGTGCAGAACGCATTCGGCGACATCGGTCCGGCGCAGCAGCGCATCGACGCGCTGGTTGCGGAGTAATGCCAGCGCGGGCCTTCAGCCATCTTTCGCGGCGCAGCTTGATTCTCGCGGCGCTTGCCGCGGCCGCGCCCGAAAGCTGGGCCTTGCCCGAGCGCACCTTGCAGTTCCCGCGCGACTTCGGTAGCCATCCCGATCTGCAAACCGAATGGTGGTACATCACGGGCCACGCCAAGTCGGCGGCGGGACGCGAGTTCGGCTTCCAGGTGACGTTCTTCCGTTCGCGCGTCGATGCGGCTCAAGGCCTGCGCTCGGCCTTCGCGGCCAAGCACCTCGTGTTCGCGCACGCGGCCGTCACCGACCTGGAAGGTCGCGTGCTGCTGCACGAGCAGCGCATCGCGCGCGCGGGCTTCGGCATTGCGTCGGCGAGCGAGGCCGATACCGATGTGCGCCTGCGCGACTGGTCGCTGCTGCGCAACAAGGACGGCAGCTATTCGGCGCGCGTCCCGGCCGGCGAGTTCTCGTTCGACCTGCGTTTCACGCCCACGCAACCGGTCCTGCTGCAAGGCAAGGCTGGACTCTCTCGCAAGGGGCCGGAAGAAGCACAGGCGAGCTACTACTACAGCGAACCCCAGTTGAGGACACAGGGGAAGCTCACGCTCAAGAAGGGCCAGGCTTTCGACGTCGACGGCACCGCGTGGCTCGACCACGAATGGAGCGAGGCGCTGATGCATCCCGATGCTGTGGGTTGGGACTGGATCGGCATGAACCTGGACGACGGCAGCGCCCTCACCGCCTTTCGCCTGCGGCGGCGCGACGGCAGCGCATTGTGGAGCGGCGGCTCGTTTCGCACGCGCGACGGCGCGCTGCGCAGCTTCGGCAGCGACGAGGTGCGCTTTGACGGCGCCAAGGCTTGGACCAGCCCGCGCACACAGGCGAAGTATCCGACGCAGTGGCGCGTGGAAACTCCGTCAGGCATCTTCGAAGTGCGCGCCCTGCTCGATGACCAGGAGCTCGACAGCCGCGGCTCGACCGGCGGGGTGTACTGGGAAGGCGTGAGCGACCTGCTCGATGCGCAAGGGCGGCGTATCGGCCGTGGCTACCTGGAGATGACCGGCTACGCCGCACCGCTGCGGCTCTGACCTCACGAAGCAGCCCGGCCTGTCATCACGCGGTCATGCCGAGCCCCTGAACTCGACGTTCGACGTGCGCGTTGTGCGCCAAGGCTCGAATGAAGAACAGACCCCCGATCATCAACATCGCTCTGCTGCTCGTGCTTGTCCTGTCCGCTGCAGCGGGCGTCGCATGGGCATTTGCGACTGCGCTTCGTGCTGCCCCGCCGGAGAACACCGCGATGCTTGAAATCCGCTGGCATGGCAACGGCATCATCCTCCAGGGGGCGGTGAGGGACGCTGCCACGCAGCACGCGCTCGTCGAAGGCGCGACGGCAAGGCTCGGCGGCGAAGCCGATCAGGTGGTGGATTGGCTGGACATCACGCCCGCAGCACTGCCGGTGGCGGACGTTGCGGCGCTTGCCGCTGTCCTCCAACTGGGGCAGGAGGGCTGGCATCTGCAACGCCGAGCCGACGACGGGTGGCTCGCCGTGCAGTCGCCCGGCGACGCACGCAGTGCGCGAGCCAGCGAGCTGCTGCAACGCGCCTTCGGCCGCGGCGTGACCATTCGCCTGATCTCCCTGCCTTGAGAACCCGTTCGCAACGCGGCGTCACGGCGACGTCATCTGCCATCTTCAGCATGCGCTGCATTCCACACAAAGAGGAGAGGCTCATGCACGCATCGTTGAAACCACATCTCGTCCTGGCGGGGGTCGTGTTGGCCACGCTGTCCGCCTGCGGCGGAAGCAATAGCAATTCGAACGGCTTCGTTCCGGTCGTCGCACCGCCCGCACCGGCCCCCGCGCCGCCAGCGCCGGCGCCAGCATCGGCCGCGCCCGGCAGCGTGGACGTGAAGCTCATCGCCTTCAACGACCTGCACGGTAACCTCGAGCCGCCCAGGCTGTCCATCACCGCCCCGGCCAAGAGCGGCGGCACGGTTGCGGTGCCCGCCGGCGGTGCAGCCTACCTCGCCTCGGCCATCGCATCGCTCAAAGCCAAAAACGAGAACAACGCGGTTGTTTCCGCCGGCGACATGATTGGCGCCTCGCCGCTGGTGTCGGCGCTGTTCCTCGACGAGCCGACCATCGAGGCGGTGAACGAGATGAAGATCGACTTCAACGCCGTGGGCAATCACGAGTTCGACAAGGGCCAGACCGAACTCCTGCGCATGAAGAACGGCGGCTGCGCCAAGAACACGCCGCTGGAGCCCTGCCGGGTCAACAAGGCCTTTCCTGGCGCCAACTTCGGCTTCCTCGCGGCCAATACCGTGAAGACCGACGGCACCACGCTGTTTCCCGCCACGGGCATGAAGACCTTCACGAAGGATGGCGCCACGGTGAAGGTGGCGTTCATCGGCATGACCCTCAAGGGAACGCCCAGCATCGTGACGCCCGCCGGCGTTGCCGGCTTGAGCTTCAAGGACGAAGCGGACACGGCCAACGCATTGATACCGCAGTTGAAGGCCCAGGGCGCGGACGCCATCGTCGTGGTGGTCCACGAAGGCGGCACGACCACGGTGGGCTACAACGACAAGAGCTGCGCCGGCCTGAGCGGCGACATCGTTCCGATCCTCGACAAGCTGGACGCGTCGGTCGACGTAGTGATCTCGGGCCACACGCATCGCTCGTACATCTGCGACTACGGCAAGACAAACCCGGCCAAGCCCTTCCTGCTGACGAGCGCCGGCCAGTACGGCACTCTGCTGACTGACATCAACCTGACGATCGACACGCGCACCCGCAAGGTCACGGCCAAGTCGGCCGACAACGTGATCGTTCAGGGCGAGGCCTACACAAGCGGCGCCAGCACCGTCGCACTGACCGACCAGTACCCCACGTTCGGCAAGAACCAGCAGGTGGCCGCGCTCGTCAGCCAATACCTCTCGATCGCAGCGCCGCTGGTGCAGCGGGTGGTTGGCACGCTCTCCGGCCCGGCCACGCGGACGCAGACGGCTTCGCGCGAGAACGTGCTCGGCAACCTGGTCGCAGATGCGCAGCTCGACGCCACCAGCGCAAGCAACAAGGGCGGCGCGCAGATCGCGTTGATGAACCCCGGCGGTGTGCGCGCCGACCTCGTGCCGGCCGGTGACGGCAGCGTGACCTATGGCCAGATCTTCAGTGTGCAGCCCTTCGGCAACAGCTTGGTGGTGAAGACGATGACGGGAGCGCAGATCAAGGCACTGCTGGAGCAGCAGTTCAACAGCGGCACCAACACGGTCGCTTCACCCAGGGTGTTGCTGCCTTCTCGCAGCCTGAGCTACAGCTACAGCCTCTCGGCGCCCGCGGGCTCCCGCATCAGCAACATGGCGCTCAACGGCACCGCGATGGCCGACGGCACTAACTACCGCGTGACGATGAACAGCTTCCTGGCCACCGGTGGAGACAACTTCACGGTCTTCAACCAGGGCACGGACACGCTCGGCGGCGATCAGGACGTGGATGCGCTGGAGGCCTACATCAAGGCCAACAGCCCGCTCGCGCCGCCTTCGACCAACCGAATCACGGCGCTGCCCTGAACGGGCCTGCCCCAGATGCGAAAAAGGCGGACACCGTCCGCCTTCTTCGTTGCATCAGACCTTGCTTTTTCGGCGGTCGAAAAAGGCGATGACCTCGCCCATGATGCCCTTGCGGAATGCGAGCACGCAGACCACGAAGATCAGGCCCGTCACCATGGTCACCGATTCACCCAGCGTGTTGAACCAGTCGACACCGGTCACGCGTGCCATGAAGGTGCCGAAGTCGCCGACCTTGTTCTCCAGCAGCACGACGACCGCCGAACCCACCAGCGGCCCCGAGAGCGTGCCGAGGCCGCCCACCAGCGTCATCAGGATCACGTGGCCCGAGGCGGTCCAGTGCACGTCGCTGAGCGAGGCGAAGCCGAGCACCAGGGTCTTGAGCGAGCCGGCCAGGCCTGACAGCGCGGCCGAGATCACGAAGGCCAGCAGCTTGAACCGGTTGACGTCGTAGCCGAGTGAAATGGCGCGCGGCTCGTTCTCCTTGATGCCCTTGAGCACCTGCCCGAAAGGCGAATGCACGGTACGCGCAATAAGGAGGAAGGCCGCGACCACGATGACCAGCGCGACGTAGTACATCGTGAGATCGTCGCGCAAATCGACAATGCCGAAGAGCTTGCCGCGCGGCACACTCTGCAGGCCGTCTTCACCGCCGGTGAAAGGTGCCTGAAGCGCGACGAAATACATCATCTGCGCCAGCGCCAGCGTGATCATCGAGAAGTAGATGCCCTGGCGGCGAATTGCCAGCCACCCGAACACCAGCCCCAGCAGCGCACCGGCCAGCGTGCCCAGGATCAGCCCGAGCTCGGGTGTGAGATGCCAGACCTTGAGCGCCTGGCCCGTAAGGTAAGCCGAGCCGCCGAGGAACGCGGCGTGGCCGAACGACAGCATGCCGGTGTAGCCCAGCAGCAGGTTGAAGGCGCAGGCGAAGAGTGCGAAGCACAGCACCTTCATCACGAACACCGGATAGAAGCCTATGAAGGGTGCGGCGATGAGCGCCAGCAGAAGCACCCCATAGACGACGAGCGATATTTTCTTCATGGACTTCACTTCTCGCTGCCGAACAGGCCGGCCGGACGGATCAGCAGCACCACGACCATGATCACGAACACCACCGTGGCCGAGGCCTCCGGATAGAAAACCTTGGTCAGCCCTTCGATCACGCCGAGCCCCAGGCCCGTGAGGATGGCGCCCATGATCGAGCCCATGCCACCGATGACCACCACTGCGAACACGATGATGATGAGGTTCTGCCCCATCAGCGGCGAGATCTGGATCACTGGCGCGGCGAGCACGCCAGCAAAAGCCGCCAGCGCTACGCCGAAGCCGTAGGTCAGCGTCACCATCAGCGGCACGTTGACGCCGAAGGCTTCTACCAACCGCGGATTTTCGGTGCCGGCGCGCAGGTAGGCGCCGAGCCGCGTCTTCTCGATGGCATACCACGTGGCAAAGCACACGACCAGCGATGCCACCACCACCCATGCGCGGTAGTTGGGCAGGAACATGAAGCCGAGGTTGGTGCCGCCGCTCAGCGCCTCTGGCGTGTTGTAGGCCAGGCCGGACACGCCGTACACCGAACGGAAGCCGCCTTCGATCAGCAGTGTGAGACCCAGCGTGAGCAACAGGCCGTAGAGGTGGTCGAGCTTGTAGATCCAGCGAAGCAGGAGCCGCTCGATCAGCATGCCGAACAGGCCGACGATCAGCGGCGCCAGCACCAGCATGACCCAGTAGTTGACGTTGAAATAATTCATCGCCATCCACGACAGCACCGCCCCCATCATGAACAGCGCGCCGTGCGCAAAGTTGATGACGTTGAGCAGACCGAAGATCACCGCCAGCCCGAGGCTCAGGATCGCGTAGAACGACCCGTTGACCAGCCCCAACAGGAGCTGGCTCAACAGGGCGGGCATGGAAATGTTCATCGTGAAAAACGAGGTTCAGAAAGACAGCAATGACTTCGCGCGAGGACGGCCGCGCGCGGCCGTCCGAAGCGGCCGGACCGCGCCCCGCTCAGCGGGGTTGGCAAAGCGACACGCAGTGCGCGAAGACTGGGGAGCGGGCAACAGTTACTTCCAGAGCGCGCAGGTGCTTTCTTCCTTGGTCGTATACACCTGGTCGCCAGGCACCTTCTTGACGATCTTCAGCAGGTCCCACGGGCCCTTGGATTCCGAGGGCTTCTTGACCTCGGCCAGCAGCATGTCGTGCACCATGCGGCCGTCGGGGCGGATGACGCCCTTGGCGTAGAAGTCGTTGATCGGCGTCTTCTTGAGGTACGCCATCACCTTGTCGGCGTCGGTGCTCTTTACGGCTTCCACAGCCTTGAGGTAGGCCATGGTGGCCGAGTAGTCGGCGGCCTGGATGTCGGTCGGCTTGTTCTTGGTCTTGGCTTCGTAGCGCGCTGCCCACTTGCGGGACTCGTCGTCGGCGTCCCAGTACCAGCTGGTCGTGTGCAGCAGGCCTTGCGTGGCCGGCAGTCCCAGGCTCTTGACGTCGGTGAGGAAGACCAGGAGACCCGCGACCTTCATCGACTTGTCGATGCCGAACTCCTTGGCTGCCTTCATCGAATTGATGAAGTCGCCGCCAGCGTTGGCGAGGCCGAGCACCTGGGCCTTGGAGTTTTGCGCCTGCAGCAGGAAAGACGAGAAGTCGGATGCATTGAGCGGAGCACGCACCGTGCCCACCACCGTGCCGCCCTTGGCCTTGACGACCTTGGCCGTATCTGCCTCCAGTGCGTGGCCGAAGGCATAGTCGGCCGTCAGGAAGAACCAGCTCTTGCCACCCGTATCGACCACGGCGCCGCCGGTGCTCTTGGCGAGCGCAACGGTGTCGTAGGCGTAGTGCACGGTATAGGGGCTGCACTGCGCGTTGGTCAGCGCCGAGGTGGCCGCGCCATTGGTGAAGAACACGCGCTTCTTCTCTTGCGCCACCTTGGAGGTGGCCAGTGCGACGCCCGAGTTGGTGCCGGCGAAGATCATCGTCGCGCCGGCCGTGTCGATCCATTCGCGCGCCTTCGAAGCGGCAATGTCGGGCTTGTTCTGGTGGTCGACGCTCAGCACTTCCACCGGCTGGCCCAGCACCTTGCCGCCCATGTCGTCGATGGCCATCTGGATGGCCGTTGCGCCGCCCTTGCCTTCCAGGTCGGCATAGAGGCCCGAGAGGTCGCTGATGTAGCCGATGACGACCTTCTCCTGCGCCTGCACGGCATGGCTGGCAAGACCCGCGGCGCCGAGCATGAGTGCAATGATCTTGAGTTTGTTTTGCATGGTGTCTCCTGGGATGGTTGAGAGAGTCAACAGGGAAATCGGTTTGGCACAGCTCGGCTACACGCCCAGCAGTTCGCTGAGTACGGGCATCTTGGCGTCGAGTTCCTTGGCGCCGAAAGCCTCGACCATGCGGCCGTGCTCCATCACGTAGAAGCGGTCGGCCAGCGGCGCGGCAAAGCGGAAGTTCTGCTCCACCATCACGATGGTGTAGCCCTTGCCCCGCAGCGTGTGGATCATTCGCGCGAGGGCCTGCACGATCACGGGCGCCAGGCCTTCGGAAATTTCGTCGAGCAGAAGCAGCTTGGCGCCGGTGCGCAGGATGCGCGCCACGGCGAGCATCTGCTGCTCGCCGCCCGACAGCCGCGTGCCCGGACTGTTGCGGCGCTCGGCCAGGTTGGGAAACATCTCATAGATCTCGGCCACCGACATGCCCTGCCCCGCACCCTTGAGCGCCGGTGGCAGCAGCAGGTTCTCTTCGGCCGAAAGACTGGCGAAGATGCCGCGCTCTTCCGGACAATAGCCGATGCCCAGGTGCGCGATGCGGTGCGTGGCCATGCCGATGGTCTGCACGCCGTTGACCTCGATGCTGCCCTTGCGCGAGCCGGTCAGGCCCAGGATGGCGCGCAGCGTGCTGGTGCGCCCGGCGCCGTTGCGGCCGAGCAGCGTGACGACTTCGCCGGGCTGCACCACCATGTTCACGCCGTGCAGCACGTGCGATTCGCCGTACCAGGCGTGGAGGTCCTTGATTTCAAGCGCGGCGGTCATATCAATGTGCGCCTTGCAGTTGGCCGTCGGTGGTGCCCATGTAGGCTTCCATCACCTGCGGATTCTTCGAGACTTCGGCATAGGGGCCTTCGGCCAGCACGGCGCCGCGCTGAAGCACCGTGATGGTGTCGGCAATGGTCGAGACCACGCTCATGTTGTGCTCGACCATCAGGATGGTGCGGCCGGCGGATACGCGCTTGATGAGTTCTGCGACGCGATGCACGTCTTCGTGGCCCATGCCCTGCGTGGGTTCGTCGAGCAGCATCAGCTCGGGGTCCATGGCCAGCGTGGTGGCAATCTCGAGTGCGCGTTTGTGGCCGTAGGGCAGGTTCACCGTCAATTCATTCGCTTCATGCGCGAGGCCGACCTCGGCCAGCAGTTCGCGGGCGCGCGCATTGAGCGGCTCCAGCGTCTTCTCGCTTTTCCAGAAATGGTAGGAGGTGCCGAGCGCGCGCTGCAGCCCGAGGCGCACATTCTCGAGCAGCGTGAGATGCGGAAACACCGCCGAGATCTGGAACGAGCGGATGATGCCGCGCCGGGCGATCTGCGCCGGCCGCTCGCCCGTGATGTCGTGCCCGTTGAAAAGGATCGTGCCGGTGGTCGGCTCGAGAAACTTGGTGAGCAGGTTGAAGCAGGTGGTCTTGCCGGCGCCATTGGGCCCGATGAGCGCATGGATCGAGCCGCGCACCACCGACAGGTTGACCTTGCTGACCGCGGTGAACCCCTTGAATTCCTTGGTGAGCTGGCGTGTTTCGAGGATGACGTCGCTCATCTCGCGAAATCGCCCGGGTTCAGAAAAGATATGTCGGTCATGCAGTCCATCTCGATGCGCCACTACCGAGCGCGGCCTGATTGTTGGTGGGCGTCTCTCGCTTGCATACTGGGGCAAATGCCTATGCTGCAGTGCAACTTGTGCGCGCCATCACTGCCTTGCATCGATGACTGTCGTCACAATGGCAATGACTCGCCGGTTTTGAGCTCTACCCCCATGCCGAAGTTCCGATCACCCGAATTCCTCACAGGCCACATCCTGCACACGCTGGCTTTCTACGAGCCGGTCAGCCGCGACTCATCAGGAGGCTTCCTCCATTTCTTCAAGGACGACGGCACGGTGTACGACCGCCGCACACGGCACCTGGTCAGCAGCACGCGCTTCGTCTTCAACCACGTGATGGCCTATCGGCGCTTCGGCAAGCCGGACGACCTTGCGGCGGCACGCCACGGCCTGGCTTTCGTGCAGCATGCGCACGCGCAGCCGGGCGGCGGCTATGCCTGGCAGATCGACTGGCACGACGCACGTGCCACGGTGCAGGACGGCACGAACCATTGCTACGGCCTCGCCTTCGTGCTGCTCGCGCATGCGCACGCGCTGATGGCCGGCATCGGCGAAGCGGGTGCGGGACTGGCACACACCTGGGATCTAATGGAACAGCGTTTCTGGGAACCGCAACATGCGCTCTATGCGGACGAGGCCGATGCCGAATGGCATGTCAGTTCCTACAGGGGTCAGAACGCCAACATGCACGCCTGCGAGGCGATGCTTGCGGCATTCGAAGCGACGCAAGAGACGCGCTATCTGGATCGTGCGCTCACGCTCGCAGAATCGGTCACCGGCCGGCAGGCCGCGCTCGCGGATGGGCTGGTGTGGGAGCACTACCGCGAAGACTGGTCGGTCGATTGGGACTACAACCGCAACGACAAGAGCAACATCTTTCGGCCCTGGGGTTTCCAGACCGGCCATCTGACCGAGTGGGCCAAGCTGCTGCTGCAGCTAGAGCGCGCATTGGTATCGGCGGGCCGCGAGGCGGAGTGGATCGTGCCGCGCGCCCGGCACTTCTTCGACACCGCCATGCTGCGCGGCTGGGACGCCGACAACGGCGGGCTGGTCTACGGATTCGACCCCGATGGCGCCGTGTGCGATGGCGACAAGTACTTTTGGGTGCAGGCCGAGAGCTTTGCCGCCGCTGCCCTCCTGGCCGTGCGCACCGGCGACGACGCCTACTGGAACTGGTACGACCGCATCTGGGCCTACAGCTGGGAGCACTTCGTCGACCACCGGCACGGCGCGTGGTATCGCATCCTCACGCCCGACAACCGCAAGCTGAGCGACGAGAAGAGCCCCGCCGGCAAGACCGACTACCACACCATGGGTGCGTGCCACGACGTGCTGCGGGCGCTCGGCGCCTGAAGAAGCGCGCCTTTCTTCTTCACGCGCCCAGCTAGTGCGCCCCGGCCGCGGCGTCGCCGCTCGCACCGCCGCGCTGCGGCCTTGCCAGCCACACCAGCGGAATCAACAGCAGGAACAGGATGGCCGACGCATAGAAGATGTCGTTGGTGGCCAGCATGAACGACTGCTGGTCGACCACGCGGTTGACCTGCCCCAGCACCTGCTCCGTGCTGAGGCCGCTGCTCGCCAGGCCGGACATGGCGCTGGCCGCTGCGTTGTTGCCCAGGTTCACCGACTCCGCCAGCTGCGAATGATGCAGCGCGGCCCGGTTCTCCCACAGCGTGGTGGTGATCGACGTACCCATGGCGCCCGCGGTGATCCGTAGAAAATTCGACAACCCCGACGCGGCCGGAATGCGATCGGGCGTCAGGCCCGACAGCGTGATGGTCACGAGCGGGATGAAGAAGAACGCCATCGCAATGCCCTGGATGATCGTCGGGATGATGATCGTCACGAAGTCGGCCTGCGTGTTGAAGTTCGACCGCATCCACAGCACCAGCGCAAACACCAGGAACGAGAAGGTCGCGTAGCGGCGCGGATCGATCTTGGCGACCGTGAGCCCGACCAGCGGCGAGAAGAGAATGGCCAGCAGCCCCACCGGCGCCATGATCATGCCCGCTTGCGTGGCCGTATAGCCCATCCATTGCTGAAGCCACAGCGGCAGCAGCACCACGTTGCCGAAGAACAGGCCGTAGGCCACGGCTGTGGCCACCGCGCCCGACCAGAAGTTGCGGCGCTTGAAGAGCGACAGGTCGACCACCGGATGCTTGTCGGTCAGCTCCCAGATCAGGAAGAACGCGAAACCCACCACCGCGATGACCGCCATCGTGATGATCTCGGGCGAGTGGAACCAATCCAGCTCCTTGCCCTTGTCGAGCATCAGCTGCATCGAGCCGACCCATAGCACCAGCAGCGCGAGGCCGATGGCGTCGATCGGCACCTTGCGCGTGGTGCTCTCGCGCTTGCGGTAGAGCGCCCAGGTGATGGCCGCGGCCACGATGCCCACCGGGATGTTGATGTAGAAAATCCACGGCCACGAAATGTTGTCGGTGATCCAGCCGCCCAGGAGCGGCCCCATCACGGGCGCGACCAGCGTCGTCATCGACCACATCGCCATCGCAAGGCCCGCCTTGGCGCGCGGATAGCTCGACAGCAGCAGCGTCTGCGACAGCGGAATCATCGGGCCCGCAACAAAGCCCTGCAGCGCGCGGAACAGAATCAGCGTCGTCATGTTCGGCGCCAACCCGCACAGGAGCGAGGCGACCATGAACAGGACCACGCTCGCGATGAACAGGCGCACCTGGCCGAAGCGCTGGGTCATGAAACCCGTGAGCGGCACCGCGATGGCGTTGGCCACCGCGAAGCTGGTGATGACCCAGGTGCCCTGCGTGGTGCTCACGCCCAGGTCACCCGAGATGGCCGGCAGCGACACGTTGGCGATCGACGAGTCGAGCACGTTCATGAAGGTGGCGGCCGAGAGCGCGATCGTGCCCCAGACGCGGGCGGCGCCCTCGAGCGGCGGATGCGCAACGTAAGCGGGAGCGGCGGTGGCCATTGGCTTTGCCTCGGGAACCGTTGACGGCGATCAGCCGGGATGGGATTGCGAAGCAGCTTGCGCAGCGGTCCCCGCATTGGCTGCCGGAGTAGCCGAGCGACCCGTTGCCGGCGCAACGGAACCTGCCGGTCCACCGCGCCCAATATTCGCGGCCACGATGCGATCGACCTCAGCATCGGCGCCCTGGTCGAGCTTGCTGTAGACCTGCGTCTGCGACATGGCGGTGGCACGCGGCGCATCGGCCAGCATCTTGCCGCTCTTCTGCGAGATGTCGATCTCGGCGTCCATCGAGAGGCCGATGCGCAGCGGGTTGGCCTTGAGCTGTTCGGGGTCGAGAGCGATCCGAACCGGCACGCGCTGCACCACCTTGATCCAGTTGCCGGTGGCGTTCTGCGCGGGCAGCAGTGCAAAGGCGCTGCCGGTGCCCACGCCCAGGCCCGCGACCTTGCCGATGTACTCGACCTTCTTGCCATACACATCAGCGGTGAGCTTTACGGGCTGGTCGATGCGGATGTTGCGCAGCTGCACTTCCTTGAAGTTGGCATCGACCCACAGCTGGTTCAGCGGCACGATGGACATCATCGGCGTGCCCGCCGCCACGCGCTGGCCGAGCTGCACCGTGCGCTTGGCCACATAGCCGTCAACCGGCGCCGGCAGCGCGACGCGCTGCGTGGCGAGGTACGCCTCGCGCACCTTGGCGGCGGCCGCCAGCACGCTTGGGTGCTGGGCCACGCTGGTGCCTTCGGTCAGCGACTGGTTGCTGGCCAGCGCTTCGCGCGCGGCCACCACGCCGGCTTGCGCCGCGGCCAGCTGGCTCTTGGCGTTGTCGAGCGCCGTCTCGGCGTGGTTGAGTTCTTCCTTAGAGACCGCGCCGTTGCCCGACAGCGCGCGGCGGCGCTGCAAGTCGTCCTGCGCCTTGGCGATGTCGCTCTGCGCCTTGACGATGTCGGACTGCCGCAGCGTGACCTGCGCAGCCAGCGAGCCGTTGTTGGCGTACAGCGTGCGCACCTGGCGCACGGCCTGCGCCAGCGCGGCCTCGGCCTGCTCGAGCGCCACCTTCGCATCGGCGGGGTCCAGCTGCACCAGCGGCTGTCCGGCCTTCACGAAGTCGGTGTCGTCGGCGTTGATGGCCATGACGGTGCCGCCGATCTGCGGCGTGATCTGGATGACGTTGCCCTGCACGTAGGCGTTGTCGGTGTCCTCGTAGTGGCTGGCAACCAGCCATTCGTAGACTCCCCAGCCGCCGCCGGCCACGATCACCACGGCTGCAAGTGCCGTGAGCGCACGGCGGCGCTTGCCGTTGCCGGCAGGAGCTTCGGGAGCTGCGGAAGCGTTGGTTGCAGCGGATGTCGGAGTGTTGTTGTCGCTCATGATGAAGTTCTTTCCGAAGTCGGTTCAGTGCAGTGCGGGCGAAGCTGGCGCAGTGGCGGTGGCCGTCGCAGGCGGCTGCCATCCGCCGCCGAGCGCGCGTGCCAGGCCCACCTGGGTGTCGAGCGCGCGGGCCGCGAGATCAACCGCCAGCCGGCGCTGCGCGAGCACGGCGGTTTCAGCGGTCAGCACGTTGAGGTAGTTGCCGAGGCCGGCGCGGTAGCGCTGCACGGCAATGTCATAGGCACCTTCGGCTGCGGCCTGAGCGTCGCGCTGTTCGGCCTGCTGGCGCGCGATCGATTGGGCGCTCGACACCTGGTCGGCCGCGTCGCGCACCGCATCGAGAACAGTGGCGTTATAGCTCTCGATCGCGCCGTCCAGGTCGGCCGCCTTGCCGCGCAGGTTGGCGCGCAGCCGGCCGCCTTCGAAGATCGGCAGATGGATGGCCGGCCCCACGCCCCACTGCTCGCTGCCCGACTTGAGCAGCTTGCCGAATCCGAGGCTCTGGAAGCCGACGAAGGCCGTGAGGTTCACGTTGGGATAGAACTGGGTCTTGGCATTGGCCACGTCGCTGGAGGCGGCCTCGACGCGCCAGCGCGCGGCGGCGATGTCGGCGCGACGTCCCAGCAGGTCGGCCGGAATGTTGGCCTGCAGCGCGATGGGCTTGACGGCTTCCAGCATCGGCGGCTTGAGCGATACGGACACGTTGGGTTGGCCCACGAGCGCGTCGAGTGCGTGCTGCTGGAGCGCGATTTGCTCATTGAGTGCTTCGATCTGCTGGCGCGCTTCGGGCAGGCCGCCTTCGCTCTGGCGCAATTCGAGGCGGGTGTCGAGACCGGCGGACACACGGTCCCGTACGAGCTTGAGCGTCTGGTCGCGCTGGGCCAGCGTGCGCTGTGCCACGCCGAGTTGCTCGTTCAGGCGAGCCCATTGGAAATAGCTGCGCGCCACGTTGCTGGCAAGCAGCACGCGCGCGGCATCGGCATCCGCCGCAGCGGCGTTCGCGCTGCCGATGGCGGCTTCCAGTGCGGTGCGGTTCTTGCCGAAGAAGTCGAGCTCCCAGCTTGCGCCGAGCTGCAGCAGGCCGATGTTCTGCGTCGAGCCGCCGAGCGGTGCCGGATAGATGTAGTTGCTGTTGAACTTCTGTCGGTTCAGGTCGAGATCGCCGCTCACCTTCGGCCTCAGGGCCGATTCGGCAATGTCCGCGGAAGCCTGCGCTCGCACCAGGCGCGCACGTGCCACCAGCAGGTTCGGATTGCCGGCCACGGCCTGGTCGATCAACGTATCGAGCTGCGCATCGCCGAAGGCTCGCCACCATTGGCTGTCGACACTGGGTACGACGGCTGCGCTGCTGTCGGCGGCAATGCCGAGCGACGAAGCATCGCGAAGCTTCGCCTCGGAGCCGATGCCCGCCATGTCGGCGCAACCGGCCAGCGCAACCAGAAGGAGCGCAGCAGCGACCACGGGGGTGCGCCGCGTGGCGCGTACGGCAAGGGATTCAGTCATTTTTTTCTCCACGTGCTGCGAGGGCTTGCGCGTTATCGAGAATGCGGCGCAGGTAGCCCTTGAGCTGTTCCCACTCTTCCTTGGTGAAGCCCGCGAGGTGCTCGTTCTGCACGCGGCTCAGCACGTGCGGCACTTCCTTGGCGGCGGCACGGCCCTCCTCGGTGAGTTCGATGTTGACGACGCGGCGGTCTTCCAGAGAACGGACGCGGCGGCACAGGCCCTTGGCTTCGAGGCGGTCGAGCAGGCGCGTCATGGCACCGGCATCGAGCTCGCAGGCGCGGGCCAGTTCGGCCACCGTGGTGGCCGCGCCGACGTGCAGCTTGTACAGGGGCAACCATTGGGGGAAGGTAGGGCTGCCGGGCTCGCACATGCGGGTTTCCACGGCCTGGGCTACGGCGCTCAATATGCGCCGCATCAAATACCCGATGCTCTCCTCGGCCTGGTAGGTCTCGGCACGGTAGAAGTCCGCCGGCCGGAGCTTGGGGTCGCCGGAAGCCGGCGGGACTTGCGGGGTATCTGCATCGCTCATGGCCAGAATATTAATTGCCCAAGCAATTATTGTCAAGGCTGCCTTTGTGGTGGCAAGCGTCGGTAGAATCCGCGCCATGGCTTCTTCCCCTCTGTCTACTCCAGCCAAGGGCTCGCCCCGGTCGCTGTCGGGCTTGAGCCCTTTTCTTCGGCCATACCGCGTTCAGATCGTGCTGGCGGGCATCTTTCTGGTGTTTGCGGCAATCACGACGCTGGTGTTTCCTCTGGCACTGCGCAGCCTGATCGACGGCGGCCTGGTCAGCGCGGACAAGGGCGCGCAGACCATGGCGCTGCGCGAGCACTTCGGCGCCCTCTTCGCGGTGGCCGTGGCGCTGGGACTTTTTTCAGCCGCGCGCTTCTACACGGTGAGCTGGCTCGGCGAGCGCGTCACGGCCGACCTGCGCAACGCCGTATACAACCATGTGCTGCGCCAGAGTCCCGCCTTCTTCGAGACGACGCAGACCGGCGAAGTGCTGTCGCGCCTGACAGCCGACACGACGCTGGTACAGACGGTGGTCGGCTCGTCGCTGAGCATGGGCCTGCGCAACGCGGTCATGGGCGTGGGCGCCCTGGCCGTGCTGATCTGGACCAACCCCTATGTGATGGTCCAGGTGCTGGGCATCCTGGTGCTGGTGGTGCTGCCGAGCATGTGGATCGGCCGGCGCGTGCGCAAGCTCTCGCGTGCCAGCCAGGACCGGGTGGCCGATTCGAGCGCCATCGCGGCCGAGGTGCTCAATGCCATACCCGTGGTGCAAAGCTACACGGCCGAATCGCGTGAAGCCGGCCGCTTCAATACCTCGACCGAGAATGCATTCAGGACCGCCGTGCGCCGCACCAAGGCGCGTTCTGTGCTGGTGGCCTTCATCATCATCGCCACCTCGGCCGCGCTGCTCTGGGGCCTGTACCAGGGCACGCAGGCCGTGCTGCGCGGCGACATCACGGCCGGCCACCTGGGGCAGACGGTGGTCTACGTGGCCATTCTCGCGAGCGCGACCGCCGTGCTCGGCGAGGTGTATGGCGACCTGCTGCGGGCGGCGGGCGCCACCGAACGCCTGATGGAACTGCTGCATGCGCCCGCGGCGATCGTCTCCCCGCCGAATCCGGCGGCTGCAGCCATTCCCGTGGCGGGCAGCGCGGTCAAGTTCGAGGCTGTGACCTTCCACTACCCCTCGCGGCCCGGCACGCCGGCTCTGAAGGACTTCAGCCTCGACATTGCGCCTGGAGAAACGGTGGCGCTGGTGGGCTCGAGCGGCGCGGGCAAGAGCACGGTGTTCCAGCTGCTGCTGCGCTATTACGACCCGCAGTCGGGGCGTCTGCTGCTCGACGGCGTGCCGCTGGCCTCGCTCGCGCTGTCCGATCTGCGCACCCGTATCGGCCTGGTGCCGCAGGACGCCGTGATCTTCTCGGCCAGCGCCTTCGAGAACATCCGCTATGGCCGTCCGGACGCCACCGCCGACCAAGTGCATGCCGCCGCCCGCGCTGCCTTTGCGCACGACTTTCTCAAGGCGCTGCCCGAGGGCTACGACACCTTCCTGGGCGAACGCGGGGTGCGCTTGTCGGGCGGACAGCGCCAACGCATCGCGATTGCCCGCGCCATCCTCAAGAACCCGCCCCTGCTGCTGCTCGACGAAGCGACGAGCGCGCTCGACGCGGAGAGCGAGCGCATGGTGCAGGCTGCGCTCGAATCGGCCATGGAAGGCCGGACCACACTGGTGATTGCGCACCGCCTTGCGACCGTGCAGAAGGCCGACCGCATCATCGTGCTCGACCATGGCGGCATCGTCGAGCATGGAACGCATGCGACGCTGGTAGCGCAAGGCGGGGTTTACGCCCGCCTGGCGGCCCTTCAGTTCACGGCTTGATCCTGCAGCAGCAGGAGCGGATTACTGCAGCGTTTCCTTGAGCGCGGCCGGAATCGGCAGCGGCATCACCGGAATGCCTTCTTCGAGCAGCGCCTCGGTCTGCTCGCGGGTGGCCTGACCGCGGATGCCGCGCTCCTCGGCTTCGCCGTAGTGCATCTTGCGCGCCTCGTCGGCGAAGCGTTCGCCGACGTCCTCGGTCTTTGCGAGCACCTCGCGCACCGCGCGCATCCAGCGTGCCTCGGGAGACATTTCGGCCGGAACCTGAGCCTTGCCGGACGAGTCCGGGGCCAAGGATGCCGCGGCCTCCGCCGGCGCCTTGGCGTTGCCGAGGTTGAGGCGCGGCGCGCTCAAGAGCTTGACGATGCGCGTGTCGGCGCAGACCGGGCACTCGACCAGGCCGGCCGAGAGTTGGGTTTCAAACGCCTCGTTGGACGCAAACCAGCCTTCAAAGCCGTGGCCATGCGAGCAGCGTAGATCGAGAACCTTCATGCGCGGATTATCCCGCGCCGCCTTGCGCAGCGGGGGCCCGCCAATCGAGTTCCCATGCGCCCGAAAGGACGTTCTGCAGCCAGAGCGCGCAAGTGAGCGACTTGGCGTCGGTGATCGTGCCGTCGCGGCACCAGCCGGCCACTTCCTGCGGCGTGGCCGTGAACACGTCGAGAAACTCGCCGTGGTCGAGCTGGCGCGTGCCGAGCGAAAGGCCGCGCGCAAAGTAGATGTGGATGATCTCGGTCGAGTACGCCACCGCCAGGTGCATGGCACCGGCATATGCCCATTCGCGCGCGGTGTAGCCGGTTTCCTCGAGCAGCTCGCGCTGGCCGCAGAGGAACGGATCCTCGCCCGCGTCGAGCTTGCCGGCCGGAAACTCGGTCATCACGTGCGCGACCGGGTAGCGGTACTGGCGCTCCAGCACCACTCGGCCGTCGTCGAGCAGCGGCACCACCACCACGGCACCCGGATGGATCACGTATTCGCGCGTGGCGGTGTGGCCGTCGGGCAGCCGCACGGTGTCGCGGCAGACCTGGAGGAAATTACCCTTGACCAGCACCTCGCTGGCCGTGCGTTCTTCCTTCAGGTGCGATTCGGCGGTGGAGGAGGAAGTCATGTCAGTGCCTGTGCTTCATGAGGTAGCGCCAGGTGAATCCTGGAAATGCCAGCACGATGAAGAGCGCGCCGGTCACCGCATAGAACTCCCAGCCCTGCGGGGCGATCTGCCCTGCCCTGCGCTCGAACAGCAGGCCGACGCCGCCGGCAACGAAGTACAGCACCACCAGCTCGGCCAGGCGAATCGCCAGCGACTTGGGCTGGGTCCGCAGCGGTATGGCGCCGAACAGCCGTTCGTTGAGGAACGGCAGGTTGGCCGCCAGCAACGCCACCACGAGCACGACCCAGACCGAAGCGGTTTGCGACACCTTGCTCTGGCCGGGATCAGTTGGCCAGCGTCGCCACGATGGCGTTTGCGCACAGCGTCATGAGGCCGCCCGGAACGATGCCCAGCACGAGAATCAGCAAGCCGTTGATCGACAGCACGGTGCGCACGTCACGTGGCGCCGACACGGTGCTGGCGGTGACGGGAGCGTCGAAGTACATGACCTTGACCACGCGCAGGTAGTAGAAGGCGCCGATCAGCGACATGATCACGGCGAAGACCGCAAGACCGATGTACAGCGCCTGGCCCGACGCGATCAGCGCCTGCAGCACTGCGAGCTTGGCATAGAACCCGACCAGCGGCGGCAGGCCGGCGAGCGAGAACATCGCGATGGCCATCACGCCGGCATACAGCGGGCTGCGCTGGTTCAGGCCTGCCAGGTCGGTGATCTCTTCGCTTTCGAAGCCTTCGCGCGCCAGCAGCAGGATGATGCCGAAGCTCGCCAGCGTGGTCAGCACGTAGGTCACGATGTAGAACATCGAGGCGCTGTAGGCGAACTGTGCGTTGTAGGTATTGCCGTTGACCACGCCCGCCACCAAGCCGAGCAGCATGAAGCCCATTTGCGCAATGGTCGAGTAGGCCAGCATGCGCTTGAGGTTGGTCTGCGCGATGGCGGCCAGATTGCCCACCAGGAGCGATGCAATGGCCAGCAGGGCCAGCATCTGCTGCCAGTCGATGGCCAGCGGCAGCAGCCCTTCCACCAGCAGTCGGATGATGATGGCGAACGCTGCCAGTTCGGGCGCCGCGCCAATCAGCAGCGTGACCGCCGTCGGCGCGCCCTGGTACACGTCGGGCACCCACATGTGGAAAGGCGCAGCCCCGACCTTGAATGCCAGGCCCGCGACGATGAACACCAAGCCGAACACCAGCACTTGATGGTTCACCTTGCCGCTGGCGATGATCTTGAACACCTCGTTCACGTCGAGCGAGCCGGTCGCGCCGTACAGCATCGAAAGGCCGTAGAGCAGGAAACCGCTGGCCATCGCGCCGAGCACGAAGTACTTCATGGCCGCTTCGCTGGCGACGGCGTTGTCGCGGCGCAGCGCCACCAGCGCGTAGCTCGAGAGGGTGAGCAGTTCGAGGCCCAGGTAAATCAGCAGGAAGTTGCTGCCCGAGATCATCACGAACATGCCCAGCAGCGCGAACATGCTGATGGTGAACATTTCGCCGCCGCGCAGCATGTCGCGGTCCGCCGCGTAGGGCCGGCCGTAGACCAGCGTGACCATCAGGGCCACGGTGGCAAAGCACTTGAGCCAGTTGCCCATCGGGTCGCTCACGACCATGCCGCCGAAGCCGTAGACCGTCTTGCCGTCGTTGGCGGCGATGCCGGTCAGCACGGCCACCACGGCCAGCGTGAGCAGCGTCAGGATGTAGGTGCGCGTGCGCTGCGCACTGGTGCTCGACAGGTCGACCAGCGCAATGATGCAGGCCATGACCAGCAGCACGATTTCGGGGTAGATCGCGACCCAGCTGAGTTTGTCAATCATCTCGTTCTCTTCTGGAATCAGGGCAATTTTGAGGTTGCCACGTGGCGCAGGAGCCCCGTAACGGAGGCATCCATCGCAGCGGTGAACGGCTTCGGATAAATGCCCATCCACAGCACCGCGATGGCCAGCAGCGACAGCATCAGGAATTCGCGGGCATTGATGTCGTTGAGTTCCTTGACGTGGTCGTTGGTGACCGGGCCGAGGTACACGCGCTTGTACATCCAGAGGGTGTAGGCCGCGCCGAAGATCAGCGCTGTAGCGGCGCCCAGGCCGATCCAGAAATTGGCCTTGACCGCGCCCAGGATGACCATCCATTCACCCACGAAACCGGCGGTGCCCGGCAGGCCGCAGTTGGCCATGGCGAACAGCAGCGCGAACGCGGCGAACTTGGGCATGGTGTTCACGACGCCGCCGTAGTCGGCGATCTGGCGCGAATGAACACGGTCGTAGAGCACACCGATGCCAAGGAACATGGCGCCCGACACGAAGCCGTGAGCAATCATCTGCACGATGCCGCCGGACACGCCGAGCTCGTTGAAGATGAAGAAGCCGAGCGTCACGAAGCCCATGTGCGCGACGGACGAATACGCCACGAGCTTCTTCATGTCTTCCTGCACCAGCGCCACCAGGCCGACGTAGATCACCGCGATCAGCGACAGCCCGATCATGAGCCAGGCCCATTCGTGCGAGGCGTCGGGCGCGATCGGCATCGAGAAGCGCAGGAAGCCGTAGGCACCGAGCTTCAGCATGATCGCGGCCAGCACGGCCGAGCCGCCGGTCGGCGCTTCGACGTGCACGTCGGGCAGCCAGGTGTGGACCGGCCACATCGGCACCTTGACGGCAAAGGCGGCAAAGAACGCGAAGAACAGGAAGGTCTGCGCCGTGGAACCCAGCGGCAGCTTGTGCCAGCTCAGGATGTCGAAGCTGCCACCCGACTTGTTGTACAGGTAGATCAGCGCCACCAGCATCAGCAGCGAGCCGAGCAAGGTGTAGATGAAGAACTTGAAGGCTGCATAGATCTTGTTCGGGCCGCCCCAGATGCCGATGATGAGGTACATCGGGATCAGCGTGGCTTCGAAGAACACGTAGAACAAGATGCCGTCGAGCGCGGCGAACACGCCGATCATGAAGCCCGAGAGAATCAAAAACGCGGCCATGTACTGGTTGACGCGCTCGTTGATCACTTCCCAGGCCGAGATCACGACCACCACGGTGGTGAACGAGGTCAGGAGAACCAGCCAGAGCGACAGGCCGTCGATGCCGATGTGATAGCTGACATTGAAGCGCGTGATCCAGCTGGCTTTTTCGACGAACTGCATCGCGGCGGTGCCGTTCTCGAAGCCCGTGTAAAGCGGCACGGTCACCAGGAAACTGACGATCGCGCCGACCAGCGCGACCCAGCGCACGCCCCTGGCGTGCTCGTCACGACCGAACGCCAGCAGCGCGACGCCGAATGCGATCGGCACCCAGATGGCAAGGCTCAACAAACCCATTTTTGTTTTTCTCCAGCGCTAAAAGCTCAGCGTTTGAACCAGACGAAGTACGTCATCAGGATGAAGATGCCGAGCAGCATCGCGAAGGCGTAGTGATAGATGTAGCCCGACTGGATCCAGCGCACCGCACCCGAGACGCGGCCGACGATCTTCCAGGAGCCGTTGACCAGGGCGCCATCGATCAGCGCCTGGTCGCCGCCCTTCCACAGGCCGGTGCCGAAGCCACGCGTGGCACGGGCAATGACGTTCTCGTTGAACCAGTCGAGGTAGTACTTGTTTTCCAGCAGGCGGTAGATCGGGCCGAAGGCGCGCTTGATGGCGGCCGGCAGCGCCGGATTGACCATGTACATGTAGAACGAGAGCACCACACCTGCCAGCGCCAGCCAGAAAGGCGCCGCCGTCAGGCCGTGGATGGCCATGGCCACCGGGCCGTGGAACGCTTCTCCGAGCTCCTTCATGGCATGGTGCTTCGTGCCGTCGACGACGATCGCGCCATTGAAGAACTCGCCGAACAGCATCGGCTGGATCGTCATGAAGCCGATCACTACCGACGGGATGGCCAGCAGCACCAGCGGCAGCCAGACCACCCAGGGCGATTCGTGCGGCTTCTCGCCGTGATGGCCGTGGTTCTCGTCGTGCTCCGCATGTTCGTCGTGATGGTGCGCGTCGGGGTTCAGGTCGTAGCGCTCCTTGCCGTGGAACACCAGGAAGTACATGCGGAACGAGTAGAACGCCGTCACGAACACGCCGGCCAGCACCGCGTAGTAGGCGAACTGCGCGCCCCACAGGTGGCTTTCGCGCACCGCTTCGATGATGCTGTCCTTCGAGTAGAAACCGGAGAAGAACGGCGTGCCGATCAGCGCGAGCGAACCTACGAGCGAGGTGATCCAGGTGATCGGCATGTACTTGCGCACGCCGCCCATCCAGCGGATGTCCTGGTTGTGGTGCATGCCGATGATCACCGAGCCCGCGCCGAGGAACAGCAGCGCCTTGAAGAAGGCGTGCGTCATCAGGTGGAACACCGCGACCGAATAGGCCGACGCGCCGAGCGCCACCGTCATGTAGCCGAGCTGCGAGAGCGTCGAATACGCAACCACGCGCTTGATGTCGTTCTGGATGATGCCGAGGAAGCCCATGAAAAGCGCCGTGATGGCACCGATCACCAGGATGAAGCTCAAGGCGGTGTCGCTGAGTTCGAACAGCGGCGACATGCGCGCCACCATGAAGATGCCAGCGGTCACCATGGTTGCCGCGTGGATCAGCGCCGAGATGGGCGTCGGGCCTTCCATCGAATCGGGCAGCCAGACGTGCAGCGGGAACTGCGCGCTCTTGCCCATGGCGCCGATGAACAGGCAGATGCAGATCACGGTGATCAGCATCCACTCGGTACCGGGGAAGGTGATGCCCGCCAGCGTGCCGGCCTTGGCGAAGGCTTCGCCGTAGTTCAGCGTGCCAGCGTAAGCTGCAATGAGGCCGATGCCGAGAATGAAGCCGAAGTCGCCCACCCGGTTGACCAGGAAGGCCTTCATGTTCGCGAAGATGGCCGTAGGCCTGTTGAACCAGAAGCCGATCAGCAGGTACGACACCAGGCCCACCGCTTCCCAGCCGAAGAACAGCTGAAGCATGTTGTTGCTCATGACGAGCATCAGCATCGAGAAGGTGAACAGCGAGATGTAGGCGAAGAAGCGGTTGTAGCCTTCGTCTTCTTCCATGTAGCCGATGGTGTAGACGTGCACCATCAGCGACACGAAGGTCACCACGCACATCATCATGGCCGTGAGGCCGTCGACCAGGAAGCCGACTTCCATCTTGAGGCCGCCCACGACCATCCATTCGTAGAGGGTGGCGTTGAAGCGGGCGCCGTCAACCACCACGCTCTTCAGCGTCATCGCCGAAATGACGAAGGCGACGAGAACGCCGAGGATGGTCAGCGAATGCGTGACTTTGCGGCCGATGTGGTTGCCGCCGAACTTGGTGCCGAACAGGCCGGCGACAACGGCGCCGACCAGGGGTGCCAGCGGCACGGCCAGCAGGGTGGATGCTGAAAGGGTTGCGCTCATACTGCTTTCAACCCTTGAGGGAGTTGAGTTCGTCGACGTTGATGTTGGATTTGTTGCGGAACAACAAGACCAGCAGCGCGAGACCGATGGCCGACTCGGCCGCGGCAACCGTCAGGATGAAGAACACGAAGATCTGGCCATGCATGTCGCCCAGGTAGTACGAGAACGCCACGAAGTTCATGTTCACCGCCAGCAGCATCAGCTCGATGGCCATCAGCAGCACGATGAGGTTCTTGCGGTTCAGGAAAATGCCGATCACCGAAAGCGCAAAGAGCATGGCGCCGAGCGATAGAAAGTGTCCGAGCGTGAGCGTCATGCCTTGCTTTCCTTTGCCACTGCTGCTGCGTCGGCGGGTGCGTCCACCACGGGCTCGGCGGCGCGCGTGACCGGCATCTGGACGATGCGAACGCGATCGCGCGCCTTCACGCGAACCTGGTCGGACGGGTTGACGTACTTGCTGTCCTTGCGGGTGCGCAGCGTCAGTGCAATGGCTGCCACGATGGCCACCAGCAGGATGACTGCGGCAATTTCCAGCGGATAGAGGTATTCGGAATACAGCAGCTTGCCGAGTTCGAGCGTGTTCGAGCTGTTGGCGCTGGTGGTCGCCATGGCGCGCGGCGCTTCACCGAGACGGAAGCCGCCCATCAGCACTGCGGCCATTTCGAGCGCGATCAACGCGCCTACGCCGGCTGCCAGGGGAAAGTGCTTCCAGAAGCCCTCCCGCAAGCCGTCGACATTGATGTCCAGCATCATCACGACGAACAGGAACAGCACCATCACCGCGCCGACGTAGACGAGCACGAGCGAGATCGCCAAAAATTCGGCGCGCAGCAGGAGCCAGATCGCGGATGCCTGGAAGAAGGCCAGCACCAGGTACAACGCGGCGTACACGGGATTGCGGGCGGTGATGACGCGGAAGGCTGCAAACAGCAGCACCACGGCAAAGAGATAGAACAGACCGGTCTTGACGTCCATTTGGAATTCGAATTGGTACGGGGTTCGGGCTGAACGGATCAGCGGTACTTGGCGTCAGCCGCCTTGTTCGCTGCAATTTCTTTTTCGTAACGGTCGCCCACGGCCAGCAGCATGTCCTTGGTGAAATACAGGTCGCCGCGCTTTTCGCCGTGGTATTCGAAGATGTGGGTCTCGACGATCGAGTCGACCGGGCAGCTCTCTTCGCAAAAGCCGCAAAAGATGCACTTGGTCAGGTCGATGTCGTAGCGCGTGGTGCGGCGCGAGCCGTCGTCGCGCACATCGGATTCGATGGTGATAGCCAGCGCCGGGCACACGGCCTCGCAAAGCTTGCAGGCGATGCAGCGCTCTTCGCCGTTTTCATAGCGGCGCAGCGCGTGCAGGCCTCGAAAGCGCGGCGACAGCGGCGTTTTTTCTTCGGGAAACTGCACCGTGATCTTGCGGGCGAAAGCGTACTTGCCGGTGATGGCCAGGCCCTTGAACAGTTCGAACAGCATGAAGCTGCCCAGAAAATCCTTGAGCGAGAACGGAGCGGACGTTGTTGCAGTGTGCGCAGCAGACATGATGTTGGCGCTTCCAGTTATTTCCAGATGTTGAACGGGGTCTGCATCCAGGCACCGACCACGACCAGCCACACGAGCGTGACCGGGATGAAGATCTTCCAGCCCAGACGCATGATCTGGTCGTAGCGGAAGCGCGGGAACGTCGAGCGAACCCACAGGAACATGGTGACCACGCAGAAGGTCTTGGCACCAAGCCAGATCCAGCCGGGAATGAAGCTCAGGAACTCGAACGGAGGCAGCCATCCGCCGAGGAACAGCACCACGCACAAGATCGAGACCAGCCACATGTTGGCGTACTCGGCCAGGAAGAACATGGCAAAGCTCATGCCCGAGTACTCGATCATGTGGCCCGCGACGATTTCGGACTCGCCCTCGACCACGTCGAAGGGGTGGCGGTTGGTTTCAGCCAGGCCCGAGATGAAGTAGACGACGAAGATCGGCAGCAGCGGCAGCCAGTTCCACGAGAGGAAGCCCAGGCCCATTTCGGCAAAGGTACCCTTGCCCTGGACGTTCACGATCTCGCTCATGTTCAGGCTGCCTGACACCATCAGCACCACGACGAAGCAGAAGCCCATCGCGATTTCGTAGCTCACCATCTGCGCCGATGCGCGCAGCGCGCCCAGGAAGGCGTACTTCGAGTTCGAAGCCCAGCCCGCGATGATCACGCCGTAGACCTCGAGCGAGGTGATGGCCATCACGAACAGCAGGCCGGCATTGATGTTGGCCAGCGCCATTTCAGGGCCGAAGGGAATCACGACCCACGCGACGAGCGCCGGCATGATGGTCATGATCGGACCCAGCAGGAACAGGCCCTTGTTGGCAACCGTCGGAAGAATGATTTCCTTGGTCATCAGCTTGAGCGCGTCGGCAATCGGCTGCAGCAGGCCCAGCGGCCCGATGCGGTTCGGGCCGATACGGATCTGCGTGAAGCCGATGGCCTTGCGTTCCCACAGCGTGAGGTAGGCCACGGCCCCCATCAGCGGAAGCACTACCGCGATGATCTTGATCAGCGTCCAGATCACGGGCCAGCCTGCGGACGTCCACCAGCCGGCGTTGATCAGCCCCTGGCCGAATGCATTCACAGTGTCGATCATGCCAATGCCTCCTCGGCACGGGCCGGTGCTGCCAAGGCGTTGCGCGCATCGGCGGTGAGTTGCAGCGAAGGCGCGCGGCGCACGATCGAGTCGAGCCGGTAGATGCTCGCGACCACGGGGGCCGGCACCGCGCCAGTGGAAGCCACGGCCTTTGCGGCGGTGGCGTTGCTGAGCGAGTTGGCCGGTACGGCGCCGTTGTCGCCAACGGTTTGCAGCACGTCGGCGGTCGATTCGAAGGCAAAGCCCGGCAAGCCGAGCAGGTTTGCCAGTACGCGCAGCACCTTCCAGGCCGGACGCGCTTCGCCTTGCGGCTTCACGACGGCATGGAAGCTTTGCACGCGGCCTTCGGCATTGACGAAGGTACCCGGCGTTTCGGTGAACGGCGCGATGGGCAGCAGCACGTCGCTGAATTCGAGGTTCGCCTTGAACGGGCTCAGCGTGACGACCATTTGCGCATTGCCGATGACATCGGCGGCTGCGGCGCCAGCGGCTGAGTCGAACACCGGCTCGGTGTTGAGCAGCAGCACCGCCTTGAGGCCGGAACCGGCCGCCAGCATGCGGCCGGCATCGAGGCCGCCGTTCTTCGGGAACGCGCCGACGAGTTGCGCGCCCACGGTGTTGGCGGCTTCGGTCAGGTAGCCGACGGTGGCGCCGGTCTGCGCGCCGATCCAGTTGGCGAGGGCCAGCAGGCTGCTGGCTTGCGCGTGGTGGGCGGCGGCATTGCCGAGCAGGATGGCCTTGCGCTCGCCGCTCAGCAGCGAGGCTGCGATGGCTTGTGCGGTGGCATCGGGTGCGTTCTTCGGTGCCAGCGGTGCGGCGGCGCCGCTGGTTTGACCGATGGCGGCGGCCACGGCGGCCAGCGCCTCGACCCACTGGTCGGCTTCGACGATCGTCGATTGCGCCACGTTCATGGCCCACGCTTCGCGGTCGGCCATGAGGCTGGCCGAGGTGATCACCGACAGCGCGGCGCCCTTGCGCACAGCCTGGCGGATGCGCTGCGCGAACAGCGGGTGGTCCTTGCGCAGGTTCGAACCGACGACCAGCGCGCGCTGCAGCTGCGTGAGCGACGCGATCGAGGTGCCAAGCCAGCGCACGCCTTCGAACGCCGTGAATTCGGCGTTGCGCAGGCGATAGTCGATGTTGTCGCTGCCGAGTTCACGCGTGAGCATGGCGGCAAGCTGCAGCTCTTCGAGCGTGCTGTGCGGGCTCACCAGCGTGCCGATGCTTTGCGCGCCGTGGTCAGCCTTGATCTGCTTCAGGCCATTGGCCACGTATTCGAGCGCGGTCTGCCAGTCGACCTGGTGCCATTGGCCGCCCTGCTTGAGCATGGGCTGCGTGAGGCGTTCCGGGCCGTTGAGGCCTTCGTAGGAGAAGCGGTCGCGGTCGGCGATCCAGCACTCGTTGACGTCTTCGTTCTCGAGCGGCACCACGCGCATCACGCGGTTGTTCTTGACCTGAACGATCAGGTTGGCGCCGGTGGAATCGTGCGGGCTCACCGACTTGCGGCGCGACAGCTCCCAGGTGCGGGCGCTGTAGCGGAACGGCTTGCTCGTGAGCGCGCCGACCGGGCAAATATCGATCATGTTGCCCGATAGTTCGGAGTCGACCGAATCGCCGAGGAAGGTTTCGATTTCGGAGTGCTCGCCGCGCTGCGTCATGCCGAGCTCCATCACGCCGGCCACTTCCTGGCCAAAGCGGACGCAGCGCGTGCAATGGATGCAGCGGCTCATTTCTTCCATGCTGATCAGCGGGCCGACGTCCTTGTGGAAGACGACGCGCTTTTCTTCTTCGTAGCGCGAAGAAGAACCGCCGTAGCCCACGGCCAGGTCTTGCAGCTGGCACTCGCCGCCCTGGTCGCAAATGGGGCAATCCAGCGGGTGGTTGATCAGGAGGAACTCCATGACCGACTGCTGCGCCTTGATGGCCTTTTCGCTCTTGGTGCGAACGATCATGCCCTGCGTGACGGGCGTGGCGCAGGCTGGCATCGGCTTGGGCGCTTTTTCCACGTCGACCAGGCACATGCGGCAATTGGCCGCGATGCTGAGCTTCTTGTGATAGCAGAAGTGCGGGATGTAGGTGCCCGCCTTGTCGGCCGCATGCATGATCATGCTGCCTTCGGTCACGTCGACCTTCTTGCCGTCGAGTTCGATTTCAACCATATGTGTGGGCTTCCGCCGGGCCGCCCCAAGGGAGGCCAGCGCCCCCTCGGGGGGCAGCGAACGAATGTGAGTAAGGGGGCAATTTCATCGCGCTCAGGCCTGTACGGGCGCTTTCGGGACGTAGCCCGGAATCAGGGCCTCGAACTCGTGACGGAAGTGCTTGATCATCGCGCGCACCGGCATGGCCGCCGCGTCGCCGAGGGCGCAGATCGTGCGGCCCTGGATGTTGTCTGCCACGGAATTGAGCAGGTCCATGTCCGACGCCCTGCCCTGCCCGTTGTGGATACGGTCGACCACGCGGTAGAGCCAGCCCGTGCCTTCGCGGCACGGCGTGCACTGGCCGCAGGACTCGTGCATGTAGAAGTACGACAGGCGCCGGAGCGACTCGACCATCGAACGGCTGTCGTCCATGACGATGACGGCGCCCGAACCCAGCATGGAGCCGGCCTTGGCAATGGAGTCGTAGTCCATCGTGCATTCCATCATGATGGAAGCAGGCAGCACGGGCGACGACGATCCGCCAGGGATCACGGCCTTGAGCGTGCGGCCCTTGCGAACACCGCCGCACAGCTCCAGGAGCTTGGAGAACGGCGTGCCCATGGGCACTTCGTAGTTGCCGGGCAGCTCGACGTCACCGCTCACCGAATAGATCTTGGTGCCGCCGTTGTTCGGCTTGCCGCACTCGAGGTAAGCCACGCCGCCGTTGTTGATGATCCAGGGCACCGCCGCAAAGGTCTCGGTGTTGTTGATGGTGGTGGGCTTGCCGTAGAGGCCAAAGCTCGCCGGGAACGGCGGCTTGAAGCGCGGCTGGCCCTTCTTGCCTTCGAGCGATTCGAGCAGCGCGGTTTCCTCGCCGCAGATGTAGGCGCCGAAACCGTGGGCGGCGTGCAACTGGAAGTTGTACGTGCTGCCCATGATCTTGTCGCCGAGGTAGCCGGCAGCGCGCGCTTCTTCGAGGGCTTCCTCGAAGCGGTCGTAGGTCTGGAAGATCTCGCCGTGGATGTAGTTGTAGCCCACGCTGATGCCCATCGCATACGCAGCAATGGCCATGCCTTCGATCACGATGTGCGGGTTGAACTGCAGGATGTCGCGGTCCTTGCACGTGCCGGGCTCGCCTTCGTCGGAATTGCAGACGAGGTACTTCTGACCCGGGAACTGTCGGGGCATGAAGCTCCACTTCAGGCCGGTCGGGAAACCTGCGCCGCCGCGGCCGCGCAGGCCCGAGGCCTTGACTTCGGCAATCACCTGGTCGGGCGTGAGGCCCTCGGTCAGGATCTTGCGCAGCGCCTTGTAGCCGCCGCGCGCTTCGTAGTCGGCCAGGCGCCAGTTGGTACCGTCGAGGCCGGCATAGATCTGCGGCTCGATGTGGCGGTCATGGAAACAGGTCTGGACGCCCGTGGCCTGGAATTGCTGGAGCACTTGTTCGGGCGACATCACGCGGCCTCCCCTTTGGTGGTGCCGGTGGAGGCACGCAATCCGTCGATGAGCTGGTCGAGCTTCTCGTTGCTCATGAAGCTGCACATGGTGCGGTCGTTGACCAGCATCACGGGCGAATCGGCGCAGGCGCCCAGGCATTCGCTCTGCTGCAGCGTGAACAGGCCATCGGCCGTGGTCTCGCCCATCTTGATGCCGAGCTTCTTCTCGAGGTGGACGAGCGCGGTGACGCCGTCGCGCAGCTGGCACGGCAGGTTGGTGCACACGTTGAGCTTGAACTTGCCCACCGGGTGCTGGTTGTACATGTTGTAGAAGGTCGTGACCTCGTGCACGGCAATGGGCGCCATGCCGAGGTACTCGGCGATCTCGCGCTCGCGCTGCATGCTGATGAAGCCTTCGTCCTGCTGCACGATGGCCAGGCAGGCCATCACGGCCGACTGCTTGCCGGCTTCAGGGTACTTGGCGACTTCGCGCGCAAAGCGCTCGAGAATCGCGGGCTTCAGAGGAGCAGAAGGCGCCGAAGGCGCCGTGTCATGGTGGGTCGAGGAAGTCGTCATTCGCTCTTTCTCACCTGTCGATTTCGCCGAACACGATGTCCATCGTGCCGATCACCGCGACAGCGTCGGCGATCATGTGGCCGCGCGACATTTCGTCGAGGGCGGCAAGGTGCGGGAAGCCGGGGGCCCGGATCTTCAGGCGGTACGGCTTGTTGGCGCCGTCGCTCACCAGATAGATGCCGAACTCGCCCTTTGGGTGCTCGACGGCGGCATACGCCTCGCCTTCCGGCACGTGGAAGCCTTCGGTGAAGAGCTTGAAATGGTGGATCAGCTCCTCCATGTTCGCCTTCATCGATTCGCGCGCCGGCGCTGCGACCTTGTGGTTGCTGGTGATCACCGGGCCGGGGTTGACGCGCAGCCAGGCCGAGCACTGCTGGATGATCTTGTTGGCCTGGCGCATTTCTTCCACGCGCACGAGGTAGCGGTCGTAGCAGTCGCCGGTCTTGCCGACCGGCACGTCGAACTGCATCTGGTCGTAGACGTCGTAGGGCTGCTTCTTGCGCAGGTCCCATTCGATGCCCGAGCCGCGCAGCATGGGGCCGGTGAAGCCGAGGTTCAGCGCGCGCTCCGGCGTCACGACGCCGATGCCCACGGTGCGCTGCTTCCAGATGCGGTTGTCGGTGAGCAGCGTTTCGTACTCGTCGACCATCTTGGGGAAGCGCTTGCAGAAGTCGTCGATGAAGTCGAGCAGCGAGCCCTGGCGGTTCTCGTTGAGACGCTCGATCGCCTTCGCGTTCTTGATCTTGCTGACCTTGTACTGCGGCATGGAGTCCGGCAGGTCGCGGTAGACGCCGCCCGGACGGAAGTACGCCGCGTGCATGCGCGCGCCCGACACGGCTTCGTACATGTCGAACAGGTCTTCGCGCTCGCGGAAGCAGTAGATGAGCATGTTCATCGCGCCGCAGTCGAGACCGTGCGCACCGAGCCACAAGAGGTGGTTCAGCAGGCGGGTGATCTCGGCGAACATCACGCGGATGTATTGCGCGCGAATGGGCACGTCCAGACCCATCATCCGTTCGATGGCGAGGCAGTAGGCGTGCTCGTTGCTCATCATCGACACGTAGTCGAGACGGTCCATGTAGGGCAGCGACTGGATGAAGGTGCGCGACTCGGCGAGCTTTTCGGTTGCACGGTGCAAGAGGCCGATGTGCGGATCGGCGCGCTGGATCACTTCGCCGTCGAGCTCGAGCACCAGGCGCAGCACGCCGTGCGCTGCCGGATGCTGAGGACCGAAGTTGAGTGTGTAGTTCTTGATTTCGGCCATATCAGTGCAAACCGCTGCCGTAGTTGTCTTCGCGAATCACGCGCGGGGTGATTTCTCGTGGCTCGATCGATACCGGCTGGTAAACGACGCGCTTCTGCTCTTCGTCGTAGCGCATTTCGACGTGCCCCGACACCGGGAAGTCCTTGCGGAACGGATGGCCGATGAAACCGTAGTCCGTAAGAATGCGGCGCAGGTCGTCATGGCCCTCGAACACGATGCCGTAGAGGTCGAAGGCTTCGCGCTCGAACCAGGTGGCGGCATTCCAGACGGGCTGGAGCGAATCGACCACCGGCAGGTCTTCGTTGGGCGCAAACACCTTGAGGCGCACGCGCTGGTTGAGGCTCACCGAAAGCAGGTGCGTGACGACGCAGTAGCGCTCGCCCTGCCACTCGCCTTCGCGGTAGTCGGAGTAGTCCATGCCGCAGAGGTCGATCAGCTGCTCGAAGCGGCAGCCAGGTGCGTCGCGCAGCAGCGTGGCCACCTCGATGTAGGCGTCGGCACCCACCACCACGGTCACCTCGCCCAACGCGAGCGTCACGCTCTTGGCGCGGGCACCGAGCGTCTCGGCAATGGTGGCGCGCAGCACCTCCGGCGATATTGCAAAGTCAGTCATCGTCGGCAATCCCTCAGGCGCGGGCAATGGTGTTGGTGCGGCGAATCTTCTGCTGCAGCTGGATCACGCCGTAGAGCAAGGCTTCGGCGGTGGGCGGACAACCCGGCACATAGACGTCGACAGGCACGATGCGGTCGCAGCCGCGCACCACCGAATAGCTGTAGTGGTAGTACCCGCCGCCATTGGCGCACGAGCCCATCGAGAGCACCCAGCGCGGCTCAGGCATCTGGTCGTAGACCTTGCGCAGCGCCGGCGCCATCTTGTTGCACAGCGTGCCGGCCACGATCATCAGATCGGACTGGCGAGGGCTGGGCCGAAACAGCATGCCGAAACGGTCGATGTCGTAGCGGGCCGCGCCCGCGTGCATCATTTCGACCGCGCAGCAGGCCAGACCGAAAGTCATCGGCCAAAGTGATCCGGTCTTCGCCCAGTTCACCACCGAGTCGTAGGTGGTGGTGACGAAGCCTTCCTTCATGACGCCTTCAATGGCCATTTTGTCGATTCCTTGTCATTCCCAGTCGAGCGCGCCTTTTTTCCACTCGTAGACAAAGCCCACGACGAGGATGGCGAGAAAGATCATCATGGCCCAGAAGCCGACGGCGCCGATTTCCTTGAGCGCGATGGCCCACGGAAAGAGAAAGGCAATCTCGAGATCGAACAGGATGAAGAGAATGGCGACGAGGTAATAGCGCACGTCGAATTTCATGCGCGCATCCTCGAAGGCCTCGAAGCCACACTCGTAGGGAGCGTTCTTCGCTGCGTCGGGCCGATTGGGACCCAGGATGTAGCCGATGACTTGCGGTGCGACACCTACACCGACACCGACCAAAATAAACAAAAGGACGGGGAGATAGGAATCGAGGTTCATCGGGAGATTTTTCACCGCTTGCCACCGGCAGGAAAACGCTCTGAATGAGGTTTTCTGCCAGTGAGATTTGGTGCGGTCGGCGAGACTCGAACTCGCACAGCTTTCGCCACTACCCCCTCAAGATAGCGTGTCTACCAATTTCACCACGACCGCGGTTTTTTGTTCGGATGGCATGAGGTACCTGGAAAGGTGTTTGGCTTTCCGAACAGCTTTAGAGTTTACCCTGAAATGAAGCCGTTTCTTGCTGGCGACTTCATGAAAACAACTTGATTATTTGCTCGGGATCTGGCCCGGGCCCGAAACCGGTGCGGCCGGCGCCGAAGCGGGTGCCTTGGCCGGCGCAGCGGCGCCCGAAGTCCCGGAAGGAATCTGTCCCGCGGGAATCTGCCCCGCGGCACCGGAAGCGGGCGCAGCAGGCGCCCCCACGGCCGCGCGTTCCAGCAAGCTGCCGCCGCCCGCGGGCCGTGCATGGCTGAAGTAGGCCAGCAGCAGCGTGCAGGCAAAGAACACCGCCGCCAGGACGGCCGTGGTGCGCGAAAGGAAATTCGCGCTGCCGCTGGCACCGAACAGGCTACCGGCGCTGCCGCTGCCGAAGGCCGCGCCCATGTCGGCGCCCTTGCCGTGCTGGATCAGGATCAGCCCGATCATTGCAAGGGCCGACAGCATTTGCACGCCGACCAGAAGATTGAGGACCACATTCATTCGTTCTTACTCCTAATTGATGGCAGCCGCGGCTCGCGTTCAGCGAGCGGCGGCAGAAATGATCTGCAAAAAGTCGGGAGCCTTGAGCGACGCGCCACCAATGAGGCCACCGTCGATGTCAGGCTGCGCGAGCAGCTCTGCGGCGTTGGCCGCGTTCATGCTGCCGCCATAGAGAATGCAGATGCCGGCCGCGTGCTCGCTGGCGGCGTGGTGCAGTTGCGCCCGCAGCACGGCATGCACCGCTTGCGCTTGTTCCGGCGTGGCCGTCTTGCCCGTGCCAATGGCCCAGACCGGCTCGTAAGCCACGACGATTTCGCTGATGCAATGGCCGTTGACGTGGATCACTGCGGCCAGCTGGCGCTTGACCACTTCCTCGGTATGGCCCGCTTCGCGCTCGGCCAGCGTTTCGCCCACGCAGACGATTGGCGTGATGCCATTTGCCAGCGCAGCCGCCGTCTTGGCCGCCACCGCTTCGTCGGTCTCGCCGTGGTACTGGCGGCGCTCCGAATGGCCGACGATCGCATAGCGCACGCCGAATTCCTTCAGCATGGCCGCTGACTGCTCGCCGGTAAACGCACCTTGCGGGTGCGCCGAAATATCCTGTGCGCCCAGCGCCATGGCCGTAGAGCCCGCCAGCAGCGATTGCAGTTGGGCGAAATATGGGGCCGGCGCGCAAAGCGCGATGTCGCAGCTGGCCGGCGACGCGGCCAAACCCTGCTGCAAGGCCTTCACCAGCGCCTCGTTGGCGGCCAGGCTGCCGTTCATCTTCCAGTTGCCCGCGATCAGCTTCTTTTTGGTCGTTGTCATCGTGTTGTTACCCATCACCATGTCAGCACGATCTTGCCGATGTGCTGGTTGGATTCCATCAGCGCATGCGCCTGTGCTGCGCCGCTGGGTTCGCCGCCCGCTGCAAAGGTGCTGTGGATCACGGGCTTGACCGCACCGCTTTCAAGCAGCGGCCAGACCTTCTCGCGCAGCGCCTTGGCAATGGCGCCCTTGAACGCCACGGGCCGCGGACGCAGCGTCGAGCCAGTGATCACCAGCCGCTTGCGCAGCACCAGACCCGCGTTGAAGTCGCTCTTGACGCCGCCCTGCACCGCGATGATCACGAGCCGGCCGTCTTCGGCCATGCATTCGATCTCGCGCGCCACGTAGTCGCCAGCCACCATGTCGAGAATCACGTCCACGCCCTTGCCGCCGGTGAGCTTCTTCGCCTCTTCGGCGAAGTCGCTCGTGCGGTAGTTGATGGCGTGATCGGCGCCCAGCGCCTTGCAGGCTTCGCACTTGTCGTCGCTACCAGCCGTGACGATCACCGTGGCACCCAGCGCCTTGGCGATCTGGATGGCCGTCACGCCGATGCCGCTGGATCCGCCCTGGATCAGCAGGGTCTCGCCCTTTTGCAGGCGGCCCCGCTCGAACACGTTGCTCCAGACGGTGAAGAAGGTCTCGGGCAGCGACGCTGCCTCGGTATCGCTCCACCCCTTGGGCACCGGCAGGCATTGCGCCACGGGCGCCACGCACAGTTCGGCATAGCCACCGCCCGCGACCAGCGCGCAGACACGGTCGCCGATCTTGAAACCCGCTTCGGCCAAGGCTGCAGCATCGCCCGACACGATCTCGCCGGCCACTTCGAGGCCCGGCAGGTCGGAGGCGCCCGGCGGCACCGGATAGTGCCCCTTGCGCTGCAGCACGTCCGGACGGTTCACACCGCTGGCCGCCACGCGAATCAGCAACTCGCCCGCACCGGCCACCGGATCGGGACGCTCCACGGCGCGCAGCACCTCAGGGGCGCCGTACGAAGTGATTTCAATGGCTTTCATGGTCTTTGGCCTGCAACGAACGCCCGCGGAACGGGCGTGGTTAGCTTGTTCAAAAAGATGGCAACGGCAAAGCTGCCGTTGCGCCCTTCTCTACTTACTCTTGCGGTTCGCGCGGTGCGTACTGCGGCTCGCCCACGGGCGCCTGCGGCTGCTCGTTGCGCGGCTGCTGTTGCTGCTCGTTGTTGAAACGCGGCGCACGTTCGCCACGATCGCCACCGCGATCGCCGCCACGGTCGCCACGGTCCGAACGCTCGCGGCGCTCGCCGCCGCGATCACCGCGGTCGCCACGGTCTTCGCGCGGTGCACGTTCCTGGTACTCCATGCCGGCCGGACGCTCGCTCAGGGCCTTCATGGACAGCTTGACGCGGCCCTTTTCGTCCGTCTCGAGAACCTTGACCTTGACGATCTGGCCTTCGCTCAGATAGTCGGTCACCTTCTCGACGCGTTCGTGCGCGATCTGGCTGATGTGCAGCAGGCCGTCCTTGCCGGGCAGCAGGTTGATGAGCGCACCGAAGTCCAGAATCTTGGTGACCGGGCCTTCGTAGACCTTGCCGATTTCGACTTCAGCGGTGATCTGCTCGATGCGGCGCTTTGCGAACTCCGCCTTTTCCGGATCGGTCGAGGCGATGGTGATGGTGCCGTCTTCGTCGATGTTGATCGTCGTGCCGGTTTCTTCCTGCAGGCCGCGAATGACCGCGCCGCCCTTGCCGATCACGTCGCGGATCTTCTCCGGGTTGATCTTCAGCGTGGTCAGGCGCGGTGCGAACTGCGACACCTCGGTCTTGGCTTCGCCCATGGCTTCCTGCATCTTGCCGAGGATGTGCATGCGCGCTTCCTTGGCCTGGGCCAGTGCGACCTGCATGATTTCCTTGGTGATGCCCTGGATCTTGATGTCCATCTGCAGCGCGGTGATGCCGTTGGTCGTGCCGGCCACCTTGAAGTCCATGTCGCCCAGGTGATCTTCGTCGCCCAGGATGTCGGTCAGCACCGCAAAGCGGTTGTCTTCCTTGATGAGGCCCATGGCGATGCCGGCCACGTGGGCCTTCATCGGCACGCCGGCGTCCATCATCGACAGGCAGCCGCCGCAGACCGAAGCCATCGACGAGGAGCCGTTCGACTCGGTGATTTCCGACACCACGCGAATGGTGTACGGGAATTCTTCCTTGGTCGGCAGCACGGCGACGAGCGCGCGCTTGGCCAGGCGGCCGTGGCCGATTTCGCGGCGCTTGGTCGAGCCCATGCGGCCCACTTCACCGGTGGCGAAGGGAGGCATGTTGTAGTGGAACAGGAAGCGGTCTTCGTACTCGCCGGCCAGCGCATCGATGCGCTGTGCGTCGCGTTCGGTGCCGAGCGTGGTGATGACCAGGCCCTGCGTCTCGCCGCGCGTGAACAGCGCCGAGCCGTGGGTGCGCGGCAGCACGGAGTTGCGGATCTCGATGGGGCGCACGGTGCGCGTGTCGCGGCCGTCGATGCGGGGTTCGCCCGAGAGAATCTGGCTGCGGACGATCTTCGATTCGATCGAGAACAACAGGTCGTTGACCTTGCCGGCGTCGAAGGGTTCGCCGCTTTCCTTCAGCGTGCTCATCACGCTGGCATTGGCTTCGCGCAGGGCTTGCGTGCGGGCTTGCTTGCTGCGGATTTGATAGACGGCGCGGAGCTTTTCCTCGGCCAGGCTCTTGACCTTGGCGACGAAGGCTTCGTCTTCGGCCGGCGCTTGCCAGTCCCACACCGGCTTGCCGGCGTCGCGCACGAGTTCATGAATCGCGTTGATCGCGATGTTGGCTTGTTCGTGGCCGAACACCACGCCGCCCAGCATGATTTCTTCGCTGAGTTGCTGTGCTTCGGATTCGACCATCAGCACGGCGGCTTCGGTACCGGCAACGACGAGGTCCATCTGCGAATCCTTGCGGGCGGTCTGACCCGGATTCAGCACGTACTGGCCATTGACGTAGCCCACGCGCGCAGCGCCGATCGGGCCGCTGAAGGGAATGCCGGAGATCGACAGAGCGGCACTCACGCCGATCATGGCGGCGATGTCGGCGTCGACTTCGGGGTTGAGCGACAGCGTGTGGATGACCACGTGCACTTCGTTCAGGAAACCTTCGGGGAACAGCGGGCGGATCGGACGGTCGATCAGGCGGCTGGTCAGGGTTTCGTGTTCGCTGGGCTTGGCTTCGCGCTTGAAGAAGCTGCCGGGAATCTTGCCCGCGGCGTAGGTCTTCTCGATGTAGTCGACGGTCAGCGGGAAGAAGTCCTGGCCCGGCTTGGCGGTCTTGGAGGCGACCACGGTCGCGAGGATCACGGTGCCGTCGATGTCAACCACCACGGCGCCGCTGGCCTGGCGGGCGATTTCACCCGTTTCCATGACGACAGTCTTGTCGCCCCATTGGAAGGACTTGGTGACTTTGTTGAAGAGGCTCATGTTTTGCTCCTGTTTTGATGGCGGAGACCTGCATTCAGCAGTTCCGCAGGGGCGGAGGCTTCTCAGAACACGATGCCATTCCAGCGAAGCTCGGCGGGAACTTCATTGGAATGACACAGCTTCGCTCTGTTTTGGCACTCCGAAAGTGGGATCGCGAAGTAAAAAACGCCTGAGCTAGCGGACTAACCCAGGCGTTTTTTCATGCGATTCGGTTTACTTGCGCAGACCCAGCTTGGCGATCAGCGCGGTGTAGCGGTCGGCGTCCTTGGACTTGAGATAGTCCAGGAGCTTGCGGCGGCGGCTCACCATGCGCAGCAGGCCGCGACGACCATGGTGGTCCTTGGCGTGCGTCTTGAAGTGGGGGGTGAGCTCGTTGATACGGGCGGTCAGCAGTGCAACTTGCACTTCCGGGCTGCCGGTGTCGTTGGCGGCGCGGGCGTTGTCCTTGACGACTTCGGCCTTGATGGAGGCTGCGATCATGATGATTTCCTTGTTCCGGGATGTTTGACTTGCGGTGAGCGCTGGAACTGCCCTCACCGTGCGCCTTGCGGCATGCAAAGCCATGGGATTATAACCCTCCCCCGTTCTCGCTCACTTCGTGTAGCTCGTTCCCCCTCAGTGGGGCAACACTGGCGGCCCGGCAAAGCCGGTTCCGCGGTGTTCCCGAACGGCCCGGGCTTCGCCGGGCGCGATTTTGGCGTGGCGCCTATTTCTGGGCGGCGAGCCAGGTTTTCAGGCGCTCGACGCCTTGGACAAGTCGCTGGGGGTCTTTGGAGGCGAAGCACCAGCGCAGCCAGCCTTGCGCTTCCGGGGCGAAGGCGTTGCCGGGAGCGAGGCCGAGGCCGGCTTCGACGACCAGGCGTTTGGCCAGGTCGAGGGAATCGCCGAAGCCTTCGAGGCGGAAGAAGGCGTACATGCCGCCTTTGGCGGGGGCGACCTGAACGCCGGGGAGTGCGGCCAGGAGGGGCACGAGGGTGTCGCGGCACTGCTTCAGGTGGGCGACCACGCGGGGCGTGATCTCGGCGGTGTGTTCAATGGCGGCGACGGCGGCGCGCTGGGTGAAGACGCTGGCGCAGGAGGTGTTGAACTCGATCAGCTTACCGATGCCCTCGACCAACGCGGGCGGCAGCACGAGCCAGCCCAGGCGCCAGCCGGTCATGAGGAAGCTCTTCGAGAAGCTGTGCGTCACCACCAGCCGGTCGTCGGGCTTCGATATGTCGAGAAAGCTGGGTGCGCAGCCGTTGGGCGTCGATTCGAAGTAAAGGCGCTCGTACACCTCGTCGGCCAGGATCCAGGTGCCGGTTTCGCGGCAGTGGTCCAGCACGGCCTGCTGCTCTTCGCGCGTCATGGTCCAGCCGGTGGGGTTGTTGGGCGCATTGACGATCAAGAGCTTGGTCTTCGGCGTGACCGCCTTGCGCAAAGCGGCCAGGTCGAGCGTCCACTGCCCGTCAGCGGGCACCAGCGACACCGTGCGCACGTGAGCACCGAGGATGGCGGGTTGCGCCGTGAGGTTGGGCCACACCGGCGTGACCGCGACCACCTCGTCGCCTGCGTCGACCAGCGCCTGCACCGCCAGCATCAGCGCGCTGACGCCGCCGGAGGTGACGGCGATGCGCGACGCATCGACCTTGGGATGCAGCTTGCTTGTGTAGCCGGCGATCGCCTCGCGCAGTTCGGGCAGCCCGAGGTTGTGCGCATAAAAAGTTTCGCCGCGCTGCAGCGAGTCGATGGCCGCCTGTCGGATCACCTCGGGCGTGACCTCGTCGCTTTCGCCGAACCAGAACGCGAGCACGTCGTCGCGGCCGAGCCCGGCATTGGCAACCTCCCGGATCTTGGAGGCTTCGAGGTTGTGAATGGCTTCGCGCATGTCTTCGTTTCCTAGATTCTTTTCATTTTGCAGCTGGTCGGCAGTTCGGCGCGTTCAGGTGCAATGGTCTTGATCACGCGAAAGCCGTAGCCCGACCCTTCGACATCGAACTGCACACCCGGTCGGCCCTGTTTGTCCATCACGCCCACCACGAGCTGCTGCTGAAACTGGTGGTCGGCCGCGCGCATGCGGCCGCGCTGTCCATAAAGGCTCACGTCGGCCTGCTCGAGTGCTCGCGCGAGGGCCACTGCCTCGACACTGCCCGCGCGTTCGATCGACTGCGCGAGCGACTCCACGAGCAGTTGCATGCGCATGTGCACGTAGTCGTCGGCCGGCTTGGGAAAGCGCGTGCGGAAGGCGCGGTAGAACGTCTCCGACTGCGCGGTCTGCACGTTGGGCAGCCAGTCGGCCACCGCGATCACGCGGCCGATGCCGGCGTCGCCGATGGCCGCGGGCGCACCGAGCGCGTTGCCATAGAAGGTATAGAAGGTGCCGTTGAATCCGGCCTCGCGCGCCGCCTTCACCAGCAGCGTGAGGTCGTTGCCCCAATTTCCGGTGAACACAGCCTGCGCGCCGCTCGCAATGATCTTGCTGGCGTAGGGCGCGAAGTCCTTCACCCTGCCCATGGGGTGCAGCTCGTCCCCGACGATTTCCACGTCCGGCCGTTGCACGCCCAGTTGGCGCTTCGATTCGCGCAGCACCGCCTGGCCAAAGCTGTAGTCCTGGCCGATGAGGTATGCGCGCTTTAGCGCCGCATCGTCCTTCACCACTTCCATCAGCGCGGCCACGCGCATGTCGGCATGAGCGTCGAAGCGAAAGTGCCAGAAGCTGCAGCGCTCGTTGGTGAGCACTGGATCGACGGCCGCGTAGTTGAGAAAGATCACGCGCCGCGAGGGATCGCGCTCGTTGTTCTTCTCGATGGCATCGACCAGCGCCGCGGCGGTGGCCGAGGAGTTGCCCTGCAGCACGATGCGCGCGCCGTCGTCCATGGCCGCGCGCAGGGCCGACAGCGCTTCCTCGTTCTGCCCCTTGCTGTCATAGCGGTCGAGCTGCAGCGGCCGTGCGCCACCAGGCACACCCGGCAGCTTGACGCCGCCGCGCGCATTGACGCGTTCCACGGCCCACAGCAGGTTGCGGAACACCGCCTCGCCCGTGTTGGCGAATGGGCCGCTCATGCTTTCGATCAGCGCCAGTCGAATGGGGGCGGGCGGCGCCGTGGGTGCCTGGGCCTGCGCGGCAAAGGGCGCTGCGCATAGCGCCAGCGCTGCAAATTTCAAGGCCTTGCGACGCCAAATAAAGGGGGGGTTCATTGTCTTGAAACGGGTGCGGCGATGCCTAGATGAGGTGTCAAGCGGCACTCAGGATTGAATGGCCGCGCAGTGTAAGGGACACACATTCCTTGTCCCCATTGTGTTCATTCAGGAGTTTTCAAATGTTTTTCGCACCCACCCTTCGCACGGCCCGCTTCGCTCCCCGCTCGTATGATCGCGCCTTCGAGCGCTTCGTGAACGAAGCCTTCGCTGGAGCAAGCCGCTCGCCGCTCGTCGAACAGGACGACAAGAGCTGGACGCTCTCCCTCGATGTGCCGGGCTTCTCGCGCGAAGACCTCACAATTGGCATCGAAGGTGCCGTGGTTCGCATCGACAGCAAGGCCGAAGCCAAGCGCCAGTTCAAGGCTGCGTACGAGCTGCCGCTGGACATCGACGTGGCTGCCAGCGAAGCCAAGCTCGAAAACGGCGTGCTCACGCTGAAACTCGGCAAAAAGGTGCCCGCCAGCCAGGTTTCTGCGCTGCAGATCAACTGATCTTGCAAAGCCCCCGAGAGGAAAGTGTCGTTAACTTTTGTTTTTGACTTTATTCGCACTCCCTATTCACAATAGGGCAGCGGATAACGTCACATCATGTGACGTTTTCACATTTTTCCTCTTCGTGGGCGTCTCGCAAGCGCACCGAATCTCGGCGGTGCGGATTCGGGTGCCCCCTCAAGGCACACCATGATCACGCACCTCAAGTCAGCCAAAGACGATGAACGGTCCGATACGCTCCTGGTCTTCCTGCCGGGCGCCTATCTGAAACCCGACGAATTCGAGCGCGAAGGCTTCATCAGCGCCGTCCGCGAGCGCCACCTGGCGGCCGATTCGCTGCTGGTGGATGCCGACGTTTCCTACTATTACGACCAGACGCTGAGCGAGCGCTTGCACGCGGACGTCATCGAACCCCAGCGGGCCTTGGGCTACAAATCGATCTGGCTCGTGGGCATTTCGATCGGCGGCTTCGGCGCGCTGATCCACGAACTGTCCAGGCCGGGCTCGGTCGACGGCATCGTCGCGCTGGCCCCGTACCTCGGGCGGCGCGTTCTCGGCGCCGAGATCCTCAAGGCCGGCGGCCTGCGCGCGTGGCAGGCCCCACCCGGCCCGCTGCCGGACGAGGAAGTCGACCGCAAGCTGTGGCCGTGGTTCAAGCAATACCTGGAACCCCAGCAGGGACAGAAGCTGCCGCAGCTCTATCTCGGCTTCGGCCTGGACGACCGCTTTGCCAGCAACCACAAGCTGCTGGCCGACGCCTTGCCCGAAGGCCGCGTCTTCACCACCGAAGGCGGCCACGACTGGCCGCAGTGGCGCCAGCTGTGGCGCAACATGCTCGATGTGCTGCCGGTGCCGTCGCTCGGGCGCTCGCCGCGACCTGCGGCTAGGCGGGCACCTGCGAGGGTGTCTCGGGCGTCATCAGCGAAGCCATGGGCCATCGCGGCTTGACGTCGAAGGCATAGCGTTCGCTGGCCTCGGCCAAACCCGACTGCAGCCGCATGGCGGCCGCCATGGCGATCATCGCGCCGTTGTCGGTGCACAGGTGCAGTTCCGGATAGTGCACGCGCACGCCGCGCTTGGCACAGGCGGCGTTCAGCTGCTCGCGCAGGCTTCGGTTCGCCCCTACTCCGCCAGCCACCACGAGCCGCTTGAGGCCGGTCTGCTCGAGCGCCGCCATCGACTTTTTCAGCAGCACCTCCACGATCGCCGCCTGCGTCGATGCGGCAAGGTCAGCCTTGTTCGCCTCGAGCGCGGCGCCCAGCTTCTTGGCTTGCGTCAGCACGGCGGTCTTCAGTCCGGCGAAGGAAAAATCCAGATCGCCGCTGTGCAAAAGCGGCCGCGGCAGCTTGAAGGCGGTGGCGCTGCCCTCTTCCGCCAGCTTGGCCAGCCAGGGGCCGCCCGGGTACGGCAGCCCCATCAGCTTGGCGCTCTTGTCGAAGGCCTCGCCGGCCGCGTCGTCGATGGTTTCGCCCAGGAGTTGGTAGCGCCCGACGCCATCGACCCGCATCAGCTGCGTATGTCCACCCGACACCAGCAGCGCCACGAACGGAAATTCCGGCGGATCCGCGCTCAGAAACGGCGATAGCAGGTGCCCTTCGAGGTGATGCACGCCGAGCACCGGCTTGCCGAGCGCCGCGCCCAGCGCGCAGGCCACGCCCGCCCCCACCAGCAAGGCGCCGGCGAGGCCTGGCCCCCGCGTGTAGGCGACCACGTCGATTTCGGCCAGCGAGCGCCCCGCCTCGGCCAGCACGGTTTCGGTCAGCGGCAGCACGCGGCGGATGTGGTCGCGGCTGGCCAGTTCGGGCACCACGCCGCCATAGGCCTGGTGCATGGCGATCTGGCTGTGCAGCGCGTGCGCGCGCAGCAGCGGCAGCGCGTTGCCGTGCGATTCGACCAGCGCCACGCCGGTTTCGTCGCAGGAGGATTCGATTCCCAGGAGAAGCATCCTGCGAGTGTAGGCGGGGTGCCAATCCCGCACGGCACGGATGTTGCAGCACCCCTGTCGCCCTCCCTTCCCCACCATGAAATCCGGACTGAGTTTTCTGATCGCCGCCAGAAAGTGCGAAATCGACGAGCTGGACCAGCTCGCGCGCACCAGCGACCTGGTCGGCCTGATCGCGCGGCTCGTCCACGCGCTGCAGCGGGAGCGCGGCATGTCGAACGTCTTTCTCGCCTCGCGGGGCGTCCGCTTCGCCGACCAGCGCGATCCTCAGATTGCCGAATGCCTGGCGCTTGAACAGGCGGTACGCGCCGGATTCGACCAGCTCGAGACCGAGGCGCGCCCAGGCGCCACCGCCGGCAACAGCGCCCGCCTCTTCAGCCGCATTGCCTGGGTGCTCCCGGGGTTCGACGGCCTGCCCGCGCTGCGCCGCCGCGTCGGCGCGCTCGAGCTCACGCCGGCGCAGGCCACCGCGGCCTTCGCCAAGCTCGTTGCCGGTTTGCTGGCCGTGGTGTTCGAAGCGGCCGACGGCGCCACCGACCCCGAAATCTCGCGGCTCCTGGTTGCGATGTTCAATTTCATGCAGGGCAAGGAATTCGCGGGCCAGGAGCGCGCTTTCGGCGCCGCTTCGCTGGCCGTGGGCCGCCGCGACGAGTCACAGCGCCAGCAATGGCTTCATCTCATCGAACTGCAGGAGCGTTGCTTCCAGGTCTTTATCGATTTCTCCAGCAGCGGCGTGCTGGCGCTCTGGCATCACAGCCAGTCTGACGCGGCCACGGCCGAGATCGAGCGCATGCGCCGGATGAGCGTGACGTCGGCCCAGGCGGCCGCGGCGGCCGTGCCCGACCCCCGGTTGAGCCAGGCGTGGTTCGACAGCTGCACGCGCCGCATCGACACCATGAAGACCGTCGAGGACCGCTTGGCCACCGACCTGCGCGAGCTGTGCGCCCGCAAGACCACGCAGGCGCGCAGCGAGTTGCAGAGGTACGAGGAAGTGCTTGGCACCCTGGCGCCCCAAACCGAAGGCGCGGCGTTCTTCGACGACGCCGACACCCAGGCCACCGAGCCCGCCCCTTACGGCCGGCACCTGGAGCGCTCGGTGCTCCACATGGTTCAGGAGCAATCGCGCCGCCTGCAGGCCATGAGCGACGAGCTCGAAACCGTGCGGGCCTCGCTCAATGAGCGCAAGCTGGTCGAGCGTGCCAAGGGCCTCTTGATGGCACACCGCCGGATGACCGAGGCCGAAGCCCACAAGATGTTGCTCAAGACAGCCATGAACCAGAAGCGCCGGCTCGTCGACGTGGCCGAGTCGATGCTCGCCATGGCCGATTACCTGCCCCTGGCCGAGGCGCCCGAGCGCTGAAGAAGCGGGCACGCGCGCACGAATTGGTGCGGCGCACAACAATCGTGCACGCAAGCAGCTTTCAGTTCCAGTGAACCGGGAAACACGCCGCTAGCCACTCTCCTGCTGCCTATTTGATAGCGGATAAGGGGCTCGAAAAGCTGGCACACAGTTTGCTGAAGTAGTACATGGACCCCTGGGTCCCAGGCAGGCAAATACCCAACGGCGGGTGTTTGCCACCGACATCGGACAAAGGCGTCCCCATCCCGCAAGGGCTCGTTTTCGAGCGGCCCTTGCGCGGTGCGGACGCCTTTTTTGTTTTTTGCTTTTCCTTTTTGTTGTCCTTCAACCGGAGCCCGTCACATGACCGACCTGCTGAAAACCAGCCTCAGCCGCCGCCGCGTACTGCAAGCCGCCGCCATTGGCGCCGTGGGAATCGATCCCGCCCTGCGCGCCGCCGTCTGGGCCCAGGGCTCCGACAAGCCGGAGAAGGAGGAAGTGAAGATCGGCTTCATTCCGCTGACCGACTGTGCGAGCGTGGTGATGGCCTCGGTGCTCGGCATCGACAAGAAATACGGCGTGAAGATCGTTCCCAGCAAGGAAGCCAGTTGGGCAGGCGTGCGCGACAAGCTCGCCAACGGCGATCTGGACATGGCGCACGTGCTCTATGGGCTGGTCTACGGCATGCACTTGGGCCTGAGCGGTCCCAAGAAGGACATGGCCGTGCTCATGACGCTGAACAACAACGGCCAGGCCATCACGCTGTCGAAGAAGCTGGCCGACAAGGGCGCAGTGGACGCGGCCTCGCTCGCCAAGCTCATCGCCAGCGAAAAGCGCGAATACACCTTTGCCCAGACATTTCCCACGGGCACCCACGCCATGTGGCTCTACTACTGGCTGGCATCGGCCGGTATCGATCCTTTCAAGGACGTCAAGAACATCACCGTGCCGCCTCCGCAGATGGTGGCCAACATGCGCGTGGGCAACATGGACGGCTACTGCGTGGGCGAGCCCTGGGGCCAGCGCGCGATCATGGACGGCATCGGCGTGACGGCCATCACCACGCAGGACATCTGGAAGGACCATCCGGAGAAGGTGCTCGGCACCACCGGCGACTTCGTCAAGAAGTACCCCAACACCGCCCGCGCCGTCACCGCGGCCATCATCGAGGCCGGCAAGTGGATCGATGCGGGCCTGCAGAACAAGAACAAGATGGCCGAGACCATTGCCGACAAGAGCTACGTCAATACCAGCGTGGACGCCATCAACCAGCGCATCCTGGGGCGCTACGTCAACGGCATGGGCAAGAGCTGGGACGACCCCAACCACATGAAGTTCTACAACGGCGGCGCCGTGACCTTCCCCTACCTGTCGGACGGCATGTGGTTCCTCACGCAACACAAGCGCTGGGGCCTGCTCAAGGAGCATCCGGACTACCTGAAGGTGGCCACCGAGATCAACCGCATCGACATCTACAAGCAGGCCGCGGCCGCCACGCAGACGCCGGTCCCCAAGGACGTATTGCGCACCAGCAAGCTCTTCGACGGCACCGTCTGGGACGGCAAGGACCCGAAGAAGTACGCCGATTCGTTCAAGCTGCATGTCTGAGGAGAAACACATCATGGTCAGTGCTGTATTTCATTCGCCGATGGACGCATCTCTCCCCCTCCCGCGTGCGGCCGAGGGCCGGAGCGAAGGCGTGCCCCGCGCCGAGGCTGCCCCTCTCCCCGCTCCCCTCCCCACAAAGGAAAGGGAGCAAAAACCACGCATATCCATCGACCTGCGCGCCTTCTGGATGCGCGTGCTGCCGCCGCTCGCGGGCTTCGGCCTCCTGGTGCTGATCTGGGAGCTGGTCGCCATGAAAAGCACCACCGGCTTTCCGTCGCCGCTGGTCACCTGGCAGCAGGCGCTGACCGTGTTCAGCGATCCGTTCTACAGCAAGGGTCCTAACGACCAGGGCGTCGGCTGGAACGTGCTCTCGTCGCTGCAGCGCGTGGCGCTGGGCTTCGGGCTGGCCGCGGCCGTTGGCATTCCGGCGGGCTTTGCGATCGGGCGCTTCGAGTTTCTTTCGCGCATGTTCAATCCGCTCATCAGCCTGCTGCGTCCGGTGTCGCCGCTCGCATGGCTGCCCATCGGACTCCTGGTTTTCAAGGGCGCCAACCCGGCGGCCATCTGGACCATCTTCATCTGCTCGATCTGGCCGATGGTGATCAACACCGCCGTGGGTGTGCAGCGCGTTCCGAGCGACTACATGAACGTGGCCAAGGTGCTGAACCTGTCCGAGTGGAAGATCTTCACCAAGATCCTCTTCCCCGCCGTGCTGCCCTACATGCTCACGGGCGTGCGCCTGGCCGTGGGCACCGCGTGGCTCGTGATCGTTGCAGCCGAAATGCTCACCGGCGGCGTCGGCATCGGCTTCTGGGTGTGGGACGAGTGGAACAACCTCAACGTCGCCAACATCATCATCGCGATCTTCGTCATCGGCATCGTCGGTTTGGTGCTGGAGTTCGCGCTCATCAAGCTTGCAACGGCATTCACGTTCGAAGAGGTCAAATCATGAACGACGATTCCAAGTACATCGAGATCCACGGCGTCGAGCAGCGCTTCAAGACCGCCAAGGGCAGTTTCCTTGCGCTGCAGGGCGTCAACCTGAACGTGGCCAAGGGCGAGTTCGTCACGCTTATCGGCCATTCGGGCTGCGGCAAGTCGACGCTGCTGAACCTCATTGCCGGCCTGACCACGCCGACGGAGGGCGTGCTGCTGTGTGCCAACAGGGAAATCAAGGGCCCGGGCCCGGAGCGCGCGGTGGTGTTCCAGAACCACTCGCTGCTGCCCTGGCTCACCTGCTTCGAGAACGTCTACCTCGCGGTCGAACGCGTGTTTTCCGCCACCGAAAACAAGGCGCAGCTGCGCGCACGCACCGATGCGGCGCTCGCGTTGGTCGGCCTCACGCCGGCAGCGCAGAAGCGCCCCGGTGAGATATCTGGCGGGATGAAGCAGCGTGTGGGCATTGCGCGCGCGCTGTCGATGGAACCCAAGGTGCTGCTGATGGACGAGCCCTTCGGCGCCCTCGACGCGCTCACGCGCGCCAAGCTGCAGGACGAGCTGCTCGCCATCGTGCAGAAGACGCAGAGCACCGTCGTCATGGTCACGCACGACGTCGACGAGGCGGTGCTCCTGAGCGACCGCATCGTGATGCTCACCAACGGCCCGGCCGCCACCATTGGCGAAGTGCTGTCGGTGGACATCGCCCGTCCGCGCAATCGCGTGGAACTGGCGGAAGACCCCGTCTACGTGCACGCCCGCAAGGCCGTGATCGATTTTCTCTACACGCGCCAGGCGCACGTGGAGAAGGTCGCGGCCTGAACCAGCGAGCGCGGCACAAGCGGCGTCAGGACATGATGACCTGCAAGCTGTGCTCGTACCAGGCCGTGAGGCGCTCGAAGGTGTCGACCAGTGCTTCGCTGGAACGCACCAGCGTCGCGCGGCCCTCGGCGCTGTCGAGTGCCTGCACGCCGCCCACCAGGCGCAGCCATTCGTCGCGTGCGGCAACCAGCGCGGCGCGAATCTCGGGTGAGCTGAGGGGCGCGCGCTCCAGTTCGCCCAGCGCGGCCTCGAACTCGTTCATGGTCGGCAGCAGCCGACCGCGCGAAGCCTCCGCCGCTATGGTCGATGCGAGCAGTGCATCTTTCGCGAGACGCTGCGCGCGCATGCGCTGGCGGCCGCAGATGTTCACGATGCGCAGCGCGCGCCGCGCGCCGGAGGCTTCCAGTGCGTCCGTCATGGCTTCGGCAGCCGACAGCAAGGCCTCGCCTCGCGCATCGATGTCGGCGAGCCCTTGCGGCGCCGGCCGCGCGGCCAGCAAGGCAGCCAACTCCTCCCAGGCCGCCCGCACCTCGCTCAGCGCCTTCACACCGGCCGCGTCCAGATCGAGGGTGGCCAGATGATCCAGGTTCTGCTGCACCCGCTCGGTCGATTGCGTGCGCAACACCCGCGCGCGCTGCACGTCGATGCCGGCGAGCAATTGCGCCGCCACGCGCACCAGCCGCTGCGAAAGCATGCGCAGCTGGCCGGCGCGGTTGATGGCATCGGCCCATTGCGCGGCCTCGATCACCGAGCGCGACACCTCGCCCAGCCTCAGGTTGGCATGCATGGCCGCACCGCGCAGCAGGCCGAAGGCTTCGTCCTCGCCGATGCCCCGTGCGGACATCAAAAGGCCCTTGGCGCGATCGACCCACTTGCGCTCGTCCATCCGTGTGCGCAGGCCCTCGAGTTCGGTGCGCAATGCGGCTTCGCGCTGCCAGCGGGCCTGCGCCCTGGCGGTCAGCCCGGCCAGCGAAGCGCCGTCGAGCGCATCGATCGGCATCCACGCATGCACACCGAGCGAAACCAGCGATTCGTGCTGCGCGCCGTCGAGCGGCGCGCTCACGAGGCCGAACGCGCACGGTGGGGTGCCGTTCCATTCCTTCAGCGCATCGAGCAGCGTCTGCAGCTGATGCGCTGGTGCCGGCAGCCAGGCCAGCACCTGTTGCGGTGCAAACGCACCCACCCGCTGCACCAGCGTGTGGCAGGTGGCCCGCTCGCTGACGGTGGCGCCGGCACTCGCCAGCGCTTGCTGCAGCGGCTCCGGCAATGGCGCGGGTTCGGCGAATTCATTGGGCAGAACGACGAGAAGGGACATCATGGCAAAGCGGTTGAAGGCAGGGCAAGCATAGGCCACGCCGGCTCTTTTTCGCAGGCACGGCTCTTGCATCGATCGGGGTGCGGTGTAACGAAGCACCGCTTTGGTGAAGCTGCAGACTCCTGCATCTGTCCCGGCATCGACCATGCCGGGAAGCACCCCCACGCCGACAGCGTCCGCTGCCTGCACTCCGCCCCAACCCCGTCCGTCGACACGGCTCCCGAAGAGCTGCGCTGCGGCATTTCGCACGATTGAACGCCATGTCCAGTTTCAGGACCTTCTTGCAATCAGGCCACGGCCCGACGCTGTTCTCGGCCTTTCTGTATTTCTCGTTTTCCTGCTGCATCTGGGTGCTGAACGGCGCCATGGCGCCTTTCATCGGCGAGACCTTCGACCTCTCGCCCGCACAGAAGGGCCTGATGCTGTCGGTGCCCATCATCGCGGGCGCGCTGATGCGCTTTCCGCTCGGCATCCTCTCGCAATACATCGGTCGCAAGAATGCCACCCTGGTCGAGATGGGCATGATCGCGGTGGCCATGCTGTTCGGCTTCTTCTTCGTGAAGAGCTTCAACGACCTGCTCGCCATGGGCGTGTTGCTGGGCATTGCCGGCGCCAGTTTCGGCGTGGCGCTGTCGCTGGGCTCGGGCTGGTTCCCGCCGCAGCACAAGGGCCTGGCCATGGGCTTGGTGGGTGCGGGCAATGTCGGCACCGCGGTGTCGGTGCTGGTGGCCCCGCCGCTCGCGCAATGGCTTGGCTGGCAGGCCGTGTATGCCGTGGCGGCCGCCGCCATCCTGGTGCCGATGATCGTGATGGTGGTGTTCGCCAAGGAGCCGCCCGACGTCGACAGCCACGCGAGTTTCCGCGAGCACATTGCCTGCCTGTTCGAAAAAGACGGCTGGGTGTTCAGCCTCATCTACGGTGTGACCTTCGGCGGCTTCATCGGCCTCATCACCTTCCTGCCCTCCTACTACTACGACCAGTTCGGCGTGAGCAAGGTGCAGGCCGGACAGCTCACGATGCTGGCCGCCTTCATGGGCGCCGCGGTGCGCATCGTGGGCGGCTGGCTCTCCGATCGCTGGGGCGGCGTCAACACCCTCACCGTGGTGCTGCTGGTGGTGGCTGTCGGGCTCGTGCTGGTGGGCATCTCCTCGTCCTCCCTGGCGCTCACCACGCTGCTGCTGATCCTGTGCTTTGCCGCGCTGGGTGCGGGCAACGGCGCGCTGTTCCAACTGGTGCCGCTGCGCTGGCCCACGAGCACCGCCGTGGCCGGCTCCATGATCGGCGAGATCGGCGCGCTGGGCGGCGGCCTGGTGCCCAACGCCATGGGCCTGTCGAAGCAGTACCTGGGCAGCTATGTCTGGGGCTTCGTGTTCTTCGGTGCGCTATCGCTCGTGATGCTCGGTGTGATGCGCGTCATGCAGATCCGCTGGACCCGCACCTGGGCCGAGAAAGGCGGTCGTGCGCGCACCTCGCCCCAGCCGGCTGAAACCAAGAAATACGTCCCACCACGGAAAGCGGCACGCCCATGACCTTCTTCCGCTCGCCGTCAGCGTGGCAGGAAGAGAAGCCACACCACGAGCAGTGCGTTGAACAGCAGCGACACGGCCAGCGCGATCTTGTAGAGCGCGGCCGGGTCGCGGCGGATCAGCGGCGTGGCGGCGGGCGCACTGACGGGGCGGGAAGCGCCCCGCTCCAGGGCAAGCAGCATTTCCTCGGCGGTTTCGAAGCGCTCCTTCGGATCGCGCGCAACGGCTTTGCGCACCAGGTGGTCGAGCCACACGGGCACGTCGGGCCGCAGGCGCGAGAGCGCGACCGGATCGCGACGGTAGCGCGCCACCTGGTAGGGCTCGATCTCGCCGTAGGGCAGGTGCCCGCCGAGCCACTGGTACAACGTGGCGCCGAGCGCGAACAGGTCGCTGCCGGGGTCGGCATGGGCGCCCTCCCATTGCTCGGGATTGATGTAGCTGGGCGTGCCGGCATGCAACTCGCGCTGGGCCGAGCCTTCGCGTCCGGACAGCGCCACGCCAAGGTCGAGAATGCGCCATCGCCCGTCGTCGCCCAGGTGCAGGTTGCCGGGCTTGATGTCTCGATGCACCACGCCATGGCGGTGCAGCCGGCCCAGCGCCTTGGTCACATCGATGGCCGCCGTGACCACTTGGGCCACCGTTCCGCGCGCGCCGGACTTGCGCATCTGCTCCAGCGTGCGCCCTCCGTGCCAGTCGAACACGATGTAGAGCGCGCTGGCGTTTTCGGCCCGCTCGTGCACGCGCACGAATCCGCCGCTTCCCACGCGCTGACCCAGCCAGGCTTCGTGCGCGAGCATGGCTCGCTCCTGCGGATCGCTGGCGCGCGAAGGGTGCAGGGTCTTGAGCGCCACCAACTCGCGCGTGGCCGCATTGCGGGCCTGGTACAGCAGGTGCACGCCGGTGTCGGCCACGAGCCCGGTGACGACGTAGCCGTCGAGCGCGTCGCCCACTTTCAAGAATGGCGGCGGGGCCAGTCGGCGGCCGTCGCCGAGCTCGTCGTCCAGTTGCCGTGCGTCCAGGCCGACCACGCGAATGACCAGCGCCGTCGCGTTGTCGCGTGTGCCCGCATCAAGCGCCGCCCGCACCAGCGCCTCGCTCGCATCCTCGGCACCGCCCTGCAAGGCCAGCTCGGCCAGGCGCTGCGGCTTGAGCACGCCATGCACGCCGTCGGACGTGAGCACGAAGCAGTCTCCCACCCGCACGTCGCCCTGCGCGTAGTCGACACGTACCTGGTCGTCCAGGCCAATGGCGCGCGTCAGCCGGCTGCGCATGTCCGGATGCTCGAAGGCATGGTCCTGCGTCAGCAGCATGGCGGGCTCGCCGTCGGTGCGCACGCGCCATGCACGCGTGTCGCCCACATGCGCCAGCGTGTAGCTCTGGCCATGCAGCACCAGCGCCGTCAAGGTAGTGAGCGCGGTGCCTCCGCCCTGGCGGCGCCGGTTGTGATCGGCAAGCCAGGCGTTCTGCGCGGCGACCAGGCGGTCGAGCGCGGCAGTCGGCTCCCAGGTGTCGGGCGTGGCGAAGTAGTCTGCCAAAAGCCCCATCACCGTGGTCTGCGACGCCTCCAGCCCGCGGCCGCCGGTGGACACGCCGTCGGCAATGGCCGCGATGAGTCCGCGCGACTCCTCGCCGGGCGGCGCGTTGACCGCGCCGGCAAAGTCTTCGTTCACTTCGCGCGGTCCGCGCTGGCTGCTGTAGCCGATGTCCACTTCAAAGCTCATGGCGCGATTCTCCACGCGCCGCGTGCTTCCCATTGCTTGATTCGAACCCGCTGATTCCCGAAAGGCCCCACCCCATGCAGAAACTCAAACTCGTGATGGTCGGCAACGGCATGGCCGGCGTGCGCACCYTGGAGGAGCTCCTGAAGCTCGCCCCGGACCTGTACGACATCACCGTCTTCGGTGCCGAGCCGCACCCCAACTACAACCGCATCCTSYTGTCGCCCGTGCTCGCCGGCGAGCAGACCGTGGACGAGATCGTGCTCAACAGCTGGGAGTGGTACACCGAGAACCACATCACCCTGCACGCCGGCAAGAAGGTGGTCGAGGTCGACCGCGTCAAGCGCATCGTGCGCGCCGTGGATGCCCAAGGCGCCGTCACCGAGGCCGCCTACGACCGCCTCCTGATGTGCACCGGCTCCAACCCCTTCATGCTGCCCGTGCCCGGCAAGGACCTGAAGGGCGTCATCGCCTACCGCGACATCGCCGACACCGACTACATGNTGTCGCCCGTGCTCGCCGGCGAGCAGACCGTGGACGAGATCGTGCTCAACAGCTGGGAGTGGTACACCGAGAACCACATCACCCTGCACGCCGGCAAGAAGGTGGTCGAGGTCGACCGCGTCAAGCGCATCGTGCGCGCCGTGGATGCGCAGGGCGCCGTCACCGAGGCCGCCTACGACCGCCTGCTGATGTGCACCGGCTCCAACCCCTTCATGCTGCCCGTGCCCGGCAAGGACCTGAAGGGCGTCATCGCCTACCGCGACATCGCCGACACCGACTACATGATCGAGACCGCGCGCACCCACAAGAACGCGGTCGTCATCGGCGGCGGCCTCCTGGGCCTGGAGGCGGCCAACGGCCTGATGCTGCGCGGCATGAGCGTCACCGTGGTGCACGTCATGCCCTGGCTCATGGAGCGCCAGCTCGATGACGTGGCCGGCAAGCTCTTGCARAAGTCCCTGGAAGACCGCGGCCTGAAGTTCCTCATCGGCGCCCAGACCCAGGAGCTGGTGGGCGACGCCGASGACGGCAAAGGGGGCCGSGTCAAGGCCATCCGCTTCAAGGACGGCACCGAGGTGGCCGCCGACCTGGTCGTCATGGCCGTGGGCATCCGCCCCAACACCGAGCTGGCCGAGAAGATGCGCCTGCACTGCAACCGCGGCATCGTCGTCACCGACACCCTGCAGACCGTGACCGATGCGCGCATCTACTCGGTGGGCGAATGCGCCGCCCACCGCGGCATCGCCTACGGCCTGGTSGCCCCCYTSTTCGAGCAGGCCAAGGTCGCGGCCAACCACCTGGCCCAGTTCGGCATCGGGCGCTACCTGGGSTCSCTCACCTCCACCAAGCTSAAGGTCACSGGCATCGACCTGTTCTCGGCCGGCGAGTTCATGGGCGGCGAAGGCACCGAGGAGATCGTCATGAGCGACCCCTTCGGCGGGGTCTACAAGAAGCTGGTGATCAAGGACGACAAGCTGGTGGGCGCGTGCCTGTACGGCGACACGGTGGACGGCAGCTGGTACTTCAAGCTCCTGCGCGACGGGCGCAGCGTGCACGACATCCGCGACAAGCTGATGTTCGGCGAATCCAACATCGGCGACACCGGCCACGAGGGCCACAGCAAGGCCGCCAGCATGCCCGACGAGGCCGAGGTGTGCGGCTGCAACGGCGTGACCAAGGGCACCATCTGCAAGGCCATCAAGGACAAGGGCCTGTTCACCCTGGACGAGGTCAAGAAGCACACCAAGGCCAGCGCCAGCTGCGGCTCGTGCACCGGGCTGGTGGAGCAGATCCTGATGTTCACCGCCGGCGGCGACTACTCGGCCACGCCCAAGAAGAAGGCGGTGTGCGGCTGCACCGACGCGAGCCACCAGGACGTGCGCGAAGCGATCAAGAAGGAACACTACCTCACGCACGACGCGGTCTACCGCAACCTGGGCTGGCGCACGCCCAACGGCTGCGCGACCTGCCGCCCGGCGGTGAACTACTACCTGATCTCCACCTGGCCCAAGGAGGCCAAGGACGATCCGCAGAGCCGYTTCATCAACGAGCGCAGCCACGCCAACATCCAGAAGGACGGCACCTATTCGGTSATYCCGCGCATGTGGGGCGGCCACACCACGCCSGACGAGCTGCGSCGCATCGCGGAYGCGGCCGACAAGTACAAGATTCCGACCGTGAAGGTCACGGGCGGCCAGCGCATCGACCTCCTGGGGGTGAAGAAGGAAGACCTGGAAGGGGTCTGGAAGGACATCGGCATGCCCTCGGGCTTTGCCTATGCCAAGAGCCTGCGCACGGTGAAGACCTGCGTGGGCAGCGAGTGGTGCCGCTTCGGCACGCAGGACAGCACGCAAATGGGCAAGGACCTGGAGCGGGCGCTGTGGGCGATGTATTCGCCGCACAAGGTCAAGCT
>NZ_LMCQ01000021.1 GCF_001424835.1 Variovorax sp. Root318D1 | reverse complement strand
GACGTGCTGGGCCAGTACGCCCAGGGCAGCGCCGCCGATGTCGAGGCCGCCGTGGCCGCCGCCACCGCCGCCTTCCCCGCCTGGGCCACCGGCAGCATCCAGGCGCGCTCCGACGCCCTGGACAAGATCGGCACCGAGATCCTGGCGCGCAAGGAAGARCTSGGCACCCTGCTCGCCCGCGAAGAAGGCAARACCAAGGCCGAAGGCATCGGCGAAGCCACYCGCGCCGGCCAGATCTTCAAGTTCTTCGCCGGCGAATGCCTGCGCCTGTCGGGCGAACTGCTGCCCTCGGTGCGCCCCAACATCGGTGTCGAGATCACCCGCGAGCCCGTGGGCGTCGTGGGCCTCATCACCCCCTGGAACTTCCCCATCGCCATTCCGGCCTGGAAGATCGCCCCGGCCCTGGCTTTTGGCAACTGCGTGGTCTTGAAGCCCGCCGACCTCGTGCCCGGCTGCGCCTGGGCGCTGTCCGAGATCATCCACCGCTCGGGCATCCCGGCGGGCGTGTTCAACCTCGTGATGGGCCGCGGCAGCGTGATCGGCAATGCGCTGGTCGAGCATCCCGGCATCCATGCCATCAGCTTCACCGGCTCGGTGGGCGTGGGCCGCAACATCGCGGTGCAGTGCGTGACCCACCACAAGAAGGTGCAGCTGGAGATGGGCGGCAAGAACCCGCAGATCGTCCTGGACGACGCCGACCTGGCCCAGGCGGTGGAACTGAGCGTGCAAAGCGCCTTCTACTCCACCGGCCAGCGCTGCACGGCGTCCAGCCGGCTGATCGTGACCGAGGGCATCTATCCCAAGTTCATCGAGGCGATGAAGACCCGCATGGCCAAGATCAAGGTGGGCGATGCACTGGCCCAGGGCACGGACATCGGGCCGGTCTCTTCCCAGTCGCAGCTGGAGCAGGACCTGGAGTACGTGGCCATCGGCCAGGGCGAAGGCGCCACGCTGGCCGCGGGCGGCGAGCGGCTGAAGCTGGAGACGGACGGCTACTACATGTCGCCGGCGCTGTTCAGCGAATCGGCCGCGGCCATGCGCATCAACAAGGAAGAGATCTTCGGCCCGGTGGCCAGCGTGATCCGGGTGAAGAACTACGAGGAGGCGCTGGCCACGGCCAACGACACGGAGTTCGGTCTGTCGGCGGGGATTGCGACCACGAGCCTGAAGCATGCCACGCACTTCAAGCGCCACAGCCAGGCGGGCATGGTGATGGTGAACCTGCCCACGGCGGGGGTGGACTACCACGTGCCCTTTGGCGGGCGCAAGGGNTGCCACGCACTTCAAGCGCCACAGCCAGGCGGGCATGGTGATGGTGAACCTGCCCACGGCGGGGGTGGACTACCACGTGCCCTTTGGCGGGCGCAAGGGTTCCAGCTACGGCCCGCGCGAGCAGGGCAAGTATGCGCAGGAGTTCTTCACCACGGTGAAGACGGCGTATACGTTGGCTTGAGGCCCGGCGAGTTTCAGCCTTTGCGGCGGCGGCGGCGCATTGCGAGTTCGATCAGCTCGAAGATCCCCTCGCTCATCAGCGCCAGCGCCGCGGCCGGCAGCGCGCCCGCTAGCAGCAGCGCGCGGTCGTTGAGCGCCAACCCGGTCACGATACGTTCGCCGAATCCGCCCGCACCGATGAAGGCTGCGATGGTCGCGGTGCCAATGGCAATGGCCGTGGCCGTTCGAACGCCCGCCAGCAGCGTTGGCAGCGCGAGCGGCAGCAGCACCAGCCGCAGGCTCTGCGGCGGTGTCATGCCAAGCGCGGTGCCCGCCATGCGCAGGCCGTTCGGCACTTCGGCGAGGCCGGTCACCGTGTTGCGCATGATCGGCAGCAGCGAATAGAGCGTGAGCGCAATCAGCGCGGGCAGCGCGCCGATCGCGCCGAGCAGCGAGATCAGCACCGCCAGCAATGCAAGCGACGGCACGGTTTGCAGGATGCTCGCGATGCCGAGCACCAGCGCGCGCAGCCGCACGTGCGCAAACACCAGAATCGCGAGCGGCACGCCGATCAGGATCGCAACGCCCACCGAAATCGCCACCAGCATCAGGTGCTGCCGCGTGAGCTGCCAGAGATCGGGGCCGAACAGCTTGGCGGCGAAGCCTCGCCTCGAATCTTGCGGCTGCGCCTTTCCGCCCGTGCTGGCGAGAAAGTCGCGCGCAATCGCGTCGAAGGGCACGCTTTGCAGCTCGGCGCGCGCATTCATCGCGATCATCGCGCGCTCGTCGATGCGGCCTTCGAGCGTCTGCAGCGCGGCCCAGGCCTTGGGCAGCCGCGTCGGCAGGTCGAGCTTGTAGAGCACCACCGCGTCGTAGCGCGGGAAGTATTTCTTGTCGTCTTCCAGCACGCGCAGGCCGAGGTGGTCGATCTTGGCGTCCGTGGTGTAGATGTCGATCGCGTCGATCTGCTTCGCAGCCACGGCTTCGTAGGCCAGGCCATGGTCGAGGCCGGTCGGCGTTTGCGTGAAGCCGTAGCGTGCGGCCAGCCCCTTCCAGCCGTCGGCGCGCCCGATGAATTCGTTCGAGAGGCCCAGTTTGAGTTCGGGGTGTTTTGCCAGGTCGCTCAGCGTGCGCAGGCCCAGCCGTTCGGCATCGGCCGCGCGAACGGCCAGCGCATAGCCGTCGTTGAAGCCGAGCGGAATGGCCACGCCCAGGCCCAGCGGTGCCAGCGCCGCATTCATGGCCTCGCGCGTTTCGGCCGGCGAGCCCTTGAGGATTTCGAGTGCAATGGTGCCGGTGTATTCGGCATACAGGTCGATGGCACCCGAGCGCAGCGCTTCATACACGATGGCCGTGTTGCCCAGCCCCTGTCGCACCACCGGTGGCGATGCAGTGTGCGGTGCCGCCGTCTGGGCCAGCAGCTCGGCCAGGATGTACGACTCGGTGAAGCGCTTGGACCCGACGCGCAGCGTGCCCTCGCCGGGTTGCGCCGACGCAGCGGCACCGAGCCAGGCTATAGCGAACAACAACAATGCGGCGCGCAGGATGCGGCGGTGGGGCAGGCACATCGGGGGCCAGTGTATAGACATCGCCCCGGTCGGGGCACCCGCCCATCTCCTACAAACCCTGGTGCGGGCTACCGATGCTGGGCGGATGCAATCGCACCCATCATGGCCGGCATGAAGAAGAAAGCCAAACTCCTGCCCGGCCCCGACGTGCACGGCCTGCGCGAGCTCCCGGGCCTCAGGGTGGAGGGCTACAGCCTGCAGCTGCGCGACAAGGACGGCTTCGTCGGCGACCAGGCCAGCCAGACCGCCTTCAGGGAGTTGCTCGAACGCTGGCGCAAGCGCCGCCGCAAGGCCGGTACCGATCCATTGGGCAAAACACACTCGCGCGACCTAAGCAAGAAGCAGCTCGACCGCGTGCTGCAGAAGCCCTCGGATGCCGGCGACCTGATGCATGCCGCCATCGAGGAGTTTGCCGAAGAACTGGCCTTGGTGATCCAGCGCTTCACGCGCCAGCCCTCATGGAAGAAGGTGGAGCGCATCGTGGTGGGCGGCGGCTTCACTGAAAGCGACGTGGGCGAGCGCGCCATTTTGCAGACCGCGGCCATCCTCGAGGACATGGGCGTGCACGTACAGCTCGGGCGGCTGTCGCACGAGGTCGACGACGGCGGCCTGATCGGCTGGGTGCACCTCACGCCGCCGGCCATGCTGAAGAAACACGACGCCATCCTGGCCGTGGACATCGGCGGCACCAACGTGCGATGCGGCATCGTGAAGACGCGCCGCCGCAAGGCGCGCGACCTGTCGCTGGCCAAGGTGGTGCGGCGCGAGAAGTGGCGCCATGCGGACGACAGCCCGAATCGCACCGACATGGTCGAGCGCATTGCGCTCATGCTGGAGGATATGGTCCGCTACTGCGAGCGCAAGGACATCCGCCTCGCACCTTTCATCGGCATCGCGTGCCCGGGGCTCATTCGCAAGGACGGCTCGATTGAGCGCGGCACGCAGAACCTGCCCGGCGATTGGGAAAGCCGCGCGTTCCACCTGCCCAGCGCGCTGTGGCGCCGCATGCCGATGATCGGCTCCGGCCCCACGCTGATCCTGATGCACAACGATGCGGTAGTGCAGGGGCTGAGCGAGCTCCCGTTCATGCGCGATGTTTCCCATTGGGGCGTGCTGACCATCGGCACCGGCCTTGGCAACGCGAGCTTCACCAATACCTTCTAACCCGGTGCCGCTGCGGCAGCGGACGGCATGGCGCCGCCGAGTGCCTTGTAGACGGCCACCATGCCAACCGCCATGCGGCTCGTGCTTTGCACCCGGTCGCGCCTCGCCTGGAGAAGCGCGCGGCGGGCGTCGAGCTCGACGCCGAAGTCCGTGAGTCCGTTGGCATAGCGCGCATGTGCCAGCGTGAGCGCGTCGCGGCTGCTGCGCTCGCGCTCGACCAGCTCCGCATGGCGCTGGCGTTCGGCGGTGTAGGCGCTCAGCGCGGAGTCGATCTCGTGCCATGCCTTGAGCACCGTCTGCTGGAAGGCCACCGCGGCTTCCTGCTGTTGCAGTTCGCGCAGGGTTACCGTGCTCCGGCGCCGGCCGTTGTCGAAGATCGGCAGGCTGATGGATGGGCCCACGTGCCACTGCCGGCTGCCCCATTCGCCAAAGCGCTCGCTGCCGGCCGATTCGTAGCCGAAGCCCGCGCCGAGCGTGACGCGCGGGTAGAGGTCCGCCACGGCCACGCCGATGCGCGCCGTCGCGGCATGCAGCTGCGCTTCCGCCGCGGCAATGTCAGGGCGCCGGCGCGCCACGTCGGAAGGCAGGCCCAGCGCAAGGTCGGGCAGCGGCGGCCCCTGAAGTGCTTCGAACGTGTCGGCTGCGCCGTCGGAGGGCTGAGCGAGGTCGGCATTCAGCGTGCCGGGCGACGCACCGGTCAGCAGCGTGATCTGGTTCATGGCCTGGGCCTCCTGCTGCAGCAGCATCGGAATGCGTGCGCGCAGCTCGGCCAATTGCGTGCGCTGGCGCGTCGGGTCCAGGTCGGTGACCAGGCCGCCGTCGGCCCGCGCTTGCACCAGCTCGAGCGATTCGGCCGCGGCCGCAATGTCGGCGCGCGCCAGCCGCAGTTCGCGCTGCGCACCGCGCAGTTCGAAGTAGCTGCGCGCCACCTCGGCCTGAACGCTCTGCTGCGCCTGCCGCAACAGGGCGGCCGATGCGCCGGCGTCCGCATCGGCGGCCTCGATGCTGCGCCGAACGCGGCCCCACAGGTCGATTTCCCACGACGCATCGAAGCCGGCCTGGTAGAGGTTGTAGGGCTCGCTCAAGGTGCGGATCAACTGGTCGCGGTTGGACACCGACGAACCCAGCGCATCGATCATCCGGGTGGCGGCGCCGGTCTCGCTCTGGCGCTGCCGGTTGACGCTGCCGCTGGCATTGAGCTGCGGTGCCTGCTGCGCCGCCGCCGCGGTGCGCTGGACGCGGCTTTGCGCAAAGCGAAGGGCAGCAGTCTGAAGATCGTGGTTGGCCGCGAGCGCGCGTGCCTGCAGCCGGTCGAGCAGCGGATCGTTGAAGGCCCTCCAATCGCCGGATGCAACGGCCGTTGACGCCGCTGTCCTCTCGGTGCCGAGCAGCGCCGGCGAGCCGCCGTGCCATGCAGACCAGTCGGCCGGCGCCTGCACCTCCGCGGGCCGGTGGTCGGGCCCCACGGCGCAACCGGCAAGAAGAAGCGCGAGCGCGGAACAGCAGAAGAGGGTGCGTGATGCAGACATGCGGTGCTCCCGGGTTCAGACCAGGCGGTGGCGAAACAGCCAGGCCGCCAGCGGCAGCGTGACGATGGCAATGATCGATAGCGGAATGAGGTTGTGCCACACGGTGCCCAGGCCCACGCCCTCGAGGTACACGCGCTGCACCAGGTCGATCGCAAAGCGCAGCGGATTGGCCATGGTGATCACCTGCAGCGCGTGCGGCATGTTGCGCACTGGCGTGGTCAGGCCCGACAACAGCATCATCGGCATCAGCAGCACGAAGGTGTAGAGCATGGCCTGCTGCATGTTGGCCGACACCGCCGAGATCGAGAGGCCGATGCCCACGCTCGCCACGGTGAAGAAAACCAGCCCGGTGTAGAGCGTGGCCAGCGAGCCCGCCATCGGAATGCGAAACCAGAACAGCGCCACCAGCAGGATCAGCGTCGACTGCGCAAGGCCGACCGATATTGGCGGCAGCGCCTTGCCGATCATGATTTCGAGCGGCGACATCGGCGTGACCAACAGCTGGTCGAAGGTGCCTTGCTCGCGCTCCCTTGCCACGGAGAGTGCGGTGAGCAGCAGCGTCTGCAGCATGCTGAGCGCGGCGATCAGACCGGGCAGCAGGTTCCAGCGTGTCTGGAGGTTCGGGTTGAACCACGCGCGGGACTCGATGGTGAGTGGGCTTGGCGGCGCGCCCGCGCGCGTGCGCAGTTCGGCGTTGTAGCGCTCGACCACCGCGCTCACGTAGCCGGCCGCGGAGCCCGCCGTATTGGAGTTGCGCGCATCCAGGATCAGCTGGATGGCCGCGGGTTGACCCGCACTGAGCTGCTGCTCGAAGTTGGGTGCGATCTGGATCACCAGGAGCGCCTTCTCGGTATCGATCACCTCGCGGATGTCGGCCTGCGTGCGCAGCGTGGCCACGCGGTGGAAGACGCCGGTGCTGTCGAGATGCGCAATCAGCTCGGTCGATGCGCCCGTGCGGCTCTGGTCGAGCAACGCGTAAGGCACGTTCGAGAGATCGTAGGTAGCGGCGTAGCCGAAGATCAGGCTTTGCATGATCGCCGGAACGAACAGGATCACGCGGCTCGCCGGGTCCTTGAAGATGGCGAGCAGCTCTTTCCTGCAGAGGTTGGCGATGCGCAGCAGAAAGTCGGTCATGAGTGCCGTCCTTCAGTCGAGGCTCTTGCGCGTGACGGCGCGTGCGAGCAGCAGCAGGCCCACGGCATAGGCGAGCAGGACCGCGCAGTTGCGCCAGATCAGCGGCCAGACGTCGCCCGCGAGGAACAGCGTCTTGATCAGGTCCATGAAGTAGGTGGCGGGCAGCACATGGCCGATCACGCGCACGGCAACGGGCACGTTGCGCAGGTCGAACAAAAAGCCCGACAGCATCATCGACGGCATGAACGTGGCGATGAGCGCCACCTGGCTCGCAAGAAACTGGTTCCGCGTGACCGACGAAATCACGAGGCCGAGGCTCACTGCGACGATGAGGTAGAGCATGGAGCTGAGCACCACCGCGAACAGCGAGCCGACCATTGGCACCGCGAACAGGAAGCGCGCGGCCAGGAGGCACAGCGTCAAACCCAGCATGCCGACCGCGAAATACGGAATGATCTTGGCCAGCAGAATTTCCACCGGCCGCACCGGTGTGACGAACAGCGCCTCGAGCGTGCCGCGCTCCCATTCGCGGGCCATCACCAGTGCAGTGAGAAAGGCGCCGACCAGGGTCATGATCAGCACGATGAGCCCGGGCACCAGGTACCAGGTGCTGGTGTTCGCGGCGTTGAACCACATGCGCTGCTCCACCGTCACGCGGCCCGTGGCGGGCGCGTCGGCTCCGGTGGCGCCGCCGCCGCGGTCCGCCTGGCGCAGGGCCGTTTGCGCGAGTGCGCCGCTCACGTAGGCCTGGATGATGGTCGCGCGCCCCGCGTCGGCCCCATGCACGATGAGCTGCACGCGCGCATTGCCCGCGGCCAGTGCGCGCGAAAAGTCGGATGGCACGCGGACGATGCCGTCGATCTTGCGTTCGCGCATCAGCGCCTCGGCGTCGTGCATGGAGCCCAGCAGCACGGGCGCGATGGTGGGCGAAAGCTGCAGGCCGGCAATGGCTTCGTGCGCCGTGGGCGACGGGTCTTCGAGCACCACGCCGACCGGTGCGTTCTTCACGTCGAGCGACATGCCGTAGCCGAAGATCAGGATCAGCACCATCGGCAGCAGGATGCCGATGGCCAGGTTGCTGCGGTCGCGCAGCAGCTGGCGAAATTCCTTGCGCGTGAGGGAGATGAGGCGGGTCCAAAAGCCACTCATGCCGCCACCTTCTCGTTCTTCTTTTCGCGCTCTTCCCGCCGCGCCTTCTCGACAATGCCGATAAAGGCCTGCTCCATGTCGATGCGCGTTTCATGATCCTCGCCATCGAGCGCCTGGGTGCGCACCTCCCGCGGCGTGCCGATGGCCAGCACCTTGCCGGCGTCCTGGATCACGATGCGGTCGCAGTACTCGGCTTCTTCCATGAAGTGGGTCGTGATGACGATGGTGGTGCCGCCTTCGGCCAGGGCCGTGATGCGGCGCCAGAACTCGCGGCGCGCCAACGGGTCGGCGCCGCTGGTGGGCTCGTCGAGAAACAGGATCTCGGGCTCGTGCAGCAGGCCGGTGGCCATGGCCAGGCGCTGGCGGTAGCCGCCGGGCAGTTGCCCGCTGGGCGCATCGAGTTCGCGTTCGAGATCGAATTGCCGCAGCACCGTGTCCATGCGTTCGCGCAGCTTCTCGCCGCGCAGGCCGTAGGCGCCGCCGAAGAACGAGAGGTTCTCGCGCACCGTGAGGTTGCCGTAGAGCGCGAACTTCTGCGACACATAGCCGATGCGCTGCCGGGCCTGTGCGCGCGCATGGCGCAGGTCGACGCCGGCCACGCGCAGCTGACCGCCGCTCGCGGGCAAGAGGCCGCAGAGCATGCGGAAGGTGGTGGTCTTGCCCGCGCCGTTGGGTCCGAGCAGGCCGAAGATCTCGCCGCGCCGCACCGAGAAGCTGGTGCTCGCCACGGCCACGAAATCGCCGAATCGGCGCACCAGGTCTTTCACCTCGATGACCACTTCGCCGGGCTCACCTTCGGCTGGCGCAAGGCCCTCGGCAGCGGGTGGCGCGACGTTCGCCGCAGCGGGGTGCGCACGCAGCAGCATCATGAAGCCGTCTTCGAGCCGCGGCGGCACGGGCTCGGCACGCGCGCCGTCCAGCAGCTTCTCGAGCGCCGCGTCGTCCGCGCCCTGGCGGCGGATGAAGTGCACCTCGCCGCCTTGCGGCACGGCGTCGACGATGTCCTGCCGCGCATCGAGCAGGCGGGCCTGCATCAGGCGCGGCGGCTCGCCCTCGGGCGGCGCGGCGACGAAGCACATGCCTTGCGCATGGCCGCGAATCTCGGCGGGCGTGCCCTCTGCGATCAGCTGGCCCTCGCGCAGCACGAACACGTGGCTGCAGCGCTCGGCTTCGTCGAGATACGCGGTGCTCACGATGACCGAAAGCTTTTCGTCATCGACCAGCTGCTGCACGATCTGCCAGAGCTCGCGCCGCGAGAGGGGATCGACGCCGACAGTGGGCTCGTCGAGCAGCAGCAGCTCGGGCGAACGCACCAGCGTGCAGGCCAGGCCGAGCTTCTGCTTCATGCCGCCCGAGAGCTTGCCCGCGGGGCGGCCGGTGAATTGGCCGAGGTCGGTCATTTCCATCAGCCGCGCATAGCGTTCGCGGCGTTGGCTGGCGGACACGCCGTGCAGGTCGGCGTAGAGGTCGAGGTTCTCCTGCACGCTCAGGTCGTCGTAGAGGCCGAAGCGCTGCGGCATGTAGCTGATGAGGTCCTGCACCGCCTGCGGGTTGGTCGATACATCGATGCCCAGCACGCGCAGTTCTCCTTCGTCGGCGCGCATCAGGCCAGCCATGAGCCGCAGCAGCGTGGTCTTGCCCGCGCCATCGGGCCCGACCAGCGCAGTGAGCGTGCCGGCCGGCACATCGAGTGACACGTTGTCGAGTGCGCGCACCGTCTGCTTCGAGGCCTTGACCACGAAGCGCTTGTGCAGGGAGCGTCCGCTGACGGCGGGCTCAGTGCGCAGCATTCAACATCCCTCCGAGCATGCGGTCTTGCTCCTGAGGGAGCAATGCGCAACGACGGTCGATGAGATCCGTCATCACGGCTTGCCGTTCGGAGACAGCTGCAGCCGCACGGTGGCCGGCATGCCGAGCCGCAACCGGTCTTCCTTGTCGTCGACCATCACGCGGATTTCGTAGACCAGGCTGCTGCGCAGTTCCTCGGTCTGCACCGTCTTGGGCGTGAACTCGGCCACCGACGAGATGTAGCCCACCTTGCCCGCGATCGGCTGGCCGGGGTGGCTATCGGTGGTCACGCGGGCCTCCTGGCCGGGCCGCACGCGGCCGAGGTCGGGCTCGGCCACGTAGGCGCGCACCCACTTGGGATCGGTGATGGCCAGCGTGAAAGCCGGGCGCTGCGGGGAGGCCATGTCGCCGGGCTCGAGCAGGCGGGCGCGCACCACGGCATCGATGGGCGACTTGAGTTCGGCCTCCTGCAGCTGGTGGTTCATGAGCGCGAGATCGGCGCGGGCGGATTCGAGCTGGGCCTGCGCCTGCGCGATGTCTTCCTTGCGTGGACCGGCAACGGCGAGCTGCTGAGCCTTGCGCGCGTTTTGCAGTTGCGCCATCGCCACCTTGCGGCGGGCCTGGGCGCTGTCGAGGTCTTGCTGACTCACGGCGCGGCCGGCAGTGGTCTGACCAATGGCCTGCAGGCGCGCGAGCTGCTGCTGTGCAAGGTCGGCATCGGCCTGCGCTGCGGCCACTTGAGCGCCGGCCTGCGCCAGTTCTTCGGGTCGGCTGCCGGTCTTCAGGCGCAGCAGGGCTTGCTCCTGCACGCCGATGCGCGCCTGCGACTGGGCCACGCGCAGCACGAGCGAGCGGGTGTCGAGCCTGCCCAGCAACTGCCCCGCGCGCACGTGGTCGCCTTCCCGCACTGCGAGTTCGGCCACGCGGTCATTGGCGTTGAACGCCAGAGAGACCTGGCGCACGTCGACGTTGCCGTACAGCACGAGTTGGTTGGACGGCGTGGCCGAACGATGCAAGTACCACCAGCCGCCCGCTGTGGCGGCCAACACCACGACGGCAGCGGCAATGAGGGGTTTCTTGTTCATGGGGCGGGCTCCTGCCGATTTTCGAATCAGGTCGGATATTATCAAATTGAAATTTGAATTTGAAGTATTTTTTCATTTCGATTAACCTTGGGCCATGGCTTCCCGCTCTCCCAGCATCCGATCTTCCGACGCTCGCATGCCCGTCCCACGCCCGGCTGCGGCACGCATTCCGCGCACCTCTCGCACCGACGGCAGCGCCACGCGCCTGCACATCCTCGAAACCGCGGGCCAGCTGTTTGCGGAACGTGGCTTTGCCGAGAGCACCAGCAAGGAGATCTGCACGCGCGCCGGCACCAACATGGCCGCCGTCAACTACCACTTCGGCAGCAGGGACGGCCTTTACGAGGCCGTGCTGATCGAGGCGCACCGACAGCTCGTGAGCATCGACGAGCTGGTCAGCCTGGCCAGCGTGCCGACCGATCCACGGCTCAAGCTGCGGACCTTTCTCACGCACCTGATCGAGATGGGGAGCCAGCCCAAGGCGCCCTGGGGTTTTCGCGTGGTGCTGCGCGAGGCGCTTTCGCCTTCGCCGGCTCTGCCGGTGCTGATCCGGCAGGCGGTGCTACCCAAGGCCAAGCTGATCCGCGGCCTGATCGGCGGCATCATGGGTTTGCCCGACGATCATCCCTCGGTGCAGCGCGCCATGCTGTTCGTGGTGCTGCCCTGCATCGTGATGACGGTGGCGCCCAGAAACCTGCGCAACGAGGTGCTGCCGGCTCTCAAGGACGCCGAAGGCTTGGCGGACGACATGATGCGCTACGTGTTCGCAGGGCTCGATGCGCTGGCGAAGGACGCCAAGGCGCAGGCGCCTGCTACAACTGGAAAGCGACGGTGAGCAGCAGCCCCTCGGCCACGTCGCGCACGAGGCCCGGCCGCCGCGCGCGGTAGGGTTCTCCGGCGGAAGCCGTGGTGTCGATCCACTCGGCCAGCCAGTCGATCTCGCGCGGGCCGTAGAACACCACGGCTGCCTCGTGATTGAGCAGCAGGCTGCGCAGGTCCAGGTTGATGGAGCCGCACATGGCCAGCTCGTTGTCGACCACCACGGCCTTGGCATGCGCCATGAAGGGCAGCATGCGAAAACTTACGCCCGCACGGGCCAGGTCGCGCATGGCGCGTGCGCGCACGAAATCGGCCAGGCGGTGGTTCGATCGCGCGGGCATCGCGATGGTCACCTGCACGCCACGCCGCGCAGCCAACCGAAGTGCATCGCGCAGGCCGTCGCCGGGCACGAAGTAGGGCGTGATCGCGAGCACGCGGTGCTCGGCCCGAAAGCAGGCGTCGATGAGCAGCGCATGGGCCGTGTCCTCGGTCTGGTCAGGGCCGCTCGGCAGGAACTGCGCCATGGCGCCGCCCGCGTTTTCATCGACGTCGTCTGCGGTGATTGCGCGCGCCTTGCGCCCGCGCACCGAACTCCAGTCGTGGTCGAACTGGCGGGCCGCGGCGGCGGCGACGCTGCCGCGCAGGTCGAATGAAAGATCGCGCCAGCCTTCGGGATGCTTATCGTTGCCGGTGAAGTATTCGCCGGCGAGGTTGCGACCGCCCGACCACAGCCAGCCGTCGTCGGCGATGGTGAACTTGCGGTGGTTGCGCAGGTTGCGCGGCCCGATGCGGCGCAGGCTGAAAAACGGGCGGAACACCGTGACCTCGCCGCCCGCAGCGCGCAGCACTTCGAAGTGGCGGCGCGGCAGCGTCAGCGCGCCGAAGCCGTCGAGCAGCACGCGCACCTTGATGCCTTCGCGGGCACGCTGCGCCAGCCGCTCGATGACGGCGCGGCCCAGCGCGTCGTCGCCGATGATGAAGGTGCACACGTCGATGCGCTCGCGTGCGCCGTCGATCACCTGCCACAGCGCCTCGCGCGCGGCTTCACCGTCGGCATGCATGCGGATCGCGCAGCATCCCGGCGGCGCGAGGCCGAAGCTCTCGATCAGGTCCGCCGCCCAATGCCCCGGCGGCACCGAGCGCGGCGGCCGCGGCGAGCCCGCCGGACGCAGCTTGCGCTGGCCGAACAAGAGATAGATCGGCAGGATGAAGTAGGGCATGAGCACCAGCCCCATGACCCAGGCAATGGCCGTGGTGGGTGCCCGCTGTTCGCGGCGCGCGCGCGTGGTCAGCACATAGACCAGCAGCGCGAAGGTGACGACGAGGAAATGCTGTGACGGTGAAGGAAGCCAGTCGAAACTCGAGTTCGGCATGCGGCAATGATGCCTGAGGACCCGGGGTGCGGCCAGCGATCAGCGCGGCATCAGGAACGAGGCCACGTCGCGCCCTTCGGAAGCCAGGAAATGCATCATCGGATCGACCACCGTTCGCACCGCGGGCCGCTCGCCCATGCGGCTGCGCCAGGCCAGGAGCCGCGGCGTAGCCTGCGTCATGCGCGCACCCTTACGGTCGGCAAAGATGCAGGCCATGTAGAAGGCGATGTCGGCGAAGGAGTACGGGCCGGCGAGGTATTCGCGCGTGGCCAGCAGGTCTTCCATCTCGTCGTAGTAGCGGGCGCAGGCGGCGCAGGCGGCCATCGCGGGCGCGCTTTGCATGTCGTGCTGCAGGCCGAAGAGCCTGATCACATTGGGAAAAAGGACCTCGTCCGACTTCTGCTCCAGCTGCCGCGCGCGCGCCCGTTCGGCAATGCCTTGGGGCCACAGCGCGGGGGTGGGGTAGCGGTCTTCGAGGTATTCGAAGATCTGCGTCGAGTCGAAGAGCTCGACGTCGCCGTCGATCAGCACCGGCACCTGCTGCTTGACGGGGTTGATGCGCAGCACATCCGGGTGCTTGGGCTCGTAGGCGTCGCCTTTGGTGAACGGCACCATGATCAGCTCGAAGTCGATGCCTTTTTCGAGCGCGGCGATCTGCACCTTCGCGCCGAACATGCTGAGGGGGCCTGAGTAGATTTTTGTGGTCGTCGTCGTCATGCCCCGACTACATCAGAAATGACGGTTCAGGTCGAGCCCCAGACCTCTTGTGCGGTCTCCACGACGAGGCGCAGCTTGTTGCGCTGCGCTTCCACCGCAATGTTGTTGCCGTGCACCGTGCTCGAGAAGCCGCACTGCGGCGAGAGCGCGAGTTGTTCGAGCGGGGCGTACTTCGCGGCGTCCTCGATGCGGCGCTTGAGTTCGTCCTTGTCTTCCATCTCGCCGAACTTGGTGGTCACGAGGCCCAGCACCACGGTCTTGCCCTTGGGCAGGTAGCGCAGTGGCTTGAAGTCGCCCGAGCGGGCGTCGTCGTATTCCATGAAGTAGGCGTCCAGGTCCATCTCCTTCAGGAGCGCCTCGGCCACCGGCTCGTAGTTGCCGGCCGCGGCGTGCGTGCTCTTGAAGTTGCCGCGGCACAGGTGCATGGCCAGCAGCATTCCCGGCGGCTTTTGCGCCACCACCTTGTTGATGAACGCGGCATAGCGGTGCGGCAGTTCGTTCGGGTCGTCGCCGCGCTTGCGGGCGGCTTCGCGCATGTGCTCGTCGCACAGGTAGGCCAGGTTGGTGTCGTCCATCTGAACGTAGGTGCAGCCCGCTGCGGCCAGCGAGCGCAGCTCGTCGCCATAGGCCTTGGCCACGTCGTCGTAGAACACCGGATCGAGCTCGGGATACGCGTCCTTGCTGATGCCGGCGCGGCCGCCACGGAAGTGCAGCATGGTGGGCGAAGGAATCGTCACCTTCGGTGTCCGGCCGGCCGAGACTTGGCTCTTCAGGTATTGGAAGTCAGCCAGCTGGATGTCCTTCACGTGGCGCACTTTGTCGATCACGCGCATGGCCGGCGGCGCGAGTTCCTCGGTGCCGTCGGGCCTGCGGATGGTGACCGGGATGTCGGTCTTCACGCCGCCGAGCTGGTCGAGAAAGTCGATGTGGAAATACGTGCGGCGGAACTCGCCGTCGGTGATGCTCTTCAGGCCGATGTCTTCCTGGAAGCGGACGATCTCGGTGATGGCCTTGTCTTCGACCTTGCGGAGCTGCTCGGGCGTGATCTCGCCCTTGGCCTTCTGCTCGCGCGCTTCGAGCAGGTATTTAGGGCGCAGGAAGCTGCCAACGTGGTCGTAACGGGCGGGCAGGGCGGCGTGCTGTGACATGTTGATCTCCGTCGTGGCTGAAAACGAATCGAACATCGTATCGCCTCGGAAACACGTCTATATGTATACATTGAAGTCAGTATTTACCCTGATTTTAAGGAATTTCACTGGATATTTCTGAGTTTATGTATACATTGAGTATTCATGAAAACGCCCACGACCGCCTTTCCATTGAACGCCTGGTATGCCGCCGCCTATGACGTCGAAGTGCGTCATGCGCTGCTGCCGCGCACGATCTGCAACGAAAAACTGGTGCTGTACCGCCGTACCGACGGGCAGGTTGCCGCGCTCGAAGACGCCTGCTGGCACCGGCTGATGCCGCTCTCGCTGGGCAAACTCGAAGGCGACGAACTGGTGTGCGGCTACCACGGTCTGGTCTACAACAGCCAGGGCCGCTGCACCCACATGCCGAGCCAGGAAACGCTGAACCCTTCGGCTTGCGTGCGCAGCTTCCCGGTGGTCGAGAAGCACCGCTTCGTCTGGATCTGGCCCGGCGATCCGGCCAAGGCCGACCCGGCACTGGTGCCCGACATGCACTGGAACGACGACCCGGCATGGGCCGGCGACGGCAAGATGATTCGCGTGAACTGCGACTACCGCCTGGTGGTCGACAACCTCATGGACCTGACGCACGAGACCTTCGTGCACGGTTCTTCCATCGGCAATCGCGAAGTGGCCGAGGCGCCATTCGTTGCCACGCACGGCGACCGCTCGGCCACCGTCACGCGGTGGATGGAGAACATCGATCCACCGCCGTTCTGGGGCGGCCAGATCCGCCATGCGCGCGGCTACGCCGGCAAGGTCGATCGCTGGCAGATCATCCGCTTCGAAGGGCCGTGCACCGTGAACATCGACGTCGGCGTGGCCGAGGCGGGCAGCGGCGCGGTGCCGAAGGGCGGCGACCCCGGCGACCGCAGCAAGGGCGTGAACGGCTACGTGCTCAACACCATCACGCCCGAGACCGACAAAACCTGCCTCTATTTCTGGGCCTTTGCGCGCAACTACTGCCTGGGCGAACAGCGCCTCACGCACGAGCTGCGTGAAGGCGTGGCGGGCATCTTCCGCGAGGACGAGCTCGTGCTCGAGGCGCAGCAAAAGGCCATGGACGAGCGGCCCGACCATCAGTTCTACAACCTCAACATCGACGCGGGCTCGATGTGGGCGCGTCGGCTGATCGACCGAATGGTCGAGAAGGAAACGCCCGCGCGCGCTTCGATCCCGATCCGTCCCGTCGAGAAGAGCGCCGCATGAAGGTCGCGGCCGTATCACCCGTCGAATCCGGCGATGGCGGCAGCTCGCAGGCGGTGAAGGCACAGCTGCGATTGCGCGAAATGATCCTGGCCGGCGAACTGCCGGGCGGCGCACGCATTGCCGAGGTGGCCATCTCCGAGCAGCTCGGCGTTTCACGCACGCCAGTGCGCAGCGCGCTCATGCGGCTGGAACAAGAAGGCCTGCTCGAGGCGCTGCCCAACGGTGGCTACGCAGTGCGTACTTTTTCCGAACGCGACGTGGCCGATGCCATCGAGCTGCGCGGCACGCTCGAAGGCCTGGTGGCGCGGCTTGCGGCCGAGCGCGGCGCGGCGCCGGTGGTGCTGCGCGAAGCGCGCGCCTGTCTGGCACGCATCGATGAACTGCTGCGCGAACCCGCGCTCGACGATGCGGCGTTTTCGCGCTACGTCACGCACAACGAGAAGTTCCATTCGCTTCTGTGCGAAATGGCGGCAAGCCCGGTCATCGCGCAGCAGCTCGAGCGCGTGATCAACCTGCCGTTCGCGTCGCCGTCCGGCTTCGTCATCGTGCAGGCCAACTCGCCTGCCGCGCGCGACATGCTCGTGATTGCCCAAGACCAGCACCTGCAGGTGCTCGACGCCATCGAGGCCGGCGAAGGCTCGCGTGCCGAGGCGCTGATGCGCGAGCACAGCCGCATTGCGCGGCGCAACCTGCGCGAGGCGCTGCACGGCACGCCTACCGCCGAGCAGCGCCCCTTGCCCGGCGTGCAGCTGATCCGCCGCCGCGGCTGAGCGGCCGATTTCCTTTTTCCGCTGGTTTTCTCCCGATGAAAAACGACCTTCAATGGATGCAGGCGCAAATCGTTGCGCTGCGCGACGTGACGCCCACCGTGCGTGAATTCGAACTGCGGCCCGAGATGGGCTTTGCCGCCACCTACGAGCCCGGATCGCATCTGCAGGTGCAGGTGATGGCCGCCCATGGCAAGCTGCAGACACGCTCGTACTCGCTGGTGGGCGAGGGCGACGGCCAGTGCTGGCGCATTGCCGTCAAGCGGCTCGACGACGGCCGCGGCGGCTCGCTCGCCATGTGGCGCCTGGCCGTCGGCGACCGGCTGCAGGTGAGTGCGCCGCAGAACCACTTTGCACTCGACCTCTCGGCGCCTGGTTACCTGCTGGTGGCCGGCGGCATTGGCATTACGCCGCTCGTGATGATGGCGCAGCGCCTGGGCGATCACGCGCGGCGCAGCGGCGTGCCGGTGAAGATGCTCTACGGCGCGCGCCATGCGGGCGAATTGGCCTACCTCGACCGGCTCCGCGAAGCACTGGGCGGTGATGTCGTCGCGCATGAGGGCGCGGCGCCCATCGATTTCGCGGCGGCCATCTCGGCCCTGCCCGCGGGCGGCCAGCTCTACACCTGCGGCCCAGTGCCGATGCTCGAAGCCGTCAAGCGCGCCTGGCAGGCGGCGGGCCGGGCCCCGGCGGACTTGCGCTTCGAAACCTTCGGCAGCAGCGGCCGGCTTCCGACGCAGGCTTTCACCGTGCGCATTCCCCGGCACGACCTGGCGATCACCGTGCCGGCAGATTGCACCTTGCTCGAGGCGCTCGACGCCGCCGGCGTGGAAACGCTCTGGGACTGCAAGCGCGGCGAGTGCGGTTTGTGCGCCATGGACGTGCTTGCGGTCGAGGGTGAAATCGACCACCGCGACGTGTTCCTGAGCGAGCACGAGAAGCAAGCGGCCACCCGCATCTGCGCCTGCGTATCGCGTGCCGTGGGCACCCTCACGCTGGACTCCGCGTACCGGCCCGACAGTTGAAAACGTGCTGCGCGATCATCGCGCAGTTCATTTGTTCACCGCGCAACAAAGGTCCGACCCGGGGGCGGAGTAGGTGATTGCCTGCTCCGCCGGATGTTGCAAAGTGTTGAAAAATAGCCCGATATCCGCTTTCGTCGTTCAAGGAAAACTTCATGCAAAGACGCCAACTCATCCAGACCGCAGGCCTCACGGCGCTTGCGCTCTCCATGTCGCTTGCCAGTGCGCAGGACAGCAACAAGTTCAAGATCGGCCTCATCTTGCCCATGACCGGCCAGCAGGCGTCCACCGGCCGGCAGATCGAAGCGGCGGCGCGGTTGTACATGGCGCAGAACGGCGACACCGTGGCGGGCAAGAAGATCGAGCTCATCATCAAGGACGACGTGGCCACGCCCGACGTGACCAAGCGCTTGGCGCAGGAACTCATCGTCAACGACAAAGTGAACGTGATCGCGGGCTTCGGCGTCACGCCGGCCGCGCTGGCCGCTGCCCCGCTGGCCACCCAATCGAAGACGCCGCAGGTGGTGATGGCCGCCGCCACGTCGAGCATCACCGAGGCCTCGCCCTACATCGTGCGCTCGAGCTTCACGCTGCCGCAGGTGTCGGTGGCCATGGGGGACTGGGCGCCGAAGAACGGCGTGAAAACGGTGGTCACGCTGGTGGCCGACTACGGCCCAGGTAACGACGCCGAGAAGTTTTTCAGCGAGCGCTTCCAGCTCAACGGCGGCAAGGTGATCGAGAAGCTGCGCGTGCCGCTGCGCAACCCCGACTTCGCACCGTTCCTGCAGAAGGTGCGCGACGCCAAGCCCGACGCGCTGTTCGTCTTCGTGCCCTCGGGTGCCGGCGCCGCGGTGATGAAGCAGTTTCTCGAGCGCGGCATGGACAAGGCGGGTATCCGCATGATCGCCACCGGCGACGTGACCGATGACGACCAGCTCAACGACATGGGCGATGGCGCGCTGGGCGTGGTCACCTCGCACCACTACTCGGCCGCGCATCCGTCGCCCGCGAACAAGAAGTTCGTCGAGGCCTTCCAGAAGGCCAACCCGAAGATGCGCCCCAACTTCATGGCCGTGGGCGGCTATGACGGCATGCGCGTGATCTACGAAGCGCTCAAGGCCACCAAGGGTCAGGGCGGCGGCGACGCGCTGCTGGCGGCCATGAAGGGTCAGATATTCGAGAGCCCGCGCGGCCCGGTGTACATCGATGCGCAGACGCGCGACATCGTGCAGGACGTGTATCTGCGTAAGGTCGAGAAGAAAGACGGCCAGTTGTACAACGTCGAGTTCGACGTGATCAAGGGTGTGAAGGATCCGGGCAAGGCAAAGTGAATTTCGGGGGCCGGGTGGCATGAGATTCGTCGCTGTTCAGGGCGCGCTCCCGCCGACGGGGTACCTTGCTCCGCGAATGTCCCTCGGCCTGCGGCCTCCTCCTTTATTTCGCTGCGCAAGGCACCCCATCGACGGAAGCGTTGCACGGAGCGGTGGTTGATCGGCCACGCACCAGCGGCTTGCCCTGGTGCACAGGGCATCGGGTGCTCCCCGCAGCGAAATAAAGGAGGAGCCGAAGGCGGGGGACATTCGCGGAGGGGAGTACCCGGTGGCCTTTGCACGCGCCCTGAAACAGCAGCGCCCCGAACAAGAACCGAAAAACAAGCGAGCCAAAGCAAACGCCGTAGCGGAACAATGACATGTTGACCATTCTTTTCGACGGCATCGCCTACGGCATGCTGCTCTTTGTGCTTGCCGTGGGGCTGGCCGTGACGCTCGGGCTGATGAACTTCATCAACCTCGCGCACGGTGCCTTTGCCATGGCGGGCGGGTATCTGACCGTATTTGCGATGCAGAAACTGGGCATGCCGTTTTTGGCTTGCCTGCCGCTCGCTTTCATCGTGGTGGCGCTGGCCGGGGCGCTGCTCGAACGCACGCTCTACCGGCCGATGTATGGCAAGCCGCATCTCGATCAGGTGCTGTTCTCCATCGGACTCGCCTTTATGGCCGTGGCTGCCGTCGACTACTTTGTCGGTTCTTCGCAGCAGAACATCCAGTTGCCCGAATGGCTGCGTGGCCGCACCGAGATCGGTGATGGCGTGCTCTTGCTCGGCATGGGGCACTACCGACTCTTCATCATTGCCGTGTGTGCAGTACTCACCGTGGTGCTCCAACTCATTTTGTCGAAGACGCGCTTCGGCAGCCGGCTGCGCGCCGCGGTCGATGACCCGCGTGTGGCGGCGGGGCTGGGCATCAACGTCAACATCGTTTTTTTGCTGACTTTCGCGGTGGGCTCCGGGCTTGCGGGCCTGGGTGGTGCATTGGGCGCCGAGATTCTCGGACTCGATCCCATTTTTCCGCTCAAGTACATGATCTATTTCTTGATCGTGGTGTCGGTCGGCGGCACCTCGTCGATCACCGGGCCGCTCGCGGCCGCGCTGCTGCTCGGCATTGCCGACGTGGCGGGCAAGTACTTCATTCCCAAGATGGGTGCATTCACCGTCTACCTGCTCATGATCCTGATACTGATGTGGCGGCCCCAAGGCCTGTTCACGCGCAAGGGAGGCCGCTGAATGAGCGCACCTTCATCGTACGAGTCGGCCTTGTTGCGCAAGGCGCGCTGGCGCCCGCTCGAGTTCGTGGTGTGGGCCGCGGCCTTCGCATTGCCTTTCGTCATGCCTTCGCATTCGCTGCTGGTCAACGAGATCGCCATCGTCGCGCTGTTCGCAATGTCGCTCGACTTGATTCTTGGCTACACAGGCATCGTGTCGCTCGGCCATGCCGCGTTCTTCGGCTTTGGCGCCTACACCGCGGCGCTGTTTGCCAAGCTCGTGATGCCAGACCCGACCGTGGGGCTGGTGCTCGCCACCGTGCTGTCGGCGCTGCTGGGCCTCGTGGCCAGTGTCACGATCCTGCGCGGCAGCGACCTGACGCGGCTGATGGTCACACTCGGCACCGCGCTGCTGTTGCTCGAACTCGCCAACAAGCTCGACTGGCTCACCGGCGGCGCCGACGGACTGCAGGGCGTGGTGATGGGACCCGTGCTCGGCCTGTTCGAGTTCGATCTCTTCGGCCGCACGGCCGCCTGGTATTCGCTCAGCGTCATGCTCGTGCTGTTCCTCGTGATGCGCCGGCTCGTTCATTCGCCCTTCGGCGCCACGCTGAAGGCCATTCGCGACAACCGGCTTCGCGCCATGGCGATCGGCATTCCGGTGGTGTCGCGGGTCGTCGTCATCTACACCGTGGCCGCGGGCATTGCCGGTGCCGCGGGTGCGCTGCTGGCGCAGACCACCGGCTTCGCCTCGCTCGACGTGCTGGCCTTCGACCGCTCAGCCGATGTGCTGCTGATGCTGGTGATCGGCGGCGTGGGTTGGCTCTATGGCGGTGTGGCAGGCGCCATCGTTTTCAAGCTGCTGCAGAACTGGCTCTCGGCCGTGACGCCGCAATACTGGATGTTCTGGATCGGCCTCTTGCTGGTGCTGCTGGTGCTCGTGGGGCGCGACCGCGTGCTCAAGCCGTGGACGTGGCTGGGCAAGAAGAAGGGGGGCGCGGTATGACTGAAACCGTGCTTTCCACGCAGGGACTGGTGATGCGCTTCGGCGGTATCACGGCCACCAACAACGTCACCATGGAACTCAAGCGCGGCGCGCGCCATGCGCTGATCGGCCCCAACGGCGCCGGCAAGACCACGCTCATCAACCTCTTGACCGGCGTGCTCACGCCGACCGAAGGCCGCATTTCGCTGCTGGGCAAAGACATCACCACGCTGGCGCCGCACAAGCGCGTGGCGCGCGGGCTGGTGCGCACCTTCCAGATCAACCAGCTGTTCGACTCGATGACGCCGCTCGAGACGCTGGCGCTCGTCGTGTCGCAGCATCAAGGCATCGCATCGCAATGGTGGCGCCCGCTGGGGGCCACCAAGGCCGTGACGGAGCGCGCGGCGCAACTGCTGGAGCAGTTTCATCTGGGCGACGTGGCGCAGCAGCAGACCAAGTTCATGGCGTACGGCAAGCGCCGCTTGCTGGAGATTGCAATCGCACTGGCCTGCGAGCCGCGCGTGCTGCTGCTCGACGAGCCCGTGGCGGGCGTTCCCGCAGGGGAGCGCGAGGAATTGCTGCAGACCGTGGCCGCATTGCCGGCCGATGTGTCGGTGCTGCTGATCGAGCACGACATGGATCTGGTGTTCAGCTTTGCCGACCGCATGACGGTGCTGGTCAACGGCACGCTGCTGACCGAGGGCGATCCTGAGACGATCGCCAACGATCCGAAGGTGAAAGAGGTCTACCTCGGCCACGGGGAGCATGCCCATGTCTGAACTGCTTCGCATCGAGAACCTGAGCGCGGGCTACGGCGAGGCCGTGGTGCTGCACGACGTGGCGTTCGCGCTCGGCGAGGGCCAGACGATGGCGCTCCTGGGCCGCAACGGCACGGGCAAGACCACGCTGATCAACACGCTGGCGGGGGCCACACGGCAGCACGGCGGCAGCATCTCGCTCAGTGGGCAGGCCCTGCACAAGCTGGCGCCGCACCAGCGCGCCGCGGCCGGCATCGGCTGGGTGCCACAGGAGCGCAACATCTTCAAGTCGCTCACGGTGCATGAGAACCTCACCGCGGTGGAGCGGCCGGGCAAGTGGAATCCGCAGCGCGTCTACGAGATGTTCCCCCGCCTGGCCGAGCGCAAGACGAATCTCGGCACGCAGCTCTCGGGCGGCGAGCAGCAGATGCTCGCGGTGGCCCGTGCGCTGGTGCTGAACCCGAAGCTGCTGCTGCTCGACGAGCCGCTCGAAGGGCTGGCGCCGATCATCGTGGAGGAGCTGCTCCGCGCCATCCGCCGCATCACGCAGGACGAGGGGCTGGCCGCGATCATCGTGGAGCAGCACCCGCAGGCGATCCTCGCGATCTCTGACCACGCGGTGGTGCTCGATCACGGCACCATCGTCCACACCGACAGCGCAGCGGCATTGCGCAGCCAGCCGCAGGTGCTCGAACGGTTGCTGGGCGTGGCCCGGTAGCAATTCCGACGACGAAGAAGAAGGAGACGGACACATGGCGATCCCGAAAACACTGTTTCGCGGGGGCGCCATGTTGGCCTCCGCCGTGCTGCTTGCAGCCTGCAGCACCACCGGGTCGCAGAGCCTCCCGCTCGGCGCCAATCCTGCAGCGGCCTGCGCGGCGCTCGCGGCCCCGGTTGCATCCGCGGCCATCGGCCTGCCGAGCGGCGCGGCGACCATCGATTCCGCAACGCTGGTGCCTGCGTCCGCACTGGCTGTCGCAGAACGCGGCCCCAGCCCCGCATCGCGCATCACACCGCCCACGCCTGCGCACTGCAAGGTGTTGGGCCGCATCGCGCCGCTCGATCCCAGCGCGCCGCCGATCCTGTTTCAGGTCAACCTGCCGCTCGCGTGGAACGGCCGCAGCGTGCAGTACGGCGGCGGCGGGTTCAACGGCGTGCTGATCACCGGCCTCTCGCTGGTACCGGCCGGCCGCTTCGACCGGCCCACGCCGTTGGCACAGGGCTACGTAACCTACGGCACCGACTCCGGCCACCAGAACGTGGCCGGCCAGCCGCCGCAGGCCTTTGCGCTCAACGACGAAGCGCTGGTGAACTTTGCGCACGCCTCGTACAAGAAGGTGCGCGACGTGGCGGTGGCGCTGATGCAGCGCGCCTACGGCCAAGCGCCGCAAAAGCTGTACTTCGTGGGAAGTTCCGAAGGCGGCCGCGAGGCGCTCACTATGGCGCAGCGCTATCCGCAGGACTTCGACGGCATCTTCAGCCGCGTACCGGTCATCAACTGGACGGGGCTGCAGCACGCCGGCACGCGCAACGGCATTGCCACCTTCGGCGAAGGGTGGCTCCGGCCGGCGCAGGTGCAGCTGGTGCATAACGCAGTGCTGGCGTCGTGTGATGCCGCGGACGGCGCGGCGGACCGCATCGTGTCGAACCCCGTGGCCTGCCTGCAGCGCTTCGATCCTGCGAGCCTGCGCTGCGCCGCCGGCACCAGCGGCGACAACTGCCTCAACGATGCGCAGGTGCAGGCGGTGCGCACACTGCGTTCGCCGTGGCGCTCACCCGTGCCACTGGCCAACGGTGTGGCGGTGTATCCGGGCTGGGGCATTGGCGGCGAGGGCACGCCGGCTTTTGCGTCGATGGGCGGGTGGAACGCGTGGTGGACGGGCACCTCGGCGCCGACTGTGCCGCCGCAACCGAGCAATGGCATTGCATGGTTCTACGGCAGCGGCGCGCTGCAGTATTTCTATGCGCGCAATCCGACCCTCGACGTGCGCAACTACCGCGCGGAAGACTTTGCCGCGCGCATCGCCACCGTGTCGCAGCTGATGGATTCGACCGACCCCGACCTCAGCGCCTTTGCTGCGCGCGGCGGCAAGCTGCTGATGCTCGAACACATGGCCGACTACGCGCAGAGCCCGTTCGCCGGCGTCCTCTATTACGAATCTGTGGTGGCGCGAATGGGGCGCGACAACACGGACCGCTTCATGCGCCTGTACACCGCGCCGGGCGTTGACCACGTGGGCAGCGGAGCCCCGGCAAACGTCGACATGCTCGCAGCGCTGGCCGATTGGGTCGAGCGCGGCCGCGCTCCGGCCGGCCTGCAGCTGGCCGAGCAGGAAGTGCAGCCGCCGTTCAGGATCGTTCGCGCCCGCCCGCTGTGCGAGTGGCCGCTGTGGCCGCGCTTCACGGGCGGGGACGTGTCGCAGGCCGCGAGCTTCCAGTGCATCAGGTAGCGGGGCGCGACTGAACGCCTAGATCGCGCAGCTGTCCGGACCGCAAGACGCCGAGCCGGCGGCGGCATCCGCTGCCACGGGCACGGGCGGCACGAGCTTTGTCAGCTGGGCCTTCCATTCCTCGGGCCGGCCGAGCCAGGGACCGATGTCGATGCGGCTCGCGGTGCCGTCGGCCTGCGCCAGCACGAAGGTCGGAAAGCCCTGGCCGCCCGCGCGCTGCAGCCACTGGCGGCTTTCGGCCATGTGCTTCGACGTCGCTTCGCCCGACAGGCGCGCGAAGGCCGAGGCAAACGCATCCGGATCGAAGCCGAGCTCTTTGGCTATTGCAGCGAGAACCTGCGCATCGGCGATGCGCCGGCCTTCGACGTAATGCGCGCGCTGGAGCCGATGAATCATGTCCAGCCCGCCGCCGGCGCGCAAGGCTTCGGCTGCGAGGATGGCGGTGGTCGGCGGTTCGGAGTCCATCACTGCGCCAATGTCGCGCAGCAGGCCCTCGAAGTAGGCTTCCCCGAAAGGCTGGCCCGTGAGCTCGGCGATGCGGCGGTCGTGCGGCAACACGTAGTCGCGCCACTGCGGAGTGATGGGGCGCCGATTGGCACCGGTCATCATGCCGCCGCCGTGAAACGCCACCTCCAGGCCCGGCACGTTGCGCGCCGCGTCGACCAGCGGTGCCACTGCGTAGCACCAGCCGCACATCGGATCGAAGATGTAGTGCAGCGTGGCGCCGGACGGTGAAGTGGTGTTGTCGTTCATTGCGTGATTTCCTTTGCCCGAATGTTAGGTTTCAGGAACGGAAACAAAAACCCCGCTTTCGCCAATGAACAGTTTCTGATTCCGTTCGAGTCAGGGTACCTAGCGATCCGTTGCGCACTGCTCCAGATGCGCCACCAGCAGTTGCGCCGCCAGCGACAACGACGCTTCGTCGCGAAAGCAGATCGCGAAACGCCGGCGCGCCCAGGCATCGGTGAGCGGCATCAGCCGGAGGCGGTAGGTGTCGGCAAAGGGCTGCGCCACTTCCGCCGGCACCACACTGATGGCGAGGCCGGCGCGCACCACGCGCAGGGCGGCGTCGAAGTTGGTCACCAGCACTCGATAGACCAGCGGCTTGCCCGCCACGGCCGCCTCGCGGGCCAGCATCAGCTGTACGGCGCTCAGCGCGGGCATGCCGACGAACTCGTGATCGAGCACGTCCTCGAACCGCACCTTGCCGCGCCGCGCCGCCGGGTGCGAGGGGTGCGCCACGATGGCCAGGTGGTCGCTGCGGTAGCTGCGCCGCTGCAGGCCGTCGAGGTCGGCGGCGTCCCAGCACAGGCCGATCGACGCACTGCCCTCGCGGATGCCGCGCACGATCTCCGGGCTCACGCGCTCTTCCATGTCGATCCGGATGTCGCGGTGTGCTGGGTTCTGCAGAAAGTTGGCGACGTCTTCGGCCAGGGATTCGGCCAGCACCGAGGCCGAGGCAAGGATTCGCACATGCCCCCGCGTGCCGCCAGCGTAGGCCGCCATGTCGCGCTCGATGCGCTGCGCGCTGCCGAGCATGGCGCGCGCATGTTCCAGCAGCGTTTCGCCGGCCGCGGTCGGCACCACGCCGCGCCGTTTGCGCAGCAGCAACGGCGTGCCCACCGTGTCCTCCAGCTGCGCCAGGCGCTTGCTGATGGCCGAGCCGACGATGCTGGCCTGCTCGCCCGCGCGCGCGATGCTGCGCGTTTCGCAGACGGAGACGAAGAGGCGTAGGGTGGTCAGGTCGAGGTCGCGCATGGAGGTTCCAGTCGAGCGATGTGATATTCCATTTTGGAACGAATTGGCTTCCAAAATCTATTTTCTGAATCGAATAGGAACTTCTAACATCAGCGCCAGACCTTCAAAGGAGACACCTTGAACGAAGCCACGGCCGCGCGCGCAGCGCACGCCTTTCTGCCGCCCCGCGCGGTCGTCCGCGAATCGGGGTTGCGCGACGGCCTGCAGAGCATTGCGAGAACGTTGCCCACTGCTCAAAAAATCGAATGGATTCGCGATGCGCATGCCGCCGGGCAGCGCGAGATCGAAGTCGGCTCCTTCGTGCCCGCGCGCCTGCTGCCGCAGCTGGCCGACACGGCCGAGCTGCTGGCGTACGCCAAGACGCTGCCGGGGCTTTTTGCCTCGGTGCTGGTGCCCAATCTCAGGGGCGCCGAACTCGCCATTGCGGGCGAGGCCGATCTGATGATGGTCCCGCTGTCGGCCAGTCATGCGCACAGCCTTGCCAATCTGCGCAAGACGCCAGACGAAGTGGTGGCCGAGGTTGCTCGCATTCGTGCAGCGCGCGACGCCGCGGGCTCGAAGACCTTGATCGATGGTGGCGTCGGCACGGCCTTCGGCTGCACGATCCAGGGCCATGTGGCGCCCGACGAGGTGCTGCGCCTGATGCAGGCGCTGCTCGACGCCGGCGCCGACCGCGTGAGCCTGGCCGACACCGTCGGCTATGCCGATCCCGCGATGGTGCGCAGCCTGTTCGAGCGCGCAAGGCGCATCGCGGGCGACCGCCTGTGGTGCGGCCATTTCCACGACACGCGCGGCCTCGGGCTCGCCAACGTGTACGCGGCGCTCGAAGTCGGCATCCCGGGTTTCGATGCCTGCCTGGCCGGCATCGGCGGCTGTCCGCATGCGCCCGGCGCCAGCGGCAATGTGGACACCGAAGACCTTGTGTTCATGCTCGAGAGCATGGGCGTTGGCACGGGCATCGATCTGCCGAAGCTGCTCGACCTCCGCCGGCGCGTGGCCGGTTGGTTGGAGGGCGAGACACTGCAGGGCACCGTGTGGCGCGCGGGTTTTCCCAAGACCTTCGTGGCAACGGCGGGAGCAGCTGCATGAACGTCAACACCGAAGAAAAACGCCTGCCGCTCACTGGCATCCGCGTCGTTGAATTCACGCACATGGTCATGGGCCCGACCTGCGGCATGGTGCTGGCCGACCTGGGCGCGGAGGTGATCAAGGTCGAGCCCATCGACGGCGACCGCACGCGGCACCTGCTGGGCGCGGGCGCGGGCTTCTTCCCGATGTTCAACCGCAACAAGAAGAGCATCGCGCTCGACCTGCGCCACCCGCAAGGGCTCGAAGCGGCGCTGCGCCTGTGCGCCACGGCCGACGTGGTGGCCCAGAATTTCAGGCCGGGCACCATGGACAAATATGGGCTCGGCCATGCCGCGCTCAGCAAGCTCAATCCGCGCCTGGTGTATGTGAATCACACGGGATTTTTGCCCGGCCCCTACGAGCACCGCACGGCGCTCGACGAGGTGGTGCAGATGATGGGCGGCCTGGCCTACATGACCGGCCGTCCCGGCGATCCGCTGCGCGCGGGCACCAGCGTGAACGACATCATGGGCGGCATGTTCGGCGCCATCGGCGCCATGGCCGCGCTGATGCAGCGCGCGCAGACCGGCAAGGGCCAGGAAGTGCAGTCCTCGCTGTTCGAGAACAACGTGTTCCTGGTCGGCCAGCACATGCTGCAGTACGCCATCACGGGCCAAGCCGCGGCGCCGATGCCCGAGCGCATCTCGGCCTGGGCGCTGTACGACGTGTTCACGGTGAAGGACGGCGAGCAGATTTTCCTGGCCGCGGTGAGCGATGCGCAATGGGCGGTGTTCTGCGATGCGCTCGGCTTCGACGACCTGAAGGCCGACCCCTCATTGCGCACCAACAACGACAGGGTCCGTGTGCGGCCAACGCTGCTGGCGGACCTGCGCAAGCGACTGGCCGATCGGTCGGCGGCCGAGCTGTCGGCCATCTTCGAAGCACGGGGCTTGCCATTCGCCCCCATCGTCCGGCCCGAAGACCTTTACGAAGACCCGCACCTGAAAGCCACCGGCGGCCTTGCCGACATCCGCTTGCCCGATGGCGAGCGCGCCGGACAGACAGCGCAGACGACGTTGTTCCCGATCACGCTGGGCGGCGAGCGCCTGGGCGTGCGCCTGGATCCGCCGACGCTTGGCGAGCACACGCGCGAACTGCTGGCCGAGCTCGGCTATGCGGAATCGCAGATGGCGGCCATGCGGGCCGAGTCGGCGGTTGCCTGAGTGTTTTCAGAACCATAAAGAGAGACAAAGCCATGCACAAGATTCTTCCCCCCATGACCCGCCGTGCCGTACTGGGCTTCGGCGCCTCCACCGCCGCGCTGGCCGCATGCCCCGTGCTCGCGCAGGGCTCCGACAAACCCATCCGCTTCATCCTGCCGATCAGCGCCGGCTCGGGTGTGGACGCCATCGTGCGCGCGGCTTCCGTGGCGCTCGGCAAGGCCTTCGGGCAGCCGGTGGTGATCGAGAACCTGCCCGGTGCGGGCGGCATCACCGGCACGTCGGCGCTGGTCAAGGCTGCGCCCGACGGGCTCACGCTGGGCGTGGTGTCGAATAACCACGTCATCAATCCGGCGGTGTACAAGAAGATGCCGTTCGACGCCATCACCGACGTGACGCCGATCAGCGTGGTGGGTGCGACGCCGCTGGTGCTGGTGGTCAATCCGAAGCTGCCGGCCAAGAACGTGAAGGAGCTGGTGGCGCTGCTGCGCGCCAAGCCCGAAGGCTACAACTACGCCTCGTCGGGCAACGGCACCATCATTCACCTGGCCGGCGAAATGTTCATGGACGAGGCCGGCGTGAAGGCGCGGCACATTCCCTACAAGGGCACGGGCCCGATGGTCACCGACATGATCGCGGGCCAGGTGGAAATGGGCGTGGTGGCATTGCCCGCGGTGCAGCCGCACCTCAAGAGCGGCGCGCTGCGCGCCATCGGCCTGTGCGGCCCCACGCGCTCGCCGGCCGCGCCCGACATTCCGACCATCGCGGAGCAGGGCCTCCCCAGCTACGTGGTCGAAGGCTGGTTCGCGGTCATCGGCCCGCCGAAGATGCAGGCGGCCGACATCCAGCGCGTGCATGATGCCGTGGCCTCGGCGTTCACGAGCGCCGAGGTGCGCGATGCCATGGACAAGCAGGGCAACGTCATCAAGCCCACATCGCCCGAGCAGGCTGCGAGCTATTTCCGCAGTGAAGCGGCGCGCTATGCGGCGCTGGTGAAGAAGGCCAACGTCGTGCTCGAGTAAGGCTCTGAGCCTTGTTCCGTTACGCCGGTCCCACCGCGCGATAGAGCGCGCGCACGAAATCTGATTGCGTGATCATCCCGGCGAGGCGCCTCTCGCCGTCGATGATCGGAATGTGGTGATGCCCGCCTTCCGAGAAAAGCGGCACCAGGTCGACCACCGGCCGGTCGGCGCTGGCTACGCGCACCTGGCGCGTCATGATCTGTCCGACCACTTCGGGCTTGTTCGAGACGACGGTGCGCGTGGCGCGGATCAGGTCGCGCAGCTTGCCGGCGATGCCTTCGTGGTGCTCCAGGTCGAGCAGGCGGAAGAAATCAGCCTGCGTCACGATGCCGACCACGCGGCGCGTGCGGTCGGTGACCGGCAGCGCCTTGATGCGGCGCTGGGTCATCAGCGTCCAGGCCTCCTGCAGCGGCGTGCCGAATTCCACCGACACCGGGTCGCGCGACATGATGTCGGCGCAGTGCAGCGTGCCGAGCCGCCGCTTGTACGACTCCAGTTCGGTCTGCTGGATCAGCGACTCGAGGTCGTCGCGGCTGATGTCCAGCACCTGGTTGTAGCGCGCCAGCACGGCATCGATGTCGGCCTGGCTGAAGCGGGCATCGGCCGAAGGCGGCCGCACCACCTGCACATGGGGATAACGCCTGCCCGTGAAGGTGTTGTAGGCCACGCCCGCCAGCACCAGCAGGAGCGAATTGGCGAGGGTAGGGAACAGCGCCGCCGAGAAGTGGTCGGTGTGCGTGAGCACGGCAAGCAGTGCCGCGGCGCCCCCGGGCGGATGCAGGCTGCGCGTGGCGAACATCAGTCCGATGGCGGCGCCAACGGCCACCGCGGCGGCCCAGGCCGGATCGGGTATCCAGCGGACGCAGGCAATGCCCACCACGGTCGACAGGGTGTTGCCGACGATGACCGACCAGGGCTGCGCCAGCGGACTCGCGGGCACGGCAAACACCAGCACCGCACTCGCGCCCATCGGTGCGATCAGCCAGATGCTGACGTCCACCGCTTCGGCCATCCAGCGGCACAGCAGCGCGGTGATCAAAAGCCCGATGGCCGCGCCGGCCACGGCACGCATGCGCTCGCGCGCGTCGACGGTGTTGCGGCCCGGCAGCCAGGCACGCGCGTGCGTCAACAAGGCAGAAAGCTGCGGCATGGCGTCAGGCCTCCGCGGCGACGCGGCGGCCGATTTCGGGCCACTGCCCATGCAGCCAGACCCAGGCGACCAGGCCAATGCCCAGCATCAGCGTGGACGTGAGCGCCAGTGCCAGCGTCGAATGCATGACCAGCGGTGCCACCACGCCGGCCACCACGCCGTTGGCGGTGGAGCCGATCACGGCCTGCAGCGACGAGGCCATGCCGCGCCGCTCGGGATGGAGGTCGAGCACCAGCAGCGTGACGACCGGCACCATCAGCGCCCAGCCGAACGCGAACACCGCCAGCGGCCAAAGCGCCCAGGCGACATGGGCGGTGAAGAGCGAGTTGGCAGCCACGTTAACGAGCGAGGTCACCAGCATGATCAAGAAGCCGTCGCGGATCTGCCGCTTGGGGGCCACCTTGCCCGCCATGCGGCCGCTGGCCCATGCGCCCAACATGATGCCGCCGATGGTCAGCAGGAAGAACCAGAAGAACTGCGTCGGTGCCAGGGCGAGGTGGTCGCCGAGAAAGGCCGGTGCCGCCAGCACGTAGAGGAACATGCCGTTGAACGGAACGCCGCTCGCGAATGCAAGCAGCAGAAAGCGCGGGTCGGAGCACAGGTCCCAGTAGCCGCGCATCAGGTGCCGCACCTGGAACGGCTGGCGCTGGCTCTGGTGCAGCGTTTCGGGCAGCAGCTTGTAGTTGGCCACGAACAGGATCACGCCGACCGCGACCAGGAACCAGAAGATCGCGTGCCACCCGGCATGGACGAAAAGAAAGCCGCCGACGATCGGCGCAATGGCCGGCGCCACGCCGAAGTAGATGGTCACCTGGCTCATCACGCGCTGCGCATCGGCGGGCGGGAACATGTCGCGGATCACGGCGCGCGAGACCACGATGCCCGCGCCGGTCGAGAGGCCCTGCAGCCCGCGGAACAGCACCAGCTGCGCAATGTTCTGCGACAGCGCGCAGCCCAGCGAGGCCAGCGTGAACACCGCCAGCCCCCACAGCACCACGGGCCGGCGTCCGAAGCTGTCCGACAGGGCGCCATGGAACAGGTTCATGAACGCAAAGCCGAACAGGTAGGCCGAAAGTGTCTGCTGCATTTCGGCCGGCGTGGCGCCGATGGAGCGCGCAATGCCCGAGAAGGCCGGAATGTAGGTGTCGATGGAAAAGGGGCCGAGCATGCCGAGTACGGCGAGCAGCACGGCAAGCGCCCAGCGCGGGGCTTGCCAGAGCTTGGCTGCATCGGGATTCATGGGAGTTGCTCCATTTTTCTTGTCGGTAGGGGCCAAAAAGAAAGCGCCCTTGCGGGCGCCTCCTCATCAGAGAGAAATACCGGAGACCGGCTCAGAGCGTATCAATAAAGCTGCGCAGTTTGTCGGAACGCGAAGGATGCTTGAGCTTGCGCAGTGCCTTTGCTTCGATCTGGCGGATGCGCTCGCGGGTTACGTCGAACTGCTTGCCGACTTCTTCCAGCGTGTGGTCCGTGCTCATCTCGATGCCGAAGCGCATGCGCAGCACCTTGGCTTCGCGCGGCGTGAGGCTGTCGAGGATGTCCTTGACCACGTCGCGCAGGCCCGCTTGCATGGCAGCTTCGATGGGCGCCGTGTTGCTGCTGTCCTCGATGAAGTCGCCCAGGTGCGAATCGTCGTCGTCGCCGATGGGGGTTTCCATCGAGATCGGCTCCTTCGCGATCTTCATGATCTTGCGGATCTTGTCTTCCGGGATCTCCATCTTGGCGGCCAGGATGCCGGCGTCGGGCTCGAAGCCGAACTCCTGCAGATGCTGGCGCGAGATGCGGTTCATCTTGTTGATGGTCTCGATCATGTGCACCGGGATGCGGATGGTGCGCGCCTGGTCGGCAATGGAGCGCGTGATCGCCTGGCGGATCCACCAGGTGGCGTAGGTCGAGAACTTGTAGCCGCGGCGGTATTCGAACTTGTCGACCGCCTTCATCAGGCCGATGTTGCCTTCCTGGATCAGGTCCAGGAACTGCAGGCCGCGGTTGGTGTACTTCTTGGCGATGGAGATCACAAGGCGCAGGTTGGCCTCGATCATTTCCTTCTTGGCATCGCGCGAGGACGATTCGCCCTCGTTCATGCGCTTGTTGATTTCCTTCAGCTGCGTGAGCGGCACCACCACGCGCGACTGGATGTCGGTGAGCTTCTGCTGCAGTTCCTGCACCGGCGGAATGTTGCGCGCAAGCACGGCGCTCCAGGGCTTGCCGGCGGCGGCCTGCTTTTCGACCCACTTCAGGTTCAGCAGGTTCGATGCGATGCGGTTGCCGCTCTTGTCGTAGCCCGAGAAGTCGCGAATGAACTCGTCCTGCGGGAAGCCGCACTTGTCCACGATGATGCGGCGCAGCTCGCGTTCCTTCTTGCGCACGTCGTCGACCTGCGTGCGAACCAGGTCGCACAGCTTCTCGATGGTCTTGGCCGTGAAGCGGATGGTCATGAGCTCGTCCGACAGGGCCTGCTGGGCCTTCTGGTAGGCCGGCGTGCCGTAGCCTTCCTTGTCGTAGATCTTGTGGACCTTCTCGAACATCCCCGCGATGCGGTCGAAACGCTCGAGCGCGTCGCGCTTGAGTTCCTCGAGCTTCTTGGTGAGGGCCTTGGAGCCGCCCTTGCCGTCGTCGTCGTCTTCCTCGTCGAACTCGTCGAAGTCTTCCTCGGCCACGTAGTCGTCGGCCTCGTTGGGGTTCGAGAAGCCGTCCACCACGGTGGAGATGACGACCTTGCCTTCACGGATGTCGGCGGCCAGGCGCAGGATTTCGGCGATGGTGGCGGGGGAGGCCGAGATGGCTTCCATCATGGCCATCAGGCCGCCTTCGATGCGCTTGGCGATTTCGATTTCGCCTTCGCGCGTCAGGAGCTCGACCGTGCCCATTTCACGCATGTACATGCGCACGGGGTCGGTGGTGCGGCCGAACTCGCTGTCCACCGTGGAGAGCGCGGCTTCGGCTTCTTCCTCGGCTTCTTCGACCGTGGTGGCGGTGGGCGCGGTGTTGTTCAGCAGCAGGGTTTCGGCGTCGGGCGTCTGCTCGTACACCGCCACACCCATGTCGTTGAGCATGGTGACCACGACTTCCATGGTCTCGGCGTCGACCAGCTTGTCGGGCAAGTGGTCGGAGATTTCGCCGTGCGTGAGGTAGCCGCGGGTCTTGCCCAGCGTGATCAGGGTCTTCAGGCGCGAGCGGCGCTTGGCCAGGTCTTCCTCGGAGAGCACGGTCTCGTCGAGGCCGAACTCCTTCATTAAGGCGCGTTCCTTCGCCTTGCTGATCTTCATGCGCAGCGGCTTGACCTTTTCCTCGGTGGTCGTCGCGGTTGCCGGTTCGTCGCCGACCAGATCTTCCTCGATGTCCGACAGGTCGATGTCGCTCTCGGGGGCGTCATTGCCAGCCTTGGGCTTGCGGCCGCGCTTGGCACCGGTGGCGGGCGCAGCGGCGCCGGCAGCCTTGGGCGGACGGCCTACTTTCTTGGCGGCAGGGGCGGCGGCAGCCGTCTTGGCGGCAGCTTTTTTCGGATCGTCGATGACAGTCGATTTCGTGGGCACGGTTTTCACTTTCGTTGCGGCTGCCGATTTGGACGCGGCGGCACCCGACTTAGTTGCCGGCATAGCGCCAGCTTTCAACGGTTTTTCTGAGACAGACTTTGGGGCGGCGCCTTTGGCGAGTGAAGGAGCAGGCTTCTTTGAACTGGGCATACGACCTCGTTACAGCAAGATGGACCAAGCGAAATCACAGGCGCACCGCCACATAGGCAGCGCCACCACAGCCCGCGCACAGGCGCGGGCCATACTCAAAGCCCGCGCACAGGCACGGACAAAACAATTGGGAAAGAGGAAGAAAATTCCTCGTCAGGCAAGATGTCGGGCGAACATTTGGTGTGCAGTCCTTGCGGTAAGTGACCCTTTCCGTCGGATTTTTTCCGTTGGAGTGCGTTGCGCTAGGGGTCGGCCCGGAGGTGCTGCTGTCGCTCTTGCCTAATTTCGCCAGTTGCGAAGCCTTACATTATAGCCTACTGCGCAAATTTCAAGCACTTTCATGACCCTGAGGGCTTGAGGCGGGCGCGCAATTCCAGTCTTCGAGCTTCCAAGGCCTTGTAGCGTTCCAGGGCCTTGGGGTCCGAGCCCACGGCGGCAATGGCCTCGCTTTGCTGGGCCTTGAGGAGGTCATCGAGCATGAAGTCGAGCACGCTCGAAAGCTCCTTGGCGGCGTCGGTCAGATGCTGCGCTTCCTCGCCTTCGGCGGGCGGCGCGCTCTCCGAGACGGCCATGAGGCGCTCCGCCAGAGGTTCGAAATCCAGCCCGCGCATGCCTTCGCGCAGCGCCGCCCAGGGCTGCACGCCATGCTCGTGCAACTGGCTGTCGAGCCAGGTGAAAAGCGCGCCGTGCGCACCGGGCAGGTCGCATAGCATGACGTGAAGCTCGTGCGACAGGGCGTCCCACTGCGCCATGTTCGACAGCAGGAGCCGCACCGCCACGTCGGGCCGGCTCGGCGGCTTGCCGCGACCGCGCAGCGGCTCGATGGGCGCTTCGAACTTGCCGCCCCACCGCTTGCCTTTGGTGAATTTGCCGCGCGGTTTGCTATCGTTTTCGTAGCGCGGCGGTTCGTATTCCGATGGCGGCGGCATGTCGGAGTAGTCGAACGGGTCGCCCGGCTCATTGCCATGGCGCGGCGAAGGTGCTGCCGCGGCCTTGCGCGGACCGGGCGTGGCGGCCCAGAGCTCCGACAAGGCGGCCGCGTCGAGCTGCACCAGCGTGGCTATCTCGCTCAGCATCTGCCGCTTGAGCGCGCCGTCGGGCATCGCGCTCCAGAGCGGCCGGGCGTTGCTGCTCATGTGGGCGCGGCCTTCGGCGCTGGTCAGGTCGCAGCCTTCACGCGCGGCTTCGATCATGAAGCGCGAGAGCGGCGTGGCTTCCTGCACGAACCGGGCGAAGGCGTCGGCGCCGAATTCGCGAATGAAGCTGTCGGGGTCGTGCTCGGCCGGCAGGAACAAAAACTTGATGCTGCGCACGTCGGTGGCATAGGGCAGGGCACCGTCGAGCGCCTTGCGCGCGGCACGGCGGCCGGCCGCATCGCCGTCGAAGCTGAACACCACCGACTCTGTAAAGCGGAAAAGCTTTTGCACGTGTTCCGTGGTGCAGGCCGTGCCCAGGGTGGCCACCGCGTTCGGAAACCCGAGCTGGGCCAGCGCGACCACGTCCATGTATCCCTCGGTCACCAGCGCATAGCCGCGCTCGCGAAAGGCGGCGCGCGCCTCGTACAGGCCGTAAAGCTCCCGGCCCTTGCTGAACACCGGTGTTTCGGGCGAATTCAGATACTTGGGTTTTTCGTCGCCGAGCACGCGGCCGCCGAAGCCGATGCATTCGCCCTTCACGTTGCGGATGGGGAACATCACGCGGTCGCGGAAGCGGTCGTAGCGCTTGGCGTCTTCGGCGCCGTCTTCGGTGTTGACGATCACCAGCCCGCTTTCGGCGAGCAAGGGGTCGTCGTAGTCCGGAAAAACGCTGGCCAACGTGCGCCAACCGGCGGGCGCATAGCCGATGCCGAACTGTTTGGCCACTTCGCCGGAGACGCCCCGGCCTTTCAGGTATTCGATGGCGCCCGGCGCCTGTCTAAGGGCCTTGCGGTAGGCCTCGCCGGCTTTTTCGAGCACGTCCGTCAGCGTGGCCTGCTTCTGGCGCTGGTTCGCGGCGCGCGCGCGTTCGGCGGGGGAGGCATCGTCTTCTGGCACCACCAGGCCGTATTGGCCGGCCAGATCGTGCACCGCCTCGACAAAACCCATGCCGGCGTGCTCCATGAGAAAGCCGATGGCGTTGCCGTGTACCCCGCAGCCGAAGCAGTGATAGAACTGCTTGGTCGGGCTGACGGAGAAAGAGGGCGATTTTTCGCCGTGGAAGGGGCACAGCCCCATGAAATTGGCGCCGGCCTTCTTGAGCTGCACGTAGCGCCCGACGATCTCCACCACGTCGGCGCGCGCGATGAGTTCCTGGATGAAAGAGGCGGGGATGGTCATGTAGGCGAAGAGCGGCAAATCATACGCAAGCGGCCGAACGCCCGCGTGCGGGCGCCATACTCGAATGATCCGGAGTCCACGGATGACGACGCCCAAACCATTGCACCACGCCGCACCGCTGTTGCTGCGCCATCCCTTGAATTTTGTCTGGGATGCACTCAAGGCCTTCCGCGCCAACCAGGGCCTGCTGCTCGCGGGCGCGGTGGCCTACTACGCGCTGCTGTCCATCGTGCCGCTTTTGATCGTGAGCGTCATTGCGATGTCTCACCTGATCGAGCAGGCCGAACTGCTGCGCACCATCGGAAGGTATCTGGAATGGCTGCTGCCGGGCCAGTCGAAGGCGATTGTCACGGAGCTGTCGAACTTTCTCGACCATCGCGACGTGATGGGCCCCGTGCTGCTGGTGACGATGATTTTCTTCAGCTCGCTGGCTTTCAGCGTGCTCGAAAGCGCCATGGCGGTGATCTTTCACCACCGCAAGGCCGACCACCGGCGGCATTTCCTGGTTTCCGCCGTCATGCCGTACCTGTACATCCTGTTCCTGTGCGTGGGCCTGGTGCTGATGACGCTGGTGTCGGGCGCGCTGCAGCTGGTCGGGCAGGAAAGCGTCGACCTGTTCGGGCGCGACTGGTCGCTCTCGGGTGTATCGGGGATGCTGCTCTACCTGCTGGGGCTGGGCGGCGAGATATTCATGCTGACCTCGCTCTACCTCGTGATGCCGGCCGGCCGAATGTCGCTGCGCCACGCGCTGCTCGGCGGGGTAACCGCCGCGCTGCTGTGGGAGGGCACGCGGCATGTGCTGATCTGGTACTTCTCGACGCTCTCGCAGGTCAACGTGGTCTACGGCTCGCTCACCACGGCCATCGTGGTGCTGCTGAGCCTGGAGATTGCCGCCACGCTCGTGCTGCTGGGCGCCCAGGTCATCGCCCAGTACGAGCGCCTGGACCGCACCGGCAGCACGGCGGTCCCGCCGATTACCGGGGCGGAAGTCGAATCGCTCCGTCGAGACGAATCACCTCCCCGTTGAGCATGTCGTTCTCGATGATGTGCTTCGCGAGCTTGGCGTAGTCATCGGGCGTGCCCAGGCGGGAAGGGAAGGGCACGCTGGCGGCGAGCGCGTCCTGCACTTCCTGCGGCATGCCGAACAGCATGGGCGTGCCGAAGATGCCGGGCGCGATGGTCATGTTGCGGATGCCGTTGCGCGCCAGGTCGCGCGCGATGGGCAGCGTCATCCCGACCACGCCGCCCTTGGAGGCGCTGTAGGCCGCCTGGCCCATCTGTCCGTCGTAGGCCGCCACCGAGGCGGTCGAGATCAGCACGCCGCGCTCGCCCGTGGCTTCGGGCTCGTTCTTGCTCATGGCCTCGGCCGCGAGGCGGATCATGTTGAAGCTGCCGATCAGGTTGACCGTGACGGTCTTGCTGAACACCGCCAGCGCGTGCGCGCCGTTCTTGCCGACGGTTTTCTCGGCCGGGGCGATGCCCGCGCAATTGACAAGGCCCACCAGCTTGCCGAGCTTCTGCGCCGCGGCAACGGCCGCTTGGCCGTCGGCCTCCTGGCTCACGTCGCACTTGACGAACACGCCGCCGATGTCGCGGGCGACCGTTTCGCCCTTTTCAGCCTGCATGTCGGCCACGACCACCTTGCCGCCGTTCGCCGCCAGCATGCGCGCCGTGCCTTCGCCCAGGCCCGAAGCGCCACCGGTCACGATAAAAACCTTGCCGTCGATCTGCATTGAGAGTCTCCTGAAATGAGACCTGCATTATCGAAGACCCGCGCCGGCTAAAAAAAAGGCCTCATCCGAGGATGAGGCCTGAATTGGATCCGTGAGGACCCAAGGAGACAACTGGTATAGCGGGCGGCTTAGCGCTTGCGCGTGGTGGTCGCGGTCTTGGCGGCGGCGACGGCTTGCGACGACACGGCGTTGAAGTTGGCTTCAGCGACGTCGGAAGCTTGCTTGACAGCCTTCTGGACCGATTCGAAAGCGTTGTTGGCGGCAGCCACGGCGCTCTTCAGCACGGCGACGGCGGTTTCCGAGCCGGCGGGTGCGTTCTTGGAAGCGCTGTCGACCAGGCCGACGAAGGTTTGCTGGGCTTCAGCAGCCTTGGTTTCGAAAGCCTTGGTGAATTCGGCGCCGGTGCCTTGGGCGATGTCATACAGATGACGGCTGTAAGCGGCGGTCTTTTCGGCCAGGGGCTGGAACAGGCTGGCTTGCAGCGTCAGCAGTTCTTGCGCGTCCTTGACGTTCAGGGCGGCTTGGGCGGTGCCAGCGGCCTCGACCAGCGCAGCCTTGGAAGCCGTCACGTTCAGTTCGACGAGCTTCTCCACGCCTTCGAAAGCCTTGGTGGTCAGGCCGAACAGGGTTTCGAGGTTTGCTTTTTGGGCGGCGAGGATTTGGTCAGCGGTCAGGGCCATTTGAAAAACTCCAGAAAGGATGGGTGGTCGGTTCACGATTGCGCTGCCCCTCGTCGTCTATGTTGCGGTGCAGCATGGCCTCAAGTATAGGCAGCACAGATTTCCGATCAAGGGGGTTTTGCTGCTTTGCAGCAATTTAGAACACACTTTCTAAATTCGCACGGCGCCCCAGAATGCGGGCCATGCTTGCCTTCTATTCCGGCCAGTTCGTGCTGCCCCTGCCTCCAGGCCACCGCTTCCCCATGTCCCGATATGCCTTGCTGCGCGACCGCCTGCTGGAGCACCTGCCGGCGGTGGAGATGGAACAGGCGCCCCGCGCCACCGATGGCGAGCTGGCGCTGGTCCACACGCCGCAGTGGATCGACGCCATCAACGAAGGCAGCGTGAGCCCGCAGGCCATGCGGGAGATCGGCTTTCCCTGGAGCGAGGCGATGGTCGAACGCTCGCGCCGCTCCACCGGGGCGACCATCGCGGCCTGCCGTGCGGCCTTTGCCGGCGGGGTGGCGGCCAACATGGCGGGCGGCACGCACCATGCCTATGCCGACAAGGGCGGGGGATTCTGCGTTTTCAACGATGCGGCCGTGGCGGCGCGGCTGATGCAAGCGGAGCATGGCCGCAGTGGCCGGCAGCTTCGGGTCGCAGTGATCGACCTGGACGTGCATCAGGGCAACGGCACGGCCAGCATCTTCCGAAATGACCCGAGCGTCTTCACGCTCTCGCTGCATGGGCAGAAGAACTTCCCTTTTCGCAAGGAGGCGAGCGACCTGGACGTGGAGCTGCCCGACGGCTGCGGCGATGCCGAATACCTCACCGCGCTCGAACATGCGCTCGACGAGCTCGACCGGCGCTTCTCGCCCGGACTGGTGATCTACCTGGCGGGCGCCGACCCCTTCGAGCGCGACCGCCTCGGCCGGCTCAAGCTGACGTTCGACGGCCTGGAGGCGCGCGACCGGCGCGTGTTCGACTGGGCCTTGCAGCGCCGCATTCCGCTGGCCTTTGCGATGGCCGGCGGCTACGCGACCGACATTGCCGAGACGGTGCAGGTGCAGCTCGGCACCTTCAGGGTCGCCTTCGACTACTGGCGCCGCTGGCAAAATGCCGCGCGATGAGCTCCGCCAACAAACCCACGCCGCACGCCCGAAGCAGCTACCGCGCGTTTCGAAGCATTCCCACGCGCTGGGCCGACAACGACATGTACGGCCACGTCAACAACGTCGTCTACTACAGCTGGTTCGACACGGCGGTGAACGCGCTGCTGATCGAGCGCGGCGCGCTCGATATCCACCAGGGGCCGACGATAGGCTTCGTGGTCGAAACCCAGTGCAACTATTTCGCTCCTATCGCCTTTCCACAGACTGTGGAAGCGGGGATCCGGGTGGCCCAGGCGGGCCGTTCGAGCGTGCGCTACGAGATTGCCCTCTTTGCGGAGGGCGTTGAAACGGCGGCCGCGCAGGGCCATTTCGTGCACGTGTACGTCGACCGGGCCACGCAGCGGCCGGTGGCGTTGCCCGAGGCGCTGCAACGGGTGGTCGACTCGCTGAAGGCCTGATCCAAAAGCAAGCGGCGCCCTCGGGCGCCGCTTGCTTTTTTCCCGGCAGCCGCTCGGGCCGCCGGGCTCTTCTTACATGGACTTCTTCGTCGCCTTGATGTCGGCCTTGGCCTGCGTCTCGTCAGCCTTGGCCTGCTTCACGCAGGCGGCCTTGGCATCGCCGGCTTGGTCGTCGCACTTTTCCTTGGCGACTTCATAGGTTGCCTTCACCTTTTCTTCGGCCACCTTGCGGGCATGCGCGTCGCTCGGCTTGTACTGCTGTTCGAGCTCGGCCTTAGCAACGTTTTCCTTGCCCTTGGCTTCCTTCTCGCAGACGTCCTTCGCGTTGTCCTTCAGCGCGTCGCACTGGGCCTTGGCGGCTTTGTAGTCGGCTTCGATCTTTTCCTTGCCGGCCTTGTACTCGTCCTTGGTCATCGCTCCGGCCTGGGTGGCCATGAAACAGGTAGAGGCAAGCGCGAGCATGAGCAGATGTTTTTTCATCGGTAATTTCCTTACGGTTGAATGAATCTGGAGGAGGTCAGTAGCGCAGGGCCGCCCTTCGGCCGCCCGGCACGCTTCAATACTTTTCGTACCAGAGGGTTTCCGGCGTGCGGCCGTCTCGCGTTTCCCAGTCCTTGACCTGTTTTTCGGCCTCGTCGCGGCTGATGCCGTGGCGTTCCTGAATGCGGCCGAGCAGCTGGTCGCGCTTGCCCGCAATCACGTCGAAGTCATCGTCGGTCAACTTGCCCCATTGCTCCTTGACCTTGCCCTTGAGCTGTTTCCAGTTGCCTTCGATGGTGTCCTTGTTCATGCGAATCTCCTTGTAAGGTTGATTCGGCGAGCCCATGGCCGCCGTGAACACACTGTCGCGGGGCCTATTCACCCTGACGGTAGGACGCCCAGTGCTGGCTCCGTAGGCACAAGCCGACGCTGCCCGTGATAATCGGACGCACGCCGAAAAAGCCCGGGACAACGCGCGCCGCAACAGCACCATGATCATTCACAGCCTGCTCGACACTGACCTCTACAAGTTCACCATGATGCAGGTCGTACTGCATCACTTCCCGGGGGCCCAGGTCGAGTACCGGTTCAAGTGCCGCAACCCGGGCATCGACTTGGCGCAGTTCGCGGGTCAGATCCGCGAGGAAGTGCGAAGCCTCTGCTCGCTGCAGTTCCGGGACGCCGAGCTCACCTACTTGCGCTCGATGCGCTTCATCAAGAGCGATTTCGTCGACTTCCTGGGCCTGTTCCGGCTCAACGAGAAATACATCAGCATCACGCCCCAGCCCTCGGGCGAGCTCGAGATCCGCATCAAGGGACCGTGGCTGCACACCATCCTGTTCGAGATCCCGGTGCTCGCGATCGTGAACGAGGTCTACTTTCGCAATACACAGAAGAAGCCCGATTTCGCAGAGGGCCGCCGGCGCCTTGAAACCAAGATCGGGGAACTGCAGGATGCCGGTCTGGCCGATCTCAAGATTGCCGACTACGGCACGCGCCGCCGCTTCTCCAAGGACTGGCACGAAGAGGTTCTGCGTACGCTGAACGACAGGCTCGGCGCCGTCACCTCGCCGCCGGTGCTGGCCCAGCCTGGCGCGCGGCTGCCCCAGCTCGCGGGCACCAGCAACGTGCTCTATGCCATGAAGCTCGGCCTTATTCCGCTCGGCACCATGGCGCACGAATATCTGCAGGCCTGCCAGGGGCTCGGCCCGCGGTTGCGCGACAGCCAGATCTTCGGCTTCGAGAGCTGGGCCCGCGAATACCGCGGCGACCTGGGCATTGCGTTGTCCGACGTCTATGGCATGAGCGCCTTCCTGCGCGACTTCGATCTCTACTTCTGCAAGCTGTTCGACGGCGCGCGGCATGACAGCGGAGATCCGTTCCAGTGGGGCGAGCGCATGCTGGCCCACTACATTGCCAACCGGGTCGATCCGCGCACCAAGACGCTGATCTTCAGCGACAGCCTCACGGTGCCGCGCACCGTCGAGCTCTACCAGCAGTTCCGCGGCCGCTGCCAGCTGGCGTTCGGCATCGGCACCAACCTCACCAACGACCTCGGCTACGAGCCGCTGCAGATTGTCATCAAGATGATCACCTGCAACGGCCAGCCGGTGGCCAAGCTGTCGGACACCCCCTCCAAGAACATGTGCGAGGACGAAAAATACCTGGCGTATCTGCGCCAGGTGTTCGAGATCGAGCAGCCGCCGGCCTGATGCCCGTCTGGTACGGTTCGGGCCCAATGAAAAAAGCAGTTCGCCTCGCGGCAGCCGCAGTGCTGCCGATGATGTTTCCGGCGCTTGCCATGGCCGCCGACCTCGACGGCAGCAAGCTGTCGGCGATCTGGGGCGTTCCGTTCGCAGGCCTCTTGCTTTCGATCGCGCTCATGCCGTTGCTCGCGCCGTCGGTCTGGCATCACCACTACGGCAAGATTTCGGCCGCCTGGGCGCTGGCGTTCCTGCTTCCCTTTGCGGCGATCCATGGGGCGCCGCTGGCTGGTTCCCAGCTGGTGCATGCGATGGTCGAGGAATACATCCCCTTCATCATCCTGCTCACCGCGCTGTTCACGGTGGCCGGGGGCATCCACATCCGAGGCAACCTGCACGGGGCGCCCGGGCTCAACACGGCCATCCTGGCCATTGGCGCGGTGCTCGCGAGCCTGATGGGAACCACGGGTGCCTCGATGCTGCTGATACGGCCGCTGATCCGCGCCAACGACAACCGTGTGAGCAAGGCGCACGTGGTGGTGTTCTTCATCTTCATCGTGTCGAATGCGGGCGGCTCGCTCACGCCACTGGGCGATCCGCCGCTGTTCCTCGGCTTCCTGAAGGGCGTCGACTTTTTCTGGACGGCGCAAAACATCCTGCCTGAAACGCTGTTTCTCGTCGGCCTGCTGCTCGCGCTGTTCTACGTCATCGACCGGCATCACTACCGCAAGGAGGGCGTGCTGCCGATCGACCCCACGCCGGACACCCGCCGCGTCGGCTTCGACGGCGCGGCCAATTTCTGGCTTCTGGGCGGCGTGGTCTTCCTGGTGCTTCTCTCCGGCATCTGGAAAACGCCCGTGGGCTTCGACGTGTTCGGCACGCACGTCGGCCTGCCGGGGCTGGTGCGCGACGTCGGCCTCATCGCCATCACGCTGCTCTCGTTCAAGACCACTTCGGCCAAGGTGCATGCCGACAACCAGTTCGAGTGGGGTCCGATGGCCGAGGTGGCCAAGCTGTTCGCGGGCATCTTCCTGACCATCATCCCGGTGATCGCCATGCTCAAGGCCGGCGCGAACGGGCCGTTTGCGGCGGTGATTGCGGCGGTGACAAAGCCCGACGGCCAGCCTGATCCGGCCATGTATTTCTGGGCTTCAGGCATCCTGAGCTCGTTTCTCGACAACGCGCCCACCTACCTGGTGTTCTTCAACACCGCGGGCGGCGATGCGGCCACGCTCATGACCACCTACGCCACCACGCTGGCCGCCATCTCGGCCGGCTCGGTATTCATGGGCGCCAACAGCTACATCGGCAACGCGCCCAACCTCATGGTCAAGGCCATCGCCGAGAGCCGAGGCGTGCGCATGCCGAGCTTCTTCGGCTACATGGGCTGGTCCGTGGCCGTCCTCATTCCGTTGTTCGTTCTTTCCACCTTCATCTTCTTCCGTTGAGTGCAAACATCATGAGCAAGCCCAAGATCCTGGTCGCACGCGCGATCTTTCCCGAAACCATCGAGCGTCTCTCGCAGCACTTCGAAGTCGAGTCGAACCAGTCCGACGAGAGCTGGAGCAAGGAGCAATTGATTGCCAAACTCAAGGGCAAGCAGGGCGCCTTCACCACCGGCAGCGAACGCATCGACGCCTCGGTGCTCGACGCCTGTCCCGACCTGAAGATCTGCGCCAACATGGCCGTGGGCTACAACAACTTCGACGTCGATGCGATGGCCGCGCACGGCGTGCTCGGCACCAACGCGCCCGACGTGCTCACCGAGACCACGGCCGACTTCGGCTTTGCACTGCTGATGGCCACGGCCCGGCGCATCACCGAAAGCGAACACTTCCTGCGCGCGGGCAAGTGGCAAAAGTGGAGCTTCGACATGTTCGCGGGCTCCGACATCCACGGCTCGACGCTCGGCATCATCGGCATGGGCCGCATCGGGCAGGGCATTGCCAAGCGCGGCGCGCACGGCTTCGGCATGAAGGTGGTCTATCACAACCGTTCGCGCCTCGACGCCGCGCTCGAGGCCGAATGCAAGGCCAGCTACGTCGGTAAGGAAGAGCTCCTCAAGACCGCTGACCATGTGGTGCTGGTGGTGCCGTATTCGCCGGCGTCGCACCACACCATTGGCGCGGCCGAGCTCGCGCTGATGAAGCCGACCGCCACGCTCGTGAACATCGCGCGCGGCGGTATCGTCGACGACGCGGCGCTGGCCGTGGCCCTGCGCGAGAAGCGCATTGCGGCGGCCGGACTCGACGTGTTCGAGGGAGAGCCCAAGGTCCACCCCGACCTGCTGACCGTGCCCAACGTGGTGCTCACGCCGCACATTGCCAGCGCCACCGTGCCCACGCGCCGCGCGATGGCCGATCTTGCGGCGGACAATCTCATCGCCTGGTTCAGCGGCAAGGGACCGCTGACGCCCGTCACGCCCGTTCCGCCACCCGGCAAATAACGAATCTTCAAGCAGCGACGCGGCGATCCGACCTTGGAACTTCCCGACTTGTTTCTTCTCTTGCTGGCCGCGCTCGCCGTCGTCCAGCTCGCCTTGTTGATCTGGCTGCTCGCGCGCCGGCAGCCCAAGCCTGACCACGGCGAGGTGCTGTCGGTGCTGGCCGCCATGGGCGCTGCCAACGAACGCACCGAGCGCGAACTGCGCCATGAAATTGGCGAAAGCTCGCGCGGCGCGCGGCAGGAAACCGGGCAGGCCTTTGCCACTTTCCAGCAGGCGCTGGTGCAGCAGGGCGCGGAGGCCACGCGCACGCAGAATGCCCAGCTCGACGCTTTCTCGCTGCAGCTCGCCTCCCTGCAGAAGACCCTCGCCGACACGCTCAACACCCAGCTGCAGGGCCTGAGCGAGTCGAACGCGCGCCGTCTGGCCGAGGTGCGCACGACCATGGAAACGCAGCTCGCGCAGCTGCAGCAGAGCAACACCGCCAAGCTCGACGAGATGCGCAAGACCGTCGACGAGAAGCTGCAGAGCACGCTCGAAGCCCGCTTGGGCGAGAGCTTCAAGCAGGTGGCCGACCGGCTCGAACAGGTGCACAAGGGATTGGGCGAAATGCAGACCCTGGCCGTGGGAGTCGGCAGCCTGCAGCGCGTGCTGACCAACGTGAAGACGCGCGGCGTGTTCGGCGAAGTTCAGCTCGAGGCGCTGCTCGAACAGGTGCTCACGCCCGACCAATACGCCAAGCAGGTCGAGACCAAGCCGCGCAGCGGCCAGCGCGTCGACTTTGCCATCCGGTTCCCGGGCCGGGGCGGCGACGGCGCCCCCGTGTGGCTGCCCATCGACGCCAAGTTCCCGCGCGACGACTATGAACGCCTGATCGATGCGCACGAACGCGCCGACGCCGTCGCGGCCGAGCTTGCGGCCAAGGCGCTCGAAGCGCGCATACGCAGCGAGGCCAGGTCGATTGCCGAGAATTATTTGGCCGCGCCGCACACCACGGATTTCGCCATCCTGTTCCTGCCGGTCGAAAGCCTCTACGCCGAAGTGCTGCGCCGGCCGGGCCTGATGGACGCCATCCAGCGCCAGCACCGCGTCACGCTGGCCGGGCCGACCACCTTGCTGGCCATGCTCAACAGCCTGCACATGGGATTTCGTACGCTGGCGCTGGAGCACCAGGCGTCCGAGGTCTGGAAGGTGCTGGGCGCGGTCAAGACCGAGTTCGAGCGCTACGGCGAATGGGTTTCGCGCATCAAGGAGCAGGTGGCCAAGGCCTCCGACACGCTGGACAAGGCCGACACGCGCGCCAAGCAGATGCGACTTGCATTGCGCAAGGTCGAGGCGCTGCCCGAGGCGCAGTCGCAGGCGCTGTTGCCTTCCACGGCCGACACCGCGGACAGCGAGGGCGACGACACCCCGTGAAAGGCTCCGAACTGCTGCGCGTTATTGGCGCCCAGGTGTGCTTGCACGCCACCATGGCCGGCATGCGGCTCGCAACACCGCTGCTGGCGCTGCAACAGGGATACAGCGCGGCGGCCGTGGGCGTATTGATTGCACTGTTCGCGCTCACGCAAGTGTTCCTGGCCCTGCCGGCCGGGCGCTTTACCGACCGGTATGGCTTCAAGCGGCCACTGTGGCTTTCGGTCATTGCGGCTTCGCTCGGTGCGGGCCTCGCGCTCGTCTTCCCGACCTTCCCGGTCATGTGCATTGCGGCGCTGCTCACGGGCGGCGCTACCGGCGCGACCGTGATCGCGCTGCAGCGCCACGTGGGTCGCTCCGCCACCAATGCCAACCAGCTCAAGCGGGTGTTCAGCTGGCTGGCTATTGCGCCCGCCGCCGCCAATTTCGTCGGTCCGTTCCTGGCCGGCCTCTTGATCGACCATGCCGGTCGTGCGCCGGCGGACATGCTGGCCTTCCGGGTCTGCTTCGCGGTCATGGCGGTATTGCCGATCGTCTGCTGGCTGCTTGCACGCGGTGCGCACGAGCCGCCGCGCATTGCGCCCGTCGCAGGGGCTGCGCCCACGCGGGCCTGGGACCTGCTGCGCGAGCCGATGTTCCGGCGCCTGCTGTTCGTGAACTGGCTGCAGTCATCGAGCTGGGACGTGCATGCCTTCGTGCTGCCGGTGCTGGGGCACGACCGTGGCATCAGCGCCTCGGTCATCGGCTCCATCCTTGGCGCTTTCGCCGTCGCCGCAGCGGCCATCCGGGTGGTGCTGCCCCTGATCGCGTCGCGCGCCTCGGAGCGCAGCGTGATCCTGAGCTCCACCATCGTCACGGCCGCGGTGTTTGCGGTCTATCCGCTGCTCGACTCGGCCTGGACCATGGGGTTGTGCTCGGTGATCCTGGGCTTTGCGCTCGGCGCGGTCCAGCCAATGGTGATGAGCATGCTGCACCAGATCACGCCGCACGCTCGCCACGGCGAGGCACTGGGCCTGCGGCTCATGACCATCAATGCCTCCAGCGTGGCGATGCCGATGTTGTTCGGATCGATTGGTGCGCTGATCGGGATCGCCGGCGTTTTCTGGGTGGTGGGCGGTGTCATCGCGCTGGGCGCGCGGGCCACCTGGGGCTTGAAGGCGCCCTTATAGCTTGTAGAAGCGCTTGATCGCGTCCCAGGCGTCATCCGCCGCGTCGACATACTCGAACAGATTCACGTCGGTCGGCGAGATCACGCCTTCTTCGATCAAGAAATCGAAGTCGATCAGCTTCTTCCAGTAGGCCGAGCCGAACAGCACGATCGGCACCGGCTTGGACTTCTTGGTCTGCACCAGCGTGATCACTTCGAACAGCTCATCGAGCGTGCCGAAGCCGCCCGGAAACGCCACCAGCGCCTTCGCACGCATCATGAAGTGCATCTTGCGGATGGCGAAGTAATGGAACTTGAAGCTCAGCGCCGGCGTGACGTAGGGGTTGGCTTCTTCCTCCATGGGGAGCGCGATGGCCAGGCCGACCGAGATTCCGCCGCCTTCGTGCGCGCCGCGGTTGGCTGCCTGCATGATGCCAGGGCCGCCGCCGGTGCAGACGAAAAGCTTGTCCTGGGGCTCCTTGTCGCTGCTGTACTGCGCAACCAGCTTGCCGAAGGCGCGCGCCTTCTCGTAATAGTGCGAGCTGCGCGCGAGGCGCCGCCAGCGCTCGGCTGCCACGGCGTCTCCGGCGGCATCGGCCTGTGCGACCAGCGCGGCTGCCTCTTCCTCGCTGCGGAAGCGCGCACTGCCGAAGACCACCACGGTGTTCTCGATGCCGTGGGCGCGTTGCTCCAGGTCGGGCTTCATCAGCTCCAGCTGCATGCGGATGCCGCGGGTTTCACGGCGCAGCAGGAATTCCGGATCGGCAAAGGCGAGGCGCGAAGGATCGAGATCGAGCGGGAGGCCTTTTTCCGAGTGCGCCTTGAGAGTGGCCCAGGCGTCGGCCAGGCGCTTGTCGTGAAGGTCGTGCGTGTTGTTCATGAAGAAATCAGACAGGAAGATTCGCTGCATTGTGCAGCGTTGCGGCCGCCATGCCCCGCGGATCAGGCTCAGCAAGTGCCATGCCGGCCCGCGCCGCGAACGAAGCGCTCGGCGCCCGCCGCGCCTTCGGCCGCCTGCCGGGATTGGCCGGGGGGCACCACGCGGCTGACCAGGCCCGTCGCGCTCGCCCCCGCGGCATCGTCGGGGCGGCCGGTCAGGATGAGGTCGAGCGCGCGGCCCGTGCCACGATGTGCGGCAGCCGCACCGTACCGCCGTCGTAAGCCCATGAACGAAAAAAGGCTCCTTGCGGAGCCTTTTTGCCTGGGTGCCGGCCAGCCGGCCGGAAGCGCTCAGACGCGCTTGCGGTATTCGCCGGTGCGGGTGTCGATTTCGATCTTGTCGCCTTGCGCAACGAAGAGCGGCACCGGCACTTCGAAGCCGGTGGCGATCTTGGCGGGCTTCATGACCTTGCCCGAAGTGTCGCCCTTGACGGCCGGCTCGGTCCAGGTGATTTCGCGTTCGACGCTGGTCGGCAGTTCGACCGAGATGGCCTTGCCGTCGTAGAACACCACTTCGACAGCCATGCCGTCTTCGAGGTAGTTGAGGGCGTCGCCCATGTTCTCGGCTTCGACTTCGTACTGGTTGTACTCGGTGTCCATGCAGACGTACATCGGGTCGGCGAAGTAGGAGTAGGTGCACTCCTTCTTGTCGAGCACGATCTGGTCGATCTTGTCGTCGGCCTTGAAGACCACTTCGGTGTTGAAGTTGGCGATCAGGCTCTTGAGCTTCATGCGCACGGTGGCGGAGTTGCGGCCGCCGCGGCTGTATTCGGTCTTGAGGACGACCATCGGGTCCTTGCCGTGCATGATGACGTTGCCGGCGCGGATTTCTTGAGCGATTTTCATATCAGGTTCTCTGGATGTTGGCCGCTCGGTGCACGGGGCCGTCGGCGACGTTTGCAATGTTGCTCTGCAGCGTCTTGCCGGCGTTATTGGCCCCGCGGTACATGTCCCGCGGCAGGTTTGGCGGACAGCATCTCGGATCTGTGTAAATCCGGGCCGAAATCCGCAAAGCCCACTATTTTAGCTTTTTCCGGCGACCAGATGCCGCAGTTGCGTGACCAAGTCCTCCTGGCGGCCCAGCTTTTCGCGTGCGGCCTGCACGGTTTCGCGCCAAGGGCCTTCGGTTTCCAGTGAGGGGAGGGTGCTGTCCGCGAAGCCGTTCCAGGCGTGGTGAAACTGCCGGAGGGATGGCGGGGCGCCGAGCCAGTCCAGCCAGGCGCCGAGCTTGACATGGTGCGCGTCGTCATCCTGGGGGTAGATTTGCCAGACCAGCGGGGCGCCGGCCCAGAGGGCGCGCACGAGCGAATCTTCGCCGCGCACGAAATTCAGGTCGCAGGCCCACAGGAGATGGTCGAAATCCGGCTGCGTCAGGTAGGGAAGGTACGAAATCGACAGCGCACCGAAGCCTTGCGGCGAGCGGCCGGGGGGATGCTTAGGGCTGGAGAAAAAGGCCGTGACCGCATGCGCCGCACGGCCGGACGTCACCAAGAGGCGCGTGGGTTCGGTGCCAGCAGCCAGCTGTTCGAGCAGTGGGGCCAGCGCGGGAGGCTCGTAGCAGAAGAGCGAGACGAGTCGCTCGCCCTCCCGCCAAGGAACCTCATGCGCCGCCAGCCATTGCGCGCGATCGAAATGCGCTCGCCGCTCCAGCAGGCCGGGCTCCCGCAGCAGCCCTCCCGTGCCGGGCGTGAAGCCTGGATAGAAAAAGCGTTTCGTCAGCCCCGCGCCCGGTCCCTTGAACACCGGCGAGGGCAGGCCGTGCAGCCGCTCGACATAAGGTTCCGCCGACAGGTATTCGAGATTGATCCAGGCTCGGGCGGGCGCTCCGGCAGTGGGCGGCTCGGCAAAGCGCGCGATCAGCTCGGGTGCCGGGTCGCATCCGAAGGCTTCGATCAGCACGTCGGGCGGCGGGGCCGCCGCGGCCTTGTGCACAGCGGCAGGGTCGAGCCAGTCGATCACGCTCACGCCGTCGCAGCCCGCGGGCGCCATCCAGTTCAGCGCCGTGGCGTCGTCGATCCACAGGCGCACGCGCTCGCCGAGGGCCGCCAGCTGGCTGGCCAGCCGCCAGCACACGCCCAGGTCGCCGTGGTTGTCGATGACTCTGCAGAAGATGTCCCATTGCATGGGTGCGAGTGTGCCTTCCTTCGGTTGCCCCAGGCAGGCCGGCTCCTGCGCCACGCGCCACAATAGCCGCCATGTCAGACGTGCATTCCGATCAATTGCTCAGCGAAGTCGCGGCCCTGCCGCAGCTGCCGGGTGTCTACCGCTATTTCGACGCGGCCGGCGCGGTGCTTTACGTGGGCAAGGCGCGCAATCTCAAGAAGCGGGTTGCCAACTATTTCCAGAAGAGCCATGGCGGCACGCGCATCGGCCACATGATCTCGAAGATCGTGCGCATGGAGACCACGGTGGTGCGCTCCGAGGCCGAGGCGCTGCTGCTCGAGAACAACCTCATCAAGACGCTCAAGCCGCGCTACAACATCCTGTTCCGCGACGACAAGAGCTACCCCTACCTGAAGATCGCCTCGCACGAGTTTCCGCGGCTGGCCTACTACCGAGGCGCGGTCGACAAGAAGCACCGCTACTTCGGGCCGTACCCCAGCGCCTGGGCAGTGAAGGAGTCGATTCAGCTGCTGCAGAAGGTCTTCAAGCTGCGCACCTGCGAAGACACGGTGTATGCCAATCGCACCCGGCCCTGCCTGCTGTACCAGATCAAGCGCTGCACGGGGCCTTGCGTTGGGTACATCACGCCCGAGGCCTATGCGCAGGACGTGGCCAGCGCCGAAGCCTTCCTGATGGGCGACACCCAGCTGGTGCTGTCGAAGCTGGAATCGCGGATGACCGGGCACGCCGAGAAGCTCGAATTCGAACAGGCGGCCGAGCTGCGCAACCAGATGTCGGCGATCTCGCGCGTGCTGCACCAGCAGTCGATCGAGATTGCGTCGGACAAGGACGTGGACATCCTCGCCGTCAAGGTGCAGGGCGGCAAGGCCTGCGTCAACCTGGCGATGGTGCGCGGCGGCCGGCACCTGGGCGACCGGCCCTATTTTCCCGTGCATGTGGAAGACGCCGCGCAAATCCACCATGGCGAACTCGATGCGGAGGAGGGCGTGGTGCCGGCGCCGGCCGATTCGATCGAGGTGCAGGTGCTCGAAGCGTTTATCGCCCAGCATTACATCGACGTGCCGGTCCCCGCCACGCTGGTGCTGAGCCATCTCGTGGGCCGCGAGTTGATCGAGGCGATTTCGCAGCAGGCCGGCGTGCGCGTGACGGCCGTGTTTCAGCCGCGCGAGCAGCGCCGGCACTGGCTCGAAATGGCCGAAACCAATGCCGGCCTGCAATTGGCGCGGCTGTTGGCCGAGGAGGGTTCGCAGCAGGCGCGCACACGCGCGCTGGCCGATGCGCTGGAGCTTGCACCCGACGACCTGGACAACTTTCGCGTCGAATGTTTCGACATTTCGCACACCGCGGGCGAGGCCACCCAGGCTTCCTGCGTGGTGTTCGAGCGCCACACGATGCAGAACCGCGAATACCGCCGCTACAACATCGAAGGCATCACGCCCGGCGACGACTACGCCGCCATGCGCCAGGTGCTGCACCGCCGCTACGGCAAGCTGGCCGAGGCGATGGCAGCCGAGACCGATGCGCCGCCCATGGGCGACGCCGGCGGCGTGGGCAGCGATGCGCCACCCAAGACCAGGGCGGCGCGCATGCCCGACCTGGTGCTGGTGGACGGCGGCAAGGGCCAGGTGTCGATGGCGCGCGAGGTGTTCAGCGAACTGGGCCTGGCGCTGTCGCTCATCGTGGGCGTCGAAAAGGGTGAGGGCCGCAAGGTCGGGCTTGAGGAACTGGTGTTCGCCGACGGCCGTGAGAAGGTCTACCTGGGCAAGGATTCCGCGGCGCTGATGCTGGTGGCGCAGATTCGCGACGAGGCGCACCGCTTTGCCATCACCGGCATGCGCGCCAAGCGCGCGAAGGTGCGCGTGGGCGGCAGCCAGCTCGAAGACATTCCGGGCATCGGGCCGAAACGCCGCGCGCGCCTGCTGCAGCGTTTTGGCGGAATTCGCGGCGTGGCGGCGGCCAGCGTCGAGGACATCGCATCGGTCGAAGGCATTGCCACGGACCTGGCCGAGGAAATCTACAAGGCCCTGCATTGAAGGCCAGTACCGAGAGATGAGCAAGACGGCGATGTCATCCCGCCGTGACACAATCAAGCGATGTTCTGGACCTTACCGACCATCATGACCTGGACGCGCATTGTCGCGATCCCTTTGATCGTCGGCGTGTTCTACCTGCCGATGGCCGAGCCGATGCGCAACCTGATCGCCACGGTCATGTTCATCGTCTTCGCCGCCACCGACTGGCTCGACGGCTACCTGGCGCGCAAGCTGAACCAGACCTCGGCCTTCGGCGCCTTCCTCGATCCGGTGGCCGATAAATTCCTCGTGTGCGCCGCGCTGCTGGTGCTGGTGCATCTGCAGCGCGCCGATGTGTTCGTGGCGCTGATCATCATCGGCCGCGAGATCGCCATCTCGGCGCTGCGCGAATGGATGGCGCGAATCGGCGCCGGCAAGAGCGTGGCGGTCCACATGATCGGCAAGGTCAAGACGACCGTGCAGATGGTCGCGATTCCCTTCCTGCTCTATGACGGGCGCCTGTTCAAGGTCATCGACACGGGCCTCTGGGGTCAGTGGCTGATCTGGATCTCGGCGGTGCTCACCGTGTGGTCGATGGTCTATTACCTGCAGAAGGCCATTCCCGAGATCCGGGCCCACAGCAAATGACGATGGCGGCCACGGCACGCAGCTCGGGGTGGCTGCGGGCCATGCCGGCGGTCTTCGTGCTGATCTGGAGCACGGGTTTCATCGTCGCGCGGTACGGCATGCCGTATGCGCCGCCCCTCAAATTCCTGGCTGTGCGCTATGCGCTCTGTCTCGTGTGCTTTGGCATCTGGGTCGCGCTCGCGCGGGTCGCCTGGCCGAAGGAGCGCGCGCAGTGGGGCCATCTTGCGGTCACGGGCGTGCTGATGCAGGCAGGCTACTTGGGCGGCGTGTGGGCCGCCGTGCACGCGGGCATGGGCGCTGGGCTGGTGGCGCTGCTGGTCGGCATCCAACCGGTGCTGACCGCCGTCTGGCTGTCGTTCAATGGCGGGCGCATTTCGCGGCGCCAATGGGCCGGGCTGGTTCTGGGATTTACCGGCTTGGTGCTCGTGGTGGCGCGCAAGTTCGGGCAAGGTTCCGAAGTCAGCGCGTTGACGATGGGGCTTGCCGTCATGGCGCTTCTTTCGATCACGGCGGGCACGCTGTATCAAAAGCGCTTCGTCGCGCCCTGCGACGTTCGAAGCGCCAGTGCGGTGCAAATGGCGGCGGCGTTGCTGGTGACCTTGCCCTTTGCACTGATGGAAACCCAAGCCATCGAATGGAACGCGCACTCGATGGGCGCCATGGCTTGGTCCGCGCTGGCGCTGTCGCTCGGTGGCAGTTCGCTGCTCTACATGCTGATCCAGCGTGGCACGGCCACCGCCGTCACGAGCCTGTTGTACCTTGTGCCGCCGTGCACGGCCGTCATGGCATGGCTCCTGTTTGGCGAACCGATCACCGTGGTGACGCTGCTCGGCATCGGACTTACCGCAGCCGGCGTGAGCCTGGTGGTGCGCAGCGAGCGCTGACACCACGCACTTTTTTTCAGCGCGGCGAGCCGGCCTTGCCAGGTTTCCACGGCTCGCCGCGAAACTGCTCCGCCAAATGATCGAGCAGCAGCCGCACGCGGCGCGGCGTCTTGGGCCGCCAGGGGGCAATCCAGTGGATGTCGGCATCGGGCATGGCGTAGTGGGGCAGCACGCGCACCAGTTCGCCGGAAGCCAGTTGCGGCGCAATGTCCCACAGGCTGCGCAGCATGATGCCGTGGCCGGCCAGGCACCAGTCGCGCACCATTTCACCCGAATTGCTTGCCAGCGGTCCCTGCACGCGAACGCGGGCCGTGCTCCCGTCGCGCGCGTGGCGAAGCGTCCAGAGCGCGAATTGGCGCTGGTTGACCTCGCCGTTTTCGCGCGCCACCAGGCAGTCGTGCGCCCCCAGCGCGTCGGCTGTGGCGGGCGTGCCGCGCCGTTCTATATATGCAGGCGAAGCGGCCAGGACGCGCTGGTTGCGCGCAATGCGTCGCGTGACCCAGTCGGCCTCGCGGCGCTGCTGCACGGCCCAGAGCCACAGCGCGCCGTCGTAGCCTTCGGCGCCAAGATCGGGGAGCCGTTCGGTCAGGAGCAATTCGATCTGCAGCCCGGGATGGCGCGCCTGGAACGTGGCCAGGGCAGGGCCGAGCCAGCGCCGACCGAAGCCGAAGGTTGCCGCCAGCCGGATGGTGCCGACCAGTTCGTTCTGCCGCTCGCCCAGTTCGCTTTCGAGGGCTGCAAAGCCTTCGAGCAGCGCCTTGGCGTGCAGGCAGACGGCTTCGCCCTCGGCCGTCACGCTGAGCCGGCGCGTGGTGCGTTCGAACAACCGCTGGCCCAGCCTGGCCTCCAGCGCGCCAAGCCGCTTGGTGATGACGGAGGGCACGACACCGAGCGTGGCGGATGCGCCCGCAAGGCTTCCCTGGTCGCGTATGGTCAGCACCAGCTCCAGATCGCCGCGGTCCATGGACAGTGGATTCATGCCAGATCGGAAAGTATGAATTGGCTGATTGTTGCTTGATGGCCAAACGGGCGCAACGCACAATTGCCCGCGTGACAGCTTCATTCTTCGACTTTCCGCAATTCGACATCGAGCGCAACGGCGTGCGCGTGCACGGTCGCATCGGCGGGCGCGGCGCCCCTTTGCTGCTCTTGCATGGACATCCCCAGACGCACCTCATCTGGCATCGCATCGCGCCGGTACTGGCCGAGCATTTCACGGTGGTGGCGCTCGACCTTCGTGGCTATGGCGACTCGGGCCGACCCGCGGACGATGACGACCACGTCGCCTACAGCAAGCGAGAGATGGCGCTCGATGCGCTCGCCGCCATGCGCCACCACGGCTTCGAGCGCTTCGGCGTGCTGGCCCACGACCGCGGTGCGCGGGTTGCGCACCGGCTGGCCGCGGACCACCCGGCGGCCGTCGACCGCATGATGCTGCTGGACATTGCGCCCACGCTCTCGATGTACGAGAACACGACCGAGGCGTTTGCCCGCGCCTACTGGCACTGGTTCTTTTTGATCCAGCCGCTGCCGCTGCCGGAGGCGCTGATCGCCTCCGACCCCGCGCGTTACGTCCGCAGCGTGATGGGTGGACGCCACGCGGGCCTTGCGCCCTTCGCGCCCGAAGTGCTGGCCGAGTACGAGCGCTGCGCAGCCATTCCGGGCACGGCCGAATCTATCTGCGCCGACTACCGCGCCTCCGCCACCATCGACTTGGCGCACGACCGCGCCGAGATTGCCGCCGGCCAGCGGCTCGCGCAACCGCTTCGCGTGTTGTGGGGCGAGCACGGCGCGGTGGGCAAATGCTTCGACGTGCTGGCGCACTGGCGCGAGCGCTCGCTTCAGGTTTCGGGTCGCGCGTTGCCGTGCGGCCATTACGTTCCGGAAGAAGCCCCTGGCGACGTGCTCGCCGAGGCCCTCCAGTTTTTCACTCCGCTCCAGCAAGAAGGAACCCGATCATGACCACCCACAGAATCGCAGTCATCGCAGGCGACGGCATCGGCAAGGAAACCATGCCCGAAGGGCTGCGCGTGATGGATGCAGCCGCGCGCAAGTTCGGCATCGACCTGAAGTTCGATCACTTCGATTTTTCGAGCTGGGACTACTGCGAGAAGCACGGCAAGATGCTGCCCGACAACTGGAAGGACCAGATCGGCGGGCACGACGCGATTTATTTTGGCGCGGTCGGCTGGCCCGAGAAAATTGCCGACCACGTGTCGCTCTGGGGCTCGCTGCTCCTGTTCCGCCGCGAATTCGACCAGTACATCAACCTGCGCCCCGCCCGGCTGATGCCCGGCATCACGGCTCCCGTGGTGCGGCGCGACGGCTCGCCACGCCAGCCCGGCGAGATCGACATGTACATCGTGCGGGAGAACACCGAAGGCGAATACTCGAGCATCGGCGGGCGCATGTACGAAGGCACGCCGCGCGAGATCGTGGTGCAGGAGACGGTGATGTCGCGCGTGGGCGTCGACCGCGTGCTCAAGTTCGCTTTCGAGCTTGCGCAATCCCGCCCGAAGAAGCACCTAACCAGCGCCACCAAGTCGAACGGCATCTCGATCACCATGCCCTATTGGGACGAGCGCGTGGCCGAGATGGCAAAAAACTATCCGGGCGTGAAAATGGACAAGTTCCACATCGACATCCTCACCGCACACTTCGTGCAGCGGCCCGACTTCTTCGACGTGGTGGTGGCGAGCAACCTGTTCGGCGACATCCTGTCCGACCTGGGCCCGGCGTGCACCGGCACCATCGGCATTGCGCCCAGCGCCAATCTCAACCCGGAGCGCACCACCCCTTCGCTGTTTGAACCGGTCCACGGCTCGGCGCCGGACATCGCGGGCAAGGGCATCGCGAACCCCATCGGACAGATCTGGTGTGGCGCCATGATGCTCGAGTTTCTGGGCCACAAGAAGGCTCACGACGCGATCCTGTCCACCATCGAAAAGGTGCTCGCGCCCCAAAGCGGAGCGCCGCGCACGCCCGACATCGGCGGCACCGCGAGCACCAGTGACCTCGGCAAGGCCATTGCCGAAGCCCTTTGAAAATCGGCTTCATGAAACGCCCCTAAAATCGCGCGCTCCGCTGTTCTGCATGGCCTCGTGTCGTATTGACACCCTGCAGACCAGTGGTTGTAATCCTCGCTGGCAGCGCGCTGCCGAGGCGTCAGTCCTGCCAGGCTTTGCGCGTCGCGTCGTTTCGCGGCCAGCTCGCATCTGACGAAAGCCGACAAACTTTATTTCCGACAAGGGGCCCTTGTGAACAAGACCGAACTGATTGAGCACATCGCAAAAAACGCCGATATTTCCAAGGCAGCCGCTACCCGCGCGCTTGAATCCACCATCGGCGCCATTCGCACCACGCTCAAAAAAGGCGGTTCTGTGTCCCTCGTCGGTTTCGGCACTTTCGCAGTCGGTAAACGCGCTGCTCGCACCGGCCGCAATCCACGCACCGGCGACGCGATTAAAATCAAGGCCGCCAAGATTCCGAAGTTCCGTCCCGGCAAGGCGTTGAAAGACGCGCTGAACTAAGACGTAGACTCGGAGAGTATTCCCGGTGGGGTGCTTAGCTCAGCTGGTAGAGCGGCGCCCTTACAAGGCGTAGGTCGGGGGTTCGAGCCCCTCAGCACCCACCACCCACCCGATGCAAAGGCGAACACTGGTTCGCCTTTTTTATTGCCGCCCCGACATCCGTCGCAAAAGAGTGTCCAAGCATGTTTGATTTCTTCCGCAAGTACAACAAGATCGTCCTGATTTTCTTGTTCTTGCTGATCATTCCCTCGTTCGTCCTTTTTGGCGTGGAGCGCTACCAAGGCTCCGGCGACGAGAAGGTTGCGCGTGTCGACGGCAACAACATCACCCGACCCGAGTGGGATGCGCAGCATCGAATCGAGATCGACCGCATCCGGCAGCAGTCGCCGAATGTCGACCCTGCGCTGCTCGAGTCCGATGTGATTCGCTACGGCACGCTGGAGCGCATGGTGCGTGATCGCGTGCTGGCCGCGGCGGCGGCCAAGTCGAACGTGACGGTTTCCGAAGAGCGGCTGTCGCGAATCTTCGCGCAGGACTCAGGTCTTGCCGCGTTCCGCACGCCCGACGGCAAGTTCGACCGCGAGACCTTCCAGCGCGTGACGGGCCGCACCCCCGAGCAGTACGAGGCATCGATGCGCGCCGACCTGGCCACCCAGCAGGTGCTGCTGGGTATCTCGGGTACCGCGTTCACGCCACCCGCGCTGGCCGCGGCCACGATCAACGCCTTCTATGACCGCCGCGAGATTCAGATCGCCCGCTTCACGCCTGAAAGCTTCGCGCCGAAGGTGACGGTCAGCGATGCGGATGTGGAGGCCTACTACAAGGCCCACACGGCGCAGTTTCAGTCGCCCGAGCAGGCCAGCATCGAATACCTGCTGCTCGACCTCGAGGCGGCCAAGAAGAACATCTCGGTCAACGAGGCCGATCTCAAGACCTACTACGAACAGAACACGGCGCGCTTCGGCACCAAGGAAGAGCGCCGCGCGAGCCACATCCTGATCACCGCGCCCGCAAGCGCATCGGCGGCCGACCGCGCCAAGGCGAAGGCCAAGGCGGAGCAGCTGCTGGCTGAGGTGAAGAAGGCGCCTGCCACTTTCGCCGACGTTGCCCGCAAGAATTCGCAAGACCCGGGGTCGGCGGAGAAGGGCGGCGACCTCGATTTCGTGACGCGCGGTGCGATGGTCAAGCCATTCGAAGACGCGATGTTCGCGCTCAAGAAGGGCGATATCAGCGACGTGATCGAAACCGAGTTCGGCTATCACATCATCCGCCTTGCCGACATCAAGCCGGCCGTGGTGCCGCCGTTCGAACAGGTGCGCGCCACCATCGAGAACGAAGTCCGCGCGCAGCAGGCCACGCAGGAATTTGCCAAGGCCGCGGAGTCTTTCACCGATGCCGTCTACCAGCAGCCGGACAGTCTCAAGCCCGCAGCCGAAAAGCTGAAGCTCACGATCCAGACCGCGAGCAATGTTGCGCGCACGCCCGCACCGGGCGCGACCGGCGTGCTGGCAAACCGCAATTTCCTGAACGCCCTGTTCGCGGCCGACTCGCTGGAGCGCAAGCAGAACACCGAGGCAATCGAGGTCGGTTCCAACCAGCTCGCGTCGGGCCGCGTGACGCAATACACGCCTGCGCGTCCTTTGCCGCTCGCAGAAGTCAAGGACAAGATCCGTGCGCAACTGGTGACCGAGCGCGCCGCGGTCATGGCCAAGGCCGAGGGAGAAGCCAAGCTTGCCGCCTGGACCGCGAAGGCCGACGGTGCAACGTTCGGCGCGCCCATCACGGTATCGCGCCGAGAGTCGCAGAACCAGCCGATTTCGATCATCGACGCCGCGCTGCGCGCTGACGCGGCCAAGCTGCCCGCACTGGTGGGCGTGGACCTGGGCACCCAGGGCTATGCGGTGGTACGGGTCACCAAGATCGTTCCGCGCACGCCGTCGGCGCCAGAGCAGGCGCAGCAGGAGAACGCGCAGGTCGGCCAATCGGTCACTGCGGCGGAAGAGCTCGCTTACTACAACCTGCTCAAAGAACGTTTCAAGGCCGAGATCCTGGTGCCGAAGCCGGCGGATACGCTGCCCGTAGCGGGCCGGTGATGCACGCGGTGTCGCGTTCGGGCCGCTGACCCGGCGCGCCGTCGCTCGGGGGACAAGCGCGTCATGCGCTTGTTGCCAGAATCGCCTGCATGGGAATCCTCTATCTCGTGCGCCATGGCCAGGCCAGCTTCGGCGCCGCCGACTACGACAACCTGAGCGAGCTCGGGCACAAACAGTCTGTGCGCCTTGGCGAGTACTGGCGCGAACGCGGCATGCATTTCGATGCCGTGATCACCGGTACGCTGAAGCGCCATCACCAGACGTGGGAGGGCATTGCCCAGGGGCTTGGCCTCACGCGCGACGACGTGCTTCCGTGGCCTGGGCTCAACGAGTACGACAGCGAAGCGCTGATTGCCACCATTCACGAAGGCAAGCTCGAGAAGCCCGATACGCCCGAGATGTACCGGCACCACTTTCGCCTCTTGCGCGATGGCCTGGGCGCCTGGATGCAGGGCAAGACGCAGCCTGCCGGTATGCCGAGCTACGTCGATTTTCTGGCCGGCGTGACGACGGCGCTCGACCACGTGCGCGACCGCCACCATGGTGCCAAGGTGCTTGTGGTATCCAGCGGCGGCCCGATCAGCACGGCCGTCGGCCACGTGCTGGGCACAAGCCCTGAAACCACGATCGAGCTCAATCTCCGCATCCGCAATACGGCGGTGACCGAGTTTGCTTTTACGCCCAAGCGCCACATGCTGGTGACGTACAACACTCTGCCGCACCTGGATGGCCCCGCCTATGACGGGTGGGTGACCTACGCCTGATGAAGCCGGCGCGAAAAGGCAACCGATCTCAGGCCTGCCAGACGCCGTAGCCGTTCTTGCGCAGCGCAATGGCCAGCTCGACCTCCATCGAGCGCGCGTCTTCGTAGCTCAGGGGGTTGTAGCGTTCGTAGAGGGTGGGCAGCAGCCGGAGGCCGAACGCCTGCACGAAGCTGTTGGCCTGGATGCCCGCCTTGTGCTTGTCGAAGCGGATGTCCGGGTCGAGCCCGGTCATTCCCACGTACACAAAAGGCCTGCCAAGTTGGTATTCTGGGTTGGCGCGCCTGAAGCGGCCGTGATTCCAGACGCGGTCCTCGAGCTCGACCACGTAGACGTGATGCTTGGCTCCAGGCTTGCGCGGCACGGTCCGCACGCTTCCGGTACTAGCTCTTGCGCTTGACCAGGCTGTAGAGAACCAGTAGCACGATCGCACCAAGCACGGAGGCGATGAAGCCCGCACCCTGTCCCGCCGTGTACCAGCCCAGGGCTTGGCCGACATAGGTCACGATCAGCGATCCCGCAACGCCGATCAGCGTGGTCACGATGAAGCCCGCGGAATCATCGCCCGGCTTGACGGCGCGTGCCACGAGACCCACGATGAACCCGATCAGAATAGTCCAGACGATGCTCATGAAAAATCCTTTGGCGGTGATGGAAGCGCGTAGAAGTCCTGCGCCGTCGGTGCAGGTGGCATTCATGATAGCGGAGCAATACGCGCGCCAAGCCTCGCGGAGTCCGTGGAACATTCGGCCAGGGATTTTTGGCGCGGATGCCATGGCGCGCATGCTGTAGCGTCCTACAGGTCGCCGCGCCCCGCAGCGCTATACCGGCGCCATGCTCGAGAAATTGCCCGAAGTCATCGGCCACGCGCTGCACGGAATGCGCGCGGGCCTGGACAAAATCATTTTCAATACGCTGGGCATGCGCCAGGGTATGGCGTCGATCGCGCTCACTAGCGTTGCCTTCGCGGACCATGCACCTTTGCCGCCGCGCTACACGGCCGATGGCGAAGGCGTTTCGCCGCCGCTGCAATGGACCGATCTCCCGGCTGAAACCACCTCATTGGTGCTGGTGGTGGAGGATGCCGATTCGCCAACCCCGAACCCGCTGGTGCAAGCGATCGTGGTGGGGCTGCGGCCGAGCGAAGGCAAGCTCGACGAAGCGGCCATTCCAAGCCGCGACAACGACGGCGCGCCCGGCTTGCACGTCGGCCGCAACTCCGCACTGCAGGCGGCCTGGCTGCCGCCCGATCCGCCTCCCGGACACGGCGCGCACCGCTATGCCTTCCAGATCTTTGCGCTCGGCGGGGCGCCATTGTTTTCCGCCAGCCCAGGGCGTGATGAGATCTTCAATGCGCTGCGCGAGCATGCGCTTGCCAGCGGCCTGTTGATTGGTACGTGGGAGCGGCCGGATGGCTCGATCAAGATCGAGGAGGCCGCGCCAGCCGGCCCCTTGGCAACCGGTTGAGAAGATTTTTCAACTGCATGAACCTGCCGAGGTGGCGAAAACAGCCATTTTTGCCGCTACAATTGCGGGCTCTGCGGTGGCTGTAGCTCAGCTGGTAGAGTCCCAGATTGTGATTCTGGTCGTCGTGGGTTCGAGTCCCATCAGCCACCCCAAAATATCTTCCTGACTGCTATTTGCGCAATAGCGTCCATGGAAACCACTACGCCGGGCCCGCCCCGGCGTTGTCATTTCCGGCTCCCGCTTCGGCGGGCGCTTGGAGTCTTCCTTCCTCCATTTGTTCGATAAAACGCCCACGCCGTCGAGCTTTTCGTCGTGTGCTGCCGCAATCGGTGCGGCGCTGAGGGTTTTTTCTCACCGCGGCCTGCTTGTTTTAAATTGGAACTGAATTAAAATCCGCCCCGTTTCCAATTTTCAGGAGTCCAATATGGCTTCGACCCTTGCCGATATCAATTCTCAGATCAAGAAGTACGACGAGCAGATTGCGCAATTGCGCAAGCAGGCCGAAGACCTTCGCAACGAAGAGCGCGCTGGCGTCATTGAGGATGTGCGCAGAAAGATCGCCGAATATGGCCTGACGGCTTCTGACTTGAAGCTGAGCGCACGCGGCGCCCCGGTCAAGCGCAACGCCGGCGTTCCCGCAGCCAAGGCAGCGGCCAAATACCGCGGCCCGACCGGTGAAACCTGGTCCGGCGGCCGTGGCCGCAAGCCGCGCTGGGTCACCGAAGCATTGGCCGCCGGCAAGTCACTGACCGAATTCGAGATCAAGTAAACCTCTGGCGTAGCCACTGGACCATAAAAAAGCCCGCATGCGCGGGCTTTTTTATTGAGCGACGACGGGGCGCGCGGGGCGTGTTCAGTTGACCATCACGAGTTTTCCTTTGACGCCGCGCGAGCCCATGTGTGCGTAGGCTGCTTTCAATTGCGCCATGGGCATGGTGCTGTCGATCACGGGCTTGATCTTTCCCTGCCCGTACCAGTGGGCCAATTCGGTCATCATTTGCGCATTGGCCTTGGGCTCGCGCCTGGCGAAATCGCCCCAGAACACGCCGACCAGCGAGGCGCCTTTCAGCAGCGTCAGATTCAATGGCAGCGATGGAATCGGGCCTGACGCAAAGCCAACGACCAAATAGCGGCCGCGCCAGCCAATCGAACGAAATGCCGGCTCTGCAAAATCGCCACCTACGGGGTCGTAAATCACATCGGGACCCTTGCCATCGGTAGCGGCCTTGATGGCTTCGCGAAACCCGTTTGGAAGCGCGTGCGTCGTGTAGTTGATTGTTGCGTCGGCGCCAATGGAGCGGCAGAGCTCGCATTTCTCGTCGGTCGATGCCGCTGCTATTACTTTGGCGCCCGCTGCCTTTGCAATCTGGATGGCCGCGGTGCCCACGCCGCCGGCGGCTCCGAGCACGAGCACGGTTTCTCCGGCTTTCAATTGCGCGCGGTCCATCAATGCGTGCCATGACGTGGCATAAATCATGATGAATGCCGCTGCATCGACGTGGCTGAAGCCTTCCGGCAGCGGCATGCACAGCGCGGCGGGTGCCAATGTATGCGTTGCGAACCCGCCGGTGCCCGAAAGGCACGCGACGTTCTGTCCGGCCTTGAGATGCGTGACGCCTTCGCCCACAGCCTGAACGACGCCAGCGTATTCGGAGCCTGGCACGAAAGGCAGCGGCGGCTTCATCTGGTATTTGTTCTGGACGATCAGCAGATCGGGAAAATTGAGGCTGGCGGCTCTTATTTCGATCAGCACCTGGCCCGGACCTGGCGTTGGTGTGGGTAGTTCTTTCCAGGTCAGCGCGTCGACGCCGGTGGGGTTTTCGCAAAGCCATGCGTGCATGCTGGGTCTCCTTTGGATCGTTCGTGTGTGGGCAATGATTGCGAGGCGATGATAGGGGGCCGTGCAGGGCGCCCTTGTCCCTGCTGCGACCCACCCGGCGCCTACAATCCGGGCACTGAAAAGCACCATGAAGATACTCATTTCCAACGACGATGGCTTTCAGGCACCTGGCATCGTCGCATTGCACGACGCTCTGAAAGACATCGCAGATGTCGAGGTGGTTGCACCCGAGCACAACAACAGCGCCAAGTCGAATGCACTCACGCTGGCGGCGCCGCTCTACGTGCACAGGGCACACAACGGTTTTCGCTATGTGACAGGCACGCCGGCCGACTGCGTGCACATCGCGCTGAAGGGGCTGCTCGACTACCGGCCCGATCTGGTGGTGTCCGGCATCAACAATGGCGCCAACATGGGCGACGACACCATTTATTCCGGCACCGTGGGCGCGGCAATGGAGGCGTATCTGTTCGGCATTCCGGCCATCGCGTTCTCGCAGATCGAAAAAGGCTGGGCGCATGTCGATGCGGCCGCACAGGTGGCGCGGCGACTGGTGCAGCAGATCGAGCGCGAGCGCATGCTGGATGGCAGCGCCTTCCTGCTCAATGTGAATGTGCCGAACCGGCCATTCGATGAACTCAAGCCCATGAAGGTGTGCCGGCTGGGTCGCCGCCATGCGGCGGAGAAAGTCATTACGCAGGAAAGCCCGCGCGGCGAGACCATGTACTGGATTGCAGGCGCCGGCAGCGCCAAGGACAGCGGCGAAGGCACAGACTTTCACGCCACCGCGGACGGCCATATCGCATTGACGCCGTTGCAGATCGACCTGACGGACCATGCCAACCTGGGCCAATGGCGCGAGACGGTTGCCCGTCTCGGCAATTGACATGGCCACGCAACGGCCTGGATTCCCGGTTCGCCTGACACCCACCGCTTCAGCCGCCACGCGCGGGCGGCTCCCCGCCGTCCCGGCGAAGCCGATGGTGCCGACCACGCCCTCGATGGCCTCGGACGCCGTGCGCGCGCGCATGGTGCAGAAACTTGCCGCCCAGGGAATTACCGATCCGCGCGTGTTGCGCGCATTGGGCGCGGTGGAGCGGCATCGCTTCGTCGACAGTGCACTGGTCAACCAGGCCTACGAAGACACGAGCCTGCCCATCGGGCTTGGCCAGACCATCTCCAAGCCCAGCGTGGTGGCGCGGATGATCGAACTGCTGCTGGGCGCGCCCGCGCTGGCCGGCAAGCCGCAGGAGCGGTTGGGACGTGTGCTGGAAATCGGCACCGGTTGCGGTTACCAGGCGGCGGTGCTGAACCACGTGGCCACGGAGGTCTACAGCATCGAGCGCCTGCGCGGGCTGCACGAGCGCGCGCGCACCAACCTGCGGCACTTCCGATTGGCAACGGTGCACCTGATGCTGGGCGACGGGATGGTGGGCTATGCCAAGGGCGCTCCCTACGCCGGGATCATTGCCGCAGCGGGTGGCGAAGCAGTCCCCGAGGCCTGGACCGAACAACTCGCCGTGGGCGGACGCATCGTCGCGCCCACGCAATCGGCAGGGGGCGGACAGGCCCTTGTCGTCATCGATAAAACCGCCCGCGGACTCGAGCGCCGCATTCTTGAGGCGGTTCACTTTGTCCCCCTAAAATCGGGTATCGCTTGAAGGAACAACAAATGCAGGGTTTTGGCAATCGGAGTTGGTGCGCTGGTATCACGTTGGCCGTTGTGCTCGTGATCGCAGGCTGCGCCGCGCCGCGAGGGCCGGCTCCGGTCGAAGACCGCGGCACCATGACGCGTGCGCCCGGTGCAGCACCCGGTGGCCCGCTCATCACCACCGATGCCTCGGGCAAGCCGCTTCCGGGCATCGAAAATTATGGCAAGCCGGGCTATTACACCGTGCGGCCCGGCGACACGATCCGCCGCATCGGAAACGAAACCGGTCAAAGCTGGCAGAACATCGTTCGCTGGAACAATCTCGAAAATCCCGACCTGATCGAGGTCGGCCAGGTGCTGCGCGTGATTCCGCCGGTGGGACCGGCGAGCGGAGCGACCTCGCTCGCCACAGCGCCTGCGCCTGCAGAAGCGGGCGTGGTGACCAAGCCCGTGGCGCCTCCGTCGGCCGTGGTGCCCACGTCGCCCGCAAGCGCAGCAGTTGGCAGGCCTCCCGTCACAGCGTCGCCGTCGGCACCTGCCGCTAATTCGGGCGACGAAGACCTCGGCTGGATCTGGCCGGCGCATGGCACGCTGATCGCGGGTTTCGACGACGCCAAGAACAAGGGTTTCGACATCGGCGGCAAGGCCGGCGACGCGGTGCTGGCCGCGGCCGACGGCCGTGTGGTCTATGCGGGTGCTGGGCTGCGCGGCTATGGCAACCTGATCATCCTGAAGCACAACAACACCTATCTCACGGCGTATGCGCACAACCAGACGCTGCTCGTGAAGGAAGACCAGTCGGTTCAAAAAGGCCAGAAGATCGCCGAAATGGGCAGCAGCGACGCGGACCGCGTGAAGCTGCATTTCGAAATCCGCCGCCAGGGCAAGCCCGTCGATCCGGCGCGCTACCTGCCGAGCCGGTGATGCCATGGCCGCCTCTCGCCTCCGTCGCACGCTTGCTGTGCGTCGGCCGGCGGGCCGGGGCGGGGCTGTAGAGAGCAGCCAGGCAAACGCTGCGCCGGAAGGGCGCTCTTTTCCCGGGGACTTCGATGCGGCGGCAACCGAGCCGTCCATTGGCGGCGAGGGCGCGGACGCCCTGACGATCTATCTACGCCAGGTGCGGCGAACCGAGCTCTTCACGCCGGAAGAGGAATACCAGGCTGCATGCGCCGCGCGCGCGGGCAGCTTCGAAGCACGGCAATCGATGATCGAACACAACCTGAGGCTGGTTGTGAGCATCGCCAAGGCTTATCTGGGCCGCGGCGTTCCGCTTTCCGATCTCATCGAGGAAGGCAATCTCGGCCTGATGCATGCCATCACCAAGTTCGAGCCCGAGCGCGGCTTTCGCTTTTCCACCTACGCCACCTGGTGGATCCGCCAGTCGGTGGAGCGTGCGGTGATGACCCAGGCCCGTGCCATCCGCCTGCCGGTGCATGTGGTGCGTGAACTGCAGCAAGTGCTGCGGGCGCGCCGAACGCTGGAAGGCAACGCGGAATTCTTGGTGCATCGGCCCGACGGTGTGCGGGTGGAAGACATCGCTGCACTCCTTGGCCGCGACGTGCAGGCGGTCGCGGAACTGCTGGCGCTGTCGGAGGCACCGCGTTCGCTCGATGTCGGCGACGCGCGCGGCGACGAGGGCTTCACGCTCGCCGACACCGTGGCTTCCGACGATGAGCAGGGCGATCCGACCGACGTCACGCAGACCCACGAAGTCGCGCGCCTGCTCGATCAATGGGTCCATGCCCTCGATGCGCGCGAGCGCGAAGTGCTGGAAGGCCGCTACGGCCTGCGCGACCGCGAGCCCGAAACGCTCGAGGTGCTGAGCGTCCGTCTCGGACTGACGCGCGAGCGCGTGCGACAGATCCAGAACGAGGCGCTGGCCAAGATGCGGCGCCAGCTGGTTCGCTCCGGCGTGGCGCGCGACGCATTGTTCTAGCGGCGCCGCCCCGCCGCGGAAGCCGGGGGCTGGCGCTGAGACAATCGGGGGATGACGGAATCCACTGAAGAAAAGAAAGTCCCCGCGAAAACCCCGGCAACCGCGGCGGGCGAATGGCTCAAGATCGAGTCGCTCGACCTCGATGCGCAAGGCGTGGCGCACAACGCCGAAGGCATGGTCGTGTTCATCGAAGGCGCCCTGCCTTTCGAAGAGGTGCAGTTCAACGCTCACCGCCGCAAGAACAACTGGGAGCAGGGCACGGTCACGGCCATCCGACGCGAATCGTCGCAGCGGGTGCGCCCCGGCTGCCCGCATTTCGGCTTGCACACCGGCGCCTGCGGCGGCTGCAAGATGCAGCACCTGGATGCGGCGGCGCAGGTGGCGGTGAAGCAGCGGGCCCTCGAAGACAACCTGTGGCATCTCGGCAAGGTGCAGCCCGAGAACGTGCTGCGGCCGCTGGAGGGGCCCGCGTGGCACTACCGCTACCGCGCGCGGCTCTCGGTGCGCCACGTGGTGAAGAAAGGCACGGTGCTGATCGGCTTTCACGAACGCAAGAGCCGCTATCTCGCCGACATGCAGGTCTGCCCGGTGCTGCCCAAGCAGGTCAGCGACATGCTGATGCCGCTGCGTGCGCTGATCGGTTCCATGGATGCGCGCGAAACCTGCCCGCAGATCGAACTCGCGTGCGGCGATGCGCCTGGTACGACCGCGCTCGGCACCATTGCGCTGGTGCTCCGGCATCTGCAGCCGCTCTCCAATGCGGACATCGGCCGCCTGAAGGCTTTTGCGGCGCAGAACGCGGGCGTCCAGTGGTGGTTGCAGGCCAAGGGCCCCGAAACCGTGAAGCTGCTGGAAGAGGGCGGCGCGCCGCTCTCGTACGAACTGCCGGAATTCGGCGTGACCATGCCCTTCAAGCCGACCGACTTCACGCAGGTCAATCCGCACATCAACCGTGCGCTGGTGGGCAAGGCGTTGCGCCTGCTCGACGTGCAGCCCGACGAGCGCGTGATCGACTGGTTCTGCGGGCTCGGCAACTTCACCTTGCCGCTGGCCAGCAGGGCGCGCGAGGTGCTGGGTATCGAGGGTAGCGACACCCTGGTGGCGCGCGCGGGCGAAAACTTCAAGAAGAACCAGCCCGCCACCTCCGCGAGGCGGGCACTGTCGCCGACGCGCTTCGTCGCTCGCAACCTCTTCGAAATGACCCCGGCCATGCTGGTGGCCGACGGCAGCGCCGACAAATGGCTGGTCGACCCGCCGCGCGAGGGTGCTTTCGCGCTCGCCAAGGCCATGGCCGACCTGCACCTGCAGCCCGAGCTGCTGCGAACCGATGGCTGGACGCCGCCTAAGCGCATCGTGTACGTGAGCTGCAATCCGTCCACCCTGGCACGCGATGCCGGACTGCTGGTTCACCAGGCCGGCTACCGCTGCACCTTTGCCGGGGTGATCAACATGTTCCCGCACACGGCGCACGTCGAGTCGATGGCGGTGTTCGACCTGGCATGAAAAAAGGGCCCGCGGGCCCTTTTCTCATTGGCGCACGCGGCGCCTTGCTTGGTCGCGTTCAGTCGCGTTCGCCGCCGGCAATGCCCAGCAGGGCCAGCAGGCTCTGGAACACGTTGAACAGGTCCAGGTAGAGCGCGAGAGTGGCGCTGATGTAGTTGGTTTCGCCGCCGTCCATGATCTGCTTCAGGTCATAGAGCATGAAGGCCGAGAAGATGCCGATGGCCGCCACCGAAATGGCCATCATGCCGGCGCTCGAGCCAACGAAGACGTTGATGATGGCGCCCACCATCAGCACCATGGCGCCCACGAAGAGCCACTTGCCCATGCCGGACAGGTCGCGCTTGATGACGGTGGCCAGCGAGGCCATCACGAAGAACACACCGGCGGTGCCGCCGAATGCCGTCATGACGAGTTCCGGGCCGTTCTTGAAGCCCAGCACCATCGCGATCAGGCGCGACAGCATGAGGCCCATGAAGAAGGTGAAGGCCAGCAGCACCGGCACGCCGGCGGCGGAGTTCTTGGTCTTCTCGATGGCGAACATGAAGCCGAAGGCGCCGCCGAGGAAAACGATGAGACCCAGACCGCCCGAGAGCGAGCGGGTGATGCCGGTGCTGACGCCGATCCATGCGCCCAGCACGGTGGGTAGCAGGCTCAGTGCCAGCAGCCAGTAAGTGTTGCGCAGCACGCGCTGGCGTTCAGCCTGCGGCAGCACCTGGCCGTAGCCGGTGGAAGTGTCGAGGGTGGTAACGCGGTCGTTCATGGCCGTAGCTCCTTTGATTGCTGCAGTGATGCAGTTGGGCGCATTCTAGGGGTCTGCAAGAGGGGGCAGCGAAAAGACCGTATGGGCGATGGTCCTAAGCCCCGCCGGGGTTTCGGGCGCGTTGCCCGTTATGCTGTCGGGTTTTACGAACCTGCTCCCAACATGAAGACCAAGTCCTTCCTCGAACTCGCCGACGTCAAGGCCATTGCCGCCGCAGCCGAAGCCGAAGCCCTCAAGAACAACTGGGCCGTGACCATTGCCATTTCCGACGATGCCGGCAACCTGCTCTGGCTCCAGCGCCTGGACGGCGCCGCGGCGCTCTCGTCGCACATTGCCCCTGCCAAGGCGCACACGGCCGCCATGGGGCGCCGCGAGAGCAAGGTCTACGAAGACATCATCAACGGCGGCCGCACGGCATTTCTCACGGCGCCCGCGGTGCAGGGCCTGCTCGAGGGCGGCGTCCCCATCGTCAAGGACGGCCAAGTGATCGGCGCCGTCGGCGTGAGCGGCGTCAAGTCGAACGAAGACGCCCAGATTGCCAAGGCCGGCATCGCAGCGCTCGGCCTCTGAGAACCTGAAGCCACAACGCAAGACGCCGACCAAGGGTCGGCGTTTTTGTTTGAGTGCTCAGCGTGGAAAAAAAGCTTGGCTAGTCGGCGAACCGTTGGCTAGCAAAAAACGACCCTCGGAGATGAAATCTCCTCAAGTCGCCCCACGATGAAACTTGCGCGAGGGGCGGCTGATTTTTACTTGGTAAGAATCAGCTTGCCGAGTTTGGTGGCCTGGAGCCGATAGAGGGAACCGTTGTGCATGATGCCCACAGTCTTGCTTCCCTTGAGAAGCTCCGTGCTTTCGACCAGGGGCGCCGGACGGGCGGCCTGGATGGATGCTCCGCCCCCCGATTGGTCGAGCGAGGGATGGCTCAGAACGGAAAAGGCGTTGGGCTTGGCTTGCATTTGAGATTCCCTTATCGAAGCGATGAGTGAATGATAATGATTCGCAATAAAAAAGTCAATCGCGGCGATCGATTTTTTTGCGTATGCCCGTATTTATTTCGTGTCCGGCTCTGTAATGAAGCCGATCTTGCGCACGCCGGCTTCTCTCGCCTGCGACATGGCCTTGGCCACGCGCTCGTAGCGCACGTCCTTGTCGCCGCGGATGTGCAGCTCGGGTTGCGGGTCCTTGGCGGCCTCGGCCGCCAAGCGGGCCTGCAGCTCGCCGTCTTCGATCTTCTGTTCGTTCCAGTAGTAGCCACCGTCCGCCGTGATGCTGAACAGGATGTTCTGCGGCTTGGGCTGCTCGGGCTCGCTGGTCGCGCGGGGCAGATCGATGTTGACTGCGTGTTTCATCACCGGCACGGTGATGATGAAGATGATCAGGAGCACCAGCATGACGTCGACCAGCGGCGTCATGTTGATCTCGTTCATCACCTCATCGGGTTCGTCCTGGGTACCGAAAGCCATGATTCTCAGCCCTTCTTGAGCGGAACCACGATGGCGTCGCCGCTGCCGCTTTGCACCCGTGCACCGGTGACGAAGTAGGCGTGCAGGTCATGCGCGAAGCTGTTGAGCTTAGTCAGCACGAACTTGTTGCCACGAACCAGCGCGTTGTAGCCCAGCACCGCGGGAATGGCCACCGCGAGGCCCAGCGCAGTCATGATCAGTGCTTCGCCGATGGGGCCCGCCACCTTGTCGATGGTGGCCTGGCCGGCCGTGCTGATGCTCATGAGCGCGTGATAGATGCCCCAGACGGTGCCAAACAGGCCGATGAAAGGAGCCGTCGAACCGACCGATGCCAGGATGGCGAGGCCGGTTTGCAGGCGCGCCGTGAAAGCGTCGATGCCGTTGCGCAGCGCGCGCGTGATCCAGTCGCTCACGTCCAGCGCGTCGTGCAGATGGGCCTTGGTGTTGCGATGGTGCGCAGCCGCTTCCCGGCCTTCGAGCGCAAGCGCGCGGAACGGGTTGCTGTCGTCCTTGCCGAGCTTGTTCAGTGCGGTTGCGAAGTCTTCGCTGTGCCAGAAATCCTGCGAGTGCTTGGCAAGGCGCTTGTATTTCACGACGTCGAGGGCCTTGATGATGATCACGATCCACGACACAAGCGACATGCCGATCAACAGCACCGCGACGGCCTTGGTGACGAAATCGCCCTGATTCCAGACGTTCATCAAGCCGAATTGGGAATCCATACGAAGTTGCTCCAGAGAAAGATTAGTTCAATTTGAATGAGAAGGGCGCCCGCAGCAGGTAGGTCGTCTGTGCGTTGCCTCCTGTTTGCCGGAAGGGCGTGACCTGGGCGGTCCTGGCGGCGCTCAGCGCGGATTCGTCCAGGCGTTCGAACCCGCTGGACTTGTAGAGTTCGACCCGCTTGGCGAAGCCTTCGCTGTCGAAGTAGATCGAGACAACGGTGGTGCCGGATTCCCCCAGCCGCTTGCTCATGCTGGGAAACACGAGCCTCGGTTCCCTGACATAGCGCGTCTGGCCTTCCGTGATCTCGATCGTCCGCGGTGCGGGCGGCGCGGGCGGTGCTGGCGGCGGCGCCGGGGGAGCGGGCGGTGCCGGGGCTTCTGCCACGGGTGCGGGTGCCGGGGGAGGGGGTTCAGGCACGCCCACGGGCGCGGCGGGCGCGGGTGTTGGCTTGGGCTCGCGAACGGCCACCGGCCGCGGCGGGGGCTTGACGGCCTCGGGCTTGCGCTGCGGAGGCGGTGGGGGAGGAGGCGGCGGCTCGGCCGGCTTGGGAGGCTCGACGAACTGGCTGAGTATTTCGACGGGGATCACCACTTCGGCGGCGCGGCGCAGCAGGCCGCTTTGCAGCGCCCACAGCGCAGCCGCGTGAAACAGGATCACGCCCCCGGCAATGAGTGCATTGCGCGAGAGGCCCAGAAAGGAGGGGGGAGGGGCAAAGCGGTCAGACACGATCAACCATTCGAATGCGGGCACGCCGAAACGTGCCCCGATTGCAGCAAAACCGCTACGACTACTGTTTACTTACGAAAGATCCACCAGACCGAACCTGCAACGAATATCAGGCTGCCGCCGAGCGCCGAGAAGAGTTCCATGCCTTGCTTTCCGAAATGGAGGTGGCAAGCTGGATCGCGCTCGTTCCGGATTCGCGATTCAACGCGGCGACCGGATGCGAGGCGCTGCACTGCGCGACGATATCGCGCGCACAACCTTCACACTGGCCACATTGGGTGGCCACGCCAAGCTCGAACTGGACTTCGTCGAAAGTCATGCCGGCCCGCACGTGACGTGCGATTTCACGGTCGGAGACTCGGCGGCAGACGCAAACGATCATGGCGGTGAAAGCGGCAGTTGGCTGGCTGGTTAGTTCGAGGTCCAATTATAAATACGAATCTCTCGCATTTTCAATAACTATCCAAAGCAGAGGTCTTTTGTGTCGGTGTGGGAGAAAGTAGTATTTTCGCAACAAGCGAATCTAACTGCGAATGATTAAGACTACGTTCCAACTACACTCCAGCCAAATTTCGGCAAGCCACTTTCCCGACCTCGCGCCGGGGCCAGCCAGCCATTCAAAAACTAGCCGTTTTTTGGCTTTCTGGAGGTTATCTTGGCCCATGCCGCCCGTCAGCGCGCTCGTACGTCGCGCTCCGTGTCTTCTTCCGTCAATGCGGCTGCCGCAGCGGTCACGTCGCGTGAAGCGGCAATGCTTCCTTTTGGAGCCCTGATGTTGGCTGCCTCGGTCAGCAGCTGGGCGCAGACACCGCCGGCCACGGTGCAAGGCGGAACGTTGGGCACCGTCACGGTGACGGAGCAGGCCGAAGCACAAGGCAAGGACCAGGTCCAGACCAAGAAGACCAACATCGGCAAGGGAACGCAAGAAATTCGCGACATTCCCCAGTCGATCAACGTCATCACCGAAAAGCTCATCGACGACGTCAAGCTCGATACGCTTCGCGACGCCTTGCACTATTCGGCCGGCATCACTTTCGCCGCGACCGAGAACGGCACCGACCAGGACATCCGGCTGCGCGGCTTCCCGGTTGCGACCGTGGGCGACCTGCTCATCGACGGCATGCGGGACCCTTCGCAGTACGACCGCGACACCTTCAACCTCGAGCGCATCGAGGTACTGCGCGGTTCGGCGTCGATGATCTTCGGACGGGGTTCCACCGGTGGCGTGATCAACCAGGTGACCAAGAAGCCGTTGCTGGCCGACCAGACCGACGTGGAAGCCACCGTCGGCTCCCGCGGCTACTACCGCACGACCGCCGACTTCAATGTGCGCACCGGCGAGACGTCGGCGCTGCGCATCAACGGCATGTGGAACAAGGCCGACAACGGCGGCGCCAAGGTCGACAAGTACGGCATTGCGCCTTCGTACAGCTGGGGCGTGGGCACGGCCAATGAATTCACCGTCGGCCTGTTCCACCTGAACGTCGACAACGTTCCACTGTCGGCGGTTCGCTGGGTGGCGACCGGCCGCCAAGGGATTACCGGCTACAACGCGAGCGGCGTGCCCACCATCGGCAGCCTGGGAACAATCGCCCCCATCAAGCCGGGCAGCTTCTACGGCACCACGGCCGACAAGCTACTTGGCCAAGCCACCTACGGCACGGCTTCCTGGCTCCATCGATTCGATGACGGCGGCGAACTGCGCACGCAGGTGCGCTCGGGTACCTTCGACCGCAACCAGTGGTCCACCGCCGCTGGTGCCAGCACCACCTTCGGTGCGCCGACCACGCTGGCCAACTTCGGCGACTACACGGTGCTCACGCGCAGCGGCCTCACGCCGCGCAAGGACGAGTACAAGGGCACCTACCTGCAAAGCGACTACAGCAAGGAGCTGAACTTGGGCGGCATGAAGCACCAGTTGCTGGCCGGTATCGATGCCTCCAAGGAGGAAGCGAGCCGCTACCAGAACGATGCCTTCTTTAACAACAGCTTCCGCGGCCGCGCGCTGGGTTCGCGAGCCAACACCTTCGTCGGCACGCCGAATGACGGTGCCGGCCTGAGCGGCACGTTCGTGGAGCCGGTGTACCGCGACTCGAGTTCCTATTCCGCCAAGTCGATCGGCGTCTACCTGCAGGACCTGGTCCAGGTCGCGCCTGACTGGAAGATCCTCGGCGGCGTGCGCTACGACCACCTCAGCGGCGACTTCAACCAGTACAACTACTCGAATCCTGCGTGCGTCAGGCCCACCCCTGCGCCGCGCGGCTATACGCAAACGGCCAACTGTACCGATCCGCGCGAGCGCTATTCCGCCGGTAGCCCGCTGCCGACGGTGGCATCCACCAGTTTGTCGCAGGGCGCCTGGAGCTACCGCGCCGGCGTGCTTTATCAGCCTTCGACCACGCAGTCGTATCACCTGTCCTACAGCACGTCGTTCAATTCGTCCGCGGACACCTACCAGTACGTGACGCCCCAGACGGCGGGCACGCCACCGGAGAAGAGCCGCAACATCGAACTCGGCACCAAGCTCGACTGGCTCGACGGCAAGCTCTCGACGCGCGCCGCCATCTTCCGCACCGAGAAGACCAACGAACGCACCACTGACTCGGACTTTGCCAGCAGTTCCTACCTGCTGTCGGGTAAGCGCCATTCGCAGGGCCTTGAGCTCGACGTGGTCGGCCGGCTGACTTCGCAGTGGGAGGTCTACTTCTCGTACTCCTACATTCCGAAGGCAACCATCGACCAGGTCGGCAGCACCGCGACGCCGGGCACCGTCGGCTCGCGCGTGGGCCTCACGCCCAAGCACAGCGGCGCCGCGTGGATCAGCTACCAGGCCACGCCCAAGTTCCGCATCGCGGGCGGTGTGCGCGGCGCATCCGAGAACCGGCCGCTGCAAGGCGCCAGCGGCGCTGCCAGCCTGGCCAACAGCACCCCTGGCTACGTGGTGGGCGACATGATGCTCGAGTACAAGTTCACGCCCGATCTGTATGCGCAGCTCAACGTCAACAACGTGACGAACAAGCTCTACGGCGACCAGCTCTATCCTGGCTTCGTGATTGCCGGTGCCAAGCGCACGGTGCTCTTCACGGTTGGCGCACGTTTCTAGAATAGACCGGCACAACCGATCTTCCGCTCTTCATGCTCTTGCACATTCGCGAAGTCCTCACGTCTGACGAAGTCCGCCAGGCCAGGGAAATCCTGGGCCAAGCGCCCTGGGAAGACGGCCGCCTGACCGCAGGCGAGCAGTCGGCCAAGGCGAAGAACAACGAGCAGCTGAGGGAAGACTGCGAAGAAACCCGCGCGGTCCAGCAGCTGCTGCTGCGCGGGCTCGAGCGGCACCAGGTTTTCTTCTCGGCTGCGCTTCCAAAGCAGATTTCGCCGCCGCTGTTCAATCGCTACGGCGGTGCGTCGAACAGCTTCGGCAATCACGTGGACAGCGCGGTCCGTTTTCTGCGCGACGGCACGGGCAGGGTGCGCACCGACATTTCGTGCACCCTGTTCCTGGCCGAGCCTGACGAATATGACGGCGGTGAACTCGTGATCGAGGACACCTTCGGCACCCAGCGCGTCAAGCTCGCAGCGGGCGACATGGTGCTCTATCCGGGCACCAGCGTTCACCGGGTGCTGCCCGTGACGCGGGGCTTCCGTATCGCGAGCTATTTCTGGATCCAGAGCATGGTGCGCAGCGACGAGCAGCGCCGGCTGCTGTTCGAAATGGACAACCACCTGCGCCATCTCCGCAGCCAATATGGCGAGACCGATCCGGGCGTGATCGGGCTTACCAGTACTTATCACAACCTGCTGCGCATGTGGCTCGACATCTGAGCCACGGCGTGGTGCCGGCAATGCCGGGAGACCATTCATGAACAAGTCACTTCTTTATGTGGCGGCTGCAGCGGCCGTCCTCTGGTCCGCGTCCGCATCCGCGCAGTTCGTCGACCACGACGCGGTCAAGTGCGCGCCGGTTCCCAAGGAAGAAATGCGTCCGCAGATGGAGCTGCAGCGCAAGCTCACCTCCGAAGGCTGGAAGGTGCGCCAGATCAAGAACTTCAATGGCTGTTACGAGGTCTACGGCTTCGACGAGAAGGGCCAGCGCGCCGAAGCGTTCTTCGATCCCAAGACCTTCGTGAAGGTCGGACAGGTAAAGCAGCCTTCCTGAGGCGCTGCGCGGTGCATGCGGTTTCCGGGCGTCCATCGACGCGGGTCTGGGCGCTTTGGCTGCGTGCAACACACTGGGCGCTGGTGGCCGCCATTGCGGTGGCATGGTTCAGCGGCGAGGCGCTGCTGCGGCAGCATGAATGGGCGGGCTACGCGGCACTGGCCCTGGTCGCGGGCCGCTGCATCGGCGGCGGACTCGGCGGGCGCTACGCGAGATTCCGCCAGTTCGTTCGTTCGCCCTCCGAAGTGCGGCGCTATGCGGGCGAGGTGCTTGCCCGGCGGGAAAAGCGCTACATGGGCCACAACCCACTGGGCGGCTGGATGGTCATTGCCTTGCTGGCCGCGGTGGCTGCCGTCGGCGTTACGGGCTGGATGTACTCGCTCGACATGTTCTGGGGACTGGCGTGGGTGGAATGGCTCCACCGCACATTGGCCTGGACGCTGGTGGCGCTGATTGCCCTGCATCTGGCCGGTGTCGTTTTCACGAGCTGGCGGCACCGCGAGAACCTGGTGACTGCCATGCTCAGCGGTCGCAAGCGACCGCAGGCGCCGGGCGACGTCGATTGACGGTTGCGCCCGGCCTCGCCGATCAGCTGAGCTCGCCCATCTGCGATTGCAGGTAGTTCTGCAGGCCGACCTTGTCGATCAGCTCGATCTGGGTTTCCAGAAAGTCGATGTGCTCTTCGGTGTCGTCCAGGATTTCCTGGAGCAGGTCGCGTGAAACGTAGTCGCGCACCGTTTCGCAGTAGGCAATGCCGTCCTTGATGGTGGCTTGCGCGCCAGTTTCGGCGCCCAGGTCGCAGGTCAGAAGTTCGGGCACATCCTCGCCGATGTTCAGCTTGCCCAGGTCCTGCAGGTTCGGCAGTCCATCGAGCATGAAGATGCGGTCCATCAGCTTGTCGGCGTGCTTCATCTCGCCGATGGATTCCTCGTATTCCTTCTTGGCCAGCTTGTCCAGGCCCCAGTGCTTGAGCATCCGGTAGTGCAAGAAGTACTGGTTGATTGCGGTGAGCTCGTTCTTGAGCTGCGCCTGCAGATGTTCGATGACCTTAGGGTCGCCCTTCATGGTGTTTTCCTTGTTCTGAAAGCACCGATTGTGAGAGGGGTGGGTAAGCAGTTGCAAGCAATCCCATGCTGCGCCGGTCTGCATGCGTTTGATGGTGATACACGTTCGTATTCGCCCGCTGGGGCGCCATCGCGGACATAGCAACCTGTAATGATTTTAATAGCTGTTAACTATTGAAACTGATGAATTGGTAGTTATACTAATGGCTCGTTCTTTTCATTAGCCACCACAAGGAAACAGCAATGTCCCTGATCAACACCGAAATCATTCCCTTCAAGGCCACCGCGTATCACAACGGCAAGTTCGTGCCGGTCAGCAACGACAACTTCAAGGGCAAATGGTCGGTCGTGGTGTTTTACCCGGCGGACTTCACATTCGTGTGCCCCACCGAACTCGGCGACCTCGCCGACCACTACGCAGAATTCCAGAAGCTCGGCGTGGAGATCTATGGCGTGTCCACCGACACCCACTTCACCCACAAGGCATGGCACGACACCTCGGACACCATCGGCAAGGTCAAGTACCCGCTGATCGGCGACCCTAGCCAGCAACTGGCCCGCGCCTTCCAGGTGCTGATCGAAGAAGGCGAAGACGCCGGCCTCGCATACCGCGGCACCTTCGTGATCGACCCCGAAGGCAAGATCAAGACCATCGAAGTGCACGACAACGGCATCGGCCGCGACGCTGCCGAACTGCTGCGCCGCGTGAAGGCTGCCCAGTACGTGGCCGCCCACCCCGGCGAAGTTTGCCCCGCCAAGTGGACCGAAGGCGCCGAAACGCTCAAGCCTTCGTTCGACCTCGTCGGCAAGATCTAAGCGTCCCGCGAAAGCCCGGGCGCTCACGAGGCCCCGGGTTTTTTTGTCCCCTGTTGATAGTTTTCAGTTATCGAAAGAGAGCCCCTCATGCTCGACGCCAGCACCAAAGCCCAATTGAAGAGTTACCTCGAACGCGCCACGCAGCCGATCGAGATCGTCGCCTCGCTCGACGACAGCAAGGCCTCGGGCGAAATGCTGTCGCTGCTGAAGGACGTCGCAGAAGTGTCGCCGCTGGTCAAGCTGACCGAAAGCCGCGACGACAACCATCGCAAGCCCTCTTTCTCGGTCAATCGTCCGAGCGAGAACCACGGCCCGCGCTTTGCCGGCCTGCCAATGGGCCATGAATTCACGTCGCTGATCCTTGCGCTGCTGCAGATCGGCGGCTACCCACCCAAGGTCGAGCAAGCTGTGCTCGACCAGATCAAGGCGCTCGACGGCGACTTCGAGTTCGAGATCTACGTCTCGCTCACCTGCCACAACTGCCCCGACGTGGTCCAGGCGCTGAACCTGATGGCCATCCAGAACCCGCGCATCCGCACCACGATGATCGAGGGCGGCACCTTTCAGGAAGAGGTCAAGGAGCGCCAGGTGATGGCCGTGCCTACCGTGTTCCTGAACGGCACCGAATTCGGCCAGGGGCGCATGAGCCTGGAAGAGATCCTCGCGAAGATCGACACCAGCGGCGTCGAGCGCGAGGCAAAGAAGATCGCCGCCAAGGACCCGTTCGACGTGTTGATCGTCGGCGGCGGCCCGGCCGGTGCCGCGGCTGCCGTGTATGCGGCGCGTAAGGGCATCCGCACCGGCGTGGCATCGGAGCGATTCGGCGGCCAGGTCCTCGACACGCTCGGCATCGAGAACTTCATTTCCATCAAGGAAACCGAAGGGCCGAAGTTCGCCCATGCGCTCGAAGAGCACGTGCGCGACTACGACGTCGACATCATGAACCTGCAACGCGCCAAGGCGCTGGTTCCGGGCAAGGACCTCATCGAAGTGCAGCTCGAGAGCGGCGCTTCGCTCAAGAGCAAGTCGATCATCATCTCGACCGGTGCGCGCTGGCGCAACATCAACGTGCCCGGTGAGCACGAGTTCAAGAACAAGGGCGTGGCTTACTGCCCGCACTGCGACGGGCCGCTCTTCAAGGGCAAGCGTGTCGCTGTCATCGGCGGCGGCAACTCGGGCGTCGAGGCGGCGATCGATCTTGCCGGCATCGTCGGCCACGTGACGCTGATCGAGTTCGACACCGCGCTGCGCGCCGACGCCGTGCTGCAGCGCAAGCTCAAGAGCCTCCAGAACGTCGACGTGTTCACCAATGCGCAGACCACCGAGATCACCGGCGACCAGAAGGTCAACGGCCTTGTTTACAAGGACCGCGCGACGGGTGAGCTGAAGAAGGTCGAGCTCGAAGGCGTGTTCATTCAGATCGGCCTGGTGCCCAATACCGATTGGCTCAAGGGCGTGGTCGAGCTGACCAAGCACGGCGAGATCGTGGTCGACGCCAGGGGCCAGACCTCGGTGCCGGGCGTGTTTGCGGCGGGCGACGTGACCACGGTGCCGTTCAAGCAGATCATCATCGCGGCCGGCGACGGCGCGAAGGCGGCACTGGGCGCGTTCGACCACCTGATCCGCACTTCCGCGCCGGCCGAGCAGATTGCTGCCTGAACGCGGCAGCGACGGGCTGACCGGGCGGCAGGTTCAGTAAACCAGCCGCTCGGGCTTCAGTTCCTGCAGGATGGTGGTGGCAATTTCCTCGATCGACTTTGTCGTCGTCGAAAGCCACCGGATGCCCGCCCGTCGCATCATCGCCTCGGCCTCGGCCACCTCGTGGCGGCAGTTTTCGAGGCTGGCGTAGCGCGAATCGGGCCGGCGCTCGTTGCGGATCTGGCTCAGCCGCTCGGGCTGGATGGTGAGCCCGAAGATCTTCTTGCGATAGGGCATCAAGGCCGGAGGCAGCTGGCGTCGATCGAAATCTTCCGGTATCAGCGGGTAATTAGCTGCTTTCAGGCCGTGCTGCATTGCCAGGTAAAGAGACGTGGGCGTCTTGCCGCTGCGGCTCACCCCCACCAGGATCACGTCGGCACCCTCGAGGTCTCGGTTGCTCTGGCCGTCGTCGTGTGCCAGGCTGAAGTCGATGGCCGCTATGCGCGCGTCGTACTCCTTGCTCTTGCTGACGTCGCTGAAGCGGCCGATGCGGTGGTTCGATTTGACCGCCAACTCGATCTCCAGCGGGCGCACGAAGGTGCCAAACATGTCCAGCAGCATGCCTTTGCACCCGGTTTCGATGACTTCGAGCACCTCCATGTTCGCCAGGGTCGTGAAGACGATGGGACGAACGCCCTCTACCTCGGCCGTGTGGTTGATCTGCCGCACCGCCTGGTGGGCCTTGTCGACCGTGTCCGTGAACGGCAACCGCACGTGGCGCGGCTTCATCTCGAACTGCGCGAGCACGGCGTTACCGAAAGTTTCGGCGGTGATCCCGGTGCCGTCTGAAATGAAGAAAACAGTGCGTGTATGCATGGTGTAGCTCTTGCGGCCTTGTCCTGCGGCGCGTGCAACCTCGCCACGCCTACAATTCGGGCCATTATCGGGAATCCGCTTTCCCCTGACCCAATTCTTTCCATGCACGCCGCGCCAGCACCCAAAGCAACGACAACGATCGTGCCGCGCCGTCTGCATGCAGCATCGGTTTCAACTTCTGGAGCTTTCCCATGTCTGCACTTTTCGACGCGACCGCCCTGGTCGTACCGTTTGAAAACCTGAGGATGACCGACGTCGAGTCGGTCGGCGGCAAGAACGCCAGCCTCGGCGAAATGATCTCGCAACTGCCGCAGGGCGTGCGAGTGCCCACGGGCTTCGCGACCACGGCGCACGCCTTCCGCGAGTTTCTGGCTCATGACGGACTGGCCGACAAGATCAGCAAGCGGCTCGCCGCCCTGGACACCGAAGACGTGCGGGCGCTGGCCGTGGCCGGCGCTGAAATTCGCGCCATGGTCGAGGCCCAGCCTTTTCCGGCCGATCTTCAGAAAGCCATTGCCGACGCTTTCGCCAAGCTGAGCGCTGGCAACCCCGCCGCCTCTTTCGCCGTGCGTTCTTCGGCCACCGCCGAAGACCTGCCGGACGCTTCGTTTGCCGGTCAGCAGGAAACCTTCCTCAACGTGGTCGGCATCGACGACGTGCTGCACAAGATGAAGGAGGTGTTCGCCTCCCTCTACAACGACCGCGCCATCAGCTACCGCGTGCACAAGGGATTTGCGCACGACGTGGTCGCGCTCTCGGCCGGCGTGCAACGCATGGTCCGTTCCGACCTCGGCGCGGCCGGTGTGATGTTCACCATCGACACCGAATCGGGCTTCGAAGACGTGGTGTTCATCACCTCCAGCTACGGGCTGGGCGAAACGGTGGTGCAGGGCGCCGTGAACCCTGACGAGTTCTACGTGCACAAGCCGACGCTGCGCGCCGGCAAGCGGGCGGTGATCCGCCGCAACCTCGGCTCCAAGCTGATCCAGATGGAGTTCGCAACGCCCGAAGAGAAAAAGGCGACCGGCAAGCTGGTCAAGACGACCGACGTCAAGGCCGAGCAGCGCAACCGCTATTCGCTGAGCGACGCCGATGTCGAACTGCTTGCCAAATACGCGCTGGTCATTGAAGAGCACTACGGCCGCCCGATGGACATCGAGTGGGGCAAGGACGGCACCGACGGCCAGCTCTACATCCTGCAGGCGCGCCCGGAAACCGTGAAGAGCCAGCAGCAGGGCAAGGCCGAGCAGCGCTACAAGCTGCTGGGCAAGGGCGCTGTGCTGGCCGAAGGCCGTGCCATCGGCCAGAAGATCGGCACCGGCCCCGTGCGGCTCGTGCACAACATCAGCGAGATGGACAAGGTGCAGGCCGGCGACGTGCTCGTCACCGACATGACCGACCCCAATTGGGAGCCGGTGATGAAGCGCGCTGCCGCTATCGTCACCAACCGCGGTGGGCGCACCTGCCACGCGGCCATCATTGCGCGCGAACTCGGCATTCCGGCCGTGGTGGGCTGCGGCGATGCCACCGACCTGCTGAAAGAAGGCACGCTGGTGACCGTGAGCTGCGCCGAGGGCGACACCGGCTTCATCTACGACGGCCTGCTCGAGACCGAGGTGACCGAAGTGCAGCGTGGCGTGATGCCCGAGATCGACATCCAGTTGATGATGAACGTGGGCAACCCGCAACTCGCCTTCGACTTTGCGCAGTTGCCGAACCACGGCGTCGGCCTGGCGCGGCTCGAGTTCATCATCAACAACAACATCGGCGTGCACCCGAAGGCGATCCTCGACTATCCGAATGTCGACAACGACCTGAAGAAAGCCGTCGAGTCGGTGGCCCGCGGCCACGCTTCCCCGCGTGCCTTCTATGTCGACAAGGTGGCCGAAGGCATCGCGACCATCGCGGCAGCCTTCTGGCCCAAGAAGGTCATCGTGCGCCTCTCCGACTTCAAGTCGAACGAGTACCGCAAGCTGATCGGCGGTAGCCGCTACGAGCCGGAAGAAGAAAACCCGATGTTGGGCTTCCGCGGCGCCGCGCGTTACTTGAGCAAGGATTTCGGCGAGGCCTTCGCCATGGAATGCGAGGCGCTGAAGCGCGTGCGCAACGACATGGGCCTGGTCAACGTGCAGATCATGGTGCCCTTCGTGCGCACGCTGGGCCAGGCCGAACGCGTGACCACGCTGCTCGGCGAGCATGGCCTGAAGCGCGGCGAGAACGAGCTCAAGCTGATCATGATGTGCGAGGTGCCGAGCAATGCGATCCTGCCCGAGGAGTTCCTGAAGTTCTTCGACGGTTTCTCGATCGGCTCGAACGACCTGACCCAGCTCACGCTCGGCCTGGACCGCGACTCTGGGCTCGAGCTTCTGGCCGCCGACTTCGACGAGCGCGACCCGGCCATCAAGGCTCTGCTGAGCCGCGTCATCAAGGCCTGCAAGGCCGAAGGCAAGTACGTCGGCATTTGCGGCCAGGGCCCCAGCGACCATCCGGACTTTGCGCTCTGGCTGGCGGAACAGGGGATCGAGTCGATTTCCCTCAATCCCGACAGCGTGATCGACACCTGGCAGCAACTCGCCAAGCGTTGAAGGCGCGGCGGCGCGCGTTGCGTCGCTTGTCGCGTAGCAGCCACTGCGGGAATTCCCATGGGAATTCCCGCGCCAATGCCTGCAGAATTGAATCAGAATGTGTTACTAGGTGTCAGTTCCGTGACTCCACGGGGCTGGCCGGCCGCTCGCGGACTGCGCATGGCGAAACCGCTCGTCGCCGCATCCGCCGGCATTACCCGGAAGAAACCATCATGATTCTTGTCAAGACAGAAGCCGGACAGCAGGTCCTCAAAGATCGCTCGGTGCCCCTTTCACCGCGCCAGCGTACGGCTTTCATCCTGTTCGACGGCAAGCGTTCGGTCGACGAAGTGCTGGCCGGAGCGGGCATTGCGCGTGAAGAAATCGATCAACTGGTCACGCTGGGACTGCTCGGTCCAGCGGCGGGCAGCAAACCGGCCGCACCGGCCAAGGAACCAGAACCGCCGGCCGCAAGCAGGGCGCCCGCAGCGCCGCCGGCGCCAGTCCCGACGCCCACGCCAAAGCCGGCCGAGCCCGCGCCGCCTGCCGGGCGCAGCAGGCAGCAGCGCTACAAGGATGCCTATCCGATCGCCACCCAATTGACGGGTGCTCTCGGGCTGAAGGGGTTTCGGCTCAACCTGCAGGTCGAGGGCACCACCAGCTACGAAGATCTGGTAGCGCTGGCACCCAAGATACGTGCCGCCGTGGGCCCCGAGAAGGCCGCCGCACTCGACAAGGCCTTGAACGACTGAGGCTGGACAAGCGCTGCGCCAGCAGTGCTACAATAGCCGGCTTTGCCTTGCCACACTGCGCCCGACGCTGCAGGTGGCTTTTCCTCTTCTACGGAAGAATCCACAAGGAGTGCCATGCGTCACTACGAAATCATTTTGCTGATCCACCCGGATCAGAGCGAACAAGTTCCGGCCATGCTGGAGCGTTACAAGGGCCTCATCACGGCCGGCGGTGGCAAGATCCACCGCGTTGAAGATTGGGGCCGCCGCCAGCTGGCTTACCAGATCAACAAGCTCAACAAGGCGCACTACCTGTGCGTCAACATTGAAGCCGAGCAAACCGTGATGGGCGAACTCGAACACGCGTTCAAGTTCAACGACGCCGTGCTTCGCCACCTCACCGTTCAGAAGAAGAAGGCCGACACCGGTCCTTCGTCGATGATGAAGACGGTCGAGCGCGAAGAAGCCCGCAAGGCCCAGCAGGCCGAATACGCCGCCAACAACAGCTGATGGCGTGACCGCTGCCGCTGCTGCGGCAACCGGGGTCAATCAGCTTCTGCTGACAGCCTCTGTTGCCGAACTCGGAGCCTTGCGATACACGCCGGCCGGCCTTCCCGCCATCGACCTGAAGCTCGAACACGAGTCGACGCTTCAGGAGGCAGGAAAAGCCAGGCAGGTGAAAACGGCCCTCAAGGCCGTTGCCTTCGGCGCCATCGCCGAAAGGCTCGCAACGCAGTCGATGGGAAGCCTCTGGCGTTTTCAGGGTTTTCTCGCGACACCGGGCAACGGCAAGCATCCGGTCCTGCACATCCAGGATTTTCAGCAAGATTAATTTTCGACAAGAGGTCCCCAAATGGCCACGTTCAAGAAATTCAACAAAGACAAGCGCCCGAAGCGCAACACCCAGTCGCTGCTGTTCAAGCGCAAGCGCTTCTGCCGTTTCACCGTCGCTGGCGTCGAGGAAATCGACTACAAGGACATCGACACGCTGCGTGACTTCATCAGCGAAAACGGCAAGATCATCCCCGCACGCCTGACCGGCACGCGCGCGATCTACCAGCGCCAGCTCAACACCGCGATCAAGCGCGCGCGCTTCCTCGCGATGGTGCCGTACAGCGACCAGCACCGCGTCTAAGGAGCCGTACCATGCAAATCATTCTTCTGGACAAGGTCCTGAACGTCGGCGCCCTGGGCGATATCGTCAAGGTCAAGGACGGCTACGCCCGCAACTTCCTGATCCCGTCGGGCCGCGCCCGCCGCGCTACCGCTGCCAACAAGGCCGAATTCGAAGCCAAGCGCGTCGAACTCGAAAAGGCTGCGGCTGCCAAGCTGGCTGAAATGCAAGCCCAGGGCGAGAAGCTCGGCGGCACGACCATCAAGCTGACCCAAAAGGCCGGCGTCGACGGGCGCCTGTTCGGCTCGGTCACCAACGGCGACATCGCCGAAGAGCTCGGCAAGCAAGGCTACAAGGTTGCGAAGTCGCAAGTGCGCCTGCCCAACGGCCCGATCAAGGTCGTCGGCGACAGCACCGTGAGCGTTGCGCTCCACACCGACGTGGTGGTCGACATCACCGTCACGGTCTACGGCGAAACCGCCTGATCGTCCACAGCGCCTTGCGCGCTGCCGCAAAAGCCGCCCTCGGGCGGCTTTTGTCTTTTTGCGCACCGGTTCTCCCGGTCGATTCACTGAAAGATCACCGTTTATTCACAACCTTGTCCACACACGCCAGCGCGTGTGCGGCTTAGCATGCAGGGTTGCAAGGGAAGTCCATGTCCGCCGTTTTCTCCTATGCCGACAATGACCCGTCGGCCGACCGCCAAGTCGCCAAACTCCGCATTCCGCCTCACTCGATCGAGGCCGAGTCGAGTGTGCTTGGCGGGCTGCTGCTCGACAACGGCGCGTGGGACCGAATGGGCGACCTGCTGGTGGATGGCGACTTCTATCGCCATGAACACAAGCTGATCTACGCCGCCATCGGCGGGCTGATCAATGCCAGCAAGCCGGCCGACGTCATTACCGTTTACGAGCAGCTGCAGGGCCTTGGCAAGGCCGAGGAAATCGGCGGGCTGGTGTACCTGAACTCGCTCGCGCAGTACGTGCCGAGCGCGAGCAACATCCGCCGCTATGCGGAGATCGTGCGCGAACGCTCCATCCTGCGAAAGCTAGTCTCCGCGAGCGACGAGATCGCGACCAACGCCTTCAACACGCAGGGCAAGTCGGTCGACAAGATCCTGGACGAGGCCGAGCAGAAGATCTTCAACATCGGCGAAGAAGGCACGCGGATGAAGCAGGGCTTCCAGAGCATGGATGCCCTCGTGGTCGAACTGCTCGACCGCGTGACCGAGATGGCGGAGAACCCGAACGACATCACTGGCGTTCGCACCGGCTTCTACGAGTTCGACAAGATGACCTCGGGCCTGCAGCCGGGCGACATGATCGTGCTGGCCGCGCGTCCTTCCATGGGCAAGACCTCGCTGGCCATCAACATCGCCGAGCACGTGGCGCTCAACGAAGGGCTGCCGGTGGCGGTCTTCTCGATGGAAATGGGCGCTTCGCAACTCGCGGTGCGTATCGTCGGCTCAATCGGCCGCATTGACCAGGGACACCTTCGCACCGGCAAGCTCAGCGACGAAGAGTGGCCGCGCCTGACCGAGGCCATTGAGAAGCTGCGCAACGTGTCGCTGCACATCGACGAGACGCCGGGCCTCACCACCAGCGAACTGCGCGCAAATGCACGCCGCCTGGCGCGGCAGTACGGGCGGCTCGGCCTGATCGTGGTCGACTACCTGCAGCTCATGAGCGTGTCGACCAGCATGAACGACGAGAATCGCGCCACGGCGGTGGGCGAAATTTCGCGCGGCCTGAAGATGCTTGCCAAGGAGCTCAAGTGCCCGGTGATCGCGCTGTCGCAGTTGAGCCGCGGCGTCGAAAGCCGCACCGATAAGCGCCCCATGATGAGCGACCTGCGCGAATCCGGCGCCATCGAGCAGGACGCGGACATCATCATGTTCATTTACCGCGACGACTACTACGACAAGAACAGCAAGGAGCCGGGCGTGGCCGAGGTGATCATCAGCAAGCACCGGAACGGGCCCACGGGCACCGTCAAGCTGACCTTCCTCAAGCCGCTCACCAAGTTCGAGAATATGGCCAGCTACGGCAGCAACGACGACTATTGATCCCTCGTTTATTGCTGCTGCTGTTCGAGCCGCTTCGCTTCCGCCGAGCGGGCCTTCACCTGGCGCAGCATGTCGGCCAGCGTCTTGCCCGCTTCGTCGCGAAAGCGCTCCGGCAGCACCTCGACCGCGTCCATGCGGTCGATGCGAAAGCCGCGAAAGTCGCTGCGCAGTTCGCACCAGGTCGAAAGCGTCCAGACCTTGCCCCAGTAGAAGCAGCCGAGCGGGCGCACAGTGCGCTCGCTGGCATCACCCGACACATCCCGATAGCTGAGCCGCAGCTTCTGGCGTGCCTCGACGGCCTCGCGCAAGATCTGCAGCCGGTTGCGCATGGTGTCGTCCAGGCCCAGTGCGGGCGCGTAGAGCGCCAGCGCTTCCGCCGAGACCCGTGCCGCTGCCGGCAGCACCGAAAGAATCTTGCCCAGCCCGGTTTCGATGTTGCGCGCCAGCGCCGGATCGACCCAGCTCTGCGCGAGCCGCGCCGCAGCCATGAGCGCTGAAGCCTCTTCCTGCGTGAACATCAGCGGCGGCAGCTCGAAGCCCGCGCCCAGCCGGTAGCCCACGCCGGCTTCACCCTCGATAGGCACGCCCTGGTGCTGCAGATCGGCCACGTCGCGGTACACCGTGCGCTCCGACACCTCCAGGCGCTGCGAGAGGAAGGCGGCCGTGGTGAGCCGGCGGCCACGGATGAGCTGCACAAGCTGAAAGAGGCGGTCGGCGCGGCGCATCAGCGTGTGCGGGCCAGTTTCTTCGCGAAGTCTTCGACGAAGTAGCGCTTGCCGCGCTGCACGACCGTGTGGCCTTCGGCCTCGAGCCTGGTCATTTGAGATTCGATGCCGCCCGGGTAGCCGGCGAGCCTGTCGCGCCAGCTTTTCTTGGTGCTCATGAGACTCCGATGTGGATCGCCACTTTGTCAGGTCCGTCGTACGCTTCGAAGTCGCTGCGGTAGAGGCGCGCGATTGTCGGGTTTGCCTCGAAATACTGCCAGATGCGCTGCCAGGCATCGATCACCATTTGCGGCATTTCGCCCTGGCTTGTGAAGACGAGGTAGTCGCCGGCCTCGATGGTCGCAGCTTCGCTCGTTGCATGCGACACAGCCACGCCCACGGTCACGTCAAACGGGCCATCGGCGTCCGATTCGTAGCCGGAGTAGACGCCGAAGATGCGCGCGTCTTCGGTGCGATGCGGTGTCGACCGATAGGTCTCTTCCGCGAAGAAGCGGTTCCACAGTCCCTCGATGCGGGCCGTTGCAGGCTCGTTCTCTTCGCGGTTGGTGGTGCGGGCCGTGAGGCCCGCAACCTGGAAGGCGCCATGGTGCTGGCGTATGGGTTCCATCTGCTTTTTCTCCTGCGTAAGCGATGCCACGGTGGCTCAGGCCAGAGCGTGAAGGCCGACTTCGTTACCTTCGGTGTCGCGCAGATGGGCGATGAAGCCCATGCCCGGTGGCAGCGCGGACTTGGGCGCCACGATCTGGCCACCTGCCGCTTCGACCCGTGCGAGCACGGCGTCGATGCTTGGCATGCAGTCGAGGTAGATGCGGATCCCGCTGCCCGCGCGTGCGCTGGCGTTCGCACCCGCCTGGAGCGCCCCGCCAGTGGCAGGATCGTCGTAGGGGAACACGGCCAGCGTCTCGCCGCCGAAGTTTTCGCGGCGCAGCGTGCGGCCCAGCACGGTTTCATAGAAGGCTTGGGCGCGATCGATGTTGGCGACGGGAATCTCGAACCAGCTGATGGCGTTTTGCATGAGGGACTCTCTTTCGATTGTGCGTTGGAAGGAGCCTTGATGGTGCGGACCGCCTCCTGACAACGTCTTGTCAGGAGCCTGTCACCACGGACGAAAAAAAGCCCGCGATGCTCCGAGGAGCATGCGCGGGCTTTGATCGGATCGGACGAAGCCTAGAGCACGTCGCTCGCGAAGTCAGCCAGCCGCGAGCGTTCGCCACGCGCCAGCGTGATGTGCCCGCCATGCGGCCAGCCCTTGAACTTGTCCACCGCGAAGGTGAGGCCCGAGGAGCCTTCGGTCAGGTATGGCGTGTCGATCTGCGCAAGATTGCCCATGCAGATGATCTTGGTGCCCGGGCCGGCCCGGGTGATCAGCGTCTTCATCTGCTTGGGCGTCAGGTTCTGGGCCTCGTCGATGATCACGTACTTGTTGAGGAAAGTGCGCCCGCGCATGAAGTTCATGCTCTTGACCTTGATGCGGCTGCGGATCAGCTCGTTGGTGGCCGCGCGGCCCCATTCGCCGGCGCCGCCGCCGTCGCCCTTGGCCAGGAACTCGAGGTTGTCGTCGAGCGCTCCCATCCAGGGGCCCATCTTTTCTTCCTCGGTACCGGGCAGGAAGCCGATGTCTTCGCCCACGCTTACAGTGGCACGGGTCATGATGATCTCGGTATAGCGGCGGTCGTCGAGCACCTGCGTCAGGCCCGAGGCCAGCGCCATCAGCGTCTTGCCGGTGCCGGCGGTGCCCGTGAGCGTGACGAAGTCGACTTCGGGGTCCATGAGCAGGTTCATCGCGAAGTTCTGCTCGCGGTTGCGCGTGTTCACGCCCCACACCGCGTTCTTGCCCGAGCTGTAGTCCTTCAGGGTCTTGAAGACCGCGGTCTTGTCGCGGATCTCGGTGACGCGCGCGTACATGCTCGGCTCGCCCGGGGCCTCGAAATAGACGAACTGGTTGATGTACAGGTTGGGCACCAGCGGCCCGCTGACGCGGTAGAAGGTGTTGCTGCCGCTTTGCCAGCTTTCGACCGTCTTGCTCTGGCGCGTCCAGAAATCGGGCGGCAGCGCGAGCGAACCCGCATAGAGCAGGTCGCCGTCTTCCAGCGTCTTGTCGTTTTGGTAGTCGTCGGCCGCGAGGCCGAGTGCGCGCGCCTTGACGCGCATGTTGATGTCCTTCGACACCAGCACCACTTCCTGCTTCGGACGGCCGGGCTGCTCTTTGGCGTGCAGGTCGTGCAGGTCGCGCAGGGCCTGCACCACGCCGAGGATCTGGTTGTCGGCCTTGCCTTGGGGCAGGCTGACCGGCAGCGAGTAGTCGAGCGGCGCCGTCTGGAAGAACAGCTTGCCACCGGCCTCGCGATGGCCCGTGGTGTCCAGCTTCAGGCCCTTGGCGATGTCGGCGTCCTGCGTCGCGGCCAGGGCGTCGAGCGTGCGGCTGGTCTGGCGGCCATTGCGCGCCACTTCGGTGGTGCCCTTCTTATGGCCATCGAGCTCCTCCAGCACGATCATCGGCAGGAAGATGTCGTGCTCTTCGAAGCGGAACAGGCACATCGGATCGTGCAGCAGCACGTTGGTGTCGAGCACGAACAGCTTGGCCGGACCATTCGATTTGGCGCGTTTGGCACGCGTTGGTTGCGGCGCCGCAGCCGGCAACGGCGGCGGCACATAGACGGCGGGCGGCGCCTCGGGCTCGCCGCGGGCGGCAGGCCTGTGCTCCTGATTGCGGTCCTGGTTGCGTTCGGGACTGCGGGAGGGGGCGGGTTTCGACCTGCCGCGGGCCACAGGCGCAGCCTCGGTACCGCCGCCTACCGCATCCGCGGCGCTGCGGTCGAACAGTTCCAGCGGCTGGGAGCCGCTCGATGAAGCCGAATCGGCGCGCGATTCGCCCGAGCGCCGCGAGCCCCCCCTGTGGGAGGAGCGGGCGGGTGCATCGTGCGCATCCGGCGAGAGCAATGCGGCGCGTTTCGTGGGGGCGGGAGGCAGTGGCATGTGTCAGGTCGCTCGCAGGAAGTGGAAACCAGAAAACGAAAAAGCCGCCTGTAGACCAAGGCGGCTTTGTTCGGGGGATGCGGTCGTGGAGCTCAACGGCATGAGGCCATTATGCACACCCGCGGTGACGCGTCTCGCGCTCTTTGCACAGTCCGTTGGGCAATTCCCACGGGTTGAAGCAAAAGCGCACAGTCCGCGCTTGTTGTAACGGTCAGGCAGCCTTCTTGAGCGCCTTGACGGCCTTGAGCACGTCGTCGACATGGCCAGGGACCTTGAGGCCGCGCCATTCGGCCTTCAAGATGCCGTCGGCGCCGATGAGGAAAGTGCTGCGCTCGATGCCCTTGACCTTCTTGCCGTACATGATCTTGTTCTTGACCACGCCGAACATGTGGCACATTTTTTCTTCGGTATCGGCGATGAGTTCGAAGGGGAGTTCGAGCTTGGCCTTGAATTCGTCGTGCGACTTCATGTTGTCGCGGGACACGCCGAACACGGTGGCGCCGGCTTTTTCGAAGTCTTTGTAACGATCGCGAAACTGCATGGCTTCGGTCGTGCAACCCGGAGTGTTATCTTTCGGGTAAAAATACATGACCAGCACGTGGCCGAGATGCGAGGTATTCGAGACTTTCAGGCCACCCGTGGCGTTGGCGTCGAATTCAGGAATGGGTTTGTTGACAACGATCGCCATGAATCTTGTTTTCTCCGTTGGTTTCCATTGGATCGGGCGCTTTGAGGCACACTCGACGAAATGGAGGATTGGTCGTTGCTAACTGAGGGCAGCTGGCCTGTTCGCAACCCGGTATTTTACCCCGAAAAGCTCCCCCTCAGCTATCCTGGGGTGGTTCGACCAGCAGGGCGGCAATCACGTGGCGGCCTTCGCCGGCCAGGATGTTGTAGGTGCGGCAGGCTGCCGGGGTGTCCATGGTCTCCACGCCGGTGCGCTTGGCCATGAGCGGCTGCAGCCAGGACGGCTGCGGAAAGCGGATCCGGGATCCGCTCCCGAAGATGATCAATTCGGCGCCGAGCGACGCCAGCTGGGCGAAATGTTCGGGGCCCAGCTGGTCGAAACGGGTGCAATTCCACTCGAAGCGCTCGCCGCGCGAGCCAACCACCACGCTGCCCTCGACCTTTTCGTTGTTGATCGCGACCCACCCGGGGCCGTGGGCGGTGAGGGACTGGGTGTCGGATTTGTCGGGCTGGAGCTTCATCGGGGCACTGGGAACTGTGGTCAAATTATAGGTTTTCCCCAGTGACACGAGGCCTTTGAGGGCCTTTCGACATCGAGTAACCCGCGCCCGGGAGGGCCCTTTGAAGCAGTTCAAGAAATCGGCCAAGCTGGCCAACGTGCTCTACGACATTCGCGGCCCCATCATGGAGGCCGCCCAGCGGATGGAGGAAGAGGGCCAGAAGATCATCAAGCTCAACATCGGCAACCTTGCCGTGTTCGGCTTCGATGCGCCTGAGGAAGTCCAGCAGGACATGATCCGCAACCTGCCGGGCTCGGCGGGTTATTCGGACAGCAAGGGCATCTTCGCGGCACGCAAGGCCGTGATGCACGAGACGCAGAAGCAGGGCATTGCCGGCGTCACGCTCGACGACATCTACCTGGGCAACGGCGCCAGCGAGCTGATCGCCATGGCCACCAACGCGCTCTTGAACGACGGCGACGAAATGCTGCTTCCGGCGCCCGACTATCCGCTTTGGACCGCTGTGACCAGCCTGTCGGGTGGCAAGCCTGTGCACTACCTGTGCGACGAGGACAACGGCTGGATGCCGAACCTCGACGACATCCGCGCCAAGATCTCGCCGCGCACCAAGGGCATCGTGGTGATCAACCCGAACAACCCGACCGGCGCGCTCTATTCCGATGAGCTGCTCAAGAGCATCGTGGCCATCGCGCGGGAACACCATCTGGTGATCTTCGCCGACGAGGTCTACGACAAGGTGCTGTACGACCACGCGAAGCACACAGCGATCGGGAGCCTTTCGACGGATGTGCTCACGCTGACCTTCAATTCGCTATCCAAGAGCTACCGGTCATGCGGCTATCGCGCGGGCTGGCTCGTGGTGTCGGGTGACAAGAAGCGGGCGGAAGACTACATCGAGGGCCTGAACATGCTCTCGAACATGCGCCTGTGCGCCAACGTGCCCGGCCAATGGGCCATCCAGACCGCCCTTGGCGGCTACCAGAGCATCAACGACCTGGTGGGCGACGGAGGTCGTCTGCGGCGCCAGCGCGACCTGGCCTACGAGCTGATCACGGCCATCCCTGGCGTGAGCTGCGTCAAGCCTAGCGCTGCGCTCTACATGTTCCCGAAGCTCGATCCGAAGATTTATCCAATCGAGGACGACCGGCAGTTCTTCCTCGAGTTGCTGAAGGAAACCAAGGTGATGCTGGTGCAGGGCACCGGCTTCAACTGGGCCACGCCCGATCATTTCCGCATCGTGTTCCTGCCGCACGAGGAAGACCTGCGCGAGGCCATCCACCGCATTGCCAAGTTCCTGGAGCTGTACCGTTTGCGCAGCAGCGAGACAGAGTCATGACATCCGCATGTGCCGCGGTTCTGCAGGTGGCGCCTGGAACCTGCCCCACTGCATGAGCCGCGCCGTGAGCGCGCCGCCTGCCGCCCCATTTAAACCATTAACGCGAATCTCCCAATGAAACCCATCCAAGTAGGCTTGCTCGGCGCAGGCACGGTCGGCAGCGGCACCTTCAAGGTGCTGCTGCGCAACCAGGAAGAAATCAAGCGCCGTGCGGGCCGCGGCATCGAGATCACGATGGTGGCCGACCTCGACCAGGCGCGTGCGCGCGAAGTGGCGGGCGAGGGCGTGAAGGTGGTCAGCGATGCGCGCGCCATCATTGCCAACCCGGACATCGACATCGTCATCGAACTCATCGGCGGCTACGGCATTGCGCGGCAGCTGGTGCTAGAAGCCATTGCGGCCGGCAAGCACGTGGTCACCGCCAACAAGGCGCTGCTCGCCGTGCACGGCACCGAAATCTTCGCGGCCGCCCACGCCAAGGGCGTGATGGTGGCCTTCGAAGCCGCGGTGGCCGGCGGCATCCCGATCATCAAGGCATTGCGCGAAGGCCTCACGGCCAACAGCATCCAGTGGCTGGCCGGCATCATCAACGGCACCACCAATTTCATCCTCTCCGAGATGCGCGACAAGGGGCTGGACTTCGCGACCGTGCTCAAGGAGGCGCAGCGCCTGGGCTACGCCGAAGCCGACCCAACCTTCGACATCGAAGGGGTCGACGCGGGCCACAAGGTCACGCTGATGAGCGCCATCGCCTTCGGCATTCCAGTGCAGTTCGACAAGGCGCACATCGAGGGCATCACCAAGCTCGCCGCGCAGGACATCAAATACGCCGAACAGCTCGGCTACCGCATCAAGCTGCTCGGCATCACCAAGCGCACCGCGCAAGGCATCGAGCTGCGCGTGCATCCCTCGCTCGTGCCGTCGAAGCGCCTGCTTGCGAACGTCGAGGGCGCAATGAACGCCGTCGTCGTGCATGGCGATGCCGTGGGCACCACGCTCTACTACGGCAAGGGCGCGGGCAGCGAGCCGACCGCCAGCGCCGTGATCGCCGACCTCGTCGACATCACGCGCCTGCACACGGCCGACGCCGCGCACCGCGTGCCGCACCTGGCCTTCCACCCCGACGCCATGAGCGACCTGAAGGTACTGCCGATGACCGAGGTCGTCACCAGCTACTACCTGCGCCTGCGCGTGGCCGACCAGGCCGGCGTGCTCGCCAAGGTGACGGGCCTGCTGGCCACCGCCGGCATCAGCATCGACGCGGTGCTGCAGCGCGAAGCCGACGAAGTGGGCGGCGAAGGCTCCACCCAGACCGACCTGATCATCCTCACGCACGATGCGCGTGAAGGCACCGTGAACGACGTGCTCGCGGAACTGCAGGCACTGCCCACCGTGCTGCAGCCGATCGTGCGCATCCGCAAGGAAGAGCTGTCCTGAGGGCGGCGCAAGAGAACCACCGTGAATTACCTGAGCACCCGCGGCCACCCCGACCGCAAGCGTTTCTGCGAAATCCTGCTTGAAGGCCTCGCGCCCGACGGCGGGCTCTACCTGCCCGATGAGTATCCGCAGATCGACTCCGCCACGCTCGCGAAATGGCGCAGCCTGCCGTATGCCGAACTGGCGTTCGAAATTCTGTCGCTCTACATCGACGACATTCCGCCGGCCGACCTCAAGGCGATCTGCGCCAAGACCTACACGCCCGAGGTGTTCGGCACCGAAGAAATCGTGCCGCTGCGCGAGCTCGAAGACGGCGTGTACCTCGAAGCTTTGTCCAACGGCCCGACGCTCGCCTTTAAGGACATGGCGATGCAGCTCCTGGGCAACCTGTTCGAGTACGAACTGGCCCGCCGAGGCGCCGAGCTCAACATCCTCGGTGCCACCAGCGGCGACACCGGCAGCGCGGCCGAGTACGCCATGCGCGGCAAGAAGGGCGTGCGCGTCTTCATGACCTCGCCGGACGGCCGCATGAGCCCGTTCCAGCAAGCGCAGATGTTCAGCCTGCAGGACGAGAACATCCACAACATCGCCATCACCGGCGTGTTCGACGACTGCCAGGACATCGTCAAGGCGGTGTCGAACGACCTGGGCTTCAAGCGCAAGTACCGCATCGGCACGGTCAACTCGATCAACTGGGCGCGCCTGCTCGCGCAAGTCGTCTACTACTTCGCCGGCTATTTCCAGGCCACGGCCAGCAACGACAAGCCTGTGAGCTTCACCGTGCCGTCGGGCAATTTCGGCAACGTGTGCGCGGGCCACGTGGCGCGCATGATGGGCCTTCCCATCCAGACGCTGGTGGTCGCCACCAACGAGAACGACGTGCTCGACGAGTTCTTCCGCACCGGCATCTACCGCGTTCGCGCGGCGGCCGATACGCATGAAACCTCGAGCCCGTCGATGGATATCAGCAAGGCCAGCAACTTCGAGCGCTTCGTGTTCGACCTGGTGGGCCGCGACGCCGCCAAGCTGCGCTCGCTGTTCGTGGACGAGCTGGGCGGCCAGGGCCGCTTCGACCTGAGCGGCGATCCCGCCTTCAAGCAAGCCGCGGAGCGCTTCGGCTTCAAGAGCAGCCGCAGCACCCACGCTGACCGGCTGGCCACCATCCGCGACACCGACAAGCGCTTTGCCACCTTGGTCGATCCGCACACCGCCGACGGCCTCAAGGCCGCGCGAGAACACCTCGCGCCCGGCGTGCCGATGGTGGTGCTCGAAACCGCGCTGCCGATCAAGTTTGCAGCCACGCTTGTGGAGGCGCTCGGCCACGAGCCTGCGCGGCCGGCCAGGTTCGAAGGCATTGAGGCGCTGCCCAAGCGGGTCGTCAAGCTTCCGGCCGATGTGGAAGCCGTGAAGGCCTATATCGCCCAGAACTGTGATTGACCTTTGCCGCACGCCGCGCATGGCGGCGGCTGCCTCGCAACTGCATCTGCATTCGGCTGCTGCGTAAACAGCAGCCACAGGAACTCGACATGAAGGTGATCGGCTTTTCCGGGTATTCGGGTTCAGGCAAGACCACGCTGGTCGAGCGCCTGATTCCGGTGCTCAAGCTCCACGGCCAGCGCGTGTCGGTGGTCAAGCATGCGCATCACAAGTTCGACATCGACCATCCGGGCAAGGACACCTACCGCCACCGCGAGGCCGGGGCCTTCGAGGTGGTTGTGGCGTCGGACAAGCGGCTCGCGCTGATCCGCGAATTTGAACAGCCCGCGCAGCTGACGGTGCATGACCTCATTGCAGAGCTTCACGACGGTGTCGACTGGGTGCTGGTCGAGGGCTTCAAGCACAGCGACCTGCTCAAGATCGAAGTCTGGCGCGCCCCCGAGGCGGGCCAGCCGCCCCGGCCTTCGAAGTACATCGAAGACGCCTTCGTGACCGCCATTGCCACCAACGCGCCAAAAGGACTGCCGGCGCCCACCAACCTTCCCTTGTTCGACCTCGACGACATCGAGGGCATCGCGCAGTGGTTGATCGACAGCGGCAGCCGCTTCGAATACAACCCCGAACACCATGGCTGATCCTGCTGTTCCTTCGCGTCCCCCGCTGATGGCGCTTGACGATGCGCTGGCAAGCCTGCTCGAGAAGGCACAGCCCAGGTTGCCCGCCGAAAGCGTCGCCACCTTCGACGCAGATGGCCGCGTGCTTGCGCAAGACCTGGTGTCCGCGCTCACCGTGCCGCCGCGCGACAACAGCTCGATGGACGGCTACGCGGTGCGCGTGGCCGACTGCGCCGCCCCCGGCGCAGTGCTCCAGGTGGCGCAGCGCATTCCCGCTGGCACCGTGGGTACGCCGCTCGCGGCCGGCACCGCGGCACGCATCTTCACCGGCGCGCAGATCCCCGAAGGCGCAGATGCCATCGTGATGCAGGAAGACACGCAAGTGCTGCCGCAGGAAGGCACGCTCGGCGCGGTGCGCATCGAGACCGTTCCCGCCGCCGGCCAGTGGATTCGCCGCGCGGGCGAAGACGTCGCGTCCGGCGACGTGGTGCTGTGCAAGGGCGAGCGGCTGACGCCCGCGGCGCTGGGCCTCGCGGCCAGCGTGGGCTTCGACCGGCTCCAGGTGGCACGGCGGCCGCGCGTGGCGCTGCTCTCCACCGGCGACGAACTGGTGATGCCCGGCGAGGTCGCGCCCGAGGCCATGAAGCCCGGCGCGATCTACAACTCCAACCGCTTCTTCATGCGCGCCTTGCTGCATCGGCTCGGCTGCGAGGTGAACGACCTCGGTATCGTGCCCGACAAGCGCGAAGCCACCATCGAGGCGCTGCGCGGTGCGGCCAAGAACAGCGATCTGATCATCACCACCGGCGGCGTGTCGGTAGGGGAAGAAGACCACATCAAGGCGGCCGTGCAGACGCTCGGCGAACTGCAGTTGTGGTCGCTCTCGATGAAGCCGGGCAAGCCTTTCGCCTATGGCTCTATTCCGAGGGCCGGGGGCGAATCGCAAGGCCGCTGCCACGTCACCGGGCTGCCCGGAAACCCGGTGTCCAGCTTCCTGACCTTTCTGCTGCTCGTTCGCCCCTTCCTGCTGACGATGCAGGGCGCCACGCGTGTGGCACCCGAGCCCGTACCGATGCGTGCCGATTTCGACTGGCTGCGCGCCGACAAGCGCCGCGAGTTCCTGCGCGCGCGGCGCAACGCTGCAGGTGGGCTCGACTTGTTCACCAACCAGAGCTCGGGCGTGCTCACGTCGATGGTCTGGGGCGACGGCGTCATCGACAACCCGCCAGGCCAGATCATCAAGGCGGGCGACACGGTGAAGTTCATTCCCTTGGCCTCGCTGCTGGCCTGAGGCGAATCCATGAAAGTCCAGATCCGTTACTTTGCCTCAGTGCGCGAGGCGCTCGACACCAGCGGTGAAACCGTCGACACCACCGCCGCCACGCTGGCCGCATTGCGCGACGAACTCATCGCCCGCGGCGGCGCTTACGCCACGGCGCTCGCACGCGGCAAGGCCGTGCGCATGGCACTCGACCAAGCCATGAGCGACGAGGCGGCCGCGCTGCGCGAAGGCTGCGAGGTCGCCTTCTTCCCACCCGTTACGGGCGGCTGAGCCGGGCGTTCAACGCCACCAGGCGCTCGCGCAGCGCGTTGGATGCCCGGGTCATCGGCGAGCGCAGTTCGTCGCTCATCGATCCGCCGTGTGCCAGCAGCGCCTTGAGCGGCCCGGGGTTCGGTTCGGCAAACAGCATCTCGATCAGCGGCTGCAGCGGCTGCCATTCGGCGCGCGCTTCCGCGAGCCGGTTTTCGGCCAAGAGGCGCAGCACCTGCACAAAGCGCCGCGTCTGCACATGGCCGCTCGCCGCGATGGCGCCCACGCCGCCTTCGGCCACCGTGCCGAAGATCTGGTGGTCTTCGCCAGACAGCACCTGAAGCCTGCCGTCGGCGATCACTGCGCGCGTCTTGGCCATGTCGCCGCCGCAGTCCTTGATGCCGCGGATCTGCGGGTGCTCGGCCAAGGCCAGCAGCGTTTCGCGCGCGATGGTCGCACCGGTGCGGTAGGGAATGTCGTAGATAAGCACCGGCGCGGCGCTGGCATCGGCGATGGCGCGGAACCATTCGAGCAGGCCGGCCTGCGATGGCCGAATGTAGTGCGGCGCGGGCACCAGCAGCCCCGCCAGCGGGCGTTCGGCCAGCCGGCGTACCCAGGCCGTCGTCTTGCCCAGGTGATAGCCCGACAGCCCCATGACGATCGGCAGTCCCTCGGCGGCCGCCTGTACTGTCTCGAGTGCGGCGAGCTGCTCAGTCTCATCGAGCGCGGCGGCCTCGCCGGTCGAACCGCAGACCACGAAGCCGGCAACGTCGTCGCCCGCGAGCCGGCGGGTTAGCGCCGAGAGTGCGGCATGGTCGATGGCGCCACCGCGAAACGGTGTGACGAGAGGAATCCAGAGGCCCGAGAAATCAGGGCGGGAGGAGGGGTGAGAGGGTTGCAGCACGCGAGGCTTCCTTACGGGATCGACCGATGGAAAAGAACCGTCGTTCGATGCGCGCGCAACCCAGTCGGGGGCCAAGGCCTTTGCAGGTTCCGTCGCTCATCCGACGACGGAACCGCAGCTCCGGTCAGACGAGCTTGGGTTTTTTGGCTTTGCTGCCCTGGCGCGCAGCGCTGCTTTCGAGGCGCGAAAGCACCGTGGAGAGCGTGGCGTGGCAAGGCATTGCCGAAGTCTAGCGCGGTGCCACAATCCCGGCATGAGTGGTGCACGCGTTTCGATCCAGACAGCTGATTTCGACCTGGGACAGGAGGTTGCCGCGTTGCGTGCCGGCGACAAACGCGTGGGCGCGGTGTGCAGCTTCATCGGTACCGTGAGAGACCGCAACGACGGCAGCGCCATCGCCTCGATGGAGCTCGAGCACTACCCCGGCATGACCGAGAAGGCCATCGAAGCGATGATCGACGAGGCGCACAAGCGTTTCGACATTTTGGGCGCACGCGTGATCCACCGCGTGGGCCTGCTGCAGCCGCTCGACCAGATCATGATGGTGGCGGTGGTCTCGGCCCATCGCGGGCAGAGCTTCGAGGCCTGCGAGTTCCTGATGGACTACCTCAAGACGCAGGCGCCGTTCTGGAAAAAAGAACAGACGCCTGAAGGCGCACGATGGGTGGATGCGCGAGTCAGCGACGATGCGGCATTGGCGCGCTGGGGCATCGCCGCCAACAACGCCTGATCTTTTCCCTCTCCCTCTGGGAGAGGGCAGGGTGAGGGCGGCGGCGCTGGTTGAGCGGCGTGCTTCATCGGCGGCACAGTGCCCTCACCCCTACCCTCTCCCAGAGGGAGAGGGAGCAAGAAGGGGAGAGGGGGCAAGAAAGATCAGAGGGGCTTGAACCCGCTCGACTGAATGATCCGCTCCCAAGTCTGCGTGTAAGTACGCACGCGGCCCGCAAACTGGCCTTGCGGCTCGTACGCCACAGTGAGGCCCATTGCGGTGAGCTTCTGCTTCACGTCAGGCATCGCCAGCACCTTCTGCAGTGCATCCCCATATTTGTCGATGATCGGCTGCGGCGTGCCCACGGGCGCGAAGATGCCGTAGTAGGGCAGGTCTTCAAGATTGGAGAAGCCCAGCTCGGTGAACGTTGGCACGTTCGGCAGCACGGCCTGGCGCTTGGCGCCGATCGAGGCCACGATGCGCACTTTGCCGGCCTTGTGGTTCTCGATGAAGTCCGGCACCGAGGCAATGCCCGCGGTGATCTGGTTCCCCAGCATGTCCGCTGTCATCGGCGCGCTGCCGCGGTAGGGCGCGGGCTGCACGTCGATCTTGTATTTTTCCGAGATCATCTTCACCAGGAACTCGGGAATCGAGGCCGGCGCGGGGATGCCGATGGTCTCCTTGCCGCCGCGTTGGGTACGAACCCATTTCACGTACTCGTCGATGCTTTTGGCCGGCGTGCCGCCCGAGACCGCCAGCACGTTGGCGAAGGTGGCGAAGCCGGCCACCGGCACGAAGTCGGTGGCGGGGTTGAAGCCAGGGTTCTTCACCACCTGCGGCAGGATGGAGATCGAGTGGTCGTGGGAGAGGAACAGCGTATGGCCGTCAGCCGGGGCTGCCTTGAGCGCCTGCGCCGCAATCTGTCCGCCCGCGCCGGCGCGGTTCTCCACCACCACCGGCACGCCCAGCACGTCCTTGAGTTTTTCGCCGAGCGTGCGTGCAATGGCGTCCGAGCCGGCGCCGGCCGGAAATCCGACCAGCAGGCGGATGGGCGTGCCTTGCGCCTGCGCAAGACCGGTCAGGCCGAAGGCCGCTACAAGGAGGCCGACGCCGAGCGCCCGGCGAGCCGGATGAGGGCGCTGCATTGAAAAAACCATGATCGACTCCATTCGAAAGATGAGCAGGCACAGTGCAATAGACGTGCCCGAAGCCCCGGGCACCTTGAATCGCGCCCGAACAGTCCTATTTTGAGTGCAGGAACACCACCATGCGACAAGACAAACTCACCACCAAATTCCAGGAAGCGCTGGGCGATGCGCAGACGCTCGCTCTCGGCAACGACAACGCCTACATCGAACCGGCCCACCTGCTGGTCGCGATGCTGCGCCAGGAAGACGGCCCGCGCGCCTTGCTGGAACGCGCTGGCGTCAACGTCCACGGCCTTGCGAACGCAGCCGAAGCTGCTATCAAGAAGCTGCCGCAAGTACAGGGCCACGACATCGTGCAGGTCGGACCCGAGCTCGGCAAGCTGTTGCAGGCGACCGAGAAAGAGGCCATCAAGCGCAACGACCAGTTCATTGCAGGCGAGCTCTTCCTTTTGGCCGTGGCCGACAGTAAGTCGGACATTGGCCGCATCGCGAAAGAAAACGGCCTGACACGCAAGTCGCTCGAATCGGCCATCGACGCCGTGCGCGGCGGCCAAGGCGTGAACAGCGCCGATGCTGAAGGCCAGCGCGAAGCCCTCAAGAAATACTGCCTAGACCTGACCGAGCGCGCCCGGCTGGGCAAGCTCGACCCGGTCATCGGCCGCGACGAGGAAATCCGCCGCGCCATCCAGGTGCTGCAGCGCCGCACCAAGAACAACCCCGTGCTCATCGGTGAGCCGGGCGTGGGCAAGACTGCCATCGTCGAAGGCCTGGCGCAGCGCATCGTGGCGGGCGAAGTGCCCGAATCGCTCAAGGGCAAGCGGGTGCTGTCGCTCGACATGGCTGCGCTGCTGGCCGGCGCCAAATACCGCGGCGAGTTCGAAGAACGCCTCAAGACCGTCTTGAACGAACTGGCCAAGGACGAAGGCCAGACCATCGTCTTCATCGACGAACTGCACACCATGGTGGGCGCAGGCAAGGCCGAAGGCGCGATGGACGCGGGCAACATGCTCAAGCCCGCGCTCGCGCGCGGCGAGCTGCACTGCGTGGGTGCCACCACGCTCGACGAATACCGCAAGTACATCGAGAAGGACGCCGCGCTTGAGCGCCGCTTCCAGAAAATCATCGTGGGCGAGCCGAGCGTGGAGGCGACCATCGCCATCCTGCGCGGCCTCCAGGAAAAGTACGAAGTGCACCATGGCGTGCAGATCACCGACCCGGCCATCGTGGCCGCGGCCGAGCTGAGCGACCGCTACATCACCGACCGCTTCCTGCCCGACAAGGCCATCGACCTGATCGACGAAGCCGCGGCCAAAATCAAGATCGAGATGGATTCCAAGCCCGAGGTGATGGACCGCTTGGACCGTCGCCTCATTCAGCTGCAGATCGAGCGCGAAGCCGTGCGCCGCGAAAAGGACGAGGCCTCGCAGAAGCGCTTCGGCCTCATCGAGGACGAGGTTGCGCGCCTGCAAAAGGAAATTGCCGACTACGACGAGATCTGGCAGGCCGAAAAGGCACAGGCGCAGGGCAGCGCGAAGATCCGCGAGGACATCGACAAGATCAAGTTCGAGATCGAGGAGTGGAAGCGCAAGGGCGACTTCAACAAGCTCGCCGAACTGCAATACGGCCAGCTGCCAGCACTCGAAAAACGCCTGCGCGAAGCCGAGGAGAGCGAGGCGAGCAAGGGCAAGTCGAGCGCGCCCACGCTGCTGCGCACACAGGTCGGCTCGGAAGAAATTGCCGAAGTCGTGGCGCGCGCCACCGGCATTCCGGTCGCCAAGCTGATGCAGGGCGAGCGCGACAAGCTGCTCGTCATGGAAGACAAGCTGCACGAACGCGTCGTGGGGCAGGACGAAGCCATCGGCGCGGTTGCCAACGCGATCCGCCGCTCGCGCTCGGGCCTTTCCGATCCGAACCGCCCGACTGGCTCCTTCCTGTTCCTCGGCCCCACCGGCGTGGGAAAGACCGAGCTGTGCAAGGCGCTTGCGGGCTTCATGTTCGACAGCGAAGACCACCTCATCCGCATCGACATGAGCGAGTTCATGGAGAAGCATTCGGTCGCCCGCCTGATCGGCGCGCCGCCGGGCTACGTGGGCTACGAGGAGGGCGGCTACCTCACGGAAGCCGTGCGCCGCAAGCCCTACAGCGTGGTGCTGCTCGACGAGGTCGAGAAGGCCCATCACGACGTGTTCAACGTGCTGCTGCAGGTGCTCGACGACGGCCGCCTGACCGACGGCCAGGGCCGTACCGTCGACTTCAAGAACACCGTGATCGTGATGACCAGCAACATCGGCTCGCCGATCATCCAGGCCATGGTGGGCCAGCCGGCCGAAGAGATCAAGGAAGCGGTGTGGGATGAGCTGAAGAACTACTTCCGCCCCGAGTTCCTGAACCGCATCGACGAGACGGTGGTGTTCCATGCGCTCGACGCGAAGAACATCGAATCGATTGCCGCGATCCAGCTCAAGGTGCTGCAGGCGCGGCTCGCGAAGATGGACCTGGGGCTCGAAGTCTCGCCCGCGGCGCTGGCCGAGATTGCCAAGGTCGGCTTCGACCCGGTGTTCGGCGCACGGCCGCTGAAGCGCGCCATCCAGCAGCGCATCGAGAATCCGCTCTCCAGGCTGCTGCTCGACGGCAGCTTCGGGCCGAAGGACACGATCGAAGTGAATACCGATCCGATCCGGACCCCAGGCCAGTTCTCGTTCACAAAGGCCGGGGAACCATCGGAGGCCATTGCGGCCTAAAGTCGGATGATGAACTTCATATTTCGCGTCATTCTTCTGCTTCTTGGCCTGGTTTTTGCGGCCAGTCTCGCGGTGGCGGTCATGCTGCTTGCGGCTGTGTGGGGCGTGCGCTACGCCTGGGGCCGGATCACAGGCAAGCCCGTGACGCCCTGGGTGGCCTCGATGGGCGGGCGCTTCAACCCGCGCTCGGGCTTCGAGCGTTTTCGCAATGCGGCACAGCCGACCGAGCCCACCGCGGCCGACATGGCCAATGCGCGTGCGCGCGGCGAATCGGTGCGCAGCCCGTTGGCCCTGCGTCCCGCGGGCGACGTGACCGACGTGCGGGCCCGGCCTGCGCGCGGCGAGTAGGCACCCCGCCTTCTCGAACGCGTTTGAAGGCACACTTGCCTTCATGCTTCGCCCACCCCTTCTCATCGACCCCGACGAGGTCGAGATCAGCGCCATTCGGGCGCAGGGTGCGGGCGGGCAGAACGTCAACAAGGTGTCGAGCGCGGTGCATTTGCGCTACGACATCCACGCGAGCTCTTTACCGCCTGACGTGAAGGAACGCCTGCTTGCGCTGCGCGACAGCCGCATCACGCAGGAAGGCGTCTTCGTGTTGAAGGCCCAACAGCACCGCACGCAGGAGATGAACCGGGCCGGCGCGCTCGCGCGCCTGCAGGCGGTAGTCGACAGCGTGGCTACGCCGCCGCGCGTGCGGCGTGCTACCAAGCCGACCTACGGCTCGAAGCAGCGCCGACTCGAAGGCAAGAGCCAGCGTTCGCAGATCAAGAACCTGCGCGGACCGGTGCGGGACTGACCTTTAAGGCCCCGCTAAGCTGCATGACACGGCCCCGACGCACAATGGAGGCCATGAGAGTCTTCTTCCGCCGCGTATTGCCGGCATTCCTGCTGGCTCTGGGCGCGGCTGCCCTGGCGGGCTGCGGCCCGGATGCCGACACGAAGGCGGCGACCGCGGGCCCGGTGCAGGAGCTCAAGTGGGAAGAGCTCGTACCCAAGAACTGGGATCCGACCAAGCGCTACCGCAACATCAGCCTCGAATCGCTGCGCGACAACGACCCGCGCGCGATCCAGATGCTGGACGAGATGCGCGCCGTCTGGGACAACGCGCCGGTCAACGTGGCGCTCGACGGCACGGCCGCGCGGCTGTCGGGCTTTGTCGTTCCGCTCGACAACACGCAGGGCGGCATTCGCGAGTTTCTGCTGGTGCCTTACTTCGGCGCCTGCATCCATACCCCGCCGCCGCCCGCCAACCAGATCGTGCACGTGACCGCGGCCGACACCGTGAAGGGCCTGCACGCGATGGACACAGTGCGGGTCAGCGGGCTGCTGAAGGCGGCGCGCTATTCCTCGGTGGACATGGGCGTGAGCGGCTACGAGATCAAGTCGGCTTCCGTCGAGCCTTTTGTCTCGGCGCGCTGAGCTTCTTCCGGCTGCGCCAGCGCGGCCAGCGCCTCTGCGTCGGTGCGGTAGCTGAAAAGCATCGGCCCCGCTGTAAGAAGTCCGGCACGCTCCAGCACCTGCATGGCCGGCAGCTTCAGGCCGCTCAGGTGCAGGCGCACGCCCTTGGCTTCCATCATCCGGCGGATCGAGCCGAACACCTCGGCGCCCGTGATGTCGATGCGGTTGATGGGCTGCGCAAAAAGGCATACGTCGGTGAGGTCCGGCCGCTCGGCCATGGCGACCGTGAGCGCGCGCTCGAGCGTGGAGGCCGATGCAAAGTCGAGTTCGGCATCCATGCGCAGCGCGTAGAGATGCGGCGCCAGCGGCGGCAGCTTCCAGAGGTGGCGGTCGCGCAGGCTGCCGTCCGGGTGCAGGCCGACCTCGATGATCCGCGGATGCAGGTGGCGGTACATGTAGTGCGCCATGCTCGCGAGCAGCCCGCCCAGCACGCCCCAGTAGATGCTCGGTGCGGTGGCAATGGTCAGCACGAAGGTGCCGAACGCGATGCCTGCCTCGATGCGCGACACGCGCCACAGCGCGACGAAGCTCGCCGGCTTGACCAGCCCCAGAATGGCCGTGACCACCACCGCCGCCAGCACTGCTTGCGGCACGTGATAAAGCAGCGGCATGAGCCACAACAGTGCACCGGCCACCACCATCACGCTGAACAGCGTCGCCCATCCGGTTTGCGCGCCCGCATACAGCGTGATGGCCGAGCGCGAGAACGACGAGCTGGTGGGAAAGGAGCCCGAGAAACCCGAGGCCAGCTTGGCGAGGCCCTGACCGATCAGGTCCTGGTTCTCGTTCCAGAGCGTGCCGGCGCGCGCGTTGTCGATCTTGGCGCTCGATGCCGTCTCCAGAAAGCTCACCAGCGTGATCATCAGCGCGGGCAGCACCAGCGCGCTGAACGTGTTCAAGGGCAAGAGGCCCGGCCAGTAGAAGGAGGGCAGGCCGGCGGGCAGGCTGCCCACCACGGCGCCGCCGCGCAGCGCGTAGTTGACCGTCCAGCTGATGGCCGCGGCACCCGCCACGAGCGCCATGGTGGTCGGAAAGCGCGGCGCCAGCCGCTTGCCCAGCCACAGCACTGCAATGCTGCCGAGCCCGAAGGCAATGGCGACAAGGTCTGGCAGCGGACCGCCCTGCAGCACCTGGGGAATGGTGCGGCCCGTGAAGCCGAGCAACGCCGGCAACTGCGAAATGGCAATCAGCACCGCCGCGCCCTGCGTGAAGCCGATCAGCACCGGAGAATTCACCAGCCGCAGCAGCCACCCGAAACGCCCCGCGCCCAGCACCATCTGGATGGCCCCCGATATCAGCGTGAGCCACACCGCCATCGCCACCCATTCGCTGCTGCCGGGCACCGCCAGCGGCGCGAGCGAGGCGCCCACCAGCAGGCTCGTGAGCGCGGTGGGCCCGACCGACAGTCGCTGCGAGGAACTGAAGATCACCGCAACCAGTGCTGGGAACAGTGCCGCGTACACGCCGGTGACCAGCGGCATACCCGCCAGCGCCGCGTAGGCCACGCCCTGCGGAATGACCATGAGCGCCACCGTGAGGCCCGCCAAGGCCTCGTTGCGCAGCAGCGCTGGGGAAGGGCGCGGCCAAGCGAGGCAGGGAACCCACCGCGCGACGCGGTGGCGCAAGGAAGTGGAAGAAGAGGAGGAGGCTGCCGGATTCATGAAGCGTTACGAGCGCACGGGAGAAGCGGGACGGCACGTGCGCGGTGCGCCGCGCGCGTGGGATGCGGAGCGCCGTCAGATCAGCGAGGAGGCGTTTTTCAGAACGTAGTCGCAGGCCTTCACCTTCAGCTTCGATGAGAGCATCTTGACGTTGAGCGTCTTGCCGTCCCCGCCCTTCAGCAGGCCCTTCGCGCCGCTCTCGAAGTTCTTTTCCTGCTGCTTCTGGCCAGTGATCTTGGCAAGGAGCTTGTCTTTCACCGAGGCCGCATCGCCGCCCAGGTAGTTGTTTTTGACGCAGTACTGCAATACGCCGGCCGCGCTGCCGATGGTGCTGGAGCCGATGGCGGGCATCTGGAAGCCGAGGTTCTCGCCAAGCGACGAGCCGGCCTGGTCCTTCAGCTTGCCGAGCAGGTCCGACTGGGCCAGGACCGGGACGCTCGCCGCGATCAGCGCGAGAGAAACCAGTGCGAAGCGAAAGCGCATGACGAACTCCCGTCTGTGGATGTGAATGAAGATTCCATCGTCAGCATACCCCCGACGGAATCCGGGTTCACGCGCGACGGAACAGCAGCACCGAATTCGTGCCGCCGAAAGCGAAGGAGTTGCTCATGGCCGCTTCGAGCGCAGGTGCGCCGGTGTCGTCATGCGTCACCAGGTTCAGGCTGCACGCCGGATCGATTTCGCTGCAGTTGGCATTGGGCGGCAGTTGCCGGCGGTGCAGCGCGAGCACTGTGATGAGCGCTTCGATGGCTCCGGCCGCGCCGAGCAGGTGGCCGTGCAGCGCCTTGGTGGAACTGACGCGCAGGTTGTCGAGGTCGTTGCCCCACACGTCCGCCAGCGCATTGCGTTCGACCACGTCGCCGATGCGCGTGGCCGTGCCGTGCGCGTTGCAGTAGCCCACGTCGCGCGGCTGCAGCCCGGCCTGGCGCAGGGCGGAGCGCAACGCGCGGGCCTGGCCGGGAGCGTCGGGCTTGGTGAGGTGCGTGGCGTCGCTACTGAGGCCCCAGCCCGCCAGCGTGGCATAGCTGCGGGCGCCGCGGCTGCGCGCGCGTTCGGCCGACTCAAGCACCAGAAACGCTGCGCCTTCGCCCAGCGCGAAGCCGCTGCGGTCGCTGGCAAAGGGCCGCACCGCGCCGGCTGCTTCGCCGGGCTGGAAGGTGGCCAACGTCTGCATGGCCTGCCAGGCCAGCACCACGCCGGGCACGATGAGAGCCTCGCTGCCGCCGGCAATGGCCACGTCGACTTCACCGCGCTGGATGGCTTTGGCGGCTTCGGCAATGGCCACTGACGACGAGGCGCAGGCCACCGAATAGGTGAGTACCGGCCCCAGCACGCCGTGGCGCATGGCCACGTGGGCGGCGGGCGCATTGGGCATGAAGGCGGGAATGGTGAGGGGCGACACGCGCCCATTGCCGCGGTAGGCCGCCTCGAGTGCTGCGGCGCCGCCCATGCCGCAGCCGGCATAGACGCCCACGCGCTCGGGGTCGGCATCGCTCATGGTCAAGCCCGCATCGCGCACCGCGAGGTCAGCCGCGGCCACGGCGAGCTGGCTCACGCGGTCGACGCCGGCAAGCTGCAGCTTGGTGAACCAGCGTGTTTCGTCGAAAGCCACCGTGGCCGCGGCGGCCGGCTTGGGCAGGTCGGGAAAGACGGGCTGGATGGCCGATTGGCCGTCCAGCAGGGCTTGGAACAGCGTGCTGGGTTCGCCGCCATGCGGCGCCATGACGCCCAGTCCGGTGACGCAGACCTCGTGGTTCACGCTGTCTTCGCGGCCCTGACCTTGTCGACCAGCAGGGCCAGTTCGCCCAGGGTGTCGATGTTCGCGTCGCTGTCGGGCATGGTGATGCCGAAGTGATCTTCGATGGCAAACAGGAACTCGGCCAATGCCAGCGAATCGAGCCCGCCGGTTTCGCGCATCGATGCGTTGGGGTCGAGCTTCGACGGTTCAATACCGTACTTCTCGTGGATCAGGTCCTGCAATTGCTTCAGCGAACTCATCGTGCGATGCCTGTTGTCGTGTGCCGGCCGCTGATCGATCGCCGCCCTGGGGGCGCTCCATGGGATCGACCCCTTCCTCGCTCGGCTTGTGGGTCAGTGATGGCCAATGATATCCGCTCCAACCAAGGTGCTGACCTGGCTTCTGCCCTCCGGACGCCAACGCAGCGACGGGAGTGCGAAGGCCATTCCCAGCAAGGCGCCGGCCAGCGCGTCGAGCACCACGTGCTGCTTGACGGCCAGCGTCGACCAGGCAATGGCGGCAAACCAGATCCAGTTGGCAAAGCGCAGGTACGACGGCGTGCGCGCCTCGCGCAGCACGTGGTCGAGCCGGATGGCCGTGAAGATCGCCACGGCCACGTGCATCGAAGGGCATGCGTTGCCGGCGGCATCCACGCCCTGCAGCATGGCAAAGCCGGCGTAGCCCGACACGTCCATGGCAAGCGGTGGTATCTGCGTGGGCCAGAAGTAGAAGAGGCCCAGGCCGGTGAGGCACAGCGCGCCAATCCAGAGCCCATAGACCACCAACTCGCGAAAGCTCAACTGCAGCCCGGGCGCGATGCCCACATAGAACCAGAGCGAAAGGTAGGCGCCCAGCGCGTAGGGCTGGAACGGAATCAGATGGTCGAGGGCCGTGAGCGGCATTACCGCGACCGGATAGGCCGGATTGCGCAGCAGGTGAAAGTAGCCGATGAAGAAAAGCCAGGTGAAGACCGTGGTGCCGATCGCCTTGAGCCAGAAGAGGCGGCGGATCCGCTCGCCGATGTCCATGGTCCAGGTCTGTGGGCGATGCGGTCGGGGGAGGGGCGCCATGAGCAGGTCGGTCGGGTGGTCCGTGGTTTTTCTTCGGTCCTTCGATCTTGCCAGAGCCCCATGACGGCTCGGCACTATTCAAGAGAGGGCGGCGGATCGCTTGCGGTGCTGGAACGAAGTTGGCGAGCGCCCGGTGGCTGCCTTGAACATGGCGCAGAACGCGCTGTCGGTGGCATAGCCGCTGGCTGCCGCCACCTGGCTTACGGCCATGCCGCGCGCCAGCAGTGGCAGCGCGTGCGCCATCACGGCCTGTTGCCGCCATTGCTGCCAGCTCATGCCGAGCTGGTCGCGGAACAGCCGCGCCACCGTGCGCTCGCTGGCGCCGATGGCCGCGGCGCGCTCGGCCAGCGTGGCCCGGTCGGCCGGATTGCGAAGCAGCGTTTCGCACAACTGCCGCAGCCTCTTGTCGGTAGGCAGCGGCACGTCGATGCGGATCTGCGTGGCGCGCTCCAGCTCGTCCACCAGCAGCGGGGCGATCATGCGTTCGCGCTGCGGCGCATGCGGGTCGGCCGGCGGCAGCCCGTCGGGGGTGGTGTCGAGCGCGAGCATCAGCGCGCGCAGCAGAGGGCTGATTTCAAGCACCTCGCACTTTTCCCACGGCGGTCCGAGCCAGGCATGCAGGTACACGGTGCGCAGCTCGGCATCTTCGATCAGCATGATGCTGTGCGGCATGTTGGCCGGCACCCAGACCGCGCGCGACGGCGGCACGATGTAGCTGCCGTCTTGCGTGCTGAGCCGGATCACGCCGCGGGTCGAGAAGGTGAGCTGCGGCCAAGGATGCTGGTGCAGCTCGACGAAGGTGTCGGCGCTCAGGAAGTGTTCCTTGGCGCGCAGCGGCCGCACGGCGTCGGGTGCGTAGAGATGCGGCGTGAGCGAGGCCACGCTGGTGACCGGGGAAGGGGTGGAAACGGCGCTTGGCATAGTTTCGACAAATGTTGTCGCTGTATCGCCATTCTGCCGCGGCCGGCGCGCATAGCATCGGTGCCTGCCCCGGTTTTTTGTAGCAATCCATGTCTTCAACTTCTTCTCCGACAGCCGCTTCTTCCACCAATTTGCGAGGCGACGCGCAACTGATCGGACTGGTCGGCCTGGCCCATGCCATCAGCCACTTCAGCCAGCTGATCCTCGCGCCGCTGTTTCCCTGGCTCAAGGACGCCTTCAACGTGAGCTACACCGAGCTTGGCGCGGTGCTGACGGTGTTCTTCGTGGTCTCGTGCGTCGTGCAGGCGGCGTCGGGCTTCATCGTCGACAAGCTGGGGCCGCGGCCGGTGCTCTTTGTGGGGCTTGGCGCGCTGGCGCTGGCGGCTTTCGGCTATGCCCTGGCCCAGAGCTACTGGATGCTGCTGCTGTGCGCCATCGTGGGCGGCATCGGCAATGGCGTGTTCCACCCGGTCGACTACACGCTCTTCAACCGCAAGGTAGCACCGACGCGGCTCGGCCACGCCTACAGCGTGCACGGCATCACCGGCAGCCTGGGCTGGGCGCTGGCGCCGGCCTTCGTGGTGCCGATTGCCATCGCCTTCTCGTGGCGCGTGGCGCTGGCATCGGCGGGTGTGCTGGCCATCGTGGTGCTGCTGGTGCTCTGGGCGTATCGCAGCGTGCTCTCGCTCGACGTGAAGACGGTGCAAAAGGCCACCGGGCACGGCGAGCCCGCACCCATCGGCGGCGAGTTCGACTTCCTGCGCATTCCCGCCGTGTGGATGTGCTTCGGCTTCTTTTTCTTCTATGCCGTTGTGATCAGCGTGGTGCAGACCTTCGCGCCGGTGGCGGCAGGCCACCTGCACGCGGTGCCGGTGGCGCTGGTGGCGGTGTGCCTCACGGTGTACATGGTGGCCAGCGCGGGCGGCATGGTGGTCGGCGGCTTTCTCGCCTCCGACCCGTCGCGCTGCGAACGCATCGTGGGAACCGGCTTCGGCATTGCGGCCGTGTTGGCGCTGGTGCTCGCTTTTGCGCAATTTCCGCCCGTGATGGTGCCGGTGCTGTTCGGCGCCATGGGTTTTGTCTCCGGCGTGGCCGGGCCTTCGCGCGACTTGCTGGTCAAGCGCTCGACGCCGCCCAACGCCACTGGGCGTGTCTACGGCGTGGTGTATGCGGGCCTCGACATCGGACAGGCCCTGGCGCCGCTGGTGTTCGGCCGTCTCATGGACCACGCGCAGTACACGAGCGTGATCGTTGGCCTTGCACTGGTGCAGGCGGTGCTGATTGCCAGCGCCTTCAACGTGAGGCGGGTGCGCCGCACGGCGCTGGTGACGGCATCGGCCTGACCGATTCGCGCGTGCACCGGACGCGGTCGATATCATCGGCCGCATGCAGGCCTTGTATGTGTATGTGATCGCCGGCGCCGTGCTGGCGGGTTTTGTGCAGGGCCTGTCGGGCTTTGCCTTCGGCTTGGTGGCGATGTCGGTTTGGGCCTGGACCCTCGAACCGCAACTGGCAGCAGTGCTCGCCTTGTTCGGCGCGCTCACCGGCCAGATGATCGCCGCCGTCACCGTGCGCCGAAGCTTCGACAGACACGTGCTGTGGCCCTTCGTGGTCGGCGGGCTGGTCGGCGTCCCTTTCGGCGTGTGGCTGCTGCCGCACCTCGACCTCGTGGTCTTCAAGGTCTGCCTCGGTGTGCTGCTGGTGCTGTGGTGCCCGGCCATGCTGATGTCGCAGCACCTGCCGAAGGTCACCTTCGGAGGGCGAATCGCCGACGGCATCGCGGGGAGCATCGGCGGTGCCATGGCAGGCATCGGGGGCTTCTCGGGCACCATTCCCACGCTGTGGTGCACGCTCCGTGGCTTTCAGCGCGACACGCAGCGCGCGGTGATCCAGAACTTCAATCTCTCGATGCTGCTGGTGGCGTTCGCGATCCACGTCGCGAGCGGCAGCATTGCCCGCTCGATGTTGCCGCTGCTGGGGCTGGTTGCGGTGGCCGTCGCGGTGCCGGTGCTGCTGGGCGCACGGCTCTATATCGGCATCAGCGAGACGGCTTTCCGCAAGGTGGTGCTGGGCCTGCTGACCGCATCGGGCGTGGCGATGCTGGCTTCGGGCGTGCCTGCGCTGCTGCAGCGCGCCTGAGCGCCGGCTCGGTCTACGCTGTTGGCAAGATCTCGCGCACGCGCTCCCAGGGCCGGCACATCAACGTGCCGCGCGGCGAGACGACGATGGGCCGCTGCAGCAGGATCGGATTCGCGACGATGAAGTCGAACAGCTGGTCGTCGGTCAATTTCGGATCGGCCAGGCCCAGCGCTTCATAGGGCGCCTCCTTCGTTCGCAGCAGGTCGCGCGCGCCCATGCCCATGGCCTTTGCCAACTCGCGCAGCTTCTTCTTCGACGGCGGCGTCTCCAGGTAAAGAACGATCTCCGGCTCCACGCCGCTTTCGCGGATCAAGCCCAGCACATTGCGCGAGGTGCTGCAGTTGGGCTTGTGGAAGATGGTCATCGGGTAGGTGGTGGTCGGCGTGCGTGCGGTGGTCATGTCTCCGGGTCCATCGAGAAGGGATAGCGCGCCGCCCAGAACTCGGCCAGGCGTGGATCGGCATCGACGCGCCGCACCACACGGGCCATGCGGGGTGCTTCGCGATAGAAGCGTTTGCGATGCGGCGTCCAGCGCGACAGCACGGTGACGTACAGGTCGAGCATGCTCAGCTTTTCTCCGAGCAGATAGGGCGCGGGTTCGTCGATCTGCGTGTCCATCAGGTGCCAGCAGTGCGCAATGCGCTCGGCCGTGCGTTCCAGCATCACAGCTTGCGCCGCCGGATCGGGCGTGAGGCGCGTGGGTTCGTCGCGCACCCAGTACATCCAGTAGATCGCCGCCGGCAAGTAGACCATCCATCGCAGGTAGCGCGAGCGCAGCGGATCGTCCGGCGCGGGGCAAAGCCCCGCTTCCGGATAGCGATCGCCGAGCCAGATCAGGATGGCCGCGCTCTCGGTCATCACTTCGCCGGAAGGCAGCACGAGCGCGGGCACCTGACGCATCGGGTTGATGCTCGACACGCGCTCGCGCTCTGATTCCCCCTCCCACGGAGAGACGTCGACAACGTCGACCTGCGCGCCGATCAGCGTCAGCGCCGCATGAACGGGCGTGGCACCCGAACCGGGTGCGCCGTAGAGGGTGTAGCGGTCGTTCGAAGCGGATGAAGAAGCCATCCGCGCAGATTACTGCAGCCTCGTGCCGCTTGTCACGCGATGGCCAGGGCCGCGTCGACCTTCTTCAAGCCTTCGAGCGTCTTCACGCAGGCTTCGGCCACTTCGGTGCCCTTGACGGCAAAGTGCCGGTGGAAGTATTTGCGGTGCTCCACGTGCTCGTGGAAATGGTGCGGCGTGAGCACGGCCGAGAAAATCGGCACGTCGGTTTCGAGCTGCAGCGACATCAGCGTGCTGACCACGGTGCTGGCCACGAACTCGTGGCGGTAGATGCCGCCATCCACCACCAGCGCACAGCCCACGATGGCCGCGTACTTGCCCGAGTTGGCAAGCCGTTTGGCATGCAGCGGGATCTCGAAGGCACCGGGCACATCGAACACGTCGATGAGGTCGCGCGGCACGCCGAGCCGTTCCATTTCGGCAAGGAAGGCGTCGCGCGCCTGGTGGACGATGTCGGAATGCCACTGCGCCTCGACGAATGCGATGCGCTCGCCGCGCGGTTTGCCCGACGCGTCGATGGCGGAAAGGGGAAGGTCGTTGATCTGACTCATGGTGTGCCTCTTGCTTGAAAGCAGGTTTCCTGAATCAGGGCGCACGAAACCGCAAGCCAGACCGCGCGCTTCAATGGAAAGCGCGCGGACCGGCCCGCATTTCGCGCTCTCTTTCATCCGGACTGTGACCGTCGGCTTCGGAATTGCACCGAAATCTGCTGACCCCGCAGCCCATTGCAGGCCGCGGGCGCTCGCGGGCTCGTGCGGCCCCTCTCTCGAAGAAGCCGCCATTACCGCCGGTGGGGAATTTCGCCCCGCCCTGAGAACGCTTGCCATCCGGCATGCCGGACGACGGGCCGATTCTAGAAGCCAGCGGCGGCGCAGGTTGTCGCCCGTGCGCCAGACCTTCAGCGGCGCGGGGATTCTGCCGGGGTGGCTCAGCGGCCGGCGAGGAACTGCGTCATGCGGTGCAGCTCCTCGTCGAGCGCTTCGCGAAACGCCGCGTCGCGCGGCTTCTTGTCGACGTAGCCAAAGGCCGGCTGCAATCGGCCCTCCGGTGCGCTCACGTTGGCCCAGCCGATCACGCGGTCGTGCCAAAGCAGCGGCAGCGCGTAGTAGCCGAACTGCCGCTTCGGCGCCGGCGTGTAGGCCTCGAACTTGTATGTCCAGCCCCACAGCAGCTCGAAGCGGCGACGGTCCCACACCACGGGGTCGAAGGGGGCGAGCAGGCGCACAGCGTCGTCGGGCGCGTGGCGCTTCGAGGCCGGGTTCTCGCCGGCGGGCCAGTACCAGGTGGTGCCGTCGATCTTGCAACTGGCGAGTTGTTCTTCGCGCGCCAGGCGCAGCGCGGCCTGCGTTTGCGCCGCGAGATGCGGCGCACCGTAGCCGAGCAGCCGCACGAGGTAGGTCAGGCTTGCAGCGGGCAGCGGAGCGTACTTGCGCACCACCAGCTCGATGAGCGCGGCGGCGCGTTGCGCACGGCCAGCGGGGCTCTCGTCGGCGGGCAGATGGGTCACGGCCTCGTAGACGCGCGTGCCGCTGTCGCGGCGCACCACGCGCAGCATGCCGCGGTAGTGCAGGCCGTCGAGCAGGCGCGTGGTGGCGTTGCTCGAACCGCCCCAGTAGTTCTTCACGCGGCCATGCGCGAAGTGCTGTTCAACTTCGCGCGGATGCACCGGTCCGCGTTCGCGCACGAAGGCCAACACGTCGGCAGCCTTGCGGTGAGTGTCGGCATCCCAGGGCTGCTTGGCTTCACGCGGATGCATCAGCGCCAGGTGTTCGCGCGGCAGAAAGCCATAGTTGACGAGGCAGTCTTCCTCGATGGCAAGCCGCGTGTAGCGGCTTTCGAGATCGCCCGCGCGGTAGTCTTTCACGCGGTGGCGCAGCGTCAGGTCTTGGGCGCGCGCGGGTGCGCGGATCGGGTCGGCCTGAACGAAGCCGAGTTGGCGGATCGCTGACGGCAGCGTGGTCGGCTTGAAGAGGGTGCGCGCTACTGCATAGCGGCGCAGGTCGTTGAGGGTCGGGGTAGCCATGTGGCGGATTGCAGCACAGGTGGCGCGATTCTGCGTGCTGCTGTTCGTGGTGCGCGTCCCGCCGACGGGGTACCTTGCTCCGCGAATGTCCTCCGGCCTGCGGCCTCCCCCTTTATTTCGCTGCGCAAGGCACCCCATCGACGGGATCGTTTCTCAGAGAGGGCGCCGGGTGCTCCCCGCAGCGAAATAAAGGAGGAGCCGAAGGCGGGGGACATTCGCGGAGGGGAGTACCCGGTGGCCTGTGCACGCGCCCTGAATGCTCCTCCGCCAACCGAACCTAGACGGCCTGTTTGTGCCGCTCGATACACACGTCGAGCGTTTCGCTCCCGGCACGCTGCCACCAGTCGAGGTTGGAAAAAATCTCGACCTCGCAGAACCCCGTGAACCCCGCGTCCTCAACCCAGCCGCGGATCTTCTTCAACTCGACCACGCCATCGCCCATCATCCCGCGGTCGGACAGCAAGTCGCGCGTCGGCGTGAGCCAGTCGCAGACGTGGTACGCCAAGAGGCGTTCGCGGCCGGCGCGGGCGATCTGCTGCTGCAGCTTCGGGTCCCACCAGACGTGATAGATGTCCAGCGCCACGCCGAGCATGCCGCTCTTGTCCGCGTCGAGCTCGTCGCAAATGTCGAGCGCATGTTCGAGCGTGTTGATGCAGGCGCGGTCGGCGGCTTGCATGGGATGCAGCGGCTCGATGGCCAGCGGCATGCCGACTTCGCGGGCGTATTCGAGCGAGGCGGCGATGCCGTCGCGCACCTCGTTGCGCGCACGGGCGATGTCCTTGTAGGCCGCTTTGCCTTCGAGTGCGCCGGGGAGGGCGCCGACGACCAGCACGAGGCAGGGCGCATCGAGCGTCTTCGCTTCGTCGATGGCGCGGCGGTTGTCGTCCAGTGCAGCCTTGAGGCCTGTTGCATCGGCCGCTGGGAAGAAGCCGCCGCGGCAGTAGCCCGAAAGACCGATGCCATGTTCCTTCAACTGCTTTGCAATCTTGTCGAGCCCGACGGCGGCCACCTGGTCGCGCCAGGGGCTGATGGCGCGAATGCCGCGCTCGGCGCACTGGTCGATGATGCGGTCCAGCGGCACCTCGGCGCCGAGTTGTTTGCGGACGGTCGCGGTGTTGATCGACAGCCAGTCGTGGTTCTGCGAGAAGTCGCGCATAGCTTTTCGATCAGCCTTCCACGCCGTGTACTGCAAGCAGCGTCTTCATGCGTTGAACCGCCAGCTCCGGATGCTCCAGCAGGTTCGCCGCATCGGCCAGCCGGAACAACTCGGCAAAGTGCTGCAGCGACCGCGTGCTCTGCTGGCCGCCGACCATCGTGAAGTGCTTCTGATGGCCGTTGAGCCAGGCCATGAACACCACGCCGGTCTTGTAGAAGCGCGTCGGCGCCGCAAAGATGTGGCGCGACAGCGGCACCGTCGGGCCGAGGATCGCGTGGAATTTTTCGGTGTTGCCCTGCGCCAGCGCGCCCAGTGCGGCGCTGGCCGCCGGGGCAATGGCGTCGAAGATGCCCAGCAGCGCATCGCTCTGGCCGTGCGTCGGCTCGCTGCCGAAGCCGTCGCCGGCGATCAGCTCGGCGTAGTTGAAGTCGTCGCCGGTGTACATGCGAACGCCTGCCGGGAGGCGGCGCCGCATCGCGATTTCCTTGTCCTTGTCGAGCAGCGAAATCTTGATGCCGTCCACCTTGTGCGGATGCGCGGCAATGACCGCGAGCGCCGTGTCCATTGCCGCATCGGTGTCCTTGCTGCCCCAGTAGCCCGCAAGGGCCGGATCGAACATGTCCCCCAGCCAATGCAGCACCACCGGCTGCTTCGACTGACTCAGGATGCGGTCGTACACGCGCTCGTAGTCGGCGGGGCTCTTTGCCACCCGGGCCAATGCACGGCTCGCCATCACGATCAGCTTGCCGCCCAGCGCCTCGATGGCGGCCATCTGCTCTTCGTAGCCACGAATCACGTCGTCGACGCTCTTCACCTCGTCGATGTTCAGGTGGTCGGTGCCGCACCCCGAGGCGACCAACGCGCCCGGCACGTCCTTGGCCGCATCGAGCGAGCGGCGGATCAGTTCGAGCGAGGTCGGCCAGTCCAGGCCCATGCCGCGCTGAGCCGTGTCCATGGCCTCGGCCACGCCCAGACCCAGCGAGAACAGATGGCGTCGGTAGGCGATGGTGGCGTCCCAGTCGACCGCCGATTGCAGCCACGGGTCGATAGCAGCCAGTGGATCGGCCACAACGTGCGCCGCCGAGTAGGCGATGCGATTGAACTTGACGCCCGCATCGGGCTTCACCGGCGCGGTGCCGCGCAGGGCGTAGGGTGCGAGCGTGCCGCTCGCGGTGGGGAGGTTCAGGGTGAGTGCCATGCTTGCCGCCTCAGATCTTCAGTTGCGGCACATCGATCCAGCGGCGGTCCTTCCACGACTCGAGTGCGGCCTCGACCAGCTGCACGCCCTTGGCGCCTTCGGGCAGCGTCCACTTGTAGGGCTCGTTCTCGACCACGTGGCGAATGAAGTGCTCCCACTGGATCTTGAAGCCGTTGTCATACGCCTGCGAATCCGGAATCTCCTGCCACTGGTCGAAGAAATTCATCATTTGCTTCTCGTCGGGGTTCCACACTGGGCGCGGCGTGGCCACGCGCGACTGGGCGCGGCAGCTCGAAAGGCCGGCCACGGCCGAGCCGTCGGTACCGTCCACGTGGAAGGTCACGAGGTCGTCGCGGCGCACGCGCGTGACCCAGCTCATGTTGATCTGCGCGATCACCGGCTCGCCGTTGTGGCCGGTGAGTTCGCAGGTGGCGTACGCGGCGTCGTCGGCGGTGGCTTCATACGGCTTGCCGGCTTCGTCCCAGCGCTTGGGAATGTGGGTGGCCCCGATGCACGACACCGACTTCACCTCGCCGAACAGGTTGTCCAGCACATAGCGCCAGTGGCACATCATGTCCAGGATCATGCCGCCGCCATCTTCCTTGCGGTAGTTCCAGCTCGGGCGCTGAATGGGCTGCAGGTCGCCCTCGAACACCCAGTAGCCGAATTCGAGGCGCACGCTGAGCATGCGGCCGAAGAAGCCCGCGCGGCGCAGCATGTCGAGCTTGCGCAGGCCCGGCAAGAAGAGCTTGTCCTGCACGGCACCGTGCTTCAGGCCCGAGCCTTCGGCCAGCCGCGCGATCTCGACAGCCTCGTTCAGGTTGGTGGCAATCGGCTTCTCGCAGTACACGTGCTTGCCGGCGCGGATGGCCTTGGCCAGCAGTGTGGGGCGCATCTGCGTGGTGCCGGCGTCGAAGAAGATCGTGTCTTCCTTGTTCTCGAGCGCCTTGTCGAGGTCGGTGCCCCAGCGCGCGATGTTGTGCGTCTTGGCGAGCGCTTCCATCTTCTCGGCGTTGCGGCCGATGAGGATGGGGTCGGGCATGACCTTGTCGCCGTTCGACAGTGTGACGCCGCCTTGTGCGCGGATCGCGCAGATCGAGCGGATCAGGTGCTGGTTCATGCCCATGCGGCCCGTGACGCCGTGCATGATGATTCCGAGTCGTTGTGTAGCCATGTCTTCAGCCGAGAAAAAGTTGGAGGGAAAGGGGGAGAACAGCAGAGCGGCGGATCACTGCGTCGGCGTCAGGCCGGCGGCCTTGACCAACGTCGCGTTGGTCTTGATTTCGTCCTTGATGTACGCGTCGAACTGCTCCGGCTTGAGCGTCCATGCATCGGCGCCGAGCTTCAGGAAGCGTTCCTTGACCTCGGGCGAAGCCAAGGCCTTGGCCACTTCGTCGTGCAGCCGGTTGACGATGTCGCGCGGCGTCTTTGCCGGCGCCATCATTCCGATCCAGAAGTTGAACTCGGAGCCCGGCACACCGGCTTCAGCCGTGGTCGGCACGTCGGGCAGGGCCGCAGCGCGCTTGGGCGAGCCGACCGCCAGTGCCAGCAATTGCCCATCCTTGATCTGGCCGATGACCGGCGCGATGGGCGAGAAGTAGTAGTCGACGCGTCCCGACAGCACTTCAGTCACGGCCTCTGCCGAGCCCTTGAACGGGATGTTGGTGGCGTCGATCTTCGCGGCCAGCTTGAACTTCTCGGCGTTGAGGTGGGTGGCGCTGCCCTGGCCCGCAGAGGCGAAGTTGATGGTGCCGGGCTTGGCCTTGGCCGCCGCAACCAGCTCCTGCAGCGTCTTGATGTTCTTCGAAGGCGAGATCACCAGCGCATTGGGCAGCGACGAAATGGGCGTGACACCGGCGAAGTCGTTCACCGTGTCGAACGGCAGCTTTGCGAACGTCGAAGGGCTCACCGTGTGCGACGACGAGTGAATCATGATCGTGTAGCCGTCCGGCGCGGCCGTGGCCACGGCCTGCTGGCCGATGGTGCCGCTGGCGCCGCCGCGGTTGTCCACGACCAGCGTCTGGCCCATGCTCTGGCCCATCTTGTCGGCAATGGCTCGCGCAATGATGTCGGTGGTGCTGCCGGCTGCGAAGGGCACGATCACCCGAATGGGCTTGTTGGGATATCCGCCCTGTGCCGAGGCTAGCCCCGGCATCAAGGCGGCGAGGCAGGTGAGCGTGGCGAGTGCAGTGGTGCGTACAAGTTGCTTCATGGGTTGTCTCCGTGCGGTCGGGCCGCCTTGTCTTGCCGATTAATTCACCAGTGAGTGAATTGGCAATTCTAAAAAGGCTGCCGCCGCAGCGCAACCGCTGCGGATTGGTACATACCCGGAGATGCAGGAAGGCGCCCGGAGGGCTCAGTGCAGCACGTAGCCCAGCACGAGGTCGGTCATGTGCGAGAGGCGCTGCGCCATGGCCTTGGGCGCGCGCAAGTCACGGCCGAAGACGGCCGAAAGCGTGTGGTTGTTCGACAGGTAGAAGTAGCAGAGCGAAGCGATCGAGATGTACAGCTGCACCGGGTCGACGCCGGCGCGGAACAGCTTGTCGCGCTTGCCGCGCTCAAGCACCGTATCGAGCAGCTGCACCAGCGGCGAGTTCATTTCCTGGATGCGCTCGGACCGCTTGAGATGCTCGGCGCAATGCAGGTTCTCGCTGTTCAGCAGCGTGATGAACTCGGGGTGCTCCAGGTAGTAGTGCCAGGTGAAAGAGACTAGCTGGCGAATGGCCTCGACCGGGTCCATTTCATCCAGGTGCAGCTGCTGTTCGGCCTGGCGGATGTCGGCATAGGTGCGCTCGAGCACAGCCAGGAACAGGTCGTCCTTGCTGCCGAAGTAATAGTAGATGAGTCGCTTGTTCAGGCCTGCGCGCGCCGCGATGCTGTCCATGCGCGCGCCGGCCAGGCCTCGTTCGGAAAACTCGTCGCGCGCCGACGCAAGAATCGCGAGTTGCGAGCGATCGGCGTCGCGCGAGCGCGGTTCGGCGATTTCGGGTGGGAGATCCTTGGGGGCTTTCATGGCGCGAATTTAACCAGTTGGTGAATTAACGCAAGGCGTTGAGAGCGGACGCACAGAATTGCCGGAGACATTTGCAGCTGAGGTTCGACTTCTCGTGAGTACATCACAACCGGTCTGCTGCAACGCAGGCGGGTCCGGGCAAAAAAAAGCCGGCATGTGCCGGCTTTTTGATTCGGGAGCGCGATGAACGCGCAGTGCCCGAGCGCTTACTTGACGTGCTTGCCGATCAGCGCAGCCAGTTCGAACATCGAGACTTGCGGCTTGCCGAAGATTTCCTTCAGCTTGGCGTCGGCGTTGATGTTGCGCTTGTTGGCCTTGTCTTGAAGGTTGTTCTTCTTGATGTAGTCCCACAGCTTGCTCACGACGGCGGTGCGCGGCAGAGGCGTCGAACCGACCACAGCGGCGAGTGCCGGGCTGGGGGTCAGGGCCTTCATGAACGCGGCGTTGGGCGTGCGCTTCTTGGCGGGAGCGGCCTTCTTTGCAGGAGCAGCCTTCTTTGCCGGAGCAGCAGCCTTCTTCGCAGGAGCGGCAGCCTTCTTTGCGGGAGCAGCAGCCTTCTTGGCCGGTGCAGCCTTCTTCGCAGGAGCCGCAGCCTTCTTAGCGGGAGCGGCTTTCTTTGCCGGAGCTTTCTTGGCCGGAGCCTTCTTTGCAGTTGCCATGGTTGATTTCCTTTTTTGGTTGAACGTTCACCAATGAAAAACTTGCGTCTCCAGTGGCATTGCGGATGCTAAAGGAGAAAAAACGCGTTTCCAAGGGAAAAAGTGGTTTTTTCATTGGGAGCTGTTGTTTTTTCAGAGGGGAGAACCCGAGGTTTTCAGCTTCGGCGTTCGGGCCACGTCGCCAGCACCACACCAGTGAGCGCAAGAGCGAATGCAATGAGCTGTGCCCAAGAGAGGCTCTCGCCAAGCACCAGCACGCCAACCAGCGCTGCGCTCACGGGCAGCATCACCGCGAAAACTCCCGCTTGCGCAGCGGGCACGTGGCGTAGGCCCGTCATCCAGAGCCACACCGTCCAGATGCTTGCGGCAAGCGCGTAGACCACGAGCAAGGCCCAAGTGCCGATGCGCACGGCAGAGAAGTCGAACTGCAATGCGAACCAGATGCCGAAGGGCATCGACAGCACGAAGCCCCACAGGTTGATGAGCGACGAGATCCGTTTGGGCCCGAGCCGGCCGGTGAGCGACTTGCCGATCACCGCATAAGCTGTCTCGCACAGCACCGCGCAGAACACCAGCAGATTGCCGAGCCAGGGCATGGACGAGCGCGAAGAGCCTTCAGCGTTGGCTTGGACGTGCGCAGGCGCAAGTGCGAGCAGCCCGATGCCGATCGCCGCGCAGCCGATTGCCAGGCCGATGCGCACCGTGATGCGCTCGCGCAGGAAGAGCCAACTCGCAACCGCCACGGCCGCCGGCATGGACGCCATGATCACGCCGGCCGACACCGCGCTCGTGAGGCTCACGCCGAACAGCATGCAGATCGAGAACAGAAAGTTGCCGAGAAACGATTCGAGAAAGACCAGGCCGCGCGTGCGACCGCTCATGGGCGGTTCGCCCGGCGGGCGCTGCAGCCAGTGCGGCATGGCGAGCGCGGCAATGCCGAAGCGAAGCCATGCGAGCAGCAGCACCGGGAAGACGGCGACCAGTGGTTTGGAGAGGGCGACATAACCGCCGACGAGCGACATGCTCAAGGCCAGGCAGCCGTAGGCGACGAGGCGGCTGGAGGCGGGGACGGCGGTGTTCAATAGACTCGATGCTTTGTTGTGGGACGATGGATTCAATGATGCCGCAATCGCCGAAATCCGTTGGCCTGCCGGGCGCACACACCGTGCGTCACGTGTTCGTCTACGGCACGCTGCGACGCGGCGGGCGCAACGACATCGCGCGCTTCCGTCCCGAACCCTTTTTCGTGACCGATGCCGTCATTGCGGGCACGCTGTACGACCTGGGCGCCTATCCCGGCGTGGTGCTGGGCGGCAAGCGGCGCGTGGTGGGCGAGATCTACCGCATCGAGCCCGAGGTGGAAGTGGCACTCGACGTGCTCGAAGAAGTTGCCGACGACGCCGGCGAATACATCAGGCGCACTGTGATGGTGGAAGCTGGCGCGCAGCAGTTCGAATGCCTGGTCTACGAGATCCATCTGTCACGCATTGCAGGGCGTGCCGTTATCCGGAGCGGCGACTGGATCGCGCACGCGGCTGCAAGGTAAGACCAATTCCAGGCCTCGTTTTCACGCCTGAAATCCTCATTGCATATCGTGAAATGAGCGACTGCTGCGCCGCAATATTTTTTCTCGATATGAGAAAAATAATTTTGCATTGAGAAATACATCCGTAAGCCGTTGATTTTCATGGGATAAAAATATGTCTTCTATAAGACATAAGAGTCCAAGATCGGTTTACAGTGACTCCACGGCCGCAGCGCCCATCTTTCAATCAACCTCACGGAGTGACCATGCCCCAGACCCTCACCGAACAACTGAGCCGCGAACAGCAAATTGCCGCCCTCGAGAAAGAATGGGCCACCAATCCCCGCTGGAAGGGCATCAAGCGCGGCTACAGCGCCGCCGACGTGGTGCGCCTTCGCGGCTCGTTCCCCATCGAGCACACGCTGGCCCGCCGCGGTGCAGAGAAGCTCTGGGAGCTGGTGAACAACGAGCCCTACGTCAATTGCCTCGGCGCGCTCACGGGCGGCCAGGCCATGCAGCAGGTGAAGGCCGGCGTGAAGGCCATCTACCTGTCGGGCTGGCAGGTTGCCGCGGACGCCAACACCTATTCGGCCATGTACCCGGACCAATCGCTGTACCCGGTGGACTCGGTGCCGACCGTGGTCGAGCGCATCAACAACACCTTCCGCCGCGCGGACGAAATCCAGTGGTCCAAGAACGTGAACCCCGGCGACAAGGGCTATGTCGACTACTTCGCGCCCATCGTTGCAGACGCTGAAGCCGGTTTTGGCGGCGTGCTGAACGGTTTCGAACTGATGAAGGCCATGATCAAGGCCGGCGCCGGCGGCGTGCACTTCGAAGACCAGCTCGCCTCGGTCAAGAAGTGCGGCCACATGGGCGGCAAGGTGCTCGTGCCGACGACCGAAGCGGTGCAAAAGCTCGTCGCCGCACGCATGGCGGCCGACGTCTGCGGCACGCCGACGCTCGTGATTGCCCGCACCGACGCCGAAGCAGCCGACCTCATCACCAGCGACTACGACGAGAACGACAAGCCGTTCCTCACCGGTGAGCGCACCGCCGAAGGCTTCTACAAGACGAAGAAGGGCATGGACCAGGCCATCAGCCGCGCCGTCGCCTATGCGTACTACGCCGACCTGGTGTGGTGCGAAACCGGCACGCCCGACCTCGAGTTCGCCCGCAAGTTCGCCGAAGCCGTGCACAAGGTGCACCCCGGCAAGATGCTGGCCTACAACTGCTCGCCCTCGTTCAACTGGAAGAAGAACCTCGACGACGCCACCATTGCCAAGTTCCAGAAGGAACTGGGCGCCATGGGCTACAAGTACCAGTTCATCACGCTGGCCGGCATCCACTCGATGTGGTTCAACATGTTCGACCTCGCACAAGATTACGTGCAGCGCGGCATGTCGGCCTACGTCGAAAAGGTGCAAGAGCCCGAGTTCGCAGCGCGCGACCGCGGCTACACCTTCGTCTCGCACCAGCAGGAAGTGGGCACCGGTTACTTCGACGAGGTGACCACCGTCATCCAGGGCGGCAAGTCCAGCGTCACGGCGCTGACCGGTTCGACCGAGGAAGAACAGTTCCACTGACCCGCTGATCGCCTGAACAGACGATTCGCTGTCACCATCCAGCCCGGCCTAGTGCCGGGCTTTTTTTGTGGGGCGTCGCAAAACCCGGCAGCCGATGGCCTGAGCGGCCACCGGATAGAATTGCGGCTCTCTGCACCCAACAAGAGCGAGAAAGGCACCTTGGTTATGACACCGCGAACTACTCCGCAAGGATTCAGCGGCTTTTTCTTCGTCTCCGAAGGAAAGGGCCGGTAGCCCGCGCTCGCTGGTTTCTGCCAGCTCCCAAACCAAGCAAAGCGCGGCCAGTCACCGCGCTTTTTGTTTTTCTGCCCCGAGGTTTTTCATGATCCAGATCACGCTTCCCGACAACTCGCGCCGCGAGTTCCCAGGCCCGGTTTCGGTGGCCCAAGTTGCCCAGTCCATCGGACCCGGGCTCGCCAAGATGACGGTGGCCGGCAAGGTCGACGGCAAGCTCGTCGATGCCAGCGACGTCATCGACCGCGACGCCAAACTCCAGATCATCACGCCCAAGGACGACGAGGGCCTGGAGATCATCCGCCACTCGACGGCCCACCTGGTCGGCCACGCCGTGAAGCAGCTCTACCCGACGGCCAAGATGGTCATCGGGCCGGTGATCGAGGAGGGCTTTTATTACGACATCTCGTACGAGCGCCCCTTCACGCCCGAAGACATGGCCGCCATCGAGGCGCGCATGAAGGAGCTGATTGCGCAGGACTACGACGTGGTCAAGAAGATGACGCCGCGTGCCGAAGTCATCGAGGTCTTCAAGTCGCGCGGCGAAGACTACAAGCTGCGCCTGGTCGAAGACATGCCCGACGAGCAGGCCATGGGCCTCTACTACCACCAGGAATACGTCGACATGTGCCGCGGCCCGCACGTGCCGAACACGCGCTTCCTGAAGGTCTTCAAGCTCACGAAGCTGGCCGGCGCCTACTGGCGCGGAGACGCCAAGAACGAGCAGCTGCAGCGCGTTTACGGCACGGCCTGGGCCGACAAGAAGCAGCTCGACCAGTACATCCAGCGCATCGAAGAAGCCGAGAAGCGCGACCACCGCAAGCTGGGCAAGGAACTCGACCTGTTCCACATCGACGAAGTGGCGCCGGGCGTGGTGTTCTGGCACCCCAAGGGCTGGGCCGTGTGGCAGGCCGTGGAGCAGTACATGCGCGGCATCTACCGCGACACGGGCTACTGGGAAGTGAAGGGCCCGCAGATCCTCGACAAGAGCCTGTGGGAGAAAACGGGCCACTGGCAGAACTACCGCGACAACATGTTCACGACGGAGTCGGAAAAGCGCGAATACGCGCTCAAGCCGATGAACTGCCCCGGCCACGTGCTCATCTTCAAGAGCGACCTGCGCAGCTACCGCGACCTGCCGCTGCGCTACGGCGAGTTTGGCCAGTGCCACCGCAACGAACCCAGCGGCGCGCTGCACGGCATCATGCGTGTGCGCGGCTTCACGCAGGACGACGGCCACATCTTCTGCACCGAAGACCAGATCCTCGATGAATGCATCGCCTACACGGAGCAGCTGCAGAAGGTCTACGCCGACTTCGGCTTCACGGACATCCTCTACAAGGTGGCCACGCGGCCCGACAACCGCGTCGGCTCTGACGAGCTGTGGGACAAGGCCGAGCATGCTGTCATGGAGGCGCTGCGCCGTTCAGGCGTCGACTTCATCATCTCGCCCGGCGACGGCGCCTTCTACGGCCCCAAGATCGAATACACGCTGAAGGACGCGCTGGGCCGCCAGTGGCAGTGCGGCACGATGCAGGTCGACTTCAACACGGCAGAGCGCCTGGGCGGCGAATACGTCACGGAGTCGAGCGGCCGCGCACACCCCGTCATGCTGCACCGCGCCATCGTGGGCAGCCTGGAGCGCTTCATCGGCATGCTGATCGAACACCACGCTGGCGCACTGCCCGCATGGCTCGCTCCGGTGCAGGTGGCGGTGCTCAATATCAGCGAAGGGCAGGCCGACTACGCTGCTTCAGTGGCTAAAACGCTGCAGAATCAAGGGCTTAGGGTTCAGCTGGATCTGCACAACGAGAAGATAACGTATAAAATACGCAAGCATTCGTTGCAAAAGCTTCCCTATATCCTCGTCGTAGGCGACAAAGAGAAGGAAGCTGGTGCCGTCGCAGTGCGCGCCCGGGGCAATCAAGACCTCGGTGCAATGTCCCTCGAATCGTTCAAGCAGCGGCTCGACCAGGATGTTGCTGACAAGCGTTGATTAGTCCCTGAAGCACCCCAACTTGTGTTTCTCGACCAAATCATGCCGCTTGTCCGCGAGGACTGACCCGGCTTCCGCTACAGATTTTGTAGCATCTTTTGAAGGATTCTGACCATCGCTACTGCATTTCGCGACCGCCGCCACCGCGAGGAACGCCAACACCGCCTGAACCGGGAAATCATGGCCCCGGAAGTCCGCCTTGTAGGCCCGGAAAACGAGCCAATGGGTGTTATGAGTCTCTCCGAGGCCTTGCGCCTTGCCGGTGAGGCTGACGTGGATCTGGTAGAGGTCGTTGCCGCGGCCAATCCGCCAGTGTGCCGCCTGATCGAGTACGGCAAGTTCAAGTACCACGAGCAGAAGAAAGCGGCCGAGGCGAAGTCGAAGCAGAAGGTCATCGAGGTCAAGGAAATCAAGTTCCGCCCCGGTACCGACGATGGCGACTACAACATCAAGATGCGCAACATCAAGCGCTTTCTTGAAGAGGGCGACAAATGCAAGATCACGCTGCGCTTCCGCGGCCGCGAGATCACGCACCAGGAGCTCGGTCTGGCCTTGCTGCAGCGCATTCGCGATGAGCTGGCCGACCTGATCGTCGTCGAGCAGTTCCCCAAGCTCGAAGGCCGGCAGATGATCATGATGATCGCTCCGGGCCGCAAGAAGCCGGGTGGCGGTGGTGCCGCCAAGCCCGCGTCGACGGAAACGTCGTCGGCGCCCGCGGCAGCCTGAAAAGGCTGGCCGGGCTAGAGAGAGTCAGTTAGCAGGGTTTAAAGAATTTCGCCGTTGCCGGCGCTTCGCAAGAAGGGCAGGCAGGGGCGAGATAAAGAAGTGTCTCGGGGCCAACAAGTCCGTGGAGTATCCGCGGCGCCTCACGAGCACAAACTAAAGGAGCATTCATATGCCCAAAATGAAGACCAAGAGCAGCGCGAAAAAACGTTTCCGCGTTCGTCCCGGTGGCACCGTCAAGCGCGGTCAAGCCTTCAAGCGTCACATCTTGACGAAGAAGACCACCAAGAACAAGCGTCACCTCCGTGGTGCAGTCGCAGTGCATGAAACCAACATGGTTTCTGTCGCCGCCATGCTGCCCGGCCGTGGCATTTAACTCAGACGAACAAGGAGTACACACATGCCTCGCGTCAAACGTGGTGTAACGGCTCGCGCCCGCCACAAGAAAGTTCTCGCACTCGCCAAGGGTTTCCGTGGTCGCCGCGGTAATGTCTTCCGCATCGCCAAACAGGCGGTAATGAAGGCTGGGCAATATGCCTACCGTGACCGCCGCAACAAGAAGCGCGTTTTCCGTCAACTGTGGATCGCGCGTATCAACGCCGCCTCGCGTGAACTGGGCCTGACCTACAGCCAGTTCGCAAACGGCATCCGCAAGGCCGGAATCGAGATCGACCGCAAGATGCTTGCGGACATCGCAGTGCACGACAAGGCCGCTTTTGCCGGCATCGTGGAGCAGGTCAAGGCCAAGCTGGCTGCTTGATCCTGTAAAGCAAGGGCGGCCGCCTTCATTGGCGGCCTCCTGCGCCCACGACACAAGGGCTGGCGCTTGAAAAGGCTCCAGCTCTTTTTTTATTTCCCCCGCCTATTTTCTGTTGCTATGAACGAGTTGGACTCCCTGGTAGCCACCGCACGCGCCGCCTTCGCCGAAGCGAAAACGCCCGCTGAGCTCGAGAACGCCAAGGCGCAGTTCCTCGGCAAGTCGGGCCGCATCACCGAGCTGATGAAGGGCATGGCCGCACTCAGCGTCGACGAGAAAAAGTCGCGCGGCGCCGCAATCAACGTGGCCAAGCAGGCCATCGAGTCCTCGCTGACCGAACGCCGCCAGCAGCTGGCCGACGAAGAGCTTTCGCTGCAACTGCGCGCTGAAGCCCTCGACGTGAGCCTGCCCGGCCGCCGCCGCATTCCGGGCGGATTGCACCCCGTGAGCCGCACCCTGGAGCGCATCGAAGAGATCTTCTCCAGCATGGGTTTCGACGTGGCCGACGGCCCCGAGATCGAGAGCGACTGGCACAGCTTCACCTCGCTCAACAACCCGCCAAACCATCCTGCGCGTTCGATGCAGGACACCTTCTATGTCGACCTGAACGGCGACGACGGCATTCCGTACAACCTGCGTCCGCACACCAGCCCAATGCAGGTGCGCTACGCGCATCAGCACATCAAGAAATACGCGGCCGAGTTCGAGGCTGCTGCGGCCGACACCACCGGTGCCGTCAAGGCGCCCGAGATCCGCGTCATTGCACCCGGCCGCACTTACCGTGTCGACAGCGACGCCACGCACTCGCCCATGTTCCACCAGTGCGAAGGCCTGTGGCTCGGCGAAAACGTGAGCTTCAAGGACCTGAAGGTCATCTTCACCGACTTCTGCCGCACCTTCTTCGAAAGCGACGACCTCGTGCTGCGCTTTCGCCCGAGCTTCTTTCCGTTCACCGAGCCCAGCGCCGAAATCGACATCCAGTTTGCGAGCGGCCCCTTGGCCGGCCGTTGGCTCGAAGTCGCGGGCTCGGGCCAGGTGCACCCGAACGTGGTGCGCAACATGGGCCTCGACCCCGAGCGCTACATCGGCTTTGCCTTTGGCATGGGGCCCGACCGGCTCACGATGCTGCGCTACGGCGTGAACGACTTGCGGCTGTTCTTCGACGGCGACTTGCGCTTTCTCTCGCAGTTCCAGTAAGCACCCATCCATAGAAAAAAACCGAATACGAGATCGAAGAGATGCAATTCCCGGAATCCTGGCTGCGCGAGTTCTGCAATCCGCCCCTTGGCAGCGCCGAGCTGGCCGAAACGCTCACCATGGGCGGCTTCGAGGTCGAAGAGCGCCGCCCCGTCGCGCCGCCCTTCAGCCGCATCGTGGTTGGCGAGATCAAGGAAGCCGTGCAACACCCCAACGCCGATCGCCTGCGCGTGTGCCAGGTCGACGTGGGGCAGGGCGCCTTGCTCAACATCGTGTGCGGCGCACCCAATGCGCGCGTTGGCATCAAGGTGCCCTGCGCGCTGGTCGGTGCCGAACTGCCGCCCGGTGAAGACGGCAAGCCTTTTCTCATCAAGCTTGGCAAGCTGCGCGGTGTCGAAAGCCAGGGCATGCTGTGCTCGGCCCGCGAGCTCCAGCTGAGTGAAGACCACGGCGGCCTGCTCGAGCTCGACGCCGACGCGCCCATTGGCGCCGACGTGCGCGACGTGCTCAAGCTCGACGACGCACTGCTCACCCTCAAGCTCACGCCCAATCTCGCCCATGGCCTGAGCGTGTACGGCATTGCACGCGAACTTGCAGCCCTTACCGGCGCGCCGCTCAAGACCCCCGCCATTGCGCCCGTTGCGCCATCGTTTGCCGACGTGCTGCCGGTGAAGGTCGAAGCGCCCGAGCTCTGCGGCCGCTTTTCGGGCCGCATTGTGCGCGGCGTGAACACCAAGGTGGCCACGCCGGCGTGGATGGTCGATCGCCTTGCGCGCTGCGGCCAGCGCAGCGTGACGCCGCTGGTCGACATTTCGAACTACGTCATGTTCGAGTACGGCCAGCCCAGCCACATTTTCGACCTCGACAAGATCCACGGTGGCCTCACCGTGCGCTGGGGCAAGGCGGGCGAACAGCTCAAGCTGCTGAACGGCGCCACCATCAGCGTCGACGACAAGGTTGGCGTGATTGCCGACGACGAGGCCGTCGAATCGCTCGCCGGCATCATGGGCGGCGATGCCACCTCGGTGTCCGACGACACGCGCAACATCTACGTCGAGGCCGCCTTCTGGTGGCCCGAAGCCGTGCAGGGCCGCTCGCGCCGCTTCAACTTCTCGACCGATGCCGGGCATCGCTACGAGCGCGGCGTCGATCCGAGCCGCACGGTGCAGATCATCGAGCGCATCACGCAACTCATCATCGAGATCTGCGGCGGCCAGGCCGGCGCCATGGACGACAAGATCTTGAACGTGCCCGAGGCCATGCCCGTCACGCTGCGCGTGGCGCGTGCTGCGCGCGTCATCGGCATGCCTTTGACGCAGGCGCAATGCGCCGACGCACTGCGCCGCCTCGGTTTCGCCCTTGGCGAAGGCGAGGGCACATTGACCGTCACGCCGCCGCCGCACCGCTTCGATCTGCTCATCGAAGAAGACCTCATCGAAGAAGTCGCGCGCCTCATCGGCTTCAACAACCTGCCGACCACCGCGCCGCTCGCGCCCATCACCGCCCGCGTGCGGCCCGAGGCCCAGCGCAGCCGCTTCGCAGTGCGCCGCAGCCTGGCCGCGCTCGGCTACCAGGAAACCATCAACTTCAGCTTTGTTGAAGCGCACTGGGAACAAGACCTTGCCGGCAATGCCAACCCCGTCAAGCTGCTGAACCCCATCGCCAGCCAGATGAGCGTGATGCGCTCGTCGCTGATCGGCTCGCTGCTGCAGGTGCTCAAGTTCAACCTCGACCGCAAAGCCCCGCGCGTGCGCGTGTTCGAAGCCGGCCGCGTGTTCATGCGCGACGACAGCGTGGCCACCACCGACAGCACCGTGCGCGGCGTTCACCAGCCCATGCGCGTGGCCGGCCTTGCCTGGGGCGACGCCGAAGACGCGCGCTGGGACGGCAAGCCGCACCGCGTCGATTTTTACGACGCCAAGGGCGACGTCGAAGCGCTGCTCGCACCTCTGGTGCCAAGCTTCGAGCCCGCCGAGCACCCGGCCCTGCACCCCGGCCGCTCCGCCCGCGTGCTGATCGACGGCAAGGCCATCGGCTTTGTCGGCGAGCTGCATCCGCGCTGGCGCCAGAAGTGGGACTTTGCCCTGGCCCCCGTGGTTTTTGAACTCGATCTCGACGCCGTCACCGCGCGGCCCGTGCCCGTGGCCAAGCCGGTACCCAAGCATCAGGCCGTGGAGCGCGACATTGCCGTGGTGGTGGCCGAATCCGTCACGCACAATGCGTTGATGCAGGCCATTCAATCGGCGGCCGCCGCGCAAGGGCTGCTGCGCGACGTCACGCTGTTCGACATCTATCGTCCGCAACCTGCGCGCGACGGCACCGTGTCTGCATCGGGCGGCCTGGCGCCAGGCGAGAAGAGCATGGCGGTTCGCCTCAGCTTTCAGGACGACAACGCCACGCTGACCGACGAACAGGTGGAACCTGCCGTGCGCGCCATCGTCGAACAACTGAGCGCCACACTCGGCGCCCGCCTGAGAGGTTGATGAGAATGAACGCTGCGGAATTCACGCTCGAGGCCCTCGAAACGCCCGCACTCACCAAGGCGCACCTGGCTGATTTGCTGTTCGAGCAAATCGGCCTCAACAAGCGCGAATCCAAGGACATGGTCGAAGCCTTTTTCGACCTCATTGCCAACAGCCTGATCGAGGGCACCGACGTCAAGATTTCGGGCTTCGGCAACTTCCAGATCCGTGTGAAGGCACCGCGGCCGGGCCGCAATCCGCGCACCGGCGAGGCCATTCCCATCGGCGAGCGGCGCGTGGCCACCTTTCACGCCAGCGCCAAGCTCAAGGAACAAATCCACGGAAGCATCGAGCCCAGCGGCACTTCAGAGGTCGAGTGGAGCCTGGGCGCCGAATAAGGGCTTGGCGCTGCGCGGCTGCGTAGAGTAATCTCTAAGGTTTCCTGCGCACGGTCTTGATTTCAATGGAGAAAACGCTCCCGCCCATTCCCGTCAAACGCTACTTCACCATTGGTGAGGTGGGCGAACTGTGCGGCGTCAAGCCGCACGTGCTGCGCTATTGGGAGCAGGAGTTCACGCAACTGCGCCCCATGAAGCGGCGCGGCAACCGGCGCTACTACCAGCACCATGAGGTGCTCATGATTCGCCGCATCCGCGACTTGCTCTACGACCAAGGCTTTACCATCAGCGGCGCGCGCAACAAGCTGCAAGAGCTCGTGCAGGGCGAGCGCGAGCGCCGCAAGGCCGGCATCGTCCCGCTCGAGGGCATGGAAGCCATCGAAATCGACCAGGAAGAGTTCGACGCGGCCATGCACCAGGACGACGAAGACTCCCCCAGCCCAGAGCCCCAGCATGACGCTCGCACCGTCGATCCATCGCAGCTGATGCACTTGCGCCGCGAGCTTTTTGAAATTCGTGAGCTCCTGACCGTCGGACGGTGATTTCCGCCGGCTATAATTGAGGGCTTCGGTGTGTGGCGCAGCCTGGTAGCGCACTTGCATGGGGTGCAAGGGGTCGAAGGTTCGAATCCTTTCACACCGACCAATATCGTCAGATAGAAAAGCGGGTCAGAGCCACAAGCTCTGACCCGCTTTTTTTTTGTTCTTGGACGACGCCATCAGTCGCAGCGCGCGCCTTCAAGAGCAGCCAATGCTCAAAAAAAGCCGATAAATTCGCGAACTGCAAAGATTGCAATTGCGATTACAAAAGTACGCGTTGCCAAAAAACGGGGTGCGCCCCGTTTGCTTTTGATGTATTAAAGCTCTAATACTTTGAGCGGCTATTATTTGTAAATCTAGTGCTTGCGCCCCAAAAATTAGTTGTCGAAATACGACAAATTTTGGGTGGACTTTGCCCCCAACTGCCTGCCAAACGCCGGCTAGGAACGGTGCGTAATAACCACCGAGCGCAGCGATGGTCAGGGGGACACGCATCGTCCACCGGCTTTTTTCCCTCTGGCCATGGGGGCGCCACGTCTCCAGGCGCCCCTCAATCCTCCTACCTTGATCGCTAACCACATTTTCGTAAAATTGTGGGTTACAAAAACGTAAGTAATGTTGTCTATTCTGGCGCGGTAATTGCGTTCCCTTTTCCCTTGGGAAACCTTTTGGCAACAATAGCTAAGATGCCCTCAATAAGAGGAGGCAATAAGAACAGCTAATCCTCAGCAAGATGTTCGCCGGAAGGCGCAATAAAAAGCGGAGGTCGTTTTTGTGAGATATGCATCTGTCGCTGCTCTGTTGGTGGGTTCCCTGCTTCAAGCCTGCGCCATCGTGCCTGGCATGGGCACCGTAGAGCCCTACCAGAGCGCCGAGGATCTGCCGCCCAAGTTCCAGTACCTGCCCGACGCAGCGCCCGAAGACCGGATCACCCCCATCACCCCGGCCCTTGTGCGCACACTGGCCAAAATGACGCCCAAGAGCGTACCGCCAGAGGTGGGGGCTCTATTCGGCAAGCCGCAGCGCTACACCATCGGCCCCGGAGACGTGGTGGGCGTCATCGTTTACGACCACCCCGAGCTGCTGCCGAATGCCGGGGCGGTGATCTCGCAACAGGCCGATCCCACGGGCGTTAGCGTGGCGCCCGGGTTCATTGTTGATTCGTCGGGCGAAATCGCCTTTCCGTACGTTGGTCGCGTCAGGGTTGCGGGGCTCACCGAGGCCGAGGCCGGCGAACTCATCTCCAAATTGATCGTCACCCAGGTGCGCGAGCCCCAAGTGACGGTGCGCATCCAGTCGTTCAGAAGCCGCCGCGCCTACGTAGAAGGCGAAGTGCGCGCACCGGGCTCGCAGATCTTCACCGACTTGCCCATGACGCTGGCCGAAGCGATCAACCGGGCCGGTGGCATCACCGCAAACGGAAACTTTGCGAACGTGACTTTGGTTCGCGATGGCAGGTCCGTCGACATCAACCTGACACGCCTGCGCGAAGCCGGCCGCGATGGCAACGACATTCCCTTGATGAGCGGCGACACCATTCGCGTGGGCCACCGCGAAGACGCCAAGGTGTATGTGATGGGCGAAATCTTGCGCCCATCGGCACTCACGGTGCGGAGCAACGGTCGCCTCAACCTGAACGAAGCGCTGGGCGAAGCGGGCGGGCCGGTGCTCACCACCTCCAATCCCGGCCAGATCTACGTGATTCGCCAGGGTGCCACGGGCTTGCCCGCGATCTTCCATCTGGACGCCAAGAACCCCGCCGCCATGGTGCTGGCCAGGCAGTTCAGTCTGGAGGCGCAAGACGTGGTCTACATCGACCCCGTGCCACTCGTGAAGTGGAACCGCGTGATCAGCTTGATATTGCCCGCGGCCCAGGTGGTGAATCTGGGTAGCGAATCGGCGGATCGGTTCCGCTGATAGCGGGCCGGGGTAGCTGTCGTGAACATGTCTTGCTGTGCCTCGCCGGCCAATTTTGTTTGTTGCTCGCCAAGTTTTCTCAAGTCGAACTTGGAGGCCCTTGCCGATTGCCGCTCTGCCCACTGGCGGTCAGAACGCCTTATCTCCGGGACTAGACCCGAATGAACTCGAACAATTTAAAAATTGCCGTGATTGGCTTGGGCTACGTTGGCCTGCCTCTGGCCGTCGAATTCGGAAAGAAGCGCGATGTCATTGGGTTTGACATCAACCCCAAGCGCATTGCCGAACTCAGGCAGGGGCGTGATCACACGCTTGAAATCACATCGGAAGAGCTGAAGACCGCAAGGCAGTTGGTCTTCACCTCCGAGACGGCTGACTTGCGCGATTGCGGAGTTTTCATTGTCACGGTGCCCACCCCTATCGACAGCGCCAATCGACCCGACTTGACTCCGCTGATCAAGGCTAGCGAAACCGTGGGCAAAGTCATGCCGCCCGGCGCGATCGTCATTTACGAATCCACGGTCTATCCCGGTGCCACCGAAGAGGTGTGTGTGCCTGTGCTGGAAAGGTTCAGCAATGGAAAGAAATTCAACATCGATTTCTTTTGCGGCTATAGCCCCGAGCGGATCAACCCTGGCGACAAGGTCAACACGCTGACCAAGATCAAGAAGATCACCAGCGGCTCCACCCCCAAAGTTGCGCAGATCGTCGACGAGCTCTACGCCGAGATCATCACGGCTGGCACCTATCGGGCTTCGAGCATCAAAGTGGCAGAGGCGGCCAAGGTCATCGAGAACACGCAGCGCGACCTGAACATCGCGCTTGTGAACGAACTGTCGGTCATCTTCGATCGGCTGGGCATCGATACGCTGGATGTTCTGGAGGCTGCGGGCAGCAAATGGAACTTTCTGCCCTTCCGGCCCGGGCTGGTCGGTGGGCATTGCATTGGTGTCGACCCCTACTACCTTACGCACAAGGCCGAGGAAGTCGGCTATCACCCCCAGGTGATTTTGGCGGGCCGGCGCATCAACGACAACATGGCCCGGTACGTCGCGCGCAACACCATCAAGCACATGCTGCGCAATGGCATGGACGTGCCGCGCTGCCGCGTTGGCGTGCTGGGCATCACCTTCAAGGAAAACTGCCCAGACATTCGCAACAGCAAGGTCGTTGACATGGTGCGCGAATTTGAAACCTGGGGTGTTCAGGTCGTGGTTGCCGATCCCTGGGCTGATGCCGAAGAGGTGGCACACGAATACGGCCTGCAACTGGGCGTCGTGGATGCCGAGCATCCGGTAGATGCACTTGTGGCGGCGGTTGGCCATAACGAATACCGGCAAACCAATCCTGGTGCTTTGCGCAGCATGTGCCGCGGCGCTAAGCCTGTGCTGGCAGACGTCAAAAGCCTGTTTAACCGGCACCACGCCGCCGAAGTCGGTTTTACCGTCTTCCGCCTCTGAAATTTGAAGAAGACCCAATGAAGAACTTTGCCCTCATCGGTGCAGCCGGCTACATCGCACCGCGCCATATGCGCGCCATCAGGGACACGGGAAACCATCTCGCCGTGGCCTATGACATCAATGATTCGGTCGGGATCATCGACAGCATTTCTCCGCAGAGCGAATTCTTTACCGAGTTCGAACGCTTTCAGGAGCACGCTCAGCAACTCAAGCGCAACCCAGCAAGTGCCCTCGATTACGTTGCTGTCTGCAGCCCCAACTATTTGCATCACTCCCATATCGCGGCCGGGCTGCGCTTGGGCGCCGACGTGATTTGCGAAAAGCCCTTGGTCCCGACGCCGGAGCTAGTCGATGAACTGGCGCTGGTCGAAAAGGAAACAGGCCAGCGTGTTTACAACATTCTTCAACTGCGCCATCACGAAGCCATCTTGAAGCTGCGCGACAAGGTGGCCAAGGCGCCTTCGGACACGAAGTTTGATGTGGAGCTCACCTACATCACGTCTCGCGGCAAGTGGTATGCCGAAAGCTGGAAGGGCGACAACCGGAAGTCCTTTGGGGTGGCGACGAATATTGGTGTGCACTTCTACGACATGCTGCACTTCATCTTCGGCAAACTGCAGCGAAACGTGGTGCACCACAGCGGCGTTGCCAAGGCCGCGGGCTACCTGGAATACGAGCGCGCCCGTGTGCGCTGGTTTCTGTCGATCGATGCCAATGATCTCCCGGAAGAAGTCAAAGGCAAGAAGCCGACCTACCGCAACATCGACGTCAGCGGTGAGCAACTCGAATTTTCCGAAGGCTTTACCGACCTTCACACCACGAGCTACAGAGAGATTTTGGCGGGGCGCGGATACGGATTAGCCGACGCAAGGCATTGCATCGAGACCGTAAATGTCATCCGTAGCGCCACGCTCACCAAAGGCGAGCAGGGCGAAACACATCCCTACGTTCGTCAATTGGCCTGACGCGTTGCACTCGAGAGGCTCATGAGCTACACCGCACATCCCAGCGCCATCATTGATTCAGGGGCCGAAATTGGCGACGGCACCCGCATTTGGCATTGGGTTCACGTCAGTGGCAAGGCGCAGATCGGCGAGGGCTGCTCGCTCGGCCAGAACGTCTACGTTGGCAACGACGTGCGCATTGGCAACAACGTGAAGATCCAGAACAACGTGAGTGTCTACGACGCGGTCACGCTGGAAGACGACGTTTTTTGCGGCCCCAGCATGGTGTTTACCAACGTCTACAACCCGCGAGCAGCCGTCACCCGCAAGAACGAATACCGGCGCACGCTGGTCCGCAGGGGCGCCACGCTCGGCGCCAATTGCACCATCGTCTGCGGCAACACCGTGGGCGAATACGCATTCATCGGCGCCGGCGCCGTCGTCAACAGGAACGTGCGGGCCTATGCGCTCGTGGTCGGAGTGCCAGCCCAACAGATCGGCTGGATGAGCGAGTTTGGCGAGCAGCTTGCATTGCCACTGCAGGGTTCAGCAGAAGCCATCTGCCAACACACGGGAGCGCGCTACGTACTTGACGGCAACGCGGTAACCAAGCGGGAAGGCAAGACGCCATGATCGAATTCATCGACCTCAAGGCCCAGCAAGCCCGCATCAAGGACCAGATTGACGCTGCCATTCAGCGCGTGCTGGCGCACGGTCAATACATCCTCGGCCCTGAAGTCGCAGAGTTGGAAGAAAAGCTTTCCGCCTATACGGGCGCCAAGCACTGCATCACTGTCGCGAACGGCACGGATGCATTGCAGATCGCCCAAATGGCGCTCGGCATCGGCCCGGGCGATGAAGTCATTACGCCTGGCTTTACCTACATTGCCACCGCCGAAACCGTAGCGCTTCTGGGCGCCAAGCCGGTGTACGTGGACATCGACCCGCGCACCTACAACCTGGATCCGACACTGCTGGAGGCTGCGATCACTCTGCGTACCAAGGCCATCGTTCCCGTGAGCCTGTATGGCCAGTGCGCTGACTTCGACGCCATCAACGCCATTGCCGCAAGGCACGGCATTCCGGTGATCGAGGATGCGGCGCAGAGTTTTGGCGCTACGTACAAGGGCCGCAAGAGCTGCAGTCTCAGCACCATTGCGTGTGCCAGTTTCTTCCCTAGCAAGCCCTTGGGTTGCTACGGCGATGGCGGAGCCCTCTTCACCAGCGATGGCGAACTGGCCAAGGTCATGCGTCAGATCGCGCGGCATGGGCAGGACCGGCGGTATCACCATGTGCGAGTGGGAGTGAACAGTCGCTTGGACACAATGCAGGCGGGCGTACTTCTCGCCAAATTGCAAGTCCTCGACAGCGAATTGAAGAGTAGGCAGGACGTTGCCGCTCGATATAACCGGTTGCTTAACGGAATCGACGGGATTGTCGTTCCATATATCGACCCCCGCAATATGAGTGCATTTGCACAGTACACCATATCTGTTTCAAACCGGGATTTGATTGCCGCCAAACTAAAAAAGAGCGGTATCCCGACGGCGGTGCATTACCCAGAACCCCTCAATAAACAGCCGGCAGTTGTTGATGCTCAGGCTCAACTCCCATTTGGTGACCGTGCTGCGCAAATGGTGCTAAGCCTGCCGATGCATCCATATTTGATTGAAAAAGATCAAATTATTGTCGCAGAAAATCTTATTTCGTCGAGTTAAATGAACGCTCGAGTCAAACGGGAAGGCTTGGCCAAAGCTGCGACCATCCTTGCAAGTGGGACGGTCATTTCGCAAGGATTACTGATTCTTGCGTTGCCGCTGTTGACGAGAATCTATTCTCCTAATGACTTCAGTGTCTTGGCAACGTATGCCTCCATTTTAGCGGTGGTCTCGGGCATCGCTTGTTTAAGATTTGAACTTGCGATCCTTCAACCCGAGAAAGAAGAAGAAGCGCTTTCCCTACTGAGGCTCTCGCTACTTGCCCCCATTGTCTTGTCTTTAATCGCATGTATTCTTGTTTGGCTGATGCAAGCCGGAATGTTTGCTGGGCATAGGCTCCCTTTAATAGGTGGATATGCGTGGTTGTTGCCCGTAGGGCTGCTCGCAATCGGTTGGTATACGGCTGTCAGCTACTGGTTTTTGCGATCAAAAAAATATGCTGATGTTTCAATAAATAAAGTTTGGCAGAACATCGCGAGCCTTGTTGTGCAATTGGGATTGGGACTTGCTTCGATAGGGCCACTGGGACTCATTCTCGGGCACGTGACAATCAGCGGTGCAGGGGTGTCTGGCCTGCTCTTCAAGCTCAGAAGCGGCTCGGCCAGAATTTTTTCCTCAATCAGCATGCAGACTTTGAAGTCTGCCTTCTTCAAATTCCGGAACTTTCCTAAATACGCGGTTCCTGAATCGCTCGCCAACAACTCCAATATACAAATTCCCATTATTCTGATTGCGGCTTGGAGCGTAGGCCCTGAGGTTGGGTATCTAGCCCTTGCAAGTCGAGTTATCCAAGCTCCTGTCGCTTTAATAGGGGGAGCACTTTCCCAAGTCTACTCATCGAGAGCCCCGGAAGAACATCGAGCCGGCGAGCTCGCTCCGTTTACTGCAAAGATCCTCGAAGGCTTGATAAGAGTAGGTGTTGGACCTCTGATTTTTGTCGGAATGATCTCTGCACGGATATTCCCAATTTTATTTGGCGCCGAATGGAGCAGAGCCGGAGAGATAGTTTTGTGGATGACTCCATGGATAGTCATGCAATTTCTGGCTTCGCCAATTTCGCTCGCATTGCATATTATCGGCAACCAAAAAACTGCGCTGCTAGTTCAGTTGACGGGTTTGGTGCTAAGGGTTGGCGCCGTGTTCGCGGCGGCTGTTCTTGCAAGAGGTAATCTGGTCGAGGTTTATGCTCTTTCGGGCTTTTGCTTTTATTTGATATATCTCGCTGTGGTTGTGGCCTCGGTAGGTGTCGATTTTCGCTCGCTAGCGAAAATGGCTCTAAGAAATTGGTGGATTATTGCCGGGTGGCTAGGTGCCGCTCTACTGGTTAGAGGCTTCTTGGTGCTCGGCTCTTTTTAAAGCGCTTGGAAGGAATGGCAGATGAAGCGTCGCAAGTGGCTAATAAATTTCATTCCGCTGCTGACCGGCGCGACATTTTCCTGCATAACCAGCCGAGCTGAGGTGGGAAACCGGGTCCCGCTGGAAGAAAAAGAACAAGAAGGAAGCGGCGGTTTTGTCTTGTACTCAAGTCTAGATAAAGGCAAAGAGCCTGTTGCGAGGCTGACCGAGGGCCTGAGACTTTCAGTTTTAAAAGGTAAGGCGTTAAAAATCGATGAGGACATAAAAATCTCTGGGACGATTCAAGTTCCAGCGACGGCGAGAGTTTTGGGTGGAAATAATTGGATATTTCAAGATAAAAACTTGACGCCGCTATTTATGTGTGATGGACCTGGCGCTCGAAGATTTGAAAACATCAATTGCAGGGGTGTCGGCTCAGACTACGTAAATAGCAGCGCCGTTTATTCTGCAGCGGGCGTTGTTGCTCGGAGCGGGGCAAGCGTGGACATTGAAAAATGCCAGCTTATTAATTTCGCTGGAGCAGGAGTGCGATTGATGGCGGGAGCCGTCAACTGTAAAGTTATTGGCAGTCGAATTACAGGCGCAGGGCGAGATTACATCGCGTCAAAAACTAGCAATTATGGCGCGTGCGTTGTAGTAGAAGACGGCGTTCAAAAGTGGACGATCGATGGATGCGATTTGTCTCTGTCCGCTCAGGGAATAGTTACGGGCGATGATCTCGCTGACATTCAGATAACGAGAAATCAGATTCATGATATTGCAGGACAGCATGGCGCTTATATTGAATCCGTCAAGAATATCGTGGTTTCCAAAAATGTGTTTTTCGATATCCCCCTGCAGGCAATCAAAATTCAAATAGGGTCGGTTCGCGCGACCGATGCGGATCGAATACTGATTGAGGAGAATGTGATCTCGCGGGTTGGCAGTCATGCGATCTTGTTGACAAATCCTGTTGGAAATGGTGCGCGCTTGAAAAATTTCACCATTAGAAAAAATACATTCAATAGCGTAGGGGAAAGCGCGATATCGCTAAATAATTGCAGCGATGGATTGATTGAGTCGAACGAGATTCAATCGGTAGGTCGAGGCTTGTATGTCGACTCTTGTGGGATGTTAAGCGTGGTGAAGAATTCCATCCAAGATGCTACCAAGGAGAGCTCCCTTAGCGTAAATATGAGGAATTCTTCCTTCCGCGAGAACTATTTCTATACGAAAGCAACAGACAGGGCTGAAGGAGGAGGAGGTATCAGTTTCACTGGGGCGTCGACGGAAGGAATTGAACTTAAGCTGAATAAAATGGAAGGGGCGATTCCCAGGAAAATTCTAATGGGGAAAATTAACGCTTCACGATTTCATTTTGAAGGAAATAATTTTACTATTCCGGACAGATGAAGATTTGGCTTGTGCTTCCATAATTGCTGCTTGAGAGATAAAAAGTGGTTCGCGTTGCTATATTGATGCCTGTTTTTAATGAAGAGAAATATATAGTCGAGGCTATTGCTTCTGTTCTTGATTTTTCATACCCTGCTGATTTTTCAGTCGAATTAATTGTTGTTGATGATTTTTCCTCCGATCAGACATTTTCTTTGGTGGAAGAGCTTCGGGAAAAGTACAAATCTGCATTGAATCTAAAGAAAAACAAATCCAAAGGGAAAAATAATGCGTTTAATGAGGCAATTGCCGGAGCTGAGTGTGACTACGTTTGTCTCATGGGCGGGGACGACAAATTGATTCCGGCAACCTTGCTGGCGCGAGTTCGATTACTTCAGAAAAAAGTAATCGCTAACATGGAGATTCCAAGATACGCAATCTCCGTTTGTAAGATACGCACGTTTTCCGAGCAGAAGCGTTTCGACGGCATTCTGATTCCAAAAAAACCGGGCATCGGCGCTATTTCGGGGGGATCGGTTCTGATGCCTTCCGGCCTTGCTCGAAGTATTTTTCCCCTGCCTGTGGACGTTCCCAACGAGGATACGTGGTTGTCATTGCATCTGAGGTATCGAGATATAGAAGTTCTTCACATTGGTGAGGTCGGGCTTCTATATCGGATTCATGATCAAAATTCCCATAAAAGGGGAGGGAGCTTCGCAGAATTTCAGAACTCGATGTGGGCTAGAGGGCGAGTCATTCTTTCGTACTATGTTGAGCACTCGAACGAAATGTCGAAAGAGAAAGAGCGTCAGTTGTTGACGGAGCTCGTCGTGGAATGCCTTAAATCGCTCGGGTCTGTCTGGTCGATAACTTTTCTTGCACGAGTGGGATTTAAGGAGAAGGTGAAAGTGCTCACCTATGCGTCACCAACTGCTTACCATCTAAAGCAGAAATTTTATAAGTATTTAGTAGGGCGGTAATGATCTTCACGCTCGCTTTTTCTTTGATCTTTCTAGTCATCGGCTGGGCGACCTATGCCGGGCTGAAAGGTGTTCCGTGGTTTCTTCCCGTAAAGCTGTTCATATTCTTCAACGGCGTCATGGGGTTGGGAATTTTGTTTGCGCTTGATTTCAATGATCCCGCCGACATAGCTCATGGCGCCATCGTGCTTGTGTCGGCGTTGGTATATGGATTGTCTAGCATTTATTTTTCCAGCCGATTTTCTTTGTCGCGTAATTGGCATCGTTTTTTTTCTGAAGTAGATATTGGCCAGCGGAAAGGCGATTTTTACCTTTCAATCGCGTTGTATGCAATTTCTGGTGTAGCCGTTTGTTTGTACTTTTACTTGGTTGGGTATAACGTAATTTTAACCTCTTTGACTAGCAGTCTATCTGCTTCAGACGTCAAGGATTTGAGGTTGGCTTCATATGCTGGCGATGATTACTATGCTCCTGGATATTTCAATCAATTTAAGAATATCCTATTTCCTATTGCCTTCTTGGCGCTTTCTTTTAATTTAAAGAAGAGGATTAAATCACGGAAGATTTTTGTTCCAGTGGTGATCGTCTTGATGGCTCCGGTAATTTTGGGGCTGATGGGGACCGGCCAGCGCGCATTTTTGGTCGGGTTTGTAATCGTTTCAATGGTGTTTTTGGCCATCGCGAGTTCGCGTCGTTTTGTTATTAAAAGGGCGGCGCTGGTTGCAATTGCGCTTGTTTTTGTCTTTCTCTTTTCAATTTCTAGCTATCTTCTTGGCCGTTCAGAGGACTTTTCTATTGGGTCTTCGCTTGAAGCGCTAGCTGTGCGCCTGTTTAGCGACAATCAAATTTCAGCATTGGTTGGGTTTCGCTATATTTACGAACAAGCCGTGCAATTCGGGGGGGAGTGGTTGACGGATATTTTGGGGATACTTCCTGGGGAATACAAGGGCAGTGATTTAGCCAATCGTGTTCATGCGCTCCTCTATGGAAGTGATAGAGGAACTTCGCCAGTGTCTCTTTGGGGATCCGTTTACTACAATTGGGGATGGTTTGGAATTTTTTTGTTTCCGCCCGTGTTGTCATTTGCGTATTGCATAATTTCAAAGAGATTTTTAAAGAGGACGAACCACACGTCGCTTGAAATTGCTGGCTATGCATTCTTGTTCTATATTCTTGGCGCCTGGATTGCCTCGGGGCCGATGCAACTCGTTAATAACGGACTTGTTGCTTGTGTTCTCCTAATCTTTGGACTTCGTTTTCAGCGAGGTTGGCGTGGCCGCGGATTCGTAGAAAGAAATTGATTTGTTTGAGTTTGCGCTTGAGGAAGTTAAGCATGTTTAAAGAAAAGGTTCTTTTGATTACTGGCGGGACTGGGTCATTCGGAGGCGCGGTTCTTCATCGATTCCTTGAGAGCGATATTTCTCAGATTCGAGTGTTTAGTCGTGACGAAAAGAAGCAAGACGACATGCGGAAGCGCTTTAATCATTCGAAACTGAAGTTTTATCTCGGCGATGTACGCGATATCCGAAGCGTTGCTCAAGCTATGCGAGGAGTTGATTTTGTCTTTCATGCCGCGGCTCTAAAGCAAGTACCGTCTTGCGAATTCCACCCGATGCAGGCGGTACGCACGAATGTGCTTGGCACCGAAAACGTTTTGGAGGCGGCAATCGCCGCAGGCGTCAAACGTGTCGTGTGCCTGAGCACGGACAAGGCCGTCTATCCCATCAACGCGATGGGCATCAGCAAAGCCATGATGGAAAAGGTCATGGTCGCCGCCAGCCGAAATCTGGAAAGCACAAACACCGTTATTTGCGGCACCCGCTACGGCAACGTCATGGCGTCCCGCGGCTCGGTCATTCCGCTGTTCGTGGAGCAGGTTCTGGCAGGTAGGCCCATCACTGTGACGGACCCGACCATGACGCGCTTCATGATGACCCTGGAAGACGCGGTCGAACTGGTGCTGCATGCCTTCAACCACGGCAGCAACGGCGACATCTTTGTGCAGAAGGCGCCGGCAGCCACTGTGCAGGTACTGACGCGAGCCATCCTGGAGGTGATGCGCAAGCCTGGTCACGAAGTGCGCGAGATCGGCACACGCCATGGCGAGAAGCTCTATGAAGCGCTGTTGAGCCGAGAGGAAATGGCCTGCGCCGAAGACCAAGGCGACTACTACCGCGTGCCGCCTGACGGCCGTGACCTGAACTACGCCAAGTACGTGGAAGTGGGCGAGCAGCGCATTACCCGCAGCACGCACGGTGAAGACTACAACTCGCACAACACCACCCGGCTCGATGTGGATGGCATGAAGACACTGCTGCTCAAGCTCGACTTCATGCGACGCATTGCCCGCGGTGAACCCGCCATGGGGCAGGAATAAGACCATGAAGGTATTGATTACCGGCGCCCGCGGCTTCGTGGGCAAGAACCTGCAGTTGCACTTGGCCGAGCGCAAGGACGTGCAGGTGGTTTTCTTCACTCGCGACGACGGCGTGGAGCAATTGCCCGCGCTGCTGAAGGGGGTGGACTTCGTGTTTCACCTGGCGGGCGTCAATCGTCCGCAAGACCCGCATGAGTTTGCTACTGGCAATGCAGAACTTACACAGAGCCTGTGTCGTGCCGTTTGCGCCGTGGCCGAATCGACTGGAAAGAAGGTTCCCGTCGTCTACACCTCGTCCACCCAGGCAGGCTTCGACAACCCTTACGGCCGCAGCAAGCGCGAAGCAGAAGAGACGCTGCAGGCCGCCGCCCGCAGCCACGGCATCCCGGTGCATATCTTTCGGCTCCCCAACGTGTTTGGCAAATGGTGCCGGCCCAACTACAACTCGGCCGTCGCCACGTTTTGCCACAACATCTCGCGCGAGCTCCCCATTCAGATCAACAATCCGTCCGCGGCCGTCACGCTGGTGTACGTGGACGATGTCATCGAACGATTCGTTCAGTTGATGGACGGTGCAGATGCACAGTTGAACGCGGACGGTTTTGCCACGGTCGCGCCGCAATACACCACCACGGTGGGTGAACTGGCTCGGCAGATTCAGTCGTTCAAGGACAGCCGCAACACGCTGACTATCGATCGCGTGGGAACGGGGTTGGTGCGGGCGCTCTATTCAACCTATGTGAGCTATCTGCCGCCTGAGTCGTTTGCGTATGCGGTGCCGCAGTACGGAGACGCGCGCGGCGTATTCGTCGAGATGCTCAAGACGCCGGATGCCGGCCAGTTTTCGTTCTTCACCGCCCACCCGGGCATTACGCGAGGTGGCCATTACCACCACAGCAAGACCGAGAAGTTCCTGGTCATCAAGGGACGGGCGCGTTTCAAGTTCCGGCACATGCAGACCGGCGAAGCACATGAGCTGCTCACCGCGGGCGAGAAGCCTGAGATTGTCGAGACCGTGCCCGGCTGGACGCACGACATCACCAACATCGGCGCTGAAGAAATGGTCGTCATGCTCTGGGCCAACGAGGTGTTCGACCGCGCGCGGCCCGACACCTTTGCCTGCCCGCTGTAGACCTTCGATTACTGATTGTTCCCATGAAAAAACTCAAGGTCATGACAGTGGTGGGCACGCGCCCCGAGATCATTCGCCTGTCGCGAGTGCTGGCGCGCCTCGACGAGCATTGCGACCACGTGCTGGTGCATACCGGCCAAAACTACGATTTCGAACTCAACCAGGTTTTCTTCAACGACCTCGGCGTTCGCAAGCCCGACCACTTTTTGAACAGTGCGGCAGATTCGACGGGTGCCGCGCACACCATCGGCAACCTCATCATTGCGGTAGACAAGGTACTTGGGCAGGAGCAGCCCGAGGCAATGCTGGTGCTGGGGGACACCAACAGTTGCCTGTCAGTCATCCCAGCCAAACGGCGCAAGATTCCGATCTTTCACATGGAAGCCGGCAACCGCTGCTTCGACCAGCGCGTGCCGGAAGAGACCAACCGGCGCATCGTGGACCACACGGCCGATGTGAATCTCACCTACAGCACCATCGCCCGCGACTACTTGCTGCGAGAGGGGCTGCCGCCAGACCTGGTCATCAAGACTGGCAGTCCGATGTTCGAGGTGTTGTCGCACTACCGCTCGAGCATTGAGGCATCCGATGTGCTCACGCGACTGAGCCTTGAGGGAGGCCAGTACTTTGTGGTGAGCGCCCACCGCGAGGAGAACATCGAGTCTCTCCAGTCCTTCGCCAAGCTGGTCGATGTGCTCAATGCAGTGGCTGAAGATCATGGATTACCGGTCATTGTCTCTACGCACCCGCGTACCCAAAAGCGCATCGATGCCACGGGGGCTCGCTTTCATGCCAATGTCCGCTTGCTGAAGCCCCTTGGCTTTCATGACTACGTCAAGCTCCAGATGTCCGCCCGCGCGGTTCTTTCCGACAGCGGAACCATCAATGAAGAGTCGTCCATCCTGAACTTTCCGGCACTCAACCTGCGCGAGGCGCACGAGCGGCCAGAAGGAATGGAAGAGGGCGCGGTAATGATGGTGGGGCTTGAGGTTGCTCGTGTGCGCCAAGGCTTGGCCATCCTCAACACCCAGCCTCGCGGAGAGCTGCGTGGGCTGCGCCAGGTCGCCGACTACAGCGTTCCGAATGTCTCGGACAAGGTGCTGCGCATCATTCACAGCTACACCGACTACGTGAATCGGGTCGTGTGGAAGAAGTACTAAGGCCATGGCTGTTCGCATATTGCTGCTGACGCAATGGTTCGATCCCGAACCGACCTTCAAGGGCATTGTGTTCGCGCGCGAGCTCGTGCGGCAGGGCTTCGATGTGGAGGTTGTGACAGGCTTTCCAAACTACCCTGGTGGAAAGGTGTACCCCGGCTACCGCATCAAGTGGCTGCAGCGAGAAGTGATAGACGGCGTGCAGGTCACGCGATTGCCGCTATACCCCGATCATGGTCAGTCCGCCATCAAGCGTGTGCTGAACTACGCGAGCTTCGCGGCGTCCGCGTTCGTCTACGGCTTGTTTTTTGCCACGCGCCCAGCGGTGATGTATGCCTACCACCCGCCGCTGACGGTAGGCGTGGCGGCTGGGTTGATCCGCCTTCTCCGCCGGATTCCGGTCGTCTATGACATCCAGGACATGTGGCCGGACACCTTGCGGGCAACCGGCATGCTCAACAACGAACGAGCCCTGGGCATCGTGGCATCGGTCTGCCAATGGGTCTACAAGCGTGTGGATCACATAGCTGTGCTTTCGCCCGGCTTCAAGAAGTTGCTGATGCAGCGCGGTGTTCCTGAAGCAAAGATTGATGTGATCTACAACTGGGCCGATGAGGCTTCGCTGAAGGCACCTAGCGGTCAATTGCCGGCAGCGTTTCCAACTGCCGAGAAGTTCCGCATCGTGTTTGCAGGGAATATGGGCAAGGCGCAGGCGCTCGATGCTGTTCTGGACGCGGCTTTGCTGCTGCAACAACGTGGGTCGCGTGTTTGCTTTGTGTTGCTGGGCGGCGGTGTGGAGGTGAGTCGCCTTGTCGAGCGGGCTGCGGACCTGCAGCTGGGCAATGTGGCGTTCTTGCCGCCAGTGCCAATGGCTGAAGTCGGCACTTTGCTGAACGCGGCAGATGCATTGCTGGTGCATCTGCGCAAAGACCCGCTGTTTGAAATCACCATTCCGTCCAAGACGCAGGCTTACATGGCTGCCGGCAAGCCTTTGCTCATGGCGGTCGATGGCGATGCTGCCAATCTGGTGAGAGAGTCCGGTGCCGGGGTCATTGCTGCGTCTGAAGATCCGCAGTTGTTAGCGACTTCCGCCGAAGCATTGGCGGCCATGGCCCCTGAGGCGCTGGCAGGAATGGGAGCGAAGGCCCAGCGTCACTATCGCGAGCACCTGTCGCTGCGGATCGGCGTCGAGCGGTTCGGCGCTCTTTTCAGGCAGCTAGGCGCGAGAAGAACATTCGATATGAAGCGAGTGATTGATGTGTTCTTGGCCGCGGTGGCATTGTTGCTGCTCGCCATCCCTCTCGCATTCTTGACGTGGCAGGTGAGTCGCAAGCTTGGCAAGCCGGTTTTCTTCCGTCAGGTTCGGCCGGGGCTCAGAGGGCGGCCGTTCGAGATGGTCAAGTTCCGCACCATGACCGACGCGCGTGACGTCAGCGGGCAGTTGTTGCCTGATGCCGAGCGGCTCACGCCATTCGGCCGCTTCATGCGTTCGAGCAGCCTCGACGAACTCCCCGAACTCTGGAACGTCCTCAAAGGCGAGATGAGCCTGGTGGGACCTCGGCCGTTGTTGACTGAGTACATGCCGCTGTACTCGGCGGAGCAAGCGCGGCGTCACAACGTACGCCCCGGCATCACCGGTTGGGCGCAGGTCAATGGCCGCAACACGCTGAGCTGGGAAGAAAAATTCAAGCTCGACGTCTGGTACGTCGACAACCGCACGCTGTGGCTCGACATCAAGATCCTGTGGCTCACGGTGCGCAAGGTGCTGGTGCGCGATGGAATCTCCGCGGCGGGCGAGGCGACCATGCCGCGCTTCACCGGCTCTGCTGCCGCCTCGCACGGAGGTGAGTCGTGACGCACCCCTTGTTTGCCGTCTACGGCGCCAGCGGCTGCGGCCGGGGCGTGATGCCGCTGGCGCGCGCGCAGCTGGCGCGGCAGGGTATCGCCGAAGCGCGGCTTGTTTTCATAGACGACGCACCCGCAGCAGGAGTGGTCAACGGCCAGCGGGTGCTGCGCTATTCGGAATTTCTGCAGGAAGAGGCGAGCGAGCGTTACGTCGTTCTGGCCATTGCCAACAGCAAGATGCGCGAGCAGTTGGCCTTTCTTTGCAAGGCGGATGGCGTGCGCCCCTGGACGGTGAGCGCAGACAACGTAGTGCGCATGGATGACGTGACGCTGGGCGAAGGCGCGGCTCTCAGCCCCTTCGTCACCATCACTTCCAACATTCGCATTGGCCGGCATTTCCACGCCAACCTCTACAGCTATGTCGAGCACGACTGCGTGATCGGCGATTTCGTCACCTTTGCGCCGGGCGCCAAGTGCAACGGCAATGTGGTCATCGAAGACCACGCCTATATCGGCTCGGGTGCTGTCATCAAGCAGGGCCAGCCCGGAAAGCCGCTTGTCATCGGGCGCGGTGCCGTGGTCGGCATGGGCGCCGTGGTCACGCGCGATGTGCCGGCCGGCGCCACGGTGGTGGGCAATCCGGCTCGCCTGTTTTCTCCCAAAGGTTGATTGTGCTGAATACCTCGTTCTCTCCCTGGCCCAGCTTCACCGCCGAAGAGGCTGAATCCGTGCAGCGCGTGCTGCTCTCCAACAAGGTCAACTACTGGACCGGGCAGGAATGCCGCGAGTTCGAAAAAGAGTTCGCCTTGTGGTCGGGCACCGCCCATGCGGTGGCACTGGCCAATGGCACGCTGGCGCTCGATGTGGCGCTGAAGGCGCTGGGCATTGGCCCGGGCGACGAAGTGGTGGTGACGCCGCGCACTTTCATGGCCAGCGTGTCGTGCGTGGTCAATGCGGGTGCCACGCCGGTGTTTGCCGATGTCGACGCCGACAGCGGCAACCTCTCGGCGCGAACCATTGCACAGGTGCTCACGCCACGCACGCGTGCGGTCATCTGCGTGCACCTGGCCGGTTGGCCTTGCGACATGGATCCGATCATGGCGCTGGCCGAACAGCATGGCCTCAAGGTCATCGAAGACTGCGCCCAGGCGCATGGCGCGTACTACAACGGGCGGCCGGTCGGCTCCATTGGGCATGTGGGTGCCTGGTCTTTCTGCCAGGACAAGATCATGACCACGGGTGGCGAGGGCGGCATGGTCACCACCAATGACGAATCGCTATGGCGCGCCATGTGGGAATACAAGGACCACGGCAAAAGCCACGAGGCGGTGTTCAACCGCGAGCACCCACTGGGCTTCCGCTGGTTGCACGAAAGCTTTGGCACCAACTGGCGCATGCTCGAGATGCAGGCGGTGATCGGCCGCATTCAGTTGCGCCGCATGACCGACTGGACGGTGCGGCGCACCGGCCATGCAGAAGCGCTGAGGGCGGCCTGCCGGCCCTATGCGGCAGTGCGCGTGCCAGAGCTGCCCGAGGACAGCGTGCATGCGCACTACAAGTGCTATGTCTATGTGCAGCCCGAGCGGCTGGCACCCGGATGGAACCGCGACCACATCGTGAACGCCATTCAGGCCCAGGGCGTTCCTTGCTACCAAGGCTCATGCTCGGAGGTCTACCTTGAGAAGGCTTTCGACGGCACCGGCTGGCGGCCGGCCGACCGCCTGCCGGTGGCGCGTGCCCTGGGCGAAACCAGCCTCATGTTCCTGGTGCATCCCACGCTGACGGCCGCTGAAATGGAGGCCAGCTGTGTGGCCATCAAGCGGGTATTGAAAGAAGCGAGCGCCGCATGAGCTTGCACACTGCGCGAAGCTGGTTACCTAAGCCAGGAGCCGCGGTCTGGAGCTGGCTGCTGGCGCTGGCCATGCTCGTGCTGCTGGTGTTGAGCCTGGCGCCGTCCTCGCTAGCCTTGCCCACCACCGGCTGGGACAAGGCCAACCATGCCTTGGGTTTTGCGGTGCTGGGGCTGCTGGGCCAATGGGCCTGGCCGGGGCGCACGGCCGTCGTCCTGACCGCGCTGCTGGCCTACGGGGGGCTCATCGAACTGCTGCAATCCTTCACGCCCGATCGCAGTACCGAGGCTGTCGATCTGCTGGCCGATTGGGTGGGGTTGCTGTTTGGCGCCGGCATGGCGTTCTTGCTGGACCGCCTGCGTCCCACGGGGCAGGAGGCGCAATGATGGATTCACAGCATGCCGGGTTGGTAAAAACTTCTTCAGGGGGTTCGCATGATCGATCGTATGGCTCAGCCTATGTTGGCGCTGCCGCGCCCCGTAAAGCGGGTGTTGGCCTTGTTGGTCGATGCCGGACTGTGCGTGCTGTGCGTGTGGCTGGCATTCAGCTTGCGCTACGAGCGGTGGATAGAACTGACGGGCGTGCATTGGCTGGCGGTTGCCGGTGCAATCATGCTGGCGCTGCCGCTTTTCGTGGTCTCGGGCTTGTACCGTGCAATCTTCCGCTATGCCGGCAGCGCGGCGCTGATGGCTGTCGTGCACGCCTGCTCTCTGTTCAGCGTCGGCTATGTCCTCATATTCACCGCATTCGGCGTCGAGGGAATTCCGCGTACGGTGGGGCTCCTGGTGCCTGCGCTGCTGTTGTTCACGGTGGGCGCTTCCCGCCTCCTGGCGCGCTATTGGTTGGGCGGTTTGTACACGCAGGTGCTGCACGGCAAGGCGCTGCCGCAGGTGGTGATCTACGGTGCCGGCAACGCCGGCCGGCAGTTGGCCGCAGCACTCGCGCACAGCCCGGAGATGGTGGTGCGGAGATTCGTCGACGATTCGGTGCAGCTGCAGGGCAGTACGCTCAACGAACTGCCCATTGATCCGCCGTCCTGGCTCGAGGCCCATGCTGCCGCTGAAGGCATTACCGACGTGCTGTTGGCGCTGCCGTCGGTTTCGTATGGCCGCAGGGCGCAAATTCTGAACGACCTCTTGTCGCTGCACCTGCGCGTGCGCACGCTCCCTGGCATGGCCGATCTGGCGCAGGGCCGGGTGCAGGTCAAGGACCTGATGGAAGTCGACATCGAAGACTTGTTGGGCCGCGACCCGGTAGCGCCGGTCGACGATCTTCTGAATCGCCATGTGCGCGGCAAGGTTGTGCTGGTCACCGGTGCGGGCGGTTCCATTGGCAGCGAGTTGTGCCGCCAGATTGCGCAGTTAAGGCCCTCGGTGCTGTTGCTGGTGGAATGGAGCGAGTACGCGCTCTATGCCATTCACCGCGAGCTGGAGCAAGAAGCCCCCGCGCTGAGCGTGGTGCCGCTGCTGGCATCGGTGTGCGATGCCGCGCGCATGCGCCAGATCATGAGCGTGTGGCGGCCCAATACCGTCTACCACGCCGCGGCCTACAAGCACGTGCCACTGGTGGAGCACAACCCCGTAGAGGGCCTGATCAACAACACGCTGGGCACGCTCACGGCGGCATTGGCAGCGCGGGACAACGGCGTTGGCCAGTTTGTGCTGGTCAGCACCGACAAAGCGGTACGGCCGACCAACATCATGGGCGCAAGCAAGCGCCTGGCCGAAATGACGCTGCAGGGCCTCGCCCAGCAAAAGCCGCGTACCTGCTTTTCCATGGTGCGATTCGGCAATGTGCTGGGTTCCAGTGGCTCGGTGGTGCCGCTCTTTCGCCAGCAGATCGAAGCTGGCGGACCCATCACGCTCACGCACGAAGACATCACGCGTTATTTCATGACCATTCCCGAGGCGGCCCAACTGGTGATCCAGGCCGGCGCCATGGCCGAGGGCGGCGATGTGTTTGTGCTGGAGATGGGGTCGCCGGTACGCATCATCGACCTGGCGCGCCGCTTGGTGGAACTGTCGGGGCGCACGGTGCGCGATGCGCGGAACCCGGAAGGCGACATTGAGCTGTCAATCACCGGCTTGCGTCCCGGCGAAAAGCTGTATGAAGAACTGCTGATCGGCGACAACGCCATGCCTACCGTGCATCCGCGCGTGATGAAGGCCCATGAAGCGTGCCCGCCGTGGCGAGAGCTGGCGACAGAGATCGATGAACTTCGCACGCTGCTCGCGCGCAACGACGTGCCTGCAATCAAACGCCAGCTGCAGCAGCTTCTGGGCGGCTATCGACCGCATGCCGATGTGGTGGACTGGGTATATCTAGAGCGTGAACGTCAGAGTGGGGCTCTCCCGACGCCGGTATCAGTCACGCCTGACGGCGTGGCCTCTGGTGCTTCGGTTTCCCCTTCCGCGCTCGTTCCAGTCTGATCTCTTGTTGGAGTTCCGGCAAATGTCCCCGCATCAAAAACCGGGCTCTGACCTGCAGCTCTACTCGTTGTACTTGTACTTCGTGTACCTGTAGCCGCCGTAACGGTAGCCCTGGCTGCCATAGTGACGCCGCGTCAGGTCAATGCCGTTGAAGATCACGCCGCTGACGGCTTTGCCGCCGTGCGAAAGGCGCTTGGCGCTTTCGTTGAGTTCGCCAAGCTGGGTCTGATCCGCGCGCGCCACCAGCAGCACCGCGCCCATGTACGGCGCTACGGCGGCCGTGTCGGCGGCCACCAGCACCGGCGGCGTGTCGATCACTACCAGTTCGTATTGCGCGGACATCATGTCAAGCAGGCGCACAAAGCTTTCCGACATCAACATGTCGGCAGGGTTGGACGGCAGCTTGCCGGTGGTCAGTATGTCGAGGTTGGGCAGCACCTGTGAGCGGATCGCCTGCTGCGCCGAAAGCTCGCCAGCCAGCAGTTCCGAAAGGCCGCTCTCTCGCGGGAGGCCAAACTGCTTGTTCAGGTGGCCCTTGCGCATGTCCGCGTCGATCAGCAGCACCCGCTTGCCGGCGTGGGCCATGATGGCGGCGAAGTTGCCTGAAACAAAGCTCTTGCCAATGTCCGGCGTCGCACCGGTAATTAGCACGCGGTTATTGCCAGCTTCCAGTGTGGCAAATTGCAGCGCAATGCGCAGACTGCGCAGCGCCTCGATGGATGGGCTGTCTGGATGCGTCACCGCCAGCAACTGGATGCCCTTGACACCGGCGGCAATGCTTTGGTCGAGGGCCACCTGCTCAGGCGTAAAGGGCACCACCGAATAGACCGATAGGCCCGTGTGGGCTTCGATCTCCTGCGGATCCTGAATGCCCCTGAAAAACCAACTGCGCATCAGGGCCAGCGCCGTGCCGGCCAAGAGGCCCAGCACCAGCGACAGCGCCACGATGAGCAGCTTCTGCGGCTTGACCGGCTTCTTGGGCTTCACGGCCTTGTCGAGCAGGCGGACGTTGCCGGTCTTGCCTTCCTTCACCAGTCGCAGTTGCAGCGCGTTGTTCTGCAGCGACTGATAAAGCCCGCTGTTCACCCGCACGTCGCGCTCGAGGCGCAGCGCATCTTGCTGCAGTGTGGGCATGCGGCTCACGCGCGCGTTCAGGCCGCCAATCTCCTTTTCAATGGCAGCAATCTGACCATCAATGGTCCTTACGCGCAAGTTGGCATCGGTAAAGTGCGCTGCGAGTTCGCGGCGCTTTTGCTGGGACTCGAGCAACCTGGTCTGCAGCTCGATAGTCTGGGCCAGCACGCCTTTGGCTTCTTCGTCGAAGGCCACGGTGCCGTTCTTGTTGCGGAAATGCGTGTAGGCGTCTTCAGAGGCTTCGAGCTGACGCTTGAATTCAGGCAACTGCTCGTCCAGGAAAGCCAGTGTTTTCTGTGCTTCGGCCGCCTTGCGTTCGACGTTCTGCTGTACGTACTGTTCGCCAATGGCATTGAGGATACGGGAGAGCCACTCACGATCGCTGTCTTCCAGCGCCACGTTGATCACGTTCGATTGCTTGCCCTGTTCAGCGAGTTGCAAGCGCTTTTGCAGGTCTTCGATGGTGCGCAGCTGTGAAGCGCGCGAGACGACAAATTGCGCCCCGGGCTTGCCTTCGAGATTGTCGATGAGCAGGTCGATGGCGCCGTCTTCGAGCACCTGATGCAGTGGCTGGCCGACAGTGCCGGTTAGTGGCCGAGTTAGTGCCTCGTGCGTCAGCGTATATTTGCCTTCGCCTTGGGCGGTAATCATGAAGGGCTCGTCATCTTCAAGCTGTGCAGGCACGTCAAAACGGGCGACGCCAATGCTTTCGCTGCCATTCACATATCCACCAATGCCAAAAAAGCCAGGATCCGAAAGCCCATTAGCCCGCCGTGCCAGCCAGGTGCCGAGCACCGGCAGGTAGCGCGGCTTGGCGTCGATATAGGCGTGCGTCTTGTCGACCGCCGCGCCCAGCACCATGCGCGAGCGAATGACCTGAATCTCGCCGCTGGCGGGGGTCTTCACGTCGAAAAGGTTGGAGGCTTCGCCGAGGAAGCCTTTGGCATCGGGCGCAGCGTCCTCGACCTGGACCAGTAGATTGGATTGATAGATGGGAGTGGACATCAACGCGTAGGCCACGCCGAGCACCAGCACCAGCGCGGTGACGATAGCCACCAGCCACTTGCGATCGATCAGGATGTCGATCCACTCCGCGATGTTGATCTCGTCATCGTCCGCCGCTGCAGTTGAAATTGCAGCAGGCTGGCCGGTGCGCGCGCCGCTGGAAGTGGTGACAGCAGTAGTGTTCATTTGAATTGCCGAATGCGTTCGGCCCAGGTCTTGACGCCAGCGTCGATGAGTTGGAGCGCGTGCTCGAAGGCTTCCTGTCCCATGCGGTAGGGGTCGGGAATATTCAGCTTGGCGGTTTCGGCAAGGCGAAAGACCCTGCCGCGCGTCAGCGGATAGTTGTTTTCGATGTGGCGGCGCTGACCTTCGTCCATGGTGAGGATCAGGTCGGCCTCAACGCACATGGCTTGGGTGACCTGGCGCGCGCGGTGGTAGCCAAGGTCGAGCCCTCGTTCGGCCATCAACGCCTGGGCAATAGGGTCCGCAGGGTGGCCGATCAACGCGCCCGTGCCGGCCGAAGACACGGTCATCTGCGGGAGGCTCTTGGCGAGCAAGGCTTCCGCCATCGGGCTTCGGCAGATGTTGCCGATGCAAACGACTAGAACGGTATTCATGGGCTGCGATCGAAGTTCAAGAGGTTGTCTCCGGCACGAGGCTTTTTATCTTCAGAGGCCGCAAAGTTGAAGGCGCCTTTGTCGCGCACGGAGGTAAGTTCGTAAAGGGTGTTGCTGCGGCCCAGGCGGGCCCCGCCATCGCGCGTGAGCGGTGACCATCCAAAGCTCAGCGCAAACTTGGTCGACCGCGGCAGCAGTGCGTCGAGTGGAATCGAAAGATAAATGCCCTTGTCGAAATCGCCTTCGCCAAAGCGCGCGGCAGAAACGTTGGTCTTGGTTGCATAGGCGCCAAGCACAAAGCCGTTGTCAAAGCGGCGAATCACTTCAAGCGTCACGCCGCGGTCTCCCGCCAGATATTGGCCCGCGCTGATCTTTGCCATGACGCCGTTCCAGCCGGTGTCCCAATACAGGGTGGCGTGGCCGGTGGTCACCTTGTAGTCGCGCAGGCCAAAGTCCTGGTTGAAGTCGCGCTGCCGCACGCGGTTGATGTCCACGCCAAAGGCTACGGGTGAACGTGCCGGCCGGTACAGCCATTCGGCGCCCACGCCGGCAAACATGGATTCGAGCAGGCCGCCATACATGCTGTAGTAGTGGTTGCTCGACATCTGCCCCACGTGCGTGAGCTGCAGCGACGGAATAGTGAAGCGCTTAGAGGTAACGTACTCGCGCTGGAAGGTGCGCACGCGCGGCAGGTCGCTGGGCGCGGTGTAGGTGAACTTGTCGTAGTTGTCGGCCAGCCGCAGGTTGACCGCGCCGCTGAGCCAGGTGCGCGGGGTAAAGCGGTATTCGGCCGTGGCCTGGATGCCAAGCTGGTACAAAAGAAATGCGTCGGGCCCGCCAACGATCTGGCCATAGCTCGGCGCAATTCCAAAGGTGAACTTGTCGCGGGGGCGCACCCAAGGGGCCTGCGGCGCGGCGGCTGCGGCCTGGGTGGCAACGCTGCTTTCCGCGGTGTTGCTCTTGTCGTCGGGCCTGGGCAGTTCGGGTTCGTAGTCGCGCTTGGACACGGCGCGCGCCGCATGCGGCGGCAGGGCCTGAATGCGCACGGCCACCCACTCGGCCCTGTCGATTGCCTGTGCATGCACCGCTAGCCCTCGCTCCGAGTAATGAAAGACAAAGCTCTTGACGGTGTTCGGCGCATCGTGGTGGAGCACCGCAATGGCTTTTTCCACGCGCGCCGTGCGGTAGACGGTGTTGCTGTCGGTCACCCATACGTGCAGCACGTCGTCCTTGGGCGCAATGCGCTCGACGGTCCACTCGGTCAGGGCTTCGATCTCTGCCGCCGTTGCCGCCCAACCGGGCGAGCGCTCGGCCGCCTGGGCCCTGAATTCCGGCAGAGGCCGATCGGCTGGCTTGGGCGACTGCGACGCCGCCATGTTGGTTGCCAGCGTAAGGCCAATCATGAACTTGTCGCCCCGCTCAAAGCCGGCGGACAGCGTGACCTTGGGCGACACGCGATAAGAAAGGCCGATGTTGAACGGCGAGCGCTGGCGCTGGTTGTTGGCCTGCGGCTCGCTTTGATAGTCGTTGCCGTCGTACTCGAGCTTGAGCGTGAGCGGGTCCCAAGGCGTGCGCCACTGCACACCGCCAAAAAGGGCGGCGGGGCCACGAAAGTAGGAGCCGAACCTGGCTTGGTTGCTGCTCGATCCGGAGCGGGTGTCGAAGCGGCTGCTCAGCAGCTTGAAGGGGTTGCTGATGTTGCCGCTCGCGCCCAGGTAGCCCCAGCCAATGCCAAGGCTGAAATCGAAGTCGTGCCAGCGCTTGCTGGCCACCAGGTACTCGCCAGAGAAAAGGCCGGTACCGCCAAGGTCGCGAAAGCCCAGCGCAAGCTCGGGCACGCGGGCGGTTTCCTTGAGCAGCCGCACCTTGATGTCGATGCTCTTGTCCTTGTTCGACTGGCCGGTGGTGCTGGCTGTATACGCGCGGTTAGAAATCGACGTGTAGCGAAAGCCCGCTTCCAGCCAGTCCAGCGGCTGGAACATGAAGTTCAGCCGCGTGTAGGGCCAGATGGACGTGAACGACGTGCGCACGTCGCCGGCCAGTCCCATGCGGGCCGATGGCGTTTGCAGCAGGCCGATTTCGCCCCAGTCGTTGCCGCTGATGTCGAGCGGGCGCGGCTGCGGGGCCACGGCCTCGGGGAGGGTGCCGGTGACGGTGGCGGTGGCGGTCGCAGTGGGTGCGGCGAACACCGGCGCGTTGGCGGCCGGGGGAGCCTTGAATTCCTGCGGCGACGGGCCTTGCACCGCCAGGAACTTGATCATGCCTTCCGACAGGCCCGCCAGGTCGGGCATGCGGCTTGGTGGCGCCCAGATCCATGCGCCGGGCGAGGGTTCATCGGCAGGCTCGGCGTTCCAGCCCGCAACTCCGGCGCGCTCGGTGCGCCCGTCGGGCTGCGCAATCCAGGCCCAGTCGGCCTGGCCGCCGAGTCCGCACGCGCTGAGATAGTCGAGCACCGAGCGCCCGCTTTCGTGCGGCACCTGGCAAAAGCTGCCGTCCGGCTGCACCACGGTCACCGACCGCAGCGGGGCCGGCGGAACGGCGAGGCGCTGGCCTTCGCTGAGCACCGGGTCTTCTCTCGGGTTGGCCTGCAGCCAGCGCGCGTCGACGATGCCCAGCGCCACGCGGCCGGTGGCCGGCAGGCTGTTCAGCATGGCATGGAGCCGCTCGCGCGCCGCTCCTTCCTCAGGCGAGGTGGCCGATCGAATGGCCGCTTCGACGCGCACCATCAGCGTGTCCTTCAGGTACTGCTGAGCCAGCACTTCCTGCGGCACCTGCCATGCAAGGCCGGGGCCGGCTGCTTGCTCGGGCTGGCGCAGCAGCCAGTCGCTGAGCCGCTCGCCCGGGCGCACTTGCGCGGCGTCCGCAGGGGCGCTGGTAGCGGCATGGGCGGGGGACATCATCAGCACGCTCGCTGCGGCCAGCAGGGTGAGGTGAAGTGGGTGGGTGACCGGGCCGGGCGGGGGCAAGGTCATGAACCAGCGCTTGACGAAGCAACGTTGGCCGGCACAGACGGATTCCACCGTTCGAAGCTCAAGCACAGATCACGGGAAAGGCACTGCTCGGAATAGACCACCTCGAGCTTGTCGCCAAGCCAGTCGATCGCGAGGCCGGCCATCCCCGCAAGGCGTCCCCGGCCGTCGAAAGTGGCGCCCAAATAGCTGAATTCCGGACGAAACGTCGTGTGGGAGTCCGAGGGCGAGGCCTTGTAGAGGTGCCGAGCCGTGGCAATTATTGCCGTGCAGCCCGAAGAGCATCCGCCCAAAAAAAAGGATGATGCGAGTACGCAGCATCCTTTCTTTCGCACCGCGCCAGCGGTGCGTTGGACTCTCGCTAGGAACCCCCCCTTGCGGAGGGCTCCGTTCATTACCTGGTGCCGGTGCTGCCGGTGGTGCCTGTTCCGGTCCCGGTCCCGCCTGGGCCGGGAAGGAGGAAACCGCCGCCACCGCCGCCACCGCCGCCGCCAGCGGCTGCCGCCAGCAACACTCCGCTGCCAGCAATGATCCCGACCTGTTGTCCAGTGAGGCTGCCGCCACCTGCTGCGCGCACGGCAGCAGCCGCGTCGACCGGCGGCGTGGGCAGTTGTTGGGCCAGTGCAGGCGCGGTCGCAAAGGCTGCGACGGCCAAGGCTGCGATCAGGTGACTGTGTTTCATGGATATTTCCCGTTCGGACGAAGCTTGGAAGGCTACGGTGGCTCGTAAGCTGCGATTCGCATTGTTACCTGTGAGCGTGCAAATGTTAACACTTCGTGTGGAACATCAATAGGCAGAAATGGGTAACAGCGGGTCGTGGCGTTGCGCCAAAACGGCACTACTCGGGCTCAAGCGAATTGAAAACTTGAGGCTGACAATTAGATTAAAAATTAGAACTTCGGAGTTCTTTTGAGGGCAAATTTTTAAAGATTGCGGCGTAGTTAAAGTAGGGGCTTCGCTGCTGCTGAAATTATTGGTTTCAATTAATGAATGAAGCTGCTTGGAATGGCCGTTTCGGGGCCTTGGGCGCTTTGTTTTTACTCGGGCCGTTGCGCTCGCGGGCTTTTATTGGGAAAATCCGAGCCAGTTAACAGTTATTAACACTTTGGTTGTATTTGAGGTCGGCCAGTGCCGCGCCTGGGAGTGTTTTGTCGATGAACCGCCGCGTTCCGTTGCCGGGAGTGCATTCAACCCTGCACAACGGCATTGCCCACAGCCGTTTCAGCGTGGCGGCGGAAGCGCCGCAGCGGCGGCTGGGCGCCTGGCGGGAGCGGGTAGGGCATGTGATCGATGTGCTGCCTTCGTGGTCCGACCTCGAGAAGCCTTTCAACGCCTCGATCGACCGGTTCGAACTGGACGGCCTGGCCTTCACCGATTGCCGCTCGGACGCCATGTCGCTGGAGCGATCTCTGGCCCGCATCTCGCGCGACAGCGTGCGCAATTTCGCATTGCATGTGTTCGTCGAGGGTGAAATGCGGGACGTCTCGGTGCGTTCGCTCTCGCGGACCGCAACGCCCTCTGCCGCCAAGGTGCTCGCGCTCGACATGGGCCAGCCCGTGCGCATGCGGCGCACCGACTGCCGGGTGCTCACCCTGTTTGTGCCGGCCGCTGTGGTGCAGGAGGTGTTTCCCGATCCGGAAGCCATCCACGGGCTTGCGATTCAGGAGCTGGCAACGCCGATCGCCAGGCTGGCCGTCGAATATGTTGCCGCGCTTAGCAGCCGCGTGGGGCGGCTGAGCGCCGCTGCTGTACAAGCCGATGCGCGTACGGGCGCGCAGCTTCTTGTCGCGGCCCTGAGCAAGCAGGTGGGCATGGGCGACAGTGCACGCGCAGCCGCGCGCGCCGCCGTCTTCGGCCAGGCTCGACGCTACATACAGGCCCATCTGCATCGTGCGGACCTCTCGCCTGACGGCGTGGTCGCGGCGTTGCGGCTTTCACGCCCGACCGTGTACCGGCTGTTCCAGCATGAAGGTGGCCTGGCTTCCTACATACGGAACCTGAGGCTGCGCCACGCGGCCGACGAACTGGCGAAGCACCCGAGCGCAATGGTGGCGGACATCGCCTATGGCGCCGGCTTCAAGAGTGCGTCGGACTTCACCCGCGCCTTTCGTCGCGCCTTCGACATGGCGCCCCAGGATTTCCGGGCCGCGGCAAGAAAGTCTGGCTGAGCGGGGAGGGCCCTGGCTTTCCTGACTGCGACGAAGGAATCGTGGCAAATTGTGAAAAAAGTCCGTTTATCCCCGGCTTTTGTGCAGGATTGAGACGCACGGTCAAGCCTTTGGGCCAATAACGAGCAATCTCGTGCCCAAAGACAAACGCCGCCGCCATGTACCTGCATCCTCTTTTCGCCAATGTGCCGCCGGCCGAGCGCGCGGCATTGGTCAAGTCCAGCGAACTCCGCTCCTACCGCCGCAGCGAAACGGTGATGGCGGCGCAGGAGTGGTCGGACTGCATCTACTGCGTGACGAGCGGGCTGCTGCGCGTGGTCGAACATGGCAGCGACCCCAGCGGCGACGTGACGACCGACTTCATTCGCCGCAACGATTTCTTCCTGGGCCCGTCGCTCAGCGAAGACCGCTACATGGCCAGGCAGACACTGGTCGCGGCGCTGCCTTCTTCGGCCTACCTCATTCCGATTCCGGTGGCTCGCAAGCTCTGCAAAGCCTACCCAGAGGTCGCAATGGGTTTGTTCGAGTTCGCGGCATCGCGCATCAGGGCGCTTCGCAGCCAGCTTCGCAAGATATCGGCGCTGTCGTCCGAAGACCTGGTGAGCCGGGTGCTGCACCAGTTGACGCAACTCGCGCCGGCCAGCACCGGCGGCTTCGACAAGCGCATCACCCAGGCGGTGATCGCGTCCTATACGGGGCTCTCGCGCGAAGTGGTGAACAAGATCATGCGCGACTTGGAGAGCCGCGGCCTGGTGTGGCGCGACGGGCAAAGCGTCCACGTTTCGACCGAATTTTCTTCCACCGACATCGGCGGGCTGGAGCCAACGGAACCACCTTTGAATAGGCGCGAGGCGAATTTGTAACCGCGCCGCTGGCGCTTGGGAGTGGCATCGGTACGACATCCCCCATTTATGGGTATGTGGCGACGGCAACGTCCCGCATCATGGTGGCATGTATTTGAATGCTTTGGTTTCCGGGTTGCCGGCCTTGGAACGTGCAGCGCTGGTCCAGGCCAGCGAACTTCGCTCCTACCGGCGCAACGAAACCGTTCTTGCCGTGGACGAATGGACGGACCGCTTCTACTGCGTGGCCAACGGCCTTTTGCGCGTCGTGGCGCATGGGCGCGGTGGCAGCGGCGACGTCACCACGGAATTCATCCGGCGTGACGATTTCTTTCTCGGATCCTCTTTCACCGAAGACCGGCACCAGGCCACCCAGACACTGATTGCTGCGCTGCCCTCGTCGGTGTACCTGATCCCCATTGCCGCCATGCGCAAGCTGTGCGAGCGGCATCCACAAATGGCCTTGGCGCTGCTCGACATCGCCATGAAACGTGTAAGCGTGATGCGGGGGCAGCTTCGCAGGATATCGGCGCTGTCGTCGGAAGATCTGGTGAGCCGGGTGCTTCATCAACTGACGCAACTGGCGCCGGCAACCACTGGCGGCTACGACAAGCGCATCACGCAATCGGTGATCGCGTCCTATTCGGGCCTGTCGCGAGAGGTGGTCAACAAGACCATGCGCGACCTGGAGAGCCGTGGGCTGGTTCGCCGCGACGATTACGGCGTGCACGTGCCCGCCGATTTCGCGGCAACCGATTTCGATCTGCCCTTTCCCGAACTGGACTCGGACAAGCCGACGACATCGTTGCCGAAGCCGTGATTCGAGATAACTTTAGTTCACGTTTGTGAGCTGCGCCACATCCGCTGCGTGAAAGCCAATGCCACAGATCGACGTTGTTCGTAGCATCGAATCAGTTTCATACATGTTCTCCTGGGCTTGCAACGCGATGGTGTTCAGGTCCCAGTCTTGCGGAACGCCAGAGCCGGCGAGCTTTTGAAATGTCCAACGCAAACACCGAATCGACGATCACGTGGTATCCGTCCTTGAAACAGGCGGATCGGTTTCCGATCGGCATGCTCCCGGGCTCTGCCGCAAACGACCATTGGCGCGTGAATTCCGCCGCGGCCGCGGGTGTTGTGCGCGATCTCTTCGCAAAGGCAAACGCCACGGATCTTGCTTCGCTGATGCGCTCGATCGAACTCGGCAACTCTCCGGCAGCCTCGCAAATTGCTCGGCGCATCCTGGGCTCGTTCGCCACGTCCGCCGCGCCGAAGCCCGTCGGGGAACCGAAGGGTCTTTTGTCGCCCCGCGAGCTGAAGGTGGTGCGGTTCATCTCAGAGGGGCAGAGCAACCGGCAGATCGCCGAACAAACCCATCGTTCGATCAACACGATCGAAGCGCAACTCAAGAGCATCTACCGCAAGCTGAACGTCCAGTCGCGCACCCAGGCGGTTCGGGTGGCCACCCAGAGGGGCCTCCTGAACTGGGAAGAATCCTGCTGAGCCGCAGCGGCTCGGCGAGCCGGGTTACTTGCCCTGGGTGTTTGCAGGTGCAGGCGGGGTTTGCGGCGCGGTGGTCGAAGGCACCGTCTGCGGTGCCGTGCTCGAAGGAGCGCTCTGCGGCGCTGTGCCGGAAGGAGCGACCAGGGGCGCGCTCTGGGTCGGCGTCGACGGCTTGACAGGTCCTTCTTCCCGCGTCTGGATCAGGAAGTTATAGGCCAGTGCCAGCAGGAAGATGATGAGTGCCGCGCCAATGCCCCATCGGAAGACGCGCTGGTTGTCCCTCTCGTCGCTATTGGCTTGTTGAGGAGTCATTTTCTCGACCACCATTCAGTGCAGTTCTTGAACGCTGCACCGGCACGCGGCCACGAGGTGTCGGACGGCGTGCCGGGTCGCTGTCGCGAAAAACCCGGCGTCAGCCATTGCACGCCGCTGCCGCTGCGGCGCCTGATCAGGCCGTGGCTTTCGCGTGCTCGATGATTTCATGCACCGTGTACGAAAGGCTGGAGAGATAGCGCGCATCCGCCGCAAACGAACGACTCATGGCCCTGATCAGCTGGCTGAAGTCCTCGTCTTCGGGGCCGTCGCCGGCATCGCTGCACCCGTGCGACAGCAGGTCGTTGATGCGGGTCTGCACGCGCATGTAGTCGACGCGCAGCAGCACGCTGCGGGCGAGCAATACATCCAGGTTCAAAAGGTCCAATGCGGTCATGGGATGTTCCTTTCGCTTCAGCCCAGCGCGGTATCGAGCACCATCATCACCACGAAGCCGAGCATCAGGCCGCCCGTTGCGAAGGCTTCATGTCCTTGCCGGTGCGATTCGGGAATGATCTCGTGGCTGATGACGAACAGCATCGCGCCCGCGGCCAGCGCCAGGCCCCAGGGCAGCAGGCTGGTCATCAGCGTGACCACGGTCGCTCCCAGCACGGCCATCGCAGGCTCCACCAGGCCCGAGGCCACGCCCAGGCCCATCGACAGGAGCCGCCCGTAGCCGACACCGCGCAGCGCGAGCGCCACCACCATGCCTTCAGGCACGTCCTGGATGGAGATGCCGGTGGCAAGCGCGGCAGCCGCCACCGGGTCTTGGCCCGCAAAGGCGACGCCGATGGCCAGGCCTTCGGGCAGGTTGTGCAGCGCAATGGCCAGCACGAAGAGCCAGACCCGTTTCATTTTCAGGGCCTTCGGACCTTCGAGCCCTTTCACGAAGTGCTCGTGCGGCACCAACCGATCGATGGCCAGCAGCAGTGCGGCGCCCAGCAGCACGCCCGCGCCCACGATGCCGCCTGAAACCCAGGAGCCGGCGCTCTGCGAACGGGCCGCCTCCAGTGCCGGAATCACCAGCGAGAACGACGTGGCCGCCAGCATCACGCCTGCGCCAAAGCCCAGCATGGTGTCGAAGGCGCGCTGCGAGAGCTGCCGCGACAGCAGCACCGGAATCGTTCCCAGCGCGGTGGCCAGCGCCGCCATGCTGCCGCCGAGCAGTGCGCCGCGCACGCGCGGGTCGCCGGCCGCAATCGCTTCCACCGCCTCGAACATCAGCAGGGCCAAGCCGGCCGCGACGATGGCAAAGCCAAATACCCGCCGCAACGGTCGCATCCTGGGGCCGCGTGCACACAGCAGATCAAGAGTCGTCATCGTCGATCAGGGCGAGAGGTATGGCCCGCAAAAAAAGCGGCGGCCACCACGGCCGCCGCCTAACTCGCACCTGCATGATCAAGGTTGTCGAGCCGGTGTCGTCACCTGTCCGCAGATTCGGGTGGCGGCGGAATGCGCCGCGTAGGAACCTTTCTCGTGTGAGTCGGCTGCGCAGACTACACGTGCACGCCCAAGCCGATGCGGGCATGCCGTTTGCCGCTCTCGCGGCGTCCTTCCTCTTCTTCTTCAACGCCTTGGATGTGCCGCCATGAAAAGATCGCAATCGCGCGTGGGCCATGCCAGCGAGTGCTATGAGCTGCTCGAATTCCTGTCCCGCCGGCAGATGCCCGTGGTGTGTTCCGAGCCCGACGACATTCACAAGATCCTCGCGTTGCGCAGCGCGTTGCTGCTGCAGGCAATGACCGAGCCGACGGTCGTCCTGCGCACGGGCGAGCGGCGGATCGCGCGTGCCATCGTGACCGGCATTACGGCGGAAGGCCGCGCCGCTTGCATGCTGCGCAACGCGACGGCACTGCCCGCCGGTCGGCGGTGAGGAAGCAAGGCAGCGCGCTGCGGGCGCGCGTGTTTCAGAACTGCCCCTGGCCGTCGCCCGTGCGGTCGTGCACCCAGCGCATGGCTTGCTGCTGCGCATGCCGAAGCGCCTCCGCTTCGGTGGCGTAGGCGATCTCGTCGGTGTCGTCGGGCAGCATGGTTTCCTGTGCGTCCGGTCCCTGGCCAAGGCAGACCACCACGGGGCGGTACACGCCCGTGCGCATGCGCGGGGCGCTGTAGGCGAAGCGCCAGCCGCGGTAAACGAAGATGTGGCGCTGCTGCGAGTCTCCGGCTGCCGACACCGGGCCTGGCGCCATTCCGGGCGAGTCCTGCTCAGTCATTGGGCTTGCTCCATCGCCAATGGCATCGCGGCTTCCGCCTGGTGGGGAGGATGCCCGCCGGCCAGATCGAGCGCGCTGCGGCCGTCGGGCGTCAGCGCGAGGAACCGGGCCACCTCGCACCCTCCGGCAACAGGCCTTAGCGTCATGGCCACCACGAGGCCGGCCGCGCGCAGTACCAGCAATTTGTTGATGTCCTCGGGATCGGTGAGCGTAAGAGGCGCGCGGCACTTGGCGAGCGTGCGCAAGAAATCGATGGACATGGTTTTCCTTGTGTTTATAGGGCCGGCGACATGCGGCGGCGCTCGAAGGGGTCGATGTTCATGCTCTGGCGGTACTTGGTGACGGTGCGGCGCGCAATGCGAAAGCCCTGCTGCGCCAGCTGGCGCGCCAGCGCGGCGTCGCTCAGTGGTGCCACGGGCTTCTCGACTGCGATCAATTCGCGAATCAGGCCCTGCAATGCCACCGGTGCGCTGGCGCCGCCGGCCGCGTGGTTGAGCCCGCGCGAGAAGAAGTGCTGCAGTTCGAAGATGCCTGCCGGCGTGGCCAGGTACTTGTTGTGCACGGTGCGCGACACGGTGGACGGATGTACGCCCACTTCGTCGGCGATCTCGCGCAGGCCGAGCGGCTTCATGGCGAGCGGGCCGTGCTCCAGGAACATCTTCTGCCGCGCGACGATGGCGCGCGCCACGTTCAGGATGGTGGCTGCGCGCTGCGACACGCCGCCCACCATCCACCTCGCCTGTTCGAGGCACTCCTTCATGGCGGGGCACTGGCTTCCGCCATGCTTTTCGAACAGTTGGGCATAGGCCGAGTTCAGCCTCACGCGCGGCAGTGCGCTGGCATTGAGCGAAGTCTTCCAGATGCCGCGCACCTTCTTCACGGTCACGTCCGGTATCACGATGCGCGCCGCGGTCTCGCCGAACTGCCAGCCCGGATGCGGGTTCAGCCGACGGATGCAATCGATGGCCGACTGCACGTGCTGCACCGATGCGTCGAGTGCCTTGGCGAGCTTGCCGATGTCGTGCGCCGCGAGCAGGCCAATGTGCTCTTCGAGCATCCGGCGCGCGAGCCGGCGAATGCCTTCGTTCGCAGCATCATCGGAGGCCGCTGCCAGCTGCAGGCACAGGCATTCGGCCACGCTGCGGGCCGCCACGCCCGCCGGGTCGAGCGCCTGCACGCGCCGCAGGGCTGTGCGCAGCTCGCGTTCGGCCTCCGCGCCGGTTTCACCGAGTGCAGCGCCGATGTCTCCGGGCGAAATGCGCAGGTAGCCGTCGTCGTCGAGCGCCTCGACCACGGCGCGGGCAAACGCCATCTCGCGCGCAGACAGGCGCAGCACGCCGAGCTGTCCGTGCAAGTGGGCGCGCAGGGAGTCCGGCAACGGCACGCGTTGCATCACGTCGAAGCTTTCGTCATGCGACAGATGCCTCTCGCTGGAGGCGGGCGCCCCGGTGACGCGGTCGAGCACAGCTGCCGCTTCGAGGTCGGCGGCGGCTTCGGTTTCAGCCTGGGCCTGGGCCGGCGCGGCCTCGGCGCCGCCGCCGTCCTGAGGCGGCGCATCGATTTCGAGAAAGGGGTTCAGCTCGGCCGCGTCGCGCAAGGCCTGCGCGTATTCCTGCGCCGACATCTGGAGCAGTCGCACGGCCTGCTGCAGCCGGGGCGAAAAGACCGGCGCCTGCACTTGGCGGGCTTGCAAAGCAATAGATGGTTTCATGGTTCTCCGTAGCGCCAGCAACCCCGTGGCGGGATTGCTGCGCAACGGTCGTGCCAGCCAATTTCGGTCCTGCATGGCCGAAAATCGATAGAAACCAGCTAAAAATGCGGCTGACTCATCAGCGTCGAGGAAGCCTTGCGGCAAATCTTGCAGCGCTGTGCGGACAGACAAGGAGGGCGGCTTTGCCGCAAACTTTGCGCTATGAAAAATTCATCGGTGGATGCCGGTGCGCCCTTGGCGGGCACGGTGATGTTGATCGGGGCGTGCACCGCCGCCCTGGTCGGGCTTGGCCTCTTGTGCCGGGAAAGAACCCGTTCCGCAAAGGCCGCCGCCGAGACGCTGGCGATGCATCAAGCGGGCCAGGCACGGCTCGCCCTGCGGGCGCAGCGCCTCGATCACGATCTGCGAAGCCCCATCGGCACCATGGCCGTGGCGCTGGAGCTGTTACGCACTTCCGATGACAGCGCCACGCAGCGCGAAGCCATGCAGGTGCTGGAGCGGCAGGTTGCACGTATGACGTCTCTGACAGAGCAACTGCACGAATTCGCACAGGGCTTGAACGATTGAGCCGTCCGGTGCGCGCGTGTTCGAAGTGCAGTATCTCCACAGGATCGAGACGAGGCGGACGCAAAGCAAGAAATCGCGGCGAAGCAGATACATCGCAGCACAGGCATCACGCCAGGAACGAAGTTGGGCCACGCACTCATTGTTGAAGACGACGAGGATTCGGCGAAGATGATCGCCGCCTTGGTCGCACGCGAAGGGCACTCTGTCATGTGCGCCCACGGCATTGCTGCCGCACGCCGGCTGATCGCGATGCAGCGGCCCGACCTGCTCCTGCTCGACCTGCATCTGCCCGACGGGAACGGCTTCGATCTGCTGGACGACCCCCAAATCGTGAGCGACACCATGCTGGTTTTAATGACCGGGCAGGCGAGCCTCGAGACCTCCATCAGGGCGCTGCGGCTCGGCGCCGCGGACTACCTCGTGAAGCCGATCAACCCGCAGCACCTGAAGGGCCTGCTCAAGCGCCTCATCCCTCCATCGCAGCTGCGCGCCGAGCTCGACGAGGTGCAGGAGTTCTGGCGCGAGACGGGCCGCTTCGGCCACCTCATCGGCCGCTCGGAGCCGATGCAGCGCGCCTATCGGCAGATGTCGAGAGTGGCCGGCACGGCCGTGACCGTGTTCATCCACGGAGAGAGCGGTACGGGCAAGGAGCTGGTGGCCCGCGCCGTGCACGACCTGAGCCGGCGGCGCGAGCAACCCTTTCTTGCCGTCAACTGCGGCGCGCTGTCGCCGCACTTGGTCGAAAGCGAAATTTTCGGCCATGAGCGCGGCAGCTTCACCGGGGCGGAGCGCCAGCACCAGGGCTTTTTCGAACGCGCGCACGGCGGCACGCTGTTTCTCGACGAGGTCACCGAGATGCCGCCCGAGTTGCAGGTGAAGTTGCTCCGCGTGCTGGAGAGCGGCACCTTCATGCGGGTTGGTTCCACCCAGGTTCAGCAGACCGACGTGCGCATCATCGCGGCCACAAACCGCGACGCCGCCCAGGCGGTGGCGCGCGGCCAGATGCGGGAAGACCTGTTGTACCGCCTCAATGTATTTCCGATCGGACTGCCGCCCCTGCGCGAGCGCGGCGACGACATCGCGCTCATTGCCAGCAGCTTTCTGCAGGACCTCGGACGCCAGGAAGGCGGCACCAAGCGTTTCACGCCGGCAGCGCTGGCGCGGCTGGCAGCGCACCGCTGGCCGGGCAATGTGCGCGAGCTGCGCAACGTGGTGCAGCGCGCCTGGGTGATGGCCTCCGGCTACGAGATCGACGAGGAATGGCTTCCCGCCAGCGACGGCGCCGTGCCCGGCATCGATCCCCGGCCCCAGCCCGAGGCGGCGCAAGGCCATGCATCTGCGCCGGCGGCGGGGCACGACGGCCGACGCAACGGCGCGGCCGCGGCAGCCCTGCCAGGCCCCGGCGAGGACCAGATCGTGGTCGAAGTGGGAATGCAGCTCGCGGAGGTGGAGCGGCGCGTCATTCTTGCAACCTACGAGCGTTGCGGTCGCCACAAGGAGCGCACTGCGGCGCTGCTCGGCATCAGCATGAAGACGCTCTACAACCGTCTGAAGGAGTACCAGCAATGAGAGGAAGGCGCCGGCGGCTGGACCAGCCCGCGCCGGCGGGCGCGTGAAGAGGGGCCTGCGGAGGTGGCCGACGCGCGCATTTGCTCGCGATAGCCTTCCTTCCAGCTGCGCAGGCGCAACCTGTACGCCGCGGCGCCGGTGGGATCGAAGTCCGTTCCCAGATAATTCGCCGGGTTTTCGAGGGGATGGCTGGCGAAATAGCTGCTGAGTTCGTTCATTGGCGTCTCCGGTGCGTGAGGGTTATCGCTCGGCACAGTTCTCGCGCAAGGCAATGGCCACCCGGCAAACAGCGTGCCAGCCAGTGCCGCGGGCCGAAAGCACGTACGCCGTTTGCCGCTGTAAGAAGGAGGATGCGCATTGGATGTGACCCCCGACCAGGCCGTGGAAGAGCTGGGCGACCAGATGCGGCGGGCGCCAGGCGGGCACGCCGCTTGCCGAAAGTCGAATCGGTGCGCAATGGTTGCGCGCTCAGGCCCGCACTGTTCTTGCGGAACGAAGGAAGGCATCCAATGAACAATCAAGATGGGCGCATTCGTACCCGGCGCGGCTTTGCCGGGATGGATCCCGAGCGCCAGCGGGAGATCGCCAGGCAGGGCGGGCGCGCCGCCCATGAACTGGGACGCGCCCATGAATTCACCCCCGAGGAAGCCCGGCATGCGCGGGCCAAGAGCCTCAATGGACGGGCGCAAGCGGCCGAACGGCTCCAGGAGTGAACAGGCAGGCTGGCAGCAAGCGCAGCCGCCGCGCTCAGCCGATCGCGGCGTGCAGCGCGGCGGGTTCGAAGGTTCTTGCGAGCACGGCGTCGAAGCCGGCAATTGCGCCCTTGTCCTCGTGGGCTTGCGGGCCCGATTGGTCTGCTGCCGGCGGTGAGTCTTCGACGGCGACCATGCGGCCTTCGAAGCCCGCGCCCCGCGCGCGTTGGCCCAACGCAAGGGCCGTGCCGGTCGAGGTGCGCACGTCGATCACCGCGATCTCGGGCGCGCGCTTCATGAGGGCGAGATAGCCGCCCTCGCTGCTCGCGGCGAGTTCGACCCTGTAGCCCGCGTCCGAAAGCAGCCCACCCAGCATCGCCAGCAAACCCGCGTCGTCGGACACGGCCAGTGCCAGGCCGGCGTTGCCTGCGCCGCGCTGTGCGTGTGCCATGAGCTCGGTCATCCGGGCCGTTAGCTGGAGAACCTGACGTGCCACCACGATGCCCGCGTCGCGCAGCACCGCATGGGGAAGTTCCACGCGCGCGAGCACTTCGCTGGCCGACGAAATGGCGGCCAGTGCGTTGCGGGCGTCATGCATGCAGCGGTTCAGATCCTCGGAGTCGTCGGTGATAGGTTCGGGCATGTGAATCAATCGCGTCGAGGTGCGAGACCCCATGGCATACGGCGTGCCCGCCAGCAATGGCAAGGCCAGCGGATCGTTCGAGGCTGTCGTCGGCTAGCGCCGCGCTACTCCCTCTGGGGCCCGAGCCGACCGGGCGTGCAAAACTTGCTGCAAATAGCGCCCCGGGCCACGGTGAAGTGCAGCAGGGCGTGCTCGCGCAGTGGACACGGGGAGGGGACTAGCGTGTGCTTGCCGGCGTTCGCACGCCGGCCAGCACGCGGCGAAAATCCGCGGCGAAACGTCGGCGCTGCGGGTCGGCCAGGTAGACGGCTACGGGCACTCGGGTGCGGCCGCTGCACAGCGCCGGCGGCCCTGCATTCGCCCTGCATTCGAGCCGGGTCCAGCAGGGGTTGAGGCGAACGGTGGTCGAACGAAGGCCGCGTGTGGTGCGTACTTCGAGCAATTCGCCGGCGAGCACAAGCTGCTCGCCGTCCAGCGCATGGATCGCGTGGTAAATCACGGCCCCGGCGAGTGCCAGGGCCTGCAGGATGCAAAAGCCGAACACCACCGGATAGCCCACGATCAAGAAGCCGATTCCAATGGTGCAGCTCAAGCCGGCCGCCGTGCCGACATGCAGCATGAAGACACGCGGAGTCATCGCGATGTTGCGCCGGAGATTCCAGCAGAGGGCCGGTGGTGCGCTGCCGTCGCCTGGTGTTGCGGCCTGCGCGTTGCCGCTTGAGGCGTGATCGATAAGGACTGGCATTTTTTTTCTCCAGCATGTGTCCCGCACCACACGTATTTTCCCAAGCAATCGGTGTACCCATGCGCCCTGTGGGCTTCGTCCGACGAGGCATCTGGGCGGCTGCTGGCGCGAAAACCCTGATGACGGCAGTCCTGGTCCGCTCTCGGGCCTCGTCCGGCGCAAAATCGAGGGAAAAAATCGGCCACGAAACCGAAAACAGCCACCGACAAACGGGGCAAAATTTCAGGACCGAAATGCGCGCACGGCAAGCCCGGGGTTCCCGCTCCGCAACTGACCTTCAATGCCCACATCGAACCCGCCTCCGCCTTCCTCTCCCGCCAGTACTGAACGCAAGCTCACGCCCAGCACGCTGAACTTTCCGATCATCGGTATCGGTGCCTCCGCGGGCGGGCTGGAAGCATTGATCCGCTTCTTCGAGCAGATGCCGGCCGACCCGGGCATGGCCTTTGTCGTCATCCTGCATCTCTCGCCCAAGCATGAGAGCAACGCGGCCGAGATACTGCAGCGCTCCACCCAATTGCCGGTGACCCAGGTCACGCACCCGGCACCGGTGGAGGCGAACCATGTCTACGTGATTCCGCCGGGCATCGAGCTGACCATGGATGACGGCTACGTGCGGGTCGCGCCCGGCGAGCGCGTGAGGGGCCACCAGGTGGCGGTGGACGTGTTCTTTCGCACCATGGCCGAGGTGCACAGGGAGCGGGCCGTCTGCATCGTGATGTCGGGCACGGGCAGCGACGGTGCGGTCGGGCTCACGCGCGTGAAGGAAAACGGCGGCTTGACCATGGCGCAGCTGCCCGAGGACGCGGCGCACGACGGCATGCCGCGCGCGGCCATTGGCACCGGCATGGTCGACATCGTGCTGCCCGCCGCCGAGATGGGTCCGCGCCTGGTCGAGCATTGGCACAACGCCCGGCGCATTCGCATGCCGGATGACGAGCAGGTGGAACTCACCCCCGAGGCAGACAGCGGCGGGGACGCGGCCCGGCAGGCCGAGAAAGCGCTGCAGGAGATCATGGCGCTGTTGCGCACCTACACGCGGCACGACTTTCTTCACTACAAGCGCGCCACGGTGCTGCGCCGCATTGAGCGCCGGCTGCAGGTGAACCGCCTGGCCGACCTGCCTGCCTACCGAGACTTCTTGCACAACCATCCCGAAGAGGCGGCGCCGCTGCTGCAGGACATGCTGATCAGCGTGACCAACTTCTTCCGCGATCTCGAGGCCTTCGAGGCGTTCGAGCAAGACGCGATTCCCAAGCTCCTTGCAAACAGGCAGCCCGGCGAGCAGGTGCGCGCCTGGGTGGCAGGCTGCGCCACGGGCGAGGAAGCCTATTCGCTGAGCATGCTGCTTCGCGAGCAGGTCGACCGGCAATCCAAGCCGCTCGACATCCAGATCTTTGCCACCGACATCGACGAACGCGCCATCGCCACGGCGCGCAGGGGCCTCTATGCGCAGGGCATCGCCGAGGACATCTCGCCCGCGCGGCTGCGGCAGTTCTTCGTGATCGAGCAGGACCAGTACCGCATTGCGACCTCGGTGCGCGAACCTGTGCTCTTTGCGCTGCACAACCTGCTGCGCGACCCGCCGTTCTCGCGGCTGGACATCATCTGCTGCCGCAACCTGCTGATCTATCTCGATCGTGCGGCGCAGGCCCACGTTCTGGAGATGTTCCGCATCGCGCTGCGGCCGGGCGGCTACCTGTTCCTGGGCACTTCGGAATCGATCGACGCGGTGGGCAGCCTGTTCACTCCGGTCGACAAGAAGAACCGCATCTTCCGCGTGAATCCCGATCTGCCCCCGGGGCGGCACATGCCGCTCATCAGCGATGCGCCGGTAAAGCCCGGCTGGGCCGGCCCCACGGAAGTGCTGCGCTCGCCCAAGCGTGCCGCAAGGCTGAGCTTTGCGGAACTTCACCAGCGCGCGCTGGAACAGTTTTCGCCGCCCAGCGTGCTGATCAACAGCGAGCACGAGGTGCTGCACCTGTCCAACGGGGTGGGTCGCTTCATGGAGCGGGCCAGCGGCGAGCCGTCGAACAACCTGCTGAGCAATGTTCGGCCCGATCTGCGCCTGGAGCTTCGAACCGCGCTCTTCAAGGCCGCGCAGACGGCCGGCAGCGTGGAGACCCGGCTGGTGCAGCGGCGGGACGACGGGCGGCAGGTGTTCCTCAACATCACCGTGCGTCCGCTGCAGCAGCAAAAGGACGACCAGAAGGAAGCCGCTCCGCAGCTCACGCTGGTGGTGTTCGACGAGGTGGAAGACAGCATGCGCCCCGAAGGCGGCGAGTCGGCCGATGCGGCGCGCGAACTGCTCATCAGCCAGATGGAAGGCGAGATCCGCCAGCTCAAGCTGCATCTGCAGGACACCATCGAAGGCGCCGAAACCTCGACCGAAGAACTGAAGGCCTCCAACGCGGAACTGCAGGCCATCAACGAGGAGCTGCGCTCCGCCACCGAGGAACTCGAGACCAGCAAGGAAGAGCTGCAGTCGATGAACGAGGAGCTCGTGACGGTGAACTTCGAGCTCAAGATGAAGGTGGAAGAGCGCGGCCGCATCAACGACGACATGCAGAACCTGATCGCGTCGTCAGAGATTGCGACCGTGTTCGTGGACCGCGGCATGCACGTCAAGCGCTACACGCCGCATGCGAGCAACCTGTTCAACCTGATTGCAACCGACCTCGGGCGTTCGCTGTTCGACATCACCAGCCGGCTCGACTACCCGCAACTGGCGGAGGACACGGCCGCGGCCTTCAAGGAGCTGCGCATCAGCGAGCGTCACGTGACCAGCGTGGACGGGCGGCACTACCTGGCGCGGATCCTTCCTTACCGCACGGCGGAAGACAAGATCGAAGGCGCGATCCTCAACTTCTTCGACATCACCGACCTCACCGCCGCCGAAGAGCGTGTGAAAGCGGGCGAAGAAAGGCTGCGGCTGGTGGCGGCCACCACGCGCGACTTCGCCATCATCACGACCGACGACCACGGCCTGATCGCTACATGGAATGCGGGTGCGCGCCGCATCTTCGGCTACACCGAAGAAGAAATGCTGCGCAAGCCGCTGGCGACGATCTTCACCGCCGAAGACCAGGCGAACGGCGTGCCGGAAAAAGAGATGCGCCGCGCGCGCGAAATAGGCCGCTCCGAGGACGAGCGCTGGCACCAGCGCAAGGACGGCAGCCGCTTTTTCTGCAGCGGCGTGACCACTCGGCTGGAACCCGCGGCAGGCGGCGGCTACGCCAAGATCGCGCGCGACATGACGGGCACCAAGCAGCATGAGCTCGCGCAGGAGCACCGGCTTTTCAAGGAGAAGAAGGCCAGCCTCAACGCGCAGATGGCCAACGAGCTCAAGGACAAGTTCCTGGCCGTGATGTCGCATGAACTGAAGCAGCCGCTCAACCTGATCCAGATGAACGCCGAGCTCCTGATGCACATGCCTGCCACTGCCGACAACCCTGTTGTGCGGCGCGTGGGCGAGACCATCAAGCGCGCCGTGGCCAGCCAGACGCGCATCATCAACGACCTGCTCGACCTCTCGCGCATCCGCACTGGAAAGCTGCGGCTGAACCTCGTGGCTGTCGACCTGGGCGAGCTGGTGCACGCCACGGCGCACGGCGCTGTGGGCGGCGCGGCCGGCAAGAAGCTCGAGCTGGAGGCGGACTGCGAAGCCGGCGTGATCTGCGACGGCGACCGCGTGCGCATCGAGCAGATCGTATGGAACCTGCTCAGCAATGCGGTCAAGTTCACGCCCGACGGCGGACGCATTTCAGTGCGCGTGAAGGCCGACGACGAGAACTTTGGCCGGCTCACGGTGCGCGACACCGGCTGCGGCATTGCGCCGGAGTTTCTTCCGCATGTTTTCGGCATGTTCAACCAGGCGAGCAGCGACGCCACGCCGCCCAATGGCGGCCTGGGCATCGGGCTGGCGCTGGTGCAGGAGTTGACGCGGGCGCACGGCGGCCGGGTCGAGGTGCATTCGGCCGGGTTGGGGCAAGGCGCGGAGTTCGACGTCTGGCTGCCGCGGGTGGGTGCGCATGTGGAGGTGCCGGTGAACGAGGTCCCGGCCAAGGTCAATCTTCGCGGCTGGCGCGTGCTCGCGGTGGACGACTATGCCGATGCGCTGGCCCCGTTTGCCGAGGTGCTGCGGCTCGAAGGCGCGATCGTCGACGTGGCGCAAAGCGCGAAAAAAGGCTTGGAGCTGCTCGATGCAAACAACTACGACCTACTCGTGTCCGACCTGGGCATGCCCGAGATGGACGGCTACCAGTTCATTGCCGAGGTGCGGCGGCGGCCGGGCACGCGCGAACTGCCTTCCATAGCCATGTCCGGCTTTGGCCGGCGGGCCGACGCACGCCGCGCGCTCGAAGCGGGCTTCAACGCGCATCTGCCGAAACCCGCGTCGCTCGAGGAACTGAAGGCGGCCATCGGCAGGCTGTGAATCGGCGTGGTCAGCCGATTCGCCGGACGATGAAGCCGCTGGCCGGCGCGATCCACTCGGTCTCGTCGTTTGTGTGCACCGCCGGCGTTCCGGCAGCGCCGGTGAAGAGGAAGCGTTCCTCGGCCAGCAGAAACTGGCGTGCCTGTGCGCCATCGATTGCCGCCCCTGAGTGCAGTACGCGCAGCGTGGCACCACTCAGGTCGAGGGTCTCCCCAGGTTCAGGCCACAGCACCGTGGCATCCGGCCATGAGGACGATCGGAGATGTTCGAGCGCGGCGGCCGATTCGTCAGTGCGGGCCGCGGTCGAGAGCAGCCAGCGCACGGGCCCCGGAGCCGCTCCGGCCTGTGCCGAACCCAGCGGTGCAGGGTCGATCAATGCCCACTGTCCGCCGTCGCCGCTGACGAAGTAGCTGTGCGGCGATTGCGCGTCGCCGGCCACGCGGCGGATGCGCGGCGACAGCTGCGTGGCCAGGCCCGCTTCGAGCGCATAGCGTGCATCGCCTCGGCCCTCGGGGTCGAGTCGGCCGATCTCCTGATAGGCCGCCTCGTCGATGTTCACCGCGCGCCGACCCGCAGGTCCGTCGGCCAGGCGCGGCATGTTCAGCGGAATGCCGGTGAGCGCGCGCGCATGGGTCATGCAGTGTTCGGCGCTGTCGAAAGCAGCCAACTGCTCGAGCGTGCGCCGCGTCACATTCATCAGCTTGAGGCCGCGCGCGGGGTCTACCGCCTCGGCCGGCTTGAGCCACATGTGCGCCACGATCTCGCGGCCGTCGGGCCGTACGTCTTGGGCGGACGGCATTTGCGCGATGAAGAAGCGGGTGTCGAAGCGGCGCGGCATGCCGGGCGGCGTCAGCCAGTGGCTGAAATAGGCCAGCCGGTCCATCGCCAGAAGCCAGCCTTGTGCTTCGCACATGGCAAGCAGCGCATCGGTGCCTTGTTCGGCCGCATGACGCATGGCCTCGAGCCGGCCGGGGGGCAGACCGTCGAGTTCGACCAGGCGGTCTTCGCTGTCGCTCGCGAACAGGATACCGGCCTCCTCGAAGCATTCGCGCACCGCGGCGGCGTAGTAATCGAGGCCGCCGTCGGATATGCCGAGGCGCGTGCTGGCGGCGAGGTCGTCCAGCCCCTTGCACATCAGGTGCAGACTGCGGTCATGCGTGTCGACCACGCCGCCCGGGAACACGCTGGCACCGCTGTTCTGGTCGTCGGCTTTTTCGGCGCGGCGCAGCAGCAGCACCTCCATGCCGCGGTCGCTTTCGCGCAAGAGAATCAGACTGGCTGCGGTGCGGATGGGGCGCGGCACGGACGATGGAGGGGCCGGCGCGGCCGTCGAAGGCTTGGCGTTCATGGGCGCCGATTGTCGGGCCAAAGCCTCAGATGGCGCGCTGGTTCACCCGCTTCGAAAGCTGCTCGGCGCTTTCCTTGCGCTCACTGTAGCGATCGACAAGGTAGTCGGCGGCGCCCCGCGTGAGCAGCGTGAACTTCACGAGTTCTTCCATCACGTCGACAACCCGCTCGTAGTACGAAGATGGCTTCATGCGGCCGGCTTCGTCGAACTCGAGAAAGGCCTTGGCCACCGACGACTGGTTGGGAATGGTCAGCATCCGCATCCAGCGACCGAGCACGCGCAACTGGTTCACCGCGTTGAACGACTGCGATCCGCCCGACACCTGCATGACGGCAAGCGTTTTGCCCTGCGTCGGCCGCACGGCACCCACGCTGAGCGGGATCCAGTCGATCTGCGCTTTCATGATGCCGGTCATCGAACCGTGGCGCTCGGGCGAGCACCACACCATGCCCTCGGCCCATTGCGCGAGCGTGCGCAGCTCCTGCACCTTGGGGTGATCGTCCGGTGCGCTGTCCGGCAGCGGCAGGCCGGCGGGATCGAAGATGCGCGTTTCGCCGCCCATCGCTTCGAGCAGGCGCGCGGCCTCTTCGGTCAACAGGCGGCTGTAGGAACGCTCGCGCAGCGAGCCGTAGAGCAGCAGGAACCGCGGTGCGTGGTGCAACGATGCCGCGCTGGCCAGTCGCTCGGACGAGGGCCGGTCGAACAGCTCGGCGTCGATGTTGGGGAGCTCACGCAGGGCGATGGACACGGCGGCCCTCCGAATCGATGACGGCTTCGCCGTCTTCCTTGGTGAACGCGCCTTGTTGCGGCGAGGGCAGGATGTCGAGCACTTCTTCTGAGGGGCGGCACAGGCGCGTGCCGAGGGGCGTGACCACGATGGGCCGGTTGATGAGGATCGGATGCGCGAGCATGAAGTCGATCAGCTGCTCGTCCGTCCACTTTGCGTCGTCCAGGCCGAGCTCTTCATACGGCGTGCCTTTTTTGCGCAGAAGCGCGCGGGGCGCCATGTTCATTGCGGCAAGCAGCTCGCGCAGCGTCTCTTTGCTGGGCGGCGTCTTCAGGTATTCGACGACCTGCGGCTCTTCGCCGCTGTTGCGGATCAGCGCCAGCGTGTTGCGCGAAGTGCCGCATGCCGGGTTGTGAAAGATGGTGATGGAAGAAGGCTGTGTTTGCATTCCTGCAATTATGCAACTATTATTGAAATATGGAAGAACAAGACATCGTCAGATCCCTCGCAGCGTTGGCCCAGCCCGTGCGCCTGCAGGTCTTTCGCGCGCTGGTGGTGGCGGGCCCGGCGGGGCTCACACCCGGCGCGCTGGTCGAAGCGCTCGACGTGCAGGCCACCAGCCTGTCGTTCCACCTGAAGGAGCTCACCCATTCGGGGCTGGTGACGCAGGAGCGCAGCGGCCGCAACCTGATCTACCGCGCGGCGTTCGAACGGATGAACGCGCTCATCGGCTACCTCACCGAAAACTGCTGCCAGGGCGAGGCGTGCCTGCCGCAGGCAGCGCAGGCTTGTGCATGCTGAACAAGGAGCAACCATGAAGCGATTTCACGTGCATCTGAACGTGCACGGCGAGAAGCGGGCGCTCGCCGGTTCGGAATCCGCATGCTGCGCACCGCGCAGCAATACCGTCACCATTCATTCGCGGATCCCGAACATGGCCAAGGCGAAGGGAGCCGCGCAATGACTGTCAACGTGCTGATCCTGTGCACGCACAACTCGGCGCGCAGCGTGCTGGCCGAAGGCATGCTCAATCACCTGGCGCAAAAGGCGGGGAAGGACGTGCGGGCCTACAGCGCCGGCAGTGCGCCGAGCGGGCGGCTGAATCCTTTCGCGCTCGAGGCGCTTGTCGGCGCCGGCGTGGACGTGTCCCCCTACCGCAGCAAGAGCTGGGACGAATTCGCGGGCGATGCAAGCCCGGTGATGCGCATTGTCATCACGGTCTGCGACAGTGCGGCGCAGGAGACCTGCCCTTATTGGCCCGGCAGCCCGGTGAAGGTTCACTGGGGCTATCCCGATCCATCGAATGCACCGGGCGGGGACGAGGGCAAGCGGGTGGCTTTCGAGCTGACGCGCCAAGCCATTGCCTACCGCCTCGTGCAGTTGCTGGCGCTGCCGCTCGAATCGATGCCCGACGCCGAACTCCAGGCGGCGCTGACCGCGATTTCCGAAAGCTGACCTTTTCATGAGCTCCAATACCGCCGCCGCCGTTGCATCTTCCGCGCCGCCGCCCGCCATCGGCTTCTTCGAACGCTATCTCACGATCTGGGTCGCGCTGTGCATCGTGGCCGGCATTGCGCTCGGCCAGTGGCTGCCTGGCGTGTTCCGCGGCATTGCATCGCTGGAGGTGGCCAAGGTCAACGTGCCGGTGGGCGTGCTCATCTGGGTGATGATCATCCCGATGCTGCTGAAGATCGACTTCGCAGCGCTCGGTCAGGTGAAGGCGCATTGGCGCGGCATTGGCGTCACGCTCTTCATCAACTGGGCCGTCAAGCCTTTCTCGATGGCGCTGCTCGGGTGGATCTTCATTCGCCACGTGTTTGCGCCGCTGCTGCCGCCGGAACAGTTGGACAGCTACGTCGCGGGCCTCATCTTGCTGGCCGCGGCGCCGTGCACGGCGATGGTGTTCGTGTGGAGCCAGCTGTGCAAGGGCGATCCGTACTTCACGCTGTCCCAGGTGGCGCTCAACGACGCGATCATGGTGGTGGCCTTCGCGCCGGTGGTTGCGCTCTTGCTCGGACTGTCGTCGATCACCGTGCCGTGGGACACGCTGTTGACGTCGGTGGGCCTGTACATCGTGGTGCCGGTGATCATTGCGCAGCTGCTGCGAAGGCAGCTGCTCAAGAAGGGCACGGCGCACTTCCAGGCGGTTGCCGCGCGGCTCGGGCCATGGTCGATCTCGGCGCTGCTGCTCACGCTGGTGCTGCTGTTCGCCTTCCAGGGCGAAGCGATCCTGCGGCAGCCGCTGGTGATTGCGCTGCTCGCGGTGCCCATCTTGATCCAGGTGTTCCTGAACTCGGGGCTGGCCTATGTGCTCAACCGCAAGCTGGGCGTGGCGCACTGCGTGGCGGGCCCGTCGGCGCTGATCGGCGCCAGCAACTTCTTCGAGCTGGCGGTGGCCACGGCCATCAGTTTGTTCGGCTTCCAGTCGGGCGCGGCACTGGCCACGGTGGTGGGGGTGCTGATCGAAGTGCCCGTGATGCTGCTGGTGGTCGCGGTGGTCAACAGGTCGCAGGGCTGGTACGAAAAGGGCGCGAAGACGGCCTGACGACGGGGGCAGGCGATCGGCCGGGGGGCGCCGGGCTCCCCGCAGGGCGTGTTCTCCGACATGGCCCGGGCGCCTTCAGGGCCATGATCCGGAATCCGGTACTTCTTCGGTGCAGGGTTCATGAAGATCGCGACCTTCAACGTCAACGGCGTCAACGGCCGGTTGCCGCGCCTCCTGGAGTGGCTGGCCGAGTCCTGCCCCGACGTCGCGTGCCTGCAGGAACTCAAGGCGCCCGACATGGGCTTTCCCGCGGCCGCGATCCGCGAGGCGGGCTACGGCGTGGTGTTCCACGGGCAGCGCTCGTGGAACGGCGTGGCCATCCTGGCGCGCGGACGTGAACCGATCGAAACGGGCCGCGGCCTCGACGGCAATTTCGAAGACAGCCAGAGCCGCTACATCGAAGCCGTGGTGAACGGCGTGATCGTCGGATGCCTCTACCTGCCCAATGGCAACCCGCAGCCCGGTCCCAAGTTCGACTACAAGCTCGAATGGTTCGAGCGGCTCAACGCCCATGCAAGGCGCCTCTTCCACTGCGGCCTGCCGGTGGTGCTGGCCGGCGACTTCAACGTGGTGCCCACCGACGCCGACATCTACAACCCGGCCTCATGGCGGGACGATGCGCTGCTGCAGCCCGAAAGCCGCGCCGCCTTCGCGCGGCTGCTCGAGCAGGGGTGGACCGACGCCATCCGTGCTCGGCATCCGGGCGAGGCGGTCTACACCTATTGGGATTACTGGCGAAACCGATGGCCCCGCAACGCGGGGCTGCGCATCGACCATCTGCTGCTGAACGACGAACTCGCGCCCCTGCTGGTCGACGCGAACGTGGACCGCGAGGTGCGCGGCCGGCCCGGGGCAAGCGATCACGCGCCAGCGTGGGTCGAACTGGCGCTGCCCGCGGGCTGAGCTTGAGCACGAAAAGTCGGAACTGCGGCGGAAAAACCACGGTTAGCCGGATCGGTGACAGACAGGTTACATTTGAAGACTGTGCACTATTCAATTACTTGGCCTATTCCTGAGGATCCATTCCAGTGATTACCGGAGCAACGGCCGATGCCAGCTTTTCCCGGGGTTTCGACGCCGGGTTCGTCATGGCTTTCCAGCCCATCGTGGACTTCGAGCGGCGGGAAGTCTTTGCGCACGAAGCGCTGGTGCGGGGCGCCGCGGGAGAGGGCGCCCTGGAAGTCTTCTCGCGCGTGAACCCGCAGAACCGGTTCGCGTTTCATGAAGCTTGCCGCGTGAAAGCCATTGAAACCGCATCCGAACTGGGCATGCAATCGAAGCTCAGCCTCAACATCATGCCCAACGACGTGGCCGGGCAGACCGAGTGCTTTCATACCGCCATGGAAGCCGCCCAGCGCTGCAACTTTCCGGTCCACCGCCTGATGTTCGAGATCACCGAAGGCGAACGCGTGGCCGACCTGCCGGCATTGGCGGCCGCCTTTCGCACCTACAAGGGCTACGGCTTCACCTCGGCCATCGACGACTTCGGCGCCGCCTATGCGGGCTTCGAACTGCTTGCGGAGTTCCAGCCCGACGTGGTGAAGATCGACATGGGCCTGGTGCGCAACATTCACAACGACCCGGTCCGGCTCAGCATCGTGCGGGGTTTTGTCGGCACGTGCCTGGAGCTGGGCATCCGTGCCGTTGCGGAAGGCGTCGAGTCTTCGGACGAAGTGCACGCGCTCCGGTCGCTGGGCGTGGAATTGTTCCAGGGATTCCTGTTCGCCCGCCCCGCCATCGCCACGCTGCCGCCGGTGGCGTGGGACGCCGCCTGAGCGGCGGCACGCCTTGCGCCATCCGGCGCTGACTCACACGTTGCTGGTTGCGCGGACCTCTTCGATGGTGGTCTTGCCCGCAAGAACCTTGTCGATGCCGTCCTGGCGCAGGGTGCGCATGCCCTCCTGCATGGCGGCATCCTGCAGTTCCTCGGCGCGGGCGCCGTTCTGGACCAAGCGGCGCAACGTCCTGGAGATCACCATCAGTTCGTGAATGCCCACGCGCCCGTTGAAACCGGTGCTGTCGCAGTGCGGGCATCCGGTGCTCGTGAAGACTTGCAGCTGCCCGTCGCGGCCATACTGGCCGAGCCAGTGCTTGTGCACCGCCTCGCGCTCGGCCTGCATGGCGTCGTGCGCGGCGAATGAATGCATGTAGTCGGACAGCAGTTCCTCGACTTCTTCAGCACGCATGGGCCGGCTTTGGACGCAACGCTCGCAGAGCCGACGCACCAGCCGTTGCGCCAGCACCGCCAAGAGTGAATCGGCGAAGTTGAACGGGTCCATGCCCATGTCCAGCAGCCGCGTCACGGTTTCGGGCGCGCTGTTGGTGTGCAGCGTCGACAGCACGAGGTGGCCGGTAAGCGAAGCCTCGATGGCGGTCTTGGCGGTTTCCTCGTCGCGGATTTCGCCGACCATGATCACGTCGGGATCGGCGCGCACGAAGGCCCGCAGCGCCTTGGCAAAGGTCCAGTCGATGCGCGGATTGACCTGCACCTGGCGCAGGCCCGGCTGGGTGATTTCGATCGGGTCTTCGGCGGTCCAGATTTTTCGCTCGGGCGTGTTGATGTGCATGAGCGCCGAGTGCAGGGTGGTGGTCTTGCCCGAACCCGTGGGGCCCACGCAAAGCACCATGCCATAGGGGCGTTCGATCGCCTGCGTCAACAGCGCCAGGTTTCGCTCGGAGAGCCCGAGCTGCTTCAGCGCAAGGGGCTGCGCCGAGGCCAGGATACGCATCACCACGTCTTCGAGGCCGTTGGCGGTGGGGATGGTGGCCACGCGCAGCTCGATGCGGTGCTGCGGCGAATACTTGGCGAAGTTGATCTTGCCGTCCTGCGGCTTGCGCCGTTCGCTGATGTCCAGGTCGCACATGATCTTGATGCGCGCCACCACCACGTTGCGATAGGTGGCCGGCAGCTCCAGGTGGGTGCGCAGCCGCCCGTCCTTACGAAACCGGATGCGGGTCTTCTCCTGGCCCGGATAGCTTTCGATGTGGATGTCCGACGCGCCTTCGCGGTGCGCATCGATGATCATGCTGTTGATCATCCGCACCAGCGAGTTGTCCGACTGTTCGATGGGCGCCTCTTCGACCGCGGGCGCGCGCTCTTGCCGCTCTTCTTTCTCCAGGGTGACCAGCAGGTCGCTGGTGCCCCCCGCGTCGAAGTCGAGCGGCCGCGAGGGATCGTGGACGATGGTGGGGTCGGGCGTGTCCTGCCCGAGTTTTCCGTAAGCCTTGTAGAGCACGGTGTCCAGCACCAGGCACTCCCCGATGACCGGCACTACCTTCATCTGCGTGATGAACTCCACCTCGTCGATCGCGGCCAGCCGGCTCGCAGGGTCGTCGAGCGCAACGATGAGGCGCCCCTCGTGGATCATGAGCGGCATGACCTGCAGGCGCCGCGCCGCGCCGTGGCTGAGGGTGCGCAAGGCGTTCACGGCCACGGGAAACACATGCAGGTTCACGAGCGGATAGCCCATCTTGCGCACCAGCGCGGACTGCAACTGCGCCCGGGTGACCACGCCCATGCGCACCAGCGTTTCGCCGAGCGGCACGCTGCGGTCGAGCTTCTGCTGCTCCAGGCCCGCGCGCAACTGCTCTTCGGTGAGCACGCCGAGCGCCATCAGCGCCTGGCCGATGCGCAGTATCGGCATACGGCTTTGAACCTCCAGCGCATGCAGCAATTGCTCGGGCGTGACGACTTCGGTGGGGGACATGAATGGATCTCCTGTGGGGCGATTCTGAGGGGGCCGGCGGGCCTTGTCAGCAAAGGCGCGCCGGCCGCGCAGTGCGGGCGCAACGCAGCACTACGAAAGTATTCAGAACGAAGTCGGCGCGGCCGAGGCGCGTCAATCGGAAAATCCGAAGGTGTTGCGGCCCGCCGACTTGGCGCGGTAAAGCGCCGCGTCGGCACGCGCCAGCAGGTCGGCATCGGTGACGGCGACGGCGGCGTCGCCGGGCTGGTGGAACGCAATGCCGATGCTGGTGGTGACCCTGAGGCTCTGGCCGTCGAGCTCGAAGGCCGAGGTGGCGATCAGGTTGACGATCTTTCGTGCCACGGCCACGGCAGCTTCGCGCGTGTGCACGTTTTCCAGCACCACCACGAACTCGTCGCCGGCAAGGCGCGCCACCGTGTCGGTGCTTCGCACGCTGGCCAGCAGGCGCTTTGCATATTCCACCAGCACACCGTCGCCGGTCGCATGGCCGAAGGTGTCGTTGATGGTCTTGAAGTGGTCGATGTCCAGAAACAGCACCGCCAGTGCGTTGCCCGAGCGCTGGGCGCGGGCGAGGGCGCTGGGCAGGTACTCGTTGAAGGCGAGCCGGTTCGACAAGCCCGTGAGCGGATCGAGGCGGGCCAGGTCGATCAACTGGCGCTCCACCGCCTTCAGGGCGCTGATGTCCAGGCTGAGAGAGAAGATTCCGCGCGTGATGCCGTCGGGACCGATGTCGGGCACGTAGCTCACGCGGGTCGTGCGGTCGAAGTCCTTCGTCCGGGTCTTGGCCTCGAACTCGACACGCTCGCCGGCCAGCGCACGCTCGATCATGGCCTTGCGTGAAAGATACAGTTCTTCGCCCGCCACCTCGCTCACATGGCGGCCCAGCAACCGGGCGGGATCCACGCCCATCCACTCGCGGTAGGTGGCATTGGCAAAGGTGATTTTCTCGTCGCGGTCGATGTAGGTGATGAGGGCCGGCAGGTTGTCGGTGATGGTGCGCAGGCGCATTTCGCTTTCGGCCTGCCGCAGCTCCGCCTGCTTCAAGGCGGTGATGTTGAAAGACATGAGGTAGAAGCCGATGAACTTGCCGTCCGGGTCCATGTCGGGAATCAGGTTGACCTGGAAATAGCCGGTCTTTCCATAGAGCGGGGCCTGGACCGGAAAGCGCACCGACTTGCCCTCGCGCACCAGCGGAAGGTAGGGCCGCTGCTGCCGGTACACCGCCTTGCCCACGGCCGAGCGCATCGTCACGCCATCGAGCGGACCGTCGCCAAGGCCGGCCATGCGCCGCGCGCGGCTGTTGGCAAACAGGCAGTTCTCGTTGCTGTCGAAGTAGCCCACCAGCGCCGGAATACTGTCGGTCACGTCGCGCAGCCGTTTTTCCTGGGCGGTCAGGGCCTTGCGTATGTTCACCTCGTCGGTGATGTCGAAGGTCATGGCGAACACGCCCTGCACCACGCCGTTCGCGTCCTGGTCGGGAATGTAGTGGGCCTTGAAGGTCCGCTCGCCGATGCCCAGCGCCGCATCGCCGGCTTTCTCGATGACCACCGTTTCGCCGGCCAGCGCGCGCTCGTAGGCGGGCGCCACGACAGCGAAATCGGCGGCGCCCCGAACCTCGGGCATCGACCGGCCGACCATCGCACGTTCCCTGTGCAGCGCCATGACCTGGGCATTCACGAAGGTGTAGCGCAGCGACGCATCGACGTGCGACACCAGCGCAGGTATGTTGTCCGCAATGATGCGGACCTGCGCTTCGCTGTGCGCCAGGCTGAATTCGATGCGCTTGCGCTCCGTCACGTCCGAGGTCATGGCGTAGTAGCCGCGAACCTGTCCGGCCTTGTTGCGGTCGGGGATGAGTTCGGTCTGGAAGTAGCGGTCTTCCTCGCCCCGGCTCGCCTCGCCCCGTCTTTCGAAACTCACCGCCTCGCCGGCCATCACGCGCTCGACGGCGGTCTTCATGGCTTCGTCGTCTTCGCCAAAGCTCCGCGCCTCCCGCCCGATCAGCTGGGCCGCGCCGCGATCGAGCTTTCTGCAGAGGGGCGCATTCACGAAGGTGTAGCGGCCTTGCGCATCGACGTGCGACACCATCGCGGGGAGGTTGTCGGTGATGTCGCGCAGGAATTTCTCGCTCGACTTGCGCTGCCACATCAGCGTGTCGAAGGTACGCGCAATGTCGCCGATCTCGTCGCGCGCATAGGTGCGCGGCACGGCCGTTTCGAGCGCCGGGTTGTCCACGTCGAGCATGTGCCGGTGCAGATGCGTGAGGGGCCTGAGCTGGCGGCGCACCAGGCCCAGCGCCAGGGCGCCGGCAAGCATCGCGAGCACCACCGCGCCGATCCAGGCTGAACGCTCGATCGCGTCGATCCGGGCGAACGCTTCCCTGCTGGGATACATGGAGCCCATGACCCAGTTGGTCTCGCGCAGCCGCTTGAAGGCATACAGGGCGTGCACGCCGGCATGGTTGACGCCCTCGGCCGCGCCTTCGTAGCCTTCCATCGGACGATCGATCTCGGGGTTGCCCACGCCCTTCAGGCCCGTCTGGTTGATGATGCGCTCCGTCGACGGATGGTCGATCACGCTACCTTCCGTGCTGGTGATGAACAGGTAGCCGGTCTGGCCGAAGCTGATGTCCGCGAGCTCGCCCAATATGTTGCGTTCCTTCAGGTTGATGGCGCCTGAAATCACGTACTTCACTTGGCCGTCAAGGCCCAGAACGGGCTCGGTGAGGGCAACCTGTGCCAGGCCGTTGAGCCGGTTCAGATAAGGTTCGGAGAGGACGCCGGTCCTGGATGCGAGCGTTTGCTTGAAGTAGGGGCGGTCCTTGATGTTCACCCGGCCGGGCTGCTGCGCACCGCTGAGGCTCGCGACCAGGTCGCCCTCGGCCGTAAAGAACGCGACATTGCTGAAGGCCTTCCGCAGCGACGGGTGCCTTTCGATGAAGGCCTGCAATGTTGCTGCGTCCAGGGAGCCGTTCGTGTCCACGCCGTCTGCAAAGGTCTCGAGCAGGGTGCGCCGGCTGATGAACTTTTGGTCTACTGTATTTGCAATGGCCGTCAGCCGCGCGAACGCTTCGCTTTCGATCGAGGCCTTCATGCTCGTCTTCACCAACTGCAACGCAACGGTTGCAATGGCCAGCGTGGCCGCCAGCACCACCGCGGCCACACCGAGACTGAGGCGCGTGTTCAAGCTGATGTGGATATTCCTGAGACCTGATGAGTTCATTGGCGTGGAAAAAGCATCGCGATGCGGCCCGCTTTTGCGCGCTAGTGTGTCAGAAGAGAGGGGAGGGGTACCTCGCGCAATCCCCCATGGTTCGTGGGCTGCCGGCCAGCGTCGTCACATCTCTTCGCGCTTGAGCAGATAGTCCAGCGGACCGACACGGAACCAGCGGTAGCCGTAGGGTTCCAGAAGCATGCAGTGCGTGCCCTTGGAGTTGGCGCGGCTGTGCGCATTGGAGAGCAGGTTGACCAGCTGCCCGCCGTGCCGGCCGAATGACTTGGCGTCGAGCTTGATTTCGAGCGGGTCCGCGCGGAAGTTGTGGACGAAGGCCACCGCATTGCCGCGCCATTCGTAGCGGATCACGAGCACGGACTTTTCCACGTGGGGAATCACCTTGAAGTCGCCCCATCCGATTTCCGGTACCTCCTTGCGCATGCGGATCACGCGTTCCATCCAGTTGAGCAGCGAATCGGGGTCGCGCCGTTGCGCCGCCACGTTCACGTGCTCGAAGCCGTAGGCGCCGCCCGAGATCACCGGAATCACCGGTTTCGACGAGGTGGTGAACCCGCCCTGGCGTTCGGTGGACCACTGCATCGGCGTGCGCGCGCAGGTGCGCTCAGGCAGATTGAGGTCGTCGCCCATGCCGATCTCGTCGCCATAGCGCATCACCGGCGTGCCTGGCAGCGTGAGCATCAGGCTGTAGGCAAGCTCGAGCCGCCGCCGGTTGCCGCCGAGCATCGGCGCCAGGCGCCGGCGAATACCGCGGTCGTACAGCTGCATGTCTTTCTCGGGGCCGAAGGCATCGAACACGCGCTGGCGCTGCGCCGGACGCAGCCGCCCGAGGTCGAGCTCGTCGTGGTTGCGCAGGAACATGCCCCATTGCGATGTGGCGGGCCGCTCCCTGGTCGACTCCAGCGCCTTGGCAAGTGGCCGCGTGTCGCCAGCGGCCATGGCATAGAACAGGTTCTGGTTGACCGGGAAGTTGAACATCATGTGCAGCCGCTCGCCCTCGTCGCCGAAGTAGGCCATGTTGGTCTTCGGCAGCACGTTGGCCTCGGCCAGGATGATGGCGTCGCCGCGGCGCCATTGAAGCAGCTCGCGGAACTGCCGCAGCATGTCGAACTTTTCCGTCGGATGGACGACCTTCGGGCCCTTGGCGCCGATCACGAAAGGCACCGCGTCCATGCGGAATCCCGACACGCCCATCTGCGTCCAGAAGCCCATGATCTTGAGGATCTCCGCCTGCACGGCGGGGTTGGCCGTGTTCAGGTCGGGCTGGAATTCGTAGAAGCGGTGAAAGTACCAGCGCCGTGCGACCTTGTCGAACGTCCAGGTGGATTTCTGCACGCCCGAAAAAACCACGCCGTCGGCGTAGCGGGGCGGCTTCTTGTCGGACCAGACATACCAGTCGTGGTATTTTGAATTCCGGTCCTTGCGCGCTTCCTGAAACCAGGCGTGCTGGTCCGAGGTGTGGTTGACGACGAGGTCCATCAGCACGCGCATGCCGAGCTGCTCGGCCGAATGCGTGAACTCGACGAAGTCGCCAAGCGTACCGAATCGGGGATCGACGTTGTAATAGTCCGAAACATCGTAGCCGTCGTCACGTCGTGGCGACGGATGGAACGGCATCAGCCAGAGCGTCGTCACACCCAGGCCGTGAAGGTACTCCAGCCGCCGCGTCAGGCCCTCGAAGTCGCCACAGCCATCGCCGTTGGAGTCCATGAAGGTTCCCACGGACAGGCAATACACCACGGCGTTCTTGTACCAAAGGTCGTTGATCATGCCGGGGAACCTCCTAAGAATAGGTACCTCGCAATGCAAGAACACGAAAGGAAAACTCGATGTCGGCCGATGCTTGGTGGAAGAACGGAATCGTCTATCAGATCTATCCGCGTTCGTTCCAGGACAGCGATGGAGACGGCATCGGCGACTTGCAAGGCATCCAGAGGCGGCTCGATTATCTGGTCGAGCTTGGCGTGGATGCTGTCTGGATTTCGCCGATCTACCCCTCACCAATGGCCGATTTCGGGTACGACATATCCGACTACTGCAACGTCGACCCACGCTTTGGCACGCTGGAGGACTTCGATTCGCTCGCGGCCGAGTGCAAGGCCCGAGGCCTGAAGCTGGTGCTGGACTTCGTGCCCAACCACACGTCGGACCGGCACCCCTGGTTCGTGCAGAGCCGGGCCTCCCGTAACAACACCAAGCGGGACTGGTACCTGTGGCAAGACCCCGCGCCCGGCGGCGGCCCACCCAATAATTGGCTCAGCAATTTCGGCGGACCCGCATGGACCTTCGACGAAGCCAGCGGGCAGTACTACTGCCATTCGTTCCTCAAGGAGCAGCCCGATCTCAACTGGCGCAGCCCCGAGGTTCGCAAGGCCATGTACGACGTTCTGCGCTTCTGGCTGCGCCGCGGCGTGGACGGTTTTCGCGTCGACGTGCTGTATCACCTCATCAAGGACGTCGAGTTTCGCGACAACCCGCAGAACCCCTCGTTCCAGGCGGGGCAGGATCCCTCGCACCAGTTGCTGCCGCTGTACACCACCGACCGCCCGGAGATGCAGGACATCATTGTCGAGATGCGCCGCGTGGTCGACGAGTTCAGCGACGAGGCTTCCGCGCGCGTTTTGATCGGCGAGCTCTATCTGCCGCTGGAGCGGCTCATGGCGTACTACGGACGCACCTCCGACGGGCTGCTGCAGGGCGTGCAGCTGCCGTTCAATTTTCAGCTCATCACCGCGCCGTGGCATGCGGCCGAAATCGACCGCATCGTGCGCAACTACGAAGCGGCATTGCCTCATGGCGCGGCGCCCAACTGGGTGCTCGGCAACCACGACAAGCCGCGCATCGCGAGCCGTGTCGGGCAGGAGAGGGCGCGGCTCGCGGCCATGCTGCTCCTCACGCTCCGCGGCACGCCCACGCTCTACTACGGCGATGAGATCGGTCTCACCGACGTTCCCATTCCACCCGACGAAGTGCAAGACCCGTTCGAGAAGAACGAGCCCGGCAAGGGCCTTGGGCGCGACCCGCAGCGCACCCCCATGCAGTGGAGCGGCGCGCACGCCGCCGGCTTCACGGACGGCACGCCCTGGCTGCGCCTGGGCGGCGACTGGAGCATGCGCAACGTCGAGGCGCAGCAGGGCGACCCGGCCTCCATGCTGCAGCTCTACAAGAAGCTGATCGCGCTGCGGCGCAATGAGCACGCGCTGCACGAAGGAAGCCACGAGCAACTCGAAGCCGGGGCCGATGTGCTGGCCTATGCAAGAAGCGCGGGCACGCGGCGGTTGGTGGTGCTGCTGAACTTCGCCACCAGCGAGACCCCCGTGGCCGCGGAGCTGCTGCCAGCCGACACCGTCGTGCTCGCCTCGACGCATGCGGACCGCACCGGCGCGGTGAAGGGTGAACTGGTGCTGCAGCCGCTCGAGGGGGTGATCGTCGCGCAGTAGCCAGCGAACTCTGCGCTGCGGCAGCTGCATAGCGGCAGTATCTTCTGGCCGCTTTCAGCAACGCCTACTTGCCGGACGGATAGGTTTCCGGAACCTCGGTGTCCGATGCGGCCGCATCGCGCTCCAGCGGGTCGACCGCGCGGGTGCGGTCGAAGTGCAGCAGCGCATCGAACTGCACCGGCAGGCGCGCAAAGAAATAGTGGCTCTGCCGCTCGGTCTCGGGGCGGTAGATGACGCCGATGGCGCGCTCCAGCCGCTGCTCCCGCAGCGCGAAGAAATGGCTTCCCTCGCCGCGCAGGGGCAGCATGAAGCGTTCGAGGCCGGTGTCGTGCATGAGCCCTTCATAACTGTCGGGCCGGGAGGCAAGAACCTGCTTGCGCTCGGGCGCCGAACCCCAATCGGACGCCGCCATGACGGTGCCCGTGTGGGTGGTGAAGCCCACCAGCACCGCGTCGCGGCCCTGGCGTTCGCGCACCAGCTGGCCGACGTTCAGCTCGCCGCGCTGCTCGCCCATTTCGGTCGCGCGCGCATCGCCCAAATGCGAGTTGTGGGCCCACACCACGATCTTCGGCCGTTCGCTGGAGCGCCACAGATGGCGCTCCAGTTCGCCCAGCGTCTCGACCATGTGCCGGTCACGCAGGTTCCAGGACGATACGTCGTGGAGGTACATCGAGCGGTAGTACGCCTCGGCGTTCTTCACCAGGCGCGCGTTCTGCTCGGCATTGAAGGCCTCTTCCTCGCTGGCCGCATTGCCGCTGCGCCATGCATCGCCTGAAGCACGGCGCATCTCGACCAGCGTGTCGATCACTTCCTGCCGGCATGAGTCCGACTTGCCCAGGCCCGCCATCAGGCCGTAGACCTGCCCGCCATCGCCGAAGCGGTCGAAGCAGCCGTAGCGTTCGCGCGCGCTGCGTGCGGTGTCCGGATCGGTCCGGTCGAAGTAGGCCAGCACGGCTTCGATCGAGGCGTGCAGGCTGTACAGGTCCAGCCCGTAGAAGCCGGTCTTTCCCTGCGCTGGATTTGCCTCGTTGAAGGCGCGCTGCCATTCGACGAAGCCTGCCACATCTTCGTTGCGCCACATCCAGGTGGGAAAGCGCCGGAAGCCCGCCAGCGCGTCGCGCGCGCTGGCGTCTTCGCCGTCGCCGCGCACATAGCGGTTGACGCGATAGGCGTCGGGCCAGTCGCCTTCGATGGCCACGGCGTTGAAACCCTTCTCGGCCAGCAGGCGGCGCGTGATGTCGGCTCGCGCCGCATAGAACTCGTGCGTGCCGTGCGAGGCTTCGCCGAGCAGTACGTAGTGCGCGTCGCCGATCAGGTCGAGCAGGGCGTCATGGTCGCCTGCGGAGCCGTCCATCGGGCGGGCTGCGGCGCGTAATGCGTCGGTCTCTCGTGAAATGCGTGATGGCTGCATCGTTCGTTGTCCTCAGGAGGAGCGCGGGCTGCGGCGGTTCGCGTCATCGAGCAGGCGGCACACTTCCTCGTCGCTGGTCTGCGAGAAATCCAGGTACCAGCGGCCCACGCCCAGGAAGGGATCGGGCATCTCGGCGCACACCACCTCGTCGGCTTCGCCGCGCAAAAGCTCGCAGGCTTCGGGCGCCGCCACGGGCGCGGCCACCACGACGCGGGCTGGTGACTGGCGGCGCACCGCGCGCACGGCAACGCGCATGGTCGAGCCGGTGGCAAGCCCGTCGTCCACCAGGATCACGGTGCGGCCGCGCAGGTCGGGCGCGGGCCGCCCGCCGCGGTACACGCGCTCGCGCCGTTCGAGCTCGCACGCTTCGTTGCTCGCGACTTCCTCGACGTCCCGGGTGGAGATGCCGAGCTCGCGCACCAGCATGTCGTCGATGAGCCGCTCACCGCCGCTGGCGATGGCACCCATGGCAAATTCAGGGTTCCACGGCACGCCGAGCTTGCGCACCACCAGCACGTCGAGGGGCACATGAAGCGCCTTGGCAACTTCGTAGGCGACAGGGGTGCCGCCGCGGGGCAAGGCCAGCACCGTCACGTCGCGGCGGCCGGCGAAGAGTGCCAGGCGCCTGGCGAGCGCGCGGCCCGCGTACTTGCGATCGCGGAAAGATTCGAAAGCCATTTCGATGTCCTTGCCCCCACCTTATTTTTGCGGACGCGAGGACGCTGTAGGGGGATGCGCACATCGGCGTAGGCATGCGCTGCCACGCAGAGGGCAGGGGGTGCCGTGCGGGCGCCGGATTCGTCAGGCGCGGCGCTGCCCGTGGTCGGGCCGCGCATGCTGCGCGGCCTGCCAGGCATTGACGATCAGCTCGCGCGCCTTCGGGTGTTCCGGGTCTGTCACTACCCATTCGGGATACGCATCCGGCAAGCTGGCGGCAGTGACGCGTATCGCATCGAACTCGACGGGCGAGAGCGGCGCCGTGGCGCTGGCGCGGTGCGCCAGCGTCTTGCGCAGGGCCGCCTTCCATGCGTCCGGCAGGTGTTCGACGGCGGGCAGAAGCGCCAGTGCAATGTGCGCGGCGCGCGGGCTCAGGGCTGCGGCGTCGGCGCGCAGGCGCGCCAGTCGTTCGGTCCCGCTCATCTTTCATCACCTCCCGGAGCACATGTCCATCACCCACTCAGGCCAGTCAGGCCACTCAGGACGCCTGGATCTCGATGCGCCTCGGCTGGGCGTGCTCGGCCTTCGGAATGCGCAGCTTCAGCACACCTTGCTTGAGCTCCGCCGAGATGTTGCCGGTGTCCAGCTCCTTGCTCAGCGTGAACACGCGGCGGAAGCGGCCCAGGCCCACTTCGGTGTGGCTCGACTCGAGACCCTCGGGCACCGACAGGTCGGACTCCGCCTCGATGGTCAGCGTGTCCGAAGCCACGTGCAGGCCGAGCTTGTCGCGCGAGACACCCGGCAGGTCGGCATAGAGCGTGATGCCGCCGCTGTCCTCGATCACGTCCACCGGGGGCGTGAGCGCGGCGTCGCTGTAGCGCGTGTCGTCTTCCTTGCCCTTGCGGGCGAGCTGCGCCCGTTCGGAAACGCTAGGCGATGTGTTGGTAGTCATGGTCGTCTCTCCTTTCGTCTCTTGTCTTACTGAACGGTAATGCGGCGCGGCTGCGACGAAGCGCGGCGCTGCACCGAGATGTGCAGCACGCCGTCGCGGCATTTGGCCGTCACGGCTTCGGGGTCGGCGTCCTCGGGCAGAGTCAGCACCCTGCGGAACTGCCCCTCGAAGCGTTCGTTGATGTGGACGGCCGCCTTCTCGTCCTCTTGCGGCAGCGCGTTCTCGCGCTTTCCGGCGATGGTGAGAAGGCCGCGCTCCAGGTTGACTTCAAGGCTCGACGGGTCGACACCCGGCGCAAACGCATAAATCTCCACCGTTTGCGGCGTGCCGCCGATGTTCAGGGCCGGGAAGCCATTACGGCCGAAGCCACGGATGGTCGGAGACAGATCGAAGGCCTGCTGCATCTCGCGTTGCAGGCGATCCATTTCGGCGAACATGTCGCGCGGGAACAGGGATCGGTACATAGCGAAAACCTCCATTCAAAACAAAAGTTGAACGGAGCGCCGGAGGCGTCTCCAGCGCTTCCGATATGCGAAATAGACGCTGGCTGCGCTTTTTCAAGAGGGGGTTTTTCGCGCCTTTCGCGTGGCTTGCGCCGATTGCTTGCGTGCTATGGAATGCGCCTCGCGAAGAAAAAAAACCAATCGTCCGCGCTCTTGAAAGCCCGGCCGCCAAACCTATTTCGTTCGTCATCGAAATCGTCAATCGTCATTCCAAACCTGAAGGAGATTTGCCATGTCGATGGACCTGCTCAAGCAGATTGCCGCATCCCGCCTGCCCGTGTCTTTCCGGACGCCCAAGGAAATCGACGGAGTCCGGATTCTTCGCCAGGCCGGGCTCGTGATCGCTTTCGTTCCGGCTCCGTCCGATCCAATGAAACTTTCCGGCGCCGAGCCCGCTGCACAGGTGCTGGCCATCACGGAAAAAGGCCGCGAGGAACTGGCTCGCATCCGGTATCCGGGCGAGGCAGAGCAAGCCATGCCCCGCCACGTGGGCCTGAAGAACTGGCTCATCGGTGGGCGTGGCAGACATGGATTGCAGCAAGTCTTACGCGCACGCGGCCACGATTCCCGGCCCTCTCAAGGCCTGTAGGGCGCATCCTTCTCGCATATGCGCGGAAGTCCATCCCGCCGGTTGCGTGGAGCCGCGCTGAATTCGAACTGCAATGAACGAGCTCGAAAGATCAGGAGACAGCCATGGACTTCGAAGGGATCTACTGCTTTGACACGGCGACCGTCCGATTCGCGATCTATCCCGACGGCCATGATGGCGCGCGCATCATCGCGCAGATCTCGGAGGAGACCCTGCACGATGTGTTCGGCACCAGGAACCTGGGCGACCGCCTGCTGGACACCTGCAGGACGAACTGCGAAGCCATCAGTGCCGCCGCGCTCCGGCGCTACCGTGAGAACCCGCGTGCGCCCATCGACCTGACCGTGGGCGACTTCTCTACCATGTCCGCGACGTCGCACGACGCGGCCCAAACCGATTCGCGGATTGCCGCGTAAGTAAAAAAGCCACATCGCGCCCGGGTTTGCCAAACCCTGTCGCGTGATGGGCAACTCTCCGACACGGCAAGGCGGCATCAGCCTTAACCGCCGGGCTCGATTTTTTTGCAAATTGGGCGGTCAGGTCTTGTGAAAGCCGCAAGCGTGCTCCTTTTGGGCACCCGGTTCGCTGGCCTTCTGCACGCAAGGAACACCGGTGCCAGTGAACCCGACGCCAAGAAAGCCAGAAGCACAAGACGCCTACCTGTTCCGGGAAGGAACCCATTCCCGCTTGTACGACCTCCTGGGTTGCCACCCGGATAAAGACGGCGGCGCGCATTTCGCCGTCTGGGCACCCAACGCCGAGTCGGTGTCGGTGGTCGGCGACTGGAACTACTGGTCGGGCGAAGCCGATCCGCTTTCGCCGTCCCCGGACGGCACGGGCATCTGGCAAGGCCATGTTCCCCACGCGGCGCTGGGCCAGGCCTACAAATACCGTGTCCGTTCCCGCTTTGGCGGCTTCGTCGTCGACAAGGCCGACCCCGTGGCGTTCTGCAGCGAGCCGCCGCCCGCCACGGCCTCGCGCATCTGCGAACTTTCCTACGAATGGCAGGACCACGAATGGATGGCCATCCGTGGTGCGCGCAACGCACTGGACGCGCCCATGTCCGTCTACGAGGTGCACCTGGGCTCGTGGCGCCGGCGCGATGGCCAGTTCATGGGCTACCGGGAGATCGCCCACGAACTTGCGGCGTATGTGAACAAGATGGGCTTCACGCACGTCGAGCTCATGCCGGTGACCGAGCATCCGTTCTACGGCTCCTGGGGCTACCAGACCACCGGCTACTTTGCGCCGACCGCGCGCTTCGGCTCGCCGCAGGACTTCATGTACCTGGTCGACCATCTGCACCAGAACGAGATCGGCGTGCTGCTCGACTGGGTGCCCTCCCACTTTCCGACCGACGAGCACGGCCTCGCTTACTTCGATGGCACGCACCTCTACGAGCATGCCGATCCGCGCCAGGGCTTTCATCCGGAGTGGAACTCGAGCATCTTCAACTACGGGCGCTCGGAAGTGCGCAGCTTCCTCGTGTCGTCGGGCCTCTTCTGGCTGGACCGCTACCACCTCGACGGGCTGCGCGTGGATGCGGTCGCCTCGATGCTGTACCTGGACTATGCGCGCAACCACGGCGAATGGATTCCCAACCGCCATGGCGGCCGCGAGAACCTGGAGGCGATCGATTTCCTGCAGACGCTGAACCGCGCCGTGTACCGCGAGCATCCCGACACGATCACCGTGGCCGAGGAGTCGACCGCCTGGCCGCGCGTCTCGCGCCCCACCGACATGGACGGCCTGGGCTTCGGCGAGAAATGGAACATGGGCTGGATGCACGACGTGCTCGCCTACATGAAGGAAGAGCCCATCCATCGCAAGTACCACCACCACAAGATGACGTTCTCGCTGGTCTATGCGTTCCACGAGAACTTCGTGCTGCCGCTGTCGCACGACGAGGTGGTCCACGGCAAGGGCTCGCTGCTGGGCAAGATGCCCGGCGACCCGTGGCAGCAATTCGCGAATCTGCGCGCGCTGTTCGGCTTCATGTGGGCGCACCCCGGCAAGAAGCTGCTCTTCATGGGCGGCGAGTTCGGGCAGCGGCGCGAATGGACGCACGACGGCGAACTTGAGTGGTGGGTGTGCGACCTGGAAGGGCACTCGGGCCTGCAGCGGCTGGTAGCGCAGCTCAACCGCGTGTACCGCGGCGCGCCCGCGCTTCACCAGCAGGACTTCACCGCGTCGGGTTTCGAGTGGGTCACAGCGGACGATACCGAACACAGCGTGTTCGCCTTCTTGCGCAAGGCGCGCGACGGCCATCCGCCGCTGCTGGTGGTCAGCAACATGACGCCGGTGCCGCGCACCAACTATCTCCTGGGGGTTCCGCAGGGCGGCTTCTGGCACGAACTCATTAACACCGACGCGGTGGAATTCGGCGGCTCGGGCTGGGGCAACCTGGGTGGCGTGGAATCGGCGCCCGTGCGTTCGCATGGCCGCATGCAGTCGGTGTCCATGACCCTGCCGCCGCTTTCCACGCTGATCCTCGAACACCGGCCATCATGAAAAAACTGTTCGCTACCCCGCAGTCACCCGCAACTTCAAGAATGCCCGAGGTGCGCGACGGCGAACGGCGCGCGGTCATCGACGCCATCTTGCCGTCGGTGGACAACGGCCGCTTTCCGGTCAAGTGCGTGGTGGGAGAAATGGTGCGCGTGAAGGCGCATTGCTTCACCGATGGCCACGACGTGCTGCGCGTGCAGCTGTGCTGGCGGCCGCACGACAAGGCCGAGTTCCGCGAAGTGCCGATGAAGCTGCTGGTCAACGACGTATGGGAGGCTTCCTTCTCGCCGCCGGCCCTCGGGCGCTACTACTACACCGCGGTGGCGTGGGTCGATCCCTTCGAATCGTGGCGCAGCGAAATGACGCGCCGAGTCGAGGCCGACGACGTGCGCATCGCGTCGCAGGTGGGCGCACTGGAAGTGGCCGCGGCCGCCGAGCGCGCAGAGGGCGCCGACAGGCAGACGCTCGCCCGATGGGCGACCGAGCTCGATGCCGTGGCGGCCCATCCGTCGTCCGAGGTGTCAACCCTCAAGGCGCTGGCGCTCGACGAAGAACTGGCCATGCTTGCGCGCCGCCATCCCGACCGCCGCCACCAGGTGCGCTTTCCGGTCGAGCTGCCGCTGGAGGCCGAGCGCGAGCGCGCGCGTTTCAGCACCTGGTACGAACTGTTCCCGCGCTCGGCCAGCCCGACGCCCGGCGTGCACGGCACCTTCAAGGACGTGGAAGCGCGCCTGCCGGCCATCGCGGCCATGGGCTTCGACGTGCTCTACTTTCCGCCGATTCACCCCGTCGGCCGCATGCAGCGCAAGGGGCCCAACAACGCACTGGCCAGCGGACCCGACGACGTGGGCAGCCCCTGGGCCATCGGCGCGGCGGAGGGTGGGCACAAGTCGATTCTTCCGGCCCTCGGCACGGCCGAAGACTTTCGCCATCTTTATGCGGAGGCCGCGAAGCACGGCCTCGAGATTGCGCTGGACATCGCGTTCCAGTGCGCGCCCGACCATCCCTATGTGAAGGCGCACCCCGACTGGTTTCGCTGGCGGCCCGACGGCAGCGTGCAGTACGCCGAGAACCCGCCCAAGAAGTACCAGGACATCTATCCCTTCAACTTCGAGAGCGAGGATTGGCGCGGCCTCTGGGCCGAGCTGCGCAGCGTCATCGAGCACTGGATCGGCGAGGGCGTGCGCATCTTCAGGGTCGACAACCCGCACACCAAGGCCTTTCCGTTCTGGGAATGGGCCATCGGCGAAATCCGGCGCGAGCACCCGGAGGCGATCTTTCTTGCCGAGGCTTTCACCCGGCCAAAGGTGATGCACCGGCTGGCCAAGCTCGGCTTCTCACAGTCGTATACCTACTTCACCTGGCGCAACACCAAGCAGGAGCTCATCGAATATTTCACCGAGCTTTCGACGCCGCCCGGTGTCGACTACTTCAGGCCCAACGTGTGGCCGAACACGCCCGACATCCTGCACGAGCAGCTGCAGGGCGGGGAGGCTTCGGTGTTCATGGCGCGGCTGGTGCTTGCCGCCACGCTGTCCGCCAACTACGGCATCTACGGGCCGGCGTATGAGTTGCGCGAGCACCTGCCGCGTTCGACCGGCAGCGAGGAATATCTCGACTCCGAAAAATACCAGCTGCGCCACTGGAACCACGACGACCCGTCCAGCCTTGCGCCGTTCATCGCTCGCGTGAACCGCATCCGCCGCGAGAACCCGGCGCTGCAATGGGACCGGAGCCTGCGCTTCCTCCCCATCGACAACGACCAGTTGCTGGCCTACGCCAAGACTTCGGAGGGCGGCGACAACGTGATCGTCACGGTGGTCAACCTCGACCCGTACAACGTGCAGTCGGGTTGGATGGAGCTCGATCCCGCGAGCGTGGGCGTGGACCCCTTGCGCGGGTTCCAGATGCACGACCTCTTGAGCGGACAGCGGTTCAACTGGCAGGGTGGGCGGCACTACATCCGGCTCGACCCGCACAGCGTGCCCGCGCACATCTTCGTCGTGAGGCGGCGCCATAGCGACGAGCGCGACTTCGACTACTTCCTGTGAGGCCGCGCCCATGAACGCTCCCGTGTCCCATATTGCGCTTGAAACGGTTGAGATCGACATCAGCGACGATCCGCTTTGGTACCGCGATGCGGTGATCTACCAGCTCAACGTCAAGGCGTTCTTCGATTCGAACAACGACGGCGTGGGCGACTTCAAGGGCGTGACGGCCAAGCTCGATTACGTGAAGGAGCTGGGCGTCAACACCATCTGGCTGATGCCGTTCTACCCCTCGCCGCTGCGCGACGACGGCTACGACATCGCGGCCTATGAAGACGTGAACCCGCAGTACGGCACGCTCGACGATTTTCGCGAGATGCTCGACGCAGCCCACGAGCGCGGGCTGCGCGTGATCACCGAGCTGGTCATCAACCACACCTCGAGCGACCACCCATGGTTCCAGGCCGCGCGCCGTGCGCCCGCCGGCTCACCCGAGCGCGACTTCTACGTGTGGAGCGACACCGATCAGATCTACCAGGGCACGCGCATCATCTTCACCGACACGGAGACGTCGAACTGGGCCTGGGACCCGGTGGCCAAGGCCTACTACTGGCACCGCTTCTTCAGCCACCAGCCGGACCTGAACTTCGACAACCCCGCTGTGCTGGAAGCCATCTTCAAGGTGATGCGCTTCTGGCTCGACATGGGGGTGGACGGCTTCCGCCTGGACGCAATTCCCTACCTGGTGGAACGCGACGGCACCAGCAACGAGAACCTGCCCGAGACCCACGCGGTGATCAAGAAAGTGCGCGCCGCCATCGACGCGCAATACAAGAACCGGTTCCTCCTGGCCGAAGCCAACATGTGGCCGGAAGACGTGCGCGAATATTTCGGCGATGGCGACGAGTGCCACATGGCGTACCACTTTCCGCTGATGCCGCGCATGTACATGGCCATTGCGCAGGAAGACCGGCACCCCATCGTGGAGATCATGCAGCAGACGCCGGACATTCCCGAAGGCTGCCAGTGGGCCATTTTCCTGCGCAACCACGACGAGCTCACGCTCGAGATGGTGACCAGCAAGGAGCGCGACTACATGTACACCATGTATGCCGCCGACATGCGCGCACGCATCAACCTGGGCATCCGCCGGCGCCTGGCGCCGCTGATGGAAAACGACCTCGACCGCGTGAAGCTGATGAACGGCATGCTGCTGTCGATGCCTGGCTCGCCCATCATCTACTACGGCGACGAGATCGGCATGGGCGACAACGTGTTCGTGGGCGACCGCAACGGCGTGCGCACGCCCATGCAGTGGAGCCCCGACCGCAACGCCGGCTTCTCGCGCGCGGACCCGCAGCGCCTGTACCTGCAGCCCATCATGGACCCGATGTTCGGCTACGAGGCGCTGAACGTGGAGGCGCAGGCGCGCGACAGCAGCTCGCTGCTCAACTGGACCAAGCGCATGCTGGCCGTGCGCAAGACCAGCCACGCCTTCGGACGCGGCAAGCGGCGCTTCCTGAAGCCAGGCAACCGCAAGATCCTGGCCTACCTGAGCGAGTACGGCGACGACATCATCCTGACGGTGTTCAACCTCTCGCGCGCCGCGCAGCCGGTGGAGCTCGACCTCTCGGCCTTCAAGGGCCGCGTGCCCATCGAGATGCTGGGCCGCGCGCCGTTTCCGCCCATCGGCGAACTGCCGTACCTGCTCACGCTGGCCTCGTACGGCTTCTACTGGTTCCGGCTCACGTCCGACGCCGAGATGCCCAGCTGGCACCAGGAGGGCGTGGCGCTCCAGGAGTGGCCCACGCTGGTGCTGTTCGACGGCTGGACCAGCTTCTTTCGCGACCGCGTGATGCCATGGCGCATCGGCATGTCGGAGCGCATGCGCAACCAGTTCGAGCTGGAGACGCTGCCGCGCCACATCGAGATCCAGCGCTGGTATGCATCGAAGGGCACCACCATCGAACGCGCGCGGCTGGCCGACCACGTGATCTGGGAGGTGGGCCCGCTGAGCTGGATGCTGCCCCTGCTCGAACTCGATGGCCCGCCCGGCGGCGCCACCTATTTCATGCCGTTGGCGCTGGCCTGGGAAGAGCGCGACGAAGAGCGCATGGCCGGTGTCGCGCAGGCGGCGCTCGCCAAGGTGCGGCAGCAGGCGCAGGTCGGCCTGATGGGCGATGCGTTCTACGACGAGGCCTTTTGCCGTGCGCTGCTGCAGGCCATCCGCACCGGCATGGAACTGGAAACCGCGAACGGGCGGATGCGGTTCCGCGCGACGGCCGCCTTTGCCGCGATCGACATCGCCAGCCTGCCGGTCGGGCGGCCGAGCGGCGTGAGCAGCAACACCGTGGTCACGCTGGACGAGACCCTGTTCCTCAAGGGCTACCGGCACCTGCGCGAAGGCCTCAACCCCGAGCTCGAAATGGGCCGCTTCCTCACCGAGGTGGCAAGGTACCCGCACTGCGTGCCGGTGCTGGGCGCGCTCGAATACACCGGCAACGACGGTCGCACCATGACGCTGGCGATGGTGCAGTCGTATGTGTCCAACCAGGGCGACGGCTGGGACCACACGCTGGGCTATCTGGAGCGCTTCCTGCGCGATTTCGCCACCACCAGCGATGCGCTTCCGGACCCCATCGCGGTGCACGGCGGCTTTCTGGCACTCATGGCCACCCTGGGTCGGCGCACGGCCGAGTTGCACCAGGCGCTTTCGATACGCACCGGCGCGGCGGCGTTCGACCCCGAGCCACTGCTGGCCGAGGACATCGCGCGCTATACGGCGCAGGCCCGCGCCGACGCCTCCGCCACGTTGGCGCTGCTGCGCGAAAGGCTCGGCCAGCTGCCCGCGGCCGCGCAGCCCGACGCGCAGGCACTGCTCGACATGGAAGACGCGCTGCTGTCGACGGTCGATGCGCGCAAGCCGAAGGCGCAGGGCGGCATCAAGAGCCGCTACCACGGCGATTTCCACCTGGGCCAGGTGCTGCTGCGGGACAACGATTTCGTCATCATCGATTTCGAGGGCGAGCCAGCCCGCGGCTTCGACGAGCGCCGGGCCAAGGGATCGCCGCTGCGCGACGTGGCCGGCATGCTGCGCTCGTTCAACTATGCGCGCTGGTCGGCCCTTCGGCGCGTGGCGCAAAGCGCGGAAGAGGCCGCCTACCTGGCGCCGCCGGCTGCCGGCTGGGAGCAGGCCGCTCGCCAGGCCTTCATGGACGGCTACACCGGAGCGTTTGGCCGGGAGGGCGGCGTGGCGCGCATCGACACCGAACTGCTCGCGCTGTTCGAACTCGAGAAGGCGCTGTACGAGCTTCGCTACGAACTCAACAACCGCGCCGACTGGGCACAGGTGCCGCTGAACGGCGTGCTCGCGATCTTGCAGGCGGAACGGCCCGGTTGATGCTTGCACCGCATTCACCTCTTTTGTTTGCCACCGCAACCGCACTCGCAACCGCAATCACGCACCGGAGAGAAACATGGACAGATTTGGCATTCACCTGGAGCCGCTGAACGCAATGCTCTACCAGGTTGGAGCCTTCGTGCCCCGCCTGGCGATTGCGCTGGTCGTGGTGCTGGCCGGCTGGCTCATTGCCAAGACGGTGCGTTTTGCGGTGACCAAGGCGCTGCGCGCCATCAATTTCAACGTGCTGACCGAGCGCGCCGGGCTGGACAACTTCCTGCGCCAAGGCGGATGGCCCGGCGACACCAGCAGCCTGTTCGGCGTGCTGGCGTATTGGCTGGTCATTCTGGCTGCGCTGCTGATGGCGTTCAACGGCATGGGCCTGAGCTACATCGCCGACTTGCTCGGGCGCGTGGTGTGGTTCGTGCCGAATCTTTTCGTCGCCTTGCTGGTGCTGGCCTTCGGTTCGTATTTCGCCCGTTTCGTGGGGGAGGCGGTGTCGAGCTACTTTCGCGGTGCGCAGTTGCGCGATGCCGTGCTGCTGGGGCAGATCGCGCGCTATGCGGTCATGGCTTTCGTCATCTTGATTGCGCTCGACCAGGTGAAGGTTGGCGGCGACATCGTGCGCGAAAGCTTCCTGGTGGTGCTGGCCGGCGTTGTGTTTGCGTTGGCGCTGGCCTTCGGCTTGGCAGGCAAGGATTGGGCCGCGGAGCAGATCGAGCGCTGGTGGCCGCGCCTGCCGAAGGACAACAGTCCGCCCAAAGGTTCGCACGACGAGCGGCCGCCGCGCTGACAGCCGTTTTCTCTCCCACATCCCAATTTGATGACACGCAGCCAACGCAATTCGATCACGGCCGTGTGGCCGGGGCGCCCTTATCCGCGAGGCGCCAACTGGGACGGGGAGGGCGTGAATTTCGCGCTCTTTTCCCAGCACGCCCAAGGCGTGGAGCTGTGCCTTTTCGACGAGAAGGGCCGCCATGAACTCCAGCGCATCCCGATCCGGGAGCGCACCGACGGTGTCTGGCACTGCTACCTGCCCGAGGCCCGTCCCGGGCAGGCTTACGGCTACCGCGTGCATGGCCCCTACAAGCCCGAAGAGGGCCACCGCTTCAATCCGCACAAGCTGCTGGTCGACCCCTACGCGAAAGACACGGTGGGCGAGCTGCGCTGGGGCGATGCGCTCTACGGCTATACGGTAGGCAGCAAGCGTGAAGACCTTTCGTTCGACCGCCGAGACAGCGCGCCGCTGGTGCCCAAGGGCCGCGTGCTGGAGCCCGCCTTCACCTGGGGCGACGACCGCAGGCCGTCGGTGCCCTGGCAGGACATGGTGATCTACGAGCTGCACGTACGCGGCTTCACCATGCGCCACCCCGAGGTGCCGCCCGAGCTGCGCGGCACCTACGGCGGCCTGTGCTGCGCGCCCGTGGTCGACTACCTGAAGCGGCTGGGCGTGACCACCATCGAGCTGCTGCCGGTGCACAGCTTCCTGAACGACAGGCACCTGGCCGAGAAGGGCCTGCAGAACTACTGGGGCTACAACTCGCTGGCCTACTTTGCCCCCGAGATGCGCTACAGCGCATCGGGCAAGGTGAAGGAGTTCAAGACGATGGTGAAGACGCTGCACTCGGCGGGCATCGAGGTGATCCTCGACGTGGTCTACAACCACACCTGCGAGGGCAACCAGCTCGGGCCCACGCTCTCGATGCGCGGCGTGGACAACGCCTCCTACTACATCATCAACGCCGAGCGCCGGCGCTACTACGACGACTTCACGGGTTGCGGCAACACGGTCAACCTCGAGCACCCGCATGCCCTGCAACTGGTGATGGATTCGCTGCGCTACTGGGCCGAGGAGATGCACGTCGACGGTTTCCGTTTCGATCTGGCATCGGCACTCGCACGCGAAGCCGGCAAGGTCGAGAACCTGGGCGGCTTCTTCGATGCCATCCGGCAAGACCCGACGCTCAACCGCGTCAAGCTCATCGCCGAGCCCTGGGACCTCGGGCACGGCGGCTACCAGGTGGGCAACTTTCCGCTCGGCTGGGCCGAGTGGAACGACCGCTACCGCGACGGCATGCGCGGCTTCTGGAAAGGCGATCCGGGCGTGATCGGCGAGGTCGGAAAACGGCTTTCGGGCTCGGAAGATCTCTATGGCTGGTCGGGCAAGCGGCCCAATGCGAGCATCAATTTCATCACCGCGCACGACGGCTTCACGCTCAACGACCTGGTCTCCTACAACGAGAAGCACAACGAGGCCAACGGCGAGGACAACCGCGACGGCAACAGCCACAACATCTCATGGAACTGCGGCGCCGAGGGGCCGACCACGGACCCGGAGATCGAAAGCCTGCGCGAGCGCCAGAAGCGCAACCTGCTTGCCACGCTGCTGCTGTCGCAAGGCGTGCCGATGCTCTTGGCCGGCGACGAGCGCGGCCACACGCAGAACGGCAACAACAACGCTTATTGCCAGGACAACGACATCAGCTGGATCGACTGGACCCCCACGCCGGAACGCCAGGCGCTCATCACCTTCGTGGAGCGCACCATCGCGCTGCGGCGTGCGCACCCCTCGTTCCGGCGGCGCACCTTCTTTGCCGGCAAGCCCTCTGAAGCCGAGAGCGTGACCGACGTGATCTGGCTCAAGCCCGACGGCGCAGAGATGCGGCCCGAGGACTGGAGCGACACTAACGCGCGGTGCATTGCGATGTACATGTCCGGCGGTGGCATTGCCGACCGCGGGCCACGCGGGGAGGCGCAGCACGACGACGATTTTCTGGTGCTGTTCAATGCGCACCACGACGAGATTTCGTTCACGCTGCCAGCCGCACGGTATGGCGCCTGGCGGTTGCTGCTCGACACTGCCAGCGGCACGCCGCCGCCCGCCACCGAGGACGTGGCCGCGCTCGCGCCCGCGTGGTCGGAGCCCGCTTATCCGCTGCAGTGCCGCTCGCTGGTGGTGCTGAGCCGGCCGGACGTGCGGCCATGAAACGTGTCCACGCAATGCCCTTTGGCGCCACGGTGCATGGCGGCGGCGTCGACTTTGCGCTCTGGGCGCCTTCGGCCAACGACATCTTGCTGCTGCACACGCCCGCCGGAGCAGCGGCTGTGTCGCATGCCATGCAGCGCGGCGCCGATGGCTGGCATCGCCTCACGCTCGCTGATGCGCGCGATGGCGACAGCTATGCCTACCGCCTGCCCAACGGCACCACCATGCCCGACCCCGCCTCGCGCTTCAACCCGCAAGACGTGCACAAGCCCAGCCAGGTCGTCGATCCCGGCCGCTTCGAGTGGACCGATGCCGAGTGGCGCGGCCGCCCCTGGCATGAGGCCGTGGTGTACGAGCTCCACGTCGGCACCTTCACCGAGGAAGGCACTTTCAACGCCACGCGCGAGCGGCTTCGCGAACTGGCGGAGCTCGGCGTCACCGCCATCGAGCTCATGCCGCTCGCGGATTTTCCGGGCGCGCGCAACTGGGGCTACGACGGCGTGCTGCAGTTCGCGCCGGACGCCACCTATGGAACGCCGGACGATCTCAAAGTGCTGGTCGCCGCCGCGCATGCGCTGGGGCTCATGGTGCTGGTCGACGTGGTCTACAACCACTTCGGGCCCGAGGGCAACTACCTGCATGCGTGCTGCCCTGAGTTCTTCAATGCGGCGGAGCGCACGCCCTGGGGTTCGGCCATCAACTTCGACGGTGCCGGCTCGCGCACCGTGCGCGACTTCTTCATACACAACGCGTTGTACTGGGTGGAAGAGTTTCACGTCGATGGCCTGCGCATGGATGCGATCCACGCCATTCGCGATACGTCTCCAAAGCACATCGTGCAAGAAATCCGCGAGGCGCTCGACGCCGGGCCGGCGCGCGAGAGGCATGTGCACCTGGTGCTGGAGAACGACGCCAACCAGGCCTCGATGCTCGCGCGTGATGGCAGCGACCGGCCCATCGCCGCCACCGCGCAGTGGAACGACGACCTTCACCACGCAGTGCACACGCTGGCCACTGGCGAACGCGACGGCTACTACGAGGACTACGCCGACGACCCACCGGCCGGCTTTGCGCGCTCGCTGGCCGAGGGCTTCATCTATCAGGGCCAGCGGTCGGAATTTCGCGGCGGAGAGCCGCGGGGCGAACCCAGCACGCAGCTGCCGCCCACGGCCTTCGTGTCCTACCTGCAGACTCACGACCAGGTGGGCAACCGCGCGTTCGGCGAACGCATCCATTCGCTGGGAGACCCGGTGCTGGTGCGCGCCGCATTCGCCTGCCTGCTGTTGTCGCCGCACGTGCCCATGTTCTTCATGGGCGACGAGTTCGCGGCGTCTTCGCCGTTCCTTTATTTTTGCGACTTCGGGCCCGAGCTGGCTTCTGCGGTGGCCGAGGGACGCCGCGCGGAGTTCGGCGGCTTCGCGGCCTTTGCCGACGAGGCGGCCCGCGCGCGCATTCCCGATCCCAATGCCGAGGAGACTTTCCTTGCATCGAAGCTGCGCTGGCGCGAGCGCGGCACGCAGCCGCACTTTGCGCGGCTGTGCGAAGTGAAGCAGTTGCTCGACGTGCGCCATCGCCTGTTGGTGCCGCACCTGGCGGGCGCGCACCGTGCCGGAAACCATCGCGCTGAAGAGGGCGTCATCCAGCTCGATTGGAAGCTGGGCGGCAAGCGTCTTCATCTGCTTTCCAACCTTGGCACGCAGCCTGCCGTGCAAGCTGCGGCACCGCCCGGCGCAGTGATCTACAGCGCGCGCTCCGCGGCCGATGCAAAGGGCCTGCGGCTCGAGCGCGGCGCCGTGCATGCGACGCTGGAGGACATGGTCGTTGACTGATCCGAGCCACTGGGACCACGACGCGCTGGAACGCTTGTGCCGGCACCACGGCATTTCGGCCGCCTATGTCGATGCATTTGGAACGCAGCGCCACGCCACGCCCGAGAGCCTGGCCGCGTTGCTGGGCGAGTTCGGCGTGCACGCGGGCGCTGCCGAAGTGGATGCCGCCGGTTCGTCGCCCTTGCCGGCCATGCCGCCGGTGCTGGTGGTGCAAGCGGATGCGCCGCACTGGTCGCTGCAACTGCCGCATCTTTCCGGCAGGCTCCATTGGCGGTTGAGCGACGAGGAAGGGCGTTCGCGCCAAGGCGAAGCCGACGCACAGCCATGGCCGCATGGCTGCTGCACGCTGGAACTCACTGAGCCGCTCGCGCCTGGCTATCACTGGCTGCACATCGACGGCCTGGTGGGCCGCACCCTGGTGGTCGCGTCCCCGGGTCGCTGCTACCGGCCGCCCGCGGTGCGCGATGGCGGCCGCGTCTGGGGGCCGGCGGTGCAGCTGTATGCATTGCGTTCTCAACGCAACTGGGGCATGGGCGATTTTGGCGACCTGGAGGCGCTGATCGACGGCATGGCCGGGCAGGGCGCCGACGTGGTCGGGCTCAACCCGCTGCATGCGCTGTTCCCGACCGATCCGTCGCGTGCCAGTCCCTACAGCCCGTCGTCCCGGCAGTGGCTCAACGTGCTGTACATCGACGTCGAAGCGGCTGACGACTTTGCGCACTGCGAGGCCGCGCGCCGGCGCGTGGAGTCGCCCGAGTTCCAGGGCCGCCTCGCGGCGCTCCGGGCTGCGCCGCTGGTCGACCATGCCGGCGTGGCGGCTGCAAAGTTCGAAGTGCTGGAGCTGCTGTTCGAGCACTTTCGCTCGCATCACTTGTCGCCGGCCGGTGCGCCCGATGAAAGAGGCGAGGCGTTCCTTGCCTTTGTGTCCGCGCATGGCGAGCCGCTGCGGCGGCATGCGCTTTTCGAGGCGCTGCAGAGCCACTTTGCCGCGGCCGATCCGCACTGCTGGAGCTGGCTTGCGTGGCCCGAAGCCTATCGCGAGGCCGATTCGCCCGAGGTGAAGGCCTTCGAGGTGCAGCATGAGAGTCGCCTGCAGTACCACCAGTACCTGCAATGGGTGGCCGATCGCCAGTTGGCGCGCGCGGGGGACCGTTGCACGGCGCTCGGCATGGGTATCGGGCTCTACCTGGACCTGGCCGTCTCGGCGGACCGCGGCGGCTCCGACGCATGGACCTCGCAGCATTGCTTCGCAGTCGGTGCCAGCATCGGCGCACCGCCCGACGAGTTCAATCCGGCCGGGCAGAACTGGGGGCTTCCGCCGCTGCGCCCTGACCGGCTTCGCACCCACCATTACGAGCCCTTCGTCCAGATGCTGCGCGCCAACATGCGGCATGCGGGCGCGCTGCGCATCGACCACGTGATGGGCCTGATGCGCCTGTTCTGGATTCCGCCGGACCGTACCGCGCACGACGGCGCCTACGTTCGCTACCCGGTGGAAGAGATGCTCGCCATCGTCGCGCTGGAGAGCCATCGAAACAGTTGCATGGTGGTGGGCGAAGACCTGGGCACGGTGGAAGACGCGATGCGCGAAGCGCTCGCGCGCGCCGACGTGCTGTCATACCGGCTGCTGTATTTCGAGAAGCAGCAGGACGGCGGCTTCACGCCCCCCGAGACCTATCCCGCGGCGGCGCTGGTCGCCATCAGCACGCACGATTTGGCCACGCTGGCCGGCTGGTGGTCGGGCCACGATCTTCGGCTGCGCCTGGCGCTTGGCCTCTTTCCCGATCCGCGCTTGTTCGACGTGCAGCTGCTCGGCCGTGCGCAGGAACGCATCCGCTTGCTGCTGGCGGTGCGCGAGGCGGGTTTGCTGTCGCAGGACGAAGCGGCGCAGGCGCTGGCGCATGCCACCCCTTCGACGCGCACCATGCAGGCGGTGCATGCCTTCCTTGCCGCAGCGCCGTCGGCGTTGATGGTTTTTCAGCTGGAAGACGTGGCCGGTGAAGTGGACCAGGCCAACATGCCCGGTACCACCGACACGCATCCCAACTGGCGGCGCAAGCTGGTACCGACCGTGCAGGAACTCGTGGCCGGCGATGCGATGAAGGGCCTCTCAGGGCACCTGCGCACGGTGCGGCCGCGCCGCAGTGTGGGCGCGGAGCCGACGCCACAGCGGCTCCAGGCGCGCGTGCCGCGAGCCACCTACCGCCTGCAGTTTCACCAGGGCTTCGGCTTCGATGACGCGATTCGCGTGCTGCCTTATCTTGCGCAGCTTGGCGTCAGCCACGTGTATTGCTCGCCAATCCAGCGGGCGCGCGCGGGCAGCACCCACGGCTACGACGTCGTGGCCCATGCAGAGATCAACCCCGAACTCGGCGGCGCCGAAGGATTCGCACGCTTTGTCGAAGCGCTGCAGGCGCACGGCCTGGGGCAGCTGCTGGACATGGTGCCCAATCACATGGGCGTGCTCGGCGCCGACAACGCGTGGTGGATGGACGTGCTGGAGAACGGCCCGGCCTCGCTGTTCGCGCATCATTTCGACATCGACTGGCAGCCGCTCAACAAGGAACTGGCCGGCAAGGTTCTGCTGCCAGTGCTTGGCGGCCATTACGGCGAGGTACTTTCCAGCGGAGAGCTGGTGCTGCATTTCGAGGCGGCGGAGGGCAGCTTTGCGCTGCGCTACTTCGACCACCGGTTTCCGCTTGCGCCCGAAAGCTACCCGGTGGTGCTGGCGCGCGCACTGCCGCACCTGAAGGACCCGGCGCTCACGGCGCAATTGGCCAGCCTCTCGACTGCCTTTGGGCACCTGCCCGGCCAGCACGCGCAAACGCCCGCCGAGTGCACGGAGCGCGTGCGCGACAAGGAGCTGTTCAAGGCACGGCTCGCGCATCTGGCGCAGGCGCACCCGTCGCTGGCGCGCGCTGTGCTGGCGGCCGTGGCCGAGCTCAACCTGAGTTCGCCCGAGGCCCGCGACGATCTGCACAAGCTCATCGACGTGCAGGCCTACCGGCTCTCCTACTGGCGCGTGGCGGCCGACGAAATCAACTACCGGCGCTTCTTCGACATCAACGACCTGGCGGCGGTGCGCATGGAGCGCGACGAGGTGTTCGAGGCCACGCAGTCCTTCGCGCTCGACCTGGCGGCGGCCGGCGTGGTGGACGGCTTGCGCATCGATCACCCCGACGGCCTCTATGATCCCGCGCGCTACTTCCGGCAACTGCAGGAAGGCTATGCGCGTCGCGCAGGTATCGTTCTGCCGGCCACCATGGACGCGGAGGGCCGTCCGCCGCGGCCCCTCTACGTGGTGGCCGAGAAGATCGCCGCATCGGAAGAGGAAGTGCCCGTGCAATGGCATGTGCACGGCACCACCGGCTACCGCTTTGCGAATGTGGCGAACGGCGTGCTGGTCGACGCTGCCGCGGCGGGCGCCTTGCGCAAGACCTGGCATGAGTTCACGGGCGAGACGCAAGACTTCGACGCCGTGGCCCGGTCGAGCAAGCGCGAGGTCATCCGCAATGCGCTGTCGTCGGAACTGAACGTGCTCTCCACCGAGCTGCTCAGGATTGCGCGGGCCGACCGCAGCACGCGCGACTACACCCTCAACGCATTGCGCCGCGCGCTCACCGGCGTGGCGGCGTGCATGCCCGTGTACCGCACCTACATCGTCGATGCGCCCTCCGCGCAGGATGCGCATTTCATCGACGCCGCCACCGAGTCGGCCGAACGCCAGAGCCGCGACGCCGACCGCTCGGTGTTTGCCTTTGTGCGCCGCGCGCTGCGCGGCGAAGCGGCCGAGCATGCGACGCCCGCGCTGGCCGAACGCGTGCGCCGTTTCGCGATGCGCTTTCAGCAGTTCAGCGCGCCGGTCGCGGCCAAGGGCGTGGAGGACACTTCGTTCTACCGCTACTTTCCGCTCAGCTCGCTCAACGAAGTGGGCGGCGAGCCCGATCACTTCGGCTTCGACGTGCCCGAGTTTCACGTGCTCAGCGCCGACCGCGCGCGGCACTGGCCGCACACCATGCTTGCGACTTCGACGCACGACAACAAGCGTTCGGAAGACGTTCGCAACCGCATCGACGTGCTCTCCGAAATACCCGGCGAGTGGCGCGATGCGCTCGCGCGCTGGCATGCGCTCTGCTGCGGCGGGCAGGAGGTTGCCGCACCTTCACGCGCCGACGAATACCTGCTCTACCAGACCCTGCTGGGCACTTTGCCGTTTGGCGGCCTCGATGCGGACGCAGTGCCGGCGTACGCCGCGCGCATCTGGCAGTACATGCAGAAGGCTGCGCGCGAAGCCAAGCTCCACACGCGCTGGACCCAGCCCGAGCCGCAGTACGAGGGGGCGCTCGAAAACCTGGTGCAGCGCATCCTGTCCGACCGCTCGACGGGCGGCTGCCTCGCAGACATCCAGCGCATGGCCGATCGCCTGTCGTGGTTCGGCGCATGGAACGGTTTGACCCTTACGCTGCTGAAATACGCCTCGCCCGGCGTACCAGATCTCTATCAAGGCAGCGAGCTCATCGACCTGAGCCTGGTCGACCCGGACAACCGGCGGCCGGTGGACTATGAGCTGCGCACCCGGCGCCTGGAGCAACTCCAAGAAATGGCCGGCGAGCCCGACCTGCCAGCGCGCGTACAGGCGCTCGCCGCGGCGCCGCACGACGGCGGCGCGAAGCTCTGGTTCATCTGGCGGATGCTGTCGATGCGGCGCGAGTGCGCGGAACTTTTCCGCGAAGGTGGGTATGAAGGGTTGCCTGTCGAAGGGCCGCTGGCGCAGCACGTGGTGGCTTTCGCGCGAAGGCACGAAGGGCGTACGTTGTTGATGATGGCCGGGCGGTTGTTTGCCGGAATGCCGCGCGAGGCAGAAGGCAACGCGCCGGTGCTTCCGGATGCGGCGGCTTGGCAGGGGACGAGGGTGCTGCTGCCCGAGGGGTTGGAAGGCGCGGGGTTCGAGAACGTGCTGACGGGGGAAACGCTCTCGATCAACGGGAATGTCGTTCCGCTTGACGAGGCATTTTGTCGGATGCCCTGGTGTGCATTCAAGATTGAGCAATAGGCCGCGGCGCCTTGCAACCCCGCGGCCCACACCCTCCTACAGCCCGTAATACTTGTCAATGGTTCCGCTGTACCTGTCGTCGTAGTCCGGCACCTTGTCGCTCGCGTAGCGCGGCGCGCCGTCGATCTGCTCCTTGGTCAACGGCACCACGTAGCCGTCCTGCGAAGTGTCGTACTTCAGCATGGACCAAGGGAGTGGGTAGCGGTCGGTGCCTATGCCCAGGAACCCGCCAAACTCCAATACGGCGTAACGGACCTGGCCCGAGATCTTGTCGATCATGAGATCGTCGATGCTGCCGAGTTTGTCTCCCGCTGGGTTGTAGACGGATGTGCCCTCGACACGCTCTGAAGAAATAACTGGATTGGCGCTTGCCATGGAAGTAAGTCTCCGGCCGCCATTTCTGGGGAAGGACGGCGTTGGTTGCAATGCCCAGACATGCAACTTTCGGCGCGGAAAATTTGCGCCGCATCGGTCAAGGGAACGTCGTCTTGTAGGAGGCTGTCTGGCACCCACGGGCAGAACTCCGATCGGGATCTTTCGGCCCGCTGCGGCTGCGTGTATGCCTTGCCGACTGGTTGGCGTCAAAGCAAGACGAGCAACACCAGGCATGCAGTGGACAGGCCCACTTCCAGCATTTCCTTGCCCGACATGCTGCGCAGCCGCCGCGCGGTCAGCGTCGCCAGCGGCAGCAGAAGGGCGAGGCCGATCCAGCGGTCCAGCGGCACGAGGCAGATGCGTGCGAGTGCCCACAGCCAGGCGCAGTGGGCGAGAAAGACCCAGAACTCTGCGCGGCTGGTCGTGGAAGTCAGGTCGAGCGCATTGCGCCAGCCGTTGGCCACGGCGTCCCACCAGTCGATCTGCTCTTTGTCCAGCAGCTTTTGCAGACCGTGCAGCGCCAGCACGCACAGCACAATGGGCCCGAAGTAGACACTCCACAAGGCGATGCCGGTGTACAGCGGATGGCCGTAGCCGGTGCCACCACCGCCCAGGCTCGTGGCGGCCAGCACCGTAAGGCCTGTGCCGGCCAGCAGCGTGCCCGCCGCCACGGCGAACTTCGGGATGCCCACGCACAGCAGGCCGCGCCCGCCGGCAAACAAGGCAAGCGCGAGCACGGTGGCGGCCAGGAAGTACTTCAGCGCCGCAGCAGACGACTTCCAGCCTTGGTGGGGCCGCGCGGCCCAACGGCTCGACACGGGCGGCTCCAGCGGGAGCGCGCCGGGCGCCCATTGCCGCCCAGGCTCGTGGCGTGCCGTCAACAGCCGCTGGCCCCAGTCTTCGGCTTGCGGCGCGAGTTCCGTCAGCGCCAGTTCCAGGTGATACAGGCGCCGTGCGTTGTCCAGATCGTGCGGCACCAGAAGCGGCTTTGTTGCGGTGACGCCGGCCGCCATGAGCGCTGGCAATTGCTCGCGCCAATGCATGGGGGCGGGCTGCGCCTCGCACGCCAATGGCCCGGACGCTTCGCCGGGTTGCACCATGGTCACCGCATTGGCCTGCATGACGCTCAGGTTGTCTTCCGGGCGATCCCAGGCGCAGGCAAAGGCCAGGCCGCCGAGCCCGGTGCCGGGCGCACCGCCCAGAATGATGTCGGGCCGAAAAACGGGAAGCGGCTGCGTGGAGGTGTTGGCCAAGCGCAGCGCCAGCATCAGGCGGACTCTGCCGTCGGCGGCCGGCGCAGCCCACAGGCCGGGCGCGATGGGCTGCATGTCGCGTCTCTCAATCGCGAAGAAGGGCGTGCGCGCGGCGCCGGTCTCCCACCGCGGGGCCAGCCCCTGGTTGAGCGCGCCTTGCCAGACGGCGCGAAAGGGGGCATCGAGCACGTCGCTTCGCGCGTGGCCGCGCGCAATCGCGGCGGCCACGGTGTCTTTCGGGGTGGGTGCCATGCCGGGCAGCTGGCGCTTCAAGGACTCCCAGGCGCCGGGCCGGGGCGCGGGGGTAGCAGCCGGGCCAGTGATCTGGGCCACATACGCATGCAGGAGTTCGCGGCGCATGTCCTCCACCTCGGCAGCGGGCGCTTCGGCGCTGCGCAACATGCGAATGAGGAAGAAGGCCTGGGCTGCGTTGCCGCCCACTGTCGTTTCGCGCAGGGCGGCGATGAATTCGGTGGGCCCCGACGCAAGGGCCAAGGCCGGCAGGCAGAGCAAGACACAGAGGATGCGGCGCAGGTAGTGCGTCATGGGCGATGCAGGGGCCGATGGCGGAGTTCAGGGCGAGGGGATCATAGTGTTGAACCGGGCACACGGCTCCTGTGTCTGTCGTCGCTCGGCATTCAAGAAGGGTCGCCCGGTCGCTTGGCTTTCTTCCCTTGCGCCTTGATGGCTCCAGACGCAGCCGCCCGCAGGATGCGGCGGAACGTCGGGCATTCCATGTGGCTGGGCGCGGGGCAGGCCGCGGCGTGGCGCAGGCCGTCGCGCATCGCGCTGAGTCTGCGGATGGTCCTGTCCAGTTCGTCCGCCTTCGACGCGAGCATCTTGCGGTCGATGCTCGGCTTGCCATCCCGCGCGAACATGCGCCCGATCTCATCGAGCGAAAAGCCCGCGTCGCGACCCACGGCAATCAACGCCAGCTGTTCCAGCACGCCAGAATCGAACAGGCGGCGCAGGCCGCGCCGGCCGGTGGAGGCGATGAGCCCCTTTTCCTCGTAGAAGCGCAGCGTCGATGCAGGAACGCCCGATTGCTGCGCCACCTGGGAAATATCCAGATGTGTTGTCGTCACCTCTTGACCTCAAGTCGACTTGAAGTTGCACAGTCTAGCTTCCGCCTCTCGAGGCCAGCCAAGGAGAAACGATCATGGACATCACACAACAGCAAAAGGAAACCGAACAGACCGCGCTCTGGAATGGCCGCGCCGGCCGCGCCTGGGTCGATGCGCAAGCCTCGCTCGACGCGATATTGCAGCCCTTCGAAGACCGGCTTGTCGATGAGGTGCGCGCCGGCTCCGCACAGCGGGTGCTCGACGTGGGCTGCGGCACGGGTGCCACTACGCTTGCAATCGCGCGGCTGCTGGCCAGCGCGAAAGGGCACTGCGTCGGCGTCGATATCTCGGAGCCGATGATCGCCGCCGCCCGCGAACGCGCCCAGCGCGAAGGCTCCATGGCCACCTTCATTTGCGCCGACGCCCAGCGCCACGCCTTCGAGCCCGCAAGCTTCGACATGATCATCTCGCGCTTCGGCGTGATGTTCTTCGACAGCCCGGTGCAGGCCTTTGAAAACCTGCGGCAGGCGGCACAGGGCGGCGCGGCGCTCCGGGCCCTTGCCTGGCGTAGCCCCGCGGAAAACCCGTTCATGACAACGGCCGAGCGTGCCGCCGCACCGCTGCTGCCGAACATGCCGGCCCGCCAGCCCGGCGCGCCGGGACAGTTCGCCTTTGCCGACCGCGAACGGGTGTCTTCCATCCTGGAGGAGAGCGGATGGACCGGCATCGACATCCAGCCGATGGATGTCGAGTGCGCGATGCCTGAGAAGGCCCTGAACGGCTATTTCACCCGGCTCGGCCCCGTGGGCCTGATGCTTCAGGAAGAGCCCGACGAGCGCAAGCGCGCGCAGGTCATCCAAACCGTGCGTGCCGCCTTCGAGCCCTTTGTGCGCGGCGGCGAAGTTCGCTTCACCGCCGCCTGCTGGATGATCGGCGCCCACGCGCCCTCCGCGTAGAGGCGCCTAGCCCAGCAGCCGCGGCACCAGTTGCACCGTGAGTGCCCCGAGAATGCCTTGCGCGGTCACGCAGTGCCACATAGGCGCCGTGTTGTCGATCGTCGCGCGGGCCGCGGGCTGAAGACGGCCGGCCCACGAGCGCGCCAGCACATAGCCGCCCATCAGCAGCAGGACGGCGATGTGGAAGGCCTGGTAGCCGAGCAGCATGCCGACCGATGCGCTCCAGCCTTGCGCGCGCGGGTCCAGCCAGGCCAGCAGATGGCCGCCGATGTCGAGCGCGGCCGAGGCAACTGCACAGGTCATGGCCAGCGCCATGAGAAGGCGCAGCCCGCGCTGTCTGCGCGCATCGGCTGTGCGCAATGAACGCTTGGCCAGCGCTATGGCGGCGGAGCCGGCAGCGAGCAGCAGCGCCGCGCCGAGCGGCCAGCGCGCGGCCGGCAGGGCAGCGCCGGGCGGCGGACACACGTCGCTCGCCATGGCAAGGTGCAGATGGGTGTACAGCAGCGAGATGAAGATCGTCATGTCCACGGCGACCAGCACGATCATGGCCCACCACGAATGCGAGGCCCGGCCCTCTGCACCCACCGGCAGGCGCAGGCCATGTCCCACGTCCGCCATGGGGATGGGCGGTGGACGGTCGGAATCCCAGAGCCAGCGCAGGATGCACGCCACCGCGACCACGCCGCATGCAAACGCAAGCAGCGGTTGCGACACCGTGAGAAGAAGAAAGAAACCGGCTGTGCCTGCGGCTGCCGCCAGCGGCCACCAGTTGTCGGTCGGCAGGCGCAGCAGGTGCATGGGCCGGGCGTCGCGCGGGCTGGTCACCAGCGTTTCGCGGCCGCCGAACACCGTGCCCGGCAGCCAGTGGCGGCCGGCCTCGACCTCTTGCGGCAGCGTGGGGTGCTTCCACAGCGGATAGTCCGAGTCGACCTGCGGAATGCTGCGCGCGCCGTATTCGCGCGTCGGCAGCCATTCGAGCGTGCCCGCACGCCATGGGTTGCCGTGGTCGCGCGAGGGCCGGCGCAGCGTGCGAATGGTATCGACGAAGAAGAGCAGCACGCCGGCCGCCAAGGTGAAGGCGCCGAGGGTCGACAGCATGTTGAGCGTGTTCCAGCCCAGGTCGCCGCCATAGGTGTACACGCGCCGGGGCATGCCGAGCATGCCCGCGATGTGCATGGGAAAGAACGCCAGGTTGAAGCCGCCGAACATGAGGCCGAACACCCAGCGGCCCCAGCGCTCCGAAAGGCAATGGCCGTTGAAGAGCGGCGCCCAATAGTAGAACCCCGCGAACACCGGAAACACCATGCCGCCGATCAGCACGTAGTGCAGGTGCGCCACCACGAAGTAGCTGTCGTGCGCCTGCCAGTCGAACGGCAGCACGGCCACCATCACGCCCGTGAGCCCGCCCAGCACGAAGATGAAATGAAAGCCGAGCAAGAACAGCGTCGGCGCATTGAGCGTCACGCGCCCGCGCCACAAGGTGGCAATCCACGCGAACACCTGCACGCCGCTTGGTATGGCCACGATGAAGCTGGCCGCGGACACCACCAGCAGCGACAGGTTGCCGAGGCCCGCGGCAAACATGTGGTGCGCCCACAGCGCGAAGCTCACCACGCCCACGGCGATGAGCGCCAGCACCACCGCGCGGTGGCCCACCAGCGGCGTGCCCGCGAGCGTGGCCACCATCATCGAGACCATGCCGGCCGCGGGCAGGAAGATGATGTAGACCTCCGGGTGGCCGAAGAACCAGAACAGGTGCTGCCACAGCAGCGGGTCGCCGCCGCGCGCCGGAATGAAAAATGGCCAGTCGAACGCGCGCTCCAGTTCCAGCAGCATGGTGGCGGCAATCACCGCCGGGAAGGCGACGACGATCATCAGCGCGGTCACCAGCATGGCCCAGGCGAAGATCGGCATGCGCGCGAGCGTCATGCCGGGCGCGCGCGTGAAGAGAATGCCAACGATCAGTTCGACGGCGCCCGCGATGGCCGAAATCTCGATGAAACCGATGCCCAGCAGCCACCAATCGGCGCCGCGCCCGGGCGAGAATTCCTTGCCGGTGAGCGGCGGGTACATGAACCAGCCGCCATCGGGCGACACGCCGAAGAAGATGGTGCAGAAAAAGGCCAGGCCACCGATCGCATAAGCCCAGAACGCGTAGGCCGACAGCAGCGGAAACGGCAGGTCGCGCGCGCCGAGCATGCTCGGCAGCAAATAGATGGCCACGGCTTCGACAATGGGAACCGCAAACAGGAACATCATCACGGTGCCGTGCATCGTGAAGAGCTGGTTGTAGGTCCGCGGGTCGATAAGGCCGTTATCGGGCACGGCCAATTGCGTTCGCATCATCAGCGCCAGCATGCCGGCCAGCACGAAGAAGAGCATGGCCGTCACGATGTAGAACACGCCGATGCGCGTGTTGTTCACCGCCGATAGCTGCCGCCAGCCGGTGGGCGGAGCCCATGCGCGGTGGAGCGCCTCGCGCTCTCCGTCGGGGCGCGGCGGCGGGTTCGAAACGGCGTCGAGAGCTTGCGTCATTTATTTCAGGTGCGTGAGCCAGGCGGCGATCGATTGCAGCTCCGCGTCTGCGATGCGTTCGCCCGACGAAGGCATTCGCGCGCCGGGCTTCAACTGCTGCGTGTGGGCCACCCATGCCGCAAGTTGGGCGGGCTCGTTGGGCACGGTGCCAGCGCCCAGGTGCAGCCGGCTGCCCACGTGGGTAAGGTCGGGCCCCAGCCGGCTTTCCTCGCTCACGCCGCGCACCGTGTGGCAGGCGTTGCAGCGGTGCGCCAGAAAGGCCTCGCGCCCGCGCTCGATTTCGCCCGTCGCCGTCGCCGCCGCCGCAGCCGCCGGCCTTGCTTGCGCCGCAAGCCAGGCGTCGAACGCGGCGGGTTCTTCTGCCACCACGTGCAGCGCCATGCGCGCATGCTGTTCGCCGCAGTATTCGGCGCACTGTCCACGCCACGTGCCGGGCCGGTCGGCCTGCAACTGCAGGTGCTGCACGCGGCCGGGAAGCATGTCCATCTTGCCGCCGAGCGATGGCACCCAGAAACTGTGGATCACATCCGCGCTGCCAAGCCCGAAGTACACCGGCCGCCCGACCGGAATGCGGATTTCATTGGCTGTGACCACCTCGGCGCCGGTAACCGGATCGCGATAGCGCACCTCCCACCACCACATGCGCCCCGTGACTCCGACGATCAGCGCATTGGGCGGCGGAACGGGCTTCCACGGCGGCCGGTGCCATTCGCTGTAGACGAAGAGAGCGGCAAGCACCACGGTCGGAAACACGAGGCCTCCGCCGATGATCCACCAGCGGGTATCGATCACGCCGCCGCTTCGGCGGCGCACCGCAACGGCGAGCAGCACCATCACCGCGGCGAAGATCAGCGTGCCTCCCACTGCCAACACGCCGCTCACTTCGAGCAGCGTCTCCGCCACCGGGCCCGCAGCCCGCAGGGCGGATTGGTGCGGGCCTTCGGTCATCGCCTTCATTCAAGCGCGAGCAGGTAGGCCGCCATGTCGCGCGCATCGTCCGGCGACACACCCATTGCCGGCATGAGGGTGCCGGGTACCACCGCGGTGGGCGCCACGATCCAGCGCGCGAGGTGTTCCGCGCCGTTGGGCACTTGGCCTGCGATGTAGCTGCGGCGCCCGAACGCGGCGAGCGTGGGGCCCATGTGTCCGCGCGCGGCCTGCACGTCGGGAATAGTGTGGCAGCTGCCGCACTGGTATTGGGCCAGCAGCAAGCGCCCGCGCTCGCGTTGCGCGGAAGGCGCGCGCTCGCGCTGGTCTCCGGGTGTGCACCCGCCCGCGAGCAGCGCCAGCACCAGCAGGGCGCAAGGGCAGACAGCGCGGTACGACGGGGCGGCCACCATGTCGCAATTCTGCGGACTGGAACGCGGCTTGCGCCGACACGGCAGCGCCGGTGCGCGTCGGACAATGCCGCCAATTGAATGCTGCCGATGGGTGCGCCGAAGACCGTTCTTCTCACCGTTGCCGCGCTGGGCCTTGCGGGCGCGGCAGCCGGCGCGCTGGTGGTGTATGGCGGTTTGTACAACGTGGCCGCCACGGCGCAGCACACGCAGCCGGTCCATTCGCTGCTGGAAACCGCCATGCACCAATCGGTGAAGCTGCGCGCCCGCAACATCGAGCCGCCGCGGCTGGACGACGAACAGCTCGTAGCGCGCGGCGCGGCGTGTTTCCGCGACAAGTGCGTGCAATGCCATGGTGCGCCGGGCGTTGCGCAGGGCGAGATCGGAAAAAGCATGCAGCCTCTGCCGGGCCCCTTGGTGGATGCGCGGCAGCACTGGAAGCCGCGCGAGCTCTACTGGATCACCAGGCATGGCATCAAGATGAGCGGCATGCCGGCGTGGGAGTTCAGGATGTCCGAGGACGACCTGTGGTCGGTGGTGGCTTTCCTGGCGCGGCTGCCCGACCTCACGCCACAGCAGTATGCGGAGGCAACGCGCATGGAGCCAACGGGCATGCAGGGCCCACCTGCCGCACCGGCATGCGGGACGGTGTCCAGCCCGGCATTGGCGCAGCCGGGCGATGTGCGGCGCGGCGCGCTGGCGCTTTTTCAGTACGCCTGCAATGCCTGCCACACGATTCCGGGCATCACGAGCTCGTCGCCCAACGTGGGGCCGCCGCTTGCGGGCATCGGCAGCCGCTCGCTCATTGCGGGAAAGCTGGCCAACACACCCGACAACATGGTGCGCTGGCTGCGACATACGCACGACGTCGACCGGCTGACAGCGATGCCCGAAATGGGCGTGACGGAGCAGGACGCGCGCGACATCGCCGCGTACCTTGCAACGCTCCGGTGATGTTTTCTGGCTAGTATTTGGCGGCGGTGCGCTCGTCGTCGACAGTAGCGATCCGCAGCCGCGCCCGCTCGTGCTTGATGACGAGCTCGGCGCATCGCTCCTGCACGGATGCGTCCGAGGGCGACCCTTCGCTGCAGTTCACGAGAAGCTGCGATTCTTCGAAATCCAGCCCGTGAAGAACTTCCTGGCCGTGCGAATTGATGGCCAGGAGATTTTCCGCCGCGAGATGCGCGCGGAGGGCTTCCGAAATGGCGAGCGGCCGCAACGGCTTCACCATTTCGTCTTTGGAGTGGTGTTGCCCGCCATTCATTATTTCTTCATTGCCTTGATGTCGGCCTTGCCCTTCGCCTCGTCGGCCTTGGCTTCCTTCACGCAGGCGTCCTTGGCATCACCCTTGAGGTCGTCGCACTTTTCCTTGGCGACCTTGTAGGTGGCTTCCACCTTGGCTTCGGCGACCTTGCGGGCGTTGCCGTCGCTGGGCTTCTGCTTCTGGTCGAGTTCGGCCTTGGCAATCTTTTCCTTGCCCTTGGCTTCTTCCATGCAGACGTCCTTGGCGTTGTCCTTCATTGCATCGCAGGCGGCCTTGGCGGCCTTGTAGTCGGCCTCGATCTTGTCGCGGGCAGCCTTGAACTCGGCGATTGCCGGATCGGCCGCGGCCGGAGGCGTAGGGTTCACTTGCGCATGCACCTGAACGACGGTCAGGCAGGAAGCTGCGGCACACATCAATAACAGTTTCTTCATGGTGTGATCTCCTGGACGCACGGCGGGTTTGTCTGCAACGGAGAGTCCGGCGTCGAAATCAATATAGAAGTCGGCGGGGATGCAACGGTAGGACGCTTCGCGATCCGGCCGTAAGCACATGCCGACGCTTCGCCGCGCGTCGTTTGGTGCCTTTCAAGTCGTCGGCAGCCGCCGCCGCCGGCCATGCGCCGCGTCCTACCGAACGGTGAGGAGCAGGGCGCACACTGCCTGAACGCGGATGTACAGGAGATTGCCATGCAAAAGCTTCACGCGTTGTTTGTTGCCATTTGGCTTATATGCGCGGCCGCGGTGCCAGCGGGAGCGCAGACGCCGCCGCCGCATCCGGCCGAGATCGACCCCGCTCTTGTCGAATACAGCGCCGCCCGAGAACGGATCGGTGCCACCTCCAAGGTGGCTTTGGGCCAGTGCGAGGCATTGGCCGGGCCGGGCAGGATCGTCTGCATCAAGGAAGCCCGGGGCCGCGAGAAAATCGCCCTCGCCGAACTCGACCAGCAGCGCAATCCGAGCGATGCCAATGCCCGTCGTCTCGCAGAAACCAAGCTGGCCGTGAACCACGAGATCGCCGTCGAGAAATGCAACGACCGCCAGGGCGGCGACAAGGCCGAATGCCTTTCACGCGCCAGCGCGGACGAGTCGAAGGCCCGCGCCGGCATCAAGGCGGGACAGTAAAAACCAGGTCGCGGTTCGCGCTATGGCACTGGCTCAGCACTACCGTGCGGCCAGCGCCAGACTGCTCCGACGCACAAGTCCTTCGTCTTCCGACCCACGTGGTGGGTGGGCGATGCACGATGCAATTTCCCTCACCATTCAGGAGAGAGCAATCATGCCAAGAGGTGACAAGTCGTCCTATACGGACAAGCAGAAACGCAAGGCCGAGCACATCGAGGAAGGCTACGAGCATCGCGGCGTGGGGAAGGCCGAAGCCGAGAAGCGCGCATGGGCCACGGTGAACGCGGAGAGCGGCGGCGGCAAGAAGAGCGGCAGCGGCCGCGGCAAGGCCGAGAACCACGCGCCTTCGCGCAAGGGCGGCCACAAGGGCGGGGCTGCGGCGGCATCGCGTACTGCCGCAGAGCGTTCCGCCTCGGCCAAGAAGGCTGCGGCCACCCGCAAGCGCAACGCCGAGCACCGCAGCGGCTGACGAACGACGAACCAGGAGATTCCCAATGACTCGCGTATCCGAACTGATGACCCGCGGCGTGCGGACCTTGTCGCCGTCGGACTCCGTCGCACTGGCGGCCCAGGCGATGGACGAGCTGGACATTGGCGCCATTCCCGTGTGCGACGGTCAGCGGCTGATGGGCATGGTGACCGACCGCGACATCGTGCTTCGCGTGGTGGCGCAGAAGCTTTCGCCCGACACCGCGTTGTCCGACGTGATGTCCAAGGACGTGAAGTGGTGCACCGACAGCGATGACGTCGAAACCGTGATGAATGAAATGGCGGGCTACCAGGTTCGCCGCATGCCGGTGGTCGACAGCGACCGCAAGCTGGTGGGCATGCTTTCGCTGGGCGACACAGCCGCAAAGGGCGACGTGGCCAAGGCGGGCGATACGCTCAACATCATTTCCCAGCCGGCCGAGCCCGACCGTTCGAAGCAGTCCGCGGCCAGCGGCCCTGCTGGGGGCGGCGCGTCCTGAGCCAAGCCAATCGAACTCTCCCCCGGCCTCAGAGACTCGGGGTGTACACGAAGCACACCTTGGGTCCTCCATTTTTTTATCGCTTCGCGGGGAGTCGGATGCGCGATGCCAGGGGCGTGGACACGCGCAACGCTTCCTTCGCCTGGCGCAGGAAGCGCTCGTTGCGCGCGGGCGTCTGCGAGGCCACGCAATCGCGCGGAACGATGGCTTCCAGGTCGCGCATGCCCGCATCGGCCACGGTGGCGACGATGCATTGGTCGCTCGCAACGCCGGTCACGATCAGTCGCCTGGCCTTCAGGTAGGCGAGCAGCAGCTCGAGCGGCGTGGCAAAGAAAGCCGATTGCTTGGGCTTGAGAACGAAATAGTCCGTCTCCTCGGGCAAGAGTGCCGAAGTGATCTCGGCGCCGGCGCCGCCCGCAGCCAGCGACAGCTCCACCAGCTTTGAAAAGTCCGAGCGCCAGCGCCCGCGGTTGTCGTTGACGTAGATGGTGGGCACACCGGCGCGCGTGCAGCGTGCCTTCAGGGTGGCAATCCGCGCAGCGATGGCGTGCGCCCCGGGCAGGAGCTTCTCCGCATCGGGAAAATCCCAGCAGCTGATCATGTCGATGACCAGCAAGGCCGTGTGGCCGGCCGCGGGAACGGGTGCAAGCACGGGAGGCTGGGAACGCGCCATGAGCCGGAGTCTTTTTGCGAGCGGAGACTCCACGATTCCCAATGGCCGGCGCGCATGCCGTAGGAAAGCCGCGCGAGGCGGCGAAAGGCGTCGCCACGCGCAGGGGTCAGGGCCAGCGCGGGCGCCTGATCAACGGTCGTCCGGCACTTCGAAGGCCGCGCGCATTTGGTCGAGCCGCGCCTGCGCGATGTGGAAGCATTCGGACAGCTGCTCGGCCGTGGCCGGTGGATAGCCGGCCGGCGGCTGCAGCGCATTGCCCAGCCTTTCCCAGGCCGCCTCCCATGCCAGCTTGGCGAGCGCGCGGGACTCCGGGGTGGAAGGAGGGGCGGGCATGTTCATCCTTGGTTGCAAACCAATGGAGTATGACCCCGTACAACGCTGGATGTTTCTGGCGCGCGGCGGCGTAGGAGGCCGCTTTCACCGGCGACGCGCGTTATCCCGCCCCGCCGGGGCCAAAGCTGCTGAACCATAGGGCGAGGATGACGGCTGCTGCTGCAAGCAAATGCAAAACTAGGCCGGAGCACGAAGACGTCTTGTAGGAGCCGGACCCATCCACATGCACGGATCACCGCCGTGCGCCCAGCCACCGTTCACAAGGAGCTGTCCCGATGAACACGACTGATCTTTCCTGGCAGTGCAAACCCCAGTCCACGGTGGCCGGCATCACGCCCTCGGCGATGCCCGGCAGGCCGCTTCGCAAGATGGCCGAGCCCGGCGCGGCGGAGCATCGCTGACACCGGGCCGATGCCATGGACACCCTTTTCAGTTCGGGAGTCGCCGTCGTGGACACGGTCCTCAAGAGCACTGGCGGCAGCGTGGTGGTCTGGAGCGCGGATCCACAGGCCTACAGCAGCGAGCATGAACGCGCCACGCGCAGCAATTTCGCGCAGCGGCTGGCGGCGCTGAAGCAGTTCCGCTTCGGCGGCGAATACGATGCAGCACGCGACCACGAGAACGCGCCGCTGTATTTCGTGCCGAGCGACACAATTTCCAGCACGCAACTGGCGCGATCGCTCGGCATCTCGACGCTGCACGACGTATTCGGGGGTGTGGTTCCCCACCCCTTCGTCGCCACCAAGGCCATCACGCATCCGCTGGCCGGCCGGGCGGCCGCCTGTCCGGACGGATGGGCCCCGGCCTTCGCCGCTGCAGTGTCGGATGCAGTGCTCGACGGCTACTCGGCGTTCTCGCTGGAGGACGCGCGATGGGCCGGGCGCCAACTGCTGGAGAGCGGCCCCGTGCGGGTCAAGCCCGTGCGCGCCACCGGTGGGCGGGGCCAGACCATGGTCACCGATGACGAGGCGCTGGACCGCTGCCTTGCCGCCATGGACGAGAGCGAGATCGCAGTCGATGGCGTGGTGATCGAGGAGAACCTCGAGAACCCCGAGACCTACAGCGTGGGGCAGGTAATCGTCGATGAGCTGATCGTGAGCTACTACGGTCGCCAGCGCATGACACAGGACAACCAAGGGCAGAGCGTCTATGGCGGCTCCGACCTCACGCTGGCGCGCGGCAACTTCGATGCGCTGCTTGCCAAGACCAGCCCGCCGCCTACGCTGGGCCTGGCCATCGAACAGGCGCGGCGCTATCACCAGGCGGTGATCGACTGCTTCCCGGGTTTCTTTGCCTCGCGCGTGAACTACGACGTGGCGCAGGGCGTGGGCGCGGGCGGCACCTGGCGCTCTGGCGTGCTGGAGCAGTCTTGGCGCGTCGGCGGCGCGACCGGCGCGGAAATGATCGCGATCGAATCCTTCTGGCGCGACCCGGCGCTCGACCGGATGCGCGTTTCCTGTTTCGAGGCGTATGGTGCGGCAGCGACGATCCCGGCCGATGCACAGGTGCACTACCGCGGCATCGACAAGAAGACAGGACACCTCACCAAATACGCATTGCAAAAGCCGTATGACAGCGACCCGACATAACTTCATAGACATATCCGTAGACGGTCAGCACATTGCCGGAACGCTGGTTGCCGCCTCCACCATGGTGCCCGGCGTTCTCCTGGTCCACGGCTGGGATGGCAGCCAGGAGCAGTACATCGCGCGCGCGCACGAAATTGCCGCGCTAGGCTGCGTCTGCCTGACCTTCGACCTGCGCGGGCATGCGCGGCACGCCTCGCTGCGCCAGGAGGTCACCCGCGAGGACAACTTGCGCGACGTGCTCGCGGCCTATGACACGCTCATCAGTCACCCGACCGTCGACCCCGGCGCCATTGCCATCGTGGGCAGCAGTTACGGCGGCTACCTGGCGGCGCTGGTCAGCGCCATGCGGCCAGTGCGCTGGCTCGCGCTGCGGGCCCCGGCGCTCTACCGGGACCGCGAATGGCTGACGCCCAAGGGGCAGCTGAGCAGGCCCGATCTCGTGGCTTACCGCCGCACGCTGGTCGGCCCGCGCGACAACCGTGCGCTGGCGGCATGCGAAGCGTTCACGGGCGACGTGCTCATCGTCGAATCGGAGCATGACCAGATCGTGCCGCACCCGGTGATCGAGAACTACCTGGGTGCATTCAAGCGCGTGCGCTCGGCGACCTATCGCGTCCTTTCGGACGCCGACCATGCGCTGTCGAAACAAGCGCACCGCCAGGCCTACGGGCAGCTGCTCGTGTCCTGGATGACCGAGATGACCATCGGCGCCCGGGCGACCGGCGCCATGACGCGGCCGGTGGCCGCGAGTCCTGCGTAGGAGGTCCTATGAAGACTGCAAACCAGCAGCAGCTGCAAGTGCTCCGAACCGGCCTGGTGGCTGGCACCTTGGCAAGCTTTGCCTCCACCGGGGCGCTGATGCTGTGCGGCCGCCGCGAGGCCGGCAGCATGGTGGCGCCCACCAATGCCACCAGCCACTGGCTGTGGGGTGACCAGGCTTTTGCAGTGCGCGAGCCCACGTTGAAGCACACCGCCATCGGCTACGCCACGCACCATGCAAGCGCCATCTTCTGGGCGCTGCTCTACGCCTGGCTGCATGCGAGCCGGCACCCCGCGCAGTCGGTGCCCGCAGCGCTTGCCAGTGCCGGTGCCGCTACCGCGGTGGCCTGCGCCGTCGACTACACGATCACCCCTAGGCGGCTCACGCCGGGTTTCGAGCATCACCTTTCGAAACGCTCGATGGGCATCGTCTACGGCCTCTTCGCCGTGGGGCTGGCGGCCGGCTGCCTGCTGGCGCAGCGCGGTCGCGGGTAGGCATGGCGGGAGCAGCGGCGCGCGGGTAGTGCGCCGTGCTACGTGCACTCAAGGAGCTTTCCTACGTCGCGGGATTTGCAGTCCTTTCATCGTTCAGCTTCCCTCAACCCAACCGGAGCCCACGATGCCCACCTCCACCAAGCGCGCAGCACCCGACGCCTGCAGCCTTCTCGACACGGACCACCGCAACGTCAAGAAGATGTTCAAGGAATATGAGGAACTGACTCATTCGCGAGCTGCCAATGCGCAGCAAAAGAAGCGCGAGCTTGCCAACCAGATTTGTACCGAGCTGACCGTTCACGCGCAGATCGAGGAAGAAATTTTCTACCCGGCGTTGCGCGAGGCGATCAGCGAAACCGATCTGCTGGACGAGGCCGAGGTCGAGCATGGCACCGCCAAGGAACTGATCGCGCAAATCGAATCGGCCACAGACGTGGATGAAAAGTTCGACGCCAAGGTCATCGTGCTGGGCGAGTACATCGACCACCACGTGAAGGAGGAGCGCAACGAGATCTTCGTCAAGGCACGCGCCGCCAAGAACCTGGACCTGATGGCCATGCGCGAGCAGCTTGCAATGCGCAAGGAAGAGTTGATGGAAGAACTCACCGGCGTGGCCGCCTGAGCAGGCGCCTTGCAGGGGTTGTTCGCCATCGATTCCGGCACCCGGCCGGCATCGGCCGGGTGCGCCGCTTTTTCCATTTCGCCTTGGAGCTCACCATGACAAACATCGTCTCCCGGCTGTTTCCCACGGCGACCAACATGATTCGCCTGGACCACACGCATGTGCTTTCCACCTTTCACCAGTACAAGGCCAGCGCGCCCGCGCGCGTGAAGAAGGGCCTGGTCAACACCATCTGCACCGCGCTCGAAATTCATGCGCAACTGGAGGAAGAAATCTTCTACCCCGAGATGCGCAAGGTCTGCGAGGACGAGCGCATCACGAAGGCGCTGGACGAGCATTCTGAAATGCGCCGCCTCATCGGACTGCTGCGCACCATGGAGCCCGAGGCGCACGACTACGACGAAACCCTGCAGACTCTGATGCGTGACGTGATGCATCACGTGGCGGACGAGGAAACCATTCTGCTGCCCGCGGCCGAGAAGCTGCTGGAAGACAAGCTCGGCGACTTGGGCGCGCAGATGACCAAGCGCCGCCTGCAGCTTGCCGGGCCGCGCTCGGGCGAGATCGCACTCGACATGGGCCGCGCGGCATCGGGCAACACGGCGGCCATCGCGATGGTCGGGCTGGCCGCGGCTGGTCTCCTGCTGGCACGGCGTTCGGGCCATCGGCGCTGGCATGCGCGCGCCTGAGGAGCCCGCCATCGCGCCTACATCATGTCCCTGAGGCGGTAATAAATCATTCCCAGCACCAGAGCGGGCGTGCGCAGCATGGTGCCGCCCGGAAACGCATGGTGTCCGATGCGGGCGAAAAGATCAAAGCGTTCCGCCTGGCCCGCAATGGCCTCTGCCGCCAGCTTGCCGGCCATGCCGGTGAGTGCCAGGCCATGGCCGGAGAAGCCTTGCAGGTAGTAGATGTTGCTGCCGATGCGCCCGAAGTCCGGCGCTTGGTTCATCGTGATGTCCACGAAGCCGCCCCATGCGTGGTCGATGCCCAGGTCCGAGAGCTGGGGAAATACCGTGAGCATGCTTTTGCGGATTTTCTCTATGAGGTTGCGCGGCGTCCTGGCGCTGTAGCTGTCGCCCGAGCCGAACAGCAGGCGGTGGTCGGCACTGAGGCGGAAGTAGTCGAGAACGAAGTTCGTGTCCGATGCCGCCGGCCGGCCGCGCATGAGTGAATCCGCGCGTTCCTTGCCCATCGGTTCGGTGGCGATCATGTAGGTGCCCACGGGCATGATGCGCGACGACACCTCGGGCGCCACGTCGTCCCCGTATTCGGCCAGGTACACGTTGCCCGCCAGCACCACGAAGTTGCACCGTACCTCGCCCTGCGCCGTCTTGACGACGGGGCGGGAGCCGCGTTCGATCACCTGCGCCGCCGAGTTCTCGTGCAGCTGCGCGCCCGCGGCGCGCGCCGCGCTTGCCAGGCCGAGCGAGTATTTCAGTGGATGCAGGTGGCCCGAGCGCGCATCGAAGGTGCCGGCGTCGAAGCGATCGCTGGCCACGCACTCTGCAACGTCCTTGGGGCCCAACCATTTGAGCGGATAGCCATGCACGCGGTGCACGTGGTCCATCCACTCGCGAAGCGCACGCGACTTCGATGGCTTGACCGACAGGTTGAGGTAGCCGGGCTGCCAGTCGCAGTCGATCGCGTAGCTCGCGATCCGCTCCTGCATCAGGTCCAGTCCTTCGACTGAGATGTTCCAAGCGCGGCGCACGTCCTCGGGGGAGAACTGGTCTTCAATGGCTTCTTCGCCATCCGAGCCGAAGCCGACGATCACCTGTCCGCCGTTGCGCCCCGATGCGCCCCAGCCCACGCGCTGCGCCTCGAGCAGCACCACGGAGAACCCGCCTGTGGCGAGCTCGAGTGCCGCCGAAAGCCCTGCGAGCCCACCGCCCACCACGCAGACGTCTGCCGTGGCAATGCCTTCGAGCGGGCGTGCCGGCTCGAACCGCGCCGCGCGCTGCACGCTGGCTTCGTAATACGAGTTCTCGACAACGCCGAGTTCCTTGCGCAGCAGCAATCACGTCACCCGGAAGTTGAGAAACTGCCACGGGTCGTCCTTGTCCACTTCCTCCTTGAAAAGCGCACAGCGGTCTTTCAGCGGCGTCCAGTCGCCATACACGCCCACCACTTCACCGAGGTAGGGCAGGGCGGCTTCCAGCACCACGCGGTGGTCGAGGTCGTCCGGCTCCACCAGGCCCGCATCCGGGTTCTGCAGCGCCCAGAGCATCCCGCCCAAAATGCCGGCCACCACCTGCAGGCTGGTGGCGCTGTTGGCGGGCGCGAGTTCGCGCGCCTGTTCGATGGTGAGCCGCGAGCCATACCAGTAGACCCCCTTGGGGTTGCCCATCAGCAGTACGCCGAGCTCGTCCATGCCTTCGGCGATTTCGTCGCGCACGATTCTCTGGCGGTGCTGCAGTTGCCAGTTCCTTCCGGCCAATTCGTGCAGCGAGAGCACGGCGTCGTCGCAGGGATGGTAGGCGTAGTGCACCGTGGGGCGGTACAGCACCTCGCCGTCCTTGCGCAGCGTCAGGTGGTCCGCAATCGAGATCGATTCGGCATGCGTGACCAGGAAGCCGTGGTAGGGGCCTTCGAGCGGCGTCCAGCTGCGCACCCGCGTGCCGATGCCCGGGCGGCTCAGGTAGATGGCGGCATCGCTGCCGAAGCCGTGGCGTGCCGCGTCGGCCGGCCAGTGCCGCTCGTGCGTGCCCCATCCCAGCTCGGCCGGCTGCAGCCCTTCGTCGACGAAGCCGTGTATCGACCAAGTATTGACGAACTCGTTTCTCTGCTTGCGCTGGCGGGCGACCTGCGAGTCGCGCTCGGCAATGTGAATCACCTTGATCTCGAGCTGCTGCGCGAGCGCGGCCCAATCTTCGTAGCTGGCGGGCATCGACTCGAGTTCGGCATGCGTGTCGGCCGCGATGTTCAGCAGCGCTTGCTTCACCAGCGCCGACACCACGCCGGGGTTGGCGCCTTGCGTGATGATTGCCGTGGGTCCGCTGCGCTTGTCGAGGCGCCAGGCCAGCAGCTCCTCCCGCAGGCTGTAGTTCGAACGGCGCGAAGGAGGGAGGCCGGGGTCGTCGTAGCGGCCGTCCCAAGGCTCGTTGCAGGTGTCGAGATAGAACACGCCGCGTTCGCGGCAGAGCTTGATGAGCGCAAGGCTGGAGACATCGACCGACAGGTTGACCAGGAAGTCGCCCTTGTTCAGCATCGGCTCGAGCACGGCGGCAAAGTTGCCTTCTTCGAGCCGCGTGGGTATGAGTTCTACCCCCAGCTTCTTGGCGAGTCCGCTGCGGTCTTCGCCGGCCTGCACGATCTTGATGTCCGAGGGCTTGAGGTCGAAATGGCGCAGCAGAACGGGCAAGAGCGCCTGGCCGATGGAGCCGAAGCCGATCATCGTCAGCTTGCCGCCGAAACGCGCCAGCAGTTCGTTCTTCTTCGTCACCGCACACCTCGCTGAATGCACCGGGCGGGGCCTCCGGAATGCGCGGCCCGCTTCGGTTTCGATGGCCCAATGTGGCGCGGCCGCAAGGGCAAATGCGTCAGCTTGCCTTTGCCGATGGTGTAGGAAGACTCCATGCACGCAGCTTCTTGCGGCTCATGGTAGAAACCGGCCACCTTGCGCGCGTCGCGCACCGCATCGACCGATGTCAGAACACCTCATCCCGCGAATTTCAGAGAAGGCCAACGGCGCCGCCTTGCGCCTCTACTGGGTACAACGACCGCTGTGGCTGCTGCTCGTCGTCACCCTGCTGTTTCTCGGCGGCTGCGCCGGCCTGCCGTCGGGGGTCGAGCGCAAGCATTCTGTGGCCATCACGGATGGCGCCGACACGATGCTGGGCCGAATGGTCACTGCGGCATCACCGCCGGGGCAGGGGTTGAGCGGCTTCCGGCTGCTGCCAATGCCGCAGTATTCGCTGCACGCGCGCATCGAGCTCGCGCGCCGGGCCCAGCGTTCCATCGACCTGCAGTACTACCTGGTGCAGAACGACGAGACAGGGCGCTACCTGCTGCGCGAACTGCGTGATGCGGCGGAGCGCGGCGTGCGCGTTCGCTTGCTGGTGGACGACCTCTACACAGCGGGTGCCGACACCTTGTTCGCCGGCCTTGCGGCGCATCCGAACGTCGAGGTGCGGATGTTCAATCCGTTCCCGGCCGGGCGCGGCCGGCTGGGCACGCGCTGGGCGTCGTCGCTGCTCGACTTCGACCGCGTGCACCGCCGCATGCACAACAAGCTGTTCGTGGTGGACAACACCATGGCGGTAATGGGCGGGCGCAACATCGCCAACGAATACTTCCTGCGCGACGGTGGCTCCAACTTCATCGACATCGACACGCTGGTGGCCGGCACGGTCGTGCCGAGGCTTTCATCGCTGTTCGACATGTACTGGAACAGCCCCTATGTGTATCCCGTCGAGTCGCTGGCCTCGACACGCGGCGCCACGCCGCAGCAGCTGCGCGAACGCTTCGAGCAGTTGACCGGCGGGCCCGACACCCTGCACCCCGAGCCCATCGTTTCGACCGACCTGCTGGGCAACAACGCGCTTGCCAAGGACCTGGACGAAGGCGTGCTGTCGCTGGTGTGGGCGCGCGCCGAAGCGTATGCCGATGCGCCCGCCAAGGCGCTGGGGCCCACGGACGAAGCGCGCGGGCCGCCGGCCGACGAGTCGACCGACAGCGTGCTCTACAACGTGCAGCGCTACATACGTGGCGCGGAGCACGAGGTTCTGCAGACCACGCCGTACCTGATTCCTGGGCGCGGCGGCATGGAGACGTTCCGCCTCGTGCGGCAGAAGGGCGTGGGCTACACCATCGTCACCAATTCGCTGGCGGCCACCGACGAGTCGCTGGTGCACATCGGCTATCGCCGCTACCGGCCCGAGATGCTACGGCTCGGGTTGGCGCTCTATGAACTGAGCCCCAAGCGGGTCGAAGAAACCAAGCGCTTCGGCATCTACGGTTCGGCGAGCGGGCGGCTGCACGGCAAGTCGGCTGTGGTCGACCGCAACATCGTCTTCGTCGGTTCGATGAACTTCGATCCGCGCTCGATGCTGCACAACACCGAAATCGGCATCTTCATATTCAGCCCGCAGATCGCGCAGCAGCTCACCAGCCTGATCGGCTTCATCCGGCTGGACGGCGCCTATCAGCTGCAGCTGGGCCCCAGGGGCGGCATCGAGTGGGTGAGCCCCGCGTCGGGCGACGGGGCCGACACCATCCTGCACGTGGAGCCGGAAACGGATTTCTGGTCGCGCTGGAAGCTGGAGCTGCTTGCGCCGCTGGTGCCGGAGAGCCTGCTTTGAGGCCCGATCTGCGTTATTGCTGCAGGCGCCCGCTCAGGTAGGGCTCGGGATCGACGGCGGTGCCGTTCTTGCGGATTTCGAAGTGCACCTTCACGCGGTCGGTGTCGCTCTTGCCCATTTCGGCGATCTTCTGGCCCTGCCGCACCACCGCGTTTTCCTTCACGAGGATGGTTTGCGCGTGCGCGTAGGCGGTGAGGAAGGTTTCGTTGTGCTTGATGATGACCATGTTGCCGTAGCTGCGCAGCTCGCCGCCCACGTACACCACCCGGCCGTCGGCGGAGGCAACGATGGGATCGCCGACGTTGCCGGCAATGTCCAGCCCCTTGTTGCGCACACCGTCGAAGCGGGCAATGGTGGTGCCGCTGGCGGGCCGGATGAACATGGCCTGCGGCTGCTGGACGGGCGGCGGTATGTACACGCCCGGCCGCGCGGGCGGCTGCGGGGTGGTGCAGGCTGCGAGGCCGGCCGCCAGGAGAACCGCGGCGCCGGTACGAAAAGCTAGATCTTGAAGGTGCATGGCTCTGTTGGAACGATTTCGTTGCGGAGGGTTCCTTCGGGTCGGCGCGCCGGGCAAGCCGCCGCGGGGCATGCTAGCAAACTCGCGAAAGCCACCCGAAGCAGCGGCGGTGGCGCCGGACCCGACGGTACCTATTTGAGCGGGATGGGAGTGCCGCGGTCGATGGGCACGGCGGTGACGCTGTTCTTGGGCGAGCCGTCGATCAGCAGGTCGGAATAGGTGAGGTAGACCAGCGTGTTGCGCTTGGGGTCGACCATGCGCACCACCCGCAGCCGCTTGAAGAGAATCGACAGCCGCTCGGTGTAGACCTCCTCGCGCTTGGGCAGGGGCTGCGTGACGCTGACCGGGCCGACCTGGCGGCAGGCAATGGAGGCCTCCGACTTGTCTTCGGCCACGCCGAATGCGCCGGCCAGTCCGCCGGTCTTGGCACGTGAGACGTAGCAGGTCACGCCGTTGACCTTGGGGTCGTCGTAGGCTTCGACCACGATCTTGTGGTCGGGCCCGATGAGCTTGAACGCGGTGTCGACATCGCCCACGACTTCTGCGTGCGCAACAGCGGCCAGGCCCGCACCCAGGGCAAGGCCGCAGGCGAGGGCGCCGCGGCGCAGCAAGGTGGTCATGGGGGTGGTGCGGGGTGCCTGGGTCATGCGGTTCAAACGATGCTGAGTTCGTGCACGCGATCGAAGCTGCCGCGCCGCCGGTCTTCGAAGAAGTGCTCCAGCGCCTCGCGCACGGTGCGAAAGGCGATTTCTTCCCAAGGGATTTCTTCCTCGGTGAAAAGCCGGGCCTCGATGGTCTCGTGGCCGGGATCGAAGCGGTCGTCCAGCAGGCGCGCGCGGTAGAACAGGTGAACCTGGCCCACGCGCACCACGCTGATCACTGCGAACAGGCCCTGCATCTCGTAGTGGGCGCCGGCCTCTTCGTCGGTCTCCCGGGCCGCGCCCTGTGCCGCGGTTTCGCCAAGCTCCATGAACCCCGCGGGCAGCGTCCACTTGCCCCAGCGCGGCTCGATGTTGCGCTTGCACAGCAGCACCTTGTCGCCCAGGACGGGAATGGTGCCCACCACGTTCAACGGGTTCTCGTAGTGGATGGTGCTGCAGGCAGGGCAGACCGCGCGCTCCTTGGTGTCGCCGTCGTCGGGGACGCGGTAGACCACTGCGGTGCCGCAGTTCTTGCAGTGCTTGATGGGTACGCGCAGGATCATGAAGCGTGACGTAAGAGGGTCAGACGACCTTGACGGTCAGCTTGGGCAGGCCGGCCACTTCGCCCACCAGCGTGTCGCCCGCCACCACGGCGGCCACGCCTTCGGGCGTGCCGGTGAAGATCAGGTCGCCGGGCTGAAGCTCCCAGGCGGCCGACAGATGCTCGATGGTCTCGGCCACGTTCCAGATCAGCTTGGCGACCGTGCTGCGCTGGCGGTCGGTGCCGTTCACCTGCAGCGAGATCTCGGCTTTTTCGGCATCGCCCGCTGCCGCCACCGGCACGATCGGGCCGATGGGCGCGCTCTGCTCGAAGCTCTTGCCGATGTCCCAGGGGCGGCCCTGCTTCTTCATGTCGTTCTGCAGATCGCGGCGCGTCATGTCCAGGCCCACGGCGTAGCCGAAGATGTGCTTGTGCGCATCGGCCGCCTTGATGTTCTTGCCGCCGGTGCCGATCGCCACCACGAGCTCGATCTCGTGGTGCAGGTTCTTGGTGAGGGTGGGGTAGGCGATGGTGCCGGTCTGCCCCGCATCGACCACCACCGCGGCGTCGGCTGGCTTCATGAAGAAGAAGGGCGGTTCGCGGCCGGTAAAACCCATTTCCTTGGCGTGATCTTCGTAGTTGCGGCCCACGCAATAGATGCGGTGCACCGGAAAGCGGGCCGACTGTCCGACCACCGGAATGGAAACGGCCGCGGGCGGGGCGAAAACAAACTCGGAAGCCATTGCGTCTGTCCTTTTCAGCGAAACTGGAAAAAACGGCAGTGTGCCAGAGGCAGACCGGGGCTGCCGGCGAGCGCTATGCTCTCCGGATCATGAAGCTGCACAACTACTTCCGCTCCTCTTCGTCTTTCCGGGTGCGCATTGCGCTCAATCTCAAGGGCCTGGAATACGACTACGTGCCGGTGCACATTGCCCGCGGCGACCATCGCACGGGCCCGTACTCGGCCATTTCGCCCGACATGCTGGTACCGCTCCTCGAAGACGAGGGCGAGCGCTTTTCGCAGTCGATGGCCATCATCGAATACCTCGACGAAACCAATCCCGAGCCGCCGCTGCTGCCGAGCGATCCGGTCGGCCGTGCCCACGTGCGTGCGCTGTCGCAGTCGATCGCCTGCGAGATCCATCCGCTGAACAACCTGCGGGTGCTCAAGTATTTGGTGAAAGAGCTCAAGCTCGACGACGCTGCCAAGAACGCCTGGTATCGGCACTGGGTGCGCGAAGGCATGCTGGCCTTCGAACGCCAGCTGGCGCTGCACCCCGCCGGCATCTTCTGCTACGGCAACACGCCCACGATGGCCGACTGCTGCCTGGTGCCGCAGATCTTCAACGGCAAGCGCTTCGACTGCGACTTCAGCGGCCTGCCGCGCACCATGGCCGCCTACGAAGCCTGCATGGAACTCGACGCATTCCAGCGCGCACAGCCTTCGCAGGCGCCCGACGCGGAAGCCTGATCGGGTGACCGGGACTGCCATGATGGACGCGCACTGGCTCGTGCCGGACTGGCCGGCGCCACCGAACGTGCGGGCCGTGTGCACCACGCGCCAGGGCGGGGTTTCGCGGGGCCGCTACGAAAGCCTCAACCTCGGCGACCACGTAGGCGACCTGGCCGGCCATGTCGCCGAGAACCGCCGCCTTCTCGAGCAAGCCATCGGCGCGCATCCTGTCTTTTTGCAGCAGGTGCACGGCGCTGCCGTTGCCGCGCTCGACGATGCCCAAACGGACGGCATCGTGCGCGACGGCACAGCGGCCGACGCCTGCACCGCCACCGATGTCGGACTGGCCTGCACGATCATGGTCGCCGACTGCCTGCCCGTGCTTTTCACCGACGGATCGGGTCAGCGGGTGGCGGCCGCGCACGCCGGCTGGCGCGGGCTTGCCGGCGGTGTGCTCGAAGCCACTGCCCGGTGCTTCACGCCGGAGCCTGAAGCGGGTCCACCGCACGGCGCTAGCAAAGTCATAGCGTGGCTCGGCCCCTGCATCGGGCCCAAGGCTTTCGAAGTCGGACCAGAAGTCAAAGCTGCGTTCGAGGCGCATGCGCCCGAGGCTGCGAACTGCTTTCAACCGGCCCCGGCAGCCGGCAAATGGCTCGCCGACCTGCCTGCGCTCGCGCGCCAGCGCTTGCGAGCGGCCGGCGTGGATGCCGTGTATGGCAACGACGGCAGCGACGGCTGGTGCACTGTCGCCAACCCGTCACGGTTCTTTTCGCACCGGCGGGACGGCGTCAGCGGGCGCTTCGCTGCCCTGGTCTGGAAGGGCTGAATCATTTTTGGCGGCCGCCGCTGCATCCGCGGCCGCCGCGGCAGCCAGGCGTGCCGCCTCCTGCGCCTCGGCCTCGCGCTGCCTCATGGCGCGGCGCCGGCCCGGCGTTCCCATCAGGTAAACCACCAAGGCCACCGGCGCCAATCCGTACAAAAGAAATGTGAAGATGGCGCCCAGCACGGTGCCCGTGGTGTTGGTGGCTTCGGCCACGGCCATCATCACGGCGACGTAGAGCCAGCCGATCACGATCAGGTGGATGAACACAAGAAGTTTCAGTCGGTAAGTAGGTGGGCGGCGTTGTGAGCGCCTCATGAAATGCAGCATACTCAAAACACGAGAAGCCATCCGTTCAGACTCAGGTGAGGACCAGGAGACATGATGAAGCAACAAGCGACGGGGGCCGATGCGTTCGCACCCTTCCAGCAGGCACTTTCAGAGGGATGGAACAAGGCGCTGGAATCGTTCCAGCAGTCCGCCGCACAGGGGGCCTCGGCCTTCAATGTCACCGGCGGCACGCCGCTGTGGCAGATCCCGCAGGCGGGCGGCATGCCCGAACTGCCCCAGATCTCCATCGATCCCGAAAAGCTCCAGTCCATCCAGCAGCAATACGTGGCTGATGCCACCGATCTCTGGAGACAAGGTTTTGCCGCCAAGCCCGAAGGCGACAGGCGCTTTGCGTCCGACGCTTGGGGCAGCAACCCGCTTTCGGCTTTTTCGGCGGCCGTGTACCTGCTCAATGGCCGCACGCTGCTGAACATGGCCGACGCCATCGACGCCGACGAAAAGACCAAGGCGCGCCTGCGCTTCGCGGTCGAGCAATGGATGGCGGCCTCGTCGCCGAGCAACTCGCTCGCCTTCAATGCCGAGGCGCAGAAAAAAGCCATCGACACGCAGGGCGAGAGCATTGCCAAGGGCATCCAGAACCTGCTGCACGACGTCAAGCAGGGCCACCTCAGCATGACCGACGAAAGCGCCTTCGAAGTGGGGCGCAACGTGGCGACCACCGAAGGCGCGGTGGTGTTCGAGAACGAGCTGTTCCAGTTGCTCGAATACAAGCCGCTCACGCCCAAGGTGTACGAACGGCCGTTCCTGCTGGTGCCGCCTTGCATCAACAAGTACTACATCCTCGACCTGCAGCCCGAGAATTCGCTGATCCGCTATGCCAACGAGCAGGGCCATCGCGTGTTCGTGGTGAGCTGGCGCAATCCCGACGAATCGCTGGCCAATGCCACCTGGGACGACTACATCGAGAACGCCGCCATCAAGGCGATCCACACGGTGCAGGACATCAGCGGCAGCAAGCAGGTCAACGCGCTCGGGTTCTGCGTGGGCGGCACCATCCTCAGCACCGCGCTGGCCGTGCTCGCGGCGCGCGGTGAAAAGCCGGCGGCGTCGGTCACGCTGCTCACCACCTTCCTCGATTTCAGCGACACCGGCATCCTCGACATCTTCGTGGACGAGCCAATGGTGGCCTACCGCGAAATGCAGCTGGGCAAAGGCGGCCTTCTGCCGGGCATGGACCTGGCCTCGACGTTCAGCTTCCTGCGCCCGAACGACCTGGTGTGGAACTACGTGGTGGGCAACTACCTGAAGGGCGAGACGCCGCCGCCGTTCGACCTGCTCTACTGGAACAGCGACGCCACCAACCTGCCGGGCCCGTTCTATACCTGGTACCTGCGTAACACTTACCACGAGAACAAGCTGGCGAAGCCGAACGCGCTGACCGTGTGCGGAGAGAAGATCGACCTGGGCAAGATCGACATCCCGGCCTACATCTACGGCTCGCGCGAAGACCACATCGTGCCCATCGGCGGCGCCTATGCCTCCACGCAACTGCTGCCGGGCAAGAAGCGCTTCGTCATGGGCGCCTCGGGCCACATCGCCGGGGTGATCAATCCGCCCGCCAAGAAAAAGCGCAGCCACTGGATCCGCGACGACGGCAAGTTTCCGAAGACACAGGCCGAATGGTTGACCGGGGCGCAGGAGCATCCCGGCAGCTGGTGGACCGACTGGGCACAATGGCTCAAGGGCCACGCGGGCAAGCAGATCCCCGCGCCCAAGACCTACGGCAACGGCAAGGCCTACAAGGCCATCGAGCCGGCTCCGGGGCGCTACGTCAAGGCCAGGGCCTGACTGGTCGGCCTACGCACTCGTTCACTCACTTCAAATCACTTCAACGGAGAACCTCATGGAAGACATCGTCATCGTTTCGGCTGCACGCACGGCGGTCGGCAAGTTCGGCGGCTCGCTCGCCGGCATTGCGGCCACGGAGCTGGGCGCCCTCGTGATCAAGGAAGTGATTGCACGTGCCAACCTCACGGCCGACCAGATCGGCGAAGCGATCATGGGACAGGTGCTGGCCGCCGGTGCGGGTCAGAATCCCGCGCGCCAGGCATGGCTCAAGAGCGGCGGCGCCAAGGAAACCCCGGCGCTCACCATCAACGCGGTGTGCGGCTCCGGCCTCAAGGCCGTGATGCTCGCGGCGCAGGCCGTGGCCACGGGCGACAGCGAAATCGTTATTGCCGGCGGTCAAGAGAACATGAGCGCCGCGCCGCACGCAACTCGCGCAACGGCCAGCGCATGGGCGACTGGAAGCTGGTCGACACCATGATCGTGGACGGCCTGTGGGACGTCTACAACCAGTACCACATGGGCATCACGGCCGAGAACGTGGCCAAGAAGTTCGGCATCGACCGCAACGCGCAAGACGAGCTCGCACTCGGCAGCCAGACCAAGGCCGCGGCCGCGCAGGATGCCGGCAAGTTCAAGGACGAAATCGTCGGCGTGAGCATTCCGCAGAAGAAGGGCGACCCCATCGTCTTCGACAAGGACGAGTTCATCAACCGCAAGTCCAGCGCCGAAGGCCTGGCCGGCCTGCGTCCCGCCTTCGACAAGGCCGGCGGCGTGACCGCGGGCAATGCCTCGGGCCTGAACGATGGCGCAGCCGCCGTGATGGTCATGACCGCCAAGAAGGCCGCTTCGCTCGGCCTCAAGCCGCTGGGGCGCATTGCCAGCTACGCCACCGCCGGCCTCGATCCGGCCATCATGGGCATGGGCCCGGTGCCGGCATCGACCAAGGCGCTGCAGCGCGCCGGCTGGAAGGCCGCCGACCTCGACCTGCTCGAGATTAACGAAGCCTTTGCCGCGCAGGCTTGCGCCGTGAACAAGGAAATGGGCTGGGACGTGAACAAGGTGAACGTGAACGGCGGCGCCATTGCCATCGGCCACCCCATCGGCGCGTCGGGCTGCCGCATCCTGGTGACGCTGCTGCATGAAATGCAGCGCCAGAACGCCAAGAAGGGCATTGCCTCGCTGTGCATCGGCGGCGGCATGGGCGTGGCGCTGACGATCGAGCGATAAGTCCTTTGGGCGGCGCACTTTGTGCACCGCCCAAATTTTGAGCAAACTGATTATTCCTTATATAAAACAACGACTTAAATCGTGTTTACAAGGAAGCACATCAGTTATCCCCAAAGTTGTCCACGGAAATTGGGGACGGCACGCGCTCCTTCACGATTCGCTTGCAAGTCCTTGTTTTCAGTAGAACCGAGCGGCCATCAGGCGATGGCCGCCTGCTCACCGGCATAGTGCCGGCACAACGTCTCGACCAGCGCCTGCGCATAGATCGGCAGGGCAGCCCGGTCTCGCACCAGCAGATACCGCTCCCGTACGCACCACGCATCACTGAGGTCGATCAGCGCGAGCTGCATGCTTTCCTGGTTGCGCCGAGCCGCCGATTCCGGCACCACACCAATGCCCACGCCGCTGCCAATCATCCGGCACATGGCGTCGAAGCTGCCCAGCTGGATGCGCAGCTTCTGCCGCTTGCCGAGGTTGTCGGTGATCTGCGCCAGAAAGGCCTGCAAGGTGCTGCCCTGCTGCATGCCGATCGCGTCTTCGTCGAGCGTCTCGGCGAATGAAATCTTGCGGCGCTTCGCGAAGCGGTGTTTGCGCGAGGTGACGAGCACCAGCCGGTCGGTGCTGAAGTGGATGGCTTCCAGGCCCAGGGTGTCGACGCGGCCCGCCACGATGCCGATGTCGGCGCGGCCGTCGAGCACGCCGCGCGGGATCTGAGCATTCGGTTTTTCCTGAAGGTCGACGTTGATGCGCGGATTGCGCGCAAGGAAGCCGGGCAGGATTTCGGGCAAAAAATCGGTCACTGCCGTGGTGTTGGCGAACACGCGCAGATGGCCGCGCAGCCCGCCGCCGTATTCGAGCAGGTCGGCGCGCAGCTGCTCGGTCTGGTGCAGCACCAGCCGCGCATGATGCAAGAAGGCTTCTCCCGGCGGCAGCAGGCGAACACCCCGGGCTTCCCGCTGCAGGAGCTGCAACCCGGCCTGGGTCTCGAGCGCCTTGATGCGCGCACTGGCCGCTGCAAGCGACAGATGCTGCCGCTCGGCCGCGCGCGTGAGATTGCCGAGCTCTGCCGTGGCAACGAAAAGGCGCAGGTCGGTGAGGTCGAAAAGCATGCGCCATCGTACCCAAGCCTTCGGAATTTCAGAAGACTGGGTTCCGAAATCGCAGATTGCGCGAAGGCTGGGGGCCAACGACCATGCGGGCATGGAGACAACACACATGACCCTCAAATTCCGCGTCGGCGCGCTGCTTTCATTGGCTGCCGCGCTCGTGTTTGCGATGAGCCCGGCGAGCGCAGAGCCTTATCCCTCCCGGCCCATCACGCTGGTCGTGCCGCAGGCCGCGGGCGGCACCAACGACATCGTCGGGCGTCTCGTGGGGCAGAAGCTCGGCGAGGTGATGAACAACGCCAGCGTGGTGGTCGACAACCGGCCCGGCGCGGGCGGCAACATCGGCACGCAACTGGTCGCCAGGGGGCCGAAGGACGGCTACACGCTGCTCATGACCATCAGCAGCAGCCAGGCGATCAATCCGGCGCTCTACAAGAACCCGGGCTTTGATCCGGTGAAAGACTTCAAGCCCGTGGGCCTGGTCGGCGCGGTGCCCAACGTGCTGCTGGTCAACCCATCGTTTCCGGCCAAGGACCTCAACGAGTTCCTGAAGCTTGCGCGGCAGAAGGGCGCCAACTACCAGTACGCCTCCGCCGGCAACGGCACGCTCAACCATCTGCTCGGTGAAATGCTCAACAGCATGGCCGGCATCTCTTTGCAGCACGTGCCGTACAAGGGCGTGGCGCCTGCGATCAACGACGTGCTCGGTGGGCAGTTGCCGATCGTGTTCGCGAGCCTGCCGTCGGCGCTCTCGCACATCAAGGCTGGCAAGCTGCGGGCGCTGGCCGTGAGTGGCGACAAGCGCTCGCCGGTGCTGCCCGACGTGCCCGCCATCGGCGAGGCGGTGCCGGGCTACAACGGCACGCTGTGGATCGGCCTGTTCGCTCCCGCGGGCGTGCCGGCCGATGTGCTGGCCACGCTGCAGGATGCAGCGCGCAAGGCGCTGGCCGCCAAGGACCTGCGCGACAAGCTCGACCAGCAGGGCGTCGAGATCGCGGCGCCCACCACGCCCGATCAATTCTCGAAACTGCTGCAGGACGACCTTGCCAAGTGGGCGCGCATCGTCAAGGCATCCGGCGCTGCGGTGGATTGAAAGAACCATGAGCGATCCCATGCATGAAACTACTTCCGCGTTGATCGACGGCGATGCCCTGGCCAGGCTCCAGGCCTGGCAAGGGCGCAGCGAAACGCTGGCCGACGAAGTCACCGCCGCACCAGTGCGCGCGCTTTCCGCAACGTTGGACCGCGACGATCCACTTCCCGCGGCCGGCACGCGCCTGCCCGAGCTTTGGCACTGGCTCTATTTCCTGCCGCACCATCGCCAATCGGAGATCGGCGATGACGGACATGCGAAGCGCGGCGGCTTCCTGCCGCCCGTACCGCTGCCGCGCCGCATGTGGGCCGGCGGGCGGTTGGCGTGGGAAGAAGGCAATCCGCTGCAGGTGGGCGACACGGTGGAGCGCACCTCGACCATCGCCTCGGTCACCCACAAGGCGGGCCGCACCGGCGAACTGGTGTTCGTGCTGGTGCGCCATGAAGTGCGCAACCAGCGCGGCCTTGCCCTCACCGAAGAGCACGACATCGTCTATCGCGCCGCGGCCGCTCCCGGCGAGAAGACGCCGCCGCCCACGCCGGCGCCGAAAGACGCCGCCTTCAGCCGCGAGATCGTGCCCGACGACGTGCTGCTGTTCCGCTATTCGGCGCTCACCTTCAACGGCCACCGCATCCACTACGACCGCCGCTACGTCACGCAGGTCGAGGGCTATCCGGGCCTGATCGTGCACGGGCCGCTCATCGCCACGCTGCTGATCGACCTGCTGCGCCGGAACCTGCCGGGCGCGCAGCTCGCACGCTTCGAATTCCGCGCCGTGCGGCCGACCTTCGACATTGCGCCGTTCCGTGTGCACGGCAAGCCGGCCGAAGGCAGCACTGACGGCAAGACCTTCAGCCTCTGGGGCGAAGACGCCGATGGCTGGCTCACGATGCAGGCCACGGCCGTGCTCGCATGAACAACAGGAAGAACAAGCCCATGACAAGACCTCTCGATGGCATCACCGTGGTTTCGCTCGAACACGCGATTGCGGCGCCGTTCTGCACCCGGCAGTTGGCCGATCTAGGCGCCCGCGTCATCAAGGTGGAGCGGCCCGGCGTCGGCGACTTTGCACGCGCCTACGACGCACGCGTGGGCGGCGAGGCCTCGCACTTCGTGTGGGTCAACCGCTCCAAGGAAAGCCTCACGCTCGACCTCAAGCAGCCCGCCGCGATTGCGGTGCTGCAGGAGCTGGTAGCCGAGGCCGACGTGCTGGTGCAGAACCTCGCACCCGGCGCGGCCGCACGCATGGGGCTGGGCGCCGAAGCGCTGCAGGCAAAGCATCCGCGGCTCATCGTCTGCGACATCTCGGGCTACGGCGAAGACGGGCCGTACCGCGACAAGAAAGCCTACGACCTGCTGATCCAGAGCGAGGCGGGTTTCCTGTCGGTCACGGGTACGCCGGACGATCCGTGCAAGGCGGGCAATTCGATCGCCGACATTGCGGCGGGCATGTATGCCTACACCGGCATCCTCGCGGCGCTGCTCCAGCGCGGCAAGACCGGCAAGGGCTCGCACATCGACGTGTCCATGCTCGAGTCGCTCGCGGAGTGGATGGGCTACCCGATGTACTACGCCTACGAAGGCGCGCCACCGCCGCCGCGCAGTGCCGCCTCGCACGCCACCATTTATCCGTACGGGCCATTTCCGGCGGGCGATGGCGGCACAGTGATGCTGGGCCTGCAGAACGAGCGCGAATGGCGCCTCTTCTGCGAGAAGGTTCTGCTGCAGCCGGGGCTCGCGACCGACATGCGCTTTGACAGCAATGCGCGGCGCAACGCGAACCGCGACGCGCTGCGCGCCATCATCGTGGAGACCTTCAGCACGCTCGACACAGTGCAGGTGGTCGAGCGGCTCGACGCCGCGCAGATTGCCAACGCACGCATGAACGACATGGCCGGGCTGTGGGCGCATCCGCAGTTGCAGGCGCGGGAGCGCTGGCGGAACGTGGGCTCGCCGGCCGGCGACATTCCCGCGTTGCTGCCGGCCGGACGGCAGAGTGCCTTCGACTACCGCATGGACCCCGTGCCCGCCGTGGGCGAGCACACCGAATCCATCCTGCGCGCCCTGGGCCGAGGCGATGCCGACATTGCCGCGCTGCGCGAGGCAGGGGCGGTGTGAGCATGTCGACGACGCTGGCATTGGCACGCACCTTTCTCTTCGTGCCCGCCGACCGGTCCGAGCGCCACGCGCGCGCGCTGGCCACGGGTGCGGGTGGTGTCATCGTCGACTTGGAGGACGCCGTGGCGCCCGATCGCAAGGTGGTGGCGCGCGAGCAGCTGCGGGCGTCTGTCGCCGCGTTGACCGCCGCGGAAAGAGGGCGCCTGCTGGTGCGCATCAATGCCCACAGCACGCTTTGGCACGACGGCGACCGCGCGCTGGTGGGTGAGCTTGCCGCCGAAAGCCTGATTGCCGGCGTGGTGCTGCCGAAGGCCGAGCACGCCGCGGACCTGCATCGGCTGGCCACGGACATCGGACCCAAGGGCGTGCTCGTTCCGTTGATCGAATCCGCTGCGGGCCTCGAAGCCGCCGCTGAACTCGCGGCCGCGCCGCAGGTGCTGCGGCTCGCCTTCGGCAACCTCGATTTCCAGGCCGACCTGGGGCTGGCCTGCGATCCCAGCGAGGCCGAGCTGGTGCCGGTTCGCCTGGCCCTGGTACTGGCCTCGCGCCGTGCCGGGCTGGCCGCACCCATCGACGGCGTCACGCCCGATTGGCGCGATGCCGAGCGCCTCGCGGCCGACACCGCACGCGCGCGCCGCGGTGGCTTCGGCGCCAAGCTCTGCATTCACCCTGACCAGGTCGCGCCGGTGCACGCCGCGCTGGGCCCGAGCACCGATGAGCTGGCATGGGCGCGCCGCGTGCTGGATGCGACCCAGGCGGCCGGCGGCGGCGTGGTCAGCCTCGACGGGCGCATGGTCGACGCTCCCGTGGTTCGGCTGGCCGAGCGCCTGCTCGCGCTCGGCGCTCAAGCCGCGCCCTGACAAGTACCGCAAGTTCCGCGGATCGAACCAAGACTTAGGAGACAAAAAGATGAACCCAACCAAGAACCGGACAACACGCGCAATGCTTGCAGCAGCGCTGGGCGCCAGTCTGTTCGCCGCCCAATCGCCGGCCGTGGCACAGGCCCCCTGGCCCGAGAAGCCCATCACCATGGTCGTGCCGTATTCGGCCGGCGGCCCCACCGACGTGGTCGCGCGCATGCTCGCGATCCCCATGGGCAAGTCGCTCGGGCAGACCGTGATCGTCGAGAACACCGTGGGCGCGGGCGGCACCATCGCGCCCGGCCGCGTGGCCAAGGCGGCGCCAAACGGCTACACCATCCTCATCCATCACATGGGCATGGCTACCGCGCCCGCCCTCTACAAGAAGCTCAACTACGACCCGTTGAAAGACTTCGAATACGTGGGCCAGGTGATGGACGTGCCGATGACCTTGCTCTCGCGCAAGGACTTTCCGGCCAACAACTTCCAGGAGCTGCTGGCCTACGTGAAGACCCACAAGGACAAGGTGACGCTGGCCAACGCCGGCGTTGGCGCCGTGTCGCAGTTATGCGGCATGCTCCTTGCGCACCAGATCGGCGTGCAGCTCACCACCGTGCCCTACAAGGGCGCCGGCCCCGCGCTCAACGATGTGATGGGCGGGCAGGTCGATCTGCTGTGCGATCAGACCACCCAGACTGCGCCGGTCATCAAGGACGGCAACCGGGTCAAGGTGTTCGGCGTGACCACGCCCAAACGCCTGTCCAGCATGCCCAACGTTCCCACGCTCGACGAGCAAGGCCTGAAGGGCTTCGATGTGAAGGTGTGGCACGGCATCTACGCACCCAAGGGCACGCCGCCGGCAGTGATGGAAAAGCTCAACACCGCATTGCGCGCAGCGCTGCAGGACGACATGGTGAAGCAACGCTTCGCCGAACTGAGCACCGAAGCCGTGCCGATGGACAAGGTGACGCCCGAGGCGCTGCGCAAGCACCTTGCGGCAGAGACCGAGAAATGGGGCAAGGTGATCCGGGCGGCAGGGGTGCAGGCCGACTAGCCCGCCGAAGATTGCGCGCGCAGCGTCTCGTCGAAGAGCGAGAGCAACTGCCGCGCGAACACATCCATGTTCGACACGCGGTCCGCACCGCCGGTCTCGATGGTCCGGCTTGCAATGACCGCACCATCGATGGCCACGCACACATGGCCCGGCGCATCGCCATACGGACTGCCGGAAGGTCCCGCAGCGCCGCTCTCGGCGATGCCCCACGTCGCGCGATGGCTGCCGCGGATCCTGCCTGCGATGAATCTCGCATAGGGTTCGGTTTCGGCGCGCATACCGCCTGCCATGTCTTCCGGCGTCAGCCCCAGCAGTGCCTTGGCGGCACGCCGCGAATACACGACCGCGCCGCCCAGGAAGAAGGCCGATGCGCCCGGTATGGCCAGCAGCGCGGCCGACACGAGGCCGCCGGCCGAGGATTCAGCCACGGCCACCGTCTGGCGCCGCTCGCGCAGCGTGGCGCCGACGCGAGCGGCAAGAACGGCGAGCGGCTCGAGCGCGGGGAGCTCAGACATGGCCGGCGCGCCGCATGCTGCAGACGATTCCGAAATTCATACTTTCGAACTCCTTGGTAGGGGAAGAGCCGCGTTTGCAACAACCGTGGCAGTGCCGCGAAGATTGTGCGCGCCCGGAACGGGCGTCACCGCCGCGTCATCGTCGGTTTCTAGCATGCGCCCACCAACGAGGAGACTCCTTTGAACAGCTTGAGAAAAGTCTGCACTGCCCTTTTCGGCCTGACCATGGTGCTTGCCGCCGCAACACCGGTCGCGGCGCATGAGGAGAACGCACGGCGTCGTGCCGACAATGCGCCGCTGGTGATCGGACACCGGGGCGGCGCCAACGGCTACCTGCCCGAGCACACGCTGGAGGCGTATGCGCTGGGTATCTCGTTGGGCGCCGACTACATCGAGCCGGACCTGGTCGCCACGAAGGACGGCCATCTGATCGCGCGGCACGAACCCAACCTGATCGACACCACCAATGTCAAGGAACTGCCGCAGTTCGCCAATCGACGGCGCACGGTCATGGTGGACGGTGTTGCGACCGACGGCTTCTTTGCCAGCGACTTCACTTTGGCCGAGATCAAGCAATTGCGCGCCGTGCAGTCATTTCCGGAGCGCGACCAGGGCTTCAACGGCAGGTTCCAGATTCCGACGCTGGTCGAGGTGATCGAACTCGCCAAGCGCAAGTCCCGGGAGGAGGGGCGGCGCATCGGGATCTATCCGGAGACCAAGCATCCGACCTACCACCAGGGCATTGGGCTCGCTCTGGAAGACCGGCTGCTGGGCGTGCTGAGTGCGGCGGGCTGGAACCAGCGCAACGCGCCCGTCTTCATCCAGTCCTTCGAAACCGCCAATCTTCGCTATCTGCGCAGCAAGACGAGCGTGCGGTTGGTTCAGCTGGTCGACGCGAACGACGTCAAGCCCGATGGTTCGCTGGACTTCAGCAAGCCCTACGACAAACCATACGACTGGGTGGTGTCGAACCGCGACGGCCAATTCAAGGATCTGCTGACGCCGCGCGGCCTGCAGGAAGTGAAGGGCTATGCCGACGGCATCGGGCCATGGAAGCCATACCTGATCTCCAGCGCCTGCAAATCGGTACAGGGTGGCGCGTGCGTCGACGTGACAGGCGATGGCGTGGTGGACGAGCGCGACCGCGTGCTGCTGCCGCCGAGCGACGTGATCGCGAACGCGCACAAGCTGGGTTTGCTGGTGCACCCCTACACCTTCAGGAGTGAACAGAAGCGCTTGACCGGAAGTTTCGCAGGCAATCCGATCAACGAGTATCTGGCCTTCTACGAGGCCGGCGTGGACGGCCTGTTCAGCGACTTCGCAGACACCGCCGTTGCCGCGCGCGCCATGTTCCTGCTGAAGCACGACCCCGACTATGCCGGCTGTCTCGTCAACGCGCGCAAATGCGAGCGCAACAACGACTGAAGAAGCGGCACTCGCAATTGGCCCAAGATCGGGAGACGGGCTCGCCATATCGGGAGCCCGGAAAATTCATACTTTCGAATTCCTTCAAGGCGCCCGCAGTGCGCAAGAAGGTACAGACTCATGCATATGGTTGCACATCGGCCCTGCATTGACAGCTGCTTGCAAGCTTGGCTCAGTGTTTTCCTCAGCGATAGGTGGCTTGAAATTCGCTAGAGTGAAGGTGGCCGTTCAGGCTTTAGCTTCGCAACACATCAAGGAAGATTTCATGAGCAAAAAAGTTGCATATGTCACCGGAGGCATGGGTGGCATCGGAACTGCCATCTGCCAGCGCCTGCACAAGGATGGCTTCACCGTCATCGCAGGCTGCGGCCCCACGCGCGACCATGCCAAATGGCTGGCCGAGCAGAAGGCCGAGGGCTTCGAGTTCCATGCGTCGGTCGGCAATGTCGGCGACTGGCAATCCACTGTCGAGGCGTTTTCGGCCGCCAAGGCTGCGCACGGCCCCATTGACGTGCTGGTCAACAACGCGGGCATCACGCGGGACCGCATGTTCCTGAAGATGACGCCCGAAGACTGGAGCGCGGTCATCGAGACCAACCTCAACAGCATGTTCAACGTCACCAAGCAGGTGGTGGGCGACATGGTCGAAAAGGGCTGGGGCCGCATCATCAACATCAGCTCGGTCAACGGCGCCAAGGGACAGGCCGGCCAGACCAACTACTCGGCAGCCAAGGCCGGCATGCACGGCTTCACGATGGCGCTGGCGCAAGAGCTGGCGAACAAGGGCGTCACGGTCAATACCGTGAGCCCGGGCTACATTGGCACCGACATGGTCAAGGCCATCCGCCAGGAAGTGCTCGACAAGATCATCGCCACCATTCCGGTCAAGCGACTGGGCGAGCCGAGCGAAATCGCCTCCATCATCGCGTGGCTTGCCACCGACGAAGGCGGCTACAGCACCGGGGCCGATTTCTCCGTCAACGGCGGCCTTCACATGCACTGATCTCGCAGGCCATCACCTGATTGAAAGGACCCGCTTCGGCGGGTTTTTTCATTTGAAGGATGCGGCTTCCACGTCAGGGGAACGGCATCGTTCCTGCAAAATGGAACCATGCCCCACAGCGTTTCCTTGATCAACACCATCGCAGCCGGCTTGGGGCTGGCGCTTGTCTTCGGTTTTTTGGCAGTGCGGCTGCGATTGCCGGCGCTGGTGGGCTACCTGCTTGCGGGCGTGATCATCGGCCCCTTCACGCCGGGTTTCGTGGCCGATGCGGGCATTGCGGCGCAGCTGGCCGAAATTGGTGTGATGCTCCTCATGTTCGGCGTGGGCCTGCACTTCTCGCTCGACGACCTGCTGGCGGTGCGCAAGATTGCCTTGCCGGGCGCATTGGCGCAGATCGCGGTGGCGACGCTGCTCGGCGGCGCGTTGGCGCTCTGGTGGGACTGGAAGTGGGGGGAGGCGCTGGTCTTCGGCCTTGCGTTGTCGGTGGCAAGCACGGTGGTGTTGCTGCGGGCGCTCGAGCACCTCGGGATTCTCGATTCGTTCACGGGCCGCATCGCCGTGGGTTGGCTGGTGGTCGAGGACCTGGCCATGGTGCTGGTCCTGGTGCTGCTGCCGCCGCTGGCGGGAGCAATGGGCGGCCATGCGGGCAATCCGGCGGGTGGCGCGCCAGACCCTCTCTGGCAAACGCTCGGGCTCACGCTCCTGCAGGTGGGCGGCTTCGTGGCGCTGATGCTGGTGGTCGGAAGGCGTGCCTTCCCGTGGATTCTCTGGCAGGTCACCCGCACGGGCTCGCGAGAACTGTTCACACTATGCGTGGTAGCGGCGGCGGTGAGCATCGCCTTCGCATCGGCGGCATTATTCGGCGTCTCGTTTGCGCTCGGCGCATTCTTCGCGGGCATGGTGATGCGCGAGTCTGAATTCAGCCACCGTGCGGCGGAGGAGTCGCTGCCGCTGCGCGATGCCTTCGCGGTGCTGTTCTTCGTGTCCGTGGGCATGCTGTTCGATCCTTCCGTGCTCATCGAGCGTCCGCTGCAGGTGCTGGCCGTGGTGGGGGTCATCGTGCTGGGCAAGTCGCTGGCGGCCTGCGCGCTGGTGCTAGCGTTTCGCTACCCGCTTCGAACCGCGCTCACCGTGAGCGCGAGCCTCGCGCAGATCGGGGAGTTCTCGTTCATTCTCGCGGGGCTGGGCGTGTCCCTCGGCGTGCTGCCGGTCGAAGGCCAGAGCCTCATCCTGGCCGGTGCGCTGATCTCCATTGCCACCAATCCGTTGTGGTTCAGCCTGATCGCGCCCTTGCAAAAATGGCTGTATGCCCGTTTCCCCTTGGCGCGGGGGCTCGAATCGCGCGACCATCCGCTGGCCGAATTGCCCAGCACCACCGAGGCCAGGTATCTCTCCAGGCAGGTCGTGTTGGTGGGCTATGGCCGCGTTGGGCGCCGCATTGCGGCCGAGCTCGAGGCGAACGACATTCCCTATGTGGTGGCCGAGCAGAACCGCGAACTGGTCGGGAAGCTGCGCGAGGCCGGCATTGCGGCCGTGTGGGGTGATGCGGCCGATGCCGAGGTGCTGATCCAGGCGCACATTGCGCGTGCCCGCGTGCTGGTGGTCGCAACGCCGGACGCCATCAACGTGCGCCAGATGATGGAAATCGCGCGCACGCTCAATCCCGCCATCGAAACCGTGATCCGCAGCCACAACGAAGACGAAGCGCGGCTATTGACTCAGGAGACCGCCGCAACTGTCTTCCTGGGAGAGCAGGAGTTGGCGCAGGCCATGGCTCGCGACGTGGTGCGGCGTGCCGTGGCCGCGGCATGAACTGCCCGAGGGGCCAGGAGACTCACAGGTCTTCGATGACCAGCGTGCGATAGCGCTGTGCAATCGAATAGGGCACCGTGCGCACCACATCCATCAGGTTGTTGGCGGCCTGTTCGTTCTTCGTCCTGACCAAGAGGCCGGTGTGGCCCTCGCGCGCCAGCTTGGTGTAGGCGCGTACGGTGGCCGCATCGGTGCCGGCCGAAGGCAGCGGCTCGTCGGCCTCCCTCACGGTGGGGCTGATCTCCTCGAGGATCGTTGCAGGCGGAATCAGGTAGATCTCGTCGCCGCTCACGCCGTTTTCGATCAGTTTGTGGCCGATGCGGCTGGCGTCTTCCGGGCTCGGAAACATCACCATCGAATAGCCAGTGGGGTAGAACGCCCCGCCGAAGCTTGCCCGCATGTGGGGCTCTAGGACGAAATTCTTCATGATGCTGCCTCCTGGATGATGCAGTTCTTTTCCCACGACATTAGGCTCGCTGCGGGCAGAGATGTGTAGGCCTGCTCCCCGTATTTCAGCGGGTTTTGCGCGGGAAGGCCTCTCCGCCAGTCGGGCCTTGTGTACACTCCCGGCTTCATGCCGTGCCATTTCTTCCCCACCACCGTCTGCGCAGCCTCGCTGGCCCGCCTGACGTCGCCTGCCTTCGCGCGGGCGAACGGGGCGTTGGTTGCACGAATGATTACCACCATTACCACCGCGGCCCCCTGAGCACGCGCAGGTGGCCGTTTCGGCAGCCACCTGGTGTATCGCTCTTTCTCCGAATGAATGAACCCAGCTCTGGCAGCTGGGTTTTTTGTTTTTTCATCCGGAGATTTCCATGTACCGCGATCCAGTCCAGTCACTCGAACCCTTGCCCAGCCGTTTCGCGGCCCCTCGCGCATTGCGCGTGGGCATGATCGGCATCGGCACCGTCGGCGCAGGCACTTTCCGGGTGCTGGCGCGCAACCAGGCCGACATCGCGGGACGAGCGGGCCGGCCGATCGAACTGGTGATGGTGGCGGCGCGCAACCTGGAGCGCGCCGCGAGCATCGTGGGCGGCGCTGTTCCGTTGACCGACGACCCGCTGCGCGTGGCCACGCATCCCGACATCGACGTGGTGGTGGAAGTGGCCGGCGGCACCGGCCCGGCGCGCGACTGGGTGCTGGCCGCCATGGCGCACGGCAAGCACGTGGTCACGGCCAACAAGGCGCTGCTGGCGGTGCACGGCGCCGAGATCTTTGCCGCAGCCCGGCAGCATGGCGTGGCCGTAGCCTACGAGGGCGCCGTGGCAGTGAGCATCCCCATCGTCAAGGCGCTGCGCGAAGGCCTCACGGCCAACCGCATCGAGTGGGTGGCGGGCATCATCAACGGCACCACCAATTTCATCCTGAGCAAGATGGAGAGTGAAGGGCTGGACTTTGCCGAAGCGCTCGCACAGGCCCAGGCGCTGGGCTATGCCGAGGCCGATCCGGCCTTCGACATCGAGGGCATCGACGCCGCACACAAGCTCACGCTGCTGGCCGCCAACGCGTTCGGCACTTCCGTGCGGCTTGCCGACGTGCAGGTGGAAGGCATCACATCGCTTCAGCGGACGGACGTGGCCTGCGCCGCGCAGCTGGGCTTTCGCATCAAGCTGCTGGGCGTGGCCCGCCGGAGGGAGGAGGGCATGGAGCTGCGCGTGCAGCCCGCGCTCGTGCCCACGTCGCACCTCATGGCGCATGTGAACGGGTCGATGAACGGCATCATGGTCAAGGGAGATGCGGCCGGCGTGACGATGTACTACGGCGCGGGTGCGGGGTCCGAGCAGACCGCGTCGGCGGTGATTGCCGACTTGGTGGACGTGGCGCGGCTCGACGGCACGCATGCGGCGCAGCGCGTGCCGCACCTCGGGTTCCATGCGCATGCGATGAGCGCCTTGCCGGTGTTGCCCCGTGCCGCGACGTGTTCATCGCACTACCTGCGCGTGCCCGTGCATGCGGCCAGCGACATCGAGGCGGTGTCGGGCTGGCTTGCGGAGCAGCAGGTGCCGGTGCGCCAGGCAACGTTGGCGGCCGTTGCAGAGGCCGACATGGGCCCGCAGGTGCTCGTGCTGACGCAGCCGGTGCGGCAGGGCGCGCTGGACCTTGCGCTGCATGCGCTGGAGGCACATCCCCAGGTCGCAGGAAAAATCACGGCGCTGCGAGTGGAAGAACTGTCCTGAGACAGAATGAGGCACGGCGGAGCCAGGAGCTCCGTCAACCACAAGGGGAGCCGAAATGGGTTTGGATCGGCACAGTGGCTGTCAAGGGAAACGGGTGGAGCCGCGCATGAAGCGTGGACTCCTGGCCGCTGCGCTGCTGGTCCTGTCCACATCCGCCTTCGCGCAAGCGCAAGCCGTGGAACCGCCGAGCGCCGCTTCGTGCCAAGCCGAAGAAGCTGCGCTGGAGCGCGACATCGACCTTGCGCGCTCGCGGGGCCAGATGCTGCGTCGGCGGCAACTCGCCGAAAGCTTGTCCGCGCTGCGCACGCGCTGCCAGGCGTCCGGGCCTTCCATGAGCCGTGCCGCGCGCATCGACAAGCTGGAGCGCGACATCCAGCTGCTCAAGGCAGAACTCGAGCAAGCCGAGGAGCAATTGCGCGAGCTGAAGAACGAACGGCCCTGAGGCCTGGCGCTACAGCCTCGGCAACTGCATGCGCACGCGCCGCGCCGCTTCTTCCTCGCGCGCATCGTCCACCTCGCGCAGCACGTTGCCCAGGTCGACCGGTCCGCTGTCGCGCACGTGGGTGCCGGTCAGCACCGATTCGACGCGCAGCAGGCCGCGCTCGTACAGGTGCCAGATCTCGTCGCCAAAGTGCGTGCCCAGGAGCTCCGGCGCAAACTGGCCGAAGAAGTTGCGCAGGTTCTCCACGTCGCGCAGCAGCATGCGTTTGGCGTGGTTGTTGCCCGCGGCATCCACGGCCTGCGGCAGGTCAATGACCACCGGGCCGTCGGCTGCCAGCAGCACGTTGAACTCCGACAGGTCGCCGTGCACGACCCCCGCGCACAGCATGCGCACCACCTCCTTCAGCAGGCTTGCGTGGTGCTGCATGGCCTCCTCGGGCGTGAAAGCCACGTCGTTCAGGCGTGGGGCCGCATCGCCGTTGGCGTCGGTCACCAGCTCCATCAGCAGCACACCTTCGAGGAAGTTGTAGGGCACCGGCACGCGCACGCCGGCCGCCGCCAGCCGGTAGAGCGCATCGACCTCGGCGCTCTGCCAGATAGCCTCGGTCACCTGGCGGCCGAAGCGCGTGCCCTTGGCCATGGCACGCGTCTCGCGCGAATTGCGCACGCGGCGGTTCTCCGTGTAGTCGACAGCCTGGCGAAAACTGCGCTTGTCGGCTTCCTTGTAGACCTTGGCGCAGCGTGTCTCGTCGCCGCAGCGCACCACGTATACCATGGCTTCCTTGCCGCTCATCAGCTGGCGTACCACCGTGTCGATCAGGCCTTCGTTGACCAGCGCCTGCAGGCGTGGTGGTGCTTTCATGGGTGCCGCTCCGTCGGTTTTTTCTGCGGCCGGGTCGAGAGGAAGGTCCTCAGGCTTTCCGGGCCGATTGGTAGACCCCATCATGCCTGTTGCGTGGAGTCCGGACACGGTGGCCGGCTCCACCAATGAGCGAGAATCCGATGTAATCTGAAATTCAGATCAATTGATCCGAATTTTCGATTTTACGGATGACGGCGCGCTGCCTACAGTCGGCCTCAATGAATGCCATTGCACCGCCTCCACTGCTGATCGGCTGCGCGGCCGGTTTCTCGGGCGATCGCACCGATGCCGCCGGGCCGGTGGTCGATACGCTGATCGCGCGGCTCGCCAGCGGCCCGGCAGCGCAGCGCGCCTTCCTGATTTTCGAAACACTGGCCGAGCGCACGCTCGCGCTCGCGCAGCTGCGCCGCCGCGACAACCCCGAGGCCGGCTACGAGCCCTTGCTCGATGCGATGCTGCGGCCTGTGCTGGCGCGCTGCCTGGCGCACGGCATTCGCATCGTGAGCAACTTTGGCGCGGCCAACCCGCGCGCCGCGGCCCGCCACATCGCCCGCATGGCGCGCGAGCTTGGCGCCGCCGCGCCGCGCATCGCGGTGGTGGAGGGCGACGATCTGTCGGGCCCGGAACACCGCGCGCTACTGCATGAAACGCTGGGCGCGCAGATGGAGGGCCTTCGCATCGTCAGTGCCAATGCGTACATCGGCGCCGAACCCATCGCCGCCGCGCTCGACGCGGGCGCGCAGATCGTCGTGTGCGGCCGCGTGGCCGATCCGTCGCTCACTGTCGGCCCTGCCATGTCGCACTTCGGCTGGCGCGCGGACGACTGGCACCGGCTGGGCCGCGCCACCATGGCCGGCCACTTGCTGGAGTGCGGTGCGCAGGTGTGCGGCGGCTACTTTGCCGACCCGGGCTACAAGGACGTGCCGGGTCTCGAAGCGGTGGGCTTCCCCATCGCCGAGATCGACGCGGACGGGAACTGCACCATCGGCAAGGCTGACGGAACCGGCGGCCTCGTGAGCGAAGCCACGGTGAAGGAGCAGCTGCTGTACGAGGTGCACGACCCGAGCGCCTACCTCACGCCCGACGTGGTGGCCGACATCGCCGAGGCCGAGGTGAAGCAGCAGCCGGGCAGGGCGGATCGCGTGGCGCTCTCCGGCGTGCGCGGACATATGCGGCCGAGCCACTACAAGGTCAACGTCTGCCATGAAGGCGGCTGGCTCGCCGAAGGAGAAATCTCCTATGCGGGGCCGCGTGCCGAGGCGCGTGCGCGGCTCGCGGCCGAGGTGCTTCGCAAGCGGCTCGATGGGCTCGTGCTGCGTGTGGACCTGATCGGCGCAATGAGCATTCTGGGTGACGATGCCGGCCGCATGCTCGTGGACACGCCCGACACAGGCCTTCGCGACGTGCGCCTGCGCGTGGCGGCCACGCATGCAGAGCGCGGCCAGGCCGAGCGCCTCGCGCGTGAAGTGATGGCGCTCTACACCTGCGGACCCGCGGGCGGCGGCGGGGTGCGCACCGCGCTCACACCACGGCTCAATACCTTGTCCTGCCTGCTGCCGCGAGAAGCGGTGCCGGTGCGCTTCGAACTGCTCGGCGCGGAAGCTCTGGCATGAACATGAACACGACGGCAGACATGATCGAAGTGCCTCTCTACCGTGCCGCCCATGGCCGTACGGGCGACAAGGGCGACCGCTCCAACATCAGCGTGATTGCCTGGCATCCGGAGCTTTATCCACTGTTGGTGGAGCAACTCACGCCCGAAAGCGTGTCGGCCCGGTTCCGTCACCGCGCGCCCGCGCGGGTGCAGCGCTTCCTGCTGCCCCGGCTGCACGCGATGAACTTCGTGCTCGACGCGGTGCTCGATGGCGGCGTCAACGATGCGCTGAACCTCGATGCGCATGGCAAGGCGCTGTCGTTCCTGCTGCTCGACATGCCCATCCGCGTGCCGCGTGCACTGACACCGCTGCTGGCAGGGCCGTAGCGGCTGCTTTCTTTTTTCCTAGCCATCCATCCGGAGACAAAACAATGAAACGACGTACCCTGACCCTCTCTGCCGCCGCGCTCGCCTTGGCGCCGCTTTGGGGCCATGCGCAGCAGCAGGTCTTTCCAGAAAAGCCGATCACCTTCATCGTGCCTTTTGCGGCCGGCACGGCCACCGACCAGATCGCGCGTGCGCTGGGCAACAGCATCACGGCAGAAACGAAGCAGCCCGTCGTGATCGACAACAAGGCGGGCGCGAGCGGCTTCATCGCCTCTCAGCAGGCGGCCAAGGCCGCGGCCGATGGCTACACCGTGCTGATCACCACCAACACCACGCACGCCGCCAACGAGCACCTGTTCAAGAAGCTGCCCTACGACCCGGTGAAAGACTTTGCGCCCATCACAGCGCTGGGAAAGGGCGGCCAGATCATGGTGGTGAACCCGTCGTTCCCGGCCAAGAGCGTGGCCGAATTCGTGGCGCTCGCCAAGAAAGAGCCGGGCAAGTACAGCTTCGGCAGCGGTAGTTCGTCCAGCCGCATGGCGGGCGAGTTGCTGCAGCAGATGGCCGACATCAAGCTGCTGCACGTGCCCTACAAGAGCAACACGCTGGCCGTCACCGACCTGCTCGGCGGGCAGATCCACATGATGATCACCGATGCGGCCACCGGCCTGCCGCAGGTGAAAGGCGGCAAGCTGCGCGCACTGGGTGTTTCGAGCGCCGCGCGTTCGCCGTTGGCCCCCGACGTGCCCACCATTTCGGAAGCCGGCGTGAAGGGCTACGAGATGGGCTACTGGTTCGCGGCCTATGCGCCCGCGAAGACGCCGCCGGCCGTGGTCAAGCGCCTCAATGAGCTGCTCGTGAAGGCTGCGAAGAGCGAGTCCGCCAAGACTGCTTTCTACGAACCCACGGGCACCGAGGTGTTCACCACCTCCCCTGAAGAGCTCGCCAAGTTCCAGACGGCCGAGTCGCAGAAGTGGGGCCGCATCGTGAAGGCGGCAGGCATCGAAGCCGAATAAGCGCGCAGCAGCCGTAGCGGAGACCGGCACCGCACAAATACCTCAACGACGGAGACAAACCATGAAACGCTGGAGCCTGTTGGCTGCCACGGTGGCTTCGGCCGCCCTTTTTCTGAGCGCTTGCGGCGGAAGCGGCGGAGGTGGAGGCGGTGGCTTCGTGCTGCCGCCGCCGGGCGCGACGACACCACCGCCGGCCGCCTCCGAAGCGCCGAAGTTCAAGCTCGCCATCACGAAGACCGAGGACGTTGCCGGCACCTTCGGCAGCGTGGGAGCCTACGAGAAGATCACTGGCACCTTCACGGGCGAGGTCGACCCCAAGGACCCGCACAACGCCATCATCCAGGACCTGTCGCTCGCGCCGCGCAACGCCAATGGCAAGGTGGAGTACAGCTCCGACTTCGTGCTCTTCAAGCCCAAAGACATGAGCAAGGCCAACGGTGTGCTGCGCTACGACGCGCCCAACCGCGGCAACATCGTCAATCTCGATCCGTACTTTGCGTCGCGCGGCTACGTGTTCCTCACGGCCGCCTGGCAGGGCGACGTGCCCGCCGCAGCCGGCAAGCTCACGCTCCAGGTTCCGGTTGCAAAAAATGCGGATGGCAGCACCATCACCGGCCCCTACCGCGCCGAGCTGCTGCCCACTGCCGCCACCAACGATTCGCTGCCGCTGCCCGGCGGGCCGTACAACGCGGCGATGCAGGCCTATGCAACGGCGAGTCTGGACAACACGCAACCGGGCTACGTGCTCACGCGGCGCATCAACGAAGCCGACGCGCGCCAGCTCATTCCCGCGAGCGAATGGAAGTTTGCCAAGTGCAGCGCCGCCGCACCGTTCCCCGGTACGCCGGACGAAACGAACGTGTGCCTCAGGGACAAATGGGATCCGGCCTACATGTATGAGCTGGTCTATGTCGCAAAGGACCCGAAGGTCATGGGCCTGGGCCTCGCAGCCGTGCGCGACATGATCGCCTTCTTCCATCGCGAGGCGAGTGATGCCGCAGGCACCGCCAACCCGGTGGCCGCCGCCATCAAGAACACGATTGCGTCCGGTGTGTCGCAGTGCGGCAACTTCATGAAAACCTTCATCCACCTCGGCTTCAACGAGGACCGGGCGGGCCGCAAGGTGTTCGACGGCGTGTACGCGCAGATTGCGGCGCGGCAGACCAACATCAACATGCGCTTTTCGATTCCGGGCGGCGGCGGAGGCGTGCGCACCGACCACACGGCCTTCGGCCAGGCCGGCACGCGCGGGCTGTCGAAAGACTACGTGGACGACGTGGCCCAGCGCCGCGGAGGAATTTTGTCGCGCTGCGAGGCGAGCGGCACCTGCCCCAAGCTCTTCATCGGCTTCAGCGGCACCGAATTCTTCGTGCTGCAGGGCTCGCCATTGCTGACGGACGCCTGGGGCACGGCGGACCTCGTGCAGCCCGGCAACGCGCGCATCTACTACTACGCGAGCACTCACCATCTGCTGGGCCTTCCGTCGCTTCCTGGCGCGAGCGCGGGGGCGCTCTACGCTACCAATGCGAACGCCGGCGTGGTGCCGGTGGTGCGTGCGCTCTACCAGAACCTCGAAGAGTGGGTCGTCAAGGGCACCACGCCGCCCGACAACCAGGTGCCCAAGCTGGCCGATGCCACGCTGGTGCGGCCGCAGCAGCTCAAGTTTCCGGCCGTTCCGGGCGCGAGCTACACGGGCCTGGTCAACACCTATTCATTGCTCGACTGGGGGCCGAACTACCGTCCGCAGGACGAGAGCGGCATTGCCACGCAAGTGCCGCCGGCCTACCTGGGCCGCGACTATGCGGTTCTCGTGCCGCAGGTGGATGCCGACGGCAACGACATCGCAGGCATTCGCAGCCTTGACGTGGCCGTGCCCGTGGGCACCAACACCGGCTGGAACTACACCAGCAAGCCGGGCACCATCGACCTGGCCGGACTGTTCGGCTCGTACTTTCCTTTTGCGAAGACGGCGGCCGATCGTTCGGGCAGCGGCGATCCGCGGCCTTCGCTCGAGGAGCGCTACACCAACCAGGCTGGCTACGTCGCGGCCGTGACCGCCGCCGCCAACGACCTGGTCGCCAGGCGATTTCTGCTGCAGGTGGATGCCGATGCGGCCATTGCGAAGGCAGCGGCGAATCCGGTGCTGCCGTAGCGCGCTGCTGCTGTCCGCTATCGCGCGTTCCTCTCCGATGCGGCGTGCACCGCAAAGCCCGCTTCACCTGGCGCAATGTCGCCGCGCAAGGTAAGGGCGGGAATCTCGTAGTCGCCGAAGTTCTGCGGTCGGAACGGGATCGGGTCGGCGGTCCATAGCGTGTCGAGCCGGCGACTGAGGTCCTCTGTGATTCGCGCATAGGCGGGCGTATCGACCTTGTCGGTGCGGTACACCACGAAAGGCGGCAGCACCTCGAAGCCCGGGTAGTACAGGATGCCGTGGTGAATGGGAAACAGCAGGTCGTCCATCGGCCCGTTGATGCCGCGCGCGCCGTAGTGCGAGGCCCAGCCGCCGGCCGTGACCACGAGCATGGCGCGCTTGCCGGCCATCACACCCTGGCCGAAGCGGTCGCCCCAGTGCCTATCGGAATGCTCGCCCACGCCGTAGGCAAAACCATAAGCGTAGACACGGTCGACCCAGCCCTTGAGGATGGCCGGCATCGTGTACCACCAGAGCGGAAACTGGAAGATCACGGCGTCGGCCCACAGCAACTTGGCCTGCTCGGCGGCAACCTCTTCGCGCTGGGTGCCGGACTCGAAGGCGCGCAGCGAATCCGTGATGGGATCGAAGTGGGCACCGGGCTCGAGGTGCGCAAAGTCGTCGGCGGCCAGTGTCGCCTTCCATTGCATGGCGTAGAGGTCTGACACGCGGACTTCGTGTCCCGACTGTGCGAGGTGTTCGACCATGAACTGCTTCAACGATCCGTTGAGCGAGCGGGTTGCGGGGTGGGCATGAACAAGAAGGATTTTCATGCACGCAGGTTAGGGGTCACCAAGCTATATTGGAAATGAATAATCAGAATTCCAGGAATAGCCATGGACAATTTCAACCGGCTCGACCTCAACCTGCTGCTCACGCTCGACATGCTCTTGGCCGAGCGCAGCGTGACGCGCGCGGCCCAGCGCCTGAACCTGTCTCAGCCCTCGGTGAGCGTGCAGCTTGCCAGGCTGCGCGAGGTGTTCAACGATCCGTTGCTGGTGCCCGCCCAGCGCGGCATGCGGCCCACCGCGCGCGCCGACGAACTGCGCGAGCCGTTGCGCGAAGCGCTGGAATCATTGGGCCGCGCGGTGGCGCCCACGAAGCCGTTCGACCCCGGGGAGGCGACCACCACCTGGCGCGTGGCGGCGGCCGACTATGCCGAGTCGGCGATCCTGCTGCCCGCGCTCGCGGGGCTTCGTGCCGCCGCGCCGAACACCCGGCTGGCCGTGGTGGAGGCGGTGCCCTCGCGCATGGCAAGACAGCTGGAGCAGGGGGAGCTCGACCTGTTCTTTCACACCAGCGTGGGCGCGCCGCCCGGGCTGCACCGGCGGGTGCTGTTCAACGAACGCTACGTGCTGGCCGGGCGCGCTGGCCATCCACGGCTGAAACGCCGGCCCACGCTCGCGCAGTTCTGCGCACTGGAGCACGTGGTGGTGTCGCTCGGCGGCGGCGGCTTCGCCGGGCCTACCGACGATGCGCTGGCCGAAAAAGGCCTGGCGCGGCGCGTGGCGCTGTCGGTGCCGCACTTTCTTTTCATGATGTCGGTGCTGGCCGGCACCGACATGGTCGCGATGCTGCCCGAGCGGCTGGCGCGCGGCGCGCCCGGGCTGCGCGTGGTGGAGGCACCACTGGAAGTGCCGGGCTTCGAGATGGCGATGCTGTGGCACGAACGGCGGCACCGGGACCCGGCGCATCGCTGGCTGCGGGAGCGGATTGCCGCAAGCCTGCAGGCGCCCGGCTACTTGCCCTGAGACCTGAAGATGCTCTTCATCACCGGCACCGTCGAGAAGACATTGGGCCATCCGGCGTAGCAGGCAAGCTGCGAGACGATCGTCGGCGTGGCCGTTTGCAGCAAGCCGTCGTCGTCCATCGACCCGTCGAGGTGATAGGAGATCCGGGGAAACTGTCCGGCGAACATGTTCTTGAGGTAGCCCGCATGCGGCGCGGCATTTGGCTTCTCCGCGGGATATCGCGAAGCCGCAGGCTCGATATGCGGCATGAGTCTCTCAGGAAGCGGTCCTGCCAGCCCGGGCCGGGCGAGATGCCAGCGCCGGCTGTGCTGCCCCTGCTTCGCGAACACATGCGCAAGGTGCTTCTTGACCGTGTTGACGCTGATGCCGAGTTGCTCGGCGATTTGCTTGTTGGACAGATCCCGTTGCATCAGCGACAGCACCTCGTCTTCGCGAGCAGTCAGCCCGACTGCAGGCAGTGCCGCACCGGCTGCCGGGGGCCCGCCGACCACCGCCAGCCGCAGCACCGACAGATAGAGCGCCTGCAATACCGGATTCGGAAAGCCCAGCGTGCCTGCCAGGACCGCATCGAGCGATTGCGCGAACTGCTCCGCACTCGCTCCCCACTCGATGCAGCCATGAGCCTGGATTCGGATCGCCGCATCCAGCCCCTTCTTCGAGGGATGCTCCCAGCCCAGGAGCCAGTCGGTGCTTGGAAAGCGGCGGCGCAGATCGGCCAGTTGACTGATTTCCTCCGTCGAAATCAAGGCGATGTCCAGCAGCAGCAGGCGAGGCAGTCTTTGCCGGCAACAGGCTTCGAGGTTGGCGATGCTGTTCATCTTTGCGTGCTCGACCCGGTACAACCGGTCGGCCCGGTGCCTCGACGCCAACAGGCCTGGTCCGAACAACGTGGAGGCACGGCTCCGGCAGGTTGCGATCAGGACTGGAACACAGCTGTCGAACGCAGGGTGCGCCGCAGGAGACGACGACACCTCCAGCCAAGCGGGTTGAGGACAGCTTGATGTGCGCAGCGCGGGGAGCGCAAATGGCGAAGGCAGGCAAGAGCCTTGCGTTGACGACGGCTGCGAACCTGCGTTCCACGCAGATACCAGCCCCGCGGACGAGCGTGGGACTTGTTTCATATTTCCCCCGGCGCGCTTGTTGTGCACCCTTGATTGAATTAATGATAAAGGGTTACACGGGTGTTCGGATTGATTCCTCGCTGTTGCAAGGTATCGAGATGTGTGGCGGGTTCAAAACGCGGCGACGGCGCGGCGCGTCACCCTTTGGGTGACAACTTTCGACCTATGGACAGTGCGCGGGGCCGCGGTTCAGCATCGTCTCCCCTTTGCTGATATGTGAACCTGGTTGATTGCCAGCGAACGCACTTCGTTCGGAGTTGCGCTGTTCTCCGTCGGCGTTTTTTTAACTGACTCGAGGAGCGTTTATGACTGTGCTGACTTTGACACCCGTCTCGACTGTCACTCTGGACGAATCCGACGGGTTGCAGAACGTTATCGCTACCCCCGCACCTGCGGGAGACGCCAACGACAACGACATCCTCACAAGTTCGCTGCCGGGCACCTTCACCGCCCGCCTGACCGCCGCGGGTGCGCCGGCCCCAACCAAAGCTGCCGTGAGTGGCTATAACGGGAGCGGCACCGGCACCAACGCATTCACGTTCAGCGCATCCGGCGCTGTCAACGGTATGGCATTCACAGACGCGGCCGGCGCTCCGCTCGACGGTTTCAACAGCGGCCTCTTTACCGCCGATAACGAAGCCATCTTCCTGTTCACTGACACGTCCAACAACAACGTCGTATTGGGGAAGACCAGCGGCGGTGCCGTCGTGTTTGCCGCCTACCTGGAGGAAACGGGAACCCCGGTTAGCGGCGCCAAGATCTGGATGGTCCAGTATGAAGCGATAAAGCACCCCGATGCGGCCAACGCCGACGACGCAGTCAACCTGCTGAACAAGGTCTACGTCAGCGTTACCCAGGATACGGAGTTCAACCTCACGGACGCGCCATCTGGGCAGAACTTGTTCCTGATGTTCACGACGGCCAATCCCACGATCGTCGATGGCCGGATTCCCGGCTTGAGCATCATCGCTACGGGAAAGGATCCGGCAAATCAGTCCGGGCCCAATCCCAACATCACCAGCGACGACATCAACATCTCCACCGGTGACACGATCAACACCAGCAAGGCGGGCGGGCCGACCACGTTCGGCACCAACAGCCAGATGATCACCGAGCAGGAGGGCATCCGCTTCACGTTCGTGACCGGCGCCAGGGCGGATGTCACCATTCCGGAACTGAGCGCGGGCGAGGCCCATCTGGAGTCGAACATCGACTTCACCGGCATGTTCATCGGAGCAAGGACCGCCGATTTTGACGTTGTGCAGTTGCAAAGCGGAAAGACGGCCCAGGTCAGAGTCACCGCATACAGCACGGCGGTCGAGTCCGGCAACAGCTTCATCGATGGTTATGCGGGCGACGCGACGGTTCCGATCACGAGTGTGCGCGTGCTCGACTCCGTCACCGGGGTAGCTCTCGAAACCTCTTCGGCGAACGGCGGCGACGGCGGGCTGAATTCGACCATCACCGTCAGCATCGTCGGCGGCGTCGCGACGATCACCGGCGTCAAGGCTGGCTACTCGATCGAATACACGACCTCGGCGGATCACAACCGCGTACTCATCGAAAACGCCGCAGCCCTCAATGCATCGGGCAACACCCACGCGGACTTCGACATCGGCGGTTTCCGGGTGCTGCAGGCTTCCGCCGCAACGGCAGAGGTTGGCTCGATGATGAACTTCGAGGACGACGGGCCGTCCATCGTGCTGGCGACGCCCACCGACACCGCGGTGGTCAACACGCAGGACGCCGACACCATCGGAGGAGCCACTGACTCCGCCACAACGAACTTCGCGACCGCCTTCACCGCGAGTTCGAGCAGCTACGGCGCCGATGGGGCGGGCTCTACCGGCTCGGTCTTCGCGCTCGGCGTGAAAACGCAAGGTGGCGACTCGGGCCTCAAGAGCGATAGCGCGACCATCTACCTGTACTTGATCGGCGGCAAGGTCATCGGTTCGACATCAGGCACGGAAGCCGGCGTTCTTGCGACCAACACCATTTTCGACCTGACCGTGAGCGAAAGCGGCTCGGTGACGCTGCAGCAGTTCGCGGAGATCGATCACGCGCTGCCGGGAGCTTCGTCGAACTACGCGGCCCAGGAGGCCTCGATGGCCGATGACCTGGTCACGCTCAGCGCTACGGTAACGCTCACCGATCAGGACGGAGATACCGCGAGCGATTCCGAAGTGCTCAACATCGGCGCCAACATCCGGTTCGACGACGACGGTCCGTCCATCGTGCTGGCAACGCCTACCGACACGGCGCTGCTCAATACGCAGGATGCCGACACCGCCGGTTTCGATTCCGCCTCACAGGACTTCTCGTCCGCCTTCGGCACGACCTCGAGCAGCCACGGCGCCGATGGAGCGGGCTCCACTGCTTCGACCTTCGCGCTCGGCCTGTCCACGCCGGGCGGAGCTTCAGGGCTCACGAGCGATGGCGCGGTCATCAGGTTGTACCTGGTGGGCGGGAATGTCATCGGATCGACGGCCGCCACCTCGGGCGCCATCACGGCGGACAACACCATCTTCGACCTGGTCGTGAGCGGGGCCGGCTCGGTGACCTTGCGGCAGTTTGCGGAAATCGACCACGCGCTGCCAGGCGTGGGGTCCAACTACGCGGCACAGCAAGCCACATTGGTCGACACGCTGATCACCTTGACCAATTCCGTGACGCTCACCGATGGGGACGGCGACACCGCCACGGATTCCGAGGTGCTCAACATCGGCGCCAACATCAAGTTCGACGACCACGGCCCGACGGTGACCGCCATCTCCGATCTCACCGGAGCGAACGACGCCCAGCCCATCGCCGGAACCTACAGCTTCTCCGTGGGCGCCGACGATGTGGACAACGCATCGACCGACGGCATCGTGCTCGACAGCCTGACCGGAACCACCGCCGGCGGCCGGCCCATCACCGGTGCATCCGTCACGCACTTTGCCGAAGACGCGACCACGGTGACCTACAACTTCAGCTTCAACTATTTCGCCGGGCCCACGTCGACGACGACGCAGGCGGCAAGCGGCACGGTCGTCTTCAACAAGACGGACGGTACTTACACCTTCGATCTGAACCAAATCTTCGGAGGACAAACGACGTTTTCGACAAGTGCGCCGCTGGCTTCGTTCAACTACGACACCGAAGGCAACAACTCGCCCGAGATCGTGGTCCAGCAGTACAGCAGCGACTTCTTCGGTGTGCTGTCCGCGAGGGCAGCCAAGCCGCCAAGCGATACGAGCGACCTGGTATCAGGCGGCGATGACGCGTTTACCGCGGGCGAAACCTTCAACAGTGAGAGCGCCGGTTTTGTCAATGTCGCGACAAGCACCCTCGGCGTGAACTCTGACACTGTGCAGGCCGGCGAGTTGCTGAATTTCGACTACTACAGGTCGAATCCGGTGAGCAACCCCACCGTGACGAGTCCGCCGCCGAGGCCCGACGCGACGATCGTGGGTACGGACAGGGCCTACGCTGACGCGATCAACATCACGATCGATCAGATCACGGATGGCGAAGACGTGGCCGTCCTGCTGAAGCTGGTCAGCAAGGCGGACAGCAACATCACGACGACCACGCTCCTGGTTGCCAACTCTGCGACGGACTACCAGTCCGCCGGAGGAGGCATGAAGATCGTCAGCATCGGGACGGACGACTACGACAGCGCCACCTACAAGATCGCCGGCGTGCAGGTCATCAGCAGCACCGAAGGCGTCACCGGCACGGGCGTGAGCCTGAGTACCCACGGCTCGGTGAACCTGACCGCCGCCGGGATGAACTATGCCGATACGGCGGACAACGACGTGTTCAAGATCATCAAGATCGACGTGATCACATCGACCACCATCAACTCGGACGTGGACCTGAACTTTGCAGGCCGACTGATCGACGGCGATGCGGACTACGCGGAGTTCGACTTCGACGTGCACCTGGAGATCGATGGCGTCGCCAACCTGATCGGCACAACCAACCAGCCGGAGGTCGTGTAGCGGTCTCTTGAGCAAGGGGAGGCAGGAATGCCGCCCTTGCCGCTTCGCCTGTTGCCAGGCGTATTGAAGTCGAAATCCGAGAGGTGGCATGAAACCGCAGGAAAAGTCCGGCGAACTGCTTCAGGCGGTCACAGCGCTCCGCTCCTATTTCGTGCGGGCGGCCTGGTTCAGTGTGTGCGCGGGCCTTCTGCTGCTGGCCCCGAGTGCATACATGCTCGAGGTGTATGGGCGGGTGGTGAACAGCCGCAGCACGCTCACGCTGGCCATGCTGACGCTGCTGGTACTGGCAGCCTTCTGCCTGATGGAAGTGCTCGACTGGGCACGCGCCGAGGTGATGTACCGCGCGGGGCAGCAACTCGATCGGAAGCTGCGCAACCGAGTGTTCGTCGCCGTCTTCGAAGCGGGTCTCAAGCGATTGCCGGGCGGAACCGTGCAGCCGCTGAACGACCTTCGCACCTTGCGCGAGTTCCTGTATTCCCCGCCATTGCTGGCGCTGATGGAAGCACCGGTTGCGCTGGTCTTCATGGGGCTGATGTTCGCCATCAGCCCCGTGCTGGGCTGGTCGGCCGTGGTGGGCTCGCTGTTGCAGGTGTTCATCGGCTGGCTCAACGATCGGAACACGCGGCCGCCGCTGGTGTCTGCCAATCGGTGCGCGATCGAGGCGCAGCAGTATGCGGACGCTGCGCTCAGAAACTCGCAGGTGATCGAGTCGATGGGCATGCTGCGGGACGTGCATCGCCGCTGGATGGGCAAGCGGCGCGACTTCCTGCAGCGCGAGGCACTGGCTTCGGACCGCGCCGGGGGCTACCAGGCCGTCGGCAAGTTCTTGCAGGTCACCATGGGTTCGCTGTTGCTCGGCCTCGGTGCCTGGCTGCTGCTGAAGAACGAGCTCAACGGCGACGCGGGAATGATGGTGGTCGGTTCGATCCTGGGCGGCCGGGCGTTGGCGCCGCTGGTGCTGCTGGTGGCGCAGTGGCGCATGGTGGTCCATGCGGTTGATGCGTGGCAGCGCCTGGGCAGCCTGTTGAGCGCGATTGCGCCGCGGCCGGAGACGATGCCCTTGCCGCCGCCCAAAGGCGCGCTGCAAGTTGAAAGCCTTGTCGCAGGCGCTCCGGGCGGAGGCTCGGCCATCCTGAGGAACGTGGCCTTCAGCCTATTGCCCGGCGAGGTGCTTGCCGTGGTGGGGCCCTCTGCCGCGGGCAAGACGACGCTGGCGCGCCTGATCGTCGGCCTCTGGCCGGCGGCGAGCGGCAAGGTGCGGCTGGATGGCGCGGACGTGTTCGGGTGGGACAAGACCGAGCTCGGCCCGCACATCGGCTATCTGCCGCAGGAAGTGGAATTGCTCGAAGGCACCATCGCCGAAAACATTGCACGCTTCGCAGAGGTGCGGCCTTCGAAGGTCAAGGAGGCCGCAGTGGCCGTCGACCTGCATGCCTACATCACGAGCCTTCCGCTGGGCTACGACACCCCGATAGGGACCGAAGGCGCGGTGCTGTCGGGCGGGCAGCGGCAGCGGGTCGCATTGGCGCGCGCTCTTTACGGCGAGCCCGCGCTGGTGGTGCTCGACGAGCCGAATTCGAGCCTCGACGACGCCGGCGACGCCGCATTGACGGCCGCCATTCTGAGACTCAAGGCGCGCGGCACCACGTTCGTCGTCATGACGCACCGCACCAGCGTGCTGGCCGTGGCCGACAAGATGCTGGTGCTGTGCGACGGCGCGATGCAGGGATTCGGCGCACGCGACGAGGTTTTGGCTGCGCTGCAGAAAGCCGGTGAACAGGCGATGGACCGAATCCGCAAGGCCGCAAACCAGCCTGTGTCGAGACAGCGCGATGCCGACAACGCCGCGAGCGTCGCGCCAGAGCCGAGCCCACAGTCATGAACAAACCTTCGTTCTTCAACCGCAGCGAACTGGCGCGCGCTCTTTGGGGCTTCCGAAGGGAGTTCCTGCTGGTCGGGGCGCTGAGCTTCCTGGCCAACCTGCTCATGCTCGCGCCGACGCTCTACATGCTGCAGATATTCGACCGCGTGCTGTCCAGCCAAAGCGGACTGACGCTGCTCGCGGTTTCCTTGATCACGCTGGTCCTGTTCGTGGCGCTGGCCTTGTCGGAGTGGCTGCGTTCGCGCCTGCTGGTGCGGGCCAGCCTGCGCTTCGACCGGCAACTGAGCACCCGGGTGTTCAACGGGAGCTTCCAGGCCTATCTCGGGCAGCCGGCGTCCACGAAGTCCAGGCCATTCGCAGACCTCAATCACATCCGCCAGTTCCTCACCGGCCCGGGCGTCTTTGCGCTCTTCGATGCACCTTGGACACCGATCTACATCGCGGTGATCTTCTTTCTTCATCCTTGGCTCGGGATCGTGGCGCTGGGGTTCGCGCTGGTTCAGGCCGCACTGGCGTGGTTCGGCCAGCGGCAGACCGCGGCACCGGTGGAAGCGGCCCTGAAAGCCACGGGCGAGACGATCGGCGACCTGCAGGGCAAGCTTCGGAACGTCGAGGTGCTCGAATCGATGGGCATGATCGCCAACCTGCAAAAGCGCTGGAATCGCCAGCATGCGGCCAGCATGGACAAGGGCGCCTTGGCGCAGGGATTCATCCACCGTGTCTCCGGCTGGAGCAAATTCATACGCTACAGCCAACAGTCGCTCGCATTGGGGGCAGGCGCGCTGCTGGTGATCGATGGCCAGTTGTCGCCAGGCGCCATGATTGCGGCGAACGTGCTGATGGTCCGTGCCCTGGCGCCCATCGACCAGCTGGTGGGCACGTGGCGTGGCTTTGTCTCCTCCCGCATCGCATTCCATCGCCTCGAAAGACTGTTGGACGAATTCCCGGAGCAGGACCGCGTCCCTTCCCGGGCCGGACCGACAGGCGCCATCAGTTTGCAAGACGTGTCGGCAGGCGCCGCGGGGCGTGCGACGCCCATCCTGAAGAACATTTCGTTTGCGGTCCCCGCGGGAACCGTGGTCGCGGTGCTGGGCCCTTCGGGCTCGGGCAAGTCGACGCTGGCAAAGGTCATGGTGGGCATCTGGAGCGCATCTTCCGGCGCAGTGCTGCTCGACGGCGTGCCGATCAGTGGCTGGAATCGTCCGGAGCTGGGGCCGCATGTCGGCTATCTGCCGCAGGACGTCGAGTTGTTTGGCGGCACCATTGCCGAAAACATCGCGCGGCTCGGCGTGGTCGACTCGCGCAAGGTGATCGAGGCCGCAGGCAGCGCCGGCATGCACGAGACGATCCTGCGTTTTCCGCAAGGCTACGACACGCCCATCGGGGACGCGGGCAGCCTGCTTTCCGGCGGGCAGAGGCAGCGCATCGGACTGGCGCGTGCGATGTACGGAGACCCTTCGCTCATCGTGCTGGATGAGCCGAACGCCAACCTCGACGACGCGGGGGAGGCGGCACTGGCAATCGCCATACGGCAGCTGAAGGCCAAAGGAAAAACGGTATTCCTGGTGACGCATCGCCAAGCCGCGGTGTCTGTGGCCGACCGCCTCATAGTCCTCCGCGACGGCGTACTGGCCGCGGACGGCCCGCGCGACGCCGTGCTTGCGTCTTTTCGTCGCCCGCAGCCTGCCGTGCGAGCGGCGGCGCTGGTGCAGTCGGCCTGAGCGGGCGCCGTCCACCTGTCATCGATCCTTCTCCGGGAGCTTCAAATGGCCAAACCGAATCTTCTCAGGGACGTCACTTCCAACCCTGTGCCGGCGGACGACGTCGAGCGGTCGCAGGACGATGCAAATGGCCTCAAGAGCGATTTCGGCCGCGCAGGGCGCATTGGCGCGTGGGCACTGGCCGCCGGATTCGGCGGCTTTCTGCTGTGGGCCGCATTTGCGCCGCTGGACGAGGGTGTGCCGAGCCAGGGGCAGGTCGCCATCGACACCAAGCGCAAGGCTGTCCAGCACCAGATCGGCGGCATCCTCAAGGAGGTGCGGGTAGGCGAGGGCGATCAGGTCCAGGAGGGCCAATTGCTCTTCAAGCTCGACGACGCCGCGGCCCGGGCGAGCTTCGAAACCGTGCGCCAGCGCTATCTGGGTTTTCGCGCTATTCAGAGCCGGCTTCTGGCTGAACAGGCGGGCCAGAACACCATCGACTTTCATCCGGATTTGCAGGCGGCGGCCTCGGACCCGCTGATCCGGCAGCAGATGTTCAACCAGGAGCAACTGCTCAGGTCGCGCCGCGCCGCCTTGCGCGCCGACCTGCAATCGATCGAAGAGAACATCCAGGGCCAGCAGGAGTTGTCTCAAGCTTATTCAAGCATGCTGGTCAGCCGCAGAACGCAGCTTTCGCTTCTCCACGAAGAACTGGGCCAAACGCGCAAGATGGTCGGCGAAGGGTTTGCCCCGCGCAATCGCCAGCTGGAAATGGAGCGCCAGGTCGCGGAATCGAACACCTCCATTGCCGAACTCATCGGCAACATGGGCCGTGCGCGGCGCTCCATCGCAGAGCTTCGCCAGCGTGCCATTGCCCGGCAGCAGGAGTACCACAAGGAGGTGGAAACCCAGCAGGCCGAAGTCAGCCGCGAAGTGCTTGGCGACTACGAGAAGTTCGTCGCCCTGCGCGACGAACTGGGCCGCACCGAGATCCGCTCGCCCGCATCGGGCCAGGTGGTGGCGCTGGTGGCGCAGACCGTTGGCGGCGTGATCGCGCCGGGGCAAAAACTGATGGACGTGGTTCCTGCCAACGAGCCCTTGCTGCTCGAGACCCGGGTGCCGCCGCACTTGATCGACCGTATCCGAGCCGGCATACCGGTGGATGTGCGGTTCTCGTCCTTTGCGCATTCTCCGCAGCTCGTGGTGCAGGGCAAGCTGGTTTCGGTCTCCGGCGACTTGCTGACCGACCCGCAGACGAACGCGAGCTACTACCTGGCGCGCGTCGCCGTGACGCCGGAGGGGCTGAAGAAGCTCGGCAAGCGTTCGCTGCAGCCGGGCATGCCGGTCGAGGTGGTCTTCAAGACCGGAGAGCGCTCGCTGCTCGTCTACCTCCTGCATCCGCTCACCAAGCGCATTGCGGCCTCGATGACGGAAGAATGAAGGTGAACAAAAAAAACCTGCTGGTATTCGCTGCTGCCGCCAGCCTATTCTCCGGGCAGTCTTGGTCGCTCGACTTGTCGCAGGCCTATGGGGAAGCGCTGGTTCAAGACTCGACGATCCGCGCCGTGCGGGCGGCCACGGATGCCCGGCGCGAGCGCGTGCCGCAGGCCCGGGCGCAGCTGCTTCCCAGCGTGTCGGCGAGCGTCTCTCGCTATCGAAATTCACTGGAACGGACCTCGCCCGATGCCTCCGGGCAGCTGGTCACCGCCAACCTGCGCTACACCAGCAGCAGCGAGGCGTTGACTTTGCGGCAGCCGCTCTTTCGCATGCAACTGCTGGCCGACTACCGCCAGGCGAAGGCGCAGGTCGACGATGCAGAGGCAACACTGGAGCGCGAGACGCAGAACGTCGGCGTCCGCGTGAGCGGCGCCTACTTTGAAGCGCTCCTGGCCGAGGAGCATCTTGCGCTGGTGCTGGCGCAGAAGACGGCCTACACGACCCAGTTCGATGCGGCAGAGAAGCGGTTCAGGGCCGGCCTGGGCACGCGCACCGACATCGACGAAGCACGTGCGGCGCTGGATCTCAACGTGGCGCAGGAACTCGAGGCGCGCCAGAACCTGGACTTCACGCGCAGGCAGATCCAGAGCCTGGTCAATCGCCCGATCGACCGGCTGGCGCCGCTGGATTCGTCCAGGATGCGGCTGGTCCCGCCGACGCCCGACCGGCTGGAAGCCTGGGTCGAGCAGGCCGAGGCCAACAGCCCCGAACTCCAATCGCTCGTCGCGCAGGTGGAAGCGGCCAAATACGAGGTGGAGAAGGCCCAAGCCGGCCACTACCCGACCCTGGACGCCGTCGCCCAGTGGTCGCGCAACGACAGCGACACGATCAACAGCATCAAGACCCGCTACACCAACCGGTCCATCGGCCTGCAGCTCAACATTCCGCTTTATGCGGGCGGCTACGTGAGCTCGACCGTGCGGCAGGCGCTCGCAGGGCAACAGCGCGCCGAAGAGGCCCTCGAGGCCATGCGCCGCGATCTGGGGGTGCGCCTGCATCGCGAGTTCCGCGGCGTGACGGAAGGCGTCCTCCGGGTTCGCGCGCTCGAACAGGCGGTGCGGTCCGCGGAGCAGGTCGTCATCTCGAACAGCCGATCGTTCGAGGCCGGCAGCCGCACCTTGCCCGACGTGCTGAATGCGGAGCAGCTGAAGGTCTCCGCGCAGCGCGACCTGGCCCAGGCCCGCTTTGTCTACATGCTGTCGCGCGTACGCTTGCAGGCGCTTGCGGGCGGCCCCAAAACCGAGGTCATCGACGAGATCAACGGCTGGCTCGTGCGTTGATTCCCGGCCCGTCAGATGACGGGCACGCTGGTCTCCTTCAGCACGCGCAGCACGAAGTGCGACTTGCTGTGGCGGATGCCCGGGATCTTGTAGAGCTTTTCACGCAGCAGCCGCTCGTAGTCGCGCGTGTCGCGCACCGCAATGCGGATGTAGTAGTCGTAGTCCCCAGACACCAGGTAGGCCTCCTGGATCTCCGGAATGGTTGCCAGCACGCGGCCGAAGTCGTACAGCGTTTCGTCGGTATGGCTTTCGAGCGTGACCTGCACGATGACCGAATCGTGATAGCCGAGCTTGGCCGGATCGACATCGATGGTGTAGCGCTTGATCACGCCCTGGGCTTCGAGCTTCTTGATGCGCGTCCAGCAACTGGTGGGCGACAGTCCGACCTCATGGCCGATCTCCTGCAGGGTCTTGCGCGAGTCGAGCAGCAGCACCCGCAGGATCGCCATGTCGATCTTGTCGAAAGATCCTTCTTCTTTACCGGGTGTTTTCCGAAGGGTTTTCATTAACAGGGTCGAATGAGCAAAAAGAAAGAAGCAAATTCTGCATCAGAACCGGAAGAATCGACGGCATGCGACTGCTCGACCTTCCCCCGACTTCTTCTCCATCCCTTCAGCACGCGGCCTCGGCCGATGCGACCCGCGTGCGCAACGGGGCCGAGGCCCTGCTCGACACATTGGTCGAATGCGGTGTCGACACGCTTTTTGGCTACCCGGGCGGCGCCGCGCTGCCGCTTTATGACGCGCTCCACGGCGAGCCTCGGCTGCGCCATGTGCTGGTGCGGCATGAGCAGGCCGCCGTGCATGCCGCCGAAGGCTATGCGCGCACCACGGGGCGCGTGGGCGTGGTGCTCGTCACGTCGGGGCCGGGCGTGGGCAACACCATCAGCGGCCTGCTCGACGCCATCAGCGATTCGGTGCCGCTCTTGTGCATCAGCGGGCAGGTGGCGACCGGGGTGATCGGCACGCAGGCCTTCCAGGAGAGCGATGCGCTTGGCATGTCTCGCCCTGTGACCAAGTGGAACCAGCAGGTGCGCGCGGCCGACGACGTGCCGCAGCTGGTGCGGCGCGCGTTGGAGATCGCCGCTTCCGGGCGGCCGGGGCCGGTGCTGCTCGACGTGCCCAAGGATGTGCAGCTCATGCGGCTGGGCCACGGAACCGAACCCCGGCCGCTGCGTGCTCTGCGCACAGGCAGGGCCGCGCTGCCACCAAAGGCCATGCTGCAGCGCGCGGCCGACCTGATCTCGACGGCTCGCCGGCCGGTGCTCTATGGCGGCGGCGGGCTGATCAACTCGGGCCCGGCCGCGTGCGAAGCCTTCGCGCAGCTGGTGCACCGCTTGCACGCGCCGTGCACGCTCACGCTCATGGGGCTCGGCGCCTTTCCAGCATCGGACCCGAAATTCATCGGCATGCTGGGCATGCACGGGATGCTCGAAGCCAACCTGGCCATGCACGAGGCCGACCTGGTGGTGTGCGTCGGCGCGCGCTTCGACGACCGCGTGACCGGCAAGCTCGACGAGTTCTGCCCGCATGCGCGCAAGATCCACATCGACATCGATCCGGGCAGCATCAACAAGGTGGTGAAGGTCGACGTGCCGATGGTCGGCGATTGCGGCGACATCGTCCAAGCCCTGCTCGCGCTGCTGCCCGCGGGTGACTTTGCGCCCGAACGGCTTGCGCCCTGGTGGCAGCGCATCGAACGCTGGCGCGCGGAAGATTGCCTCGGCTTCACGCCGCGCGCGGATGCCATCCTGCCGCAGCAGCTGATGTCGTCGCTGCAGCGCGCCATCGCCGGGCGCGACGCCATCGTGTCGACCGACGTGGGCCAGCACCAGATGTGGGCCGCGCAATACCTGCGCTTCGACCGGCCGCGGCGCTGGCTCACTTCGGGTGGTGCCGGCACCATGGGCTACGGATTGCCGGCGGCCATCGGCGCGCAGGTTGCGCACCCCGGCGCGCTCACTGTGTGCGTGAGCGGCGACGCCTCGGTGCTCATGAACATCCAGGAGCTTTCAACGGCCGTGCAGCATCGGGCGCCAGTCAAGCTGGTGCTGTGCAACAACGGCTACATGGGCATGGTGCGACAGTGGCAGGAGCTCAACCACGGCAACCGCCTGAGCCACAGCTGGAACGAGGCGCTGCCGGATTTCGTGGCGCTGGCCAAGGCTTTTGGCTGGGGTGCGCGGCGCGTTTGTGATCCGGCCGAGCTGGTGGCGGCGCTTGCTGAATGCCTTGCCAGCGAAGGGCCGTTCTTTCTCGACGTGCAGGTTGCAGCGCAGGAGAACTGCTTTCCGATGATGCCGGCGGGGTGTGGGCACCACCGGGTGATGCTTTCGAAGGACCGGTGGTATGAAGAAGAGTCTTGAGCGTTTGACTTTCTCTCCCGGTTTGACTCCCTCTCCCTCTGGGAGAGGGCGGGGGTGAGGGCATGTGCCTGTGATCAGGCGCGGCCGTTTCTTTGACGCCGATGCCCTCACCCCAACCCTCTCCCAGAGGGAGAGGGAGAAAGAAGGGAAGGGTTCGGCCCCCTCTCAGAGAAAGAGGGGGCAAGAGGCCCTGCTACAGGGCCGGTGGAACGCTCAGGACTTGATGAACGCCAGCAAATCCGCGTTGAACTTTTCCTTGTGCGTGTCGGTCAGCCCATGCGGCGCGCCCGGATAGACGATGAGCTTGTTGTTCTTCACCAGCTTGGCCGAGGCCAGGCCCGATGCGCCGATCGGCACGATCTGGTCGTCGTCGCCGTGGACGATGAGCGTGGGCACGTCGAACTTCTTCAGGTCTTCGGTGAAGTCGGTTTCCGAGAACGCCTTGATCGAGTCATAGGTGTTCTTGTGGCCGGCCATCATGCCCTGCGCCCACCATGCGTCGATCAAGCCTTGCGACACCTTCGCGCCCGGCCGGTTGAAGCCGAAGAACGGACCCGTGGGCAAGTCCTTGTAGAACTGCGAGCGGTTGGCGAGCTGGGCCGCGCGCAGGCCGTCGAACACCTCCATCGGCAGGCCGCCCGGATTGGCGGCGGTCTTCAGCATTTGCGGCGGCACGGCCGATATCAGCGCGGCCTTGGCCACGCGCTTGGTGCCGTGGCGGCCGATGTAGCGCGCCACCTCGCCGCCGCCGGTCGAGAAGCCGACCAGGATGGCGTTCTTCAGGTCCAGCGTTTCGATGACCGTGGCCAGGTCGTCGGCGTAGGTGTTCATGTCATTGCCGTTCCAGGGCTGGCTGGAGCGGCCGTGGCCGCGGCGGTCATGCGCCACGGCGCGGTAGCCCTGCGATGCAAGGAACAGCATCTGCGATTCCCAGCTGTCGGAATTGAGCGGCCAGCCGTGGCTGAACACGACGGGTTGGCCGGTGCTGGGGCCCCAGTCCTTGAAGTAGAGCTGGGTGCCGTCTTTGGTGACGATGGTGTTGCTCATGACTTGCTTTCCTTTGAGTGAAGAGGCGTGGACCGCGCCGGGCTTCGGCGCGGCGGTGGAAGCGGCGGATGCCGCGGTGGACAAGCAGGTCCCCGCGAGGGTTCCGGCTGCAACGGAAGCGCCGCCGACCAGCAGGCTGCGGCGGGTCGGGGTGGCGGTGAGATTTTTGCTGTTTGCGGACATGGTGCGTTCCTTTTTTGACGTCGTGGTTAATGCAGGTTAAAACTATCGTACGTATTAATATCGCGTGCGATATAAATATGAAAAAGAAGCAGGAAGGCGGTGCGGCGGGCCATCACGCGTTCCTGTCGAGGTTGGAACGCAGCGTTTTCAACTGCGTGCGCAGCTTGACGATGTCCTTGGGCGGCAGCTCCATGGCCTCGGCCAGGCATGACGGAAGCGCCTTCGCCTTGGCGCGAAGTGCGCGGCCTTCGGAGGTGAGCGACACGATCACCTGCCGTTCGTCCGTTGCCGACCGAACGCGCTGAATGAGGCCACGCGCTTCGAGCCGCTTGAGGAGGGGAGTGAGGGTGGTCGTTTCGAGCGCCAGGCGCGCGCAGATCTCGGACACGTTGACGCCGTCCTGCTCCCACAGCACCAGCATGACGAGGTATTGCAGGTAGGTAAGGTCCAGGTCGCGCAGCAGGCCGCGGTAGACCTTGTTGAGGCTCAACATCGTCGAATAGAGGGCGAAGCAGAGCTGCTCGTCCAGCGCCAGCGAGTCGCCCTGAGGGGCGGCTGCGGACTTCGCGGGGAGCAGGTTGGAAGGCATGGGCCGAACTATATATCGCATGCGATCTAATTGCAAGCGACAGGATGTTGGTGCCTGATGAGCAACTCCGGGATGCGGCGTTTGTACACCTGGCGCAAGCCAGATGAAAAGGGGGCGGCATTTCTGCCGCCCCCTTTTCCCCTTGCTTGGGAGCCCGCTACACGATCGCTGGCTGACTGGTCGTGCCGATCAGGTTGGCGATGCCATCGATCTCCAGGTGCACGTCGAAGTCGAAGTTCGCGAAGTCCTCATCGTCGTCGATCACCCGGCCTCCAAAGTTCAGGTCCACGTCCGAGTTGATGGTCGTTTCCGTGATCACATCGATCTTTATGATCTTGAACACGTCGTTGTCCGCCGTATCGGCATAGTTCATCCCGGCGGCGGTCAGGTTCACCGAGCTGTGGGTACTCAGGCTGATGCCCGTGCCGGTGAGGTCTTCGGTGCTGCTGAGCACCTGTACGCCCGCGATCTGGTAGGTGGCGCTGTCGTAGTCGTCCTCGCCGATGCTGACGATCTTCGTGCCTCCCGTGCCCGACTGATAGTCTGTCGCCGAGTTGGCAATCAGCAGCCGGGTCGTGGTGGTGTTGGTCGACGCATCGAACAACTTCAGCAGGATCGCCACGTCTTCGCCGTCCGTGATCTGATCGAGCGTGATGTTGATCGCGTCAGCGTAGGCCTTGTCGGTACCGACAGTGGTCGCGCTGGGCCGTTGTGGCGGACTCGTGAGGTTGGGGCTGCTCACCGGATTCGACCTGTAGAAGTCGAAGTTCAGCAGCTCGCCAGCCTGGACGGTGTCGGAGTTCACACCGAGGGTGTTGGTTGCGACGTTGACGAAAGCCTTGCTCTCGCTGGTGAAGATTTCGCCCGTCGCAAACGCGTGATCGCTGCCCGACATCAGATCGCCAGTGTCGCTCGGCGGCCTGGCGGAACTGGCGGACAGCACGCCGAAGAAGTCGCTGCTGTACTGCTGGACCACGATCTCCGGCGAGTTGTTGCCCTCGGTGTCGTAGTTGAAGGAAGCCAGCGGCGAGCTCGTGGAGAACGTCGTTTGTCCACCGATGAGCTGATTCAGATCGAAGGTGAAAGTGCCGTCCGTCTTGTTGAAGACGACCGTGCCGCTTGCCGCCTGCGTCGTCGTCGACGTGGGTCCGGGGTAGTAGTTGAAGCTGAAGTTGTAGGTCACCGTGGTCGCATCTTCGGCAAAGTGCGTGACGGCCGCATCGGTGATCGGCCGGCCGCCGCCGGTCGTGCCGGTCAGGCCTGTCAGCACGATGCCGTCGGTCGGCGAGTTGTCCACGTCGTCCGCGCCCACGGAGAAGTTGTAGGTCCCCGCAATGGGTAGGCCGTCGTTTGCTCCGGTGAGGTCGGAGATGGCCGTGACCGTCGGGCCGTCGTCGTCGAACCGGATGTTGGCGCCGATGTTGAGCACCTTCGAATCGCTGGCGGTGTCGCCATCGCCATCGGTGACCGTCACGGAATTGGTCAAGGTGATCAGCGTGTCGGCCAGCGTGGCCTCCTGGTCCGCATAGTTCGACCCCACGCCCGGCAGCGCATGATCGATCTCGGCAAACTGCTGCAGCGTGACCGAGCCGGCCGCGCTGACCGCGACGTCGAAGATGGTGTTGCCCGCCGTGATGCCAGCCTCGGTGGCCGAAGTCGACCCGATGACCTTGCCGCCCACCAGGTACAGCCTGATGGTGGCGCCGTCGCTCTTGAGCCCGGAGTCACCGCCCTGCGTGGCCACGCCAAGCGCGAAGCTCGAAGTGGTGGTGCCTGGCCCGTCGGCGCCGTAGTTGACCGTCGCCGCGCTGAAGGCGGTCGAGAAGTCCTGCGTGTCCGAGTCGGTGGCCGCGCCGATGGTGTCNCGTGGTGGTGCCTGGCCCGTCGGCGCCGTAGTTGACCGTCGCCGCGCTGAAGGCGGTCGAGAAGTCCTGCGTGTCCGAGTCGGTGGCCGCGCCGATGGTGTCAGCGTCCTGCGTGTTGAGCAGCACCGTGTCGGTGGGCGCTGTCAGCGAGACGGACGGACCGTCGTCGTCGAACTTGATGTTGGCACCGATGTTGAGCACCTCGGAATCGGTCGCCGTGTCGCCGTCGCCATCGGTCACCGTCACCGTGTTGGTGAGCGTGATCAGCGTGTCGGCCAGCGAGGCCTCCTGGGCCGCGTAGTTGGACGAATCACCCGGCAGTGCGTGGTCGATCTCGGCGAACTGCTGCAGCGTGACCGAGCCGGCTGCGCTGACCGAGACGTCGAAGATGGTGTTACCCGCCGTGATGCCGGCCTCGGTGTTGAGCACCTCGGAATCGGTCGCCGTGTCGCCATCCCCGTCGGTGACCGTCACGGTCTGGGTCAGGGTGACCAGCGTGTCGGCCAGCGAGGCCTCCTGGTCCGCGTAGTTGGACGAATCACCCGGCAGTGCGTGGTCGATCTCGGCGAACTGCTGCAGCGTGACCGAGCCGGCYGCGCTGACCGAGACGTCGAAGATGGTGTTACCCGCCGTGATGCCGGCCTCGGTGGCCGACGTCGATCCAATGACCATGCCGCCCACCAGGTAGAGGTAGATGGTGGCGCCATCGCTCTTGAGCCCTGAGTCGCCACCTTGCGTGGCCACGCCCAGCGTGAAGCTCGACGTGGTGGTGCCTGGCCCGTCGGCGCCATAGTTGACCGTGGCCGTGCCAAAGGCGGTTGCAAAGCTCTGCGTGTCCGAGTCGGTGGCCGCGCCGATGGTGTCGGCGTCCTGCGTGTTGAGCAGCACCGTGTCGGTGGGCGCTGTCAGCGAGACGGACGGGCCGTCGTCGTCGAACTTGATGTTGGCCCCGATGTTGAGCACCTCGGAATCGGTCGCCGTGTCGCCATCSCCGTCGGTGACCGTCACGGTCTGGGTCAGGGTGACCAGCGTGTCGGCCAGCGAGGCCTCCTGGGCCGCGTAGTTGGACGAGTCACCCGGCAGCGCGTGGTCGATCTCGGCGAACTGCTGCAGCGTGACCGAGCCGGCTGCGCTGACCGAGACGTCGAAGATGGTGTTACCCGCCGTGATGCCGGCCTCGGTGGCCGACGTCGAWCCRATGACCTTGCCGCCCACCAGGTACAGGTAGATGGTGGCGCCATCGCTCTTGAGCCCTGAGTCACCACCCTGCGTGGCCACGCCCAGTGYGAAGCTCGACGTGGTGGTRCCCGGCCCGTCGGCGCCGTAGTTGACCGTYGCCGCGCTGAAGGCGGTCGAGAAGTCCTGCGTGTCCGAGTCGGTGGCCGCGCCGATGGTGTCGGCGTCCTGCGTGTTGAGCAGCACCGTGTCGGTGGGTGCTGTCAGCGAGACGACGGACCGTCGTCGTCGAACTTGATGTTGGCACCGATGTTGAGCACCTCGG
>NZ_LMCQ01000020.1 GCF_001424835.1 Variovorax sp. Root318D1 | reverse complement strand
TTCAAGCAGACCGAGTCGCTGTTTCACAAGTGGCTGCTGTACGGCATCGGGCTGCTGTTTTCGATGGCGGTGCTCAGCTTCATGGTGTCGCTGGTGCTGGAGTTGAACCTGCGCATTGCCGCGGGGCTGTGGGCGAGCAAGGCGATCACCAGCTTTCTGGGCGTGGGCGGCAGCACAGGCCTGACCAGCCAGGCGATGCTGCAAGGGGGCATCGGGCTGCTGCTGACAGTGCTGCTGGTGACCGCGCCTGCGGCGGCGGCTCAGTTCTTTGGGGGGACGCTGGGGCAGTTCTATACGAGCTCGGTGCTCGGTGGCGGGGCCGGTGCGCAGCAGGGGCCGGGGGGGCAGGCGCCGGGGACTTATGGGGCGGGGGCTCCTGCCCCCAGCAGGACGGATACGGCGAATCCAAATCAAACTGGCGTCAATGGTCCACTCAGTGGCGCTCGAGCGTCCACGCCATCACAGCCCCCAGCGGATGAGATCAGACCCGCGTCCATTCCAGCCAAGGCTCTCAATATCGACGGAGAAGCGCGATGAGGGCCGCGCTACGTACGGCGGCCCTGTGGCTGGGTTTGCTGATGGTCAGCTTTGGGGTACATGCCGAGGGCGGGTTCTGCCCGCCGGGCACCATCGACCATAACAACGGCCGGGCAGCAGCGATTGTTTGCTCGCCAATTCCGGGGCATGGGCAGCAACAGGCACCTCAGCAACCAGCCGAGCGATGGGAGAGTCGGTGGGGGGCGATTGCGACTTCTACGCAAGATGGAATTCTCGGCGCGTCTACTGACAAGCGGAGCGAACGAGAAGCCTCCCGAGTAGCAATGCAGGCGTGCCAGTCAAAAGGCGGGGCGAACTGCAAGGTAGATGCTTCCTATGACAACCAGTGTGCTGCGGTTGTTGTAGGGGACGGCGGTTACAACGTACAGAACGCCTCCACGCTAGACAAAGCGGTTGCAACCGGCACGAAGATATGTCGTGAAGGGGGGCTCGCCAACTGCCACGTCTACTACTCCGCCTGCAGCCTGCCGGTACGAACTCGGTAACCAAGGTCCTGCTATGAAGTCTGCACACCTAAGCCGCCTTTCGGCGCTCTGTTTGGTGTTGAGCGCCTGCCTCGTGAGTCAGGCAATGGCCCAAGCGTGGCCAACGACCACACCGGTTCAACACCGCACGGCTAGTACGTCTGTCGCTACCGTGAAGTTGCCCGACCATTTCACGGCATATGCATCCGCATCCATCGGCCACGGCCGACGTTGCGTCTCCGGCATCAGCACTGACGAAGACGGCATGAAGCAAACGCCTGTGATCTATGCAACCAACACCTCTGGCAAGCGCTTGCTATGGATCGTCCGGCCTGAGTTGCCGGCAGACGTGTACCAAAGCCGAGCCACGCATTGCACGGTCCATGGTGATGCGCTCTACGTGCTGTTGCAGTCCGATACGCAAGCATCGCAAAGCCTTTCGCAAACGCTGTTGCGCGTAGTAAAGCTCAATGCGTCTCTGGGTACCGTGCAGTTTCAGAAGGATGTCGAAGTACCAGCCTCTTACTCAGCTTGGGTGGATAAGGGTGCGGCCCGCTTTGTTTGGAACGGCAATCGCCTCGTCATCAACGGCAACTCGCGGCTGGCGTCCGACCCTGACCGTTTGCAGAACTTCACCGTACGTTTGAACAGCGATCTGGAGCCTAAAGGGAGCAAACCATGAGCGAAAAGAATCGACCGGCAATGGCCACGGCAGCACAACTGAGTGGCAAGGAACAGTTCATTGTGGATCTGCACCCTGCGGCAGTTGCGGTTTCACAGCAAACTGGCATGTCCAAGGAATTGATCCTGGCGCAGGCCGCATTGGAGACGGGTTGGGGCGAGAAAGTGCTGCCTGGTACCAACAACCTCTTCAACATCAAGGCGTCGTCTGACTGGAACGGATCCACCAAGACTTTCAGCGTTCCGGAATTCGTGGGTGGAAAGAAGGTGATGGTGGATGCGGAGTTCCGCGTCTATGACTCCAATGAAAAAGCCCTGAACGACCGTGTGAAGTTCCTCCAGGAAAATCCGCGCTACGCCAAGTCGGGCCTGTTCGACCTAGGGACCAAGGGAGACCTCGAAAAGGAGGCCACTGCGCTGCAGAAGGCCGGCTACGCCACGGATCCGGAATATGCCAAACAGTTGGCAGCCGTTTACCACGGTCCGACGATGCAGCGGGCCATCAAGGCGGCGACGCCGGGTTCCCTCACGGAAGAAAGCCATCCAGGCAACCCTCTGTACAAACAGGCTAAGTCCGCCCTTCAAGAGATCGACGCCCAGTTCGGCCGCAAATCCGATCAGTTGACCGACAACGCCGCGGCCGCCATCGCAGTGGCCGCATTGCGCGGCGGCCTGACCCGCATCGATCACATGACACTGGGCGGCAACGACAACAGCACGATCTTCGCGATTCAAGGGAAGCCGGGCGCTGCGCTTTCCAAGTTGGTCGATGTGCCGACCGTGGAATCGATGCACACGCCAGTCGCTCAAAGCTCGCAGGCATTCACAGTTGTGCAGCAGGCGCAGCAGCATGCCCCTCAGCACAGCAGCAACCAGCCGGCCGCGCAGCAAGCTGCGCCTGCGATGTCTCGCTGAGCCTCAGATTCATAAGCCAAGTCACCCGCCAGCGCCCATGAGAGCCGCAACACCGATCCGTTCGCTCATCATCCCGACCAAGGGCTTTCGCATCCTCACGGGCCAGTCGCGCGAGCCGATGATGGGGCTGGTGGTCAATGCCAGCCGCACCACCCTCATCCTGATCGCCGCCTCCACCATGGCCCTGGGCGGCTCCAACATCCAAACCTTCTTCACCGACACCATGGCCTCGGGCATCAATGGCCTGGTCACCGGCAGCAACGACAAGCCCGAGAAGGTCATCGACAAGAACCTGGTCTACACCGCGGTGGCAATGGCCGCCATCGACGGCGCGCAGGGGCTCAACGCCAGCAACAGCGCCGACAACGTGGCCTCAGCAGCCCGTGCCTCGCTGATCGCCATGCTGGGCGTGGCGGGCCCGCCGATGACGGCTGCGGCCATGCTGCTCATGTACAAGGTGGCGCTGGCGCTGTTCATCGGGTTCGGGCCGATTTTCATCATGTGCCTGATGTTCAAGGTGACCGAGCAGATGTTCTGGAGCTGGCTCAAATACGGGCTGGGCACCTTGTTCTGGTTTGGCAGGATCGGTACGGAGCAATTGCGGGCGATGACAAAAAGGCATCCGGGGCTTAGCGACAGATATGCGTACCGAAGGGGCAGCCAAGGAACAGGCGACAGAAACTGCCGCACCGCTCTCAAAGTTTGCAGCACCCCCGTGCGGATTCAATAGCCACCATGAAACGACTTATCGCAGTACTCGCCGTTTCTCTTGCAATCACCACCACCGCTTGCGGCCAAGCCATGAAACAACCCGATATCAAACTCAATCCGCATCCAAAGATGCGCTATGAAATCACCCTGACCATCGAGGGTGCACCGGGACCGTTCGATGCCGTGGAGGGGTCCGCTGGCTATGAAGTAGAGAACAGTAGTTGCGTACCGCTCACCCCTTTCAGCGGCGCCACGCTAGTTCCAAGAAAGCATATCCCGATGGCCCTGACCCGCGTGAGCGACAAGGTCTACAGGGGTGAGCTCTATGTCGACCGGTTGCAGGACGAGGATTACTTCGGACTGGGCCTTTGCCGCTGGTCCATGCCCTTCGCTGACTTCGATCTGCAGATAGGGAATCTGGCGTTCGCCCACGCCATCGCCCTGAAAGACATTCTGGCGAGCAAGTCCGTCACCCGCTATTTCAACAATCGGTCTTACTTCAGCGAGGACGCCAGGTCGAAGAAGGACAGCCATCCTCGTGTCAACGGTGGCAATGCGGAACGATCCGATTTTGGCGATGAATCGAAGAACACCTTCTCAACAACGCTCACTGCCAGGGAGAAATTCCAATGACGATCACGTCCACGGATTACGCGCTACTGGCACAGGATTCATACACCGATCATGAGCGTAAAAAGAAAGTCGTCCTGGGCAATGTGACGTATCGGGTCGAGGACCATGCCGACAACCCGAGGACTGGATTTCAGGCAACGGCCTACCGGCGGGTCGATACGGGCGAGGTGGTCATTGCCTTTCGCGGCACCGAGTTTGGCCGCGAGCCGGTGCACGACGGAATCGTCGATGCCGGCATGGCGTTGGCGGGCGTCAACGCGCAAGTGGCTGATGCCGAAGCTTTCACGAAAAGTGTGCTGAAACAGGCGGCGGCCGATGCACAAGAAAACAATAAGTCCATCAATGTCACGGTGACCGGCCACTCGCTGGGAGGCACGCTGGCCCAACTGGAGGCCCACAGATTCGGCCTTAAGGGCGAGACCTTCAACGCCTACGGCGCCGCCGGGCTGGTGCATGGCGTTCCGAAAGGCGGCCACCAAGTCTCCAACCACGTCCGCGCAGGCGATGCGGTGAGCGCAGCCAGTGCGCATTTTGGCGAGGTGCGGGTCTACGCGGTCCAGCAGGATATCGACACGCTGGGCAAGGCCGGGTACCGCGACGGTGGCGGCGCTCTGAGTGTGCGCAATCCCGCCAAGGCAACCGACTTCAGCGCGCATTTCGTCGACAACTTCGTGTCCGACGGAAAGACACTGGGTCGCTCAATCATCTCGCGGGAGAATGAAGCGCGATATCACGCCCATCAAGGCTTGATCGATCGCTACCGCGACGACGTATATGGGGCCCGTGCTATCGCGTCCGCTCCGTTGCAAATCGGGGTGCAGACCGGTCAGGCAGTCGGCCAAGGTGTGACGGCCGTCGGCCATGCCGTGGGGCAGGCCTACGACGCGACCAGCACTGCGGTTGTTTCAGGTGCGAAGACCATCAGCCATGCGGTCGAAACGATGGGCAAAGCGGTCATTTCTGGCGCACAGGCGGCCAGTCGCGCGACCGAGCGCACCTACGATGCCACGCGCGAGCAGGTGATCACGGGCGCCCAGCGGGCCGGGCAAGCGCTGGGGCAAGCAGGTGAAGCGGTGCGCGAGAGCACCTCCCGCGCTGTGGACAAGCTTGAGAAGCTCATCCCGTCGGCGCTGCTTTTGAACCAGCCCGCCCACCCCGGCAATGCCATGTTCAAGCAGGCCCAAGCGGGCATGCAGGCCATCGACGCCAAGTTCGGCCGCCCATCGGATCACCAGACCGACAACGCCGCAGGCCACGTGGCGGTGAAGGCGCAATTCGCCGGCATGAAGTGCATCGACCTGATGGAGTTGGGCGGCACCAGCGGCGAAAAGATCATTGCCGTTCAGGGCAAGCTCGGAAACGCGCATTCGAAGGCGATCTCCGTGGACACGGTGGCAGCCCTGAACACGCCCCTTGCGCAGAGTTCGCAGGCCTTGGCCGAGGTGCATGCCCAAGCACAGCAGGTGAATCAGCCCATTCAGATGCAAGAGGCTCCGGCGACGTCTCGCTGAGTCCCGAGCTCACAAGACAATTTACCGGAAATGCCATGTGCAGTGCGACACCCGTCAGCAATTTTGCTTGCAAGCAACCTGTTCGATAGATGGATTGCACAAGCCGGGCACGCACGCGTGCCCTCGTCCCCGTAGCGCACAACGCCCGTTGTCGTGAGGGAAGCGCTCTAGCGACGATGTCGCTCAGATTTTTGAAACGCTAGGAAGTTTGAAGTGAAATCAAAAACACACATTACGAGCATCGCTCTCGGAGTCCTTTGCAGTGTTTTCATGACACCCCTTGCCGTCCACGCGCAGGACAAGATTGTCAGGGGGCAAACTCTCCAGAACGCGTGGCAGGTACGCCGCGCGGAGACTCGCGCGTTCATCACGGCAATTAGTGACGAGAAAGCCACTCGGGCGCAGCACGCCAGCGCGCTTCGCGACTTTGATTCGCGTTTGACTGCCGTCGAGAAGGGCGAACTAACGCCAATAGAGACGATGGAGCTGTTTCAGGTCTTCTACATCCCCAAGGAGTTGCAGCAAAAGCCGCCGCATTTCGACGCAATGCTTCGAATCATTGCCGCGCAGGCCACGATGGGTTGGTACGATGCGTTGCGCTTCGGGGACGACAGTGGCCGGGCCGAGATTTCGAACAACGAGGCCTTTTTTACGCTCGCCTTTGGTAAGAGCACTGGGGACTTTGTCCGGTTCATGAAGGAGCAGCCTAATCAGGCCGCCGCAGCGGTCAAGGCCGGCATCCAAGATGCCCGCGACAATATCGCCGCCAAGCACATCAACTACGACCCGACTTGGCCGGCCTCCTATGGCATGTTGCGCATGCAGTGCGCCATTAAGAACGCCAAGACATGCGAGGGGCCCACGCCACGCCCTGCTGGCGAATGGCCTGCGCTGCTCGATCAAGCCGCACAGCGGGTCAGCACCGTCTACCGGGCCGCTAAAGGCGAGTAAATGACAACTGCTCCGTACACCGTCGATGTCCACGAAATCCAATGCCGATCACGTCCACGGATTACGCGCTGCTGTAGAGATTTGTACAAGGATCACCTGGCTACGTCGCGGCCGCGATGGCCGCCCTCGCAGGGGCGCAGGGGCTCAACGCCAGCAACAGCGCCGACAACGTGGCCGCCATAGGCCGTGCCTCGCTGATCGCCGCGCTGGGCGGAGCCGATCAGATGACCTACAACGTCGTGGCCGCCGTCGCAGCGGCCGCGCAAAAGGACGGTGCAATTCCCTCAACCACTACTCACTTTGACCATTACTTTAAAAACATCCGCCACCAATAAAGTCTTAAGCAGCAGTCCATCGCGCGATTCAAAATTTAATATCTTCATTAACAAGGGAGCAGTCAATGAGAATAAAAAAATATCTTATAGCGACCGTTGCTGTGCTTTTAACCGCTTGCGGGACAGACGGTCATCTTATATCGATCCCGGAAGCCGTTGCCAAAAGCCGCTGGATCGGTCGCCCTATCAACGAAGCTATGGTGAAATGGGGAAAGCCCAATGGCAGGGTAGAGTCCATCCAGAATGGCGCGATGTTTTACGAATGGGTGTGGGCGGAAGGCTTCACCTATAACGCCTATACGGGTTCAAACACCCAAATGGTTAGCGGCAACACGTTGCTCACAACGAATTACTACCAGACGCGCAACGGCCTTGATCAATGTAAGCTGTGGATCAGTTCCGACGCTAAAGGTGTCATCATGAAATTCGAAACTACATCTCAAGGGGCACACGGCCAAGGCGTGAAAAGATGTTCGGAATTTTACTGGGGATCAAACCCTCCTTGATGCGTGCTGGTCAGAAAGAAAATGGCGATTTCTGGCCTTATCGCAAGACCAAAAATCGAATGCGTATCGTGTGAAATGCAAGTGATATTCGATGACCAAGACCAAGCAGGCTAGCGCAGCCCTAGCCCTCTTTGCGGCGCTTTCAGCAGGGCTCTACCTGTCAGGCTGGCTCGCCCTTTTTTTTCTTAAACTGGATACGGGAGTGCTGGCCTGGAGTACCTACCTGGGTTACTGGCAAGCGATCGACCTCCCCGCTTACAGCACCTATTCGCAGCAAATACATCTGGCCGGCTATATCGGAATTGGAACGCCTATGCTGCTCTGGCTGGGTCTGCTCGTACTGCTCGCCCCTTCGATCCACGGAGACGCTCGCTTCGCTACGGGCGCTGACCTCGGCAAGTTCGGCATGTTCAAACCTGCGGGCAACGGAATTCTGGTCGGCAAGTTCGACGGCAAGCTGGTGCGCCTGCCGGGCCAGCAGTTCGTCATTCTTGCGGCCCCCACGCGCTCGGGCAAGGGCGTGGGCATCGTCATTCCCAATCTGCTCGAGTACGGGGAATCGATGGTGGTGCTCGACATCAAGCAGGAGAACTACGAACTCACCAGCGGGTGGCGCGCGAGCCAGGGGCAGGAGGTCTACCTTTTCAACCCCTTTGCGGAAGACAGACGGTCCCATCGCTAGAATCCGTTGACCTACGTCTCCAGTGACCCGGCATTTCGCGTGTCGGACCTGATGAGCATTGCCGCCATGCTGTACCCGGACGGTGCGGACGACCAGAAGTTCTGGGTCAGCCAGGCGCGCAACGCATTCATGGCGTTCTCGCTTTACCTGTTCGAAAGGTGGGATGACGAAAAAGACCGGGACATCTCTGAGCAGTACCGCGTCACGCGCACGCTGGGACAGATCTACCAACTGTCTTCCGGTGACGGCACCGACCTGCGCAAGTTCTATGAGCAATTGGCGCAATCGCCGTTCCTGAGCGGCAACGCGCAGTCGGCCTTCTCAAACCTTCTGTCCCAGGCGGCGGAAACCTTCGCCTCGGTCCTGGGCACCTTCAAGGAACCGCTCAACGCCTGGATCAACCCGGTGCTCGACGCGGCCACCAGTGCCGACGACTTCCTGCTCACTGATGTGCGCAAGAAGAGGATGACGATCTACATCGGCATCCAGCCCAACAAGCTCGCTGAGAGCCGGTTGATCGTCAACTTGTTCTTCAGCCAGCTCATCAATGTCAACACCAAGGAGCTGCCGCAAAACAACAAGGCGCTCAAGCACCAGTGCCTGCTGCTGATGGACGAGTTCACCAGCATCGGCAAGGTGAACATCATCGCCAATGCCGTGAGCTACATGGCGGGCTACAACATGCGGTTGCTGCCCATCATCCAGAGCATGGCGCAACTGGACGCCACCTATGGCAAGGAAGTGGCGCGCACCCTGATCACCAACCACGCCTTGCAGATCATCTACGCGCCGCGCGAGCAGCAGGACGCCAACGACTATTCCGACATGCTGGGCTACACAACGGTGCGCAAACAGAACGTGACCAGAGGCAGGGAAACCAGCCGCAGCGAGTCCGAAGAGCGCCGCGCTCTTATGCTGCCGCAGGAGCTAAAGGCCATGGGGCCGGACACGGAGGTCTTCCTCTACGAAGGCATTCCGCATCCGGTCAAGTGCGACAAGATCCGCTACTACCAGGACAGTTACTTCACGCAGCGGCTGAAAGAAAAGGTGCCAATCCCCGTCTTGTCTATCTGAGAGCGACGCCCCTGCGCCATCAGCTGGCCAGTAACTGCCTGAGCACGAACGGCAGGATGCCGCCATGCTTGTGGTAGTCGACCTCGATCGGTGTGTCGATGCGCAGCCGCACCGTCACCTCCTCCTGGTGCGAGCCGTCGCACGGTGCACGACCAGCTTGGTTCTGCCCTTTTCTCGCTGCTCAGGCCAGCTCGACGATGCGCGCCGTGACTGCGTCGTCCATCACGATGAGCTCGGCGACCGCAATCGGCAATTTGAACCTGCGCGGCCCGGCACTGCCCGGATTGACGTAAAGCACGCCGCCGCGCTCCTCGACCTTCGGCTTGTGGGAATGGCCGGACACCACCACTCGGACGCCCGCAGCCGCAGGGTCGATGTCGATCTGGGACAGATCGTGTATCGCATAGACGAGCACCCCGGCGACCTGCAGGAAGTCCGTTTCCGGAATCCGGGCTGCCCACGGCTCACGGTCGTTGTTGCCCCGCACCACCGTCAGCGGCGCGATGGCCTGCAGTGCGTCGAGGATGCCCGCATCGCCGATGTCGCCGCCATGCACGATGAAGTCGCTGCCCTGCAGGGCAGCCACGGCCTGCGGGCGCAGCAAGCCGTGAGTGTCGGAGATGAGGCCGACGCGAATTGGGTTGACGTGGCTTTGCGTGGTGATCATCCGGAAAATTATTCTCCCGATCTGCCGGCTGGCAACGCGAAAGGCCAGAATTCCGCGAGTGCGAGGCATGATCAACTCATGCATGAGGATCTGAATTCACAGTCGCCCGCGCCTGAAATGCCCGACGCGGAGCCCCCGGCGCCGCCAGTGCCCGCCGTCGCGCGGCGTGCCAGTCTTTGGCGCTGGATCTCGGAAGGCCTGCGTACCGCGTTCCTGCAAGCACCGCGCATCGAGGCCACGCCCGCGCCCTGGCAATTGCTGCTGCTCCTGCTGCTGCCGGAACTGCTGTGGTTCGGAATGACCCGCTTCCAGGTCATGGGGCCGGCACAGCTCAATGCAACGGCCGCACTCAACACGCTCTGGGTCTGGGGACTGCTCGCATGGCTCGGCTGGACGGCCCTGCGCGGGCAACAACACCGGCTTGCGCGTTGGCTGGTGCTCGCAAGTTGGGCCACGTTCCCGGTCAACCTGCTGTTTGTCGGCCTGTCGATTGCCTATGCGTACGGCTGGTCGCCGGAGCTTCTCCAAAACGCGAACTATCTCTGGAGCTTCTACGGCCTGTGCTACTTTTGGATGCTGCTCGCAATCACACTTCTCACGGCGCGCGAGAACGTTGCGCGCTGGCGAGTCGCACTGCTTGTGCCGGGGCTCGCGGCGATGCTTGCGCTGGGCTTCTGGCAGACGATCAACATGCAGGACCGCGTCTGGCAGACCGACTTTGCCGCGAGCGCTGCCGCAGAGCCCGAGCGCCCACGCCTCCGGCTGACGCAGGAAGTCTTCGAACAGCAGCAGACACTCTGGGAGCGCACGCTGGCCGGCATTGCTGAACGCCAGCCTGGCCAGACCAATGTCTATGGCCTGGTGTTCGCGCCCTATGCGTCGGAGGACGTGTTCCTGCGCGAAAGCACGATGGTCGCCAAGGTGATCCAGGAACGCTTCGGCGCGAAGCAGCGCGTGCTGCACCTGGCCAACCACCCGACCACCGCCGACACCCTGCCCTGGGCCACGCCGCTCAACCTGCAGCGCGCCATTGCAGCGCTGGCCCGGCGCATGGACGGCGAGAACGATCTGCTCGTCGTGTACCTCACCTCGCATGGCGCCCGCGACCACCAGCTGGCGGCCACAAACGACCCGCTGTCGGTGCCATGGCTCACGCCCAAGGAGTTGCGCAAGGCGCTCGACGAAGCCGGCATTCGCAATCGCGTCGTAGCGATCTCGGCCTGCTACTCGGGCGGATGGGTCGAGCCGATGGCAACCGACCACACGCTGATCATGACCGCCGCGGACGCCACGCACACCTCCTACGGCTGCGGTCGCCTTTCAGAGCTGACCTTCTTCGGCCGCGCGATGTTCGATGAAGAGCTGCGCAAGACCCGTTCCTTCGAAACAGCCTTCGCGGCTGCCGTGCCGGTGATCAAGCAGCGCGAAATCGAAGCCGGCAAGGAAGACGGATTCTCGAACCCGCAGATCAGCGTCGGTGAAAAGATTCGCCCAATGCTGGCCGACCTGGCTCGGCGGCTGGACACGGCAAAGTAGTTGCCGCGCCCAACCTGAGCGCTACGCCAGCAACTGCCTGAGCACAAACGGCAGGATGCCGCCATGCTTGTAGTAGTCCACCTCGATCGGCGTGTCGATGCGCAGGCGCACCGTGACTTCCTGGTGCGAGCCGTCGGCGCGGTGCACGACCAGCTTCACGTCCATCTGCGGCTTGAGCTGCCCGCCGATCACCACATCGATTTTTTCGTCGCCCTTGAGGGCCAGCGTCTGCCATGAATCGGCGCCACGGAACTGAAGCGGCAGCACGCCCATGCCGACCAGGTTGGCGCGGTGGATGCGCTCGAAGCTGCGCGCCACCACGGCCTTGATGCCCAAGAGCTGCGTGCCCTTGGCGGCCCAGTCGCGCGACGAGCCCGTGCCGTATTCCTCGCCGCCAAACACCACCGTCGGCACGCCCTGCTCCATGTATTTCATGGCGGCGTCGTAGATGAACATCTTCTGGTTGCCGGGCTGGAACAGCGTGACGCCACCCTCTTCCTGAGTGCCGTTGACGTCGGGCGGAATCATCAGGTTCTTGATGCGCACGTTGGCGAAGGTGCCGCGCATCATCACGTCGTGATTGCCGCGACGCGAGCCATAGCTGTTGAAGTCGGCCTTCGGCACACCATGCGCCTTGAGCCAGATGCCCGCGGGCGAGCTTTCCTTGATGGAGCCGGCCGGCGAGATGTGGTCGGTGGTAATCGAGTCGCCGAACAGGGCCATGACGCGCGCGCCTTTGAAGCCCGCGTCCGATGCATGCGGCGCCATCTTGAAGTCGGAGAAGAACGGCGGCTCGGCAATGTAGGTCGACTTGGGCCAGTCGTACACCTGGCCCGCCGTGCCCTCGATGCTGCTCCAGAACTTGCCCGGGTCGCTCTTGACCTTGTCGTAGTTCTCGCGGAACGACTTGGCGTTCATCGCAAAGCGCAGGTTGTCGTCGATCTCCTTCGGCGTCGGCCAGATGTCGCCCAGGTATATGTTCTTGCCGTTCTTGCCCTTGCCCACGGGCTCGGTCATGAGGTCGACCATCACGTTGCCGGCAATGGCAAAAGCCACCACCAACGGCGGCGAAGCCAGGAAGTTGGCCTTCAGGTTCGGATGGATGCGCGCCTCGAAATTGCGGTTGCCCGAGAGCACGGCCGCGCCGACCAAGTCGTTCTTGACGATGGCGTCGTTGATCTCCGGCGTGAGGTCGCCCGCATTGCCGATGCACGTGGTGCAGCCATAGCCGGCCAGGTAAAAGCCCAGCTTCTCGAGGTACGGCAACAGGCCGGCTTTCTCGAGGTATTCGGTGACGATGCGTGAACCGGGCGCGAGCGAAGTCTTGACGTGCGGCTTGACCGTGAGCCCCGCCTCCACCGCCTTCTTGGCCAGCAGGCCGGCCGCAAGCATCACGCTCGGGTTGGAGGTGTTGGTGCACGAGGTGATGGCCGCGATCAGCACGTCGCCGTTGCCGATGGTCACGCCGCCCTTGGGCGACGAGGGCGCGGTGGCGCTCACGTGGGCAGCCGCCTTGGTCGACCGGTTGGCCACCATCTCGACCACGTCGCGCGGTGCGCCCGGCGGCGGGGGGGCGGCCTCCTCGTCGTCACCCTGGCCGTTCGTGGTCAGCGGATAGCGCAGCTTCAGCCGCTCGGGCGGCTGGTTGAAGCCGTTGGCATCGTTGGGCTTGCTGAAGAGCTCGGAGAACTTGGTCGACAGGTGGCCCAGGTCGATGCGGTCCTGCGGCCGCTTCGGGCCCGCGAGGCTCGGCGCCACGGTGCCGAGGTCGAGCTTGACGATCTTGGTGTAGTCGATGTCGCCTGGAGCGGGCATGCCGAACAGGCCCTGCGCCTTGTAGTAGGCCTCGAAGAGCTCGACCTCTTCCTTGGTGCGGCCGGTGCCTTCGAAATACGCCACGGTCATTTCATCGACCGGGAAGAAGCCCATGGTGGCGCCGTATTCAGGCGCCATGTTGCCGATGGTGGCGCGGTCGGGCACGGCGATGGAGGCGGCGCCGGGGCCGAAGAATTCGACGAACTTGCCCACCACTTTTTCGGCCCGCAGGATCGCGGTGACAAACAGCACCAGGTCGGTGGCCGTGACGCCTTCGCGCAGCTTGCCGGTGAGCTCGAAGCCCACGACGTCGGGCGTCAGCATGTACACCGGCTGGCCCAGCATGGCGGCCTCGGCCTCGATGCCGCCCACGCCCCAGCCGACCACGCCCACGCCGTTGATCATGGTGGTGTGGCTGTCGGTGCCCACCAGCGAGTCGGGGTAGTAGGTGGGAACGTCGGCGTTGTCGCTCGAGCTCTTGTAGACGCCGCGCGCAAAGTATTCGAGGTTGACCTGGTGCACGATGCCGAAGCCCGGCGGCACGACACGGAAGGTGTCGAAGGCCTGCATGCCCCATTTCATGAACTGGTAGCGCTCGTTGTTGCGCTGGAACTCCAGCTTCATGTTCAGGTCGAGCGCCTTGGACGTGCCGTAGTAGTCGACCATCACCGAGTGGTCGACCACCAGATCGACGGGCACCAGCGGCTCGATGGTCTTGGGCGACTTGCCCAGCTTGGCGGCCACGCTGCGCATCGCGGCCAGGTCGGCCAACAGCGGCACGCCGGTGAAGTCCTGCAGCACCACGCGGGTCACGACGAACGGAATTTCGTCGGTGCGTTCCGCATTGGGCGACCAATGCGCCAGCTCTTCCACGTGCTTGGGCGAGACCTTCTGCCCGTCGCAATTGCGCAGCACCGACTCAAGCACGATACGGATCGACACCGGCAGGCGTTCGACGGTGGGATATTGCCTGGCCAGCTCCTTGAGCGACCAGTATTTGCCGGCTTTCCCCGATGCAGTCTTGAAGGTCTTGAGGGTGGACGCAAAGGCGTGTGCCGGTGCTTTGGCCATTGAGGAACTCCTGTTAGTTCGTGGAAGCACCTCAAGGATAGCGGGGATCAATGTCAATTGTTGTAGTCGGGAACTAAGCTCGCCCCCAGGCTTCGCGCGCTGCGACGCAAACCGGTCCATTGGAGTTCGGCCAGCACCACCACGCAGAGGGCCTGCGCCAGCACCCAGGCCATGCCCAGCGCGGTGATTGCGAACATGCCGCTCATCAGAAGCGCGATGCATCCCAGGGCCCAGCCGAAGTTGCCGACCACCACGAGGCCGATCAGCGTGCGAGGCGGTGTACGGCGGCTGGCCATGAAGGCTGCGGCGGCCGCATAGGCCAGCAGGAACACGCCCGTTCCCAGGAGCAGCGGCGCCGGCAGTCCGGTCAGCCGTGCGAGAGCGCCGGTGAACGCAACCTGCAGCGCACCGGTCGCGGCGCAGGAGGCGGCGTCGGCCCACATCACATTGGGCAGGAAGCGGGGGGATGCAAAGACGGACATGAGAATCTCCTTCGTTGGTTGACGCCGCAAGCGTGTCCTGCTGCGTTGGAGTCAATCATTCCGGGAGGTGCGCGCATCGTCGATAACCTGGCAGGTCATGGCGCGCCGGCAGAGGAGCGCCAGAATCGGGGCCATGAACACTTCCCGCCCCCACTCGTCCAAGGCCGGCCAGCCCGGCGCGCGCGACTCGTTCGGCGTCCACCTGCGGCACTGGCGCACGCACCGCCGGCTGAGCCAGCTCGACCTCGCGCAGGAAGCCGAGGTCTCGACCCGCCACCTGAGCTACGTGGAAACCGGCCGCGCCGCGCCCAGCCGCGAAATGGTGCTGCGCCTTGCCGAGCGGCTCGAAGTGCCGCTGCGCGAACGCAATGCGCTGCTGGTGGCGGCGGGCTTCGCGCCGATGTACAGGCAACGCTCGCTCGACGACCCCGCCATGGCATCGGCACGGCGTGCAGTAGACCTGGTGCTGAAAGGCCATGAGCCTTTTCCCGCATTGGCGGTCGATCGGCACTGGAACCTGGTGGCGCACAACGCACTGGTGCCCATGCTGATGGCCGGCGCCGCGCCCGAATTGGTGAAACCGCCCATCAACGTGCTTCGCCTGAGCCTGCACCCCGACGGCTTGGCCTCGCGCATTGCCAATCTGGCGCAGTGGCGTGCTCATCTGCTCGAACGGTTGCAGCAGCAGATCGCCGCGACGGGGGACACGGCGCTACAGGCCCTGCACGACGAGCTCGAGGCCTACCCCACGCCCCAGGTGAGCCATGACACGCCCGCCGTGGACACCGAATTCTCAGGTCTGGTGGTGCCGTTTCAGCTGGCCACGCCGAACGGCGTGCTGAGCTTCATCAGCACCACGACCATCTTTGGGACGCCGGTCGATGTCACGCTGCAGGAACTGGCGGTGGAGTCGTTCTTTCCAGCCGATGCGCAGACAGCTGCGGCGCTGACAGCATTGGCTGCCGGCTGAAGAAAGCGCGCTAGCGCCGGACGTAAAAAAGCCCCGCGCAAGCGGGGCTCTTCAGATTGCGAAGCAGCGCGTGGATCAGGCCACGACGGCAGCCGCTTCGGTCTTGTAGTCGTCGATCTTGTCGAAGTTCAAGTACTGGTAGATCTGGGCGCTCGACGCATCGAGCACGCCCGTTGCCGCCATGTACTCTTCCCGCGTCGGGATGCGGCCAAGGCGCGAGCAGATCGCGGCCAGTTCGGCCGAGCCCAGGTACACATTGGTGTTCTTGCCCAGGCGGTTCGGGAAGTTGCGGGTGCTGGTCGACATCACCGTGGCGCCTTCGCGCACCTGTGCCTGATTGCCCATGCACAGCGAGCACCCCGGCATTTCGGTGCGCGCACCGGCATTGCCGAACACGCCGTAGTGGCCTTCTTCGGTGAGCTGCTGGGCGTCCATCTTGGTGGGCGGTGCAATCCACAGCTTGACCGGAATGTCGCGCTTGCCTTCGAGCAGCTTCGACGCGGCGCGGAAGTGGCCGATGTTGGTCATGCACGAGCCGATGAACACTTCGTCGATCACGGCACCGGCCACATCGCTCAGCGTCTTCACGTCGTCAGGGTCGTTCGGGCAGGCCACGATGGGTTCGTGGATCTCGGCCAGATCGATGTCGATGACAGCAGCGTATTCGGCGTCGGCATCGCCCTTGAGCAGTTGCGGGTCCGCAAGCCAGGCTTCTTGCGCGGCGATGCGGCGGGCCAGCGTGCGGGCGTCGGCGTAGCCTTCGGCAATCATCCACTTCATCAGCGTGATGTTGCTGTTGATGTACTCCTGAATCGGTTCCTTGTTCAGGTGCACCGTGCAGCCGGCGGCCGAGCGTTCGGCCGAGGCGTCGCTCAGCTCGAAGGCTTGCTCCACCTTCAGATCAGGCAGGCCTTCGATTTCGAGGATGCGGCCCGAGAAGATGTTCTTCTTGCCTTGCTTTGCCACGGTCAGCAGGCCCGACTTGATGGCGTACAGCGGAATGGCGTTGACCAGGTCACGCAGCGTGACGCCGGGCTGCATCTTGCCCTTGAAGCGCACGAGCACCGACTCGGGCATGTCCAGCGGCATCACGCCGGTGGCGGCCGCGAAGGCCACGAGGCCGGAGCCGGCCGGGAAACTGATGCCGATGGGGAAGCGGGTGTGGCTGTCGCCGCCCGTGCCGACGGTGTCGGGCGTCAGCAGGCGGTTGAGCCAGCTGTGGATCACGCCGTCGCCCGGACGCAGCGAAACGCCGCCGCGGTTGGCCATGAAATCGGGCAATTCATGGTGCATCTTGACGTCGACCTTCTTCGGGTACGCCGCCGTGTGGCAGAACGACTGCATCACGAGGTCGGCCGAGAAGCCCAGGCAGGCCAGGTCTTTCAGCTCGTCGCGCGTCATCGGGCCGGTGGTGTCCTGCGAGCCGACCGAGGTCATCTTGGGTTCGCAATACGTGCCCGGGCGAACGCCCTGGCCTTCGGGCAGGCCGCAGGCGCGGCCGACCATCTTCTGTGCAAGCGAGAAGCCCTTCTTGGTGTCGACCGGGCTTTGCGGCAGACGGAACAGCGTGGAGACGGGCAGGCCCAGCGCTTCGCGCGCCTTGGCCGTGAGGCCGCGGCCGATGATCAGCGGAATGCGGCCACCGGCGCGCACTTCGTCGAACAGCACGTCGCTCTTGACCTGGAACTCGGCGATGACCTTGCCGTCTTTCAGGGCCTTGCCTTCGTAGGGACGCAGCTCGACCACGTCGCCCATGTTCATCTGCGTCACGTCGAGCTCGATAGGCAGTGCGCCCGAGTCTTCCATCGTGTTGTAGAAGATGGGAGCGATCTTGCCACCGAGGCAGACGCCGCCGAAGCGCTTGTTCGGCACGAAGGGAATGTCTTCGCCGGTGAACCACAGCACCGAGTTGGTGGCGCTCTTGCGCGACGAACCCGTGCCGACCACGTCGCCGGCGTAGGCCACGAGGTGGCCGCGCGCGCGCAGGTCTTCGATGAACTTCACAGGGCCGCGCTTGCCGTCTTCTTCAGGGACGATGCCGGGACGGGCGTTCTTGTGCATCGCCAGGGCGTGCATCGGAATGTCGGGACGCGTCGTCGCATCGGGTGCGGGCGACAGGTCGTCGGTGTTGATTTCGCCAGCCACCTTGAAGATGCTGACGGTGATGCTTTGCGGCACTTCGGGGCGGCTGGTGAACCACTCGGCATCGGCCCAGCTTTGCAGCACGCCCTTGGCGTGGGCGTTGCCCTTGTCGGCCTTTTCCTTGACGTCGTGGAACTGGTCGAACATCAGCAGGGTTTTCTTCAGGCCTTCGGCCGCCACGGCGCCAACTTCGGCGTCGTCGAGCAGGTCGATCATCGGGCTGATGTTGTAGCCGCCGAGCATGGTGCCGAGCAATTCGGTGGCACGGGCACGCGAAATGAACGCGTTTTTCTCGGTGCCGTGGGCCACGGCCGCCAGGTAGCTCGCCTTGACCTTGGCCGCGTCATCGACGCCGGCGGGCACGCGATAGGTGAGCAGATCGAGCAGGAAAGCACCGTCCTTGGCATTCGCGCTCTTGAGGAGCTCGATCGCTTCGGCGGTTTGCTTCGCGCTCAATGGCAGCGGCGGAATACCGAGCGCGGCGCGTTCGGCAACATGGTCAACGTAGGCTTGCAACATCTTCTTTTCTCCGGAAACTGGGCTGGCGGGCGTGCGGTACGGCAAGCAAGAGCCGCGCCGCACCCCGTGTGGGGACTCTTACTTCTTGGCTGCGTCAGCGCCTTCGAACAGGCTCTTCGGCGGGTTTTTCTTCATTTCTTCGGAAAACGCAACCTGCTCGGCCGTCTGGCATTCGTCGGCAATGCGCAGGCCCGCCTTCTGGTTCATCAGCATCGACTTGTTGCCCAGCTGCAGCCACATGGCGCCGGCGCGGGGGTCTTCGAGGCGGATGGCGCCGGTGCGGCTTTCAACCGGGTGCATGCGGTACTTCACGCCCTTGGTCGACACGTTGAAGAAGCCGGGCTTCTTCTCGTCGGCGGCCACGGTCACGTCGGCGCCGAGCTCGCACTGGGCCTTGCCGAGCGAAACGCGCTTGGCCACGGCCAGGTCGGCCTCGGTCAGGACGATGCTGGATTCATCGGCGATGGGGGTGACTTCCTCGACCGCCTTGGCGGCGCTGCGGTTGACCTGCTTCTTGGGCGGGGCCTTCTTGGCTTCGGCCTTGGCAGCCGGCTTGGCGGGCGTGGTCTGCGCCGTGGCGGCAAACGGGAGCGCCAGGGCCAGGGCTGCGATCAGGGCAATTTTCTTCATGGGTGTTTCCTTGAGGCTGGATTCGGAAGTTTCAGGAGGCCGCGAGTGCAAACCAGGCTTTAGCCTCTGGAGGCAACGCGCGCCCTGTTGCGTGGGCACGCGTCAGCACTTGCCAGAAATGGCGATAGCTCGCGCGGTCGTGCAATGTGCCATCGATTTGGGTCGGCGCCCAATTTGCGAGGGCCGCATTTGTAATGATTTTTGTGGCAATTTGAATCTGCGCCTCGTCCGGCGCAAAAGCCTCGAGGATGGGCCGGATCTGGTTCGGATGAATGCTCCACATGCGTGTGTAGCCGAATTCGGTGGCCGCCTTGCGGGCTGCCATGCGCATGGCGTTGGTGTCGTTGAACTCGGTGACGACGCAATGCGACGGCACCTTGCCGTACGCATGCGCCGCGGATGCGATGGCCAGCTTGGCACGCACCACCAGTGGATGCGTGAATTGGCCGGCAGCCCCCATCCCATCGGCCGGAATGGCGCCCGCATGGGCGGAAACGAAGTCCATCAGGCCGAAACTCAGCGATTGCACGCGCGGATGCGCCGCAATTTCGAAGGCGTTGTGCACGGCCAGCGGCGATTCGATGAGCACGTGCAGCGGCAGCGCGTCAGCATCCGCGGCCTCGAGTGCAGCCACCGCCTGCACCACATCGGCGACGGACTCGACTTTGGGCACCATCAAGTGGCTGAGCCTGTGGCCCACGCGGCCGGCAATGGTGATCACGTCGCCGGCAAAGGCCGGGTGATCGACAGGATGCACGCGCACGCCGACCCGCATGCCGGGCTTGGCGGCCAGGGCCAGCTCAGTCACGAGCGCGGCATGTTCCGCCTCGCCGCCCACCGGGGCACCGTCTTCGCAATCGAGCGTGACGTCGAACACGCAGGCACCGAATTCATCGGCCATTTCGGCCTGCAGCGCCAGGCTCTTCTTCATGCGCGCTTCAACGCCGCTGTAGTGATCGCACACGGGCAGCGTCACGGCGCCGGCTTGCGCGCCGAGCAGCACTTCGCCGGGATGAACGGACTTCGTCATGCTTTTCTCTGCGCCATGATGAACATGCGAGGAAAGGCCAGCAATCGCTTGCCGTCGGCGCGGGCGGGATAGGCCTCGTTCACGCGGCGCTCGTACTCGGCGAGATAGCTGGCCCGCAGGTCGGCCGGCAACCGGTCGACGAAAGGCTTCAGCCCCGTGCCGCGCACCCATTCGACGATGGCCGCGGCATCGGCCATGGGGTGCTGGTAGATGGTGTGCCACACATCGACCTTTCCCGCAGTGGGCGCGAGCAAGTCGTAGTAGCCGCCGAGCGGCAACAGCAGCGTGCGCAGCCGGTCGGCATCGCCGATGGGCTCGGCCCAGGGCGCCTCGGCCGCCACGGCGCGCATCAGGCGGTGCGTGGGCTCGTCGCGGTTGTCGGGCATCTGGATGGCGAGCACGCCACCCGGGGCCAGTGCAGCGAAGAGGCGCGGGATCAGCTTTTCGTGGTCCGGCACCCATTGCAGGGCTGCGTTGGCATAAATGAGGTCGGGCGCTTCTTGCGGCGCCCAGGTCGCGATGTCGCTCAACTCGAAGCGCGCTTGCGGCAGACGCTCTCGCGCACTGACCAGCATGGCTTCGGAGTTGTCGGTCCCGACGACTTGCGCCTTCGGGAACCGATGGACCAGCAGCTCGGTGGAATTGCCCGGCCCGCAGCCGAGGTCGACCACGCGGGCCGCCTCTTGCAACGGCACCCGCGCCAGGAGTTCCTGTGCGGGTCGGGTGCGCTCGTCCTCGTAGCGACGGTAGAGCGCGGGGTTCCAGTCGAGCATGCCGGCCAGTCTGCTTAGATCAGATGTGCAACGCCGGCTTGTTCGCCTTGCAGCTCTTCCAGGGTCTTGTTGATGCGTTCCTGGCTGAAGGCGTCGATTTCCAGGCCTTCGACCAGCTTGTACTCGCCGTTCTCGCAGGTGACCGGGAAGCCGAACATCGTGTCCTTGGGAATGCCGTACTGGCCGTCCGACGGGATGCCCATGGTGACCCACTTGCCGTTGGTGCCAAGGGCCCAGTCGCGCATGTGGTCGATGGCAGCGTTGGCGGCCGAGGCAGCCGACGACAGGCCGCGTGCCTCGATGATGGCCGCGCCGCGCTTGCCGACGGTCGGCAGGAAGGTGTTGGCGTTCCATTCCTGGTCGTTGATCATCTTGGCGACGCTGTCGCCCTTGATGGTGGCAAAACGGTAGTCGGCGTACATGGTGGGCGAGTGGTTGCCCCACACGACCAGCTTTTCGATGTCGGCCACGGCCTTGCCGGTCTTGGCGGCGATCTGGCTGGCAGCGCGGTTGTGGTCCAGGCGCAGCATGGCGGTGAAGTTCTTGCGCGGCAGGTCGGGAGCGCTCTTCATCGCGATGTAGGCATTGGTGTTGGCCGGGTTGCCGACCACCAGCACCTTGACGTTGCGGCTGGCAACGGCGTTCAGCGCCTTGCCCTGGGCCGTGAAGATGGCGCCGTTGACGGCCAGCAGCTCGGCACGCTCCATGCCCGGGCCGCGCGGACGCGAACCGACCAAGAGGGCGTAGTCGGCATCCTTGAAGGCGGTCATCGGGTCGCCGTGGGCTTCCATGCCAGCCAGCAGCGGGAAGGCGCAGTCGTCGAGTTCCATCATCACGCCCTTGAGGGCCTTCTGGGCCTTCTCGTCGGGGATTTCGAGCAGCTGAAGGATGACCGGCTGGTCTTTGCCGAGCATTTCGCCGGACGCGATACGGAACAACAGGGCGTAACCGATTTGGCCGGCGGCACCGGTGACGGCAACGCGGACGGGTTTTTTGCTCATGGGAAGACTCCAGAAGGTGGTGAAACGGTATCGGCGGGCGCGCTTGGCGCCGACGGTGCTGCAGGGCGGGAATCCTTCCCGCGGCGCAGGCCGGCCCGCATTTTAAGCCGATTCGATGAACGCCGTCTTATGTCTTATATAAGATATGCTCGGAGGTTCCGCCACGGCGCACCCCACCGCTGCCATGAATGCCGCCAACGTCCTCGAAGATTCCGCGACGCCCTCCTTCAGTCCGCTCTACCAGCAGATCAAGACATTGATCCTGCAGAGCCTGCAGGCCGGCGAGTGGAAGCCGGGCGAGCCCATTCCGAGCGAGATGGACCTGGCGGTGCGCTATCGCGTGAGCCAGGGCACGGTGCGCAAGGCCATCGACGAACTCTCGGCCGAAAACCTCGTGGTGCGGCGCCAGGGCAAGGGCACCTTCGTTGCCACGCACGCCGAGCAGCATGTGCAATACCGATTTCTCAAGCTAGTGCCCGACGTCGGCACCCCGAGCACCGAAGGCCCCGCCGAGCGCACCATCGTCGACTGCCGCCGCCAGCGTGCCTCGGCCGACGTGGCGCGTGCGCTGGGACTGCGCACCGGCGATGCGGTGCTGCAGGTGCGGCGCGTGCTCGCCTATGGAGGCGTGCCCACCATCCTCGAAGACCTCTGGCTGCCCGGCGCGCCCTTCAAGGGCCTCACCGCCGAGCGGCTGCGTGCCTGGCCGGGCCCGATGTACGCCATGTTCGAAACAGAGTTCGGCGTGCGCATGGTGCGCGCCGAAGAAAAGATCCGCGCCGTGCTGCCCGATGCCGAGCAGGCGGCGCTGCTCGACGTGTCGCTGCAGATGCCCTTGCTCAGCGTGGAGCGCCTGGCGCATACGTACCACGACACACCGATGGAATTGCGCCGCGGCCTCTATCGCACCGACACGCACCACTATCGCAACCAGCTCGGCTGAGACCGCATCCAGATGACCTGCCGACCCAACTGCGCCGAAGCGCCCGCGACCCGTGCGCAGCACGCTACCAACTCAATAGCATCCGACTGCTGCCTGGCCCCCTCACGGGCACCGCCGCCGGGCAATGGTGCATTGCAATAGAATTTTGCGTTGTTTGCATTCCGCAGAAGAAACAAAAGCGTTCGCTCTCAGAACATCAGAACAAGCCACCAAGCCACGAAAGCCTTCCCCCAATGTCAGAGCTTGCAACCCCTCCACGGCCCCCGCGCCGCGAATTCCGAAACATCAACGCCTTCACCGATCTCACGACCTACCGGCTGCCGCCGGCCGGCATCGTGTCGATCCTGCACCGCGTGAGCGGCGTCCTCATGTTCCTGCTGCTGCCGTTCATCATCTGGATGTTCGACACCTCGCTCTCGTCCGACTATTCGTTCGCCAGGTTCAAGGCCGCCTTCAACAGCGGCCTTGGTTTTGTTCCAGGCTGGTTCTTGAAGCTGGTGGTTCTCGCGCTGATCTGGGCCTACCTGCACCACTTCATCGCCGGCCTGCGCCACCTCTGGATGGACGTGAGCCACTCCGCCGTCACCAAGGAGTTCGGACACAGCTCCGCCCTGGTCACGCTGGTCCTGAGCGTCTTGCTCACCGTGGTGCTCGGCGCCAAGCTGTTCGGCCTGTACTGAGAAGGAGCCCCCATGTCTGTGAATTACGGCTCCAAGCGCATCGTCGTCGGCGCACATTACGGTTTGCGCGACTGGCTCAGCCAGCGCATCACGGGCGGCCTGATGGCGCTCTTCACGATCATCCTGCTCGCGCAGCTGATCTTCACGCGCGGCCCTCTCGGCTACGACCTCTGGGCCGGCATCTTCGCCGCGCAGTGGATGAAGGTGCTGACCTTCTCCGTGATCGTTTCCCTGCTCTATCACGTGTGGGTGGGCATGCGCGACGTGTGGATGGACTACGTCCAGCCTGTCGGCATTCGCCTCGCCCTGCAAATTTTCACCATCGTCTGGCTTGTCGGTTGTGCGGGTTGGGCCATTCAAGTGCTTTGGAAGATCTGACCCCGTCCCCACCATGACCTACACAAAAGACCAAATCACCAAGCGCAAGTTCGACGTCGTCATCGTCGGTGCCGGCGGCTCCGGCATGCGCGCATCGCTGCAGCTGGCCCGCGCGGGCCTGAACGTGGCGGTACTGTCCAAGGTGTTCCCGACCCGTTCGCACACCGTGGCTGCCCAAGGCGGCGTGGGCGCATCGCTCGGCAACATGAGCGAGGACAACTGGCACTACCACTTTTACGACACGATCAAGGGTTCCGACTGGCTCGGCGACCAGGACGCGATCGAGTTCATGTGTCGCGAAGCACCGAAGGTCGTGTACGAGCTCGAGCACTTCGGCATGCCCTTCGACCGCAACCCCGACGGCACGATCTACCAGCGTCCGTTCGGCGGCCACACGGCCAACTACGGCGAGAAGCCCGTGCAGCGCGCCTGCGCCGCGGCCGACCGCACCGGCCACGCGATGCTGCACACGCTCTACCAGAAGAACGTCGAAGCCCGCACCCAGTTCTTCGTCGAGTGGATGGCCCTCGACCTGATCCGCGATGCCGAAGGCGACGTGGTCGGCGTCACCGCGCTCGAAATGGAAACCGGCGACCTGCACATCCTGCAGGCCAAGACCGTGCTGCTGGCCACCGGCGGCGCAGGCCGCATCTTCCAGGCCTCGACCAACGCCTTCATCAACACCGGCGACGGCCTTGGCATGGCCGCGCGCTCGGGCATTCCGCTGCAGGACATGGAGTTCTGGCAGTTCCACCCGACCGGCGTGGCCGGCGCGGGCGTGCTGCTGACCGAAGGCTGCCGCGGCGAAGGCGCCATCCTGCTCAACAGCAACGGCGAACGCTTCATGGAGCGCTATGCGCCCACGCTGAAAGACCTGGCACCGCGCGACTTCGTGTCGCGCTCGATGGACCAGGAAATCAAGGAAGGCCGCGGCTGCGGTCCCAACAAGGACTACGTGCTGCTGAAGCTCGACCACCTCGGTGCCGAGACCATCCACAAGCGCCTGCCCTCGGTGTACGAAATCGGCGTCAACTTCGCCAACGTCGACATCACCAAGGAACCGATTCCCGTCGTGCCGACCATCCACTACCAGATGGGCGGCATCCCGACCAACATCAACGGCCAGGTCGTCGTTCAGCAAGGCGAACAGAACAGCGCGGTGGTGAACGGCCTCTACGCCGTGGGCGAATGCTCCTGCGTGAGCGTGCACGGCGCCAACCGCCTGGGCACCAATTCGCTGCTCGACCTGCTGGTGTTCGGCCGCGCGGCCGGCAACCACATCGTCGAATTCAACGACAAGCTGAAAGAGCACAAGCCGCTGCCGGCCGATGCCGCCGACCGCACGCTGGAGCGCCTGAACCGGCTCGAAGCAGCCACCGGCGGCGAGTACGCGCAGGACGTGGCCGGCGAGATCCGCGCCGTCATGCAGCAGCACGCCGCCGTGTTCCGCAAGCAAGCCTCGATGGATGAAGGCGTGGTCAAGATCGCCGCCGTGCGCGAGCGCGTCAACGCCATCGGCCTCCAGGACAAGTCCAAGGTGTTCAACACCGCGCGCATCGAAGCGCTCGAAGTCGACAACCTGATCGAAGTGGCGCAGGCCACGATGGTCTCGGCCGCCGCCCGCAAGGAATGCCGCGGCGCGCACACGGTCGAAGACTACGAACGCCCGGCCGACGACCCGGTCGCGCCGCTCGGCCGCGACGACGCCAACTGGATGAAGCACACGCTCTGGTACAGCCAGGACAACCGCCTCTCCTACAAGCCGGTCAACCTCAAGCCGCTGACGGTCGACTCCGTTCCTCCCAAGGTCCGTACGTTCTAAACAAGAACAACATCACAAGGTTTCACGATGAAGCGCACATTCCAGATCTACCGCTACGACCCGGACAAGGACGCCAAGCCCTACATGCAGACAATCGAGATCGAACTCGACGGCCATGAGCGCATGCTGCTCGACGCCCTGATGAAGCTCAAGGCGCAAGATCCCACGCTGTCGTTCCGCCGCTCGTGCCGCGAAGGCGTCTGCGGTTCCGACGCGATGAACATCAACGGCAAGAACGGCCTCGCCTGCCTGACCAACATGCTCACGCTCAAGGGCACGATTGTGTTGAAGCCGCTGCCGGGCCTGCCGGTGATCCGCGACCTGATCGTGGACATGACGCAGTTCTTCAAGCAGTACAACTCGATCAAGCCATACCTGCAGAACGACAACGTGCCGCCCGAGAAGGAGCGCCTGCAGTCGCCCGAAGAGCGCGACGAGCTCAACGGCCTGTACGAGTGCATCCTGTGCGCGAGCTGCTCCACCAGCTGCCCCAGCTTCTGGTGGAACCCCGACAAGTTCGTGGGCCCGGCCGGCCTGCTGCAGGCCTACCGCTTCATCGCCGACAGCCGTGACGAAGCCACCGCCGAGCGCCTGGACAACCTCGAAGATCCGTACCGCCTGTTCCGCTGCCACACGATCATGAACTGCGTCGACGTGTGCCCTAAGAACCTGAATCCCACCAAGGCGATCGGCAAGATCAAGGAATTGATGGTGCGCCGCGCCATCTGAACTTTGCCGAGAGAAACCATGCAAACCGCTGCCGAACTCGCACAGCCGATCAGCGAACGAGCGCTGAGCAAGCTGAAATGGCGCTGCCGGCGCGGCTTGCTAGAGAACGACCTGTTCATCGCCCGCTTCTTCGAGCGGCACGAATCCCACATGACCAACGGCCAGGCGGGAGCGATGGAGACATTGATGGACCTGTCGGACAACGACCTCCTCGATCTTCTGCTGCGAAGAAAGGAGCCCGAGCCCGCATGGGCCGGGGCCGAGGTGGTCGAACTGCTGCAGTTGATGCGTACCGACGGCGCACAGCGTCCCGCAACCTCCGTTTCCTCTTCGCCCTCCTGAATACTCCTCTGAAAGAAACCCGAAATGAAAGCTTCCGATATCAAGGCCACGCTGTCGTTCAGCAACGGTGGTGACAGCGTCGAACTGCCGATCTACAAGGGCACCGTCGGCCCCGACGTGATCGACATCCGCAAGCTGTATGCGCAGACCGGCATGTTCACCTACGACCCGGGTTTCATGTCGACCGCCGCGTGCCAGTCGGCCATCACGTACATCGACGGCGACAAGGGCGAACTGCTGTACCGCGGCTACCCCATCGAGCAACTCGCAACCAACTGCGACTTCCTCGAAACCTGCCACCTGCTGCTCTACGGCGAGCTGCCGGACCAGGCCAAGAAGACCAACTTCACCAAGCTCGTGACCAACCACACGATGGTCAACGAGCAGATGCAGTTCTTCCTGCGCGGCTTCCGCCGCGACGCACACCCGATGGCCATCATGACCGGGCTGGTGGGCGCACTGTCGGCCTTCTATCACGACAGCACGGACATCAACAATCCCGAGCACCGCGAGATCGCCGCGATCCGCCTGATCGCGAAGATGCCGACGCTCGTGGCCATGGCCTACAAGTACACCGTGGGCCAGCCCTACATGTACCCGAAGAACGAACTCAGCTACGCAGGCAACTTCCTGCACATGATGTTCGCCACGCCGTGCGAAGAGTACAAGGTGAACCCGGTGCTCGAGCGCGCGCTCGACCGCATCTTCATCCTGCACGCCGACCACGAACAGAACGCATCGACCTCGACCGTGCGCCTGTGCGGCTCGTCGGGCACCAACCCCTTCGCGGCCATTGCGGCCGGCGTGGCCTGCCTCTGGGGCCCGGCCCACGGCGGCGCCAACGAAGCGGCGCTCAACATGCTCTACGACATCCAGAAGGAAGGCGGCGTGGAGAAGATCGGCGAGTTCATCAAGAAGGTCAAGGACAAGAACTCGAACGTCAAGCTCATGGGCTTTGGCCACCGCGTGTACAAGAACTACGACCCGCGCGCCAAGCTGATGCAGGAGACCTGCAACGAAGTGCTGACCGAGCTGGGCCTGGAACAGGATCCGCTCTTCAAGCTGGCCAAGGAACTGGAAAAGATCGCCCTCGAAGACGAGTACTTCGTGTCGCGCAAGCTTTACCCGAACGTCGACTTCTACTCGGGCATCGTCCAGCGCGCCATCGGCATCCCGGTGCCGCTGTTCACCGCGATCTTCGCGCTGGCCCGCACGGTCGGCTGGATTGCCCAGCTGAACGAGATGATCGGCGACCCCGAGTACAAGATCGGCCGCCCGCGCCAGCTGTTCGAAGGCTCGCCCAAGCGCGACGTGAAGCCCATCGGCCAACGCTGAAGGCGCCCTGCCGCTCACCCCGGAAAGCTGCCCTCGGGCAGCTTTTTTGCGTCTTGGCTGACAGGGCTGGCTGCGCGGCATCGGTACGTTGTGCATCGGAGGCCCGGCTTCGGGTCGCCTTTTTCAACGCCTACAGGAGACCCGTCATGAAGCAAATTGCCGCGCTGATCGCCGTCGCGTTCGCACTCGCCGTCCCGCTGGGTGGCTGCAACACCTTCAGGGGTGCCGGCCAGGACATCCAGAAGGGTGGCGAAAAGGTCGAGGACGCCGCCAAGAAGCGCCAGTAGGCACCGGGCCTTCCGGCGCAAACCCACGCACGCCCCGCCCCTCGCTGCAAAGCGAGGGGCGGGGCGTGTTGTCGTGTGGGGCGGCCGGGACTCGTCGCCCCAGGGCAACGAACCCATCGCACATGACGATGGCAGATGCGCCAAAACCCAGGGAAAATGGCGAACTCATCGCCAGACGCGATGTCCAAAGCCCCATGAGCACTTCCGAACGCAATTTCGCCCGGCGCATCGACCTCACGTCGCTGCAGCTGTTCGTGGCTGTGTGCGAACTCGGCAGCATCGGGCGCGCGGCGGAACGCGAATTCATTGCCGCCTCGGCCATCAGCAAGCGGCTGTCGGACCTGGAAGCCACGCTGGGCACCACCCTCCTCTACCGCCACGCGCGCGGGGTCGACCTTTCGCCCGCGGGCGAAAGCCTGCTGCACCATGCGCGTTCTGTGCTCTACAGCCTCGAGAAGATGCAGGGCGAACTCAGCGAATACGCCGAGGGCGTGCGCGGCCACGTGCGGGTGCATGCCAACATCTCGGCCATCGTTCAGTTTCTCCCGGAGGACCTTGGCGCCTTCACGCGCGAACATGACGCGATCAAGATCGACCTCGAGGAGCACCTGAGTGCCGAGGTGGTGCGCGCGGTGCAGGAAGGCGCCGCCGACCTGGGCATCTGCCACGTTCCGGACGGCACCAATGAACTGCAGACGCTGCCCTACCGCCACGACCGGCTGGCGCTGATCGTGCCGGCCGCGCATCCTCTGGCTACGCAGGGGCCGATCGATTTCAGCGCCTCGCTCGACTTCGACCACGTCGGCCTGCACACCAACAGCTCGATCTACGTGGCCATGCACCAAGCCGCCGTGGAAGCCGGACGCAGCGTCAAGCTGCGCATCCACGTGACCGGGCTCGACGCCATGTGCCGCATGATCGACAACGGCCTGGGCATCGGCGTAATGCCGCAGCGCGCGTTCGAACTGCTGCAAGCGGGCATTGGCAGCCGCCTGTGCAGCGTAGCCCTGAACGACGCCTGGTCGAACCGCGAAATACGCCTGGTGGCGCGCGACTTCTCCACCCTGCCGGTGGCCGCGCGCACGCTGGTCAACCACCTGCACACGCCCCTGGCCGCTCACGATGCCGCCGAGCCGCTGGCCGCATAGCGCGTCAGAAAACAAGACAATTCACCTCCCCACGAAAGCAAGAGACCGACATGGCACGCACGCTCTACGACAAGATCTGGGACGAACACGTCGTCCACACCGAGGAAGACGGCACCGCGATCCTCTACATCGACCGCCACCTGGTGCACGAAGTCACCAGCCCGCAGGCTTTTGAAGGCCTGCGCGTGGCCGGCCGCAAGCTGTGGCGCATCAGCTCGGTGGTGGCCACGGCCGACCACAACACGCCCACCACCGGCTGGGAACGCGGCTACGAAGGCATTGCCGACCCGACCAGCAAGGAGCAGGTCACCACGCTGGACAAGAACATCGCGGAATTCGGCGCCGCCGCGTTCTTTCCGTTTCTGAGCAAACGCCAGGGCATCGTTCACGTGATCGGGCCCGAATCGGGTGCCACGCTGCCTGGCATGACCGTTGTCTGCGGCGACTCGCACACCTCCACGCACGGCGCTTTCGGCGCACTGGCGCACGGCATCGGCACCAGCGAGGTCGAGCACGTCATGGCCACGCAGACGCTGCTCGGCAAGAAGGCGAAGAACATGCTCGTGAAGGTCGAGGGCAAGCTGCCGCTCGGCTGCACGGCCAAGGACATCGTGCTGGCGATCATCGGAAAGATCGGCACCGCGGGCGGCACGGGCTACACCATCGAGTTTGCGGGCTCGGCCATTCGCGACCTGAGCATGGAAGGCCGCATGACGGTCTGCAACATGGCCATCGAGGCCGGCGCGCGTGCCGGACTGGTGGCGGTCGACGAAAAAACCATCAGCTACGTGAAGGGCCGCCCGCTCGCACCGACCGGCGTGGAGTGGGAACAGGCCGTGAGCTACTGGCGCACGCTGCAGTCCGACCCGGGTGCGCACTTCGACGCCGTGGTCGAGCTCGACGCCACGCAGATCCAGCCGCAGGTGACCTGGGGCACCTCGCCTGAAATGGTGGTCGACATCAACGGCCGCGTGCCCGATCCCGAGAAGGAAAAAGACGCCAGCAAGCGCGGCGCCATCGAGCGCGCGCTGGTCTACATGGGCCTCGAACCCAACAAGGCGATGAACGACATCTTCGTTGACAAGGTGTTCATCGGCTCCTGCACCAACAGCCGCATCGAGGACATGCGCGAAGCCGCCGCAGTGGTGAAGAAGCTCGGCCAGAAGGTCGCAAAGAACGTGAAGCTCGCACTGGTGGTGCCGGGTTCGGGTGTGGTGAAGGAACAGGCCGAGCGCGAAGGCCTCGACATCATCTTCAAGGCCGCGGGCTTCGAATGGCGCGAACCCGGCTGCTCGATGTGCCTGGCCATGAACGCTGACCGCCTGGAGCCCGGCGAGCGCTGCGCATCGACCAGCAACCGCAACTTCGAAGGCCGCCAGGGCGCGGGTGGCCGCACCCACCTCGTGAGCCCGGCCATGGCCGCGGCCGCTGCCGTGCACGGCCACTTCGTCGACGTGCGCACTTTTTCCTGATCTGGCCTGACCTGGAGACATCACATGCAGAAATTCACCGTGCACAAGGGCCTCGTGGCGCCAATGGACCGCGAGAACGTCGACACCGACGCAATCATTCCAAAGCAGTTTCTCAAGTCGATCCGCAAGACCGGCTTCGGCCAGAACCTGTTCGACGAATGGCGCTACCTGGATGCCGGCTTTCCGGGCCAGGACCCGGCCAGCCGCAAACCCAACCCCGACTTCGTGCTGAACCAGCCGCGCTACGCGGGCGCGTCGATCCTCCTGGCGCGCAAGAACTTCGGCTGCGGTTCGTCGCGCGAACATGCGCCGTGGGCGCTCGACCAGTACGGCTTTCGCGCGATCATTGCGCCGAGCTATGCCGACATCTTCTTCAACAACAGCTTCAAGAACGGTCTCCTGCCCATCGTGCTGCCCGAGGCGCAAGTTGCGCAGCTGTTCGACGAGACTCTTGCCTTCCCCGGCTACACGCTGACCATCGACTTGGAACGCCAGGTCGTGGTGAAGCCCGACGGCGGCGAATTCGCATTCGACGTGCAGGCCTTCCGCAAGTACTGTCTCATCAACGGGCTGGACGACATCGGCCTGACGCTGCGCCACCAGGACAAGATCAAGGCTTTCGAGGCCGAGCGCCTGGCACAGAAGCCCTGGCTCGCGCACACGATGATCGCCTGATCGCCCTTCGTATATCCGTTCTCAAACCTCAGACCAAATCATGAAAATCGCAGTTCTCCCGGGTGACGGCATCGGCACTGAAATCGTGGCCGAGGCCATCAGGGTGCTCGACGCGCTCGACCTCTCGTTCGAAATGGAATCTGCGCTGGTCGGCGGTGCGGCCTACGAGGCGCACGGCCATCCGCTGCCCGAATCGACGCTCAAGCTTGCGAAGGAAGCCGACGCGGTGCTGTTCGGCGCGGTCGGCGACTGGAAGTACGACAAGCTCGACCGCCCGCTGCGCCCTGAGCAGGCCATTCTTGGGCTGCGCAAGAACCTCGGCCTGTTCGCGAACTTCCGCCCCGCCATCTGCTATGAGCAACTGGTGGGCGCATCGAGCCTCAAGCCCGAACTGATTTCCGGCCTCGACATCCTCATCATCCGCGAGCTGACCGGCGACATCTACTTCGGCCAGCCGCGCGGCCGCCGCACGGCCGTCGACGGCCACTTTCCGGGTGCCGAAGAGGCTTTCGACACGATGCGCTATTCGCGTCCCGAGGTCGAGCGCATCGCACGCGTGGCCTTCGAGGCGGCCCGCAAGCGCAACAAGCGCGTGACCAGCGTCGACAAGGCCAACGTGCTCGAGACCTTCCAGTTCTGGAAGGACGTCGTGACCGAGGTGCACAAGGACTATCCGGACATCGAGCTCGACCACATGTACGTCGACAACGCGGCCATGCAGCTCGTGAAAGCACCCAAGAAATTCGACGTGATCGTCACCGGCAACATGTTCGGCGACATCCTCTCGGACGAGGCCGCCATGCTCACCGGTTCCATCGGCATGCTGCCGTCGGCCTCGCTCAATTCGAGCAACCAGGGCCTGTACGAGCCCAGCCACGGCAGCGCGCCCGACATTGCGGGAAAAGGGGTTGCCAATCCTTTGGCTACAATACTGTCCGCTGCCATGATGCTCCGCTTTTCACTCAACCAAGCCGAAGCTGCCGACCGTATCGAGTCGGCGGTCAAGCACGTGCTCGCCTCCGGGCTGCGCACGGGTGACATCTGGTCAGAAGGTACGAAGCGCGTCGGCACCCGTGAGATGGGCGACGCGGTCGTTGCAGCAATCACCAAAAAGACGATTACCGGCTAACCGCAGCCCGCTTCGTCACGCCCCTCCCCGGCTCGACGAGTCGGGGGCAAGAAAAGACAACTTTTTTCTTTCTTTTTATAGGGCAAACTGAAATGGCGAACGCATCTCAACCTCTGGTCGGCCTCGTCGGCTGGCGTGGCATGGTCGGCTCGGTCCTGATGGACCGCATGCAGGCCGAAGGCGACTTCGGGCTCATCGAGCCGCTGTTCTTCTCGACCTCCAACGCCGGCGGCAAGGCCCCGGCCATGGCGAAGAACGAGACCGCGCTGAAGGATGCGAACGACATCGACGCACTGAAGAAGTGCGACATCATCATCACCTGCCAGGGCGGCGACTACACCAGCGAGGTGTTCCCCAAGCTGCGCGCCGCGGGCTGGAGCGGCCACTGGATCGATGCCGCCTCCACCCTGCGCATGCAGGACGACGCGATCATCGTGCTCGACCCCGTCAACCTGCCGGTGATCCAGAACGCTCTCGCCAACGGCGGCAAGAACTGGATCGGCGGCAACTGCACCGTGAGCTGCATGCTCATGGGCGTGGGCGCCCTCTACAAGGCGGGCCTGGTCGAGTGGATGACCAGCATGACCTACCAGGCAGCGTCGGGCGGCGGTGCACAGCACATGCGCGAGCTGCTGACGCAGTTCGGCACGCTCAACGCCGAAGTGCGCGCCCTGCTGGACGACCCGAAGTCGGCCATTCTCGAAATCGATCGCAAGGTACTGCACAAGCAGCAGAACCTGAGCGCCTCCGAAACGGCCAACTTTGGCGCCCCGCTCGGCGGTTCGCTGATCCCCTGGATCGACAAGGATCTGGGCGATGGCATGTCCAAGGAAGAGTGGAAGGCCGGGGCCGAGACGAACAAGATCCTCGGCCAGGGCGCGGGCTTCGGCAGTGCCGCCGTGCCGGTCGACGGCTTCTGCGTGCGGGTGGGCGCCATGCGCTGCCACAGCCAGGCGCTGACCTTCAAGCTCAAGAAGGACGTGCCACTGGCGGACATCGAAGCGATGATCGCAGCCGACAACCCCTGGGCGAAGGTGGTGCCCAACACCCGCGAAGCCACGGTCAAGGACCTGACGCCGGTGACCGTGACGGGTACCATGAACATCCCCGTAGGCCGCATTCGCAAGCTGGCAATGGGCCCTGAATACGTCGGCGCGTTCACCATCGGCGATCAGTTGCTGTGGGGCGCGGCGGAACCGCTGCGCCGCATGCTGCGCATCTTGCTTGATGCCTGATGGGGTGCCAGGGCTCTTCCCAGACCGAGAATGTTGCCATATGGCAACATTAAATGTGTGCGTAAGTATGCGCGCACTGGGTAGAACGGGCGCACCGCCTTGTCAGCACCCGGTGATGATGCTAACGTCCTCTTACAATTTCTGGGCCTGAGCCGCCCCTATCAGCATGACAAGACATCTGTTGCCCGCGGCCCGCCCATCGGCCGCTCGCCCCTCCCTACCCCTGAACGGACTTCGCCTCTCCGTTCTCGGCGCAGCTATCGCGGTGGTCCTGGGCATCGCAAGCACCGACGCCAGCGCTTTCGCGCTGGGGCAGTTGAAGGTGCAGTCGGCCCTGGGCGAACCGCTTCGCGCCGAGATCGACGTGACCGAGATGGCTGCCGCCGACGCGGAAAGCCTGAAGATCAACGTCGCGAACGCCGACGCTTTCAAGAAAGCGGGCGTGCCTTACAACGCCGCCTTGAGCGACGTGAAGGCCACGCTGCAGCGCCGCGCTGGCGGGCAGTACGTCGTCCGGTTGACTGGCACCCGTCCGCTCAACGATCCCTTCATCGACCTGTTGCTCGAAGCCAACGGTTCGACGGGCCGCATTGTGCGCGACTACACCGTGCTGCTCGATCCGCCCGTAACCCGCCAGGCAGCGCCAAGCGCACCGATCGCGCCCGCTGCGCCGCAGGTCAGCACGCCGGTTGAGCGTCCCGCCGCCGCAGCAGCTCGCGCACGCCGCGAGCGTGCACCGGCTGCGCCGGTCGCACCAGTCACGGCCCCTCCGGCAGCGGCAGCGCCGGCGCCCGCGTCGGCCGCACCGCAAGCGCCCAGTGCCGCAGCCACGGCTCGCCCCGCTGGCAGCAGCGAGCAGGTTACCGTTCAGCGCGGCGATACCGCCGGCAAGATCGCCGGTGCCTACAAGCCGGCGGACATCTCGCTCGACCAGATGCTCGTGGCGCTGTTGCTCGCCAACCCCGATGCCTTCGTCGGCGGCAACATCAACCGCATGAAAGCGGGTGCCGTGCTCGACCTGCCAAGCGCGGCCGAAGCCGGCGCCATCCTGCCGTCGGAAGCGCGGCGCACTATCACCGCCCAAAGCCGTGATTTCGGTGCCTACCGCCAGCGCCTGGCCGAAAACGCGCCCACCTCCAATGTGGCCGCCGCCAGCCGCAAGGCGACGGGCAAGCTGCAAGCCAATGTCGAAGACCGCAATGCCGCGGCAAGCGCACCCGACAAGCTGACGATCTCGCAGGGCAACGCAGCCGCCCGCGCCGCCGACGAAAAGGTTGCGCAGACCCGTCAGGCACAGGACAGCAACAACCGCGTAGCGGAGCTTTCCAAGAACATCAACGAACTCGCCAAGCTCAAGGCGGCCACCGGCACCGCGGCACCGGCCACGGGTTCGGCCGCTGCACCCGCGGCGCCAGGCATTCCGGTTCCCAATCCAGGCACGGCTGCCACCGCATCGCCGCCAGCAGCGGCGCCCGCACCGGTTGCAGCGCCAGCGCCTGCCACTGCCGCAGCACCCGCCGCCGCGCCCGTAGTACCAGCCCCGACTCCGGCCGCTGCATCGACGCCCGCAACTCCGGCAACGGCTGCCGCGACAGTGGCCGCAGCACCTGCGGCAGCCACTGCGCCCGTGGCAACCGCACCTTCCGATGCCGCGCCTACCGCTCCCGCAGCGGCAGCCAGCGCCGCTGCTGCTGCCCCCGCACCCGCTCCCAAGCCGGTGGTCAAGGCAGCCCCGCCGCCGCCTCCGGCGGAACGCAGCTTCTTCGACGAATTGCTCGACAACCCGCTGATGATTGCCGGCGCCGCGCTGATCGCCTTGCTGGTCGGCTTCCTGCTTTATCGCGTGCTGGGCCGCCGGCGCGAGGAAATGAGCGAAAGCGTGTTCCTCGAGAGCCGCATTCCGAAGGATTCCTTCTTCGGCGCCAGCGGCGGCGAATCGGTCGACACCAAACACCGTGGCGACTCCAGCGTCTCATCGCTGTCGTACTCGCCGAGCCAGCTCGATGCCGGCGACGTCGACCCTGTGGCCGAAGCGGACGTGTACCTGGCTTATGGCCGCGACCTGCAGGCCGAGGAAATTCTTCGCGAAGCCCTGCGCGTGAGCCCTGACCGCACGGCTATCCATCTCAAGCTGCTCGAGATCCATGCCAAGCGCCGCGACGTTCGGGCCTTCGAAGGCCTGGCAACCGAAGTGCACAAGCTGACCAACGGCAACGGTTCCGACTGGAACCGTGTGGTCGACATGGGCAAGGACCTCGATCCGGGCAATCCGCTGTACGAATCGGGTTCGTCCCGTGGCGTGAGCCCGGCCGAGAGCGCCGCCTTCGCTGGCGCCCTGGCCTCGGCAGCCAAACCCGCTGCAGTGGTTGCGCCGGCACCCGCCGCGGCTCCCGTCGCCGTGGCGCCCACGCCGGCCTTCGTGCCCTCCGTCGCGCCGCTGGACTTCGATCTGGACCTGAGCCAGCCGCCAGCACCCAGCCCAGCACCCGTGAGCGCCAGTTTGCCGAAGGCAGCGTATGCAGCGCCCGCCGCCGCAGCCGCTCCCTTGTCCAACGGCCATGCGCATGCACCCGCTGCACCGGTGGATCTGGAAAACGATTTCGACACGGCCCCCGGCGCACTGTCGCCGGTCACACGCCCTTCGGCGCTCAACGAATCCGATGCCGATGCCAACACCCGCCCGGCGGCACTGCGCGGCGGTCTTCCCGCGGATTCGGGTTTCATCGAATTCGACATGAGCGCGCTGGCCGGCCTTCCCTCCCGTCCGGCGGCCGGAACCGCCGAGGCGGCGAGGCCCTCCGCCACCATGCCCGAAGACGACGACGGCGACGACAGCCCCCATGCGGTCAAACTGTCGCTGGCGCGCGAGCTGCAGGCCATCGGCGACGTTGAAGGCGCCCGCTCGCTGGTCGAGGAAGTCGAAGCTGAAAGCGCTGGCGACCTCAAGTCGCAGGCGAAGCAATTGCTCGCCGAGCTGCGCTAAAGCGGCTTTTCCCGTCCTTTTGATTTCGTGAGGCTGGCGCTAGGCATCCGCTACAACGGCCAAGCGTACGAGGGCTGGCAAAGCCAGCGCTCGGGCCGCACGGTACAGGACAAGCTGGAAGCCGCGCTGGGCAAATTTGCCGCACAGCCCATCGGCACGCTGTGCGCCGGCCGCACCGATGCCGGCGTGCATGCGCTGATGCAGGTGGTGCACTTCGACACCGACGTCGAGCGCGAGCCCTTCTCCTGGATGCGCGGCACCAATCGCTATCTGCCCGACGACATCGCCGTGCAATGGGCGCATCCGGTTCCCGACGAATTCCATTGCCGTGCGAGCGCGCTGGCCCGCCGCTACCTCTACGTGCTGTCGCAGTCACCGGTGAGGCCCAGCCTCGACTCTGGCCGCGTTGGCTGGTCGATGCATGCGCTCGACGGTGATGCGATGCGCGCCGCGGCCGCCCTGCTGGTCGGCCAGCATGACTTCAGCTCCTTCCGCGCCTCCGCCTGCCAGGCGCGGTCGCCGGTCAAGGACCTGCGACGCATCGAGATCACGCGTGTGGGCGCGGGCGACCGCTGCCGCTGGCACTTCGAATTCGAGGCCGATGCCTTCCTGCACCACATGATCCGCAACCTGATGGGCTGCCTCGTGCGCATCGGCCGCGGTGACGAGCGGCCGGAGTGGATCACCGAGGTGCTCGAAGCCCGCAGCCGCAAGGTGGCGGCACCCACCTTCTCCGCCGATGGGCTGTACTTTCTCGGGCCGTTGTACGACGCCAAGTGGGGTCTGCCGGCGGAGGCCACGCTGCAGGCTGGCGGTGCTCCTTATGATGGGCCGCCATGACGCTTCCCCGCACCCGCATCAAGATCTGTGGCCTCACGCGTGAGGCCGACGTCGATGCCGCGGTCGAGGCGGGCGCCGATGCCGTGGGCTTCGTGCTCTATCCCGCGAGCCCCCGCGCCGTGACGGCCGCTCGCGCCGCCGAACTGGCTTCCCGGTTGCCTCCTTTCATCACCCCCGTGCTGCTGTTCGTCAACGAGGATGCTCTTGAAGTCATAGCATCGCTTGCTCGAGTGAAGGGCGCCATCGCGCAGTTTCACGGCGAAGAAACGCCGGAACAGTGCGAGGAATCCACCGGCCCGGGCCGTTTTCGCTACATGCGCGCCGCGCGCATTCCGCTCGGGGCTGCCGGAGCGGGCTTCGACCTCGTAAAATACGCGTCAGATTACTCCCACGCCCAGGCCATCCTGCTCGACGCCCATGTCGAAGGTTATGGCGGTGGCGGCAAGGCATTCGATTGGTCACTTCTTCCACCCGCCGTCGACGCTCACCTCGTCTTGAGTGGTGGGCTCACACCTGCAAACGTGAGCGATGGCATTCGCATCGTGCGGACGCGCTGCAAGACGCTGTCCGTTGATGTGAGCTCGGGCGTCGAAATCGACGGACCCGGGAACAAGGGCCTGAAGGACGCCGCAAAAATCCGGCAATTCGTCGCAGCGGTCAGAGCCGCCGACGCGTCCTTCTCCAGTTAGCCGCCGCACCCCGATCGTCATTTGGGGCTGCGGCCCAACGATCGAGAACCATGCAAAGCCATATCCAGGACTACCAGCAACCGGACGCCACCGGCCATTTCGGCAACTACGGCGGCACCTTCGCGAGCGAAACGCTCACCCACGCGATCAACGAGCTGCGCGACGCCTATGCGAAGTTCAAGGACGATCCGGCGTTCCTCGCCGAATTCCACTACGAGCTGAAGCACTTCGTCGGCCGGCCCTCGCCGGTCTACCACGCGGCCCGCACCAGCCGCGAGATGGGCGGCGCGCAGATCTACCTGAAGCGCGAAGACCTCAACCACACGGGCGCACACAAGATCAACAACGTGATCGGCCAGGCGATGCTCGCGCGCCGCATGGGCAAGCCCCGCGTGATTGCCGAAACCGGCGCCGGCCAGCATGGCGTGGCCACGGCCACCATCTGCGCGCGCTACGGGCTCGAATGCGTGGTCTACATGGGCAGCCAGGACGTGAAGCGACAGAGTCCCAACGTCTATCGGATGAATCTGCTCGGCGCCACCGTGGTGCCGGTCGAATCGGGCAGCAAGACGCTGAAGGACGCGCTTAACGAGGCGATGCGCGACTGGGTGACGAACGTGGAAAACACCTTCTACATCATCGGCACCGTGGCCGGTCCGCACCCCTATCCGACGATGGTCCGCGACTTCCAGAGTGTGATCGGAACCGAGTGCATCGACCAGATGCCCGCCATGCTCGCGGCGCAAGGCATCACCGGCGAGGCCGAAGGCCGGCAGCCGGACGTGGTGGTGGCCTGCGTGGGCGGTGGCAGCAATGCCATGGGCATCTTCCACCCCTACATTCCGTTCGCGGGCACCCGCCTGGTGGGCGTCGAGGCGGCAGGCGAAGGGCTCGACAGCGGCAAGCACGCGGCCTCGATCCTGCGCGGCAGCCCGGGCGTGCTGCATGGCAACCGCACCTACCTTCTGCAGACCGAAGACGGCCAGATCACCGAGACCCACAGCATCAGCGCGGGGCTCGACTACCCGGGGGTGGGCCCCGAGCATGCCTACCTGGCCGACATCGGCCGGGCCGAGTACGTCGGCATCACCGATACCGAGGCACTCGAAGCCTTTCACTACCTGTGCCGCACCGAAGGCATCATTCCGGCCCTCGAATCGAGCCACGCCGTGGCCTATGCCATGAAACTCGCAAAAACCATGCGGCCGGACCAGTCCATTCTCGTGAACCTCTCGGGCCGCGGCGACAAGGACATCGGCACCGTGGCCGACCTGTCGGGCGTCGACTTCTACGACCGGCCCTCGATGCGCGGCTTGAGCGTGAAGGGAGGCAAGTGATGAGCCGCATTGCCGCCACCTTTGACGCGCTGAAAAAAGACGGCCGCCGCGCCCTGATTCCCTACGTCACCGCAGGTTTCCCCTACGCGGACATCACGCCTGAATTGATGCACGGCATGGTCGCGGCGGGTGCCGACGTGATCGAACTCGGCGTGCCGTTTTCCGACCCGATGGCCGACGGTCCGGTGATCCAGAAAGCCGGCGAGGACGCGCTGGCCATGGGCATCGGCATGAAGCAGGTGCTCGCCATGGTGGCCGCATTCCGCCAGCAGGACACGGCAACGCCTGTGGTGCTGATGGGTTACGCGAATCCGGTCGAGCGCTATGACCTCGTGCACGGCAAGAAGGCCTTCATTCGCGATGCATCGGCAGCCGGTGTCGACGGCCTCCTGGTGGTCGACTACCCGCCCGAAGAGTGCGAAGGCTTTGCCGCCGAACTCAAGGCCGCGAACATCGACCTGATCTTCCTCCTGGCGCCCACCAGCACCAGCGAGCGCATGGCGCAGGTCGCACGCATCGCGAGCGGCTACGTCTACTACGTGTCGCTCAAGGGCGTGACGGGCGCGGGCCACCTCGACACCGAGGCGGTCGGCCAGATGATCCCGCGCATCCGCGAGCACGTGAACATCCCCGTCGGCGTGGGTTTCGGCATCCGCGATGCGCGCACCGCGCAGGCGGTGGGTTCGGCCGCCGATGCGGTGGTGATCGGGACGAAGATCATCCAGTTGATCGACGGACAACCGCGCGAAAAGGTCGTGCCTGCGGTGAGCGAATTCCTGGCTGGCATCCGCGAGGCGCTCGATGCGCTGCCTGCGGCTACCCCCAAGAACGCGGCTGGCCGATAATCGCGGGTGCCCTCACCCCCAAGCCCCTCTTCCGCATGGCGGGAGAGGGGAGCTAAATCCGGAGTCTTATGAGCTGGCTTGAAAAACTGCTACCCGCCAAGATCGCACAAACCGACCCGTCGGAGCGCCGCCAGGTGCCCGAGGGCCTGTGGATCAAATGCCCCGCCTGCGAGACCGTTCTCTACAAGACCGATCTCGAGCACAACCAGAACGTCTGCCCGAGCTGCAACCACCATCACCGCATCGGCGCGCGCGCACGGCTCGACGCCTTCCTCGATGCCGAAGGCCGCTACGAGGTCGGGCAGGAAGTGCTCCCCGTCGACGCACTCAAGTTCAAGGACAGCCGCAAATACCCTGAACGGCTCAAGGAAGCCCTGGAGAACACCGGCGAGACCGATGCACTGATCGTCATGGGTGGCTCGGTCCACAGCATCAGCGTGGTCGTGGCCTGCTTCGAATTCGAATTCATGGGCGGCAGCATGGGCAGCGTGGTCGGCGAGCGCTTCGTGCGCGGCGTCGAGACGGCCATCGAGCAAAAGGTGCCGTTCATCTGCTTCACCGCCACCGGCGGTGCGCGCATGCAGGAAGGCCTGCTCTCGCTGATGCAGATGGCCAAGACCAACGCAGCGCTCACGCGCCTCGCGAAGAAGGGCCTGCCTTACATCAGCGTATTGACCGACCCGACCATGGGCGGCGTCTCGGCCGGCTTCGCCTTTGTGGGCGACGTGGTCATTGCCGAGCCCAAGGCGCTGATCGGCTTTGCCGGTCCTCGCGTGATCGAGTCGACCGTGCGCGTGACGCTCCCCGAGGGCTTCCAGCGCGCCGAGTTCCTGCAGACCAAGGGCGCAATCGACTTCATCAGCGACCGCCGCGAACTGCGTAAGACCATCGCAAGCACGCTGGCGATGCTGCTGCGCCAGCCCGCCGACGCAGTCATCTGATCAAGAAGACAAAGGCTGGGCGTCAGCCCAGCCGGTAGGCCCAGACCAGCAGGTTGCCCAGCACGATGGCAATCACCTGAAGCACCACGATGGCGGCCAGGGGCGACAGGTCCACGCCGCCGATCAGCGGAATAAAGCGCCGAAACGGCCGGACCAGCGGTTCGGCCAGCCGGGAAATCAGGTCGAGCAGCACCGGCGAGGCACCCGGTATCCACGACAGCACCGCATAGACCACCAGCAGCGCCGTGAGGCCTGAAATGGCCAGCTGCATCAGCCCCACGAGGGAGACCAGCGGCAAGGCCGCGATCCGTCCCAGGTTGCCGACCAGAAGCCACAGCAGCAGGAACTTCGCGAGCACCAGCAGCCATGCGGCAATCAGGCTCGCCAGGTCCCAGCGCTTGACCGCGGGCACGATGCGGCGCAGCGGCATCACGATCCAGTCGGTGATTGCAAATATGAAGCGGCCGAGCGGATTGCCGAACGGCACCCGGTGGTACTGCATGTAGAGGCGCAGCAGGCAGGCGCCGCCGAGCAGGCCGACGATCACGTCGAGAAGAAACGAGGGGATCTGGTAGAGCATGGGGCGTGGTCGTGAGGGGAATGCGATGATAGCCATGCAAGGTTCCTCGATGACGACACAGCCCATTCTTCATTCACTGCCATTGTTCCCGCTAGGAACCGTCCTGTTTCCCGGCGGCGTGCTTCCACTGCGTATTTTCGAGGTACGTTATCTCGACATGATCGGCAAATGCCGCAAGGCCGACGCGCCTTTCGGCGTTGTCAGCCTCACGAGCGGCAGCGAGGTCCGCAAGGCAGGTGCCGATGTGGAAAGCTTCGCCGCCGTCGGCACGTTGGCCGTCATCCGCGAATTCGATTCGCCGCAGAGCGGACTGCTGCAGATCGAATGCGTCGGTACCCAACGTTTTCGCATTCGCAGTACCGAATTGCAGAAGCACGGGTTGTGGGTGGCCGAGGTGGCGGCCGTACTCGAAGACGCGGCGATCGAGATTCCGGACGACCTCCAGCACACCGCCACGGCACTGCGGCGCCTGGTAGACACCCTCGAAGAGCGCCGCCGCGCGCAGGGTGCCGAAGCCGTGCGCCTGCCCATCGGCGAGCCATATCAGTTCAACGATTGCGGCTGGGTGGCCAACCGCTGGTGCGAACTGGTGCCGATGCAACTCGAACTCCGGCAACGGCTCATGGAACTCGACAGCCCGCTGATGCGGCTCGAATTGGTCAGCGATCTGCTCGCACGCGCGGGCATCACTGAATAGGTTGCTACTTTTTAAATAGCATTTCATACAGGATTGGCGGGCGCTGGAGGCCGGTTTCATTCGAACCCGATCGGCTAAAATGGCGGGTTGCGCATGCTCCCGTTGCGCCCTCCTCCGCTCTCCATGTCCGATCACCTGATTCCCTCCATTCCCACGCCTGCAGCGGCTCCAGCCGCGGCGCCCGCCGTCGACGACAACCAGCTCATCGCGGAACGCCGCGAAAAGCTCAAGCTGATGCGCACCGCGCAGGCCGAGGGCAAGGGCGTTGCGTTTCCGAACGACTTCAAGCCGGGCCACCGCGCCGCCGCACTGATCGAGGCGCATGGCGCCACCGAAGCCGAAGCGCTCGAAGCGCAGTCTGTTGCGGTGAGCGTGGCGGGCCGCATGATGCTCAAGCGCGTGATGGGCAAGGCCAGCTTTGCGACGGTGCAGGACGCCACGAGCCGCATCCAGCTCTACGTGACGCGCGACGCCATCGGCGAAGAAGCCTACGCCGACTTCAAGCGCTGGGACCTGGGCGACATCGTCGGCGCCGAAGGCACGCTGATGAAGACCAAGACCGGCGAGCTCTCGGTCAAGGTGACCCGCTTGCGCCTGCTCACCAAGAGCCTGCGTCCGCTGCCCGACAAGTTCCACGGCATGGCCGACCAGGAGCAGAAGTACCGCCAGCGCTACGTCGACCTGATCACCGACGAGTCGGCGCGCGTGCGCTTCACCGCGCGCAGCAAGGCTGTGAGCGCCCTGCGCGAATTCATGGTGGCCAACGACTTCCTCGAAGTCGAAACGCCGATGCTGCACCCCATCCCAGGCGGCGCCAACGCGAAGCCCTTCAAGACGCACCACAACGCGCTCGACCAGGAGATGTTCCTGCGTATCGCGCCCGAGCTCTACCTGAAGCGCCTGATCGTCGGCGGTTTCGAGCGCGTGTTCGAAATCAACCGGAGCTACCGCAACGAGGGCATCTCGGTGCGGCACAACCCCGAGTTCACGATGATGGAGTTCTACGCGGCCTACTGGAACTACCGCGACCTGATGGACTTCACCGAAACGCTGATCCGCACCATTGCCGACAAGGCCGTGGGCACTCAGCAGCTCACCTACCAGGGCAAGCCTGTCGACCTGACCCAGCCTTTCGAGCGCCTGACGATCCGCGAAGCCATCCTCAAGCACACCGAGGCCGGCGATGGCGTCGACGACAGCGCCTGGCTCATCAATGCCCTGCGCAAGATCGGCCTCAGCGAAGAAAAGGACAAGCTCTCGCAGCGCAGCCTTGCCAGCCTGCAGGTGATGTACTTCGAAGAGACGGTGGAAGAGAAGCTCTGGCAGCCGACCTTCATCATGGAGCACCCGACTGAGATCTCGCCGCTGGCACGCGCCAACGACGAGCGCCCTGAAGTGACCGAGCGCTTCGAGCTCTACATCACGGGCCGCGAGTTCGGCAACGGCTTCAGCGAGCTCAACGACGCCGAAGACCAGGCCGCGCGCTTCAACGCGCAGGTGGCCGCCAAGGACAGCGGCGACGACGAAGCCATGTTCTACGACCACGACTTCGTGCGTGCGCTCGAATACGGCATGCCGCCCACCGGCGGCTGCGGCATCGGCATTGACCGGCTGATGATGCTGCTGACCGACTCGCCGAGCATCCGCGACGTGATCCTGTTCCCGGCGTTGCGCAGGGAATCTTGAGCGTGAAGTTACCGTCGTCGTTGCCGACGATCGGCATCGACTTCGGCACCTCCAATTCCGCCGTGGCCTGCCGGGTCGACGGCGTGGCCCGGCTACTGCCCATCGAAGGCGCGGCCACCACCCTGCCCACCGCGATCTTCTTCAACGCTGAAGACCGTACGACGCACTTCGGCCGCGAAGCTGTCGCGCTCTATCTTGCGGGCGTTGAAGGCCGCCTGATGCGCTCACTCAAGAGCCTGCTCGGCAGCGCACTGATGCAGGAGAAAACGGCCGTCTACGACGGGCTCGTGAGCTTCGAGGACATCATCGCGCGCTTTCTGCGCGAACTCGCCGCACGGGCGGGCCGCGAACTGGGCCGGGTGCCGGAGCGCGTGGTCATCGGCCGGCCGGTTCATTTCGTGGACGACGATTCCAAGCGCGACGAACGCGCGGAAGAAAGCCTGCGCCACGCCGCCCGTGCGGCCGGGTTTCGCGACATCGCTTTTCAGCTGGAGCCGATTGCCGCGGCCTTCGACTATGAGCAGCGCATCACGAAGGAGTCGCTGGTGCTGATCGTCGACGTCGGCGGCGGCACCTCCGACTTCACCGTTGTGCGCGTCGGGCCAGACCGCGCCATGCGCGACGACCGCAGCGACGACGTGCTGGCCACCAGCGGCGTGCACATCGGCGGGACCGACTTCGACCAACGCCTGAACCTCGATCGCGTCATGCCGGAATTCGGCTTTCGCCATACGGGCGCACAGGGACGTGAAGTACCGAGCAAGGTCTTCTTCGAGCTCTCGTCCTGGCACCTGATCAACTGGCTCTATGCGGCCAAGGCGGTGCGGCAGGCGAAGGATCTGCGCACCAGCTACAGCAATACGCGGCTGCACGACCGGCTGATGGCGGTGCTCGAAGAGCGGCACGGTCATCGCATTGCCAGCGAGGTCGAGCAGGCGAAGATCGATGCCTCGGTAAGCGATGCGCCCAGCGCGATCGACCTGTCGTGCGCAGAGCCGGGCCTGACCGCGTCGCTTTCGCCCGCCGACATGGCGCAGCAGCTTTCTCCGCTGCTCGAGAACGTCATTGCCTGCGCGCACGCCTGCGTCAAGCGCGCCGGGCTGCGCAGCGGCGACCTGGACGCCATCTACCTGACGGGAGGCTCCTCGGCGCTGCGGCCGTTTCAGCAGGCCTTGCGCAAAAGCTTCGCTGGCATCAACCTCGTCGAGGGCGACCTGTTCGGGGGCGTGGCGACCGGGCTGGCCTGCGTGGGGCCGGCGGCATGAAATACCTCGCGGGGTATCCACCCACCCTGCTGGCTCAGGTTCAGCAACTGGTCGAAACCGAAGGGCTCGCGCCGTTGCTGCGCAGCCGCTATCCCGGCCCTTTGCACGAGGTGCAGACCGATCGTGCGCTCTACGACTACGTGAGCGAACTCAAGAGCGATTTCATGCGCAAGGCGCCGCCGCTCTCCAAGGTGGCGTTCGACAGCAAGCTGCATGTGATCCGCAACGCGCTCGGCACGCACACCACCGTCTCGCGCGTGCAGGGCAGCAAGCTCAAGGCCAAGCGCGAGATCCGGGTGGCGAGCCTGTTCAGGGAAGTGCCCCTGGAGTGGCTGCGCATGATCGTGGTCCATGAGCTCGCGCACATGAAGGAAAAGGACCATGACAAGAGCTTCTATGCGCTGTGCGAGCACATGGAGCCGGGCTACCACCGGCTGGAGTTCGACGTGCGGCTGTACCTGACGCACCTGGACTCAGGCGGCGAGCGGCTGTGGGCCAATCCGCCGCCGGTCGGCGCGCCGTAGCGGTTCGTCAGTCGCCCGCGGGCGACGCGAGCCTGGCCTTCGCCAGCACTTGCCTGGCGCCTTTGTAGCCTTCCGATTCGACCATCGCGTTCCAGTCGGTCGATGGCGTCTCCGGCAGCAGTGCCCGCCGCCGCATCTCGCTCTTTGCGTCAGCTTGCCAACGCCCCGCCTTGGCTGCGACGGCGAAGCGATCGAGCAACTCGTCGAGTGGCCGGCCATCGCCGATGCTCTGATTGCACAGCATCGCGAGGTCGCAGCCCGCATCGAGTGCCGCAAGTGCGGCATCGGCATAGCTCAACAGCTCGCCATCGATGTAGCGCCCCGCCTCCATGCTCAGGTCATCGCTGAAGATGGCACCATCGAATGAAAGCCGGCTGCGCAGGATCTCTTTCAGCCAACGGGACGAAAAACCCGCGGGCCGCTTGTCGACCTTCGGATAGATCACGTGCGCCGGCATCACCGCCGTGAGCGTGCCTGCGAGCCAGTCATAAGGCCGCGCGTCGTCGGCGAGGATCGCCTTGAGGCTGCGCCGGTCGACCGGAATGTCCACGTGCGAATCGGCCGTCACGAAGCCATGCCCGGGAAAGTGCTTGCCGCAATGGCGCATGCCCATCTGCAGCATGCCGTGCATCACGCTCTTGGCCAATAGCGCCACAACGCGCGGGTCGCGGTGAAAGCTGCGGTCGCCGATCACACTGCTACCGCCGTAGTCCAGGTCGAGCACCGGTGCAAAACTGAAGTCGATGCCGCAGGCGCGCAGCTCGGCGGCAAGCACCTGGCCGGTCGCCGTTGCGGCCTGGGTGGCGCGCATGGCATCGCGCATCCATAGTTCGCCGAGTGCGCGCATCGAAGGCAGGCGCGTGAAGCCGTCGGTGCGAAACCGCTGCACTCGGCCGCCTTCGTGGTCGACGCAGATCAGCAGGTCGGGGCGGAGGGCCTTCAACTCGGCATTGAGCGCCGCCATCTGGGCGCGGTCTCGCCAGTTGCGGGCGAAATGAATGACGCCGCCCACCAGGGGGTTGGTGACGCGGTGGCGGTCCGCGTCGCTGAGTTCCGTGCCCGCCACGTCGATGATGAGAGGCGAGTGATTGCTTGTCGTTGCCAGGGTCATGCCTCGTTCTTGTATTCGACCACGACGAAACTCGCGGCATATTCGGTTTCGTCGGTCACCGTGACGTGGGCCGTCAGGCCCTTGGCCTCGAACCAGTCCTTGAGCTCGCCGTGCAGCACGATGACGGGCTTGCCGCTGGGCAGGTTCGCGATCTCGCACAGCCGCCAGCTCATCGGCATGCGCATGCCCAGGCCAATGGCCTTGCTGAAGGCTTCCTTGGCGGAAAAGCGTGTCGCAAGATAGCTCAGGCCGCGCTTGGGCCAGCGCGCGCTGCGGGCCTTCCAGACGGCGAATTCGGCGTCGCTCAGCACCCGGTGGGCAAAGCGCTCACCCTGGCGCTCGAACGTTGCGCCGATGCGCCGCAGGTCGCAGATGTCGGTACCGATGCCGTAGATCATTCCGCTTGCGCGTTCACTGCGCCTCTTCGATGCAGCGGAGGTATTCCCGCGTCGTGGCGGCGTAGCCGAGCTCGAGCGCATCGGCAATGAAGGCGTGGCCGATCGAAACCTCCTGGACGCCGCGCACGGCCCGGAGGAACGCAGTGAGGTTGTCGCGGCTCAGGTCGTGGCCTGCATTCACGCCAAGGCCCACGGCCTCTGCCGCACGTGCCGATTCGACATAGCGCGCGAGCACGGCCTCTTCGTCCGGCGTGCCGCGCGATGCGGCATAGCCCTCGGTGTACAGCTCGACGCGATCCGCACCCACCTCCTTGGCCGCAGCCATCTGTTGCGGAATGGGGTCCATGAACAGGCTCACGCGCACGCCCAGCGCCTTGGCCTCGGCAATCAGGGGGCGCAGGCGCTCGGCGTCTTCGGGGAAGCTCCAGCCGTGGTCGCTAGTCGATTGTGATTCGCTGTCCGGCACGAAGGTGGCCTGGTGCGGCTTCAGCTCGCGCACAAAGTCCATCAGGTTGTGGAACGGGTTGCCTTCGATGTTGAACTCGATCGCCGGCCAGTCCTTGGCGAGCAGCGCGGACAGGTCGCTCACGTCGTGCGCGCGGATATGGCGCGCGTCAGGCCGCGGATGCACGGTGATGCCCTGCGCGCCCGCGGCAAGGCAAGCGTTGGCGGCAACGAGCACGCTCGGAATACCGAGGGCGCGCGTGTTGCGCACCAGGGCCACCTTGTTCAGGTTGACCGACAGCGAAGTGGTAGCGGAATGGCCGGATGTCGTGCTCATAGGGCTTGCAAATCTCTCATCATCTGCCGCGTGCGCAGCGTGGACACACCGCAATGGTAGTTGAGCAAGGTGCGCAGCTGGTTCCTGAGGGCACTGTTGCTGCCGGCGTTCATGGTCGCGATCTCGCGCAGCGTGGCAGTGAACGGCGCGCGGTCGTCCAGCACGCCTTGCAGCGACTGCCAATCGGCGCCAGCCAGCGCGGCCTCTTCGCCACCCGCCAGCCGCAAGCCGGCCTCCGGCACCAAGCTGTAGCGTTGATCGGCCGCCAGTGGCTCGAGCGTGAGGGTCTGCACGTCGAGCGAGGGCAACAGTCCCACTTCGCGCAGCAGCAGCAGTTCGAAGGCGCGCAGCGCGGCGGCGTGGGTGGCCGCCTGCGCGCCGGCGTGTTCGCTGGCCAGCACCTGAACCACGCCCGCATAGGCGTCGAACAGGGCTTCATGCGCATCGTCCCGGGCCAGGAGACGCAGCAGCAGTTCGTTGACGTAATAGCCCGAAAGCAGCGCCTCGCCGGTGGGCATGACGTGCCCGCCCATCCACTCGGCGCCCTTGAGCGTGCGGATTTCGGCGTCGCCGCCATAGTTGAGTTGCAGCGGCTGCAGCGGCAGCAGCACCGGCCTGAAATTGGAGCTCGGCCGCTTCGCCCCCTTTGCCACCAGCGCAATGCGCCCGTGGTGCCGGGTGAAGACCTCGAGGATCAGGCTCGACTCGCTCCAGTCGTAGCGATGGAGCACATACGCCGGTTCGTGCGAAACGCGGTGGGCAGTCGCCACTTCATTCGTAACCGAACGAGCGCACGCGGGCCTCGTCGTCGGCCCAGCCGGAGCGCACCTTCACCCACAGTTCGAGGAACACCTTGGCATCGGCCAGCTTTTCGAGCTCGACGCGGGTTTCCATGCCGATGCGCTTGATGCGCTCGCCCTTGTCGCCGATCACCATGGCCTTGTGGCCATCACGCTCCACCACGATGGTGGCGGCAATGCGCAGCAGGCGCTTCTGACCCTTTTTCTGCGGCGGCTCTTCCTCGAACTTGTCGATGATCACGGTCGAGGTGTAGGGCAGTTCGTCGCCGGTGAGGCGGAACAGCTTTTCACGCACCAGTTCGCCCGCGAGGAATTTCTCGCTCCGGTCGGTCAGCTCGTCTTCCGCGTAGAACCAGGGCTGCTCGGGCAGGTATTTTTCGCAGATGCCGAACAGGCGCTCGACGTCCTTGGAATTCTTGGCCGACATCGGCACGAACTCGGCGAAGGGGTGCTTCGCCTGCATGGTCTGCAACCAGGGTGCGATGTCGCCACGGCGGTGCACGTTGTCGAGCTTGTTGGCCAGAAGCACCGTGGGAATGCCCTTGCCGAGCAGCTTGAGCACCCGCTCGTCGGCCGGTGTGAAGCTGCCCGCCTCGACCACGAAAAGAATCAGGTCCACGTCGCCCACCGCGCCCTGCACCGTCTTGTTGAGCGACTTGTTGAGCGCGTTGGCGTGCAGGGTCTGGAAGCCCGGCGTATCGACGAACACGAACTGAGTTGCACCAATCGTGCGCATGCCCGTGATGCGGTGCCGCGTGGTCTGCGCCTTGCGCGAGGTGATGCTGATCTTCTGGCCCACCAGCGCGTTGAGCAGCGTCGATTTGCCCACGTTGGGCTTGCCCACAATGGCCACCAGGCCGCAGTGCTGGGGTCCGGTCGGGACCGTGTCGCCCGCTGCGTCTTCGGGGTTTGCTGCTGAATTTATAGCGTCGTTCATTTGTGGTTTCACGTGGCTCCGCGTGCCTTGAGCCGGATCAACATGGCTGCCGCGGCAGCCTGCTCGCCGGCGCGTCGCGAGCCACCGATGCCGCGTTCGCGCAGTCCCATTTCGGGCACCTCGCACTCGACATCGAAAGTTTGTTTGTGCGCGGCGCCGAGCGTGGCCGCCACGCGGTACACCGGCAACTTCATTTTGTGGCCCTGGAGCCATTCCTGCAATTCGGTTTTCGGGTCCTTGGCGACCGCGTCCATGCGCGGATTGATCTCGACCGACTCGTAGAGCCGGCGCACCAGTGCTTCGGCGGCCGCAAAGCCCGCGTCGAGGTAGACCGCGCCGATCAGCGCTTCGAGCGCATCGGCCAGGATCGAAGGCCGGTTGGGCCCGCCCGAGCGCGCCTCGCCTTCGCCGAGCCGCAGCAGCGGCGACAGCTGCAGCTCAAGCGCCAGGCGATGCAGCGTGTCCTGCTTGACCAGGTTGGCCCGCACGCGCGACAGATCGCCTTCGGGCAGGGCCGAAAGGCGGGTGTATAGCAGGTGCGAAACCGCGAGATTGAGCACCGAGTCGCCGAGAAACTCGAGACGCTCGTTGTGGTCAGCCGAAAAACTACGGTGCGTGAGCGCGAGCTGAAACAGCCGCGGGTCGGAGAACGAATGCTTGAGGCGCTCCTGCAGCGCTGCGAGGCCGCCGTCCACCTTGCGTGTCGCCGCGTTCAGCGGGTCTCGCCTTTGTACTTGAGCACCAGGAAGGCCGGCCCGAATAGCGGGATCTCCCGCTCGTAGGCATACGACACGACGACCTTGTCGCCGACCTTCTTGATGTCGAGGTCCTTGCCGGAAACCGACTTGAAGTCGTCGATCGCCTGGGCCCGGTCGAAGATGGCGCGCACTTCGGGCACGGTGGCGCCTTCCTTGGCCTTGTTGGCCGCCTTGTCGATTGCCTGGTATTCGATCAGCGTCGGAATGACCTGCGCGACGACGACGCCCAGGCAACCCAGCACCGCGGCGACGAACACCAGGCCAATGAACGAGATGCCGCGCTGATGCGCGGCCCTGCTGCGGATGGACCGATTTGCTCTCATGCCCTCTTACCCCTCGAACAATGCTGACTGCTTATTGAAATGGACCGATGCGACCCAGGTCGCCGAAGTTCATCCAGACGAAGAACGCCCTGCCCACGATGTTCTTGTCCGGCACGAAACCCCAGAAACGCGAGTCCGCCGAATTATCGCGGTTGTCGCCCATCATGAAGTAGTTGCCGGCCGGCACCTTGCAAACCACGCCTTCGACGGAATAGCGGCAGTTTTCGCGAAACGGGAAGTCGGCGGCGCCCTGGACGAAGGCCGGACCGGCATCGTCGTTGAGCAGCCTGTGCTGCTTGCCGCCGAGGTCTTCGTTGAACTGCTTGAGCAGGCGCATCGAATCGCTGTCGAGATAGTCGGGCATCGAGGACTTGGAAACCGGCTGCCCGTTGATGGTGAGCTTTTTGTTCAGGTAGGCCACCTCGTCGCCGGGAATGCCGACCACGCGCTTGATGTAGTCCATGCTCGGCTTGGGCGGGTAGCGGAACACCACCACGTCGCCGCGGGCCAGCGGCGTGCCATCGGTGATCTTGGTGTTGATCACGGGCAGGCGCAGGCCATAGGTGAACTTGTTGACCAGGATCAGGTCGCCGGTCAGCAGCGTCGGCATCATCGAACCCGACGGGATCTTGAAGGGCTCGTAGAGGAACGAGCGCAGCAGGAACACCACCAGGATGACTGGGAACAGCCCAGCCGTCCAATCGAGCCACCACGGCTGCATCAGCAGGCGCTCGCTGGCCTTGGCATCGACCATGTCGACCTGCGTGATGCCCTGCCCGGCCAGGCGCGCGTTGCGCTCGCTCAGAGAAGTTTCGAGCACGGTGGCGGCGCGTTCGCGGCGGGGCAGGAAATAGAAGCGCTCGGCGAGCCAGTAAAGACCGGTGACCACGGTGGCCAGGAACAGCAGCAGTGCGAAGTTGCCTTCGATGGCGCCAAAGTACCAGGCACCGACGTAGCTGGCAAAGGCCGCGAGGACCAAAGTAGTGATGAATGCCATTTTTGAGATCAGTCTTCGACTTGCAGAATCGCGAGGAAGGCCTCTTGAGGGACCTCGACGGAGCCGATCTGCTTCATTCTTTTCTTGCCCGCTTTCTGCTTCTCGAGCAGCTTCTTCTTGCGGGTGATGTCGCCGCCGTAACACTTGGCAAGAACGTTCTTGCGCAGCGCCTTGATTGTCTCACGCGCAATGATGTTGACCCCGATGGCCGCCTGGATCGCAACGTCGAACATCTGGCGCGAAATGATCTCGCGCATCTTCGACACCACGGCCCGGCCACGGTACTGCGACTGGCTCCGGTGCACGATGATGGACAACGCATCGACCTTCTCGCCGTTCAGCAGGATGTCGACCTTGACCACGTCGGAGGCGCGGTACTCCTTGAACTCGTAGTCCATGGAAGCGTAGCCGCGGCTGACCGACTTCAGCTTGTCGAAGAAGTCCAGCACGATCTCGCCGAGCGGCATCTCGTAGGTCAGCATGACCTGGCGGCCGTGGTAGGCCATGTTCATCTGCACGCCGCGCTTCTGGTTGGCCAGCGTCATGACGGCGCCGACGTATTCCTGCGGCATGTAGAGATGCACGGTGACGATCGGCTCGCGAATCTCGCTCATCTTGCCAACGTCGGGCATCTTGGACGGGTTCTCGACCATGATGACTTCGCCGTCGTTGCGCACCACCTGGTAGACCACGCTCGGCGCGGTCGTGATCAGGTCCTGGTCGAACTCGCGCTCCAGGCGCTCCTGCACGATCTCCATGTGCAAGAGGCCGAGAAAGCCGCAGCGAAAGCCGAAGCCGAGCGCCTGGCTCACCTCGGGCTCGTAACGCAGCGACGAATCGTTGAGCTTGAGTTTTTCCAGCGCGTCGCGCAGCGAGTCGTATTCGCTCGCTTCGGTCGGGTAGAGGCCGGCAAACACCTGCGGCTGGATTTCCTTGAAGCCCGGCAGCGCCTCGGTGGCGGTAGCAGCCGCGCCGCCGGTGCCTGGCTTGATGAGCGTCACGGTGTCGCCGACCTTGGCGGCCTGCAGCTCCTTGATGCCCGCGATGATGTAGCCCACCTCGCCCGCCTCGAGCGATGCGCGCGGCTCGTTGGCGGGCGTGAAGACGCCGACGTTGTCGGCGTTGTACATGGCGCCGGACGCCATCATCTTGATGCGCTCGCCCTTCACCAGGCGGCCGTCGACCACGCGCACCAACATGACCACGCCGACGTAGGGATCGAACCAGCTGTCGACGATCATCGCGCGCAGCGGGCCATCGGGATTGCCGCGCGGGGCGGGCATCTTGTGGACGACGGCTTCGAGAATCTCGTCGATGCCGAGGCCGGTCTTCGCGGAGCACGGAATCGCGTCGGTCGCGTCGATGCCGATCACGTCTTCGATCTCGGTGCGTGCGTTGTCCGGATCCGCGTTTGGCAGATCCATCTTGTTGAGCACGGGCACCACTTCAACACCGAGGTCGAGCGCGGTGTAGCAGTTGGCCACCGTCTGCGCTTCAACGCCTTGCGATGCATCGACGACGAGCAGCGCACCTTCGCATGCAGACAACGAGCGACTCACTTCGTACGAGAAGTCGACATGGCCCGGTGTGTCGATCAGATTGAGGTTGTAGACCTGCCCATCGAGCGCCTTGTAGTGCAGCGCAGCGGTCTGTGCCTTGATGGTTATCCCACGCTCTTTTTCGATGTCCATCGAATCGAGCACCTGTGCTTCCATCTCGCGTTCCGCGAGGCCGCCGCAACGTTGGATCAAACGGTCTGCGAGCGTCGACTTGCCGTGATCGATGTGCGCAATGATCGAAAAATTTCTGATGTGATTCATCAACGGGAACGCTTAAGTACTTGAATTGGCTCGTGCGCAGAGTGCGACAGGCAAGAAAAAAGGGCGCGTCTTCTGGAGACGCGCCCTGAACCAACAAGCAATGGCAACTGCAGTAGTTGGAACTTCATTGTAGGCAAAAAGGGAGGCACGTACATCCGGGGACAGGGTCAAAACGGGTCGTTGCAGGTCCACAACATCAAAGATATAAACAACTTATCCACAGGAACGGTGGAGCACTCTATGAACAACTTGTGGGCGATCTGTGGAGCACCGGTGGACTGCTGTCTGACATCTCGCATGGTGGAGGAAACCATACTCTTTATGCCCGGACTGACTGTCCACTGACCCCTATTCTACCGAAAACCGTCCTAAGCCCTTACATAAGTTAGTGAACGCAAACAAATCCGGGGCGATTTTCGCCCAGAATTTTTTTTGAAACCGGGCGCTCCAACGTCGCAAACACCTCAAAAAAAGGCCCCAAACCCGACTGACGGGTGGGGCCACTTGACGGCAGCGCCAGATCAGCGTGCGGGTCGGATCAGGGCATATTGCGCCCACTCGCCACGGCGGAACAGCACGCTGAGCGCCTTGTTCTTGTCGGCCTTGGCAATCGCAGACTCGAATTCCTTGACGCTCGACACCTCGACATTGCCAACCGAGAGAATCACGTCACCCTCGCGCAGCCCGGCCTTGGCGGCCGCATCAGTGGCCGCGTCGATACGCACGCCGCGCACCTTGAGCTCCTTCTTCTGGGCGTCGGTGAGGTCGCTGACCACCAGGCCGAGCGACTTGCCGGCCGCGGACGACGGCTTGGCCTGTGGCTCCTCGCGATCCTGCTGGCGCTTTCCGGACGGCTTGGCTTCGGGATCGCCCTCGGCCACAGTGATTGCGAGCTCGCGCGAAGCGCCGTTGCGGAACAGGGTCAGCGTGCTCTTGGCGCCCGGCTTGGTGCTAGCCACCGAGCGCGACAGGTCGCTCGGCGTGTCGATGACCTTGTCGCCGTACTTCGTGATGATGTCGCCTTCCTTCACGCCGGCCTTGTCGGCCGCCGAACCCGGCACCACGCTGTTCACGAGCGCGCCGCGGGCCTTGCCCAGGCCGATCGATTCGGCCACGTCCTTGGACACGGTGCCGATGGTCACGCCGATCAGGCCGCGCGAGACCCGGCCGGTGGCGCGCAGCTGCTCGCTGACACGGATCGCTTCATCGATCGGGATCGAGAACGAGATGCCCATGTAGCCGCCCGAGCGCGAATAGATCTGGCTGTTGATGCCGACCACCTCGCCGCGCAGATTGATGAGCGGGCCGCCGGAGTTGCCCGGGTTGATTGCAACGTCGGTCTGGATGAGCGGCACCAGATCGCCGGTGTCGCGCTGCTTCGCGCTCACGATGCCCGCGGTCACGGTGTTCTCCAGGCCGAAGGGCGAACCGATCGCCATCACCCATTCGCCGACGCGCAGCTTGGAGATGTCGCCGACCTTCACCACAGGCAGGCTGGTCGCCTCGATTTTCACCACCGCGACGTCGCTGCGCTTGTCGGCGCCGATCAGCTTGGCCTTGAACTCGCGCTTGTCGGTCAGCGTGACGAGGATTTCGGACGCGTCCTCGATCACGTGGGCATTGGTCATGACATAGCCGTCGGCCGAGAGGATGAAGCCCGACCCCACGCCGCGCGGGCGCTCTTCCTCCTGAGGTTGCTGCGGCCGGTTGGGGCGCGGGCCGGGTCGCGGATTGCCGGGCAGCGGCTGGCCGAAGAAGCGCCGGAAGAACTCCTGCATCTCCTCGTCCATTTCCCCGCCGCTGCCGCCGCGCGTGGAAACCTTCTCGACGGTGCGGATGCCGACCACCGCGGGACCCACCTGCTCCACCAGATCGGCGAAATCGGGCAATCCGCGCGCCTGGGGCGTCTGCGCCATGGCTGACGTTGCCGGCAAGAATCCGGTCGCAGCCGAGCAGGCCACGCCGAATGCGAAGAGATAGGAACGAAGCTTGTGTCCCTCGACTTTGAACATGATCGGTTTTCTTTCAAAAGAACAGAGAACAGCCAAAAGAAGAGCTATGAGTCAGTGATGCGGACTTGGTTCAGCGCCAGCAGCGCGCGCCTCGCAGATCAGCGCGTACGCGCGAGGCTTTGCGCAAACGCGTTGAGAGTCTGCTGCGGCACCTCGCCCACGGCGGTGAGCCACCAATCGCTTGCCGGCTCGGGCAATCGCCGGCGAATGGCATTGGTTGCACCGATTGTGAGCACACCATCCCGCGGTGCGCGTTTCTCATCGTAGCGCTCGATGAAAAGCGATACGGAGGCAAGGCCATCGGAGAAGGTCCACTGGACGGTTCGATCCTGACCGGTCTTGTCACCGCGGCGATAGAAGCTGCGCGGCTTGAAACCCGCCACGGGCGACTTGAGCGTCCAGCCCTCGTCCTGCGCGCTGGTGCGCTCCAGCTCGAGCTTCTCGATGCGGTAGCCGCCGGTGTTGGCCATCATCTGCGCGAGGGCCTGCGCCTTGACGGGCGCGTCCAGCTGCAATTCGGAGAACGCCGACTGCTCCACCACGCGGGAGTCGCTGTCGATGGTCTGCAGCTTCATCACCAGGCCGGAGCGGCGCTCGCTCCAGATGCGATAGCCAAAGCGAAGCCCGTCGTGCGGCAACAGCTGCACCACGTCGGCGTCGAAACCCGCCACGCGGTCCTTGCCGATGGCGCGGACGTCGTAGAAATCGCCGATCGAAGAATCGGGCTTGTCCGGCAGATTGGGAAAGAGGTCGAGGTTCTCGCGCTTCTCGACCTTCACGACCTTTGCCTCTGGCAGGAAGGTCATCACATGGTGGTTGCGCCTGAAGGTGGAGCGCGGCGGGCCGGACAGGGCCTCGATGCGCTCGATCTGCATATCGCCGTCGCGCACATGCCAGATGCGCGCACTCGACAGATCGCCGCCCGCCGCCGAAACCACGAAGGTGCCGACGTAATTGCGCTGCCGGGCCCCGGCGTGCATGCGCTGCAGCCATTCGACGACGCCCATTGCGGGCGGTGCGTCGCCGGCCTGCACCGAGGCCGCACTCCTGGCGTTGGCTGGACCCGGCCGGCTCTGTGCCGCCGCAATCTGCACCAGACAAAAAGCAGCGAGCACCAGCGCGAACGCGCGTGCAGAGATCGGCATCTGAACGGTCATTGGAGCGACGGCAGGCGCGCGTCAGCGCGTCGGGCCTTCGAAGGTCGCGTTGCGCAGGAACCCTGAGGGCATTTGCGAAGCGCCGCCGGCTTGCTGGTGCGCTTCGAGCAACTGGTCGAGCCGCGGGTCTCGCAGCATGACCTGCGGGCTTCCACTGCCGACCACCACGCGGGTTGACGCCAGCGGCGCAGCGGCGGGCAGCGGGCTGCTGGGGGCAGCGGCGGCCAGCACCGCGTTGGACGCTGGTTGCTGCTGCTGGGCTGCTATCTGGGCACCCTGCGATGGAAAGGGGGCGCCGTTTCCGACCAGCGTCCAGCTGATCGCGGCCACGGCCACCAGCGAAGCGGCGCCGGCCACGAGCTTCCAACGGAAGACCGGCTCGTTGGCTGCATCGGTTTTGTGCCGCACCGCATGCATCGTTGAGGCCTGGGCCGGCGGCACAGGCGCGACCGAGGCCACAGGCTCCGCCGCCAGGCGCTGCTGAAAGCGGGCCAGGAACGCGCTGCTATCGCTGCATGGCGAGTGCGCGCCCGCGCGCAGCACGTCGCCCACGAGGTGATAGGCGCGCCAGACCCGATGGGCCTCGTCGTCCGCGCAGACGGCCTCGATGGCCCGCGCAAACTCCTCGCCCTGCAAATGACCATCCGCCAATGCGGATACCTGCTCACGAACCGTCATCGTCTGATTCATTTCATTCACCTGCTTACCTACCAACGCTTGCCGGACTGGTTGTCCAGCAGCGGTTTGACCCTGGCCGAAATGGCCTCGCGCGCCCGGAAAATACGCGAGCGCACGGTGCCGATCGGGCAATCCATGACCTCGGCAATCTCTTCGTAACTCATGCCCTCGATCTCGCGCAGGGTGACAGCCTGGCGCAGCTCGGACGGCAACGCCTCCATGGCCGCCTCGACCACGCGGGCGATTTCGTTTGCCGCCAGGACCGATTCGGGGGTTTCGTCGCTGATTGGTTCGTTTCCGGGCCGGTAAGTTTCATCGTCCTCATCAGAAGACGGCCGCATGGCGCTTTCGGAAATGGTCGGGTCGCGCTTCATGTCTACCAATGCCTTCTTGGCGGTATTCACCGCGATCCGGTAAAGCCAGGTGTAGAACTGCGCGTCGCCGCGGAACTGATGGAGCGCGCGGTAGGCGCGAATGAAGGTTTCCTGCGCAATGTCTTCGACCAGATCGACATCGCGCACCATGCGCCCGATCAGGCGCTCGATCCGGCGCTGGTACTTGATGACCAGCAGTTCGAATGCCTTTTGGTCACCCGCGACCGTGCGCTGGACCAGCAGCAGGTCGACCTCGCCCGGGCGCGGCGCCTCGGCGGACACATCGGGCAAGCCGGAGTCCGGTGGCACTGGCGGCGGAGAAGTGGTCATCGGGGAGGTTCAGGGCGCATCGACAGGCGCGGTCGCACGCCAAGGCTCGCCGGCAGGCGACGCGGTCGGGGCGCGCGAATATACCGCACGGCGCAGGTCGCGCCAGCGTTCCGGCATGGCGCGCTGCTCGACCCAGATCCATCGGCTCGCACGGCCCGGCTGGGTCAGCCGGACCAGCAGCAGCGACTGGATATCGAGTGCGACGGCGGCGCGGGCCGCATGGACGGCACGGCCCGGATGGGCGCCCGTGAGCGTCCAGCCCAGTCCGTCGAAGTGCAGCACCCCCGCACCGTCGCTTCGCAGCCCGAGCCCGGCCGCGAGGCCCGACAACAGCACACTCAGGACCAGCAGCAGCTGGCGCCAACCGGCACTATCGAACAGATAGCACGACAGTCCCGCGCACGCTGCGCCCAAGGCCCATGTGGCGATCAGAATCCGGGTGGCACCGCGCGAGCGCCCCACCGGGTATGTCACCGACGGTGCGCTGTGCATGAAAGAGCAATGCTCAAGCGCGCTTGAACACCAGCGTGCCGTTGGTGCCGCCGAAGCCGAAGTTGTTCTTGACCGCGACATCGATCTTGAGATCGCGCGCCACGTTGGCGCAGTAGTCGAGGTCGCACTCCGGATCCTGGTTGAAGATGTTGATGGTCGGCGGGCTCTTCTGGTGATGCAGTGCGAGCACCGTGAACACCGACTCGATGCCGCCGGCGCCGCCCAGCAAGTGGCCGGTCATCGACTTGGTCGAATTCACAACCAGCTTCTTCGCATGGTCGCCGAAGGCCTTCTTGACCGCATTGGTCTCGTTGACGTCGCCGATCTGCGTCGAGGTGCCGTGTGCATTGAGGTACTGCACTTCGTCGGCGTTGACGCCCGCATTGGCCAGCGCCATGGTCATCGAGCGGCGGGGGCCGTCGACGTCGGGTGCGGTCATGTGGTACGCGTCGCCGGTCAGGCCGAAGCCCGCCACTTCCGCGTAGATCTTGGCACCGCGCGCTTTGGCATGCTCGTATTCTTCGAGCACCAGCACGCCGGCGCCCTCGCCCAGCACGAAGCCGTCGCGGTCCTTGTCCCACGGACGCGAGGCCGTGGCGGGATCGTCGTTGCGCGTGCTGAGTGCACGCGGCGCGGTGAAGCCGCCGATGCCGAGCGGAGAAATGGTCGACTCGGCGCCGCCCGCGATCATGACGTCGGCATCGCCGTATTCGATCATGCGTGCCGACGTGCCAATGGCATGCAGGCCCGTGGTACAGGCGGTCACCACCGCGATGTTCGGGCCCTTGAAGCCGTACTTGATCGAGACGTGGCCCGAGATCATGTTGATGATCGAAGCCGGTACGAAGAACGGCGAAATGCGGCGCGGGCCGCGACTCGCGTATTCGCCGTGCGTTTCTTCGATCATCGGCAGGCCGCCGATGCCGGAGCCGATGTTGCAGCCGATGCGCACGGCTTCTTCATAGGGCAGCGCTTCGCCGGTCGGCAGTCCGCTGTCCTGCACCGCCTGCATGGCGGCGGCAAGCCCCAGATGAATGAAGCGGTCCATGTGGCGCGCTTCCTTCTCCGAGATGTATTGGGTGATGTCGAAACCCTTCACCTCACCGGCGAACTTGCAGGCAAAGGCGCTTGCATCGAACGCGGTGATGTTCGCAATGCCCGACTTCCCGGCCAACAGGTTGGCCCAGGATTCGGTTGCGGTGTTTCCGACAGGAGCGATGCAACCGAGTCCGGTCACGACGACGCGGCGTTTGGTCATGCCGGCAAACCTTTCTGAAAGCGCTGAACAACTGCGGGCGGCGCGTACGGGCTCGATGAAAAGCGCCGCCGGCCGTGGCAGTTCCAGCTGGCCCGATCAGGCCTTTTGATTCTTGGTGGCGTAGTCGACGGCGTTTTGCACCGTGGTGATCTTCTCGGCATCTTCATCGGGAATCTCGATGCCAAACTCGTCTTCGAGTGCCATCACCAGTTCGACCGTGTCGAGCGAGTCCGCACCGAGGTCGGCCACGAAAGCCTTTTCGTTCGTTACTTGGGACTCTTCCACGCCGAGTTGCTCGGCGATGATTTTCTTGACACGTGCTTCGATATCGCTCATTTGGTTCCCTCTGAGGGTTGTAGGTAATCGGTGGATTTTAGCCGGGCGCATTGTGGCATTTGCCGTGCACCCGGAGCGGGGAAAGATTGCGCCTTGCGGCAATTACATGTGCATGCCGCCGTTGACGTGCAGTTCCTGCCCTGTCACGTACGACGCCTGGGGCGATGCAAGGTAGGACACGGCATGTGCGATGTCAGCTGGCTTGCCAAGGTGGCCGAGCGGAATCTGCTGGAGCAGGGCCTGCTGCTGGGCCTCCGGCAGGCTGGCCGTCATGTCGGTTTCAATGAAGCCCGGCGCAACGCAGTTGACCGTGATGTTGCGGCTGCCGAGTTCGCGGGCCAGCGCGCGGGTCATGCCCGCCACACCGGCCTTGGCCGCCGCGTAATTGGCCTGCCCGGCATTGCCGGAGGCGCCGACCACGCTCGTGATGCTGATGATGCGGCCGTAGCGCTGCTTCATCATCGGGCGAATGACCGCGCGCGACAGGCGGAACACGGCCTTGAGATTGGTGTCGAGCACCGCGTCCCAGTCGTCGTCCTTCATGCGCATGGCGAGCGTGTCGCGCGTGATGCCGGCGTTGTTGACCAGCACATGGATGGCGCCGTAGGCCTGAACGATTTCGTCGATCAGCGCGTCGACGGCCGCCGCGTCGTTCACGTTGAGCGCACGGCCACGGCCGTCAAACGCGCTCAGGGCCGAGGTGATCTTTGCCGCGCTGTCATCGGTGGTGCCGGTGCCGACCACCTTGAGGCCGCGCTGCGCGAGTTCGAGCGCAATGGCGGCGCCGATGCCGCGCGACGCGCCGGTAACCAGGGCAACTTGCCCTTCGAATTTGGGAATGCTCATAAAAGTATCGGGGGCCCTGGCCGTTCAGCCGGCGAGCAGTTGTCGGGTGTCCGCGAGCGTTGCCGGGTCGTACACCGACGCGGCTTCGAGTTCGGGGGTGATGCGCTTGACCATGCCGGCCAGCACCTTGCCCGGCCCGCACTCGATGATGGCGGCTACACCGCGCAGTTTCAAGGCCTGCACGCTTTCGACCCAGCGAACCGGGCCGGCCGCCTGGCGCACCAGGGCGTCGCGGATGCGATCCGGGTCGGTTTCAACGGCCACGTCGATGTTGTTCAGCACAGGGATCTGCGGCGCAGCGAAAGTGATCGTGGTCAGCTTTTCGCGCAGCGCCTCGGCCGCGGGCTTCATCAGGCTCGAATGGAAGGGTGCCGACACGGGGAGCAGCAGTGCGCGCTTGGCACCATTGGCCTTGAGCAGCTCGCAGGCTTTGTCAACGGCCGCCTTGCTGCCCGCGATCACGGTCTGCATCGGGTCGTTGAAATTCACTGCCTCGACGATCTCGGGGCTGCCGGTGCCAAAGGACGCGGTCGCTTCGGCGCAGCCTGCAACCACCTTGGAGGAGTCCATGCCGAGGACGGCCGCCATGGCGCCCACCCCCACAGGCACGGCCTGCTGCATGGCCCGCGCCCTGAACCGCACCAGCGGCGCCGCTTGCGCCAACGTGAGAACACCGGACGCCACCAGCGCGGAGTATTCGCCGAGCGAATGTCCTGCGACGACGGAAGGGGCCGCGCCACCTTCCGCCAACCATGCGCGCCAGGCGGCGACACCAGCCACCAGCATCACCGGCTGAGTGTTGGTCGTGAGGGCCAGCTCTTCCTTGGGGCCGTTCTTGATCAGCGCGGCAACGTCTTCGCTCAGTGCCTCGGAGGCTTCGCGCAGAGTTTCGGCCACGGCCGGGTGGTCGCCCCAGGCGTCGAGCATGCCGACCGCCTGCGAGCCCTGGCCCGGAAAGACAAAAGCAAAGGATTTCATTGTTTCAAGCGTCATGTCGCACTGCAGCCCCACCGCGAGGGGCATTGCAATGGCTACAGGTTCAATAGCACCGCGCCCCAGGTGAACCCGCCGCCCACGCCTTCGAGCATGACGGTTTCGCCCTTCTTCACTTTGCCGGACCGCACGGCCTCGTCGAGCGCCAGCGGAATCGAGGCGGCCGAGGTGTTGCCATGCTCATTGACCGTCACGATGAGTTTCTCGCGCGGAAGCTTCAGCTTCTTGGCCGTGCCTTCCATGATGCGGATGTTGGCCTGGTGCGGAATCAGCCAGTCGATGTCGGCTTCGGTCTTGCCTGCCTTTGCCAGCGTGGCGCGGGCCGCATCTTCGAGCACGCGCACCGCCAGCTTGAAGACGGCCTGGCCGTCCATATGCAGCAGCGGCGTGCCCAGCACATTGCCGCCCGAAACATGGCCGGGTACGCAAAGAATGCCGACGTGCTTGCCGTCCGCATGCAGGTCGCTCGCGAGGATGCCGGGCTCGTCGCTGGCCTCGAGCACCACGGCGCCGGCACCGTCGCCAAACAGCACGCAGGTGGTGCGATCGTTGAAATCGAGAATGCGCGAGAACACTTCGGCGCCAATCACCAGCGCGCAGCGCGCGCTGCCGGTGCGGATCATCGCGTCGGCCACGGTCAGCGCATAGACAAAGCCGCTGCAGACCGCCTGTACATCGAAGGCCGGGCAGCCGGCAATGCCGAGCTTGTTCTGAAGAATGGCGGCCGACGACGGAAACACCATGTCCGGCGTCGATGTGGCGACGATGATCAGGTCGACATCTTCCGCCTTGCGCCCAGCGGCTTCCAGCGCGTGGCGGGCGGCCTCGAGGCCGAGATCGCTGCTCGTGACTTCAGGCGCCGCAAAGTGCCGCGCGTGGATGCCGGTGCGTTCGACGATCCATTGATTCGAAGTCTCGATGCCGCGTGTTGCCAATTCCTTGGCAAGGTCGTCGTTGGTCACCCGGCGCGGAGGCAGATAGCTGCCTGTGCCGGTGATGCGTGAATAAGAGCTCATCAAACGTGAAGGGCCGCCGCGTCGGCAGGCACCGCCGGCTCCTGCCGCGCGAGCAATGGCGCGGCGTGAGCAATGCGGGCCCGCACGCGATCGAGCAGGTTGTTGCGAGCGGCATCATAAGCGCGATCCAGCGCATGACCGAAAGCCACTTCGTCAGCCGAGCCATGGCTCTTGAAAACCAGGCCGCGCAGGCCAAGCAGCGCGGCGCCGTTGTACCGTCGGTGGTCCAACCGATTTTTAAAAGCTTTTAGAACCGGATAGGCAACAATTGCAGCCGCCTTGGTCAAAATGCTGCGCGAAAACTCGATGCGAATGAAGTCGCCGATCATTGAAGCAACGCCTTCACTGGCCTTCAGCGCCACGTTGCCCACGAACCCGTCGCACACCACGATGTCCGTTGTGCCCTTGAAGATATCGTTGCCTTCCACGTTGCCATAGAAGTTCAAATCCTTCGAGTTGGCGGCCGTACGCAGCAGTTGGCTTGCTTTTTTGATCGTTTCGCTGCCCTTTATGGCTTCCTCGCCAATATTGAGCAAGCCGACCGATGGAGCCTCGTTGCCGGTGAGTGCGGAGACCAGGGCCGACCCGAGCACGGCGAACTGAAGCAGGTCTTCGGCGTCGCAATCGACGTTGGCACCTAGGTCCAGCACCGTGGTGGCGCCGCCTTTGGCGTTCGGGAGCTGGGGCGCAATGGCGGGGCGGTCGATGCCGTCGAGCGTCTTCAGGAGATAGCGCGCAATGGCCATCAGGGCGCCGGTATTGCCGGCCGAGATGGCTGCTTGAGCGGCACCGTCCTTGACCTGCTGGATCGCAACGCGCATCGAAGAGTCTTTCTTCTTGCGCAGGGCGATTTCAATAGGATCGTCCATGCCCACCACTTCGCTGGCGGCAACGATGCGCGCACGCGGATGTGCAGCGAACCCGGCCAATGCGGCAGGCGCACCAACCAGCAGCAACGAAGCTTCGCTGTGCCGCTCAAGGAACGCGCGGCAGGCCGCGAGCGTGACGCGCGGCCCATGGTCGCCTCCCATGCAATCGACGGCGAGCGTGATTGCGGAAGGCGCAGCAGTGATTTCGGGGGAAGAAGGCGTAGCCATCAAAACAAAGGCCCGACGCTACGGCAAAAGTAGCTTCGGGCCTTGGCCTTGGGATGCGAGATCAGGCTTCGGACTTGTTCTTGAGCACCTGGCGGCCACGGTAGAAACCGTTGGGGCTGATGTGGTGGCGCAGGTGCGTTTCGCCGGTGGTCGGTTCCACGGCGATGCCGGGCACGACCAGCGCATTGTGGGAACGGTGCATGCCGCGCTTGGAAGGCGACTTCTTGTTTTGCTGGACGGCCATGATGGCTCCTGGACTGTTAGGTGAGTGATTGGATGCGCTCTCTGGCGGTGGCAATACAGGGGCATGTATGGAATGCCTTGGTCTGTCTTGCTGCTCACGGCGGCGCGCGCGAAGCCCATGATTATAGCCTAGCCTGAGGAAAAGGGCTACTTGCCCTCTTCCGGCTTGCGCGAACGCAACGCGCCGAGCACCGCGAACGGGTTGGGCTTGGCCTCTTCAGCCGCCTGGAAGTCTTCATCGCTGGACGAGAGCTGGATTGGCGTCGGGCAGACCTCGTGAACCGGCATGACGGGAATTTCCATCAGGAGCTCGTCCTCGATCAAGGCGTGAAGGTCGAAGTCTCGGCTCACGACGAGGAGATCTTCTTCCGATTCATCGTCCTCGGCATCTGCGGTGGCTTCATCGGCCACGAAACGGAACCAGCGGTCGGACGCAACAAGCGTATCCACTGGTGCCAGGCAGCGCTGGCACACCAGCGGCACGGTCGTTTCAGCCGTCAGATGCAGCCAGGGCTCGGCCTTGCCCAAAGCGCCGGTGCGCTGCTCGCCCACGGCCTCCCACCGAACCAGAGATTCGGGCGCCGGCGAGGCCAATTCTTGCGCCAGCCGGGGATAGTTGGGGACCGGATCGTCGGCTGAAAGCGCCGCGGCTTCGGCGGCAAAGGCGGCCACGTCGAGCCGTTCGGGAACAAATTCTCTCTTCATCCGCTCCAGTCTAGCGCGCCGGCCGCGGGAATTGGCGGAGCACCGCCAAAGGCTTTTTGGCAGCTCACGCACAATCGTCGCCATGCAACGCCCCTTGATCCTTGCCTCGACCTCGCGCTATCGGCGTGAACTGCTGGCCCGCCTCCACCTGCCCTTCGACGTGCAGCCCCCCGAAGTCGACGAGACCGCCCAGAGCGGAGAGACCCCGCGCGAGTTGGCCGAGCGCCTGGCATTGGAAAAGGCCCAGGCAGTCGCCGCGCGATTCCCCGAGGCCGTGGTGATCGGCTCAGACCAGGTGGCCGACCTCGCCGGCGAGGCGCTCGGCAAGCCGGGTGACCACGCGCGCGCCACAGCCCAGCTGCGCCGGATGCGCGGCCAGACCCTGGTGTTCCAGACCGCAGTGGCGGTCGTCTGCCAAGCCACGGGCTTCGTCCAGCGCGACCTGGCGCCGGTTCGGGTGGTGTTCCGCGAACTCAGCGATGCGGCCATCGAGCACTACCTGCAGGCCGAACAACCCTACGACTGCGCAGGCAGCGCCAAGAGCGAAGGCCTGGGGATCGCCTTGCTGAGCGCAATCGACAGCGACGACCCGACCGCCCTCATCGGCCTGCCGCTGATCCGCACCTGCCGGATGCTGCGTTCCGCCGGAGTCGATCTGCTGTGACCCGGGGCAAGCTCTACCTGGTGCCCGCGCCGCTCGATTTCGGCTGCGAAACACAGGCGCCGCTGCAGGACGCCCTGCCCCTCGGTACGCTGCAGGCTGCTGCCGGCATCACCCATTGGATCTGCGAGAACGCCAAGTCGGCACGCGCCTATCTGAAGCGCATCGATGCCGTCGTTCCACTGGCTGCGCCCCTGCAGGCACAAGACATTCGCGAATTGCCGCGCGAGGTGCACAAGAAAGGCGACCACGCCGGCCAATTCGATGCGAAGCCGTTGCTGGCCGCCGCACTCGAAGGCCACGATATCGGGCTGCTCAGCGAAGCCGGCATGCCGGCAGTGGCCGACCCGGGCTCCTCGGTGGCGCGTGCTGCTCACGAGCTTGGCATCACGGTAGTCCCGCTCACCGGCCCCGTGTCGCTGCTGCTCGCACTGGCGGCCAGCGGCCTCAACGGCCAGAACTTTGCCTTCGTCGGCTATCTGCCGCAGGATTCGGGCGAACGCCAGGTTCGCATCCGGGAACTGGAGGCGCTGGCCCTCAAGACCGGCCAAACGCAGTTGTTCATCGAAACGCCCTACCGTAACGCCGCGCTGCTCCAGGCGCTGGTGCAAACGTTGCAGCACAACACCCGGCTCGCCGTGGCGCGCGGGCTGACGCTCGCAACGGCCCAGGTGCGCAGCGAAACGGTAAAGGCCTGGCGCGCCAAGGCGCAAAGTCCGACGGACGAGCGCCTGCCCGCGGTCTTCGCGATCGGACGCTGACGCGATGGTGGTTACCGCCGGCACCCGCTGGGCCTCGCGTGCGCAGTTCTTTTCTTCCGGTTTCATCTTCGCGACCTGGGGCGTGCACGTTCCCACGGTCAAGGCGCACTACGGCATTGACGAGGCCGAGTTGGGGCTGGCCTTGCTCGCAGCCGGTGCCGGCGCGATGTTCGGCCTGACCAGCGCCGGCCGATGGATCGGCCGCCACGGCCCGCGGCACATGGCCGCCCTCTGCGGCTGCGTCTATGCGCTGCTGCTGGCGGGGCTGATCGCGATGCCGGGCTATCTCTTCCTCTTGGCGCTGCTGGCGGCCTTCGGCCTTGTCACCAGCGTGTTCGACGTGGCCATCAACGCCGAAGCGGCGCAACTCGAATTGCAGGGCGGCAAGCCTTTGATGAGCGGCATGCACGGCATGTTCAGCCTGGGCGGCATGGCCGGCGCCGCAAGCGGCAGCGCGGCATTGGCCGCGGGGATCGGCGCACAGGCGCATCTGTTGTGGGTTGCGGCAGCCATGGTGCTGGTGGTGGCGGTGTCTTCGTGGCACATGCTTCCCAAACCACCCGCTGCCGGCGACGCTTCCCCGGCCGACCACGCATTCCGGCTCCCTCGCGGCGTGCTCGCGGTGCTGGGCTTGCTCGCCGCGCTGGGCCTGATTGCCGAGGGCGCAATCTACGACTGGAGCGTGCTGTACATGCATCAGGAACTCGGCAGCCCGCAGGAGCAGGCCGCGCTGGCCTATGCCAGCTTCTCGGCCGCCATGGCAGCCGCGCGTTTCTGCGGCGATGCGATGCGTGCGCGCTTCTCTCCGGCTGCGCTGCTGTTTGGCAGCGGCGTGCTGGCGGCGGCGGCCATGACGCTGGTCCTGCTGACCGACCTGCCCTGGCTCGCGCTGATCGGCTTTGCGGGAGTGGGAGTGGGCTTCGCGAACGTGGTGCCGATTTTGTTCGGCGCATCGGCCCGCGTGCCCGGCGTCGAAGCCGCAACGGGCATCGCGGCCGTCTCGGCCATCGCCTACCTGGGCTTCATGGCCGGACCGGCCGTGATCGGCCTGCTGGCGCGGGCCAGTTCGCTGACAGCCGCGCTCTACGTGGTCGTGGTTTTCGCGGTGGCGCTGGCCGCCTCGGCCCGTTTCACGGACAGCGGCAGCCCAAACTGAGCCAGCCTCAGCGCAGCGCCGGCGTGGCGAACTGCAGCGAACGCACCGTGGCGTCGCCCATCGCGGCGCCGAATTTCTTGGCAAGCTTTTCGGCCACGTTGTCGCGCCGCGTGTAGTCGGTCACCTCTTCGGCCTTGATCACTTCACGCGCAACGTAGTCCACGTTGCCGAGCTGGTCGGCGAGGCCGAACGCCACGGCTTGTTCGCCGCTCCAGAACAGGCCGCTGAAAAGCCCCGGGGTGTCCAGCTTGAGCCGGTCGCCGCGCCCTGCCTTCACGACGTTGATGAACTGCGTGTGAATCTGGTTCAGCATGGCCTGGGCATGGACGCGCTGCGCATCGCTCATCGGGCTGAACGGATCGAGGAAGCCTTTGTTCTCGCCGGCGGTGATCAAACGGCGTTCGACACCGACCTTGTCCATGACGCCAGTGAAGCCGAAGCCGTCCATCAGCACGCCGATGCTGCCGACGATGCTGGCCTTGTCGACGAAGATCTTGTCCGTGGCCGCGGCAATGTAGTACGCGGCCGAAGCGCAGGTTTCTTCGACCACCGCGTAGACCGGCTTTTTGTGCTTGGCCTTCAGGCGCTTGATTTCGTCGCTGATGATGCCGGCCTGCACGGGGCTGCCGCCGGGCGAGTTGATCAGCAGCACGATGCCCTTGGCACCCTCGTCCTCGAACGCAGTCTTCATTGCGGCCACGACGAATTCCGCGCTCGCGTCTCCGCCGTTGGCGATCTCGCCCTTGATTTCGACCACCGCGGTGTGGGCCGTGGTCTTGGCGGCGCTCGGCGCGTTGCGCGACATCGCGAGCCAGACCAGGAAGATGAAGAAGGCGAGCCACGAAAGACGCGTGAAAGTCTTCCAACGGCGCGCGGCCCTCTGCTCGTTCAGCGAGGCGAAGGCAAGCTTCTCGAGCGTTGCGCGCTCCCACCCTGGGCGTTGCGTGGGATCTTTGGCCATGTTTCGTGGCGCGCCCTGCGAGGACGCAATGGGAGTGGCCGGCTCAAAAGGATCAAAACCCTCAGGTTCCGTGCGGTTCGGGTCGGTCATTGTCAAAAAGTCAGGGGGTGGAGGTTCCAGGCAGTATGCCAGTGCACCACCCCGCCACGTTCGCTGAGGGCGATCTTCACGAGCCCACCGCGGCATGGGCCGCCGGCACACTCGCCGGTGTCCGGCTTGTAGACCGCGCCATGCGTGGCGCAGAGCAGCCACTGGCCGCTGTCGTCGAAGAAGCGGTCGGGCTGGAAATCGAGTTCCATCGCCACGTGGCTGCATCGGTTCAGGTAGGCATGCGGCTGACCATCGAAGCGCACTGCAAAGGCGCGGCAGGTTTCACCACCGTAGACCACATCGAAAGGCACGGCCCGGCCGCCTTCAACCAGGTCCGAGGCGTTGCAAAGGGGAATTGGCTCTTCTTCGCTCATCGCGAGATTTTCAGACGTTGTCCAGAAGCCATGCCTCGAGGCTGGCCACCGAGTGCGCGACGAACAGCGGCTTCAGCTCGTCAAAACTCTCGGGCTCGTGCGCTCCGTAGCTCACGCCCACGCTGGCGCAGCCGGCATTGAGCGCCAGCTGCAGGTCGTGCGTGGTGTCGCCGATCATCAGCGTGCGCTCGGCCGGAATGTCGAGCTCTTCCATCAGCTCCAGAAGCATGCGCGGATGGGGCTTGCCGAAAGTCTCGTCGGCGGTACGCGATGCATCGAAGCGGTCGCGCAGCGCCATCGACTTCAGCGCCTCGTTGAGGCCGCGGCGCGATTTGCCCGTGGCCACCGCCAGCTTGTGGCCGCGCGCGCGCAAGGCATCGAGCATCTGCAGCACGCCGTCGAACAGGACGAGGTCGTCCTGGTGCTGCAAGTAGTGATAGCGGTAGCGTGCGCCGAGCTCCGCATATTTTTCCTTCGGCACGTCGGGAGCCGCGCGCGCCAGGGCCTCGGCCAGGCCAAGGCCGATGACCCATGCGGCATCGTTCTCGCTGGGCTTGGCACCGCCCACGTCGATCACGGCGGCCTGGATGCAGCGCACGATGAGCCGCGTGGAGTCGTAGAGGGTGCCGTCCCAATCGAAGGCGATCAGGTCGAAACGAAGGGGTCTGGGGGAATCAGTCATTGGCCGTGGGAGTGGGATGTTGGGCAAGCGCCTCAAGCGCCTGGGGCGGCATCAATGCGTGCAGTTCGGGCGGCAGGCCGGCCTGCAGCGCCACGCGCTCGCCGGTTGCGGGATGGTTGAACTGCAACCGCCAGGCATGCAGGAACATGCGCCGGAGGCCGAGTTTATGGAGCACGCGCTGGCGTTCGAAGTCGCCGTACTTGTCGTCGCCGGCAATCGCATGGCCTGCCGATGCAAGGTGCACGCGGATCTGGTGGGTGCGGCCGGTCTTGATGGTGACCGCCAGCAGAGACAGCGGCGCGGCATCGCCCGGCAGCGTGAACCGCGCCAGCACGCGCACCAGCGTCACCGCACGCATGGCGTCGGGATGGTCCTTGGCGACCACGCGCACGCGGCGCTCGCCGGCGCCGGCCCCGTCGCCCGGCAGCAGGTACTTGGCGAGTGGCGCGTCGAGCACCTTCTTGTTGGCGGGCCAGCCACCTTCGACCAGCGCGAGGTAGGTCTTGCCCGTCTCGCGCTCGCGGAACTGGTCTTGCAGCGCCACCAGCGCGCTGCGTTTCTTGGCCACCAGCAGGATGCCCGATGTCTCGCGGTCGAGCCGGTGGACGAGTTCCAGGAACTTGGCGCCCGGCCGCGCCGTTCGCAGCTGCTCGATCACGCCAAAGCTCACGCCGCTTCCGCCATGCACCGCCACGCCGGCGGGCTTGTCGATGGCCATCAGCGCGTCGTCTTCCAGCAGCACCGGAAATTCGCGCGCGGGCGCGGGTGCCGTGGCGCCCTCTTCGGCACGCGGCGAAATCCGCACCGGCGGCAGCCGCACCACGTCCCCGGTCTCGATGCGGGAATCGGCCTGCGCCCGACCCTTGTTGATGCGCACCTCGCCCGACCGGATGATCCGGTAGACATGCGTCTTGGGCACGCCCTTCAGATGGCGGAACAGGAAGTTGTCCAGCCGCTGCCCAGCGGATTCCGCGTCCACGGTAATGAATTTGATGGACACGTGCGGCGCCCCGGCATCGGCCGCGGCTTTTTGATCTGCGGGATTTGGAGCGGCCGCAGGGCTTTGCTTCGCACCTATAATGTTTTTCACCAGCGCGGTCGTGTAAGTGCTTGATTAGACAGAAGTTTAGATCACTGCAGTCAAACGCCCAGGACAACGCTGCGAGGTCGATGCCGCTTTGGCGCCGAGACTGCAAACCCCGCGCAATGGCGCAAAGTGGCAGACCCTGCACCCAAGTCAAGCCGACACCCACGAAACACCGATACGGAATACCCAGCCTGCAGCTTCCAAGCTGCTGGCGGATCGAAGCGAGTCCCTTGTGTTGATGCTGCTGATTCAAATGTGCCTGCGCTGGCCCACCTGGCTTCTGCCAGCGGCCTCAGGCATCGAGTCATCCGCACCGCGCGCCACCATTGCGCAACCAGCTATCAATAAGATAGCTGCTCAACACCGAATCTGGCTCGCGCCCATCCACGCGCCCCCACCCCGGCTGTCTTCTTGAGCTGACGCTCAAGAGGCCTGTTCGCGCTTGCCGCGGCAGTGACAGCAACCGGGGCCAAGCGGCAATTCCCCTCGTTTCGCGGGCGTCGTCCGTGCATCGTTGGCCCGTCATGGGCCGGTAGAACGATACATATAAGGACAACGCATCATGAAGCGGATGCTGATCAATGCCACGCAGGCCGAAGAACGCCGCCTGGCCATCGTCGACGGGCAAAAGCTCCTCGACTACGAAATCGAGATCGAAGGGCGCGAACAGCGCAAGGGCAACATCTACAAGGCCGTCGTGACGCGCGTCGAGCCCTCGCTCGAAGCCTGTTTCGTCGACTACGGTGAAGACCGCCACGGCTTCCTGCCGTTCAAGGAAATCTCCAAGCAATACTTCGCCGAAGGCGTTTCCGCCAACCAGGCGCGCATCCAGGACGTCATCCGGGAAGGCCAGGAACTCGTCGTCCAGGTCGAGAAGGAAGAACGCGGCAACAAGGGCGCGGCCCTCACCACCTTCATCTCGCTGGCCGGCCGCTACGTCGTGCTGATGCCCAACAACCCGCGCGGTGGCGGCGTGAGCCGGCGCATCGAGGGCGACGACCGCGCCGAGCTCAAGGAGGCGATGGACCAGCTCGAGTACCCGAAGGGCATGAGCATCATCGCGCGCACCGCCGGCATCGGCCGCTCGGCGCCCGAACTCCAGTGGGACCTGAACTACCTGCTCAAGCTCTGGGGCGCCATCGACGGCGCGGCCAAGGGCGGCAAGGGCGCCTTCCTGATCTATCAGGAATCGTCGCTCGTCATTCGCGCCATCCGTGACTATTTCAATCACGACATCGGCGACATCCTGATCGACACCGACGACATCTACGACCAGGCGCAGCAGTTCATGGCGCACGTCATGCCCGAGCATGCCGCCCGCGTGAAGCGCTACCGCGACGATGCCGCGCTGTTCAGCCGCTTCCAGATCGAGCACCAGATCGAGTCGGCCTATGCACGCACCGTGCAGCTGCCTTCGGGCGGCGCCATCGTGATCGACCACACCGAAGCACTGGTGTCCGTCGACGTGAACTCGGCCCGCGCCATCAAGGGCGGCGACATCGAAGAAACCGCCACCCGCACCAACCTCGAAGCCGCCGACGAAGTGGCCCGCCAGATGCGCCTGCGCGATCTGGGCGGCCTGATCGTCATCGACTTCATCGACATGGACGAGTCGAAGAACCGCCGCGAAGTCGAAAGCCGCCTGCGCGACGCGCTGCGCCAAGACCGCGCCCGCGTGCAGTTCGGCTCGATCAGCAAGTTCGGCCTGATGGAAATGAGCCGCCAGCGCCTGAAGCCGGCGCTCTCGGAAGGCTCGTCGATCCCTTGCCCCCGCTGCGGCGGCTCCGGCCACATCCGCGACACAGAATCGAGCGCGCTGCAGATCCTGCGCATCATTCAGGAAGAGTGCCTGAAGGACAACACGGCCGCCGTGCACGTCCAGGTGCCGGTCGAAGTGGCGTCGTTCCTGCTGAACGAAAAGCGCCCCGAAATCGCCAAGATCGAGCTCAAGCAGCGCGTCACCGTGCTGATGGTGCCCAACAAGACGCTCGAAACGCCCAACTACAAGCTCGAGCGCCTGAAGCACGACGATCCGCGCCTCGACCACATCGAAGCCAGCTACAAGATGGCCGACGAGATCGAAGACCCGACCGCCGTCACGCGCCGTTCGCAGGAACCCACCAACAAGCAGACGCCGGTCATCAAGGGTGTGCTGCCCGACGCACCGGCACCCGTGGTGCCGCCCAAGCCTGAAGCCGTCCGCGCCACTGCGGCCACGGCTCCGGCACCGGTCGCACCGCCCGTGGCGAGTGCACCGGCACCGGCTGAGATGGGCTTCTTCGCCCGCCTCAAGAGCTGGTTCGGCGGCACGCCGGCACCGGCGCCCGCACCAGCGGTCATTCCCGTCGAGGCTCCAAAGCCCGCACGCCGCGATGGCGGCCGTTCCGGCCGCGACGGCGAAGCACGCGGTGCACGCGATGGCGAACAGCGCCGCGGTGGCCGCGGTGGCGAAGGCCGCAGCGAAAACGGTGGCCGCTCCGGTGGCCGCGACGGCGAACGCCGTGGCGGACGTGGTGGCGAGCGCCGTGGTGAAGGCCGTGGCGAAGGCCGCAGCAGCGAACTGCGCAGCGAAGCAACCCAACCGCGCGAGCAGCGTGAGCCTCGCGAACAACGCGAGCCCCGCGAGCAGCGCGAACCCCGTGAAGCACGCGGCCCGCGCGAAGGTGAACAACGCCGCGGCGGACGTGGCGAACGCCGCGAAGGCGAAGGCCGCGAGGCACGGCCGGTGACTGCCGAACTCGACGGCAACCTCGAAGCACAGCAACTGGCGCCCAACGCGCCGGTCGGCGACGAAGGCAATGCACCGGCAGAACGCGCGCCCCGCGCACGCGGCGAACGCCGGGAACGTGGCGAGCGCGGTGAACGCGGTGAACGCGGCGACCAGCGCAATGCTTCCGAAGCACCGCGCGAAGCGGCCGGTGGCGACAACGCCGCCGCCGAGGACGGTACGCAAGCCGAACGCGCCCCGCGCGGTGGCCGTGACGAGCGCGGCCCGCGTGGTGAGCGCGGCGAAGGCCGCCGCGATCGCCGCGGTGAAGGCCAGCCGCGTTTCGCCAACGGCGAAGCACCGGCATCTGCCGACGAAGCGGGTCTCCGCGCCGTCGAGCCGGCCGACGTCACACCTGGCAACAACGAAGGCGAGACCGGTGGCAACGAGCAGCAGGCGCCGCGCCGTGAAGGCGAAGAGCGCCGCGGTCGTTCGCGCGACCGCTACGGCCGCGACCGCCGCGAACGCGGTCCGCGCGACGAGAGCGAAGCCAACGCGGCTGGCGCGCCGATCGACGCGAATGAAGCGCCCGTGCGGCAGCAGCCGGAACATGCCGAAGCTCGCGCCGCAGCGTTCGAAGAAGCACCAGCACCGCGCAGCTACTTCGACCGTCCTGCAACGGCACCGGCACCGGCACCGGCACCGGCAATTGCACCTGCGCCGGCACCCGCACCCGTCGCTGCGGTGGCCGCAACGCCTGTCGCGGTTCCCGTCGCGGCGCCCATCGTGGTCGCAAGCAGCAGCAAGCCAGCCGCCAACGGCCGCGCGCTGCCGAAGGTCCAGCCTTTCGAACTGCCGCTGAACGAACTGGCGCAGATCGCCGAGAGCTCGGGCCTGCAGTGGGTCAACTCCGACGCCGAGCGCATTGCGCAAGCCCGTGCGGCCATGGCCGCCGAGCCGAAGGCGGTGCATGTGCCGCGCGAACGCCCGCCGGCCATCGTGCTCGATGCCGGTCCGCTGGTGCTTGTTGAAACCCGCCGCGAACTCGGTTCGATGACGCTGCCTTTCGAAAAGGCACCGTCCGACGCGCAAAGCGTGAACTGAAGAAGCTTCGGGCCGACGGCCCGAGTCCATGAAAAACGGCGCCATCCTGGCGCCGTTTTTTTATGGAGAGTGAAACTGCGGCATCGCGGAAGCCGCCAATGCCTGGCGAGCCAACTGCGCCCTTCAGGCCTTCTCTGTTTGCGCCGCGCGCTTCCAGGCCTCGGCCGCGTGTTCGCCATCGCCGCGCGCTTCGGCCAGTTCGGCGAGCGCCAGCCACGCACGGCGATAGAGGTCCGCGTCCTGCAGGCCCAGGCCGGCCTGGGTGAGCAACTGCTGGGCTTTGCCCCAGAGCTGTCGCTTCATGCACGCCATGCCCGCGAGGTACTGCAGGTTGGGATCGCGCGGATTGTTTCGCTGGGCCGATTCGATGCGGGCGAGCCACTCGGCGTCCACTGAATCGAGCCCCGCTTCGAGCGCCCGCGCCAGTTTGACGCGCAGCATATCGCCCAGTGCGCGGGGCTGCGACACCATGCGCTCCCAGGCAGGCAGCAGCCATTCGCGCGCCAATGCCAGGTCGCCGCGCAGGGCCACCATGCGCTGGGCGGCATGAATCGCCACCTCGGGCATTTCGCGTTCGGCCATATCGAGCTCGGTCCAGGCACGAAGCAGTTGCGCCGGATCGTGTGCGCCGGACAACAACTCGGTCGCGAGACCGCGCACGATGCTTTGCGCCGCGGCGTCCGAGAACGCGCCGTGCTTGGCAAGCAGGCGCGCGGTTTCCAGCGCCTCGAGCGTGCGTCGATCCTGGCGTGCCGCCTTCAAGCGAATGCGGAGGGCGAGGGTTCGCCGTTGCACGCCTTGCGGAAGCTCTTCGAGCCGGGCCAGCGCCGCTGCGGGATCGCGGTCTTCGAGCGCCCAGCGCGCAGCGCGCAACTGCACGCCTTCGCGCGTCTCCGGGCTCGCCAGCATGGTGCGGTCGGCGCTTTCATTGAGGGCTTGCTGCAGATGCGCATCGCGCGCCGGCCGGTCTTGCAGCGCCTGTGCGCTCTCGGCGGCCAGCAGGTGCGACAGCACGCGAACCTGATGGGCCTGCGGCAGGCTGGCATCGAGGGCCGCCAGCGTCCTTTCCTGGACCAGCGCAGCTTGCGCGGCCTTGCGTGCGCGCGAGAAGCGTCCCGACAGCAGTTGCACCATCGAATCGAGCAAGGCCGAATGCAGCGCGCGTTCCTTCTGCTGCAGCCGCCATTGGCGAGCCTGCGTCGGCAGCGAGAACAACGCCGCCAAGCCGCGCAGCGCCAGGTGCAGCAACACGAAGGCGCCGAGCAGAATCACCAGAACCAGGTTCAGCGAAAGATCGACCCGCCACGGCGGCCAGAACACCGTGATCGTGCCCTGGTTGTTGCCGGCGAACAGGGCCACCGCCGCCGCAATGGCGAACAGTGCCAGGAGCCAGAGTGCTGCCCTCATATCAACGCCCGGCGGCTGCGGTTGCCAGCGCGGCCAGCGTGTCGTCGATGCGCGGAGCTTCGGAGGTCTTCACCTGGGCCTGGAGTTGCTGCAGCAGCGTTGCGGCCGCCTGGGTGCGCCGCGACGCCGGATCGAAATAGCGGTTCAGCGTTGCGGAAACGGTGGCGAGTTCGCTGCGCGCGACATCCACCTGCCGCGACAGCAGCGAAAGGCGCGCATTGAGCAGCTTCAGCTTGAGGTTCTCACGCAGAAAGAAGGTCTGGTCGGGCGCCAGAAGCACGGCCTCGGGACGGTCGATGCGGCCGACCCGAACCAGCGACCGCGCTTCGGCGCGCACCGTGAGAAGCGCCCGTTGCCACCAGGGCGCGTCGGCCGGAATGGGTTCGGCCTGCCAGGCATTGAGTCCGTTGCCGCGCATGGCAACCGCATTGAGCGGCGGCAGATCGTCCACGCTGCGCGTCAGCTCGTCGATCTTCTGCAGGGCTTCGCCGCTGTCGAGGCTGGCGCTGCTGCGCAAGCGATCGGCATCGCGCTGCATGGCGCGCTGCAACGGCGCAAGCCGGGGCTGTGCGGCGCGCGCAATGCGCTGATCGCCAGCCTTGAGAGCCGCAAGCAATGGCTCCACGCTGCCCGTGGCCTGGGCCTGCTGCAGGGCAAGGCGCACGGCCGACTCGATGTCGACCACCAGGTTCTCGTCGCGCGAACGCGAGAGGCTCTGCATCAGTTCTTCGAGCTGCGATCGCTGGAGTGCGACCTCGGCGACTCGGGTCTCGGTGAGGGCGGCACGCGCCGCGGTGTCGCGCACGGTCTCGATGGCCTGCCGTGCGAGCGTTCGCGCTTCGAGCGACTGGGCTTGTGCATCCGCGCTCTGGCGCGCCAGCTGCTCCTGCATGCCGCTGACCTTCTGCCAGAGAGAAATGGCAATTACCAGCGCGGCGATCGACACGAGGGCCAGCAAGCCGAGCCCGATGCGGGAGAGCATGGTCGCGGCGGCCGCCAGCGACTCCGGCGACTGCGATGCCGCCAGTGGGGCGGGCACCGGTGCGGTGGCGGATGGGGGGGAGAAGTCGTCGGACGGGGACGCGGCACTCATGGGAAGGATTCTATCGACGCGATCAGTGCCTCACGCAGTGGCTTGCACACCCGCACCGCGCCGAAACCCACGGCCCGCGCGGCTTCGCCGATGCGTGCATGGGTTGCCACGGCGCTGGCCGCATGCCATTCGGTGCCGGGCATCGCATCGCGCAGATTCGCGATCGCTTCGGAGCTGCTGAACAGCCAGATCGCACGGCCCGCGGCGCCTTCGAGCGCCAGCGCGCGCGCCGCTTCGTCGAAGGACGGCGGCAGGCGCCGATAGGCGACCACGGTGTCTCGGCGCCCCTGCGCGGTTTCGATTTCATTGGCGAGCCAGTCGCGCCCGCTCGGGTGGCCGGCCGCGTCGCCGCCACGAACGATCAGCACGCGCACGCCGGCCGAGACCTGGGTTTGCACCCGCTCCCAGAGTGCCTCGGAGTCGAAGCGCGCGGCATCGGGCAGCGGCGCATCGATGGCGTCCGCAGGCACACCCGCGCGCAGCAGCGAACGCGCGGTACCGGGACCGGTGGCCCAGAAACGGAGGCCCGCCGCAATGGCATCTTTTGCTTCAGCCTGTTGCGCGTGGAGAAAGAAATGCTCGACGGCCGTGGCGCTTACGAACATCAGGGCCGCGTAGTCCGACAGGCGCTTCCAGGCTGCGTTCAGCGGCTCGACGTCGATGGCGGGCTCGATGGCAATCAACGGCAGCGCGGCCGCCTCGAGCCCCGCGGCGCGAAATTCGTCCACCCACTGCGCGGCCTCGCGGGCCGGCCGCGTCACGATCACGGGCTTGGCGGCAGCCATGTCTCTCGGGTCGCCTGGTGATTCAATGAGCGCCGGCGGCGCGCAGCAGCGCGGCGGCCTGCTCGCCCAGCACGCCGGCCTGCGCAAAATCGGCCGCTTCAGCCTCTGCATGAATCCGCACCAGCGGCGCGTTGCCCTCGGGATCGCCCCACGCGGCATCGATGCGCAATGCGCCGTCGGCCTGCCAGCGCGCATGGGCCGCCAGCGGCATGGAGCAGCTTCCGCCCATCGACCGGCTGACCGCGCGCTCGGCGGCGGTGGCCAGCCAATCGCCTCGGTTCGAAAGAGAAGCAAGCAGCGCGATCAGGTCGGCGCGGTCGGCCCGCACCTCGATGCCGAGTGCGCCCTGCCCCGCGGCGGGCAGCATGGTGTCGGGCTCGAATGCAACCCTGATGCGCTCTTCGAGGCCCAGCCGCTTGAGCCCGGCCGCCGCGAGCACGATGGCGTCGTACTGGCCTTCGTCGAGCTTGCGCAGGCGGGTATCGAGATTGCCACGCAGCGGTTCGATGCGAAGGTCGGGCCGCAGGGCGCGCAGCAGCACCACGCGCCGCAGGCTGGAAGTGCCGACGACGGCCCCCTGGGGTAGCTCGTCGAGCGAGGCATATTGCGGCGAAACCAGCGCATCGCGCGGGTCTTCGCGCTCCAGCACGCAGGCCAGCACAAAGCCCTCGGGCAGATCCATCGGCACGTCCTTGAGCGAATGCACCGCGATGTCGGCGCGGCCTTCCTCAAGTGCAAGCTCCAGCTCCTTCACGAAGAGGCCCTTGCCGCCCACCTTGCTGAGCGACTTGTCCAGGATCTGGTCGCCGCGCGTGGTCATGCCCAGCAGGCTGACCGAGTGGCCTTTTTCTTGCAGCAGCGCCTGCACGTGCTCGGCCTGCCACAAGGCCAGCCGGCTTTCGCGCGTGGCGATCACGATATTGCTCAAGACCGTCCCCAAAAAGTACAAGTTTCAGACCTTCGGAATGCTAGCATGTTGCGCCGCAGCAACGCAGGCGGCGCCACCATTCAAGTCCCCAGGAATAACACCGAATGAAAGCCAGCAAGACCCCTGCCCCACCCAAGCGCCGCCAGGCCGAAGACCAGCCGCTGATCGACGACATTCGGCTTCTGGGCCGGATCCTCGGCGACGTGATCCGCGAACAGGAGGGTGAGGAGAGCTATGCGCTGGTCGAGAAGATCCGCACGCTGTCGGTGGCTTTCCGCCGCGATGCCGACCATGCGGCCGACCGCGCACTCAAGAACCTGCTCAAGGGGCTCAGCGCGGCCGAGACGGTGCGCGTGATTCGCGCCTTCACCTATTTCAGCCACCTGGCCAACCTGGCGGAAGACCGGCACGTGATCCGCCGCCGCACCGAAGCCGAGCGCGCCGGCGAAAGCGCCGACGGCGACCTGCAGACCGCCCTTGCGCGCATCCGCAAAGCCGGCGTCAAGCCCGACGAGGTGGTGGCTTCTCTCGCGCGCAGCTACGTGTCGCCGGTGCTGACCGCACACCCCACCGAAGTGCAGCGCAAGAGCATCCTCGACGCCGAGCGCGCGATTGCGCAACTGCTCACCACGCGCGATGAAATCAAGCTGCGACAGAGCGCCTACGCTGCAGCCAAGGACGCACTCACGCCGCTCGAGTTTGCCGAGAACGAAACGCAGATGCGCATCCGCGTCACGCAGATCTGGCAGACGCGCCTGCTGCGCTTCTCCAAGCTCACCGTGGCCGACGAGATCGAGAACGCGCTGAGCTACTACGAAGCCACCTTCCTGCGCGAAATTCCGCGCGTCTACGCCGACCTTGAAAAGGCGCTGGGCCAAGGCGGTACCGTACCTTCGGTCGCGCCCTTCCTGCGCATGGGCCAGTGGATTGGCGGCGACCGCGACGGCAACCCCAACGTCACGGCCGAAACGCTCGAATACGCGCTGCGCCGCCAAGCTGAGCTGGCACTGCGCCATTACCTGACCGAAGTGCATTACCTGGGCGGCGAGCTCTCGCTCTCCGCCGCACTGGTCGACGTCTCGGTCGAGATGCAGGCACTGGCCGAGCGCTCGCCCGACACCAGCGAACACCGCAAGGACGAGCCCTACCGGCGTGCACTCACCGGCGTGTATGCGCGCCTCGCGGCCACGCTGCGCGACCTCACGGGCGGCGAAGCCGCGCGCCATGCGGTACCGCCGCAAAACCCCTATACCCGGGCCGAAGAGTTCCTGGCCGATCTCCACACCGTGGAGCAGTCGCTCGCCGAAAAGCACGGCAGCGTGCTGGCCGCGCCGCGCCTGCGGCCGCTGATCCGCGCGGTCGAGGTGTTCGGCTTTCACCTGGCCACCGTCGACCTGCGCCAGAGTTCGGACAAGCATGAGGCAGTGATCGCGGAGCTGCTGGCCACTGCGCGCATCGAGCCCGCCTACGCCTCGCTCACCGAAGAAGACAAGCAGGCGCTGCTGCTCAAGCTGCTCGACGATGCGCGCCCGCTGCGCGTGCCCGATGCCGACTACTCGCCGCTGGCACACAGCGAGCTCGCGATCTTCGCGGCCGCGCGCACCGCGCGTGCGCGCTACGGCGCAGCGGCCATCCGGCACTACATCATCAGCCACACCGAAACGGTGAGCGACCTGCTCGAAGCGCTGCTGCTGCAGAAAGAAGTGGGCCTGCTGCGCGGCAAGATGGACAGCAACGCCACCTGCGACCTGATCGTGGTGCCGCTGTTCGAAACCATCGAAGACCTGCGCAACGCCGCACCCATCGTTCGCGCTTTCTACGCGTTGCCGAACATCCAGGCACTCATCGAACGATCGGGAGCCGAACAGGACGTGATGCTGGGCTACAGCGACAGCAACAAGGACGGCGGCATCTTCACGAGCAACTGGGAGCTCTACCGCGCCGGCATTGCGCTGGTGTCGCTGTTCGACGAGCTCAACAAGAAGAAGAAAACCAATCCGATCCGCCTGCGCATGTTCCATGGCCGAGGCGGCACGGTGGGCCGTGGCGGCGGTCCGAGCTACCAGGCGATCCTTGCTCAGCCGCCCGGCACGGTGCGCGGCCAGATCCGCCTCACCGAACAGGGCGAAGTCATCGGCTCGAAGTACGCGAATCGCGAGATCGGCCGGCGCAACCTCGAGACACTGGTGGCCGCCACCCTCGAAGCCACGCTGCTGCCGCAGGCCAAGTCGGCGCCCGCAACATTCCTCTCGGCAGCCGCGGAGCTATCGACTGCGAGCATGGCGGCCTACCGCAAGCTGGTCTACGAAACCCCGGGTTTCGGCGATTACTTCTTCGGCTCCACGCCGATCCGCGAGATTGCCGAACTCAACATCGGCTCGCGTCCTGCCTCGCGGAACCCGAGCCACAAGATCGACGACCTGCGCGCGGTGCCATGGAGCTTCAGCTGGGGCCAATGCCGGCTCACCATTCCGGGCTGGTTCGGCTTCGGCTCAGGCGTGGAGCAGTTCCTGGCGTTGGCCGAAACGCCGGCCGCACGCAAGGAACGCGTCGCGCTGCTGCGCCGCATGTATGCGCAGTGGCCGTTCTTTCGCACCCTGCTGTCCAACATGGACATGGTGCTTGCCAAGAGCGATCTGGCGCTGGCGTCTCGCTACGCCGAACTCGTGACCGACCGCAAGCTGCGTCAGAAGGTGTTCTCGATGATCGACACCGAATGGCATCGCACCTCCGACGCGCTCACCCTCATCACCGGTGCCAAGCAAAGGCTCGAGGGAAATGCGGAGATGCAGCGTTCGGTGCGCCACCGCTTTCCGTACATCGATCCGCTGCATCACCTGCAGGTCGAACTGATGCGGCGCTATCGGGCGGGCGAAGGCGGCGAGCGGCTGCAGCGCGGCATCCACATCTCCATCAATGGCGTCGCGGCCGGCTTGCGCAACACGGGCTGACACGTCCGGATCGATGAGGAATAGAGCAGGAAAGGGCGTCTGTACGCCTTTTCCTACATAAACAATTGCCGAACAGCAATTTGTAAGGTCAATTAAAAGGGTAGGGTCGGAGGCATTCAAAGTTTTCTCGCTATCTCTCGCAATCGCGCGGCAGCTCGAGTCGTTTTTCAGGAGCCCGTTGCAATGTCCACCCCGCAGTCCCTCACCCATTCACAAGTCGATTTCGTCACCGACGATTTCGAGGCGCTGGCCTCCCACATGCGTCACTGCGCACGTGCCCACGGGCGATGGTTCTCGATGCGAAGCCACATGCAGCGGGTGCGGGCACTCGCTGCGGGCCGGATCGTCACGATGGCCTGCGTTGCGGCAGCTTTCGGCATCGGGCTGTTCGCCATCGCTTGAGGGTGGCCGCCTTTGACCCGATACGGGCTGCAACTCTCCCCGAGAGGGAACCGGCAGGCAGCATGCCATCCGAAACCCACGCAAAGGCGGCGCAATGAGCGCCGCCTTTGTCGTTGATCGGCTCGCAGACCTCAGCCCGTACGCGCGCGCGCTGCTCCTTGCGCCACATGATCCGGTGGCGCCACCGATCCGCGCCGAACTCTTCGGCGCCCAGCGCTTCGAACAGCACGGCCACAGTCTGTCCCGCGCTCAGGTCGTCGAAGTCGACCCCCGCCGCGCGCGCGAAGGTGCGCCCTTTTTTCCGCGCGTCGACGAGAACCTCGAATCGCTGCGGAATGCTTTCGACTACATCGCGCTCATTTCGCAGAGCGGTCGCTATGTGTCGCCCGCGGCCGAATGGCTGCTCGACAACTTCCACCTGGTGGAAGCCCAGCTGCAGCAGATCCATGACGGCGTGCCGCGCAGCTACTACGCGCGACTGCCGAAGCTCGCCACGCCTCCGCTCGCGGGGCTGCCGCGCGTCTACGGTATTGCGTGGGCCTACGTGGCCCACACCGACAGCGTGCTCAACAAGACGCTGTTCACTGCTTTTCTCAATGCCTACCAGGATATCGACGAGCTCACGCTCGGCGAGCTCTGGGCGTTGCCCACTACCCTGCGCGTGGTGCTGCTCGAAAACCTGCGCCGCGTGGCCGAGAGCATCGCCGAGAACAAGGTCGCGCGCGAAATAGCGCACGCAGTCTGGGATGCGGCGCCGCATCTCTCGACACCAGACCTCGACGCGCTGTATCGCGCATTGCAAAGCCACAACCTGCAGGATGCCTACATCACGCAGCTCTGGCAGCGCTTGCCGGTTGAGCATGGCGAGAACGTTCCTGCGCTGGTGCGCTGGACCGAACAGCACTGCCCCAACGGGCCGGCACTGATCGGCGAGGCTCAGAACGCACAAGCCGCGGCCAACCTCACCGTCGGCAACATCATCACCACGCTGCGCATGATCGGCCAGGTCGAGTGGAGCGACCTGATCGAACCCGTCAGTCGGTCGCTGCGCGTGCTGCGCGAGCTGCCGAGCTTCGTGGACGAGAGCGAGCTCACGCGCCAACAGATCACCCACGCGATGGAGCGGATTGCGCGCGACAGCGGCCGCTCCGAGCGCGAGGTGGCGCAGGCCGTGGTGCGGCTCGCGGCAGCCGCGCCGGCTGACGATGTGCAGGCCGATACCGACCGAGCCGATGGCACCGCCGGCTACTACCTGTTCGGCCAAGGACGCGCCGAGCTGATAGGCGCGCTGCAATCCGATGCCGCGGCGGGCCACGTCCGCCGGCCTGCAAGGGTCTGGCCGCTGCGCAGCCGCCGCGGCTGGCGCCTGCCCGCGTATGTGCTCTCCATCGTGCTGGGCACCGCGTGGCTGCTGACGGCGGTGGCGAACGGACTGCCGTCTCCTCGTGGCTGGAACACCGTTGCGGCGATGGCACTGCTCGCATGGCCGCTCTCGGAGGCGTTGATCGCCCTGGCGCAGCGCATCATGGCCGAGTCGGTGCGGGTCCAGGCCTTGCCGCGCCTCGACTTCCCGGCCGGCATTCCCGAGCGGCACCGAGTGCTCGTCGTCATTCCCACGCTGCTGAGCTCGCCTGCGAACACCGCGCAGCTCGCCCATCGGCTCGAACTGCACTGGCTCGCCAATCGCGAAGAGCACGCCCAGTTCGCATTGCTGACCGACTGGGCCGACGCTGCGCAAGCCTCGCTGCCGGACGACGCACCGCTGCTCGACGATGCCATTGCGCGCATCGCAGCCCTCAATGCGAAATATCCAGCGACCACAGGCGCGGCCTCGCGCTTCCTGCTGCTGCACCGCCCGCGCAGCTGGAGCGGCACCGAAGAACGCTGGATGGGCTGGGAGCGCAAGCGCGGCAAGATCGAAATGCTGATGCGCCTCCTGGCAACGGGCGACGCCAGCGGCTTTCTGCCGCTCGCATCGGGCCAGCGGCTGGCATCGGGACGAACGCCCTACGTGCTGACGCTCGACAGCGACACCGGCCTGCCGCCGGGCGCGCTGCGAGATCTGGTGTCGATTGCCGCCCACCCGCTCAATGCACCCGAGATCGACGCGCAAAGCCGGCGCGTGGTCGCGGGCTTCGGCATCCTCCAGCCGCGCATCGTGACGCCCTTCCCATTGCGCAACGAGCGCTCGCTCTTCCACTGGATGTTTGCCGGGCAGTGTGGGCTCGACCCGTACGGCAGCGGCGCGTCCGACATCTACCAGGACGTGTTCGGCAGCGGCTCCTTCACCGGCAAGGGCCTGCTGAACGTGCGCGCCGTACACGCCACGCTGGATCGCCGCCTGCCCGAAGGCGCGGTGCTGAGCCACGACCTGCTCGAAGGCACGGTCGCGCGCTGCGCAATGGTGAGCGACGTGGTGCTGATCGAGGACCACCCTCACCACGCGGGCGTGGCCGCATCGCGCGTGCACCGCTGGGTGCGCGGCGACTGGCAGCTGCTGCCGCTGATATGGCGCGCCAGGCGATTCGGCATCGACGCGCTCGGGCTCTGGAAGATGGGCGACAACCTGCGCCGCTCGCTGGTGGTGCCCGCCTCTTTCGCGCTGCTGGTGCTGGTGATCTTCACGCAGGCCATGCCGCTCGGATGGGCGCTTGCCGCGGTCGCTTCAGCGCTCACACTGGGGCCGCTGCTCGGCGCATTGGCAGGACTGGTGCCGACACGCCGCGCCATCGAGCTGCGCCACTTCTTCGAGGTCGGCGCGGTCGAGCTGCTCCGCGCCATGGCTGGCGCGGCCTGGCAGTTCGTCCAACTGGCGGCGCAGTCGCGCCTGCTGCTCGATGCAATGTTCCTGGCGACATGGCGGCTGACCGTCAGCCGCAGGCATCTGCTCCAATGGACCACGACCGCGCAGGCACAGGCCCAGTCGAGCCAACGGCTGCCGCCCTTCCTGCGCAACGCGGCACTCAGTACCGGGTTCTGCCTGGCACTGGCGGTGGTGGCGGCGCGCTGGAGCGCCTACCCTGTGGCCGGGCCTCTGCTGTTCCTGGCCTGGGCGCTGGCGCCGTTCGCGGCCTGGTGGAGCAGCCGCGTCGATCCGGACGTGCCCGATCCGCTGAGCGCTGAGCAGCGCGCGTACCTCGAAAAACTGGCGCAAGACACCTGGCGGTTCTTCGAGCACGTGGTCGGTCCGGACGACAACCACCTGCCGCCCGACAACCTGCAGCTCGAGCCGCAGCCGACCGTCGCCCACCGCACCTCGCCCACCAACATCGGCATGTACCTGCTGGCGACGTGCTGCGCGCGCGAGTTCGGCTGGCTCGACACCGCGGCGCTGATCGTGCGCATCACGGCCACGCTCGACACCATCGACCGCATGCAGAAGCACGAGGGCCATCTCTTCAACTGGTACGACACGCAGACCCTGCGCCTGCTGCCGCCGGCCTATGTGTCCAGCGTGGACAGCGGCAACCTTGCGGGCCATCTGGTGGCCGTCGCCCAGGCCTGCCGCACCTTCGCCGCGGAAGGCTGCCAGAGCCACGAGGAACCCGCGCTGGAGGCGCTGGCACGGCGCTGCGACGCGCTGCACGCCGGCATGGATTTCAGCGGCCTGTATGACCCCAAGCGACACCTGTTCCACATCGGCCTGCGCGTCGAGGAGAACGAGCTCGACGCGAGCTACTACGACCTGCTGGCCTCCGAAGCGCGGTTGCTGAGCTTCCTGGCCATTGCCAAGGGCGACGTGCCCCGGCGCCACTGGATGGCGCTGGGCCGGCCGTTCCTGCTGGTGGGTTACCAGCCCGGCCTCAAGTCGTGGTCCGGCTCGATGTTCGAGTACCTGATGCCCGCGCTCGTGATGTCCGAGCCCGCCGACGGCCTGCTGCAGGTGGCCAACACCGCGGCCATTGCCGAGCAGCAGGCTTTCGGCCGATCGCTGAACCTGCCTTGGGGCGTCTCGGAGTCGGCCTACTTCGCGCAGGACCATTCACTGGCCTTCCAGTACTCGCCCTTCGGCGTGCCGCGCCTCGCGCTTCGCCGCACGCCCCCCACCGACCGCGTGGTGGCGCCCTATGCCAGCGCCATGGCCGCGGTGCTTGCACCGGCCGCGGCGGTGGTCAACCTGGAACTGCTCGAATCGCTTGGCGCGCGCGGCGAGTTCGGCTTTCACGACGCGGTCGACTTCACCACCTCGCGCCAGGCCGAAGGTCAGGACTTCACCGTTGTGCGCAACTTCATGGCGCACCACCAGGGCATGTCGCTCGTGGCGCTGTGCCACGTGCTGCGCGCCGAGGCGCCGCGGCGCTGGTTCGGCAGTGCCGCACTGGTGCAGGCGCACGAGTCGCTGCTGCACGAACGCACGCCACGGCAGATCATCGGCAGCGCGGACCCGCGCACGCCGCCCGAACCCAGCCTGGGCGAACTGGCGCCGCTGTTCCAGCCCCGCGCGGTGGACCCGACGGCCTCCGGCTTCCAGCCCACGCACCTGCTGTCGAACGGGCGCTACACGGTGGCCCTGCGCGCCAACGGCGCAGGTGTGAGCCGCTGGCACGCGTTCAACGTGACCCGCTGGCGCGACGATCCCCTGCGCGACAGCCATGGCACCTTCTTCTTCCTGCGCGACGAAGGGCAGCAGGAACTCGTCTCGCTCACCGCCCTGCCCGCGCCCGGCGCCGGCTGGAGCTACCGCACACGATTTCTTGCGGAGCAGGTGCAGTTCGATGCAACCGGCGACGGCTTGCAAGTGCGCACCACGGTGCTGATCAGCCCCGAAGACGACACCGAGCTGCGCAACATCACGCTGCACAACACCGGCGAAAAAACCCGCACGCTGGAGCTCGTCTCCTACTTCGAGCCGGTGCTGTCGAATCCCAAGGCCGACGAGGCGCATCCGGCCTTCGCCAACCTGTTCGTCGAATCGCGCTGGGAACCCGCGTGGCGCGCACTGCTGATGACGCGCAAACCGCGCCTGCATGGCGACCCGGTGGTGGCCGCCGCGCACTTCCTCGCCTCGGTCGATGCCCATGTGCTTTCGATCGACTGCATGACCGACCGGCGCGCCTTCATCGGCCGCAACCGTTCGCTCGCGAGCCCCGCGCTCGATCCGCAGCCCATGGCGCCAGACAGCACACCGGTGAACGGCCTCGATCCCATCGCATGCCTGCGCGTACGCCTGTCGATCGCACCGGGGGCCACCGCGCACCTGAGCTTCGCGACTGCCGCGGACGAAAGCGTCGAGGCGCTGATGCCCAGCATCGACCGCTACCTGGAGCCGATGCACGTGGAGCGCGCGATGCGCATGGCCGCCACGCTGGCGCAGGTGCGCTTGCGCGACCTGAGCATTGCGCCCGCGCAAACCTTCGCGCTGCAAGACCTGACGACCATCCTCACCTACACCACGCCGCGCGCGATGAAAGACCGCGGATTGATCGACCTGCGCCAGATCTGGCGCTTCGGCATTTCGGGCGACAAGCCGATCGTGCTGGTCGCCATCCATTCGATGAACGGCATGGGACTCGTCAACGCGCTGCTGCGCGCGCAGCCGTGGTGGGGCTTTGGCGGCGTGGCCTGCGACCTGGTGGTGCTCAACAGCGAGCCGAACTCCTACCTGATGCCGTTGCAGCGCGAGATCGAAGCCCTGCGCCTGCGCGTCGCGCACCAGACCCAGAACAGTTTTCCGCGCAACGACACGGCGGGCTTCTACCTGCTGCGCGACCACGAGGTGGCGCCTTCCGAGAAAGCCGCGCTGTCGAAGCTGGCGCGCGTGGTGTTCACCGCCGATGGGCGCTCGCTCGAAATGCAGGTGGCAGCGCTGCACGAGGCACGTGTCGACACGGGAACGGACCCCGAGATTCCGGCGGCATCGTCACGCGTCGCGCTGCTGGCACGGCTCGCGGGTGGCCCTTCAGCGGAAGCGCCCACGGGAAGCTTCGATGCCGATAGCGGCGAATTCCGCTTCGACATCGACGCCGGCCACCGCACACCGCGCCCCTGGATCAACGTGATCGCCAATGCCAATTTCGGCTTCCAGGTGTCCGAATGGGGCACCGGCTTCACCTGGGCTGGCAACAGCCGCATGCACCAGGTCACGCCGTGGTCGAACGATCCGGTGCAGGACCCAGCCTTCGAGCACTACCTGCTGCAAGACGTCGCCTCCCGCGCCATGCTGCCGCTCACGCCGGCCGGCCAGGGTGCGGAGCACGAGAGTGAGGTGCGCCACCGCGTGCGGCATGGCCAGGGCTACACGGTCTTCGAATGCCTTCAACAGAACCTGGCACTCGAAACCACCTTCTTCGCGGACCGGGACGACGCCGTCAAGCTGGTGCACGTGCGCGTGCGCAACGAAGGCACCAGCCAACGACGCCTGCGCGCCCTCGGCATGGTCGAGTGGCAACTCGGCGCCGCGCGCGGCGAGCGGCGGACCGCGCATTGCTGGAAGCCCGAAGACCTGCCCGCGGTGTTCGGCCAGCAGCGTGAATCGAGCGCGGGCTTCGGCGGCAGCACAGCCTTCCTGCTGCTGGCCGGATCGCCGGGTGCCACGCAATGGACTTGCGATCGCAACGAGTTCTTTGCCGGGCGCGGGATCGTCGAAGTGCCCGACACGCTGGCGCGGCGCGCAGGCGGCGGGCTGGACGCCTGCGCCGCCATCGGCGGCGAATTCGTCATCGGTGCCGGCGAGACGGCGGAGTTCAGCTTCGTGCTCGGCCACGCAGGCAATGCCGACGCGGCGCTGGCGCTCGCTCGCCGCTGGAGCCAGCGCGATGTGCACGAGGCCTTGGCAGCGGCGCGTGGTTTCTGGGACGAGCTGCTGGGCCGCCTGCAAGTGCGCACGCCCGATCCGCTGTTCGACGCCATGGTCAACCGCTGGCTCATCTACCAGACGCTGGCCTGCCGGCTTTGGTCGAAAGCCGGCTTCTACCAGGCCGGGGGCGCTTTCGGCTTTCGCGACCAGTTGCAGGACGCGATGGCCTTTGCGCTCACCGACCCATCGCGGCTGCGCGAGCAGATCCTGGTCAATGCGGCGCGCCAGTTTCCCGAAGGCGACGTGCAGCACTGGTGGCACATGCCTGGCGGCGCGGGCGTGCGCACGCATTTTTCGGACGACCTGCTGTGGCTTCCCTTTGCGACCGCGCATTACGTCGAGGTGACCGGCGATGCAGCGCTGCTCGACCACGCGGTCGGGTTCATCGAAGGCCCCGCGATTCCCGAGGGCGCCGAAGACGCCTACTACGTGCCGCAGCACAGCGGCCGCATGGCGAGTGTGTTCGAGCACGGCGCACTGGCCATCGATCGCAGCCTTGAAACCGGTGTGCACGGCCTGCCGCTGATGGGCACCGGCGACTGGAACGACGGCATGAACCGGGTCGGCCACGAAGGCCGCGGCGAGTCAGTCTGGCTAGCCTGGTTCCTGTGCCGCGTGGTCGAGCAGTTCGCGCCGATTGCGCAAGCCCGCGGCGAGCACGGTCGGGCTGCGCGCTGGAACGAGGCGCGGCGCGGCTGGATCACAGCGCTGCACGACGCCGGCTGGGACGGTGCCTGGTTCCGCCGCGCCTTCTTCGACAACGGCGCGCCGCTCGGTTCGTCGGCCAACGACGAGTGCCGCATCGACCTGATCGCGCAGGCTTGGTCGGTGCTCTCCGGCGCGTCGAACGATGCGCACACCGCCCCGGCGATGGCTGCCATCGAGAAGCACCTGCGCGACGAGCCGGCAGGGCTGCTCCGCCTGCTGGCACCGCCTTTCGCCCATTCGGCCAACAACCCCGGCTACATCCAGGCCTACCCGCCCGGCGTGCGCGAGAACGGCGGTCAGTATTCGCATGGCGCCGTGTGGGCGCTGATGGCGCAGGCGCTCCAGGGCGACCACGAAGCGGCATGGCAAAGCTTCGAAGGCCTGAGCCCCGCCCACCGCGCCGCGCATCCGGAGCGCGGGCCCGCCTACGAACTGGAGCCCTACGTGATGGCCGGCGACATCTACAGTGCCGCGCCGTATGTCGGCCGCGGCGGCTGGAGCTGGTACACCGGCTCGGCCGCATGGCTGCACCGCGCCGCGGTCGAAACACTGCTGGGCCTGTGCGTGAAGGGCCGCGAGCTCTCGCTGACGCCGCGCGTGCCGGCGCACTGGCCGGGGTTCGAGATGGCGCTGCGGCTCGGGCCACGGCGTTTGACGCTGCAATGGGGAACGCCGGATGCAGCGGCGACGCCGACGCACCATGCCGCCATCGGTGAATGGATCGACTGGCAGGCGCTGCCGGCGGATGCCGTGCTGCGGGTGGGTTAAGGTCCGCGTGCCGATTCCACCCGCACTTCCATGACCACCATCCAGTCCCGCCGCAAACTCATCGTCATCATCCTGCTGTGCGTGGCGATTGCGGGCGGGCTCGTGCGCCACTACGCGGAGCGCGGGTCGACCACGCGCGACATCGGCACGCTGCTGATGGTGCTTTGGGTGCCCGTCATCGGCAACGTCATCGGCTGGCTCATTGGCAAGATTCCTCGGCGCGCGCCTCCGGCCGAGCCCGTGGGCTTCGATGCGGCGGGCACGTTCACGCCGCACCTTCGTGTCGAACTCACGCTGCGACCGACGGCGCTGCTTTCGCACAACGTGCCGCTTTCGGCGGGCGAATACCGCTGCGCGCTGGTGGTCGGCAACGAGGGCTTCTCGGCGCGTTGGTTCGTGCCGCAGGGCGAAGTGCTCGAGCGGGGCACGCCGCATGCGCTCGACGTCGAACTGCTGGCGCCGGACATCGCAGCAGTGAAGTTCCGCGAAGGCGAGAGCTTTCGTGTACTGGTGGGCGACTCGTTCATCGGCGACGGGCGGGTGCTGCAACCACGCATCTGACGCCATCGAGAAAGAGGGAACAACGCAAAAGGGGCGATTGTTCGTCCCTGGGAAACTGACTACTGCTGGAGAGCCCCTTTGTGAAAGGCCCATCCGCTTCGACACTGAACGGCCTTTCGCAACAACGTGTCGGCTCACGCTTCGCCGATGCGATCCCAGGACCTTCTTCCCATGATGAATTCACCCAGCAGCAACCCCTGCGCCGACGATCTGGTGCCCGAGCCGGCCAAGGCCGACCGCTCCACCCGTTCCGCCTGGTTGGCCGTCGGCTCGATTGCCGTGGGCACCTTCGCGATGGTGTCGACCGAGTTCATGCCCATCGGCCTTCTGACCGACATCGCGCGCGGCCTGAACGTGTCCGACGGCACGGCCGGCCTGATGATCACCATGCCCGGCGTGCTGGCCGCCTTCGCCGGGCCGGCGCTGATCGTCGCCTCGGGCCGCCTCGACCGGCGCACCGTGCTGATTGCACTCACCGCGCTTCTGATCGCCTCGAATCTGCTGGCCGCCCTTGCGCCCAACTTTGCCACCATGCTGGTCGCGCGGCTCATGCTGGGCCTGAGCGTCGGCGGCTTCTGGACCTTTGCGCCGGCCGCGGCCACGCAGCTGGTGCCCGATGCCTCGAAGGCCCGGGCCATGTCACTGGTGCTGGCGGGCGTGTCCGCCGCCACCGTGCTCGGCGTACCCGCGGGCTCGTTCCTCGGCACGCTGTTTGGTTGGCGCGCTTCCTTCGCCGTGACCGGCGCGCTCGCGGCGCTGGTGCTGGTGGTGCAGCTGTGGCTGCTGCCCGCGATACCGCCGGTGCGCGCCATCGGTGCGCGCGACCTGCTCACGCCATTGACGCGGCGCATGGCCCAGGTCGGCCTGCTCGCGGTGCTGTTCTTCATTGCCGGCCACTTCGCGGCCTACACCTACCTGAAGCCGCTGCTGCAGCAGGTGTTCGGGCTGGTGCCGAACTCGGTCTCCACGCTGCTGCTGGTCTACGGCGCGGTCGGATTCATCGGCACCTTCATCGGCGGCAGCCTGGTGGCGCGCAGCGTGCGCGGCACCACCCTGCTCGCGGCGCTGATGCTTGCGACGGCGTTGCTGCTGTCCACGGTGATCGGCAGCGGCTTCGTGGCCGGCGCGGTCGTGGTCTTCATCTGGGGCGTGGCCTTCGGTCTGATCCCGGTGGCGCTCACGGGCTGGATGATGGATGCCGTGCCCGATGCACCCGAAGCCGGCCAGGCACTGCTCGTGAGCGGCTTCCAGGTGGCGATTGCTTCCGGCGCGCTGATCGGCGGCGTCACGGTCGACAACTACGGCATCTCGAGCGCGATGGTGCTCAGCGGCGTGCTGGTGCTGATTGCCGCGCTCATCGTCGGCACGCTGGGCCGCGCGCGCGGTGGCTCTACCCTCGCTACTTTTTCGGCCGAGTAGCAAGCGGCGCGGCCTTGCCCTTCTTGCCGGCCGCGACGATCGCGTCGAGCACCACGCGCAGCGCCTTGTTGACCGGCTTGTCGCGCCGGATCACGACAGCCAGCGTGCGGTGCATGCGCGGGCTCAGCTGGCTCACCTTCAGGCCGGGGTGGGCGCCGCGGCCCGCCATGGCCATGCGCGGCACGATGCCGTAGCCCAGCCCCGCGGCCACCATCTCCTTCATTGCCTCGACGCTGCCCAGCTCCATCACGGGCTGCGGCTGCAGGCCATCGGCCGCGAACCAGCGATCGACCAGCTTGCGGGTGTTGGCCGCGGGCTCGAACAGCACCAGCGGCAAGGCGGCCAGTTCGGCGGGCGCCACGCGCGCCTTCAGCGGCGCGAGATCGCTGCGGCCAATAGCGACGAACTCGTCGTCGAGCACCGGCACCACGCTCAGCGAGCGCCCCGCGGCCGGCAGCGTGACCAGCGCGAGGTCGATGCTGTTTTCTTCCACCCTGCGCACATGGTCGTCGGTGTTGCCTGTGCTCACCACGATGCCGAGCGCCGGAAACTGCTCGCGCAGGCCGCGCAGCAGCGCCGGTAAAAAATACAGGCAGGCCGTTGCGCCAGTGCCCAGGCGGACGCGGCCCGTGACGCCGCTGGCATGGTCCGCCAATGCGTCGATGGCGTTCTCCACCGCGGTTTCGATGTGCTGAATGTGCCGAAGCAGTTCGACGCCCGCCGGCGTGGCCTTGGCGCGCTTGCCTACCCGTTCGATCAGGCGCACCGCCAGCCTGCGCTCCAGCTGGCGGATCTGCAGGCTCACCGCCGGCTGCGTGAGGCCGAGCCGGTCGGCCGCGGCCGAGAAGCTGCCGGTTTCGATCACCAGCCCGAACGATTTCAGCTGGTCGAGGTTCAGTGTCTTGTCCAAAGTATTTCTTATGCCTTGCATAGATCAACGAAGCTTCACTTATCGATGCCGTCGGGTCAAGATCGGCGCATGCCCTCATCCACCCTTGCATCCCCCGCCGTCGAGATCCTCGATGCCGGGCCGAACCACGTGCCGGCCGTGCAGGCGATCTACGGCCACTACGTGCTGCACGATTTGTGCTCCTTCGAGGAAGAAGTGCCCACGGCCCCGCAGATGCAATTGCGCCGCGCCGACGTGGTTGCGCGCGGCCTTCCCTACCTCGTGGCCATGAAGGATGGCGAGGTGGCCGGCTATGCCTATGCGAGTCCCTACCGCAGCCGCTCGGCGTACCGCCACACGGTGGAAGATTCGATCTACGTCGCGCCGGGCATGCAAGGCCACGGCATCGGCAAGGCGCTGCTCCAGGAGGTAATCCGGCGCTGCACAGAGAGCGGCTTCACGCAGATGGTGGCGGTGGTCGGCAACAGCGCCAACGCGGGTTCGCAGCGCGTGCACGAGAGCCTCGGCTTCGAGACGGTGGGCGTGCTGCGCAACGTCGGCTTCAAGTTCGGGCAGTGGGTCGACACCGTGCTCATGCAGCGTGCGCTGCGCTGAGCCGCCGACGCACCAGCCCGGCCTATTCCCCCAACAACTCGCCGATCGGCTGCAGGTCTTCGACCCGGTCGCAGATCGACTTGATCACCATGGTGATGGGAATGCCGAGCAGCAGCCCCCAGACGCCCCACAGCCAGCCCCAGAAGATCACGCCGACGAACACCGCCACGGGGTTCATGCGGCTGGTGCGGCTGGTGAGCCAGGGCACCAGCAGGTTGCCGACGAGGGTGTGGATGATCAGCGACGTGCCGGCCACCAGCAGGCCCATTTCGATGGTGTTGAACTGCACGAAGGCCACCAGCCCCGCCGCGGCCATGATGATCACCGAGCCGATGTACGGCATGAGATTGGTCACGGCCGCCACGATGCCCCAGACGGCGGCGTTGTCCAGGCCAAGGGACCAGAACGCCACGCCCGTGGCAACCCCGACCAGCATGCTGGTCAGTATCTGCACCAGCAGATAGCGCTCGATGTTCTGCGTGATGTCGTCCAGCACATGCACCGTGATCTTTTTCTTCTGCAGGCTCGGGCCCGTGATCTTGATCAGCTTGCGCCGGAACGTGTTGCCGGAGCACAGCGCGAAGAAGGTGAGAAAGGCGACCAGCGTGAGCTGCCCGATAGCGCCCAGCAACCCGACGGTGCCGCTCCACAAGTACTCCCGCACGTTGAAGGGCGGCCGCTCGATGATGACGCGGGCCACGCCCTTGCGAGCCGCGACGCGGGCGGAGTTCTCCTCGGCCGCGCGTTCGAGCTGCGCAGCGGCCTGCTGCACGCTGTCCAGCGGCGTGGCGGCGGCGTTCTTGTCGCTGCGCGCGGCCTGGCGCAGCTTCTGCGCGGCCACCGGCAAGGCATCGAGAAGCTCCGAGGCGCTGCCCGACAGCGAATAGCCGGTCCAGCCCAGGCCGCCGCCCAAACTCAGCAGGATCACCGCCGCACCGATCCAGCGCGGCACCCTCCAGCGCTCGAGCATGTCGACCAGCGGCGACAGCGCGTAGCTCATCAGGAGGCTCAGCATCAGCGGAATGAAAACCGCCGACGCCCAGCGCAAGGCGAAGACGCTGGCGAGCACGGCGAGCACCACCAGCGATGCGCTGCGCACGTCGACCGGCATGTGCAGCAGCACGCGGTCGGGCTCGGGCTCCGGTTCGGGCCTTGTTTCCGATTCCGTGGCTTCCCGCAGCGGCTCCGGCACGGGTTCGGGCGGCAGTTCCGGCGGGGGCTCCACGGCTTCGGGAGCCTCTTGCACCGCCGCGCCCTGCCCGGTGGTATTCCTGTCGTCGCTCATCGCGGTTCCTTCAGCACTTCGCGCACTGCAGCCAGTTGCCGCCGCGACACCGCGACGGGTTCGGGAATCGCATCGAGCCGCAGGGCCCAGCCTTCGGCGTCTTCCCCGTCGTCGTATTTCTCCAGCGCGCGGATGGCCGAGCGTGCCACCAGCGCATTGCGGTGCACCCGCAGGAAGCGCCCCGGATACCGCTCCTCGAATTCATTCAGCGAGCCATCCAGGATGTGGCTGCGCGAGGCGGTGCGCACCGTGAGGTACTTGTACTCCGATTTCAGGTAGAGCACTTCGGACAGCGGCACCCGCTCGGCGCGGCCGCGGTCCTGGATGAGCACGCTTTCCGACAGGGCATTCGCCTGCAGCGCGCGCCGCTCCTTCAAGAAGCGCTCGGCCTTCTGGAGCGCCTGCTGCAGGCGCTCGGCGCGCACCGGCTTGGTCAGGTAGTCGACCGCGTCCAGGTCGAAGGCGGTCACCGCATGGGCCGCATGGGCGGTCACGAACACCACGGCTGGCGCATCGGGCCGGTCGCGCAGGGCGCGCGCCACCTCGATGCCATCGACGCCGGGCATGTGCACGTCGAGCAGCACCAGGTCGAGCGCCATGTTCTCCAGGTGTTGCAGTGCCTCGGCGCCCTGCGCGGCCTCGGCCACCACCTCGGCAGCGGGCGATTGGCAGTCGCGCAGCAGGGTTCGCAGGCGCGAGCGGGCCAGGGCTTCGTCGTCGACGATCAGGGTCTTGAGGGTCATGGTTCGGCGGGAATGGCAATCCGTACGCGGTAGTTCTTCTGGTCCATGCCGGCGCTGAACTGCATCTGCATGTCGTGCAGCAGCCGAAGCCGGTCGCGCACGTTGGCCAGCGCAATGCCATGGCCGCGCGGCAAAGGCTCGTCGGCCCAGCGTAGGGGCGGCAGGCTGTTGACCACTTCGATCACCACCACGCTGCCACGGCGCTCGGTGCGGATGCGCAGCTTGGCGCCATCGGGACTGGGCTCCACCCCGTGCTTGATGGCGTTTTCCACCAGTGGCTGCAGCAAAAGTGGCGGCAGCCGGGCATTGCTGGCGGCGGCGTCCAGGTCCCAGCGGATGCGCAGGCGGTCGCCGAAACGCACCTGCTCGATGGCCAGGTAGCGCTCGGCCAGCGCGATCTCGTCGGCCAGCGTGCCAGATTCGCCCGGGTCGGCCAGCGCCTGGCGAAACAGCTCGGCCAGGTCTTCCAGCATGGTCTCGGCCTTGGCCGGCTCCTCGCGCACCAGGGCAATGGCGCTGTTGAGGGTGTTGAACAGAAAGTGCGGCTGGATACGCGACTGCAGCTCCTCCAGCCGGGCCGTCATGGCGGCCGGCGTCTGGCCGCGCGCGCGCAGCACCATCGCCGCCATCACGAGGCCCGCAATGAAGGCGCCCGCCACGGCACTGGCCAGCCACGGCGCCGTACCAAGAACGCCGGTGAGCCGCAGCAGGCCGCAGCCGTAGAGCGCGGACAAGGCACCGAGCGCGGCCCCCGCCGCGTACTGCGCCTGCCGGGGCAGACGACCGAGCGGCTTCTTCAGCCCGCAGGCGGCCACCAGCCACAACAGGGTGGCAGGCAAGGCGCCGCCCGTGACGGTGGCGGTCTGCACCAGCCATCCCATCGGGGTGGACGAGACGAACAGCGTGGCCGTCGCCACCAGGGCCTCCACGAAGAGCACCGTGCGCAGCACCACGCCGATCTGGCAGGCGTCGAACAGTCCCGTGCTGCCGCGCGCGGTCAAACGCCCTCTTTCCGGCGGGGCCGAAGGCGTGGGGGTGGAGCTGGCCGATAAAATCGCCGGGTTGCGCATCACAGATACATTGGGTAACCAACCCATTATTGCCTCTCCAACGGTTCCCATGACTCAAAACCAACTCGACAAGAAATCCGAAGCCTGGTCGGCCCTGTTCTCCGAACCCATGAGCGACCTCGTGAAGCGCTACACCGCGAGCGTGTTCTTCGACAAGCGTCTGTGGCAGGCCGACATCGAGGGTTCTCTGGCGCATGCCGGCATGCTGGCCGCGCAGGGCATCATCGCCGCGCAGGACCACGCCGAGATCGAGCGTGGGATGGCGCAGATCCGCAGTGAAATCGAATCGGGCGCCTTCGAGTGGAAACTCGACCTGGAAGACGTGCACCTGAACATCGAAGCCCGGCTGACCCAGCTCGTGGGCGACGCCGGCAAGCGCCTGCATACCGGCCGCAGCCGCAACGACCAGGTCGCCACTGACGTGCGCCTGTGGCTACGCGGCGAAATCGACCTGATTGCCGAACTGCTCGTCGCGCTGCAGGTTTCGCTGGTGGACATCGCCGAGAAGAACGTCGAGGTCATCCTGCCCGGCTTCACGCACCTGCAGGTGGCGCAGCCGGTGAGCTTTGGCCACCACATGCTGGCCTACGTGGAAATGTTCAGCCGCGACGCCGAGCGCCTGCAGGACGTGCGCAAGCGCGTCAACCGCCTGCCGCTGGGCGCCGCCGCACTGGCCGGCACCAGCTACCCGCTCGACCGTGAGCTGGTCGCCAAAACGCTGAAGATGGACGGCGTGTGCCAGAACAGCCTGGACGCCGTGAGCGACCGCGACTTCGCCATCGAGTTCACCGCCGCGGCCAGCCTGTGCATGGTGCACATCAGCCGCATGAGCGAGGAACTCATTCTCTGGATGAGTCAGAACTTCGGCTTCATCCAGATTGCCGACCGCTTCACGACCGGCTCTTCGATCATGCCGCAGAAGAAGAACCCCGACGTGCCCGAACTCGCGCGCGGCAAGACCGGCCGCGTGGTCGGCCACCTGATGGCGCTCATCACCCTGATGAAGGGCCAGCCGCTGGCCTACAACAAGGACAACCAGGAAGACAAGGAGCCGCTGTTCGACACCGTCGACACGCTGAAGGACACGCTGCGCATCTTTGCCGAGATGATCGGCGGCATCACCGTGAAGCCCGAGGCCATGGAAGCCGCCGCCCTGCGCGGCTACGCCACCGCCACCGACCTGGCCGACTACCTCGTGAAGAAGGGCCTGCCCTTCCGCGACGCACACGAAACCGTGGCCCATGCCGTGAAAGCGGCCACCTCGCACAAGGTCGACCTCGCGGAGCTGCCACTGGCCGTGCTGCAGCAGTTCAACCCGAAGATCGAGAAGGACGTGTACGACGTGCTGAGCCTGCGCGGCTCGCTCAATGCGCGCAACATTTTGGGCGGCACCGCGCCGGCGCAAGTGAAGGCACAAATCGCGCGCCATCGCGCACGCCTCGCCTGATCGAAAGCGCCGCTTGTTCTACGCCATCCCGCTCGAAAACAAACCGAGCTGGCGCAATCCGCCGTGGATGACGGTGCTGCTGATCCTCGTGAACATGATCGTGTTCTGGGGGCCGCAGCGCAGTGAAGAAAAGGCCGACGAACGCGCGGCCCACTATTACGCACAGAGCGTGCTGCCCGAACTGGAGCTGCCGCCCTTCGTGGCCTGGCTCGAGGAAACGCGTTCGCCGCGCGCCAAAGCCGCGCAGCGGCTGCTGGCCCGCAAGCAGACAGGGCCGCTGCTCGACGGCATGCAGCAGGAAAAAACGTTCCTGCAAAAGCTCCGAGCAGATGGCGTGGTCACGCCCGCCAATCCACGATACGCCGAGTGGAAGCGCGATCGCCAGCAGTACGAATCGATGCAGCCCGCGCCGTTTACCGAACGCTGGGCGCAGGACTACACCAAGGACGCCGAATTCAAGCCCTGGACCTGGGTCACCGCGGCCTTCCTGCACGGCAGCACCGGGCACCTGCTGGGCAACATGCTGTTCCTCTTCTTGTTCGGGTTCTCGGTCGAGCTGGCGCTGGGCCGCGGCACCTACCTGAGTTTCTACATCCTGGGCGCGGTGGGCGCGTCGGTGCTGGCCGACTGGGCCTATGCGGGCAAGGGCAGCTACGGCCTCGGCGCCTCGGGCGCGGTGTCGGCGCTGATGGGCATGTACGCCGTGATGTACCGGCTGCGGCGCATCCGGTTCTTCTACCAGCTCTTCTTCTATTTCAACTACGTCACCGCGCCGGCCCTGTTGCTGCTGCCGGCCTGGATTGCCAACGAGTTGCTCCAGCATCTGGTGGGCGGCCAGGGCATCGCATACATGGCCCACCTGGGCGGCCTTTTGACGGGCGCGGCACTCATGGCCTGCGCCATGGCGCTGAAACGGGTGAAGACGCCCGAGACCGTGGCCTCGGAACAATCAGACGGCGACGAGGAGTTCAATGGCCACGTGGCCGCGGCACGCCGGCTGGGCGCTGCCATGAAGTTCGAGGCCGCCACGGCCGAATGGCGTGCTGCCGCCGCATTGCGGCCCGGCGACACCGACACACTGCGCGCCTGGTTCAACACCGCGCGGCTCCAGCCCGCGGGCGAAGACTTTCATCACGCCGCGCGCCGCATCTTCCGCCTGCCGGCCACCGACCAAGACACGCTGGCCTTGCAGCACGCCAGCTACACCACCTACCTCGACCAAGCCAAGCCGGGCGCCCGGCTCAAACCCGACGACATGGCGCGGCTCGCGCGCCGTTTCACGCGCGTGCGCCAGTTCCAGGATGCCGACAAGCTGTGCCGCGTGCTGCTGAAGACCGCGCCCGACCATCCCGAGCTGGCCGACACCCTGTCGGTCTGCGCCAATGGCCTGCTGCATGCCGGCGAGCGCGACATGGCCGTCGGATGGCTGCCGCACCTGCTGCGGATCGCGCCCAACGATATGGTGACACGCGCCCTCGAGCGCGCTTGATCAGCCAGGCAAGCTAGGCGGTCGGCCGCAGCAGCCAGCGCACTTCCTGCGTCTGCTCGCTCTCCGGAAAGCGCGATTCGAGCGTCGTCAGAATGGGCTGCGCCATGTCGGTGCGGCCCAGCCCCTGCACCAGCACCCGAGCTGCCAGCTCATAGGCTTGCGGAATGGCCGCATGCCCGCGAAACCGCCGATCGAAACCCGACAACAGCGCCAGCGCGGCATGGGCATCGCCGTTGCGCCATTCGGCTTTGGCCAGCAACATCACCGTGGGTGCGTCGTCGATCGCAAAAGCCTTGTCCTTCTCGCGGCAGGCCCTGAAGACCTTCAGCGCCTCGGACGCCAGGTCGCGCCGCAGCAGCAGCGGAATGTAGCGGCGCGCATGGTCGAGCAAGGTGGCCGCCTTGTCGGGCGAGACCAGCAGCACGCGGTGGTAGCGGCGCTGCGCCGCCAGGTCGTCGGCCGGTGCCACGCGCTGCGCCTCGTAGGCCACGCCCAGCGCGCCGGCCAGGTCGCCCTCGGTGACCAGCTGCGCCACTTCGGCATCGGTGCGCTGCGCGGCGATCTGCTCCGGCGTACGGCGGTCCGCCGGCGCGCCGTCGTCCACGCCGCCGCCGGGCAAGAGGTCGATGCCGAAGGCGTCGTGGTGCTGGTACATCACGTAGCCGAGCAGGCTCGCCATCACCCAGCCGAAGTAGATGAATGCGAAATTGGCGATCGGCAGCACGATGACCCCATTGATCATCGGCAGCAGCACGCCGATGGCGATCTGCGCCCCCGTGCTCAGCAGGAACAGGAAGAAGCACAGCAGCGCATAGGGCCAGCCGATGATGCGCATCGCATCCATCACATGGCCGGGGTTCATGGCCTGGAAGAAGCTGCCCGACTGCACCAGCACGATCACCGCGGCCGGAAAGGTGAACGACACCACGAACAGCGCCACGGTACCGAGCACCGGCTCGAACCATGCCAGCCAGCCGATCAGCGCGCCCTGCACCACCGAAATGGCGAACAGCTTCCACGGCAGGTTGACCCAGTCCTCGTTCAGCTCGCGCGGAAAATCGGCCGAGCGCCAGATGCCGCGCGAACCGAGCGCGGTCACCTTGAAGCCATAGCGGCTGGCCGCGAGCACGATGCCCAGCTCGATCAGCAGCAGCGACAGCCCCGGGTGGACAAAGGGAAGCACCTCGAACAGCAGGCTGCAGAACGCGAGCCCAAGGCCATACATCAACGGCCGCAGCTGGAACGGAAACGCGAAGAAGCTGTTGAGGCGGTGCCAGAAAGGCGGCGGGGGCGGGAGCGAATCGTTGGCGGGCATGGTGCGAGCCCGTTTACTTGAAGAAGTCGCTCTGGCTCATGGCGCCGCGCCCGCCCAGGCGCACCACCGTGACGTCGTCGCCGCGCACGAGCCGCATCTTGCCCAGCTCGCGCTCCAGCCGCTGCGTGAAGCTGCTCTTGAACTGCATCGCGGCCTCGCCCATCTTCAGCACGCTGGTGCCTTCCACGGTGGCGCTCTTGCGGTCGCTCGCAATCTGGACGCTGTCGATGTGGTACTCGTACTCGATGGTGAGAATGCCGCCCATGCCCTCGCCCACCGTCTCGAACATCTTGAAGGTCTTGCGCACGGACTCGCAGGCCTGTTCGCGGTCGCTGGTGGTCTCCTGCGTGCGGCCCATCATCACCGTCTTGCTCTGGATGACGGCTTTCTTGCTGAGCTGCTCGCACAGCTTCTCGGCGTCGCGCGAATAGATGGCGTGCGCCTCTTTCTCGTAGTACTGGCGCACCATGACTTCGTCGAGCTTGCGCCCGCCGATGAAAAAGTACCACGCGCCCACGCAGAGCGCGACAACGATCGCTATTTGCTTCATTCCCGCCCCGCACCTTGGTGCGCCCCGCTCCGATTTTGCGAGGCAGTATACGTTGCCAAATGTTTTCCGGGCGGCGGAAAGCGGGGCCCGAGGACGCTCAGATGGCGCGGTAGAAGATGTAGTCGGCCTGGTACTTCACGACCTGCTTGCGGCCCATGGCCGAGGCGTCGCAGGCTGCGGTCGGGGCCACGCCGCCTTGCGTCGACACGCGCTGGATGTAGCTCACGCCCTGCATGGCGCCCGTGCCCATCGCCGGATTCGCCTTCACCAGCTGATGCGGAATGTTGCCGCTGCCGTTGGGCGCCACCGCCACCTGCGTGGCCGTGACCTTGGAGCCGTCCGTGCTCTCCCAGGTGGCGGGCGGGCCGTAGTACCTGCCCACCTGCTTGCCGCTGCGGTCCAACAGCCTGGCGTCGGGGCCAACGAAGACCCATTCGTGCTGGCCGGGCATGCTGGCCTTGGCCCGGCATTCGTAGGTGATCTCGCCGGCGCCCACGGTCTCCATGGCCACCGCGTGTCCGGCCGGCACTTTCACGGCATCGGGCAGGGCGGCCTGCGAATAAATCGGGGGCTTGGCGCCCATGCCGGAACAGGCGGCCAGGCCGGCGGCGGTGGCGAGCGCAGTCAGGATGCGGATGGTCATGGTCGGTTCCTTTGTCCGAATTTCTTCGGATCGATGACGGTGAATGGAGCGCGAGTCCGTGCCTGGTGTCGTGCGTTTTCGACGGCCTCGCAGGCCTGTACGGAAGTCGCGGCCGAATGGATTCACGGCCGCCGAAGTGAATCCGTCGGGGCCGCGCCGCCGTATCTTTTCCATGCAGGCCAATGCCCCACAATCCGCCCATGACAGCACCCAGCCCCGACGCCGAACTGATCTTGCTGATCGATCGCATCGGCCGTCGCGATGAGGCTGCCCTGCGCCTGCTCTATGACCGCACGGCGCCCAGGCTCATGGGCCTGGCGATGCGGGTCGTGCGGCAGCGCGAATGGGCCGAGGATGTGCTGCAGGAATCGTTCATGACGGTCTGGCGCGTGGCCGGCGACTACCGCGGCACGCTCAGCCCGCCGCTCGCCTGGCTGGGCCTGATCGTGCGCAGCCGTTCGCTCGACCTGCTGCGCCGCCGCACCGCTGATCGCGCCCAGCTCACCCAGGAGTTCGACGAGCTGATGGCCGAGACCCTCGAGTCCGACGCGCCCAATCCCGCCGACACAGCCGATGCCAGCGAGCAGGCCTGGGCGCTGCACCAGTGCCTGAGCCAGCTCGAGGCCCGCCAGCGCGAGGTCGTGAGCCTGGCCTACCTGCGCGAGCTGAGCCACGGCGAACTGGCCGAGCAGCTCAAGCTGCCGCTGGGCACGGTCAAGACCTGGATCCGGCGCGGCCTCGAAAAACTGCGCCTGTGCATGGGGCGCTTCGCCTAGCCGCGACGTCAAAGGCACGCTTTCAATGAACCTTCTCGCCCATCCCGAACTGCTCGAGCTGCTGGCCGCGAGCCATGCGCTCGGCACGTTGCGCGGCGGCGCCCGCCGGCGCTTTGAAACCCTGGCGCGCGAACAGGCGTCCGTGCGCGCCGCGGCGCTGGTCTGGCAGGGCCGGCTCGCGAGCATGACCGAACTGCAAAGCCCGGTCGTCCCCGACGCCGCGGTGTGGACCCGCATCCGCAACATGATCGATGCCGAAAAGGGACAGCACGCCATCGAGCGGCAGCGCAACGTGTCCCCGGCACCTTCGCCTGCAGAGGGCGGCTGGCTGCGCAGCCTCGCACTCTGGCGCGGCGCTGCGGCGGCCGGCGCGCTGGCCACCGTCATGGCGGTTGTGGTCGGGTTGAACCTGCGCGACCAGTTGCAGAACGCGCCGGCGATCCAGTACGTGGCGGTGCTGTCCGACGACAAGGCCGCCGCCTCGATGCTCGTGACCTTCGATCCCAGGAAGCGGCAACTGGTGCTGCAGCGCGTAGGCAGCTACGACGAAGGCGCCGACAAATCGCTGCAGCTCTGGGCCCTGCCGCCGGGCGGCTCGCCGCGCTCGCTCGGCGTGCTCGACCACGCGCCAGCGCTGCGGCTGCCTGCGTCAGAATCCGATGTCCACGCCGTGCCGACCCTGGCCGTTACCTTGGAAGCCAAGGGCGGCGTGCCACCCGGCAGCGGCCCGAAGGGCCCCGTTGTGTTCAAGGGCGCCCTGATTGAGAAAACCATCTGATCTGCTTCCTGTCTTCCCGATGTCTTCGATGAAATCCGCGCTGCTCGCCGCCGCACTATTGACGGCAGCGCTTGCCTCGCATGCCCAGACCGCGTCGGCCGCCTTCCCCTACGAGGCGGACGGCGCCACCGCCGCGGACGCTTCCTCCGAATACCTCGCCGCAAAGGCGCGCTGGCACAACGAGCTCGCCGCCTTCGCCCGGGCCGACCAGCAGCAGTTCCCACCACCCGGCGGCGTGGTGTTCGTGGGTAGCTCCACCGTGCGCATGTGGAAGAACCTCTCGCAGGATTTCCGCCAGGTGCCCGGCATCGTCAACCGCGGTTTCGGCGGTTCGACCATGGCCGACTGCAGCCTGTTCGCGCGCGACCTGGTGGTGCGCTACAAGCCGCGGCACGTGCTGGTGTACGCCGGCGACAACGACCTGGCCGAAGGCCGCACGCCGTTGCAGGTGCTCGAAAGCTTTGCGCGATTTGCCAACGCCGTGCGCGCCGAGCTGCCCAACACACGCATCAGCTTCATCTCGGTCAAGCCGAGCCCCTCGCGCGAGCACCTGATGCCGCTGGTCCGCGAGACCAACAACGTGATCTCGGCCTATCTCAATCTTCTGCCCGACAGCGAATACATCGACGTCTTCACGCCCATGCTCGGCGCCGACGGCCGGCCGCGGCCCGAACTGTTCCGCGGCGACCGGCTGCACCTGACTGACGAGGGATATCGGCTGTGGCAGTCGGTCATCGCGGCACGCCTGCCGGGGGCCGTTGCGGCCGCCCCGGTGCCGGCGCCCGCGCCGCCGCAGGCACCGGCGGCCGCGCTGCCCTGACGGCCAGGTGTGATTCATTTCACGAAGACCTGCCCGTTCTGCCTGAAGCGCTGAATGCCCGACCTGAGACGCGCTCCCGCTGGCTAGACTCGCGACGCATTCTGCGCGCGCAGCCAAACGCGCTACCGTTCTTCTTCAAGAAAAAACACCGCATCGAGCGGCAAGGGAGAGTCTCAATGTTAATGAAATCCTGCGCAGCGGTCTTGCTATCGCTGCTCCTGTGCGCGTGCGCCACAAAGCCCGAAGCAGAGTCCGCCCGGCCGTCTATGGAAGCGGCCAAAAACGCCAATTCGGCCGACGCGCTCGTACGCCGTGCCGCGGAATTGGTGAGTTCGAAAAAGCCCACGGAAGCTTTGCCTCTGCTCGATCAGGCCATTGCCCAATACGAACGTGCATACCGCGAGAGCGGTGTTCTCGCCTACTCTGCACGCTCCGCCCCCGAAACCCTCCTCTATGCGCTCGAGGGCCACAAACAGAACATCCGCGCGCAGGTCTATGGCGTTGAATGGGGACTCGCTTATTTTCTGAAAGGGTTTGCGCTGATCGACCTCGGCCGCATTCCCGAGGCCAAAGCGGCATATGAGGCTGCCATCAAGCTCTCGCCGCGCAATTCGCAATACCTTTCGGAACGCGGGCACATCCATGCGCTCGAGCGCGACTGGTTGGGATCACTGCAGGCCTTCGACGAAGCCCTGCGCGCGGTGGAACTCACGCCGCCGGCGCTCAATACACGCGAGAAAACCCGGGCCCTGCGAGGCATGGCCTTTGCACAGGTCGAACTCGGGAACCTGAATGCGGCCAAAGCGCTGCACGAGCGTGTGCTGCAAATCGATCCGGCGAACCGAATGTCCGTGAACGAACTTCAGTACATCAAGGACCAGTTGGCGAAGCGCCCCTAAGCGCGCGCCGGCTCCGTGGACATATCGTCCGCCGGCGGCGGCAGGTCGGCCCCACGTGTGAAGCGCGCCACCGCGTACATGCCCGCGAAGACCGTGAGCAGCAGCAGGCCGTCTCCCCACCAGGGTCGCGCCATCTGGTTGTCGCCATAGAAGGCCAGCACCAGCAGCACAGCCACCAGGTGCGCGCAGAACACCGGCAGCGAGGCCGCGCCCATGGCCTCGAGCCAGTGCAGGCGCGGTATCTTGCGCATGAACCACGGTCCGAAGCGGACCGCCAGGACGCCCAGCGCCACCAGGTTGACGATGCGCAGCGGCCCCAGCTGCCACTTGTCGAACAGCAGGTTCAGCTCCACGTCGCCGCCGAACGGCGCCTGGCCGTTGATGCCGTGGTGGCGCCACCAGAACCCGTAGAGCGCAATGGCCAGCGCCGGCACCCACAGCCAAGCCGGAAAGCGCAGCGGCCGCGCGTCGGGCATGTTGCGGCTGGCGCCCAGGCACAAGCCCGAAAACCACAGGAACTGCCAGGCATAGGTGTTGAAGGCGCCCATTTCATGGAAAGGAACCGGCAGCCCCAGGTGGCGCTGCGCCAGCTCGTAGATCCATTCGCTCAGGCCGAATTGCGCCAGCGCCCACAGCGTCGCGCTGGCGCCCATCACCAGCATCCAGCCATGGCGCATGGCAAAAGCCAGCACCCAGGGGCTCATCAGCATGAAGAAGATATACATCGGCAAGATGTCGAGCAGCGGGGGCTCGTAGATGAGCAGCAGGCCGAACAAAAAGCCGTCGCGTGGCTCCGCGAGGTAGTAGGAGACCAGGTTCTTCACCGCCGGCTGGTCGATGTGCAGCCCCAGCGCCGCGATCACAGTGAAAAGAAACAGCAGGATCGCCGCCTGGCAGAGATACACCTTGACCACGCGCCGCCAGAAGGCCTGGCGCATCGAGTCGACGCCGCGCACGTGGCCGATGCGGCTGTACACCAGCCCGGCCACGAAGGCCGACAGCAGCACGAAGCCTTCGGCCGCCGAAACAAAGCCGAAGGGCTGGCCCAGCGGGTCGGTGAGGCGTGTGGGCAAATGGGTGACGGTCATCAGCACGAGCATGAGCCCGCGCAATGCGTCTATTTCCCAGTAGCGTTTCATCGGTCGGCGGCGAGGTCTTGGTGGCGGTCCGCGCGGCGCACGCACGACAGTGCCGATTGTATGAAGTCGCGGCGAGGCATATGGCGACTGGCACAGCCGAACCGCCTTGCAAATACGCTACGCTGCGCGTGCTTCAAGGTGGAGAAAAAAATTGAAAAGAACCATTCCAGCATTGCTTCTGGCCGGCAGTGCCTTTTTTGCCGCGCCGGGCCATGCCCTCCAGATCACTAGCCTGACGCCGCAAGGCGAAGTGGCACGCGTGCGCCAGATCGTCGCCAAGTTCGACCAGCCCGCAGTCAATTTCGGCGACCCGAAGGCGCCCGCGCCGCTCACCGTGAGCTGCACCGACGCGCAAGCCGGTAAAGGCACGGGCCGCTGGACCGACGCCAAGCAGTGGGTCTACGACTTCGAGAACGACCTGCCGCCCGGCGTGCGCTGCACCGTCACGCGCATCCCCACCTTCAAGCCCAGCTCGGGCGGCGAGTTCACCGGACCGGATCGCTATCAGTTCAATAGCGGCGGCCCGTTCGTGCGCAACTTCATGCCCGGCAGCTATGGCCGGATCGACGAGCAGCAGATGTTCGTGCTCGAACTCAACGGCGCGGCCACGGCGGAGAGCGTGCGCCAGAACGTCTGGTGCGCGGCCGACGGTATCGGTGAGCGCATTCCGGTCAAGCTGCTCGACGGCGAGCAGCGCACCGGTCTTCTCAAGGCCTTCAGCCGCGAAAAGGAAGCCGCCAAGGACCCGCTGCGCTTCATTGCGCTGCAATGCAACCGCACGCTCACGCCGGGCAGCAAGGTGCAGATCGTCTACGGCAAGGGCGTGGCCACGCCATCGGGTGTGGCCAACAACGTGGAGCGCCGCCTGAGCTTTCAGGTGCGCGAGCCGTTCGCGGTGTCTTTCACCTGCGAGCGCGAGAACGCGCAGGCCGCCTGCCTGCCGCTGCGGCCGATGCAGTTGCAGTTCAATGCGCCGGTCACGCGCAAGCTGGCCTCGCAGATCCAGCTCAAGGGCGGCGGCAAGACGATTGCCGCCACGCTCGAGAACGACGGCGGCGCGGCCAGCGAAGACGACGTGGTCAGCTCCGCGAGCTTCAGCCCGCCGCTGGCGGAAGACACCAAGTTCACCATCGAGCTGCCGGCCAAGTTCGAGGACGCCTCGGGCCGGCCGCTGGCCTCGCCGGGCACTTTTCCGCTGAAGGTGGCGACAGGCGCCATGCCGCCGCTGGCCAAGTTCGCGGCCTCGCCTTTCGGCGTGGTCGAACGGCTCGCCGAACCCGGCACGCCGGCGATGATGCCCGTGACCGTGCGCCGCGTGGAGCCCGCGCTCATGGTGCAGGCGCTCACGCCTGGCAAGGTCAGCGACATGAGCCCGAAGACCGACGCCGAAATCATCGCGTGGTTCCGCAAGGTGCGCCGCTACGACAACTACACCATCTCGCGCGAACAGGCGCGCAAGGACATCAAGGGCACGCTGCCGCCGGTCATCGACAAGGACGACCGCACCAGCCTGCAGACCCGCATGCTGTCCCTTCTCGCGGGCCAGCCGGGCGTGAAGGCGCTCGACATGCCCAAGGCCGAGAGCGGCGATCCGCGCCCGTTCGAAGTCATCGGCATTCCGCTCACGCCCGGTTTCCACGTGCTCGAGATCGCTTCGCAGAAGCTGGGCGACGCGCTGCTCGACGAGCGCTACGGCGCGAGCCGCACGATGTACGTGCGCACCACCGCGCTGGCCACCAACCTGGCCGTGCACTTCAAGCTCGGCCGCGAAAATTCGATGGCCTGGGTCACCACGCTCGACAAGGGCAAGGTGGTGCCGAACGCCGAGGTGCGCGTGTCCGGCTGCGACGGCAAGGCCGTGGCCACCGGCACCACCGACGCCAACGGCATCGTCAACCTCACAGGCATCTCGCCCGAGGCGCCCAGCTGCAACGGGCCGAACGAATACGACTCCGGTGCATGGTTCGTCAGCGCCCGCGCCAAGGACAGCAAGGGCGTCGAGGACCTGGCCTTCACCTGGAGCGACTGGCAGCGTGGCATCGAGCCCTGGCGCTTCAACGTGCCCACCAACCTGCAGCCCGAGCCCGACCGCGTGGCCCACGCCATCTTCGACCGCACCTTGCTGCGCGCCGGCGAAACGGTGTCGATGAAGCACCTGATCCGCACCCAGACCAGCAAAGGCTTCGGCCTTCCCGAGAACCGGCCCGACACGCTGGTGGTGACACACACCGGCAGCGGCCAGCGCTTTACGCAGCCCCTCGCCTGGCGCAAGACGCCGACCGGAGGCCTGAGCGCTGAGAACACCTTTGCGATACCGCCGGCTGCCAAGCTGGGCGTGTACGACGTGATGCTGCGCACCGGCAAGGGCAAGGACGCCGACAGCGGCGACTCCGAAGGCGACGGCGACGAGAGCGGTCGCAACCGCAGCTTCTCCACCGGCCAGTTCCGCGTCGAGGAATTCCGCCTGCCCGTGCTCGAAGGCCGCATCGCCCCGACCGACAAGAAGCCGCTGGTGAACGCGCTCTCCGTGCCGGCCGACGTGCAGATCAACTACGTGGCCGGAGGCGGCGCCGCCAACCTGCCGGTGCGCGTCTCGGCGATGGTGCGCGGCAAGAGCCTGAGTTTTGCCGACCATGACGCCTTCAGCTTCAACCCGCCGCGCGTGCAGGCCGAGGGCGCGCAGGCGGCCGCGGCTGAGACAGCAGGCGGCGAAGAAGACATCAACAGCGCCAGCGACACCCGCGTGATTGCCGACAAGCTGCCGCTCACGCTGAACAAGGACGGCGCCGGCAAGGTCACGATCGACAAGGTGCCCAAGGTCAAGGCGGCGCGCGAGCTGCTGCTCGAGGCCACCTATGCCGACCCGAATGGCGAGGTGCAGACCATCCGCAGCACGCAGACGCTGTGGCCCGCGTCGGTCATCGCGGGCATCAAGACCGAGGGCTGGGTCTCGACGAGCCAGAAGCTCAAGTACCAGGCACTCGCGCTCGACCTTTCTGGCAAGCCCCAGGCCGGCGTCACGCTCAACGTGCGCGCCGTGGCGCGCATCACCACGACCAGCCGCAAGCGCATGGTGGGCGGCTTCTACACCTACGACAACAAGACCGAGACCAAGGACATCGGCACCGTCTGCAGCGGCAAGAGCGATGCGCGCGGCCTGCTGCTGTGCGAGTCCGAGCTGAAGGAACCCGGTGAGGTCGAGCTGGTGGCCAGCGCCACCGACAGCGAAGGCCGCGACAGCCGCGCCGCCAGCTCGGTGTATGTGACCAAGCAGGGCGAACTCTGGTTCGGCGGCGAGGACAACGACCGCATCGACGTGCTGCCCGAGAAGAAGAGCTACCAACCCGGAGAAACCGCCAAGTTTCAGGTGCGCAGCCCGTTCCGCTTTGCCACCGCGCTGGTGTCGGTGGAACGCGAAGGCATCATTGAAACCCGCGTCGTCCAGCTCGACGGCAAGGACCCGACCGTGAGCCTGCAGGTCAAGCCCGAGTGGGGGCCGAACGCCTATGTGAGCGTGCTCGCGCTGCGCGGCCGCCTGCGCGAAGTGCCGTGGTACAGCTTCTTCACCTGGGGCTTCAAGGCACCGCGCGAGTGGTGGACCGCCTTCTGGTACGAAGGCAAGGAATACGTCGCCCCCACTGCGATGGTCGACCTGAGCAAGCCCGCCTACCGGCTCGGCATGGCCGAGATTCGCGTCGGCACGCGCGCGCACCAGATCGACGTGACCGTCACGAGCGACAAGCCCAGCTACCCGGTGCGCAGCAAGGCGCAGATCACCATCTCCGCCAAGCTGCCCGACGGCAAGCCCGCAGCCGGCGCCGAAGTGGCCCTGGCCGCGGTTGACCAGGCCCTCCTGGAGCTGATGCCCAACGACAGCTGGAACCTGCTCAACGCCATGCTGCAACGGCGCAGCTGGGGCGTGAGCACGTCTACCGCGCAGATGGAAATCGTCGGCCGGCGCCACTACGGGCGCAAGGCCGTGCCCGCGGGCGGCGGCGGCGGCAAGGGGCAGACGCGCGAGCTGCTCGACACGCTGCTGCTGTGGAACCCGAAGGTGGTGCTCGACGCCAACGGCCAGGCCGTGGTGACAGTGCCGCTCAACGACGCGCTCACCACCTTCAAGATCGTGGCGGTGGCCGATTCGGGCACAAGCCTCTTCGGCACCGGCCAGGCCAGCATCCAGGCCACGCAAGACCTGCAGATCATCAGCGGTCTGCCGCCGTTGGTGCGCGAGGACGACCAATTCCGCGCCCAGATCACGCTGCGCAACACCACGCAAAAACCCATGAAGGTGGAAGCTACGCCGCGCGCCACGCTGCTCACGCTCGAGACGCAAACCGTCGACATTCCGGCCGGCGAGGCGCGTGAAGTGGCATGGACCGTGACCGCGCCCGCGCAGCTCGCGCAGACCCGCGCCGAAGCCATCCTGTGGGAGATCGAGGCGAAAGACACGCTCGGCGGCGCGCGCGATGCGCTCAAGGTGCGCCAGCGCATCGTGCCTTCGGTGCCTCTCACGGTGCAGCAAGCCACGCTGGTGCAGGTCGATGGGCCTTTCACCATTGACGTGGCACCACCCGCCGACGCCCTGCCCGGCCGCGGCGGCCTGAAGCTTTCTCTGCAACCCAAGCTCGCCGAAGGCCTGCCGGGCGTGCGGGACTGGTTCGCGAACTACCCCTTCAGCTGCCTCGAACAGAAGACCAGCAAGTCGGTCGGCCTGCGCGACCCGAAGATGTGGCAGGGCGTGTTGGCCCAGCTGCCGACCTACCTCGACAGCGACGGCTTGGCCAGCTACTTTCCGCCGCGCGATGGCGAGTCCAACCGCGGCAGCGACATCCTCACCTCGTACCTGCTGGCGGCAACGCATGAGGCGGCGGCACTGAACCCCGCCTTTGCGCTGCCCGACGAAGCGCGCGCGCCGATGGAATCGGGCCTCATCGCTTTCGTCGAAGGCCGCATCCAGCGCGAGTTCTGGAGCCCGCGCAAGGACCTGGACGTGCGCAAGCTCGCCGCGCTCGAGGCCCTGTCGCGCTACGGCACGGCCAAGGGCAGCATGCTCGGCAGCATCACCATTGCGCCGAACCAGTGGCCCACCGGCGCCGTGATCGACTGGCTCAACATCCTGAAGCGCGTGCAGGACGTGCCGCAGCGCCAGCAGCGCCTGGACGAGGCCAACAACGTGCTCAAGGCCCGGCTGTCGTACCAGGGCACCAAGCTCGTCTTCAGCACCGAGCAGGACGACTACTGGTGGTGGCTCATGACCAACGGCGACGTCAACACCGCGCGCCTGTTGCTCAGCGTGATGGAGGATCCGGCCTGGAAGGACGACATCGGCAAGCTGGCCAACGGCTTCATCGGCCGCCAGCAGAACGGCGCCTGGCACACCACCACCGCCAACCTGTGGGGCGGACTCGCACTCGAGAAGTTCTCCAAGGTGTTCGAAAGCACGCCGGTGGCCGGCGTCACGGCCGCCACCCTCGGCGCCGTGAAGGCCCAGGTCGACTGGCGCAACGTCACACGCGTGAAGACCACCGACGCGGCCGGAGCGCCCAACCAGGGCACTTTCTTCGGCGCGCCCGAATCGCCGGGCAACCTGAAGAACAACACCATGTTCATGCCCTGGGCCGCTTCGCCGGCGGGCGCGCCGGTGCGCGACACGCTGCTGGTCACGCAGCAGGGCACCGGCAAGCCGTGGCTCACGATGCAGTCGATTGCCGCGGTGCAGCTGAAGGCGCCGTTCGCCGCCGGCTATGCCATCAAGAAGACCATCACGCCGGTCGAGCAGGCCACGGCGGGCAAGTACACCCGCGGCGACGTGCTGCGCGTGACCGTGGAGGTGAACGCCAGCACCGACATGACCTGGGTCGTGGTGAGCGACCCGATCCCGGGCGGCGCCACCATCCTGGGCAGTGGCCTGGGCCGCGACTCTCAGATCGCCACGCAGGGCGAGAGAAAGTCGGGCGCCGGCTGGCTGGCCTTCGAAGAGCGCAGCTTCGAGGCCTTCCGCAGCTACTACGAGTACCTGCCCAAGGGCGTGGTGAAGGTCGAATACACGGTGCGCCTCAACAACGTGGGCGACTTCGCGCTGCCGCCGAGCCGCGTCGAGGCGATGTATGCGCCGGAGATGTTCGGCGAGACGCCGAACGCGCGGGTGAAGGTGGAGGCGGCGAAGTAAGGCTCGGCGGGGGGTGCTTTTCTACGCAGCCCCCGCTACCGCAAGCGCCCCTTGGTACACGGCAAGGTTCGCTTCCGAGAAACAGCAGAACGTGACCTCTTGCACGCTGGTGCCTGAGGCCAGCGCCGACTGAACCGTGGCCACCGCGATGGGCGCCGCGAGTTCGATCGGGTAGCCGTAGATGCCCGTGCTGATCGATGGAAACGCGACCGTCCGTGCGCCGCACTGCGCTGCGATTTCCATCGATTTTCGATAGCACGATGCGAGCAGTTCGGGCTCGCCATTCGAACCGCCGCGCCAAAACGGCCCGACGGTGTGAATGACGAACCGGGCCGGCAACCGATAGCCCTTGGTCAGCTTGGCGTCGCCGGTCTTGCAGCCCGCCAGCAGGCGGCACTCATGCACGAGCTCGGGGCCGGCCGCGCGATGGATGGCGCCATCGACACCGCCGCCGCCCAGCAACGATGAATTCGCCGCATTGACGATCGCGTCGACCTGCAGAGTGGTGATGTCGCCGCGAATGGCACGAAGAGCTTTCTGCATGAGTGGCTTCCGGCACCGATCAGACCACAGGGGCGGTGAACGCGATGAGCTTGCCCATGTTGCTGACGAAGCTCGCCACCGTGATCGCCTGCGGCTGCTCCTTCTTCACGTAGGGCTCGATGAGGGGCGGGTCCGCCGGATCGTAGGGCGAGGTGTCGAACACATCGCCCACGTGCTTGCTGCGGTAGGCGTCGCCCGTGTACGGCGTGGTGGGGCCATCGCCCTTGTAGGGGTTGGTCACGGCTGACAGAGGTGCGAGCCAGTAGCCCTTCGGGTCGAGCTTGTCCATCACCGCCACGGCATCGGTGGCGCTCACTGTGGGGCTTGTCATCACGCGGTCTGCGAACAGGTCGGCAAAGTCCACTTCGCGCAGCGAGAAATACTTCGGGAGGGATTTTTGCTGCCCGTGGCGCAGCGGCGAAGCCGCAACCATCTGCTGGATGGCGGTGTCGGTCATGCCGTTGAGCTGGGCGTAGGTCTGGCGCATGCCCGCAATGTCGATGTTCCGGCCCGCCGAGTAGTGGCTCGGCGTGTTGCGGTGGTCGTGGTCGAAATAGTAGGCGCCGTTGTGGATGTTCGAGCCGTAGCGATGCACGAAGCGCGGCTGGTTGGTGCCGAGCTCCACGAAGGTGGGATGCGTACGCCCCTTGAGCAGTGGGTTCTCCGCAATCATGGTGTCGGTGAGCTTGCAGCTGTCCAGCCAGTCGAGCGCCTCGGGCACGCGCGCAAGGTAGCCGCGGTCGCCGGTGAGGCGAAAGTAGTTGAACAGCTGCTGCACGTTGGTCTGCGTGGTGTGCGTGGCCAGCGACCTCGGCTCGTAGCTTCGCGCGCCTGCCGGCTCCCCGGCCAGGCGGCCGTTCTGGTCCGTGGCCAGGTGCTGCAAACCCCAGCCGGCCTGCGGCCCGGGCTGCTGCATACGGCGCAGGCAGTCCATTGCGCGGGTGATGTAGGGCACCAGGCTCTGGTCGCCGAGCGCCACCACGCACATCAGCATGAACTTGATGTTCTCGCCCGCCACGTCGTCGTTGAAGGTGACGTGGCGCGTGTAGTCGCCGTCTTCCATGCCGGCAGTGGCGCCCGCGGGCAGCTGCTGCGAATTGGGCAGGGGCATCGAAGAGATCGCGTCGGGTGACGGCGGATAGCGCTGCGGCCAGCCGCCTTCGGCCACTCCGCTCGCAAACTGTGCCTGCGTGACGAAGCCGATGGCCTTTTGCAGCGCCGCAAGGAAGCGCGGATCCTTCTTCTCGAGGTACATGCGCAGCATGAACTGCGACGAAACCGCCGTTCCCGCGTCGTCGAAAGTGGCGTTGCCGTAGTAGTGCTGGAACTCTTCCAGCCGCCAGCCGTTGGCGCCCACGGTGGCGTACCACTCGCGCAGCGACGTTTCGCCGGCAAAGTCGTGGATGTAATTCCAGCCGCCCGACGGGTGCTGCGCCTCGACGAGCGCGAGCCCCGTGCGTTCGGCGGCGTTGTAGAAGAGTTCGTCGCCCGTCGCGTGATAGGCGTCGAGCATGCAGTGCCCCGCGGTCGGCGTGCCGGGCGGCTGGATCCAGCACATGGTGCGGCGCGCTTCCATCTCGCCCCAGAGGGTCGAGAAGTCCGGCATGTAGGCCCAGACGTAGCCACCGCGGTACGACACCGTCTCGTCCATGAAGCCCGCGGCTCGCCGCATTGCCTTGCGCGCCAGCACCTCGGTGCTTGGCGGCTGCTCCGGGGCTGGAGCCGGTGCCGGCGGGGGAACGGGGAACGGCGGAAAGGTGGGGCCATCTCCTCCACCTCCCCCGCATGCGCTCAGCGCCAACGGGGAAAGTGTCGAGATGACGAAGTTTCTGCGTTTCATCTTTTGTCTCCAGTTGAATAGCGGTTTGCCCGCTTTTGGTACTTATTAACTCATACGATGTCCGATGAGTTACTGGAAATTCTGCCATTTCCGGCAGTTTTATGCGCCAGTTGTACGACAACTAAAGATGCAAGATGGGTGGCTTTTTTGTATGTAAATGTTTTTTGTAGGGCTCCGAGCGAGCGCCCGGAGGATCAGGCCAGTGGCCTAGCGGTAGAACGCTTCGACCCTGCCCTTCAGCTTGATCAAGAGCGGCTTGCCCTTGCGGTCCACCGTTTTGCCCGCGGGCACCTTGATCCAGCCTTCGCTGATGCAGTATTCCTCCACGTCGAGGCGTTCCTTGTCGTTGAAGCGGATGCCGACGTCGTGCTCGAAAACGGCCGCCACGTGATGCGGGCTGCGCGGGTCGCAGGAGAGGTGGTCGGGAAGAGGCGGGAGAGGAGTGGCTTCTGTCATGACGCGGATGATATGGCGTCTCTCCGAAGGACCGGCCGGTGCCCCGCGGCAGCAGCTAGCGCTTCTTCTTCGTCGATCTGGGCGCGGGCTTCGGTGCAAAGCCCAGCGAGGCGCGAGCGAGCGCATCGGCCTCTTGATTGCGATGCCGCGGCACCCATCGCAGGCTCGCCTCTTCGAACGAACCCAGCAAGGCGCGGGCATCCTCGAACAGGCCGGCCATGCGTGCGATCGGTCTGGCCCCGGGCGCGCCGAGCTGCTCGACGAGGATGCTGTTGTCGGTATAGGCCAGCACGGCCGTCGCGCCCCTTGCCTTCAGCTCTTCGAGCGCGAGCGTCAGCGCCCTCAGCTCGGCTTCGTTGTTGCAGCCGGTGGCATGGCTCGCGAGCGACAAGGTGTGGCGGGTGCCGTCGGGCTCGGTGATGACCGCGCCAGCCCCCATGCGGCCGGGGTTCGGCATGGCACTGCCGTCGCAGTACACAGTCCAGTGGCGAAGTGGCATCGGCTCCCGCGGGCTCAGCAGTTGTTGCGCTTGATGCCCGCCAGGTTCTGGCAGGGCCGCTGGCCCGGCGGCGGACCCGGGTCCTCCTGCACCCGAGGGTGGCGCGGACGAACGATGGGTCGGCCGCCGTCGTAGTACGGCTCCGGTCCCCAGCTGTAGACCGGCGGCGCCGCCTCAGGCGCTTGGCGCGGCTCGTCGACGTTGCGCGGAATGATGGCCGGGCCCTGCGGTGCGCTGCCGACCGCCGGCGGCGGCAATGCCGCGCGCGGTGGGGGCGTGGACGCCGGCCGCCGCGCTTCGCCGGACGATGCCGACGGGATCACCGTCACGGGCTCGGTGAGCGGCACCTGGCGAGAGAGCCGGCTGCCCGGCGGGCAAGGGCCGTCGGTGTAGACGATGGCTCCGCCGGCATCGGTGCAGCGCACCACCTCGGCAGCCTGCACGCCCGTAGCAGCGATTGCGGCTGCTGCGGCCGTGGCGACAAGGGCCGGAATGAAGAGAACCGATTTGCGCATCATGCGACCTCCGTTGTGGACTGCCGAAGACGGCGTTGTGTCTCCCCTGGATTGCATTCTGGCTCGAAGTCACGCCTCGCGCCGTCCCGCGTGGCCGTCGCGGTCTTCACGCCGAGACGCGCAGACGCGCAGGGCCCGGCTCCATCCGGCCGATGACGGCGGCCTGCGCGAAGCCTTCGCTCCTGAACACCTGCAGCACCGCATCGGCCGATTCGGCCGCGCAGCTCACGAGCAGCCCGCCCGATGTCTGCGGATCGCTCAGCAGCGCCTGCGCGGTGGCGGGCAGGCCGTCCGCCAGCTCGATCTCCTGGCCATAGCCGGCCCAGTTGCGCCCCGAAGCGCCAGTAACGAAACCGTCCGCCACCATCTCGGCAACGCCGTCCAAAAGCGGCACGCCCGGCCAATCGATGGTGATGGTGAGGCCAGCGCCGCGCGCAAGCTCCAGCGCATGGCCGGCCAGCCCGAAGCCCGTCACATCGGTCAGGGCGTGCACGCCTGGCATCGCGGCCAGCGCCATGCCAGGCGTGTTGAGCCGCGTGGTGTTCTCGATGAGCTGGCGGTAGCCGGCAAGCGACAGCTTCTCTTTCTTGAGTGCGGCCGAGAGCACGCCCACGCCCAGCGGCTTGCCCAGCACCAGCACGTCGCCTGCGCGCGCCTCGGCGTTGCGCTTGACCTGGAATGGATCGACGAGGCCCATCACCACCAGCCCGTAGATAGGCTCGACCGAATCGATGGTGTGGCCGCCCGCAATGGGGATGCCGGCCGCGCGGCATACGTCCTGCCCGCCGCGAACGATGTCGCCGATGACTTCCACCGGCAACTGGCTGACGGGCATGGCGACCAATGCCAGCGCCATGATCGGCTTGCCGCCCATTGCATAGACGTCGCTGATGGCGTTGGTGGCGGCAATGCGGCCGAACTCATAGGGGTCGTCGACGATGGGCATGAAGAAGTCGGTCGTCGCGATCAGCGCCTGCTTGTCGTTCAGGCGGTACACGGCCGCGTCGTCGGCGGTTTCGATGCCCACCATCAGTTCGGGCGGAATCAGCCCGCCGCCGCTGTTCTTCAGTATTTCCGACAGCACGCCGGGCGCGATCTTGCATCCGCATCCGCCGCCGTGCGAGAAGCTGGTGAGGCGCAGCGGCGCCAGCGGGTTGAGTGGGTTGGGAGCGGAAACTGTCGATATGTCGGTCATGGCGCAATTCGAAACGGGGCGGTCGCCCATTATCGAAGGGGGCCGCCAACGGCGCCCGCGCGCGGGTTTCTACAATCGAGGGTTGTCCGTCCTCCCTTGCGCCACCCTGCGCCACTCCATGAAACCCCTCTTTCGCATTGCCCTTGCGCTTTCGCTCTCCGTCCTCGCCCTGGGTGCCTCGGCACAAGGCAAGGTGCTGCGCGTGTCCGCCATCCCCGACGAGGCGCCCACCGAACTGCAGCGCAAGTTCACGCCTCTGGGCGACTACCTGAAGAAGGAAACCGGCATGGACGTGCAGTTCACGCCCGTGACCGACTACGCCGCCGTGGTCGAAGGCCTCGCCACGAACAAGATCGACCTGGCCTGGCTCGGCGGCTTCACCTTCGTGCAGGCCCGCATCCGCACCAACGGCGGCGCAGTGCCGATCGTGCAGCGCGCGGAAGACGAAGTGTTCACCAGCAAGTTCATCGTGCCGGTCGATAGCACCGCCAAGACGCTGGCCGACCTGAAGGGCAAGACCTTCGCGTTCGGCGCGCCCTCCTCCACCTCGGGCAGCCTGATGCCGCGCTATTTCCTGATGCAGGCGGGCATCGATCCCGAGAAGGACTTCAAGACGGTCGCTTTCTCGGGCGCGCATGACGCGACCGTGGCCTTCGTGGCCGCGTCGCGGGCCGAAGCCGGCGTGCTGAATGCGTCGGTGTGGGAGAAGCTGGTCGAAAGCAAGAACCCGAACGCCGCCAAGGTGCGCGTGCTGGCCACCACCCCCACCTACTACGACTACAACTGGACGGTGCGCCCCGGCCTCGACCCGGCACTGACCAAGAAGCTCACCGAGGCCTTCCTGAAGCTCGATCCGACGGACCCAGCCATTAAGGAGATCATGAGCCTGCAGCGCGCGAGCAAGTTCATTGCCACCAAGTCGTCGAACTACGACGGCATCGAAGCCGCCGCCAAGTCGGCCGGTCTGGTCAAGTGATGCCGTCGGGGCGCGCCGCCGGAGCCGTCGCGTGAGCTTTTCGCTCGACGACGCCGGGCTGGTGCACCCGAACGGCCATCGCGCGCTGCAGGGCGTGTCGCTCTCCGCGCGCGGCGGCGAGCGGCTGGCCGTCATCGGCCCCTCGGGCGCCGGCAAGACCACGCTGCTGCGCGTGCTCGGCGCCGCGCTGCGGCCCAGCGAAGGCACGGTTCAGCTGCTCGGCGAAGCGCCATGGCAACTGGCCGCACCGGCCTTGCGCAAGCTGCGATCGCGCATCGGCACCGTGCACCAGAGCCCGCCGATCGCGCCGCGCCTGCGCGTGGTCACCGCCGTGCTCTCGGGGCGGCTCGGGCAATGGACCGCAATGCGCGCGCTCGGCTCGCTGCTGCGTCCGTCGGACCTCGAAGGCGCGCACGAAGTGCTGTCGCGGCTCTCGCTCGAAGACCGGCTGTTCGACCGCTGCGACCGGCTCTCGGGCGGCCAGCTTCAGCGCGTGGGCATTGCGCGCGTGCTCTACCAGCAGCCCGCGCTGCTGCTCGCCGACGAGCCGGTGTCCGCGCTCGACCCGACGCTGGCCGACGCCACGCTGCAGCAGCTGGTGGCGCAGAGCGAATCGACGGGCGCCACTTTCGTGGCCTCCTTGCACGCGGTGGACCTGGCGTTGCGCTGGTTTCCGCGCATCGTGGGCATGCGCAACGGACAGGTGGTGTTCGACGAGCCCGTAGCCAACGTGACGGAGCCGATGCTTGCGGCGCTCTATGCCAGTGAGGGCGGGTTGCCGATGCAGGCACCTGGACTGCCGCTGGACATTCCATCCCGAAAATTCACCGCCGCTTCCGCGAATTCCGTCGAGCGCCCGGATTGCCTGTGACCACCGCGCAACCGCTGCCGCCACGCACGCTGCCTGCACTGCGCGATCCACTTGCGCGCCGGCGCCTGGTCTGGCTCCTGGCCGCCCTCGTCATTGCGTGGCCGATGCTGCAGCTGTCGGGCTTTGCGCCTTCGGCCCTGTTCGCGCCCGGCAACCTGCAGGTGATCGGCGGTTTCCTGGCCGGCTTCATGCCGCCCGAGTCCGCGCCGGACTTTCTTGCGATGCTGGGCAAGGCCACGCTGGAGACACTGGCCATGGCCACGGCGGGCACCGCGCTGGCTTTCCTCATCGGTGCGCCGCTGGCCTTCGTGACCACGCGCGCGCTCTCGGTGTCACGCATCGGGCCCGGCCCGGGTCGTGCGCAGGCGGCTGTGGTGCGGCAGGCCGGGCGATCCGTGCTGATGGTGCTGCGCGCCATTCCAGAAATCGTCTGGGCACTGGTCTTCGTGCGCGCGCTCGGCCTTGGCCCCGCGGCCGGCGTGCTGGCGCTCGCGATCACCTACGGCGGCATGCTTGGCAAGGTGTATGCCGAGGTGCTCGAATCCACCGACACGCGCCCCGCCCGTGCATTGATGGAAAGCGGCAGCGGCCGCCTGGCCGCGCTGGTCTACGGCCTGTTGCCGCACTGCGGGCAGGAGCTCATCTCGTACACGGTGTACCGGTGGGAGTGCGCCGTCAGGGCCTCGGTCGTGATGGGCTTCGTGGGCGCGGGCGGCCTGGGCCAGCTCATGGACCAATCGATGAAGATGCTCAACGGCGGCGAAGCCAGCAGCATCCTGCTGGTGTTCCTGGTGCTGGTGCTGCTCGCGGATGCACTGAGCAATGCATTAAGGCGGTTGCTGGCATGAACGGGCACGTCGACTTGGCCGGGCCGCCGCGCTGCATCCGCTGCTGGGTCGCGTCGGCACTGGTGCTCGTGGCCGTGGTGGCCAGCTTCGCGTACCTGGCCGTCGATTACCGGGCCCTCTTCACGTCCGAATCGATCGGCTTCATGGGCAAGTTCATCGCCGAGTTCTTTCCGCCGGATCTGTCGAGCGCCTTCCTTGCCAAGACGGCATGGGGCGCGCTGCAGACACTGGCCGTGTCGGCGCTCGGCACGCTGCTGGCGGCCGCGGGCGCCGCCATGCTTGCGCTGCCAGCCTCGGGCCGCTCGGGCCTGCTGGTGCGGCAGGGCTGCCGTTTTGTCCTGAACTTTCTGCGCAGCGTGCCCGAGCTGGTGTGGGCCGCGCTCATGGTGCTGGCCGCAGGCATCGGCCCGTTCGCGGGCGCACTGGCGCTCGCGCTGCACACCACAGGCGTGCTCGGCCGCCTGTTCGCCGAAAGCCTGGAGAACGCACCGCGCGAACCCGAGCAGGCGCTGGCGCTCGGCGGTGCCGGCGCGGTGGCAGCCTTCGGCTACGGCAGCCTGCCACTCGTGCTGCCGCAATGGGTGGCCTATGCGCTGTATCGTTGGGAAATGAACATCCGGATGGCCGCGGTGCTGGGTTTCGTCGGCGGCGGCGGCCTGGGGCAGCTTCTCTACTTTCACTTGTCGATCTTTCAACAGCAGCAGGCCATGACCGTACTGATTGCAATGTTCGGGCTGGTGGCCCTCGTCGACCTGGCGAGCGGCCGGCTGCGGCGCAACCTGGGGCACGCCCATGCGTGAGCACGACAATCCGCGCCACCAGCCCACGCGCGTGGCCGACATGCACCGGTTCGACACCGTCATCGACGCACGCTCGCCTTCGGAGTTCGCGCTCGACCACATTCCCGGCGCCATCAACTGCCCGGTGCTCGACGACGAAGAGCGCCGCATCGTCGGCACCATCTACAAGCAGACCGGGGCCTTCGAGGCGCGCCGCGTCGGCGGCGCCATGGTGGCCGCCAACCTCGCACGGCACCTGCTCGAGCGCTTTGCCGAGCAGCCCGCCAATTGGCGCCCGCTCGTCTATTGCTGGCGCGGGGGGCTGCGCAGCGGGTCGATGGTGACCTGGCTGCGCCTGGTCGGGTGGGACGCACAGCAGCTTGCCGGCGGCTACAAGAGCTTTCGCCAACATGTGCTGGCGCAGATCGAAGCCACGGTGCCCAAGCTGCAACTGCGGGTGATCTGCGGCGCCACCGGCAGCGCAAAGACGCGCGTGCTGCAGGCGCTGGCCGCGCGCGGCGAGCAGGTGCTCGACCTGGAGCATTGCGCGAGCCACAAGGGGTCGCTGCTGGGTGCCCTGCCCGGCGTGCCGCAGCCTTCGCAAAAGCAGTTCGAGACGCGCATTGCCACCTGCTTCGATGCGCTCGACCTCTCGCGCACGCTCTACGTCGAAGGCGAAAGCGCGCGCATCGGACGACTCTCAGTGCCGATTCCACTGGTTGCGCACATGCGTGCGGCGGCGTGCATCGAAATCCAGGCCGATGCGGCCACGCGGCTCGACTACCTGCTGCGCGACTACGCCTACCTGGGCGACGACCGCGCCGCGCTGGCGGCCCAGCTCGACAGGCTGAAGGAAATGCAGGGCAAGGCGGTGGTGCAGCGCTGGCAGGAATGGGCGCTGCAGGACGAACTGCCGCCGCTCTTTGCGGAACTGATGGCGCTTCACTACGATCCGCACTATGAACGCTCGCAGGCGCGCCACTTCGAGAAATGGCCGCAGCGGCAGCAGGTGGCGGCACCCGACCTCACCGACCAGGGCATCGAAGCCGTGGCGGACGCCATCCTGCGGTTGAACCCTGCCGGCTGACCGGCCACACACAACAGGCACGCTCCATGACACTCGAATGGCGCCATTCGCTCGAAGGCATCGACTGGGAAGAACTCTCGCGGCTTTACCAGGCCGCACCGCTCGGCAACAAGCAGCCCGATGGATTGAAGCTCGTGTTTTCCAACAGCATGTTCAAGTGCTTTGCGTATGACGACAGCCGACTGGTCGGCGTCGGACGCGCCATGGCCGACGGGCTCGACTGCTCGTACATCTGCGACGTGGCCGTGCATCCGAGCCACCAGGGCACCGGCCTTGGCAAGGAGATCGTCTCGCGGCTCGTGGATCTTTCGACGGGGCACCGCAAGATCATTCTCTATGCGGTGGCCGGCAAGGAGCCCTTCTACGAAAAGTTCGGCTTCAGGCGCATGAAGACCGCGATGGCAATCTTCGAGAACCAGGCGCAGGCCGCGGAGCGCGGTCTGATCGAATGAAATGGAGTTCCCATGTGCAGAAGCATCAAGACCCTCTATAACTTCGAGCCTCCCGCCACCGAGCAGGAGATCCGCGCCGCTGCGCTGCAGTTCGTGCGCAAGCTCAGCGGCTTCAGCGTGCCATCGAAGGCCAACCAGCAAGCCTTCGAGCGCGCGGTCGATGAAATGGCCGCCAGCGCAACGCGGCTCATCGATTCGCTGGTGACCACGGCCGAACCGCGCGACCGCGCCATCGAGGCCGAACGTGCCAAGGCCAAGTCGGCCGCGCGCTTCGGCACCTGAACACAACAACAACCTTGGAGAATTTTCATGCCCCTTGAACTCTGGCTCGCCTTCGTCGCCGCATCGGCCGTGCTCTTGATCATTCCCGGACCGACCATCCTCACGGTGATCAGCTATTCGATGTCGCATGGCCGGCGCGCCAACGTGCCGCTGGTGGCCGCGGTGGCGCTCGGCGATTCGACCGCGCTGGTGGTTTCGCTGCTGGGCCTCGGGGCGCTGCTCGCCACCTCGGCGTTCTGGTTCACGGTGGTGAAGTGGGCAGGCGGCCTGTACCTGATCTATCTCGGCATCAAGCTGCTGCGTGCGGGCATCACGTCGGCCGACATGGCGGCGCCGGCCGCGCCCGCGTCGCGCTGGAGGCTGTTTGCCAACACCTACCTGGTGACGGCGCTCAACCCCAAGGGCATCGTGTTCTTCGTGGCGTTCTTGCCGCAGTTCCTGAGCCCCACGGCCGACGTGACGCGCCAGCTGTGGGTGCTGGCCGTCACCTTCGTGGCCATGGCTTCGCTCAATGCCACGCTTTACGCCGTGTTCGCGGGATCGGCCCGCCGACTGCTTTCGTCGCCACGCGCCCAGCGCCGCTTCAACCTTGCCGGCGGCTCGCTGCTGAGCGCGGCGGGCGTGTGGGCGCTGCTCGCGCGCCGGCCCGCCTGAGGCTCGCTCCCGCCAGCGTCAGCGGTAGTACGGGTTCCTCGGATTGCGGTCGTAGCGGTTCGGCACGCCGTCGCCATCGCGGTCGCGGTCGTAGCGGTTGGGCACACCGTCGCGGTCGCGGTCCCCGTAGCCATAGTGCGCGCGCGGCGCCGGACGGTCATAGGGCGCGACGACGCAGCCGGCCAGGGCGGCCGATGCGGCAAGCAGAAGGGCCAGTGTCTTGATCATCATTTGCTTTCTCCTTGGAATTATGAAAAGACGGCTTGCCTCCGCAAGCCGGCAACTGCATTGAAGGCCACCTCCGTCTCGGCTCCGTATCTGCGATGAGGCCGGGGCGTGAAGTTCGTTACCGGATGTGGAACGTGCTGCAAACTTAGGCGCTAAGTTCATACGCGCACAGGCGGCGGCGCGCCCGTCTGCAAGTAGGTGCAGTTCCCGTGGCGGCATGGCCGAGAATGGCGCCCCCAGGCAGCCGATCTCCGTCCCCGCCTTCACGCCGCTATTCATGCACCGCCCGCCCTTCGCCATCAGCCGCCGTTGCCTTGCCGCAACGCTGACGGCCATCCTCTGCGCGCAGCCGGCGCTGGCATCGGCCGGCTTCGTGAGCTTTGACGAAGTGAAGCGCGAGTTCCGTTCTTCCGACACCGCGGTGCTCGACCGCAACGGCGAGTTGCTGCAGCGCGTGCGGACTGACGCCACCGTGCGCCGCGGCCAGTGGATTGCCTTGGCCGACGTTTCGCCCGCGCTGCGCATGGCCATGGTGATGAGCGAAGACCGTCGCTTCTACGAGCACAGCGGCATCGACTGGCGTGCGGTGTCGGCCGCCGCCTGGGGCAACCTGTGGAACACCCGAACCCGCGGCGCATCGACCATCACGATGCAGCTCTCCGGCCTGCTCGATGAAGACCTGCGCCGCGCCAACAGCGGGCGCACCTTCACGCAGAAAATCGGCCAGACCGTGGCGGCCACGCAGCTGGAACGCAGCTGGCGCAAGGATCAGATCCTGGAGGCCTACCTCAATACCGTGCCCTTCCGCGGCGAGATCGTGGGCATCGACGCGCTCTCGCGCACGCTGTTCGGCAAGGCGCCGAACGGCCTCGACGCGCGCGAGGCCAGCGTGGCCGCCGCGCTGGTGCGCGCGCCCAATGCCAAGCCAGCACTGGTGGCGCAGCGCGCCTGCGAACTCATGCGCGCGATGGAGCCAGGGCAAAAAATCGATTGCGATGCCATCGACATGTTCACGAGCGCGGCGGTGCAGCGGCGAGCCTTCGATGCGAACGAAGGCATTGCGCCCCACGCGGCGCGGCGCGCGCTCAGGGAATTGCGCGAAGCCGGTGAAGCGGCTGCTCCTTCCGCGACGTCCGCACGGCAGGCAGCCAACAAGGAGACGGCCGTCAGGACCACGCTGCGCGCGCCGCTGCAGCGCTTTGCGCTCGGCACGCTGCAACGCCACTTGAAGGAACTGCGCGGCCGGCACGTGGAAGACGGCGCACTGGTGGTGCTCGACAACGCGAGCGGCGAGGTGCTCGCCTGGGTTGGCTCCTCGGGCCCGCTGAGCCGGGCGGCCGAGGTCGATGCGGTCACCGCGCTGCGCCAGCCCGGCTCCACGCTCAAGCCCCTCCTCTATGCGCAGGCCATCGCCGAACGCCGGCTCACCGCTGCCTCGCTGATCGACGATTCGTCGGCGCAGATCAACACCGCGAGCGGGCTCTACATTCCGCAGAACTACGACCGCCAGTTCAAGGGGCCGGTGTCGGCGCGCACCGCGCTCGCCGCCTCGCTCAACGTGCCGGCGGTGCGCACGCTGGTGATGGTGTCGCCCGAATCGTTTGCGCGGCAGTTGCGAGCGGGCGGCCTGCCGCTGCGCGAAAGCGGCGACTACTACGGCTACAGCCTCGCGCTCGGCAGCGCCGAGGTGTCGCTGCTGTCGCTCACCAACGCCTATCGCACGCTGGCAAACGGCGGGCGGTACGGCGTGACCGCACTGTCCGCTCGCGCGTCCGCACCGGCATCCGCTGCGAAGAAGGCCGACGACCCCGCAGTGCCGATCCTTGACCCCCGCGCGGCCTTCATCGTCGGCGACATCTTGTCCGATGCGAACGCGCGCACGCGCACCTTCGGCCTGGACAGCATTCTTTCCACGCGCTTCTGGACCGCGGTGAAAACCGGCACCAGCAAGGACATGCGCGACAACTGGGCCGTGGGCTGGTCGCAGCGCTACACGGTCGGCGTGTGGGTCGGCAACGCGAGCGGCGCGTCGATGTGGGACGTGAGCGGCACCAGCGGCGCCGCGCCGGTATGGGCCGAGGTGATGCGCTTCCTGCACGCGCGTGAACCCAGCCGCGCACCCAAGCCGCCGGCCGGTCTCGTCGAAGCGCACGTGACATTCGGGCCCGGTGCCGACGGCAACCCCATCGAGGCGTCACGCAGCGAATGGTTCCTGCAGGGCACCGAGCAGCCGCACTTCGCGCTCGACAGCGGCGCTGCCGGCACACCGTCCGAGGCGGCGGCCGCGCGCATTACCGCGCCGGCGGACGGCACGATCATCGCGCTCGACCCCGACATTCCGCCGCTGCACCAGCGCGTGCGCTTCGAGTCCGAAGGCCGCGGCGTGCAATGGCGCATCGACGGCAAGCACTTTGCGCGCGGCAACAGCGCGCAATGGCTGCCCTGGCCGGGGCGCCATGTGATCGAACTGGTCGATGCCACGGGCAAGGTGGTGGACCAGCGCAAGCTCGAAGTGCGCGGCGCGGGCGTGGTCGCGAAAAGCGCGCGCCGATAGCAAGCGATCCCGTTCAATCCACCTTCACGCTGAAGAGCACCGACCCCGACCCGCCGGGCGCGAGCGAGCCGGAAAACTCCCAGCTCAGCGTGCCGGTGCCGCCGGCGGTCTGCGCCACCGCGCAGGCCACCGAAGGCGCGGGGACGGCGTTGGCAGGCGTGTTCTTGCGGCAGGCGGTCAGCGATGCGGGCGTGGTGCCGGCCTGCGCGGCGACGAAGCTGGTGTACTGCGGCGTCGTGTCGTTGATCTTCATGTCCGAGATCGGCGTCGTTCCGTTGTTGGTGTAGCTGACGCGGTACTCCAGCGTCTCGCCCGACTTGGCCTGGTTGTTCACGCCAAAGCTGCCGCCCTGCGTGACGTTGCGCACTTCCTTCTTGAGTTCGAGTGCGCTGTTCGACACCGTCGTGGTGTCGAGCACCGTGTAGCTCGCGCTCAGGGCCGGGCCGGCGTTGGTGAAGCTGAAGCTGGCTTGCACCGTGCTCTGGTTGTTGTTGCCGTTGGCCGCGTTGGCGGGAATGAACTCCTGCATCACGATGCACACGTTCTGCCCCGCCACCACCGTGACCGGCGCCGCGGGCGGATACAGAAGCGCTGCACCGGGCTGCTGGGTGCCAGTGCAGCCGGTGTCGGCAAAGATCTTGCCGCTCCAGCCGCTGACGGCCGGCGTGTCAACCGAATTCGAGATGGCGAAGCTCACCGTGCCGCCGGTGCGCGCAATGAAGGTGTGCGCATAGCTGACGGTGCTGCCCGGCATGCCGCTCTTGGCACCATCGGCCGCGAAGGTGTTGCGGTCCACGTCGCCGAAGTTGAGGCCGGTGTGGCCCGTGCCGTTCCAGGTGAAGGCAATGCGGTCGGGCGTGCCGCTGCGCGTGTAGGTGTAGCTTGTGCCGCCGCTCGCCACCGCCGAGCCCGAAGGCAGCGCAACGGCACCGAACGAAGCGCCGGTCGAGAGCCGCAGCGCGGTGTTGGTTTCTTCCACGCACAGCGGCGCGTTCGCGGCGGTGGCAAAGGGCACGTCGAGCGCGTAGTTGCCGGCGCCGTCGGTGGTGGCCGTCGACAGCACCGTGGCGCTGCAATTGGTGAGCTTCACGCCCACGCCGGCAATGCCGCCCTCGCTGCCGTTGATCAACCCGTCGTTCGCGACGCCCGAGCCCGTGCCGTTGTCCAGGAACACGCGTCCCGTCACGGTGTAGCCGAAGCCGTTGACGAAGGTGCAGGTGATGTTGGCGCCGGCCACCATGTTGGCCGCGGGAATGGTGAGCTCATTGCCGGCCAGCGTGCCGAAAGGCACGGTGGGCGTGGCACTGGCCGCATCCAGGCAGCTCGCGCTGATCGGGTTGGCGGGCCATCCGGCGGGGACGCTTTCCCTGATCGTCGCCAGCACGCCGGCCGTGCCGGTCAGGTTGGAGGCACCGCTCACGGTGCCTGCACCGGTGACGGTGATGCTGTCGGTGGCGGCCGAGAGCCCGCTGAGCGCAAAGCCGAACAGGTTGGCGCCGCTGCCGCCGGTGGTGGTCTTCACGATCTGCACCCGGGGGAACGGCGGCGTGAAGGTGTTGGTGAAGGTGCAGGCGATGTTGCTGCCCGCTGCGGTGGCGGCCGCATCGAGCGTCACCCTGCGGTTGGGCAGGTCGGGCGTGGCGGTGCCGCCCGCACCCAGCCCAGTGCAACTCACACCGGTGAGCGCGTAGTTGGCGGGCAGCGGATCTTCGGTGATGGTGGTGGCCACGCCGGGTGCGGTGAGCGTCTGGATCGCGCCCGCGACCGCGGTGCCGGCCGTCACTGTGGTGATCGTCTGCGCCGCGAGGCCGTTGCTGCCGGTGAAGCCGAAGGGGCCCACGCCGCCGTTGCTCACCTTGCTGATCGTCACCGTCGCCGAGGCCGCGTTGGTGAAGGTGCACACCAGCGGCCTGCCGTACTGCACGCTGGCTGCGGGAATCGTGTAGGTGCGCGCATTGGTGCCGGTGCCCAGGCTGCCGACGGGCGTGCCGGCATCGGTACAGACCGCGCCCGCCAGGTTCCAGCCCGGCACCGCTGGCTCGGCGATGGTGATCGCGGCGCCCTGGGCCGTGGCCGAGAAAGGCTGCGTGCCGGCCGTCGCCGTGTTGCCGTCGACCTGCACCGCCGTACCCGCAGCCACCGTGCTGACCACGCCGTTGGTCTGGGTGGTGTTGCTCAGCGTGAAGTTGAAGGGACCGCCGGCACCGCCTGTGGTGGTCTTCGACAGGGTCAAGGTTGGGGGAGCGCAAACTGCGGTGGTGGTGGCCTGCGCAAGGAAGCCTTCGGCGTTCGCGCCGCTCTTGATGTGCACCACCACAGTGTTGCTGCCGGTGCGCCAGTTGCTCGACAAGGTTGCGCTCGCCTGCCCGCCCGCCTGGAAGCCGACGAAGAAGTAGGGGTTGCTGCTGCCTTGCGGCACGCCGGGCACGCTCTGCAGCACGCCGTTGACGAACACTTCAGCCACCGAGTTGTCGGCGTAGAAGTCCAGCTTCAGCGAGAAGCTCGCCGGGTTCACCGACGCCGCCATGTTGAAGGTGAAGCGGTGGTAGACGTCGACGTTGCCTGCGTGGTTCGGGTCGTAGTTCGAGTTCCAGTTGGCGTTGCCGAAGGGCGAATTGATCCAGGCGCCGGGGGCCTTGTTGCCCACGTAGGCCCGCTGCCAAGAAGTCACCGTACCGGGGCCGCCACTGGCGGCGCCTTCGCCCGACTCCCACACTGTGTCGCGCCCGGTGCTCAACGGCGGGCCGCTGACGCCGTTGTAGGCCGTGTTGAAGATCGCCGCGTTCGAGAGGCAACTGATCGTCGGCGGAACAGGTGGCGACGTGCCACCGGTGCTGCCGGTGTTGGTGAAGGTGCAGACCAGGTTGGCACCGGACGCCGTGGCCGCGGCATTGAGTGTGAGCGTGCGGCCGGCGAGCGTGGCCGTGCCGCCGGAAGGCAGGCCGGTGCAGGACGCGGCCGTCAGCGTGTAGCCCGCCGGCGGCACGCCCTGAGTGATGGTGGTGGCCGTGTTCGCGGCCGTGAGCGTCTGCACCGGCGCGCTCTCGGGCGTGTTGGCTGCCGTGGTGGTAATGCTCTGCGCGGCGAGCCCATTGCTGCCGGTGAAGTCGAAGGTGCCGACGCCGTTGAGCGAGGTCGCGCGGATGGTCACCCTCGGCGCGACGGCCACGAAAGTGTAGGCCGCAGGGCTCGCGCCGTAGCTTTGCCCGCCCGCACTGAAAACACCGGTCAGCACGCCGGCCGGGACGCTGACGGCAGTGCTCTTGGTTCCTGCCACGGTGCTGGTCGCCGTCACTTGGCAAAGGCCGCTGGCACTGGTGGTGCAGCTGCCGGCCGCGCCGACCGTGCCGCCGTTGAAGGCCACGCCGGCGGTGGCGGCGAAGGTCACCACCGTGCCAGCCACCGGGTTGTCGGCAGCATCGCGCACGATGGCTTCGAGCACGTCCTGCGCGCTGCCGTTGGCCACCTGGTTGTCGGTGACGGTGCGCTCGCCCGAACGCGCGAGCGAAGCTGCGCCAGTCACCACGGTGGTGGCCGCGCTGGCGCAGCTCACCGTGGCGTTGGACACGCAGGATGCGCTGGGCGCCGTCGCCGGCGTTCCGCTGCCGGCCACGTTGCTGTTCGCATAGTTGGTGAGCACCGTCCCCGCCGCCACCAGCGGCGCCGTCGCATTGAGCGTGAAGCTGCGAACCCCGCCGCTGGCCGGAATGCCGGCGGTAGGCAGCGTCATCGTGCAGGTCAGCAACGCGCCGGCCGTGCTCGGCATGGTTCCGCAGTTCACGGAGGTGACACCGGTGCCGGCTGTGGCCCCAGTGGCGATCACGCCCGGCGGAAGCTGCTCGCGCACGACCACCGAAGTGCCGGTGGCGATGAACCCGTTGTTGGTCACGCCGAGCACGTAGGCGATGGCCGCGCCGGGCGCCACCGTGGCCGGTGCCGTCTTGCTCAGCGTGATGGACGGCGCCGCGTTGAACTGGATCACCACGAGCCCGTTGCCACCGCTGGCATTGGCGCCGCCGCCGGTGCCGATGCCGGTCGAATAGTGAGCGTCGCCAGTCGTGGCTGCCGCGCCGCCGACATTGTCGGTCGTCGAATTCAATCCCACGGCCGTGGTCGGACTGGTCACGCCACCGGTGTAGCCGGATCCACCGCCGCCCATGCCGTTCGGTGAAGTCCCTTGGCACAGGCCGCCACCGCCGCCGAAGTAGCCGCCGCCGCCGCCGCCGCCGCCTTCGTTCTGGTTCTCGTTGGTGGAGCCGCCATTGCCACCCTGGAGCGCGGTGCCGCTCGTTGGCGCGCCGAGGTTGCAAGTGCCACCCGTACCCGCAGCGCCGCCCCCTGTCTGGGTGCCGGGCCGTCCACTGGCAGCCACGTTGTCATCGCGCCCGCTCGCACCGCCGCCGCCGCCGGCTGAAGGGGTGCCCACGTCCGCGCCCGGCGACGAGCCGCCGCCGCCGCCGGCGATAAGCACGGCGTTGGCCTGTGTGTAGGTTGCTCCAGCAAAGACGCCCGAAAGGCCGCCGCCGCTCGCGCCGATGGCCGTCGCCTGCGCACTGCCGCCCGCACCGCCGCCCCCGTAGGTCGTGGAGGCGTCGTTGACGCCGCCGCCTTCGCCGACGCGAACGCCGAGCGCCGTGCCCGCAGTCACTGCCAACGTGCCGGAGGAGAAGCCGCCGCCGCCGCCGCCCCTTTGCGTGGCGTAGTAGTTGATGTTGGGTCCGCCGCCGCCCGCACCCCATGCCTTGATGAACACTGAGGTCACGCCGGCGGGCACGGTGAAGCTCTGGTCGCCGCCGGAGTAGGTCACCCGCACGCAGGAGTTGAAGCCCGACTGCGGCGTGCAAGCGGCTTGTGCAGCCAGCGTCGGCGCCGACACGAACGATGCCAGCAGCACCAGCAGAATGCGCATGCGCCGGGCGATCGAAGATGGAAATCGAGTCATCTGTTCTGCCATTGCGGCCGAATCAATTCTTGTCATTTGGCGTTCGCCGAGGCCGCAGCGCCGGCCGAGGAGAAGCCCAGCCCCATCTCGTCGAACTTGAAGCGCAGGCGGATGTAGGCGCCCTTGCTGGTGTACTCGTTGGCCGTGAGGTCGCGGTCCTTGAGTCCGACGAAGTTATAACCGGCCGACACCCACAGGTCCTTCATGACTTGGTAGCCCACCTCGGCGCCCATCGTCTTCTGCAGCGCGCCGCCCTTGCCGTGGAGCAGGCCGGCCTGGATGCCGAAGTCCCAATCCTTGCTGATGTCCTGCGTGTAGCGCGCCTGCACCAGCTGAGCGCGGTAGGTGCTCTTGAGCCAGCCGTCGTCGGCGCGAGACCACTTGGCCGCATAGCGCCCGTTGATCACGGTGCCGGGCCGCGGGCTGTAGTTGAGGTGGGCCGAGACGATGTCGGCGCTCGTCGTGCCGGGCAGGCTCGCGTTGCCGGAACCCGCGCCGAAAACGCTCGAACCGTCGAGTGCACCGGTCGTGCTGCCCGCGCCCACCACGCGCTCCGAACGTCGCTCGTAGCGCATCAGCGCGTTCCAGCGGTCGGTATCGACCGGACGGTACGCCAGGCCGACCTGGTGGCGCGCGAGGTGGTGCGCGTTGCCGGCATTGGTGCCCTGCCCTTCGCTGTCGCTCATCACGCTGCGCGCGAGCAGGCTCCACGAGCGGTCGATCTTGTACCCGAAGCCGGCGCTGAAGAGCCGCGTGTTCGCATCGTCGCCGCGGCGCCCTTCGAGCACGCCGCTCGCCTTGATGCGCTCGGCGATGTATTCGACGCCGCCGGTGATGGCGGTCGACTGGCCGAGCCCGCCCGAATAGCCCGTGCCCGTGTTGCCGCTGTTGCGCAGGCCGCCGAGCTGGCGCGTGTGCTCGATGCCGCCAGTCAGGCGCCATTGGTCGTTGAGCTTGAAGGTGTTGCGCACGCCGGTCGCCGCCTGCGCGGCGCGGCCGTCGATGCTGTCGGCCAGGCGGTACTCGCTGTACACGCGCCCGCCTTCCATGTAGCTGCTCTCGACGCCGAGGATGCCGACGTTGTTCGACCCGGTCGTGCCGAGCTGGTCCTGGCCGTAGAGGCTGGAGACCAGCTCGTAGCGGCCGTAGATGCGCGTCTTGTCGGTCACGGCATAGTTGCCGCCCACGGCCACCACACGGCGGTCGGACTTGCGGATATCCTGCTCGCCCTCGACGAACACGTTGGCCTGCGGCAGGCCCGGCACCTGGGCCGAGAAGCGCGCGCGCACGGTCGTCAGGTCTTCGGCATTAGGGCTGGCGTTCGCGCTCGCCGCGCCGCCCAGCGCGGTGACGTTGCTGGCGCCGACCCCGCTGCCGAGGTTGCCGCTGTAGGTCGAGATCTGGCCGTAGTCGAAGCCCGAGCTGGTGCCCAGGCCCGCGCCGCTCTGGCCATGGCGCAGGCCGACTTCAGCGGCCATCTGCTCGCCGAATTTCTTCTGCACGCTGGCGGTGAAGCCGCGGCGGCTGCCCTCGAGCAAGGCGTCCTGGCTGAAGAGCGCTTCGCCGCGCACGGCGGTGGTGGCGTCGATGCGGTACTCGGCGCGCGCGGACGCTTCGGTGCGGCCGGCGGAGAAGCTCGCGCCGGGGTTGTCGAAGCCAGGGCTGGTCTTGCTGGCGAGCGCAACCACGGCAAGGTCTTCGGTCTGGTGGCGCAGCTCGGCGCGGCCGCCGCTGCCCTTGCCGTTCTTGTCGGACTCGGTGCGCACCCACTCACCGGCCATGGTGGTGTTGTCGCCCAGGCGCGCCACCGCCGTGAGCGCGCCGAGCTTGCGGCGGTTCTCGGGGTTCTCGTCGGTGCTCGCGACCACGCCCAACTGCAGGTTGTCGCCGACCTTCACCTGCACGTCGGTGCCGGCCACGTTGAATTTCGGCCCACCGGCATCGATCTCGTAGGTCACGCGGATCGACTGCGGATTGAGATTGGCATCGACCGACGAGATCGCATGCGTGAACAGGATGCGGCGCGTGAGCGGCTCGATGGTGTAGTCCACGAAGCGCGCCACCGTCGTGCGCTGCAGCACCAGGTTGGGCTGGTTGCGGTCGCGCACCACGACCTCGACCTGCTCGCTGTTGTCGACGAACTCGCCGCTCGTGGCGCTCAGGTAGTAAGGGCCCGAGGTGCCGACCGCGCGGAACTCTTCCACCTGCTGCGTCTGCGCGGTGCGCGAGAAGAAGCTGGTGGCACGCACGTTGCCGTCGTCGTACACATGCTTCAGGCCAGTCAGCGCACGGTTGCTCTGGCTCAGGTTGCGCACCTCGGTGCTGCTGGCGGTCGTGAAGTCGCCGTACAGCAGGTAGGAGCGGTTCTTGTCGATGCGCACGTAGAGCTTCTGCGTGCTCTGCGCGTCGAAGCCCTTGACCGACGAATCGCCGTAGACGGGATAGAACTCGTCGGGGCGGATGTCGCGGAACAGGCGGTCGTCGCGCGTCTTGTTCGAGTCGTAGGCGGCGGTGAGCAGGTACTCGCCCTTGACGGTGCCCTTGAAGAAGAAAGCGGTGCGGGCGGCGGCCCGGCGGTTGCTGTTGCTCTCGTCGGCCAGGCCGGTGAGTTCCGCCTCGAAAGCGGCGCCAGCAGGCATCGCACCGAGCGGCACGCCGCCGCGCTTGGTGAGGTCGAGCACGCCTTCGACGATGCCCACGCCGATCATCGGCCGCATCTCGGGCAAGAGCGCGAGGCGCACTTCCTTCACGAAGCTGCCTGCCGTCACACGCAGGCGCGCGTCGCCGGGTTCGCCTGGCGGCAGCAGGCGGAACTCGGCCACGCCGCCTTCCATGAACACCTGCGTGCCGGGTTCGGCGGGGTTCAGGTCTTCGTCCAGCCAGCGGCCGCGGTCGGTTTCGAGCGTGAGCTGGGTGCGTGCGGTCACGGGCACGCCGGCCGCATCGGTCAGGCGTACCTTCACGATCACCGGCGTGCGCAGGTCGGCCTTCGCCGATTCGGGCACGTCGATGCGGATCGCGCCGAGCTTGTCGGGCGCGATCACGCTGATCTGCTGCGCCGTGCCGCGCGCGTTGCCGAAAGGGTCCACGCCCTCGAGCAGCAGGCGGTTGGCGCCAGGCTGCAGCAGCACGCCGATGTATTCCCAGGCGCCAAGTTTCTTGCCGGCCAGCTCGGTCTTCTTGCCGACGCGGCGCTCCTCGATGGCCTTGCCGTTGACGGTGAGGCGCAGCGCCAGGCCGGCCTGGCCCTTGACGCGCACGTTGACCGACTGGCCCGGCAGCGTGTCGCCGTCCTTCAGGTCGATGAAGCCGAGCGCGTTGTCTTCGATCTGCGGCAACAGGGCTTCGAGCTCGACCGGGCTGGGCACGGCCTGCGGCAGCAGCGGTGCCACCGCGTTCTGGCGCGGCTCGAGCATGGCGGTGTTCGTGTTGACCGGGCGGCTCGCGAATGCGCCCACGCCGGTGGCGCCGCCGCCCGTGGCCGTTGCGCCCTGCGCGTTGGTGGGCAGGCCGCTGAGCGCCGCGAACAGACTGCCTGCGGGCGTGGGCGCCGGTGCCGCACTGGCGCCGAGCGTGCCGCTCAAGGTGCTCGATGCGCCGTTGACGAAGCTGCTCGCGTTGGCGGGCGCCACGGGCATCGCGATCAGCGGGGCGGAGTTGGAGGGCGTTGAGCCGGCGCTGCCCGTACTGCCTGTACTTCCGGTAGCCAGCGCCTGGCCGCTGGCGGGCAGCGAGCGCGCGTCGCCCACCGGCACGATCTTGCCTTCGGGGTCGAGCCGCATGCGCACCTGCGCCTCGGCTTCGGTGTCGGGAATGGCGGCGATGGCGGCACGGCGTGCCGCCACCTCGTCCATCACCCCCGGCGTGTCGCAGTTGGCGATGACGAAGTTGGCTTTGTGGAACTCGCCCTTCTTCAGGTCGACGAAGCGGCTCTCGGGACGGCCGGCATTGCGGTTGTCGAGCGCCTCGAGCCGCGCGCCGGCGGGCAGCGTGGTCTGGTCGACGCGCAGCACGTGGGTGATCGGCTTCAGGCCGTAGAGGCTCCACTTGCCCTCCACGTCGGTGATGACGTGCGTGCCGTCTTCCATGTAGAGGCGCACGCCGGGCACGCCGATTTCGTCGTCGCCTTCCTGCCGCCCGTCGCGCTTGCAATCCATGTGGACCTTGCCGAACAGGAAGGCGTCGTCGGAAAACACGCCGCCCGTCACGCGCACGGTCCAGTTGGCCAGGTTCGACTGCATCGGACCCGAACTCGCACGGGCGCGGTTGACGGCGTCGCCATTGGTGGGCGCGCCCACGCCGATGCGCACGCGGTAGCGCACCGTGGCCGACTGGTCCACTCCCAGCGCCAGCGCGGGATAGTCGAAGACCAGCTGCGGGCCCGCGCCGCCGGCCGGGTTGACCGCGGCCGAACCGTTCAGGCGCGCGCTGTTCGCGACATAGGCAAAGCCCGGCGGCAAGCTGTCGGCCAGGCGCACGCCGGTAACCGGGAAGCCCGTCTTGTTGGTGACGACCAGGGCGTAGTCCATGAAGTCGCCAAACTCGACTTGGCGCTTGCTGCCTTCCTTGCGCAGCACCAGCCCGAGCACATTGCCCGGGTCGAGCGGGATGTGGTTGTGCACCACGTCGCAAGCGGCGCCGGATGGGTTGAAGCCCGCGTTGACCGAGAAGTAGTAGGTGGTCGGGTCCGCGCCCTGCGGCGGACCGGCATTCGGCACGATGGCGCCGCAGCTGTTGAAGGTGCCGGCCGTGACCGGAATGAGTTGCGACGGCGTCACGTAGCCGCTGGCTGCGGGCGGCACCACGCCGAGCGCGTAGGTGCACGAGCCGGTGACCGGCGGCGACTGCAGGAAGAACTGGTAGCCGCCGTCGGCGCCCGTGGTCATGGAGAAGCTGCCGTTGGCGTTGACCGTGTAGATGCCCGACGAGCCGCCATACAGCTCTTCCGCGGTGATCGGCGTGACCGGCCCGCTGCTGCACGACTGGCGCGTGAAGGTGACGACCGCACCAGCCACGGGCTGGCGCGTGACGGCGTTGTAGACGGTGCCCTGCGGGTCTGCGAGCAGCGACTGCGCCGAGCTGGCGCTGGCTGCCACCAGCATGGCCGGCGTGACGTTGACCGTGTTCTGGTCGAAGGCCGCAGCCCAGGCCTTGTTGGTAAGCGCCATGCGGCCGCCGACGATGCCGGGCTTCTGCGTGATGCGCACGGTGAACGAGAGTTCTTCGCTCTGGCCCGGCGCCAGCGCGCGGCTGCCGTCGGTGACGCTCAGCACGGCTTCGGTCGGCAGCCTGAAGGGATCGCTGCTGGCGAGCGCTTCGCGGTCGCAGGTGGCACGGCCGGTGAAGCCGCCCGCGGCATGGAGGATGCCGTTGCGCGCCTTCGGCGGACCGGCCAGTTCCCAGGCGGCAACGAGGCCGTCGGGCTTGTCCATGTCGAAGGTGCAATTGAGGTTGTCGATGAGCCGCACGTTCGGCGCCGAGGCCGCGCCGGTGTTGCTCACCTTGAGGCGGTAGTCGAGCTCGTACACGCCCTGCGACACGCGCCGCGGTGCCGAGGCGGTCTTGGCCAGCGTGAGCGCGGGCAGCTGCGTGGACACCGGCGTGGGGGAGCTGTCGTTGTTCGGATTGCCGTCTCCGTCGGCGTCGGGGTTGCTGCCGTTGACCGAGTCGTCGAAGGCCGCTGGCGAGCCCCCTGCGGTGAGCGCGCCCTGGGCACGCACGGTGTTGTAGAGCGTACCGGCGCGGCCGCCGACGTTGAAGCGCACGTCGAAGCGCACGGTGAACTGCGCGCCCACCGGCAGCACGGCACCGGGCGCCAGCAGGTTCTGCGCGGCGGCGGTGCCGTTGAACGCACTGTCGGCGGCAGCCACGGTACCGCCCACGCCATTGCCCTGGTTGCCTGCGATGGCCAGCGTGCCGGGCACGATGGTGTACTGGTTGGCGGCGGGCACCGCAGCCGACGTGTAGTTGCCGAACTGCGTGGCGCCGCTGCCTTCGAGCAGGTCGGTCGCCTGCACGCCGTAGAGCCACACGGCGCCGTAGTTGCGCACGTTGACGCTGAAGCTCACGGTGGCGGTGCCGTCGAGCTGGCCGTCGGTGCCGCGGTTGAGCCGCGGCGTCGAGGCCGCCTTGGCCACCCCGATGCGGCTCTGGCTGGGGGTGATGACCACCGTGTTCGACGGCGACACCGCGGGCGCCACGCCGTCGTTGTAGTAGCTCTGCGCGGTGTTGCGGATGTCGCCGCTCTGGTCGGCCTTGACCTGCACCGCAAACTGCATGGCGATCGATGCGTTGCGCGACAGCGCCGTCGGCACGCCGATGGCCACTTCGACCGCCGAAGCATCTTCGGCGGTGCGGTAGCTGAAGTCCGGATCGCCCGGCAGGCGGAACAGGCGCACCGCGCCGGCCGCCGTGCTTTGCAGGCTGCCCGCAATGTAGCGCGTGCCCGCGGGCACCAGGTCGCGCACCAGCAGCAGGCTGGTGGGCGTGCCGTTCACCAGCACCGGCGTTCCGGCGGGTGCGGCGGTGTTGCCGGGGCGTGCGTCGCGCGCGCCGATGTTGGTGCCCGACACGGTGAAGTCGATGCGCGTGGTGCCCGGAACCACGAAGCCCGGATAGCTCGCGGACTTGGTGATCGCCAGCACCGCCGCATCGCCTACCGTGACGGTGTCGCGGTTGACGGCACTGAGCTTCTGCAGCGCGGTGGTGGCGGTGAGCACCACGCAGGCATTGCCGCTGGCCGCGGCAGGGATGGTGCCCTGCACCAGCAGCGCTGCGGTTTCGCCAGACCGCAGCGCGATGGCGCCAGCGGTGCCGAGCGGCAGCACCGGGTCGGCCGCATCGGCCACGCCGTTGTTGTTGGTGTCGCGCACCACGCGCAGGGCCGACAGGTCGAGCGCGCCGGCCGGGCAGCCCGCGCCGCCGTTGGCGAGCCCGATGGTGTAGCTCGACGGCACATTGCCGGTGTTGGCAAGCAGATGGCTCAGCGTGACGACGGCGGCCGGCGGACGGCTCACCGACTGGTCCTGCGTGAGCACCAGCGCCTCGACCGGCAGCACGGTGGCGCTGACGCCGTTGGAACTCGAGGTCTCGGTCTGCGAAAAGCCGGCCGGCACGTAGGTGGCGGTGGCGACGTTGCGGATCACGGTGCCGCCGGACGGGGGCGCGGCGTGCGCGGCAGTTCCGGCGAGCGTGCAGCCGAGGACCGCCATCGCCACGACGGCTGCGGCCATGCCGCCTCGCCATCGTTGCGAGCGGGTGCTCAGATACGCCAGAAGAAATTGCACGCCACGAACCTTCCGTCGGCCCGCGTGTGGTGCGGACCGTCCAAAACTCAAAGAACTTTTTCCTCTGCCGCCTGCAGGACAGGCGCGGTCGCGTGCTGGGTGAAAGCGGCAAGGGAAAAAAGCGAGGCATGCCAACAGGCAGCGCCTCGCGAAAGCCGGCGGACCCCGAGGCCCGCCGGCGACTCAAACCCTTGTCATCACTCGTTGATCTTCACGGCGAAGGTCAGCGTGGCCGTGCCGCTCGGGGCCACGGAGTTGGCGGCGCTGCCGCAGCTCACCGCGGTGGCGGTCTGCGCGTAAACGAGCGCCGTGCCGGTCACGCCGGTCGAGGTGCATCGCGACGCGGCCGCGGGTTGCGTGGCGCTCAGCGACGTGTACGCAGGCACCGCATCGTTGATGGCGATGTTGGTGACCGATGCCGTGCCTTCGTTGGTGGCGACGACCTTGTAGACGATGCACTGGCCGGGCTTCAGCGACAGCGGAGCTGCGTTGAATGCGCCGTCCGCCGTGCCATCGCAGGTGAGGTCGGCTGCCTGCGTCTTGAGGACGCGGATCTGGCCGGTGATCACGGTGCTGATATCGGTGGCAAACGGTGCACCGCAGGCGCTGCTGAAAGTCGCAGTCACGGTCGCGGTGTCGGTCGCGCCGGCGCTGGCACCGCCCGGTGCGAACACGCGGACCAGCAGCTTCTGCTTGGCGCCCACGGGCAAGTCGGCGATCGGCCCCGTCACCAGCGTATCGGTGGCATCGATCTGACCGTCTTCGTTCACGTCGATGTAGATCGATGTGGTCCAGCCGAGCGTGGCGTCGGCCGCCGGCACGGTGGCCGTCAGCGTGTACGCACCGCAGCTCTGGTTGCCGGTGTTGGTCAACGTGTGCGGGTACACCACGGTGCCGCCCGGTGCGAGCTGGCCGCTGTTGTTCGGCGAGAGCGTGGCGCTCAGCGTCTGTGCAGCGGTCACGGTCACGGCGTCGGTCTTCGTGTCGGACACGATCACACCGGTCGAAGCGACGGCGGTCGACTGCACCTGGAAGTAGACCTTCTGTGCGGTGACGGGCGACTGCGTGGCAGGCGGCGTCACGCAGGCAGCGACCTGCGCTTGCGCGCCGGCGTTGACGGCCACGCTGGTGATCGCTGCCGATGCACAAGTGCCGCCCGAGGCCACGAACTTCACCGTCCAGCCGCTCGGCAGGGTGCCGGGGAAGCTGGTCGACTGGCTGGCAGCCAGGTTGTAGGTGTTGTTGGCCGAGTCGTTGTTCTTGACGAACAGCGCGAACACGGTGCCGGTGCCGGCCGCGGTCGCGTTGGTCGTGGTCGGGTTCGGGCTCGGGCCGGGGCCCAAGTCGCCGCCTGCTGCCGAACCTGTGCCCGTACCGGCGGCCGTGTTGGTCAGGTCGACCAGCGAACCGACGACGATGGTCACCGTGTCGAGCGTGGCGTCGATCTTGGTGGTGTCGCCCGCAGAGCGACCCGTCACCGTGGCCGAGAACGGACCGGCACCCACCGCCGTGGCGGAGGGCACGTTGGCCTGCAGCACGATGTTGACGCTGCCGCCAGGCGCGAGCGGGCCGGTGTCGGGCACGCCGTCACCGGTGGTGTCGAGCAGCGGCGTGACGCCGTCGGCCGCGAACAGCACGAAGGTCGTGCCCGCCGGGAAGGTGCCTGCCGCAACCGTGAGGTTCACGGTGTCGGTGCCGGTGCCCGCGTTGAACACGGACTGCGCGAACTTGACGCTGCCGCCAGCCACGACCGAAGGACGCGTGGTCAGGTCGGCTGCGGTGCCGTTGGGCGTGCCGGCCGTGGTGTCGACGGCGGTAGCAGCGGTCGAGGGGTTGGTACCCACTGCGATGCCGTAGCTCGCGACGACCGTGAAGGCCGACGGGTTGGTGCTCGAGCCTGGCGTGCCGATGGCCGCCGCCGTGATCGTCAGGGGGACGCTGGTCGACTCGAACGTCGCCACGTTGGTGGTGGTCGACGTACCGATCGCGGCGGTGGTTTTCACAAGCACCACGAAGCTGACCGTCTGCGTCACGTTCTGGCCGAGCGAGGCGACCACGGTGTTCAGCGTGCTGCCAGCCACTTGGAAGTCGATGCCGGACGGATCGCCGCCTGCGCCGTCACCCAGCGCCGTGCCGGGCGCGCTGCTCCACACCGCGGAGCCCGCGACGTAGGTCATGCCGGTTGGCAGGGTGTCGGACATCGCAAACCTGCCTGCTGCGCCGCCCGTGTTGTTGAAGGTGAGCGTGTAGACCGTGTACTGGCAGGTCGCGCTGGAAGCGAGACCGGCCGACCAGGTCGTGGCACAGCTTGCCGAGGACGACCGCGGACCGCCGGTGGTGGCGGTCGGCCAGGCGGCATTGCCAGGTCCGGCCACAGATGGAACGCCGATCGACTTGGTGACGTTGAACGCCGCCGCCGTCGTCAGCTTGATGTCGTCCTTGTCGGCCGCCGAGGTGTTCGGCGCGGTGTACAGCGCCGGGGTACCAGGGGTGGCGGTGAGCGTCGCCGTGTCGAAATCGCCGGTGGCGCTGGTGGCCGTGCCGGGGATCGTGTAGGCCACGACGAAGCGGAACACGCCGTTGTTGCCGGCCACGCTCTGTGCAGGCACGCTGCAAACGCCTGCGGCTGCAGCCGTGCACAGAGGGGTGGTGCCGTCGGGCACGCCGTCGCCGTTAGCGTCGGGGTAGACCTCGACCTTGGAGAATTTGTCGGTGTCGGCATCGACCGTCAGCGTGAAGGTGTCGGTGCCGTTACCGGTGTTGGTCAACGTGTGCGGTGCGTAGACGATGGAGCCTGCCGCGCCGATCTTGGTGTTGACGATGGCCGTCGTGACCTGGTTGACCGAGTCGAGCGTGAACGACCCGACCTGCTGGACCGTGGTCTGAACCAGGTTGGACGTGGCCAGCTGGGTGGTGCCGGCTGCGTCGGAATACGTGGCCGAAGCCTGGTTACCGATGACGGTATTGGCTGGTGGTGCAGCGGCCAGTGCGGTCGAACTTCCGAACAGGAAGCCCAGCGTCAAGGCTGCGGCGCCGGCCCACGACGCAGACGGCCTGAGGCCGATGCTGCGCCGGGTTGGCAGGGTGGAAATCACGTGGTTTCTCCTCGGTTGTCAATAAAAGTCGGGAACAGGAAAAAACCCGGCTGCGGTGTTTCGTTGCTCGAAAACGCGGCGACCGGGTTGCACTAGAAAGAATCGGATGGCACGGGTGGACGGGGGGAAGCGCCGGATCAGCGCGCAGCGCCGGACGCGGCCTGCACTGCCACCGCGGGTGGCGGCACGACCACCTCGACCTTGGCGCGCGCGCTCACGGCGGTGCTGCCGTTGGCGGGCAACTGGCCCAGCGTCCAGCGCAGCGACCGGTAGTCGGCATAGGGCACCGCCTCGGTCTTGTTGCCAGCGGCCTTGCGCATCAGCGGCTCGGCGCCGAACACGGCGTCCTTCGTCGCGGCCTGCACCAGGCCTGCGCCCGGCTTTGCGCTACGCGGCTGGTACTCCAGGCCTTCGGGAATCGGAAGATCCGCCACAAGGCCGGTGACCGGCTTGCCGGTGTTGTTGGTGTAGGTGGCCCGGTACTCGACGACATCGCCGGGCTTGACCGAGCTGGCGTCCACCAGCTGTTCCCTGCCCTGCGCATCCTTCACCACCTTGGACTGGGTGAGAACGACGGCCACGGCCTTCTTCTGGGCGGCTTCGGCAGCGGCAGGTGCGGACTGGGCCGCGGCGGAACCGGCGAAACCGGTCAGCCCAGCCAGCAGGAAGGCGCAGGCGCCGAGGCCGGAAATGCGGCAATTCAGGATTTGAGTCAGTTTTTTAATGGACATGGTTGCTCCAGATTCAAGACACACAGGAGTTCACCCCGGCGCATGCCGGCAATGAATTAAGCGGCTCGGGCCGCCGGGGAGAAATTGCCGGCATTGCAAGCGCCGGCGTTTGAATGAGCGATCAGCGCCTTTTCGATTTGCATCGCTGAGGCGCCGCCCGCTGGACTGCTGCGATTTCTCTGTCGCGGTCAGCCGGATCAACTGTTAACAAACATCTAGTTTGGTTACGAAGTGTAGACCAAAACTGATACTTTGGTACCAATCGAAACCGACAACTGTCCATTCGGAACAACAGTTCCGGTTACGACAACCGGAGGCCGCGGAATCATGCTTTCCCCTCGGGCGCCCATGCGAGCGGGCATGAGGCCCTCACACGGCGTTCAACGGGATGCAATAGAAAAATGGGAAAAAAGCCCATAATCCGGCTCGCGGTTGCGAGCCGAACGTCCTGCCCGAATCAAGAAAGCTTGAAAATATTCAAGACGTAATCGACAAAGACCTTGATCTTTGGAGAATTGCGGCGGGACGGCAAATAGACAAGATTGATTTCCTGCGGCTTCAATTTGATCGCCGGCAGCACGGAAACCAGAAATCCGCTGTCGATGTGTGGTTGGGCCATCGCCAGAGGGACCAGTCCTATACCCTTGGCGGCTATTGTCAATTTCAGGATCAATTCCAGATCGTCCGATTGGAATACGCTGCCCGCGCGCACCCGGTGGATCTTGCCTGCGGTCGAAAGGCTGATTTCCTTTTTGCGTCCCTCGCCCTCGGTGACCAGAAAGGCGTGCGACGCCAGATCGGGAACGCCCCCTAGGGCGGGGTGCGCTGCCAGGTAGTCCGGGGCGGCGCACAGCACCATCGGCTCGTTCTTCAGATGGCGCGCCACCATCTCGTCGCAGCCCTCCCGCCCGCGCCGGATGGCCACATCGGCCTCGTCGCGATACAGATCGGCCCTGTCATTGCCCGTTTCGACCACGACCTCGAGCTGCGGATAGGCGGCCATGAAATCGGGCAGATGCGCCCCGAGCAGCTCCCTGCCGTAGTAGTGAGGGACCGCCACGCGCAGCCGCCCGCCCACCGTACCGCTGCCAGAGGACAGGTTCAGCATGACGTCATCGAGGATGGTCAGCACATGCTGGGCCGCGACCAGAAACTCACGGCCCTCCTCGGTAAGCGCGAAGCGCGTGGAGCCGCGATGCAGCAGTTGGTGCCCGACCGTTGCCTCCAGCCGCTGGAGCTGCCGCGATGCCGACGCCTTGGGCACGTTCAGCATATCGGCGGCCGGAGTCAGTCCTCCGAGTTGGGCGGCTTTGGTGAAAAGCCGGACGTCCGACAAAGAAAAATCCTTCATTTCAACTTCCGGGAACTCTGTTTGTTTTCTTCATGAACGTTCGAATCCGTGCGCAATTGGCGCAGCGGCCGTTGGTAGCAGTTTCGAACGATAAAACAGGAGTGGCTGATCCTTGCAACACCGTTTCACCGATCCGGCAATAGTTCACTATTCAGCAGCAATTGTTAAATCTCGCTTGCACAAGCCTCAGCTTTGAGCCTGAACCCGTATGGCTGGACGAGCCCATGCGCCCGCCCCAAACCCCTGCGGCCGACTGCGACAATCCATCTGCGCGAAAATTCGTCCAATCATTCAATGAATTAGGCCTTTCTTATTCATATGCTCCTCCAAGCTCCCCGCACCTCCCTGGCCGACAGCGCCGCCGACAGCATCCGCGCCGAGATCGCCGCCGGCCGGTGGACGGTCGGGTCTCGCATTCCGATCGAACCGCAACTGGCTCAGTTGCTGGGCGTGAGCCGCGGCACCGTGCGCGAAGCCGTCAAAACGCTGGTGTCGCGCGGCCTGCTCGAGGTGCGGCAGGGCTCCGGCACCTACGTGCGCTCCGGCTTCGACCCGTCGCTCAGCCTGCAGAAGATGCGGCGCGCGAGCCTTCGGGACCAATTCGAGGTGCGCCGCGCACTCGAGGTCGAGGCCGCGCGGCTGGCCGCGCTGCGCCACACCGCCAAGGATCTGCGCAACCTGAAAGCCCTGCTCGAAAGGCGCGGCGCGCCGGACGCAAAGGACGGCGGCGCGAGCTTCATCGAGCGCGACCTGGCCTTTCACCTGGCCATCGTCGACATCTCGGGCAACCTGGCTCTGGCCGAGACCTGCCGCTTCATCGCCGGCTACATCAAGGAAACCATCGCAAGCACGATGAACGCCGGCCTGCCGGAACCCGACACGGCCGCGCACATCGCCATCGTGGAGGCCATTGCAAGCCGCAATGCCGACCGCGCCGCGGAGGCGGTGCGCGCGTTCATGTCGCCCATGATCGATTCGCTGGCGCAGGATGAGGCGGAGCCGGTCCGATGAGCGCTGTGCCTTTCCGGCCGGGCCGCGCGGCCGCTGACGAACTGCTGATCGATGCCGAGGTCGACAGCCTGCCCGCGCCGCGCGCCACGCCCGCGGGCAGCCTGGCCCGCCGCATCCTGCTGGGCGCCAGCGTGGTGCTGATCGCCTTCAACCTGCGGCCAGTGTTCGCAAGCCTGTCGGTGGTGCTGCCCGAGATCATTGCGGCCACCGGCCTCTCCGCCACCGCCGCGAGCCTCTTGACCACGCTGCCCATCGTCTGCCTGGGCGTGTTCGCGCCGCTGGCGCCAGGCCTTGGCCGGCGCTTCGGCACCGAGCGCACGCTGCTCGCCTGCATGGTGCTCATCCTGGTGGGCACGCTGCTGCGCGGCAGCGGCAACATTCCGCTGCTGTTCCTGGCCTCAGCCATCGCGGGCAGCGGCATCGCGGTGTCGAACGTGCTGCTCTCCGGCCTGGTGAAGCGCGATTTCGCCAAGCAGGCGGCGCTGATGATGGGGCTCTACACCATGGCCGTGTGCGGCGGTGCGGCCAGCGCCGCGGGCGTCACCGTGCCGATCCAGCATGCGCTCGGCGGAAGCTGGACCTACGCGCTCGCCATGTGGGCGACGCCGGCGTTGCTGGTCACGCTGATCTGGGCCCCGCAGGCCCTGCCGCTGAAGCCGGTGGCCAGCGAATCGGGCTTCACCGTGCGCGGCCTCTGGCGCGATCGGCTGGCATGGCAGGTCACGTTCTTCATGGGGCTGCAATCGGCCCTGGCCTACATCGTGATGGGATGGCTCGCGCCCATCCTGCGCGAGCGCGGCCTCGGTGGCGAGACTGCCGGCTACGTGGTGTCGCTGTCGGTCATGACGCAGGTGGTGACCTGCCTCGTGGTGCCGGCCGTGGCCGTGAAGCTGCGCAACCAGCGCGGCCTGGCGGTGGTGCTGGCCACGCTCACCGTGATTGCGATGCTGGCCATGCTGTTCGCGCCGCTCGGCGGCGTGTGGTTGTGGGCCGTGCTGCTGGGCATTGCGCAGGGCGGCACCTTTGCGCTGGCGCTCACGATGATCGTGCTGCGCTCGCCCGATTCGCACGTGGCCGCGCATCTCTCGGGCATGGCGCAGGGCGTCGGTTATGTCGTGGCGGCGTTCGGGCCCCTGCTGGCCGGCCTGCTGCATGGATGGACCGGCAGCTTCCGCGCGTCGTCATGGCTCTTCATCGGGCTGGGCATCGCACTGGTAATTGCGGGCATCGGAGCGGGCCGCACGATGCACGTGGGTGCGGTGACGGTTCCGCAGCGCTGAAGAAGAGAAAGTCGGCCGGGGTCCGCTACTGCGGTCCGCCGCAGAATCCCGCGCGTTCGGTGGTCCTGGCGGCAAAGTGCAGGCGCGTGGTGGTCGCAGCGCGTGCCGGTGTGTGCGCCGGCCATTCGTTTTGCAGCCAGGTGTATTGCCAGTTGTAGGGCTCGCCGGGCGCGGCGGGTTCACCATAGGCAATGCGCAGGCTGCCGCTGCTCTCGTCATGGCAGTGCTTCGACTGCTTGTATTCCTTCTCGCTGAAGCAGGCACGGACCATCTTCGAGCAGGAAAAAGGAATGCCTTCGTACACGGCCTTGCTCTCGTCGAGCGGAACGAAATCGGCCTTGCTGAATGAAGCGCCGCCGCCCGAGTACATCTCGGACACCGTCTGGAGCACGGCCACCGCCCATTGCCCTTCTGCCAGCGGATAGAGCGCCGGGGCGAGCGAGACACGCACGTCGGACATGCCGGCGCCGCCGTCTTTCTTCATCGCCGCGGCATAGCTGCTGAAGTCGTGCAGCCTGCCCAGCTGCCAGCTTCTCGGACCTGCGCCGCGCTTGATGCGCACCATGGCAACGGCCAGCGGTTCGTCCGACAGCACGGCATAGTCGCCCACCGCAGCGCCACGCGGCCGATAGAGCCCGAGGCTCTGCGGATCGCAAGGCTGCGGCAGCAGCGCACACAGACGGGCGCGCCATTCCGGGTCGACGGACTCCGGCTTCTTGACCGCGTCGAAGGGCTGCGCGGCGGGCGCTGCGAAGACATGGCCGGCCAGCAGCAGGGCGAGCATCGGTGCAGCGGAGCGAAGGGCTGGCGGCGGCTTTTTCATGGACGGGAATGGTAGCCACACTGCGGAAGAAGCTGCCACCAAATTCCGGCCGTCCCCGCTGGCACCACGTCTGCAGGATCAGGCAAGAAGCTCGTGCGATCCGGATAACGCCCCAAGCTTCATCCGCGCGAGACTTGCTCCATGCCCCGGCGCGGCGTTGCGCCACGGTTCACATCCACCCGCACGAGGAGTTTCTCATGAGCGCAATCCAGGAAAAAGTCGTCCTCATCACGGGCGCAAGCGGTGGCATCGGCGAGGCAGCCGCGCGGCTTCTGGCGCGGCGCGGCGCCAAGGTGGTGCTCGGTGCGCGCCGCACTGAGCGGCTCGAGGCATTGGCCAATGACATCACTGCCGCTGGCGGCACGGCGAGCTTCCAGCGGCTGGACGTGACGTACCGCCCCGACGTGGAAGCCTTTGCCGAATTCGCACTCGATACGCACGACCGGATCGACGTGCTGGTGAACGCCGCGGGCGTGATGCCGCTCTCGCCGCTGTGGACGCGCAAGGTCGACGAGTGGGAACTGATGATCGACGTGAACCTGCGCGGCGTGCTGCTGGGCATTGCGGCGGTGCTGCCGACGATGCAGGAGCAGGGCTGGGGTCACATCGTCAACGTGGCGCCGGTGCCGGCTCATGGCGTGTCGCCGAATTCAGCGGTGTATTGCGGCACGCAGTACGCGGTCGACGCCATCTCGGAAGGGCTGCGGCAGGAGCATGCGGGCCGCGTGCGCGTGACGGTGGTGCGCCCCGACGTGAGCGAGGCAGACCGCACACTGGCCGACCGCATCGCGGCGTGCAGTTCGTTCGAGCGCATGGTCACGCGACGGCGCATCGCGGTGCCGGTTGAAGCCGTGGCGCGCTCGATCGCGGGGGCCATCGAGGGCAGCAGCATCTCGGCGCCGCGCCGCCCGGCATGGCGTCCGCGGCCGGCCGAGCACGCGCTCTGACGGGGCGGCGTCAGTAGGTCTTGTACGGCAGGAACTTGCCCGAGAGCACTACGTTGACGCGGTCACCCTTCGGGTCGGCCTGGCGCTGGATGTCCATGCTGAAGTCGATGGCGCTCATGATGCCGTCGCCGAATTCTTCGTGGATCAGTTCCTTGATGGTGGTGCCATACACGCTCACCACCTCATACCAGCGGTAGATGAGCGGATCGGTCGGCACCGGCGTGGGCAGCGAGCCCTTGTAGGGCACCACCTGGAGCCACTTCTGCTCTTCGGCGGTGAGTCCGAATATCTTGCCGATGATCTTCGCCTGCTTGTCGTCGAGCGTCATCTGGCCGAGGCATGCGGCGGTGGTCCACTCTTTCGAGAGGCCCACCTTCTTGGCCACGTCGGCCCACTGGATGCCCTTGGACACCTTCACGGTGATGATCTTCTCGGTGACGTCGTTGCGGTTCATGCGGGCTGGCTCCTGATTGAATTGGATGGGCGAAGTGGAAGTAGGCAAGCAACAAATGTTCCTGATTGGTCCTCAGCGATCCCACCGGAACTTGCGCTCCGACTCCTCGATGGGCTGGTCGTTGATGCTCGCAAAGCGCCGCTGCATCAATCCGTTCTCCGCAAATTCCCAGTTTTCGTTGCCATGGCTTCGAAACCACTGTCCGGCCGCATCGTGCCATTCGTATTCGAAGCGGACCGCAATGCGGTTGTCCATGAATGCCCAGAGCTGCTTCTTCAGGCGGTAGTCGAGCTCGCGCTCCCACTTGCGGGTGAGGAACTCGACCACCCGTTCCCGGCCGTTGACGAAATCGGCGCGGTTGCGCCACTCGGTATCCGGCGTGTAGGCCAGGCTCACGCGAACGGGGTCGCGCGTGTTCCATGCGTCTTCGGCGGCCTGGACTTTCTTCGTTGCGCTTTCAAGCGTGAAGGGAGGCAGCGGTGGGCGGGATTCCATGGCGTTCTTTCGTTGAATGGAGAAGTGGCGAAGGTGCGCAATGTGCCATATGTAGACAGACCTGTCTACATACCTACAATAGCGCCATGGACACCTCCGCACTGCCCGCGCGCGAGCGCATCCTGCACACGGCGCACGACCTCTTCTATGCCGACGGCATCCGCGCCACGGGCATCGATCGCGTCATTGCCGAGTCTGGCGTGACCAAGGTCACCTTCTATCGGCACTTTCCATCCAAGGACGACCTGGTGCGCGAGTTCCTCGATCACCGCCATGCGCGCTGGATGGCATGGTTCGTCGACGCACTGGGACGCCGCGGCGCGCATGACCGCGTGGGCGATACCGGGGCCTTGCTGCTGCTCGCCGACGTGATGGCCGAATGGTTCGCCGACCCGGCGTTTCGCGGCTGCGCCTTCATCAACTCGGTGGCCGAGGTGGCCGGCAGCGTGGAAGGCGCGGCCGAGCGCGCGCGCGAACACAAGCGCGAGATGGTGGAGGTCATTGCCGGCTTGCTGCCCGGGGATCCGTCTTCTCGCATGGCGCTTGCACAAGCCGCAGCGCTTGGCGTGGACGGCGCCATCGTCAAGGCGCAGATGGGCGACATGGCCCTTGCACGCGAGGCCGTGGACGACCTGCGGCGCCTGCTTGCGGCGCTGGCCGCGGCGTAGGGGACGCGGGCAACCCGATAACATCCAGCCCAGCAAACACCAACATCAATGGCATCGACCCGACTCCCCTCGACCCAGGGCCTGCAGGCCTTCGAGGCGGTGGCGCGGCTGCGCAGCGTGAACCTCGCGGCGGAAGAGCTCAGCGTGACGCCCAGTGCAGTGAGCCATCGCATCCGCCAGCTCGAGACGCTGCTCGAACTCAAGTTCTTCGCGGGCAGCGACTTCAGCCTGAGTGCCGATGGGGTGGCCTACCTGGCCCGCGTACGCGAAGCCATTGCAGCGCTGCAGCAGGTGCCCGGCCGCGAGCCCGCATCGCAGGTGCGGCGGCTTCGAGTGGCCGTGACGCCTACCTTCTCGCGCCAGATGCTGCTGCCCCGCCTGGCCGTGTTCCGCGATGCCTATCCCAACATCGAGCTGATGCTGCAGGTGACCACGCCGGTGCGCAACATGACGGCCGAAGAGGCCGACATCGAGCTGCGCTTCGGCACCGGGCCTTTTCATGACCGGGAGTTTTTCCAGCTGCTGGCCGACGAGGTCTCTCCGGTGTGCAGCCCGGCGTACCTGGAGCGCCACGGTCCTTTCGATGGCTTTGCCACTGATGCCGAAATCTCGCGCGCCCAACTGCTGCGCACGCCGCTCGAATCCTGGCGCACCTGGTTCAAGGCCTGCGGCATCGGCCTGCCCGAGCCGGCCACGGGCCACCAGTTCAATGACCTGGGCCTGGCGCTCGATGCGGCGGCCGAAGACTTCGGCGTGGTGCTCATGCACCTGAAGCTCGGCAGCGCGTGGCTCGACAGCGGCCGCCTCGTGCGGCTTTCGACGCGCAGCGTGCCCTCGCCCAACGCCTACTTCATCTGCTGGCGCCCGGGCGCCATGGAGCGCTGGGAATGCGCGACCTTCGCCGAGTGGCTGCGCCAGGCGCTGCGCGACTGAACTGAATTCTTTTCAGCCGCGGACCGGATAATTTTCAGCTGGGCCGAGGCTGCGCGAATCACACTCGGGCCGCGGCGGGCCTGCCCATCATGGCCGGCTCTGCAAACAACAAACGACAGAAGACACTTCAGGAGACCGCCTCGTGCCAGACCTTTCCAAGATCACCTGCATCGAAGACCTTCGGGTGGTCGCCAAGCGGCGCGTGCCGAGAATGTTCTACGACTACGCCGATTCGGGCGCATGGACCGAGAGCACCTACCGCGCCAACGAGAGCGATTTCCACAAGATCAAGCTGCGCCAACGCGTCGCCGTGAACATGGAAGGCCGCTCGACGCGCTCCACGATGATCGGCCAGGACGTGGCCATGCCCGTGGCCATTGCGCCCACCGGCCTCACCGGCATGCAGCATGCCGACGGCGAGATTCTGGGCGCGCGCGCGGCCAAGGCTTTCGGCGTTCCGTTCACACTCTCGACCATGAGCATCTGCTCGCTCGAGGACATTGCAGAGCACACCGGCCGGCATCCGTTCTGGTTTCAGCTCTACGTCATGAAGGACCGCGACTTCATCGAGCGCTTGATCGAGCGAGCGCGCGCCGCGAACGTGTCGGCGCTGCAGCTCACGCTCGACCTGCAGATCCTCGGCCAGCGCCACAAGGACATCAAGAACGGCCTCTCAACGCCGCCCAAACCGACCATTGCCAACATGATCAACCTGGCGACCAAGCCGCACTGGTGCCTGGGCATGCTGGGCACCAAGCGCCGCACCTTCGGCAACATCGCGGGCCATGCCAAGGGCGTGAAAGACCTGTCGTCGCTGTCATCGTGGACCGCCGAGCAGTTCGATCCGGCACTGAGCTGGGCCGACGTCGAATGGATCAAGAAGCGCTGGGGCGGCAAGCTGATCCTCAAAGGGATCATGGACGTGGAAGACGCGCGCCTTGCCGCATCCAGCGGCGCCGATGCGCTCATCGTCTCCAACCACGGCGGGCGACAGCTCGATGGCGCGCCCTCTTCCATTGCCGCGCTGCCGGCCATCGTCGATGCCGTGGGAAGCGAGATCGAAGTGTGGATGGACGGCGGCATCCGCAGCGGCCAGGACGTGCTCAAGGCCCGCGCACTCGGCGCCCGCGGCACGCTCATCGGCCGCAGCTTTCTGTATGGCCTGGGCGCCTACGGCCAAGCGGGCGTGACGCGTGCGCTGCAGATCATCCACAAGGAACTCGACGTCACGATGGCCTTCTGCGGCCGCACCGACATCGAGAACGTGGATTCGAGCATCCTGCTGCCGGGGACTTTCTGAGCCCTACGTTTCGGCAATCCAAAGGCCCGGGTAGTCGCGCACGAAGCCGTCCTGCGTCACGCGCAGCGCAGCTGCATAGTCGAAGCGCTTGGCCTCGTAGGCGTACGCGTCGTCCGCAGTCCGCTCGTAGCGCTGGTTCAATTCGCTGAGCACGCCGCCACCGTCCAGGTCGACCCAGGCGGCTCGCGCATCCGCGCCTTCGCCTTTCGACAGATTGAGCCGGCGCAGCTGCAGCAGATTGGTGGCGGGCGTGAAGCCCAGATCGAGGTCGACGCAATGCGACAGGTCCGCCACTGCCTCGTCGTTGAGCTTCCAGTGGCCGCGCGCATCGCGGGCAATGGACAGGTCGATGGCGCTGCCGCCGAGCCAGCCACGCACGGTACCCCACTGGGTGTGCCAGTGAAGGTCGCAGCGCACGCGGTAGTGCAGTTGCGCAATGCGGTGGTCCTCCAGGCGGAACACGGCAGAGCCGTCGAGCTGCCACGCGGTAGCGTTGCGCTCGAGCCGGCAGGCGTCATGGCCCGGTGCATCGAGCCTGCGCCACAGGATGGAAGCGACGGTTTGCATGGCGCGGATGATGGCCCTAGCGGGCGCAACAGGCAAGCCTTGTCACAATGACCCCCATCGTGAAGAAGATTCGCCTTTTCGTGGGCGACCCAGTCAGAGGAGCGCGCAAGTGGAACCCTGGTTCGCCGGTGCCCGGCCGATCGACTCGCTCGAGCCCGAGATCGCGTTTCGTTTGTGGGACGAATTTCATCCTGCACCGCACCATCAGCCCGAGCCGCTCGCTCTGCCGGAATTCCCTCGCGCTTCGCGCTTGCAGGCGCGCACCACCGAAGTGATCGGGCATCAAGCGGAGCTTGCCGCGTACTACGGCCGGGTGACCGCACTGGCCCGGCAACATGCGATGAAACTCCACCAGGTTCGCCAGTACTTCCGGATGGATCTGCGGCTCGACAACGATGAGGCGGACATTCACCTGTCGTTCCCCTGGTACGACACCTTCTCCGCCATGGACCACTTTCTTGCCGCCGTGGCCGGAAACGACCAAGGCATGGTCTACGACGACCAGGACCAAGGCTGGGCGGTGGAGGCCTGGGCCTTCGACGGCACGCTCTACATCCGGCAAAGCAACCCCGACTCCGACGATGAGCCCGGCCAAGCCGTTGCGCTGCCCAGAGCCGGTCTGCAGGCTCGCATTGCCCCGCTGCGCGAGCGCACCGCGAAGCTCATGGCCTACCTTGCGAAAGAACTTGGACCGGACGTGTGGCTTGGCGGCGAGGTGCAATCGGCCGGGCCATTCGATCAGCGCTGAAACTTGCCCGCGCCGCGCACTGACGCCATCGGATGGGACGCTCGCTACTTCAGTGCGGCCAGCACGCTGTCGAGGAACTCGCGGATGGTGGATCCGAAGTCTTCCGGCTGGGCGGGGCGCTCGAACCAGCGCGGGAAGTCGGTTTCCAGGTCTGGGTGCAATCGCATGAAATCGACGATCTCGACGCGCAGCGCCTCGAGTTCAGCGGGCGTGCAGGCCTTCCGGTATTCGGCCATGACTTCGGCACCGGTCTCGCCGAAATAATCGTAATCTTGGCCGAAGTAAACCTCGGTGAGGTTCTCGATGAGTTCGTAGCGCTTCATGGCGATTCGGCTGCTGGTTTCAGAAGGGGTGCGCCGTGAGGATGTAGTACGGCATCCCGTTGTAGCTCTTCATGTTCAGGATCACGCGCACGTTGGTCAGCTGGCTGACGGTGGTGCTGCCCCGCTGCACGCCGATGCCCACCACGCTGCCCACGTCGTGGTTGAACGCCATGGGCTTGGAGCCCACGGCGGCCGAGCGCGACCACGCCCTGATGGCTCTGGCGTTGGCGCGAACCGTGGCGCTGATGGCGCGCTCTGCGACGTCGAGGTTGTGAAACGACGACACTTTGGGCAGCGACGGCTTGTTCACCAACCGCTGGAAAAGTTCCGCCTCGGTCTTGCCAACATGTTCCCGAATCGCGTGGCCGCCGATTTTTGTGCCTGGCGGTCCTTCATGCAGCCGCAGGTTGACTGGCTCCAGGCGAAACCTGTTGGCGCGCACCGCGATCACGCGCGCGGCGACCAGCCCGGAAGCCACGACCAATGGCACCGCCACATCCACCGCAAGCCCGATGCCGTCGGCCGTTTCGCGCGAGGCGCCCAGCGCCTCGGCCGCCGAGCTGGCAGTGACGGCGGTAGCCGTGCGCTGCGGGGTGCCGGTCCAGACCTGGCGGCTCGAGGTTGCCAAGGTGTCGTAGCCGTGCACGCCCAGCACCACGCAGCCGGCTTTGGTCACCATGGTGGGCTCGGGCGTCAGGCAGAGCACGCCGGCGCCGACCAGTTCCACCACCCCGCCCACCAGCCCGACGGTCCCCCAGAGCCGGTTGCTCAGGCTTGCGGATTCGGGCACGTCCTGCCCGCCCAGCACCGCCGCCATCTGCACCGGCGTCAGCGCGATGCTCAATCCCTCGACTTCGTCATCCATGCCAGATCCCCTTCCTTCCCATGTCGCAGTTGCCATCGGACGGTCAAAAACCGCAGTCCGCCGCATTCTGGCATGCGTGCGCCGTGCGGCAGAGACGGCCCGGCCGCGAGACAATCGCAGCCGTGAGTTCCCAGCCCGTGACCAACCCCCCGATCCGCCGCATCGCGCACCTCGACATGGACGCCTTCTTCGCGTCGGTCGAGCTGCTTCGCTATCCGCAACTCAAGGGCTTGCCGGTGGTGATTGGCGGCGGGCGGCGCAGCGTGGACGAGGCGATCCGCCACGTACCCGAAGGCGGCACGCTGGCCGACATTCCGATCGACGCCTTCCCGCGCCTCCGAGACTACGCAGGCCGCGGCGTGATCACGACCGCCACCTACCCGGCGCGCCAGTTCGGCGTGGGCTCGGCCATGGGGCTCATGAAGGCCGCCAAGCTGTGCCCGCAGGCCATCATCCTGCCGGTGGATTTCGACGAGATCCGCAAGTATTCGCGCGCCTTCAAGCAGATGATCAGGGAGATCGCGCCGCTGATGGAAGACCGCGGCGTGGACGAGGTGTACATCGACTTCACCGACGTGCCGGGCGGCCAGCGCGAAGGCGGGCGCTCGCTGGCGCGGCTGATCCAGAAGGCCATCTTCGACGCCACCGGCCTTACCTGCTCGATCGGCGTGGCGCCCAACAAGCTCATCGCCAAGATGGCGAGCGAGTTCAACAAGCCCAACGGCATCTCGGTGGTCTACGAGGACGACCTGCAGACGCGCATCTGGCCGCTGCCCTGCCGCAAGGTGAACGGCATCGGGCCCAAGGCCGACGAGAAGCTCAAGCGCTTCGGCATCGAGACGGTGGGCGAGCTCGCGGCACGCGACCGCGACTGGCTGATCCAGAATTTCGGCAAGTCCACGGGCGCGTGGATGCACGAGGTGGCCTGGGGCCGCGACGACCGGCCGGTGGTGACCGAAAGCGAGCCCGTATCGATGAGCCGCGAGACCACCTTCGACCGCGACCTGCATGCCGTGCGCGACCGCGCCGAGCTCGGCGCCATCTTCACCCACCTGTGCGAGAAGCTGGCCGAAGACCTGCAGCGCAAGGGCTACGTCGGCAAGACCATCGGCATCAAGCTGCGCTACGACGACTTCAAGATTGCCACGCGCGACCAGACCATCGACCGCTTCACCGCCGACGGCAAGACTATTCGCCAGATCGGCGGGCTGTGCCTGAAGCGCGTGCCGCTGGAGCGGCCGCTTCGTCTGCTGGGCGTGCGCGTGGGTGCGCTCGCAAAGGCGGGAAGCCCCGAAGCGCTGGCAGCGGCCGGCGGCGGAACGGCCTCGCGTGGGTCCGCGGAGGCGGCCTCGACCACGGCTTCGCTTTTCTGAAGAAGCCGTGATGAAACGCTGGCTCCGGCGCTTCGCATTCACGCTGCTGGGGTTCATGGTTGCGGCGGCGCTGTACGTGGCGGTTGCCTGTGCGCTGATGTTCTGGCCGGCCAATGCGCAAGCGCCGCCGACGCAGGCGCCTGCTGTGCAGGCCTGGGTGCTGAGCAACGGCGTGCACACCGACCTGGTATTTCCGATCCGCTCGGAGGCCATCGACTGGCGGCAGCTCTTTCCGTTCGGGCACTTCAAGTCCGTGCCGCCGGACGCGGAATTCATCGCCATCGGCTGGGGCGACCGCGAGTTCTACCTGAACACGCCCACCTGGGCCGACCTGACCGCATCGCGCGCGTTCGGCGCCATGCTAGGCGGCAACCGTGCGCTGCTGCACGTGACCTATCTGCGCCGCGCGCAGCTGCGGCACGGCGCCTACCTGCTGCCGCTCTCGCAGGCGCAGTACGCGCAGCTCGTGGATTTTGTGCGTGCATCGCTGCCCTCGGGCCACGCGGTGCCCATTGCGGGGGCGCACTACGGCAACGACGACGCCTTCTATGAAGCCGAAGGCGGCTACCACCTCTTCGAGACCTGCAACACCTGGACCGGCCGCGCCCTGCAGCGCGCAGGCGTCACGGTGAGCCGCTGGACGCCGTTCGATTTCAACGTGACCTGGCACCTGGAGCCCGTGCGGCACTGACGCACGGGAACAAAGAGCCTCCATCGCACCAGCGTCGATTGCGGCGTCCTACAGGAAGCAATGGCCGGTGCAGGCACAAGCGCTGGGTACCGTCACCACCCGAACCCCATGCCGGCCCGCTCCACACTGCTCTCGTCGCCCACACCGCCTTCGAAGCCGACGCCGATCGCCAACGGCCTGGTCTATGTGAATCCCGACATGCCCGGCATCCGGCGCCTGAAGCAGGGCGAGCGCTTTCGCTACCGCGACGCAGAGGGCCGATGGGTCCGCGATGCGGACGAGCTCTCTCGCATCCGCATGCTCGCTATTCCGCCGGCCTACAGCCAGGTCTGGATCTGCCCGCTGCCCAACGGCCACCTCCAGGCCACCGGCATCGATGCCCGGGGCCGCAAGCAGTACCGCTACCACGCCGACTGGCGGCTCTTCAAGGACGAAACCAAGTTCGAACGCCTCGAGGCCTTCGGGCTCGCGCTGCCGCGCATTCGCGCCCGCGTGGCGCGCGACCTGCAGCAAGGCGCGGGCGCGACCACGGCAGCACCCGGGCGCCAGCGGGTGCTGGCGGCGCTGGTGCGGCTGCTCGACACCACGCTGCTGCGCGTGGGCAATGAGGAGTACGCGAGCAGCAATGGTTCGTTTGGCCTCACCACGCTGCGCAACCGGCACGCGGCTGTGCGGGGCGCGGCGCTCCGGCTGCGGTTTCGGGGCAAGAGCGGCGTGATGCACGAGGCCCTGCTGGACGATCCGCGCGTGGCGAAGGTGGTGCGCCAGTGCCAGCAGCTGCCCGGCCAGGCGCTGTTCCAGTACCAGGAAGAAGACGGCCAGCTTCGCAGCGTGTCGTCCACCGACGTGAACGACTACATCGCAGACGCGTCGCCCGGCGAGCGCTTCACCGCGAAGGACTTTCGCACCTGGCACGGCACCGTGCAGGCGCTGGAACTCACGCGGCTCGCGTGCGAGCCGGGCCGTACCGCTGCCGACGGCAGCCGCTACAGCGCCAAGGAGATCCTGGCCGCGGTGGCAAAGCAGCTCGGCAACACACCCGCCGTGTGCAAGAAGGCCTATGTTCACCCGGCCGTGCTGGCGCTGGGCAGTGCGCTTGCGGGCGACGATGAAGATCCTTCGTCGGAGGTGCTGCGAAAAATGACGGCCCGCACTGCGGCCCGCAAGACGCGCGGACTCCACGCGGCGGAACAGCGGCTGCTTGCCTTCTTGCGGATGCATCGGCAGGTCCAGGCGCGCGAGCTTCGTGAGCTCGGCAAGGCACGCAAGGCAAGTGCAAAGCCAAGCGCAAAGCCCACGGCTGCCCGATAAAAAAGAATCGCGAAAACTTCAGCCCGTCGCAAGCGGGAACCGCACGCTGTCACGCTCCAGCGCCACGGTGTAGCCCAGGTCTTCGGCAAGGCTTTGCAACGCTATCGCATCGATGGCCAGCGCGCGCGGCGCACGGTGCGCATCGAGCACCGGGCTCACGCCACTGGACTCGCGCGGCAAGGCGCTCAACCGCAGGGCATCGTCTCCATCGGCCTCGATGCGGATCGCACCGGCGTCGGAGGCGCCATCATGCAGATATCCGAGTCCGCCCAGCAACAGGTAGCGCAGCGCGGCCCCCTGGGGACGGCGGGATTCGTTCGGCTGCGGCTCGAGTGCGGTATCGACATCGATCGCCACGCCGTGCATGTCGAAGGCAGCCCGCATCAAGCCCACGCACTGCGCCACCAGTGCGCTGCGCGTGATGCCGTCGTCCACCGTGGCGAGTTCCCAATCGCGCAACGAACGAATGCCTTCCACCAGTTCGGACACCTGGTTGTCGATGAGCGCAACGCGTTCCTCGCAGGCCGCAGCATCGATGGACGGCGCGCCCATCTGACGTTTGAGCATCAGCAGCGCCATGCGTATCACCGACACCGGCGCGGCCATGTCGTGCCGCAAGGCCGGCAAGGCGCGGGTGAGGAGTTCGTGGCGCACGCCGGCGGCAATCCAGCTGCGGGCTCCGGGCGAGGCCTTCATTGCGCGGCGGCAGCCGAAGGCTTCGCCTCTTGCTGTGTGCAGGCGTGCAGGCTGCCGCGGCCTGCGAATCTGGGGTCGGCAATGGGCACGTTCACTTTGTGCGTCCTGAAGCGAGGAAGATGGCAGGAAGTATCGGGCCCCCCTCGATGGCCGGGTGTAGGAGCGTACCTACGCACCGGGGATCCGCGATCGCGCCCCGGGTGCACAGCCGCGGCAAAGGCAGCGGATTGGATCAGGGTTTGCCGAGATAGACCCGCACGTCTTTTACTTGGACGCCCGCGGCTGCGACGGCCGAGCGCAGTTGCGCCTCGGTCACGCCCAGCGTCTGGGTCCAGTAGCGCACCTCGTGCGGCTCATTGACATTGATTCGGGTCTGGTCCTGCGGGCCGCGCTTGCTCAGGTCGTCTGCCATGGCGTGCTTCCTGTATTTTCTGAACGATGCAGGAACAATGCGCGCGCATCCTCGTCGGGACTGGCGGACGGCGGCGCGGCTCCTTGCAGGAAATGTCCGAAACCGGCGCGAGGCTGGGAGACGCTTTAGCCGCAGCGCGCCTGCAGCTCGCGTTTGAGCACCTTGCCGTTGGCCGTCGTGGGCATCGCGTCGATGGTCTCGATGCGCGCGGGCCGCTTGTAGGGCGACAGATGTTCCGCCATGTAAGCGCGCAACGCGGGCTCGTCAAGCGCCGCGCCAGGCTTCATCTCGAGGAACGCGACGATCTGCTCGTTGCCGTCGGCTTCGGGCACGCCCACCACGGCGCAAAGGTGCACGCCTGCAAAGCGGCCAATCACGGTTTCGATCTCCGCGGGATACACGTTGAAGCCCGAGCGGATGATCATTTCCTTGAGCCGCCCGACCACGAACAGCGCGCCGTCCGCGTCGAAGCGCCCGAGGTCGCCGCTCGCATACCAGCCGCCCGGCCGCATGACTTGCGCCGTGGCCGCGGCATCGCGAAAGTAGCCCAGCATCAGGCCGGGCCCGCGCAGCCAGATCTCGCCGGTTTCGCCCGGCACGAGATCCTTTCGATCGGGGTCCATGATGCGCGCCTCTCCGCCTTCGACCACATAGCCCGCCGCCGTGTCCGCCCGCGGCGCCTCGACCCGCGTGAGGAACACCGAGCCTGCGTACTCCGACAGGCCGTAGCCGTAATGCAGCGGCTGGCCGAACAGCGTCTCCACGCGCTGCTTGAGTCCCAGGTCGAGCGGCGCCGAGCCGGTATACACATAGCGAAGCGCCGGAAAGCACGGCACGATGCGCTCCGCCTCGATGTGGGCCAAGAGGCGCGCATACATCGTGGGCGGCCCCAGCAGGTTCGACACCTCATCGTGTTCCAGTGCGTGCAGCATGTCGGCCGGTGAGAAGCTCGCTCGCAGCACCAGCGCGGCGCCGCCGGTGAGCGCGGCAACGAGAACCGTGCCAATGCCAAAGATGTGAGTCATCGGCAGGAAAGCGTAGACCCGGTCCCGTTCACCCAACGAGCGCGCGCGCGCCGAGACGCGGCCGAAATGCAGCAGCCCGTGGTGCGACACCATCACGCCCTTCGGCGTGCCCGAAGTGCCCGAGGTGAAGATGATGGCGGCCGTGTCCGCCAGCGCGGGATCGGTCTCCGGCCGGGCTTCGGCGCGCACGGCCGAGCGCATCACGCCGGGCAGCGCGCAGGGCACCGCGCCGGCGCGGCTCGCATGCTGGCGCGCGGCGTCCGAAGCATCGGCCGTGAAGTAGCACAGCCGCGCGTCGGCGCGCTCTGCAATGGCCGCGATCTCGCCCGGCGACATGCGCGCGTTGACGCCGCACGACCACGCACCAACACGGCTGCACGCCATGAGCAGCGCGATGTGAGCGACGCAGTTCTCGGCCACCAGCAGCACACGGTCGGTCGGCCGCACGCCGACGGCCAGCAGGTCTTGCGCGGCCGCCTCGGCCATGGCCTGCAACCCGGCATACGACACGGTGCCCGCCGGCTCGAAGAGAAAGACCGTTTCGGGCGTGCGCAAGGCGCGCGTCTCGAGCAGTTCGTGAATTCGCGTAGGTGCCATCGGCTATTCCGCCTCGATGCCCTTGGACGCCGTGGCCCAGAGCTTGCGGTCAGCCTGGCCCTTGGCCGCCAGCAGATCCGCGCCGCCGCTCCAGACCTCGTAGCCCTGTTCGCGCAGCCGATTGGCAATGTCCTCGCGCGCCAGCGCCTTGTGCGCGGCCGCATTGATGCGGGCCACCAGCGCCGGGTCCATGCGCGCGGGTCCATAGAGGCCGAACCAGCCGCCCACGTCGTAGCCGGCCACGCCCGACTCGATCATGGTCGGCACATCGGGCAGCATGCGGTTGCGCTGGCGCGAGGTGACGGCCAGCGCACGCAGCTTGCCCGACTGTATGAAGGGCCGCGAGGTGGCGATGATGTCGAACATCATGGGCACGGTGCCGCCCATCACGTCGGCCAGCGCGGGGGCGCTGCCCTTGTACGGCACGTGCGTCAGCTGCACGCCGGTCATCTTCTCGAGCAGCGCGCCGCTCAGGTGGTTCGATGCGCCAATGCCGGCCGAGCCATAGAACAGCTTGCCCGGCTGTGCCTTCGCATAGGCCAGCAGTTCGGCCACGCTCTGCACGGGCAGATCCTTGTTGACCACGAGCACGTTGGTGTAATCGACCAACGGCGCGATGGGGGTCAGATCCTTCATCGGGTCGAAGGGCATCTTGCGCTGGATGTTCGGATTGATGGTGATCGTCGGGCTCGCGCCGAAGAAAAGCAGGGCGCCGTCGGGCGCGGCCTTGGCCACCGCGTCGCCGCCCACCGAGCCGCTGGCACCCGGGCGGTTGTCCACGATGACCTGCGTGCCGAGCTCCTGGGCGAGCGCCGGCGCGAGCAGCCGTGCTGCGCCGTCGACCGGACCACCTGCGGAGTAGCCGACCACCAGCTTGATGAGCGGCGGCAGCTGCTGTGGTTGCTGCTGTGCCAAGGCGCGCGAAGGCAACGCGGCGCCGAGTGCGCTAGCGGCCATCGCGGCCATGGCATGGCGCCGTGTGAAGTTGATCGATTGCATGGGGTTGTCTCCTGTTGTGTATTTCTTCGGCCGCATCTCACATCGATCAGGTCGGCAGGTCCAGAACCTGCCGCGCGAGGATGTTGCGCTGTATCTCGTTGGTGCCGCCGTAGATCATTGCGGCCGTCGAGCCGATCAGCGGGGACAGCACATTGAAGCTCTGGCCGTCGAGCACCTGGTCGCCCGCGACCGCGCCCTGCTCTTCGCCTGCCTCGACCAGCAATGCGCCGATGCGGTGGTAGGTTTCGCTGGCCCAGATCTTCAACAGCGACACCGAAGCCGGAAGCGGCTTGCCCGCGCGCACGATGTCGGCAAAACCGGTGTACGCCGCCGACAAATCGAGCACGTCGAGCCGCAGTGCCGCAAAGCGCTGCGCGAACACCGGGTCGGCAAAGAGACGCCGCGCCTCTGCCAGCCGCGCAAGCTGGCCCAGCGCGTACTGCGACTGCTTGGGGCTGCCAAGAAAGATGCGCTCGAAGCCCAGCAGCGCCTTCGCAATGGTCCAGCCGCCATGCAGCTTGCCCACGAGGTTCTCGGCCGGCACGCGCACGTTGTCGAAGAACACCTCGCAGAACTCGGGCTCGCCCGCGAGCGTGTGGATCGGGCGCACCGTGATGCCCGACGTGCGCAGGTCGCACAGCAGGAAACTGATGCCCTCCTGCTTGCGCGCGGCCTTGTCGGTGCGCACGAGCATGAAGATGTGGTTGGCGTCCTGCGCCAGCGTGGTCCAGATCTTCTGGCCGTTGACCATGAAGTGATCGCCCTCGGCGTCGCGCCCCGCCACGGCCTCGGTGCGCAGCCCGGCCAGGTCGGAACCCGCGTTGGGCTCCGAATAACCCTGGCACCACACATGCTCGCCGCGGAGGATGCGCGGCAGAAAGCGCTGCTGCTGTTCGGGCGTGCCGTGCTGGATCAGGAGCGGTCCGATCATCACGATGCCCTGGTCCGGCGCGCGTGCGACGCCGTACTGCTCGACTTCCTCGATCCATGCGATGAGCTTGTCCGCGGGCAGCCCCATCCCGCCATGTGTCTGAGGCCAGGCCGGCGCGATCCAGCCTTGCTCCGACAACGTGAGGTACCACTCTCGGATCTCGCTCCAGCGCGCACGGTGCGAGAGGTAGCGCAGGTGCTGCGGATAGCGCTGCTGCAGAAAGGCGCGCACCATGCGCCGGAACTCGGCCTCGGGCATCGCAGCCCAGTCGGCGCTGCGCGGAAACTCGCCTTGCCATTCGGCGACGCTGGTCCGCGCTTCCACGCCACTGGCGAGTGCGGCATGGCGCCGCTGGTGCGCAGCTGCATTGCCGAGCCACGCCGCAAGGCACAGCGTGCGCTTGTAGTAGAGGCTCAGGTCGCACTCTTGCGTGTAGCCGATGGCGCCGTGCAGCTGCACTGCCGTGCGCGAGGCCTGCAGCGCGGCGGCGGTGCAGCGGGCATTGATACGGCTGGCTTCGGCTTCGAGCCGCTCGGCGGTGAGCGCCTGACTCGCCAGTGCCAGCACCTCGTCGAGCGCAGCCTGCGCCACTTCGAGATGAATGAACATGTCCACGCAGCGGTGCTGCAGCGCCTGAAAGCTGCCGATGAGTTTGCCGAACTGCCAACGGGTGCGCAGATACGCCAGCGTCTGCGCGAGCATGGCCTGCCCCACGCCCAACAGCTCGGCCGCCTGCAGGATCTGGCCGGCTGCGAGCGCTTGGCGCAGCGCGTCCTGCGCGGCCGGCCCTTCGGCCAGCACCGATTCCGACGGCAGCGCCACCTGCTCGAAGCGCAGGTTCGCGGCCTGCCCGCCGTCCACCAGCGGCACTAGCGTTTCACTCACGCCGGCGGTCCCGCGTGGCACCCAAAGCAACACCGCATCGTCGCTGCCGCGCGCCGATACCAGCCAGCCGCTGGCCGCCGCGCCGGGCAACACCATGAGCTTTTCGCCCTGCAGCAGCACGCCGCCGGCATGCCCCGCGCGCGGCTCGCAGCCGCAGGCCAGGGGTACGGCGCTCAGGTCGCCCGCGCTCTCCTGCCAAGCCAGCGCAGGCAGGCTGCGGCCCGCCACCAACTCCGCCAGCAGCGCCTCTGCGCGCGGCGTGCCGAGCCGAGCAAGCAGCAGTGCACTGAGGCCGGCCACTGCCAGTAGCGGCTCGGGCGCGACGTGCTCGCCCGCGGCCCGAAGGATTTGCGCCGCGCCCGCGAGATCCAGGCCCAGGCCGCCCGCGGATTCGGGGGCGAGCATGCCGGTCCACCCCAGTTCGGCGATGGCGCTCCAGCCCTGCGCCTCGTCGGCGTCGGGCCGCTCCATGCGCTCGCGCCGCCGCTGGATCGAACGGCTGCGAACGAAGTAGTCGAGCGCGGCTTCGCGCATGGCGGAGAGTGATTCGATGTCCATCGCCGCAGCGTGACAGAACGGGCCGCCGCACGGCATTTGCATTTGCCGAAGGGAGGGTTTCGCAAACACAGAACCGCCTCACGCGCTGGCGGCATAGATTCGGCGCATGCCTACAAAGATCAAGAAATCCCTGCACACCGAACTCGGCCACAGCACGCCCGACAAGATCACCGTGCGTGGGCGCGACCTGCCCTCCGAGATCCTCGGCCACCTGAACCTCGGGGACATGGCCTTCCTGGAGCTCACCGGCCGCATCCCGACGCCGCAGGAATCCGTCACCTTCAACGCCATCGTTGTCACGCTGGTCGAGCACGGCGTCACGCCGAGCGCGCTGGCCGCGCGCCTCACCTACGCGGGTGCGCCCGAAGCATTGCAGGCCGCCGTGGCCACCGGTCTGTGTGGGCTGGGCACGGTGTTCGTGGGCAGCACCGAGGGCGCGGCGAAGATGCTTTACGAGGCCATCCCTTTCGGCGAGAAACCGACGCGGCCGCTCGCCGAAATGGCGCAGGAGATCGTCGCCGACCACCGCGCGCGCAAGCAGATCGTGCCGGGCCTCGGGCATCCGCTGCACAAGCCCATCGACCCGCGCACGCCGCGACTGTTCCAGATTGCCGAGGAGAACGGCCTTTCCGGACATTACGTCGCGCTGATGCAGGCGGTGCAGCTGGAGGCCGAGCGCGTTTCGGGCAAGTCGCTGCCCATCAATGCCACCGGCGCCATCGGCGCGATTGCCGCCGAGTTCGGCTTTCCCTGGAAGATCATTCGCGGCTTCGGCGTGATGGCGCGCGCCATCGGGCTCGTGGGCCACATCCTCGAGGAGATCGACGACCCGATGGCGATCGAGATCTGGCAACGTGTAGAGAAGGAAGCCGGCGGTCCGCGCCAGGATTGAACGAGATGAACAGCCACAACGACACCCGCTTTGCCGACATTCGCGACGCCGTGCGCGACCTGTGCGCGCAGTTCCCGAACGAATACTTCCGCAAGGTCGACGAAGCGCGCGGCTACCCCGCCGAGTTCGTCGACGCGCTCACCAAGGCCGGCTGGATGGCCGCGCTCATTCCGCAGGAGTACGGCGGCTCCGGCCTTGGGCTCACCGAAGCCTCGGTGATCATGGAGGAGATCAACCGCGCGGGCGGCAACTCGGGCGCCTGCCACGGCCAGATGTACAACATGGGCACGCTGCTGCGCCACGGCAGCGAGGCGCAAAAGCGCAACTACCTGCCGCGCATTGCCACCGGCGAACTGCGCCTGCAGTCGATGGGCGTGACCGAGCCCAGCACCGGCACCGACACCACCAAGATCAAGACCACGGCCGTGAAAAAGGGCGACCGCTACGTCATCAATGGGCAGAAGGTGTGGATCTCGCGCATCCAGCATTCGGACCTGATGATCTTGCTGGCGCGCACCACGCCGCTCGCGGACGTGAAGAAGAAGTCAGAAGGCATGTCGATCTTCATCGTCGACCTGCGCGAAGCCATCGGCAATGGCATGACGGTGCGGCCCATCCTGAACATGGTGAATCACGAGACCAACGAGCTCTTCTTCGAGAACCTCGAGATCCCGGCCGAGAACCTGATCGGCGAGGAAGGCCAGGGCTTCAAGTACATCCTGGACGGTCTCAATGCCGAACGCACGCTGATTGCGGCCGAGTGCATCGGCGACGGCTACTGGTTCATCGACAAGGTGACGGCCTACACCAAGGAGCGCGTGGTGTTCGGCCGTCCCATCGGACAGAACCAGGGCGTGCAGTTTCCGATTGCCGAGGCCTTCATCGAGATCGAAGCCGCGAACCTGATGCGCTACGAAGCCTGCCGTTTGTTCGATGCGCGCGAGCCCTGCGGCGCGCAGGCCAACATGGCGAAGTACCTCGCGGCCAAAGCCAGCTGGGAGGCGGCCAATGCCTGCCTGCAGTTCCATGGCGGATTCGGCTTTGCGTGCGAATACGACATCGAACGCAAGTTCCGCGAGACGCGGCTCTACCAGGTGGCGCCGATCTCGACCAACCTCATCCTGAGCTACGTGGCGGAACACATGCTCGGCCTGCCCCGTTCGTTCTGAAGGCCTCTCATGACTTCATCGAATCATCCCAGCCAGACCTTGGCCACTTTTGCAGCCGAGTTGAAGTTCGCGGACATTCCGGCTCCGGTGCTGCGCCGCACCGAAGACCTGATGCTTGATTGGCTGGGCTCGGTGCTTGCGGCCCGCACTGCGCGACCGGTGCGCAGCATCGAGCGCTTTGCGCAGGTGATGGGGCCCGCCGATGGACCGAGCGAAATCCTGACCTCGCGCCGCACCAGCTCGCCGGTGTTTGCCGCGCTCGTGAACGCGGCGGCCTCGCACTACGTGGAACAGGACGATGTGCACAACGGCTCGGTCTTCCATCCCGCGGCCGTGGTCATCGCGCCCGCGCTGGCCGTGGCGCAGAGCCTGGGTGCAAGCGGTGCGCAGTTGCTGACCGCGGTGGTCGCGGGCTACGAGGTCGGCATTCGCGTCGGCGAGTTTCTCGGCCGCTCCCACTACAGGACCTTTCACACGACCGCGACGGCAGGCACGCTGGCCGCAGCGGCCGCGGTGGGCAGCTTGTTGAAGCTCACGCCACAGCAGATGCTGCACGCCTTCGGCTCGGCCGGTACGCAGTCGGCGGGTGTGTGGGAGTTCTTGCGCGACGCGGCCGATTCCAAGCAGCTGCACTGCGCGCATGCGGCTGCCAGCGGACTGATGTCGGCCTATCTTGCGCAGGACGGTTTCACGGGCGCCGCCAAGGTACTCGAAGGCGCACAAGGGCTTGGCGTCGGTATGTCGAGCGACGCCGATCCCGCGAAGCTCACCGACCGCCTCGGCACGCGCTGGGCGTTGGCTGAAACCTCGTTCAAGTACCACGCATCCTGCCGACACACGCATCCCGCAGCCGACGCGCTGCTGCAGGTGATGGCGCAGAACAACCTGAAGCACGACGACGTGGCTCGCGTGACCACGCACGTGCATCAAGGTGCCATTGACGTGCTGGGCCGTGTCACGGTGCCGGCCACGGTGCATCAGGGCAAGTTCTCTATGGGGACCGTGCTCGGCCTTATCGCGGTACACGGCCGCGCGGGCCTCGGCGAATTCGACCGCGACTTTCTCGCGCCCGAGGTGGCCGCGTTCCGCGACAAAGTGGTGATGGAACTCGATGCCGAGGTCGACACCGCCTACCCCGCGCGCTGGATCGGCAAGGTCAGCGTGCAGACCCGCGATGGCCGCACGCTGCAAGGCCGTGTCGACGAGCCCAAGGGCGATCCGGGCAACACCCTGAGCCGCGCCGAGATCGAGGACAAGATGCAGCGCCTGACGCACTACGGCGAAGGCGCCACGGCTGACGAAGCCAAGGCGTTGTGCCAGCGCATCTGGCAACTGGCCGACGCACCGCGCGTGGAACGCTGGCTGCCCTGAAGGCAGCACGGCGCACGCGCAAGCTACTGCGCGATCAGATGATCGAACAGCTCGCGCGCCGAGGCCGGCAGCTGTTCGCGGTCGCGCGCAATGAGCTTGAGTTCGCGCTCCGCCCACGCATCGCTGAGGGCGACGGTCGAGATCCGCATCGCCATCGACAGCCGCTGCGCCGATGAGGCCGGCAGCACGCCGACACCCACGCCCGCCTCGATCATCAGGCAGATCGCCTCGAAGCTGCTGACCTGGATGCGCGGGTTGAAGCCGCGGCCGGCCAGCTCGGCACGGCGCTGCAAAAAGCGGTGGATGGCGCTGCCGTGATGCAGGCCCACGTGCTGCTCGTCGAGCGTGTCGGCAAAGGCCACCGAGGGTGCGCCCGCCAGGTGGTGGTTAAGGGGCACCACCAGCACGAGTTGGTTGCGGCCGAAGGGACGCGCGTCGAATTCCCCGGTGTGCACATCGCCGGCCAGGATGCCGATGTCGGCCTCGCCGTCGGCCACCGCGCGCACGATTTCTTCGCTCAGGTATTCGCGCAGGTCCACCTGCACGGCCGGATGTTGCGTGAGAAAGCCGGCCAGCTTCTGCGGCAGGTATTCGGTGATGGAGGTGGTGTTGGCGAACACGCGCACGTGGCCCTTGATGCCCTTGCCGAAGTCCTGCATGTCGCATCGGAGGTGCTCCATCTGCTGCATCACGCGCTTGGCGTGGTAGAGCACCGCTTGGCCCGCGGCCGTGAGGCTCACGCCCTGCGCGCTGCGGTGCAGCAGCTTGCCGCCCACGGCTTCTTCCATCTGCTTGATGCGCGTGGAGGCCGCCGCGAGCGAGATGCAGGCTTTTTCGGCGCCGCGCGTGAGGCTGCGCGCCTCGGCCACGTAGACGAACAGTTTCAGGTCGAACAGGTCGAAATGCAGGTTCACCGGACAAGCGCGCCACAAGAGATAGAAGCACACATTGTCCGGCGAATGGCGCCGGGTGCACCGGCCTCAGGGTTTGACCTCAGCAGCCTGGCCTCAGACGGGGTCCCAGCTGAACACGTCCGCCGAGCGGTCCAGCGGATAGAAGCTCGCGCGCATGGCGGGCATGGCGTGCTCGGCAATGCTCTGGGGCGTCCAGCCTTCAGAGCGGTGGATGGAGCGCACCGGCCGCGGCTGGCTGATGAGCGAGATCTCGTTGTTGCGCACCGAGAAGATCTGGCCGTTGACCGCGCTGGCCGCCTCGCTCGCCAGATACACCGCGAGCGGCGCCACCTTGGCGGGCGTCATCTGCTTGATCTTGTCGACACGGGCGCGCTGCTCGTCGGTGTCGGTGGGAATCGCGCCGATCATGCGGCTCCACGCAAAGGGCGCAATGCAGTTGGAGCGCACGTTGAACTTGAGCATGTCGAGCGCAATGGACTTCGACAGCGCCGCGATCCCGAGCTTGGCCGCCGCGTAGTTGGCCTGGCCGTAGTTGCCGATGAGGCCCGAAGTTGACGTCATGTGCACCAGCGCGCCCGAGTTCTGCTCCTTGAAGTGCGTGGCCGCCGCGCGGCTCACGTAGTAAGCGCCGTAGAGGTGCACCTTGATCACGGCGTCCCATTCGTCGACCGACATCTTGTGGAAGAAGCGGTCGCGCAGGATGCCGGCGTTGTTGATCACGGCGTCGATGCGGCCGAAGCTCTCGACCGCGCATTCGACGATGCGCGCCGCGCTGGCCGCATCGGCCACGCTGTCGGTGTTGGGCACGGCCTGCCCGCCCGCTGCGCGGATCTCGTCGACCACCTGCTGCGCCGGGCCGGCGCTGCCGCCCTCTCCATCGAGCGCGGCGCCGATGTCGTTCACCACCACCTTGGCACCGTGGCTGGCCATGGCCAGCGCGATGTCGCGCCCGATGCCGCCGCCCGCGCCGGTGACGACGACTACTTTTCCTTCAACCATGTGTGTCTGCTCCGGGAAATCCGCCCGCGGTTCACGGGCAGATCCAGAATGCCACAGGCGCGCGGCAGCGAGTTTCTGATTTCCGAAGAGGGGCTTCGGCGGCGCGCGCTCTGCTTATTGCCGCGCGGTACGGATGTTGGGCGGCAGCGCCTGCGGCCAGCTGGTGCGGAAGGGATTGATGTCGAGCCCGCCGCGCCGCGTATAGCGCGCATACACCGCAAGCTTGTTGGGCTGGCACTGGCGCCATATGTCGGTGAACATGCGCTCGACGCAGGGTTCGTGAAACTCGTTGTGGTTGCGAAAGCTCACGATGTACGCCAGGAGGCCGGCCTGGTCGATGGCGGGGCCGCTGTAGCGGATCTGCACGCTGCCCCAGTCGGGTTGGCCGGTGACGAGGCAATTGCTCTTGAGCAGGCGGCTGGTGAGCGTTTCGTTCACCGGCGGCTGGGTGGTGTCGCTGGACAGCAGCTCGGGCGCGGGCTGGTAGTGGGTGCACTCGATGTCGAGCCGGTCCAGATCGAGGCCGTCGAGTTCGTGCACCGGCTCGCGGTCGAACATGTCGGGCGCCAGCAGCTTCACGCCGATGCCGGCGGACTGGTCGCTGCCGCGCCAGAGCGCTTCGGACAGGTCGGTGCGCAGGCGTTCGCGCACGGCATCGAGGCTCGCGAAAGCGGTGCTGTTGAAGCTGTTGAGGTACAGCTTGAACGACTTGCTCTCGATGATGTTGGGCGTTTCGCAAGGCACGGTGAAGTGCGCGATGGCCAGTTGCGGCTTGCCGCGCAGGTTGAGCCAGCTCACCTCGAAGGCGGTCCAGAGATCGGCGCCGAAGAAGGGCAGCACAGCGCCGGTAATGCCCATGGCCTCGCGCTGGGTGGCGCGCGAAATCGGAAACAGCAGCGAGGCGTCGTACTTGTCTGCGTAGGCCGAGGCACGGCCTAGTTGCGACTGCTCGGGAGTGTTCGGGTTGTCGGGGGCGTTGTCGAGGCTCATTGCTTGTCCTTGGCGTCCACGGCATGCGCGAACGGGGCGATGTGGTTGGCGAGGATGGTGCAGACCTGGGGCGGCAGGTCGTGGCCCATGCCGGGAATTGCGATGAACTTCGAGCCCGGAATGCGCTCCGCCGAATCCTTGCCGCAGGCAATGGGCACGAGGGCGTCGGCTTCGCCGTGCAGCACCAGCGTCGGTCTCTGGATGCGCGGCAGGATCTGCGGGCGATCTTCATCGGCGCCAATGGCGAGCATCTGCCGCATCAGGCCGGCCGGACGGTACGAACGGCGCATGCTGAAGGTGAGGCGTTCGGCCAGTTCCTCGTCGGTCTGCGGATACGCCGGGCTCTGGATCAGGCGCAGAAGCTTGACGCTGTGTGCCACGAGCTCGGCCTCGCTGCGGCCCAGGGGCCTGCGCATGAGCATGGCCGTGACTTCGCGGCGCGGACCGGGCAGGCCGCGCGCGCCGCTCGAACTCATGATGCTCACGAGGCTGGCAGTTCGCTGCGGCGCACTGGCGGCAAGGCGCTGCGCGATCATGCCGCCCATGGAGGCCCCGACGACGTGGGCCTTGGCAATGCCCAGCGCGTCGAGCACGCCGATCGAGTCCTGCGTCATGTCCTGCAGGGTGTAGGCCGAGCGCACCTTGAGGCCGAGGCGGTGGCGAACGGTTTCCCAGACGATGTTGCCGGTACCGACATGGTCGAAGCCCTGGCTCAGGCCGATGTCGCGGTTGTCGTGGCGCACCACGCGGAAGCCCGCGTCGACCAGTTGCCGCACGAAGCCGTTCGGCCACGCGACCAGCTGCATGCCCAGGCCCATGATGAGCAGGATGACGGGGCGCCCCTCCCCGCCGGTGTCGTCGACTTCGATCTGCAATCCGTTGGCCGTGACTTTCATCGCTTCCTTGTGGCTATTTGAATTCGCGCTCGCGCAACCACTTGGTGGCAACCCATTTCTCGCCCGCGAGCACGGGTGCCCCGCCATGCAGGGTGCGGGTGGCAGGGTCGGGCTCGTCGTAGCTGAAGAACACGCCGGTGCCGCGCACGGGCGCGACTTCCAGGCCCACGTCGGGGAACGTGGTGGCACCGCCCTGCTCGGGCTCCTGCAGGTACATCACGAGCGTGGCCACGCGTTGGCCGCCGCGCTTGAGAATGGTGGGCGTGCCGGGCTCGCCCGGGTCGAAGTAGTCGTAGTGCGGCCGGTACTGGGCGCCGGGCGCATAGCGCAGGATCTGCAGGCCTTCGCCAAACTCCACCGGCCAGCGCAGCAATGCGGAAATGCGCTGCTCCAGGCGCGCGACGATGTCGTTCTCGCCGCGCTCGAAGAACATGCCTTCGCTGGTGCGGTCGACGTTCAGCACTTCGCCGCCGGTGCGGGTTTCGACCGTGAGCGAGCGCGCCAGCCGCACGCGGGCCGCGGCAATCAGGCCTTCGCATTCCTCCGGCGAAAGCAGGTTGCCGAACACCACCACGCGCGGATGCCGCATGGTGTGCAGCACCTGCACGCGGCGGTCGCCCGCATCGATGTAGAGCGGCGCGCCTTCGAGGTCGGGGCCTGGCATGTCGGTGCGCGGTGTCTTCGCAGCCACTTCCAAGTGCGGAAATCCGGCCTCGAGTTGAGCCAGCGCGAGATCGGTGGCCGCGTCCTTCCAGCCGGCTGCGCGCATCGACGCGCGCAGCGCGGGCACCGAATGCCCCGCCGCGAGCTGCGACACCAGCCACTCCCTCAGCTCGGGACTGATCGCCTGTGACATCTCAAGCCTTCCTCCTGAACACCAGCCTTTCGGCTGTCGATACGCTGGCATCGAAACCATAACCCTCGAGATCGAATTTTTCCAGCGCCTTGGGCGTAGCAGCCTTGTGCAGCACCGCCCAGCGCGCGAGCAGTCCGCGGGCGCGCTTGGCGTAGAAGCTCACGATCTTGTACTTGTCGCCCTTCCATTCCTCGAACACGCATTCGACCACGCGGGCCTTGAGCGCCTTCCTGTCCACCGACTTGAAGTATTCCTGCGAGGCGACATTGACCACGACGGGCGTGCGGTCTGCCGCCAGCCGCTCGTTGAGGTGCTCCGCAATGCGCGAGCCCCAGAAGGCATACAGGTCCTTGCCATGGCGGTTGGCAAGCGGCGTGCCCATCTCCAGCCGGTAGGGCTGGAGCAGGTCGAGCGGACGCAGCAGGCCATAGAGCCCGCTCAGGATGCAAAGGTGCTCCTGCGCCCAGGCCAGCTGGGCCGGCGCGAGCGAGCGGGCATCGAGGCCGCCGTACACGTCGCCGTCGAATGCGAAGGCCGCCTGGCGAGCATTCTTCGGCGTGCTCTTGCCGGCCCAGGCCTGGTAGCGCGCCACATTGAGGGCAGAGAGCTTGTCCGACAGGTGCATGAGCTCCGAAATCTGCAACGGCGACTTCTCGCGCAGCAGCTTGATCAATTCGACCGAAGGGCCGCGCGGGGATTCGAAATGGGGTTGGGTGGCAGGGATTTCGGCGGGAACGGGGGTGTCGTAGTCGAGCGACTTCGCAGGGGAAAGCAAGAAGAGCATCCCGGAATTATGTGGGGTGGGGCTCGCCCGGGGCCGCCCCGGTAAAATCGCTGGCTATCCCACCCTTGTCTCCACGGCTCCCCCGAAGGCGCCGTTCTGCATCTCCCTGCATCTCCAATGAGCGAATCCACCACCCCTTCCGCCCAGCCTGGTCTGGACAGCCTGTCCAAATCGTTCGAACCCGCCGCCATCGAGGCGCACTGGGGCCCGGAGTGGGAAAAGCGCGGCTATGCCAAGGCCGGTTTCCGCGGCACCCAGGAGCCGAAGGAAGGCGCCGATTCGTTCGCGATCCAGCTGCCGCCGCCCAACGTGACGGGCACGCTGCACATGGGCCATGCGTTCAATCAGACCATCATGGACAGCCTCGCGCGCTACCACCGCATGAAGGGCGACAACACGCTCTGGCTGCCGGGCACCGACCATGCGGGCATCGCCACGCAGATCGTGGTGGAACGGCAGCTGCAGGAACAGAAGATCAGCCGCCACGACATGGGCCCGACGCCCGCTGAGGCACGCAAGAACTTCGTCGCGAAGGTGTGGGAGTGGAAGGAAAAGAGCGGCAACACCATCACCGGCCAGATGCGCCGCATGGGCGACACGGTCGACTGGAGCCGCGAATACTTCACGATGGACGATGACCTTTCGAAGGTCGTCACGCAAACCTTCGTCTCGCTTTATGAAGAAGGCCTGATCTACCGCGGCAAGCGCCTGGGCAACTGGGACCCGGTGCTCAAGACCTCGGTGAGCGACCTCGAAGTGGAAAGCGAAGAGGAAGACGGTTCGCTCTGGCACATCGCCTATCCGCTGGAAGACGGGAGCGCCACGCTGACCGTTGCCACCACGCGGCCCGAAACCATGCTGGGCGACACGGCCGTGATGGTTCACCCCGAAGACGAGCGCTACAAACACCTGATCGGCCAGCGCGTGAAGCTGCCGCTGGTAGACCGGCTGATCCCCATCATTGCCGACGACTACGTCGACAAGGAGTTCGGCACCGGCGTGGTAAAGGTGACGCCCGCGCACGACTACAACGACTACGCCGTCGGCCAGCGCCACAAGCTCGAGATGATCGGCATCCTCACGCTCGATGCGACCATCAACGACAACGCGCCCGCGAAGTACCGCGGCATGGACCGCTTCGTCGCGCGCAAGGCCATCGTGGCCGACCTCGATGCGCTCGGCCTCATGGTCGAAGTGAAGAAGCACAAGCTGATGGTGCCGCGCTGCGCGCGCTCGGGCGCCATCGTCGAGCCGATGCTCACCGACCAGTGGTATGTGGCCATGACGCGGCCGGGTGCCGACGGCCAGTCGATCGCGCAGAAGGCCATCGACGTGGTGAAGACCGGCGAGGTGCGCTTCGTGCCCGAGAACTGGGTCAACACCTACAACCACTGGATGGAGAACATCCAGGACTGGACCATTTCGCGGCAGCTCTGGTGGGGCCATCAGATTCCGGCTTGGTATGACGACGAAGGCAATGTGTACGTCGCGCATGACGAGGCAGAGGCCGAGGCCAAGGCCCCGGGCAAGAAGCTGCGCCGCGACGAAGACGTGCTCGACACCTGGTACTCGGCGGCCCTGGTGCCCTTCTCCACGCTCGGCTGGCCCGAGAAGACGAAGGACCTGGAGCTGTACCTGCCTTCGAGCGTGCTGGTGACGGGCTACGACATCATCTTCTTCTGGGTCGCCCGGATGATCATGATGACCAAGCACTTCACCGGCAAGGTGCCGTTCAAGGACGTGTACATCCACGGCCTGGTGCGCGATGCGCAAGGCAAGAAGATGAGCAAGTCGGAAGGCAACGTGCTCGACCCGGTCGACCTGATCGACGGCATTGCATTGCCCGAGCTGCTCGACAAGCGCACGCAAGGCCTGCGCAAGCCCGAGACCGCACCCGCGGTGCGCAAGAACACGCAGAAAGAATTTCCCGAAGGCATTCCGGCCTTTGGCGCCGATGCGCTGCGTTTCACCTTCGCATCGCTCGCATCGCTCGGCCGCAGCATCAATTTCGACAGCAAGCGCTGCGAGGGTTACCGCAACTTCTGTAACAAGCTCTGGAACGCCACGCGCTTCGTGCTGATGAACTGCGAGGGGCAGGACTGCGGCCTGCGCGAGCACACCAAGGAAGAGTGCGCCGTCGGCGGACCGGCCCACGGCTACCTGAAGTTCAGCCGGGCCGATTTCTGGATCGCCTCGAAGCTGCAGCGCGTCGAAGCCGAAGTGGCCAAGGGCTTCGAGGAATATCGGCTCGACAACGTGGCCAACGCCATCTACCAGTTTGCCTGGGACGAGTTCTGCGACTGGTACCTCGAGATCGCGAAGGTGCAGATCCAGACCGGTGACGATTCGCAGAAGCGCGCCACGCGCCGCACGCTGATCCGCACGCTCGAGGCACTGCTGCGCCTTGCGCATCCGGTGATTCCGTTCATCACGGAAGAGTTGTGGCAGAAGGTCGCGCCCGTCGCAGGACGCGAGGGCGAATCGATCATGGTGGCGACATACCCGCAGAGCCAGCCCGGGAAGATCGACGAAGCAGCCGAAGCGCACGTGGCGCGCCTGAAGGCGCTGGTGGATGCGTGCCGCACGCTGCGCGGCGAAATGAACGTGTCCCCCGCCGTGCGCCTGCCGCTCTATGCGGTGGCCGACGATGCCGAGGGCGCGGCGTTCCTGCGCGATGCGGCACCGGTGCTGCAGGCCCTGGCCAAGCTCAAGGAAGTGAAAGTGTTCGACGACGAGGCTTCATGGTCGGCAGCGGCCGAAGCGGCGCCCGTGGCCGTGGTGGGCACGGCACGCCTGTGCCTGCACATGGAGATCGACAAGGCCGCCGAGCGTGCGCGCATAGGCAAGGAAATTGCTCGCATCGAAGGCGAGATCCTGAAAGTGAACGGCAAGCTCGGCAATGAAGCCTTTGTAGCTAAGGCACCACCGGCTGTCATCGAACAGGAGCGCAAGCGCCTGAGCGATTTCAGTGCAACCTTGGAACGTCTTCGCGATCAGCTTGTGCGTCTTGGCTGACACACATGGATCGGGTCAGGGTTTAGGATGACAAAAGCGGTATTTCGGTACCGTTTATTGACTTCTAAAACCTTCTTCTTCAACTGAACGAACAGACGCCCAAATTGTCCATGCCCATTCCCTCGACACGCATCCGCAAGGCCGTATTTCCTGTTGCAGGTTTCGGCACCCGCTTTCTGCCCGCCACCAAGGCGCAGCCAAAGGAAATGCTGCCGGTTGTCGACAAGCCACTCATCCAGTACGCGGTTGAGGAAGCCTACGCGGCGGGCATTCGCGACATGATTTTCGTAACGGGCCGAAACAAGCGTGCCATCGAAGATCACTACGACACCGCCTACGAACTCGAGAGCCAACTCGAGGCGAGCGGCAAGCACGAGCTGCTCAACATCGCGCGCTCCGTGATGCCCGACGACATGACCTGCTCCTACGTGCGCCAGCCGCGCATGCTGGGCTTGGGCCATGCAGTGCTGTGCGCCGAACACCTGGTCGGCAACGAACCCTTTGCCGTGCTGCTGGCCGACGACTTGATGGTCGGCCCGGTGGGCGGAATGCCCGTTCTTGCGCAGATGACGGCTGCTTTCGGCAAGCTGGGCGCATCGGTGCTGGCAGTGCAGGAAGTGCCGCTCGAGCACGTGAAGCGCTACGGCATCGTGGCAGGTGAATCCATCGGCGACGATCTCGTGAAGGTTGATCGCATGATCGAGAAGCCCTCGCCAGACAAGGCACCCTCGCGCCTTGGCGTGGCGGGTCGCTACATCCTCACGCCCGGCGTGTTCGACGAGATTCGCAACCAGCCCAAGGGCGCGGGCGGCGAAATCCAGCTCACAGACGGCATCGCTGCGCTGATGAAGAAGGAAGCGGTCTACGCCTATGCCTACAAGGGCATCCGCTACGACTGCGGCAGCAAGGAAGGCTTTTTGCAAGCCTCGGTGGAGCTTGCGCTGGCGCACCCCGAAGTGGGCGCGCAATTCCGCGAGTATCTGAAGAGCTTGGAGCTCTGAAGAGAAAGGGCCCCGACGGGGCCCTTTTCTTTTCTGGTCAGCGCCTCTTCAGCACATGGATGAAGTCGCTGCCGATCGTCTGCTGTTCGACCAGCTCGTTGCCGGTCTGGCGCGCAAAGGCCTGAAAGTCGCGCACCGAGCCGGGGTCGGTTGACACCACCTTGAGGAGCTGACCGCTCGCCATGTCGTTGAGCGACTTCTTCGCCTTGAGAATGGGCAGCGGACAGTTCAGCCCGCGCGTATCGATTTCGCGATCAACTTCCATGCTTCGGCTCCTCGGGCGGCAGCACGAGTCCGCGGCGCCGCGCTTCGTTTTCGGCCGCGGTGAAGAACACGGGCTCGTGGCCGCGCGCGCGCAGCCAGTCGGCCAGCGCATAGCCGGTGCCGGCGGGCCAGCACTTGAGATCGGGCAGGTCGTAGAGGCGATAGTCCACGAGCTCGGGCGAGAGCCTGACGTCGCCATCGGCCACCACGTGGTAGGCGATGATGATCTGGTTCATGCGCTGAAAGTCGTACGCACCGACGAGCTTGGCCGCGCTCACGTCGAGGTTGGTTTCTTCCTTCACCTCGCGCGCAATGCCTTCCTCGGGCGTTTCGCCGGCCTCCATGAAGCCGGTGATCAGCGCATACATCTTGGCCGGCCATGCCGCATTGCGCGCCAGCAGCACCTGGCCGCGGTACTCGACGATGGCAGCCAGCACGGGCGTGGGATTGTTCCAATGCGTGTGGCCGCATGAGGGGCAACGCAGCCGCTCCTTGGGGCCGCCGTCTTCCATCAGCGCGATCCATTCGAGAGGCGTGGCGCAGGCCTGGCAAAACTTGGGATGGGGCATGGTCGTGGCTCTGTCAGGCGGGGAACACGCCGGTCGAAAGATAGCGGTCGCCGCGATCGCACACGACGAACACGATGGTGGCGTTCTCCACCGTCTTGGCCACTTCGAGCGCGACCCAGAGTGCACCGGCCGCGGAGATGCCGCCGAAGATGCCCTCTTCGCGCGCGAGGCGCCGGCACATCTCTTCGGCGTTGTCCTGGCTCACGCTGATTTCTTCATCGACGCGGCTCGGCTCGTAGATCTTGGGCAGGTATTCGGTGGGCCATTTGCGGATGCCCGGAATGCGCGAGCCTTCGGCCGGCTGCGCGCCGATGATGCGCACCGCGGGATTCTTTTCCTTCAAGAAGCGCGAGACGCCGGTGATGGTGCCGGTGGTGCCCATGGCGCTCACGAAATGCGTGATCTTGCCCTTGGTGTCGGTCCAGATCTCTGGGCCGGTGGTCTCGTAGTGGATGCGCGGGTTGTCGGCATTGGCGAACTGGTCGAGTACGCGGCCCTTGCCCTGCGCCACCATCTGTTCGGCAAGGTCGCGCGCGTATTCCATGCCGCCGCTCTTGGGTGTGAGCACCAATTCGGCGCCAAAGGCCTTCATGGTCTGTGCGCGCTCCACGGACAGGTCCTCCGGCATGATCAGCACCATGCGATAGCCCTTGATGGCCGCGGCCATGGCCAGCGCGATGCCAGTGTTGCCCGAGGTGGCTTCGATCAGCGTGTCGCCGGGCTTGATTTCGCCGCGCTCCTCGGCGCGCTTGATCATCGAGAGCGCGGGACGGTCTTTCACCGAACCCGCGGGATTGTTGCCTTCCAGCTTGCCGAGGATCACATTGCCGCGCTTGGCGTTTTCGGCCGCATCGATGCGTTGCAGTGCCACCAGGGGGGTCTTGCCGATGGCGTCTTCGATCGTCGGATAATTCATGGCAGCCACTGTGCCATAATTTTGGGCTTGCTTCAGAACCCTGCCCGGGTGGTGAAATTGGTAGACGCAGGGGACTCAAAATCCCCCACCGAAAGGTGTGCCGGTTCGATTCCGGCCCCGGGCACCACATTTTTGACCGGCATTCAGGCTGCCTCGCGCAGCCCTGTATGCACCGTCGGGTGCACAAGCCGCACGCGCAGTTCGCGCTTGAGCCGTGTGTTGTCGAGCCGGCGCGATTCCCCCATGAAACTCAGCAGTTGCAGCGGCAATTGGCGCTGGGCTTCGTCGCGCGCCAGGCGCGGCGGGCGGGGCATGCCGTACAAGTCGGCGGCCAGGTCGATGTAGTCGCCCATGCGCAGCTCGGTGTCGTCGGCGGCATGCACGATGCGCTGCGGCCGGCCGCGGAACAGCGCCGCCACGCAAGCGCGCGCCAGGTCGTCGGCGTGAATGTGGCTGGTGAACACGTCGTCCTCGCGCCGCAGCACGGGCGTGCCGCGCTGAAGGCGCTGGCGCGGCGTTCCGCCTTCCCGGTCTGGCGCATAGATGCCTGGAATGCGCAGGATGCTCGCACGCACGCCGGCGCTGCGGCCGAGCCAGCGCACCGCCCGCTCGGCATCCACGCGGCGATGGGCGCGGGGCGTGTCGGGCCGCACGGCCCGCGTCTCGGTCACCCGCGCGCCGCCGCAGTCGCCATAGACGCCGCTGGTGGATCCATAGACGAATGCCAGCGGCGCGGAGCGCAGCCGCAGCGCGCGCGTCAGCGCGGTGGTGCGCTGATCCCGCCACCACGAGGCACCGCCATCGCGCGCCGGCGGCGCCAGGTGCAGCACGCGCGTGGCCACGCCGGCCAGCCGCCGCAGCGTGGCAGGGTCGTCAAGGTTGCCCACGAGCGGGCGAATACCAGCTGCCCGCAGCGCCGGCACGCGGGCCATCGACGAAGTGAGCGCCACCAGCTGCATGCGGCCCCGCAGATCGCGCGCCACGCGCTGGCCCACGTCTCCGCACCCCACGATCAGCAGGCGCTCGCGGCGAAAGCGCGCCGGCAGCGCGCCGGAAGGGCTATTGATTGAAGGCAAAATCCGGGGTCCTTTCCCTTTTTTCTCTTTTCTGCCACAGGCTGAAACAAGCCGAAGAATACCGATGACTGTTGCAGCGCCGCATGACGCGGGCTTTTCCATCACCGTCGAGCCCAGCGGGCGTCACTTCGTGGTGCATGGCGATGAAACCATTCTCGCGGCCGGCATCCGGCAAGGCATCGGGCTCCCCTATGGGTGCAAGGACGGCGCCTGCGGCTCGTGCAAGTGCAAGAAGCTCTCCGGCGAGGTCGAACTCGGTCCGCACCAGAGCAAGGCCCTGAGCGCTGAAGAGCAACTGGCCGGCTTCGTGCTGACCTGCTGCGCCCATGCCAAGAGCGACGTGGTGCTCGAGTCGCGCCAGGTCACCGAGGCCGGCGCGCTGCCGATCCGCAAGATGCCGGTGCGGGTGCTTGCACTCACGCGGCTGTCGCATGACGTGATGAAGCTGCGCCTGCAATTGCCGGCCGGCGAGCCGCTGCAGTTTCATGCGGGCCAGTATGTGGAATTCATCCTGCGCGACGGCGCGCGCCGCAGCTATTCGATGGCCAATGCGCCGCACACGCTGAGCGAGCCGGGCACGGGCATCGAATTGCACCTGCGGCACCTGCCCGGTGGCAAGTTCACCGACCACGTGTTCGGCGTGATGAAAGAGAAGGAAATCCTTCGCATCGAGGGCCCCTACGGCAGCTTCTTCCTGCGCGAGGACTCCGACAAGCCGATGATCCTCCTGGCCTCTGGCACCGGCTTTGCGCCGATCAAGGCCTTGCTCGAGCACATGAAGTTCAAGCGCATCGACCGGCCCGCCGCGCTCTACTGGGGCGGCCGCCGGCCTGAAGACCTCTACATGGACGGCTGGGTGCGCGAGCAGCTGAAGGAAATGCCGAACCTGCGCTACGTGCCGGTCGTTTCCAACGCCACGCCCGAAGACAACTGGACCGGCCGCACGGGCTTCGTGCACCGCGCGGTGCTGGAAGACTTTGCCGACCTTTCGGGCCACCAGGTCTACGCCTGCGGTGCGCCGATCGTGGTCGACTCGGCCAAGCACGACTACGTGACGCTGGCGGGCCTGCCCCAAGACGAGTTCTTTGCCGACGCGTTCACCACCGAGGCGGACAAGGCGCTGCCCTGATCTCCGATCTTGATCCCCGCAAGACGACACGGAACAAAAAATGAAAACGAGACACTTTCTCCTCGCACTGCTGGCCAGTGCCACGCTGATTGCCACCGGCCAGGCGGTGGCCCAGCAGCAGCAACAGCGCCCGATCCGCCTGGTGGTGCCCTACGCTGCGGGCGGTCCGATCGACGTCACGGCCCGCATGCTGGCCGAACGCGTGAAGGACACGCTGGGCACGGTCATCATCGACAACAAGCCCGGTGCGGGCGGCAACATCGGCGCGGACATCGTCGCCAAGGCCGCGCCCGACGGCCTCACCATCGGCATTGCGGCCACCGCCACCCATGCGGTGAATCCGTGGCTCTACAGCAAGATGCCGTTCAACGCCGCGACCGACTTCGCACCCATCACGCAGATGGTGCGCGTGCCGAACGTGCTGGTGATGAATGCCGAGACGGCGCAGCGCCTGAAAATCAACACCCTGGCCGACCTGGTCCGCTACGCCAAGGCCAACCCGGCCAAGCTCAACTACGGCAGCGGCGGCAACGGCAGCGCCGGGCATCTGGCGGGCGAACTGTTCAAGAAGCAGGCCGGCATCTTCGCGCTGCATATTCCGTACAACGGCGGTAATCCGGCGCAACTGGCGCTGCTCTCGGGGCAGGTCGATTTCAACTTCGACAACCTGGCCACGGCGGCGCCGAACATCCGCTCGGGCAAGCTCAAGGCCATTGCCGTCACAACCTTGCAGCGCAGCAGCGCCATGCCGGACGTGCCGCCCGTGGCCGACACGCTCAAGGGCTTTTCGATCGACACCTGGTGGGGGCTGGTGGCACCGGCCGGCACGCCGCACGACGTGGTCGTGAAGCTCAACCAAGCCTTCGTGGCGGCGCTGAATGCACCGGAAACGAAGACCCGTTTTGCCACGCTGCTCGCCGAGCCCGTGGCCAGTTCGCCCGAGCAGTTCGGCGCGTTCATGAAGAGCGAGCTCTCCAAGTACGAAGCCGTCGTGAAGGCGACCGGCGCCAGGGTCGACTGACCCCGGCCCTCGCCGGCTACTCGCCCAGGTAGGCGGCCCGCACGCGCGGGTCGCGCAGCAGTTCCTTGGCATCGCCGTTCATCGTGATGAGCCCGGACTCCATCACGTAGCCACGGTCGGCCAGCTGCAGCGCGCGGTTGGCGTTCTGCTCCACCAGCAGAATGGTCACGCCCTGCGCGGCCACGGTCTGCACCACCTCGAAGATCTTGTCGCACATGATGGGCGACAGGCCCATGGTGGGTTCGTCGAGCAGCAGCACCTTGGGACGCGCCATGAGCGCGCGGCCCATGGCCAGCATCTGCTGTTCGCCGCCCGACATGGTGCCCGCGAGCTGGTCCTTGCGCTCGCGCAGGCGCGGGAAGGTCACAAACACGCGCTCCATGTCGCTCGCGATCTCTGCCTTGTCCGTTCGGATGTAGGCGCCGATCTGCAGGTTCTCGGTGATGGTCATGCGCGTGAACACGCCGCGCCCTTCGGGCACCATCACGAGGCCCTCGCCCACCAGGTCCCACGCACCGCGGCCCTTGATGTTGCGGCCCAGGAATTCGATGGTTCCCGCGCCGGCCGGCAGCGTACCGGTGATGGCCTTCATGGTGGTGGTCTTGCCGGCGCCGTTGGAGCCGATGAGCGACACCAGTTCGCCTTCGTGAACCTCGAAGTCCACGCCTTTGACGGCCTGGATGCCGCCGTAGCCGACCTTCAGTCCGCTGACCTTGAGCAGCGTCTTGCCGGTGGCAGTGGCCGCGGTCTTCGGAGGGGTTGCAGTTGCCGTTGCTGTCGTTGTTTCTTCTGCGCTCGTCATCGTCGTCGTGGTCATTTCAGTGTCCTCCGGTGCCGAGGTAGGCCTCGATCACCTTCTCGTTCTTCTGCACGTCGTACGGTGTGCCTTCGGCAATCTGCTTGCCGTAGTCGAGCACAGTGACGCGATCGCACAGGCCCATGATGAGCTTGACGTCGTGTTCGATGATGAGAATGGTGCGGTCGTCCTTGCGGATGCGATCGATCAGCTCGCGCAGCAGCACCTTCTCGGTCGTGTTCATGCCGGCGGCGGGCTCGTCGAGCGCGATGAGCTGCGGGTCGGTGGCCAGTGCGCGCGCAATTTCGAGCCGGCGCTGGTCGCCGTAGGAGAGCGTGCGCGCCTTGTAGTCGGCAAACTTGCCGATGCCCACGTAGTCAAGCAGTTCCTGCGAGCGCTCGGCAATGGCCTTTTCCTCGGCCTTGAACGAGCCGGTGCGCAGCATGGCGCCAAACACGCCCGAATGGGTGCGGATGTGGCGCCCGACCATGACGTTCTCGAGCGCCGTCATCTCGGAGAACAATCGGATGTTCTGGAAGGTGCGCGCGATGCCGGCCTTGGCCACTTCATGCACGGCCGTCGGCTGATAGGGCTTGCCGGCGAGCTCGAAACTGCCGCTGTCGGGCGTGTAGAGCCCGGTGATCACGTTGAAGAAGGTTGTCTTGCCGGCACCGTTGGGGCCGATGAGGCCGTAGACCTGGCCGCGTTTGATGGTGATGCCGACGTCGGAAAGGGCTTGCAGGCCGCCGAAGCGCTTGGAAATTCCGCGGACTTCGAGGATGGTGTCTGTCGTCATGTTGATTTTTTCCTTCGGCTCACGGATTGATCGACATGGGACGCGAGGCTGCACCGGGCAGTTCGTCCGCAGGCGTTTCGATGCCCGGTGCTTGGGTCTGGAGCGAACCCGGCGCGACCGGCGCGCCGGGGGCGGCCCCCTTCCGCTGCAAGGTCTTGCCATGCTCGGGCGAAGGCCAGAGGCCGCGCGGACGCACCAGCATGATGACGATCATGGCCAGTGCGATGAAGAGCTGGCGCAGGATGGACGCGTCAAGGCGGCCATCGGTCAGGGCCTGCAGCGGGCCGGCGACATAGCGCAGCACTTCCGGCAGTGCCGCCAGCAGCACGGCGCCGAGAATCACGCCCGGCAGATGGCCGATGCCGCCCAGGACCACCATGGCGACGATCATCACCGACTCCATGAGGCTGAACGACTCCGGCGATACGAAGCCTTGGAAGGCCGCGAACATGGCGCCCGACACGCCGCCGAAACTGGCGCCCATGCCAAAGGCCAGAAGCTTCATGTTGCGGGTGTTGATGCCCATGGCCTTGGCGGCGATTTCATCCTCGCGGATGGCCATCCAGGCGCGGCCGATGCGGGACATCTGCAGGCGGTGCGAAATGATGATGGTGGCGACCACCAGCGCAAGGAACAGGTAGTAGTAGAGCGTGACCGATGAGATCGTGAAGCCGTCGAACTTCCATGCCTTGCCGAGGTCGAGTCCCCAGAACTTGACGGAATCGATGGCGGTGATGCCCTTCGGCCCGTTGGTGATGTTGATCGGCTGGTCGAGGTTGTTCAGAAACACCCGGATGATTTCGCCGAAGCCGAGCGTCACGATGGCCAGGTAGTCCCCGCGCAGCTTGAGCGTGGGCGCCCCGAGCATCACGCCCAGCACGCCCGCCACCACCAACGCCAGCGGCACCACGATGAGCAGCGAGGTGTGCAGCCCGTTCGGGAACATGGCCTTGAACCACGGGAATGTGTCGGACAGGTGGGACGAGCCCATCAGCGCGTAGAGGTAGGCCCCCACGGCAAAGAAGGCGACATAGCCCAGGTCGAGCAGGCCGGCGTAGCCGACGACGATGTTCAGGCCGAGCGAGAGCATCACGTAGAGCAATGCAATGTCGGCGATGCGCACCCAGGCGTTGCCCTGGCTCTGCAGGAAGATGGGCAGGGCGAGCACGGCGACAACGCCGAGAACGTAGAGAGCGAGGTTCTTGCTGTTCTTCATGGTGTTCTGCTCCTCAGGCCCGATCCGCCACGCGCTCGCCGAGCAGGCCCGAGGGCCGCAGCGTGAGCATGACGATCAACACGATGAACGCGAAGATGTCGCTGTAGTTGCTGCCCAGCACGCCGCCGGTCAGCGAACCGATGTAGCCGGAGCCGATGGCTTCGATCAGCCCAAGCAGGATGCCGCCAACCACGGCGCCGGCCAGGTTGCCGATGCCGCCGAACACAGCCGCGGTGAAGGCCTTGAGGCCGGGAAGGAAGCCCATGGCATGCTGCGCGATGCCGTAGTTGGAGGCATACATGACGCCAGCGATGGCCGCAAGCACGGCACCGATGATGAAGGTGGCCGAAATGACCATGTCAGGCCGGATGCCCATGAGCGCCGCGACGCGCGGGTTCTCGGCGGTGGCACGCATGGCGCGGCCGAGCTTGGTGTAGTTGACCAGCCACATCAGCACCACGAGGGAAAACGCCGTGACGCTCAGGATCATGACCTGCGTGGGCGAGATCACTGCGCCACCCACTTCGATGGGCGTGGTCGACAGCAGGTTGGGATAGGCCTTGTTGGTCGGCTTCCAGATGATCATAGCCAGCGTCTGCAGCAGGATGGACATGCCGATGGCGGTGATGAGCGGCGCAAGCTTGGGGCTGTTGCGAAGCGGCCGGTAGGCGACCTTCTCAATCACGAAGTTGAGCGTGGCGGCCACCACGCAGGCAATGATCAACGCGATGATGAGGATCAACCAGCCGGGCGTGCCGGGCATCGATTCCTTCATGAGGCCGATGATGGTCCAGCTTGTGAGCGCCCCCACCATCAGCACTTCGCCGTGCGCAAAGTTGATCAGGTTGATGATGCCGTACACCATGGTGTAACCCAAGGCTATCAAGGCATACATGCTGCCGAGAACCAGACCGTTGATGATCTGCTGCAGCAATATTTCCATAACGCGTTCCTATTTGTTGCACCGTTGCGGGGTGCCGTTCACCCACCGTGGCACCGGTTGGGCACCTTGGCTTGATAAGCAAAAAACCAGCCAGCATGTGCCGCTGGCTGATTTGTGGCCGGGATTGTAAGCACCCACCAGCGCCGATTTGGTGCGCCTTCACCGGGGTTTACCCGCTCACGCCATGCTGTATGCGAGTGAAGTCATGCGGGGCCTGCCCGCACTGTGAAAAGACGTATCACTCTTCGCGCTGGCCGTTGAGCCGACGGAGCTCGCGCAGCTTTTCCGCGATGCGGATCTCGAGCCCGCGTTCGACGGGCTGATAGAAGACCTGCCCCTCCAGACCTTCCGGCAAGTAGCGCTCGCCGGCGGCAAAGCCGCCCTCCTCGTCGTGCGCATAGCGGTAGCCCTTGCCGTAGTCGAGGTCCTTCATGAGCTTGGTCGGTGCGTTGCGCAGGTGCATCGGCACGGGACGCGTGCTGTCCTTCTTGATGAGGGCACGCACTGCGTTGTAGGCGACGTAGACGGCATTCGACTTGGGGGCTATCGCGAGGTAGACCACGCACTCGGCCAGCGCGAGTTCGCCCTCTGGCGTGCCGAGCCGTTCATAGACCTCGGCCGCATCGAGCGCCAGCCGGAGCGCGCGCGGATCGGCCAGGCCGATGTCTTCGCTCGCCATGCGTACCAGCCGGCGCGCCATGTAGCGCGGGTCGGCGCCGCCATCGAGCATGCGCACGAACCAATAGAGCGCGGCGTCGGGGTCGCTGCCGCGCACGGATTTGTGCAAGGCGCTGATGGTGTCGTAGAACTGCTCGCCGCCTTTGTCGTAGCGCCGCATGCGCTCGCCAAGCACGCGCAGCAGCCATTCGTCTGCGATGTTGTCGAGCTTCTCGGCACGGGCCGCGACGGCCAGCGTTTCGAGCGTGTTGAGCAGGCGCCGTGCGTCGCCATCGGCGTAGGCCACGAGCCGGTCGATCGCTGTGTCTTCGATGGCGGGCACCGCCTGGATGGCCTGCGCCTTGGCGACGATCTGCTTCAGGTCGGCCTCGGTGAGCGGCTGCAGCACGTACACCGCCGCGCGCGAAAGCAAGGCCGAGTTGACCTCGAACGAAGGGTTCTCGGTGGTGGCGCCGATGAAGGTGAACAGCCCCGATTCGACGTGCGGCAAGAACGCATCCTGCTGGCTCTTGTTGAACCGGTGCACTTCATCGACGAAGACGATGGTGCGCCGCTGTTCCAGGCCGTCCCGCGCGGCCGTTGCGCGCTCGACCGCCTCGCGGATGTCCTTCACGCCGCCGAGCACGGCGCTGATGCTGAGAAACTGCGCATCGAAGGCATCGGCCATCAGTCGGGCGATGGTCGTCTTGCCCGTGCCGGGCGGCCCCCAGAGAATGCACGAATGCGGCTGGCCCGACTCGAACGCGATGCGCAGCGGCATGCCCGGCCCCAGCAGATGCTGCTGGCCAATGACCTCGCCCAGCGTCTTCGGACGCAGGCGCTCGGCAAGGGGTTGATGCGAACTGTTGGCCAAACCTGCCTGTTTTGATCTGCTATTGCTTGATGACGTCGGCTCCGGCCGGCGCCTTGAAGTCGAACACGTTGGCGGGCAGCGCCGGATTCACTTCGACCTTGCTGAACTTGAGCACCGAGCGTTGGCCGAAGCTGTCGAGAATTTCGAGCGCCGCCAGCGCGTCGCCCTGGAAGCCGACCTGTACATTCTGCAACTGGCCGTCCTTGTTCTTGGGCGTGGCCTTGACCCACTGGAGCCCATCACGCTCGGGTGCGGCCTCGAGCGTGAAGTCGGCTTGCAGCGCGCGCAGGTCGGGGGCCGCGGCAATCAGCGCGGCAGGCGTGGAGCCCAGCGCCTGCGACTGGGCACGCTGCGTGACCTGGTTCAGGTCGGCGTCGTACAGCCAGAGCGTCTTGCCGTCGGCCACGATGCTCTGGGCAAACGGCTTCTGGTAGTCAAACTTGAATTTGCCCGGACGCTGGAATTCGAAAGTGCCGTTCGATGTCTTGGTGCGGCCCGGCTGCCCTTCTCGCGGCGGTGCGGTCACGGTCTGGGTGAACTCGGCGCGGCCCGACTTGACCGTTTTCACGAAGGTTTCGAGGCTTTCGAGACCGCCGGCCCAGGCGTTGGCCGTTGAGAGAAGGGATGAGAGAAGGCCGATCAACAGCCAGTGGCGAATTTTCATTTGGGACTCCTCGGCAAGCGATGCCGTCGACATGACCATACCCCGCGACGCGTTGCGCCATGTGCGGGGCTTGATGAAGTTTTGCAACGCTAGAGCAGCTTTTGCAACCGGCTTGTCAGCGCGTAACTTCCGGGGCGGCGGGTTTTGGCCGGCTTATTCGGCACGCGCAGGCACGAGAATTTCGCGTTGGCCGCTGCCGCTCATGGCACTGACGAGGCCTGCCTTCTCCATGTCCTCGACCAGCCGCGCGGCGCGGTTGTAGCCGATCTTCAGGTGGCGCTGCACGAGCGAGATGCTGGCCTTGCGGTTCTTGAGCACCACCTCGACCGCCTGGTCGTACATCGGGTCTTTCTCGGCGTCGCCGCCCTCGCCCAGCATGTCGCCGTCGCCGTCTACTGTGCCGCCTTCGAGCACACCTTCGATGTAATCGGGCTCGCCCTGGCTCTTGAGGTAGGCCACCACACGGTGCACTTCTTCATCGCTCACAAAGGCGCCGTGCACGCGAATCGGCAAGCCGGTGCCGCTGGGCATGTAGAGCATGTCGCCCATGCCGAGCAGTGCTTCGGCGCCCATCTGGTCGAGGATGGTGCGGCTGTCGATCTTGCTCGACACCTGGAACGCAATGCGGGTCGGAATGTTGGCCTTGATGAGGCCGGTGATCACGTCGACGCTGGGCCGCTGCGTGGCAAGAATGAGGTGGATGCCTGCGGCGCGCGCCTTCTGCGCGAGACGGGCAATGAGTTCTTCGATCTTCTTGCCGACCACCATCATCAGGTCGGCCAGTTCGTCGATCACCACCACGATGTGCGGCTCGCGCTTGAGCGGCTCGGGATCGTCGGGCGTGAGGCTGAAGGGGTTGTAGATGAACTCCTCGCGCGCCTTGGCTTCGTCGATCTTGGTGTTGTAGCCGGCCAGGTTGCGCACGCCCAGCTTGCTCATGAGCTTGTAGCGGCGCTCCATCTCGGCCACGCACCAATTGAGGCCGTGTGCGGCCTGGCGCATGTCGGTGACCACGGGCGCCAGCAGGTGCGGAATGCCTTCGTAGACCGACATTTCGAGCATCTTCGGGTCGATCATGAGCAGGCGGACGTCGCGCGCCTCGGCCTTGTAGAGCAGCGAAAGAATCATCGCGTTGATGCCGACCGACTTGCCCGATCCGGTGGTGCCGGCCACCAGCACGTGCGGCATCTTCGCGAGGTCGGCCACCACGGGGTTGCCGATGATGTCTTTGCCCAGGCCCATCGTGAGGAACGACTTGCCCTCGTTATAGACCTGCGAACCGAGAATTTCGCTCAGCTTGATCGACTGACGCTTGGCGTTTGGCAACTCGAGCGCCATGTAGTTCTTGCCCGGAATGGTTTCCACCACGCGGATCGACACCAGCGAGAGCGAACGCGCAAGATCCTTGGCCAGGCCGACGATCTGCGAACCCTTGACACCCGTGGCGGGTTCGATTTCGTAGCGCGTGATCACCGGGCCCGGCGAGGCAAGCACCACGCGAACCTCGACACCGAAGTCCTTGAGCTTTTTCTCGATCATGCGCGAGGTCATCTCGAGCGTGTCGGCCGACACCGTTTCCTGGCGCACCTGGGCGGCATCGAGCAGGTCGACTTGCGGCAGCTTGCTGTCCGGCAGTTCCTTGAAGAGCGGCTTCTGGCGTTCCTTGACGACGCGATCGCTCTTGGGCACCTCGGTCATCGCGGGCTCGATCTGCACGGGCGGCGACGGGGCCCGGCGCCTGGGGCGCGGGTCGATGCGCAACTCTTCGTCGCCGTCTGCGCCTGTGGGCTCGCTGCCACTGGCCGCTCCGTGCGAAAACTGTGGCTCCTCGGCCTCGGCGCGCTCGCGCGCGGCCTGCTTGCCAAGAGCGATATCGGCCGCCATCTCGCGCTTTTCGCGGCGCGACTCGAACAGCGAATAAGCCCGCGCGCCGATGCGCTCGGCAATCTGGGTCCACGAGAAGCGGAACACCAGCGCCGAACCGATCACGCCGGCGGCGATGGCCACCAGCGCCGAGCCGGTGAAGCCCATCCAGCGCACGCTCGATGGCCCCACAAGGTAGCCGAGCGCCCCGCCGCCCGAGCCCGGCAGATGGGACTCGAGCCGGTACAGCCGCGACCATTCGAGCACGGCGCTTGCGCACAGCAGCAGGACGAGTCCGAACCAGAACGCCAGTCGGCTGCGATTGAAACGGCCGCGCACGGGTTGTTCGGCCGGCGCGGGCTCGCCGCCGCGCAGCCAGTTGGCAAGCGACGAAAGCCAGGCGCGCAGGCCCGCCGCGAGGCACCACCACACCGAATAACCCGCCAGGAAGTAGCTGCCGTCGGCCAGCCAGGCGCCGATGCGGCCGCCCCAGTTCTTGATTTCGCCGCCGGTGCCGGAGGTGGACCACGCCGCATCCGACGGCGTGAAGCTCAGCATGGCCAGCAACCAGAACAACAACCCCGCAAACCCCGCGATCAGCGTGATCTCGTGGGCAAAGCGCATGGCGCGCACGCGCACCGGTTGCCCCTCGGCGGCGGAAGAAGATTGAAGCGTATTGAGCGAATAGGTCATGAAAAACACGGCACCCAGCCTTCGAAGCGGCGGCTGGAGGCCTGAACACTACAACAAAAGGCGGCCGCCAGAAGCGCCCGCCCCACGGCTCAAGTCAGAGACAGGAGCCTTTCCTTGACGAGCATGGAGCCGTCGTCCTGGGTCTGCACGAATCCACGCTCCTCGAGATCCTTCATCACGCGGCTCACCATCTCGCGCGAAGCACCCACCATTTTCGCAAGATCCTGGCGCGATATCTTGTCGCGCACCTTGAGATTGCCGGCGCCGTCTTCCAGGGCGAACTCGAGCAGCGAGCGCGCCACGCGGCCATAGACATCCATCAACGCCAGCGATTCGATCTTGCGATCGGCGTGGCGCAGGCGCTGCACAAGACCGCGCATGATGTTGTAGGCCATGGAGGAGTTTTCGGGCAGGCAACGTGCAAACGCGTCGCGGCCCAGCATGAGAACGTCGCACTGGATTTCAGTGCGCACCGTGGCCGAATGCGGCTCGTCGTCGATCAGGCTCATCTCGCCGATGTAGTCGCCCGTGTGCAGCGTGGCAAGGATCACCTCGCGGCCGCGGGTGTCGGCACTCGTGACGCGCGCCCGTCCGGTAAGAATGATGTAGAGCGCATTGGACTTCTTGCCTTGCTCGACAATGACCTCCGCTCGCTTGAAACGCTTTTTGATGATCGCATCCGCAATGCTTGCGGATTGCGAGGATGTCAGCGAAGCGAACAGCGGAACGCGTCGCAACAGATCAAGATTGGACAGCATCGACATTTATCAATCCCTGATACCGCACGTGCAAGTCCTCCCCATCTTTGGTTTTTCGATGGATTACTACAATCGCGCGCATTGAAAACACCGTGCACCCGGCGTTGAACCGGGCGGTGATACTCCCTATATAACGGCTACCACCCTGAAAATGTACACGCTGACGCAGCGCAATTACTAGGCTTTCCAATCATGTCCGCTCCCCAACACGCCAAGGTTTTGATCCTCGGCTCCGGCCCTGCCGGCTATACAGCTGCCGTTTATGCAGCACGCGCAAATCTGAAGCCCTTGCTCATCACCGGCATTGCCCAAGGCGGCCAATTGATGACCACCACAGAAGTTGACAATTGGCCGGCCGACGTTCACGGCGTTCAGGGCCCCGAGTTGATGCAGCGCTTTCTCGAACACGCAGAGCGTTTCAAGACGCAAATCGTTTTCGACCACATCAACAAGGTCGACCTGGGAAAGCGCCCTTTCACCCTGACCGGTGACAGCGGCACCTACACCTGCGATTCGCTGATCATTGCCACCGGCGCTTCGGCCAAATACCTGGGCCTCGATTCGGAGCAGAAGTTCATGGGCCGCGGCGTTTCTGCCTGCGCAACCTGCGACGGCTTCTTCTATCGCGAGCAGGAGGTGTGCGTGATCGGCGGCGGCAACACGGCCGTCGAGGAAGCGCTGTACCTCGCCAACATCGCCAACAAAGTCACGCTGGTTCATCGCCGGGACAAGTTCCGCGCCGAGCCCATCCTGATCGACAAGCTCCACGAAAAGGTGGCCGAAGGCAAGATCGTGCTGAAGCTGCACAAAGAACTCGACCAGGTGCTGGGCGACGAAACAGGCGTGACGGGCATCCGCATCAAGAGCACGCAGAACGGCGAAACCGAACAGATCGATCTCAAGGGTTGCTTCATCGCCATCGGCCATCACCCCAACACCGACATCTTTCAGGGGCAGTTGGAGATGAAGGACAACTACATCCTGACCCGCTCGGGCCTGCAGGGCTTTGCGACGATGACCAGCATTCCGGGCGTCTTTGCCGCGGGCGATGTGCAGGACAACGTGTATCGCCAGGCCATCACGAGCGCAGGTACGGGCTGCATGGCCGCGCTGGACGCGCAGCGCTTCCTTGAACAGGACGGCACGCTCTAGACCGGGCTGCGGCCAAAAGGGCTATAATCCAAGGCTTTGCCGAAACAGCACCACTCCCCGTGGGTTCGGCAAGCCGGGGTACCGCCACCCGTTTCTGGCGAGGTCAAGCTGCAAAACACCTGCAATCTTCACGGTTGCGCCGGTGCCAGCTGTTCAAGAAAGAGTGTCCTCATGGCACGCGTATGCGACGTAACGGGCAAAGGCCCGATGGTCGGAAACAACGTTTCCCACGCCAACAACAAAACCAAGCGCCGGTTCCTGCCGAACCTGCAATATCGCCGTTTCTGGGTCGAGACTGAAAACCGCTGGGTTCGCCTGCGTGTTTCGAGCGCTGCACTGCGCCTGATCGACAAGAACGGCATCGACGCCGTGCTCGCAGACCTGCGCGCACGCGGCCAAGCTTAAGGAGCTGAATCATGGCAACGAGCAAAGGCGGACGCGAAAAGATCAAGCTGGAATCCACCGCGGGTACCGGCCACTTCTACACGACCAGCAAGAACAAGAAGACGATGCCTGAAAAGATGTCGATCATGAAGTTCGACCCCAAGGCACGCAAGCACGTCGAATACAAGGAAATCAAGCTGAAGTAATTCAGCGCTGGTTTACCCAAAGCAAAAAACCCCGCCGGGCTCGCCCTGCGGGGTTTTTTGTTGCCTGCAGATCCCGCCTTCCGCTCTTCCGCTGCCGATTCTTCCAATTGCTTCTTCCCCGTCGGCTCCTCCAAACAGGAAAGAGACAGGCGTAAAAAAGCCGGCACGCCGGCCGGCTTTTAAGGGGAGCGGCTAGGCGCTGCTTATCAGGCCCGCGCTGCGCGCAAGCGGGTCGAGAACTCGCGCAGGCCGGCGATACCGCTGGCTTCTGCACGGTGGCACCAGGCCGCCAAGTCGGCCGCCAGTTGCTCGCGCGACTGCGACGTGTTGAGCCACAGCTGGCGCAACTCTTCGCGCATCGTGACCATCTTGTCGATGACCGGGTGGGCAGCACGCGCCTGCACGAGGTGGGTGCGAGCCGATGCCGGCACCTTGTCGTCGTCGCGATGCAACCAGTTCTTGGCGGCCTTGAGCACCGAGATGTCGCCGCCCTTGGTCTTGAGCGCAGCCAGCTCCGCCTTGGTGACGCGGCGCATTTCGCGCGCATAGCCGGCCATGACTTCATAGCGGTTGGCAATGACCGCCTCGAGCGTCTTCTCGTTGGCCACGGGCTGGATGTCGCCCAACTGCATCTTCGGCGGTACCTTCTTGACCTTGGCCCAGCCGACCTTCTGCATCATCTGGATATAGACCCAGCCAATGTCGAATTCGTACTTCTTGACCGAGAACTTGGCCGACGTGGGATACGTGTGGTGATTGTTATGCAGCTCTTCGCCGCCGATGATCAGGCCCCAGGGCGAGACATTGCGGCTGGCGTCCTGCGCCTCGAAATTGCGATAGCCCCAGTAGTGGCCAATGCCATTGATGATGCCGGCCGCCGTGATGGGGATCCAGAGCATCTGCACAGCCCAGACCGTGAGGCCAAGCGCGCCGAACAGTGCCAGGTTGATGACCAGCATCAGGCCAACGCCTTGCCAGCTGTAGCGCGTGTACAGGTTGCGTTCGAGCCAGTCATCGGGCGTGCCGTGGCCGTAGCGCTCCATCGTTTCCTTGTTCTTCGACTCGGCGCGATACAGCTCGGCGCCGCGCCAGAGGACTTCGTCGATGCCCTTGACTTGCGGGCTGTGCGGGTCGTCTTCGGTTTCGCACTTGGCGTGGTGCTTGCGGTGAATGGCCACCCATTCCTTGGTCACCATGCCGGTGCCGAGCCAAAGCCAGAAACGGAAGAAATGCGAAGGGATCGGCCCCAGATCCATGGCCCGGTGCGTCTGCGTACGGTGCAGGAAGATGGTGACCGCGGCGATCGTGATGTGCGTGGTGACGAGCGTGTACAGCACGACTTGCCACCATGTGAGGTCCCACAAGCCGTGTCCGAGCCAGTCGATGGCCGCGCTCAAAACGGCAGAGTCAGGAATCAACATTGAATTAAGTACTCCATGGCCACACGAAGGTGCAACCTTTCAGTTAACCTGCGATTTTAAGGGGGCAAGGCCAAAATGAGGCCTTTTGCCCTTCCACAAAAGCGCAGATTTACCCTAGTTTGGAGTGCCGCGCCTATTTGCGGTTCCACACAGCCGCAAAGAAGCCGTCCGTCGAGTGGCGGTGGGGCCAGAGCCGCAGAAAGCGGCGGCCGTCCGGCCCGCCAGTGCAGAGCTTCTCGAAACCCTCCACCTTCAGGCCCTGCAGCAGTTCCGCCGCGTCCTGGGGCACGAAATCCGGGTTGGCGGCGCTGAAAGCCTCGGCAATGGCCTCGTTTTCTTCCGGCAGCACGCTGCACGTCGCATAAATCAGACGACCGTCGGACTTCAGCAGGCGCGCCGCGCTTTGCAGGATGGCGGCTTGCTTGACCGTCAGTTCCTCGACCGATTTGGGCGACTGGCGCCATTTCAGGTCCGGATTGCGGCGCAGCGTCCCCAGGCCCGAGCAGGGTGCGTCGACCAGCACGCGGTCGATCTTGCCCGCCAGACGCTTGATGCGATCGTCGCGCTCGTGCGCGATGGCGGCCGGATGGACGTTGGATAGCTTGCTGCGCGCGAGCCGCGGCTTGAGCGCATCGAGCCGGTGCGCCGAGGTGTCGAAGGCATAGAGCCGGCCGGTGTTGCGCATGGTGGCGCCAATCGCCAGCGTCTTGCCGCCCGCACCGGCGCAGAAATCGACCACCATTTCGCCACGCTTGGCGTCCAGCAGCAGCGCAAGCAATTGGGAGCCCTCGTCCTGCACCTCGACAGCGCCGCGCGCAAAAGCATCGAGCTTGGTCAGCGCCGGCTTGCCATCGATGCGCAAGCCCCAGGGCGAAAACGGAGTTGCTTCAGATTTGATAGCAGCCTTCGCAAGCTCAGCCTTCACCTCTGCCCGCTTGTCGGTCAGGGCATTGACCCGCAGATCGAGCGGAGCGGGCTGCTGCAGGCTCTCGACCAACGGCCAAAAACCGTCGCCCAGCTGCGCCTTGAGCGGCGCGACCAGCCATTCGGGCAGGTTGTGCCGGTGGCGCTCCAGCAGGTCTTCTTGCTTGACGGCATCGCAGTTGTCGAGCCAGCGCTTTTCGGTGTCGTTGAGGGCGCTCTTCAAGAAGTCGCGCGGGCCGTAAAAGCCCAGGATCGCCATGCGGCGCTCTTTGGAGCCGGTGCCCGAGGGCGAGAGATGGTCGAACAGGAGCTTCTTGCGCAGGACGGTGTACACGGTCTCGGCAAGCGTGGCTCGCTCGCGCGGGCCGAACTCGCGGTGGTCGCGGAAAAACCGCGAAACGACCTGGTCGGCCGGGTGATCGAATTTCAGGACAAGGCCGACCAGATCGGCGGTGGCCTCCAACAGGGCTTTGGGGTGCATGACCCGATTGTCTCAGCCGGGCGCCCCCCCTACGCCGTGCGCGTCCAGATCGTTCCAAAAGCCTGCCGTTCAATGTCCTCCAGCGTGGGCGAATGGCCGGCCCAGAGAACCAGCGCCGCCCCCGGTAGGCTCAGGGTCTGCTCGAGTTGGCGGCAGAGCTGCCAGCGGTCGTCGTCGTCCATGCCGGGCAGATCGACGAACACGATGTAGGCCCGGCGCCACGGAAATTCGCGCAGGGTCTTGCGCACCAGCCAGGCCCTCGAGATGGGGAGGCAGCGCGACAGGTCGGCCCGCAACTCGCCCAGCTCATGGTCGTTCAGGTCGTGCCGGACGATCTGGCTGAAGAAAGGCGTTTCGGTGATCTCCTCCCAGGCGCGCGCCTCGGCTTCTTCGGCCTCCTTGAGGCGGCCGCGCCACAGCTTGAGCGCTTCCTCGTCGTGCGCTCCCGCATCGGGGTCCTCGAGCGCCGCTACCGCGTTTTTGGCGGCCCACCAGCGGCTGGCCGCGCTGCATCCGTGCAAACGCTCGAGCACCGCCAGTCGAGCGTTTCGATCGCGCGGGGGCAGCATCTGTGCCACCCCCCGCAAGGCGCCGGGATGTTCGGGAGCGATCCGCAGCACGCGTTCATAGCGCTCGCGCACCGGCGCGGCCGGATCGAGCCGGCGTTCGGAATCGGCCCACTCAACCATTTCGTCGGGCGTGTTGCGTTCGCCCCGCGCAGCGAGAAGCTCGATGCGTTCGCGGACGCGCGTCCGGTGCGCATGGTGCTGCTTCCAGTCGCTGGCGTGGGCGCGGCGCCATTGGGCGTCGAAATGCGCGATCCACTTCGCGCTGTCTGCAAGCATGCCCAGCGACGGTTCGGCGGACCACGGCGGCACCACGGCCTTTTGGCCGAGTGCCTCGAGGCGGTCGCGCAGAACGGGGTGGGTGTCGTCCAGGTCGCTGACGCGGCGCATGGCCTCGCGCAGCGCCTGGCGTGCAAACTCGCTGCTCGGCGGCGTGGCGGCAAGCTCCCTCAAGGCCTTGAAGGGACCGGGCGGCTGTGGCTCGCGTTCGGCGCGCCCCCAATGCGAAGCCCAGAATTCATTGGCGTACCAGTTGCCCTTGATCGCTATTTCGGTCAACGCGGCCGCGGCGACGGGCGTACCCAGGAGCCGACCCGAAATGCGGTCGGCTTCATACTCGTCCTGCCGAGCGAGCGCAAAGGTCCGGGCCGCAAAGCGCGGAAAGTACCAGCGGAAGAATGCCTGCGACACCAGCGCCATTGCACCTTCGTCGCGCTGCAGGCTGGCATCCAGCTTGAGCCACGAGAGCCGCGTGCGGTAGATCCATGCGCTGAGCTTGCCGTGGTTGCCGCGCAGGTGCCCGTACTCGTGGGCGAGCACCGACAGCAGCCGGCGCCGGTCCAGCATCATCAAAAGCGGCAGGCCGATGGAAAGGGAATTGACCGCCCCGCCGAACAGGCCGAAGCGCGGCACCTGCCGGATGCTGGCGTTGAACTCGTCGTCCAGATAGACGCGATGGACCGGCGGCCCTTTGATCTTCTTGCGTATGCGGTCGAGCGCCTCGAACAGTGCCGGGGCATCCTCGCGCGACAGTTCGCATCCATCGGGTTCGTCGAAACGCACCCACAGCGCACGCAGCGTGGCCCAGAGAAGGCCCAGGGCAAACAGCAGCAGCCATCCGCGCGAGAAACTGAAACGCCCGCGTCCGGCCGACAGCGCCACCCAGGCGATGATGCCGATCGACAGCGCCAGGCAGGCCATCACCCAGAGATAGCCGAGCGCGGCAAAAGCCGCCACGTTGCGACGGTAGCGCACGCCGTCGTCGGCGCTGGCATGCTCGCTCAGCCGGACGAGGTGAACAAAATCAGCGCGATCCATCCAACTTTCCTCCAACCCCGCCACACAGTTTGAAAGAGGCCCCACCGTGAACGACAACGACCTGCCACCGCTGATAGAGACGCCTCCCGGCCGCTATCGCCATTACAAGGGCGGCGAATACGAGGTGCTGGGCACCGTGCGCCACAGCGAGACGCTGGAACCGATGACGCTCTACCGCGCGCTTTACGGCGCGAAGGGGCTCTGGGTCCGCCCGGCCGCGATGTTCGGCGAAACCGTGGAGATCGAGGGAATTCGCCAATTGCGCTTCGCCCCGGTCCAGATCGCGGCGTAGCCTCAGCCGCAGCGAACGTCCGTCACCCGGCCGCGCGCATCCACGTCGAGGTTGAGGCGTCCGCCGTTAAGTTCCATCGTGACTGCTTCGCCGGGCTTCAGCGCCCGCACCGTGCCTGCACCGGCGCGCACCCGGGCGGCAGCCTCGAGTTGCGGCGACAGCGGCTGTCCGACAGCGAAGCGTGCACCATCGGCATTGCACTGGTACACCGGCTCGGCTGCTGCGGCGGATGCAGCGGGTGCTGCAGGGGTGGGCGCCGGGGCTGGCGCGGCGCAAGCCGCCAGCAAGACGGCGCTGGCGATCGCGGACAGTAGCGATTGGGTTTTCAATGAATGCTCCCGAAAACCCGCGAATATAAACAAAATTAACGTGTGTGACTTGATGTATCGGCAAGCCATTCCGCAATGGCGCGTGGATACAACTGATGCTCTTGCGCGAGCACCCGGCTGGACAGCGTTTCGGCCGTGTCGTCCGGCAGCACCGGCACTACCGCCTGGGCCAGGATCGGCCCATGGTCGAGTTCGGTGGTCACCTGGTGCACCGTGACACCGGCCACCTTGCAACCGGCGTCGATCGCCCGCTGGTGCGTGTTCAGCCCCGGAAACGCTGGCAGCAGCGAAGGATGGATATTCACCAGGCGGCCCGAGTAGCGGCCGACGAAGGCCGGCGTCAGGATGCGCATGAAGCCTGCCAGCACGACCAGCGCAGGCGAACGCGCGTCGACGGCCTTCGCCAGCGCCTCGTCGAATGCCTCGCGGCTCGGAAAGTCCTTGTGCGGGACCACGGCCGTCTCGATGCCGTGCGACTTGGCGAGCGCGAGCCCTCCGGCGTCGGCCTTGTTGCTGATGACTGCGGCAATGCGCGCGCCAAAGCGCTCGGACCAGCGGTCGCGCTCGGCGGCACGCACGATGGCCGCCATGTTGGAGCCGCCGCCAGAGATCAGGATCACGATGTTCTTCATGGGAGGCCGGGATTATCCGTGTCCCGGCCGGCGCATCCCGAAACGCCGGTGGCTTGTCGCCGCGCGGACACCGTTCAACAGCACGACCGTGCTAAAACTCCGGATTCCGGAGACACACGCCATCGCCGCGATGGCGGCGGATCGATCAACACAGCGAGGCACGCATGGATTTGAGCTTCACGCCCGAAGAACAGCAGTTCCGCGAAGAAATTCGCGCCTGGGTCAAGGAACACCTTCCCAAGGAGATTTCGCACAAGGTGCACAACGCGCTCGAACTGACGCGCGACGATATGCAAGGCTGGGCCAAGATCCTCGGCAAGAAGGGTTGGCTAGGCTACGGCTGGCCGAAGGAATTCGGCGGCCCCGGCTGGACCGCCATCCAGCGCCACCTGTTCGAGGAAGAAACCGCCTTGGCCGGGGCGCCGCGCATCATTCCGTTCGGCCCCGTGATGGTCGCCCCGGTGATCATGGCTTTCGGCAATGCCGAACAGCAGAAGCGCTTCCTCCCCGGCATCGCGAGCGGCGAAGTCTGGTGGAGTCAGGGCTACAGCGAACCGGGTTCGGGCTCCGATCTGGCGTCGGTCAAGACCAAGGCCGAGCGCAAAGGCGACAAGTACATCGTCAACGGCCAGAAGACCTGGACCACGCTCGGCCAATACGGCGACTGGATGTTCAACCTCGTGCGCACCAGCAATGAAGGCAAGCCGCAGACCGGCATCAGCTTTCTCTTGCTCGATATGAAGTCGCCCGGCGTCACGGTGCGGCCCATCAAGCTGCTCGACGGCGGCCATGAAGTGAACGAAGTGTTCTTCGACAACGTCGAGGTGCCGGCCGAGAACCTGATCGGCGAAGAGAACAAGGGCTGGACCTACGCCAAGCACCTGCTCTCGCATGAGCGCACCAACATCGCCGACGTGAACCGCGCCAAGCGCGAACTCGAGCGCCTGAAGCGCATCGCGAAGAGCGAAGGCATGTACGACGATCTTCGCTTTCGCGACGAGATCGCCAAGCTCGAAGTCGACATCGTTGCGCTCGAGATGATGGTGCTGCGCGTGCTCTCGGCCGCCACCTCGGGCAAGAACTCGCTCGACGTCGCGGGCCTGCTGAAGATCCGCGGCAGCGAAATCCAGCAGCGCTACAGCGAACTGATGATGCTGGCCGGCGGCGCCTATTCCCTGCCTCTCATCCGCGAAGCAATGGAAGCCGGCTGGCAAGGCGACTTTCCCGGCGGCAACCCGGCGCTTGCGCCGCTTGCGTCGACCTTCTTCAACATGCGCAAGACCACCATCTACGGCGGCTCGAACGAAGTGCAACGCAACATCGTCGCGCAGACGGTTCTGGGCTGAGGAGACAAGAACATGGATTTCAATTTCTCGGACGACCAGGAACAACTGCGCGACGCCGTTCGCAAGTGGGTCGACAAGGGCTATGACTTCGAGCGCCGCCGCGGCATCGAGGCTGGTGGCGGTTTCTCGCGCGAGGCCTGGGACGACTTGGCCGAGCTCGGCCTGGGCGGCCTCTACATCGCCGAAGACGATGGCGGCCTGGGCATGGGCCCGGTGGCGGGCATGGTCGTGATGGAAGAACTGGGCCGAGGCATCGTGCTGGAGCCGTTCGCGCAGACGCTGATTGCCGGCGCCGTGCTGAGCGGCTATGCCGGCGAGGACATCAAGGACAACTGGCTGCCGCGCATCGCGGGCGGCCAGGCCATCGTGGTGCTGGCCTACCAGGAGCGCAAGGCGCGCTACCGGCTCGACGTGTGCGAAGCCAAGGCCGTGAAGGCCGGTGATGGCTGGTCGCTAACTGGCGCCAAAAGCGTGGTGCCCGTGGGCGACGAAGCCGATGCCTACATCGTGCCTGCCCAGGCCGATGGCAAGATCGCCCTCTTCCTGGTCGAGCGCAGCGCCAGCGGTGTCGAGGCCCGCGGCTACGGCACGCAGGACGGCAGCCGTGCGGCCGAGGTGGTGTTCGACAAGGCCGCGGCCACATTGATCACCGCCGACGGGCTGGCGGCGCTCGAGTACGCCGTCGATGTCGGCATTGCGGCGACCTGCGCCGAAGCGGTCGGCGTGATGGACAAGACGCTCGCCCTGACGATCGACTACATGAACCAGCGCAAGCAGTTCGGCGTGACTATCTCCACCTTCCAGGCACTGCGCCATCGCGTGGCCGACATGAAGATGCAGGTCGAGCTCGCACGCTCGATGAGCTACTACGCCACGCTCAAGCTCAACGCGCCGGCCGAGGAGCGACGTCAGGCCTTGTCGCGCGCCAAGTACCAACTGGGCGTGTCGATGCGCTATGTCGCGGCAAATTCGGTGCAGCTGCACGGCGGCATCGGCGTGACGGACGAATACATCGGCAGCCACTACTTCCGCAAGCTCACGCAGCTCGAAATGACCTTCGGCGACACGCTGCACCACCTGGGCGAAGTGTCCAGCCGCATGCAGGACACCGCTGGCGTCTTCGCCTGACGATGTTTTTCCCATAGCATCCAACGCCCGCCCGCTTTGCGCCGGCGGGCGTTTTTACTTGGAACCCCAGCCAGGAACAAAAACATGCCATCACGCCGCACCCTTCTTGCCCTCGGGCTCGCATCGACCGCCATGCTGACCGCTTGCGCCACCGCGCCCTCGCCCTCCTTCACCGAGCGTCCGCCGATTGTTTTCATGCATGGCAACGGCGACTCGGCCGCGCTCTGGCAGACCACGATCTGGCGTTTCGAATCGAACGGCTGGCCGCGCAACCGGCTCTTTGCGGTCGACCAGCCCTATCCGCTGGCGCGCGACGACGACGCCGTGGCGCAGCCGGGCCGCAGCTCGACAACCGACTCGGCCGTCTTCCTGAAGGCGGAAGTCGACAAGGTGCTGAAGGCCACGGGCGCGAGCAAGGTGGTGCTGATCGGCAATTCGCGCGGCGGCAACACGATCCGCAACTACGTGCAGAACGGCGGCGGCGCGGACGTAGTGAGCCACGTGGTGCTGGGCGGCAATCCGGCGCACGGCATCTGGGTGGTGAAGGGCTTTCGCGAGAACAACGAGTTCTCGGGGCTTTCGGGTTTCATGCAGCAGCTCAATACGCCGAAGGGGCCGAACGGCGAGGAGGTCACGCCGGGCGTCAAGTGGCTCACGCTGCGCTCCGACAACAACGACAAGTACGCGCAGCCCGACGGACTGTGGATCGGCGTGCCGGGCCAGCCGACGAACATCGGCTTCGACGGGCCAGCGCTCAAGGGGGCGACCAACGTTGTGCTGCCGCGCGTCGATCACCGCGAGACTTCGTTCTCTCCTGCCGCCTTCGCGGCGACATGGCAATTCCTGACGGGCGAACCGCCGCGCAGCACGGCGATTGCGGCCGACGCGAACGTCGTGCTCGACGGCCGCGCGATCGGTGCGGAAAACCTGTCGCTGAATGGCGGCCAGGTCACCGTCTATGCGATCGACCCGGCCACGGGCGGGCGGCGCGGCAACGCCATGCACAGCAAGAACATCGGCACGGATGGCCGATGGGGCCCTTTCAGCGCGCGCGGGGACACGGCCTACGAATTCGTCTTGAGTGCGCCAAGCTATGGGACCACGCACATCTATCGCAGCCCGTTTCCGCGCAGCAGCAGTGTGGTGAATCTGCGCCCCGAGCGTCTCACGCCCGCCGATGCGAATGCCCAGGCGGTCGTCGTCTTCACGCGGCCTCGCGGATATTTCGATGCGCAGCGCGACAGCATGCGCTTCGACGGACAGAGTCTCCCGGCCGGCGTGCCGCCCAAGGGTTCTGGCGTGTCGAGTTCCAGGCTGCGCGTTGCCGCGGCGGAGCCACAGCGCGCGGTGACCGGCGAATTCAACGGCGAGCGCATCACCGGCCTGACCTGGCCCGCCGCGCAGCAGCACGTGACGGTTCTGGAGCTGACTTACTGAGGGCAACGACATGAACGATGCGGCCTCCCCCTTTGTGCTGAAGGCATGCGATGCGCGCGGCGTGGTCACGCTCACGCTGAACCGCCCAGCCTCTTTCAACGCGCTCTCGGAGGGCATGCTCGACGCGCTCGAGCAAGCCATCGGAGACGTCGCGGCGGACGAGAGCGTGCGCGCGGTCGTCATCGCGGCAGCGGGCAAGGCTTTCTGCGCGGGCCACGATCTGAAGGAAATGCGCGCGGAGCCCTCGCTCGGCTACTACCAGCGGCTCTTCGAACGCTGCGGCGCGATGATGCTGTCGATCCAGCGCCTTGCCGTGCCCGTGATTGCGCGCGTGCACGGCATCGCGACGGCCGCGGGCTGCCAGCTGGTTGCGGTATGCGACCTCGCGGTAGCCTCGAGCGAGGCGCGCTTCGCGGTCAGCGGCGTGAACGTCGGGTTGTTCTGCGCCACGCCGAGCGTCACGCTGTCGCGCAACCTCGGGCGCAAGCAGGCTTTCGAAATGCTCGTGACGGGTGAGTTCATCAGTGCAGAGGAGGCGCGCGACAAGGGTTTGATCAACCGGGTGGCCCCGGCCGGCGAACTCGACGCGGCCGTCGAGGCGCTGGTCGCCAGCATCGTGGCCAAGCCGCGCCAGGCGCTCGCGCTCGGCAAGGCCCTCTTCTATCGCCAGCTCGAAACCGGCATTGAAGCCGCGCTGGCCGACGCGAGCCAGACCATGGCCTGCAACATGATGGACGAGAGCGCGCTGGAAGGCATCCAGGCCTTCATCGAGAAGCGCTCGCCGGACTGGAAGCGCTGAGCGAGCTCGCTAGCTGTCGTGCAGCCGCGAGCTCTGCGGCAGGTGCGCCATCAAGAATTCCATCTGGTCCGCCAGGATGCGGCGGTTTCGCAAAATGAAATCTTCCCAGAGGCTGGGCACATAGGGCGCATACAGGAGCGGCATGTTCGCCTGCTCGGGCGTGCGGCTGCTCTTGCGGTGGTTGCACGGCTTGCACGCCGTGACCACATTCATCCAGGTGTCGATGCCCTTTTGCGCGAACGGAATGATGTGCTCGCGCGTGAGCTCGTCCTCGTGGAAATGCCCGCCGCAGTAGGCGCACACATTGCGGTCGCGCGCAAAGAGCTTGCTGTTGGTAAGCCCCGGGCGTTGCGTGAAAGGATTGATGCGCGGCACGCCCTTGGTGCCGATGATGCTGTTGATCGCAATCTGCGATTGCTCGCCCGTGATGGCGTTGTGGCCGCCACGGAACACAGCCACCTGCGCGCCCACCTCCCAGCGGACCTCGTCCGCTGCATAGTGGATGACCGCCTGTTCGAGCGATATCCATGACTGGGGCAGCCCTTGGGCCGACAGCTTCAAGACCTTCACCACACGCCTCCTCAAAAAGGGAAGAATCACGGAAAGACCAGGGACACGGAGCGCGTCGGAGATCACTTCAAGCAACGCACTGAGTCACAATATACCGGCTTTGTGACAAAACGGCCTGATTCGCCCCAATTGACGGGCGCGAGGCGCTATCAAAAAGATACCCACTCATGCAGGTTTTCCGCGGCTTCCGGCACCCGGGCGTGGCTCCCGCCTGCGCCCTCACCATTGGCAATTTCGACGGCGTTCACCGTGGCCACCAAGCCATGCTGGCGCTGCTGCAGACCGAAGCGCGCCACCGCGGGCTGCCCAGTTGCGTGCTCACCTTCGAGCCGCACCCGCGCGATTATTTCGCCGCCGTCACCAAGAAACCCGACCTGGCGCCGGCCCGCATCGGCACGCTTCGCGACAAGCTGACCGAACTCGCGGCGTGCGGCGTGGCGCAGACCATCGTGCTGCCCTTCGACGGCCGGCTGGCGTCCCAGTCGCCCGAACAATTCATCCAGAACGTGCTGATCGAGGGCCTGGGCGCGCGCTACGTGCTGGTGGGAGACGACTTCCGCTTCGGCGCCAAGCGGGCCGGCGACTACGCCATGCTCGACGCAGCCGGCGATGCGCACGGCTTCGACGTGGCGCGCATGAACAGCTACGAGGTGCATGGCTTGCGCGTTTCCAGCTCGGCCGTGCGCGATGCGCTGGCCGAGGGCCGCATGGCCGACGCCCAGCATCTGCTCGGCCGGCCGTACACGATCTCGGGCCACGTGGTCCATGGCCGCAAGCTCGGCCGCGCACTGGGCGCCTCGGCCCCCGGCAAGGACGACGGGTTTCGCACCCTCAACATGCGCTTCAAGCACTGGAAGCCGGCCGCCAGCGGCATCTTCGCGGTGCTGGTGCACGGCCTGGCCGACCAGCCGCTGCCCGGCGTGGCCAACCTCGGCGTGCGCCCCTCGCTGGACGCCAACGACGTCAACGCGGGCCGGGTGTTGCTGGAGACGCATTGCCTGGAGTGGCCCTCGCATCTGGGAGCCGAAGGGGCCTACGGTAAAATCGTCCGCGTGGAACTCCTGCACAAACTGCACGACGAATTGCGCTACACCAGCCTCGAGGCCCTCACAGCGGGCATCTCGAAGGATGGGCGCGACGCGCGCGCGTTCTTTGCATCGACCCACGCCGAAACCCATCGCCAGACGACGCGGGATCGAATTTAGCCCTGCACGCACCGTGCTGCCGCCCTTCGACAAGCTCAGGGCGAACGGCTTTTCTTCCGCACCGACCGCTCAATGCAGTTCGGGCTGAGCCTGTCGAAGCCCCTCTGTTTCGCACCCCAACATGTCTGACGCCGCTTCCCCCACCGACTACCGTTCCACGCTGAACCTGCCCGACACCCCCTTCCCCATGCGCGGCGACCTGCCCAAGCGCGAACCGGGCTGGGTGAAGGAATGGAACGACGAAGGCCGCTATCACCGTCTGCGCGACGCCCGCCACGGCGCGCCCAAGTTCATCTTGCACGACGGCCCGCCGTACGCCAACGGCCAGATCCACATGGGCCACGCGGTGAACAAGATCCTGAAGGACATGATCACCAAGGCGCGCCAGCTCGAAGGCTACGACGCGCTCTACGTGCCCGGCTGGGACTGCCACGGCCTGCCGATCGAGAACGCCATCGAAAAGCAATACGGCCGCAACCTGAGCCGCGACGAGATGCAGGCCAAGAGCCGCGCCTACGCCACGGAACAGATCGCGCAGCAGATGCTCGACTTCCAGCGCCTGGGCGTGCTGGGCGAATGGGACCATCCGTACAAGACGATGGATTTCGCGAATGAAGCCGGCGAGCTGCGGGCCTTCAAGCGCGTGATCGAGCGCGGCTTTGTGTACCGCGGCCTGAAGCCGGTGTACTGGTGCTTCGACTGCGGCTCATCGTTGGCCGAGTTCGAGATCGAATACGCCGACAAGAAGAGCCAGACCCTCGACGTGGCCTTCAAGGCGCACGAGCGCGAGAAGGTGCTCAAGGCCTTCGAGACCGACCATACGATCCTCGGCGACATCTTTGCCGTGATCTGGACCACCACCGCGTGGACCATCCCGGCCAACCAGGCAATCAACCTGAACCCGGAAATCGAGTACTCGCTGGTCGACACCGAGCGCGGCCTCTTGATCCTCGCCAACTCGCTGGTCGAGATGTGCATGACGCGCTATGCGCTCGACGGCAAGGTGCTGGCCACGGTCAAGGGCGAGAAGCTCGGCGGGCTGGAGTTCGAGCATCCGCTGTACGACGTCGATGCGGGTTACAAGCGCCTGTCGCCGGTGTACCTTGCCGACTACGCCACCGCCACCGACGGCACCGGCCTCGTCCACTCCTCGCCCGCCTACGGCGTGGATGACTTCAACTCCTGCATCGCCCATGGTGTGGCGTACGACGACATCCTGAACCCGGTGCAGGGCAACGGCAGCTACGCGCCCGACTTCCCGCTCTTCGGCGGCCAGAACATCTGGAAGGCCGTGCCGGTCATCATCTCGGCCCTGCGCGACGCCAACCGCCTGCTCACCACCGAGACCATCACGCACAGCTACCCGCACTGCTGGCGCCACAAGACGCCGGTGATCTACCGCGCCGCGGCGCAGTGGTTCGTCCGCATGGACGAAGGCGAAGGCGTGTTCACCAAGGACAAGGCGCCCAAGTCGCTGCGCCAGACCGCGCTCGAAGCGATCGAGCAAACGAGCTTTTATCCGGAGAACGGCAAGGCGCGGCTGCACGACATGATTGCCAACCGGCCCGACTGGTGCATCAGCCGCCAGCGCAGCTGGGGCGTGCCGATCCCCTTCTTCTTGCACAAGGACTCGGGCGAGCTCCATCCGCGCACGATGGAAATCCTCGACCAGGCCGCCGACATCGTCGAGAAGGGCGGCATCGAGGCCTGGAGCCGCGTCACGGCCGAAGAAATTCTGGGCGCCGAAGACGCGCCGCACTACACCAAGAGCACCGACATCCTCGAGGTGTGGTTCGATTCGGGCTCGACGTTCCAGCACGTGCTGCGCGGCACGCACCCCAACGTGCACCACGAGACCGGGCCTGAAGCCGACCTGTACCTCGAAGGCCACGACCAGCATCGTGGCTGGTTCCACTCGTCGCTTTTGATCGCCTGTGCGCTGGAAGACCGAGCGCCGTACCGAGGCCTGCTCACGCACGGCTTCACGGTAGACGCCAAGGGCATCAAGATGAGCAAGTCGCTCAAGAACGGTATCGACCCGCAGGAAATCAGCAGCAAGCTGGGCGCGGAAATCATCCGCCTCTGGGTGGCTGCCAGCGACTATTCGGGCGACATCGCGGGCGACGACAAGATCCTCGCGCGCGTGGTCGACTCGTACCGCCGCATCCGCAACACGCTGCGTTTCCTGATGGCGAACACCAGCGACTTCGACATCGCCAAGGACGCGGTGCCGCTCGACCAGCTGTTCGAAATCGACCGCTATGCGCTTGCGCGCGCTTCGCAGTTCCAGGCCGAGATCCTTGCGCACTACAAGGTCTACGAGTTCCACCCGGTGGTGGCCAAGCTGCAGATCTACTGCTCGGAAGACCTGGGCGGGTTCTACCTCGACATCCTGAAAGACCGGCTCTACACGACGGCGCCGGGCTCGCTAGCGCGCCGCAGTGCGCAGACAGCGCTCTGGCACATCTCGCAAGCCATGCTGCGCTGGATGGCACCGTTCCTCAGCTTCACGGCCGAAGAGGCGTGGAAGTTCGTGAGCACGGGCAAGCCGGGCGAATCGATCTTTGCGCAGACATTCAGCAAATTCGCCGCACCCGACGATGCGCTGCTCGCCAAGTGGGGTCGCATCCGCGAAATTCGCGACGTGGTCAACAAGGACATCGAAGCGGTGCGCGCCGAGGGCAAGGTCGGCTCGTCGCTGCAGGCGAACCTGCAACTCAGTGCGCCGGCAGACGATTTCGCGCTGCTGGGATCGCTGGGCGATGACCTGAAGTTCGTCTTCATCACCTCGGCCATCGCAATCGCCGCGGGCGAAACGCTCTCGACCACGGTAACGCCGAGCAGCGCGCAGAAGTGCGATCGCTGCTGGCACTACCGCGACGACGTGGGCCACGACCCGGCGCACCCGACGATCTGCGGCCGTTGCACGAGCAACCTGTTCGGCGCCGGCGAATCGCGGAGCTTTGCCTGATGGCGGCCGCACGCACCATGTCGGCATCGCGTTCCCGCAGCGGCAGCATCTGGCCATGGCTCGGGTTGGCGGCGATCATCCTGATCATCGATCAGTTCACCAAGACGCTGATCCTGGGCTACTACAAGCTCGGTGATGCGACTTACGTGACGAGCTTCTTCAACGTGGTTCGCGCGCACAACACGGGCGCCGCGTTCTCTTTCCTGGCCGACCATTCGGGATGGCAGCGCTGGTTCTTCACGGCCATTGGCGTGGCAGCCGCGGTGTTCATCGTCTGGATGCTGAAGTCGCACGCAGGGCAGAAGCTCTTTTCGTTCGCGATGGCCTGCATTCTGGGCGGTGCCATCGGCAACGTGATCGACCGGATGATGCACGGCTATGTGGTGGACTTCCTGAGCTTCCACGCTGGCAACTGGTATTTCCCGGCGTTCAATGCGGCGGACAGTGCGATCACGCTGGGCGCAATCTGCCTGATCCTGGACGAGATCCGGCGGGTTCGCCGGGGGAAGTAACGCGCCCGGTGCGGGCTGGTTGAGGCGCGTTAAGGCCGTAGGCCCTCACCCCCGCCCTCTCCAGAGGCAGAGGGAGCAAGACAAACGCGCGGGTTTTTCCCGGCTTTCATGGCCTGTCATAGCGGGGTCATACTGCCGCGGTGCAATGTAATCGTTTACATAGCACCGCACGATGAGCATTCAATCCGTCGCAGCCAAGGCCGGGGTTTCCGTGGCCACCGTGTCGCGGGCGTTCAACTTCCCCGACAAAGTCACGCCAGCCACACGTGAGTTGGTGGAACGCGTGGCGCGCGAGCTCCACTACGTGCCCAACGCCAGCGCGCGCACCTTGCGCACCCAGCGCAGCCGCGCATTGGGCGTGGTGCTGCCGACCTTGCTGAATCCGACCTTTGCCGAGTGCCTTCAGGGCATCGCAGGCGCGGCCATTGCCGGCGGCTACGCGATCATTCCCATCACCACAGGCTACCAACTCGACGAAGAAGAGCGCGCGGTCCAGCTGCTGCTGGCCGGCAACGTCGACGGGCTGATCCTCGTGGTGTCCAACCCATCCACTTCGGCCGCGCTCGACCGACTGCGCAGCACCGGCACCCCATATGTGCTGGCCTACAACCGGCACCGCGATCATCCTTGCGTGACCGTGGATGGCGAAGCGGCCGTGGCCGATGCCGTGGCGCGCCTGGTGCTTCTTGGACACCGCCGCATAGCTATGGTCAGCGGCACGCTGGCCGCGTCCGATCGCGCGCAGCAACGCTATCGCGGCTATCAAAAAGGCATGGCCGATGCAGGGCTCGACGCCCCTCCGCTCATCGAAGTGCCGTTTGTCGAGAGTGCAGTCGATTTGCTCGCGCAGCTGCTACGAGCCAAGGCCCGGCCAACTGCGCTGGTCTGCTCGAACGACCTGCTCGCCATCCGCAGCATCCGCGCCGCGCACCTGAGCGGCCTCTCCGTGCCGGACGACCTCAGCGTGGTCGGCTTCGACGGCATTGCGCTCGGCGAAGACCTCACGCCGGCGCTCAGCACCATCGCGCAGCCCAACAGTGACATCGGCCGCCGCAGCGTCGAATTGCTGATCCAGGCCATGGCTGGCGACGCCACGCTGCAAGCCGACGCGACCCTGCTGCTGCCTTGCTTCTTTCGCGACGGCGAATCGTGCGCGTCCGCATGCGATATCGCCGACGACTGACCACCCCTCTCACCCGCCTCAACCCTCACACCCCTCAAGGAGTTCTTTCATGTCTCTCCGCATCTCCCGCATGGCCCGACTGGGCTTGCTCACCGCCGCGCTCGTCGCCGCCGGCAGTGCCATGGCACAGACCGCCATTTGCTACAACTGCCCGACCGAATGGGCCGACTGGGGCACGCAGCTCAAGGCCATCAAGGCCAAGACAGGCGTCACCGTGCCGGCCGACAACAAGAACTCGGGCCAGTCGCTCGCGCAGCTCGTGGCCGAAAAAGGCAGTCCCGTGGCGGACGTTACTTACCTGGGCGTGACCTTCGCGGTGCAGGCGCAGAAAGAAGGCGTGGTCGAGCCCTACAAGCCGGCCGCGTGGAAAGACATTCCCGACGGCCTGAAGGACCCGGCCGGCAACTGGTTCACCATCCACTCCGGCACGCTCGGCTTCATGGTCAACGTCGATGCGCTCAAGGGCAAGCCGGTCCCGAAGTCGTGGGCCGACCTCCTCAAGCCCGAGTACAAGGGCCTCATCGGCTATCTCGATCCAGCCTCGGCCTTTGTCGGCTACGTGGGTGCGGTGGCGGTGAACGAAGCGCGCGGCGGCACGCTCGACAACTTCGGCCCGGCCATCGACTACTTCAAGGCGCTGCAGAAGAACGAGCCGATCGTGCCCAAGCAGACCTCCTACGCGCGCGTGCTGTCGGGCGAAATCGCGATCCTGCTCGACTACGACTTCAACGCCTACCGCGCCAAATACAAGGACAAGGCCAATGTCGCCTTCGTTATTCCGAGCGAAGGCACGCTGGCCGTGCCCTACGTGATGAGCCTCGTCGCCAAGGCGCCGCATGCGGCCGAAGGCAAGAAGGTGCTCGACTTCGTGCTGTCCGACGAAGGCCAGGCGATCTGGGCCAAGGCTTACCTGCGACCGGTGCGTGCCGGTGCGATGCCGAAGGATATCGAGGCGCAGTTCCTGCCGGCCAGCGAATACGCGCGTGCCAAGAGCGTCGACTACGCGCGCATGGCCGAGGCGCAACGGGCGTTCTCTGATCGGTATCTGAAGGAAGTGCGCTAAGTGCTTTGTTCAGGGCGCGCACCCGCCGACGGGGTACCTTTCTCCGCGAATGTCCCCCGGCCTGCGGCCTCCTCCTTTATTTCGCTGCGCAAGGCACCCCATCGACGGGTGCGTTGCAAAGAGCGGTCGTTGATCAGCGGAACACCAGCAGCGTGCCCCAGTGCACAGGGCATCGGGTGCTCCCCGCAGCGAAATAAAGGAGGAGCCGAAGGCGGGGGACATTCGCGGAGGGGAGTACCCGGTGGCCTTTGCACCCGCCCTGAACAACGGCGCCCTGAACAACAGCGCCTCAAACACAAGCAGCTGAAATGAAACCCGCCAACGCCTGGAACCCACGCTGGCGCCTGCTCGCTTGCGCAGCGCCCGCAGCCGTGTTCTTCGCGGCCTTCTGGCTGCTGCCAGTGGTGCGCCTCCTCACGTTGCCTGCGACCAAGGGATGGGCTACTTACTTCGCAGTGCTCACCGACTCGCGCTATCTGCAGAGCATGGCCAATACCGTGGCGCTTTCAGTGGCCGTGACGCTCGCAACGTTGGTGCTCGGCGCGGCCGTTGGTATCTATCTCGCGCGCCATGCCTTCACCGGCAAGCGCATGCTGCTGTCGCTCCTCACGCTGCCTCTGTCCTTTCCTGGCGTGATCATCGGCTTCTTCGTAATCCTGCTCGGCGGCAGGCAAGGGCTGGTGGCCGACATCGGCGACAACCTGTTCGGCGAGCGCATCACCTTTGCCTATGGCCTGCTCGGACTGTTCCTGGCCTATTTGTACTTCTCGCTGCCGCGCGCCATCGCCACCTACGCCGCAGCGGCAGAGGCCATGAACGTGCAGCTCGAAGAAGCCGCGCGCTCGCTCGGCGCCTCGCGCCTGCGGGTGGCGCGCGACGTTTGGATGCCGGAGCTCGCGCCCACCACGCTCGCCTGCGGCGCGATCCTGTTCGCCACCTCGATGGGCGCCTTCGGCACTGCCTTCACGCTCGCCAGCAAGTTCGAGGTGATTCCGATCACCATCTACAACGAGTTCACCAACTACGCCAACTTCGCGCTCGCTGCGTCGCTGTCGATTGCGCTCGGCCTCGTGACCTGGCTGGTGCTGTTCGCGGCGCGGCGCTTCGGCGCCAATCCAGTCGCGCGCTGAAGGAGGAAACGCGTCATGCGAAAGAACACGCAACCCAAGGCCCCCTTCCTCCTGGCCGTGACCGTGCTGGTGAGCCTCTTCATGATCGCGCCGATGCTGCTGTCGGTGATGGCGGGCCTCGTCAACAACTACAGCGCGGGCCTGAAGAGCGGGCTCACGCTGCGCTGGCTCGGCGAGGTGTGGGAGAACTACGGCGGCACCGTCGGCTGGTCGCTTGCGCTCGCGCTGGCCTGCGTGGTCGGCACCGTGCTGCTGGGCGTGCCCTGCGCCTATGCGCTGGCGCGCAGCCGCTCGCGAGCCGCGCACATCTTCGAAGAGCTGCTGACACTGCCCGTCGCGGTGCCGGGCCTCGCGACCGCGCTGGCACTCATCCTCGCCTACGGCCAACTCACCGCCTTCCGCCAGAGCTTCGCCTTCATTCTCGTGGGGCACCTGGTGTTCACGCTGCCGTTCATGGTGCGAACGGTGAGTTCGGCTTTCCAGCGCGACGACCTGCTCGCGCTCGAGGAAGCAGCCCGCTCGCTGGGCGCGAACTTTCGCCAGCGCTTCTTGGGCATCTTGGTGCCCGCCGTGTTCCCCGCCATCGTGGCCGGCAGCCTGATGGTGTTCACGCTGTCAGTGGGCGAATTCAACCTCACCTGGATGCTGCACACGCCGCTCACGCGCACCTTGCCCGTGGGCCTGGCCGACAGCTATGCCTCGATGCGGATCGAGATCGGCTCGGCCTACACGCTGGTCTTTTTCGCGGTCATTCTTCCGGTGCTGTGGGGCCTGCAGTACCTTGCCAACCTGATGCAAAAACGCCATGGAACTTGAACGCATTCCCATCGACATCTCGCGCTGCGCCAAGACCTATGCGGACGGCACGCGCGGCCTGCTGCCGACCGACCTGCACGTGGAGGCCGGCGAGGTGCTCGCACTTCTCGGCCCCTCGGGCTGTGGCAAGACCACGCTGCTGCGGCTGATCGCGGGGCTCGAAGCACCCGACGCCGGCAGCCGCATCGTGTTCGGCGGCCAGGACGTGACCGACCGGCCGGTGGAGCACCGCGGCGTGGGCATGGTGTTCCAGAGCTACGCGCTTTTTCCGCAGATGACGGTGGCGGCCAACATCGGCTATGGCCTGCGCATCCGCGGCGTGGCGCCGGACGAAGAAAAGCGCGCGGTCGGCGAACTGGTCGACCTGACGCGGCTCGGCGGCCTGGAGAACAAGCGCCCCGCCGAGCTTTCGGGCGGCCAGCGGCAGCGCGTGGCGCTGGCACGCGCCGTAGCGGTGCGTCCGCGCGTGCTGCTGCTCGACGAGCCGTTGGCTGCGCTCGACGCCAAGCTCAAGGAGTCGCTGCGCGACGAACTCGCCGAGTTGCTGCGCCGGTTGCACATCACGGCCATCCACGTCACGCACGACCAGCAGGAGGCACTGGCCATTGCCGACCGGCTGGCGGTGATGAGTGCCGGGCGCATCGTGCAGATTGGCCGCGGCGAGGAGCTGTACCGCGCGCCTGCGCATCCCTTCGTAGCGGAGTTCCTGGGCCGGGTCAACCGGCTGGAACGCGAGGCTGACGCCATCGCGCAAGGCATTGTCCGACTCGGCGGAAGCACCCTGCCTTGCCCACCCGCCTGGCAGAGCCATGCGATGCTTCTGGTCCGACCTGAAGACGTCGAAGTGAGCGCGCCGCGGCCCGACTGGGGTGCGGCCACGGTTGAACGCCGCACCTTCCTCGGCGACCGCGTGCAGCTGCAGCTGCGCCTGCGAGACCAACCCTTGCTGATGGCCGATGTGGGACGCGACACGCCCTTCGGGCCGGGCGATCCGGTGGGACTTCGCATCCAGCCCGACCGACTGATGACGTCGCAGGAAACCAGCGTATGACGACAACGACCGAAGACAGCACTTTTCTGGTCCAGCTCACCGACCTGCACATCCGCGAGCCAGGACGCCTTGCCTACGGCCGCATCGACACCGCGCCCTACCTGGAGCGCGCGGTGCAGTCGGTGCTGCGGCTGCCGCAGCGACCCGACGCCGTCGTGATCACCGGCGACCTGAGCGACTTCGGCCGTGCCGCCGAATACGAGCACCTGGCGCGCCTCTTGGCGCCGCTGCCGATGCCCATCTATCTGATGCCCGGCAACCACGACGATCGCGACCAGCTGCGCCGCAGCTTTCCGGGCCACGCCTACCTGGCGCCGGGCGTGGGCACGGCCGGCTTCGTCCAGTATTCAGTTCGCGTGGGCGCGCTGCGCCTGCTCACGCTGGACACCTGCGTGCCGGGTGAGAGCCACGGCACCCTGTGCGAAGAGCGCCTGGGCTGGCTCGAACAACAGCTCGACGCCAGCCGCGGCGAGCCCGTCGTCATCGCCATGCACCACCCGCCTTTCCAGACGCTGATCGGCCACATGGACGAGATCGGCCTGCTGCAGGGCGCCGAGGCACTGGAAGCTCTGGTCGCGCGGCATGGAAACGTCGAGCGCGTGATCTGCGGCCACCTGCATCGTGCCATCGACGTGCGCTTTGGCGGCACCATCGCATCGACCTCGCCCGCGCCTGCGCACCAGGTCTGCCTGGACCTGTCGCCCGACGCACCCTCGGCCTGGACGCTGGAGCCGCCTGGCTTCAGGGTCCACGCCTGGTCCGCGCACAACCGAAGACTTGTGACCCATTTAGCGGCTTCCGGCACATTCGAAGGCCCTTTTCCCTTCCATGACAACGGCGCACTGATCGACTGAGCCCAAGATGTGGAAAATGGGGTCGAAAACGAAGCGAAACGAAAAGGATAGAAACCGCCCCCCATGAAGCATCTCCTGAACCTGCTGGCCGCCGTTGCATTGTTGGTGTGGGGCACGCACCTCGTGCGCACGGGCGTGCTGCGCGTGTTCGGCGCCAACCTGCGCAAGATCCTGGTGCAGAGCATGCGAAACCGGTTCACGGCCGCGCTTTCGGGCATCGGCGTCACGGCCCTGGTGCAATCGAGCACCGCCACCTCGCTGATGACATCCTCCTTCGTGGGGCAGGGGCTGGTCACGCTGCCCGCGGCGTTGGCGGTGATGCGGGGGGCCGATGTGGGCACCGCCCTCATTGCGGTGCTGTTCTCGGCCGACCTGTCCTGGCTTTCGCCGATGTTCATCTTCGTGGGTGTGGTGCTGTTCATTTCGCGCTCGGCCAGCGTGGCGGGGCGGGTGGGCCGGGTGCTCATCGGCCTGGGGCTGATGCTGCTGGCCCTGCAACTGGTGGTGGAGGCCACCGAACCCCTGTTCTCTGCGCCGGCCATGCGTACCTTGCTGGCCTCGCTCACCAGCGACGTGCTGCTCGAAATCACCATTGGCGCCGCGCTCGCGATCGCGGCGTACTCGAGCCTGGCCGTGGTGCTGCTGGTGGCGGCCATGGCCAGCTCCAACGTCGTGCCGCTGGACGTCGCGCTCGGCCTGGTGCTCGGCGCCAACCTCGGGAGCGGCCTGCTGGCGGTGCTGACCACGGCCAAGTCAGCCGTGTCGGTGCGGCAGGTCACGGTAGGCAACCTGCTTTTCAAGGCATTGGGGGTGGCCATCGTGACGCCATTCGTGGGGCTCTGGCTGCGCTATGTTCAGCCACACGTGCCGAATGCAACCCACGGCGTGGTGCTGTTCCACCTGGCGTTCAACGTGGTCATCAGCGTGGGCTTCATCGGCCTCACGCAATGGGTGGCCAAGCTGGTCACCAGGATGCTGCCGGTGCCGCAGCAGCCGGCCACGTCCACGCGGCCGCACCACCTCGATCCGTCGGCGCTCTCGACCCCGTCGCTCGCCATTTCGAACGCCGCGCGCGAGGCGCTGCACCAGGCCGACGTGGTGGAGACCATGCTCATCGGCACGCTCGACGTGATCCGCCACAACGACCTGCGCCTTTCGCAGGAGCTGCGGCAGCTCGACGACACGGTCGACGAGCTCTACTCGGCCATCAAGTACTACATGACGCGCATCTCGCGCGAGGCGCTGGGTGAGGAAGAAAGCCGGCGCTGGACCGACATCATCAGCTTCACCATCAACATGGAGCAGATCGGCGACATCATCGAGCGCGTGATCATCGACATTGAGGACAAGAAGATCAAGCCGCAGCGCAACTTCTCAGAAGCGGGCATGGCGGAAATCGTCGAGCTGCATGGGCGGCTGGTAGCCAACCTGCGGCTGAGCATGAGCGTCTTCCTCAACGGCAATGTGCGCGATGCGCAGAAGCTGCTGCAAGAAAAAGCCCGCTTCCGCGACCTCGAGCGGGCCTATGCCACCACCCACCTCGACCGGCTCTCCGATCGCACCACGCTGAGCATCGAAACCAGCTCGCTGCACATCGACCTGATCAGCGACTTGAAGCGGATCAACTCGCACATCTGCTCCATTGCCTACCCCATCCTGGAGTCGGCGGGCGCGCTGGCGCCGAGCCGGCTGCGCGAATCGCGGCTCGGGAAAATCGAAGGCTGATCCTTCCAATGGCGGCGGGCGAGGGGCCCGCGCCGCGCTCTGCCCTCAGAGCGGCGAAGGCGACGAGGCCACGAACTGCTCCTGCCGGCAGCGCAGGCAGAAGTCGACCAGATCGTCGATCTCGGTGGCCTTGTCGAACACCGCATCGGCGCCCAGCTGGGTGCATTTGCGGCGCGTCTCGGGCGTCAGGTGGTTGCTGAGCACCACCATCTTCTGCGTGGGCTCGCGGTTGCGGCAAGCCTCGAGCACGCTGAAGCCCGTGCCGTCCTTCAGGAACAGGTCGACGACGGCCAGATCCCACTGGGACAGGTTGCTGGTGAGCCAGCGTATGCCTTCGAGTTCCGTCTCGGCCTGGCCCACGGGGTCGACCCGGGCCACTTCGCGCAACGTGTCGGCCAGGGCTTCGCGAATGGCGGGGTTGTCCTCGACGATGAAGGTTCTGACGGTATCCATGGCGCTCGCCTTCCCGAACTTTGTTGAAGGCTACAAAGTGCGCTTTCTGCAAGACGAAGGCATGACACGCCAGCGAGGGTAGGACAAGGCTGGCCCGCCGCAGGGCTGCCAGCCGTGCAAGGCCTCAGAGCGTGAGGATGGTGCAGCCGGTGGTCTTGCGCGCTTCCAGGTCGCGGTGCGCCTGTTGCACGTCGGCCAATGCATAGCGCTGGTCGATCGGTATCTTCACCGCACCGCTCTGCACCACCGCAAACAGGTCATCTGCCATGGCCTGGGTGCTTTCGCGCGTTGCGATGTGCGTGAACAGCGTGGGCCGCGTCACGTAGAGGGAGCCCTTGGAGGCCAGCGTGCCCAGGCTGATCGGCGGCACGGGACCCGAGCCGTTGCCGAACACCGCCAGCAGGCCGAACGGACGCAGACACTCGATGGAGCCTTCCCAGGTGTCCTTGCCCACCGAGTCGTAGGCCACCTTGACGCCCTTGCCGCCGGTGATCTCCTTCACGCGGGCCGCGAAGTTTTCGGTGCTGTAGTTGATGGCATGCGCCGCGCCGTAGTCGAGCGCAAGCTTGCACTTGGCGTCGCTGCCCGCGGTGCCGATCAACTGCAGGCCCAGTGCCTTGGCCCACTGGCAGGCGATAAGGCCGACGCCACCGGCCGCGGCATGAAAGAGGATGAAGTCGCCGGGCTGCAGGCCTTCCACCGGCAGCGTCTTCTTCAGCAGATATTGCGTGGTCAGGCCCTTGAGCATCATGGCCGCGCCGGTCTCGAACGAGATGGCGTCGGGCAGCTTGCACACGGTCTTGGCCGGCATCACTCGCAACTCGCTATAGGCGCCGGGCGGCTGGCTCGCATAGGCTGCGCGGTCGCCGGCCTTGAGGTGCGCCACGCCCTCGCCCACGGCCTCGACCACGCCGGAGGCTTCCATGCCCAGCTGCAGCGGCATCTGGAACGGATAGAGCCCGCTGCGCTGGTAGGTGTCGATGAAATTCAGGCCCACGGCCTTGTGGCGGATGCGGATTTCGCCCGGGCCGGGCTCGCCGACTTCCACGTCGACGATCTTCAGTTCTTCGGGACCGCCATGGCGGTCGATACGGACGGCTTTGCTCATCATTTTGCAGTCTCCAGGCACGCGGAAAAAGAAGAAGCGCATCCTGCCACGTTTGGCCTTGCCGCGGCGCCAGAGGGCAATGCCCGGTAGAGTCGGCGCCCATGCAGACTCAGCAGCAGCAGCGCCTCACGCCATCCACCGTCTTTCTGCTCACCGTGCCGCCGCTGCTTTGGGCCGGCAATGCCGTGGTCGGCCGGCTGGTGCGCGACCTGGTGTCTCCGCTCACGCTGAACTTCGTGCGCTGGGTGATTGCCTTCGTGCTGCTGCTGCCGCTCGCATGGGCGGTGCTGCGGCCAACCAGCCCCTTGTGGGCGCACTGGAAGCGCTACGCCGTTCTCGGGCTGCTCGGCATCGGCTGCTACAACGCGTTTCAATACCTGGCGCTGCAGACCTCCACGCCGATCAACGTCACGCTGGTGGGCTCCAGCGTGCCGCTGTGGATGCTCGCAACAGGCGCCATCTTCTTCGGTGCCCGCGTCAGCGTGCGCGAGATCTGGGGCTCCCTGCTCTCGATGCTCGGCGTGCTGCTGGTGCTGGGCCGCGGCGATTGGGGGCAGCTGCTCGCGCTGCGGCTGGTGCCGGGCGACCTTTACATGATCCTGGGCACCATCGCCTGGGCCTTCTACAGCTGGATGCTGGCGCGCACGCGCGAGCCACAAGGCGTGCGACAAGACTGGGCCGCGTTCCTGATGGCGCAGCTGGTGTTCGGCCTCGCGTGGTCGGGCGTGTTCGCGGCCGGGGAATGGACGCTGACCGACGCCCGTATCGTGCCCGGCTGGCCGCTGTTCGCGGCGCTGGCCTTCATCGGCATCGGCCCCGCGGTCCTGGCCTACCGCTGCTGGGGCAGCGGCGTGCAGCATGCCGGGCCGCAGGCGGCGAGCTTCTTCATGAACCTCACGCCACTGTTCGCCGCGCTGCTGTCCGCGGCCTTTCTGGGCGAGCCGCCGCACTGGTACCACGGCGCGGCATTCGCGCTCATCGTCGGCGGGATCGTGGTCTCTTCACGGCGCTGATTCAACAACGCCCGTTTCAAGCGAAGACTAGGGGCGAGCTCAGTACGTACCCGGGTAGGCGCCGCCGTCGGCCAGTATGTTCTGCCCCGTCATGTAGCCGGCTTGCATGCTGCAGAGAAACGCGCAGATGGCGCCGAACTCGGCCGGCGTGCCGAAGCGCCTGGCAGGAATGTTCTTCTTGCGGGCTTCCCACACGGTGTCGAAATCCTGGCCGGTCTTTTGGGCGGCGCCGGCCATCGTGCCCTTGAGGCGGTCGGTGTCGAAGGAGCCGGGCAGCAGGTTGTTGATGGTCACGCCCTGCGCCGCGATGGGCGTGCGCGCCACGCCGGCCACGAAGCCGGTCAGGCCGCTGCGCGCGCCGTTGGAGAGGCCCAGAATGTCGATCGGCGATTTCACCGAGCTCGAGGTAATGTTGACGATGCGCCCGAAGCCGCGCTTGGCCATGCCGTCCACCGTGGCCTTGATGAGCTCGATGGGCGTGAGCATGTTGGCATCGACCGCCTTGATCCAGGCCTCGCGATCCCAATTGCGAAAATCACCGGGTGGCGGACCACCGGCGTTGGTGACGACGATGTCGAAGTCATGGCCCAGCGCGAACACTGCGGCGCGGCCGGCCTCGGTGGTGATGTCCGCGGCCACGTGCTTGACGAAAGGCGTTGGCGAACCGGCGGCCGCGACGGCCAGCTTCTTCGCCGCCGCTTCCAGCGCCTCGGCGCCGCGCGCCACGATCACCACGTTGACTCCTTCGCGCACCAGCGCTTCGGCGCAGCCGTAGCCCAGTCCCTTGCTCGCGCCGCACACCAGCGCGGTCTTGCCTGCAATGCCCAGATCCATTTTTTTTGCTCCTGATCTGCAGGGACGCTAGCGCCCCGTGCGTGTGAAAACGAAGATGCCCGCAATCACGAGCACCGTGCCGGCCGCGATCCACGCGGTAAACGGCTCGCCGAGTATGACGACGCCCATGAGAATGGTCGACAGCGGCCCGATCATGCCGGTTTGCGCGGCCATGGCGGGACCGATGCGCTCGATGGCCATCATGACCATCAGGACAGGCACCGCCGTGCACAGCGTGGCGTTGAGCACCGACAGCCAGATGACCTCGGGCGCCACCTGCATGGCAGCGCTCATCGGCCGCATCAGCACGAACTGCAGGATGCACAGCACGCACGCCACGGTAGTGGCCAGCCCCACGAGCCGCAGCGACCCCAGGCGCTTGACGAACTCGCCGCTGTAGACGAGGTAGCCCGCATAGCTCACGGCGCTCAGGAACACCAGAAACGCACCCCAGGCCGCCGCCCCGCCGCCCTTGCCGCCGCTGCCGAGCCAGAGCTCGTGCCCGAACACCAGCAGCACGCCGGCATAGCTCACGATCATGCCCAGCACCTGCGGTCGCGTGGCGCGCCGCCGGTACAGCAGCCAACCGAAAAGCAGCACGAGCGTGGGATTGAGGTAGAGGATCAGCCGCTCGAAGCTGGCCGAGATGTAGGCGAGCCCCGCAAAGTCGAGAAAGCTTGCAAGGTAGTAGCCCGAGAAGCCGAGCCCGATCACGCCGAGCCAGTCGCGGAAGGTGAGCGCGGGTTTGCCGCGTCCGGCCCACCACGCCATGAGCGCGAACAGCGGCAGCGCGAACAGCATGCGCAGCATGATCAGCGTGATGGCGTCCACGCCATAGCGATAGGCCAGCTTGACGATGATCGCCTTGCCGCTGAACGCGATCGCACCCAGCGAGGCGAGGACGAGGCCGGCCCCAACGCTCTTTTTTGCGCCGCTTGCTGAAGAGGGAAAGCCGGTCTGTACGGCGGACTTGGTCATCCCTCGATCATCGCTCGGCCGTCAGAAGCCCGCGGCCACGCCATCGCGGCGCGGATCGCTGGCGGCGACGTAGCCCTCCACCGACGGATCGCCCGCGCGCCAGATGAACTGGCCGGCGCCGAAGTCCTGGTAAGAATCGTCGATCACGTCCAGGTGATGGCCGAGCTCGCGCAGGCCTTGTACTGTGGCCGGATTCATTGCTGCTTCGACGTTGATCTCGAGCCCCGCGTTGAAGCGCCAGCGCGGTGCATCGCAGGCGGCCTGCGGGTTCTGCTTGTAGTCGAGCATGCGCACCAGCGTCTGCATGTGGCCTTGCGGCTGCATGTTGCCGCCCATCACGCCAAAGCTCATCACCGGCTGTCCATCCTTGGTGAGGAACGCCGGAATGATGGTGTGGAACGGACGCTTGCCCGGTGCCACCACGTTCGGGCTCTCGGCCTTGAGGCTGAAGCCGTGGCCGCGGTTCTGCAGGCTGATGCCGAATTCGGGCTCCACGCAGCCCGAGCCGAAACCCATGTAGTTGCTCTGGATGAAGCTCACCATCATGCCGCTCTCGTCGGCGGCCGTGAGGTAGATGGTGCCGCCCTTCACGGGGTTGCCGGCCTTGAAGTCCTGAGCCTTTTTCACGTCGATGAGTCTCGCACGCGATGCGAGATAGGAGTCATCGAGCATTTGCGCCGGGGTCACCGTCATCGACGATGGCTCCGAGACGTAGCGGTACACGTCGGCAAAGGCGAGCTTCATCGCCTCGATCTGCAGGTGCTGCGAAGCGACCGAGTCGACCGGCAGCGACGCGATGTCGAACTTCTCGAGAATGCCGAGTGCGATCAGCGCCGCAATGCCCTGCCCGTTGGGCGGAATCTCGTGCAGCGTGTGGCCGCGGTAGTCGCGCGAGATCGGCTTGACCCATTCGGGCTGATAGGCAGCGAGGTCGGCCACCGTGAGCGCGCCGCCCTGCTCTGTCGAGAACCTGGCGAGCGCTTCGGCGATCTCGCCGTTGTAATAAGCCTCGCCCTTGGTGCGCGCAATCGCCTTGAGCGCACGCGCCGCGGCCGTGAAGCGGAACAATTCGCCCACCTCGGGCGCGCGGCCCCAGGGCATGAACGTCTGCGCGAAGCCCGCCACGGATTCGAGCACCGGCGTGGCCGCCGCCCATTTCTGCTGCACCACCGGCGGCACCAGGTAGCCACGCTCGGCGATGTCGATGGCAGGCGCCAGCAGGTCGGCGAAAGGCAGCTTGCCGAAGCGATCGCTCAACGCCACCCAGCCGCGCACCGCACCCGGCACGGTCACCGAGTCGATGCCGCGCATCGGCGGCGTGGTGCCATCGGCGCCGTACTTGGCCTTGAAGTATTCGGGCGTCCACGCCTTGGGCGCAGGACCCGAGGCGTTGAGGCCGTGCAGTTCCTTGCCATCCCACAAGATGCAGAAGGCGTCGCTGCCGAGGCCGTTGCTCACGGGCTCGACCAGCGTCATGACGGCGGCGGTGGCAATGGCTGCATCGACGGCGTTGCCGCCCTGCTGAAGCATGCGCAAGCCGGCCTGCGAGGCGAGCGGGTGCGAGGTCGACACCACGTTGCGCGCAAAGATCGGAATGCGGGTGGAGAGGTAGGGGTTGCTGAAATCGAAGTTCATGGGGACGTCTCTTTATTCGTTGCTGATCTTGCGTTCGACGATGATTTTTTTCCACTTGGCCGCGTCGGCAGCCACCATCTTCGCAAACTGCTCGGGGGTGCCGGGAGCGGCAGGTTCGATGCCCAGGCGCGAGAGCTTTTCTTTCACTTCGGGATCGGCCAGCGCTTCGTTGGCGGCCTTGTTGACGCGCGCCACGATGTCGGCCGGCAAACCCTTCGGGCCATAGAAACCAAACCAGGTGTTCGACTCGAAACCGGGCAGCGTGTCGGCGATCGGAGGCAGTTCGGGTGCGAGCGGGCTGCGCTTCAGCGTGGTGACGCCGAGCGCGCGCAGCCGGCCGTCGCGCACGTGCGGCATGCCCGTGGGCAGCGAGTCGAACAGCACGTCGACCTTGCCGCTGATCAGGTCGGGAATGGCCAGCGCCGTGCCCTTGTAGGGAATGTGTGTCACGAACACGCCGGCCTGCGCCTTGAAGAGTTCCGCGGTGAGCTGCACGATGGTGCCGTTGCCGCTGGACGCATAGTTGAGCTTGCCGGGGTTCTTCTGCGCATAGGCGATCCATTCGCGCACCGTCTTGGCGGGCGAGTCGACCGGCACCAGCATGATGCTCGGCGCATCGCCCACGTGGGCGATGGGCGAAAAATCGCGCACCGTGTCATAGGGCAGCTTGCTGGTAATGGAAGGCCCGATGGAGTGCGTGCTGGTGGTGGCCAGCAGCAGCGTGTAGCCGTCGGGCGGTGCCTTGGCCGCCATGTCGGACCCGATGGCACCGCCTGCGCCCGGCTTGTTGTCGATGACCAGCGTGGTGCCGAGCTTCTCGCTCATCTTCTGCCCGAGGGTGCGCGCAAAAAGATCCGTGGCGCCAGCCGCCGGGAACGGCACGATGAGCCGCACCGGCTTGTTCGGATACCCCTGGGCCAGGGCAGCCGTCGAGGCAGCCCAGCAAAGCGCAGCGGCGACCCCTTGAAGGAACTGGATTCGTTTCATGGTGCTTTGGATTCTGGCCCGGGAAAAACCTTGCATGCTATGCACCCGCCCGACATCAAGCCAGATAATTCAGCTTATTCAACTATGAGCGCTGTTTATGGCAAGAATCGCAACGGAAGAGATCTCGCTGCAACAGCTGCGGGCGCTGGCCGCCGTTGCCGAATCCGGCAGCTTCACGCTCGCGGCCGAAACCCTGCAGCTCACCCAGCCCGCCATCAGCCACTTGATCAAGCGCATGGAGGAAGAGCTCGGCCAGCCGCTCGTCGTGCGGGGCCGCCGCATCCGCCTGACGAGCGCGGGCCAGGTGATGGTCGAGACGGCCGTGCGCGCGTTGCGGCTCATCGATGAATCCGTCGACGCCTGCCGCTCGCAGTCGCAATTGCGCGAAGGACGCGTGGTGCTCGCGGTGGGCCATCTCACGGCGGGTGCACTGCTGCCGCCGATGCTCGCCCGCTTTTCGCGCAAGCATCCCACCCTTGCCACCACGCTGCTCGACAGCACGGCGGAGCAGATGATCTCTCGCATCCTCTCGCAGGAGGCCGACCTGGGCTTTGGCTCCGACATCGGGCAGAAGCACTCCGAATTGGCCACAGAGCCTCTTTTTTCAGAACGCATGGCCTTGTTCGTGCGCGACGACCATCCGCTTGCACAGCGCGTGGTTGTCGATGCCAGGCATCTGGAATCGCTGCCCTTCATCCATGTCAATCCGGACGCCAACGTGTGGCGCGCCGTCAGCCGCCAGCTCTCGAGCGTGGCCAACGTCTATCCGCGCGTGGTGCACCACGTGTCGATGCTGTCGACGGCATTCGGGCTGGTCCAGGCGGGCGCGGGCGTGGCGCTCCTGCCGCGCTACGTGGAGGTGCTGATGCCGACCAACCTGCGCGCCGTGGGCGTGACACGCCCGGTCCTCGAGTACCCGGTCGTCGCCATCCGGCTGGCCAAGCATCCCCTCAGCCCGGCAGCGATGGCTTTCCTCGCCATGGCAAGGCAGCACATGAGCCCGCCGAGAGCCGCCAAGCCCTGAAAAAGAAACGGCGCCCGAAGGCGCCGTTGGTTCGCTGGGTTCGCGAGGCTCAGTCGACTTCGACGAAGGCTTCTTCGCGTTTCGCCTTGACGGCCGGCAGCAGCACGATCACCAGCAGCAGCGCAGCGGCGAGCAGCAGCCCGAGCGAGATCGGGCGCGTGACGAACACGCTCCAGTCGCCGCGCGAGAGCAGCAGTGAACGGCGCAGGTTTTCTTCCATCATTGGCCCGAGGATGAAGCCCAGCAGCAACGGCGCAGGCTCGCAACCCAGCTTGAAGAAGGTGTAGCCCACGAAGCCGAAGATGCCCACCATCCAGATGTCCCAGGTGTTGTTGTTCGTGGAGTACACGCCGATGGCGCAGAACAGCACGATGGCCGGGAACAGGAACTTGTAGGGCACCGTCAAGAGCTTGATCCACATGCCGATCAGCGGCAGGTTCAGGACCACGAGCATCGCATTGCCAAGCCACATCGAGGCGATCAGGCCCCAGAACAGCTCGGGGTTGCTGGTCATCACCTGCGGACCCGGCTGGATGTTGTGGATGGTCATTGCGCCCACCATCAGCGCCATCACCGCGTTGGGCGGAATACCCAGCGTGAGCAGCGGAATGAAGGAGGTCTGCGCGCCGGCATTGTTGGCCGCCTCGGGAGCTGCCACGCCACGGATGTTGCCCTTGCCGAAGGGCACTTCGCCCGGATGCAGCTTGGTCTTCTTCTCGATGGTGTAGGCCGCAAAGGCCGACAGCAACGCACCGCCGCCGGGCAGGATGCCGAGCGACGAGCCCAGTGCCGTGCCGCGCAGCACGGCAGGGATCATGCGCTTGAAGTCTTCCTTGGTGGGGAACAGGCCCGAGACCTTGGCGGTGAACACTTCGCGCTCGTCGTCGGGGCGCGAAAGGTTGGCAATGATTTCGCCGTAGCCGAACACGCCCATGGCGATGGCAACGAAGCCGATGCCGTCGGTCAGTTCGGGAACGTCGAAGCTGTAGCGCGCCACACCCGAATTAACGTCGGTACCCACCAGGCCCAGCAGCAGGCCCAGCACGATCATTCCGATGGCCTTGAGCAGCGAGCCCGAAGCCAGCACCACGGCGCCGATCAGGCCCAGGATCATCAACGAGAAGTACTCGGCCGGGCCGAACTTGAAAGCCAGTTCGGTCAGCGGCGGCGCGAAGGCGGCCAGGATCAGCGTGCCGACGCAACCGGCAAAGAACGAACCCAGCCCCGCTGCGGCGAGCGCCGGACCCGCACGGCCCTTGCGCGCCATCTGGTAGCCGTCGATCACGGTCACCACCGACGAAGATTCGCCCGGCAGGTTCACCAGAATTGCGGTGGTCGAGCCGCCGTACTGCGCGCCGTAGTAGATGCCGGCCAGCATGATCAGTGCCGAAACGGGCGGCAGTGCATAAGTGGCGGGCAGCAGCATCGCGATGGTCGCAACCGGGCCGATGCCCGGCAGCACGCCGATCAGCGTGCCCAGAATACAGCCGCCGAGGCAGTACAGCAGGTTGGTGAAGGTAAAGGCAACGCCAAAACCCATCGAGAGGTGGTTAATCAGTTCCATGTGAGCAGCTTTCTTCTCAACCGGTGATGAAGGTCGGCCAGACCTGAATCTGCAGCTTGAGGGCCCAGATGAATGCAACATAGCTGCCAACGGCCAGCACGGTGGCCAGGATCAGCACGGTAGGCAGCTTGAACTCGTGGCCCGCGAGGCTCGCGATGATCACGAGCGCGTAGATCGCGATGATCATTCCCATGGCCGGCACGCCGAGGCTTGGCAGGCCGCCGAGCAAGATGCCGAATGCGAGGTTGGCGCCCAGGATGAACACCACCTGTTTCCAGGCCCACTTGCCAATCTTTTCACCGTCTGCGGTTTCAACGGTCAAGCCGCTGAACATGATCCCCAGGCCGATGACGGCCATCAGGATGCCCAGCATCAGCGGGAAGTAACCCGGTCCCATGCGGGCGCCGCTGCCTACGCTGTAGGTGGTGGCGCCCCATGCGAACGCCGCGCCCACAACCGTAAACATAAGGCCCGAAAAAAAGTCTTTCTGACTCTTGATTTTCACGAACAGTCTCCTCGAAAAAATTTCGATGCGAGATTGTCGAGTCAGCCAGTGGTCAGCCCGATGTGGATTCCACTAACCGAAAGGCTAGGGATAACCCCCAGCCTCGCGCCATGCGCCCTCACTCGAGCGGGGGGGTCGCGCTCAGCACTTCTTCGATGGTGGTGACGCCTTCGGCCACGCGAAGCGCGCCCGCCAGGCGCAGGGGCCGCATGCCGTCGATCACGGCCTGCCGGCGCAGCCCTGCAAGGTTGGGCTCCTTGGTGACGTGGGTCTTGAATTCCTCAGTGATGCTGAGCAGCTCGTACAGGCCCATGCGGCCCATGTAGCCGGTCATGCGGCAATCGACACAGCCCACCGGCTTGTAGGCGCGCACCGAACCGGTGATCTGCCATGGCTTGACGATGGTCTCGAGCTTCTCGCGCGTGACCGTGTCGTCGGGCTGCTTGCAGTTGGGGCACAGCGTACGCACCAGCCGCTGCGCGAGCACGCCGAGCATCACGGCGTTGATGAGGTACGAAGGCACCCCCAACTCCATCAGCCGCGTGATGGCGCTCGGCGCGTCGTTGGTGTGCAGGGTGCTGAACACCAGGTGGCCGGTGAGCGCGGCCTGCACCGCCATTTCGGCCGTGGCAAGGTCGCGGATCTCGCCGACCATGATGATGTCCGGGTCCTGCCGCATCAGCGCGCGCAGGCCTTCGGTAAACCCGAAGTCGAGCTGCGGCTGCACCTGCGTCTGATTGAACGAAGGCTCGATCATTTCGATCGGGTCTTCGACCGTGCTCACGTTGACTTCTTCGGTCGCCACGCGCTTGAGCGTGGAATACAGCGTGGTGGTCTTGCCCGAACCCGTGGGGCCCGTCACCAGGATGATGCCGTTGGGCCGCGTGACGAGTTGCTCCCAGCGGTGCGCGTCGTGCTGCGAAAAGCCCAGCGCGTCAAGGTCCTTCACCGCGGTGTCGGGGTCGAAGATCCGCATCACCATCTTCTCGCCGAAAGCGGTTGGCAAGGTGGACAGGCGCATCTCGACTTCGTCGCCGCGCATGTTGCGGGTCTTGATGCGGCCGTCGAGCGGGCGGCGCTTCTCGACCACGTCCATGCGGCCCAGGAGCTTGATGCGCGACACCATCGCGTTCATCACTCCCATGGGCATCTGGTAGGCCGGATGCAGGATGCCGTCGATGCGGAAGCGGATCACGCCCTGCTCGCGGCGCGGCTCCAGGTGAATGTCGCTCGCGCGCTGGTCGAAGGCGTATTGCCAGAGCCAGTCGACCACCTGCACCACGCTCTGGTCGTTGGCGTCGAGCTGCTTGGTGCTCTTGCCCAGTTCAACCAGCTGCTCGAAGCTCGCGCCCCCGGTGTTGCCGCCAGCCTTCTGCGCGGCGCGCACCGACTTGGCAAGCGCAAAGAACTCGGCCGTATAGCGCTGGATATCGGCCGGGTTGGCCACCACGCGGCGCACCGTGCGGCGCGACTGGCGCTCCACTTCGGCGATCCAGTCGGTGAGGAATGGCTCGGCCGTGGCCACCACTACCTCGGTAGGCAGCACCTGCACCGGCAGCACCTTGTGGCGCTCGGCATAAGCAGCGCTCATGGTGTCGGCGACCTTGCCCACATCGACCTTGAGCGGATCGATGCGCAGGTACGCCAGCCCCGCGCGGCCGGCAAGCCACTGCGTGAGCATTTCGAGATCGAGCGGCTTGCCGTCGCTTTCGCGCGTCATGGCCACGTTGGCCAGCCGCACCAGCGGCGCCTGCCGGCTCTCGGCCTGGGCGCAGCGCGCGATGGTGCGCTTGGCTTCCACCGGAGAGATCACGCCATCGGTGGCGAGCCATTCGATCAGGCGGCGCAGGTCGAGCGGGCCTTCGTGGCGCGTGGCCAGCGGTGCAGGGGCGGAAACGGCGGGGACAGCGCTCATGGGCCGGAAGGTCGGGTGAGAGTGGGATTCAGTGGTTTGAAGACACGCAGCCATTTCGGCGCGGGCAGGGCCCATCGAGTCTGGATCGTTTGGCCGCGCTCGGCAAGGGCTTCGCGCTTCGGCCGGCTCGGCGTGCGCTGTGCCAGCACCACCGTGTTGCCTTCGCGCGTCGGCTTGAAGGCCCAGACCGCATCAATCCCGAATGCGCCGGCGATTTTCTCCAGGCTGCGCTCATAGCTCGACGAGCGGCCGAAGAGGTTGACCGTCATGCAGCCGTCTTCGGTCAGTAACGCGCGGCAATCGGCGTAGAAACCTTCGCTGTCGAGCACCGGCGCGGCGGCTTCGTGGTCGTAGAGGTCCACCTGCAGGGCATCGACCGTGCCGTGCCATTCGGGCTTGCGTATCTCGAGCGCCGCATCGGCAATGACCACGCGCAGTTTCGGGTCGTCGGCCGGCAGCTTGAACCAGCCGCGGCAGGCCGACACCACCTGCGGGTTCAATTCCACCGCGGTGGTGCGCATGCGCAGGGTCTTGCGGCAGAACTTGGTGAGCGTGGCCGCGCCGAGGCCGAGTTGCATCGCATGGCGGTTTGCCACGCTTTTGGGGTCGACGAACAGCAGCCAGGCCATCATGCGCTGCACGTACTCGAGTTCGATTTCGAAAGGTGCATCGAGCTTCATGGAGCCCTGGACCCATTCGGTGCCCAGGTGCAGGTAGCGGATGTCGCCCCAGTCGGAAAAATTGACTTCGGGGAGAACGGGAGTTTTGCTCGTGGCCATCAAAGAAGGTGGTGGGCGACAAAGACCTCGCGCCAGGCTGCGAGCTTGCGCTCGAAGCTCCACGACGCGTTGGCGGGGCTGGTGGAAGGCAGCTGGTAGACCGGCACGCCCAGGGTGCGCGTGTGGCGCGCATGCTTGAAGCTTTCGCCGCCGTTGTGCGCAATGGCGGCCAGCCGCGGCAGGTGCAACCCCGCAATGTCGTTGGCCACGGGTGCGCGAATGGCGGAATCAAGACTGCCTTCACGCTCGCAGGCAGCGTACACGTCCCACACGCCCAGGCCCCGGTCGAGCAGCCACTTTTTCTTTTCGGGGTAGCTGTCCGCGCCTATCGGGAGCGGGTGTTGGGGCCAGATGGCTTGCAAGATTTTCCAGAACTGATTTTGCGGATGCGCATAGTACTGCTGCAGTTCGAGCGAGCGGACGCCCGGGAAGCTGCCGAGGATCAATACGACGGTCGCGGGCGAGACGACAGGCGCAAGTCCCGTCAGCACTGCGCTCGCAGCATCGGATGCGGCTGGTGGTTTCATGAATACGCCCTATCTTGGCACTGTCGATCGCCCATGAAAAAACCCGCCGAAGCGGGTTTGTGCTGAAGGCGAAAGCCGATTATTTCTTGGCGGCTTCGTTTTCGGCGGTGCCGGGCACCTTTTCGCCGATGGCCTTGCCGGTGCTGCGCATGCCGTCAGCGGTCTTGTGGCCGGCGGTTTCAACGGCGTCGCCGGTCTTGACTGCCACGTTCTTGGTGGCGTGGGTGGCCTTCTTGGTGGTGCGCTTGGTCGCGTCCCAGGCCTTCTTGGTACCGCGCTCGGTGGCGGCCACGGCCTTCTTGGTCGTGGTCTTGGTCGTATCGACCGCGTCCTTGCCGGCTTCCTTCACCTTTTCGGTGGTGGTGGGTTCGGCAGTGACCGGAGCGGCGGTCTGCGCCACGGCGGACATTCCGATGGAGGCGAGTGCAAGAGCAAGCACGGCAGGCAGGGTGCGAACGAAAGATCTGTTCATCTGAAAACTCCTTTTTGGATGAAATGTCGGAGTGGCGTCCTTGCCACTGAACAAGCAACGGCACATCGAAAACCAAGGATGACAGCAAAAAGGAGGGTCCTGCCTGCGCAACCGCAAGACGGGACCTCGGCCTACGCGTGGTGCGGCCGCCCCTCTGACGTTGAGAGAAGACTTTCGAGCCGGGGGAGGGCTTCAAGCGCATTTCGAGTCGTCGTCTCGGCCAACTCGTCGACGCCGATCCCGCGCAGTTGCGCCACCACTTCGGCGATGCGCGGCAGTTCGCCGGGCTCGTTGCGGCCCTGCGGTTCACCGGCCGCGCGCTCTGCCTGCGTGCGGTAGATCCAGTGCGGCTGGATGTCCGGCGCATCGGTTTCCATCACTATCGATGCGAGCGGCAGTGTGGCGGCCAGACGCCGCAGCTGCAGCGCGCGGTCGAAGGTCACGGCGCCGCCAAAACCCAGCTTCAGGCCGATGTCGATGCAGGCATGGGCTTGCTGCTCGCTGCCGTTGAAGGCATGGGCAATGCCCTGCCATGGCCGGCCGGACGCGGTCTGCCGCAGATGCTTGAGCACCTTGTCGACCGAGCGGCGCACGTGGATGAGCACGGGCAAATCGTATTTGCGCGCGAGTTGCAACTGAGTGTGAAAAAAGTGCTCTTGCTTGGCGCTGTCCAGCCCGGTGACGAAGTAGTCGAGCCCGATCTCGCCGACCGCGACCAGCCGTGCATCGCCGTGGCGCGCGGAGAGTTCGGCGTCCAGCGTCTCCAGATCGGCCTCTTGCGCATTGCCGGTGCACAGCGGGTGGATGCCGAGCGCATACGCATCGCCCTGCACCCGCGCGAGTTCGCGCACCGTGGCAAAGTTGAACGCAGCCACGGCAGGAATGACACACAGTGCCACGCCCCGCTCGGCCGCCCGCGCACGGATGACCGGCATCTCTGCACCGAATTCAGGCGCATCGAGGTGGCAGTGGGTATCGACAAATACAGCCATGGCGAGATGATGCCCGAAGGGATGCAAGGCAGAAGAAAGCGTGCTACTGTGACTCCCTGATCACCCGTCATCCCTTGCCGGAGGTGTCCCGATGCGCAGGCCCGCTTTGTACAGCCGTTCGCCCGGCACGCAGCCGCAAGCGGCCGACTCCACGGCCGACCAGGCTGTCGTCCCATCGCCCGAGGGCGAAGGCAACGGCGCGCCGGCCGGTGCTCCAGGCTCCCCTGTTTTCGCAAAACCCGCCAAGGCCGGCTGGCAGCCGGGCCGGCGCAGTTTTGCCTTCATGGTGGTGCTGAGCGCCGCGCTCGCTGCCGGCGGCGCCACCTGGTGGCCCCGGCACAGCGCCAAGGCGCTGACGCAAAAGGACATCGATGCGGCGGTGCTGCGCACGCTGCAGACCCAGACGCTGCCCTCCCCGGCCGCGAAGGCGGCCGAAATCGTGCGGCCCTCCATCGTACGTGTGGTCGGCTACGGCCCCGAGAAAGCCACGCCCGAGGCCAAGATCCAGAAGCGCGGCCGCAATCTGGCCAATGGCAAGCCGCCCGAAGCCGATGCGCCGCCGGGCGAAGTCGAGCGCGGCGTGGGCACCGGGGTGGTCATCGTCGACAAAGGCGTGATCCTGACCAACCTGCACGTGGTGGCCGGCGCCGAGACCATCAAGGTGACGTTCTCCGACGGCCTCGAGGCGGTGGCCACCATCACCGGCGTGCAGCCCGAGAACGACCTCGCGGTGCTGCAGGCCCAGAAGATTCCCGACGACCTCATTCCCGCGGTGATGCGCTCGACCGGCGACTTGCAATCGGGCGACCAGGTGGCCGCGGTCGGCTTTCCATTCGGCATCGGCCCTTCGGTGTCGGCCGGCGTGGTGTCGGGCCTGAAGCGCTCGTTCCGCTCGCCCGAGGGCAAGCAGGAGTTGGGCAACCTGATTCAGTTCGACGCAGCGGCCAATCCCGGCAATTCGGGCGGTCCGCTCATCAACATGGACGGCGAGGTGCTCGGCATCGTCACCGCCATCCTCAATCCGACTCAGCAGCGCACCTTCATTGGCATCGGATTTGCTGTGCCAATTGAAAACGCGGCCTCTGCCGCTGGTTCGCCGCCCTTCTAGGTCCACAGGAACCCGCACATCGCCCCAGCTTTCGATCGTTCATTCATCCAGAGAGACCATCGCATGAGCACCGAGACCCCCTTTTCCACGTCTTCCGCCACGGCCGAGCTGATGGAGCAGATCCTCTACGAGGTCAAGCGGGTGGTGGTGGGCCAGGACCGCTTCCTGGAGCGCGTGATGGTCGCCATGCTCGCGGGCGGCCACCTGTTGGTCGAAGGCGTGCCGGGCCTCGCGAAAACGCTCACCGTCAAGACGCTGGCCGACACCGTTCGCGGCCAGTTCAAGCGCATCCAGTTCACGCCCGACCTGGTGCCAGCGGACCTGGTTGGTACGCGCATCTACAACCAGAAGACCGGCGAGTTCAGCACATCGCTCGGGCCGGTGTTCGCCAACCTGCTCCTGGCCGACGAAATCAACCGCGCGCCCGCCAAGGTGCAGAGCGCGCTGCTCGAGGTGATGCAGGAGCGCCAGGTCACCATCGCCGGCGAAACGCACAAGGTACCGCGGCCTTTCCTGGTGATGGCCACGCAGAACCCCATCGAGACCGAGGGTACCTATCCCCTGCCCGAGGCGCAGGTCGACCGCTTCATGATGAAGGTGCTGGTCGACTACCCCAGCGACGAGGAAGAGTTCGTCATTGTCCAGCGCGTGATCGGACCGCAGGTCATGGCCAGCCCGGTCGCCACCACCGAACAACTCGCCGCGCTGCAGGCCGAGGCACGGCGCGTGTACGTCGATCCTTCGCTCATCCAGTACGCCGTGAAGCTGGTCTCCGCCACGCGCACGCCCGACAAGCACGGCCTGAAGGACATGCACCGCTTCATCACCTTCGGAGCCAGCCCGCGCGCGAGCATCAGCCTCACCGAAGGCGCACGCGCACTCGCGCTGCTGCGCGGCCGCAGCTATGCGCTGCCCGAGGACATGACTGCGCTGGTGCCCGACGTGCTGCGCCATCGCGTGACGCTTTCCTACGAAGGTTTGTCCGAGGGGCTCACCCCAGACAGCCTGATCGAGAAGATCATGAAGGCCGTTCCCGCTCCACCCAAACCTTTGGAACATGAAAAGCTGGTGGCGTAAGGCCCCCGCGGCCGCTAACGACGAACGGCTCATTGCTGAAGCCGGCGGGGCGGAACGCGCGCTGCGCCGGCTCGAATGGACGGTGATCCGCCGCCTCGACGGCCTGCTGCAAGGCGACTACCGCACGCTGATGCGCGGCACTGGGCTCGATCTGGCCGACCTGCGCGAATACCAGCACCATGACGACGTGCGCCACATCGATTGGAACGTCACCGCGCGGCTGCAGACGCCGCACGTGCGCGTTTTCACCGAAGACCGCGAGATGTCCGCGTGGTTTGTGCTCGACCTCAGCCGCTCGGTCGATTTCGGTTCCGGCAAGAAGGCCAAGCGCGAGATCTCGGCCGGCTTCGTCGGCGTGCTCGCGCGCCTGCTCACGCGCCACGGCAACCGGGTCGGCGCGCTGGTCTACGGCACCGACCTTGAAGCGGTGATTCCACCGCGCAGCGGCCGCCGCCACGTGCTGCACCTGCTGCACGCCATGGAGCGCCGCGCCGACAAGATCGAGGCCGCGCCCACACAAAAAGGCATGACACGGCTGGCCGACCTGCTGAAGTCCGCCGCCACGCTCATGCCGCGCCGCTCGACCGTGTTCGTGGTGTCCGACTTCCTGAGCGAGCCAGGCTGGGAGCGCCCGCTCGGCCAACTGGTACAGCGGCACGAGGTCATTGCCGTGCGCCTGTTCGACCCGCTCGAACTCGAGCTGCCCGACCTTGGCCTGGTGCCCCTGCGCGACGCCGAAACCGGCGAGCAGCTCTGGGTCGACACCCACGATGCGGGTTTTCGCAAACGCTTTGCGCGCCTGGCGGCCGAGCGTGAAGCAACGCTGCGCGCTTCGCTCGCAAGGGCAGGCGTCGACGCGCTCGAGCTTTCGACCAGCGACGACCTGGTGGAAGCCATCGTTCGTTTTGCCGACATGCGCAAGCGCCGCACGCGCATCGGCACCAGCGGAGTGAAGGCGGTGGCAGCATGACTTTTCTCTGGCCTCAATTCCTTTGGCTGCTGGCGGCCCTGCCGCTGCTGGTGTTGCTCTACATCTGGCTGATCCGCCGCAAAAAGAAGCTGGCAGTGCGCTATGCCAGCCTCTCGATCGTGCGAGAAGCCATGGGCGCCGGTCAGAGCATCCGGCGACACATCCCGCCCTTCCTGTTCCTCCTGGCCATGGCCGCCATGCTGGTGGCAGCGGCGCGGCCCATGGCCGTGGTGATGCTGCCTTCAAACCAGCAGACCATCATCCTCGCGATGGACGTTTCCGGAAGCATGCGCGCGGCCGACGTGCTGCCCAACCGGCTGGTCGCAGCCCAGGAGGCGGCCAAGACCTTCATCAAGGACCTGCCGCGCCACGTGAAGGTGGGCATCGTGGCTTTCGCGGGCAGTGCGCAGGTGGCGCAGCTTCCCACCACCAACCACGACGACCTGGTGACGGCGATCGACAGCTTCCAGCTGCAGCGCGCCACGGCCACGGGCAATGCCATCGTGGTGTCGCTCGCGACCCTGTTCCCGGACGCGGGCATCGACGTCTCGCAGTTCAGCGCGCCGAGCCGCCAGCGCGGGACGCCCATCGACCAGACGGAGAAACAGGCCAAGGAATTCACGCCGGTGGCGCCGGGCTCCTACACCTCGGCCGCCATCATCATGCTGACCGACGGCCAGCGCACCACCGGCGTCGATCCGCTCGATGCCGCCAAGGCCGCGGCCGACCGCGGCGTGCGCATCTACACGGTGGGCGTGGGCACGGTCGACGGTGAGACCATCGGCTTCGAAGGCTGGTCGATGCGCGTGCGGCTGGACGAAGAAACGCTCAAGGCCATCGCCAACAAGACCCAGGCCGAATACTTCTATGCGGGCACGGCCGCCGATCTGAAGAAGGTGTACGAGACGCTGAGTTCTCGACTCACGGTCGAGAAGAAGGAAACCGAGATCTCCGCCCTCTTCGCGCTCGGCGCGGCCATTCTCACGCTGCTGTCGGCGGGGCTTTCGCTGCTCTGGTTCAACCGGATTCTTTGACCGCATCCGGCCGGTCTGCCGGCGGCGCCGCATCGGCGCGCGGCGCAGGCGCCTTCACCGCGCCGATCCCGCCCAGGAACAGGTCGGCCACGATCGGCGCAATCGACTTGTGGTCGAGCGGGCCTCCGGGCTTCATCCACGTGAACATCCAATTGATCATGCCGAACAGCAGCATGGTCAGCGGCTTGGCAAGGTCGTCGCTCGGCGCGCCGGGACGCAGGGCCGACACGGCGCGCGCAAAGCCCGCGACCACCTGGCGCTCCTGGTCGAGCACGCGTTCGCGGTCGGCTTCTTCCAGAAAGCGCACGTCGTCGGTCAGCACGCGATGCGCGTCCTGCGCGCCCGCATATTCCTCGACGATGCGGTAGATGAAGCGGCGCAGCCGCTCCTCGTCGGTGTGGGTCGAGGCCTCTTCCTCGGCGACCAGCGCGGCCAGCCGAGAGACATGGGTTTCGGCGATGCTGATGAGGAGGCTGCTCTTGTCCCGGTAGTAGTGGTAGAGCGTGGCCTTCGATAGATTGCAGGCCTCGGCCACCTGGTTCATCGAGGTGGCCGGATAGCCGCGGCGCGCAAACAGTTGGGCGGCCTGCGCGAGGATCAGTTCACGCTGGTCGTCGTAGGTGGCGGATCTTCCACGCGGCATCGGGTCTTCTTTCTTCCTTGACAGGCAGTTGCGGGCAACCCTCGATCTTGCATGAAGCGCGCCGGCTAACCGCGCCGCGTCGCAATCAGCGAGCGCACGTCGGTCGCGGGCAGGCGAGGACGCCCCGGTTCCATCTGCTCCAACGGCGTTACCTCGTGCAGGCTCGCGAGGCTGCGCTCGGTCAGCGCCTGGTAGGTCCGGGTACCTTCGAGTTTCCAGGCAATTTCCTCGTCGCTGAGCATCTTCTTCAGCTTGGCCGGGATGCCGGCCACCAGCGAGCGCGGCGGCACCTTCATGCCGGCCGGGACGAAGGCGCAGGCAGCGACGATGGCCTGTTCGCCAATCTCGGCCTCGTCCATCACCACCGCATTCATACCCACCAGCGCGTCGCGCCGCACGATGCAGCTGTGCAGGATCGCGCCGTGGCCGATGTGGCCGTTGACCTCGACCACCGTGTCCTGGTCGGGAAAGCCGTGGATGCAGCAGTGGTCCTGCACGTTGGAGCCTTCCTCCAGCACGATGCGGCCGAAGTCGCCGCGCAGGCTCGCGCAAGGGCCTACGTAGCAGCCGGGGCCGACGATCACGTCACCAATCAAGACCGCGCTGGGATGTACGTAGGCCGTCTGGTCGACGACGGGAATCACGCCGTCGATGGAGTAGCTGGGCATTCGGTCGGTCTCCTTGTATGCGGGCTCAGGGTTTGCCCCGACTCAACCCGCTTGTGTCGTCATGGGAGACGATCTTAAAATCTACCGGACGGTCGGTCAATAGTGTTTGCAGGCCGATTCCCCCTCTTCAAGGATGAGAGCCAAGCCCATGCCCGAACCTTTAGTTCTCACCAGCAATGCCGACGCAGTGCGCACGCTGAGCCTTAACCGCCCCGCGGCGCTCAACAGCTTCACGACGGAATTGCATGCCGAGTTGATGGCCGCGCTCGACCTTGCGGCGCGTGACGAGAGCGTGCGCTGCGTCGTGCTCACAGGTGCCGGCCGCGGCTTCTGCGCCGGGCAGGACTTGGCCGACCCCTCCGTCGCGCCTGATCCCGCGCCCGGTGCCGCGCCCAAGGACCTGGGCCATGTCATCTCCACTTACTACGCCCCGCTGGTGGCGCGCCTGCGCTCGATGCCGGTGCCCGTGATCGCAGCGGTGAACGGCGTAGCCGCCGGAGCGGGCGCCAACATCGCGCTGTGTTGCGACCTGGTGGTCGCCGCGCGTTCAGCCAGCTTCATTCAGGCGTTCACCAAGATCGGCCTCGTGCCCGACACCGGCGGCACGTGGCTGCTGCCCCGGCTCGTGGGATCGGCGCGCGCGTTGGGCATTGCGATGCTGGGCGACAAGCTGCCGGCCGAAGAAGCCGCGCGCATAGGCCTGATCTGGCAGTGCGTGGACGACGCGGCACTGGCTGAAACGGCCGCCGCACTGGCGCTGAAGCTGGCTGGCATGCCGACGCGCGCCCTCGTTGCCACGCGCCAAGCGATGGCCGCGGCGCAGGACATGAACCTCGACGCCGCACTTGGCGAAGAAGCCCGCATCCAACGCGACCTGGGCAACGCCAACGACTACCGCGAAGGCGTCGAGGCCTTCCGCGCCAAGCGCGCGCCGGCGTTCAAGGACCGCTGAGCCATGATCGACACCACCCGCACCCCGCAGCAAACCGCCGAGTACGTCCGCGACGGCATGTTCGCGAACGACAACGCGAGCAAGGGCCTCGGCATGCGCATCGTCGAGATCGCCCCGGGCGAGGCCACGCTCGAGATGCGCGTGCGCACCGACATGCTCAACGGCCACGCCATCTGCCACGGGGGCTTCATGGCCACGCTGGCCGACTCCACCTTTGCCTTCGCCTGCAACTCGTACAACGAGCTGACGGTGGCCTCTGGCTTCTCGATCGACTTCATCGCACCGGCGCGCGAAGGCGACGTGCTCACCGCGCGCTGCTTCGAGGTCTCTAAGGCCGGCCGCACCGGCGTGTACGACGCCGAAATCACCAACCAGCGCGGCGAGCGCATCGCAATCTTTCGCGGCCGCTCCTACACCGCCAAGGGCCGCCCCGCCGTTGCCGCCTGAGGAGACACGCCCCATGACAGCCAGACACCCCGCACCCGGCGAGCTCGAGCCCATCGAAACTGCGAGCCGCGATGAAATCATCGCGCTGCAGATTCGGCGCCTGCGCGCCACGCTGCAGCGTGCGTACGACAACGTGCCGCACTACCGCAAGGCCTTCGATGGCAAGGGCGTGCACCCGAACGACCTGAAGACGCTCGCGGACCTGTCGAAGTTTCCGTTCACGGTGAAGAGCGACCTGCGCGACAACTATCCCTTCGGCATGTTCGCCGTGCCGCGCACGCAGGTTGCGCGCATCCATGCGTCGTCGGGCACCACCGGCAAGCCGACCGTGGTGGGCTACACGCTGAAGGACATCGACACCTGGGCCGACCTCGTTGCGCGCTCCATCCGCGCCGCGGGCGGCCGCGCCGGCGACATGATCCACGTGGCCTATGGCTACGGACTTTTCACAGGCGGCCTTGGTGCCCACTACGGCGCCGAGCGCGCGGGCTGCACAGTCATTCCGATGTCGGGCGGCCAGACCGAGAAGCAGGTGCAGCTGATCCAGGACTTCAAGCCCGACATCATCATGGTCACGCCCAGCTACATGCAGGTGATCATCGAGCAGTTCGAGCGCCAGGGCCTCGATGCGAAAGACAGCTCGCTGAAGATCGGCATCTTCGGCGCCGAGCCGTGGACCGAAGCCATGCGCCGCGACATCGAGGGCAAGGCCGGCATCGATGCGGTCGACATTTACGGCCTCTCCGAAGTGATGGGTCCGGGCGTGGCCAGCGAATGCGTCGAGAGCAAGGACGGCCCGGTGATCTGGGAAGACCACTTCTACCCCGAGATCATCGACCCCGACACCGGCGAGCTGAAGGCCGACGGCGAGGAAGGCGAACTGGTCTTCACCTCGCTCAGCAAGGAGGCCATGCCGATCGTGCGCTACCGCACGCGCGACCTCACGCGCCTGTTGCCGCCGACCTCGCGCGCCTTCCGCCGCATGGGCAAGATCGTCGGGCGCAGCGACGACATGATGATCATTCGCGGCGTCAACGTCTTTCCCACGCAAGTGGAAGAAATCGTGCTCGCGCACGAGCGCCTATCGGGCATCTACCAGGTGCATGTGCGCCGCGACGGCCTGCTCGACGAGGTCGAGGTGCACTGCGAACTCGACCACCGCAAGGCGGCCATCGACGAAGCCGAGCGCAAGGCCATCGCCGCCTGGGTGCAGGAACGCGTGAAGACGCTGGTCGGCATCTCGACGGCGGTGCGCGTGTTCGACCCCGATTCCATCGAACGCACGCAGACCGGCAAGGCCCGCCGCGTGATCGACACGCGCCCGCGCTGAGCGCGCGCGCCGTTCATCAACCCTTTTGCAAAGGACACGAACATGTACACCCAAGCAATGGACACCGCGGGCAAGGACGCCGGCGACGACGGCAGGAAGAAAGCCGTGCGCTCGGCCGAAGAAATGCGGCTCGAGGAGCGGTTCGACACGCACATCGACGCCGGCGATTTCATCGAGGCGAAAGACTGGATGCCCGAGCACTACCGCAAGACGCTGGTGCGGCAGATCAGCCAGCACGCGCATTCGGAGATCGTCGGCATGCTGCCCGAGGGAAACTGGATCGGCCGCGCGCCCACGCTCAAGCGCAAGGCCATCCTGCTGGCCAAGGTGCAGGACGAAGGCGGCCACGGGCTCTACCTTTATGCCGCTGCCGAAACGCTGGGCACTTCGCGCGACCAGATGTTCGAGGCGCTGCACACCGGCAAGGCCAAGTACAGCTCGATCTTCAATTACCCCACGCTGACCTGGGCCGACATGGGCACCATCGGCTGGCTGGTGGACGGCGCGGCCATCATGAACCAAGTGCCGATCTGCCGCTGCTCGTATGCGCCGTATGCGCGCGCCATGATCCGCATCTGCCGCGAGGAAAGTTTTCACCAGCGCCAGGGCTACGAAGCCCTGCTGACCATGATGACCCGCGGCACCCAGGCGCAGAAGGCGATGGTGCAGGACGCGGTCAACCGCTGGTGGTGGCCCTCGATCATGATGTTCGGCCCGCCGGACGACCAGTCGCCCAACAGCGCGCAGTCGATGCGCTGGGGCATCAAGCGCTTCAGCAACGACGAATTGCGCCAGAAGTTCATCGACGCCGCCGTCGAGCAAGCGCGCATCCTCGGCGTGACGCTGCCCGACCCCGACCTGAAGTGGAACGAAGAGCGCCAGGCGCACGACTTCGGCACCATCGACTGGAGCGAGTTCTGGCGCGTGATCGGCGGCGACGGCCCCTGCAATCGCGAGCGCCTGCAAGCCCGTGTCGATGCATGGGAAGAAGGCGCGTGGGTGCGCGAAGCCGCGATGGCCCACGCCAACAAACAACCAATGAAGGAGGCCGCATGAGCGCCGACATTCAACAAGAGTGGCCCCTGTGGGAGGTGTTCGTGCGCAGCAAGGCCGGGCTCGACCACAAGCATTGCGGCAGCCTGCATGCGGCCGATCCGAAGATGGCAATCCAGATGGCGCGCGACGTGTACACGCGCCGACAGGAAGGCAGCAGCATCTGGGTGGTGCGCTCCGACCAGATCGTGGCCAGCGATCCGGGTGACAAGGACATGTACTTCGATCCGGCGGAAGACAAGGTGTATCGCCATCCGACGTTCTATTCGCTGCCCAAGTCAGTCGACCACATGTGAGACCTTGATGAGCGCCCGCGAATGGACTTCGAGTTGTCCCCTCTCCCTCTGGGAGAGGGCTAGGGTGAGGGCCGCCGGCCTTCGCCACCGACAGGTCTCTTCCACAGCCCACGCCCTCACCCCACCCTCTCCCCAAGGGGAGAGGGAGCAAGACAGAGTTGGAGCCACTGAATGCAAGCATCGATCGAACTGAACCGCACCCCCGCAGTGCAATACCTTCTGCGCATCGGCGATACCTGCCTGGTGCTCGCGCAGCGCCTGGGCGAATGGTGCGGCCATGCGCCTGTGCTGGAAGAAGACATCGCAATGGCCAACATCGCGCTCGACCTCGTCGGACAGGCGCGCGCGCTGCTCACGCATGCCGGCAAGCTCGAAGGCAGCGGCCGCGAACATGACGAAGACCAGCTCGCCTATCTTCGCGACGAGCGCGACTACTTCAACCTCACGCTCGTCGAACTGCCGCGCGGCGACTTCGCCTTTGCCGTGGTGCGCAACACCATGGTCGCCACGCTGCTCAAGCTGCTGTGGCAACGCCTCGCGGCGTCGAACGATGCCGAGGTAGCCGCCATTGCCGGCAAGGCCGTGAAGGAAGCGCGCTACCACCAGCAGCACTCGGGCGACTGGGTGGTGCGGCTTGGCGACGGCACCGAGGAATCGCGCCGCCGCACCGAACGTGCGTTGAAGCAGCTCTGGCTCTATGTCCCGGAGCTCTTCGAGATCGATGCGGTCGACGCGGAGGCCAGCGCAACGGGCCTCGGCCCCGCGTGGAGCGATCTGCGCGAACCGTGGTTCGCCGAGATGCAGCAGGTGCTCGACGCCGCTGGCCTCGAGATGCCGAAGGAGGCCGCCTTCCGCAGCACCGGAAAGCAGGGCATCCACACCGAGTACATGGGCTACATCCTGGCCGAAATGCAGCACCTGCAGCGCTCTTACCCCGGAGGCGTGTGGTGAACAACGCCGTCGCATCGCGCGTCGACGCGGCCTGGGCCGTGCTGCACACCGTGCTCGATCCTGAAGTGCCGGCCGTGTCGGTCTGCGACCTGGGCATCGTGCGCGACGTGGTCGAACATGACGACGGGCTGGAGATCGTTCTCACGCCGACCTACTCGGGTTGCCCTGCGACCGAAGCCATCGAGCACGACGTGCTGGCCGCCATCGAACAAGCCGGCCTCGGCCGCGCACGCGCCACCTTGCGCCGCGCGCCGGCCTGGAGCAGCGACTGGATCAGCGAGGAAGGCCGCGCCAAGCTCAAGGCCTACGGCATCGCGCCGCCGGCCCACCTCACGCCCGAAGCAGCCGCCGGCACCGCGATGCCCATCCGCCTCTTCGGCCGCATTGCCGGCGTGAAAGAAAGCATCGCCTGCCCGCGCTGCGCGAGCGAGCGCACCGAGCGCCTTTCCGCTTTCGGCTCCACCGCCTGCAAGGCGCTCTACCGCTGCATGGCCTGCCGCGAGCCCTTCGAACATTTCAAGCCGATCTAGACGATGAGCACCCTCTTCCACCCGCTGCGCGTGAAGGTCGTCGAGCCCGACACCTCGGAGGCCGTCATCGTCTCGTTCGAAGTGCCGCCCGAGTTGCGCGAGGTCTTCGGCTTCACGCAAGGCCAGTACCTCACCTTGCGCGGAGACATCGACGGGCAGGACCTGCGCCGGTCTTACTCGATCTGCGCCGGCCTCGATGACGGCGAGCTGCGCGTGGGCGTGCGCAAGGTGCAGGGCGGCGTGTTTTCCAACTGGATCAACGCGCATCTGCAGCCCGGCGACATAGTGCAGGTCATGGCGCCGCAGGGCCGCTTCTTCGTGCCGATCGAGCCGGCTTCCGCGCGCCACCACGTTGGCATTGCCGGCGGCAGCGGCATTACGCCGATTTTGTCGATCATGAAGACCGTTCTGGCGCGCGAACCCCGGAGCCGCTTCACGCTGATCTACGGCAACCGCCAGCTGCAGTCCACGATGTTCAAGGAAGAGATCGAGGACCTGAAGAACCGCTACATGACGCGACTCGTGCTGTTGCATGTGTTCTCCGACGAGCACACCGATTCGCCGCTGGGCTTCGGCGTGATGAACCGCGAGAAGATCGGCGAGTTCCTGGGCACGCTGGTGCCGGCGGCGAGCATCGACCATGCATACATCTGCGGCCCGTTCCAGATGAACGACGAGGCCGAGGCCGCCTTGCTCGCGGCGGGCGTGCCCGAAGAGCGCATCCACATCGAGCGCTTCGGCGTTGCGCTGCCTTCAGGCGCCACGGCCGGCGAGGTTGGCGCGGTGGTGCACCAGGCCCTTCCGGGCGACGCCAAGCAGGCGCGCATCACCATCGTGCGCGACGGCCTGCAGCGCGAGATCACATTCACCGAAGGGCAGCCGAGCATCCTCGATGCGGCTTCCGCGGCCGGGCTCGAGGTGCCGTTCTCTTGCACCTCCGGCGTGTGCGGCACCTGCCGCGCCAAGCTCGTGGAGGGGGAAGTCCGCATGGAAAGAAACTTTGCACTCGACAAGAATGAAGTGGCCGCGGGCTTCGTGCTGACCTGCCAGTCGCACCCTCTCACCGAACGCGTGATCCTGTCCTTCGACGAGCGCTGACCCCATAACAATTTTTCAACCGGAGACAAACCAAATGAAATTCTTCAAGCCCCTGCTGATTGCAGCGCTGTGCGCCACCGCCGTGGCCGCATGGGCCGACATCAACGTCGGCGTGACGCTCTCGGCCACCGGTCCGGCCGCCTCGCTCGGCATTCCCGAGAAGAACACCATCGCACTGATGCCCAAGACCATCGCCGGCCAGAAGATCAACTACATCGTGCTCGACGATGCATCCGACACCACGGCGGCCGTGGCCAACACGCGCAAGCTCATCGCCGAGAACAAGGTCGACATCGTGCTGGGCTCGACCACCACGCCCAATTCGCTCGCGATGATCGACGTGGCGAGCGAAGCCAAGACGCCGATGATTTCCATCGCTGCCTCAGCCCGCATCGTGGAGCCGATGGACGCCAAGAAGCAGTGGGTCTTCAAGACGCCGCAGAACGACATCATGATGTCTCTCGCCATTGCCGAGCACATGGCCGCCAACGGCGTGAAGACAGTGGCCTTCATCGGCTTCTCCGATGCGTATGGCGAAGGCTGGTCGCAGGAGTTCGCCAAGGCGGCGGAGCTCAAGAAGCTCAAGATCGTGGCCAACGAGCGCTATGCGCGCACCGACACTTCGGTGACCGGCCAGACCTTGAAGATCATGGCGGCCAAGGCCGATGCGGTGCTGGTCGCGGGCTCCGGCACGCCGGCCGCGCTGCCGCAGAAGACGCTGAAGGAGCGCGGCTACACCGGCAAGATGTACCAGACCCATGGCGTGGCCAATGCCGACTTCCTTCGCGTTGGCGGCAAGGACGTGGAAGGCACCTTCCTGCCGGCCGGTCCCGTACTCGTGGCCGAGCAGCTGCCCGCAAGCCATCCGGTGAAAAAGTCCGCCATGGCCTACGTCACCGCATATGAGGGCGCGAACGGCAAGAACACTGTGTCGACCTTCGGCGCACATGCATGGGACGCGGGTCTCCTGATGACCTCGGCCGTGCCAGTCGCGCTCAAGAAGGCGCAACCCGGCACGCCCGAATTCCGCGCCGCGCTGCGCGACGCGCTCGAGCAAGTCAAGGATGTGTCCGGCGCCCACGGCGTGTTCAACATGACGGCCAACGACCATCTGGGCCTGGACCAGCGCGCGCGGGTCATGGTGAAGATTGAAAACGGCGCCTGGAAATACCAGCCCTGAACGCCGGTCCCACTCCCTCCCCCTCTGGGGGAGGGCTGGGGTGGGGGCTCGACGGCATAGAAGTTCGCGCAGCCTTGAGCGCTGGGTCTGCCCCCATCCCAACCTTCCCCCAAAGGGGGAAGGAGCAATGCAGCGTGGCTGTAGATGTTTGCGGCAGTCACTGATTCGATACAAGGGCCGAGCCCGAAGGTTTTTTATGGATCTGCAGATCGCCCTTTTGCTGGGGCAGGACGGCATCGTGAACGGTGCCGTCTATGGACTGATGGCACTCGCCTTGGTGCTGGTGTTCTCCGTCACGCGCGTCATCTTCATTCCGCAGGGCGAGTTCGTCGCCTTCGGCGCACTGTCGATGGCCATGCTGCAGACCGGCCGCGTGCCGGCCACGCTGTGGCTGCTGGTCGCGCTCGCCGCCATGGTGCTCGTGGTTGAAGCCTGGCGCTGGAAGCGCGGCTCGGTGGTGGACTGGGGCTCGGCGCTCACCTGGTGCGTGGCGCTGCCGGGGCTGGCCTGCGCGCTCGTGCTCGGACTCAAGCCGACCTCGATGGCGGCGCAGTCGATCACCACGCTGGTGCTGATCGCGCCGCTCGGCCCGTTGCTCTATCGCCTCGCCTACCGCCCGCTGGCCGATGCCAGCGTGCTGATGCTGCTGATCGTCTCGGTCGCGCTGCATGGCGTGCTGGTGGGGCTGGGCCTGCTCTTCTTCGGCGCCGAGGGCTACCGCACCACGGCGTTCTCCGAAGAGCGCTTCGACATCGGCGGCATTCCGGTCAGCGGACAGTCGCTGGTGGTCGTCGGCATCACGCTGCTGTTGGTGATTGCGATGTTCTTTTTCTTCGGCCGCTCGATGGTCGGCAAGGCGCTGCGCGCCACCGCCATCAACCGCGTGGGCGCGCGGCTGTCGGGCATTCCAACGGAACTGTCGGGCGATCTGAGCTTCGCGCTCGCGGCGCTCATCGGCGCGGTCTCGGGGCTCTTGATCGCGCCGCTCACCACGGTGTATTACGACACCGGATTCCTGATCGGCCTCAAGGGCTTCGTCGCCGCCATCGTGGGTGGGCTCGCCAGCTATCCGCTGGCGCTGGCGGGCGCGCTGCTGGTCGGGCAGCTCGAGGCCTTTGCCTCGTTCTGGGCCAGTCCGTTCAAGGAGGTGCTGGTCTTCACGCTGATCATCCCGGTGCTGTGGTGGCGATCGCTGCACAGCCGACATGTGGAGGACGAGGAATGAGCGCACCGTCCAATCCCATCACCGCCCACCTGCCGCCCACGGGCAAGCCGCTGGTCACCTCGCGCCAGCTCACGTTGGCGCTCGTCGTCCTGCTGGCGCTGGCCTGGGGCTTCCTGCCCGAGTTCACGGTGTCCGTGCTCAGCAACATCGGCCTTTATGCGCTGGTTGCGGCCGGGCTGGTCATGCTGACCGGCGTGGGCGGCATGACCTCTTTCGGCCAAGCCGCATTCGTCGGCGTGGGTTCCTATGCCACCGCATGGATTTGCACTTCGCCCGCTGCCGCGGCGTGGCTGGGTGGCTTCGTGGCGCCCGCGTTGCTGCCATGGGCAGGGCTGTTGCTCGGCCTGGTGCTGACCTTCGCGCTCGCATGGGCGCTGGGCGCGGTCACGCTCAAGCTGCAGGGCCACTATCTGCCGCTGTGCACGATCGCGTGGGGCCTGAGCCTGTACTACCTGTTCGGCAACATGGACTTCCTCGGCGGGCAGACGGGCATCACCGGCGTCCCGCCGCTGGTCATCGCGGGCTTCTCGCTGGCCACGCCGCGCGCACTCGGCGTCGTGATCTGGGCCGTGCTACTACTCGCGCTCTGGGCCCTGCACAACCTGCTCGATTCGCGCGAAGGCCGCGCCATTCGCGCGCTCAAGGGCGGCCGGCTCATGGCCGAGTCGATGGGCGTGAACACGGCGCGCCACCGCGTGAAGCTCTTCGTGCTCGCGGCCCTGCTGGCGGCCGTGTCGGGCTGGCTCTATGCGCACCTCCAGCGCTTCGTGAACCCCACGCCCTTCAACCTGAACATCGGCATCGAGCTGCTGTTCATGGCGGTGGTCGGCGGTGCGGGCCACCTCTGGGGCGCAGTGCTGGGCGCCGCGCTCATCACGCTGCTCAAGGAGAAGCTGCAGGACGTGCTGCCTTCGCTGCTGGGCAGCAGCGGAAACTTCGAAGTAATCGTGTTCGGCCTCCTCATGCTGTTCGTGTTGCAGCGTTTTGCGGAAGGTCTGTGGCCCACGTTGGCGCGCATCGCGGGCCGCTGGGTGCGCCCGCATGCCACCACCGGCGCCGCGCGGCCCGCCGTCCCGACCGTGCAACTTGCGCAGCGCAACCTGCCCGCCAAGGGCGAGGTGCTGCTGCAGGCCACCAGCGTCAGCAAGCGCTTCGGCGGGCTGGTAGCCAACAACGACATCTCGATGACGCTGAAGGCCGGCGAGATCCACGCACTCATCGGGCCGAACGGCGCGGGCAAGAGCACCTTCTTCAACATGATCTCAGGGGTGGACGACCCGAGCGCCGGCGAAGTACGGCTTGCGGGCCAGACGATGACTGCAAAGCCGTCGCGCGTGTTCGCCGCGCTGGGATTGGGCCGCACCTTCCAGCACGTGCGCCTGCTCGGCCAGCGCAGCGTGGTCGAGAACGTGGCGCTCGGCGCCCATCTGCGCGCGAAACGTGGCTGGCTTGCCGCCATGCTCAGGCTGGACCGTGCCGAAGAAGCGGCACTGATGGCTGAAGCTCGCCGGCAGATCGAACGCTGCGGCCTCGGTGCCCATGCCGACACGCCGGCCGCATCGCTCTCTCTGGGCCAGCAGCGCGTGGTCGAGATCGCGCGCGCTCTGGCCGGCCAGCCCTCGGTGCTGCTGCTCGACGAGCCCGCCGCGGGCCTGCGGCACTTGGAGAAGCGCGCTCTCTCCGTGCTGCTGGGCCAGTTGCGCGCGGAAGGCCTCGGCATTCTCGTGGTGGAACACGACATGGAATTTGTGATGAACCTCGCCGACCGGATCACGGTGCTCGAATTCGGCACCGTCATTGCCACCGGCACGCCGGCCGAAGTGCAGGCCAACCCGCGCGTGCTCGAGGCCTATCTGGGCGGCGCGGACGACGAACTGCTGGAGGACGCGAGATGAGCGCCGCGCCGGGCCGCCCCAAGCAAGCTCGAACCGCAGCCGAAGGCGAAGGCGAAGGTTATCCAATGTCCGTTCCCGTTCTCCAGCTCGACGGCTTCAGTGTTGCCTACCGCACCGTCGAGGCGGTGCACAGCGTGCAGCTGCATGTGAACGAAGGCGAGATCGTCACCGTCATCGGCCCCAATGGCGCCGGCAAGACCACGTTGCTGTGCGCGGCAATGGGCCTGCTGCCCTCCACCGGCAGCCTTGCGCTGCATGGCGAACGCATCGCACGCCCCGGTGTCGAGACCATGGTGGCGCGCGGCGTGGCGCTGGTGCCCGAAAGGCGCGAGCTGTTCGGAGACATGTCGGTTGAAGACAACCTGCTGCTCGGCGGCTTCTACCAGTGGCGCAAGGGCACACGCGACCAGCGCGCGCGCATGGACGAGGTGTTCGAGATCTTTCCGCGCCTGCGCGAGCGGCGCCCGCAATTGGCGTCGACGCTCTCGGGCGGCGAGCGCCAGATGCTCGCCATCGGCCGCGCGCTGATGGCGCGTCCGCGGCTCCTGATGCTCGACGAGCCCTCGCTCGGCCTCGCGCCGCTGGTGGTGCGCGAAGTGCTGCGCGTGGTTTCGCAGTTGCGCAGCCACGGCGTCTCGGTGCTGCTTGTGGAGCAGAACGCGCGCGCCGCGTTGCAGGTGGCAGACCGCGCTTACGTGCTCGAGATGGGTGCCGTGGCGCTCCAGGGCAATGCGCGCGAATTGATGCACGACCAGCGAATCATCGATACCTACCTGGGCATCGGAAAGAAGGAATGACCCGGATTTTCTCCCTCCCCTTTCGGGGGAGCGTCGGGGTGGGGGCAAGCGGCGTTCGATAGAGCACTGCGCCGAATGAACGCTGTCTGCCCCCATCCCAGCCTTCCCCCGGGAGGGGAGGGAGCAATACCTAGACAACGAAAGGACACCGCATGACCACCACCCTTCAAAGCTACATCGCCGGCCGTTGGATCGGCGACGAGCGCGCGCAGCAATTGCGCAGCGCCATCAACGGACAAGGCGTGGCCAGCACGCACGCCGAAGCCATCGACTTCGCCGAAGCACTGAACCACGCGCGCCGCGTCGGCCTGCCCGCACTGATGTCGCTCGACTTCCAGCAACGCTCGGAGCGCCTGAAGGCTCTCGCCAAGTTTCTCGCAGCGAACAAGGAAACGCTCTACGCCATCTCGGCCCACACGGGCGCGACCCGCGCCGACAGCTGGATCGACATCGAAGGCGGTGCCGGCACGCTCAGCGCCTATGCCGGCATCGGCACCAACGAGCTGCCCTCGGGCAACCTGGTGCACGAAGGTCCGGCCTTTCCGCTCGGCAAGAAGGGCGGCTTCGCGGGCACGCACATCCTGGTGCCGCGCGGGGGCGTGGCGGTGCACATCAACGCATTCAACTTTCCGGTGTGGGGCCTGCTCGAAAAGTTCGCGCCCAGCTTTCTCGCGGGCATGCCCTGCATCGGCAAACCGGCCACGGCCACCAGCTACCTCACCGAAGCGCTGGTGCGGCTCATCGTGCAGTCGGGCATCCTGCCCGAGGGCAGTCTGCAGCTGGTGATCGGCGGCACGGGCGATCTTCTCGACCGGCTCGAGGGCGCCGACGTGGTCACCTTCACCGGCTCGGCGGACACCGCGGCCAGGCTGCGCGTGCATCCGAACCTCGTGCGCCAGTCGATCCCCTTCAATGCCGAGGCCGATTCGCTGAACTGCGCGATCCTGGCGCCCGATGTGACGCCCGACGACGAGGAGTTCGATCTTTTCGTGAAGGAGGTGGCGCGCGAGATGACCATCAAGGCCGGCCAGAAGTGCACCGCCATCCGCCGCGCCATCGTGCCGCGCCAGCACCTCGATGCGGTGGCGGAGCGCCTGCGGGCGCGGCTCGCCAAGACCGTCATTGGCGATCCGTCGCGCGAAGAGGTGCGCATGGGCGCCCTCGCCTCGCATGCGCAGCAGGCCGACGTGGCCGAGCGCGTGGCCACGCTGCTGCAAGGGGCGGAGCTGGTGTATGGCGAGCGCGACGGCTTCTCGCCGGTGGGCGACGGCGTGGCCGAAGGCGCCTTCTTCGCGCCCACGCTGCTGTTGAGCCGCAAGCCGCTCGAACACGATGCCGCGCACGACGTCGAGGCCTTCGGCCCCGTCAGCACGCTGATGCCCTATGACGGCATCGACGAAGCCCTGGCGCTCGCGGCACGCGGCCGCGGCAGCCTCGTCGGCACGCTGGTCACGCGCGATCCGGCGATTGCAGCAAAGGCCATTCCAGTGGCCGCCGCGTGGCACGGCCGCCTGCTGGTGCTCGACCGCGAAGCCGCGGCCGAATCGACCGGCCACGGTTCGCCGCTGCCGCAGCTCAAGCACGGCGGGCCGGGCCGCGCGGGCGGCGGCGAAGAGCTGGGCGGTCTGCGCGCCGTGAAGCACTACCTGCAGCGCGCCGCGGTGCAAGGCTCGCCCACCATGCTGGCCGCGATCACCGGCGAGCACGTGCGTGGCGCGGCCGTGCGAGAGAGCGAGGTGCATCCGTTCCGCCGCTACTTCGAAGACCTGCGGATCGGCGATTCCCTGCTCACCCACCGCCGCACCGTCGGCGAGGCCGACATCGTGGCCTTCGGCGGCATCTCGGGCGATTACTTCTATATGCACTTCGACGAGGTGGCGGCGAAGGAGTCGCCCTTTGGCAAGCGCATCGCGCACGGCTACTTCGTGCTGTCGGCCGCGGCCGGCCTGTTCGTCTCTCCCGCCCCGGGCCCGGTGCTGGCCAACTACGGCCTCGATACGCTGCGCTTCGTCAAGCCCGTGGGCATTGGCGACACCATCCGGGCGCGCCTGACGTGCAAGCGCAAGACCGACCGCAACAAGAAAGACGCGAGCGGCCACGGCCAGGGCGTGGTGGCATGGGACGTAGAGGTGACCAACCAGGACGGCGAGCTGGTCGCGAGCTACGACATCCTGACCCTCGTCTCCAAGAAACCTCACGCCATCTGATGACCGGCACCGCGATTCCGGTGGACGGTGGGTTTTCTTTCTCTGGCTGAATCCGGGCGGCCCGTGTAAATTCGGCCGCCATGCTTCTCTGGTTCCAGATCTTCCTTTTCGTCGCCGGCTCGGCCGCTCTGCTGTACGTCTCGCGTGGGCCATTGAGCCAGCCCGGCTCGCACGGCTTCTACCGCTTCTTCGCCTGGGAATGCATGCTGGTGCTGATCATCGTGAACCTGCCGGTGTGGCATGTCGATCCGCTGTCGCTCACGCAACTGCTCTCCTGCGTGTTCCTCGCGTTGTCGATCTGGCTGCCGATCCACGCGGTCAAGCTGCTCAAGGCCCAGGGCAAGCCGACCGAGGCGCGCAACGACGACCCAGCCCTCTACGGTTTCGAAAAAACCTCGTCGATCGTCAGCACGGGCGCATTCCACTACATCCGCCATCCCATGTACACGGCACTGATGCTGCTCGCGTGGGGCGCCTTCCTGAAGCAGTTCACCTGGCTCACGCTGGCGCTGGTGCTGGCCGCCACGGTGCTGCTGTTCCTCACGGCGCTGCGCGACGAGCACGAATGCATCGCGCATTTTGGCGACGCCTACCGTGAGTACATGCGCCGCACCCGGCGCTTCATTCCGTTCGTGCTGTAGCGGGTTCCGGCGGGCTTTAGCGGGCGATCCTGCGGCGGCGGATGGCCGCCGCGAGCCGTCCGGGGGCGCTCAACGGTAATATGCGCCTCTACCCTCGGCGCCCGAAGACCCCATGTCCTCCCCGAAAAGCACGGCTTTTCCCTCTGCCACGCAGGCCGCGCTGCTGTTTCTGGCGGTGTTCCTGTGCGAATTCGTCATTGGCGTTGCGCTGCGCGACGCCAACCGCTGGCTCGGGCTCAACGCCATGCAGCTCGGCGTGCTGTCCGCGGTGCTGGGCAACGGCTGCGTGTTCGCCGTGGTCATGCACCACCAGAAGCTCACCTACCGCGAGCTCTTCCACCAGTCGCCCGCCTCCGCAAGGGCCACGCTGATGCTGGTGGTGCCGCCGGTGCTGCTGCTCGTGCCGGGGCTGATGGTGGTGATGACGGCCGTGCTCAACCTGCTGGTGTTCATCGCACCGCTCTCGGCCTGGGAGGAGTCGATGTTCAGCCGCATGGCCGATGGCAGCGTCGCGGCCACGCTGGCGGTGTGCCTCATGGCACCGCTGCTGGAAGAAATGCTGTTCCGCGGCATCGTGCTGCGCGGCTTTCTGCTGCGCTACTCGCGGTGGCAGGCCATCGTGGGCTCGGCGCTGCTCTTCGGCGCCGCGCACTTGAACATTTACCAGTTCGTCGTGGGCCTGGTCATGGGCACGGTGCTCGGCTGGCTCTATGAGCGAACCCGTTCGCTCATTCCGTGCATCGCGCTGCATGCAGCCTACAACAGCGGCACGATCTTCATCGGCGACTGGCCTGAATCCGCCTCGACGGCGGACGCGGCGTGGGCCTTGCTGCTGGTCTTTCTGGCCGGCGCGTGCGGCGTGCTGGCATTGCGCCGCATGCTCGTAGTGCCGGTGATACGTACGCCTGTGCCCTGACTGACCCGGGGCCGGCCGCCAGAGAAAAAACCAGGTCCGCACGGACGGCAGCGGCCGCGCATCGACGGCCTCGCCATCGACGATGAAATGCCCGCCCGCCACATGGTGCAGCGTGCGCAGATCGTCGTGACCCTCGAAGTGCCAGCGGCCCTCGGAGAACACCCGCGAATCGGCCTGCGCCGCGATCACCTCGCCAAGGAACAGGTCGTAGCGCTGCTGGATAGGCGGCTCGGGCAAGAGCCGGCACTCGAGCCAGGCCGCGCAGTCTTCCAGCAGCGGCGCATCGGTCGCCACGCCCGCGAAGGGTACCGGCGCGCGTTGCCGCTGCCTCTGCTACGCGCCGGCGCGTGTCAGCATGCGGCCGGCTCGCGCGAGCACGCTGGCTCCCTCGCCTTGCCCGCCGCGATACGCCAGCACGCCGTTCACTAACACCCGCTCCACGCCCAGACTCACGCCATGCGGCTTGTCGTAGGTGGCGGTGTCGGCGATGGTCTCGGGGTCGAACACCACCACGTCTGCCATGGCGCCGGCGCGCAGCAGGCCGCGGTCGGCAATGCGCAGGTTGCGCGCGGTCATGCCGGTCATCTTGTGCACCGCCTGCTCGAGCGTGAACAGGCGGCGCTGGCGCCAGTAGCGCGCGAACACGCGTGGAAAGGCCCCCCACAGGCGTGGATGCGGATGGCGGTCGTGCGGCAGGCCGTCGCTGCCGATCATGGTGAGCGGATGCGCGATGACGCGCTCCACGTCTTCTTCCTGCATCTGGAAATAGCAGGCGCCGCCGGGCTTCAGGCGCAGGCAGGCCTCCTGCTCGGTAGTGTCCCATTCGCGGGCAATGTCGGAGATCAGGCGTCCTGTCATTTCCGGGTGCGGGTCGGACCAGGTCAGCAGCACGTCGATGACGCCGTCGACCAGGTCTTCGCGCAGCACCGTGGACCCGGCCACGTAGGGGTACACGTCCATCGAGATCTTCTGCCGCTCGGCGAGCGCCTCGATCAGCGGCAGCGTTTCCTTCGTGCGGCCCCAGTTGGCGGGGCCGGCGCACTTGTGGTGCGAGATGACCAGCGGCACGCCGGCGCTGAAGGCCGTGTCGCCCGCTTCGTGCAGCGCCTCGATGATCTGCTGCATCTCGCTGCGCAGGTGCGTGGCGTAGATGCCGCCGTGCCTTGCCACAATGCGCGCGAGCGCGGTCACTTCTTCGGCCGGGGCGGCAAACGCTTCTTCGTAGAAAAGGCCAGACGACAGGCCATGCGCGCCGTCGGCCATGCAGCTGTCGAGGAGCGCCGACATGCGCGCGAGCTCGTCGCCACTCGCGGGCCGGTCGAGCGCTTCCATGGCCGCGAAGCGCAAAGTGGTGTGGCCCACCAGCGCCGCCACGTTGAGCGCGGGCTGCGCCGCATCGACGGCCGTGCGGTAGTCGGCCATGGTGGCGTGCTTGAACGATTCCGCGCCCAGCAGCGTGAGCGGTGGCTTGGACTGCGGCGTGCGGTAAGGCGCGAGCGAGATGCCGCAGTTGCCCGTCACCACCGTGGTGATGCCTTGCGACACCTTGGGCAGGCACAGCGGGTCGCGCAGCACGATGGCGTCGTCATGCGTATGCGCGTCGATGAAGCCGGGTGCAATCACCTTCGTGCGGCAGTCGACGACATCGATGTTCGCCAGCGTCAGTCCTTCGGGCAAGCGCTCGCGCAGCCCTTCGCCGAGCGCGACGATGCGGTCGCCTTGCAACAGCACGTCGCCCAGCCACGAAGGTCCGCCCGAACCATCGACCACCAGGCCGGCTTCGAGCAGGATGGCTTTGGCGCTGCTCACCATGCGCGGCCTTTGCTGTTGATGCCGCCGCCGTCCCAGCTTTGAAGCGGATGCGTGGAGGCGTCGATGCCATGGCGCTGGAAGGCTTCGCGTGCGCGCTGCAGGCGCTGCACGGCGGGCTCGCCGCGGCGCTGGGCCACCAGCACCGTGAGAATTTCGATGGCGGTGAGATGCGTCAGGTAGGCGTCGATGCCCACGTGCATTACGGCGTCGTCGGGCACCGAGAGACCCAGCAGGAAGTCGGCCTTGGCTGCCAGCGCAGTGCCGGGCCGCGTGAGCGCGACCACCTTGGCGCCCTGTCCGCGCGCAATGTCCACGGCATCAAGCAGCGAGGGCATACCGCCCACGTGCGAGATGGCAATGACCACCCCGCCCGGACGCTGCGCCGCACCCGCCACCTGCTGCAGGTGATAGTCGGTCCAGGCGTTGGCCGAGAGGCCCAGCCTGAAGAGTCGCGCCTGCAGGTCGTTGGCCATGAACCACGAGGTGGCTCCGGCGCCGTACAGGTCCACGTGCGGCGCGGCGGCGATGGCGGCGACCGCTCCTTCGAGCACCTGCATGTCGAGCTGCCCGCGCACGCCCGACACCGAGGCCGCGGCGCTACGCGCGATCTTGCCGACCACTTCATCGGCCGCATCCTCGATATTCACACGCCGGTGCAGGGGCGATCCACCGAGCGCGAGCTCTTGTGCCAGAGCAAGCTTGAATTCGCGCAGCCCCGCAAAGCCCAGGTCGCGGCAGGTTCGCATGATGGTGGGCACCGAGCTGCGCGAGCGCTCGGCCAGCTGCTCGAAGCTTTCTTCCAGCGCGCGGTCGGGGTCTTCGAGAATGAGGTCGAGAATCGCGCGCCGCGTGGCGGGCGCGCTGCTGCGGAGCTCGGCGATCTTCTGAAGCAATGAGGGAGTCATCGGCACGCGTTCAAAAATGCATGGCGACGGCGTCGCTCACGCGGTAGTTCTCTTCGACCACCGGCATCCAGCGCCATTTGTCGAAGGTGGTGCAAGGGTGCGAAATGCCGAGGCCGACGCGGTCGCCGACCACCGGGGCCTGTGCTTCTTCGGACGCATCCCAGCGGAGGTAGGCGTGCTGGTCGTTGAGCGCGGTGATCTTCCAGCCGGCGGGCACGTCCTCCGCTTCGAGCATGCCGCGTGCGGCGCGCGCGATCGGCACGGGCATCGAGAGATCGAAGGAGATGTCGCGCTTGCCGACGGCCAGGATGGCGAGGCCGGCCTCGGGCCGCGACTGCACCGTGGCCCAAACTTCCATCGCGGGGCGCAGGCTCTCGCCGCAATCGCAGCCCAGGCGCTCATCGACCGCGCTCACCATGCGCTTGTAGAAGCCATGGTCGTGCGTGACATAGCAGCCCGAGCGCAGCAGGCCGCGCACCGGCGAATTGAGCGCGGGCTTCAGGCGGCCCGCCACCAAGTCGAAGATGGCCGAACCGCCGGCCGAGACCAGCACCTCATCGGTCTCGAACAGCTGCTGCGCGTCGCAGTGGCGCGCGATGGCTTCCACGCGGTCCATCAGCGCGTTGGCGTAGGCCGTGTCGGGTTCGCTGGAACCGGTAGCGCCCTGCCCTTCATACGTCTCGATGCCAACGAGCTTGACCGCGTCGCTGGCGCGCAGGCGCGTGGCGAGCGCCACCGCCTCTTCATGCGTTCGGCAGCCGGTGCGCGCGCCCTCGACGCCGATTTCGAGCATCACCTCGAAGGGCACGCTCTCGGGATGGCGCTTCGACCAGTCTTCGATCAGCGTGAGCTGCGCGAGCGAATCGACCAGAAACACCACGCGCAGGTCCGCGTGCGCCTGCAACAGCAACTGGATTCCGGCCAGGTCTTCATCGCTGACCACCTGGTTGGCGATGAGCGTGCGGCGCGCACCGGCCGCGACGCCCACCGCCAGCTGCGTCACCGTGGCGAAGGTGAGGCCCCAGGCGCCGGCATCGAGCTGGCGCTGAAAGAGCTGCGGCGACATGGTGGTCTTGCCGTGCGGCGCAAGGTCGATGCCCCACTCGCGCACGCGCGATTGCATCCACGCCAGGTTGTGCTCCAGCGCCTCGCGCTTGAGCACGGCCAGCGGCAGCGGCAGGTCACCGGCCAGCACGTTCCAGCCCGCGGCGCCCACCTCGCTGCGGCGGCGCGGCGGCTGGGTGCGCGGGTAGCCTTTGAAGTTGCTGCCCAGCACCGGGTCGTTGAAATCCTTGTCGGCTGTAGCGGCGGTGGCAATGGTGTCGGTCATGGTCATGCGGCAATTTGGGAGAGCAGTTCCTTGCGGATGCAGGCGCTGTAGTGTCCGGGAGAAATCTCGTCGAGCGGCGGCACCGTCCGTGCGCAAGCGTCAATAGCGTGCGGGCAGCGGGTGCGGAACACGCAACCCGATGGCGGCGAAATCGGGCTGGGAATGTCGCCCTTGAGCGCGATGCGCTCCGTTGCGAGTGTGGGGTCGGGCTTCGGGCTCGCGGCCAAAAGCGCTTGCGTGTAGGGGTGCGAGGGCCGCGCGAACAGCTCATCGGTGGTGGCCACTTCCATCACCTTGCCGAGGTACAGCACCACCACGCGATCGCACAGGTACTCGACCACGTCGAGGTCGTGCGAGATGAAGAGCATGGTGAGGCCGAGCCGCTCGCGCAGGTCGGCCAAGAGGTTGATGACCTGCGACTGGATCGACACGTCGAGCGCCGACAGCGGCTCATCGGCCACGATGAACTCGGGCTCGACCGCGAGCGCGCGCGCCACGCCGATGCGCTGGCGCTGGCCGCCCGAGAACTCGTGCGGAAAGCGGCTCGCATGCTCGGCGCGCAGGCCCACGGTTTCGAGCAGCTCGGCAATGCGCTTGTCGCGCGCCGTGGCGCCCTTGTGCAGGCCGTGCGTGGACAGCGCCTCGCCGAGGATGGCGCTGATGCGCATCTTCGGGTTCAGGCTCGCATACGGGTCCTGGAAAATGATCTGCAGCTTGCTGCGCAGCTTGCGCATGCGTTCGCCCGACAGCACGCCGATGTCGTCGCCGCGGTAGAGCACCTGGCCCGCGGTGCGCTCGACAAGGCGCAGCACGGTGCGGCCGATGGTGCTTTTGCCGGAACCGGATTCGCCGACGAGGCCCAGGGTTTCGCCGGGTTGGATGGCGAACGACACGTCGTCGACCGCGCGCACCGGACGGTCGCTGCTGCCGAAGTATTTTTTGAGTCCGCGGACTTCGATGAGGGGAGCGGCGGTGGTCATCGTGGGAATGTTGTATTGGCCCCTTCTCCCGCTTGCGGGAGAAGGCGGGGGATGAGGGTGCATGCGAAGGCCACAGGGGTCACCCTCACCCCAGCCCTCTCCCGCACGCGGGAGAGGGGGCAAGACGGGGACAGCGCGCTCGTCATGCAGCTCTCGCGAGGGTTGCGTCCGGCTGCACGCGGATGCATCGCGCCTGGCGGTCCTGACGGATGTCGATGAGCGGCGGAATCGCCTCCTTGCAACCCGGCAGCGCATGGTCGCAACGCGGCTCGAAAGCACACCCCGGCGGCGGCGCAAGCGGGCTCGACACCTGCCCACGAATCGCGAACAGCCGCTTCGGCTTGGGCTGCCCCGGCAACCGCGCCTTGCCCGGGAGGCACGCCAACAGGCCCTGCGTATACGGATGCTCGGGCTGCGCGAACAGCGGCCGCACGGGCGCGCTCTCGACCACGCGGCCCGCATAGAGCACCACTACGTCGTCCGCATGGTGCGCGACCACGCCCAGGTTGTGGGTGATGAAGAGGATGCTCATGCCGGTCTCGGCCTGCAGCCGGCGCATGAGCTCGAGGATCTGCGCCTGGATGGTCACGTCGAGCGCGGTGGTGGGCTCGTCGGCAATCAGCAGCGTCGGGTCGCAGGCCATGGCCAGCGCAATCATCACGCGCTGGCGCATGCCGCCCGAAAGCTGGTGCGGATACTCGTGGATGCGCTGCGCCGCAGCCGGAATCTCGACCAGCTCCAGCATGCGCAGCGCGTGGGCCATGGCCGCCTTGCGGTCCAGCCCCTTGTGCAGCCGCACGCTCTCGGCAATCTGCTCGCCGATGGTGAAGACCGGGTTCAGGCTGGTCATCGGCTCCTGGAAGATCATCGACAGCTGGTTGCCGCGCAGGCTGCGCATCTCGCGTTCGCCGATCTGCAGCAGGTCGAGCGTCTTGCCTTCGCGGGTCACGAAAGCGGCCCGGCCGCTGACCTGCGCATTCGCGGTCTTGGGCAGGAGGCGCATCAGCGTGAGGCTGGTGACCGACTTGCCCGAGCCCGATTCGCCGACCAGCGCCGTGGTCTTGCCGGGCTGGATCGAAAAGCTCACGTCGGCCACCGAACGGATCAGGCCGTCCTCGGTGGGAAAGCTGGTGCTCAGGTTGCTGACCTGAAGACGCGGTGTTTTCGTGGTCGTCATCACAGGGTCTTCTTCAGTTTGGGGTCGAGCAGGTCCCGCACGCCGTCGCCCAGCAGTTGCAGCGAAAGTGCCGTGAAGATGATCGCGAGTCCCGGGAAGAGCACCACCCAGAAGGCCTGGTGCGCGTACTGCTGGCTGCCCGCGACCATGGTGCCCCAGGTCGGGATCTCCGGCGGCACGCCGACGCCGAGGAACGAGAGCCCCGCCTCGGCCAGGATGGCGTAGGCGAAGATGAACGACACCTGCACGAGGATGGGCGACATCAGGTTCGGCAAGATGTGCCGCCACAGGATGCGCGAGGTGCGCACGCCCAGCGCGCGCACGGCTTCGACGAACAGCAGCTCCCGCACCACCAGCGTCGAGGCCCGCACCACCCGCGCCACGCGCGGCGTGTAGACCAGCACCAGCGCCAGCACCGTGTTGATGAGCGAAGGCCCGAGGATGGCCACGAGCGCAATGGCAAGCAGGATGTCGGGGAACGACATCATCGCGTCGACCACACGCATCAGCGGCGTGTCGAGCCGGCGGAAGAAGCCGGCCATCAGGCCCAGCACGGTGCCGGCGATGACCGAACCCAGCGCAGTGAGCGCCGCGATGGCAAGCGAGTAGCGCGCACCGTGCACGATGCGCGAGTACATGTCGCGGCCGAGCTCGTCGGTGCCCAGCAGGTGCTCGGCGCTCGGACCTTTCAGGCGCTGCAGCACCGCCGTGTCGTTGGGGTCGATGGAGGCGAACAGCGGCGCGCCGATGGCGAGCACCGCAATCACCAGCAGCACCAGCGCGGAGATCATCACGATGCGGCGATGCATCAGCTGGCGGAGCATTCGGGGCATTTGCATGGTGTTGCTCTCAAACCTTCACACGCGGATCGACGACGGCGTACAGCAGGTCGATCGAAAAATTGATCAGCACGTAGATCGCCGCAATCACGAGCAGCGCGCCCTGGATCACCGGATAGTCGCGCCGCAGCACCGCGCTCACGACCAGGTTGCCGACGCCCGGCAGGCCGAACACGGTCTCGGTAATGACGGCGCCGCCGATCATCAGCGCGACCGTGAGGCCGATCACCGTGACGATCGGCACCAGCGCGTTGCGCAGCGCATGCTTGAGCACCACCGTGCTTTCGCTCAGGCCCTTGGAGCGCGCGGTGCGCACATAGTCCTCGCCCAGCACGTCGAGCATCGAGGCCCGCGTGAAGCGGATGATGAGCGCCGAGTTCAGCAAACCCAGCACCGTGGCCGGCAGCACCAGCGCATGCAGCCGCTCCGCGAAAGGCGCGTCGGGCGCGCCGTACCCCGACACCGGAAACCAGCCAAACGACACCGCGAATATCTGGATCAGCACGATGCCGAGCCAGAAGCTCGGAATGCTCGCGCCGAGCATCGCAATGCCGGTGAAGAGCTGGTCGACCACGCGCCCGCGGAACACCGCCGAGACGATGCCGCACGGCACGCCGATGAGCGCGGCAATGGCGACGGCCATCAGCGCGAGCAGCGTGGTGGGCTCGGCACGCTCCCAGAGCGCCTGCGTCACCGGCCGCTGCAGGAAGATGGAGGTGCCGAGGTTGCCCTGCAGCACTTCGCGCAGCCAGTAGCCAAACTGCACGGGCAGCGGCTTGTCGAGCCCGTACTCCTTCTGCACGCGGGCAATGTCCACCGCGGTGGCTTGGTCGCCGAGCAACACCGAAACCGGATCGCCCGAGGCCGCGCGCGTGAGCACGAAGACGAGCACCGCCACGATGGCGAGCACGACGAGCATGCCGGCGGCACGGGAGGCGATGTAACGGATCATGGGATGCAGTCTTGTCGAGGCAATGCGCGAGCGGCCAGTCCCATTACTTGATCCGGGCGTTCCAGAAGAACGGCCAGGTCGCGGGCTGGTAGTTGTCCAGCGCCGGGCTCTTGGCCGACAGCCCGTTGAACTTGCCGACATTGATGTACGGCACTTCTTCGTAGACCACCTGCTGCACCTTGCCCCACAGCGCGCCGCGCTTGGCTGGATCGCTTTCGACATTGAAGGCCTGCAGGGCGGACTTCTTGGCGGGCGTGTCCCACCAGCCGGGCGCGCCGTCGCCAAGCTGCGGCGGCGAAAGCATCGGCTCGGGGAATTGGCCCGAGTGCGTCACGTAGATGTCCCACAACTTCGCATCGTTGCGGCGCTGCACCAGCGTGGCCCAGTCGACCACGCTCAGGTCGACCTTGAACCCGGCGCGCTTGAGCTGCTCGGCCATCAGCAGCGACATGTTGTAGTGAAAGTCGTACTGGCGGCTGGTGAGCACGCGGATCGGCTCGCCCTTGTAGCCCGCCTTGGCCGCGGCCTCCTTGGCCTTGGCAGCGTTGCGCTCGTTGTAGAGCGTGGTGCCGGCGGTCGAATAGAACGGCGAGCCCTTGGGGAAGTGGTTGCCTTCGGCCACGAAGAAGCGCGTGTCGCCGAAGCCGGCCGCGAGCATCTCGCCTTCGCCGAGCGCCGACTGGATCGCCTGGCGCAGGGCCTGGTTGGCGGCCACGCCTTCCTTGGTGTTGAGCACGAGATACGGGAAACCGAACGACGGCGTCATGATCGGCACGGTCTTGCCGCCGGACTTTTCAAGGCGCGGCAGGGCCTCGACCGGCAGCAGGTCGGCAAAGTCGTACTGGCCGGCCAGCGCACCTTCGACGCGCGTGCTGGCGTTGGGCACAGGCACGAAGCGCAGTTCTTCGATGGCGGCTTCGCGCTTGCCGCCATAGCCGCTTGCCGGCTCCTTGCGCGCCGTGTACTTGTCGAAGCGCGTGAGCAGCACGAACTGGTCGGGGCGGCGCTCCTTGAACTTGTAGGGACCGGTGCCGACGAAATCCTTCAGCGGCGAAGCGATGGAATCCTTGGCCATGATGGCCGCCATGCCGCTGGGCAATGCGAGCTGCGAGAGCAGCGGCGCATACGGCGCCTTCAGCACGATCTCCACGCCCAGCGGGCCCTTGGCCTTGAGGCTCTCGATTTCCTTGCCCACGGCCTTGCCGCGCGGCGACTGGTCCATCCAGCGCTGCAGGCTGGCTACCACGTCGTCGGCGTTGAGTTCGCGGCCGTTGTGCAGCATCACGCCCTTGCGCAGGGTAATGGCGTAGGTCTTGCCGTCGGCGGAGATCTTGGGCATGGTCTCGGCCAGCATCGGCACCACGTTCCACTTGGCGTCGAAGGTGTAGAGCGTCTCGTACACGTGCTGCATGATGGTTCCGACCAGGTCGGCCGTCGAGGCCATCGGGTCGAGCGTCTGCGGTTCGGCCACCATGGCCAGCGTGGCGAAGGTGCGCGGCCCCTGGGCATGCGCTTGCTGGTGAGGCAGCGCGGCACACAGCATCGCGAGCAGGGAAGCGCCCAGCAGGCTGCGCTTCGACAGCTTCGGCAGGCGCTGGACAAGACCGGCGTGGAACATGGGGAACTCCTTCATGGGGCAGGCTGTTTGTGAAAGAAATTTTCTCTTCGGCCCGCACTTTGAAGCACTATCCATGCCAAATCATCCGTGTTAACCCTCGTTTTAGGGTTATTCTGAAAGGGATTTTCAGATTGGGCGGATACTTGGGATCCCTCTTTTCTTCCTCGTCTTCACTTCAGGAGTTCTCCCATGCCGCTCGAATACCTCGGCGCCCCGCCCGTCGCCTCTGACCGCCAGGCACGTCCTTTCTCCCCGGCCGTGCGCGCCGGCGATTTCATCTACGTGTCGGGCCAGGTGCCTGCCAATGCCGAAGGCGAGATCGTGGTGGGCGGTATCGAGGCGCAGACGCGCCAAGTGATGGAAAACCTGAAAAAAGTGCTGGCGCTGGCCGGCGCCACGCTCGACGACGTCTGCAAGAGCACGGTCTGGCTGCAGGACGCGCGCGACTTTGGTGCCTTCAACCGCATCTACATGAGCTACTTCGGTGAAAACAAGCCGGCACGCTCGACCACCGAGGCACGGCTGATGGTCGACGCCAAGGTCGAGATCGACGTGGTGGCCTACAAGCCCAAATAACTACAGCAGCTCGGTCTTGCGCTGGATGATGCGCGAGACCAGCCCGTACTCGACCGCCTCCGCGGCCGACAGCCAGCGGTCGCGCTCGATGTCGGCCAACACCACGTCGATCGGCTTGCCGGTCTCGCGCGCAATCTCGTGCGCGATGCGATGCCGCGCCTTGATGATTTCCTGCGCCTGGATCGCGATGTCGGTCGCCTGCCCGCCTGCGCCGCCGCTGGGCTGGTGAATCAAAAAGCGCGTGTTGGGCAGGCACACACGCCGCTCGCGGGGGACCGACAAGTAAAGGTGCGTGGCGGCGCTGCCCACCCAGCCGGTGCCGATCATGTTCACCGGTGCGCTGATGAAACGCACGATGTCGTGGATGGCATCGCCCGACTCCAGGTGGCCGCCGGGCGAGCTCACGAGAATGTCGATGGGTTTTTCAGGACTGTCGGCATCGAGCGCGATGAGCCGGCGCGTCACGTCGGCGGCCACGGCGTCGGTGATGCTGCCAAAAATCAGCAGCGTGCGCGACTTGAAGGCTTTTTCTTCCAGGTAGGAATTGCGCGGCTCGGCCGTGGCCGCGGGTGGGGTGTCGTCGTCGGTTTGCATGATGAAGAAGCGCTCCTGTGATTGAACGGCATCTTGCCGGCCAGGCACACAGTTTCGCGACATTGCAGGCACCGTGGCAAGCGGCAGCTGCAACTCAGCCGGCCAGCCGCCCTGCCACCAGTTGCAGCACGCGATCGCAGCGCTTGGCAAGCTCCTGGTCGTGCGTGACCATCACGAAGGCGGTGCGGTGCTTGTGCGCCAGCTCGATCATCAGCTCGAACACGGTGTCGGCCGTGTTGCGGTCGAGGTTGCCCGTGGGCTCGTCGGCCAGCACGCAAGCCGGCTGCGTGACCAGCGCACGTGCAATGGCCACGCGCTGGCGCTCGCCGCCGGAGAGCTCGGCCGGCCGATGGTGCAAGCGCTCGCCCAGGCCCACGCTTTCGAGAATCTTGGTGGCAGCGGCCGCCGCCTGCGCGGGCGCCATCCGCCGGATCTTGAGGGGCATCGCCACGTTGTCGAGCGCGCTGAACTCGGGCAGCAGGTGGTGAAACTGGTAGACGAAGCCGAGGTGCTCGTTGCGCAGCCGCCCCTGCTGGGCCGCGTCGGCATGCGCGATGTCCTTGCCGAGCAGTTCGACCCTGCCGGCCGTAGGCCCGTCGAGTCCGCCCATCAGGTGCAGCAGCGTGCTCTTGCCGGAACCCGAAGCGCCAACGATCGCCAGCGTTTCTCCGGCGCGCACGTCGAGGTCGACACCGTGCAGCACGGTGAGGTCGATGCGCCCTTCATGGAAGCGCTTGGTCAGGCCGCGCGCCTTCAGCACCACGCCATTGCCCGGCGTGGCGGCATTTTGTTGTTCACTCATAGCGCAGGGCCTCGGCGGGATTGACGCGGCTGGCGCGCCAGCTCGGATACAGCGTGGCCAGGAAAGCCAGGACCAGGGAAATGATCGCGATCGGCATGATGTCGCTTCGCTGCGGATCGCTCGGCATCTTGCTGATCAGGTAGATGTCCTTCGGCAAAAAGCTGGCATGGAAGAGCCGCTCGAGCGCCGGCACGATCACGTCGATGTTGTAGGCGATGCCCAGCCCCAGCAACAGCCCGGCCACGGTGCCGATCACGCCGACCATTGCCCCCTGCACCACGAAGATGCCCATGATGCTGCGCGGCGAACTGCCCAGCGTGCGCAGGATGGCGATGTCGGCGCGCTTGTCGGTCACGGTCATCACTAGCGTGGACACCAGGTTGAAGGCCGCCACCGCCACGATGAGCGTGAGGATGATGAACATCATGCGTTTCTCGACCTGCACGGCCGCAAACCAGGTCTTGTTCTGGCGCGTCCAGTCGCGAATGAGGAACTGGCCAGGCAGCGTGACGGCCATCTGGTCGGCCACGTCACGCGCCTCGTTCAGGTCCTTGAGCTTGATGCGGATGCCGGTCGGCCCGTCGAGCCGGAACACGCGCTGGGCGTCTTCCGCATGAATCATGGCCAGCGCCGAGTCGTATTCGTAGTGGCCCGAATCGAAGGTGCCCACCACGGTGAACTGCTTGAGCCGCGGCACCACGCCCGCGGGCGTGACCTGCCCGCCTGGCGCCACCAGCGTGACCTGGTCGCCCGGCTGCACGAACAGCGAGCGCGCCAACTCGCCGCCGAGCACAATGCCGAACTGGCCCGGCACCAGCTTGTCGAGCGTGCCCTTTTGCGCGGTGGTGGCAATGTCGGTGACCTCGGGTTCGAGCTTGGGCACGATGCCGCGCACCAGCGTGCCCTTCATGTCTTCGCCGCGCGCAATGAGTGCCTGCGTGGCAATGAAGGGCGCGGCGCCGATCACCTCGGGGTTCTTGCGCGCCGCCGCCGTGATGGCGTCGATGTCGGGCAGCGCCTGGCCGTCGCGGGAAAGAATCTCGATGTGCGACACCACGCCGAGCATGCGATCGCGCACCTCCTTCTGGAAGCCGTTCATCACACTGAGCACAATGATCAGCGCCGCCACCCCCAATGCAATGCCGAGCATCGACACGCCGGAGATGAAGGAGATGAAGCCGTTGCGCCGCGTCGCGCGGCCTGCGCGGGTATAGCGCCAGCCGAGCTGCAGTTCGTAAGGAAGTCGCATATTTTCAGTTTGAGCTCAGCCAGGAGCACCGCGGATACGGCTTTGCCGGGCTGACAGGTGCGCCCCCCAATCGGGATGCGCCAATGGCGCTGCGGGGGGCTTTTCATCCTAGCATCCCGGACAATAGGGAAATGGCCGAACCTCTCCCCCGTCATCTGTTGATTCCCTTTGCCGGCCGCGGTTCCCCGGCATGCCGCGCGGCATGGCCCTCTCTCCGGCTGCCCAACCTCGAGGCCCTGCTCTCCCGCCTTTCGCTGGCGGAGACCGACACGCAGGACGAAAGCACGCGCTCACCGCCCCATGAACGGGCGCTCGCCAAGGCGCTGGGCATCCCGGCGGCCGATGGCTGCATTCCATGGGCCGCGCTGGAAGCCAGGCAGGCCGGCATCGCCGAACCGGGCGACCACGAAGGCTGGGGCCTGGTCTCGCTGTGCAACTGGCAAGTGGGCATCGACGACGTTGTGCTGGGCGACCCGGCCGCCATCGAGATCGACGCCGCCGAATCGGCCACGCTGCTGGCCGCCGCGCATCCTTTCTTCGACGAAGACGGCATTGCCCTGCACCCGTCCGCCATCCCCGGCCGCTGGCTGGCGCGCGCGCACATCTTCGACGGACTGGCCACGGCGTCCATCGACCGCGCGGTGGGCCATCGCATTTCGCAATGGTCGCCCCTGGCCGAAGCCGCACGGCCGCTGCGTCGGCTTCAGAACGAAATGCAGATGCTGCTCTATACCCAGCGCGTCAACGACGATCGCGCCGCGCGCGGCGTGCCGCCGATCAACTCTTTCTGGCTCAGCGGCACTGGCGCGCTGCCCACGGGCATTCCCCCGGCCGACACCGAGCCACCGACCGTGAGCGACGCGCTGCGCGTGGCCGCGCTGCGCGACGACGGACCGGGCTGGGCCGAAGCCTGGCAGGCGCTCGACGCAAGCACCCTCGCAAGCCTGCTGGCCGAGTACACCGCCGGCGCCGACGTCATGCTCACGCTGTGCGGCGACCGCGCGGCGCAGCGCTACGCGGTGCAGCAGCGCGGACTGGTGGGCTGGGCCCGAAGCCTGTTCGACCGGCCGCGCGCCGCGAGCGTGCTCGAGGCGCTATGAAAATCATCGCGAGAGAGATTCCGCCCCGCACGGTCTGGGCGCTCGAGCAGGCCGGCGTACACCCACTGCTCGCACGCCTCTTCGCCGCGCGCGGCGTGCTTGCCAAGGACGACCTCGACGACGGCCTGGCGCGCCTGCTGCCGCCCGACACCCTGCACGGCGCGCGCGAGGCAGCGGTGCTGCTGGCCGATGCCATGGCACAGGACAAGCGCCTGTGCATCGTGGCCGACTACGACTGCGACGGCGCCACCGCGTGCGCCGTGGCGGTGCGCGGCCTGCGCCTTCTCGGCGCAAAAAACGTGAGCTACCTGGTGCCCGACCGCGTGGTCGACGGCTACGGTCTCACGTCGCCAATCGCCGAGCGGGTGGCGGACAGCGGCGCCGACATGCTGATCACCGTCGACAACGGCATTGCCAGCGTCGAGGGCGTGGCCGCCGCCAAGGCGCGCGGGCTGCAGGTGCTGGTGACCGACCATCACCTGCCGGGCCCTGAACTGCCGGCCGCCGACGTGCTGGTGAATCCCAACCAGGTCGGCTGCGGTTTCGAAAGCAAGAGCATCGCCGGCGTGGGCGTGATGTTCTACGTGCTGCTGGCGCTGCGCTCCGAACTGCGCGCACGCGGCGTTTTCACCGCGGCCACGCAGCCCAAGCTGGACGTGCTGCTTCCGCTGGTGGCACTCGGCACCGTGGCCGACGTGGTGAAGCTCGACGCCAACAACCGCCGGCTCGTCGCACAGGGCCTTCGGCGCATTCGCGCTGGGGCGCTGCCGGCGGGGATTGCGGCGCTGTTCAAGGCCGCGGGACGCAATGCCGCGGTGGCCACCACATTCGACTTCGGCTTTGCACTCGGTCCGCGCATCAACGCCGCCGGCCGCTTGGCCGACATGACGCTGGGCATCGAATGCCTACTGACCGACGATGCCGGCCGCGCCGACGAGTTGGCGCGCATGCTCGACGGCATCAACCGCGAGCGGCGCGACATCGAGGGCGGCATGCGCGACCAGGCGCTGCTGCTGGCCGAATCGCTGTTCGGCCCTACGGCCGATGGCGGCGAAGCACCGCCGGCCGCCATCAGCGTGTTCGATGCCGACTTTCATGAAGGCGTGGTCGGCATCGTGGCCTCGCGCATCAAGGACCGCTTTCACCGCCCGACCTTCGTGTTTGCCGCAAGCGGCGCGCCGGGCAAGGAACACGAGCTCAAGGGTTCCGGCCGCTCGATTCCGGGCTTTCACCTGCGCGATGCGCTCGACCTGGTGGCGAAGCGCCATCCGGGCGTGCTGCTGCGCTTCGGTGGCCACGCGATGGCAGCCGGCTGCACCGTCGCGCGCGAGAAGTTCGAGGTTTTCGAACAGGCGCTGGCCGAAGTGGCGCACGAGTGGCTCGACGCCGCCACCCTGACGCGCCGCCTCGACACCGACGGGCCGCTGGCCCGCGAGTACATGCGCATCGACCTGGTCGACACGCTGCACCGCGAGGTGTGGGGCCAGGGTTTCGCCCCGCCCACTTTCAGCGAAGAAGTGGAGGTGGTGTCGCAGCGCCTGGTGGGCGAGAAGCACCTCGCGCTCAAGCTGCGGCATCAGGGGCAGCCGGTCGATGGTATCTGGTTCGGCCATACCGATCCGCTGCCCGCGCGCGTGAAGCTGGCCTTCCGGCTCGATGCCGACGAATGGCAGGGTGTGCGGCGCGTGCGCTTTCTGGTCGAAGGCGCAGAGCTGCCCTAGCGGCTCCGCCTTCCCGTCAGCCGCGCTCCTCGTGCGAGGCCTCAGCCTCCACGATCTGGTGCAGCACCTTGCCGGGATCGACGCGCTCCGTCAGGGCTTTCACCTCCTCGTGGGATTCCAAGGGCAGTTCGAGTTTTTCCGCCATGCGGGTCGCAAGGCGCAGCAACGCGGTCATTTCTCGTTCGTTCAGCAGATTGACCTGCAGGTCGAGGTGGTGCCGATGCTCGCTTACCTCGGCAGACATGTTCTGACTGATCAGGATCATGATCGCCAGCACGATGGCCTCGATGGAAACCAGGACGAGCAGAAAGGTGAAGGGGTACGGATCGATGCGCCAGACAAACTGGTTGAGCAGGATCCAGGCGGCAAAAAATCCGAGGTTCCACCACAGGAACGCCACCGTGCCGCAAAAGCGCGAGATGCGGGAAACCAGCCTGTAAAGCATCGGCTTTGCGCGCCGGCTTTCTTCTTCCAGCTCCAGAATCGACTCGATGTTCCGGTGCGTCAATGCCTGGAGCGAAGGATGCTTGCGGCGCGGGCGATTTGCCTTGCCGTTGCCGTTGCCATTGCTTCTGTTGCCGTTTCCTTTGCGTTTGCCGGCTTCCTTCGTTTCCTTTTCAGGCTGCATCGCCCCTGCTCCAGAGTCGGGAAGCCCTGACGATGCGCAAGCCCCCGCGGCAGGGGCGTAGGCGTGCGTCGTTACTCCTTGCAAGCGAAGCGGAAATCGCGCGACACGACGGGCGAGCAGTCGGGACGGATTCCTACGCAGGCGGGGCACCAGAGTTTTACGGTGGTCGTTCACATGAGGAGCCCAAGCACCATGAAATCGACCACCGCATCATCCGCAAAGTCAGCCAAAAGCCGGGGAGGAACAGCCCACACGGCCTCCAGGCACCGTGCAGTCCAACGCGAGCAGGACGCGAAAGACAGCGCAAAGCCGGCGGCCAAGAAATCCGGCCAGCCGGCGCAAGCCGGCCCGCGGTCCCAGCCGGTCAATCCGATGCCGGCACAGCACTTGAGCAAGCCAGGCCTGGAAGCGGAGATGGCGCTGCGCCCCCGCTTCGAGGCGCCGGATTACAAGGGCAGCGGCAAGCTCGAGGGCATGGCGGCGCTGGTGACCGGCGGGGATTCGGGCATTGGCCGCGCCGTGGCGGTGCTCTATGCCCGTGAAGGCGCCGACGTGGCCATCGTCTACCTGGAAGAAGACGAGGACGCAGAGGAAACACGGCGCCACGTCGAGAACGAAGGCGCGCGCTGCATCCTGATCAAGGGCGACGTGTGCGAACCGGCGTTCTGCCGCGACGCCATCGACAAGACCCTCCAAGCCTTCGGCAAGCTCGACATCCTCGTGAACAATGCGGCGTTCCAATTGCACGCGGCCTCGATCGAGGACATCACCGACGAGCGCTTCGACCTCACGCTCAAGACCAATGTTTTCGGCTACTTCCAAATGGCGCGCGCTGCGGTGCCGCACCTGGGCCAGGGCGCGTCGATCATCAACACCGGCTCGGTCACGGGCCTGGAAGGAAGCGCGCACCTGCTCGACTACTCGACCACCAAGGGTGCCATTCATGCGTTCACCAAGTCACTGGCCAGCAACCTGCTGCCCAAGGGCATCCGAGTGAACGCGGTCGCGCCGGGGCCGGTGTGGACCCCCTTGAACCCGGCGGACAGCCCGCCCGAGAAGGTGAAGGACTTCGGCAAGAAGACCGACCTGCAGAGGCCGGCACAACCCGAGGAGCTGTCTCCCGCCTATGTGTTCCTGGCCGCGCCAAGCTGCGCCAGCTACATCACAGGCATCGTGCTGCCGATCACGGGCAGCGTCGGCGCAATCTGAAACCGCGCGCGCCAGCGGCTGGCGGCTCAACTCGCGGGCGCCGGTCAGCGTTCGGACGATGTATCGGCACCTGCGGGCCGTCTCCGGCCGGGTGACTTCACGCCGATGGCAGCAAGAAGCTTCTGCAGCGTTCGGGAGCGCGGTATGTCCCGCGTGAGCGGTGGCACCGAGACGGCCAGCAGCAAGGCTGCGAGCGGCACCACGCAGACGAAGCCCAGATAGCTGAAGCCTAGCGCGCCGACGATACCGCCCAGAACGAACATGCCGATCAGCCCGCCCGCCATTCGAATCCTGCGGCGATCATGGCGAACCATGGCATGTGCCGGCGTGGCATGCCCGTTCCAATAGATCAGCTTGCCCAGCTCCATGCCCACGTCGGTGATGTTGCCCGTCATGTGGGTGGTGCGCACGCTGCCACCGGAAGTCTTGGAGCCGACGGCGTTCTGCAGGCCCATGATGAACGAGAGCAGCAGCACGGTGAGCGGCACGGCAAACGGCGTCGACCAGGTCAGCGTGATGGCGCCCATCAGGCCGAACGGGAACATGAGCGCCGCCTCGAGCAGCAGCGGCACCGCGTAGACACTGCGCAGGCGATGCTGGCGGCCCCAGTTCACCAGAATCGCGCACACGGCCGCGCCCAACACAAAAGCAAGGATGGCGCCCAGCGCATTCAAGAGAAGCTTCGTGTTGCCGAGCACCAGGCCGTCCGCAAACTGCGAAGCGAAGCCCGTCATGTGCGAGGTGTACGTGTGCAGCACCAGAAAGCCCCCCGCATTCACCGCACCGGCATTGAAGGCCAGGAGAAGGCCGAGCACCCGGTTGGTGGAGGGGGCGCGGTGGCGGTGGGTGAGGAAGCGTAGTCTGCGCATCGGCGTGCTGCGTGCGCTTGGACTCTAGCACTTGAAGGAATGGCCGCGCGCTTGCGTACCACGGTTCAGCGGCCCGGGCCCTCAGGAATGTTCTGATTACACTTTGCGCCGGCCTGCGTTGTGCATGCGTGTTCTCAACTTCAAGGGTTTCAATGAAAGTCTCCACTCTCCTGGTTGCCGCCGCGTTGGCCGCGTCTGCCCTGCCCGCCGCGGCACAGGTGTCGGTCAATATCAACCTGCCTGGCCTGATCCAGGTGGCGCCGCCCGCGCCGCGCTACGAGCCGATGCCGGGACCGCGCGCAGGCCAGGTGTGGGTGCCCGGCCGTTGGCAATGGAACGAACGCGCCTACGTCTGGCGTACGGGTTTCTGGCAGGCGGCACGACCTGACTACGCTTACGCGCCGGGCCGCTGGGTGCAGGCGGACGGTGGTTGGCGATGGATGGAAGGCAACTGGCGGCGCGCGGAACAACATCCGCACCACGCCGAGCGCGAAGGCCATGGCGGCGGCGGTGGAGGCCACTGCCCGCCCGGACAGGCCAAGAAAGGCCGTTGCTGATCCCCTGTGGGGAGATGGTGCCGCTTGTCGGAATCGAACTGACGACCTTCCGCTTACAAGGCGGGTGCTCTACCAACTGAGCTAAAGCGGCACGAATTTTCTTTTTGGATTTTAGCGGTGCGGCGAAAGCCGCCCGCCCAGGTCCGTCCTGCTGTTCTTCTGCTACTTCACCCGCTTGAGCGACGGACGGCTGCCTCCTCCGGCCGGCGGGCGCGGCGGCTCGTCGTCTGGATCGACCGGCAAGCCGACGTGATCATTGCCGCCATCGGCCGCTTCGTCCGGCACGAGGTGCACGATTTTTCCGGCGTCGCCCTCGGTGCCGCGCGACGCGTCGCGCAGCGGCATGCGGGCTGGCCCCTGGGCCGACGGCGCAGCGCCAGCCGGTGATGCGGCGCCACTCCCATCGGCATTGCTGCCGGCGGGAACGGGAGCGGGAAAAGCCATGCCTTGCCCGTTCTCGCGGGCGTAGATGGCAATCACCCGGCCCACGGGCACGACGATTTCGCGCGCACTGCCCGCAAAGCGGGCCTTGAACTCGATGAAGTCATTGCCGAGCTTGAGCGAACTGGTCGCATCGAAACTGATGTTCAGCACGATCTCGCCGTTTTTCACATACTCGCGCGGCACCTGGACGGTCTCGTCCACCTGCACCGCGACATAGGGCGTGAACCCGTTGTCGGTGCACCATTCGTACAGCGCCCGGATGAGGTACGGGCGGGTGGAGGACGACTCGAGCGCGTTGATCATGAAAGCAGCGGAGAACGGTTGGACGCAGAGTTACTTGCGCATGACCTTTTCGGACGGGGTGAGCGCTTCGATGTAGGCCGGGCGCGAGAAGATGCGCTCTGCGTACTTCAGGAGCGGCGCCGCATTCTTGCTGAGGTCGATGCCGTAGTAGTCGAGGCGCCAGAGCAGCGGCGCAATCGCCACGTCGAGCATCGAGAAGTTATCACCCAGCATGTACTTGTTCTTGAGGAACACCGGGGCAAGCTGCGTCAGGCGGTCACGGATGTGCGCGCGGGCCTTTTCGAGCGCCTTCTCGTTGCCCTTGGCCGTGCGGTTCTCGAGCGTGGCCACGTGCACGAACAGTTCCTTCTCGAAATTGAGCAGGAACAGGCGCACGCGCGCGCGGTCGACCGGGTCGCCGGGCATCAGCTGCGGATGCGGAAAGCGCTCGTCGATGTACTCGTTGATGATGTTCGACTCATACAGGATCAGGTCGCGCTCGACCAGGATCGGCACCTGTCCATACGGGTTCATCACGCCGATGTCTTCAGGCTTGTTGTAGAGGTCGACGTCGCGGATTTCGAAGTCCATGCCCTTCTCGAACAACACGAAGCGGCAGCGGTGGGAAAAGGGGCAGGTCGTTCCTGAATACAAGACCATCATGGCGAGAGACTCCTAAAAATCAAAAAGAGTGGGTCGCGTTGGCAACCCACTCTGTGGGACCGGGCGCGCACAGCGTCCGGTCGGCGTGGACGGAACTACTTGACGTCTTTCCAGTACGAGGCGTTCAGTCGCCACACGAAAACCAACGACATGAGCAAGAACAGCAGCACCCACACGCCGATGCGGATGCGCGTGTTCTGCGCCGGTTCAGCCATCCATTGCAGGTAGCTCACCAGGTCGCCGACCGCGCTGTCGAACTGCAGCGACGTCATGGTGCCGGGGGTGACTTGCTCCCAGCCCTTGAACACTTCGGTCTCATGGCCATGCTGCACGACCTTGCTGTAGACCGGACGGCGTTCGCCTTGCAGCTCCCACAGCGGGTTGGGCATGGCGACGGCCGGGAATACCAGGTTGTTCCAGCCGGTGGCCTTGGTGTCGTCGCGGTAGTAGGTGCGCAGGTAGGTGTACAGGTAGTCGGCACCGGTGCCACCGTGGCCGGCGCGCGAACGTGCCACCAGCGTCAGGTCGGGCGGCGTGGTGCCGAACCAGTCCTTGGCCTGGCGCGCGTCGATGTTGGCCTTCATGGTCTCGCCAACCTTGTCGGTGGCGAACAGAAGGTTGTCCTTGATCTGCTGCTCGGTGATGCCGATGTCCTGCAGGCGGTTGTAGCGCATGAAGGCCGCCGAATGGCAGTTCAGGCAGTAGTTCACGAACAGCTTGGCGCCGTTCTGCAGCGAGGCGACGTCGGTGGTTTTGTTGGGCGCCTTGTCCCAGGCAAGGCCGCCGGATTCGGCCGATGCTGCTGCGGAAAAGGTCAGGCCCAATGCCAGGCTTGCAACCGCGAGCCAGCCAGAAATGCTTTTCTTCATCGTGTTTCTCTCAAGCTCTCTTGGGCTTTTCAATGGGCGGCGAAGGTCACGCGGTCGGGCACGGTCTTGAACTCGCCCTTGCTGCTCCACCACGGCATGAGCAGGAAGAAACCGAAGTAGAAAAGCGTGCCGATCTGCGAAATGGTCTGCGCGATGTCCAGCACGAACGAACCGATGACCAGGTTGCCCCAGACGCCGGGCGCCTGGATGCCCAGGTAGCCCAGGATCAGGAAGAGGAACACGAAGACGCCGTAGACATACTTGTGCCAGGTCGGGCGGTAGCGGATCGACTTGACTTCGCTCTTGTCGAGCCATGGCAGGAAGAACAGGATGATGACCGAGCCGCCCATCACCAGCACGCCCCAGAACTTGGCGTCGAAGGCCTTGAGCAGGAAGATCGCCACGGCTGCGACCACGACAAGCGCAATCTTCAGCGCCGTGCTCGACTTGCCCTTGACGAAATTGAACACCGCGGCCAGGGCGATGATCAGAGCGAACACGTTCACCATGTCGTCGGTGGTTGCACGCAGCATCGAATAGAACGGCGTGAAGTACCAGACCGGCGCGATGTGGTTCGGCGTCTTGAGCGAATCAGCCGGAATGAAGTTGTTGTACTCGAGGAAGTACCCGCCCGCTTCCGGCGCGAAGAAGATCACGGCCGAGAAGATCGTGAGGAACACCACCACGCCGAAGATGTCGTGCACCGTGTAATACGGGTGCGACGGAATGCCGTCGAGCGGATGGCCGTCGGGGCCGCGATTGGCCTTGATTTCGATGCCGTCGGGGTTGTTGGAACCCACTTCGTGCAGCGCGATCAGGTGGGCCACCACGAGGCCGAGCAGCACCAGCGGCACGGCGATGACGTGGAAGCTGAAGAAGCGGTTGAGCGTTGCGTCGCTCACCACGTAGTCGCCGCGAATGAGCAGGGCCAAGTCAGGGCCGATGAACGGGATGGCGGCAAACAGGTTCACGATCACCTGGGCGCCCCAGTAGCTCATCTGGCCCCAGGGCAGCAGGTAGCCCATGAAGGCCTCGGCCATCAGGCACAGGAAGATCGCGCAGCCGAAGACCCAGATCAGCTCGCGAGGCTTGCGGTAGCTGCCATACATGAGGCCGCGGAACATGTGCAGGTACACCACGATGAAGAACGCCGAGGCGCCGGTCGAGTGGATGTAGCGGATGAGCCAGCCCCAGGGCACGTCGCGCATGATGTACTCGACCGAAGCGAACGCTTGGTTCGCATCGGGCTTGTAGTGCATCACGAGGAAGATGCCGGTCACGATCTGGATCACGAGGACCAGCATCGCGAGCGAGCCGAAGATGTACCAGAAGTTGAAGTTCTTCGGCGCGTAGTACTTGCCCCACTGGTCGTTCCAGAGCTTGGTCAGCGGGAAGCGGTTGTCGACCCAGTTGAGAAGCTTTTCGCCCGCGGGCGCATTGGGGGAAATTTCGTGGAATTCAGCCATGTTCTTCTTCTGCCTCAGGCCTTCTTGTCTTCGCCGATCAGGAGCTTGGTTTCCGACAGGTACATGTGCGGGGGCACAGGCAGATTGTCGGGCGCGGGCTTGTTCTTGAAGACACGGCCGGCCAGGTCGAACGTGGAACCATGGCAAGGGCACAGGAAGCCGCCTTCCCAGTCGGCAGGCAGCGAGGGCTGCGGGCCGGCCTGCAGGCGGTCGACCGGCGAACAGCCAAGGTGGGTGCAGATGCCCACCACCACCAGCACGTCCGGCTTGATCGAACGATGTTCGTTCTGCGCGTATGTGGGGGTGAATTCGTCGGGATGCCGCTTGGAAAGCGGGTCGGCCAGCTGGCCGTCGAGCTTGGGCAACTCGGCAACCTGCTGGGGCGAGCGCTTGAGGATCCACACCGGCTTGCCGCGCCATTCGACGGTGATCTTCTCGCCGACCTTGAGGCCGGCGATGTCCACCTCGACCGCGGCACCTGCGGCTTTGGCCTTCTCGGAAGGCTGGAACGTACTCACGAAGGGAATCGCGGTGGCCACGCCTCCCGCTACGCCGGCACAGCTGGATGCGATCAACCACGTCCGCTTGCTTGTGTCGATCCGGGGGGAGCCGGAGGTCATGTCACTCATGGGGATCCTCTAAGTCTTCTTCGCTGGAGCTTGGGTCAACCGACGATTGTAGCGGGCTGTTGCGCGCATATTCAACGGCTCCGGTCGGAGCACGTGCGAATGCGCTCCGCGGCGCCCCTCCAAAGGCCAATTAAGAACAATTAATTAATCTGGATTTTCAAGACATTTCGACACAACGAATTGCACGCGCGCCGGTTGTAAAAAAGGCTAAATTAGTTGCGGCACACTTCGCCAGCTGCTAATCTTGATCCATTGTCAATTGCTAAATACGAGGATGTCCGCCATGAAAATTAAGCCATTGGTTTCAGCAGCGTTTATTGCCGCCGTGGGTATTTCTTCTGCGCTGGCTCAAAACCCGCCCCAAAACCCCCCGCCCGTTCAAACGCCGGGCCCGCAGCCGGCCAGCGCCACCGGTGCGGCCAATTCCTCATTCGGCCGCATCACGGCCAACCAAGCCGGCGGCATCGCCGCGAGCGTCGGGCTGGCAGCTGCCATTGGGAGCGGCAACGGCGGCAACAGCGGCGGCGGCAGCGGTACGGGCGGCACGAGCGGCACTGGCGGCACGGGCACCACCGGCACGAATTGATCGTGCGGGCCCTCCTGGCCGGAGGGCATTCGCTGAAAGCTCCGCGCGTTGGTCTCGCCACGCGACTTATTGAATGCTGTCTTTGGGCGGCAATTCTTTTGGGCGTTGGCGGTTGTTCTTCCGGATCTTCGGCCATGCTGGCCACTGCGCGCCATATATATAGCGGTGCTGCCACCGCACCGGCGCCCACTTTCAATCCGAATTACCGTTACCTGCGTGTAGTCGTCGGTGGCCAGACGGTCTACATGGTGCTCGGCTACATCGACCAGCGCCCTGAAGGCGCTGTCGAGGTGTGGTACAGCAACGCCGGCGAAGTCGTCAGATTGCTCGACGGGCGCCTCGTTGGAACGACCGGCCTCACCACCGACTGGCGCGAGGTGCGCTTTTCAAGGCTGCCGGCGTGGGCCGAGGCCGCGAACGCCTCGCAGCCGAAGACCTTCGGGCGCGAGCGCGACATGATGCCTGGCTACCGGTTCGGCATTCGCGACGAGATCGTCCAGACGCCCATTGCCGTGCCGCAGCAAGCCGCCGTGGCCGGCACGGCTGCCGCGTCCTTGCGCTGGTACGAGGAGCGCAGCGTTTCGCGCCCTTCGAGCGCCTCGCTGCCTCCCGCGCGCTTTGGCGTTTCGCAGGCGGGCGGCACGCCTCGGGTCGTTTATTCCGAGCAATGTATTTCCAATGACCTGTGTATGAGCTTCGAGCAGTGGACGCCTTCCCCCCCAGCACCCGTCGCAGCGGCGAGCGCTGGTACATGAGCAGTTTGCTTACCCGTGGCTTTGGCAGACATCCCTGGCCTCTTCGCGCTGCGGTAGCCTGCGCGCTGGCGGCGACTTGCGCCGCCGGGGCGCAGCCCCTCGGCGGCAGCCCCGTCGACAACAAGACCCCGGCCAACGACGCCGACATTCGTCCCGGCGAGCGGCTGAGCGCCTGGCTGCTGCGCCAGCCGGCCGAAACCGCGGCTCCCGGGCTGGCGTGGCGCGTTCCGCAGGAGCGCCTGGCACAGCAGTTTCTCAAGAACCAGTTGCTGCTGCGGCTCGACGCGGCCACCCGGCGCGCGCGCCGGGAACAACAGGGCCAGCGCCAGCAGCTGATCAAATGGCTGCAAGGCCTTCCCGTGACCGGCCGGGTTGCGCTCGGCATCGTCGACCCGCGCTGGCTCGAGGCACATCCGGAGGAAGATCCGGTGTTGAAGGCGGGCCAGCAACTGGTCGCGCCTCCTTCCGTGCTGAAGACGATCTCGGTCGTGCAGCCCGACGGCCGGCTGTGCCAGGTGGTCCATGAACCGGGGCGCACGGCATGGGACTACGTCGTGGCCTGCAACCCCGAGGGCAAGCACGACTGGGCGTGGGTCGCTCAGCCCGACGGCCGCATCGCCCGTGTCGGCGTCGCCGGATGGAACGCGCACCCCTCCGATGAGCCGGCCCCCGGCGCATGGGTCTGGGCAGCGCCGCGCGGCGTGGATGACCTGAATGCGATTTCCGAGGGCTTGATCAAGTTCCTGGCGACGCAAGGGCCCTCGCCGCAAGGCGGCACCGCAATCGCGGGAACGCCTGTTGCGGCAACACCCATTGCCGCTTCTGCAGCCATCGCAGTGGCCCCTTCAACCGACATGCCGCCCGCTCCCACGGCCCCGCCACCGGCCGATACCTTCGCGCCAACCGCCATCTCGGTGCGCCCCGAGGCGGCGCCGCAATACCGCGCGCTGCAGTCCAGCGGCAACGACTGGGGCGAGACCGGCTTGCTGCAGACGCCGACCGCCCGCATGGGCCAGGCCGGGGACATGCGCACCTCACTCACGCACGTCTCGCCCTATACGCGGCTGAACGTGATGTTCCAGCCGCTGGACTGGCTGGAAGCGGGTTTCCGCTATACGTCCGTCAGCAACCGGATCTATGGCATCGGCCTCAGCAACCAAGGCTACAAGGACAAGAGCATCGACCTCAAGGCGCGGCTGTGGAAAGAGTCGGCGTACCTTCCTGAAGTGGCGCTGGGCTTTCGCGACATCGGCGGCACCGGCCTCTTTTCATCCGAGTACCTGGTGGCAAGCAAGCGCCACGGCGACCTGGACTTCAGCCTCGGCATCGGCTGGGGCTACATGGGAAGCAGCGGAAACATCGGCAATCCCTTCAACGCGCTGAGCAGCCGTTTCAAGACGCGAGTCAGCGAGACCACATGGGGCGGCGCCAATTTCGGCCGGCTCTTTCGCGGACCTGCCGCGCTCTTTGGCGGGGTGCAATGGCGCACGCCCTGGGACCCGCTGACGCTGAAGCTCGAATACGAAGGCAACGACTACAAGAACGAGCCGCTCAACAACAGCCAGCCGCAGCGCACGCCCTTCAACATCGGCCTGGAGTACCGCTACGCCCCGGGTGTGACCTTCTCGGCCGGCTTCGAGCGCGGAAACAAGGTGATGGTCGGTCTTACGCTGCAGACCAACCTTGCCACGATGCAGATGCCCAAGACGGCGGATGCGCCGGCGCCGCGCTTTTCGCCGACGCCACCCGTCACGTCGCCGGGCTGGGCGGCAACGGCCGCCGATATCGAAAGCCGCACCGACTGGACCGTCCAGCGCATTGCGCCGCAAGGCCCGATGCTGCACGTGTGGATCACCGAAAGCGCCACCGTCTACCGGACGGCGCGCGTCGAGCAGATCATTGCCGTGCTGCATCGCGATGCGCCGGCTTCGATCAAGAATTTCGTTCTTCACTATTCGGAACGGGGCCTGGCGCTGCACGCGCAGGTGGTCGACCGGAACGAATGGGTGACGGCGCACTACCAGGCACAGGCGCCAAGCGAAGCGCGCGCCACGAGCCAGCGCGATTACGCGCCCCCGCCGCTCGGCGCCGACGATCCGGTCCTTCAGGTTGCGAAAGGCGGCGGCGGCACTTCAGCTGCCAAGGATGCCGCGCCGGTCGACAAAGTCCTGGCGCCATGGGAGCGCCAAGTCCAGAAGTTCAGCTTTGGCCTCACTCCGAGCCTTGGCCAGATCCTTGGCGGACCCAACTCTTTCCTGCTGTACCAGATTGGCGTGCAGGCGGTTGCGGAATACCGCTTCACGCCAAGCACCTGGGTCAACGGTGCGTTGAACCTGCGCTTGGTCGACAACTTCGACAAGTTCACCTACACGGCGCCCAGCAACCTGCCGCGCGTGCGAACCTATCAGCGCGAGTACGTCACCTCGAAGCGGCTGACCATGCCGGTGCTGCAGCTGACCCACGTCGGCCGGTTGACGGACAACCAGTACTACAGCGTGTACGGCGGCGCACTCGAGAGCATGTATGCGGGCGTCGGCGCGGAATGGCTCTATCGCCCGTGGCGCAGCCGGATGGCCATTGGCGTCGACTTCAACCACGTGCGGCAGCGCGACTTCGAGCAGGACTTCGGCCTGCGCGACTACAAGGTCAACACCGGCCATGCAACCCTCTACTGGGACACCGGCTGGAACGGCGTGCTGGCCAAGGTCAGCGCGGGACAGTACCTGGCCGGCGATCGCGGGGTGACCATCGACATCAGCCGCCGCTTCGACAATGGCGTGGTGCTCGGTGCCTATGTGACCAAGACCAACGTGTCGGCCAGGCAGTTCGGCGAAGGCAGCTTCGACAAGGGCATCTATCTTTCCGTGCCCTTCGACGCGCTGCTGCCGCGCTCGAACAAGTTCACCGCCAACTTTGCGTGGGCACCACTGGTGCGCGACGGCGGTGCGCGCCTGGCCCGGATCCATCCGCTCTACGAAATGACTTCCGCGCGCGACCCGAGCGCCTACAAGTTCGAGCCGCCCGCCAGTGGCGGCCCGAAGGCGGGGGACAACATCCTGAACTTCGCCCCGCCGCGGTGAACGGTGGGCGGGCCGCCGAGGAATCGGTGCACCCGCTCACCCGCGCAGCGAAAGTCTTGGAAGTGCGATCAGCGAGCCTGCGCGGCGGCACCAGCGCCGCGCATGATGACGAACAGCCATCCGATCATCAGGGCCGCCATGCAGGCGAAGCCCAGCGTCATGGCGTTGATGGTCTGGATGTAGGAGATCGGCGGCTTCGCCACGAGCATGCAGGCCCCGAAGACCAGGGCGCCGAACATCGAGCACCACAGAAGCGCTCCAGGCCGCGCGGCCGCCCTGAACCCCGTCCGGAGGCACATCGTGAGACCAAAGATCGCGGGCGCGTAAAAGAACGGCGAGAAATCCATCCCGCTGTAGTTCTTGCCGAACGCCAAGACCACCAGGTAAGGGCCGAGCAGGCCCAGCAGCACACCGCCGATCTCGGCCACCACGAAGCCGAAGATCACGAACTTGATGAAGAGACGAAATGCATCCTTCCGGCCCTCGGAGTTCCAGCCGGCCGCCAGCTTGGGCAAGATGTAATAGCCCAACGCGAGCAGCACGTATTGCATGGGCAGCAGGAAGGTGATGTAGATCTTCAGCAAGCCGCCTTGCACGGAATCTGCCGAGGACCCCAGCAGCAAGATCGCGCCTCCCGTCATGATCCAGCTCATGAGCTGCGAAAGACTCGCCTTCCAGCCATAGCTGGCGGCTTCCTTCACGGTCAGCGCCGCGGAATCGGCGGGCGGCGGCAGCGGCGCGATCACGCTTTTCAATGTCGTTGCAACCAACGCTGCAAAAGGCAGCTGGATCACCGCGATCCACAACAGCGCCTGCGTCCACGTGGCCGGCTTCGCCCCGATCAGGGCCGCCACGTATCCGATGCTGATCAAGAGGCCGGAGATGCAGAGGACCAGGTACCGGCGCCCCACGAGCAAGACGCTGCGGGAGATCCAGAATATTTCGTATCCCACGATGAGCGCAACGCCGGCCCAGCGCAGCGGCCCGGGGAAGCTCGTGAACTGCCACGCCGCAAAGCCCGCCAATGAGACGGCAAGCACGAGCACCCAGCTCCACCAGGCGGCGGACCGATCGGCGTAGTGGCGCTTGATCAGCAGTGGCTCGTGGACCACCGCGGTATGCAGGATGTATTGGAAACTGACGATCGCCAGGAATGCCGACGCAATCCCAAAATCGGAAGGCGACAGCGCCCGCGCGAGCGCGAAGCTCAGCAGCAGCTGGCTCGCGCTATAGATGCATTGGTCTGCAACGGCATAGATCGGACCACCGAGGCGTTTTCGAATGCCGGACGCCATCCCCTAGTCCGCGACGGAGAACAGCACCGGATAAGAAGACGCCTTGGCAGCAACGCCCCCTTCCACCGGATTGCCGCAACTCCCGTGATGCACCTGCGGAAAGAAGTCGACCCGCGTGCACTTCTTGCCCTTGGCTGCGGGAATCAGCACGTTCTGCTCGGAGCTTTGCGTCCACACCACGTGCAGCAAGGTGGTTCCACGGCTCAGCACCAGCTTGTTCAGGTTCCCGTTGCTGTCGTACGAAACCTTCTTCGAAGTCCGGGCGATCTTGAGAAATTCGGTCAGGCTGGAAAACGCTTCTTTCTTCTCGCCGGCCTTCGACTTGAGCCCGAAGTTGTCTTCTCTCGAAACGACGGAGGTTCCCCGGTCCTTCCAGGCGTAGAGGTTCAAGAGCTTGATGCCCGCGGCCACGTTGGTCAGGTACTCACGCAGGATGAGCGCAGCCTGAGTGTTGCGGTCCCGCACCGGCAGGTACGACGCATAACCCCATTCCGAGGCAACGATGCCGACCTTGTTGAGCTGCAGTTGGTCCAGCTTGGCGCGCAGCTTTCCGTAGTCGGCTATCGCCGTTTCCGGGATCGAGCGGTAGGGGTGGATCGAGATGTCCGTCAGGCAATTGGCCTTGGCTCCCGAGACGAAGGCATTCTCGAGTTGCGGCGGCACTTGCCCCTGGTTGAACGGAAGCTTCGCAAAGCCGAACCCCATGACGATCTTCGGCGGGTTCTTCAATTGCGCGATGCTGCTGCAAAACTCCGCGGTCGCGGTTTCGAAGTTCGAGAAAAGCGCCGGGTTCAGAAAGGTTTTGTAGTCGGGCTCGTTCCACAATTCCCACACCGCCACGTCGGCGGTGTGCGCGTTCATGAATTCGGCGGCAAAGTTCGCGAACAGCTTTTCCCGTTGGCCGCTGCCGAGGTCAGAAGGTTCGTGGCCCCAGATCTCCCGGCCACCGAACAGCGTCACGATGGCGTCGAGCCTCGCATTGCGCACGCGCCGGATCAGCTTGGAGTAGTCGATCTGCCCGGGGTTGACGCTCTTCAGCGGCGGCCGCACGCCGAACCGGACGAACTCGAAGCCCGCCGCCCGGATTTCATTCAGGTCTTCGTCCGAGATGTCGCTCGGGTCGATCTGCACGCTCAGTGCCGTCGGGTAGTCGGTATTCAGTTCGCTGATGCCGCGCGCCTGGGCCGCGCAGGAAAGAGCCGCAAGGGCCGAGGCAGCGCAGAGCAACTTGCAAGCCCCGAACAGGCGCTTCGAGACAGGGGCAAGGGATGAAAACTTCATCAAAGAACTGACTCCTTGTACAAATCGACAATGGCGGAGTTCATCCGGTCGGCGGTGTATTTCTTCTCGAAAATCTCGCGCCCGGCCCGCCCCATCCGGACCATGTCCTCATCGGAGATCTGGTCGATTTCGCGCAGCATTTCATCGAGACGTGCGAGCGGAAACAGCCGTCCGCTCCGGGTGTCTTCGACGATGTCCACGAGGCCGCCTACGGCCGATGCAAACACCGGCTTGCTCCGCGCCATGGCTTCGACTGCGACGAAGCCGAAGCCCTCCCATCTGGAGGGAACGATGGTCGCGTCGCAAGACCTGTAGGCGGCGTCGAGTTCGTCCTTCTCGAGCCATCCCTTGAACTCGATGTCCTCCGATTGGACGAGAGAAAGATCGTTTCGAACGGAGCCGCCGACGACGATCAGCTTGAAATTGGGCCGAACCCGCGCATACGACTCGAGCAGTGCATCGATGCCTTTTTGCCGGTCAAGCCGCCCCACGAACAGGATTCGCCGGGCGTGCGGCGGATGCCTGGGAACGGCGGCCTGCTCCAATAGAACCGCCGCCGGGGTGATCCCGTTCGGAATGCACCGGCAACGCTTGATGCCGAACTTTTCCGCAATGCGCAGCTCATGGTCGCTGATGCAGATGATGGCGTCGCTCCAGTACGAAAGGAGCCATTCGACCCACCGATAGATCGACTTCTTGTACGAAGGGCCAATCTGGTCGAAAGCCCAGCCGTGAGAGCAATAGACGATCTTCGTCTCTTGAGGCACCTGGCCGAGCAGCGCCATGGCGCGAACGATTCCGCCCGCGATCGAGCTGTGCAGATGAAGCACCGAAGGACGTTCCGTGCGGATGATCTTGCGCACTGCGGCGGCATAGGTCGCCAGGGCCAAGGGACTGCGCGCGGTCGGGACCACGTGGGTGTCCTGCGAACTCAGCCAGTCCACTGGCCCGGGAAGAATGAACTTTGCCTGGCTGATCACCGGAGAGTTCTGCTGGAAACCGGAGACCATCCGAAGATAGGTTTCCAGCCCGCCCTTGAGTGTTTCGGCAATGTGCAAGATTTTCATGGCCCGCTCCCTCAGATCAAGGCATGAATTCCGGCAACCACTTCGCGTCTGAGCAGATCGAGTGTTTGCCGGTCCGGAGTTTTTTCGCTCAATACGCCCAGTACCGACGCTTCGAGTTTTTCGACGCGGGGCGACAAATCGAACAGGTAGCGCTTTCGCTTGGTCAATTCGAAGAACGACTCAACCTTTTTGTCCCAGTTCATTCCTATCGATGGAATGTTCAGGCTGTAGGCAACGATGTTTGCGTGAAGCCGGTGGGCCACGATGCAGGAACAGGCGCTGATCAGTGAAACCAGTTCATCGGGATGCCGAGGCACGAGAAAACCTGATTTCAGGGCACCGGCTTCGGAAGAAATTTCGCTCAATACCTTGTTGTCTTCAGATGCGCCGTTGGTGAAATAGAGCACCCGCTTTCCCTGCGCGTTCAAGGCTTCGGCCAGTGTTGAAAAAAAGCGGGCGGACTGGGTCGAATTGGAGTTGGCGTATTCGGAATTCATGACAAGGGCATCGAGGCTGCTGACGCAAATGCCGATGTCCCAGTTTTTTTCCGGCGAGAGCTCTTCCGAAAACGCGTCCGCGCAAACAAGGGCGGGATCGGGAACGACCCGTATGCTGCCTCTCGGAATTCTGAAGTGCGTGTGCAGGTTGCTTGCCGACTCCTTGTCTCGGGTCGCGTAGAAAACTGGCCTCGCATTCTTGATGAAGCGCTTGACGAGAAAGCGGCCCCAGAAAGACCATTTGGCCGTGACCCCGACCGAAACAATCACCACGCGCTTGCCGCGCAACAACCTGCTCAAGAAATACAGCTTGGCCGGAAAGTTGAGTGCCACGTCGCAAAAGAGCTGGCCGCCGCCAATGACAACCAGATCCGCGTCGCTGACCGCGGCCTTCCAGTTTTTTCGCCATGCAAGAAAGTAGCCCTTGAGGCAATACAGAAAGACGATCAGCGACCGCAGCACCGACGGCAGCTTTGCAAAAACCTCGAATGCGCCCCCGCCACGCAAGTTTTCTTCCTGGAAGCCGACGCGGCCGGCAATGTCCAGGAATTCGATGTTGGCTTGCGGATATTTCAGGCCGGCAATATGGGCCAGGGATGCGGCAATGACCCCGTCGCCGAGGTTGTCGCTGAAGGGCACTGCGCAGATCAGAATCTTTTTCATCGTTGACCCGGTTTCACCGTGAACCATGGCCGACGGCCACCACCCAGATGGTTCTGATGAAGATGCCAATGTCCGTGCCCACGGACAGCGTCTCCACGTAGGTGACATCCAGTGCCACGCGCTTCTTGTAGCTGAGCTGATTGCGGCCGCTGACCTGCCACAGCCCGGTGATCCCGGGCCGCACGGCGCAATAGAACGACCAATCGGCGCCATACAGGCTCTTCTGGTCCAGCATGCAGGGCCGGGGACCGACCAGGCTCATGTCGCCCACGAGCACGTTCCAGAACTGCGGCAGCTCGTCCAGGCTGGTCTTGCGGATGAACTTGCCGAAGCGGGTGATGCGCGGGTCGTTCTCGAGCTTTTGATAGTCGTCCCACTGCTGGCGCGCCACCGGGTCGTTCTTGAGATGCTCCTCGAGGATCTGGGCAGAGTTCGGCAGCATCGAGCGGAACTTGTAGAACTTGAACACGCGCCCACCCCGCCCGAAGCGCGGCTGCGAATACAAGACCGGGGCGCCGGAACTGATGAAAACGCCGATGGCGATCACCACGTAGAGCCAGCCGAACACGCAGAAAAAGAACAACGACGCGGAGATGTCTACTGCTCTTTTTCCGGCGCGCAGCATGGCCGGATGACGAACCCTGATCCATTCCAGTTCATCCGCGATTCCGCTTCGAGCCTCTTCGCCTCCTGGAGCCAGGGACTCCTCGCGAGAGAAATTGGTCATACGCACACCCCGTCTTCACATTTGTAGCGAAAGCGAATTTCTAGGTTGAGAACTCTCATTGCAGGAGCACCTTTCGTCTTACAAGCAAGCGCTTGCCCCATTCAGGGTCCAGTGGCACGTGACAGCCCATGCCACGCCTGAAAAACGGCTTGGCAAATGGAGCCTTGAAGGTTGCAGCGCGGACTATCAGCGCGCCGGCCGAGCGATTGAAATACCTAATACAAAAGAATGACGCACTGTGTCGTAGCCCTTTTTTATTAGCATTTAATCGGAGCACCGAATTAGTGCGTCACGTGACAATTATCACAATCTCACTGAATTTTCTCAGAAACTCGGCTATAGCCTAGGTGGTATCCCTGTTGTTTTTATATTTATAGTGTGTGTAACGGTAACCACCATATTTATAGCTATTGCTCCCGGCATGGCGTCGAGATAAGTCCATAGCATTCAAAATTACGCCATTGGCTGTACAGCCTGCGTGAGCCAATCTTCTGACGCTCTCGTTCAATTCGCCGAGTTGTGTCTTTTCTGCGCGCGCGACAAGAAGCAAGGAGCCCGCCAGCGGCGCTACCGATGCGGTGTCCGCAGCCACCAGCACGGGGGCAGTGTCGACAATCACCAAGTCGTATTGCGGCGATAGTTTTTCCAGGATCTGGGCAAATGAATCGCTTAGTAGCAATTCCGCCGGATTGGGGGGAAGCATTCCGGTCGTGATGACGTCCAGATTCGGCAAAACCGACGGGCGAACGGCCTTTTCGTAGCTCAGCGTGCCTGCGATCAACTCCGAGAGGCCCGATGAACGCGACATTGAGAAGAATTGATTAACCCGCCCTTTGCGCAAATCGGCGTCAATCAAAAGTACCTTTTTGCCCGCCGCAGCCGTGATTGCCGCGAAATTGACGGAAACAAAAGTTTTCCCGACTCCCGGTGTCGCCCCTGAAATGAGCAGGCGATTGTTGGCGGCTTCCAGCATGGCGAATTGCAGGGCCGTGCGCAGGCTGCGCAAGCTTTCGACCGCGGGATCCTCGGAATGCTGCAGCGCGAGGATGTGCACGCCCGGTACCCTGTTTTCGATGTTCTTGTCGATCGTCCGCTGCGCTGGGCTCAGGGGGATGCTGCTGTAAACGTTGAGCCCCGTGTGCATTTCGATTTCGCTCGGATTGCGGATGCCGCCGAAGAGCGAGTTCTTGGCAATCGCGACGGCGGCACCCGCCATGAGACCCAGGAGCAGCGCCACGGCGATGATCAGCGGCCTCTTGGGCCAAACGGGCTCCTCGGGAACGATGGCTTCGTCAAGCAGCCGCACGTTGCCGACCTTGCCTTCCTTGGCCAGCCGCATCTGCAGCGAGCTGTTGAGCAGCGACACGTAGAGGTCGGTGTTGACCTTGATGTCGCGCTGCATCTGCACGGTGTTCTGCTGCAGCAGCGGCATCTTCCGGATGCGCGAATCGACCGAAGCGATTTCGCCCTTCCAGGCGGAGATCTGTGTGTCCAGCGTCAGGAGTGCGGGATGCTTGTCCGTGAAGCGCGCTGAGAGTTCGCGCCGCTTCTGCTGCGCCTCGAGCAGCTTGGACTGCAGGTCGACGGTCTGGGTCAAGGCGTTCTTGGCTTCGTCGTCCAGGCTGACCGTGCCGTTCTCGTTTCTGTAGCGGTTGTACAGGTCCTCCGATTGCTCGAGCTGCTTCTTGAACTGGGGCAGCGCGGTGTCCAGGAAGCCCAGCGTCTTCTCGGCCTCGGCGGCCTTGCGCTCGATGTTCTGACGCACGTAGAGGCGCCCGATCTCGTTGAGGAGCTGCGTCAGCTTTTCAGGGCTCGGGCTCTTCCAGCCCACGTCGAGCACGCCGGACTGCTTGCCTTTTTCGACGACCTTGAGGCTGTCCTGAAGCGTCAGGAGCGTCAGTTGCTTCGAATAGCGCACGAGCCGAAACTGCGCGCCCGGCTTGGCGCTGATGGCGCTCACCAGAAGCCGGAGATTGCCGCTCGGCAGGTTGGCGAGCAGCGGGGTTCCCACCGTGCCCTTGAGAGGCGCTTTGAGTTCGGGGTTGGCCAGCTCGTAACGGTTGTCGGGCCCGACGGTCAGCGTGAATGGCTTTTCCTCGAAGTCGGCCGGAACGTCGAACTGGGGAACCATGATCTTCTCGGTTCCGGTGACGTAGCCAGAAAGGCCCATGAAGCCGGGTTCCGACAGATCGGTGGCGCGCCGGGCCAACCAGCTGCCCACGATGGGCGCGTAGCGCGGCACGGCGCTGATGTACAGCTTGGTGTTTTCCACCGCCTGCCCCAGGATGGCGCGCGACTTGATGATTTCGATTTCACCCGCGGCCGGCGTCTTCACGCTCAGCAGCGACGATGCGGCGTCGCCCAGGAAGCTGCCGGCCGAATTGCCGGAGTCCTCGACCTGCACGGCCACGTTGGTTTCGTACATGGGCTTGCCGAAGAAGGCATAGGTCACACCCAGCAACAGCATCACGCCAACCACGATGGCAATGAGCCAGCGGTTGTCGATCAGGATGTCCAGGTACTCGACGAGGCTGAATTTTTTTTCGCTTTCGTCTTCCAGCGCGGGCATCGGCAGGGCGGCTTGCTGGGATGCGTTCATGTGGATTGCTGCTCAGGTTTCGTAATTTTCAGAATGCGGTCGATCCATGTCCCGGCGCCCACGTCGATGAGCGACAGCGCATGCGCGAAAGCCGCCTCGTCTTGCCGGTAGGGATCGGGCACGTCCTGCTTGGCGGCCTCGGCAATGCGAAAGACCTTGCCGCGCACGAAGGGGTAGGTCGACTCCAGGTGGCGGCGCTGCGCCATGTCCATGACCAGGATCAGGTCGGCCTGCCGGCACAGCAACTGGCTCACCTGCTGGGCGATGTGGCCCGAAATGTCGATGCCGCGCGCCTGCATGAGCTTTTGCGCCATGGCATCGGCCGGCTTTCCCACGAGCGCGCCGGTTCCGGCGGACACCACGCGAAGATGCGGCAGGCCCGCGGCCAAGATACCTTCCGCCATCGGGCTTCGGCAGATGTTGCCGATGCAGACTGTCAGGATCGATTTCATCTGTGTCGGCTCCAGACTTCGTCGCCCGCATTGATGACCTGGGCGGCCGGCAGGATCAGGCTGGCCAGGCGGTTCCAGGTGACGAGCGGCACGGAGTCGATGTAGACCACGTCGCGCGGCTGCAGCGGAAAGCGCTCGGCCAGCCCCAGTGCCGCCGGATTCCTGGCGTTCAGGTGGAAGATGGCCGGCAAACCTCTTGCGTTGTTGCGGATGACGTAGATCTGGCCCGTGTGGGCCGAATTCAGGTTAGGGCCGCCCGCCTCGCCCAGCGCCTCGTTGAGGCTGAGCCGTCCGTTGTGCATGACGAGCGCCGAGGGACGCGCGATTTCGCCCATCACGAACACCTTGCTCTCGTCGCGGTGCCGCACCTGGATCATGTCGCCATTGCGCAGCGGAATGCGGCTGGCGTCGGCCCCCAATTCCTGGAGGTTGGGCAGGTTGATGAGCGTGGTCTTGTCGCCGCGCGTCAGCGTGATGAAAGAGCGGTCGCCGTTGGCGGTGATGCCGCCCGCGCGACTGATGGCCTCTGCCAGCGTCATCGGCACGTCGGTGAAGATCTGCAGCCCGGGGGTGCGCACCTCGCCCTCGACGAACGCGCGCCGACTTCTGAAGGACTGGATGCGCACCGTCACCTGCGGGTCCTTGATGTACGCGGCAATGCGGCGCGCGATCAGGTCGGAGGCCTCGATCTCGGTCAGCCCCTGGAGCTTGACGCGGCCAATGTAGGGAAAGGTGATCTGCCCGTCCGCACCGACGATGAAGCCGGGCGCCACGCTGATGCCGGTCGGATCTGCTTGCTGCGTGATCACCGCGCCCGCATTGGGCAGCAGTTCAGGATGGTCGTAGACGATCACGCCCACCACGTCGCTGGGCCCAATGGTGTAGACCGGCGCTTCGCCGAAGAGCGACTTCACTTCCGGCGAAACGGAGGCCGGCTGCGCCTGCGCCATCGCACGGATGAGCGCGGGCGATATGGAGGTGATGACCCCATCCGGTGCCCCGTCGGCGGGCAGGTACTGGAACTCCGGCGGCAGGCTTTGGTCTGCCTCATAGGCGCCCACGGAACTGAAGCCCGGCGCACAGCCCTGCAGCAATAGCGCGCCCATTAGGGCAAAACCCCACCCCATCGGGTACACGAAGCGTGTCAAATTGATCCCCATTGCACATATTGGTTTTCGGCAACCGCGATTTCATATGCAAGGCCCGAGCCCACTTGGTATTTGGGCCGAACCTTTTTGCCGCGGTTCGTCAAAAGCAAGCCTGCGCATGAACGGCAGACGGGCTGGGCCGAATTGTCGCTGCGGCCGCAGCGCCCACTTTCCGTGCAATAGGTGCAAAAAATGTGTCTATTTGCGGATCAACCCTGAGGACTTAAGGGTTATCTCAAAGATCAATAGCTGAACCCCCTTTTCCATTGGGAACGAAGGCTTTGAATGCGCAGGCGAAGCCATGCCTTGCGATTTGAAGATGTGAACTATTAATTAACAGCTCAAATCGGTGAATTGTGGCGCTGAAACTACAAAAGCGTCGCCCGAGCAGGTTTGCGAAAGGTTTACTCTTTTGTAAACAGTTGTGTGCTCAGGCCGGTCCACGGGCCGGCTCGCGGGCCTGCAGCAGGTCGGCGCGCGTGAATGGACGCTCGATGCCCGCCATCCAGACCGCCAGTCTCTCGAGCACATACTGCGTGGGGGCGGGACGCCCCACTATCAAAAACAATAGCGGCAGCACCAAGCCCAGCGCGAGCCATCGAGTTGTTCGCACCCGAAGCTGCCGGTGCCACTGCAGTCTCAGAAAACTGGCGCTCACCAGGGTTCCCAGTGCGGCACCCGCGACGACTTCGGCCGTGGAGTGAACTTCGAGCGCCAGTCTCGACAGGCCGATGAAGACGCCCCATCCCCATCCCGATATCGCGGCAGCCATGCGCACCAATGGTGCGCCGCGCAGTGCCACAAGCCAGAAAATGACCGGCCAGAGGCTGGTCGCCAATGCGGTATGACCGCTGAAACCAGTGAAATCAAAGCGGCGGCTGCCAATTCCCCAGCCCATGAAAGCCAGCTTGGAAAGCATCACGACAAGGCCGCACGCGCCAAATAGCAGCACCCAATGCACCGCGGCCGGGCGCGTGCCCCGATCGATTGCGAGCCAGATTGCAACCCCGAATGCGGCAGGCAACAGGAAGCCGCTGTCACCGAATCCGGTGGCAATTAACCAGAAACTATTCATCTATTTAAAAAGAGACTGCGCGCCTTTATTGGTGCGCCGGTGCCGATTGATCAAGCCCATTAAAGCAGACCATCGAAAAAAGAAATCTTTTGCATTACGCGCCGCGAGGCTTTCACGGTTCAAACCAGCGAATCCGCAGGCATACTGGCGCCTGTTCAACACCAGCACCCGGAGCATATTGATCATGAGCATCATCAGCGAGTTCAAGGAATTTGCCGTCAAGGGCAACGTCATCGATCTCGCCGTGGGCGTGATCATTGGTGCGGCCTTCGGGAAGATCGTCGACTCCCTGGTGGCCGACATCATCATGCCGATCGTCGGCCTGGTGTTCGGCAAGCTCGATTTCTCGAATCTCTACCTGGTGCTGGGCAGCGTGCCGGCCGGCGTGCCGAGCACTCTGGCCGACCTCAAGAAGGCCGGGGTGCCCGTGCTCGCCTATGGCAACTTCATCACCATCGCGGTCAACTTCGTCATCCTGGCCTTCATCATCTTCATGATGGTCAAGCAGATCAACAAGCTGCGCAAACACCAGGCGGACGCTCCCGCGGCACCGGTGGCGCCGCCTGAGGACATCGCCCTGCTGCGCGAGATCCGCGACAGCCTGAAGCGGCCCTGAACGCTTCTTCTCAGCGGCCCGACAGCTTTCTGGCCATGCGCAGGGCTTCGACGAGGCTCGATGCATCGGCCCGGCCGGTGCCTGCAATGTCGAACGCGGTGCCGTGATCGGGGCTGGTGCGCACCAGCGGCAGGCCCAGCGTCACGTTCACTCCCTTTTCCACGCCAAGGTATTTGACCGGAATCAGGCCCTGGTCGTGATACATCGCGATCACTACGTCGAACTCGCCACTCCCCGGCACGCCGGCCTTGTCCCGCGCGCGCATGAAGACGGTGTCTGGCGCGTGGGGGCCATCGGCGTCGATGCCTTCGGCGCGCGCAGCCTCGATGGCCGGCGCAATGATGTCGCGCTCTTCAGAACCGAACAATCCGCCCTCGCCCGCATGCGGATTGAGGCCGGCCACGCCGATGCGCGGCGCCCGCCCGAGCACGCGGTGCAAGGCGCGGTGGGTGATGCGCAGCGTCTCGAGCACGCCGGCGAAGCTCACCGCGGCAATGGCGTCGCGCAGCGACATGTGGATGCTCACCAGCACGGTGCGCAACTCGTCGTTGGCCAGCATCATGCGCACCGGCATGCCGTCCAGCGCAATGCCCGCATGCGCGGCGGCTTCGGCTTGCAGCAGTTCGGTATGCCCGGGATAAGGAAAGCCGGCCGCGGCCAACGCTTCCTTGTGAAGCGGGGCGGTCACGATGGCGGCGATATCGCCTTTCAAGGCAGCCCGCGCGGCCCAGACCACGCACTCGCCGGCGACGCGGCCGGCTTCGGCGCTGATCCGGCCGGGCACGATGCTGTCGGTCGGCGCGACCACCTGCAGCACGGGGATGCAGCCCGGCGGCACGGCGGCCGCTTCGGCGATCTGCCCGATTTCGGCCACCGGCCAGGCGGGTCGACCGGGTTGCGCCAAGGCCTGCGATGCAAGGCGCATCGTGGCCACGTCGCCAGCGACGAAGGCGCCGCGGGTGGCGTCGGGTTGCTCGCGGAAGGCCTTGGCAATGATTTCGGGCCCGATGCCCGCGGGATCGCCGAGCGTGATGGCGATGGGGGCGTTGAGAGCGCTGGAAGCCTGTCCGGTCATGCGGGGTTGTCGATGTCGATGAATTCGTGCTTCAGCCCGAGTTGCGCCGCCACGTGCCCGGCCACGGCCTGCGCGCCATATCGCTCGGTGGCGTGGTGTCCGCAAGCCAGGAAAGCGACCCCCATCTCTCGGGCGTAGTGGGCCTGCGGCTCGGAGATCTCCCCGGTGATGAAGGCATCGGCACCGGCGGCAATGGCGGCCTCGAAATAGCCTTGGGCGCCGCCTGTGCACCATGCGATGTTCTTGAGGGGGCGGTGCGCCGTATCCACGAGGGTGACGGGCCGCTTCAGGATCTTTTCCGCATGCGCGGCGAGCTCCTTGGCACTGGCAAAGGCTTCTCCGTTGTCGCGGGCACCGAGAAAGCCGAGCTCCTGTTCGCCGAAGCGCCCGGTCGAGCCGGCATGGGCGAGCAATCCGAGCTGCAGCCCGAGTTGCGCGTTGTTGCCGAGTTCAGGGTGTGCATCGAGCGGCAGGTGGTACGCGAACAGGTTGACGTCGTCGCCCAGCAGCAAACCCAGGCGCTGCTTCATCCAGCCGGTAACACAGCCGTCCTGGCCGCGCCAGAACAAGCCATGGTGGACAAAGATGGCGTCGGCCTCGGCGTGAATGGCAGCCTCGATCAGCGCGCGGCTGGCGGTGACGCCGGAGACGATCTTCCGCACCACGGTGCGGCCCTCGACCTGCAGGCCGTTCGGTCCGTAGTCCTTGAAGCGCGAGGGCGCGAGAAGCAGGTCGAACGCGTGCAGCAATTCGTGGCGGGTGGTGCTCATCGCGACATTGTCGCGCTCCCCTCTGCGTTGCGCATGGCATGGCCGCGCGCCGCGAGGGGCCACCAGGGCCTGCAGGCTCGTCCAGCGATGACAAGGGTTATTCAGCAGCCCCGCCCATCTCGACCGCGTTGCGCGCTTTATGGCAAATAGGGGTTGAGGGACAATGGGCCATGGCGCCGCGTGGGCGGCGTGTTTTTCTTCGTTCAATCAAAGTTTCATGAAACGCACCTGGCTGCTCTTTGCCCAAGCCGTGACCGTCCTGCTGGCGGCCTACTTCGTCGTCGCGACGCTCAAGCCCGAGTGGGTCAATCGGCGGACCACCTCGCTGGGCGGCGTGGTGTCGATCGTCGAGGCACCGGCCGGGGCCCCGTCGGTGCCGGTCGCCGGCAGCCTCAGCGCGGCGGCCAAGAAAGCGTCGCCGGCCGTGGTGAGCATCAACACCAGCAAGGCCGCGCAGCGCCATCCGCGCAGCAATGATCCGTGGTTCCGCTTCTTCTTCGGCGACCAGGGCGACCAGCCCCAGGTCGGCCTGGGCAGTGGCGTGATCGTGAGCACCGACGGCTATGTGCTGACCAACAACCACGTGGTCGAGGGCGCGGACGAAATCGAAGTCACGCTCAACGACGGCCGCCACACGCGCGGCAAGGTGATCGGCACCGATCCGGACACTGACTTGGCCGTGCTCAAGATCGAAATGGACAAGCTGCCCGCGATCGTGCTGGGCAACTCCGACGAACTCCAGGTAGGCGACCAGGTGCTGGCCATCGGCAACCCCTTCGGCGTGGGCCAGACGGTCACCAGCGGCATCGTCTCGGCGCTGGGGCGCAACCAACTCGGTATCAACAATTTCGAGAACTTCATCCAGACCGACGCGGCCATCAACCCCGGCAATTCCGGGGGCGCGCTGATCGACGTCAACGGCAACCTGCAGGGCATCAACACCGCCATCTACTCGCGCTCGGGCGGCAGCATGGGTATCGGCTTCGCGATTCCGGTGTCCATGGCCAAGATCGTGCTCGAAGGCATCGTGAAAGAGGGCCAGGTGCGGCGCGGATGGATCGGCGTGGAGCCGAACGAGCTTTCGCCGGAACTGGCCGAAACCTTCGGCGTGAAGGCGAACGCCGGCGTCATCATCACAGGCGTGCTGCAGAACGGCCCCGCAGCCAAGGCCGGCATCCGGCCGGGGGACGTGATCACCTCGGTCGGCGACAAGAAGACCGACAGCGTGCAGGCCCTGCTGACCGCTGTTGCCGGCCTGAAGCCCGGCAGCACCGCGCGTTTCGCGCTGCAGCGCGGCACCGACAAGATGGAACTGGACGTGACCCCGGGCCTTCGGCCCAGGAGCCCGGTGCGGCAGATCCCCAACCAGACTGAGTGATCGGTCAGGATGACGCCGACGAATCGGCGCTTTCTTCTTCCTCTTCGTTTTTCTTGCCGCCTGCAAAGTAGCGCGCGCCGATGATGCCGACCTCGTAGAGCAGGCACATCGGCACCGCCAGCGCGAGCTGCGACACCACGTCGGGCGGCGTGAGCACCGCGGCGATGACGAAGGCCACCACGATGAAGTAGCCGCGGAACGAGCGCAGCTTTTCGATGGTCACCATCTCGAACTTCACCAGCAGCATCACGACGATCGGCACCTGGAACGCCACGCCGAACGCGATGTAGAGCGACAAGATGGCCTCCACGTACGACGAGATGTCAGGCGTGGCACTCACGCTCGGCGGCGTGAATTTCTGAATGAAGCCGAACATCTTGTCGAGCACGAAGAACTGCACAAAGGCGATGCCGACATAGGCCAGCAGGCTGCCGAACAAGATCAGCGGTAGCGCGAATTTCTTTTCATGGCTATAGAGCCCCGGCGCCACGAACATCCAGATTTGATACATGAGCCAAGGCAGTGCCAGCAGCACGGCCGTCATCATCAGCACCTTCAGCGGCACGAAGAAGGGCGAGAACACGCCCACCGCGATGAGTTTGGCGCCCGGCGGCATGTGGGCCTGGATCGGCATGGCGATGAGGTCGATCAGCCCGCCCGGACCGGGCCAGATGGCCAGCAGCACACCCGCGATCACCAGGCCGTAGACGCAATAGAGCAGTCGGTCGCGGAGCTCGACCAGATGCTGGACGAACGGTTGTTCGGTGCCCGCCAACTCGTCTTCTGCGTCTTTGTTCTTGTTGTCGGAATCGGCCATGGGGAGGGAAAAAGAGCAGGAGAAAGCGTTGGCTTCGGCCGGCATGCGGCGCACGAAAAACGCGGGGGAATGAAAGCCGCTAGTTGATCTTGTGGGGGCGGAAACGCGCCACGCGCGCGGCACCCGACAGCGCCTTGGTGCGCACGCCGGCGCGCGCCTTGTACCACTGCGGTGTGGCGCCCTGCTTCAGGCGCCAGTTCTTGCGGGGATGCCGGTACTCCGGCACCGAGGGCTCGGGTTCGGCCAGGGCCGAAAGCGTTTCGCCGGAGCCGGAAAACTGCTTCTCGAGATCGCTTGCGCCGGTCTGGATGCTGCTCTCGACGTCGCGCGCCGCATCCTCCACCGTGCTTTTCATCTTGCGCAGTTCGTCCAACTCCATCGAGCGATTGACTTCGGCCTTGACGTCGTTCACGTAGCGCTGCGCCTTGCCCAGCAGGGTGCCGACCGTGCGCGCCACGCGCGGCAGCTTTTCCGGTCCGATCACGATCAACGCCACGACGCCGATCAGCGCCAGTTTCTCAATGCCAAGGTCGAGCACTTATGACCCGCGCTCAGGACTTCTGACGCGCTTCGACGTCGATTGTCGACTTGTCGCTGTTGGCCGGCTGGCCGGTGACTTGGGCGGCGGGGGCCGACGAAGCGGCATTGGCGTCGGTGGTGCCGCCGTCCTTCATGCCGTCCTTGAAGCCCTTTACCGCACCACCAAGATCCGAACCCATGTTCCGCAGCTTCTTGGTGCCGAAGATCATGACCACGACGAGCAGCACGATCAGCCAGTGCCAGATTGAAAATGAACCCATGGAAGACTCCTAAGAATGTGTCCGATTTTAGTCGGGCGAAATGTGACAGTTTGGCCTAATGTTCAGCCACGAAGCCAGGGCCGGGGACCGCCCATGACGTGGACATGGAGATGGTGGACCTCCTGTCCGCCCTCGGCGCCGGTGTTGACCACCACCCGGTAGCCGCCGTCCGGATAGGGCCTGCAGCCCTGCTCCAGCGCGAGCTTGGGCGCCAGCGTCATGATCTTGCCCATCAGCGCGGCGTCTTCGGGGGTGAGCTGCGCCATGGAGGCGATGTGCCGCTTGGGCACCAGCATGAAATGGACCGGCGCCCAGGGCGCGATGTCGTGAAAACCGAACAGTTCGTCGTCTTCGTAGACCTTGCGCGAGGGGATCTTGCCTTCGATGATTTTGCAGAAGACGCAGTTCGGATCAGATGACATCTTGGGGTTCCATGGGTCGGCTGTCTTTCATGCGGATCATGCCCTTCACGATCCGGTAGAGAAACCACAGCGAAATCAGGCTCCAGGCAATCCAGCCCGGCACGAGAAACAGCAGCCAGAGCCAGGAAGTGACCAGGTACAGCAGCCCGGCCCACAGCACCGATCGGATGCGCCAGCTGAAATGCGTGGCCTGCCAGGTGCCGGCGGCATCGTCGCGCTTGACGAAGTCGATCACCAGCGCGACCAGCAGAAGGATCACGGACGCCTGCGCCCCGGGCAGGACGGCGCCGACGGCCACGATCAGGTGAAGGATATAGCTCACCCAGCCCCAGGTCCTGAGGGACTCGTCGGGTTCAACGTTCACGATATCGTTGGCCATTGGACGTCCTTTCAATCGTTGGATGCCTCGCGGGCCTGCGCCTTGCGAAGGGCCTTTTCCTCGATGCCGCTGGTGCCTTCGCGGCGCTCGAGCTCCGCAATCACTTCTGCGGGCGAAAAGCCGTAGTGGGCCAGCGCCACCATGGTGTGGAACCACAGATCGGCCACTTCGTTCACTATTTTCGTGCGGTCGCCGCCATGGTCGGCGTCCTTGGCGGCCATCACCACTTCGGTGGCCTCCTCGCCGATTTTCTTGAGGAAAGCGTCGGGGCCTTTGTGCAGCAGGCGCGCCACGTAGCTCGTTTCAGCATCGCCACCGCGCGCCGGCAAGCGGCTTTCGATGACCGCGGCAAGGCGTGCAAGGGCATCCGAGGTGTTCACTGTGGCTGTCATTTGTAGATCGACTCCGGGTCTTTCAAGACCGGCTCGACCGCGGTCCATTGGCCGTTCTCGTATTTGCTGAAAAAGCAGCTGTGGCGGCCGGTGTGGCAAGCAATGCCGGGCTCGTGGCCGAGTTGCGTGACTTTGAGCAGCACGACGTCGTTGTCGCAGTCGATGCGAATCTCGTGCACCGTCTGCACGTGGCCCGATTCCTCGCCCTTGAACCAGAGCTTGCTGCGAGAGCGGCTGAAATACACGGCGCGGCCAAGCTCGGCGGTCTTTTCGAGCGCCTCACGGTTCATCCAGGCGAACATCAGGACGTCGTTGCTGCCCTGCTCCTGCGCGATCACGGGCACCAGGCCGTTCGCGTCCCACTTCACTTCATCGAGCCAATTCATCGCGATATTGTCGGGGATAGGCAAAGACCCCTCAGCAGTCGATTCGCACCGGGATGCCCCGCGCGGCCATGCGGGCTTTCGCCTCGCCGACCGTGTGTTCGCCGTAGTGGAAGATGCTGGCAGCCAGCACCGCGTCGGCGCCGCCCGTCTGGATGCCGTCGGCCAAGTCGTCCAGGCTGCCGACACCGCCGGATGCGATCACCGGCACGTTGACGGCATCGCTCACCGCGCGGGTAAGTTCCAGGTCGAAGCCGCTCTTGGTGCCGTCGCGGTCCATGCTCGTGAGCAGGATTTCACCGGCGCCGCGGCGCACCATCTCGGTCGCCCATTCAACGGCGTCCAGGCCGGTGTTCTTGCGGCCGCCATGGCTGTACACGTCCCAGCCGGCGCCGCGCGTGGCGGCTTCTTCGAGGCTGCGGCGCTTGGCGTCGATGGCCACCACGATGCACTGCGAACCGTATTTCTGCGATGCGTCGTTGATCACCTGCGGATCGGCGATGGCCGCGGAGTTGAAGCTGGTCTTGTCGGCGCCCGCATTGAGCAGCCGGCGCACGTCGGCCACGGTGCGCACGCCGCCCCCCACCGTCAACGGAATGAACACCTGCGAGGCCACCGCCTCGATGATCGGCAGGATCAGGTCGCGACCGTCGCTGGTAGCCGTGATGTCGAGGAAGGTGAGCTCGTCGGCGCCTTGCGCGTTGTAGCGGGCGGCAATTTCGACCGGGTCGCCGGCATCGCGCAGCTCGAGAAAATTGACGCCCTTGACGACGCGGCCGCCGGTGACGTCGAGACAGGGAATGATGCGTTTTGCGAGCATGGTCGGTCGTAAGGAAAAATTCAGTCAGAGAACGATGAGCTGCTGCCAGCCCTGCCATTGCGCCCCGGGCAGGAGCAGCATCTGTTCGTCGATGCGCGCCGCCTCGACGCACAGCATGTGCCGATATCCTTCTTCGGGCATGTCTGCGAGTTTCGCACCGAGCACCGCGCCGGGGTTCCACACCACCGTTTCGCTGAAGCTCGCACTTTGCGTGATCTCGAGCGTGCCGCTAGGCTGCACCAGGTGCATGGGCTTGGCGGGAGCGGCGTAGACGCTGTCGAACTCGGCATCGAAGCGCAGCGCCGGCGCCGTCTCCACGTGGCGGTCGTCGCGCAGCGAATCCCAGCGGTTGGCACCCTGGAGGCCTTCCAGCCGCACTTGGGCAATATCGTCGATGCGCAGGTAGGTGTGCAATGCCGCCGCAAAGCTGAACGGCGCATGGTCCACATTAAGCAGCGTCAGCGTGGTGCGCAGCCGGCGCGGGACCATGCCGATCTGAAGGCGGGCCTCGAAAGAGTGCGGCCAGAGCTTGCGGGTGGCCGGGTTGTCGCGCAGTCGCAGGACCAATTCGCCTGAAGTGGCGGCTACACCCCGGTTTTCCCAAGGCAAATTGCGCATGAATCCATGCTTGGGCAACATGCCGCGCTGGTTGAATTGGGGGCAGCAAATGGGCACGCCGCCGCGGATCGCAGCCTGCCCGTCGAACACCGCGCGCGGGCTCAGATAGAGGCGTTCCGCCGTGTCGGCCGTGGTCCAGGAAAGCAGCTGCGCCCCGTGCAGCGACACGATGAAAGCACTGCCGTCGGCCCCGGCGGCGCGAAGTGCGGGCTGTCCGCGAAACTCGATCGAGCTGATATCCATTGGAGAATTGTAGGCAGCGAATCTGCTGGCACGGAATTGGCATTTGGACACTTAAGGCTTCATCGCCGCTGCCTCCATGCCGGTTGCATGCAGGGGACCTTCTTGGATACCCTTCGCCTGCCGCACAAGAAGAGGCTGCCGGCCAATGCGCCCGCGCCCAAAACCACACATACGTCAAAGGGACAAACATGAGAAAGAAACTGCCCGCCGCGGCCTGGATCCTGATTGCCATGGTGCTTGGCATTCTGGTTGGCTACATGATCTTCACGAGCTTTCCCGACAAGAAGGCGGCCGCCCAGATCGCGGGCTACGTATCGATCGTTTCAGACGTGTTCCTGCGTCTCATCAAGATGCTGATAGGCCCGCTGGTGTTCTCCACCCTGGTGGTGGGCATCGCGCACATGGGCGACGCCAAGTCGGTAGGGCGCGTGTTCGGCAAGTCGCTGGGCTGGTTCTTCACCGCTTCGCTCATCTCGCTGCTCATTGGCCTGGTGATGGCCAACGTCCTGAAGCCCGGCGAGAACCTGGGACTTCCGCTGCCGGACATCGGCACTACGGCCAACCTCGCCACCGCGAAGTTCACGCTCAAGGACTTCGTGAGCCACCTGGTGCCGAAGTCTTTTGCCGAGGCCATGGCCAACAACGAGATCCTGCAGATCGTGGTGTTCTCGATGTTCTTCGGCGTGGCGCTCGCTTCGCTCGGCGACAAGGCCAAGACGCTGGTAGCCGCCATCGACGAGCTCTCGCACGCCATGCTCAAGATCACCGGCTACGTGATGAAGCTGGCGCCGCTTGCCGTGATGGCCGCCATGGCCGCCACCGTCGCGGTGAACGGCCTCGGCATCCTGCTCAAGTTCGCCGTGTTCATGGGCGACTTCTACCTGGGCCTGGTCGTGCTGTGGGGCGTGCTGATCTTCGCGGGCTTCTCGTTCCTGGGCCCGCGGGTGTTCAAGCTGCTGGTGCTCATCAAAGAAGCCTTTTTGCTTTCTTTCGCCACCGCCAGCTCCGAAGCGGCGTACCCGAAGATCCTGCAGGCGCTCGACCGTTTTGGCGTGAAGCGCAAGATCTCGAGCTTCGTGATGCCGATGGGCTATTCGTTCAACCTCGACGGCTCGATGATGTACTGCACCTTCGCCGTGCTGTTCATCGCGCAGGCCTACAACATCCACATGCCGCTCAGCACGCAGATCACCATGCTGCTGATCCTGATGCTCACCTCCAAGGGCATGGCCGGCGTGCCGCGCGCCTCGCTGGTGGTGATTGCCGCCACGCTCAACCACTTCGACATTCCCGAGGCCGGTCTGCTGCTGATCCTGGGCGTCGACACCTTCCTGGACATGGGCCGCTCGGCCACCAATGCGGTGGGCAACTCCATCGCCACGGCCGTGGTTGCCAAGTGGGAGGGCGAGCTGCTCTCCGAAAGCGACGCGGCGGTCAATGCCAAGACGCTGGACGCCGAGGCCGCGGCCACCCTCGCCCATCCAGCGCACGCGTGAGGCCGACCGTGAAACCCAAGGCCACGCTGTCGGTTTTCCTGGCCGGCCTGCTGGCAGCCACCGCGCTGGTTTTCGCTGCGCCTGCGCTGGCACAGCCGCAAGCGCCCGAGACACTGACCGGCACCCTCGCCAAGGTGCGCGAGACCGGCGCCATCACCATCGGCTACCGCGAGTCGTCGGTGCCGTTTTCCTTTCTCAACGCGCGCAAGGAACCCATCGGCTACTCGATCGAACTTTGCCGCGCGCTGGTCACGGCGATCGAAGACGCGGTGAACAAGAGCCTCACGATCAAGTGGGCGCCCGTGACTTCCGATTCGCGCATCGAAGCGGTCGAGAGCGGCACTGTCGATCTCGAGTGCGGCTCGACCACCAACAACCTCGAGCGGCAAAAGCGCGTGAGCTTCTCGCCCACGATCTTCGTCTCGGGTACCAAGGTGCTGGTGAAGAAGGGTTCGCCCATCAAGTCGTTCCGCGACCTGACCGGCAAACGGGTGGCGGTGACCGCCGGCACCACCAACGAGAAAACGCTGCGCGAGCTTTCGCAGAAGTTCAAGCTCGGCATCAACCTGCTGGTGGCGCGCGACCACGCCGATTCGTTCGGGCTCGTGAAGAGCGGCCAGGCCGACGCCTTTGCCACGGACGACGTGCTGCTTTACGGCCTCATCGCGCGCGACACCGCCAAGGCCGAGTACGAAGTGGTCGGCGACTACCTCTCCTACGACCCCTACGGGATCATGTACCGCAAGGGCGACGCCCAGCTTCGCAAGGTGATCAACGACAGCTTCCAGGTGCTGGCCGAGGACGGCGAGATCGAGCGCCAGTACAAGCGCTGGTTCCTGCGCAAACTGCCCACGGGGGAAAGCATCAACCTGCCGATGAGCGCGCAGCTGGAAGCGATCATCCAGACGATGGCGGTGAAGGCCGAGTAGCCTTCACCTTGGCAACGCTTTAGGCGCCGGCGAGTTCGTCGGCGCGGGCTTGCGCGGCGGCGAAATCGAGGTCGCCCGAATAGATGGCGCGGCCGCAAATCACGCCTTCGACGCCTTCGGGCTCGACGGCGCAGAGCTGGACGATGTCGGCCATGTTCGACAGGCCGCCCGAGGCGATGACCGGAATGGTCAGCGCCTGTGCGAGCTTGACGGTGGCATCGATGTTGATGCCCGACAGCATGCCGTCGCGGCCGATGTCGGTGTAGATGATCGATTCGACGCCGTAGTCCTCGAACTTCTTGCCCAGGTCAGCCACTTCGTGGCCCGTGAGCTTGCTCCAGCCATCGGTGGCGACCTTGCCGTCCTTGGCGTCGAGGCCCACGATGATGTGGCCGCCGAAGGCCACGCAGGCGTCTTTCAGGAAGCCGGGGTTCTTGACCGCGGCGGTGCCGATGATCACGTAGCGCAAGCCGTCGTCGATGTAGCGCTCGATGGTGTCGAGGTCGCGGATACCGCCGCCCAGCTGCACAGGAATGTCGTCGCCGACCTCGCGCAGGATTGCCTTGATGGCCGCGTGGTTCTGCGGCTTGCCGGCAAACGCGCCATTCAGATCGACCAGGTGCAGCCGCCTTGCGCCGGCCTCGACCCATTTGCGGGCCATGGCGGCGGGGTCTTCGCTGAAGATGGTGGACTGGTCCATGTCGCCCTGTTTGAGGCGAACGCAGTGGCCGTCTTTGAGATCAATGGCGGGAATGAGGAGCATGGAAGTGACGCGAGTGTGCGGGAACCGGGCTGAGGAAGGTTCGGCCCGGGCGGAAAATTAAGGTCAAGGATTCCAGTGGAGGAAATTTCGATAGAGCTGCAACCCATGGTCCGCACTCTTCTCCGGGTGGAACTGGGTGGCAAAAATGTTATCGCGTGCAATGGCTGCGGTAAAGCTCGCGCCGTAATCTGCCTCGCCCACGCTGTGCCGGACGTCCGCCGGCCGCGCATAGAAGCTGTGAACGAAATAAAAATAGCTCATGTTCGGCACACCCGCCCACACGGCATGCGGCCGGGCCTGACGCACCTGATTCCACCCCATCTGAGGCACCTTGAAGCGGCTGCCATCGGGCTGCAGCCGACCGGCCAGTTCGAACTTGACGACCTCGCCCGGAATGAGGCCCAGGCCGTCGGTCGGTCCTTCGTCACTGCGAGAGAGCAGCATCTGCATGCCGACGCACACGCCGAAGAGCGGCTTGTTCGCCGCGGCTTCGAGCACTGATTCCTGAAGGCCGGAGTCGCGCAGTTCGCGCATGCAGTCGGGCATGGCGCCCTGCCCCGGCAGCACCACACGGGTGGCCTTGCGCACTACTTCGGGGTCGGAGGTGACGAAGACCTCGACACCCACCTGATCGGCCGCATGCCGCACCGCCTGCGACACCGAATGCAGGTTGCCCATGCCGTAGTCGACGACCGCGACGGTATTTGCTACAGATTTCATAGCTGTTCGCTGGAGGAATTCAGAGCGAACCCTTGGTCGATGGAATGACGCCCACGGAGCGTGGGTCGAGTTCGAGCGCACCGCGCAGCGCGCGCGCAAAAGCCTTGAACACCGTTTCGCACTGGTGATGCGCATTGACGCCCTTGAGGTTGTCGATGTGCAGCGTGACGAAGGCGTGGTTGGCAAAGCCCTGGAAAAATTCGTAGGTGAGCTGGCTGTCGAAGGTGCCGATCATGCCGCTCGTGAACGGCACGTGCATCTCCAGGCCCGGTCGGCCCGAGAAATCGATGACGACGCGGCTCAGCGCCTCGTCGAGCGGCACGTACGCATGCCCGTAGCGGCGGATGCCCTTCTTGTCGCCCACCGCCTTGGCAACCGCCTGGCCCAGCGTGATGCCTACGTCTTCCACGGTGTGGTGGCCGTCGATGTGCAGGTCGCCTTGGCAATCAATCTCCAGGTCGATCAGGCCATGGCGGGCGATCTGGTCGAGCATGTGGTCGAAAAACCCAATGCCGGTGGAGAGCTTGGCGCGGCCCGTGCCGTCGAGATTGACGCTGACGGTGATCTTGGTTTCAGCCGTGTTGCGGGTGACCGACGCGGTGCGCGCGGCGGTGCCCGTTTCGGTGGTTTGGGGGGTGGTCATAGTGAGGCTTCGAGTGCCGCGAGCATTTGCGCATTCTCGTCGGTCGTTCCAACGGTGAGGCGCAGGCAATTTGCCAGCAGTTCATGCATTTTAGAAACGTTCTTCACCAGTATTCCGCGGCTCTTCATGCCCTCAAAGGTCTTGGCGGCATCGGGAACGCGCACGAGGATCATGTTGGCATCGCTCGGCCAAGCCTTCACGCCCGCCAGGCGGCCTAAGCCCATCAGGATGCGGTGGCGCTCCTCGCGGATCTGCCTTGCCTGGGCCTCGAAGACCTCGGCGTGCTCGAGCGCAAAAAGCGCGCATTCGCAGTTGAGCACGCTGATGTTGTAGGGCGGGCGCACCTTGTCGATTTCGGCGACCAGCGCCGCCGGCCCCATGAGGTAGCCGAGGCGGATGCCGGCCAGGCCGAACTTGCTGAGCGTGCGCATCAGGAGCACATGACCGTGCCGTGCGATGCGGTCGACATAGCTCTTGGCGGCGAATGGCTGGTAGGCCTCGTCGATCACCACCAGGCCGCCCTGCTCGGCCTGGGCCTGCACGATCTTTTCGATGGCGGCGTCGTCCCAGAGGTTGGCGGTGGGGTTGTTCGGATAGGCCAGGTAAACGATGGCCGGCTTCTCGCGCGCGATGGTGGCAAGCATGGCGCCCTCGTCGAGCTCAAAGTCGGCGGTGAGCGGCACGCCGACGAAGCGCAGGCCCTGCAGCTTTGCGCTCATGGCGTACATCACGAAGCCTGGCACGGGCGCGAGCACGGTGGCACCGGGCATGTCGCAAGCAATGGCCAGGAGCGAGATCAACTCGTCGGAGCCGTTGCCCAGCATCAGCGCAAAGCCTTCGGGCATGTGCGCATGCGCAGCCAGCGCGCGCTTCAGATCGCTGCCCCGCTCACCGGGATAGCGGTTGAGCGCCAACGCACCGAGCCGGGCGCCAAGCTCGGCCTGCAGCGCGGGCGGCAGGCCGAACGGGTTCTCCATGGCGTCGAGCTTGACGAAGCCGCGTGCATCCTGCACCGCATAGGCATGCATGGACTGCACGTCGGAGCGGATGCGATCGATCGGGCGGGCGGTGGAAGATGTTGTCATCGGGTGCAGCGGAAGCTGTTTTTAAGGGCGCCGGACATGACCAATTGAACGGGCATGTCGGCTTCATAGCTGTCGGCGTTGCGCGTCAGCTCGGTTTGATAGAGGGAGCGTGCCATCGACGGCTCAAGGCGGCGGCCTTCGACGCAGAAGATCGGCTTCTGGCCGTTGCGCTGCGCCGCTTCCACGCCTTCGCGCAAGCCTTCGAGCACACCGACGAGGTAGTAGCTCGCGTACGCCTTGCCGTCCTTCTCGTTGGTTTCGAGCATGCGCAGTTCTCGGATGCTCATCGCCTGCGCACCGGCACCGGCCGCCAGTGCGAGCAACAGCACCGGCAGGCGCAGCAGCAGCAGGACGGCAGTACGGCTCATGGCGTCACTTGCGATAGCGCGGCGGCGGCGCGTACGAGGCGTCGGCCGGGAAGGCATTGGGCTGCGACGGCGTGGCGTCGCTGCGCGCGCGGCGCGGTCCCTCGGGCTGCTCGAGCTCGAACAATGCAGCGCCGATCACGCCGATGTTGCGCACGTCGCCGGCTTCGGTGTTGGCCGCATAGGCGCGACCCGGTGCGGCGAAGCGGAAGGCCGCGACCTCGCTCTGGCTCTTGCGGAAGCCTTCGATGTCGAGGGTCTGCAGCGGACGCAGCACATAGCCGCCATTGCGCAGGCTGCCGGGCTTGCCGTTCAGCACGTCGAGGCCATCGACTGTGGCAATCACTTCGTAGCTGCGGTCGCTGTAGTTACGAAAGCGCAGCGTGTAACGCGCGCCTTCGATGCCGGCGAGGCGGAACATATCGCTGCTGCGACGTGCGCGTTGCAGCGGCAGGGGGCGGTCGTTCTCGTCGAGTACCGACCATTCGACGTCGCCCTGGACCAGTTGCAGATGGAGGCGGCGTTCGGGGTTGTTGCCCGCGTCGCGGCGCACGGCGGACGCTTCGTTGTAGCCCAGCGAGGCCACTTCGTCAGGCTGTGCGGACAGCCGTTTGGCGTTGACCGCGCGGGTCTTCGACTCGATGCCCTCGCCCCACTGGGTGCCGAGCTGCGCCGGTGCGGGCGCGGCGGCAGCGCTGGGCGTTGCCGACAAGGCGGCCGACTCGTTGCGCGGCGCTTGCGGCATCTGGCTGCAGGCGGCGAGCAAGGCTGCGGCTGCAACGAGGCCTGTGGCGAATCTGAAAAAACGCGACCTATGAAGACGGTGAATCATCTGGCTTGCTCCTCCCGAGCGGTTTTCTATTTATGGAACTTCAGATCTTGCGCAGGCGCATTCGCGCCGCTTCGGCGTGCGCCTGCAGGCCCTCGCCTTCGGCCAGCGTCACCGCGATGGGGCCCAGCACCTGCGCGCCGGCTTCGCTAACTTCGATCAGGCTCGAACGCTTCTGGAAGTCGTAGACGCCCAACGGGCTCGAGAAGCGCGCCGTGCCGCTGGTCGGCAGCACGTGATTCGGGCCGGCGCAGTAGTCGCCCAGGCTTTCGCTGGTGAAGGCGCCGAGGAAGATGGCGCCGGCGTGGCGCAGCAAGGGCTCCCAGCGCAGCGGCTCGCTGCTGCTCACTTCGAGGTGCTCCGGCGCGATGCGGTTGCTGATCTCGCAGGCCTCTTCCATGCTCTTCGTGTGGATCAACGCGCCGCGGCCGTTGAGCGAAGCCGCGATGATCTCGGCGCGCGGCATGGTGGGCAGCAGGCGGTCGATTTCGGCCTGCACACGGTCGATATACGCTGCGTCGGGGCACAGCAAGATACTTTGCGCGAGCTCGTCGTGCTCGGCCTGGCTGAACAGGTCCATGGCCACCCAGTCGGGCGGCGTGGTGCCGTCGGCCAGAACGAGAATTTCACTCGGCCCCGCGATCATGTCGATGCCCACGGTGCCGAACACGCGGCGCTTGGCGGCTGCGACGTAGGCATTGCCCGGGCCCGTGATCTTGTCGACCGCGGGAATGGTGGCGGTGCCGTAGGCCAACGCAGCCACCGCTTGCGCGCCGCCGATGGTGAAGGCGCGGGTAACGCCGGCCACATAGGCGGCTGCGAGCACGAGCGGGTTCTTCTCGCCGCCCGGCGTCGGAACCACCATGATGATTTCAGCCACGCCGGCCACATGCGCCGGAATCGCGTTCATCAGCACGCTCGACGGATAGGCCGCCTTGCCGCCGGGCACGTAGATGCCGACGCGGTCGAGCGGCGTGACCTTCTGGCCGAGCAGCGTGCCGTCGGCATCGCGGTAGCTCCAGCTCTCGCCGCTCGCCTTCTTCTGGGCCTCGTGGTAGCTGCGCACACGGCGCGCGGCGGCTTCGAGTGCGTCGCGTTGGGCGGCGGGCAGCGATTCGAAGGCGGCCTTCAGCTCGGCCTGCGTCAGCTCCAGTTCGGGCAGCGTCCTGGCACCGAGCTTGTCGAAGCGGTTGGTGTATTCCAGCACCGCGTCGTCGCCCCGCTTCTGCACATCGGCCAGGATATCGGCCACCACCTTCTCGATGGCCGCGTCTGCGTCGGCGGACCAATGCAGCCGCGCCTTGAATTCGGCGTCGAAGCCGGCTGAAGCGGTGGAGAGACGGACGGGTGCTGCTTTCAGTGTCATGGCGCTGCGGTGAAGAACTCAGGGCGTGGCTGCCGCGGGAATGGCGGAGGCGAAGGCGTCGATGATTTGGCGGATCGGCTCGCGCTTGAGCTTGAGCGCGGCCTGGTTGACCACGAGGCGCGCGCTGATGTCCATGATCCGCTCCACCTCGACCAGGTGATTGGCCCTGAGCGTGTTGCCGGTCGAGACCAGGTCGACGATGGCGTCGGCCAGGCCCGTGAGCGGTGCGAGCTCCATGCTGCCGTAGAGCTTGATCAGGTCGACGTGCACGCCCTTGCTCGCAAAAAACTCGCGCGCCAGGCCCACGTACTTGGTCGCGACCCTGAGGCGCGAGCCCTGCTTCACGGCCGAGGCGTAGTCGTAGTCGGCACGCACCGCCACGCTGAGGCGACAGGCCGCAATGCGCAGGTCGAGCGGCTGGTACAGGCCCTGGTTGCCGTGCTCGAGCAGCACGTCGGAGCCGGTCACGCCGAGATCGGCACCGCCGTACTGCACATAGGTGGGCACGTCGGAGGCGCGCACCAGCACCACCCGCACGTCGGCGCGGGTAGTGGCCAGAATCAGCTTGCGCGATTTTTCCGGGTCTTCGGTGACCTCGATGCCGGCGGCGGCCAGCAGGGGCATCGTTTCTTCGAAGATGCGGCCCTTCGAGAGCGCCAGGGTGATCATGCGGCGGCTCCCGAAATGCGTTCGATGTCCGCGCCCAGGCCGCGCAGCTTGGCCTCCATACGGTCGTAGCCGCGGTCAAGGTGGTAAATGCGGTCGACCATCGTCTCGCCGTCAGCTACAAGGCCGGCGATGACCAGGCTGGCCGAGGCGCGCAGGTCGGTGGCCATCACGGTGGCGCCCGACAGCTGTTGCACGCCCTCTACCATCGCCACCTTGCCTTCGACATGGATCGTCGCGCCCAGGCGCACCATCTCGTTGACGTGCATGAAGCGATTCTCGAAGATGGTTTCGGTCACCATGGAGGCGCCGCGCGCGATCACGTTCAGCGCCATGAACTGCGCCTGCATGTCGGTCGGAAAGCCGGGGTATTCGGTGGTGCTGAAGCTCTGCGCCTTGAGGTGCTCGCAGGCCGGCGCCTTGGAGGCGATGCGCACGCCCCCCTCTTCCGGCGTGACCGTGCAGCCGGCATCGCGCAGCTTGTCGATCACCGCGTCCATGTGGTTGGCGCGCGCGTGGCGCAGGAACACATCGCCGCCCGTGGCCGCCACGGCGCACAGGAAGGTGCCGGCCTCGATGCGATCGGCCACCACGGCGTGTTCGCAGCCGTGCAATTTTTCGACGCCCTGGATGCGGATGTGGCTGGTGCCGTGGCCTTCGATCTTCGCACCCATGAGGATCAGCATTTCGGCCAGGTCGACAATCTCGGGCTCTTGCGCGGCGTTTTCGAGCAGCGTTTCGCCCTCGGCCAGCGCAGCGGCCATGAGGAAGTTCTCGGTGCCGGTGACGGTGACCATGTCGGTCAGGATGCGCGCGCCCTTCAGCCGGGTGCGGCCGGCCGGCAGGCTGGCGATCATGTAGCCGTGCTCCACCACGATCTCGGCCCCCATGGCCTGCAGGCCCTTGATGTGCTGGTCGACCGGCCGCGAGCCGATGGCGCAGCCGCCCGGCAGCGACACCTTGGCATGGCCGAAACGCGCGAGCAGTGGGCCGAGGGCGAGCACGGAGGCGCGCATGGTCTTCACCAGCTCGTAGGGCGCTTCGGGGTTGGTGAGGTCGCCGGCGTGAAGCCGCACGGTGCCGCTGTGGTCGCGCTCGGCGGTCACGCCCATGTTGCGCACCAGCTTGAGCATGGTCGACACGTCCTGCAGGCGAGGCACGTTGCGAAGCGTCACGGGCTGGTCGGTGAGCAGCGCCGCACACAATTCGGGCAGCGCGGCGTTCTTGGCGCCGGAAATGAGTACCTCGCCGCGAAGCTGGCGCCCGCCGCGAATCAGAAGTTTGTCCATCAGGAATCCAGCGAAATTGAGGGCCGCCTCGGCCGCCCGTTGCTTACTTGTCGATCGCCGCCCATTCGGCCGGCGTGTAGGTTTTCATCGAGAGCGCATGCACCTCGTCGGTATGCATTTTCGCACCCAGGGTGGCGTAGACCCGCTGATGGCGTTGAATGGCGCGCTTGCCCTCGAATTCTGCCGAGACGATGGTGGCGTACCAGTGGCGGCCATCGCCCTCCAGCGAGATGTGCTCGCACGGCAGGTGGGACTGGATCAGGGCCTGGAGTTCTTCGGCGGTCATGGGAATTGAAAGGGCCTTTCAGCCTCTGATTTTGTAGCCGATTTTCAGCAGATGGACGGCGATGGCGCTCACTGCCAGCCACGCCGCGCCGACGATGCCCAGGCTGAGCCAGGGCGAGGCGTCGCTCACGCCGAAGAAGCCGTAGCGGAACCCGTCGATCATGTAGAAGAAGGGGTTCAGGTGGCTCACGCCCTGCCAGAACGGAGGCAGCGAGCCGATCGAATAGAAAACGCCCGAGAGAAAGGTCATGGGCATGATCAGGAAGTTCTGGAACACCGCCATCTGGTCGAATTTCTCGGCCCAGAGGCCGGCAATGAGCCCCAGCGTGCCCAGCATCGCGGAGCCCAGCAGCGCAAACACGAGGATCCAGAGAGGCGCAACGAAGCCCGGCATCGCAAAGAACATGGTGACCACGAACACGCCGAGCCCCACGGCCAGCCCGCGGATGACCGACGAGCCCACGTAGGCGAAGAACCAGCCCCAGTGCGACAGCGGCGTGAGCAGCACGAACACCAGGTTGCCCATGATCTTGCTCTGGATGATCGACGAAGAGCTGTTGGCAAAAGCGTTCTGCAGCACGCTCATCATCACTAGGCCGGGCACAAGGAAGGCGGTGTAGCCGACGGTGCCGTAGACCTTCACGTGGTCTTCAAGGACGTGGCCGAACACCATGAGGTAGAGCAGCGCGGTGAGCACCGGTGCGCCGACGGTCTGGAAGCCGACCTTCCAGAAGCGCAGCGTTTCTTTATAAAGCAGCGCGCGCCAACCCGTGACAGCCATCATCTTGCAACCTCCAGCGGCGTCTGCTCGCCCGCCATCAGGTCGATGAACACGTCTTCCAGATCGGCCTTGCGCATTTCCACGTCTTCCACCGCGACGCCGGCTTCGCGGATCGCGGCCAGCAGTTGTTCGACTTCATGGGCGTTCTGCGCCGGCAGCTGCACGATGCGCCCGGTGATGCGCGCATGCTGGGCAATGGCCCAGGGCAGCATGGCATCGGTCTTGAAGCGCAGCACGTTGCTGGCGGCCGACTTCAGCAGTTCGCTGGTGCGGTCCAGCGCAATCACACGGCCCTGCTTGAGCATCGCGATGCGGCTGCACAGTGCCTCGGCTTCCTCGAGGTAGTGCGTGGTCAGAAGCACCGTGCTGCCCTCCTTGTTGAGCCTGGCGACGAACTGCCAGAGCGTCTGGCGGAGTTCGACGTCGACGCCCGCGGTGGGCTCGTCGAGCACGATGACCGGTGGCTTGTGGACCAACGCCTGCGCCACCAGCACGCGGCGCTTCATGCCCCCTGAGAGCTGGCGCATGTTGGCCGTGGCCTTGTCGGCCAGGCCAAGGCTTTGCAACAGCTCGTCGATCCAGGGCTCGTTGTTCTTGATGCCGAAGTAGCCCGACTGGATGCGCAGCGATTCCCGCACGTTGAAGAAGGGGTCGAACACCAGTTCCTGCGGCACGATGCCGAGCTGGCGCCGGGCCTCGGCATAGTCGCGCTGCACGTCGAAGCCATGAACGCTGATGGCCCCGGCGGTGGGTCGCGAGAGGCCGGCCAGCATGCTGATGAGCGTGGTCTTGCCTGCGCCATTGGGGCCCAGCAAGCCGAAGAACTCGCCCGGCTCGATCTGGAAGCTGACCTCGTCGACGGCGCGCAGCCCTTGCTTGCCTTGGGCCCGCTGCTGTCTGGAGGGAGGGTAGGTCTTGGAGACCGATTGGAATGAGATCGCGGGCATGGGAGCCGGCGATTTTACGGGCCTGCGTTACAAGCCGCTGGACCGCACCCGGATGACCTGACTCGGCCGCTGCCGGGCCGCACTGTGCGCTTAGGGCGCCGCCGGCAAGAGTCCCGCGATGCCGTAGAGGGCGGCGAGTTCGCGCAGCCGCGGGGAAAGCCCCTTGACCGCAAAGCCGCGACCGAGCGCGCTCGATTCGCGCCGGCACTCCAGCAACACCGCAAGCGCGGAGGAGTCGAATTGCGTCAGGGCGCTGGCGTCCACCACGGTGGACGTATCGGCTTGTCCCTTCAGCCCCTGCTGCAGCATGCGCATGCAGGCCGGGGCATCGTCGTGAGTGAGTTTGGTCGGCAGCACCAGCATGGCGTCAGCTCTTGCCGTTGTTGCCCTTGTTGCGCGCGGCCAGTGCGGCAATCAGGCCGTCGATGCCGCGGGCATTGATTTCCTGCGCGAACTGCGTGCGGTAGGTGTCGACCAGCCAGACGCCGAGCACATTGAGGTTGTAGACCTTCCAGCCACCGCCCTGGCCAGGCGTCTTTTCGAGGCGGTAATCGAGTTGGACCGGATCGCCGCGGCCCTTGACCTCGGTGCGCACCAGCACTTCGGTGTCTTCGGGCGAACCGCGGAACGGACGAACCGTGACGGTCTGGTCGCTCACCTGGTCGAGCGCGCCGGCATAGGTGCGAACCAGCAAGGTCTTGAATTCTTCCTGCAGCCGCTTTTGCTGCTCGGGCGTGGCCTGGCGCCATGCCGGACCCACCGCGGAAGCCGTCATGCGCTGGAAATTGACGTTGGGCATGATCTTGCTGTCGACCAGCACCATGATCTTGCTGATGTCGCCCGCCTTGATGGAGGTGTCGGCCTTGATGGTATCGAGCACATCGGTCGACAAGCGCTTAACCAGCGCGTCAGGCGCTTCGTCGGCCGCGTGGACCGGGCGCACGAAAGCGGTGGCAGCGCCAAAAAGAAGCGCGCTGGCCAGAACCAGGCGGCCAAAGCCGCGTCGTTGCAAGATGTTGTTTTTCATGGCAATTCCCTAAAATTTTTGAAATCTGCAGCAGACACGCCAATTGTCGACGCACCTCCTGGAAAGAACGTGTTCGACGAGTCCCAGGCCGACCGGGTTCCTGAAGCCCAGGTGAAGCCTTGAAACGGGATGCAAGCGGAACTGCCTTTCGGCCCAGCTTGCCACTACGCTCTTCTGCTCCTTACTTGCCGCCTTCGTCGTCAGGCGGATTGCCGTCGTACACATCGTTGCGGCGGTGCTGGAGGTAGGCATCGCGCGTGAAGGTGTATTTGTCGAGTGCCGCGTCGTCGAGCAGGCGGCCGGCGCGCAGGTATTTCGCGCGCGTATCGACAGCGTCCAGGAACGACAGCGAATTGCGCCAGGCCACGTCGTTCATGTTCGAGACCACGCCGCCAGCACGGTCGACCGGCAATGCAGCGGTGTCGCGCAGGGTGGAGGGGCCAAATATAGGCAGCACGACGTACGGGCCGGCCCCCACGCCCCAGCGACCGAGCGTCTGGCCGAAATCTTCCTCGTGGCGATCGATGCCGGCTTCGGTGGCCACGTCGAGCAGGCCGCCCAGCCCGAAGAAGGTGTTCACGTTGACCCGCATGAAGGTCTCGGCACTGTTCTGCAGCTTGAGCTGGGCCACGCTGTTGGCAAAGCTCCAGACGTCGCCCAGGTTGCCGAAGAAATTGGTGACGCCAGTGCGCACCATGGAAGGCAGCACGCGCACGTACGCGGTGGCCACGGGCACCAGCACCGCTTCGTCGACCGTGTCGTTGAAGCGCGTGACGCCCCGGTTGAAGGGCTCGAACGGGTCGGCTGGATTGGCGTGGGGGCCGGTTGCGCAACCTGCAAGCAGCGCAAAAGCGGCTGCAGCACCCATCCAACGGGTAGAGCTTGCTACTTTCTTGATAGCAACGGACGATAAAAGACTGGATTTCATTTTTTGTTGGCTGTTCCCGGCGTCGAAGGCGTGCTGCTGCTTCCTTCGGCTGCCTTGCTATAGAGGAACTGGCTGATAAGGTTTTCCAGCACCACGGCCGATTGGGTCGCGGTGATGGTGTCGCCGGCTTGCAAATTCTTCTCCTCGGCACCCGGCTCGATCCCGATGTACTGCTCGCCGAGCAAACCACTGGTCAAGATCTTGAGCGAGCTGTCCTTGGGAAAACTGTAACGGTTTTGCAAAGCCAGCGTGACGCGGGCCTGAAAGGATTTGTCGTCAAACGAGATGGATTCCACGCGTCCGACCACTACGCCCGCACTCTTGACCGCAGTTTGCGGCTTGAGCCCGCCGATATTGTCGAAGCGGGCAGTGACGCTGTAGGTCTTCTGAAAATTCAGGCTCAGCAGGTTGGCCGACTGCAGCGCGAGGAACAGCAGTGCCGCGCCGCCGATCAGGACGAACAGGCCGACCCAGATGTCGCTATTGGAACGTTGCATGGTTTGCACTCTCTAGAACGATTGGAGCGGAGCTCCTTCAAATACTGAACATCATGGCGGTCAACAGGAAGTCGAGCCCGAGCACCGAGAGCGACGCCATCACCACCGTGCGCGTGGTGGCACGCGACACGCCTTCGGGCGTCGGTTGGGCCACGTAGCCCTGCAACAGCGCAATGAAGGTCACGGTGAAGCCGAACACGATGCTCTTGATCACGCCGTTGCCCACGTCGCGCCACACGTCGACACCGCCCTGCATCTGGCCCCAGAACGCGCCAGGGTCCACACCCAGCATCAGCACACCGACCACGTAGCCGCCCATGATGCCGACCGCGCTGAACACCGCCGCCAACAGCGGCATGGTGATCACGCCGGCCCAGAAGCGCGGCGCCAGAATGCGCTGCACCGGGTCGACCGCCATCATCTCCATGGCGCTGAGCTGCTCGCCGGCCTTCATGAGCCCGATCTCCGCAGTCAGGGACGTGCCCGCGCGCCCGGTGAAGAGCAAGGCGGCCACGACCGGCCCGAGTTCCCGCACCAGGCTCAAGGCGACCAGCAGGCCCAAAGCCTCGGAAGAACCGTAGCGCTGCAGCGCGTAATACATCTGCAGACCCAGCACGAAACCGACGAAAAGGCCGGACACCGCGATGATGGCGAGCGAGTAGTTGCCCAGGAAATGGATCTGGTCGCGTACCAGCCCGAAGCGACGCAAGCTTTGTGCCCCCCGCACCATGAGGCGCAGGAACAGCTTGGCGCCATAACCGAGGTCGGCCAGTTTGCTGCGCACGGCAAATCCGGCGTCGGCGGGCTTCAACCAACTCATGTCTGCCCCCCTTCGTTGCCGAAATCTTCTTCGATGCCGACGCCCGGGTAATGGAAATGCACCGGACCATCAGGCAAGGCGTTGACGAACTGATGCACCAGCGGATCGGCACTTTCGCGCACCTCGCTCGGCGTGCCCTGCGCGGCGATGCCGCCGTTGGCCAGGATGATCACGTGGTCGGCGATGCGAAAGGTTTCTTCGAGGTCGTGCGACACCACGATGCTCGTCAGCCCAAGCGTGTCGTTCAGCTGACGAATCAGCCGAGCCGCCGTGCCGAGCGAAATGGGGTCGAGGCCGGCAAACGGCTCGTCGTACATGACGAGGTCGGGGTCCAGCGCAATGGCGCGTGCCAAGGCGACGCGGCGTGCCATGCCGCCCGAGACCTCGCTTGGCATCAGGTTACGCGCGCCGCGCAAACCGACTGCGTCGAGCTTCATGAGCACGATGTCGCGCACCAAGGCTTCCGAGAGCTGCGTGTGCTCGCGCAGCGGAAAGGCGACGTTGTCGAACACGCTCATGTCGGTGAACAAGGCACCGAACTGGAACAGCATGCCCATGCGTCGCCGTGCCAGATACAGGCCCGCGGCGTCGAGTTTGCCGACGTCGCGGCCATCGAAAAGAACCTCGCCGCGCTGCGCGCGCTGCTGTCCGCCGATGAGCCGAAGCACCGTGGTCTTGCCGCCGCCAGAGGCGCCCATGAGCGCAGTGACCTTGCCGCGCGGCACGGTAAACGACACCCGGTCGAGGATCGCACGCGCGCCGTAGCCGAACGAAACGTCGCGGAACTCTACGAAAGGGTGTGGCAGTGCGGCTGGGTCCATCTCAATAAAAAAGCCGGGCGCCTTGTCAGGCATCCCGGCATGCGGTTTCCGCGAATGATAGCGGGGCCGCAACGGGCCCCGCAAAACTGAAACAAAAATCAGCGCGGTAAGTCGCTAAATCCCATCAAAAATTCATCCACCGACCGCGCAGCCTGGCGACCTTCGCGAATTGCCCAGACGACGAGCGACTGGCCCCGGCGAATGTCACCTGCGGCAAACACCTTGGGCACATTGGTAGCGTAGCCGCCGATGAAGTCTACGGTGGCCTTGGCGTTGCCGCGCGCATCCTTCTCGACACCAAAGGCATCCAGCACAGGCGCTACGGGGCTCACGAAGCCCATGGCCAGCAGCACGAGGTCAGCTTTCAGGATCTGCTCGCTGCCGGCCACTTCCTGCATGCGGCCGTCCTTCCACTCCACACGGACGGTCTTGAGGCCGGTGACCTTGCCCTTTTCGCCGATGAACTCCTTGGTGGAGATGGCGAATTCGCGCTCGCAGCCTTCTTCATGGCTGGAGCTGGTGCGCAGCTTGATCGGCCAGTAGGGCCAGGTCAGCGGGCGGTTTTCTTCCTCGGGCGGCTGCGGCATCAGTTCGAACTGCGTGACGCTGGCCGCGCCATGACGGTTGCTGGTGCCCACGCAGTCCGAACCCGTGTCGCCGCCGCCGATGACGATGACGTGCTTGCCGTCCGCGCGCAGCTGGCCCTTGACCTTGTCGCCGGCATTGACGCGGTTCTGCTGCGGCAGGAACTCCATGGCGAAGTGGATGCCGTCGAGGTCGCGGCCCGGCACCGGCAGGTCGCGCGATTGCTCGGCACCGCCCGTGAGCACCACGGCGTCGAACTCTTTCTGCAGTTGTTCCGGCGTGACGGTTTCCTTGGCGAGGTTGGTCACCTTGGAGCCCTTGCCCAGCGGATCTTTCGCCGCGCCAACCATCACGCCGGTGCGGAAGGTCACGCCTTCGGCCTTCATCTGGTCGACGCGGCGGTCGATGTGCGTCTTCTCCATCTTGAAGTCGGGGATGCCGTAGCGCAGCAGGCCGCCGATGCGGTCGTTCTTCTCGAACAGCGTCACGTCGTGGCCGGCACGCGCGAGCTGCTGCGCCGCGGCCATGCCGGCGGGGCCCGAACCCACCACGGCCACCTTCTTGCCGGTCTTGTGCTTTGCGACGCGCGGCGCCACCCAGCCTTCGTCCCAGGCGCGATCGATGATTGCGTGTTCCAGCGACTTGATGCCGACCGGGTCGTCGTTCACATTGAGTACGCAGGCTGCCTCGCAGGGCGCAGGGCAGATGCGGCCGGTGAACTCCGGAAAGTTGTTGGTCGAGTCGAGCACCGCGAAGGCGTTCTGCCAGTCGTCGCGGTACACAAGGTCGTTGAAGTCCGGAATGATGTTGTTGACCGGGCAGCCGCTGTTGCAGAACGGCGTGCCGCAATCCATGCAGCGTGCGCCCTGCACCTTGGCCTGCTCGACCGTCAGGCCGACAACGAATTCCTTGTAGTGCTTGACGCGCTCGGAGGCAGGCTTGTAGCCCTCTTCGACACGCTCATGCTCCATGAAGCCGGTGATCTTTCCCATCGTGATGTCCTTTTTCTCTCTGCGTTCTCGTGGGCGCTCAAACCGAAGCCGGCGACGTCTGCGGTGCGGGAGCCAGCGCGTGCGGTTCCAGGCCGACGTGCGCGTTGTTGCCGCTGCTGGTCAGCTCGACCTTGCGGTCATGCAGCTCGGCGAGCGCGCGCTTGTATTCGTTCGGGAACACCTTGACGAACTTGGTGCGCGACACGGCCCAGTTGTCGAGCAGTTCGCGCGCGCGCTTGCTGCCAGTCCAGCGGTGGTGCTCTTCGAGCAGCTTCTTGAGCTGGGCTTCGTCGGTTTCGCCGCCGTGCCAGATCTTGCGGTGCATGCTTGCCAACTGCTCGGCCGAGGTCAGCACCTTGTCGAGCGACACCATCGAGAGATTGCAGCGCGTGGCGAACTGGCCGTCTTCGTCATAGACGAAAGCCACGCCGCCGCTCATGCCGGCCGCGAAGTTGCGGCCCGTCTTGCCGAGCACCGCAACCGTGCCGCCGGTCATGTATTCGCAGCCGTGGTCGCCGGTGCCTTCGATGACGGCCGTGGCACCCGACAGGCGCACCGCGAAGCGTTCGCCGGCCACGCCGCAAAGATACGCCTCGCCGGTGGTCGCACCGTAAAGCGCCGTATTGCCGACGATGGTGTTGCGCGCCGCTTCTCCGCGGAAGTCGAGGCTCGGGCGCACCACCACGCGGCCGCCGGAGAGGCCCTTGCCGGTGTAGTCGTTGGCATCGCCGATCAGGTAGAGCGTGATGCCGCGCGCCAGGAAGGCGCCGAACGACTGGCCGCCCGTGCCTTCGAGCTGGATGCGGATCGAGTCGTCGGGCAGGCCTTGCGGATGCACCTTGGTCAGCGCGCCCGACAGCATGGCGCCCACCGAGCGGTTGACGTTGCGCGCCACCTCGATGAACTGCACCTTCTCGCCGCGTTCGATGGCGGGGCGTGACTTCTCGATCAGCTTGACGTCGAGCGCACGCTCGAGACCATGGTCCTGGTTCTCGACGTGATAACGCGGCACGTCGGCCGGCACGATCGGCAGCGCGAACAGGCGGCTGAAGTCCAGGCCGGAAGCCTTCCAATGCTCGATGCCTTTGCGCATGTCGAGCAGGTCGGCGCGGCCGATCAAATCGTCGAACTTGCGGATGCCGAGCTGGGCCATGATCTGGCGCACTTCTTCTGCCACGAAGAAGAAGTAGTTGACGACGTGCTCGGGCTTGCCCGAGAACTTCTTGCGCAGGATCGGGTCTTGCGTGGCCACGCCCACCGGGCAGGTGTTGAGGTGGCACTTGCGCATCATGATGCAGCCTTCGACCACCAGCGGCGCGGTGGCAAAGCCGAATTCGTCAGCACCCAGCAGCGCGCCAATGGCAACGTCGCGGCCGGTCTTCATCTGGCCGTCGGCCTGCACGCGGATGCGGCTGCGCAGGCGGTTGAGCACCAGCGTCTGCTGCGTTTCGGCCAGACCGATTTCCCACGGGCTGCCGGCGTGCTTGATCGACGACCAGGGCGATGCGCCCGTGCCGCCGTCATGGCCCGCGATCACCACGTGGTCGCTCTTGCACTTGGCCACGCCGGCCGCGATGGTGCCCACGCCGATTTCGCTCACCAGCTTGACGCTGATGCTCGCGTGCGGCGCGGCGTTCTTCAGGTCGTGAATCAGCTGCGCCAGGTCTTCGATCGAGTAGATGTCGTGGTGCGGCGGCGGCGAGATCAGGCCGACGCCCGGCACGGCATAACGCTGCTTGCCGATGTACTCGGTGACCTTGCCGCCGGGCAGCTGGCCGCCCTCGCCCGGCTTGGCGCCCTGCGCCATCTTGATCTGGATCTGGTCGGCCGAGAACAGGTACTCGGCCGTGACGCCGAAGCGGCCCGAAGCCACCTGCTTGATGCGCGAACGCAGCGAGTCGCCATCTTGGAGCGGCAGGTCGACCTCGACGTTGGCCGCGCCGATCACGCTCTTGAGCGTGTCGCCCTGCTTGATCGGGATGCCCTTGAGCTCGTTGCGATAACGCGCCGGATCTTCGCCGCCCTCGCCCGTGTTGCTCTTGCCGCCGATGCGGTTCATGGCAATGGCGAGCGTGGCGTGCGCCTCGGTGCTGATCGAGCCGAGCGACATCGCACCGGTGGCGAAGCGCTTGACGATTTCGGCAGCGGACTCGACCTCGTCGACCGGGATGGCCTTGGCGGGATCGATCTTGAACTCGAACAGGCCGCGCAGCGTGAGGTGGCGGCGGTTCTGGTCGTTGATGAGCTGCGCGTATTCCTTGTACGTGTTCCAGTTGTTGGAGCGCGTGCTGTGCTGCAGCTTGGCGATGGCGTCGGGCGTCCACATGTGCTCTTCGCCGCGGGTGCGCCAGGCGTACTCGCCGCCGGCATCGAGCATGTTGGAAAGAATCGGGTCGTCGCCGAATGCCGCCTTGTGCATGCGAATGGCTTCCTCGGCAATCTCGAACACGCCGATGCCCTCGACGCGGCTCGCGGTGCCGGTGAAGTACTTGTTCACCGTCTCGGTGTTGAGGCCGATGGCTTCGAACAACTGGGCGCCGCAATAGCTCATGTAGGTGCTGACACCCATCTTCGACATGATCTTCGAGAGACCCTTGCCAATGGCCTTGACGTAGTTGTAGACCGCCTTCTCCGCGCTCATGTCTCCCGGCAGGTCGGCATGCATGGCCGCCAGCGTTTCCATGGCGAGATAGGGGTGCACGGCTTCGGCGCCGTAGCCCGCCAGCACGCCGAAGTGATGCACCTCGCGCGCCGAGCCGGTTTCCACCACCAGGCCGGCCGTGGTGCGCAGGCCCTCACGCACCAGGTACTGGTGCACGGCCGACAGCGCCAGCACGGCGGGAATCGCAACCTGCGTGGGGCTCACGCTGCGGTCGCTCACGATCAGGATGTTGTGGCCGCCCTTGATGGCGTCCACCGCTTCGGCGCACAGCGAGGCCAGCTTGGCTTCGACGCCTTCGTCGCCCCATGCGAGCGGGTAGGTGATGTCGAGCACGTAGCTCTTGAACTTGCCCTGCGTGTACTTGCCGATGTCGCGCAGCTTCGCCATGTCGGCAAAGTCGAGGATCGGCTGGCTCACTTCAAGCCGCATCGGCGGGTTGACCTGGTTGATGTCCAGCAGGTTGGGCTTGGGGCCGATGAAGGACACCAGTGACATCACGATGGCCTCGCGAATCGGGTCGATCGGCGGGTTGGTCACTTGCGCGAACAACTGCTTGAAGTAGTTGTAGAGCGGCTTGTTCTTGTTGGAGAGCACGGCCAGCGGGCTGTCATTACCCATGGAGCCGATGCCCTCTTCGCCGGCTTGCGCCATCGGGCTCATCAGGAACTTGATGTCTTCTTGCGTGTAGCCGAAAGCCTGCTGGCGGTCGAGCAGCGCCACCTGGCTCACGGGCGTCTTGATCGTCGATGCGGCCGGCTCGGCCTTGACGCTGTCGAGCTTGATGCGCAGGTTTTCGATCCACTGCTTGTAGGGCTTGCTGTTGGCGAGGGTGGCCTTGACCTCCTCGTCGTCGATCATGCGGCCCTGCTCCAGGTCGATCAGGAACATCTTGCCGGGCTGCAGGCGCCACTTGCGCACGATCTTTTGCTCGGGCACTGGCAGCACGCCCGATTCCGACGCCATGATGACCAGGTCGTCGTCGGTCACGCAGTAGCGCGAGGGGCGCAGGCCGTTACGGTCGAGCGTGGCGCCGATCTGGCGGCCGTCGGTGAACACGATGGAGGCCGGGCCGTCCCACGGCTCGAGCATGGCGGCGTGGTACTCATAGAACGCGCGGCGGCGCGGGTCCATGGTGGCGTGCTGTTCCCAGGGCTCGGGAATCATCATCATCACGGCCTGGCTGATGGGGTAGCCGGCCATCGTCAAGAGCTCGAGGCAGTTGTCGAAGGTGGCGGTGTCGGACTGGTTGGCAAAGCTGATGGGATAGAGCTTCTGCAGGTCGGCGCCCAGCACGGGCGACGACATCACGCCTTCGCGTGCCTTCATCCAGTTGTAGTTGCCCTTGACCGTGTTGATTTCGCCGTTGTGGGCGACATAGCGGTACGGGTGGGCCAACGGCCACTCGGGAAAGGTGTTGGTCGAGAAGCGCTGGTGCACGAGGCCCAGGGCCGAGATGCAGCGCTTGTCCTGCAGGTCGAGGTAATAGGTACCGACCTGGTCGGCGAGCAGCAGGCCCTTGTAGACCACGGTGCGGCTCGACATGCTCGGAACGTAGTATTCCTTGCTGTGCTTGAGCTTCAAGCGCTGGATGTTGGCGCTGGCGGTCTTGCGGATCACGTAGAGCTTGCGCTCCAGCGCGTCCTGCACGATCACGTCGTTGCCGCGGCCGATGAACACCTGGCGCAGCAGCGGCTCCTTGGCGCGGACGGTGGGCGACATCGGCATGTCGCGGTTCACCGGCACGTCGCGCCAGCCCAGCAGCACCTGGCCTTCGGCCTTGATGGCGCGTTCCATTTCCTGCTCGCAGGCTTCGCGGGACGCGTGTTCCTTGGGCAGGAAGATCATGCCGACGCCGTATTCGCCGGGCGGCGGCAGCGTGACGCCCTGCTTGGCCATTTCTTCGCGATACAGATGGTCGGGCAGCTGGATCAGGATGCCCGCGCCGTCGCCCATCAGCTTGTCAGCGCCCACTGCGCCGCGATGGTCCAGGTTTTCGAGGATCTTCAGGCCCTGCAGCACGATGGCATGGCTCTTTTCGCCCTTGATGTGCGCCACGAAGCCGACGCCGCAGGCATCGTGCTCGTCGGCACCGGAATACAGACCGTGTTGTTGGAGATGTTCGATCTCGGCAGCCGTCGTCATGGCGCACTCCTTCAGTTTTTCGCAGGGATGAGAAGGATATTGCGATGCACAAAGAATGCCAAACACTTTATTGGGGGTCAGATTCCAATTTAATTCCGAGCCTTCTGGTCAGGATCAAATTAGGGACAGATTAAAAATGAGAAAGGCACTTCCCTGCCGGCAGGGCCAAGCTGCAGTCATCGTATTCAGGAGCGAGGAGCCGAAGGCGGACGCCCTGCCTTGGTCTTGGCCACGCGGCGTTCGGTGGACTTTTGCAGCGACGCGAGAAAATTGGCATCGCCGGCCGCCCACCCCCGCAAAGTGGCCTCGGTGAGCGCGCCCTGGTCGGCCTGCCGCACGCCGGCGCGCACCAATTCCGTATAAGCCGCTTCGCGCGCGAAGGGCGTGTTGCCCAATTCCCAGTACAGCGGATGCGGCGTCAGCAGCTTGTCATGCCGCAGCCCCGCATAGTGCCCGTAACTGGACCACGGGAAGTCGCGCGCATCAGCCACCAAGCCGGCCCGCACGGGGTTCAGGTCGATGTAGGCCATGCAGGTCAGCAGATAGCGATCGGTCTGGATCAGCGTCGACCTGTAGCGCCCCTCCCACAAGGTGCCGCTGCGGCCATGGCGGTCGTTGAAATAGCGCACATAGCTGCGCCCCACCGACTGCATGAACTGGGGAAGCCCGGTAGTGGTGCTGGGCGTTGCCAGCAGATGGAAATGGTTGTCCATCAGCACATAGGCATGCAGCGCCACCCCAAAGCGCGTGGCGGCGTCCGCCAAAAGGGCGAGCAGCCGCTCGTGGTCCGCGCGATCCACAAAAATGACCTGGCGGTTGTTTCCACGCTGGATCACGTGGTGCGGCATGTCGGCGAGCGTGAGGCGAGGCAGACGGGCCATGGCGTGAATCGAACGAACGCGCTCTCGCTGACTTCAGGACAGGCGAAACCGTGTATCGCCCAGCGCGTCGAGTCCGAACTGCGACAGCAGCTCGCCAAGCCTTGCTGCCGCGGCGGCCTTGCGCTGCCCGGTGTGGCGCGCCAGGATCAGCTCGTTCTTCATGCTGTGCTCCCAGCCCACCAGCTCGGTGACGGTAACGCTGTAGCCGTTGGCCTCGAGGTAGAGGCAGCGCAGCACGTTGGTGAGCTGGCTGCCGATCTCGCGCGTGTGCAGCGGATGGCGCCAAAGCTCGGCCAATGGCGTTCGCGACAAGGCCAGCGCCTTGGTTTCGCGCAGGCATGCCGCCACCTCGGCCTGGCAACAGGGCACCAGCACCATGCAGCGCGCCTTCTTCGCGAGCCCGAAGGCGATGGCGTCGTCGGTTGCGGTGTCGCAGGCGTGCAGCGCGGTGACCACGTCGATGCGCTCCGGCAGCTCGCTCGCTTGGGCCGATTCGGCCACCGTGAGGTTCAGGAACGACATGCGGTCGAAGCCCAGCTGCCGTGCCAATGCGCGCGACTTCTCGACCAGCTCGCTTCGGGTCTCGATGCCGTAGACGTGGCCGCCTGAGCGCGACCGGAAGAACAGGTCGTAGATGATGAAGCCGAGGTACGACTTGCCCGCGCCATGGTCGGCCAACGTGGCCTCGGCACCGCCTTCCGGCAGTTCGCGCAGCAATTGCTCGATGAACTGGAACAGGTGGTAGACCTGTTTGAGCTTGCGCCGCGAATCCTGGTTGAGACGACCCTCGCGCGTGAGGATGTGCAGTTCCTTGAGCAGTTCGATGGACTGCCCCGGACGCAAGACCTCCGCCAGCTCGGCCTCGGCCTTGGAGGCCTTGGCGGTCTTCACCGCGTTGGTCGCTTGTGAATTCGTCATGATCGGGCGCTCCCCGGGCCCACACCCAGCGCGGCCCATCCGTCCGGCCCCAGCGCTTCGAGCGTTTCGATGTTGCGTTCGAAGATGGTTTCGGCCTCTGGAAACGCCTCGACCGCACGGCTCACGCTGTCTTCGCGCAGCAGGTGCAGCGTGGGGTATGGCGCGCGGTTGGTCGCGTTGGCGATGTCGCCGCTCTCCGTTCCCGCAAATTGAAACTGCGGATGAAAGCTCGCGAGCTGGAACACGCCGTCGAAACCCGCGCGGGCGAGCTTGCGTTCGGCGCGCGCCGTGAAATCGTTGAAGTCCAGAAAATCCGCCAAGGTGTTGGGTGCTATCAGCAAGGTGGTGTCGCGCACGGAGGCATCGAGCGCGGCAAGTTCATTGGCCTGTTCCAGCAGAGCCTCGATCAGCGCGGCGTCGTCGGCAGGCAGGTACACGGCATAGTGGATCTGCGCCTTCACGTGCACCGCCTTGGCGAACGGGCACAGGTTGAGCCCGATCACCGCGCGCTCGAGCCAGCGCCGGGTATCGGCTTCAGCCTGAATGGCGTCGATTGTCGCCGCGCCGGTCATCCCACCTCCGCCGCCAGGCGTATTCGCCCCAGGCGCCGCGCAAGGGCCATGCCGGCCAGCGAGCATGCCAGCGTGGCCGCCCAGGTCCAATGCCAGCCGCCGGCACGGTGAGCCACCCACGCGACCGCGGGCGGCGCCAGGAATTGCCCCAGGGAGGAAGCCTGCTGCATGAGCCCGACCGTGGTGGAAACGGTGGTGGGCCCTGGCGCCAAGCGAACCCCGAGGAGGAACAGGGTTGCGGGCACTACTCCCCCACCCAGCGAAAAGGCGCAGACCGCGGCATAGCGCAGCGCTGGCGGCAGGCCGAGCGCATCGCCCCCCTGCCCCACCTGTGCGAAAGCGGCCACTCCGCCCAGCGCCATGGCCACGAAACCCCACTGCAGCAGGCGCTCCGGCGCAACGCCGCGCTGCAGCCACCGGCCGCCCGCGAGGTTGCCGACGATGTTCATCGCGGCCGCAATGGCAGTGAGTACCGCGTTCCAGCCGGCCGGCACGCCGGCGCCGGCGTAGATGGCTGGCAGGAAACCGATCACGGCCATCCATTGCGCCGAATACACCGCGAAGCTCGACGCGACCATCCAAGGCGCGCGCGCGCCGACAGTGGCATGCAGGCGCAACGCCCATCCGCTCGGCATGCCGCCGCCTGCCGCAACGGAACGAAGCCTGTCCGCCGGCACGGCCGACCACACCCAAAGCGCCGCGGCGGCCGAAACGGCGGACAGCGCCCACCACCAGTCGCCCCATCCGCCCCAGGCGATCAAAGCCGGCCCCAGCAGCAGCGCGAGCGCCACGCCCAGCGGCATGTATGCGCCCCACACGCCCAGCGCCGCCTTGTCGGCGCCCGGCGGAGTCAATGCGCGGATCAGCCCCGGTCCCGGCATGACCGCCAGCAGAAAGCCGATGCCTTCGACGGCGCGCAGGAGCAGCAGCCATTGCACTGCGTGTGCATCGCCGAAGAGGCCCGCACCGACGCCGCCGCCCAGAAGGCTCGCAGCCGTCAACACCACGAGTCCCGTCAGCATGCTGCGGCGCAAGCCGATGGTGTCGGCAGCCAGCCCGGCCGCCAGCCCCAGCGTCATGCTCGCCACCTGCACCAGCGAGAGCAGAAAACCCGCCTCGACGAGGCCGATGCCGAGCGAAGCCTGCAGCGCCGGCACCGCGGGCGGCAGCTTCCCCAGGTGAAGCGCTGCGCTGACGCCGCCCAGCACCACGGCAAACGCAGCGGCGGGAACGCGCGCGGATGCCACGACCGTCGCGCTCATTGGAGGGCCTTCGCCCAGTCGGGCTGCCGTGCGCGCCCCTTCGGAATGGCCGGACGGGGGCTCATGCGATGCCCCGCCGGCCGGTCAGCCTTTCGTGCTCGCGCATGGCGAAGCGGTCGGTCATGCCGGCGATGTAGTCGGCCACGGCGCGGTGCCGGTCGCGGCGCTCGGCATAGGAGACTGGCATTTCGGAAGAGCGACCGAGGTAGGCCTCGAACAGCTCCTGCACCACCTGCTGCGCCTGGTCGGTGGTCTGCGCGACCTGCGGATGCCGGTAGAGGTTGCGGAACAGAAAGCGCTTGAGCTCGTTGGACTGCGCCTGCATGGCGTCGCTGAACGCAACGAGCGGCGGCGAGTTCCGCACCCCGTCCGCATCGGCTGGCTTGGCCGTTTCGATTGCCGAGCGGGTGGCATCGATCACGTCATAGACCTGGGCGCTCAGCATGCGGCGGATCGTCTCGTAGAGCACGCGCCGCCCCTCCAGTTGGGGATATTCGGCAAGCGCCTCGCGGCGGTAGCGCTCGAACAGATCCACCTCGCCGAGCTGCTCGACGCTGATAAGCCCCGACCGCACGCCGTCGTCGATGTCGTGGGCGTTGTAGGCGATCGCGTCGGCCAGGTTGCACAGCTGCGCTTCGAGTCCCGGCTGCGTGCGGTCCAGGAAGCGCCGCGCCACGCCGTTGGGTTCGGTGGCTTCCAGGCGCTCCGCATTGGCGCGTGAGCAATGTTTGAGGATGCCTTCGCGGGTTTCGAAGCTGAGGTTCAGGCCGTCGTATTGCGGGTAGCGGAGTTCCAGGGCGTCAACCACGCGCAGGCTTTGAAGGTTGTGCTCGAAGCCGCCATGGGCTTCCATGCAGGCATTGAGGGTGTCTTGTCCCGCGTGGCCGAACGGCGTGTGGCCGAGATCGTGAGCGAGCGCAATCGCTTCGACCAGGTCTTCGTTGATGCGCAACGCCCGCGCGATGGAGCGGCCTAATTGCGCCACCTCGAGTGAATGTGTGAGCCGCGTGCGAAACAGGTCGCCTTCATGGTTCAGGAAAACCTGGGTCTTGTAGACCAGCCGCCGAAAGGCCGTGGAATGCACGATTCGGTCGCGATCGCGCTGGAAGGCATCGCGCGTGGGCGCCGGCGGCTCGGCATGCCGCCTCCCGCGCGACCGCGCAGGGTGGCAGGCATACGCCGCGAGGTTCATGGGCGCACCCTTGGCGCTGCGCTCATTCCGCGCGGCAGCACTGCGCGAGCACTTCGCGAACGAGGGCATCGGGCGCGCTGCTGACCGCGGCGGAGCCCGGCTTGTCGATCACCACGAAGCGAATTTCACCCGCTTCGGATTTCTTGTCGACCCGCATCAATTCAAGGTATCGGTCCGCGCCCAGCGCAGGGCCGACGGTGGGCAGGCCGGCGCGGTCGATCAGCCGCGTGAGCCGCTCGACGAACGCTGCGTCCACCCCGCCCAGCCGCTGCGACAGGTGCGCCGCCATGACCATTCCGCAGCCGACCGCTTCGCCGTGCAGCCATTCGCCGTAGCCAAGGCCCGACTCGATGGCGTGGCCGAAGGTGTGGCCGAAGTTGAGGATGGCGCGCAGCCCGGTCTCGCGCTCGTCCTCTCCGACGACCAGCGCCTTGATCTCGCAGCTGCGCTTGACGGCGTGGGCCAGCGCGGCCGGGTCGCGCGCCACCAGCGCATCGACATTCGCTTCGATCCAGTCGAAGAACGTCATGTCGTAGATGGGGCCGTACTTGATGACTTCGGCCAGGCCCGCGCTCAGCTCCCGCGGCGGCAGTGTCTGCAGCGTGCCCAGGTCGCACACCACCAGCTGCGGCTGGTAGAACGCGCCGATCATGTTCTTGCCCAGCGGGTGGTTGATGGCAGTCTTGCCGCCCACCGAGGAGTCGACCTGGGCCAGCAACGTGGTCGGCACCTGCACGAATGGCACGCCGCGCATGTAGCTGGCGGCTGCGAAGCCGGTCATGTCGCCCACCACCCCGCCGCCCAGCGCGAACAGCACCGTCTTTCGGTCGCTGCCGTGGCCGAGCAGGGCGTCGAATATCAGGTTCAGCGTCTGCAGGTTCTTGTGCACCTCGCCGTCGGGCAATTCGAGCATGTGCACGGTGCGGAAGCGGCCTGCCAACGCGGCGCGCAAGGCCTTGGCATAGAGCGGCGCCACGGTGGTGTTGCTGACGATCAGCGCTGTGGCGGCGGCGGGTGCCACGGCAAAGCTCTGGGGATCGTCCAGCAAGCCGGTTCCGATGAGGATCGGGTAGCTGCGCTCGCCGAGCTGGATATCGACGCGTTCGGGCGGTGCGGAAGGTGCGGGCAATGACATGGCAGCGAGTTTAGGCGCTGCGGCCGGGCCCGCTCAGGCCGTGGGTTCTTCCGGCCGGGATCCCGGCGCGACGATGCCGGCAAGCTCGAGCTGCATCACGATGATGTTGACCAGCATGGCGATTGACGGGCGCCCCGTGTCGACCACGTCGTGGGCCGTCTCCCGGTAGAGCGGATCGCGCGCATCGTGCAGTTCGCGCAACCGGCCGAGCGGATCGGCCACCTGCAGAAGCGGCCGCTTGACGTCGTGGCGCAGGCGTCGGAACAGGTCTTCGGGGGAGGATCGCAGATAGATCACGTGGAAGTGATCCCGCAACTGCTTGCGATTGGCCTCCCGCAGGACGGCGCCGCCGCCAGTGGCCAGCACGCCGTGGGCATTCGCGGCAAGGTCGGCGATGACCGTCTCTTCGAGGTCGCGGAAGGCGGTTTCACCTTCGCGGTCGAAATAATCGCGAATCGAGCAGCCGATGCGCTGCTCGATGACGTGGTCGGTGTCGACGAACGGAAGGTCCAGGCGCACGCCCAAGCGCCGGCCCACTGCGGATTTGCCGGCGCCGGGCAACCCGACGAGTGCGACCGCCACGCGGTGGCTGCTACGCCCGCGCGTCAGCGCGCGGCGTTGCGGTCGGTAATCATCTTCGGAGTGATAAAGACGAGCATTTCGGTCTTGTTGGCAACGCGTTCGCGCTTGCGGAACAGTGCACCCAGGTAGGGCACTTCACCCAGCACCGGCACGCGCGATTCGTCATTGGTTTCGGTGAGTTCGAAGATACCACCGATGACGACCGTGCCGCCGTTCTCGACCAGCACTTCGGTCTGAACGTGCTTGGTGTTGATGGCCGGACCTGCCGAAGTATTGACGCCGCGGGCATCCTTGCTCACGTCCAGCGTGAGGATGATGTTGCCTTCAGGCGTGATCTGCGGAGTGACTTCGAGCTTCAGAACCGCCTTGCGGAACGAAATCGACGTTGCACCGCTGGACGTGGCCTGCTGGTAGGGGATTTCTTCACCCTGCTCGATCAGCGCCTTGGTCTGGTCGGCGGTGATGACGCGCGGGCTGGACACCAGCTTGCCCTTGCCGTCGGCTTCGAGCGCCGAGATTTCGAGGTTCAGCATGCGCGAGAAGCTCGAATTGAAAAGCGAGATCGCGAACGTGCCTGGAGAGTTGCCCGTGCCGCCGGCATCGCCAGAGGGCAGGTTGATGAAGTTGGAGTTGGTCCAGGTGGTGGTGGCGGTGTTGCCGCTCGTACCCGAACTCACCGTCGGCATCATGCCCAGGTTGGCGAAGGCGCGGTTGCCCGACGACGAGGCGAAGCGCTCGCCGGCGATGCCGCCGCCCAGCCGCACGCCCAGCGACTTGCCGAAGGTGTCGGACGCTTCCACGATCCGGGCTTCGATCAGCACCTGACGGACCGGGATGTCGAGCTTCTGGATCAGGTCGGCCACTTGCGCCAGGCGCGAGGGGATGTCCGACACGAACAGCTGGTTGGTGCGCGCCTCCGCGATCACACTGCCGCGCGGGCTCAGGATGCGGGTGGCGGAGCCGCCACCGCCACCGCCGCCCGAGGCGCCGGTCCCGGTCAGGCCTTGCGCAATCGCAATCGCCTTGGTGTAGTTGAGTTGGAACGACTGGGTGCGCACCGGCTCCAGGTTCTCGATTGCGGCCTTGGCCTCGAAATCGAGCTTCTCCTTGGCGTTGATTTCGTCCTTGGGCGCGATCCACAGCACGCTGCCATTCTTGCGCATGCCCAGGTTCTTCGCCTGCATGATGATGTCGAGCGCCTGGTCCCAGGGCACGTCCTTCAGGCGCAGCGTCAGCGAGCCGGTGACCGAGTCGGAAGTCACGATGTTGAAGTTCGTGAAGTCGGCGATCACCTGCAGCAACGAGCGGATTTCGATGTTCTGGAAGTTCAGCGAGAGCTTCTCGCCGTTGTAGCCGACGCCCTGCGTCAGCTTGGCCGGGTCCACCTTGCGGGCGCGGACTTCGACCACGAACTGGTTTTCGCTCTGGTAGGCGCTGTGCTCCCAGTCGCCCTTGGCCTCGATCGTCATGCGAACACGGTCGCCAGACTGTTGCGAAGTGATCAGTTGGACCGGCGTATTGAAATCGGCCACGTCCAGGCGGCGGCGAAGGCCTTCAGGCAGCGTCGACTTGGTGAACTCCACGACGAGGTTCTTGCCCTGCTGCTTGACATCGACACCCACTTGATTGTTCGGCAAATCGACGATCACGCGGCCCGTGTTGTCCGAACCCAGGCGGAAGTCGACATCGCGCAGCGGCAGGGTGTCGCGGTTGCGGTTTTCCGCAAAGACGGTGGGCGTGGATGACGCCAGCGCCGTGCCGGCCACGGGTTCGAGAATCACCAGCAGCGACTTGCCCTGGATCTCGGCCTTGTAAGAGGTGGCCTGCTTGAGGTTCAGCACGACGCGGCTGCGTTCGCCAGCCTGGACCACGTTGACGGAACGCAGGTTGCCCTGATTCACCTCGATGGCAGAACGGCCGATGGCGTTCGTCACCCCGGGGAAATCGAGCGCAATGCGCGCTGGCGTCTGCACCGCAAAACCGGTCGGCACTGCCGTGAGCGGCTGCGCCAGATCGATGCGGATCACCTCGGCGCCGGATTGCGTCGAACTGGTCACCGCTTCAATGGCGTTTTGCGCATGGGCAATCGCGAGCGCGCCGAATGCCAAGAGACCGAGCCCGGCAGCTCGCAGCCGCTGTGCCATCGTTGATTTTTTGTGATTCATTTCTTCGCACTCTCTTGCAGCTGCAATGTCGCCACGCGTTCGATCCATTCACCGGCGGCGTCTTGCACGATTTCACGCAAGGCGACTTCGGTTTCGTTGATACGGGTGATGCGCCCGTAGTTCAGTCCCAGGTACTCGCCGACCCGCACCTTGTAGAGCAGCTTGTCGACCCGGACCAGCGCCACGGGCTGGCCATTGCGGTTCATGCTGCCCACCATGGCCATGGCGTCGAGCGGGAAAGCTTCGAGCGCCTCCTTGCGGCGCACCAGTTCAGGCGCGATCAGTTCGGACGTGCTGGGCTGGTTCGAATCCCGGCGCAGCGCCTGGGTCAGCTTCAGCAGGTTGAACGGCTCGAATGCCGACCCTTCGGTGTAGGCCTGGGGCGTGAATTTCTTCGGCTCCGTGATCGGCGGCACGTTGGGCTTGACCTGGGCGCGCTGCTCGACCATCCAGCGGCGCAGGTCTTCCTGCTCGGAGTCGGCGCAGGCGCTCAGGCCGAATGCGGCCGCAACCAGCCACAGGAGTTTCGCGGTCGTCCTCATTTCTTCGCCTTAGGCGCCGCGGCGCGTTTCTGGGCCGCCCGCTCTTCGTCATCGAGATAGCGGTAAGTGCGGGCCGTGGCATCCATCGTCAGGGTGCCGTCCTTGTCTTTTTGAGGAACGATCGTGAGGTTGTTCAGCGTCACGATGCGCGACAGGCTCGCGACGTCGGCCGCAAAGGAGCCGATGTCGTGGTACCGGCCGGTCACGCGCACGGCGATCGGCAGTTCCGCGTAGTAGTCCTTCACAGACACCTGTCCTGGCCGGAACAGCTCGAACTGCAGGCTGCGGCCGAGCCCGGCCTGGTTGATGTCCGACAGCAATGCATCCATTTCAGCCTTGCTGGGGAGCTGCTTTTCGAGCAGCGTCACGTACTGCTGCACCTGCTCGCGCTGCTTCTTCAACAGGTCTAGATTGGCGGCCAAGGCCACTTTCTTCTGGTAGTCGGCGCGCAGCGTGACTTCCTTGGCGCGCTCGCTCTCGAGCTCGTCATTCGAATTGGTCAGCCATACGAACCACAGGCCGACCAGCACCAGCGCGGTCACCGCCAGGCACAGCACGTAGCGTGGCACCGGCGGCCAACTGGCCGGGTCGTTCATGTTCAGGTTGCGGAACTGGTCGCCGAGGCCGCGCAGTGCGGCGCCGACGTCGAGCTTCTGGGAGGGGCGATTGCTTGCCATGATCCGTTACCCCTTGACCTGCTGCGCTGCGGCCAGCGCCTTGTCAGCCGCGGCTTTCTGCGCGTCGGTCGGCCGCTTCAGGCCGATGCGCATCGTGAAGTTTGCCACCCGGCGCTGATCACGCGGGCTGAGGTTCACCGTTGCCGAAGTGATTTCGACCAGCTCGGGCTTGACCAGCCAGGGACTGTTGTTGCCCAGGTTGCGCAGCAGCTCCGACACGCGCTCGTTCGACTGCGCCATGCCTTGCAGCGTAACCGTCTGGTTGTCCTGCTTCATGCTGGTGAGATAGACGCCGTCGGGCAGCTGTCGAACCAGTTCGTTGAGCAGGTGCACCGGCAGGTTGCGGTCGCCCTGAAGATCTTCGACCGCCTGCTGGCGCGCGCGCAGCGCTGCAATTTCCTGCTGCAGCGTCGAGATCTCCTTGATCTCGGCGTCGAGCTTGGTGATTTCGGTCTTGAGGAAAGTGTTCTTGGATTGCTGGGCCGAGATTTGTGCCTCGAACCAGAGAAAGGCCAGCCCGGCGATCAGTACGCCCAGGACCGCGGCAGCGCCGAGGGTGCCGTAGAACGCCTCGCGACGCCGCTTTCGTGCGGCCTCGCGGTGCGGGAGCAAGTTGATGAGGATCACTGCACGAACCTCCGCATGGCGAGACCGCAGGACGTCAGATAGGAAGGCGCTTCACGCCGCACCTTCTTCTCGCGGATGTTGGGGCCCAGTTCCATGCCGTCGAACGGGTTCACGAGCGAGCAGGCGAACGAGGTTTGCCGCGTCACGGCGCTGGTCAGGCTCGGCAGCGAGGCCGATCCGCCTGCAAGCAGCACGTAGTCCACGCGGTTGTGGGGCGTGCTGGTGAAGAAGAACTGCAACGCACGGGCAATTTCCTGCGCGATGCTTTCCACGAAAGGCTTCAGGACACCCGAGCCGTAGTCGTCGGGCAGGTCGCCGCTGCGCTTCTTGGCTTCGGCCTCTTCGGCGGAGAAACCGTACTGGCGCACGATCAGCTGGGTGAGCTGGGCGCCGCCGAAGGCCTGGTCGCGGTCATACAGCACCTCTTGGTTGCGCAGCACCTGCATGCTGGTAGTGAAGGCGCCCACTTCGAAAAGCGCGACCACCGCATCGATGCCCTTGCCCGGCAATTGCTCGATCAGGCGGGCGGTCGCGAGGCGGGAGGCATAAGACTCGACGTCAAGGATCACCGCCTTCAGGCCAGCCGCTTCGGCCAGGCCTTCGCGGTCCTGGACCTTTTCCTTGCGCGAAGCGGCAATCAGCACTTCGACGTCACCGGCGGAGGCCGTGCTCTGCCCGGTCACGCAAAAGTCGAGGCTGACTTCGTCCAGCGAAAAGGGAATGTACTGGTTGGCTTCGGACTCGACCTGGATTTCGAGCTCCTGCTCGCTCATGCCGCCCGGAAGAATGATCTTCTTGGTAATGACCGCCGAAGGCGGCAGCGCCAGCGCCACGTTGCGCGTGCGGGTACCGCTTTTGCGCACCACGCGGCGAACGGCTTCGGCCACTTCGTCGAACTTCTCGACGTTGCCGTCGGTGATCCAGCCCCGTTCCAGGGGTTCGATCGCGCAGCGCTCCAGAACCAGCTTGCCGCTGGCGTCACGGCCGAGCTCGACCAGCTTGACGCTGGACGAGCTGACGTCCAAGCCGAGCATGGGAGCGTTCTGACGGCGAAACAATGATCCGAAAGCAGCCAAGTTAGGTCCCTTTACCCCTGCATTTGTAACTATTGGAAAAAAGTGCGTTCGGTTGCATGCTAGCAGCACGCGTTGCGGCAACCAAGCAACCGGGGCCGGCAAAGCTGGGGAACGTTGTCAAAAGCTGACGTTGACGCCACATTCAGTAACTTTTGGTTTAGGCCGCAACGATGCACCTAAGTTCGTCCCGCGGCAAGGGGGCGGCTTTTTATAATGTGCGGTGACTCTCCGGGCCCACATGCAAGAAACTTCACGCCCCAAAGGGCCAGCCAAGACCTCTCCCCCCGCACGACCAGCCTGGCTGAAATGGCTGTTGCGCTTCACGGTCTGGGGAGCCGGCATCGTCGCAGCCAGCGTTTTGGCGGTTCTGTGCGTGATCGCGGTTGCCCTCGCGGTTGCCTACCCCAATCTTCCTGACATCTCGGAACTGTCGGACTACCGTCCGAAGCTGCCGCTGCGGGTGTTCTCCGCCGAAGGCATCCTGATTGGAGAATTCGGCGAAGAGCGCCGCAATCTAACCCCGATCGCGGCAATTCCCAAGCTTGTGAAGGAAGCGGTGTTGGCCGCTGAAGACACCCGCTTCTACGACCATGGCGGCGTCGACTACAAGGGCATGGTGCGCGCAGGCTTGGCCAATATGAACCGCGTGAAGAGCCAGGGCGCGTCGACCATCACCATGCAGGTGGCGCGCAACGTCTACCTGAGCTCGGAAAAAACACTCACCCGCAAGATCTACGAGGTGCTGCTCACCTTCAAGCTGGAGCACCTGCTCACCAAGGACCAGATCTTCGAGATCTACCTGAACCAGATTTACCTGGGCAATCGCGCTTACGGCTTCGCGGCCGCGTCGGAAGCGTATTTCGGCAAACCGCTGCAAGAACTCTCCATTGCGCAGGCGGCGATGCTGGCGGGCCTTCCGAAGGCACCGGGCGCGAACAACCCGGTCAACAACCCGCAGCGGGCGCGCGGCCGCCAGTTCTACGTGATCGACCGCATGCAGGACGCGGGCTTCATTACCGCCGAGCAAGCGGCTGAAGCCAAGAAAGAAGAATTGCACCTGCGCGACGCGGCCGACCCGAACCGGCTGCACGCCGAGTACGTGGCCGAAACCGTGCGCCAGCTGATGTATGCGCAATACGGCGACAGCACCTACACGCGGGGGCTCAAGGTCTACACCTCGCTGGTGGCCGCCGACCAGGCCGCTGCGTACAAGGCGCTGCGCAAGGGCATCATGGACTACGAGCGGCGCCAGATCTACCGGGGGCCCGAGAAGTTCGTCGACCTGCCCAACGATCCCACGGAACTCGACGAAGCCGTGGACGACGCACTGACCGACCACCCGGACAACGGCGACGTGATGGCGGCCGTGGTGCTCAAGGCCAACGCCAAGGAAATCACGGCCGTACGCGGCAATGGCGACCCGGTGCAGATCACCGGCGAGGGCCTCAAGCCCGCGCAGTCCGGCCTTTCCGACAAGGCGCCGCCCAACATCAAGATCCGCCGCGGTGCGGTGATCCGCGTGGTCAAGACGCCCAAGAACACCTGGGAGATCACCCAGCTGCCCGAGGTGGAAGGCGCTTTTGTCGCCATGGACCCGCGCGACGGTGCCATCAAGGCGCTGGTGGGCGGCTTCGATTTCGGCAAGAACAAGTTCAACCACGTCACGCAGGCCTGGCGCCAGCCGGGTTCGAGCTTCAAGCCGTTCATCTACTCGGCCGCGCTCGAAAAGGGCTTCACGCCGTCCACGGTGATCAACGACGGTCCCCTCTTCTTCGACGCCGGCACCACCGGCGGCCAGCCCTGGGAGCCCAAGAACTACGGCGGCGGTTACGACGGCCCGATGTCGATGCGCACCGCGCTGATGAAGTCGAAGAACCTGGTGTCGATCCGCATCCTGCAGTCGATCGGCACGCGCTACGCGCAAGACTGGATCACCAACTTCGGCTTCGACAAGGACAAGCACCCGGCCTACCTGCCAATGGCACTGGGCGCCGGCTCCGTGACGCCGATGCAGATGGCCACCGCCTACTCGGTGTTCGCCAACGGCGGCTACCGCGTGAGTCCGTATCTCGTGACCCGCATCACCGACCACAAGGACAAGGTGCTGGTCGACAAGCAGCCGCCGCTGCTCAACGAGACCATTCGCGCCATCCCCCAGCGCAACGCCTTCATCATGGACACGTTGCTGCAATCCGTGACGCGCGCCGGCACCGCGGCCAAGGCGCAGGCCATGCTGAAGCGCACGGACCTCTACGGCAAGACAGGCACCACCAACGACTCGCTGGACGCTTGGTTCGCGGGCTTCCAGCCCACGATGACGGCCATCTCGTGGATCGGCTACGACACGCCGCGCAACCTGGGTGACCGCGAGACCGGCGGCGGCCTTAGCCTGCCGATCTGGATCAACTACATGGAGACCGCGCTCAAGGGCGTGCCCGTGACTGAACTGTCAGCCACGCCTCCGCAGGGCGTCGTGAGCGTGGCCGGCGAGTGGTACTACGACGATTACGCACCCGGCCGCGGCGTTTCCAGCCTGGGTGTGGAGAGCGCAGCCACGCCGCCGGCGGAGTCTTTGAGCGGCGTTCCAGTGAGCCCGCCACCGCCGCCGGAAGAACGCAATCGAATCCTCGACCTCTTCAGGAACTGAAAAGTAAACGGCGGGTCAGGCGGCCGCAAACTCCAGCGGCTGCCCGGCCTGCGAGCTCGCTTCGCGCGACAGGTTGCCAAAGAATTCTTCGCCGGTCTTGGTGTCGACCCACGCCTTGCCGTCGTACCGGTAGTGATACCCACCCGAGCGCGCGGCAAGCCATATCTCCTGCAGGGGCTTCTGCAGATTCACGATCAGCTGACTGCCGTTCTTGAATGAAATCGTGATCATCCCGCCCACGCGCTGGTTGTCGATGTCGGCATCGGTCGCGTCGTTGATGCGGTCGCAGCCTTGCTCGATGGCGGCGAGCGCGGCTTCGGCGCGGTCCATGTATTCGGAGTCGGTCATTACAATTTCGCTATGTTGAATGTTCGTCAAATTCTAGTGAGCGCTCCAAGGCGCGCTGCGCTCATGGTCTGTATCGCTGCGGCAGCGGGCGGTTTGGCTGCCTGCGGGCAGCGCGGGCCGCTCTTTCTTCCGACCGATCCGGCAGCCGCCCAACGCGCCACTTTGCCGCAGTTGCTCACGCCGGGCGGGTCGCGCGCTACCACCTCCAACGCTGACGCAGCAGCGCCCAAGCCTGCCGCGGCCAGTAGTGCACCGGCGCCGGCCATAGGCACGGGAGCGCCCAAGCAATGACGAACGCTTCTCTCCCCGGACATCCGCATATCGCGCACCGCGACGACTCGCTCCACGTCGAAGGGCTGAGCCTGGATGCGCTGGCGCGCGAACACGGCACGCCCCTGTTCGTCTATTCGAAGCAATGGATGCTGGACGCACTGGCCGCCTACCAGCGCGGTTTCGAGGGCCGCGACGCCCTCATCTGCTACGCGATGAAGGCGAATTCATCGCTGGGCGTGCTGCGCGTGTTTGCCGAGGCCGGTTGCGGCTTCGACATCGTGTCGGGCGGTGAACTGGCGCGCGTCCTGACGGTCGGTGCCGATCCGGCCAAGATCATCTTCTCGGGCGTGGGCAAGACTCGCGCCGAAATGCGGCAGGCGCTTGCGGCGGGCATTGCATGCTTCAACGTCGAGAGCGAAGCCGAACTCGACGTGCTCAATGAAGTGGCCTTGGCCGAAGGGCGCCGGGCGCCCATCAGCATCCGCATCAATCCGAACGTTGATCCGAAGACTCACCCCTACATTTCCACCGGCCTCAAGGGCAACAAGTTCGGCATTGCCCATGACCGTGCGGTCGAGGCCTATCGCCATGCCGCCAGGCTGCCGGGGCTCGAGGTGGTCGGCATCGACTGCCACATCGGCTCGCAGATCACCGAAGCCTCGCCCTACCTGGATGCGTGCGACCGGATACTCGATTTGGTCGAGGCCATCGAGGCGGCCGGCGTGCCGATCCATCACCTGGACTTCGGCGGCGGCCTGGGCATCGACTACAACGGCGAAGTGCCGCCCAGGGCCGATGCGCTCTGGCAGCAGTTGCTCGCGCGTCTCGATGCCCGCGGTTTCGGCCAGCGCAAGCTCGTGATCGAACCCGGCCGTTCACTGGTCGGCAATGCCGGCGTTTGCGTGACCGAGGTGCTCTACACCAAGCCGGGCGAAGACAAGAATTTCTGCATCGTCGATGCGGCAATGAACGACCTGCCCCGGCCCGCTATGTACCAGGCGTTCCAGAAGATCGTGCCGCTGCGCATCCGCGCCGGCAGCGCAACCACCTACGACGTGGTCGGACCGGTCTGCGAAAGCGGCGACTGGATCGGCCGCGACCGTGCGCTCAACGTGGTTGCGGGCGACCTGCTGGCCGTGCTGTCCGCTGGTGCGTACTGCATGAGCATGTCCAGCAACTACAACACGCGCGGTCGTGCCGCCGAAGTGCTGGTGAGCGGCCAACGCGCCACGCTGATCCGCCGCCGCGAGACGATGGAAGACCAGTTGCGCAGCGAGCAGGTCGAGGGCTGACGCGCGCGCAGGTCAGCCGGCGCTGCGCAGCGGCTTCTCGCTGCCGCCGCGCACACCTGCGGACGCTTTCGGCTTGCGCTTGCTCGCGTAGTTCCACACGCGCCACCCAAGCAGCACCGCGATGATCGCGGCATAGACGAACACCTCGGCAAAGTCGTTCTTGCCCGCGCGCATCCAGAAGAAGTGCAGCAAGCCAAGGCCGGAGATCACGTAGACCAGCTTGTGCAGCATCTGCCAGCGCTTGGCACCCAGTGCCTTGATGGCCCGGTTGAACGAGGTGGCGGCCAGCGGCGTCAGCAGCACGAAGGCCGAGAACCCCACCAGGATGAACGGCCGCTTGGCAATGTCCTTGGCAATGTCGGCCCACTCGAAGCCCATGTCGAACCAGCTGTAGCACAGCAGGTGCACCACGACGTAGAAGTACGCGAACAGGCCCAGCATGCGCCGAAAGCGCGCGAGCGCATTGGCCTTGGTGATCACGCGTAGCGGCGTCACGGCCAGCACGATGCAGATGAAGCGCAAGGTCCAGTCGCCCGTGGCGCGAATCAGGAATTCGGCCGGGTTGGCGCCCAGTCCGTCGGTGAATGCGCCATAGGTGAGCCGCGCGAATGGCAGCAGGCACAACAGAAAAATGACCGGCTTGGCCGCCGGATGCATGAGCAGCTTGTTCATGGGGCAAAGACCGGATGGCGGTGCGGGCTCAGTAGTTCTTCTTCAGGTCCATGCCCGCATAGAGCTGGCCGACCTGGGCTTCATAGCCGTTGAACATCAGCGTCTTGGTGCGCTTGGCAAAAAGGCCGCCGCCGTCGCCGATGCGGCGCTCGGTGGCCTGGGTCCAGCGCGGATGGTCGACGGTCGGGTTGACGTTCGAATAGAAGCCGTATTCCTGCGCCGCCGCCTTGTTCCAGGCCGTGCTCGGCTCCTTTTCGACGAAGCGGATCTTCACGATCGACTTGGCCGACTTGAAGCCGTATTTCCAGGGCACCACGAGGCGCACCGGCGCGCCGTTCTGGTTGGGCAGCACTTCGCCGTACATGCCGAATGCCAGCAGCGTGAGCGGATGCATGGCTTCGTCCATGCGCAGGCCTTCGGTGTAGGGCCAGTCGAGCACGCGCGAACCCACGAAAGGCATCGTCTTGGGATCGGCCAGGGTCACGAATTCCACGTACTTGGCGTTGCCCTGCGGCTCGACCCTCTTGATGAGCTCGGCCAGCGAATAGCCCACCCACGGAATGACCATGGACCAGCCTTCGACGCAGCGCAGGCGGTAGATGCGCTCTTCCTGCGCGCTGAGCTTCAGCAGGTCTTCGATGCCGTACTTGCCGGGCTTCTTGACCAGGCCCTCGACCTCGACGGTCCATGGACGGGTCTTGAGCGTGCCGGCGTTCTTGACCGGATCTCCCTTGTCGGTGCCGAACTCGTAAAAGTTGTTGTAGCTCGTCGCGTCCTTGTACTCGGTGAGCTTTTCCATGGTTTGCGCGCCCGGCACGGCAGACTTGGCTCCCGGAAGCAGCGCGAGCTTGTGCGGGCCCGTGGCCTGGGCAAAGGCCTCCCGGCCGGCAAAACTCGCCAGCGCAGCGCCCGCCGCGCCACCGGCCATCAGCTTCAGCAGGTCGCGCCGGCCCTCGTAGACGGCGCGCGGCGTGATCTCGCTCGAGAGCGGATGAATGAAACCGCTGTTGCGACCCTCAGGGCGGGAATGGAACGACATGGTGGTGGCCTTTCGCGTGAATCGTGATGCTCAGGGTAGTTCGTGCAATTCCCTGATTCGGTTACGCGCAATGGCGGCGCGTGGTTTCAATTCTTCGCGAAAAGACGGCCGCCCACGCTACAAGGTGCCGTAACTGTGCAGCCCGCTCAGGAACATGTTCACGCCCAGGAACGCAAAGGTGGTCACGGCCAGGCCGCCCAGCGCCCACCATGCGGCCACCGTGCCGCGCAGTCCCTTGACCAGCCGCATGTGCAGCCAGGCTGCGTAATTGAGCCAGACAATCAGGGCCCAGGTTTCCTTCGGGTCCCAGCTCCAGTAGCCGCCCCATGCATCGGCCGCCCACAGGGCGCCAAGCACGGTGGCAATGGTGAAGAACGCAAAACCGACGGTGATCGACTTGTACATCACGTCGTCGAGCACCTCGTTGGCGGGCAGCCTTGCGGCAATGCGTTTGCGCCCGAGGAGGATGCCCGCGGCGATGAGGGCGGAAATGCCCGCATAGATCACCCAGTAGCTGCCGCCGGCCTCCTGCACGCGTTGGCGGAATGCCACCGGCACGAAGCACAGTGCCACGCCCAGCAGCCAGATCGGCGTGAGCTTGTACCAGCGCGTCTCTTGCGCCTGCTCCTTGATGAGGTAGGCGAACGCCACCATGGCCGCGAGCGCGAAGGTGCCGTAGCCGATGAAATTGGCCGGCACGTGAAGCTTCATCCACCAGCTCTGCAGCGCGGGCACCAGCGGCTGGATCTCGTGCGCATTGCGCACCAGCGTGTACCAGAGCAAAAAGCCGACCGCCGCGCTCACCACCAGCATGACGAATGCGCCGAGCGTGCGCGTGCCGTAGCGCGATTCGAAGTAAAGATAGAAGGCCGTCGTGAGCCAGCAGAACAGCACGAACACTTCGTACAGGTTGCTCACGGGGATGTGGCCGATGTCGGGCCCAATCAGATGGCTCTCGTACCAGCGCACCATGGTGCCAATCAGCGCCATGGCAACGGCGGTCCAGGCAAGTCGGGAGCCGATCAGGTCAAAGGTGTCGCCCTGCTTGCCGCCGAAGAAACCGAACCAGTAGAACAGCGTGCTCATGAAGAACAGCACGCTCATCCAGAGAATGGCCGACTGGCTCGACAGGAAGTACTTGAGCCAGAACACCGTGTCTGCGCGCGCCAGGTCGCCCTGGTAGGACACGATGGCCAGCAGTGAGGCCGCGGCGACCACGATGGCCAGCACCCGCAGCGGCCGCCAGAACCAGCCGATGGCGATGATCGAGACCATGGCGGCGCCAAGGATCGGCTTCTCGTACGAGTCCATCGAGCCCGCATACCGGGCAAAGGCAAAAAGGCCGCCTGCCAGCACCAGCGCCGCAAACACCCAGTCGAAAAGATTGCGGCGGGAAAACCAGCTTTCGTGGAGCGTGAGGGTGGTGGTGTTCATGGCGTGGCCTGTCCTTCTTTCTTGAGCGCAAGCAGCTTGTACTTGAGGTGCTCGAACTCGCGATCGCTGTCCATCGTCTTGCGGTTGACCGAGAACGCCATCGTGGCGGCAGTGGTGTTGTCTCCGTCGCGCCCGTCGCTCTGGCCACTGGGTGCAAGCCACACCCAGAGCCGGCGCTCGCGCACGTACAGCATGGCAAAAATGCCGACGATCAGCAACAGGCAGCCCAGATAGACCACGTTCTTGCCGGGCGCGCGCGCCACCTGGAAGACGCTGGCCTGCACCTGGGTGAAATCGGTCATCATCATGGCGACCGGCGCCGGGTAGAAGTAGGCGTCGCTGATGGCCAGCACGGCTTGGGTCAGAAAAGCCTGCGACTTCTGGTCGCCAGCCAGTGCCGCCATACCGGCGCCTTCGCGGCTCAGGTTGAGCACCTCGAACAGCACGTCGTTGAGGATGCGCACCAGCACGGCGCCCGCACGTTCGCGCTCGGCTTCGGGCACGTTGGCTTCCATGAACTCCGCAATGGCCTGCCAGCCGCCCATCGTGGTGGCGTCGGCCTTGGCACGTTCGGTGCCGGCAAACAAGGCCAGTGCGCGCGCCGCCGACACGCGCAACTGCTCGGCCATTTCGGGCCGCTTCGGATCCACCGCCTTGGCAATGTAGCGCTCGACGGCCCGGGTGCGGATATCGGCATCGGCCAGCGCTGTGCGCATGCGAACGAAGCTGTCCATGGAGCCCTGGTCGTCGGCCGGCACGCGCAGGTAGCGGAACGGTTCCTCGGGCTTCTCGCGCATGCCAAGCAGGAACACCGGCTGGCCGTCGCCGGTGTCGACCGGCACCATGTAGTTTTGATACTCGCGCGCCTGGCCCGCGGCATCGCGCAGCTTGTAGCCGATGCTCGGGCCGATGTTGCGGAGCACCTTCGGCTTGCTGGTTTTGTTGGCGGCGCCCAGCCGCGATTCGAGGTCGTGGCGCAGGTCGACCTTGCGCACGTCGGCGCCGCTGCCCATGGCGCCGCCGTCGGCAAAGTTCTCGACGTTGATGACGCGCAGCGCGGCGTATTCGAGCGTGAGCTTTTCCTTGCCGTTGGTGATTTCGGTGCTCGGCCCGCCGATGACGCCCTCGACGTCGAAGGGCTTGGCGGCGGCCGCCATCGGCACGGCCTTGAGTTTCACCTTGGAGCCGCCGTCGTCGAAGCTCGACTGGTAGATTTCCACGCCCTTGTAGCTTGCCGGGTGGTTGACCTCGATGCGCGCCGGCACCTGCGCGCCCGTTTCGCGGTCATGCAGCACCACCTCGCTCGCAAAGAGCTTGGGCATGCCGGTCGAGTAGTAGTCGACGATGAATTTCTTGAGCTCGATCGAGAACGGCAGCTCCTGCAGCAGCACACCGTCGCTTTGCTGAAGGATGGCGACGCTGCCCTGAGCGCCTTCGGGCACCAATATGTTGCCGCGGAAAGTCGGATTGCGGGGCGACAGCCGGTGCTGCGGCGGCACGTCGGCAATCATGCCGCCGCCGGTGAACACGCTCTTGCCGTTGAACCAGGTCTGGGCGCGCACCACCAGGTCGCCGTCGAGCAGGCCACCGATGCACACCAGCACGATGGCGCTATGGGCGGCGATGTAGCCGAGCTTGTGGGCGCCGCCCGCGCGCGCGGCCACCATCCAGCCCGCCTCGGCCTGGCCGTTCGCGGCTTCGCGCTGCTGCAGCTTGACCTTCCAGCCGCCGCTCACCAGCAGCTGGCCGATGCGGTTGGCGGCCGCGGCAGGCGCCTCGTCGAGCCGGGTTTCGGCACGCTGGCCGAAGGCCTTGAGGCTTTGTGCGCGAATGCCTTCCTTGAAGGTTTTCAGTTCCACGAAGATGCGCGGCGTGTTGCGCGCAATGCAAAGCGAAGTGCTGATCACCAGGAACAGCAGGATCAGCAGGAACCACCAGGCGCTGTAGACGGAATCGAGCTTGGCCGCGCGGAACAGTTCGGCCCAGAACGGCCCGAACTGGTTGATGTAGTTGTTGATCGACTCGTGCTGCTTGAGCACGGTGCCGATGATCGACGCGATGCAGATGATGGTGAGCAGCGCAATCGCGAACCGCATCGACGAAAACAGCTCCACCGCGGCGCGAAGCGCGTGCGGTCCGCGATGAACGCGAAGGCCATGGGTGGAGACAGACATCGGCGGCGGGAAGAAAGGAATAGGGAAAAAGCAAAGGGCGGGCCATCCAGTTGGATCGGCCCGCCCTTTGTTTGGGGTTTTTATCGGCGGTTAGTTCACGCTGAGGGGCGTGGTGTCAGCGCAGGCCGGCGATGTAGTCTGCAACAGCCTTGATTTCGCGGTCGTTGAGCTTGGCCGCAACGCCGGTCATGGGAGCGCTGTTTTGGCGCACGTTGTCCCGGAAGGCAACAAGCTGTGCCACGGTGTACTCGGCGTGCTGGCCGCCCAGGCGCGGGTATTGTGCGGGCATGCCGGCGCCGTTGGGGCTGTGGCAGCCGGCGCAGGCCGGAATCTGGCGGTCGGCAATGCCGCCGCGGTAGATCTTTTCGCCCAGCGCCACCAGGTCCTTCTCCTTGGAGAAGCCGGTCTTGACCTTCTTGGAACCCACGAACCAGGCGATGTTGCGCATGTCCTCGTCGGACAGCTTCGCGGCCAGGGGCTGCATGATGGGACTCTTGCGCTTGCCGGACTTGAAGTCTTGCAGCTGCTTGAGGATGTATTCGGGATGCTGCTGCGCCAGCTTCGGGTTTGCCGCGATGGCCGAGTTGCCGTCTGCGTTGTGGCAGGAAGCACAGGCCTGGGCAGCGGAATTGAACACCGCATCGCCCTTGGCGGGATCGGGCTTGGCCGGCTTGGCGGCCGCGGGTGCAGCAGCCGGTGCGGCGGCATGATCGTCAGCCGCAAGGCTCGCGCTGGCTGCGACACCCATGAGGGCTGCAAGCAGAAAATTGGCAAACAACTTCATATCGGGGGCTCGATTTATTGGCGCAAAACCGCGCGATTCTACAATGGCAGCCCGTTCCGAAAGCTCATTGATGATCTCCCCGTCGCGCAAGCACGCTGCTCCCCCTTCCCGCGCGACTCCTGCCGTGGACCCCCTTGTCGCCGAGCGCGAGCGCATTGCGCTCGGCTGGCTGCACACCGCCCACTTCCTGACCAGCGCCCCGCAGCTGGAACATTTGCCTCCTCTCGATCTGCCCGAGATCGCCTTCGTCGGCCGCTCGAACGCAGGCAAGTCGACCGCGATCAACACGCTCACCCAGCAGACGCGCCTGGCCTTCGCCTCCAAGACGCCCGGGCGCACCCAGCACATCAACCTGTTCGGCGTCGGCAAGCAGAAGGCCGACGACGCCGTGCTGGCCGACCTGCCCGGCTACGGCTATGCCGCGGTTCCCAAGGAAGCCAAGCTGCGCTGGCAGCGGGTCATGGGCAACTACCTGATGACGCGCGAAAACCTGCGCGGCGTGGTGCTGATGTGCGACCCCCGCCACGGCCTCACGGAACTCGACGAGATCCTGCTCGACGTGATCCGCCCGCGCGTGCAGCAGGGGCTCAAGTTCCTCGTGCTGCTGACCAAGGCCGACAAGCTCACCCGCAGCGATGGCGCCAAGGTGCTGTCCATTACGCGACTGCAAGCCGGCGGCGGCGAGGTCAAACTGTTTTCCGCCCTCAAGAAACAGGGTGTGGGGGAAGCCGCCGAGCTGCTCTGGCGCTGGGCGCATCCGCCCGGAGACGCAAAGGCCGAAGCACCGCAGGCGGAACCGCCGGCGCCGGAAGACACCTAGGGAAAAGCCGGCTCGCCGGCGTTTCATCAGCGTGATCCACTATCAAAACAATAGCGACGAAAGTCGAAGGAGACAAAAGCATGATCGAGACGTTCCAGCGCAGCCTGCCCAACGGAACCACGCTGAGCTGCCGGGCCACCGGCACGCCTGGCCGGCCGCTGATGGTGTTCCTGCATGGCTTTCCGGAGGCCGCGTTCATCTGGGACGAACTGCTCGAATATTTTGCCGACCCGGCGCACGGCGGCTACCGCTGTGTCGCGCCCAACCTGCGCGGCTTCGAGAAGTCGAGCGCGCCGACCGACGTGGCCGCATACAAGGCCCACTTGCTGATTCAGGACATCCAGCAGTTGGCAGCCACTGAAAGCGCCGACGGCACCATGGCTGCGCTGGTGGCGCACGACTGGGGCGGCGCTTTCGGCTGGGGCTATGCCAACGCCTTTCCGGAGCAGGTCGGACGGCTGGTCATCATCAATTCGCCGCACCCCGGCACCTTCACACGCGAACTGCGCAACAGCCCGGCGCAGCAGCAAGCCAGCGCCTACATGAACTTTCTCGCGAGGCCCGATGCGGAGGCCCTGCTCTCGGCCGACGACTTCAAGCGCATGTGGCCCTTCTTCACCTTGATGAAGGCCGGACCCGAAGGTTTCGGCTGGCTCACGGAAGAGGTGAAGCAGCAGTACCGCGAAGTCTGGAGTGCGGGCCTCACGGGTGCCTGCAATCTCTACCGCGTCACGCCGATGAAGCCGCCGCTGCCCGGCCAGAGTATCGAAAGCATCCCGGTGCTGCCGCGCGAGAGACTCACCGTGAACGTGCCGACTTTCGTTTTCTGGGCGCTCGACGATGCGGCGCTGCTGCCCGGCCTGATCGAAGGCCTGGAAGAGTACGTGCCGGAACTCGAGATCAAGAAGGTGCCCAACGCCACGCACTGGATCGTGCACGAGCAGCCGCAGCTGGTGGCGCGCGAAATCGAAGCTTTCCTGAAGCGCCACTGAGGCGCCCTCCGCGGACGGCTCAGTAGATGGGCGCCTCGCCTTCGGGACGCGTCTTGAAGCGGCGGTGCACCCAGTAGTACTGCGACGGCATGGTGTCGATGTAGCCCTGCAGCCGCTGGTTCATGAGCGCCGTGTCGGCTTCGACGTCGTCGGTGGGAAAGTTCTGCCAGGCCGGCAGCACTTGGATCTCGTAGCCCTCGGGCGTGAGCCTGGAAACCACGGGCACCACCTTGGCCTTGCCCAGCCGTGCAAAGCGCGACAGCGACGGCACGGTCGCGGCCTGCACACCATAGAACGGCACGAAGATGGTCTGGTCGCGGCCGAAGTCCATGTCCGGCAGCAGGTACAGGAGGCCGCCCTTGCGCAGGCCTCCGAGCACGGGTTTGATGCCATCGACGCGATTGAGCGCCGCCACGTTGCCGAAGCGCGTGCGGCCTTCGCGAATCCACTCGTCGACCATTGGATCGCGCTGGGTCGTGTAGATGGTCGCCGAAGGCCGCGGCGTATGCATGGTCAATGCCGTGGCCGCGGCATCGAGGCCGTAGAAATGCGGCGCGAACAGAATCATCGGCTCGTCGCCATTGGCGATCTCGTCGATCTCCTGGGGCGCGCCCACCACCTTGAGCCGGCTGGCCACCACCTTTTCGGGCGCATGCCAGAGCCAGCTGCGGTCGAGCCACGACTGCGCCACATAGACGAAGGTCTCGCGCGCGATGCGGCGGCGTTCGGCTTCGGATTTATGGGGAAAGCACACCGCTAGATTGGTGTCGACCACGCGGCGCCGCGGCACGGCGACGGTGTGGAGCACGCGCCCCAGCAGCGCGCCGAATCCGCGGATCAATGGCAGGGGCAACGGGGCGATCGTGCGCATGAAGCCGATGCCAAGGCGGGAACCGAAACTCATCGTGCCCGCTCCCCGCTCGGGGTGGCTGCCACGGTTTCACCGCGCGGCTCCTTGTAGCGCGCGTAGTCCCACACATACTGCCCCGGCAGGCTGTGAATCAAGCGCCCGATGGCGTCGTTCATGGCGGCGGCCGCGGCTTCGATGGGCGCGGCCGCATCGGTGAGCGGCGTGCCCACGATGGGCTCGAAGCGGATCACGTAGCCCGCACCGCGCGGCAGCCTTTCGCATACGCTCAAGAAGCAGGCGGCGCCGGTCTGCTGCGCGAGGCGCGGCAGCAGCGTCATGGTGTAAGCCGGCCGGCCGAGAAACGGAGCCCACACGCCCTGCCCCAGCGGCGGTACCTGGTCGGGCAGGATACCGGTGTAGCCGCCGCTGCGCAGCGTGCGGATGAGGCCGCGCACGCCGGTGTTGTTGGTTGGCAGGGTTTGCAGGCCGGGCCGGTCGCGCGAGCCCGCGGCAATCAGCTCGGCCATCCATTTCTTGCGGGCGGGACGGAACAGCGCCGTGATGGGGCCGTAGGTTTCGAGAAAGCGTTCGCCGATGGCCTGGCCGCACATCTCCCAGCTGCCCAGGTGCGGCGCCACCAGGATCACACCCCTCTTCGCCCGCATGGCGGCCTCGAAGGCCTCCACGCCCTCCCACCGCACCACGCGGCGCAGCACGCTTTCGCCTTGCGGGCGCAGCCAGAGCCAAGGCAGCTCGGCCGCCATCTGGCCGGCGGCAGCGATGGCGGGGCGGTACTGCTCGGGGCTGACGCCCGCGCTCTCGGCATTGGCCTTGAAGCGGCGGCGGTAGTCCGGAGCGCACCACCAAACGATCCAACCCAGCAACGCGCCGAGCCGATGCATCAACGGCATCGGTACGCGGGCAAGCAGGCGGAACAAGGTGACCATGGGCTGACAGGGAGTGTGAATACCAGGACGCGCGCGCACGGGTTTGGCGCGGCTCGAATAGAATGCAAATTGTCGCCGAGTTACGGAACAACTTGCAGGGCGACAAACACAAGCGCAAATGCGATTGTGCCCCGTCGATTCATCGGCATCTGCTAAAGCGTTCGCCAGGGCTCCGCAGAGTTGGCAACGCGCCAAGTCACTTCAAGGAGCTTTGAACAAAATGGCGAACGACTTTCTCTTCACTTCCGAATCCGTCTCCGAAGGCCACCCCGACAAGGTTGCCGACCAGATCTCGGACGCCATCCTGGACGCGATCTTCGAGCAGGACCCGCGCAGCCGCGTGGCCGCCGAGACGCTGACCAACACCGGCCTCGTGGTGCTCGCCGGCGAGATCACCACCAACGCGCACGTCGACTACATCCAGGTGGCGCGCGACACCATCAAGCGCATCGGCTACGACAACACCGAGTACGGCATCGACTACAAGGGCTGCGCGGTGATGGTCTGCTACGACAAGCAGTCCAACGACATTGCCCAGGGCGTGGACCACGCGAGCGACGACCACCTGAACACCGGCGCCGGCGACCAGGGCCTGATGTTCGGCTACGCCTGCGACGAAACGCCCGAGCTGATGCCCGCGCCCATCTATTACGCGCACCGACTCGTCGAGCGCCAGGCCCAGCTGCGCAAGGACGGCCGCCTGCCCTTCCTGCGGCCGGACGCCAAGAGCCAGGTGACGATGCGCTATGTGGACGGCAAGCCGCACAGCATCGACACCGTGGTGCTCTCCACGCAGCACAGCCCCGACCAGAGCGAGACGCCGACCAAGATGAAGGCCTCGTTCAACGAAGCCATCATCGAGGAGATCATCAAGCCCGTGCTGCCCAAGGAATGGCTCAAGGACACGCGCTACCTGATCAACCCGACCGGCCGCTTCGTCATCGGCGGTCCGCAGGGCGATTGCGGCCTCACGGGCCGCAAGATCATCGTCGACACCTACGGCGGCGCCTGCCCGCACGGCGGCGGCGCGTTCTCGGGCAAGGACCCGTCCAAGGTCGACCGCTCGGCCGCCTACGCCGCGCGCTACGTGGCCAAGAACATCGTGGCCGCCGGCCTGGCGCGCCAGTGCCAGATCCAGGTTGCCTACGCGATCGGCGTGGCCCAGCCGATGAACATCACGGTCTACACCGAAGGCACCGGCGTGATCCCCGACAGCAAGATCGCCGAACTCGTGCGCGAGTTCTTCGACCTGCGTCCGAAGGGCATCATCCAGATGCTCGACCTGCTGCGACCCATCTACCAGAAAACCGCGGCCTACGGCCACTTCGGCCGCGAAGAGCCCGAGTTCACCTGGGAAGCGACCACGCAGGCAGCCGCGCTGCGCGCCGCGGCAGGTCTGTAAAGCCCGGGGCTTCTTACCCCTTCTGAAATGCAAATGCCGGCCTCGCGCCGGCATTTGCGCTTCTGAGCGCCGCTCAGGTCCTGCGCCAGCCGTACCAGACGCACACGACGACCGGCAGGCCCAGCGCAAACCAGGCCAGCACGTCGCCCAGCCCACCGTCGCTGAACAGCGCGGAAACCAGACCGACGGCGGTCAGCACGCCGAGCACGATCGGCCAGCCCCACATGCGCCGGAACGCTTGCCGGTGCTTCATGCCTGCACCTTCATGGCAGGGGCCGGGTCGGGCTGCTGGCCGCCATGCTGCGGCGCGCGCCCGGCGGGCGTCGGCGCAGGCACGGTGTTGCCGCGCTTGAGCCACAGGTAAAGCCCGCTGCCCAGCACGATGATGGTCGCGATGTCGAGCAGCGCCCAGATGATCTGCATCGGCATGCCGCCGTAGTCGCCGAAGTGCAGCGGCTGCGACACCAGTAGCGCCGTCAGGTACCAAGGCATCTTCGGCGCCGCGGTTACCTGGGCCGTCTTGGCGTCGACCAGCACCGGCTGCAGCAGCTTCGAAGTGAAGGGCTCGTTGCCGCGCATGAAGAAGGTGGTGTGGTGTGGGCTCGAGAACGAAGTGCCCGGGAACGCGATGAAGGACAGCTTCATGTCGGGCGCCTGCTGGAGGGCGACGTCCATCGACCGCTGCACCGATGCGCGCTGGGCCACGGGCACGGTCGGTTCGTTCTTGTAGGGGGCCAGCAGCGTGCTGAGCTGGTCGTACTGCCAGTACTTTATGATCAGGTCGGCCCAGGTGTTGATCATGCCGGTGGAGCCCACCACGAACAGCCACACCAGCGTGACGATGCCCAGCAGGTTGTGCAGGTCGAGCCACTTGAGGCGCGGCCGCTTCTCGCGCCGCACGGTGCCGAAGTCGAGCTTGCGCATGAACGGCGCATAGAGCACGACGCCGGAGACGATGGCCACGAGCAGCAGCAAGCCCATGAAGCCCAGGAAGAGCTTGCCTGCGAGCCCCGCGAACAGGTCGATGTGCAGCTTGAACATCACATACATGAAGCCCTCGTCGAACTTCGGCTGCGCAAGGACGACACCCGTGCGCGCGTCGATGGCCACTGTCTTGAAATCTTCGGTGGGCTCGGGCGTGGGCGTGAGCGTGACGAGCCAGAGACCATCGTCGTCCTCGGGCTGCGAGACGAACTGCACCACCCGCTCGGGGTGCTTCGAACGCGCCGTCTCGAGCACGCGGTCCAGGCTCACGCGCGGCGTGTCCGCCGGCATCTTGGGCGCTTCGACCTCGGTGCCCAGCAGATGGCCGATCTCGTGATGAAAGATCAGCGGCAAGCCCGTGATGCACAGCAGCAGCATGAACACGGTGCACACGAGGCTGCTCCACTTGTGCACCCAGGCCCAGGTCTTGATCTTTCGGCTGTTCATGTCGTCTGTGCCCTCGTCGAAAGTGAATGATCAGAAGCGGTAGGTCGCGCTGGCCACGACGTTGCGGCGCGCGCCGTACCAGCAGTCGCCACGCGAGAGACAGGTGCTCACGTACACCTTGTCCGTCACGTTGTTGATGTTGAGCGCATAGCGCCAGCGCGCGGTTTCGTAGGCAAACACGAGGTCGGCCAGTGCCACGCCCGGCACACGCGGGCCGACACCAAATTGCAGGTCTTGGAACGAACTCATGAAGCGCACGCCGGCGCCGGCCGAGAAGCCGCTGAGCCCGCCGATCGAGAAGCGGTACTTGGCCCAGACGCTCGCCTGGTGCTTGGGCAGGCCTTCGATCTGTTCGTCGGCGTCCGTGTAGTTGTAGTGGGCGATCAGGTCGAGGTTCGATCCGATCGAGCCCTTCGCTTCGAGCTCGACGCCCTGCGTCTTGGTCTTGCCGGCCTGCGCATACACATTCAGCGCCGGCGAGGTGATCTGGTTCTTCTCGCGGAGGTCGTACACCGCGGCGCTGAACGCCAAGGCGCGGTCCTTCGGCTCGTACTTGATGCCGGCTTCCCACTGCTCGCCGCGCAGGGGCGTGAAGATCCGTCCGTTGATTGGCGATTGCGGCGTGAACGACTCGCTGTAGCTCAGGTACGGCGACCAGCCCGAGGGCGATGCGTACATCAGGCCGAAGCGCTTGGTCGTTGCACTGCTTTCCTCGGCCTCGCTGCCCGCCGCGCTCGACACCGCCTTGTCGTGGCGCAAGCCGGCCACGAAGATCCAGTTGCCGAGCTTCATCTGGTCCTGCAGGTAGAAGCCGTTCTGGCGCTGGCGGGTGCGAGGCAATGCGGTGCGCTCGGGCACGTCGACGTGGCTGTACACAGGCGCGTATACGTCGATGGTGTCGAACGTCGTTCCGCCCCAGACGTTCTCGCGCTGGCGCGCAAAGTCTGCACCCACGAGCAGCGTGTGCTTGAGCGCACCGGTCTGAAAATGCCCTTCGACGTGGTTGTCGAGCGTCTGTGTGCGATTGCGCGTCAGGTAGTTGTCGTAGTAGCGGCCGAGCACGCGCTTGAAGATCGGATCGGTGGCGTCCCAGCTCTCGGCGCCGCTGAAGGCCGCGCCGTAGTGGTAGCGGTTGTCGTTCTCGTTCTGCGCGTAGCGGAAGTTCTGCCGCAAGGTCCAGCTTTCGTTGAACTTGTGCTCGAACTGCCAACCGAAGGTCTTGCGCTCGCTGTCGTAGTAATCGAAGCCCGGCTCACCGATGAAGCGGCTGGTGGGCACGCGCCCGTTCGGGTTCGGCAGCAAGGTGCCCTCCCACGGCAGGAACTGCGAGCTGCTGCCGCTCTTGTCCTTCTGCCACAAGCCCTGCAAGGTGAGCGAGGTGGCTGCATTCGGCCGCCACGTCAGTGACGGCGCGATGACGCTGCGGTCGTCGGGCACGTGGTCGACCTGCGTGTCCGACTTGCGTTGCAAGGCGATCAGCCGGTACGACAGGGTGCCGTCGGCGTTCAGCGGCCCGGTCAGGTCGGCCTGAATCTGCTTGCGGCCGAAGCTGCCGAACTGCACGCCCACTTCGCGCTGCGCCTCCTGCAGCGGCCGCTTGCTCACCATGTTGACCACGCCGGCGGCCGTGCCTGCGCCGAACAGCATGCCCGAGGGTCCGCGCAGCACTTCGAGCCGCTCCAGCGTGTAGGGCTCGGTGCGCGTGGTGCTGGTGTAGTAGCCGTAAGCCTGGCGCAGCCCGTCGAGGTAGACGTCGGGCGTGGCGCCGCGCACGCGCACGGAGTCGGTCCGCGAATCGAGGCCATAGGCATCAGAGCGCACGCCGGCGGCGTAGTTGAGCGCGTCCTGCACGTTGGTGGCGCCCTGGTCGACCATCTGATCACGCGTGACCACAGTAACGGACTGGGGGGTTTCTGACAGGGGCGTGTCGGTCTTGGTGGCCGTCGCGGCATTGCGGGCGCGGTAGCCGATCACGGGCGATGTCGCGGTTTCGGACTCGGCGTTTGCATCGACCTTCACTTCCGGCAAAGCGCCGGGCACCGTGGTCTGCGCCAGGACCTGGTGATGCACATAGATTGCCAAGCAGCCTGCCAGCACCGATGCGGCCCTGCGCCGCGCCATGAAACCCTTCATTCCTTCTCCACTCCGAAACATTATTAAGAACGATTCGCATTCTAATAAATAGAAAGTCTCATTTGTTTCGATTTCCCCGGACATGGAAGGGGCGTTCAAGCCTGACCAGGCCGGCCGTGGCTACAGCGCAATGCGGCTACGATCCGGCCGCACGTCTTGTGCGTCGGCAGGCCCATGCTCAAGCTCATTGCTTCTTCGTTTCCCTTGTTGCGCGGCTTGGCGCTGCGACTGGCGATTTCCGGAATTGCCCTGGTTCTCGCAGGTTGTGCCGGCCTTCCTCCGCGCGCGGCCGAGCCGCCGACGCTCTCGATTGCAACCTCGCCTGCCACCACGCTCGGCCGCGCGGCGGCCAGCCTCGACGCCGCGAGCGACGGGTTGTCCAGCATCCGGCCACTGGTCGAGGCATCTTTTGCGCTCGATGCCCGCATCGAGCTGATGCGGCGGGCGCAGGCTTCGCTCGACGTCCAGACCTACCAGCTCGGCAACGACAAGACTGGCCGGCTGCTGCTGCGCGAACTGCGCGATGCCGCGCGGCGCGGCGTGCGGGTGCGCCTGCTGCTCGACGATTTCTACACCGCCGGCATGGACCGCCTGCTGCTCGGCCTGGCCGCGGAACCGAATGCCGAGGTTCGGCTGTTCAACCCTTTCGTGAACGCCCGCGACCACTCGGCCACGCGATGGCTCGAGTTCTTCGGCGACTTCCGCCGCCTCAACCACCGCATGCACAACAAGCTCTTCGTGGCCGACGGGGCCATGGCAATTGCCGGCGGCCGCAATCTGGCCGACGAGTATTTCCTGCGCAGCGAAGGCGCCAACTTCATCGATTTCGAGCTGCTCATGGCCGGGCCCGTGGTCCCAGAAGCGGCGCGCATCTTCGACACCTACTGGAACACCGACGTGGTCTATCCGCTTCAGCGGATTGCCGGCACCAGCGACGCCCCTGAAGCGCTGAAGTCCGAGTTCGAAACCGCCACCTCACCGTTCCATGCACCCCTGCCCGCTCCACTTTCCGGCGCCGACCTGCTAGGCGACGCGCCGCTCGGCGTGCAGCTTGCCGATATCGGCCGGGTGAAGTGGATGCGCGCCGACGCCCATGCCGCGGCAGACAGTCCCAACAAGGCGCTGGGCACCCTCGCATCCCCTGGCGAATCGCTCGCGGCGCGCTTTCACGAAATGACCGCCGGCGCGCGCTCCGACGTCGTCGTGATCTCGCCCTACTTCATTCCCGGCGAAGAAGGCATGGCGCGCATGCGGGAGGGCCGGGCGCGCGGCGTGCGCATCAGCGTCATCACCAATTCGCTGGCCGACAGCGACGAGCCGCTGGTCAACATCAACTACAACCGCTACCGCGTCGACATGCTCAAGCTGGGCGTGAACCTCTACGAGGTCAGCACCGAGCAGCTCAAGCGGAACCGCCAGCTGCGCACCCTGCTCAAGAAAGCCCGCGGCCGGCTCCATGCCAAACTGGCCCTCGTCGACCGGGAATGGGTGCTGCTCGGCTCGATGAATCTCGATCCCCGCTCGGCGCGGCTGAACACCGAGTTCGGCGTTCGCGTGCGCAGCTATGAGCTGGCCCAGGCGCTGCTGTACGCCTACCAGCTGGACGACATCGAAGGCGTCTACCGCGTGGTGCTCATGCCCGACGGCAAGAACGTACAGTGGATCGGCACCGGAGACGTGGACAACGAGGTGCTCGACAGCGAACCCGACTCCAGCCTGCTCACACGCCTGCAGCTGCTGCTGTTCTCGTGGTTCGTGCCGACGGACCAGCTTTAGCCTGCTGCGCCGCCGAGGGCGGCCCTTTGCGGCGATGCGCGACCATGCGCGGCCATGGCGGCATCTACAATAGAGAATGAGATTTATTCTCAACAACTCCAATCAAACGCACTACGAAGTTTTCAATGGGATTCCGCATTCGGTCGTCACGCATCGCCTTCGCCTTGCTCCCCCTCGCTTCCATTTCCTCTCTTTCAACGGCACAAGGCACCGGCGGCGGCCAGTCCGACCCTGCGAGCACGTCGCTTCCCGAAGTGCATGTGGTCGCCGAGCCGGAATCCGGCGGCTACAACCCCACGAGCAGCAGCGGCGCCACACGCACTAGCACGCCGCTGCGGGAGGTGCCGCAATCGGTACGCATCGTCTCCAGCCAGCTGATCGAAGACCTGGGCGCGACGCGTCTGGCCGACACGGTGGGTTTCGTGAGCGGGATCACGCGCCTCAATGATTTCGGCGGTACGTGGGACAACTTCGGTATTCGCGGGTTCAGCAGTACCGACATGGGATTCCTGGTCAACGGGTTTCCCGGCTCGCGCGGCTACAACCCGCCGCGCGACACCGCCACTGTCGAGCGCTTCGAATTCCTCAAAGGCCCGGCCTCGGCCGTCTACGGCAGCAGCGAGCCGGGTGGCACGATCAACATCGTCACCAAGAAGCCGGAGTTCACGCGCCGCAACACGGCCGACTTCAGCATCGGCAGCCAGGGCCTGCGCCGCAGCACGCTGGACAGCACCGGCCCGCTGAGCCAGAACGTGGCCTACCGCCTGAACCTGGCGGTGGAAGAAGGCGACAGCCGCAGCGACCTGCTGAGCAACCGGCGCACCCTGGTCGCGCCGGCGCTGACCTGGGTGATCGACGACAAGACGGTCCTCAACTACGAGTCCGAATTCCTGCGTTCGAAAACGCCGCTGGACCGTGGGCTGATCAACGTTCGCGGCGTGCTCGGAACCCTGCCGCGCGACCGGGTGCTCAACGAGCCCGGCGACGGCAACATGACGCTCACCAGCAATACGCATCAGCTCACGCTGGACCGTCAGCTGTCGGAGAACTGGCGTGCGCGCGTGGGTGCGAGCTACAAGGAAAGCACCTTTTCCGGCAACTACACCGAAGCGACTTCGCTGGCCGGCGACAACCGGACGTTGAACCGCCGCGCGACCTGGCGCCAGCTGCCGTCGCGCGACACCTCTTTCCAGGCGGAACTGGAAGGAAAGTTCGCGACCGGGTCTCTGGACCACACGCTGCTGATCGGCGTGGAAGCATCCAGGCTGTGGATGAACACCGAGATCCTTCGTTCCGGGAACTACCCGATCGATATCTACCAGCCGGTGTATGGAAAGCCCCAGCCGCCGCTCACGTCGCTCACCTCCAGTTCGGATGAGCATCAGCGCGCGAGCGCCGTTTTCGTGCAAGACCAGATCAGCCTTTCGCCGCAGTGGAAGCTGCTGGTGGGCGCCCGCTACGACCAATACAGGCAAAGCATCGAGGACCGCGTCGTAAATCGCAACAGCGCCCAGAAGCACGATGCCGTTTCGCCGCGCGCCGGCCTGACCTATCTGCCGAACGACTGGAGCTCCTGGTATGTCTCGGCCGGCAAGTCGTTTCGCGGCAACAGCGGCACCGACAAGAACGGCCAAGCTTTCGATCCGCAGTACTCCACCGCGCTCGAGGCCGGTGTGAAGCTGCAGACACGGGACCAGCGCCTGGGCGCCAACCTGGCCGTGTTCGACATCAAGAAGACGAACGTGCTGACGGCAAGCGACACGCCCGGCTTTTCCGTCGCGGCCGGCGAAGTCAAGAGCAGCGGCTTCGAGGCGGACGTCTACGGCCAGATCGACAAGAATTGGAGGGTGAGCGGAAATTTCGCGTACGTCGATGCCCGGATCTCGAAGGACGCGACGCTGGCAGCCGGCACACGCATCCAGAACATCCCGAGGACGAGCGCCGGCCTGTTTGCCATTCGCGAAGATGCGCTGGCCAATGGCAGCCGCTACGGCGTCGGCGCCGGCATCAACTACATCGGCAACCGCTCGGGCAACACCGCAGACACCTATGCCCTGCCGGCCTACACCACCGTCAAGCTGGTGAGCTACTGGCAAATCAACAAGACCGCGCGCGTATCGATCGACGTGCACAACCTGTTCAACAGGAACTTCTATACCGCCTCGTGGGGCAATTTGTATGTGATTCCAGGCGCGAAGCGCAGCGTGGTGGCCAGCCTGAAGCTGGATCTCTGATGCGCCCGCATTCGAATTTTCGACTCGACACCCAATGAACAAATTGCACCGAATCGCCGCCCTGGCCACTCTCGCGGCAGCCGTACTTTCCTCGGCGGGCGCACAGGCGCACGGCATCTGGTTCGCCCAGCGCTCCGGCGAACTCGCACTGATCTACGGCGAAGGCGCCGACGACCTGGACATGGTCAAGCGGCAGCCTCTGATCTCCGCGGTCACCGCTTACGACGCATCCGGGAACCCGGTGCCGACGGCTCTGGACGTGAGCGGGCGCCTCCTGCTTGTGAACACGAAGGAGAAACCCGCCATCGTCGCGGCCGTGCTCGACAACGGCACCTGGAGCAAAACGCCGGAAGGCAAATGGCTCAAGAAGGGCAAAAACGAAGTTCCCGGTGCGCTCACCAGCGGCCACAACCTCAAATACGCGGTGCATCTGCGCAGCCCGCTCCGCGGCGCCTTGCCGCCGCTGCCCGGGCACACGCTGCAGATCGTCCCGGTCGATGCCATGCTGCCCGAAAAGCTCGGGCAAGACCTGCGCTTGCGCGTGCTCTACAAGGGAAAGCCCGTGGCGGGCGCCCTGGTGCTGAATGATTTCGTCAACGATCCCGACGCCAAGCCCTTGGAAAGCGGCGCCGACGGCACCGTGGTCATCAAGGTGCGCAACCAGGGACTGAACGTGGTCACCGCGCTGCTGGCCACACCGCCTGAAGATCCGGTCAAGACCGACAAGGTGGAGCACCTGGCATCGCTTTCCTTCGTGCTCGCACACGCGCCGGAATAGGCGGGCGGCCGGCCGGCTGGCCAGCTGTAACAACTGCTGCAGAACGACACTGCAGATTCAAACCGAAACAGTGTAAGTGGTTGATTAATAAGGCCGCCTCGGAAGCTGCGCCATTGATCTTTCATCTAGCGCGCCACTAGACATTCAATTTCGCCGGTTTCGCGCCACCAAACATCTAAGTTTGAGTCCGCTGACATGTCTCTCATGTTCTCAAGAGACACAGGAGAGCCCCGCCGGCTTCCAACGACAGCGGCTATGGGCGGCAGCGATGAGTGCCGCATCTCGCGCCGCAAGCGTCGGCGAGAGCTGAGAATCACTTCGGCTTGCACCTTGAAAAAAGCGCTGGACTTAGGACCGGCTGGAGAAGCCAATAAGACATCGACCCTACCTTGACGCAGTTCCAACACACTAGGGTGGTCGACTATCGCGCCTCGTGCTAGCAAGATCGACAAATTCAGACTCATCTCAAAGACTTACCCGGACGGGTGATTTAAGCAATAGCAATACGATTGCTGCCAACGGCTCGGAAACAGTTACCAGTTAGCTGGTGCCGTCCCCAAATACTGACTCTAAGATATCCATATCATCAAGATCGTCTGTTGAAATCGGCCTTTTCGAAGGGTCAGCGTCCGCTAAGCGGCATTCCTCAAGAACCTCTTGCATAGTATTAACAACCTTCCGAGGGGTAATCTCACGCAGCTGTGAAATTACCAAAGTCACAGCATCGGCATCGAAGGGAAACGAACCCAGCTTGCTAGGATCACTCACGTCGAGGCGATTACCAGGAGCATCAAAAATCGCATTCACGAACGCTATGGCGGTATCACGGTCCAACAAATCAAAGTGCACTAGGCGCGTCACGCGCGTCAAAATGTAGTCAGTGAATGACTGCGACAGAGTAGTTTGTTCAGCCGAAATGGCGCAAACTAAACCAAACGCGTTTGGGCACGAGTCATATAAGTGGCGGAGGATATCATTGGTTTCCAGCACTTCTTTGGCAGGCTGCCGTGTCAGATCATCCAGTTCATCAATGAAAAGGTATACAGCCTGTCTGAAACGCTTCTTACCGGCAGGAGTAGAAAACTCATTAGTTAACAAATTCGTGATTCGAGAAAAAAGCATCACGGCCTGATAGTCCGATAGCGTCTTTGCATTCAAAAAAGCTTCGATCTGCCGAGCGTCTTGACAAGGCATCAAGCCTTTTAGGAAGTCGGACGCCTCCCTAGACTGCACTAGTACATCTATAGCCGCGTCATTACTATCAATGCCTTGGGAGGTCTTAACTTCTAGAATTCGAGACTCTATGAATCCATGGAAATTCTTCAGATCAGTGATCAAGGGCCCGCGCTCGACTAGATCTTCAACAAATGCTGCTGCAAAGGAAAGTTTTCCCTTATTCTTCTTCAGTGTAGGAATAAAATATGCCGCCCCTGCTCTGGAGTCGATAACCTGCTGGCGCGCCCATAGTAACGCGTGCGATTTTCCTGTTCCATAAGTTCCATAGAGCAAGATGAAGCTGGTCAGGCCTACATGATCTGCGCGAACGCGCTCGATCATCTTGCTCATTTGTTTCTTTTGTCGCTCGTAGCCACACCAAATCTTCACACGAGGATCGTCTTCAAGAACGGGATTAGTTCTAAATGGATTTTCTTTCAGATTGCACAGCGGATAGAAATTTTCGGGATTCATCTTAAAGATCCTTTGCTTGCATAATTATTCTTGAGGACGTCATGCCCCGTGCCGACCAAAGCGAGATACGTTATAAAGTCCTCGAACTCCTGGCGCTCTTTTTCATCGATAAGTTCATAACTTAACTCTAGTTGGAAATTTTTATCCAACTCTCCTTTTGGATGAAACCCCGAGTTCGTCAGATTGGCGGACCCGAGCAGCGCCAAATCGTTCGATGGTTTTTGATAAGTGTTTACTTTGGTTTGGTCGACCTTAAAAAAGTATGCCTTTGCATGGAGGCGAGCGACATAAATCAATGAAAATCCGCGCGCCTCCAATTTCGTAAACTCTGCGATATCTTCTTCGAGAGGCGGGCGCGTGATCAAAGTAACCGTGCATCCCTCTGCAATCCATTCATCTAAGGCTCTTCCTATAGGGGAAGTCGACCACAGTATGTCAAGCGAAATAAACGGCGATACGAGCATCACATCTCTGTGAGGGATCAAACGCCGACCAGCAATTTGATCGTAGAGCCGCCGCTTTTCGTGGTTCTTTAGGAACTTGGAAGCAGAGGGCATTTCGACGAAGCTTTCAACACCGTCACCTGAGGCTGCGCCCAATTCACGAGCATCTTGAGTACGCCCCATCGGACGCGTAAGGTCGAGAATTTCTACACCGCCCTTGACGGCAATCGTGGGCGTAGCGGCGTTAGGCGACGCAAGGTCGTCTTCAACTTTATGTTGGCCCGCCCGATAGAACATTACATGATCTTTGCTTTTTACATAGATCACTCTGAAAGCGGTGCGTCCACGGCTAACAACGCGAATCCATCCGTCGGCTATCCCGCGATACGGATGATCGTCCCGGTCTACACGAAACTCACCGCCGTCGGTGAGGATTTTTCTGAAGACACGCGCGGGTAATTGCGCGTCTCCGGACAGTAGATCCGTCAAAAAGTCGGGATGAAATGAGATGGAGGGCATGCTAGTTGACAATAATCCCTAACTCGATTGTTCGCGAAGACCTCACTTTGACCCCGAGCTCCCCCCACTCATTTTCGCGGAGCCACGTGGCGTAGTCCGTCTCTTCCGAAGCCGGCGCAAGTGCCATATGTGCAGCGATGGCCGTTAAGTAGGGTAACTCATTTCGTAACAAACGACGATCCTGCGAAAGCTCACGGTAGTCCATGAAAAGTTTTCTCGTGAGAGTAGCGAGCCCTTGCGCCGTTGTTTGATCTTGCGCCGGCATCCATACTGTTCCAAACGCTGTTCCAATCAAGCGCACGTAATCGGCGGTTTCGGGACACCGCTGATACAAGGTCGAAAATTGTGAGAGGCGCGCCCGCTCAAGCTCAACTTTCGTTGGCAGGAAGTCACATTCGCCGCCAGGTGCAACGAATCCCATCGCGGCTGCGTGCCGTAAGAAGCTCCAACCCCGTTCGCTGAGACATGATCGGTCAGTGAGGAAGCCGAACGATCGCGCCCATTCGCGTCGCGGTGTGAGCATGTGTCGCAAATAAGTTGGGCTGGGTTCATCGATTTTGAACACATCTTTCGGCGCAGGTAGACCCAGCTTGCGGGATGCTTCAACCAAAGGTTCGCTGCGATGAATCCCGGGCTTCTTCGTACCAACCATTTGCCTCTGGCGTTCGATAGTTACCACAGAGGAGATCGCCTCTCTCTCGTGCTGACCGGTGAACATTTCGAAAAGGCGATGGCGCTTGTTAGAAACCATCTTCACCAACAAGTCCGCCGTGGCCTCAGGCTCGAAGCCCGCTATTAATGCATTTACGAAAATGTCACCATCAGCGAGCAGTACCGCGAGTGCAAGAATCCGCTGCAAAGCTCGGCGGCGCTCATCCGTCTTGTCAAGTTGCTTTACGCATAATGCCCCAGCCTCGCCGAGCAACCCTGGATAGACTGCCCCAGATTTAACCGTCACGAACCCGAGGGCTCCAAAAACATCAGCAATGTTGGCGGACTTTAGATCCCATTTATCAAAAACAAGCTCGAGCCAATCCCCTGGCTTTATCTGAGGCCGGCTCGCATAGACTTCGCAAAAGTCAATTACGCGATCAAGAGTTTGCTCTAGACCGACAGAGTACCCGATTTTTCTTATGAAAATCGAGTAATCATCAGGTTGGACTATACCCACCATGTGCTGTCACCCTTGGACGAATTTTCACAAGCATAGTTCGGCTGGTCGACTGGTCACCTATGAAGCAGTCGCCCGAATCAAGATACCGGAGCATGTCACCAAAATCGGGAATTGTGACTCCACCGGTTCTCATAGACGAAACAATTTTAGTTGGAACTCTTGAAATTGCGGAGGCCACATCGTTTTGGAAAGTTAATCGGTGATTAAAGGACAAATTAATCTGACTTAAAATTCGGTCATCAACTGCTGACGGCTGCTGAGTTGCGAGCACAAGCGACAGACCTGCGTCGCGTCCCCGTTTAACAAATTCCACCAAGGCGTCTCTAGCAGGGCTTTGAGTGTCTTTGCCTGCGACCACATGAGCTTCATCAATAAGCAGCCACACTCGACTTGGCAATTGCTCGTTAAAAGCTGCATCACCCCGAAACTTAGCCAGCTTCCTCTTCGAGTGATAGTCTCCCATGGTCCTGAAGAGGGCCTTCGCAATGATCGCAGCCACGAGGGATTTGTCACTATCGCTCAGCTCTCGAACCATGAAAACGTTGCATTTTCCGGGCTTCAATAACGTCGATATCTCAAGCCCGGCCACGTCAAACAAACCCGAATGTTCGTAGTCATCAAGCTTGTATTTGACGGCGTTTCGCGTATTTTCGGAAATCCCAGGCCAGTTTGAATCGCGCCCAATATCCCTCAATAAATCGGCAATTGAAAAATCAGTATTAGAAAGCCGCGCAAGAGCGCTTCGAAGAACATGGCCTTGCGGACTGTAAACCTCTTGACCGAGCAATGCGCACCATTCAGAAAACTCGACATCACGAGGTCTAATAGAAAATTCCGTCTCTGTTCCGATCAGCTTGCTTGCACCTTTCGGAGAAAAAAGCTCCACGTTTGCGAGGCTGTTTGGGGCAATCCGCCACTCTTGCAGATCCTTAAGCTGCGCTAGATGTTCTGGAATTTGAGATTTTGGTTCGTACTTCAGCGTCCAGAATTGATTTTGCGTATCCAGTAGGATACTTGTAATAGGTTCTAATTTCTGCTGGATTGGCGTCGGCGTTGCTAAACTCGAGATTCCTTCGATTAAAACTCCCAAGTCAAAACTTTTTCCACTTCCCCGCGTTCCGGAAATATAAATGACGTGAGGGAAGCTAACATCGAGCCACACATCAGCAGCAAGCATGTTATTCGATGGACAGGACTCCAAAACCTTTCCGAGCAAGATCAACTTTTCTGCCGAAAGATCCGACCCAGTGCGGCCGAGGATTAGGTTACTTCCTTTTGAAATATAGCGGCACTTAACCACGGGATCTGCAATGGAGAACGCCGCACTTTCGATAACTCGCCCAAAAGCCTCAGAAGCCTTTGTTGAAAAAGCCATTCAAATACTCCGATTTTGTGAGTTTCGAGACTACCGCGCCATTTCTTACAAGCAATATTTGGTCTGGGGATAACGCCTCGATGAAATGCTCGGTATTCGCAGCGGCAACGACAACAACGCGATCATTCTTCGTCGCAAGTCGTTTTATTCTGATCGCGAGGATTTTTGAGGTAATCGGATCCAAATTGCTGCAGAACTCATCGATTAACCAGACCGGCGCATCAGAAAGGGTGAGTTCAGCAAACATCGCTCTGTAGCGTTGCCCCATGCTTAACACTTCATACGGTTTAATAAAAACCATTGCCTCACTCAATCCGACCTGACATAGCGCAGCAAATGCTCGACTGGTGCCGTACTTCTGAGCGAAATACTGAAATATCGGAATTCCCTCGGGAAGCGGGCATAACGTTGCAGTCCTCGGCTTAGCGCTACTTTTCGAGCGCTTGCGAATCAAGCCTTTTCCCATCGGCTGATCAGAAAGTGCGTTTAACAGCACCGATTTTCCGGCGCCACTTGCTCCAGTTATCAATAGTAGCTGGCCACGTTGCGCGGCTATATCAACCGGCCCTACAATACGTGACCGCACTCTTCGAGCCTCAATCCCGAAGCTATCCATAATGAGCCGAACGTATTGAGTTAGAGGAATTTCGTAGTCGACAAAGACTTCAACCTCCTCAAAGGAAATCATCCGCCCCTCTTTAATCCCGGATGCAATACGAAGCGCGCCTTGATTTTTCTCGATTGCCGGCCCTCTACCTCTAGCAGCGATCGCCTCTTTTAGGTAATCATCTGCGCATTTATCCAGTCCCACGACAAAATAAGGAATTGGAAAGCGAATAATTGGCCTGAATGCCAACCATTCATCTGATGCCATCTCGGACCGAGGATCTTGAGTCTTCAACAATTCGCTTAGTACAACTCGTGCTTCGTCAAAAGTTTTTTTTGTTTTCTGACAATAAGCAACAAAGGCGGAATGGTACTTTCGCTGCAAGCTCATGATTCCGGACTTCCCCTCAGCACCCTTCTCGATACTGTGAAGATCTTTAGCAATCCGATCTAGATTTCCCTCCGTGTCGCCGATGTAGTGGAATCCGGCGCGAGTAACAAAATCGACGTATCGGAGCATCTCGGCAGAAATTTCCAGGAAAAGTGGTTTTTGACCGGACACATGCCAACGAGACCGACAAAATTCCTTAGCGGCTTCAACAAGAAGTGTCGATGCACCAATTCCTCGAAACTCGGGATCAACTACAACCCGTGCGATGCGAGCGATTCGATTGACATACTTTTGACCATCTCCCAGCCATGTGTTCCACGCAACGTCTGCTTCAGCATGGGCGAATGGATGTGAGAAGACATCGTGTCTTGGCTTACACATTAGAAGCGGCATCTGCAGTTCGATGTAGCCCAACGCTCGTGTTAGTCCTTGTTTGACAATCGAAGCTAGAAGGATTGCTCTACGTCCCCCAACCCCTTTCGGAGGGGCATCAAATTGTCCATCCGCTTGGTCAAGATTGACGCCCTTATAGTGAAATTGCTCGAGTCTTTGAAACTCGACAATATCTGCTTCTTTATTGATTTCGGTGATAACAATTTTCAGACGCTCATCGCCTAGCTTCAGATCACGATGAGATTCGAAATGCGGAGAAATCACAACATCGATAGGTCGGCCGGTCTTCGCCAGGGAAACTAGATCGCCCGCGGCGACCCGTTGCATCGCAACTTGGTCCCCCGGTCCGACCAACGCAAAGCGGTGCAACTGAAGTGCAGACTCCCTCCCTTGTGGATTCGTAACGACGAGATTTCGTCTGTGACCGCGTGAACTCGCGCTTTTTACAGTGTAGACAGCCATAGGTTTCTTAGGGATGGGCGCATTATGGCGACGCGAAGGTGGAAAGACCAGGCCGGCCGAAGGCCGCCGTCGTCATCAGCCCAACGCCGCGGAGCACTTGATCACAACGGCGAGACCGGTGCAGGACGAAAGGAGCGAGCAGACTTCATGTCGCCCGCGGCGGGCTTGAAGCGCACCATATTTTCTACACCCTCTCGCCGCTCTGAGCGGTCGGTTTGCCTGCTTGACACCGTCAACCAATGTCGACATCGCACATAGAGGCAAGACATAGACACCGTGGCATCCAGCGGTGACGCGGCGGGCCGCGTAGGCTTCGGGTCTATGGTCTCCGTTCACCAGACGTGCATCGTGGCTCCATTCGTAGCGCCGTTCATCTCCTCGAGATTGCACAGCCCCGTCCTGTGCATCGATGTGTAGAAGCCGTTCAGCTCGATGAAGAAAGGAGGCGGCCGAGCGTGTAAAGCTGCACTTGCGACGCATACGAGGTTTCGTCTGCATCGCTAGCTCCACCTCCGCGTTTTAGAACAGTACCAATTGAGAGAGCTGGGGATTTCTTCCCGCCCATGTGCTCTTGGCCTTTTGGCGCAGCACCGCCGAAAGAATGGAGTACGCCAGACTTCTATCTGCCGGGTCGGCTTGCGCCGATGCTGACTCCGCAAGTAACTGAACCACGACGCTGGGATGCTGAACCCTGAGCCGCACGGGCTCGAGCCGAGCCATTTTGTCGGCAAGTGCAGCGGCCATCTTCAGCAACTGGCGAGCCTTGTTGAGTGGTGCTCTTTGTCTAAGACCTTCTCTTTGAATCTGCTCATCGTAGCCGGCCGCCGTCCCCAAAGCGTAGGCAATGTGAAGCCCTCCGTCCAAACTCAACGGCTGAAGCAATCTTGTTAGCGGTGAAATATTGTCATGTGCTTCCGCCGGGAGTCCGGCCGGCTCATCCGTCATAGATGTCGGGCAGACGCGATCATTTACCCAGGCTGCAAACTGTATTTCGACAGCAGCGGCCTTCTCCTGCAGTGCAGTCATTTGCCATCCGAAACCACAACTGCAAACGAGAAGCCCCGGACGATTCCACGATGTTGCACGCAAGCAGTGTGGGCACTTCTCCGTCAACGTGGTTTGATGTTTTGCGCATGCGGTTACCAAGGAAATGTCCCACGCGATCAGGCAGCATCCATGTTCTTGGATGCAAGCGGGGCACAGCCGAGGGTACGAACGATTCAGGAAGTAGCTACGGCCAATCTGCTGACCAGCATACAAGTACTCCGCATTGCCTCCTCCACTAGCGAGCTGACCCAATGCGAACCACAGAGAGCGTTCGTCGGCGCCGAACCAGCGGCTCAACATGGGCGCATCCACAGTATCCAGCACTGAGAATCTGCTTTTCCCCAGCCACTTCTTCAGTTGCGGCAAGCCGCGCAAGCCGTTTTCCTCGGCCATGCGAAGCGCGTAGCCTTGGCCGGACTCACCGGGCATGACGCTGTCACGGAAAGGGAACTGCATCTCGTTGACATCGACTAGGGATGTATCAAGCAATACCTGCTTCCGTGGAACGCCTCCAGGGGCATCTCCGTTCTCGATGGGCTTCATCTACTTTCCCCTCCCTCAGAGGGCCGCTCTGCGGTCGAAGTCGGCGAAGTAGCCTCCAAGTGCATGGCACGTTTCTCAGCACGAATGGTCCAGAGCGCCTTCGCCAGTCGAGTGCGGTCGGAAGGACGAAGTGACCGGCTCCAAGTTCGTCGACCAACTTCTAGGTTTGCGGGCGAGCCGCCCGACTGATCAGCACTACTCTGCTTTCGAGAAGCGCGCGCCGAGGCATTCGGCTTGCGCAGAACGCGCAAATCAATTTCGACGGCCTGCTTGCTGCCGAACACATCAATCAAGACCTGATCGAATTTATATTGAAGTGTTTGTGATTCCGCGATACTTGGCTCGCGCCTACCCGCTGCCCTTTGACCGGAGAGTTTTCGTCGGCTATTGATCGCGTCGTCGTACTTACTTGGTGCTAGGGTATCGCGATCCGACAGCGGGAGTTCACAGTAGCCGCAAGTGGCAAGATCTGGCACGCCTGAAGCTCTACCCCCGGTCACCAGCAGCGCTCTGTGAACACACAAGGACATTTGACACCAAGGACATCGATTCTTCAGCGGTGTCAAGTGAACTGCGCAATGGGTCGCCTCTCGCACGCGCCAGCTCCATCGCAAGTATGGTGTCATGTCGTGAGACCAACACTGAGGGCACCAGCGGTAACGAGGGTTTTTCCCCTCGTATAGAAGAAGCTCCCTGGTCGACGTCGACATCGCCGTCAGCAGTCTGCCTAGACCTCTAACCGCCCCAGCGCAAACGCCTTCGTCCGCGCAGGCCATATCTAGGAAGCTCGACCACTTGTCCGGAGGTATCGGGCGATCCCAATCCGCTCCGATTGGGCGAACGCCGCTGACGGCACATAGTTGCCTCAGCGAATACTGATGAGCGCCGCACACGCGCTGAATCCAAGATGCCCGACTTTCTGATGGCAGCGAAGGTGGTGAGGCCAAAAGGATTCCGGGAAGGGAACGCTGGTGCTCTACGGTCATGGTCAGATCCCTCCCTTGTCGTTGGGACGGAACGGGTGGAATTTTCCCACGACGTGCCCGTTCGCATCGTCGAAACCGCGAGCAAGATCTTCCTCGTTTAGTCGCCGGTCTGCGCGTTCGGCGGCATGCATCACGGCATACTTCAGCAGCCTCTTAAGCGCTCGCAAGTTGCCCGCCGTGGCGACGTGCAGCGGTCGCGCCATAGGGCCATTGATGATCTCCAGATTGACCGTACCGACGGCTGCGGCGAACGCCCCAAGAAGCTGCAACCACGCTTCGCCGAACTGAAAAGGCGCAATCAAGAAGTTGGCCGAAGCACGCCCGGTGAATTGAGGATTGATGACACTTAATCGCTCCAACGTTCGCGTGCCGGCGCCGATAACAGGCACGTTGTATGCATCCATTCGAACCTTGAGCCAGTCCGTCACCGCTCTTGCCGTGATGTCTTTGTTGCCTTCACAGATGTGCTGCATCTCGTCGATGAGTGTTGATTGCCACCGAAAATTGACCCGGCTAACGCACTAATTTCCGTCTAAGACTGACCCACGTAAAACTCTACCCTGCTCATTTTTAAGGCAGGGGATNTGTTGATTGCCACCGAAAATTGACCCGGCTAACGCACTAATTTCCGTCTAAGACTGACCCACGTAAAACTCTACCCTGCTCATTTTTAAGGCAGGGGATCCTAGGAGTGATAGACGTGGCGACATTGAGTGTCATCAGACGCTGGGCCCTGCGCGAGCAGATGTCCATCCGCGAGATAGCCAGGCGTACAGGCCTGTCTCGCAACACCGTGAAGAAGTACCTGCGAGCCGGCGAAGAAGCGCCGCGCTACGCCAAGCGGGCGAGCTCAAGCAAGCTCGATCCCTATGCCGACAAGCTCGCGACCTGGCTCGCGATCGAGGCCACCAAATCGCGGAAACAGCGGCGCAATCTGCGGCAGATCCACACAGACCTGGTCGCATTGGGCTTCGAAGGCTCCTACGGCCGCGTGGCGGCCTTCTACCGGAAGTGGCAAGCCGATCGGCAGGAGGCGCAACGTATTGCAAGCCGCGGCACGTTTGTGCCGCTGGTGTTCGGCCCCGGCGAGGCGTTCCAGTTCGACTGGAGCGAGGACTGGGCCGTGATCGCCGGCGAGCGCACCAAGCTGCAGGTGGCGCATTTCAAGCTCAGCCACAGCCGGGCGTTCAGCGTGCGTGCCTACCCGCTCCAGACCCACGAGATGCTGTTCGACGCGCACAACCATGCGTTCGGCGTACTGGGCGGAGTCCCCAAGCGCGGCATCTACGACAACATGAAGACGGCTGTGGACAAGGTCCGCACAGGCAAAGATCGGGACGTCAACGTCCGGTTCAGCGCGATGGTGAGTCACTACCTCTTCGAGGCCGAGTTTTGCAATCCGGCCTCGGGTTGGGAGAAGGGCCAGATCGAAAAGAATGTGCGCGACGCCCGTCATCGGCTCTGGCAGCCCGTTCCGGCCTTCCCGACCCTGGCCGAGCTCAACGACTGGCTCGAGGTCCGGTGCAAGGCGCTGTGGAAGGAGATTGCCCACGGACAACTGCCAGGCACCGTCGCAGATGTCTGGGCTGAGGAGAAACCCTTCCTGATGCCCCCGCCACCTGCCTTCGACGGCTTCGTGGAGCACACCAAGCGTGTTTCGCCCACCTGCCTCGTGACCTTTGACCGGACACGCTACAGCGTCCCCGCGTCATTTGCCAACCGGCCGGTCAGCTTGCGCGTGTACGCCGACCGATTGGTGGTGGCGGCCGAAGGCCAACTGGTGTGCGAACACCAGAGGATCATCGATCGACGGCACGACGTGACGGGACAGACCATCTACGACTGGCGCCACTACCTGTCGGTACTGCAAAGGAAGCCAGGTGCCCTCAGGAACGGTGCTCCGTTCGCAGAGCTGCCGGTCCCGTTCAAACGACTGCAAGCCATGCTGCTCAAGAAGCCCGGCGGTG
>NZ_LMCQ01000019.1 GCF_001424835.1 Variovorax sp. Root318D1 | reverse complement strand
GATGGCGACGTTATTGCCCGCCGTGTAGGTGGCCGTGCCGCCCGGTGCGATGTTCTGCACGCTGGTGCCCGTCGCAGTGCCGGTGCCGGTGGCTGCCGTCGTCACGAAGAAGCCCGCGTTGGCCACGTTGCTCACCGCCGTCAACTGGTTCACATTCACCGCGTCGGTGCCCAGGGTACCGGGCGCCACGTTGGTGATGGTGGTGTTGTTGGCGTTGATGCCCGCGGTGGTCACGCTCGGTCCGTTCGTGATGGTCAGGCCGTTGGTGTCCAGCAGGCTGTTGCCCGTGGTCACGCTGGTGAATACCGGCGTGTCGGTCATCTGCAGCTGCACCTCGTTGCCCACCACGGTGGTCCTCAGGTTGGCGCCGCTATAAGTGCCGGCCGTGGTGCCCAAGCCGGTGATGGCCAGGGTCTCGCCCAGCAGGCGGTTCACCGTGCCGGTGTTGCCGGTGAAGGTCATAGGCGTGGTCGCCAGCGTGGTGATCTGGCTCACATTGGCCACGTCGGTCGGGTTGACGCCCGCCGCCACGTTGGTGATGGTGGCCGGGTTCAGCGTCAGGCTGCCGCCGATGGTGGTGCCACCAGTCAGCGTGGTCGGGCCGGTGGCCGTCAGGTTGGTCGTCGTCACGCTGGTGAACGTTGGCGTGGCCGAGGTCGCGATCTGCACCTCTGCACCGTTTTGCGTGATGGCGATGTTGTTGCCCGCCGTGTAGGTGGCCGTGCCGCCCGGTGCGATGTTCTGCGACGTGGTGCCTGTCGCAGTGCCGGTGCCGGTAGCTGCCGTCGTCACGAAGAAGCCCGCGTTGGCCACGTTGCTCACCGCCGTCAGCTGGGTCACGTTGACCGCATCGGTGCCGGCCACACCGGCGGTCACGCCGCTGATGATGCCCGTGCCGCCGGCGTTGATCGTCGTGGCGCCAAACACTGGCGAGTCGGCCATCTGCAGGTTGATCGCACCCGTAACCGGATCGGTCACCGTCTTCAGGTTGCCGCCCGAGTAGCTGCCGGCCGTTGCAGCCGTGCCTTGGATCGCCAGCGTGGTGCCGAGATCCCGGTGCACCACCCCTGCGGTCGCGTCGTTGCCCGTGAAGTTCAGGCCAGCGCTGGTCAGCGCATTGGTTGCACTAGTCACCTGGCTCAGGTTCACTGCATCCGTCGGGTTCGTGCCCGCCGCCACGTTGGTGACGACGTTGCCGCCCATGTTCACCGTGGTGGCCGGGTTCAGCGTCAGGCTGCCGCCGATGGTGGTGCCACCAGTCAGCGTGGTCGGGCCGGTGGCCGTCAGGTTGGTCGTCGTCACGCTGNTGTTGCCGGTGAAGGTCATAGGCGTGGTCGCCAGCGTGGTGATCTGGCTCACATTGGCCACGTCGGTCGGGTTGACGCCCGCCGCCACGTTGGTGATGACGTTGCCGCCCATGTTTACCGTGGTGGCCGGGTTCAGCGTCAGGCTGCCGCCGATGGTGGTGCCACCAGTCAGCGTGGTCGGGCCGGTGGCCGTCAGGTTGGTCGTCGTCACGCTGGTGAAGGTGGGCGTCATGCTGGTGGCAATCTGCACTTCCGAACCGACCTGCGTGATGGCGACGTTATTGCCCGCCGTGTAGGTGGCCGTGCCGCCCGGTGCGATGTTCTGCACGCTGGTGCCCGTCGCAGTGCCGGTGCCGGTGGCTGCCGTGGATGGCGACGTTATTGCCCGCCGTGTAGGTGGCCGTGCCGCCCGGTGCGATGTTCTGCACGCTGGTGCCCGTCGCAGTGCCGGTGCCGGTGGCTGCCGTGGTCACGTTCCAGCCTGCATTGGCCACGGCGCTCACCGCATCAATGGCCGAGTTGGTGGCGAACAGCTGGCTGCCGTTAATGGCATCCGTGCTCGTGCCGCTGATGCGCCCCGCCGCCACGTTTGTGATGGTGCGCTCGGCGCCCACGCTGCCCACGCTCACCGTGCTGGCTGGCGTCGTCCCTTGGAACACATAGGGCGTGCCCGCAATGGTCACACCGGGCGTGCCCACGGGCGCTGCCGTTACCGAACCCGAGCCCAGCGCAACGTCGCCGGCACTCACGATCGCCGTGGCGCCGTCGCCGATTGCCACATTGCCCGCGATGCCGACAGCGCCAGCCGTGGAGCCGTTGCCCAGCGCCACGCTGCCTTGGCCTATCGCCTTGTTGGCATTGCCGATAGCGACCGCGCCGTTGGCCTGGTTGGTGGCTGTTGCAGTCGCTGTGCCGTCGCTGTTGGCGATGTTGTCAGCGCCACCAACGAAAGCACCCGTGCCACTGGCGAAGCTCGGGTCGCCGATCGCAACGGCACCGTTGCCGTAGGCTGTATTGCCCGAACCGATGGAAACCGCCTTGCCGCCAGTGGCGGTGGCGTTGGTGCCGATGGCCACGGCCTCGGCGGAACTGGCGGTGGAAGTGGTGCCGACAGCGATGGCGCTGGTGCCATTGGCGACGTTGCGGTCGCCAATTCCCACAGCGCCTTGGCCTGTTACCGTGTTCTGGAAGCCGATGCCAACCGCACCCTGCGCCGCCGTGCCGGCCGCGCTCACAGCCTGCCCGCCGCCGCCGACCATGTTGGTGTTGCCCATGGCGACCGCGCCGTTGCCGGTGGCCGTGTTGTCCAGGCCCGCTGCGATGGTGCCGTTGCCGGTGGCGGTGTTGGGATCGCCAATGGCGACCGCGCCGGCGCCGGTGGCGACGTTGCCTACGAAGGTGTCGGCGTTGTAGCCACCGATGGAGACGGCTGAACCCACCCCCGCCACGCCGGTGGCGATACCGTAGCCGCCGATCGCCACGTCGCCCAACTTGTTCGCCGTCACCCCGTCGCCCAGTGCGACAGAACTTTCGCCGAAGGCGCCGGAGAAATTACCGATCGCAGTTGTGTAACGCGCGCTGGCTCTCGTTTGAGCCCCAATGGCGACCGCATAGTCGTTCGTTGCAATCCCCCGGATTGCAATCGACTGGTACGCGCTCGCTTTCGAGCCCGTGCCCACTGCAACTGCATATATGCCGCTCGCATCTGCCCTGTAGCCAACCGCAGTCGCTTGGATACCGGCCGCCGAAGCGACCGGACCGGCCGCCATCGAATACAGCCCCGTCGCGCCATCGTTGGCGTAGTTGCCCAAGGTTCCTGCCGGGCCGTCATCGACGCTGTAGTAGTGGGTCGCGCTTGCCGCCACGGCGCTGTTGAGCTGGGTCAAGTTGATCGCGTCCGTGCCTGCCACGCCCGTGCCCACATTGGTGATGACGTTGCCGCCCATGTTCACCGTGGTGGCCGGGTTCAGCGTCAGGCTGCCGCCAATGGTGGTGCCGCCGCTCAGCGTGGTCGTGCCGGTGGCCGTCAGGCCGCCGGTCGTCACGCTGGTGAAGGTCGGCGTCATGCTCGTGGCAATCTGCACATTCGCGCCGGCCTGCGTGATGGCGATGTTGTTGCCCGCCGTGTAGGTGGCCGTGCCCCCCGGTGCGATGTTCTGCGTCGTGGTGCCAGTGACCGTGCCGGTGCCCGTCGCCGCCGTCGTCACGAAGATGCCCTTGTTTGCGGTGGCGCTCACCGCATCGATCGCGCTGTTGGTGGCGAACAGCTGGCTGCCGTTGATGGCGTCCGTGCTGGTGCCGGTGATGCGGCCTGCCGCCACGTTGGTGATGGTGCGCTCGGCGCCCACGCTGCCCACGCTCACAGTGCTGGCTGGCGTCGTCCCTTGGAAGACATAGGGCGTGCCAGCAATGGTCACGCCGGGCGTGCCCACGGCCGCTGCCGTCACAGATCCGGAGCCCAGCGCCACGGCGCCGGCGTTGCTTGCCACGGCCGTGTTGCCCAAAGCCAGGCTGCCTGGGCCCGAGGCCGTCGAGGCGTTGCCCACGGCCACCGAGCCCACGCCCGTTGCCGTGTTGGCATTGCCGATGGCGACCGCACCTTGACCAGTTGCGGTGTTCTGGAAGCCTATGCCAACCGCGCCTTGCGCGGCCGTACCGGCCGTGTCAACGGCCTGGCCGCCGCCGCCCACCATGTTGGTGTGGCCCATGGCGACCGTGCCGTTGCCGGTGGCCGTGTTGTCCAGGCCGGAAGCGTTGGCGCCGTCGCCGGTGGCAGTGTTGGGATCGCCGATGGCGACCGCGCCTGCGCCGTTGGCGATGTTGCCTCTGCCGATCGACACGGCCGAGCCGGTCCCGCCGTTGGCGCTGGCGTTCTGACCGATCGCCACGTCGCCAGCCATGCTGGCGCTCGCCGTGTCACCAATGGCCACCGAGCTGGCGCCGGCCGCGGAGGCGGCCACACCCGTCGCCACCGCGTTGATGCCGGTGGCGCCGTCGTTGTTGTAGTTCGCCTGTTGCACGCTGTTGTCGTTGACGCTGTGGTAATGCACCGGATTGCCGACGGCAGCCCGTACGGCGCCGTTCAGTTGGGCCACGTTGACCGCGTCGCTGTCATTCGTGCCGGCTGCCAGGTTGACGATCTGGCGGGTGTGGCCCGCGGAGCCCAAAGAGACCGCGCCCAGATCGGTGCTGTTGGTGGCCACGATGCGTGCGACATCTGCGGCGCTCGCGCCAGCGGGCACATAGCCCGCCACGCCGGGCGCTACGTTGGCCACAGCGCCGCTGCCCAGCGCAACACCCTTCATCCCTGCGGCGGTGGAGCTGGAGCCAGTGCCGATGGCGACGGCGTCGGCACCGCTGGAAACGGCAGACTGGCCGATGGCGATGGAGCCTGAAGCACCGGTCGCAGTGGCACTTTCGCCTATGGCGATATTTCCAGCGCCGTTCGCGTTCGCAGAGCCCCCAAGGGCCATCGCTCCCTGCTGCTGGGCAACGGCTTGCCAGCCGACAGAGACAGAACGCACACCATTTGAATTCGCCGAATAGCCTACTGCAAGGGCGCTAGTGTTATCCGCGACTGCACCGTTGCCAAAGGCTTGCGCATCTAGGGCATGTGCCCGGGCGAAATTGCCAATCGCCGTTGTGTTCGCCCCAGTAGCCTCAGCGATATTTCCCACCGCCGTAGCGCCCTGGCCAGACGCCAATGTTGCCGTACCAAGGGCCGTGGAAAAACCGCCCCATGCACGGGAATTCTGACCGTATGCAGAGGAATTTACGCCCCAGGCTTGAGCCTGCCATCCAACTGCGGTGGCGTTGGCTGAGGTGGCTTGAGCGCTCCATCCTATGGCGACATTGGCGCCAGCACCCTCCGCCCCACCCCCTTGCGCATTTGCCCCGATCACCACGGAGCCACCGCCATATGAGATAGCGCATTCGCCAGCACTCCCGCCGATCACGATGGTTCCGGTGCTGTTGGCTGTCGCGCAACCGGCCAAAAGGTTGGCATACGCTGGCGACGAGAATGAACCAACCAACGCCATGAGCGCCGCGGTTGCAGTCAGCCCGCCCAACCCGCGGGACGAGAACCTAGCTCGCGCCTGCGAACTCTCGCTCTTCGCCACTTCACCACCGGCAGATTTCTTTCCGCATGCCCGCGCAGTTTCCGGCGCCGCGACGAATGCCCCCAGCGCCGCATTCCAGATCGAACGATATGTCTTGTTCATTCCATGCTCCCCTTGCTTAGTTCTTGCCGTTGATAGAAGCGCCGGCAAAGCCGAAAGTGGCTTGCCTCTGGCGTTGTTGCTGCTGCTCATTTGCCGCAAAGGCACTCGTGCTGCCTTTGCTGCCCAAAACTCGGTGCTGTTCTCTGGTCGTCATGCGGTCCTCTTCCCAATCCGTGCGAATCGATAGCTGAAAGGGCTTGAGGCCCCGTGAAGCAGATGCATCAGCAGCGGCGGCGGGGAACTTTTGGAGGCCCGGAGTGCTCTGTGTTGCGTGCGAAATGGATCGTGCCGATGGGGCCAAGTGGCAGTGAGAATCTCGCGAGGATTTGTCAGAATTGAGTTCACACGGGTGCGGAAAAGCGGACTTAATGCGCACCTTTGAGCTACCCCGGTTAACCAGCCGCGCCCCGCATTCGCACGCTTTTGGCGGCCGGGGGGCTGCTCCTGCTGAGCCTGTAGCCTTGCCCGCGAATGTGAACAAGCCGCCATTCGCAGCCGCGAGAGACGCCAAGGTTGAGCTTGTCGCGCAGCCGCGCAATGCAGGCGTTGAGCCAGCGGCCCGACTCGCTCGGCGCGAGCGACGACGCCATGGTCAGCAGGTACTGGCGCGACAGCACCTGGCCGACGTTGTGAAAGAACTCCAGCGCAAGCTCGAATTCGAGCGGTGAGAGGCGGATTTCTTCTTCGTCCACCATGACGGATTTGGTGGACGGCTTGAAGCGATAGCCGCCCCACTCCAGACCGGGGCCGGTGGGGGCCAGGGCGTGCCGTGCCATGCAGCCTTCAAGACCGACGTAAACATCAGAAAACGACGAAGGCGCGGCCACCAGCAGGTCGATTTCGTTGCAGCCCAGCGATTCCAGCGGCTTCAAGAGGTTTTCACGCGTGAGAAAAAGCAGCGGCACATTGGGGCCGACTGCGTTTCTTGCGCCGCTGATCCACGTGGCCAGATCGGCACGCCTCCGGGGCAGGCCGATGCACATGGCGGAGCAACGAAGCGAGGCGGTGGGCAGAAACAGCAGTTCCTGCAGGTCTTCAAAAATGAGGGGGGCGTGGCCGAACGCGCGGATGGTGCGGCGCATGTGTTCCCTGGTGCGAAACACGGGGTCGAGCACTCCCACGCGTTGATGGGGCGGCTGCTTGCTGGCTGACATGGTGTGGGCTCCTCTGGACTGGCACCAAGCTCTGCCGGTGGGCTTTATTGCAGCGCCACGCAGCGATGTAAGACTTAGTGCTGAAGATGGTGCCCAGCGACCGCGCGCGGCGTGGGCGGCTTGCGAGAGTTGGCGAGAATTGAATTCGCGGACGCAGCGGTTCCGCGAATTTGTTCACGCATGAGGCCTGCCCCAAAGGGCACAGGGGCCGGCCTCAGACCGCGGAAGCCATGCCGGCCGCACGCTGTGCTTGGGGGGCGGCCGCGGGACCGTCATGTGCGCAAAGCTCCAGGCGATAGCCCTGGCCATAGACGGTATGCAGCCGAAGGCCGTTCTCGACGTTCAGGCGAAGCTTGGTACGCAGCCGGTAGATCTGGCTGTCGAGTGCGCGGTTCGATGGTTCGCTGTCGCGGCCGGCGCGGTCCAGCAGATGGGTGCGCGATACCGCCCTGCCAAGGTTGCGAAACAGCGCCAGTGCCATATGGAATTCGCTGTTGCTCAGCGACACCCATCGCGCGCGTTCGCCGGCCACCACGTGGAACTGCACGCTCGAGACGCTGCGGTCAAACACCCAGTCGCCGAATCGCTCCTGCACGCCCTTGCCCGTGGACTGCGCTGGTGCCACAAGGCGGCGAATGCGCGCGGCCAGTTCGAGCGGGCGAAAGGGTTTGACGATGTAGTCGTCGGCGCCGGCATCGAGCGCGCACACGGCGTCTCGCTCGGAGTTGCGCGCGCTCAGCATCACGACGGGGACGGTGCTTTCGCGCTGCTTGCGCAGCCAGGCCAGCAGCTGGAACCCATCGAGGTCAGGCACGTTCCAGTCGAGCACCAGCAGATCGAAGCTTTCGGTGCGCAGCGCGCTGCGCAAGGCTTCGCCGCTGTGGAACGGCACGCACGAGACGGGCTCGTCGGCGTTGTTGAACAAGCGATTTTCGAGCGTGTCGACCAGATGGCTCATCTGGGTGGGCTCGTCTTCAAGGACAGCAATGCGCATGGGGTTCCTCTTATCTGTATCTACAATCACCTTGTTAGCGCGAACATCTGCTTGTTTGCGCTAACAATTGCTATCTTCGGTGATTGTTAGCGCAAACAACCTGGGAGAAACCCTGTATCAATTGAAATCTTTTGACTTATGTGGGCTTCGCGGGCCGGCCGCTATGCTTGGCTCGCACGGAGCCAGCGGCGACAGAACAAGAAAGCAACAGACAAATGAACGAGCAACCCGAAACCACACCCTCCGTCACCCTGGAGGAAGTGGCGCGCCTGGCGGGGGTCAGCGGCATGACCGTTTCGCGGGTGCTGCACGACCATGCCAACGTCTCCGACCAGACCCGGGCCAAGGTGCAGGCCGCCATCGCCGCCCTGGGCTACGTGCCGAACCGGCTGGCGGGCGCGCTGGCCACGGCAAAGAGCCGGTTGATCGCGGTGATCGTCCCCTCGCTGAGCAACATCGTTTTTCCGGAGGTGCTGCGCGGGGCCAACGAGCGCTTTGGAGCCTCGGGCTATCAGGCGGTCATCGGCGTCTCGGATTACGACCTCGCAAAGGAGGAAGAAGTCATTGCGGCCATGCAGTCCTGGCGGCCCTCGGGCTGGATCCTGGCGGGACTCGAACACACGCCGCGCGCAAGGCAGATCCTGCGCGAGGTGCGCAGTCCGGTGGTGGAACTGATGGACCTCGACGGAGAGTCGATCGACATGGCGGTGGGCTTCTCGAACCGAGAGGCCGGCCGCGACACGGGACGGTTTTTTGCCGACATGGGGCGGCGCCGGATCGGCTACGTGGGGGGCGACCTCAGCCGCGACTTGCGCGGCGCCAAACGCAAGACAGGCTTCGAGCAGGGCCTGGCGGAACGCGGGCTCCAACTGGAGGGTGAATTCACGGCACCCCAGTCATCATCGCTGCTGCTGGGCCGCGCGGGCCTCGCGCAACTGCTCCAGTCTCATCCAGACCTGGACGCCGTTTATTTCTCGAACGACGACATGGCGGTGGGCGGGCTGATGCACTGCATGGCCACGGGCATCGACGTTCCCGGCCGCCTCGCGCTGGCAGGATTCAACGGACTGGAGATCGGCGAAGCCTTGCCGCTGCGGCTGACGACGGTCAAGTCACCGCGCCATCGCATTGGCGAGCTGGCCGCTGAACAGATCCTCGCAAGACTTGCCGGCCAGACGCCACCGCTGCGGCACGACGTGGGTTACGAGTTCGTCGCCGGGCAGACGACGTGAGTTGACGGGCCTGCCCGCAAGAGAGCGGGCGCCGCAACAAATGTGAACTAATGCCTATATGACCAGGTGTTTTGCATTTCAAATCTGACGAACTCTCGCTGGATTCTCTCGCCATTTCAGACTTCCAAGCAGGATCAGAACCCAAGCCCCGGTGGACGCCCGCCGGTCCGCTTGATGACTCATTCTGCTCGGAGGTCCCTGAAGGGAGAACGTGATGCAAATTGCCGTATTGGCCAACAATGGCGAGGAACTCGCCCTTATCGCAAGTATTCTTCAACCGCTCGGGCATGACTGCCAAGCCTTCAGCCTGGGCAGCGCACTGGAGCGCGAACTGCTGCGAGAAACCTTCGATCTGGTGGTGCTGGACTGGCAATTGCCCGACACCACGGGACCGCAGTTCGCGCGTTGGGCGCGCACCACGTTGAAAGACCGCGTGCCGATGCTCATGATGACGCAACGGAACGAAGAGGAGGACATCGTGGAAGCGCTGGTTGCCGGTGCGGACGACATCATCGTGAGCCCGATCCGGCCGGGCGAACTCGCCGCGCGAGTTTGCGCACTCATGCGGCGCGCCTACGTACAGCAGCCGGCCGATGAGCAGAGATGGGGCCGCTACCACTTTCTTCCGGCGCGCCAGCGTCTGGAAATGGACGGCGCGCCGGTCGTTTTGACGCAGAAGCAATACAACCTCGCGCTCCTCTTGTTCCGCAACATGGGGCGCGTGCTCTCGCGACGGTACTTGCTGGAGTCCGTCTGGGGCATCAGCAACTCCATGTGGCCCGATCAGGCGTCGCGCTCCCTGGACACGCACGTTTCGCGCGTGCGCACAGCGCTCCAGTTGCGGCCGGAGAGCGGCTATCGAATTGCCGCCGTGTACGGTCAAGGCTATTGTTTCGAGGCCGTCGACGCCGATGCGGGCGGCCTTGCCTGAACGATGGCGGCCGCACCCTCACCCCAGCCCTCTTCCGCAAGCGGGAGAGGGAGAGGGAGTCGAAACCGCGCAGACCTCTAGCGTGCGTCGCTTCGCACGGTGTAGCCGCTCGCACGCCATGTGTTGTCCTCATCGAGCCGGAACGACACCAGCTCGCGCACGGTCTTGCTTCCCCCGGCCAACGACTCGAACTCGACGCTGCTGTACATGCCTGCCGGAATGGTCGACGTGCCTTGCGCTTGCTGGCGCGAGACCGTGACCCAATAGCGAACCCCCGGCGTGCCCAACGACTGGCGCGAGCGCGCGGTCGCGTCGATGAAGTCCTTGCGCGATACGCGCTGCTTGACCGCGGCGGACATGCCATCCCACACGGACGCGGCACGCCCCTCGTCGATTTGCTGGACAGTGGCTTGCGCGGCTTTGACCAGCGCCCCGGGGTCCACGTCCTGGGCGGAAGCCGCGGTGCAGAAGGTGGCGAGCGTCAAGAGGCAGGCGGCAATAGGTCTGATTTTCATGAGGGGACTCCTTTGCAGCGAATACTGCCGTCCCCTCCCCTTGCGCGGAAGAGTTTTGCGAGAATTTGTCAGATTTGACGCCAACCGGTTCCCAAAAGCGCGGACTAATGCGCAGTTGCGGTGCTCTTATTTCTGAATGTCGCCCAGGCAGAGGTACTTGATCTCGACGTAGTCGTCCATGCCGTGGTGCGAACCCTCGCGCCCCAGGCCCGACTGCTTCACGCCGCCAAAGGGCACGTGTTCGGTGGCGATCACGCCGGCATTGATGCCGACCATGCCGTACTCCAGGGCCTCGGCCACGCGAAAGATGCGGCCCACGTCGCGGGTATAAAAGTAGCTGGCCAGCCCGAACTCGGTGTTGTTGGCGGCGTCGATGGCGTCCTGCTCGGTCTTGAAGCGGAACACGGGTGCGAAGGGACCGAAGGTTTCCTCGCGCGCGCAGAGCATGTCGGGCGTGGCCTCGGCGATCACGGTGGGTTCGAAGAACTGGCCGCCGATCTTGCGCCCGCCCGCCAGCACCTTGCCGCCCTTGGCCACGGCATCGTCGACGTGGCGCTGCACCTTGTCGATGGCCGCGTCTTCGATCAGCGGGCCTTGCATCACGCCTTCGTCGAAGCCGTTGCCGACCTTGAGTGCCTTGACCTTGGCCGCGAATTTTTCGACGAAGCTGTCGTAGATGCCGTCTTGCACATACAACCGGTTCGCGCACACGCAGGTCTGGCCCGCGTTGCGGTATTTGCTGGCCATGGCGCCTTCGACCGCTGAATCGACATCGGCGTCGTCGAACACCAGAAAGGGCGCGTTGCCGCCGAGCTCGAGCGACAGCTTCTTGACCGTTGGCGCGCACTGGCTCATCAAGATGCGGCCGACTTCGGTGGAGCCCGTGAAGCTCAGGTGGCGCACGACGTCGCTCTCGCACAGTTCCTTGCCGATGGCGATGCTGTTCTGGCTGTCGGCCGTGAGCACGTTGAGCACGCCGGGCGGAATGCCCGCGCGCACCGCCAGCTCGGCCGCGGCCAGTGCGGTGAGCGGCGTGAGCTCTGCCGGCTTGATGACGACCGTGCAGCCGGCAGCCAAGGCCGGCGCCACCTTGCGCGTGATCATTGCCAGCGGAAAATTCCACGGCGTGATGGCCGCGCACACGCCGATGGCCTGCCTCATCACCAGGAGGCGTCGGTTGTTGTCGAACTGCGGCAGCACCTCGCCGTTCACGCGCTTGGCTTCTTCGGCAAACCACTCGATGAAGCTGGCGCCGTAGGCCACCTCGCCCTTGGCCTCGGCAAAGGGCTTGCCCTGCTCGGCGGTCATCAGGCGGCCCAGGTCCTCGGTGTTGGCGATCAAGAGGTCGAACCACTTGCGCAGGACGATGCTGCGCTCCTTGCCGGTCTTGCCGCGCCAGGCGGCGAGCGCCTTGTTGGCGGCGGCAATCGCCAGGGCCGCGTCCGCGCGCGAGAGGTTGGCGACATCGGCCAGCTTTTGGCCGGTGGCCGGGTCGTTCACGTCGAAGCGGCTCGCGCCCTTGATCCATTCGCCGGCCACCAGTGCATCGGTCTTGAGCAGGGTCGGGTCGTTCAGCAATGCGAGGGGGGATGAGTTCGTATTCATGATGTTCTGTCGTCTCGGGAAAATCAGACTGGCCGCGGGCCAGCCGCTTGCATCAGCGGTAGGGCACGCCGGGCAGCACGCAAAGCATCTCGTAGAGAAGATTGGCGCCCAGCAGCGCGGTGTTCCCGCTGGGGTCGTACGGCGGGCTGACTTCCACCAGGTCGGCGCCCACCACGTTCAGGCCGCGGCAGCCGCGCACGATCTCCAGTGCCTGCGGCACGGTGAGGCCGCCGATCTCGGGCGTTCCCGTGCCGCCTGCAAACGACGGGTCGATGCCATCGATGTCGAAGCTGATGTAGACCGGATGCGTCGGCCCGATGCGCTCGCGCACCTGCGCCATGAGCGGAGCCAGCGACTGGTACCAGACTTCGTGGGCCTGCACCACGGTAAAACCCTGCTCACGGGGCCAGTCGAAATCATCGGCCGCATAGCCGGTGCCGCGCAGGCCGATCTGCCAGACCTTGTCGCAGGCCAGCAGGCCTTCTTCCACCGCGCGGCGAAACGGCGTGCCATGAGCGATGCGTTCGCCGAACATGTCGTCGTTCACGTCCGCATGCGCGTCGACATGCACCAGCGCCACCGGACCGTGCTTGCGTGCCAGCGCGCGAAGAATGGGCAGCGCGATGGTGTGGTCGCCGCCCAGCGTGAGCGGTGCGCAGCCGGCGGCCAGCACGGTGTCGTAAAAAGCCGAGATGATGTCGACCGACTTCTCGAGCGAATAGGTGTTGATGGGCACGTCGCCCAGGTCGGCCACGTTGAGCCGATCGAACGGCGCCGCGCCGGTCGCCATGTTGTAGGGCCGCAGCAGTGCCGATTCGGCGCGGATCTGGCGCGGCCCGAAACGCGCGCCCGGGCGGTTGGAGGTGCCGATGTCCAGCGGCACGCCGATGAAGGCTGCATCCAGCCCTTCGGCAGACGTTGCAACGGGGAGCCGCATCATCGTGCCGGGGCCAGCAAAGCGCGGCATCGCGTTGCCGCCGAGCGGCTGGTTCGGTGTGTCAGAAGGCATGGCGCAGGGGTTCAGCGACGCCGGCCGCGCAGCCATTCGAGCACGAGCAGCAGCGTGGTGGTGAAGATGATGAGCAGGGTCGCCACGGCGGCGATGGTCGGCGAGATGTTCTCGCGAATGCCGGTGAACATCTGTCGCGGGAGCGTGACTTGGTCGGGCCCCGCGAGGAACAGCGTGACCACCACTTCGTCGAACGACGTGGCAAAGGCGAACAGCGCACCCGAGATCACGCCCGGCGCAATCACAGGCAGCGTGATGCGCATGAAGGTCCTGAACGGTGTCTCGCCCAGGCTCAGCGATGCGCGCACCAGGTTGTGGTTGAAGCCGGCCAGGGTGGCCAGCACGGTGGTCAGCACGAAAGGTGCGCCCAGCGCCGCATGCACCACGATCAGACCGAAGTAGGTGTCGGCCAGGCCGATGGGTGCGAAGTAGAGGTAAGTGGCTACGCCCACCACCACGATCGGCACCACCATCGGCGAGATCAGTACGCTCATGAGCAAGCCCTTGAACGCGAAGTTCGTGCGCGACAGTCCCACCGCGGCCAGCGTGCCCAGCACGGTGGCCAGCACCGTGGCGGCCGGCGCGACGATGAAGCTGTTGCGCGCCGCGCGTGCCCACTCGGGCGACTCGAACAGGTGGCGATACCACTTGAGCGACCAGCCCGGGATCGGATATGCCAGAAACGAACTGTCGGAGAAAGACAGCGGAATGACCACGAGGATCGGCGCCAGCAGAAACGCCAGCACCGCGACGCAGCCGACGCGCACCAGCCACCAGCCGAGCTTGTCGGCAAAGGTGGCATAGGCAGGGAATTGGGGAAGCTTCAGCATGCTTTTCTTTCTTCCTTGCCGCTCAGCCGAGGCTCAGCTCGGCCTTGCCGATGCGGCGGTACACGGCATACAGCAACAGCGTGGCGACCAGCAGCACCGCGCCCAGCGCACAGGCCATGCCCCAGTTGATTTCCACGTTGGTGTAGCGCGCGATGTAGTAGCTCAGCATCTGGTCATCCGCACCGCCGAGCAGTGCCGGCGTCACGTAGTAGCCGATGGCCAGGATGAACACCAGCAGCGCGCCGGCCCCGATGCCGGGATAGGTCTGCGGCACGTACACGCGGAAGAATGCCGCCAGCGGCGAGCTGCCCAGCGAGACAGCCGCACGCAGGTAGGTGGGCGGCACGCTCTTCATGACGCTGTAGAGCGGCAGGATCATGAACGGCAGCAGGATGTGCACCATGGCGATGATCACGCCGGTGCGGTTGAACAGCAGCGCCAGCGGATGATCGATGAGGCCGATGCCCATGAGCCCGCGATTCACCAGGCCTTCGGACTGCAGCAACACGATCCACGCCGCCACGCGCACCAGGATGGAAGTCCAGAACGGCACCAGCACCAGGATCATCAGCACGTTGGCCTTGCGCGCCGGCAGCGTCGAGAGCCACCAGGCCAGCGGATAGGCCAGCAGCAGGCAGAAGAAGGTGACCACGGCGCTGATGTTGAAGGTGCGCAGCAGGATGCCGAAAAATGCGCGCTGGTCGGCGGGCATGCGCTCCACCTCGCCCGCCACGTCGCGCCGCAGGTCAACTGATGCGAGCAGGTAGTCGGGTGTCCAGCGCGATCCGTTCTTGGCGATCGCCTGCCAGTACGGCACCTCGCCCCAGCGCGGATCGATCTCCAGCATGCGGGCCTTGATCTCGTCCGGCGTGCCGGCAATCGGCAGCGCCCGGAAGGTGCCCATCACGAGCGACCGGGCACCCGCTATCTCTGTATTGAGGCGGCGCGCAAGTGCGCCCGCATCGGAACTGTCGGGCAGCTGGCCAAGGTCGCCCGCCATCGCGGCATAGGCCGCGGGCGCGGGCGCCTCCTTGCGGTCCCAGCCGTCGAGCGCACGCACGGTGCGCGGCAGCGCATTGGCCACCTCGGGGTTTTCGACCGCGCGCTGCAGCAGCGCCACGATGGGCACCAGCAGCGTCAGCAGCAGGAAGAGCAGCAGCGGCAGCGTGAGCGCAAAGGCGCGCCATTTGCGGCGCGACTCGGCGCGCGCCAGCGCACGCCTAAGCTCGCCGGGTGGCGCCTCTGCCGAGGCCAGGGGGACAGACATTGCCGCGTGCATGGCCTCTTCCTCTTTACTGCTTACTGCGTGGCCCAGGATGCGAAGCGCTTCTCGAGCGCTTCGCCCTGGTCAGCCCAGAAGGCGACATTGAACTGCAGCGAATCCTTGGCGTTGGCCGCCGAGGTCGGCAGGTCGGCCAGCACCTTGGGGCTGAGCGCGGCCAGGGCCTTGGTGTTGGTCGGGCCGTAGGCGATGTTCTGCGCGTAGACCGTCTGGTTGGCAGGCTGCATTGCAAACTGGATGTACTTCAGCGAAGCCTCCTTGTTCGGTGCGCCCTTCGGAATCACCAGGTAGTCGAGGTCGTAGATGCCGCCGGGCCAGTAGATCTTGAGGTCACGGCCTTCGCGGTTGGCCGCGTCGATGCGGCCGTTGTACACGGTGGTCAGCACCACGTCGCCAGCCACCAGGAACTGCGGCGGCTGGGCGCCGGCTTCCCACCACTGGATGTTGGGCTTGAGTTCGGTGAGCTTCTTGAACGCGCGGTCGGCGCCGTCCTTGGTGCCCAGCACCTTGTAGACATCGGCGGGCTTCACGCCGTCGGCCATGAGCGCGAACTCGAGGTTGTAGCGCGCGCCCTTGCGCATGCCGCGCTTACCGGGGATCTTCTTCACGTCCCAGAAGTCGGCCCAGCTGGTGGGCGCGGTCTTGAGCTTTTCGCCGTTGTAGGCCATCACGGTCGACCACACGAAGAGGCCGACGCCGCAGTCGGTGACCGCGGCCGGCAGGAAGTCGGCCTTGTTGCCGATCTTCGAATAGTCGAGCTTCTCGAACAGGCCTTCGTCGCAGCCGCGCGCGGCGTCGGGCGATTCGACTTCGACCACGTCCCAGGTGACCTTCTTGGTCTCGACCATGGCCTTGATCTTGGCCTGCTCACCGTTGTATTCGACCGGGATGATCTTGGTGCCGGTCTTCTCGTAGGGCTCGTAATAAGCCTTCTTCTGCGCGTTGGCGTTGGCGCCACCAAAGTTGACCACGGTGAGCTGCTGCTGCGCGAAGGCAGGCAGTGCGAAGCTGGCCGCGACGGTGCAGGCGAGGAATGTCTTTTTCATGGCGGGTATCTTCCTGGGTGATGAACGGAAACGAGAAACGGGACTGGGTTCAGAGGGCATACATGCGCGCATGCGCAACGGGAAATTCGAGTGCCACCGATTCGCCGGCCTGCGGCGTGGCAATGCCGCCCGCGCCGGTCAGCGGCAGCTTCACGGTGGCCTCGGCCTGGCCGCCGCCCACGCTGCACAGCAGCCGCAGGTGGTCGCCGAAGTAGATGACGCGCGCCACCACGGCGGCGAGCATGTTGGCGCCGTGCGCATCCGGCTGGCGGTGCAGCACCACGCGCTCGGGGCGGATGCAGGCTTCGACGGCCGTGCCCGCGGCGGCGCCGCTGACGTTGAGCCCCTGCAGCACGCGGCCGTCGGGCAGCTTCATTTCGGCGTGCTCGCCACCACGGCTCAGCTGGCCCTTGAGCACGGTGTTGTCGCCCACAAAGCCCGCCACGAAGCGGTTGGACGGCGTCTCGTAGAGCCGGCCGACCGTGTCCAGCTGCTGGATCACGCCTTCGTTGAACACCGCCACGCGGTCGCTCATGGTGAGCGCCTCGCCCTGGTCGTGCGTCACGTAGACGAAGGTCACGCCGAGCTGACGATGCAGGTCCTTGAGCTCGATCTGCATGTGCTCGCGCAGCTGCTTGTCGAGCGCGCCGAGCGGCTCGTCCATCAGCACCAGCTGCGGCTCGAACACCAGCGCACGCGCCAGCGCCACGCGCTGCTGCTGGCCGCCCGAGAGCTGGCCGGGCAGGCGGTCGGTCATGCCGCGCAGCTGCACCATGTCGAGCGCGCGCTGCACGCGGCGTTGCTGCTCGTCCTTGGACACCTTGCGCACGGTGAGCGGATAGGCCACGTTCTGGCCCACGCTCAGGTGCGGAAACAGCGCGTAGTTCTGGAACACCATGCCGAAGTGGCGCTTGTGCGGCGGCGTGCCGGTAATCGGCTTGCCGTCGAGCAATATCTCGCCGGAGGTTGGCGACTCGAAGCCGGCCAGCATCATCAGCGTGGTGGTCTTGCCCGAGCCCGAAGGCCCGAGCAGGCTCAGGAACTCGCCGCGGTGAATGTCCAGGTCGAGCTGGCGCACCACCAGGTGTTCACCGTCGTAGGTTTTCTGGACGCGCTGGAAGCGCACCAAGGGTTCTGCTGTGGTCATGGAGGAGCTCAAGAAAAGGGACCGTTCAGCGCAGCGCGGCGAAGCTGTCCGCGAGAAGCGCCAGGCCTTCGTCCACAAGCAAGTCGGATGCCGTCAGCGGCACCAGCACGCGAATTACATTGCCGTAGGTGCCGCATGACAGCAGGATTAACCCGCGCCGCGCGGCTTCCGCCACCACCTTTTTTGTCAGCGCGGCATCGGGCCGGGCAGTGTCGCCCTCTTCGAACAGCTCGATGGCCACCATGGCGCCGAGCCCGCGCACGTCACCGATGGCGGGCTCGCCGGCCGCGATGCGGCGCAGGCCGGCCGTGAGCCGTTCGCCCAGCGCCCGGCTGCGCGCCAGCAATTGCTCGTCGTCGAACACCTTGAGCACCGCCAGTGCGGCGGCGCAGCCGATGGGGCTGCCGGCATAGGTGCCGCCCAAACCGCCGGGCGCGGGAGCGTCCATCACCTCGGCGCGGCCCACCACGCCGGAAATCGGAAAACCGCCCGCCATCGACTTGGCGGTGGTGATCAGGTCAGGCGCCACCGGCCATTGCTCGCTCGCAAACCAGGTGCCTGTGCGGCCGGCGCCGGTCTGCACTTCGTCGGCAATGATGAGGATGCCGTGGCGGTCCGCCAGCGCGCGCAGGCCTTCGACGAAATCGTTGGGCGCGACGTAAAAGCCGCCCTCCCCCTGCACTGGCTCCAGGATGAACGCCGCCACGCGCTCGGGCTCGATGTCATTCTTGAACAAGAGCTCGACCGAAGCCAAGGCGTCGTCCACGCTCACGCCGTGCAGCGCGTTCGGGTAGAGCGCATGGAACACCTCGCCCGGAAACGGGCCGAAGCCGACCTTGTACGGTGCGACCTTGCCGGTCAGGCCCAGCGTCATCATCGTGCGGCCGTGGTAGCCACCCGTAAAGGCGATGACGCCCGGCCGGCGCGTGTAGGCGCGGGCGATCTTCACCGCGTTCTCGACCGCTTCGGCGCCGGTGCTCAGGAAGATCGATTTCTTGGCAAACTCGCCTGGCGCCAGCGCGTTCAGGCGCTCGGCCAGTTCCACGTAGGGTTCGTAGGCCAGCACCTGGAAGCAGGTGTGCGAGTACAGATCGACCTGCGCCTTGACCGCGGCGCTGATCTCCGGATGGCAGTGGCCGGTGTTGAGCACCGCAATGCCGCCGGCAAAGTCGATGTAGCGGCGCCCTTCGACATCCCAGACCTCGGCATTGGCGGCGCGGCTGACGAAGATTTCATGGGCCTGGCCCACACCGCGTGCCACTGCCGCGCTGCGGCGGGCCATGAGGGCGGCGTTGCTGAGATGGGGTTCGCGCTGCATGGATTCGACCTGTGCCTGAATGAAGAAGCAGGCACTTTAGGTTTCACGTCCGGCGGCAGCCATGTACAAGGGATGCGATGATTTTGAGGACTGTGCTGGTCTTGTATCCTGTACATACTTTCCTCAATATGGTGCAGATCGGCCTGCCGGGATTCTCGCGATGCTCATTCTTCACCCCGAACAGCCGACTCCGCTCGTGAGTCAGATCGTGGAGGGACTGCGCGGGCTGATCGGCGCCCAGAAACTCCGGCCCGACAGCAAGCTGCCCTCCATTCGGGCCTTTGCCGCGGCCCATGGCGTCAGCGTCTTCACGGTGGTCGAGGCCTACGACCGCCTGGTTGCGCAAGGCCTTCTGGTGTCGCGGGCCAACGCGGGCTTCTTCGTCAAGCGGCGAAGCGACGACAACCCCGCGGGCAGCGGGTCCACGGCGCCCCAGCCCGACCCGCGCTTCGATGCGCGCTGGTATCTGCGGCAGATCTTCGAGAACCGCAACCTGCCGCTCAAGCCGGGCTGCGGATGGCTGCCGCACGACTGGCTTTTCGAGGACGGCATGCGCCGCAGCCTGCGCAGCCTTGCAGCCGGCGGCACCGACATCGGCGGCTATGGACTGCCGTTCGGGCACATGGCGCTGCGCATGGCGGTGGCCGATTCGCTCGTCGAACGGCAGATCGCGGTCGAGGCGGGCCAGGTGCTGCTCACCCAGGGGTCGAGCCAGGCGCTCGACCTGGTGGCGCGCCAGTTGCTAAAACCGGGCGACGAGGTGCTGGTGGACGACCCCGGCTATCCCAACCTGATGTTCATGCTGCGCTTTCTGGGCGTGCACATCATCGGCGTGCCGCGCACGCCCACCGGCTATGACCTGCCCGCTTTGGAGGCGCTGCTGGCGCTGCACCGGCCCAAAGCCTTTTTCACGCAGCCGCGGCTGCAGAGTCCCACCTGCTCGCTGGCGTCGATGCCGCAGCTGGTGCGCCTGCTTCAGCTTGCACAGGAGCATCAGTTCGCGCTGGTCGAGAACGACATCTACGCCGACATGGACGCCTCGTCGCGGCCCTCGCTGGCAAGCCTCAGCCAATTGCGCCAGGTGGTCTACGTCGGCAGTTTCTCCAAGACCATCTCACCGAACCTGCGGGTCGGATACGTGGTAGCTCAGCCCGAACTGATGGAAGACCTGGCCCAGCTGAAGATGGTGTCGGGGCTCACCTCGTCGGACATCACCGAACGGCTGGTGTTCGGCGCCGTGACCGACGGGCGCTGGCGCAAGCACCTGAAGTCGCTGCGCGAGCGGCTCGCGCAAGCACATTCGAACGTGGCAAGGCGATTGGAAGCACAGGGCTTCGAGATTTTTCACGAGCCCGCGGCGGGCCTGTACCTGTGGGCGCGCCATCCGGACATCACCGATGCCGCGGATCTGTCGCGGCTTGCCGCCATGGAGGGCATCATGCTCGGCCCGGGGCAGTTGTTTTTGGTGATCCCGCGCCCCACGGGGTGGCTGCGCTTCAACGTGGCCTTCAGCGAGGACGAGCGGCTCTGGCAGTTCCTTGCGCGCAGCATCGAGGAGCGCAAAGGCGAGTGAGTGAGCGAGGCAGGGCTCGAATGCGAGCCCGAAAAGACAAAAGGGTTAGCAGACGTTAATCTGCTAACCCTTGTCGGAACTGGCGGAGTGGACGGGACTCGAACCCGCGACCCCCGGCGTGACAGGCCGGTATTCTAACCAACTGAACTACCACTCCTGGTAGACAACGTTCACTCCTTGCGGAGCCAAGTGCTGACGACTTGTGCCTGCTTCACTTGCGCGAAACTGGCGACCCTACGGGGATTCGAACCCCGGTAGCCACCGTGAAAGGGTGGTGTCCTAGGCCTCTAGACGATAGGGTCAAAACCTTAGGAACCGTGCTGCGATCAGCACTTATCTTCTCGACACTTTGATGGTGGAGGTAAACGGGATCGAACCGATGACCTCTTGCATGCCATGCAAGCGCTCTCCCAGCTGAGCTATACCCCCGTGTGGGTGTCGAGCCTCAAATTATAGCCTGAAAAATCAGGCCCTTTTCAAACGCTCGATGACTTTTTCGCGAGAAAAAATTGCGAGCACTGAATCGAGGGATGGTGTCTGCGCAGTTCCCATCACAAGGACGCGAACCGGCATGGCCAACACAGGCATTTTCACAGAATGTGCAGCCAAAACTTCCTTGATGCCTGCAGCAATCGAAGTTTTTTCCCAGTTCACGCTCGCGAGCTTTTCGGCAAGCGTGGCGATGACGGGCTTCACCGCGTCGGTGATGTGCTGCGCGCGATCGGCTTCGCTCACGGTTACGTCGGCATAGAACGCCGCAGCCCAGTCGGCCAATGCAACCGTGGTCTCGCAACGGTCCTTGAACAGCGCGCAGATCGCGGGCAGTCGTTCGTCGGCGGTGAGGCCGCGCTTCTGCAGTTGCGCTGCCACGAGCGGCGCGAGCTCATCGTCGGCCTTGGCCTTGATGTATTGCGCATTGACCCACGACAGCTTGGCGGCATCCCACTGTGCAGGGCTCTTCGACAGGTGCGACCCGTCGAACCAGCTCACCATCTGCTCGCGGGTGAAGAGCTCGTCGTCGCCATGGCTCCAGCCGAGGCGCGCAAGATAGTTGAGCATGGCTTCGGGCAGGTAGCCGTTCTCTTCATAAGCCGTGACGCTCACGGCGCCGCGGCGCTTGGAGAGCTTCTGCCCGTCATCGCCCAGGATCACCGGCACATGCCCAAACGCAGGCAGCGTTGCACCCAGCGCGCGGAAGATGTTGATCTGCCACGGCGTGTTGTTGATGTGCTCGTCGCCGCGGAACACGTGCGTGATGTTCATGTCCCAGTCGTCGACCACCACCGCGAAGTTGTAGGTGGGCACACCGTCAGGCCGCAGGATGATGAGGTCATCGATCTCACGGTTGTTGATGGTGATCTCGCCCTTCACGAGGTCGTTCCACGTCACGGCGCCTTCGGGCGGATTGCAGAAGCGCACCACGGGCGGCACGCCTTCAGGCGCGGGCGGCAGCACCTTGCCGGGCTCGGGGCGCCAGCGGCGGTCATAGAGCGTTTTTTCGCCGCGCGCACGCTGGGCTTCGCGCATTTCGTCGAGCTCGGCCGGCGTGCAGTAGCAGTGGTAGGCCGTGCCGGCCGCAAGCATTTGCGCAATGACTTCGCGGTAGCGCTCCAGGCGCTGCATCTGGTAGATCGGGCCTTCGTCGTAGTCGAGGCCGAGCCAGTGCATCGACGCAAGGATCTGGTCGGTCGAGTCCTGCGTGGAGCGGGCCACGTCGGTGTCTTCGATGCGCAGCACAAACTCTCCGCCATGGTGGCGTGCGTAAGCCCACGAGTAGAGCGCGGTGCGGGCCGTGCCCAGGTGAAGAAAGCCGGTGGGAGACGGAGCGATGCGGGTGCGAACTTTGCCGGTCATTGGATCGATCAGAATTTCAGGGTGCCAAGACCGCGAAGCAAGTCGGCCTTGATGTCGTCGATGTACTCGAGGCCGACTGCGACGCGAATGAGCCCCTGGCTGATGCCGGCGGCTTGGCGCTGCACTTCGGTCAGGCGGCCGTGCGACGTGGTGCCGGGGTGCGTGATGATGGTCTTGGTGTCGCCGAGGTTGGTGGCAATGCTCACCACGCGCGTGCTGTTGATCACGTGGAAGGCATTGGCGCGCGCCGTCTCGGGATCGTTGCCGACCACGTCGAACGACACCACCGCCCCGCCCTGCCCCGACTGCTGGCGCATGGCCAAGTCGTGCTGTGCGTGCGAGGCAAGGCCCGGGTAATAAACGCGCGCAACGCCGGGCTGCGTTTCGAGCCACTGGGCCACGGCCAGCGCATTGGCGCACTGCGCCTGCATGCGAATGCCCAGCGTTTCCAAGCCCTTGAGCACAACCCATGCATTGAACGGCGACAGCGCCATGCCGGCGGTGCGCACGATCGGGCCGAATACGTCGACGATGAGCTTCGACGGACCGCAGATCGCGCCGGCCATCACACGGCCTTGGCCGTCGAGGTACTTGGTGCCGGAATGAATGATGAGGTCGGCGCCGAGTTCGGCCGGGCGCTGCAGCGCGGGCGTGCAAAAGCAGTTGTCGACCGCGAGCAGCGCGCCTGCGCCGTGCGCCAGGTCGGCCAGCGCGCGGATGTCGCACACCTCGGTGAGCGGATTGGTCGGCGTCTCGGCGAACAGGAGTTTGGTGTTGGGCTTCACGGCCGCGCGCCATTCGGCCACGTCGGTCTGCGAGACAAAAGTGGTCGCTACGCCGAACTTGGCGAACTCCTTGCCGAACAGGTTGAGCGTGGAGCCGAACACCGAACGCGAGCAGATCACGTGGTCGCCCGCCTTCAGCAGGCCCATGCACATCATGAGGATCGCGCCCATGCCGGTGGAGGCGCCGATGGCGGCCTCGGTACCTTCCATCGCCGCAAGCCGCTGCTCGAAGCTGGTGACCGTGGGATTGGAAGTGCGCGAGTAGGTAAAGCCCGCTTCGGTGCCGGCAAAGCGGCGCGCCGATGTTTCGGCGTCGGGCTGCACGAAGCCGCTGGTCAGGAACAGCGCTTCGGAGTGCTCGCCGTGCTGGCTGGGCGCCAGGCCGGTGCGCAGCGCGAGCGTGTCGCGATGCAGTCCGGGCGGGAGGGTTCGTTCGTCGGCAGTCAATTCAGCTCTCACTCGCTGTGATTGGGAAGCGCGAGGCGCGAAGAATCTTCTTCGGTCTCTTCGATGCGCGGACGGTTGCCGTTCATGCGCGAGATCGCTTCGGTGTCGATGTCGCCGGTCACGTACACGCCGTCGAAGCAGGAGGCGTCGAAGCCGTCGAGCTTCGGGTTGAGCGACCCGATGGCGCGCTTCATGGCATCGACGTCTTGATAAATCAGTGCGTCGCAACCGATCAGCTCGCGGATCTGCTCGATGGTGCGGTCATGCGCCACCAGTTCGTCCTTGGTGGGCATGTCGATGCCGTAGACGTTGGGGTAGCGTACCGGCGGCGCTGCGCTGGCAAGGTAGACCTTGCGCGCGCCGGCATCGCGTGCCATCTGAACGATTTCGCGGCTGGTGGTGCCACGCACGATCGAGTCGTCGACCAAGAGCACGTTGCGGCCCTTGAACTCGCTGGCAATCACGTTGAGCTTCTGGCGCACCGACTTCTTGCGCACGCCCTGCCCCGGCATGATGAAGGTGCGGCCCACGTAGCGGTTCTTCACGAAGCCTTCGCGGTACGGCACACCCAGCAGATGCGCGAGTTGCGTCGCGCTCGGGCGGCTCGATTCGGGAATGGGGATGATCACGTCGATCTGGTTTGGCGGCACGGTGGACACCACGCGCTTGGCCAGCGTCTCGCCCAGGTTCAGGCGCGCCTGGTACACCGAGATGCCGTCGAGCACCGAGTCCGGACGCGCCAGGTACACGAATTCGAAGATGCAGGGGTTCAGCGTGGGCGCCTCGGCGCACTGCATGGAGTGCACGTTACCCTGCAGGTCGATGAACACGGCTTCGCCCGGCGCGATGTTGCGCTCGAACACGTGGCCCGACCCTTCGAGCGCCACCGATTCGCTGGCCACCATCACCGTGCCATCGGCGCTGCGGCCCATCGACAGCGGACGGATGCCGTACGGATCGCGGAAGGCCAGCAGGCCGTGGCCGGCAATCAGCGACACCACGGCATACGAGCCGCGCAGGCGCTTGTGCATGTTCTTGACCGCGGCAAACACCTCGGCCGGATTCAGCGGCACGCCGCGCGATGCGCCCTCGAGTTCGTGCGCGAGCACGTTGAGCAGCACTTCGGAGTCGCTCTCGGTGTTGGTGTGGCGATGGTCGGTGGAGAACAGCTCCGAACGCAGCGCATGCGCGTTGGTCAGGTTGCCGTTGTGCACCAGCACGATGCCGAAGGGTGCGTTGACGTAGAAGGGCTGAGCCTCTTCTTCGCTGTAGGCGTTGCCCGCCGTCGGGTAGCGCACCTGGCCCAGGCCCACGCTGCCCGGCAGCCCGCGCATGTTGCGCGTGCGGAACACGTCGCGCACCATGCCCTTGGCCTTGTGCATGAAGAACTTGCGTTCAAGCAGGGTGACGATGCCGGCCGCGTCCTGGCCGCGATGCTGCAGCAGCAGCAAGGCGTCATAGAGCAGCTGATTGACGGGTGCGTTACTGACAACGCCGACGATTCCACACATGAACGATTCCTCTCAGGGCAGGTAGCTTGCCAACTTTTCGGGCAGCGCGGGTTTCAGGCCCTGCAATGCCGCATCGAGAACAATGGCGCTGCGCGATTCGTGCCACCAGGCACTGTCGCTCAACGCCAGCAAATGAACAATGACCGCCAGCACGAGCAGGGCAACCGCACCCCGCGCCGCTCCAAAGGCCCCACCCAATAGCCGGTCCACCGGCCTGAGGCCGACAGCCGCAATCAACTTTCGCGTCAGCGCCGCCACCAGACCCACGCCGAACGCCACCGCCACGAACACCAGCACGAAGGCCAGCGGATAGCGCCAGGTTGCCTGCGGGTCGCCGAACGGCAGCCATGCCGCCACACCCGACGCCAGCCATTGGGCGGCAAAGAATGCAGCCACCCAACCCGCCAGCGAAATCACTTCGAACACCAGGCCTCGCCAAAGGCCGAACAGCATCGACACGACGATGAGCGCGACGGCGATCCAATCGAGCAGGGCCACGGCAACGGGCGATGGCTACTACAACGTGAGGATGGCGGCCGACAAAGACAAGCCCTTGACCTTTTCCGCGGCCTTGTCCGCCTCGGCGCGCGAGCTGAACGGACCGACACGCACACGCGTGCGCTGTTCGCCGTCGGACGTCTTGGCCACGTTGACATAGGTCTTGAGGCCGGCCTTCTCGAGCTTTTGCCGCACTTCGCGCGCCTTGTCGGCATCGGCGAAGGCACCGACCTGCACGACGAAGCGGCCGCCGTCTTCGGCGGTGGGCTTGGTGGTGCTGGTGTTGGAAGGCTTGCCTTCGAGCAAGGCGCGCGCGCGGTTGCCGTCCTCGGCCGCAGCCGGCTTGGGCGCTGCGGGCTTGGGTTCGGGCTTGGGTTCGGGCTTGGCTTCCGGCTTTGGCTCGGGCTTTGGTTTCGGCTCGGGCTTGGGTTCGGGCTTGTGTTCCGGCTTCGGCTCGGGCTTGCGTTCGGGCCTGGGCTCCGGCTTGGCTTCGGCGGTGGGCCGCGTCTCGGCCGGCGGCGTGCTGGCGGCCGGCTTGCCGGGTGTGATCTCGGTGCCGTCGGCGGTCTCGGTGATCATGCCGCCGCTCGACGTCGAAGGAGGTGCCGCCGCCACGCGGGCGCCGCTGTCGGCTGCGCCGGTCGTGGGCGCCGCGGGTGCCGGCGTTGCAGGCACCGGCAATGGCTTGACCTTGTTGCGGTCGGGAATCTCGATGGGGATGTCGACCGAAACCGGGCGTGGCTGGGTGTCGAACAGCAGCGGAAATCCGATCACGCCAAGCAGCACCAGAACGGCCGCGCCCACCAGCCGGTGCCGCGCGCGGCGGCGCATGGTTTCGACACTTTCCGCGGGGACGGCAGCCGGCGCGCTGCGTCCTTCGTTGCCTTGCGGGCCGCGCGTGCGGAACTTGAAAAACGCCATGAAGTTCGATCCCTGAAGGAGTGCAGCGAGGTGGTGCCAGATGGTGCGGACGGCCCGGCGATCAGCCGCCGGGCAGCAGGTGTTTGGCTTGCAGCCGGGGAGTGCCGTGCTCCAGCACGCCACCCACGGTGAAGAACGATCCGAAGACCACGATTCTATCAGCGGGGTCCGCGTGCTCGATGGCCGCACGGAGCGCTTCCATCGGTCCCGCATGCGTGCTGCCGGAGGCATCGGCGCGCGTGTTTTGCGCCTGCCAGCTCGCAAGCAGATCGCTCGCCTTGGCGGCGCGCGGCGTCGGCAGATCGGTGAAGTACCAGCGGTCGATCATCGGGCCGATGCGCGCAAGGATCGGGGCCAGGTCCTTGTCGGCCATGACGCCGAACACGCCGTGCGTGGTGGGGTAGAAGCCCATCGCGTCGAGGTTCTCGGCCAGTGCCGCGACCGCATGGGCGTTGTGGGCCACGTCGAGCACCAGCGCGGGCTCGCCCGGGATGATCTGGAAGCGTCCGGGCAGCTCGACCATCGCGAGCCCCGTGCGCACGGCCTGCGCGGTGATGGGCAGTTGCGGCCGCAGCGCTTCGAGCGCCGCAAGCACGCCCGCCGCGTTGAGCAGCTGGTTGGCGCCGCGCAGCGCCGGATAGGCCAGCCCGCTGTAGCGCCGGCCACGGCCCGACCAGCCCCACTGCTGCTTGTCGCCCGAGACGTTGAAATCGTGCCCGAAGCGCCAGAGATCGGCACCGATGGCGGCCGCGTGGTCGATCACGCTTTGCGGGGGCATCGGGTCGCTCACGATGGCGGGCTTGCCCGGGCGCAGGATGCCGGCCTTCTCGAAGCCGATGCTTTCGCGGTCGGGCCCGAGGTAGTCCATGTGGTCGAGGTCGATGCTGGTGATGACCGCGCAATCGGTGTCGATGATGTTGACCGCGTCGAGCCGGCCGCCAAGCCCGACCTCGAGAATGGCCACGTCCGGCTTCTCCTCGATCATGCAACGCAGGATGCCCAAGGTGGTGAACTCGAAATACGTCAGCGGCATGTCGCCCCGGGCCACTTCCACCGCCTCGAAGTTTGCTATTAATTTTGAAGCATCAACCGCTTCGCCCGAGAGCCGCAGCCGTTCCTCGAAGCGCACCAGATGCGGCGACGTGAAGACCGCGGTGCGATAGCCGGCATGCCGGAGGATCGATTCGAGCATGGCGCAGGTCGAGCCCTTGCCATTGGTGCCGGCCACGGTGATGACCGGGCAGTCGAAGCGCAGGCCCATCCGGGCCGCCATCTCTTTGGCGCGGTCGAGCCCGAGCTCGATGTTCTTCGGATGGAGTTGCTCGGCGCGTGCGAGCCAGTCGTTAAGGGTTTCCATGGAGGCCGGCATTGTCGCCGACCCGGAATGCGCCCGGCGCCCCACGTTTTATCGGCATCATTGGCGACCATGACAACCCTCTACGGAATTCCCAACTGAAAGGGTCTGCGATGTTCTCCGTCCACACAAACAGTTGTCGCGAACGGGCCTGCGGCAGCAGGTAGCGCAGCGAAAGCTTTTAGAGCGGTTTTTTCATACGATCGGAAGAAGCGGAAGAAGCGGAAGAAGCGGAAGAAGCGAGGCTTCAGGGTCGTGACATCACCCAGGCCTCAAGATTCAGGAGTTCCCGGAGCGCACTCGAATATTGGATGCGATGAGCGCGCACGAGTCATTGCCGCGCTGCACCAACCTTTTCTCATGCCTTACGTGAAGCCATTCATCCGGCTACTCATGCTGACGGTGTTCGGTGGGCAATCTCGCGTCGGCTCGCTGGGAGGAAATGGATCTCGACACCGGCGAATGGCTCGTTCCCTGGCGGAAGAGCAAAAACCGTCAGGAAATCCGTATGCGCTTGCGGCTTGACGCGGATCAAGCGCTCAAGGACTGGCGCAACTGCCAGGAATTAGACAGTGCCACTGGGGAATGGGACGACTTACGGCGCACGTTCGGCTGTACGCTGCTACAGGCTGACGTGCCAATGGCTGTGGTGCGAGATGCGCTCGGGCACTACTCCATCGCGGTCGGAGACGCATTACGCGTTCTTAAACAAAAAGATCCATCGACCTGCACACCGATCGTGTGTCGCTGTAAACGCGCGAATTCTCGCTTGGAGCAATACAACATGAAACACCTATTTATCACATGCGGTTTCGCACTGACCGCGGTGACAGCGAACGCGTTTGAATACGAACTCGCTTTTGATCAATCGTGCAGCTATAGGGCAGAGTCACGTAGTTTTCCGTGCGAGAAAGCAGATCACCCGATTACATTGATCGTTGAGCAACGAGGCAAGTGGTTCGGCGTGAATCCTGGAAGCAAACAGCAGATCGGACTCGGGCTCGTACGCAATGACCAATACAGCATAGTTCTCCAAAATCCCGTGTACTTCAGTGGAACAAGCATTCTTCACCTGATGAAGAAAACCGGTCGCTTTTACTGGTCGGAAACTGCCTATTCCGAAATCCTTCAAGCCGACGAGGCAACGGTTAGAGTTGGGCGATTCAAGCTCGATACAAAGTGAGGGCCTATGGAGAGCCGAATCCCCCTGCCTACCGACAATATCTACAAGTTCTATGCCCTGTTCGGGCTTCTTGCATTCATGTTCTCGATAGGCGGCATAATTGCGGTCCAGAGAAGCACCAACGACTTCATGTACAAGTCGCTGATTGACCTAGAGGCGGTCAAGTCCGTTGAGAAACCCACGGCAGCTGACACTATCAAGAGGCAATTGCTTGAGCGGCTGATCGACGTAGCCAAGAGTGACAAGGACTACTTCAACAACTCACTTTCCGGGCTCGCCACCGTGGGATTCCTTCTCATGGGATTTGGATTCTTCAAATGGCATCGCGAGATTCAACCGCTGCAGGACGAGATGCTCAGCCTGCAAGTTGCTAAATTGCGCCGCGAGGTACAAGCTACGTCCCCGTCGCCCCCACCCGCCCCGCTTCCATCAAATCCACCTTAATTCGCATAGGTTGACCTCGCCACGCAGGTACTTGAACTTGGCCTGAAGCGCAGCATCCGGATCCAGCCCCACGTAAAGAAGATGGTGGATGACTGTCGGGCTCACGACATAGGCTAGGTCGTCGTCGGCGAGCCCTTGCGCCACGACGGCGAGCATCAGTTCTTGACATGCCTCGATGGCGTGTTGGCAGACCGGGGCGTAGCGGCGGGCGATCTGGGCCGAGCGACCCCGCGTACCCGGCCTTCGGCAGGTCGAGCCCCGTAAACACGCCGACTGACCCGGGCGCTACTGAGCCTCAAAGCCTTCGAAAGTGCGCGATGATGAGCATCTGTAAGAAGCGTGGATGGAGGATAAATGCAAACCAGCGATTGGATTTCTTTAAGCGCGCTCGCGGTTTCGTTGGCGAGTGCGGGGTTCACAGCCTTCTATGCGCGTACACAACACCTACTCAACAAGATTCAGTTGGTCGAGAAGCGGGCTTTGATTGAGGACGCAAAGAAGGCAAAGCTCACCGCCGTGCTTCACGGAAATCGCATAATTTCTTTTAGGTTGGAGGTTATTAACTCGGGACAGAGCGTCGCACGGAATGTCCGACTTATTCTTGAACAAGGTCTTGTTCCCAAGCCGTCCCTAGGTGACGTTTTTCCTCTCGCGCGACTACTGCCTGGAGGGCGGGTCTTTGTAGACCTGAACGAACCAGAAGACTGGGATGGCCATACCTGCGAATTGGCGTGGGACGACGGCGCTGGAAATCACGTCCAACCGACCCCAATCAATCGCGTCAAGATGCGGTGACGCAACGTAGATGGCTGCAAGCACTACAAATGGCGGCTGCGAGAGACCCTGACCGGAAAGAATATCCGCCGAGGTGGTGGAGTTAAACCCACGTAGTCCGGAGCCGAGTCGTGTCTGCAAATACCGCTCGCGCTCCGGGTGTGGGGTTCCATCAGCCCGAGAGGCTACCGTCCGGACAAAGTCACGAGCGCGAAGGGCGCCAGACGTCTTGGACTCCGTCTCGCTATACGCGGCGGCATAGCGCTTCAGAATCAAGTCCGCGGCTCGGGCCGCACCCCCCGTCCGCAAGTCCACGATGCCGTTGGCTACAGCGGGCACGTGGGGGTCTTTGTTCTCGACCTTGATCGGGTCGAGGCGATAGAGCGCCGCTAGGTTGGCGAACGTTCAACTAAGTACGCCACCGCCCCTCGCACGAGACTCGAATGGCTGCGGCCTAGTACGATTCCTAGCTACTCAACCAATCCGACCCCTGCTTTCCCTCGTAATGATCAACATTTACGGAATTCCCAATTGCGACACCGTCAAGCGCGCCCGCGCCTGGCTCGACGAACACGGCGTTGCCTACACCTTCCATGATTTCAAGAAGCAGGGGGTGCCCGAGGCCGATCTCGACCAGTGGCTCAAAAAGCCGGGCTGGGAGGCCTTGGTCAACCGCCGCGGCACCACCTGGCGCAAGCTCGACGAAGCCACCCGCAACGCGGTGGTCGATGCCGCTTCCGCCCGCGCCGCATTGCTGGCCAACCCTAGCCTCATCAAGCGGCCGGTGGTCAACTGGGGGGCCAAAACCGGCGTTACGACAGGGTTCGACGCCGAAGCCTGGGCTGCTGTGAACGCCGTGTAAACCCCGGAACCCGTCTCGCCGGCCGGCCTCCAACCCCGATCTGCAGGAGAGAACACCATGAACCGACAAGTTTTTCGCGCCCTCACGGGCCTTTCCGTGGCCGGCCTGTTGACGGCGGGCGCCGCTGGCGTAGTCCAGGCCCAGGAGGCATGGGCGAGGGTGATTTCCGCCACCCCCGTCTATGAGACCACCGGCAGCAGCCCCAGCTACAACGTGACATACGAGTACAACGGGCGCCAGTACACCACGCGCATGAACAGCCGGCCGGGCGCCACCATTCCGATCCAGGCCAGCGCCTATGGCGTGACGACGGCACCGGTCGCGCCTCAGTCCCAGTTGCAGCCCTATCCGGCCGAAGCCGACAGCGGCCAGCAGCAGTACCAATACCAGCAGCCCCCGCAATACGCGCAGCCAGGCGGATCGGCATGGGACAGCGTGGTGCCCGAGCCTGGCGTGGTGGTCTCCAATGCGCCGCCGCCGCCCGTTTACGCGCAGCCGGCACCGGTGTATCCGGCCCCCATCTACGCGCAGCCGACCTACGTCTATCCGCAACCCTACGTCTATCCGCCGGTCGGCATTTCGCTGAACCTGGGCTACTCCAGGGGCTGGGGCGGCTATCGCGGATACGGCTACCGCCACTGGCGCTGAACCGCGCGATACGGTAGTCGGGCTGGCAATGTCGGCCAAGCCCTAAAATCGAGGACTTTTCCAACCCCCAAGGGGTGCGCCGCCGCGGCGGCGCGTCCTCGACAAGCCGACCGCGCATGCGCCGGCGCCATCCAATGACGACGACTACCGACACTCTCAACAGCGCCGCAGTGGCGACCAAGGCCAACGTGTATTTCGACGGAAAGTGCGTGAGCCACAGCCTCACGCTCGCCGACGGCACGAAAAAATCGGTCGGCGTGATTCTTCCGTCCACCTTGACCTTCAACACCGGCGCGCCCGAAATCATGGAAGGCACCGCCGGAAGCTGCGAATACCAGCTGGCAGGAACCAGCGAGTGGATTCCCTCTGGCGCCGGCCAGAAGTTCAGCGTGCCGGGCAATTCGAGCTTCCAGATCCGGGTGACCGGCGAGCCCTACAGCTACATCTGCCATTTTGGATAAACCCCCAGGCTTCGCGCACTTCGTGTCGCTTCTCCAACCCCCTTGCAGGGGGCGATACCAGTGGCCCGGCGAAGCCGGTTCCACGGTATCCCCGGCGCAGAGGCACGCCACCGAGGCCATGAGTCACTGAACAGCGCCACCACAAACGGAACACCCACATGTCGACCATTCTCCAAAACGTTCCCGCCGGCCAGAAGGTCGGCATTGCCTTTTCGGGCGGCCTGGACACGAGCGCCGCGCTGCACTGGATGAAGCTGAAGGGCGCGATTCCCTACGCCTACACCGCCAACCTCGGCCAGCCCGACGAGCCCGACTACGACGAGATTCCCCGCAAGGCGATGCTCTATGGCGCGCAGAACGCGCGCCTGATCGACTGCCGCGCGCAGCTCGCCAACGAAGGCATTGCCGCGCTGCAGGCCGGCGCCTTCCACGTCACCACCGCCGGCGTCACCTACTTCAACACCACGCCGCTCGGCCGCGCGGTGACGGGCACCATGCTGGTGTCGGCCATGAAGGAAGACGACGTCCACATCTGGGGCGACGGCAGCACCTACAAGGGCAACGACATCGAGCGCTTCTACCGCTACGGCCTGCTCACCAACCCTGCCCTCAAGATCTACAAGCCCTGGCTCGACCAGCTGTTCATCGACGAGCTCGGCGGCCGCGCCGAAATGTCGGCGTTCATGACCAAGGCCGGCTTCGGCTACAAGATGTCGGCCGAGAAGGCCTACAGCACCGACTCCAACATGCTCGGCGCCACGCACGAGGCCAAGGACCTGGAGAACCTGGACAGCGGCATGCAGATCGTGCAGCCGATCATGGGCGTCGCGTTCTGGAAAGACGAAGTCGAGGTCAAGCGCGAAACGGTCAGCGTGCGCTTCGAGGAAGGCCGCCCCGTCGCTTTGAACGGCGTGGAGTACGCAAACCTTGTCGACCTGATCCTGGAAGCCAACCGCATTGGCGGGCGCCACGGCCTGGGCATGAGCGACCAGATCGAGAACCGCATCATCGAGGCCAAGAGCCGCGGCATCTACGAAGCCCCCGGCCTCGCGCTGCTGTTCATCGCCTACGAGCGCCTGGTGACCGGCATCCACAACGAAGACACGATCGAGCAGTACCGCGACAACGGCCGCAAGCTCGGCCGCCTGCTCTACCAGGGCCGCTGGTTCGACCCGCAGGCCATCATGCTGCGCGAGACCGCCCAGCGCTGGGTGGCGCGCGCCATCACCGGCGAAGTGACTGTCGAGCTGCGCCGCGGCAATGACTACTCGATTCTCAACACCGTCTCGCCCAACCTCACGTACCAGCCCGAGCGCCTGAGCATGGAAAAGGTTGCCGGCGCGTTCACGCCGCTGGACCGCATCGGCCAGCTGACGATGCGCAACCTCGACATCGTCGACACGCGCGAGAAGCTTGCGATCTACACCCGTACCGGGCTGCTGTCCCCGGGCCAGGGCACCTCGGTGCCGCGGCTCTCGAACGACGACGAGAGCAAGTAAGCCGACGCGCTTCTTGCAATGACAACGGGCCCCTCGGGGCCCGTTTTGCATGGTGCGCGGTGCGCGCGTGCCGATCGATCAGTCGCCGCCGCCGCCTCCTCCGCACCCGCCACCGCAACCACCGCCGCCGGAGTCCCCTCCCCCGCTGCCGCCGTCACCGCTGCCGCTCGATTCGCTGCCGCCAAAGCCGCTGGCATCGCCCGAGCTGCCGCCATCCGATGAGGATGACGAGTCGCCAAAGCTGGTGCCGCAATGGGCGTCGGAGCCGTTGTGCCGGTCGACGGCTTTGCAGTCGGGCACGTAGTCGAAGCCGCCCGGAATGCCGAACTTCACGTCGAGCGCAAACAAGAGCGGCAGGCGCGCCGGCGTGCGCGGATCGATGCTTTCTTCCTTGCAGGCCCAGTACCAGCTGCGGCGCAGGCCGTCGTTGCGCTTCGGGTCCTTGCCCAGCACTTCGGCAGGGCTGTGGTGCAGCATGCCGCCAAAGGCCGCCTTGCACCAGTTCTGGTAGCCCTGCGTGTGCAGGATGAACTCGTGCCACGCGGTGTCGACCACCTTGGACGGCATGGCAACGAACTTGCGGCCGCTGCGCAGATGGGCCATGAAAAACTGGCGCAGGCCGCGCAACACCAGTTCGGCGTCGCGAACGCTGAGCCCGGGATGTGCGGCGCGCAGCTTGCCGATGAGGAAAGGCGGCATGCGCGCCTCGCGGATGAACTGGCGGCGCAGGCTGGATTCCATGAAGCCCAGCGTGGCGGCAAGAAGCCATCCACCCAGGACCAGCGGGACCAGCACAAATCGGCCGCCACTTCGGAAGGTGAAGAACACCGCGACGATGGCGCCCAGCACAATTGCCCGGCGAGCCCAGATCAGCGCGGCAATGCGCCGCCGGTAATTCAGGTGCAGGAAGTCGAGATCCATCAGACGACCACCGGCTCCGGCTCCAGCCGAATGCCGAAGCGCTCGTACACGCTCGTCTGGATGGCCTTGGCCAGCGTCATCACCTCGCCGCCCGTCACAGGGTTTTCGAGCCCGCCCCGGTTCACCAGCACCAGCGCCTGCTTCTCGTAGACGCCGGCATTGCCGACCGACTTGCCCTTCCAGCCGCAGGCGTCGATGAGCCAGCCCGCCGCGAGCTTGATGCTGCCGTCGGCCATGGGGTAATGCACGATCTTCGGGTCGCGCGCAATGATGTCGGCGCACTGCTCCGGGGTGACGGTCGGGTTCTTGAAGAAGCTGCCGGCATTGCCCAGCACGCGCCAGTCAGGGAGCTTGGCGCGGCGGATGGCGCAGACCCAGTCGAACACGTCGGTTGCGCTGGGCGTGAAGTTGCCGGCCTCCTCCATCTTGCGTTCCAGGTCGAGGTAGCCCACCACCGCCTTCCACGGCTTGGGCAGGCGAAAGCGCACGCGGGTGATCAGCGCCCGGCCCGAAAGCCCGAAATCGTTCGGCCCGCTGCGCACGTGCTTGAACACCGAGTCGCGATAGCCGAAAGCGCATTGCGCGGCGTCCAGCGTGAAGCTCCGCCCGGTGTCCAGGTCGATGGCGTCGAGCGAATCGAAACGGTCTTGCAGCTCGACCCCGTAGGCGCCGATGTTCTGCACCGGCGCACCGCCCACCGTGCCGGGAATGAGCGCCAAATTTTCGAGCCCCGGGTAGCCGTTGGCGAGCATCCACTGAATGGCGTCGTGCCAGACCTCGCCCGCGCCGGCCTCCACGATCCAGGCGCGCGGGGTTTCCTCGACCAGCCGCAGGCCCTTGATCTCGACTTTCAGCACCAAGGGCTTCACGTCGCCCGTGAGCACGATGTTGCTGCCCCCGCCCAGTACGAAACGGGGCGCGTCGCGCCAGCGGGGATCGGCCCGCAGCTCGGCCACGTCCCCTTCGCTGGCGATGCGCACCAGGTTCTGCGCGCGCGCGACGATGCCGAAGCTGTTGTACGGCTGCAGCGGGACGTTGTTCTCCACGATCATGGGAGAATTGTCGCATCCAGCACCCGCGATTCCAGGAGGAGCCCAATGCCGTCTTTCGATACCGTCTGCGAACCGAATCTGCCCGAAGTGAAGAACGCGGTCGAAAACACCGCCAAGGAAATCGCAACGCGTTTCGATTTCAAGGGCACGGCCGCCGCCGTCGAGCTCAAGGACAAGGAAATCACCATGATCGGTGACGCCGAGTTCCAGCTAGTGCAGGTGGAAGACATTCTTCGCGCCAAGCTCACCAAGCGCAGCGTCGACGTGCGCTTTCTCGACAAGGGCGACGTGCAGAAAATCGGCGGCGACAAGGTCAAGCAGGTCATCAAGGTCAAGAGCGGTATCGAAACCGAGCAGGCCAAGAAGATCACCCGCATCATCAAGGACAGCAAGCTCAAGGTGCAGGCCGCCATCCAGGGCGACGCGGTGCGCATCACCGGCGCCAAGCGCGACGACCTGCAGGCCGCCATGGCACTCATCAAGAAAGACGTGCCCGACATGCCGCTGTCGTTCAACAACTTCCGCGACTGATCTGCAAATGAAATCCCTGGTCGTCGCAGCGCAGCTCCTGGCTGCCGCTGCAGGGGCGCATGCGGCAAGCTCCGTCATGCTGACAGGCACCATCGGCAGCCGGGCGATCCTGATCGTCGACGGCGCTCCGCCCAAGACCGTGGCCGTCGGCGAGACCTTCCAGGGCGTCAAGCTCGTGTCGCTGCAGGCCGAGCAGGCGGTGGTCGAGCTCGAAGGCAAGCGCCTCAACCTGCGCATGGACACGCCCGTGAGCATTGGCGGCGGAGGGGGAACGGGCGGCGGCAGCCGCATCGTGCTGCCGGCCGACAGCCGCGGCCACTTCATGACGCAAGGCGCCATCAACGGCCGCCCCGTCACCTTCATGCTCGACACGGGCGCCACGTCGATTGCCATGTCGGCCGCCGATGCACAGCGCATCGGGCTGGACTACAGCAAGGGGCAGCGCGTCCAGATGAACACCGCCAACGGCGTGGCCAGCGGCTACAAGCTGCGGCTGCAATCGGTGCGCGTGGGCGACGTCGAGGTGTACGACATCGACGCCATCGTCTCACCGCAGCCCATGCCCTTCGTGCTGCTGGGCAACAGCTTCATCAACCGCTTTTCGATGCGCCGGGACGCGGACCAGATGGTCCTCGAAAAACGCTATTGAGCGCGAGCGTCAGGCCTGCGCGGCCGTGACCACGATCTCGATCTTGTAGGCCGCATTGGCCATCTTGGCCTCCACCGTCGCGCGCGGCGGCGTGTTGCCGGCGGGAATCCACGCATCCCACACATCGTTCATGGCCGTGATGTCGGTGATGTCGGCCAGGAAGATCTGCGTCATGAGGATGCGCGACTTGTCGCTGCCGGCCTCGGCCAGCAGGCGGTCGACCATATCCAGCACCTGCGTGGCCTGGCCGCGGATGTCCTGCGTGGTGTCGTCGGGCACCTGGCCCGCGAGGTAGACGGTGCCGTTATGCACGGCCGTTTCAGAGAGGCGCGGGCCGACGTGGAAGCGGGTGATGGATGCCATGATGTTCAAGCCTTTTTCTTCGAGCCGAGTTTCGACTCCGTGCCGGCCGCGAGCCGGCGGATGTTTTCGCGGTGCCGCCAGATCAGCAGCAAGCTCATGATGATGATCGCAATCAGCACCGTGCGGTCGAGCGGCCACGCAATGTTGCCGCCCAGAAGGTAATACGCCGGCGCAAAGAAGGCCGCCACCAGCGACGACAGCGACGAATAGCGGAAGAACACCGCGATGATCAGCCAGGTGGCGCCGGTGGCCAGCCCCAGCCAGGGCGCAATGCCCACCAGCACGCCCGCCGCCGTGGCCACGCCCTTGCCGCCCTGGAAGCCGAAGAACACCGGGTACAGATGGCCCAAAAAGGCCGCCAGGCCCGCCAGCGCGGCCACGCCCTCACCCAGCCCGAACTGCGCGCCAAAGTGGCGAATCAGGAACACCGGCAGCCAGCCCTTGAGCGCATCGAGCAGCAAGGTGGCCAATGCCGCGCCCTTGTTGCCGGAGCGCAGCACGTTGGTCGCGCCCGGGTTGCCGCTGCCGTAGCTGCGCGGGTCGGCCATGCCGAGCGACTTGCTCACGATGACCGCGAAGGACAGCGAGCCGATCAGGTAGGAGGCCACGATGGCCAGGAGGGAAGGCAGATGAAAGCTCAAGGCGGCGCTCCACGAAGGATGGATGTTCTTATTCGCTGATTCGGACAGAAGGGGTGCCGCCGGTCTCAGGCCGGCGGGCCGGCTATTCTGCCAGCGCGCACTGCACCGGCTTGGCCGCCAGCAAGGTGACGCACACTTGCGGGTCGATGCCCACCAGGTAGCCGCGCCGACCGCCGTTGATGGCGATCCTGGGCAGTTCGAGGATGGTCGACTCGATGTAGACCGGCATCTGGCGCCGCGTGCCGAAGGGCGAGGTGCCGCCCACCATGTAGCCGCTGTGGCGCTGCGCCACCTCGGGCTTGCACGGCTCGACCGACTTGGCACCGATCTGCCGCGCCAGGTTCTTGGTCGACACCGTGCGGTTGCCATGCATCAGCACGATCAGCGGCTTGGCATCCTGGTCCTGCATCACCAGCGTTTTCACGACGGTGAAGGGATCGAAGCCGAGCACCTCGGCACTGTGCTGTGCGCCGCCGTGCTCCAAATACTCATACGGATGCTCGGTGAAAACGACCTTGTTCGCGCGCAGCAGCTGCGTAGCTGGGGTTTCTGAAACGTGAGCCTTTTTGCTCACGCCGCCGGATCCCGGATCTCCCACCGGATCCTGTCGATCTCGGCCAGCACGTCGGGCGAGAGCGTGGTGCCGTAGGCGTCGATGTCTTCGTCGAGCTGCGCCAGCGTGGTCACGCCGATGATCGTGCTTGCCACCTGCCACTTGGTGTAGCAGAAGCCCAGCGCGAGCTGCACCGGCGTCAGGCCGTTGTCGCGCGCCAGCTGGTTGTACAGCCGCGCGGCCTTCAGCGCGTCGGGGCGGCCCCAGCGTTGCTTGCGCACGGACTCGTAACTCGAAATGCGCGCGCCCTTGGGTGCGTCGGGCCCCTCGATGCCGCTCTGGTCGTACTTGCCGGTCAAGAGGCCGAAGGCCAGCGGCGAATACGCCAGCAGCGACACGCCCAGCCGGTGCATCGTCTCGTCGAGCCCGTTCTCCAGGCCGCGGCTCGCCAGGTTGTAGACGTTCTGCACCGTGGCCACGCGCGGCAGGCCGTGCTGCTCGGCCAGCCGCACGAATTCGTGCACGCCGTAGGGCGTCTCGTTCGAGAGGCCGATGGCGCGCACCTTGCCGGCCTTCACCAGCTTGCCGAGCGCTTCGAGCTGGTCGTGGATCGGCGTCTTCGAGCTTTCCTTGGCGGGGTCGTAATAGATGTTGCCGAAGGCCGGCACGTGGCGCTCGGGCCAGTGGATCTGGTAAAGGTCGATGACGTCGGTCTTCAGGCGCTTGAGGCTCGCATTGCACGAGGCCTCGATGTCTTCGGGCGTCATGCCGCTGCCTGCGCGCACCCAGGGCATGCCGCGCGACGGACCGGCCACCTTGGTGGCCAGCGTGATCTTCTGGCGCGCACCGGGGTTGGCCGCAAACCAGTTGCCGATGATGGTTTCGGTGACGCTGAAGGTCTCCTTGCGCGTGGGCACCGAATACATCTCGGCCGTGTCGATGAAATCGACGCCGCGCTCGAGCGAGCGGCTCAATATGGCATGGGAAGTGGGTTCGTCCACCTGTTCGCCGAAGGTCATGGTGCCCAGGCAGATCGGGGTGACGTGCAGGTCGCTCTGGCCGAGTTGGATTTTTTTCATGCGCGGGATGCTACCGCCCTCCCCCGCAATGCGCTGGCCGCCGGCAAAAAAGCCGAGCGAAGGGCTGTCCTGTGCCGGACTGCACGCCGGCGCCGGGCTCCTTATCATCGACGCCCATGTACCAAGCCCTCCGTCCCTCGCGCAGCGAATTCGTGCCCGTGCGCAACCTCAGCTACCACGTGCGCCTCTGGGGCGAGCCCTCGGCCGCGCGGCCGCCGCTGGTGCTGCTGCACGGCTGGATGGACGTGGCGGCCTCCTGGCAGTTCGTGGTCGATGCGCTGGCCGAAGAGCGCTTCATCGTCGCGCCCGACTGGCGCGGCTTCGGCCTCACCGACGGCGGCGGGGTCGACAACTACTGGCTGCCCGACTACATGGCCGATCTCGAATGGCTGCTCGACCACTACGCGGGCGAAGGCGACGCGGCGCGGCCGGTCGACCTGGTCGGCCACAGCATGGGCGGCAACGTCGCCATGCACTACGCCGGCGCAAGGCCCGAGCGCATCCGCCGCCTCGTCAACCTCGAAGGCTTCGGCATGCCGGCGCGCAAGCCTGAAGAAGCGCCCGGGCGCTACGGCCAATGGATCGACGAGCTCAAGCGGCTGCACCGCGGCGAGATGGCGCTGGCCGGCTACTCCGCGGTCGACGGCGTGGCACGGCGGCTCATGAAGACCAACCCGCGACTCACCCCCGACAAGGCCAATTGGCTCGCCAGCCATTGGTCGGCGCTGCAGGTGCAGGCCGACGGCAGCGAGCGCTGGCAAATCCTAGGCGATCCCGGGCATAAGATCATCAACGCCAACATCTTCCGGGTCGATGAAACCCTCGCGCTCTATGCGCGGATCTCGGCGCCCACGCTCATGATCGAAGCCGCGGACGACAGCCTGCAGGGGTGGTGGAAAAACCGCTACACGCTGGACGAGTTCCATGAGCGCCTCCGGTCCGTGCCTTCGGTGCGCATCGAGCGGCTCGAAGACGCCGGCCACATGCTGCACCACGACCAGCCGCAGCGCGTGGCCGGGCTGATCGAGCAGTTCCTGGCGGGCTGAGGTTCAGGGCTCTTCAGCCGCGGCGCGGCCCTGCACCGTGCGCTGCAACGCGGCGCGTGCAAGGAGCCGCGTCGAATCGAGCGTCGGCAGCGGCGAGTTCACGTCGTTGATGATGAGCGGAATCTCGGTGCAGCCGAGAACGACCGCATCGCAGCCGTCCTCGTCCTTCATGCGCTGGATGACGCGGCGGAACGCCGTGACCGCATCGGGCGTGAAGACACCGCAAACCAGCTCTTCCATGATGATGCGGTTGATCTCTTCGCGTTCATCGACAGCAGGCCGAACGTACTCGAGCCCCCTGGCAGAGAGCTTCTCGGGATAGACCTCGCTCTCCACCAGCCAGCGCGTGCCGGTGATGGCCAGGCGCTTGAACCCGCGCTGCGCGGCCTCGTCGGCCACGCATTCGGCAATATGCAGCCACGGCAGCGGCGAACGTGCTTCGATGAACGGCAGCGCCTGGTGAATGGTGTTGTCGGGGCAGACCAGAAAGCTCGCGCCGATCTTCGCGAGCTTGTTGGCCGACGCGAGCATCACCTCGCCCACGCCGCGCCAGTCGTTTCGGTAGATGTGCGCCATGTAGTCCGCGAGCGAGGGCGTGTGCATCGAGACTTCAGGATGCGCATGCGGCCCAAGCAGTTGGGCCCCTTCCACGCAGATGGTCTGGTAGCAGAGCGCCGCGCCTTCGGCGGAGCATCCGACGATTCCGATGTGCTGGGTCATGCGGCCATCCTACAAGCTCGCTGCTGGCCTGCAACACGGCGCCATGTCCGACGTGCGCTGGCCTGCTACTTGCAAGAAACGAGGCATTGCCGATGCACAGGGCACAACGATGAAGCAGCCGGGGCCCCATACGGGTTCGCAGGCGAACACACCGTTCAGACATAAGTTCGCAACTGCTGCCGCTGGCTGCGGCGCGATGGTCGATGCTGGTGCAGTCGGCGCTTTCATGAGCGAAGGGAGTTCTCACTTGGCCAGAGTCGTTCGCGCGCACACCCCGCTGGGCGAAGACCAGCTGCTGTTCCGCTCGATGCACGGAACCGAGGGGCTGTCACAGCTGTTCGAATTCGATGTCGAGCTGCTGAGCCCCAGCATGTCCATCGACATGAAAGCCGTGCTGGGCAAGCCACTGGTACTCGAGATCCAGACCGCAGGCGCGCCGCGCTTCCTGAACGGGCAGATCGTCCGCTTCACGATGATCGGCAAGGAGGGCGGCACTTCGCGCTATGTGATCTACCGCGCCACGGTGCGGCCATGGCTCTGGTATCTCACGCGCACCAGCGACTGCAAGATATTCCAGAACAAGTCGGTGGTCGACATCCTCGAAGAGGTGTTCGCCGACTACGGCTTTGCCTTCGAGAAGAAACTCAGCGCCAGCTACCGGCAGTGGGAGTACTGCGTTCAATACCAGGAAACCGACTTCGCCTTCGTGAGCCGCCTGATGGAGCACGAAGGCATCTACTACTACTTCACGCACGACAAGGACCAGCACACGCTGGTGCTGGCCGACGACATCGCCGCGCACGACACCCTTCCCGGCTACGCCAGGATCAGCTATCTCGCGACCGAGCGCGGCGCCGACCCGTGGCAGGAAGTGATCGACCAGTGGCAGGTCACCGAAGAGATTCGCCCCGGCACCTACGTGGTGGACGACTTCGATTTCAAGAAGCCCCGCGCCGACCTGATGAACGTGCGCAGCCAGCCGCGTGGCAACGACCACGGCCAGTACGAGATGTACGAATGGCTCGGGGGCTTCAGCGAGGCCGAACAGGGCGAGCACTACTCGCGCATCCGCCTCGAAGAAGCACAGGCGCAGGCCGAACGCGACATCGGCCACACCAACGTGCGCGGCATGGCGCCCGGCTACCGCTTCACCATGCAGAACTGCCCGCGGCAGGAAGACAACCGCGAATACCTGGTGGTGTCGGTGTCGTATGCGCTGCGCGAAGGCGGCTACGCCAGCGGCGGCGCCGAAGGCCACTACAGCTTCGACTTTGCCGTGCAGCCCACCACGTATCTCTTCCGCGCGCCCCGCATCACGCCATTGCCGCGCGCCAACGGCCCGCAAACCGCCACCGTCGTCGGCAAGGCAGGCCAGGAGTTCTGGGTCGACCAGTACGGCCGCGTGAAAGTGCAGTTCCGCTGGGACCGCTACGGCAAGAGCGACGAGAACAGCTCCTGCTGGGTGCGCGTCTCCAGCGCATGGGCCGGCTCCAACTACGGCGCAGTCAACCATCCGCGCAAAGGGCAGGAGGTCGTGGTCGACTTCATCGGCGGCCACCCCGACAGGCCGATCATCATCGGGCGGGTCTACAACGCCGACCAGATGCCCCCGCTCGAACTGCCGGCGCAGGTGACGGTGAGCGGCTTCGTGAGCCGCAGCCGGGACGGCTCGCCGGCCAACGCGAACGAATTCATTCTCGACGACGCGCCGGGCTGCGAGCTGGTGCGCATTCACGCCGAAAAGAACTTCGAAATCGACGTCGAGAACGACTTCGACATTCACGTCGAAAACAACGAGACCGAAACGGTCGAGGGCAACCGCACCACCCACATCGAAGGCACCGACACCCTCACCGTCGACAAGACCCGCGACACCACCATCAAGCAGAAGGACACGGCCGAATACCGCAACGGCTCCAAGCTCACCGTGTCGGGCGCGCTGACCGAACACTTCTTCGACAACCGCATCGAGACCACCACCAAGATGGGCTCGAAGGAAACCGTGCTGACGGGCGATTCGGAAGTCGTCGTCAACGCCGGCCTGCGCCACGAGACCTTCGACAAGGGCCTGCTCGTCGACGTCAAGCTCGGCATGGACGAAGAGGTGCACACCGGCAACTCGATCCTCAAGACACTGGACGGCAACCGGCAGGAAACCTACCAGACCGGCTGGCAAAGAACCATCGTGGGGGGCGGCGGCTCCGACACGATCAAGGGCGGCCTCACCGAGACCATCGAGACCGGCGACCACGTCTCGACCGTGTCGGCTGGCAATTATTCGGGCAAGGCCAAGGCCGTGACCATCGAGGCCACGGCGGGCGACGTCAACGTCAAGGCCAGCGGCGACTTCACCTTCGAGGGCAACAAGGTCAAACACGTGAACCGCGTGCTGCTGTGGGACTGGGCGCCCACGGCCATCACGGCCTTCGGTGCCTCCAGTGCCACTTATGGCGTCAACAACAGCAACTCGGGTTTCACGTTCACAAGCAACATCAAGAAGATGGATGCCACGGCGCAGATCTTGAACATGTACGCGCACCAGGCCAACTTCGGCTCCGTCAGCTTCTCGAACGTGGTGGCCCAGGAGCATGTGGGCGGCTTCTGGGGTGCGCTCAAGGGCTTCGTGCTGTTCGGCTGAATGCATCACCCCGCATGGCGACCTCGGGCTTCTCGGTTGAGTGGATTCTTGTACCGTTGCTCGTCTGGCTCGCTTTTACCCTGGTCGTCACGCTGCTGCGCGAATACCGAAAGCATGGTGCGCGGTCGTCTCGCGCGCAACGCGCCGCCGAATTGCTCGAATACGGCGAGCCCGCCATGGCGGATGTGATGGCGCTCTCCGACACCGGCCAGCGCCGCTCCGCAAATGGGGCCATCTGGGCGGTGGCAAAGCTCGAGCTTCGCGTGAAGCCGGCCGATGCAGCCGATCCCTTCGACGTGGAGCAGACCACCTCGATTGCCGTGGCCGAACTGCCCGACTACGCACCCGGCAAGACGATTGCCGTGCGCTTCGATCCCGCGAGCCGCGAGCTCGCCGTCGAGCGCCGCGCCGGCTCGGCCGCCTATTTCGGCGCCGATGTTTCGCGGCCGCATCCGGCCGTCAAAAAGACAGCAGGCGCATGAAGACCGTCAAGCCGCTGCGGCTCGGCATCCTTACCCGGCCTTACCGCTGGCAGGGTGCCGATCACCTGGGCGTGTCCGTCATGGCACTGGCCAGCATGGGCACCGAACCTCGCCTCATGGCTGACCAGGAGCTCTGGCAGACCGTCGGCGAGGAGATCGGCAGCTCGAGCGTGTTCGACATGGGCATTCCCAAGCGCGTGCCGGAGATTCTGGCGAGCGGCTATGGCTACACCCTTCATCAACAGGACAAGACCGCCTGCGCGGTGCGCATTCGCGTTGCCGATGTCGAGAAGTCCCTGTTCGTCTCCGGCGATCGCTACTGGCTCGACGGTCGGCTGACGGCGCCGCAGCCCTTCGAGCAGATGCGCCTGGACTGGGCCCATGCCTACGGCGGCCCCGGCGTACCGGAGAACCCCGCGGGCATCGGTGCGTTCGACGAACTGATGAATGGTGTCCGCACGCGCCGCGCGCCCAACGTGGAAGCGGTTGGTGCGCGCATGAAGTCGCGCGGCCACGCCGTGAGCCCCGCCAGTTTTGGCGCCGTGCCGGTGGAGAGCCCGCAACGCATGGCCCTGATGGGCAGCGAGTACGGCGACGACTGGCTGCAGCACCAGTTTCCCGGTTTCGCCGAGGACATGGACTGGCGCTTCTTCAACGCCGCGCCCGCCGACCAGCAATGGCCCGACCGCCAGGAGCTTCCGCCCCGCGCGGCCTACGAGATTCTGAACATGCACCCCGTGGAGCCGGTGCTCAGCGGCCACCTGCCCGACTGGCTCGCGCGCTGCTTCGTGAGCTTCGACAAGCAAGGCCGCGAGCTGCGGGAAGTTGCGCTGCGGCTCACCACCGCATGGTTTTTTCCGCACCGCGAGCGCGTGGCGCTGGTCTGGCACGGGACGCTGCCGGTGCGCGAGGACGACGCCGCCGACGTGCGGCACATCATGCCGGCACTCGAACTCCCCCGCGAGCCCCGGCCGCTTGCGCACTACCAATCGGCGCTGCTGCAGCGGCTCGATCCGGCGCGCGGCGGCCTGCTGGCGTTTCGCGACAGTGACCTCGCCCCAAAGGCCATTCTCGGGCGCTGGAGCGCCATAGACATGCCCGACCCGATGGCGCGGCCGCTGATTCGCAACCTGCGCGCCGGCCAACAGCGCGACCACGAAAGCCGCCGCGCCGAGCTCCTGGCCCTGGGCGTCGACCCCGACCAATACCTGCCCGCGCCTGCGCCCCCGGCCGAGCCACTGGCATTCGACGACGTGCCGGAATACTTCGAGCGCATGGAGGCAGACATGATGAAAGCCAAGCAAGACCTGCAGGCCCACGCCGAACGAATGCACAAGGCGCAGGACGAAGAAATCGACCCGGCTTTGCTGCGAGAAAGCCGTAGCCGGCCGCAGCGCTTCGATCCCGACGAACTGCTGCAGCAACTCGAAGAACTCGCCGCGCCGGTCCCGCAGAGCCCGTCCAGCGCGGTGGCCGCGCCTTCGCTCATTGCCGCCAGCACCAAGGAGCGCACGGGCGCGCAGATCAAGCTCGGGTATCTCTATGCGGCCCACCTTTCCGACGCTGCGCCACCCATGCCTTCCTACCGGTCCGCCAAGATCCGGCGCCGTCTGGCCGAAGCCGCACCGGGCGAACGCAACTTCTCGGGCATGCGCCTGATCGGTGCGGACCTTTCGGGCATGGACCTGCGCGGGGCCGACTTCTCGGGCGCCTCTCTCGAAGACGCCAATCTCGATGCGGCCCTGCTCGACGATGCCAACTTCAACAGCGCCGTGCTGGCACGCGCCCGGCTCTCGCGCACGTCGCTGATCAACGCCACTTTCAAGAACGCCAACCTCGGCGGCGCGAATTGCGAGTTCGCCAACTTCTCCGGCGCCGACCTGGGTGGTGCCCATTGCGAGAAGACGCGCTTCAAGTCCTGCAACATGGCCAACACCCAGTTCGACCAGACGCGCCTCGCCGAGACCGAACTCAGCCAATGCGACTTCCGCGGATCCGACTGGCAGCAGGTCTTCCTGACGAAACTGCGCATGGACGGCATGGCTTTCGGCGGTGCCTCGTTCAACCAGGTAGTGTGGCTCGAGTGCACGCTGCAAGACGTGAGCTTCGTCAACGCTACGCTGGTGCGCTGCGGATTCGTCACCACCGATTGCAGCGGCGCGGTGGATTTTTCCGATGCGCGCATCGACGGCAGCAGCTTCGCGCATGGAAGCTCCCTGGCCGGCGCCGGATTCCGCCGCGCCACACTCAGGCAATGCGGCTTTCGCACCACGCCGCTCCCCGGGGCCGACCTTGGCGCGGCACGGCTGGACAACTGCGACTTTTCGGAGTGCGACTTGCGGGGCGCCAGGCTCGAGCGGTTGGAGGCGGGCGAAAGCCTTTTCGTGCGCGCGGACCTCACAGGCGCCGTGCTGCGCGGCGCCAACCTCATCGACGCCAATTTCTCCAAGGCCGATTTCACGCAGGCGGATCTGAGCACCGCCAACCTCTTCCGCACCGACGTGTCACAGAGCCTGATCGACGGCACCACCCACCTCCTGGGCGCCTATACGCAGCAGACGAAGATCTGGCCGGCGCGGGGCGCTGCAGCGCCCGAATGACCCTCGAATGACGCGCGATGAATTCGTCGACAGGATCCGTCACGGCACACAGATCGGCAGCGCCGATTGCAGGGGGTGGGACTTGAGCGGCCTCGACCTCTCGGGCGCGCTGCTGGACGACGTCGATTTCAGAGGCGCCAACTTTGCGAACGCCAATCTCGAAGGCAGCGCGCTGTCGCACTGCAACCTGTCGGGCTGCGAGTTTTCCGCCGGCCATCTGAAGGAGGTGCAGTTCTTTCGCTGCTGCGTGAATGCTGCGCGCTTCGACACCGCCACGCTCGAAAGCGCATCCTTCGTCGAATGCCAGGCACGGCAGGCCAGCTTCAAGGACACGCGGCTGGACTTTGCCAGGTTCTTCCGATGCGAGTTGACGGAAAGCCTGCTGCAGTCGCAGCAGTTCGAACGTGCAAGCTTCCTGGAGTCTCAGCTCGACCGGGCCGACTTCACCGGCGCCACGCTGAACTTCGTCACCTTTCACCGCCTCGACCTGAAGACAGCGGTCTTTGCGCAGACGCAATGCCTGAGCGTCATGTTCCTCGAATGCGACCTGGACGGACAATGCTTCGCCGGCTTGTCGCTGCGCCTGTGCCAGTTCACCGACAGCCAGCTCGACGACGCCGACTTCAGCGGCGCCACGCTCACGCAAGGCAACTTCAAGGGAACATCGCTGCGGCGCGCGAACTTCTCGCATACGGATGCCTGCCAGGCGCTGTTTCCGGAGGCCGACCTCAGCGGCGCGAACTGCAGCGGCGGGCGCTTCGACCAGTCGATCTGGGTGGAAGCTGTTCTGGAGCGCGTCGACTTCAGCCACGCCCGCCTGCCGCTCGCCGTCTTTCACCGCGCACGCTGCACAGGTGCGAGCCTGCGGGACGCCCAACTGCAGGACGCAGACCTTTCATACGCCGACCTCCGCGGTGCCGACCTCCGCGGTGCCTGCTTTCTGCGCACCCGCCTTCATCGCGCGCTCCAGCAAGGCACCCACTTCTCCAGCCGCGGCGGAATCATCGAGAGCGATCCAGAGCTCTTCAAGGCCCAGGTATGGTCCGGGTCGCATTGAGCGCCAACACCTCTCACCCGTTTTCCAGCCGCCAACAGCAAGCAAGAAAGGAATCCGCCATGAATGTCGTTCCACTGCGCCCCGCCATCGCCGCCGCCACGGCGCTGGCGCCCATGCCGGTTCATTTCATGGGGCGACTCACGGCTGCGCTGCCCGATTCGCAGTTCGACGTCGAGGACGACGGCGGACTTGCCTGGCGCTGTCGGCGCGCCGCCAGTTGCCTGCTCAGGCCCGAAGTGGGCGACACGGTGCTGCTCTCAGGCCCCGACAGCCACAGGGTGTACCTCATTGCCGTGCTCGAGCAGGCCGATGCCTCCCTCAGCCGCATCGACGCGCCCGGCGCACTCTCGATCGAAAGCCCCGGCGACGTGCGCCTTCAAAGCGGCGGCCAGCTGCAGATGAAAGGCGCGCAATGGCACCTGCAGGCCGCCAACGCCAGCTGCCGCGTCGACGACATGCGCTACACCGGCCAGGCGCTCGACGCCACCGTCGGCCGCCTGCGCCTGGTCGGGCGCGTCTTCGAATCGGTGGCCGACCGCATCGTGCAGATGGCGCGCAGCGCACTGCGCGTGGTGGACGAAACCGAGCAGGTGCGCGTGGGCCACCTCGACTGCGAGGCCGCCGGCACCACGCGCCTGCATGCCAGGCACACGGTGCTCACGGCCAGCGAGCTCGTCAAGGTCGATGCCGCGCAAATCCACATGGGTTGATACACCAGCCGATTCAAGGAGAACCACCGATGTTTGCCAACTGCCAGTTGATGGGAATGGACCTGGCCTTCCCCGATGTCTGCAAGACGCCTCCCGCGGCCATGGCGCCCATTCCGTATCCGAACATGGCGTTCGGGCCCACGGCAGTGCCCAACGCGTGGAACATCCTCTTCATGGGCATGCCCGCGCACAACATGGCCACCACCACGCCCATCACGCTGGGCGACACCACCGGTGCCGGCGGCGGCATCGTCTCGCAGACCTTCATGAGCCAGTCGCGGCACGTGACCGGCGCTTTCACCGTGCTCATCAAGGGCACGCCGGCCACGCGCATGACCAGCCTCAGCACGCAAAACCGCAACAACATGGTCGGCATGCGCATCGTGCCGAGCCAGTGCAAGGTGATGATTCTTTCGCCCTGAAGCACAGGCCGAGGCGCGACTCCCGGCCGTCAGGCTTGGTCAAGCGTGGCCCGCCTCGCTGTCCAGATGGGCCATCTGCGCGGCGGCGTAGCGCTCGCCGGCCGCGGCGCCCTTCGGCACCGCGCGTTCGATGGCTGCGAGATCGTCCGCGCTCAAGGCAACACCGAGCGAGCCCAGCGCTTCCTGCAACCGCGTGCGCTGCCGCGCACCCACCAGCGGCACGATGTCTTCGCCCTGCGCCGCCACCCATGCAATGGCAATCTGAGCGACCGTCACGCCCTTGGCGTCCGCGATCTTGCGCAGCGCATCGACCAGCGCCAGGTTGCGCTCGACGTTCTCGCCCTGGAAGCGCGGGCTGTGCGCGCGAAAGTCCGTGGCGCCCGCGCCCTCTTTCTTCCAGTGTCCGCTGATCAGCCCGCGCGACAGCACGCCATACGCCGTGATGCCGATGCCCAGCTCGCGGCAGGTCGCAAGAATGTCGTCCTCGATGCCGCGCGAGATCAGCGAATACTCGATCTGCAGGTCGGCAATCGGGTGCACCGCCGCCGCCTTGCGAATGGTGTGCGAGCCCACTTCCGAGAGCCCGATGTGCCGCACGTAGCCGGCCTTCACCATGTCGGCAATGGCGCCCACGGTGTCTTCGATCGGCACGTTCGAGTCGAGCCGCGCCGGGCGGTAAATGTCGATATGGTCCACACCCAGCCGCTGCAGCGAATAGACCAGGAAGTTCTTCACCGCTTCGGGCCGCGCGTCGTAGCCGCTCCAGCCGCCGGCCGGATCGCGCAGGGCACCGAATTTCACGCTGACCAGGGCCGCGTCGCGCTGCGAGCCCTTGAGGCCCTTGAGTGCTTCGCCGATCAGCATTTCGTTGTGGCCGCCGCCGTAGAAGTCGCCGGTGTCGAGCAGCGTGATGCCCGCGTCCATGGCGGCATGAATGGTGGCGATGCTTTCGGTGCGGTCCGAGGGGCCGTACAGCGCCGACATGCCCATGCAGCCGAGGCCGATGGCGGAAACCTTCGGGCCCCTGGCCCCGAGTTGACGTGTGTTCATTGCGCTTCCTTTCGTTGAAGGCCGCAAGCGGTTGCAAGCGGTATGGCGGTAGTCTGGAAGAAAGAACCTCGTTCGATAATCCGCCCAGCACCGCACGAGCTGTGCAAAAAACCGCACAATCCGACACCATGACCGATCCCGACCTTTCGGACCTCGGCGCCTTCGTGGCGGTGACGCGGGCGAGCGGCTTTCGCGGTGCCGCCGCGCTGCGCGGGGTGTCGCCCTCCTCGCTCAGCGAAGCCATGCGCCGGCTCGAGGCGCAGCTGGGCGTGCGGCTTTTGAACCGCACCACGCGCAGCGTCACGCCCACCGAGGCCGGCCAGCGGCTGCTGGAACGCATCGCGCCGGCGCTCGACGACATCTCGGGCGCGCTCGACACGCTCAACAGCTTTCGCGACAGCCCCACCGGCACGCTGCGGCTCAACGTGCCGACCATCGTGACGCAGCGCGTGCTGCCGCCACTGGCCAGCCGATTCCTGGCCGCGCACCCCGGCATCACGCTGGAGGTGACGACCAACGACACCTTCATCGACGTGCTCGCAGCCGGCTTCGACGCCGGCATTCGCTACGACGAGAGCATTGCGCGCGACATGATTGCCGTGCCGCTAGGCCCGCGCGTGCAGCGCTTCGTGGCCGCCGGGTCACCGCGCTACCTGGCGGCGCACGGCACGCCCAGGCACCCGACCGACCTGCTGCAGCACGCCTGCATCGGTCACCGCTTTCCGAGCGGCGTGCTCGCGGCCTGGGGCTTCGTGCGCAAGGGCAAGACCGTCCGCATCACGCCGAGCGGGCCGCTGGTGGCGTCGATGATCGATCTCGAATTGCATGCGGCCGAGTCGGGCCTTGGGCTCATCTACACCTTCGACGAGTACCTGCGCCCGTCGCTCGACAGCGGCGCGCTGGTACCGGTGCTGGAGGATTGGTGGCAGAGCTTCTCAGGCCCGTTTCTCTACTACCCGAGCCGCACGCACATGCCGGCGCCGCTGCGCGCCTTCGTTGACTTTCTGAAGAACGAGGCGAAACACTGAGGCGCAAACGGCGGGCGGCCAAGGGCCGCGCCATCACTCACGCGTCATCGTCAGCGTCGTTGCCCGTGAGGGACAGCACTTGTTCGACGAAGGCCTCGAACAGCGGCAGCGCGGCGGGCAATCCATCGAACGACTCCGCCTCGCCGGCATCGAAGAAAAGCGGCTTGTCGGCCGGCAGCGCCACCCATTCCCCGGCTTCGAACAGCAGGCCCAGGTAGCCGTCCTGCGTGGGCAGGTAGACAAGCGCCGCGCGGTCGAGCACCTGCTGCCCTTGCGGCGCGGCTTCGCGGCCCCAGGCCACGCCCTGCCGAGCCAGGTGCTCGTTGATCCAGCCGTCGCACACATGCGTGTCGCGCCAGTTTCCTTCGGTGTCGAAAACAGCGAGCACGGGCATGGGCGTCCTTTTGCTTGAGAGTTATTGCAGGAAGCTGGGCTTGGCATAGCCCTGGAACTTGGTGTCGACCACGGCCTTGAAGTCCTTCGAATGGTAGGCCTCCACAATGTCCTTGGCCCAGGCAGTGTTCTTGTCAGCGCTCTTCACGGCCACCACATTGAGGTAGTGGTCGGGCGTCTTCTCCAGCACCACCGCCTCGCTGAGCTTCAGGCCCGACGAGATCGCGAAGTTGCCGTTGACGATGGCGTATTCGGTGTCGCCCAGGGAGCGCGGCAGCTGCGCGGCTTCGAGCGGAATGAACTTGAGCTTCTTCGGGTTCTCGGCCACATCTTTTTCAGACGCGCGCAGCGGATCGACGCCGGACTTGATGGTGATGAGCTTGTTCTGCTCCAGGAGCATCAGCGCGCGAGCCAGATTGCTCGGATCGTTTGGCAACGTGAAGCGGTCGCCTTCCTTCAGTTCGGCCAGCGACTTGCGCTTGGTGGAGTACACGCCCAGCGGCGCGATAGGGCCTTGCACCAGCTCCGCGAGGTCGAGCTTCTGGTCGGTCGAGAACTTCTTCAGGTAGACCTGGTGCTGGAAGAAATTGGCATCGAGCGAACCCTGCGCAAGTGCGAGGTTGGGCTGCACGTAGTCGTTGAACTCGACCAGTTTCACCTTGTAGCCCTTCTTCTCGAGGATGGGCACGATGCCGGCCTTGAGCTGGTCGATGTTGGAGCCGGCGGTGCCACCGATGACGAGGTTCTTCTTGGCTTCCTGGGCCTGTGCCAGCGAAAGCCCGCCGAACGACAGGGCAACCAGGGACAAGGCGAGGACGGAACGGCGCAGCAGTGCGGTTTTCATGAGATCAAAAAAGTAAGGGAACAAAAATTCAACGCTTGTCCAGCCTGCGCGCCGTGGTGTTGCCCACGAATTGCAGGATCTGTACCAGCACCACGAGCAGCGCCACGGTGAGCACCATCACGTCGGTCTGGAAGCGGTAGTAGCCGTAGCGAATGGCCAGGTCGCCGATGCCGCCGCCGCCCACCACGCCGGCAATGGCCGAGTAGGAGAGAAAGCTCACCGCAAGCACCGTGAGCGCCAGCACCAGGCCCGAGCGCGCCTCCACCACCAGCACGCGCCAGACGATCTGCAGCTCCGACGCGCCCATGGCGTGCGCCGCCTCGATCACGCCGCGCGGCACTTCGCGCAGGCATTGGTCGACCAGCCGCGCAAAGTACGGAATGGCCGCGAACGACAGCGGCACCGCCGCCGCCAGCGGGCCGATGGAGGTGCCCGCAATCACGCGCGTGAATGGCACCAGCGCCACCAGCAAAATGATGAAAGGAAACGACCGCACGGTGTTCACGATCCAGTTGAGCACCAGGAACGCCGGCTTGTTTTCGAGCGACTGACCCGGCCCCAGCAGGAAAAGCAGAATGCCCAGCGGCCCGCCGATGAGCACCGCGGCCGAGAGGCCGATAGCCAGCATCAAAAAGGTCTGGCCGGTGGCGGTCCAGAGCTCCGGGAGGATGGGGGCGATGTTCTCAAACATAGGCCACCTCCTCTGGGTTGCGCCGCAACGCCTGCGGTCGCGGCTCGACGGGTTCGCGCGCCTCGCGTTCGCGGCGTCGCACCAGTTCGTCGATCTCGCGGCCCAATGCCGTCTGGCGCTCTTCGCTCGGCGCATCGAGCACCGCGAACTGCTCGACCAGCCGGCCCTTCTCCAGGATTGCCACGTTGCGGCACAGCACTTCGACCACCGAGAGCTCATGCGTCACGATGACGATCGTCACGCCGATCTTCTGGTTGATGTCGCGCAGCGTTTCGAGCAGCGCGCGCGTGGTTTCCGTGTCGAGCGCCGAGGTGGGCTCGTCGCACAGCAGCACCTGCGGCCGCGGCGCCAACGCGCGTGCAATGGCCACGCGCTGCTTCTGCCCGCCCGAGAGCTGCGCCGGGTAGGTGTCGATCTTCTCGGCCAGGCCCACCAGCGCCAGGCACTCGCGCACCCGCGCATCGATCTCGGCACGCGAATGGCGGCCGTGGATCTTCAGCGGGAAGGCCACGTTGTCGAACACCGTGGCGTTCTGCAGCAGGTTGAACTGCTGAAAGATCATGCCGATGTTCTGGCGCGTGTCGCGCAGCTCGCGGCGCGAGAGCGTGGTGAGGTCGCGCCCGCCGACGAAGACCTTGCCCGCATCGGGCCGCTCCAGCAGGTTGATGAGGCGCAGCAGGGTCGACTTGCCCGCGCCGCTCTTGCCGATCAGGCCGAACACATCGCCATGGTGGATGTCGAGCGAGAGCGACTGCACTGCGTCGAACACCTCGCCGCTGGGAAGTGCGAATGATTTCTGCACCGATTGAAGACGGATCACGGGCTGCGCGTTGCCGCGGCCCGCGCCGGAGGAAGGGTTGCTCATAAAAAAGGCAGCGGCGGGCGTGGAGCCGACCGCGAAGGTTCGCAAAAAGGGGCCGAGTATGAAAACAAAGGCACCGAAAAGGAACGAACAAATCGTCGCGTGCTTATTCGATAAATCGCATAAGACCCCACACACATGATCGAGCGATGCCATATCGATATGCGCATTCGTTCGTTCCCAAGTGCGCCGGGCAATGCCACATTCGCGCCTTCATTTTTTTGATTTCGCGCCACACAACATGCACACCAATTTCCGCCGCCGCTCCCTCGCCTTTGCAACGCTGGCCGTCGCCCTTTTTTCCGGCAGCAGCGCCGCGCTCGCGCAAGACAAGAACACCGTCAAGGTCGGCGTCTCCGTCGGCAGCGCCGAGCAGGTGTTCGAAGTGGTGAAGAAGGTGGCCGCGAAAGACGGCCTGAACATCCAGCTGGTGGTGTTCAACGACTACCAGCTGCCCAACGCGGCGTTGGCTTCGGGTGACCTGGACGCCAACGCCTTTCAGCACCAGCCCTTTCTGGACAACCAGAACAAGGCGCGCGGTTTCGACATCGTGCCCGTGGGCCTGACCATCACCGCGCCGCTGGGCTTCTACTCGCGCAAGATCAAGTCGATCGACCAGCTGCCCGAGGGCGCATCGGTTGGCATCCAGAACGACCCGTCGAACGGCAACCGCGCGCTGCTGCTGCTGCAGTCGGCCGGCCTCATCACCCTGAAGCCCGAAGCCGTGAAGAACAACACCGCCACGCCGCTAGATGTGGTGAGCAACCCCAAGAAGCTGAAACTGGTAGCGCTGGATGCGGCCCAACTGCCCCGCTCGCTCGACGACCTGGTCATTGCCGCCATCAACAACGACTACGCCGAGAAGGCCGGGCTTTCACTCAACAAGGACGCGGTCATCAAGGAATCGGCCAAGAGCCCATACGCCAACCTGATCGCCGTGCGCCGCGCCGACAAGGACAGGCCCTGGGCCAAGCGCTTGGTGGCGGCGTACCAGTCGGCGGAGGTGAAGAGCTTCATCGAAACGCAGTTCAAGGGCTCGCTGGTCCCGGCATTTTGAGTTTTTCTTTCTCCCTCCCCCTCTGGGGGAGGGTTGGGGTGGGGGCAAGCGGTGCATCCAATGGGCGCCCTGCCCGCCCCATCCCAGCCTTCCCCCAGAGGGGGAAGGAGCAATACAAGGGACTTCCGGGGCGGGTAATCGGTCCATGAGAAAATGTGCGGTTTCCCCCCGAACACAGTCAGGACACCCCATGGACGCAGAACAAATCAACCAAATCGGCGCAACCCTCACGGACCTGAGCGCCCGGACGGCCGATTTACGGAGGTATCTTTGACTACGATGCCAAATCCGAACGCCTGAGGACGGTCAACGCATCGCTCGAAGACCCTAACGTCTGGAACGACCCGAAGAAGGCCCAGGAGCTGGGCCGCGAGAAGAAATCGCTCGACGACGTCGTCGTGACGCTCGACCGCCTCACCAGCGGACTCTCGGACAACTCCGAGCTGTACGAGATGTCGAAGGAAGAAGGCGACATGGACGGCTTGCAGTCCATTGCCGATGACGCCGCCGCGCTCGAAGCCGACATCAAGCAGCTGGAATTCCGCCGGATGTTCAACAACCCGGCCGATCCGCTCAACGCCTTTGTCGACATTCAAGCCGGCGCGGGCGGCACCGAGGCCTGCGACTGGGCCAGCATGCTGCTGCGCCAGTACCTGAAGTACGCCGAGCGCAAGGGCTTCAAGACGCAGATCGAAGACGAAACCCCGGGCGATACCGCCGGCATCAAGGGCGCGACCATCAAGGTGGAAGGCGACTACGCCTTTGGCCTCTTGCGCACCGAAACCGGCGTGCATCGCCTTGTGCGCAAGTCGCCGTTCGATTCGTCGGGTGGCCGGCACACCAGCTTTGCATCGATCTTTGTCTACCCGGAAATCGACGACTCCATCGAGATCGAGATCAACCCGTCAGACGTGCGCACCGACACTTTCCGCGCTTCGGGCGCGGGCGGCCAGCACATCAACAAGACCGACTCGGCCGTGCGTTTGACGCACATCCCGACCGGCATCGTGGTGCAGTGCCAGGACGGCCGCAGCCAGCACAGCAACCGCGACGTGGCGTGGAAGCGCCTGCGCTCGCGCCTGTACGACCACGAGATGCGCAAGCGCCAGGAAGAGCAGCAAAAGCTCGAGGACAGCAAGACCGACGTGGGTTGGGGCCACCAGATCCGCAGCTACGTGCTGGACAACAGCCGCATCAAGGACCTGCGCACCAACGTCGAAGTGTCAGCCACGCAAAAGGTGCTCGACGGCGACCTGGACGTGTTCATCGAAGCATCGCTGAAGCAAGGCGTGTAATCGATGAGCCTCACGCACGACAAGGTCGAAGCCTTCATCTTCGACATGGACGGCACGATGATCGACTCCATGCCTTGGCATGCGCGCTCGTGGGTGGAGTTTGTGGCCCGCCATGGGCTCAAGCTGGACGTGACCGACATTCTTGCGCGCACCACGGGCCGCACCGGCACCGAGTGCATGCGCGAGCTGTTCGAGCGCGATCTTTCCGACGCCGAGTGCCAAACCCTGGTGCACGAAAAAGAAGAAATCTACCGCGCCATGTTCAGCGACAACTTCACCGAGGTAGCAGGCTTCACCGCCTTTGCCAAGGCCGCCGTGGCGCGCGGCCTGAAGGTGGCCGTGGGCACGGCGGGCGACAAACACAACATCGAGTTTGCGATGTCGCGCCTGAAGATGGACCCATTGCCGCTCGCCATTGTGGGCGGCGACGAAGGCTTTGCCGGCAAGCCCACGCCCGAGATTTTTCTGGAGGCTGCGCGCCGCATTGGCGTGGCGCCCGAGCGCTGCATCGTGTTTGAAGATGCGCCCTTCGGTATCGAGGCCGCACGCCGCGGCGGCATGCGTGCCGTGGCCGTGTGCAGCACCCATTCCGCCGCCGAGCTTGCCGGCCCCCATGTGATTGCCGCGGTTCGCGACTACGACGAACTCGCCCATTCGAACTTTCTGGAGACACTCGATGCTGCTGCAGCGTGACGCCCAAGGGCAACCGATTGCCATTCGCCGCGAAGACTATGCCGCTCCGGCCTTCTGGATCGACACCGTCGACCTGACCTTCGACCTGGACCCCGCCAAGACCCGCGTGCTCAACCGCATGCAACTGCGCCGCAACCCCGACGCGCCGGCCCAGCCGCTGCGCCTGGACGGCGATGAGCTGAACCTGGCGCGCGTGCTAGTCAACGGACAGGGCGCATCCTTCCGCATGGAAGGCGACCAGCTCGTGCTGGACGGCCTGCCGTCCGCCGAAGAAGGGGCCTTCGAACTCGAGATCTTCACCACCTGCTGCCCCATCAAGAACACCAAGTTGATGGGCCTGTTCGTGAGTGAAGACACCTTCTTCACGCAGTGCGAGGCCGAAGGCTTCCGCCGGATCACCTACTTCCTCGACCGTCCGGACGTGATGGCGATGTACACCGTGACGCTGCGCGCCAACAAGGCCGCGTATCCGGTGCTGCTGTCGAACGGCAACCTGGTCGAGCAAGGCGAGCTGCCCGAAGGCCGCCACTTTGCCAAGTGGGTCGACCCCTTCAGGAAGCCCTGCTACCTGTTCGCGCTGGTGGCCGGCAAGCTGGTGGCGCGCGAGCAGCGCATTACCGCGCGCAACGGCAAGGAGCACTTGCTGCAGGTGTACGTGCGCGCCGGCGACCTCGACAAGACCGAGCATGCGATGAACTCGCTGGTCAACTCCGTGCTGTGGGACGAAGCCCGCTTTGGCCTGCCGCTGGACCTGGACCGCTTCATGATTGTTGCGACCAGCGACTTCAACATGGGCGCCATGGAGAACAAGGGCCTGAACATCTTCAACACGAAGTACGTTCTGGCCAACCAGGCCACCGCCACCGACGCCGACTACAGCAACATCGAAAGCGTGGTCGGCCATGAGTACTTTCATAACTGGAGCGGCGACCGCGTGACCTGCCGCGACTGGTTCCAGCTGTCGCTCAAAGAAGGCCTCACCGTCTTCCGCGACCAGGAGTTCAGCCAGGATTTGTGCGCCGACGCCTCGGCCCGCGCCGTGAAGCGCATCGAAGACGTGCGCGTGCTGCGCACTGCACAGTTCCCTGAAGACGCCGGCCCCATGGCTCACCCGGTGCGGCCCGACAGCTACATCGAGATCAGCAACTTCTACACCGTCACCATCTATGAAAAGGGTGCCGAGGTAGTGCGCATGATGCAGACGCTGGTCGGCCGCAAGGGCTTTGAAAAGGGCATCACCCTCTACTTTGAACGCCACGACGGCCAGGCCGTGACCTGCGACGATTTTGCGCAAGCCATTGCCGACGCCAACCCCGATTCGGAACTGTCTCGCTTGCTGCCGCAGTTCAAGCGCTGGTACAGCCAGGCCGGCACGCCGCGCCTTGCCGCCCACGGCGTGTACGACGCGCAGAACCGCAGCTATACGCTGAGCATCGTGCAGAGCTGCCCGCCCACGCCCGGCCAGGCGACCAAGGAACCCTTTGTCATTCCGGTGAACATTGGTTTGCTCGACGCCAGCGGACGCGAACTGCCGATGCAGCTCGAAGGCGAAGAGCGCATCACGCACGGCACACGCACGCTGGTGCTTTCGCGCGCCGGCGAGCAGATCACCTTTGTGGGCCTGGACGCCGAGCCCGTGCCGTCGATCTTGCGCGGCTTCAGCGCACCGGTGATCCTGGACTTCGAATACACCGACGCCCAGCTGCTCACCCTGCTGGCCAACGACCCCGATCCGTTCAACCGCTGGGAAGCCGGCCAGCGCCTGGGCCTGCGCGCCGCGCTGCAGGGCATTGCGGCGCTGGCGACCGACATCACCCCGGTGCTGAACGACGCCTACATCGACGCCATGCGCAGCGTGCTGCGCAACCCCAAGCTCGATGCCGCCTTCAAGGAGCTGGTGCTTACGCTGCCGTCGGAAACCTACATTGCCGAGCAGCTCGACGTAGTCGACCCGCAGCGCGTGCACCTGGTGCGCGATGCCATGCGTGCCCAGCTGGCCAGCGCCCTCTTCTCCGACTGGCAACAGGTCTACGAAGAGAACCACGACACCGGCGCTTACACGCCCGACCCGACCTCTTCTGGCCGACGCGCGCTGGCCGGCATGGCGCTCAACTTCTTGTGCCTGGCGGCGCGCTCATCGGGCGACACCGTGTGGCCCGGCAAGACCCTGCAGCGTTTCAAGGATGCCGGCAACATGACCGACCGCTTCAACGCGCTCAACGCGCTGGTGTCGTCAGGCCACACTCTGGCCGCACAGGCGCTCGCGCGCTTCCACGCCATCTTCAAGGACGAGGCGCTGGTCATCGACAAATGGTTCTCGCTGCAGGCCGGTGCGCCCGACCGCGGCGGCGACATCTTGCCGCTGGTCAAGCAGCTGATGAAGCACCCGGACTTCTCCATCAAGAACCCGAACCGCGCCCGCAGCGTAATCTTCAGCTACTGCAGCGCCAACCCCGGAGCATTCCATCGCCCCGATGCGGCCGGCTACGTGTTCTGGAGCGAGCGCGTCATCGAGCTGGACGCCATCAACCCCCAGGTGGCCGCTCGCCTTGCCCGCGCCCTCGACCGCTGGAGCAAGTTGGCCGAGCCCTACCGCAGCGCCGCGCGCGAAGCCATCGCCCGCGTGGCCGCCAAGCCCGACCTGAGCAAGGACACCCACGAAGTCGTTACCCGCGCCCTGGCCGGTAACTAACCAAGGAACACAGAAAGCACATGGCTCAACAACAGAAGATCTCCCTTACCCGCTATCTCGTCGAACAGCAACGCGCCGACGGCCTCATTCCCGGCCAGCTGCGCCTCTTGCTCGAAGTGGTTGCCCGTGCCTGCAAGAGCATCAGCCAGGCCGTCAACAAGGGCGCGCTGGGCGGCGTGCTCGGCACTGCCGAAAGCGAGAACGTGCAGGGCGAGATCCAGAAGAAGCTGGACATCATCGCCAACGAAGTGCTCATTGAAGCGAACGAATGGGGCGGTCACCTCGCGGCCATGGCCAGCGAAGAAATGGACAGCATCTACGTGGTGCCCAACCGCTACCCGCAGGGCGAATACCTGCTCATGTTCGACCCGCTAGACGGCAGCAGCAACATCGACGTGAACGTGAGCATTGGCACCATCTTCAGCGTGCTGAAGAAGCCCGACGACACCCCCGGCGTGCAGGAAGCCGACTTTCTGCAGGCCGGCACCCAGCAAGTGGCCGCGGGCTACTGTATCTACGGCCCACAGACCACCCTGGTGCTTACCGTGGGCAACGGCGTGGCCATGTTCACGCTCGACCGCGAGCAAGGCAGCTTCGTGCTCACGCAGGAAGACATCCAGATTCCGGCGGACACCAAAGAATTTGCCATCAACATGAGCAACATGCGCCATTGGGACGAGCCCATGACGCGCTACATCGAAGAATGCCTGGCCGGCAAGGACGGCCCCCGCGGCAAAGACTTCAACATGCGCTGGATTGCCAGCATGGTGGCCGACGTGCACCGCATCCTGATGCGCGGCGGCGTCTTCATGTACCCGTGGGACAAGCGCGAGCCCGAAAAGGCCGGCAAGCTGCGCCTGATGTACGAGGCCAACCCCATGAGCTGGCTCGTCGAGCAGGCCGGCGGCGCGGCCACCAACGGCAAGCAGCGCATCCTCGACCTGCAGCCCACCAAACTGCACGAGCGCGTGAGCGTGATGTTGGGTTCGCGTAACGAAGTCGAGCGTTTGACGCAGTACCACGCCGAAAAGGCCTGAAGCTCTTGCTATAATCGCGGGCTTAGCCGGTGTAGCTCAGTCGGTAGAGCAGCTCATTCGTAATGAGAAGGTCGGGTGTTCGATTCATCTCTCCGGCACCAAATAGAGGGGACAGGCTGTCATGGCCTGTCCCCTTTTCGCTGTCACAGTCGTTGCGAGCAAATAGTTGAAGCGAAGCGACTACGTCGCGAACGTCGCCTAGCCGATGACCGGCGGTAGGCGTTACGTTCATGATTTGTGATCCGGATGCGACTTACGCGTCGCCGATCTGCCTAGGTGTCTGGGGCAAAACAGGGCCTCTCGCCGTCGCTATGATCAGAGTTCCTCGCTGTTTTCACGACCTATTTAGGCGACGTAAGACATGGACACGCTTACTCCAGCGAAGCGTTCTGCGTTAATGAGCAGGATCCGCAGCAAGGATACCAAGCCAGAACTAGCAGTCCGCTCAATCCTTCACGGCTTAGGCTATCGTTTCCGACTGCACCGGAAGGACTTGCCAGGCCACCCCGATATTGTTTTACCCCGGCATCGAAAGATCATCCTCGTTCAAGGATGTTTTTGGCATGGCCATACCTGCCGACGCGCCTCCAAGCCGAAGTCCAACGAGAGCTACTGGAGCACAAAGATTAGCGGCAACAAAGCGCGAGATGCACGAAACCGCATTGCGCTCGAACAACAGGGCTGGACGGTACTCGAAGTGTGGGAATGCGAGGTTCGGCAAGCAGAAAACCTGCTAACGACCTTGAAGGCATTCATGGAGAACTCGAAGCTCTGACTTGCGCGCGCATCACTCCAGCGAACGTTGAGCAGGCTCCCAATGAGCCATGTCAATGGCTGCATGCCTGCAACCTAACTTACTCAAAAACTGAGCCGCGCTATCCAGCGTCCGAAACCGTCGAACGTGGCCGCGTTTAGCCTGAAGAAGTCGCTGCGTTAGTCCAGCGCCAATCAACACCACATAGGTGTCGCTCTCCGCCGAAATCGTCACGTCGACGCTTGCCCCGACGCTAAGCATCTCCTTGAGCGACTCCCCTTTAATCAAAGTGTCTGTTGCCATGAGAAATGCCCGCTGATACACACAGTTTACTTCACTTGCCCAGAAAAGCCAACTTGGACCCCCAAAAAAGCCCTTTCGGGCTCTGCACTTGCTGCTCTTGGTCTACACTGGCAGAATCAACAGTATCGGCCCGACGGGCCGCGAAGGACTGCGAGAACCTTGCTATGACGCTCCGCGTTGCTTCTTTTTTCGCCGGAATCGGCGGCTTCGACCTTGGCTTTGAACGTGCTGGCATGAAAGTCGTCTGGCAGTGCGAGGTCGAACCCTTCTGCCAGAAAATTCTCCGCCAACATTGGCCGCACGTTCCGCTAGCCACAGACATTACAAAGGTGACACCTGATGAAATCCCAGATGCCGATGTTTGGGTCGGAGGATTCCCCTGCCAAGACGTCTCAGTCGCCCGCATGGGTCCGCGAAACGGACTTCGCGGAAAAAAATCGGGGCTCTTCTACGACTACGCAAAGCTTATTGAAAGCCGCCGCCCCCCTGTTGTCGTTATCGAAAACGTACCAGGTCTCCTCTCTTCCCACGGAGGACGAGACTTCGGAATCGTTATTCGCACGCTGGCCAACCTCGGGTATGGTGTGGCATGGCGAGTGCTTAACAGCCGGTACTTCGGAGTCCCCCAATCTCGCCAAAGAGTCTTTATTGTTGCCACTCATCGAGACCCAGAACTTGCCGGACAAATACTTTTTGAGTCCGAATGCAGCGAAGGGAGCAATTCGCCGAGCGGATCAAATGGGGAGAAGCCTGTTTCCCCCTTTAAGACAAGCTATGGAGATCCTGTCAAAGGCCCCGTCGTCCAAGGACTAGCGTACTGCTTGTACGCCTGCTCGGCGCGGCATACCGGCACTGATTGGAGCCGCACATACGTATCCTACCCGTCCGGACGGGTACGCCGGCTAACACCAATCGAATCAGAGCGCATTCAAGGCTTTCCCGATAATTGGACGCTGCCCTTGACTTTTGATGAGGACTCGGAACGAATTGAATCGAAGCGATACCATGCGGCGGGCAACGCCGTTACGGTTAACGTTGTCGAATGGATTGGTCATCGCGTGGCCGCAGCGCTCGCTGCACGCACCGCGAAATACAATGCGGCAAAGCGTGCCGCAGCGAGGAAACGTTCAGAAACTCCGCCTCGCAGACGGCCAGAAGGTGTGCCCCGGAATCGACTAGAAATTGACCCGCATGTCCTCGTACAGCAGGTTTAAGAACTGAGGGCGGGGCCAGTCATTTGGATCATCAGGAAGGCGCTGTTTATTGATTGGTCCTGCAACGGCGGCAAGGCTTTCCAGTACAGCCGGATCTGAAGCGAATGCATCAAGTGCGAGTTGCGTGACTACTATAGAGTAGCCCACGCCCTCATCAAATTTGAGGGCAAGCAGATATTGGTCGAAAGCCCAGTGATGCAACTTGCACAGACATAGTCCGTTACCCACCACATCTGCCTCGTAATGCGCCCATGCGGCAATGTGAGCCGCATCGATTCCTGGAACACGCACATCTGGCGAGACAAGTCGAAGCCCGCAAAACAGGCACGTTGACTTATAGGCTTTGCGCACCGCAGATCTGAATTTTGTTGACTCGGGACCTCGGTCCTTTTGCATTCTCCATCTATCTGCGACTCTGCGCCGCATTACCAGGTCTTCCGGATCGATATCGGAAATAGGTGGAATCTCGACCGTTGGCTGCGATCGCAATAGATCTAGCAAAAGAGGGACCGGATCCTCCCCTCGGATTAAGACAATATCGCTTTCCTCAGCAGCGGCCTCGGTGGCCGAAATTATCTCGGCCACGATCCTCTCGGTGGATGCACTTACCCGCCTAGTAGAAATAACGTCCGCCTGATGAGCATGGAGGGCTTTTGCTACGCGCGGCGGCAGTTTTTCGGCACCAGCATAGAGGCGGAGAATGCTCTGTATACGATTCGGAAAATCGATTTGATGTGTCAGTGTGTCGTTCAAGCAATCAATCGCGCGAAGTTGCAGGATTGCAGAAGCATCAACAAACTTAGCGGACGACACTTCCACGCGCCTCATGACATAGCGCCCCGCAAGTACCACAGGCTGCCCGCCAAGAAGTTGAGTTTCATCCCGGATCGATTGCGGCATAAGAAGCAGCGCTTCGATCTGTCGATGAATGTGAATGCCTTTGCCTTTCTCAATCATCCGCAAGCGAGGTTTACCCCCCTGCGACTGCAGCCAGATGCCGGTAGAAAGTTGACCGAGACTTGACTGAGTGTCAATAAGCAGCGGCTTATCGATCAGAGCGCTTGTTGCGACACTATCGACAGAACCTGCGAGCTCATATTCGCCGCGCCCAGAACTGGTCCGCTTGAGAATCTCCATCTTTAATGGCCCTCCGACGCTGAAAACAGCTCTCGAAGGGGTGTCTCTAAGCCGACCGCGATGGCAGCAACAACGGTTAGGGTGGGATTGCGAACGCCCCTCTCAACGCCGCTAACATAGGTGCGATCGATACCGCATCGCGCGCCGAGTTCTTCTTGAGACCACCCTCGGGCTAGGCGGAGTTCGCGCACACGCAGCCCGAACTGCTGATTTGGGGTTAGTTTTTTCTTCACAGGACTGAACTGTGAAATTATGCTGACGATCAGTCTACGGACAATGAGTCACACTCTGCTTCGACCACAGCCCTCGTCGGCAGTAGGTACCCGCTAGTCGGTCTCGAACATTCGTCACGCGCCTACTCAACGAACGGGGCCATCCCGCCATCGTCCAAGATCCGCTTCGACTTGCAGCACTTCACGCTCACGGGCAAACCCAATATACCTTCTAGCCCATATCCAGTACCATGTCTGCAGCGATATGCTTTTCAAAGACAATCCTAGCGCGAAGAAAAGGCAGAGGAATTCTCTGAGATTTCAAGCACCGCAAAAATTTATACAAATGCTGCAGAAATTTCTTAGATAGGAAAGACGTTGAAATTCAACGAGACTGAAATCGCGCAAATTTTCGGTCATGAAGCAGCAGAGGATGAAGATCTTGATCGATTGCGTGCATACTATTTTAAAAGCAACGTCTTTGATCAAGTTGCCAATGATCTGCCACTTCGCGTACTAGTTGGACACAAAGGAATCGGGAAATCCGCGTTATTCCACGTGGCGATCGCAGAAGAGCAAAACGCCGGGAAACTGTCTATTCTAGTAAAACCAGACGACATTGCAGGCATCGGCGACAAAGAAGAAGATTTTCTAAAACTTATCAGGGAATGGAAGGTCGGAATAATCGAAATAATTGCAAAGAAGGCAATTTCATCGTTCGGCCTACCATATGACGGATGGCGAGAGAATTTAAATTCTTACGGTGGAAAATTTATTGAATTCCTTCAAAGCACGTTCAAAACAGAAAAATATCTAAATTTATCTGCGGCAAAAAAAGGAATAGTTGAGCAATTTCTAAAGAACGGGAGAATTTACGTTTACCTCGATGACCTTGATCGCGGATGGGAAGGTCAGAAGAAAGACATTCGAAAAATCTCTGCACTGATAAACGCTATCAGAGATATTTCCTCTGACAGCAAAGGGGTGTCTTTTCGCGTTAGCTTGCGGTCAGATGTGTACTATCTTGTCCGCACTTCGGATGAGTCTACAGACAAAATAGAGGGCTCCGTTGTTTGGCACTCTTGGACCAATCACGAAATTCTTGCGATGCTCGCGAAACGGGTAGAGCAATACTTCGGCCGAACGCATGACGCTGAAACGCTAATTCGCTCGAATCAAAAAGATCTCGCAAAAATGTTGGATCCGGTGATGATGCCAATATTCGAAGGCAAAGGAAATTGGGCAGGAATTCCGACCCATAGAATGCTAATGTCTCTCATCCGGAAAAGGCCTCGTGATCTAGTGAAGCTCTGCACGCTAGCTGCCAGAAAGGCAGCTGAGAAGAAAGATGAGAGAATTTCAACAGAGCACTTCAATGCAATCTTCGAAGAATACTCGCAAGGTCGCCTTCAAGATACGATCAATGAATATCGATCCGAGCTTCCAGAGGTGGAGCGCCTTCTGTTCGGAATGAAGCCCTCAAGAAAAGATAAAAAAGCAATCACGAGCTATTCCTATACCACTGAAGCATTGCTAAAGAAAATAGAAAACGTAATGCAGTCAGGCACATTTCGTTTTGCAGGAGGCAAAATAGCTGAGCGCAAAGCACTCGCAGCGTTCATGTACAAAATCAATTTTTTAACTGCGAGGAAAGAAATTGGAAAATTCATTGACCGCCGCTACTTCGAAGAAAGCCGCTACCTATCCCATCAGTTTGCGGATTTTGGTTTTGACTGGGAAATGCATCCAGCCTATCGATGGGCACTTCAGCCAGAGAATCTGAGTGACGTGTTCGCTCAGATGAACCCCAGCATCGAGTAAGTAGCAGCCACCCCTTTTTCTAGTCTCGCAACTGCGCCGCGACGATGCGTCGATGTAAGGAGTGGGGCGCGCCTGCTGCGCAGCTTTCGGCAACCCGCCATCCCAGACAAACAACTTCGGCGTCGATAGCATGTTCGCCCACGCCATGCGCAGAGACCACGACCCAGCCAGAAGGCACCGGCCCGAGCGATGTCGCCGTCTCTTCGTTTTTTGGCCGACCATCTTGAGCGATGGTGCACACAGGAGTCCGGTCGGGGCGTGGATCGCGGGCGTGTGCGAGTTAGTGAATTCCGCCGCTGAAACCATATCGCTGCCTCTGGCCGATGTGACTTCTGGCGCCAGTGATCCTCTTAGGAGCAGAGATCAGGGAACCATCAAGCGCCGCGACTCGTGAACTGGCTGCGGACTCGGACTGGGAGGCCTCAGCGCAAGCATCTATGAAAAGCCCGCGGTGGTTCAAGTTCTCCGACGGCACGTCAGCGCAGCTGGTCGAAACGCGTTGCTGACTTGAGGCGTGCGGACAACCTCCAATGAGAGTTGCTTGCTGCAAACTGCTCGAACCACCTCATCCTCTGGAGCCCGCATGGCGCCTTCATCTCCTCTTGCTGCCCCGCACCCCCACTACGACCGCCTCATCGCCGCAGCCCGCGCCCTCCCTCCCCTGCGCGTCGCAGTCGTCCACCCAGCCAACGCCGTCTCCCTCGAAGCGGCCCTAGCTTCAGCCGCACTGGGCCTCATCGCCCCCACGCTCATCGGCCCGCGCGCAAAGATCGAAGCCGCAGCACGCGAGGCCGGTGCAGACCTCTCCAACATCCCCATCGTCGACGCCCCCCACAGCCACGCCGCAGCCGATGCCGCCGTAGCCATGGCCTTGCGCGGCGAGGTCGATGCGTTGATGAAGGGCAGCCTGCACACCGACGAGCTGATGGGCGCGGTGGTGCGGCGCGAGGGCGGGCTGCGCACGTCGCGGCGCATCAGTCACTGCTTCGTGATGGACATTCCGGGCCACTCGCAGCCGCTGATCATTTCAGACGCGGCGATCAACATCGCGCCCACGCTCGAAGAAAAAGTCGACATCGTGCAGAACGCGATCGACCTTGCGCATGCGCTGCAGATGCCTGCCGTGCGGGTGGCAATTCTCTCGGCCACGGAAACGGTCAACACCAAGGTGCCCTCCACGCTCGACGCGGCCGTGCTGTGCAAGATGGCTGACCGCGGGCAGATCACCGGCGCGCAGCTCGACGGGCCGCTGGCCATGGACAACGCCATCGACGCCGAGGCGGCGCGCATCAAGGGCATCTCATCGGTGGCGGGCCGCGCCAATGTGCTGATCGTGCCCAGCATGGACGCGGGCAACATGCTGGCGAAGAGCCTCACCTTCCTGGGCGGGGCCTATGCGGCGGGCATTGTGCTGGGCACCCGGGTGCCGGTGATCCTGACGAGCCGGGCCGACTCGGAGCCGGCGCGGCTGGCCTCGTGCGCGGCGCCTTCGATGCTGGCCAAGGCCGCTCGCAAACGCCTCATCAAGACGTCGGACCGAGAAATCCCGCACGTTGCAAATCTGAAACAAAAGAACTAAACCTTGTATGCCAATGTGGCGGTAATCCACCATAGGTAGTTCTCCGAAACAGAAGACCACAAAGCGCACGCGCCAAGTGGCCGCGGAAAGCGCATCATCGCCATGGACGGACCCTCGGTTCAGACTGTGCGAGGCAGCATGACAAGGTTCAAAAAGGTCTTCTGGATTGGCGGCGGGCTCGCCGCGCTGGGTGCGCTTGCCGCGTACGCGGTGATCAACGAGCTGAAGACTTCCCGATGGCAATCGGCCCTGTGGCGCGACTTTTCCAAGGGTGCGGGCTACACCGTCGAAGCGGGCGCCAGCGACGCGATCCGTTTTCCCCAAACCGGGCCGTACGACGAGCGGATGGGTTATCACGATCTTCCCCACTTCATCGAGCGCCTCCAGCCCGAGGGCTACGTCATCACCCGCCAGGCGCGCATGTCGCCGCGGCTGATCGAGTTGCAGGAGAGCGGGCTTTTTATCCCGTATCGCGAGAAAAACCAGGCCGGCCTGACGGTGCGCGATTGCCGCAATACGGCGATGCTGCACACACGAGTGCCCCAGCGCGCCTACGAGCGTTTCGAAGAGGTGCCGCCGCTTCTGGTCAGCGCCCTCCTGTTCGTGGAAGACCGCCACCTGCTCGATGCGCAGCCGGCGCAGCGCAACCCCGCGCTGGACCCGGAGCGCTTTGCCAAGGCGGCCATGGAGCAGGCGCTTCGGGTGATCAACCCCAGCCAGAGCGCGACGGGCGGCAGCACGCTGGCCACCCAGATCGAAAAATACCGCCATTCGCCGAACGGCCGCACCGTCTCGGTTCGCGAAAAGCTGCGCCAGATGATGTCGGCCTCGGTGCGCGCCTACCAGGATGGCGAGGACACCCTGGCGCGGCGCCGCCAGATCGTGGTCGACTACCTGGACACCGTTCCGCTGGCGGCGCGGCCGGGGATGGGCGAGGTGCACGGCCTGGGTGACGGCCTGTGGACGTGGTACGGACGCGATTTCGGCGAAGTGAACCGCCTGCTGGTCGACAACGCAGAGGGAGCGGCGCCCACACCCGAGGCGCTGCAGCGCCAGGCTCAGGCCTTCAAGCAGGCCCTGTCGCTGATGATTGCGCAGCGCCGTCCGTCGCAGCACCTGCTGGGCGACGGCACGGCGCTGGCGCGGCTGACCGACAGCTATCTTCGGCTGATGGCGGAGGCGGGTTTGATTTCCACCGTGCTGCGCGATGCGGCGCTGGCCGTGCCCTTGCACCTGCGGCCCGAACTGCCTGCGGTGCCCCGGCCCGACTTTGTACAGCGCAAGGCCGCGACCGCGCTGCGCACCCACATTTCCACGCTGCTCAACGTGCCACGTGCCTACGATCTGGAGCGCCTCGACATGGAGGCCGAAACCAGCCTGGACAGCCAAGCACAGGCGGTCGCGGCGCGGGTGCTCACCAGTCTGCAGGCGCCCGCCGCGGCCAAGACGGCGGGATTGTTCGGCCACCACCTGCTCGACACGGGCGCCGACCCGGCACCGCTGATCTACAGCTTTACGCTGTTCGAGCGCGGCGCCCACGCCAACCTGCTGCGCGTGCAGGCCGACAACATCGACCAGCCCTTCGACGTGAACCAGGGCGCGCGGCTGGACCTTGGCTCCACCGCCAAGCTGCGCACGCTGGTGAGCTACCTGGAGCTGGTGGCCGAACTGCACGGCCACTGGGGCGAGCTGAGCCCCGCCCAGCTGTCGGCGCTGAAGACCAGCCCGCGGGATCCGCTGGGCGCGTGGGCGCGGCAATACCTGCAGCGCACCAAGGATCGCCGCCTCACGCCCATGCTTGAGGCAGCCATGGAGCGCAAATATTCGGCCAACCCGGGAGAGGCTTTCTTCACCGGCGGCGGGCTGCACCAGTTCGAGAATTTCGAGCGCTCGCGCAACGACGAATTCATCACGGTGCGCGAGGGCTTCAGGCACTCTGTCAACCTGGTGTTCATTCGCCTGATGCGCGACCTGGTGCGGCATCGCATGTTCGGCGGCGCTTCGGACGCCGAGAGCATGCTGCAAGATCCTTTGGACCCGCGCCGGCGCGAACTGCTCGCGCGCTTTGCCGACCGCGAAGGCTCGGCCTTCCTGATCCGCTTCTATCGAAAATACAAGCGCCTGCAGCCGGCGGAGGCCGAGGCGCTGCTGATGCGCGGCCTCCGGCCCTCGGCACCGCGCCTGGCAAGCGTGCTGTTCACCATCGACCCCGAGGCCAGCGATGCCCGGCTCGACGAGCTGCTCATCCAGCGCACGGGCCGCGCCGCCGGATCGCCGCGTGCATTGCGGGCGCTGCGCACCACCTATTCCGGCTTGTCGCTTGCCGATCGCGGTTACGTGGCGCGCGTGCATCCGCTCGAGCTGTGGCTGGTCGGCTATTTGCGGCGCCACCCGGGCGCCACGTTGACCGAGGTGGTGAACGCGAGTGCGAGCGAACGCCAGGAGGTCTACGCCTGGCTCTTCAAGACGCGCCACAAGAGCGCGCAGGACAAGCGTCTGCGCGAGCTGGTCGAGATCGATGCCTTCGCGGAAATCCATCGCTCGTGGCAACGGCTGGGCTATCCGTTCGAATCGCTGACGCCTTCGTACGCAAGCGCCATCGGTGCCTCGGGCGACCGGCCGCGTGCCTTGGCCGAGTTGATGGGCATCATCGCCAACGACGGCGTGCGGCGGCCGACGCAGCGTGTCGGTGCCCTGCACTTTGCGCGCGAAACGCCCTACGAAACGCGCCTGGAGCAACGCAGCATGCGGGACGAACGGGTGCTGCCGAGCGAGGTGGCCGCATCGGTGCGCCGCGCGCTTGTCGACGTGGTGCAACACGGCACCGCACGGCGCCTGAAGGGCTCGCTGGTGGACACAAACGGCCACGCGATCGAAATTGGCGGCAAAACCGGCACGGGCGACCACCGCTACGGCCACGGCAGCGGAAAGGCGGAACGCAAGATCAGCCGCTCGGCCACTTTCGTCTTCATGATCGGCGACCGCTACTTCGGCACCATCATGGCCTACGTGAAGGAGCCCTATGCCGCCCGCTACCGCTTCACGAGCGCGCTGCCGACCCAGTTGTTGAAGTCGCTGGGGCCGCAGGTGCTGCCGGTGCTGGAGCGCAGCGGGTGCGGTGGCGATTGATTGATTGATCGACTGATTGATGCAAATCCGCGAACTCGCCACCGGCCTGCAGTTTCCCGAAGGGCCGGTCGCCATGGACGACGGCTCCGTGCTCCTGGTCGAGATTGCCCGCGGCACGCTCACGCGCGTACGGCACGACGGCCTGGTGCAGGTGGTGGCCGACCTGGGCGGCGGGCCGAACGGAGCGGCCATGGGACCTGACGGCGCGGTGTATGTGTGCAACAACGGCGGCTTTCGCTGGCACACCGAAGCCGACGGCTGCCACCGGCCGGTGGGCCAGGCGGATGACTATTCGGGCGGGCGCATCGAGCGTGTGAACCTGGCCACAGGCCGCGCCGAGCGGCTCTGCGACACCGCCGACGGCGGCGCGCTGCGCGGGCCGAACGACATTGTGTTCGACGCGCAAGGCGGCTTCTATTTCACCGACCTGGGTAAGACGCGCGAGCGCGACATGGACCGCGGCGGCGTGTTCTACGGCCATAGCGACGGCAGCGGTGCGCATGCGATTGCACGGCCGGTGATGACGCCCAACGGCATCGCGCTGTCGCCCGACGGCCGAACGCTCTATTACGCCGAAACCGAAGGCGCGCGGCTCTGGGCTTTCGACATCACCGCGCCGGGGCGCGTGCGCAAGGAAGGCTGGCCTTCGCCGCACGGCGGGCGCATGCTTTGCGCGTCGCCGGGCGGGCACTACCAGCGCTTCGACTCGATGGCGGCGGACGCGCTGGGCAACCTGTGCGTGGCTACGCTGCTGCACGGCGGCATCACCATCGTCGCGCCTGACGGCAGCACGTTCGAACACGTTCCGCTGCCTGACCGCTACACCACCAACATCTGCTTTGGCGGGCGCGACATGCGAACGGCCTACATCACGCTGTCGGGCAGTGGGCGGCTGATTGCCATCGATGACTGGCCTACGCCCGGGCTTCGGTTGAATTTTCAGGCTTGAAGAACGCGTGCGGTGTGCCGCGCAATCACCGCCTCTTCGTCGGTCTTGAAAACCCAGGCGCTGACAGGACTCTGCGGCGTGGTCAGCCGCGTCGCGCCGGCTGCATTGGCGGCCGCATCGACGTCCAGCCCGAGCCAACCGCACGCTGCAAGGATGCGCTCACGAAGCGACGTGGCGTTCTCGCCGATACCACCCGTGAACACGATGGCATCGACGCCGCGCAGCGCGGCAGCCAAGCTGCCGACGTGCTGCACCACCTGCTCGACAAAATGCGTGACGGCTTCCGCTGCGGCGGGCTGCTTCGAGGCTTCGAGCTCGCGCATGTCGCTCGATACGCCTGAAAGTCCCAGCAGGCCCGACTCGCGGAACAACAGCTTCTCGACTTCGTCCGTCGACATGCCGCGCGAGCGCATGAGGTACAGCACCACGGCTGCGTCGAGCCGGCCGCAGCGTGTGCCCATGGTGAGGCCGTCGAGCGGTGAGAAGCTCATGGTCGTCGCCACCGATCGGCCCTCTGCCATGGCGCACATGGAAGCGCCGTTGCCAAGGTGCGCGACGATCACGCGTTGCCGCGCGAGCTGCGGCGCAAGCTGCGCGAACTGCGCCACGATCGATTCGTAGGACAAGCCATGAAAGCCGTAGCGCCGCACGCCCGCGTCGTGCAATGCGCGAGGCAACGCGAAGCGGCGGTTCACCTCGGGCTGCACCGCATGAAAGGCAGTGTCGAAGCACAGCACCTGCGGCACGCAGCCAAAGGCCTGCATGGCGGCGCGCACGCCGGCAATGTTGTGCGGCTGGTGCAGGGGCGCGAGTGGCTCGAGCGCCTTCAGCGCATCCAGCACTGCATCGTCGGCGCGCACCGGCTCGATGAAGTTCACGCCGCCATGCACGATGCGGTGTCCGACCGCGGCAATGCGGCCGCCGCCGCCCTGCCGCGCATGCCAGTCGAGCAGCGCGGCCAGCGCGCCCTGATGCGAGCGCTGTTCGCCTTGCAGTACGGCATCGTGCAGCCTGTTGCCCTTCGCGTCGTGCACACGAAGCCGCGCCTCGAGCCCCGCGCCAAGACCATCGGCCTGGCCCGACCATCGCGCGGTGGGCAGCGCGCCGCCGTTGTTGTCGCCGCTGGCCACATCGAACAGCGCAACCTTGATCGACGACGATCCGGCGTTGAGCGTGAGCAGCGGCAGCAGCGAATCGGCCATGGCCTACTTTAAACCGCCCCGCAGAGACCCCGCGCCACGCACGCCCCGGGAAACTGGAACAATGCAGCCACCATGGACGGCCTCGATCTCATCAAAACATTCCGCGAAGTGGCGTTCCGGCGCAGCTTCTCCCGCGCAGCCATCTCGCTCGGCATGTCCAAAGCCACCGTCAGCCGCTACGTGGCCGAGCTGGAGGAGCGCAGCGGCGTGCGCCTGCTCAACCGCTCCACACGCTCGCTGAGCCTCACGGACGCCGGGCAGGTGCTGCTCGACCGCAGCGCCGAGCTGGTGAACATGGCGGAGGCCACGCTGAACGACCTGCAGGCCCATGCCTCGCATCCGCGCGGACGGCTGCGCATGAGCGCGCCGCACGGCCTGATTGCGGGCTGGCTCTCCGATGTGATCGCAGAGTTCATCAAGCTCTATCCCGACGTGTACGTGAGCCTGGTGTTCACGAACAGCGAGATCGACCTGATCGAGGAAGGCATCGACATCCACCTGACGGGCGGGCGCATTGACGACATGAACCTGATCGTGCGGCGGCTGGTGCCATTCGACATGGTGGTCTGCGCGAGCCCGGCCTACTGGGCCCGGCGCGGCATTCCCAGGGTGCCGGAAGACCTGGCTCGCCACGACGTGCTGAGCTATTCGGCCAAGCCCACCACGCACCTGCCCTTCGAGACCGACGGCAAGGCGATCGACGTGCCCGTGCACAGCCGCCTGGAGGCCAACGACGCAGTCGCGCTCATCGAGCTGGCGCTGCGCGGAGCGGGCGTGGCCTACGTGCCGGAGCCGCTCGCACAATCGCACCTGGAGCGCGGCGCGCTGGTGCCGGTGCTGCGCGAGCACATGCCGCACGACCACTGGCTTTATGCCGCCTACTCGCAGCGCCGCCACAACAGCGCGGCCATGCGCACGATGCTGGATTTTCTCGAGCAGTCGATGGGGCCGGCCGGCGAGCCGCCGGTGTTTCCGCCAATGACGCCCGTGGAAGCGGCCGTGTGTACTCTTTCGAGGGCACCCGAGGTTGTGCGGGTCGCCACCGCAAAGGCGGATCGGACGGACAGGCTGCTGCCCCAGTCCTGAGGATTGCCGCCCGATGCGGGCGGCCGGGTCGTGTTGCAATCGCAAGTTTTCAAACGTGCAGGCAACCGACGCATGACGAACACTTCTTCTTCTCCTCCCTCTCTCCTGATTCGCCCGCCGACGCGTGACGACTTCGCAGCATGGAAGCCGCTCTGGGACGGCTACAACGCCTTCTACAAGCGCGAGGGTCCCACCGCACTCCCCGACGAGATCACGCAGGTCACCTGGCAGCGCTTCTTCGATGCCTATGAGCCGGTTCATGCGCTGGTGGCCGAGCGCGACGGCCAGCTGGTGGGGCTGACGCACTACCTCTTTCATCGCAGCACCACGCGCATCGAGCCGACCTGCTACCTGCAGGATCTGTTCACGCTGCCTTCGGAACGCGGCCGAGGCGTGGGACGCCAGTTGATCGAAGGTGTGTGCGCGCACGTCAAGGGCGTGGGCGGGCAGCGGGTGTACTGGCAGACGCACGTTACCAACGCCGCCGGGCGCAGGCTCTACGACAAGGTCGCCGCGCATGAGGGCTTCATCGTGTACGGCACCTTCGCCTGACCGCTCGCACGGCTGGCGGCAATAAACGAAGTTGCCGCACGGGGCCTCAGGGAATCTACGGATATATGAATCCCTGGATGGGGTTGATTGCACACCGTTTTTGTATACAAATAACGCACCCGATAACCGGCGCGGCGTTTGCGTTGGAAAACGGTCCCTCAATTCACACCATTCGCACGAGGAAAGACCATGAGCACAGTCGTCAGCCCGACCCCCGCGGGCACCAGCGAAGCCGGCCATGCGCCGCATACCGAATCCAATGCGGTGATCAAGCCCGGCTATCACCCGCGGCTGACCAACGAAGACCTGGCCCCGCTCAAGAAGCAGACCTGGGGCCAATACAACATCTTTGCGTTCTGGATGTCCGACGTGCACAGCGTGGGCGGCTACATCACGGCCGGCAGCCTGTTCGCGCTGGGCCTGTCGAGCTGGCAGGTGCTGGTGTCGCTGCTCGTGGGCATCGTCATCGTCCAGTTCTTCTGCAACCTGGTGGCCAAGCCGAGCCAGGTGACGGGCGTGCCCTACCCGGTGGTGTGCCGCGCCTCGTTCGGCGTGCTGGGCGCCAACATTCCGGCCATCATCCGCGGGCTGATCGCGGTGGCCTGGTACGGCGTGCAAACCTATCTCGCATCGGCCGCCTTCATGGTGCTGGCGCTGCACATGTTCCCGAACCTCGCGCCCTATGCCGACGTGGCGCAGCACGGCTTCGCGGGCTTGTCGACGCTGGGCTGGGTGGCGTTCATGATCATGTGGGTGCTGCAGGCCTTCGTGTTCTGGCACGGCATGGAAGCGATTCGCAAGTTCATCGACTGGGCGGGCCCGGCCGTGTACGTGGTGATGGCCATTCTTTGCGGCTGGCTGGTGTGGAAGGCGGGCTGGAGCAACATCGACCTGAACCTGGGCGGCATCAAGTTCCAGGGTTGGGACGCGCTGCCCGTGATGCTCTCGGCCATTGCGCTGGTGGTGAGCTACTTCAGCGGCCCGATGCTCAACTTTGGGGACTTCTCGCGCTACGGCAAGAGCTTCGATGCGGTGAAGAAGGGCAACTTCTGGGGCCTGCCGATCAACTTCGTCTTCTTCTCGCTCTTGACCGTGATCACCACGGCCGCCACGCTGCCGGTGTTTGGCGAACTCATCACCGATCCGGTGCACACCGTGGGCAAGATCGACAGCACCACCGCCGTGGTGCTGGGCGCGCTGACCTTCATGATCGCGACCATCGGCATCAACATCGTCGCCAACTTCGTCTCGCCGGCCTTCGACTTCTCGAACGTGGCGCCGCAGCACATCAGCTGGCGCACGGGCGGCATGATCGCCGCGGTGGGCTCGGTGTTTCTCACCCCGTGGAACCTCTACAACAGCCCCGAGGTCATCCACTACACGCTGGACGTGCTGGGTTCGTTCATCGGCCCTCTGTTCGGCATCTTGATTGCCGACTACTACTTCGTGCGCAAGCAGCGCATCGATGTGGATGCGCTCTACTCCATGAGCCCAAAGGGCGAATACTGGTACAGCGGCGGCTACAACCCGAAGGCGATCCAGGCGCTGATCCCTTCCGCGCTGGTGCCGATTCTTTGCGTGATGGTGCCGGCTTTGCGTGGTGGCGCGAACTATGCATGGTTCATCGGCATGGGTCTTGGCTTCGTGCTCTACGTGCTGCTGAACCGCAACAACAAGACTTGAACTACTGAAAGAGAAGGACCGCGCCGTGCGCATCAAGATCATCAATCCCAACACCACCTGGAGCATGACCGAGAAGATCGGTGCCTGCGCCCGCGCGGTTGCGCAGCCCGGCACCGAGATCGTCGCGGTCAGCCCCGCCATGGGGCCGGTCTCCATCGAGAGCCACTACGACGAGGCGCTGGCCGTACCCGGCCTGTTGCGGGAGATTGCGGCCGGCGAGCGCGAGGGCATCGATGGCTACGTGATCGCCTGCTTTGGCGACCCGGGCCTGAAGGCCGCCCGCGAACTCGCGCGCGGCCCGGTGGTGGGCATTGCAGAAGCCGCGATGCACATGGCCAGCATGGTGGGCAGCCGCTTCAGCGTGGTCACCACGCTGGGCCGCACCATGGGCCAGGCCTGGCACCTGGCCGAGATCTACGGCATGGAGCGCTTCTGCGCCAACGTGCGCGCCTGCGAGCTGCCAGTGCTTGAACTCGAGGAGCCCGGCTCCAATGCGCGCGAACGCATCGTGGGCGAATGCCGGCGCGCGCTCGACGAAGACGGCTCCGATTGCATCGTGCTCGGCTGCGCCGGCATGACCGACTTGTGCGAGCACATCGCCGGCCTGCTCAATGTGCCGGTGATCGACGGCGTGGCGGCGGCCACCAAGCTCATCGAGTCGCTGGTCGCGCTGAAGCTGCAGACCAGCAAGCGCGGCGAGTTGGCGCATCCGTTGCCCAAGCGCATGACGGGTGCGCTCGAAGGCTTTACCCTGGCCGCACGCTAGGGGCGGCACGGGGGTCGGCGGCCAGCCCGCTGAGCCACAATCTCCGCATGCCTCGCGCCAAATCCCCTGCCTCTCCCGCCTCCCCTATTGCCACCGCCGCTTCTGCCGAGAACGGCGCGGCTGCCACCGACAAGAGCAGTTCCATCGAGAGCATTGCGCAGGACATTGCCACCGCCATCGTCGAGAAGCGCCTGCCGCCCGGCACCTGGCTGCGCGAGGAAGCGCTGGGCCGCGTCTATTCGGTGAGCCGCACCAAGATCCGCGCGGCCCTGCTCATGCTGTCGAAAGACAAGCTCATCGAGATGATTCCCGACAAGGGCGCGTTCGTCTGCCAGCCGACGGTGCAGGAGGCGCGCGAGGTGTTCGCGGTGCGCCGCATCCTCGAAAGCGAAGTGGTGCGCCTGTTCATCGCCAATGCGCGGCCGCGCGACTACCAAGTGCTGGAGCAGCACATCCGATTCGAGCGCACCGCGCTACGCCAGACCACCACCACGGGCACCGTGCGCGAGAAAGTGCTGGGCGATTTTCACGTGGCACTGGCCGAGGCCACGGGCAACAAGACGCTGGCCGAACTGGTGCGCGAACTGGTGGCGCGCAGCTCGCTCATCGCCATGCTGTACCACTCGTCGAACGACCCGCACTGCTCATCGGACGAGCACTCGGAGTTTCTGCGCATCTGCCGCAAGGGCGACGCGGAAGGCGCGGTGGCCTGCATGATCGATCACCTGGAGCGCATCGAGGCCAGTCTCGAACTGGGCACCGAAAAGCCTGACCGGCAACTCGACCTGGTGAAGGCCCTGCTCGCCTGACCGGGCGCGGCGATGCGGGTTTTCCTGCATCCAGCTTTGCGCCATAAATTGTATACAGTTTGGCGTACACATACTGTGGACGCCACGGACATCCGCGCCGTACCACGCACGTTCCCCTTGCCGCGCCAGGAGACACACGATGACGGCCGAAACCTATTCCCCAGTTCAGACAGTCCATCCGGTGGACCAGCGCCTGCCTTCGGGCAAGCTCGCGGCCCTGGGCCTGCAGCATGTGCTGGTGATGTATGCGGGCGCCGTGGCGGTGCCGCTGATCGTCGGCCGCGCGCTCAAGCTCTCGCCCGACGAGGTGGCGCTGCTGATCTCGGCGGATCTGTTCTGCTGCGGCATTGCCACGCTGATCCAGGCGCTGGGCGCCACGCAGTGGTTCGGCATCAAGCTGCCGGTGATGATGGGCGTCACCTTCGCATCGGTCGCGCCCATGGTGGCCATTGCCAATGCCAACCCCGGGCAGAACGGCGCGCAGCTGCTGTTCGGCGCCATCATCGGTGCGGGCATCGTGTCGATACTGATCGCCCCACTGGTGAGCCGCATGCTGCGCTTTTTTCCGCCGGTGGTCACGGGCACCATCATCGCGGTGATCGGCATCAGCCTGATGCGCGTGGGCATCAACTGGATCTTCGGCAATCCCGTGGGCCCGACGGCGCCGGCGCTGGTCGATCCGGTTTATGCGAAGTGGTTGGCCGAGGTGACCTCGCCGGGCAGCTCGATTCCCGCAGTGCCCAAGGGTTTCGCCATCATGCCGACGGTGCCCAACCCCAAGTACGCAGACCTTTCGGGCTTCGGCGTAGCGGCGCTGGTACTGGTGTCCATCCTGCTGATCGTCAAGTACGCCAAGGGCTTCATCGCCAACATCTCGGTGCTGCTGGGCATCGTGATCGGCGCGGTGGTGGCCTCGGCGACAGGGCTCATGACCTACGAGAAGGTCGGCAAGGCGGCCTGGGTGGACGTGGTGCTGCCGTTCCACTTCGGCATGCCGCAGTTCGACCCGATCCTCATTCTTACGATGACGCTGATCATGATCGTGGTGATGATCGAATCGACCGGCATGTTTCTCGCGGTCGGCGAGATGACCGATCGCAAGATCGGCCAGAAGGACCTCGCGCGCGGGCTGCGCACCGACGGCCTGGGCACGCTGATCGGCGGCATCTTCAACACCTTTCCGTACACCAGCTTTTCGCAGAACGTGGGCCTGGTGGCCGTCACGGGCATCAAGAGCCGCTATGTCTGCGTGGCGGGGGGCGTGATCCTGGTCGTGCTCGGGCTGCTGCCCAAGATGGCCGCGCTGATCGAGTCACTGCCCACCGTGGTGCTGGGCGGCGCGGGCCTGGTGATGTTCGGCATGGTGGCCGCCACGGGCATCCGCATTCTTTCGGGCGTGGACTTCAAGGGCAACCGGCACAACGCGATGATCGTCGCGGTGTCGATCGGCATCGGCATGATTCCGCTCATCGCACCCAACTTCAAGCAGTGGATGCCGCATGCGATCCACTCGCTGGTCGAGTCGGGCATTCTGCTGGCATCGATCAGCGCGGTGCTGCTGAACCTGTTCCTCAATGGTGCGAAGCACGACGAGCAGGCCGTGATCGACGCGGCCAAGCAGGCCGAGGCGCACTAGAAGCCCGTCAGATCATCGCCAGCGGCGTCTTGCGCCGAGGCGGCGGATAGAGACGTTCGAGTTCGGCGAGCGTGGCCGTATCGAGCTTCAGGGAAGCGGCGGCAAGGTTCTCCTGAAGGTGCGCGCTGCGCACCGCCTTCGGAATCGCAACCACGCCGGGCCGAGAAATTACCGCTGCCAGCGCAAGCTGCGCGGCGGTCACGCCGAGCTGGCCCGCCAGCGCTCCCAGTGCATCGTCCCCTGCCAGTGCGCCCTGATCGATGGGGCTGTAGGCCATCAACGGCATGCCGTGTTCGCGCAGCCACGGCAGCAGACTGAATTCGGGCCCGCGTTCGCCCAGAGACAAATACACCTGGTTGGCCGCGCAACCGGGTCCGTCGCCGATGACATGCGCCAGCTCTTCCATGTCGTCGATGTCGAAATTGCTCACGCCCCAATGACCGATGCGCCCCTTGGCCATCAGCGCCTGCAGCGCATCGACCGTTTCGCGCAGCGGATGGCTGCCGCGCCAGTGCAGCAGGTAGAGGTCGATCGTATCGAGCCCGAGGCGCTTCAGGCTGCGCTCGCAAGCCTCGGGCGTGCCGCGCCGGCTCGCGTTGTGCGGATAGACCTTGCTGACGATGAAGAGCTCGTCGCGCCGCACGTCCCCCGCGCGCAGGGCTTCGGCCAATGCCTGGCCCAGCACCGTTTCAGCCCCGCCCTCGCCGTACATCTCGGCGGTGTCGATCAGCCGGTAACCCATGGCAATGGCTTCGCGCACGGCGGCCACTTCGGCCTTGCGGTGGTTGGCCGCCTCGCCCATGCGCCAGGTGCCGAGACCCAGGACCGGAATTTCGCTCGAGCGGGAAAGAGGCAATGTTCTCATCGGGCAAATCCTAACGGGAGACCGGGAGATGCCCCCGAAACCCGCCCGCACTCGCCAGCGGAAAGTTGTTACCCAAGGAAAAAGTTCGGTGCGCAGGCATGTGATGCGGGCGATCACGCGCGTGGGGGGCGGAGTCCTACAGATGCAGGGCCGCAAACTTTCGCAAAGTGAAGCAAGGCATGGGTGCCGCCGGAGGAACGAACGAACGGCTGGACTTTCCGCATGCCTTCAACCGACGAGGAGATTCTTATGCACACGATCAAGGATGTCATGAGCCGGGACGTGCAGGTCATCAGTCCCGACGCAACGATTGCGGAAGCCGCGCGCTGCATGCGCGATGGCGACTTCGGCATGATGCCGGTGGGCGAGAACGATCGGATGATCGGTTCCATTTCGGACCGGGACATTGCCATTCGAGCGGTGGCTGAAGGCCGTGGCGGCGAAGCCAAGGTGCGCGACGTGATGTCGGAGCACATCCGCTGGGCCTATGAAGACGAGCCGGTGGCACGCGCTGCCGCGATCATGGGCGAGTACCAGATCAGGCGCCTGCCGATCGTCAACCGGGACAAGCGGCTGGTGGGCATCGTGGCGCTAGGCGACATTGCCGTGAAGGAACGCCAACCGGCGCCCGTGGCCGAAGCGCTCTGCGAGATTTCAGAGCCCGCCTGAAAAAAGAGCCGCCGTCGGCCAAATTCCTACAGTGCTTCGGCATCTCGCTGACACAAGGAAAGAGACCGGCGGCGCAATCTGTTTTTTCGGATGTGGTGCGCTCCTCTGGGCCCCGACGGTGCTTTTGTGAAACTTGGAGAGCACGACGCAAGGATCCCCAGACAAGCCGGCGGACCCGCCCAATGAGCTTGGCTCGTGGGCAAAAGCGCATGGCATGAAAAGCGCGCCACATCCCCCCAATGCAAACGCACGAACGAATGGCCGATGTCCTCTGGATGAGGCACGGTCGAAAGGATTCCCCATGAGCAAAACCTTACTCGATGGCGCAAAGGTCGCCATTCTCGTGGCCGATGGCTTCGAGCAGTCGGAGATGACGGAACCCCGCAAGGCCCTCGAGGCTGTGGGCGCCGTCACCAAGATCGTCTCGCCGAAGAACAACACGGTGCGCGGCTGGAAGCATCACAAAACGGCCGACGAGTTCAACGTCGACATACCGCTTTCGCAGGCGGCCGCCCATGAGTTCGATGCGCTGCTGCTGCCCGGCGGCGTGATGAACCCTGATGCGCTGCGCATCGACGAGGAGGCCGTCACCTTCGTTCGCGACTTCTTCAAGGCCGGCAAGCCCGTCGCCGCCATCTGCCACGGACCGTGGACGCTGATCGAGGCCGGGGCCGTCCAAGGCCGCACGCTGACGTCGTGGCCGTCTTTGCGCACCGACCTGACCAATGCCGGCGCCAGGTGGGTCGACAGCGAAGTCGTGGTCGACGGCAACCTGATCACGAGCCGCAAGCCGCAAGACCTGCTTGCCTTTGATCGTGAGATGGTCAGGCTGTTTGCAGGGGCGCTCGCTCATGCTTGAGCGAGCTGAACCTACTTTCAGCGGTCGGTCTCACGGAACCAGTAGGTTCTCTTTCGTGTGGCGTGGAGGGGGATGATCGGCTTTTGCGCGCCGAGACCCGATTTACCGTCCGCACCGGAGCCGCCGCCACCGCCGATCAGGAATGGCAACTGCCGATTCGTGCCGTTGACGTTGACCGTGACGATGCCGAACACCGGCGAAGGCGCCAGCCCGCCGCCGTCGAGCAGCTTGGAGGTCGCACTGCCCGTCAGGAAGTTGATGCCATAGCTGCGCGCGGAACCCAGGTTGGCCTGGCAACTTGTGGTGCTCGGGACAATGGGCTGGTTGGTGCCGAAGTAGACGATGCCGCCGACGGTGGTCGGCGCATTCACGCCCTTTTCACCCGAGCCGCTCAGGGTCCTGTAGAACCCACTCAGCGTGCCGTTGTACGGGACAGAATCAGTGACGTGAAACAGCGCAGTGGGCTCGGCGTCCGCGGTGCTGCTGGTGTCATCGCGCACGGGCGTCCAGGTGGATGCATTTCCTCCCACGTTGGTGTCCTTGACCATGTAGAAGCGGTTCACGATGCTGGTGGCCTTCTGGGTCAGCAGCGGGTGCTCCCGGTCGCCGGTGATGTTCAGCAGCACGTCGTAGTTTTTCGTCAGCACCACGTCGGGCGGGAAGAAGAACTTGCGCTTGGTCGTGCCGGTTCCGCCCAACGCGGCAATCTGAGTCGCCTGCCAGGTGCTCAAGTCGCCGCTGCCGGTCGGCTGGAGATCCACGCGCCAGATGTTGCCGCCCGTGTCTGCAGCGTAGAGCCGATCGATGTAGCCGTCGAAGTCTCGGTCCACCAGCGTAACGTCGCCCGGAATCGCGTAGTTCATGCCCGCCAGTGCGCAGGGGTTGCCGGTGCAAGTCGTACCGCTACCGCCAGGGCCGGCCTGCCAGAGCATGGTGCCGGTAACCGCGTCGACGATGAAGATCCCTCGGCCCATGGTGTCGGCCAGTGGCGGCTCGGCGTCTTCATTGGTGTCGTAGCCGGCACCGAAAATCAGCACAGGATTCGTGCGGCCCTTGATCATTGCCACCTTCGGCTGCGACCAGGTCTGCCCGAGTTCTCCAAAGCCGGTATCGGCATTGGTGCGCTTCCACATGAACTTCGGGTTGGCCGGATCGCTCACGTCCAGTGCATAGAGCAACCGGCCGCCACGGCGCGCCGACAGGAAGAGGTAGGCCTTGCCTGTGGTGCTGTTCTGGTAGACGCCCGGCGCGCCATCGAAGAAGTAGGTCTTCGGGGTGCCCGTGGAGGAGTTGCCCAGCTTCAGCGCCGGGCTGTTCTGGTAAAGCCGCTGAAGGCCCGAGTAGAACTCCGAGGGCACGAAGCTCCACAGCTCGCCGCCCGGGGGCACGCTTGCGGTGGCGCCGGTAGCGTCCTTCACGGTAATGGCGCACGTCGTCGACAACGTACAGCTGCCCTTGGGCTTACTGCTGTCGGTGGGATTGTTGGGCTGGTTGCCATTGATGGCGCGGAACATTCCGTCGTTGGCGCCGTAGAACACCACCACGCCGGTCGCGCCGCCATAGTCGATCACCGCGGGCCGTGAGTGCAGCACGTCGCCGTGCACCGAACCGCGAATCGTGATGCTGGAATCTGGCAGGGTGTTGCCCTCAGTCCCTGCGACTGAGTCGCCTGCCGCGAACGTGTCGTCGCCGCGCGCCCAGTTGATCAGGTTGACGGCCGTTACCGAGCTCGACGCCGGGATTCCCAGCGCGGTGGATGTGAGGTTCGTGTTACCGGCCTTGAAAGGCATCGTGCTCAATGCCGCATTGGCGGTACACCCGGTGCCGACGCAGGTGTACACGTTGCGTGCCGTCGTCGCGCTTGCCGTCGAAGTCGTGGGATAACTGTCTTTCAGGTACTTGAGACGGATCTGCTGCCCGACCCCGCCCTTCTCGACGACCTGTCCGTCCGCCCAGTCGTAGCCGTCCGCGGCGCCTTGCGCCTTGAAGGCATTGAGCCAGAAGCCGCCCTTGGAGTCAGGCAGCGAAGCGATGTCCTTGGAGGTCCAAAAGCTGACCGCCGAGGGCGAGATGAACCCGGTCCCCGACGCGCTCAACGCCCGGTTCGCATTGGTGCCGGCCGAATAGGTGCCCCAGGAGGCATCGGCCAGAAACAGCTGGGGCGCGGTCGGGTCGGTGATGTCCACGCCGAACTGGTACTGCTTGAGATTGCCCATCCAGCGCGGGTTGTCGGAGCCGTCCGGGCGGAACATGCCCATGTAGATCTGGTTGACGTAGGTGCCCTGCGTGTTGGCACTCACCGGCAATACAGGCGCTGCGAACACGCTGTTGACGGCCTGCACTTCCGTGAACACCCGTTTGATGGCATCGGCCAGTGCGCTGACGTCGCCAAGCTTCACTATGAAATACGCGCCCCCCCCCTGGTTGGCCATGCTGACCATGAGCTGCTCGTAATCCGGGTTGCTGCCATCGCTCAGGATGATGGTGTAGGTGGTGATGGCCGGATAAGGCGTCGTGAGGTTGGGTGAAGTCCCCGTGTACATGAAGTTCGCCCACTCGTCGGAGTAGTCGCTCTTGTACTTGGCAGCCGCTGTGGCGTTCGGAGAGATCGGCGACTTCCAGCTCGGCAGCGCCACCTGGGTGGGAAGCGAGGTCAGGGCTCCGGCTGTCTGCAAGGCAGATCCGCCCACGTTGCCGCTGTCCTGTGGTTTCTGGTTGTTGGTGGCGAGCGTGATGTAGAGAAGGAAATTCCTGGCACAGGCTTGCTGGTTCGTCAGCCCCGGGTAGGTGGTGCCAGACAGACCGGTCTTGCCCTGGTAAAAGGCCCAAGCTTCCTGCATGGCCTGAGCAGTCTGGTTGTTGTTCGACTTATCGCTGGCAAGGCTCAAAGCCGCGACCCTCGAGAGCATCTGGTTGACACCCTTGCCGTCGGTACCGTTACCGTCCATCAGCAGCAGGGAGCTCGGCGCCGGCGATGCAGCGGGCAGGACGAAAGTGCCGCCGTTGGCCCCGCCCGTTGGGAAGTACATCAGGCCCAGACTGATGTTGCCGTTCAGGGCGGCATCGGTGGCGACTGACTTGATGGCGCTGTACAACCCGCACTGCTCGAAGCCCAGATTCTTCGAGGGATCGTTCACTGTCAGTTCAGAACAGGTGAAGCTCGAACTCGCACTCGCCGCAGCCGAGTTGTCGAGCATTAGCAGCAGGTTGGGGGCGCCGCCGCTGACCGTGCCCTGATAGATGTCGATGTCGTCGGCCCTTGCGCCGGCGCTTGCCAGCGCAAGCAAAGCCAAGGCACTCAACTGCCAGAAATTCGATTTCTTCGTCATGTCCGACTCCCGTTTGATCAGCATGCCGCACCCACTGCGACGCGCACTGCAATGCCTTGGTGAGTCGGGGCGTTCGGAGCGCCACCGGCGGGCGGGGTAGCGCTGGCACTGACGTCCCAGTTGGAGTTGGAGCACAGCGAATTGCCACCAGCGCTGCTGCCGGCGATGCCCGTGTTCTGCGAGGCGCCGCTCACGTAGCAGGGCTGGTCGCTGGTCAGGGTGGCATCCAGTTCGCTGAGCTTGATGGGCTTGATGCCGGTACATACCGGCGCAGCCACGGCAGCGGTGTATGCGGAACCGGTCTGGCCGCTGTTGTTGATGTCCACCGTGGTGGTGCTGGCCACCGGCATCGATGTGAAGTCCGTGCTGATCGTCGCTTCGATCGCTTGCATTGCAGCCGCATTGGCCTCGCTCTCGGTCTGCATGTTGCCGACCACCTTCGTGTTGACGTTGGTGACCTTGACGGCTGAAACCACCATGAGCGTCAGCACCACCAGGAAGATCATGGAGACCAGCAAGGTTGCACCTGTTTGGACCCTTGCGCGGGCGAAGGCATTTTTGGAACGGTTCATGGTGTTTCTCTCTGGCCCGAGCTGTTGTACAGGCGGGCAACCGTGCTGTAGACGTGCCGCTTGATGCGGTCGTTGAACGGGCCGGCCGTCGGCGTTGCCAGGCCGAGGTTGTAGGTCCGGGAGTCGGTCCAGCCGCTGCTGGACTCGGTGTTGCGCGCCAGCACGTGTATGCGGATTGCCATGACGTTGGCCCAATTGGTCGCGGCCACTGTCCAGTCGTAGGCCGGCGTCGTTTGCGGGCACACGGCCACGGCGACTTCCGCCGTGGGAGGGCTGCCCGGGTTGCTGGTGTAGCAGTCGGGTGAGCCGTTGGCATCCATGTCGACGCCGTAGTCGAGCTGCAGGTTTTCGATGCCTTCCACCAGCGGTGTGATGGTCATCGCTCCATTGACGTATTCGGCCATCTTGAGCGTGGGTGTGGTGTCGGTGCCGCACACGTTGCAGGTGCTCACGAAGTACACGTGCTGCACGATCTTGCGCACCGGCGCGAGCTTGGTCGAAAGGCAGTCCTTCTGCATCAGGTTGAAACTCGATGTCGAGGAGCCGGCCGCCGCCACGAAGGGCAGCAAGTCGGTCGAGCAGGCGGAGATCTGCAGGTAGCGCTCGCCGCTGACCGCCGAGGCCACCGTCACGGCACTCGTGCCGACGCGCGTGACGACCAGGATGGCGGTGCCGGACATCACGTGGTCGAGGCAACTCGGCTCGCTGCCCAGCGCGTAGACCGGCAACGGAACGTTGGAGGTGCCCGGGCTCGTCGTCGCCGAATAGCCCAAGTCGGCAATGCTCGACGGGCAGGCCACGGGCGTCACGGTCGCGAAAGCCGTGCTCGAGCTTGCGCCCACAAAGCCGGCGAGTTGTATGTCGTCGGTGAGCACCTGCAATGCGTAGCGCCCGTTGTCGATCTGGCGCGAAGACTTGTCGAGCTCGGACCGGGAGCTGACGGTTGACACCAGCAGGCTGCTCAGGCCGATCAGAAGGAACAGACCAAGGGTGATGGCCACCATCAACTCGATCAGCGTAAAGCCCCGGCCGCACCGTCTTCGATGGAACATAGTTGGCTTTTTCACGAGAGTGCCCCGATCCGGACCTTGGTGGTGACGACCCGGTGCAGTTTTTCGTCGCTGTAGGCGCCGCTTCCGCAGGGGAATGCAGTGGTGCCATCTGCCAGGGTCGGAGCGGCCGTCTTGACGAGGCCTTGCCACGACACGGCGATCATGTAAACGTTGTTTGCGGCGTCGTCGAGCGTCACGCAGCCGATAGCGCCGATCATGGCGCCGACGTTGGTGCTCGCCTGGCCGGGCTTGGTGGCCGGCTGGATCTCGGCCTGCCCCTTGAGCATGCTGTCCCAGGCCGCCAGATCGGCCACGGCTCGCGCCTGCTGCTGCGCATTTCCCGCAGCGCAGCTCGCCGCCCCGGTGTTCCCGGTGCCAGTGCCCAATTTCACGCCGGTCGCTCCATTGGAGTAGCACGTCGCAACCTTCCGGTTGGCGTTGAGGCGGTCCGACATGTCCTGCACGAGCTGAAGGGCCTGGACCCGCTGATAGGACTCCATTTCGGCCGTGCTCGAACGACTGCTCACCCCCACGAGGCCAAGCAGCCCGAACAGCAGGATGACGAGCGAGACCAGCACTTCGACCAGAGCGATCCCTTGCTGTTGTGCGGCCCCCGAAGGCAGGTGACCATAAGTACGGAGTGACATCAACAGGCTCCCGTGCTGCTGCTCGGCACGCCGCTCAGGCCGATGGAGACACAGCGCGAACTCACGCCGCTCACCTCGGACGACGGTGCGATGGTGAATTTAGTGCTCGTTGTCACGGTGCGGCCATCCTTGCCATAGGTGATGGCGCCCAGGTCCTGCGAATCGGTGATCGAGAGGTTCTTGTAGGCTTCCTGGTTGTGGAACGTGAGGGTGCCATCGCTCACTCTCCAACCACCGTCCCAGGCGGTTCCGACCTTCTGCAGGGATACGCTGGTGTTGCGGGTCACAGCCTGGCTGCGGGCAAGCGTGAGGGCAGCCATGAGGTCGAAGGAGACGTTGCGGATGCGCTGGTTGGCAACGAATGCGCTGAAGGAGGGCAACGCGAGGCCGGCCAGGATCGCCATGACCGTGATGGTTGTAACCAGTTCAATCAGCGTGAAGCCCTGCGCGCGGAGCTTCGAACGGCGGCCTACCAGCATCCCGCCACTCCCCTGGAGCCCGACGCGGTTTTCGTGCCCGCCTCATCAATGGTCAGCGTTCCGCAGGCGGTGTCCCGCGCCAACTGGCTGCCGATCGGCGTTGCCGTGACCGTGAAGCCAGGTAGCGTGGTTCCGGTCTTGAGGGGCGTCGTGACCGTGTAGTTGGACGACACGTGGGAGGGAACGCTCGAATTAAGCGTGGCAAGGTCAGCTGCATAGGTCCGCGCGTCCAGCAGGTAGCGCTGCTGCAGGCTGCTGACCTCGAGCATGTAACCCTGGGCCGCCGACCGATTGGAGCGAACTATGTAGCTGGTGTACGAGGGATAGGCAATGGCCGCGAGGATGCCGACGATCGCCACCGTCACCATCAGTTCGATCAGCGAGAAGCCGCGCACCCGCGTTAGCCCCGTCCGGGGGCCGGACAAGCTAACACGCATCGATGTGGGCTTCGATTTTCTTAAGAACTGATACATAAGCTAACCCGTTCGGCCACCCGCTCTCCATTTAAAGCGAAAGCGGGCCCGCAAGTCATTTGAATGTGACTATATGTGAGTAATGTGAAAATGTCACACTAATTCATAGTGGTTGCGTGAGTGCGACGCCGCCATGGAAGACGGGAATACCCTCGGAACGAATCGGAGCCTTCTTGCCTACATTGCTTGTATGCAAGATTTTGGTGATCTTGCATTCAACCCATGGAAGGTCGCCCCATGCCCCGTTTCGCCAAATCCCTCTTCGGCCAAGTCGTCATAGCGCTGGTGCTCGGCGTGCTCGCTGGCCTCTTCATACCGGAGTTCGCCGTCAAACTCAAGCCGCTCGGCGACGGTTTCATCAAGCTGATCAAGATGATCATCCCGGTGCTGGTGTTCTGCGTGGTGGTGCACGGAATCGCCGGCGCGGGCGACCTGAAGCGCGTGGGCCGGGTCGGTGTGAAGGCGTTGATCTACTTCGAGGTGCTGACCACCATTGCACTGGCCATGGGCCTTGTGCTGGCCTTTGTGTTCGAGCCCGGCGTGGGCATGAACGTGGACCCGGGCAAGCTCGACGCCGCCGCCATGAGCGCCTATGCCTCGAACGCCGACAAGCTCACGAGCGGCGGCACGGTCGAGTTCCTGATGAAGCTGATTCCCACCACGGTGGTGAACGCCTTTGCCACCGGCGACGTGCTGCAGGTGCTGCTGTTCGCGGTGCTGTTCGGCTGCGCGCTGTCGCTGCTCGGAGAGCGCGGCAAGCCGGTGGGCGCGGTGGTGGACGCGCTCTCGCTGGTGCTGTTCAAGATCATGGGCATCATCATCAAGCTGGCGCCGCTCGGCGTGCTGGGCGCCATTGCCTTCACCGTAGGCAAATACGGCATCGGCTCTCTCAAGCAGCTCGGCATGCTGGTCGCCCTCTTCTACGGCGCGGTGCTGGTCTTCGTGTTCGTGGTGCTGGGGCTGGTCATGCGCATGTCGGGCTTCAGCCTGTGGAAGCTGCTGCGCTACCTGCGCGAGGAGCTCGCCATCGTGTTCGCCACCACCTCGTCGGACAGCGTGCTGCCGCAGATCATGGCCAAGCTTCGCCGCATGGGCATTCGCGACTCCACAGTCGGCCTGGTGATTCCCACGGGCTATTCGTTCAACCTGGACGCGTTCTCGATCTACATCACGCTGGCGGCCGTGTTCATCGCGCAGGCCACCAACACGCCGATCTCGATGGCCGACCTCTTGACCATCCTGGCCATTGCGCTGGTCACTTCCAAGGGCGCGCACGGCGTGCCGGGCTCGGCGATCGTGGTGCTGGCCGCCACGCTGCATGCGATTCCGGCCATTCCCGCCATCGGGCTGGTGCTGGTGCTCTCGGTCGACTGGTTCATGGGCATTGCCCGCGCGCTGGGCAACCTGATCGGCAACTGTGTGGCCACGGTGGCCATCGCGGCCTGGGAGGGCGACATCGACCGCCAGCGCGCGCATGCCGTGCTCGATGGCTCCTATTCGCCCGACGACGAGCCGCTGGCCGAGTCCGAGCAGCCGGCGGCGCCCCTGGGCGCGGGCGCTGCCAGCCACTGACCCCGATGGCCGCCGACGTCAATCCAACCTCCATTGCCGAACGGGTGGTCGAAGCCATCCTGGCGCAAAAGCTCGCACCCGGCGAGCGCCTCGGCGAGCAGGCGCTGGCCGAAAACTTCGCGGTCAGCCGCACCATGGTGCGCGAAGCGCTCATGCAGCTGCAGGCGCGCGGCTTCGTCGAGGTGCAGTCGCGCCGCGGCTGGTACGTGGTGGAGCCCTCGGCCGACGAAGCGCGCGATGCCTTCTCGGCGCGACGCATCGTCGAAGCCGGCATCCTGGCCGAAAGCGAAGGCCGGCCGCTGCAAAAGGTGATTCGCAAGCTGCGCGACCACATCGCCGACGAGCAGCGCGCCGTCGAGGGCGCCGACGCCGCCACGCGCGCGTTCCTGCTGGCGGACTTTCATGTTTGCCTCGCCGAACAGATGGGCCACCAGCTGCTGGTCGACGTGCTGCGCGACCTCACGGCCCGCACCACGCTGGCCGCCACGCTCTACCAGTCGAGGCACGAGGCCGGGCAGTCTTGCGCGGAGCATGGCGCCATCGTCGCCGCACTGGAAGCCGGTGACACCGCCAGGGCGCGCGCGCTGATGATCGAGCACATCGGCAACGTGGAACGCTCGCTCGAGGTCGGCCCCACGGCCGAGCCCGACGCCCCGGCCCGGCTGCGCGCCACCTTGGCGCCGGTGGCGCTGCCGCGCGCCAGGCGCTGACACCGCCCGGGCTTGTCCCGCGCCGGCCAAAGCGGCCACCAGGACAAGGGCCTGCCGACCGATACCGGAACGCGTTCCGGCTCGGCTACAGTCTGAATCACCTATGAACTCACCCCAACTCCAGCGCGGCGTGTTTCTCGCCCTGCTCGCCGTCGTCACCGTCGCCTTTCTCTGGGTGCTGTTGCCATTCTTCGGCGCGGTGCTGTGGGGCGTTGCACTGGCGATCCTGTTCACGCCGCTCTACAAGCGGCTGCTCAAGCAAATGCCCGGCCGGCACAACATTGCGGCGCTTTCGACGCTGCTGATCTGCCTCTTCATCGTGATTCTTCCGCTGGTGATGGTCGGGGTGTCGCTGGTGCAGGAGATCGTGCAGGTGACGCAGAACATCCGGTCCGGGCAGATCAATTTCGCAGCCTACTTCCAGCAGATCCTCAATGCCTTGCCGCAGTGGCTGGTGAGCATCTTCGACCGCTTCAACCTCGGCAACATGGAGGCCTGGCAAGCCCGCATTTCCACAGGCGCTGCCCAGGGCAGCCAGCTCATCGCGGGGCAGGCGCTCACCATCGGCCAGAACACGTTCGACTTCGTCATCAGCTTCTTCGTGATGCTGTACCTGCTGTATTTCCTGGTGCGCGACGGCTCGACGCTGTCCAAGTTGATGCGCGAAGCCGTGCCGCTGGCCAAGCCGCACACGCACTACCTGCTCAACAAGTTCACCACCGTGATCCGCGCGACGGTGAAGGGCAACGTGGCGGTGGCCATTGCGCAGGGCGCCATCGGCGGCCTGGCCTTCTGGTTGCTGGGCGTGCAGGGTGCGCTGCTGTGGGCCGTGCTGATGGCCTTTCTCTCACTGCTGCCCGCAGTGGGCGCGGCGCTCATCTGGGGGCCGGTGGCCATCTACTACCTGGCCACCGGCCATTTCTGGCAGGGCGGCATCCTGATCTTCATCGGCGTGTTCGTGATCGGACTGGTCGACAACGTCCTGCGCCCAGTGCTGGTGGGCAAGGACACGCAAATGCCCGACTACATCGTGCTGATGTCGACCATCGGGGGCATGGCGATCTTCGGCGTCAACGGCTTCGTGGTCGGCCCGGTGATTGCTGCGCTGTTCATGGCGGCGTGGAGCCTGTTCCTCGAATCGGGCCAGTGGGAGAACCCGCCCAGCGCCGCTGACTCCGATGAAGACAAGAAAAGCAACTGAACAGCGTTCCCCTCTTCTGGCCTGAAATTCCGCGCCATAGCGCCTTCGCGCCAGCATGAAAAAGGTGATGGAGCGCCGTCAGTAGCCCCACCACCCTTCGGCAAACCGTCCCTGCAGGAAGGCCACGAAGCCCGACACCTTACCCGGCACCAGCTTGGGCGAGGGAAAGACGGCGTGGATCTCCTGCTCGGGCAGTGCATGGTCGCCGAGCACTTCGAGCACCTTGCCCGAAGCCAGCGACTCGCTCGCCACGTAGCGTGGCATGAGTGCAATGCCCAGGCCGTCGCGCGCCGCGGCCAGCACTGCGGAAAGGTTGTTCGAGCGAAAGCGCCCCGAGACCGGCACCGTCACCGCATCGCCCTTGGGCGTGTGCATGCGCCAGAACTCGTCGCCCACCACGCTGCTGTAGATGAGGGCCACGTGCGCGCTCAAGTCCTGCGCGCGCTTGGGCGTGCCGTGCTTCTTCAGGTAGCCCGGCGCCGCGACCATGGCCCAGGGGTTGGTGCCCAGATAGCGCGCACCCAGCGATGAATCGGCCAGCTTGCCCATGCGGATGGCCACGTCGATGCCCTGCGCGATGAGGTCGACGTACCGGTCCTCGAAGCTCAGGTCGAGCTGCACCTGTGGATGCCGACGCATGTATTCCAGCGCCAGCGGCACCACCACGCGCCGCCCGAAGGCCACCGACGTGCCGACTCGCAAGAGCCCCTGGGCCTGGTTCTGCCGCAGCTGCACGATGCTCTCGGCCTCCTCGGCCTCGCGCACGATGTTCTTGCACTTCTCGTAGTAGAGCGCGCCGGGTTCGGTGAGGCTCACGCCGCGCGTGTTGCGGTTGAGCAGCCGCACCTTCAGGCGCGCCTCGGTGGCCGCGACCTGTTTGGTCACGGTGGGCTGCGTGGTGTGGAACTCGAGCGCCGCCTTCGAGAAGCTGCCGGTCTCGACCACGCGCACGAACATTTCCATTGCCAGCAATCGGTCCATGGCCGGATGGTAGCCACTTATTCCAAGGTGGAATAGGTTTTATGGTCCGCAGCCGTCTTCTTGGATTGGCCTCTGCTTCCTACAGTGGACCTCACTCAAGGAGACAGTCCCATGGCAAAAATGAAAGCGGTCCAGGCCGCCGTGCTGGTGATGGAAAAAGAAGGCGTGACGCAGGCCTTCGGCGTGCCCGGCGCGGCCATCAACCCAATGTATTCGGCTCTGCGCCAGCGCGGCAGCATCGGCCACATTCTCGCGCGCCACGTCGAAGGCGCCTCGCACATGGCCGAGGGCTACACCCGCGCCGTGGCTGGCAACATCGGCGTGTGCATCGGCACCTCGGGGCCCGCGGGCACCGACATGATCACGGGCCTCTATTCGGCCTGGGCCGATTCGATTCCCATCCTCTGCATCACGGGCCAGGCGCCGCGCGCACGGCTCTACAAGGAAGATTTCCAGGCTGTCGACATCGAGTCGATCTCCAAGCCGGTCACCAAGTGGTCGGTCACGGTGCGGGAACCCGGCCAGGTGCCGCAGGTGTTCCAGCAGGCTTTCCACCTGATGCGCTCGGGCCGCCCGGGCCCGGTGCTGATCGACCTGCCCTTCGACGTGCAAATGGCCGAGATCGAATTCGACATCGACAGCTATGAGCCGCTCACCCCCTACAAGCCGGCCGCCACGAGGGCCCAGATCGAGAAGGCGATCGCCATGCTCAACGCGGCCGAGCGCCCGCTGATCGTGGCCGGCGGCGGCGTCATCAACGCCGATGCGTCCGACCTGCTCGTGCGCTTTGCCGAAGCCACCGGCGTACCGGTGATTCCCACGCTGATGGGCTGGGGCGCCATTCCCGATGACCATCCGCTGATGGCCGGCATGTGCGGCCTGCAGACCAGCCACCGCTATGGCAATGCGACCATGCTGGCGAGCGACTTCGTGCTGGGCATCGGCAACCGCTGGGCCAACCGGCACACGGGCTCAGTCGACGTCTACACCAAGGGCCGCACCTTCGTGCACGTGGACATCGAGCCCACGCAGATCGGCCGCGTGTTCACGCCCGACTTCGGCATCGTCTCGGACGCCAAGGCCGCTCTCGAGCAGTTCGTGGCCGTGGCCGAGGAGATGAAGGCGGCCGGCAAGCTCACCGACCGCCGCAGCTGGGCCAAGTCGTGCATCGAGCGCAAGAAGACCATGCTGCGAAAGACCAACTTCGACAGCGTGCCGATGAAGCCGCAGCGCGTGTATCAGTGCATGAACAACAACTTCAGCAACGACACCTGCTACGTGAGCACCATCGGGCTCTCGCAGATCGCGGCCGCGCAGTTCCTGCACGTGTACAACCCGCGCCACTGGATCAACTGCGGCCAGGCCGGCCCGCTGGGCTGGACCATTCCCGCCGCGCTGGGCGTACGCGCCGCCGACCCGACGCGCAAGATCGTCGCGCTCTCGGGCGACTACGACTTCCAGTTCATGATCGAGGAGCTGGCCGTGGGCGCGCAGTTCAAGCTGCCGTACATCCACATCGTGGTCAACAACTCCTACCTCGGCCTGATTCGCCAGGCGCAGCGCGGCTTCGAGATGGACTACTGCGTGCAGCTCGCGTTCGACAACATCAATGCGGGCCCTGACGCCGGCATCGAGAGCAGCTACGGCGTCGATCACCTGAAGGTCGTCGAAGGCCTGGGTTGCAAGGCGATCCGGGTGAACAAGCAGGAAGAGATTGCGCCGGCCATCCAGCGCGCCGAAGCGCTGATGGCCGAGTTCAGCGTGCCGGTCGTCATCGAAGTGATGCTCGAGCGCGTGACCAACATCGCAATGGGCACCGAGATCGACAACATCACCGAGTTCGAGCCCCTGGCAGAACACCCGGCCGATGCACCGACCGCCGTCGCGGCCGAGATGCTGGACTGAGCAGGGAGACACGCACCATGCCCAAGTTCGCAGCCAACCTCACGATGCTCTTCACCGAGCTGCCGTTCATGCAACGCTTCGAGGCCGCCGCCAAGGCCGGTTTCGAGGCGGTGGAATACCTGTTCCCCTACCCCTTCGAGAAGAAGGAACTCTCCGCGGCCCTGCGCGCCAACGGCCTGCAGCAAGTGCTGCACAACCTGCCGGCTGGTGACTGGGACAAGGGCGAGCGCGGCATCGCCTGCCATCCGGACCGCACCGGCGAGTTCCGCGAAGGCATCGCGATGGCCATCGACTACGCCACAGGCTTGGGCTGCCCGCAGCTCAACTGCCTGGTCGGCAAGGTGCCGGCGGGCGTGAGCACCGAGGCCGCGCATAAGACCGTGGTCGAGAACCTGCGCCTTGCCGCCGGCGAACTCGAAGCGGCCGGCCTGCGACTTTTGATCGAGCCCATCAACACCTTCGACATTCCGGGCTTCTTCTTGACGCGCACCGACCAGGCACTGGCCCTGATCGACGAAGTGGGCTCTTCCAACTTGCGGGTGCAGTACGACATCTATCACGCGCAGCGCATGGAAGGCGAGCTCGGCAACACGCTCGCGAAGAACCTCGCGCGCATCGGCCACATCCAGCTGGCCGACAACCCCGGGCGCGGCGAGCCGGGCACGGGCGAAATCAACTACCCATGGCTCTTCAGGCACATCGATGCGATCGGCTACGACGGCTGGATCGGCTGCGAATACAAGCCGCGCACGGACACCGTCGACGGGCTCGGATGGCGCCAGGCCCTGACCCAGCAGAAGTGAACGAAGAAGACAACAGCATCCAAGGAAACTGAAGACATGTCGCAATCTCAAAAAATCGGATTCATCGGCCTCGGCATCATGGGCGCACCCATGGCGGGCCACCTGCTCGACGCGGGGCATCAGCTTTTCGTGAACACCCAGGGCAACACGCCCGAGCCCTTCATCTCGAAGGCCACCATCTGCGCCTCGGCGGCCGAGGTGGCGCGCCAGGCCGATGTGATCTTCATCATGGTGCCCGACACGCCCGATGTGGAGAAAGTGCTGTTCGGCGAGCCCGGCACGCTGGGTGTGGCCGAAGGTCTGAAAGGCTCGCGCGGCAAGATCGTGGTCGACTGCAGTTCCATCGATCCGATTGCCACCAAGGGTTTTGCCAAGCGCATCATCGCGCTCGGCTGCGGCTACATCGACGCGCCGGTTTCCGGCGGCGAAGTGGGCGCCAAGGCCGCGAGCCTCACCATCATGTGCGGCGGCGACGAAGGCACCTTCGGCCAGGTGCGACCGCTGCTCGAGAAGATGGGCAAGAACGTCACGCTGGTGGGCAACGTGGGCGACGGCCAGGTCTGCAAGGTGGCCAACCAGATCATCGTGGCGCTGAACATCGCGGCCGTGGGCGAGGCGCTGCTGTTCGCGTCCAAGGCGGGCGCCGATCCCGCCAAGGTGCGCCAGGCGCTGATGGGCGGCTTTGCGAGCTCACGCATCCTCGAAGTGCACGGCGAACGCATGATCAAGCGCACTTTCGCGCCGGGCTTCCGCATCTCGCTGCACCAGAAGGACCTGAACCTGGCGCTGCAGAGCGCCCGGGCGCTGGGTGTGGCCCTGCCGCAGACGGCAGGCGCGGCGCAGTTGATGAACGCGTGCGCCGCATTGGGCCATGGCCAGCAGGACCACTCGGCGCTGGTGCGCGCGCTCGAAGCGCTCGCCCAGCACACCGTCACGCCAGATTGAGCCTGCGGCTCAGGTCTTCGCGGCTTCCAACGACTCTTTCAGGTTGCGGCGGCGCCATGCCCAGGTCTTCACGGCCTGCGGCAGGATGCCGATGCACGAGGCGTAGTACGTCACCTTGAAGCCCCAGAAGCGTGGGCCGATGGGCGTGTCGCGGAACAGGTCGCCCGCCAATATGGACAGCAGCGCCTCCTGCATGCGCCAGATGTTGCGCGGCGCCATGAACAGGCGGCGAATGGCCGGCGAGGTGATGCGATAGATGAACCACGAGAACATCTTCGGCCCGTGCTTCATGACCTTCTCGAAGTGGCGGAAGGCCTTTTCGGCTTCCTTCGCCTCGCCCTTGAGCCACAGGTCGGCCGCCTTGGCCGCCTCGAAGCCGCTGTTCATCGCCAGGTACACGCCCGAAGAGAACATCGGGTCGACGAAGGCATAGGCGTCGCCCACCATCATGAAGCGGTCGCCGCGGCAGAACTTGGAGTCGTAGGCGTAGTTGCCGGTGGTGGTCGCGCCTTCCATCAACGTGGCATTCTTCAGGCGTGCGGCCAGCTTGGGCGCGAGCGCGATGGTTTCCATCAGGAATTCTTCGAGCGACTTGCCTTGGCGGCGCTTGAAGTACGCGGGCGAGGCCACGGCGCCGACGCTCACGGTGCCGTCCTTCAGCGGGATGTACCAGAACCAGCCGTGGTCGAACCAGAAGAGCGAGATGTTGCCCTCGAAGCGGCCGGGCCGGCGCTCGGCATTGGCAAAGTGGCCATAGAGCGCCGCGCTCGCATGCTTGCGGTTGCGCTGCTTGGCATCGAACTGGTTCGACAGCAGCGTGTCGCGCCCGCTGGCATCGATCACGAAGCGCGGGCGCCAGCTGGTTTCGGTGCCGTCGTCGGCCTTCACCTTGACCAGCGGGCGGTTGTCGGCCGTGCCCTTGCCGGCCTCCATGTCGACACCGGTCACGCGCTGGCCTTCGAAGGTGCGCGCGCCGCGCTTGCCGGCGTGGCGGAACAGCAGCTCGTCGAACTCGGAGCGGCGCACGTGCACGGCGTAGGGAAAGCTCTTGTCCATCGCCTCGCCGAAGTCGAAGTGGCTCGAGTGGTCGTGCCAGGGCGAGACAAACTCGGCGCCGTGCTTCTTGATGCCGATGGCCTCGACCTCGGTGCGCACGCCCAGCCGGTCGAACAGCGGCATGTTCATGGGCAAAAGCGACTCGCCGATGTGAAAGCGCGGGTGTTGCGCCTTCTCGATCAGCACCACGTCGTGGCCCTTGTCGGCCAGCAGCGCGGCCACGGTGGAGCCTGAAGGCCCGCCGCCGATGACCACGACATCGGGGTCGGTGGTGGTGAAAGCTCCGGGTGTCATGCGCTGCCCCTCTGTTGTCTTTGTGTGTGTCTTGGTTGACGATGGCCGGGCGCTTGGGTTGCACGGCTTTGAATTGCCTCGTGCAACCTCAGTTGACCTTGGCTAACACTTTCGAGTTTAGCGAACCGGCGCTCCGTACCGAATTGGCTATGGATCCAGGCGTTTTCGGCATTCCCCCTCTCTGAACAGGCCCCGCTTTTGCGGTAGCCTCATTGCCCGTCAGAAACAAGGAGACTTTTCATGGCTGCACCCCTGTCACCCGCAGAAGAAGCTCTTCGCGAAGCAGCGCGCGAATATCACCGATCGCCCGTCAAGGGCAAGATCTCGGTCACGCCGACCAAGCCCCTGCTGAACCAGCGCGATCTGTCGCTGGCCTATTCGCCGGGCGTGGCCTATCCCTGTCTGGACATCGCGGCCGATCCGTCGCTGGCGGCCGACTTCACCGCCCGCGGCAACCTGGTGGGCGTGGTCACCAACGGCACGGCAGTGCTGGGCCTGGGCAACATCGGCCCGCTGGCCGCCAAACCGGTGATGGAAGGCAAGGGCTGCCTGTTCAAGAAATTCGCCGGCATCGACGTGTTCGACATCGAACTGGCCGAAAACGACCCCGACAAGCTGGTCGACATCATCGCGGCGCTGGAGCCCACGCTGGGCGGCATCAACCTCGAGGACATCAAGGCGCCCGAGTGCTTCTACATCGAGAAGAAGCTGCGCGAGCGCATGAACATTCCGGTGTTCCACGACGATCAGCACGGCACGGCCATCATCTCGGCCGCCGCGCTCATAAACGGCCTGGAACTGGTCGGCAAGAAGATCGAAGAAGTGAAGGTCGCCGTCTCGGGCGCCGGCGCGGCCGCCATTGCCTGCCTGGACGTGATGGTGGGCCTGGGCGTCAAGCCCGCCAACATCTACGCCTGCGACTCCAAGGGCCTCATCTACATGGGCCGCGCGGGCGGGTTCGACGAATCCAAGGCGCGCTACGCCCAGAAAGACACCGGCGCCCGCACCCTGGCCGACGTGGTCAAGGACGCCGATGTGTTCCTGGGCTGCTCCGCCCCCGGCGTGATGAGCGCCGACATGGTGAAAACCATGGCCGGCCAGCCGATCATCCTGGCGCTGGCCAACCCCGAGCCCGAAATCCGCCCCGAGCTCGCCAAGGCCGTGCGGCCCGACTGCATCATTGCCACCGGCCGCTCGGACTACCCGAACCAGGTCAACAACGTGCTGTGCTTCCCGTACATCTTCCGCGGCGCGCTCGACTGCGGCGCCAGCAAGATCACGGAAGAGATGAAGCTGGCCTGCGTGCGGGAGATCGCCGAGCTCACCAAGGCCGACATCAGCGAGGAAGTGGCCACGGCTTATGCGGGGCAGGAGCTGTCCTTCGGGCCCGACTACATCATTCCGAAGCCCTTCGATTCGCGGCTCATCCTGCGCATCGCGCCGGCCGTGGCCAAGGCGGCCGCCGCCTCCGGCGTGGCCGCGCGGCCCATCGAAGACATGGATGCCTACCGCCAGCACCTGACCCGCTTCGTCTACCAGACAAGCATGTTCATGCGGCCGGTGTTCAGCGCCGCCAAGATCGCCGCATCCAAGCGCGTGGCCTACGCCGAGGGCGAGGACGAGCGCGTGCTGCGCGCCGCGCAATGGGCCATCGACGAAGGCCTGGCCCAGCCTATCCTGGTGGGACGCCCCGCGGTGATCGAGGCGCGCATCCAGAAGGCCGGCCTGCATATCCGCGCGGGCACCGATTTCGAGATCGTCAACCCCGAGGACGATCCGCGCTTTCGCACCTACTGGGAGAGCTTCCACAAGCTCATGGGCCGCCGCGGCGTGACGCCGGAGGCCGCCAAGACCATGGTGCGCCGCTCCAACACCACTATCGCGGCGTTGATGATGCACCTGGGCGATGCCGACGCCATGATCTGCGGCTTGGTCGGGCGATTCGACGTGCACCTGGAGCACATCCGCAACCTGATTGGCCTGAAGCGCGGCGCGCCTGGCTTCGCGACGCTGAACGCGCTCACCCTCGAGAAGCGCACGGTGTTCATCACCGACACCAACGTGAACGAAGACCCGAGCGCCGAGCTGCTCGCGAACATTGCGCTCATGGCGGCCGAAGAAGTGCGCCGCTTCGGACTGCCGCCGAAGGTGGCCTTTCTCTCGCACTCGAACTACGGCACCTCGAACCGCGGGTCGGCGCACAAGATGCGGCATGCGCGCGACTTGTTCGCGCAGCTGGCACCCGACATCGAATGCGATGGCGAGATGCACGGCGATGCGGCGCTGTCGGAAGAAGTGCGCCGCACCGCGCTGCCCGAAAGCACGCTCACCGGCGAAGCCAACCTGCTGGTGTGTCCCAACCTCGATTCGGCCCACATCCTGTACAACGTGCTGAAGATGACGGGCGCCAACGGCATCACGGTCGGCCCCATCCTGCTGGGCGCCGCGGGCTCGGCGCACGTACTCACGCCGTCATCGACGGTGCGGCGCGTCGTCAACATGACGGCGCTGGCTGTGGCTAACGCGACCACGGCGCTGAAGTAGCAAGCGCTCCCCGCTTTCTTTTCTTCGCCCAAACGCCCCGCTGCGCCATGCAGCGGGGCGTTTTTCATTGCGGCCCGATCAGGTGCACGCCGTGCCACGACGCGGCGCCCGCACGCGCCAGAAGGGAGCGCCGCAGCCGCCGCTCAAGCCGTTTTCCGGCTGCTCATCATTTTTTCGGCTGGCATGCAATCTGCTAATACCCTGAGCGGATATTTTAAATATCTTATTAATATATTTACCGAAGCAACGGCCCCCTTTGGGCTCTCCATCCACCTCTCCGATTTCAGAAGCAACCCATGACCCATCCCCGCTGGCAAGGCATCTTCCCCGCCATCACCACCAAGTTCCACGCCGACGAACGCATCGATGCCGAAGGCACCGCGCGCCACATCGACTTCCAGATCCGCAACGGCATCCACGGCCTGGTGACCTGCGGCTCGCTGGGCGAGGCCAGCACGNCATCGATGCCGAAGGCACCGCGCGCCACATCGACTTCCAGATCCGCAACGGCATCCACGGCCTGGTGACCTGCGGCTCGCTGGGCGAGGCCAGCACGCTTTCGCTCGAAGAGAAACTGCAGGTGGCTCAGATCGCGCTGGAGGCGGCCGACGGGCGCATTCCGGTGCTGGCGAATGTGTCGGAAACCAGCACCCGCGAAGCGCTTCGCTATGTGGACGGGGCCAACAAGCTGGGGGTGGCCGGCTTCATGGTGATGCCCTCGGTGATCTACGTGGCGGATGCGCGCGAGGCGATGCTGAATGTGCGCACGATCGCCAATGCGGCCCAAAAGCCGGTCATGGTCTACAACAACCCAGTGGCCTACCGGGTGGACCTGAAGCCCGATGCTGAATGTGCGCACGATCGCCAATGCGGCCCAAAAGCCGGTCATGGTCTACAACAACCCAGTGGCCTACCGGGTGGACCTGAAGCCCGAGCACATGGTCGAACTGGCGGACTGCGAGTGGATCGCGGCCATCAAGGAGAGCACGGGCGACATCCGCCGCATCACGGACCTGCGCAACACGGTGGGGACCCGCTTCCAGCTGTTCCTGGGGGTGGACGACCTGGCCTATGAAGGGTTGGCGCTGGGCTGTGACGGCCTCTTGGCGGGGGTGGGCTGCGCGTTTCCGCGGGAAACCGTGGCGCTGTACGAGCTGATGAAGGCGGGCAAGTTCGCCGAGGCGCTGGCGCTGTACCAGTGGATGACGCCGATGCTGCACCTGGATGTCTCGAACAAGCTGGTGCAGAACCTGAAGCTGATCGACGTGCTGGTGGGCGTGGGCACGGAGCACATGCGCCGTCCGCGGCTGCCGCTCATCGGCGAAGAGCGCGCGGCCGTGGAGGCGATCGTGAAGAAGGCGCTGGCCACGCGGCCTGTGCAGTACCAGTCGGTTCCCTGATCCCACGCACCTCTCACCGCAAGGCCATAACACCATGGAAGAACATGCCTTGAAACGCGGGGGCTTCTCCCGCTGGGTGCTCGACGCGTCGGACTTCGTCCTGGGCTTCGAGCGCCGCCTTCTCTCGGGCCTGATGGGTTTGCTCATCGTGCTGGTGCTGCTGAACGTGGTCACGCGCTATGGCGGCTTTCCGCTCTACTGGGTCGACGAGGCCTCGGTGTACTGCGTGGTGTGGCTCACCTTCATCGGAGCCTCCGCAATGACGCGACTTCGGCTCGACTTTGCGGTGACGCTGCTCACCGACAAGCTGGGCGAGAAAGCCGCGCATATCGCCAAGGCCAGCGCCTCTGGCGGCGTGCTGCTGCTGGGCCTTTCGCTGCTGGCGATGTGCTGGCTCTACATGGACCCGGTGGGCATCGTGCGCTGGGGCTTCGACGCCAAGGAATACGCGGCCGAATCCTTCAACTTTCTCTATACCGAGCGCACGCAGACGCTGAACTGGCCAGTCTGGGCCATCCAGCTGATCCTGCCAATCTTCTCGGCCACGCTCAGCCTGCATGCACTCTCGAATTTCATCGAAGACCTCGGCCTGCAGCCCCGGCGCACGCACACCGAGTTCCACGTGACCAACGCGGACGCGGTGAACTGACATGCTGACTTCCGCATTCTTTCTATTGATCATGCTGGTGGGCGTGCCGATCGGTGCCTGCCTGTGCCTTGCGGGCATCGTCTACATCCTCGACTCGGGCGACACCGTGCTGTTCCAGTCGTTCCCGGTGCAGATGTTCGGCGGGGTCGACAGCTACAGCCTCATCGCGATTCCGCTGTTCATCCTGATCGGCGAAATCATGAACGGAGGCGGCATCACAAAGCGGCTGGTCGATCTCGCGCTGGCCTTCATCGGCTCGGTGAAGGGCGGCCTTGCGTACGTGAACATCCTGGCCAACATGCTGGTGTCGTCGATCATCGGCTCGGCCACCGCGCAGGTGGCGATCATGAGCCAGATCATGGTGCCCGAGATGGAGAAGCAGGGCTACGACAAGACCTTTGCGGCCGGCATCACGGTGTACGGCGGCATGCTGGGGCCGATCATTCCGCCCTCGGTGATGTTCGTGGTGTACAGCGTGCTGGCGCAGGTGGCGGTGGGCGACATGCTCATTGCCGGCATCATTCCGGGCGTGATTCTCACGGTGCTGTTCTTCATCGTGATTGCGTGCATGGGGTTCATCTACGACTACCCGCGCACAGCCAAGCGAACCATCCGGCAGCGGCTGCACACGATGCTCACGGCCTGCCCCACGCTGCTGATCCCGATCGTGATCGTCGGCTCGATCCTGGGTGGCATCGCCAATCCGACCGAGTCGGCGGCGGTGGGCGCGGTGGCCGCGGTGCTGGTGGGCCGCTACGTCACGAAGGAATTCCGCTTCGGGATGATTCCGCAGATCCTGCTGAAGTCGGCGATCTACTCGGCGGTGGTGCTGTTCCTGGTGGCTGCGGCCGCCGTGTTCTCGTGGCTCCTGATCTACGGCAAGGTGCCGCAGGCCACGGCCACGTGGATCCAGACCGTGGCGAAAGACCCGATCGCATTCTTGCTGCTGGTGAACCTGATCCTGCTGGTGATCGGAACGGTGATCGACGGCATCCCGGGCCTGATCATGACGGTGCCCATCCTGCTACCCATTGCCACCGAGATCTACGGCATCGACCCGCGCCACTTCGGCGTGGTGGTGGTGATCAACCTCGTGCTCGGGCTGATGACGCCGCCCGTGGGCCTGAGCTTCTTCGTGGCTTCCGCCGTCACTGGCGCCAAGCCCGGAAAGATGTTCATCGTCACCTTGCCGTTCTTCCTGATCTGCTGCGCGGCGCTGGTGCTGCTGTCGCTGTTCCCGAGCCTGTCGCTCGCGCTCATCAAGTAGGTCCCTGTCCCCGCTCTTTCCTTCCTTCCCCTTCACTCAACCGGAGCCTCGCATGTCCCTTTCCCGCCGCAAATTCGTCGTCCAGGCCGCCGCCGGAACCGCCGCCGCGTCGTCCGCTCTCTTCACCGGCGTGTCGCGCGCCGCGGCCGCCAAGGAATTCCGCCTCGGCCTCATCACGCCGGCCGGCCACTCATGGAACCGCGCCGCGCTGGGCTTCGGCGAGGCGCTGAAGAAGGCGACCGACGGGCGCCTGAGCGCCACCGTGTTCCATTCGGGCCAGTTGGGCAACGAGTCGGCCATGATGCAGCAGTTGCAGTCCGGCGCGCTGGACATGGGCTGGATCCAAGCCGCCGAACTCGGATCGCGCGTTTCCAGCGTGGCGGCCATCAACGCACCGTACCTCGTGCGCTCGACCACCAACGTGGCCTCGCTGGTGCGCACGCCCGCCGCGCTGAAGCTGCTCGACGTGCTGCCGCGCGAGACCGGCACCATCGGGCTGGGCTGGGGCATCACCGGCATGCGCGTGGTGTTTTCCACCAAGCCCATCTCGGCGCCCACCGACCTCAAGGGCATGAAGCTGCGCATCAACCCCACGCCGGTGTACCGCGACTTCTACCAGCTGCTGGGCGCCGCGCCCACGCCGATTCCGACGCCGGGCGTTTTCGACGCCATGTCCAACGGGCAGGTCGACGGGCTCGAGGCGGACATCGAGTTCTCGTGGAACCAGCGCTTCGACCGCGTGGCCAAGACGATGCTGCCGATGAACGCGCTGTTCATGCCTTTTGCGCCGCTGGTGTCGGGCCGCATCTGGCAGACGCTCGACGCCAAGGACAAGGCGCTCATCACCGACCTGGTGAAGCAGTCGCTCGACGCGCAGATCAGGGACATCGTGACCACCGAGCTCGGCCTGGTCGACAAGTTCAAGGCCAGCGGCATCACCATCAAGAGCGACGCGGGCTATAACCCCGCACCGATCATTGCGGAATTCGACAAGATCTGGCTGCCCAAGGCGCCGCAGATCGCCGAGCTGCGCAAGATTGGCGCGGCACTCTAAGCCAGCCAGGCGCGGGGCCGGCGGAAGGGTTCGCACCAATCGCGTGCGGGCACCGTTTTTGCTTGAATGCTGAAGCATTCACCTTTACGGATCCCGCATGAACAAGCGCCAACTTCTCCAGTCCTTCCTCGCCGCCTCGGCCCTCAGCTTCGGCCTTTCTTCGGCCTTTGCCCAGACCACGACGCCGATCAAGTTCCAGCTCGACTGGCGCTTCGAAGGACCGGCCGCCCTGTTCCTGCATCCCGCGGCCAAGGGCTACTTCAAGGCCGCTGGCCTCGACGTGACCATCGACGCAGGCAACGGCTCGGGCGGCACGGTCACGCGCGTGGCCTCCGGCGCCTACGACATGGGCTTTGCCGACTTGGCGGCGCTGATGGAATTCCACGCCAACAACCCTGACAGCCCGAACAAGCCGGTCGCTGTGATGATGGTTTACAACAACACGCCGGCCTCGGTCATGGCGCTCAAGAAGAGCGGCATCGCCAAGCCGGCCGACCTGGCCGGCAAGAAGCTCGGCGCCCCGGTGTTCGACGCGGGCCGCCGCGCGTTCCCGATCTTCGCCAAGGCCAACAACATCGGCGCCGTGAACTGGACCGCCATGGACCCGACGCTGCGCGAAACCATGCTTATTCGCGGCGACATCGACGCGATCACCGGCTTCACTTTCACCTCGCTCCTGAACCTGGAAGCGCGCGGTGCCAAGGCCGCCGACATCGTCGTGCTGCCCTACCCCGACTACGGCGTGAAGCTCTACGGCAACGTGATCATCGCGTCGCCCAAGCTGATCAAGGAGAACCCCGAGGCGGTGAAGAAATTCCTTTCGGCCTTTGCCAAGGGCGCGAAGGAAGTCATCGCCAACCCGGCGGTGGCCATCGAATCGGTCAAGGCCCGCGACGGCATCATCGACAGCAAGCTCGAAACCCGCCGCCTGCAGCTGGCCATCGACACCGTGATCAACAGCGCCGACGCGCGCAGCGAAGGCTTCGGTGCGGTGAACGCGGGCCGCATGTCGCTGATGGCCTCGCAGGTGTCGGACGCATTCAACACCAAGACGCGCGTGAGCCCCGACGCCGTGTGGACCGCTGCGCTGCTGCCGCCCGCGGCCGAGCTCAACGGCGTGCTGCGCAAGTGATGGCGGACGCATCGAGCGCGGACGCTGCTCCTTTCGTCGATTTCCAGGACGTCTGGCTCGCCTACAACGAAGAGCTCCTGCGCGCCAACCACTTCGCGGTCGAGGCCATCGACCTGAAGGTCAAGCGCGGCGAGTTCATTGCCATCGTCGGTCCCTCGGGCTGCGGCAAGTCGACCTTCATGAAGCTCACCACGGGCCTCAAGATGCCGTCGATGGGCAAGATCCGCATCGACGGCCAGCCCGTGACCGGGCCGCTCAAGATCTCGGGCATGGCCTTTCAGGCGCCTTCGCTGCTGCCGTGGCGCACCACGGTCGACAACGTGCTGCTGCCGCTTGAAATCGTCGAGCCCTATCGCTCGAGCTTCAAGGCCAAGCGCAAGGAATATGTCGAGCGCGCGCGCAAGCTGCTGCAGAAGGTGGGCCTCGCGGGCTACGAAGACAAGTTTCCGTGGCAGCTCTCGGGCGGCATGCAGCAGCGCGCAAGCATTTGCCGCGCACTCATCCACGAGCCCAAGATGCTGCTGCTCGACGAGCCCTTTGGCGCGCTCGACGCCTTCACACGCGAGGAGCTCTGGTGCATCCTGCGCGACCTCTGGACCGAGCAGCAGTTCAACGTGATTCTGGTGACACACGACCTGCGTGAATCGGTGTTCCTGGCCGACACGGTGTACGTGATGAGCAAGAGCCCGGGCCGCTTCGTGGTCAAGCGCGAGATCGAGCTGCCGCGTCCGCGCGAACTGGAGCTCACCTATACCAAGGAGTTCACCGACATCGTGCTGGAGCTGCGCGGACACATCGGCGCCATTCGCAACACCGGCATCAGCGCGGCGCAAACCGCCGCTGCCGCCGTGTCTCACTGAGGGCGCCATGAAGAACACCAAGCAACTCGAACGCTGGTCGCCCTGGCTGCTGCTCATTGCAGTCATCCTCCTGTGGCAGGTGATCTGCGCCGGCTTCGGCGTGTCGGACTTCATCTTTCCGAGCCCGCTGCGCATCTGGAACCAGTTCTGGGAGTTCAAGGAAATCATCGCGGGCCATGCGTGGCGCACCTTCTGGGTCACGATGGCGGGCTTCGGCCTTGCCATTGTGGTGGGGGTGCTGCTGGGCTTCGTGATCGGCAGTTCGCGCATCGCCTATGCAGCGATCTATCCGCTCATGACGGCGTTCAACGCATTGCCCAAGGCGGCCTTCGTGCCCATCCTCGTGGTGTGGTTCGGCATCGGTGTGGGCCCGGCGATTCTCACGGCCTTCCTGATCAGCTTCTTCCCGATCATGGTCAACATCGCCACCGGCCTTGCCACGCTGGAGCCCGAGCTGGAAGACGTGCTGCGCGTGCTCGGCGCCAAGCGCTGGGACGTGCTCGTGAAGATCGGCCTGCCGCGCTCCATGCCCTACTTCTTCGGCTCGCTGAAGGTCGCGATCACACTGGCTTTCGTCGGCACCACGGTGAGCGAGATGACCGCTGCCAACGAAGGCATCGGCTACCTGCTGATTTCGGCCGGCTCGGCCATGCAGATGGGCCTGGCCTTCGCGGGCCTGATGGTGGTCGGTGCGATGGCCATGCTGATGTACGAACTCTTCAGCGTGATCGAGAAGCACACGACCGGCTGGGCGCACCGCGGATCACAAAACCAATGAGGCGCGGCGCATGACTCGCGACCAGATCATCCGCGCACTGCGCCATGCCGACGAGGTGGCCCGGCGCGCCATGGCGATGGGCCGGCATCCCTTCGGCGCCGTGCTCGTTGCGCCGGACGGCGAAACCATCCTGGCCGAGCAAGGGAACATCGACACGGTGAACCACGCCGAGGCCACGCTGGCGCGCCATGCCGCGCAGAACTGGCCGGCCGACTACCTGTGGCAATGCACGCTGGTGACGACCTTCGAGCCTTGCGCCATGTGCGCGGGAACCAGCTACTGGGCCCACATCGGCCGCATCGTCTACGGTGCAGAAGAAAGCGCCCTGCTCGCGCTCACGGGCGACCACCCCGAGAACCCTACGCTCAGCCTGCCCTGCCGCGAAGTGTTCGCGCGCGGACAGAAGAAAATCGAGGTGATCGGCCCTGTGCCCGAAGTGGCGGAAGAAATGATCGCCACGCACCGCGGCTTCTGGGAATCCCGCTAAGCCAGCAGCAGCGACGCCTCGTCGCGCCAGTACGCGATGGCCGCGAGCCAGCCTTCCCACACGCAGCCGTTGCAGCCGCGACCGCAGCAGGTGGTGGGCTCGGGCGGCGGCGTGCGCAAGGCGAGCTGCTGCGCCACGGCTTCGGACTGAACGGCCTCGATCAGCGCCTGGGCGCTGGCAAGGTCAATCGGCTGGGGCAGGTCTCTGTCTGCGAGGGGCATGGGCGGGCAGCGGTGGCCGGCTGGCACCGCGCGGCAGGCTTGCGCCTTACCAAAAGATCCAGAGGGCAAGGCCGCCGAAGATCGACCACTTCACAAGGTAGTAGGCCCGCTTGTCCCAGGCCTTGAGGCGCTTGCCGATGACGCGGATCTGGTAGATGTACTTGAACGCGCGGTTGATGCCGCCCGTCTTGTCGCCGGCCTCGTTGGGCGAACTGGCGGCGGCGAGCAGGTTCTTGGCGAACCAGCGGTTCACGGCGCTGGCCCAGCGGTACTTCAGCGGCCGCTCGATGTCGCAGAACAAGATCACGCGGTCGTGGTCGGTCGTGTTCTCGGCGTAGTGGATGTACGTCTCGTCGAACACCACGGCCTCGCCGTCGCGCCAGTGGTAGCGCTGGCCATCCACGTCGATGTAGCAGCCCTCCACGCCAGGCGTCCACAGCCCGAGGTGGTAGCGCAGCGAACCAGCGAACGGATCGCGATGGCGCACAAGGCGGCTGCCCGGCGGCAGCTCGGCGAACATGGCCGCCTTGATGGTGCCGATGCCCTTGAGCAGCTCAGTGGTGCGGGGGCAGAGCACGGCCGCCGAGGGATGCGCTTCGTCGTACCACTTGAGGTAGAAGCGCTTCCAGCCGCTCTTGAAGAAGGAATTGAAGCCCACGTCGTTGAACTGGCTCGAAGCCTTGATGCTGCCGCCGTGGCGCATTGCAAGCGCCTCTTCGCGGATAACCTGCCAGTTGTCCTCGAGCACGCGCATTTCGGGAAACTGCGCGGGCGACAGGTACGGCGTGCTCGGCACCTTCGAGAAGATGTACATGAAGGCGTTCAGCGGCGCCAGGAAGGTCGAGTGATCAGACAGCTGCCTGAAGAAGCGATGCCGGACCTGGCCGCGGAAATGAACGTAGAGCGCGCTAAGCGCGAAGATCGCAAGAATGACCCACTTCATTGTTGAAAGTGTCCTGTAGACGGCGCCGGGGGGAGCCAAGTAGTGTAAATCGTCCCCCTAAATCGGACCTGACCACGGGTTTCAGGCCCAACCGGTCTCGATCTCGGTAGTCACCTCGGTCATGAGCCGGTGCACCGGGCACTTGCCCGCTACGCGCAGCAGTTCGTCGCGCTGGGCTTCGGTGAGTTCGCCGGTCACACGCAGGCTCGACCTGAGCCGGTAGACGCCTTTGCGCTCCTCGCTGTCGTCGCGATCGACGACCACCTCGATGTCCTCCACCGGCATGCCCTTGCGCCGCGCATAGATCAGCACGGTGAGCGCCTTGCAGGCGGCCAACGACGCGTCGTACAGGTCATGGGGCTCCGGGCCAGCGTCGCTGCCGCCGCCGGCCGGCGAGGCATCGATGGCAATTTCATGGTTGCGGATCTTGAGGATGTGACGCGTACCCGTGGTGCCGTCGCGCCGGACCGTGATGCTCATGCCGATGTCCTTGTGGAGGTGTGAATGCGGCGCCATCGTAGCCCGCAAAGCCCTTTTCAGTTGCTTGTGAGCGGCCTGTCAGCGGTCCACCGCGAGCATGAGCGTTTCCTTGATCTCCTCCATCACCACGTAGCTGTGGGATTCGGCCGCCACGGGCAGTTTCTTGAGGATGTCGCCCAAGAGGTGCCGGTACTCGCTCATGCCGCTGAGCCGCGCCTTCACCAGGTAGTCGAAGCTGCCCGACACCAGGTGGCACTCGAGCACCTCGGGCATGTGCAGCAGCTCCTTGCGCACCTTGTCGAACACGTCGCCGGACTTGGCCGACAGCTTGATTTCCACGAACACCAGCAGCGTCTTGCCCAGCGCCTCGGGCGACACATGTGCGTGGTAGCCGCTGATGACGCCTTCGCGCTCCATGCGCTTCACGCGCTCGGCGCAAGGCGATGCCGAGAGGCCTATGCGCTCTGCCAGTTCGGTCATGGAAATGCGACCCTGGCGCTGCAGCAGGTCGAGGATTTTGCGGTCGATGCGGTCGAGTTCGGGCATTTCACTTCGCAGGTGGCATGAATGCGATTTCTCGCAGCGGATTCCACTGCAAAACCAATAAGAACAATGAAATTCACTGCATTGTGCACTTTAGAGTCCATCTATTCACCTTCATTCGCGGAAATACCCATGAAAGTCATCGTTCTCGGCGGCGGCGTGATCGGCACCACGACGGCCTACTACCTTGCGCGCTCCGGCGCCGACGTGACGCTGCTCGACCGGCAGTCCGGCCCCGCGGAAGAAACCAGCTTCGGCAACGCCGGACAGGTGTCGCCGGGCTACTCGACGCCATGGGCCGCGCCCGGCATTCCGCTCAAGGCCATCAAGTGGATGTTCCAGAAGCACGCCCCACTCTCCATCCGGCCTGACGGCACGCTGTTCCAGTTGCGCTGGATGGCGGCGATGCTGCGCAACTGCTCGCCCGAGCGCTACGCCGTCAACAAGGAACGCATGATGCGCGTGGCCGAATACAGCCGCGGCTGCCTGCAGCAGCTGCGCGCGGAAACCGGCCTCAACTACGAGCACCGCACCGGCGGCACGCTGCAGTTGTTCCGCACCCAGGCGCAGCTCGACGCGGTGCAGCGCGACATTGCGGTGCTGGAGGAATGCGGCGTGCCCTACGAGCTGCTCGACCGCGATGCGCTGGCGCGTGTCGAACCCGCGCTGGCCGGCGCACGCGATCGCCTCACGGGAGGCCTGCGCCTGCCCAACGACGAGACCGGCGACTGCCACCTGTTCACCCGAGGCCTGGCCGACATTGCACGCGGCATGGGCGTGGACTTCCGCTTCGGCCAGGCGATCGAAGGCCTGGAGATGGCAGGCGACCGCATCACGGGCGTGCGCACCAGCGCCGGCAAGATCCTCACGGCCGACCGCTATGTGATGGCCTTCGGCAGCTACTCGCGCGCCGCCATCGCATCGCTCGGTCTCGACATTCCGGTGTACCCCGTCAAGGGCTACTCGCTCACCGTGCCCCTGCTCGACGAATCGCTGGCACCGCAATCGACCGTGCTCGACGAGACCTACAAGGTGGCCGTCACGCGCTTCGACAACCGAATTCGCGTGGGCGGCATGGCCGAGCTTGGCGGCTTCGACCTGCGGCTGAACCCGCACCGCCGCGCCACGCTCGAGAAGGTGGTGAGCGACCTGTTCCCCGGCGGCGACCTGCCGCGCGCCACCTTCTGGACCGGCCTGCGGCCGATGACACCCGACAGCACACCGATCGTCGGCGCCACGCGCTATGCGAACCTGTTCCTCAACACCGGCCACGGCACGCTGGGCTGGACCATGGCCTGCGGCTCGGGCAAGCTCATCTCCGACCTCGTGACCGGCCAGCGCCCGGAAATCCGCACCGACGGATTGGCGATGGACCGCTACGCGCAGGGCTCGCCGCGCGCAACACGCCCGAATCCGGCAACGGCACACGCTTGATGCAGCGGCCGCTCAAGCGGCTTTTGCAATCGGAATGGTCGCGCTCGTCATGCCGCGGTAGATCTCCGCCTCGCCGTGCTTCGCCAGCAGCTGCATCAGGTGCTTGCGGATCAGCATGCCGGGCCGGTCCGATTCCATCGAATACTCGACACCCCGCCGCCGCGTGTCGACCAGCGCATCGGGGTCGGTCGATTCGAGGATGTCCTTGTCCTCGCGCGTCACCGCCTCGTCGAAGTCGATCAGCATCTGCGCGGTGCAGTCGGCCTCGGTGTCGTTGCGGAACAGCCATTGGCACAGCTGCATGCGGCCGTCGTCGATGGGCGTGAAGCAGTTGATGATGATGTGGCGCACGCCGCTCGGATACTCGATGTCGAGCCGGCGCGAGAACGGCAGGAAGTAGGCGTTGCGCATGTGGCGCGTGGTGATCGGATCGGTCACGCCGCTGATGGCGTGAAACTTGACGGGGTTCACCGCCTCGATCACCGTCTCGGCATAGAAGCCGTTCTCGTTTTCCACCAGTTCGTACTTGCTCGGCTTCGGGCTCGCGGCCACGCCGAAGGTGGCGCGGTGCACAAAGCTGAAATGCGAGTTGTCGAAAGAATTCTCGAGCGCACGCATCGGGCTGGTCTGCCACTCTTCATAAAACTGGAAGATGGTGCGGTAGCCCGGATCGTCGAACTCCGGAATGGCGGGAATGTCGGCAATGGGTTCTTCGAGCGCCACCCATGCGTAGCCGTAGCGCGCAGTGCAGCGATAGGCCGTTGTCTTGTACTCCGGCGAAATCTTGCGGTCGGCCTCGTACTGCGGGATGCGGATCACCTGTCCGCTGCGGTCGTAGGTCCAGCCGTGGTAGCCGCACTGAATGGCGCCCTGCCCGCAGGCCTGGCCTTCGGCATCGACGCACCAGCCTCTCGACAGCTTGGCGGTGCGATGGCAGCAGCGGTCGCGCAGGGCGGCCGGCTGGCCGTCGGCGTCGATGAAGAGAACGATGTCTTCGCCCAGCAGCCTGAAAGGCTTCGGGCCCTTGGCCAGGTCGGTGAGCGGCATGACGGCATGCCAGAACTTGCGGAAGACGGGTTGTTGGGTGACGAGCATGCGTGGACTCCTTCTGTTGCGCGTGGGTACGTACGAACTTGAAAGAGCAATTTCCTGCCGCGGGGGCTGAACGCTTCTACTCTGCGCCATCCGACTTGCAAATTGCGCGCCCGCATTGTGGCTCGGGGCCGCGCCTCTTCAAAGCACCCGTGTGCAATGCCCGAGCAAAAGACCGTGGCATGCGGCTTGGCATGGCTCGTGCATCAGCGCCCGCAAGAGTAGAAGCGTTCAGCAGCGCACGCACCACCGTTGTGCGCCCGCCCGGAAATTGCTCTTGAAGTGCCTCTGTCTTGTGCAGGGGATTCAAGACTCAATAGATTCCGAGGCCCCACATGCAACGTCGACTTTTTCTTGGCGCCAGCGCCGCCGCCCTGCTCCCTCTCGCCGCGCCCGCCGTGTTCGCCCAGAGCGGCGGCAAGCTGACTCCACTCAAGTTCACGCTCGACTTCCGCATCAACGGTCAGACCGCCCCGTTCTTTCTTGCGCACAGCAAGGGCTACTACAGGGACGAAGGGCTGGACGTGACCATCGACACCGGCGCCGGATCGGTCGCGTCGATCACGCGCATTGCAAGCGGCGTCTACCAGATGGGCCTGGGCGACATCAGCTCGCTGGTGGAGTTCAATGCGCAGAACCCCGGCACACCGATGGTCCAGGCCGTGTACCAGTACTACAACCGCGCGCCCTTCGTGATCATCGGCCGCAAGGACCGTGGAGTGACGACCGACTTCAAGAGCCTGGCCGGCAAGAAGGTGGCGGCCGCGGCGGTCGAATCGACACGCCGTGCGTGGCCGATGGTGGCGCGCAAGCAGGGCATGCGCAGCGATGCCTTCCAGTGGCAGACCACCGACTTCAGCGCGCGCGACAACGTGATGGTGCGCGGCGACGTGGATGCCGCCACTTACTTTCATGACTCGGCCATTTCGCTCTTTGCGCGCATGAAGCCCGAGGAGCTGTCGGTGCTCAAATATGCGGATGCGGGCGTCAACCTGTACGGTAACGCCATTCTCGCGAGCAGCAACCTGATCGCTCAAAATCCGAAGCTGGTTGCGGCCTTTCTGCGCGCCACCAACCGAGCCATCGTCGAAACCTTTGCCAACCCCGCGCCCAGCATTGCGGCCCTGCGCCAGCGCGAACCCATCCTCGACGAAAGGATGGAGCTTGAACGCTGGGGCGTCACGGCGCAATATGTGGGCGCCGCCGATACGCGAAGCCACGGCCTGGGCGACATCAACAAGCTCACGCTAGAGCTGCAGGTCGACGAGGTCGTCGAAGTATTCGGCCTCAAGGTCAAGCCCGCGTCTGACGCGATCTTCAATACTTCGATGCTGCCATTGCGCAGCGAACGAACCCCACTCAAGACATGATCGAAGACATGAATTCCGCTGGCAGCCACATCGCATTCCCTGAAGAAACCACGCTCGACGAGCGCGACGAACGCTACCTTCGCAAGGCCATCGTCTGGTCGCATGCGGCTCGGCGCCGAGGCAACCGGCCCTTTGGCTCGCTCATCGTCTCGGCCGACGGCGAAGTGCTGGCCGAAGCGGGAAACAGCAATGCCGAGACCGGCGACTGCACGGCGCACGCGGAGGTGAACGCCCTGCGCGCACTCGCGGGGCGCGGCCTCACGCGCGAGGAGCTTGCCAGCGCCACCCTTTATGCATCGGGCGAGCCCTGCGTGATGTGCGCGGGCGCCATCTTCTGGTCGAACATCGGCCGCGTGGTGTACGGCATCGACGCCGAGCGGCTGCGCGTGTTCCGCGGCGAGCGGCAGGATCAGCGCGACGCGGAGCTGTCGTGCCGAGACGTGTTCCGCGCCTCTCCGCATCCGATCGAATGCATCGGGCCTGCACTGCTTCATGAAGCCAGCGCCGCCCACGATGGAGCGTGGGCCAGCTAGGTCCACAAGAGAACGCTGCGGGGCGAATAGACTCGTTGGATGTCCTGGCACGCACGTCTCCATCTCGATTACCGGCACGAATCCGCTCGCAGCGTCGCGCGCTTTCGCCATGACGGGCCGCTTCGAATTCTTCAGAGCCTCTATCCGGAGGGAGATGCGATCTGCCACAACGTGCTGGTGCACCCGCCAGGCGGGCTGGTGGGCGGCGACACGCTGGACATCGACATCGAGGCGGCGGACGGCAGCCATGGGCTGATCACCACACCCGGTGCATCGCGCTTCTACCGCTCTGAAGGCGAGCTGGCGCTGCAGCGCACGCGCATCCGGCTTGCCAAGGGCGCGCGGCTCGAGTGGCTGCCGCTGGAGGCGATCTGCTACAGCGGCTGCCGGGCGGAGAACCGACTCACCATCGAGGCCGAAGCTGGCGCAGAGATGATCGGCTGGGACGTGACCGCTCTCGGCCTGCCGAATGCCAACCAGCCATTCGAGCGCGGCACCTATCTGCAGCACATCGAAGTGCCCGGTGTGTGGCTCGAACGCGGACGCATCGATGCGGCGGACCATCGGCTGCTGCAAAGTCCGCTGGGCTTCGGCGGGCACCGCTGCATTGCATCGCTGTTCTTCGTGACGGGTACGCCGGCCACGAAGGCGCGGCGCGAGGCGCTGCTTGCGCTCGCGCGCACGGCCATCGATGCGCACGGCCTGCAGGAGAGCGCGGGTGCGACGAGCCCGCATGCCGAGATCGTTGTGCTGCGCGTGCTCGCGCCAGTGGTCGAGCCCGCTATGCAGCTGCTGCGGCAGGTGTGGCAGGCATGGCGCGCCGAGCTGTGGCAATTGCCCGCGAGTTCTCCGCGCATCTGGGCGACCTAATCCCGCCACGGCCTCAAGTGCTCAGGCCGGCATGTCGGTGCGCGGCAGCCGAAGGTGCTTCTTCAAGGTTTCGAACACCTGCCGCGTGACCGGGTTCACCACGTGGCTGCGCACGTACAGGTAGTACGCCAGGTCGGGCAGGCGCGGCATGCCGTCGCCCGCACCGAGCACGCGCAGCCCGGCATCCAGTTGCTCAACCCCGCGCGCCGTCACACCCAGGCCGGCGCGCAACGCGGCCTTGATGCCGATCAGGCTCGACGACGTGTAGCGCGGCGTCCACGCCACTCCCGCGGCATCGAGCGCCTCATGGCCGATGCGGCGAAAGATGCTGGGACCGTCGGCCATGATCAGCGGCACCGGCTTGACCGGGTCGTGCACATAGCTGGCCGCGCAGAGCCACACGGTCGGCGAATTGCGCAGCACCACGCCGTCGAACTGCGGATCGGCGCGGTTCGAGATGATCATGTCGACCTCGCCGCTCTTCAATGAGGTCATGAGGTAGGGGCTGCGGCCGATGTGGATGTCGAGCTGCAGCAGCGGCGATGTGCGCGCTATCTCGGACAGCAGCAGCGGCAGCATGGTCTCGGCCACGTCGTGCGGCGCACCGATGCGCAGGTTGCCTTCGAGCTCGCCTTGCCGGAGGCTGCGCAGCGCCTCGTCGTTGAGCGCGAGCAGATGGTGCGCATAGGTCAGGAGCCGCTCGCCATGTTCAGTGAGCCGCTTTTGCCGGCCCTGCCTGGCGAACAGGGGGTGGCCTGCCTGCTCTTCGAGACGCTGCATCTGCTGCGTGATGGCGGACTGCGTGCGCCCCAGGTGCACGGCCGCGGCCGCAAAGCTGCGGTGGCTGACAACCGCCACGAAGGAGCGCAGCAGTTCGAGATCGAGCGTGGGCATACATTAATTTTATTGATGTATTTCGTGCGCCGGCTGGATTGTCGGGTCACGCCCGCGTCACTAAAGTGAATGCATACCAAGACAAGCATCCCCACTGGAGAAACCTGCATGAGCACCCTGTCCGACCAGCGCCGCGAAGCGGTTGCCGCGTCCATCGACCAGATGAAGAAAGCCATTGGCGGCGCTGAACCCACTCGTGAAAAGCTCGATGCGGTGCTCGATGCACTGGTCGGGCTGGCCGCGCGTACCGACTATTGGGGTGCCACCGACTTTCCGGCGCCCGAGGCCGGCGAGCACCAGGCCCGCTACCTGATTGCCGAAGACCCGGACCAGAGCTACGCGCTCTACCTCAACGTGATGCGGCCAGGCAAGAAGATCGTGCCGCACAACCACACCACCTGGGCCTGCATTGCCGCGGTGGAAGGTACCGAGCACAACCGCGTGTACGAGCGCCGCGACGATGGCTCAGTACCCGGCGTCGGCAAGCTCGAGGAAACCGCGCTGGTCGTGGTCGAACCGGGCAAGGGCATCGCGCTGATGCCCGAAGACATTCACTCGGTCGAGATCCAGGGCGAGCAGGTCATCCGCCACCTGCACATGTACGGCCGCGCGCTCGAAACGCTGAACCAGCGCACTGCGTACGACCTGGCCGCGGGCACGTACCAGACGATGGGCATCGGCGTGCAGACGCGCCGCTAGGCATTCCCTTTTCCAATTTTCCGATGCGAGCCGCGGTGCGGCGTCGCACGGAGTCGCTCGCCCTGCCACTGTCGCTCTATCGATTTCTCTCCTGGCCCATGACGACCTCCTTCATCGATCCGAAGACCCTCAAATTCTGGCTGCACGACGGCGGCGAGATCGCGCTGCTCGACGTGCGCGAGCACGGCCAGTACGGCGAGGCGCATCTGTTCTACGGCACCCCCCTGCCCTTCAGCCGGCTCGAACTCGATGCGCCGCGCCTGGTGCCGCGCCGCAGCGTGCGAGTGGTCGCGTATGACGATGGCGATTCGGACGTGGCCGAACGCGCCGCCCGGCGGCTCGCGGTGCTGGGCTACACCGACGTGCATGTGCTGCAAGGCGGCACCCGCGCGTGGAAGGCCGCGGGCCATGCGCTCTTTGCGGGCGTCAACCTGCCCTCCAAGACCTTCGGCGAGTTGGCCGAAGAGGTCTATCACACGCCCCGCGTCAGCGCCGACCAATTGGCTGCCATGCTTGCGCGCAACGAAAAAGTGGTGGTGCTCGACGGCCGGCCCGTGAGCGAGTTCCACAAGATGAACATCCCCACGGCCACCTGCTGCCCCAACGGCGAACTCGCCTACCGCGTGCGACGTCTGGTGCCCGACACCACCACGCCCATCGTCGTCAATTGCGCCGGCCGCACGCGCAGCATCATCGGCGCGCAGACGCTCATCAACCTCGGCCTGCCCAACCCCGTCTATGCACTGGAGAACGGCACGCAAGGCTGGTACCTGAACGACCACACGCTGGAGCACGGCGGCACGCGGCGCTATCCGGCGGAAAGCGGCAACACCGATCTTCGGCCCGCCGCGCAAGCCTTGGCCCAACGATTCGGCGTGCCCACGGTCACCGCGCAAACCGTGCAGCAATGGGCCGGCCATACGGGCCGCACCCTGTTTCTCTGCGACGTGCGCACGCCTGAAGAATTCGCGGCCGGCAGCCTGCCGGGCGCACAGCACACGCCCGGTGGCCAGCTGATGCAAGCCGGAGACCAGTATGTCGGCGTGCGCGGCGCGCGCCTCGTGCTGTTCGACAACGACGGCGTACGCGCACCGACGATTGCGAGCTGGCTGCGGCAAATGGGGCACGACGCGTGCGTGCTTGAAGGCGGGCTTTCGAGCGGGTTTGCGCTTGCGCCTGCGGCTGTTCCCCAGGCTCCTGCCCTTCAGACCATCGATGCGCAAGCACTGTCCACTCGCCTGGACAGAGGCGACGTGGCGCTGATCGACCTGCGTCCAAGCATGCAGTTTCGCGCCGGCCATATTCCGCAGGCACGCTGGTCCATACGCCCGCGGCTCGCCAACGACGTGAAAAGCGAAACGCGGCCACTGGTGCTGCTGGCCGACGACGCCGCGCTCGCAGCCTGGGCCACAAGCTCCGAACTGGCCGGCCGTTCGCCCGCACCGCTGCTGCTCGAAGGCGGCATGGCCGCATGGCGCGGCGCCGGGCTGCCGGTCGAAGCAACGCCGGAGCGGCCCGCCGATGCGGACTGCATCGACTACCTCTTCTTCGTGCACGACCGCCACGACGGCAACAAGGAAGCGGCTCGCCGCTACCTGGCTTGGGAAACCGGGCTGGTCGCGCAGCTCGATGCGGCGGAGCGCGCGGCTTTCAAGCTGCCCGCCGCTTCCGCCGCGCTACACGCCTGAGCCCCTTCCATTCGTTCGCCGTTGTCCGTTCCATTCAGGAGTTCCGCCATGCCGTCTGCCCATCGCGCTTCGAGCCTTGCCCGTTTTTCCGTCGCCGCCGCATGGCTGGCGGCCATGGCCCTGCAGCCTGCCGCGGCTGAGCCGCTGCCGGCGCGCAACGGCTTTCCCTCGCAGACGGTGAAGTTCGTCTCGCCCTTTCCACCGGGCGGCGGCAACGACGCCACGGCCCGGCTGGTGACCACGCGGCTGCCGGAAATCATGGGCCAGGCCGCGGTGGTCGACAACCGCGGCGGCGCGGGCGGGAACATCGGCGCCAAGTCGGTGGCCGAGGCCAAGCCCGACGGCTACACGGTGCTCACCTCGCAGGTGTCGATCATGGCGGTGAACCCCTCGCTCTACTCGGCGCCGGGCTTCGATCCACTCAAGAACTTCATGCCCATCACGCAGGTCAACGCGGCACCGCTTGCACTGGTGGTCGAAGCCAGTTCGCCCTACAAGACCTTTGCCGATCTCGCCACGCGCGCCAAGGCGAGCCCCGGCAAGGTCACCTATGCCACGCCGGGCAACGGCACGCTCTCGCACCTGGTCGGCGTGGTGCTGCAAAAGGACAGCGGCGTGGACATGACCCACGTGCCCTACAAGGGCGCCGGCCCCGCGCTCACCGACCTGCTCGGCGGCCAGGTCGACGTGCTCGTGACCTCCACCGCGTCTGTCGCGGGCATGGTGCAGAGCGGCAAGCTGCGCGTGCTGGCCGTCACCAGCCCGCGCCGCATCGGCGTGTTCGCCAAGGTGCCCACGCTCGAGGAGCTCGGCTATGCCAATGCCCGCTTCGAAGACTGGTACGGCTTCTTCGCGCCGGCCGGCACGCCGCCCGAGCGCGTGGCTTATTTGAACGAAGCCATCGTGCGCACACTGCGCCTGCCTGAGGTGAGCAAGCTCGTGACCGACGGCGGCAGCGAAGTGGTGGCCAACACGCCCGAAGCCTTTGCCGCGCAGTTGCGCCTGGACATCGACCGCTGGTCGCGCGTGGTCAAGCTCTCCGGCGCCAAGGCCGACTGACGCACCATAGAGGCCTTGCGAACTCCGCCCCTTCGTTCACCACCATGCCCGACTCTTCGCATACCGATGCCGCCGCGCAGGCACTGCAAACGCGCCTGGCCCACACCGGCAAGTCGTCGCTCCATGCCGGCGGCAAGCCTGTCAACCCGCCGCTGGTGCGCGCGAGCACCGTGGTGTTCGACAGCGTGGCCGCCATGCGCGATGCCCGCGCTCGGCGCGATGACGAGCGCGTTTTCAGCTACGGCGCTCGCGGCACGCCCACCACTTTCGCGCTCGAAGATGCGGTGAGCGAACTCGAAGGAGGCTTTCGAACACGCCTTTTTCCCACTGGCCTGGCAGCCATCGGCATGGTGCTGCTGTCCTACCTGAAGCCGGGCGACCACGTGCTGATGTCCGACAGCGTGTACGAGCCCGCGCGCAATCTCGTGCATTCCTTTCTCGACCCCTACGGTATCCGCTGCACCTTCTTTGCGGCGGACGGCAGCGGCGTGGAAGAACGCTTCGAGCCCAACACGCGGCTCGTGTATGCCGAGTGCCCGGGCTCGCTGGTGTACGAGATGTGCGACCTGCCCCGCCTGGCCGAGTTGGCGCATGCACGCGGCGCCCTGCTGGCCGCGGACAACACCTGGGGCTCGGGCGTTCAGTACCGGCCGCTGGCGCTGGGCGCCGACATCTCGCTGATGGCCGCCACCAAATACCTCTCGGGCCATTCCGACGTGATGATGGGCACGGTCGCCACCACGCGCGAAGCCTGGCAGCCGCTCAACGAGCGCTGCGACGCCTTCGGCATGACGGTGAGCCCCGACGACGCATGGCTGGTGCTGCGCGGCATCCGCACGCTGTCGGCCCGGCTGCAGATGCACGAACGGCATGCGCTGGCAGTGGCAGGCTGGCTCGAGGCGCGGCCTGAAGTGGCGGCCGTGTTCTGCCCTGCGCTGCCGCAGCATCCGGGCCATGAACTATGGAAGCGCGATTGCCGCGGCACCAACGGACTGGTCTCGTTCGAGCTGCAACCCGGCATCGGAAACGCGGCGGTCGAACGAATGGTCGACGCACTCTCGCTGTTCGGCCGGGGCTCATCGTGGGGCGGCTACGAAAGCCTAGTGGCCTGGGCCAACATGCGCGCAGCCCGCAGCGTGACCGACTGGAGCGCGCGCGGCGCCGTGGTGCGGCTGCACGTGGGACTCGAAGCGCCTTCGGACCTGCTGGCCGATTTGGAGCGCGGGTTTGCCGCCTTGAACGAGGGCTGAGCAGGTTTTCCTTGCAGGCTCAGGCGGCCACAGGCTCCGCCGGTTCAGGCTCGGGTTCCGGAAGAATTGCGGTCAGCGCAAAGTCGACCAGGTGGAGCCAGGTCGCTTCCAGGCCCATGATGCTGTGGTGGTCGGAGGCAGGAATGGTCTGCACGTTGACCGGCGTCGGCCACGCCGCAATGAGCTTTTGCGAGCGCTCGGGCAGCACCACGTTGTCCTTCTCGGCCAGCAGCACCTGGGTCTTGGCGGCCACTTCCTTGCAGTGCGTGAGCGAGTCGAAACGATGCCGCAGCAGCAGCGACAGCGGAACCAGCGGAAAGCGCCGCTTCGCCACTTCGAGCATCGAGTCATAGGGCGTGACCAGTTGCAGGCTCGAGAAATGCTGCTGCGCCACCAGCTGGATGGCCACGCCCGTTCCCAGGCTGCGCCCGACGACGTGCAGGCGCGCCTTTGGAAAGGCCTTGCGCAGGTGGCTCGCAAACTGGATCGCGTCCGCAACCGAGGCAATCTCGGAAGGATGGCCCTGAGAATCGGCCATGCCCCGATAGTTGACCGCCGCAAAGCCGAAGCCTTCGGGCAGCCAGTGCAACGCCTGCGCAGTGGCGCGCACGTCCTCGCCGCGGCCGGCGAAATAGATGAACAGGTCTTGCAGCGCGTCTTCGCCCTGCGGGTGATACACGTAGCCGCGGACCATGCCGCCGGGCACTGTGTGCGAGTAGGTCGAAAAGTCATCGGACAGATGAACGACCGGAAGCTTTCTGACGTTGAAAAGGATGTGACCCTGGCGCGCAGCCAGGATGGTCCAGTACGCCGCGATGCCGCCAACGGCGGCGGCCGAGGCCGAGAGTGCAATGCGAAAGACTTTGCGGGACAAGATGAGCTCCGGAAAAAAAGGTGCGACGCCAGGACGGCGGCTTATTGCTTGCAGCTGCCGCCGACGGTCACCGTGCCGTCCTTGCATTCCGTCAGGATACGTTCACCCGCCGGCGCCGGCGCCGGTGCCGGTGCGGGGCGCACCGCGGCGCCGTCCGCCGGGGAAGCGCCTTCGCGCTGATAAACGATCTTCTTGCTGCCGAGATCGCAGCTGCCCACCACCTGGCCATTGGCCTGTGCATTGGCATCGATGGTGGTGACGCTGAAACGCGTCACGCCCGACGCCGCGATCTTCGATTCGATCTGGCTGCGCAGGGCTTCGCAGTTTTCAGCGCCGTGGGCGGCGCCGGCAAAAGCGAGCGCCATGGAAATCGACCAGAGTTTCATTGATGAGTCGGCTCATGCCGAAGATTGCGTAGACCAACAGTCTAGCCCCGCAATCACTGATGAGACGTCCTCGCGCACACCCTGGTAACCGCACGTGACCGCAGCTCGATTAGCGGGCTTACTCGCAGGCGTTTCTCCCGGCCGGGGAATGGCGCAGCCTGTTCAGGAAAGTGAGCTGGACCTTGGCCGTATCGCTGCCGTGCGACGCGGACCGCACCATCCACCGGCGGGCCTCACAGCGGTCGGCCTTGACCGCGGTGCCATACAGGGTGGGGCCGGCCAGCAGCACCATGCCCAGCATCTCCTGCGCCTCGGCGTTGTCCTCCAGAGCCGCCTGCCGGAGCTCTTCGAGCATGGCGCGGTAGTCGCGCGCCGCCTGCGCTTCCAATGCCAGTTGAAAGCGCTGCTCGGCATGCAGCACGACGTTCGCGTCGAGCGGCTGCGCCGCGGAGAGCGCCGCCGCGAAGCACAGCGCGCCCGCAAGAAAGATGCGCCAGCGCAGCGACCAGCTCGTGATCTGGTTCAGTTCGGATGCCATCGATGTTCTCCACCATTGAGTTGTGTGGAGGGCATCGTGGCAGCAAGCGCTTGCAAAAAGAAACTGGAATTCGCACAGCCAGGCTCAGGCGGCACCTGAGCCTGCGAGTGAGCCTGCGCCTGCCGAAGCGTCAGTTCGCGCTCAAGTCCATCAGCATGCGCGACAGTAGATAGAGTCGCGGCACGACGCTCTCGACCTCGGCGTATTCATCTGGCGTGTGGATGCCGCCACCCACGATGCCGAAGCCGTCGAGCACCGGCACGCCCACGCCCGCCACCAGGCTGGCGTCGGCCGCGCCGCCGCTGCTTTCGATGGTGAGCTTCTTGCCGATCTCGCCGTAGATGCCCTCGGCCATGGCGACCAGCTTGTCCGACGCAGGCGAGCGCGGCATCGGCGGCAGGCCGCGGATGAGGCGCACGCGCACTTCGGTGTCGGGAATCAGCTTGTTCTGCGAGATGCGGAGCAGGTCCTTTTCGACGCGATCGAGCTCTTCGGGCGTGGCGGCGCGCACGTCGCCCTTGGCGCTGGCGCTCGCGGGAATCACGTTGGTGGGGCCGTTGGCGGCGAGCACCGTGAAGTTCACAGTGGTCTTCTTTGCGGCATCCCCCGTCTTTGAAAGCTGCAGCACCTGGTGCGCCACTTCCATGGCGGCATTGCGGCCCGCGTCGGGCGCAACGCCCGCGTGCGAGGCCAGGCCCTTCACTTCGATGAGCGCCGTGGCCGAACCCTTGCGCTCCACCACGAGGCCGTCGGCGGGGCGGCCCGGCTCCAGGTTCAGCGCGACGTCGTGCTGCCTGGCCACGCGCTCGATGAGCGCGCTGGTACCGACCGAGCCCACCTCTTCGTTGGTGTCGATGAGGAAGGTGATCTGTCCATAGTCCTTGAAGCCGATCTTCTGCAGGATCTTCAGTGCCTGCAGCCCGGCAACCACGCCGCCCTTGTTGTCCATCACGCCGGGGCCGTAGGCACGCCCGTCCTTGATGTAGAACGGCTTGGCCGCGGCGGTGCCGTCCTTGAACACGGTGTCGATGTGGGCGAGGATCAGAATTTTCTTCTTGCCCTGGCCGGTGAGCGTGGCGACCACGTTGGTGCCGGGATGCGGCTCCGCGGGAAAGGTCTCGATGCGCGCACCGAGCTTGCGCAGCTCTTCAACGGCAATCCCGCGCACCTTGTCCAGGCCTTCGGTGCTGGCAGAGCCGGAGTCGATGTTGACCATGCGTTCCAGCAGTTTGAGCGCCTCGTCCTTCTGCTGCGTGGCCGCATCCAGCGCCGCCTGGTGCGGCTTTTGGGCCATGGCGTTGCCGGCCAAGAGTGCGCAGGCCAACACCATGCCGTGACAGGCAATGCGCAGCGGCGCGGGTTTCATGAAGAAGGGGTGGCGCTTGTGAAAGGTCATAGGTCCGTTCTGTTGTTCGTTCTTCGAGCTTGGGCGAAAGAAAGCCCGCTTCTCGCGGGCGATCGCAGGCTATCACCCGCGTTCCGCGCGGGTCAAGAGAACAAGCAACAAACGGGCCCTGCGCCCTAGCAGCACCGGCCCTTGCCGGCGCCGTAGCGCGCCTCGAGCCGCTCCCGAAAAAACGCCTCGTAGCTCATCGGCGGCTGGTCCGGGTGGGTGGCCGACATGTGGGTCAGGTAGGCGTCGTAGTCGGGCATGCCGACCATGAGCCGCAGCGACTGCTTGAGCGAGCGGGCGAAGTAGCGCCCGGCTTCCGGCATTGCGAGACCCATGGCTTCGTTCAGCGCGCCGCCGATATGGCGAGCGGTTCGAACGGCGTCTCTTGCGCGGTCGGGCGGTTGGCCGCGCGCGCCGCAAGGCACGCCTTCACGGCATACACCAGCACGCTCAGCACCACGAACATGAAGAGCGCGCAGAGTGCCGCGTCGAGCCGGTCGTTGAAGACGATGCGCGACATGGCTTCGGTCGTCTTGGCCGGCGCCACCAGCACGCCGTTGGCAAGGCCTTCGGTGTACTTTGCTGCATGCGAGAGGAAGCCGATCTTCGGGTCGGGCGAGAAGATTTTCTGCCAGCCCGCCGTGAGCGTACAGGCCAAAAGCCATGCTGCGGGCGCAATGGCCACCCAGGCGTAGCGCTCGCGCTTCATGCGGAACAGCACCACCACGCCGAGCAGCAGCGCCACCGCGGCCAGCATCTGGTTGGAGATGCCGAAGAGCGGCCACAACGTGTTGATGCCACCCAGCGGATCGACCACGCCCTGATAGAGAAAGTAGCCCCAGGCCGCCACGCAGAGCGCCGTGGCAGTCAGGTTGGCCGGCAGCGAATCGGTGCGCTTGAGCGCGGGCACGAAGCTGCCCAGCAGGTCTTGCAGCATGAAGCGGCCCGCACGGGTGCCGGCGTCCACGGCAGTGAGAATGAAGAGCGCCTCGAACAGAATCGCGAAGTGGTACCAGAAGGCCATCATGGCCTGTCCGCCGATCACCTGGTGAAGGATGTGGGCCATGCCCACCGCGAGCGTGGGCGCACCGCCCGCGCGCCCGAGGATGGTGCTTTCACCCACGTCCTTGGCGGTTTGCACCAGCATCTCGGGCGTGACCACGAAGCCCCAGCTCGAGATGGTTTGCGCGGCCTGCTGCGCGGTGCTGCCCACCAGTGCGGCGGGGCTGTTCATTGCAAAGTAGATGCCGGGCTCGATGCACGAGGCCGCCACCAGCGCCATGACCGCCACGAACGACTCGGCCAGCATGCCGCCGTAGCCGATGAAGCGCGCATGGCGCTCGTTGTCGAGCATCTTGGGCGTGGTGCCCGAGGAGATCAGCGCATGAAAGCCCGACACCGCGCCGCAGGCAATGGTGATGAACAGGAACGGGAACATGCTGCCCGCCCACACCGGCCCGCCGCCTTGCGCAAACTGCGTGAGCGCAGGCATTTGCAGCGTGGGCATGACGAACACGATGCCCAGGGCCAGCGCGATGATGGTGCCGATCTTCAGGAAGGTCGACAGGTAGTCGCGCGGCGCCAGCAGCAGCCACACAGGCAAGCTGGCGGCGATGAAGCCGTAGCCCACCAGCATCCACGTGAGCGCCTTGCCGTCGAAGGTGAAGAGCGGCGCCCACACGGGGTTCTGGCTCACGGCCTGGCCGCCGAAGATGGCGAGCATGAGCAGCACGAAGCCGATCAGCGACACCTCGCCGATGCGCCCCGGGCGAATGAAGCGCAGGTACACGCCCATGAACAGCGCCACCGGAATGGTGGCCGCCACCGTGAAGGTGCCCCACGGCGATTCGGCCAGCGCCTTCACCACGATCAACGCCAGCACCGCAAGGATGATGATCATGATCATGAAGGTGCCGAACAGCGCGATCATGCCGGGCACCGTGCCCATCTCCTGCTTGACGAGGTCGCCGAGCGAGCGGCCGTCGCGCCGCGTGGAGATGAAAAGGATGATGAAGTCTTGCACCGCGCCCGCGAACACAACGCCCGCCAGCACCCACAAGAGTCCGGGCAGGTAGCCCATCTGCGCAGCCAGCACCGGGCCCACCAGCGGGCCCGCACCTGCAATGGCCGCGAAGTGGTGGCCGAACAGCACGTTCTTGTCGGTGGGCACGTAGTCGAGCCCATCGTTGTGGCGGTGCGCCGGCGTCTTGCGGTTGCCGTCCAGCCCCAGCACCTTCTCGGCAATGAAAAGGCTGTAGTAGCGGTAGGCGATCAGGTAGGTGCAGATCGCGGCGGTCACCACCCAGAGGGCGTTGACGCTTTCACCACGCGTGAGCGCGACGGTGCCCAGCGCGAATGCGCCGACCACGGCCACGACAAGCCACACCAGGTGGCGGCGGATGCTGTGCATTGGGAATGTCTCCTCGGTATTGGAACCGGGAGTGTTCCCTGCCAGCCTCGAAGCCGCATCCGTCGGACCGCGCGGGCGCTATGCGTGGCAATTCTTAATGGAAAACCCTAGCGCCGGCCATGCGCCCGCGGCGCTCCTCATGCAGGCAGCGGCGTCAACGGACGGTCGACATCACCGTCGCGCGGCAGCGGGGCTGGTCGCGCGGGGCCAGCAGATTGCAGTTGTCCAGCGCGCGCTGCTGCATGTCGCTCAGCCTCGGCTGCTCGCCGCCCTGCGGGCCGTCCCACTGGCGGTAGGCCGGGGGCGGCGGAGGCTGTTCGGCCCAGCGTTCGCGGCGCTCGTAATCGCGGCGCTGCTCCCTTTCATAGGCGCGCTGCTCGCGGCGTTCATAGCGCTCCTCGCGGTCGCGCTGGACGCGCCACATGCAGGTGTTGAAGTCGACGCCGGAACGGCCGCTGGCGCAGTAGCGGCGGTCGTGCTCGTAGGTGTCGGGATCGCGCTGTGCAAAGGCCGGGAGCGCGGTGGCAAGGCCCAAGATGGCCAGTACGATGAGTTTTTTCATGGGGACCTCTCCGAGGTTCGGTGACATCGGCACAGCATGCCACACCGGTCAGGCGGCCCCAAGGCAGGCATCCCTGTAGACCAATGACTACGCCGATCCGTTAAGTTGGATTGACTGGCGTTTTCCGGGGCCTACAGCCGCCGCGCCTGCATGGGTTGGCGCGACCAGTAGACGCCGTCCAGCCGGTCGAGCCGCACCTCCCCGCCGGTCGATGGCGCGTGCACGAACTGCCCTGCCCCCACGTAGATGCCCGCGTGCGTGGGCGTGGACGCGCCAAAGAGCACCAAATCGCCCGAACGGATGTCCGACGCGGACACCGGCCGGCCGAACGCCGCCATGCGCGCCACGGTGCGCGGCGTGGCCTGGCCCGCGCTGTTCTTGTACACGTAGCCGATGAGCCCGCTGCAATCGAAGCCGCCCTCGGGCGTGTTGCCGCCATAGCGATATGGCGTGCCCACCAGGCCGAGGGCATGGATCGCAACGCTGTTCGATTCTTCGGACGTGAGCGGCGAACTGCTGTAGCCGGCCGATGGCGGCGGCGCCCGCGGGCTCGCGCAACCCAGCGCGAGGAGACAGGCGCCGATGGAAAGCAGACGGAGCAGCAGTGGCATGCGAGGACGTGGCGTGGGTACTGCGAGTGCGTCGGGCATGTGGTTGGCGGTCTTGTGGACGTGGCCGGACTCTAACGCGAGCAGCCTGTCCGGCCAAGGCATGGAGCCCGCGCAACAGATGGATATGGCACGATCAAAACATGCCCGAGCCCTCACGCCGAATCCCGTACCGCACCTGGCCAGGTGCGCTCGCTGTTCTGCTGGCCATTGCAAGCTACGTGGGCGGCCTCGTGTTCTGGGACAGGCACACGCCCGCCAACCGGCCGCTGCCCGCGGGCGAAATGATCGAGATCGGCCATGCGCGATTCGTTCCCGCCAGCGGGTGGGAGATGGACGTGTCCCGCTCGAAGGCGGGCCGGTCGCTGATGCTGTTCAAGGGCGGCCACAAGTTTCTGGTGACCACAGGCCCATGGGCGGGTGGTGCCGATGGACCGCTGGTGCGGCAGCAACGGCTCATGGAGCGCGGCCAGCGATTGCGCATCGACGGCGACCCATCGGACTTCGTCACGACCTGGGGCTTGCGGGGTAAGACCTTTGCCTACTATGGATCTAAGCTGGCGGGTCGGTTTTGGCAGGTGGTCGACCTTCAACGCCGGTCGCTGGTGCAGATCGACTTCTACGGCGCCACCGACGGACTGAACGAAGCAATGGCCGATGCGCGGAGCATGCTCGAATCGATGGACCTGGAGGCGCCGCTGTGAACCTTCTCCACGTCGCCAAGCAGCAGGACAAGGGCGATTGGCCGATTGGCACCGACTCGTTCTTTCAGCCGCATCGCGCAGCCTTCTGGGTGCTGGCAGCGTTGATCGTCAACGGCCTGTTCTACACGGTCAACATGTTCTCGATGGGATTCCGCGTGGTCCCCATCACCGCCTTGCTCGGCATCCTGGTGTGGGCCATCTACACGCTGGTTTTTCTTCTCGTTTTTCGCGCCTTGGACTTGCTCGAACAGCACCCGCCGGAGGCGTTTGCGCTGGCCTTTGCATGGGGTGGACTGGGCGCCGTGTACTTTGCCGCGCCCGCGAACATCGCCATTCAAAGCCTGTGCGCCAAGCTGGTGTCGCCGGATTTCGTCGCGGCCTGGGGACCGGCCATCGCGGGGCCCATTACCGAGGAGTTCTTGAAGCTTGCCGGCGTCGTGCTGCTGGTGCTGGTGGCGCGCAACCAGTTCCAGACTTATCTTTCAGTGCTGATCGTCGGTGCCATGACGGGACTGGGATTTCAGGTGGTCGAGAACCTCACGTACACCGTCAATGCATCGATGCGCTTTCCGCTCGAGAACCAGGTGTATCCGGTGCTCATCAACCTGCTGACGCGGGGGCTGCTGAGCGGCCTGTGGAGCCACGCTGCCTACACGACGATCGCCTCCTTTGGCGTTGCGTGGTTTGTGCTGCACCCCGAGCGGTCGATGGTGCTGAGGATCGCCTGCGCCCTGTTGTGCTTTGCGCTCGCGTGGGCCATGCACTTCATCTGGAACTCACCGTGGCTCGAAGACCTGTTCGATGGCGGGTATGGCGACATGGCAATCTTGCTCTTCATCAAGGGCATTCCCGCGATGGCGGCGGCCTGGCTCTTCTGGCGCGAAGCCGCCCGCGAGAACGGCGCATACCTTCATGCGCTTGCAGCCTACTTTGTGCCGGAGCGCGAGCTGATCCGCGACGATGAATGGCTGCGGCTGGGTTCGCCTCTGCTGCGTTACAACGTTCGCCGGCACATCGGCTGGACCTTCGGCCTGCGCGCCAGGCGGCTGAAGACGCAATTGCAGCGCGAGCAGCTGCGCCTGATCCGCAAGGCGATGACTTACGGACGCGGCGCGCAGACGCTGCGGCACGAAGTGGCGATACGGCGCATACGGGCCGAGCTGGATCCGCTGGTTGCGGTGCAGCTCTGACGCAACGAGCCGCCAAAAGGCACAACACGCGAGGTCTGCTGCATGGCGCCTCATGATGATGATTCGGTCAAGCCGATACCTTCGCGCCGCAAGCGCTGGTTCGCCGTGGCTGCTGCCGCGTGTTGTGCCGCGCTTGCCGCAAGCGTGTGGGCCGTCGCCACCGGGAGAGTCGAGATTCCGGAACGCTTCAATCCATGGGCGCCGCTCGACGTGGCGGCCGAGCCAGACTGGCTGACGGGCTTCAAGCTTTCGCGGACCCGACGCGACCCGGTGCGCTGCCTTTCCGCACTGGCGCAAACCGGCATGCAATACGACCTGCTGACCGATCGCGTCACCGGCCCGGGCTGCGGCTTTCGGAACGCCGTCAGGCTGCGCTCCGCCGGCGTGCGCCTGGGCAGCACGCCTTCGCTCAGCTGCCCGATGGCGCTGTCCTTCTTCATGTGGGAGCGCCACGCGCTGCAGCCCGCCGCCATGCAGCGCTTCGGCCAGCCGGTGGTGGCCATCGATCACGTCGGCAGCTATGCCTGCCGCAACGTAAACCGCGGTGAAGGGGCAGTGCCCGGCGCTTCGCGCAGCCGGCACGCGACCGCCGATGCACTGGACGTGGCCGGCCTGACGCTGGCCAGCGGCCGCCGCATCACGGTGCTGCAATCGTGGCCGCGCGACGCAGCCACGAGCGTGGACGACCCGGCCGCAATGCTCCTGCTCGATGCGCACCGTGGCGCGTGCCGCTTCTTCAATGGCGTGCTGGGCCCCAACTACAACGCCGCGCACAAGGACCACTTTCACCTGGAGACCGGCGGGTACGACATGTGCCTCTAACGATGTTCTGCTTTCCTTGCCCCCAAAGGAGAACCTTGGAGCTACACCGCGTGCGCTGCCGTTGAAAGAGCTAGGCGGCCGTGAGGTATTCACTCAGAATGCCGCCGGTGTTGACGCATGCCAGCAAGGACCTCAATGAAGTTCTCGATCAGCCGTTCAGTTTCCACGACCGCCGCGGCCCTGAGCATCGCGGCCGCCCTGACCTCTTGCGGTGGCGGCGGAGGTGGTGGCGGGGGAGTCGGCTTCGGCGTTCCATTGACGAACGCGCCGAACACCACCGCACAGTTGCCGGAACGCGATGCGCTCATTGCCCGCGCACGAGCGCTCGAAATCAACACGCCCTATGTGCCGCCCCCCGGCAACGTGCTGGAGCACAACACCTCCGGCTATGCCAAGACGATGTGCTCCGCCGTGTTCATCACCGGCATCGACCCCGACGTAGCCGCTGAAAGCCTCGGCTACTTCGTAGGACCATACGAGCAGCGCAAGAACGTGGGCAAGCCCGTGGTCGACCGCGTGAAGAAAGAAGTTCGCATCTCGATTCCCAATGGTCCGACGCTGGTGGCGCGGCATTTCGGCTCGCAAGGCTGCGTCACGCTGCCGGCCGGCAGGGACGATGTTTTCTTCACGCCCGTCGTGGTCAAGAGCACGCTGCCCGACCCCGCCACTCAACCCTGGCCGATGGGCGACGTGCTGCCGGTCGACCCGCCACCGGCCGAAGTCAACATGGCCAAGGTGAACGAGGCCGTAGACGCCGCGTTCGGCATTTCGGAGGCCTACACATCGGCCTTCGTGGTCACGCACAGGGGACGCATCGTGGCCGAGCGCTACATGAACGGCATCGGTGCAACGACGCCGCTCGAATCGTGGTCCATGGGCAAAAGCGTCGTCGCCACGATGATGGGAGTGCTCATCAAGCAAGGCGTGTACAAGCTCGACCAGCCGGCGCCGATTCCCGAGTGGCAAGCCGCTGGCGATGAGCGGCAGAAGATCAAGATCTCGGACATCTTGCAGATGTCGAGCGGACTGCGGATCAAGGCGCCGGACGATCCAGACTTCGATCCCAACGGCACCTACCCCGATCACATCTACTACTACACGGGCCGCATCAATGCGTTCAACTACGCCGCCACTCGCCCGCAGCAATGGCCTGCGGGCGCAGTGGGCCGCTACCGCAATACCGATCCGGTACTTGCAAACTACCTGGTTCGCCTCGCGGTAGAAAAGCGTGGAGAAGAGTACCTGTCGTTTCCGCAGCGCGCGCTCTTCGACAAGATCGGCATCCGCTCGATGGTGATCGAGACCGACCCCTACGGCAACTTTCTCACGCAGGGCTACGACTTCATGTCGGCGCGCGATTGGGCTCGCCTGGGCAACCTCTATCTGCAAGACGGCGTGTGGAACGGCGAGCGCCTTCTTCCCGAAGGCTTCGTCAATTTTGTGAGCAGCGTTGCACCGGCCTGGGCAGCGGACAAGCGCCCGATCTACGGCGGCTTCTTCTGGATCAACGGGATGGGCTCGCTGGCCATGCCGACATCGGCCTACTACATGCTCGGCGCGGGAGGCCAGTTTGTGCTGGTGATCCCGTCGCACGATCTCATCGTGGTGCGCATTGGGCATTCCAAGGGCGAGCGCTTCGCGACTTGGACGCTGAACCAGGCGCTTGCGCTGCTGACGGCCGCGGTGCCCCGCGTGCGCTGACAGACAGGCAGACAGGCAGGTATCAGGACGCGGGCGGGCCCTTGCGCAAGGTCGGCAAGCCCACGCCTGCGGCATCGAAGCCACCGTCCACAGCGAGCACCTGGCCGTTGATGAAGCTGGCTTCGTCGCTGCACAGAAAGCCCACCGCGTTGGCCATCTCTTCCGGCGTGCCGTAGCGGCCTTGCGGAATGGTGTCGTAGTAGTCGGAGCGGATCGCCACCGTGTGGACGAGCTTGGCCATCTCGGTTTCTACCGGCCCCGGTGCGATCACGTTGACGCGCACCCCGGTGTTGCCCAACTCGACCGCGTACTGCTTGGTCAAATGGATGAGCGCCGCCTTGCTGGTTCCGTAAGCGACGCGCAGCGTGCTCGCGCGCAAGCCCGAGATGGAAGCAACGTTGACCACCGCGCCCCGCCCGCGCTCCGCCATCAGTGTGCCGAACGCCTGCGTGCACAGAAACGCGCCGTCGAGGTTCGTACCCAGCACGGTGCGCCATTCTTCGAACGAGGTCTGCAGTACCGGCTTGAACACCGCCACGCCAGCGTTGTTGACCAGCGCATCGATATGCCCGAAGCGCGCGACCACGGCCGCCACGGCACTGCTTACCTGCGAGGGATTCGACACGTCGCAGTGCACGCCAAGCACCCGCTCCGGCTCAGCCAGATCGGCCACCGCCTGATCGAGTGTGGGAGCATCGATGTCGAGCAGCGCGATGCTGTAGCCGTGCGCGAGGAACCAGCGGCCGATGGCCAGGCCGATGCCGCGCGCGCCACCGGTGACGACGGCGACGCGGGAGGAGGTGGAGAGATCGGTCATGGATGGGAGTTTCGGCAATGGACGAAGTCAGATGCGAGCGATGGAGTCATTCTTCCAGACTGCCCACGAAAATGACACACACGGAACTACTGCCCGCCCACCAACGGACCTTAGAAGCCAAAGACCAACAGCAAGTTGTTCGCTGGCATCGCGTGCCGCTCGCGCAATGAGAGACCTTCTCGGCGCGCCTCTGCCGCCACGTCCTCCAGCCGGCGGATGCCCCAAGAGGAATTGCGGGCACGCAAGTCTTCATCGAACGCCAGGTTGCTCGGCGCCGGTGGGACTTCCTCTTCGAAGTAAGGCCCGTACGTGATCAGCAACCCGCCAGGAAGCAGATGCTGCGCGGCCCCTTGCATCAGCGCGGCGCATGTGGCCCAAGGCGCGATGTGCAGCATGTTGGCGCAGTAGATCGCGTCGAACTTCTTTCCTTCTTCGGCAAACGCGGCACCCTGCGACGGCCATTGAGGAGCCATCACGTCGAGCAAAAGCGGTGCGCGGAGATTGGGCAGCGCGGCTTCTGCGACTCGACTTGCAAGCGCGGGGAGCATGCGCGTATCTGCATCGGTGGGCTGCCATATCCATTGGGGCAATGCTGCTGCGAACCAAGCGGCGTGCTGGCCCGTGCCTGATGCGATCTCCAGTGCGGTGCCGCGCTCGCCGAGGATGCGGGTCAATGCATCGAGGATGGGCTGCTTGTTGCGGTCGGCGGCGGGACTTTGCGGAAGGTTGGGCATCGGGATGGACTTGGATGGTCAGTTTGGAGGGTATCAGGGGCCGGGCGGCGAGGCGCTTGTCGATCGCGACGATGTCTGCATTGCAGCGATCGCGGTCTGTCGTGCGTCTGCAATTGACGTTCGCTTCTTGCTAGTGAACTGCCCTTCAACGCGGCTGCTCCGACTACCAGCGGGAAGAAAAGCTGGTGACAAAAGCCGGGGCGATTCAGTTCGCCATGTGCTGTTAGCCTTACATGGTCGGCAGGGCCTCTGCCACGCCAACTCCGGCCATCGTGCCCAATTTTAGAAGTGAACTCACTATGACCAGCCCGCTGTACAACGCCTCCGTTCCCGTCATGCAGCAGATGCTGCGCGCCCTGTCCGACGTGCTCAAGAAGGCCGAAGACCACGCGACGCAAAAAAATATCGATCCAAATGCGCTGCTGCAGGCGCGGCTGTTCCCTGACATGTTTCCGCTGGTACGTCAGGTACAGATCGCCGCAGACTTCTCCAAGGGCATTGCCTCCCGCCTGGCTGGTGCCGAGGTGCCGTCCTGGCCCGACACTGAGGTCAGCTTCGCCGACCTGCAAGCGTTGATCGCCAAAGCTTTGGCCCATATCGGCTCCTTCAAGTCTGAGCAATTTGATTCAAGCGAGAGCCGCGAGATCGTATTGCGCCCCGGCACCCCCAAGGAAAAAAAGCTGACCGCAGGCGCATATCTTCTGCACTATGGACTGCCACAGTTTTTCTTCCATGTGACCACCACCTATGCCATCTTGCGCCACAACGGTATTGAGATCGGCAAGCGCGACTACATGGGTGCCTACTAACCCAAGACAGACAGGAGTTCAGCCACTCTGGCCACTGCCGCTCGATAGCAACTAGAGCCTCCGTCGCTGCGCGATTTCAGCTAACTGTGGATGGAAGTTTTATCTACCCTAATTTGCTTGGCGCCTGGTCAACGCTGACCAAATGTCTGCTGCGTTAGTCTGTGAATTACACAGTCGACCCGTTGCGAGCGTTCGACGCTGGTCTGCTGATGGCGGCTATGCAGCGGTTGCTGACGTTTGCCGGATGCAGCCTAGACTTTGGCCGTCGGGCCAGAACCGGCCGTTCGGTCGTAGCGCTCCGAAGCGCGTAAACGCTGCGCGCCATCTGGCAACAAGCGAGAGGGGCGTTGTCGGGCGGCCATGGGCGGCGCGCTTTACGGGGACGCCTCTGCAACAGTCGCTTCGTCGCCAACGGCGACGCGAGGCACCAGCCCCTTTGGGTGATTTCCGGGTCAAGATCGCGGAGGGAGCCGCCCCTCCCGCCCCCGGTCCGGCGCTCAGTGCGCTGCTGGCACGAGGACTATTGAAAGCGCGCTGAGTCATTGTGTCGCCTAGCCAGCACGTTCAGCAACATCGATACTTCAGTGCAAAAGAGGAAGAGGAACATGCTGGAAAAATTCATCTGCATCGACAACGTCGGTGTTCTTAAAAAAGGGGTACCTCAAGCGGTAGACCTGACCAAGCTTTCGCTTGTCTATGCCGACAATGCGCGTGGGAAATCTACCCTGTCCTCCTTGCTCCTGGCATGTGCAAACGGCACCGCGAAAGATGTTATCGATCGCAAAACTGTCGGTGCGACCATGCCTCAAAAGGTCATCCTCCGCTTCAGTCCGCTAGGCGTGGCCGCCTTCAACTCGGAGTTCGATGGGGCAAGCTGGAAAGGATCGAAGCCGAACCTGTATGTCTTCAACCAGGCTTTTGTCGAACGCAACGTATTTGCCAGCGCAGGCGTACTTCCGGACCAGCGAGAAGCACTGTTGACCCTGGCATTGGGCGATGCCGCCGTCACTGAGCGTGTCAAGTACGAGCAGCTTGCAAGTCAGCAAACGGACTGCGCAATCAAAGTGACAGCTGCAGAGACAGCTCTCACTGGGCTTCGTGGGAACTATCCAATCAACATCTACATGGGTATGCAGCCCATCGCAGACATCGACCAACAGCTTGAGGACGTTGACAGGCGGATCAGCGAAGCCAGGACCGCAGACCAGATCGCAAAACGCCAGGAGTTCAAGACGGTAAACGTGCCGCAGTTCGCGTTTGAAGACCTTACTGAAGTGATCGCCAGTTCGTTCGAGAGTACTTCGGCCGTAGCAGCAGAAATGGCAAAGGCCCACTTCGCGAAGCATGACGGTCAGCAGACCGAGCAATGGGTTGCCAACGGCCTTCGCCACAAACCTGAGGAGGAATGCCCCTTCTGCGGACAAGACACCAAAGAGCTGCCTTTGCTCAAGGCATATATGGAGTACTTCGACAATGCGTACTCGCATCACATGCAACAGGTTTCACGCCTGCGCTCACAGGTAGAGGAGCGCCTTTTGGTAGGGGAAATTCTTAGATGGAGAACCGGCCCTGAGTTCAACAAGGGGCTGCTTGATGTCTGGGCTGAAAGCCTGGGAATCAAGGATGTTCCCCATCTTGATTTAGAGAAGGCCGAGGCGATATTGATCGTAGCCAGAGCAAAGCTCGATTCCCTCATGGTGGCGAAAGTGGCCAGTCCGTTGACCGCTTTGGACACTGGGCTTTTCGCCGAGGTTCTCGCCGAGCTTGGTGCCGTTATAGCCATGGCGACCGACTACAACACAGCGATCACAGGGCTCAACGAACAGATCTATGCCCACAAGCAAAAGCACGCAAAGCCGGATGTCGATGCCTTGACCAGGGAGCGTACACGCTTGATGCTTCGTAAGACTCGCTACGACGCCAAGACCGTAGAACTGGTTGCTGCGGTCGAAGCAGCGCGATTGAGTTTCAAAAATGCAGAGGCCGCCAAGGACAAGGCTCGTGGGACTCTGGATCAACTCATGACCAAGACTTTGATCGAGTTTCAGCAGGCCATTAACGAATGGCTAACCAAGTTTTCAGCGCCATTCCAAGTAGATCAACTCGCGCCAACGTACAGGGGAGGTGGACTTCGGTCGGAGTACGTTCTAAAGGTTCGCGGCGCCACCGTGAACATTGGACCGGGCGCCCCGGGAGAACTGTCCTTTCACACGGCATTGAGCGAGGGCGACAAGCGGACATTGGCTTTTGCCTTTTTCCTTGCCAAACTGTTCGCCGACCCGAACAGAAGCAGTGCCGTTGTGGTGCTCGATGACGTCTTCACCAGTCTGGACAAGCACCGTAGAGCCAAAACGATCGACGCGGTTCTCAAGATGCTGCACGAATGTGCCCAGGTCATCCCGCTGGCGCATGACGCGCATTTCCTTCGCCACCTTAAGCGTTGGGCGGTCAGGAAGCAGCTTGCCGTTCCCGTCGAACTGACGCTGTTGCGTGACGCCCAAGACTACAGCTACCTTGGCAAATTTGACTTGGATGAATACTGCGCATCCGATTACTACAAGCACTATTTGATCGTCGAGAATTTCATCAACGCCGTGCCGGGGGCCAATCTGCTGGAGGTCGCGAAGGGATTGCGCCTTCTGGTTGAAGGGCACCTTCATCGCTGCTTTCCGGGCAAGTTCAGCGAAGGCGTGACGCTTGGGGTAATGCTTGATTCGATCAAGTCTGCGCTGGCTCCAAATCCGTTACTACGACTCCAGTCCCTCCATGGCGAACTCGTGCACTTCAACGACTACGCGGCTGTGTTCCACCACGACACTTCAGGAGGTTTCCCTCAGGTTGAAGTAACTGAAGCCGAGCTGCTTGGATATGCGAGAAGCGCGCTCGGATTCATCCAAGCCCGGGACTTCAAGGCGGCTTGAGCCAATTGGATCTGACCAAACCTTGAACCTGTCACCGTCACTTCGCGGCGTCGTTAACTTCCATGCCGCACTGAACGACCGCCTGGGCGGTGCGCCAGATGACCGCTGTTGGCGCTGATAGTGGTGCCCGTCCGCCCAGACGCGTCCAATGCCGGCAACCAGTCTCAAGCAGTCTCTGAAGAAACGCCTTCCCGGCGTTTTGGCAGCAGCAGCTCACCTCCCCCCAAACTCCCGCGCATGCTCCACCGCATACTTGATGAGTTCCGCCTGCCCCTCAATCCCCAACCGCCGCTTGATACTCTGCCGATGCGCCTCCACCGTGCGCACGCTCAAGCCCAGGTCCCGCGCAATCTGCTTGCTCGATTCGCCCCTGCCTAACGCAGTGAGTATTTCGCTCTCCCGCGGCGTGAGCAGCGGCCTTGGCGCCTGGTTGCGAAACAGTTTCTTCGACACAGCCGGGCTCAGGAATGTGCCGCCACCTGACACGGCTTCGATCGCGGCGACGATCTCGGCCGCTGGCGCATCTTTCAGCACGTACCCGCGCGCGCCCACCTGCAGGGCCTTCTGCACGTACTCGGGGTTGTCGTACATGCTGAGCATCACCACGTGCGGCGCGGGCTGGCGTTGCAGCACCAGCGCGGCAAGGTCGATGCCGTTCATTTCTTTCATGCCGACGTCCATCAGCAGCAAGTCGGGCTTGAGCGATTCGATCAAGGTCAGCGCCTCGGCTGCGCTGCCCGCTTCGCCGACGATCTCGAGGTTGGGCATGGCGCCGAGCCGCGCGCGCAGGCCATCGCGCACCAGCGGATGGTCGTCGACCAGAAAGAGGCGGATGGGGGCGGCGTCTTTATTCGTCATCTGGCTACTCAGGCTTTGCGCTGCGGGTCGGCACTTCGGCGACGATGGTGGTTCCGCCTTCGCCGGATGTCACGCGGAGGCGCCCGCCGATGGCCTCCATGCGCTCGCGCATGTTGCGCAGGCCAATGCCGCGGCGCGGGTCGAGCTGCATGGCGTCCACGTCAAAGCCGATGCCGTCGTCGCCAATCTCCAGCCGCACGCCTTCGTCGTCGAAAAAGCCCAGGTCGATGTGCACGCGGTGCGCCTTTGCATGCTTGCGCACGTTGGTGAGTGCCTCTTGCGTGACGCGGAAGAGCGCTGTCTTGGCTTCTTGCGAAAGTTCGTACGCTTCGCCCTCGATCATGATCGACGCGTCGATGGTGCCTTCTTCGGCAAACTCGTCGCCCAGGCGCTGGAGCGCGGCGGGCAGGCCGAGGGTGTCGAGCAGGGCCGGCCGCAGGCGGTGCGAGATGCGGCGCACCTCCAGCAGCGAATCGTTGAGCCGTTGCAGCGCCTTGGCCAGTGCGGGCGGTGCGGCCTGGCTTTCGCGGTCCAGCGCTTCCACAGCGGATTCGATGAGCAGCTTGGCCGACACCAGCGTTTGGCTGGTGCCGTCGTGCAGCTCGCGCGCAAGGTGGCCGCGCTCTTCTTCTTGCGACTGCACCACGCGGCGCGCAAGCAGCCGCAGCTTGGCTTCGGCCACGCGGTGCTCGCTGAGGTTGAGCAGCAGGCCGGTGGCGCTCACCACGCCCAGGCACAGCGCCGCAATGCCGGCAATCCATAGCAGCGTGGTGGTGACGTTGCTGCTCATCTGTCGGTCGAGCGCCTGCATGGTCGTTTCGATGTCGTCCAGGTAAAGGCCGGTGCCGACCATCCAGTTCCAGCGCGGCAGCGCCGTGACGTAGCCGAGCTTGGGCGCCATCTGCTCGCTGGAGGGCTTGCGCCATTCGTACTCGACGTAGCCGCCGCCTGCGCGCGCGCCGGCAATCAGGTCCTGGATCGTGAAGCGTCCGTGGGCGTCGCGCAGGTCCCAGAGGTTCTTGCCCACCAGGTCGGGCTGGCGCGAATGCATGAGCGAGCGGCCCTGCATGTCGTACACGAAGAAGTAGCCGTCATCGCCGTAGTCGAGCGCGGCCAGGCGGCGCAGGGCTTCGGTGCGGGTTTCGTCGTCGTCCAGGCCCGCGTCGTACAGCGGCCGCACGGTGCTCACGGCCAGGTCGACATAGCTGCGCAGTTCGCTGCGCCGCTGGTCCATGTAGCTTTTTTCGATGAGCGCACGCTCGCGCCGGGCCAGGTCATGCTCCTGGTGGCGCACCGCCAGGGCCACCAGCACCAGCGCAACCAGCAGCGGTGCCACAGCCAACGCGACGATCTTGGTGCGGAGGTTCATCGGGGGGCAAGACTACCACCGGGCGCGACCATGAGCCCGTCGCCAGACGGCCCTCACTCAATGCACGCTGGTGGGCCGGCCCGAAGCCACCCAGGCGTCTAGGCCGCCGGTCAGCGGCAGGGCCCGTCGCGCACCACGGGCCAGCAGCACGCGCGCAGCCTGGGCGGCCGATACTTCGTTGGGGCAGTTGCAATAAATGACCACGTCGCGCCCGCCGACGAGCGGCAGCTCGGGGTGCCGCTGCTGCAGCGCCTTGAGCGTGTACGGCAGCGCACCGGGAATGCGGCGCGGGTCGACCTGCACGCCCGCCTCGCCGCGCACGTCGATCACCAGCGGGGGCGTCTCACTGGCGAGCAGTTCATGCAGTTCTTCCACGGTGATGCGCGGCATGCCGGTGAGCCGCATGAACGCGCGGCGGCGCCAGTAGCGCACTGCCAGCGTCACGGCCAGCACCACCACCAGCGCCGCGGTGGCAATGCCGCCGGCCTGCGCCAGCATGGCCAGCACGTCCTGGATCTGGTTGCGAAACACCCAGCCCAGACCCAGGAAAATGCCGGTCCAGAGCAGCGCCGCGCCAATGTCGAAGACGATGAAGCGCCACACCGGCATGCCCAGCGCGCCGGCCATGGGCGGTGCCACCACCGACACGCCCGGCACAAACTTGGCCGCCACCAGCGAGAGCCCGCCCCAGCGGCCGATGAGCGATTCGCCGCGCCGCACGCAGGAGTCGGGCGACAGCGAGATGCGGCACAGAAGGCGCATGAAGCGGTAGCCGAAGCGGCGGCCGGCATAGAACCAGGCGCCGTCGCCCAGCAGGTTGGCCAGCACGGCCGCCAGCACCACGCCCGCCACCGAGACGTTGCCAGCCGCCAGCAGCGCGCCCGACACCACCAGCACGGCGGCCGCGGGCACCGGCAATCCGAGGCGCGCGGCAAAGCTCGCCGCGAAGACGATCGCGATCGCGTTCTGCACCAGCAGCGACATCAGCTGTGCCATGGCCGCCGTTCGATCGATGCGCGGAACAATGGAGGGACGGGAGCGGGGTTCATGCGAACCTTGATTGTCCGGCACGGCTCAAGAACGTACTGGGCGCAGGCCATTGAAAACGCCTGTTTCAGCCCACCCGCGAGACGCTGAAACCGAAGGTATTCACCCCACCCTCGCTCGATGCGCTGACCTGCCCGCCATGCATGCTCGCCACCGCCTTCACGATGGCCAGGCCCAGGCCGTGGCCACGGTGCTCGCCGCCATCGTTGCGGGCCGCGTCGACGCGGTAGAAGCGGTCAAACAGGTGCTGCAGGTGCTGCCCGCCGATGGGGGCGCCGGGGTTGGACACGGCGATCCAGGTGGCGGCCGGCTCTTCCCGCAGGCTGACGGTGATCTGCGCCCCGGGCGGCGAATGTTCGATGGCGTTCTGCAGCAGGTTCGACATGGCGCGGCGGAACAGCGCGCTCTCCAGACGCGCCTCGGCCTGCACATCGCCTGCAATGCCAACCTGCGCGCGGCTCTCGTCGAGCACGAACTCGAAGAAATCGATGGTCTTGCGCACTTCCTGCGCCACGGGCGCCAGCACCAGCCCGGTCGCCACTTCGCCGCGGTCGGCCCGCGCGAGAAAGAGCATGTCGTTGACGATGGAGCGCAGCCGCTCCAGGTCTTCGAGGTTGGCCTGCAGAACCTCTTCGAAATCACCCGCGCTGCGCTGGCGCGACAAGGCGACTTGCGTGCTCCCGATGAGGTTGGCCAGCGGCGTGCGCAACTCGTGGGCAACGTCGGCGTTGAAGGATTCGAGCTGCCTGTACGCCTCTTCGAGCCGGCTGAGCGCGCCGTTGAAAGCCTCGGCGAGCGCCGAGAGTTCGACCGGCAATGGCGTCGTCTGCAAACGCTGAGACAGGGTCTTGGGCCGCAGTGCCTGCGCCTCCTTCGACAACCGCTCAAGAGGCTGGAGCCCGAGCCGTGCGATCCAGTAGCCCGCGAGCGCCACCACCAGAACGGCGCCGAGGCCGAGCGCCACCAGCGCGGTCAGAAAGGCCTGGCGGGTGTGCATGTAGGGGGCCGAGTCGCTCCCGACGATCAGCCGCACGTCCGGCCGGTCTTCCAGCGGCCCGATGTGGACCGACAAAGTGCGCAGCGGCTGCGCGCGGCCCGGCAGGATGATGCTGCCGCGGCCGTCGGGGTCGTGAGTCATGCGCTCGATCTCGGCCAGCCCCTTGCCGTACTGGAAGCGCGGGTCGTCGCTCAGCACCCAGAAGCGCACGCTGCCGTCCTCGGGTGTGAGGGTGTCCATCTTGGCCCGCACGCGCGCCCAGCGGTCGACGGTGCCGACGTGCTCGATGGAGTACTGCATGTTCTTGAGCCCGATCCGGAGCTCGTCGTACTGGTGGCGCTCCAGTTCGCGGGCGAGCACGCCGTGCAGCGCAGCGCCAATGAGCGCGAAGGTGGCGAGCGCCGCCACCGCGAACATTGCCACCAGCCTCACGGTGATGGAGCGCTTCACAGGGCGCCGCCCTCCCCCTGGGCTTCGCTCTCGCTCCCGGTGTCGCGCAACTCCATCACGTAGCCCATGCCGCGAATGGTGTGCAGCAGCTTCGGGCTGAAGGGCGCATCGATCTTGTCGCGCAGCCGCTTGATGGCCACCTCGACGACGTTGGTGTTGCTGTCGAAGTTCATGTCCCACACCAGCTCGGCGATGGCGGTCTTCGAGAGGATCTCGCCCTGCCGCCGCCCCAGCACCGCAAGCAGCGCAAACTCCTTGGCCGTGAGGTCGATGCGCGTGCCGCCGCGGGAGGCCTTGCGCGCGAGCAGGTCGATCTGCAGGTTGGCGATGCGCAGTTGCACCGGCTCTTGCTTGCGGCCGCGGCGGTTGAGCGCCTGCAGGCGGGCCAGCAGTTCGAGAAACGAGAAGGGCTTGACCAGGTAATCGTCCGCGCCTTCGTGCAGGCCCTTGATGCGGTCTTCGACGCGGTCGCGCGCGGTGAGCATGATCACGGGCGTCTGCTTCACGGCGCGCAGTGCGCGCAGCACAGCAAAGCCATCTTGCCCCGGCAACATGACGTCGAGCACGATCACGTCGTACTCGTGGGTGAGCGCGAGGTGCTGGCCGTCGATGCCGTTGTTCGCCATGTCGACCGCGCAGCCCTGCTCGGTCAACCCCTTGGAGAGATAGTCCGCGGTTCTCGGTTCGTCTTCGACAATCAGGATCTTCATGGGCGTTGCGATTCCGTCGCTGCGTTCAACCAGTGCTCATCCGTGGGCTTCGGCCACCACCGGCGCCTTGCCGGCCTTGCGGGCTTCCTTTCGGCGCAGGTACCAGAAGTGGGCGCGGTCGAGATAGAGATAGACCACCGGCGTGGTGAACAGCGTGAGCGCCTGCGAGAGTATCAGCCCGCCGACCATCGCGTAGCCCAGCGGCCGGCGCAACTCGGAGCCCGAGCCATGGCCCAGCATCAGCGGCAGGCCGGAGAGCAGCGCGCACATGGTGGTCATCATGATCGGGCGGAAGCGCAAGAGACACGCCTGGTAGATCGCCTCCTGCGGCGCCATGCCCTGCTCGCGCTCGGCCTTGAGCGCGAAGTCGATCATCATGATGCCGTTCTTCTTCACGATGCCGATGAGAAGAATGATGCCGATCAACGCGATCACGCTGAGGTCGTAGCCACCCGCCATCAATATCAGCAGCGCCCCCACGCCAGCCGAAGGCAGCGTCGAGAGAATCGTGAGCGGATGGATGTAGCTCTCGTACAGCAGGCCCAGCACGATGTACACCGCCACCAGCGCCGCAGCGATCAGGTAGGGTTGCGAGGCCAGTGAATCCTGGAAGGCCTGCGCCGTGCCCTGGAACGAACCGCTCAGCGATTGCGGCAGGCCCATGTCGGCCTGCGCCTTGTCGATGGCGTTGACCGCCTCGCCCAGCGCATGGCCCGGCGCAAGGTTGAACGAGAGGGTCACCGCCGGAAACTGGCCCTGGTGGCTGATCGACAGATACGCCGTCTTGCTGGTGTCGACCTTCACGAAGGTGGAGAGTGGCACCTGCTGGCCGGTGAGCGGCGACGTCAGATACAGCTTGCTGAAGAGCGCCGGATCTTGCTGCAGCGCGGGCGTCACCTCGAGCACCACGTGATAGCTGTTGAGTTGGGTGAAGTACTGCGCCACCTGGCGCTGTCCGATGGCGTCGTAGAGCGTGGCGTCGATGGTTGCGGCCGAGATTCCGAAGCTCGATGCGCGGTCGCGGTCGATGGTGAGCACGGCCGAGGCGGCGGCGTTCTGCTGGTCGGAGGCCAGGTCCGTTATCTCGGGAATTTGCCTGAAGCGCGCCAGCAGCTTCGGCGCCCAGGTGTTGAGCTCGTCGAGGTTGGCGTCGGTCACCGTGTACTGGTATTGCGTGCGCGAAGCCCGGCCGCCCACGCGGATGTCCTGCGCTGCCTGCAGGAACAGGTTGACGCCCTGCACCTTGGCAAGCTGTGGACGCAACCGCGCAATGATCTCGTCGGCGCTGGCGATGCGGCCTTCGTCCTTGGGCTTGAGGTTGATGTAGAAGTTGCCGGTGTTGAAAGTCGACGAGCTGCCGCTCATGCCGAAGGCCGACACGTCGGGGTCCTTGCGCACCACGTCGGCCAGCTCCAGCATGCGCGAGTTCATCGAGGCAAAGGATGCGTCTTGCGCCGACTCGGCAAAGCCCGCGATAAAGCCCGTGTCCTGCTGCGGGAAGAAACCCTTGGGAATGACCGCGAACAGCACGCCGGTGGCGGCCACGGTGGCGATGAACACGCACAACGTGATGAACTGGTGGTCGAGCACCACATGCAGCCCGCGCTTGTAGCCGCTCAGCATCGCGTCGAAGCCACGCTCGAACAGCAGGTAGAGCCGGCCGTGCTTGCGCGCATGCTCGTTCTTCAGGAACCGCGAGCACAGCATTGGCGTGAGGGTGAGCGAGATGACGACCGACACCACGATGGTCAGCGTGACCGTCACCGCAAACTCGCGGAACAGCCGCCCCACGATGCCGCCCATGAGCAGCAGCGGAATGAAAACCGCAATGAGCGACACCGAGATCGAGATGATGGTGAAGCCGATTTCGCCCGCGCCCTTGTACGCGGCCTCGATGGGCGACATGCCCTCCTCCAGGTAGCGGTAGATGTTCTCCAGCATCACGATGGCGTCGTCCACCACGAAGCCGACCGCAATGGTGAGCGCCATGAGCGAGAGGTTGTCCAGGCTGTAGCCCAGCAGGTACATCACCGCGACGGTGCCCAGCAGCGCGAGCGGCACCGTGACGCTCGGGATGAGCGTGGCCGGCACGTTGCGCAAGAAAACGAAGATCACGGCCACCACGAGCGCGATGGTCAAGAGCAGCGTGAACTCCACATCGAGCACCGAGGCGCGGATGGTCTGCGTGCGGTCAACCAGCGCGTTGACTTCCACCGTCGGCGGAATGGATGCCTTCAGGCGCGGCAGCGCCGCGTTGATGCGGTCCACCGTCTCGATCACATTCGCACCCGGCTGCTTGGTGATGGCGAGCACGATGGAGCGGCCGTTCTGGATGGTGTTGCCCTCGGGTGCCGCTGCGCCCGCATAGGCCCAGCCGGCGATCTTGGCGTTCTCCGGGCCATCGACCGCCACGCCCAGGTCGCGCACGCGGATCGGGGCACCGTTGCGGTAGGCGAGGATCACGTCGTTCCACGGCTCTGCCTTCAACAGCTGGTCGTTCGTGTACACGGTGAAGCTCTGGTTCGGGCCGTCGATGGTGCCCTTGGGTGCATTCACCGTGGCCGACGAGAGCACGGTGCGCACGTCTTCCAGGCTCAGGCCCAGCGCGGCGAGCTTGGCCGGGTCGAGCTGCACGCGCACTGCGGGCTTCTGTGCACCGCCGATGTTGACCAGGCCCACACCCGCGATCTGCGAGATCTGCTGCGCGAGGATGTTGTCGGCGTAGTCGTTCACCTCGGTGAGCGGCAGCGTCTTCGACTGCACCGAGAGAATCAGAATGGGCGAATCCGCAGGGTTGACCTTGCGGAAGGTTGGCGGGCTCGGCAGGTTGGCGGGCAGCTGGCCGGTGGAGGCGTTGATGGCGGCCTGCACGTCGAGCGCGGCGGCGTCGATGTTGCGGTCGAGGTCGAACTGCAGCGTGATCTGCGTGGAGCCGAGGCCGCTGGTCGAGGTCATCTGCGAAAGGCCCGCGATCAGCGAGAACTGCCGTTCCAGTGGCTGCGCCACGTTGGACGCCATGGTCTCCGGGCTTGCGCCCGGCAGGTTGGCCGACACCTGGATCGTCGGAAAGTCGACCTGCGGCAGCGGCGCCACCGGCAGCAGCGGAAACACCGCCGCACCGACCAGCAGGATGGCCAGGGCGAGCAGCGTGGTGCCGATGGGGCGTTTGATGAAGGCGGCGGAAATGCTCAATTGCCGCTCCCGCTCGCGACCCGGGCTGCGTTGCTGATCTTGCTCGCGGCGACAGGCGGCGGCTCGACCACGGTGGCGCCGGCGCGCAGCTTGTACTGGCCGTCGACCACCACGCGCTGGCCAGCTGCCAAGCCCTTGTCGATCACGGCCACGTCGTCGGCGATTTGCAGCACGTGCACGGGCACATTGCTGGCCTTGTCCTCTGCATCGACCACCCAGGCGTAGGTGCCGTCTTGTCCGCGCTGCACGGCGGCGGCGGGCACGGTGAGTGCATCCTGCTTGCGATCGAGCTGCAGCCGCACGTTCACGTACTGGCCAGGCCACAGCGTGTGCTGCGGGTTGGCGAAGCTGCCCTTGAGCTGCACGGTGCCGTTGGCAGTGTCGATCTGGTTGTTCAGCAGAATCAGCTTGCCGGTGCCGAGCATCTCGTTGCCGCTGCGGTCGTAGGCGACCACCGAGAGCGGCTGGTTGCTTTGCTGCTGCACGCGGTTGATGTCCTGCACCGCATCTTCGGGCAGCGTGAACTGCACGGCGATGGGGTCGATCTGGTTGATGACGACCAGGCCGCTGGTGTCGGCCGCGTGAACGATGTTGCCGGGATCGACCAACCGTGCGCCGACACGGCCGTTCATCGGGGAGGCGATGCGCGTGAAGCTGAGCTGCACCTCGGCGTACTGCACCTGCGCGGCGTCCGTCTGCACGGTGGCTTCGAGCTGGTCGACCAGCGCCTTCTGCGTGTCGACCTGCTGCTGGGTGGCGGCGTCCTGCGCAATAAGTGTGGTGTATCGCTTCAGGTCGGCGCGGGCGTTGGCGAGCTGCGCCGCGTCCTTGGCCCGGGTGGCCTGCGCCTGCGCGAGTTGCGCCTGCAGCGTGCGCGGGTCGAGCTGGGCGAGCAATTGGCCGGCTTTCACGTCCTGCCCTTCGACGAAGCCGACCTTGTCGAGTTGCCCGTCGATGCGCGCCTTGACCGTGACCGTGGCCATCGAGGCGACGGTGCCGATGCCCGAGCGGTAGACCTGCACGGTCTGCGGCATGACGCGCGCGATGGTCGCCTGCACCGGCGGCGTCTTGGGCGCCTCGGGTTTGGCGCCGAAGGCCTTGTTGTGATCGAGCGCTAAGGCGCTGCCGCCCAGAACGATCGCTAACGCTGCAGCCGGGACCCAGGTCGCGCGGCGCTGGAGAAGAGGTGGGGTTGTCGTCGTCATGGCATCAATTTCCGGAAGTCGCTTGGACAGCGGTCCAGCCGCCGCCCGTGGCCGCGATCAGGGACACGCTGGCCGCGAGCTGGCGGCCGAGCACCTGTGCGGCCGTGCGTTGGTTGGTGAGCGAAAGCTGCTGCGCCGTCACCACGCTGAGGTAGGTGGCCGTGCCCGCGCGGTATTGGCTCAGGGCCAGGCGCTCGGCAAGTTGGGCGGCCTGCACGGCCTCTGCCTGCAATGCGGATTCGCGGTCGAGCACGCGCAGCGTCGCGAGGTTGTCCTCGACCTGCTGGAAGCCGCCGAGCACGGTCTGCTTGTATTGGGCCACCGAGGCGTCGTATGTGGCCACGGCCTGGTCGGTGCGGGCTTTGCGCAGGCCGCCGTCGAACACGGTCTGCGCGAGCGCCGCGCCGAGCGACCACACGCGACTGGGCGTGTTGAAAAGCGACGCGAGGTTGCCGGCGTTGAAACCACCGCTCGCGCTGAGCACGATCTGCGGGTAGTACGCGGCCTTGGCGACGCCGATGTTGGCATTGGCGGCCTGCACACGGCGCTCGGCGGCGGCAATGTCGGGGCGGCGTTCAAGCAGTTCGGACGGCAGGCCCGCGGGGGTGACCGGCAGTTGCACATGCAGCGCATGAGTGGACGAGAGCGATGCGGCCGTTGTCTGCGCGGACGATGCGAGCGGCGGCAGCGAGAAGGACGCAGGCGCCTGGCCCGTCAGCACCGCGACGGCGTGCTCGAGCTGGCTGCGCTGCGCTTCGAGGTCCACCGCCTGCGCGTCGGCGGTCTTGAACTGGCTTTGTGCGAGCGCCACGTCGGAGCGCAGCACGGTGCCTGCCGCGTACTGGTGCTGCGTGAGATCGAGCGCCTTGGCGTAGGCCGCGATGGTGCTGGCGTACAGATCGCGCTGCAGGTCGATGACGCGGATCTGCAGGTAGTCCTGCGCGAGCGTGGTCTGGATGCTGAGCCGGGCAGCGGCAAGGTCGTCTGCGCTGGCCTGCGCGTCGGCATTGCCGGCCTCGACCGAGCGGCGAACCGCGCCCCACAGGTCGGGCTCCCAGCTCGCGGCCAAGCCGAGGGTGTCGGTGGTGGCTCGCTTGACAACGCCAGTGCTGTTGGTCTGGGCGCGGGCGGCACCTGCATCGACGCCCACCGTCGGGAAGAAGCCCGCATGCGCCGCGGCTGCAATGGCCTGTGCTTCGCGGTACTGGGCCTCTGCAACGCGGATGTTCTGGTTGGCCGCGTTGGCCTGCACCACCAGCGCGCTCAGCGTGCTGTCGCCGTAGGCCTCCCACCAGGATTGGCTGGCGTCGATGACCTGCGGGGTGGCGGTCTTCCAGGGGCCGGTTTCCTTGTAGGCTGCCGGCAGGTCCATGGAGGGCCGCACGTAGTCGGGGCCAACGGCGCAGCCTGCGAGCAGCAGTGCGGCGAGTGCAACGGCTGTCGCCTTGCGAGAGGGAGGAGTGGCAGCGAAGAGAACCATGGTGGGTTCACTCTAAGAACCCGGTTCAAACCCCTCGCTGTCGACTAACTGACAGTTCTGACAGTTTCGGCTTCACTCCCTCCCCCGCTGAGGGAGGGTGGGGGTGGGGGCACGACGGCGCTCGCCTTGGGCACTCTGCCCGCCCCCATCCCAGCCTTCCCCCAGAGGGGGAAGGAGCAAGACAAGGATCAGCGTGGCGCGTCGCCCTTGCGGTACTCGGCGGTCAACTCGTCCAGCTTCTGCTTCAGGGCGGGGTCCAGCTTGTATGCGGCCGCGGCCAGTGTGGCGTCAAGCTGTTCGGGACGGCTCGCACCGAGCAGCGGCGCGGTGATGAGCGGGTTGGCCATGACCCAGGCCACCGCCAGCGTGGCGAGAGGCACGCCGGCTTCGTCGGCCAGCTTGTGCAGCTGCGTTACAGTGTTGAAGCTGCGCTCGTTCCAGTAGCGGTCCTGGTACATGCCGCCGGCGGTGCCGAGGGTGAAGCGGGTGTTTTCCTCGGGCTTGGCACCCGGCTTGTACTTGCCGGTGAGCAAGCCGCCGGCCAGCGGGTTGTAGGGAATCACGCCCAGGCCCTCTTCGCCCGCCAGCGGCAGCAGCTCGCGCTCGATCTCGCGGAACAGCAGGCTGTAGCGCGGCTGCACCGACACGTAGCGCGTGAGCTTGTGCAGCTCGGCCTTGCCAAGCGCGCGGGCCAGCCGGTAGGCCAGGAAGTTGGACACGCCGATATAGCGCGCGCGGCCAGACTTGACGATGACGTCGAGCGCCTCCAGGCTCTCTTCGAGCGGCGTCTCGCGGTCGTCGCTGTGCAGCTGGTACAGGTCGACGTGGTCGGTTTGCAGCCGCTTGAGCGAGGCATCGATGGCATCGAGCAGGTGCTTGCGCGAGGCGCCCTGGTCCCAGCTGTTGGGCCCGACCTTGCCGACCGCCTTGGTCGCCACCACGAAGCGGCGGCGGCCCGTCGGCCCCTGCTTCTGCAGCCAGCGGCCGATGATTTCTTCAGTGCGGCCAGTGGTTTCGACGGTGCCGCCAAGCGGGTACACGTCGGCCGTGTCGAGAAAGTTGATGCCGCCTTCGGCGGCCTTGTCCAGAATCCGGTGCGACGCCGCCTCGTCGGTCTGTAGCCCGAAGGTCATGGTGCCGAGCGCAAGCCGCGACACGGTAAGACCCGTGCGGCCGAGGCGAGTGGTGGGAATGCTCATGGTGGTCTCGATCGGGAGAGATGACAGAGAGGAAGGCGGCGGCCATCATAGACACGGCCGCGCAATCCTGCTGGCACCCGATATTTCAGGTGGCTTCGAGGTGCACGCCGGGCGCGCCGCGCTCCACCGCAAAGCGGGCCATCGTGGCGACGGCGCTGTCTGCGGATTTTTCGTCGTCCACGGCGCGGAACTCGACCGTGCAGCCGCGCGCATCGAGCGCCATGTGCGCATAGCCGCGCTTGTCGCCCCGGCCGTAGCGCAGGTGCTCATTCTTCGCGAGCAGGTTGGCCACGTTGGCGGCGCTGGGCCCTTCGGAGGTGATGGCGCCCCCGACGAATTCGGTCGCCACCGCCGGGCCTTGCGGCTCGCGGCGCAGGTCGGCGGCCCAGAAGGCGTGCACGTCGCCGCTGATGACCAGCGCATCGCCGCCGCGCGCCTTGTTGGCGGCCAGGCTGTCGAGCAGGCGCGCGCGGGACGCGGCATAGCCGTCCCAGCCGTCCATCCAGTAGCCGTGCTCAGGACCGCGCTTGCGGTCGGCCTCGGCCATCAAGGTGGGCTGTGCAATGACCGTCCAGCGCGCGGGCGGCGCGGCCAGTTCGTTCGCGAGCCACGCTTCCTGCTTCTTGCCCAGGAAGCTGCGCTCCGGCGAAAGCCGGTCTGCGCAGTCGGCCAATGGCGATGCACTGCGGCCCGCCAGGCAGGCGTGGTGCGAGCGGTACCGCCGCCCATCGAGCAGGAACACATCGAGCATGCGGCCGAAGCGATGGCGGCCGTAGATGGTGGCCGCGGCACCGGTCGGCCGCATGCTGGCGGGCACGGGCATGTGCTCGTACCACGCCTGGTAAGCCGCGGCGCGGATGGCAAGAAACTGCGCGGGGTCGATGGTGCGCGGCGACACGTCGTCGGTGTAGTCGTTGGCCACCTCGTGGTCGTCCCAGGTCACGAGCCAGGGGAACGCGGCATGCGCGGCCTGCAGGTGCGGGTCGGTCTTGTAGAGCGCATAGCGGTCGCGAAACTCGCCCAGCTGCGTGGGAATGCCGCCCTGATGGCGGCGCACGTGGCGCGAGCCCCATGAGCTTTCGTAGATGTAGTCACCCAGGTGCACGACGAAGTCGAAAGGCTGCGCGGCCATGTCGCGGTAGGCGGCGTAGTAGCCCTGCTCGTACTGCTGGCACGAGGCGAAGGCAAAGCGCAGCGGTTGCGGCGCGGCATCGGACTCGGCCGGCGCGGTGCGGGTGCAGCCCACGGGGCTTCGCACGCCTTCGGCCGTGAAGCGGTACCAGTAAGGCCGACCGGGCGCGAGGCCGCGCACTTCGGCGTGCACCGAATGCGCAAGCGCTGCGACGGCCGTGGCCTTGCCATCCGCGGCAATGCGCGCAAAGTTTTCATCGTGTGCCACTTCCCATCGCACGTCGACCGATGCATCGCCCATGCCGCCGCCCTGCAGCGGGTCGGGCGCGAGGCGGGTCCATAGCACCACGCCGTCAGGCCTGGGGCTGCCCGACGCCACGCCGAGTGTGAAGAGTTCACGCGAGCTTTGTTGTTGCGCGTTCAGCCGCAGGAACGGATGGCCCAGCGATGCAGCGGCCATGCCGCTGAGCAGCAGGCGGCGGCGCTGCAAGACAGGCCGGGCCGCGCTCATGTCTTTGCGCGCGCCGCCGGGGCGAAGTCGGATCGGTCGATGGTGATCTGGCGCACGGGCATGGTGAGCCATTGTGCAATTTCTTCGCGCGGCCGATGACCCAGGCGCTCCCCGCCGGGTGCGGCCACACCGTGCGCCAGCGAGCTTGCGAGTTCGATCTACGAAGCGTTCGGCGCGCGCTGCGTCGCGTCGGGCCGCTCGCTCGCGCGTGCACTCGTCACCGCCCACCAGAACACCCCCATGCCGGCCAGCGCCAGCAAAGCGCCGACCCAGCCGGTCGATGTCCAACCCAGACCCGCGGCAATGGCCACGCCGCCGAGCCATGCGCCGAGCGCATTGGCCATGTTGAAGGCCGAGTGGTTGAGCGCGGCAGCGAGCGTCTGCGCGTCGCCGGCCACGTCCATCAGGCGGATCTGCAGGGCCGGGCCGATGGCGACAGTGGTGCCGATGAGGAACACGTTGAACGCCGCGGTAAAAACGTTGTGCGCCGCGAACGTGAACACCGCGAGCACCAGCGCCGCATAGACGAGCAGGCCGCCGATGGTTCGCATGAGCGACTTGTCGGCCAGGCGCGAACCGACGATGTTGCCGGCGACCATGCCCAGGCCGAACAGCGCAAGCACGAAGGGCACACCGCCAAGCGGCAGGCCCGCCACCTCGATCAGCGTGGGCTTGATGTAGCTGAACACCGAGAACATGCCGCCAAAGCCGATGGCGCCGATGCCGAGCGTGAACCACACCTGCTTGCGCTTGAGCGCGCCCAGTTCGCGCCAGGGGCTGGCACCTGCGGGCGCCGCAAGGTCGGGAATGTCCCGGCGCAGCAGCACCACGGCGATGAGCGCGATGACACCCACGAACACGAAGGCCGCGCGCCATCCGAACAGCTGGCCGAGCCACGCGGCAATGGGCACGCCGACCAGCGTGGCGCCGGTGAGCCCCAGCATCACGAGGCCCACGGCCCGCGCGCGGCGCCCCGGTGGTGCGAGCGTGGCCGCCACGAGCGCGGCAACGCCGAAGTAGGTGCCGTGCGGCAGCCCGGTCGCAAAGCGAAGCAGGTTGAGCGACATGTAGCCCGGCGCCATGGCGCTGGCGAAGTTGCCGGCGGCAAACACGGCCATGAGCGCAATCAGCAGCGCGCGGCGGCCCCAGCCGGCGGCGAGCACCGCGAGCACTGGCGCGCCGATCACCACGCCGAGGGCGTAGGCGCTGATGACGTGGCCGGCCTGCGGGATGGTGACCGCGATGTCGCTCGCCACTTCGGGCAGCAGGCCCATGATCACGAATTCGCCGGTGCCGATGGCAAAGCCGCCCACGCCGAGGGCCAGCACGGCCCGCAGGAAGTCGACGCGCGATGCGGAAGAGGAAGCGGAAAGGTCGGTATCCGCGCTGTCCAGCGCGGGTGGGGAGGCGTTCAAGGCCAGGCTCCTGGGAGGGTGCCCGGCGGTGGCGGGCAGAGGCCCAATTTTAGGGTAAACCCTGAATTTCTGCTGGTACGGCGATGCCGGCCGGCTGGTACTGCCGTGCCGCCCCGGCTGCTTAGATCGCGACCAGCTGGCGCACGCCCTGCGCTTCCATGTCCTTGCCGAGCCCGCGCGCAATCACTTCGCCGCGTTCCATCACGAGGTAGTCGTCGGCCAGCTCCTGGGCAAAGTCGTAGTACTGCTCGCACAGCACGATGGCCATGTCGCCGCGGTCGGCCAGCATGCGGATCACGCGGCCGATGTCCTTGATGATGCTGGGCTGGATGCCTTCGGTCGGCTCGTCCAGGATCAGCAGCTTGGGCTTGGGGGCCAGCGCGCGCGCGATGGCCAGCTGCTGCTGCTGCCCGCCCGAAAGATCGCCGCCGCGGCGGTTGATCATCTGCTTGAGCACGGGGAACAGCTCGAACAGTTCCGCCGGAATGGGCGTGCTGCCGCTCTTGTAGGCCAGGCCCATGCGCAGGTTTTCCTCGACCGTGAGGCGGGCAAAGATCTCTCGGCCTTGGGGGACAAAGCCGATGCCCGCTCTTGCTCTTTCATACGGCGTGGCCTTGTGGATCGGTTTGCCTTGGAGCTCGATGCTGCCGCTCTTGATGGGAACGAGGCCCATCAGCGATTTGAGCAGCGTCGTCTTGCCCACGCCGTTGCGGCCGAGCAATACCGTGACCTTGCCGAGCGTCGCCTCGAAGCTCACGTCGCGAAGGATGTGTGAGCCGCCGTAGTACTGGTGGATGTTCTTGACTGTCAGCATGAATTCGATTCCTCAGCGGCCAAGGTAAACCTCGATCACGCGCTCATCAGCCTGCACTTCATCGAGCGTGCCTTGCGCCAGCACGGAGCCGTCGCACAGCACGGTCACGATCTCGGAAATGGTTCGGATGAAGCTCATGTCGTGCTCCACCACCATCAGCGAATGCTTGCCCTTGAGCGTGAGAAACAGCTCAGCCGTGCGGGCGGTTTCCTCGTCGGTCATGCCGGCCACGGGCTCGTCGAGCAGCAGCAGCTTCGGGTCCTGCATCAGCAGCATGCCGATCTCGAGCCACTGCTTCTGGCCATGGCTCAGGTTGCCGGCCAGGCGCGAGACGCTGTCGGCCAGGTGAATGGTCTGCAGCACTTCGGCGAGCCTGTCGCTCTGCGTTGAATCGAGCTTGAACAGCATCGACGCGCGAACGCCCTTGTCGGTCTTGAGCGCCAGCTCGAGGTTCTCGAACACGGTGAGATGCTCGAACACCGTCGGCTTCTGGAACTTGCGGCCGATGCCCAACTGCGCAATGTCGGCTTCGCGATGGCGCAGCAGGTCGATGGTGCTGCCGAAGAACACCGTGCCCGAGTCGGGCCGCGTCTTGCCGGTGATGATGTCCATCATCGTGGTCTTGCCCGCACCGTTGGGGCCGATGATGCAGCGCAGTTCGCCCGGCGCAATGTCGAGCGACAGCTTGTTGATGGCCTTGAAGCCGTCGAAGCTCACGCTCACGTCTTCGAGATAGAGGATGCGGCCGTGCGTCACGTCGACTTCGCCCGGCGTTGCGATGCGACCGAAATCCGCGGAACGGCCGCCCGATTCGGTGCTGCTGCTCACATAGGGAATGCCTTTGGCGCGTGCGGCGCGCTCGGCGCCGGCTTCCATCAGGTCGGGCGTCATGCGCGCGCTCCCTTCACTTCGGGCACCAGCGGTGCGTGCAGCGCCTCCGGCTCAACGCCTTGCGCGGCGGCCATGGCGCGTTGCGCTTCTTCTCGGCCGGCGCTCGGCGCAGCCTTCTCGCGCGACAACCACTTTTTCACCAGGCCCACGATGCCGTTCGGCAAGAACAGCGTGACAGCAATGAACAAGGCACCCAGGAAGTACAGCCAGTACTCGGGATACGCCACAGTGAGCCAGCTCTTCGCGCCGTTGACGATGAAGGCGCCGATGATCGGGCCGATGAGTGTTGCGCGCCCGCCCACCGCGGCCCAGATCGCGATCTCGATGGAGTTGGCCGCGCTCATTTCGCCGGGGTTGATGATGCCGACCTGCGGCACATACAGCGCGCCGGCCACACCGCACATGATGGCGGAGATGACCCAGATCGTGAGCTTGTAGGGCAGCGGGTTGTAGCCCGAGAACATCACGCGCGTTTCGGCATCGCGAATGGCCTGCAGCACGCGGCCGAACTTGCTGCCGATGAGCCACCTGGCGAACAGGAAGAAGCCGAGCAGCGTAAGGCCCGTAAGCGCGAAGAGCGTCATGCGCATCTCTTGCGTGGCAATCGGAATGCCGAGGATGCGCTTGAAGTCGGTAAAGCCGTTGTTGCCCCCAAAGCCCGTCTCGTTGCGAAAGAACAGCAGCATCGCCGCAAAGGTCATGGCCTGCGTGATGATCGAGAAATACACGCCCTTGATGCGCGAGCGGAACGCGAAGAAGCCGAACACGAAGGCAATGAGGCCCGGCACCGCGACGATGAGGACGAGCGTGGCAATGAAGCTGTCGCTGAAGGTCCAGTGCCAGGGCAGTGTCTTCCAGTCGAGAAACACCATGAAGTCCGGCAGGTCGCTCTTGTAGTTGCCGTCGCGCCCAATCTGGCGCATGAGGTACATGCCCATCATGTAGCCGCCGAGCGCAAAGAAGAGGCCGTGGCCCAGCGAGAGGATGCCGGTGTAGCCCCAGATCAGGTCCATGGCCAGCGCGCAGATGGCATAGCACATGATCTTGCCGACCAGGGCCACCGCGTAGTCGCTCATGTGCAGCGGGCTGCCGGCCGGCACCACCATGTTGAGAACCGGCGCCACTGCGCACACCACGATCAGCGCGACGAAGAAGGCTGTCCAGCCCTTGCCACTCAAGAGCGGCCCTTTGGTTGGAAGTACGACTTTGGTGTTGCTCATGCTTCGGCGCTCCGGCCCTTCATGGCGAAGATGCCTTGGGGCCGCTTCTGGATGAAGATGATGATGAAAACGAGCACCGCAATCTTCGCGAGCACCGCGCCCGCCCAGCCTTCGATGAACTTGTTGAGAATGCCCAGGCCCATGGCCGCATACACCGTGCCCGCGAGCTGGCCCACGCCGCCCATCACGACCACCATGAAGCTGTCGACGATGTAGCTCTGGCCGAGGTCGGGGCCGACATTGCCGATCTGGCTCAGCGCGCAGCCCGCGAGGCCGGCAATGCCGGAGCCGAGCGCGAAAGCATAGGTGTCGATGCGTGCGGTGTTCACGCCCATGCACGAGGCGATGGGTCGGTTCTGCGTCACGCCGCGCACGAAGAGGCCGAGCCGCGTGCGGCCGATGAGCCAGCCCATCGCAAGCAGCACCAGGACGGCGAAGATGATGATGCAGATGCGGTTCCAAGGCAGCGTGACGTTGCTCAGCATGGTGAAGCCGCCGCTCATCCAGCCGGGATTCTCGACACCGACGTTCTGCGCGCCGAACAGCGAGCGCACGAGCTGCTGCAACATCAGGCTGATGCCCCAGGTGGCCAGCAGCGTTTCGAGCGGGCGGCCGTAGAGAAAACGGATCACGCCGCGCTCGAGCACCGCGCCCACGAGCGCCGATGCAAGGAACGCCACCGGAATGGCAGCCACCAGGTACCAGCCGAAAGCCGCCTCGGGCATGTAGCGCTGGAAAATGCCCTGCATCACGTAGGTGGCATAGGCGCCGATCATCATCAGCTCTCCGTGCGCCATGTTGATGACGCCCATCAGGCCGTAGGTGATGGCCAGCCCCAGCGCGGCAAGCAGCAGCACCGAGCCCAGGCTGATGCCGCTGAACACCGCGTTGATGCGGTCGCCCCACACCAGCGAGCCGTCGATGCTGGCAATGGAAGCGACGATGGCGGCCTTGACGTCGGCCTCTGTCTCATCGGCCAGGCGCTGGTTGAGCAGCAGCTTGGTATCGGGGCTGCTGTTGGCGCCCAACTCCTTGGCTGCGGCAAGGCGCTTGGCCTTGTCCGTGCTGGTGAGCATGCTGGCGGCGCGCACCAGTTCCAGCTGCGCCTTGATGCCGGGGTTGGTCTCGGCGGCCAGCGCCTTCTCGACCATCGGAATGCGCGATTCGTCGGGCTCCTTGAAAAGCGCCTGGGCCGCTTCGGCGCGCACCGCGTCGTCCTTGCTCGTGAGCTTGAGCGCGGCTTGCGCGGCATCGAGCGCGCCGCGCATCAGGTTGTTGTTGACCACGTCCTCGGCCGTGTCGGGCACCGTCAGTTCGGCGCCGGTCACGGGGTCGTAGCCTTTGTCGTCCTTCATCACGAAGACCTTGTCTTCGGTGTACTTGACCGCGTCTTCCGACATGGCCTGGATGAAGGCGGCGGTTTTTTCGTCGGCCGTCAGCACGGCCTTGTTAAGCGCGGTGATACGCGATTCGGACTCGCCAGAGGCGATGGCCTTGGCTTCGTCGGCGGTCAGCGCGTGGACGGCCGATGCCATGAGGAGCATGGCGGCGAGTGCGCAGTGAAGGGATCGTCGAAGCATCGTGAAATTCGTGTTGCCCCCTCTCCCCTTGGGGAGAGGGTTGGGGTGAGGGCCGTCGGCCTTTCAACAGACACGGCGGCCAGATCGACCGCCGTTGCCCTCACCCCCGCCCTCTCCCCGAGGGGAGAGGGAGCAAGGCAAGGGGCTTGTCGATGGTGAGTTACAGCGACTTGCCAGCCGGCTGGTCAGGCTTCTTGTCGTTGCCCTCGATATACGGGCTCCACGGCTTGGCCTTGACCGGGCCCGGCGTCTTCCACACCACGCTGAACTGGCCATCGGCCTTGATTTCGCCGATGAACACGCTCTTGTGCAGGTGATGGTTCTTCTCGTCCATCTTCGAAACGATGCCCGAAGGAGCCGTGAAGGTCTGGCCGGCCATCGCCGCGATCACCTTGTCGGTGTCGGTCGACTTGGCCTTCTCGACGGCCTGCTTCCACATGTGGATGCCGATCCAGGTGGCTTCCATCGGGTCGTTGGTGAGCGGCTTGTCCTTGTGGCCGGCGATGTTCTTGGCCTTGGCGTAGTCGCCCCACTGCTTGATGAACGCCGTGTTGGTCGGGTTCTTGATGCTCATGAAGTAGTTCCATGCAGCGAGGTGGCCAACCAGCGGCTTGGTGTCCACGCCGCGCAGTTCTTCTTCGCCCACCGAGAAGGCAACCACGGGCACGTCCTTGGCCTTGAGGCCAGCGTTGCCGAGTTCCTTGTAGAACGGCACGTTCGAGTCGCCGTTGATGGTCGACACCACGGCCGTCTTGCCGCCGGCCGAGAACTTCTTGATGTCGGCGACGATGGTCTGGTAGTCGCTGTGGCCGAATGGCGTGTACTTCTCGTCGATGTCGGTGTCCTTCACGCCCTTGCTCTTGAGGTAGGCGCGCAGGATCTTGTTGGTGGTGCGGGGGTACACGTAGTCGGTGCCCAGCAGCACCCAGCGCTTGGCGCCGCCGCCTTCCTTGCTCATCAGGTAGTCGACGGCCGGAATGGCTTGCTGGTTGGGCGCGGCGCCCGTGTAGAACACGTTCTTCGAGAGTTCTTCACCTTCGTATTGCACGGGGTAGAACAGCAGGCCGTTCATTTCCTCGACCACCGGCAGCACCGACTTGCGCGACACCGAGGTCCAGCAGCCGAAGATCACCGAGACCTTGTCCTGGCCGAGCAGCTGCTTCGTCTTTTCGGCGAACAGCGGCCAGTTGGAGGCCGGGTCGACCACCACGGGCTCGAGCTGCTTGCCCAACACGCCGCCCTTCTTGTTGATGTCCTCGATGGCCATCAGCACCGTGTCTTTCAACACGGTTTCCGAGATGGCCATCGTGCCCGACAGCGAGTGCAGCACACCGACCTTGATGGTGTCGGCGGCAAAGGCCGGCGCAGCGGAGATGCTGGCCAGGGCGACGGCGGCGGTGAGCGCCTTGAGTGTGAAACGACGTTGCATGTGGACTCCTGCTCCAGGGTGGTTGAAACCTTTGTCGCCGGCTGGCCGGACGATGGAGGGGAGTCTGCGGATTCGCCCGCTCGCCAGAAATACGCCGGGTGGCGTACACGGAGGTATTCAAGGCGGGTGGGGCGGGCCTGCCCGGCTCAGGCCATGGCAACAAGCTTGAACTGAGCCGCCGCAAAGGCCCAGGTCATGCGCGTGGCATCGGGCCCTTCCGGGTCGCTGAAAAGCAGCCGGGCAGTGCCGCCGCTCCACGCATGCCCGAGGCGCTCAATTTCGCACAGCGTGACCACCGCGCGGCCTTTGCGCCGGAACTCGGTCACCTGCACGGGATGCCGCTTGCCCCGCTGGAGCATGCGCGGCTTTCCCGGCTTGGCGCCGAGGGCCGTGGCCCACACGGCCGCGCTGTTGACGGCATTGCTGGGCGCCACCACGGCATCGGCTGTGCCATGCAGCACCAGCATCGGCGGCAGCGTGGCAAAAACGGCGGCCGCGCCCATCGCCTTACCGACCGCGGTGGACGGCATGGGCGGCGTGTGCTGCCCGCGCATCGCACCCAGGGCAGTGGCCGAAGACTTGGCCGCACCCGGCGCCACGCCCGAATGCATGACCACAGCCTTGAAGCGCAACGGATAGCGCGTGGCCAGCAGTGCCGCCATGCTGGCACCGGCCGAAAGGCCGGCCAGTGCAATGCGCTCGCGGTCGACCGGATACAGCACGCAGGCCTGGTCGATGGCGGCCATCAGCGTGGCGGCCTCGGCATCGGCCTTGCCCGATCGGCGCTCATACCAGTTCCAGCAGCCTTGCGGATGGGCGAGCCTGTCTTGCTCCAGGTACAGCACCAGGAAGCGCTGCCGCACCGCCAGTGTGTTCATGCGGGTGCTGGCCGCGAAGTCGCGCCCCGTCTGGCCGCAGCCGTGCAGCATGACCATGAGCGGCAGCTTCTCGCCTGGTTTCAGCTTCAGGTCGGCGGGACGGAACAGGTGATAGCCGCGCGCACCGCCGGGGCCGAGCGCCATGCCGCTGAGCCAGTCGCCCCTGCCCGGCGGCGGCTTGAGGCGCTTGGCAGTGGCGCGCTGCACCTGGCCGGTCACTCGCTTGCTGTTGCTGAGGGTGAGCTTGGTGAGTGCCTTCAGGTTGCGCTCGTAAGCGCGGGCGAACAGGGATGCGGTGGAACGACGGACCATGGGGCGCAGTGTGAGGGCAAAGCGCCGGCCGGCCAAACGGCCGACAAGCCTCAGTAGATTTCCGGCACGATCATGTGGGCCGGCACGGGCTGGCGCAGGTAGTCCGCATGGCGCTCGCGCGCCGGCAGGTCGACCGGCGGATGCGGCACCTCCCGGTAGGGCAGCTGGTCCAGCAGGTGGCTGATGCAGTTCAGCCGCGCCTTTTTCTTGTCGACCGCCTGCACCACCCACCAGGGCGCTTCGGGAATGTGCGTGCGCTCCAGCATGATCTCCTTGGCCTTGGTGTATTCCTCCCAGCGGCGTCGGCTTTCGAGATCCATCGGGCTCAGCTTCCATTGCTTGAGCGGATCGTGAATGCGGCCGAGGAAGCGCATGTGCTGCTCGTCGTCCGTGATGGAGAACCAGTATTTGATGAGCTTGATGCCCGAGCGCACCAGCATCTTCTCGAACTCCGGCACGGTGCGAAAGAACTCTTCGTATTCGTCGTCGCTGCAAAAGCCCATTACGCGCTCGACACCGGCGCGGTTGTACCAGCTGCGGTCGAACAGCACCATCTCGCCGGCGGCCGGCAGGTGGGCAGCATAGCGCTGGAAGTACCACTGGGTGCGCTCGCGGTCGTTGGGCGCGGGCAGCGCGGCCACGCGGGCCACGCGCGGGTTCAGGCGCTGGGTGATTCGCTTGATGACCCCGCCCTTGCCCGCCGCATCGCGGCCTTCGAAAAGAATGACCACCTTCTGCTTGCTGTGCTGCACCCAGTCCTGCAGCTTCACGAGTTCGCCCTGCAGGCGGAACAGCTCCTTGAAGTAGGCCTGGCGGGCAGCCTTGTCGGTCGTGTGCTGCGCCGCGGGGTCGAGCCCGTCGATGTTGCGGTCTTCGATCTCCAGCTCGAGCTCTTCGTCGTAGCTGTCGATCAGATCGCGGGCGATGCGTTGCATCAGGTCTTCGTGGTCTGGAAGTGCGCTCGTCAGCATCATGGCAAGGAGAAGAGGTGGAGGTAGAACAAAGCATGCTGCCCGCCGCATATGACCATCGCGTGACAGCCTGCAATCCACCGACACGAAGTTGTCATAAATGGCGAACACCATCCGGGGCATACCCCTTTTGTCTTTCCTGATTCACACGCACCTTGCCGGCACTCCATGACCTGGCCGCCAATTCTTACGGCGGCGACGAAGCCGGGCTGATCTGCGGCTACCTGTTCGACGCCGATGCGCCGGAGCCTGTGCGGGCCATCGATTCGGCGCAGGCTGCGGCCTGGCTGGACACCGGCGCGTCCGCATCGCTGGGGTCTGCATTCCTCTGGCTGCACTTCAACCTGAGCCACGCCCAGGCCGAGCGCTGGCTGTTGCGCCATGCGCAGCTCTCCGACACCTTCTACGAAACACTGCACGAGGGCCTGCCCTCCACGCGCATCGAGCGCGCCGACGATTCGTTGATCGCGGTCATCAACGACGTGCACTTCGAATTCAGCTTCGAGCCGTCCGACATTTCCACACTCTGGATCAGCGTGGGACCGCGGCTGGTCGTCACGGCGCGCGCCAAGCCGCTGCGCTCGGTCGATGCGCTGCGCACCGCCGTCAAAGCCGGCGACGCGCCGCGCTCCAGCACCGAGCTGCTCGAGCACCTGTTGCGCGCGCAGGCCGACGTGCTGGTGAAGATCGTGCGCGGCGTCACTTCGCGCATCGACCGCATCGAGGACGAGCTGCTTGCCGGCCGGCTCGACCACAAGCGCGCGCGGCTCGGCGTGCTGCGCCGGCTGCTGGTGCGGCTGCAGCGCCTGCTGGCGCCCGAACCCGCCGCCCTCTTCCGCCTGCTGCAAGGGCCGCCGGGCTGGATGGCGGAGCCCGACGTGCAGGAACTGCGCGGATCGACCGAGGAGTTCTCGGTGGTGCTGCGCGACATGCAGGCACTGCAGGAGCGCATCAAGCTGCTGCAGGAAGAAATTGCCGCCAACGTGAACGAGGACAACAACCGCAGCCTGTTCGTGCTGACGGTGGTGACCGTGCTCGCGCTGCCGATCAACATCCTCGCGGGCCTGTTTGGAATGAACGTGGGCGGCATTCCGCTGGCCGAGCACAAGCACGGGTTCTGGATCGTCGTGGCAATCGTCGCGAGCTTTACCGCGGTGGCGGCCTGGACGGCTTTCCGCAAGAAGCGCTGAACCGCATCGGCAGTTGCAGTAATGCTATTTATTTAATAGCAACCACAATAGCATCCATGCGCCTGCATCGATTTCCAGACCCAATAGAATGACGATGTGTCCACCATTCTCAATGCCGATCTGCACTGCCATTCCGTGGTCTCCGACGGCACCCTGACGCCTGAAGAACTGGCCGCGCGCGCAGCAGCCAACGGGGTCGAGCTCTGGGCGCTCACCGACCACGACGAGGTCGGCGGACAGCACCGCGCAGCCGCCGCGGCGCGCGCCAACGGCATCCGCTATCTGACCGGCACCGAGATCTCGGTGACCTTCGCCAACGAGACGGTGCACATCGTCGGCCTGGGCTTCGACCCCGAAGACGCCGCGATGACGCAGGGCCTCTACGACACGCGCGGCGGCCGCGGCAAGCGCGCGCAGGAAATGTCCGAGGGGCTGGCCAAGGTCGGCATCCACGGCGCCTACGAAGGCGCGCTCAAGTTCGTCGGCAACCCCGAGCTGATCTCGCGCACCCACTTTGCACGCTTCCTGGTCGAGCAGGGTCATTGCCGCGACACGTCCGAGGTGTTCCGTAAATACCTGACCGAAGGCAAGCCGGGCTACGTACCGCACCGCTGGGCCTCGCTCAAGGATGCGGTGCAGTGGATCACGGCAGCCAAGGGCATGGCCGTCATCGCGCACCCGGGGCGCTACAAGTTCACGGCGAACGAGGAATACGCGCTGTTCCTCGAATTCAAGGCGCATGGCGGGCAGGCGATCGAGGTCGTCACCGGCAGCCATACGACGGCCGAATACGTCGAGTACGCCGACAAGGCGCTCGAGTTCGATTTCGCCGCTTCGCGCGGCAGCGATTTCCACAGTCCCGACGAAAGCCATTGCGATCTCGGCAAGCTGCCACCGTTGCCCGGCGCACTCACGCCGGTGTGGGAACTGCTCAGCGACCGCATCCAGCAGTGAGCCAGAGCCCCGGGCCCGGCATCGACAGCGCGGCAACGGCGGCACTGGCGAATGCCCGCGCCGCGTCGCGCCGGGCGCGCGAAACCGAATCCGAGCGCATCCTCGCGGGCATCGGCCTCGTGCTGGTGGCCGTAGCCTGCTTTGCCACGCTCGACACCGCCACCAAGACGTCCACCGCCGCCGTGCCCATTCTCATGGGCGTGTGGTTCCGCTATGCCTTCCAGGCGGCGGCCACCACGGCGGTGCTGCTGCCGCGGCACGGCACCGCGCTGCTGCGCACGCAGCATCCGCGCTATCAACTGCTGCGCGGCGCGCTCTTGCTGGTGTCGAGCACGCTGGCCTTCCTGAGCTTGCGCTACATGCCGCTGGCCGAGTTCACGTCAATCGTGCTGGTGGCGCCGCTCGTCATTACGCTGCTCGCAGCCACCGCGCTCAAGGAGTATGTCTCGCCGCTGCGCTGGGTGCTGGTGGCCGGCGGCTTCATCGGCACGCTGGTCATCCTGCGGCCGGGCGGCAGTGCATTCAGCTGGGCCGTGCTGCTGCCGGTGGGGCTGGTGCTGACCAATGCATGGTTCCAGGTGCTCACGAGCAAGCTGGCGCAAACCGAGAATCCGCTCACCATGCATTTCTATACCGGCTGGGTCGGCGCGCTGATCGCCTCGCTCACGCTGCCCTTCGTGTGGACTGCACTGCCCTCGTGGCACTGGTGGGCCTTGCTGTGCCTCATGGGTTTCATGGGCACGGTGGGGCATTTCATTCTCATCCTGGCCTACCAGCGCGCGCCGGCCTCCACGCTCACGCCGTACCTCTATGCGCAGATCGCCTTTGCCATGCTGGGCGGCTGGCTCGTCTTTTCGCACGTGCCCGATCGCTTCTCGCTCGTCGGAATGGCGATGATCGCGGTTTGCGGCGCGGCCGGAGCCTGGCTCACCGTGCGCGAGCGCCGCGTGCCCATCGAACCGGCGGAATCCTGATCAGGAGCTTTTTTCTTCATGGCCCAGTACTTCGAAGTCCATCCCGACAATCCCCAGCAACGCCTCCTGAAGCAGGCCGCGGCGCTGCTGCAGCGCGGAGAGATCGTGGCCGTGCCCACCGATTCGAGCTATGCGCTGGCTTGCCATCTCGACGACAAGGACGCGGTCGACCAGTTGCGCCGCATCCGCCAGGTCGACGAGAAGCATCACCTCACGCTGATCTGCCGCGACCTGAGCGAGCTGGCCAACTACGCGCGTGTCGACAACAAGCAATACCGGCTGCTGAAGGCCGCCACGCCCGGGCCCTACACCTTTCTGCTCGAGGCCACCAAGGAGGTGCCGCGGCGCGTGAGCCATCCGCAGCGCAAGACCATCGGCCTGCGCGTGCCCGACCACAAGGTGCTGCTCGAATTGCTGATGCTGCACGGCGCGCCGCTTTTGGCAACCACGCTGATTGCGCCGGGAGAAACGGAGGCGCTGAACGACGCGCAGACTATCCGCGAGCGCTTCGAAAAACAGATCGGCGCCGTCATCGATGCGGGCGCGTGCCCGTCGCAACCCACCACCGTGGTCGACCTCACGCCCATGGGCGCCGGCGACGATCCGGTGGTGGTGCGGCAAGGCCGCGGCGCTCTGGCGGTGCTGGGTCTCTGACAAGCGGCACTGAAGCTTTAACTCTGTCTGACACAATCGCACAGTGGATATTTCCAACCTGATACAGACGGTACTTATTTACGCACTGCCCGTGGTCTTCGCGATCACGGTGCATGAGGCGGCGCACGGCTATGTGGCGCGCCATTTCGGCGACAACACGGCCGAAGCGATGGGCCGCGTCACGCTCAATCCCATGAAGCACATCGACCCCATCGGGACCATCCTGATGCCGCTGATGCTGTACTTTGCAACTTCTGGAGCCTTTCTCTTCGGCTATGCCAAGCCGGTGCCGGTGAACTTCGGGCGCCTGCGCCATCCGAAGCGCGACATGATCTGGGTGGCGCTGGCGGGGCCGGCGTCGAACTTCGTGCAGGCGATTCTTTGGGCGCTGGTGCTTGTCGGGCTCATCGCGGCCGGCGTGAATGAAACCTTTTTCATCAAGATGGCGCAGGGCGGCGTGCTGGTCAACCTCGTGATGTGGGCTTTCAACTTATTTCCGCTGCCTCCGCTGGACGGCGGCCGCGTGCTCGCGGGCCTGCTTCCCAACGGTGCGGCGCAGAATTTCCTCGCGCGCATCGAGCCCTTCGGCTTCTTCATCGTGATGGGCCTGGTGCTTGCGGGCATCGTCAGCACCTTCTGGCTGCGTCCGCTGATGGACTTTGGCTACACCGTCATCAACCTGCTTATCTCACCGCTCACGGCTTTGCTGCGTTAAGTTCCTCTTCATGGCTACGTCTCCTTCCGCTCCCCTGCGCGTCCTGACCGGCATCACGCCGTCCGGCACGCCGCACCTTGGCAATTACGTCGGCTCGATCCGCCATTCGGTGCGGCAGAGCGTCGCGCCGGGCGTGGAGAGCTTTTTCTTCCTGGCCGACTACCACGCGCTCATCAAGGTGCAGGAGCCGGCGCTCATCCAGCGCTCGACGCTCGAGATTGCCGCCAGCTGGCTGGCCTGCGGGCTCGATCCGGAACGCGTCACCTTCTACCGCCAGTCGGACGTCGTCGAGATCCCCGAGCTGACCTGGTTCCTCACCTGCGTAACGGGCAAAGGCGTGCTTAACCGCGCTCACGCCTACAAGGCGCAGCTCGACAAGAACGTCGCCAAGGGCGAAGACCCGGATGCCGACGTGACGGCCGGCCTCTTCATGTACCCGGTGCTGATGGGCGCGGACATCCTGATGTTCAACGCGCACAAGGTGCCTGTGGGGCGCGACCAGGTGCAGCACATTGAAATGGCGCGCGACATGGCGCAGCGTTTCAACCACCAGTACGGCGAGCACTTCACGCTGCCCGAAGCCGAGATCGACGATGCAGTGGCCACCCTGCCCGGGCTCGACGGCCGCAAGATGAGCAAGAGCTACGGCAACACCATTGCCATGTTCGCGCCGCGCGCGCAGCTGCAAAAGCAGATTGCCAGCATCGTGACCGACTCGCGCGCGCCGGGCGAGCCCAAGGACACCGAAGGCTCCGCGCTGTTCCAGATCTACCAGGCCTTTGCGACGGCCGAAGAAACCGAGGCGCTGCGCAAGGCGTATTCGGAAGGCATCGGCTGGGGCGACGCGAAGCAGATGCTGTTCGAGCGGATCGATCTCGAAGTGGCGCCGCTGCGTGCGCGCTACGAAGCGCTGATGAGCGACCCGGCCGAGATCGAGCGCATCCTGCTCATCGGCGCCGAAAAGGCCCGCAAGCTGGCGCGTCCCTTCATGACCGAGCTGCGCCATGCCGTGGGCCTGCGCAACCTGGCAGCCGGAGCCGGCAAGGGAGGCGCCCGCAAGGCCAAGGTGGCCAAGCCGAGCTTCAAGCAGTACCGCGAGCGCGATGGCCTGTTCTATTTCAAGCTGCTCGACGCGAGCGGCGCTACCCTGCTGCAAAGCCGCGGCTTTGCCTCGCCGCAGGAAGCCGGCCGTGCCATTGCCGCCCTGCAGCAGCAGCGCGGCGCGGCGTTGGCCGCGCTGGCCGACCAGCTGGAGCCCACGGGTCCGGAAGAATTGCGCGCCGCGAGCGAGGCGCTGGAGGCACTGGCGGAAGCAACGGCCCACACCAACGGGAGTTGATCCGGCAACATCCGTCGGCTTACCCGCCGAGGAAAGACGAAAGAAGACGGTGCGAACACTAAGGAAGAAAACATGAGCATTTATGTCATCGACGACCACCCCCTGATGCGCGACGCGATCGTGATGGTGTTGCGGCGCCTCCGGCCGGCCGAGAACATCGTCGAGCTCGAGCGCCTCGACAAGCTCGCGAGTTCGGTCCAGCAGCGCGGTGCGCCCACCCTTTTCTGCCTGGACCTGAAGCTGCCCGACACCAACGGCGTTTCGGGCGTGGTCGCGGTCAAGCAGGTGTATCCCAACGTGCCGATCGCCGTTTATTCGGCGGCGCCGGCCGGGGACATGGAAGACGCCTGCATCGAAGCGGGCGCCGACACCTACATCGAGAAGTCGGCCAGCTCGGCCGAACTTGCCGCGGCCCTGCGCGGCCTGCTGATGGCTGGCTCTGAAGAGGCGGACGAGCCCGCGCTGGCCAGCAACAGCAAGCTCTCCAAGCGCCAGACGCAGCTGATTGCCATGCTCGACAAGGGCATGAGCAACCGCGACATCGCCACCGACCTGGAGATCAGCGAGCACACGGTGAAGGTGCACCTGTGGCGTCTGTTCCGCCGGCTGGGCGTGAAGAGCCGCACGCAGGCGCTGCACTATGCGCGTACGAATGGGTTGATTTCGAGTAACTAGGCTCGAGACTAGGCTCGCCCCCAGTCTTCGCGCACTTCGTGTCGCTTCGCCAACCCCCTACCGGGGGCAACACCTGAGGCCCGGCAAAGCCGGTTCCTCGGTGTTTCTGGAAGGGACAGGTCGGCCCCGTTAAGGCCGCTGAAAACCGCGCTCCGGCGCGGTTTTTTTGTTGGGGCTTCTTGCTTGGCTCAGCCGCCGGAGGCGCTGACGCGAGCTTGGGCGACGGCTTCGTCGGCGTCGTGCAGTGCGACGCGGAAGACGCTGCCGCTGCCGAGGCGGGAGCGCACGCTGACGGGGTGGCCGAGGACGTGCGAGAGGCGGGCGACGATGGCTAGGCCGAGGCCGAAGCCGTCGGAGGTGCCGGCATGGTCTGCGACCTTGTAGAACTCCAGGAACACGTCGCGCAGGTTTTCGGGCGCAATGCCGATGCCGGTGTCCCACACCTCGATGCGCAGGCCGTCGCGCGTTTGCCGGGAGGCCAGCAGCACGCCGCCATCGGCGGTGTACTTGATGGCATTGGCAAGCAGGTTGCCGATCATGCGGCGCACGCGGATCGGGTCGGTCAGGAAGCTGCCCTCGGTCACGTGCACGCGAAAATCCAGGCCGCGGCTTTCGGCCACGGGGCGGTATTGCAACTCCAGGTCATGCAGCAGCTCGGCCACGTCCACGCGCTCGATGTGCAGGCGCACCTGGCCCGAGTCGATGCGCGCCAAGTCGAACATGGAGTCGAACAGCGCGTTCACCGCGTGCGTCGCGCGAACGATCTTGGGCGCGAGTTCCAGCACCAGTTCGGGCTCGTTGCGCAGCCAGTCGGCGTACAGCGACAGGGCCAGCACCGGCTGGCGCATGTCATGCGCGGCGCTGGCCAGGAAGCGGTTCTTCATGGCCACGGCCGCCACCGCGGCTTGACGCTGCTGCGTGAGCGACTTGATCAGGATGTGGTTGTGGAACAGCAGTTCCAGGCTGTTGCGCGCTGACTCATGGATGTTGCGCCCCGCCCGCAGCAGCAAGAACCAATGGAGGATCGGCAGGATCGGCATCAGGAAGCCGTACTGGAAATGCGGCTCCGCGATGTTGATGCTCACAAGACGGATCAGGACCGCCCCGAGCATCGTGATGAACAGCGTATTGACGTAGCGCTTGAGCAGCGGCGGATGCAGCGCCAGCCCGTTGAGCGGAAAAGTGCCGACGCCGGCCACGATAAGCCAGCTCATGAACTGGTTGACTTGTGGCGTGCGCTCGAAGAACAACAGGACCGACGCGCCCCATACGACCGCGCTGGCGCTCCAGATGAAACCGTACCGCTCGGTGAACTGCTGCTGCGCGGCTGCGCTACGGCCGGCATAGCGCACTGCATAGACCTTGGCGCCCCAGGCACGGCACGCGGTGGCGATGAAGCCGGCCGCCAGCCACGTCAGCAGTTCCCAGTGCGGGATGTAACTCCAGTTCAGGCCGACCATCAACGGCATGAGCGCCGCCGAGACGATGTAGGAGCCTTTCGCGGACCGCATCAGGCTGCGGATAAGCTCGCCGCGTACCCACGATTCGGCTTCATCGGCCGAAGCCGGGACCGGTGTCACGCTCGCGATCGACGCATTGGCCATGTGGCGCTGAGCCCTCTTTTTAGTTTTCGACTACAGGAACCGCCCGCAAGTTGCGGGAATGAAGAGGTGGCGATCTTAACGGGCGGTTGCGGCCACTTTGGACGATGGCGCAGCGCCGTGATGCGGCAACACGAATGAAGCGAGAGGGCCGAAAACGAAAGGTCCCGTTTCGCCATCGCGGGCGGCCATCTAGGGAGAAGTGGCGGGAAACAGGCAAAAAAATAGCCCCTTTGCGGGGCCATTTCTGGAGGAGAGGGAGGGATTCGAACCCTCGGTACTATCGCTAGTACGCCTGATTTCGAGTCAGGTACATTCGACCACTCTGCCACCTCTCCGGTGCTGTCGAGCCTACGATTCTAGCAGACAAAATCGGGGGTTTTGAAGCCCCCGGGGCTCTATCAGCCCCGCAGCAGTTCCTTTCCACCCAGGTAGGGCCGCAGCGCGGCAGGAACGTTGATCGAGCCGTCTTCGTTCTGGTGGTTTTCGAGCACCGCGACCAGCGTGCGGCCGACCGCCAAGCCAGAGCCGTTGAGCGTATGGACGAGTTCGTTCTTGCCCTGCGCATTCTTGAAACGGGCCTGCAGGCGGCGTGCCTGGAAGGCTTCGCAGTTGGACACCGAGCTGATCTCGCGATAGGTGTTCTGCGCCGGCAGCCACACTTCGAGGTCGTAGGTCTTGGTTGAACCAAAGCCCATGTCGCCGGTGCACAGCAGCACCACCCGGTACGGCAGTTCCAGGGCCTGCAGCACGGCCTCGGCGTGGCCGGTCATCTGTTCCAGTGCCTCGTAGCTCTTCTCGGGGTGGACGATCTGCACCATCTCGACCTTGTCGAACTGGTGCTGGCGGATCATGCCGCGCGTGTCGCGGCCGGCACTGCCCGCTTCGGAGCGGAAGCACGGCGTGTGGGCCGTGAGCCTGATCGGCAGCTGCGCCTCGGCCACGACCTCGTCGCGCACGAAGTTGGTCAGCGGCACTTCACTTGTCGGAATGAGATAGAGCGCCGAATGGTCGGGCGCGGGCTCGCCGTCCTGGCCGCCCTTCTTCGCGGCGAACAGGTCGCCTTCGAACTTGGGCAGCTGGCCGGTGCCGCTCAGGGTGGCGGCGTTGACGATGTAGGGCACGTAGCACTCGGTGTAGCCGTGCTTCTCGGTCTGGATGTCGAGCATGAACTGCGCGAGCGCGCGGTGCAGGCGCGCAATCGGCCCTTTCATGACGGTGAAGCGCGAGCCGGAGAGCTTGGCGCCCATCTCGAAGTCGAGCCCCAGCGGCGCGCCCAGATCCACATGGTCCTTGGCCGTGAAGGCCAGCGGCGTGGCGTTGGCGCCGGCACCGCCCTGCGGGCTCCAGCGGCGCATTTCAACGTTGCCGGTTTCATCCTCGCCGAGCGGCACGCTGGCATGCGGCAGGTTGGGCACCGCCAGCAGCAGCGCCTGCAGTTCGGGCTGGATTTCTTCGAGGCGCCTGGATTGCGATTCCTGCTCGGCCTTGAGCGCGTTGACTTCGGCCATCAGCGCATCGGTCGATTCGCCCTTGGCCTTGAGCGGCCCGATCTGCTTGTTCAGCGTGTTGCGGCGCGCCTGGATTTCCTCGGTACGGGTTTGCAGTGTCTTTCGCTCGGCCTCGAGCGCGGTGAATGCCGCCACGTCGAGGTAGGGCTGGTTTTTCTTGCGTTTTTCGAGGCCGGCGACGGCGGAGGCCAGGTCCTTGCGGAGCAGAGTGATGTCAAGCATGGGGGGATTTTAGGTGGGCGTAGCATTTCGCTCCCCCACACCTCAACCGAAGGGAAAGCGCGATGCAAGCCTATCTGACATTCAACGGCAACGCGGCCGAGGCACTGGCCTTCTACGCCAAGGCGCTGGGCGGCAAGGTCATCTTCAGCATGACGTTCGGCGAAAGCCCCATGGGCGCCGAAACGCCCGCCGCATACAAGGAAAAAATCATGCACGCCACGCTGGAGGCCCGCGGCCACCAGCTGATGGCCTCCGACATGCCGCCCGGCATGCCGTTCGAGGGGCACAAGGGCTTTTCGCTGTCGGTGCAGGGCAACAACGTCGACGAAGGGAAAAAGCTCTTCGACGCGCTGGCCGAGGGCGGCCAGATCACCATGCCCTACGGCCCGCAGTTCTGGGCCGTCGGCTTCGGCATGTTGACCGACAAGTTCGGCGTGCCGTGGATGGTGAACTGCGAGAAATAAAAACGGTCAGGCGACGGTGGCGGGGTCGACGTTCGCACCGCAGACGATCAGGCACACCTTCTCGCCTTCGCGCGGCGTATAGGCGCCAGTCTGCAGCGCCGCCAGCGGCAGCGCGGCGGCCGGCTCGACGGCGAGCTTGAGTTCCTTCCACAGCCACTGCTGCGCGGCGCGGATGGATTCGTCGGACAGCAGCAGCGCGTCCTGCACGTATTGCTGGGTAATTTCCCAGGAGATAGCGCCGATGCGGCGCGCGCCGAGCGAATCGGCCGCGATGCCGCCCACATCGACGTCGACCGGCTCGCCGGCCTCTCGGGCGCGGAACAGCGTGGGCGCCTTCTCGGGCTCGAGCGCCACCACGCGGGCGCGCTCTTGAAACCAGCCGGCAAGGCCGCCGATCAGGCCGCCCCCGCCGACGCTCACGAGCACCGAATCGGGCAAGCCGCCCTCTGCTTCGATCTCGACGCCAAGCGTGCCCGCGCCGGCCACGACTTCGGGTTGGTCGTAGGCATGGGTTAGCAAGGCGCCGGTTTCCTTCTGGCGCGTAAGGCAGGCGGCCAGCGCGTCGGGGTACAGCTCGCCGACCACGATCACCTCGGCGCCCAGCGCGCGCAGCCTGGCGCGCTTGGCCTCGGGCGAAACGCCGGGCAGGAACACCTGGCAGCGCACGCCCAGCGCCTTGGCGGCCGCCGCGGTGGCAATGCCGGCATTGCCACCGGAGGCCACGACCACGCCGCTCTCGGGAATGTCGTTGGCCAGCAGGCGGTTCATCATGCCTCGCGCCTTGAAGCTGCCGCTCACCTGCATGTGCTCGAGCTTGAGCCACAACTCCACGCCGGACACCTCGATGCCGAAAGCAGAAGCCGGCAATTTCCAGAGCGGCGTCTGGCGCAGGAAGTCGCCGGCGCGCTCGCGCAGCCTGCGGGAGGCGCCGTCTATTTCAGAGCGCCAGTCGGTGTTTTCGTGAGTCAAGAGATGTGTCCCGGAGGAGGAATGTCGTCGAGCTTGAGGCCCTTGGGAAGCGGAAACTTGATCGTTTCCTCGATGCCTTCCATCTTGCGGACCGACACCGCGCCGAGCGCCCTCACCCGCTCGATCACCTCGCGCACCAGCACTTCGGGCGCCGAGGCACCGGCCGTGAGGCCGATGCGGCCCTTGCCCTCGAACCATTCGGGCTTGAGCTCGTCGGCCGAATCGACCATGTAGCTTTCGGTGCCGAGGCGCTCTGCCAATTCACGCAGCCGGTTGCTGTTGGAGCTGGTGGGGCTGCCGACCACGATCACGAGATCGACCTGCGGGCTCATGATCTTGACCGCGTCCTGGCGGTTCTGCGTGGCGTAGCAGATGTCCTGCTGCTTGGGCTCGCGCACCTTCGGAAAACGCGCGCGCACCGCGGCCGCAATCTCGGCGGCGTCGTCAACGCTGAGCGTGGTCTGCGTGACGACTGCGAGCTTGTCGGTCTGCGCGGGCGCCACCCTCGCGACGTCTTTCACGTCTTCCACCAGGTGGATGCCGCTCGAGAGCTGGCCCATGGTGCCCTCGACCTCGGGATGCCCCTTGTGGCCGATCATGATGAACTCGTAGCCTTCCTTGGCGAGCTTGGCGACCTCAACGTGCACCTTGGTCACCAGCGGGCAGGTGGCGTCGAAAATGTCGAAGCCGCGGTCGCGCGCTTCCTGCTGCACCGCCTTGCTCACGCCATGCGCGCTGAACACCAGCGTGGCGCCGGGCGGCACGTCGGCCAGGTCTTCGATGAAGATCGCGCCCTTGGCCTTGAGTTCGTTCACCACATAAGTGTTGTGCACGATCTCATGGCGCACGTAGATAGGCGCGCCGAACTTGGCCAGCGCGCGCTCGACGATCTCGATGGCGCGGTCCACGCCCGCGCAGAAGCCGCGCGGCTCGGCGAGGATGACTTCTTCAAGGCTCCGATTCATAGCACGCCTATGAGCCGGACCTCGAAGGTCACGGGCTGTCCGGCCAGCGGATGGTTGAAGTCGAAGCGCACCGCGGTCTCGTTCGATTCGACCACCGCGCCCGCATAGCTGCCCGTGCCGTCGGGCGTGGGGAACTGCACCACGTCGCCCACTGCATATTGCTCGTCGGGATCGCCCATCTGCGCCAGCAGCTTCCTGGCCACCCATTGCTGCATCTCGGGGTTGCGCTCGCCAAAGGCTTCGCCGGCGGGGAGCTCGAAGGTGGCGTGCGTGCCCTCTGCCAGGCCCATGAGCCGCTGCTCCATGGCGGGCGACAGCTCACCGGTACCTAGCGACAGGGTCGCGGGTTTGTCGGCGAAAGTATTGATGATGTCGCCCGCCGGACCGGCGAGCCGGTAATGCAGGGTCAGGAACGAGCCGGAAGTCACGACGTGGGACATGGGTGCAGCAGAGGTAGGCAAAGACAAGGGGGTGTCCCGATAAACTGGACTGCATTTTAAGGAGCAGGGGCTTCCACCCGCTCTTTCAAGGTTTCACCAGGTTTTCGATGGCATTCAAGGATCTCCCCGCCCACGCCCGCCCGCGCGAAAAACTCATCGCGCGGGGTGCCGGCGCGCTGGCCGACGCCGAGTTGCTGGCGTTGCTGCTGCGCACGGGCGTGGCCGGGAAAAACGTGCTGCAGCTCGCCCAGGAGCTGCTCGACCACTTCGGAGGCCTTTCAGGGCTGCTCCAGACCGGCGCCGAGGATCTCAAGGTGATCAAGGGCATGGGCGGCGACGCCAAGCGCGCCGAACTCATCGCGGTGCTCGAGCTGGCGCGCCGTGCGATGGCCGAGCGCCTCAAGGAGCGGGCGGTGTTCGATTCGCCCGGGGCCGTCAAGCAGTACCTGCAGCTGCACATCGGGTCGCGCCCTTACGAGGTGTTTGCGGTGCTGTTTCTCGATGCGCAGCACCGGCTCATCGTGCTCGAAGAGCTGTTTCGCGGAACGCTCACCCAGACCAGCGTCTACCCGCGCGAGGTGGTCACGCGCGCGCTGCACCACCGGGCCGCGGCCGTGGTGTTGTCGCACAATCATCCGAGCGGCAGCATCGAACCCTCCCGGGCCGACGAGACGCTGACCCAAACGCTCAGCGCTGCGCTTTCATTGATCGACGTGCGCGTGCTCGACCACGTGATCGTCAGCGCCGGCCAGGCTTTTTCCATGGCCGAGAAAGGGCTGCTCTGATGGCTTCCCGCACGCCACCCATCAAGAACCTGGCGGACCTGAAGCAGGTGCAGCGCACGCTGGCCGAAACCCGCGAGCGCGAAGCGGCCGCAGCCGCCGCCAAGGCCGCGGCAGAACGCAAGCGCGCCGCCGAGAAAGACCTGTTCACGCGCGCCATCGGCGCCACCGAGCCGCTTCGCCGCAAGGCTGCCGTGCCGCTCGCGCCCGAGCCTCCGGCACCCATCCCCGTGCAGCACCAGCTCGACGAGCAGCGCGTGCTGCGCGAATCGCTGTCCGACGAATTCGACGTGACGACCCTGCTCGACGTCGACGACGCCATGAGCTTTCGCCGCCCGGGCATCGGCACCGACGTGACCGCGCGGCTGCGCAAGGGCGACTGGAGCATCCAGGCGCAAGTCGACCTGCACGGCCTGCGCAGCGACGAGGCACGCGAGGCGCTCGGCGGCTTCATTCGCAATGCGTACAAGCAAGGGCTTCGCTGCGTGCGCGTGGTGCACGGCAAGGGCCTGGGCTCACCGGGCAAGCAGCCGGTGCTCAAGACCAAGGCGCAGCGCTGGCTGATCCAGAAGAACGAGGTGATCGCCTTCGTGCAGGCCAAGCCGGCCGAGGGCGGCGCGGGCGCCCTGGTGGTGCTGCTGGCGCCGGCGCGGCGCTGAATGGGCCCACCCCCGTCCCTCGCTCACTTCGAGGCTGCCACCGGGGTGACGGCTATGCCAGGTGATTCTTGAGCGGAACGGCCGCGTCGGCTACCGCTTCGGGCGCGGGGCTGCGCCCCGCTTCGAGCAACTTGCGGCACATCATGTGATCGACCGGCGCATTGACCGATTCGACGCACACCAGCTGCCCGTCGACATAGTGGAACAGAGAGAACGCATCGGGCTTGGGGCCCGGCCGACGCACGCTGGTCAATCCCGGCGTGCCTTCGGCCGGCACCAGGCCGACCATCTGCAGGCGCAGGCTGCCCTGGTCGGACCAGAACCACGGCACGGCGTCGTGCGGCCGTGCAGCGCCGGTCAGCGTGGCGACCGCGGTTCGCGCCTGGTCGCTCGCGTTCTGTACCGATTCGAGCCGCAGTGCGCGCCCGGCGCGCCGATCGGGAAAGCGCGTGCAATCGCCTACAGCGAGCACGTCGGCCGCGCTGGTCTGCATGTGGCCATCGACCACGATGCCGTCGGCGCATTCGATGCCGGCGGCCTGCGCCAGCGCGGTTTCGGGCACCGCGCCAATGCCGAGCAGCAGCAGATCCACCGGTTGCTTCACGCCATTGACCTGGAGCGAAACCAGCCGCTCCCCTTCGATCTCGAACGCTCCGGTGCGCGCGCCAAGCACGACGTCGATGCCCGCCGCGCGATGCGTGGCCAGCACATGGGCCGAGAGCTCGGGCGACACGGCGCGGCCCAGCAGCCGCGGCGCGCTTTCGATCACCTGCACGCTCTTGCCGAGCGCCTTGGCCGTGGCTGCCACTTCGAGTCCGATGAAGCCACCGCCCAGCACCGTGACTTGCTGCGTATCGGCAAGCCGCGAACGCAGGCGATGCGCTTCATCGGCAGCGCGCAGGCTGGCGACGTTCTCCAGCCCCGGCTTCAGGTCAGGCATCTGGCGCGCACGCGTGCCGGTGGCCAGCACCAGCCGCTCCCAGGGCAGGACGGCGCCGGAGCGCAGCGTGACGGTGTGCGCTTCGCGGTCGATGGCGACTGCTGCGTCGCCCAGGTGCAGCGTGATGCCCGCCTCGCGGTACCAGTCGGCGGCCTTGTGCGGCTGTGTGGTTTCCTCGGCGCTCTTGAGAAACGCCTTGGACAAGGGCGGGCGATGGTAGGGCTCGCAGGCCTCCTCGCAGACGAGGTGCACGTTGGCGCCCAGCCCCGCCTGGGCCAATCCGGCGCAAAGCTGGGCCGCGGCATGGCCGCCGCCGATGATGACGATGGAATTCATGAAGAAGATGCTCTCGGAGTTGTTGTCTGTTTATTGCTCGCCGCGGTTGCGCATCCAGTCCGCGGTCTGGAAAAACGAATCGCGCAGCCGCGCGCGGAGCGCCTCGGGCACACCGGTCTCGCCCATCGCCTGGTCCATGCAGGCCAGCCACTGGTCACGCTCCTTGATGCCGATGCTGTGGCCGCCGATGCTTTGCGGCAGATGGCGCGCGCGCAGCATCGGATGGCCAAAGCGGTCGGTGTAATGCTGCGGCCCGCCGAGCCAGCCGCACAGGAACCAGAAGAGCCGTTGGCGCGCATTGTCCAAGCTGGTGCCGTGCACCGCGCGCAGCTGCGCATAGGCCGGCTCGAGCTCCATCAGGTCGTAGAAGCGGTCGACCAGCGCCTGCACCCTGGGTTCGCCGCCGATCCATTCGAAGGGCGTGTCGACGGGTGGCTTTTCGTGAATCTGCATGGCGGGAGTATCCCTCCAGCCGCACGCTGGGCTGCGCGAGGGGCTCGAATTCCCGCGATTCCCAGGTCCACATCAGGCGCATTCGGGCGCCCATATGTATATGTCGATTGAGGATTTAATAATCCACGGTTTTATTGATATGGTCCCGTCCCTGCCATCCCAGAAGGAGAAGAACATGCGCTTGAACCTCATTGCCGCGGCCCTCGCGACCTCCGCCCTGCTGACGGGTATCGCTGCTCACGCGGACCAGCTCGCCGACATCAAGAAAAAAGGCGAACTCGTGGTCGGCGTGCTCGGAACCGACGAGCCCGCCACTTTCATCGATCCTAAGACGCGACAGATCGTCGGCTACGAAGTCGACTTGGTGAACGCCATTGCCAAGAAGATCGGCGTGAAGCCGGTGCTCAAGCAGATCGCGGTGGCCGCGCGCATTCCCGAGCTGCAGCAGGGCCACGTCGACTTGGTGGCCGCAGGCCTTACGCACAACAAGGAGCGCGAGGCGCAGATCGACTTCTCGCTCACCACTTTCGTCACGGGCCAGAAGGCCATCGTGAAGAGGGACAGCGGCATCACCGACGTGCCGCAGCTCGCCGGCAAGAAAGTGCTGACCATCCGCGGCGGCACGCAGGAGCCCAACATCCGCAAGGCCGTGCCCACGGCCGAGGTTGTGACCTTTGACACCAGCCAGCAGGCCTTCCAGGCACTGCAGCAGGGCAAGGGCGTGGGCTATGTGGACGATGAGGCCGCGCTGCTGCGAAGCTACGCCAAGCTCGGCCCGCAGAAGGCCAAGTACGTCGTGCTCAAGCAGAACCTGAGCACCGAGGCGCTGGCCATCGGCATCAAGAAGGGCGAGAGCGGACTGAAGGCGGTGGTGGACGAGACGCTGCGCGAGCTCGAAAAGTCGGGCGAAGCGCAGAAGATCTTCGTCAAGTGGTATGGGCCGAACACGGCTTCCGGATTCCAGACGCGCGACTTCAAGCTTGAGAGCGACAAGATCGACTGATCTCGGGTGTTTCTCCTTCCCCTTCCGGCGGAAGGCCGGGATGGGGGCAAGCGGCCTTTGAACAAGCTGCGGGCGCATTGAGCGCCGCCGTGCCCCCACCCCAACCCTCCCCCAGCGGGGGAGGGAGCCAAGCCAATCGGTCGCGGCAGTGATACTGTCGCCCCCCAATGCCCCTGTTCGACTATTCGTTGCTGCTCACCGGCAAGTACCACGACATGCTGGTCGCGGGCCTGCTGCTGTCGCTGCAGCTGCTGGCGGCCTCGCTGGTGCTGGCGCTGCCCATCGCGCTGGTGGTGGCGCTGCTTCGGCTCTCGCCCTTTGCTCCGCTGCGCTGGCTGGGCTTTGCATACGTGGAGACGATCCGCAACATCCCGCTACTCGCCCACATGCTGTTCTGGTACTTCGGCGCGCCCGAGCTGCTGCCGGAGGGCATCAAGCAATGGCTCTATGCGGGGCACATCGAGGCCTACAGCGCCATCATTGCGCTTTCGCTCTATACGGCAGCCTTCATGGCGGAAGACATCCGCAGCGGCATTCGCGCGATTCCCACCGTGCAGTTCGAGGCCGGCCGCGCGCTGGGCTTCGGCTTTCTGGGCACCATGCGCCGCGTGGTGCTGCCGCAGGCGCTGCGCGTGACGGTGCCGCCGCTCATCTCGCAGACGCTGAGCCTCTGGAAGAACACCTCGATCGCCACCGTGATCGGCGTGGCCGAGCTGATGTACCAGGCCGGGCAGGTCGAGAGCGCGACCTTTCGTAGCTTCGAGTCGTTCGCGTTCGCGAGCGCGGCCTACCTGACGGTGTCGCTCGCGATCACCGGCCTTGCCACCTGGTACCACCACCGCTTTCCGGTGCGAACCATATGAAAGCGTTCGAGCGCCGCCGGGCCGCCCCAAGGCGCGAGCGGCCCCCTCGGGGGGCAGCGAGGACACGCAGTGCCGAGCGCGGGGGCCATTTCTGATGCTAGAGATCATCAACGACTATTGGGTCTACTTCCTGATCGGGCAGTACCCGAACGGCCCGCTCGGCGGGCTGGTGCTCACGCTGCTGCTCGCCTCCTGCGGCCTGGTGCTCGCGCTGCCGCTGGGTATCGTGCTCGGCCTCGCGCGCGTGAGCCCGTGGCGCTGGCTGCGCTGGCCGGTCACGGGCTTCGTCTTCGTGGTGCGCGGCCTTCCCTTGCTGATGGTGATTTTCTGGGCCTACTTCTTCCTGCCCAGCGTGACGGGCGTGAAGACCGACCAGTTCACCACCATGCTGATCGCGCTCGTGGTGTTCGATGCGGCGTACCTTGCCGAGATCGTGCGCGCCGGCATCCAGGGCCTGCCGCGCGGCCAGATGGAAACCGCCCGCGCGCTGGGCCTGGACTATGGCCGCGCGATGCGGCTCGTGGTGCTGCCGCAGGCGCTGCGCAGCATGCTGCCCTCGCTGGTGAACCAGTTCGTCTCGACCATCAAGGAAACCTCGCTCGGCTACATCATCGGGCTGGCCGAGGTGTCGTTCATCGCGACGCAGATCAACACGCAGGTGTTTACCAAGCCGGCGCAGATCTACCTGATCCTTGGCCTCACCTATTTCATTCTCTGCTTCGGGCTGTCGCGCTTCGCCTACTGGCTCGAACGCCGTCTCGCGCGGCGCGGCATGTCCGTGGCCAACCTCACTTCGGCCCCCAAGGTGTCCGCATGATCGAACTCCAGAACGTCAACAAGTGGTACGGCAGCTACCAGGCCCTGGTCGACATCAACGAGACCATCCACAAAGGCGAAGTGGTCGTGGTGTGCGGCCCCTCGGGCTCGGGCAAGTCGACGCTGATTCGCACCTTCAACCGCCTGGAGCCGATCCAGTCGGGCCGCATTCTTTTTGAAGGCAAGGACATCCATGCCCCAGGCACCGACGTGAACGCGTTCCGCTCGCGCATCGGCTTCGTGTTTCAGCAGTTCAACCTGTTCCCGCATCTCACGGTGCTGCAGAATTGCACGATGGCGCCAATGCAGCTGCGCGGCCTCTCGCGCAAGGAGGCCGAAGAGCGCGCAATGGCTCTGCTGCAGCGCGTCGGTCTTGCGAACAAGGCCAACGCATGGCCCAGCGAGCTCTCGGGCGGCCAGCAGCAGCGGGTGGCCATTGCCCGCGCACTCGCCATGCAGCCGCCGCTGATGCTGTTCGACGAACCCACCAGTGCGCTCGACCCCGAGATGGTGGGCGAGGTGCTGCTCGTGATGCGCGACCTCACGCGCGACGGCATGACGATGGTCTGCGTCACGCACGAGATGGGCTTTGCCCGCGAAGTGGCCGACCGCGTGATCTTCATGGACGAGGGCAAGGTGCTCGAGCGCGCCACACCGGACGACTTTTTCAACCGGCCGCAGCACCCCCGCGCGCAGCAGTTTCTTTCGGACATCCGTTCGCCCTTCGCGCGCGGCGCGTGACATCCTCTCTACGATCATGACTGATACGCACACGCTCCCCGTGATCGATGTCGCCCCGCTCGTGGCCGGCACGCCCGAACGCGACGGCGTGGCCGCGCAGATCGGCGCTGCCTGCCGCGCGCACGGCTTCTTCTATGTCACGGGCCACAGCGTCGATGCGGCGCTGGTACAGCGGCTCGAAATGCTGAGCCACCGCTTCTTCGAGTTACCCGAAGAAACCAAGATGCAATGGCGCATGGCCCTGGGCGGGCGTGCCTGGCGCGGCTTCTTCCCGCTCGGCGGCGAACTCACCTCGGGCCGGCCCGACTGGAAAGAAGGCCTCTACCTCGGCACCGAGCTACCCGCCTCGCACCCGCTGGTGCAGGCGAAGACACCGGTGCACGGGCCCAACCTTTTCCCCGACGTGCCGGGCTTGCGCGAAACCATCCTCGACTACATGGCGGCGGTCACGCAGCTGGGCCACCGGCTGATGGAAGGCATTGCACTGAGCCTCGGCCTGCCGGCAGAGTATTTCGCCGAGCGTTACACCGCTGATCCGCTGATCCTGTTCCGCCTCTTCAACTACCCCTCGCAGCCCGTGCCCGAAGGGCTGGACGTGCAATGGGGCGTGGGCGAGCACACCGACTACGGCCAGCTCACCATCCTGCATCAGGACGACGTGGGCGGCCTCGCGGTGCACACGCCTGGCGGCTGGATCGACGCGCCGCCGATTCCCGGCTCCTTCGTCTGCAATATCGGCGACATGCTCGACCGCATGACCGGCGGGCTCTACAAGTCGACGCCGCACCGCGTGAGGCGCAACACCTCGGGCCGCGACCGGCTTTCGTTCCCGTTGTTCTTCGATCCGAATTTCGAGGCGCGCGTGCAGCGCATCGAAGGCCTCGCGGGCGCGGAGGCGCGCGACGACAGCGCCGAGCGCTGGGACCGCGCCAACGTGCACGCCTTCAGCGGCCGCTACGGCGACTACCTGCTCGCCAAGGTGTCGAAGGTGTTTCCGCAGCTGCGCGACGAAGTGCTCTGAGGCGCTCTCGATGGAGGGCCGGCGGGAGCGTCGATGAATTCGTCTTCCCAGTTGCCGACATCCGCATCGGGATCGGAAATGGGCACGAGCTTGTCGCTGCGGCAATAGAAGGTCCAGCCCTCGAACAGCACGTCGTAGTAGGTGCCGGGCAGGTAGCGCTCGCTGGGCGCCTCGTAAGGCGCGGAGACCACCTCCACGATGCGTCCGACTGCGCGCTCGGTCATCGGCGACGCGAGGCAGCTGTCGAGCACGTGGCAGAGGGTCCCGATCTTGATCATGTGCGTATCACTTGGCCGGGAAACCACCGCGGCACATGGGCAACGGCTTCGTGCAGGGAGTCGAGCACATGGAACGCCCGCTCGACAATCGAAGCTGGCGGGTGCTTGAGATCAGGCACGATCACGACCCTGAGACCTGCCGCCAGTGCGGCCTTGGCGCCGTTTTCGCTGTCTTCGAAGGCCACGCATTGCGCCGGGTCCACGCCCAGGCGCTCCGCCGCGAGCAAGTAGAGCGCCGGATCGGGCTTCGCCCGTACCACCTCGTCGCCGCCTGCGAACGCGTCGAAATGATGAAGCACGTCGAGGCTGCCAAGGCAGGCCTGGATCTGACCGCTGGTCGAAGACGATGCCACGGCGCAGCGCGTTCCGCGCTGGCGCAGTGCACCCAGAAACTCGGCCGCGCCGGGCTTGATGGGAAACATCGGAAGGCCCTCCGCGCGCTGCAGCTGGAGCAGCTTGCGGACGTGGTCGATGGCATGTCGATAGGCTTCAGGCCCGCCGAGCAGCGTTCCGAGAATCAGCTCCGACTCTGCAATGGCAAGGCCTACCACCTGCAGATATTGGGCGTGCGAAAGCTCGATGTCGAGCGTGCGAGCCGCTTCGATCCAGGCGGCCATGATGGGCCGCTCCGAATCGATGAGCAGCCCGTCCATGTCGAAGATGGCGGCGGCAAACATGGCGCGATCCTAAGCCTGTGCGCCGGAAAACAAAAAGGGGCCGACCGGCCCCTTTGGAGAAACGGCTGAGATCCGCCGCTCAGTCGCGCACCAGCGCCCGGTTCAACCCCAGCGCCGCCAGCGTGCCGACCGCGCCCGAGAGCAGGTAGACGCTCACGTAGGCCAGCCCGAAGTTCGCCGACAGGCCAAGCGCCACCAGCGGGGCAAAGGCGGCACCGATAAGCCACGCAAGGTCGGCCGTCAGTGCGGCACCGGTGTAGCGGTACTTGGGCTCGAAGTTCGAGGTCACGGCGCCGGCCGCTTGGCCGTATGAAAGCCCGAGCAGCACGAAGCCCAGCAGAATGAAGATGTCCTGGCCGATGCGGCCGCCGTCGAGCAGCGTGGGCGCAAAGCCGCTGAACACCGCGATCATCGCGGCCAGGCCGCCCAGCGTGAAGCGACGGCCCACGCGGTCGGCAATGAGGCCCGAGGCCACGATGCCGCCGGCGCAGAACACCGCGCCGATCATCTGCACCACGAGGAATTCGGTGATCGACTGGTCGGAGTACAGCGTGATCCACGACAGCGGGAACACGGTGATCAGGTGGAACAGCGCATAGCTGGCCAGGGCCGCGAATGCACCGATGAGCAGGTTGGCGCCCTGCGAGCGGGCCAGCTCGACCACGCTGGTGGGCTGCAGCTCGCGCTCTTCGAGCAGGCGGGAATATTCTTCGGTGGCCACCAGCCGCAAACGCGCGAACAGCGCCACCACGTTGATCGCAAACGCAACGTAGAAGGTGTAGCGCCAGCCCCAATCGAGAAAGTCTTTCAGCGCCAGATTGGCGTACAGGTAGGCGAACAGCGCGCTGGCCACGAAGAAGCCGAGCGGCGCACCCAGCTGGCCCAGCATGGCGTACCAGCCGCGGCGGTTCTGCGGCGCATTGAGCGCCAGCAGCGAAGGCAGGCCGTCCCACGAGCCGCCGAGCGCCAGGCCCTGGCCAAAGCGGAACACCGACAGCAGCACGATGGACGTGAAGCCGATGCTCGCGTAGCCCGGCAGGAAAGCGATGCCCGCGGTGGAAGTGCCCAGCACGAACAGCGCGATGGTCAGCTTGGCCTCTCGCCCGAACCGTCGCTGGATGGCCATTGAAATGACAGTTCCGAACGGCCGCGCAATGAAAGCGAAGGAAAAAACCACGAAGGCGTAGAGGGTTCCCTCCAGCCGCGCCTCGAACGGAAAGAACACCGCTGGGAAGACCAGCACCGAGGCAATGCCGTAGACGAAGAAATCGAAGTATTCCGACGCACGGCCGATGATCACGCCCACGGCGATCTCGCCGGGTGCGATGTGCGAGTGTTCGTCGCCCTGCCGGGCGTCGTTTCCGGACGTGTTCGGCACAGGCTGTGCGCCTTGCGGACTGATGCTGGACGTCGTCGTCATTGCGTTTTTTAATTCGGTGTCACCGGCAGTGACAAAGGTAGGCCATTGAACAGGGGTCCAAGGGTCTCACCGAACTGAGTTTCCCGCCATAGGACAAAACGTCCAATAGGCGGCGGGAGCCTTTGGTCGTAGATTGTGGAGTCTTTGCGCAGCCCACGCACCTCTTTCTCTCTCTTCGGCATGCCCACCCTCCACTTCCTTCGCCGATGGCTCCTGTTGCTTCCCCTCGCCTTGCTGGCGGGCTGCAACACGGTGCTCATGAACCCTTCCGGCGACATCGCCAACCAGCAGGGACGCCTGATCGTCGTCTCTACCGTGCTGATGCTGATCATCATCATCCCGGTGATCGCGCTGACCATCTTCTTCGCCTGGCGCTACCGCCAGTCGAACAAGGAGGCCGACTACAGCCCCGACTGGGATCATTCCACCCAGCTCGAACTCGCGATCTGGGCCGCGCCGCTCTTGATCATCATCGCGCTGGGGGCCATCACCTGGATCAGCACCCACACGCTCGACCCGTACCGTCCGCTGAGCCGCCTGGACGCCGAGCGCCCGATTCCCGCCGAAGCCAAGCCGCTGGTGGTCGAAGTGGTGGCGCTCGACTGGAAATGGCTCTTCATCTATCCCGAGCAGGGCTTTGCCACGGTCAATGAGATGGCCGCACCCATCGACCGGCCGATCACGTTCAAGATCACGGCCACCTCGGTGATGAATTCCTTCTTCATTCCCGCGCTGGCCGGCCAGATCTACGCCATGCCGGGCATGGAAACCAAGCTGCACGCGGTCATCAACAAGCCGGGTGAGTTCGAGGGCTTCTCGGCCAACTACAGCGGCGCGGGCTTTTCGGGCATGCGCTTCAAGTTCCACGGCCTGACCAACGACGGCTTTGAAGAGTGGGTGAAGAAGGCCAAGGCCGGCAAGGACGGCGAACTCTCCCGCGAAACCTACGTGAAGCTCGAAGCGCCGAGCGAGCGGGACCCCGTGCGCCATTACGCCAGCGTGGCGCCCGACCTGTATGACGCCATCCTGAACCGTTGCGTCGACCGCAACAAGATGTGCATGAAGCAGATGATGGCCATCGACGCCGAAGGCGGCCTGGGCAAGCCCGGCGCCTTCAATGTGGCCAGCAAGGCAAACGCCTGGCAGCCCGACAGCATCAATTCCAGTTCGCCGACGCGCAAGTACGTCACGGCAATGTGCACCACCGAAGAATGACGATGTTCGAGAACCTTGACCTGACGAAGCTCATCTTCGGCCGCCTCACGTGGGAGGCGATTCCCTACCACGAGCCCATTTTGCTTGCGACCTTTGCGGCCGTGGTGCTGGGCGGCCTTGCCGTCCTCGGCGCCCTGAGCTACTTCAAGCTGTGGGGCACTCTGTGGCGCGACTGGATCACCAGCATCGACCACAAGAAGATCGGCATCATGTACATCATCCTCGGGCTGGTGATGCTGCTGCGCGGCTTTGCCGACGCGATCATGATGCGGGCCCAGCAGGCCATCGCCTTCGGCGACAACGCCGGCTTTTTGCCGCCGCACCACTACGACCAGATCTTCACCGCCCACGGCGTGATCATGATCTTCTTCGTGGCCATGCCGCTGGTCACGGGCCTCATGAACTTCGTGGTGCCGCTGCAGATCGGCGCACGCGACGTGGCCTTTCCGTTCCTGAACAACTTCAGCTTCTGGATGACCACCTTCGGCGCGGGCCTGGTGATGGCGTCGCTCTTCGTCGGCGAGTTCGCCAAGACCGGCTGGCTGGCCTATCCGCCGCTGTCGGGCATTCTCTTCAGCCCCGACGTGGGGGTCGACTACTACATCTGGTCATTGCAGATAGCGGGGGTCGGAACCCTGCTCTCCGGCGTCAACCTGCTGGCCACCATCGTGAAGATGCGCGCGCCCGGCATGACGATGATGAAGATGCCGGTGTTCACCTGGACCGCCCTGTGCACCAACGTGCTGATCGTGGCTGCCTTCCCGGTGCTGACCGCCGTGCTGGCCCTGCTGTCGCTCGACCGCTACGTCGGCACCAATTTCTTCACGAACGACCTCGGCGGCAACGCCATGATGTACGTGAACCTGATCTGGATCTGGGGCCACCCCGAGGTCTACATCCTGATCCTGCCGGCCTTCGGCATCTTCTCTGAAGTGGTCTCCACCTTCTCGGGCAAGCGCCTCTTCGGCTATGCGTCGATGGTGTACGCCACGGTCGTGATCACCATCCTGTCGTACCTGGTGTGGCTGCACCACTTCTTCACCATGGGCTCCGGCGCCAGCGTGAACTCGTTCTTCGGCATCACGACGATGATCATCTCGATCCCGACGGGCGCGAAGATCTTCAACTGGCTCTTCACCATGTACCGCGGCCGCATCCGCTTCGAGCTGCCCATGATGTGGACCATCGGCTTCATGATCACCTTCGTGATCGGCGGCATGACGGGCGTGCTGCTCGCGGTGCCCCCGGCCGACTTCGTGCTGCACAACAGCCTGTTCCTGATCGCCCACTTCCACAACGTGATCATCGGCGGCGTGCTGTTCGGCATGCTGGCGGGCATCACCTACTGGTTCCCCAAAGCGTTCGGCTACAAGCTCGATCCGTTCTGGGGCAAGTGCTCGTTCTGGTTCTGGATCGTCGGCTTCTGGTTCGCCTTCATGCCGCTTTATGTGCTGGGCCTGATGGGCGTCACGCGCCGCATGAGCCACTTCCAGGACATGTCTCTGCAGATCTGGTTCCAGGTGGCGGCCTTCGGCGCCGTGCTGATCGCGCTGGGCATCGCGTCGTTCCTGATCCAGCTGGTGGTGAGCTACATCCGCCGCGATTCGCTGCGCGACACCACGGGCGATCCGTGGAACGGCCGCACGCTCGAGTGGTCGACCTCGTCGCCGCCGCCGGCCTACAACTTCGCCTTCACGCCGCGCATCCATGACAACGACGCCTGGACCGACATGAAGAAGCGTGGCTACGAGCGGCCGCTCGAAGGCTTCACGCCCATCCACATGCCCAAGAACACGGCCGCCGGCTTTGTCATCGCGGCCCTGGCAGCGGTCTGCGGCTTCGCGCTGATCTGGCAGATGTGGCTCGTGGCGGGCATCGGCTTCGTCGCCATGCTGGCCGCCGTGATCATCCATACCTTCAACTACAAGCGCGACTACTACATCCCCGCGGAAGACGTCGTTCGCACCGAGGGCGATCGCACGCGCCTGCTGGGAGCCGTCCATGTCTGATACCTCCGTCCTCCACTCTCCCGCGGCGGGCCACGCCCACAGCGACCAGACGGGTAAGCCGCCCGTGTTCGAGCTGTTCCACGTCGGCAACGATCACCACCCCGAGAACGGCACGCTGCTGGGCTTCTGGCTCTACCTGATGAGCGACTGCCTGGTCTTCGCCTGCCTGTTCGCGGTGTATGGCGTGCTGGGCCGCAGCTACGCGGCCGGTCCTTCGGGCGCCGACCTGTTCGATCTGCCTTTGGTGGCTGTCAACACCTCGCTGCTGCTCTTCTCGTCCATCACCTACGGCTTTGCGGTGCTCGAGATGCAACGCAAGCGCATGGGCGGCACGCTTGTGTGGCTGGCCATCACCGGCCTCCTGGGCGCGGGCTTCATCGGCTTGGAGCTGTACGAGTTCGCGCACCTCCTCCATGAAGGCGCGGGCCCGCAGCGCAGCGCGTTCCTGTCGTCGTTCTTCGCGCTGGTCGGCACCCACGGCCTGCACGTGACATTCGGCATCGTGTGGCTCATCGTGCTGATGTTCCAGCTGCCCAAGCACGGTTTCACCGCAGCCAATCGCCGCCGCCTGATGTGCCTGTCGATGTTCTGGCACTTCCTGGACGTGGTCTGGATCGGCGTCTTCACTTTTGTCTACCTGATGGGATCGATGGCATGAGCACCACCCACACCGAAACCGCAGCGCACGGCCACGACGACCATCACGACGACGGCCCTGTCAGCCACAGTACCTTCAAGGGCTACATGACCGGCTTCGTGCTGGCGGTGATCCTGACGGCGATTCCGTTCTGGCTCGTGATGGGCAAGGTGCTCGCCAACACGCACACGACCTCGCTGGTCATCCTCGGTTTTGCCGCGGTGCAGATCGTGGTCCACATGATCTACTTCCTGCACATGGATGCCAAGTCCGAGAGCGGGTGGAACATGCTGGCACTGATCTTCACGATCGTGCTCGTCGTGATCACGCTGGCCGGGTCGCTCTGGGTCATGTACCACATGAACACCAACATGATGCCGATGTCGGTGCACGACATGAAGAACATGCCTTGACGCCCCCGCCGCCAGACCACAGCACCCAAACCCTCGACACGCCGGCCGGCCGCCAGCGCTCCGCGGCGGCCCGGGCGGCACTGGCGGTCTGCGCGGCACTGGCTTTTGCCGGCTTTTTCGCTCTCGGCACCTGGCAGGTCGAACGCAGGGCCTGGAAGCTGGATCTCATCGCCCGCGTCGAGCAGCGCGTGCATGCCCCGGCCGCCGATGCCCCCGGGCCCGAGCGCTGGGCGCAGGTCAACGCGGCCGCCGACGAATACCGGCGCGTGCGCCTCGCCGGCACCTTTCTCCACGACAAGGAAACGCTGGTGCAGGCCAGCACCCGGCTCGGCGCCGGCTTCTGGGTGCTGACGCCGCTGCGCGCTGCCGATGGCAGCATCGTGCTGGTCAACCGCGGCTTCGTGCCGCCCGAAGCGCAGGGGCGCTCGGCGCGCGCGGCCACCGAGCCGCAGGGTGAAGCCACCGTGACCGGACTGCTGCGCATCACCGAGCCCAAGGGCGGTTTCCTGCGCACCAACGAGCCGGCCGCCGGGCGCTGGTTCTCGCGCGACGTGCAGGCCATTGCGGCGGCGCGCGGCCTCGGCAATGCGGCGCCGTACTTCGTCGATGCGGATGCCGCACCCTCTTCACCCAGCACGGCGACGGCGCCTGCCTGGCCCGCCGGCGGGCTCACGGTCATCGCCTTTCCCAACAGCCATCTTGTCTACGCCCTCACCTGGTACGGCCTGGCGCTGATGGTCTTGGCCGCCGCAGCCTACGCCTGGCGCGAGGGGCGCAGGCGCCGCCGCAGGGGCGAAAATACCGCCGATGTCCAAGCCCGCTCCCGTTCAGATGCCCAACGCGACTGAGCCCCTCGCCGTCGCGGGAGAGCTGCACGCGCCGCGCGCGGGCGTGGCAAGCCTGGACAACGCCACCGGCCACAAGAACATGCAGCAGCTGATTCAGCTGCGCTGGTTCGCGGTGGTCGGGCAGGTGGCCACCATCCTGGTGGTGCACTACGGCTTCGGCATTCACCTGCCGCTCGACCGCATGCTGCAGGTGCTGACCTGCCTTGCGCTCTTCAACGGCGTGAGCCTGCTGCGCTCGCGCAGCCTTCGCCCGGTGACCAACGGCGAGCTCTTTCTCGCGCTCTTGGTCGACGTGGCCACGCTCACGGCGCAGCTCTATCTCAGCGGCGGAGCCACCAATCCGTTCGTCTTTTTGTACCTGCTGCAGGTCATCCTGGGCGCGGTGCTGCTCAAGGCCTGGTCGACGTGGACCATCGTCGGCGTGACCAGCCTCTGCTTTGCGGGATTGGCGCTTTTCTCGCGCCCACTCGCGTTGCCGCTCGACCACGACCGCGGACTCTGGAGTCCGTACGTACAGGGCATGCTGATCTGCTTTGCACTCAACGCGGCACTGCTGGTGGTGTTCATCACGCGCATCAGCCGCAACCTGCGCGCACGCGATGCGCGGCTGGCCGACCTGCGCCAGCGCGCGTCGGAAGAAGAGCACATCGTGCGCATGGGCCTGCTCGCCTCGGGCGCCGCGCACGAGCTCGGCACGCCGCTTGCCACGCTGGCGGTGATCCTCGGCGACTGGCGCCGGTTGCCGCATTTCAGCTCCGACCCCGAGCTGCTGACCGAGGTGGCCGAGATGGAACTGCAGATCCAGCGCTGCAAGAGCATCGTGAGCGGCATCCTGCTGTCGGCCGGCGAAGCGCGCGGCGAGTCATCGGAAGAAACCACGGTGAGCACCTTCCTCGACGACCTGGTGGAGGAATGGCGCACTACGCGGCCGGTCGAAGAGTTCGACTACGACAACCGCTTTGGGCGGGACCTGCCCATGGTTTCCGACTCGGCCCTGAAGCAGATGATCTGCAACGTGCTCGACAATGCCCTGGAAGCCTCGCCGCATTGGCTGCGCTTCGAGGTGGCGCACGACGCCGATGCGCTGACCCTCACCGTGACCGACGCCGGCCCCGGATTCCTGCCGTCCATCCTGAAGGAGTTCGGCAAGCCATACCAATCGAGCAAGGGCCGGCCGGGCGGCGGGCTCGGGCTGTTCCTGGTGGTCAACGTGGCGCGCACCCTGGGCGGCCGCGTCGCGGTGCACAACCGGCCCGAAGGCGGGGCCATCGTGGCCATCACGCTGCCTCTCGCGGCCATCGTGCTGGAAGAGGAAGACGACGACGAAGACATTGGCGAAGAGGCTGAGGCCATCGACACCATCGAAACGAAAGCCCATGACGGAAACCGCTGAAGCCGAGCGCCAGTTGCTGATTATCGAAGACGACGCGGCCTTCGCGCGCACGCTCGGCAAGTCGTTCGAGCGCCGCAGCTACGCGGTCACGCACGCGAGCAATGCCGACGAGGTCGAGCGCCTGTTGCAGACGCACGCGCCCGGCTACGGCTACGCGGTGGTCGACCTGAAACTCAACGGCGAAGCCTCGGGCCTGGCCTGCGTGCGGATGCTGCACCGGCACAACCCCAAGATGCTGATCGTGGTGCTGACGGGCTTTGCCAGCATCGCCACGGCCGTCGAGGCGATCAAGCTCGGCGCTTGCCACTACCTGGCCAAACCCTCGAACACCGACGACATCGAGGCCGCCTTCGGCCGCGCCACCGGCACCACCGAGGTGGAACTGACCAACAGATCGACCTCGATCAAGACGCTCGAATGGGAGCGCATCCACGAGACTCTGGCCGAGACCGGCTTCAACATTTCCGAGACCGCGCGGCGTCTCGGCATGCATCGGCGCACATTGGCGCGTAAATTAGGCAAACAGCAGGTCAAGTAACATGAGTTGCCGGCTTCACGAAATTCCGTGGAACCAAATCCGACCCAGGAGATTCTGTTACCAATGACGAATCGACAACCGATGCAACTGCAGCAAGCCATTCCAGTCCACACCGACAAGCGGCCTGCTCTGGCCCGTGATCAGACCACGCTGGAAGAGATCTTCAATGCGTTGAGCCACGGCCTCGGTCTGCTGCTTGCGATTGCTTCGCTGCCGATCCTGGTCTACAGCGCTGCGCAGAAGGGCCAGGCCGCGAGCATCGTCGGCGCATCTCTCTTTGCGGGCACGGCCATCGTGCTGTACCTGATCTCCACGCTGTATCACGCGCTGCCCATGGGCAGGGCCAAGGCGTGGTTCAACCGGCTCGATCACGCAGCCATCTACCTTTTCATTGCAGGCAGCTACATGCCGTTCCTGTTCGGCGTGCTGCGAGGGCCGTGGGGCTGGACGCTTTTCGGCGCCATCTGCGCCGCGGCAGCGCTGGGCGTGGGCGCCAAGCTGTTCAATCGGCTGCAGCATCCGTTGTGGTCGACGGGCCTCTACGTGGCGATGGGATGGATGGCGTTGATGGCGGCAGTGCCGCTGTACGAACGCATGTCGCCCGCGGGGCTCGGCTGGCTCGTGGCCGGTGGACTCTTCTACACAGCGGGTGCCGTGGTTTTCCTGTTCGATAGCAAGGTGCGGTTTGCGCACTTTGTCTGGCACCTGTTCGTCTTGGCGGGCAGTGCGTGCCATTTCTTTGCGGTGCTCTGGCACTCGCACGGTTGAATCTTTGCGCGTGCACAGGCCACCGGGTACTCCCCTCCGCGAATGTCCCCCGGCTTCGCCTCCTCCTTTATTTCGCTGCGGGGAGCACCCGGCGCCCTGTGCACTGGGGCACGCTGCGGGTGTACCGCTGATCAACGACTGCTCTGAATCACGCTCCCGCTGGCGGGGTGCATTGCGCAGCGAAATAAAGGAGGAGCCCGAAGGGCGGGGGACATTCGCGGAGCAAGGCACCCCCGCCGGCGGGAGCGCGCCCCGAACAAGCAACTTGCGCAGCCCAAATAGAACCGGGCTTCAGTAATGCGGCGGTAGCTCGTCGCGAAGATTGCGCGCCGCCCCCTCCTGCCCCGCGTTCTGGCTCTGCTGCTTCAATTGCGTGACCTGAAGAATGAGGCTGTCGATCTGCTGCTGTTGACGGTAGATCGTCATGTTGAGCTGCTCCAGCAGATCCTCGGCATAGCTCGACTTGATCTCGAGCTCGGTCAGCCGTTCCGCGAGTTCGTTCGGTGGATATTCCATGCCTCTATTGGACAGGAAGATTCTTCATCCCCTACTCCGCCGCCCGCCGCAGCGTATCGACCACCGGCCTGCGCAGCACGTCGCGCAGCCCCCACCAGCCCGCGGCCAGCGCCAGCACCGCGCCCGCGAGCGCACCGGCCACCGGCACGATGGGCGACGCGGTCCAGGTGAAGTCGAACACATAGCGCGCCAGGCCCCAGCCGATGGCCGAGGCCACGATGCTCGCCAGGAAGCCCGCGAGCAAGCCCACGCCCACGAGTTCGGCGCGCTGAACCTGGCGCAGCAGGCTGGCCCGCGCGCCCACTGCGCGCATCACCGCGAACTCGCGCGCGCGCTCCTCGCGTGTGGCCGTGACCGCGGCAAACAGCACCACCAGACCCGCCGCGAGCGTGAAGCCGAACAGGAACTCGACTGCGCGCACCACCTGGTCGAGCACTCGCTGCACCTGGTTGATGGTGGCGCTCATGTCGACGTTGGTCACATTGGGGTAGCTGCGCACCAGCGCGTTATCGAAGCCCCGGGTCTCGGGCGCGCGGAAGGCACCCATGTAGGTCACGGGCACATCGGGCAATGCGGCCACCGTGTACATCACGAAGAAGTTGGCATGCAGCGAGCCCCAGTCGACCTTGCGCAGCGAGGTGATGCGCGAGTCGTTCTGCATGCCGCCGATGTCAAAGCGCATCGTGTCGCCCAGCTTCAGGCCAAGTGTTTCGGCCAGGCCTTCTTCCACGCTGACTTCGCCTGGCGCGTCAGGCTTCCACACGCCCGCGACGATGCTGTTGTGCGGCGGTGCCTGCACGCTGTTGCTGAGGTTGAACTCGCGGTCCACCAGCCGCTTGGCGCGGTCTTCCACGTAGTCGTCGGGCGACACCGGCTTGCCGTTCACGGCCACCAGCCGGCCGCGGATCATCGGGTACCAGTCGAACTTGTTCACGCCGGCATCGCGCAATGACTTCTGGAACGCGGTGCTCTGGTCGGGCATGACGTTGATCACGAAACGGTTGGGCGCATCGGGCGGCGTGGCTTTGCGCCAACTCGCGACCAGGTCGGTGCGCAGCAGCACCAGCAGCACCAGCGCCAGCAGGCCCACCGCCAGTGCGCTGACCTGCACCACGGCATAGGCCGGGCGCGCTGAGATCTGGCGCGTGGCCAGCACCAGCCAACGCGGCGCGGTGGTTTCATTGACGCTGCGGCGCAGCACCTTCACCGCGAGCCAGCTCAAGAGCGCAAACACGGCCACCGCGCCCGCGAAGCCGCCCACAGCGATCAGGCCCAGCTTCAGGTCGCTGCTGGCCGCTATCAGCAAGGCCGCGAAACCAGCCACGCCAATGCCCAGCACCGCAAGCGACGCGGGCTTGAGCCCGCCCACGTCGCGCCGGATCACGCGCAGCGGAGGCACCCGGGCCAGCTGCAGCACCGGCGGCAGGCCGAAGGCGAACAGCAGCGTGAGCCCCATACCCAGGCCGAACGCCACCGGCCACAAGGTGGCCGCTGGGAGCGCGGTTTCGACCAGCCCCGCGAGCAGTACGACGAAGACGTAGTGCACGGCGAAGCCGAGCGCCACGCCGAGGCTGCTGGCCGCAAGGCCGACGACCGCGAACTCGAAGGAGTAAGCCAGTGCGATGGTGCGCTGGCTCTGTCCCAGCACGCGCAGCATGGCGCAGTCGTCGAGGTGACTGGCCGCGAAGCCGCGCGCGGCCAACGCCACGGCCACGGCCGACAGCAGCGCCGCGAGCAGCGCGACCAGGCTCAGGAATTTCTCTGCGCGGTCCAGCGTTTGTCGCATCTCGGGCCGCCCACCTTCGAAGGAGTCGAGCCGCACGCCGCGCAAGTCGCCCTTCTTGATCGCGGCCTCGGCCCAGTCGGAAAAGCGTTTGACGGCCGCATCGTCGCCAGCCACCGCATACCGGTAGCCAACGCGGCTCGCGGGCTGGACGAGGCCGGTGCGCGGCACGTCGGCCTGGTTGAGCAACACGCGCGGCGAAAAGCTCATGAAGCCCGCTCCGCGATCCGGCTCCAGGGTGATCACGCGGCCGACGCGCAGACTGGTGTCACCCAGAAGCAGCGGGTCGCCCACCTTGAGCCCCAGCGAATCGAGCAGCGAGGCATCGACCCACGCCTCGCCCGGCGGCGGAATGTCGCGCGTGATGGTGCCGGGTGCCTCGCCGGTGCTGGCGGTCTGCAGGCTGCCGCGCAAAGGGTATCCCGCAGTCACGGCCTTGAGCGCCACCAGCTTGCTGGCGCCGCCCTGGGCGTCGTCGGCACGTGCCATGGTCGGAAAGCCGTAGGTCCCGGTTCCCTCCAGGCCTAAAGCACGGGCCTGGTCGATGAACGTCGGGGGCGTCGGGTTGTCGCTCACGATGACCGCGTCGCCGCCCAGCAGTTGCCGCGCATCGCGCTGCAGGCCGCCCTGCAACCGGTCGGCAAAGAAGCCGACAGCGGTGAGCGCGGCCACGGCCAGCAGCACGGCAACGATCAAGAGGCGCAGTTCGCCGGCGCGCAGATCGCGCCAGAGGGTGCGCCAGCCAAGGCGAAGGGAGGCATTCATGGGCGAGACGATAGCCGACGCGCGTGCGCCGGCGCCTTTGAGGGGCTTACCGCAAGGGGCGAACAGCCTTAGGCCGGACTTCGGCGCGCGAGTTCCGGTTGCAGCACCAGCCGATCGACGCCCGCGTAGCAGACGAAGTGCCGGTTGGTCGCCCGGCCGATGGCGCACAGGCCCACGCGCGTGGCGACCTCATGGCCCATCTGCGTGATGCCGCTGCGCGAGACCACGATGGGCACGCCCATCTGGGCCGACTTGATCACCATTTCGCTCGTGAGCCGGCCGGTGGTGTAGAACACGCGGTCACCCGCGAGTGCGCCCGGCGGCTGCATGGCGCACCAGCCCGCGATGGTGTCGATGGCGTTGTGGCGGCCCACGTCCTCGACGAAGCAGTGCATCGTGGCCTCGGCACCGCCGGGCTCGAGCGTGAACAGCGCGCAGCCGTGCACCGATCCGGCCGACTTGTAGGTACTCTCCTGGAGCCGGATGGCGTTGACCAGCGCATAGAGCTGCGCCTGCGTCATGCGCGTGGGCGGCAGTTCGAGCTGGTCGATGTCGGCCATCAGGTCGCCGAAAACGCTCCCTTGGCCGCAGCCGGTGGTCACCACCTTCTTGGCGGTGCGCTCCTCGATGCGGTCGATGCCTGCGTGGGTCTTGACCGCGGCGCCGCCCACCTCCCAGTCGACCGTGACGGACTCCACGTCGCTGGCCGATTCGATGAGGCGCTGGTTCAGCAGGTAGCCCAGCACCAGCAGTTCGGGCTGGGCGCCCAGCGTCATCAGCGTGACGAGCTCGCGCCGGTCCACGTATACCGTGAGATCGCGCTCGGCTGGGATAGAGACCGTGCCGCGCGCGCCATGCTCATCGACGACCTCGACCTCGCGCGTCAGTGCGGCGCGGGCCTGGGTGAGACGTGGGAGTGGGAGTGGCAACGGCGGCAGCGGCGTTGTCACTGCGCCTTCTTCGGCGCAGGATTGACGGCGGCGTCGGGCTGCGTGGTGCTTGGCGGCGATGTGGCCGTGGTGGCCGGCGAATGCGCGCCCGCAGCCTCGATGGGCTTGGCGTCCGGCGGCGGCGTATAGGCGAAGGGGCCCGGGTCGGTGCAGGGTGGCGTGGCTACAACCGCAGTTGGCACCGGCTTGGCAGCCGACGCCGCGCTCGCACGGTACTTGGCCACGACGCGGTCTTGCGCCTGGCAGAGCTTGTAGGCATCGACCTTGGCGGTCCAAGCGGTCTTGGCTGCGGTTTCAGCGGCCTTGGCTTTTGCCTCCGGCGTGGCGGGCGGCGGCGGCAGCTTGGCCCAGGCCAAGGGTGCGGCCAGCGCGAGCACCAGCATGCAGAAATTCAGCGACAGTTTTTTCATGAGGGCGTTCCTTCGGCGGGTCTCGCGGGCCGTGCGGGCGGCACCGACGAGTCGGCCGGTACCGTGCGCTGTGCGGGAATCTTGCCCGCGGCAATGTCGTCGTACCAGAGCTCATGGTGCTCCTTGGCCCAGGTCTCGTCGACGTAGCCGGTGCGCATAGCCTTAAAGGCGCCGGTCATGCCGAGCGTGCCGATGAAGATGTGGCCCATGATCATCGCCATCATCAGCAGCGTGGCAACGCCGTGGACCATGTGCGCCACCTGCATCTCGCCGCGCGTGTACACGAAGCCCGGCAGCAGCTTGTCCAGGAAGAGTCCCGATCCGATGACGAAGAGGCCGAGGAACAGCACGCCACCCCAGAAAACAACCTTCTCGCCCGCGTTGAAGCGGTGCGACGGCACTTCCCGTCCGCCGAAGAGGCCGCCGAAGCGCGCGAGCCATTTCAGGTCTCCAGCGCGCGGGAGGTTGTCGCGAATGAAGGTGAACACCATGAACACCGTCGTCACCACAAAGAGCGGACCGACGAAGTTATGGACGTTCTTGAGCGCATAGGCGATCCAGCCGAACAGCGTCAGGCCCATCCACGGCAAGAGGAAGAATTTGCCAAAGGCCATCACGATGCCGGAGATCGCGAGCGTGACGAACGCGATGGCGTTCGACCAGTGCGTGGCCCGCTCGAAAGGCGTGAAGCGCTCGATCTTGCGGCCGGTTTCCTGGCCGTGCAGACGGATGGGGCCGCGCGTGAAATAGAAGATCGCCAGCGCCAGCAGCGTGACGAACAGCAGCGCCGCGCCGTAGGGAATGATCCAGTCGTTGCGAACTTGCCGCCAGGCCTCGCCGGCCGTGGTGTAGCGCGATCCAGGGTACTGCACCGAAGGCTGGATCAGGTTGCCGGCCTCGGGCGCTTCGCTCTTTGGCAGGCTGCTGTAGCCGGTCACGCCTTGCCCGACCTGGCGCCACATGGGCGCGTTGTTGCCGGGCTGCACCCTCATGCGCTCGCCGTTGGTCTGGTTGGCGTAGTTGGGGTCTTCGCTGGCTTCGGGCTTGACCTCGAAGATGTTCTGGCCCCGGATGCCGCCCGCGGGCGGTGCCGGCGTAGCACTCACACCGGGCGCCGAGGGAGCGGACGTGGTTCCGGGTGCGGCCGGCGGCTGCGCCTGCCCGAAGGCCGAGCCCAGTGCTGCACAACAAAGAACCAGAGCGGTCAGCGCTTGCTTCATAAGCTCTCCGTTCAGTTCTCTTTGGTGTATTCGTTCTGCCCGTTCTGCGTGCGGGTCTTGAGCTGCTGCTGCCAGGCCGTCTTGTCGCCGACCTTCCAGCCGGGTGCGGTGAACACCGTGCCGGCGTTCTGCTGGCTGCTCGTTCCGCTCCAGGGCACGGCATCGTGCTTCACGCCCTGCGCATTGGTCTGCGGCTTCTCGCCGCAGGCCACGAGGCAGGTTGCGGCCAGCGCAACGCCCAGGGCGATAAGGCCCGGCCGCTTCATTTCTGCACTCCGTTCACGGGCGGCTTGCCCGCTTGCTGGGAGCCGTAGGCGGTGCCCCAGCCCCAGACTTCGGCACCCTTGCCGCGCTGGACCACGCGGGTGCGGAAGATGTCGGCCACCACATCGCCGTCGCCGGCCAGGAGCGCCTTGGTCGAGCACATCTCGGCGCAGGCCGGAAGCTTGCCTTCGGCGAGCCGGTTGCGGCCGTACTTCTCGAACTCGGCCTCGGAGCCGTTGGCCTCGGGGCCGCCGGCGCAGAAGGTGCACTTGTCCATCTTGCCGCGCACGCCGAAGGTGCCTTGTGACGGAAATTGCGGCGCGCCGAACGGGCATGCATACGAGCAGTAGCCGCAGCCGATGCACACGTCCTTGTCGTGCAGCACCACGCCTTCGTCGGTGCGGTAGAAACACTGCACCGGGCATACCGCCATGCAGGGCGCGTCGGAGCAATGCATGCAGGCCACCGAGATCGACTTCTCGCCCGGCACCCCGTCGTTCAGCGTGACCACCCGGCGGCGGTTCACGCCCCAGGGCACCTCGTTCTCGTTCTTGCAGGCGGTGACGCAACTGTTGCATTCGATGCAACGCTCTGCGTCACAGACAAATTTCATTCGAGCCATGGTGCCCTCCTTATGCTTTTTCCACGTTGCAGATCGTGGTCTTGGTCTCTTGCATCATGGTCACGCTGTCGTACCCGTAGGTGGTAGCAGTGTTGATGGCCTCGCCGCGCACCACGGGGGCCGCGCCCGCCGGGTAGTAGCCGAGCATGTCGACGCCCTGCCAGTGGCCCGAGAAGTGGAACGGCATGAACACGGTGTCGGGCCCCACGCGCTCGGTGATCAGCGCCTGCACGTTGAGCTTGGCGCCGGTGGGTGTGTGCACCCAGGCGCGCTCGCCGTTGCGGATGCCCTTTTCGGCCGCGACCTTGGGGTTGATCTCGATGAACATCTCCTGCTGCAGCTCGGCAAGCCAGGGGTTCGAGCGCGTTTCCTCGCCGCCGCCCTCGTATTCGACCAGGCGGCCGGAGGTCATGATGTACGGGAACTTCTCGTGCACCTTGTCGGCGATGTTCTTCTGCTGCACGCTCTTGTAGAGCGTTGGCAGACGCCAGAACGCCATCTTGTCATCGTGCGTCGGGTACTTGGCCATCAGGTCCGGCCGGTTGCCGTACAGCGGCTCTCGGTGCTGCGGAATCGCGTCCGGGAAGTTCCAGACCAGCGCGCGCGCCTTGGCATTGCCGAAGGGATGGCAGCCGTGGTTCTTCATGAACACGCGGATCATGCCGCCCGAGCTGTCGGTCTTCCAGTTCTTGCCTTCGGCCTTCGGCTTCTCGGCCTCGGTGAGTTCGTCCCACCAGCCCAGCTTCTTGAGCAGCACGTGGTCCAGCTCGGGGTAGCCCGTGGTGATGTCGGCGCCGGCCGAATGCGAGCCGTCCTCGGCCAGCAGGTTCTTGCCGTCGCGCTCCACGCCGAAGTTCGCGCGGAAGTTGCCGCCGCCTTCCATCACGTGCTTGGACGTGTCGTAGAGGTTGGGCGAGCCCGGGTGCTTGAGTTCGGGCGTGCCGTAGCAGGGCCACGGCAGGCCGAAGTAGTCGCCCGTGAGGTCGTAGCCGTTGATCTTGTCCTTCACGCCGGCCTTCACCTTGAGCGTGCGCACGTCGAAGGCGCCCATGTTGCGCATGTGCGCCTGCAGCCGCTCGGGGCTCTGGCCGGTGTAGCCCACGGCCCAGCAGGTCTTGTTGATTTCGCGCAGGATGTCGTCGGGCAGGGGCTCGTCCATGCCCTTGACCTTCTGCATCTTGAAGTTCTTGCTGAGCTCCTTGCCGAAGCCCAGGCGGTCGGCGAACTGCTGCATGATCATGTGGTCGCTGCGGCTTTCCCACAGCGGCTCGATCACTTTCTCGCGCCACTGGATCGACCGGTTCGACGCCGTCACGGAGCCGCTGGTCTCGAACTGCGTGCACGCGGGCAGCAGGTAGACGGCGCGATTCTTGTTGAGGTCGTCGGGGTTGCCCGGCATTGCGGCCATGGCGGCGGTGGCCGAGGGGTACGGGTCGACCACCACGAGCAGGTCGAGCTTGTCCATGGCGCGCTTCATCTCGAGGCCGCGTGTCTGCGAGTTGGGCGCATGGCCCCAATAGAACACGCCGCGCAGGTTCGAGTCCTGGTCGATCAGCTCGTTCTTCTCGAGCACGCCGTCGATCCAGCGCGACACGGTGATGCCCGGCTTGGTCATCATCGCGGGCGAGGCGAAGCGGCCCTTGATCCATTCGTAGTCGACGCCCCAGGTGGCGGCGAAGTGCCTCCAAGAACCTTCGACGATGCCGTAGTAGCCGGGCAGCGAGTCGGGGTTCGGGCCCACGTCGGTGGCGCCCTGCACGTTGTCATGGCCGCGGAAGATGTTGGTGCCGCCGCCCGACTTGCCCACGTTGCCGAGCGCAAGCTGCAGGATGCACGAGGCGCGCACGATGGCATTGCCGATGGTGTGCTGGGTCTGGCCCATGCACCACACCACGGTGCCGGGGCGGTTCTCGTTGAGCCATGTGGCCACCTTGAGCACCTGCGCCTCCTTGACGCCGCAGGCCTCCTCGACCTTGTCGGGCGTCCACTTGGCCAGGACCTCTTCGCGCACCTTTTCCATGCCGAAGACGCGGTCGTTGATGTACTGCTTGTCTTCCCAGCCGTTCTTGAAGATGTGGTGCAGGATGCCGAACAGGAAGGCGATGTCCGAGCCCGAGCGGATGCGCACGTACTCGTCGGCCTTGGCCGCGGTGCGCGTGAAGCGCGGATCGACCACGATCATCTTGCACCCATGCTCCTTGGCATGGAGCATGTGCAGCATGCTGACCGGGTGCGCCTCGGCGGCGTTGGAGCCGATGTACATCGCCACCTTGGAGCCGCGCATGTCGTTGTACGAATTGGTCATGGCGCCATAGCCCCATGTATTCGCGACGCCGGCAACCGTGGTCGAGTGGCAGATGCGCGCCTGGTGGTCGCAGTTGTTGCTGCCCCAGAAGCTCACGAACTTGCGCATCAGGTACGCCTGCTCGTTGCTGTGCTTGGACGAGCCGATCCAGTAGACCGAATCGGGACCGCTGGCCTGACGCAGGTCCTTCAGCTTGGCGGTGATCTCGTTGAGCGCCGTGTCCCAGCTGATGCGCTCGTACTTGCCGTTGACCAGCTTCATCGGATAGCGCAGCCGGTATTCGCCGTGGCCGTGCTCGCGCAGCGCAGCGCCCTTGGCGCAGTGCGCGCCGAGGTTGAGCGGCGAATCGAACACCGGCTCCTGGCGCACCCAGACACCGTTCTCGACCACCGCATCGGAGGCGCAGCCGACCGAACAGTGCGAGCACACGGTGCGCTTGATCTCGACCTTGCCGGCGCCGATTGCGGTGGGCCGCGCTTCGCCTGCCGCCTCGGCCTTGCGCATCAGCGTGAGCTGGCCCGCGGCCAGGCCCACGCCCACGCCGAGCCCGGAACGCCGGAGGAAGGCGCGCCGGTCCATGGTGGGCAGCGCACCCGAAAGGCCGCGCCGCAGGCTGTGAATGAACGCGGAAGACTCGCGTTCCCCTTGCCGCGAGACACTGTTCGCGGGGGCTGTTTTCTTGGTCAACAACATCGTGGGGTCCGCTTCAGGTCGAAGCGGTCTTGTAGTAATGCTTGACGTGTTCGCTCAGCGAATACCCGCCGCCTTTTTCAGGCGCGGGCTTCGCCGCGGGCGCGGCAACTTCGACCGCCGCGGGGGTGTCGACGACCTTGGGGAGCACCGAAACCGCGGCAACCGCGGCACCGGCGCTGGCGGCACCTAAAAAGAAACCTCGACGCGAGGCCGGCTTGATTCCGACCGCTTGGCTGTCCTGCATGTGATCTCCAGGAGTGGCTGGGGGGCAAACCAGATATGAACTGATCTGCATACATCTGGATACTAGTCTAGACCCTTATTTCCCACAATCCGACACTTCCCTATGTCGATTAACCGAGCATGTCGAAGCCTTGGACTTCGACCTCGGCAAAGGCGCGGGTAAAGCCGGCCAGTGAGGCATAAAAGCGGGCCTTCGGATGTTGCGCCACTGCGTCGCAGAGCGTCGGCAGCCACGACTGCAGGTGGGTGGCGAAAAAAGCCTGTTGCTGCGCAAGGTTGGCTACCGCTGCGTCGTCACCGGCAATAAGGTAGCGCATTACCTCGAACAGGCAGGCAACATGGTCTTCGCTTTCGGAGACGGCGTCGCCGCGCGCGAGTCCGAGGCGGGCCAGGTCTGTGCGCAGTTGGGCCAATGGCTTGTCGTTGAGAAAACCGCTCAGGTAGTGCGACCCAAACAGGTACACCTCGGGCTTGCCCATGCCGCCGAAGAGCGCGTCGTACTCGGCATGCACCGCAGCGGCGTCGGTGCCGCGCGCCGCGCCCACCAGCTGCCGCCAGGGCTCTTCGAGAAAGGCGCCGGCCGCGGGCGCCTCGGTCGGTGCCACGCTGAAGGCGCCGAGGAGTTCGGCGTCGGGCGCGGCATACCAGAGGCGCGCGAGCAGGCCATAGACCTCGGCACGCGCAATCTCCTCGTCGAGCGCCGAGGTCATTGGAGGAAATTGACTCATAACTGGGTGATCTTCATTTCGTTCTGGGCGCTGTACAGGTCGATCACCCGGCAGTCGCTGCACATCTTGAGCCGCTCGAGCGCCTCGCCCTGGAACATGGCGTGGCCCGCCAGCTTGCCGAGCATCGCTTCGATGGCCTTCTGCGTGCCGAAGGGCTTGCTGCAGCGGATGCAGGCCCAGGGCTTGGCCTCGTTGAGCACCACGGGCTGCTTGCGCTCGGGGGCAGTCGAAAGCCGCGGCACGAGCGCAATGGCGTTCTCGGGACAAGTGGTGGCGCAGAGCCCGCACTGAACGCAGTTCTTTTCGATGAAGCGCAGCTGCGGCGCGTTCTGGTTGTCTTGCAGCGCGCTCGCGGGACAGGCGCTCACGCAGGCCAGGCACAGCGTGCAGCTGTCCTTGTTGACGGTGATCGCGCCGAAGGGAGACCCCTCGGGCAGGGGAATCGCCAGCGGTGCGGCGGCATCGGCAGCCGGCGCCGACAGCGCGGGCGCCTGGGCCATCAGGTGGTCCAGCGTCATCTCGAGCGTGCCGCGCTTCTCGCCGCCGACGGCAAAGCGCGCCGCGCTGCCGGGCACGCGCTGCCGCGTGGCGCGCAGGCCGGTCAGCGCCGCATCCAGCGTTGCCGGCGTGGCGGCCTCGATCAGGTGGAAGTGCGTACCGGTGTAGCCCAGGCCCGTGAGCAGCGCCTGCGCGACGGCCATCTGCTTCTTCAGCGCGTCCAGATACTGGGGCGCCTCTTCGCCGGTGGTCAGCACCGCCACCTGCGACGCGCCGAACGCAATGGCGCTGAGCCAGAGATCGATGCCCGTGCTCGCGACATGCATCAGCGCCACCGGCAGCACGTGCGCGGGCACGCCACCGAGACCGTCGCGCTTGCCGCGCCCGAGCTGCGCCTCACGGCCGAGTCGTTCGACGAGAGCCTGACCACCTTCCTCGTTGTGCAGCAGCACCGCGGCGTCGCGGCCGCCGGCACCCAGATAGGTGGACAGCAGCGTGCGCAGCTTGCGGCCCTGGTCGGGCGTGCGCGGATAGGTGTAGCCCAGCGCGCCGGTCGGGCACACCGTGGTGCAGGCGCCGCAGCCGACGCACAGCTGCGGATTCACGACGATGCGCTGGCGCGCCTTGTCGCTCGAGATGGCATGCGCCGAGCAAACCTCGACACAGGCGTTGCAGCCCACCACTTCGTTGCGGCTGTGGGCGCAGATCTTCTGCTTGTAATCGAAGAACTTCGGCTTCTCGAACTCGCCCACCAGCTCGCGCAGGCGCAGCAGGGTCGAGAGGCCTTCGGCATGCGCGAGTCCGCCCGCCAAGTGGAAATAACCCTGCGGCGGCGCATGCCAGTCGATCAGCGCAGTGGCGCCCAGGTCGAGCACCAGGTCGAACCCGGCATCGAGCGCCTCGGGTGCCCGGCTGAAGTTGATGGCACCGGCCACGCTGCAGGCTTTTTCGCAGTCGCGGTGCGAAGTGCACTTGGCCAGGTCGATCTGGTAGTCGAGACCGATCGCCTGCTCGGGGCACACGCTCAGGCAGGCATTGCAGCGCGTGCAAAGGTCCAGGTCGATAGGGTTGTCGCGCGTCCACTTGAGCGAGAAGGCGCCGAGCCAGCCTTGAAGCGATGCGATGCGTCCCGCCATCACCGGCCAGCGGCGTTCCTGCCCGCCGCCGGCGGCGCCCGGACCGGTGGAAAAGATCGACACCTGGAGCGTGTCGGTCACCAGCGCGGCGGCCTTTTCGGCTTCGTCGAGCGGACCGACGATCAGGAGCCGGCCCTGGCTCGCATAGCTCACGGTCGAGACTGGATCGGGCTCCGGCAGGTGGGCCACCGCCAGCAAGGCGGCGATCTTCGGGCTGGCGTTCTTCGCGTCGCGGCTCCAGCCGCCGGTTTCGCGGATGTTGACGAAGCGGATCGGCGAGGTCGCGCCTTCGGTCTGTTCGGCCAGCTCGGTGAACAGCTTGCGCTCCTGCGTGCAGGCCACCACCACTTCGTCGCCCGAGCGGATGGCGCGCTGGAAAGCCGGCGCCTCACGGCGGCACAAGGTGGAATGAAGGGGCAGCGGCTCAGCCAGCGCTGCGCCGAGCGTCTTCGGCTCGAGCGGCATCGTCTGGTTGCAGTCGCAGATCAGCGTGGTGGTCATCGGTTTTGTGGCTTGCGGGTTGCGCATCGGCAACCTGCTGGCTGGGGAGATCCCCCGGAGGCTCGGACTGTGCCACGTCCGACGGCGTGTCGGCGTGGGGAGTTTCCGGGGGTGGTGCGGGAGTTTCATCTCCCTCGGTTTCTTCCTCGGTTTCTTCCTCGTGCTCGAACAGCTTGAGGAACTTGGCGCTGGCGATCTGGCGCAGCACGCTGTCGGGGATCGGCGTCGACTTGGAATAGTCGTCGACGTAGGTGTCCAGGCCGTCCATCACATTGAACTGCGGATCGGCAAAGAGCTTTCGGAACGCGGTGTTCTTGACCTCGGGCGCGACGTTCCTGGCCACGAAGGGCCGAAAGTCGGACTCGGGCGTGAGCGCCTCGGCCTCGGCCAGCGTGGGCGGGGGCGCTTCCCCCTGCCCTTCGGCCGCAAGACCCGCGGCAACGGGTATTGGTTCCGCGGTAGGCGGCGTCTCCGGCACGACGGGCGGCGGCGCGAGTTCTTCGCGCGCTTCGTTCTTGCGCCGCGACCAGCGGTCGAAAAAGTTCTCAGACATCGCCTCCTCCGTGGCCGCGCTTTTTCTCGGTCGACACACTGGCCGCGTTGCCGAAGCGGTCGACCAGCGGACGGAAACTCTCGGGCCGCTTGCGGCGCTTGGGCTCGATCACGTAATGCTCTTGCACGAAGCCGCGCATCCACTCGATCACCTCTTCGGGCGCAGGCACTTGCTCCACGGTTTCCTGCGCGTCGAGCCAGCGTCCGGCTTCGTTGTAGCTGAGGCTCACCACCACCGGCCGCGCCAGCGGCTCGTTGGCGATGCTGGGGTTTTCCTCCATGCGCCACAGCACGAACCAGCAGGGCGCGGGCGTGGTGGCGTTCAGGTGGTAGCCCTCCACTTCGTCGCGGAACAGCTCGGTCTTGAAACCCGGGTACAGCCAGCGCTGCGCGCCATCGCTCGCCTCGAGCAGGCGTGGCTCGGTGCCGAAGCCGGGCTGGTCGGGGCCGACGCTTTCGAGAATCCAGCGCCAGGATTGCCAACGGCTCTCGACACGCTCTCGGCGCATCACGACGGCAACATCGATGGAAGGATTCATGCGGCGATCGTAGCGCCACCGCAAGCCGCTTTTGCGCCGAGGGTCATATGCGCCACAGACTCAGGCGCCGGGCGCATCCTGCAGCAGCAGGCCACGCAGCTTCCGATGCAGCGGCGTCGCCTCCGCAGGCGGCACGCCGCCCGCTTCGCGCAGCGCAAGGTTGCGGCTCTCGCCGTTGTGCAGGTCGATCTCCCGCACCACCTGGCCGTTGTCGTAGACGAAAGCCACGTCGGCCAACGCGAGCACGTCGTCGATGTCGTGCGTGATCATCAGCACCGGAATGCCCCACTGGCGGCGGACCTGCGCGAGCTCGTTGCGCAGCTCACTGCGCAACATCGGGTTGAGCGCGGCAAAGGGCTCGTCGAGCAGCAGCACCTGCGGCTGGCAGGCCAGCGCGCGGGCGAGCGCCACGCGCTGCTGCTGGCCGCCCGAGAGCTTCTGCGGCCGGCTGTCGGCCAGCGCGGCCAAGCCGAAACCATCCAGCAGCGACTGCACCATCTCGGCCTCGCGCGGCGGCAGCTTGCGCCGGTGCCACGCGGTCAGGCCGAAGGACACGTTTTCGCGCACCGACAGGTGCGGGAACAGCGCGTAGTTCTGGAACAGGTAGCCGATGCGCCGCGCCGGCGCGGGCACGTCGATGCCGCGCGCAGAGTCGTAGAGCGTGCGGCCATCAAGCCGCACATGCCCTTCGGACGGCCGCAGCAAACCAGCGATGGCTTGCAGCGTGAGTGTCTTGCCCGCGCCTGAAGGTCCGTAAAGCGCCGCGAATGGCACATCGGTCGCGAAACGCGCCGCCAGGTCGAAGCGGCGCGTGCCGTCGGTGACCGTGAGCTTCAGGTCGACGTCGATCATGGCGTACCGAAGCCATGACGCGCGAGGACTTCGCGTGCCGCGTCGCTCGAAAGAAAGGCCACGAAATCGCCGGCCAGCGCTTTCTGCCGGCTGTCGGCGACCACCGCGACCGGGTAGGTCACCGGCACGGAGGTTGCAGGCGCGAAGGCGACCCGAACCTTGTCGCCCATCACGGCCGCATCGGTGCGGTAGACGAAACCGGCCTCCACTTCGCCGCGCGCCACGTAGTCAAGCACCTGGCGCACGCTGTCGGCCTGCACGAACTTGGGCTCGAGCACGCTCCAGAGCCCTGCCCCTTCCAGCACCTGCCGCGTGTAGCGGCCGACCGGCACTGTGGCGGTCTTGCCAACTGCGATTTTTCGCACGCCCGCGCCGGCAAGGTCTTGCAGCGACCGCACGCCTGCCGCGTCTCTCAGCGGCTCGATCAGCACCAGGGCGTTGCTCGCAAAGTTCCGGCGCGTGGCCGCATCGATGAGCTTCTGCTCGGCGGCGCGGCCCATGGTCTCCTGGTCGGCGCTGGCGAACACGTCGACCGGTGCGCCCTGTGCAATCTGCTGCAGCAGCACGCCCGAAGCGGCGAAATTGAAGCGCACCGTGGCGCCTGGTTTCACGGCCTCGAACTTCGGCCCCAGCGCCTTGAACGCGTCGGTCAGGCTGGCCGCCGCGGACACGGTGATCTGCTGAGCCACCGCGCCCAGCGGCAGCGCCAAGGCCAGCACGAGAGGCAAGAGGCGGAGGGGATGCATTCGGGTTTTTACGGGTGGGATGCGCGGGCCATCAGCGCAGGGAGAAAAACCGGTTCGACAGCACCAGCACCGTGACCGACAGCAGCGAAGTCACCACCACCAGCAGCAACGCCAAGTCGTCATGGCCGGCCTGCACGGCGTCGTAGATCGCCATCGACAGCGTCTGCGTTTGCTGCGGAATGGATCCCGCCACCATCAGCGAGGCGCCGAACTCGCCCATGGCACGCGCGAATGCGAGCAGCGTGCCGGCCAGGATGCCGGGCCAGGCCAGCGGCAGCGTGACGCGCAGAAATACCGAGAACGGCGACTGCCGCAGCGTGCTGGCGGCGGCCTCGAGCGAGCGGTCCACGCCCGCGAAGGCGGCGCTGGCCGATTTCAGCACCAGCGGCAACGCCACCACCGCGGATGCCACGACGGCGCCGTGCCAGCTGAAGATGATGCTGTAGTCGAGGTGCTCGCGCAGCCAACTGCCGAGCGGGCTATGGCGCCCCGCCGCGACCAGGATGGCGTAGCCGATGACCGTGGGTGGCAGCACCAGCGGCAGCATGAACACCGCCTCCAGCACCGTGTCGCCCGGAAAACGCTTGCGTGCGAACACCCAGCCCAGCGCCACACCGGCCACAAGCGCGAGCAAGGTCGCGACCGCGGCCACCTTGAGCGACAGCACCAGCGGAAACCAGTCGGCCGAGGCGATGAGGGAGTTCGTCGTATTCATGAAGATACAACGCAATTGTGCACGAACCAACCCTCCCCCCCTCGACGAGAGGTTCGTTGGCCGCTTCGGGAGGGCGGCGCCGATATCCTTCCGGATACAGCGCGAGAACGGGATCAGGAGGCCAGCAGGCGCGTCAGCGCACGCACGTCGGCCGCCGTGGCCAGGCGCGCGGCATTCTCGATGGCGCGGTAGTGCTTGACGATTTCCTCGCCCACGGGCGTGAGCGCGGTGCCGCCGCCGCGAGAGCCGCCGGCCGCCGTGTTCACGGCCGGGGAGCTCAGGGCGTGGTTCATCTCGTCGATCAGCATCCAGGCGCGCCGGTACGACATTCCCAGCTGGCGCGCCGCGGCCGAGATCGAGCCGGTCTCCGCCACGGCCTCCAGCACGGCGATCTTGCCGGGGCCGATGGCGATGCTGTCGTCCCGGTAGATGCGCAGGCGGAACTGGACTCTGGTTTTCATGCCGGTGGTGGTGAGCGGTGCAGGGGCGTCGGGGCGCAAAGGTTAAACCATGCGCACCTCAACGCCAGCGCTGCTTGCACCACCGCCCGTGTCAGTCCACCGTCGCCAGCACGCCAGAACCGGTGCCGTAGCCGGCCGCCGCCATCGGCTGGCCGCCGCGCGCAATGCGCACCGCGCAGTACTTGAACTCCGGGATCTTGCCCATCGGATCGAGCGCGGCGTTGGTCATCAGGTTGGCCGCCGCCTCGTAGTAGGCGAAGGGAACGAACACCGCGCCGTTCGGCGTCCCGTCGTCGCGCCGCACGTGGATGGCCACCTCGCCGCGCCGCGACTGCACCGTGATCACATCGCCGGCCTCCAAGCCCAGCTTCAGCAGGTCGGCCTGGTTCATCGAGGCGGTCGCCATGGGCTCCAGCGCATCGAGCACGGTGGCGCGGCGCGTCATGCTGCCGGTGTGCCAGTGCTCCAGCTGGCGGCCGGTGATGAGCACGAACGGGTATTCGGCATCGGGCCGCTCGTCGGCCGGAATGATGTCGGCGGGCACCAGCTTCACGCGGCCGTCCGCCGTCGGGAAGTCGTCGATGAACACGGTTGGCTGGCCCGGGTCGTCCTCGCTCAGGCAGGGATAGGTCACGCTCGAATCGCGCTGCAGCCGCTCCCAGCTGATGCCGCTGATCACCGCATGCATGGCTTGCCGCATTTCCTCGTAGACCGCGGCCACGCCGGACTCTTCGCCCTCGTAGTTCCACGCGAGGCCCATGCCCTTGGCGATCTGCTGGATGATCCAGAGATCGGGCTGCGCGTCGCCCGGCGGGTTGAGCGCGCGCTTGCCCAGTTGCACCATGCGGTCGGTGTTGCTCACCGTGCCGGTCTTCTCGGGCCAGGCGCTCGCGGGCAGCACCACGTCGGCGAGCCAGGCGGTCTCGGTCATGAAGATGTCCTGCACCACCAGGTGCTCCAGGCTCGCAAGCGCATGGCGCGCATGGTTCAGGTCGGGGTCGCTCATGGCCGGGTTCTCTCCCATGATGTACATGCCGCGCACCTTGTGCGGATCGGTGTCGGGCGCGAGCGCCTTGTGCATGATCTCGACCACGGTATAGCCAGGCGTTGCGTCCAGCGGCGTGCCCCAGAAGTTCTCGAACCATGCATGCACAGCCGGGTTGTCGACGCGCTGGTAGTTGGGGAACATCATCGGGATCAGGCCTGCGTCGCTCGCGCCCTGCACGTTGTTCTGGCCGCGCAGCGGATGCAGGCCCGAACCCGGCTTGCCGATCTGCCCGGTCACGGTGGCCAGCGCAATGAGGCAGCGCGCGTTGTCGGTGCCGTGCACGTGCTGGCTCACGCCCATGCCCCAGAGGATCATCGAGCCCTTGGCGGTGGCAAAGGCGCGCGCCACTTCACGCAGGGTTTCGGCCGGCACGCCGCAGATGGGCGCCATCGCCTCGGGGCTGTAGCCCTTCACGTTCTCGCGCAGTGCCTCGTAGTTGCTGGCCCGCGTGCGCACGAACTCCTGGTCGACCAGGCCTTCGTCGATCACGGCATGGATCAGCGCATTGAGCATGGCCACGTCGGTGTCGGCCTTGAACTGGAGGGTGCGCCAAGCGTGCCGGCTGATGTCGGTGCGGCGCGGGTCGGCCAGCACGATCTTTGCGCCGCGCTGGGCAGCGTTCTTCATCCAGGTGGCGGCGACCGGGTGGTTGGCCGTGGGGTTAGAGCCGATGACGAAGATCAGCCCCGCATGCTCCACGTCGTTGACCTGGTTGCTCACTGCCCCTGAGCCCACGCCTTCGAGCAACGCGGCCACGCTCGATGCGTGGCACAGGCGCGTGCAGTGATCGATGTTGTTGCTACCGAAGCCCGTGCGCACGAGCTTCTGGAACAGGTAGGCCTCTTCGTTGCTGCCCTTGGCCGAGCCGAAGCCCGCGAGCGACTTGGCACCGTAGGTGTCGCGCAGCCCCGAGAGCTTGCCGGTGGTGAGCGCGAGCGCTTCTTCCCAGGTGGCTTCGCGGAAATACTCGCTCCAGTCGTCCGGACGCGGCGTATCGCCAAAGTCCTTCGGCACGCCGGCCTTGCGGATCAGCGGCTTGGTCAGCCGCTGCGGGTGGTGCGCGTAGTCGAAGCCGAAGCGGCCCTTCACGCACAGGCGGTTGTGGTTGGCCGGTCCGTCGCGGCCGTCGACGCTGACGATCTTTTCGTCCTTCACGTTGTAGGTCACGAGGCAACCCACACCGCAGAACGGGCACACGGAATCAACCTTGCGATCGACCTGCTGCGAGCCGATGTGGCTCTTGGGCATGAGCGCGCCGGTCGGACAGGCCTGCACGCATTCGCCGCAGGCCACGCAGGTGCTGTCGCCCATCGGGTCGTCCAGGTCGAACACGATCTTGCTGTCGCCACCGCGCATGGCATAGCCGATGACGTCGTTGACCTGCTCCTCGCGGCAGGCGCGCACGCAGCGGTTGCACTGGATGCAGGCGTCCAAGTTGACGGCCATCGCCGGATGCGAGATGTCGGTCTTCGGCTGCTCGCGGCGCAGCGCCTTGAGTTCGGGCCGTACCGCGATGTCGAGCTTCTTGGCCCAGGCGCTGAGCTCGCCGTGCTGCTGGGTGGCGTCGTCGCCGATCCATTTGTAGCCCTGGTCGGGCATGTCGGACAGCAGCATCTCGACGACCATCTTCTGGCTCTTGAGCGCACGTTCGCTGGTGGCCTTCACTTCCATGCCGGCCGTCACGTTGCGGCAGCAGCTGGGCGCCAGCGTGCGCTCACCCTTCACCTCGACCACGCAGGCGCGGCAGTTGCCGTCGGCGCGGTAGCCGTCCTTGTAGCAAAGGTGCGGGATCTCCACGCCATGGCGCTCGGCCGCCTTGTAGATGGTCTCGCCGTCGAAGGCCTGGATGGCCTGGCCGTCGAGCGTGAATTCGATGGTTTGCGGCATGAGCTCCGCGAGCTTGGACGGGGCGTTCATGCCACCTCCTCCGGAAAATATTGCTGGATGCACCGAATCGGATTGGGGGCCGCCTGTCCGAGCCCGCAGATGGAGGCGTCCCCCATGACTTGCGCGAGGTCTTCGAGCGTGGCGCTGTCCCACGTGGGCGCCTGCATCAGCGCCGCGGCCTTGGCGGTACCGACCCGGCACGGCGTGCATTGGCCGCAGCTTTCGTGCTCGAAGAATCGCATCACGTTCAGCGCAGCGTCGCGGGCGCGGTCGTGCTGGCTCAGCACCATCACCGCGGCCGATCCGATGAAGCAGCCATGGGGTTGCAGCGTGTCGAAGTCGAGCGGAATGTCGTTCATTCGCGCCGGAAGAATGCCGCCCGACGCGCCGCCGGGCAGGTACGCATACAGCGAGTGGCCGTCGAGCATGCCGCCGCAGTATTCGTCGATGAGTTCCTGCACCGTGATGCCCGCGGGCGCGAGCTTGACGCCCGGGTGCTTCACCCGGCCGCTCACGCTGAAGCTGCGCAGGCCCTTGCGGCCGTTGCGGCCAAAGCCGCTGAACCAGGCAGCGCCTTTTTCAACGATGTCGCGCACCCAATAGAGGGTTTCGAAGTTGTGTTCCAGCGTCGGCCGGCCGAACAGGCCCACCTGCGCGATGTACGGCGGGCGCATGCGGGGTTCGCCGCGCTTGCCTTCAATGCTCTCGATCATGGCCGACTCTTCGCCGCAGATGTAGGCCCCTGCGCCGCGCCGCAACTCGATGCGCGGCAGCGCACACGGTGGATCGGCCTGGAGCCGGGCCAGTTCTCTTTCCAGCAGCGCGCGGCAGTCGTGGTATTCGTCGCGCAGGTAGATGTAGCACTGCTCGATGCCGACGATCTGCGCCGCCACCACCAGGCCTTCAAGAAAGCGGTGCGGATCGCGCTCGAGGTACGTGCGGTCCTTGAACGTGCCGGGCTCGCCTTCGTCGATGTTCACCGCCATGAGCCGGGGCGCGGGCTGGTCGCGCACGATGCGCCACTTGCGCCCGGCCGGAAAGCCCGCGCCGCCCAGGCCGCGCAAGCCCGAGTCTTCCATGGTCTTGATGATGGCCTCGGCGTCTTCCTCGCCGTTGACGAGTGCGGCCGCGAGCGAATAGCCGCCATGCGCGCGGTAGGTGGCGTAGTCGGTGAACGCCGGCATGCGCTCGATGGCGCCGGGCAGGGGCGAGACGCTTTTTTCGGCGAACGCGGCGGCGTCGAAGTACGCGACCGTGGCCTCGTCGGGATCGGACTTCAGCGCCTGCAACACCTTGCCGGTGGTCGCGAGCGGCACGGCCTGCTGGTCGACGACCGCGACCGGCGCCTGCTCGCAGCGGCCGACGCAGGGCGCCGCAATCACGCGCACGTCGCCGCCTTCGACGCCGAGCAGTTCGGGTAGCCGCGCAAGCAGATCCTTGGCGCCGGCCAGCTCGCAGGCTAGGCCGTCGCACACGCGCACGGTGAGGCCCGGCGCGGCATCGTCGCCGCGCACCACCTCGAAGTGGTGATAGAAGGTCGCGACTTCGTAGACCTCGGCCATCGGGATGTTCATTTCCCGCGCCAGCGCCACCAGGTGGCGGTCGTGCAGGCAGCGGAAAGCATCGTTGAGCTTGTGCAGGTGCTCGATGAGCAGGTCGCGCCGGTGGCCCTCGGCCGGGGGCGCGCCGATGAGCGTGCGCACTTCGAGCAGCGCCGCTTCCTCGGGTTGGCGGCCCTTGAGCTTGCTCTTGCGGCGGATGCGCTCGCGCATCTCGTCGGCGGTGGCGAGCGGCACGATGGTGTGCGTCGGGGTCGCCTTTGTTGTCTCGCGGGTCGTGGCTGGGTGGTTGTTCACTGCCTAGGCCTTTTTTCGGGTGTCTGTCTGGCTCTGCCCCGAGCGGATGCTGGGAGGCTGACCGAGTGTGTGGGGCCGCCCAGGGTGCGTCAAATTCGATCGGCGCATCGATCGATTCAATAACTAAATGGTGCGCCCGCTCTGGGCCGGCCGCCAGCTATTCGCCGAGCGCGCCGCTGTGCAGCCGCACCTGCTCGCGCCAAGCCGGCGTCTGCAGGAACACGAGGGCGGCATCGAGCGCGCGCGAGGGGCGCACGCCGGTCTGGGTCATGAAGCCCAGCGGAGTCTTGACCTCGGGCGCGACCAGCGGCAGCGCCTCCAGTTCGCGGTAGCTGCGCACGGCCGCGACCATCGAGCCCGGCAGTACGCTGCTGACGGTCCCTGCGAGCACGGCCAATGCAAGGGTAAGTACCGAGTTCGTTTCGATGGCCGGCTCCACCACGGTGTCGGCGTCGCGCAACGCCTGGTCGATGATGAAGCGGTTGTGCATGTCAGGCGTGAGCAGGCACAGTGGCAGCTTGCCGGCGTCGGCCCATGACATCGGCCGGCCGATACGCAGCCGGTCGGCCGAGGGCTTGGCCGCTCGGCGCAGCAGAAAGTAGTGCTCCACGCTCTGCGGCCAGGCCGTGAGCTTGATGCCCGGCAGGTGCATGCGTTCGGTGTAGCCAAGCGCCAGGTCGACGGAAAGGCTTTCCAGCCCCATTTCCAGGTCTTGCGAGCTCATCGAGAGCACGGCCGGCACGATGCCCGGGTGCAGCTCGTGCAGCATCGCCGCAAAGCGCGACAGCATCGGAATGGCGGTGGGCACCGCCGCCATGCGCAGCCGCCCGCGTGGGTGCCCCTCTTCGCTGCGCAGCTCCTGCTGCAGCACCTCGTTGTCGCGCAGCATGCGCTGCGCGGTGGCCAGCACGCGCTCGCCCTCGTGCGTGAGGCCCACGTACACGCGCGCCCGCTTGACGATGACCACGCCAAACTCGCTTTCGAGCGAGCGCAGCGCATTCGAGAGCGCCGGCTGCGTGATGTGGCAGGCCTGCGCCGCGCGTCCGAAATGCTTGTGCTCGCTCAGTGCGACCAGGTAGCGCATCGACGCGAGAAGATTCACGGGGCGCGCCGTCGATCAGGTGTTCTTGCTGATCGAAATGGTCGGGAACTTGGCGGAGAAGTCCTTGGCCTTCTCCGCAATGCCCACGGCCACTTGCCGCGCCACGGCCTTGTAGATGCCGGCCACTTCGCCGTCGGGATCGGCCACCACCGTGGGCTTGCCGCTGTCGGCCTGCAGGCGGATATTGATGTCCAGCGGCAGCGCACCGAGGTATTCCATCTGGTATTGCTCGGCCATCTTCTTGCCGCCTTCGGAGCCGAAGATGTGCTCCACGTGGCCGCAGTTGGAGCAGATGTGCACTGCCATGTTCTCCACAATGCCCAGGATCGGCACGCCGACCTTCTCGAACATCTTGATGCCCTTCTTGGCGTCGAGCAGCGCGATGTCCTGCGGCGTGGTGACGATCACCGCGCCGGTCATCGGTACGCGCTGCGACAGGGTGAGCTGGATATCGCCGGTGCCGGGCGGCATGTCGACGATCAGGTAATCGAGGTCTTTCCAGTTGGTCTGGCGCAGCAGCTGCTCCAGCGCCTGGGTGGCCATGGGGCCGCGCCAGATCATGGCCTCGTCCTGGTCGACCAGGAAACCGATCGACATGACCTGCACGCCGTGGTTCTCCAGCGGCTCCATGGTCTTGCCGTCCTCGCTCTCGGGCCGGCCCTCGATGCCCAGCATCATGGGTTGGCTCGGGCCGTAGATGTCGGCATCCAGCAGCCCGACGGCCGCCCCTTCGGCCGCCAGCGCCAGTGCCAGGTTGGCCGCCGTGGTGCTCTTGCCCACACCGCCCTTGCCGGAGGCCACCGCGATGATGTTCTTGACGTTGGGCATCAGCTGCACGCCGCGCTGCACCGCATGGCTGATGACCTTGGTCGTGATGTTGACCGAGACGTTGCTCACGCCCGGCACCGTCTTGGCGGCCGCCACCAGCGCCTTGCGAAGGGCCGGGTGCTGACTCTTGGCCGGGTAGCCGAGCTCGAGGTCGAACGAAACGTCGCCTTCGGTAATCTGCAGGTTCTTGAGCGAACGCGTCGCCACGAAATTCTTGCCGGTGTTCGGGTCCTGGACGGCCTTGAGCGCGTCCATGAGCCCTTCTGGGGTGAGTGCCATTGATCTAACTCCTGAATGGCGGGTAGTCTAGTGGCTTGCCAGCGGGCCCCGCGCGCTTCGGGCCGCTTCGCCTTCCCGCTGCCGGGGGCAACACCTGCGAATCACGGGGGAGGCAAGCGCTTTTTGAACAGCCACAGCAACAAGAACAATGCCTGAGACACCCCCGGTCACCGGTCTTTTGCTCACCGGCGGCGGTGCCCGGGCTGCCTACCAGGTCGGCGTGCTCGAGGCCATTGCCGGTATCCGGCGCGCGGCAGGTTTCGCTGGCGAAGGCAATCCCTTTCCCGTGATCACCGGCACATCTGCCGGCGCCATCAACGCGGCCGCGCTGGCCTGCGGGGCCGACCACTTCGACGAAGCCGTCGCGCGCATCGCAGAGGTCTGGCGCGATTTCCACGCCGGCCAGGTCTACCGCGCCGACTCGCTCTCCGTCATCGGCAGCGGTGCGCGCTGGCGCATGCTGCTCGGCTTCGGGCGCTTCGCGGCCAACTGGATGCGCATCAAGCCGCGTTCGCTGCTCGACAACACACCGCTGGCCCAACTGCTGGGCCGCATGGTGCCGCTCGATCGGCTGCCCCGGCTGATGCAGCAAGGCCACGTGCAGGCGCTGGCCGTTACCGCATCGAGCTATAGCTCCGGCGAGCACGTCACCTTCTTCGAAGCGGCCGTGCCGATGGAACCCTGGGTGCGTTCGCAGCGGCTCTCGGTGCGCGACCGCATCAGCCACGCGCACCTGCTGGCCTCGTCGGCCATTCCCTTCGTGTTTCCGGCCACGGCGCTCTCGATGCAAGGGCATACCGAATACTTCGGCGACGGCTCGATGCGCCAGTCGGCGCCGATTGCCGCGGCCATTCATCTCGGCGCCAAGCGCATCCTGGTGATCGGCGCCGGCCGCATGCACGAGCCGCGCGACGCCGACGCGCCCAACACCTACAGCGGCTACCCCACCATGGCCCAGATCGCGGGCCATGCGCTGTCGAGCATCTTTCTCGATGCGCTGGCGGTGGACATCGAGCGGCTTCGGCGTATCAACCACACGCTGGGCCTCATTCCCGAGGAAGCGCGCGCCTCCAGCTCGCTGCGTCCACTTGACCTTCTGGTGATCTCGCCGTCGGAACGGCTCGACGTGATCGCGGCGCGCCATGTCGATGCACTGCCCGGCGCCGTGCGCCACCTGCTGGGCGGCTCCAAGGGCGCCGCCGATGTGAAAGGCGGCGCGCTCGCGAGCTACCTGCTGTTCGAGTCGGCGTACACGCGCGAGCTGATGGCGCTCGGGCGGGCCGACGCGATGCGGCAGCAGGGCGAGGTGCTGCGGTTCTTCGGGTTGGAAACAGCAGCCTGACGGAGATCAGCGAGCGCCGCCGCCCCCTGCTGAAAGGCCCGCCAGCAGCAGGTCCAGGCTCGCTCGGAACTCCTGATCGGCGGTGCTTGCGGTCGCTGCATTCGCGATGTCGATCAGGTGCGCAAAGCGGTCTTCCGGCAAGGCTCGGAATCGTTCGATGGTGAGCTCCGCCGACTCCGAAGCCTGCAGCGCCAGCGGGCCCGCAAGTTCCGACTGCGCGAGCCCCGTGATCAGCCCCGACACGGCCCGGAAGGCGACGAGCAGCGCCTGCCCTGAGCGCCCGCTGCGGGCCAGGGCGCGCAGCATCGCCTCGGTCACACCAAAGACCGCGGGAGAGCGGCTTCTGCGCGTGAGGATCAGCGCAATGGCATGGGGATGGGCCCGTACCGCCTGCCACAACGCCGTGGCGATGGCTCGGACTTCGTCCTGCCACGCCGCGTAACTGCCTTCGGGCCAGCGCGCCTCGCCGATCACCGCCTCCACCACCAAGAGGTCGATGTCCTCGCGCTGCGAGACGTAGTTGTAGAGCGTCATCGCGCCGGTGCCGAGCTCGCTGGCCAGCGCGCGCATCGAGAGCCCCGAGAGTCCTTCCCTGTCGACAAGGGCCAATGCGGCGGCCTGGAGCTGCGAATGCGTGAATTTGGCGGGTCGTCCCATAAGAGTGGAGGTTGACGCAGTTTGGAAGACGCGAGTATATTCAATTACGTACATCGTACGTTTAAAGAGGAAAGCTCATGAAATTCGCACCCCGCGACACAGCTCCCGCCATTGCCGCCAGCACCATCCACGGCAAGCCTGCCCATGTTCCGGACCCGCTGCCGCGCTACGTGCATCTTCAGTTCCGGCGCTTCGCGGGTTGCCCGGTGTGCAACTTTCACCTGCTCACCATGGGCAGGCGCCACGCGGAAATTGCCGCGGCCGGCATTCGCCAGCTCGTTTTCTTTCATTCGTCGCGCGAAGAAATGCTCAAGTACCAGGCGCAGCTTCCGTTCGATTGCATTGCCGACCCCGGCAAGAAGTATTTCAAGGCGTTCGGCGTCGAGACCTCAGTGCGGGCGCTCTTGAATCCCCGCGTCTTCTGGAGCGGGCTGCGGTGGATCTTGGCGGCCAGGCGCTTCTACACCCGGGCCGAGAACGGCATCCTGGGCCTGCCGGCAGACTTTCTCGTCGACGCGCAGGGGCGCATCGTGGCGTGCAAGTACGGCGCGCATGCGGACGACCATTGGGAAGTCGATGAGTTGCTGCAGTTGGCCGGCGAGGCGCGATCTGCGCGGCCGGTGCCGCGTACAACAACGGCACTGCCGGGCTAGTGCCCGCGGCGCCCGATCACTCCGCCTCTGAAATCCCAAGCTCCGAACACACCCGCCCCACCAGCGCCTTCAGCGACGCGAGCTCGGCCTCGAGCCGCGCCACGTTGGCCTTGAGCGCCGCCACCTCGCCGAGCGATGCATCGTGCGACGCATACGCTCCCTCGGCCGACCCGCCACCTGGCCCGGCAACCTCTTCCGCCGGCGCGCCGCTCAGCAGATGGGCCCAGCGGCTTTCGCGCGCACCGGGCAGGCGCGCAAGCTTCACCACCAACGCCCCGGCTTGTCGCTCGGCGAGCTCGTCGAGAAAGCCCTCGACCGACGAGATGTCCGCGAAGTTGTGCATGCGGTCGCAGGCAATGCGAAGTTCGCCGGCCGTTTGGGGACCGCGCAGCATCAGCACGGTGAGCAAAATGACCGACTGCGATGGAATGCGCAGCACGCGGTCGACGTTGTGCTCGTAGCGAAACGCCCGGCCGCCGCTGGTTTCCGCCACCAGGCTGTAGCCCTTCAGGCTGTCGATGGCCGCCTGCACCTGCGCCTCGCTCAGTTCGAGCACCGGGTTGCGGCTGGTCTTCTGGTTGCAGCCGGACACCAGGGAGTTGAGCGTCAGCGGATAGCTGTCGGGCACGGTGCGCTGCTTCTCGGCCAGCACGCCGAGCACGCGGGTTTCAACGAGCGAAAGAATGGGAAGGGGTTGGGTCATGGCTCAAAAATCGTAATGGAAACGACGGTGGCCAGAGACCGGTTCATGGCACCGCCACGCCGAGTATCGGGCCCAGCTCCCTGACGAAGTCGGTGCGCTGCAGCGCGAGCGAATGAAGAGCAGACACGGTGCCGTCGAGATAGAGCGCGTCGCGGCAACGCAGCACGTCGCGAAAATAAAGCGCGAATTCGTAGAAGTTCACCGGGTCTTCGCTGATCACGAAGATGGCCGTGTGGCCCGACACGCCCACGCCGTTGCGAATCTTTCGCGAATCCGAGTTTGGGATCAAAGCGGGATGCACCCTGCCGCGGCGCAACAGCAGCGGGCCCGACTGCGTGGCCAGCCGAACGCCTTTTGAGAGCGCCGGATACTCCGACGACTCGACCACGCGCGGCCGAGTGCCGGACACCAGGAACACGCCGTTCGGCTTCAAGAAAAAGTTGCCCTCGCCCGCCGACAGGTTGAGCGGCGAAACCTCACGCCCTTCCTGCACCAGCAGGCCCACGGGTGAAAAGTCGGCGTGGTACATGCCGGCATTCATCGCGAACACGAGCTGACGATTGTGCGTGGCGAGCCAGGCCTCCAGGCGGTCGAGGCGCTTGAACTCGACGCCCGCATCGTCGCGCAGGAACAGCTCGAGCCGTTCCTTGCGCAGATCGATCTTCACGACGGTGTAGCGTGGCTCGGCGTTGGCCGCCGCCGCGGTGGCCAGGCCGGCCGCGCCGGCCACGCACAAGGCCAGCAGGAGCAGCAGCTTTCTCATGAAGCCACGGAAAGCCGCCTCTCGCTTCAGCCGTTCTGGATGCGAGCGACCAGCGCCTTGGTGAACGCCGCCGTGCCCGCGGTGCCGCCCAGGTCGCCGGTGCGCACCTTGTCGATGTTGAGCGTGTCGTCGATGGCCTTGCGCAGGCGCGTGGCAAGGTCGGGCAGCCTGACGTGCTCGAGCATCAGCGCGGCAGCCAAGAGCAGTGCGGTGGGGTTGGCAATGCCCTTGCCGGCAATGTCGGGCGCCGAGCCGTGCACGGCCTCGAAGATGGCCGCATCGGCGCCGATGTTGGCGCCCGGTGCCATGCCCAGGCCGCCGACCAGGCCCGCCACCAGGTCGGACAGAATGTCGCCGAACAGGTTGGTGGTCACCAGCATGTCGAACTGCCAGGGGTTGAGCACCAGCTTCATCGCGCAGGCGTCGACGATGATCGTGTCGAGCTCGAACTTGCCCTTGTACTTTTCTTCATAGAGCCGAAGGCCGGTCTCCAGGAACAGGCCGGTCAGCACCTTCATGATGTTGGCCTTGTGGACCAGCGTGACCTTCTTGCGGCCGGTGGCCACGGCGGTCTCGAAAGCGTATTCGAGCAGGCGCAGGCACCCCTGGCGCGTGTTGATGCCGGTGGCCATGCCCACGGCATGCGGGTCACCGTCGATGCGCACATAGTGCTCGTGGCCGATGTACAGGCCCTCGAGGTTTTCGCGCACGACCATCAGGTCGATCTTGTCGAAGCGGCCGCCCGGAATGATGGTGCGCGCGGGGCGCAGGTTGGCGTACAGCTGGAACTCTTCGCGCAGCCGCACGTTCGACGAGCGGTAGCCGCCGCCCGAAGGCGTTTCCAGCGGGCCCTTGAGGGCAAGGCGGGTGCGGCGGATGCTGTCCAGCGTGGCTTGCGGCAGCGGATCGCCCGAAGTCTGGACGCCGCCGAGGCCGGCAATCTGGCGGTCCCACTCGAAGGGCGCCTTCAGCGCGTCGAGCGCGGCAAGGGTGGCGTCGACGATTTCGGGGCCGATGCCATCGCCAGGAATCAGGGTTGCGGAAATGGGGGTGGTCATCGGAAACTCGCTTTCTGTATATCTATCTTGTATATCTCTTCGCCATATGGGGAGGGAGCGTGGCGAAACGCGCGGGGTGGAGCATACGTCGCGCCGGAGACACCCCGGCGGCTTTCGGGTCACTGCGAGTTCGGCACCCCGTGGCCGAGCTCCGGGATGGGGGTGTTCGGCAGGGCGCGGCGGCGCCACCTAAAATGCCCGGTTCCCGAAGGCGGCCCCAGGTCGCCTTCGTTGCCAGCAAGTCCGCCACTCCCGAAAGCGCCCTTCCCGATGTCCGCCCCGCGCAAGCTCTTCGTTACCACCGCCCTGCCGTATGCCAACGGCAAGTTCCATATCGGCCACATGATGGAATACATCCAGGCCGACATCTGGGTGCGGAACCAGCGAATGAATGGCGCCGAGGTCAACTTTGTCTGCGCCGACGACGCACACGGGGCGGCCATCACCATCGCAGCCGACAAAGCCGGCGTGACGCCGCAAGCCTTCGTGGCCGAGATTGCCGCGGGCCGCAAGCCCTACCTCGACGGCTACTACATCTCGTTCGACAACTGGCACTCGACCGACGCGCCCGAGAACCACCAGCTCGCACAGGACATCTATCGCGACCTGCGCACCAACGGTTTCATCAGCACCAAGAGCGTCGAGCAGTTCTACGACCCGGCCAAGGGCATGTTCCTGGCCGACCGCTTCATCAAGGGCGAATGCCCCAACTGCCACGCCAAGGACCAGTACGGCGACAACTGCGAGGTGTGCGGCGCCGTGTACGCGCCCACCGAGCTGATCAACCCCTACTCGGCCCTGTCGGGCGCCAAGCCGGAGCTGCGCAGTTCGGAGCACTTTTTCTTCAAGCTCTCGGACCCGCGCTGCGAGGCCTACCTGAAGGAATGGACCACCGCGCCGGGCCACGTGCAGTCCGAGGTGCAGAACAAGATCCGCGAATGGCTCTACAAGGACGACGAAGGCAAGGGCGGCCTCGGCGACTGGGACATCAGCCGCGACGCGCCGTATTTCGGCATCGAGATCCCGGATGCGCCGGGCAAGTACTTCTACGTGTGGCTCGACGCGCCCGTGGGCTACCTGGCCTCGCTGAAAAACCTGCTCGACAAGCGCTGCATCGAACTGGGCGGCGACGGCATCTCGTACACCGAGTACATGGCCGACCCGGACCTTGAGCAGGTGCACTTCATCGGCAAGGACATCATCACCTTCCACACCCTCTTCTGGCCCGCGATGCTGCATTTCAGCGGCCGCAAGGCGCCCGACGCGGTGTACGTGCATGGCCACCTCACGGTAAGCGGCGAGAAGATGAGCAAGAGCCGCGGCACCGGCATCGACCCGCTCAAGTACCTTTCGCTCGGCCTGGACCCCGAGTGGCTGCGCTACTACATCGCGGCCAAGCTCAATGGGCGCAACGAGGACATCGACTTCAACCCCGAGGACTTCGTGGCGCGCGTGAACAGCGACCTCGTGGGCAAGTACATCAACATTGCGAGCCGCGCGGCGGGCTTCATCGGCAAGCGCTTCGGCGGCAAGCTGGGCGAGGTGTCGGCCGACGGCGACGCACTTCTGTTCGCGCTGCGCGACGCGGCGCCGCAGCTGCATTCGCTCTACGACGGCCGCGACTACGCCCGCGCGCTGCGCGAGGTGATGGCGCTGGCCGACAAGGTGAACGAGTACGTCGACCAGAACAAGCCCTGGGAGCTGGCCAAGAAGGAAGGCCAGGAGGCGCGGCTGCACGATGTGTGCACGGTGTGCATCGAGGCCTTCCGCCTGCTGACGCTGTGCCTGAAGCCGGTGCTGCCGGCGCTTGCCGTGAACGTCGAGGCCTTCCTCAAAATCGCACCGCTCGCGTGGGCCGATGCCGCGCAGGCGCTGCCCACTGGCCATGCCATCGGCGACTACAAGCACCTGATGCAGCGAGCCGACGCCAAGGTGGTCGACAAGCTGTTCGACGCACCCGAACCGGCGGCGGCCGAAGCGGCCACCGCCGGCGCGCTGCCCGGCGGCGAAGCCATCGCGCCCACCATCACCATCGACGATTTCGCGAAGATCGACTTGCGCATTGCGAAGATCGTGGAATGCGAAAAAGTCGAAGGCTCGACCAAGCTGCTGCGGTTGACCCTGGACGCCGGCGAGGGCAAAACCCGCAACGTGTTCAGCGGCATCGCCTCGGCCTATGAGCCCGAACAGCTCGTAGGCAAGCTCACGGTGCTGGTCGCCAACCTGGCGCCGCGCAAGATGAAGTTCGGCATCAGCGAAGGCATGGTGCTGGCTGCGAGCCACGCCGACGAAAAAGCCGCCCCCGGCATCCATGTGCTCGAACCCTGGCCCGGCGCCACTCCCGGCATGCGGGTTCGCTGAGCCAGAGGACCAATCCATGCTGAAGCGCACCCTCCTCCTGTTGCCCTTCGTCGCCATGCTGAGCGGCTGCGCGGTGGTGACCGTGGCGGGTACCGCCGTGAGCGTGGGCGCCAGTGCTGTGGGCTTGGCAGCGGATGCGGCCATTGGCACCGCGCGCATCACCGGCAAGGCGGTGGGCGCGGCGGCCGACGCGGTGATTCCCGACAGCGACTGAACGGGCGGGGGCAGGCAACGCCTGCGCGGGGTACACAATGGGTGCCCCATGCAGTCACCGCTGAACATCACCCGCTTTCGCCCACGCCTGCTGGACGCATTGGCGGGCTACGACCGGACACGTTTTTTCAAGGACTTGGGCGCGGGCGCCACGGTCGGCATCGTGGCGCTGCCGCTGGCCATGGCGTTCGCCATCGCCTCGGGGCTCAAGCCCGAGGCCGGCATCTGGACGGCGATCATCGCGGGCTTCCTGATCTCGCTGCTGGGTGGGTCTGCGGTGCAGATCGGCGGGCCGGCCGGCGCCTTCATCGTGATCGTCTACGGCATCGTCGAACGCTACGGCGTGGCGAACCTGCTGATATCGACCGCCTGCGCCGGGGTGCTGCTGTTCGCGGCGGGGCTGTTCGGGCTCGGGCGGCTGGTGCGCTTCGTGCCGCTGTCGATCGTGGTCGGCTTCACCAACGGCATTGCGGTGCTGATCCTGCTGTCGCAGCTCAAGGACATGCTCGGGCTCACGGTGGAGAAGATGCCGGCCGACGTGTTCTCGCAGCTGCATGCGATGGCGCTGCAGATCGGCACCTTCAATCCTTACGCCTTTGCCCTGGGCCTGGCCTGCGTGCTCGGCTTGACGGTCTGGCCGATGCTGCTGAGCAATGAGTCGAAGGTGGGCCATGCGGTGCAGCGCCTGGCGGGCCGCATGGCGCGCTCGCGCGCGGTGCAGGTGGGCGCGCGCTTGCCGGGGCCCATCGTGGCGCTGGTCACGCTCACGCTGGTGTCGTGGGGTTTCGAGTTGCCGGTGGAAACCATCGGCACGCGCTTCGGCGGCATTCCCGAAAGCGCCCCGGCCTTTGCGCTGCCCGATTTTTCGTGGGAAACGGTCAAGCAGCTGGTCACGCCCACGCTGACCATCGCGCTGCTGGGCGCCATCGAGTCGCTGCTGTGCGCCCGCGTGGCCGACCAGCTCAGTGGCCAGCCGCGCCACGATCCGAATCAGGAATTGATGGCGCAGGGCATCGCCAACCTGGTCACGCCCTTTTTCGGCGGCATGCCGGCCACCGGCACCATCGCGCGTACGGTGACCAACATCCGCTCGGGCGGCAGTTCGCCGATTGCCGGCATCGTGCATGCCGTCACGCTGATGGTGGTGGTGCTGCTGGCCGCGCCGCTGGCGCGCCATGTGCCGCTCGCGGTGCTGGCGGGCATTCTGGTGTTCGTCGGCCTGAACATGGGCGAATGGCGCGAGTTCACGCCGGGGCAGCTGCGGCACTTCAGCCGCCACTACCGGCTGCTGATGCTGGGCACCTTCTTTCTCACGGTCGTGTTCGACCTGACCGTGGCGGTGCAGGTGGGCATCGTGCTCGCGTGCGCCCTCTTCGTGCGGCGCATGAGCGAGCTTTTCAGCGTCGAGCTGGTCACCATGCAGCCGCCGGTGCTCACCTATCGGCTCTACGGCGCGATGTTCTTCGGGGCCGCGGCCAAGCTGGATGAAGCGGTGAACGCGGCCGAGAGCGCACCGCGCGGCATGACGGTGGTACTCGATGCCACGCACCTCATCTACCTGGACGCGACCGGCGTCGATGCGCTGCGCCAGTTGCACCGGGCAGTGCTGTCGCGCGACGGGCTGCTGCGCCTGGAGTCGCTGCAGCCGCAGCCGCTCGAGGTAATCGTGCGCTCGGGCTTTGCCGACGAGCTGACGAGCGGCCAGCCGCGCGCCGCCGAAGACTAGTTCGCCTCGGTGGCGCGGTCGGGCGAAGAGCCGCTTCGCACCACACGCTGGTCGTCGTTCAATGTGGCGGTGAACACCATCGGAGAATTCGGCGGCTGGACCCAGCGCCACTCCCACTCCGTTTCGCGCTTGAGCGCGTAGGGCGTGACCTTGGCGGGCTTGCCGAGCAGCTTGCGCAGGTCTTCCATCATCATGCCCGGCTGCACCTTGGCAAAGTTCTCGGGCGTCAGCACCTGGCGCAGCGCGCTCATCTTGCCGTCGGCGCCGATGGTGATCATGTAGTTCTTCTGGCCCTGCGGCTGGCGGTTGTACTCAAGCACCCGGCCGTTCGGCGCGTCCCAGATGTTCTCGGGCTCGCCGAACTTGGCGCGCACGTCGGCCTCGGTCGAGACGCCCTCCTCCAGCTCGCCGATGCGCTGCGGGTCGCAACCCGAAAGTCCCATCAATGCCGTCGCCAATAACGCTGTTGCAAAGCCGATCCGCCACTGTTGTCGTCGCTTCATGCCATCCCCGGTAAAATTCGCGCTTCAAAGGTCCAGTCTATGTCCATCTTCCGCCGCCCCCACTACACCTCCGAGATCACCAGCTTCATCGAGGAGATGAAGGAAAAGAAGCCGACGCTGGAAGCCGAACAGCGCGCCGGCCGTGCCCTGCTGTGGGACAAGCACCTCGACCGCAGCCTGCTCGAGGAGTACGCGGAAGCCCGCGTACCGCAGCAGCCGTACGTCTACCAGACCCAAAGCAAGTAATGGTGCCCATCCGGCATCCGTCGTTCGCCCCCATTGCCTTCAGCTATTAAAATGATAGCAAGCACCCGATGAAGGGAAACGGGGACAACGACACGCTCGTGGCCAGCATGCCCGAGGTGGTCGACCAGGTCGCGCTCGCCAGGCTCTATGGCGAGCCGTTGTTCGCAATGCCGAAGGACCTGTACATCCCGCCGGAAGCGCTGCAGGTCTTTCTCGAAGCCTTCGAAGGTCCGCTGGACCTGCTGCTCTACCTCATCAGGAAGCAGAACTTCAACATCCTCGACATCCCGATGGCGGGGCTCACGCGGCAGTACCTGAGCTACGTCGACGAGATCCGCCAGACGAATCTCGAGCTCGCTGCCGAGTACCTGCTGATGGCCGCGATGCTGATCGAGATCAAGTCGCGCATGCTGCTGCCGCCCAAGAAGGTGGCGGAAGGCGAAGAGGCCGAAGACCCGCGCGCGGAGCTGGTGCGCCGCCTGCTCGAATACGAGCAGACCAAGCTACAGGCCGCCGCCATCAGCACCATGCCAACCTACGGGCGCGACTTCTGGAAGGGGCAGGTCTACATCGAGCAATCGCTCAAGCCCCGCTTTCCGGACGTGAACGTGGTCGAGCTGCGCGATGCGTGGGCCGACATCATGAAGCGCGCCAAGCTCGTGCAGCACCACAAGATCTCGCGCGAGGAACTCAACGTGCGCGAGCACATGAGCATCGTGCTGCGGCATCTGCAGGGGCAGCGCTTCGTCGAGTTCGAAAAACTGTTCGACCCGTCGCGCGGCGCGCCGGTACTGATCGTCACCTTCATCGCGATGCTCGAGCTCGCGAAGGAAACGCTGATCGACATCACGCAGGCGGAAGCCTTCGCACCCATTTACGTGCGCCTGGCGTACTCGCCGGCCTGACAGCGGAGCCCTGCGTGCGCGACTTCGACGTCCTCATCGTCGGCAGCGGCCTCGCAGGCCTCTCCGCTGCATTGCACCTGGCGCCGACGCACCGCGTTGCCGTGCTGACCAAGCGCGCATTGAGCGACGGCTCCAGCGCCTGGGCGCAGGGCGGCATTGCGGCCGTGCTGGCCGCGGGCGACAGCTTCGATGCGCATGTGGAAGACACGCTGGTGGCCGGCGCGGGTCTGTGCGACCCCGAGGCCACGCGCTTCGTTGTGGAGCATGCGCCCGAGGCCATCGGCTGGCTGCGCGAGCTCGGCGTGCCGTTCTCGGAAGAAGCGAAGGAAAACGGCGGTGGCCTGCACCTGACGCGCGAAGGCGGCCATAGCCAGCGCCGCATCGTGCACGTGACCGACGCCACGGGCGCGGCCGTGCAGCAGACTTTGATCGAGCGGGTGCGCCGCACGCCGAACATCACGCTGTTCGAACACCACACGCTGGTCGACCTCATTACCGGCACCAAGCTGGGCCTGGACGATCCGGCCTGCCTGGGCCTCTACGCGCTGGACGACAAAACCGACGAGGTGCTGGCCTTCCGCGCGCCGCACACCATCCTGGCCACCGGCGGCGCTGGCAAGGTGTACCTGTACACGACCAACCCCGACACCGCCACCGGCGACGGCATTGCCGCTGCGTGGCGCGCGGGCTGCCGGGTGTCGAACATGGAGTTCGTCCAGTTCCACCCAACCTGCCTGTACCACCCGCACGCCAAGTCCTTCCTGATCAGCGAAGCGGTGCGCGGCGAAGGCGGGCTGCTGAAGCTGCCGGAATCGGCGGGAGGCACGCGCTTCATGCCGAAGCACGACGAGCGCGCCGAACTCGCACCGCGCGACGTGGTGGCCCGCGCCATCGACTTCGAGATGAAGAAGCACGGCCTGGACTGCGTGCACCTCGACATCTCGCACCAGCCGGCCGCTTTCCTGAAAGAACACTTCCCCAACATCCTCGCGCGCTGCGCGGAGCTGGGCATCGACATCACGCGCGAGCCCATTCCCGTGGTGCCGGCCGCGCACTACACCTGCGGCGGGGTGCTGAGCGACTTGAATGGCCGCACCGACGTGCCCGGCCTCTACGCCATCGGCGAAACCGCCTGCACCGGACTGCATGGCGCCAACCGCCTTGCGAGCAATTCGCTGGTCGAGTGCATGGTGTTCGCGCGCGCCGCGGCCGGCGCGATTGCCGCGGCGCCGTCGCGCGGCAGCGCCGATCTGCCGGCCTGGGACGACAGCCAGGTGACCGATGCCGACGAAACGGTGGTCATCTCGCACAACTGGGACGAGCTGCGCCGCTTCATGTGGGACTACGTGGGCATCGTGCGCACCAACAAGCGCCTGGAGCGCGCGAGCCATCGCATCGCGCTGCTGCAGGCAGAGATCCAGGAGTTCTATGCGAACTTCCACATCACGCGCGACCTGCTCGAACTGCGCAACCTGGTACAGGTGGCCGAGCTGATCGTGCGCTCCGCGCAGGCCCGCCACGAGAGCCGCGGCCTGCATTTCAGCCGCGACTATCCTTCGCTCGCCGAATCCACCACACCCACGGTGCTGGTGCCGGCCGACTGATCGACCCACCCGCTTCGCTTTCTTCATTCAAGGATGCCCGGCCACCGACGCCCGCAGGGAGAAACCCAACCATGTCGAACACCACACCCATTGCCGAAACACCCCCGGCCTCGCCCTACGGCACGCTGCCGCCGGCCTCCCCGCTTGCCTCGCGCAAGCCCGTGAGCCTGCCGCGCCTGGCCGACATGCATGCGCGCGGCGAGAAGATCGCCATGCTCACGGCCTACGACGCCACCTTCGCGGCCATGGCCGACGCGGCGGGCGTCGACTGCCTCTTGGTCGGCGATTCGCTCGGCATGGTCTGCCAGGGGCTCAACAGCACAGTGGGTGTGAGCCTGGACACCATGCGCTATCACACCGACAGCGTTTCGCGCGGCCTGCGCCGCGTGCAGGGCACGGCATGGCTGATTGCCGACCTGCCCTTCGGCAGCTACCAGGAGTCGCGCGAACAGGCGCTCGCCAGCGCCACCGTGCTGATGCAGGCCGGCGCGCACATGGTCAAGCTCGAAGGCGGCGGCTGGACCACCGAGACGGTGCGCTTCCTGGTCGAGCGCGGCATTCCGGTGTGCGCGCATCTGGGCCTGACGCCGCAAACCGTGCATGCGCTGGGCGGCTACCGCGTGCAGGGCAAGGGCGACGCCGGCGCGCTGCTGAAGCAGCAGGCCCATGCGCTGCAAGACGCGGGCGCCGCAATGCTGGTGCTCGAGATGGTGCCGGCCGCGCTGGCCGCCGAACTCACCGTCGAGCTGAAGCACTGCGCCACCATCGGCATCGGCGCGGGCAAGGCCACCGCCGGCCAGGTGCTGGTGTTGCACGACATGCTGGGCATCAACCTCGGCAAGATGCCGAAGTTCGTGCGCAACTTCATGGCCGACGCGCCGGGCGTTCTGCCCGCCCTCAAGGCCTACGTGCAGGCCGTCAAGGACGGCAGTTTCCCCGACGACCAACTCCACGCCTGGTAAGGAACCGAGACCATGTACATCGCACACACCATCGCCGAACTGCGCGACCACCTCGCCGCGTTCAAGCGCCCCGCCTTCGTTCCCACCATGGGCAACCTGCACGACGGCCACCTGGCGCTGATCAGGCAAGCCAAGCCGCTGGGCGACGTGACCGTGGCCAGCATCTTCGTCAACCGCCTGCAGTTCTTGCCGCACGAAGATTTCGACACCTACCCGCGCACCTGGGACAGCGATTGCGAGAAGCTGCGTGCGGCCGGCTGCGACGTGCTGTTTGCGCCTGACGAAAAGGCGCTCTACCCCGAGCCGCAGACCTGCAAGGTGCACCCGGACCCGGCGCTGGCCGACATCCTCGAAGGCCACTTCCGCCCCGGCTTCTTCGTGGGCGTGTGCACGGTCGTGATGAAGCTCTTCCAGTGCGTGCAGCCGCGCGTGGCCGTGTTCGGCAAGAAGGACTACCAGCAGCTGATGATGATCCGCCACATGGTGCGACAGTTCGCACTGCCCATCGAGATCGTCGGCAGCGAAACCTTCCGCGCGGACGATGGGCTGGCGCTGTCGTCGCGCAACGGCTACCTGAACAATGGGGAGCGCGCGGAGGCCGTGCAGCTGTCGAAGGCGCTCAAGGCCATGGCCGAGGCCGTGCAAGCCGGCGAACGCGATTTGGCCGCGATAGAAGCGCGGGCAATGCAGGCGCTCACGGAGCGCGGCTGGCAACCGGACTATCTTGTGTTGCGGCGGCGTACCGACCTGCAGGCGCCCACTTTCGGCATGAACGGCGAGCCGCTCGTGGCGTTGGCCGCGGCTAGGTTGGGCGGCACGCGGCTGATTGACAACCTCGAGATCGAGGCACCGGCTTCATGACCTACAGCGTCAAGGAAATCTTCTATACCTTGCAGGGCGAGGGCGGCCAGGCCGGCATGCCGGCCGTGTTCTGCCGCTTTGCCGGCTGCAACCTGTGGACGGGCCGCGAGGAGGACCGCGCCACAGCTGTCTGCCGTTTCTGCGACACCGATTTCGTCGGCACCGATGGCACGCTCGGCGGCAAGTTCAAGGATGCCGGCCAGCTCGCCGACACCATCGCCGCGCAGTGGCCTGCTGGCGACGCCGAGCATCGTTTGGTGGTTCTCACCGGCGGCGAACCGCTGCTGCAGGTGGATGCGGAGCTGGTCGACGCGTTGCATGCGCGCCGCTTTCGCATTGCCGTCGAAAGCAACGGCACCGTCGCGGCGCCCGAAGGCATCGACTGGCTCTGTATCAGCCCCAAGGCCGGCGCACCGTGGGTGCAGCAGCGCGGGCAAGAACTGAAGCTGGTGTGGCCGCAGACCGAATTCGAGCTTGGCACGATGGCCCGCACCGGTGAGTTCACCCACCGCTTCCTGCAGCCGATGGACGGCCCCGACCGCGTGGCCAACACCGAACTGTGCATTGCCGAGTGCATGCGCGACCCCATCTGGCGGCTCAGCGTCCAGACCCACAAGATCACCGGCATCCGCTGAGTGCGGAGAGACTTTCCAGATGCGATTCACCGTCAGCCAACGCTTTTTCTTCGACGCCGCGCACACGCTGAAGCGCGACATCGAGGTCGAAGGCAGCCGCCGTATTCACGGCCACACCTACCACGCCGAAGTCTGGCTTTCGGGCCAGCGCGATCCCGTGACGGGCATGGTGATCGACCTCGGGCTGCTGCGCCGCCGGCTGGACGAGGTGCGCGAGCGGCTGGACCATCATCTGCTCGACGACGTGGAAGGGCTGCATCCGCCGACGCTGGAAAACCTCTGCCTTTTCATTGCCGATGCGCTGCCGGAATTTCATGCGACGCTCGCGCGGGTGCGCGTGTGGCGCGAGGCGCTGGGGGACAGCTGCACGCTGGAGTTCTAGGTTTTGCTCCCTCTCCCCTTGGGGAGAGGGTTGGGGTGAGGGTGAGCGGCAATGAAGGCCGCGCGATGTTGTGAGAACCCCTCACCCTAGCCCTCTCCCGCACGCGGGAGAGGGAACAACGCTTCAGGCGGCGCCGATACCTGCGATCAGGCTGCCTGCCGGTTGGCCATTCTTCAGCCCGGCGGTGAACGCCAGCATCCGATCAATCGGCACCCGCGCCCGCAACCCCAGCGCCGGGTCGACATGAATTTCACCCGCGCCGGTTTCCAACGCATTCGCCAACTCGACGAGCCCGTTCATCGCCATCCAAGGGCAATGCGCGCAGCTCTTGCACGTGCCCCCATTGCCGGCCGTAGGCGCCTCGATAAAAGTCTTGCCCGGATTCAGCGTGCGCAACTTGTGCAGCATGCCGGTGTCGGTGGCGACGATGAATTCCTTCGCGTCCATGCCCCGTGCCGCATTCAGGATCGCGGAGGTCGAGCCGACGGCATCGGCCAATGCGATCACGTCGGCTGGCGATTCAGGGTGCACCAGCACCTTCGCGGCCGGATGCTCTTTCATGAGCAGGTCGAGCTCGAGCGCCTTGAACTCGTCATGCACGATGCAGGCGCCGTTCCAGCTCACCATGTCGGCGCCCGTCTGGCGCTGGATGTAGTCACCCAGGTGGCGGTCGGGGCCCCAGAGGATCTTGCGGCCCTGTGCGTGCAGCGCGCTCACCACGTCGAGCGCGCAGCTCGACGTGACGAGCCAGTCGGCGCGCGCCTTCACGGCCGCGCTGGTGTTGGCGTACACGACCACGGTGCGGTCGGGATGCTGGTCGCAGAACGCACTGAATTCGTCGACCGGGCAACCCAGGTCGAGCGAGCAGTTGGCGTCCAGGTCGGGCATCAGCACGCGCTTCTCGGGCGAAAGGATCTTGGCGGTTTCGCCCATGAAGCGCACGCCCGACACCACCAGCGTGGTGGCGGCATGGTCGCGGCCGAAGCGCGCCATCTCGAGCGAATCGCTCACGATGCCGCCGGTTTCCTCGGCCAGGTCCTGCAGGTCGGGGTGCACGTAGAAGTGCGACACCATGACGGCATTGCGCTCGCGCAAGAGGCGGCGAATGCGCTCCTTGAGCACGACGCGTTCGCCGGGTGAAGGCTCGGGCGGCACGCGCGCCCAGGCGTGGCGGGTGTCGCAGACGCTGCCTTGGGCCGCGGGCTGTTCGTAGTCGACGTCGATGACGGAAGCGGTCACCATGGCGGTTCAGTGCTCGGGTTGGAAGCGCATCGAATAGTCGATGGCTTTGACGTCCTTGGTCAACGCACCCACCGAGATGCGGTCGACCCCGGTTTCGGCCAGGGTGCGCAGGCCCTCGAGCGTTACGCCGCCGGAAATTTCGAGCACGGCCTTGCGGTCGGCCCCGGCGTCGTCGTTGATGCGGACGGCTTCGCGCAGGGTCGGCAGGTCCATGTTGTCGAGCAGCACCATGCGCGCGCCGGCGTCGAGCGCTTCGCGCAATTGCGCCAGCGTCTCGACCTCGACCTCGACGAAGGCCGCGCGCTGCGCCACCTGCGCCACCGCACGCAACGCGGCGGCCACGCCGCCGGCCGCGGCAATGTGGTTTTCCTTGATGAGCACCGCGTCGTAAAGGCCGATGCGGTGGTTCAGGCCGCCGCCGGTGCGCACCGCGTACTTCTGCGCCAGGCGCAGGCCCGGTAGCGTCTTGCGGGTGTCGACGATACGGGCGCGCGTGCCGCGAACCGCATCGGCGTACAGGGCGGTCTTGGTGGCGACCGCGCTCAGCAGCTGAAGAAAATTGAGCGCGGTGCGCTCGGCCGTCAGCAGCGCGCGGGCGCTGCCCTCGATTTCGAGCACGATCTGGTCGGCCGAGCAGCGCTCGCCCTCGCCGCACAGCCAGCGGATGCGGGCCTCCGGATCGAGCTGCCGCACGGTGGCTTCGACCCACGGTGCACCACAGACCACGGCCGCCTCGCGCGCCAGCACGCGGGCCAGGGCCCGGCGGCCGGGATCGACCAGCGAAGCGGTCAGGTCGCCATCGGCCACATCTTCCTGCAGTGCGCGGGCGGCGTCGGCGTGGGCCAGCTCGGCCACGGCCGGCGCCGAAAAATCAAAGCGAAGGCTCATGGCTCTTGTCTCTTCAGTCTTGTTGGGGTGAACCGCGTGGGTCCGCGGGCGCGAGCACCGACTCGGGCACCGGATCGCGTCCGGTCAGCGAGGCAACGGCCTCCTTCGGGCTCAGCTTGCCGTCGAGCAGCGCGACGACGCCTTCGGCGATGGGCATTTCCACGCCCAGCCCCCGCGCTCGCTGCACCACGGTGCGTGCGCAATAGACGCCTTCGGCCACGTGCCCCAGCGAAGCCACGGCTTCTGCCAAGGTGCGGCCCTGCGCCAGCAGCAGGCCGACCTTGCGATTGCGCGACAGGTCTCCGGTCGAGGTCAGCACCAGGTCGCCGAGCCCGGACAGGCCCATGAAAGTCTCGGCGCGCGCACCGAGCGCCAGGCCGAAGCGGGTCATCTCGGCCAAGCCGCGTGTGATGAGCGCGGCGCGCGCATTGAGCCCCAGCGCCAGGCCATCGCAAAGGCCGGTGGCAATGGCCAGCACATTCTTGACGGCGCCGCCGACCTCGACGCCCACGATGTCGTCGTTGGCGTAGACGCGCAAAGCCGGGCCGTGGAAGGCATCGACCAGGGCGTCGCGCACCTCGGCGTGCGGGCTCGCGGCCACCAGGGCGGTCGGCCGGCCTTCGGCGACTTCTTGCGCAAAGCTCGGCCCGCTGAGTACGCCCGCTAGCAATTCAGGAGCGACCTGCGCCCATATCTCGTGGGCCAGCAAGCCGAAGGAAGTTGGGGAATTGCCCTGCGCTGGCTCCACGCCCTTGCAAAGCCACGCCACCGGCGCGGTCGTCCCGCGCAAGTCCGTGAGTTGCTGGCGCAAAGCGGCCATGGGCGTGGCCACGATGATGAGTTCGGCGCCCCTGCGGGCGTGGCGAAGATCGCCGGCGCGCACGGTAAGCGCGGGCGGCAAGGCGAGGCCGGGCAGGTAGCGGATGTTTTCGCGCGCCTTCGAGATCGCGTCGGCCTGGGCGGCATCGCGCGCCCAGAGCGTGACCTCGTGGCGGCCCGCCGCGTTGACGGCCAGCGCCGTGCCCCAGGCACCGGCGCCATGAACGCAGATCTTCATCGGCGTTGCGGCGTTGTGCCAGGTTTACTGCGCGAGGGTCGGCGAGGGCTGGCCGGCGGCCTGAGCCTGCTGCTGCTCGTACATGGCCTGGAAGTTGATTTCCGCCAGGTGCACGGGCGGGAAGCCGCCGCGCTGGATCACGTCGGCCACGTTGCCGCGGAGGTACGGGTAGACGATCTGCGGGCAGGCAATGCCGAGGATCGGACCCATCTGGTCTTCAGGCAGGTTGCGGATCTCGAAGATGCCGGCTTGCTTGGCCTCGACCAGGAACACGGTCTTGTCCTGGATCTTGGTCTGCACGGTGGCCGACACGGTGATCTCGAAGATGCCATCAGCGACCGGCTGGGCGTCCACGCCAAGCTGGATGTCGACCGTGGGCTGCTCCTGCTCGAGCAGGATGCCGGGCGAATTGGGTTGTTCGAGCGACAGGTCCTTGAGGTAGACGCGCTGGATCTGGAAAACGGGATCTTGGGCTTGCTGGTCGGCCATGGCTGAACTTTCGAGGATCAAAACAATGCCCGCCGGGGAGAGTTTCCCGCAGCGGGCTGCAGATGAATGTGCACGCGATTATCGCCCGGCGCCCGAACCGCTTCGGTGGCAACCGGCCGCTTGGTGTCTCAGGCGCCCTGCAGGAGCGGAACCAGGCCACCGCGGCTGTCGAGCGCCATCAGGTCGTCGCAACCGCCCACGTGGGTGTCGCCGATGAAAATCTGCGGCACGGTGCGGCGCCGGGTGATCTCCATCATGGTGTTGCGGGCGTCCGGATCGCTGTCGATGCGAATTTCTTCGATCTCCTCGACACCCTTGGACTTGAGGATCTGCTTGGCACGAACGCAGTACGGGCAGAAGGCGGTGGTGTACATCTTGACGGCTTGCATACGCTTTAGCTGAGGCAGGCTCAGGCTTTTTCAACCGGCAGGTTAGCCTCTTTCCAAGCCTTGAGGCCGCCGGCCACCGCTTGGGCCTGCTCGTAGCCGAGTTTCTTGGCCATGGCCACGGCGCGCTGGGCGCGTGCTCCGGTGGCGCACACCAGCAGCAGCGGCACGTTCTTGTTCTTGACCGTGCCGGTCAGCTTTTCTTCCAGCAGGTTCAGGGGAACGTTCTTGGCGCCGATCATGTGGCCGGTGGCGAACTCTTCGGGTTCGCGCACGTCGACCAGCACCGCCCGCTCGCGGTTGATGAGCTGCACCGCCCCTTGGGCCGTGAGGGTGCCGCCGCCGGCGCCGCCGCGGATCAGCGGCCAGGCCAGCATGCCACCCGAGCTGAGTGCGATCAGGATCAGCATCCAGTTGGCGGTGACGAATTCGATCAATTTCACGGGGGTTCCTTGGATGGCAAACCTGGGATTTTAGAATGCTGGTTTTCCCAAGCGCTGCCAAAGGCTTCCCACATGCACAAACTGGTACTGATCCGCCATGGCGAATCGACCTGGAATCTCGAAAACCGCTTCACCGGATGGACGGATGTCGACCTGACCGAAACCGGCATCGAGCAGGCCAAACAGGCCGGCCGGCTGCTCAAGGCCGAGGGCTACGACTTCGACGTCGCCTACACCAGCGTACTCAAGCGCGCCACCCGTACGCTCTGGCATACGCTGGACGAGCTCGACCGCACCTGGCTCCCGGTGGTGCATTCATGGCGCCTGAACGAGCGCCACTACGGCGCGCTGCAGGGGCTGAACAAGGCCGAAACGGCCAAGAAATACGGTGACGAGCAGGTGCTGGTCTGGCGCCGCAGCTACGGCACCCCGCCGCCGCCGCTGGAAGCCGACGACCCGCGCAGCGAACGCAGCGACGTGCGCTACGCCAAGCTCTCGCCCGAGCAGATTCCGCTGACCGAGTGCCTGAAGGACACGGTGGCGCGCGTGCTGCCGTTCTGGAACGAATCGATGGCGCCGGCCATTCGCGCCGGACGCCGCCTGGTGGTGGCGGCACACGGCAATTCGATCCGGGCGCTGGTCAAGTACCTGGACGGCATTTCGGACGACGCCATCGTCGGCCTGAACATTCCGAACGGCATTCCGCTGGTCTACGAGCTCGACGACGAACTCAAGCCGCTGCGGCACTACTACCTCGGCGATGCCGCAGCCGCCGAAAAGGCCGCCGCGGCGGTGGCGTCGCAGGGCAAAGGCTGAAAAAAGAAAACCCTTGGCGGCGCTCCCCCGTGGAACCCCGGCAGGCATTCTGCTTCCAAGCTGTGTATATTGGCTCGACAGCCGACAAGGACAATCACTCATGATGGGCCAGAAATTGAAGATTACCGGCTGGGTCGCCGCTGGCGCCGTTGCTGGCGTCCTGACCACCGTCTCGTTGCAGACGGTCGCGCGCGGCTCGCTTGCGCCGCTCCCGCTCGAAGAATTGCAGCAGCTCGCTGCCGTTTTCGGCATGGTCAAGAGCGACTATGTCGAGCCGGTCGATGAGAAAAAGCTCATTTCCGACGCCATTTCCGGCATGGTGGCCGGGCTGGACCCGCATTCCCAGTACTTCGACAAGAAGTCCTTCAAGGAATTCAGGGAAGGCACGACCGGCCGCTTCGTCGGCGTGGGCATCGAAATCTCGCAGGAAGACGGCCTCATCAAGGTGGTTTCTCCGATCGAAGGCTCCCCGGCCTTCCGCGCGGGCCTCAAGCCGAACGACCTGATCACCAAGATCGACGACACGGCGGTGCGCGGTCTGTCGCTCAATGAAGCCGTCAAGCGCATGCGCGGCGAGGCCAACACCAAGGTGCTGCTGACCATCTTCCGCAAGGACGAGAGCCGCACCTTCCCGGTCACGATCACGCGGGAAGAAATCCGCACCCAATCGGTGCGCGGCAAGGTCATGGAGCCGGGCTACGGCTGGATCCGGCTGTCGCAGTTCCAGGAACGCACGGTCGACGACTTCGTGAAGAAGGTCGAAGACATCTACAAGGAAGAGCCCAACCTCAAGGGCATGGTGCTCGACCTGCGCAACGACCCGGGCGGACTGCTCGACGCGGCGGTGGCCATATCGGCCGCCTTCCTGCCCGAGAACGTCACGGTGGTGTCCACCGACGGCCAGCTGGCCGAGAGCAAGTCGGTCTACAAGGCGGCGCCGGAGTTCTACCAGCGCCGCTCTGGCAGCGACCCGCTGCGCAACCTGCCCGCGGCCCTCAAGACCGTGCCGCTGGTGGTGCTGGTGAACGAAGGCTCGGCCTCCGCGAGCGAAATCGTGGCCGGTGCGCTGCAGGATCACAAGCGCGCCACCGTCATGGGCAGCCAGACCTTCGGCAAGGGCTCGGTGCAGACGGTGCGCCCGCTCGGACCGGACACGGGCCTCAAGATCACCACGGCGCGCTACTACACGCCGAGCGGCACCTCGATCCAGGCCAAGGGCATCGTGCCCAACGTGCTGGTCGACGAAAGCGCCGAGGGCAGCCCCTTCGCAGCCCTTCGCATGCGCGAGGCCGACCTCGAGAAGCACCTGGCCAGCGGCCAGGGCCCCGAGACCAAGGACCCGGAACGCGAAAAGGCGCGCGACGAAGCCCGCAAGCGTCTCGAGGAAGAAGCCAAGAAGCCGCCGCAGGACCGCAAGGTGCCCGAGTTCGGCACCGACAAGGACTTCCCGCTGGTGCAGGCGCTCAACCGCCTCAAGGGCCAGCCGGTGCTCGTGAGCAAGACGCAGGTCATCGTCGACAACAAGGAAGAGAAAAAAGAGAACTGATCTGGAGCCCGGCGCCTTCAGATCCCGAAATACCGCGGAACCGGCGCTGCCGGGCCGCGGTATTTTGCGTTTGGCGAAGACCCGGGACAAGCCATGAACGACGACGACCTGCTGCGCTATTCGCGCCATATCCTGCTCGAGGAATTCGGCATCGACGGCCAGGCGCGCGTCAGTGCCGGGCGCGCGCTTGTCATCGGCGCGGGTGGCCTGGGTTCGCCCGTGGCGCTGTACCTCGCGGCCGCCGGCGTCGGGCACATCGCGCTGGTGGACGACGACGAGGTCGACCTCACCAACCTCCAGCGCCAGGTCGCCCATACCAACGCCCGCGTCGGCCAGCTGAAGGTCGAATCGGCCGCCGAGGCCATGCGCGGCATCAATCCAGACATCGTCGTCGAGACGCACGCCCTGCGGGCCGACGAGGCGCTGCTGTCGCACCTGGTTGCGACGGCAGACGTGGTGGTCGACTGCTGCGACAACTTTGCCACCCGGCACGCGGTCAACCGCGCCTGCGTGGCGCACGGCAAGCCGCTGGTGGCTGGTGCGGCCATCCGCTTCGATGGCCAGCTGAGCGTGTACGACACGCGCGACCCCGCCTCTCCCTGCTACGCGTGCATCTTTCCGCCGGACGCGGCTTTCGAGGAAACGCTGTGCGCGGTGCTCGGTGTGTTCGGCCCTGTGGTGGGCACCATCGGCACGCTGCAGGCGAGCGAGGCGCTCAAGCTGCTGGCGGGCATCGGTCCGTCGCTGGCGGGCAAACTCCTCATGTTCGACGGGCGCCGCACGGCGTTCGACACCCTGAAGGTTGCGCGCGATCCGCATTGCAGCGTGTGCGCGCACCGCGCAGCATCAGGCAACTAACGGAAAGCGCGGCGCCAAGAGGCCGCGCAGTAGGCGCAGAAGGCATCACCGCTGCTGCTTCGCACCCTTCGCCTTGGCCGCACCCGCAGCCGCAGCACCTGGACTGGGCTTGTTGGCTTGCGACAGCACACCCTTGCAATCCGCGTCTTCGCCCGGCCCGGTCTCGACCGTGGCGGCCAGGGCTAGAAGCGGATTGAGCGCGCCCAGCACCAGAGCGGCGATGCCGCGCTCCGCCAATGGCGCCGCCTGCACCCCGCCGGTCGGCGCCCCGAAGGTACCGCCGACGACCAGCGGCGAACGCAGCGACAGGAAGCTCCGGTCCTTGGGCTCGGGGCGCACCACGAAGTCCAGCTTTTCGGTCGCCAGGTTGGCCTGGCCGCTCGCATAGAAAACGGTGTCCTCGGTGTCCAGCACCATGCTGCGGCTGGTCATGAGGCCCTTGTTGACGTCGAAGGCCACGGCGGCGCAGCGCAGTTCGACGTTCTGGTCACCGCGCAGCAAGAACTTGATGATTTCGGCGCCGTCCAGCCCCATGAACTCCAGCAGCAAATTGCTGAACCGCCCTCGCCCGGTCATCGCCGCGACGTCGCCCGAAGCGCCGCCGAGCCAGCTTGCCACCGACGTGCCTCGGCCCGAAAGATTGATGCGGCCATCGAGCCTGCTGAAGCTGCTTCGCATGGTCTCGATCTTGGGGATCAGGCGGTTGAGCTGCACATTGCGCAGGTCGAGGGAGGCGCGGATGTCCGCCGGATTCTGGGTGGCGTCGATGCGGATGGCGCCGGCCAGCTTGCCGCCGCCCACGCCCAGGTCCAGCGGCTCCAGCACAAGCACGCTGTTGTTCAGCTTCACCTGCACGCTGCCGCGGTCGAGCGGCATGTCGCGTACGTTCTTGATCCGGTCGGCCACGTACTTCACGTCGGCGTTCATCGCGCGCAGCCGGTTGAAGTCGAGGGTGGCGCTCGGCAGCACCTTGGCGTCCCTGCCGCGCCTGGTTTGCTTGATGGTGGGAGGCGGCGCCACGCCCTCGACCGCCTTGGCCGACCGCTCAGTGGGCGGCAGGCCGATGAGCGGGCCAAGGTCGTCCATGTCCATCACCCGGGAGCGCAGTTCACCCGCAAGGTGCGGCACCTTGCCCGCCTGGTCGAAGCGCATGTCGCCGGCGATGTCGGACAGGCCGAGCCTGCCCTTTAATCCGGCCACTTCCCATTGCTTGCCGCGCTTGCGCAGGTCGCCGCTCAGCGCATAGGGGGAGGTTTCCGGCAGCGCGATGCCCAGCAATGGGAACAGGGCACCGAGGGTCTGGCCCTTGAGGTCGAACTTCGCGTCGATGCCGTCGAGGTCGGCAAAGTCGGTCACCGTGCCAGAGGCCTTGAGCTTCGTCTGGCCTGCCGCGCCGTCGATCTCCAGCGGAAACGGCTGCCCGCCGGCCGCCTTGAGTTGCAGCACGTTGCCCGTGCGCCCTTCGGCTGTGAGCGGCTGGCCCTTGTAGCGGCCCTTGATGCGGTAGCTGAGAGGCAGCGTGCCGAGGCTGGTGTCGTAATTCACGTCAGCGTGCAGGTCGACTCCCAGGTGCTTGGCCAGGAAATCGACGGAACCGTTGTCGACCTCCATCAGGCCGATGACGGGAACGGTGCCGGGATCGGAGGTGTCCTTGCCGAGCGCCCACGTGCGGCGTCCGTCGGCCTCCATCTGGAGGCCCAGCGTGGGTGAGACGAGCGCCAGCCGCGGAATCACCACCTTCTGTCTGATGAGAGGCCAAAGCCGGATGTCGAATTCCGCGCGCTCGGCCTTGACCAGGTAGGGGTCGCGCGCCCACGGCGGATTTGCAAACTCGATGCCGTCGGCCTTGATGGTGGCGCCGCGCAGGCCGAGGCCCACGTCGAGCCGGCGCGTGATCTCGAACTTGCGCCCGGTCTTTTCGCTCACGTAGCGGTTCAGGGGCTCACGCAACGTGTCCCACGGAAAGAGCGCCAGCACAACCGCCAGCCCGGCGAGCAGCAGCACGAAGACCGCCAGCAGCTTGAGCCAGAGCGGCCCGTTGCGCAGCCGGTTGCGAAGGACGACGTTCGTTGCCATGCTGACTGGATAAACCTAGCGCGACTTTTCACGGGTCGGCAGCCGACCGCAAAAACCGTGCGGCATTGCCTACGGAATCGCTAGATAAAGCGGCTTCGTCAGAACCCGCCTACAACACGCTCCCCCCGAACCCTGCATGATGCTTGCCGGCGGCGCATCAATGTTCGATGAGCAGGCAATCGCCAGCAGGAGTTTGGAGACACCTGCCAACGTCAGAGGAAGCGCGGTTCGGCATGGATACCAGATTGCAGACCTATATCGTCGAAGACAACCCCACGATCCGTGAAAACCTCATTGGCACTCTGGAAGAACTCACCTGCACGACGGTCGTGGGCTTTGCCGAAACCGAAGCGCATGCCAGGCAATGGCTGCACGACCACAGCGAAGAGTGGGACCTGGCGGTCGTCGATCTTTTTCTCAAGCAAGGCAGCGGGCTGGGCGTGCTCCAGGCGTGCACCACGCGCCGGACCAACCAGAAGGTGGTGGTGCTCAGCAACTATGCGACGCCCGACATCCGGCGCCGCTGCGCAGAATTCGGTGTTGACGCGGTGTTCGACAAGTCGAACGAGATCGACGCGCTGGTCGACTTCTGCATCCTCGAGGCGGTGGCTCACCGCCCCGCTGCGGGCAACACCGACTGATGAAAACAAAAAAGCGGCCGCAACGGGCCGCTTCTTCTTCGGCGCTCTGCCGTTGTTCTTAGTCGATCAGCTTGTTCTTCAGCGCGTAGTACGTGAGGTCGCTGTTGGAAGACAGGTTCATCTTCTCCATCAGGCGCGTACGGTAGGTGCTCACCGTCTTGACCGACAGCGACAGCGTCTTGGCGATGTCGCCCGCGGTTTCGCCCTTGGCAAGCTTCAGGAAAACCTGGAATTCCCGCTCGGACAATTGTTCGTGCGGTGCAGCATCGTCCTTGCGGTCGAGCTGGCGCGCCAGCAACTCGGCCACGGCCGGTGTGATGTAGCGGCGGCCGAGCGAGATGGTGCGAATCGCATTGACGATCTCTATCGGGTCGCACTCCTTGTTGAGGTACCCGCTCGCGCCCTGCCGGATGAGATTCATCGCGTAGTGCTCTTCGGGGTAGCCGCTCAGGATCAGGATACCCACGTCCGGCGCCTTGGCGCGGATCATGGCAAGAGCGTCGATGCCGCTCTGCCCGGGCATGGAGAGGTCCATCACCAGCACGTCGAGTTCGGTGGTACGTACCAGTTCGATGGCTTCGCGGCCGCTGGCGGCTTCGCCGGCCACGCGCAAGTCAACGTGTTCGGAGAAGAACTGCCTCAGGCCAGATCTCACGATGGCGTGGTCGTCCACAATTCCAATTTTGATCATCTGTTACTTTCTTCGTTGTGTCGCATCTGTGGAAGCTGCAACATGCCGGTCCCCTGCTAGTTATCGATTATTCACGAACTTGTGTTGAAAGCACCTTCGAAAGTTTCATGCACTGGTTAACCCCTCCAAAAATGGCCGTGAGCCTCCTGCTCGCGGCGCTGGCTGCACTGGCACTCGTTGGCATCAACGAGGCTGGTTACCGCCAGTCGACCCGTGCCCTGGCAGACATCGGCGAGGCGCAAAAGGTGCGCGCCACGCTCAACCTCATCCTGCAGAACATGCTCGATGCCGAAACCGGCCAGCGAGGCTTCCTCCTGACCGGCGAAGCCAGCTACCGGAAACCCTATGACACGGCCGTGAAGCAGGTCGACGGGCATCTGGCCACCCTACGCCAACTTTACGCCGAACGGCCGACCGAGCGTACCCAGTTGGCAGAGCTCTCCAAACACGTGCTGCGCAAGATCGCCGAAATGGACATGAGCGTGCGGCTGCGGCAGGACGGCAACGACGACGCCTGGAAGTTCGTCATCACGACGGACGTCGGGCGCGAGGAAATGGATGCCATCCGCAAGAGCGCACTCGACCTGGTGGCCATCAGCAACAAGACCCTGCAGGAAAGCCAGGTGCAGGTGATGAAGTCGCTGCAACTCGCTCGTATCGGCACCGCCATCGTGGCGCTCGCCGCTTTTTTTGCGTTCTTCCTGTACCTGCGGCAGACGCATGCGTTGCGCTCCATCGGGGAGCGCCAGCAGGAAACGCTGCAGCGGGAACGCAACGCGCTGGAAGACGAGGTGCGCGAACGCACCGCCTCGCTCGCCGAGTTGGCCACCCATCTGCAGGACGTGCGGGAAACAGAGCGCGGCTATCTCGCCCGCGAGCTGCACGACGAGCTTGGCTCGCTGCTCACCGCCGCCAAGCTGGACGTCGCCCGGCTCAAGTCCAGGCTACTGGATGCGCCAGATGCCACCCAGCGGCTGCAGCACCTGACGGAGCTCCTCAACAGCGGCATCGCGCTCAAGCGCCGCATCATCGAAGACCTGCGCCCCTCGTCGCTTTCGAACCTCGGGCTGGTCGCATCGCTCGAAATCCTGGGACGCGAATTTGCCGAGCGCTCGGGCATCCAGGTGCAGATGGCGCTCGAGCCCGTGATCATGGACGAATCGCGCCAGCTCACGATCTACCGCATGGTGCAGGAGAGCCTCACCAACATCGGCAAGTACGCGGAGGCCACGGAGGCCACAATCGTGCTGAAGAACTACGACAACCACGTGATCGTGGAAGTGGCCGACAACGGCAAGGGCTTCGAACCCCGGCGCGTGCACCCTTCTACCCACGGCCTTGCCGGCATGCGCCACCGGGTCGAGGCCGCCCGCGGCAGGCTCACCATCTCGTCGACGCCGGGCCGCGGCACCCGCTTGAGCGCCATGCTGCCCACAGTCAAGGTGCTCTGAGACACACCGCGGCCGGTGTCGCCGGCAGGCTGCCGCGCCCCCCGTTAAACGCGAGTCCCCGAGGAACTCGGCCATCTCCTACGCACCCCGCGCCCGGTTGCTGACAGGCCCTCGCGGGGGGGGGCCCTTAAGGTTGATTCCAAGCCGTTCATCTCCTTCTTCTTTATTGAACGGGCCACTCAACACGACGAGCGAAGCCTCGAAGGAGTCCCCATGTTGTATTACGCAGTGGTGTTTCTGGTAATCGCGCTGATTGCCGCAGTGTTCGGTTTTGGCGGCATTGCAGCCAGCGCCGTAGGAATCGCAAAGATCCTTTTCGTGATCTTCGCCGTGCTTGCCATCGCCAGTTTCCTGGCCGGCTTGCTCAGGCGCAAGTAGCGTCGTTACGATCAACAGGCTCCCGCAATTCATCTCCCCGGAAAGGAAACTCTCATGAACACGACGACCAAGACTCCCTCGCAAATTGCCGAAGAGGCGCGCCAGACCGCCAACGACGCGGTCGACACGACCCGCGCGTATGCGCAGAACGCAGTGAATGCGGCCGGCGAGAAGGTGCGCGAACTGCGCCGCGATGCGGAACCGGCGGTCGAGCAACTGGCAGCGCGCGTGCAGCAGGCCGTGCAGCGCGGCCTCGATGCGGCCTCGACCACGAGTGCCCGTGCCCAGCGCCGGCTCGAACAGGCGGCCGACGTCACCGGCCGCTATATCTCCGACCAGCCCGTGCGCTCGGTGCTGATTGCCGCCGCAGCTGGCGCCGCGATCACCGCGCTGATCGTGCTGGCCAGCCGCAACCGCCGGGACGACTACTGATCCACTGCCGCTGATACGTTGTTCCACCCATCCCCCGCACCATGCTTCATCCGATCTTTTCCACGGTGCTCGGGCATCCGGAACTCATTGCCGAACACGCGGCGAACTACGCGGCCCTGGTGAGGCAGGAGGCCTCCGAGGCCGGGCGCGGCATCGTCGCGCGCATCGTGGCTGGCGTGCTGGCGGCAGCCAGCGCGATGCTGGCGCTGGGGCTCATCGGCGTTGCGGTGCTGATGGGCGTGCTGCATGGCAGCTTCCACTGGGTGCTGGTGGCCGTACCCGGCGCGGCACTTGCGATTGCCGGCGCCTGCGCCTGGCTGGCCGCACGTCCGTTTCCAGCCTACGGGTTCGACGACCTGCGCGAGCAGGTCCATGCCGACCTGACGGCGTTGCACGCAGCAGGAGCCCGCCATGAACGACGTTGAGCGCAATTCCCTCACGCCGAAAGAGCGGCTTGCCATTTCGCGCCGGGCGCTCGTCAGAGAGCTGAACGGCGACGACGAGCGAGACGACCGCCCTCGCGTCCGGCGCGCTGCGGCCGAGCAGGAGCCGGACGGAACACCCGGCTTCGACGATTCCGAGGCGCAAGGCCATTCATTCGGCCAGAGCCGACGATGGGTCTCGATGGCGCGCAGCATGACCGAGCGCTGGTGGCGCCGCCATCCGGCCCATGCCATGGGCCAGCTTGCGCGGCCCTTGCTCGAACACTATGCGCGCAAGGAGCCGGCCAAGCTCATGGCGATTGCTGCGGGCACGGGCGCGGCGCTCGTGCTGCTCAAGCCGTGGCGCCTGCTTTCGTTCACGGCAGTGCTCGCGGCTGTGCTCAAGACATCCGACGTTGCTGACGTCGTCAACACGCTGATGCAGAAACACACAAGCCCACGAAAGGACCCTTCATGAATGCCCAAGTTTCCACGGCCGCGAACCCGGCGGGACACCAGCATCTGGTGCTCGACGAGAAAGCCATCGGCGAGGCCGCCAAGAGTCTCGACGAAGGCGCCGTCACGCCGAGCTACGGCCCCTGGCGGGACGATGTCGTGAAGCTGCTGAACGACGCGCTCGCCACAGAACTGGTCTGCGTGCTGCGATACAAGCGCCACTACTTCACCGCCCATGGCGTGTCGTCGCCGAAGATCGCCGAAGAATTCCTGGGGCATGCGAATGCAGAGTCGGCCCATGCCGACCGCATTGCGGAACGCATCGTGCAGCTGGGCGGCGAGCCCGACTTTGCGCCTAATCACCTGCTCGACCGCAGCCATGCCAGCTACGACGAGTCCACCGACCTGCAAGCGATGGTGCGCGCCAACCTCGTGGCCGAGCGCATTGCCGTTGAAACCTACCGCCAGATGATCAACCTGATCGGCGACAAGGACCCGACCACGCGGCGCATGCTGGAAGACATTCTTTCCGACGAGGAAGAGCATGCCGACGAGTTGAAGGACTGGCTGAGCCACTGAACGCGCCCTGCGGCCCCGCCACTCAGAAGAAAGCCCGGATGAACCGGGCTTTCTTCATTGGGGCGGAAAGCAAGGAAGCGTCAGCCCTTCACATCGAGTTGGTTGTTCACCGAGGTGACGCCCTGCACGCTCTTGGCGATCTCCTCGGCGCGCGCCTTGGCGGCGGCACTTGGGGCGGGCCCCTTGAGGCTCACGACACCGCCCTTGGTGTCGACGTCGATCTTGGCTGCGCTCAGGTCCGGGTCCTTGGCGAGGCCAGCGGAAACCGATGAGGTGATCGCAGCGTCGTCTACCGAAGCGCTCATGGCGGCGCCGGCGCTCTTGGCCGCGTCCTTCAGGTTGGCCATACCCTCCTTCACCTCGGCGGTGGTGTTGGAGGCATCGATCTTGGCCTTGGCGTCCCGGACAGCCTCTCCAGTCTTGGCGGCGGCGGTATCGGCAGCCTTCTCGGTCTTCGAGATGGCACTGTCGAGCTTCTCGCCGGCCGTGCGGTTGTCCGACCTGTCGCATGCAGCGAGCGTCAGTGCGGCGCCGGCCAACAGCAGGGCGAGCCACGTGCGCGGGTACGGCAAGGTAGTTTGACGAATCTTGTTCATTTGAATCCTCCAGGCGCTCTCACGGAGCTGGGAAAAAGGCTTGGCCACGGAAGCAGCCATGGCTACTCTAACTTTCACGTTGGGCAGCGAGGGTATGGCCAGTGGCCCGAATTTCTGTAGGACAGGAAAGCTCAGGCTGTCGCGATCCAGCCTTCGAGCGGATCGATCTGCTCGGGCAGGCCATAGCCCGGTCCGGGCGTGGAAGCGCGCTGTGCGCTCCAGGCCGCCTGCACCAGGCACAGCACCGCATCGATGTGGTCGCCGCGGGCATCGCCCAGCAACTCGGCGCGCTGTGCGCCGCCGAGCACCAGCCGCAGACCCAGCCGCGAAGTGCCCGCTTCGAGCGATACGAGCAGGTCGCCTCGCGCCGCCAGCCGTTCGGGCGTCTGCTTGGCCATTTCGTCGCTTTTGTAGCTGCGGCGCCCGATCAGCTCGCGCGCCAGCAGCCCCGGATAGGCCTCCAGCGCCACGCGGCCGGGGAGGCAGCCGGCGTGCAGACCCGGCAGGCTCGCGCCCGCGGCCAGTAGCGGCGGCACGCCCGCATGAAGCATGAAGGCCACGGGCGGATTGACCCATTTCATCGACGGGCTCGAACCGGCGGGCGCATCGGTAGCCCGGTGTGCGAACTTGCCGCCGACCGGCCGCGCGGCGCAGAAAGCGGCAAAGGTGGTGCGGATGTCGGCGCGGCTCAGGCCGGCGTAGTGGGTCATGAGCGCGTTCCACTCCCGCGGCCAGCGCAGGTGCTCGACCAGTTCGCGCGGAAGGCCGAAAGGAAAATCGAAACCGCCAATCCATTCCGGTTCGGTGCGCAGCCACCTGGCCCAGGCGTCCAGGGTGGTGAAGCGCTGGAGGCCTGTCAGCGCCAGCGTGCCCTCGTCGCCGTTTCTGCCCGTGCTGCCCGTGGCCACGACGATCGGCTTGCGCGGCGTGGGTGCGCATGAAAAATCGCAACCGAAGAGCAGCATCGAGCTCGGCCCTTACCCTAGCGCAAGCGCCACCACGCCAGCGGCAATGAAGGCGGCGCCCAGCAGGCGCAACAGGCGATCGCCCTCGCGCAGCAGATGGCCGCCGATGAGCGCCGCAAAGAGCATCGAGACTTCACGCGCGGGCGCGACGTGCGAAATGGGCGCCTGCTGCACCGCATAGAGCACTAGCACGTAGGAAACCGGACTGATCGCCGCCACCAGCAGCGCGTACTTCCATTGCGCGCGCCACATGCGCGCCGTGGTAGCGCGGTCGTGCAGCGCCGCGGGCAGCAACAGGCCCACGCGCACGAAGTTGCTGAAGTAGTCGAGCAGGATCGGCGACATCGCCAGGAATTTGACCGCATAGCTGTCGGCCACGGTGTAGGCCGCGATGAAGGCGCCGGTCAGCACGCCGTAGCGGATGCCCTTTTTCACGCGGGCGCTCTGGACGGCGTCATGCTTCTTGCGCCACAGGCCCGGCCCGCCGGCCACCAGGAACACGCCGAGTACCACGCCCGCGATACCAGCAACCCCGATCAGGCTGATGCGCTCGCCAAGGAAGAGAATCGCGACCAGCGACGACAACAGCGGCCCCGAACCACGCGCCAGCGGATAGACCACCGTGAGGTCGGACTTGCGGTAGCCGCGCAGCAGGATGACGTAGTAGAAGACGTGCAGCACACCGCTCAGCGCGACGAAGCCCCACTCCTTGAGGCCCCAGCCTGGCACCACGCGCCAGCCCAGTGCGATGCCCACAGGCGCCCATACGATGGCCATGAACACACCGCTCTGGAAGGCGAAGCGCGCATCGCCATTCGCCTTCTTGGCGGCGATGTTCCAGCTGGCGTGGATGATCCCGGCGAGCAGGATCAGTGCAAAAGCGGAGAGCGGCACCCGCGACTACGCGCTGCGCGCGATCGAGCAACGCCGGACAGCGCGGACACGAAGTGCCGAGCGTGGGGGCACGTGTTCTAGTGGCGGCCGACGATGGCGGCGGTGGCCATCAATTCTTCTAGCAAGGCTAGCGACACCTTGCCCGACACCGCGTACGGATTGAGCTCCGGCTTTTCCGAGTACTTGAGCAGCGTCGAGGCATTGAGCTTGGAGAGGTTGACCTGCCCCATGGTCCAGCCGCCGAAGCGACGCTCGGAAATTTCTTCGTAGTGCAGCAGCACCACATCCTTGTGGCGTGCATCGCGCTGGATGTGGCCGTACAGCTCGCTGATGGCCGTACGGCCGCCTTCGATGGCCTGCAGGAAGGTGCCGGCGCCATAGCAAAGAATGCCGGTGATGCCGCAGGCCGTGTTGTGCGCGCGCGATTGCGCAAGGATGGCTTCGACCGCCTCGGGGCTGTTGTCCACGGCGCGGCTGGCGTAGAGGAGTCGGACCAGCATCTTCAGCTCCTTCTAGGCAGCAGGGAAAGGAATTCGCGGCGCAGGCTCGGGTCTTTCAGGAACACGCCGCGCATCACGGAGTTGATCATCTTGCTGTCCATTTCCTTCACGCCGCGCCAGGCCATGCAGAAGTGCTCGGCTTCCATCACCAGCGCCAAGCCGTCTGGCTGGGTCTTTTCCTGGATCAGGTCGGCCAGCTGCACGACGGCTTCTTCCTGGATCTGCGGACGGCCCATGACCCATTCGGCCAGGCGGGCGTACTTGGACAGGCCGATCACGTTGGTGTGCTCGTTCGGCATGATGCCGATCCACAGCTTGCCGATGATCGGGCAGAAGTGGTGCGAGCAGGCGCTGCGCACGGTGATCGGGCCGACGATCATCAGCTCGTTCAGGTGCTCAGCATTCGGAAACTCGGTGAGCGAAGGCGGCGCCACATAGCGGCCCTTGAACACTTCGTTGAGGTACATCTTGGCCACGCGGCGAGCGGTGTTGCCGGTGTTGTGGTCGTTCTCGAGATCGATCACCAGGCTCTCGAGCACGCCCTTCATCTTGATCTCGACCTCGTCGAGCAAAGACTCCAGCTCGCCCGGCTCGATGAACTCGGCGATGTTGTCGTTGGCGTTGAAGCGCTTGCGCGCGGCCGTCAGGCGCTCGCGGATCTTCACCGAGACGGGTGTGCCCTCGTCGTCGTTGTTGCCATCAGGGCGCGGTTCCACGTCGGTTTTCCTCAGCATCCGCGCATGGTATCAGCGAACCCATTCTGGCTGCCGGGGCGGGAGAAGCGGCGCGGGGTGCAAAGCCCGCCGGGCTCCGCCTCAGGCCAGCGTGAAATCAGCCACCAGCGGCAGGTGATCGGACATCCGGGCCCAGATCGGACCGCGTGGCACCGAGCAGGCCGTGGGCTCGAGCTGCCGCGCGTAGATGAAATCAAGCTGCGCCACCGGCAATCGCGAGGGATAGGTGAGCGTCGGCGGGCCGCGCAGGTCGCTGGTGTCGCGCAAGCCCATGGCATTCATGGCGTGGCGCATGCGTGCGCCCCAGTCGTTGAAGTCACCCGCGACCACCACCGCCTCGCCCGCCGGCACTTCGCGTTCGATGAACTCGCGCAGCCGGGCCACCTGCCGCACACGGCTGCCCTTGATGAGTCCCAGGTGCACAACGATGGCATGCACCGGTCGTTCCTCGAATTCGATGACGACGTGCAACAGCCCGCGTTGCTCGAATCGATGGTCTGAAATATCCTGGTGCCCGGTACGTATCACCGGCCACCGGGTGAGTAGCGCATTGCCATGCTCCCCGTGGCGCGTGACGGCATTGGTCTCGTAGACGGCGGTGTAGCCCTCGGGCGCCAGGAAATCGGCCTGCGGCATCTCGGGCCAGCGCGCAAAACGCGCCTGCGCCTGCCGGTTCATCTTGCGAACCTCCTGCAGGCAGACGATGTCGGCGTCCAGCTGCTCGATCGCATGCCCCAGGTTATGGATTTCGAGGCGCCGGGCAGGCCCGATGCCTTGCACACCCTTGTGGATGTTGTAGGTCGCGACCCGAAGCGTGTGTGCCGGCAGGTTCATCGCGCAAATTCTGGCAGCAACAGAATGGCTTCGGCATTCGATGGGGAAAAACACGCATCGGCGGCCTCGCGATAGGGCAGCCATTTCCAGGCCGTGTGCTCGCGGGGGTGGAGCGTGGGCACCACGCGCTCGGGCACGCAGAGTCCGAAGAGATGCTCGGTGTTGTGCGTGATGCCGGGCTCGTAGCGCGCACGCCAGCCGGGATAGATTTCGTAGACGTTGCGCAGCTGCCAGTCGACCAGCCGGGCTGCCAGCGGGCTGCCCTCCCCGCACTGGATACCGGTTTCTTCCGCCACCTCGCGCGCCGCGGTGAGCGCAAGCGGCTCGTCGAGCAGGTCCTTGCTGCCCGTAACCGACTGCCAGAACTCATGCGCATCCGCGCGCCGAATCAACAGCACCTCGAGCGCCGGCGTGTGAATGACGACCAGCACCGACTCCGGAATCTTCCAGGGCCGGCCGATGGTCGTCATGGACACATCAGGCGGGCTGCTGGACGTTGCGCAGCCGGATGTGCAGCTCGCGCAGCTGCTTCTCGTCGACCGGGCTCGGCGCCTGCGTGAGCAGGTCTTGCGCGCGCTGGGTCTTGGGGAAGGCAATCACGTCGCGGATCGACTCGGCACCGGTCATGAGCATGACCAGGCGATCGAGGCCGATGGCAATGCCGCCGTGCGGCGGCGCGCCATACTGCAGCGCGTCGAGCAGGAAGCCGAACTTGAGCTGCGCGTCCTCTGCATTGATCTTGAGCGCGCGGAAGACCTTGCTCTGCACTTCCTCGCGGTGGATACGCACCGAGCCGCCGCCCATCTCGATGCCGTTCAGCACCATGTCATAGGCCTTGGCAATGCACTTCTCGGGCGCGGTGTCCATGAGGTCTTCATGGCCGTCCTTGGGTGCGGTGAACGGATGGTGCACGGCCGACCAGCGCTGGCCTTCCTCGTCGAACTCGAACATCGGGAAGTCGACCACCCACAGCGGCGCCCAGCGGTCGTCGAACAGGCCCGCCTTCTTGCCGAAGGCGCTGTGGCCGATCTTCACGCGCAGCGCGCCGATGGCGTCGTTGACGACCTTTTCCTTGTCGGCGCCGAAGAACAGGATGTCGCCGTTGCGGGCACCCGTGCGGGCGATGATCTCGGCCAGCGAGGCATCGTCGAGGTTCTTGACGATCGGGCTTTGCAGGCCTTCGCGGCCGGCGGCTGCGTCGTTGACCTTGATGTAGGCCAGGCCCTTGGCGCCGTAGATCTTGACGAACTCTTGATACGCGTCGATCTCGCCGCGCGAGAGGCCGCCTTCGGCACCGCCGCCCGGCACGCGCAGTGCAACGACGCGGCCGCCCTGCATGGTGGCGGCGTTCGAAAACACCTTGAACTCCACGCGCTTCATGAGCTCGGTGAGTTCGGTGAACTCGAGCTTCACGCGCAGGTCGGGCTTGTCGGAGCCGTACTTGAACATCGCGTCCCCGTACGTCATGGTTGGGAACACCGGCAGGTCGATGCCCGCGGCATTGCGGAACACGGTGCGGATCATGCCTTCGAACATCTCGCGGATTTCTTCCTCGGCGAGGAACGAGGTCTCGATGTCGATCTGCGTGAACTCGGGCTGGCGGTCGGCGCGCAGGTCTTCGTCGCGGAAGCACTTCACGATCTGGTAGTAGCGGTCGTAGCCGGCCACCATCAGCAGCTGCTTGAAGAGCTGGGGCGACTGCGGCAGCGCGAAGAAGCTGCCGTCGTGCACGCGGCTGGGCACGAGGTAGTCGCGCGCACCTTCGGGCGTGGACTTGCCGAGCATCGGGGTCTCGATGTCGATGAAGCCGTTGGCATCGAGGAACTTGCGCGTTTCCATCGTGACCTTGTAGCGCAGCATCATGTTGCGCTGCATGGCCGGGCGGCGCAGGTCGAGCACGCGGTGCGTGAGGCGGGTGGTTTCCGAGAGGTTGTCGTCGTCCAGCAGGAACGGCGGCGTGACCGACGGATTCAGCACCTTGAGTTCATGGCACAGCACTTCGATCTTGCCGCTCTTCAGGCTGTCGTTGGTCGTGCCTTCTGGGCGCGAACGCACCAGGCCCGTGATCTGCACGCAGAACTCGTTGCGCAGGTTTTCAGCCACGGCGAAGGTGGAGGCGCGATCGGGGTCGCACACCACCTGCACGTAGCCTTCGCGGTCGCGCACGTCGACGAAGATCACGCCGCCGTGGTCGCGGCGGCGGTTGACCCAGCCGCACAGGGTGACGGTTTGGCCCATCAGGGCTTCGGTCACAAGACCGCAATAGTGAGTACGCATGGCCATATCTTGGATTCCGGCGCCGGAAAGGCGCGTTTTTTACTTGATCGCGATGGATGTGGGGCCGCCGGGAACGACCACCCCCATCGAGACGATGTACTTGAGCGCTTCGTCCACGCTCATCTTGAGTTCGATGCAGTCGCTGCGCTTGAGCATCACGAAATAGCCGCCCGTGGGATTGGGCGTGGTCGGTACGTAGACGCTGAGATAGTCGCCGCCGCCCAGGTGCTCGACCACGTCACCGCCGGGCGTGCCGGTCACGAAGGCGATGGTCCAGACCCCTTCGCGCGGCCACTGCACCAGCACGGCCGTCCGAAAGGCGTTGCCATTCTCGGAAAAGAGCGTGTCGGACACCTGCTTGACGCTCGAGTAGATCGAGCGGACGACGGGGATGCGCCGCACCACCGCGTCGCCCCAGCCCAGCAGGCGCTTGCCCACGAAATTGCTCGCAATGGCGCCGACGCCCAGCAGGATGGCCAGCGTGAGCAGCACGCCAAGACCACGCACGTTGTTGTCATAAAGCCATTTCTGCCAAACCGATGGCAGCACCCAGAGCGTCTGGTCCAGCGTGTCGATGATCCACTTCAGCACCGCCAGGGTGATGAACAGCGGAACAATCACCAGCAAGCCGGAAAACAGCCATTTGCGCAGGGCGAGCATGGTGTGTGTTCTCAGGCGCCTTTGGCGGCTGCTACGGGGGCTGGCGCCGGCGCCGGGCTGGACACAGGGGCGGGCGCAGGACTGGAAGCTTCCGCGGTCTTGGCGGCGGCGGTGACCGGCGCTGCGGAGTCGCCGTTGGCTGCCGCGGGAGCCGCGGTTGCCGGCTCGGCCTTCTTGCCGCCACCGTCGCGGAAATCAGTCACGTACCAGCCGGAACCCTTGAGTTGGAAACCGGCGGCAGTGACTTGCTTCTCGAACGCACTCGCGCCGCACGTCGGGCACACCGTCAGCGGCGCATCGGACATTTTCTGCAGGGCGTCCTTGGCAAAGCCGCAGGCGCTGCACTTGTAGGCGTAAATGGGCATTGGAATTGAATGGAAAAGCGGCGCGGACTCGGCGCAAAGGCCTGACTGAGGCCTGGCAAAGGACGCTCGCAAAGCCCTCGATTATAAGGGCCGCCCCGCCAAGAGGCGCGTCTTCAGGCCGGTTCCGTGGCCAGCAGCCGATGCGGCGTACGGGTGTTGGCCACCCACTGCGGCGCCAGCGATCCGGCCAACATGCCGCCAAAGGAAGCGAGCACGCCGGCCAACTGGGCCGGGAATGCCGCGCCCCAGGGCATCGCCAGGAACAGCAGCCAGGTGCCGATACCGAACAAAATGGAGGCGATCGCGCCCTGGGTGGTGGCGCGGCGCCAGTACAACCCGAACACCAGCGGCACGAAGGCGCCGACCAGCGGCACCTGGTAGGCGCCCGACACCAGTTCGTAGATGGGCGTGCCCTGCATGCGGATGGCATAGGCCAGCACCGCGGCGCTGAAGACCAGCACCGTGATGCGCATGGTCATGAGGTTCTGGCGGTCGGTGCCCGCGGGCCGGAACTGGCGCCAGATGTTTTCGGTGAACGTGACGCTCGGCGCCAGCAAGGTGGCCGAAGCGGTCGACTTGATGGCCGACAGCAGTGCGCCGAAGAACAGCACCTGCATCACGAAGGGCATCTTCTCGAGCACCAGCGTTGGCAGCACCTTCTGCGGATCTTCCTTCAGCAGCGCGGCGGTCTGCTCCGGCATGATGAGCAGCGCGCTCGCCACCAGGAACATGGGCACGAACGCGAACAGGATGTACGCCACGCCGCCGATGACGGGACCGCGCGTGGCGGCCTTGGTGCTGTTGGCCGACATGACGCGCTGGAACACGTCCTGCTGCGGAATGGAGCCCAGCATCATCGTGATGGCCGCGGCAAAGAAAAACACCATGTCGTGCCAGTTGGGCTCGGGCCAGAACTTGAAGAGGTCCTTGCTGACAGCAAACGCCACCACCTTGTCGGCGCCGCCAGCCATGTTGCCCGCGAACACGGCAATGATGGCCAGCCCTGAGACGAGGATGATCATCTGGATGAAGTCGGTCACCGCCACCGACCACATGCCGCCGAACAGGGTGTAGGCCAGGATCGAGACGACGCCGATCACCATGCCCGCCGGAATGCTGATGGCACCGGCCGAGAGCACGTTGAACACAAGCCCCAGCGCCGTGACCTGCGCCGACACCCAGCCCAGGTAGCTCAGCATGATGATGAGCGAGCAGGCCACTTCGACACCGCGGCCGTAGCGCTCGCGGTAGTAGTCGCTGATGGTCAGGAGCGTCATGCGGTAGAGCTTGCCCGCGAAGAACAGCCCGACCAGGATCAGGCAGGTACCCGCGCCGAAGGGGTCTTCGACCACGCCGTTCAGCCCGCTTTCGATGAACTTCGCGGGAATGCCCAGTACCGTTTCGGACCCGAACCAGGTCGCGAAGGTTGTCGTCACGATCATGTAGAGCGGCAGATGCCGCCCCGCGATCGCGAAGTCGGTGGTGTTCTTCACCCGCTTGGCGGCGTAGAGGCCGATCGCGATGGTGACCAGCAGATAAACGACAACCAGCGTCAACAGCACGGGGACTCTCCTCTAGAACAACTTCACGCGCACCAGCACCTGCATGGCGAGCAACCCCAATACAAATCCCATGCCACCATAGAGAATGGCCTGCAGCAACCGGTTGGTCCGTTTCTGCGCGGCCAGGAGTTCCAGCAGCTCACGGCGGTGGTCGGCGGGCCGATTTTCAAGGAAATCGTGCAGCAGGCGCGGCAACTGCGGCAGCAATTTTGCATAGCGCGGCGCCTCGGCCTTGAGCTGCTCGAACAGCTTCCTGGGCCCGATCTGGTCGACCATCCATTTCTCGAGGAACGGCTTGGCGGTATGCCAGAGGTCTAGCTCGGGGTCGAGCTGGCGGCCCAATCCTTCGATATTGAGCAGGGTTTTCTGCAACAGCACCAGCTGCGGCTGGATCTCGACGTGGAAGCGGCGCGAGGTCTGGAACAGGCGCATGAGCACCATGCCGAGCGAGATTTCCCGCAGCGGCCGGTCGAAGTACGGCTCGCAGACGGTGCGTATCGCCGCTTCCAGCTCGTCGATGCGGGTGCCTTCGGGCACCCAGCCGCTTTCGAGGTGAAGCTCGGCCACGCGCTTGTAGTCGCGCCGGAAGAAGGCCACGAAATTCTGCGCCAGGTATTCCTTGTCCGACTCGGTCAGCGTGCCGATGATGCCGAAGTCGAGCGAAATGTAGCGCCCGAAAGTCTCGGGCGCGAGGCTCACCTGGATGTTGCCCGGGTGCATGTCGGCGTGAAAGAAACCGTCGCGAAACACCTGCGTGAAGAAGATCGTGACGCCGTCGCGCGCCAGCTTGGGAATGTCGACACCGGCCGCGCGCAGCCGGTCGAGCTGTGCAATGGGCACGCCGTTCATGCGCTCCATCACGATCACCTCGGGATGGCAGAAATCCCAGAACATCTCGGGAATCAGCACCAGATCAAGCTCGGCCATGTTGCGGCGCAGTTGGGCGGCGTTGGCCGCTTCGCGCACCAGGTCGAGTTCGTCGTGCAGGTATTTGTCGAACTCGCCCACCACCTCGCGCGGCTTCAGGCGCTTGCCATCGGGCGACAGCCTCTCGACCCAGCCGGCCATCATGGCCATGAGGGCCAGGTCTTTCTCGATCACGCCGCGCATGCTGGGACGCAGCACCTTGACCGCGACCTCGCGCACCTCGTCATCGTTGGTGCGAATGGTCGCAAAGTGCACCTGCGCGATCGACGCGCTGGCAATCGGCGTCTCGTCGAACTGGACGAACACGTCGCCCACCGGGCGGCGGAAGGCGCGCTCGATGGTCGCGATGGCCACCGACGAAGGGAACGGCGGCACCCTGTCTTGCAGGAAAGCGAGCTCGTCGGCAATGTCGGGCGGCAGCAGGTCGCGCCGGGTCGACAGCACCTGGCCGAACTTGACGAAGATGGGGCCCAGCCGTTCGAGCGCCTCGCGCAGCCGCTGGCCGCGGGGCGCATCGAGGTTGCGGCCGATGGAAACGACGCGCGCCACCACGCGCAGCCAGGGTTTCTGGAAGCTCGTGAGCACGAGCTCGTCCAGGCCGTAGCGCAGCGCGACCCAGACGATGAAGAGCCCGCGGTAGAAGCGCCTCATTCGGGCGTGCTCGCCGAGCCGCCGGCCTGCTGGGGCTTGCGATCGCCGACGAACTGGCGCAGTGCACCCACCACGCGGCGCGCGCCGTTGGAAATGGTGTGCGCTGGCACATCGCCGATCAGCCGGGCGAGATCGTCCTCGAGATCCCAGCGAACGTGGTCGACCAGCCAGTTGACTTCGGCCGCGAGCTGCACGTCGCCGATGATCTGCACCGAAGGCTTGCCGCCGCGCAAGGTGTTGCGTGCCAGGTCGAAGGGGGATTCGTCGGTGACGGTGAGCGTGAGCTCGGGCACCGATCCGGCGGGCGCGAGGTCAAGGAGGCCGGCGGGCGTGGCCACCAGCTCCATGGTCACGAAGCGCCACTGGAAGCGCACCACCCTCCCCTGCTGCCGCAGCAGCCGCTGCTGGGCCTCAGGTTCCTGCTGCAGCACGTGGTTCAGAAACAGCACAGCACGGTGCTGGATCTCGTGCACCGCCCAGGCGGGCGGCTGAAGGCGCTCGCCGATGCGATTGAATAGATCGTCGAGAAAAGAAAATGGGGACGATGGTGTGGCCATGTCCCCATTATCGGTTCTGCGGACGGCCTCTCGGCCGCCGCGGTGCGCTTACTGAAGCGCTTGCACGCCCGCCACGAGCCAGCCGCTGGTGCCGCTGGTGGGTTTGGTCATGTTCCAGACCTCGCGGAACGGGCCGGGGCCGGCGGAAGCGTCTTCGCGGATCATGCCGGAGAACTCCACGCTTGCCATGTACACGTCGCCCATTTCCTCGATGCCGAGCAGCTTGGCGTCGAGCATCACGACTTCGGTCTTGTTCGAGGCGCCGCCGGTGTGGCTGGCGCGATCGGCCAGCTGGGCGCGGATCTCGTCGACCATGCCGTCGGTCATCATCGAGCGAAGCGTGGTGACGTCAGCGCGGTCCCAGGCGTCCTGCAGGGTCACGAAGTTGCGCTTGGCGGCTGCAAGGAAGCCGTCGACGTCGAAGCCGACCGGAATGCCCCACGACTGCGAACCCGACAGCGCCGAGCCGATCATGCTGCCGCCGGCCGCGGCACCAGCCGCGGAAAGGCTGCTGCCGTGCCGTTCGTCGGTGTGTGCGGGCGTGGCGTCGAAAGCGCTGGTGTTGCGCTCCCAGGGCCGGGCCGACGCGTCATTGCCGACGTTGTTCGGGCTGTACTGCGCGGGGGAACTGGCATTCGCCGGGTTGCCCGCGCCTTCGAATGCGAAGCCGCCCGGGCGGTTGGCGCCCGAAGACGCAGCCGAACGCGCCTTGAACATGCGCCAGACGAACAGTGCGGCCATCACGAGCAGCCCGATCAGCAGGATGTTGGCAAAGCCGGCACCAAGGCCCAGCGAATTCGCGAGCCAGGCAAGGCCGAGGCCGGCAGCGAGGCCGCCGAGCATGGCGCCCCACGGACGCTTCGGTGCCGCGGCAGCGGGCGCCGGCGTGGCAGGCTTGGGCGTTGCGGTGGCCGCGTTTTGCTGGGTGGGCGCAGTGGGCGATGCGGATTCACGCTGCGTCACGTTGGACGACTGGCGACCGACCGATTTGCCGCCGCCGATGCGCGCTGCATCGGCTTGCACGCTGACCAGGGCCAGCACGCAAGCCAGGAACAAAGAACTCAAACTTTTCATGTCGTCTCCTCTTTTGAGCGAAGAATTCGCGTCATCAACACTTGATTCCAACATGAAGGGCGACCACGCCACCCGTCATGTTGTGATAGTCCACATGCCCGAAACCGCCCTCTTTCATGAGGGTCTTGAGCTCGTCCTGCGCGGGGTGCATCCGGATGGATTCGGCCAGGTAGCGATAGCTCGCGTCGTCGCCCGCCACCAGCTTGCCCAGCTTGGGCAGAACGTTGAACGAATACCAGTCGTAGGCCTTGGCGAGTGGCTTGGCGACTTTCGAGAACTCGAGCACCAGGAGCTTGCCGCGCGGCTTGAGCACGCGGTTCATTTCCTTCAGGGCCAAGTCCTTGTGCGTCATGTTGCGGAGGCCGAACGCCACGGTCACCACGTCGAAATGGTCACTCGGGAACGGCAGCTTTTCTGCGTCGCACACCAGAGTGGGCAGCGCGACGCCGGCATCGAGCAGGCGGTCGCGGCCGGTGCGCAGCATGGCTTCGTTGATGTCGGTGTGCACCACCTTGCCGCTGGCACCCACCTTCTTCGAGAAGGCGAGCGCGAGGTCGCCGGTGCCGCCCGCGATGTCGAGCACGCGCGACCCTTCGCCCACGTTGGCCACCATCACGGTGTAGGCCTTCCAGGCGCGATGCAGCCCCATCGACATCAGGTCGTTCATGAGGTCGTAGCGGGTGGCAACGGAATCGAAGACGCCACGGACGCGTTGCGCTTTCTCGCTTTCGTCGACTTTTTCGAAGCCGAAGTGGGTGGTGCTCATGGGACTGATATTAGGGCGGAAGCTCACACCTCAAGAACGCGACCCTCCGAAGACGGCGGGCTTTGTTGCTTTTTTCTTCAAATAGCGGGCCGCAGGACGGCCCCGTGATCGCGGCCAAGGGCCGGCTCAGTGGCTCCCACAGGCGGCACCGCCGCCCTTGTCGAGCATGGGCGCATCGCGGTCGACGCCCGCCGCGGCGAGTCGGCGCTCGTATTCGGCCCAAAGCTCGGCCTCCTTGGCGCCGAGTTCGTACAGCAGGTCCCACGAGAAGATGCCCGTGTCGTGGCCGTCGCTGAAGACCGGCTGCACGGCGTAGTTGCCCACCGGCTTGAGATCGACCAGTTCGACCTCGCGCTTCCCGGTCTGCAGGATTTCCTGACCCGGGCCATGGCCCTGTACCTCGGCGGAGGGCGAATAGATGCGCATCAGCTCGAACGGGATGCGGAAGGTGGCACCGTCGGAGAACCCGACCTCGAGCACACGCGACTGGCCGTGCACGGTGATCGATTGCGGCGTCGGTGCGCCGGCTTGCAAACCTGCCATCAGAAGCTCCTTGTGCCCAGTCGGGCCATCATCGCACGCTCCAGTTCAGGCAGGCGCTCGGCCACGGCAGCCAGTTGGGCTGCATCCGCCTCGCGCTGCACCGGAGCCCACACCGAGCCGGGAAAATGGGTGTCGCCTGCAAAGCGCGCGATCACGTGCCAATGCAGGTGCGGCACCATGTTGCCGAGCGCCGCGAGGTTGATCTTGGCGGGGGACAGATGTTCACGCAGGCACTGCTCGACCACCGTCACCGCTTCCATGCACAGCACACGGTCGGCGGCACTGAGGTCGGAAAATTCCGCTGCGTGCTCGCGCCAGATCACGCGGTAGAAGGCCGGGAAACCGGCCTCTTCGGCATGAATGACGCGAAGCTTCGTGCCTTCGAACACGATGCGGCCACCCGGGCCTTCGCAGAACGGGCAGCCCGGGACCGGGCCGGTGGTGGCCATGGTCATACCAGCACCCGTTCGATCCCGCCGTGGTTGGCCGCCGCCACGTATTCCGGCATCCAGTCCTTGCCGAGGATCTTGTTGGCCATTTCGACCACGATGTAGTCGGCTTCGAGCAGGCCGTTGTTCAGGTCGTTGCCGTAGCGCGAAAGGCCTTGCAGGCAGCTCGGGCAGCTGGTGAGGATCTTGACGTTGTCCTTCTCGCCGACCTGGCCGCTCGCGCGCAATGCGGCCTCGCCCTTCTTGAGCTCTTCTTCCTTGCGGAAGCGGATCTGCGTGGAGATGTCGGGCCGCGACACGCCCAGCGTGCCCGATTCGCCGCAGCAGCGGTCGTTCTTCAGCACGTTGTCGCCGACCAGCGCCTTCACGGTCTTCATCGGGTCCTGCAGCTTCATCGGGCTGTGGCAGGGGTCGTGGTACAGGTAACCGCCACCGCCCGCATCGGCGAGCGTGATGCCCTTCTCGAGCAGGTACTCGTGGATGTCGATGATGCGGCAGCCGGGAAAGATCTTGTCGAACTGGTAGCCCTGCAGCTGGTCGTAGCAGGTGCCGCAGCTCACCACCACGGTCTTGATGTCCAGGTAGTTGAGCGTGTTGGCCACGCGGTGGAAGAGCACGCGGTTGTCCGTGATCATCTTCTCGGCCTTGTCGAACTGGCCGCTGCCGCGCTGCGGGTAGCCACAGCACAGGTATCCGGGCGGCAGCACCGTCTGCACTCCGGCATGCCAGAGCATGGCCTGCGTGGCCAGGCCCACCTGCGAGAACAACCGCTCCGAGCCGCAGCCCGGAAAGTAGAACACCGCCTCCGTCTCCGACGTGGTCGCCTTCGGGTTGCGGATGATCGGCACGTAGTCGGCATCCTCGATGTCGAGCAGCGCGCGCGCCGTCTGCTTCGGCAGGTTGCCCGGCATCTTCTTGTTGATGAAGTGGATCAACTGCTCCTTGATCGGTGCAGGGCCCAGCGTGGCCGGCGGCGCGGCAGTCTGCTTACGGGCAAGCCCGCGCAGCAGGTCGTTCGCCAGGCGCTGCGCCTTGAAGCCGATGCCCACCATGCCCGCGCGCACCGCCTTGATGGTCTGCGGATTGGTCGCGTTGAGGAAGAACATCGCGGCCGCATTGCCGGGCCGGAAGCTCTTTTGCCCCATCTTGCGCAACAGGTTGCGCATGTTCATCGACACGTCGCCAAAGTCGATCTTCACCGGGCACGGCGTGAGGCACTTGTGGCACACGGTGCAATGGTCGGCTACGTCCTCGAACTCTTCCCAGTGCTTGATGCTGATGCCGCGCCGGGTCTGCTCTTCATACAGGAAAGCCTCGACCAGCAGCGAGGTCGCCAGGATCTTGTTGCGCGGGCTGTACAGCAGATTGGCTCGCGGCACGTGGGTGGCGCACACCGGCTTGCACTTGCCGCAGCGCAGGCAGTCCTTCACGCTGTCGGCAATGGCGCCGATGTCGCTCTGCTGCATGATCAGGGACTCGTGACCCATGAGGCCGAAGCTCGGCGTGTAGGCGTTGGTCAAATCGGCATGCAGCTCGACGTTTTCGCCGGCAGGCGGGCGCACCAGCTTGCCCTTGTTGAAGCGGCCTTCGGGGTCAACGCGCTGCTTGTAGTCCATGAAGGGCTTCAGCTCTTCGTCGCTCAGGAATTCGAGCTTGGTGATGCCGATGCCGTGCTCGCCCGAAATCACGCCGTCCAGGCTGCGTGCCAGCGCCATGATGCGCACCACCGCGGCATGCGCGGTCTGCAGCATGTCGTAGTTGTCGCTGTTGACGGGAATGTTGGTGTGCACGTTGCCGTCGCCGGCATGCATGTGCAGCGCCACCCACACACGGCCCTTGAGCACCTGCTTGTGGATCGCCACGCATTCGGCAACGATGGGCGCGAATTCGGCGCCGCTGAAAATTTCCTGCAGCGGCTGGCGCAGTTGGGTCTTCCAGCTGGCGCGCAGGGTGTGGTCTTGCAGCTGCGGAAACAGCCGGTCGGCGTCGCGCAGCCATTCGGCCCAGAGCGCACGCACGCTCTGCACCAGCGCTACGGCCTGCGCCACGCGATCTTCGAGCAGCTCGGCCGCCGGAATTTCATGCGCGTCGTCGCTCTTGCCGAGCGGCAGGTTGCCGCGCAGCAAAAAGGCCTCGAGCGCGTCGGTGAGCTCCAGCTTGTTCTTGAGCGACAGCTCGATGTTGATGCGCTCGATGCCGTCGCTGTACTCGGCCATGCGCGGTAGCGGAATCACCACGTCTTCGTTGATCTTGAAGGCGTTGGTGTGCTTGCTGATGGCGGCCGTGCGCTTGCGGTCGAGCCAGAATTTCTTGCGCGCCTCAGGGCTGATGGCGATGAAGCCTTCGCCGCTGCGCGAATTGGCGATGCGCACCACTTCCGACGTGACGCGCGCCACGGCGTCGGCGTCGTCGCCCGCGATGTCGCCGAACAGCACCATCTTCGGCAGACCGCCGTGCTTCTTCGACTTGGTGGCGTAGCCCACGGCCTTCAGGTAGCGGTCGTCCAGGTGCTCCAGACCGGCCAGCAGCACACCAGAGCGCTTCTGCTCGGCGAACATGAAGTCCTTGATCTCGACGATGCTGGGCACCGCGTCCTTCGCGTTGCCGAAGAATTCGAGGCACACGGTGCGCGTGTGCGCCGGCATGCGGTGCACCACCCAGCGGCAGCTGGTGATGAGGCCGTCGCAGCCTTCTTTCTGGATGCCCGGCAGGCCAGAAAGGAACTTGTCGGTCACGTCCTTGCCGAGGCCTTCCTTGCGGAAGGTGCGGCCGGGAATGTCGAGGCGCTCGGTGCGCAGCTTGGTCTTGCCGTCGGCGGCGTAGTACTGCAACTCGAACACGGCGCTCTCGGCGTCGTGGATCTTGCCGAGGTTGTGGCCGATGCGCGTGACCTCGAGCCATTCGGCCTGCGGCGTCACCATGCGCCATGAAGCCAGGTTGTCGAGCGCCGTGCCCCAGAGCACGGCCTTCTTGCCGCCCGCATTCATCGCCACGTTGCCACCGACGCACGAGGCTTCGGCGGAGGTCGGGTCGACCGCGAACACATAGCCGGCCCGCTCGGCGGCATCGGCCACGCGCTGCGTGACCACGCCCGCCTCGGTCCAGACAGTGGCCACGGGCGCATCGAGGCCGGGCAGCGAGACCATCTCGACCTCGGTCATGGCCTCGAGCTTTTCGGTGTTGATGACCACGCTCTTCCACGTGAGCGGAATCGCGCCGCCGGTGTAGCCGGTGCCGCCGCCGCGCGGAATGATGGTGAGCCCCAGTTCGATGCAGCCCTTGACCAGCAGGGCCATCTCGGCCTCGGTGTCGGGGCACAGCACCACGAAGGGATATTCCACGCGCCAGTCGGTGGCGTCGGTCACGTGCGACACGCGCGAGAGGCCGTCGAACTTGATGTTGTCCTTGGCCGTGAGGCGGCCCAGTACGCGCGTGGCCTTGCGGCGAAGGGCCGCCACATCGCGAAAGGCGGAGTCGAAGGCCGCGACGGCCTGGCCGACGAGGCCCGTGAGTTCGCCCACGAGCTGGTCGCGTGGCAGGTCGCTGTCGGGGGTGCGGCGCTTCTGCACCTCAGCGAGGCGATGCCTGAGCGCATCGACCAGTTGCCCGCGGCGGCGAGGGTTGTCCAGCAGGTCGTCGACCAGGTAGGGGTTGCGCTGGACCACCCAGATGTCGCCGAGCACCTCGTAGAGCATGCGGGCCGATCGGCCGGTACGGCGCTCGGCGCGCAGGGTCTGGAGCAGTTCCCAGCCGCGCTCGCCCAACAGGCGGATCACGATCTCTCGGTCGGAAAAGCTGGTGTAGTTATAGGGGATCTCGCGCAGTCGTACAGGCTCTGCGGCCTGTGACAACAGCGTGGTCAACGCGGTCGGAGCATTCATCGGGGTGGCACCTCGGCCGGGCGCTGCGCGCCCATAGCCGGGGGTGGAGATTTTAGGGCAGCGCCCGGGGGTTTGCCCGGGGCCGCCTCCGTTCCCCTATTAAGTAGCCCCTGGGGAACCTCAGAACAGCACTCGGCTGCGGATCGTCCCGTTCACCTTGGCCAACTTTTCCAGGGCCAGGTCGGAATACGCCGCGTCGATGTCCGTCACCACGTAGCCGATCTTCTCGTTGGTCTGCAGGAACTGCGAGGAAATGTTGATGTTGTTGTCCGAGAAGATCTTGTTGATCTCCGACAGCACGCCCGGCACGTTGCGGTGGATGTGCAGCAGCCGGTGCTTGCCAGGGTGCGCAGGCAGCGCCACCTCTGGAAAGTTGACCGACGAGGTCGAGGTGCCGTTGTCGCTGTACTTCACCAGTTTTTCCGCCACCTCGAGACCGATGTTGGCCTGCGCCTCCATCGTCGAGCCGCCGATGTGGGGCGTGAGGATCACGTTGTCGAGCCCGCGCAGCGGCGACTGGAACTCATCCTTGTTGGTGCGCGGTTCGACCGGGAAGACGTCGATCGCGGCGCCCAGCAGCTTGTTCTGCTTCAGCGCCTCGGCCAGCGGCTCGATTTCGACGACCGAGCCGCGCGAGGCATTGATCAGGATCGAGCCCGGCTTCATGGCGGCGATTTCCGCCGCGCCGATCATCCATTGCGTGGCCTGCGTCTCCGGCACGTGCAGGGTCACGATGTCGCTCTGGGCCAGCAACTGGTGCAGTTCCCGCACCTGGCGCGCATTGCCCAGTGGCAGCTTGGTCACCACGTCGTAGAAGGCCACGTTCATGCCCAGCGCCTCGGCCAGCACCGACAACTGGGCACCAATGGAGCCGTAGCCCACGATGCCCAGCGTCTTGCCGCGGATCTCGAACGCGTTCTCGGCCGACTTGAGCCAGCCGCCGCGGTGCGCCACCGCGCTTTTTTCGGGCACGCCGCGCAAAAGAAGAATGGCTTCGGCCAGCACCAGCTCGGCCACCGAGCGGGTGTTGGAATAAGGGGCGTTAAACACCGCCACGCCATGCTCGCGCGCGGCATCCAGGTCGACCTGGTTGGTGCCGATGCAAAAGCAACCCGCCGCCACCAGCTTCTGGGCGGCTGCAAAGACTTCGGCCGTCAATTGCGTGCGCGAACGGATGCCCAGAAAGTGGACGTCGGCGATCTTGGCCTTGAGCTCCGCGTCGGGCAGCGCGCCCGGCAGCGACTCGATGTTGGTGTAGCCCGCGCCGCGCAGCACCTCCACCGCCGAAGGGTGAATGCCCTCCAGCAGAAGGAACTTGATCCGGCTTTTTTCGAGGGAGGTTTTGCTGCTCATGACGTACTCGCGGAAGCCCCGGCCGCGGCAACAGGCTAGGCCGAAAAAGGCGAATGCGATGCTAGCATGCTGCGGCGCAACACGAGCCCCCCCGCACCGCCAGGAGCCTTGTGCCAAAGGGGTTTTCCCGATTGGAAGATGACAACGGTCCGTGCGCCAATGTGACGCGGCTGTGTCATCCACATGGCCTAGCATCCGCGCTTTCATTTTCCCATCAGGAGTCTTCATGCGATTCAAGACGCTCGCGCTGGCATCGGCGCTGGCCGCCACCACGCTGTTCAATGTGGCCCACGCCCAAACCGAGATCCAGTGGTGGCATTCCATGAGCGGCCCGCTCGGCGAATGGGTCAACGACCTCGCCAAGCAGTACAACGCCAGCCAGAAGGAATTCAAGGTCGTGCCGACCTACAAGGGCCAATACGACGAATCGATGACCGCCGCCATCGCGGCGTACCGCGCCGGCAATGCGCCAGACATCCTGCAGGTGTTCGAGGTCGGCACCGCCACCATGATGGCCTCCAAGGGCGCGATCAAGCCGGTTGGCGAAGTGATGAACTCGGGCGGCGCCAAGTTCGATCCCAGCGTGTACGTACCCGCCGTGTCGGGCTACTACACCGCGCCCAATGGCCAGATGCTGAGCTTCCCGTTCAACAGCTCCACGACCATCTTCTATTACAACAAGGACGCCTTCAAGGCAGCCGGCCTGGACCCCGAGAAGGCACCCACCACCTGGCCCGAAGTGATTGCGGCGGCCGACAAGCTCAAGGCCAGCGGCCACAAGTGCCCGTTTACCACCAGCTGGATGAGCTGGACCCAGCTCGAGAGCTTCTCGGCCTGGCACAACACGCTCTATGCAACGCAGAACAACGGCTTTGGCGGCACCTCTGCACGCCTGGCCTTCAACTCGCCGCTGCAGGTGAAGCACTTCGAGAACCTGGCCAAGATGTCGAAGGACGGCACTTTCGTCTACAAGGGCCGCAACAACACGGCAGACGCCGCCTTCCCCTCGGGCGAATGCGCGATGATGACCGGCTCCTCAGGCCTGTACGCGCGCGTGGCCAAGGACGCCAAGTTCAAGTACGGCATCTCCACCCTACCCTACTACCCCGACGTGAAGGGCGCGCCCCAGAACACCGTGATCGGTGGCGCCAGCCTCTGGGTCATGTCCGGCAAGCCGGCTGACCACTACAAGGGCGTGGCCAACTTCTTCACCTTCTTGTCCGACACCAAGGTGCAGTCCGAAAGCCACAAGCGCACGGGCTACCTGCCCATTACCACGGCGGCCTACAAGCTGACCGATGCCTCGGGCTTCTACAAGGACAACCCCGGCACCGACGTGGCCGTGACACAGATGATCCGCAAGACCACCGACAAGTCGCGCGGCGTGCGCCTGGGCAGCTTCGTGCAGATCCGGACCATCATCGACGAGGAAACCGAGCAGATCTGGAACGGCAAGCGCACCGCCAAGGAAGCTCTGGATGCCGCCGTCAAGCGCGGTAACGAGCAGCTCGAACGCTTCGAGAAGGCAAACAAAGGCTGAAGCTCCGGGCGCCTCGGCGCCGAAGTAGACTCGCCCGCCCGCCACTGCAAAAAGCCGTGGGCGGGCGTTTCGTTTTTTGAGGGATTCGAGGGGCTATGGAAAAACGCGTTCTATTCCGATCGGCATGGCTGCCATGGCTGCTGATCGCGCCGCAAATGGCGGTGATCCTGGTGTTCTTCTTCTGGCCCGCCAGCCAGGCAATCTGGCAATCGATGCAGACGGAGGACGCCTTCGGCACCTCCACCGTCTTCGTGGGCCTGGAGAACTTCAAGACCCTGTTCGATGACCCGGCCTACATCGAGTCGTTCCAGGTCACCGCACTGTTCTCCGTGCTGGTGGCCGGCATCGGCATCTCAATATCGCTCCTCCTGGCGATCTTTGCCGACCGCATCCTGCGCGGTTCACTGTTCTATAAGACCTTCCTGATCATTCCGTACGCGGTGGCGCCCGCAATCGCCGGCGTGCTTTGGGTGTTCATGTTCTCGCCCAGCATCGGCGTGGTGAGCTACGGCCTGCGCAAGATGGGCATGGACTGGAACCACCTGCTCAATTCGAATCAGGCGCTGTCGCTGATCGTCGTGGCCGCAATCTGGAAGCAGATCTCCTACAACTTCCTGTTCTTCCTGGCCGGGCTGCAGTCCATTCCCAAGGCGCTGATCGAGGCCGCGGCCATCGACGGCGCCGGCCCGCTGCGCCGGTTCCTGACCATCCAGTTCCCGCTGCTGTCGCCCACCACCTTTTTCCTGCTGGTGATCAACGTGGTCTACGCCTTCTTCGACACCTTCGCGATCGTGCATGCCACGACCGAAGGCGGGCCGGGCCGAGACACCGCGATCCTGGTCTACAAGGTCTGGCACGACGGCTTCCGGGCCCTCGACCTGGGCGGCTCGGCCGCGCAGTCCGTGGTGCTGATGGTGATCGTCGTCGTACTCACGGTGATCCAGTTCCGCTACGTCGAAAAGAAGGTCCAGTACTGATGGCGCATCCTTTCCCCTTTGCTTCCTTCCTCCGGAGCCCCCGCCATGATTGAACGCCGGCCTGGCCTCACCGTCCTGTCGCACGTGGTGCTGATCCTGGGCATCGCCATCGTGGTTTTTCCCATCTACCTGGCCTTCGTCGCCTCGACCCACACACGCGACGAGATCCTGCGCGTGCCGATGCCGCTTGTGCCTGGTGCGCACATGGTCGAAAACTACACTGCGGCCCTCCTTGGCACCGAGACGCAGGGCGCGCGCGTGGTGGTGGGCCGCATGATGTGGATCAGCCTGGTCACGGCGCTGGTCATCAGCATCGGCAAGATCGCGATCTCGCTGCTCTCGGCCTTTGCCATCGTGTATTTCCGCTTTCCGTTCAAGAAGATCGTGTTCTGGATGATCTTCGTGACGCTCATGCTGCCGGTGGAGGTGCGCATCCTGCCCACCTACAAGGTGCTGGCCGACCTGAACATGCTCAACACCTATGCGGGCCTGACCATCCCGCTGATCGCGTCGGCCACGGCGACCTTCCTGTTCCGGCAGTTCTTTCTCTCGGTGCCCGACGAGCTGGTCGAGGCCGCGCGAATAGACGGCGCGGGGCCGATGCGCTTCTTCAAGGACATCCTGATACCGCTGTCGCAGACCTCGATTGCCGCGCTCTTCGTGATCCAGTTCATCTACGGCTGGAACCAGTACCTCTGGCCGCTCCTGGCCACCACCAGCGAGGACATGTACCCGGTGGTCATCGGCATCAAGCGCATGATCGCCTCGGGCGACGCCGCGGTCGACTGGAACCTCGTGATGGCCACCGCCATGCTGGCGCTGATACCGCCCGCCATCGTCGTGGTGCTGATGCAGCGCTGGTTCGTCAAAGGCCTGGTCGACACGGAGAAATGAGCCCACCCCCGAAGCGGCTCACTTCGTGTAGCCGCCTCCCCCTCGAGGGGGCAACACCGGCGGCCCGGCAAAGCCGGTTCCGCGGTGTTTCCCGGCTTGGCGCGCCAGCCACAACCTGATATTTAAAACAGACAACATGTCAGCCATTTCCTTTCGCAACGTCATCAAGCGCTACGGCAAGGGTGCCAAGGCCAACCAGGTCATCCACGGCGTCTCCGCCGAGGTGAACAAGGGCGAATTCGTCGTCATCGTCGGGCCCTCGGGCTGCGGCAAGTCCACGCTGCTGCGCATGGTGGCCGGCCTGGAAGACATCTCGGCCGGTGACATCGCCATTGGCGGCCGCGTGGTGAACCTGCTCGAACCTTCCGAGCGCGACATCGCCATGGTGTTCCAGAACTACGCGCTCTATCCGCACATGAGCGTGTTCAAGAACATGGCCTATGGCCTGAAGATCGCCAAACTGCCCGAAGCCGAAATCAAGACCCGCGTCGACAAGGCGGCCAAGATCCTCGAGCTGGGCCACCTGCTCGAGCGCAAGCCGCGCGAGCTTTCGGGCGGCCAGCGCCAGCGCGTGGCCATGGGCCGCGCCATCGTGCGGCAGCCGCAGGTGTTTCTGTTCGACGAACCGCTGTCCAACCTGGACGCCAAGCTGCGCGCGCAGACCCGCCTGGAGATCCAGAAGCTGCACCGCGAGCTCGGCATCACCTCGCTCTTCGTCACGCACGACCAGGTCGAGGCCATGACGCTGGCGCAGCGCATCATCGTGATGAACGGCGGCGTGATGGACCAGTTCGCAACGCCTGAAGAGGTGTACAACCGGCCCGCCACCACCTTTGTCGCGAGCTTCATCGGTTCGCCGCCGATGAACCTGCTGCACCATGCGCCTGGCGTGCGGCCGGGCCAGATCCTCGGCATTCGTCCCGAGCACATGAAGCTCGACGAAAGCGGCTGGTCCGTGCAGGTCGAGTCGGTCGAACTGCTTGGCGCCGAGCGGCTGGTATACGGCCGCATCGGCGAAGAGCAGATCATCATGCGCACCGACGAAAGCGACCATCCGCCAGTCGCGGGGGACACGGTAAAAATTGCGGCGCGCCAGGACAAGCTGCACTGGTTCGACGCCGGTTCCGGCAAACGCGCGGACTGAAAGATGGCGGCGGTGAAGCCCTGGCCCTACCCGCGCTGGATCGCCCACCGCGGCGCCGGCAAGCTGGCGCCCGAGAACACGCTGGCCGCCTTTCGGCTTGGCGCCGCGCACGGCTACCGCATGTTCGAGTGCGACGCCAAGCTCAGTGCCGACGGCGTGGCCTTTCTCATGCACGATGCCACGCTCGACCGCACCACCAACGGCCAGGGCACCGGCGGCACGCAGCCCTGGAGCGCGCTCTCGCAGCTGGATGCGGGCGGCTGGCATTCACGTGCCTTTGCGGGCGAGCCGCTCGCCACGCTCGAGAACTTGGCGCGTTTCTGCCTTGCGAACGGCCACCTGCTCAACATCGAGATCAAGCCCACGCCGGGTACCGAGCGCGAAACCGGCGAAGCGGTGGCACGGCTCGCGGCCCGGCTTTGGCAGGGCGCGGCCATTCCGCCGCTGCTCACCTCGTTCCAAACCGAATCGCTGGAGGGAGCGAAGGCGGTCCAGCCCGAGTTGCCGCGCGGGCTCCTGCTCGACACGCTCCAGGACGGCTGGCTTGCTACGGCGACTCGGCTCGACTGTGCCGCCGTCGTCTGCAACCACGCGCTCTGGGATGCCTCCACGGTCGCGAAAGTGCACGACGCGGGTCTGCGCGCGCTGAGCTACACCGTCAACGACGAATGGGCCGCGGAGCGGCTCATCGAGCTCTGCACCGACGGCATCATCACCGACCGCATCGACCTGTTCAGTCCCGCCGGTTGACCAACGCCACCGGCCGCAGCGGCCCGACACACGCTGTCACGCGCCGCGCCGGGGGCTGGAAATGGCGCCTTCTATGATGGCAGCCATGAGTTTGATCCCACGCCTGATGGCCCTTTGCCTGGCCGCCATGCTGTCGTGCGCCCCTGTGCTGGCGCAGCCAGACAGCAACATCGGCACCAGCAACACCGCTTCGGCCGCTGTGCCCGAACCCACGGTGGCCGAGCTGCGCGAGCAGCTCACCAAGATCACCGCCGCCGCCGATTCCAACGAGGACATGCGCAAGCTCCTTGCGCAGATCAGCGACATCGGTACGCAGGCCGACAAGTTCGTCGCCGCACGCGCCAGCGAACTGGCCGACCTGAACGCACGTCTCGGCGAGCTCGGAAATCCGCCGGCCGCCGGCGCTACGGAAGACCCCGATATCACGCGCCAGCGCGCCCGGCTCACCAAAGAACGCAATGCGCTGGATGCCGACATCCGGCTGGCGCGACTGCTTTCCATCGACGTACGGCAGCGCGCCGCCGAACTGGTGACGCAGCGCCGCGAACTTTTCGAGGCGCAGATCACCGAGCGAGCGGCCTCGCCGCTGACCGGCGAGTTCTGGCGCGACCTCGAATCCGCATGGCCGAACGATTTGGCGCGCCTGAAGGCGATGGGGGGCAGCCTGCGCGACGGGCTCGCAGAGGCCATGCAGCAAGGGACGCGGACTGCGCTGATCGGGGCGCTGATCGTGGCGCTGCTGTTCGCGGTGCTCGGCAACTGGGTGGCCGAGCATCTGCTGACGCGGGTCGCCGCGCGGTTGCTGCCCGCGGGCCGGCTTCGACGCTCGCTGCTGGTGATTGCCATCGTGGCGAGCCATGTGCTGCTGGTGGCCGCGGCGGCGCACGGATTCGTTCGCGTGCTCGAGGAATACGCCACCTGGGAGCCGCAGGCGCGCAAGGCGATGCGCTCGATGGCGCAGGCGCTGGTGTTCATGGCCTTCGTCATCGGGCTGGGCCGCGGCCTCCTGGCCACCCGCCGGCCCTCGTGGCGGCTGCCGCCGATCCCCGACGCCATGGCTCGCCGCCTCGCACCGCTGCCGTGGCTGGTGGCCGCGGTGGCCGCGCTGGCATGGGCGCCGGTCGAGATCAATGCATTGGTCGAAGCCAGCTTTGCGGCGGTGGTCGCCACGCACGTGCTCACCGCGCTGGTGCTCACCGCGCTGGTCGGCGCGGTGCTCCGGCGGCTGCGGCCGCTGCGCGCCGACACGCCGGACGCCGACCTGCCGGAGCGGCCGATGTGGGTGGGCCTGCTGGTGGCCTGCATCGGCATCCTGATGTTGTCGATCTGGGTGCTGGTGGCCCTGGGCTATGTGGCGCTCGCGAGCTTCCTGGCGTCGCAGCTCACCTGGAGCGGCATTGTCGCGGCGGCCTTCTATGTGCTGTTCAAGTTTGCCGACGACGTCTTCATGGCCAGCGTGTCGTCGCGCAGCACCTTCGGCCAGCGTCTACAGAAAAGCTTCGGTCTTGCGCCACAGACGCTCGATCAGGCGGCCACGGTGCTCTCCGGCCTGAGCCGGGTGGGGCTGTTCTTCTACATGCTGATCGCGCTCGCCGCGCCCCTGGGCACCGGGCCTAGCGAAGTGTTCCAGCGCAGCGGCAAGTTCGGCACCGGCGTGAAGGTGGGCGAGTTCCAGCTGGTGCCGGGCGCCATCCTGAGCGCCATCGCCGTGGCGGTAATCGGCTTCATCGTGCTGCGCGTCTTCAAGCGCTGGCTCTCACGCAGCTACCTGCCCAGCACGCAGTTCGAGCCGGGCATGCAAAGCTCGATCACCACGCTGCTCGGCTACGTGGGCGGCATCCTGGTGGTCGCCTTCGCGCTGTCGGCGCTGGGCATCGGCATCGAGCGCATCGCGTGGGTGGCCAGTGCGCTCTCGGTGGGCATCGGCTTTGGCCTGCAGGCCATCGTGCAGAACTTCATTTCGGGCCTCATTCTCCTGGCCGAGCAGCCGGTGAAGGTGGGCGACTGGGTGGTGCTGGGCACCACCGAGGGCGACGTGCGGCGCATCAACGTGCGCGCCACGGAGATCCAGCTTGGGGACCGCTCCACGCTGATCGTGCCCAACTCCGAGTTCATTACCAAGACCGTGCGCAACATGACGCTGGCCAACGCCGAGGGGCGGGTGCTCATCCGCTTGCCGATGCCGATGACCACCGACGCGCAGCGCGTGCGCGAGCTCATCTTGGAAGCATGCCGAGCGCACGAAGGCGTACTCGAGACGCCAGCGCCTTCGCTCACGCTCGAGGGCGTCGAGGGCGGCCTGCTCATCTTCCAGGCCATTGCCTATGTGCCGAGCCCGCGGCTGGCGGGCGGGGTGCGAAGCGACCTGCTGTTCACTATTCTCGAGCGGATGCGGGTGGAGCGGATCGAGCTGGTGCCGTACGCGGCCATACCGCCGCCTGTGGCTGCCGGCGAAACCGGACCGGTGGCCGCCGCCTAGTTACCGCGCCGGTCAGCTCGATTCTTTCGTTGCCCGAAGCAACATCTTGAAACGCCCTTCGGATCACGCCTCTCGAACTGTCTACCCTCGCCAGCCGCGCGATACCAGCCATTGACTGATACCGCACGCAAGCACCAGCGCGGCGTAGGCGCCCATCGTGCCATCGCGGCCTGAAAAGATCAGTCCGCCCAGGAGCGCCAGCGCTCCCGCGCCGGAATTGACGGCGGCTTGAATCCACCAGGCGGGCACGCCGGAGTTTCGCCCCAAAACGCCGCCCGCCAGCGCGCACACGAATCCGACCGCCAAGGCGGGTGCCAGGAAGTTGAGCAGATGGTTGAGGAGATCCAGCAGGGACATGGAGTCGGTAGAAGAGAGAGTCGGCCAAACCCTTCGGCAGCCGCATAGCTCCTGCTGATTTTATAATCAGGGGATATGTCAGTCTGGGCCCTCGGGTTGAACCACACGACCGCGCCGCTCGATCTGCGCGGCCGCTTCGCGTTCGCGCTCGACCAGCTGGCTCCCACGCTGCACAGCCTGCGCAATTCGTTTGCCGCCGGCCGCCACCCCCAGGTCGAAGCCGCGATCATCTCGACCTGCAACCGCACCGAAATCTATTGCGCCGCCGAGCATGCGGCGCTCGATCACACGGTGGGCTGGCTGGCCGAGAGCGGCGGCGTGGCGCCCGCCCTGCTGCGCTCGCATGCTTACACGCTGCAAGATGACGAGGCTGCGCGCCACGTCTTCCGCGTGGCCAGCGGGCTCGATTCGATGGTGCTCGGCGAGGCCCAGATCCTCGGCCAGATGAAAGACGCCGTGCGCGCGGCCGAAACCGCCGGGGCGCTCGGCAGCACCCTCAACCAGCTGTTCCAGCGCTCGTTCGCAGTCGCGAAAGAAGTCCGCACCGCGACCGAGATCGGCGCGCATTCCATCAGCATGGCGGCCGCGGCCGTCCGGCTGGCCGGACAGCTGTTCGAAGACTTGCACCAGACGCGCGTGCTGTTCGTCGGCGCGGGCGAAATGATCGACCTGGCCGCCACGCACTTCGCAGCCAAGGACCCCAAATCGATCGCCATTGCCAACCGCACGCTCGAACGGGGTGAAAAGCTGGCTTCGCGCTTCGGCGGCGAGGCAATGCGGCTGGCCGACCTGCCGAGCCGGCTGGCCGAGTTCGACATCGTGGTGAGCTGCACCGCCAGCACGCTGCCAATCATCGGCCTGGGCGCCGTGGAGCGCGCACTCAAGGCGCGCAAGCACCGCCCGATGTTCATGGTCGACCTGGCCGTGCCGCGCGACATCGAGCCCGAAGTGAAGGCGCTCGAGGACATCTACCTGTACACGGTCGACGACCTCGCGCAGGTGGTGCAGCAAGGCCAGGCCAATCGCCAAGCGGCTGTGGCGCAGGCCGAAGTCATCATCGACGCCGGTGTGCAGAGCTTCATGCACTGGCTGGGCCAGCGCGGTACGGTGCCGCTGATCCTGCAGCTCAACGCCCAGACCGACGAGTGGCGCGCGGCCGAGATCGCACGCGCGCGCAAGCTGCTGGCCAAGGGCGAATCGGTCGATGCGGTGCTCGAAGCCATGTCGCGCGGGCTCACGCAAAAGATGCTGCACGGCGCGCTGGCCGAACTGCATGCGGGCGACGCGGCTTCGCGCGAGCAGACGGCGCACGCCATTTCGCGCCTCTTTCTACGCAAAGAGCGTTAGCGACGCTTGCCGCCGCCGGCCCGGCCTGGTTGCCGCGGCCTCCCCGTGCCTTGCCGCCGCGAGACGCGCCCCCTCTTCTTTTCGGCCCCTTTCGACGTGAAAACTTTTCTGCGCCACCAACTCGAGCGCTACGCGCAGCGCCTCGGCGAACTCGACTTTCTACTTTCGCGCGAAGACATCATGAGCGACATGGCGCAGTACCGCACCATCTCGCGCGAGCATGCCGAGGTGACGCAGATCGCCGGCCGCTACGAACGCTACAAGCAGCGCGAGGCCGACATCGCCGGTGCGAAGGAGATGCTCGACGACCCCGACATGGCCGAGATGGCCAAAGAGGAAATTTCGGGTGCCGAAGCCGAACTGGTGCAGCTCGAGGAAGAGCTGCAGCGCCTCTTGCTGCCCAAGGACCCGGACGACGCGCGCAATGCCTTTCTCGAAATCCGCGCCGGCACGGGCGGCGACGAATCGGCGCTGTTCGCGGGCGACCTGCTGCGCATGTACACGCGCTACTGCGAGCGCGCCGGCTGGCGCTGCGAAGTGGTGAGCGAAAGCGAGAGCGAGCTTGGCGGCTACAAGGAAGTGGTGATCCGCATCGTCGGCACCGACGTTTTCGGCCACCTGCGCTTCGAGTCGGGCGGCCACCGCGTGCAGCGCGTGCCAGCCACCGAAACCCAGGGCCGCATCCACACCAGCGCCTGCACGGTGGCCGTGCTGGCCGAGCCGGACGAGACGGTGGCGGTGCAGATCAACCCGGCCGACCTGCGCATCGACACCTATCGCGCGAGCGGCGCCGGCGGGCAGCACATCAACAAGACCGACTCAGCCGTGCGCATCACGCACATTCCGACCGGCATCGTGGCCGAGTGCCAGGACGACCGCAGCCAGCACCGCAACAAGGCCAAGGCGCTGCAGGTGCTTTCCGCCCGCATCCAGGAAAAGGAACGCAGCGAACGAGCCGCCAAGGACGCCGCCATGCGCAAGGGGCTGATCGGCAGCGGCGACCGCTCGGACCGCATCCGCACGTACAACTTTCCGCAGGGCCGGCTCACCGACCACCGCATCAATCTCACGCTCTACAAGCTGCTGGCCATCATGGAAGGCGACTTGGGCGACGTGCTGGAGGCCCTGCGCGCAGCGCGCGAGGCCGAGCAGCTGGCCGAGCTGGAGTCGAGCCTGCCGGCATGACGATGACGACGCCCTCCACACCCGCCACCGTAGCGCAGGCTCTGGCTGCTGCCGCGGCGCTGGGCATTGAGCGGCTCGACGCGCAGTTGCTGCTTCTTCATGCGCTGGGCCGCGCGCCGCATGACCGCGCATGGCTGCTGGCGCACGACACCGACGGCATGTCCGATGCGGCGTGGGCCGCGCTCTCAGCGCAGCTGACGCGGCGGCTGGCCGGCGAACCGGTCGCCTACTTGCTCGGCGAAAAAGAATTTCACGGCCTCAGCCTTCGCGTGGACCCGCGGGTGCTGGTGCCGCGTCCGGACACCGAAACGCTGGTCGAATGGGCCCTGCATTGCCTCGAAGGCCACGGGGCGCCGCGCGCGCTCGACCTGGGCACCGGCAGCGGCGCCATCGCGCTCGCGCTGCAGCATGCGCGGCCCGATGCGCAGGTCGACGCGGTGGATGCGAGTGCCGATGCGCTGCTTGTCGCACAGGCCAATGCGCAGCGCCTGTGCCTGCCGGTGCGCTTCAGCCAGGCCCATTGGCTCGACGGCGCCGCAAGCGGCTACACGGTCATCGCCAGCAACCCGCCCTACATTGCCGCCAACGACCCGCACCTGCCCGCGCTGCAACATGAGCCCGCGGCTGCGCTGGTGGCCGGTCCCGACGGGCTCGACGACATCCGCGAGATCGTGCGGGACGCTCCTTCGCACCTTGCGGAGGGCGGCTGGCTGCTGCTCGAACACGGGCACGACCAGGCCTCGGCCGTGCGCCAGCTGCTCCAAACGCGCGGGTTTTCCGAAGTCCAAAGCCGCAACGACCTTGCCGGCATCCAGCGCTGCTCCGGCGGAGTCTGGCGCACGGTGAAATAATCCCCTCAGCCCACTTTTCAGGAGTCCCCATGTCCGACGCCCAGCAACGCATCGATGACCTCGTCAAATCCAACGACCTCGTACTCTTCATGAAAGGGAATGCGAGCTTCCCGATGTGCGGTTTTTCCGGCCGCGCGATCCAGATCCTCAAGGCGGTCGGCGTCGACACCAAGTCGCTCAAGACCGTCAACGTGCTCGAAGACGACGGCATCCGCCAGGGCATCAAGGAATACAGCAATTGGCCCACGATTCCCCAGCTCTACGTGAAGGGTGAATTCATCGGCGGCTCGGACATCATGATGGAGATGTATGAGTCGGGCGAGCTGCAGCAGGTCGTGGGCGGCAGCAACCCCGCCTGATTTCTCCGCCCCCGCGATGAGCCACGACCACGACGGGCACTCGCATGACGGCGAGTCCGCGTCGCCGGCCTGGAAGCACGACGGCGTGCGCGTGATCCCGGCCAATCAGCTCGACACCAACACCGCGCAGACGCCCGGCATGAACCGGGCGGCGGCGATCAACTTCGCCCGCGTAGGCGCGCAGAAGCTCTGGGCCGGCACAGTCACCATCCATGCCGATGCCAAGACCGGCGCCCACCACCACGGGCACCTCGAGTCGGTGATCTACGTGGTGCGCGGCCAGGCCCGCATGCGATGGGGCGAGAAGCTCGAGTTCACGGCCGAGGCCGGGCCCGGCGATTTCATCTACGTGCCGCCCTACGTGCCGCACCAGGAAATCAACGCCAGCGCGACCGAGCCGCTCGAATGCGTGCTGTGCCGCAGCGATGGCGAGGCGGTGGCCGTCAATCTCGACATCGAGCCCGTCGAAAAGCCTGAATCGGTACTCTGGATCGACCCGACGCATCCGCACGGCGGCATCTAGCCCCGTCAGTCATGGCACCATGGCAACCTTCGCCGTGCCACCATGACTCTCACCCAAAGCCTGCTCATCATCGCCATGCTCATCGCGATGAGCGCGTTTTTCTCCATTGCCGAAATCACCCTTGCCGCCTCGCGGCGCCTGCGCCTTCGTCAGATGGCCGACGATGGCGATGCGAGGGCCGAAAAAGTGCTGCGCGTGCAAGAGCAGCCCGGCCACTACTTCACCGTGGTGCAGATCGGCCTCAATGCGGTGGCGATTCTCGGCGGCTTGGTCGGTGAGGGTGCGTTCAGCCCGTACTTCACGCGCTTTTTCGAGAACTGGTTGAGCGTGGAGGCCTCGGCGAACCTGGCCTTCCTGTGCTCGTTCGTGATCGTCATCGCGGTGTTCCTGGTGTTTGCCGATCTCTTTCCCAAGCGGCTCGGCATGAGCGACCCGGAGCGCATTGCCGTGCGCATGGTCGGGCCGATGCTGCTGCTGATCACCGCCCTCAAACCCCTGGTGTGGCTGTTCACGCGCACGACCGACATGCTCTTCAAGCTGCTTGGCATGCCGCTGGTGCGCGACGACAAGATCACTTCGGCCGACATCCTGGCCATGACCGAGGCCGGTGCGCTCGCGGGTGTGCTCGCGGTGCGCGAGCAGCAGGTGATCGCCAACGTGTTCGAGCTGGACACGCGGCTGGTCAGCAGCGTGATGACGGTGCGCGACAACATCGCCTGGTTCCTCCACGACGACCCGGAATCGGTGCTGCGGGCGCGCATCATGGCCGAGCCTTTTTCGGCCTACCCTGTGTGCGACGGCGACATTGACCACGTGCTCGGCTATGTCGACGCGAAGGAAATGTTCCAGCGCGTGCTGAGCGGGCAGCCGCTGGCTTTCGACCAGGGCCTGACGCTGCACAAGGCGCTGGTCATCCCCGACCGGCTCTCGCTCACCGAGGTGCTGGAGCAGTTCCAGCAGGCGCGTGAAGACTTCGCCATCATCGTCAACGAGTACAGCCTGGTCGTGGGCGTGATCACGCTCAACGACGTGATGAGCACGGTGATGGGCGAGCTGGTATCGACGCCGGACGAGGAACAGATCGTGAAGCGCGACGAGAACTCCTGGCTGATCGATGGCGTCACGCCGATCCAGGACGTCCAGCGCGCATTGCACATCGACGAGCTGCCGCATGCCGACGAATACGAAACGCTGGCGGGCTTCTTGATGGTGATGCTGCGCCGGGTGCCCAAGCGCACCGACAGCGTGACCTGGGGCGGCTTCACCTTCGAGGTGATGGACGTCGACAGCTACCGGATCGACCAGGTGATGGTCACGAAGACTTAGCTCGCCCTCAGGCGGCTGAACGGTCTCTGTCGATGAAGGTCCAGAGGCGCTGGTTTGCAAACACCGCGTTGGGGTACGGCGCCTTGCCGCGGCTGCCGTTGTAGCGGCCGAGGGTCATGTACAGGTCGCCGTTCTCACGGTCGAGGTAGTGGCGCAGGATGACGCAGCCGAAACGCAGGTTGGTCTGCATGTGGAACAGCTTGGCCGGGTCGCTGTCGCCGATCACGCGGGTCCAGAACGGCATGACCTGCATGTAGCCGCGCGCGCCCGCGCTGGACACCGCAAACTTGCGGAAATTGCTCTCGACCTGGACCAGGCCGAGCACCAGGCTCACGTCGAGCCCGGAGCGTTTGCTTTCGTACCAGACGGTCTGGAGGAATTCCTTGCGCGTCGGCCAATCGGCAATTTTTTTCTTGAGGCGCTCGCTCATCTCGCCCAGCCAGCGCAGGTAGGTCAGGCGGGCTTCGGTGTCCGAGAACTCGGGCACCGGCGGCGCCTTGTTGTGCACGGCCGAACTCAGTGCGGTGCGCACCGAGTCGATCAGCGGCTCTTCGATCTGCGCGCCAGCGCGAGCGACCTGAGGCAGCGACAGCATCGTCAGGGCGCCGGCCGCCGCGGCGCCGCCCAGGCACTGGCGTCGCGAGAGGCCGCCCTCCAGGCTCATTTCGCGAGCTTGCCGGTGATGAACTCGGCGATGCCGGCGGCCGGAACCTTGGTGGCGGCGGTATCGCGGCGATGCTGGTATTCGAGCTGGCCTTCCTTCAGGCCGCGGTCGGAAATGACCACGCGGTGCGGAACGCCGATCAGCTCCCAGTCGGCGAACATCGCGCCAGGGCGCTCGCCACGGTCGTCGAGCAGCACGTCGACGCCGGCCGCGAGCAGCTGATCGTAGAGCGCCTCGGCGGCCACCTTGACTTCAGGGCTGCGATCCATGCCGATCGGGCAGACCACCACGGTGAAAGGTGCCAGCGCATCAGGCCAGATGATGCCGCGCTCGTCGTGGTTCTGTTCGATGGCGGCGGCGGGCAGGCGCGTGATGCCGATGCCGTAGCAGCCCATCTCGAGGAATTGCGGCTTCCCCGCTTCGTCGAGGAAGGTGGCGTTCATGTCCTTGCTGTACTTGGTGCCGAGCACGAACACATGGCCCACCTCGATCCCACGCTCGATCGCGAGCACGCCCTTGCCGTCGGGCGACGGGTCGCCGGCCACCACGTTGCGCAAGTCCGCCACCAGCTCGGGCTCCGGCAGGTCGCGGCCCCAGTTGACGCCGGTCATGTGGAAGTCGATCTCGTTGGCGCCGGTAATCCAGTCGGCCAGCACCGCGGCCTCGCGATCGGCCACGAGCTTGATCGGCTTCTTGAGGTTGAGCGGGCCGAGGTAGCCTGGCTTGCAGCCGAAGTGGTCTTCGATCTCGGTCAGGGTCGCGAAGCGAAAGCCCTTGTCCAGCCCGGGCACCTTGCTGACCTTGATCTCGTTCATGTCGTGGTCGCCGCGCAGGAGCAGCAGCCAGACCTGCGAGCCCTTCAAGTTGCCGGCGTCATCGAGGATGTCGGTCGCAAGCACCAGCGACTTGACGGTGGTCGAGAGCGGCACGCCGAGCAGCTCGGCCACGTCGGCGCAGGTGCTCTTGCCGGGGGTCGGCGTCTTCTCGAGCGGCTTGGCGGCTGCTGGGCGCGGGCCGGCCGGGGCCAGTGCCTCGGCTTTTTCCATGTTGGCCGCGTAGTCGCTGCCCGGGCAATAGACGATGGCGTCTTCGCCGGTAGCGGCGATCACCTGGAACTCTTCGCTCAGGTCGCCGCCGATGGCGCCACTGTCGGCCGCCACCGCGCGATATCGCAGGCCGAAGCGATCGAAGATGCGGCGGTAGGCATCGGCCATGACCTGGTAGCTGGCCTTGGCAGCACCCAGGTCGCGGTCGAAGCTGTAGGCGTCCTTCATGATGAACTCGCGCCCGCGCATCAGGCCGAAGCGCGGACGGCGCTCATCGCGGAACTTGGTCTGAATCTGGTAGAAATTCTTCGGCAGCTGCTTGTAGCTACGGATTTCCTGGCGTGCGATGTCGGTCACCACCTCTTCGCTGGTGGGCTGGATCACAAAGTCGCGGTCGTGCCGGTCCTTGATGCGCAGCAGCTCGGGGCCCATCTTGTCGAAGCGGCCGGTCTCCTGCCAGAACTCGGCAGGCTGCACCACGGGCATCGTGAGCTCGACGGCGCCGGCGCGGTTCATCTCTTCGCGCACGATCGCCTCGACCTTGCGGATCACGCGCAGGCCCATGGGCATGTAGGTGTAGATGCCCGTGCCGAGCTTCTTGATCATGCCGGCCCGCATCATGAGCCGATGGCTCGCGACCTCGGCGTCAGCGGGCGCTTCCTTGAGGGTGGAGACAAAAAATCGGGAAGCTTTCATCGGGATCGCGCGTGATGGAATCGGTATGGGATGTGGGGGACAACTCTCCGGGGAGACCCTGAGAGCCTGGCATCGGTTGCTTGCCGAGTGCAACCCGGCATGCATAATCGACTCAGTTCAAAAATTGGGGTTTGATTATGCTCGACCGGGACGGCTTCAGGCCCAACGTCGGCATCATCCTGCTCAACCAGAGAAACCAGGTTTTCTGGGGCAAACGCATACGCACGCATTCCTGGCAGTTTCCGCAAGGCGGCATAGACCGCGGCGAAAGTCCGGAGCAAGCCATGTTCCGGGAGCTGCATGAGGAAGTGGGGCTCCATCCGGAGCACGTGCGCATCGTGGCCCGTACCCGCGACTGGTTGCGCTACGAGGTGCCGGATCGGTTCATCCGCCGTGACGCACGGGGCCACTACAAGGGCCAGAAACAAATCTGGTATTTGCTGCAACTCATCGGCCACGACTGGGATCTGAACCTGCGTGCCACCGACCATCCTGAATTCGACGCTTGGCGCTGGCACGACTACTGGGTGCCGCTCGACGTGGTCGTCGAGTTCAAGCGCGGCGTCTATGAGATGGCGCTGACCGAGCTTGCTCGCTACCTGCCGCGGCAGGATTTCCGCAACCGTTTTTTGCGCAGCAACGTGCGCGCCCGTGAATTCGAGCGCCACACGCCAGACGGCGGCGCGCCCGCGGGCCTGGACCTGCCGCCCGGCGGCAGTTTCGACCCGCATCCCGACATCCATTCCGCGAGCGATGAACCTTCTCTTCCCCCCAACAAAACGCCCTTCTTTCCGTCGCAGCGCTGAGCGCATTCTTCTTCTCGCGTGCTTCGGCATTCTTGCCGGCTGCGCATCGGGCAATCACGACACCGACAACCCGGACTGGGCGCAATCGGGCATGCCGCCTCCGCCCAAGCGCTCCGAGGCGGACGCCGAATGGGTAGAAACCGCGGCACCGCCGCCGCCGGCCTTCAGCGAAAGCCGCCTGCTGCCGATCGAAATGCCTCCGTACATGAGCCTGAAGTTCGGCATCGACCCGAACACGATCGCCATCACGCGCGACGGCATCGTGCGCTACGTGGTGGTGGCGCAGAACCGCAATGGCGGCGGCGTCAATGCGTTCTATGAAGGCGTGCGCTGCTCGACCGGCGAGCTGAAGAGCTACGCCCGCTACAACAACGGCGCTTGGCAAGAAACGAAGACGCCGGAGTGGAAGCGCATCAACGACCTCAACTCGCGCTACGCCAAGGCGCTGTCGACACAGGCGCTGTGCCGTGGCAACGCGCCGCGCAATTCAGTCGGGGACATGGTCCAGAACCTGCGCAACCCGGTTCGCGAAGTGCAGTGAACCAAAAAGAACGGGGCCATGCGCCCCGTTTCTTTCATCAGCCTGGCATCAGCACCATGTTGTCGCGGTGGACCATCTCGGGTTCCGCCACGTAGCCCAGCAAACGCTCGAACTCGCTCGAAGGCTTGCGGCACAGCAGACGGGCCTCCACGCTCGAGTAGTTGGCCAGACCGCGGGCCAGTTCGACGCCATCGACGTCGCGCACCGCAATCACGTCGCCACGCGAGAACTCGCCCGACACGCTGGTCATGCCGATCGGCAGCAGGCTCTTGCCTTCGGCACGCACCTTGGCCGCGGCCCCGGCATCCACCGTGACGGCGCCGCGCAATTGCAGGTGGTCGGCCATCCAGCGCTTGCGCGCCTGGTGCTTGGCCGTCTGCGCCACCAGCAAGGTGCCGATGGGTTCGCCGCGCGTGAGGCGCAGCAGGGCATCGGGTTCGCGTCCCCAGGCAATCACGGTAGAGGCACCCGACCCGGCCGCGCGCTTGGCTGCAAGGATCTTGGTGATCATGCCGCCGCGTCCAATGCTGGAGCCTGCGCCGCCCGCCATGGCTTCGAGCGCCGGGTCGCCGGCGGCCGCCTCGTGCACGAACTTTGCGTCCGGGTCCTTGCGCGGGTCGGCCGTGTAGAGGCCCTTCTGGTCCGTGAGGATGATCAGCGCGTCGGCCTCCACCAGGTTGGCCACGAGGGCGCCGAGCGTGTCGTTGTCGCCGAACTTGATCTCGTCGTTGACGACGGTGTCGTTCTCGTTGATGACCGGCACCACGCGCAGGCCGAGCAAGGTCACAAGGGTCGAGCGCGCATTGAGATAGCGCTCGCGGTCGGCCAGGTCGGCATGGGTCAGCAGCACCTGGGCGCTGCCGATCTCGTTCTCGCGCAGCTTGGTCTCGTACATCTGGGCCAAGCCCATCTGCCCGACGGCGGCGGCGGCCTGGAGTTCATGCACCTCGTGCGGCCGGGTGCGCCAGCCGAGCCGCTTCATGCCTTCGGCAATGGCACCGCTCGACACCATCACGACCTCGCGCCCTTCGCGCACCAGCACCGCAAGCTGCCGGCACCACTCGCCGATGGCGCCCTCATCGAGGCCCCGTCCTTCGTTGGTCACGAGGCTGGAGCCCACCTTGACGACGATTCGGCGGGCATCCCGCAAGGCAGTGGATCCGGAATTCGAGGTCATTGAAGGCTCTGGCGGTCGTGTCGTGAAGCGTGTGCGGCTGCTGTCTGTGGAAGCGGCGCATCGGGTGTCGATGCGCTGCGGTGCTCAGTTTGGATCGGGCGGCAATTCGGCAAAGCGCGGATCGACTTCGACCGGCACCTGCTCGGCCACCTGCTGCGCCTTGATGTGCTGGTAGACCGCCTGCACCAAGTGCTCGCAGCCTTCCCGGGTGAGCGCGGAGATTTCGAACACGGGACCCTTGAAGCGCATGCGCTTCACGAAGTCCTTGATGCGTGCCGCACGTTCGTCGCCGGGCACCATGTCGAGCTTGTTGAGCACGAGCCAGCGCGGCTTCTCGTAGAGCGCGGTGTCGTACTTTTTCAGCTCGCCCACGATGGCCTTTGCCTGTGCCACCGGATCGACGGCATCGTCAAAGGGTGCCATGTCGATCACGTGCAGCAGCAGGCGAGTGCGCTGCAGATGGCGCAGGAACAAGTGGCCGAGGCCGGCACCTTCCGAAGCGCCTTCGATCAGGCCGGGAAGGTCTGCCACCACGAAACTCTGCTCCGGGCCGACGCGCACCACGCCGAGATTCGGATGCAGCGTGGTGAAGGGATAGTCGGCGATGCGCGGGCGCGCGTTCGAAATGGCGCTGATCAGGGTCGACTTGCCCGCGTTGGGCATACCGAGCAGGCCAACGTCGGCGAGCACCTTGAGTTCGAGCTTGAGGCTCTTCTTCTCGCCGGGCCAACCGGGGGTCTTCTGGCGCGGGGCGCGATTGATGGCGCTCTTGAAGCGCATGTTGCCGAAGCCGCCATCGCCGCCCTTGGCGATGGTGACGACCTCGCCTTCCTTCAGCAGCTCGTACAGCACCTCGCCCGTCTCGGCGTCGGAGATGATGGTGCCGACAGGCATCTTCAACACGATGTCGTCGCCCGCGGCACCGAACATGTCGGAGCCCATGCCGTGCTCGCCCCGCCTGGCCTCGTGGCGGCGCGAGTAGCGGAAGTCGACCAGCGTGTTGAGGTTGGAATCGGCTACCGCGTAGACGTGGCCGCCGCGGCCGCCGTCACCACCGTTCGGGCCGCCGAATTCCTTGTATTTTTCATGACGGAACGACACGCAGCCGTTGCCGCCATCGCCTGCGGCGATGTCGATGAAGGCTTCGTCGACGAACTTCATGGGGTATCCAGTGTACAAATGAAGAAGCCCCGGCAAAGCGGGGCTTCGAGCTGATCGAAGTGACCTGGGCTTATGCCGCGGGGGTCACGTTGACCATGTGCTTGTTCAGTGCGCCCTTGACGCCGAACGACACATGGCCGTCAACCAGTGCAAACAGCGTGTGGTCCTTGCCCACGCCGACATTCACGCCGGGGTGGAACTGGGTGCCGCGCTGGCGCACGATGATCGAGCCTGCGCTGATCAGTTCGCCGCCAAACGCTTTCACGCCGAGCATCTTGGGCTTGGAGTCGCGCCCGTTTCGCGTTGAGCCGCCGCCTTTTTTCTGTGCCATGGAATCTGCTCCTTAGCCGGCGATCGCGCCGATTTGCAGTTCGGTGAACTGCTGGCGATGGCCTTGACGTTTCTGATAGTGCTTACGACGGCGCATCTTGAAGATGCGAACCTTGTCGTGCTTGCCGTGCGACAGTACCGTGACTGTCACCGTTGCGCCGGACACCAGGGGCGTACCAACCTTGATTTCGCTGCCGTTGCCGACTGCGAGAACCTGATCGATCACGATTTCCTGGCCTACATCCGCAGCAATCTGTTCTACTTTAATTTTTTCGCCGGAAGCAACGCGATACTGCTTGCCGCCGGTTTTTATGACCGCGTACATGTGAACCTCTTGGGAATATGAGCTCCGCGGCGAATTCCGCAGAGCCCAAGATTCTAGCACGGTTTGCGCGCGCTAACATGGTTTAGGCGCGAAGCGCGCCGGAACCGCACGCGCTCCTCCCTATAATCTGCGCCTTCCGGCCTTGTGCCGCTGCCACCTTCGTATTCAGACGCGCCGCGCGCAAACGCTTTGCCAGTTCACGCCGCCGATACCTCCCCCACCGCCACCGTGCTGGATTTGATCGCCGGCGACATGGTCGAAGTCGACCGTGTGATTGCGCGGCGCCTCGATACGGGCGTGCCCCTGGTCAGCCAGGTTTCCAAATACATCATCTCCGCCGGCGGCAAACGCCTGCGGCCGGCGCTGCTGCTCCTCATGTCGGGGGCGCTCGGATACACGGGCGAGCAACGCTTCAACCTGGCGGCGGTGGTGGAGTTCATCCACACGGCCACGCTGCTGCACGACGACGTCGTTGACGAGTCGACCCTGCGCCGCGGACGGCCGACGGCCAATGAATCGTTTGGCAACCCCGCCAGCGTGCTGGTCGGCGACTTCCTCTATTCGCGTGCTTTCCAGATGATGTTGGATGCAAACAACATGCGCATCATGCAAATCCTGGCTGAGGCGACCAACGTCATCGCCGAAGGCGAGGTGCTGCAGCTCATGAACATGCACGACGCGTCGCTGGACGAAGCAGCCTACCTGCGCGTGATCCGCTCGAAGACCGCCAAGCTTTTCGAAGCCAGCACGCGCCTGGCCGCGGTGCTGGCAGGAGCCACGCCCGAGGTCGAGGAAGCCTGCGCCACCTATGGCCAGGCGCTGGGCACGGCCTTCCAGGTGATCGACGACGTACTCGATTACGCCGGAGACGCCCATGAAACGGGAAAGAACGTGGGCGACGACCTGCGCGAAGGCAAGACCACCCTGCCGCTGATCTTCGCCATGCGGCGCGGCAGCCCCGCCCAGGGCGCGCTGGTGCGTGCGGCCATCGAGGCCGGCGACACGGCTCAACTTGGCAAGATCGTCGAGATCGTTCACAGCACGGGCGCGCTGGAGGCTTCGCGTGCCGCCGCGGCCGACGAGGCAAAGCGTGCGATTCATGCCTTGCGCGACTTTCCGTCCAATTTGCACGCCGACGGTTTGCTACAATTGGCGGCTCAGTTGCTTGAGCGACGTGCCTGAACACCTCACAAGAGTTGGCAAGGACGACTTTCTCTTTTTCTGCAACCAATCGGGGTGTAGCTTAGCCTGGTAGAGCGCTACGTTCGGGACGTAGAGGCCGGAGGTTCGAATCCTCTCACCCCGACCAGTCTTTTTGGCTGGCACCAATAATGCCCATGCCTGTTGCTACATAGCGATTTACACGGCGAGGGCGTTCAGCGATGATCGTGAAGCACTTTTTCACATCTTTTGCAATTCCGCTGAATGGCTGCTGCCGAACTTCCTGTTAAAGAAAACACGCAAATCGCCCTTCCGGGCCTTGCGCGCGCCTTGGTTTCAGCCGGCAAGCTGCCTGCGAAGACCGCGGAAGACATCTATCAGAAGTCGCTGAATGGCCGCACCAGTTTCATTGCCGAGCTGACCGGCAGTGGCGCCGTCTCGGCCGCAGACCTGGCCCACACGCTTTCTTCCGCGTTCGGCGCCCCGCTGCTCGACCTGGACGCCATCGACCACCAGCGCCTGCCCAAGGACCTGCTCGACCCGAAGCTGTGTCAGGCGTACCGCATCGTGGTGCTCAGCAAGCGCAACAACCGCCTCATTGTTGCGACAGCCGACCCCTCGGACCAGCAAGCCGTGGAAAAGATCAAGTTTGCGTCCCAGATGGGCGTGGACTGGGTCATCGCGGAATACGACAAGCTGTCGCGCATGATCGAAGCCGCCGCGGTCAGTGCGTCGGAAACCCTCAACAACATCGTCGGCGGCGGGGACTTCGAGTTCGACGACGTCACGGCCGATACGTCGGGCGATGCCAACGAACAGGCGGCCGTTGCCGAGGTCGAGGACGCCCCGGTCGTCCGGTTCCTGCACAAGATGCTGCTCGACGGCGTCAGCATGCGGGCTTCGGACATTCACTTCGAACCCTACGAGCACAACTACCGCGTGCGCTTTCGCATCGACGGCGAACTGCGCGAGATCGCCAGCCCGCCCACGTTGATCAAGGACAAGCTGGCGTCGCGAATCAAGGTGATCTCGCGGCTCGACATTTCCGAGAAGCGCGTGCCGCAAGACGGCCGCATGAAGCTCAAGATCGGCCCGGACCGCGTGATCGACTTTCGCGTGAGCACCCTGCCCACGCTCTTCGGCGAAAAGATCGTGATCCGGATTCTCGACCCGAGCAGCGCACGCCTGGGCATCGACGCACTCGGCTACGACGCCGACGAAAAGGAGCGGCTGCTGAACGCGATCGGCCGCCCCTACGGCATGGTGCTGGTAACGGGCCCCACCGGTTCCGGCAAGACGGTGTCGCTTTACACCTGCCTGAACCTGCTGAACCAACCCGGGGTCAATATCGCCACGGCGGAAGACCCGTCCGAAATCAACCTGCCCGGCGTGAACCAGGTCAACGTGAACGAGCGCGCCGGACTCACCTTCGCCGCCGCGCTGCGTGCTTTCCTCCGGCAGGATCCCGACATCATCATGGTCGGCGAAATCCGGGACCTCGAAACCGCCGACATCTCGATCAAGGCCGCGCAAACGGGCCACCTGGTGCTGTCGACGCTGCACACGAACGACGCGCCGACGACGCTCACGCGCATGCGCAACATGGGCATCGCCCCGTTCAACATCGCCTCGAGCGTCATCCTGATCACTGCGCAGCGGCTGGCCCGCCGCCTGTGCCACATATGCCGCGCGCCGGCCGACGTGCCGCGCCAGGCTTTGCTCGACGCGGGTTTCAAGGAAACAGAACTCGATGGCTCCTGGAAGCCCTATCGTCCCGTCGGCTGCTCCGTGTGCAACGGCGGCTACAAGGGGCGGGTCGGCATCTACCAGGTGATGCCGATCTCGGAAGCCATCCAGTCCATCATCCTGCGCGACGGCAGCGCGCTGGACATCGCTCGCCAGTCCGAGGCTGAGGGCGTCCGCTCGCTGCGGCAGTCGGGGCTCAGAAAAGTCATGCAAGGTCTGACCTCACTCGAAGAAGTGGTGGCGGTCACCAACGAATAACGAACGAACACACTGCAATCGGAGATCGAATGGCTACAGTGGCATCCCCCCGCGGCTCGAACACGCTCAAGGAATCCGTCTACGAGTGGGAGGGCAAGGACCGCAACGGCAAGCTCGTGCGTGGCGAGCTCCGAGCCGCCGGCGAGAACCAGGTGCAGGCCGCGCTGCGGCGCCAGGGGGTCCTCGCATCCAAGATCAAGAAGCGGCGCATGCGCTCGGGCAGGTCCATCAAGCCCAAGGACATCGCTATCTTCACGCGCCAGCTGGCAACGATGATGAAGGCCGGCGTGCCGCTCTTGCAGTCGTTCGACATCGTCGGCCGCGGCAATGCCAACGTAAGCGTCGCCAAGCTGCTCAACGACATCCGCAGCGACGTGGAGACCGGGACCTCGCTTTCGGCCGCCTTCCGCAAGTTTCCGAAGTATTTCGACAATCTCTACTGCAACCTGGTAGAGGCTGGCGAGGCCGCCGGTATCCTGGAAGACTTGCTGGACCGCCTGGCGACTTACATGGAAAAGACCGAGGCGATCAAGTCCAAGATCAAGTCGGCGCTGATGTATCCGACTTCCGTGGTGGTGGTGGCGTTCGTGGTGGTCGCGATCATCATGATCTTCGTGATTCCGGCGTTCAAGGAGGTGTTCACGTCTTTCGGCGCCGACCTGCCTGCGCCGACGCTGTTCGTGATGGCGATTAGCGAATTCTTCGTCTCCTATTGGTGGCTGATCTTCGGAGTCATCGGCGGCGGCACTTACTTTTTCCTGCAGGCCTGGAAGCGCAACGAACGCGTGCAGCGGGTGATGGACCGTGCACTGCTGCGTGTGCCGATCTTCGGCACCCTGATCGAAAAATCGTGTGTGGCCCGCTGGACCCGCACGCTCGCCACCATGTTCGCCGCCGGCGTTCCGCTGGTCGAAGCGCTCGACTCGGTGGGCGGTGCATCGGGCAACACGGTGTACAGCGATGCCACGGCCAAGATCCAGCAGGAAGTTTCGACCGGCACCAGCCTCACCTCGGCCATGACCAACGTGAACCTGTTCCCGTCGATGGTGATCCAGATGACTGCCATCGGTGAGGAATCCGGCTCCATCGACCACATGCTCGGGAAGGCCGCAGACTTCTATGAGTCCGAAGTCGACGACATGGTCGCGGGCCTCTCGAGCCTGATGGAACCCATCATCATCGTGTTCCTCGGCACGATCATCGGCGGCATCGTGGTGTCGATGTACCTGCCCATCTTCAAGCTGGGCCAAGTCGTTTGATGCTGGTTTCGCAGGAGATCGACGCCGCGTTTGCCGGCGTCCTCGGGTTGCTGGTCGGTAGTTTTCTCAACGTGGTGATCTACCGCACGCCGGCGATGATGTACCGGGAGTGGCTCGCCGACGCGGTGGCCAACCTGATGTCGTCCAAGGACGTTCCATCGCTCTGGTCGCTGGTGTTCGGGCCCAAAGCGGCGCCACCGGCCGGCCTCGAGGCTGCGGCCGACAAGGCAGCACTGGCGATCGAGGGCCTGCCTCCCTTCGACCTGTCCCGGCCGGCTTCGCGCTGTGGATCGTGCGGGCACAAGATCCGCTGGTACGAGAATATTCCCGTGCTGAGCTACCTGGTATTGCGGGGTCGCTGCGCCGCCTGCAAGACGCCGATCAGCCCGCGCTATCCGCTGGTCGAACTGATCACCGGGGCGCTGTTCGCCCTTTGCGCATACCGCTTTGGCCTCACGCCCCCGGGCGCGCTCTGGGCCGCCTTCGCGGCGCTGCTGGTCTGCCAGTTCCTGATCGATTTCGACACCCAGTTCCTGCCCGATGCGCTGAACTATCCGCTGCTATGGCTGGGCCTCATCGGCGCGGCCATGGGCTGGACCGGCATTGCGCTGAGTGCGGCCGTCTGGGGCGCCGTGTTCGGCTACCTGAGCCTCTGGCTTGTGTACCATGGCTATCGCCTGGTCACGGGCAAGGAAGGCATGGGGCATGGCGACTTCAAACTGCTTGCGGCACTGGGCGCATGGCTGGGGGCCGATTACCTCATCGCCATCATCCTCGTCTCGTCGCTGGTGGGCGCCGTGATCGGCCTCTCGCTGCGTTTCGTCGGCAAGCTGGCGCACAAGGACATTCCCATGGCCTTCGGTCCCTTCCTCGCAGGTGCAGGCCTGGTCTGCCTCGTGGCCGGTCCCGAACTCGTGCGGCAATGGATCCCTTTCGCCTTCCCGCTCGGCGCATTCGCCCGCTGAAGAGCCCGTGATGCGGCGCATCGGTTTGACGGGAGGCATCGGCAGCGGCAAGAGCACCGTTGCCGCGCTGCTGGTTGCAGAAGGTGCGGTGCTGGTCGACACCGACGCCATCGCGCGCCGCATTGCACAGCCCGGTGGCCTTGCAATGCCTGCCATCGAGGCCGCTTTCGGCCAGTCGGTGATCGCGCCCGATGGCGGGCTTGATCGCGCAGGCATGCGGCAACTCGTGTTCGCCGACAACAGCGCGAGGAAACGCCTCGAATCGATCCTGCATCCGCTGATCGGTGCCGAGACAGAGCGCATGGCGTCGGCTGCGGGACCGAACGCCGTGGTGGTCTTCGATGTCCCGCTGCTGGTCGAATCCGGCCGCTGGCGAGCCATGGTGGACAGAGTGCTCGTGGTCGACGCCAGCGAGGAAACCCAGTTGCGGCGCGTCATGGCGCGCTCTGGTTGGACCGACGAAGCCGTACGCGCGGTGATCGCCCAGCAGGCTGCGCGCAAGTCGCGTCGAGCCGCCGCGGATGCGGTCATTTTCAACGAGACGCTCTCGCTGGAGGAACTCGGCGGCCAGGTGCGGAGTCTCTGGAAGCGGTGGGCTCCGCCCGGCACGCGATAATCCGAGACTTGCCGCCGCAGCGGCCGCATAACGACCAAGACAAAAAAGGCGCTCGCCGGAGTGCCCTCCCTCCCGCGATGCTTTTCAATTCGTATCCCTTCATTTTTGTCTTTTTTCCGCTGGTACTGATCGGTTTCTTCCTGATCGGCAAGCGCAACGCCCGGTCCGCAGCTGGCTTTCTTGCGCTGGCCTCGCTGTTCTTCTACGGCTGGTGGAGCATCAAGGCGCTTCCGCTCCTGGTTGCGTCCATCTGCGTCAACTACTGGTTCGGGCTGCACCTTTCGCCCGCGCCCGGCCGGGACGACCGCAAGCGCAAGTCACTGCTGGTGCTGGCGCTGGTCGTCAACCTGGGTGTGCTCGCGGTCTTCAAGTACGCCAACTTCTTCGTGTCCAACGTGAACGAAGGACTGGCCTCGGCGGGCCTGTCGCAAATTCCGATGCTGCACATCGTGCTGCCGATCGGCATCTCGTTCTATACCTTCACGCAGATCGCGTTCCTGGTCGACTGCTGGCAGGGCAAGGTGCATGAGCGCAGCTTCATCCACTATGTGCTGTTCGTGACCTACTTTCCGCACCTGATCGCAGGTCCGGTGCTGCATCACGCGCAAATGATGCCGCAGTTCGCGAACCCGGCCACCTACCGCCTCGACCCCAACAAGGTGGCGCTCGGCGTGGCGATCTTCACCTTCGGGCTCGCAAAGAAGCTGCTGATTGCCGACCCGATGGGCCAGTACGCCGACATGATGTTCAACGGCGTGCACAAGGGCATCGAGCCCACGCTCTACACCTCGTGGTTCGGCGCACTGGCCTATACGCTGCAGATCTATTTCGACTTCTCGGGCTATTCGGACATGGCCGTGGGCCTCTCGCTGTGCCTCGGCGTGCAGCTGCCGCTCAATTTCCGCTCGCCCTACAAGTCGACCAACATCATCGAATTCTGGCGGCGCTGGCACATCTCGCTGTCGAACTTCCTGCGCGACTATCTCTACGTGCCGCTGGGCGGCAACCGCAAGGGCCCGGCGCGGCGCTATCTGAACTTGTTCCTCACGATGCTGCTCGGCGGACTGTGGCACGGCGCTGCATGGACTTTCGTGATCTGGGGCGCGCTGCACGGCGTGTTCCTGATGATCAACCACCTCTGGAACGCCAAGGTGCGGCGCAGCGAAACGCCTGGGCGCGTGGGCCACGTGCTGGGTTGGCTGCTAACGTTTCTCTGCGTAGTGCTGGCATGGGTCGTCTTCCGCGCCGACGGGGTCCACACGGCCATGGCCATCTACAAGGGCATGCTCGGCCTGCACGGCGCCCCTGTCTCGGCCTTCAGCGAACTGGGGCCAGTGCCGTTCCGCAAGCCCGAGTTCTTCCAGACCATGCTGGTCGGCATCATCATCTGCCTTGCATTGCCTCCGACGATCTCGCTGGAGCGCTGGATTCCCCACCCGAAGGCGGTTGCGGGCCAGCCCGTCATGGCGTGGTTCTCCTCGGCCGTGCTTGCAATCGGCACTTTCGCGCTCTTTGCCTGGTGCGTTTCGAAGCTGGGCAACTACAGCCCGTTCCTCTATTTCCAATTCTGATTCGACATGACGACGCCCGCCAAAGTCTGGCTGCGATTCTTCCTCATCGGCTACATCGCCCTGATGGTGCTGTGGGTCGTTTCGCTCACCAGCCCCGTGCCTTACGGCGACCTCACGCGTATCGGCCGCCTGTCCGAACGCGAATTCGGCTGGACCGCCCCGCCGCCCAAGGTCGACCCTGCCGTGCTGAAAGGCACGCCCGTCGACCAAGCCGACGTCCTGGTCATCGGCGACAGCTTCTCGATGACCTTCCGCTGGCAGTCCGTGCTTGTCAAGGCGGGATACCGCGTCTCGACCACCTATTGGGGCCAGTACGAGAACGCGCTCTGCGGCGACTTCGACCAGTGGATCGCGCGCACCGGATTCAAGGGCAAGCTGATCATCATCGAGAGCGTGGAGCGCCTGCTGGGCGACCGCACCAAGGACAGCATGAAGTGCCAGAAGATGGTCCGGCCTTTCGACGCCATGGCCCACCCCCTGATCACGCCCGATGAGACGGTGCCCAGCCCCGCACCCAATTGGAACGTGCAGTTCATGACCGGGATCACGACCTACTACAACACCTGGAAAGCGAAAAATTCTGCAACAGACGTTCACTTCGACTGGAACACGTGGGTTCGGCCGGTGCCCGATGGTTGCAAGCTCTTTTCCCATCGCTCGTGCGACAAGATGCCCTTTTTCGCCGAAGATGACGACAATGGCCCGCTGACTCCCGCGCACCTGGAGTGGATGAAGAATTTCACAAAGGCGCACAGCAAGCTTCCTATCATGTGGATGGTGATTCCCAACAAGACCACCGTGTATCTGAAGCCCGATTACTCCAAGGATTTCGAGGCCGGGTTCCGCGCCTCCGGACTGGGCCCCGATCTGTACGCGTTCACGCGCGAGAGGCACACGCAGATTCGCGACTTCTACTTTTCGAACGACACCCACATGTCCATGCACGGCCAGCTCGCACTGGGAGAACGCATGCTCAGCGCAGTGCGCGAAGTGCTGCCCACGCCCCCATCGAAATCACCCTGAAGCTATGATTGCGCGACAGGAAACCGACACAAACGCGTGATCCTCTACGAGTACCCTTTCAACGAGCGCATCCGCACCTACCTGCGGCTGGAGCACCTCTTCCGCCGTCTCGGGGAACTGGTGCCCTCCGAGTCCGCGCTCTCGCATCACTACGCGCTGGTCACGATCTTCGAGATCATGGACGTGGCCGCGCGCGCCGACCTGAAGGCCGACGTGATGCGCGATCTCGACAAGCACAAGAACGTCTTCAACAGCTACCGCGGCAATCCGGCCATTGCCGAGGCAGTGCTCGACCAAGTGGTGGGCCAGCTCGAGCGCAACTTCGCAACCCTCAATGGGGTTGCTGGCAAGGCCGGCCAGGCCCTGACCGAAAACGAGTGGCTCATGAGCATTCGCAGCCGTGCGGGCATTCCGGCCGGCACCTGCGAATTCGACCTGCCTGCCTATTACGCCTGGCAGCATCGCAGCGCGGCTAGCCGCCGCGCCGACCTCGAACGGTGGTCCGCCACGCTGTCTCCGCTGGCCGAATCCATCTACCTGCTGCTCAAGCTGCTGCGCGATGCTGACGTACCGTACAAGGTCATTGCCACGGGCGGACAATTCCAACAAAACCTGCCGCAAGGCCGCAGCTTCCAGTTGCTGCGGTTGCGCATCGATCCCACGCTGGGGCTCATTCCCGAGATCAGCGGCAACCGGCTCATGGTTTCGGTGCGGCTGATGCGGCACGAGGCTGACGACAGGTTGCACCCGAGCACGGAAGACGCGGCATTCGAACTCACCCTTTGCGCATGAGCAACGTGCCGGGCTGTCCCGGGCAAGCTCGCACCGCAGTGCAAGGCATGAAGGCTATCCAATGAGCGAAGTGAACAAGATCGGCGAGCGGATCGTCCGCTGCCCTGCTTGTGGCGGCGACAGCATCTACGCCGAACGCAACCCCTATCGCCCGTTTTGCAGCGCCCGATGCAAGGGCATCGATTTCGGCGCCTGGGCCAGCGAGGAATTCCGCATGCCAGCCGAAACGCCGGCCGACGACGAGCCTTTCGGCGACCCGAAGAAGGTCCAGTAAGCGCGCGCTGCACTACCGCGCCAGAAAAACGCGGTCCAGGTAGTCCGCGTGCTGGCGGACGTACGCTGGACGCAGGTGCTCCCGGTCCTTGTAGGCCGGCGCATCGTCGGGTGTCGCCCGGAGGCACTGCCCGTCCGCACACAGCCTCGCCATCACGTCGATGGGTTCCGCGCCGGTGGAAAGCGCGAGCGCCCGCAGCTGGTCGTTGAGCCGCGCCTGTTCAGGCGGCAGGGGCGCCAGGTGTGTGCTGGTCAGCGCCACCATCTTGCCCATGCGGCTGCCTTCGATGAGGCGCCGCGGCTCGAACTCGGGGCCGCTGGCGTTGTCCAGCAGCAGATAGACCTTCTTCTTGTGCTGCACCAGTTGCACCAGCAGCTTTTCCAGAGACGCGAGCGACGGCCCGAGGCCTGCGCCGCCATTGTTCACGAGGTAGCCCGAGGCGCCATCCTGAAAGTAGAACGGCAGCGGAAAGTTGCCCGTGAAGTAGCAGTTCCAGCAGGCCCCGACCACCACCGTGTCGATCCGCGGATCGACGGCCAGCGCGAGCATTTCGCGGCGCGCCTGCTCGCAGCCGGGGTTGCCCTCGGCGACCATGCCGGGCACCGGTGGACAGGCGCCATACGTCGAAAAGTAGGTCGTGGCCATGCGCTGGGGCGAGCTGCGTGCAAGCTCCATCGCACGCGGCGCGTACTGCTGGATGTGGCTGTCGCCGATCAGCAAGACCTTGCGATCGCCGCTACCCACGCGCTTGACCGGATAGGCACCGATCTTCTGCTGCTCGAAGCCGGCGTAGTAGTTGTCGTCTACGGTGGCATCGGTCACCTTGCGCAACAGGTCGCTGCCGTTGCGCGGCGCCATGCCGCCCAGCGCCAGCAGCCCGGCGACCGCAATCGCCATGCTGCCGCCCGCGAGCATACGCAGCATGCCGACGTGCGCTCGCGCCCGGGTGAAGCGCTCGACGAAGCGATAGGTGAGCCAGGCCAGTGCCACGCTCGCCAACACCATGGCCCCGCGCACCCAAGGCGATGGCTCGCCTTCATTCACGATGCGTGCGTAGACCAGCAAGGGCCAATGCCAGAGATAAAGCGGATAGCTGATGAGACCGATCCACACCATCGGACGGCTGGCGAGCACATGCCTGTTCAGCACGCCCGAGGGGCCGGCCGCAATACAGCTCGCCGCGCCCAGCGTGGGCAGCAGCGCCCACCACCCGGGAAACGCCTTGTCGCTGCGAGTCAGTACAAGACCCAGCACGATCAATCCCACTCCCACGCACGACTGCAGGTGGCTACGCCAAGCCGGAGCCGGCTGGGGGGCAGGCCGCAGGCGCATGCAGGCCAGGATGCCGCCCACCATCAGTTCCCAGAAGCGCGAAGCGGGCGAGTAGAAGGCCGCCGTGCGAAAGGGATGGATCGTCAGCACGTTGACGAGAAACGAAGCCACCGCCAGCACCCAGAGCAACCGAAGAATCGGCCAGCGCCGGCGCCAGGCCAGCGCCAGCAGCATGGGCCAGAAAATGTAGAACTGCTCCTCGATGCCCAGTGACCACAGGTGCAGTAGCGGCTTGGTCTCCGCAGCCGTATCGAAATAGCCGGCCTCGCCCCAGAAAATGAAATTGGCAATGAAGGCGGCACCCCCGGCCGCCTGCTTGCCGAGTTCGGCGAACTCCCTGGGCAGCAGCGCATACCAGCCGAAGGCGAGCGTGGCCAGCAACACCAGCACCAGCGCCGGAAAGATCCGCCGGATGCGCCGCGCATAGAAATCGCGGTAGCTGAAGTCGCTGGCCGCATGGCTCTGCATGATGATCGTCGTGATCAGGAAACCCGAGATCACGAAGAAGATGTCGACCCCGATGAAGCCTCCCGGCAGCGCGTCGGGAAAGGCATGGAAGGCCAGCACCGACGCCACCGCCACGGCACGCAGTCCGTCGATGTCGGCGCGGTACTTGGGATGCAGCATGTCGTGCCTCAGGCCCGCGGTGCTCGCAGAACGTGCGCGCCCGCCCTCGCGACCGGGCCCATCAGGCCAGGGTCGAAACGGCCTGCGCCGCCGACGCGGGCAGCCCGCGCTCCTGGGTCAGCCACTCGAGCACCGGCAGCGCGCCCGGCAGCACCGGAGCCACGTCGAGCGGCAGTTGCTGCCAGCGCATGGCCTGCCCTTCGCGCATTTCGAATTCGCCGCTCCACGCCGTGACCTTGCACCAGTGCAGCCGCACCAGCGCATGCGGATAGTCGTGCTCAGTGACCTTCCAGACCTCGGCGCCCGCGATGGTGATGCCCAGTTCTTCGTGCAGTTCGCGGCGCAGCGCCTGCTCCACTGTTTCGCCGGCCTCGATCTTGCCGCCCGGAAATTCCCAGTAGCCGGCGTAGGCCTTGCCCTCGGGCCGGGTCGACAGCAGCAGCGCATCGTCGGCCGGCCGGATCAGCACGCCGACAGCCACCTCGGTGTGCTTGCGGCCTTGGGCTTGCGGCTGTGCGCTCATGCGGAGGCCCGCCCGGCGTAGTCGCGTGCAAACTGGTAGGCCACGCGGCCGCTGCGCGAACCGCGCTCCAGCGCCCACACCAGCGCGTCGGGACGCGCTGCCTCGATGGCAGCCTTGTCGACGCCGAACGACGACAGCCACTGCGCAACGATCGCCAGGTATTCGTTCTGGCTGAAGGGATAGAAGCTCACCCACAGGCCAAAGCGCTCGGACAGCGAGATCTTCTCCTCGATCACTTCGCCGGGATGCACTTCGCCGTCCTCGGTGTGGGTGTAGCTGAGGTTGTCCTTCATGTATTCCGGCAGCAGGTGGCGCCGGTTGCTGGTCGCGTAGATCAGCACGTTGGGCGTGGCCGCCGCAATCGAGCCGTCCAGGATCGACTTCAGCGCCTTGTAGCCGGGCTCGCCTTCGTCGAAGCTCAGATCGTCGCTGAACACGATGAATTTTTCGGGCCGCTGCGACACCACTTCGACGATGTCAGGCAGGTCTGTCAGCTCAGCCTTGTCGACTTCGATCAGGCGCAGCCCCTGCGGCGCATAGGCCTGCAGGCAGGCGCGGATAAGCGACGACTTGCCCGTGCCGCGCGCCCCCGTCAGCAGCACGTTGTTGGCCGGCTTGCCCTCGACGAACTGGCGCGTGTTGCGCTCGATCTTTTCTTTCTGGACGTCGATTTCCTTGAGCGAATCGAGCGCCATGGCTGCCACGTGCTTCACCGGCTCGAGCACGCCGTGGCCCGAACTGCGGCGGCGGTAACGCCAAGCGATCGACGCGTTCCAGTCAGCAGGTGCCGCCAGCGGCTGCGGCAGGATCGACTCGATGCGGCCGATCAGCTGTTCGGCACGTTCGATCAGCTTTTCGAACTTTTCATTCATCGACGCCCGCCCGGCCGCCCGAAGGGCGTTGAGCGCCCCCTCGGGGGGCAGCGACGACACGAAGTGCGGAGCGTGGGGGCATCATCATGACCTGTAGTCGGCGTTGATCGTGACGTACTCGTGGCTCAGGTCGCAGGTCCACACGGTCTCGCTCGCGTTCCCGCGGCCCAGGCCGATGCGCACCGTGATCTCGCTCTGCTTCATGACGCGCTGGCCGTCTTCCTCGCGGTACGACGGGTTGCGCCCGCCCTTGACCGCCACGTGCACGTCGTCGAGGAACAGGTCGATGCCGGTCTGGTCGAGATCGGCAATGCCCGCATAGCCCACAGCCGCCAGGATGCGGCCCAGGTTCGGGTCGCTGGCGAAGAACGCGGTCTTGACCAGCGGCGAGTGCGCGACGGCGTAGGCCACCTGCTTGCACTCGTCCGCATTGCGCCCGCCTTCGACCTGGATGGTGATGAACTTGGTCGCGCCTTCGCCGTCGCGCACGATCGCTTGCGCCAGCTGGCGGGCCACGTTCTGCATGGCGGCAACCAGCGCCTGGCCTTCGGCCGACTCCAGCGAGGTGATGGTGGCGTGCGCAGCCTTTTGCGTGGCGATGACCACGAACGAGTCGTTCGTCGAGGTGTCGCCGTCGATCGTCACGCGGTTGAACGAGGCATCAGCCAACAACTTGGCGAGCGGCTGGATCAGCGACGGATCGATCTTCGCGTCGGTGGCCATGAAGCCCAGCATCGTCGCCATGTTCGGACGGATCATGCCGGCGCCCTTGCTGATGCCGGTGATGGTGACGGTGGCGCCGCCGACCTGGACCTGCTGGCTGAAAGCCTTCGGGATCGTGTCGGTGGTCATGATGCCTTCGGCGGCACGTGCCCAGTGATTCTCCGAAGCATCGGCCAGTGCAGCAGGCAGGCCGGCCTCGATACGGTCCACCGGCAGCGGCTCCATGATCACGCCGGTCGAGAATGGGAGGATCTGCTCCGGCGCAATTTCCAGATGACGGGCCAGCGCGATGCAGGTGGAACGCGTGCGCATCAGGCCGTCTTCGCCCGTGCCTGCGTTGGCATTGCCGGTGTTGATCACCATCGCGCGAACGCCGTAGTTGGCGGCCAGGTGGTCGCGGCACACCTGCACCGGCGCAGCGCAGAAACGGTTTTGGGTGAACACGCCGCCGACCGCCGAGCCTTCATCGATCAGCACGACGGTCAGGTCCTTGCGGTTGGCCTTGCGCACGCCCGCTTCGGCCACGCCGATGCGGACGCCGGGCACCGCGAACAAGGCGGCGGGATCAGGGGCGGACAGGTTCACGGGCATGGCGGTTATTTCTCTTCGGAAGTTTCTGGGTCAGCTGAGCTTGCCGTGGCAGTGCTTGTATTTCTTGCCGCTGCCGCACGGGCACGGGTCGTTGCGGCCGACGCGCGCGAACGCCGCGGCTTCGGCGCTGAGCGTGCCGAGCCCCAAGCCTGCGGCCGCGATGCGGCGCTGGTTTTCCTCGTCCAGGCGCACCTCGACCTCGCCGGTTTCGGTCGGCGCGCTGTAGGTGATGTTCGAGACGTTCTCGCCGCGGCTCTCCATCGCTTCAGCCGCTTCTTCGAGCTGCTCGCCCGACTGCACGCGCACGGTCATGAGCTGGCGCGTGACTTCGTTCTTGACCGAGTCGAGCAGCTGGCCGAAGAGCTCGAAGGCTTCGCGCTTGTACTCTTGCTTGGGCTGCTTCTGCGCATAGCCGCGCAAGTGAATGCCCTGACGCAGGTAGTCGAGCGAGGCCAGGTGCTCGCGCCAATGCGTGTCGATGCCCTGCAGCAGCACCATACGTTCGAACTGGGTGAAGTTTTCCTGGCCGATCAGCGCCACCTTGGCGCCGAAGCTGTCGTTGGCGGCATTGACCACCTTCTCGACGATGTCCTCGTCGGCCACGGCCTCGGCCGCCTCGATTTCCTTCTTGAGGGGCATGTCGATGCCCCATTCGTTGAAGAGCGTCTTCTCGAGGGCGTCGAGGTCCCACTGTTCCTCGACCGATTCGGCCGGCACGTATTGCCGCACGAGGTCTGTGAAGCAGCCTTCGCGCAGCGCCGCGATCTGCGCCGTGAGGTCGGCCGCGTCGAGGATGTCGTTGCGCTGCTGGTAGATCACCTTGCGCTGGTCATTCGACACGTCGTCGTATTCGAGCAGCTGCTTGCGGATGTCGAAGTTGCGTGCCTCGACCTTGCGCTGCGCGCTCTCGATGCTGCGCGTGACGATGCCTGCTTCGATGGCTTCGCCGTCGGGCATCTTGAGGCGGTCCATGATCGCCTTCACGCGGTCGCCCGCGAAGATGCGCATCAGCGGATCGTCCAGGCTCAGGTAGAAGCGCGAGGAGCCTGGGTCGCCCTGGCGGCCCGAACGGCCGCGCAGCTGATTGTCGATGCGGCGCGACTCGTGGCGCTCGGTCGCGATGATGCGCAGGCCGCCCAGCGACTTCACGAACTCGTGGTCCTTGGTCCATTCGGCGCGCACGTGCGCGATGTCTTCCTCTTTGGTGGCTTCGTCGCGGCCTTCATCGTTCTCGATCGCCTCGATCATCTTCTCGATGTTGCCGCCCAGCACGATGTCGGTACCGCGGCCGGCCATGTTGGTCGCGATGGTGATCATCTTTGCGCGGCCGGCCTGCGCCACGATGTCGGCTTCGCGCGCATGCTGCTTGGCGTTGAGCACCTGGTGCGGCAGGTCCGCCTTGGTGAGCAGGCCGTCGATGATTTCGGAGTTCTCGATCGACGAGGTGCCCACCAGCACCGGTTGCCCGCGCTCGTAGCACTCGCGGATGTCCTGGATCGCCGCTTCGTACTTTTCGCGCGTGGTCTTGTAAACGCGGTCGAGCTGGTCGTCCCGCTTGCTGATGCGGTTCGGCGGAATGATGACGGTCTCGAGGCCGTAGATTTCCTGGAACTCGTAGGCCTCGGTGTCGGCCGTGCCGGTCATGCCGGCCAGCTTGTTGTACAGGCGGAAATAGTTCTGAAAGGTGATGGAGGCGAGCGTCTGGTTCTCGGCCTGGATCTGCACGCCTTCCTTGGCTTCCACGGCCTGGTGCAGGCCGTCGCTCCAGCGCCGGCCCGTCATCAGACGGCCGGTGAATTCGTCGACGATGACGACCTCGCCCTGCTGCACCACGTAATGCTGGTCGCGGTGGTACAGGTGCCGTGCACGCAGCGCCGCGTTCAGGTGATGCATCAGCGTGATGTTGGCCGGGTCGTAGAGCGACGCGCCTTCGGGCAGCAGCTTGAATTCGCTCAGCAGCTGCTCTGCCTTCTCGTGGCCGTCTTCGGTCAGGAACACCTGGTGCGTCTTCTCGTCGACCGTGAAGTCGCCAGGCACCGTGACGCCCTCGCCCGTACGCGGATCGGCCTCGCCCTCTTGCTTGGTCAAGAGGGGCACCACCTTGTTGATGGCCAGGTACAGGTCGGTATGGTCTTCGGCCTGGCCGCTGATGATCAGCGGTGTGCGGGCCTCGTCGATCAGGATCGAGTCCACCTCGTCGACGATGGCGTAGTTCAGGCCGCGCTGAACCCGGTCGCCGGGCTCGTACACCATGTTGTCGCGCAGGTAGTCGAAGCCGTATTCGTTGTTGGTGCCGTACGTGATGTCGCTGCCGTAGGCCTGCTGTTTCTCTTCCCGCGGCATCTGCGGCAGGTTGATGCCCACCGACAGCCCCAGGAAGTTGTACAGGCGGCCCATCCACTGGGCGTCGCGATTGGCGAGGTAGTCATTCACGGTGACCACGTGCACGCCGTTGCCCGTGAGCGCGTTCAGGTACACCGGCAGCGTAGCGGTCAGGGTCTTGCCTTCGCCGGTACGCATTTCGGCGATCTTTCCGTTGTGCAGTGCCATGCCGCCGAGCAGCTGCACGTCGAAATGGCGCATCTTCATGACCCGCTTGGAGCCTTCGCGCACGGTGGCGAATGCCTCCGGCAACAGGGCGTCAAGCGACTCGCCCTTGGCGATGCGGTCCTTGAACTCCTGCGTCTTGGCGCGCAGCCCATCGTCGCTGAGCTTCTCGAACTCGGGTTCGAGCGCATTGATGCGCTCCACCGTCTTGCGATACTGCTTGAGGAGCCGGTCGTTGCGACTGCCGAAAATCTGGGTCAGGAAGTTGGTTGCCATTGGCGTGGAGATGGACGGGCACCTGACACACAGGCACTGCGACCGGATTCCCTAAGATATGGTGAAAGCAGTTGGGCGCGCCTTCTTCGAATGCAAGCCTCGAAAGCAAGCGGCTCCAGACCGAACTGCCGGCGCAAGCGTCGGCAAACCGGGCATTTTAGCTGTCTTGTTCCATCCTCCGGATTACCCATGAATCGCCGCTCCGTCCCTCCCTTCACGTTGCAGCAGGCCGCTGAAGGCTCGCCCACCCTGGCGAGCCTGATTGCGCGCGCACGCGACGCCAGCGAGCGGCTGCGGGCAGTCGAAGGATTGATACCGCCGGCCATGCGGCCCGCCGTGCAGGCCGGTCCGGCGGAAGGGGACGTGTGGTGCCTGCTGGTCAACGGCAGCGCCGCGGCCGCCAAGCTGCGCCAGCTGTCTCCGATGCTGGTCACCCGGCTGCGCAGCAAGGGCTGGGACGTGAACACGATCCGGATCAAGGTGCAATCCGGGCGCTGAACCAAAAAACGGCCGGCCGCGCCAAAGGCCCCCCATCGGAACCTGGCTTATTGCGGCTGAAGCCCGATGTCGTGCGCCACCTTCTGCCAGCGCTCGGCTTCCGCGCGCATGAAAGCCCGCAATTCGCCCGTGGTGGAACCCTTCAGCTGCACACCCAGCACCGCCATGCGCTCCTTCACCGACGGATGGTCCAGCGCCGCGATCGCCTCGCGCCGCAGCCGCTCGATCACTTCCAGCGGCGTGGTGGCGGGTGCCACCATGGCCCACCACTGGTCGATCTCGAGGCCCTTGAGCCCGCTCTCCGCCAAGCCGGGCACGTCCTTGAGGCCCGGAATGTTCACGCGCTGCGCGCTCGTCACCAGCAGCGGGCGGATCCTGTTGCCGCCTACGAGGCTGGAACCGCTGGCCAGCGTCGCGAAGTGCCCGGCCACCGTACCAGCCGCCACGTCGGTGAGCGCGGGCGCCGAGCCACGATAGGGAACCATGTTGAACTTGATCTTCGTACGGCTCGCCAGCAGCTCGGCCGCCAGATGGCTCACCGTGCCGGCGCCGCTGTGCGCGATGGCCGGCGGCATCGGCCGGGAGGCTGCCGTCTTGATGAAGGTCTTGAAATCACGGCTGTCGTCGTCCATGCCTGCAAAGAAGACCAGCGGCGACGTGCCGATCATCGTCACCGGCGTGAAGTCGCGCAGCAGATCGTAGGGCAACCGCATCGTCACCGCAGGCGCAATGGCGTGCGGCAACTCGACGATGGAAAGTGTGTAGCCGTCGGGCGCCGCCTTGGCCGCCGCCTCGGTGCCGATCTGGCCGGCAGCACCCGGGCGGTTGTCGACGATCACCGAGCTGCCGATCGTCTGGCTCATGCGTTGCGCCATGGCGCGCGCAATGGCGTCGGTGCTCCCGCCAGCCGCCCACGGCACGATCAGCTTGATGGGCTTGTCGGGAAAAGCCGCCCAGGCGCGCGGCGCGGCGGCGGTGAACAGGGCGGCTGAACCGGCAGCCAGGAAGGCGCGGCGTTGCATTGCTTGCATGGTTTCGATTCCTTAAGGGTGGCTCGGACGTTCACGCGGCCTCGTCGGGCCAAGTCGGGTCGCGCGAGGCGTTGGCGGTGAGCATCAGCACCACGTGGGCGTCGCCGGCAATGGCATAGCTTTCGCGCAGCTGGCGCAGGGCGTCCAATCCGGCCGCCGCGCACAGTTCGGCGCTCACGCCGGCCGCCGTGAGCTTTCGCCGCGCCGCGCGGGCCTGGTCGTCGCTCACCACCACCGCGCCCCCACCGGAGGCGACGGCGGCCTGCCACTGCAGGAAAGTCACGGTGGCCCCGGCGGTGGAAAACTGTGCCGTGTCGCCGGGATACATGCCGTTGAGCGCGCCGCCGGCAAGCACGCGCGAGAGGCGCGCAAAAGGCTCCACCAGCCAGAGCCGCGGCAGGCGCGAAATGCGTCCGGTGGCCAGCAGGTCGCAAAAGCCCGCGTAGATGCCCCAGGCCAGATCGCCGCGCGCCGTGGGGATCACGACATGTTCGGGCAGGCCGCCGTCGGTCAGGCACTCCAGGGCAATGGGCTTGTAGCCCTCGATCGCCAGCGGCGCGCTTCCCAATGCCGGCAGGCGGTAGTTGGTCAGCGCGAAATAGCCCGGACGTCGTGAGCGCTCACGCACGAAATCCCAGCGGCCAGCGTTGTCCGCAAAGACATGGCGCCGGGCGCCCAGGGCATCGAGCTGCCGTGCATAGGCGGCGGGCAAACCTTCGTAGGTCGCCACTTCGCAGACCAGGCCCGCGGCCCACGCATAGTGCGCCGCCGAGATCGCGGCGTTGCCCGAAGAGGCCAGCACCAGCGTGTGGGCGCCGAAATCCAGCGCCTGAGCCACGCCCACCGCGGTCATGCGGTCCTTGTGAGAGCCTGTGGGGTTGCGCGATTCGTCCTTGATCGCGAGGCGCGCCACGGCGAACTCCCGCGCCAGCTCGGGCATCTCCGTGAGCGGCGTTTGGCCCTCGCCCAGCGTGAAGCCGGGCGTGTAGGGCATGGACACAGGGCTGCCGCTGTCGGGCAGGTAGCTGGCGCGCAATCCGACATGGATGCCGATGCCCCGGCATGCAGGACAGCCATCGTTCGCCAATGTGAGCGGATAGGCGGCATCGCATCGCAGGCACCGAAAGCCTTGCAGGCGAGGGTTTCTCACCGGCGGCAGCGTTCGGACAAGCGCGCCGCCCGATGGTTTTGCCGACGGGTCGGGAAGCGCGGCGGACTTGAAGTCCGGAACGGGCGGAGGTGTGTTCACAGGCGGTCTTGGCGGGTAAGTCGTGCCCAAATCTTAGGCATCTGGAAATAAAATCATCTAGCTTGAAATACTCAAGCGATAAATAGACTTATCGATGCGCTTCACCGAAATAGAGACGTTCCGGGCCCTGATGCGTGCCGGCTCCACCCGCAAGGCCGCAGCATTGCTGCATGTGACGCAACCCGCCATCAGCCAGTCGCTCAAGCGGCTCGAGGCACAAGCCGGCATGCTCCTGTTCCAGCGCACCGGTGGGCGGCTGGTGCCCACGCCCGAGGCGCGCGCGCTGTGGACCGAGGTGGAGCGCGTCTTCATCGGCATGGAGGCCATCGAGCACCGCATGCGCAGCCTGCGCGACTTCGGCACCAACCAGCTCGAACTCAGTTGCTATCCGGCCTTCGGTCTCGGCTTCATGCCCCGTGCGCTGGAACGCCTGAAGGCGCACCGGGGCGACCGTCCCTGGCCGCAGGTGTCGCTGCAGGTGCTCAGTTCCAAGGACGTGCGCGACCGCGTGACCAAGGGCCTGTCCGACTTCGGCCTGATGGCCGACGAACTGCCGCTCGAAGGCATCGAGCACTCGACCTTCGCGCGGTTTCCCGGCGTGGTCGTGATGCCGCAAGGCCATGCGCTGGCACGCTTCAAGTGCATCCAGCCGGAGCAGCTCGCAGAGGCGCCTTTCCTGGCCCTGAACCCCGAGGACCCTTCGCACCGCGGGCTCGAAACCGCACTTGCCGAACGCGGCGCAGCGCTTCGGGTGATGGTGCAGACGCCTTACGCGGCCAGTGTGTGCGAGATGGCCGTGCGCGGCTTGGGCGTGGGGCTGGTCAACCCGATCACCGCGCTTGACTACGCGGAACGCGGCCTCGTCGTGCGCCGGCTCTCCGTCGACGTGTTTTTTAGCTGCGTGCTGGCCCTGCCCGCGGGCAAGGTGCTTTCCACCACCGCCCGCGACTTTCTTTCGCTCATGCGCCAGCAACTGGCGGAAGACGAGAAGCGCATTCAGCGCTACCTGCGCTGAATGCGCACGGGCCTACTTCCAGGGGAACTCGTGGTTCAGCCCCACGACAAAGCCGCGCACGCCCTGCGGTCCCGTCCTGGAAGCGCTGATGTCCACGCTGATCAGCGGCGTGAGGCTGAAGCGCCCACCGATGCGCGAGGTCCAGACACCCGATGCGCGGCTGCGCTCCGCGATGAGCGACACCTTGTCGTCGATCGCCCACTCCGCCGCCAACCCGCCGCGCGGCGTGCGAGCCCCGATGCCGGGCGCCCAGTCGGCTCCGACGTTGGCATGAATCTGCAGGCTGTCCGTCGGGCGCCACGTGACCGGCAGCACGAATTGGCCGCCCGCACGGCCGCCACGCGTCACGTCGAACAAGGCACCGGCCGAAAGCGCCGCGCTCCACGGCGCGTCGGCCGCCGCGCCGAAGAAATTCCATTTGACCTGCGGGCCTGCGACGACCGAGTGCATGCCCGCTGCTGAAAACCGGTCGAGGTTCAGCCCGAGTTCGACAGGCCCCACGCGACAGGAGGGGCCGATGTGCAGGCCGTTTACCGGCTCCGGACCGGTGCGGCCCCACCAGGCTTCGTACTGGCATTGGCCCGGATCGAGCGTGCCAGCATCGTCGATATCGAAATGCCCCGCGGCCTGCGCACCCGTGCTCGCAAGGCTGCAAGCACCCGCCAGCAGCCAGGCAGCTCGCGGCGGTCGAATCATTCTTGTGCGTTTGTTGTCTTTCATCGCCTGCATCCCCCGAGGACCGGGAGATTCTAGGGATGAAGACGCGCCTTCAGATCTCGAATTGCGGCTGCAACTCGCGAATGCGCTTGATGGCCACCCCGGCCGCTGCAGTGCGGGTCTCGACGCCAAGCTTCACGTACACCCGCTCCAGGTGCTTCTTGGCCGTGGCGGGGCTGCTGCCGAGAATTTCTCCAATGTCCTTGTTGGTCTTGCCCTTCACCACCCAGTAGAGCACCTCGGCCTCGCGCGCTGTGAGCTTCAGGCTCAGGCTCATGGCTTCGATCACGGCAGTATCGGAAACCTCGCGCATGACGATCATCCATTCATCGCCGTCGTCGTCCTGGCCGGTCTGCCGATGCAAGCGCAAGCTGAGGCTGCTTGCGCTCGGCGTATCCCCCACACCCGGCCCGGCCGCGCCCTGCACGATGGAAAGCGCCGGCGGCTCGATGCCCTGCTGCCGGGCATCGGGCGCGTGGCGCCGCAGCCACTCGAGCACCACGGGCGGCGTTTCGGGCGCGCGGGTGTCGCAGTAGCGCTGCAGCAGATCGCGCGCGAGCGCCGTCTGCCAGATCAGCCGGCCCTCGGGCAGCCGCACGGTAATGCTGGCGTAGCCGAAGGCGTCGAGCGCATTGCGCGCCTGGCCGGCCTGCCGCGCATCCTGCCGGGCGCGGCGGGCGCCCTGCAGGTGCACGTTCATGCGGGCCAGCACTTCCTTGGGCTTGATCGGCTTGGTGACGTAGTCGACACCGCCGGCCTCCAGCGCAGCCACCAGGTGCTCGGTTTCAGTGAGCCCGGTCATGAACACGATGGGAATGTGCGCCGTTGCGGCATCGGCCTTGAGCCGGCGCGCCACCTCGAAGCCGTCGATGCCCGGCATCATCGCGTCGAGCAGCACGATGTCGGGGCGCGCCTGCGCGGCGCGCTGCAGCGCTTGTTCGCCATTAGTGGCAATCAGCACCGTGTAACCCGACTCGTCCAGCGCATCGTGCAGCACCGCCAGGTTGTCGGGCACGTCGTCGACGATCAGCACCAGGTCGCTGTTGGCGCCCTGTTCGCGCAGCGATTTTGCGAGCGGTGTGGTTTCCATGAAGACTTGTCTTTTCAGGCCGCGCTCACCGCGGCGGCCAGCGCCCGGCCCATGGCCTCGAACTGGAACTGGCGCGCGAGCACGCGCTGCGCCTCGGTCCACGCCATGCATTCGGGCTGGTCGCTGTCGATCTCGTCGAGCTGGTTCATGATGCCGCGAAAATAGCCCAGGCTCACGGCTTCGTCGAGAGCGCGCAGGCGGGAAAGCGAAGGCGCCTGCATGGCGAGCGGCTCGGCGAGGGGCGGTGGCTTGGCGGCGCTGTCCGTCCACCGCAGGCCGAGGCGGCGTTCGAGCCAGTCGAGCAACTCGGTGTGGCGCACCGGCTTGACGAAAAAATCTTCGGGCGCAATGCCCACGTCGTTGTCCAGGCCCTTGTCGAAGGCATTGGCAGAGACGATGGCCACAGAGGCCTCGGCCAAGCCGAGCTTGCGCGCGCGGCGAATCGTCTCCCAGCCGTCGATGCCCGGCATGGCAAGGTCGACGAACATCGCATCGGGCCGGTAGCCGGCCGCGATGAGGTCGAGCGCGTCGTGGCCGCTGGCGGCGGTGCGCAGCTCGAAGCCGAGCGGCGACAGCACGTGGCCGAGCAAGTCGCGGTCGGCTTCCTCGTTGTCGACCACCAGCAGCCGCCGGCGGGGGCCTTCATAGCCGCGCCGCGCGCGCTGCACCGGGGCCGGCCGGCCCGAGGCGCCTGCAGCGTCGTGCACGCGCGGCAGGAAGAGCCTCACGCAGAACAGCGAGCCCTCCCCGGGCGTGCTGCGCACCTTCATCTCTCCGCCCATCAGGTCGGTCAGCATCTTGGCGATGGTGAGGCCCAGCCCCGCGCCCGGCGTGGAAGCCGCAGCCGCATCGCCGCGCGCAAAGGGCTCGAAGATGCGTTCGATGTCTTCGGCCGACATGCCGGGTCCGGTGTCCTCGATCTCGACCGAGGCGAATTCCCGCGCATACGAAAGCCGCAGCGTCACCTCGCCCGCGGCGGTGAACTTGATGGCGTTGCCCAGCAGGTTGATGAGGATCTGGCACACCCGCTTCTCGTCGGCACGCACCACATCGGGCAAGGTGCCTGTGGTCTCGACGCGAAACCGCAGCCCCTTCTCGGCCGCCTGCAGCTCGAACATGTCGGCCAGCTCGCGCAAGGTGTCGGCAAAGCGCATCGGCCTCGCATGCAGCGTGAGCTTGCCAGCCTCGATGTGGGCAATGGCCAGGGTGCCCTCGATGAGCGACAGCAGGTGCTCGCCGCCGCGCTTGATCACCGCCACGGCTTGCTGACGGTGCGGCGGCACGGACTGGTCTTCGCCCATCAACTGCGCGTAGCCCAGGATGCTGTTGAGCGGCGTGCGCAGCTCGTGGCTGATGGCGCTGATGTACCGGCTCTTGGCCTGGTTGGCCTGGTCGGCGGCGCGCCGGGCCTCGTCGGCTGCGAGCTTGGCCTGCTCTGCGACCTCGCGCGCTTCATCCGCGGTTTGCTTGGCAGACTGCAGCGCGCGGTCGGTCGCGCGGTGCAACTCGATTTCGCGCATCAGCAAATGGGTCTGCCGGTTCGATTCTTCCTGCGCGACCCTCCGGCTCTGGTGCGCCAGCACCAGCCACCAGGCCACGACGCCCGCGATCACCAGCAGTGCCATATAGGCCTTGAGAAAGCCGGAGCGCAACGACGATTGCTGCACGCTGGCCAGCGCCTCGGCCAGCTCCGATTGCGACGCGATCTGCAGCGCGCTCTCGCCCAATGCGCGCAGCTCCTGCTGGTAGAGCACGCCGAACACCACCGCCAGCACCGGCACGATGATCAGCATCAGCAGCAGGAAGTGCCCCAGCCCGGTGTCCAGATAGCGCCAGCTGAAGCGCGGCAGCAGCCAGCGCAGCGCCGACGACCATTGCGCAGAGAGGCTTGCATGCGGCTTACACAGGTCGCCGCAGCGCGCATCGAGCGTGCAGCACAGCGAGCAGATCGCACCCTGGTAGGCCGGGCAATGGGCCATGTCGGGCCCTTCGTACTCGCGTTCGCAGATCACGCAGTGCTGCACCTTCAGGCGCTGGTAGCTGCCTTCCGCGCCGCCCTCGTACGCATCGTGCTCGACCCGCGCCCAGCGGACTGCGCGCGGACCGGCTGCCGGGGCGAAGGGCACCGCGCCATGGGCCACCGAACCCCGCGCCAGGTAGTACCTGCCGCCCGTCGCCCACGCGAGAAGCGGCGAAACCACCAATGCCGTGCCCAGCGCGATGAGCGCCGAAAAAGCCTGCGCCAGCGGCCCGAAGACGCCGAGGTGCGCGGTGATGGACAACACCGAGGCCAGCGCCATCGCACCCACGCCCACCGGATTGATGTCCCACAGATGCGCTCGCTTGAATTCGATGCCCGGCGGCGACAGGCCCAGCGGCTTGTTGATGACCAGGTCGGCCACCACCGCCATCATCCAGGCGATGGCAATGTTGGCAAAAAGGCCGAGCACGTCGCCCAGCGCTTCGAACACGTTCATTTCCATCAGCATGAAGGCGATGAGCGCGTTGAACACCACCCACACCACGCGCCCCGGGTGGCTGTGCGCCACGCGCGAGAAAAAATTGCTCCAGGCCAGCGAGCCCGCATAGGCGTTGGTCACGTTGATCTTGAGCTGCGAGATCACCACGAACAATGCGGTCGCGGCCACGGCCCAGCCGTAATTGGGGAACACGTACTCATAGGCCGCGAGGTACATCTGGTTCGGATCGACCGCGCGCTCGACCGGCACCATGTGCGTGATGGCCAGGTAGGCCAGCAGCGCGCCGCCCAGCATCTTGAGCACGCCCAGAACCACCCACCCCGGCCCGCCAGCCAAAACCCCTGCCCACCAGCGCCGGGCGCTTGCCGCCGTACGCGCGGGCATGAAACGCAGGTAGTCGGCCTGCTCCCCCATCTGGGTGATCAATGCGATACCGACCGTCAGTGCAGCGCCAAACAGGTGCAGATCAAAACCTTTCGCTCCCGTCTTGACACCGTTGTAGTGCACGATTCCCGCAAACGCACCAGGATCGCGCACCAGCACAAAGACAAAGGGCACCACCAGCATCAACAGCCACAGCGGCTGGGTCCACAGCTGCAGCCGGCTGATGGCCGACACGCCGTGGGTGACCAGCGGAATCACCACCAGCGCGCATACCAGGTAGCCCCAGACCGGCGGCACGCCGAGTGCAAGCTCAAGCGCGTAGGCCATCACCGCCGCCTCGAGCGCGAAGAAGATGAAGGTGAACGACGCGTAGATGAGCGAGGTGAGCGTGGAGCCGATGTAGCCGAAGCCCGCGCCGCGCGTGAGCAGGTCCATGTCGACGCCGTAGCGCGCGGCATACACGCTGATCGGCAACCCCGCCAGGAAGATGATGAGTCCCGTCGCCAGGATCGCCCAGAAAGCGTTGGCAAAGCCGTACTTCACCAGCAGCGTGGCGCCGACCGCCTCGAGGATGAGGAACGACGCCGCCCCGAAGGCCGTGTTGGCGACCCGCCATTCGGACCATTTGCGAAAGCGCTGCGGTGTGTAGCGCAGGGCATAGTCCTCGAGCGTTTCGCTCGCAACCCAGCTGTTGTAGTCGCGCCGCACCTTGACGATGCGCTGGGGCGCGTCGTCGGGGCTGGTGGAAGTCTCGGCGGGGTTCACACCGTTTCGGTGCATCTTTCGTGCCATCCATACGTCGTTTGGCGAACACCGGCACGACTGTTGCAAAGCCGAAGCCTGCCCAATAATGGCCGACCTCCACGCACCCGACGCCGCCCCCTCATGGAACTGACCCCGCGCGAAAAAGACAAGCTGCTGATCTTCACCGCAGCATTGCTGGCCGAACGCCGCAAGGCGCGCGGGCTGAAGCTCAACTACCCCGAAGCCGTCGCCCTGATCTCCGCGGCCGTGATGGAAGGCGCCCGCGACGGCAAGAGCGTTGCGGCGCTCATGAGCGAAGGCCGCACGGTGCTCACCCGCGCCGACGTGATGGACGGCATCGCCGAGATGATCCCGGACATCCAGGTGGAAGCCACTTTCCCCGACGGCACCAAGCTGGTCACCGTCCACCAGCCCATCGTCTGACTCCCGCTCCAGAACAAGAAAGACCTGCCATGCGCCACAACGCTTCCAAGACCCTTGCCCTCGTCGCCCTGCTGCTGCCGTTTGCGGCCAACGCCCACACCGGCGTGGACGGTGGGGTGCACCACGGTTTCGTCACCGGCTTTCTGCACCCGCTCACGGGCGCCGACCACCTCGCCGCCATGGTCGCGGTCGGCCTCTGGAGTGCGCTGGCAGCGCGCCGCGGCCTCGATCTGCTGTGGGCGCCGCTGGCTTTCGCGGGCATGCTGCTCGTGGGCGCGCTGATGGGAGTGGCGGGCGTGCAGTTGCCGGCCGTTGAACCGATGATCGCGGCCTCGCTGCTGGTGCTGGGCCTGCTGGTTGCCACGCGCATCCGCCTGCCGGCCGCGGTGGCCGCGGCGGTGGTGGGCGTGTTCGCCATCTTCCACGGCGTGGCGCACGGCCACGAACTCGCGAGCGAACAGGGCGCGGCATTGACGCTGGCCGGCATGGTCGGCGCCACCGTGCTGCTGCACCTCGCGGGCATCGGGCTCGGCTGGGCGCTGCGCCATGCCAATGCCTGGCTGCCACGGTTGGCGGGTGCTGCCGTGTTGGCGCTGGGAGCGACGATGCTCTCGCAGGCCGTCTGAAAAGGCGCCGCGACACCATGACACCCGGCGAACTTTTCACCGACGACGGCGAGCACACGCTCAACCCCGGCCGCCGCACGCTCACGCTGGTGGTGCAGAACACCGCAGACCGGCCGATCCAGGTCGGCTCGCACTATCACTTCGCCGAGACCAACGGCGCGCTCGGCTTCGACCGCGAGGCCGCGCGCGGCATGCGGCTGAACATCGCCTCGGGCGCGGCGGTGCGCTTCGAACCGGGCCAGCAGCGCACCGTCGAGCTGGTCGACTTTTCGGGCGATCGCATCGTCTATGGCTTTCGCGGCCTCGTTCAAGGAAAGCTCTAAGCCATGGCAACGATTGGAAGGCGTGCCTACGCCGAGATCTTCGGCCCGACCGTGGGCGACCGGGTTCGTCTCGCGGACACCGATCTGCTGATCGAAGTGGAAGCCGACTACACGCTGCGCGCAGGCGGCTACGGCGAAGAAGTGAAGTTCGGCGGCGGCAAGACCATCCGCGACGGCATGGCGCAGTCGCAGCGCACCAGGTCGCAAGGCGCCGTAGACACCGTGCTGACCAACGCGCTGATCCTCGACCACTGGGGCATCGTGAAGGCCGACATCGGCCTGAAAGACGGCCGCATTGCCGCCATCGGCAAGGCCGGCAACCCCGACGTGCAGCCGGGCGTGGACATCATCATCGGCCCGGGCACCGAGATCATCAGCTGCGAAGGCAACATCGTCACCGCCGGCGGCATCGACAGCCACATCCACTTCATCTGCCCGCAGCAGATCGAGGAAGCGCTCGCTTCGGGCGTAACCACCATGCTCGGCGGCGGCACCGGCCCGGCCACAGGCACCTTCGCGACCACCGCCACGCCCGGCCCGTGGCACATCGAGCGCATGCTGCAGGCCGCCGATGCGTTCCCCATGAACCTGGGCTTCCTGGGCAAGGGCAACGCCAGCCTGCCCGATGCCCTGCACGAGCAGATCGAAGCCGGCGTCATGGGCCTGAAGCTGCATGAAGACTGGGGCACCACGCCTTCGGCCATCAGCAACTGCCTGGACGTGGCCGACGCCACCGACACGCAGGTGGCAATCCACAGCGACACGCTCAACGAATCGGGCTTTGTCGAAAACACCATCGCGGCCGTGGGCGGCCGCTCGATCTGCGCCTTTCACACCGAAGGCGCGGGCGGCGGCCACGCACCCGACATCCTGCGCGTGGTGGGCGAGGAGAACTTCCTCCCCTCTTCCACCAACCCGACCATGCCCTACACCGTGAACACGCTCGACGAACACGTCGACATGCTCATGGTGTGCCACCACCTGGACGCCGGCATTGCCGAAGACCTGGCCTTTGCCGAGTCGCGCATCCGCAAGGAAACCATCGCCGCCGAAGACGTGCTGCACGACCTCGGCGCCATCAGCATGTTCAGCTCCGACAGCCAGGCCATGGGCCGCGTGGGCGAAGTGGTGCTGCGCTGCTGGCAGACCGCGCACAAGATGAAGCTGCAGCGCGGCTGGCTGCCACCCGCGCCCGGTACGGGTGCGGACCCGCTGGACAGCAACGAGCGCAACGACAACTTCCGCGCCAAGCGCTACGTGGCCAAGTACACGATCAACCCCGCCATCGCGCACGGCATCGCGCACGAGGTCGGCTCGCTGGAGGTCGGCAAGTGGGCCGACATCGTGATCTGGAAACCCGCCTTCTTCGGCGTGAAACCGTTCACCCTCATCAAGGGCGGCACCATCGCCATGGCCGCCATGGGCGACCCCAACGCGTCGATCCCCACGCCGCAGCCGGTGCACTACCGGCCGATGTTCGGCAGCTACGGCGGCTCGCTGGCCAAGAGCTCGCTCACCTTCGTCTCGCAGGCCGGTCTGGCCGCGGGCATCAAGGAACGCTACGGCCTGGCAAAGCACCTGAGCGCTGTGAAGAACATCCGCAACGTGCGCAAGAAGGACCTGATTCACAACGGCTACACGCCGAAGATGGAGATCGACGCGCAGACCTATGCGGTGCGCGCCGACGGGCATCTGCTGACCTGTGATCCGGCGGTGCAGCTGCCGTTGACGCAGCGGTATTTCCTGTTCTGAATGTCAGGTGCTGCGCGGCACGAGGTGATTGCGAATCCACTGGGCGAGCGCCTCTTCGTCGAGTTGGCCTTCGGCCAGCTTGAGCGTGATGAACACACAATCATGGTCGGACGCGCGAAGCTCGAAGCCATTGAGGTCAAGAAAAACTTCCATGGCAACGAAGGCTGTTCTTTTGTTGCCGTCGGTGAAGGGGTGGTTGCGAGCGATGCCGAAAGCGTAGCTCGCAGCCAACGCAGCGGCATCAGGCGATTCATAGAGCGCCCTGTTCTGCGGGCGCCCCATCGCCGAAGCAAGCAAGCCTTCGTCGCGCACCCCGGCGGGTCCGCCATGCTCCGTCAGTTGCTCTTGGTGCACAGCATGGATCAACTGGACGCTGAGCCAGACCCACGACTCGTTCGCAGCGCTCACTTGGCGAGCTCGCGCAGCACGTTGCGCCGCTTCTTCATGCTGCGGCGGGCTGCTTCCATCTGGCGCTCGAACTCTTCGTCATACGGGGTCAAGGTGAACCCTCCGCTTGCGGCTTGTGTCAGGTAAACCGTGTCACCCTTGCCGACATTCATGCTCGCCAGCACTTCCTTGGGCAGGATGACTCCGACCGAGTTGCCGATCTGGGTCAGTTTCAGGGCGGACATGGAAAGCTCCGTTCAATCGAAGTTATAACAGGCGTTATATTATTCCGCCTCATTCGGAGTCGCAAGCACCATGCTCACCGCCAACAAACTCATGCCCCAAGGCCGCGGCCTTGCGCCCGTGCTGCTGAAGCGCGCCGCCACCATCGAGCTCGACTGGGACGTGCGCCAGAAAAGCCGTTTCGACGCGACCGATTCGCAGGGCCGGCAGATCGGCGTGTTCCTGCCGCGCGGCACGGCAGTGCGCGGCGGCGACGTGCTGGTGGCGGAAGACGGCTCGCTGGTCCGCGTTATCGCGGCGCCGCAGCCCGTGTTGCGTATCACGCATTGCACGGCCCACGGCACGCCGTTCGACCTGACGCGCGCGGCCTATCACCTGGGCAACCGGCATGTGCCGATCGAACTCAAGCCCGATCACTTGAAGATCGAGCCCGACCATGTGCTGGCCGACATGCTGCGCGCCATGCATCTCATCGTGGTCGCGGTCGAGGAAGCGTTCGAGCCCGAGGGGGGCGCCTATGGGTCGCAGGAGCATTCGCACGGCGGAGCCCATAGTCATGACCGCGCACATGACCATGGTCACTCGCATGCAAAAGGCCCCAAGCCGCTGGTACTCGCACCGGAGCTGCTCGACGACCATGGCCATGCGTGATTCAGGGCGCGCTCCCGCCGACGGGGGACATTCGCGGAGGGGAGTACCGGGTGGCCTGTGCACGCGCCCTGGACAAAAGCAATCAAGACACAAGCGCCGCGCAACCCAAGTCGCGTTGGAAAGCTGACTTGTCCGACGCGCTCAACGCCCACAGCCTCTTGCAGCTCATATGGCTGGCCTCGCCGGCCCTGCCGGTCGGAGGCTTCTCCTATTCGGAAGGCATCGAAGCGGCAGTCGAATGGGCCGGCATCGATTCGGAAGCCAACGCCATCGAGTGGCTCTCCGACCAGCTCTACCTAAGCTTCGCGCGCGGCGACCTCGCACTGGTAGCGCAAGCCATACCGGCCTGGCGCGCCGGCGACGTCGAGCGCATCCGCGCGCTCAACCAATGGGTCATCGCCACGCGCGAATCGGCCGAGTTCTTCCTTCAGACCGAGCAGATGGGCCGCTCCTTTGTGGAGTGGCTCAAGCTGCACCATACGGACACGGCCGAGGTCTTTGCGGACCTGCCCGCAAGCTACCCCGTGGCCTTCGCCTTCGCGCTGAGCCGCACCGGCGCCACGACACACGACGGCTGCCTGGCCTTCGCCTTCGGCTGGGCCGAGAACATGGTCGCCGCGGCGGTCAAGGCCGTGCCGCTGGGCCAGAGCGCGGGCCAGCGCATCCTTGCGCGGCTGGCCCACGAAATCCCTGCCGCCGTCGCCCATGCGATGCGCCTCGGCGACGACGAGCGCCAAGCCTTTGCGCCCCTGCTGGCGGTGTTGTCGGCCCGCCATGAAACACAATACTCGCGCCTCTTTAGAAGCTGATTCGAACCGGACAACGCCCATGACCTCCGCCCTGCACCACATTCCCCATCGCACCAAGAAACTGCCGCCGCTTCGCGTGGGCATCGGAGGCCCAGTCGGCTCGGGCAAGACCACCCTGCTCGAAATGCTCTGCAAGGCGATGCGCGACAAGTACGACCTGATCGCCATCACCAACGACATCTACACCAAGGAAGACCAGCGCCTGCTCACCGTGTCTGGCGCCCTGCCCGCCGAACGCATCATGGGCGTGGAGACCGGCGGCTGCCCGCACACCGCCATCCGCGAAGACGCCTCGATCAACCTCGAGGCCATCGACCGCATGCTCGAAGACTTTCCCGATGCTGACGTGGTGTTCGTCGAATCCGGCGGCGACAACCTCGCGGCCACCTTCAGCCCCGAGCTGTCGGACCTGACCATCTACGTGATCGACGTCGCCGCCGGCGAGAAGATTCCGCGCAAGGGCGGGCCCGGCATCACCAAAAGCGATCTGTTCGTCATCAACAAGACCGACCTCGCCCCGTACGTCGGCGCGAACCTCGACGTGATGGAACAGGACACGCAGCGCATGCGCCGGCAGCGCCCCTACGTGATGACCAACCTCAAGACCCACACCGGCGTGGCCGAGGTGGTGGCGTTCATCGAACAGCGCGGCATGCTCACCGCGGCCTGAGCCGCTTTTCTCTTCCTCAGAGCTCGCTGCCGTCGCGGACCTGCCGCGCCTTGTAGACGAGCCGCAGGCTCGCGCGGCGTGTGTCGCGCATGTGCTGCACGTACACATCGGCGTCGGCGCTCGTCCATGCCGCATAGGCGGCACCGGGATCGTTCGATGCCACCTCGCTGCCGAAGGCCGCGCGTCCCCACCGGACCAGTTCGGCAAATGCAACCGACCCGCCATCGGGCAGGGCCTCCGCGGATGCGACGAACTCGACGCGCTGGAGCTGCGACCCAGCAAAGAAGAAGGTTGGCTCGAACGCCAAACCTGCCATTGAAACCGGCGCCGATTGCCAGCTTCCCAGTAGCCCGCCGGCGAGCCGTTGTGGCCGCTGCACGCGTTGGACCGTGGGCATTGCCGTCCGCAATTCATCGGCCGTCATGCCAAGCCGCACACCGGCCGGAAGGGCCTGTGCATGCAGCGCCTGCGCGGCGAAGACCGCCACGCACACAGCAAACGCCCGAACAATGAAAAGGGAAGAAAACAGGAGAACGACGGATCGCAGCTTCGGCATGGAACGAGAAACACTGGCGGACAGGACAGCCGCAAGTATGGCGCGAGCGAAGGCGGCATGTGCGATTAGAGGCCGCAGCCAAGCTACTTTGCTTGAAGGACCCCTTCCCCGTGCCTAGACTGGATTGGGAAGGCACCCGCAGTGCCGGGGGCCAAGGAGTCGGCCATGTACAAGCGCATCCTCGTCGCCACCGATGGCTCTTCGCTCTCCGAACAGGCGGTTGCCACCGCCATCGACCTTGCCGTGCTGACCCGGGCCGAACTGGTGAGCGTCAACGTCGTGCACGTCCAGCCCTACGGCTATTTCGAAGGCTCGATGATGCTGAACCAGCGCGAAATCGAAGCTTCGCAAGAGCAAGCCGATCAAACCGGCCAGCGCCTGGTCGATGCGGTCCAGAGCGCCGCTACCGCCAAGGGGGTCCGCAGCACACAGGCCATCGTCATGAAGTCCAACCAGGTGGCCGAAGCCATCATCGCGACGGCCAAGAACCAGCAGTGCGACCTGATCGTGATGGCCTCGCACGGCCGCCGCAGTTTTGCACGGCTGCTGATGGGCAGCGAGACACTGCATGTGCTGACGCACTCGCACATTCCGGTGCTCGTGCTGCGCTAGCCGCACGGCGTTAATGGGAGCCCTTGTCCGCTCTGTGGGTTTGCCCAGAACCGCGGAAGGTACAGTCCACGGCATTGCTGCATCACGCAACGGCCGTTCAAGGGTGTCTGAATGAAATCGATGTTCCCCCGCCTCGCGGGTTGGACGCTGCTGATCCTGTCGATCCTGGCGGCAATCTGCGTCACGGTTGCCCTGAACTTCGACTGGAACCGCGCCAAGCCCTGGATCAGCCAACGCGTCAGCGAAGCGACCGGCCGCCCCTTCGCGATCCAGGGCGACCTGGTTCTGCAGTGGGACAGCCCCGAGGCCGAAACCGGCTGGCGGCGCTGGGTGCCCTGGCCCCGGTTGAAGGCACAAGACATCACCCTGGGCAATGCCGAATGGGGCAAGACCGGTCCGCACCTGGCCCAGATCAAGCAGCTGACTTTCTCCCTCAACCCGCTGCCCTTGCTGAACCGCACGATCCGGATTCCGACGCTGGAACTCGATGGCCCGGCGCTTTCGCTCGAACGCACTGCGGACGGCAAGAACAACTGGACGCTGGCCTCCGACAACACAGCCCCATCGGTCTGGAAGCTCGAGTTGCAGCGGCTGGTGCTGAGCCGCGGCACGGTGAAGCTCTTGGATGCCACGGCAAAGGTCGATCTGAAGGTGGACATCGACAGCCTGCCTCAAGAGAGCGCCGAGGGCTACGGCATCGGCTGGAAGCTCAGTGGCACCTTCCGGCAGGCACAGGTGCGCGGAAGCGGCCAGGCCGGCGCCGTGCTTTCGCTGCAGAAAGACAACAAACCCTATCCGCTGCAAGCCGGCGTGCAGATCGGCGCGACCCGCATCGACGTTGCCGGCACGCTGACCAAGCCCGATGCGCTGGCGGCACTCGACCTGCGGCTCAAGCTGTCGGGCGCCAGCATGGCGCACCTGTACCCGATCACGGGCATCACGCTGCCCAACACGCCTCCTTTCAGCACCGAGGGCCATCTGGTCGGCAAGCTCGACAAGGCCGGCGGCCGCTGGCTGTATGAAGACTTCAAGGGCAGCGTGGGTGCAAGCGACATTGCGGGCACGCTGGAATACATCTCCCGGCAGCCGAGGCCGCTGCTGCGCGGACAGGTGCAATCCAACCAGCTGCGCCTGCAGGACCTGGCACCATTGATCGGTGCGGACTCCAACGCGAGCAAGGCCAAGCGGGGCGCGCCGGCCGTGCAGCCGGCGGACAAGGTGCTGCCGGTGGAAAGGTTCGACACGGCAAGCTGGGGCAGCATCGATGCCGACGTGAAGTTTTCGGGCCGCAAGATCCTCCATGCGAAGGACTTGCCCATCGAGAGCCTTGTGGCCGACCTGCATCTGGAGGACAGCGTGCTTTCACTCACGCCGCTCAGCTTCGGCGTTGCGGGTGGCACGCTGGCCGCAACGGCGAGGCTCGACGGCCGGCAAAATCCCATTCGGGCGAACCTGCAGCTGTCGGCACGCAAGCTCAAGATCAAGGAGCTCTTTCCAACCCTGGACACGATGCGCGCCAGCCTGGGCGAAGTCGGCGGCGACGCGGCACTGTCCGGCTCCGGCAATTCCATTGCGGCTTTGCTGGGCGCATCCAACGGCGAGGTGAAGGCCCTGGTGAGCAAGGGCACCATGAGCAAATTTCTGCTCGAAGCCATGGGGTTGAACATCGGCAACGTGGTTGCGACCCAGCTCTTCGGCGACAGGCAGGTTCAGCTCAACTGCCTGGCCAGCGACTTCAAGGTGACGCAAGGCGTCATGCAGACGCGCTCCTTCGTTCTGGACACCGACGAATCAGTCATCGACGTGACCGGGCTCATCAACTTGTCGAACGAACAACTCGCGCTGGAAATCCAGCCGCGAAACAAGGCGCTGCGCGTTCTTTCGCTGCGCTCGCCGCTGTACGTCAAGGGCACCCTCAAGAACCCCGACGTGGGCGTCGACAAAGGAGCGGTCGCACTCAAGCTGGGCGCGGCGGTGGCGCTGGGCGCGGTGGCACCGGCGGCCGCACTGCTGCCGTTGTTGAACGTAGGAACGCAGGAGTTCGCGGGGTGTGCGCCGCTGGAGGCCGCAGCAAGCAAGAAGCCGCAGGCACCCGCCGTAAGGCCGGCGAAATTGCGTCAGAAGTAGCTGCGGCTCAGGGCGCCGCGCCCTGCTTGGCGGCGGCAGCCGCGCGGCATGCCTCGGTGGCGCGATGCGATGCGAGTTCGAAGCAGCGCATTTGCGCCGCGCGGGCAATGGCTTCGAGCGAGCGGCGCTCCTCGGCCGCTTCGACCTGGAATTCGGCAAGCCATTTCATGGCCATTGCGAGCGCGATCAACAGGCCGACCAGTGCACCGATCAATGTGACCCGCCAGTTCCGGATGCGAAAGGCAGGGGCTTTGGGATTATTCATGGATCGCGCGGGAACACGGTCGACTCAGTGCTCAGGCTTGTCCGGTTTCAGCAATTGCCTTTCTTGGCTTGTCCGGGCGGGCAGAAGTTTCCACCTTTTTGCGCGCCCCCTCCCTCATAGACGGGAACCACGCAGGCGCTCATGAGCAAAGACATGGCGAAGGCGAACATCAGGGTGGCAGCAGTTTTTTTCATGGGGGCTCCTTGTTGAAATTGTGGTGTGCCGTTGCGAACGGCCGGGCGCCGTCGTCGACAAGGGCGCCAAGATATTTTGCGCCATAACATTTTTCCAGGAACTGTTTCACGCTCGGGTTCAGTTTTCGCCAGCGGGGGTATCTAAGATGCAACTCTGCCCAGTACTTCACGCACTTGCGAATGTGCGATCCATTCGATAGACGATCAGAGACATTCGTTAATAGAAAATTGCGCGGCGCACTTCCGTCAAACTCGCGTGCTGTCACCCCTAAATTTCCACAACTGTTCTATTCGAAAAGGAACCCTGTTTTGAACAAGACCGAACTCATTGCCGCCATCGCAGAAGACACGAACCTCAGCAAGGCCGACGCCGGCCGCGCTTTCGATTCGGCGTTGGAGCAACTCTCGCGTGCCCTGGTACGCGGCGAGTCCGTCCAACTGATCGGCTTTGGCACCTTCACCGTTGCAAGCCGTGCCGAACGCACCGGCCGCAACCCATCCACCGGCCAGCCGATCACCATCAAGGCCAGCAAGAGTCCCAAGTTTGCCGCGGGCAAGGCGCTGAAAGACGCCATCAACGGGGGCTGATCCCGCATTGACCAGCGGCGCGCACCGGTTCAACCCTGCGCGCTGCTCCATCCGCCTCCGAGCGCCTTGTACAGGTTGACCAGGTTCACGGCCTGCTTGAGCTGCAGTTCGATCAGCTGCTGTTGCTCCGCATAGAGTTCGCGCTGGGCATCCTGGCTCGAGAAGTAGTCTTCCAGGCCGCCGCGAAAGCGCGTCCGTGAAATGCTGGCCACTTTTTCCAGCGACTGCACACGGGTCTGCTGCGCCTCCAACTGCGGACGCAGGTGGTCGTCGGCAATCAACGCATTGGCGGTTTCCCGGAAGGCCACTTGCGCCGCGTATTCATACGACGACATGGCGGCCGCAAGCCGCTCTTCGTTGGCGGTGATGTTGGCCGAGCGGCGCCCCCAGTCGAACAGGGGCAGCGACACACCGAGTACACCCGCCCAGCTCCTGTTGCCGCTGCTGAGCAGCGAAGACAAGTCCCCGCTGATGCCGCCTGCCAGGGCCGTGAGCGAGATGGTCGGCAGCATCGCGGCCTTGGCCGCACCCACACCCGAATTGGCGGCCTCGACCCGCGCATAGGCGGCCAGCAAGTCGGGTCGGCGTTGCAGCAGGCTGGACGGCAGGCCCGCCGTCACCGGAGCCGTCGAGCGCTCTGGCCAGGGCCGTGTGCTGCCTGTCTCGGGCGGCACCGGCTGACCGACCAGCACGTTCAACCACTGAAGATCCTGCGCCACACGCATGCGGTATTCCTCTTGCCGCACACGCGCGTTCTGCAACAGCGATTGCGCACGATAGACATCGAGCTGCGCAGCGCCGCCGGCCGCCTTGGCGCGGCCGATCATGTCGGCATTGGAAGAGAGCCCGCTTTCGTTGGCATTCGCCAAGGCGAGCAATGCGCGGTCGGCGCGCAGCGTGAGGTATGCATTCGACACCTCGCCCACCAGGTTCATGCGCGCGGCTGCGTAGTCCTTGTCGCCTGCTTCGGCCAAGGCGCCGCCTTGCTGCGCCGTGCTCTGCTGGCGGCCGAAGAAGTCGAGCTCGTACGAAGTCACGCCGGCCTGCACATCGAAGCTGTTGGACACGCCCCCGTTGGTCGGTACGTTGCCAATCGGGCTGAGCGAGCCCTGCGGCGTGGTCTGCGCGCGCTGAGCGTGGCCCGAAAGGCCGATCTGCGGGAACAGCGAAGCGCGAGTTCCGGCATACACGGCCCGCGCCTCGCGTGCCTTCGCAGCGTAGACGCGCAGGTCGCGGTTCTGCTTGAGAGCGGTGTCAATCAGCCCGCGCAGTTCTTCGTCCTGCACGAAACTGCGCCAGTCCACCGGCTCGGCGCTTGGCGCCGTGGTGCCGGCCGGCCATTGCGTGGGCACGGCGAGGTCGGGCTGCTTCATCGGCGGCGTCAGATTGCATCCGCTCACCACCAGCACCACGCAGGTCGCGATCACCAGCAGGAACAGCCGCAGAAAGAGGCGCATGAAGCCCGCTCCGGGCGCGCCGAACCCCGCGCTCTCGAGCAATGCCGAAGCGGCTCGCCATGGCCGCACCTGGACGGCGACGTGGCTCGGCGGCACAGTGAACACGTGGCTCACCAATTGTTCGCGCTGAGCCTCGGAGGTGGCGTCGAAGCGCAGCTCGGCGCCCGCGGAACTTTTGCGCGCAAGGCGCGCCGGTAGCCAGCCCACGGTATCGACATACACCTCAAGCGGCTGCCCCACGCGCAGTCGCTTCAGCGGCGCTTTGGCTTCCACCAGCGCGCCGTCCGCCGCGATGTTGACGAAGCGGGCATCGCCTTCGCCCGCCGCGGTGCGCACCCGTGTGCGAGCGCGCCAGGGAAAGCGCTCTTCCTGTTCCGGGCGCGGCAAGTCGACACAGGCCATGAGCGCGGCCAGGCACAGCAGCAGCGCGATGCCGGTCCACACGAGATTGAGCTCATCGCCGGGCGTGAGCGCCTCGCCGCTCAAGGCCACCGACGCGCCGCCGAGCTGCAGCGCGACAAGAAGCCCGCCGAACATCGCGACCAGCTTCCAGTGCACGACCGTCTTCGAGCGGTCGAGCCCCTTGTTCGTCACCTTGAATGGCCGGCCGAAGGGCCGCAGCATGGCGCTTGCGAGCGTACTGGTGACGGCCATGGCTGCCACCAGTTGGCTCACCTCGCTGAACACGGGCAGACAGCGCCGCTCGCTGATCCAGTAGCTGTAGGCCCAGAACATCACGAGCGGGGGCAAACCGTAGGCGGCGAAGGCCTGCGGCGAGGCATGGAAGACCGAGACGCCCGCATACCAGTACAGCGCCGGCGCCAGCATGATCAGCGCCATGAAAGGCTTGCCGAGCCAATGCAGCAGGCCGTGCAAGAAGTGCATCCGCGCCGAGAGGCTGTAGCCCTTGCCGCGCAGCGGCCCCTGGGGCAGGAGCGCGAGCTGCACCGTGCCCAGGCACCAGCGGCTGCGCTGGTTGATGTAGTCGATGATGCTCTCGGCCGACAAGCCGTTCGACAGCCGCTCGCCCAGCCAGCGCGTGACGTGGCCATGGCGCAGCAGCAGGTAGGTGGTGTGGATGTCTTCGCACACGCTGCCCACCGGAAAGCCGCCCGCGGCGGTGATCAGGTCGCGCCGCACGATGAACGAGGTGCCCACGCAGAAGGCAGAGTCCACCGCATCCTTGGCGGGCTGCAGCACGTCGAAGAACACGCGCTGCTCGTCGACCCAGCTGTCGGTGGCGCGCAGGTTGTGCTGGATGGGGTCGGCGTTGTAATAGAACTGCGGCGTCTGCACCAGCCCCACCTTGCGGTCCGCAAACAGGCCCAGCATGCGATAGATGATTTGCCGCTGCGGCGCAAAGTCGGCATCGAGCACCAGGATGTACGGCGCATTGGTCACGCCCGCTGAAATACTCAGCCCGTTGTTGAGATTGCCGGCCTTGGCGTGGCTGTTGTCGGGCCGCCGCGCGTAGTGCACGCCCTTGCGCTCGCAATAGTCGCGCAGCCAGTCGCGACGGGTGTCGTCGAGCACCCAGACCTTCACCTGCGGGTAGTCGATGGCCTGTGCGGCGATGATGGTTTTTTCCAGCACGGCCAGCTCTTCGTTGTAGGTGCAGATGAAGACGTCCACCGCCGGCACCTTGGCACCAAGGCGCCGCAGCTCGGCTTCACCGCGGTCGGCCAGGGCATGGTTGTCGCGCCGCCGCACCAGCATGTGAATGGACATCAGCGTGTAGACGATGGCCGTGAGCTCGAAAGCGAGGAAAACCCACGCAAACAAGGTTTCAAAGCCCAGGTCCGAAGGCGGCATGGTGGCGACCACGCGCCATATCGCATATCGCATCAACAGCAGCGCCGTGAGCCCGCCGAACAGCATGCGATGGGAGGCGCGCTGGACCCGCCCCCATGTCATCAGAAGAAGTGCGAGCCCCGCAACGAGTGCGTTGAGCTGGAACTCCGGTGTGGCAATCAGGTGGGACATGGTGAAGCAGCTCCTGCGGCAATGGTCTTGCCGGTAAAGGGGTTGAAGCCCGTCGCGGCCAGCGCGATCCAGGCGGTGGCGCCGAGGTGGGGCCAGCGGTAGTAGAAGAAGTCGGCACCCGCCGAGTCCGGGCCGATGGCCAGGCCGGTGGAGATGCGTGCACTGGGCGTTGCGTAGTACAGGCCGTTGCCGGCGCGCTGCGACGCCAGCAGTTGCCACAAGGCGTCGGGCGCCGAGCCCTTGCGTGCCACCAGGGTTGCGGCGGCCTGGGCAGTGCCCTCGGTCCAGATGCCGTCGGGATTGCGCGAGAAGCCGTAGCCCTCGCCGGAGCGATGGTTCTTCTCCACCCAATCGAGCCCGCGCGTCCAGGCGCATGAGCCTTCGGGCGCAGCGAGCAAAGGCCACAACTGCGCATCCAATCCCGAGCTCTCGGTGGAGATGGTGGCGCCATCTTCCTTCGTGCCGATGTAGAAGCGCTGCTCCGACGGGTTCCACATGCGGCGCACGAACTCGAGCGCGGTGCGCGCCTGCTGGCGCTCGGCGTCGGCCTGCCCGCCTGCTGCACGCGCGGCCCATGCGGCCGTCATGGCAATGTCGATGTTGTGCTCGGTCGACTTCCAGGTCTGCGCGCGCTGCGCGTTGTCCCAGCCATACCAGCCGCCGTTGTAGCCGTCGGGCGCGTTCTTGGCGCGCGTGCGCTGCTCGATCCAGCCGAGCAGCTTGCGTGCATTTGCCAGATAGGCGGGCGATGGTTCGGCCTCGTTCAGGTTGAGCAGCAGCAAGGCGGCCCAGGCCACGTTGCCCGTGGCCGTGCTCACCTGGTAGGCGTCCGCGATCCACTGGTTCTTGCCCGTGTCCCAGCGCCCCGGCAGCGCGGCTTTGTCCTCGGTCATCGGACCCGCGCGATAGGCGTTGCGCACACGCCCGTCGGCCGTGTTCGGGTCGCGTTCCATCGCACGCACCACCGCGTCGCCGATGCGCCTGGCCGATGCGGTGTCGCCGCATGCCAGCAGCGCAATGCCGGCCAGCGCGTTGTCATACGTGAAGGCCGCGCCCACCAACGCAGGCTCCAGCGGGGTGCCTTGCCTCGGGTCGGCCAGCCGGTAGCTGGCGAGAAACAGCGGCCCGGAAGCGGCGCCCTTCTGGTCCTCCGTCACGGCTCGCCGCAGGCCCTCGCAGCTCTGCCGCGCGAGTTCTTTCTGCACGGCGCTGCCGGGCTGCCGAGGCTGCTGGGCCAAGGCCGCGGACATCGGCAGCGCCAAGGCCACCGATGCCACGGCGCAATGCGCCAGAGTCCGGGAGAGCGGGAAGAGCTGCATGTTTCCTTTCGAAGCCGGTACGCCGGCGCTCAGGATTTAAGGGTGGCCGATACCACCTTGCCGGGCGCGCACAGGTTGTTGCCGGCGGCGGTTGCGGCCGACGACACGTCCTTGGCCTCGATGCGCGCCACCGCGTAGATCGAGCCTTGCTCGGCGAAGGGAAACGGCACGCTGTAGGTGCTCTGCAATTCTTCAGACGCCACGGGCAGCAACTGCTCCACGCGCGCCGGCACCGCGGCGCCGTTTTCGGTGAGGGTTACGTCGAGCGTCGAGCCGATGCTGAGGCGCTTGGCCACCCGCGCCGGAAACACCGCCACCACGCCAAGCCGGCTGCAGTCGGTCACTCGCACCAGCGAGGCACCCGCGGTGACGTACGCGCCTTCGGGGGCGAGCACCGAGTGAACCTGGCCCGACTGCGTGGCCTTGATTTCGTAAGAGGACAGCTTCTCGACCCGTTGCCGCTCTTCTTCTTCGAGCTTGATCACTTGCTTGAGCTGCTGGAGGATGGCGGCGCCGTCCTGCTGGGCCCGGCCCACGCTGTTGCGAAGCACCTCGCGCCGGCTTGCGAGCGTCTGGAAGAGGCTGTTGCCCCCGGTGCCTACGAACGCTCCCTGGCCCGCGCTGGCGACGGTCTGCGCCTGTCCCGCAAAGGCCTGTTCCGCCACCGACGCATTGGCACGCGCCGTGTTCAGCTGCGCCATCGACGCGTTCATCACTTGCTCGCTGATCGCGCCCTGTTCGAGCAAGGCCTGGTTGGTCTTGACCTTGTTCTCCTGCTCTTCGACCATGCTGTGCGCCACGTCGCGCTGCCGCCGCGCAATCTGCCAGGCCTCCCAGGCTTGCGCCACGGACGCCTCGCGGTGAACCGTGGCCTCTTGTCCGACCGACCTCATCTCCTGGTTGTCGGCCTTGAACTGGTTGCCCAATTGCGCCAACTGGCTTTGCAGTGCGAGGTGCTGCGAGCGCAGCGTGGTGAGAATCTCTTGGCTCACGGTCGGGTTGCGCACCGTAGCCACGATGGTGCCGGGCTCCACCGTGTCGCGCGCATGCACCACCATCTGCGACACCACGCCGTTGATAGGCGACGTGATCAGGCCAACAGGCGCCTGCAGCACCGCTCGCGTGGCCTGCGAAGACAACAGCGGCTGGACGAGTGTGGCCACCATCAGCCACAGCACGAAGGCCAGCAGCGCATACGCCGCCAGCTTGGGAACGAAGGCGCCCCCCTGCCGGGCTCTATGAGGGCTGCGCGGAACCCGACGGGCCCTCGCGCTGCCAGTGCGGCGATCGCCGCGGGGAAAAACAAATGAAGGCAGTTTCGACACACGCATACCCCACCTCTTGATGCGAAGGCGTGCGCCGGAAATCGGCGCAACATCCATGAATGAAAGGGAACTTGCCCGCAACCCAGCGGAGCTGCCGGCGCCTCGAGGGCCGCCGCGTCCGCATGCTGCAGTGCAATACGAAGGTACGGCTAAACCCGAATTACCACTGCTTCGGTGAGCAACAAGATGTGCGGACTTCACATCCTGACCGACCATTCGGTCGAGCTAACTTCCTACAGTGGCGTCGGATTTATCGCTGTTGACAACGAAAGGCCTCGTCCGGCAGGCAAACCCAGCCGGTTTCAGGGTTGCCCAGCAAGCTCTCCAAGCCGCGTCCGCAAAAAGCGCCGGAGCGCGGAAATCGAGGCATCGGGAAGCGGCAGCCGCGGCCTAGGTTAGCCGAACATATCCGGTAACCAACCCGTGCGACTCTGACGGATTTAGGCAACGCCGAGGCCAAGAAAAAAGCGGCCAGCGGGCCGTTCCGCAGCGGTCTCGAAGGGATCGCGCCCGCGCCTGCACAAGGCGATTCACGAGGCGGGCGTTTACAAGCGCCGTACGCACGACACAGCGCAATACAAGCATCTGCACAGTTGCATTCATAGTGCTCATCCGCGGTCGCTGGCGCCTTGCCAAGGAGTTTGCGAAAGCCACCACACAACGCCCTTCGGCCACCTTACCGAGGGACCATCGGAGCACAAGTCGTGTCATCGCCGAAAAAGAATGCCGCCTTCCGCAGGTCGATCTCGGGCCACAGCCTCCCGGCGTGGCTGTGGAGCGCAGGAAGAAGCAGGCCTCGTTCGCGTGCACCGGCCGGATCTAGCGCGCAGAGATGTAGCGCTTTTTAGTTAATGCCATGTAACGCCATCCGGCGTTACCGACAGGCCAACCAGGCGGTTGGACGCACGCGCACGGCTGTACGCCCGCCGACCACGCGACGTCAGAGGGGCATGTCATGTTCACACGCTACGCCATCCGCACGCTGCTTTGCGTTGCCGCCGTGCCCGCCATCTCCGAAGAGCACGCACCAATCCATGACCGCGTGTTTCTGAGCAAAGCCGAGATCGAGACCACCTTGATCGGCAAGCCCATCGTTTCAAGCAATCGTTCGACCGGCATGGTCTCGCGCTGGCAGTTCTATTCGGACGGCCGCGTCGACTTTGCCAATCGAAGCGGCCCCGGCCGTGCGTCGGGCAAGTGGTTTTTCAATCCCGACGGCTCGATGTGCGTGACGATGATTTCTCGAACCGGATGCCGCTACTGGTTCAGGAATGAGAAGGACGGCGCCATTGCGAATGCCAACACCAGGGAACCGAATGCGCCTACGGTGGCTGAGATACGGTTTGAGTAGCGAGGCGAAGTGGGCGGCCGGCGCTTCGGCTTCGAAGCGCTGTTGCGCGAAGTGGCAGATTTGGCGGAGAGTGTGAGATTCGAACTCACGGACGATTTCTCGTCGGCAGTTTTCAAGACTGCTGGTTTAAACCACTCACCCAACTCTCCGGAACCGTCGATTTTATGCTGACGCTGGGGCCTCAAGCCTCGGGCAGGAAAAGCGTCTGCAAGTCGCTCAGAAAATCCAGCCCGCGCTCGGTGGGCCACACGCGGTGCAGGTCGCGCGCGATGAGGCCCTTGCGCTCGGCTTCTTCCATCCCTTTTTGGATGCTGGTCATGGCCAGCCCTGTGCGCTCGCTGAACTGGGGCAGCGTGAAGCCTTCTTTCAAGCGCAGCGCGTTGAGCATGAATTCGAACGGCAGGTCGGCCAGCGCGACTTCTTCGCTTTGGGTCACGGCGGCGCCTGCGCGGGCGTTGTCCATGTACAGGCGCGGTTCGCGAAAGCGCACCTGGCGCACGATGCGATGGGCAAAGCTCAGCTTGCTGTGAGCGCCGGCGCCAATGCCAAGGTAGTCGCCAAACTGCCAGTAGTTGAGGTTGTGCGCGCAGGTGTGGCCGGCGCGCGCGTAGGCTGAAACCTCGTAGCGCGACATGCCGCTGGCGGCGGTGCGCTCGGTGATGCGGTCGAGCATGGCGTAGGCCACGTCGTCTTCGGGCAAGGCCGGCGGAAATTTAGCGAACCAGGTGTTGGGTTCGATGGTGAGGTGGTACACCGAGATGTGCGGCGGCGCGAGCGCCAGCGCTTGGGTCAGGTCGGCGTCCAGGCCCTCGATCGTCTGGCCCGGCAGGGCGTACATGAGGTCGAGGTTGAAGGTGTCGAACGCACTCGCAGCTTCTTCGACGGCGGCAATGGCCTGTGCGCGATCGTGCACGCGGCCCAATGCCTTCAGGTGCTCGTCATTGAAGCTCTGCACACCGACCGACAGGCGCGTGACGCCCGCACTGCGGTAGGCGCGAAAGCGGTTGCGCTCGAAGGTGCCGGGGTTGGCTTCGAGCGAGATCTCGCAGTCGGGCGCCAGCTTGAGGCGGGCCCGCACGTCGCCCAGCAGGCGGTCGATGGCCTGGGGCGAAAAGAGGCTAGGCGTTCCGCCGCCAATAAAAATGGTGTGGACGGTGCGGCCCCAGATGAGCGGCAGCGCGGCATCCAGGTCTGCAATCAGCGCGTCGAGGTAGGCCGCCTCGGGAATGCCTTCGGCCTCGGCCTCGTTGGTGGCGCGCCACTCGTGCGAGTTGAAATCGCAATATGGGCACTTGCGCAGGCACCAGGGCAGGTGGATGTAGAGCGACAACGGCGGCAGCGCCGCAAGCTGCAGCGGGCCGGGCCGCATCCAGTGCAGCACGTCGTTGGCCTGCGGCGCGCCCGCGGCCTGTGCCGGCTGAATGGGAAACACAGTGGCCATTGGAGTCAGAACCAGCGTTCGCGCATCAAGGCCAGCATGGCCTTGGCCGCCTGGCCTCGGTGGCTGTTGGCGTTTTTTACTTCGGGCGGCAGCTGCGCAAAGGTCTTGCCGAAGCCGGGCAAATACATGACGGGATCGAAACCAAAGCCGTTGTCGCCGATGGGCGCCTTGGTAATTTCGCCGACCACGCGACCGACGGCAATGAGGGGCTCGGGGTCGTCGTGCCCGCGCAGCGCGACCAGCGTGCTGACGAGTGCGGCACGCCGGTTGACCACGCCGTCGAGCTGCTCCAGCAGGGCCTTGACGTTGTTGGCGTCGCCCTTGGCGTACCCGAACTGCGTGGCATAGAAGGCGGTGTCGACACCCGGCAAGCCGCCAAAGGCATCGACGCAAAGCCCGGCGTCGTCGGCAATGGCGGGCAGGCCGGTCGCGGCGCTGGCATGGCGCGCCTTGGCCAGCGCGTTTTCAACGAAGGTGCGAAACGGTTCCTCGGCCTCGCCCACGCCCAGTGCCGACTGGGGCACGAGCGTTACGGCCAACTCCGCAAACAGCTGCTGGAGCTCGGCAAGCTTGCCGGCGTTGTTGGAGGCCAGGACCAGTTTCATCGCCACTACTTAACTACTTGATTACTTCGAAACGAGGGACTGCTGCTGCAGCACGATCAGTTCGCCAATGCCCTTCTCCGCCAGGCCGAGGAGGATGTTCATCTCTTCGCGCGAGAAGGCAGCGCCTTCGGCGGTGCCTTGCACTTCGACGAAATGGCCGGCGCCGGTCATGACGACGTTCATGTCGGTGTCGCAGGCGGAGTCTTCGGTGTATTCCAGGTCGAGCAGCGGCGTGCCGCCGACGATGCCGACCGAAATGGCGGCCACGTGGCCCTTGATGGGCGATGCGGGGATCGTGCCGGCGGCCAGTAGCTTGTTGACGGCGTCTTGCGCGGCAACGAATGCTCCGGTGATGGCCGCGGTGCGGGTGCCGCCGTCGGCCTGCAGCACGTCGCAGTCGAGGTGGATGGTGCGCTCGCCCAGCGCGGCCAGGTCGAATACGGCGCGCATCGAGCGGCCGATGAGGCGCTGGATTTCCTGCGTGCGGCCGCTTTGCTTGCCGCGGGCGGCCTCGCGGTCGCTGCGCGTGTGGGTGGCGCGTGGCAGCATGCCGTATTCGGCCGTGACCCAGCCTTCGCCGCTGCCGCGCTTGTGCGGCGGCACCCGCTCTTCAACCGAGGCGGTGCACAGCACGCGGGTCTGGCCGAATTCGATGAGCACCGAGCCTTCGGCGTGGATGGTGAAACCGCGGGTGATGCGCACCGGGCGCAGCTGGTCGGCGGCGCGGCCGGCGCTTCGTGTGAAAGCAGTCATTTTGTGAGAGGTGCGTGGGAATAAAAACGGAACTCATCGGCCAACCGTGCCGCGGCGCCGGCATTGCCGGCAGCTGTAGGAACAGCAGCCTTACTTAAAAACGGGTGGGCGGCGCGAGCGCGGCACGCCCGGGTATCAAATCTTCTTTGCCGCAGAGCGGCGAATGGCCTCGTTGATTTCTGCAATCGAACGCTCGATGGCGTCTTCGTCCATGTCCTCGATCTCTCCATCGGAGGGCATGCCGGCCTGGATGGTGGACGCAAAAACGCCCTCGTCGATAGTTTCGGTGGAAACGCCGCGCTCTTCGCGGGTCGAATCGGGCTGTTCCCATTCGAGCGCGATGAGCGTCACGTTGTCGCTGTGGGCGCCGCCCTTGCGAAGCGCCATTTCGGCGAGGTCGGGCGCCGCATCGGACACCGGCTTGTCGGAAGACAGCGTGTGCACGATGACGGCGTCGTCGAGCACGCCCCAGACGCCGTCCGAGCACAGCATGATGCGGTCGCCGCGCTGCAGTTGCAGCGGGGCCGAAATATCGAACAACGGCGTGGTCGGCGAGCCCAGGCAGGTGAGCAGCAGGTTGCGGTTGACCGGCATGTCCGAGCCTTGTGGTCGCGGGCGCTCGGCGTGCGAATGGTCGCGCGTGCGCGTCAGCAGGCGGCCGTCGCGCACCACGTAAAGGCGCGAGTCGCCGCAATGCATCCAGGTGGCCGTGGTGCCCTGCAGCAGGGCCGCGACGACGGTGGTGCGCGGCGTGTCGAGCATGGCCTTGTGGCTTGCGTACCGCATGATCTGCTGATGCGCGGCCATGGCCGATTCGGCCAGAAAGGCCTTGGCGTCCTTGACGGTGGGGCGCGCCTCGCGCTGGTAGAGCGCCGCAATGGTCTGCAATGCCAGCTGGGCCGCAACCTCGCCCTCGGGGTGGCCGCCCATGCCGTCGGCCAGCACAAAGAGGCCCGACTCCCGCGTGTAGCAATAGCCCATGCGGTCTTCGTTCTTGAGACGGCCGCCCTTGCGGCTGACCTGGAATACCGAGAATTTCATGCCGGACGCGTCGTAGGTGCCGCCGCCCTGGGCAGGGCCTTCTTGTCGAAGGAGCGGATGTTGTCGAATGAAAGCCGCACCTTCTCGCCAACGGTGAGCTTGGTGTAGCGCCGCTCGCCTTCGCGGCTCAGTTCTTTTTGAAGCGCAAAGACCGATTGCGGCCGCGAGAGCGGATCGAGCGACATGCACCACTCGACCACTTCGATGAGGTTGTCGGAGTACACGCCGCGCAGGCGCGACAGCGACAGGCTGAGCCGGTCTTTCTCGATGCGGCGCGGGGCGTCGTTGGGCGGATAGCCCTGCATGCAGGCGTAAATGCAAGCGCCAATGGCGTAGATGTCGGTCCAGGGGCCCATCGACGAGTCGCGCCGGTACATCTCGGGGGCGGCAAAGCCGGGGGTGTACATCGGGCGGATGAAGATGCCCTCTTTGCTGAGCACCTCGCGGGCGGCGCCAAAGTCGATCAGCACCGCGCGGTCTTCGTCGGTGACGAAGATGTTGGCAGGCTTGATGTCCAGGTGCAGCATCTTGTACTGGTGCACGATGCGCAGGCCCCGCAGAATTTCGTCGAAAAGCGACCGGATGGTCGATTCCCGGAAAACCTTGGGCTTTTTCAGGTCGCGCGCGGTCACCACGAAGTCCTGCAGGGTCGCGCCCTCCAGGTAGTTCATGACCATGTAGACGGTTTCGTTCTCCCTGAAAAAGTTGAGAACGCTGACCACCGAGGCATGCGAGATCTGTGCGAGCGAGCGGCCTTCCTCGAAAAAGCTCTTCAAACCGAGCCTGTAGAGGGAGAGCTTTTCGGGCGGAACCTCGGGCGTGAGCTCGCCCGGCCCGCGCGTGGCGAGCGACGACGGCAGGTATTCCTTGACGGCAACCTGCTGTCCGCTGGGGTCTATGGCGAGATAGACAACGCCAAAACCGCCTGCGGAAAGGCGGCGAACGATGCGGTAACCGCCAATGACCGTATCGGGCAGCAGGGGCGAAGGCTTGACCTTTGACATAATCCGGGAGTTTCGCCCGAAGGCGATGGTGCGGCAAGCGAACGCCATGCCGACGCCTCGGTGCATGCAAGCAAAAACCACAGTGAGGCGCAATGCCAGTTTACAGCATGACCGGCTATGCCAGTGGCCAGAACGGGCCCGTTGGCAGCCACTCCGAAGCCGAAGCACGGCCTACCGCCGCGGGACGACTCGGGGTCGAGATACGCTCGGTCAACAGCCGCTTCCTCGATCTCACCTTCAAATTGCCGGAGGAACTGCGCCAGCATGAAACCGCGCTGCGCGAGCTGCTCACCGGCAAGCTCAAGCGCGGCAAGGTCGAGGTGCGGGCCGCCATCGAGAACACCGCCCAGGCCGGCGTCGTCGAGCCCTCCGTCAAGCTGCTGCAGCGGCTGAACGGCGTGCAGGACGGCATCAAGGCCTGGCTGCCCGGCGCCCGCGAATTGAGCGTGGCCGACGTGCTGCGCCTTGCCGGCGGCGACAGCGCAACCCGTGGCGACTGGGCTAGCGACCTGATCGACGTGACCGCCAAGGCCTTGGACGCCCTGATGTCCGCCCGCCAGCGCGAAGGCGCACGGCTCGCCAAGATGCTGGAGGCCCACCTGGCCCAGCTGCGTACGCTGGTCGAACAGGCCGGGCCGCTGATTCCCCAGCTGGTTGAGCAGCAGAGGGCGCGTTTCCTGGAGCGCTGGCAGGAGGCCATGGGCCTCACCGGCGGCACCCTGCCCGAGGCGGCCCAGGACCGGGCGCTGAACGAGGCCACCGCCTTTGCCATCCGCATCGACGTGGCTGAAGAGCTCACGCGCCTGAATTCCCACCTCGACGAGATCGAGCGGCTGCTCAAAAAGGGCGGCGAAATCGGCAAGCGGCTGGATTTCCTGATCCAGGAACTGCATCGCGAGGCCAATACACTGGGCTCCAAGTCGGCTGCGCTGGAGCTCACCCGCATTGGCGTGGACATGAAGGTCCTGATCGAGCAGATGCGCGAACAGGTACAAAACATCGAATGAGCGAGCGAATGGACTATCCGGGCAATATTTTTGTCGTCGCGGCACCAAGCGGTGCCGGCAAGTCGAGCCTGGTCAAGGCGCTCATGGAGCTGGACACGGCCGTCCAGCCTTCGGTTTCCCACACCACGCGGCCACCGCGCGGGCAGGAAAAGCACGGCCGGGAGTACTTTTTTACCTCGCCATCCGAATTCGACGCCATGATCGCCGCCGACGGCTTCGTGGAGTGGGCCCATGTGCACGGCCACCGATACGGCACCTCCAAGAAAGCCATTGAGGAGCGGATCGCCCAGGGGGCCGACGTCATCCTGGAGATCGACTTCCAGGGCGCCATCCAGATCCGCAAGACCTTTGCTAACGCGGTCATGATCTTCATCCTGCCGCCCAGTTGGGAAGAATTGCGCTCGCGGCTGGAGCGGCGCGGCGAAGACAGCGCGGCCGTCATCGAACTGCGCCTCAAGAATGCCGCCGAAGAGATGGCCAGGGCGGGGGAATTCGACTTCGTTATAATCAACGAGTTATTTGAGCGCGCGCTTTTCGATCTCAAGGCGATCGTCCACGCTCAGCGGCTTCGGTATTCTGCACAGCGCCGCGCACGTGCCGACACATTCGCCGCCCTGAACATCCCCTGATTTCCTGCTCACCCCGAAAGATTCTCATCATGGCCCGCATCACCGTCGAAGATTGTCTGCTTCAGATCCCCAACCGTTTCCAGCTGGTTCTGGCCGCCACGTACCGTGCGCGCATGCTGAGCCAAGGCCACGCGCCCAAGATCGAGAGCAAGAACAAGCCGGCCGTGACCGCCCTGCGCGAAATTGCCGAAGGCAAGATTGGCATCGAAATGCTCAAGAAGGTGCCGGGCTGATCTGACGCACCCCTGCAACGAAAAGGCACCGCAAAGCGGTGCTTTTTTTACGTCTGGACGCGTCCATACAGCGGTCACGCTAAAGTGATAGCCATGAGCGCGGTCGCCAAACATCAGTCCCATGCCCCTTCGGGCACGCCAAAGCCGAGCCCGGCGGCGCTGAATGCGGCTGCCGCAAGCTTTGCCGCGCTGACGGCCCGGCTCGACTACCTTAGTCCCGAAGACACCGAACTGGTGCGCCGCGCCTACCGCTTTGCCGACGAGGCGCACCTGGGCCAGTTGCGCAACAGCGGCGAACCGTACATCACCCACCCCATTGCCGTTGCGGCGCAGTGCGCCGAATGGAAGCTCGACGCGCAGGCGCTCATGGCCGCCCTGCTGCACGATGCCATTGAAGACTGCGGGGTGACCAAGCCGGAGTTGATCGAGCGCTTTGGAGCGCCGGTGGCCGAGTTGGTCGACGGGCTCACCAAGCTCGACAAGCTGCAGTTCAATACCCGCGAAGAGAACCAGGCCGAATCGTTCCGCAAGATGCTGCTGGCCATGGCGCGCGACGTGCGTGTCATTCTGGTCAAGCTGGCCGACCGAACGCACAACATGCGCACGCTGGACGATGCGCCGCGCGAAAAATGGGCCCGCATTTCGCGCGAAACGCTCGAAATCTACGCGCCCATCGCGCATCGGCTGGGTTTGAACCAGACGTATCGCGAACTGCAGGAGCTGTCGTTCCGCCACCTGAAACCCTGGCGCTACGCCACCCTGTCGAAGGCAGTGGCCAGGGCGCGGGGGCGCCGCCGCGATCTGATCCAGAAGGTGCAGCGCGAGGTCGAGACCGCCTTTGCCAACGCCAACATGACGCTGCGCATCGCGGGACGAGAAAAAACGCTCTATTCGATCTACCGCAAGATGGAAGAAAAGCACCTGAGCTTTGCCCAGGTGACCGACATCTACGGTTTTCGGCTGATCGTGCCGAACGTGATCGCCTGCTACACGGGCCTTGGCATCCTGCACCAGATGTACAAGCCGCTGCCGGGCAAGTTCAAGGACCACATTGCCATTGCCAAGCTCAACGGCTACCAGTCGCTGCACACCACGCTGGTGGGCCCGGCTGGCGTGAACGTGGAGTTCCAGCTGCGCACCGAGGCCATGCACGTGGTGGCCGAATCGGGCGTCGCGGCGCACTGGCTCTACAAGGCCGCAGAGCCGAATGCGCCCAGCAACGACAGGCTCGGAACCAAGTGGCTGCAGTCGCTGCTCGACATCCAGGATGAAACCCGCGATGCCGCCGAGTTCTGGGACCACGTCAAGGTCGACCTCTTTCCGGATGCGGTGTACGTGTTCACGCCAAAGAGCCAGATCCTGGCGCTGCCGCGCGGTGCGACGGTGGTCGACTTTGCCTACGCCATCCACAGCAACATCGGCGACCACACCTCGGCCGCCCGCATCAACGGCGACCAGGTGCCGCTGCGCACCGAGCTCAAGAACGGCGACGTGGTCGAGGTGATTACCGCGCCTGTGTCGACGCCCAACCCGGCATGGCTCGGCTTCGTGCGAACCGGCCGCGCGCGCTCCAAGATCCGCCACTACCTGAAGACCCTGGCCCACGCCGAATCCGAAGGCCTCGGAGAGAAGCTGCTGGCCCAGGCACTGCGCGCCGAAGGCCTCGGCAAGCTGCCGGCCGACGATGCGGAACATCAGGCGCTGTGGGACAAGCTGCTGCGCTTCACCGGCAACCGCACCCGCGCCGAACTGCTGACCGACATCGGCCTGGGCAAGCGGATTGCCAGCATCGTGGCAAAGCGCCTGGTGGCCATGCTGTCAGAACTGGGCGAGCGGCCGGACGCGCTGCTGCTGAGCCGTGAACGCTTTATTTCGCACGAAACCATCTCGCAGGGCGCCGTCACGCTGGATGGCAGCGAGAACTCGTCGGTGCGCTTCGCGCTGTGCTGCCGACCCATTCCGGGTGACGAGATCGTCGGCTACCTCGGGCATGGCGAAGGCCTGGTGGTGCACACCGAAAGCTGCGGCGTCGGCCAGCGCCTGCGCCACAAGGACAGCGAGCGCTTCTTCGCGGTCGAATGGGCGGACGAACCCACCCGCGCCTTCGAGACTGGCGTGGTCATCACCGTGCGCAATGACAAAGGCGTGCTGGCCCGCGTGGCCGCGACGCTGGCTGATGCCGAGGCCGACATCACGCACGTCGAGATGGCCGACGAGACGCCACAAGATTCGACCGACCTGCGCTTCGTGATTGCCGTGCGCGACCGGAGCCATCTGGACGCCGTCTTGCGCGCTGCGCGGCGGACCGCCTCGGTGCTGACCGCCGCGCGCATGGTTCCCGCCGCCTGAAGACGGCCGCAGGCCGAATTGCTAGGCCGTGCCCGAATCAGGGACTGGGTAGCTGACCGACAGCAGTTCCACCTCATGCGTGCCGCCCGGCGTCACCAGCTTCACGACGTCGCCCTCGCGTGACTTGAGAAGCGCCCGCGCGATGGGAGAAATCCAGCTGACCTGCAACTTGGCGCTGTCGGCTTCGTCGATGCCGAGGATGGTCACGCTGCGCTCGTCGCCGGTCTCGTCGACATAGCGCACCGTGGCGCCAAAGAAAACCTGGTCGCTACCGTGGTGCACCGAGGGGTCGGTGACCTCGGCGATCTCGAGCCGCTTGGTGAGAAAGCGAATGCGCCGATCGATTTCGCGCAGCCGCTTCTTGCCGTAGAGGTAGTCGCCGTTCTCCGAGCGGTCGCCGTTCTTGGCGGCCCAATGCACGGCCTCCACCACCTTCGGGCGCTCTTCGTCCATCAGCTGGAGCAATTCGTCGCGCAGCCGGGCATAGCCGGCGGGCGTCATGTAGTTCTTGCTGCCGCTGGGCAGTGCGGGGGCGGTGCCGTCGCCGTCATCATCGTCGGCATCAGTGTCGGTTTCCCTGGTGAATGCTTTGCTCACGGTAGAAGCTCCGAATCAACTTTCCTCAACCCATGTCCGAGCGCTTGCAGTCGAAGACCACGCCTTGCTCGACTGCTCTCAGCGCGGGCACTTTGCTCGCAACAGCAACGGCGGCACTGATGAGACGCCACTCGCCCGCCTTGAACAGCCTGAAGAGGTGCGTGACCTCGGTCCCGGCGGTGGGAATGGAATTGAAAACATAGACCGGCTCTCCCGTCTGGCCGTCTTCCATGCTCACGAGGTCGGCCCTCATTTTCCCCATGGTTTCGGTGTCTTTCGTCCGTGAACGCACGACGTCCAGGTTGACGGTGCGGGAGTGCTCGTCGATCGAAATCCTGCGGACCCAGTTGAAGGGCGACGCGGAGCCATTGCTTGCGCCAGGGACGCAGGTGATGGTTCCTGCCGACGCCGCACCTGCTGCCGAAGACAACATGAAAAACTGGAGTGCAAGCCGCTTTGCCGAAATGCTCATGGTGCCCTGCCCCGTTGTATGACTGGGCTGAACTTTAGCCCCAGGCGCATGAGCGTGCTTTCTCTTCGCGCCGCGACCGCGGCTGCATGGATGCACGCTTGCGATGGGCCAAAAGAAAATGGCCTAGAAGATCGAAACCTTCTAGGCCATTCAAAGAGTGGTGCGGCTGGCAGGAATTGAACCCACGACCCCTTGGTTCGTAGCCAAGTACTCTATCCAACTGAGCTACAGCCGCACAGCTATCGATTATAGCATCCATTTTTGCCCCTCGGCGAACCGAGTGAGAAATGAATGCCAAGTGGTAGGCCGTGATGGGCTTGAACCATCGACCAACGGATTATGAGTCCGCTGCTCTAACCAACTGAGCTAACGGCCCACGAGAGGCCATGATTCTATTCGCGGCGCCGGCTACTTGCGGTGGCTCAGCGCATTGCTGACCAGCCGGGAGGTGATGTCGACGATCTGGATCATGCGCTCGTAGGGCATGCGCGTGGGCCCGATGACGCCCAAGGTGCCCACCACCTGCCCGTCGACCTCGTAGTTGGCGCTGACGATGGAAAGCTCCTCGAACGGCACCACCTGGCTTTCGCCGCCGATGAAGATGCGCACGCCTTCCGCCTTGCTCGAAACGTCGAGCAGCCGCATCAGTTGCGCCTTTTGCTCGAACAGCTCGAAGGCACGGCGCAGTTGACCCATGTCGCTCGAAAAGTCAGTCACCGACAGCAGGTTGCGCTCGCCGGAAATCACGACGTCGTCTTCTTGCGCCTCGGTAAGCACCTCGGAGCTGACGTTGACCGCTGCCTGCATCAGCGCGGCAATCTCGCCGCGGAGTTTTTCGACTTCCGACTGGAGCCGGTCGCGTACCTGCTCGATAGTCAGGCCGGCGTAGTGGGCATTGATGTAGTTGGATGCTTCCACCAACTGCGACTGCGAATAGTCGGCCTCCGGAAAGATCACCCGGTTCTGCACGTCGCCATCGGGCGAGACGATGATCACCAGCAGCCGCCGGTCCGACAGCTTCAGGAATTCGATCTGCTTGAACACCGAGGCGCGCCGCGGCGCCATGACGACACCGACGAACTGCGACAGGTTGGACAGCAGGTTGGCGGCGTTTGCAATCACCTTCTGCGGCTGGTCGGGCGCAAGACTCGGTGCACTCATCTGCTCGCGCTGCGCCGTGAGCATGGTGTCGACGAAAAGCCGGTAGCCGCGAGCGGTGGGAATGCGTCCGGCCGAGGTGTGCGGACTCGCAATCAGCCCCAGCGACTCGAGGTCGGACATCACGTTCCGGATGGTCGCGGGGGACAGGTCCAGACCGGGCGCGCGCGACAAAGTCCGCGACCCGACCGGCTGGCCTTCGGCGATGTAACGCTCGACTAGCGTCTTGAGGAGCAACTTGGCACGGTCGTCCAGCATTGGAAGATTTTAGTGTTGTAATTTGTACATGACTTCCCGCTTTCGTCACGTCGCGCTGATCGGCAAATACCAGGCTTCAGGCGCCCGGGCGCAGGCAGACGCGCGCGACGGCGTCATGGAAGATATCGGCGCCTTCCTGGAATCTCAAGGGTGCCAGGTGTTCGTCGAAAAATCGGCGGACGGCGAAGCCGATGCGGATGCGAACGTCGGCGGCCGCTACGAACCGCTGAGTGTCGAGGAAATCGGACAGCGCTGCGATCTGGGCCTTGTGGTGGGAGGCGACGGCACCATGCTGGGCATCGGCCGCCAGCTGGCGTGCTACGGTATTCCGCTGATCGGCATCAACCGCGGGCGACTCGGCTTCATCACCGACATTCCGCTCGACAACTACCAGGCCACCCTGATCCCGATGCTGGCCGGCGAGTACGAGGAAGACCACCGCAGCCTCATGCATGCGCAGGTCATGCGCGACGGCGCGTCGGTTTTCGATGCGCTGGCAATGAACGACGTGGTGGTCAACCGCGGCGCCACGTCGGGCATGGTGGAGTTGCGGGTTTCGGTCGGCCGGCATTTCGTGGCCAACCAGCGCGCCGACGGCCTGATCATCGCTTCGCCCACGGGCTCGACGGCCTACGCGCTGTCGGCCGGCGGGCCGCTGCTGCATCCCGCGGTGCCGGGCTGGGTGCTGGTGCCCATTGCACCGCACACGCTCTCGAACCGTCCGGTGCTGCTGCCCGATGCCGACGAGATCGTTATCGAACTGGTCGCCGGGCGCGACGCCAGCGCCAATTTCGACATGCAGTCGCTGGCGTCGCTCGCCATTGGCGATCGCGTGGTGGTGCGCCGCTCCGACTTCCGGGTGCGCTTTCTGCACCCGCGCGGCTGGAGCTATTTCGACACGCTGCGCAAGAAACTTCATTGGAACGAAGGGGGCTCCTGAGATGGCGCTGCGACGCATCGCACTGCGCGACTTCGTGATCGTGCGATCACTCGAACTGGATCTGTCCACCGGCTTCACGGTGTTGACCGGCGAAACCGGCGCAGGCAAATCGATCCTGATCGATGCGCTTCAGCTGGCGCTCGGCAACCGCGCCGATGCCGGCGCGGTGCGCGAGGGTGCCGAGCGGCTCGACGTGAGCGCCGAGTTCGACGCCGATCCGGCCTTTGCGGCATGGCTCGATGAAGGCGGATTCGAATCCGGTGACGCCCTGCTGCTGCGCCGCACCGTCGACCTGCAGGGCCGCAGCCGCGGCTGGATCAACGGAAGCCCGGCCACGGCCACTCAGCTGCGAGAGCTTGGCGATCGCCTGCTCGACATTCACGGGCAGCATGCATGGCAGAGCCTGACGCGGCCCGAGGCCGTGCGCGGCCTGCTCGATGCCTACGCCGGAGTGCGCACCGATGCGCTCGATGCGGCCTGGCAAGGCTGGCGGCAGGCACTCTCCGCGCTCGACCACGCGCGCTCGGCGCAAGATTCGCTGCTGCGCGAGCGTGAGCGGCTGCAATGGCAGATTGCCGAGGTGATGAAGCTGGCCCCCGCCGAGGGTGAGTGGGAAGAGCTCTCGACCAACCATGCCCGCGTCTCCAACGCACAGGCGCTGATCGACGCGGCGCAAGGCGCCAGCCAGGCCCTGGAAGACGACGACAACGGTGCCCTCGCAGCGCTGTCGCGCGCGGTCACCCTGCTGCAGAACTGCGAGCACATCGAACCCGAATTCCGCGCGCTGGGCGAGGTGCTGGCCTCCAGCGTGGCGCAGGCCTCCGACGCCGCACATTCATTGCACGGATACCTGCGCGACGCCGAAGCCGACCCGCAGCGTCTGGCCGAGCTCGACGAGCGCATGGGTCTGTGGATGTCGCTGGCGCGCCGCTACAAGCGCACGCCGAACGACCTGCCGGCACTGCTGGCCGGCTGGCAGGCCGAGCTGAAGGCGCTCGATGCGCAGAGCGATCTCGAAGGGCTGGAGCGCGCCGAGCAAAACGCGCAGCAGGCCTACACGAAAGAGGCCAAGGCGCTCGGCAAATCACGCAAGCAGGCGGCCCCGCGCCTCGCCCTTGCGGTCACGCAGGCCATGCAGGGCCTGGGCATGCAGGGCGGCCGTTTCGAAGTCGAACTACAGCCGCTGGCGCAGCCGGGCCGCGCCGGTCTTGAGGAGATCGCCTTTCTGGTGAGCGGCCATCCCGGCAGCACACCACGTCCGATCGGCAAGGTGGCGTCGGGCGGCGAACTGTCCCGCATTGCCCTGGCCATTGCGGTCACCACGAGCCAGCTCGGCGCAGCGCAGACGCTGATCTTCGACGAGGTCGATGCCGGCGTCGGCGGTGCCGTGGCCGAGACCGTGGGGCGCCTCATGAAACAGCTCGGGCGCGACCGCCAGGTTTTGGCCGTGACCCATTTGCCGCAAGTGGCGGCCTGCGCCGATCACCACCTGGTGGTGGCCAAGCGCCAGACGACCGCAGCGGGCCAGGACGGCCCGCGCACCGAAAGCGGCGTCGCACGGCTCGACGACGACAACCGCGCGCGCGAAATTGCCCGCATGCTCGGCGGCGAGAAGGTTTCGCAGACTTCGCTGGCGCATGCCCGCGAAATGCTGGGCCACAAGACTTCGGCAGCGCTGTGATGGACCTCGACCTGGTGCTCATCACCGGCATGTCGGGCTCGGGCAAGTCGGTCGCACTGCATGCGCTGGAAGACGCCGGGTACTACTGCGTCGACAACCTGCCGCCCGAGCTGCTGACGCCGTTCATAGCCCTTCAGCACGAACAGCAGGCCACGCGGGTCGCCATTGCGATGGACGTGCGCAGCGGTGTGTCGCTGCCCATCGTTCCGCAGCAGCTCGATGCCTTGCGGCAGGACGGTGTCTCGCTGCGATCGCTTTTTCTCGACGCGACCACAGACGCACTGCTGCGGCGCTACTCGGAAACCCGCCGGCGCCATCCGCTTTCGCGCCAGGAGGGCCGCACCGATGCTCCCGAACAGGAGCGCGCGCTGGTTCAAGCCATTGAACTCGAGCGAGAGCTGCTGGCTGACCTGCGCGACGGCGCCGACGTGATCGACACCAGCCTCATCCGCCCGGCTCAGCTACAGAGCTACATCAAGGCACTGATCTCTGCGCCGCAGAGTCCATTGACGCTGGTGTTCGAATCATTCGCCTTCAAGCGCGGCGTGCCGCTGGACGCCGACTTCGTATTCGACGTGCGCATGCTGCCCAATCCGCACTACGTGGCCACGCTGCGCCCGCTCACGGGCCGTGATGCGCCGGTGGTCGAATGGCTGCGCGAGCACGACGATGTGGCGCGCATGTACGACGACATTGAGCAATTTCTTTCGCGCTGGCTCGATGCGCTGGCCCGGGACCATCGCAGCTACGTGACCGTGGCCATCGGCTGCACGGGCGGCCAGCACCGCTCGGTATTCCTGGTCGAACAATTGGCGCGCGCTTTCGGAACCCGTTGGGGCGCCCTCAAGCGGCACCGCGAACTCGACGCCGTATAGGCTCGCCCCCAGTCTTCGCGCACTTCGTGTCGCTACGCCAACCCCCTACCGGGGGCAACACCAGAGGCCCGGCGAAGCCGGTTCCTCGGTGTTCCACGAAGGAGTCAGAACGCTAACTTGCGCTGCTCTCTAGAAGCAGCTTGCGCACGGGCGCTGGCAGTCCCAGGCGGCCCCACTCTTGCGCATCCACCCAGCGCGCGGCATCGCCCTGCGGCTGGCCGCCGTTGTGATGCAACACCGGGTGAAGATGCAAGTCCTTGTGAGTCAGCACGTGCACGAAGGGCGGCAGGTCCTGCGTGTGGTCCTGCTCGGCGGGCGGCAGCGCGGCAAGCAACTCTTCGCGAGTGTCGAACACCGGTAGGCAATAGAGCCCCGCCCAGATGCCCTTCGCGGGGCGCTTCTCGAGCCAGATACGGCCTTCTGCATCGCGCGCCAACAACGCCCAGAGCGACTGGGCGCTGCGCTTCAGCTTGCGGGTCTTGACCGGGTAGCGCTCGGGTTGCCCCTCCCTCAGTCCCACGCAGCTCGGGCTCACCGGGCAGATCATGCAACTCGGCTTGCGCGGCAGGCAGACTGTGGCGCCCAGGTCCATCACTCCTTGCGTATAGCTCGCGATGGCTTCTTTCTGCTCGGCGGGCGGTAGCAGTTGCGTGGCCTGACCCCATAGCGCGCGCTCCTGCGCCGACGAAGACATGTCGCCGCCAAAGCCGAGCACGCGCGTCAGCACGCGCTTCACGTTGCCGTCGAGAATCGCGACCCGCTCACCAAAGCAGAAGGCCGCAATCGCCGCGGCGGTGGAGCGGCCGATGCCGGGCAAAGTCGTGAGTTCGGCGGCCGTGCGCGGAAACTCGCCGCCGAAGCGCGCCACCACCTCCGCCGCGCAGCGGTGCATGTTGCGCGCGCGGCTGTAGTAGCCGAGGCCGCTCCAGAGTCCGAACACCTCGTCCTCGGTGCCCGCAGCCAGTGCCGACACGGTCGGAAAGCGTTCGAGAAAGCGCGCGAAGTACCCGAGCACCGTCGAGACCTGGGTCTGCTGGAGCATGACTTCCGAAAGCCAGACGCGGTAGGGATCCCGCGTGTTCTGCCACGGCAATTCGCTGCGGCCGTGGGTGCGCTGCCAGGCCACGATCTGCTCGGCGAAACCGGTGGGTGCTTGCAGTTCGCTAGCCGCGGTGGACAACACCGTAGGTTCAGGCCGCACGCAGTTCGCCGATGGCGGCAGCCGCGGCGGCGGGCCTTCCCTGTTGCGTGATCATCGAAGTGAATTCCTGCAGCCGCACATGCAACTCGGCCAGGCTGCTCTCCTGCGCGGAAAGCTCGAGCAGGCGTTCGTCGAGGTTGCCGGCCGCATTCTGGATGCGCTCGATCGCCTCGATGCGCTTGGTGAAGTTGCGGCGGCGCTCCTTCAGTTGAGCATCGATCTGCGCACTGGCGCCCTTGCTCCAGCGCTCTACCTCGGTCATTGCCGCTTCGTTGACCAGCCGCAGGCGGCTCGCAAGCGCACGGACGAGCTTGTCGCAGAAGTCCGCTTGCGCCAGCTTCAGCAGATTGCCGACGCCCAGATAGTGAATATGGCTGCGTTCGATCTGGCTCAGCTCCTGTTCGAAGCTGCTCAGGTCCGGCTCGGCGGGTGCTTGCAAGTTAAAGCCCTGCTCTGCGTTCAGCTGGCGGAATGTGGCGTGCAGCATCGACTGGATTTCGGCCGTGGTCGCTTGCACTTCACGCAGGTTGTTGCGCAGCGCGTCAAAAGTCTCGCCATACACCTTGCGCACGTTGAGCTTGATGCCCGGGCGCTTGAGCGCGCCAGAAAGCCGCACCATGTCGGCCTTGAGGGCCGTGCGGCCGAGCACGGCGTAAACCTCGCGCAGCAGCTTGCCCTGCACCGAGCGCAGGGCCAGGATGCGCGTGTTGCTGCCCTCGAACTCGGTCTGTTCCTGGTCGATGCGCCCACGCATGTGGCGAATAACCGAAATATTCTTGCCGCGCAGGCCCTGCAGCTCCAGCGCCTGCTCGGACAGGTCGCGCTGTCGCACCTTCAGGATGCGCTCGGCCTCCACCCGCAGCGCGACCATGCCTGCATCGACGGCAAGCCGCAGCATGGTTTCGCGCTTGCCGAGCACGCCTTCGGCGAGCAGCGTTTCCAGTGCCGGCAAACGGCTGGCTTCGAGCAGCCGCGGGTCGCGCTGGATCTTGGCCTGCAGGCCCTTTTGCGCCGATACCGGCAGCACCTGCACGAGCGGAACCTCGAGAAACTTGGCCGCCACTTCACGCTGGCGCTCGATCTGCAGCTCGATCTGCGCGGGCGTGCTGAGCGAGTCCCACATGGTGTCGATCTTGTTGAGCACCACGAAGCGCGTGTCGCTGCCTTCGCTCTCGGTGACCAGGTGCTCGCGCCAGATGGACAGGTCGGAGCGCGTCACGCCGGTCTCCGCGCCCAGGATGAAGACCACCGCATGCGCCTGTGGGATCAGGCTCACCGTGAGTTCGGGTTCAGCGCCGATCGCGTTCAGGCCCGGGGTGTCGAGGATCACCAGCCCCTGCTCCAGCAAGGGATGCGGCATGTTCAGGATGGCATGGCGCCAGCGTGGAATCTCGACGCGGCCTTCGGCGTCCTGCACCGGGTTGTCGTCCGGCGTCTCTTCGTTCCAGAAGCCCAGCGCATGCGCCTCGTCCTTGCTGACCCAGCGCACCTCGGCCACCTTGCCCATGGCCTGTGCCAGTTGCTCGGCGTTCTCCACGTCGATCGCGATGTCGGTCCAGCGCGTGGGCTTCTCGCGCCAGTGCGTGAGCGAATGGGGTTCCAGGCGGGTTTCGATCGGCAGCAGCCGCAGCTTTGGGGGCTGCGCGGCGTCATAGCCCAGTTCGGTCGGGCACATCGTCGTGCGCCCCGCGCTGGCCGGCATGATGCGCCGCCCGTAGCCCGCAAAGAAGATCGCGTTGATCAGCTCCGACTTGCCGCGCGAGAACTCGGCCACGAAGGCGACCATGACCTTGCTGTTGCGGATCTGCAGCTCCAAGCCGCGCAGGCGCTCGGCCACGGCCTGGTCGAGCAGCTCGTTTTCGGTCAGCCAGCGGGTCAGCCACTGGAGGCGATGCGCAAAATTGCTTCGCCAGGCACCGTGCTGATCGAGTTGTTGATTGAAAGAGCGGCTCAAAGGGAATATGTAAGAAACAACTTACAAATATAGCATCGCAAGCTGTGAAGCAACCGTGTGCAGGATATTCGAACGCGCCGGTCCGAAGCACTATTTTTGACAATTTGGGCAATAGTAAGTCGAACGCTGGCCCTGGCGCAGCTGTCGGATCGGCGTTGCGCAGACCCGACAGGGCTCACCTGCCCGGCCATAAACCGTGGCTTCGAGTTGAAAGTAGCCGTTCTGCCCGTCGACGTTGGAGAAGTCGCGCAGCGTGCTGCCGCCCTTTTCCACTGCCCTGGCCAATATTTCGCGCACTGCCGCATGGAGCTTGGCAGCGCGCGGCCGGCTAATCCGCGCAGCCGAAAGCGTCGGCCGGATGCCCGCCTGAAACAGCGCCTCGGACGCATAGATGTTGCCGACGCCCACCACCACGTCGCCGGCGAGCAGCACCTGCTTGACTGCCGTCCGGCGCTTGCGAAGGCCGGCATGAAACGCATCCAGATCGAACGCGTCGCCCAGCGGCTCCATGCCGAGGCCGCCGAGCAGCTTGATGGCCCAGGGCGCCGCCTCGTCCTCCACGTAGACCACGGCACCGAAGCGGCGCGGATCGTTGAGCCGCAGCGTGCCGCGGTCGGTGACCAGGTCGAAGTGGTCGTGAACCCCGGGTGCGGGAAGCGCCGCGTCGAAGCGCAGGCTGCCCGACATGCCCAGGTGCAGCAGCAGCAGCCCGCGGTCCAGGTCGATCAGCAGGTACTTGCCGCGCCGGCGCACTTGCAGCACCCGGCGCCCGGCCAGCGCTTCGGGTGCGACCATCAGCGCCCAACGCAGGGGCTTGCCGAGGCGGGCCGCATCGATGCGTGCACCGGCGATGCGTTCGGCAAAACCGCGCCGCGTCACTTCGACTTCTGGAAGCTCAGGCATGAAATTGAAATCTCCGGGCTGCGACGAAGCCCCACGTAATGCTGGCTCAAAAGCTTGGATTATTATGGTTCGATGATTCCATCGCTCCGCCGACACCGCCTTGCGGCGGCCGCGTCTCTCGTCTTGCTGGCTTGCGCCGTTCAAGCGCAAACCTCCGACCCCGCCGCGCCCAAGAGTCCGGCCCCCATCATCGAGCGGCCGACACCATCTCGGCCGGGAACAAGGCCTGCTCCGGCACCCGCCGTAAAGGCAGCCGACGCAAAGTCCGCGAGCGAACCCGCCGCGCAGCCCTCGGCCCTGACTGCGCAACTGTTCTACGAGATCCTGATGGGCGAGATGACCACGCGCTCCGGCGATCCGGGATCGGGCTATGCGCTGGTGCTCGACGCGGCCCGGCGGCTGCGCGACGGAAAGCTGTTCCAGCGCGCGGTCGAAATCGCCCTGCAATCGCGCTCAGGCGACGCGGCCCTGGCGGCCGCCCGTGCGTGGCAGGAAACGCTGCCCAACTCGCGCGATGCACGCCGCATCGAACTTCAGATCCTGATTGCGCTCAATCGCATCGGTGAAACCGTCGCGCCACTGCGCGCCGAGATCGCGGCCACGCCACAGATCGAAAGGCCGATGCTGATGGCGGTGATCGCGCGCAATTATTCGCGCGCCTCCGACAAGAAGCTGGCTGCGTCGGTGGTCGAGCAGGCCCTGGTGGACGAGCTCAAGAGTCCCACCACAGGCGGACTGGCTTGGGCGACAGTCGGGCGCCTGCGCCTGAATGCGGGCGACACCTCCGGTGCGCTGGACGCCGCATTCAAGGGCCAGCAGATCGACCCCGCGTCAGACGCGCCCGCCGCGCTGGCACTCGAGATGATCGACCCCGGCCAGCCGCTCGCCGAACCGATCGTCACGCGCCATCTGGCCAACAACCCCAAGGCCTCGCCCGACCTGCGCATTGCCTACGCACGCGTGCTGGTCGAAAACCGCCGCTACGCCGATTCCACCGCGCAATTGCAGGCGCTCACCACGTCCCGGCCGGAGTTGGCCGAGCCGTGGCTGCTGCTCGGCAGCCTCCAGGCCCAGGCTCGACAGGACGCGGCGGCCGAAACGTCGCTCAAGCGCTATGTCGATCTGGCGCCCAACCAGAAAGATGCGGAAGATCGCCAGCGTGGCACCACGCAGGCCTTCCTCGTTCTGTCGCAGTTGGCGGAACGCCGCAAGGACTTCACGGCCGCGGAGCGCTGGCTTGCACGCGTCGACAGCACCGACGAACTGGTTGTTGCGCAGACGCGCCGCGCGGGCCTCCTGGCGCGCCAGGGCAAGCTGCCCCAGGCGCGCGAACTCGTGCGCGGCCTGCCCGAGCGCACGGCAGAGGACAAGAAGCAGAAATTCCTTGCCGAAGTGCAACTGCTGCGCGACGCCAAGCAATACCAGGCGGCCTACGACATGCTGGCCCAGGCTTCCGCCGCTGCTCCCAACGACAGCGACCTGGTCTACGACCAGGCCATGGTGGCCGAAAAGCTGAACCGCCTCGATGAAATGGAGCGCTTGCTGCGCCGGCTGATCGAGCTCAAGCCCGAGAACCAGAATGCCTACAACGCACTCGGCTACTCCTTCGCGGATCGCAAGATCCGCCTCGACGAGGCGCGTACGCTGATCCAGAAAGCGGTGCAGCTTGCGCCCGGAGACCCTTTCATCGCCGACAGCCTGGGCTGGGTGGAGTTTCGGCTGGGCAACACGACCGAAGCCATTCGCATCCTCGAGGCGGCCTACAAGACCCGTCCCGATCCGGAAATCGGCGCGCATTTTGGCGAAGTGCTCTGGGCCACCGGACAGAAGGACCGCGCGGTCACGATCTGGAAGGAGGCCTTGTTGAGCGATGCTGAAAACGAGACCCTGCAGGAGACGCTCAAGCGCTTGCGGGTCAAGCCGTGACGGCCATGCTCCCCCCCCGGCTTCAGGGTGGCCGCCGCAGCGTGCTGGCGGCGGGGGTCGCGGCGCTGCTGCTTGCGGCCGGCTGCGCACAACTCCCGAGCGGCACGCGGCCCCAGGGCACGGACGCATGGAGCGGCCGCATGTCGCTGCGCATCGACAGCCAGCCTGTGCAAACCTTCTCCGCCCTGTTCGAATTGCGCGGCTCGCCCGAGACCGGCGAACTCTCGCTCACGAGCCCGATCGGCAGCACGCTGGCCCAATTGCATTGGTCACCGGGCGAAGCCCTGCTCAAGAATGGCAGCGAGACTCGGCGCTACGAATCCGTCGATGCGCTGATCGAAGCTGCCACCGGCGCCGCGATCCCCGTGGGCGCTCTCTTCGGCTGGCTTGCGGGCCGCGACGACCGCGTGCCCGGCTGGCGCCCGGACCTGGGGCAGATCGCCAACGGTCGCCTGCAGGCCACCCGCGAAGCCCCCAGCCCCACGGCGGACCTGCGCATCGTGTTCGAACGGTCATGAAGGCGATCTACGACCTTCCTGCACCGGCCAAGCTCAACCTCTTTTTGCACGTCACCGGCCGGCGCGAAGACGGCTACCACCTGCTGCAGTCAGTCTTCATGCTGATCGACTGGTGTGACACGCTCCACGTCGAGTTGCGCCACGACGGCCAGCTCAGCCGCGAAGACCTCACGACCGAACTGCCGGCCGACGACCTTGTTCTGCGCGCCGCCCGCGCGCTCCAGGCGCATGCGGCGCCGGGCCAGGGTGCCCACATCGGTATTGCCAAGCAGGTGCCGGCGCAGGCCGGCATGGGCGGGGGTTCTTCCGATGCCGCGACCTGCCTGCTGGCCCTGAACCGGCTGTGGAAGCTGAACCTGCCGCTGTCGCGCTTGGCCGAAATCGGCGTGAAACTGGGCGCCGACGTGCCGTTTTTCCTCGACGGGCGCAACGCGTGGGTCGAGGGAATCGGCGAAAAAATCACCCCCGTGAACGTGCCTTCGGCAAGGTTCGTGGTGGTCAAGCCACCCGAGGGACTCGATACCCGGCTAATTTTTTCTGCACCGGACCTTCAACGCGCAACTCCTGTTGCTATAATCTCGGGCTTTGCTGCAGATAGCGAACAGCTTGAAGCCCAAGACCCAGAAAGCAGCGCTTTCAAGGTTTTCGACTTCGGCCACAACGACCTGCAGCCGGTTGCAGAGCGGCTTTGCCCCGCGGTCTCCGACGCCATCGAATGGCTCGGCGCCCAAGGACTCAAAGCCCGGATGACCGGCTCCGGAAGTTCGGTATTCGCGAAAATGCCGCAAGGGCCGCAAAAAGCGGAACTGGCCGAGGCCCCAGCGGGCTGGCAGGTTCGCCAATGCAGCAACCTGGCCGTTCATCCACTTTGGGGATGGGCGACCTGAAGATAGGTCGGATCGTCATGGGTCCGACGCGACATATGTCGGTTGGTGGTGAAAACCATCGACCCGTGTAGGGGAGTCGCCAAGTTGGTTAAGGCACTGGATTTTGATTCCAGCATGCAAAGGTTCGAATCCTTTCTCCCCTGCCAAATCTTTTCAGGCTGCGGTCTCACCCGCCGCAGCGCTCTTCAGGCTGCGGTTTAACCGCCGCAGCGCTTCAAACTGCGGCCCACCGGCCGCAGTGCTTCTTTTGCAGCCCACCCGCTGCAATAATCGGCGGCCCCTGGGTCGCCACGATTCAAACTCTTTGGCGGCTTCCTAAAAGCCAATTCGCACTGCCGGGACGCGCTCATGCAGGCTAATAACCCTGATTTCATGGTTTTCACCGGTAACGCCAATCCTGGCCTGGCCGCGGAAATCGCGCACAACCTCGGCACCTCGCTGGGTGCCGCACGCGTGGGTCGCTTCTCCGACGGTGAAGTCACCGTCGAGATCAACCAGAACGTGCGGGCACGCGATGTGTTCGTGGTGCAGTCGACCTGCGCACCGACCAACGAGAACCTGATGGAACTGCTGATCATGGTCGACGCGCTCAAGCGCGCTTCGGCCGAGCGGATCAGCGCAGTGATTCCCTATTACGGCTATGCCCGCCAAGACCGCCGCCCGCGCTCGAGCCGCGTGCCGATCTCGGCCAAGGTGGTGGCCAACCTGCTGGAAACCGTGGGCGTCGAGCGCGTGCTCACCATGGACCTTCACGCCGACCAGATCCAGGGCTTCTTCGACATTCCGGTCGACAACATCTACGCGTCGCCGGTGCTCTTGGGCGACTTGCGCCAGAAGAACTACGAAGACCTGATCGTGGTTTCGCCCGACGTTGGCGGCGTGGTGCGCGCACGTGCGCTGGCCAAGCAACTGAACTGCGACCTCGCCATCATCGACAAGCGCCGCCCGAAGGCCAACGTGAGCGAGGTCATGAACGTGATCGGCGAGATCGATGGCCGCAACTGCGTGATCATGGACGACATGATCGACACCGCCGGCACGCTGGTCAAAGCGGCCGAGGTGCTCAAGGAGCGCGGCGCAAAGAGCGTCTACGCCTATTGCACGCACCCGATCTTCTCGGGCCCGGCCATCGAGCGCATCACCCACTCCGCGCTCGACGAAGTGGTCGTGACCAACACTATTCCCCTTTCCGACGGCGCCCTGGCGTGCGGAAAGGTTCGCCAGCTCTCCGTGGCACCGCTGATCGCCGAAACGATCCAGCGCATTGCCAAGGGCGAGTCGGTGATGAGTTTGTTCTCGGACCAGGACAACCTGTTCTGACCGAGCAAAAAGCGGGCGCCACCTTCCTTTTTTACGGAACGGCGCCCTTGTTGAACCGGAGTCGCACTGGTCGCGGTGGACTCTCACAGGAGTTGTTATGAAATTCGTCGCTTTTGAGCGCGCAAAGCAGGGCACGGGTGCGAGCCGCCGTCTCCGCATCTCGGGCAAGACGCCCGGTATCGTCTACGGTGGTGAAGGCCAGCCCCAGCTGATCGAGCTCGATCACAACGCGCTGTGGCACGCCCTCAAGAAGGAAGCCTTCCACTCGTCGATCCTCGAAATGGAACTCGGCGGCGCCACCAGCAAGGTTTTGCTGCGCGACGTGCAATACCACCCGTTCCGCCAGCTGGTGCAACACATCGACTTCCAGCGCGTCGATGCCAAGACCCGCCTGCACATGAAGGTGCCGCTCCACTTCAAGGGTGAAGAAGAGTCCGACGCCGTCAAGCTCGACCACAACCTCGTGAACCACGTGATGACCGAGCTCGAGATCAGCTGCCTGCCGACCGACCTGCCCGAGTTCATCGAGATCGATCTCTCCGGCCTGAAGAAGAACGCCACGCTGCACGTCAACGACATCAAGTTGCCCAAGGGCGTGAAGTTCGTGAGCCACGGCAAGCTGAACCCGGTCGTCGTGTCGGCCGTGCCGCCGCTGGTCGCCGAAGAGCCGGCACCCGCCGCTGAAGGCGCCGCAGCAGCCGAAGGCGCCGCACCGGCTGCCAATGGCAAGCCTGCCGCCAAGACGGCAAAGCCCGCCGCGAAGAAGTAAATTCTCTTCGCGTCCCTGCAAAAGGCCCGCCTCGTGCGGGCCTTTTGCTTTGGGGCCGGCGAGATAATTCCCCTCATGATCAAGTTGTTTGTCGGCCTCGGTAACCCGGGTCCTGAATACGAAGCCACCCGGCACAACGCCGGCTTCTGGTGGATCGACGCCCTGGCGCGCGACTGGAAACTCAATCTCGCGCCCGAGCGCAGCTATCACGGCCTCGCGGCACGCGCGAACATCGGCGGGCAAAGCGTCTGGCTGCTGGAACCGCAGACCTTCATGAACCTGTCGGGCAAATCGGTGGGCGCGCTCGCGCGATTCTTCAAGATTGCGCCCGAGGAGATCCTCGTGGTGCACGACGAGCTCGACGTGGTGCCCGGCCAAGCCAAGCTCAAGTTCGGCGGCAGCCACGCCGGCCACAACGGCTTGCGCGACATCCACGCACAGCTGGGCACCGGCGACTACTGGCGCCTGCGACTGGGCATCGGCCACCCCGGCGTGAAGTCGGAGGTCATCAACTGGGTGCTCAAGAAGCCGCTGAAGGAACAGCGCGAAGCCATCGAAGACGCCATTGCGCGCACCCTGCACGCGGCACCCGCACTGGTGGCGGGCGAGATGGAAAAAGCCACCTTGATCATTCACACGAGCAAACCGCCCCGGCCCAAACCGCCGCGGCGAGAGCCCGGCGATGGAGGCGCGCCCGCCGCCCCCTAGTCAGCCGGCCCAGAGGGCGGGAGAGCGAGAGAAAGAGGGAGAGAAAAACAAATGGAAAGAAAAACCACCGCCGGAAAAATGGCCGTTGCTATCTTTTTGGTAGCTTCTGGTGCTTTCTGCCTGTCCGCCACAGCGCAAGGAAGGGCCGAAGCCTACCGCTGCGGCAACACCTACACCGACCGCCCCTGCGAGGGCGGCAGGCCGGTGAAAGTCGACGACGCGCGCACCGATGCGGACCGCCGTGCCTCGGAGGCTGGCACGCAAAGGGCCGAGGCGCGCGCCGACCAGTTGGAGCGCATCAGACTGTCGGAGGAAAAAGAAGCCTACGAGCGCAGCCGAAGGTCGGCCCACGAGGCACGGCAAGCCGCCATCAACGAACGCCGGCTCGCATCCTCCGAGCAGCTGGCGCGGGCTCGGGCGCAAAAACTCGGCGCCGAGCCGCACAAGTCGAGCGCGCGCTTCAGCGGCTCGGCCAACGGGAAACAAGCATCTGCGCCCGGCGAGGGCAGCAAAAAGAAAAAGCGGAAGACCTCGTCCAACTCAAGCGCCAGCTGAGGGCGTCTCGGTCCGCGGCTGCGGCTCTGAAGCAGCGGCAGCCGCGGCGGCCTTGGCCGCGGCGAGCCGTTCGAACTTCTGCCACAGCGTCTCGCGGCTTTCCACGTGCTCGGGATGGATCGGGATGCACGCGACCGGGCACACCTGCACGCACTGCGGCTCGTCGAAGTGGCCGACGCATTCGGTGCACTTGCTCGGGTCGATCTCGTAGAACTCCGCGCCCATGTAGATGGCATCGTTCGGGCACTCGGGCTCGCAGACATCGCAATTGATGCATTCGTCGGTGATCATGAGGGCCATACCCGATTATCGCGAACAAGGCACGCTTGTTGCAGGAGTCGGGTTATGCTGCGCCCCGCCCCATGAGCCTGTTCATTCTCAAGCGCCTCACCACGCTGATCGCCACGTTGATCGGCGCTTCGGTCATAGTTTTCCTCGTCCTGGAGATCCTGCCCGGCAATGCCGCGCAGATGCTCATGGGGCCAGACGCCGCGCCCGAGGCGGTGGCCGCCCTCGCCACCAAGCTCGGCCTCGACCAGCCCGCCTGGACCCGTTACTGGCACTGGATTGCCGGCCTTTTGACGGGCAACCTGGGCGACAGCTACGCCTACAGCTCGCCGGTGCTCGACCTGATTCTGGAACGGCTCGCGCTCACTGTACCCCTCGCGCTGCTCGCGATGGCCTTGACCACGGTGCTCGCGCTGCTGGTGGGCGTCACGGCCGCCGCGCGCCACAACAAGCTCGGCGATGTCGGCCTGATGGGCCTCACCCAGGTGGGTATCGCCATTCCCAATTTCTGGTTCGCGATCCTGCTGATCCTGGTGTTCTCGGTTCAGCTGCAATGGTTCTCGGCCGGCGGCTTCGAGGGTTGGAGCGAAGGCATCTTCGCGGGCATCAAGTCGCTGCTGCTGCCGGCCCTGTCGCTCGCGGTGGTGCAGGCCGCGATCCTCGCGCGCATCACGCGCTCGGCGGTGCTCGAGGTGATGCGCGAAGACTTCGTGCGCACCGCGCGCGCCAAGGGCGTTTCGCAGCGCGCCGTGCTTTGGACCCACGTGCTGCGCAACGCGATGATTCCGGTTGTCACGGTCATGGGCATGCAGTTTTCCGAACTGCTGGCCGGCACCATCGTGGTGGAAAACGTGTTCTACCTGCCGGGCCTCGGCCGGCTGATCTTCCAAGCCATCAGCAACCGCGACCTGATCGTGGTGCGCAATTGCGTGATGCTGCTCGCGGCGCTGGTGGTCATCGTGAACTTCGTGGTCGACGTGCTCTACGCCGTGATCGACCCGCGCATCAAGGCAAGCGACATATGACGGCGATGACCGTTCCGAGCGCAGCGGCGCTCAAGGTGCCGGGCTTCTGGCGCCGAGCGCTACGGCACCGCAGCTTCGTGCTCGGCGGTGCGCTGACGCTGCTCCTTCTGCTGGCCGCCTTCGTTTCGCTGGTGTGGACGCCCTGGTCGCCCTACGAGATGGACATGGCCAGCAAGCTCAAGCCGCCGTCGGGCTCTCATTGGTTGGGCACCGACACCTACGGGCGCGACGTCGCCTCGCTGCTGCTGGTGGGCGCGCGCGCATCCATCCTGGTGGGCGTGATCGCGGTGGGCATCGGCCTTGTCGTCGGCACGGCGCTGGGCCTGCTTGCCGCGGCGCGCCGCGGCTGGGTCGAGGAAGCAATCATGCGGCTCACCGACTTTTCGCTCGCCTTCCCGGCCATCCTGTCGGCCATCATGATGACGGCCGTGTTCGGCGCCGGCATCGTGAACGCGATTATCGCGATCGGCATCTACAACATCCCGACGTTTGCGCGAATCACGCGGGCGTCAGCCAACGCCATCTGGTCGCGCGAATACGTGGCCGCCGCGCGCGCCTGCGGCAAGGGCTCGTTCGCCATCACGATGCAGCACGTGCTGCCCAACATCTCGGCCGTGCTGATCGTGCAGATCACCATCCGCTTCGCGATTGCCATCCTGGCCGAGGCCGCCCTCTCCTACCTCGGACTGGGCACGCAGCCGCCGCAGCCCTCGTGGGGCCGGATGCTCAGCGAGGCGCAGACGATGATGTTCCAGTCGCCGCTGCTCGCGGTGTTTCCCGGCATGGCCATCGCGATGGCGGTGCTGGGCCTCAACCTGCTCGGCGACGGGCTGCGCGACCTGCTCGACCCGCGCCTTGCGCGCGCCCGATAAGCGATATGCCTCTTCTCGAAGTCAAGGACCTGCACGTCGAACTGCAAACGCAGCGCGGCCCCGCCGAGGCCGTGCGCGGCATTGGCTTCACGCTCGAGCGCGGCGAAACGCTGGGCATCGTCGGCGAATCGGGCTGCGGCAAGTCGATCACGGTGCAGTCGCTGATGGGCCTGCTGCCGTCCACCGCCAAGGTCACCGGCAGCATCCGCTTCGACGGCACCGAACTCGTCGGCCGCGACGAAAAAGCCATGTGCCAGATCCGCGGCAACCGCATCGGCATGATCTTCCAGGAGCCGATGACGGCGCTGAACCCAGTGCACACCATCGCGCGCCAGGTCGGCGAGCCGCTGCGGCTGCACCGCGGGCTCACCGGCGCCGAAGCGCGCAAGGAAGTGCTGGCGCTGCTCGATCGCGTGGGCATTCCGGATGCGGCGTCGCGGCTCGATGCCTACCCGCACCAGTTTTCGGGCGGCCAGCGCCAGCGCATCGGCATTGCCATGGCCCTGGCCTGCGGCCCCGACCTGCTGATTGCCGACGAACCCACCACCGCGCTCGACGTCACCATCCAGAAGCAGATCCTCGATCTCATTCAGGGCCTGGTGGCCGAGCGCGGCATGGCGCTGATCCTGATCTCGCACGACCTTGGCGTCATTGCCCAGACCGTCTCGAAAATGCTGGTGATGTACGGCGGGAGCGTGGTCGAGAGCGGCCCTACCGAAACCGTGTTTGCCGAGCGCGCGCATCCGTATACGCAGGGGCTGTTTGCGGCCCGCCCGGCACTTGGCGCGCCACGCGGGATTCGCCTGGCGACCATTCGCGGCAGCGTGCCCGAATTGATCGACCTGCCGCAAGGCTGCCCTTTCGCGGGCCGATGCAAGTACACCGTCGACGCCTGCCATGCGACCAAGCCTCCGCCCACGATACTGCCGCACGACCATGCGGTGCGGTGCATCCGGCTCGAAGAGATTGCCGCCGAAGGGGCCCTTGCCTCATGAGCCTGCCCAATAGCACCCAACCCCTGCTCGAGGTAACGGACCTCGTTCGCCATTACGCCCTGCCGCGCGAAAAGCTCTTCGGCCCGCTGCCGCTCGTGAAGGCGCTCAATGGCGTCAGCTTCAAGGTTGCAGCCGGCCGCAGCCTGGGCATCGTCGGCGAATCGGGCTCGGGCAAGTCGACCATCGCACGCCTGGTGATGGCCCTCGACACGCCCACTTCGGGCAGCGTGCGCATGCTGGGCCGCGACCTGCACCAGCTGCCCCGGAGCGAACTCCGCGTGGCACGGCGCGACTTCCAGATGGTGTTCCAGGACCCCTACGGCTCGCTCGATCCGCGCCAGACCGTGGCGCGCATCGTGGCCGAGCCGCTCGAGGCGCTGGCCGAAACCAGCCGCGCCGTGCAGCGCGAACGCGCCTCCGAGGCGCTGGCGGCCGTGGGCTTGCGCACCACCGACATGGACAAGTATCCGCACGAGTTCTCGGGCGGGCAACGCCAGCGCATCGCGATTGCGCGCGCGCTCATCACGCGCCCCAAGCTCATCGTGGCCGACGAACCCGTGAGCGCGCTCGACGTGTCGGTGCAGGCTCAGGTGCTCAATCTCATGCAAGACCTGCAGCAGCAGTTCGGCATCAGCTACCTGCTCATCAGCCACGACTTGGCGGTGGTGAACCACCTGTGCGACGAGGTCTGCGTGGTGTGGAAGGGCAAGATCGTCGAGCAGGGCCCGCCCGGCGAGCTGTTCCGCAATGCGCAGCATCCGTATACCCGCACGCTGCTCGACGCGGTGCCGCGCACGCCCACCGGCGGCACCCTGCTGGCGGCTTGAGGAAAGACGCATGGTCGATCGTCGCGACGGCGACATCGCCGCGTCCTGACAGGTATTGAATCCGCATGCGGGTACGTCCCAAGGAAAAAGCGCCTTCGCAAGCGAGCAGCAACGCGCCCGCTGCGAGAGAATGACTTTGGCTGCGCGCGTGGCATCTTTCGTGCTGCGTGTTTTTCCTCCGCATCGCGGCGCCTTCATTCGGGGCCGCCGTGCGCGTTGAAGCAGTCAATCGCACACCCAGTTTTTCCGGAGATCACACCGTATGCTGAATCGTCGCACCCTCCTTGCCACCGCCGGCGCCACCGTTGCCCTGGCCACTCCTGTCGCCGGCATGGCGCAGGGACGGAAGGACGCCATCGTGATTGGCATGGCGCTCGAGCCGCCGGGCCTCGATCCAACCGCCGGCGCCGCGGCCGCCATTGCCGAAGTCGTGCACTACAACATCCTGGAGACGCTCACCAAGATCAACGCCGACGGCAACGTGACGCCGCTCCTGGCCGAGAGCTGGGAAGTCTCGCCCGACCTGAAGACCTACACCTTCAAGCTCAAGCGCGGCGTCAAGTTCCAGAACGGCGAACCGTTCAACGCCAACACCGTGAAGTTCGCCTTCGACCGCGCCGGCAGCGAGAAGAGCACCAACAAGGACAAGCGCACGTTCGCGAACCTGAGCACGCAGGTGGTCGACGACTACACCGTGGTGATCATCAACAAGGAGATCGACCCCGACCTGCCCTTCGTGCTGGGCCAGGCCACCGCCGTCATCGTCGAGCCCAAGAGCGCCGACACCAATGCCACCAAGCCAACCGGCACCGGCCCCTACAAGCTCGACAGCTGGGCCAAGGGCTCGTCGCTCACGCTGAGCAAGTGGGAGGGCTTCCGCAGCCCCGGCACCGCAAAGATCAACAAGGTCACGTTCCGCTTCATTGCCGACGCCGCCGCGCAGGCCGCATCGCTGCTGGCCGGCGACGTCGACGTGTTCACGCGCATCGGCACGCGCGTGGTGCCGCAGTTCAAGAACAACCCGCAGTTCCAGACCATCCTGGCCGGCTCGCGCGCCAAGACCATCCTGTCGATCAACAACAAGAAGAAGCCGCTGGACGACGTGCGCGTGCGCCGCGCCATCCTCGCGGCCGTCGACCGCAAGGCGGTGATCGAGGGCGCGGCCGACGGCTTCGGCGTGCCCATCGGCAGCCACTACGTGCCGGGCGCGGCAGGCTATGTCGACACCACGGGCATGAACCCCTTCGACATCGAAAAAGCCAAGAAGCTGCTCGCCGAAGCCGGCGTGAAGACGCCGCTCGAACTCACCATGACCCTGCCGCCGCCGCCCTATGCGCGCCAGGGCGGGGAGGTGATCGTGGCCCAGCTGGCCAAGATCGGCATCACCGTGAAGGTGCAGAACGTCGAATGGGCGCAGTGGCTCAGCGGCACCTACGGCAACAAGGACTACGACCTGTCGATCATTTCGCACGTCGAGCCCTTCGACCTGGGCAACTACGCCAAGCCCGACTACTACTGGGGCTATCAATCGAAGGCCTTCAATACGCTGTTCGACAAGATCAAGGCCACGGGCAACGCCGCCGAGCGCAACAAGCTGCTCGGCGAGGCGCAGAAGATGCTGGCCACCGACGCAGCCAACGGCTTCCTCTACCAGCCGCAATTCCCGACCATCGCCAAGAAGAACGTGAAGGGCATCTGGAAGGAGAACCCGATCTTCGTGAATGACCTCTCGGCCCTGTCGTGGGGATGAGCTTCCACGTGTCCTCCTCTTCTTCTTCACTCAACGACCTCTCCGCGCGGGAACTCTCCGCCGCCTACCGCGACAAGCGGCTGTCGCCGGTCGAGGTCACGCAGGCCGTCATCGCGCACATCGAGCACTGGGAGCCGCAGCTGCAGGCCACCTGGCTCTTCAGGCCCGAAGCCGCGCTCGAGCAGGCGCGTGCCTCGGAAGCACGCTGGCAGCGCGGCGAAGCGCTCGGCCCGCTCGACGGCGTGCCAGCCACCATCAAGGAAAACATCGCCACCCGCGGCGATCCGATGCCGGCCGGCACGGCCGCTGTCGACCTGAAGCCGGCAGCCGCCGATGCGCCGCCCGCCGCGCGCCTGAAGGAAGCCGGCGCGGTGATCGTGAGCAAGACCACCATGCCGGACTACGGCATGCTGTCTTCGGGGCTCTCGAGCTTTCACCAGCTGGCGCGCAATCCGTGGGACCTCCGCAAGACGCCAGGCGGATCGAGTGCCGGTGCCGGTGCGGCAGCGGCCGCGGGCTATGGCCCGCTGCACATCGGTACCGACATCGGCGGCTCGCTGCGGCTGCCCGCGAGCTGGTGCGGCATCTTCACGCTCAAGCCGAGCCTGGGCCGCATCCCGATCGATCCGCCGTACATGGGCCGCGCCGCGGGGCCGATGACCCGCAGCGTGGGTGACGCCGCGCTGATGATGCAGGTGCTCTCCAAGCCCGACGCGCGCGACAGCATGAGCCTGCCGCCGCAGGAAATCGATTGGGCCGCCTTCGACGTATCGCCGGACCATCTGCGGGGGCTGCGCATCGGCCTGCTGCTGGACGCAGGCTGCGGCCTGGCGGTCGAGCCCGAGATCCAATCCGCAGTCGAGCATGCGGCGCGCCTGTTCGAAAAAGCCGGCGCGATCGTCGAAACCATGCAGCCGTTCATGTCGCAAGCCATGCTGGACGGCATGGACCACCTGTGGCGCATGCGATCGCTGGTGGACATGAAGGCGCTGCGCGCGGACCAGCGCGCCAAGGTCCTGCCCTACATCCGAGAGTGGGCTGAGAGTGCGGCCGAGTTCAGCGGCGAACATGTGTTCCGCGGCTTCAGCCAGTTCCATGCAACGCGCGTCGCGGCGGTGCAGGCCTGCGCGCGCTTCGACTACGTGATCTCGCCGGTCTCGCCCAACATGCCCGCCGCCGCGGAAGCGCCTTCGCCAACGAATGACCCATTGCGACCACTGGAGCACATCGGGTTCACGGTCCCGTTCAACATGTCGGAGCAGCCCGCGTCTTCAGTGAACTGTGGATACTCGGCCAGCGGACTGCCAATCGGGCTGCAGATTGCTGGAAAGCGTTTCGACGACCTTGGCGTGTTGCGCGTGTCGCGTGCGTTCGAACAGATTCGGGAGCCGCAGCGGCCCTGGCCTGTTGCGCCTTAGCACCGCTGTTCAGGGCGGCGCTTGGCGGGCACAGGGCGCCGGGTGCTCCCCGCAGCGAAATACGTCGGGCAACTCAAGTCGCAGCGTACCGCCCCGGCTTGTGATTGATCCACAAGAAAAGCCCCATCACCACAGCGGCCAGCACCGACCAGCCCACGCGCTGCGGCGGAATCACGAACAGCGCGAGCAACACCACCGTGCAGTCGATGCCGATCTGCACCTTGCCGGCGGGCCAACCGCGTTTCTCTTGCAGGTACAGCGTCAGCACCGTCGCGCCGCCCAGGCTCGCGCGATGACGGGCGAGAAACAGGCAACCGGTGCCCAGCAACAGACCGCCGAGCACGGCTGCTAAGGCCGGGTGCAGTGATTCGATCGAGATGTAGCGCGGCGCCCAATCGGTCATCACCGAGAGCAGCGCGATGGCCGAGAAAGTCTTGATCGTGAAGGCACGGCCCATGTGGCGCCACGCGAACCAGTAGAACGGCAGGTTCACCAGGAAGAATAGTTTTCCGAAGCTCACACCCGTGGCGTAGTGCAAGAGAAATGCGACCCCGGCCGTGCCGCCCGTGAGCAAGCCTGCCTGGCCGAACAGCATCATGGCGATGGCAACGAACAGCGTGCCCGAAAAGATGGCCTGTGCATCGTCGAAGCCGGAGTGGCGCAGCAGATCCGGTGGGTTTGTAGGTTGTGGCGCGTCCATTGCGAGCTTGACGCAAATCCCGCGCCACCCCGGAACGTCACACCAGATGGGTCGCCAGCATCTCCCGAGCCCGTGTCACGAATTCCGTCTCGCCCCTGCGGCCGGGCAAGAACTGGAATGCGACCCGGGGCAAGGCCGGCAAGCCATGCGGCGCCGTCAGCCGCACCACCCCGTCACATACCGCGGACTCGTTCAGGCAGGCCACCCCGAGCCCCGCAGCCAGGGCCGACTGCAAGCCCGCAACCCCCGACGCCACGTGTGCCAGCACATACGGCACCCTGCGCCGCCGAAGCAGCGACACGGTGTACTGATGCAGCGAGCAGGTGTCCGGCAAGGCCAGCAGCCGAAGCGGTTCGCCCCTCGCCAGGCGCATGCCGGTGGCGCCGAGCCACGCCAGCGATTCGCGCCGGATCACCGGTGCCTTCGCAGCCTGCTCCGCCGCTGAGGCCGCACCCGTGATATTCATTGCCAGCCCCACGTCGAATTCGCCATTCGCATAGGCTGCCCGCAACGCGTCGCTCTTCAGGATGCTCACGTTCAGCCGCACCTTCGGATAGCTCTCGCCGAGGCGCCCCAGCAACCGGGTGAGATCGCCGGGGCGGAAGTAGTCGGTCACTGCCAGCCGCAGCTCGCCCTGCAGGCTCTCACCATGCAGATCGCGAAATGCCTCGTCGCTGAGCGCGAGGATGCGGCGCGCATAAGCCAGGAGCCGTGTGCCAGCCTCGGTCGGCAGCACGCCGGCCTTGCTTCGCGTGAACAGCGACTGCCCAGCCCTCTCTTCCAGCTTGCGTATCTGTTCGCTGACTGAGGACTGGGAGAGGAACACGCGCGGTGCGGCGGCCGTGAGGCTGCCGGCATCGACTACCGCGGCCAGGGTGCGAAGCTGTTCCAGGTCGAAGGTCTGCATGTCATCCATCCGTTAATCCGATGACATCCATCATATCTTCCTGCTTTTCCGATGGATAGCAACTCTCCACAATCTCCCCATCGTTCACTCACTCATGGAGTTCCAGATGCCGCATATCGTTGTCCACCTCTCGGGCGAACCCGATGCCCAGCTCACGCGCAAAACCGTCGACGTGGTCGCCGAGTTGACCCAGAGCGTGCTCGGCAAGCAGTTGCCGGTGATCGCCATCACGGTGCAGTACATCGCCGCCGACACCTGGTTCATCGGCGGACAGTCGCTGGCCTCGCTCGGCAAGTCGGCGTTTCACCTCGACATCAGTGTCACGGACGAGACCAACACCAAGGCGGAAAAGGCGCGCTATCTGCGCGAGGTGCATGCCGCCATGGCGCGGCTGCGGCCCAACCTGCACGAGGTGTCGTACATCCACGTGATCGACGCCCGCGGCGCGGCCTACGGCTATGGCGGCAAGACGCAGGAATACCGCCACCAGCAAGCAGGCGTTTGAAGCCCGCGGCGGGGCGTGGCACCATGGCGCCATGCCCCCCGCAACCCTGCATGCCGACAGCTTCGGCAACCCCCTCACGCTCGACGACGCCGCCAGCCTGCCGCTCGTCGACGACTTCGTCATGGGCTTCGTCTCGACCGAAGCGCGCGCGGTCAACCTGCTTGCACTGGCCGACCGCGATGCGAGCCCCATCGTGCAGGCCTATTGCGCAACGCTGCACCTTTTTGCCGAATCACGCGAGGCCGCGGCCAACGCACGGCCCTTCCTCGACAAGGCGCGCGCCGGGATGGCGCGCGCCACGCCGCGCGAGCAGCGCTACATCGCGGCCATCGAGGCCTGGGCCGAGGGCGACATCGCCAAGGCCATCGCACTGCACGCGGAGCAAGCGCGGGAGCATCCGCGCGACCTCGTCTCGTTGAAGCTCGGGCAGTACCACTGCTTCAATATCGGCGACTGCCCCGGCATGCTGCGCCTGGCGCTTACTACGCTGCCGGCCGCATCCGACGTGCCTTATGTGCATGGTATGGCCGCCTTCGGCTACGAGCAGTGCCACCTGATGCGCGAGGCCGAGGCCAGCGCCCGCCGCGCCATCGGCATGTGCCGCAAGGAACCCTGGGCGCATCACGCGCTGGCGCATGTGATGCTCACCGAAGGCCGGCTCTCCGAAGGGCTGGCGTTCATGCACAGCGTGAGCGACAGCTGGACCGGGCTCAACTCGTTCATGGTCACGCACAACTGGTGGCACGTGGCGCTGTTCCTCATCGAGCTGGGTCGCGATGCCGAAGCCCTCGCGGTGTACGACCGCGAGGTGTGGGGCGTGGTGAAGGATTACTCGCAGGACCAGATCGGCGCCGTCTCGCTGCTCGCGCGCTTCGAACTCGCGGGCATCGATGTCGGTACGCGATGGGACGACGTCAGCGGCTACCTCGTGCAGCGCACCGCCGACCACGTGTTGCCGTTTCTCGACCTGCAGTATCTGTACGGGCTGGCCCGCGCGGGCCGCCCCGAGGCCGATGCGCTGCTGCGCAACATCGAAGCCCATGCGCCACACGCGCCGCTCTCCGCTCGCGCCGCCTGGGAGCACGTGTGCGTGCCGGCCGCGCGCGGCCTCGTTGCGCATGCGCGCGGCGATTTCGCTTCCGCCATCGAAGGGTTGGGCATGGCCTTGCCGCGACTGCTCGAGATCGGCGGCAGCCACGCGCAGCGCGACCTGTTCGAGCAGGTGTACCTCGATGCCCTCGTGCGTGTCGGCAGCGAAGCGACGCTCACGGGCGCGCAGGGCATCCTGCAGCAGCAGCTGAACGGGCAGCCCGAATCGCTGCGCCTGCGGCGCCAGACCGGCGCCGTCTATGCGCAGCTCGGGCTCGAACAACTGGCATCGCGGCTCTGAGTGGGGCAGACAGAGGCCATGCCTTCCGGTCATGGGGCGTATCGCAAAAGGAATTAACGATGCGCGGGAGCGGCTCCTAAACTGCCCACTTCACATCGCTCCGGATCGCTCGCCCATGCAGAAATCAGTTGTCGTGCTCGCCGCGCTCGCGGCCATGGCGGGTCTTTCATCCGCCGCCGATTCCCCGGTCGAACTCGATCTGCTGCTGCGCGGCGGCACCGTCTACACGGGCGACTCGAACGAGCCCATCGTGGGCGACGTCGGCATCGTGGGCGACCGCATCGTCTTTGCCGGCCCGAAGGCGCCGGCGCAATTCAGCGCGCGGCGGACCATCGATGCCGCGGGCATGATCGTGGCTCCGGGCTTCGTCGACGCGCACACCCACGCCGATTCCGACCTGCATTCGACCGATCCGCAGAAGCGCCTGAACATTCCCTTTCTCACCCAGGGCGTCACCACTGCCGTGATCGGCAACGACGGCTTCGGCGGCTTCGACATCGCGGCGCAGACGAAGCGGTTGCGTTCGGCGCCGGTGGGCACCAACGTGGCGATGTACGTGGGCTTCGGCCCGGTGCGCATCAGCCAGCTCGGCGAAGCCAATCGCGCGCCCACGCCCGAGCAGCTCGACGCGATGCGCCAGCACGTGAGCCGGGCCATGTGCGACGGTGCGCTGGGCCTATCGACCGGTCTTTTCTATCCGCCGCAGAATTTCTCGAAGACCGAGGAGGTCATCGAGCTCGCGAAGGTCGCGGCCCGGCACGGCGGGCTCTACGACAGCCACATCCGCGACGAGTCGATGTACAACATCGGACTGAAGGGCGCCATCGAGGAGGTAATCCGCATCGGCCGCGAAGCCCGCTTGCCGGTGCACGTGGCGCACATCAAGGCGCTGGGCGTGGACGTGCAGGGCCAGAGCGGCGACATCATCCGCCGCATCGAGAAGGAGCGTGCCGCCGGGCTCGACATCACGGCCGACCACTATCCCTGGACGGCATCGAGCACGCGCTTCTCGGCCGCGCTGGTGCCGCCGTGGGCCGTCGATGGCGGCCGAGAGGCCATGCTCAAGCGCTTCGACGATGCGGCGGTGCAGGAGCGCCTGCGAACCGGCATGCGCGAGAACCTGCGCCTGCGCGGCGGTCCCGAGACGATCCTGTTTTCGGCCGGCAGCACCAAGTATGTCGGCAAGACGCTGGCCGACGTGGCCAAGGCCTCGAACGCCGATCCGGTGGATGCCGCCATCGCCGTGCTGCGTGACGGCGACCTGATGATCGCCTCGTTCAACCAGAGCGACGACGACGTGCGCGCGTTCATGAAGCGGCCATGGGTCATGACCTCATCCGACTCTTCGCTGGGCCATCCACGCGCCTACGGCACCTTCGCACGCAAGTACGACCAGTACGTGGTGAAGGAACGCACGATCTCGCTCGGGCAATTCATCCGCAGCAGTTCATCGCTGCCCGCCGACACGCTGGGGCTGAAGCAGCGCGGGCACCTGCGGCCAGGCTACTACGCCGACGTGGTCGTGTTCGACCCCTCGCGCTATGCCGCCCGGGCCACCTACACGCAGCCTGCGCTGCTGTCCGAGGGCGTGGTCACGGTGCTGGTGAACGGCCGGCTCGCGGTGGATGGCGGCAAGCCCACCGGCATTGGCGCGGGGCAAGCGCTGCTGCGCACGCCGAAGGCCGGCAGCTGCACCTGAGGAGGCGCGCGCTTTTTTTGCTTCGGCGGCTCAGTTTTTCTCGAGATGCCGCCGCTGGTCGTAGGTCGGCTGCGGCGGCAGGTCGGCAAGATGCCGCGTGTCGGCCCAGTCGACGATCTCGATGGCGTCAGGCTTCGCAGGGTCGGCAATGCGGATGCGGTTGAAGCCCGCATTGGGGATGTCGCTCTGGCGCGGGCCGCTCAGGCTGAGTCCGCGCGCGGTGCGCCACACCATGTCGAGCACTCCCCCATGGGTGACCACGATCAAGTGCTGCCCGCGATGCGTGGCGGCCAGGGTTCCGAGCGCCGCGACGATGCGCGCATGGAACTCGCGCGCCGACTCGCCCTCGGGCATGGCGTGGTCCTCGTGAAACTCCAGCCACTGCTCCCAGGCGCGGGGGTGCAGCGCCTGGATCTCGTCGGCCCGCAAACCTTCGACGACGCCGAAATGCTGCTCGCGCAAGCCCGCCGAGGTGACCACCGGCAGCGACAGCTGCAACGCCGCGGGCGCGGCGGTCTGCTGCGCGCGCATGAGGTCGCTGCTGATGATGTGCTGCGCCGTCTCGCCCGCCAGCCGCTGGCCGAGGCGGCGCGCCTGCTCGTGGCCCATGTCGTTGAGCGGCACGTCGGCATGCCCCTGGAAGCGCAGTTCGCGGTTCCAGGCGGTTTCGCCGTGGCGGATCAGGATGAGTTCGGTCGCGAAATCGGATGTGGGCGTGGGCATGGAACACCCATTCTCCACCGCATGCGTGACGCGGGTGCACTCGACGGCCGCATCTGTTGCATGGCCGCCACCTGCAGCACGGGTGACGGCGAATGCACCCCAATCCGACGCCCCAAAACCCCCTGGCCGGGCAGCCTATGCCGCTGCGCCAGATCGCCCGATCACGCAGAATGGGCCCATGCCGAATCTTGTCCTGCTGCCTGGCCTCGCCTGCGACGAGCGCCTCTGGGAAGCGCAGCTACCCGTCCTCCCGCCTGCGTTCGAAGCCCGTGTGAGCGATGCCCACACGCGGCACGACACCATCGAGGCCATGGCCGCGGCCGTGCTGCGCGAACACCCCGGTCCGCTTGTGCTCTGCGGTGCTTCGATGGGCGGCATGATCGCTATGGAAGCCGCGCGGCAAGCGCCCGAGCGCATCGCCGGGCTCGCGCTGCTGGGCACCAACCCGCGGCCTGAGGCGCCCGAGATGTACGAACTGCGCGAAGGCGCGATCGAATTGTTCGAGCAAGGCGATCTGCGCGAAGTGATCGAGCCGAACGTCGTGTTCGCTTTTCATCCCGCGCAGGCCGCCGACGAGGCGCTGGTGCAGCGCTATCTCGACATCGTGCTGGACGCTGGCGCGCAGCAGCTGATCCGGCAGAACCGCGCGGTGATGCGCCGGCCCGATGCGCGCGCCCACCTGCCCTCGCTGCGCGCGCCGGTGCTGCTGGTGTGCGGCGATACCGACCGGCTGGCGCCGCCCTACTGCACGCGCGAGATCGCAGCGCTGGTGCCGCATGCTGAAGTGGTGTGGGTGGCGCAATGCGGCCACATGCTGACGATGGAGAAGCCCGCATTCGTCAATGCGGCGCTGCTCTCCTGGCTGGCTCAGTGGAGCTGACCGCCGGTTTCGGCAATGTCTTTTTCAACGGCCAGCGCGCAAGCCACTGCGATGCGCAACGCCTCGACCATGGTAGCCAGCGACATGCTCGGCACTCCCGGAAAACGCGCCGCCTGCTCGGGCAGGTAAGGGATGTGGATGAAGCCGCCGCGCTGCCCCGGCACGGGGTGCGTGGCCATGCGGTGCATCAGGCCGTAGAAGATGTGGTTGCAGACAAAGGTGCCCGCAGTGTTCGAAACGGACGCGGGCACACCTGCCGCACGCAGATCGCGCACCATGGCCTTGATCGGCAGCGTCGAGAAATACGCCGCTGGCGCGCCAGGCACCACGGGCACGTCGATGGGCTGCCGGCCTGCGTTGTCGGCAATGCGGCCGTCGTCGACGTTGATGGCCACCCGCTCGGGCGTGATCTCAGCGCGGCCGCCGGCCTGGCCGATGCACAGCACCAGCTCAGGTTGCAACTCATCCATTACGCCCGCAAGCGTCTCGATCGCCTGGCCGAAGACGCAGGGCATCTGCCGCGCATGCACGGTGGCGCGGCCGCACTTCCAGCCGTCGAGCGCATGCACGGCTTCCCATGAAGGGTTGAGGGCTTCTCGGTCGAACGGATCGAACCCGGTCAGCAGGACATTGGTTCGCTGCACCACGGCGTGAACGGCGCGCTCAGGCCACCGCGCGAACCGCGATGCCTTCTTTCTGGAGGCGGTCGCGGATGCGCCGCGCAAACTCCAGTGCGTGGGCGCCGTCGCCATGCAGACATACCGTCTGGGCATTGACCGGCACGGTGCTGCCGTCGATGGCCGTGACCTTGCGGTCACGTACCAGCGAGAGCGTCTGGGCGAGCGACTGTTCTTCGTCTTCGATGAGCGCACCGGGCTGGCTGCGCGGCACCAGGCTGCCGTCGGGCATGTAGCCGCGGTCGGCAAACACCTCTTCAACGGGCGTGAGGCCTGCGCGGCGCGCGGCGTCGATCATGCCGCTGCCCGCCAGGCCGAAAAACTTGAGCGTGGGATCGAAACGCCGCACCGCCTCGCACAGCGCGTCGGCGAGTTCGGGCTCCTTCACGGCCTGGTTGTAGAGCTGGCCGTGCGCCTTCACGTGCGAGAGCTTGCCGCCTTCGGCCTTGGCGATCGCGGCCAGCGCACCGACCTGGTAGAGCACGTTGGCCACGATCTCGTCGGGCGGCAGGTGCATGGTGCTGCGGCCGAAGTTTTCGCGGTCGGGAAAACTCGGATGGGCGCCGATGGCGACACCGTGTTCGATCGCCCAGCGCACGCATTGCCGCATGGTCTTGGCATCGCCTGCATGCCATCCGCACGCGATGTTGGCCGAGCTCACGAGGCCGAGCAGCGCTTCGTCGCTGCCGGCGCCTTCACCGAGATCGGCATTGAGGTCGATTTGCATAAGCTTTGTTCCTTCGTCGAGCGCTGAGGCGGGCCGGCGGGCCGGCGCGCGCCTGCTGATTGCAAGTCTATGCCGGTCTCGTCCAACCCGCAGCCGCAAGCCCTTGCGCCACCTGCGCCAGATAGCGCTGCTGCTCGGCCCATGCCTCGAGCGCCTCGGCCATGTCGACCTGCACCAGCCGCAACCGGCCGTCGAGCGGTGCCTGCGCGAGCTTCCACAGGTCGGCGCGGATCACCACGCCGATGCGCGGATAGCCGCCGGTGGTCTGCGCGTCGCCCATGAGGATGATCGGCTGCCCCGAAGGCGGTACCTGGATGGTGCCGGGAATGACACCCGACGAGAGCATGTCGACACTGCGCTTGCGCTTGAGTTCGGTGCCTGCGAGCCGGCTTCCCATGCGGTTGCTCTGCGCGGTGATGCGCCAGCGTTCGCTCCAGAGTTGCGTGTGCGAGGCTGCGGTGAACTGTTCGAACTCGGGGCCCGGCAGCACGCGCAGGGCGATGGATCCGTCGCTTTCCTCAGGGCCCCAGTCGGGGCCACGCAGGCCGAACGGGCGCCTCGCCAGCCGGGTGGCGTCGAGCGCCGTGGCGCCCAGCGCGAGCCGGTCACCCTTGCGCAGCGCGCGGCCCTGGTGACCCCCGAAGCCCGCCTTCAGGTCGGTGCTGCGGGAGTCGAGCACCGGCGGCACGTCGATGCCGCCCGCCACGGCGAGCCAGCTGCGCAACCCGGCCTTCTTCACGCCGGCCGCATTGGCACCCGCGAGCGTAAGCGTCTGGCCTGCCTCCACCGGCACGCTCCAGCAGGGCCAGAGCGGCATGCCGTCGAGCCGGGCGCCGAACCCGTCTCCAGCCAGCGCGATGCGGGTGGCGGTTTCAAAGCGGATCTCGCAACCGCCCATGGTCATCTCGAGACCGGCCGCCCCATCGGCATTGCCGACCAGCCGGTTCGCCAGCGTGAGCGCCAGCACGTCGAGCGCGCCGCCGGGACAGATGCCCAGCTGCCTATGCCCGTGCCGCCCCAAATCTTGCACTGAGGTCAGCATGCCGGGCTTCTGGACCAGCATCATGTGATGTGCACGCTTTCGACGACAAAGCGCACGCGGTCGCCCGGCCGCAGCAGGGTGGGCGGCTCGGCTGAAGGATCGAAGAGTTCGAGTGAGGTGCGGCCGATCAGCTGCCAGCCGCCTGGCGACACCAGCGGATAGATGCCGGTCTGCTCGCCGCCGATGCCGACCGACCGCGCGGGCACCGCCGTGCGCGGCTCCGACCGGCGCGGCGTGGCCAGCTCGGGCGGCAGCCCGCCCATGAAAGCAAAGCCGGGCAGGAAGCCGAGCAGGTAGACCACGTAGTCGGCCGCGCTGTGGCGCCGCACGACTTCGGCCTGCGTGAGCCCGGTGAAGGCCGCGACGTCGGCAAGATCGGGGCCATGCTCGCCGCCGTACGACACCGGAATCTCCACCCTGCGGCCTTCGATGGCGCCGGCCGACAACCGCGGCCAGACCTCGTTCACGCGTTCCATCAGCGCATCGATTCCGATTGCGGTCGGATCGAAAGTCAGCGTGAGATTGTTCATGCCCGGCAGCACCTCGCCTACGCCGGCCCACCGCTGCACTTCCACACCCAGCGCCCAGATCCGTTGCTGCTGCCCCAGCGTGGCCGGCGGCGGCAGCTCGCAAAGCAAAGCCGCGTCGCCGAGCGGATGCAGGCGAGGCAACGGGAGTCGGCTACTCACGACCCAGGCTGCGCACCTTGGCTGCGAGCTGCTTCTCCACATCGGGCGAAACGAACTTGTGGACTTCTCCGCCCAGCATGGCGATTTCGCGCACGAAGGTGCTCGAGATGAACTGGTATTTGTCGCTGGGCGTCAGGAACACCGTCTCCACGTCGGGCATCAGCGAGCGGTTCATGCCCGCGAGCTGAAACTCGTAGTCGAAGTCGGTCACGGCACGCAGGCCGCGCACCATCGCCTTGCCACCGCGCACCACCACGAAATCGCGCAGCAAGCCCGAAAAGCTCTCGACCGTGACCTGGTCGCTGTACGGCTTCACGGCCTCGCGCGCCATCTCGATGCGCTCCTGCAGGGAGAACAGCGCCTTCTTGTGATGGCCCGCCGCAACCGCGACGATAACCTTGGAAAAAAGCTGGGTTGCACGCCGCACCACGTCCTCGTGGCCGAGGGTGATGGGATCGAAAGTGCCGGGATAAACCGCGATCACGTTGCTGGCCATGGTTTTTCTTCCTCATGCAGCCGGTGCGGCTTGTCCGGCGAATTATGCAGTCCCGTTTGCGGCCTGCCGCAGCAGGTGCGCATGGACCGCCCCTGCCTTTAAGTAACGAAAATCAACAAGGCCGACGGCGGCAAGCTCTTCGTCGCCCCAGCGGCGCGGCGCTTCAAGGTAAACGGCGCCTCCGGCTTTCACCGCCCGCGCCGCGGCACGAAGAGCAGGTTCGTAGAGGGCGACGTTGTCGAAAGGCGGGTCGAGAAACACGGCATCCAGGCTGCCGGCCGCAGTGCGTTCGAGGGCCGTGAGCCCATTGCCCCGCTCGATGCGGACGGCTTCGGCGGAAAGCCTGGTTTTGGCAGCCTGTAGCTGCGCCACCAGCGCGGCGTCCTGCTCGCAGAGCAGCACGCTTGCGGCCCCGCGCGACGCCGCCTCGAGCCCGAGCGCTCCGGTGCCCGCGAACGCATCGACGCAATGCCAGCCCGGCAGCTCGCCGCCGCCCGCCCCAGCCATGCTCGCGAGCCAGTTGAAGAGCGTTTCCCGTACGCGATCGGGCGTGGGTCGCAGGCCGGGCTTGTCGGTCACCGGAAGACGGCTGCGCTTCCATTGGCCTCCGATGATGCGTACCTCGCGCGGCAGCGCTTTCGAACGCGCGGGGGACGGCGATGGCTTCGAGGTGGAACGCTGGGCGGCTGCGGCTTTCTTCTGGGGCATGGGGCGAGCTTAACGCCGCCGCATGGGTCTTCCTATGCGCCGAGCAGGGCCCGCCGCGCCAGCAGCGCGGCCAGCACCAGCATCGTGCCGCCGATCAGCGCATCGAGCATCTGCCAGGCACGCGGACGCGCGAACACCGGCGCCAGCCATCGCGCCCCAAAGCCCAGCGCCGAGAACCACAGTGCGCTGGCCAGCGCCGAGCCCGCAACGAACCAGGCTTTGAATGAGCCGCTGTACTGGGCGCCAGTGCTGCCCACGAGCAGCACGGTGTCCAGGTAGACATGCGGGTTCAGCAAGGTGAAGCCCGCCGCCTGCGCCAGCACGGCCGCGCGCGATAGCGATGTGCCATGGGCTGCTGCCTGCAATGCGCCGGCTTGCCGCGAGCGCCACAGCGCGCGCAGTCCGTATGCCGCCAAGAACAGGGCGCCGAGTCCGGCCAGGGCGGTGGCAAATACCGGTCGCCCCTCCAGCGCCTGCGCCATTCCGGCCACGCCCGCGGTGATCAGAATCGCATCGCTGGCGGCGCAGAACAGCACCACCGCGCTCACATGCTCGCGCCGCAGGCCTTGGCGCAGCACATAGGCGTTCTGCGCGCCGATGGCGACGATGAGCACCAGGCTCATGAAGAACCCGTTGATGAATGCGGTGGTGATTTGTTCGTAAGCCATGGCGCAAGCTTGCCGCCGCGAACCAGTTAATTCAAACTAAACCTCCTAAGCCATATTTAGTTTTTCTAATTTCACGAAGAACCATGCTCGATTACGCCGCCCTGAACGCATTGGCTGCCGTGGTGCGCGAAGGCAGCTTCGAGCGCGCGGCCCGCGCGCTGAACGTCACGCCGTCGGCCGTCTCGCAACGCGTCAAGCTGCTCGAAGAGCGCACGGGCGGAGCGCTGCTGGTGCGCGGCCAACCCTGCGTGGCCACCGAAGCCGGGCAGCAGCTGTGCCGGCACATCGAGCGCGTGGGCATGCTGGAGCACGAGTTGCGCGACGCCCTGCCCTCGCTTGGCATGGGCGGCGGGAGCGGTAGCGCGGGCGAGCGGGTCACTGTGCGCGTGGCGGTCAATGCCGACAGCCTCGCCACCTGGTTCATGGCGGCCGCTGCGGCCTTTGCGCAGCAGGAAGAATCGGCCTTGCTCGACCTGACCGTCGATGACCAGGACCACACCGCCGAGCGTCTGCGAAGCGGCGCGGTGCTGGCGGCCGTCACCGCCCTGGCCCAACCGGTGGCTGGCTGCAACAGCGAGGCCCTGGGCGCCATGCACTACGTGGCGGCCGCAAGCCCGAAGTTCGTGCGACGCTACTTCGGCAAGGGCGTGGGTGCGCGCACATTGGGCAATGCACCCAGCCTGGTGTTCGACCGCAAGGACCGGCTGCAGGCACGCTGGGTGCGGCGCATCTGCCATCGCAGCATCGAGACGCCGCGGCACTGGCTGCCCTCGGCGCAGGGTTTCGTCGACGCGGCGCGCGCGGGCATGGGCTGGGGCATGCTTCCGGCCAGCATGGCGGCCGACGCTCTGCGAACGGGCGCGCTGGTAGAACTGGTGCCCGGCTCGGCGCTGCAGGTGCCGCTCTACTGGCAGCAGGCGCGCGCGGCGCCGCAACTGCTCGAACGGCTCAAGGCGGCGGTACGAACGGCCGCCGGTAGCGGAGCGCACGCCCTGCGCTGAGAACGCCCGTTATTGTTTTCCGCCCACCACCACCGTCACCATGCGTTCGGGCTGGAGCTTGCGTGCAAAGGCGGCGCGAACTTCGGCTGCGGTGACCGCGTTCATGCGCGCGGTCCAGGTGTCGAGATAGTCGAGCGGCAAGTCGTACCACGCGATGTTGGCCACATTGCCGATGAGCTTGCGGTTGCTGTCCAGCAAGAGCGGAAAGCCGCCAATCAAGTTGTCCTTCGCGGCCTTGAGCTCTTCGGCGGTTGGCCCTTCTGCCACGAACTTCGCGACCACGTCGCGTGAGACCTTGACGGCATCCTCGGCCTGGTCGGGCCGCGTCTGGAAGCCGACCCGGAACGCACCGGCATCCAGCCCCGGTGAAAAGCCGCTGTAGACGCTGTAGGCCAGGCCGCGCTTCTCGCGCACTTCGTTGGTCAGCCGCGAGACGAAGCCGCCACCGCCCAGCACGTAATTGCCGAGCGTGAGCGCGAAGTGGTCCGAGTCCTTGCGCGGGTAGCCCGGCTGGCCGATCAGCACGTGGGCCTGGGCCGACGCAAACGGAATGCGATCGTCCTTGGGCGCCGTGAGCGCAGTCACCGGCGCAATGGCGGGCAGCGGCGTGCAGGCCTCCGGTCCGGGTAGCCGCGAGAGCAGCGCGGTGGCCATGGCTTCCGCCTCGGCGCGGGTCACGGCGCCGACGATGCTGAGCTTGGCGCGGCAGGGCACGATGAGCTGTTGGTAGCGCTGCCGCATGGCGGCGGTGTCGATCCGCGCAAGCGTGGCTTCGGTAACTTGCTGTCCGTAGGGATGAATGCCGTAGACGCCCTGTGCAAAGGCACGGCCCGCGATGGTCGCCGGCTTGGTGTTGGCTTCCTTCAGCGAGGCATTGATGCGCTCGCGCTCGCGCCGCCAGATGTCATCGGGGAAGGCGGGCTCGCCGATCTCGCGCGAAGCCAACGCCACCACTTTGGCCAGCAGCGCCGGGTCGGACAGCGTGCGAAGCGAGTAGCTCGCGCGATCGGTGCCGGCGCTGGCGTTGAACTCGGCGCCCAGATCGGCCCAGGCTTCGCCCAGTGCGTTCTCGTCGAGCGCCGGCTCGCCGTTCTTGCCGGCGCGTACGCCCTTCTCGACCATGGTCGCGCTCGCGCTGGCAAGGCCCGCCTGCGCCGCCGGATCGCGCCGGCTGCCGGCGTCGAAATCGATCTGCACGTCGACGATGGGAAGGGCCTGGGTCGACACCAGGTAGATCTTGGCGCCGCTCGCAAGTGTCCAGTGCTCGATGGGCAGCGCGGCTTGCGCGGCGTTGGTTCCCGCCGCGGCGGCAACGACGGCGAACAGCGCGTAACGGACGATTTTTTTCATGGGGATCATTGGAATCCGGCGCCCTTCAGCGCAGTTCGCCCTGGGGCGCTGCAAAACCGCGGCCGCGGGGCTTGGCTTCAAGCGGCAGCGGGCGCAGGGTCGCCACGGTGAGCTGGTCGTCTCCGAAGTACTTGCCGGCCACGGCCTGCACCTGGGTTGGTGTGACGGCCTGCAGTTTCGCGATGATCCGCGCGCTGGTGTCCAGCGGGAGACCCTGCACCCAGTTGCTGCCGAGTTCGCGGGCCTGGGCCATCACTGAATCGCGCTTGTAGGTTTCGCTCGCCACCCATTGCGTCTTGACGCGCGCGAGCTCGGCTTCGCCCACGCCTTCCTTGGCTACGCGCGCCACCTGGGCGCGCAGCGCGGCCTCTACCGCCTCCGCGCTCTTGCCGTTCGCCGGCACACCCACCAGCGTGAATAGCTGAGGTCCTCGCCCCGCCAGGCCCGAATAAACGCTGGCGGAATCGGCCACGCGGTCGGGGCCCTGGGTCAGTGCGCGGTCGAGGCGCGCGCCGGTGTACCCGTCGAGCACGGCCGAAAGCACTTCGAGCGCCCACACGTCGCTGTCGGTGGCCTCGATGTCCTCCAGCTGCGGAATGCGGAACGCGAGCGACACGTAGGCCTGCTCGGCTGGCGCCTTGAACTCGATGCGGCGGATGCCGCGCTGCGCGGGCTCGGTGCGCGGCTTGCGCGCAGGCACGGCACGCGCCGGAATGCCGCCGTAGTACTTCTCGGCCAACGCGCGCACTTTGGCCACGTCGACGTCGCCAACCACCACCACGGCGGCATTGGCCGGCACGTACCAGCGGCGGAAGAAGGCGCGGGCGTCGTCCGGCGTCATGGCGTCGAGGTCACTCATCCAGCCGACCACCGGGCGGTGGTAGGGCGAGGCCGTGAAGATGGCCGCGTTCTGCTGTTCGCCGAGCAAAGCGCGCGGCTGATCTTCGGTGCGCAGGCGGCGTTCTTCCTTGACCACTTCGATCTCGCGCTTGAACTCGTCGTCGGACCACTGGTTGTTGGCGAAGCGGTCCGATTCGAGCTTCATGATCTGCTCGAGGCTGGCGACCGGAATCTGCTGGTAGTAGCCGGTGTAGTCGCGCGTGGTGAACGCGTTTTCCTGCCCGCCCAGGGCCGCCACGCGGCGCGAAAACTCGCCGGGCTTGATCTCCTTGGTGCCCTTGAACATCATGTGCTCCAGCACGTGGGCCACGCCCGAGGTGCCGTCGACCTCGTCGACCGAGCCCACGCGAACCCACAGCATCTGCACCGCGGTGGGGGCACGCCGGTCGGGCAGCACCAGCAGCGTCATGCCGTTGGCAAGGGTGAACTGCTGGGGAGCGGGTGCCTTGGCGGCAATGGATGAAGCGGCGGGAGCCGGTGTGGACTGGGCCTGCGCAGGCATGGTCCACGGCGCCGAAAGCGCCACTGCCAGCACCGCACCGAACGCAGCACGGCGTGGCGAAGGGTGTTTCATAGAATGGGTCGGATTGTAAAAAGCTTCCGATGTTCAGTTTCTTCAAGAAAAAACCGCCTGCCGAATCCCCGGCCGAGCCGGCGCCCCCCCCGGCCGCCGAGCCGGCACCAGCCCCCGAGCCTGCGCCCGCGCCCGCGTCTGCGCGCTCGGTGTTTTCGCCGTCGAGCTGGTTCGGCTCGAAACCCGCGGTTGAGGAAGCAGCGCCTCCGCCCGCAGTGCCGGCCCCACCGCCTGCAGTGGCGCCTCCTCCGCCGCCGCCCCCGGTGGCCGTTCCCGCTGCGCCGATCCTTGCGCCCGTGCCGGCGCCCTTGCCCGTGCCGGCGCCAGCACCTGCGCACTCCGAGCCGGATGAACCGCTCCCCGCCCTCATCACGGACGCAGCCATGGCGGCCGAGCGCAAGGGCTGGTTCAACAAGCTGAAGACCGGCCTGCGCAAGACCGGCACCGGCATCCAGGCGGTGTTCGTCAATGCGCAGATCGACGACGCGCTGTACGAGGAGCTCGAATCGGCCCTGCTGATGGCCGACACCGGCGTGAAGGCCACCGAATTCCTGCTCGACGACCTGCGCAGCCGCGTCAAGCGCCAGATGGCGACCGACGCCGTGCAGGTGAAGCGGCTGCTGGCCGACGCGATCACCGACCTGCTCAAGCCGCTCGAGAAGCCGCTGGTGATCGGCCAGTTCACGCCGACGGTGATCATGGTGGCCGGCGTCAACGGCGCGGGCAAGACCACATCCATCGGCAAGCTCACCAAGCACCTGGCCAACGAGGGCGCCTCGGTGCTGCTGGCGGCGGCCGACACCTTCCGGGCGGCGGCGCGCGAGCAACTGCTGGTCTGGGCCGACCGCAACACGGTCGAGATCGTGAGCCAGGAAGGCGGCGACCCCTCCGCCGTGAGCTTCGATGCCGTGACCGCCGGCAAGGCGCGCGGCAAGGACGTGGTGCTGGTCGATACCGCCGGCCGGCTGCCCACGCAGCTGCACCTGATGGACGAGCTCAAGAAGATCAAGCGCGTCGTCACCAAGGCTGACGCCACGGCCCCGCACGAGGTGCTGCTGGTGATCGACGGCAACACCGGGCAGAACGCCCTGGCGCAGGTCAGGGCCTTCGACGAGACGCTGGGCCTCACTGGCCTCGTCGTGACCAAGCTCGACGGCACGGCCAAAGGCGGCGTGCTCTGCGCCATTGCGCGCGAGCGGCCTATCCCGGTCTACTTCATCGGCGTGGGCGAGAAGCTCGAAGACCTCGAGACCTTCAACGCGCGCGAGTTCGCGCAGGCGCTGCTGGGCTGAAGTGCCGGCAGCAGCACCCCCCGCCGCTCAGAAGCCGAAGAGCGAGCGGGTATCGCAGAGAAAACCGGTGCAGTTGGCAGGCCGGACGTAGAACGTCCGGATCTGGCCGCTCGGCAGCATGTAGTCGCCCACCAGGGCATGGCCCTTGGCGCCCTCGGCATTCGCCTGCACGATGTAGGCCGCGCTGTTGCCCGCGGGCTGCAGGTTCTGGTAGCTGAACGTGGCCGATTGCGAAAGGTCTTTCTCGTAGAGCAACCTCGTGCCATCCGAGAAGACGTAGCCGGTCTTGAACCGGAAGCCCCGGGCGCCCTGGGCCTCGAACTGGGCCAGAAAATCAGCGTCGCTGCCGGGCTGGCCCAGCGCTTCATAGCCGTAGGTCGCGCTGCCCTGGGTGTCCTTCTGGTAGACCAGCACCGTGGTCCCGCCAACCAGATAGGCACCGCCGACACTGTAGTAGCCGTTGCCTCCCTGGGCGTTGGTCTGCGACAGATAGCCGGTGCTGTCGGCAGGTGCCGCCAGCACGGCATAGGTGTAGGTCGATGCGGAGCCGTTGTCCTTGCGATAGAGCGTGCGGCTCTGGCCGCCGACCACGTACGGCCCACCCCACTTGAAGCCTCTGGCGCCCTGCGCGTTGAGCTGCGCCTCGAGGTCAGCCGCGGAACTGGCCACGGGCAGCAACTCGAAGGAGTAGGTGGTCTGGGCGTCCTTCACATAGGCTTCGACGACCTCCACGCTGGTGGGGCCGGTGGTGAAGGCAAGGCCGCTGAAGAAGCGGAACGCCCTGGCGCCCTGGGCGTTGAGCCGGTCGAGAAATGCCGAAGCGTCGGCGGCGGGGGTCAAGGCCTCGTACATGAAAGTACGCGTGGCGGGAGCCGGGGCTGGCGCGGGCGCGGGCGCGGGCGCGGGCGCGGGAGCAGGAGCGGGTGCAGGCGCCGGTACCACCGGCAAGCCAGCGAAGCCGCCGCCGCCACCACCACCTCCTCCACCACAGGCCGCCAAAGTCGCGGCGAGCGCCGATATCCAAAGTTTTTCTTGCATGAAATCTCTCCCTGAGACGTTGACGTGTGTGAGACCGCGCAACGGTAAAGGCCGGCTGATAGGCACACCAGTGCCAAAAGTCATGAGGCGCCGGCAGGCGCGAGTTCACTCAGGGTTCGAAACAGCTTGCCGGCGTCGACCGGCTTGAACAGCACGGCGACGCCGGACGCGCGGACGCGCTGCAGGCGTTCGGGCGCGGTTTCGCCGGTGACCAGCAACAAGGGCATGCCGGTGCCGGTGCCGGTGCCGGTGCCGGTGCCGGAGCGCTGGCGCAGGCGCAGACCGGCGTCGAGTCCGTCGTTGCCCTCGGCCAGGCGGTAGTCGCACACCAGCAGATCGAAGGGCTGTCCCTGGCCCTCCGCCTGCGAAAGGGCTTTCTCCGCGTCCGCTTCGTCGGCCACGGCGTGCACCTCGATGGCCCAGGAGCGCAGCAGCTCGCTCATGGCCTCCCGGATTTCCACCTCGTCGTCAACCAGCAGCACGCGCCCGGGCAGTGCCTGTGCCCCTGCAGCACGGTGCCGATGCGCCTCGGCGCCTTGCAGGCCAGCGCCCGCCAGCGGCGCGGCGGCGGGCAGCACCACGCGAAAATGGGTGCCCCGTCCCGGACGCGAATGCACCTGCAACGGATGGTCCAGCAGGCGCGACAGACGCTGCACGATCGACAGGCCGATACCCAGGCCCTGCGAGCGGTCTCGGCCCGGGTTGCCGACCTGGTAGAACTCCTCGAAGATGCGGCCGATCTGCTCGGGCGCGATGCCGACGCCGGTGTCGCGCACCTCGATCCACACCGCATTGCCGCGCGCACGGGCCCTCACGGTCACACCGCCACTCGCCGTGTACTTGAGCGCGTTGTCGATCAGGTTGGCGAGCAAGCGGTGCAACAGCTGCGGATCGCTGCGCACCCACAACCCGCTCGCGCGTACGCGCAATTGCAATTCTTTCTGCTCGGCCTGCGGCGAGAACATGTGGTTGAGCGGCAGGAACAAGGCGTCGAGCTGCACCTCCCGGAGCTCCGGCGTGACCACGCCCGCGTCCAGCCGCGAGACGTCGAGCATGGTGTCGAGCGACGTTCCCAGCGCGTTCACCGCGCGCATCAGGCGCTCCGCGTTGGCGCCTTCGGGGCGGCCGCGCAGTTCGTTCTCCAGCGCGGCGCCGAACAGCGCAATGGCATGCAGCGGCTGCCGCAGGTCATGACTGGCGCTGGCCAGGAAACGGGTTTTTTCTTCGCTGGCACGCTCGGTGGCGGCGATCTGCTCCGCCAGCCGGACGGCCAAGGCTTCCTTTTCGAAGCGCAGAAGCAGCGAATCCGCCAGCAGCTTGTGCTCCTGCACACCCACGCGCAGCATGAGAACGAGATAGATCGTCGAAAAGGCCGCGAGGAAGAGATGGATGGCGCCGCCCTGCCACGCCAGGGCGACGATCAGCCCGCCCATCATCGGCAGCACGTGGCCGAACAGGGCCTCCTTCAGGGGCCGCAGCGATTGCACGGCCCTAGCGCAATTGCCCATCATCACCACCATCAGCGCGGCCGTCACGGGCAAGTTGCCGGCGGGCACGAAGATCCACGGCGCCAGCGCATCGGCAAACCCGAGCAGGGTCACGATGCGGGTGATCTTGCGGGCCCACCGGGCACTTTCCGCCGCAGGTTCCGCCGGGCTCCAGCGCGGCGTGAAGTACATGCCCAGGTACAACGCCAAATGCAGCACGACAAACGGCAGCACCATGGGATCGCCCAACTGCAGGTACATGAACCCGCCAAGCACCAGGACGAAAACGACGCGGGCCAGGCACGTCGCGCTGTAGTTGAAATAGATCGAGGCCACGTGCTCGCGCAACACCCGCTGGCTCAGCGGCGTTTCGGCCATGCGCGGCGGGCTCAACGCAGGCTGCTGATCAATTGCGCACGCGAACGCACACCGAACAGCAGCAGGATGGTCGACACATGGTTCTTCACCGTGCCCTCGCTCAGGTTCGCGAGCTGGGCGATCTCCTTGTTCGCCTTGCCTTCGAGCACCCACTGCAGCACCTGGGTCTGGCGCGGCGTGAGTTCCTGCCAGGCGCTTGCGTGGGCCGATTCAGCGTAGCCGCTGAGCGCCTTCGGCATTGCAGAAGACGAGATTTCGGCCGCCTCGGCATCGAGCAGGCCGCAGGCACGGATGAAGCCCACTACCTCCTTCAGGTCCGCCGACTTGGGAAGAAAAGCACTGGCGCCCAGGGCCAGCGCCCCTTGGGCCAGCGAGGCGTTGCCAGTGCCCGAAAGCACCACGATGCGGGCGGACGGAAAACGCGATCGAAACTCGGTCAGGCCGCTCAAGCCATGCGTATCGGGCAGTGCCAGATCCAGCAGCACCAAGCCGATGGACTCCCCATGCGCTTCATGGAGCACCAGCGCATCGGCCACATTGCCAGCTTCGAACACCTCGATGCCCGTGCCGGAAGAAGCGGCCTGTGCCTGCACCAGCGCGCGGACGCCGAGCCGCAGCAGATCGTGGTCGTCCACCACCAGAATCGCGGTCGGCGGGCGGAGCGGCGCTGGTGCCACGCTCGAAGGCGGCGGGTGGGATGGAGATTCGAACGGAGGGGCCACGCAGTCGATCTTAGCGATGCCTCGAACGCGCGACAGTGCCCTAAGTCATGGCGCGTTCATGCCTGCCAAGAAGGTTTTGCTACATTTTTCATAGCACTTGCCATCGCCTGCCGGCAGAGGCACCATGCAGGACCGCCGCACCGAACGGCGCCTGGAGACAACATGATGCACACCGCCGATGCCCCGCTGGCAGCGGGCAACCGCAAGGTCGACCGGCTGCTGGCCCACTATGGCGAAAGCCACCGCCACCCGACCAACGAGCTGATCCACTTCGTCGCGATCCCGGCCATCATGCTGAGCATCGTCGGCCTGCTGTTTGCGCTGCACCCCTGGGTAGCCTACGGCTTCGTGGCGGCCAGCCTGGTGTACTACGCCACCCTGCGCTCCCCCGTGTTCCTGGCCACCATGCTCGTCGGGACGGCGCTGGTACTGGCGCTGGTTCATGCCATGGGAGGCCTTGTACTACCGGTCTCCGCCGCCATCTTTGTCGTGGCATGGATCTTCCAGTTCATCGGCCACAAGATCGAGGGCAAGAAACCTTCCTTCTTCGAAGACATCCAATATCTTTGGGTGGGGCCCCTCTTTGTACTTTCGAGGCTGTTTTTGCGCCTGGGTATACGCTGGTAGGACTGGGGTCGGACGATTCCGCCTGCTCGCCTCCCTTCCCGGCTGACAGCTTTGCCTATCGGTGCGATAGAAACTTAGGGGGAACCCTTGCCTTAGCACTCCCTCTAATCGAGTGCTAATATGCCCAATACAAAGGAGTTTCCCCTGATGACCATGCTGTCTGGAGCCTCTGCCAACCAGCTCGCCGTCGCCAATCCATGGTCGATGGTGCCGCCGCTGGGCAACCTGGATGCTTATATTTCGGCCGCCAACCGCCTGCCGATGCTCACGCTCGAAGAAGAGCAGGGCTTCGCACGCCGTTTGCGCGACCACAACGACCTCGAAGCGGCCGGTGCGCTGATCCTCTCGCACCTGCGCCTCGTGGTTTCCATTTCCCGCCAGTACCTGGGCTACGGGCTGCCGCACGGCGACCTGATCCAGGAGGGCAATGTCGGCCTCATGAAGGCCGTGAAGCGTTTCGACCCCGACCAGGGCGTGCGGCTCGTGAGCTACGCCATGCACTGGATCAAGGCCGAGATCCACGAGTACATCCTGAAGAACTGGCGCATGGTCAAGGTCGCGACGACCAAGGCCCAGCGCAAGCTGTTTTTCAATCTGCGCTCGATGAAGCAAGGCTTCAAGGCCGATTCGGCCGCGGCCGACAACGGCACGCACCGCGAAACGCTGAGCCCTGAAGAGGTGTCGCAAATGGCGACCCGGCTCAACGTCAAGCCTGAAGAAGTGCTGGAGATGGAAACCCGTCTGTCGGGCGGCGACGTGCTGCTCGATCCGGGCCCATCGGACGACGGCGACGAAGCCTTCGGCCCGATCGCCTACCTGGCCGATGCCACGCAGGAACCGACCGCGCTGCTCGAATCGCAGCAGCGCGACCGGCTCTCGAGCGACGGCATCGCCACCGCGCTGGAAGCGCTGGACGACCGCAGCCGCCGCATCGTGGAAGAGCGTTGGCTCAAGGTCAACGACGACGGTTCGGGCGGCATGACGCTGCACGACCTGGCCGCGGTGTATGGCGTGAGCGCCGAGCGCATTCGCCAGATCGAAGTCGCGGCCATGAAGAAGATGAAGAAGGCGCTGGCCGATTACGCCTGAGCGCCAGCCGTCTTCACCCAGAAAAAAGCCCGGTCATCCGGGCTTTTTCATGCCTGCTTCGAAAGCGTTCGCAGGGCCCGTTTGGCGATGTACCGCGTGGCCAGCGTGTCGGACTCACCGAGCCAGCGCGTGCAGAGGCGATCGACCCACTCCGGCTGAGTCTTGCTCGCGTCGTTGAGCCAGTTGGCCACCGAGTTCTGCACGTAGCGGCTGGGGTCGGCGCGCAAGGCCTCGATCAGCGGCAGGGCGCGCCAGGGTTCGGCCTTGAGCGCATCGATCTGCGCGCACCACACGCCGCGCGGGCGCGTGAGTTCGCTGGCAAAGCGGCGGATATTCGCGTCGGCATCGGCCGTCCATGGCTGCAGCAGCGCCAGCGACTCGTCGAGCGAGCCGATGACCGCGTCGCGCACCGCCATCCAGGCGATTTCGCGCACGCCGAAGTGGGGATCGGCGGCAAAGCGGCGCACCGCCTCCAGCTGTGCCGCCAGCGGAAGGCCCGACAGCGTGACCCATTGCGCAGCCCAGCATCGTGCGACGTCGCTCCCGTGCGTGGCGAGTCGGTGGGCGACGGCGTCGCGCTCGGCATGCTGCGCCGCCAGATCGTAAAGCGCGCGCGCAACGTGGCCGTGCCGCTGCATCGGCTTGAACGCACCCAGCATGGCGAGCGTGTCGGCCAGGCGTTCGCTGGCCGGATCGAGGCCGATGTGGCCTGCCACGCTGCGCGCGAGCTGCGGCAGTTCAAGCGCCAGGAATTCGTTGAGGTTGACGGTCTCGAGCAAGCCGTCGTTGAGCGCGCGCAGCACCTCGGGCGGAATGAGCGCGATGCGGAAGGCGCCCCTGCGCGCCTTCAGATGATCGACCGAAGCTAAAGCGACGACGGCATCCATCGCAGAGGCAACGCCTGCTCAGGACTTGAGCAGCGCCTTCACGTCCGACACCATGGGCGCCACGCCGGCGCCATAGCGCGCGTAGAGCCGCAGCCGCCCCTGGGCGTCGTACACGAAGCTCGCGGCCGAATGGTCCATCGAGTAGCTGGTCGGGGTCTTGCCCTCGACCTTCTTGAAATAGACCTTGAAGTCCTTGGCGATCGTGACGAGTTGTTCGGGCGTTGGAATCAGCGCGACGAAGCCCGGATCGAAGGCACCCATGTAGGCCTTGAGCACCTCGGGCGTGTCGCGCGCCGGATCGACCGTGACGAACAGCACCTGCAGCTTGTCGCCGTCGCTGCCGAGCTGCTGCTTGACCTGCGCCATTTCGGTCATGGTGGTCGGGCACACGTCGGGGCATTGCGCATAGCCGAAGAACAGCACCACGACCTTGCCCTTGAAGTCGGCCAGGGTGCGGACCTTGCCGTCGGAGTCCTTCAGCGAGAAGTCCTTTGCGTAGTCGGCGCCCGTGATGTCGACCGCATTGAAGCTCGGCCTGGGCTCGCTGCAGGCGGTAACAAGCCCCAGCGTGGCGGCAACGCCCGCCCATGCCGCACCGCCGGCCAATAATTGAAGGGCGTTTCGCTTGTTCATGGAAGCAGGCATTCGATCAATTCAGCGCAGGTAATGGTCGACGAGCAATGCCGCGAACAGCACGCTCAGGTGAATCAGCGAAAACCGGAAGGTCTTGCGCGCCAGCGTGTCGGAGTAGTTGCGCCAGAGCGCAAAGGCATAGCCCGTGAACCCGATGCTCACGCCAACCGCCACCGCCAGATAGAGCCAGCCGCTCATGCCGTAGATGAAAGGCATCAGGCAGGCCGCGAACAGGATGAAGGTGTAGAGCAACACCTGCAGCCGCGTGAACTCATTGCCGTGCGTGACGGGCAGCATCGGCAGGCCGGCCTTGCGGTAGTCCTCGACGCGGTACAGCGCCAGCGCCCAGAAATGCGGCGGGGTCCAGAGGAAGATGATGAGGAACAGGATCAGCGCTTCGGGGCCGACGTCGCCCGTCATCGCGGCCCAGCCCAGCACCGGCGGCATCGCACCCGAGGCGCCGCCAATCACGATGTTCTGCGGCGTCAGCGGCTTGAGAATGACGGTGTAGATCACCGCATAGCCGACGAAGGTGGCAAAAGTGAGCCACATGGTGAGCGGATTGACCTGGAACCACAGCAGCGCGGAGCCGGCCACGCACAGCAGGGCCGAAAACACCAGCGCCTGCAAGTCGCTGAGCTGCCCGCGGGCGGTGGGGCGCCAGGCGGTGCGCTTCATCTTGGCGTCGATGCCCTTTTCGACCAGGCAGTTGAACGCCGCCGCCGCGCCCGCCACCAGCCAGATGCCGATGCAGGCCAGCACGGCGCGCTGCACGTCGGCCCACGAAGGCAGACCCGGCACGGCCAGCACCATGCCGATCAGGGCGCAAAAAACGATCAGCTGCACCACGCGCGGCTTGGTCAGCGCGTAGAACTGGCGCAGCACGTTGGCGGTGCTTGTCTGCTGCACGGAAATCGGCGTGCTCACGCTGCGGCCTCCCTCTGGTTGTTATGTGGCGCACCGGGCGCCTTGTCTCTGTCGTGGGCGACCGTGGCGGCTGCCCCGCGGCGACACTCGCACAGCGCCCAGGTCAGCACCACGGCGAGCGCCGCGGCGCCGCCCGTGTGCAGCACCGCGGCGGCCAGCGGCCAACCGAGCAGCACGTTACCAAGGCCGGTGGCAAGCTGGAGCAATGCCAGCCCCGCGAGCCAGCGGGCCTGCGGCCGCAGCGCCGGGATGCGGCGCAATTGCCACGCGAGCACGCCCAAGGCGGCGAACACGGCATAGGCCATCAGCCGATGCGCGTAGTGAATGGCGGTGAGCGCGGAAAAGTCGAGCGGCGCGCCATCGCCGGTCACGCCCAGGTGGCGCCAGATCTCGAAGCCCTGAGCAAAATTCATCGGCGGCCACCAGCTGCCCTGACAGGTGGGAAACTGGGTACAGGCCAGCACGGCATAGTTGGTACTGACCCAGCCGCCCAGCGCGATCTGCAGCAGCAGCAATGCCGAGGTTGCAAGCAGCCCGTTGCGCAGCGCGGGCGACACAGGCATGGGCAGGCGGTCCGCGGCGGCCTGCCGGTAGCGCACCGACTGAATGCACAGCAGCACCAGCAGCACCACGGCGCCCAAGAGGTGCAGCGTGACGATGGCGGGAAAGAGCCTCCAGGTCACGGTCAGCGCACCGAAAGCGCCCTGCAGGCAAACCCAGACCAGCGTGAACGCAGGCCACCATGCGCTGAGCGCGGCATGCTCGCCCTCCGCCGGCGCAGGCAGGCGGCGCTGGCGCCACCGCACGATCCAGGTGGCGGCCGCAAGCGCAAGAATGAGGACGCCGACGCCGGTGGCCAGGTAGCGGTGGACCATTTCGACCCACGCCTTGCTGTGCGTGACCGGCCCAGTCGGCTGGGCCGACTGGGCCATGGCGATCTCGTGGCTCGCACCCACCGGGCTCGCGTTGCCGTAGCAGCCCGGCCAATCAGGGCAGCCCAGGCCCGAATCGGTGAGCCGGGTGAACGCGCCGAACAGCGTGAGGTCGAAAGTGAGGAACAGCGTCAACACGGTGAGCGCGTGCAGCCGGCGCGCCGGCCCGGCGCCTGCGTTGCGGCGCCACACCCATACGAGCGGGCCGAGCGCGATCAACACGCCGGCCGCCATCAGCCAGGCGATGGGTGTGAGGTCGTAGAGCGAACCGGTGTCCATCATGCGGTCTCAGCGGCCAGCCTCATCCCAGGATGAGGAGGCGCGCAGCAGGCGGTCGAGGTCGCGCTTGGCGCGGCTGGCGCCCTTGGCGTCCATGCCGGCCGGAAAACGCATCATCCAGTTGCCCATGGGGTCGACCACAAACAGGTGCTCGGCCAGTCCATGTCCAGGGACAGGCGCGAGCCACTTGGCGAGCTGCTCGGCAGGCACGCGCAACACCGTGGCCCCATGCAAGCCATTGTCCAGCCGCGGGGGAACGGGCGCCGCGTCACTCACGAGCCAGACCCGATCGATCCGGTCTTTCTCACGGCCGAGGCTTTCGCGCAGCTGGCGCTGCAGATAAAGCTGCTGCTCGCAGAGCGCATTGCAGGCCGCATCAGCCACCGCGACCAGCAGCCATTGGCCCTTGAGCGTAGCGAAATCGACTGGCGCGCCGCTGCGATCGGTCGCGGTGAGTGCCGGCATCACGCGCTGCGGATCGATGAGTTCGCCGTAGACGCTGCGGCCTTCGGGGCGGATCACGTAGTAGGTGAAGTAAGACGCGATGACCGGCGCGGCGCACATCAGCATCACGGCGATCATCTTCCAGCGCCCAACGACCGTACGTCGGCCCTCGGCGCCGTCGAGGGCCTGGTTGGGCGACGGCATCGAATGCACCGTCAGGCCCAGCGGCTCGTCAGAAGCTGCTTGCATGAGGTGCGCGGCGCCTCGAGCGGCGGAAGGGGGCGATGAGTTGAAACCAGACATAGAGGATTACCACGAGGGCCGAGAGCCCGAACCACTGGAACGCATAGCCGTAGTGCTTCTCCAGACCCAGAGCGGGGGCCGGCCAGTCGCGCTGCAACCCCTCGGAAGCGGGGCCGATCTGCTGCAGCGACACATCGGTGCGCAGCGGCAGCTTGGTTTCGGCGCGAAACGCTTCCAGGTCGAGATTCTGCCGGATGGGCGAAGACCCCGCGGATTCCGGTGCCGAGGCGGCCGGCGCCGGCTTGCCGAGTTCGAACAAATGGCCGGGCGGCGGCTCGATCAGGCCGGTGACTTCGACGATGCCGGGCGGGGTGTCGAGCGCGGCCAGCTGCGTGCGGTCATTGAAATTGCGCTGTACCCAGCCGCGCTGCACCATCACGGCCTGGTCGCTGCCTTCCAGCGCAAACGGAGTCAGCACGTAGAAGCCCGGTACGCCGTGCATCTGCCGGTTATCCAGGTAAACCGTTTGCGGTGTGAGCCAGAGGCCGCGCAACCGCACGGGCCGATGCAGCTCGCCGGCCGGCGCTTCGAGCGCAAGGAATTCGGCCGGCGCGAGCGGTGGCTTTTGCTTCTGCGAATCGATCTCGGCCTGAAGCGCCTCTTTTTGCGCCGCGCGTGAAAGCTGCCAGCGGCCGAGCGACACCGTGGCGCATACAGTGAGCACGGCGGCCAGCGTGACCAGCAGGAAACGACCTCGCTTCGGCCTTGCCCCGGCGGGCTGAAAAGGCTCTGGCGTCACTGGAGCGGATGTGGCGTGCGGCCGATAATCGGGGTCATGAAATATCTTGTCGCCCTGGCTTTCGTGGGCATCTTCGCGAGCCTTGCCTTCGCGCTCTTCTACATGCTGAAAGACGGGCGCAACGGACGCGCCAAGAGCGGCGGCATGGCGCGCGCGCTCACCTTTCGGATCGGCATCTCGGTGGTTTTGTTCCTCTGCATGCTGCTGGCCTGGAAATTCGGCTACATCCAGCCCACCGGGCTCCCGGTCGGCAAGTAGATGGTGCTCGTTCCACGAGAACCATGAAAAAGGCGCCTTTCGGCGCCTTTTTGTTTGCATGCCGCGGGGTTCGCTCAAAGCCAGTAAACCAGCGTGTAAAGACCGAGCCACACCACATCGACGAAGTGCCAGTACCACGCCGCGCCCTCGAAGCCGAAATGGCGCTCCGGCGTGAAGTGGCCCTTCTGCAGGCGCAGCGTGATGAACAGCAGCATCAGCATGCCGATGAACACATGCAGGCCGTGGAAGCCGGTCAGCATGAAGAAGGTCGAGCCGTAGGCGCCGGAGCTGAGCTTGAGGTTCAGATCGGTGTACAGGTGATGGTATTCGTAGCCCTGCACGCCGAGGAAGATCACGCCAAGCAGCACGGTGAGCCACATGAAGCGGATCGTCTGCGCACGATGGCCGGCACGCAGCGCGTGGTGGGCAATGGTGAGCGTGACGCCCGAGCTCAGCAAGAGCGCGGTGTTGATCGTGGGCAGCCAGAACGGACCGACGGTCTGGAACGGCTCGACGATGTCGGCCGGCGAACCGGTGACGCCAGCGGCAAGGCTGGGCCAGACGGCCTTGAAGTCGGGCCAGAGCAGCGCGTTCTCGAGGCTGCCGAGCGCCGGCAGCGAATGCGTGCGGGTCCACCACAGCGCGGTGAAGAACGCGCCGAAGAACATCACTTCGGAGAAGATGAACCAGCTCATGCTCCAGCGGAACGAGAGGTCGATCTTGTGGCCATACTGCCCGCTTTCGCTCTCGCCGATGGCCGTGCGGAACCACACGAACAGCGTGGCGAGCCATATGACCATGCCAAGCAGCAAGGACCATGCGCCCCACTGGTGGCCATTGATCCATTGGCCCGCGCCCAGAATCACGAAGAACAGGCCGATGGCGGACAGGACCGGGTAGGCCGATGGTCCCGGCACGAAGTAGTAGGGCGTGGTGCCGTGGGTGGTTGAACTCATATCAGCTCCTGGCTTTCTTTCTTCTCTCGATTCGATGGGTTCTGGATGTCTAGTGCCGCGTGGCTCATGCGCCGTGCGCAACCACGTAGCGCACCAGCAGCACCAGGCCGACGATGAAAACGATGACCGCGGCAAAAGCCACCACGATGATGTGCAGCGGATTCAGCTTTGCCAGGTCGTCCTGGTAGGCGCTCTTCTTGCGCACTCCGAAGAACGACCAGCAGACGGCCTTCACCGTTTCCCACAACGTGGCTTTGGGCGGTGTGTTCGGGGCGGTCACGAACGGGGCTCATGCGCAGCATTCGAAACGGCGGCCACCGGGGCCGCGGGCGTCTTGCCGCCCACCTCGAAGAAGGTGTACGACAGCGTGATCGTCTTCACGTCCTTGGAAATCTTGGGGTCGATCACGAACGCGACCGGCCACTGCTTCCTCTCGCCCGGATCGAGCGTGTACTGGTTGAAGCAGAAACACTCGAGCTTGTTGAAATACGGCGCGGCCTGCTGCGGCGCATAGCTTGGAATGGCCTGCGCTGCCATGCGACGGTTCTGCACGTTCTGGAACTCGTACATCACGGTGTTGAGCTGCCCCGGGTGCACCTGCATCGTCCGCTCGGCGGGCTTGAAGTCCCAGAGGCCGCCGCGTACGTTGGCGTCGAACTCGACCGTGATGGTGCGCGTGGTGTCGACCTGCGTGTTGTCCGGCACGCGCACGTTCTTGCCGCCGCTCGCACCGCCCGGCACCTCGAGCTCGTTGAGCGCGAGGATGTTGATACCGGTCATCTCGCAGATGGCGCGATAGAGCGGCACCAGGGCATAGCCGAACGCGAACATGCCGAAGGCCACCACGGCCAACTTGCCGACCATGCGGACATTGGCGCGCTTGATGCGTTGAGCGAGGCTCATGCGGGCGGCTCCTTTGGCTGCTGCTTCAGCGTCCGCCGAACCAGATCATGCGGACCAGGAATCCGAGAAAGAACAGCACGGCGATGGAGGCCAGCGTGAGCCCCATGCGTCGGTTGTTCTTTCGTTGTTCGGGTGTGGTCATGTCGTCATGCGGGCCGGCGGCCTGGCTGTGTTCAGCCGATCACCTTGGTGGCGGTCGGATCGAGCCTGGGCGGGTTCTCGAAGGTGTGGAAAGGCGCCGGCGACGGCACTTCCCACTCGAGGCCTTCAGCGGCTTCCCATGGCTTTTGCGGCGCCTTCTCGCCCTTGCCGAGCATGTTCGGCAGCACGATGAAGAAGAAGAAATAGACCTGTGCGAGACCGAAGGCGAAGGCACCGACCGACGCCACGGCGTTGAAGTCGGCAAACTGCATCGGGTAGTCGGCATAGCGGCGCGGCATGCCGGCCAGGCCCAGGAAGTGCATCGGGAAGAAGGTGACGTTGAACGAGATCAGCGACCACCAGAAGTGGAGCTTGCCGCGCGCTTCGCTGTACATCACGCCGGTCCACTTGGGCGCCCAGTAGTAGTAGCCCGCGAACATGGCATAAAGCGAGCCGGCCACCAGCACATAGTGGAAGTGGGCCACCACGTAATAGGTGTCCTGCAGCTGGATGTCGATGGGGGCAATGGCCAGGATGAGGCCGGTGAAGCCGCCCATCGTGAACACGAAGATGAAGCCGACCGCAAACAGCATCGGGGTCTCGAAGGTCATCGAGCCCTGCCACATGGTTGCGATCCAGTTGAAGATCTTCACGGCCGTGGGCACCGCGATCAGCATGGTCGCGTACATGAAGAACAGCTGGCCCGTGACTGGCATGCCAGTCGTGAACATGTGGTGCGCCCAGACGATGAACGACAGGATCGCGATCGACGAGGTGGCGTACACCATGGAGGCGTAGCCGAACAACCGCTTGCGCGAGAACGCCGGCACGATCTGGCTGACGATGCCGAAGGCCGGCAAGATCATGATGTAGACCTCGGGGTGGCCGAAGAACCAGAAGATGTGCTGGTACATCACCGGGTCGCCGCCGCCGGCGGGGTTGAAGAAGCTGGTGCCAAAGTGGCGATCGGTCAGCGTCATGGTGATCGCGCCTGCGAGCACGGGCATCACGGCGATCAGCAGGTAGGCCGTGATGAGCCAGGTCCAGCAGAACATCGGCATCTTCATCAGCGTCATGCCGGGAGCGCGCATGTTCAGGATGGTGACGATGATGTTGATCGAGCCCATGATCGACGAGGCGCCCATGATGTGCATCGCGAAAATGCCGGCGTCCATCGAGGGGCCCATCTGCAGCGTGAGCGGCGCGTAGAGCGTCCAGCCCGCGGCCGGAGCGCCGCCGGGCATGAAGAACGAACCCACGAGCATCAGCGCCGCCGGGATCAGCAGCCAGAAGCTGAAGTTGTTCATGCGCGCGAACGCCATGTCGGACGCGCCGATCTGCAGCGGGATCATCCAGTTCGCGAAGCCCACGAACGCCGGCATGATGGCGCCGAACACCATGATCAGGCCGTGCATGGTGGTGAACTGGTTGAACAGCTCAGGGTTCACCAGTTGCAGGCCGGGCTGAAACAGCTCGGCGCGGATCATCAGCGCGAGCACGCCGCCCACCATCAGCATCGTGAAGCTGAACAGCAGGTAAAGCGTGCCGATGTCCTTGTGGTTGGTGGCGAACACCCAGCGGCGCCAGCCGGTGGGCGCTGCGTGGTGCTCGTCGTGTGCGTGGCCGTCGTGGGCGTGACCGTGGGGGTCGAGGACTGCACTCATTTCGTTGTTCCTTGCAATTTCGTCGTCGCGGGGCGCTTGGGCTGGATCTTCGCGATCACTTGCCGCGCAAGGCCAGAACTTCGGCCGGCTGCACCAGCTGGCCCGTCTTGTTCGACCAGCTGTTCTTGGTATAGGTGGCAACGGCCGCGAGGTCGGTGTCGCTCAGCTGCTTCCAGGAGGGCATGGCGCCATTGTTCTGGCCGTTGAGCAGCACCAGCAGCTGCACCTTGTGGTCCGGATCGACTACCTTGGGATTGGCATCGAGCGCCTTGATCGGGCCTGCACCCTTGCCGTTGGCCTGGTGGCAGGCCGCGCAGTTGGCGGCATAGACCTTCTCGCCGCGCGTCAGCATGTCGGGCAGGGCCCAGACCTTGCCCGGATCGTCGAGCTTGGCCGCGGCTTCCTTGCGCTTGCCATCGACCCAGGCCGTGTAGTCGGCGGCCGAGACCACCTTCACGTGGATCGGCATGTAGGCGTGTTCCTTGCCGCAGAGTTCCTGGCACTGGCCGTAGTAGTCGCCCACGGTTTCGGCGCGAAACCAGGTGTCGCGCACGAAGCCGGGAATCGCATCCTGCTTGATGCCCAGTTGCGGCACGGCGAACGCGTGGATCACGTCGTTCGCGGTGGTGATGATGCGGACCTTCTTCTGGACCGGCACGACCAGCGGGTTGTCGACCTTGAAGAGGTAGTCGTCGGGCATCGCGCCCTTGGCGCCGGCGTCGGACATGGCGCGCTGCGAGCTGTCGAGCGTGGAGATGAAGGCCAGGCCCTCACCTTCGCCGTTCAGGTAGTCGTAGCCCCACTTCCACTGGTAGCCGGTGGTCTTGATGGTGAGGTCGGCGTTGGTGGTGTCCTTCTGGGCCACCAGCACCTTGGTGGCGGGCAGCGCCATCGCAATCACGATGATGAAGGGCACGATGGTCCAGATGACCTCGACCACCACCGATTCATGGAAGTTGGCCGCCTTGTGGCCGACCGACTTGCGGTGCTTCCAGATCGAATAGAACATGACCGCGAACACGGCAACGAAGATGACCGTGCACAGGATCATCATCACCGTGTGCAGGAAGTGCTGTTCCTGCGCGATCTTGGTAACACCAAGCGGGAGGTTCAGCTGGCGCACCGAGGGGCCGCCGGGCAGATCGTTGACTGCGTGCGCCGCGCCGCTGAAAGCCGCGCCGGCCGCCAGCAACAGATTCGCCGGCCTGTACTTGTTGCGCCAAATGCTCTTCATCGTGTTCACGTTTCTCAATTTTTTCAACAAACCCAACCGTGCAGCGCCGCGTGAGCCCTCAGGCGCCACGCAACGCCATGCGAATCTCGCGCGCCAGTGCGGCTCGCAACTCCGGGCGTACATAGCGCCCCACCCTGACCGATCGACCCTGACCCGAGACCTCGATCAGCGAGCGATCGCCGGCCTGAGGTTCGATCCGCACCTGGTGCGGCAGAAATTCCGTGCGCTCGTAGTCCCCACCGTTCTCGAGCTCCACCACCAGCCGTCCGCCCTGCAGCGCGATCTTTTCGCCATCGGTCGCGTGCCGTGCGTACAGCATGAACACGAAACCCACCGCGGCCAGTTCGAGCCAGGCAAAAGGCAGCACCAGCGGCGCGCCGAGTTGCCAGAACACCGTACCGATGCCGAGCGATGCCACGCACAGCGAGGCGTAGAGCCAGCCCAGCTGGCTCGGCGTCACCGAGCAGTTCCGCTTCAGGAACCATTGGATGCTCTGGCCTGAAACGGTGGCAAAACGAAACACGGAATTCGACACGGGCGAGTTCAGCAAATCGGTGCGTCGACGACCGGCCAATCTTTGTCTCCACAGGATCGGACAGCCCTCGTTCGCGGAACAATACCCGCGAGTTTCACGCAACGGCGGATTGTAGCGGGTAGACACAGGCGCCCGGCCATCGGATGCGCAGCTTGCGCCCCCCCCCCGTTCATCCTCCGGGCCGGCCGCGCTGCAGCATCGAGCGCATCTCGCGCAGCGACACCGCGCTCTCGGCCGAAAGCGCCACGCGCGGCGCCGGCTTGAAGGCATGCCCATAGATGACTTCGAAGGTCAGCGCGATGCGCCCGCCGCCCTCTTCGGCCGGCGCCAGCTCGGGCAGCGCCTGCTTCAGCGCCCGGTGCCATGCCTTGCCGCGCAGCGCCGGAAAACGCGCCGGATGCAGGTTGCGGCCCAGCGTGCGCAGCTCGGCCAGCGCCGCCTCGGGCGTCGCCCAGGTAAGCACGATGCGTTCCATGTCCATCACGGGCTCGGCAAAGCCGGCATGCACCAGCATGTCGCCCCAGTCGTGCATGTCGGTGTATTCATGGCCCGCGGCCGGCCAACCCAGACGGGCGTGCAGCGCCCGCAGCTGGCGGACGGTGTCGGGGCCGAGGCACGAGAACATCAGGAACCCGTCGGTCGCCACCAGCCGGTGCCAGCGGGCGATGAGCGCCTCGGGGTCGGCCGCCATGTGCAGCGACATGTTGGCCCAGAGCAGGTCCACGCCGTCTTCGGGCGGCGCATCGAAGCGCGCCTTGCCGCCCTGCCAGCGGCGCGCGCTCCACCAGGGCGCGGCCAGCGCCTCGCCGGTCGCGGCGGCGAGAGCCGGTTCGGACTCGATCACGAAGCAGTCGGCCTCGCGATAGCGCTTGGCCACGAGTTCGTGCGCCTCGAGCCCGCCACGCAGGGGCGCCCAATCGGCCCAGGTGCGGGGCTGCGCCTTGATCCATTGAAGCCGGTCCTCCATGCGGCGGCCGATTTCCTCGTGCAGCCAGGGCGAGCCGGCGGTGGGCGCGAGCCGGCTCCAGCGTGCAGCCGCCGTGGGATCGATGGTCGGCGGTCTTCTTGCGGGGTCGGTGGCCATGGGGCCGTGAGTATATTGAGCCCATGTTCAGCCGTTGGGCCGCCCGGCCTTTGACCTCTCTTCTTGCACGGCTGCCCAGCCAGTGCGAGGTGTGCCGCGCCTGGCCGTCGCGGCGCGTTTGCGACGCCTGCGTGGCCCGCTTTGCGCCGCCCGCCGCGCGCTGCGGCAGCTGCGCCCTGCCGGTTCCCGAGGGCGTCGTGCGCTGCGGCGAGTGCGTGGGCGACCCACCGCCGCTCGACGCCTGCCTGGCGGCGTGCGCCTATGCGTGGCCGTGGCCTGATTGCATCGCCCAGTTCAAGTTCCGCGGCGAGGCCGGCTGGGCCGGACCCCTGGCGACGCTGATGCGCAGCGTGCCCTGGGTGGAACCGGCGCTGGAGCAGTGCGACAGCGTGCTGCCGATGCCGATGGCGCCCGCCCGGCTGCGCGAGCGCGGCTTCAACCAGGCGCTGGAACTGGCGCGCCGGCTCGCACCCGGCAAGACCGACGCCACGCTGCTCTTGCGCACCCGCGACACACCGGCGCAGATCGGCCTCGCGCGCGCCGAGCGCCTCCGCAACCTGCGCGGTGCCTTCGCGGTGGAGCCACTGCGCGCCAGCCAGCTCCAGGGCCGGCGCATCGTGCTGGTCGACGACGTGATGACCACGGGCGCCTCGCTGTTCTCGGCGGCGGCGGCGCTGCGGCTGGCCGGCGCGGCCCACATCACGGCCGTCGTGTTCGCGCGGACCGGGCCGCCGCATTGAGCGCGCGCGCCGCCGCGACAATCGGCCCATGTTCCATATCGTCCTGGTCCACCCCGAAATCCCGCCGAACACAGGCAATGTGATCCGTCTTGCGGCCAACACCGGCTGCGCGCTGCACCTGGTCGAACCCCTGGGCTTCTCGATGGACGATCGCCTGCTGCGCCGCGCCGGGCTCGACTATCACGAATACGCCGAGGTCAAGCGCCATGCCAGCTGGCAAGCCCTGCTCGACACCGAACAACCGCTCGCTGAGCGCATGTTCGCGCTCACCACGCGCGGCACCCGCGCCGTGCACGACGTGCGCTTCCAGCCCGGCGACTGGCTGGTATTCGGCTCGGAAACCAGCGGCCTGCCGCCCGCGGTGCGCGACACCTTCGCCGAGCCCCAGCGCCTCAGGCTGCCGATGCGCGAGGGGCAGCGCAGCCTGAATCTTTCGAACGCGGTGGCGGTGACCGTCTTCGAGGCCTGGCGGCAGAACGGGTTCGGCTGAGCGGCTGCGTTCCTGCGCCGCGATCAACAACGAATTTCAGCGGTAGCGGCGCACCACCGACTCAGCCACGCAGGCGGGCTTGGCGGCGCCCTCGAGCTCGATCGTGGCTTCCCAGGTCATCTGCAGGCCGTCGTCAGCAATCGGCTCCGCCGTGAGCAGCTTCATGCGCGCGCGGAGGCGCTTTCCCACCGGCACGGGTGACATGAAGCGCACCCGGTTCAGCCCGTAGTTCACGCCCATGCGCGACTCGGCCACCTCGAACGCGGACTCGTAGAAGCGCGGCAGCAGCGACAGCGTCAGGAAGCCGTGCGCGATCGGGCCGCCGAAGGGGCCGGCCTTGGCGCGCTCGACGTCGACGTGGATCCACTGGTGGTCGCCCGTGGCCTCGGCGAACTGGTTCACCTGCTCTTGCGTGACGGTGATCCAGTCGCTCACGGCAACTTCCTGGCCGACGCAGGCGGCAAGATCCTGAAGGGTCTGGAATGTCTTTTTGGTCATGCGGGGCACTCTAGCGCCAAGCTTGCCGGGCCGTCTGTCGGCATCGCGACACGCCCGTGGAGCTTGGCACGGCGGCACCGGGTGTGCGCAGCCCTGGCAAGGGCCGATCTTGCGCTATGTTCGCGGCATGACGACAACAACATCCGCCGCCGACACGGCCGGCATCTACGTGCTCGCGGCGCATCCGCACTGGCGCGATTCCCGCGTCAACCGGCAGTTGCTAGCGGCCGCGCGCTCGGTGCCGGGCGTCGAGGTGAACGACCTGTACGGCAGCTATCCCGACTTCTCGATCGACGTCGAGGCCGAGCAGGCCCGGCTGGCCCAGGCCAGCCTCGTGGTGCTGCTGCACCCTATCCAGTGGTATTCGGCACCGCCGCTGCAAAAGCTCTGGTTCGACGACGTGCTCAGCTACGGCTGGGCCTATGGCCGCGGGGGCACTGCGCTGCAGGGCAAGGACTGCTGGCTGGTGGCCACCACGGGTGGTCCCGAGCCCAGTTACCACCCGCAAAGCTACAACCGCTACTTTTTCGACGCCTTCCTGCCGCCGTATGAGCAGACCGCCGCGCTCTGCGGCATGCGCTTTCTCCCGCCGCTGGTGTTCCACGGCGCGCGCAGCGCAAGCGACGCCGAGGTGGCGGCGCACGTCGAGGTTTTTGCCCAGCGGCTCGGCAGCTATCCCCAGTGGCCGGAACTCGAAGAGCTCGACGTCTGCGTAGCCTGCCCGGTTCCCGAAACCGACCGCCCGGCCGAGGCCGACGACATGGACAAGGCGGCCTCCGCCGCTTCCCTGTACTCCGCGACGGCCCGAGGCCTCTCTTCCATGTCCGCCGCCAACGAAGAAAACAACAACAACAACGAAAAAGGCACCGCCTGAGCATGGAACACGCACCCGCCTGGCTGACCAGCAGCCTGATTTACCTGGGGGCCGCCGTCCTGGTGGTGCCGCTGTCCAAGGCCCTGGGCCTCGGCTCCATCATCGGCTACCTCGTGGCCGGCATCGCCATCGGCCCGTGGGGTCTCGGCCTCGTTTCCAGCGTGGAAGACGTGCTGCACTTTGCCGAGTTCGGCGTGGTGCTGATGCTGTTCCTCGTAGGCCTCGAACTCGAACCCAAGCGCCTGTGGAACCTGCGCCGGCCCATCTTCGGCTGGGGCGCGGCGCAGGTGCTCTGCTGCGCCGCAGTGCTGTTTGCCGTCGGCTGGGCCGCGGGTGCCGAATGGCGCGTGGCGCTGGTGGCGGCCCTCGGCCTCGCGCTCTCATCCACGGCCATCGCACTGCAGGTGTTCGGCGAACGCAACCTGCTCAGGACGCCGAGCGGCCAGGCGGGCTTTTCAATCCTGCTGTTCCAGGACGTGGCGGCCATTCCCATCCTTGCGCTGCTGCCGCTGCTGGCGGGTGCAACGGCGGCCGAACAGTCGCTCAGCGGGCTCGACCGCACGCTGGAAGGGCTGAAGATCGTCGGCGTGATCGCCGGCATCATCCTCGGCGGCCGGCTTGCCTTGCGGCCGCTGCTGCGCTGGATTGCGCGCAGCGATACGCCCGAGATCTTCACCGCCGCCTCGCTGCTGCTGGTGGTCGCCATCGCGGCGCTGATGCAGTTCGTAGGCCTCTCGATGGCGCTCGGCGCCTTCCTTGCCGGCGTGCTGCTGGCGGAAAGCGAATACCGGCGCGAACTCGAGACCGACATCGAGCCCTTCAAGGGCCTGCTGCTGGGCCTGTTCTTCATCGCCGTGGGCATGTCGATCAACTTCGGCGTGCTGATCGCGAGCCCCTGGCTGATGGCAGCACTGGTGGTCGGCTTCATGGTCGTCAAGCTGGCCGTGATCTACACGCTGGCCAAGGCCATGGGCCTCGCCTACCAGGAGCGGCCCGTGTTCACGCTGCTGCTGGCACAGGGCGGCGAGTTCGCGTTCGTGGTGTTCCAGGCCGCCGGGCCCGATGTGCTGCCGCCCGAGATCACCTCGCTCTTGATCGGCGCGGTGGCGCTGTCGATGCTGCTGTCGCCGCTCTTGCTGGTGCTGCTCGACAAGTTCGTGCTGCCGCGCTACAGCCGCAACAACGGCACGCAACTGGAAGAAATTTCCGAGCAGCAGGACGCCAAGGTGCTGATCTGCGGCTTCGGCCGCTACGGCCAGATCGTCGGCCGCATGCTGATGTCGCAGGGGCTTCGTGTCACGGTGCTCGACCATGACGCCGACACAGTCGAAGGCCTGCGGCAGTTCGGCTTTCGCGTGTTCTATGGCGACGCGACCCGGCTTGATTTGCTGCGCACCGCCGGCGCCGGCACGGCCAAGGCCATCGTGGTGGCGGTGGACGACATCGAGCAGTCGCTGGAGATCGTCGATCTTGTGAAGGAGCACTTTCCGCAGGCGCGCATCATCGCCCGGGCCCGCAACGTAACCCACCTCTTCCAGTTGCGCGACCGCGGCGTGACGGAGGTCGAGCGCGAGGTGTTTGAATCGTCGCTGCGCAGCGCCCGCTCCACGCTCGAGGCCCTGGGCTGGCCGGCGCACGAAGCGCGTGAATCGGCGCTGCGATTCCGCCGCCGGAACATCAAACTCAGCGACGAGATCTATCCGCACTACAAAGACCGCGCCAAGCTCATTGCCGCCAACAAGGCGGGGCGCCAGCAATTCGAGGAACAGATGGCGCGCGAACGTGCGCTGCGCAAGGAACGCTCTGGGCGGGGGTGGGAAGAGGAAGTGGCGGAAAAAGAGGCCTGACCGTGTAGCTTGTCTCGAATTGCGCAAGTAGTCTCCAGGTCAGAGATTTGGCGCTCGCATCGCCGCATACCATCTTCTTGCGCTAGCGTTCTTCAGCGACTTCAGGGAGCCTAAAAATGGGCGATTTCAGAAACCAGGCCGACCAGAGCCTGCCGCCGCGCTATGGCAATTCACCCGGTGCCGACTACTTCGGCGGGGCCAGCCAGCTCTACGCCGCCCAGGGCAGCCGGCCCGATCTGTACGGCACCATCCTGCCCAACGGCGAACGGGTCTACAACCTCGATGCCCAGGTGGCGGCGCACTACACCATCCACAAACGGCTCTCCGACCCGCAGGTGCCGCGCACGTCGGGCGCCAATTCCTACGCGGACACCATCGCCCATCGCCACGACATCGAATGCTGGTATGCCGCCGACCAGCGCGACCGCATGCTGCAAGGCCACAAAGAATTCGAACGCCCCGGACGCCCCGGCGAATACCGCACCTGGGTCGAACTGAGCGGCTGGGAGCAAAACACCCGCACCACCGCACTGGCCGCGAATGCCAAGTACCACAACATCCGCACCCAGGCCGAAATCGAATTCCTGCACGGCCTGCAAGACTGGAAGCCCGAAGGCGCCGCCGCCCAATACTTCAAAGACAAAGGCGTGGTCGGGTTTGAAGCCCTCACGGGCAGCTACCCCACAGCCGCCCGCGAGCGCATGCTAGGCGAAATGCCCGCACTGCGCGACAAAGGGGGCGGCGTGGACTTCAACCCCCTCTCCATGGTGGGTCATGCGGTGGGGGCCACGGGCCTCAAACGCACCGAGTTCGAACGGTTCTCCACCCTGCCACTGAGCGACCGCGAGCGCGACTTTTTTCACCCCAGCATCGACAGCATCAAACACCAGGGTGCGCCGGTGTGGGAGCCGAACCCGGACCACCCTGCCAACCAGGCGGGCGCCATGGCGCATGGCCGCTTCAAGCTCGGCTATACCGATGCACAAGGTCAGAAGGTCGACAAGGTGCTCGACCTGGACCAGGGCCGGCGCTTCACCACCACGGTCAGCGACCACAGCACCGGCCAGATCCTGCGCACCGAAACCAAAACGCCGACGGGGCCGCTCATTGCCCAGAACTACTTCACACCCAGCTACGCCGTCGTAACGCGCGATGGGCAAGGGCAGGTTGTCAGCCAAAGCTCGCTGCCCGAGGGCAAGAATGACCATCCGCGGGTGGATGGCAGCCCCTTGTATCAGGAGGCGCTCAGGGATTTGGAGGCAAAGTATCTGGAGATCAAAAACCGTCCCGAACCTGAGCGTCGGGCCGTCATCGATGACGTGGTAGCCGACATCGATGCCCAACGTATGCAAGCCCAGCAGCACTACCTCGCCAAAGACCATCCGCTGCATGTGACTCCGACGCCGCACCCGCACGACAAGCCAGCGCAGCAGCAAGCACAGCCAATCCAGGCACTGCCCCCGGCCGTCGAGCCAAAGACCACGACAACACCTGCTGCCGCACAAGATCAGCCGCTGGCCGCCTCCATTACCCCCAAAAGCTCCGTTGGCGACAGGTTCAATGCGCTAGCCGATGCCATCAAGCGAGGGGACGACAAAGCCTATGACCGGGTGATTGAGGCGCACCAGGCTTCGCCCGAATGGCAGAAGTTTCAGCAGCAAAGCATGGAGTACGAACAAGCCCAGATCGCGCAGCAGCAACGCGAACGCGAGCAGCAACTTGCCGCCCAGCGGCTGGAAGAAGCGCAGCAGCCGCAACAGCGCGGGCCGGCGATGGGTCGATAGAGAGGCATGCAATGAAGAACACTTTGCACAAATGGATTGCCGCCGCACTGGCGGCGCTGACGCTGGCGGGCTGCGCCATGGTGGGATACGGTGAATGCTTCAGCCGCTGTGGGGGCAATATTGCCGAGTATTCGTACTATGGGGCGCCGGCCGATCCGACGCGTGGGGCGCTGTGGGGTGAGTCAATTGTTTGGAACCAAACCAAAAAGTACACCATTTTGGGCTTTGTCACGCTGGATCGCATTGGCGAGCCGCCGGGCGCGAGCAAGGTCGATGCAAAAGCTTATGTGCCCGACCTGAGCGCGCAGCAGGCCCGGGGCAGCGCCTGGTTCAGCACCACGTTTGGCTATGACTACATTGATCCAGCCACCTTACAGTCAAAAGAAGGGCGCATCCCCCTTATACCCCCCCCCATACCACCCGGCATCTACAGGTCGACCGTCCAAGCCAGCGTAGTGAGGGACGTCTTCTTCAAGCAATTCCCCTTTCACGCCCCCCCCACAAGCACCACCATCGTGGTCGAAGCGGGCAAATGGTCCGTCCTCTCGGGCAAGGTGAACGTGGACGAAAGCACCGAACCGATGACCGTTACCTTCGACGTCGGGCAATCGGGCCAGGATGCGATGCCCCGGGTAAGAAAACGAGACTACTCCATCTTCACCCCTGCCTTCGTGATTGCCGACCCCTTGCCCGCATCGGCATCGTTCAAGACACTCGCACCATGACCCCCGAACAACTGCAAGAGCTGGCGCTGAATCTATCGAGCGTGACCCAGCACCTGCGTCGACAGAATGAAGGCGCCACGGCGCAGATTGCGCAGGCCAGCCAGCAGCTCGACCGAAGCGCTTCGCGTTTGTCGTCGGATGTCAACGCTGCGCATCAACAGGGGCAAAAGAGCATGCAGCGCGAGGTGACGAACGCGGAGCAGTTCTTGCAGAAGGCGCAGAGCCAGCTGCTGACGGCCCAGAAGGCATGGCTGTGGAAGGTCTCGCTAGCGCTGCTTGCGATGGCCGTGCTGGTGGTGGGTGGCAGCAGCTATTGGGTGCGGCGCAATGCACAGGCGCTGCAGGAGATCGACTACAACCGCCAGGTCCTCGGCGCCATCGCTGCGGGCGACCTGAACCTGTGCAACCAGCGCCTGTGCGCCAAGGTGGCGCCGAAGGCCGAGAAGTTTGGCGATGGCTATGTGGTGATCGGCAATCGCTAGACACAAGCACCTCAGGCCGCGGGCTTGTCGAGCCCCAGCAGCCGCACCGCGTTGCCCTTCAAAATGCCCGGCATCACCTCGGGCTTGAACCCGGCCGCCTCGAAGTCCTTCATCCAGCGGTCGGGCGTGATCAGCGGGTAGTCGCTGCCGAACAGGATGCGGTCCTTCAGCAGCGTGTTGGCGTACTGCACCAGCTGCTTCGGAAAATACTTGGGACTCCAGCCCGACAGGTCGATCCACACGTTGGGCTTGTGGGTGGCCACGCTCAGCGCCTCGTCCTGCCAGGGAAAGCTGGGGTGCGCCATCACGATCTGCATGTCGGGAAAGTCGATGGCCACGTCGTCCAGGTGCATCGGGTTGCTGTATTCCAGCCTGAGGCCGCCGCCGCAGCGCATGCCCGAGCCGATGCCGCTGTGGCCCGTATGGAAGATGGCCGGCAGCTTGTACTCGGCGATAACGTCGTAGATGGGCCAGGCCATCTTGTCGTAGGGGTGGTAGCCCTGCACGGTAGGGTGGAACTTGAAGCCCTTCACGCCGTGCTCCTCGATGAGCCGGCGCGCCTCGCGGGCGCCCATTTTTCCCTTGTGCGGGTCGATGCTCGCGAAGGCGATCATCATGTCGCTGTTCTTCTGCGCGGCTTCGGCAATTTCCTCGTTGGGAATGCGCCGGCGGCCCATGTTCGATTCGGCGTCGACCATGAACATGACCAGGCCAATCTTGCGTTCGCGGTAGTAGGCGACGCTCTCGGCAATGGTCGGCCGGCCGCTCGAGCCGAAGTATTTGTCGGCGGCGCGGTCGTATTCCTCGCCGTAGTTGTCGAACGGGTTCCAGCAGCTCACTTCGGCGTGGGTGTGGATGTCGATCGCAATCAGGTTCTGGTGGTCCATGTCGTTGTCTCCAGTACGGGTAAATCCCTAGGAATTGAGGCGTCCAAGCGTCTTGAATTGATTATTTATCATAACCATAATCCAACTCACACACGAATGCAATCATGACCAATCCTGATCTCCATCTCGACATCCGCGACGAAGTTGCCATCGTTCGCCTGACGCGCGGCGCCAAGCGCAACGCGCTTTCGGACAGCCTCGTCCTCGCGCTGCGCAACACTTTCGAGACTCTGCCTTCCACGGTACGCGCCGCGGTGCTAGACGGCGAAGGCCCGCATTTCTGCGCCGGCCTCGACCTGAGCGAGCTGAAAGAGCGCGACGCGGGCCAGGGTATGCAGCATTCGCGGCTGTGGCACAGCGCGCTCGATTTGATCCAGCACGGCCCGGTGCCGGTGATCGCGGCGCTGCACGGCGCGGTGGTCGGCGGCGGCCTCGAGCTGGCAAGCGCCTGCCACATCCGCGTGGCCGACCGCAGCACCTTCTACGCGCTGCCCGAAGGCTCGCGCGGCATCTTCGTGGGCGGCGGCGGCTCGGTGCGCATTCCCAAGCTGATCGGCGTGGCCCGCATGACCGACATGATGATGACCGGCCGCGTCTACAACGCCGAAGACGGCGAGCGCGCCAACTTCGCGCAGTACCTGGTCGACGAAGGCACGGCTTTCGACAAGGCCTTCGAGCTTGCGAAGCGCATCGCCACAAACGCGCCGCTCACCAACTACGCACTGATGCACGCGCTGCCGCGCATTGCCGAGCAGTCGGCCGACCACGGCTTCTTCACCGAGGCGCTCATCTCCGGCATCGTGCAGGCCGCGCCCGAAGCCAAGGAGCGCGTGCGCGATTTCCTCGAAGGCCGCGGCGCGAAGGTGAGCAAAGGATGACCACGATCCGATACCGTCCGCTGGCGTTCGGCGTCACGCGCGCCGTGCTGCGCGACGGCGCGCCGGGCACGCAGTACCTGCGGGCCGAAACACGGCTGGCGCCCTACCGCGACCGCATGACCGACCGCCTGGCCCACTGGGCCGAAGCGGCACCCGACCGCACCTTCATCGCCCGCCGCGAACAGCTGGCCGACGGCAGTACCGGCGACTGGCAGCGCGTGAGCTACGCCGAAGCGCTGCAGAAGGCGCGCAGCATCGGCCAGGCCCTGCTCGATCGCGGCCTGGATGCGGAGCGCCCGGTCGCGATCCTCAGCGAGAACGGTATCGAACACGCGCTGATGGCGCTCGGCTGCCTGTATGCCGGCGTGCCCTACTGCCCCGTGTCGCCGCCCTACTCGGTGGTGAGCCAGGACTTCGAAAAACTGCGCCACGTGCTGGACACGCTCACGCCCGGCCTGGTGTTTGCCGCCGACGCCGCGCGCTTCGGCCGCGCCATCGCCGCGGCGGTGCCTGCGGACACCGAAGTCGTGATCGCCGAAGGCACGATCGAAGGCCGCGCCGCCACGCCGTTCGATGCGCTGGCCGCCACGCCCGCAACGCCCGCCATCGATGCGGCGATGCGCGCCACCGGCCCCGACACCATCACCAAGTTTCTCTTCACCTCGGGCTCCACCAAGATGCCCAAGGCGGTGATCAACACGCACCGCATGTGGTGCGCCAACCAGCAGCAACTGCGCCAGTCGATTCCCGCGCTGGGCGAGGAGCCGCCGGTGCTGGTCGACTGGCTGCCCTGGAACCACACCTTCGGCGGCAACCACAACGTGGGCATCGTGCTGGACAACGGCGGCACGCTCTACATCGACGACGGCAAGCCCACGCCGGGCGGCATGGCCGAGACCCTGCGCAACCTGCGCGAGATCGCACCCACCATCTACTTCAACGTGCCCACCGGCTTCGAAGCCATTGCGCACGCCATGGAAACCGACGCAGTACTGCGCCGCAACCTGCTGTCTCGCGTGAAGATGTTCTTCTACTCGGGCGCCGCGCTGTCGCAGCCCGTGTGGGACAGCCTGCACAAGACGCAGGAGGCCGAGATCGGCGAACGCATCGTCATGGGCACCGGCCTGGGCATGACCGAGTCCGGCCCCTTCGCGCTCTATGTCACCGGGCCCGAGGTCAAGTCGGGCGACGTGGGCCTGCCCGCGGCCGGCATCGAGCTCAAGCTGATCGAGGTCGACGGCAAGACCGAGGTGCGCTACCGCGGCCCCAACATCACGCCCGGCTACTGGCGTGCACCCGAGGCCACGGCCGAGGCCTTCGACGAAGAGGGCTTCTTCTCCACCGGCGATGCGGTGAAGTGGATCGACGACAACAACATCCACCGCGGCCTACGCTTCGACGGCCGCATTGCCGAAGACTTCAAGCTCGCCACCGGCACCTTCGTGAGCGTGGGTCCGCTGCGCGCGAAGATCATCGCGGCCGGCGCGCCCTATGTGCAGGACGCGGTGCTGACCGGCATCAACCTGAAGGAGGTCGGCGCGCTGGTCTTCCCGACGCAGAAGGTGCGGCAGCTGGCCGGCCTGCCCGCCGATGCAACGATGCAGCAGGTGCTCGAAAGCGCGCCGGTACAGGCGCACTTCCAGCAGGTGGCCAACGAACTGGCGGCCATGGGCACCGGCAGCGCCAACCGCATCGCGCGGCTGCACCTGATGGCCGAGCCGCCCTCCATCGACAAGGGCGAAGTGACTGACAAGGGCTCCATCAACCAGCGCGCCGTGCTCAAGCATCGCGCCGAGGTCGTCGGGGCGCTGCATGCCGACACCCTGCCCTTCACCCTGAAGCCCCGCTGATTCATCCAGGAGACCACACACCATGAAGATCGAAGGACAAGCCGCGCTCGTGACCGGCGGCGCATCGGGCCTCGGCGAAGCCACCGCGCGCGAACTCGCGCGGCTGGGCGCCAAGGTGGCGGTGCTCGACCGCAACGCGGAGCTCGCCGAAAAAGTTGCCGCGGAGATTGGCGGCATCGCCTGCGTGTGCGACATCACCGACACCGAGAGCGTAAACGCCGCGCTCGACAAGGCCGCTGCAGCCCACGGGCCCGCGCGCATCCTGATGAACGTGGCGGGCATCGGCAGCGCGAAACGCATCGTCGGCAAGGACGGCACCCCGGCCCCGCTCGAAGACTTCGTGCGCGTGGTCAACATCAATCTGATCGGCGGCTACAACATGGCGCGCCTGTTCGCGGCGCGCTGCGCAAAGCTCGATGCGCTCGACAACGGCGAGAAGGGCGTGATGCTGTTCACCGCCTCGGTCGCCGCCTTCGACGGCCAGGTGGGCCAGCAGGCCTACAGCGCCTCCAAGGGCGGCCTGGTCGGCATGACACTGCCGATGGCGCGCGACCTGGCGCAGCACGCCATTCGCGTGTGCACCGTGGCGCCCGGCCTCTTTGCCACGCCGCTTTTGATGGAACTGCCCGAAGCCGTGCAGCAATCGCTGGCCGCGTCGATTCCGTTTCCGCCGCGCCTGGGCAAGCCCTCGGAGTTTGCCGAACTGGCCTGCCACGTCGTGACCAACGGGCACTTGAACGGCGAGGTGATTCGCCTCGACGGCGCCCTGCGCATGGCGCCGCGCTGATTCCAGCCCCAATAAACAGGAGACAAGACAATGACCAACAGACGTGAATTCGTGAAGGCACTCGGCGGCGCAGCCGCACTTGGCGCCCTCTATCCGCTCGGCGCATTCGCCCAGGCCGTGCAGCAGGCCAAGATCTACTACGGCTTTCCGGCCGGCAGCGCGGGCGACAGCGTGGCGCGCCGCGTGGCCGAGAAGCTCGGCGACACGCCGTACTCCAAGATCAACGCGGTGGTCGAGAACAAGCCGGGTGCGGGCGGGCGCATTGCGCTCGACACGCTCAAGACCTCGCCGGCCGACGGCTCGGTGCTGTGCCTCGCGCAGGCCTCGGCCCTGTCGACCTACCCGCACATCTATACCAAGCTGAGCTACGGCCTCGCGGACTTCGCGCCAATCTCGATCGGCGCCGTGATGACGCACGGCCTGGCCGTGGGCCCGATGGTGCCGGCCAGCGTGAAGACGCTGAAGGACTACGTCGCCTGGGCCAAGGCCAACCCCGGCCAGGCCAGCTACGGCTCGCCGGGCGCGGGCTCCACGCCGCACTTCCTGGGTGCGCTGCTGGGCCTGAACAGCGGCACCGACCTGCGCCACGTTCCGTACCGCGGCTCGCTGCCGGCCATCAACGACGTGGTGGGCGGGCAGATCGCCTCCAGCATGACGCCCGTGGGCGATTGCCTGCCCTTCGCCAAGGCCGGCAAGCTCCGAGTGCTCGCCACCTCGGGCGCACAGCGCCCGGCCTACCTGCCCGACGTGCCCACCTTCACCGAGCAGGGCTTCCCCGAAATCGTGGCCGACGAATGGTTCGGCTTCTTCGCGCCGGCCAAGACGCCTGCCAATGTGATCGCGGCGGCGAGCACGGCAATACAGGCCGCGCTCAAGGACAAGACCGTGGCCGAGGGCCTGCTCTCGGTCGGCCTGGTCGCGCACGGCTCCTCGCCCGAGGACATGAAGAAATCGCTCCAGGCCGAATACGAGCGCTGGGGTCCGCTGGTCAAGAAGATCGGCTTCACCGCCGAGTCCTGATACACCGATGGATTACCGGCCACGCCCCGAAGACCACCGCTTCATCCTGAACGCGGTGCTCAACGCACCATCGAAACTGAGCACGCTCGCGCCCTTCGCGGAGGTCGACGAGGCGCTGCAGGGCCAGGTGCTCGATGAAGCGGCGCGCTTCGTGGCCGAGGCGGTGGCGCCGTTGAACCGCGACGGGGACGAGATCGGCTGCCGTTTCAGCCAGGGTGAAGTCATCACGCCGCCGGGCTTTCGCGAGGCCTACCAAGCCTTGGTCGACGGCGGCTGGCCCAGCTTGTCGGCGGCGCCGGAAGACGGCGGCCAGGGCCTGCCGACCGTGCTCGAAGCCATCCTCTACGAATGGCTGAGCGCAGCCAACCACGGCCTCACGATGGCGCCAGGCCTGCTGCACGGCGCCTATGCCTGCCTCAAGCACCATGGCAGCGATGAGTTGCGCGCGCGCTATCTCCCGAAGATCGCAACCGGCGAGTGGCTCGCCACCATGTGCCTCACCGAAGCCCACGCCGGCAGCGACCTGGGCCAAGTGCGCACGCGCGCCGTGCCGCAGGCCGACGGCAGCCTGCACGTGAGCGGCGGCAAGATCTTCATCTCGGGCGGCGAGCACGACCTCACGCCGAACATCGTGCACCTGGTGCTCTGCCGCCTGCCCGATGCGCCCGCGGGGCCCAAGGGCCTGTCGCTAGTGCTGGTGCCCAAGGTGCTGCCCGATGGCGCGCGCAATGCGGTGCACTGCGAGCGCATCGAAGAAAAAATGGGCCTGCATGGCAGCCCGACCTGCGTCATGCGCTTCGACGAAGCCACCGGCTGGCTGGTCGGCGAGCCGGGACGCGGGCTGGCCGCGATGTTCGTGATGATGAATGCGGCGCGCCTGCACGTGGCCTTGCAGGGCATCGGCCTGCTCGACGCCGCTTGGCAAAAGGCCAATGCCTATGCGATGGAACGCCGCCAGATGCGGGCGCCCGGCGCTGTGCCGCCCAGCCGCGGCGGCGAGGCGGCGGACCTCATCGCCGAACACCCCGCGATCCGCCGCGTTCTCGATACGCAGCGCGCCTGGGTCGAAGCTGGTCGCACGCTCGCCTACCGCAGCGCGCTGATGCTCGACGTGGCCGCGCACGACGCCGACCCCAAGGCGCGAGAACGCGCGCAGCGCTGGTGCTCGCTGGTCACGCCGGTTCTGAAGGCCGCCTGCACGCAACAGGCTTTTCATGGCGCGAGCGAATGCCTCCAGGTGTTCGGCGGCCACGGCTACGTGCGTGAATGGGGCATCGAGCAGATCGTGCGCGACGCGCGCGTGACCATGATCTACGAGGGCACCAACGAGATCCAGGCCATCGATCTGCTGGTGCGCAAGGTGCTGCCCGACAACGGCGCCGGCATGTCGGCCGTGCTGCTCGAACTGCGCGACACGCTCGATGCATCGCGCGAGGCCGATGCCGACGTGCAGCGCCGGCTCGCGCAGCTGCGCTACCTGGGCACCACCATCGCGATGGCCGCGCACGCCAACCCGGTGCTGCCGTACGAAGTGGCCGACGACTATCTGCGCGTGGTGATGCTCACCTTGATGGCCTGGGCCTGGGCGCGCATCGACGCGGCCGAGGCATCGGATGCGGAGCGCGCTGCACGAGCCGGCCCGGCCGCGGCCTTCCGGCGCTGGGTGCTGCCCGAGTTCGAAATGCGGCTTGGCATCGTCAAGCGCGCCTGCGAAGGTGTTGCCATGTCGCACGACGCCGCAAAATCTCCGGTGGCGCGCGGCTAGCCGATGCACCCGCGTGGCCCGGCGCGGTTACGCTTGGGACCATGCCTCGACCCTCCAAGAACAGTTCCGCAAAAGCGGCGCCGCCTGCGGTTGCCAGTAACAAGTCCGACCGGCTCGATGCCCGCGTGCTGGAAGCCCTGGTCGGCTACAACGCGCGCCGCGCCTGGCTGATCATCACAGGCGTGTTTGCCGAACGCATGGCGCCGTACGGCCTCAAGCAGATCGATTTTTCGGTGCTCTCGCTGCTGGCGCACAACCCGGGCGCGACCTCGCGCCAGCTCTGCAACACGCTCGACATCCTGCCGCCCAACTTGGTGAGCCTGGTCGCCACGCTCGACAGCCGTGGACTCATCGAGCGCCGGCCGCATCCGCATGACGGCCGCGCGGTGGGGCTGCACCTCACCGAAGCGGGCGAAAAGCTGATCGGCGAGGCCGAGCAGACCGTGGCACAGCTCGAGGCCGAGGCCAGCGCACGGCTCACGGCGCGCGAACGCGAAACCCTGATCCGGCTGCTGCAGAAGATCTATCTCTAGCCTCGGCCCTCCTGGCTAGAGGCCGCGCTCCACCATATCGATCAGGCGCTGCCCCAGCGCATGGGTGGCTTCTGCATCCAGGTCTTTCAGCGGCCCTTCGATGATCAGCAGTGCCAGCCCGTGCACGGCCGACCAGGCCAAGTATTCGGCGTTCGGGCGCCGCGAAGCGTCGAGCGCGCCCGCATCGACCAGCCGGTCGATCGCGCTGCTCAGCAATTGGAACGGGTCCATGCCGCTCGCGCCCGCACGCCCCGGTCCCACCTCGCCCTGGGCATCTTCCGACGACACGAGAAAAGCCGTTTTGAACAACCCTGGCTCGGCCTGCGCAAAACGCAGGTAGGCGGTGCCGATGGCCCGCACCCGCGCCCGTGCGAAGTCGGCGGGTGGCTGGTCGCAGGGCAGCACCGCCAGTTCCTTTTCCATGGCGGTGGCGGCCGCCGACAGCGCCGCGGCGCGCACCGCCAGCAGCAGCTCGCGCCGGCTTGCGAAATGCCGGTACGCCGCGTTGGGCACCACGCCCGCACGCCGCGTCACTTCGCGAAGCGCCACCGCATCGGGGCCACCGTCGCGAGCCAGTTCGATGCCTGCATCGAGCAGCGCGCGGCGCAGGTCGCCGTGGCGATACGTGCTGCGGGCGGCGGGCACGCCGGGGTCTGGCGGAACGATGCGGGGGCTCATCAGGTTTCTCCATGTGGACAGTGTCCATTATGTCTGCTATTCTTTGTGGACGGTGTACACAAACTAGTAATTCCGTATGCGCGCAGGTCTCTGCGCATCCTTTCATCCTCAATCCAAAGGAAACGCCATGAAAGTCCAGTCTTACCTGTTCTTCGAAGGCCGTTGCGACGAAGCGATCGCTTTCTACAAAAAGGCGCTCGGCGCCGAAGTCGTTCAGCTCATGCGCTACAGCGAAGCACCGGCTGATGCACTCTCGGACAACACCGATGCCAGCTGCGCCGGCGCCGTGCCCGCACCCGACAAGGTGATGCACTCGGTGTTGCGCGTCGGCGAAACCGAGCTCATGCTCTCGGATGGCCAGTGCTCGGGCCAGGCGGAATTCAAGGGGATCATGCTGTCGATCACCGCCCCTACCGATGCCGACGCCCGTAAATGGTTCGATGCACTCGCCGACGGCGGCCAGGTGATGCAGCCGCTGATGCCGACCTTCTTCACCTCCAGCTTCGGCATGCTCACCGACCGCTTCGGCGTGGGCTGGCTGCTGGTGGTGCACGCTGGCCAGTAATCAATCACCGCGGCGGCCCCCGCCCCGTCCTTGCCCCTGGAGCCCCTTCATGCTCAAGAAAATCGCCCTCGTCATCCTCGCGCTGGCCGTGATCGTGCTGATCTATGCCGCGACCCGGCCCGACACCTTTCGCGTCGAACGCACGGCGCGCATCGCAGCGCCGGCCGAGAAGATCTTTCCGCTGATCAACGACTTTCACCTCTGGGGCGAATGGTCGCCCTACGAGAAGCTGGACCCGGGCATGAAGCGCACCTTCGGCGGCGAATCCGCCGGCCGGGGTGCGACCTATGCGTGGGAAGGCAACGACAAGGCGGGCGCGGGCCGCATGGAAATCGCCGAGTCGACGCCCTCTTCGAAGATCGCGATCAAGCTCGAATTCATCAAGCCCTTCGAAGTACGCAACATGGCCGAGTTCACGCTGCAGCCGCAGGGCGGCGCGACACAGGTCACCTGGGCCATGCACGGCCCGAGTCCTTACATCGCCAAGCTCATGGGCATCTTCTTCAATATGGACCAGATGATCGGCAAAGACTTCGAAACCGGCCTTGCCAACCTCAAGACGGCCTCCGAAAAGTAACCACTGAAAGGAAACACCATGTCTCCCATCCACGCTTACCTCACCTTCGACGGCAACGCAGCCGAAGCCATGCGCTTCTACGAGAAGACGCTCGGCGGCACCATGCAGATGATGATGACCATCGGCGAAGCGCCCGATACCGAGCAGATGCCGGCCGACGTCAAAAAGCGCATCATGCATGCGTCCCTTGCCTACGGCGATGGCATGCTCATGGCCTCCGACACCATGCCCGGCCAGACCTACGAAGGCATGAAGGGATTCGGCGTTGCACTGACCCTGGAGACCGTCGCCGAAGCGCGCCGCGTGTTCGACGCCTTCGCCGAGGGTGGCACCGTCTCCATGCCCTTCGAGAAAACATTCTGGGTCGAGGGCTTCGGCATGGTGACCGACCGCTTCGGCACGTCGTGGCTCATCAATGGCGGCAAGCCGCTGGTCTGAATCCACCTCACTCGCAATTTGCAGGAAATCATTCTTCATGACCGACACACTGGACAACAACCGCAAGCGCTGGCTTGCATTGATGGTGCTGTGCCTTGGCGTGCTGATGATCGTGCTCGACACCACGATCGTGAACGTGGCGCTGCCCTCGATCCGAACCGACCTGGGTTTCACCGAGACCTCGCTGGTCTGGGTGGTGAATGCCTACATGCTGACCTTCGGCGGCTTCCTGCTGCTGGGCGGGCGGCTGGGCGACCTGTACGGGCACCGCCGGATCTTCCTGATCGGCCTCGTGCTGTTCACGCTCGCGTCGCTGGCATGCGGCATCGCCAACTCGCAAGGTGTGCTGATTGCAGCGCGCGCGGTGCAGGGCCTGGGCGGGGCGGTGGTGTCTGCGGTGGCGCTCTCGCTCATCATGAACATCTTCACCGAGCCTGCCGACCGAGCGAAGGCGATGGGTGTCTACGGCTTTGTCTGCGCAGGCGGCGGCAGCATCGGCGTGCTGCTGGGCGGGCTGCTCACGAGCTCGCTGAGCTGGCACTGGATCTTTCTGGTCAACCTCCCGATCGGCGTGGCGGTCTATGCACTGTGCGTAGCCCTGCTGCCCAACGCGCGCGGCCAGGCGCACGGCGAGAAGCTCGACGTGGCGGGCGCCGTCACCGTCACGCTGTCGCTCATGCTCGCGGTCTACGGCGTGGTCAACGGCAACGAGGCCGGCTGGGGCTCTACGCAAACGCTGGGCCTGCTCGGCGCTGCGGTGGTGCTGCTCGCGATCTTCATCACCATCGAGGCGCGCGTGCAGCATCCGCTGATGCCGCTGGGCCTCTTCCGGCTGCGCAGCGTGTCGGTCGCCAACGTGGTGGGCGTGTTGTGGGCGGCGGCGATGTTCGCGTGGTTCTTCATTTCCGCGCTCTACATGCAGCTGGTGCTGAACTACACGCCGATGCAGATCGGCCTCGCCTTCCTGCCGGCCAACATCATCATGGCGGTGTTCTCGCTCGGCCTCTCGGCCAGGCTGGTGATGCGCTTCGGCATCCGCAAGCCGCTCGCGGCCGGGCTCTGGCTCGCGGCCATCGGCCTCGCGCTCTTCGCGCGCGCGCCCGTCAACGGCAGCTTTGTGATCGACGTGCTGCCCGGGATGATGCTGCTCGGCCTGGGTGCCGGCATGGCGTTCAACCCGGTGCTGCTCGCGGCCATGAGCGAGGTGAGCCCTACCGAATCGGGCCTGGCCTCGGGCGTGGTCAACACGGCCTTCATGATGGGCGGCGCACTCGGCCTCGCCGTTCTGGCCAGTGCCGCCGCAGCGCGCAGCAGTTCGATGCAAGCAGCCGGGGCACAGTTGCCTCTTGCGCTCACGGGCGGCTACAACCTTGCATTTCTTGTCGGCGCCGTGTTCGCGGCGCTGGCGGGTTTGATCGGGGCCTTGCTGCTTCGCACTGTGCCACCGGGGTCCACTCAGAACGACAAGAACAACGAGGGGGCCGCGGCATCCGCAGGCACGGAAAACCGTGCGGCGGCGTCCTGAAGGCGCGCCTTCGCGGCGGCCCCTGTTCTTTTTCTTCCTTCCGTTTCTTTCAAGGAGACTTTCTATGGCTCGCTATGTCGATGGCTTTCTCGTTCCCGTTCCCTCGAACAACATCGAGGCCTACCGCAAGCTGGCGCGCAAGGCCGGCAAGATCTGGATGGAATACGGCGCGCTCGAATACGTGGAGTGCATTGCCGACGACGTGAAGCCCGGCAAGCTCACCTCGTTTCCGCAAGCCGTGAAGCAGAAGACGGACGAAACGGTGGCGTTCTCGTGGATCGTCTACAAGTCGCGCAAGCACCGCGACGCAGTCAATGCCAAGGTCATGGCCGACCCGCGCATTGCCGCGATGGACCCGAAGACCATGCCCTTCGATGCAAAGCGGATGATGTTCGGCGGCTTCAAGTCGATCGTCGAGTTCTGATCTCGCCGGCCTCAGGCCAGGAAGCCGTCGTAGACGAGCTTCAGGCCCGTGAGCAGCATGCCCAGGTACACGAAGCGATAGAACCACGTCGCATTGATGCGCCGGGCAATGCGGATGCCAATCCAAACGCCGAGCGGTGCCAGCGGCATCAGCACCGCCGACGTGGCGAACGTGCGCAGGTCGAGGAGGCCGAGCCATGCGTAGGGAATCCATTTGCTCAGGTTCACCACGAAGAAGAAATACGCCATCGTGGCGGTGAACACCACCGGCTTGAGCCGCAGCGGAATCACGTAGGCGTTGACCGGCGGCCCGCCGGCGTGGGCGATGAAGCTCGTGAAGCCCGACACCGCCGTGAGCGCCGCGCCCACCACGCGCGAAGGCAGCGGATCGTCGGGCTTGGGCGGAAACACCAGCCGCTGAGCGAGAAACAGCAGGGTGAACACGCCGACGATGCCCGCCACGGTGTGGGCCGAGAGCGTGCGAAAGAGCAGCGTGCCGATCACCGTGCCGAGCAGCCCGAACGGAATCAGAAACTTCAGCAGCGCGCGGTCGAAGTCGTTCCGGAAAGCCGCCAGGCCGAGCAGGTCCATCAACAGCAGCAGCGGCATCAGGATGGCCGCCGCCTGCGGAACCGTGACCGCCAGCGCCATCAGCGGCACCGCGAGCGAACCGAAGCCGGCGCCGAAACCGCTCTTGCTGATGCCGAGCAGCAGCACGGCGGGGATGGCGACCGCGTAGAAATGCGGATCGGTGATGAGAGGGAAGGCCATGGAGAAAGAGGCGACGCAGGCAGAAAAAAGCCCGCTGGATCCGTGGGCGGGCCGTTCGAGCGTAGCAGGAAGGCGTGGGCTTTGCAGGCGTGCCAGGCGGTTGCCGAAAACTGTGCGTAAACGCACATACCGGCCGCCAGGGGCTCCGCACACTGGAACCGCAACCGTCGCACTCCCGCGGCGACCCCTCCACTTTCCAAGGATCCGCCATGAACAACCAGGCCGTAGCCGCCCCCTCCGCGCGTGCGCCGAACGCACCTGCACAGGCTTCCTCCCTCTCCCCCGCCACGCTGGACGACTCCGGCAAGCTGCTGCTGCGCGTGGTCATCGGCGTGCTCGTGCTGCTGCACGGCATCTTCAAGATCTCGGCCGGCGTGGGCTTCGTGAGCGCCATGCTGGTCAAGGCCGGCCTGCCGGGCGGGCTCGCCTACCTGGTGTACGTGGGCGAAATCGTCGCGCCGCTGCTCATGATCGCCGGCTTCTGGACCCGCGCCGCCGCCGGCGTGGTCGTCATCAACATGCTCGCGGCCTTCGGCCTCGTGCACATGGCCGACTTGTTCGCAATGACCAAGCAGGGCGGCTGGGCGCTCGAACTGCAGGGCCTGTACCTGTTCGGCGCACTCACCGTGGTGCTGCTGGGCGCGGGCCGCTTCAGCCTCGGCGGTCTGCGCGGCCGCTGGAACTGACCCGGCTTAGCCGGCGTCGCCTCTGACCTGCGAGACCATGCGCTCGAGGCGGGCGGCGTCGGCCACCAGCAGCGCCTTGCCGTCCTTCTGCAACACGCCGCTGCGCACCAGCACATTGAGCTCGCGAGTCACCTGCTCGCGGTTGGTGCTGATCTGGCTGGCAAGGGCCGCGTGCTTCGGCGCCGGCTCCAGCCGCGCCTGATTGCCCTCCACGCCGGTCGCGCGCGCAAGGCGCAGCAGTTCGGCATGCAGCCGGTTCTGTACTCCGAGCGTGCTCAGGTCGATCACGCGTTCGGAAAGCTGCCGCACCAGCGATGCCAGCCGCCGCATCACGCGCTCGGCCACCACGGGCTCCTCGCGCAGCAGGGCCATGAAGGCGGCCCGGTCCAGGCTGGCGAGCACGCTGGGTTCCAGCGTGACCACGTCGGCCGAACGCGGCCCGCCGTCGATGGCGGCAATGTCGCCGAAGTGTTCGCCGGCCTCCGGATCCCTGAAAGTGACCTGCCGCCCGTTGGCCGAATAGGTGGTCACCCGCACCCGGCCCGACACCAGCAGGAACACGTCGCCCTGCTGATCGGCGCGCAACAGCAGTGGCGTGCCGGCCTCCACGCTGTGCCACAGGCACTGCTGCGCCAGCAGGTCCAGGCGCTGGTCGGAGAGGCCTTCGAGCAGCGCGATGCGGCGCAGCGCGAGGCTGGATCGAGGGATGGTGGGCAATGGGGTCATGCGGGTCGGTAAGGGCGCGCGCATTATGCTCGGGTGCCGCTTCGAACCCGTTCATGGACAGACGTTCCCCCCACGCCCCTTCTCTGCTGAGACCGCCGACACGGCGCAATCTCCGCTGGGTGAGCGGGCTGGTGCTGATGGGCTATGTCACGGCGCACCTGCTGAACCATTCGCTGGGGATCTTCTCCTTTGCGGCAGCCGAAACCGTGCTGCGCGGCGTGCAGCAGTTCTGGCACAGCCTGCCGGGGACGCTGCTGCTGTACGGCGCTGCGGCCGTGCACCTGGCGCTGGCAGTCAACGCGCTGTGGGAGCGCCGCACGCTGCGCATGCCACCGCTCGAAGGCCTGCGCGTGCTGCTGGGTTTTGCACTGCCGCTGCTGCTGGCCACGCACCTGACCGCCATGCGCGGCGCCTATCTCGCCTACGGTATCGAGGGCTCCTACGTTCGTGTCGTCTGGGGGCTGTGGAACCTGCCGGGCGCCAGCGCGCAGTTCGCCTTGATGCTCGCGGCCTGGAGCCACGGCTGCCTGGGAGTGCACTTCGCGCTGCGGGCGCGGCCCGGCTACCGCCGCTTCTCCTATCTGCTGCTTGCTTTTGCGGTGGTATTGCCGCTCACGGCGGCGATGGGCTTCGTCTCGATGGGGCGCGAGTTCCAGTGGACCGGCGTGCCCCCCGCCGTGTTGCCGACGCCCGAACAAGGCAAGGCACTCAAGGCGGCCGAGGGTCACATCAAGTGGCTCTACGGCCTGGCGCTGCTCGCCTTGCTGGCGGCCCGCTGGGGACGCAACGGGTTCGCGCGCTGGTCTCGCCAGCCGTCCATCGCCTTGCGCTACCCCGACCGGACGGTGCATGTGCCACGCGGCTGGAGCGTGCTGGAAGCGAGCCGCTCGCACGGGATAGCGCACCTGTCGGTTTGCGGCGGACGGGCACGATGCTCGACCTGCCGCGTTCGCGTGCTCGGCCCAGCGGAACACACAGGCACGCCGGGCCGCGACGAGCAGCGAACGCTCGAACGCGTGCGTGCGCCGGGCGACGTGCGGCTCGCCTGCCAGCTGCGCCCGCGAGGCGACATCGAGGTGACGCCGCTGTTCTCGCCGCCGGCCAATGGGGGACGCCCCGCACCGGTCAGCAGCTTCGGCCGCGAGCGCGACGTGGCCATTCTGTTCGTGGACCTGCGACGCTGGTCGGGTTTGTCGGAGCGGCAATGGCCGTTCGATCTGGCCTATGTGCTCGACCGCTACTTCGCCACGGTGGGTGCGGCCGTACGCGAAAGCGGCGGCGTGCCGAACCAGTTCATCGGAGACAGTGTGATGGCGATCTTCGGACTCGAAACCGACCTGCCCACCGCATGCCGGCAGGCGCTGCACGCCACCGAGCTCATCGGCCAGCGCATGGATGCGTGGAGCGAAAGCTTCGAAGCACAGTTCGGGCAACGCCTCGAATTCGGCATGGGCCTGCATGCCGGCCGCGCGGCGGTGGGCGAAGTGGGTTATCTCGACACCACCACCTTCACCGCCATCGGCGAAGTGGTCAACACTGCGAGCCGGCTTCAGGACCACGCCAAGGCGGCCTCGTCGCGACTGGTGGTCTCGTTGTTTGCGGCGCAGCAGGCCGGCCTTGCGCACACGTTGGATGAAGTCGACGTGCTGCATGTGCGCGGCCGCTCGGAACCCCTGGCGGTGATCTGTTCACAGCCTGGATCGCCCCCGCGCCCTCTTTCGTGAGCCAGGCGGGGCCTTCGTCAGCCGGCGGGCCGGGCCGTGATGGTGGCCGCGCCTGGCGCCTTCGAGATGTCATAGCGCACGGGCAGAAAGCGCTCTATCACCGCGCAGTTGGTGCGCGTGTGCTCCGTCACTTCGCTGCACGTGAAAGTGCCCGCGCTGCCGCTTTGCCATGCGGCCAGGCCTAGCAGCAATGCCAGCTGGTCGGCAAGATGCGGTCCCACCGCGCCCTGGCTCTTCTGGAACTCGCGCAGCTCTTTCACCAGCGCATGCGCCACCTGCTCGGCGCTCAGCGTCTTCTCGCCGAACGCGGTAAACACCTCGGTCACGTGCTCGTAGGCCAGCGTGGCCAGCAATGCATTGCCGGGCCCTTCGTTCTGCCGCGCAGTACCCACCCGCAACTGTTCGCCGGACCAGCCCATGATCTTGCCCAGGGTCTCCAGCTCGCGCGCTGCCACGTGCCGCGCCAGCCCCGGGGCCAGGCACTCCGCATGGCCCGACAGCAGCGCGCCGCGCGCGACGAGATCGAAAGGCCGCAGCCCATCCACCGCGGGCACGATCGTCACTTCCACCTCGCCGCCGCCGGCGGGGTAGAAACCACAGCGGCGCAGCGTCAGTTGCAGGTCCGCGCCCAAGCGACGCACCAGCGGCGCGAAGGCACGCTCCAGAAAATGAAACGGCGGCGCCATCGGGTTGTGCGTACCGCCGTGCAGGTGCAACTGGCTCGGCGCGCCGGCCAGCAGCAGCGGCGGCAGCACCGTTTGCAGCACCAGCATGCAGCTGCCCGCACTGGCAATCGTGAAGCGGTACTCGCCGGCGCGTACCGGTCCGGGCACGAAGCGCAGCGATTGCGAACCAAGCTCGGCACCGTCGACTTGCGCACCGCTGATTTCGGCCGCGGCGTTTACGCACGCGAGGTGCTGGCGCATCAAGCCCGGCTTGGCGCGGCCCGCGCGAATGTTGTCGATGGCGACCGGCTGGCCCGTTGCCACTGAAAGGGCGAGGCTGGTGCGCAGAATCTGGCCGCCGCCTTCACCCTGGGAGCCGTCGAGTTCGATCATGGGCGGCCTCCTTCTTTGTAGTTGCTCATGAAAAATTCTTCTTCTGCCGCCCGATTCTTCGTTCATCGAATCAAGCGTGGGTGACGGTCACTTTGCCAGCACCGTCGAGTTCAAAAACATCCAGATCGTTGGCCAGGAATGCGTTGCCACGGTAGTGGGCCTGAGTCTCCGCCACCAGCGCCGCCATGCCCTCTGCGTTCTGGTGGCGCGGACTCAGGTGCGTGAGAACCAGGTTGGGCACGCCCGCGGCCTGCGCAGCTTCAGCCAGCAGGCGCGCGGAGCTGTGCATCGGACCCGGGCCGACCTTGTCGAGCACCTCCTGCGTATAGGTGGCTTCGTGCACCAGCAGCTGTGCGCCTTGGCAGGCGCCATACAGCAGCGCGGGGTCGGCGTTATCGCCGCCCAGCACGGCAGCCGCCGTGTCGACCTGCATTTCGGCAAAGTCGGCACTGCGCAGCACCGTACCGTTGAAGGGCACGTCCTCGCCGCCTTGCAATGCACGCCATGCAGGGCCGGGCGGCAGGCCGATGGCACGCAGCGCATCGGCCTTCAGCCGCACACGACGCGTTTCCACCTGCACGCGATAAGCATGGCTTGGCACACGGTGCCGCAGCACATGGCGCTCGATGCGAAGACCTGGTGCTCCGTACACAAGTGCCCGGGATTCGACATCCACGTGCTCGACCTCGTACGGCAGATGCAGGTCCGTCAGGCGGCGCGTGGCCTCGAACCATTCCCGCACCGGCAGAGGCGCAATCAGCTTCAGCGGCTTGCTCCGCCTGCCCATGCCGGCGCTCGCGAGCAGGCCCGGCAGGCCATAGCAATGGTCGCCGTGCACATGCGTGATGCAGACAGCCGCCATGTCATTCAGCGACAGTGGCGTTTGCTGCAGCCGATGCTGCGTGCCCTCGCCGCAGTCGACGAGGAACCAGTCGGCGCCGAGCACGGATTGCACCGCAAGGCCGGAGACGTTGCGCTGGCGCGTGGGAGTGCCCGAGGACGTCCCCAGGAAGGTGAGCTTCAGCATTCCGAATCGTCCTCTGCTTTTCGCGCCAGGGCTTTGGCCGCGGCCTTCGACGCTTCGTATTCCCAGCTTCCATAGCTGTCGCCGCTGTTGGCCACAAATGCTTGCAGCCGTTCGATCTGCGCGGGTCCGGCCCAATGGCCCATGACTTCGATCGCGACCACGCGCAGGCTGCGCCACTTGCTCTGCAAGGCGGCCTCCACCTGTGCCAGTGAGTCCGCCGTTGGCTTCTTCGTCGCCAGTGCGCGCAACCTCGCCACCTCGTCACCCAGCAGATTCGCGCCTTCGTTGCGAAGCGCTGCCTCGCGCAGCGCGCGCCGGGCCTGTCGGCACGCACGGCACCGAACGGCCTGGCTGTACACCGAGCCTTGCGCGACCTCGTGCCACCACTTCTGCTGCTTGGCCGTCCACACCTCTTGTGCGCCGCAATCGCGACAGGTGTAGGCCCGATCGAGATAGAAATCCGGCACCTCGCCAAAGGTGGTGTTGTAGTGCGCGAGCCGCGACTTGTCGGCCATGGCCATGCCCGGCACGAGTCCGCCTGCCGACAGCTGCCGGGCGTCTTGCGTGCGCAGCTTCGCCTTGAGGTCGGCGGCGCGTTCGAGGCGACGGGCCTTGATTTCGGCGCGCCTCTGCTTGTTGCTTTTCATGATCGAAGACTCGCCATGCGAGCACCTGTTTTTCTACTTGGTTGACGGTTGTTCTCTCAGCCGTTCAGCCGCTTAGTCATCATCCCTTCACGCACACCACCTGCTTGAGCGTGTACACCACCTCCACCAGATCCTTCTGCGCCTCCATCACCGCGTCGATGTCCTTGTAGGCCATCGGAATCTCGTCGATCACGTCGGCGTCCTTGCGGCATTCCACGCCTTTGGTGGCGGCGATCTGGTCGGCAATGGTGAAGAGCTTCTTCGCCTTGGTTCGGCTCATGACTCGGCCCGCACCGTGGCTGCAGCTCATGAAGCTCTCGGGGTTGCCCTTTCCGCGCACGATGTAGCTCTTGGCACCCATGCTGCCGGGAATGATCCCGAGCTCGCCGGCCTTGGCGCTCACCGCGCCCTTGCGCGTGACGAGCACGTCTTCGCCGAAATGCGTTTCGCGGCTCACGTAGTTGTGGTGGCAGTTGACCGCTTCCACGTGCGCCTCGAAAGACTTGGTGATGACCTTGCGCGCGGCCGCGACCACGCGCTGCATCATCACTTCGCGGTTGGCACGCGCGAACTTCTGGGCCCAGCCCACCGCACGCACGTAGTCGCCGAAGTACTTGGCGCCTTCTTCGAAGTACGCCAGGTCCTGATCGGGCAGGTTGCGCTGGTGCAGTTCGGCGTCTTTCTTCGCGAGTTCGATGAAGTGCGTACCGATGGCATTCCCCACGCCGCGCGAACCCGAATGCAGCATGAACCACACCGCGCCCGCTTCGTCCAGGCACACCTCGATGAAGTGGTTGCCGGTACCCAGCGTTCCCAGGTGCTTGTGGTTGTTGGTGTTCTTGATGCGCGGGTAGTCCTCGCAGATCGCATCGAACTCGTCCACCAGCTTGGCCCAGGCCGCATCGGTTTCATCGGGCGGCGTTTCCCACGAGCCCTTGTCGCGGCCCATGCGCTTCGGGTTGCTTCCGTGCGGCACGGCCTTTTCGATCGCCGAGCGCAGCGGGCCCAGGTTATCGGGCAGGTCGCGCGCATTGAGCGTGGTCTTGCACGCCATCATTCCGCAGCCGATGTCCACACCCACCGCGGCCGGGATGATGGCCTTGAAGGTCGGGATCACCGAGCCCACGGTGGCGCCGATGCCGTAGTGCACGTCGGGCATGGCCGCGATGTGCTTGAACACGATCGGCAGGCGGGCGGCGTTCTCGAGCTGCTTTTGCGCTTCGTCTTCCACGGGGACGCCGTTCGTCCACATCTTGACGGGGACGCCGTTGGCTACTTCGTGCAGTTTGTAGTTCTGTTTCATTTTTTCTCTCTATCTATTCTTCACGACTGTCTGATTCAAGCGCTGGATTCGATATCCGCACTTGCCAAATAAAAAAGGTGACGAGGAGCGACGGGTTGTTAGCTGAGCTATCTACCGAAGCAGACCGGGGTTGAACATTCACCTCAAAACAAAAAGCAGCGACAAAAATCGGCGAAACAGTCGTGCTCTACCACTGAGCTACGGTCTTGCGACCGGCGGGATTCGAACCCGCGACCCCGAGCGTTGAAGGCTGTAGTTCCGCCAGCATTCGCTGCAAAAAGCAGTGCGACAAGGATGGCAAGACGTAGACCACGCCGGAGACCGGCGCCGGGAGTCGAACCCTGGTCGCACCAGATGTAGTCCTGCCTGCATTCGCACAAAAACTCATTCATTCATCCCCGTTCGGCGACCAACAATCGATGCGAGGAAGAACATTTTTTCGATGTACTCGCATCTGCATTCGCCGAACGACGACGTTCAATTCATTTCGGATCGGGCACCGCAGGCCGAAGCCCACGGCACCCTCTCGCTCGTTTCTCAGATCGAAGTCTCTTCGATCACACCCACCCAGTGGTCGGCGCCCAGGCCACCCGCGGCGTACACCGCCAGCAGCTTGAACACTTCGTCGCTGAAGCCGCCGATGTTCAGCACATCGTCACGCTCCTGCGCCTGGGTGGTCGCATAGGGCTGGATGTCGATGCACACCATCCGCGCCTTCGGGTTGCGTTGCTTGAACGCAGCCCACTCCTGCATGGTCGCGGTTCCGCGGCCACGTGCAGGGTCGGCCCACGATTCGTTGTCCGACACCAGCACCACCAGATCGGCTTGCGCCTTCTCCTTGTTCAGCAGCGCCAGGGGCGCGCTGCACGAGGTTCCGCCACCACCCACCGCCGCCAGCTTGGCCGCGTTGGTCATCACCGAATCACGCGGATTCAGCTTCAGCGACACCACCTTCGTCTCGAAGGGCAGCACGCGCGCATCCGCATTGCGGCGCAGCACGGCGGCAGCCACCAGAGCGGCCACGTCGATGCAGCGCACCGCCGAAGTCGCCGAACCGCGGTGGCCCGTCACGGGCGAGCTCATCGAGCCCGACACGTCGGGGCACACAACCACGCGGCCCTCGAATGCCGGCACGTTGGCCAGCGCGAGTTCCATCGCGTCCTGCAGCGCTTCCTTCACCACGTGCGGCACCTCGGCGCCAGTTGCGGTGAAGGCCGCCATCAGCTGGTACGGCAGCACGCGCGCCTTGGCCACCGCCTGCGGGTCACATAGCTTGGCCGCCACCGCCTCCGCGAGGCCCGGCAGCTCGAACACGCCGTGGCGCGCAAAGGTGTTCAGGTTCTGGCGCACCATCTGCCACGATCCACGCTGCGCGATCTGCGCCCAGGCCTGGGCGTCCAGCTCCAGCGCGGTCAGCATCTGGAACGGCACGTCGGGCACCGGTTGAGTACGGTCACGCTTGAAGCGTTCGAAAGCCTGCGTCACGGGAGGCAGCGCCTCCAGCGCATACGGACGATCGATCAGCCATGCGAACCATGCGGCGCGCCAGGCTTCGGCGGGCTTGGGGTGAACCATCTTCACCACATCGGCCAGCGAGGGCGTGTTGCCCACGGCAGCATTGAGCAGCTGCGCCTCGGTCGCTTCGAGCAGCCATTGCTGCACGAGCTTCTTCGGACGCGTGCCGAGCGACTTGCGGCCCACCGCGCCGCTGCGCAGCATCTGCACGAAGTTGCGCAGCATCTTGCCGTTGTCGACCACGCGGGGGAACACCTTGGCGAGCAGCGCCACGTCGCGCACGGCCAGCGTGGCGGCCAGCAGCGCGGGCATGTCCTTCATGTGGCCGGCGCGGCGGGCATACACGGCCGTCTTGGCCACGAACACCGGATCGACTTCGCGGGCCAGGGACAGCACGGTATCGAGCTGGTCCTGCGCTTGTGCGTAGAAAGTGCTGTTCAGGCAACCGGTGGCCGCGAGCTGCGCCAGCTGATGCTTGGGCGACAGCGAATAAGCCACGCCGCCCGCTTCGTTGAGCGCGTTGCCCGCAGGCAGTTGCGCGCCGCGGCGGGTGTTGAAAAGTTGAAGGTTTGCCATAGTGACTTCTCCTCGGATTCTTTTTTGCGTTTTCGTATTTGGGTATGCACTCCTTATTGCAACGGGTGTGCCAACTACCGGCCACTAAGCGCAGCGGGCATTCAAACCCTTGATTTCAAAAGAGATTTTTTGATCAAGGACAGACTGCATCGACTTTCGGATGCAGTTTTTATCCGAAGTTCTTATAATTTTGGATAGTCTTTTATCCAAACCAATGAAGAAACCCACCGTCGTCATCGGCTTCCTCGGCACGCAGCTCGACGCCGGACAAGGCACCGGCCGATGGGAGAAGTGGCGCCCCACGGTCTCGCTGGCCCAGCACGACGACATGGTCGTCGCGCGCATGGAGCTGCTCTACACGCTCAAGCACAAGGCGCTTGCCGAGGTGGTCAGGGCCGACATCGCCACCGTGTCGCCCGAGACGCAGGTCAACCTCGTTCCCGTCGACTTGGAGGACCCCTGGGATTTCGGCGAGGTCTACACCCGCCTCTACGACTGGGCGCGCGCCTATCCTTTCGACACCGAGCGCGAGCAGTACTGGGCGCACATCACCACCGGCACGCACGTGGCGCAGATCTGCATGTTCCTGCTGGCCGAATCGCGCGTGGTTCCGGGCGTGCTTGCGCAGACCTCGCCGCCCAAGCGGCAGCGCGCGGGCAATCCGGGCGAGATCGCGCTGATCGATCTCGACCTGTCGCGCTACGACGCCATCGCGCGGCGCTTCGATGCCGAGCAGCGCGATGCGGTCGCCTTCCTGAAGAGCGGCATCGCCACGCGCAACGCTCGCTTCAATGCGCTCATCGACGAGATCGAGCGCGTGGCCGTACGTTCGCGCGCGCCAATATTGCTGGTGGGTCCGACCGGCGCGGGCAAGTCGTTCCTGGCTCGGCGCATGTTCGAGCTCAAGCAGGCGCGCCACCAGGTGACGGGCGCCTTCGTTGAAGTCAACTGCGCCACGCTCCGCGGCGACGGTGCCGCATCCACGCTGTTCGGCCACAAGAAGGGCGCGTTCACCGGCGCGGCGGGCGAGCGCGCGGGCCTGCTGCGGACGGCGCACCAGGGTGCGCTCTTTCTCGACGAGATCGGCGAACTCGGGCTGGACGAACAGGCCATGCTGCTCAAGGCCATCGAGGAAAAGCGCTTCTTCCCGGTCGGCGCCGACAAGGAAGTGGAAAGCGACTTCCAGCTCATTGCCGGCACCAACCGCGATCTGCGCAGCGACGTGGCGGGCGGGCGTTTTCGCGAAGACTTGTTCGCGCGCATCAATCTCTGGACCTACGACCTGCCCGGCCTCGCGCAGCGGCCTGAAGACATCGAACCGAACATCGACCACCTGCTGGCCATTCACGCGAGCGAGAACCATCGCGTGGTGCGTTTCAACGCCGAAGCGCGCGCGGCCTACCTGCGGTTTGCGCAGAGCGCCGAGGCCCTGTGGTGCGGCAACTTTCGCGACCTCTCGGCCAGCGTGACACGGCTAGCCACGCTGGCGGACGGCGGGCGCATTCCGGTGGCGCTGGTCGAGGCCGAGATCGCACGGCTGCGGTGGCTATGGAACCGCGAAGGCCCGAGGAGCGGGCACGGCGGCACTGCGGATGTCGACCTCGATGCCCTGCTCGGCGATGACCGCGCGGCCGCGCTCGACCTGTTCGACCGGCTGCAACTGGAGGCGGTGGTGCGCGTGTGCCGCGAGTCGCGCAGCCTGTCGAATGCGGGGCGGCAACTTTTTCAGGCATCCCGCGCGCAGCGCAGCGTGGTGAACGATGCCGACCGGCTGCGAAAGTACCTTGCAAAGCATGGGCTCGAATGGAGCCGCATCGCCGCAGGCTGAGCTATCCTCCGCCGGAGCGGCCGGCTTCAGCCGCACTCCAAGGAGGAAACTCATGCCGCTGACACTGCTCCTGCGCTGCCACGATCTGGCCCAGACCCAGCGCTTCTACGTCGATGCTCTCGGCTTCACGGCCGTGCATTCGGCAGACAACACCTTGACGGTCGAGAAGCAGGGCGGCAAGCTCATCTTCACGCAGCAGGATCTCTGGAAGAGCCCGCCCACGTGCTCCGGCACCTTCTATTTCGCCATGGCGGATGCGGCTGCCTATTACGCCGCCGTCAAAGACAAGGCTTCCATTGCCTGGCCGCTGCAGCAGATGCCCTACGGCTCCAGCGAGTTCGGCGTTGTGGACTGCAACGGCTATCACCTTGCGTTCCGGCAGCAGGCGTGAGCGGCCGGTCCGGAAGGCGCCCCATGCGGCCGGGCTTCACGGAAAGCACTTCTCATGAACTGGAAACCGGCCTTGTTCGCGCTGCCCGTCTTCCTCACCGGCTGCGTTCAGTCGATGTTCTATTACCCCGACCGCGTGCGCTACGAAACACCCGATGCGCTCGGGCTGCGCTACGAGGCGGTGCAGTTCCATAGCACCGACGGCACACGCCTCAGTGGCTGGTTAATTCCCGCGGTGAACCGGCAGAGCCCGAAAGAAGCCAAGGGCACAGTGGTGCATTTCCACGGCAATGCGCAAAACATGTCCGCGCATTGGCGCTTCGTGGCCTGGCTGCCCGCGCAGGACTTCAACGTGTTCGTGTTCGACTACCGGGGCTATGGCGAGTCCGAAGGCAAGCCGGAGCCCAAGGGCGTGTTCGAGGATTCCAGCGCCGCGCTGAACCATGTGCGCTCGCGCGCCGACGTCGACCCCGAGCGCCTCTTCGTCTTCGGCCAGAGCCTGGGCGGCACCAATGCCGTTGCAGTCGTCGGCTCGGGCAACCGGGCCGGCGTGAAGGCGGCGGCCATCGAATCGACTTTCTATTCGTATTCGTCGATTGCCAACGAGAAGCTCCCGGGCGCCGGACTGCTGGTGAACGACGACTATGCGGCGTCGAAATACATTGCCGCTATTTCGCCGATTCCGCTGCTGCTGATCCATGGCACCGAAGACCCGGTGATTCCGCACTCGCATTCGCGGCGGCTGCTGAATGCCGCGCGCGAGCCCAAGCGCCTCGTCGAAGTGGCCGGCGCCGGCCACCTGGAGCCGATGACCGAGCGCTTCGGCACCACGTACCAGCGCGCGCTGGTCGAATTCTTCGACGCCTCGCTGCGTTCACGGCAACCATGAAGCACTTCGACGAAACCGCCACGCGCGAGCCGCTCGCCTTTACACGGCTCGTGCCCGCGCTGCGCGCTGCCTTCGCGGCCGAAGCGCATGTGCCGCCGCGCCATGTGCACAACATCGAGACGGCCGGTGCAGACAAGGGCACCGTGCTCATCATGCCGGCGTGGAGCGACGCGGGGTTTCTGGGCATCAAGACCATCAACGTCTTCCCGGGCAACAGCGCGCGCGGCCTGCCCGGCCTGCACGCCACCTATGTGCTGTACGACGCGCACACCGGGGTGCCGCTCGCGATGATGGACGGCAACGAACTCACGGCGCGCCGCACGGCCGCCGCGTCGGCGCTGGGCGCCTCGTTCCTGGCACGGACGGATGCGCGCCGCCTGCTGGTGCTGGGCACCGGCCGCATCGCGCGGCTGCTGCCCGCCGCGCACGCCAGCGTGCGCCCCATCGACGAGGTGCGCGTGTGGAACCACCGCCCCGAGGGCGCCGAAGCGTTGGCCGCGCAATGGCGCGGCGAGGGATTCAACGCGCAGGCAACCACGGACCTCGAGGCGGCCGTGCGGATGGCTGACATCGTGAGCTGCGCCACCCTAGCCACCACGCCGCTGGTGCGCGGCGAATGGCTCGCCCCCGGCTCGCACCTGGACCTGATCGGCAGCTTCACGCCCGACATGCGCGAGGCCGACGCACGCTGCTTCGAGGGTGCGCGCACCTTCATCGACACCGCCGAGGCGCTGCAAAAGGCCGGAGAGCTGCTCGATGCCATCGCAGCAGGCACGCTGCGCGCCGATGCGGTGCAGGGCACGCTGGCCGCACTCTGCCGGGGCGAACGAAGCGGCCGCACGGGCAGCGAGGAGCGCACCGTGTTCAAGGCGGTGGGCAGCGCACTCGAAGACCTGACAGCCGCCACACTGGTCTGGCAGCACGCCGGATCGCCCTCTGCCTAAGGCTTAAGCACTAGGAAGCGGCCGCTGGCCGCCCGGGGAGATAGCCTTTTGCTGACACGCGCATACGTCATGCGGCTGATGGCACGGCTTTTGCGCTGAAGCTAACCTGATGCTCACGTCAAGAGATCCAGAGGCCAGCCGCATGCTCACCATTTTTCAGAAAGCCACCATCCTCAGCAAAGCTGGTTTCGAGGTGCCCGTCTGCCCGGCCATAGACACGTCGACATCGCCGACCAGCGCGGTTTCCCAGAAGATGCAGGAGTGGGGCAAAGCGATCGAAACCATGTATGTGACCTACGTTGCGGCCCGTGCGGCCAAGAGCCTGCGAGATGCGGAAGAGTCCCGCCAGACCGACATGCTGCGCCGGCTTTCGCTGAACGCCTGGGCCGCCTGACCTCAGCCTCACGCATTCAGAGGGTCAGCCGAAGGTGAATGCATAGGCCTGCGCGCCCGCATCCAGAAACTCGATCTCGAACAGGCGCTCCTTCGCACCAGCCGCCTGGCGTACCAACTGATACAGCTTCTGCGCGTCGATCACCCCGTAGCCCTGCGCGTCGGTGTCCGAGCCGTGGTCCGCGAGCGGCGGCTTTCCATCGACCAGTACCCTGAAGCGCACCGGCTTGCCATTGGCTGCGGGCCCGAGCACCAGATGCAAGTCGCGCGCCTGGAAGCGATAGGCGATGCGTCCATCCGCACTGTTCAGCACGGCGCGCTCGGCCTCCACGGTCCAGTCGCCGGCCAGCGCCCACTGGTTGGTGCGCAGTGAGGAAGAAGCAGGCTGGTAAACCTTCGCATGGTTCCGCGTGATGCCGCCGGGAGATGCAAAGCCGTGCGCCCGCTCGTGGCCGAGGTAGGTCTCGCCGGACAGCGCAGGCTCAGCACCGGGCGCGGCCTGGGTGCCCTGCCCCAGCGGCGCCACCAAGCCGGTGGCGATGCGGGTCTTCTGCCCCGCCTCGGCCAGCAGCTGCTGGATGACCAGTTCGGCCTTGTCGTACCGGTTCTCGCCGAACTGGTGATGGCGGATGCGCCCCTCGGCATCGATAAAGTAGAACGCGGGCCAGGCGCGGTTATCGAAGCCGCGCCAGATGGCGAAGTCGTTGTCCATGGCCACCGGAAAGTCGATACCCAGTTCCTTGGTTGCCTTGCGCACGTTGGCCGAGCGCTTCTCGAACGCGAACTCCGGCGTGTGCACGCCGATGACCACGAGGCCGGCATCCCGGTACTTCTCGGCCCAGGCGCGAACGTAGGGCAGCGTGCGCAGGCAGTTGATGCACGAATAAGTCCAGAAGTCGACCAGCACCACCTTGCCGCGCAACGCATCGGGCGTCAGGGGCGCGGAGTTGATCCATTCGGTAGCGCCGGCAAGCGAAGGAAAGTTGCCTTCGACCTTGAGGGCGCGCATGGGTGCCGAGGCCGGGCGGTCTTCCTTTTCCGACACGCGCACGAGGCCCGTGTCTTCGCGCAGCGCGACCGGTTCAGCCAACGGCTCGCGCGAAGGCTGCGGCGCGTCTTTCTTGATTTTTTCCACCAGCGCCTGCTCGAGCTGCGACGTGGTGCCCACTGACAGGCGCGCGAGCAGCCCCGTATCCAGCCCCAGCGCAATGGCACCCACGCCCACCATCACGGCAGCGCCCGCTGCGCGCCGCACCCATTCGCCGGTATGCAGCGAGCGCTTCATGATGGAGAACAGTCGCCCGCCGAAGAGCAGCGCGGCCGCCAGCGAGGTGCAGGCACCGGCGGCGTAGGCGAGCAGCAGCAGCGAAGTACCCACGCTCGCGCCATTGAGCGCCGCGCCGGTCAGGATCAGGCCGAGGATCGGGCCCGCGCATGGCGCCCACAGCAGGCCCGTGCCCACGCCCAGCAACAGCGGCGAGAACACCGAGGCGGTGCCCGCGCCCGCAGGGCCGCGCGGCTCGGACATGCGCAGCCCCAGCGCCACCAGCGGCCGGGTCATGCGATCGGCGACGGCCGGAAACAGCAGCGTCACGCCGAACAGCGCGAGCATTGCCAGGGCGGCGTAGCGCCCGTACTCGTTGAGCGTGACGATCCAGCCGCCGCCCACCGCGGCCAGCGTGGCCACCGCGGCAAAGGCCAGCGCCATGCCCAGCAGCATGGGCAGGCCGTGCGAGCGAAACGGGCGGTCGGCGCGCGCAAACACGAAAGGCAGCACCGGCAGGATGCAAGGGCTCAGGATGGTGAGCACCCCGCCCAGGTAGGCAACGAGGAGGATGAGCATGATGTCGGTCGTTCGTGACGGGTGAATTCAGCGAGCGGGCACGGTGGCCAGCGCGAGCCGCGCCTCCAGCCCGCCTTCGGTGCGGTTGTGCAGCGTGAGCTCGGCGCCCATGGCCATGGCCAGCTGGTGCGCAATGGCAAGGCCCAGCCCGGTTCCGCCGGTGCTGCGGTTGCGCGAACTCTCGACGCGGTAGAAGGGCTTGAGCACCGCCTCCAGTTCGTCGGGCGGAATGCCCGGACCGTTGTCGAGCACGCTCAGCACCAGCTGGCCGCCTTCGGCATGTACGCGCAAACGCACGTCGCTGCCGAACTTCAGCGCGTTGTCGATCAGGTTCATCAAGATCCTGCGCAGCGCGTTGGGTCGGCTCACGATGGGCGCGCCAGCCTTGCCTTCGAGCCGAACCGGCTGGCCCACGTCTTCGTAGTCGGCCACCATGCTTTCAAGCAGCGCGTCGGCATCGATGCGCAGGGGCGGCTCGGTCGCGCCGTGCAGCGTGCGCGCATAGGTGACGCCTTCGCGCACCAGCGAGTGCATGGCGTCGAGGTCCTGGCGGAACTTCTCGCGGTCGTGCTCGTTGTCCATCAGGTCGGTGCGCAGCCGCATGCGCGTGATGGGCGTCTGCAGGTCGTGCGAAATGGCGGCGAGAATCTCGACCCGCTCGGCCATGTAGCCCGCAATGCGCTGCTGCATGGCGTTGAAGGCACGCGCAGCATGCGCCACTTCGGTCGGGCCTTCTTCAGCGAGGCTCTGCCCCTTGAGATCGGGCCCCAGGTCGTCGGCCGCGGCGGACAGTTGCGCGAGCGGCCGCGTCACCAGCCGGACCGCAACCCAGGCGCATACCGCCAGCACCAGCAGCTGGATCACGAGGACCCACATGACCCAGCTTGAGACCGGCATGCCCACGCGCATGGCATGAACCACCACGGAAGAACCGTCGCCGAGCCGAACCTGGATCTGCAAGCCCTCGGGCGGCCAGGCCACTTCGCCGACCTTGACGATCTCGAACGGGCGCATCGCATCGGCGATGGCTTTGGCAAACTGCCGCGAAGCCTGCGAGCCGGGCTCCCCGCCCTCGGCGCTGCCACCCAGCACGAAGCGGTAGTTGCGCCGCTCCAGCCGGTCGAGCCAGCCGGCGCGTTCCGCCACGGGCAGGCGGTCGAGGATGGCGACCGAGCTTGCAATGTCGCGCTCGATGCCGATCATCATCAGCTCGCGAAGCGCCAGGTTCCTTTCGTAGCGGATGGCGGCGAAGGTAAGAAGCTGCGCAATGGCCAGGCCCACCACGATGATCAGCGTCACGCGGTAGAACAGCGAACCGGGCAGCAGCCGGCGCCAGCCCCGAGCGGCCATGCCCCCACCGGCGGCACTCGCGGCACCGGACGGGTTCGCAGAAAGATTCGCGGGAGTGGACATGAGCACCTCTTGTCTATGAATACCGCTGGCTCACACCAGGTGGATGGCAACGTCGATGTTGCCCCGGGTGGCTTTGGAGTATGGGCAGGTCTGATGCGCCGCGTTGGTCAGTGCCTTGGCCACTTCGCGGTCCAATCCTGGCAGGCTCACGTTCAGGCGCGCCTGCAGGAAGTACTCGGTGCCCGCCACGCCAAGGTCGACTTCGGCATCGACGGCCAGGTCGGGCGGCAGCGCGACCTTCATCTTGCCAGCCGCCTTGCCAATGGCGCCGATGAAGCAGGCCGACCAGCCCGCTGCAAACAGCTGCTCGGGATTGGTGCCGCTGCCCGCACTGCCGGGCGATGAAAGCTTGATGTCGAGCCGGCCGTCGGAGCTGCGCGCTTCGCCGTCGCGGCCGCCCGAAGAGGTGCGGGTCTTGCCGGTGTAGAGAACTTTTTCGATACGGGACATGGTGATTCCTTGGGAGTGGTTGGTTGGGAACGGACGGATTGTTGAGCCGCCTCTCCCCTGCCAACGCACATTGCGTATGCCTGTGTATCCGCGCGATAAATCCACACACTACGTTTCATCGCGGAGCATCTGCGGCATCGTGGCGCCCCTGAGCATCGCGGCCCCCAAGGCTTTCACGCGGCCGCTTTGTATGCCTGTGTATCTGCGGCCGCAGAAGTACACGGGCATACAAGAACACCCTTTTCTCGACACATGGCAAATACATGCCGCGAATCCAATGGCGCATCCATTCATCCAGCAACCAATCAACGCCAAGGAAACGCACATGTCGAATGAAGCAGTCAACCGCCAACGCCGATTTCTCCTCGGAGGCGCCATTGCCGGCGTTGCCGCTGCGGAGCTGGCATTCATGGGCGCGGCCCACGCGGCCGCCGCGCGGGCGGGCAAGCCGCAGCAGCTCGGCCCCATCAAGCAGATCAAGGCCGGCGAACTCGACGTCGGCTACTACGAGGCCGGCCCCGCAGACGGCGTTCCGGTGCTGCTGATGCATGGCTACCCCTACGACATCCACAGCTATGCCGAGGTGGCGCCGCTGCTTGCCGCGCGCGGCTGCCGCGTGATCGTGCCGCACCTGCGCGGCCACGGCAGCACGCGCTTTCTGGACAGTGGCAACCCCCGCTCGGCCCAACAATCGGCCGTGGCGCTGGACCAGATTGCGCTGCTCGACGCATTGAACATCGACCGCGCCGTGATGGTCGGCTACGACTGGGGCGCGCGCACCGCCTGCATCATTGCGGCGCTCTGGCCGGAGCGCTGCCTGGGCCTGCTCTCGGTGAACGGCTACATCATGACCAACCTGCCGGGCAACAAGCTGCCGCTGCCGGCCAAGGCGGAACACGGCTGGTGGTACCAGTACTACTTTGCAACCGAGCGCGGCCGCCTCGGCCTGGAGGCCAACCGGCGCGACATCGCGCGCATCCTGTGGACCACCAATTCGCCCAAGTGGGCCTATGACGACGCCACCTTCGAGCGCACCGCCGCATCGTTCGACAACCCGGACTACGTGCAGATCGTGATTCACAACTACCGCTGGCGCCTGAGCCTCGCGGACGGCTTTCCCAAGTACGCCGAACTGGAAAAGCGGCTTGCCACCTTGCCAACCATTGGCGTGCCGACCATCACCATGGACGGCGATTCGGACGGCGTGGTGCCCGCAACCGACGGAAAGGGCTATGCCGCCAAGTTCACCGGCCCTCGTTCGCACCTGATCGTGAATGCCGGCCACAACGTGCCGCAGGAAGCGCCCGAGGCGTTTGCCGACGCGGTATGGAAGCTTGCATCCGCGCGGCACTGAGCTCCAACCAAACCGGGCGGGCGCGCAACATAATGTCGCGCGCGCCCTGCCAGGCACGCTGCCCGCGCCCCATCTTTTCCGCTCGATGCCATGACGCCAAAGACTTCGGACCACATCCTCATCGTCGACGACGACCGGGAAATTCGCGAGCTGCTCACGACCTACCTGGTGAAGAACGGCTTGCGCGTGGTCGCGGTGCCCACCGGCCGGCACATGCGTGCGGCGCTGGAGGAATCGGGCCCGTTCGATTTAATCATCCTGGACCTGATGCTGCCCGGCGAAGACGGGCTCACGCTCTGCCGCGACCTGCGCACCGGCAAGTACAAGGCGACGCCCATCCTCATGCTGACTGCGCGCAGCGAGGAGGCCGATCGCATCCTGGGCCTTGAAATGGGTGCCGACGACTACCTGGCCAAGCCGTTTTCCGCGCGCGAGCTGCTCGCGCGCATTCGCGCCGTGATGCGCCGCACGCGCATGCTGCCGCCGAACATGGGCGCCATCGAGTCCGCACAGAAGCTGGGGTTCGGCGAATGGCAGGTCGACACGGTAGCCCGTCACCTGATCGACGAAAGCGGCGTGATGGTGGCGCTGAGCGGCGCCGAGTACCGGCTGCTGCGCGTGTTTCTCGACCACCCGCAAAAGGTGCTGAGCCGCGACCAGCTGCTGAGCCTCACCCAGGGCCGCGAAGCCGAGCTCTTCGAGCGCTCAATCGACCTGCTCGTGAGCCGGCTGCGCCAGCGCCTGCGCGACGACGCGCGCGAGCCCCGCTACATCAAGACCGTGCGCAGCGAAGGCTACGTCTTCGCTTCGGCGGTCGAGGCGCGAGACTGACCGACGCGATGCACTGGCAGCTGATCGGGTTGCGCACCTCGTGCGCCAGGCCGCCCGCAAAGAACAGCAGGGCGAACCAGAGCTTCTTCATTTCGGGCCGCTCGGCGCATTGGCAGCGGTTGCATTCGAAGGCTCCGCAAGCAGCGCCTGGATCTTCTTCTCGGTGGTGCCGTAGCTGCCTTCGCCAAAGTGCGAATAGGCGATGCGGCCCTCCTTGTCGATCAGGTACACCGCGGGCCAGTACTGGTTGTTGAAGGCCTTCCAGGTTCCATAGCTGTTGTCTTGCGCCACCGCATGCTCGATCTGCAGGCGCTGGATGGCGTCCTTCACGTTCTTCGTCGATTTCTCGAACGCGAACTCCGGCGTGTGCACGCCCACCACGGTCAGGCCCTTGTCCTTGTACTTCTCGTGCCACTCCTTCACGTGCGGCAGGTGATTGAGGCAGTTGATGCAGGTGTAGGTCCAGAAGTCGACCAGCACCACCTGGCCGCGCAGGGCTTCGAGCTTGAGCGGCGGCGAGTTGAGCCAGGTGTCGATGTTCTGGAACTCCGGCGCAGCGCGCGCCACGCCCGCGGGCGTGTTGCCGCCGAGTTGCGGCGCGGCAAACGTCAGGGCGCCCACCGACGCGGCAATGGCCGCGCCAATGGCAATATGGGTGAGCTTCATGGTGATTTCCTCGGTGCGATGCGCAATGGGCGCTGGTGGATGACGGGCGGATTGTTTTCCGCTCATCGAGCTCCTGGCGCACATTGCGTATGCCTCTGTGTCGAGGCTGGAAATCGACACACTACGTTGCACGAGGCGGGGGTGTCCCCGCCCCGATCGAGCCAATCGGCCGGGCGGCAGGCCTCGCCCGGCGCGGTCCTCAGACCCGTTCCAGGATCACCGCAATGCCCTGCCCCACGCCAATGCACATGGTGCACAGCGCGTAGCGGCCGCCGCCCTTGCGCAGCTGGTTGACCGCTGTGGTGGCCAGGCGCGCACCGCTGGCGCCCAGCGGATGGCCGAGCGCAATGGCGCCGCCGTTGATGTTGACGCGCGCGTCGTCGTCCTGCAGGCCCAGCAGGCGCAGCACGGCAAGGCCTTGCGCCGCGAAGGCTTCGTTGAGTTCGATCACGTCGATCTGGTCGATGGTGAGGCCGGTGAGCGCCAGCACCTTCTGCGTGGCGGGCGCGGGGCCGATGCCCATGACGCGTGGTGCCACGCCGGCGGTGGCCATGCCGACCACGCGGGCGCGCGGCGTGAGGCCGTGCTTGGCGGCGCTGGCTTCGTCAGCCAACAGCAGCGCGCAGGCGCCGTCGTTCACGCCGCTGGCGTTGCCCGCCGTCACGGTGCCGTCGGGGCGCACCACGCCCTTGAGCCTGGCGAGCGATTCAAAGCTGGTCTCGCGTGGATGCTCATCCTTGTTGACGATGATGGCGTCGCCCTTTTTCTGCGGCACGCTCACGGGCACGATCTCGGCGTCGAAGAAGCCGGACTTCTGCGAGGCCACGGCGCGCAGCTGCGAGTTGAGCGCCATCAGGTCTTGGGCTTCACGCTCGATCTTGTAGTCGGTGGCCACGTTCTCGGCCGTCTCGGGCATCGAGTCGACGCCGTACTGAGCCTTCATGAGCTTGTTGACGAAGCGCCAGCCGATGGTGGTGTCGTACACGGCGTTGTTGCGGCTGAAGGCGCTCTCGGCCTTGGGCATGACGAAAGGCGCGCGGCTCATGCTTTCCACGCCGCCGGCGATCATGAGGCCGGCTTCACCGGCGCGGATGGCGCGGGCAGCCGTGCCCACTGCGTCGAGGCCGGAGCCGCACAGGCGGTTGATGGTGGCGCCGCCTAGTTCGAGCGGCAGGCCCGCCAACAGCGCCGACATGCGCGCCACGTTGCGGTTGTCTTCGCCGGCCTGGTTGGCGCAGCCGTAGAGCACGTCGCCCACGGCCTGCCAGTCGACGTTCTTGTTGCGTTCCATGAGTGCGCGCAGCGGCACGGCGCCGAGGTCGTCGGCGCGCACGCTGCTGAGCGAACCGCCGTAGCGGCCGAAGGGGGTGCGGACTGCGTCGCAGATGAAGGCTTGGGTGGTCATGGTGTGTCTCGTTGGAAATGAATCGATTCGCAAGTCCGCTTTTATGCGGCGATAGGCAAACCCACGAGCTTCTCGAGCTCCTCGCGGCTGAGCCCTTCGACCAGATCGACGAGCTTCAGGCCTTCAGGCGTGCATTCGAGCGTGGCCAGGTCGGAGTACACGCGCTTGACGCAACGGATGCCGGTGAGCGGATAGGTGCATTCGTTCACCAGTTTGCTCGTGCCCTGCTTGGTGAGCAAGTCCATCATCACCCACGTCTGCTTGGCGCCGATGGCGAGGTCCATGGCGCCGCCGACGGCGGGAATGGCGTCTTTCTCGCCGGTGTGCCAGTTGGCAAGGTCGCCGGTGGCCGAGACCTGGAACGCGCCGAGCACGCAGATGTCGAGGTGCCCGCCGCGCATCATCGCGAAGCTGTCGGAGTGGTGAAAGAACGAGCCGCCCGGCAGCAGCGTGACCGGCTGCTTGCCGGCGTTGATGAGGTCGTAGTCTTCTTCGCCGGCCGCGGGTGCGGGGCCCATGCCCAGAATGCCGTTCTCGCTCTGCAGAATGACTTCGCGGCCCTTCGGCAGGTGGTTGGCCACCAGCGTGGGCTGGCCGATGCCCAGGTTGACGACGGCGCCGTCGAAGATGTCCTGCGCCACGCGGGCGGCGAGCTGGTCCTTGGTGCGACGTGTGTAGGTAGTGCTGCTCATGGTCATGCTGCCTTCTTGAAACCGCCGGCTTGCGTAGCCACGCGTTCGATGCGCACCACCTGGTGCACGAAGATGCCCGGAGTCACGATGGTCTCGGGGTCGAGGGTGCCGAGTTCGGCAATGTCGTGCACGGTGGCAATGGTCTTCTTGGAAGCCATGGCCATCACCGGGCCGAAGTTGCGTGCGGCCTTGCGGTAGACCAGGTTGCCCCATCGGTCGCCGCGCTCGGCCTTGATGAGCGCCACGTCGCCGTTGATGGGGTACTCGAGCACGTACTGCACGCCATCGATCTCGCGGGTTTCGCGGTTGCCCGCGAGCTGCGTGCCGTAGCCCGTGGGGCAATAGAAGGCGCCGATGCCCGCGCCCGCGGCGCGAATGCGCTCGGCCAGGTTGCCCTGGGGCACGAGTTCGAGTTCGATCTTGCCGCTGCGGTAGAGCCCGTCGAACACCTGGCTGTCGGCCTGGCGCGGAAAGCTGCAGATGATCTTGCGCACACGGCCGGCCTTGAGCAGCGCGGCAAGGCCGGTTTCGCCGTTGCCGGCGTTGTTGTTGACCACGGTGAGATCCCTGGCGCCCTGTTCGACGAGACCGTCGATGAGTTCGCCGGGAATGCCGGCGGTGCCAAAGCCGCCGATGAGAACCGTGGCGCCGTCTTGGATGCCTGCAAGGGCATCGGCGACCGAGCGCGCGATCTTGTTGATCATGAAGCCTGTCTCCGGGAGTTGAGAAAAAGAAATCTAACCCTGCGAACAAAACCAACAACCGTCCGATTCTGCGAACCGCAGAATTGTTCGTCTAAAGAACATTTGTTCGTATAATGAATTCTAAAGACGAAAGCCCGATATGGCAACCCACACGACACCACCCGACACACCCGCCCCCGGCGACAGCTATGTGCAGTCGTTTGCACGCGGCCTCCAGGTGATCCGCTCTTTCAGCGCAAGCGCGCCACGACAGACCCTGAGCGAAGTGGCGGCCGCCAGCGGGCTCACGCGGGCCGGCGCGCGGCGCATCCTGCTCACGCTGCAGACGCTGGGCTACGTGGTGACCGACGGCAAGCTCTTCACGCTCACGCCGCGCATCCTCGACCTGGGCTTTGCCTATCTCTCTTCGATGCCGATCTGGAACCGCGCCGAGCCGGTGATGGAAGCGCTGGTGCAGCAGGTGCAGGAGTCTTGCTCGGCCGCCGTGCTGGATGCGACCGACATCGTCTATGTGATGCGCGTGCCGACGCAGAAGATCATGCGCATCAGCCTGGGCGTGGGCTCGCGGCTGCCGGCGTACTGCACGTCGCTCGGCCGCCTGCTGCTGGCCGACCTGGAAGACGACGAGGTGCGCGCGCGGCTCGAAGCCTCGGAGCGCACGGCGCTCACCAAGCACACCGTGACCGACGTCGACGCACTGATGGCCAAGGTGGCGCAGGCGCGCAAACAGCAGTGGTGCCTGGTGAACCAGGAGCTGGAAGAAGGCCTGATTTCAGTGGCGGCGCCCATCGTGAACCGTCAGGGCCGCATGGTGGCCGCGCTCAACATCACCGGGCAAGCCAACCGCACCAACGCAAAGGTGATGCAGGAGACGATGCTGCCGGCGCTGTTGGATGCCGCGAAAAAAATTTCGCGGTTGCTGTAACCAGGAGCGGCCCAGTCCAGCGCACCCGCGGAACCGGCTTTGCCGGGCCGAAGGGTCCGTGCCTCCGGCATGGACGCCGGGCGCCGAAGGCGCTTCGGGTGGCGTCCTAGCCCGCGGAGTGAATGCCCTTCATGATGATCACGCCGCCCAGCCGCGCGGTGTCGGCGCGCATGCGCTTGGCCAGCGCGTCGGGCGTGCCCGGCTGCGCCTGCCAACCGGTCTTCAGCAGCGCATCGCTCACTTCGGGCGAGCCCGTCGCCTCGGCCAGCGCCGCATTGAGCTTGGCGATGGCGGCGGGCTTCATGCCTGCAGGGGCGGCCAGCGCGGTCCAGATTTCCAGGTCGGCGCCGCGCACGTCGGCGTCGCGGATCGTGGGCAACTCGTTGGCCAGTGGACTGCGCTCGGGCGACGTCACGCCGATGGCCTTGATCTTGCCGGACTTCACATGCGGCATGGCCAGGCCGGGCGGCAGCAGCGCCAGCTGGATCTCGCCCCCCAGCAGGCCGGCGATCACCTGCGGATTGCCCGTGTAGGGCTTGTGCTGGGCCGTGATGGCAGCGCGGCTCTTGATGAGTTCCATGCCCAGGTGGCCCACGGTTCCCACGCCCGGCGTGCCGTACTTGCCGCTGCTGCTGAGGTTGCGCGTCCACAGCAGCAGGTCGGCGGCGGTCTTGCCCGGCGCATTGCCGGAAACCACCAGCACGAGCGGTGCAGTGCCAATGAGGCCGACCGGCGCGAAGTCTTTCTCCGGATCGAAGTTGAGCTTGGGATTGAGCAGCTTCGCAATCGTGAGATTGCCGTTGATCAGCGCGCCGATGGTGTGGTCGTCGGTCGCCTTGGCCACCAGGTCGGCCACGACGTTGCCGCTCGCGCCCGGCTTGTTCTCGACCGTGACCGGCTGGCGCAGGATCTTCGACAGCGGCTCCGCGATGGCGCGGGCTGCAAGGTCGGGCGAGGCCCCGGCGGGAAAGCCCACCAGGATGCGAAGAGGCTTGGTCGGCCATGCGGCGTCGCCGCCTGCAGCGCCTGTGCCGGCGCGCTGTGCCCATGAACCGGGCGCAAAAAGCGATGCGGCAATTGCCGCGGCGCCGCCTTCGATCAGGCGGCGTTTGGTGATCTTCAAAATGACTCCAGAGGAAAGGCGTTGCTTACGCGTACTTACACAACGTTACAGGAGCATGCGCGATTGCGCAAGCCGAAGACCGTGCTCCAGGAATGGTTCCGCGATGGGGAATTGCCCGCGACCTGTTGGATTTTTTAGTCAGGAGCGATGTCTAGTGCTGCATCCCTGCAGGGGTCGTTTGGGCGCGGGCCTGGATGCCCAGTCAACGAACAAGCGTAGCCGTTCGGCCGCTTTCTCAGTAGTACTTTAGTTTTGTTGAAAAATCGTTTGCCCCAGGGGTCCCGCGGCCCAACCGTGGTTAGAAAAAACGGCAGTTCCAGCCTTCTGTTACGCCGACAAAAACCTTCTGTTCGCAGTCATCGGTTGCCTAAGTCATTGTTTATATTATCTTTTTTGATCCAACACAGCTGACCCGGCGAGCTCAACAAGCGTATCGATTGATAACTACGGAAACCAGTGATGTTCATCGGATCGCCGGATTCTTAGCATCGGTTGCACTGCGTAACTTAATGATTCCGACCTAATCAGCCCATCGCGCCGGAACATTTTCCGGTTTATGAAGCCGAAATTTGAAATAAGACAAAAGTACGCAATGAACTGTCTCAGATCACCGCTAGCGCTTGGTGATCTGTGTAATTACAACGGTGTATCGAGTGCGGCCTGTCATACGGCGCCTCTCACAACGAGGATTGCTTCGTCCATGAATTCTTTGACCGGAACTAGAGTCTTGGTGCTGGGTGGGCGAGGTTTTCTCGGACGCAATCTCGTCGATGTGCTCCTGCGCGACGGCGCGTCCGTCCGAACTTTCGATCGTCAGCCTTCCTCCTCATCTACGGACCAGCCCGCGTTCAAGGGCAATGTCGAGGAATTCGAGGGAAACTTCATCGACGGCCAGGGCCTGGACGCGGCGTTGGAAAACGTCGATTTGGTCTATCACCTCATCAGCACGACCGTTCCCAGCGGTTCGAACGCCGATCCGATCGGAGACGTCACCAGCAATCTTGCAGGGACCTTGCGCCTTCTCAAGGCGATGTCGCGATTGGGCGTCAACCGCCTCGTCTACGCGTCCTCTGGTGGAACGGTTTACGGAAATCCTTGCGTGCTTCCGGTTCCGGAATGGCACACGCTGCAACCGATTAGTTCCTATGGCGTGGTCAAGGTCGCCGTTGAGAACTATCTGCACCTTTATTCCGAACTCCACGGCCTCCAGGCCAACGTCTTGCGAATCTCCAATCCCTACGGAATGCATCAGCGGCGCATCGGCACGCAAGGCGTGATCGCGACCTTTCTCAACAAGCTGGTGAATGGACAGACCATCGAGATCTGGGGCGATGGCTCGGCCGTTCGAGACTACATCTACGTCGCCGACGTCGCCAGGGCGCTGCTTCTTGCGGGGCGCCGCGAGAAGTCAGGCACCTTCAACATCGGCAGCGGCGTCGGCCACAGCCTCAACGATGTGCTTCGCGTTCTTCGCAAGCAGACGGGCCTGGAAACCGAGGTCCGGTACATGCCCCATCGGAAATTCGACGTTTCCCAGACGTTTCTCGACATCGAACGCGCCCGCGAAAAACTCGGCTGGACTCCCTTCTACACGCTGGAAGAGGGCTGCGCCCGATTCTGCCAGCTGATGGAGCGGGCCCGTGAGCCGGCGCTTGTCTGAGCGGACACCGCCCAAGGTCTAGCAATGCTTTTCGATACAGCACCAGTGGCATTGGAAGAACGCGGCGGCACCGGACCGGGTGAATACGCGTGGCCTGAGGACCGCAGCTCCTGCAACGCGAAAAAATCCGCGGGGCCTATCTATGTGACACAGCCGGTCCTTCCGAGCCTCGAGGAGTTCCTGCCTTACCTGCGCGAAATTTGGGACAGCAAGATACTCACCAACGGCGGCCCTTTCCATGATCGTCTGGAGGCCGCGCTGTGCGAATACCTCGGCGTCGAGCACATATCGCTCTTCACCAATTGCACGATCGGGCTGGTCACCGCACTGCAGGCACTCGGGGTGTCGGGGGAGGTCATCACCACGCCCTACTCGTTCACCGCTACTGCGCATTCCCTCTTGTGGAACCGCATCAAGCCGGTGTTTGTCGACATCGATCCCCACACGCTCAACCTCGATCCGGCACGGATCGAAGCGGCGATCACGCCCGCAACGAGCGCCATCATGCCCGTTCACTGCTATGGACACCCCTGCGATGTCGAGGCAATAGAGAAGATCGCACGCGCGCACGGGCTGAAGGTGATCTATGACGCCGCCCACGCCTTCGGCGTGCAATTACACAGCGGCAGCCTCCTGAAACACGGTGACCTGTCGGTGCTGAGCTTTCATGCCACCAAGGTCTTCAATACGTTCGAAGGCGGCGCCATCGTGTCGCCCGATGCGCAAACCAAACGCCATATCGACCAATTAAAGAACTTCGGCTTCGTCGACGAAGTCACAGTGGTCACGCCGGGCATCAACGGCAAGATGAGCGAGTTCAATGCCGCACTCGGCCTACTGCAGTTGCGCGACGTGGACCAAGCGATCGCCAGGCGAGGCGAGATCGACGCGCGATATCGGAAAGGGTTGCGCGCAGTCAAGGGCATCCACTGCATCGGGAATGCAGGCGAACGCATTGCGAACCACGCCTACTTTCCGATACTCGTCCGGTCCGAGTACCCGCTCGCGCGCGATGAACTCTACGCGATGCTGCAGGCAAACGACATCCACACCCGCCGCTACTTCTACCCGCTTGTCAGCAGTTTTGAGATGTACCACGAACTGCCTTCGGCTCAGCCGAGCGGACTGCCGGTGGCACACAAGGCGGCAGAAGAAGTGATTTGCCTGCCGATCTACCCGGCGCTATCCAACGCGGACGTGGACCGCATCGTCGCCCTCTTGCAGCAGGCTGGATCACGGTCATGAAGCTGAAGCGCTTGGCGTCGATGCAGCCGTATTTCTTTCCCTACCTAGGGTACTGGCAGTTGATCGCCGCCGTGGATTGCTTCGAATTGTTCGACAACGCGCAGTACATCGATCGGGGTTGGGTGAACCGCAATCGCATTCTCAAGCCGGGCGGCGGATGGCGCTACATCCATGCGCCCGTGGCAAGGCATCCGTTCACAACCGCCATTCGCAACGTGAGAACCACGCCATCTCCAGTGTGGAAGACCAGGATCGTCAACCAGCTTGCGGACTACAGGACCAAGGCACCCTTCTTCGCTGAAACAATGGAACTCGTCGAATCCGCGCTGTTCGGTGGACAGGAGCCGACCATTGGTGCGCTGAACTGCCGCATCGTCAGGCAGGTCTGCAAGGCGCTGTCGATTCGCAGCGAGATCGTCATTTCTTCGGACTATCACTTCGACTACCGCACGATCCCCGACCGCGGGGATCGCACGCTGGCCATGGTGCAGAACATGGGCGCCACCGAATTCATCAACCCAGCGAATGGCATTTCGCTTCTGGATCCGGACGAGTTTTGTCGCCGCGGCATCAAGCTCAGCGCGCTGCAGCCGCCGGCGATTGCGTATCCCCAGGCCGGCGATCCATTCGAGCCTTCCCTGTCCATCATCGACGTACTGATGTTCAATGGAATTGCGGGAACGAGCAGGCTCGCGTCGGCAAGCACCGTAGTGCCGGTGGCCCATCGAATGGTCCAGGTGCGCCAATTGGATTGCGTATGAACGGACACGACACCCACCCTTCTTCGCCTCTCATCGACTCGCCCGCCCCGATGCATTCCAAACCGCACCATGCAAGCGCGGTCAGCCCCATAAGCGCCATGAATCAATACTGGAAAAGCTACTACGACATCAACGCCGTCAAATTCGCCCACTCCTTGATGAAGCAAGTGGATCGCACCATCAACGGCGTCGAAGAAGAGCAAAGCGAGATCGATCTGACCGTCGCCGGCCTCAGGCAAGTGCTGAATCTGAATGAAACCGATCGGGTCGCCGACCTGTGTTGCGGTAACGGGCTTCTCACCAGTGGCATCGCGCGCAGCGTGGCGGAAACCATTGGCGTCGATTTTTCCGAAAACCTGATCGATTGTGCGAACCGCTTCAACGCCGCAAGCAACGTTCGGTATGTAGTTGGCAACGTCTCGACGCTCGATCGCTCATTTTTTTCCGGTGTGACCAAGGTGTTCATGGAGTCCTCCGTTCAACACCTCCAATCCGATGATCTATCAAGATTGCTACGCACCCTGGGAAACAGCCCGAGCGTCGAGGCCATTTTTATCGGCGGGGTTCCCGATGCAGATCGTCTGGGTGTGTACTACGACGACGATCGAAAAATGGCGTTCTACCGCCAGCGCGAGGCCGAGGGCAGGCCGCACATAGGCACCTGGTGGTCTCAGTCTCAGTTGCGGGGGGTGATCGAGGACAGCGGATTGCGAGTCCGTTTTTTGCCTCAGGACGCAAGACTCACGTCCGCGTACTACCGGTACGACTGCCTCATCGAGCGGCCGAGCCGCCATGACATCACGCGACCCCAGCCAAACGCTCACTAGCACGATATGAACAAGAAAGTCGGCCTGTCCCCGGACGGACATCTGCTTGTCAATAATTTTCGGGTGCCACGAGATGCAAACAGCACTTCTGGTCTAAACGAAGAACTGATAGACAAGCTCATTCAGCTGGGTGTTCTCGCCACGCTGGGCAATACAGCGCAACCGGTCGATCTCCACCGGAACTTCCAGGGCTGGAAAAGCCAAAGGGGCATGCTGCTTGACACGCGGAGAACGCAAGCTTTCAGAGATGCCATTGAGCACACGATAAAAGGCGGCGAGACGGTCATCGATGTCGGTTCTGGATCGGGGATTCTGTCGATGTTTGCTGCCCGCGCCGGGGCCAAGGAGGTTTTCGCCCTGGAAATAACAGACGCCATAGAGCTTTCACGTCGCATCGCAGAAAAAAATGGGCTTCATGCGATCAAGTTCATCCAGGGGGATGCCGGCAGTTTCGAGGTCCATTCGAAAGTTGACCTGGTAATTTCCGAGTTTATCGGGCTGTATGTACTGGATGAGTGGCTTCATTTCTCCGCCTTCACGAAGGTCCGGGATGCCGCGCTGAAAGACGATGGACAAGTCATCCCAAGATCAGCACAGATGTATTTGTCTGCCATAGACAATCACCGCCTCTACGTCGAAAGAGGATTTGGATTCTGGCAAGCCCCTGTTTTTGGTTTTGATTTTTCAGATGTACTTGCCGCCGAGACAAAATCTCCGCAAAGAGAAATTGTTTACCAATTCGACGAAAAATCGATTGTCGACACAGCCAGCGTCGCTTCGTTCGATTTTCGAACATCAACAGTCGACGATTACTTCTTCGAAAAGGAACTCGAATTCACCTACCCCTCTGCCGGAACTTGCCATGGGTTCCTGGGTCATTTCGACCTTGAGGTTATTGAGGGGAAGTGCCTCAGCACATCGCCCCTGGAGGGTTCGACCAGCTGGAGGCAGTCATACTTTCCGATTCCAAAAATTGCGGTCGGAGCCGGCGAAAAAATCAATCTGACGTTTCGAACCTTCAAAGATTCAGGAACTGGAGAATTTTGCATCGGCCTGCGATTGAAGGATAGCAAGACGCGAGAAAACACGCCTGAATTAATCTATGCGCTCGACCGGGTGAATTGAGTGCGCTGCACAAACCGAAATCAATCGTTTTGGAGCAAGGAATCTGCTCTCACCTCGAGATAAAAAAATGCCAAAGATCTCTGTAATACTCACGTCATTCAACCACGAAAAACATATACGTGAGTCGATCGATAGCGTGCTTCGCCAAAGTTTCACCGATCTGGAACTCCTCATACTTGATGACGCCTCGTCGGACAATTCCTGGACGATCATAAACAGCTATTCCGACGAGCGGATAAAACTGTTCCGCAGCCAAGTCAACGGAGAAATATCGCCTCTGATCGAAAAGGTCATCCGCGAGCATGCAACGGGTGAGTACATCGCAATACATCATTCCGATGATGTTTGGGAACTTGAAAAGCTGGCCACGCAAATGGCCTATGTTGACGAACGCCCGGAGATCGGCGCCGTATTCACTTGGGTGCAAGTGATCGACGAGACGGGTACCAGACTGGAAAACGACTGGTTCAATCGAGGCAACCAGCCGCGATGGGCGTGGCTGAGAGAATTGTTCGACGAAAAGAATACGCTCAATCATCCGAGCTCGCTCATCCGCAGAAGTTGCTACGACGAGATCGGAGGTTATCGCTACGGGCTCGGACAGATAGACGACGCAGAATTCTGGAGCCGCCTCGTTCTCCAGCACCCCATCCACGTGCTCGAAGAAAAGCTGACGCTGCACCGGCTCTTTTCAGACAATTCGAATGTCAGTGGTGACCGCCCTGACGTGGCCGTACGCAGTAGCCATGAATGGAATTTCCTGCGCAAAAACCTTCTCGCCCTGCGCAGCTTCGACGAGGTCGTGCAGGTGTTCCCCGAACTCGAGCGGTGGCGCCACCCGAAGGGGTTCAACGTCAAGTTTCTTGTGGCCATGGCGTGTGTGCAATCGCCGCATCGCAGCGCCTGGGTTCTCGGCTTGCAATGGCTTTTCGAGTTGCTGAATGACACGGCTCAGCAAAACCAGCTCGTTGAGCTCTATGCATTCACAGATTTCAGCTTCATCAAGTTGTCAGCCACGCTCGACAGCTTCAGGGTGGAGGCCACTAAGCAGCATCAACGCGACCTGGCTGAATATGAAGCAAGGATCCAGGGAGCGTTATCGGAGTACGCTGCATTGCGGGGTGTGTTGGCTGAGCGGGACATCCTGTTGAAGGACTCGTTGAGCGAGTACGCAGGCAACGTGCAGCGCCTGCAAGAGGAATACGTAGAGGCCAGCCAGCGCACGCAGGCGACCCATCAAGAGGCTCTCACCGCATTGGAGGCCAAGGTTGAAGAACTGCGGCTTACGCATCTCGAGAAAGATCAGGCTGTGGCCGAAGCTCGGCAGTTCGCCGAAGCGCAGTGCGCGCTAGCCGCGACGGAATCCCGCAAAGCCGACACGGCGCTTGAACGCGCCGAGGCGGAGCGCGCGAAAGCGGAGGCCGCTCGGACCTTGATAGAGACTGCGGAGGCCAGAGCCACGTCGGCGCAAAACCTGGCTGAAGCTGCGCAGGCAAGGGCCGAAGCGGCGGAAAACTCGGCTGAGGCTGCGGAGGCCAGAGCCACGTCGGCGCAAAACCTGGCTGAGGCTGCGCAGGCCAGGGCCGAAGCGGCGGAGGCCAGGGCCGAGGCGGCGGAAAACTCGACTGAGGCCGCGGAGGCTAGGGCCGAGGCGGAGCGCGGCAAAACCGAAGCTGCGAGAAACCGGGCGGAGGCAGAACAAGCGAGAGCCGATGCAACGCAAAGTAGCGCCCAGGCGGAGCGCATCAGAGCGGACGCGGCAGAGCAAGAGGCAACTTGGCAGTGCCAACAAGCGCAGAACGCCAGCATGCAGAGAGAATCCGTCGCTGCACGCCTTGCCGCGGTGGAGTCGAGTTCCAGTTGGCGTGCCACGGCCCCGGTCCGGCGCCTCTTCGCGAGCAGGCCGCGTGCCGCGCGCACTGTCCGGCGCGCGGCCAAGTTGATCTGGTGGTCCGCCACCTTGCAGCTCCCGAAAAAGATAGGGGAATGGCGCGCGCGGCGGTACGCGGCTCGCCCGGCGGCAATCGAGCGAGTACCGGCACCTGCTGATGCAGAGGTGATCGACCTTGGTCTTGCCCCACCAGAACTCGCCGCCACCGCTCCTCGCCCGGTTGGCACCACGATCGGCGAGTGGGCGACCCAGCTCGATGTGCTTAAAGCACGCTCGACGCTGCTGCTTGCGCCTGGTTCGCATGCCGAGCGGTACTTTCAAAACCTCGGTTTCGATGATGCAGCTGCCGCCGCGTGGGCACGGCTGATCACCGCAACGCAGGCCGATCTCGAAGCAGGCGACGTCGAGAAAGCGGCGGCCAGTCTCGACGCCAATTCCTACTTCCAGACCTTGGCGGACAAGCTTTGTCCCAATCCCTTGTTCGATCCCGCCTTTTATGGGGAGCGTGCAAACGTCCTTGGCGCCGATCGGGACCTGGCGGTCCACTACCTGCTGCTGGGCGAACCCCTGGGCCTTGCGCCGTCGGCGCGTTTCGATTCTGCTTATTACTTCAAGTGCCAATCGGATATTGCGGCGGCGGCGATGAACTGCCTGCTGCACTACATCTCGGACGGCCACCGGGAGAATCGGCGGCCCCGGCCTCCGGCGGTCAGGCGCACGGCAAGGCCCGAGCTGATGGATCCGCAACGAGAGAACGTCATCGTTGTGGTGCACGAGACTTCGCGCACCGGCGCCCCCATCCTTGGATGGAACATCGCACAGCTTCTCTCCAGGCGCTACAACGTGTTCACGGTGCTGTTGGGAGAAGGCGTCCTTGCACCTGAGTTCGAAGCGCTTAGTGTCGAATCGCATGGGCCTTTCGAGGGAGGGCGACCCACACCGATCGATGCCGAAGCGGGACTTTCCCCCTTGTTTGAAGGCCGGGTCTTCAAGTACGCCATAGTGAACAGCATTGAATCGCGCGTTGCAGTCCAGGTCTGCGCCACGCGCTTCGTGCCGACCCTCCTGCTGGTGCACGAGTTCGGGACGTCCGTCTGGCCTGCGGATTCGCTGCGCAAAGCGCTCGATACGGCATCCGAGGTCGTGTTTCCGGCACCCTTGGTCGCACGCTCATCCCTCGAAGTGCATCCCGCTTTGCAGGCACGCGGTTTTCACATCGAAGCGCAGGGGATGTCCAGGCTTCCAGAAAGCAAGGCGGTCCACAAGCTGCTTGCGCCTGAGCGGCTCCAGACACTGGCCGAGTTGCGAAATGAGGGCGCGCTGATCGTGATGGGCGCTGGATCGGTCAATCTCCGCAAGGGAGTGGATCTGTTCATCGCCGTTGCGGCCGCGGTGAAGCGCTTGCAACTCAAGCGACGCGTGCATTTCATGTGGATCGGCGAAGGCTACCGGCCAACCGAAGACATGGGCTACTCAATTTACCTGAAAGAGCAGCTAAGCCGCTCGGATCTCGATGCAGACCTGAGCTTCCTGGACGAGGTGTCCGATCTGGATCCGGTCTACGGATTGGCCGATGTCTTTCTCCTGGCCTCCAGGCTCGATCCCTTGCCGAACGTATCGATCGATGCGGTTCACCGAGGTATTCCCACCGTCTGCTTCAAGAATGCGAGTGGCACCGCCGACTTGCTGCTCGAAGATCCCGAGACGGCGGCGGGAGTGGTCGAGCATCTGGATATCCATGCCGCAGCCGAAGTGATCGGACGCCTTGCCATGGACGAGCCGGCGCGCGCGCGAATGGCGGATGCGACGAAGCGCTTTGCGGCGGCGACATTCGATATGGAACGCTATGTTCACCGCCTGGACGAACTCGGTGCTGCGCGCTCGATGAACTTATTGCAGCAGCAGAGGCTCGGAAGATTGGCGCCCTCGTCGGTCTGGTTCGATGCACAGTGGTATGCGGCTCAGCTGGGGAGCACCACAGATGGCGTCCACGCACATTTCCTGGCGGCCGGCGCGGCGCAGGGGCGATTTCCAAGCGCACTGGTCGAACACATCGTGCACACCCTCGGCACTGGGCCGCTGTCCATCGTGGACATTTACGGCGCACTGTCCGCAGCGTCGTCGGCGTGGCGCAGAGAAGTTCCGCCGAGCGCGATCCGATTGCTTGTATCGCTGTTCGTGCCCGAGTGGCACGGCGGCACCGGGACGCCGCTGGAGCGGTTTCTTGCCTATCTCCGCGGCGGCATGCTCATCGATGTGGCACCAGGACCGTTGTTTGATCCGGACATCTACAAGCAGCGGGCTGCTGCGACCGGATTGCCGTCGTTCGAGGCGCAGGAAAGCGCCATGCATCACTGGCTTTTGCATGGCTACACCGCGCGTATCGTGCCTACGGAGCGCTTCGACGAGGCGTTCTACCGCAAGGCCAATCCGGATATCGCAGCTTCCTCGCTCTGGGGATTCGCCCATTTCGTGGAGCACGGACTCGCAGAGCAACGGCCAGCAGGCCACTTCCCGACGTTCTATCGCGGAGTTAGTCCGTACCGCCCGGTCAGCAGTAGCGCGGCGCAGGATTTGCATCGACATTGGTTCGCGCTGGACTTTCCTGCACGTGAATACATCTTTGCGGACGAGATTCCCGCGGCATTCGAACAGCGGTTGCACGAGGTCCTGCGCGCGAACCAGCTGCCGCAGATTTTTTCCGAGATGCAGTTGATCGAGCCGGACATCGGGGATCTTTCTTCGATCACCCACAATCTTCTGCCGCCTTTCCACGATGGCATGCGAACAGTCCACGCGGCACTGCGCAGCCGGCTGCCTACCACCCACTACGACAGCATCGTGTGCGTGCCATGGGTCCGTACAGGCGGGGCCGACCTGGTCGCCGGACTGCTGGCAAAGGCCCTGCTGCGCGTTCGTCCTGACGAGCGGATCTTGATCCTGCGGACCGATCACTCGCATTTCGAGCGCGCTAACTGGTTGCCTTCGGGGGTGGACTGCGTCGACGTCTCGGACGTCATGAGCAGCATGCCTTCGGCCGCTGCGGAGAACATGTTGCGAGTGATATTCAGAGGACTGACCCCGAAGCGCGTCTTCAACGTGAACAGCCGACTGTGCTGGGCCACGTTCCGCAGCCATGGCGCCAATCTGGCGACCATACTGGAGACTTATTCCTACATGTTCTGCTGGGATCAGACGCCATCAGGACGACGGGTCGGGTACCCCTCGGAGTTCTTCGCGGCCACTGCCCCGCACACGACGGCCTTTCTGACCGACACGGCTTTCTTGCGGGACGAGTTGACGAAGATGTATCGCCTGGGCGCCACTGCGAGCAATCGGATCGTGCCGATATGCACGCCAGCGCAGGGACCGCTCCTGACACCGTCAATCGCCCGGCGCGTGCTTAAAAAGGCCGATCCGGCAAGCCGGAAACTCGTGCTGTGGGGCGGTCGGCTGGATCTGCAGAAGCGGTTTGACCTGGTACAGGAGGTCGCGCGCAAGATGCCCGATGTCGAGTTCCGGTGCTGGGGTGCGGCATTGCTGGATGCGCCCCCCGATCTGTCGGCATTGCCGGCCAACTTGAAGATGCAAGGTAGCTTCGATCATTTCGATGAGCTGCCGCTGGACGAAGCGGGCGCCTGGTTGTTCACCGGATTGTGGGAGGGAATGCCGACCACGCTCATCGAACTTGCAACGCGCGGCGTGCCCGTCGTCGCAAGCGCCGTCGGCGGCGTGCCGGAACTCATTCGCCCCGATACCGGATGGCCCGTTCCGCCGGAGGCATCGACGGAGGACTATGTGGACGTACTTCGCAGCGCTCTTTCTTGCCCCGAGGAAGCGCTACGCCGTGCCGAAATATTGCAGAAGCGCGTGGCCGGCATCTATTCGGAAACGGTTTACGACCGCACGCTCGACACCTTGCTTGCCGCAGAACAGACATCATGAACAACCGCAACATCGACATCACTGCCGTGCTGAACGGTCACAAGGAAGGGTTGCTGGCAGGACCCGCGTTGACCAGCTTCGAACGCGCGATCGGTCTGGCACGGGATGCTGGACTCGAAGTGGAAGGCATGATCGTGCTGGATCGCCCGGACGCTGCAACGCGGTTGCAGTTTGCAAGTGTCGAATCCCGCTACGAGATCGTGGTGACCGATCATGGCGACCCCGGCTTGGCGCGCAATTCAGCTGTCGCGGCGGCCAATGGCATTTTTACCTCGTTTCTCGACGGGGACGATCTATGGTCTCCCAACTGGCTGGTTGCAGCGCACCAGCTCTGCGCCGATGAGCCCGAAGTGACCGTAGCTCATTCGGAAGTGAATATTGTCTTTGGAGAACAGCGGCTACTCTGGTGGCATATCGACTCGCGGAGCGCCATCTTCGATCCGGACTTTCTGCGCTTCAACAATTATTGGGACGCAATGGCCTTCGCGGCGACCGATATTTTCAGGCGCCACCCGTTCGCAGCGACCAACCTGCAACTCGGCTATGGCTACGAGGACTGGCATTGGAACTGCGCCACGCTGAACGCGGGCATCGATCATCGCCCGGCGCTTGGCACGGCGCATTTCAAACGACGCAGAAAAGTATCGCAGTTGGCAATGACCAATGCCGCGAATTCCATCGCTTTGCCCACGCCGCTTTCTTCCTACGGTTGGATGCCTTAATCTGAAGATTGTTCGGCACTTGCGCCTTCAGCAGGAGGAAATCAGCGACTTTTGCTGGACTCATTCCGCAACAGGAGCAGGAGCCGCCGGAGGCGGATGAAACAGTTCCGTATCGTGTCCAAAGGTTACGCGCGCATTTACAATCGGTGCCGCATTACCCTTTCCCCACCGAGGCCTCGTCCGCAATGCCCAAGAGCCCACTGTCGCGCGCCCGTTTCGGCTTTTCCCCCACCGTGCGTGCCCTGCTCCTGGCCACTGCCTGCGGCATGGCACTGCCCGCGCTTGCTGCGGTGGAGCACGACGAGGTCGATCGGCTCATGCAAGCCGGCAAGCTCGACGAGGCCATGTCACGCGCCGACGCTTTCCTGAAGGACAGGCCGAAGGATCCGCAGATGCGCTTCCTGAAGGGCGTGATCCAGTTGGATACAGGCAAGCGGACCGAAGCCATTGCCGCCTTCACGCAGTTGACGCAGGACGCGCCCGAGCTGCCCGAGCCGTACAACAACCTTGCGGTGATCTATGCGAGCCAGAACCAGTTCGACAAGGCACGCGGCGCGCTCGAGAGCGCGATTCGCACCAACCCGAGCTATGCCACGGCGCAAGAGAACCTGGGCGACGTGTACGCGCGGCTGGCCAGCCAGGCCTACAGCAAGGCATTGCAACTCGACCAGAACAACACGGCGGTGCAACCCAAGCTGGCGGTGATCCGCACCTTGTTCACCCCGGCACCGGTGGGCGGCAAATCCGCGGCGACGGCGGTGGCGGCTGCGCCTGTCGCAAAGACTGCTGCACCCGCTGCTGCGCCCGCGCCTGTCGCGAAGGCGGCTGCTGCCCCATCGCCCTCCCCAGCTCCTGTGCCTGCACCCGCACCTGCGCCAGTGAAGGCGGCAGCAGCACCCGCACCCGTGGCAGCGCCGACGCCTGTGCCACCGGCACCGCCGCCGGTGGTGGTGGCAAAGGCGCCCGAGGCTTCGATGCCATCCGCATCTGCATCCACACCTGCATCCGCGGCGGCGGCGGCAGCAACGCCTGGCTCGACGGCCGAGGTGGAATCGGCCGTGCGCGGATGGGCCGCCGCATGGGCTTCGCAGGACATGGAGCGCTACCTTGGCGCCTACGGCCCCGAGTTCAATCCCGGCGGCGGACAAAGCCGAAAGAGCTGGGAAGAAGAACGCCGCGCGCGCATCGTCGGCAAGTCGAGCATCAGCGTGAATCTGGAGAACCTGGCGATCAACGTCAACGGACAAACCGCAACCGCCAAGTTCCGCCAGATCTATCGCGCCGACAACCTCAACATCTCGAGCCGCAAGACACTGGAGCTGCAGCGCTCCGGCAACCAATGGCAAATTCGCAAGGAAAGCGTCGGAGGGTAGTGGCGGACATCGTCCGGCGCGGCCGGCTTCCGAAGAACGCTCCGTTCCCGCGCAGCGGGATCATGCTTGCGGCGCTCCTGGCGGCGTCGGTCCTTTTGCTGACGGCGCCTGGCTCGTCCGATGCGTCGACCAAGCCCAGCGGTACCACCGCGAGGTCGAAGGCCAACGGCAGCCGACCGACACACCAGGCCGCCAGGGAAGCGAAGCCCCGGGCAAAAAAGACCGCTGGCGCAGGAACCGCAAGCGCGGCAAGCAGATCCACGCCGCGCAGGGCGGCTGCATCTTCGGCCGCCCTTCAGCCAGCCAATGGCGCCGAGGCCCGCCTGATTGCAGTCTACGAACTGTTCGGCCGCGGCCAGGCGCGGCCCGCGCTCGCCAAGGCCCGCGACCTCGTGCGCGACTACCCCAACTTTCAGCTGGCCCAGCTGGTCTACGCCGACCTGCTCGCAACCCAGGTACCACCCGCGCACGCCTTCTCCGACGCCTCGGGCATCGCACGCATGCGCAGCGATCCGGCCATGGCCGAGCTTCGCGACGAATCGCAACGGCGCCTGCAAGCCCTGCGCGAGAGGCCGCCGGCCGGCACCGTGCCGTCGCAGTTCCTGGCCCTGTCCACGCGCAGCCGCTATGCCATTGCGGTCGACGCCTCGCGTTCGCGGCTCTACCTGCTTGAGAACTCCGACAAGGGGCTGCAGCTGGTGGCCGACTACTACGTGTCGGTCGGCAAGTCGGGCATCGACAAGGTCGCGGAAGGCGACGCGCGTACGCCGCTCGGCGTGTACTACATCACCAGCAACCTCGACCCGAAGTCGCTGCGCGACTTCTACGGCGCCGGCGCGCTTCCCATCAATTACCCGAATCCGTACGACGTGCGGCGCGGCAAGACCGGCGGCGGTATCTGGCTGCACGGCACTCCGCCCCAGCAGTTTGCGCGCGCGCCGCTGGCCAGCGACGGTTGCGTCGTCATGGCCAACCCCGACCTGAAACAGCTTCTTCGCAAGGTGCAGATCGGCGCCACGCCCGTGGTCACGGCGCGCAGCCTGCAATGGGTCTCCCAACCGCAAGCCGAAAAAGAAGCCCAGTCGTTCGCCAGCGCCCTCGCCGCCTGGAAAGATGCACGCGCCAATGGCAATGAAGCGCAATTAAAGAAATTCTATTTGCCGGAATTCCAGCGGAACAATAATAAAAAGTCCATTGAAGGATTTGCAGTGCTCCACGACGAAGTGGAATACGCGCGAGGCAAGCGTGTCCAATTCAAGGACATGTCGTATCTGCAATGGCGCGACGGCGACGAAACCATGGTCGCCACCTTCGGAGAAGTCTTCGAAGGCGAAAAGAGCGGGCGCACCCGGCGCCAGTACTGGCTGCGCCAAGGCAGCGAGTGGAAGCTCTTTCACGAAGAAATCCTGAGCGGAACCTGACTTTCGTCCCTCCTGTTAGGGGGGTCACTGCCCAAAATCCGTGATTTTTTACGCAGTTATCGGCCCGAACTTGGCCGTTACATTTCAACGCACTCCGCAGATGGTACGTAACACGTAACGCATTTGTTCCCGTAACACCGTCCGCATGAGCGTTCCGTGCGGCCCCGTAACGACCTCCCACATTCATGGGATGGGTACCTCTGTTAACAGAGGGAAAAATCGTTGCCAACTGTTAATCATCCTCTGGGATTCAGGAGCCGCACTAGGCAACGGACAGGCTGGCCGTATTCGTGCATACATGCCGTGACGAACACAGGATGCTGTCACCCCTGGGCGTTCCTCCGGTTGATACACGGAGTTACGCCGTATAACATCCAACACGTTCGTCACCGTTGTTAACAATCTTTAAAGGGTAAATCATGCTCAGCTCTATTACTCGGTTTCTGCGCGACGAAGAAGGCGCGACTGCAATTGAATATGGGATTATTGCGGGGTTGATTTCGGTTGCGATCATTTCCTTCCTTCCTGGAATTGGCACAAAGCTCGGCGTTATTTTTCAGAAGATCGACACCGCGATCACGGCAGCAGGTACACCGGCAGGCGCGGGATCATAAGGGCTTCAATTCGTGGCGCTCGCGTTCCTGCTGTGGCTCGTTCTTGCCATCGTCTATGACCTTCGCGAGCGCCGAATCCCAAACTGGCTGGTGTTATTCGGGGGTGCCTTCGCACTGGCGGCACTCGCCACCTCTCAGCCATTCGACATCGGTTGGTCTGAAGCCGGCTTGGGCGCTGCGGTGGGCTTCGGGTTTTTGCTGCTTTTCTATGCCACCGACCTCATGGGAGCAGGCGACGTGAAGTTCGCAGGCGCCTTGGGGTTGTGGGTCGGTTTGTCGGACTTGATACCGATCTGGGTCGTGGCGAGCCTGCTGGCTTTCGCCCACGCAGTTCTTTGGCGAAACCTAAGAGATTTGCCCATTTTTCCGCGACTTAGCTCGATGCTCGTCGGGCCTTCGCGCGACTCCAGATCGGGCGTTCCACCGCGCCGGATTCGCATCATTCCTTACGCGGCCTATTTGGCTATGGCCGCTGCGGCGTGGATGGTTTGGGGGCGAGAGAGTTAGCCACAGCAGCCAACTCTGACCGTCTCGCAGGCCCTTCATCACTCTCTCAATGATCGCTTGCTCCCCTCCTTCAGTTCGCCGCCCATGATCAATCTCACCAAAATCATCGCCGCCGTCCTCGTGCTCCTGGCTCTCGCGCTCGGCGGCTACGCATGGATGCTCAGCCGCCAGCCTCCAACGCCAGTCGCGGTCGCCCCCTCTGCCGCCGCTCCCAGCAAGGCCCCGCAAGCCCAGACATTTCCCGTGGTCGTAGCGGCCAAGCCGCTTCCTGCGGGCCAGCCCATCCCGGCCGATGCGCTTCGCATCGAACGCCTGACGATCAATCCAGTGGGCGCCTTCCAGGAAACCGGACCGCTCGCCGGGCGTGTGCCCGTGATGGATCTGGGCGAAGGCACACCGCTTCTTCAAGGCCAGCTTGTTTCGGGTCTTGCCCTGCGCGTCACCGAAGGCGAGCGTGCGGTCGCCATCAAGGCCGACGAGATCATGGGTGTGGGCAACAAGGTTCAACCCGGTGACTTCGTCGACGTGTTCCTGATGCTCAAGTCCGACGCCAAGGACATCGACCGCAGCCAGGCGCGCCTGCTCCTGTCGCGCAAACGCGTGCTGGCCTACGGCAGCGCCTCCGTCGATGGCCTGCCTTCCAAGATGGACAAGAACGGCTCCGCGCAACAGGCCCAGCGTGCCGAGCCGGCCCGGACCGCCGTGCTCGCGGTGCCAGTGGACGACATCAACCGGCTCACGCTCGCCGAGAACAGCGGTCGCTTGCTGCTGGCGCTGCGCAACCCCACCGATATGTCGGAACCCGATCCGAAGCTCTTTGCCGAGTTGCCCACCGCCCTGCAACCATCTCCGCCCAAAGCCGGGGAGCCGCGCCGCCCTCCATTGGAAGGTTTGGACCGCGCTCAAGCCGGCATCACCACGGCAGATTTCGTGACCGGCGGCAAGCCGGGCGCCTCGCGCACGCCGGGCATCGCTGCCGTACGGCCTTCGACAGCTCGCACCAGCGACTCCCGCGGGGCACTGAAGGTCGAAGTCATTCGCGGCGACCGCAGCGAAACCATCAACTACTGATCAGCAACAAGTGGCCCGCCCATGCACGCCACGCAGGAAACGAACACCATGACGATCGCCCTTCGCGCGAAAACAGCCGGTTCGGTACGTCCTCTGCGTCCAGTACTCGCGGCGCTGTGCCTGCTGGCCTCGGGCGTCTGGCCTGTGGTCTCCGCAGCCGCAGATCCGGCAGAGGCGACGTCTCTTCGCCCCGCACTTCAACTGCGGATCGACGCAGGCACGCAAAAGGAATTGCTGATCAGCAAAGGCATCGAGCGCATGGCCATTGCCGACGAGACGGTAGCCGGTGTCGCGCTCACCCGCCAATCGCCCAACTCGCCGGCCGCGCGCCTCATCGTCACCGGCAAGGCTGCGGGGCGGACCACGCTCATGGTCTGGGAAAAAGGGCAGTCGACCGCCACGGTCTACGCGCTCGAAGTGCGGCGCCGCGCCTCCACGCTTTCCGGCTCGCTCAACAGCATGGCTGCGCACCAGGAAGCGCGCGATGCGGCGATGGCCGCCGGCGGAGAAAAGTCGGCACTGATCGACCGCTCCGTTGTCAACGTACGGAGCAACACCGTGCAGGTCGAAGTCAAGATCGTCGAGTTCAACCGCAGCGTGCTCAAGCAGGCCGGCCTCAACATCTTCAGCACCCGCGCAAACTCCAACGGGTTCAGCTTTGGCGTGTTCACGCCGTCGTCGCTGCGTTCCACAGCATTCAGTAGTGACGGCTCGATCAGCGGTGAGCACAACAATCCGCTCGCCCAAGCCTTCAGCCTGCTGTTCAACTTCGGCAAGGCCGGTATCGGCCTGAACGTCGGTTTCCTCGAAGGCAACGGCATGGCCCGCGTGCTTGCGGAACCGACGCTGGTGGCGCTGTCGGGCCAGAGCGCAAGCTTCCTGGCCGGCGGCGAACTGCCCGTGCCCGCTCCCCAGGGCCTCGGCACCACGAGCATCGAATACAAGCCGTTCGGCATCGGCCTCACGCTCACGCCCACCGTGCTGTCGAACGACCGCATCGTGCTCAAGGTAGCCCCCGAAGCCAGCGACCTGGACTACACCAACTCGCTCAGCATTGGCGGTGTCGCGGTGCCCGCCATCAGCACGCGCCGAGCCGACACCACGGTCGAACTCGGCGACGGCGAGAGTTTCATCATCGGCGGGCTGGTGAGCCGCACCACGACTTCGAACGCCGACAAGGTTCCATTGCTCGGCGACATCCCGGTGCTCGGAACCTTCTTCAAGCAGAACAAATATCAGATGAGCGAGAAGGAGCTGGTGATCCTTGTCACGCCGCATCTGGTGAAGCCCATTGCGCGCGGCACGGATCTTGGTCCGTACCTTCCGGGTGGTGCCGAGCAACGCGATGGCCCCGTGTGGCGCGCGCATCTGCTGGGGCCAGCTTCAGGCACGACTGTGCCGGGGTTCTCGCGTTGACAGAAGCGAGCTATGCAAAACCTGCGGCCGATGCCATGAACGCTCCACGCGACAACCTCCCGGAGACCGGTGCGGAGACCTATCTCTTCGCATCGCCGAACAGCAGCCATGTCACCTGGCTGACCGACGCGCTCGGCCGACTGGGTGCGGTGGTGATCCTTCCACCTGAAGCCAAAGCGATCGACGAGCGCATCGCCATGCTCAGCCCCGCGGCAGTCTTTCTCGATTTCTCGGGGGACCACGCCACTGCGGCAAGCGAACTTCACCAGCGCCTCAAGCGCGAGTGGCCCACGCTGCCGGTACTTGCAACTGGCGTTTCGGCCGAGCCGGCTTCCATGCTCGCCGCGCTGCGCGCAGGCGTAGACGATTTCGTCGATATGAACGCACCGCCGACCGATGCGATCAATACGCTGCGCAAGCTGCTCGATCGTCAAAGCAGCCTGCAAAGCCGCACCCGCGGATGCACGCTTGCCCTGCTTGGCGCTCGTCCGGGCATTGGCGTGACAACCCTCGCGGCGAGTCTGGCACTGATGCTCAACGACCAGCCGTCCCAAGCGGCCGCACCTTCTCATGCTCGCAACACGCGCCGCGGAGTTGCGTTGCTCGATCTCGGGCTGCCCGCACGCGACGGCCTTCTGTATCTCGACACCCAAAGCGGCTTCAGCTTTGTCGATGGCGTACGCAACCTGCGCCGCCTCGACCAGACGCTCCTGCACACCGCGGTGGCCCACCACACGAGTGGCGTCGCCGTGCTTCCACTGCCGGCGAGTCTCGCGCAGGTGCGCGAGATATCGCATGCGGACTCGGTGGCACTGATCAAGCGGCTCGGCGATTTCTTCGATTTCCAGATCGCCGACCTTGGCGGTTTCTCGACCCTTGATTTTGTGGCGCAGACCGTGAAGGCAGCCCAGCGCAGTTGGGTTGTGTGCGACCAGAGCATCGGCGCGATCGTCTCCACCGCGAACATGCTCAAGGAACTGCGCACGCGCGGCATCGAGACCGATCGGCTGTCGCTCGTGGTCAACAAATTCGACACCCAAGTCGGGCTGCCGGCCAAGGACATTGCGGAGCGGCTCGAACTGCCGCTGCACCATGTTGTACCGGCACGCGCCACGCAACTGCTGGCGGCCGCGAGCCGCGGCGAAATGCTGGTGCGCACCGCGCGCAACGACGCGTATTCGCAAGCCGTATCCGGCCTCGCACGCGGACTGAACCAGGAATACATGTCCGAAGCAGGCCAGCCGCCGGCGCAATCCCCTTGGGCGGCGCGAATTTCGCAAATTTCCGGATTCTGGAAAAGCTCTAGTCAAGGTTGAACCGCCCCTATGTCCAACGATCTCGAATTCGCCGACGACGACCAGGCGTTCACCAATTCCCAGCAGTTCCAGGACATCAAGAGCTGGACGCACGACCATCTGCTGAGCCGCATCGAAGAGCTCGGCGCGGAATTCGGGCGCTGGTCGCGCGCCTCGATTCAGCAGTTCGTCGAACTGGAGGTCGACAGCTTCGTCCGGCTGCGCCGTGTGCCGATCAACGACCGGGAGATGCAACTCATCTCCGACGCACTCACCAAGGAGCTTGCAGGCTTCGGGCCGCTGGAAGACTTGCTCAACGATCCCGCCGTCGAAGACATTCTGATCAACGGCTACCAGAACGTATACGTTTCGCGTCACGGCATGTTGGAGCGAGAGACGGTGCGCTTCGCCGATGCGGAGCACGTGATGCGCATCGTGCGCCGTATCCTCGCGCCGCTCGGCCGCCGGCTCGACGAATCCAACCCGATGGTCGACGCGCGGCTGCCGGACGGCGGCCGCATCAACGTGATCATCGAGCCACTGGCAATCGACGGACTCTCGGTTTCCATTCGAAAGTTCCGCAAGGAGCCGCTCACGCCGGCCGATCTGGTGAAGCTCGGCACCTTCGATGCTGGCATGGCGCAGTTGCTGGAGATTGCCGTGCGTGCGCGCTGCAACATCCTCGTGAGCGGCGGCACCAGCTCGGGAAAAACCTCGCTGCTCAACGCGCTCGCAACCTTCATTCCCACGCGCGAGCGTGTCATCACCATTGAAGACACGGCGGAGCTGTCGCTCGGCACCAGCCACGTCGTCCGGCTCGAAAGCCGCCCCGGCGGATTCGACGGCACGGGCGTGGTGTCAATCCGCGACCTGCTGCGCAACAGCTTGCGCATGCGGCCGGACCGCATCATCGTGGGCGAAGTGCGCGGCGCCGAAGTCATCGAGATGATGCAGGCCATGAACACGGGCCACGAAGGCTCGATGGGCACCATCCACGCCAGCTCGCCGCGCGAATGCCTCTACCGGCTCGAGATGCTCGCGGGCTTTGCCGGCTATCAAGGCAGTGAAGTGAGCCTGCGCCGGCAGATCGCCAATGCCATCGATTTCATTGTGCAGATCGGGCGTCTTTCAGGTGGCCAGCGTCGAATCATCTCGCTGAGTGAAGTCACCGGCGTCAACGACAACGTCGTCGCGATGCAGGAGCTTTACCGCTACGAACCGATTGTGTCGCCCGATGGCGAGGAACGCGATCGATGGGTTTCGCTTGGCATCGCGCCGCATTCGCCCAAGATCACGCGCTTCCGCCAATCACTGGCGCGGGCCCAGCAGGGAGACAACCGTGGCTAAGGTTCTGCTGACGGTCGCTTGCGTCGCGCTGCTGCTTGCAGCCGCGGGGCTGCTGCTGTGGCAATGGGCAAAGGCGCGTCAGACACGACAGGCAGCGGGACGGCATCTGAACCAGCAGATTCTGGCCAGCACGGCCGCTGCGGCATCGTTGCCAATACCTTTGCGGGATTTGCCCAGCGGCGGGCTCATGACTGACCCTTGGCTCGAGACCGAAACAAGCGCCGCAGTTACCGCACCTGGTGGGCTTCTTGAAAAGGCCCTGCCCGACTGGCTGATGGGCGTGATCGATCCGCGCATCGCCGCGCTGGGCTTGGCGGCCGTCGTGGCGCTGGCCGCGCTTGCGGGCCTCTTCGGCGGCTGGGTTGCAGCATTGAGCGCCCTCGCATTGATGATGATCCTCGCGGTCTTCGCGGTTTGGCTGCGACTGCAGAAGTTCCGCCGCAAGCTGGTCAACCAGTTACCCGACTACATCGACGTCATGGTGCGATTGATCACCATCGGGAACTCCACGCAGGCTGCGTTCCAACTTGCTATTGCCACCACGGAGACTCCGTTGCGCGGCCTACTGGAACGCTCGGCATCGCTGGTGCGCGCTGGCATGGATCTGGACCGCGCCCTGCACCAGACAGCCAAGCACGTCCGCATCGACGAGATGTATCTGATGGCCTCCATCCTCGGCCTAGGTGTGCGCTATGGCGGCCGTGCCGATCTGCTGCTGGAACGCGTCGGCAATTTCATGCGCGACCGTGAGCAGGCGGAGCACGAGTTGGTTGCCATGTCGGCGGAAACCCGCCTCTCCGCCTGGATACTGGGGCTGCTGCCGGTGTGCGTGGGCGCCTTCCTCATCATGACCAATCCCGGTTATTTCATGGGAATGTGGAATGACGGTACAGGTCGCATGCTGATCTTCTCCTCGGCAGGACTTCAGTTGGTGGGCGCCGCCCTCCTTTATCGATTGGCAAGACTGACATGACGTTCTCGCCCATGCAAATTGCCATCCTTGCCCTGGCAGTACTCGCGCTAGGTCTCATGGCTGGAGCAGGCGCACTGATTGCTACCGAATTGCGTCGCGCGCGCAGTGGAAAGGTCATCGGCCGCGCCATCCACCAAGTTGTGGAAGCTCCGGATTTGTCGAAAGCTTCCGCTGATGCGGAAGAAGAGCCTGGCGCCTCCGCGAAGTCCGATATCGAACTGCCCTTCCATTGGCTCGAAACGCGGCTTGGCCGGACGCTTGTGGCAGATGAAGACCGGAATCTCATCGACCAATGCGGCCTTTCCTCGAAGCGAACGCAGCTGTTTTTCTTGGTGGCCCGCGTTCTGTTCGCAATGCTGCTCCCGCTTCTGGCCTATATGGCTTGGGGTGAGAAACACACGGGGGGCACCGCCACCATCGTTCTTGCCGGCGCTTTCGTCATTGGCTTTATGGCGCCCAAATGGGTGCTCGGACGCGTTGCTGCCACGCGGCGGGAGCGGGCGAATCAGGAGGTTCCGCTGTTCATCGATTTGCTGCGCCTTCTTCAAGGGGTTGGACTGAGTCTCGACCAGAGCCTGCAAATCATGGCTAGCGATTTCTCGCATGTGCTGCGCGTGCTCGGCTACGAATTGACCTTGGCCAACAACCAGTACAGCCGTGGCCGCAGCCGCGAGCATTCGTTGCAGCGCCTCGCGACCTTGCACAAGAACGAGCACCTTCGAGGGCTCGTGTCCTTGCTGGTGCAGGTCGACAAGCACGGCGGAGCAGTGCAGGAACCGTTGCGCATCTTCAGCGACCGGTTACGCGAACGCCGGCGTTCCGAAATGAAGGAAAAAATCGGAAAGATCACGGTAAAGATGACCGCCGTGATGGTGTCCACGCTGATGCCGGCGCTGGTCATCGTCACGGCAGGACCAGGCTTCATCGCGGTATTCCGATCACTGGGAGTCGTCGTCAAATGAAAACGTTGGACTTTTGCATGTGCCCGTCCGCTGTGCGGCGCATTCTGGCTTTCGTCTCCGCGGGCGCCGCGGCGGTCGTTATCGCCGGCTGTGCCGGCGTCAAGGATCAGTACGCCGCCAGTGCGGACGCGCAACAGCGCATGGCCGCCGAAGCGGCTGCGGACACGAAAGCGGGGGCTTCCGTAGACACCCAAGCGACCTACCTCAAGCTGGTAGAGCAGATGCAGAAGGAGGACCTGTGGTTCGCATCGCTCGCGCACATCGACGCTCTTGAACAGCGTTGGGGTGTCTCGCCCGAATCCACGCGCACGCGTGCTGAGGCGCTGCGCCAGACGGGGCAGGCTGTCTCCGCCGAAGCCGCTTACAAGCGCCTTTTGAGCACGCCGCTGGCGAGTGCCGGCTACCGCGGATTGGGACTGCTGGCAGGCACGCGCGGCAACTACGCCGAGGCGGTGCAGTTGCTTACGCAGGCCCAGCGCCGGACACCAACCGATGCGTTGCTGCTGAGCGACCTGGGCTATGCACAGTTGCGCGCCGGCCAGATCGAAGACGCACGACTGCCTCTGATGCAGGCCTTGCAGTTGCGCCCCGACAGCACACAGGCACAAGCCAATCTGGCGCTCTATCTGGAAGTAACCAATCAGCGGGACCAAGCCACAGCGCTGATGGATGCGAACCGCATGTCCGAAACAACGCGCTTGGCCGTGCGCGAAGCGGCGCAGCAGCTGCGTGCACCAGGCGGACTGGCCGCACCCATCGTTGCCGCGGCATCGGCTTCGACTCGCGGTGAGCCCATTGTTGCGCCCCTTGCGCTCAAGCCGTCGCGGTGGACAGGAGCGGGTGGCATGAGGACTGCGACCCAGACGAATCCGCCGGCGTCGAATGCCGAGGCGCCCTTCTCCCCGAACTCGATCCCACGAGGTACACCATGAACCACGAATCCACCGAACGGATTACCTCGCTGCCCGTTCGTGCGGCCCTGGCCGCCGCACTTCTCTTCATGGCAATGAATGCCTTCGCGCAAACGAATACGGCCAAAGCGGATGATGCGGGTGCAAGGGCCGTCGCGGTGCCAATGGCTGCCCAGCCTGTACAAAATCAGGCCACGCTGCACTCTCAGGAAGCGCAGACGGCCGAGGCCGAAGAACTCGACCCACCGCCGCTGCGGCTCGGCGATGCGACGCAAAACCTGCTTGCCTGGCAACGCAGCGGAGAGATTGCATCGCCCACGCCCCGGCCTATCGCCGGAAACGTTGCCAGTCGCAGCTATGAGCGTTATGTCAAGAGCTTCGAACATCCGATTCCCGAGCACCTTGGCTCGACGGTGACCAAGTCCAACGGCGCAGCTGGCGGCGCTGCTGGCGGGGCGCGTTGAGCGGAGAGTTCCGTCGCGCAAAAGAATGTCCATGCAAACAGGCCGCCTCGCAAGACACCGGTGCGCACAGCGCGGCGCGTATGCGATCGAGTTTGCGTTTGTGTTCTTGATCAGCTTTGCGCTGCTCTACGCCGTGATCTGTTATGGCTTCCTGTTGACGATGCGCTTGAGCTTGCAGAACGCCGCGGAAGACGGGGCACGCGCCGGGCTGCGCTACCAGAGCAGTCTGGATGCGAGGGAAACAGAAGCAGAAAACGTTGCTAGATTGCGCAGCGACTGGTTGCCCGACGCCCTGAAAGCAAAGCTGAATGTCTATGCAGATACCTGCCCGGCCGCAGAGGACGACTGCGCGCAGGCTGAACCCCCTTGCGGGCCGGAATGGAGCAAGCGTTGCCAGATGGTCGTGACCGTGGAGGTCAGTGGCATAGAAGGGCTGTTTCCCGCATTCCCGAATTTCGCGATACCTGATCGGGTTACAGGCAAGGCCAGCATGCTGCTCGACGGAAGGTCGCTGTGAAGTCCGCCCGCCCGCGCCTGGAATGCTCGAGGCCGCGCCGGCAGCGCGGCGTCGCCGCCATCGAATTCGCGCTCATCTTCGGCGTCCTGTTCCTGGGTATCTACGGCCTCATCACGTTCTGCGGCGTTTTTTACGTGCAGCAGGCGATCTCCCGCGCAGCGGAAGACGGCGCGAGAGCGGCCCAGACTTTTCGCAGCGACACGCCGGTGGCGGAGGTGCAGGCGAATGCACGAACGGCCATCTACCGGTCGCTCGCACTCTCGATGATCACCCCTTTTTCCGCGGGCAGCGTTCCATCGTCCAAGGAGGCTTGGCTTCGCGCAAACATGGCAGACCTTCCGCCCGAAGTAAATCTTTCATCCGCGGAGATCGCGGTGAAAGTGAGCTACCCGTACCGCGCCAATCCGCTCCTGCCTCCGCTTCCTCTCACCGGAAGCTGGATGCCTGACCGCCTGCTCGGCAAGGCCACGGCCACCCGGTCGTCTTCCTAGGGCGAACGATGCATTCCTCCAAACGAAGAACCCCGCGATGGCGGCAAAACGGGTCGGTAATCATCAACGCGATCATCGCGCTGAGCCTGCTGGTCATCGTTCTCGTGGGAACCGAACTGGGCTACCTGTTTTTCCTCAAGCGCGAACTCCAGAAGACGGCCGACCTTGCCGCACTCGCGGGCGCACAGGCGCTGGACGGGGCCAGCTGCACGGGAGCAACAGCGGCAGCGATTGCAAACGCCGCAAAAAACATTCCGCCCACGCTGGCAGCCGTCGCTGCGGACAGCGTAGCGTGCGGCCACTGGGATCCTGTGTCCAGGCCCGCTGCGCCTCACTTCGGCACGCCGGAAAGCGGTCAAAAACTCAACGCAGTGCGGGTCAGCATCAACCGGACCCCCGCGCTGCTGCTTGCAGGCCTTCCCGGCAACGAGCCCAGACCCATTGCTGTCGTCGCGTTAGCGGCCCGGAAGCATCCGCTGGCAGCCTTGAGTATCCGCAGCACGCTCCTCAGTGTGGACAGCACTCGATCGCCTTCGCTCAATGCGGTGTTCGGCGGTCTTCTGGGGGGCAGCCTCAACCTCGAAGCCGTTGGCTGGGACGGCTTGGTTTCGACCGACCTCAAGTTGCTGACCTTCCTGGACGAACTGGCGCTTGAACTGGGTATCGGCGCCGGAAAGTACGACGAGGTCCTGGCCGCCGACGCCTCGGTGGGCACATTGGTGCAGGCCATGATCAATGCGCTTCAACGAAACGGGGGCACAGCCCAGACGGCCATCGACGCACTCGGGCTGATCAAGATCGCAGCCAATGCAGCCGCGGTCCAGCCACTGTTGAAGCTCGGGACACTGCTGGGCGTGCAGTCCGGCACGGACGCCGCCGGACTGGACACCAGCATTCAGGTTTTTCAGTTGCTGCAAGGCGTGGTGCAGGCCGCCAATGGCAAAAACGGGACGGTCGTCGATGTCAGCCTCGGCGGGGTCACTGCGAGCATCAAGGTGATCGAGCCGCCACAGTTTTCTGCCGTGGGAAATCCTGAACTGGCCAAGCTCGATCCGCTGGGCCCGAACAAGATCTATGTCCGGACGGCTCAGGTTCGGGCACTTGTTTCCGCAAATCTCGGGGCAGCCGGGCAGGTGCTGACGACATTGATCAGCGGTTTGTCCAATGCACTCAACTCGCTGAGCAATGCACTGATTTCGATCTTGAGTTCCATCATCGATCTGACCCCACCGGGCGACTGCCCGGTCATCGCATTGAATTGCCACACGCCTGCGAAAGCCGAAATCTCGGATGTCAGAGCACTTCCGCTGCCGTTGCAGATCGACATCAGCATCGACATCGCATCTGCGTCGGCCTATGTCACGGACTATGACTGCACCAACAGTTCCGACAGCAAGCTGTGGGCAAATTCCAAATCCAGCATCGCCACGCTGCGCATCGGAAAAATGGGCACCACGCCGGCTGACGCAAAAATCAAGGCTTTCTCGTCGACAGCGCTGGCTCCCGCCGTGGAGCCCATTGCACTGATCGATATCGGCACGGTGCAAACCAGAAAGACCTGCACAGCTGTGGTCGCCGGAATTTGCTTAGGCAGTACGCAAGAGTATCTCCAACCGAACGGAACGTGGACGAACCAGAAGGCGACCGCACAGCGCACGGCTTTCGGTGGCGGAGGTGTCGGCCTCTCGGTCAACTCCGATCATCTCGACGGTGGCACCGACTCGTTGCTCTTTCACTCGAGCGCACCCGGGCTGCTGAAGGAAATCGACGATGTTGCAGCGCCGGCCCAAACCTACCTGGCAACGTCCGCCACGAATGATGTGGCCGGCCTCGTGACCGGCATCGTCAACGGCCTGCAGCTCAACTTGTATGCACCCGGCGCCTCGGCAGGATTGCTCGGTGCCATCGTGCAAACCACCGATGCGGCGGCCACCGCCGTGTTCAACCTGCTCAAGCCGTTGATCGATTCTCTTGTCTCTTCTGTTGTCAACTCGCTGGTGGAGCTACTCTTGAAAAACCTCGGTATCGAACTTGCGAACGCCGAAGTCGGCGCTCGCATGACATGCAAAGCGGGTGCGGAATTGGTGTACTGAAGTGAGCCACTGCAAAAACACACGAACACACCTCAAGCGATTGTTCTCATGAGCGCCCCCAACTTCGACGAACTCGACCTCTTTGTCTGGGAAGGCAAGGCCGACATCCTCGACCGCATTGCGCGGTGCATGGCGAGCTTTGACGTCGAGGTGATCCGGGCCGATGGCATGCCGCCTCCTCAGCAGGAGCGCGGCACGGCGATTCGGCCTTCGGTCGCGATCATCAGCGTCACGGTCATCGACGGCGGGGGGCTCGCGCACGCGACCGAACTGCTGCAGGGTATGCCGGTGATCTGGGTGGCCGCGGCTTCGCGGGACCGCGACTCGCGCACTTATCCGCCCGAGTACCTGCACGTTCTGCCCTACGACTTCACCTGCGCCGAGCTGCGCACGATGGTGGCCAAGCTGGTGCGGCAGCTGCGGGCGCGCGACGTGGCGCCGCAGGCGCCCGATGTGCTGGTGGCGCACTCGGAGGCGATGAAATCGCTGCTCGCCGAAGTGGGCGCCTTTGCCGACTGCAACCACAGCGTGCTGGTGCGCGGTGAAACGGGGGTGGGCAAGGAGCGCATTGCGCAGCAGCTCCATCTCGGCCATCAGCACTACAGCAAGGGCGCGTTCGTGGCAGTGAACTGCGGCGCGATTCCCGATGGGCTGTTCGAGTCGCTCTTCTTCGGCCACACGAAGGGCTCGTTCACCGGCGCCGTGCATGCGCACCGCGGCTACTTCGAGCAAGCAACGGGAGGCACGCTGTTTCTCGACGAGATCGGCGACCTGCCGAAGTACCAGCAGGTCAAGCTGCTGCGCGTGCTCGAAGACAACGCGGTCACGCGGCTGGGCGCCACGGCGCCGGTTCGCGTCGACTTTCGGCTGGTCGCTGCCACCAACCGCAACCTGCGCGAGATGGTGGCGAGCGGCGAGTTTCGCGCCGACCTTTTCTATCGCCTTGCGGTGATCGAGCTGCACGTGCCCAGCCTCGAAGAGCGCGGCGAGATCGACAAGATCGCGATCTTCAAAGCGCTGCTTGGCAATGTGCTGGGCGACGAGCTCGAAGCCTTGGGTGAAACGCCGCACTGGCTGAGCGATGCCGTTGCGGAAACGTACTTTCCGGGCAACGTTCGGCAGCTGCGCAACCTGGCCGAGCGCGTGGGTGTGATTGCGCGGCAATTGCATGCGTGGGACCAGAACCTGATCCAGCGCGCCATCGCACTCACGCGCGGTACGCCGACGCCCACCGCCGGTTCAGCCGAGAGAAACGGCTACAACGGGAGCGCCAACGGCGTCGCGCTCGATGGCAACGGCGACCGCAAGGGTTGGAACAGCGGCGAGCGCAACCGCATCATCGCGGCGTTGGAGATCAACGACTGGAAGCGCCAAGACACCGCGCAGCACCTGGGCATCAGCCGCAAGGTGCTGTGGGAAAAGATGCGCAAGTATCAGATCCTGGACGGCGAACCCGGCATCCCCGAAGACGCCTGAGCCCACTCCCGCACAGCTAGCGCGTGGCCAGACGGTCAGCGCGGCGCAGCGGCGGGTTCGATGCAGTCGCGGTGGCGCCGCGGTCGGCCACGGGTTCGCTGGCGCAGCTCGCATTGCTCGAGATGCACAGCGCGGTGAGCAGGCCGTCTTCGCTCAGTGCGGGGCGGCTCGGCGGTCCGAAGATGCGGTCGATCCAGGCATTGCTCGCATCGGGGTCGATTCGCAGCTCACCCGTGGTGCGTGCAAGGCGCAGCTCGCTGATGCGCAGGTCGAACACGGCATCGACATAGTCGAACAGCAGGTTGTAGTAGTCGAGTTGCGCGTCGAGCACGGCCGGCAGAGTCTCGCGGCCAAACTCCATCAGGCGGCGCCGGCCACGGAAGGCCTGGCCCGAGGTGCTGACGGCTTCCATCAGCTGCCGCTCGCGTTCGCGTCCGGACACCGTGCGCGACCAGGAGGCCGAGGTGAGTTCCAGCAGGTTGAGCTTCACGCCTTCGAGCTTGGCTTCCTGGTTGGCGACTTCGGCCAGCGCGGACTTCAGCCGCAGTTGGCGGTCGAAGCCGTTGCCGAAGTTCCAGTTGAGCTCGAAGGCGGCACGCGTCGGGTCCTGCGGCGACACGCCGCGCGGGTCCTTGCTCTTGACGACCACGGCGTCCACCGTCGGGTAGATGCTGGCTTCCTGCTGATCGACCAGGGCCTGGGCCCGTGCCACGCGGCCCTTGGCTTCGGCGATCTCGGTGCTGCGTTCTTCTGCGCGCCGCAGCGCTTCGTCCTGCGAGGCGATGCGCCAGAACACGGGCGCAGCGAGCACGGGCAGCGAATCGGTGTTGGGCGTGAATTTGAAATACGTGTTGAACTTCGCCAGCGCCTCGTCGCGCTGCGCCTGAAAGTCCGACTCGCGCGCGGCCACGCTGGCGCGGCGCGCGGCCGCCATGTTCAGGTCGTTCTCGCCCGCTGCGCCGAGCGCCACGCGGCGTGCTTCGGCCTTCGAAAGCTCGGCCACCACCTCGGTGGACTTGCGCGCGATCTGCTTCTTCAAATCGAAGCGCTGCACCTGCAGATAAGCGGTCAGTGCATCGAGCACCACCTTCTGCGAGGTAGTCACCACGGCCTCGTCGTCGGCCTGGTTGCCGGCTTCGGCGGCACGCACCGCGGCGCTCATGGCCCCGCCGTCGACCAGGCTCACGCGCGCCTCGGCGGTCAGCACCGTGTAGTTCTCGCTCCTGGCATTGGCCGCGCCGCTGTTGTAGGTGCCGGACGCGGTGCCCATCTTGAAGCGCGGGTAACGGGCCTTCCTTGCGGCATCCACGCCAAAGCTGCTGGTGTTGGCGGCGGCTTGTGCTGTTTGCACTTCGGGATAGTCCTGCGCGATCGTGATGAGTGCCTGCTTCACGCGCTGGGCGTAGCTTGCGGCCCCGATCGAAGGTTTCGAAAGACGCCGCGCAGCCACCAGCTGTGCCGGCGCGTCAAGCAGCTCTTGCGCCATTGCGCCCGGAGGAAGCGCGAAGCTCGCGCACAGTACTGCGCACAGAACACCGCGGCCCGTTCGGCGCAGGTCAACCAGGACGCGCGTCCTCATGGTTCGCGGAAGGCTTCGCGCCGCAGCTTGAGCACAGGACGGAGGATGTACCAGATGAACGGATCAGTCCCCACCTTCAGATCGACCTCCGACTCCATGCCGGCGGTGATGCGGTTCTCCGGCTGTCCCACGTAGGCCTGCCCGGTGCCGATCAGGATGCGGTAGTAGGGTGCCGCGTTGGCAATGGCCGGGTCGCGGTCGGCGTCGGCGGCCACCAGGGTGACCTTGCCTTCGACCGCACCGTAACGCAGGTAGTCGTAGGCTGTGACCTTCACACGCGCCGCCTGGCCCACTTCGACAAAGCCGCGGTCGTTCGGGTTCAGGCGCGCCTCGATCATGACCTCGTCCTTGTCGGGCACCACTTCCATGATCGCCTCGCCAGGCTTGATGACCCAGCCCGGGCTACCGCTGCGCAGCCCCTTGACGATGCCGTCGGCGGGCGCCTTCACGATCGTGCGCGAGCGCTGGGTTCGTGCGCGCGCCAGGTCTTCGCTCAGGCTCGCGAACTGGCGCTCCACGGTCGCGAGTTCGTCCGACGCGCGGCGCCGGAACCTGCCTTCGGCCTCGGCCATCTTGGCCTGGGCCTCAGTGATGGCCGCACTGGCCGAGATGGCACCTTGGCGCGCAACGGCCAGCTCGCTTCGCACGCCCTCGACCTGCCTGCGCTTCTCCAGCACCTCGACCTGCCCGACCAGTTTTTCGCTCAGCAGCTGTTCAGAGATTTCGAGCTCCTTCTGCATCAGCGCCAGGCGGTCGTTGAGGCCCTTCACCTTGGCCTGCTGCTCGAGCTGCTTGCTGCGGGCCTGCTCCAGGCCGGACACCGCGCCGGCCATCACGCCGCGCTGCTCGAGCGCGCGCGCCTCATACGCACCGCTCTCGCCTTCGAGCACGCTCGCGTCGATGTCGGCGCCGAAGCTCTCGCGCTTGAGCGGCTGGCCGCGGCTCTCGGCCATGAGCCTGACGCGGGTGGCCAGCGTGGCGGCATGGCGTGCGGAGAGTTCTTCGAGGTTGAGGCCGCTGCCGCCAAGGTCGATCTCGACCAGCGATTGGCCCTGCGTCACGCGGTCGCCTTCCTTCACCAGCACGTTGCTGACGATGCCGCCTTCCAAATGCTGGATCGACTTGACGCGGTCCGACGGAATCACGCGGCCGGGCGCCACCACCACGGTCTCCATGGGAAAGCCCAGGCCGACCACGGCCAGCACCGCGATCACGCCGCCGATCACCCACTGGCGGCGCCTGCCCTCGGGCGATGCATGCATCGCACGCCTCTGGTCTTCGTCCTGAAGTATCTGCGGCAGGTCTGATTTCAAATCGCGGTCCCCATGCTCTTATCTCCAATCGATCGGCTCAGGCCATGGAGCGGTTTGCCGCGTTGCCCTGCTGCGGCGCCTCGGCAGCGTCGTCGCCCACGGCGGAATCGCCCAGCGCCACCAATGGCTTCTTGACCCCGAACAGCTTGGGCACCATGGCGGCCGCCGTTCCCTGCTCGACGTTGCCCTGCCCCGTCACGTGATAGACCACGGTGGCGGCCGACACGATGCGCAGCGAGTGCGTGACCACCACCACGGTGCGCACCTTGGCCACCGCAAGCAGCGTCGCAAGGAGCGTGCGTTCGCTCTGAAAATCGAGGTCGTTGCTCGGCTCGTCGAGCACCAGCACCGAGGGCTTGCGCAGGAAGCTCATGGCCAGCGCAAGCTTGCGCCGCTCGCCCACCGAGAAGCCGGTGCCGCCTTCGCCGACCACGGTGCGATAGCCGTCGGGCAGCCGCGAGATGAAGTCGTGCGCGCCCGACAGCTTGCAGGCCGCCACCACCTGCTCGTCGCTCTGCCCCGGGGCCGTGCGGCGCATGGTGTCGATCAGCGGCCCGCCAAACCAGTAGACCTCTTGTGAGAGGTAGCTGATCCAACGCGAGAGCTCTTCGCGCCCGAACTGCGAAAGGTCGTACTCGCCGATGCTGACGACACCGCGCGTGGGCGTGTACAGGCCCGAGAGCAGCTTGACCAGCGTCGACTTGCCGGCGCCGTTGCGCCCGACGATCACATGAAGGCCGCCCGGCCCGATGTCCAGGTCGACGTTCTCGAGCACCGGTTTCAGCGCGCCTTCCGTGAAGCTGAAGCTCACGTCTTTCAGCGTGACACGTCCGAGCGGTTGCGGCAGCGTCATGCCCGAGGGTGGCTTCTCGACTGGCTCCGAAAGCACTTTCTCGAGCCGCTTGGCCGCCTCTTTCGCGGCAGCCAGCGAGCGCCAGCTCGACACCAGCCCGGCCACCGGCTGAAGTGCCTTGAGCGCCAGCATGTTGGAGGCGACCAGCCCGCCGACCGTCATCCATTGCTCCATGACAGACACCGCGCCCACGCTCACCACGATGACCGAGAACACCGTCAGCAGCACCGTGGTGCCGTCGCGCGCGGATTCGATCTGGCCGTTCTTGCTGAAGCTCTCGCCCAGCCAGGCGTTATAGGTCTGGCGCCACATCTCGATGGTCGGGCCGTCGTTTGCCTGCGTCTTGAGCGTTTCGCGCGCATTGCAGATCTCCGAGGTCATGCGGTCGAGCCCGCGGCCGCGCTGCACTTCCTCGACGCGGCCGGTGCGCACCTCGTCGGCCCACCACCAGGCCAGGAAAGCCATGATGGCAAGGAACAGCGCCACCACCGGCAGCACGGGCAAAGCCACGATGCCGATCACCACCAGCGCGAAAATCGCCATCGGCAGATCGAAGATCGATTGAGCCAGACCGCCTGTGACGGTGCCGCGCACCGAGGCCACGTCGCGAAAGTACTGGTGCCAGATCGACGCCGGCCGCGCTTCGAGCGCGCGCAGCGGCCGGTTCAGCATCGAGTGGAGCAGCGCCCCCGAAACACCATGGTCGATGATGGCGCCCGCGTTGCGCAGCAGACGCGAGCGCCGCGTGCGCATCCAGAACTCGATGCAGAGAAAAAACAGGATGCCGCTCACCAACGCGGCCAGTGTCGAGACGCCGCTGCGCGACAGCACGCGGTCGTAGACCTGCAGCAGAAAGATCGAAGGCAGCAAGCCGAACAGGCTGATCGGCAGCGACCGCCATGCCGCGCTCTTCACCAGCGGGTAGGCGGCCCGGAACGCCGTGTGCAGCGCACCCGCGTACGGACTGGCGCCTGGCTCCTCGGGCAGTTCGGCCACCAGCTGGCTGGGCAAGAGAAACTTGATCATGGGAAAGGGCCGATCCGTTCGGCAATGACGCCTGCGTCATTATCAACTGTTACCCAATTGTTACTAGGCAAAATATCACGTTACGCGCCGCCGCATCGAGGAGTGCGCCGGGGCTTTGCGGCAGCTTCCGCATGCGTGCAATCGCCCTGTGTCTTCGCCTGCGGCCGGGCCTCGTCGTGCGGCCAGCCCTTGGTCAGCACCAACGCCACGTTGGCGCACAGCAGCATGCAAAGGAGCCATGCGCAAAGCAGTTGCAGCCAGCCCAGCCACCAGCGGCCTGGCGGTGCTGGCGGTGCTGGCTTGGGTTCGAAGAAGAGGGGCAGGGACGCGTTCACTTTCACGGCAATGCCTTCAATACACGGGCCAGCCGGGACAGGCCGACGCCGGCGGAGCTCTTGGCCAGCACCCAGTCGCCGGGCTGCAACAGGCCACCGAGCGCGGTCGAAAGGTCGGACACATCGACGAACCAATGCGAGCTGACCTTGGTGCGGATGCGCGTGTGCAGCGCACGCATGAGCGGGCCGCACAGCAATACGCGGTCGGGCTGTGATGCGAGCAACTGCGGCTCGAGCTCGAGATGGTGGCGTTGCGCGGCCGGACCTAATTCCTGCATGTCGCCAAGAATCGCCACGCGCCGTGCGGGTTCGCAGGGCGCCTGAGACAGCAGCTCGAGCGCGGCGCGCATGGAGCTTGGGTTGGCGTCATAGGTCTCGTCGATCAGCTTGAAGCTGCCGCCGCCGATGTGGATGGTGTGCAGCGCGCCGCGCCCGCTCGGCGGTTCGAAGCGCGCGAAAGGCTCGACTGCGGCGGACAGCTTCAGGCGCATCGCCTGCAATGCGGCCAGCGCCGCCACCGCACTCGCGCCCATGTGGCGTCCGGGCGCATTGAGGCGCAGCTGGAAAGGCTCGCCGAGCACCAGGGCCTGGACCTCTCCGTGGTCGAACGCAAGCAGCCGCACATCGGCGTCCTTGTGCTCGCCAAAGGTCACGATCTGGAGCTGGTGCGCCATGGCGGCCTCGGCGAAGGTCGCGAACTCTGGGAGGTCGCGATTCAGCACGGCGCTGTCGCCGGGGGCCATGCCCTCGAAGATGCGGCTGTCCAGGCGTGCCGCGGCTTCCGAGGGGATGCGGTGCTTCTGCGAAGCGGGCGAAAGCCCTGCCACCACCGTCACCATGGGCCGCGCCATTTGTGCCGAAGCCAGGATGTGGGGCGAGCCCATCTCCAGCACCCAGTAAGCAGCATGCCGCGGCATGCAGGTCAGGTTCCAGGCAAGGCCCGAAGGGAGGCTGACGTTGCCCTCCGGGCGGCCGACCTCACCCCACACGGCCAGGGTCTCGGCCAGCATTGCTGCGACGGTGGTGCCGATGGCGCCACTGCCGAGCACGCCGCAGACACGTCCGCTGAATTCGGTGCGTGCATGGGCGCCCAGGTCCAGAACGGCCTGCTGCACGTCCGCCACCTGGAGCACGGGCACGCGCTTGTCCAGATGCGGCGCGGCGTCGGCGCACAGCACGGCGGCGGCTGGCTGCAACACGCCCTTGAGCGCCACTGCGGCCAGCGGCGCCCTCAAGGGCCGCGCCTGGTGCTCGAACACCACCCGCCCCTTGCGCAGGAAAGAGCGCTGCGCCACGCCGCTGGCGCGCCATCCGTCGTCCGGACTGACCACCCATTGGCCGCCGGTCACGCGTGCCATCTCGCTCGCGGTCCAGGCGGCGCCGTCATCCTTGGCGCTGCCGGAACCGGGCGAGGCCCGCCGCTCCAGCAGGTAGCGGTGGTAGGCGACGAAGCCGGACACGTTCTGCGCCACATCGTCGATGCGCACCCGAAACGCGTGGTGCCGGATGAAGAAAGCGCCGGCAATGGCGGACGGCCGCTGGAAGTACATCGCCATCTCGGGCCAGAAGAAGCCGTTCTGCAGGTAGTGGGCGCGGTACTCCAGCGCGCGGTGGAATTTCTCGATGTCCAGCTCGTTGAGCAGGTGCCGCATCGCGGGCATGCTTTCGAGCCGCTGAAGCATCTGCTGCGCGGCCAGCATGAGGTCGAGCAGCGTCGGAAAGGTGGTCTTGCTGTCGAGCACGAAGTCCAGGTACCCGGCCACGTTCTGCAGGCCGAAGCGAAAGTACTTTTCCTGCGGGCTCCAGCGCGTGAGCTCGTTGACGCAGCGGCTCAGCCAGTGATCGTGCGCCTGCCAGTGCTGGCTTGCAATGAAATGGCCGAAGGCCTTTTCGACCACCGCCAGCCACCTGGCATCGCGCGTGAGGTCATACAGGCGCATGAGGCTGTGGGTCGCCTGGCCGTCGTCGCAGACGGCGCGCGAGGCCTGCTTCAGCTGCAGGTCCGCGGCATGAAGCACGTGATTGAAGCGGCCCGTGGCGGCGTCCTGCAGCCATGCGATGCCCAGCCCAAGTTTCTCCAGCAAGGGCAGCCAGTCGCGCGTGTCCATGGCCTCGCAATACTTCACCAGGGCAAGCACGCACGCGGCATTGCCGCCCAGCCCGATCTCCTCGCCGTTGTCGACGAGAAAGGCCACCTGGGTGCCGTCCGCGAGTCTGTAGTGGCGTATGAGCGAGTTCGTGAGATGGTCGAGCGACTGCCCGACGGCCGCATGCAGCTTGTCATCCCGCGTGAGCTCCCACGCCTCGATCATGGTGTGAAGTGCGCCCGCATGGCGCGTTGCGTCATCGGTGGAAATGACGCTGTCGAAGCACGGAAAGTAGCCGTATGCAAACGACCCGTCGCCCCGCACCTGGCGCGCCAGATAGGCCGAACCGCTTCGCACGAGCTCGAGCGCCGATTGCGGATGGAGTGCCGGCGCTTGGCGTCGACCCGCGTCGAGCCCCGTGCCGACGAGCTTGTGCACCACGCAATCGGCTTGGCAAAAGACGCCCGCCGTCGCCAGCAGGTAGACGGGCTGGTCCGCCGGCAAAAGGTCGAGCATCGGCGCACGCGCGAAGCGCGCCTGGCCGTAGAGCGCAAAGTTACGCGCATTCACCACCGCATGCGCAATGGTCGAGTCACCGCACAGCATTGCGTTGGCGTTGAGTTCCTGCTCGGTGAAGGCGGTCTCGAAGCTCTTGTCGAAGGCCAGGCCAAGGCGAAAGTAGTTGCGCTTGACGGCGGCAAGCTGGGCCTTGAATTGCGCCCAGTCCATCGGGCGTGCGCCCTCGACCCAGTCGATGCGCAGCCATGGCGAGACCAGGCCGTGTTCGCGCACCCAGCGCTCCGCGGCCGCGGCGCCATCGCGCCAGGCGGTCTCGAACTCGGCCGCACGCGCGTGCACCACGTGCGCGCGCTGCCAACCGTCGCTCACCGAGAAAAAAAGCGTGAAGGCCGGATAGGGCGCCGGCAGCGCCGCACACACCGGGACCAAGCGCTCGTGGCAGGCATGCAGCTGGTTGGAGAAGGACATCCGGATCAGCGGTAGCTGAATTCGGCTCTGCGATTGAGCTGATAACCCTCCTCGGTGGCTTCGGGGGATGCGGGTTTTTCCATGCCCCAGCTGACGGCCTCGATGCGCTCGCCCGGCACGCCGAGCTGCGTGAGCGCGCGCTGCACGGACTCCGCGCGGCGTTGGGCCAGCGCAAGGTTGTATTCGCGGCCGCCGCGCGAGTCGGTGTGGCCTTCGATCATCACCTTGCTCGCCGGACGGTTCCTCAGCGTGTTGGCATGCGCTTCCACCACGTTGCGGTCCTGCGGCCTGATGTCGTACTTGTCGAAATTGAAGTACACGATCTTCGCCACGCCGACGGGGCTGTTCTCCACCGGCGGTGCGGGCGCAGGCGGCTGCACCTTCGCCACCGGGGCGCCCTTGTTCGAGTAGTAGTAGGTCGCGTCTTCGCGCCCGCTCGTAACCGCCGTTCCGCAGGCGGCAAGACTTGCCGCGAGCGCTACGCCCATCAATATCCGATAGCTGCTGCTGTTGTTCATACCCAATTCCTTTCATGGGACAGGCCGACACCGGCCTGTCCCTGGTGCTGTCGTTCTTCTTCTCCTCTTCTGCCCTTTTGTTGCTTAGCCCAGCAGGCCGTGCAGCACGTTCGTCACGGGCGTGAGCACGTTGCCGGTTCCGGCGGCCTGATCGACCAGGCTCGTGATCGGGGTCACCACGTCGGTCACGATCGGCGCGGCTTCCGCGACGGTGTCCAGCACGCCATGGACCGTTTCGATCGCCGGAGTGAGCGTCGGGGTTGCGCCGGCCAGGATGTCGGTCACCGGTTCGGCCACCTCGGACACGGCGGAGACCACGGGTTCCAGGACCTCGCCGACAGTGCCTGCGGTGTCGAGCACCGGATCCAAGATGTTCGCCACCGGGCTGCTGCCGCCCAAGGCGCCGCCGAGCAAGCCGCCGCTGCCAAGCAGGCTGCCGACCAGGCCGTCGTCGCCGAGCAGGTCGCCACCGAGAAGGCCGCCCGCCACGCCGTCTTCGCCGAGTACGCCGCCCAACAGGTCGCCGCCGAGCAAGTCGCCACCGAGGAGATCGCCGCCCAGCAGGTTTCCGACCAGGCCATCTTCACCAAGCACGCCGCCCAGGAGGTCACCACCGAGCAAGTCGCCACCGAGGAGATCGCCGCCCAGCAGGTTTCCGACCAGGCCATCTTCACCAAGCACGCCGCCCAGGAGGTCACCACCGAGCAAGTCGCCACCGAGGAGATCGCCACTCAGCAGGTTGCCGACCAGGCCGTCTTCGCCCAGCACGCCGCCCAACAGGTCGCCGCCGAGCAAGTCGCCACCCAGGAGATCGCCACCGAGAAGGTTGCCGACGAGGCCGTCTTCACCCAGCACGCCGCCCAACAGGTCGCCGCCGAGCAAGTCGCCACCGAGGAGATCGCCGCCCAGCAGGTTTCCGACCAGGCCATCTTCACCAAGCACGCCGCCCAGNGCCGCCGAGCAAGTCGCCACCGAGGAGATCGCCGCCCAGCAGGTTTCCGACCAGGCCATCTTCACCAAGCACGCCGCCCAGGAGGTCACCACCGAGCAGGTCGCCACCCAGGAGATCGCCACCGAGAAGGTTGCCGACCAGGCCGTCTTCGCCCAGCACGCCGCCCAACAGGTCACCGCCGAGCAGGTCGCCACCCAGGAGGTCGCCACCCAGCAGGCCACCGGCCAGGCCGTCTTCGCCCACCACGCCGCCAAGCAACCCCTCGCCGCCGAGCACACCGCCAAGCAGGCCGCCGTCACCGAGCAAGTTGTCGACCAGGCCGTCGTCGCCGAGCACGCCGGCGAGAAGGCCATCGCTCGCAAGGAGGCTACCGAGTGCGCCGTCGCTGGCCAGAAGGCCGTCTTCGCCGACCAGGCCGCCGACGATGCCCTCGTCGCCGAGCACACCACCCAGCAGGCCTTCGCCGCCCAGGACGTCGCCTGTCAGACCACCGAGCAGGCCGTCTTCGCCGCCGAGCAGGCCACCCAGGGGACCGTCTTCGACCAGGCCGCCCACCACGCCATTGGCGCCAAGCAGGTTGTCCACCACGCCCTCCTGGCCCAGCAAGCTGCCGGTGAGGCCTTCGCTGCCCAGCAGGCCGGCGGCAGTGCCTTCGCCGCCAAGCAGGCCACCGACCAGGCCGTCGCCACCGAGCAGGCTGCCCACTGGGCTGTCGGTGCCGAGCAGGCCGCCGAGCAGCCCGTCTTCGCCCAGCGAACCGCCGAGCAATCCGCCCAGGGCGCCGTCGTCGCCGATCAGGCCGCCTACGATGCCTTCGTCGCTCAGCACATTGGCCAGCAGGCCGCCGATGGCGCTGTCTTCGCCGATAAGGTTGCCAACGGCGCCGTCATCGGCAAGGAGCCCGCCCACCAGGCCCTCTTCGCTCACCAGGGTACCGACGAGGCTGTTCTCTCCGAGCACGCCGACGACCAGGTCGTCGACCACCCCACAGTCGCCGACGAGGCCGTCGATGACGCCGTCCACGCCTAGAGCCGTGGTCGCGCCGCTCAGGATGCCGTCGCCGCCCACGAGGTTGTCGATGCCGTTTTGCAGAGCATCGGTGAGGTGATCGACCTGGCCGACCAGTGCATCGGTGGCGCCATTTCCCAGAAGCGTGTCGACGATGGGGCTTGCGGCGCCGCCAACGCTGTCGACGATGGTTTCGGCAGCATCGTCCACCGGATCGAACTGGTTCGGATCGTCCCGCGTGAAATGGTCGCCGAGGACCGGGGAGACGAGGTCATCGACCAAGTCGGTCGTGCTGTCGATGACGCCCGGCACCGGGGTGAGCGACCCATCGAGGCCCAGGTTGTCGTCGGTCGAGCCCACCACGCCGCCCGTGAGGACGTCGCCTGGATCGAGCAGGTGATCGCCGTCTGCGTCTGCGTCTGCGTCTGCGTCTGCGTCTGCATCAGCGTCGGCATCTGCATCTGCATCTGCATCTGCATCTGCATCTGCATCTGCATCTGCATCTGCATCTGCATCAGCATCAGCATCAGCATCAGCATCAGCATCGGCATCGGCGTCAGCGTCAGCATCGGCGTCCGCATCGGCGTCTGCGTCGGCATCGGCGTCCGCATCGGCATCTGCATCTGCATCTGCATCTGCATCTGCATCTGCATCAGCGTCAGCGTCAGCGTCTCCGTCATCGCCGCTGCCAAGGAAGAACGGAACCGTTCCACCGTCACCCCCACCGCCACCGCCCAGGCCGGCGCCAAGCGCGGCGGCACCCAGTGCACCAAGCGCGAATTCGCCCAAGCCGAGGCCGCTGCCGGCCGCAACCTTCTTGGTGACGGCCAGTGCGGCCGCGTCGGCGTCGCTGTCTGGCGGCGTCACTTGCAGGTCGCCCGAGGCAACGTCGACGTTCACTTGTTCGAGGCCGCCGGGCAGCTTGGTGGAGCCGATGGTGGCGTCGGTGCCGCCGGTGAAGACGCCAGCCAGCGGCGCCTTGTTGGTGGCCGAGCCTGGAAACAGGACGTTGGCCTGCCCGCCTTCGGGAACCATCACGCGGTCGCCCGCCAGCAGTGTCTGGTTGCCGTCTACCGGAATACGGACACCGTCCCGCATTACCGCGACGCCCGGCGTAGCATTGGACAATGTGCCCACGCTGGCGGGTGCCGTCGTGCCAGCCGCGGCTGCGGCAGGCGCCGGCGAGCCGAACATGGCGGGTGCGCCGAGCGGGGTGCCGCTGGCTTGAGCGATGACCACAGGAGCAACGCCACTGGCGGCAAGTCCTTCGGTCGATGGGGTCGGTGCTTGTGGTGCGTTCATGACAGCCTCTGTGACAAAAGATACGTGTACAGGGGCAACTAGCGTGCCGATTCGTTACCGCGCTACAAACTCGGCTCAGCCAATGACGCAAGTTATTGATTCATATAGATATTTATTTAAAACCGGCGTGCGTGACAGCGTCGAAACAAGCCGCGAGAGCGGTCTTTTGGCGCTTCGTTACGTAACGATGTAACGTCTCGCTACCGGAACATCAACCTCGCTTTCTCTTCTTCATACAGATATGTTCAACCCCTCCCAGGAAGATGTGCGCCGCTTCTTTTGCGACGTGTACGCCAAGCAGCGCCAGGGCTTGCCGATGGAAGCGCTAGAGACGATTGCGGCGGGATGGATCGACGCGCACCCCGAGTACCACGGCGACCTGGCCGATGCCGATGCGGCGGTGGCACGTGTGTACGACGGCTCGAACGGCCGGGAGAATCCGTTCCTGCACCTCTCCATGCATCTGTCGATCAGCGAGCAGTGCTCGATCGACCAGCCGCGTGGCATTCGCCAAGCCGTGGAACTGCTGGCGGCCCGCCGCGGCTCGCTGCTCGACGCGCACCACGAGGCCATGGAATGCCTGGGCCAGATGATGTGGGAGAGCCAGCGCGCCGGCCGGCCGCCGGATGGCGATGGCTACGTGGGCTGCGTGCAGCGACGAGCAACCAAAGACTAGGCACATCCGCAGGGCTGGATCGCTACCCCTGCGGCTTTCTCCTGGGCTGCGAAGGCGGCGCGCCCTGCTGCTTCGCGCCTTCGCGCAGCAGCGCGGCCATGGCCACGCGCAAGGCCGAGGGCTCTGCATCGCTGCGCAGCAGCAGGCCCACCGGCTCGTCGGTGCCGGCGGTTTCGATGCGCAGCTTCACAAGCCGCTCATCGGCCAATTCGCCGCGCGCCGCGCCGAGCGGCGTGATCCAGACCGCATCGGACACCGCCAGCAGGCCGCGCGCCACTGCAACGTCGAGCGTCTGAAGCGCGTTGGGCGGCAGCACCAGGCCGCGCGCCGACAAGAAACTTTCCGTGTTGTGGCGCGGAATCGTGCCCTCCCCGTACACCACCAGCGGATAGTCCAGCACCGCCTGCACCGACACCGCGCGAGCGGACCGCGCCACCAGCGGATGGCCCGCGCGCACGGCAAACACCAGCGGCTCGGTATAGAGCAGCTCGAAGCTGAGCCCGCCCATCAGCCGCGGATCGCTGATGCGGCCGACCACCATGTCGAGTTCGCCGGCACGCAGCTCGTCGAGCAACACCGGATTGGCGGCGCTCTTCACCACCACCTGCACCGAGGGCCAATGCTCGCGGAAACGTGCGAGCGCCATCGGCAGCAGGGCCGGTGCCACGCTCGGCAGCGCGCCGATGCGCAGCCGCTCGATGCGTCCGCCCGAAGCGGGCGCCACCGCCTCCGCGCTGGCGTCGAGCGCCTCCAGCACGCGCAGCGCGTGGGCCAGCAGCTGTTCGCCGGCCGGCAACAGCCCCTGCACGCCGCGCCGCCCGGCCTTGCTGCGCTCGACCAGGCGCGCGCCGACGATGGCTTCGAGCTCCGAGAGCGTCTTGGAGACGGCCGGCTGGCTCAGCGAAAGGCGCTCCGCGGCGCGCGCCAGGTGGCGCTCCTGCGCCACCGCAACCAGGCAGCGCAGGTGCCGCAGCTGCACGTTGCGCACGAAGTCCTGGCGAAGCTTCTCAGGAGTGTTCAATTACTCTTGGTTATTCAAAACGGATCAATCTTCAATTTACATCATCGAACGGGACTTCTAAAGTTCAGTCTCCAAAACTCGATCCGCCCCACCGCAGGAGACAACGCATGTCGACCCCAACCAAGGCATCCCCCGCCATCCTCACGCCGCGCGACTGGGAGGCCCACCCCTCTTACGTCTACCCCGGCTACAAGTCGACCGTGAAGCGGGGTCCGCAGAAGCCCCTGGTTCCGCTGAAAGCCTCGCTGGGCGAGCTGCAGCAGCCGGTCTACGGCCACGACGGCATCGGCGCGCTCGACCACGACCTGACGCGCAACGCGTGCAAGAACGGCGAGCCGCTGGGCGAACGCATGATCCTGACCGGCCAGGTGCTCGACGAGCGCCGCCGCCCTGTGGCCAACACGCTGGTGGAGCTCTGGCAGGCCAATGCTGCGGGCCGCTATGTGCACAAGGTCGACCAGCACGACGCACCGCTCGACCCCAACTTTCTGGGCGCGGGCCGCTGCCTGACCGACAGCGAGGGCCGCTACCGCTTCCTCACCATCAAGCCGGGCGCCTACCCGTGGGGCAACCACCCGAACGCCTGGCGTCCGCAGCACATCCACCTGTCGCTGTTCGGCCAGAGCTTTGCGAGCCGCCTGGTCACGCAGATGTATTTCCCCGGCGATCCGCTGATGCAGTACGACCCCATGATCACCGGCACGCCCGAGCGCTACCGCAACCGGCTGATCGCCGATTTCAGCCTCGACATCACCGAGGAAGGCTACGCACTGGGCTACCAGTTCGACATCGTGCTGCGCGGCGCCGACGAAACGCCGTTCGAGAACCGCTGAGCAAGAAGGAGACACACACCATGTTGATGAGCGCACAGGAAGCCGACTTCGGCCAGACCCCCTCCCAGACCGTGGGCCCCTACTTTGCCTACGGCCTCACCGCCACCCAGTACGGCTACGACTTCGACCAGCCTTTCGACGCCGTCGTGGCGCTGGACGACGCCGCTGGCGAGCGCATCCGGCTCGAGGGCCGCGTGATCGACGGCGATGGCAATCCCATCGGCGATGCGCTGGTCGAAATCAGCCAGGCCGACGGCGAAGGCCGCTATCCGCAAACCCCGGCCGAGGCGCGCGAGATCGGCTTTCGCGCCTTCGGACGCGCGGGCACGGGCACCGATACGCAGAACCGCTTCGTCTTCCACACCGTGAAGCCGGGCGCAGAAACGCCGGGCGAAGCCCCGCATATCAATGTGATCGTGCTGATGCGCGGCCTGCTGCTGCATGCGTTCACGCGCGTGTATTTCAGCGACGAGGCCGAAGCCAACGCCAAGGACGCCGTGCTGGCCAGCGTGCCGGCCGAGCGCCGCCACACGCTGATTGCCGAGCGCGTGGAACAAGGCGGCGCGGTGAGCTACCGCTTCGACATCCGCATGCAAGGCGCGGACGAAACGGTGTTCTTCGACGTCTGACCGGCATCGCCCGGACGAAAAAAAGCCCGCTTCACGCGGGCTTTTTCATGGGGGCGGGGAATGGCGCCGCTCGGGCTGCGCCTGCCGCTGTTTGTGCTTGTTACTGCGCGCCGTGGTGGATGCGCGATTCCGGCACCGTCTTGAGTTCGCCGGGCAGTGAGCTGATGTAGCTGGCGAGCGTCTTGAGTTCGGCGGTGGTGAACTTCTTGGGCTCGACCTGCTGCGCCATGACCGCGTTGGAACGACCCAGGTGCGGGTTGTTCTTGACGCGGTACGACTTGAGCGCCACGAAGAGGTAGTCGGCATGCTGACCGGCCAGCTTGGGCACCGTGCCGTCGTTGGGCGTGTTGAAGTTGGCGCCGTGGCACTTGGTGCAGCTGTTGTCCTTGTCGCGCGCCACCAGGGCCTGCACGTTCTCAGGCATGGGCTTGGCCAGGGCGGCCGGCGGTGCCTCGCCTTCCTTCAGGCCCAGCTGGCTGTAATAGGCGGCCAGGTTGGCGATGTCCTCTTCCTTGAGGGTGTCGGCAATGGCGCGCATGGTGGGGTGCTTGCGGTCGCCGTTCTTGTAGGCGGTGAGTGCGGCAGCGATGTAGCTGGCGCTCTGGCCGGCAATCATTGGCACCTTGTGGATTTCCGGAAAGCTGGCCTGGTAGCCGATGATGCCGTGGCAGCCCACGCACATGGCGACCTGCTTGGCACCCTTCTGGGCATCGCCCTTGGCTTGCTGGGCTTGCGCCGAGACCGTCACGCAAGCGACAGCGAAGGCAAACATCGTGGTCAACAACTTGTTCATTTTGCGCGCACAATCTCGTGGAGCTACAGTTTTTCGAATCAACATTCGATTATATGCAAGGGTCCTCCGGGAACCCACGCCGGCCGCGCAAAGGCCGCGCAAAGCGAATCGAGTGTGTTCTTTTCTCCACCCGGCCTTCCTCCACCTGCTTGCGTTCCACTCATGAAATTCAAGGGCTCAGACAACTACGTCGCCACTCAGGACCTGATGCTGGCAGTCAATGCCGCCATCACGCTCAAACGTCCGCTGCTCGTCAAGGGCGAACCCGGCACGGGCAAGACGATGCTGGCCGAGGAAGTGGCCGAATCGCTCGGCCTGCCGCTCTTGCAGTGGCACATCAAGTCGACCACCAAGGCGCAGCAGGGCCTGTATGAATACGATGCCGTGAGCCGCCTGCGCGACTCGCAGCTCAAGGACGTGGACGGCGGCGAACGCGTCAAGGACATCCAGAACTACATCGTCAAGGGCGTCCTTTGGCAGGCCTTCACGGCCGACGAGCCGGTGGCGCTGCTCATCGACGAAATCGACAAGGCCGACATCGAGTTTCCGAACGACCTGCTGCGCGAAATCGACCGCATGGAGTTCTACTGCTACGAAACGCGCGAGCTCATCCGCGCCAAGCACCGGCCGGTGGTGTTCATCACCTCCAACAACGAGAAGGAGCTGCCCGACGCCTTCCTGCGCCGCTGCTTCTTCCACTACATCAAGTTTCCCGATGCCGAGACGATGAAGCACATCGTGGCGGTGCACTTCCCCGGCCTCAAGCAGGAACTGCTCACGTCGGCGATGAAGACCTTCTACGACGTGCGCAACCTGCCCGGCCTCAAGAAGAAGCCTTCCACTTCCGAGCTGCTCGATTGGCTGAAGCTGCTGGTGGCCGAAGACATTCCGATCGAGGCCCTGCAGAGCAAGGACGACAAGGTTGCCGTGCCGCCGCTGGTGGGCGCGCTGCTCAAGAACGAACAAGACGTGACGCTGTTCGAAAAGCTCGTCTTCATGCAGCGGAACAACCGATGAGACCCCGTCGCACCGCAGTGCGAAGCACGGAGGTTTCCTTGTGAGCCAGCCACAAGCGCCGCATCCGGTCGGGCAGCTGCTCAAGCTGGGCGTCGCGCAGGCCGTGCTGTTCGTGGCCGGTGCGCTGCTCGGCCGCTGGATCGGCCTCAAGCTGGGGCTGGATGCCTTCGGGCCCAACGGCTACGGCAACCGCGAGATCTTCGGCATTGTGCTGATCGGCGTGGGCGGCGGCGGCGGCGTGCAGCTGGCCCGGGCCTGGTACGACCGCAAGTACGGCAAGCCAAGAGGCTGAAAAGCAATCCCGAGGGATGTTGAAGATGGCGTTCGTCGAACCTGTCACGCTGAAGGCCCGCGACCTGGCCCTGGTGCCGCTGTCGCTCGGCCATGAAGAAGGCCTTCGCGCCGCCGCGGCCGACGGCGAACTCTGGAAGCTGCGCGTCACCTCTGTGCCCGAGCCGCACGAAACCCGCACCTACATCGAGACCGCCCTGCAGGGTCGCGAAGCCGGCCACCGCTTTGCGTTTGCCGTGACCGAGGCCGAAAGCGGCACCGTGCTCGGCAGCACCAGCTTTCACGACATCCTGCCGGCCGTGAAACGGGTGGAGATCGGCTACACCTGGTACGCCAAACGCTGCCAGCGCACGCACGTCAACACCACCTGCAAGCTGCTCATGCTGACGCACGCCTTTGATACCCTCGGCTGCAACGTGGTGGGCTGGCGCACCGACAATTTCAACTTCGCTTCGCAGCAAGCCATCGAGCGGCTGGGCGCAAGAAAAGACGGCGTGATTCGCGGCCATGCCATGCGCCGCGACGGCACCATCCGCGACACCGTCATGTACAGCCTGCGCTCGGGCGAGTGGCCCGAGGTGAAGGCCCAGCTGCTCTACCTGCTCGACAAGCCGCGAAGCTGAAGACAAGCCCAACGAAAGCCCGACCATGCTGATCGATTTTTTCTACACGCTGCGCTCGGCCAAGCTGCCGGTCTCGGTCAAGGAATACCTCACGCTGCTCGAGGCGCTGCAGGCCGACGTGGTGGGGCCCAACTCCGACGGCGCCTTTGGCCTCGATGACTTCTACTACCTTTCGCGCACCGCGCTGGTCAAGGACGAGAAGCACTACGACAAGTTCGACCGCGCCTTTGCCGCCTACTTCAAGGGCGTGGAGATGCTGGCCGACTTCACCAAGGAAGTGCCGCTCGACTGGCTGCGCAAGACGCTGGAGCGCGAGTTCACGGCCGAAGAAAAAGCCAAGATCGAGAAGATGGGCTGGGACGAGCTCATGGAAACGCTCAAGAAGCGCTTCGAGGAGCAGAAGGAACGCCACGAGGGCGGCAACAAGTGGATCGGCACCGGCGGCACCTCGCCCTTCGGCCACGGCGGCTACAACCCGCAGGGCATTCGAATCGGCGGTGCTGGCAAGAACAAGAGCGCCGTCAAGGTGTGGGACCAGCGCGCCTACAAGGACTACGACGACAGCCAGGAACTGGGCACGCGCAACATCAAAGTGGCTCTGCGGCGGCTGCGCAAGTTCGCGCGCGAAGGCCATGAAGAAGAGCTGGACCTGGACGACACCATCCACTCCACCGCGGCCAATGCCGGCTACCTCGACATCAAGATGCGGCCCGAGCGCCACAACAACGTCAAGGTGCTGCTGCTGATGGACGTGGGCGGCACCATGGACGAGCACATCCAGCGCGTGGAAGAACTGTTCTCGGCCGTGAAGACCGAGTTCAAGCACCTGGAGTTCTATTACTTCCACAACTGCGTGTACGACTTCATGTGGAAGAACAACAAGCGCCGTTTCTCCGAGAAGTTCGCAACCTGGGACATCCTGCGCAAGTACAACAAGGACTACAAGCTCATTTTCGTCGGCGACGCGACCATGAGCCCTTATGAAATCCTGCAGCCCGGCGGCAGCGTGGAATACAACAACGAGGAAGCCGGCGCCGAGTGGGTCCAGAGGCTCACGCACGCGTTTCCCAAGTTCGCCTGGATCAACCCCGAGCCGCAGGGCGTGTGGCAATACCGCCAGAGCATCGCGGTGATGCAGCAGCTCATGTCGAACCGCATGTACCCGCTCACGCTGCGGGGCCTCGAAGACGCGATGCGAATGCTTTCGAAGTAAGGCGGCGTGCGGCATGCGCCTCTGTTTCCGGATGCTTCCGGAGCCTGCGCGCCTTGCTGTCAAAATCCGCCCATGTTCAGGGTGGTCCCAGTCCTTCTGCCGGCGTGGTTGCCGGCTTTGCTTTTTTTCGGCGTCCTGCTTTTGCAAGGATGCAGCCTGCTGCCGAAAAAAGAAGCCGCCACGGACAGCGCCTCCCCTGCACTGGTGCGCAGCGGCGACACCGCCGCCGATGAAACCCGCAAGGACGGCGACAAGGGCCCACGGCGGGATGCATTCACTGTCGACGTGCGCGGGCCCGACACCGTGCGCGAATACCTCGCGCTGCATCTGGAGATCCAGCGCTACCGCGCGCTCGACGACCTGGGCGCCACCGAGATCTCGCGGCTCATGGTGGCGGCGGAAACCAACGCCCGCGAACTGCTCGGCACCTTGGGTTATTTCACGCCCACGCTGACACTCGAACTCAACGAAACACCGGCCAGCAGCAAGGCTCCGCGCGAGATCGTCATCACCGTGGAACCGGGCGAGCTCACCCGCGTGAGCAACGTACAGCTCAGCTACGGCGGCGCGATAGCAGACGACCCCACCGCCGAGGCCCAGCGCGACTCGATCCGCACCGCCTGGGCGCTGCGGCCCGGCCTACCCTTCACGCAGCAGGGCTGGGACAACGCCAAGGCCACGGCTTTGCGCAGCCTCACGGCCAAACGATTTCCCACCGGCAGCATCGAAGTGAGCCGCGCCGAGATCGATGCCGACCGGCAAGAGGCCCGGCTCAGCGTCACCTACCAGTCGGGCCCCGCTTACCGCTTCGGCCCGCTGGTGCTGCGCGGCACCGAACGCTACGACGCCGATGGCGCGCGCCGCATCGCGCAGCTCCCCACCGGCACCGACTACGACCAGCAGAAGCTCCTCGATGCACAGCAGCGCCTGGCCAGCAGCGGCTACTACGACTCGGTGTTTCTCACGCTCGACACCGAGAGCGGCACGCCGCTGGCAGCGCCCGTGATCGCGCAGCTGCGCGAAGCCCCGATGCAGAAGGTGGTGCTGGGCGCCGGCTTCACCACCGACAGCGGGCCGCGCCTGTCCATCGACCACATTCACAACCAGCTGCCGCTGCTCGGCTGGCGTGCCGTGTCGCGGCTGTCGGTGGACAGCGATGTCAAATCGCTGTCCACCGAATGGAATGCCATCCCCGACGATCACGGCTGGCGCTGGTTCGCGGGCGCCGGCCTCAAGAGCGAAACCTCGGGCAGCTACGTGGTCGACAGCGGCCGCGTGCGCAGCGGGCGCAGCAAGTCGAGCGGCCACATCGACCGAAGCTACTTCCTGCAATACGACTACGCACAAAACCGCGGCACCAACGCCCCGCCCTCGGCCTCCGCAGTCACCGCCAACTGGGGCTGGACCAGCCGCTATTTCGACGACAACGCCCGGCCTACGCGAGGCTTTGGCCTGGCACTCGAACTGGCCGCGGGCTACACGCTGACCGGCGAGCAGCTGCCTTTCACGCGCACCTATGCACGCTGGCTCGGCGTGCTGCCGCTGGGGTTTGCAGAGGGCCGGGACGACGCCACGCTGGCTCGCCGCAGCCGCCTCCAACTGCGCGCCGAAGCCGGTGCGGTGTCCGCCAAGGACAGCGCGCAGATCCCCTCCACGCTGATGTTTTTGACCGGCGGCGACACCACCGTGCGCGGCTACAGCTACCGCCAGATCGGCACCGTGCGCGACGATGGCCAGATAGTGGCTGGCCGCTATCTCGGCGTCGTGAGCGTCGAATGGCAGCGGCCCTTCGTCTACAAAGACAAGCTCACCGAATGGGAGAGCGTGGTGTTCGTTGACGCCGGCGGCGTGGCCGACAAGCCTGGCGAACTCAAACCGAAGGTCGGCGTGGGCGTGGGTGCGCGCTGGCGCAGCCCGGTGGGGCCGGTGCAGGCCGATCTTGCCTATGGCGTGGACACGAAGAAATTCCGCCTTCACTTCCGCCTCGGCTTCACCTTCTGATGCGCACCCCATCGATGCAGACAGACGCCGAACTCCAGCCCGACAACGCCGCTCCGCGTGCACGGCGCTCGCGCACGCGCCGCGCGCTGCGTGCGCTGGGCTGGACCGTGTCCGGCTTGCTGGCGCTGGTTCTCGTCGTGGGTGCGGGCGCCTGGTGGTGGCTCGGTTCCAACCAGTCGCTGGCCTTCGCGCTGGCCAAGGCCGCGCGCTACCTGCCCCCCGGCCAGTCGCTCGAAAGCCGCGAGGTCACGGGCTCGCTGCGAACGGGCGGGCGCATCGGCTGGCTGCGCTGGCAAAGCGAGAAACTGGCGGTCGAGGTGCATGAGGCGGACATCGGCTGGCAGCTCGCCCCGCTGTTCAAGCGCAAGCTGCAGCTGGGCGAAGTGCACGCGGCTCGGCTCGTCATCGAAAAACGTGGCCCGCCGAGCGACACGCCCACCGAGCCGCTCGAGCAGCTCGCGCTGCCTATCGAGGTCGACGTGCCGTTTCGCATCGACCAGTTGCAGTGGACCGGCCCGCCCGCACTCCAGGCCGACCAGCTCACGGGCAGCTACCGCTACACCGGTACCGAGCATCAGCTGGAGGTCAAGGGCGTCGACATTGCCGAAGGCCACTACAGCGCGCGCGTGAAGCTGCAGGGCCCTGCGCCGATGGCGCTCGACGCCACGCTGAACGGCCGCGTGAAGGCGCCGCTGGCCGAAGGCCGCAGCATCGACGTGCTGGCCGAAGCCGCAATCAAGGGCAAGCTCGCAGGTAGCGATGCGCGGCTGCAGATAGCCGCCGAACTGAAGCCAGCCGAGCCCGACGCCGAAGCGCCCATGGAAGCCAAGCTGCAAGCCAATGTCGCGCCCTGGCTGCCGCAGCCCGTCATCGATGCGAAGGCCGACCTTCGCAACGTCGATGCGGCCGCACTCTGGCCCGGCGCGCCGAAGACCCGCCTGACCGGCACGGTCGAGCTGCAGCCCGATGCAGCCACCGGCCCCGCCGCCTGGCAGGCCTCGGCCAGCATCCGCAACGCGCTGCCCGGGCCGTGGGACAAGGGCGCGCTGCCGCTCGAAGAGGTCGAGGCGCGTGTGGGTTTCGACGGCACCAACTGGACCATCCCCGAAGCCATGCTGCGCACGGGCGGCGGCCGCATCGAAGCTCAGGGCCGCTGGAGCCCGGCGCCTGCACCGTGGCAGGTGCGCGCCAACGTGCGCGGCGTGCGCGCCGGCCTGTTGCACAGCGAGCTTTCGGGCGCACCGATCAGCGGCACGGCGACGGCACAGCAACGCGAAGACACGATCGGCTTCGACCTGGCGCTCCGCGCCGAAGGCGGTGCCGGCAGCAAGGCCATGCCCGGCTTCGGCCTCGACCGCGCGCTGGCCCAGGGCCAGTGGAAAAACCAGGTGCTGGACCTGCGCACCCTGCGCCTCGAGGCCGAAGGCGCCAGCATCGAGGGCAAGCTGCAGGTGCGAGTGGCCGAGCAGGCCGCGAGCGGCAAGCTCGACCTGGCGCTGCCGGGCGGAAGCGCGCAACTCGAAGGCCGCATCGCACCGGCGCAAGGGGGCGGCGACATCAAGGCGCGTATCGACGATGCCGATGCCGTGCAGCGCTGGATCGAGGGCCTGCCCGAGCTGTCGAAGGTGTTCGCGGGCAAGAGCGCCAAGGGTTCCGCGCGACTCGACGCCAGCTGGCAGGGCGGCTGGCAGACCATCCAGCGCCGGCTCGAGAACCCCGCCGCGCCGGCGCAGCGCGGCATCGCGGAGCCGAGCCTGAAAGCAACGCTCGGCGTACCTCGGCTCGACCTGCGCATGCCTGCGGCCAACGCAAATGGCAATGGCAACGCCGCGGTCACTACGCTGCAGCTGAAAGACCTGCGTGCGGACCTCGCCGGCAGCCTGGCTCAAGCCACGCTCGCACTGCAGGGCGAAGCTGCCACGGGCACGCAAAAGCTCACGGTCGATGCACGCGCGAGTGGTGGCCTTGCGGGTCCCAACCACTGGCGTGCCGCGCTCGCGAGCCTGCGTCTGCAGGCCTTGGACAGCGCGCGTTTCGGCACTGCCGCCGCGCCCTGGACCCTGGAGCTCGGCCGAGAAGTCACCGCCACGATCAAGACGAGCGGAAGCGGCGCCGCGAGCCGCCTGGATGTCGAAGCCTCCGCAGCCACGGCCACATTGCGCGGACCGGCGCCCGGTACCGTTCGCATCGAATGGCAGCCGCTGCGCTTCACTCGCAGCGGCGTGGCACCCAATCAGGCTTTTCGCATGCAGTCCAAGGGCACGCTGCAAGGCCTTCCGATGGCATGGGCCGAGGCTTTCGGCGCCAGCACCACCTTCAATGAACTGGGCGTGAGCGGCGACCTGATGTTCGACGGCGACTGGGACATCGACGCCGGCGACACGCTGCGCGCCCATGCACGGCTCGCGCGGCAGAGCGGGGACATCCGCGTGCAGGCCGGCGAGGCCGCGCTGGTCACGCGCATCACCAGCCGCGGCACCGGCACGGCCAGCGAGCGCACGATGAACTCGAGCGCGGCCGGCGGAGCCGCACCCAGCACGCCCGCCGGTTTGCGCCAGGCCGAACTGCGGCTCGATGCGCAAGCCGATGCGGTGCGCGCCACGCTGGCCTGGGACAGCGAACGCGCGGGCAAGATCGACGCCCAGCTCAACACGCGCATGCAGCAGCGCGCGGAAGGCTGGCAGTGGGCGGCCGATGCGCCGTTGGCCGGCAACATCAAGGCCGCGCTGCCGAACCTGGGCGTGTGGTCGATGCTGGCGCCGCCTGGCTGGCGCATTGCAGGCACGCTGGACGCCGATGCCGCGCTCTCGGGCAACCGCGCCACGCCGCGCTGGAACGGCACGCTGGGCGCAGACAAGCTCGCACTGCGCGCGCCCGTCGAAGGACTGGACCTGCGCGATGGCCGCCTGCGCGCGACGCTCACCGGCACGCGCATCGACGTCACCGAATTCACGCTCAAGGGCGGCGCCGGCAGCAACGTGCGCATCGCGGGCCAGAGCGGCAACCGCAGCACCGCGGCCAGCCAGGCCGCCGTCGATGGCGGCTCGCTCTCGGCGCGCGGCGACATCGGCTGGGGTGCGGCCGGCGCATCGGGCACCGGCATTCGCATGGCGCTGCAGGCCGATCTGCGCTCGCTGCGCGTGCTGGTGCGCACCGACCGCCAGGTCACGCTGTCGGGCAACCTGCAAGCCCGGCTCGACGGCGGCCAGTTCAGCGTGCGCGGCAAGCTCAAGACCGACCGTGCAGTGATCATCCTGCCCGACGAAACCGCGCCGAGCCTGGGCACCGACGTGGTCGTGCGCTCGGCCGCCAAGGACCGCGAGGCGGCCGAGCAGGCGCAGCGCGACGCCGCCAGCAGCGAAGCGCGGGCCGCCCGGCCGGAGACCGCGAAGCCGCCCGACATCGCAGTGAACTTCGACCTGGGCGACGACTTCGCGGTGCAGGGACGCGGCATCACCACACGGCTCGAGGGCGAGGTCGAGATCCGAAGCACCAAGCTCAATGCGCCACCGCGCATCACCGGCGAAGTGAAGACCGTGAAGGGCCAGTACCGCGCCTATGGCCAGCAGCTCGACGTCGAAACCGGCCTGGCCCGCTTCAACGGGCCGTTCGACAATCCCGCGCTCGACATCCTCGCGATCCGGCCCAACATCTCGCAGCGCGCCGGCGTGCAGATCACGGGCACCGCGCAATCGCCGCGCGTCAAGCTCTACTCCGAGCCCGCACTGTCCGATGCGGAAACGCTGTCGTGGGTAGTGCTGGGCCGTGCCTCGGCCACCAGCGGCGGCGAATCGGCGCTGCTGCAGCAGGCGGCCCTTGCGCTGATCGGCCATGTCAGCAAGGGCGGGAGCGGCGGCAGCCTGGCAAGCCGCTTCGGGCTCGACGAGCTCGGCTTCAAGGGGCCCGGCAACGGCGGCGACCTGCGCGAGTCCGCAGTGACGCTCGGCAAGCGGCTGTCGAAGGATTTCTATTTGACCTACGAACGCAGCGTGGGCGGCACCTTCGGCACGATCTTCATTTTCTACGACCTGACGCAACGGCTCACGCTGCGCGGGCAGGCCGGACAGACCAGCGGGCTCGACCTGATCTACACCTTGAAGTACGACTGAGGGGTCCGGGTCTGCCGCCTTGACCACGGCAATTCACGGGATAAGAATCGTCGACGCCCTTCTAACAAGGAACGACGATGCACGATGATGGAGACAAGGGCGAGTGTTCCCCGCTGGACCGTCAGAAGTACGACCCGCCGGGCTACTCGCGAACCACGTTCTTGCGCACCGCGTTGCAGTGCGTCATTGCAGTCATCGCAGCCGGCGCCGCGGCGGCGTCCATTCCCTACTGGGGAGGCGATGACTTTCCGCTGATGAGCCTCATCATCTACGTTGCGGGCATGGTGTTCATCGCCATGCCGCTGTGCCTCTACTACGAGTCGCTGCTCCAGTCGCACGAAGAGCGCGTGGAGCGCGCAAGGCACATGTTGGCCACCTGACGGCCAAACCCTCAGCCAACCTGTCAACCTAGCCGGCCGGCTTGGCCTTGACGACCTTCCTCAAGCCCTCTAGCGCAGGGTCCACGATGGCGGTGTCCGCGCCCACCGCATACACCGCGTAGGCCGGGTACAAAAACTCCGGCGTGTTGGGCACGCGGCGCAGCCGGCCCGACTCGAGATGGCTGCGCACCACGTCGTGCCGAAAATAGCCGGTGCCGCCCGCCGCCAGCAGGTACTCGCGGCCGAGCGGCCCAAGCCCCGCACTCACCGCGGCGTTCGAGAGCTCCGGATACGCGAGGCCATGCTGCGCCGCGAACTCCGGGCCCCAGTCCACATACACGTAGTCGGCCGGCCGCGGCACGCGCGGACGTTTCGCGGTGGTCACCATGACGAGCTTCTCCTCGATGAGCAATTCCACGCGCAGGCCAGGCCGCTGCTGCGGCGCGTAGGCAATGGCGATGTCGAGCACGCCCGAGGCCACCTTGTCGAGCAGGTCGTGCGGAAAGCCCACCTCGGTACGAATGGCCAGCTGCGGCGCGGCGGTGCGCATCCAGAGCAGCCATTGCAGCAGCAGCGGGTCCCACAGGCTGATTTCGCAGCCGATGGCGAGCACCGCGCGGCTGCCGCTCGGCACCGCGACCTGGTGGCGTGCGCGCTCCCACACCTGCACCAGCGTGGTGGCGTGCGGCAAGAACTGCTCACCAGCGGCAGTCAGGACCGCGCCTGCCTTGTTGCGCACGAAGAGCGGCCGCCCCAGCAGCCCTTCCAGCGTACGCACGCGCGCGCTCACCGAGGTTTGCGTCACGTGCAGCCGCTGTGCGGCACGCAGGAAGCTGCGTGTCTCCACGATTTCGAGGAAGGTTCGGGCGAGGTTGATGTCCATGCCGCATCCAGTTTTTAAGTGCATTATTTTTGCACTCAACTGGCAATTAATATCGTTTTACTTGCTGCGAACGCAGGCCCAAGATGAAGGCATCCATACCAACCAGGAGTTGATCGATGCCCACCCTTCGCGAGCCATTCCACGTCGGCCCCACCGAAAGTCTTGCCGATGCGTTCAAGGCGCTTGTCGACGAGGCGCTGATGCTGGCCGAGGCGCTGCTGAGCCCGAACAAGCTCATTGGCGAGATGGAGCAGATGCGTGCGCTGCAAGTTGCGGCCGACAGCATCGAAGCAGTCGATCCCCGGCGGGCCGAGGTGTTGCGCTCGCGCGCCTCGCGCATCGGCCTGCGCTGAACGGCGGCGCATCGGGCGCAGGACGAACCTGCACCGCGTCCAGTTCCGTCTTCAGGCCCCGGAGTCGAAGGGCACGATCTGCGAAATGAGCGCCGGTCCGTCGGCCAGCAGAAAGTCTTTGAAGGCCTGCGCCACCGGCGGCAGCCGCTTGTTTCGGCGGTGCACCACGTACCAGTTGAGCATCAGCGGAAAGCCCTCCACGTCGAGCACGCGCAGGCTGCCGGCGCGGGTTTCCTGGCTGATGGTGTGCGCCGACAGGAAGCTCACGCCCATGCCCGCGATCACCGCTTGCTTGATGGTCTCGGTGCTGCGGATCTCCATGGCGATGTTGATGCCGGAGAGGTCGCCGCCAAAGCCCTCTTCCATCGAGTGCCAGGTGTCCGAGGCCTTCTCGCGGACCACGAAGGGCTCGCGCATCAGCCGCTTCAAGGGAATTCTCGGCACGCCCACCAGCGGATGATTGGGCGCCGCGACGATCACATAGGGGTGCGGCGCAAACGGCTGGTTGATGGTGTCCAGGTCGGTCGGCGGACGCACCATGATTGCCAGGTCGGTGAGGTTCTCCGCGATGTGCGTCATGAGCCCTTCGCGGTTGTGCACCGTGAAGTTCAGCGTCACGCCGCGGTGCCGGCTCGCAAACTCCACCAGGAGGCGCGGAAAGAAATAATCGCCCGCGCTGATCACGCCCACGTTGAGCTTGCCGCCCGAGACGCCGTTGAATTGCAGCATCGCGTTCTCGGCCGCCTCGAACTGCTGGATGATCGCGCGGCTGATCTGCAGCAGTTCGGTGCCGGCGGGGGTCAGGTAGATCTTCTTGCCGAACTGCTCGAAGAGCGCATTGCCCGCGTGCTCTTCGAGCTTGCGCACCTGCGTGGAGACGGCCGGCTGCGTCAGGTGAAGCTCTTCCGCCGCGCGCGAGAAGCTCAGCAAGCGCGCCACCGCTTCGAACACTTTCAACTGGCGCAGGGTCGCGTGCTTCATTCGGAGAAAAATTGCTGCAATCGAGCGGGCATCGTACTGCGCACCACGGCCCGTGCGAATGCGGCCTAGGGTATCCGCGCGACGTGCAGCAGGTTGGTCGTTCCCGAAAGCCCGAACGGCAGGCCGGCCACCACCACCACGTCGTTGCCCGCGCTCGCGAAGCCTTCGGTGCAAGCGATGCGGCAGGCGCACTCGATCATCTCGGCCACGTCGTGCACGTCGTCGACCAGCACCGCATGCACGCCCCACACCATCGCCATGCGGCGCGCGGTGGCCACGTCGGGCGTGAGGCTCAGGATGGAAACGGCCGGCCGCTCGCGGGCGGCGCGCAGGCTGGTGAAGCCCGATGAGGTGTAGGTGACGGTGGCGGCGGGCGCCAACAGCGCGGCCACCTGGCGCATCGAAGCGCACACGGCATCGGCGGTGGTCGACAGCGACGCCTCGTGCGTGGCGTCGATGCCAATCCGGTACGACGCATCGGCTTCCACGCGCGAGATGATGCGGTCCATCATGGCGACCGCCTCGAGCGGGTATTTGCCGGAGGCCGATTCGGCGGAGAGCATCACCGCGTCCACGCCGTCATAGATGGCGGTCGCAACGTCGGACACCTCGGCGCGCGTGGGCACGGGCGCGGCAATCATCGATTCGAGCATCTGCGTGGCCACCACCACCGGCTTGCCGCGCTTGCGGCAGGCGCGCACGATGAGGCGCTGCAGTTCGGGCACGCGCTCGGGCGGCAACTCCACGCCGAGGTCTCCGCGCGCCACCATGACGCCGTCGCACAGATCGACGATCGCATCGAGGTGGTCGATGGCCGCTGGCTTCTCGAGCTTGGCCATGATCCACGCGCGCGTGCCGATGATGGCGCGCGCCTCTTCGATGTCTTCGGGGCGCTGCACGAAAGAGAGCGCCACCCAGTCCACGCCCATGGCCAGGCCACAGGCCAGGTCGTCGAGGTCCTTGGGCGTGAGCGGCGAGATCGGCAGCAGCACGCTCGGCACATTGACGCCCTTTCGGTCGGAGATCGGACCGCCGACCAGGACCGTGGTCTCGGCAAAGTCGGCGCCGTGGCTGTCCACACGCAGCCGCAGCTTGCCGTCGTCCAGCAGCAGTTCCGTGCCGACCTCCAGCGCCGCGAAAATTTCCGGATGCAGCAGCGGCGCGCGGCGTGCATTGCCGCTCGCCTTGTCCATGTCGAGGCGGAAGTGCGACCCTGCATCGAGCTGCGCGCGCCCGCCTTCGAAAGTGCCCAGCCGCAGCTTGGGCCCTTGCAGGTCGAGCAGCACGCCGATGGGCCGGCCGAACTCTTTTTCGAGCCGCCGGATCGTGTCGAGGCGGCGTGCATGGTCGTGCTGCGTGCCGTGGCTGAAGTTGAGCCGGAACACATCCACACCGCGTTCGAACAAGGCACGAATGGCCGGTTCGTCGGTGGTGGCGGGGCCCAGCGTGGCCACGATCTTCGCGCTGCGTGTACGTCGCATCATCCGTTCCATTTCATCGATCGATCACTGCGCGCACACGGCGCAGAATGCGCAGCCTGAAAAGAGCTAGCTCGCCATCTCGTGAAGGCAGACCCGGCCGCGCTGTTCTTCCATCGTACGCGCCAGCAGCTTGACGAGCGAATACACGGTGTCGATGTGCGGCGTCGGGGTCTCGGTGAGCCGCGCCAGCTCGACCACGGCGCCCACCAGCGCATCGATCTCCGGTGCGCGGCCGGCTTCGACGTCCTGCAGCATCGAGGTCTTGTGCTTGCCGACCTTTTCAGCGCCGGCAATGCGCTTGTCGAGCGTCACGCGAAACTCGATGCCCAGCTTGTGCGCCACCGCCTGCGCCTCGCGCATCATCGCCGCGGCCAGCTCGCGCGAGGGTGGGTACTGGCAGATGTCGACCAGCGTCGAGTGCGAGAGGCTGCTGATCGGGTTGAAGGTCAGGTTGCCCCAGAGCTTGAGCCAGATCTCGGCGCGGATGTTGTCGAGCACCGGCGCCTTGAAGCCCGCAGCGCCCAGGCAGGTCGAGACGCGGTTCACGCGATCGCTCGATGAGCCGTCGAGCTCGCCGACCGGGAAGCGGTCTCCCTCGATGTGCTTGACCACGCCGGGCGCCGTCAGTTCCGATGCGGGGTACACCACGCAGCCGATGACCCGCTCGGCCGGAATCTTCGCGGCCACCAGGCCCGTGGGATCGACGCTTCGCACCGGCGTGCCCGCCAGCGCGCCGCCATGATTGTGGAAGTACCAGAACGGTATGCCGTTCTGCATCGTCACCACCACCGTCTCGGGACCGAACAGCTTGGGTACGTCGTTCGCCACGGCTTCAACCTGGTGTGCCTTCATCGCGAGGATGACGATGTCCTGCGGCCCCGCCTGGTCGTAGCGGTCGGTGGCCTTGACGTTCCGCGCCACCTGCTCCGCCCCATCCGCACCGATGAGCTTGAAGCCGTTGGTGGCAATGGCGTCGAGATTTTTCCCGCGCACGATGAACGTCACGTCCTCGCCGGCCAGGGCGAGCTTTGCGCCCACCAAGCCGCCGATGGCGCCCGCTCCGATGACTGCTATCTTCATGTCGATCCCCAAGGTTGTTGAATCTTTTCGCGCGCGCAGGGCTCAGCCGAAGCGGTTGCCGAGCCTGCCGATGCCGCCGATCTCGACTTCGACAAGGCTGCCGGGCTTCATCGAACCGACTCCGATGGAAGTGCCGCACAGGATCACGTCGCCGGGGTTCAGCGTCATGTCGAGGGAGATCAGGCTCACGAGTTGCTGGACCGAAAAGCGCATGTCGCTGATCGGATAGTCCTGGCGCACCTCGCCGTTGAGCAGCGTGGTCACGGTCAGCGTTGCGGGGTCGAGGCCGGTGGCCACCACCGGGCCCATGGGGCAGAAGGTGTCGAAGCCCTTGGCCCGCACCCATTGGGTGAACGAGGCGTCGCGGCTCAGTATGTCGGCCACGGTCACGTCGTTGGCGCAGGTGTAGCCGAACACATGGCCCAGCGCGTCGGCCTCGGGCACGGCGGTGCAGGTCTTGCCGATGACGATCCCGAGCTCTCCCTCGAACACGACCTTGCCGTCGCACAAAGGCTTGCAGATGTCCGCGCCGGGCGCGAGGTAGGAGTTGGGCGCCTTCAGCAGGTACAGCGGCTCCGCGGGCACCGGCAGCTTCAGCTTTTCGCCGAGCGCGTGGAAGTTGTTCCACAGCGCAATGACCTTGGTGGGCTCGGTGGGCGTGAGCAGCCGCACGCCGGCCAGCACGAACACGCGGCCGGTCGGCTCGGGGTGCTCGAACATGTTGCCGCGGTGCTCGTGCACGGCATCGTCCAGGAGGGTGCCGAATCCGGTTTCGCCGCCGTGTTCAAAACGGACCCATTGCTGATGTTTCTGCTGCTGCATGGCGCGCCTTCCTTGGTTCTGTTGGAGTGTGTTTTTTCCGGGCTCAGTCGAAGGGCAAGTAGTCGGGGATCACGAGCGATGCGAGCAGCTTTCCCATCTCGGCCGGGTTGTCGGTCACGTGAATGCCGCACTCCCTCATCACCGACAACTTTTCCTTTGCCGTTCCCTTGCCGCCCGAAACGATGGCGCCCGCGTGGCCCATGCGCTTGCCTGGCGGAGCGCTGGCGCCAGCAATGAAGCCGACCACAGGCTTATGCATGTGGTCCTTGATCCATCGCGCGCAGATCTCTTCGTCGTTGCCGCCGATTTCGCCGACCATGATCACGGCGTCGGTGCGCGGGTCGTCGTTGAACATCTTCAGCACGTCGATGTGCCGCAGCCCGCCGACCGGATCGCCGCCGATGCCGACGACGGTCGATTGCCCGATGCCATAGTTGGCAAGCTGGCTCGCGGCCTCGTAGGTCAACGTGCCCGAGCGCGACACCACGCCGATGCGGCCCTTCTGGTGGATGTGGCCCGGCATGATCCCGATCTTGATTTCGTCGGGCGTGATGAGGCCGGGGCAGTTGGGGCCGAGCAGCAGGGTCTTGCTACCTTCCATGCGATGGCGGGTGCGGATCATGTCGCGCACCGGAATGCCTTCGGTGATGCACACGACAAGCTCGAGCCCGGCATCGACAGCTTCGTCGATGGCCGCGGCCGCGAAGGGTGGCGGCACGTAGATGACGGAGACGGTGGCGCCTGTTTCTGCCTTTGCTTCTTTGACTGTGCCGAACACTGGAATGCCGTCGAAGGACTTGCCTGCCTTCTTGGGGTTCACGCCGGCGACGAAACACTTCTGGCCGTTGCCGTAGTCGCGGCACATGGCGGTGTGGAACTGTCCGGTCTTGCCGGTGATGCCTTGGGTGATGACGCGGGTGTGCTTGTTGATGAGGATGGACATCTTCAGCTCTCCACCTTGCGTTGCTTGTGTTCTTGGCGCTCTTGTCCAGGGCTCTTGTTCAGGGCGCGTGCACAGGCCACCGGGTACTCCCCTCCGCGAATGTCCCCCGGGCTTCGCCCTCCTCCTTTATTTCGCTGCGGGGAGCACCCGGCGCCCTGTTCACACCAAGCGCTGTCGTTGTGCTGGCTGATAAACGTCCGCCCTGCCCAACGATCCCGCTGGCGGGGTGCCTTGCGCAGCGAAATAAAGGAGGAGCCCGAAGGGCGGGGGACATTCGCGGAGCAAGGTACCCCGTCGGCGGGAGCGCGCCCTGAATGCGCGACACGACACATCAAAGAGCGAGTTTTCATCGAACTCCTCGCCGAGCCGCAGCAACGACCGTCTGGGCCGCATCCGCCATGTCGTTGGCCGAGATGATCGGAAGACCCGATTGTCCGAGGATGGTCTTTCCGAGGCTCTCGTTGGTGCCCTTCATGCGCACAACGAGCGGCACCGACAACTGGACCTCACGGGCCGCCGCGACAATGCCGCGCGCGATCACGTCGCACTTCATGATGCCGCCGAAGATGTTGACGAGGATGGCGCGCAGATTCGGATTGCGCAGCATCAGCTTGAAGGCTTCGGTCACCTTCTCGGCCGTGGCGCCACCGCCCACGTCGAGAAAGTTGGCCGGCGATCCGCCATAGAGCTTGATCGCGTCCATCGTCGCCATCGCCAGGCCCGCGCCGTTCACCAGGCAGCCGATGTCACCGTCCAGTGGTATGTACGAAAGATCGAACTTCGAGGCCTCGATCTCGGCCGGGTCTTCTTCGTCGAGATCGCGCATCGCCGCAATCTCGGTCTGGCGGAACAGCGCGTTGGGATCGAAGTTGAACTTCGCGTCCAGCGCGATGACGCGGCCGTCGCGGGTCAGCGCCAATGGGTTGATCTCGGCCAGCGAAGCGTCGCAGGCGTCGAAGGCCTGGTAGAGGTTCTGCACCAGCGTGCGCACCTGCAGCAGCGACTTGCCCGAAAAGCCGATGTCGCGCGCAATGCCATCGGCCTCTGCCGACTTCACGCCGGTGACCGGGTCGATGAACAGCTTGCGAATTTTTTCCGGCGTGCGGGCCGCGACATCCTCGATGTCCATGCCGCCTTCGCTCGAAGCCATCAAGGCCACGCGCCGCGAATCGCGGTCGACCGTCATGCCGAGGTAGAACTCCTTTTCAATCTCGACGCTCTCCTCGACCAGCAGCCGCTTCACCAGCCGGCCTTCGGGGCCCGTCTGGTGCGTTCGAAGCTGCATGCCCAGCAGTTCGTCGGCATGGCGCCGCACCTCGGCCGCCGACCAGGCAAGCCGGACACCGCCGCCCTTGCCTCGGCCGCCGGCATGTATCTGCGCCTTCACCACCCATGCCCTGCCGCCGAGCCGCGTGGCCGCGTCGGCCGCTTCGTCCGGCGTAAAGCACGCATATCCACGCGGCGTGGGCACGCCGTATTTGCGCAGTACGTCCTTGCCCTGGTACTCGTGGATATTCATGGCGGGCAATTCAGGCGCCGAGTTCCGCGCCGCGGGTTTCAGCCCAGTTGAAATAACGCCTTTTCATGGCCCCGGAGTCCAGCTCGCGCTTTTGATGCTCTTCCTTCTTCTGTTCGATCACCTCGGCCAGGAATTTGGCGTCGTAGGCGCGCAGCAAATGCGGCTGGTGGGTATTCAGGTAATGGCTGACCCGCTCGATGCCGTCGTGGCCCTCGCGCAGCAGCTGGCAATAGATTTCGCGGTCCCAGTGCCAGCGGAATCCGAGTTCGTAGAAGGCAGCGTTGTAGGCGTTGCGCTCGGTTTCGCTGTTCCAGTATTGAATTGGCAATTCATCGATCATGAAATTTCTCCTAGAAATTGAACGCCGGGCGACAAATGTTTTGTGGATCGGCATGATCAAAATGTAGGTTCGTTGATCGATAAATAATAGTTAAACTATTTTATTGAATGCATTCACGATAAGTTATACATTCGAGGCGACGAATTCCATCGCCAGCGCATCGGCCGCCGGCGTCTTTATTGCGCTATTAAAAAAGCCGCGCCGCGGCTCAGATCACGCCCTCGGCGCGCAGAGCTTCCACATCGCCCGCGGTGTAGCCCAGCTGCATCAGCACTTCTTCGGTGTGCTCGCCGAGCAGCGGCGAGCGCGTGACCTCGGTCGGGCTGTCGGACATCTTGATCGGGTTGCCCACCGTCAGGTACTTGCCCCGCGTCGGGTGGTCCACCTCGACGATGGTGCCGGTCTCGCGCAGCGACGGATCGGCGGCAATCTCTTTCATTGAAAGAATCGGCCCGCACGGAATGTCGTACTGGTTGAGGATGTCCATGGCCTCGAACTTGTCCTTGGTCATGGTCCATTGCTCGATGCGCGCGAAGATCGGCTTCAGGTGCAGCAGGCGCGCGGCCGGCGTGGCGTAGGCCTCGTCGGTGATCCAGCCTTCTTCGCCGATGACCTTGCACACGGCCGGCCACACCGCGCCCTGCGTGATGAAGTAGATGTAGGCGTTGGGATCGGTCTCCCAGCCCTTGCACTTGAGAATCGAGCCCGGCTGGCCGCCGCCCGAGGCGTTACCGGCGCGCGGCACCGCGTCGCCGAACTTGCCGTCCGGGTATTGCGGGTACTCGTGCATGGTCCCAGTGCGCTCCAGCCGCTGCTGGTCGCGCATCTTCACGCGGCAGAGGTTGAGCACCGCGTCCTGCATGGGCGCGAGCACCTGCTGGCCGCGGCCCGTGCTGTTGCGCTGGTAGAGCGCCGCCACGATGCCCAGCGCCAGGTGCAGGCCGGTGCCGCTGTCGCCGATCTGCGCGCCCGTGACGACCGGCGGGCCGTCTTCGAAGCCGGTGGTCGATGCCGCGCCGCCTGCGCACTGCGCCACGTTCTCGTACACCTTGCAGTGCTCGTACTTGCCGGGGCCGAAGCCCTTGACCGAGGCCACGATCATGCGCGGGTTGAGCTCCTGGATGTGGGCCCAGGTAATGCCCATGCGGTCGAGCGCGCCGGGCGCGAAGTTCTCGACCAGCACGTCGCAGGTCTTGATCAGCGTGTCGAGCACGTTCTTGCCCTTGGGCTTCTTGGTGTCGAGCGTGATCGAGCGCTTGTTGTGGTTCAGCATCGTGAAGTAGAGGCTGTCCACACCGGGAATGTCGCGCAGCTGGCCGCGCGTTGCGTCGCCTTCGCCGGCGCGCTCCACCTTGATCACGTCCGCGCCGAACCACGCCAGCAACTGCGTGCACGTGGGACCGGACTGGACATGGGTGAAATCGAGAATGCGAACGCCCTCAAGTGCCTTGCTCATCAGCTGTCTCCTTTGATCGTGGTCTCTGCTTCTTGCAGACGAGCGCGCAATTTACGCTCCTCCGCAAAGCGGGCTGTCTCGTCTCGCACGAAGGCAACGATGCCCGTGACTTCACGATTCTCCGAGAACAGCATCGACACCGTGAAGGCGATCGACAGCGTGTGCCCGTCCTTGTGCAGCGCCGGCACGCGCAGCAGATCGGCACCGTATTTGGTGATGCCGGTTTCCATGGTCTTGTTGTAGCCGTCCCAGTGCCGCTGGCGCTGCCGCTGGGGAATGATCATGTCCAGCGACTGGCCCAGGGCCTCGGCTTCGGTGAAGCCGAAGATGCGCTCGGCCGCACGGTTCCAGAGCGTGATCGCTCCTTCCGCATTGCACACCATGATCGCGTCGCCGGCGCCTTCGACGATCTGCTTGAAATCAACGTTCGCTTGCATGTTTACCTCTGGCGCTTCATGTCATTTCCCAGCCCGCCTGCCTGTGGTCAAGCAGGCGAGCTGGGGTGAGTCCGCTACACGGCCTTCGATTCTTTCAGGTTGTCGATCTGTGCCTGGGTGTAGCCCAGTTCGGCCAGCACCTGTTCAGTGTGCTCGCCCAAGAGCGGCGAGGCGGTGACCTCGGGCTTGAGGTCCGAGAACTTGATCGGGCTGCCGATGGTCCAATAACTGCCGCGCTCCTTGTGCGGCACTTCGACGATGGAGCCGCTCTTGCGCAGCGACTCGTCGTGCAGCAGTTCCTTCATCGACAGCACCGGCGCGCAAGGAATGTCGTGCTTGCGGAAGATGTCGACCGCCTCGAACTTGGTCTTGTCCTTGATGAAGTCCTCGATGGTGGCGAAGATCTGGTCGATGTGCGGCTGACGGGCCTTGGGGGTCATGTAGTCCGGATCGGTCTTCCACTCCGGCTTGCCGAGTGCGTCGCAGATCGGGTCCCAGGCGTGGCCCTGCACGGTGAAGTAGATGTAGGCGTTGGGGTCGGTTTGCCAGCCCTTGCACTTCAGGATCCAGCCCGGCTGGCCGCCGCCGCCGGCGTTGCCGCCGCGCGGCACCACGCCGTCCTTGAAGGCGTCCATCTCGTGCGGGTACTGGGGGTACTCCTCCAGGTAGCCCACGCTGTCCAGGCGCTGCTGGTCGCGCATCTTCACGCGGCACAGGTTGAGCACGGCATCCTGCATCGAGCAGGCCACCTTCTGGCCCTTGCCGGTCTGCTGGCGGCCGATGATGGCCGTCAGGATGCCGATGGCGAGGTGCATGCCGGTGTTGGAGTCGCCCAGCGCAGCCGCCGAGATCGTCGGGGCCGAGTTTTCGCCCTTCCACCAGCCGGTGGTGGAGGCGGCGCCGCCGGCGCACTGCGCCACGTTCTCGTACACCTTCAGGTCTTCATAGTGGTGGCCGTCGCTGAAGCCCTTGACCGACGCGACGATCATCTTGGGGTTCAGCTCCTGGATGCGTTCCCAGGTAAAGCCCATGCGGTCCAGCGCACCGGGGCCAAAGTTTTCGACCAGCACGTCGGATTCGCGGATCATCTTCTCCAGCACGGCCTTGCCTTCGGGCTTCTTCGTGTCCAGCGTGATCGAGCGCTTGTTGCTGTTCAGCATGGTGAAGTACAGCGCGTCGACGTTCGGGATGTCGCGCAGCTGGCTGCGTGTGACGTCTCCGGCGCCCGGGCGCTCGACCTTGATCACGTCGGCGCCGAACCAGGCCAGCATCTGGGTACAGGCCGGGCCGGCTTGCACGTGCGTGAAGTCGATGATCTTGATGCCGTTGAGGGGTTTGTTGCTCATGTGAATAACTCCTGGGTTGCCTTGGATTACTGCTGCTGCTTTTTCTTTGCCGTGCTCGGATTGAGGCTGGTGATCCGGCCGCTTTCCGTTCCGGCCGTCTCGTCGATGACGGCGTTGATCAGGGTCGGACGGCGCGAGGCGACGGCTTCGGCCAGCGCCTTCTGCAGTTCGTCCGCCGTGGTGGCGTTGACGCCCACGCCGCCGAACGCTTCCATCAGCTTGTCGTAGCGCGCGTTCTTCACGAACACGGTGGGCGCCACGTCGGGCGTGCCGCTCGGGTTGACGTCAGTGCCGCGGTAGACGCCGTTGTTGTTGAACACGACGATGCAGATCGGCAGGTTGTAGCGGCAGATGGTCTCCACCTCCATGCCGCTGAAGCCGAAGGCGCTGTCGCCTTCGATGGCGATCACCGGCTTGTCGGTGACCACCGCGGCCGCCACGGCAAAGCCCATGCCGATGCCCATGATTCCCCAGGTGCCCACGTCCAGGCGCTTGCGCGGCTCGTACATGTCGACGATGCTGCGCGCGAAGTCAAGCGTGTTGGCGCCCTCGTTCACCACGATGGCGTCGGGCCGTGCCTTCACCTGGTCGCGGATCACGCTCAGCGCGCTGTGGAAGTTCATCGGCGAAGGCCGCGCGGCCAGCGTCACGGCCATCTTCGAGAGGTTCTTGTCCTTGCGCTCGGCAATGGCTCCGGTCCATTCGGCCGGGGGCTTGGCCCACTTGGAGTCGACGCCAGCGAGCAGTGCCGCCACGCAGGAGCCGATGTCGCCGATCACCGGCGCGGCAATGGCCACGTTGCTGTCGATCTCGGTCGGTGCAATGTCGATCTGGATGAACTGCTTGGCGCCCTTCTCCTGGCCCCAGGTCTTGCCCTTGCCGTGCGACAGCAGCCAGTTGAGGCGCGCGCCGACCAGCATCACCACGTCGGCTTCCTGCAGCACGTAGGAGCGCGCGGCCGCGGCCGATTGCGCATGCGTGTCGGGCAAGAGGCCCTTGGCCATCGACATGGGCAAGTAGGGAATGCCGGTCTTCTCGATGAATGCGCGGATGTCGGCATCGGCCTGCGCGTAGGCGGCGCCCTTGCCCAGCAGGATGAGCGGCTTCTTCGCACCCTTGAGCAGGTCGAGTGCGCGATTGACGGCATCGGGCGCCGGAATCTGGCGCGGTGCCGGGTCGATCACCTTGATGAGCGAACGGCGGCCGGCTTCGGCGTTCATGGTCTGAGCGAACAGCTTGGCTGGCAGGTCCAGGTACACGCCGCCGGGGCGGCCCGACAGCGCCGAACGGATGGCGCGTGCGATGCCCACGCCAATGTCTTCGGCATGCAGCACGCGGAAGGCGGCCTTGCACAGCGGCTTGGCGATCGCGAGCTGGTCCATCTCTTCGTAGTCGCCCTGCTGCAAGTCGACGATCTCGCGCTCGCTCGATCCGCTGATGAGAATCATCGGGAAGCAGTTGGTGGTGGCGTTCGCCAGCGCCGTCAGGCCGTTCAGGAAGCCGGGCGCCGACACCGTCAGGCAGATGCCCGGCTTCTGCGTGAGAAAGCCGGCGGCCGCAGCCGCGTTGCCCGCATGCTGCTCGTGGCGGAACGAGATGACCCGCAGGCCTTCGGCCTGTGCCATGCGCGTGAGGTCGGTGATCGGGATGCCCGGCAGGCCGAAGATGGTGTCGATGTCGTTCAGCTTCAGCGCATCGATGACCAGGTGGAAGCCGTCGATCGTCGCGTCGTGCGCCGCCACTGCCTCCTCCGTGGGGTGTTTGAGGGCGACCACGACCGCTTCGCCTTCTGCGGCCCGGTTCTTGGGCTTGAGGGCGTCGTCCAGGGTCGTGGATGCCTCTTTGTCCGTTCTTACTGAAGACATGTCTCTCCTTCTTGCTTGGGTGAATGGCCGAGGCCCGAGCCGGGACTATGATTCGGGGGCATGCTTTCGGGCGTTGACCTCGGTCAACTTTCCGGAAAACGGCACCGGCCAGATGAACCAGATGTTGTTGTTGCGAATTCGAGCAAGACGGGACCCATGACGTTGTTGGAAAACCACCCGGAGAAAAACATCATTCGCGCGCAGCTCCGGCAGAACATCCTTCTCAAGGACCTGAGCGAGAGCGAGCGCACCGAGCTGGAAACCCATCTCGTCATCGTGGACGGCAACAAGGGCGACTTTCTGCTGCACCAGGGCGTGCGCGAGATGGAGCAGTACTTCATCCTGGACGGCATCCTCAAGCGGGTGGTGAGCAACCCCGAGGGCAAGGAAATGATCCTGCGCTTTGCCGACGCGCACGACATGGAAACCAGCTACGCGGCGCTGCGGCTGGGCACGCCCACGCCCTACGGCATCGTGTGCGTCACCAAGGCGCGCGTGGCCAGCCTGCCGCTGAAGGAGTGGATCGCGTTTCTGGACCGCCACCCCGAGACCAAGGAACTGTTCGAGTACTGCGTGATGCGCGGCATGAGCGAAATCATGGCGCACACCATCACGCTGCACTTGCTCGACGCACCCGGCCGCGTGCACCGGTTCATGCGCAAGCACCCCGAGCTCGAAGACCGCATTCCGAGCAAGGAATTGGCCTCGTACCTCAATCTCTCCGCGGAAACCCTGAGCCGCCTCCGCAAGCGCGGGAAAATTTAGCTCGCCCCCAGTCTTCGCGCACTTCGTGTCGCTTCGCCAACCCCCTACCGGGGGCAACACCAGAGGCCCGGCAAAGCCGGTTCCTCGGTGTTTCACGAAAAGAATCTGGGCTTCGAAGAATTGTCCGTGGATGGTTCAGGTCTGCTTCGCCGAGGCGAAGCGGCGCGGAACGGTCATCAGGCGCAGCGCGTTGTCCACGTCGCTCACGCCGTCGACCTTGGAGGCTACATCCTCCGTGAGCGCGCGTTCTTGTGCATTGAGAACGATGCCGCTCAGCTTTACCTTGCCCTGGTCGGCCTCGACGGTCACGCGAATATCGCCGGTCCCCTCGTTGTCCTTCAGCGCCGACTTCACCCGCGCCGCGAGCGCCATGTTGGCCAAGAGCGCGCGCGAGGCGGGCGTCTCGGCAAACTCCGGGCGCTCGACCAGCGCACGGATTTGCGCCACGCTGCTGTCCACCGAGAGGCGATCGGTATTGAGCACCAGGTCGTAGAGCACCGGATCGCCCCATGTCACGCCGAACTGCGCATGCATGCGCGCCGCATGCGCGTCGTCGCTGCGCCGGATCTCGGCTTCTGCAAACTCGGCGTCGTCGGTCTCCAGGTGCGCCATCAGCCATTCGACCCGCTTCTTCATCGAGCGCGTGATGCGCACGCACACCACGTGCGGCACTGGCCGAAGCAGGCAGGTTGCGCCCCAGCCGCGCAGCACCACGTTGCCGCGGTCTGCCAGTGCAAAGAGTTCTTCGGCCGTATACAGCGCAAGGCTGCGCTTGTCGGCGGTGAGCCGTTCGACAAAACCGGCCTTGCCGTCGCGCAGCCGGCCGATGAAGCTGGTCGGCACCTGCATGCGGTCGGCCACGCGCTCGATCGTCTCGTGGCGCATGAGCTCAAGGCCGAGCTGCTCGGCAAGGCGCTGCGACACGTCCTTGGCGAGGGAGCCCATCTCCTGGGTGAGTGCAATCACTGGCATAGTGTGTTCCGTTCCGTTCAGTCCACAGGCCGCTCAACGGCGAATTCGTCCGGCTTCTTCGGCTTGATGAAAGCCAGCGCCCTGGAGATCAGCGGCCAGAACAACAGCAGGAGCGCCAGCGTGGTGATGCCACCGACCAGCGGGTTCGAGAACATGATCATCACGTCGCCCTGAGAGACCAGCATGGCCTGGCGGAACGAGTCTTCCGCCTTGTCCCCGAGCACCAGTGCCAGCACCAGCGGCGCCAGCGGGAAGTCGAGCTTCTTGAACAAATACCCCACCACGCCGAAGCCCAGCATGAACCAGATGTCGAGCATCGCGTTGTGCACCGTGTAGGCGCCGATGGCGCAGATCACGATGATCACCGGCGCAATGATCGAAAACGGAATGCGCAGGATCGATGCGAACAGCGGCACCGTGCTCAGCACCACGATCAGGCCGACGATGTTGCCCAGGTACATGCTGGCGATGAGGCCCCAGACAAAGTCCTTCTGCTCGACGAACAGCAGCGGTCCGGGCTGCAGGCCCCAGATCAAGAGGCCGCCCAGCAGCACCGCGGCGGTGGGCGAACCCGGAATACCGAGCGCCAGCATCGGCAGCAGGGCGCTGGTGCCGGCGGCGTGCGCCGCGGTCTCGGGCGCCACGACACCCTCCATCTGGCCGGTGCCGAACTTGGAACCGCGCTTCGACATCTTCTTGGCCAGGCCGTAGGCCATGAACGAAGCCGGCGTGGCGCCGCCCGGCGTGATGCCCATCCAGATGCCGATGAGCGAACTGCGCAGCGAGGTCACCCAGTATTGCGGCAGCTGCTTCCAGGTCTGCAGCACCACCTTGGGATCGATCTTCGCGCTCTTGCCGGAGAACTTGAGGCCCTCTTCCATCGACAGCAAAATTTCGCCGATGCCGAACAGACCGATCACCGCAATCAGGAAGTCGAAGCCGCGCATCAGCTCGGACTGGCCGAACGTGAGCCGCAGCTGGCCCGTGACCGTGTCCATGCCCACGCTTGCCAATGCGAAGCCAAGCGCCATCGACGCGAGGATCTTGAACGGCGACCCCTTGCCCATGCCAACGAAGCTGCAGAAGGTGAGCAGGTACACCGCAAAGAATTCGGGCGAGCCGAACTTGAGCGCGAACTTGGCCACCAGCGGCGCCAGGAAGGTGATCATGATCACCGCCAGCAGCGCACCGACGAAGGACGACGTGAACGCCGTGGTCAGCGCGGCACCGGCGTTGCCCTGCTGCGCCATCGGATAGCCGTCGAAGGTGGTGGCCACCGACCATGGCTCACCGGGAATGTTGAACAGGATGGAGGTGATGGCTCCACCGAACAACGCACCCCAGTAGATGCACGACAGCATGATGATCGCCGAGGTCGGCGACATCGTGAACGTGAGCGGCAGCAAGATTGCCACCCCGTTGGCGCCACCCAGACCTGGGAGCACGCCAATCAGCACCCCCAGGATGATGCCGACGAACATCAGGCCGATGTTCATGGGTGTGAGGATCACCGAGAAGCCCTGCATCAGGGCACTGATTTCATCCATTTCGCATTTGCTCCGTGAGATTCAGTAGCCGAGAAAACGAAGAGGATCGAGTGCGCCCTTGAACAGCGGCACCTTGAACCACACCTCGAACATGAAGAAGAACACCGTGTTGACCACCAGCGCCGCAATGACGCTCTTCACCCACGAGTACTTGCCCAGGAACACCATGAACAGCGCGATGTAGATCGCCGAAGCCACATACAGGCCGAGCGCTGAAATGGCCAGCACGTAGACCGTGGCCGGCACCAGCACCGACAGCACGCGCTTGAGCTGCACCGTGTCCACGAAAACCTCGGTCTTCTTGTTTTTGCCAAGCAGCGCCTGATACAGGATGCCGGCCCCCGAGATGGAGATGATCACGCCGATGTAGAACGGGAAGTACCCCGCGCCGGGACCATCGCTCGTCCAGCCCGAGCCCAGCCTCTGGCTCTCGTAGATCACCACCAGCCCTATCACCAGCAGGACCAGCGCAACCGCCGCCTCGACCACGTTGGTCGCTACGCCACGGCGTGGCGCGCCATCGGAAATCTCGTCGTGCTCCATGGAGTCCCCATCGTTCATGTGTATGTATGTGCCGTAAAAAAGAGTGCAGCGCCTCGCCCGCCGCCCCGGCCGGCGGCAGTCTACTCAGCCCGGAACGCTGCAGGGCGCTCTGTTGCCGCTGTTACTTGCTGCTGGCCAGGAAGCCGGCTTCGCTCATCAACGTACGGTGCGTGGCTTCCGCTTCGGTGAGCCACTTGGTGAACGCGTCGCCGCTCATGAAGGTCGGGTTGAAGGCACCCTTCTCCATGTACTCCTTCCAGTCCGGCGTGGCGGCGATCTTGGTCAGCAAGTCGACGTAGAACGCGCGCTGGTCGGGCGTTACGCCGGGGGGCATGAAGATGCCGCGCAGCATGGTGTACTTGGTGGGAACGCCGGCTTCCTTGCAGGTGGGAATGTCGTTCCATGACTGCGTGTCGGTCACCTTGGCTTTGAACGGCATGCGCTCGTCGTCGAACACGCACAGCGCGCGCAGCTTGCCCGCGCGCCACTGGGCCACGGCCTCGATCGGATTGTTGACGGTGGACTGCACGTGGCCGCCCACCAGCTGCACCGCCACCTCGCCGCCGCCCTTGAACGGCACGTAGATGAACTTGGTGCCGGTGGCCTTCTCGAGCGCGACCGTGATGATCTGGTCTTCCTGCTTGGAGCCTGTGCCCGCCATCTTGAACTTGCTCGGGCCCGCCGCCTTGGCCGCCGCGATGTACTCCCCGGCATTCTTGTACGGCTGCTCGGCATTGGTCCACAGCACGAACTGGTCGAGCGCCATCATCGCGACCGGCGTCATGTCCTTCCAGTTGAAGGGCACGCCCGTGGCCATCGGCGTGGTGAACAGGTTGGACAGCGAGATCACGATCTTGTGCGGATCGCCCTTGGCTTCCTTCACCGCCAGGAAGCCCTCTGCGCCCGCGCCGCCCGACTTGTTGACGACGATCAGCGGCTCCTTCATCAGCTTGTACTTGATGACGATGCCCTGCAGCAGCCGCCCCATCTGGTCGGCACCTCCGCCGGTGCCTGCCGGGATCACGAACTCCACCGGTTTGGTGGGCTCCCACGCGGAGGCTGGTGTGGCCACCGCGAGCGCCAACATGGCTGCGGCGAAGACTTTTGCCCGACAAGTGCGGGTGCGCGAAAAGAAGTTCTTCATCATGTTGTCTCCTGTGTATGGGGCGCTCTTTTTTCGTGAATCTGAGCCGAGATGCGAACAGGGCAGATGGTGCGCGCTGGACGAACTTCGCTTGCTTGACCATGGTCAACTTTTTCAAGATTTTGTCTTGGGGTAACCCCGCGCCGCGTGGTGAGCGATCGAGCGGGAACGGCGCTCCGATGCGGCCTCCGCAGGTGGGCAGAGCTACGCGGAGCGGCACGCACTGCGCTGTCTTTTTGAGCCTTTCCGAGGGGAATCCGGGTAAACCCTAAAATGGAGGGCAATTCAACCCATCCACCCAACGCAGGAGTTTTTTATGCCTACCCTTGAACGATCGTCCGGCGCGAGCGCATCCGGTGGCTTGGCTGGCGCGCTCAAGGCACTCGCCGAAGAGGCCAGCGTGCTCGTTCAGGCCTTGCTGAGCCCCGGCAAGGTCATCGACGAAGTCGAGCAGATGCGCGCCCTCCAAGTGCGCGCCAACCGCATCGAGGCATCAGACCCGCTGCGCGCCGACGTGCTGCGCTGGCACGCCTCGCGCATCGGCCTGCGCTAGGCAACAAACCGAGCGACGTCGCGCCAGCGGCCGCTCCGGAGGCGCCCCGAACTGGTAAAGTCCGGGCCGCCCTTCGTCTTCGTAGTTCAATGGATAGAACGGGGTCCTCCTAAGACTCAGATACAGGTTCGATTCCTGTCGAAGGCACCAAGGACCCGGTTCACGGCGTCTCACCCCACATCAGAAACCCGCACGCTCCAAGGCGTAGCGGGTTTTTCTTTGCCTCGCGGACGACGCGCGGCATAGCCTATCGCACGGAAATACCGTTACTTTTGCCGGTATCCCGGAAATCCCCGTGACGAGATACCGTCAAGGAGTAGAGATGGCACTGACAGACACGTTTGCTCAAATATGCCGACGGCGCCGGCATGTACCTGTTGGTGAAGATTGCTGGGAAATACTGGCGAATGGATTACACCTTCGCCGGCAAGCGGAAAACGCTAGCGCTGGGAACCTACCCAGAGGTCTCGCTGGCCAAAGCTCGGGATCGCCGCGCCGCCGCCCGCGAGCTTTTGGCAGACGGGACTGACCCGAGCGCGGCCAAGCGCGAAGAAAAGAGAGCCCGAGCGGACGCAGCGGCGAATACGTTCGAGGCGGTTGCGCGCGAGTGGCTGGGAAAGACTGCGGCCAAACGAGCGAGTGGAATGCAGCTCAAGGTCAAGACATGGCTCGAGAAGGACGTGTTCCCCTTCATCGGCAAGATGCCAATGTCCACCATCGCCCCGCGCGACATCCTGGAGCGAGTGGTGCGCAAGCTGGAAGCACGCGGCGCTATCGATACCGCCCATCGCGTCAAGCAGCTTTGCGGGCAGGTGTTTCGCTTCGCAGTGGTGTCAGGACTGGCAGAGAGGGACGTAACCGCCGATCTGAGCGAAGCTCTGGCTTCGAAAGTGACCAAGCACTTCGCCGCCATTACCGAGCCCAAGCGAGTCGGAGACCTGATGCGCTCGATCCACGCCTATAGCGGCCACCCCACTACTGTTGCCGCGCTGAAGCTTTCCCCTCTGCTGTTTGTCCGGCCTGGCGAGTTGCGCACCGCGGAATGGGCCGAGATCGACCTGGACGCGGCCGAGTGGCGCATCTCCGGCCCGAAGATGAAAATGAAGGTCGATCACGTCGTACCGCTAGCAACCCAAGCGATGGATATCCTGCGGAACCTCCACCCGATCACAGGGCATGGACGGTTTGTCATGGACGGTTTGTGTTTCCCAGCATACGGACGGGTGAACGCCCATGAGCGAGAACACGATCAATGCCGCTCTGCGCGGGATGGGCTACAGCGCTGAAGTCCACACGGCCCACGGCTTCAGGGCAACCGCGCGGACGATCATGGATGAGGTGCTTGGCGAGCGCGTGGACTTCATCGAGCACCAGCTCTCCCACACGGTCAAGGATGCCAACGGTCGTGCGTACAACCGCACCGCACATCTCCCCGCGCGCCGGGAAATGATGCAACGCTGGGCGGACTACCTGGACAAGCTGCGCATCGCAGGATTGGTTGTTAGCGGCCTGTATGGCGCTCCCGGCTTTGCCCACTGGCTGCGCAGCCTATCCAAGAAGCGCTTCAATCGCGAGGGCAGCGAGGAGGCCGACGTACAACCACAGCGCGATGTTGCTCAATAGGAGGAGGTTTCTTCGAAACCGCTTGGTGCGACGGATCACGATGCATCTCCCAAAAGAGGCATGCGAACAATCAGCGGCAAAGTGCAAATACGATGTGCCGAGTCAGTCAGTTTGATCATTTGGCATCGGGTGAACCAAGTCACCTTTTGAGAAGACGGGCACTGCGGGTATTGGTGCGGCCGTGAGTCTGGGTTTGATCCGCACGACCAAATGAAGGTCTTCCACCACTTGAAGGTCACCACAACCAGTGCGTCGCAGCTTCACAGCCAGCAGACCTTGTAGCTTGGCGCGGTGCCATTCAGCAGCGTCGGCGATTTCCGTGCGCGTCATGGCCGCGATTCCGATGCCCTGTTCCAATTCGGCGGCGCGTAAGCAGGCTGTGACGCGTTCGACGCTCTTGAGCGTGCTCTCGATCACCTCCAAGCAACGCTCGGCCAACTTGTTCGGCTCATCTGCAGCGTTTCCGTACACGAAGGCTTCGTAGGGACGCACTACAGGTTTTGCATCAAACGGCACCGGCTAAGGCCACTATTCACCCAGGCGAAGATTTGACGGCTCGATCACCGGCTGGCAGTTCAGTGCGGGATCAGATCCAAGCATTGCCGACGGCGCCACGCGGCGCTGCGCACGGTTTGGCTGTCGTCGAACACGACTTTGTACTGGCATACGAGATAGTTGGCCGATTGCGGCATTTGGAACTTGAACTGGTAGTCCCACTCAGTGCCGAGCGCGCCGCGCTGTTGCCTCAGCGCCTGCCCGAGCACGGCGAGCACATGGGCCTGATTGATCCCGGGCTTGATCTCGCGAAAGCGCGCGGGCCGCGACACGATGCCGTCGCGCAGAAAGGGCTCCTTGAAGTCAGGGCGGCGCGCCTCGACGTCGCGATAGTCCAGCTTGTCGGGGTTGCTCACGGGGTCTACAGGGTTATCGCGCGCTGCCACATGGGTGGCGGCGCCGAGCAGCGCGGCGGCGAGCGCGAAGGCGGCAACGGTGGGTGATGCGTGCGGGGTCTTTTTCATGGCTAGCTTCCTCTTGGGTCAGATGGGATTCTTGGGAGAGATGAGCGCGCGCGAATCAGCGCTCGCGCATGGCTTCGCGCGCCTTGTTCAGCGGCTTGGTCAGGTAGTCCCACACGGTCTTGCGACCGGTGCGGATGTCGGCGGTAGTCACCATGCCGGGCACGATGGGCATGCGGCGGCCGGCCTTGTCGGTAAGTGCGTCGGAGTCGGTGCGCACGAGTACGGGGTAGTACACGATCTCGGGCTTGACCTCGTCGCGCTGCGTGTCGGGTGCGATGGTCACCACACGCCCTTTGAGGCCGCCGTACACGGCGTAGTCATAAGCGGTGACCTTGATCTGCGCCTCCTGCCCGGGCCGCATGAAGGCGATGTCGCGAGGCGAGATGCGCGCCTCGACCAGCAACTGGTCGTCCAGCGGCACCAGGGTCAGGAGAGAGCCGTTAGGCGGCACGACACCGCCGATGGTGGTGACCTGCAAGCTCTTGACGATGCCGCGCACGGGCGAGTTCAGGGTGAGCCGCTCGAGCGAGTCTGCACGCCCGCGCACCACGGACGACAAAGACTTCACCTCGGCATCGGCCTTGGCGAGTTCTTCGCGGCTGCGCACCATGTAGTTCGATCGCGCCTCGGAGATCTTCAGCTCCAGGTCGGCGGCCTGGCGTTGCAGGCGGATGAGCTCGACGTTGCTGGCCGCGCCGCTCACCTGCAGCGAGCGCGTGATGTCGAGCTCTTTGCGCACGAGCGCAAGCGCCTGGCCCAGGCCTGAAACGGTGTCGCGCATGCTGCCCTGCCGGGAGCGGAAGAGCGCGCTTTCGGAGTCGACCAGCTGCGCGTACGCCTTCAGCTCGGCGGGGAACTGAAGGGTGCTGCGCCCTTCCACCTCAGCGCGCAGGCGCACGCTACTGGCCAGCGCGGCGCGGTAGCGCGCGGCGGTTTCTTCCACGCTCGATTCGCCGCGCGTCGGGTCGAGCTGCGCGAGCACCTGGCCCTTCTCGACGATCTCGCCTTCGTGCACGCGCAGCTCGGCAAGGATGCCGCCTTCGAGCGACTGGATGCGCTGCTCACGCGAGCTGGGAATCACCTTGCCCATGCCGCTGGACACTTCGTCGATTTCGAAGCACCAGGCCCACACGAAGAACGCGAGCAGAAAGAGCGCAACGAACCACACGACGCGCGCGGAGCCGCTGGCGCGCGCCTCGTCGAAGTCGCCGGCGCCGCCAGGGCCCCACACGGTGGCGGTGGATACCTGCGCAGGCACCGCTGCCTTGGTCAATGTCACGGCGTTCATGCCTGTGCCTCCTTGCCACGGCCTGCGAGGGCCGTTGTCTCGCGCGATGCCGCCGCGCCTTGGCGCAGCCGTGCCATCACTTGGTCGCGCGGCCCGTCGAGTACGACGGCGCCGCCATCTACCACGAGGATGCGGTCCACCGCATCGAGCACGGCCGGGCGATGCGTGGCCAGCACCAGCGTGCGGCCTGCGGACAGAGCGCGCAGTTGTTCGATCACTTCGCGCTCGGCCACTTCGTCGAGCGAGGCGGTGGGCTCGTCGAGCAGCAGCACGCTGGGGCGGCGGAGCATGAGCCGCGCGAGCAGCAGGCTCTGGCGCTGCCCGCCCGAGAGGCCGCGCCCGCCTTCCAGCAGCGGATGGTCCAGCCCCGTGGGCAAACGGCGCACGAAGGCCCAGGCGCCGGTGGCTTGCAGGGCGGTGATCAGTTCGGCATCGGTGGCATGGGGCGCGCCCATCTGCAGGTTCTCGCGCAGGGTGCCGTGGAACAGGCGCGCGTCTTGCGCGAGCAAGCCGACGTCGCGGCGCACGTCGGCGGGATCGATGTGGGCCATCGAAACGCCGTCGAGCACCACACTGCCCGCGCGCGGTTCGATGAGACCCGACAGCGCCTGCAGCAGCGTCGACTTGCCCGCACCGTTGCACCCGAGCACGGCAATGCGCTCGCCAGGGCCGATGTGCAGCGCCTTCACGTGCAGCGCGGTGGTCTGGCCGTCGTGGCTGAAGACGGCGTCGCGCAGCGTGTAGTCGCCCTGCACGGCGGGCCGGTGCACGCGCGTTTCGTGGGGCGGGTGGTCGACCGGAAGCTTCATGAGCTGGTCGAGCGATTCGCCGGCCACCTTGGCCTGCTGCCAGCGGTTGAGCACCTGCGTCACGCCCGCCAGCGGCGCGAGCATGCGGGTCGACAGGATCGACGCGGCCACGAGCACGCCGGTGCTCATGTGGCCGTCCATCACCAGCGGCGCACCGAAGAACACGACGAAGGCGAAGGCGCCGCCCTGCACGGTCTGCGTCCAGTTGCTCAGGGTGTTGAGCAGCGCGCGCAGTTGCAGGCCCGAGTCGGCGTTGACGGCGTTGTAGTGGTTCCACTGGTTCTGGAAACGCGGCTCGGCCTGCAGCACCTTGATGTCGTCGATGCCCTGCACGGCCTCGACCAGCATGGCGTTGCGCAGCGACGATTCGCGCATGCCTGCCTGGGCCAGTGCGCGCAGACGCGGCTGCGCCAGCAGGCTGGGCACGAGCAGCAGCACGCACGCGGCCAGCGGCACCAGCACGAGCCAGCCGGCAATGAACCAGAAGAGCACGCAGAAGACGAAGAAGAACGGCAGGTCGGCCACGGCCGCCACGGTGGTCGACGTGAGCATTTCGCGCACGGGCTCCAGCTCGCGCAGCTGCGAGATGAAGGTGCCGGTGGCGCGCGGGCGCGCCGAGCCGCGCACGCGCAGCGCGTGGCCGAACACGCGGTCAGAAATGCGCAGGTCGGCGCGCTTGCCCACCACGTCGGTGATGCGCATGCGCGCGCCGCGCATGACCCAACTGAACGCAATCGACAGCAGCACGCCGCCGAACAGCACATGCAGCGTGGGCAGCGACTGCGCGGGCACCACGCGGTCGTACACCTGCATCGAGAACAGCGTGCCGGCGAGCGCCATCAGGTTGTAGGCGAGTGACGCGACGAGGATGTGCGCATAGGGCCGCCAGTCGGCCAGCACGATCTGTCGCAGCCAGTGCGGCTCGACGGGGCGGATGTAGGCATCGACGCGCGAGTCGGGTGCGGACTGCGCGGGCCGCAGCACGGCCATGGCTTCGAGCGCGGGCTCCAGCTCATCGATCGTGCAGACGGTTTCTGCGCCCTGGTCGCCACCGAGCATCACGCGCAGGCCCTGCGCCGAGATGGCGGTGACCACGGCCACCTGTCCGTCGCGCAGCTGCAGCACCACGGGCAGCCGCCAGGGGCTCAGGGTGTCCAGGCGCGGCGCGACCTGGCGCACGGTGAGCCCGGCCTGGCGGGCCATCTGGCGCACGCGCTCGCCGATGTCTTCGTGGTCGCTCCACGCGGCAGCGCCGCGGATGCGCTCGCGCGAGGTGTCCAGGTGGTAGTGGGCGGCCACGGCCAGCACGGCGTCGACCCAGCCGGCGAGCAGCTCGGGGCCGCGCGCGGCAGAAAGCTCGGGCATCGTGGTGGCGGTCATGGCTGGCCCCCGGCCACGAGGTCGCCCGCATCGACCAGCCCGAAGGCTTCGCGCAGGCGGCCCGACTGGTACAGGCACTCGACCGCGAGGCGCTGCACTTCGTGCACGCTCTCGGCCTGCTCGAAGCGCGCGCCGTGGAACTCCTGCTCCGCATTGAGCAGGTCGAGCAGCGAGCGCGTGCCCAGCTGCAGGTACTGCTCGCGGTACAGGTCGCGCGTGCGCTGCGTGCTGTGCACGCGCGCGGCGAGCACGGGCAGGCGCTGCGCGTGGCCTTGCGATTGCACGCGCGCGTCTTCGAGCCGCTGCCGTACGCTCAACTGTGCATAGCCCAGCGCGGCCTCGGCCGCTTCGACGGCGTGCAAGGCGGCGCGCTGGCGGGCCTGGCTGCGCCCGCCTTCGTACAGCGGCGCGCTGAAGTTCACGGTGAGCGTGCTTTCGGTGGCGGACTGGCCGGCAAGCCGCGCGCCCGATTCGAGCCCTCGATTGACGCCGGCGTTGAGCGACAGCGTGGGCAGCAACTGGGCATCGGCACCGCGCAGCGCGGCCTGTGCTATGTCGCGCTCGGCCTGCGCCATCTGCACGGTCGGTGCGGGCAAGGCCGTCTGCGGGTGCGCGGCGCAGGCGCTCGCGAGCGGTGCCGACGCTTCGCCGGCAATGTCGGCCGGCATTCGGCCCTGGGTCAGATGCATGAGGTTAAGGCGCCAGCGCTCGGCCTGCGACGCGGTGTTGAGTTGCTGGGCGCGCGCGGCTTCCAGACGCGACTGCGCCTGTGCCACGTCGGACTGGCTGGTGGCGCCCTTGGCCTGGCGCTCGCCCACCAGGCCGGCCAGCGACTGCACGCCCTTCACCTGGGCCTGCGCGATTTCGCCGAGCGCCTGCTGGCGATGCACTTCGATCCACGCCTGGGCGGTGTCGCGCACCACGTCGTCGACCGCCAACAGCAGCTTGGCGCGCGCGGCCGTGGCCGAGGCCTCGGCCTCGTTCACGGCGCTCGACACCTTGCCGAAGTCGTACAGCATCTGGGTCACCGACAGCGAGGCCTGGTGCACCTGGCGGCGACCGTCGGTCTGCAGCTGGCGGTTGCCCGTGCGTGCGCTGAGGCCCGCGCTGACCTGCGGGTAGTAGCCCGAGCGCGCGGCCGCAATGCCCTCGCCCGCCTGCAGCGCTTGCCCGACGGCGTTGCGCACGGTCGGGTGCGATGTGGCGGCCAGGCGCACGGCCTCGGTCATGCCCAGCGGGGTGGCGGCGCTCGCTTGCGCAAACGCCCCCGTTCCGGCGAGCAGGAATAAAAGGCCCGCGGCGGCGGTCGGAAGAAGACGGGAAGCAAACATGCGTAAGAACGTGCGGACAGCGTGTGGACCAAGGTGTCGACGCCGCAAGCGGCGCCGACGCCCCGGTCGGTCAGTGGTGAAACGCGAGGCCCATGTGAAGCTCGTCGTCGAGCGAAGGGGCCACGGGCGGTGCGTAGGCCGCGAGCGAGTCGGCCGATGACGCCAGGGCCAGCACCGTGGGCGATGCCTGCGTGCTCGCGAAGGCCGGCGGGAACGCGACCTGCAGCAGCGCATGCAGCGACTCGGCAGCGCCGAAGCCCTGCAGCATGTCGGACAGCTGCATGCCGCCCCACGGGCTGTCGCCGAAGGGAAACTGCGGCGCGTCGTGCGATTGCTGCTGCTCGAGCGACACCGTCACCTCGTCGACACCGGCCAGACCCAGCGAGTCGGCCGAGGCGAAGAGCGCTGCCGCCCCCGCTGCACCAGCGCTGGGCGTGTAGTTGACATGCAGCGTCTGCGTGGCCGCGTTGCTCGCATCGCCGTCGCGGTCGACCACTTGGTAGCTGAGGGTCTCGTCGTAATTCTGCGAGGCGGCGGTCCTCGGTGCCACCTGGTAGCTGAATTCGCCCGAGTCGAAGTCCACAACCAGCTTGCCGCCCTGCGCCGTGGCGATGGTGACCTGGTGTGTCGCCGCGTTGTAGCTGTAGTCGCTGCCGGTGGCCGGGCCAGTCTTCGTCATCAGTCCCGTGACGCTGTCGAAGGCGTAGGTGGTGCCGTCGATGCTCAGCGTGGACATATGGCCACCGTCGGCACCGAAGCCCGACGACCCACCGAGGCCGCCGGTCAGCAGGTTGCTGACGGTGGGCGGCACGCTGATCGTGCCTTGCAGCATGTCGTTCAGTTGGCTCGTGTCGGTGACGATCTGCCCGTTGGTGTTCGCGCCGGTGTTGCCGTTGTAGGCGATGGGGTCGATGAAAGCCTGTGCCTCCGCGTTCAGGCTCGAGCCCAGGCCCAGTGCGAACGAGTTGATCTGGTGGGTGCTGAGGAAGTTCGTCCAGATCGCTTCTTCCCCGGCCTGGATGCCCCTATCGGCCGTACTGCTGTTGCTGCTGTTCGCCAACTGCCCCGTGTTGCCGTCGCCCAGGGTCGGCTCGCCGTCCGTGAGGAAGTAGGACACGTTCTGGGCCCCGTCCAGCTTGCCGGTGGCCGAGAAGCCGTTCATCGCCGCAGCCAGGGCGGCGTCGTAGTTGGTGCTGCCACTGGCCTGCAGGTTCTGCACCAGCGCCTTGGCTTCGGCCGCCGTCATCCAGGCCTGCTGCGACGCCCCGGTCGTGCTGAAGGTGACGAGCTGCACCCGCACGTCGCCGTACAGGTCGTAGCCGTCGATCAGATTCTGGACAGCCTCTTTCGCACGGCTGAGGCGTGTCGGGGTTTCCTGCCCCATGCTCCCGGAAAGGTCCAGGATCACCATGAGGTTGGTATCGATCGGCGCCACGTCGACGGCCTGCTCGCCGTTCACGAGCACCGGCGCATCGTCCTTGACGGGCACCTCGAAGCCCACCGGCGCGCCGCTGGCCTGACCATCGCTCACCACGGCTTCGAAATGCAGGTTCGACACGCCTTCGCCGTTGCCCGGCAGATGGTCGATCGGCGCCTTCAGCGTGACGGTGTAGCCCGCCTCGAACTGCCCCGCGCCCGTGGCGGTGACATTGCCCACGGCCACGGTCATCACCTCGGTGGTGACGCCGCCGACGGTGACGCTGCCCGTGAGCGTGTGCGTGCCCGCGTCCCAGGTCCACGACACCGGCTGGCCGCCGGAGGTGACGCCGTTGGGGCCACTCAGCGACACCGACAGGTCGCCGGCCGCGCTGTCCAGGTCCGCGATGGAAATGGTGCCGGTCGATTGCAGCGGCGGCTCTCCCGCAGCCGGAATGCCGCCGGGCAGGCTGCCTTCGGAGACAGCCTCGGGCGCAATCACCGTGGCCGAGGGCGCATCGTTCACGGGGTTGACGGTCACGTTCACCGTGCTGGTGGTCGTGCCGCCGTGGCCGTCGCTCACCGTGACGGTGAAGCTGTCGGTGCCGTTGAAGTTCGGGCCGGGAACATAGGTGTAGGTGCCATCGGCGTTGACCGTCACCGTGCCGTGGGCCGGGTTGCTGCCCTTGGCGTAGGTGAGCGTGTCGCCGTCGACGTCGCTGCCGACGATCTGGCCGCTGACCGGCGTGTCTTCGTCCGTGGTCTTGTTGTCGTCGGGCGCCGTCGGTGCGTCGTTGAGGTTCTGCTCGTTGAGCGTGACGGGGATGGACGTGGTGACCGTGCCGTCGTTCGCGCCGACCACCAGCGCGTGCCCGTTGGCGCCTGCCTCGTAGTCGTTCACGAACGCCGCAGCGCCTGCAGCCGTGAGGCTGATCGCGCCCGTGACCGGATTGATGGCGAAGTAGCCGTTGTCGTTGCCCGAGAGGATGCTGTAGGTGATGGTCGCGCTGTCGACGTCCGTGGCGCGGACGGTGCCGAGCACGGTGCCTGCGGGGCGGTTTTCGTCGTAGCCGAAGACGTAGCCGTCCGTCGTGTTCACCGGGGTGCCACCGCCGTCGACGAACACGGGGGCGTCGTTGACGGGGTTGATGGTCACGGTCACGGTGCTCGTCGTCGTGCCACCGTGGCCGTCGCTGACCGTGACGGTGAAGCTGTCT
>NZ_LMCQ01000018.1 GCF_001424835.1 Variovorax sp. Root318D1 | reverse complement strand
AAAGGAAGCCAGGTGCCCTCAGGAACGGTGCTCCGTTCGCAGAGCTGCCGGTCCCGTTCAAACGACTGCAAGCCATGCTGCTCAAGAAGCCCGGCGGTGATCGAGAGATGGTGGAAATCCTGGCACTGGTACTGCACTACGACGAGCACGTCGTTCTGGCTGCCGTCGAGGCAGCACTCGACGCTGAGGTGGCGACCAAAACGCATGTTCTGAACATCTTGCACCGCCTCATTGACGGAAAGTCTGCCACGCCTGAAGTGATCGCACCGCAAGCCCTCAGGCTCTCGACAGAGCCGCAGGCGAACGTCTTGCGTTACGACCTACTCCGGGCAGCGCAGCAGGACAAGGAGGTACGCCATGGCACATGATTCCACGACGACCGCGATCATCAGCCTCCTGAAGAGCCTCAAGATGTACGGTATGGCCCACGCGGTGTCGGAACTCGGCGAACAGGGTGTGCCTGCCTTCGAGGCGGCCCAACCGATCCTGTCGAAGCTACTTAAAGCTGAAACAGCAGAGCGCGAGGTTCGCTCGCTGGCTTACCAGATGAAGCTGGCCAAGTTCCCTGCGTATCGAGATCTCGTGGGGTTCGACTTCGGACACAGCGAGGTGAACGAAGCGACGGTGCGCCAGTTGCACCGATGCGAGTTCCTCGATCAGGCGCACAACGTCGTTCTCGTTGGCGGGCCCGGAACAGGAAAGACCCACTTGGCTACCGCGATCGGGGTGCAGGCGATCGAGCACCACCGTCGACGGGTCCGATTCCTCTCGACGATTGAACTGGTCAACGCGCTGGAAGTGGAGAAGTCCAACGGGCACACCGGTCAGATCGCCAACAAGCTTCTGCACGTGGATCTGGTGATCCTGGACGAGCTGGGCTACCTGCCCTTCAGCGAGTCCGGTGGTGCGCTCCTGTTCCACCTGCTCTCAAAGCTCTACGAGAGAACCAGCGTGGTGATCACCACCAATCTGAGCTTTGGAGAGTGGGCCAGCGTCTTCGGGGATGCGAAGATGACGACTGCATTGCTGGATCGATTGACACATCGGTGCCACATTCTGGAGACCGGAAACGATAGCTTCCGGTTCAAAAACAGTTCCGCAAAGCCTCAATCTAAAAAGGAGAACATCAAGCACTTATCCACACCGTGAAGCCTTCAGGCTCACAAAGCGGGTGGGTCAGTATTCAATGGAAATCTCGGGTCAGAGGTCGGTGGAATTCAACACCGCCGGGCTTCTTGAGCAGCATGGCTTGCAGTCGTTTGAACGGGACCGGCAGCTCTGCGAACGGAGCACCGTTCCTGAGGGCACCTGGCTTCCTTT
>NZ_LMCQ01000017.1:3632-7106 GCF_001424835.1 Variovorax sp. Root318D1 | reverse complement strand
GAGCACCGCCATCGAAAACAGCAGCCCGATGCCGTACAGCAGCCACTTGTGAAACAGCGACTCGGTCTGCTTGAARATCAGGCACAGGATGAACAGCGGTCCCAGGCTGATGAAGAGAGCCAACCCCACCTGGTAGGTCAACAGCAGCGCTCCGGCCGTCATCGCCGGACTTGACACGCCCAGCGCACCCACGAGCGAGGACATGCCCACGCTGGTGACGTTGGAGCCGCTGGTGCTCACGTCCAGGCCNCCGGCCGTCATCGCCGGACTTGACACGCCCAGCGCACCCACGAGCGAGGACATGCCCACGCTGGTGACGTTGGAGCCGCTGGTGCTCACGTCCAGGCCCTGTGCGTTGTCGATGGCCGACATGACTACCTGGGTGAGCACCAGGTTCTTGTCGATGGCCGAGACGGGCGATTCCTTCTCGCCGGTGACCATGTAGTTGAYCTCCTTGAGCAGACCGTTCGTGAAGATCGAGTGCAGGTCCGATCCCCCAAGGGCCATGGTGCTTGCAGCGATCACGATCAGGGCGTTGCGGCTCATGCTGGCCACCAGGGCAATCATCGGCTCGCGCGACTGGCCGGGGAGGATGCGAAAGCCCTGGATCAGAATCCAGAGCGTGAGCAGCACCAGTGCGACCGTGCTGACCCANCTCCTTGAGCAGACCGTTCGTGAAGATCGAGTGCAGGTCCGATCCCCCAAGGGCCATGGTGCTTGCAGCGATCACGATCAGGGCGTTGCGGCTCATGCTGGCCACCAGGGCAATCATCGGCTCGCGCGACTGGCCGGTGAGGATGCGAAAGCGTTGGGGCAGGAGGATGAGCGAGCGGACCGGTGTTGCGGTATTCGTGGGCATTGGCGGGCGACTCGGCTTCTCAGCGAGCCATCGCAGGTGCCGCCTGCTGCGCGGCCTGCTGGTTGTTGTGCTGAGAAACTTGCTGCTGCACCTGCTGCACCTGCTGCACGACTGTGAACGCCTGCGAGCTTTGGGCAACCGGCGTGTGCATCGATTCCACGGTTGGCACATCGACAAACTTGGAAAGCGCCGCGCCCGGCTTGCCTTGGATCGCAAAGATCGTGCTGTTGTCGTTGCCGCCCAGCATCATGTGGTCGATGCGAGTCAGGCCGCCTCGCAATGCGGCCACTGCGATGGCGGCCGCGGCGTTGTCAGTCAACTGATCCGGCTTGCGGCCGAACTCGGCATCGATTTTTTCGAGACCGGACTTCGCCTGCTTGAACAGCGTGCTTTCTTGCAGCGACTGGCCAGGCTCCGGATCTCCTGGTTTATAGCCCTGGGCGATCTTGTCTTGCCAATGGGCTACTGCATCTCTACGCTCGTGCCGACCATTGGTGCCACCGTTGATGATCCTGCCGGCATGGTCAACGTCATGTTGGGCACCGCGAGCCACCACGTTTTCTTTCCAATACTGCACGGCTATCTTGGCGGCGTTCTTCGGATCGGATGCCAGATCGGGATTGTTCGCCAAGTCCAGTCCAAGCACCTTGCCTATGTGTTCGTAGTTCGATCGGCCAGTCAACTGAACGAAACCGCGGCCACGAAATGTATAGCTGTCCTCGGTGCCTTTTCGGTTGCCCATCGTCTCACCAAAGTCGCCACCATAGAGAGCCGCTGCGGTCGTCTTTTCACCACCTTTGGCAGCAGCATGAACTTCCTCGGACGTCAGTCCGTTGCGGATATGCCCGTGTTTGTTGGTGAGGATGTGCTCAAGACGATCACCCGAGTAGCGCAAACTCTCGTGCGTTTTCTTGAAACCAGCAGATTCCACTTGCATCTGCCCCATGAAGTTGGCCAGTTCCTTGGGGTCGGTAATGCCACTGCCTTGCGCCGCCTGCATCAGGAAATCGCCGTTTGCTCGATTGATTTGAGCCGCGGGCCGCGTTGCGTGTTTGGAGTGTCGGTGCGTTGCCATGGTGAGTTCTCCCTGTCTGTAAATCAAGCTTCAATCGGTGCTTGGAAGGTTGTGTGCATCGAGATCCGCGTCCACCCTCCAGTTGGACGTGGCTTCCCAGAGATCGTGGTTTTTGGTCGCCATTGATGCAGACGGCTTGCAATGCAAGTCACGATCGGCACGTATCTGTCCCTCGCGCTGTACCAGCAAGCCGGAGCGTTCAAACCCCGTCCCCGCGATCCAATAGAGGATGTACTTGTAGTTTTCGTTGGTAAAGGAAAAGGCATAGCCGCCGGTAGAACCCGCGAAGTGCAGGAGAGTCCGAGAGAACGCATCGCCGCCATGGCCAGCGGCGGGGTACTCAAGTTCAATCTTCGAGGGACGCCCAAAACGGTAGCGAAAACTTCTTTCGCCTTGAGCGGAGGCAGGTGATGTACAGAGGGAAGCAGTCTTCGAGTTACTGCCTTGCAACTTGCACGAAAACACAGGCTCTTCGTTCGATGCACACAGGCCCTGTGATTGCGACTGGACCTTCTGCGCGAATGTGTGAAAGCAGACAAGACCAAGTGCGGTCGCGACAATGAGCGAATGGATGCGTTTCATGGAGTGCTTGTTAGTAAATACGGGGGTTTTGGCCGATGTATCCGCAGGCATTCGCATGCGATCTGGTTTGCGAAATGGTGGCGCAACTATTGAATTCGCACCGGCATGCTGCAGGCAGAGTAGTGGACATGGCAGTTGGCGCGACCCGCATCACGGCATGTTTTCATGCCCGTCGCTACAGCTTTGCCCACTGTGAGATCGGTGGGTACGTTGTACCCCCCTTCTCCTGCCACAACTGCAACGCATTCGTTGTCGTATGCGGCTTGGATCTTGCAGTTCGCGCCGCCCTGTTGCCGACAACCATCCATTGCAATGTTCGCGGCTTCTTGTTTGCTTCGCTTGTCAGTGGCAACGCCAAAACTACCGGTCGGACCCTCGTCTATTGCAACCGCTCCCCACCTGCGCTCCCACTGCTGCGGGGGGGGCTGTGGTGCTTGTTGCTGCCCATAGCCGGGGATCGGCGAGCAAACAATGGCAGCCGCCCTGCCGTTGTTGTGGTCGATGGTGCCCGGTGGGCAGAACCCGCCCTCGGCATGCACGGCACTGGCACACAACAGCCACAAACCCACCACCAGCAGTCTGTACAAGAGATGTGCTGACATGGGTTACGCCCCATCCACGTGGAGTGCTCGCGCTGGTGGTGTCGTCGTCCTGCTCGTGTCGATGGAATCAGTAACGCGTGGCGTGTTGCTCGCGGTGCGGGTGGCGACGCTGCCGGGATTGTTGAGACCGCCGCTTGTCTTGGATTGATCAGCAGGAGCCGTATTCCCCGTATTCGTCTGCTGCTGCCCCCCATAAGTCCCCGGCGCCTGCCCCCCCGGCCCCTGCTGCGCACCGGCCCCGCCACCGAGCACCGAGTTCGTATAGAACTGCCCCAGCGTCCCCCCGAAGAACTGCGCCGCCGCCGCAGGCGCGGTCACCAGCAGCACCGTCAGCAGCAGCCCGATGCCCCCTTGCA
>NZ_LMCQ01000017.1:0-3624 GCF_001424835.1 Variovorax sp. Root318D1 | reverse complement strand
AGCACCAGCGACACCATGAAGCTGAGCACCGCCATCGAAAACAGCAGCCCGATGCCGTACAGCAGCCACTTGTGAAACAGCGACTCGGTCTGCTTGAAAATCAGGCACAGGATGAACAGCGGTCCCAGGCTGATGAAGAGAGCCAACCCCACCTGGTAGGTCAACAGCAGCGCCCCGGCCGTCATCGCCGGACTTGACACGCCCAGCGCACCCACGAGCGAGGACATGCCCACGCTGGTGACGTTGGAGCCGCTGGTGCTCACGTCCAGGCCCTGCGCGTTGTCGATGGCCGACATGACCACCTGGGTGAGCACCAGGTTCTTGTCGATGGCCGAGACGGGCGATTCCTTCTCGCCGGTGACCATGAGATCGGAAGAGCCCTCCTTGAGCAGACCGTTCGTGAAGATCGAGTGCAGGTCCGATCCCCCAAGGGCCATGGTGCTTGCAGCGATCACGATCAGGGCGTTGCGGCTCATGCTGGCCACCAGGGCAATCATCGGCTCGCGCGACTGGCCGGTGAGGATGCGAAAGCCCTGGATCAGAATCCAGAGCGTGAGCAGCACCAGGGCGACGGTGCTGGCGCGGGCCGTGGCAAGGACATTGCGCATGCTCGCTTTGACCCATTCGGCCATCTCGTCGTGCATGCGAAACAACTCGGCTGCGATCAAATCGAAAGCTGATGGTGCGGTATTCATGATCGGTGAAAGACGATGGGGCTATGAACGCAAAGTGCTGGTACGCGAACTCAACTCAAGCCAGAGCCGGCCCGGCTTGTGCCTGGACCGGTCGATTCATCTGCAGGGGCTGCTGGTTCTGTTGCTGGTTTTGCGCCTCGGCAACGGTAAAGGCCTGCGAGCTTTCTGCAAGCGACGTGTTCAGCGCCACCGCCGTCTCCACATAGGTCACCTTGGAAAGCGCCGAGCCTGGCTTACCCTGCACCGCAATGAGCCTGTCACCGTTGTCGCTCACGGCGACAAGATCGATCTGCCTGAAGCTGCCTTGGCAAGCTGCAGCCGCCAATGTGCCGGCGGCATTGCAGGTGCGCTGGTCGGAAGGAATGCTGCGCTCGGTGTTGATCTTCTCCAGGCCGGCCAAAGCCTGCTGATAGAGCTCGTTGCCAGAGTGCTCAGACTGACTCAAGAGAGGCGACGGCTCTGCCCGGCTGCTGAGCCACGGCCCCGGACGGATGCGCCGCTCGATCGCACGGGAGGCGCCTTCGCGTAGCGTTTCACCGGTCCGCTCCAGGGCCTCGGCTGCCCGCCGAGCGCCGCTCTCCACGGAGTTGCGCACCGCATCGTAGGCCTGCCCCGCGATGTGGCCGGTCGACTTCACGCCTTGACCGACCGTCTGCCCCGCCTGCACCCCGGTTTGCAGTGGAACGGATGCGATGGCGCGGGCGTTGTATACGTCGTCGCGATAGCGATCAATCATGCCGCGATGGGCGTGATAGCGCGCCTCGTTCTCCCGCGAGATGATCGAGCGACCCAGCGTCTCGCCATCGGGCGCGAAGTTGTCGGCGAAATGCGCACTGAAATCGGTGGCCTTGGCGGGATTGCGCGCACTCAGCGCGCCGCCACCGTCGCGGTACCCGGCCTTGCCCAGCGTGTCAATATCCTGCTGCACCGCATAGACCCGCACCTCGCCAAAATGCGCACTGGCTGCGCTCACCGCATCGCCTGCGCGAACGTGGTTGATGACTTGGTGGCCGCCCTTGGGAACTCCATGCACCAGCCCGGCCGCGCCAAAGGCGTTGATGGTCTCGCCCTTGAGGCCGAATTTGTGGGCGTGAAGTTGGGCCAGCGTGCCGCCCAGCGAGTGGCCGGTGACAGTGACGTTGAGAGGCTGGTTGCTCTTTTCTGCATCGGCCTTTGCCTTGTCCAGCACCTTTTGCGTGAAGGCATTCGCGTCACGCGCCTGGGCGTTGACGCCCGCCAACGCCATGCCGGCATCGACGAGGCCGTCTTGCACCGGCTCGCGGCCGAATTCGGTGCCGCGAAAGGCAATGACCACCTCGCCCGTCTCGATCCGCTGATAGGCCGTTGCCTGGAAGCCGGTCCGGGGGTTGTCGGCATGGGCCTCGACCCGATACGTCACGCCGCCCAGGACGACATCCTGGTTGACCCCACGATTTTTGTATGAATCCTTGGCCAGCAGCGCGTAATCCGTGGACGTAATCGTCATTGGAATTTCTCCGTGGCAGTGAGCGTCATCGAGAAGGTGCTCTTCGGCTCTTTGAAATCAGATCGCTGCGCATTGCCGCTGTTGACCCATGGTCGCTCTCCGTCTTTCAAAGGAGTGCTTTCGCGGTACGACAACGTGGAGAAATAACGTGTGGCGGACTTATTCGCCAAGATGTCATTCAGGGCGATGGAGTGGCCGAACGCCAGATTTCCAATCTGCAGACTGAAGTCGGCAAAGGGCATGGACCAGCGGCAAAGGCCCAGTCCGAAGTAGTCCTCGTCCGTCAACAGGTCGACATAGAGCTCACCCTTGTAAACCTTGTCACTCACGCGGGTCAGGGCCATCGGCACATGCCGTTCGGGCGTCAGCCTGACGCCGCTGAAAGGGGTGAGCGGGACGCAACGATCATTCGCTATCTGATAGCCAGCGGACCCCTCCACGGCATCGAACGGTCCCGGCGCATCCTCGATGGTCAGCGTGATTTCATAGCGCATCTTCGGATGCGGATTGAGTTTGATGTCGGGTTGTTTCATGGCTTGGCTGCACGCGGTGGTGGTGAGGGCAAGAAGGACGGCTAGAGCGGAGATGAGGCGCTTCATGGTGGCTATTGAACGCGCACTGGGAGGCTGCAATCGGTGTAGTCAACCTGACAGTTGGCGCCACCAGAGCGTTGACACTTCTGCATGCCTTCCTGGATTGCGTCATCTAGTTTGGGCTTCTGAATCGCTACATACGAGTGATCAGAAACTACGTAAGCGACGCAACCATTCCCATACCAAGCTTCCATCTTGCAGTTGATCCCACCCTTCGCTTGGCAGCCGTTCAGTGCAGCTTGCTCCGCCGTAGCACGGCTTGGCATTTTTGAAGATGTGCCTATTGCGCCTTTTGAACCATCAAGATAAATCGCCCCATATCGATCCTGCCAAACTTCTGCGGGCCGCTGCGGCGCTTGTTGCTGCCCATACCCCGGAATTGGCGAGCAAACAATCGCTGGTGCCCTGCCGTTGTTATGGTCGATGGTGCCCGGTGGGCAGAACCCGCCTTCGGCATGCACGAGGCCATTCCAAAGTAACCCCGCCATCATCAACAACGAGACTCGCGCCACCGTTTTCATCATGCGTCTCCATCAACCTTGAGTGCTTTTGGTGGTTGGGACCGAAGCGGCCCTAATCTCATCGTGTCGGGGTTCTGCCGAGGTGCGGGGAGGCGGGAGGGATGTAGTTGTAGGAATCTGGCTCGATTGCCCAGGGATACTCGCCGGCTCTCGCGCTCCCGCCCCAAAAGTCCCCGGCGCCTGCCCGCCCGGCCCCTGCTGCGCACCGGCCCCGCCACCGAGCACCGAGCTCGTATAGAACTGCCCCAGCGTCCCCCCGAAGAACTGCGCCGCCGCCGCAGGCGCGGTCACCAGCAGCACCGTCAGCAGCAGCCCGATGCCCCCTTGCA
>NZ_LMCQ01000016.1 GCF_001424835.1 Variovorax sp. Root318D1 | reverse complement strand
GTGGGACGGATGCGGACGGTCTCCGGCTCGCGCGAAGCGTGCACGAAGCGCCACAGCGTGACGTCCTCGTCGTTCTCCCTCACCACCAGGCACCGATGCCGCAGCAAGTCTGACGGCGACTGAATCGGCGAAGCACCGGCGAGATAGTCCGGGCTCGCGCAGAGGATGCGTCGGTTCGGTGCCAGCGTCGTGACGATCTGATTCTGGGCGCCAGGCGGTCCGATGTGGACGATGACGTCGCTGCTCTCGACCAGGTGCGCACCGGGATGGTCGGCAAGGTCCAGGGTGACCGTCACGCCAGGATGCGCTTTTGCAAACGCATCGACCACGGGTGCGACATGCAGCCGGCCAAAGCCATGCGGGGCGGCTACACGCAGATGCCCGCTGACGGCCTTCTTGCGATTGGCCAATGCCTCGGACAGCGCCTCCATCGCCTCGGCCACGATCGTCCCGTGCGATGCGACCAGATCGCCTTCATCCGTGAGGACCATCCTGCGCCCGGAACGGTCGATCAGCCGGATGCCAATCCGTGCTTCCAGCGCTTGCAGGCGCTGGGTGACGGCCGGCGGCGTGACGTCCATTTTGCGGGCCGCTTCAGCGAGCGACGCGGACTGGGCCAGCACGTTGAAGAAGCGCAGATCCTCAGAGCTGATCATTTAGTGGAGCCTTAACTCGCTATGCAGGTTCGATAAATTGTAGGTTCAATCGATCAGGCGCAACATCCGGCCATCTGACTTGGTCGGTGCCGGTCCGCATCCCGCAGGCCGCATCGGACAAGCACACTCGGAGCACGACATTGGTCCAAGCCCCAGCCATGAAGCAGACGCAAGCTGTTGCGCAAGCCTCGCACCAGGCCATCGCGGTGCGCGACGACGACGTGGTGCTGATTCCGTTTGCCACGGAACACCTGGAAGGCGCCCTCCAGCTCTCGCAGGAAATGTCCTGGCCCTACCGGCTCGAGGACTGGGCCATCGCGCTCGAGCTCGGCCGGGGCTTCGTGCTCTGCGACCGCGCCGGTAACGTGATCGCGACTGCGGCCTGGTGGCCCTACGGCGACGACCAAGCGTCATGCGGGATGATCATCGTCTCCAAGTCTGCCCAAGGGCGTGGCTACGGGGCGCGGCTGATGGATGCGCTGCTGGCAGCGGCGCACCCGCGGACCATCACGCTCAACTCGACGGCCGAAGGCCTGGCGCTTTATGAAAGGCGCGGCTTTGTCCGCACTGGTGTCATCCAGCAGCATCAAGGCATTCCCCACGAGCGCCACCAGGCGCCACCGACCAGCCTGGTCAGGGCAATGGTGCCATCGGACGTCGAGGTGGTCGCGCGTCTGGACCTGGAGGCCTCCGGCTGGGCCAGGCGGCAGATGTTGGATCGGCTCATCCAGGTCGGCGACGGCCACGTGCTCGTGCGTGATGGCGAGCCGCGCGGCTATGCCATTTCACGCCTCTTCGGACGCGGACACGTCATCGGTCCGGTGGTCGCCGAAAGTGCGGCCGATGCGCGCGCCTTGATCGAAGCCGCGCTCGCACGTCTCGGCCAGGTCTTCGTGCGCGTCGACACCGAGGCCACCTCGCAGCTCGGGGACTGGCTCGACAGCATCGGCCTGCACCAGGTCAGTGACGCCACCACCATGGTCAAGGGGCCGCAGAACCCACCGGCGGGGCCGGCACGCATGTTCGCGGTGGCCAACCAGTCGTTCAACTAGGAGACATCACGATGACGCGCTCGAAGACGCCGGAATGGCAGCCATGAAGCTGGCCTCGTATTGGCTGGACACCTCGGAGCCTTTCCGCAGTGCCACTGCAGGACCGGTGCAGGGTAGCTGCGACGTGGCGGTGATCGGCGGCGGCCTGACCGGCTGTTCGGCTGCGCTGGCGCTTGCCAAGAAGGGGGCGCGCGTCGTGCTCCTGGAAGCCGAGACCATCGGGAACGCCGCCTCGGGTCGCAACGGCGGCATGTGCAACAACGGCTTTGCGCAGGACTACGGGATGATGTCGGCCAAACTCGGCAAGGAGGTTGCCAACAGGCTTTATCGGGCCTTCGATGCTGGCGTCGATATGGTCGAGCGCCTGGTAGCGGAAGAGAAGATCGACTGCAGCTTCGCGCGCGTTGGCAAGATCAAGTTGGCGGCCAAGCCCGAGCACTACGACAAGCTGGCGCGCAGCCAGGAACTGCTGGCGGCCAACGTCGACCCCGACACGGAGATGGTGAGCCGCGCCGAGATGGCCCGCGAGGTCGGGTCGGACCGCTTCTATGGCGGACTGATCTACCGCAAAGGCGCCGGCATGCATGTCGGGCGCTTCGTGCGCGGCTTGGGCGAAGCGGCCGCCCGTCGCGGCGTGGAGATCCACGAGCATGCGCCAATGACCGGCCTGCGACCGGTCCCCGGCGGAGGGCACCAGATCGAAACGCCGAAGGGTCGGCTCCACGCCAAGCAGGTTCTGCTGGCGAGCGGAACCTCGCAGACAGGGCCACTGGGTTGGATCCGGCGCCGCATCGTGCCGGTCGGCGCGTTCCTGATCGTCACCGAGCCCCTGCCGACAGAGACGCTCGACCGGCTGTTGCCGCGGCGCCGGATGGCGGTCGATACGAAGAACCTGGTCAACTACTTCCGAACGACGCCCGACAACCGGCTGCTCTTCGGTGGGCGTGCGCGCTTCGCCGTCTCCAACCCGAACTCGGACGAGAAGAGCGGCGCAATCCTCAAGGCCGCGCTGCACGAGGTCTTCCCCGAGCTGCGCGCCGCACGCATCGACTATTGCTGGGGCGGCATGGTCGACATGACGCGTGACCGCCTGCCGCGGGCCGGCGAGCGCAACGGCATCTACTACTCGATGGGATATAGCGGCCACGGCACCCAGATGTCGACCCTGATGGGGACGATCATGGCCGAGGTCATGGACGGGCGCGCCGAACTCAATCCCTGGAAAGACTTCGACTGGCCCGCGATCCCAGGTCATGTCGGCCCCCCATGGTTCCTGCCGCTGGTAGGGGCCTATTACCGGCTCAAGGACAAGTTCGCCTGAAGCCCATCTCGCCACTCATCAATCGAGGAATCAACCATGAACGAGCACAAGAACCTCAACGGCCTGATCGGCGCCGAGGAAAGCACGCGCCTGATGGGTCAGCTGCAGCGCGGCGCCAGCCGCCGCGACGTGCTGGCGATGCTGATGGCCGGCGGCATGCAGGCCACGCTGGCGGGCGGCGTCGCATCGCTGGCCACCGCGGCAAATGCGCAGACGCCGCGCAAGGGCGGCCGCATTCGGGTCGCGGGCACCTCTTCGGGCGTGAACGACACGCTCGATCCCGCCAAGCAGGCCAACGGCACCGACTACGCCCGCGGCTTCATGTTCTACAACGGCCTGACTTACCTGGACGGCAACCTCGCCGCGCAGCCGCAACTGGCCGAGGAGTTCACGACCAAGGATGCCAAGACATGGGTCTTCAAGCTGCGCAAGGGCGTGAGCTTCCACGACGGCAAGCCGCTGACGCCGGCCGACGTGGTGTTCTCGATCATGCGGCACAAGGACCCTGCGACCGCGTCGAAGGCCAAGGTCCTGGCCGACCAGATCGAACAAGTGACCGCGACCGGCCCCAACGAGGTGACCTTCCGCCTGACCTCTCCCAATGCCGACCTGCCCGTGATCCTGGGCACCTACCACTTCCACATCGTCAAGGAAGGCACGACCGACTTCAGTGCCGGCATCGGCACCGGCCCCTACAAGCTCAAGGAGTTCAAGCCCGGCGTGCGCTCCATCGCCGTGCGCAACGAGAACTACTGGAAGCCGAACCGTCCGTATCTGGACGAAATCGAGTTCCTGGCCATCACCGATGAGTCGGCGCGCGTCAACGCGCTGCTTGGCGGCCAGCTGGACTTGATCAGCGCGGTCGACCCGCGTTCGGTCGAACGCGTGAAGGCCACCGGCCAGCACGCGATCTTCGAGTCCAAGGCAGTCTCGTACACGGACTTGATCATGCGGTTCGATCGCAGCCCGGGCTCCAACCCGGATTTCGTGCTGGCCATGAAGCACCTGTTCAATCGCGAGCAGATGCTCAAGACCATCGCGCAGGGCTATGGCGTGGTGGCCAACGACCAACCCATCGGCCCGACCAGCCGCTTCCACTTCAAGGGCCTGCCGCAGCGTGCGTACGATCCCGAGAAGGCCAAGTGGCACCTTCAAAAGGCCAACCTGGGCAGCAACCCCGTGCCGGTGGTGGTCTCGCCCGCCGCGGCCAACTCGGTGGAAATGACGCTGCTGCTGCAGCAGGCTGCCCAGCAGATCGGACTGAATCTGGAGGTCAAGCGCATGCCTGCCGACGGGTACTGGTCGACGCACTGGATGAAGCACCCGGTGGGCTTCGGCAACGTCAACACGCGCCCCAGCGCCGACCTGGCGCTGACCTTGTTCTTCAAGTCCGATGCGCCTTGGAACGAAGCGGGCTGGAAGAACGAGAAATTCGATCAGTTGCTAGTGGCCGCGCGCGGCGAAACCGACGCGGCCAAGCGCACGCAGATGTATGCGGACATGCAGGTGCTGATCCACAACGAAGGCGGCATCGGGATCCCGATGTTCCTCTCCAGCATCGATGGGCACACCAGCAAGCTCAAGGGCCTGTCGCAGATTCCGCTCGGCGGGATGATGGGCTCCAGCTTCGCCGAACACGTCTGGCTGGAAGCATGACATTGCTGGGTTGGCCACCTGCGCAGGCGGCAGACACGGCAGAATGCGACCGATACGGCCGCACTCGGCCAGTACCGATCATTTGAACGAGTGTCGGTCTCAGGCTTCTCCTGGCTTCCAGTCTGGGCTGAAGCCACCCAGTGTGGGGTGGTACATCTCGTCGCCATCGTGCTGAGTGAACTCGACGTTCAATCGGTCCTCACGCAGGCCCAGCAGCTCGATGCAATGAGCGCACAACGCTTTGGCTACCGCCATCCGAAGTTCGGCTGGCCGGCCCCGGCGGATGTCCAACATCAGCAAGGAAACGGGAACAGGAACCTTGCCCACTTCGGCGATGCGCCAGATACCGCCTGCGCCCAATTCCCGAATTGCTACGGATATCCGCCGAATATCAACGCTCATCGTCGAAGCATAGGTCTCGCACATCCGAGCCGCGAGCTGTTGCTTCAAGTCCTCGGGATAGCTGTCGTTGACGTCGAGTTGCAGGTAAGGCACAGGATCTCCTTGGAAAATCTAATGCTCGGCTTTCGAAAGCAGGTCGCGGATATAGGCCTCGAGAGTCGTCGCGCCCCGCAGCGCGTCGTCGGGCATGTCGAAGCCGCCGTCAAGGCTGACCGCTGTCATGCGCGCGTAGGAGTCCGCAGCAGCCTCGGAGAAGCCGAGGCCCTGGAACGCCTCTTTCCACTCGTCGCGCGGGATGACATCGACGCCCACGGGCGCGCCAAGCGCCTGCGAGAAGGCCTTCGCCACGTCCGCCGAGGAATACCGTCTCGGGCCCCCTACATATCGGATGCCGATGTCGTCCAGCGTAGACACCAATCTCTGCGCTGCGATCTCGCCCAAGTCGAGCGGCGCGACCATCGGAATGAGCAAATCGGCGGGGTACATCGTCTGCAGCGTTCCAGTCTTGCGAACAGCGTCGAGCTGGCCGTCCCAGTTGCTCATGTAGTACGCGCCACGGTTGATCGCCGCGGGGATCGGTTGCCGCCGCAGCCCTTCTTCGAGCTCCCACAGGACGTTGAGGTCGCCAATGCGATCGCCGGGCTGCGCGCCACCGGTCGATGCCGCGACGACCTTCTCCAGCCCCGATCCGTCCAGCGCGGAAAGTATGTTCGCGACCGTTCGCCTCTCGACTGCATCGGTGTCCGCAGACGTATCGGCGTTCGGGTTGAGCAGGAAGGCACGACGACCGCGCCGGAATGCAGCGCGCAGTGACGCCACTTCGTTGACGTTCGCCTCCACGATTTCGGCACCTTCAACGAGCCGCGCCCCAGCGCGGTTCGCGTCATGCGTGACGATCGCTACCTGTTCGCCGCGCGCAAGCAGCGCTGCCGCTGTCGCCGAGCCGACATGACCCGTTCCACCCATGATGACGTACATCTGCGCTTCTCCTGTTCGTCGCGTGTGTAGGAACGGATAGCTTTGTGGCTAAGGGGCGGCTCGTCTGTAGGCGTGATTCGACAACCAGTGGTCTGCTTGCACCGGGGCTCGGTGCACGCAGCGACGTGATGCCCGGACCCTGGAAACGTAACTCGCCACCATCTGCAGACCCCCGGAGTGAAACTGCCGAGTAGCTTCGGCTTGCTCGAAACGAGGGGCGGCTTTGGAGAATTCCGCACGGCCGCTTTGGGCCCAAAGCCGACATTCCCCTTGCTCCAAAGCGGCCAACGGGACATGCATGCAACCGCCTCTGCTGGAGATTTGCGGCAAGCACTGTGTCAACAGCCCAAACAGCGACGCTGCTTGCGCAGCACTGACTACTCAGACTCAGCCATGTGCCAGGACCCCGACGAGTTCCTTCAAGTGGCTCAGAACGAGGAGTTCGTTGCGGCTCTTGCGTCAGTTTTCACGGGGGAGCGAGAATTCAAAGCCGCGAATCAGAGCGGCTCGTACTCGGCTGGAACGCTCGGCTGCGAGAGCGTTGCTGTGGCGTCAGCATTCACATAGCTCGGAGGCGCGGCGCAGCCGGAAACTTGCAGTGTCGCAATGCAGCGAGAACGTCTGCTGGGGGGCTCGCAACATGCCGCTCGAGCACTTCGAGACGACCAGGCTCATATTTGGTGTACTCAAACTTGAGAACAAGATTCTCAGACCCCATGAACAAATGCGCCGAAGACGCTACAGAGGCCAGTTCTAGCGCGTCGGCAAATTCGCCTCTAATGATTGTGCCGCGATGTACGGCCACCTTCCCGCCATCAACTGCGCCATCCCAGGCCCTGATATGCGTCAACCGCCCGCCGAAAGAAGTGGACTGTATCGCGCACGCAGAGCGCCCCTTTGTCACCACGTACCAAGCTTCTCCGAAATCGAATGGCGCTCCATTGACAGTGAGCTTGCCGCCCTCACCAACCCACCATCCACCAATAGCTTGGGATGCACCGGCCGCTCCAGATAAAAGGATCAGAGCGATGGAGGCGAAGACCGAGATGAAAGCGCCTCTACTCTGCTTTGTAGTCATGTCTGCTCTCCGTGCTGCCTGGACCCACACGGTCGGCCCCAAGCATTTGATGGTTCGGTCTCTGAGATTGACCTCGTTGCGTGCTCACTCCGTGAAGTCTCTGTGAAGCACGCCGGTCATCAGTACAAATCCTGAAGACTCGATGGGCCTTGGAAGGTCCGGTCTTGGCCGACTGTAGCCGGCCGCAGCCTCTGAGCTCTGGGACCTTGAGCAGCCAGTCGCAATAGCCTAGAGCGGACAGCCAGCCCTAACGGTTGTGGCCCGGCTTGCGAGCACGAGTCCGCAACGTCCTATGCCCTTGGCCCATTCGGCAGCTTACCGCTCGCAGCGATTTGTTCCGCTACGTAGTCGAGGCGTACGAAGCCTTCGCGCTCCTGAAAGGAAATCGTCTCTGCATGCATCAACTCACCATAGGTCTGCATGAGAGTGCAGGCCTCAACGAATCGCGATGCACTTAGGTAGGCTTGAATGGCGGCTCGGTAGATGGCGTAGTCCCCGTTTACCTTCGCGCCTCCGTAAGACAGTTTGAGGTCAGCACGGGCTTGCCAGATGGGGTCATCCGCTAGCTGCGGCGCATCGTGTTGCCCTTGCAACCATCTGAGTTGTTTTATCGCACGCTGGCCAAACGATGGCGGGGCAATGATCGCCTTGACCGCAACGACACGCGCTTCTTCTATTCGGCCCTGTCGAACGTACTGCGCCCACAAGAGGCAGAGTGCTTCCGTGTACTCAGGGAGCACATCAAGTGCTCGCTCCAAGAGCGCTACGGCGTCATCTACAGCCCCCGACTGAACCTTCTGCTTTGCCTCAAAGAAAAGAGCACGTGGAGAACGCCCATCCTCTTCAAGCGAGGGCGGTTCGGGGTACTCGTCCTCTGCACCCTTTAGTGCGCCCAAAAAAGAGGGCAGCGACGAATACGTCGGCTGAATCTGCCATGAATCGTGCCATGTCTCGACCACGAGCGGCTCTTCCGCTTCCAGCCCGATGGGCCAGTAGAGGCCAAATGAATCGCCATTGCCGAGTGCCCCCTCTGTGCAGGGTAGAAATCCCAGTGGCGGGTATGGCGTCTTGTAGCGCCATTCATAGTCAACGCTTATCTCTGAAATTCGCGAAGGAAGGAGCATGAAATTAAGGGACGATGGGTTCGCTTTGGCACGGCTTCGACCGTCTGCATCCGGCCGAGTAGCCGAAGCACCCTTGGTGAAATAAGTTCTTAACCCGAACCGCGGTTGGCCTCAGCGAGCCACTTGGTAGTCAACGCAGGAATCACTTCAGTGGCTTTCCCCCGGAGGCACGTGTAGCCGTAAGGCGGCTTTTCCACGTTCAACGAGACGAGCACTTTTTCTGCTCTACCTCTGGCTGCCTTTACCAAAGAAGCAACAGGGAAGACCGAGAGAGACGTGCCTACTACGAGAACCTTTCCAGCACTCGATATGTGTGCCCGAGCTTCTTCAAGGAACTGGACGTTCTCTCCAAACCAAACCACATCGGGTCGGAGTTGAGTTCCGTCATCGCAAAGTTGACCCATGGAGATCGGCAAGCCCTCCATTCGATAGCGCTTGCGTGCTTCGGAAGTACCCCTTGCATAGGCGATCTGGCCGTGAACGTGAACTACGGTGGTCGAGCCGGCACGTTCGTGAAGTTCATCAACATTCTGTGTGATGACGACTACATCGTAGGAGGCCTCCAAGGATGCGATTGCCTGATGGGCAGCGTTTGGGACTGCGTGCCAAGCCTTGAGTCGTCGCTCGTTGTAGAACGCAAGCACTGCCTCCGGATTGCGCTTCCAGCCTTGCGGGCTTGACACATCCTCCCAGGAATACGAATTCCAAAGACCGTTGGAGTCCCGAAAAGTAGGCAGGCCACTCTCGGCGCTGACACCCGAGCCGGAAAAGACGACTATTTTGTTGAACTGAACCTCTGGTTTCATTCGATCTGGCGGGCTTTAACCCCTGTCGTGAACGTCTGGTTGTGGCCGACTGTGGCCCCACGCACGGCCGGCGCAAAGCGGCTAAAGTGGAAATTGGTCGCTGTCGATACCAGACGTTATGAATCGCCCCGGCTTTCATGGAGGCCGGTTGGTTTAAGTCATGCCACCACCGTGGCGATCTGACTGGCGAGTTGCCGGTAATAGTTTGCCTCAGCTTC
>NZ_LMCQ01000015.1 GCF_001424835.1 Variovorax sp. Root318D1 | reverse complement strand
CTCGAACTCGGTGCCCTTTTGCAGGTTGTTGAGGTTCACCACGTAGGCATTGTGGTGCTTGCCGTAGTGGTACTCGAGGGTTTCCTTCGAGTACTCGGGCGCCAGCGCGTCGAGGGCGTACGGCAGGGGTGGGAGGGTGTGTTCCATGGTGGGTTTTTCCTTAGGGTTGAGAAAACGGATCAAGGTGCGCTCTTCGGGCTCACCTGGTAGGCGCAGCGCCGCGCGCCCGCCAGCACGTGCTCGACGCGGCTCACGCTCACGCCGGGGCCCAGCAGGTCGCACAAGAGCTGCAGTTCGCTGCGGCAAAAGCCCGTGCAGGCACGCGCCGCGGTGCAGATGGGGCAATGGTTCTCGATGAACAGAAAGCCGTCGCCCTCGGTACGGAACTCGGCCATGTAGCCCTCGCGGCTGCGGATGTCCGCCAGCCGCTCGAGCCTGGCCTTGAGGCTGCGCGCGCCGCGCAGCGCCTCGCGGTAGTTGGCGCGCATGGCCTCCTCGCGCGCGTCGATGAGCTGGTCCATGCCCTTGTCGCCGAACACGCGGATCACGGCGCTGATCATCTGCACCGTCATTTCGGCATGCGTGTCGGGAAAGCGCGCGTGGCCGGCACTGGTCAGCCGCCAGATCTGCGTTGGCCGCCCTCGGCCCGCCGGACGGCTCTCGGCGTCGACCAGCTCTTCGGCCTGCAGCTTGGCCATCTGCTGGCGCACGGCCTCTACGGTGACGTCGAGCACCTTGGCCATGTCGGGGATGCCCAGCGCGCCACGCGTCTTGAGCGTGGACAGGATGCGGTCTGCCGCCTGGTGGTTCGGCATCCAGGCGGGCTTGGCATAGAGGGGGGGCGTGGTCATTCCTTTTTATTTGTCAAAGGTATTGCTTTGATTATCAAGGGACTCGCGAGCCGTTGTCGAGCACTTCGAAAAGTGGGGACGCCTTTACGGTTTCTTTATGCGGCCTCGCCGACTCTGTTCCCTGTTTTTACGGACGCCTGCCCAGACTCAAGGCCTTGTGTATCGCTTGAGGAGTGATGAATGGATCTCGTCTGGATGGGCGCCCTGCTGGCGCTGTGGGCGGTGGTGGCGGCCATGGCCGTCGGGCTTGACCGGCTCGGCGCGCCACAAAGCGGCGGGGGAGAACGGCCATGATCAGTCTTGAAGCCCTCTATGGCGTCGGCGCATTGATCGCCGTGGTGCTGTTCGCGTACCTGGTGTTCGCCTTGATCTGCGCCGAGGAGTTCTGACATGACCTCTTCCGCCTGGTCCTTGTTGGCCTTCTTCCTCGTTGCGCTCGTGCTGCTTGCCTGGCCCGTCGGCAAGTTCCTGGCCGCCCTGTGCAACGAGCGCGTGCCGCGCTGGATGCAGCGCATGGAGGCGCCGCTCTACAAGCTGGCCGGCATCGAGCCCGGGCAGTCGATGCACTGGCTGGCCTACGCGCTCGCGCTGCTGGCCTTCAATGCCATGGGCGCGATCTTTCTCTACGCGCTGCAGCGCCTGCAAGGTTCGCTGCCGCTCAACCCCGCCGCCATGGGTGCCGTGTCGCCCGACTCGGCCTTCGACAGTGCGGTGAGCTTCGTCTCCAACACCAACTGGCAGGGCTACGCCGGCGAATCGACCATGAGCTATCTCACGCAGATGCTCGGGTTCACGGTACAGAATTTCTTCTCGGCCGCCACGGGCATTGCAGTGGCCTTCGTGCTGATCCGCGGTTTCGCGCGCCGCGGCGACGGCAAGAGCAAAGGCCTGGTCGGCAACTTCTGGGCCGACCTCACGCGCATCACGCTGTGGGTCCTGGTACCGCTCTCGTTCGTGCTCGCGCTGTTCTTCGTGGGCCAGGGCGTGATCCAGAACTTCGACGGCTACAAGACCGTGCACACGGTCGAGGCCGCGGCGAGCGCGCAAACGATCGCCATGGGCCCGGTCGCCTCGCAGGAAGCCATCAAGATGATCGGCACCAATGGCGGCGGTTTCTTCAACGCAAACTCGGCGCACCCGTACGAGAACCCGACCGCGCTCAGCAACCTGCTGCAGATGATCGCGATCTTCCTGATTCCCGCGGCCCTGTGCTTCGCCTTCGGGCGCGTGGTTGGCGACCGGCGCCAGGGCTGGGCGGTGCTCGCGGCCATGGCGGTGATGTTCGTCGTCGCGGTGGCGGTCATCATCCCGGCCGAGCACGCCGGCAATCCGCTCCTGGCGTCGCTGGGTGTGGACCAGGTAACGAGCGCGCTGCAAAGCGGCGGCAACATGGAAGGCAAGGAAGTGCGCTTCGGCATCGACGCCTCGGCGCTCTTTGCCGCCATCACCACCGCGGCGTCTTGCGGCGCCGTGAATGCCATGCACGACTCCTTCACGCCCATCGGTGGCATGGTGCCGATGGTGCTGATGCAGCTTGGCGAGGTGGTCTTCGGCGGCGTGGGCAGCGGCCTTTACGGCATGCTGATCTTCGCGATGCTCGCGGTGTTCATTGCGGGGCTGATGATCGGCCGCACGCCCGAGTACCTGGGCAAGAAGATCGAGGTGCGCGAGATGAAGCTGATCTCCATCGCCATCCTGGTCACGCCCGTGCTGGTGCTGGCCGGCACCGCGGTGGCGGTGATGGCCGGCACCGGCAAGGCCGGCATCGCAAACCCCGGCGCGCACGGCTTCTCGGAGATCCTGTATGCGCTGAGCTCGGCCGCCAACAACAATGGCAGCGCCTTCGCGGGGCTCTCGGCCAACACGCCGTTCTACAACGGCCTGCTCGGGCTCGCCATGTGGCTCGGCCGCTTCGCGGTGATCGTGCCGGTGCTGGCCATTGCGGGTTCGCTCGCGGCCAAGCAGCGCCTCCCGGTCACCGGCGGCACGCTGCCTACGCACGGGCCGCTGTTCGTCTCGCTGTTGATCGGCACCGTGCTGCTGGTCGGCCTGCTCAATTACGTTCCGGCATTGGCCCTCGGGCCCGTCGTCGAACACCTCGTGCTCTGGAAGTGAAGGAGCGCACCATGACAAACACCAAGACTTCCCTTTCGCTCTTCGACGCCGCGCTGGTCAAGCCCGCCCTCTGGGGCGCCTTCGCCAAGCTCGATCCGCGCACCCAGTGGCGCAACCCGGTGATGTTCATCGTCTACATCGGTAGCATCCTCACGACGCTGCTCTGGGCGCATTCGCTGACCTTCCCCGGCGACACCGGCATGAAGCCGGCCTTCGTGCTTGCCGTGTCTGTCTGGCTATGGTTCACAGTGCTGTTCGCCAACTTCGCGGAGGCGCTGGCCGAAGGGCGCAGCAAGGCGCAGGCCGCGTCGCTGCGGGGGCTGCGCAAGGACACCTGGGCCAAGAAGATGAAGGAGCCGCATCATGGTGGCCAGTGGCTTCCGGAGCAGGCGCCGAATCTGCGAAAGGGCGACGTCGTGCTGGTCGAGACCGGCGATGTGATACCGCTCGATGGCGAGGTGATCGAAGGCGTGGCCTCGGTCGACGAGAGCGCGATCACCGGCGAATCGGCTCCGGTGGTGCGCGAATCGGGCGGCGACTTCTCGGCCGTGACAGGAGGCACTCGCGTGCTGTCCGACTGGCTGGTGGTGCGCATCTCGGTGAACCCCGGCGAGTCGTTCCTCGACCGCATGATCGGCATGGTCGAAGCAGCCAAGCGCCACAAGACGCCCAATGAAATCGCGCTCACCATCCTCTTGGTGGCGCTGACGCTGGTGTTCCTGATGGTCACGGTCACGCTGCTGCCGTTCTCGCTTTTCAGCGTCGAGGCTGCGGGCGCGGGTACCGTGGTGTCGCTCACGGCGCTGGTGGCGCTCTTGGTGTGTCTGATCCCGACCACCATCGGCGGCCTGCTCTCGGCCGTGGGCGTGGCCGGCATGAGCCGAATGATGCAGGCCAACGTGATCGCCACTTCGGGCCGCGCCGTGGAAGCGGCCGGCGACGTCGACGTGCTGCTGCTCGACAAGACCGGCACCATCACGCATGGCAATCGACAGGCCAGTGCTTTCCTGCCCGCGCCCGGCGTGACCAAGGGCCGCCTCGCCCGCGCCGCGATGCTGGCATCGCTGGCCGACGAAACGCCTGAAGGGCGCAGCATTGTCGAACTTGCGCGCCGCGATGGACTGGAAGCCGCATCTGTCGAGGGCGCTCGGTTCGTGCCCTTCACCGCGCAGACGCGCATGAGCGGCGTCGACCTGCCGGCCGCACCCGGCAGCCTTGATACCGATGCCATCCTGCTGCGCAAGGGCGCGGTCGATGCGGTACGCCGCCATGTGGAGTCGCTCGGTGGCGCGATGCCAGCCGAGGTGCTGCGCGCGGCCGAAGAAACGGCGCGCCGCGGCAGCACGCCGCTGGCCGTGGCCGAGGGTGCCCGCGTGCTCGGCGTGGTCGAGCTCAAGGACATCGTCAAGACCGGCATCAAGGAGCGCTTTGCCGAGCTGCGCCGCATGGGCATCAAGACGGTGATGATCACCGGCGACAACAAGCTCACCGCCGCGGCCATCGCGGCCGAGGCCGGCGTCGACGACTTCCTGGCCGAAGCCACGCCCGAGGACAAGCTGGCGCTGATCCGCAAGTACCAGTCCGAAGGCCGTCTGGTCGCAATGACCGGCGACGGCACCAACGACGCGCCCGCCCTCGCGCAGGCCGATGTGGCCGTGGCCATGGGCAGCGGCACGCAGGCCGCGAAGGAGGCCGGCAACATGGTCGACCTGGATTCGAACCCCACCAAGCTGCTCGAGGTGGTGGAGACCGGCAAGGCGCTGCTCATGACGCGCGGCTCGCTCACTACCTTCTCGATCGCGAACGACGTGGCGAAGTATTTCGCGATCATCCCGGCGATCTTTGTCTCGACCTATCCGCAGCTCGGTGCGCTCAACGTGATGCGGCTTGCAAGCCCGTCGTCGGCGATCCTGTCGGCTGTGATCTTCAACGCGCTGGTCATCGTCTTTCTGATTCCGCTTGCGCTCAAGGGCGTGCGCTACCGGCCGGTGGGCGCGGCCGCGCTGCTGCGCCGCAACCTGGCGATCTATGGGCTGGGCGGCCTGCTGGTTCCCTTCATCGGCATCAAGCTGATCGACTGGCTGCTCGTTGCCGTACATCTTTCTTGAGAAGCGCTTCATCATGAACAACATCTTTCGTCCCGCGCTCGTGCTCTTTGCGCTGCTGAGCGCGCTCACCGGGCTCATTTATCCGATGGCCGTCACCGGCGCCGCGAAGGCGCTGTTTCCGTCGCAGGCGGCCGGCAGCCTGATCGTGCAGGGCGGCACCACCGTGGGTTCGACACTCATCGGCCAGAATTTCAGCGATCCCAAGCACTTCTGGGGCCGGCCGTCGGCCACCGCACCGCAGCCCTACAACGCGAGCGCTTCGGGCGGCTCGAACCTGGGTCCGCTCAATCCGGCGCTCGTGGATGCTGTCAAGGCGCGGGTCGAAGCGCTGCGCGCCGCCGACCCGGGCAACACCGCACCGGTGCCGGTCGATCTCGTCACGGCCTCGGCCAGCGGGCTCGATCCCGACATCAGCCCCGCCGCCGCGCGCTACCAGGCGGCGCGTGTGGCGCGCGTGCGCGGCGTACCGGTCGAACAGGTGAATGCGCTGGTCGCCAGCCACACGCAGGCGCCGCTCTGGGGCTTGCTGGGCGAGCCGCGCGTCAACGTGCTGGCGCTGAATCTCGCACTCGATGGGAGCGGGCCGATGCGCTAACCTGCGCAGCCACCGCCATGTCCGACGCCCGCCCCGATCCCGACGCCCTGCTTGCGCAATTGCGCAGCGATGCGGCACGCGCGCAGCGCGGCAAGCTGCGCATCTATTTCGGTGCCAGCGCGGGCGTGGGAAAGACATGGGCCATGCTCAGCGCCGCGCAGCGCGAGCACGCGGCAGGCCGCAACGTGCTGGTCGGCGTGGCCGAAACGCACGGCCGCAGCGAAACCGCGGCGCTGCTCGCGGGGCTGGAGGCGTTGCCGATGCGCGAGGTGGACCACCGCGGCCGCAGGTTGGCCGAGTTCGATCTGGACGCCGCCCTGGCGCGCAAACCCGCCGTGTTGCTGGTCGACGAGCTGGCCCACACCAACGCGCCCGGATCCCGCCATGCCAAGCGCTGGCAGGACGTGCAGGAGCTGCTGGCCGCGGGCATCGAGGTCTGGTCCGCGCTCAACGTGCAGCACCTCGAAAGCCTCAACGGCACGGTAGGGGCCATCACCGGCGTGCGGGTGCACGAGACCGTGCCCGACACCGTGCTCGACGAAGCCGACGAGGTGGTGCTGGTCGACGTCACGCCCGACGAGCTCACGGCCCGGCTTGCGGCTGGCAAGGTGTATCTGCCCCAGCAGGCCGAGCGTGCCGCGCAGAACTTCTTCCGCAAGGGCAACCTGATCGCGCTGCGCGAAATTGCGCTGCGCCGCACCGCCGAGCACGTGGAAGACGACGTGCGCGGCTGGCGTGTCGAGCAATCGGGCGCGGCCGGCAACGGCGAGGGCGGCGCGCTGCAGGCCTGGAACACCTCGGGCGCGATCCTCGCGTGCGTGGGGCCGCACGAGGGCGCCGCGCAAACGGTGCGCACCGCGGCGCGGCTGGCGGGCCAGCTCAACGTTCGCTGGCATGCAGCCTATGTCGAGACACCGCGGCTGCAACGGCTTGCCGCGCAGGAGCGCGATCGCATCCTCGCGGTCCTCAAGCTTGCCGAGGAACTCGGCGCGGCCACCGCGGTGCTCACGGGTTCCGACGTGGCCGAGCAATTGGCCGAGCAGGCGCGGCGGCTCAACTGCGCGACGCTGGTGCTGGGACGCTCGGCACCCCGGGAGGGCTGGCGCCGCTGGTGGCCCGCCACGCCGATGCCGCTGCCGTGCGCGCTGGCGCAACGCGCGCCCGCGCTCGACATCCTGGAAGCGGGCCATGCCGACAGTTCTCGGCGCCTTTCGCGCGCCGCCATCCACGGCATGCGCGCCGACGAGGGCGACCATGAGAAGGCCCCCATTCATTGGCCGGGCTACGCATGGGCGACGGCCATCAGCGTTGCGCTCACGCTGGTGTGCGCGCCCCTGGCCCATGTGCTGGAGCTGTCCAACATCGTGATGCTTTTCATGCTGGGCGTGGTCGGCGTGGCCATGCGCTTCGGCCGCGGGCCTTCGGCGCTCGCGGCTTTGCTCAACGTGGCGGCGTTCGACTATTTCTTCGTGCCGCCGCGCCTGTCGTTCGCGGTGAGCGACGTGCAGTACGTGCTGACCTTCGCGATCATGCTGGGCGTGGGCCTGCTGGTGGGCCAGCTCATGGCGGGACTGCGCTTTGCGGCCGGCGTCTCGACCAGCCGCGAGCGGCGGGCACGCTCGCTGTTCGAACTTACGCGCGAACTCTCGGCGGCGCTGGAGAGCACGCAGGTCGTCGCGCTGGGCGCTGCCGCGGTGCAGGGCCACTTTGGCGGCCATGCGCTGGTGCTGGTCACCGACGCGGCCGACCAGCTCGTGATGCCTGACAACCCGCCCGAGGGTTTCGATGCGCAGGTGGCCGACTGGGCCTTTCGCCATGGCCAGCCCGCCGGCCTGGCCACCGCCACGCTCGCGGCCCAGCCCTGGCATTACGTGCCGCTGCAGGCGCCCATGCGCGTGCGCGGCGTGCTCGCGCTGTCACCGTCGCAGCCGCGCTGGCTGCTGATTCCCGAGCAGGCGCAGCAGCTCGATACGCTGGCCCGGCAGATCGCGATTGCGCTGGAGCGCGTGCACTACGTGGAGGTGGCGCAACGGGCCGTGGTCGAGATGGAATCGGAACGGCTGCGCAACGCTTTGCTCGGCGCCATCTCGCACGACGTACGCACGCCGCTCACGGCGTTGATTGCCCTGGCCGAATCGCTGCAAACGCTGCCGCCCGAGGCGCATGCCGAAGCGGCGCGCGCCATCGTCGCGCAAGCTCATGAACTGCACGCGCTGGTCAACAACCTGCTCGACATGGCGCGACTCGAAAGCGGCATTGCAGGCGGCGCGGTGAATCTGCGGCGCGACTGGCAATCGGTCGAGGAAGTGGTGGGCTCGGCCATTCGTGCGGCGCGCACCTCGTTGGGAAACAGCATCGTGCAAACCGCGCTCGACGCTGACCTTCCGCTGGTCGAATTCGATGCCGTGCTGATCGAGCGCGTGCTGGTCAACCTGCTGGAGAACGCCGCCAAGTACGGAGCGCCGCCAATCGTCGTCGGTGCACGGGCCGAGCCCGGCACGCTGGTGCTCACGGTGCGCGACCACGGCCTCGGCCTGCCCGCCGCGCTGCTGGGCCGCGAGCAGAAGCTGTTCGACAAGTTCACCCGCGGCGAGACCGAATCGGCCACGCCGGGCGTGGGCCTGGGCCTGGCCATCTGCCGCGCCGTGGTGACCGCGCATGGCGGTGAGATTGCGGCGGCCAATGCGCAGGGCGGCGGTGCAGAATTCACGGTTACATTGCCGCGCCGCGAGCCACCGGAACCGGCCGAAGCACAACTCTGAAACCATGCCATCCCCCACCGCCATCGTGATCGAGGACGAGCCGCAGATACGCCGCTTCGTGCGCGGCGCGCTCGAAGCCGAGGGCTGGCTTGTGCATGAGGCCGGCACGCTGCGCGATGGGTTGGCGGCGGCGGGCACGCGCCAGCCGGACCTGCTGGTGCTTGACCTCGGTCTGCCCGATGGCGATGGTGTTTCGCTGATTCGCGATGTGCGCGGCTGGTCGGCCGTGCCCATCATCGTGTTGTCCGCGCGCAGCGACGAGGCCGACAAGATCGCCGCGCTCGATGCAGGCGCCGACGACTACCTGACCAAGCCCTTCGGCACCGGAGAACTGCTGGCGCGCGTTCGTGCCAACCTGCGCCGCCCGCGCGTTGCCGGCGGCGGTGACGAACCCGCGGACCCGCTGTTCCGTTTCGGCGAGGTCGAACTCGACCGCGCCGCGCGCATCGTTCGCCGCGCCGGCGCCGAGGTGCACCTGACGCCGACCGAGTACCGGCTGCTGTCGGTGTTGGTTGCCAACGCCGGGCGCGTGCTCACGCAACGTCAGCTGCTGCGCGAGGTGTGGGGTCCGTCGCACACGGACCAGAGCCACTATTTGCGCATCTACATGGGGCATCTGCGGCAGAAGCTGGAAGCCGATCCGGCGCAACCCAAGCATCTCCTGACGGAGACTGCGGTGGGGTATCGGCTGGTGGTTTAGGTTTTTGAGGGGCGCCCCACCGTGGGCACAGTGCCCTCACCCCAGCCCTCTCCCAGAGGGAGAGGGAGCAATACGCAACCCCGCTCCGTCTTGTTCCCTCTCCCTCTGGGAGAGGGTTAGGGTGAGGGCAGCGGCATTCACTCCACCGCGGACCCCCAACAGAAGCTCAGCCCCCCACGCCCTTGTTGGGATTCAACAAAAACTTCTCCCCCGTCGCCTGCTTGCCATACACGCCGATCGCGTCCAGCTGCAGCGCCTCGAACAAGGAAACTTCCCGCGTGTAGTGGCTCGCAAACGTGGTCTTCAATTCAGCCACCACCCGCGCCCGCAACCGCTGCGTGCCTTCATCCCCGAGCTTCTGCAGGAACGGAAACAGCAGCCACCCGCCCATGCCCCACGCCATGCCGAAGTTGCGCACGAACTCCGTCGGCGAGCGGTCGAGGCCGCCGTAGATGTAGACCTGCTTGTGCGTGGTCGAGCCGTAGCGGCTGTATTCCTTGGCGGTGCGGTTCAGCGCGGCTTCCATGCAGCCGAGAATCTGGCCCGCGAGCTTGCCGCCGCCCGTGGCGTCGAAGGCCAGCGTGGCGCCCGTCTCGACCAGCGCCTGCGTCAGGTCTTCGAGAAACGTGGGTGAGCTGGTGCTGCACACATGCTTCGCGCCGATGCCGCGCAGCAGCGCTTCCTGCTCGGGCTTGCGCACGATATTGACCAGGTCGATGCCATCCTTCTGGCAGATCTTGTTGAGCATCTGGCCCAGGTTGGACGCGGCGGCCGTGTGCACCAGTGCCTTGTGGCCTTCGCGCCGCATCGTCTCGACCATGCCGAGCGACGTGAGCGGATTCACGAAGCACGATGCACCATCGGCTGGCGCCGTGCCCGCGGGCAGTTCCAGGCACTGGGCCACCGCCACGGCGCGGTACTGCGAATACATCGCGCCGCCGATTGCGGCCACCGTCTTGCCCAGCAGCGCTTGCGCCGCCGGCGACGAACCGGCCTTGACCACCACCCCCGCACCTTCGTTGCCCACCGGCAGCGACTGGTCCAGCCGCCCGGCCATGGCGGGCATGCCACGCTCCGGCACCGTGGCGGTCACAACCGGCCGATCGGGCGCGCCCGAGACCTTGGCGGTGCCCATGTCGGCCGCGCCGAACAGCAGTCCCAGGTCTGATGGATTCATGGGCGATGCCTCGACGCGGATCACCACTTCATGCGGCTGCGGTTCGGGAATCGCCTCGTCGTGCAGCGAGAGTTCGAGTTCGCCGCTCGCGCGGATGAGTGAGCGGAGTTGGAGTGCCATGAAGAGCCCCTTGCGACCTTGAAAAAGGTCCGTTCGAAGGTGGCCCAGGGCCACGGGGCGGCCAGTATAGGAGCGGCGTGCGAAAGCTGCAGGCGCCTTCAGGACACCACGGGAATCACCGGCGCATGGGCCAGCGCACGGCGCATCTTCTCCGGATCGAGCCGGTCGATGTAGCGCGGAATGTTGCGCCAGAGCGTGTGATAGCCGTAGCCGCCGCGGAACATCTCCTGCCGCGCGCTGTCCTTGTCCCAGCCCTGCACCGCCATGCGGTAGACCGCCGCGACCACGCCGGTGCGGTCGGCGCCGTGCATGCAGTGGATCAGCACCGGGCCCTGCTTCTCCGCTTCGCGAATGGCGACCAGCGCGCGCAGGACCTTGGCGTCGTCGATCGACCAGGTGTTGATCGGCACGCGCACCAGCCGGATGTCGTGGCCCGCGAACACTTTCTTGTCGTCGTTGAAGGAACGCAGGCTCACGATGGTGCGGATGCCGAGCGACTTGAGCGCCGCCACGTTCGCGATGCGCGGCTGCGCGCTGCGGTACAGCGTGGGCGTGATGCGGTGCAGGTTCTCGACCTGCAGCTCGTCCAGCGGGTCTGCCCAGTGCGAGGGGCGTGGAGTGGTTGTCATGAGGGCGAGCGGGGCCAGTGGCGCCGCAACAGTATGAGCAGGGCGACCGCGAGGCCGCCCCAGTAGTCGACCGGCGCGCCCCAGATCCAATGCTTGTGCCAGAACGCATCGGCCGGGTTGAACCGTGCCCAGCCGAAGGCCGGGTTGATGATGAACCACAGAAAGTCTTCGCAGACCCAGAACACGATCAGGCCTGCCACGGCCAGACCCAGGTCGCGCAGCGTCCAGCGGCCGTTGAAGGCCAGCGGCGCAAGGAACACCAGCGCCATGAAGGTGAACACCCAGGCGTGGTAGCCCGTCATGGCGCGCCCGCCCCAGAAGAGATCGAGCCAGATGCTGTTCTCGATGCGCCACGTGGGCAGCGAGGTGGCCCAACCGGCGCCGCCTTCGATCTGGATCTCGGCATTGGCAAAGAAGAACGCCATCACCACCACCCAGGCCAGGTAGCCGAGCGTGCGGGCCACGCTTGTCTTCTCCGCGATGCCGTTCATTCTTCGCCCAGCACGTGGCGCAGCACCGCGGCCGCGGCGCGCGGCTTGCCGAGCGCCCGGCTGCGCCGGGCCATGTCGGCCAGCTTGGCGGGGTCGGCCATCAGCCGCGCCACTTTGTAGTCGAGGCCGATGGTGTCGTAGGCGAGCCAGGCCGCGCCTTCTTCCATCAGGAAGCCGGCGTTGTGCTCTTCCTGGCCTGGAATCGGCGAGATCAGCAGCATCGGCTTGCCGAGCGCCACGCATTCCGACACCGTGAGTCCGCCGGGCTTGGTGACCACCAGGTCGGCCGCGGCCATGAGCTTGTGCATCTCGTTGGTGAAGCCGATGGCGACCACGCGGCCCGGGTGGCGTGCGGCCAGGGCCTGGAGCTTCTGATGCGTCTCGGCGTTGCGGCCGGCCACGGCAATCACCTGCAGGCCGCTGTCGCCGCCGAGCAGAAGCACGCGCTCGACCATGCTCGCGAGGTCGCCGACGCCGGCGCCTCCTGATGCCATCAGCAGAACGGGGCGCGAAGGATCGAGGCCGAGCGCCGCCGCGCAGGCATCGTGCGAAAGCGCAGGCACATCAGGGTCCGAGAAAGCCGGCATCACCGGGATGCCCGTCACGTGGATGCGTTCCGGGGGAACGCCGCGCGCGCGCAGACGGAAGGCCACTTCGTCCGTCGCGGCCAGGTAACCCGCCATGCCTGGCACGACCCACATGTTATGCAGGTCGTAATCGGTGATCTGCAGCCACACCGGATAGTCGATGCGGCCGCCATTGCGCTCGCGCATCAGCAGCTCGGCCGGCAGGAAGTGCGTGCAGACCACCGCGTCGGGCTTCTCTCGGCGGATTTCGCGCAACAGGGTGCCGGTGCTCAGCCGCTCGATGCCGCGGCGCAGGCGCTGCGAAGGCGCGTGGTGCGGCGTGGCGTCGGCGCGCTGGTGCAGGTACGACCACAGCTCCGGCGCGCGGTTCACGAGCTGGATGTACCAGTCGGTGTAGACCTTGCGGAAACCGCCGGCCACGTGGGCCATGGCGTCCATGTGGACGGCCGTGTGCGGCGGGGCCGATTGCACGGCGGCTTCGAGGGCTTGCGCTGCGCGCACGTGGCCGTTGCCGGCGCTCACACTGAGGATCAGGATTTTGGTCATTCGGGTCCGGGCCGTCGGCGGGCCATTGGCGCGCATTATCCCCATGCAATGCGACACATTCCGGAGACAGCTGCAATGGACGAAAATGCCGCTGCGCACCGCTCCACCGGGCGTGACCTGCCCCCAACCGACCGCGCACCCGCATGACCGACGACGCCACCGCACCGATCCGCCTCAACAAACGCATGGCCGAGCTCGGCATCTGCTCGCGTCGCGAGGCCGACGACTGGATTGCCAACGGCTGGGTCAAGGTGAACGGCAAGCCGGCCGAAATGGGCGTGAAGGTCACGCCGTCCGACCGTATCGAGGTCGACAAGGCCGCCAAGGGCCAGCAGGCGAACCAGGTCACCATCCTGATCAACAAGCCCATGGGCTACGTGAGCGCGCAGGCCGAAGACGGCCATGAGCCGGCGGTCTCGCTGTTCACGCCGCAGAACCGATGGGCCGAAGACAACACGCGCTTCTTCTTCAACCCCCAGCAACTGCGCGGACTTGCGCCATGCGGCCGGCTCGACATCGATTCCATCGGCCTCCTGGTGATGACGCAAGATGGCCGCGTTGCGCGCCAGCTGATCGGCGAAGACTCGGTGATGGAGAAGGAGTACCTGGTGCGCGTGGCCTACCACGGCCTGGGCCAGCCAGCGCCCACGGGGCAACTCGTGCGCATGGACGACGACGATCCCGTCACGACCAATGTGCAGGCGGTCTTCCCGCCCGCGATGCTCGCCAGGCTGCGCCACGGCCTGAGCCTTGACGGACAGCCGCTCAAGCCGGCGCGGGTCGAGTGGCAGAACCCCGAGCAGTTGCGCTTCGTGCTCACCGAGGGCAAGAAGCGCCAGATCCGCCGCATGTGCGAGCTGGTCGGCCTGAAAGTGGTGGGCCTGAAGCGCGTGCGCATCGGCAAGGTGATGCTAGGCAACCTGCCCCTCGGGCAATGGCGCTACCTCGGGCCGCACGAGAAGTTCTGAGTTCTTGCCGATGCCCGTGGTGCTGAGCCAGCGCGCGCTGAACCGGGCCACGCTGGCGCGGCAGATGCTGCTGGAGCGGCGCAAGGCGACGGTCACGCAGGCCATCGAAAAGCTGGCGGGGCTGCAGGCTCAGGCGCCGAATCCGCCTTACATCGGCCTCTGGAGCCGGCTCGAAGGCTTTCGCCGCGAGCAACTGACCGAAGCCCTGAAGAAGCGCCGCGTTGTGCGCATGTCGACGATGCGTGCGACCCTGCACCTGATGGCCGCATCGGATGCGTTGGCCTGGCGGCCGCTGCTCGAACCCGTGCACCAGCGTGGCCTCGCGGGCGAGCACGCGCGGGCTCTCGAAGGCATCGACCGCGCGGCCGTGGTGAAGGCCGGGTGGGCGCTGCTGCGCGAAGGCCCCCTCACTGGTTCCGAACTCGGGCAGGCACTCGCTGCGCGCTGGAAAGACCGCCAGCCTGCCTCGCTCGCCGCACTCATCCGCAACAGTGTGCCGTTGGTGCACCTGCCGCCCGCGGGCAACTGGAACTCGCACCAGAACGCACAGCTGCAGCCCATCGGACAGTGGCTCGGCGAATCCGCTGCCGGCGCCGCAGCCGCCACGCAGGACGACCTGCTGCTGCGCTATCTGGCGGCCTTCGGTCCCGCCACGCTCGCCGATGCCGGCGCGTGGTCTGGCCTCACGGGCTGGAAGGCTGTGGTCGAGCGCCTCCGGCCACAGCTGCGCACGTTTACCGGCGAGCAGGGCCAACAGCTGTTCGACCTGCCGCGCGCGCCGCGCCCCGGTCCCGATGCACCCGCGCCGCCGCGCCTCGTCGCCGAATGGGACAACCTGCTGCTTTCGCATGCCGACCGCAGCCGCGTGATGAGCGAGGCGCATCGCAGTCGGGTGTTCACCGTCAATGGCATCGTGCGCGGCACCGTGCTGCTCGACGGTTTCGTCGCGGGCACCTGGAAGATCGAGCGGGCGAAGAACGCGGCCGCGGTGGTGCTGGAGCCCTTTGCGCGGTGGTCCCAAGCCGACCGGCTCGGCGTGCAGGAAGAGGCCATGCGCCTGCTGGCCTTCGCCGCGGGTGGCGAGGGCGAGCGGCACGACGTCCGCGTGCTGTGACCCTTGTGCCTGCACGGCGTCTAAGCCCCGCCTAAGACTTCGCCTCTACGCTGCGCCACGGCGCAGGGCCACTACCGATCATCCCGATCGCGTGCTACCTTGCGGCCCAAGGAGTCGACGCGATGCGTGTACTGCTGGTGGAAGACGACGAAATGATCGGGCGCAGCCTGAAGCAGGCGCTCGAGGGCGCCGGCTGGTCGGCCGACTGGGTGCGCGACGGCGAGCTGGCGCAAAGCGCGCTCGGCGACGGCGACTACACCTGCGTGCTGCTCGACCTGGGCCTGCCGCGCCAGGACGGCACCGAGGTGCTGCGGCGCGCGCGCGAACGCGGCGATGCCACGCCGGTGCTGGTGCTCACCGCGCGCGACGGGCTCGACGACCGCATCCACAGCCTGGACCTGGGCGCCGACGACTATCTGCTCAAGCCTTTCGAATTTCGCGAGCTGCTTGCGCGCATGCGGGCCGTGGTGCGCCGGCGCGACGGTGCCGCGCATTCGCTGATCGGCGGGAGCACGCTTCAGCTGGACCTGACCACGCGCGAGGTGGTGACCGGCGGGGCGCGCGAGGCGCTGACGGCGCGCGAGTTTGCGCTGCTGCACGCCTTGCTCGAACGGCCCGGCGCCATCCTCTCGCGCGAGCAACTCGAGAACCGCATCTACGGCTGGGGCGAAGAAGTGACCAGCAACGCCATCGACGTGCTGATCCACGGCATGCGCCGCAAGCTCGGCGCGGAATCGATTCGAAACGTGCGCGGACTGGGCTGGCGCGTGGCGGCATGAGCGCCCGCTGGTGGCGCCCGCGCTCGCTGCGCACGCAGTTGCTGTTCTGGCTGGTCACGCTGCACCTGGTCGCAGCGGCGATCACGGCGTGGTTCACCTTCGTGGCCTATGGCGACCTGGTCCACAATGCCCTCGACGAGCAGATGCGGCTGGTGGCCGATTCTTATGCCGGCGGCGATCCGCCCCGCACGCCGCGCCCGCTCGACGCCGATGCCGCCCTGCTGCGCGGCGCCTTCGTGGTCCAGCTCTGGAGCGCCGACGGCCGCACGCTGGGCGCGAGTTCATGGGCGCCTTTGGCAGCCGTGCCGCTGCATCCGGAGCCGGGTTTCAGCGATACGAGCACCGGCGTGCACCCGCATTCGCGCTGGCGTGTTTTCACCGCAGAACCCGGACCGCGTGCCGACCAACCGCGTGTGCAGGTTTTGCAGAACGAGGACTACCGTCGGCGCCGGACATTGCGCCGCGCGCTGCTCGAAGGACTGCCCATTGCGTTGCTGCTGCCGCTGGCCCTGTTGATCCTGTGGCTCATCGTTTCGGCGGCCTCGCGCTCGCTGCGCGCCGTGGCGCGCGACGTGGCCTCGCAGGACGAGCGCAGTCCCACCGATCTTTCATTGGCGCGGGTTCCCGACGAGATCGCGCCGCTGGTCCAGGCGTTCAACCACCTGCTGTCGCGCGTGCGGAATGCCTTCGCCACCCAGCGCCGCTTCGTGCAGGACGCGGCGCACGAGTTGCGCACGCCCATGGCCGCCATCGGCCTGCAGATCGAGAACCTGCGCGCGCACGTGCCCGCGGGCGAAGCGACCGAGCGCTTCAACCAGCTCGAGGCCGGCGTCACGCGGGCGCAGCACCTGATCGAGCAACTGCTGAGCCTCTCGCGCCAAGACGCGCCGAGCCGAGCCGCATCGCGCGAGCCAGTCGATATCGAGACCTTGCTGCGCGAGAGCGTGAGCCAGCTGATGGTGCTGGCCGACGCGCGCCGCGTCGACATCGGCTTCGAAGGCCGCATTGCGCCGGTGGTGCTGGCGCCGCCGGCCGAGCTGCGCAGCGTGTTCGACAACCTCATCGACAACGCGCTGCGCTATGCGCCTGAAGGCGGTGTGGTCGACGTTCGGCTGCACGAGTTCGAAGGCCATGCGGTGGTCGACGTGCTCGACAACGGGCCGGGCATTCCGGCCTCGTCGATAGCCCGCGTGTTCGACCGCTTCTTTCGCGTGCCGGGCGCGCCGGCGGGCGGCAGCGGGCTCGGGCTGGCCATTGCGCGCACGGCCGCCGAAAGGCATGGTTTGCGCATTGAGCTGCGCAATCGGAGTGAAGAAGTAGGAGGCGGCCCGGGGCTGATGGCGCGGGTGCATCTGCCTTTGCCGGCCGTGCCCCTCATGCTGCCCTAATTGTTTGCTCACGGCCCGCTCAGTCCGGCTGCCTAGAGTGCGTCCAGGCCCTGCAACGCGCAGCTCGCGCGGTGGCACAAGGCCCGAGACACCATCCATAGCCACTCAGGAGCACACACCATGCGCACTTCCTTCAAGCTTCTTGCCCTTGGTTCCTTTACCGCGTTCGCGGCGCTCGGCGCCGTCCATGCGTCGGCCGAAACGATGGACGGTTCGGACTACCACCCGTTGCAGATGAATTCGCCCGAGAACCCCGAGGTGCAGGCGGGCGCGATGGCCGCCGCACGGCCCAGCGGCACCGAGTCCATCGGGCAGTCGACCAGCGCGCCGGCCATGAACTCGACCATCCCGGTGTCCGATGTGCAGGCCGGCGCCTATGCGGCATCGCACGCCACTGGCACCGAATCGATCGGGCAATCGACCTCGCTGCCGCTGGTGCAGTCGGCCAGCGGCAGCTGATCCGCTGCCGACGACTACTTCAGTCAGTCGTCGTTGGTATTGCTGAGCAGCACGCGGTAGATCACCGCGCCGATGACCGCGCCCGCAATGGGCGCGGCCCAGAAGAGCCACAGCTCCGACATGGCATATGACGGGCCGAACAGCGCCGGGCCCGTGCTGCGCGCCGGGTTGACCGAAGTGTTGGTCACCGGAATGGAGACCAGGTGGATCAGCGTGAGGCACAGGCCGATGGCCAGGCCCGCGAAGCCGCCGGCTGCGCGCTTGGCGGTCGAGCCGAGGATCACAATGAGGAAAACTGCGGTCATCACCACTTCGCACACGAGCGCTGCGGTCATGCCGTACTTGCCGGGCGAGTGCTCGCCATAGCCGTTGGTGGCAAAGCCGCCGATGTCGGCGCCGGACTTGCCGGTGGCAATCAGGTAGAGCACGCCGGCCGCGGCAATGGCACCCAGCACCTGGGCAACGATGTAGCCCGCGAGCTGCGAGGCCTTGAAGCGCCCCGCGGCCGCGAGGCCGATCGAGACGGCCGGATTGAAGTGGCCGCCCGAGATGGGCCCGAGCGCATAGGCTCCCGTTACCACCGTGAGGCCGAACGCCAGCGACACCCCCAGGAAACCGATGCCCAGATTGCCCGGAAAGACGGCCGCGAGGACGGCGCTTCCGCAGCCGCCCAGGGTGAGCCAGAAAGTACCCACGAATTCGGCCGCCCATTTCTTGTAAATGCTGTGTTCCATGCTGTTCCGTCCTTGAATTGAGAAAAGGCGCCAAGGCCTCCCCGGCCATAGCGCGGGCGGATTCTAGGAACGGAACACGCATGCGCCACGCAGGTTGTGGCGGCGAACGGAACCTGTTCACACATCGGGGGGGCTTTTGTTTTTTGAAGCCCGCAATGCAAGCAGCCAAGAGGCCTTGTCAGAGCATGACGACGATCTTGCCGAACGCACCGCGCGCAAGGTGGTCGAGCGCTTCAGGCAGCGCTTCGAATGCGTAGCGCGCCGCGATCACGGGCTTGAGCGCATTGGCGTCGATGGCGCGCACCAGGTCTTCGAGCGCACGCCGATGGCCCACGCCGATGCCCTGCACCGTGACGCGGCCGAGCACCATCGCATAGAAGGACGCACTCAGCGTCTCGCCGCCGAGCATGCCGATGATCGACACGCGGCCGCCCTGCGCCACGGCCTGCAGTGACCGGTCGAGATTCGGCCCGCTCGCGAGTTCGAGCACGTGGTCGGCGCCGCGGCCTCCGGTGAACCGGCGCACTTCAGCCGGCCAGTCGCCATCTCGCATCAGCACGTGGCTGGCGCCGAGCGCAAGGGTTTGCGCGCGCTTGTCTTCGCTGCCAGAAATGACGATGGCGCGCGCGCCATGCAACCGCGCCAGTTGCAGGCCGAACAGCGCCACGCCGCCGGTGCCGTGGATCAGCACGGTCTGTCCAGGCCGCAGCGCGCCGGTTTCGGCCAGCGCAAACCACGCGGTGAGGCCGGCGCACGGCAGCGTGCTCGCTTCGGCGAAGTCCAGCGTAGCCGGCGCCGCCACGGCCCAGGCCGCATCGAGCAGCACGTGCGAGGCCAGCATGCCCGGGCCGGGCCCGCCCGCCAGCACGGCCCCGGTTGGCCACTGTCCGTCGATCCAGCCGCCCCAGAAGGTGTTGACCACACGGTCGCCAATGGCGAAGCGCTGCACGCCGGGGCCCACCGCCGCCACGGTGCCGGCCATGTCGGAGCCGGGCGTGAAGGGCAAGTCGAACGCCATGCCCATGCCGTCGCGGACCATCAGCAAGTCGCGGTAGTTGAGCGACACCGCGCCCACCCGCACGAGGATCTGTCCCGGGCCGGGCGCGGGGAGCGGCTGTTCGACCTGCTCGAGGTGCTCGCGGCCGAAGGAAAAAAGTTGCCAGCGGCGAAGCGTTCGAGGTTCCTGCATGAAAAAGACTCCTTCGAGGAAAACAAGGGAGCCTTCATGCTATTGGTGACGAGTTCTATCCAGTGTTGGATAATTTTCAACTTGATGGCGCCTGAAAATATCCAATGAGCCAACGTCTGCAAGGCATCGAAGAGTTCGTCGCAGCCGCCGAGGCCGGCAGCTTTGCGCTTGCTGCGCAGCGGCTGCACGTCACGCGATCGGCGGTGGCCAAGAGCATTGCGCGGCTCGAGGCGCGGCTGGGCACGCGACTTTTCTTGCGCACCACCCGCAGCCAGAGCCTCACCGAGGAAGGCCACGGCTACTACGAGCGTTGCCGGCGCGCGCTGGCCGAGCTCGATGCGGCCGAAGCCATGGCGGACGCTGCCCGCAGCACCGCCGCCGGGCTGGTGCGCCTCAGCATGCCGGCGATGCTCGGGCGGCTGAAGGTCGGGCCGCTGCTGCTCGCGCTGGCGCGCCGACACCCCGGGCTTTCGCTGGAGCTTTCCTTCAACGACCGGCGCGTGGACCTGGCTGAAGAGGGCCTCGACCTCGCCATTCGAAGCGGCGAGCTGCCCGACACCGCCGACTTGGTGGCGCGGCCGGTCGGCACGCAATGGATGGTGCTGTGCGCCGCCCCTGCGTACCTGGCGAAGCACGGGCGCCCCGCCGACGTGGCCGAGCTCGCCGCTTCGGCGCACGAGGCGGTGCTCTATGCGCGAGACGGGCAGATCTCGTCTTGGCGCTTCCACGACGCCGAGGGACGACTTGTCGAGGTGGTGCCGCCTTCGCGTCTACGCTGCGACAGTGCCGAGGTGCTGCTCGAAGCCGCAATCGGTGGCATGGGCCTGGCGCGCCTGCCGGCCTGGCTCGCGGCAGATGCGCTGGCCACCGGCACGCTGGTGCGCGTGTTCGAAGAGCCGCGGCTCTTCGGCTTCGAGCTCAACGTCATCCGCTCCCGGAGCCGCTACCTGCCCCACAAGACGCGGGTGGTGGTCGACTGGCTGGCCGAGCACCTGCCGCCGCTGCTGGCGGCGCGCTGAACGCAGTTTTGCCCGCTATCCTGCGGGCTCGGCCTTTCCAATAAAACCATCTGCAGGAGAAGAACGCATGCGCCCCTTCATTGCCACCAGGAATGCCGCGGCCTTTTTTGCCGCATGCGCGGGCGCCATGGCGTTTTTCTTTTCCGCGGGCGCGGCGGCACAGGGCACGGTGAATGCGCTCTGCAGCACCGACGCGGGCTGGTGCGAGGCGGCCGCCGCGGCCTTCACGCGCGAGACCGGCATCAAGGTGCAGCAGGCGCACAAGGGCACGGGCGAGATCGGCGCCCAGCTTCGCGCCGAGGCGGCCAACCCCAAGACCGACATCTGGTGGGGCGGCACCGGAGACCCGTTCCTGCAGGCCGCCGAACAGGGTTTGCTGGAGCCCTACCGCCCTGCCTACATCAACGACCTGCACGATTGGGCGGTGCGCCAGTACGCCATGTCGCAGAACATGGTGGGCGGCTTCTACACCAGCGCCATCGGCTTTGGCTTCAACACCGACCTGCTCAAGAAAAAGAAGCTGAGCGAGCCGAAGTGCTGGGCTGACCTGGTCAAGCCCGAGTACAGGGGCGAGATAGAAATTTCGCACCCCGCCTCGAGCGGCACGGCCTACACCATCATCGCGGGGCTGGTGCAGCAGATGGGCGAGGACGCGGCCTTCGACTACCTGAAGAAGCTGCACCGCAACGTCACCAGCTACACCCGCAGCGGCCAGGCGCAGGCGCCCAACGTGGCCAAGGGGGAGGTGGCGATCGGCGTGAGCTTTATCTTCGGCTTCGAGCGTTGGCGCTACGACAAATTTCCGGTGAAGACCGCCGCGCCCTGCGAAGGCACCGGCTACGAGGTGGGCGGCATCGCGCTGGTCAAGGGCGCGCGCAACAAGGAGAATGCCAGGCGCTACTACGACTGGCTCATGAGCCCGGCCGGCCAGGCGGTCGGCGGGCAGGTCGGCAGCCTGCAGTCGCCGGCCAACAAGACCTTCAAGCCTGACGCGCGCATTCCGTCGATGGCCGACGTGAAGCTCATCAAGTACGACTTCGAGAAATACGGCAAGGCCGCCGAGCGCAAGCGGCTGATCGACCGCTGGACCCGCGAGGTCGAATCGCAACCGAGGTAGGCTCCAAAAAAACATGCTTCCGGCAGATATTGTTTTCTTGGGGTGCAAGCCCCAACTCGCAGAGTTGATAAGCCAGTCGCGCCCCGGCGGCCGCCCGGCGTAGAATTTTTCAGTTCGACATTTCTTCTTTCCCATGGCTGATTCCTCCAATACGAAACTTCCTTTCCAGGCTGAAGTCGCGCAGCTTCTGCACCTCGTCACGCATGCGTTGTATTCCAACAAGGAAATCTTCCTGCGCGAGTTGATCTCGAACGCTTCGGACGCATGCGACAAGCTGCGCTTCGAGGCCATCGACCACCCCGAGCTGTACGAAGACCAGCCCAACCTGGACGTGCGCCTTTCGTTCGACAAGGCCGCGCGCACCATCACCATCACCGACAAGGGCATCGGCCTGTCGCGCCAGGAAGCGATCGACCACCTCGGCACCATCGCAAAAAGTGGTACCAAGGACTTCATGAGCAAGCTCAGCGGCGACCAGAAAGCCGACGCGCAGCTCATCGGGCAGTTTGGCGTGGGCTTCTACTCGGGCTTTATCGTGGCCGACAAGATCACGGTTGAATCGCGCCGCGCCGGCCTGCCGCCGGAGCAGGGCGTGCGATGGGTGAGCGGCGGTGCCGGCGACTTCGAAGTGGCCGACATCACGCGCGCCGAGCGCGGCACGAGCATCACCCTGCACCTGCGCGACGACGCCGACGAATACCTCAACGCCTGGAAGCTCAAGCAGATCGTCGGCAAGTATTCCGACCACATCTCGCTGCCCATCCTCATGGAAAAAGAGGAGTGGAGGGAAGGCGAGAACGACCAGCCCGGCGACATGGTCAAGACCGGCGAATGGGAAACGGTCAACAAGGCCAATGCCCTGTGGAGCCGCAACAAGAAAGACATCACGCCCGAGCAGTACGAAGAGTTCTACAAGACCGTCAGCCACGACTACGAGGCGCCGCTCGCCTGGAGCCACAACCGCGTGGAGGGCAGCACCGAGTACACGCAGCTGCTCTTCATCCCCTCGAAGGCCCCGTTCGACCTGTGGAACCGCGAGAAGAGCGCGGGCGTCAAGCTCTACGTGAAGCGCGTCTTCATCATGGACGACGCCGAAGCCCTGCTGCCGAGCTACTTGCGTTTCGTGAAGGGCGTGATCGACTCGTCCGACCTGCCGCTCAACGTGAGCCGTGAACTGCTGCAGGAAAGTCGCGACGTGAAGGCCATCCGCGAGGGCAGCACCAAGCGCGTGCTCTCCATGCTCGAAGACCTGGCGAAGAAGCAGAAGACCGCGCCCGAAAGCGCCGAAGGCAAGATCGACGTCGGCTCCGGGGAATCGGTGCCCGCGCCCGATCCGACCGAGATGGCGGCCGACATCACCGACGTGGTCGACAAGAAAGCCATGCCGGCTGCCGAAGCGGCGGCCGAGTACGCCGACGAATCGGGCAAGTACGCCAGGTTCTATGCCGAGTTCGGCGCCGTGCTGAAGGAAGGCCTGGGTGAAGACTTCGCCAACCGCGACCGCATCGCCAAGCTCTTGCGCTTTGCCTCCACCACGAGCGACACGGCGAGCGTGAGCTTTGCCGACTACAAGGCGCGCATGAAGGAAGGCCAGGACGCGATCTACTACATCACGGCCGACACGCTGGCCGCCGCCAAGAACAGCCCGCAGCTCGAGGTCTTCAAGAAGAAGGGCATCGAGGTGCTGCTCATGACCGACCGCGTCGACGAATGGGCGCTCAACTACCTGACCGAGTTTGACGGCACGCCGCTGCAGAGCGTGGCCAAGGGCGCGGTCGATCTTGGCAAGCTGCAGGACGAGGCCGAGAAGAAGGCCGCCGAGGAAGCCGCCGAATCGTTCAAGCCGCTGCTCGAGAAGCTCAAGGAAGCCCTCAAGGACAAGGCCGAGGACGTGCGCGTGACCACGCGCCTGGTCGATTCGCCCGCCTGCCTGGTGGTGCAGGACGGCGGCATGAGCACGCAGCTCGCGCGCATGCTCAAGCAGGCCGGCCAGCCCGCGCCCGACCTCAAGCCGGTGCTCGAAGTGAACGCCGAGCATGCGCTGGTGAAGAAGCTCGAAGGCTCGGCGCATTTCGACGACCTTGCGAACATTCTTTTCGACCAAGCGCTTTTGGCCGAAGGCGGCCTGCCGGCCGACCCCGCGGCCTACGTGAGGCGCGTGAACGCGCTGCTGGTGTGAACCCCCGGCCGCACACCGTCCGGGCAACAGCCGCCGCCGTGGCGGTGCCGCTGTTGTTCCTGGTGGGCGGCTGTTCGCACTATCACATCGGCATTCCGCTGGTGCCCGGGCTCTCGCTCGGGCTGGGCGCGACCAAGGACGGCAATTTCTCCGTCGGGCTCAACACCGGCTGGGGCCCGCTCGGCGCGGGCGTGGTGGTCAACAACGCCGGCGTGGTGGCCGGCACCGCGGGCGTGGGCGTGGGCGTCGGCATCGGGCCGATCGGCACCGGCGTCGGCGTGGGCAAGAGCGTGGTGTTGCACGACCCCAATGCGGGGAAAGCCGGGTACGCGCCGGCGGGCGGCGCCGCGCCAGTCACTACGGCGGCGATCGGGGCTACGGTCCCGGTATCCGGTACGACTGGCATTACCGGCGTGGCTCCCGTGGCAACCATTCCGCCCGCTGCGCCGGTCACGGTCACCAAAGGGGGCGTGACAAAGCCGGTCACCGCTTCCGCACCGCAGGCGGCGCCGCAGCCTTCCGCGGTGCGCGTGTCTTACCGCACGCCGGCCGATGCCGCGGCCCTTCCGGCCGGCAGCCTCGGCACGCCGGGCAATCCCGTCGCGCCTTGATGGCCGCGCTTTTCCAATCTTCCGCGCCGCGGACCGGCGCGAGGGTGCCCCGATGACTCTCAGCACAGAAGCCGTCCTGGCGCTCGCTCCCGACGATGCCTCGGCGAAAGCCGCCAAGGGCCTGCTCGCACCAGCCAAGTGGCCCACGCTCGGGTATTCCGACGATGCGGTGTGGGGCGAATGCCAGGGCAGCGGCAGCAAGCCGTACCAGACGCAGGCCGACCTCGCCGGCCCGGTGTTCCGCTGTTCCTGTCCGAGCCGCAAGTTCCCCTGCAAGCACGGCCTCGCGCTGATGCTGCTGCGCGCGCAGAGCGAAGCCAGCTTCACCGCGGGCACGCCGCCGGCCTGGGTGTCCGAGTGGATCGCTTCGCGGCGCGACAAGGCCGAGAAGAAGGAAGCGCGCGCCGCCGAAGCCCCGGCCGCGCCCGATCCCGCCGCGGCCGCCAAGCGCGACGCGCAGCGCTGGAAGCGCATCGAGGCTGGCACGCAGGAGCTCGCGCGCTGGCTCGACGACCAGACCCAGCGCGGCCTTGCCTCGCTCGGCAGCGAGCAGCAGCAGGCCTGGGGCTCGATGGCCGCGCGCATGGTCGATGCGCAGGCGCCGGGGCTCGGCCAGCGCATCGTGCAGGCGGCCGAACTCATCGGCGCCGGTGAAGGCTGGCCGGCGCGGCTGCTCGACCGGCTGGGCCGGCTTCAACTGATCGTCGATGCGGTGCCGCGCCGCGAAACGCTCTCGCCCGCCACGCTGGCCGACCTGCGCACCGCGCTCGGCTGGCCCCAGGACCGCGAAGCCTTGCTGGCGGATGGCGAGCGCGTTGCCGACCACTGGCTCGTGCTGGGCCAGTGCACCGACGAGCGTGACACCAAGCTGGTCGAGCGCCATGTCTGGCTGCAAGGCCGCGCGAGCGGGCGGCGTGCCCTGCTGCTCGACTATTCGCATGGCGGCCGGGGTTTCGAAACCGGATGGGTCAGCGGCAGCGAGCGCGCTGCAGTGCTGTGCTTCTATCCGGGCCATGCCTCGCAGCGCGCGCTGGTGGCCGAGCTGCTGACCGAAGCACCCGCCGCACCGGCCGAGCCCGTGCCGAACACATCTGACGAATGGCAGCGCATGGCGCAACAGATCGCCGCCAACCCCTGGCAACCGCTGCTGCCGATGGTGTGGACCGAAGCCATTCCCGCGCGGCACGGCGACCAATGGTGGCTGCGCCTGGAAGCCGCGCCGCAGGCGCTGCCGATGCAATTGGCCACGCAGGAGGCGTGGCAGTTGCTGGCGCACTCGGGCGGCGCGCCGCTGCGCGTCTTCGGCGAATGGGACGGCGAGCAGTTCGCGCCGCTCACCGCCTGGGCTCCGGGTGCCGCAGCGGGCAGCGCGCCGGTCTGGACCTTGAGCGGAGTGCGGACATGAGCCGCCGGGCCGCCCCAAGGCGAATACCGCAGCGCGTGAGCGCGGAGGTTATCGAATGAGCCATTGGAACTCGCTGCTGCAGACCGCGCTGGTCGGCACTGCCCGTCAGCCCGTGCCTGCAGCTCAAGGAATGGCAGGCGGCGAATTCGCCGCGCTGCTGCAAGCCATACAGGCCGGCGAAGCACAGGGCCAGCTCCTGCGTGCCGCAGGCGCCGTAGCCATCGGCCGCCGTGCCGGCTTCGTGGCGCCGGGCCTCTCGCCTTCCGACGTACCGGTCGCCGCCGCCGACGAACGCCCCGTGCTGAAAGATGCCGCGCTGCAAGCCGCCATCGCCGACGCACTCGCGAGCGGACCGCTGCGTTTGCAATGCGAAGGCCTCGCCGCGCTGGCCGCCGCCGGCCTGCGCCTGCCGCACAACCTGCTGCCCGCCGCACTCGACGCCGGCCGCCGCGCCGTCGACCTCCGGCCCGCCGTGATTCCTGCGCTCGGCGAGCGCGGACTCTGGCTTGCCGCACGCAACGACGAGTGGCGCTATGCCGTCGGTGCCAGCGAGCAGGCCGATGCACAGACACGTTGGGATGAGGGCAGCCTCGAACAGCGGCGCGCGGTGCTGGCCGAACAGCGCCGCACCGATCCCGCCGCCGCGCGCGAACGCCTTGCGGCGGAACTGCCGCAACTCCCGGCGAAGGAGCGCGCCGCGCTGCTGGGCGCGCTGGCCGAGAACATCGGCCCCGGTGACGAAGCCCTGCTCGAGGCCCAACTCAAGGATCGCGCCCGCGACGTGCGGCAGGCCGCGGTCGAACTGCTGCAACGGCTGCCCGCGAGCGCCCACGTGCAGCGCATCGAGGCCTTCCTCTCGCCGCTGCTTTCGCAGGAGGGCGGAGCGTGGCAGCTGAAATCACCGGAAGCCGCCGATCCGCGCTGGAAGGACGATGCCATCGACGCCGCGCGTCCGACCCACGAAAGCCTCGGCGAACGCGCCTGGTGGCTCTACCAGCTCGTGCGCCAGGCCCCGCTCGCATGGTGGACCGCGCGCACCGGCATGGCGCCCGCCGCGCTGCTCGACTGGGCCGCGAAAGGCGACTGGAAGGACGCACTGCTGCGCGGCTGGAACGACGCGATCGTGGCGACCCCGGATTTCGACTGGTGCGACGCCATGCTCGACCGCGCGCGCACCCAGCGCGCGTGGGTGGGCCAGCTGCTGGCACTGCTGCCGCGTGAAAGGCGCGAGCGTCACTGGGTCCGCGAACTCGGCGAATCGGGCAACGGCGTGCAGGAGGTGGTCGCGTTCGCCGAGCAGGCCTGCGCGCCCGGCGAAACCCCTTCCGCCGAACTCTCGCTGAAGCTTGCGAGCGCACTGCGCACCCGCGTCGAACGCGGCGATCTCGTCAACGACTACGTGCTGCGCCAGGTGCTCGGCGATGCGGCCGCGCTGCTTCATGCGAGTGCGCTGCACCTCCTGGCCAATCTGCCGCGCGCGGCCGAGGAAAGCCCCGGCCTTGCCAACGCGCTGGGTGACACCGCACGCATCGTGCGCGCGCGCCAGCTGTTTTCAACCCTTCGTTCCCAGCCCACCTCTTCATCTTCCCAAGGCCGTCCATGAGCAATGTCCTGCGCCAGCATGCCGAACAGCAATTCGCCGAAGAACTCGATGCGCTTCAGAAGGTCGACGACCGCCAGCGCCCGGCCAACTGGAAGCTCTCGCCCTGGGCCGTGCTCACCTACCTGATGGGCGGCAAGCTGGCCAACGGCTTCGAGGTCAGCCCCAAGTACATCGGCAATCCCCGGCTCATGGAGATCGCGGTCTCCACGCTCGCGACCGACCGTGCGCTGTTGCTCTACGGCGTGCCGGGCACCGCCAAGTCGTGGGTGTCGGAGCACCTGGCCGCCGCCGTGAGCGGCGACTCGACCATGCTGATCCAGGGCACGGCCGGTACCAGCGAGGAGCAGCTTCGCTACGGCTGGAACTACGCCGAGCTGCTGGCCAACGGCCCTTCCGAAAAGGCGCTGGTGCCGAGCCCGCTGGTGCATGCAATGCGCCTCGGCAAGATCGCGCGCGTCGAAGAGCTCACGCGCATTCCGGCCGACGTGCAGGACACGCTGATCACCGTGCTGTCCGAAAAGACGCTGCCCATTCCCGAGCTCGGCAGCGAGGTGCAGGCCGTGCGCGGCTTTTCGGTGATCGCGACCGCCAACAACCGCGACAAGGGCGTGAACGAACTTTCCAGCGCGCTCAAGCGCCGCTTCAACACGGTGGTGCTGCCGGTGCCGGCCAGCGAAGCGGAGGAAGTGCAGATCGTGGTCAAGCGCGTGTCCGAACTCGGCCGCGCGCTCGCGCTGCCGGCCGAGCCGCCCGCGCTGCAGGAAGTGCGCCGCGTGGTTCAGATCTTCCGCGAACTGCGCAACGGCCAGACCGAGGACGGCAAGACGCGCATCAAGTCGCCGACCTCCACGCTCTCCACCGCCGAGGCCATCTCCGTCATCAACAGCGGCATGGCGCTGGCGGGCCATTTCGGCGACGGCGTGCTGCGCTCGGCCGACGTCGCCTCAGGCCTGATCGGCGCGGTCATCAAGGACCCGGTGCAGGACCACGTGGTGTGGAAGGAATATCTCGAAACCGTGGTCAAGGAACGCACCGACTGGAAGGACCTGTACCGCGCCTGCCGCGAACAGCTCTGAGCCCGGCGCGATCACCTGCGTCCTCACGCGATCCGCACATGGCTTCACCGCTGCACTACTTCGGCATCCGCCACCACGGGCCCGGCTGCGCGCGCAGCCTGCTGCGCGCCTTCGAATCACTGCAGCCCGACTGCATCCTGGTCGAAGGGCCGCCCGAGGCCGAGGGCCTGCTCTCCTTCATGGCGCATGCCGAGCTGCATCCGCCGGTCGCGATGCTGGTGCATGCGAACGACGACACGCGCCTGGCTGCCTTCTACCCATTCGCCGAGTTCTCGCCCGAGTGGCAGGCGCTGCAATGGGGCGTGAAGCATGGCTTGCCCACGCGCTTCATCGATCTGCCGCAGGCGCATCGCATGGCCATCGACCAGGCGGCGCGCGAGGCCGACGAGGCCAAGGCTGAAGCACCGGTCGAAACGCCGCTCGACGACGACGAGACCGACAAGGTGCCCGTCTCCGAAACGGTCGAAGCGCCAGAGCAGGAACCGGTGGCCACCGCAGCACTGCCCGACGATCCCTTCGACTGGCTCGCCCACGCCGCCGGCTATGCCGACGGCGAGAGCTGGTGGAACCACATGGTCGAGGAGCGCGGCGACGGCGAAGACCTGTTCGGCGCCATCGCCGAAGCCATGGCCGCCGTGCGCGCCGAGACGCCCGAAGACCGGCGCGGGCAACGCGCCATGGAGCGCGAACAGCAGCGCGAAGCCTTCATGCGGCAATCGATCCGCGAGGCCGTGAAAGCCGGCCACCAGCGCATCGCCGTCGTCTGCGGCGCCTGGCACGTGCCCGCGCTGCAAGGCGCGGCCACTGCCAAGGCCGATGCCGCGCTGCTCAAGGGCCTGCCCAAGCTCAAGGTGCTTGCCACCTGGGTGCCGTGGACCTATCGCCACCTCACGAGCGCCAGCGGCTACGGCGCCGGCATCGATTCGCCCGGCTGGTACGAACACCTGTGGCAGCAGGGGCACGAGGTGGCCCGCCGCACGACGGGCTGGCTTGCACGTGTAGCGAGGCTGCTGCGCGCGCACGACCTCGATTGCTCGTCTGCCCATCTGATCGAAGCCACGCGCCTCGCCGACACCCTGGCCGCTCTGCGCGAGCGTCCCGCGCCCGGTCTGCCCGAACTCGACGAGGCCGTGCGCAGCGTCATCTGCATGGGCGAGCAGGCGCCGCTCACGCTGATCCGCGAGCGCCTCACCGTCGGCGACCGCATGGGCCAGGTGCCGGCCGAAGTGCCGACCGTGCCGCTGCAGCGCGACATCGAACAGGCGCAAAAGAGCCTGCGCCTGAAGCCCGAGGCAACCGCCAAGACGCTCGACCTCGATCTGCGCCAGCCCAACGACCTTGCGCGCAGCCACCTGCTGCATCGCCTGCGCCTGCTCGACCTGCCCTGGGGCGAGATCACCGCCGGCCAGCGCGCGAGCCGGGGCACCTTCCACGAGGTGTGGCAGTTGCAGTGGCAGCCCGAGTTCGCGCTGCGCATCATCGAAGCCAGCCGCTTCGGCGCCACCGTGGCCCGCGCCGCGAGCGCGCGCGTGATGGAGGGACTGGCCGCGGAAACCTCGCTCACCGCACTGGCCGAGCAGGTCGACACCGTGCTGCTGGCCGACCTGCCAGTGGCCGTGCAGGCTGTGACCCGCGCGCTCGAAGACCGCGCCGCGCTCACCGGCGACGCGGTGCAGCTCATCGGCGCGGTGCCGCCGCTGGCCAACGTGTTCCGCTACGGCAGCGTGCGCCAAACCGACAGCGCGCTGCTCTCGCACGTGCTGGACAGCCTGATCGTGCGCGGTGCCATCGGCCTGCCGATCGCCTGCGGCGCGCTCGATGCCGAAGCCGCCGAGGCATTGCGCACCCGGCTCATTGCCGCGCACGACGCCGTGCGCCTGCGCGACGGCGAAGAGACCACCACCGCCTGGCGTACTGCGCTGCGCGCCATCGCCTTCAGCGAAAGCGCGGCCTCGCTCTTGCGCGGCGTGAGCTGCCGGCTGCTGCTCGACGACGCGCAGCTCGACAGCGATGGCGCCTCGCAGCAGCTCGCGCGCAACCTTTCTTCCGGCGCACCGCCGACCGAAGCGGCCGCGTGGCTCGAAGGTTTTCTCAACCGCAATGCGATGGTGCTGCTGCACGACGAGGCCGTCTGGTCGCTGGTCGACGGCTGGCTCTCGGGGCTTGGTGAAGAGCACTTCGTGCAGGTGCTGCCGTTGGTGCGCCGCAGCTTCGCGGATTTTTCGGGCGCCGACCGGCGTGCCCTGGGCGAGCGCGCCAGGCGCGGCGCTACGGGCGGTACGGCTTCGACGGCCACCGCCGCGGCCGATTGGGACGAAACACGCGCGGTGCTCGCGCTGCCGATGCTGCGGGAATTGCTGGGAGTGAAAGCATGAGCGTGAATCCGGACCCCGCCGACCTCGAAGAAGAGGCACCGCCACCCACCGGCCGCCTGCAGCGCTGGCGGCTCGTGCTCGGCAGCGAGGCCAACGCCAGCTGCGGCGCCGTCGAGGGCCGCGTGCGCGAGATCGACCAGGCGCTTGCCGCGCTCTATGAAGCCGACGGCCGCCGCGGCCTGGGCCAGGGCGGCCAGCGCGGCGGACGCGGTGATTCGGCGCCCAGTGTGGCGCGCTGGCTCGGCGACATCCGCAAGTATTTTCCGAGCCAGGTGGTGCAGGTGATGCAGCGCGATGCGATGGAGCGGCTCAACCTGCGCCAGATGCTGCTGCAGCCCGAGATGCTCGAGAACGCGCAGCCCGACGTGCATCTGGTTGCGAACCTCGTGGCGTTGTCGAGCGTGATTCCGGCCGGCACCAAGGACACCGCGCGCGCCGTGGTGCGCAAGGTGGTCGACGAGCTCATGAAGCGGCTCGAGGAACCGATGCGCAGCGCCGTGAGCGGTGCGCTCAACCGCAGCCAGCGCAACCGCCGGCCGCGGCATTCGGAGATCGACTGGAACCGCACCATCCGTGCCAACCTGCGCCACTGGCAGCCCGCCTACCGCACCGTGGTGCCGCAGACGCTGGTCGGCTACGGCCGGAAGGCCCGCCAGCCGCAGCGCGAGGTGATCCTGTGCATCGACCAGAGCGGCTCGATGGCCGCCTCGGTGGTCTATTCGAGCATCTTCGGCGCCGTCATGGCGAGCCTGCCGGCCGTGTCGACCAAGCTCGTGGTGTTCGACACCGCCGTGGTCGACATGACCGAGCAGCTGCAAGACCCGGTGGACCTGCTGTTCGGCGTGCAGCTGGGCGGCGGCACCGACATCAACGGCGCGGTGGGCTATTGCCAGAGCCTGGTGCGCGAGCCGCGCAACACCATCCTGATCCTGATCTCCGATCTGTACGAAGGCGGGGTCGAAGGCAACCTGCTGCGGCGCGCCAACGAACTGGTGGAAGCCGGCGTGCAGTTCATCGCGCTGCTGGCGCTCAGCGACGAGGGCGCGCCCGCCTACGACCGCGACCTGGCCGCCAAGCTGGCCGCGCTCGGCGTGCCGTCGTTCGCCTGCACGCCGGATGCCTTCCCGGGCCTGATGGCCGCGGCGATCAAGCGCGAAGACGTGGCCGCCTGGGCCGCGGGGCAGGGCCTGAAGACCAGCCGGGCGGCATAGGCATAGCGCGGGCGCTCAGGCGTAGAGCGGCTCTTCGGCCATCTGCTCGCATTGCTCCTGCAGCACGAGGATCTGGCCCTTCCAGTAGTCGCTGGAGCCGAACCACGGAAAGTTGATTGGAAAGATCGGGTCTTCCCAGCGCCGTGCGAGCCAGGCGCTGTAATGGATGAGCCGCAAGGTGCGCAACGGTTCGATCAGCGCGAGTTCGCGGCGGTCGAATTCGCGGAACTGCTCGTAGCCGTCGAGCAGCCCCGAGAGCTGCGCGGTGCGCTGCGCGCGCTCGCCCGAGAGCAGCATCCACAGATCCTGCACCGCGAAGCCCGTGCGCGCGTCGTCGAGGTCGACGAAGTGCGGGCCGCCGCCCGGGCGGTCGGTGGGCGTCCACAGGATGTTGCCGGGATGCACATCGCCGTGCAGCCGCAGCTTGCGCGGCTGGAAGCCGGAGGACGCGGGGGCGTCCACCGCCAGCGCGGTGGCAGCGATCATGTCGAGCGCCTCGTTGCAGGCCTTTTCCCAGTCGCGCTGCACGTCGAGCGGCACCTTGTCGTGCCCCAGCAGCCAGTCGCGCGAGGCGATGCCGAAGGTCTGCAGGTCCAGCGCGGGCCGGGCCTCGAAAGGCTTGGCGCTGCCCACGGTGTGGATGCGCGCGAGAAAGCGGCCGACCCATTCGAGCACTTCGAAATCGTCGAGCTCCGGCGCGCGGCCGCCGCGATACGGGCTCACGCTGAAGGCGAAGCCGCCGTGGTGGTGCAGGGTGGTGCCGTCGAAGGCCAGTGGCGCCACGGCGGGCACTTCGGCCGCGGCCAATTCGAGCGAGAAGCCATGCTCTTCCAGGATCGCGGCCTCGCTCCAGCGCTCGGGCCGATAGAACTTGACCACGACAGCACTGCGGTCCTCCAGGAACACCTGGTAGACCCGGTTTTCATAGGAGTTCAGGCCGGTGAGCCGGCCATCGCCGTGAAGGCCGAGCGTCGCGAGCGCGTCGAGCACCACGTCGGGCGTGAGGCTCTCGTAAGGATGTGTGTTGGCAGGCGCCGCGGGGGAAGGGGTCATGCAGCCATTGTCGCTACATGGGCCCTCCCGGCGTCACAGCCCGCCGGGTTGTTTGTAAAGCGAAAGAATATGTCCGGTGCGCGGGTCGCCCTTGCCGGCCAGCACCCGCGCATACGCTGCCTGCACCGCCTCGCCGCCATGGTGGTGTTCGGCGCGCAGCCAGGGGGTCTTCGCATCGGTCACGGTGGCAAGGAAGTCGTGCCAGGCGGCCACCATGCGGCGGCCGAATTCGTCGGCGCCCCATTCGGCGGTGCGCTTCTTGATCTGCGCCGGCGCAAAGAACAGCGTGGCGCGTGGGCCGGGCAGGTCCTTGCCCGCGCCCTGGGCGGCCAGCTGTTCGACATGCGTGCCGCCGATCGAGCAGCTGTACTTGAGGTTCGCGAAGCGCGCGTGGATGGCATTGCGGAGCTCGCCGTTGCCGGCGAAATCCACGTACACCGCGGGCGTGTCGGCCGCGATGGTGTCGAGCGCGTCGTAGGTCACCACCCGGTCGTAGCAGCCCAGGCTTTCGCAAAAGGCCACGTTGGCGGGCGAGGTCAGGCCGATCACCTCGATGCCTTTGCGCTGGTGCAGCTGGAAGGCCGTGCCGTAGGCCGTCTTGCTCGACGCGCTCGACAGCAGCATGGTGCTGGCGCCGAAGAAGTCGTTATCGGCCATGAAGTCGTCGATCAGCCACGAGGTGATGAACAGAGGGCGCAGCAGCGCCTGCAGGTCTTCGGTGTCCGCGGTGTAGAGCGGATCGGCGTTGCAGCGGAAATACTGGTTGTAGACCGCGGGCAGCGCCGCGCGGTGCGCAGCGGCGTCGGTGAAACGCGCCGATGTGAGACGGTCAGGGCTCAGCACCGCAGTCGACGACATCGGCCAATAGCCGTAGAGCCGTTCGCCCACCGCCACGCCCGGGTGCAGCGACTGCACCACGCTGCCGAACCCCCACACCGGGATGCTGCCCCAGCCTTCTTCGCCGGTCGGAAAGAACTGCCAATAGCTCATGGCATCGCCAAAGGCCGCGTAGGTGATGTTGTTGGAGGTGAGCGCAAAGCTGTCGATGCGAACGCGTACCTGGCCGTCGGCCAGCGGCCCGTCGGTGGCGGTGTGCAGGCGCGTGGTGGGGAGCTGGTCCTTGCGGATCAGGAAGCTGGTGGTGCTCATGGTGTTTGTCTCGATCTCCACGGTGTGTGGGCGGGTTGCGATGTGCGGCGTGCAGCCACATTAGCCAAGCTTGATGAAAGGCGCCATCGCGCGAGGCGATTCGGCGTCACCCGTGAGACACGACGGCGCGAATGAAAAAAGCGCCCCGGCTTGTGGCCGGGGCGCTTTTTCTTCTGTTGATCTCGCGCCGGGCGCGAGACGGATCAGGCGATCGTCAGTTCGACGTCGATGTTGCCGCGCGTGGCGTTCGAGTACGGGCACACCTGGTGGGCGGTGTCGACCAGCTTCTGCTTCTGGTCTGCGTCCAGGCCGGGCAGCGTGATCGCCAGCTGAACGGAAATGCCGTAGGCAGCGCCGCCGTTCGTCGGGCCAAGGGAAACCTTCGAGTCGATAGCCACGTCTTCAGGCACCTTGACGCCGATCTTCGGGCCGACGGCCTTCATCGCGCCGATGAAGCAGGCAGCGTAGCCGACCGCGAACAGCTGCTCGGGGTTGGTGCCGGGCTTGCCCGAACCAGGCGAGCTCAGCTTGACGTCGATGGCGCCGTCGCTGGACTTGCCTGCGCCTTCGCGGCCGCCGACGGTGTGGGCTTCAGCGGTGTAGAGAACCTTGTCGAGCTTGGTGGTCATGGTGATTCCTTTGATGATGATGGAGGAGGGTGAAAAAGCTGCTTCTCTCTTTTTTCGATTGAAGCGGGGAGAAAATCGGGAGTCCTGTCGTCAGGCCGCCTTCTTGATGCGGTCGCGCAGCGACTGGATCTGCTGGGTCAGCGAAATCAGTTCGGGCACCGAGCACTGGGCGGCCGCCATCAGGCATTCGGGCACATTGGCGGCGCGGGTCTTGAGCTTGCGGCCGGTGGCGGTGAGTGTGATGTGCACGCGGCGCTCGTCGGCCGAGTCGCGCACCCTGGCCACGTAGCCGTTGGCTTCGAGCCGCTTGAGCAGCGGCGTGAGCGTGCCGGAGTCGAGCGAGAGGCGTTCGCCGAGCGCGGAGACCGTGGGGCCGTCTTGCTCCCAGAGGGCGAGCATCACGAGGTATTGGGGGTAGGTGAGCTGCAGCTTTTCCAGGACCGGCTTGTAGAGACGGGTCATGGCCAACGAGGCGGAATAGACGGCGAAGCAGAGCTGGTTGTCCAGCTTGAGCATTTCGTCCGAGGTCTGTTGGGTAGGCATGGGGTGAATTGTAGTGTGCAATTCAATTGTGTGCAATGTAATGTTTTTGGCTTGCTTTGAGTGTTTGCTTCCCGAGGCCGGGACTCGCCCCGGCGGGCGACCTACTTTTCTTTGCTTCGCCAAAGAAACGTAGGCAAAAGAAAGGCGACCCCACTGTCTGCGACCCTCCGCTGCGCTGCGGGCAACCTGCGGTGCTCGGGTTTCGCGGGGTCTCGCAGAACTCGCTTCGCTCAGACAGCTGCGAGCCCTGATCCGCGAAACCCTGCGCTCCTCGGCGCATACAGAGGGGCTTGGAGACCGAACGGGCCTTTGCTTCGCTCGGCCACCAGGCCACCAGGCCACCGCGGCGCTGCGCGTCGCGGTGGTTGGTGACGTGGGCTTCGGTATTGGCTGTTGGGGCCGAGCGAGAGCGAAGGCTGCCCGCYCCCACCCCTTCTGTATGCGCCGAGGAGCGCAGATGSAGGCGGGATCAGGGCCGCAGCTGTTTGAGCGAAGCGAGTTCTGCGGACCCCCGCCGGAGTCGAGCACCGCAGGTTKCCCGYAGCGCAGCGRAGGGACGCAGACAGTAGGGGTCGCCT
>NZ_LMCQ01000014.1 GCF_001424835.1 Variovorax sp. Root318D1 | reverse complement strand
CGTGAACATGGGCGCCGCGGGCACGCCGCTGACCACCGGCGACACCCCGGTGCTGACGGTGGACGTCTGGGAGCACGCCTACTACATCGACTACCGCAACCTGCGCCCCAAGTTCGTCGAGACCTTCCTGGCCAAGCTGGTGAACTGGGACTTCGCGGCCAAGAACTTCGGCTGACCGCCGCGCGGGCGGCAGCGCTTCATTCGTCGACCAGATTGAGGATGTTGCCGTCCGGGTCCTTGAACCAGGCGACCTTCATCTTGTCCATGACGTGGACGTCGCCTTCGAGCTTGGTGCCGGGCATGTCGTAGTGCTCGAAGCGCACGCCCCGGTCCTTGAGCGCCGCCACGATGCGCTCGATGTCGTCACCCACCGCCCAGGTCACTGCCGTGGCCTGGTTGGTGCCAGCGTAGGAAGACTGGTAGACATTGATACGGGTGTTACCGCTGCGGTAGGCGATCATGTCCTCGCAATCGGTGTCGGCTGGCGACAGGCCCAATGTGTCTTCGTAGAAGCGGCGGGCTATGCCTAGGTTTTTCACCGCGAGGTTGGCCACGGCATTGATGTTTCCGAGCATGGCTGTCTCCTGTGTGGATGGACACCTATCTTCTGCGCCGCAGTGGACATGTCAAGCCGCCGCTACCCGATAGGGGCCCCATCTCGAACGAAGAAAACCCCACGGCCGCGCCTGCGGCACACTGCACCCCTGGTGCAGTGCCCAACGAGGCCTGAAAGCCTGTCCCCCCATACAGAGACAAACCCATGATCCGCAAACTCACCCGCTCGCTGGCTCTTGCGCTGGCGCTTCCCCTCGCGCTTTCCGCGACGCTCACCTCCACGGCGGCCCACGCCCAGGCCTATCCCGCCAAGCCCGTGCGCATGATCGTGCCCTTCCCGCCCGGCGGCGGCACCGACATCCTGGCGCGGCTGGTGGCGCAAAAGCTCGCCGAGGCCAATCACTGGACCGTGGTGCCCGACAACCGCGGCGGCGCCGGCGGCACCATCGGCATTGCCGAGGCCGCGCGCGCCGCGCCCACGGGCTACGACATCGTGATGGGCCAGAAGGACAACATGGTCGTCGCGCCCTGGCTCTACAAGAACCTGAGCTACAACCCCGTGAAGGACCTGACGGCCGTGGCGCACGTGGCCTATACGCCGGTGGTGATCGTCACGCAGGCCAATTCGAAGTTCAAGACGCTGAACGACGTGGTGACCGCCGCGCGCGCCGCGCCCGACACCGTGACCTACGGTTCGCCCGGCAACGGCACCACCATCCACCTGGCCGGCGAGATCTTCAACGGCGCTGCCCAGATCAAGATGCGCCACGTGCCCTACAAGGGCTCCAACGCAGCCATGATGGACGTGCTTGCGGGCAACGTCGACCTGATGGTCTCGTCGGTGCCCTCGGCCCTCGCGCAGATCAAGGCGGGCAAGCTGCGGCCCCTGGCCGTGACCTCGGCCAAGCGCAGCACCTCGCTGCCCGACACGCCCACCGTGGCCGAGCTCGGCTACAAGGGCTTCGACGTCTCTACCTGGTATGGCATTTTCGTGCCGGCCAAGACGCCGAAGGACGTGATCGCCACGCTGAATACGGAAGTCAACAAGCTGCTGGCCACGCCCGAGATGAAGGCCGCCATCATCGCGCAGGGCGCCGAGCCGCAAGCCATGACGCCCGAGCAATTCGAGACACTGCTGAAGGCCGACTACGAGAAGTGGAAGGGCATCGTGCAAGCCTCGGGCGCGACAATCGAATAAGCGCCCGGCGTCGCAGAATGATGTCTCCACAACAAGCCGCATCGGCGGCATGGAGACAGCGATGGCACTGCGCAAGAATTCACCACACGCCCTTCTGCTGAACACAACCGCCCTGGCAGCGGTTGTCGTCGCTCTGTTGCAAGGATGCGCGCAGACACCGGCGGGGCAACAACAGGGACCGTCCCAGGCCACCGTTGCCGGGCATGTCGCGACCGCCACGCGCGCCGCCGGCTCCGACCTGACGGCCCTGCTGACTCTCTGCAAACCCGCCCCCGCCTCGCGGCCGTCCCAGGCCGAACTGGACAAGGGCTTGGCCGCATTCATCGCCAGGCCCGCCCCGCCGCCGGGCCAGGCTTTCGACAATTTGTATTTCGTGGGTGCCGACTGGGTCAGCGCCTGGGCCATCAAGACCTCGGACGGCATCATCCTCATCGATGCGCTCAACACCCAAGCCGAGGCCGCGGCACTCATCGAGGGCGGCATGCGCAAGCTCGGCCTCGACCCGGCGCAGATCAAGTACGTGATCGTCACGCATGGCCATGGCGATCACTACGGCGGCGCGTCCTACCTCGCAGAGAAGTACCGCGCACGCGTGGTGATGAGCGAGGCCGACTGGACCATGACCGAAACCAGGCTCGAGTTCGCGACGCCCATCTGGGGCGCGCCGCCCAAGCGCCGAGCCGGCGACATTTCCGCGAAGGACGGCGACCGCGTGACGCTGGGCGACACCCGGGTCACGCTCTACCTCACGCCCGGCCACACCAGGGGCACCATTTCGCCCGTGTTCGATGTCAGCGCCGGCGGCCGCAAGCACCGGGCCATGCTCTGGGGCGGCACCGGCTTCAATTTCGGCAAGGAGGTGCCACGGCTCGACGCCTACATCGGCGCCACGCAGCGCATGGGTGCGATCGTGCAGAGCCAGCGCATCGACGTGCTGCTGTCGAACCACTCGAACATCGACGGCTCGCAGGCCAAGCTCGCCACGCTGCGGCAGCAGCCCGCTCCAGCCACGAACCCGTTCGTGCTCGGTACGCCGGCGGTAGAGCGGGCACTGGCCGTGATGGGCGGGTGTGCGCAGGCGCAGCGCGACAGGTTCTTGCTGCAATAGGCCAGCAGGCGAAGCTCAGTCGGGCGTGAACTTCTTGTTGAAGATGTCCACGTCCGATGCCAGCTCGAAGGTCGCCACCTGCCCCATCTTTCCGTCGCTGAGGCGGCAGGCTGCGAACAGGCTGTAGCGGCCCTTGAAGTAGAACTCCTCCATCACGATCAGTGCGTACGGGTACGGCACGAAGACCTGGTGTTCGAAGATGACGCGGTGCACGTTCCTTGGCGAAGGAAAGAGCTTGTAGTCGCTGGTGTCGATCGACTTTGCGGTGGCCATGTCTTTGTGCTCGTACTCGTTCTTTGCATTCAGGCGGGGTCGCGCACGTCGGCCACGGGGTTGCTGCCGAAATCCGCACGCGCCAAGTACTTGAGCACCTTGGCCGCTGCGGTGGCAGGGCTATCGAGCATGCCATCGTTCTTCAGGCGTTCGAAACGGATGCGGTCCGGAAACTTCTCGGCCGATGCACCGCGCAACTGCACCTGCATGTCGGTGTCGATCACGCCGGGCGCGAGCGAGACGATGCGCGCGCCGTTCGGTGCGGCTGCTTCCTCGAGCGCCACGGCACGCGAGAAGTGGTCCATGCCGGCCTTGGCTGCGCAGTAGGGTGCCTGGCTCGCCATGGCGTTGCGGCCGAGGCCCGACGAAATGTTCAGCACCTTGCGCGCGCCGCGCCATTCGCGCGTGGCGCCCAGGAACGCGGCGGTCAGCAGCATCGGCGCCTCCAGGCCGATGCGAAGCGCCTGCGACAGTTCGGCTGCGACGGCACGGGCCAGCGGCGAGGGATTGCCGACGGTGCCGGCGTTGTTGATCAAGGTCACGCTGTCGAAGCGCTGGCCATCGAGCGTCTTGAGCCACGCGAAGACGCGGTCCGATGCGGCGACGGGGTCGGACAGGTCCTGCTCCCACTGGATGAGTTCGGCGCCGGACTTATGCGCAAGCTCGGCAAGCTGCGGGTCTTGCCGGCGGGAGATGCCGAGCACCATGTGGCTCGCCTGCAGCAGCTGTTCGGCCATGGCATGCCCCAGGCCGCGCGAGGCGCCGGTGATCAGGGTGAGGTGGGAAGCGGTCATCAAGAAAAGTCTTTCTGGAACGAAGGCTGGGAGAGTAAGCGGTTCTGAACAGACGCGCGGCTGCGCTCAGCCGGCACGGAACTGCCGGCGCAGGAAGGCCCGGTGGCGCGCGATGTGCTGCAGCTGCGCCGGCGCAATGGTGCCGCCAAGGTCGACCTCGTCCGCGCCGTTGAGAACCGCGTTCGCATGGGTCATCGCGCGCGCTACGACTTCTTCCTCGCTCACGCCGAGCTGCACCGCTAAATCGAGCGCCACGCGGCGCATCGCACGCTGCGAGAGCATCCACATCGCGCCGAAGCGGTCCCAGGCCAAGGCGGCCTCGTCGGCCTTCTCGCGGTCGGAAAGGATCTCGGCGAGCGGCTTTGCCAGCACGGCGTTCAGAGCATCGATCTTCTCGGTCAGCGCCTCGTTGCGCTCGATGGCTTCTTCGAGGGTAGGCCCGGCCTCGCCGGCCTTGGCCTTCGGCGCCTCGGGAGAAGGAACGAACGCGGTTTCCGCATCCGCGGAAACGATCTGGAGCTGGTCTTTGAGGGTCATGAGGTTTCCGGTGAAGCGTTCTTCTTGTTCGATATTGCGGTCGCACGCAGGCCCGGCAGGTCGAGCACGCGCAGCCCACCGTACTCCACGCGGATCAACCCTTGCGCCGACAGGCCGTTGAGCGCCTCGTTCACGCGCTGGCGCGAGAGGCCGACCAGGTAGGCGAGCTCCTGCTGCGTGATGCGCAGCACCTCGCCCACGCCCGGGTACAGAACCGGGTTGAACAGCGACACCAGGTTGCGCGCCACGCGCGCATCGGGGTTGTTGAGCCGGTCGATCTCCAGCGCCGCAATGAACTGGCCGAGCCGCTCGTTGAGCTGGTTCATCACGAAGCGGTTGAAGCCGATGGAATGGTCCAGCAGCCAATGAAAGCTATCGATCGGCAGGCCTGCCACCACGCTGCGACGCAGCGCCTGGATGTTGTAGCGGTAGGGCTCGCGCTTCATCACCGTGCCTTCGCCGAACCAGCCGCCGGGCGGTATGCCGGCGTACGTGACGGAGCCGCCGTCGGCGTTGTCGTTGCTCATCTTGAGCAGGCCCTCGACCACGCCGAACCAATAGGTGGGCGAACGGCCGACGCGGCAGACCAGGTCTCCGACCTCGGCCTCGCCCACCACCAGCGCGGCCTCGGCGCGGCGGCGCTCGACCGGCGTGAGCGCGGGCAGCCACGGAATGCCGTCGAGCTCGGCGGCATTGGGAGAACGCGCGCGGTCCTTGATCGAAGCGCCGTGCACGCTGTGGTGTGAATCGCCGTGAAGCATCGGGAAACTCCGGGGAGTAGTGTCCCTAGGATTGTCGTTGGAACGACAACCCAACGTCAAAGTGAGGCCTACGATCCGGCCACTGTGCAAACCACCGCCCCCACCTTCCCCCGTCTGCTGCTCGCCCATGCCCAGGCCCAGCCTGAGGCGCCCGCCATCCGCGAGAAGGACCTCGGCATCTGGCAAACCTGGAACTGGAGCGCCGTGGCGCAGGAGGTGCGCGAGATCGCGTGCGGCCTTGCGAGCATGGGCTTCAAGGCCAACGACAACCTCGCCATCGTGGGCGCCAATCGCCCGCACCTGTACATGGCCGTGATCGCGGCGCAGAGCCTGCGCGGCGTGCCTGTGCCGCTCTACCAGGATGCGGTGGCTGGCGAGATGGTCTTCATGCTGCAGGACGCCAGCATCGAGTTCGTGATCGTCGAAGACCAGGAGCAGGTCGACAAGCTGCTCGAGTGCCGCGAGCTCCAGGCGGGCAAGCAGCCCAGCATCCGCCACATCATCTACGACGACCCCAAGGGCCTGCGGCACTACGACCAGCCCGGGCTCATGAGCTACGACCAATTGCGCGAACTGGGCCGCGAATTCGACAAGACCCACGTCGGCTACTACGACCGTGCGGTGGCGAGCGGCGAAGCCACCGACGTTGGCGTCATCCTCTACACGTCGGGCACCACGGGCCGCCCCAAGGGCGTGTGCCAGACGCATGCGAGCTTCATCGCGGCGGGCCGCGGCGGCGTGGAGACCGACAAGCTCGGCCCCGGCGACAACATCATGAGCTACCTGCCGATGGCGTGGGTGGGCGACCATCTGTTCTCGGTGGCGCAATGGCTGGTGGGCGGCTTCACGCTCAACTGCCCCGAGTCGTCCGAGACGGTGATGAACGACATGCGCGAGATCGGCCCGAGCTATTACTTCGGCCCGCCGCGCACTTTCGAAGGCCTGCTCACTGCGGTGTCGATCCGCATGGAAGACGCGGCCGCGCCGAAACGCTGGCTGTATGCCAAGTTCATGGCGCTGGCACAGCGCGTGGGCGCCGACATCCTCAATGGCGCGCCCGTGAGCACGGGCGACCGGCTGATGTATGGTCTCGGCAACCTGCTGATCTACGGGCCGCTGCGCAACGTGCTGGGCATGAGCCGCATCCGCGTGGCCTACACGGCGGGCGCAGCCATCGGGCCCGACCTGTTCCGCTTCTACCGCTCCATCGGCGTGAACCTGAAGCAGTTCTACGGCCAGACCGAAACCTGCGCGTACGTCTGCCTGCAGCAGGACGGCAAGGTCAAGCTGCAGACTGTCGGCACCGCGGCGCCGGGCATCGAACTCAAGATTGCGGACGACGGCGAGGTGCTGGTGCGCGGCGTGTCGGTGCTCAAGGAATACTACAAGCGCCCCGACGCCACGGCCGAGGTGCTCGACGCCGACGGCTACTTTCACACCGGCGATGCGGGCGTGCTCGACAGCGAAGGCCACCTGCGCATCATCGACCGTGCCAAGGACGTGGGCCGGCTCGCGAGCGGCGCGATCTTTGCGCCCAACTACATCGAGAACAAGCTCAAGTTCTTTCCGCAGATCAAGGAAGCCGTGTGCTTCGGCAATGCGTGCGACGAGGTCTGCGCGGCCATCAACATCGACTTCGAGGCGGTGGGCAACTGGGCCGAACGGCGCGGGCTGGCCTATGGCGGCTATGTCGACCTGGCCGGCAAGCCCGAGGTGCTGGCGCTGATCGGCGAATGCATTGCCAAGGTGAACGCCGACCTCGCGAGCGAAGACGGCATGGGCGACACGCAGATCGCGCGCTTCCTTGTGCTGCACAAGGAGCTCGACCCCGACGACGACGAACTCACCCGCACGCGCAAGGTGCGGCGCGGCTTCATCGCCGAGAAATACGCGGTGCTGGTCAGCGCGCTCTACGGCGGCAAGACCGAGCAGTACATAGAGACCCAGGTCAAGTTCGAGGATGGACGCACCGGCGTGGTCAACGCCACGCTGAAGATCGTCGAGGCCAAGACCTTCCCCATCGTGAAGGCGGCGGCATGAGCGGCAACAACAGAAAAATCGGCGACGTCGTCCTCGACGTGCAGAACATCTCGCTGAGCTTCGGCGGCGTGAAGGCGCTGACGGACATCAGCTTCGATGTGCGCGAGCACGAGGTGCGAGCCATCATCGGCCCCAACGGCGCGGGCAAGAGCTCGATGCTCAACTGCATCAACGGCGTGTACTTGCCGCAGCAGGGCTCCATCACCTTCCGCGGCCAGACCTTCAAGCACATGAACTCGCGCCAGGTGGCCGAGATGGGCGTGGCGCGCACTTTCCAGAACCTCGCACTCTTCAAGGGCATGAGCGTGCTCGACAACATCATGACGGGGCGCAACCTGCGCATGAAGTCCAACCTCTTCCAGCAGGCGATCCGCTGGGGCGCGGCCGAGCGCGAGGAAACCCGGCATCGCGAATTCGTCGAGCGGATCATCGATTTCCTGGAAATCCAGGCGCATCGAAAGACGCCGGTGGGCCAGCTCCCCTACGGCCTGCAAAAGCGCGTCGACCTGGGCCGTGCGCTCGCCATGGAGCCGCAGGTGCTGCTGCTCGACGAGCCGATGGCCGGCATGAACGTGGAGGAGAAGCAGGACATGAGCCGCTTCATCCTCGACGTGAACGACGAATTCGGCAGCACCATCGTGCTGATCGAGCACGACATGGGAGTGGTCATGGACATTTCGGACCGCGTGGTGGTGCTCGACTACGGCAAGAAGATCGGCGACGGCACGCCGGATGAAGTACGCAACAACGAGAACGTGATCCGCGCCTACCTTGGGGTCGAACACTGATGGCCTTCTTTCTCGAAACCCTCTTCGGCGGCCTCATGGTGGGCATGCTGTATTCGCTGGTGGCGCTCGGCTTCGTGCTGATCTTCAAGGCCTCGGGCGTGTTCAATTTCGCGCAGGGCGCGATGGTGCTGTTCGCAGCGCTCGCCATGGCGCGCTTCGCCGAATGGATCCCGATGTGGACCGGCATCGAGAGCCGCTGGTTCGCAAATGGCGCGGCCTTTGTGGTGGCGGGGCTCGTGATGTTCGCGGTGGCGTGGCTGATCGAGCGGCTGGTGCTGCGCCACCTGGTCAATCAGGAAGGTGCAACGTTGCTGATGGCGACGCTCGGCATCGCGTACTTCCTGGACGGCGCGGGCCAGACCCTGTTCGGCAGCAACATCTACAAGATCGACATCGGCATGCCGAAGGACCCGATCTTCCTTCTCGGCTCGGTGTTCGAGGGCGGCATCCTCATCAACAAGGAAGACCTGTACGCCGCCGCGATCGCAGCCGCGCTGGTGGCGCTGCTCTCGCTGTTCTTCCAGAAGACTGGCACGGGCCGCGCGCTGCGCGCGGTGGCCGACGACCACCAGGCGGCGCAATCGATCGGCATTCCGCTCACGCGCATCTGGGTCATCGTGTGGTGCGTGGCCGGCGTGGTGGCGCTCGTGGCCGGAATGATCTGGGGCAGCAAGCTGGGCGTGCAGTTCTCGCTCACCACGGTGGCGCTGCGTGCGCTGCCGGTGGTGATCCTCGGAGGGCTCACCTCGGTGCCCGGCGCCATCATCGGCGGACTGATCATCGGCGTCGGCGAGAAGCTGTCGGAGGTGTACCTGGGCCCGTACGTGGGTGGCGGCATCGAGATCTGGTTCGCCTATGTGCTGGCGCTGGTGTTCCTGCTGTTCCGGCCGCAAGGATTGTTTGGCGAAAAAATCATTGATCGGGTCTGAACATGTTCTACAGAGAAAACGGCCAGTTCAAGACCAGCTACCGTGCCGACCAGCAGGTCTTCCCGATCCTGCAGGACCGTGTGGCGATCGGCCTGGTGCTGATCTTCGCGTTCGCCGTCGTGCCCTTCCTGGCCAGCGACTACCTGATGCGGGCGATTTTGATTCCGTTCGTGATCATCTCCCTGGCGGCGCTCGGCGTGAACGTGCTGGTGGGCTACTGCGGGCAGATCTCGCTCGGCTCGGGCGCCTTCATGGCGGTGGGCGCCTACGGGGCCTACAACTTCTTCGTGCGCTTCCCGGGGCTGCCGCTGATTCCCGCGCTGATTCTGGGCGGCCTGTGTGCGACGCTGTTCGGCATCCTGTTCGGACTGCCCAGCCTGCGCGTCAAGGGCCTGTACCTTGCGGTGGCCACGCTGGCCGCGCAATTCTTCAGCGACTGGATGTTCCTGCGCATCAAGTGGTTCACGCTCGACACGCCCTCAGGCTCGGTGTCGGTGTCGAACCTGCAGGTCTTCGGATGGCCTATCGAGAGCGCCGCGAGCAAGTACCTGTTCTGCCTGGTGGTGCTGGTGGTGATCGCGGTGCTGACCAAGAACCTGGTGCGCGGCGCCATCGGCCGCGAGTGGATGGCGATCCGCGACATGGACGTGGCGGCCGCGGTGATCGGCATCCGCCCGATGTACGCCAAGCTCAGCGCCTTCGCGGTCAGTTCCTTCATCATCGGCGTGGCCGGCGCGCTGTGGGCCTTCGTCTACCTCGGCGCCTGGGAGCCGGCCGCGTTCTCGGTCGACCAGTCGTTCCGGCTGCTCTTCATGGTGATCATCGGCGGGCTCGGATCGATCATGGGCGCCTTCTTCGGTGCGGCCTTCATCACCGTGCTGCCGATCGTTCTGAACCAGACGCTGCCGGTCATTGCCGGCTGGTTCGGCGCACAGATTTCGACCGTCGGCATCGCGCATGCGGAGCTGATGATCTTCGGCGGGCTCATCGTGTGGTTCCTGATCGTCGAGCCGCACGGGCTGGCCAAGCTGTGGTCAACGGGCAAGCAGAAGCTGCGCCTGTGGCCCTTCCCGCATTGACCGCGTACCCCTGACCGACAAGCATTTTTTGAAGCGCCCTTTTTCGAGCGTGACTTTTCATTCCAACCAGGAGACAACCATGAAGCTGAAATCACTCGCACTCGCCGTGGCCATCGCGTCCGCGCTGGCGGGCGCGGCCCCTGCGTTCGCGCAGGCCAAGGAGCAGTTCATTCCCGTGCTGTCGTACCGCACCGGCGCCTATGCGCCGAACGGAACGCCCTGGGCCAACGGCTATGTCGACTACCTCAAGCTGGTGAACGCGCGCGGCGGCATCAACGGCGTGAAGCTTTCCTTCGAGGAATGCGAAACCGGCTATGACACGGCGCGCAGCGTGGAATGCTACGAGCGCCTGAAGGGCAAGAACGGCGGCGCCTCCCTGGTGCAGCCGTTGTCCACCGGCGCCACCTTCGCCATCACCGAGAAGGCCCCTGTCGACAAGATCCCCGTGGTGACCGTGGGCTATGGCCGCAGCGAGAGCGCCGACGGCACGGTGTTCAAGTGGAACTTCCCGATTGCCGGCACCTACTGGGTGGCGGCCGACGCGATCATCCAGGCCATCGCCCTGAAGGAAGGCGGGCTCGACAAGCTCAAGGGCAAGAAAATCGCCCTGATCTATCACGACAGCCCGTACGGCAAGGAGCCGATCCCTCTGCTCCAGGAGCGCGCGAAGATGCACGGCTTCGATCTGCAGCTGCTGCCGGTAACGGCGCCCGGCGTCGAGCAGAAGGCCACCTGGCTGCAAGTGCGCCAGGCCCGGCCCGACTTCGTGCTGCTGTGGGGCTGGGGCGTGATGAATTCGACTGCACTCAAGGAAGCACAGGCCACCGGCTTCGCCCGCGAAAAGATGTACGGCGTGTGGTGGGCCGGCGCAGAACCCGACGTGAAGGACGTGGGCGACGGCGCCAAGGGCTACAACGCCGTGACCATGCAGCACGGTGCCGAGCCGCAATCGAAGCTCGCGAAGGACGTGGTCTCGATGCTGCACGACAAGAACCAGGGCACGGGCCCGAAGGAAGAAGTGGGACAGGTGCTCTACATGCGCGGCGCCATGAGCGCGATGCTCGGCGTGGAGGGCATCCGCTCTGCGCAGGAGCGCTTTGGCAAGGGCAAGGTCATGACGGGCGAACAGGTGCGCTGGGGGCTGGAAAATCTCAGCCTCACGCAAGCCAAGCTCGATGCCCTGGGTTTTGCCGGCGTGATGCGCCCGATCAGCACCTCGTGCACCGACCATATGGGCGCGGCCTGGGCGCGCATCCACACCTGGGACGGCAAGGCGTGGAAGTTCACGTCCGACTGGCTGCAGGCCGATGAGCAGATCATCAAGCCTCTGGTGAAGTCGACTGCCGCCAAGTACGCGGCCGAAAAGAAGCTCACGGCGCGCACCCCGGCCGATTGCCAGAGCTGAGGCTATAGGCCCACCCCCAGTCTTCGCCAGTCCTTGGAAACACCATGAGTTCATCCAGCATCGTCCTCAACGTCAACGGCATTGAGGTTATCTACAACCACGTGATCCTCGTGCTCAAGGGCGTCTCGCTCGTGGTGCCCGAGGGCGGCATCGTGGCGCTGCTGGGCGGCAATGGTGCTGGCAAGACCACCACGCTGCGCGCCGTGAGCAACCTGCTCGCGGGTGAGCGCGGCGCGGTGACCAAGGGCACCATCGAGCTGCGCGGCGAACGCATCGAGGCGCTTTCGCCTTCTGAACTGGTCAAGCGCGGCCTTATCCAGGTGATGGAAGGCCGGCATTGCTTCGCGCACCTGACCATCGAAGAGAACCTGATGACCGGCGCCTACACGCGTACCGACGGCAAGGCGGCAATCGCCGAGACGTTGGAGAAGGTTTACGCTTATTTCCCGCGGCTCAAGACGCGCCGCACTTCGCAAGCCGCCTACACGTCGGGCGGCGAGCAGCAAATGTGCGCCATCGGCCGCGCGCTGATGGCCAACCCGACGATGGTGCTGCTCGACGAACCCTCGATGGGGCTCGCGCCGCAGATCGTCGAGGAGGTGTTCGAGATCGTGAAAGACCTCAACACCAACGAACGTGTGACCTTTCTGCTGGCCGAGCAGAACACCAACATGGCGCTACGCTATGCCGACTACGGCTACATCCTGGAGAACGGCCGCATCGTGATGGACGGCGAGGCCAAGAGCCTGCGCGAGAACGAGGACGTGAAGGAGTTCTACCTTGGGGTCGGGGGCGCGGATCGCAAGAGTTTCCGTGACGTGAAGAGCTACAAGCGGCGCAAGAGGTGGCTGGCGTAATGGCCCACCCCCGTTCCTCGCTCACTTCGTGTAGCTCGATTCCCCCCTCTAGGGGGCGCACCCGGCAGCCCGGCAAAGCCGGTTCCGCGGGTGCTCGCGAACGGGCTTCGCTGCGCTCGCCATCTGATGAAGAAGGGCATTGAAACTATGACCGACCACTACGACGCCCTCGAAATCCGCGACCCCGCCGAGCGCGAGCGCGACCTTCTGGCTGCGCTGCCGAAGCAGATCGCGCAGGCCCAGACCGCCGCACCTGCGTTCGCCAAAATCCTCGATGGCGTGAAGCCCGGCGACATCACGACACGCGAAGCACTCGCCAAGCTGCCCGTCACACGCAAGACCGAACTGCTCGAACTGCAGAAGCAGCGGCGCGCCGACGACCCCTTCGGCGGCTTTTCCGCCATCGGCCGCGGCTCGCGCATGCCGCGCGTGTTCGCAAGCCCCGGCACCATCTACGAACCCGAAGGCGAAGCGCGCGACTACTGGCGCACGGCGCGTGCGCTGCATGCGGCCGGCTTTCGCACTGGCGAGCTCATCCACAACAGCTTCAGCTATCACATGACGCCGGCCGGCTCCATCATGGAGAGCGGCGCACGCGCCATGGGCTGCACCGTGTTCGCGGGCGGCACCGGCCAGACCGAGCAGCAGCTCGAGGCGATGGCCGACCTCCAGCCCGAAGGCTATGCCGGCACGCCGAGCTTCCTGAAGATCCTGCTGGAAAAGGCCGAGGAAAAAGGCCTGAAGCTGCCTTCGCTCACCAAGGCCCTCGTTTCCGGCGAGGCCTTTCCGCCCAGCCTGCACGATTGGATCGCCGCGCACGGCGTGAAGGGCACGCAGTGCTACGCCACCGCCGATCTCGGCCTCATCGCCTACGAAACCAGCGCACGCGAAGGCCTGGTGATCGACGAAGGCGTGCTGGTAGAAATCGTGCGGCCCGGCACCGGCGACCCGGTGCCCGACGGCGAAGTGGGCGAGATCGTGGTGACCACCTTCAACCCCGACTATCCGCTGGTGCGCTTTGGCACCGGCGATCTTTCCGCCATGCTCGCGGGCACCTGCCCCACCGGCCGCACCAACAAGCGCATCAAGGGCTGGCTCGGCCGCGCCGACCAGACCACCAAGGTGCGCGGCATGTTCGTGCATCCCTCGCAGGTGGCGGAGATCGCGCGGCGCTTTCCGGAGATACAGCGCGCGCGCCTCGTGGTCTCGGGCGAGATGGGCGACGACCAGATGATTTTCAGGCTCGAATGCGACGGCGCACCCGCCGGACTCGATGCGCGCATTGCCGATGCGGTGCGCGAAGTGACCAAGCTGCGCGGAACCATCGAACTGGTGGCACCGGGCACCCTGCCGAACGACGGCAAGGTGATCGAGGACGCGCGCAGCTACAAGTAGCGGCGGTAGAACCGGCGCGTGACCGTGCGCAGCAGCACCACCAGCAGCACGAGGTAGATCGCCACCATCCCGGCGGCGAACATCACGAGGCGACTGTCGCTGCTGCGGCCGGAGGAACTCGCGCCTGCAATCCACAGCAGCCCGCCAATTGCCAAGGCAGCGCAGGCCACCTGCAGCAGCACGAAGGCCGACGCCGCGGCCGCCACGGCCCGGAAGGGACGCGCTTGCGCGGGCTCCGGAGCGGCGCCCAGCCAGCTGCCCCAGAACGCCAGTGCAAAGACAAGCAGCGGCACGCCGAACCAGCCGAGAAGAAGCGGCAACAAGGCCGAGTCCCTCGACGTGTCGACCCAGCCGCTCGCGGCGTTGCCGACCCATAGCTGCAGCGAGACGAAAGTCGCGGCCGCCACGAGTGCGACGGCGTTGCGAGTCGACGCATCCATGCCGGGGTCTAGCGCGGCAGGCGATTCAGCGGTGGGGGCCGTGCTGCGCTCGCGCAGCGCGAACTTGGCAGCGAGCCACACGCTTGCGACGAGCACGAGCATCTGGAGGGCAGACTGGATCAGCATCGACGTGGCCATGAGCGATCGCATGCCGTACGTGTCGACGTGCTGGTGCAGCGGACCGCCTGGCATGAAGAGCACCTGCGCCTGGTAGAACAGCGGCGTCAAGACAAGAAAGTTGATCACCATCGCCGCGAGGTACACGACGCCGAAGCGGCTGGCAGGCGCGCGAAGCTGCGCGATGCGGGCCGCGCCGCGCTCGTCGAGCGCCTTGCGCGCATGGCTCCACGCCAGGGTCGCGGCCAGCAACCACACCGTGGCGACGCGCGACAAGAGCGGAACCCACACGCCCGGTTGCGCGTACACACTCCGCATCTGCTCGCTGTGCGGCGAGGACGGCAGCAGCAGCACCGCCATGTTCACGACGAAAAGGGCCGCAGCGACCGCCACGGCAATCCATGCGAAATGTCTGGGCAGTTGCTGGGTGCGATCGAATGAAGAAGATGCCGCCATGGGACTGGAACGCTTTCGCCTTGCTTGGCGCATCACTCGAACGTATGGGGCCGGCGATGCGAAAGCTGCGAGCGTACCGGAAGGCGGCGGCGACACGAAGACCGGCCGTGCCGCGTGCGCTCTACACCGGACCGGGCGCTGCGGCTTGAAGCACCTGCACGGTCAGCGACATGCGATCAACAGTCGGTTCTCAGTGAAGCGCGGCTTCATGCGCGAGTTCGAACAGCTTCGTCATTTCGCGGTTGAATGCGGGCAGGTCGTCGGGCCTGCGGCTCGTCACCAGGCCGCTGTCGACCACCACTTCCTTGTCGATCCATGTCGCGCCCGCATTCATCAGGTCGGCGCGCAGCGAAGGCCACGACGTCAGCTTTCGGCCCTTGACGCCATCGGCGTTGATGAGCGTCCACGGACCATGGCAGATGGCGGCAATGGGTTTGCCCGATTCGACGAATGCGCGCACGAAGGCCACGGCCTTCTGGTTGATTCGCAGTGCGTCGGGGTTGACCACGCCGCCGGGCAGCAGCAGCGCATCGAAGTCATCGGCATTGGCGTTCTTGAGCGGCACGTCGACCTCGAAGGTGTCGGCCGGTTCGAGGTGCTTCCAGCCGCGCACGCTGCCGTCGAGCGGCGAGACGACCTGCGTCTCTGCGCCCGCACTTTCGAGCGCTTTGCGTGGCTCGGTCATCTCGGCCTGTTCGAAGCCGTCCGACACGAGGATGGCAACCTTCATTCCGTCCAGCGAGGATGAGGTGATGGGCATGGGTGAAGTTCTCCTTGTTGGATGCCTGGTGATGGCAACAAAGACTTCACCCTAGAACCCACCCCCGTGGAGGGCATCGGCACGCGTCGGGTCCGCCTGTCGGACAGTTCAACGGCCGGCAAACTTCTCTTACGACTGTATATGTCGTTCGGTTTGCCGCTATTTGCGGCAGGCGATCGGCAGTGCCTTATCAGCCAGGTCGTCACCGGCCACGCAGTTCCACGCAATGCCGTCGTCGGTGGCCGAGGGCTCCATGAGCAGCTTGCCTGCCGCCTTTGGAAGCGCGACTTCGACCACCATGGTGTCCGAATCCAGCGTCAACTCCGCGCCGCCGGGCAGGCTTTCGGGTGCGCCGGCGATCGAGAGCGAGTCGGGAATCTCTTCCTTCTGCTTGTAGTAGTTGCCGAGCGCTTCGCGCACCGGCGCGGCCTCCGACCAAGCCTGGGAAACGACCGCGCGGGTCTGGTATTCCTTGTAGGCCGGGATGGCCACCGCGGCCAGCACGCCGATGATGGCGACCACCATCACCAACGCCAGCGCACCGCCGCCGGCACGGCCGGTGTAGGGCACGAAGATCGCGAGCACGTAAGCCACGGGATTGCGGCTCGGCAGCTTCGCGTCGGCGTCGATGGTGCGCGCCACGCGCTTGGTGAGCCAGGGGTAGCCGGCGATCACTTCATGGAACGAGCCCCAGAACCCGCCGTTGCCCACCGACTGGTCGGCGTAGCGCTGCAGGTCGACGTTGCGCCATTGCTGCGCACCGGCGGCCAGCGCCACGAGTGCGCGGGGCGCGGAGTCGGGCTGCTCGCAGCAGGCGGCGCCATGCAGGTCGCAGGTGTATTCCTTCGCGCGGGAATAGGCGGCGCCGAGCAGTGGCAGCCAGAGCACCGGAGCGCGCCAGATATGGCCCGTGAGGTGGCCGCGGCGGATGTGGCCGAGCTCGTGACCGATGTAGAAGTTGATGCCGTCGGGCTGGGCTTCCATCGCATCGACCACGTCGGACAGCAGAACGACGAAGTTGCGGCCGAAGAAGCGGGTGGCAAAGGCATTGAACATGCCGTCGCCATGCAGCAGGTAGGCCTCGGGCGGTTGCTGAATGCCGAGATATCCGCAGCAGGCCTCGAAGCGCGCATGCAGCTCGGGCAACTGGGTGGGCGAAAGCTTCACGGCCGTGCCCTTGATCCAGGCAATGACGGCCGATTGAGCGAATACGTAGGCAATGAAGCCGAACAGCACGTAGACCAGCGCAATGCCCAGCGTGCCGAGCACCAACAGCACCCAGACCAGAAGGCCGAGCGCGAGCGTGATGATGCCGAGCGAGCGCTCGCGCGGATAGACCCATGGATCCATTTGGAAATTCCTCCTCGATGCGGCCCTCGGGCCTGCCGTGTTTATGGTTTTTCTTCGCGCCTCCCCAGGCGCGATTTGCGAGCGCGCATCATGCCCGAGTAAAGAGCGCCTTTTGGCACGTTCCTAGGGCTATTCGCTATGGGTCAGGCCGTGGTCAGCCCTTATGATCGCGGCCGTTTTCATTTCAATCGTCGGGAGACATCATGAAGAAATTGCTTGCATTTACGGCGATTGCCGCTGCCGCCACCGGCGTTTTCGCCCAGGATTTCCCTGCGGGCAAGACCGTCACGCTGGTAGTGCCTTTCACAGCCGGCGGCCCGACCGACCGCGTGGCGCGCGACCTGGCTGAAGCCATGCAGAAGACCCTCGGCACGACGATCGTGGTGGACAACACCGCGGGCGCCGGCAGCTCCATCGGCACCACCAAGGTGGCCCGCGCCGCACCCGACGGCCACACGCTGCTGCTGAACCACATTGCCATGTCGACAATGCCGGCGCTGTACCGCAAGCTGCCGTTCAACGTCGAGAACGACTTCGAATACCTCGGCATGGTCAATGAAGTGCCGATGACGCTCATCGGCAAGCCGGGCCTGCCGGCCAACAACTACAAGGAACTGACGAGCTGGATCGAGGCCAACAAGGGCAAGATCAACCTCGGCAACGCCGGCCTGGGCGCAGCCTCGCACCTGTGCGGCCTGCTGTTCCAGAGCGCGCTCAAGACCGACATGACGGCGGTTCCCTACAAGGGCACCGCGCCAGCCATTGCCGACCTGCTGGGCGGCCAGATCGACCTCTTGTGCGACCAGACCACCAACACCACGTCGCAGATCGAAGCCAAGAAGGTCAAGGCCTATGCCGTGACCACGTCCAAGCGCCTGACCACGCCAGCGGTCCTGAAAGACCTGCCCACGCTCGCCGAATCGGGCCTGAAGGACTTCGAAGTCACCATCTGGCACGGCGTGTACGCGCCCAAGGGCACGCCGGCGCCGGTGGTGAAGAAGCTCAACGAAGCCATCCGGGCCGCCATGAAGGACCCGGGGTTCATCAAGCGCCAGGAAGGCCTTGGCGCGGTGATTACCACCGACAAGCGCGTCGAGCCGGCCGAGCACAAGAAGTTCGTCTCGGCTGAAATCGCCAAGTGGGGCCCGATCATCAAGGCTGCCGGCGTGTACGCCGACTGATCTTCTCGGTCTCAAGAAAAAGCCGCCGGGCCCTCAGGTCCGGCGGCTTTTTTCATGGCGGTGACAGCAGGAAGCTCAGGGAAGCGTGACGGTCCAGACTTCGAAGTTCTTGCGCACGTCGACTTGACGCGCGGTGCGTGCCGTGAAGCTGAAGGTGCTCAGCGACGCGCCCTGGGCGTACTGCCAGCTGTTGTTGTCGGCCGGTACGCAGTGCGCGTCGCTGCCGCCCACGGGCTGGCAATAGACCATCGCCTTGCGGGCCGTGCTGCGCACGGTCACGGTTTCGCTGAAGCGGGCGCCGCTGGGGCCGGGCGCGCGGCCGAAGACGCCGAACGAGGTAGGCGCGAGCGCGCCGTTCGGAACCACCCAGCCGTCGAGGTCGCCATCGGCGCTGAAATCGACGTTGTTGGGCTCCGACGGGGTCGGCGCTCCGAAGACGATGCCGCGCGCGGTGTTCTGGCTTTCCGCGAGCAGTTCGGCGCGCAAGGCAGGTGCGAGTTCCACCAGGGGGGTCTGCACTGCCTCCGCAATGGTGGGCACACGGGAGAAGGTGCGCACGTATTGCACGACATTCGGCGTTGTGCCGTCCGCGCGGAAGAACTCCAGTTTCCACACGGTCTGGTCGGCGATCTTGCCGAGCTGCTCGTCGGTGTACGGCGGCGTGGCAAAGAGGTTGGCATTCTCGAAATCGCTCGGGCTGCCGGTCTGGGCTGGATCCAGGTAGCGCGCGGACATGCGCCACAGCGCCGAGTTCAACGCCGAGCCCGCAGTGCCGTCCGGCGTGAGCACCAGCGTGTTCAGGCCGGTCTTGGGCACCAGGACCAATTCCTTGCCCGGCAGCGATGCCGTGGTCGCCACCACCTTCGAAAGGATCGGGTCACCGTTGCCGTCGCGCACGTTGTCGATCGAAATGACGTAGCCGACGGAATGGAAGACCAGGTTCTGGTGCTTCAGATAGTCCTTCTTCTCGAGCTGCGGCCGCACGGCCGCGCGGTAGGTGTTGCTGTTTCCGGTGAGCTTCAGCGCGCCGTCCACGATCTTCGCGTTGATGAAGTCGTTGTCGGTGTTGCCGATGACGTCGGTCCAGCGAAACGTCAGCGCAATGTCCCCGTTGGCATGGAAGTATTCGAAGTTGCCACGATCGTGCTTCAGGTTGGTGGGACCGAAGCGGAACAGGCTTTCGAACGAGCGGCGCGCACCGCTGCTCACGCGGCCAACGGGCGCGCCGGCCGAGACGAAGCTGGCCGGGTCGTCGCCCACGAACAGCGTGCGGCACGCCGGCGCCACCACGTTGGCGGCGCTGCCGTAGGCATTGCCGTCCGACTCGATGGGGCTGTCGACGCGCTGTGCGAGCGGCAGCGCATAGCAGGCGTTGATGCGGTCGAGCAGGGCCTGCACCATGGCCGGCGTGGGTGGCGACACCAGGGAGGCCGTATCGACGGGGGGCAGCGTTGCAATGACGGCATCGCCGCTGCGAAAGACGATCGACACCGGCGGGCTGTCTTCACCGGCGGGCAGCGTCTTCACGGTGATCTCGATGTTGGCGGCTGTGCCGTCCGGGCGGACCGACACGTTGATGGCGTCCAGCACGCGGTCCTGCCCCGTGCCGTTGGCCGCGAACTCGCCGCTCATCGGGTCAATGCTCAGGTTGAGCGCGGTGAGGAGCGGCTGCAGTGCGGCAACCAGCTTCGCCACTTGGTCGCCGATCGATCCGGCCGTGACGGCGCCGGCATCGGCCTGGATCGCGGCGGCCAGCTGCGAGGGATCGCCGTTGGGCGAAAGCTGCGCCACGATGATGGTGGTGAGCGGCGTCACGTTCGTGGTGCCGGTGGCGGTGCTCGCGGTGGTGCTGTACAGGGTCAGGTCGTCCCGCACGGCCTGGATGACCAGCGGCGCCTTGGTGCCGGCCGGCAGCGAGCAGCTGTAGGTGCCTTCGGCCGTGGTGGTCACTTCGCAGACCTTGGCACCGGTCTGGTCGAACACCGTGAGCGCCGCGCCCGCAAAGGCCGCGCCGGTGGCGACCGTGCCGCTCAGCGTCGTGGCGGCCGCGGGTTGGTCGCCGCCGCCGCCGCCATTCGACGTCGAAGCCGGAGGAATGAAGCCGAACCCGCCGCCGCTCCCGCCTCCGCCACCTCCGCACGCTGAGAGGAGCGCCAAGGTGACAGCGGACAAGACATGGGGGAGTTTGCGGGTGAGATGTGGCATGGATGAGCTCTTCTAAAAAGGTTGGACACCTCTGGCAACCGGAGGCCCCGCAAACAATAGCTTTCACTTCTCCAAAAAAAATGATGCAAATGCACCATTCTTGAAGTCCGTCGGCGTGCCGAAGAACAAATCACCGGAATATGGGATGCGCACTGAGAAGGCGCAATGAAAGACTGCAGCGATGACCCGACCGGCCGCACTGCACGACTTCAGCGAGCTGCTGCTGCAGCTCTACCGGCTCTCGCACGAGCTGCCGATCAGCGCCTTCCAGGATGCCGCGCTCGACCTCATCAAGCCGGTGCTGTCCTTCGACGCGTCGATGTGGGGCACGGCCACCACAGCCGACGAGGGAATCGAGGTGCACACGCTGCACCTGCACCGCAAAACGCCCGAGATGATGATGGAGTACGAGTCCTTCAAGCACCTCGACTCCGCAGCCGCGAGCTTCTTCGGCAAGGGACATGCCACGAGAGGCTTCAACTCGGCGAGCTGGTGGAGCGGGCCCAAGTACGCGCCGTTTCTGGACTACGTGCAGCGCTATGACCAGAACAACATCTTCATCACGATGGACAGCGACCCGCGGTCCAACTTCATGCACTGGTTCTCGCTGTTCCGCGCCGACCCGGACGCGCATTGCAAGCCCGAGGAAGTGAGCCTCCTGGCCAGCCTGTCGCCGCACCTCATGCAGGCACTGGCGCTCAACCGCGTGATGCACCTGGACCGGACGCTCTCGCCGACCTCCGGCGTGCAGCCCCGCGGCTCAGCCATCGCCGACCTGAAAGGCGCGATCTATCACTGCGACGTGACCTTCGTCGCGCTGATGCAGGAAGAGTTCGCCGGCTGGCCGCGCCAGGCGTTGCCGCAGTCGCTGCTGGAACATTTCATGACGGTGCAGTCCGCCTACCTGGGCCGGCATGTCGCAGTGTCGTACCGGCTCGAACAGCGCCTGCTGTTCCTGAGCGTGCGCAAGCGCTGCCGCGCCGACAGTCTCACGCCGCGCGAGCACACCATTGCCGAGCTGCTCGCCAGGGGCGATACCCACAAGGACATCGCCACCATTTTGAGCCGCTCGCCCGCCACGGTGCGCAACCACATCCAGTCGATCTACGACAAGCTGCAGGTGAGCAACGTGGCGGGCCTTATCCACGAACTGCGGCTCGCGGGCTGACCGGCCCGCTCTGCCTTGTCGTCCTTACTTGGGCCGGATCGCGTCCGCCGTGCCCTGGATGAAGGCCTTGATGCTCTCGATTTCTTCGGCCGAGAGCTTGCCCGTGAAGTCGGGCATGCCGCGCCCCACGGCAGGACCGTTGAGAACGAACTTGTCCAGGTTCTGGATGTAGGCGGCATCCATGTAGCCGAGGTTCGGAATGTTGCCGCCGCGGTCCACGCCCGGCACGCCGTGGCAGAAAACGCAGTTGCTCACATAGAGCATGGTGCCGGCCTGCACCTTGGCGGGGTCGTACTTCACGCCCTCGACCAGCTTGCTCATGCGGTACTGCACGAACTCGGGCATCTTGGCCGTGCCGCCGACCGCGAAGGTGTAGACCGTGCCCGGGCCCTGCCGCTCGGTGGCGCGCTGCGCGAGGCCGTACACACCGCCCCAGCCCACTGCGACCGACACGTACTGCTTGCCGTCGACCATGTAGGTGGACGGGGCCGCGACCACGCCGGTACCGGTGGGGGTCTCCCAGAGCTTTTCGCCGGTCTTGGCGTTGTAGGCCAGCAGGCGACCATCGGCCGTGCCCTGGAACACGAGGTTGCCTGCCGTGGTGAGCGTGCCGCCGTTCCAGGGCGAGGCGTAGTCCACGCCCCAGGCTTCCTTCTGCGCCACCGGGTCCCAGGCGATGAGACGGCCGAAGGGCTTGCTCTTGGGCGGCTCGGCATTGGCGAACATGGCGGTGTTCCAGCCCATTCCTCCGTGCGGTCGGCCGGGCACGTTCTGGTCGAACTTCCAGTCCTTGTCGTCCATCAGGTTGATCGGCACGTTCTGCGCGGGCAGGTAGGCGAGGCCCGTCTGCGGGTTGAACGACATCGGGTGCCAGTTGTGAGCGCCGAAGGGGCCCGGGATGCTGTCGCCGGGCTTTTCGTTCTGGCGCGCGGCGGCAATCTCGATGGGCCGGCCGTTCTTGTCGTAGCCGGTGGCCCAGTTCACTTCGACGAAATTCTTCGCCGAGATGAACTTGCCGTTGGTGCGGTCGATGACGAAGAAAAATCCGTTCTTCGGCGCGTGCAGCAGCACCTTGCGCGCCTTGCCGCCAAGCTTGACGTTGGCCAGGATCATCGACTGGGTGGAGGTGTAGTCCCAGTTGTCGCCGGGGGTCTCCTGGTAGTGCCACACGTACTTTCCGGTGTCGGGGTTCAGGGCCACCACCGAGCCCAAGTAGAGGTTGTCTCCGCCGCTGGGGCTTCGCTTGCTGCGTGCCCAGGGCGAGCCGTTGCCGGTGCCCACGTACATGAGGTTCAGCTCGGGGTCGAAAGCGAAGCTGTCCCATGCGGTGCCGCCACCGCCCGCCTCCCAGTACTTGCCGCTCGGATCCCAGGTCTTGGCGGCGCGCGCCATCGATTCGTCCTCGAAAGGCTTGCTCGGATCGCCCGGCACCACGAACCAGCGCCACTTCTGGTCGCCGGTCTTCGCGTCGTAGGCGGTGACGTAGCCGCGCACGCCGTACTCGGCGCCGCCGTTGCCGATGATGACCTTGCCCTTGAAGACGCGCGGCGCGCCGGTGATGGTGTAGGAACCCTTCTGCCCCTCGATGGTGTTCTTTTCCCAGACCTTCTGGCCCGTGGCCGCGTCGAGCGCAATGAGGCGGCCGTCGTAGGCCGCCACGTAGACCCGGCCTTCGTACAGCGCCACGCCGCGGTTCACCACGTCGCAGCAGCCGCGGAAGCCCTTGGCCTTGTCGACCTGCGGATCGAAGGTCCAGAGCTTCTGCCCGGTACGCGTGTCGATCGCGTGCACCACGCTCCATGACGCGGTGACGTACATCACGCCATCGACCACCAGCGGCGTGGCTTCCACGCCGCGCGTCGACTCGAGGTTGTACGACCACATCAGGCCCAGCTGCTTCACGTTGCCGGCGTTCACTTGGTCGAGCTTGCTGAAGCGCGACTCGGCGTAATCCAGGCCGTAGCTCGGCCAGTCAGGGGTCTTCTTCTGTGCCGCGTTGTCGCGGATGAAGTTGCCGTTCACCCGCTGGACGGCCGTAGCGGCGCGCTCCTGCGGGGTTCCGGCCGCCTGGGCCGAAGCAGTCGATGCGCCCAGGCACAGCCATGCAACGGCGAGCGGAAGCAGCCCGGCGTGGATCTTTGTCATCGTGAGTCTCCTTTGTGCCGCAAGGATCGTTTTTGTGGCCCTTTCCTTCACCCTCGGGATTTCCCCAGTCTGGCGCTGTTCCATTGCAGAACACATTCGAGGGGGTCACGATTTCCCCATTTCCTGGTTCCCCCGACTTCGAGGAGCAGCGAACAGCATGGCTTTCGAAAGGCTGGGCACGGCCACTGCGCCGCGCCAACTCTTTTCCACCACGCCGGCGCAGCGCGTTGCGCTCGCGCGGCAGCAGTTCTTCGAGGAAGGCGTGCGCCCCTCGGGGCTCGTCGGCGAAGCGGTGATCCAGTCGTGGCTGCGCTGCACCCGCAACCACAGCGACCGGCAACGCATCGTGCCCTTCGATGCGGTCACGCCGAGCCGGCTGCACGCCACGTTGGCGCGCAATCGCGAACTGCTCGAGGTTGCGCAGCAAGAGCTTGCGAGCATGGAAAGCGCGCTCTCGGGCACCGACTCCCGCGTGATCCTGACCGACGGCGAGGGCGTGGTGGTGCACGTTACGCAGCACCCGGCCGGGGCGCACCAGCCGGTGCTGCGAAAGACCGCGCGCGTCGGCGTGAACATTTCAGAGCGCATGGTCGGCACCACGGCGCCGGGCATCGTCGCGACCACGGGGCAGGCCTGCACTGTCGACGGCGCGGAGCACTACTTCGACGTGCTGTCCCAGATGCAATGCGCCGCGGCGCCCATCCGCGACGTGACGGGGCGCCTGGCCGGTGTGCTCGACATCACGATGGAGGCGCGGCGCTTCGGTTTCGACGCGGCCTCGATGGTGGCGCTCTACGCCACCACCATCGAGAACCGGCTGCTGCAGGCCCAGTCGCGCGACCACCTGATCCTGCGCTTTCAGGCCAGCCCCAGCTTGCTTGGCACGCCGATGGAAGCTCTGGCGGGCGTGGCGCCCGACGGCACCATCGCCTGGCTCAACGGCGCCGGCGCGCGGCTGATCGGCCGCCTGCCCGAGGAGGCGTGCGAGCGTGACGTCGAGTCCATGCTGGGCCACGATCTCGCGAGCCTCCTGCGGCTGGAACGGCGCGAAGCCGCCCAGCCGCTGCGCCTGGCCAGCGGGCTCGGCGTGTGGGTGCAGGCGCGGCTCAAGGCCGCAGACGGCGCGGACTTCAGGCACGCGGTGGCGATGCCGGGCCAGACCAGTGCGATGGCGACGGCGCCAGCACCGATCGAGACGGCACCGTCAGAAGGAGGCACTTCGCAAGCACCGGAGCCGGAGGCGCTCCAAAGCGAGACCCTGCGCGAGCACAGCCGCAAGCTGATCGAGGAAGCGCTGGCCGCGCAAGGCGGCAACGTTTCGCAGGCGGCGCGGCAGCTGGGCGTGTCGCGTGGAACCCTGTACCGACGCCTGCGCGAATGGCGCGAGGAAGACAAGAGCGCAGCGCCCGGCGGGTTCTTCCGGGGGACGGAAAACCCCAGAAGCTAGGCCAAGGCACCCGTGCGCAGGCGTACGCGCAGTCGCCATACATCGGCGGTGTGCCGCGGACCTGCCGGCGCCCCGCCAACGATTTTCAGGCCGAAGGCAACGCGTACTCGCGTGCCGCGCGTGCGCGGCGCGCGCGCGCATCGGGCTGAAGCGGCCGGAGGTACTCGTGCAGCGCCAGCGCGGCCGCGCCCACCGCCGGCGCCAGCTCGCCATGGTGGGCCAGGCGCAGCTCGGGCGCGGGCATGCCGGCCGCATCGGCATGGCGCTTCACCATCTCGAAAGCCGCCTGCGCCAGGCCGCGATGGTGGGTGCACGACTTGCCGCCGAGAACGATGGCGCGCGGGTCGAAGGTGACCCACAGGTTCTGCAGCAGCACGCCGAAGAAGGCAGCCGCACGCGCCGTGTCGGGCGCCTCACGCTCCAGCGCGCGGGAGCCGAAGAAGGCTTCGGCGCAGCCTCTTCGCCCACACGAGCACAACGGCCCGTCGATCTGCAGAATGGTGTGGCCGATCTCGCCCGCCATGCCTTGCGCGCCGGTGAAGAGGCGGTCGTTCAGCACCACGCCGGCACCCACGCCCACGTCGCAGCTGACGAAGATCAGCGGATCGCCGCCTTCGCCGCCGAAGAACTCGTACTCGCCGAGCGCGGCGGCATCGGCATCGTTCTGCAGCTGCACCGTGACGCCCGGCAGGCCCGCCGCGGCAAAGGCTTGCTCGAGCGCGGGCAGCAGGCTCACATTGCGCCAGCCGAGGTTGGGCGCAAAGCGGACCACGCCGGTGCAATCGTCCACCGCGCCGGGCACGCAGACGCCAATGCTCGACAGGCGCAATCCCCGTTCGTTCAACTGCAGGTGCGCTTCCGCAGCCATGCGCGCGACCTGCGCGCAGACGCCGGCCGGTGCGCTGTCGGTCAGCGCATGCGTGTCGGCATGGAGCACCTCGCCCTGCAGCGAGACGCAGGCCAGGCGTACCGTTTCGACGGCGATCTCGACGCCCATCAACGCGCGCACGCCGACGTTGATCTGCAGCGGCGTTGAAGGCCGCCCCAGACCATCGGCAACCGTGGTACCCGCCTCGCTGAGCCAGCCCTCGTCGAGCAGCTCGCGCACCAGGAGGCTCACGGTCGATTTGGTGAGGCCGCTTTCGTCGGCAAGCCGCGCACGCGAGAGACCCGGGCGGGCGCGCAGCAAACGCAGCAAGACACTGCGGTTCATCCGCTTGAGCAACTGCTGATCGCCGATGGTCATGATCCGACCCCCAACCTGCGAACCACGAGCGCGCCTGCGTTCACCTGTGCGCCTGCTCTTTTCCTTCGGGGCGCTTGCCGGCGATGATCATGCCGAGCACTTCGTCTTCGGTGACGTCCGCGGTGCGGTAGGTGCCGACGAGCTTGCCGTTCTTCATGACCGCGACGCGGTCGCTCAGCGAGAAGACGTCGGGCATGTCGTGCGTGATCAGAAAGATGCCGACGCCATCGGCCTTAAGCTGCTTCACGAGCCCGCCGACCATCGCGGTTTCTTCGGGGCCGAGCGCGGCGCACGGTTCGTCCATGATGAGGATGCGCGCGTTGAAGTACAGCGCGCGCGAGATCGCCACCACCTGCCGCTGCCCGCCCGAGAGGCGGCGCACCGGAATGCGGATGTTGGTGAAGTTCTTGTTCAGGCGGTGGAACACCTTGCGCGCCTGCACTTCCATGAAATGATCGTCGAGCGTGTTCCAGCGCGTCATCTTTTCGCGGCCGAGAAAGAGGTTGGACACGGAGTCGAGGTTGTCGGCCAGCGCGAGCGTCTGGTAGATGGTCTCGATGCCCAGCGCCTGCGCCTCGGCGGGCGTGCGGATGTGGACCTTCTCGCCCTCGATCAGCGTGTCGCCAGAATCAATCGGGTAGGCGCCCGCGAGCATCTTCATGAGCGTGGACTTGCCCGCACCGTTGTGGCCGAGCACCGCAACCACTTCGCCCGGATGAAGGTTGACGCTCACGCCGTCCACCGCCTTCACGCCGCCAAAGGCCTTGCGGATGTCGCGCAGTTCGACGAGGGGCGTGGATGTGTCGATGGTGCTCATTTCAGTTCTCTCCAAAGCGCTTGCGATAGAGAACATCGAACACCACCGCCACGATCAGCACCTGTCCGATGATCACCATGCGCTTGCCGATGGGCACGTCGAGCAGCAGCATGCCGCTGTCGAGCGATTGCATGATGAGCGCGCCCAGCACGGAGCCGAAGATCGAGCCGCTGCCGCCCGCGAGCGCCGTGCCACCAATCACGGCGGCCGCGATCACGTACAGCTCCATGCCCGTACCGAGGGAGTTGGTGCCGGCATTGAGCCGCGCAATCGACACGATGGCCGCCACCGTCACCAGCACCGCGAGCAGTGCGAACAGCATCAGCGTGACGCGTTTCACCGGAATGCCCACCAGCGCGGCCGCATCCGGGTTGCCGCCCATCGCGAACACGTAGCGTCCGAAGCGCGTGCGGTGCACGATGAACGACAGCACGATGGCCACCACGGCCCAGATGAGCACCGGAATCGGCAGGCCCTGCGGCGCGTCCTTCGACGCGATCTGGTAGTTGTTCATGACGGCCGCAAAAACGAACACCACCGCCACCGGCACGGCGGTCAGCAGCAGCTCCAGCCACAGCGGCTCGTTGGGCATCTCGTGATGAGCGCGCGCGCGGCGCTTCTGCAGCATGCGCGCGAACAACACCACCGCCACGAACGCCGCGAGAACCCAGGTCGCGGTGGTGCCGATGCCGCCGTCGTAACCGCCGCCCAGGCGCTGGAAGAACTCGTCGTTCACCGGTTGCGTCTTGCCGTCGGCCACGAGGAACGCGGCGCCGCGGAACGACATCAGCCCGCCCAGCGTGACCACGAAAGACGGCACGCCCAGCATGGCCGTCAGCCAGCCCTGGTAGATCGACACCAGCAGTGCCACGGCCAAGCCCGCCAGGCAGGCCGTGGGCCACGACCAGCCCGATGTGTATTGCAGGTACGCGATCAATACGCCGACAAAGCCCATGACCGAACCCACGGACAAGTCGATGTGGCGCGCCACGATGACCAGCACCATGACCGTCGCGACGATGCCCACAACGGCCGTCTGCTGCGCCACGTTGTAGAGGTTCTCGGGCGACAGGAAGACGCCGCCGGACATCACGTTGAAGACCACGCCCATCGCGATCAGCAGCACGCTCATCAACAGCAGCCGCAGGTCGACGCCGGTGCGCCGCCACCAGCCTGGTGTTTGGTTGCTCATTTAGTTGCCCTCTCGAAGGTACGGGTGCGCGGCGGCTCTCCGGCCGAGCCCGCAGGCCGGCCGGCGCAGTGCTGCGCGAATCAATGGGCGAGCGCTTGTGCTCGCCGCTGTTGCTACTTGCAGGCCGCAGGCGCGCTGGCGGCCGGGACGCCCTTGCAGAGCTCGTCCTTCTTGATCCAGCCGGCCTTCACGACCACGTCGAGGTTGTCGCGCGTGATCGGCACCGGCGTGAGCAGGCGGGATGAAAGCGAGATCTTCTTCGGCCCCGAGTTCCACTGCGCGGCCTTCTCGACCGGCTTGCCTTGCGTGAGCGCAATGGCGGCGCTGGCGGCTTCGCGGCCGAGCTCTCGCGAGTCCTTGAAGACCGTGGCCGTCTGCGTGCCCAGCGCGATGCGGTTGAGCGCGGCAAAGTCTGCATCCTGCCCCGATACCGGAACGCCGCGCAGGCCCTTGGCCGTGAGCGCGGCCACCGCGCCGCCGGCCGTGCCGTCGTTGGCGGCCACCACCGCATCGACCTTGTTGCCGACCTTGGTGAGGATCTGCTCCATGTTCTTCTGCGCGACCTCGGGCTTCCAGCCTTCGGTGTATTCGTCGCCGACGATCTTGATGTCGCCCTTCTTCACGGCGGCATCCAGCACCTCTTGCTGGCCCGCGCGCAGAAAGTCGGCGTTGGGGTCGCTGGGCGAGCCCTTGATGATCACGTAGTTGCCCTTGGGCTTGACCTTGAAGACCTCGCGTGCCTCCATGCGGCCAACCTCGACGTTGTCGAAGGTGATGTAGAAGACGCCCGGCGCCTCGATCAAACGGTCGTATGCGACCACGGGCACCTTCTGGCGCGTGGCCTTTGTGATGGCGGGAAGGATCGCGTCCTTGTCCATCGCCAGCACGATGAGCGCCTTGGCACCCTTGGACATCAGCCCCTCGATGTCGCCCAGCTGCTTCTCGGGCGAACCGCCCGCGTCGGCGCTGATGTACTTGGCGCCGAGCTTCTCGAGCTGTGCCTTGATCGCGGCCTCGTCGGTCTTCCAACGCTCTTCCTGGAAGTTGGACCAGCTCACGCCGACCACGGTCTGCGCCACTGCGCCCACTGCGGTGAGGCCGAAGGCCATGGCGGCCAGGGTGTGCTTGAGTTGCATCGATGTCTCTCCTTGGAAGTTGCCCGGCGAAAAGCCGTGTAAGAAATTAGTTAGTTTGAAGGGCGAACTAACTATCCCATTCGGGCAACGCGAAGGGCATCCGGGAATTCCCGGGGAGCGGAGAGACATGCGCAGCGCCAGTAAGGCGAAGTCGACAGCGGCTAGCGCCGTCGGCCAGCGTTACGGCATCAGCTGTTGGCGAGCGGAAATTCTTCGGCGCTGAACACCGTGTGAAAGACCGTGCCGTCGAACATCTCGAACAGGTGCTTGGAGAGCTCTCGGCTTTCGTAGCGCACGGGCGAATCGAGCGCCAGTGCGATGTCTTCGCGGCTGGCATAGCGGGTCGACAGCACCATGGCCAATTCTGGATCGCTCACGTCACTTTCGATCTGGCGCAGCACCCGCACTTCGAGCACGCCTGGAAAACGGGTCCAGAGCGGCACCAGCTTCTCGTGCACGTGCCGGTCGAAAGCCTCTTCCATGCCGGCCTTGACCTTGCCCCGGAAAAACGCGCAACGGATGAACATGGGTGTCTTCTTTCCTGGTTGAAATGTGTGGTCGGGCCGCGCGCAGGGCGCGGCCAATGCGCGCTTCAGTCGCGCGCGTAGCCGTTGAACTGCCGCATCATGGCGGCCGTGTCTTCAGCCCCGAGACCGGCCGCCACGAAGGCGCGATGCAGCTCGGAAACCGCGCCCGCCAGCGGCAGCGGCAGGCGTTCGCCCTGCGCAAAAGCCTGTACCGCCTCGAGGTCCTTGAGCATGTTGTCGATGCGGCCGGTGGGCGTGAAGTCGCGCGCGGCCATCTTGGGACCGAACTCGCGCAGGATCTGGCTGTCGGCCCGGCCGCCGGCCAGCGCGGTGTGCAGCTTCGACGCATCGACGCCGCCGGCTTCAGCCAGCCGCACCGCCTCGGCCACGGCCTGGAAACCGATGGCGCAGAGCAGCTGGTTGACCAGCTTGGTAGTCTGGCCCGCGCCGCTTTCGCCCATGCGCGTGTAGTTGGCGCACAGGCTGTCCATCACGGCGCGCGCGCGTGCCACGTCGTCTTCGCTGCCGCCGGCCATGACCGTCAGCTGGCCGAGCAGGGCCTTGGGGGCGCCGCCCGAGAGCGGCGCATCGACGAAGGCCATGCCCGTGCGCTCGCGCAGCTGCTGGGCAAGCCGGCGCGTGGAGACCGGGTCGATGGAAGACATGTCGATCAGCAGCCGGCGCGGATCCGCGGGCACGGCAGCCGCCACGCCGGCGTCGCCGAACAGCGCACGCTCCACCACTGCGGCCGAATTGAGACTGGTGATGACGAAGTCGGCCGACGCCGCGGCGACGGCCGCGCTCGCGGCGCCCTGCGCCCCTTGCTGCGTCAGCGCCGCGATCTTGGCGGCGTCGAGGTCGAACACGCACACCGCGTGGCCGCATTCGAGCAGGCGGCGCGCAATGGCCGAGCCCATGATGCCGACGCCGATGATGGCCACGCGCTGGCTTGGAAAACTCATGCGGCAATTTTCGTTGGGAAGGCGCACCCCTGCGCGAAGGCGATCAGCCGCGCCCCCACGGAGGCCACGATCAGCGGCACGGGCTCGTCGATGCCGGCGTGCAGCACCTCCGGCTCGTCCGCGCCAGGCTTCTCGAAGCTCTGCAACTGGCTGTCGAGCAGCGCCGGCGGCATGTAATGCCCGCTGCGCGCCTCCAGGCGGTGCCGGACCAGTGCGCGCGGCCCATCGAGGCACACGAAGTGCACGCCCGGGGCCGCCGCGCGCAGGCGGTCGCGGTAGGCGCGCTTCAATGCCGAGCACGCCACCACCACGCCCGCCGGCGCCGCGGCTTCGTCGCTCAGCCGTGCACCGATGCGCTCCAGCCAGGGCCAGCGGTCCTCGTCGCTGAGCGGCACGCCGCCGCGCATGCGCGCCACCGCCTCCGGCATGTGCAAGTCGTCGCCGTCGATCCAGGGCATGCCCAGCACGCAGGCCAGACTGGCGGCCACGCTGCTCTTGCCGGTGCCCGACACACCCATGACCACCACGGCCAGCCTCGCCCGGTACGGTTGCTGCAGCAGGGCCATGGGATTCAGAGGCTGGCAGTGATGCCGCCGTCCACGTACAGGATGTGGCCGTTGACGAAGCTCGACGCATCCGACGCGAGAAAGATCGCCGCGCCGCCGAGTTCTTCCACGTCGCCCCAGCGCCCGGCGGGGGTGCGGCCGGAGAGCCAGGCGGTAAAGGCCTCGTCGGCCACCAGCGTCTGCGTCAGCTCGGTCTTGAAGTAGCCCGGCCCCAGGCCGTTGACCTGGATGCCATGCTTGCCGAGGTCGATGGCCATGCCCTTGGTGAGCATCTTCACCGCGCCCTTGGTGGCGGCATAGGGCGCGATGCCCGGGCGGCCCAGTTCGCTTTGCACCGAGCAGACGTTGATGATCTTGCCGCGCTTGCGCTCGATCATGCGCTGCGCCACGAAGCGGCCGACAAAGAACACGCTGTCGATGTTGGTGGTGGTGATCTTGTGCCAGGCGTCGATCGGAAACTCCGCGAACGGGCCGCGATGCTGCATGCCGGCGTTGTTGACCAGGATGTCGATGGCGCCGACTTCGGCTTCGATGCGGGCCACGCCCGCCTCCACCGCGGCGGCGTCGGTCACGTCGAAGGCCATGGCTTCGGCCGCGACACCCCGGGCGCGCAAGGCGTCGCGGGCGGCTTCGAGTGCGGCGGGATCGCGCGCGTTGAGCACGATGCGTGCGCCGGCCGAGCCCAGCGCCGCTGCCAGCGCAAAGCCGATGCCCTTGCTGGAGCCGGTGATGAGGGCGGTGCGCCCGGAGAGGTCGAACAGTTTCAAGCGGAGCTCCAGGAGATTGGGTGCACTAATACAAATACGTTACCGGTATCCATTTGATCCGTCAATGGTGAAAACCTCCGTGCAGCTTCCCTCATGCGAGCCCGGCCGGCGGTTAAAGTTACCGGTATCTATATTGCGCGCGCCGCGCCGTCCCTCGAGGAGATCCGCTTGACTGTTGCCGCTACACCCCCGCACGTGCTGATGCCCGGCCCCTATCCGGAATGGGACATGGCGCCGATGCAGGCGAACTACACGCTACTTCGCTGGTGGGAAGCAACCGACCGCCAGGCTTTCATTGCCGAGCACGCCCCGGCCATCCGCGCGGTGGCAACCCGTGGCGAGTTGGGCGCCAGCACCGAGCTCATCGCGTCGCTGCCCAACCTGGAGTTGATCGCCTGCTACGGCGTGGGCACCGACGGCATCGACCTTGCGGCCTGCCGCGCGCGCGGCATCCGCGTCACCAACACTCCCGACGTGCTCAACGGCGACGTCGCCGACCTTGCCGTGGGCCTCACGCTCGCGCTGCAGCGGCGCATCCCGGCGGGTGACCGCTTCGTGCGCAGCGGCGAATGGGCCAAGGGCCCGATGTCGTTGGCCACGCGCGTCTTCGGCCAGCGCGTGGGCATCGCCGGTTTCGGGCGCATCGGCAGCACCATCGCGCGGCGGCTCTCGGGCTTCGAGATGGAGCTGGGCTACTTCAGCCGCACGGCGCGCGAAGGCAGCCCGCTGCGCCACTTCAACAATCTCACGGCCATGGCCGAATGGTGCGACGTGCTCATCGTCATCCTGCCGGGCGGCGAGGCCACGCGCGGCATCGTCGATGCCGAGGTGCTGCAGGCGCTCGGCCCCAAGGGCTGGCTGGTGAATGTGTCGCGCGGCACCACGGTGGACGAGGGCGCCCTGCTGCAGGCGTTGGAGCAGCGCACCATCGCCGGCGCCGCGCTCGACGTGTTCCTGAACGAGCCGCGCATCGACCCGCGCTTTGCGGCGCTCGACAATGTGGTGCTGCATCCGCACCATGGCAGCGGCACCGAGGAGACCCGCCGCGCCATGGGCGAACTGGTTCGCCGCAATCTGCAGGCCCACTTCGGTGGCCAGCCCCTCGTTACCCCGGTCGCCTGACGGCCTGAAGGAGAACCCCATGCGTATGCGTTGTATGTGCCTCGTGATCCATGCCCCCGATGACTTGCGCCTGGAAGAACAGGACGCCGGAGACATCGGCCCGGGCCAGGTGCTGGTGAAGGTCGGCATGGGCGGCATCTGCGGCTCTGACCTGCATTACTTTCACAACGGCGGCTTCGGCACCGTGCGCATCAAGGAGCCGATGGTGCTGGGCCATGAAGTGGCGGGCACCGTGGTCGCCACGGCGCCCGGCGTCGACAGCGTGCGCATCGGCGACAAGGTCGCCGTCAACCCGAGCCGCCCGTGCGGCGCCTGCAAGTTCTGCCTCGAGGGCCTGCCCAATCAGTGCCTGGACATGCGCTTCTACGGCAGCGCCATGCGCACGCCGCACGTGCAGGGCGCGTTCCGCAACATGCTGCTGTGCGAGGCCACGCAGTGCGTGAAGGTGGCGGAGCATGTGCCGCTGCGCCTGGCGGCGCTGGCCGAGCCGTTTTCAGTGGGACTGCATGGCGTCTCGCGCGCAGGTCCGCTCTTGGGCAAGCGCGTGCTGGTGTCGGGCTGCGGGCCCATCGGCGTGCTGGCCATTGCGGCCGCGCGCGCGCACGGCGCGGCCGAGATCACCGCCACCGACGTGGTCGGCGAGCCACTGGCCATTGCGCGCGCCATGGGCGCTGACCACACCATCAACGTTGCAGAGGACAAGGCCTGGGTGTCGCGCTATTCGGCCGACAAAGGCACTTTCGACGTGATGCTCGAATGCTCGGGCAACGAGCGCGCCCTGCGCGATGGGCTGGAGGTGATGCGCCCGCGCGGCGTGGTGGTGCAGTTGGGCCTGGGCGGCGACGTGAGCATTCCGCAGAACATGGTGGTGGCGAAGGAGCTCAGCATCTGCGGCTCGTTCCGCTTCCACGCGGAGTTCGCGCTGGCGGTGCGGCTCATCAATGAAGGCCGGGTCGATCTGTCGCCGGTCGTCTCGCACACCTTCCCGATGCAGCAGGCACGCGAGGCCTTCGAGCTGGCGAGCGACCGCCAGCGTGCGATGAAGGTGCTGATCGACTTTGCCGACGCCGGCGCGGAAACCGCCGCGGCCTGATCAGCCTCAGGAGCTTTCGCGCTGCTCGACGCGGAACGGGATCAGCACCGTTTCGGGGGGTGGCCGATGGCCTTCGCGGGCGCCATCGATCACGCGCAACAGCAATTCGCCCGCGGCCCGCCCGATGCCCACGCAGTCCACTGCGACGGTGGTGATGCGCGGGTGCGAGGTGCGGGCCACCTCGAAATCACCGAAGCCCGCAATCGCGATGCGGCCCGGCACGTCCCAGCCTCGCCGTTGGCATTCCATCAGCGCGCCGAAGGCCGAGAGGTCAGACACGCACATCACCGCATCCACGTCCGGCCATTGCCGGATCAGCTGCACCACGGCCTCGCCGCCCTGTGCCATTGAGATCGGGGGCTGGCCGAAGCTGATGACGCGCGCCTCGGGCAGGCCCAGTTCGCGGATCGCCTCGGCATAGCCGCGCTGGCGGTCGGCGCCGCGCGTGTCTCGGTTCGAGGTGCCGCCAATGAAAGCGATGCGCCGGTAGCCCTGGCCGTGCAGGTGCCGCACCATCGCGGCGGCGGCTTGTGCGTTCGAGAAGCCGACGGTGTGCTCGATGGGCGTGGCTGGCAGGTCCCAGGTCTCGACCACCGGAATGCCGGCCGCCTGCAGCATGGCGCGCGCGGCGGGCGTGTGGGCGCCGCCGGTGAGGATCACGCCCTCGGGGCGGCGCGCGAGCATCGCGCGGACAAGGCGCTCCTCGGTTTCCACGCGGTAGTCGGTATAGCCCAGCAGCAGTTGGAGCCCGCGCGCTTCCAGTGCGGCGGCAATGCCTTGCGCGGTCTCGGAAAAGTTGGAGTTGTTGAGCGACGGAATCAGCACCGCGACGAAGCCCGAGCGCTTGCTGGAGAAGGTGCGCGCGGTCTGGTCGATGACATACCCCATCTCCTCGCAGGCCTGCAAGATGCGCTGGCGCAGCGCCTCCGAGGTGGCCCGTTCGCTGCCCGTGCTGCGGTTGAGCGCACGCGACACCGTCATCTTCGAAACGCCGACGCGCGCGGCGACGTCGGCCATGGTCGCCGGGCGAGGCAGGGAGGCGGAGGCTTTGGTCGGGGGCAAGGTGCTTTCTCTTGATGCGGGTCCGAGGATAGGCGAGGACGGGCGGGAACAGAGTGCTTGAGGTTACCGATATCGCAAAGCAAGGGCTTGGTAACAGAGGCCTGAGACTCGATGGCCGCGTTCTACGCGGTTTTTTTGAGGGCACCCTTGGCGCTTAACGATGGCAATTGACCAAGAGATGCCGCTTCACCTCAAGCTCGACGCTCGAGAGGGTCGATGGTATGCCGCTGCTGCTGCCTCCAACTCGCTCGCTACGGCAGCTCCTGTCCGCTGGCGGGGTCAGAGGTGGGACGCATGGCACCGTGCAAGGGAGAAGGCGTGAGCTTACGATTGTCGGCGGCGGGTTGCACCAGCGGGATGAGTTGGGTGCCATCCATTCGGGTGCTGCCACTGCTGTTGGACGAACGCGGCAGCGGTGCTTCCGGCAGCACGGGCGCGGAGTCGACGCCGCGCAGCATGATGTTGTCGGTGTTCGGCTGCGCGCGCTGCTGCATGCCGCGGATCTCGTCGT
>NZ_LMCQ01000013.1 GCF_001424835.1 Variovorax sp. Root318D1 | reverse complement strand
ATCCCCTGCCTTAAAAATGAGCAGGGTAGAGTTTTACGTGGGTCAGTCTTAGACGGAAATTAGTGCGTTAGCCGGGTCAATTTTCGGTGGCAATCAACATGGGACGTGTTTTTCATCCAAATTTGAGCCAAATAAGGAAAGAATTTTTATCCACCCTTGCCCCGTTTCCGCGGCCCCTGTGTGCAATGACGTGGCATGCATCAGCTGGGTCAAGTCACATGAAAAAAGCGGATCAATACGAGTTCTACCGAGGCAGACGTTTACGCGCTAAATAAGTTGAGTTCTGTCGCTTCGACGTGGCAAAGAGGATATGGGCTCAGCTGATTGAACTTGATCGCGATGATTTGACGCCATCGCGAGCAGGAATTCATCAGTGCCTTACCCTCGAACGACTCGCTCGCCTCGAACGAGGCAAAATGTCAGCTCAAAGGAGCCACCATGTCCAGCACGGAAGCCACGAAAGAGTTGCCGGGCTCGTTCCCGCTCGAGAAACCAAACGACGATTTCGAGTGGCTACATCACGCGTTCACCACTGGGAAACGCATTGGGACCAAAGCGCTCGGCGCGCGGCAGGTCAGCGGCCACCGCCGCGGTGTTGAGATTTTGGACTTTGGCGGGAATAGTTTCGTCATCGTCGACTTCCGCAAGTTTTACGAGGCCGATCCTCTAGAGCAAGTCAACATCGTCAAAAGAGGGGTGAATGCACGCATGGTCGACGTCCTCGCCGCCTCGATGCAGATGCCAAAGGAGAAGCTGATCGGCACGCTAGGCTTAGCTAGGGCAACGATACAGCGGAAGAGCAGCCAGCAGACAGCGTTGTCGAGCGAGGAATCCTCTCGGGTCATGGGCGTGAGCAAGCTCATTGGCCAAGCGCAGGCCATGGTGGAAGAGTCGGGCGCACCAGAGGATTTTGATGCGGCGACATGGGTCGCCCAATGGTTGGATCAACCGCTGCCCGCCTTGAATGGGCGTCGGCCGGGAGACTTGATGGATACGGCAGAAGGCCAAGCTATGGTGTCACAGTTGCTCGGGCGACTGCAAAGTGGCGCGTACGTATGACGGTCAGTGTCTGGCGGATCGCATCGGAGACACCGGACTACACGGCCGAGGGCCTAGGTGGCAAAGGCGCTGAAATCACGGGCGGGCGCTGGAACCGACCGGGCATGCCAATGGTCTATAGCGCGACCAACATCGCGTTGGCTGCGCTCGAGACGGTGGTCCACCTCAATGCCGGGGCACTCCCATTAAACCGCTTGCTTGTACGAATCGACATTCCAGATGACGTCTGGTTTATGCGCACGAACGGCGATGTCAACCTGCTCGCAGTCGGCTGGGACGTCCTCCCAGCGGGAAAAGTGTCACTGGACATTGGCGATGGATGGTTGCGAAGCAATCGCACCGCGCTTTTCGAAGTGCCCTCAGCGATCGTGCCCGAAGAGACAAATGTGCTCATCAATCCGCGGCACGCCGACGCAGGAAGGATCACCGCCGTGAAAACAAGACGATGGACCTACGACGGTCGCCTCACGTTCGGGGTCGCGCTAGCTTCGCGCGGCGGCAAGAAATGAGAAACCATTAGCGACTCGCCGGATCCCCCTTGGGGCGCTGAGGTCGGCGTTGATCAGCTTGGCTCACTCATCGGGCGCTTGAAGCTTCACCCCTAGTTGAGTCTCTCCGAAAGAGACTTCCACTGCCTAGCCTTGTCACAGACATGCGCGTTCTCTGCTATCGGAAAAGTTGTCACTCGGACATACGGAACGAGGGTTACCGGCTCGACCGCCAAGCTCCGAATGACAGCCGTCCCATCGCCGATGTCTGTCAGATCCACAAAGGTGTCAGCCGCCACCGTATCCACCGCTCTTGGGAGCCCGCCTTCATCGAGTGCCACCACAACTACCAAGTCACGCATCGTGGGGGCGTATTCACCTCGAAGTTTCTCCTGAATCAAAGCGATGGTGGCAGGGGGAACGGGCGCCCCGGCCTCCCACCGTTCCCATGACCGACGTGATGCGAGAGCAAGCGTACGCGCTGCCGCTGTTGTAGAAAGATTTAAGAAGGTCCGCAAAGTGAAGAGTGCTTTCGCGGAAGCGGGAAGGTTAAGGTGGCCCCCCCCAGGGGCGTCGTTTGGGGCATTCATGCGTGATCCTAGTGTGACATCCGGCGGCGCCAGAAAACACAATTATGCCGTTTTTTACAATAATGCGCAAACGCGACAGACTATGCAACAACAGCAGGGAAGTCATCCACAACATGCGGCTTACGAGCGGTCCCAAGTCCGCGGGATCGAACGCGTGCTGCGTCGACAAGTGTTGGCAACCGATTGGGCTTGGAATTGGCGGTTTTATCGACGAGTAAGCTGGGCAATCGTCGCTGACAAACTGGAGGAACGCTTTAGGTGTGCGGCCATAGAAGCGGCCGCGACGATGCCATGGGAGCAGCTATACGTGCACCGCGCGCACAGCGCAAGGGGAGTGAGTCTGTTCTACGGCGTGCATGACTTACAAGGCATCGTGGAGCACGACAAAGAAGTGGGTGCCTCGCTCGTCGTGTCGCAAGATTCACGCGGCGGAGTGATCGTGCTCTTCTTTCCCTTCGAGTCGTTCAACCTGCGCCTATCCAAGCCGAAAGTGATATGGCGAGCCTTAGCGGGACCTGCCGATTTAAGCGATGCGGTGATTCGGTCAATGCTGCGCGATTTCATCGTCTATAGCCGTGCAAGCTCAGGTTTGATGGCGCCGATGTGGAGAGACCGTCGCCGAGTTGCGATACTTGAAGACCGAAGCCGACGACTGGAAGGCGGCTATGCGCGAACAGGTGTGCGCGGCACCGCCGTCGCTGCACTAGTGGTTGGATCCCTTGCAACGGTTTCTCTTCTTGGAGCGTGGATCGCAACCGAAAAGGCGGCATTTGAGCCGATCGCCGGCCTCGTGGCTCTCGGTACTGGTTGGATCGCGGCCCTAGTGCAAAAATTGGGAGGCGCCATGGACCGCGCAATGTCCAAAGCGCTTGAGATCGAAGCAATTGAGAGGGAAGAACGCGATCGACGACTTGAGCAAAAACGCGCAGCAATTGATAAAGAGAGGGCAAGGCGATCGTCACAGGCAGCAGCCCTAGATGGGACCAGTAGCAACGTGCTCGACGGCTGCATCCAGTAGAGAAGTGTCGATCGGGGCTCAATCCGAACAGCAAGACCTCGAAATCGGCGATATGGAGTAGTCACCACGAAACGCGGAACTCTGGAGAGACCTCTACATTGCCTCAATGAAAAGCGAACGATCGTGCAGTTTTAGCTTAGCTGAGAACCGCCTCTCGTCGAGATCAAACCAGACAAGGGTCGGCTGCCGGGCTCCTAGCCAGAACCTTGAAGAGTTGCATGTCGAGTGGCGCAGAGTTGAATGACCAGTGTCGTTCCGCAACTGCTGGCCGGCCTCCCGGCCTTGAAAGTCTGCCGATTGCCCTTATGATTAGCACTCGCTGTAGATGAGTGCTAACAAGCCCTCGACCAGTCGATGGGCTGCCGGTCTCCCCCGCCCGGCACCCGACCACAACCCCGTTTCTTATTCAGGAGATGCAATGAAACTTCGTCCTTTGGCCGATCGCGTGATCGTCAAGCGTGTTGACAGCGAAACCAAGACCGCCTCTGGCATCGTCATCCCCGACGCAGCCGCCGAAAAGCCCGATCAGGGTGAAGTCCTGGCCGTGGGCCCGGGCAAGCGCACCGACAAGGGCGACCTGACCGCACTGACCGTCAAGGTCGGCGACCGCGTCCTGTTCGGCAAGTACAGCGGCCAGACCGTCAAGGTCGATGGCGACGAACTGCTGGTCATGAAGGAAGACGACCTGTTCGCGGTCGTCGAGAAGTAATCCATCCATCCCCATTCGGAGAAATAAAACATGGCAGCAAAAGACGTAGTCTTCGGCGGTGAAGCCCGCGCACGCATGGTCGAGGGTGTCAACATCCTGGCCAACGCAGTCAAAGTGACCCTGGGCCCCAAGGGCCGCAACGTGGTGCTCGAGCGCTCGTTCGGCGCCCCCACCGTCACCAAGGACGGTGTGTCGGTCGCCAAGGAAATCGAACTCAAGGACAAGCTCCAGAACATGGGCGCCCAGCTCGTGAAGGAAGTGGCTTCCAAGACTTCGGACAACGCCGGTGACGGCACCACCACCGCGACCGTGCTGGCACAAGCCATCGTTCGCGAAGGTTTCAAGCTGGTGGCTGCCGGCATGAACCCGATGGACCTGAAGCGCGGCATCGACAAGGCTGTCACGGCCCTGGTCGCCGAGCTGAAGAAGGCTTCCAAGCCCACCACCACCTCGAAGGAAATCGCTCAAGTCGGCTCGATCTCGGCCAACAGCGACGAAACCATCGGCAAGCTCATCGCTGACGCGATGGACAAGGTCGGCAAGGAAGGCGTGATCACCGTCGAAGACGGCAAGTCGCTGGACAGCGAACTCGACGTCGTCGAAGGCATGCAGTTCGACCGCGGCTACCTGTCGCCCTACTTCATCAACAACCCCGAGAAGCAATCGGCGTTGCTCGACAACCCCTTCGTGCTGCTGTTCGACAAGAAGATCAGCAACATCCGTGACCTGCTTCCCACGCTGGAACAAGTCGCCAAGGCTGGCCGTCCCCTGCTGATCATTGCCGAAGAAGTCGAAGGCGAAGCCCTGGCTACCTTGGTCGTGAACACGATCCGCGGCATCCTGAAGGTCGTGGCTGTCAAGGCTCCTGGCTTCGGCGACCGCCGCAAGGCCATGCTCGAAGACATCGCCATCCTGACGGGCGGCAAGGTCATCGCTGAAGAAGTGGGCCTGACGCTCGAAAAGGTGACGCTGGCTGACCTCGGCCAAGCCAAGCGCATCGAAGTGGGCAAGGAAAACACCATCATCATCGACGGTTCGGGCGCTGCTGCCGACATCGAAGCCCGCGTGAAGCAAGTGCGCGTGCAGATCGAAGAAGCCACGAGCGACTACGACCGTGAAAAGCTGCAAGAGCGCGTGGCCAAGCTGGCCGGCGGCGTTGCAGTGATCAAGGTTGGCGCTGCCACCGAAGTCGAAATGAAGGAAAAGAAGGCTCGCGTCGAAGACGCCCTGCACGCCACCCGCGCTGCAGTGGAAGAAGGCGTTGTGGCTGGCGGCGGCGTGGCTCTGCTGCGTGCCAAGCAAGCCGTGGGCGACTCGATCAAGGGCGAAAACGCCGACCAGGACGCCGGCATCAAGCTGGTGCTCAAGGCCATCGAAGCACCCCTGCGCGAAATCGTGAACAACGCCGGCGGCGAAGCCTCGGTGGTTGTGAACGCTGTGCTCGCAGGCAAGGGCAACTACGGCTTCAACGCTGCCAACGACACGTACGGCGACATGCTCGAGCTGGGCATCCTGGACCCGACGAAGGTCACCCGCACCGCGCTGCAAAACGCAGCATCGGTCTCCTCGCTGCTGCTGACGACCGAAGCCATGGTCGCTGACGCACCGAAGGACGAAGCCGGTGCCGGCGGCGGCATGCCCGACATGGGTGGCATGGGCGGCATGGGCGGCATGGGCATGTAATGCCCGGCTGAGCACTGCTCACCAACAAGAAGGGCCGCGAAAGCGGCCCTTTTTTATTGCCCGTCGTATTACTGGAATTGGCTTTGCAGCGCGACGTACAGCTCCTGGAATCGCGCATGCCGCGAGCTGTGCAAATCCACATCAACCGCCGACGGCACGAGCTGCTGCCTCACTGGCGGCAGCGTGCACACCTCGGCAACGGTGCCGCCATCGGCCAGCCAGGCAAGGCGCGCCGCGCCAAGCGCGCCGCCCGTTTCGCTGCCCGCGTACAGCGTGAGCGGCACCTGGAAGATGTCGGCCAGCAACTGGCCCCACCACACGCTGCGTGCACCGCCGCCGACCAGCGCGACTTCGCGCAGCGGCATGTCGGCAGGCAAGCGCAGGGTGTCGAATCCGTCGCGCAGCCCGAAGCTCACGCCTTCGACCACGGCATAGGCGATCTCCGCCGGTCCATGCGCATGCGTCAATCCGAACAGCGCGCCCTGCGCATGGGGGTTGTTGTGCGGCGAGCGCTCGCCCGACAGGTACGGCAGGAACAACGGGCACCGTTGGCGTCGTGACAGCTCGACCGACGCGGCCGCTTCGAGCAGCGCGGCCTCGTCGGCAAAGCCGAATGTCCTGGCGGCCCAGCTCACTGCGCTTGCGGCCGAAAGCATCACCGACATCTGGTGCCAGCGCTTGGGCAGCGCGTGGCAGAACGCATGCATGGCCTGCGCCGGGTTCGGCAGAAAGCGGTCGGTCGAGACGAACACCACGCCCGAGGTTCCAAGCGAGACGAAGCCCTGCCCCGGCTCCACCAGCCCCATGCCGACGGCGCTCGCGGCGTTGTCGCCTGCGCCACCGGCAATGCGCACTGGAGAGCCGCTGCCGACGCCCCAGCGCGCCGCATGTTCGGGCTTGAGCTGCGCCGACACTTCGCTGCCCTCGACCAGCCGCGGCATGTGGTCGCGCGTGAGCCCCGTGGCCGCAAGCAGTTCGTCGGACCAGTCTCGCGCACCGACGTCGAGCCACAGGGTGCCGGCGGCGTCGGACATCTCGCTCACGGCCTCGCCGCTGAGCATGAAGCGCAGCCAGTCTTTCGGCAGCAGCACGCGCGCCGTGCGATTGAAGATTTCAGGCTCGTGTTCGCGCACCCACAGCAGCTTGGGCGCGGTGAACCCCGGCATCGCCAGGTTGCCCGCGATCTCTCCCAGGCGCGGCACGGCGCGGGTGAGCGCCTCGCACTGCGCGCCGCTGCGCCCGTCGTTCCAGAGGATGGCGGGACGCAGCACCTCGTCCGCCGCATCGATCAGCGTGGCGCCGTGCATCTGGCCCGAGAGGCCGATGGCACGCACGGCAGAGAGCGCTTCGGCATGCGCCTGCCGCAGTTCGGCCATGACCCGTTCGAGAGCCTGCCACCACTGGCTCGGCGATTGCTCCGACCAGAGCGGTTGCGGCCGATCGACCGTGAGCGGTGCGCGTGCCACGCCGACGATGCTGTGATTGTCGGCAAGCAGCAGCGCCTTGAGCTCGGACGTGCCGAGGTCGAGTCCCAGATACAAGATGGTGCTCCCTGATTGCGCCTTGAAAGCGGGGCGTCTCGACCTCAGCCGAATCGGGTGTCGGCCTGCCGCCGGAATTCGCTCGGGGTCATGCCCTTGATTTCAAGGAAACGCCGGTTGAAGTTGGCGACGTTGTTGAAGCCGACCTGATAGCAGATGTCGGTCACGTAGTGGTCGGTCTGCATCAGCAGATGGCAGGCGCTGTTGATGCGCACGCGATTGACGAAGTCTGTAAAGCTGTTGCCGGTGGAGCGCCGGAAGAAGCGGCTGAAGCGGCTCTCGCTCATGCCGAGCTCGGCCGCCACGTCGGACATCGAAATGGACTCCGCCAGGTTCGCGGTGATGCGATTGACGATGCCGTTGATCTGGTCGACCTGCGCATCGCCATCGGCGCCCTGCGCGCCCTGCATCTGCACGCTCGACAGCAGCCGGTAGTCGGTGCATTGCGCCAGGTCGGCCATGAACTCGAAGAACAGGCCGAGCCGGCGCATGCCGCGCGCGGCCTTGATGTTGTCCCAGTGCGTTAGCGCCTGCTGCGACATGCCGAAGAACTCGATGCCGTGCCGCGCTCGTTCGAACAGCTGCATCACCTCGCGCAACTCGGGAATCTCCTCTGCCGCGCGTTCGATGGGCTCGTGGCGGAACTGGATCACCCGGTCGCGCCCCGCAGCGCCGCCTTCGGGCACTTCGAGAGAGATCCAGTTGTGCGGAAGCCGCGGCCCGCAGAGCACCAGGTGGCCGGGCTGGAACGGCCCGATCCAGTCACCGATGAAGGCCTTGCCCGAGGTCTCGGTGATCAGGTGCAGTTCGTAGTCTTCATGGAAATGCCATCGCACCAGCGGGCTCGGAAAGCCGTGCGCAAGGCATCGCACCAGGCCGGTTTCGGGTGCCTCGTAGCCCAGCGATGGGGAGCGCGCAATGTCGCGCTCCAGTTCGGGTTGGCGCTGACGGGGAATCGAGCGCTTGCGTGTGATCGTGGTCATGGCAGCACGGGGGTCAGGACTGGGATAGGGCGGGCCCATCGTCTTGCTGCGCCAGCGCGGCGCGAACCGCTTCGAGCGTGGGTGGATCGGCCCCTTCGCGGGTGCAGTTCAGGGCAGCGGCCGTGGCCGCGAAGCGCATCACCTGACGCCAGGCTTCATCGGCCAGTTGGCCGAGTTGCGCCGGATGCTCAACGCCCTGCGCAAGCAGCGCGACCGATAGCCCCGCCGTGAAAGTGTCGCCCGCGCCGATGGTGTCGACCACCTCGATGCGCGGCGCCGCCACGGTGAGCGGGTCGTGCCCCGTGCGCCAGAGCGTGGCGCCCGCGCCGCCCCGCGTGACGATCACCGCATGCGCGCCGGCTCGCAGGCACTCCGCCGCCAGCGCATCGACCGGCTGGCCCGGTGCCAGCAGTTCGGCGTCCTCGTCGCTGAGCTTGACGAGGTCGGCCATTGCAAACCAGTCCATGACGCGCACGCGGTACTCCGCCATGTCGGGAATCAGGCTGGGCCGCACGTTGGGGTCGAACACGATCACGCGCCGCCCCGCGTTGGCCGTGACGAGGTCGGCAATGCGCGAGGCCGCTGGCTCCTGCAGCAGCGAGATGGAACCGAAGTGCAGAAAGCGGCAGTCCGCCGGGAGCTGCGGCAGCGGCTCGGGCGCCCAGGTCGCGTCGGCGCTGGCGCGCGTGTAGAACGCATAGCGGTTGGTTTGCGGCGTGCGCTCGACAAAGGCAAGGGTCGACGGCGCATCGCTGCGCAGGATGAAGCTCGTGTCCACGCCGTTGCGCTCGAGAAAGCGCAACAGGCGTTCGCCGAACAGGTCGGTCGACAGCTGGGTGAGAAAGCCGGTGGGTTCGCCCAGGCGCGCGCAGGCCACGGCGGTGTTGAGCGGCGAGCCGCCCTCGTGGCCCAGGAACGCGAGCGTGCCGGCCTCGCTGGCGGTGAAATCGATCAGGGCTTCGCCCGTGAGTGCAATGCGCATGGTTCTCGGATTCTCTTCTTTCAAGGCAAGGCGTGCGCGTCGGCCAGGAAGCCGCGCTCGGCGTCAAGCGTGGCAGGATGATCGAGCAGTTCGGCAAAAAGGCGCGGCGGAATCGTAATGGCCCCAACGCCCAGTTCCAGCAACGAAAGATACGCCTCGCGCGAGCGGATGCTCGCCACCAGGAGGCGCGTGCCGGACGAGGGCCGCTTAGCGACCAGCCTCTGCATCTGCGCGATCAGCGCCAGCCCGTCGATGCCGGCATCTTCGAGGCGCCCCAGGTAAGGCGCCGCATACGCCGCGCCCAGTTGCGACGCGAAGTGCGCTTGTTCGGGCGCATAGACGGCCGTCCACGTCACCGGCACTCCCTGCGCGATGAGCCGGGCGCCGGCATCCATGCCTTGGCGCGTGGCGGGAATCTTCACGACCAGCTGGCCCGGGTCAAAGTGAGACAGCAAGGCGCGCGCGTCTTCGAGCATGCCGTCGACCTCGCTCGAATACACCTGCGCCTGTACCTGCCGCGCGCCCATTTCTATGCAGCGTTTCAGCAAGCCGGGCAATTCGTTGCGGCCGATGCCGGCGCGCCGCAGCAGCGTGGGATTGGTCGTCACGCCGTGCACGACCGGATGCGGGAGACACGTCTTCAGCTCGGCCAGGTCGGCGCTGTCGAGGTACAGATGAAAGTCTTGGTTCATGAATTGGTTGCTTCAAAAGCAGCGGTGGTACTCCCCTCCGCGAATGTCCCCCGCCTTCGGCTCCTCCTTTATTTCGCTGCGGGGAGCACCCGGCGCCCTGTGCACTGGGGCACGCTGCTGGTGTCCCGCTGATCAACGACCGCTCTGACCAACGCTCACGCTGGCGGGGTGCCTTGCGCAGCGAAATAAAGGAGGAGGCCGCAGGCCGGGGGACATTCGCGGAGAAAGGTACCCCGTCGGCGGGAGCGCGCCCTGAACGCAGCACCTCATGCACAGCAAACTTCATCTCAGCTCATCACATTGCCGCCATCGACATTCAAGGTCTGCGCCGTGATGTAGCGCGCCTCGTCGCTGGCTAGAAACACCGCAGCACCCGCAACGTCCGCCGGCACGCCCATGCGGCCGAGCGGCACCTCGAGGCCGACGCGCCGCTTCTTCTCACCGGGCGGCAGCCCTTCGGCCTTGGCGAACAGGCTGTCGACATGGTCCCACATCGGCGTATCGACTACACCCGGTGCAATGCCGTTGACGCGAATGCCGTGCGGCGCCATGGCCAGCGCGGCACTCTGGGTGTAGCTGATGACCGCCGCCTTGGTGGCGCAGTAGTGCGACACCAGCGCCTCGCCGCGCCGCCCGGCCTGCGAGGCCATGTTGATGACCGAGGCGCCCTGCGTGCCGGCCTCGACCATGTGGCGCAGCACGGCCTGCATCACGAAGAACATGCCCTTCACGTTGACGGCAAAGAGCCTGTCGAAGGAAGCCTCATCGCTGTCGAGCAGCGGCGCAAGGTCGAACACCGCGGCATTGTTGAACAGCGTGTGGATGGGCCCGAAGGCGACCTGCGCCTCGGCCAGCATGTGCGCGATGGCCTGCGTGTCGGTCACGTCGGCCGCGATGTAGGCGAGCTTGTCGGGGTGTTGCTGCTGCAGCGCCCGCACCGCCTCGGGTGCCGCCACCGCGCGGTCGACCACGCTGCAGCGCGCGCCCTCGGCAATGCAGGCCTCGGCCACGGCCAGACCGATGCCGCCACCGGCGCCGGTCAGCAGCACATGGCGGTTCTTCAGACGTTCGCTCATATCGTTGCTCCTGGATTCACAAAATTTTCCACACGCCCGCTCGCACCGCGCACGGCGTCGATCAGCCGCACGTCGCCCACGACGGGGCCCCAAAGTCCGGCGTCCGAACACAGCGCGAGCACCGGATCGGCGGCATCGCAGATGGCGTGCGCCACGGCCTCGTCCATGCCCTGGTCCTGGTAGGCATAGGGCAATGCCCCGCGATGCCAGAGTTGCAGGAAGGCAAGGAACAGCGCGGGCAACATTGCGACGCTGTCGATCGGCTGCCCGGCGGCGAGCCGCTCGCGCACCGTGGGCGCGATGAAGCCCGGGATCTTCGAGAAACCATCGGCCGCCACGCGCTGGTTGGTGTCGCGGATCGCGGGGTTGCCGAAGCGGTCGAGCACCACGTCGCGATAGGCCGCGAGGTCGATCGGGCTTGGGCTGAGGCACGGGATCACGTCGTCAGTCACGTAGTCGTAGGCCATCTTTCGGATCGCCGCGTGGTGCGTGCCCTCGTGGATGAAGTTCAACCCGATCAGAGTGCCGGCCCAGGCGATGCAGCTGTGCGTGGCATTGAGGATGCGGATCTTGGCTTCCTCGTAAGGCTGCACCGACTCCACCAGTTCCACGCCCACGCGGCCCCAGTCGGGACGACCCGCTACGAAGTTGTCTTCGATCACCCACTGGATGAAGCTCTCGCCGGTGATCGCGGCCGCATCGTCGCGCCCGGTGGCGGCCTTCACGCGCGCGCGCAATTCGGGCGGCGGGCGCGGCGTGATGCGGTCCACCATCGCGTTGGGGCAGGCGGTATTCGCTTGCACCCATGCGAGCAAGTCGGCATCGCCGGCACGCTCGATGAACTCGAGCAAGCCGGCACGAAAACGGTCGCCGTTGTGGCGCAGGTTGTCGCAGTTGAGGAGCGTGACCCGGCCGGCCTCAGCGGCCTTGCGAGCGCGCAGGATCGCGCAGACGGCGCCGTAGATGGTCACGCCCTCGCCGCCAGCCTCGGTTCGGCGGGCTCGCTCTATGTCGGCCGCAAGATCGCCGAAAGACATGTCCAGATTGCCCTTGGTGTCGAGGTAATAGCCCGCCTCGGTCACGGTGAACGACACGATGCGCGTGGAGGGCGCGGCGCCGCGCGCGATCACTGCGGCCAGCGAGGGCTCCCATGGCAGCACTTCGCGAATGGCTTCGATCTGCTCGTAGCGGTACTCGCCTGCGGGCGACACAGTTTCGAGCGTGTAGCGGCCGCCCTGCGCCTGCAAGGCGGCAACCACGTCGGCCATATCGGGCCGGATGTTGGCGCCCGAAAGCGACCAGCGGATATCGCCCGCGTCGATCAACCGCTGAAGGTAGACGGCTTGGTGGGCCCGGTGGAACGAGCCGAGTCCAAGGTGTAGCACCGTGAACTCGGAAGGAGATGGCGGAGTTGGCCCATCAACGGGCGCTGCTGCAAGGGTCACGGGAAATGTCCGTAAGAAAAAGAAGAATCAAGCCGAGACCGCGCGGCCTTCGCGGTTGAACAGATGCAGCACCGAGGGATCGAGTTCGACTGCCACGTCATCGCCCGCATTGAGCGGCGTGCGCTCGTTCTGGCGCGCGATCAGCGGCACGCCGCCCACGTCGACGTGAATCAGCGTGTCGGCGCCCAGCGCCTCGATCAGTTCGACACGGCCCGGCACACCCGCAGCAGCGTCCTGCTTCGGATGCACGCGCAGGCCTTCGGGCCGCACACCCAGGAAACCGTCGTTCGGCAGGCGCCCGCCAGTGGCAGCGGAAAAACTCGAGATCGCGCTCGCCGCCACCATGTTCATCGACGGCATGCCGATGAACTGCGCGACGAACTGATTGGCCGGATGGTCATAGAGTTCGAGCGGCGTGCCGACCTGTTCGATGAGACCGTCCCTGAGCACCACCACGCGGTCGGCCAGCGTCATGGCCTCGACCTGGTCGTGCGTCACGTAGATGGTGGTGGCGCCGAGCGAGCGGTGCAGCTTGTGGATCTCGACGCGCGTGTTGCCGCGCAGCGCCGCATCGAGGTTGGACAGCGGCTCATCGAACAGGAACACCTTGGGCGCGCGCACGATGGCGCGGCCGATGGCAACGCGCTGCCGCTGCCCGCCCGACAAGTCCTTGGGTGTGCGGTCGAGGTATTGCGTGAGGTTGAGTGTCTTGGCCGCGTACTCGACCTTGGTCTTGATCTCGCTCTTCGAAACGCCCGCGAGCTTGAGCGCGAAGGACATGTTGTCGTAGACGCTCATGTGCGGATAGAGCGCGTAACTCTGGAACACCATCGCCAGGTCGCGCTTGCCCGAGGGCGCCCAGGTGATGTCCTTGCCATCGAGCAGCAGGTTGCCGCTGGTGATGGGCTCGAGCCCCGCAATGAGGCGCAGCAGCGTCGACTTGCCGCAGCCCGAAGGACCGACGAAGACGATGAACTCGCCCTTCTGGATCTCGAGATCGACGCCCTTGATGATGTTGACGTCGCCGAAGCTCTTCTTGATGTCGTTGAGTTGCAGGTAGGCCATGAGATGTCTCCCTTTCTTTACTTGACGGCGCCGAAGGTCAGGCCTTGCACCAGTTGCTTCTGGCTGAACCAGCCGAACACGACGATGGGCGCAATGGCCATCAGCGAGGCGGCCGACAGCTTGGCCCAGAACAGGCCCTCGGGGCTGGAGTACGAGGCGATGAGCGTGGCCAGCGTGCCGGCCTTGGCCGAGCTGAGGTTGAGCGCCCAGAAGGCCTCGTTCCAGCTCAGCACCAGGCACAGCAGTCCGGTCGATGCGAGGCCGCCGACCGACAGCGGCAGCACGACGTGGCGGAACTCGGTCCACAGGGTCGCACCGTCCATGCGCGCGGCCTCGAGGATCTCGTTCGGAATGTCCTTGTAGGCGCTGTAGAGCATCCACACCATGATCGGCAGGTTCGACAGCGTGAACACGATGGTCAGCGCGGTGAGCGAGTCGAGCAGGCCCGCGGTTTGCGCGAGCACATAGATCGGTACCAGCGCGCCGACGGCCGGCATCATCTTGGTGGAGAGCATCCACATCAGGATGTCGCGCGTCTTCTTCGTGCGAAAGAACGCCATCGAGTACGCGGCGGGCGCCGCGATCAAGAGGCCGATGATGGTCGAGCCCAGGCTGGTGATGAGCGAATTGCGCGCATACAGCAGGTAGTCGCTTCGGCGCTGCACTTCGCTGAAGTTGTCGAGCGTGGGTTCAAAGATGAAGAGAGGCGGCACGTGGATGGCCTGCAGCTCTGTCTTGAAGGCCGTGAGGAACAGCCAGCCGAGCGGGAAGAACAGCAGCAGCGCTGCGGCCCACGCGCCCGCGGTGCGCAGCAGTTGCGGGAGAAAATTGCTGGGTTGCATGGTCGTTAATCCAGGTTCTTGCCGATGATGCGGATCAGGAACACGGCCACGATGTTGGCCAGTACCACCGCGAACAGCGCACCGGCCGAAGCCACGCCCACGTCGAAATTCATCAGCGACTGCTTGAAGATCAGGTAGGTCATGTTGGTGCTCTCGTTGCCCGGGCCGCCATTGGTGGTGATGGCGATCTCGGCGAACACGCTGAGCAGAAAGATCATCTCGATCATGATCACCACTGCCATCGGCCGGCCGAGGTGCGGAATGGTCAGGTAGAAGAAGCGCTGGAATGCGCTCGCGCCGTCCATGCGCGCGGCTTCCATCTGCTCGCGGTCGAGCGACTGCAGCGAAGTGATGAAGATCAGGCACGCAAACGGCAGCCACTGCCAGGCCACCATGACGATCACCGAGAACAGCGGCACGTCGGTCAGCCAGTCGACAGGCTGCGCGCCGAAGAAGCGCCACACGTCGGCCAGGATGCCGTAGATGGGGTTCATCATCATGTGCTTCCACAGCAGTGCGTTGACCGCGGGCATGACGAAGAACGGCGAGATGAGCAGCACCCGCACGATGCCGCGGCCTGGAAAGGGTTCATTCACCAAGAGGGCGAGCAGCACGCCGAACACCACCGTGATGACGATCACGCTGCCGATCAGCATCAGCGTGTTCCAGGTCGCGGGCCAGAAGTCCGGATCGGTGACGAAGTAATGAAAGTTCTCGATGCCCGCGAACGTGCGCTCGCCGGGTTGCATGAGGTTGTAGTTCACGAACGAGAAGTACAACGTCATCGCGAGCGGCACGATCATCCACATCAGGAGCGTGAGCACGGCGGGCGCCATCAGGGCCCGGGGCAGGAGTCGGTTCATCTTTTGTTCCTCTCAGGCTGTTGCCCCCTCTCCCGCTTGCGGGAGAGGGTTGGGGTGAGGGCGTGCGACGGTGCTCATGGGCACGCCGCCCCCTCACCCTGCCCTCTCCCCGAGGGGAGAGGGGAAAGACGGCTTGCTACTTGTAGTACCCAGCCTTCTTCATCTCGCGCTCAGCCGCCGTCTGCGAGGTCTTCAACGCCTGGTCGACCGTGACCTTGCCCGACAGCGCCGCGCTCATCTGCTGCCCCACCGCCACGCCGATGGCCTGGAACTCGGGAATGGCCGCGTACTGCACACCGACGTACGGCGACTTGGGCAAGGTGCTGTCGCTGAGGTTGGCGGTGTCGATGGCCTTCTTCTCTGCCGCGGCGAACTTGGCGAGCTTCTGGAACTCGGGGTTCGCGTAGGTCGACTTGCGCGTGCCGGTGGGCACCGTGGCCCAGCCATGCTCCTTGGCGACCAGGTTGACGTACTCCTTGGAGGTTGCCCACTTCACGAACGTCTGCGCGGCCGCGCCCTTGGTCGAGCTGGCCGGAATGGCGAGGTTCCAGGTCCACAGCCAGTTGGCGCCCTTGGGGGTCACAGCCACGGGGGCCTGGGCAAAAGCCACCTTGTCAGCCACCTTCGACTGCTTCGGGTCGCTGATGAACGAGGCGGCGATGGTGGCATCCACCCACATGCCGCACTTGCCCTCGTTGAAAAGTGCGAGGTTCTCGTTGAAGCTGTTGGCCGAGGCACCGGGTGGGCCATAGGACTTCATCAGGTCGACGTAGAAATTGATCGCGTCCTTCCAGGGCTTGGTGTCGATCTGCGGCTTCCACTGCATGTCGAACCACTGTCCGCCGTTAGTGTTCACCAGCGTGGTCAGGAACGCCATGTTGTCGCCCCAGCCCGGCTTGCCGCGCAGGCACATGCCGTACACGCCGGCCTTCGGGTCGTGGATCTTGCCGGCCAGCTCTTTCACCTGCGCCCAGGTGGGCTGCTCGGGCATCTGGAAGCCGACCTTGTCGGCCAAGTCCTTGCGGTACATGAGCATCGAGCTCTCGCCGTAGAACGGCGCGGCGTAGAGCTTGCCTTCATACGACAAGCCGGCGCGGATGGCGGGCAGCAGGTCGTCGGCGTCGTAGGCGGCGTCGGTGGCAATGGGCTGGAGCCAGCCCTTCTTGGACCAGATCGGCGCCTCGTACAGTCCGATGGTCATCACGTCGAACTGGCCGCCCTTGGTGGCGATGTCGGTCGTCACTCGCTGGCGCAGCGTGCCTTCTTCCAGCGTGACCCACTTGAGCTTGATGTCGGGGTTGGCTTTTTCGAAGAAAGGGGTGAGCTTCTGCATCTCGATCATGTGGCCGTTGTTGACGGTCGCAATCACGAGTTCGGTGGCGGCCTGGGACAGGAGCCCCGTGCCGGCGAGTGCGAGGACGAGGCCCGCTTTCAGAAAACGCTTCATGTTGTCTCCTAGAGGTGAGCGACGCCCTGTGTCGGGTCGCCGTGGCCTGGATTCTGGAGAAACACGCTTGCGGCTTTGGTACTGCGTCAGGTCGCAATGGTACTTTCATGCACCAATTGGCTAGGATATTCCCTAGTTCACGCAATACAGCATGTAAGGCGTCATGCAAAAGGGCCGCATGCGCGGCCCTTGGGTGATTGTTCTCTGGCGCAGCAGGCGCCCGGGCAAGTTCAGGTGGCAGGCACTCCGTGCGGGTTGCTCTCCGGTTGCGAGGGCTGCACGTAGAAGTAGATCAGCACGAGGTTGACGATTGGAATGATCATCAGCAGCTGGAGCCAGCCGCTCTTGCCGATGTCATGCAGGCGGCGTGCGCCCACGGCCAGGGCGGGCACCAAAAAGCCCAGCGCCGCAATGAGGTACACGTACTCATGGATCAGGCTCGCCACGATGAGCACGACGACCTCCGCCAGCACGAACCACCAGTACTCCGAGCGCGATGCACGCCCGCTGAAATCGGCATATTTGCTGAAGCAGGTCTTGACCGCTGTTTGAAAGTCCATTGATCGACTCCTCTTGATTGTTCCCAGGGAAACTTCCCCGAGCCGATCATATCGACGGGTCTTTCAACTGCAAATTCGGCCATTGGTTCTCAAACCAACGGCCTATTGCCTCGCCCTTCGGCAAATCAGGCCCGGGGGCCCAGCCGTTTCAACAGCCCCGCCGTCGAGGCGTCGAGCCCCGTGACATCGCCGGACGCCAACCGCGGCTCGATGTCCTTGGCGAGCACCTTGCCCAGCTCCACGCCCCACTGGTCGAAGCTGTTGATGCCCCACAGCGCCCCGCTGGTGAACACGCGGTGCTCGTACAGCGCCAGAAAGGCTCCGAGCGATTCGGGGGTGAGCGTATCGAACACGAAGAAAGTGCTCGGCCGGTTGCCCGGAAAATTCTTGTGGCCGCCGGCATCGAGCTTGCCGACCATCAGCGCCTGCGCCTGCGCGAGCGCATTGGCCAGCAGCTTGGGGTGATGGCCGTCCAGGTCGTGGGCCGCATCGCGCACCGCCACGAATTCGAGCGGAATCACGTCGGTGCCCTGGTGCAGCATCTGGAAGTAGGCGTGCTGGCCGTTGGTGCCGGGCTCGCCCCAAAGCACGGGCGAGGTGCCCAGGCCGGCGGGCAACGGCGCGCCGCTGGCATCGACCTGCTTGCCGTTGCTCTCCATCTCGAGCTGCTGCATATAAGCCGGCAGGCGCTTCAAGGCGCTGTGGTACGGCGCGATGCCGCGGCTCGTGAAGCCGTGGAAATTGCGGTACCAGACGTCGAGCAGGCCGAGCCGCACGGGAAGGTTCTGCGCCAGCGGCGCGGTGCGGAAGTGCTCGTCCATGGCGTGCGCACCCGCCAGCAACCGGCGGAACCCATCGGCTCCGATGGCCAGCGCAATCGGCAGGCCGATGGCCGACCAGAGCGAATAGCGCCCGCCCACCCAGTCCCAGAAGCCGAAGGTGGTGTCGATGCCGAATTGCTTCGCGGCCTCGACGTTGGTGGTGAGCGCTGCGAAGTGGCCGGCAATGTCGGTGCCGCCCGACTGCTCGTACCAGCGCCTGGCCGAGAGCGCATTGGTCATGGTCTCGGCGGTGGTGAAGGTCTTGGACGCGATCAGAAACAACGTGTGCTCGGGCGCCAGGTCGCGCAGCACGCCGGCCAGCTCATGGCCATCGACGTTCGAGACGAAGTGAAAGCGCTTGCCCGGCGCCGCGAACTCGGCCAGCGCTAGCACGGCCATCTGCGGGCCGAGGTCCGAGCCACCGATGCCGATGTTGACCACGTCGGTGATGGTGTGGTCGCTGCGCACCGTCTCGGCGTAGGCCAGCATTGCGTCGAGCGTGGCGTGCACTTCGCGCAGTTCGGCCGCGGTGTTGCCCACTGCGGCGCCGGCCGGCGCGCGCAGCAGCGTGTGCAGCACGGCGCGGTCTTCGGTGTTGTTGATGTGCTCGCCGGCAAACATGGCGTCGCGGTGCGCTTCGAGCCCGCACTCGGTCGCCAGCTCCAGCAGCAGTTCTTCGGTGCGCGCATCGATCAGGTTCTTCGACAGGTCAGCAAAGACATGCGGAGCCTCCTGGCTGAAGCGCTCGAAGCGCCCCGCGTCGTCGACGAAGGCATGGCGAACGTCGAACTGCCGGCCTGCAGTTTCGAAGTAACTCTGCAGTTGCGCCCAGGCGGGCGCGCGGTCGCAGCGAAGGGTCATGGCCATGTTTACTTGCCGCTTTCCTGCATGAGTTTTTCGAGCTTCACGGCGTCGGCCGCAAAGGCGCGGATGCCTTCGGCCAGCTTCTCGGTGGCCATGGCGTCTTCGTTGAGCGCAAAGCGGAAGCCCGCCTCGTCGTAGCTCAGCTTCTCCATGGTCGCGGTTGCGGCGGCCTTCTTCGCGTCGAGCGCGTGCTCGAGCGGCGCGTCGTTCGCGGCCAGTTCGGCCAGGAGTTCAGGGCTGATGGTCAGCAGGTCGCAGCCGGCCAGGGCCTGGATCTGTCCCACATTGCGGAAGCTCGCGCCCATCACCTCGGTCTTGATGCCGTGCTGTTTGTAGTAGTTGAAGATTTCGCGCACCGACTTGACGCCCGGATCGTTTGCGCCCGCGCTGGCGGCCTCGTCCCACTTGGCGCCAGCTGACTTCTTGTACCAGTCGTAGATGCGGCCCACGAAGGGCGAAATGAGCTGCACGCCTGCGTCGGCACAGGCAACCGCCTGCGCGAACGAGAACAGCAGCGTCAAATTGGTGCGGATGCCCTTCTGCTCCAGGGCACGTGCCGCCTGGATGCCTTCCCAAGTGGAGGCCACCTTGATCAGCAGGCGCTTGCTCGTGTCAATGCCTTCAGCCTTGTAGAGCGCCACGATGCGCTCGCCGCGCGCAATGGTGGCGGCAGTGTCGAACGAGAGGCGGGCGTCGACCTCGGTCGACACGCGGCCCGGAATGATCGAGAGAATCTCAGCGCCAAAGCGCACCAGCAGGCGGTCGATGACCTCGTCCAGCGGTTTGCCCGCATGGTTCTTGACGGCTTCGTCCAGCAGCGGCCGGTATTCGGGCTTCTGCACCGCCTTCAGGATGAGCGACGGGTTGGTGGTCGCGTCCTGCGGCTTGGAAATGGCGAGTTGCTTGAAGTCGCCGGTATCGGCGACCACGGTGGTCCATTGGCGGAGAGCATCGAGTTGATTCATGTCGAAGATTATCCTGTGCGGGTGATGACAAGTCCTGCACGCAGTTGCGCTGAGGCCGATGTTTTCATGCGCACCGTAGCACGGGTTTTCGCCCCCACTGCGTCGGCCTGTAAGCGGCAGCGTCGTACGCCGCCTCGCCGCCCTACAAGTGCTGTGGTCCACCGCTGACGGCGGCATTCCCGTTGGCGGGCTAGCCTGCGGCTTCCCGCCTTGATGCTTTCGACCACAGGAGTGCCCTTCCATGCCTTGCCGACGTCGCACCGCAGCGCCCGCCGCTGCAGTAAACCGCGCGCCTTTTGACGACCGCCGCACCAGCGCCGCCATCGGCACGCTGGCCACCGCCTTCGTCGTCGGCGGCGTGGCAACCTGGATCGCCATGGGCGCGGGGCGCACTGCGCGCGCGCAGCTGGCCGGCCCGGCCGATGGCGCGCCGCTGATGCGCGCGCCGCTGCAGGTGGTGGCGCCCGTCGACATCCAGCGCTATGCCGGCACCTGGCACGAGCAGGCTCGCTTGCCGAACCGTTTCCAGAAGCAGTGCGACGGCCCTGTCACCGCCGAGTACCTCCCCCAGCCCGACGGCACGGTGCAGGTGCGCAACCGCTGCGTGCGTCCCGATGGCAACTTCGACGAAGCTGTGGGCACGGCGCGCGTGGTGCCGGTCGCGGGACAGCCCGGCGCGGGCCGGCTCGAGGTTTGCTTTGCGCCCTCATGGCTTAGCTGGCTGCCGATGGTGTGGGGCGACTATTGGATCCTGAAGCTCGACCGCGACTACCAGGTGGCACTGGTCGGTACGCCAGACCGCGAGTACCTGTGGGTTCTGTCACGTGCGCCGCGCCTGGAAGACGACGCGTTGCAGGCCGAGCTGGACTACGCCGCCAGCCTCGGGTTCGACACATCCAAGGTGGTGCTCACCGGCCGATAGACGAAACAGCCGGTAGGTAGCGCGCCAGCTGCGCCGCCAGTGCGGCGGGGTGAGTGCAATGGATGGCATGCCAGCCGAAGGCGCGCGCGGCCTCCACGTTGGCGGCCGAATCGTCGATGAACACCGTCTGCTGCGGGTCGAGCGCATGGCGCACCGCCAGAAGTTCGTAGATTTCGCGATTCGGTTTGATGAACTTCACGTCGCCCGAGAAGACGCCGCCATCGAAACGCCGCAGGAAGCCGTGGCGGTGCTCAAGGGCGCGTGCATACGGCGAAGGCATGTTCGAGAGGTAATAAAGGCGCAGCGCCTCGCCGGCATCGCGGCGCGCGAACAGGCTTTCGAGCAGGTCGACCGTGACGGGAATAGCCTCGAGGCGCTCGCCCAGGTTGCCGAGCATTTCGTCGAGCCGCGCGGGCGGAAGCGAGAGCCGCTGGGCCATGCGCGCAATCGCATCTTCGAGCGAGCGCGTGCCGCAGTCGAAGCACATCCAGTCGTCATGGTGAAAAAGCGCCCGGCCCAGCGCCGCTGCGGCAAGCTCAGTCGGGGCGTGTTCGGGAAGATGGACCTGCACCAGCCGGGTGGGCTCCCATGCCAGGAGCACGGCGCCAAGATCGAAAACCACGTTCATGGCGCCATTGTTTCATGCGCCGGGCACCACGCTCACGCCGTGCGCCGCCAGCGACAGCGTGGCCTGCGCGCCCGCGGCCAGGGGACGCGAAAGATCGGTCGAAACCACGAAGACGGGACCGATCGGGGTGTCGAAGCCGTATTCGTAGAAACTACCGAGGTAGGCCGCCTTTCGCAATGTGGCAGGTAGCCCCTGGGCGGCCTCGGCGGCACCGATGTTCCAGGCTTCGGGGCGCACCGCGACCTTCACGGCGCCGGGTGCCACCGCATGGCGCGGCTGCAGGCGCAGCGGGCCGAAGATGACGCTGCCGTCGGCTTGCGCCATGGCCGGAAAAACCATCGCCTCGCCCATGAAGCCGGCGACAAATTCGCTCTCGGGCCGGCCGTAGAGTTGCTCGGGCGTGCCGCGCTGGGCGATCACGCCGTGGTCCATGACGATGATCTGGTCGCTCACGGCCAGGGCCTCGCTCTGGTCGTGCGTGACGTAGGCCACCGTGAGTTTCAGCCGTTGCTGCAGCGCGCGGATTTCCTCGCGCATTTCGCGCCGCAGGCGGGCGTCGAGGTTGGACAGCGGCTCGTCGAACAGCAGCACCGCGGGCTCCAGCACCAGCGCGCGCGCCAGTGCCACACGCTGCTGCTGGCCACCCGAAAGCTCGCTCGGCAGGCGCTCGTCGAAGCCGACCAGTCCCACGCCCTTGAGCGCCTCGCGCGCCCGCGAGGTGGCTTCGTCCTTCTTCACGCCGCTCATGCGCAGGCCGTAGCCCACGTTTTCGATCACGTTCATGTGCGGGAACAGCGCGTAGCTCTGGAACATCATGCTCACATTGCGCTCGGCCGGGCCCAGCGTGGTGACGTCGCGCCCGCCCATCAGGATCGAGCCCGAGGTCGGCGATTCGAGCCCCGCGATCATGCGCAGCGTGGTCGTCTTGCCGCAGCCCGAAGGCCCGAGGATGGTGGTGAGCGTGCCCACCGGCACCTCGAAGCTGATGCCCTTGACCGCCAGGGGCCCGTTCTTGTCGGTGCCGTAGCGCTTGGTGACGTTGCGGAATTCGATGCCGTTCATTCAGTTGTCTCCGTGCGCCGCACTGCGATATCCGACTTGGGAGCGGCCCGGCGGCTCATGCTGCCAGGCTTTCCATTTTGTGATGTCCCTGATGCGGGGGCGTGACCCCTCGCCGCCCCAGCTTCCGCTCCCCGACTACAAACTGCACCAGCGCAATCGCCAGCGACATCAGGATCATGAGCACCGTGCAGTAGGCCAGCGCAATGCCGTAGTCGCCGTTGCCCACGCGGCCGATGATGTAGGTGGTGGCCAGTTCGTTCTCGGCTGTGACCAGGAAGATCACCGCGCTCACCGTCGTCATGGCGCGCACGAAGCTGTAGACCAGCGCGGCCACCAGCGCGGGTTTGAGCAGCGGCAGCACCACCTTGAAGAGCGTCTGCGACGTGGAAGCCCGCAGCATCAGCGAGGCTTCGTCCAGAGACCGGTCAAGCTGCTTGAAGGCCGCCGTGCCGGCCCGCACGCCCACCGGCAGATTGCGGAACATGAAGCACAGCACGATGATGAGCCCGGTGCCCGTGAGCTCGAACGGCGGCACGTTGAAGGCCAGGATGTAGCTCACGCCGAGCACCGTGCCCGGAATGGCAAAGGCCAGCAGCGCGCCGAACTCGAACACGCCCTGCCCCTTGAACTCGTTGCGCGCCAGCAGCCAGGCAATGAGCAGGCCGAGCGCCGCGGTGATCGGCGCCGAGATGCCTGCGAGCTTGAGCGTGGTGATCAGCGAGTTCCACGCCGTGCCGGCCCAGACCAGGCCGAACTGTCCCCACTCGAGCGAAAAGGCGTTCTTGAAGTGATTGAGCGTGAAGGTGTAGTCGCGGCCCCATGTCTGCACGAAGCCGCCCGCGAAGGCGAACAGATAGACCACGGCGGTGAACGCGATCCATGGCAATGCGATGCACTGGATGGTGCGGCGCACGCCGTCGGGCAGCGCCATGGCGATGCCCGCATCGCCCTTGCCGCTCACGGTGGTGTAGTTCTGCTTGCCGAGCACGCCACGCTGCAGCGCGAAAACACCCAGCGCGAAGATCGTCAGCACCCATGCCAGCGAGGCCGCGCGGCCCTGGTCGTATTGCGCACCGACAATGGCAAAAAAGATGTCGGTCGACAGCACCGAGAACTGGCCGCCCACCACCACCGGATTGCCGAAGTCCGCAATGCTCTCGATAAAACCCACCAGGAAGGCATTGGCCAGCCCGGGCTTCAGGAGCGGCAGCGTGATGGTGAAGAAGGTGCGGCGCCGGTCGGCGCGCAGCATCTGTGCGGCTTCTTCGAGGCTGGGCGCAATGCCCTGCACCACGCCGCGCATGATCATGAAGGCAATGGGCGTGAAGGCGAAGAGCTGTGCCACCAGCACGCCCGGCATGCCGTAGAACCAGCGCGTCGGCTCGATGCCGAACACGTTCTCGAGCAGCTGGTTGACGATGCCCGCGCGGCCGAACAAGAGGATGAGGCCCAGGCCCACCACGAAGGGCGGCGTGATGATCGGCAGTAAGGCCAGCACCCGCAGCGCGCCCTGCCCGCGCTTGCTGCCGCGCTCGGCCATCAGCGCCATCAGCGTGCCTAAAAAGGTTGTGCCCGCGGCCGTGAGCAAGGCCAGCACCAGCGTATTCCAGGCCACGCCGCAGCGCACCCCGCCCGCAATGCAGCCCAGCCCCCAGATGCGCTCGGTGAACACGCGCGCAATGAACGCGGTGACCGACCAGCGCCCGTCTTCGTCAAAGAATGCACCGGCCAGCGCCTTGCTCACCGGGTAAGCGATGAACAGCGCCATCAGCACGCCGCAGCCAATGACCGCCGCAGCCACGAACAGGTCGCCCTTGAACAGCCCGAGCCGCGCAATGCCGAAGGCCGCTAGCAGCGTGAGCGCGGTGAGCGCCATGAAGCCGCCCGCGCCGATACCGAACTGGTTGACAGCGAGTTCGCCGAACTGCGTGTTGAGTGCCGCGAAGCTCCAGCCGCGCGCGCCGATGGCAAAGCCTGCAACGGCAAGGCCGATGGCGCCGATGGCGCCGCCCGCCAGCAGCCAGCGCCCCTGCGCCCGGCCGGCCGGCAGCCAGGCGCCGACCGCGCACATCGCCAACCCCGCGAGGCCGATGAAGAGCCAGCTGCGGCCTTGCGTGGCCGCCTGCATCAAGCCGTTGGCGCCCTCGGCCTGGCCGAACACCTGCGGAACGGCCTCGTACCAGGTCGCATCCTGAATCGCATACCAGGGCAGCACGAGGTAGGCCGCGAAGCCAAGCGCCACCCATGCCCAGATCCAGCGCTGCGAGCGCCGGGCCGAAGCCGCGGCGGCCGGATTGAACGGCACGGCGCCGGCAGCAGCGACGGTGCCCACTTAGCGCGGCAGCGAGTTGACGTCTTTTTCCCAGCGCGCAATCAGGCGCCGACGCTCGGCGCTGGCGCCGTACTTGGCGTAGTCGTAGTTGATGAACTTGATCTTCTTGAAGTCGGGAATGCGCGGGTCGAGCTTGGCTGTGCTGTTGCTCGGCAGCTGGAACTGCTTGTTGGCGGCGCCGAGCTCCTGCGCACTGGGCGTCAGCGCCCATTCGTAGAACTTCTTCGCGGCCTCGAGGTTGCGCGCGCCCTTGATGATGCTCATGGAGCCGATCTCCGCGCCCGTGCCATCGCTGGGCGTGATGGTCTCGACCGGAAAGCCCTGCATCTTCTCGCCCGGGCCGTCATGCACGAAGCTGATCGACACCGCCGTTTCGCCGCGCGCCACCGCCTTGATGGGGCCGGTGCCGGAGCGGGTGTACTGGCCCACGTTCTTGTGCAGCGCCTTCAGATAGTCGAAGGCCTTGTCTTCGCCCATGAGCTGCACCAGCGTGGCTATCATGGTGTAGGCGGTGCCGCTGGACGCGGGGTTGGCCACCTGGATGTCGCCCTTGTATTCAGGCTTGAGCAGGTCGGACCAAGTCTTGGGCACCGGCAGCTTCTTCTTGGCGAGCAGTTCGGGGTTGTAGCCGAAGCCCAGCGGGCCCGAATAGATGCCCACGGTCTTGTAGCCCGACTGCTTGGCCTGCTGCTGGGCCCAGGGGTGAAGCTGCGCCAGCGTGGGCGACTTGTATTCGAGCGTGAGGCCCTGTTCGGCCGCCTGCAAGTGCGGATCGCCGGTGCCACCGAACCAGACGTCGGTCTTGGGGTTGTCCTTCTCGGCAATGAGCTGGGCCAGCGCCTCGCCCGAGCCCTTGAGCGACATGTTGATGCGTGTCCCCGTGGTGCGCGCATACACGGTGGCAATCACGTTGCACCATTCGGCCTGGACCGAGCAGATGACGTTGACCGTGCCCTGGGCCGATGCGGCGGCCGACAAACCCAACAAGGCCGCTGCAGTAAATAGCTTCTTCATGTGAAAACCTCGCCTCGAAAACAAAAATAGGCCTTCCGGCCGGGGTGGAGCGTAGCTTTCGTACAGGTTTCATGAATTGGTACAAGTACCATTCGGTTGAAACAAGCCCACTCGGCACCAAGACAAAAGGAAATTCGACACATGAGCTTCGATCTCGTTCTGTTCGGCGGTACTGGCGATCTTGCATGGCGCAAGCTGATGCCGGCGCTGTTCCAAGCCTTCAGGCACGGCAGCCTGCCGAAAGACGGACGCATCGTCGGCGTGGCGCGGGACGACCTCTCGGACGACCAGTACCGCGAACTGATCCAGTCGCGCTTCAATGCGGTCGAAGGCGCCAAGCGCCCTTCGGCCGAAGAGTTCGAGAAGTTCGCCTCGATGCTCTACTACCTGCGCATGGACTTGTCCAAGCCGGCCGACTACGCGCGGCTTGCCGACCTGCTGAAGCAGCGCAACGCCGATACGGTGGTGATGTACGTGGCCACGGCGCCGGCGCTCTTCACCCAGGTGGTGGAGCAAATTGCCGCGGCAGGGCTCAACGGCCCGTCGACGCGGGTGGTGCTCGAGAAGCCGCTGGGCCACGACCTGGCCTCCAACCGCGCCATTAACGCCGCGGTGTGCAAGGTGCTCGATGAGAAGCAGGTCTTCCGCATCGATCATTACCTGGGCAAGCCTTCGGTGCAGAACCTGTTCGCGATGCGCTTCGGCAATGCACTGTTCGAGCCGATCTGGCGCCGCGAACACATCGCCAACATCCAGATCACCATCGCGGAAGACCTGGGCGTGGAAAAGCGCGGCGCCTTCTACGACCAGACCGGCGCGCTGCGCGACATGGTGCAGAACCATGCGCTGCAACTGGTCTGCGCCATCGGCATGGAGCCCCCGATCAACTCGCATGCCGATGCCATCCGCGACGAGAAGCTCAAGGTGCTGCGCGCGCTCAAGCCCTGGACCTCCGAAACGCTCGGGCTGCATGCAATCCGCGGCCAGTACACGGCGGGCACTGCCTACGGCGAGCGCGTGCCGGGTTACAGGGACGAACCCGGCGTCGACCCCGAGAGCCGCACCGAAACCTTCGTGGCGCTGCGCACCGAAATAGCCAACTGGCGCTGGGCCGGCGTGCCGCTCTACATTCGCACCGGCAAGCGGCTGGCGTCGCGCGATGCGCGGATCGAGGTCAACTTCAGGCCCACGCCGCACGCGATCTATCGCGCGCCCTCCGGGGCGGTCAACAAGCTGGTGATCAACCTCCAGCCGAAGGACGGCCTGGAGCTTCACATGCTTGCGCAGGCGCAGGACAACCGTCAGCGCAACGGCCACAGCGCCGCGCAGCTGGCGCCGGTGCAGCTCGACCTCGACTTCGACAAACGCTTTGGCGCTGAGCGCGTTGGCGCCTACGAACGGCTGCTGCTCGATGTGATCGACGGCCGGCTGAATCTGTTCGTGCGCAGCGACGAGCAGGAAGAAGCCTGGCGCTGGGTCGAGCCGCTGATCGACAGCTGGGCATCGGACGGTGGACCGCGGCCGTACGCCGCCGGCACATGGGGTCCGAGCGCATCGAGCGCGATGATTGCGCGCGACGGCTTCTCGTGGGGCGAGGAGCAGTAGGCCGTCAACCGAACTGCAGGCAGCGCATGCTCAGCGTGCCTGATTGAAAGCCTTCGTAGACTGTTTTCGCACGCTCGCTCGACCCTGCGGCCCCCAGGGCGTAGAGAAACGGAAAGTAGTGGTCCGGCATCGCAACCGCGGTGGCGGCGCCCTCGAGCTTTTCGTAGGCGATCAGTGCCCGGTCGTCGCGGCCCGCGAGCGCGGCCTTCACAGCATCGTCGAACGATTGCGCCCACGGCCGGCTGGCCTTGAGCCCATCGGGCGTGCCGCGGTCTGTGGCGCGCAGGTTGTGCACCACGTTGCCGCTGCCCATCACGAGCACGCCCTTGTCGCGCAGCGCCGCAAGGTCGCGGCCGACGGCATAGTGAAAAGCTGCCGGCTTGTCGTAGTCGATGCTGAGCTGGAAAACGGGGATGTCGGCCTTCGGGTAGAGGTGCTTGAGCACTGTCCAGGTTCCGTGGTCCAGGCCCCACTGTTCCGTACCGATCACCGAGGTCTGCCGCACTGCGCCCAAGGCTTCGCGCGCGAGCGCAGGATGGCCCGGCGCCGGATACTCGATGTCGAAAAGCGCCTGCGGAAAGCCACCGAAGTCGTGGATCGTCTTGGGCCGCTCCTGCATTCCGACGCCGGTGGCCCCGCGGCTTAGCCAATGGGCTGAAACGCTCAGGATCGCCGAGGGCCGCGGAAGCTCCTGTCCCCATACGGACAGCCGACGCGTGAAGGCGTTGTCGGCCAGCGCGTTCATGGGCGATCCATGGCCGATGAAGATGACCGGCATCCGCTGCGAGGAGGCACCGGCGGCGGCGTGCGACAGCGAACACAGCGAGGCCAGCGTTGCGGTCGCCCCGAGCGCGGAGCCCATGAGAAAGCCTCGGCGGCCGAGCTCCTGCCGGATCGTGTGGCTGCTGTCTGTGCCGTCTGCGCGTGGGGGCTTCTTCATCGTCATCACCGCACTCTGCACCGGTTTCCCGCGCGCTTCAGTGCGTTTGCGCACGCTTTTCAGCCGATGCGCCCTTCTTCCACCGCATGGCAGGCCACCTGCACGCCCTTGATGCTCAACAGCTTCGGCCGCTCGGCCGAGCAGCGCGCATTCGCGTGCGGGCAGCGCGGATGAAACGCGCAACCGGTCGGCGGATTCAGTGGATTCGGCACTTCGCCCTGCACCGGCGTGCGCGAGCGGCCGGTGTGCTTCATCTGCGGAATTGCGTCCAGCAGCATGCGCGTGTACGGATGCTGCGGCTCGGCGAAGAGCTTCTGCTTGTCGGCTACCTCGACAAGCCGGCCGAGATACATCACGCCGACCTGGTCGGCCACGTGCCGCACCACCGCGAGGTTGTGCGAGATGAAGAGATAGGTCAGGCCCCGCTGGCGCTGCAGGTCCTTCATGATGTTGAGCACCTGCGCCTGCACGCTGACGTCGAGCGCGGAAGTGGGCTCGTCGCACACCAGGAACTCGGGCTCTGTGGCGAGCGCGCGCGCAATCGAGATGCGCTGGCGTTGCCCGCCCGAGAACTGGTGCGGGTACTTGCTCATGTCCAGCGGCGAGAGGCCGACGGACTTGAGCAGCTCGCCCACACGCTCGCGCAGCTCGGCCTTGTCCTTGAGGATGCCGTGCTCGCGCAGCGGCTCGCCAATGATGTCCTCGACGATCCAGCGCGGGTTGAGGCTCGCGTAAGGGTCCTGGAAAATCATCTGGATGCGGCGGCGCAGCTTGCGGCCTTCGGCGGTCTTGAACGCGGCATGCGCGTCCTGGCCGTCGAACTGCAGCCCGCCGCGCGTCGGTGCATAGAGGCCGACCAAGAGGCGCGCGACCGTGCTCTTGCCGCAGCCCGATTCGCCCACCAGCGCCAGCGTCTTGCCGCGCTCGATGGAAAAGCTCACGCCATCCACTGCATGCAGCAGCACGCGCGGCTTGCGCTCGAGCACGCGGTTGAGCCACGGCGGCGAAACGTCGAAGGTGCGGGCCAGGTCGTGGGCGACCACGAGTGGCTCGCCCTCTAGTGTTTTACGGGGTTCGATCACGGCGCTCATCGGGTCACCTCGGCGAGCGGTGCGGCTGCGTCGGGCGTGGCGCGTTCGCCGGCACGCTGCGCATCGTGGTGCCGCGCCGCGAGTTCAGCCTGGCCCCGGTGCGGATCGGCGGCATCGTGCAGCCAGCAGGCGGCGCGCGTGGCACCCGCGTGCATGAGTTCGGGCCGTTCCTCCAAGCAGCGTGCAAAGGTGCGCGGACAGCGCGGGTTGTAGGCGCAGCCCTTCGGGATGGCATTGAGCCGCGGCATGGCGCCGTCGATCTGGTTGAGCCGTTCGCGGTCAATCGTCATGTCGGGAATCGACGCCATCAGACCGGAGGTGTAGGGATGCGCCGGCTGATGGATCACTTCGTGCACCGGGCCGATCTCGGCGATGCGTCCCGCGTACATCACGGCCACGCGGTCGCAGGTTTCGGCGATCACGCCCATGTCGTGCGTGATGAGCATCACCGCGGCCCCGCGCTCCTTGCAGATGCGCTTGAGCAACTGGATGATCTGCGCCTGGATCGACACGTCAAGCGCGGTGGTCGGCTCGTCGGCCACGATGAGCTTGGGCTCGGCCGCCAGCGCCAGTGCAATCACCACGCGCTGGCGCATGCCGCCCGAAAACTGGTGCGGAAAATGGTCGATGCGCTGCTCGGCGGCGGGAATGCCGGTGTCCTGCAGCAGGCTGATGGCGCGGCGCCGTGCCTCGGCGTCAGTCACCGGCAGATGGGCGCGGATGGTTTCCACCAGCTGCCGGCCGACGGTGTAGAGCGGGTTCAGCGAAGTCAGCGGGTCTTGAAAGATCGCACCGATCTTGCGGCCCCGGATGGGGCGCATGGCATCGAAACCCAGGTTGTCGATGCGCTGCCCTTCGAGAATGATTTCCCCACTGGCCACGCGGCCCGGCGGCTCAAGCAAGCCGATGATGGCCGCGCCGGTGAGCGACTTGCCGGCGCCCGACTCGCCGACCACGCCGAGGATTTCACCGGGTGCGATGTCGAAGGAGATGCCGTCGAGCGCGCGCAGCGTGCCGCGGCGGTGCGGAAACTCGACGACGAGATTTTTGACCTGGAGCAGCGTCATGGTGGCGTTGTCCTTTTTTGTTTCAGCGCAGGCGCGGATTCAGCGCATCGCGCAGCCAGTCGCCGAGCAGGTTCACGCTGAGCGCAATCAGCACCAGCATCAGGCCCGGGAACACGGTGATCCACCATTCGCCCGAGAACAGATATTGATTGCCAATGCTGATCAGCGTGCCGAGCGATGGCGAGGTCGGCGGCACGCCCACACCCAGGAACGACAAGGTCGCCTCGGTGATGATGGCGGTGGCCACCTGGATGGTGGCGAGCACCATCACCGGCCCCATCACGTTGGGCAGCACGTGGCGCAGCATGATGCGCAGCGGCGCCACACCGGTCACGCGGGCGGCCTGCACGTATTCCTTGTTGCGCTCCACCAGCGTGGAGCCGCGCACCGTGCGCGCGTACTGCACCCAGCCGGTCAGCGAGATGGAGATGATGAGCACGCCGAAGGCCAGCGACTCGTGCGCATTGGGGAACAGCGCGCGGCCGACACCGGCAATCAGCAGCGCCACCAGAATGGGCGGGAACGACAGCATCACGTCGCACAGGCGCATGAGGAACGAGTCGAGCCAGCCGCCGAGAAAACCGGCGAGCAGGCCGAGCACCACGCCGACCGTGATCGACAGCATCACCGACACGATGCCGACGATCAGCGAGATGCGCGCGCCGTAGATCACGGCCGAGAGAATGTCGCGGCCCTGGTCGTCGGTGCCGAGCAGGTATTTGGAGGAGCCTTCGGCACTCCACGCGGGCGGCAGGCGCGCATCGCCCAGTTCGAGCGTTGCAAGGTCGAATGGATTGTGCGGCGAGACCCATCCTGCAAAGACTGCGCAGAACAGGCAGGCCAGCGCGATGAGCGCCGCCGCCATCGCGACGGGCGAAGTGCGAAAGCTGTAGCCGACATCGCTGTCGAGCCAGCGGGCAAGTGTTTTTTTCATCGTGAGGAAAAAGGATGGGCCCGCAAGAAGCGGGCCCATGGTCGGGCCGCCCATTAGGCGGCCGGCGGGGTCACGGCTTGATGCTCATCCACTTGAAGGGCATGTAGTTGTCGGCCATCTGCGTCAGCGCCACCTTCTTGCTCACGCCCCATGCCAGCGCCTGCTGATGCAGCGGCAGGTGGCCGACGTCTGTTGCGTGCAGGTCGAAGGCTTCCTTGATCATTGCGTCGCGCTTGGGCTTGTCGGTTTCCGACTGGATCTTCTTGGTCAGTTCGTCCACCTTGGGATTGCAATAAGCGCCCAGGTTGAACTGGCCGGCGCCGGTCTTGTCGTCCGGACAGGCCGTCAGCGCGGTCAGCGCGTTGTGCGAGTCGTAGGTGGTCGGGGTCCAGCCCAGCAGATAGAAGCTGGTGTCGCGGCGCAGGATCTTGGGGAAATAGGTGCCCTTGGTTTCCGCGGCAAGATTGATCTTGACGCCGATCTTTGCGAGGTTGGAAGCCACGCTCTGGCAGATCTGGCCGTCGTTCACGTAGCGGTCGTTCGGGCAGTTCATCGTCACTTCAAAGCCGCTCGGATAGCCGGCTTCGGCCAGCAGCTTCTTGGCGGCCTCGACGTCGTAGGGCAGGCGCTTGTCCTGCGCTTCGGTCCAGCCGTTGATGCCGGGGCCGACCATCAGGCCGGTGGGACGCGAGGCGCCGCGCATCACGGTGCGCTGGATGCCGACGATGTCGATGGCCTGGTAGAAGGCCTGGCGCACGCGCTTGTCCTTGAACGGGTTCTTGCCCTTGACGCTTGAGTACAGCAGCTCGTCGCGCTTCTGGTCCATGCCCAGGAAGATGGTGCGCAGCTCGGGGCCGGAAATGACGCGTGCATTGGGGCTGGCGTTGATGCGCGCCACGTCCTGCACCGGCACGGGCTCCATCACGTCGATTTCGCCGGACACGAGGGCCGCGACGCGGGTGGCCGGATTGGCAATGGGGGTGAAGACGATCTCTTGCGCGTTGCCTTCGATCTTGCCCCAGTAGGTGGGATTGCGCACGAACACCGTGCGTACGTTGGGCTGGCGCTCGCGCACGCGGAACGGGCCCGTGCCGTTGGCCTTGAACGAAGCGGTGTTCTCGATGCCCTTGCGGCGGTCTACCGGCGTGACGGCCTTGTTCTCTTCACACCACTTCTTGCTCATGATCATGAGCTGGGTGATGACGTCGGGAAGAATCGGGAACGGGCCCTTGGTTTCGATCTCGATGGTGTGGGCGTCGACCTTGCGGACTTCCTTGATGTCGGTGGTGTTCGACTTCATGTCGGAGCCTTCGCCGGCGGCGCGGGCAAAGCTGAAGAGCACGTCGTCGGCGGTGAAAGGGGTGCCGTCGTGGAACTGGACGTTCTTGCGCAGTTCGAAGCGCCACACGGTGGGCGAGGTCTGCTTCCAGCTGGTGGCCAGCAGGGGCGCAACGCTCAGATCCTTGTTGCGGCCGACCAGCGTTTCATAGACGTTGGCCGTGGTGCTGAGCTGCAGCGATTCATTGAGCGAGTGCGGGTCGAGCGACAGCGCATCTCCCTGGTTCGCAATGCGGATGGTCTGCGCATTGGCCAGCAGGCTGGTGGCACCCAGCACGCACAAAACTGCGACCGCGGCCGCCTTCTTCTTCTGGAAACTCATTGGGAACACTCCTCGGGTTGGAATCGGAATTACATCAAGGCGCCGCGGTAGCGGCGTCTTTCCTTGGCTGCTCGCTGCGGGTAGCAGCCAGCGGCATGCCCTGCTCGATCAACCCCGCATGCAATGCGGCGCCAAGCGGCAGGATCTCGTCATTGAAGTCGTAGCGGCTGTTGTGCAGGAACGCGCCGTTCCTCGCGTCCTGGCCGATGCGCAGGTAGGCACCGGCCTTTTGCTGCAGCATGAATGAAAAATCTTCGGCGCCCATGCTGGGCTCCATGCTGCGATCGACGTTGGAAGCGCCCACCAGCGACTCGGCCACGTCGGCCGCGAACATCGCCTCGGGGGCGGTGTTGATGGTGGCCGGATAGATGCGCTCGTACTTGATGGTGGCGGTGGCGCCGAAGCCCGCGGCGATGGCCGTGCACAGTTCGGTCAGGCGCTGCTCGACCTGCGCCTGCACGCGCGCGCTGAAGGTGCGCACGGTGCCGACGAGCGTGGCCTCGCCCGGAATCACGCTCATCGCGCCCAGGTCGCCGGCCTGCACCGCGCAGATGCTGACGACCGCCGCGTCGATGGGCCGCACGCTGCGCGAGACGATGGTTTGCGCGGCCGTGATGATGTGCGCGGCCACCACGACGGGGTCGATGGTCTGGTAAGCATGGGCGCCGTGCCCGCCCTTGCCTTTGATCTCGATAGTGACGCGGTCGGCCGCGGCCATCATGGCGCCGCGGTTGATGCCCACCGTGCCGGCCGGCATGCCGGGCCAGTTGTGCATCGCATAGACCGACTGCACCGGAAAGCGGTCGAACAGGCCGTCTTCGATCATCACGCGTGCGCCGGCAAAACCTTCTTCGCCGGGCTGGAAGATCAGCACCGCGGTGCCATCGAAGCTGCGCGTTTCGGCAAGGTAGCGCGCGGCGCCGACCAGCATGGCGGTGTGGCCGTCGTGTCCGCAGCCGTGCATCAGCCCGTCGTTGGCGGAGCGCCAGCCGAAGTCGTTGTCTTCGCGCATGGGAAGCGCATCCATGTCGGCGCGCAGGCCGATCATTCGCCTGCTTGCCGTGGACTTGCCGCGGATGACGCCCACCACGCCGGTCTTGCCGATGCCGTCGTGGATCTCGTCCACGCCGCAGGCACGCAGCGCCTCGCGCACGCGGCCGGCCGTGTAGATTTCTTCGAAACCGAGCTCTGGGTGGGCGTGCAGGTCGCGGCGAAACGCCGTGATCTCCGGATAGAAGCTCGCGATGTGCGCAAATGCGCGTCCGGAAGCTTGCAGCCGAGGGGCTGCGTTGGCACCCGTCATCTCAATGTCCTCCCGCCTTGCCGACTCGCAGCCGCGGATCGACCACAAAATAAAGCAGGTCGACCACCAGATTGATCACCACGAAGATCAAGGCAATGAGGCACAGGTAGGCCGCCATCACCGGAACGTCGGCAAAGGTCACGGCCTGGATGAACAACAGCCCCATGCCCGGCCACTGGAACACCGACTCGGTGATGATGGCAAAGGCAATGAGACCGCCGAGCTGCAGGCCAGTGATGGTCATCACCGGCACCAGCGTGTTCTTGAGCGCGTGGCCAAAGTGAATGGCCCGGTTCGTGAGGCCACGGGCACGTGCAAACTTGATGTAGTCGGTGCGCAAGACCTCGAGCATCTCGGCCCGCACGAGCCGCATGATCAAGGTCAGCTGGAAGATCGCGAGCGTTACCGCCGGCAGGATGATGTGATGCCACCCGTCGGCACGGAAAAGACCGCTGCTCCACCAGCCGAATTGCACCGTCTCTCCGCGTCCGAAACTGGGGAACCAGCCCAGCAGCACGGCAAAGATGAGGATCAGCAAGATGCCGATCAGGAAGGTGGGAAGCGACACCCCGAGCAGCGACACGGTCATGAAAACCTGGCTCAGGAAAGTCCCTCGGCGCAGTGCCGTGTAGACGCCCATCGGAATGCCGATGAACAGCGCCAGCACGGCAGCCACCAGCGCGAGTTCGAGCGTGGCCGGAAAGCGCTCGCCGATGAGGCGCGAGACTTTCGCACCCTGACGCAGGCTCAGGCCGAATTCGCCCTGTGCTGCGTTGACGAGAAAGTGCCAGAACTGCACGAAGAAGGGCTGGTCGAGCCCCAATGCGGCGCGCAGATCGCGGATCTGCTCAGGCTTGGCGTCTTGGCCGAGCAGAAAGACGACAGGATCGCCTACATATTGAAATAGAAGAAAGGCGATGAACGCGACCGCGATCATGACGATCACGGCTTGGATCAAGCGGCGCAGGACAAATGCAATCATTCAACAAACAGAGTGAACCGGCATGCTAGCAGTGCAAGGTGCGTGCCCGCACGGGGGTTCCCCGGGGGTGCACGCCGATGGTGCGCATTGCCAGAGCCGATGCACCAGCGAACCCCAAATAAAAAAGCCACTCGACTTTCGTCGAGTGGCTTTTTAGTCTTTCGATTCAAAGCTGGCTTAAGCCAGCCTCAAATTAGAAAGCGTGACGGATACCGAAGTCGTAGCCGGTCGAGTTCTTCGGGGTGAAGACGCTGTTGCTGATGAAGGCCGGGCCGCCAACAGTGTAGGCTGCGCCGTTCTTGTTGCTCACGCGAGCGATCGTTGCGTACAGAGCCGTGCGCTTCGACAGGTTGTGCACGTAGCCCAGAGCCAGCTTGCTAGCCTTCGGGTCAGCAACGGAAGGTGCGAACAGCACTTCAGGAGCGTTGAAGTCGGTCTTGACGCGCGAGTACGAAGCGCGGATCAGGCCAGCACCGACGGGAACGGTCACACCCAGGAGGTAGCCGGTCAGGTCGACGTCAGGACGGCCGCCAGCGAACGGCTCAACTTCGAAGTCCATCTTGTTCTTGGCGCGCGACACTTCACCGAAGAGCTTCACGGGACCGAAGTCATACGAAGCGCCGAGGTTCAGGGTGTTGACCTTGGTGGTCGTGCCGACGTAGAACTGGTCGCCGATCGTGCTGCTGCCATAGGCAACTGCAACGTCCAGAGGACCGTTTGCGTAGCCGAAACGGCCACCGATGTAACGGCCAGCGCGCGAGTTGTTCGCGACGTTAGGCGTAGCGGTGCCCGGATCGTACTTGGTCTTCTCGCTGAAGGCGTACTGGAGTTGGCCGTAGAAACCACCCAGGTTCGGCGGCAGGAAGTAGCCGATGCTGTTGCTGGAGCGCACGTAGTTGCTGTTGGCAACGTTGGTGAACGGAGCGGTCGAAGCAGCCGGGGTCAGGAAGTTGCCGAAGGCGGTGTTCGCCGTCGAGATCAGGTTGGTACCAACGCCGTTGGTGCCGAACGGATCGAACACGGTGTCGTTCCAGAAGGTCGGGGTGTAGTCACGGCCGAGGCGGACTTCACCGAAACCACCCGACAGGCTCACGGTCGAACGACGAGCGAACGTCGCGATACCTTGCTGGCCGTCGTCGTTGGAGATCGGGGCTTCGAGCCAGAAGCTGGCAGCCAGGCCACCGCCGAGGTCTTCCGTACCACGGAAGCCGATACGGCTGGAGTTGTAGCCCGAGTTCGCCAGTTCACGACGGCTCGTCTTGACCGAACCTTGGTTCAGGTAGAACGGGTTCAGGAGCGTGGCACCGTTCAGGTCACGCGAGGTGCTCGAGTAGCCGCTGATCGACGCGTCGACCACACCGAAGAGCGTGACGGACGACTGAGCCGAGGCAACACCGGCAACAGCCAGGGCAGCCAGAGCAACTAGAGATTTTTTCATTGCAAGTTTCTCCAAGGTTAAACATAGGGCTCCGGTGCGAAGGGCTCACTGTGACTGGCACTTAGTGCTCCCACCGGACCCCGGGCCAACCTCCTTTTGGGAAGTTGATGCTATTGCACCAGAGCCGCTGCGGCAGGGCAAAACAAATCGCCCGAAAAGTCGGGTGGCCCGTGCGTTTCGTTGCAGTCCTGCAACAAAGGCTTGGACTGCGTCACGAACCACGATGTGAAATGAAGCAAGTGTTTCGCCTGGTCTTTTCACCATAAGTTCAAATAGAGGCATGACTTCTTCGCTCGATCCCGTCTTGACCGCGGCGGATGCGGCATTGCGCACCCTTTTTGCTCGACCGCATGCCACGCGTGCCATGCCTGCCCCGCTTCAAGCGCCCGGTGAAATGACCGACTCGGAACGGCGCGAGGCCGGCGCACTGATGCGGGTGAACCACGTGGGCGAGGTGTGCGCCCAGGCGCTTTACACCGCGCAGGCGGCGGTAGCGCGCGACCCCCTTCTCCGGAAGCGCCTGCTCGAAGCCTCACACGAGGAAACAGATCACCTCGCCTGGACCCGCCAGCGATTGGATGATCTCGGCGCCCGCCCCTCGGTTTTGAACCCGCTCTGGTATGCAGGCGCCTTCGGGCTGGGGCTGGTTGCCGGACGGCTGGGCGATCCGCTCAGCCTGGGCTTCGTCGCGGAAACGGAGCGCCAGGTGGAAGCCCACCTGGACAGCCATTTGGGCCGGCTACCGGCTGCCGACATCGCCTCAAGGGCGGTGGTTGAGCAAATGAAGGTCGATGAAGCGCGGCATGCCGCCCAGGCGATCGATGGCGGGGCCGCGGAGTTGCCGGCTCCAGCCAAGGCTCTGATGCGGTTCGCCGCCCGGGTGATGACCACCCTGGCGCACCGGATCTGAAAGCCTTCTGGGTTCAGGTTTCGATCAGATCAAAGCTGGTGGTGATCTCCGCCGTCTTCGCGAGCATGATGCTGGCCGAGCAATAGGTTTCATGGCTCAGGGCGACGGCACGCTCGACGGCCGCCACCGGAATTCCCTTGCCTGCCACGGTGAAGTGCATGTGGATCTTCGTGAAGACCTTAGGGTCCTTTTCTGCGCGCTCACTGGTCAGTTTGACGCTGCAGCGCTCTACGCGGTGCCTGCCGCGCTTCAATATCAGGACCACGTCATAGGCCGTACAGCCGCCGGTTCCGGCGAGCACGGTTTCCATGGGGCGGGCAGCCAGGTTCTGGCCGCCGTTTTCGGGCTTTGCGGCGTCCGGCGCGCCGTCCATGGTCAGGACATGGCCGCTGCCGGTTTCAGCCACAAAACCCATGGCCGAACGGGTGCCGGCGTCCCCCGTCCAAGTTACTGTGCATTCCATCTTCGTCAGGTCCAATCAGGGTATTCAGCAAAAAAAGTCGCTGAAATCAACTTGTGTGTGGGAAAAGCGTCACTTGCTTGTTGCAACGCAACAAACAGTCGATATACTTTATTTCATCGCGCACGAACCTGTGCGCACCGGTTGTCTCCTCCACCCTTCCAATTGGTGGATTTAGCCCCGAGCTGCAAAGCTCGGGGCTTTTTTCTTTCCGGCGCCGCCGATCCGTCGAGGATGGAATCCACTCTAGTTTTTGTGGCGGAAGGGCAGTTGCTCTGGCTGCCCTGGCTGTCGCCGGTGTTGCCTCGGCTCAGTCGTCCGTCACGCTCTTCGGTGTGGTCGACGCGTCGATCAGCCATTACTCGTCCACATCGCGTGACCTGAACAACGGCGTGTCGTACAACGCTTTCGGTGTTCCCGTCTACAACCCGTTCTATGTGAACCAGGGCAGCGTCAAGACCAGCAAGACCGTTTTGGCCAATTCGGGCTACAACTCCAGCCGCCTGGGCTTCCGCGGCACCGAAGACCTCGGCGGCGGCCTGGCAGCCAGCTTCTGGCTCGAAGCGCCAATCACCAATGACGACGGCGCCACCGGCGTTTCGACCTTCGCTCGCCGTTCGACCGTGAGCCTGTCGGGTGGTTTCGGTGAAGTTCGCCTTGGCCGCGACTACACCCCCAGCTTCTGGAACGACACCGTGTTCGATCCGTTCGGCACCAATGGCGTTGGCACCAACCTGATCTCCACGGCCAATGGCTTCAACCCCACGGGCGGCGCGGGCGGTTTCGGTGGCAACCTCAACTCCACGCGCTCCAGCAACTCGATTGGCTACTTCCTGCCGCCGAACCTCGGTGGCTTCTATGGCCAACTGATGTACGCGTTCCACGAGAAGACCAACTACGATCCGGGCCTCGCTACGCCTAACGTCGCGAACAATTCGCGTGCCGGTCGCTATGTCGGTGGCCGCTTCGGCTACGCTAATGGCCCGCTCGACATTGCACTGGCCTATGGTCGAAGCACTGTCGCGGACGACTTCTACGCTGGCACGACCGGCAACGTGAACACGCTGAACTTTGGCGTTTCCTATGACTTCGGTCCCGTCAAACTCTTCAGCGAACTGTCGCAGGCCAAGCTGAAGACCAACATCGACGGCAACTTTGTGGCGCAGCCGGCTTCCGTGCCATCCACGAAGCTCAACGGTTGGTTGCTGGGCGTGACGGTCCCCGTGGGTGCCGGCTTGATCCGCGCTTCCTATTCGGCCGTGAAGTACAAGACGGGCAACACCACCGACGACCTGTTCTTCAACGACCAGAACAACAACCCGAAGGCCAACAAGCTGGCTCTCGGCTACGTTCACAACCTGTCGAAGCGCACGGCTCTGTACGCAACGATCGCTCGCGTGAGCAACAAGAACGGTGCAGCGCTGTCCGTGGGCAATCAACCGTACGCCAACAACGCCGCGAACGTCTTCACCCCGAAGAACTCGACCGGCTACGACTTCGGCATCCGCCACGCGTTCTGATCGATCACGGGTCTGATCCGATGCTGGCTCCAGCCAGTTCGAGTCGATTCAGTGTCAAGCCGCCCAGCGCAAGCCGGGCGGCTTTTTGGCTTTGTTCAACTGGCGCGGCCACGCCTGCTTTGCAGCAGGCCCACGTTCATTTCACCGTTCAAAACCGACGCATAGAACCGTTCGACCATGTTCACGCTGGTGCGCGCATTGCGCGCCAAGGTCAGCATGTCGATGCCCTGGCCATACAGCAGCCGCAACGTGATTGCGGTGTGGCGCAGGCAATAGAGCGTTCTCGATTGACCGAGCGGACCTTTCTCGAGCGCCGTCACCTCGAGCGCCCAATGGAAAAGAAAGTTGAGCACTGCAAGCGCGTGCTCGCGGTTCTTCAATTGCGGCATGAAGATGTAGTCTTCTGGCCCGCCAGAGCCTTGCTCGCGACGACGATCGAGCAAGCATTCATAGACCCGCACAGCAGGACGCAAGCTCACGATGGGCTGGCTGTGACGCTTGGTTTCGGGCAAGTTCATTCGCAGATAGACGTGCTTGCCGCGCACGATTTCTATGTGCTTGTGCTTCATGAGCTTGATATCGCTCGGACGAACAAAGGTGTTCACCATCCAGCGGATCAACCAGGGCAGTTCCTCCGGCATGACGAGCAACTCGCGCGCAATCCAGAAGCGCTCGCCGGTTGCCAGCTGGTCGAGCACCGGGTGCGACTGTCCGCGCAATCTGCGCGCAGCTGCCACGACCGCCCGGTACTCCGCAACGCTGAAGCTGCCGCGTGGCTGGCTTCGCACCTTGACCTTCGGAAACGCCGGCGCATTGCGAAGCACACCAATGTTGACGCCATGCGTCACCACCTTTCGCAGCAATACAAGGTATTGCGCGATCGTCGTGCTGGTGAAGCCCTGCTCTCCAAGATGGTCAATCAGGCGTTGCGCATCGGCGGTGGCAAACGCCTGTGCTTGAACGGCACCCAGCAAAGGGACGACATGGGCTCGCAACCTGTTGCCCATCACCTGCCAGGTGGGTCGCCCAATTTCGCCGCGCTGTACGCGCGCCGCTTCTGCCTGCATCAGTCCTTTGGAAAGGTCGCTGACAGAAACTGATAACAAATTTTGCTCATTTGTTAACTGACTGGCGGACGGATGGATCGCGGGATAGGCGCGCTCAGAAAAACCGGAATCGTTCGCCGCTGGGGCTCTCAGGATGAGGTTTATGACATTTGTGTCCATGTCATGGCCCGTATGCAATCCCGATGCCTCTTATCATCGTCATTTATCAATTGAAACTCCCCTTGGAAAAAACCGTGCGCGACGTCCCTGTTCCGGCACTATCGCCCGCCGACTATCTCAGAAAAATTCTGAACGCCCGCGTTTACGACGTGGCGGTCGAATCGGCGCTGGAGAAAGCCAACGCGCTCAGCGAGAGGCTTGGCTGCACCGTGCTGCTCAAGCGCGAAGACCAGCAACCGGTGTTCAGCTTCAAGCTGCGCGGTGCCTACAACAAGATGGCGCACCTCACGCCCGAACAGCTCGCAAGTGGGGTCATCTGCGCATCGGCCGGCAATCACGCACAAGGCGTGGCGCTGGGCGCACGCAAGCTGGGTACGCGCGCGGTGGTGGTCATGCCAGTGACCACGCCCAGGCTCAAGATAGACGCGGTGCGCGGTTTCGGCGGCGAGGTCGTGCTGCATGGCGACAGCTATTCCGATGCCTATCTTCACGCGCTCGAGCTGCAGGCGCAGCAAGGGCTGACCTTCGTGCATCCGTTCGACGATCCCGATGTGATCGCAGGCCAGGGCACCATCGCCATGGAAATCCTGCGCCAGCACCAGGGCCCGCTCGACGCGGTCTTCGTGGCGATCGGCGGTGGCGGGCTCATCTCGGGCGTGGCCAACTACATCAAGGCGGTGCGACCGGAGATCAAGGTGATCGGCGTGCAGATGAACGATTCCGACGCAATGATGCAATCGGTGGCCGCCCGCCAGCGCGTGAGCCTTCCCGATGTCGGGCTGTTTTCAGATGGCACGGCGGTCAAGCTCGTCGGCGAAGAGACCTTCCGCATCGCCAGCAACCTGGTCGACGAATACATCGCGGTCGATACCGATGCGGTTTGCGCGGCCATCAAGGACGTCTTCGTCGACACCCGCAGCATCGTCGAGCCGGCCGGCGCGCTTGCCGTGGCCGCCATCAAGCAGTATGTGGCGGGGCATGGTCGCCACGGCGAAACCTACGCGGCCATCCTGTGCGGCGCCAACATGAATTTCGATCGGCTGCGCTTCGTGGCCGAGCGTGCAGAGGTGGGCGAGGAACGCGAGGCGCTGTTCGCGGTGACCATTCCCGAAGAGCGCGGCAGCTTCAGGCGCTTCTGCGAACTGGTCGGAGAGATGCCGGCCACCGAGTCGAAGGAAACCGCCTCGATCGGCGGCGCGCCGCGCAACGTGACGGAGTTCAACTACCGCATCAGCGATGCGGCCAAGGCGCACGTGTTCGTGGGCCTGACCACATCCACCCGCGGCGAATCAACCACCATCGCGCAAAACTTCATTGCCCACGGCTTCGACGCGCTCGACCTCACGCATGACGAGCTCGCCAAGGAGCACCTGCGGCATCTGGTGGGCGGTCGAACGGGCCTTGCCCATGACGAGCGGCTCTTGCGCTTCGTCTTTCCGGAGCGCCCGGGCGCGCTGCTCAAGTTCTTGAGCCTGATGCGGCCCAACTGGAACATCAGCCTCTTTCACTATCGCAACCAGGGCGCCGACTACGGCCGGATCCTCGTTGGCTTGCAGGTTCCAGCGAGCGATGCGGCGGCCTTCGATGCCTTCCTCGAGACACTGGGTTACCCCTACGTCGAGGAAACCGCGAACCCTGCGTACCGGCTGTTCTTGCAGGCCTGACCCAGTCGCGCGCCTGCGCTTACTGCGCAGCTTGCGTGGGGGGTTGCTGCACGGGCGCCTGCGGCGGCACCGGCTGCGGCGCAGCCGCCTCGGGAGGCGGCGCCACGACGGCGGGCGCCGTGGCTGGGAACAGGCCGCTGGGCCGTGGCGACGGCGTCATGCCCACCGGCACCGGGCTGCCAACGCTGATCGGCGCCCGCACAGGCAATTGCAGCGTGAACGCCGCCGGCCCCGATGCGCTGGCGCCGAGCGTCGCCGAGCGCACCCCCACCGACTGCAACACATAGTTGTCGCCAACACGCGAACCGACGCGAAACGGCCTCGGAGGCTTGCCGTCGATGGAGATCAGGGCCGCCCCCTGGTTGAACGGATCCGCGACCACGCCTGACAACGCAAAGCGGCTGGCGGCCTCCGGCATCGTGGGTGCCGCTTCCGATGCCGAAACCGCCCCGAGCAGCCGCGCCACCGCATCCGCATCGGCTGAAACCGAAGGTCGGGGCATCGTGGCCGCCGCGGCCACGGGCTCCGCCGGGCTCGCGAGCCGAAGCCCCCAGAACACCGCCGCACCAGCGGCCAGCGCCCAGAGTCCCGTGGTTGCAACGGGGGCGTGCCAGCGCGCGGCGGAATAGGGACTTGTCATGGCCGCGGATTATCATGCAGCGCGCCTTCCGCATCACGTCACCCAAGCTATGAAAAAAATCCTTCGCGCCGCCACCCGCACCGCCCAGCGCGGCTTCACGCTGATCGAGCTGATGGTGGTTCTGGTCATCATCGGCGTGCTTGCCGCGCTGATCGTGCCGAACGTGATCGAGCGCGCGGACGACGCCCGCGTGACCGCCGCCAAAACCGACATCAACAACCTGATGCAGGCGCTCAAGCTCTATCGCCTGGACAACCAACGCTACCCCACCGCCGAGCAAGGCCTGCAGGCGCTGCTTGTGCGCCCCACCGCCGGCCCGGCCGCGCCCAACTGGAAGCCGTACGTCGAAAAACTGCCCAACGATCCGTGGGGCCACCCTTACCAATACATGAACCCGGGCATCAAGGGCGAGATCGACGTGCTCTCGCTCGGCGCCGACGGACAGGCCGGTGGCGAGGGCAAGAATGCCGACATCGGCAGCTGGCAGTAGGCGCAGCGGCGGCTTCACGCTGCTCGAGCTGATCGTGGTGATCGCGATCATCGCGATGGCCACCGCCAGCGTGGCCTTCGCGATGCGCGACAGCAGCGCGGCCCGGCTCGATCGCGAGGCCGACCGGCTCGCGGCACTGCTCGAATCGGCGCGTGCCCAGTCGCGCGCCAGCGGCGTCGCGGTGCGATGGCGCCTGGTGGAAGGCGGCAGCTTCGTGTTCGAGGGCCTGCCGCCCGACGCCCTGCCCAACGGCTGGGCCACCAGCGGCATCAGCGCCCAGGCTGCGCTGGCCAACGGCGCGCCGATTCCCGCCGTGCTGCTGGGGCCCGATCCGATCATTGCCGCGCAGCAGATCGTCCTTTATTCCGAAGGCCCGCCCGCGCGTTCGCTGCGCGTTGCCACCGACGGCTTGCGGCCCTTCTCCGTGAGCTCGCCATGACGACGAACGGGCGCCGATCGGCATGCCGCGGATTCACGCTGATCGAAGTGCTGATCGCGCTCGGCATCGTCGCCCTGGCGCTGGCCGCCGGATCGCAGGCCACGATGTCGCTCACCCGCAATGCGCAGCGCCAGTCCGATCTGCTGCTGGCCGACCTGTGCGCAGAAAACGAACTTGCCAAGGCGCGGCTCGCGCGGCAAATGCCGGCCGTCGGCGATTCGGGTTCCATCTGCGTGCAGGCCGGCGTTTCATTCAACGTCACCACCTCCACCATCGCGACGCTCAACCCGAACTTCCGGCGCGTCGACGTGCAGGTGCGCGATGAGGCCAACGCGCCGGTGCTGCGCATCTCGACCGTGGTGGGCCGCTTCTGATGCGCCGCGTCGCGAACCGGCAAACCTACCGGGGCTTCACGCTGATCGAGTTGCTGGTGGCCATTGCAGTCATGGCGCTGCTGGCAATCATGAGCTGGCGCGGGCTCGACGCCATGTCGCGCGCCACCGCGCAGAACCAGCAGCGAGCCGACGCGGTGCTGACGCTACAGACCACGCTTTCGCAATGGAGCACCGACCTCGACGCCGTGACCGCGCTCGCGCAGACCCGCCCCATCGACTGGAACGGCCGCGTGCTGCGGCTCACGCGCCGTGGCAGCGATGCGTCCGCGCCGGCCATGCTGGTGGTGGCGTGGACGCTGCGCTCGGGCGTCGACGGCACCCGCTGGCGGCGCTGGCAGTCGCAGCCCTTCACCACGCGCGGCGAATGGCAGCAGGCCTGGAACATGGCCGCTTCCTGGGCGCAGGAAGGCGGCGGCGGAGAAACCGCGCTGATGCCGGTCGACGGCTGGCAACTCTTCTATTTCCGCGAGAACACCTGGAGCCCGGCGGGCGAGCTGCCGAGCGGCACGCCCAATCCGGCAAACCCGGCCAACCCCACGGGCGCCATCGTGAACATGCCTGACGGCGTTCGCCTGGTGCTGAACCTGTCGCCCGGCGACGGGCTGGCGGGCGCCATCACGCGCGACTGGGTCAAGCCGACGGTGGGAGCACCGCGATCGTGACGGCACCTCGTCCTTTCTCTGCGAACCGCCCGCGTGCAAGTACCGGGCGGCAGTCCGGCGCCGCGCTGCTCGCGGCCATGCTGACCGTGATGCTGGTCGCCACTTTTTCCGCCGCCGCGCTGTGGCAGCAATGGCGTGCGTCCGAGGTCGAGGCCGCCGAGCGCGGACGCGTGCAGGCGGCGTGGGTGCTGGTCGGCGCGCTCGACTGGTCACGCCTGATCCTGCGTGAAGACGCGCTCACCGGCGGACCCGACCACCTGGCCGAGCCCTGGGCCGTGCCGCTCGCCGAAGCGAGGCTCGCCAGCTTTTTGTCGGCCGAAAAGAACGTGGCCAGCGACAACCTCGAAGGACTGCCCGACGCATTCCTCTCGGGCCGCATCGTCGATGCGCAATCCAAGCTCAACGTGCTGTCGCTGGTCGACGGCAACAAGCCGGTGCCGGCGAGCGTCGCCACCTTCACCAAGCTGTTCAACATCCTGGGCCTGCCGGCCTCGGAGCTCAGCGCGATGACCGCTTCCCTCGTGCGCGCGCTCGCCACCGGAACCGATGCCGCGGGCGGGGGCGATGCCGGCGCGGCGCCACTGATGCCGCAGGAGGTTTCGCAGCTGGTGTGGCTCGGCCTTTCGCCCTCGACCGCGGCCGCCCTCGAACCCTACGTCACGATTCTTCCGGTGCGCACGCCGCTCAACATCAACACCGCGAGTGCCGAGGCGATCAGCGCCAGCCTGCCGTCGCTGAGCATCAGCGATGCGCGCCAGGTGGTCGAAAAGCGCACCCGCTCGTTCTTCAAGCAGATTGCCGACGCCAACACCGCCCTTCCGAACGGCGGCACCCAGTTCAACGCCAACCAGCACAGCGTGAGCACCCAGTTCTTCGAGGTCTACGGCAGGCTGCGGCTCGATCGCACTTGGGTCGAAGAACGCTCGCTGCTGCAGCGCGATGGCATTACCGTGAAGACGATCTGGCGCAACCGCGGCGCCGGCTTGGCCGCCCCTCCGGCTAAACCCTGAGTCGCGCCATCCTCCGCGAATTTCTTGCACCAAAAAATCGTCCGGCCCGCGTCGCATCTACGTCACACGCTACAAATAAAGTAGCACTTATCCAGCAGGCGCAACCCTACAATCACCCGCCCTTTCCCAAATAGAAATGACACCGCTGCTGCTCATTGCCCCCCTCCCTCCGGCCGACACCGCCGGCGAGTACGACTGGGCCCAGGCAGGCGACGACGGCATCGCATTGCGCAGCCACGGCCGCGCGCTGCTCACGCTGCTGCCGGCCAGCACGGAAGTCATGCTCGGCATTCCCGCCGCGGCGCTTTCCTGGCACCGGGTCACGCTGCCCAAGGGCAGCATGGGTAGCACCTCGAAATTGCGCGCGGTGCTCGACGGCCTGCTCGAAGAGCAACTGCTCGATGAGCCTGAAGCCTTGCACTTCGCGCTAGAACCCGAGGCCAAGGCCGGCGCGCCGGTCTGGGTGGCGGCCTGTAATCGCATCTGGTTGCGCAGCCTCGTGCAGGGCCTCGAATCGACGGGACGGCGCGTGCTGCGCATCGTTCCCGAATTTGCGCCGCAGCCCGCCGACAGCCCGCCTCTGCTGCAGGTCACGGGCGTTGCCGAGGCGCCGCAGCTCACCGTGTGCGATGCCGATGGCGTCGTCTCGCTGCCGCTGGCCGGTGCGGGGCTGGCGCTCGCGGGCAGCCTGCCGCTCGACACCGCCGTCATTTCCGCCGAACCCGCCGTCGCCGAAGCCGCCGAGCATTTGCTCGAACGGCGCCTGCCTATCGTGCAAGCGCCGCAGCGCTGGCTCCAGGCTGCGCGCTCGCCCTGGGAGCTTGCGCAGTTCGACCTTGCCGTGACGGGCCGCGCCCGCGCCGGCAAGAAATTCGCATCCGTGTTCCAGACGCTGCGCTACGCACCCGAGTGGCGCGCCGCGCGCTGGGGCGTCATCGCCCTGCTGCTCACGCAGCTGATCGGCCTCAACGCCTGGGCCTGGAAGGAGCGCAACGCACTCGAGTCCAAGCGCCAGGCCGTCAAGACCATGCTGACCCAAACCTTCCCTTCCGTGAAACTCGTGGTCGATGCGCCGGTACAGATGGCGCGCGAGGTCGCCGCGCTGCAGCAGGCGGTGGGCGACGTCGCGGGCAGCGACTTCGAACCGATGATCGGCGCGCTCGCCACCAACCTTCCGCCCGGCCGCACGCCCAGCGCCATCGACTACAGCGCTGGTCAACTGCGCCTGCGCGGCCTGGCCCTGCAGCCTTCGGAGCTCACGCGGCTTTCAGGCGCCATGGGACCGCGCGGCTACAGCGTGCGCGCCGAAGGCGATCTGCTGCTGGTGCAGGCCGAGGTTTCGCGATGAACTTCGCCGAACAACTCCGCGCCCGCTGGGCTTCCCTCGATCTGCGCGAGCGGCGCATGGTTGCCATCGCTGCCGCGCTGGTGGCGCTCGCGCTGCTGTGGTGGATCGGGCTTGCCCCGGCGCTGCGCACGCTGGCCGCAGCACGGACCGAACACGCGCGGCTCGATGCCCAGCTGCAGCAAATGGCCACTCTGCAGAACCGCGCCAAGACCCTGCAGGCGCAGCCCCGCCTCAATCGCGACGACGCGCTGCGCGGCCTCGAAACCTCGGTGCGCCAAAGCCTGGGCGGCAACGCCCAGCTCATGACCGCCAGCGGCGACGGCGCCGCCACCGTCACGCTGCGTGCGGTGCCTGCCGATGCCCTGGCCCAGTGGCTCGCGCAGGCGCGCGGCAATGCCCACGCCGTCCCGCGCGAAGCCCACCTGACTCGTTCGGCCGCCGTGCCGCCCGCAGCAGGCAACAAGGACCCTCAGGAACCCGCCAAGGTGCGCTGGGAGGGCACGCTGGTGATGGCGCTGCCCGCGGCCCGCTGAGCACGCCCGCCATGGTGACGCGCTCCTCTCTTTCCGAGCCCACATCGCGCCGCGGCTGGCGCTGGGCCGTTCTCGGCATCGTGATCGGCGCGCTGCTCTCGCTCGTGCTGTTCGCGCCCGCCCGGTGGCTGGCCGCGGCATTGTCGAACTGGAGCCAGGGCCGGTTGCTGCTCGTCAACCCGCGCGGCACGGTCTGGAACGGCGCGGCGGCGGTGGTGCTGGCAAGCGGTGCCGGGGGCGCCGAGGCGGTATCGCTGCCCGGATCGCTCAACTGGCGCATGCGGCCCACCTGGAACGGCATGTTCGCTGTGCTCGACCTGCCCTGCTGCACGGCCCGGCCGCTCGAACTCAAGGCCAGCCCGCGCGCGGACGGCATGCAGCTGCAATGGGGCGACGGCAGTTCGCGCTGGCCCGCCACCTTGCTGGCCGGCCTGGGCGCACCCTGGAACACGCTCAAGCTCGAGGGCACGCTCGACCTTTCCACCAAGGCCCTGTCGATGCAGTGGGACGGCCCCGTGCTGCGCATCGCAGGCCAGGCCACACTCGACGCCACCGACGTGTCGTCGAGCCTTTCGACCCTGAAGCCGATGGGCAGCTACCGCCTCACGCTCGAAGGCGGCAGCCGGCCGAGCCTGCTGCTGAGCACCCGCGAAGGCAGCCTGCAGCTGAACGGCAGCGGCAGCTGGAACGGCACCGCCTTTCGCTTCAACGGCGAAGCCAGCGCCGCAGCCGGCCGCGAAGACGCACTTTCCAATTTGTTGAACATCATCGGACGGCGCGAGAACGCGCGTTCGATCATCACCCTGGGTTGATCATGAAGAAGCCACTGACTTCGCACGGCAGCCGCCTCGGCATCGTTGCACTCGCAGCGCAGATGCTGATTGCCGCCACCTTCATGCAGGCCGTGCCGCCCGCATTCGCACAAGCCGGCAGTCCCGATGCGCCGCGCCGGGGCGAGCCCATCACGCTCAACTTTTCCAACGCCGACATCGAGGCCGTGGCCCGCACCATGGCCGTGGTCACCGGCCGCGACGTGGTGGTCGATCCGCGCGTCAAGGGCACGATGAACCTCGTCACCGACCGAGCCATTGCGCCGGCCGCCGCGTTCAACCAGTTCGCCTCGGCGCTGCGCCTGCAGGGCTTTGCCGTGGTGGAGGCCGAGGGCCTGTACAAGGTGGTGCCCGAGGCCGACGCCAAGCTCCAGACCCAGACCGTCAACACCGCCACGCCCAGCGCGGGTTCAGTGGCCGGCAACCAGATCGTCACGCAGATCTTCAGGCTCAACTACGAATCGCCGAACAGCCTGCTGCCGGTGCTGCGCCCGCTCATTCCGCCCAACAACACCATCAACGTGAACCCGGGCAACAACTCGCTCGTGATCACCGACTACGCGGA
>NZ_LMCQ01000012.1:683004-769994 GCF_001424835.1 Variovorax sp. Root318D1 | reverse complement strand
AACAGCCTGCTGCCGGTGCTGCGCCCGCTCATTCCGCCCAACAACACCATCAACGTGAACCCGGGCAACAACTCGCTCGTGATCACCGACTACGCGGACAACATGCGCCGGCTGGCGCGCATCATTGCGGCGCTCGACGTGCCCAATGCGTCGGACATCGAGGTGATTCCGCTCAAGCACTCGGTCGCCACCGACATGCTGCCCCTGATCTCCCGCCTCGTGGACGGCAGCGGCTCGGGCACGACACCGGGCGCAGCGGCGCCGGGCGCGGCCGACGCGTCGTTCCGCACCACCCTCCTGGCCGATCCGCGCAGCAACGCGCTCATCCTGCGCGCGGCCAATCCGGCGCGGGCCTCGCTGGTGCGCACGCTGGTGGAGAAGCTCGACCGCGCCCCGGTCGAGACCAGCAACGGCGCGGCGGGCAACATCTACGTGGTCTATCTGAAGAACGCCGACGCAGTCCGCCTGGCGGCCACGCTGCGCGCCGCCATGGCCGCGAACCAGTTGCCCGGCATCCCGGGCACGCCGGGCGCCGCGGGCGGCGTTGGCCAGGCGCAGCAGCAACAGTCCAACATCCCGCAGACCATGCAGCAGGCCAGCCTCGGCGGACAAAGCGGCTCGCCCGCCGCCAATGCGCCGCTGAACAATGCGAACCAGCCTTCGACCGGTGGCCAGATCCAGGCCGATCCGTCGACCAATTCGCTGATCATCACGGCGCCCGAGCCGCAGTACCGGCAAATGCGCGCGGTGATCGACAAGCTCGACGGCCGGCGCGCCCAGGTCATGATCGAGGCACTCATCGTCGAGGTCAGCGCCAAGAAGGCCGCCAACTTCGGCGTCCAGTGGCAGAGCGCGCTCGGCAACAACGCGGTCATCGGCACCAACTCGAGCCTGGCCAGCGCCAACATCCTCGCGCTGACGCAGGCCCTGGCCACGCGCGACGTGGCCAACGTGCGGCCRTCGACGGGCCTKAACCTGGGCATCGCGGGCAAGATCGGCGGGCAGTACATCCTGGGCGCCATCGCCAACTTCTTCAACAGCGACGGCGATGCCAACGTGCTCTCCACGCCCAACCTGCTGACGCTGGACAACGAAGAAGCCAAGATCGTCATCGGCCAGAACGTGCCCTTCGTCACCGGCCAGTACGCGAGCACYTCGGGCTCCGTGGGCATCAATCCGTTCACCACGGTGGAGCGCAAGGACGTGGGCCTCACGCTGCGCGTGCGCCCGACCATCAACGAGAACGGCACCGTGAAGATGACCATCTTCCAGGAGACCTCGACGGTCGACCAGAACACGGTCAACAACCCCAACGGCCCGACCACCAACAAGCGCTCGATCGAGTCCAGCGTGCTGGTGGAAGACGGCGGCCTGGTGATGCTCGGCGGCCTGCTCTCGGACGACTACAACAACACGATCGAGAAGGTGCCCCTGGCCGGCGACATTCCGGTGTTCGGCAACCTGTTCAAGAACGAAGTGCGCTCGCGCACCAAGAGCAACCTGATGATGTTCCTGCGCCCGGCCGTCATGCGCGACGGCGCCTCCACCGAAGCGTTTTCGTACGACCGCTACGACGAGATCCGCGGCATGCAGCAGCGCGCGCAGCCGAACACCGACAACATCATGCTGCGCGGCGTCGACTCCGCGCCCGTGCTGCCGGAAGCACCGCTCCTGTTCAAGAACGAAGTGCGCTCGCGCACCAAGAGCAACCTGATGATGTTCCTGCGCCCGGCCGTCATGCGCGACGGCGCCTCCACCGAAGCGTTTTCCTACGACCGCTACGACGAGATCCGCGGCATGCAGCAGCGCGCGCAGCCGAACACCGACAACATCATGCTGCGCGGCGTCGACTCCGCGCCCGTGCTGCCGGAAGCACCGCCGCCGCGTTCGGCCGACCGCACGAGCAGCAGCAGCGAGCGCATCCAGGGCACGCAGCTTATTCCGCCGCCGCGCCCGCCGGCCGACACGCGCACCCTGCGCCCGAGCCCGCTGCGCGGCGCCCTGCCGCCCACGGCCGACCCGACCACCTCGCGCGAACTGCCCTGAGGCCATCCCGCCGCTCCGACGAACACGCACCGCTCACTCCGCCCATGCGCCACCCCCTGCCTTACGCGTTCGCACGCAGCCAGCAACTGCTGCTCGAGGAAGCCGACGACGGCCGCTGCACGCTGTGGATGTCGAACCACCCTTCGCGCAGCGCGCTCAGCGAGGTCACGCGCAAATACGGCGTGCAGGCCTTCGAGGTGCTGGCCGACGGCCCGCTTGCGCAGCGCATCAGCGCGGCTTATGCGCAGGGCGAGTCGAGCGCTGCCGCGGTGGTGAGCGAGGTGCAGAGCGATGCCGACCTCTCGCGGATGATGCAGGAGCTGCCGGCCGTCGAAGACCTGCTGGAAAGTGCTGGCGACGCGCCCATCATCCGCATGCTCAACGCACTGCTCACGCAGGCCGCGCGCGACGGCGCGAGCGACATCCACATCGAGCCCTACGAGCGCACCTCGTCCGTGCGTTTTCGCATCGACGGCACGCTGCGCGAAGTGGTGCAACCCAACCGGGCCCTGCACGCCGCGCTGATCTCGCGCCTGAAGATCATGGCCGATCTCGACATCTCCGAGAAGCGGCTGCCGCAGGACGGGCGCATCAGCCTTCGCATCGGCACGCGCGCGGTCGACGTGCGCGTTTCCACGCTGCCAAGCGCCCACGGCGAGCGCGCGGTGCTGCGCCTTCTGGACAAGACCGAATCGAAGCTCACGCTCGAATCGGTCGGCATGCAGGGCGACACGCTCGAGCGCTTCGAGCGCCTCATTGCGCAGCCGCACGGCATCATCCTGGTGACCGGGCCCACTGGGTCGGGCAAGACCACCACGCTGTATGCCGCGCTGGCCCGGCTCGACGCGGGCCGCAGCAACATCATGACCGTGGAAGATCCCATCGAATACGAGCTGCCGGGCGTGGGCCAGACGCAGATCAATGCCAAGATCGAACTCACCTTCGCAAAGGCCTTGCGCGCCATCCTGCGGCAGGACCCGGACGTGATCATGATCGGCGAAATCCGCGACTTCGAAACCGCGCAAATCGCCATCCAGGCTTCGCTCACCGGCCACCTCGTGCTGGCAACGCTGCACACCAACGACTCGGTCAGTGCCGTCACGCGCCTGACCGATATGGGCGTGGAGCCTTTCCTGCTGAGCTCGTCATTGCTGGGCGTGCTCGCGCAGCGCCTGGTGCGCAAGGTCTGCACCAGCTGCGGCGGTGCCGGCTGCGAGGCCTGCGGCCAGACCGGCTACCAGGGCCGCACCGGCATCTTCGAACTGCTGGTGGCCAATGACGAAGTGCAGGCGCTCATCCATGGCAAGGCCGCCGAGAGCAAGCTCTTCGAAGCCGGCGCGCGCGGCGGACTGCGCTCGATGCGCGAAGACGGCGAACGGCTGGTGCAGGCCGGCATCACCTCGCGTGCCGAGCTGTTGCGGGTCACGCGCGAATAGTTTTCCCGCTCTGCCATGCCCGCCTATTCCTTCGAAGCCATCGATGCCAGCGGCCAGTCGCGCGAAGGCGTGCTGGAGGCCGACACCGCGCGCAGCGCACGCAGCCTGCTGCGCGCGCAGGCACTCATTCCGCTGTCCGTCACGCCGGTCGGCAGCAGCCATGTCAACGGCACCGGCAACGGCGGCCTGCGCCGGTGGCTCGGCGGCGGCGCCAGGATATTCAGTACCACCGGACTCGCGGTGTGGACGCGCCAGCTCGCCGGCCTCGTGTCCTCCGGCCTGCCGCTCGAACGCGCATTGACTGCGCTCACCGACGAGGCCGAGACCGAGCCGCAGCGCAACCTGGTCGCGTCGCTGCGTGCCGAAGTCAACGCGGGCTCGCCCTTTGCACGCGCGCTGGCGGCACATCCGCGCGAGTTCTCGCCCATTTACACCGCGGTGATCGGCGCGGGCGAGCAGAGCGGCAATCTCGGCCTCGTGCTCGACCGGCTCGCCGACGATCTCGAAGAGCGGCAGGCGCTGCAACAGAAGTTGATTGGCGCCGCGCTCTATCCGGCGATCGTTACGCTGGTGGCGATCGTGATCGTGATCTTCCTCGTGAGTTATGTGGTGCCGCAGGTGGCGCAGGTGTTCGCGGGCACCAAGCGGTCGCTGCCCTTTCTCACCACCGTGATGCTGTCGCTGAGCGCCGCGGTGCGCAACTACGGGTGGTGGATGCTGGGCGGCGCGGTGTTTGTCGCCATCGCCGTGCGGCTCGCGCTGGCGCAAGAGGCTTTCCGGCTGAAGTTCGATGCCGCCTGGCTCAAGCTGCCGCTGGTCGGCAAGCTCGCGCGCGGCTACAACGCGGCGCGTTTTGCCAGCACGCTGGCGATGCTCGCCACGGCCGGCGTGCCGATCCTGCGCGCGTTGCAGGCGGCCTCGGAAACGCTCGGCAACCGCGCCATGCGCGCGGATGCGCTCGATGCGCTGGTGCTGGTGCGCGAAGGCGCGCCGCTGGCCTCGGCGCTGGCGCAGAAAAAGCGCTTCCCGGGACTGGTGTCGATGTTCGCCCGCCTGGGCGAGCAGACGGGCACGCTACCGCTGATGCTCCAGCGCGCGGCCAACCAGCTTGGCGCCGAAGTGCAGCGCCGCGCGATGCACCTGGCGACCATTCTCGAGCCCTTGCTGATCGTGGCCATGGGCGGTGTGGTGATGCTCATCGTGCTGGCGGTGATGCTGCCTATCATCCAGCTGAACCAGTTCGTCAAGTAACGCCGCCAGGAAACACCGCACCCCATGCCCGTCACGCTCGAAGACAAACTCGTGGTCGCGATCTCCTCGCGCGCGCTGTTCAACCTCGAAGAAGAAAACAGGATCTTCGAGGCCGGCGACAACGAGGGCTACATGAAGCTGCAGCTCGACCGCATCGACGTGCCGGCCGCGCCGGGCATCGCGTACTCGCTGATCCGCAAGCTGCTGCGCTTCAACGACGACGGCGTGCAGCGCGTCGAGGTGGTGATCCTCTCGCGCAACGACCCGGTTTCGGGCATGCGCATCTTCCGCTCCAGCGCGGCCGCCGACATCAAGCTGCAGCGCGGCGTGTTCACGCAAGGCCGCCCACCCTTTGGCTACCTGCGCCCGCTGCGCGCGCACCTGTTCCTGTCGGTCAACGCAGAGGACGTGCGCGAGGCCCTTGTCGCGGGCTTTCCGGCCGCGCGTGTGCTGGTCGAATCGGTAAAAGCCAGCGATGCTTGGCCCAACGAAGTGCGCATTGCCTTCGACGGCGACGCGGTGCTGTTCTCCGACGAAGCCGAGCGCGTGTTCCAGGCGCAAGGCCTCGACGCCTTCCAGGCCCACGAACTCAGCAAGGCCGACCTGCCCTTGCCCGAAGGGCCTTTCAAACCTTTGCTGACCGCGCTGCATCGCCTGCAGATGGCCGGCAATGCGCAGATGCGCATCCGCACCGCGCTGGTCACTGCGCGCAGCGCGCCCGCGCACGAGCGCGCGATCCGCACGCTGATGAAGTGGAACATTCGCGTCGATGAAGCCATGTTCCTCGGCGGCCTGCCCAAGGGCGAGTTCCTGCGCGAATTCGAGCCCGATTTCTTCTTCGACGACCAGACCGGCCACGTCGACGCCGCGGCACGCCACGTGCCTGCCGGCCACGTTTCCAGCGGCATCAGCAACGAGCATTGAGCCTCGTCGAGGGCGGGCACCTTCGCAGTGCTTCCCTCCTGGCGCCTGCGGCGCCTTTGCCTTGTCATCGCTCGTTCATGGCGATGTAACGGGTTCTCCCTAGTCTTGTGACCGCCCGGTGCGCGGTGCCTTTGGTGGCGCCATTTTTTTGCCGCATCGAGTGCCGACACGCGACAACTCCTAGGAACCCACCATGCGACTTTCTTCCCTGCCCGTGCGGCTCGTGCCCGCATTGGTCCTGGCCTTCGCCCTCTCCGCCTGCGGTGGCGGCGACGGCGGCGGCTTCTCCGGTTTCCTGCCTGGCGTGGCGGCTCCGACGCCGACCACCCCCGCCGCACCGCCGACGGACACCAGCGTCAAGCCCGAGATGCGTTGCGCGCCCTGAACACCACGTAACGCCAGAACAACACCATGAACTCACGCCGCAAATTTCTCGCAGGCACGGCCACCACCGGTGCCGCCGCGCTCGCCATCGCCGCCTTTCCGCCAAGCATTCGCCGTGCGCTGGCCATTCCCGCCAACAACAAGACCGGCACCATCCAGGACGTCGAGCACATCGTCATCCTGATGCAGGAGAACCGGTCGTTCGACCACTACTTCGGCACGCTCATGGGCGTGCGCGGCTTTGGCGACCGCTTCACCATTCCGCTGCCCAAGGGCCGCAGCGTCTGGCAGCAGGCCGATGCCACGGGCAACCCGGTGCTGCCCTACCACCTGGACAGCCGCAAGGGCAACGCACAGCGCGTGAGCGGAACGCCGCACTCGTGGAGCGACGGCCAGAACGCCTGGGACGGAGGGCGCACCTACCAGTGGCCGCGCTACAAGACCAACGCGGCCATGGGCTACTACAAGGAGGCCGAACTGCCCTTCCAGTTCGCGCTTGCCAACGCGTTCACCTTGTGCGACGGCTATCACTGCAGCATGCACACCGGTACCAATTCGAACCGCATGTTCCTCTGGACCGGCACCAACGGTCCCACCGGCGCGAACGTAGCCTCGGTCAACAACGAGTGGGACTCGATCGACAGCTCGGCCAAGGGCTTCGAGTGGAAGACCTATCCGGAGCGGCTGCAGGAAGCCAAGGTGAGCTGGATCGTCTACCAGAACATGCCGGAGAACTTCGGCGACAACCCGCTGGCCGGCTTCAAGCAGTACCGGCTCGCCAACGAGGCCTCGGGCAAGCCCGTGAGCAACGACGTGGCCTCGCCGGCCTACGACCCGGCCAGCGACGACGCTGGCAATCCGCTTTACAAGGGCATTGCCAACACCATGCCCGATGGCGGTTTTCTCGGGCAGTTCCGCCAGGACATCAAGAACGGCAAGCTGCCGCAGGTCTCGTGGATCATCGCGCCGGCCACCTACTCCGAGCACCCCGGCCCGTCGAGCCCGGTGCAGGGAGCCTGGTACATCCAGGAAACGCTGGACGCGCTCACCTCCGTGCCCGACGTATGGAGCAAGACCGTGCTCTTCATCGACTTCGACGAGAACGACGGCTACTTCGATCACTACCCTTCGCCCGCGGCGCCTTCGCTCAATGCCGACGGTACGGCCGCCGGCAAGACCACGCTGCCCGAATCGGACGTCGCCTTCGAGCGCTTCAACCATCCGAACCCGCCCGGCACCACCGACCAGCCCGCACCCGACGGCCGCGTCTATGGCCCGGGCGTGCGTGTGCCAATGTACGTCGTGTCGCCCTGGAGCCGCGGCGGCTGGGTCAACTCACAAGCCTTTGACCACACCTCGGTGATCCGTTTCGTCGAAGCGCGCTTCGGCGTGAGGGAGCCCAACATCGGCGCCTTCCGCCGCGCGGTGTGCGGCGACCTCACGAGCGCCTTCAACTTTGCCAACCCCAACAGCGAGGCACTGCCCACGCTGGCGGGCCGCAAGAGCAAGGCCGAAGCCGACCAGCTGCGTGCGGACCAGGAGGCACTGGCGCAGGTTGCGCTGCCGCTCGATCCGCAACTGCCGCGCCAGGCCACAGGCACGCGCCCTTCGCGCGCACTGCCCTACGAGCTGCACACCAGCGCCCGCGCCGATGGCGTCGGCGGCAAGGTGCAGCTGCTGTTCGCGAACACCGGCAAGGCGGCGGCGGTGTTCCACGTGTACGACAGGCTCAACCTCGACCGGCTGCCGCGCCGCTACATGGTCGAGCCCGGCAAGACGCTCGACGACGCATGGAACGCGACCACGGACAACAGCGGCTTCTACGACCTGTGGGTGCTCGGGCCCAACGGCTTTCACCGCCACTTCAAGGGCGACCTCAACCGGCTGCGCGCCGGGGATGCCGCCGCGCCCGAGGTGCGCGTGTGCTACGACATCGCCAACGGCAACGTGTACCTGGAGATGCTCAACGGCGGCAAGAACACCTGCAAGTTCACCGTGCGCGCCAAGGCCTACCGAAGCGACGGCCCGTGGACGGCAACCGTGAAGGGCGGCGCCAAGGCCGAGCTGCACTGGGATCTGGCCTCGAGCGGCGCGTGGTACGACTTCGAAGTGGCCTGCGATGCCGACGCGGCCTACGTGCGCCGATTTGCGGGCCGCGTCGAAACCGGCAGGCATACGGTGAGCGATCCGGCGATGGGCCTGGCCGATCTCTGACGGCGCTACGTCGCGGCGGTGCGAAGCTGAAGATGGCGGACCCTGAACAGCAGCATCGCCGCGATGCTCACGTTCAGCAAGTTCCATCCGATGCCGTTCAAGAACGCCGCGTGGTAGCTGCCGGTCAGGTCGAACACCTTGCCCGACATCCAGCCACCCAGCGCCATGCCGAAGAGCGTGAACATCAGCACCGTGCCCACACGCGCGCCCGCCTCGGCGGGCGGAAAGTGCTCGCGCACGATGATCGCGTAAGAGGGCACGATACCGCCCTGGAACAGCCCGAACAGCGCCGAGATCACGTACAGCGGCACCAAACCATCGAAGGGCAGGAACAGCAGCAGCGCCACGCACTGCAGCACGCCGCCCAGGAGCAGCGTGCGCAGGCCGCCGATGCGGTCGCAGATGGCGCCCGACACCAGTCGGCTCACCACGCCAAAAGCCAGCATCAGCGACAGCATCTGCGCGCCACGCGCGGCCCCATAACCCAGGTCGCTGCAATAGGCCACGATGTGCACCTGCGGCATCGACATGGCCACGCAGCAGGCAACGCCGGCCACGCACAGCAGGCCTTGCGCAGTGCCCATGCTGAGGCCGAACGGCCGCGTCATGTCGCGCTGGCGCACCGCTCCCATGGCAGGCGCCAAACCGGCAGGCTCGACAGCGATGCCCGGCGGGCGGGCTCGCATGAAGAGCGCAAGCGCCGCCATCGCCAAGCCGCAGAACACACCCATGCCGATGTAGGTCTGCCGCCAGCCCACCGTCTCGATGAAATGCTGCGCGATCGGCGGCCAGACCGCACCGGCCACATAGTTGCCGCTCGCACACACCGCGACCGCAATGCCGCGCCGCTTCACGAACCAGAGCGAGGTGTCGGCCACCAGCGGCGCAAAGGCCGCGGCACTGCCAAGCAGGCCGACCAGCACCGCCTGCGCCACAGTGAAGGCCACGATGCCGTCGGCCATGCCGCAGGCGACGTATCCAAGGCCCAGGCTGACGGCACCGCCCAGCAGGGGCCACATCACGCCGAAGCGATCAGCAAGGCGCCCCATCAGCACGCCGCCGATGCCAAAGCCCAGCATCAGCAGCGTGTAGGGCAGCGAGGCATCGGCGCGAGCGACGCCGAACTCTGCCTGCACCGCGGGCAGCATCACCGAGACGACGTACATGCCGCTGCTGCCCACGGTCATGATGAGCAGGGTCAGGCCCAGCCGAAACATGGCGTAGCGTGAATCGGGCTGGTGATCGGTGCGAGGCGATGCCTTCATTGGTGATTTGCGTGCAATGCACGCAAGGAGTGTCTCCGCATCGAGGATAACTCCGTCACCCGGGACGCAGCGCCCCGCCGCGTCGCATGGGACGCGGAGGCCTGCCAGACGCGCAAAGCGTCAAAGCGACTGCAACGCGTGAACCGCCGAAGCCTTCGGCAGCGGGCCGCCGGGCTTTGGCTTTTCGTTGCAGCCGGCGGCCAGGAGGCCGAGGCAGAACAGAAGAACAAGGGTTGCGCTTCTCATGGAGCGCAGGCTACGCCCGGGCGGGCGCAGGTCAAGTCGGACGCGGCGCCATTCTGGCTGGAGATTGCGAAAACCCCGGGCCCACGAGTAATGCACCGCGGTTGCCGTTTCAGCGCCGCTTAAGGTTGGCTCGCTCCGAGCGGGCTACGATGCACGCGATGCGCCGTCCGGCGCGCTTCGCCCCACTTCATCGCCATGGCCAACGACTCCCGCATTGCCCAGACTTTCTCGACCCTGCGGCGCATCTTTGCGCTCGCGGCCCCCTACTTCCGCTCCGAAGAAAAATGGCGCGCGCGAACCATGCTGGTGGGGATCGTTGCGCTGAATCTCGCCTACGTCTATGCGCTGGTGCTCTTCAACCAGTGGTACGGCCGCTTCTACGATGCACTGCAAAACAAGGATGCAGGAATCTTCTGGCGCGAGGTCGGCGTGTTCGGGTGGCTGGCATTCGCCAACATCGCGATCCAGGTGCTCAAGTTCTATGTCACGCAGCTGCTGCAGCTGCGCTGGCGTGCCTGGATCACGCGCAGCTATCTGTCGCGCTGGATGGCCGATCGCACCTTCTATCACCTCGAGCTGGCGCGCTACGCGCAGGACGAAGGCCGCACGCCGGACAACCCCGACCAGCGCATCCAGGAAGACATGCAGATGTTCACCGATGCAACGATGACCCTGTCGATGGGCCTGCTGAACGCCGTCGTCACGCTGGTGAGCTTCGTGGGAATTCTCTGGGGTCTCTCGGGCATCGTCGATTTCACGCTCGGCGGAACCACCTATCAAATGGCAGGCGCGATGGTCTGGCTGGCGGTGGTGTACTGCGTGGTCGGCACCGTCATCACGCACTACATCGGCCGGCCGCTGATCGGACTCAACTTTCGCCAGCAGCGCTTCGAGGCCGATTTCCGCCATCACCTGGTGCGCGTGCGCGAGTACAGCGAAGCCATTGCGCTCGATCATGGCGAAAAGGTCGAGCGCGGCCAGCTCGACCTTCGCTTTGGCGCAGTGCTGCGCAACTACCTGCAGCTCATCAAGCAGCAGAAGAACCTGGTGACCTTCACCGCCTTTTTCGGCCAGGCCGCCGTGATCTTTCCGTTCATCGTCGCCGCGCCGCGCTTTTTCAGCGGCGCAATCCAGCTCGGCCAACTGATGCAGATCTCATCGGCCTTCGGCAAGGTGCAGGATTCGCTCAGCTGGTTCGTCGACAACTACGACCGCGTGGCCGTCTGGCGCGCCACCACCGACCGGCTCACCAGCTTCGACGACGCGATGCGCGCCCATGCGGCCCGAGCCCAGCAACTGGATCGCGATGGCGCTGCGCCAGCGCTGCAGACCGGCGACCTCGCCGTGGCATTGCCTAACGGCACACCGCTTCTGGCGGGCGCGGCGCTGGCGGTGAAGCCGGGCGACAGCGTGCTGCTGCAAGGGCCTTCGGGCAGCGGCAAGTCGACGCTGTTCCGCACCTTCGCCGGCATCTGGCCGTTTGCGCGCGGCCATGTGAAGGTGCCGGACGGCGCGGTGTTCATGCCGCAGCGGCCCTATGTGCCGGACGGCACCTTGCGCAATGCGCTGGCCTACCCCAATCCGGTCGAGAACTACAGCGATGCCGAGCTGCGCCAGGCCCTCGTGGACGCGATGCTGCCTGACCTGGTGAATCGGCTCGACGACAGCGACGTGTGGAGCCAGAAACTCTCGGGCGGCGAGCAGCAGCGCCTGTCGATCGCGCGCGTGCTGCTGAAGAAGCCGTCATGGCTCTTTGCCGACGAGATCACCAGCGCGCTCGATGCCGAGGCCGAGGGCGTGCTCTACAAGCGGCTTTCCGACCGGGTGAAGGCCGCGGGCGGCGCCATGGTGTCGATTGCACACCGCGCGGCGGTGGGCGACTTCCACAACCAGCGCTGGACTCTGGTCCCCCAGCCGGACGGCGCACCGGCCGGCGGTGCACGCTACCGGCTCGAAACCTCAGCCTCTCCGGCCGCCTAGGCGCGGGACGCGTAGCGCTCCCAGCCCTTCTTGCGCAGGTCGCAGGCAGGGCATTCGCCGCAGCCGTAGCCCCAGGCTTGGCGATGCTCGCGGTCGCCGAGGTAGCAGGTGTGGGTTTCCTCGATGATGAGGTCCACCAGCGGCTGGCCACCCAGTCGGTGCGCCATCTGCCAGGTCTCGGCTTTGTCGATCCACATCAGAGGCGTCTCGATCACGAGACGGCGCTCCAGCCCCAGCGACAGCGCGAGTTGCATCGCCTTCATGGTGTCGTCTCGGCAATCTGGATAGCCCGAGAAGTCGGTCTCGCAGACGCCAGTGACGATCACCTGCAGGCCGCGACGGTAGGCCAGCGCACCGGCCAGCGTGAGAAACAGCAGGTTGCGTCCGGGCACGAAGGTATTGGGCAGGCCGTCGGCTTGCATTTCGAACGCCACCTCTTCCGTCAGCGAGGAGCCGCCGAGCTGCGCCAGCGCCGCCAGCGTGAGCACGTGGTCTTCGCCCAGGCGCGGCGCCCAGTCGGGAAAGCGCTCGCGCATTTTCGAGAGGATGGTGCCGCGCACGTCGAGTTCGACACGGTGTCGCTGGCCGTAATCGAAACCCAGCGTCTCGACGCGCTGGTACTTGGAAAGCGCATCGGCGAGGCAGGTGGTCGAGTCCTGGCCACCGGAAAACAGGACGAGGGCGGTGGTGTGCAGGGGCATTTCGCTTCAACGGAGGGCCGTTGCCGGTTCAAAAGCTGCGATTTTCGCAGCCTGCGCGGTACGGCGTCCGCCTTCGCCTGCTCGCCCAGCCCGGCTGTTTGCTAGAGAAAGCGCTCGAGCAGCTTGCGCGAGGCGCGATCGAGCACCTTCACATCCGGAATGCGGAACTGCACGCCATGCGCGCTGGCGATCAGCAACGCGCCTCCTTCGAGCCGGCGGATGTCTTCCTCAGCCTTGAGCACGAAGCTGGTGTCGCCGCGGTCGGTGCTCACCGTCCAGGTGCTGGGCACGCCGAAGCTCGAGACGGCGTGCAGCTTCAGCAGCGTGGGCGCGAAATCGCGCACCGCCAGTTCTTCCTCGATCAAAGTGCGGGTCTGCGGCGGGAGCGCTTCGACGCGGTCGATCCAGATCAGTTCGCGGCCCTCGCTGCCGACCAGCGACACGCCTTCGCCGGGCGCGCTGAGCGGAAAGGCCCGCACCGGCGTCACGCCGGCGTGGCGCTCGCCTTCCGCATCGGTCAGCACCAGGCGGCCGAAGCTGTCGCGTTCCAGACCGAAAGCGGGAATGGGGGTGTTGTCGTCGTTGCTCATCACACGTCTCCCGCCGGGTGGGCCGCATGGCTGACCAGCGGCAACTGGGCGCCGGCGCGTTCGTCGATCGCACCTTCGCTCGCTTCTTCGTCGGCCTGGCGCAATTGCGCCTGGTAGAGCCGCCAATAAGCTCCCTGCTTCGCCATCAGCGTGTCGTGCGGACCCACCTCGACCACCTCGCCCCGGTCCATCACCACCAGCCGATCGGCCTTGCGCAGCGTCGACAAGCGGTGCGCAATGGCGATGGTGGTGCGGCCCTGCACGAGGTTGTCGAGCGCCTTCTGGATCTCTTTCTCCGTCTCGGTGTCCACGGCCGACGTCGCTTCGTCGAGGATCAATATACGCGGGTCGATCAAAAGGGCGCGCGCAATGCTGATGCGCTGGCGCTCGCCGCCCGAAAGCCCCTGGCCGCGCTCGCCCACGAGCGAGTCGTAGCCGTGCGGCAGACGCAGGATGAAGTCATGCGCATGCGCGGCGCGCGCGGCCGCCACCACTTCCTGGCGCGTGGCGTCGGGCTTGCCGTAGGCGATGTTCTGCGCAATGGTGCCGAAGAAGAGAAACGGCTCCTGCAACACCAGCCCGACGTGGCGCCGGTAGTCGGCCACGGCAAAGCGGCGGATGTCGGTGCCGTCGACCTTGATGGCGCCATCGGTCACGTCGTAGAAGCGGCAGATCAGGTTGACCAGCGTGCTCTTGCCCGAGCCGCTGTGGCCCACCAGGCCGATCATCTCGCCGGGCTCGATGGTCAGGTCGAGGTCGCGGATCACGGCGCGCGACCCGTATCGGAAGCCCAGGCCGCTCATTTCGATGCGCCCCTGCACGCGCTCGATCTTCACCGGGTTGGCCGGCTCAGGCACGTTGCTCACGTGGTCGAGGATGTCGAAGATGCGCTTGGCGCCGGCCGCCGCTTTCTGCGTGACCGACACGATGCGGCTCATGGAATCGAGCCGCGTGTAGAAGCGGCCGATGTACGCGATGAACGCGGTGAGCACACCCACGGTGATGCTGCCGCGCGCCACTTGCCAGATGCCGAAGCCCCAGACCACGAGCAGGCCGATTTCGGTCAGCAGCGAAACGGTGGGCGTGAACAGCGACCAGGTGCGGTTGAGCTTGTCGTTCACCTGCAGGTTGTAGGCGTTGGCCACGCGAAAGCGCTCGGCCTCGCGGCGCTCCTGCGCAAAGGCTTTCACCACGCGGATGCCGGGAATGGTGTCGGCAAGCACGTTGGTCACCTCTGACCACACACGGTCGATCTTCTCGAAGCCGGTGCGCAGGCGGTCGCGCACCACGTGGATCATCCAGGCAATGAAGGGCAGCGGCACCAGCGTGACCACCGCGAGCAGTGGGTTGATAGAGACCAGGATGACCGCGGTCATCACGATCATCAGCACGTCGTTCGCAAAATCGAGTGCGTGCAGCGACAGAAAGACGTTGATTCGGTCGGTTTCGGAGCCGATGCGCGCCATCAGGTCGCCCGTGCGCTTGCCGCCGAAATAGTCGAGCGGCAGCGTCAGCAGGTGTTCGTAGGTAGTGGTGCGAAGGTCGGCGCCGATGCGCTCCGACACCAGCGCCAGCAGATAGGTGCGCGCCCAGCCCAGGCCCCAGCCGACCAGCGCCGCGCCGAGCAGCCCGCTCAGATAGAGGCCCACCCGCGCCGGATCGATCTTCTGCCCGTTCTGGAACGGAATCAGGATGTCGTCCATCAGCGGGATGGTCAGGTAGGGCGGCACCAGCGTTGCGGCGGTGGAAATCAGCGTCAGCAGAAAACCCGTGATCAGCTGCTTGCGATAAGGCTTGGCAAAGCGCCCCAGCCGCAGCAGCACCCAGGTCGAGGGAGGTTTTTGCAGCTCGGCGTCAGCGCCGGCCATCTCGTCGCCGTCGGGCTCAGCTGTCACCTCGGCGACAGTGCCGTTTTCGCGCTGGCCAAAAAGCTTGAGCAGGCGCAGCGCGGCCGGCTGGTTGGCGAGCGTGTACCGCCAGCGCGCCAGAAGCCCGTTGGCACCCACCAATTCGAGCGTTCCGACGCCCGAATGGTCGCTCAAATGCACATCGAGGGTGGAATCTGATAGTGTCCACTCACACCACTGGCCGCCCGGTTGCAGCGCGAGCAGGCGCCGATCCGTGAGGGCCACGAGCCCAAAGGTAAACAGAAGTTCATCGTCGAGGTCAACCGGTAATGTGACCAGAACGTTTTCCGCGGCTGCGAGCCGGCTTTTCAGCGCGTCTGAGGCCGCCTCGGTTTCGCCCTCCCGGGCGCCGACTGGATCGTGATGTTGCATTGTGTTTCTTTGACTCTTGCCCGTCGCGGGCCGCATGGACCGCTTCATGGTGTCCTTAGTCGGGCGCCGATTCTGACTGATCATCATGGGCGCGCTTGAAGGCGCCGTGGTGCTCGGCCAAAGCACATCGAACGTTTGCATGACCCGTTTCGACGACATTCGCCTGCTGCGCATCAATTATTTGCGCGGTCCCAACCTCTGGACCTACCGGCCCGTGCTGGAAGTCTGGCTCGACCTGGGCCAGCTGGAGGACTACCCGTCCAACAAGATCGACGGCTTCACGGACCGCCTCACGGCCTTGTTGCCGGCGCTGATCGAGCACCACTGCGGCGTGGGCGAGCGCGGCGGCTTCATCGAGCGGCTGACCGAAGGCACCTGGTCGGGCCACGTGCTCGAGCACGTGGTGATCGAACTGTTGAACCTTGCCGGCATGCCGACCGGCTTCGGCCAGACCCGCAGCACGTCGGAGCACGGCGTCTACCGCATGGTGTTCCGGGCGCGCGACGAGCAGGTGGCCCGGGTGGCGCTGGCCGAAGGCCACCGCCTGCTGATGGCCGCCATCAACAACGACCCCTTCAGCGCCAATGACGTGCAAAAAGCCGTCGATTCGGTCAAGGCCAAGGTCGAAGACTGCTACCTCGGCCCGAGCACCGCGGCCATTGTGGCCGCCGCCACCGACCGCGGCATTCCGCACATGCGGCTCAACCAAGGCAACCTGGTGCAGCTGGGCTATGGCGCCAACCAGCAGCGCATCTGGACCGCCGAGACCGACTACACCAGCGCCATCGGCGAATCGATTGCCAGCGACAAGGAACTGACCAAGTCGCTGCTCGCGAGCTGCGGCGTGCCGGTGCCCGAGGGCCAGGTGGTGGCCAACGCCGAAGAAGCCTGGGAAGCCGCCGAAGACATCGGCCTGCCGGTGGCCGTGAAGCCGTCGGACGCCAACCATGGCCGCGGCGTGTCGCTCGAGCTCACCACGCGCGAAGAAGTCATGGCCGCTTTTGCGGTCGCCGAGCCCGAAGGCAGCGACGTGATGGTCGAACGCTTCATTCGCGGCCACGAACACCGCCTGCTGGTGGTGGGCGGCGAGGTGGTGGCCGCTGCGCGCGGCGAGATCATCACCGTCACGGGCGATGGCAAGAGCACCGTCGCCGGGCTGATCGAAAAGCAGCTGAACAGCGATCCGCGCCGCGGCGCCGAAGAGGAGTACCCGCTCGACCTGATCGTGCTGGACACCGACGCCAAGCTGCAGCTCGAACTCAAGCGCCAGGAACTCGACGGCGCTTCCGTGCCGGCCGCCGGCCGCGTGGTCACGATCCAGCGCAACGGCAACATGGCCAACGACTGCACCGACCTGGTCCACCCCGAAGTCGCGCATGCCGCCGTGCTGGCCGCGCGCGTGGTGGGCCTCGACATCGCAGGCATCGACCTCGTGGCGCAGGACATCAGCAAGCCGCTCGGTCCGCAGCGCGGCGCCATCGTCGAAGTGAACGCAGGCCCTGGTCTCCTGATGCACCTGAAGCCGGCCGTCGGCTCGCCGCGCCCGGTGGGCCGCGCGATCTGCGACCACCTGTTTCCCAATGACGCGCCGGGCCGCATTCCGGTGGTCGGCGTGGCCGGATCGCAAGATACCGCCGTGCTCGCGCGCCTGGTCGCCTGGCTCATCAACCTGGGCGGGCGCCACACGGGCCTGGCCTGCCGCGACGGCCTGTTCCTGGAGCGCCGCCGCGTCGATGCGCGCAACAGCGCCAACTGGGACGCCGGCCACCGCCTGCTCGTGAACCGTGCCGTGCAGGCTGTGGTGATCGAGAACGGCGCCGAGACCATCCTGCGCGACGGCCTCGCCTACGACCGCTGCGAAGTCGGCATCGTGACCGACCTCGAAGGCGCAGAAGCGCTGGCCGACTACGACATCACCGAGAGCGACCAGTTGGTGAAGGTGCTGCGCACTCAGGTCGACGTGGTGCTCGGCGAAGGCACGGCCGTGCTGAATGCGGGCGATCCGCGCGTGGCCGGCCTGGCGCCGCTGTGCGACGGCGCCGTCATTCTTTACGCCGCCGATCCGCAAGCCGCCGCGCTCACCGCGCACCAGGCCGCCGGCGGCAAGGCCGTGCTGGTGCGGCAAGACCGCGTGGTGCTGGCCAACGGCAGCAGCGAATCCTTTTTGCCGGGTCTCGGCCGCCTGACCATTTGGCGCGCCACCCACGCGGGCGTCAGCCTCGAGAGCCTGCTGGCCGCCGTGGCCGCGGCCTGGGCGCTCGGCATTCCGCTGAACCTCATCGGTGCGGGTGTCGAGGCTTTCGAAGCCGACCTGCAGGCGGCGCTGGCTTCGCTGCAGCTCTCGCAGACGCAGCCGCTTTCGTCCCAACCACAATTTGCCTGATGCGCGCCGCCCCATGAAAGTCACCCGTACCCGAGCCCTGCGCGGTCCCAATCTCTGGAGCCGCCACACCGCGATCGAGGCCGTGGTTGCCTGCGAAGGCAACGAGAACGCCATCGGCCGGCTGCCGGGCTTCGAAGCCCGCCTGCGCGCGCGGTTTCCCACCATCGGCGAATTGCATCCGATGGTGCTCGGCCAACCGCTGGCATTGGCTCACGTGCTTGAAAATTCGGCCGTGGCGCTGCAGGCGCAGGCCGGCTGCGCCGTCAACTTCGGCCACACCGCGCCCACCGTCGAAGAAGGCGTCTACCAGGTCGCCTTCCAATACAGTGAAGAAGCTGTCGGGCGCCGCGCGCTCGAATTGGCCGAAGAGCTGATCGCAGCCGCGCTGGCCGACACCGTCTTCGACGCCACCGCCGCCATTACCGAGCTGCGCGACCTCGACGAATCCGAGCGCCTCGGCCCGAGCACCGGCTCCATCGTCGATGCTGCCGTGGTGCGCGGCATTCCGTACCGCCGCCTCACCAGCGGCAGCTTGGTGCAGTTCGGCTGGGGTTCCAAGCAGCGCCGCATCCAGGCAGCTGAAATCGACAGCACCAGCGGCGTGGCCGAATCGATCGCGCAGGACAAGGAACTCACCAAGCAGTTGCTCAATGCCGCGGGTGTGCCCGTGCCGCTGGGCCGCCCCGTCTCCGATGCCGAAGATGGCTGGGCCGCCGCCATGGAAATCGGCCTGCCCGTGGTCGTGAAGCCGCAGGACGGCAACCAGGGCAAGGGCGTCACGGTCAACATCACGACGCGCGAACAGCTCACGGCCGCCTACGACTCCGCCGCGGCATACGGCGAAGTGATGGTCGAGAAATTCCTGCCGGGCTTCGACTTTCGCCTGCTGGTGGTGGGTGACCGGCTCGTGGCCGCCGCGCGGCGCGACCCGCCGAACGTGATTGGCGACGGCAGCTCCACCGTGCGCCAGCTGGTGGACGCCGTCAACCTCGACCCGCGCCGCGGCGAAGGGCATGCCACGTCGCTCACCAAGATCCGGCTCGACGACATCGCCGTCGGCCGTCTCGAAGCCCAGGGCCTCACGCCCGACAGCGTGCCCGAGCGCGGCCAGCGCGTGGTGCTGCGCAACAACGCCAACCTGTCCACCGGCGGCACCGCCACCGACGTGACCGACACCGTGCACCCCGAAGTCGCCGCGCGTGCGGTCGATGCGGCGCAGATGGTCGGGCTGCACATCTGCGGCGTCGACATGGTGTGCGAGAACGTGCTGCGTCCACTCGAAGAGCAACATGGCGGGGTGGTCGAGGTGAATGCCGCGCCAGGCCTGCGCATGCACATCTCGCCTTCGTTCGGCCGCGGCCGCGCGGTCGGCGAGGCGGTCATGGACACGCTCTTCGCACCCGGCGACGACGGCCGCATTCCGGTGGTGGCCGTCACCGGCACCAACGGCAAGACCACCACGGCGCGCCTCATCAACCACCTGCTAGCATCGAGCGGCCTGCGCACCGGCATGACCAACACCGACGGCGTGTACGTCGACGGCCGCCAGACAGACAGCGGCGACTGCAGCGGCCCCAAGAGCGCGCGCAACGTGCTCATGCACCCCGACGTGGATGCGGCCGTGTTCGAAGTGGCGCGCGGCGGCGTGCTGCGCGAAGGCCTCGGCTTCGACCGCTGCGAGGTGGCCGTGGTCACCAACATCGGCAGCGGCGACCACCTGGGCCTGAACTACATCACCACCGTCGAAGACCTCGCGGTGCTCAAGCGCGTGGTGGTCCGCAACGTCGCGCCCGATGGCTATGCGGTGCTCAACGCCGCCGACGCCAACGTCGCCGCCATGGCCGCGGGCTGCCCCGGCCACGTGATTTTCTTCGCCGCCGACCGGCAGCATCCGGTGATGGCCACGCACCGCGCGCAAGGCAAGCGCACGGTCTATGTCGACCAGGACACGCTGGTGGCGGCCGAAGGCTCGTGGCGCGAGCGCATTGCGCTGCGCGACGTGCCCATTACGCGCAACGGAACCATCGGCTTCCAGGTCGACAACGTGATGGCCTCGGTAGCTGCCGCGTGGGCCGTGGGCCTCGACTGGGACACTATCCGCAGCGGACTTGCGAGCTTCATGAATGACGCGGCCGGCGTGCCGGGACGCTTCAACGTGATGGACTACCGCGGCGCCACCGTGATTGCCGATTACGGCCACAACACCGACGCCATGCGCGCGCTGGTGTCGGCCGTGGACACCATGCCGGCCAACAAGCGCTCGGTGGTGATCAGCGGCGCAGGCGACCGGCGCGATTCCGACATCCGCGACCAGACCGCCATCCTGGGCCAGGCCTTCGACGACGTCATCCTGTACCAGGACGCGGCCCAGCGCGGCCGCGCCGACGGCGAGGTGATGGCACTGCTGCGCCAGGGCCTGCAGGGCGCGGCGCGCACGCGCCAGATCGACGAGATCCGCGGCGAGTTCGTTGCCATCGACACCGCGCTCGCCCGGCTGCAGCCTGGCGACCTGTCGCTGATCCTGGTCGACCAGGTCGAAGAAGCGCTGGCGCACCTCGCGCAGCGCATCGCGGCGGGCTGACCCGCCACGGGCCGGCCACCGCCGGCCCCATGCCGGACACGTCCCACACACATGGGCGAGTCTGGCCGGGTCTGCTGTCTGTGCAGTCCCACACCCCGCAGGGGGTGCACCGGACCACACTGCGGGTCCGGTCGCGCTTTCGGAGGGCGCGCCTCAATCAGGAGCACCCGATGACAACAACAGTTCGTTCCAGCCTTTTTGCTGCCGCGCTTTTTGCAGCAAGCAGTTTTCTTCTCTTGCCCGGCGCATCGTTTGCGCAGGCACAGGCACCCGAGCCAGGTTCCGCCGCGCGTGCGCAGCAGGAGCGCGCCACCTGCGACGGCGTGCAGCAGGACCGCGCCGCATGCCTGCGCGAAGCCGGCGCCGCGCGGCAGGAGGCCGCCCGCAATGGCCTCACCAGCGTCGGCCCCGGCCGCGCCGATGCCAATGCCATGGCGCGTTGCCGCGAACAGCCAGCGGCCGACCGCGCCGATTGCGAAGCCCGCCTGCAGGGCGGCGCCCGCACCAGTACCGAAGGCAGCGTGATGGGTGGCGGCATCATCCGCGAAACCGTGACCCCGCTGCCGCCGCAACCCGTGACACCCACGCGTTGAACATCGGCCGCGCGGAATTTTGGCGCGGCCTGCCCGGTCCAACAAATTTGTCTTGGTTTCAGGTCACTCCAAGGAGCACACCATGAACAACACCACCCGTTCGATCATTGCCGCCCTGATTGCCGTGGGCGGTATTGCCGCAGCCACGACGGCCTCGGCCCAGCCGCGCCGCGGTGATTCCACCTACCAGCAGGAACTCTCGGTCTGCGGCCGCAACCAGCAAGACCGCGCTGCCTGCATTCGCGAGGCCGGCGCCGCACGCCATGAGGCTGCGCGCGGCGGGTTGACCAGCGCGCCCGACTACCGTCGCAATGCCCTTGCGCGCTGCAGTTTGCAACCTCCTGCTGACCGCGCCGACTGCGAAGCCCGCGTGCTCGGCGGCAGCGGCAACACCACCGGCAATGTCGATGGCAGCGTGATGGGCGGCGGCGTGATTCGCGAGTCCGTCACCACCGTGGTCATGCCCGCACCCGCCGTGATGCCGGCACCGGAACCGGCGCCTTCAAGGGTGCCGCCACCGGCCATGGCGCCGATGACACCTATGGCACCGATGCAGCCAATGGCTCCCGCGCCGATGCCGGCGCCGATGACGCCTGTTCGCTGATGCACAGGGCTGCCTGTTCAATCAGCACCGCCGTCCCCTGGTGAGGACGGCGGCGTGCGTCCCACGCGCTGCGTTCCGCGATGACCCTGCTTGTCACGGAACTGTCATAAAGCACGGCCGCATGCTAGCTATAGTTCCCGGTCTCTGCCTACCGAGGAACTCTTTTTCATGAATGCCATCAAGGTCGCTCGCCGATTCATTGAAACGGACCCGGCCAACGAATCGGCCAAGATCCTGGCGCAGCTCGTGTTGGCGCTCGAATCCGAACGCAGCTTCGAGCTGGTCACGCTCTACAACCTCGACTACAAGAGCTTCGAACTGGCCATGGACATCCTGAAGGAATGGCGGCTCGATCGCTATTACGCGAGCAAGTCGAAGCTGTTCGATCTGTCGCTGCAGGTCAGCGAACTCGAGAAGAGCTGAGCGCTCTTCTCTTCCATTTCTTTTTCCTTCAACGCGCCCAGCGCAGCACCAGCGGGTCGAGCCGTTTCGCGGTTTCGATCAGCCCTGCGCGCGTGTCCGGGTGCATCGCCGGCAATGGGTGCCGCGGTGCCTCGCAGGCAATCACGCCGCCTTCCTTCATGAGCGACTTGCAGGCCAATAGGCCGGCTTGGCGGTTCTCGTAGTTGATGAGCGGCAGCCACTGCTGGTAAAGCGCGAAAGCCTTGTCGCGATCGCCTGCACGGTGCGCCTCGATGATGGGACGGATGCCATCGGGAAAGCCGCCGCCCGTCATCGAGCCGGTGGCGCCCGCATCCAGGTCGGGCATCAGCGTGATCGCTTCCTCACCGTCCCACGGACCTTCGATGGCATCGCCGCCGAGGCGGATCAGCTCGCGCAGCTTGGACGCCGCACCGGCGGTCTCGATCTTGAAGTACGCGACGTGCTCGATCTCCTTGGCCATGCGCGCGAGGAACGGCGCCGACAGCACCGTGCCGCTCGCCGGTGCGTCCTGGATCATGATCGGAATGTCCACCGCATCCGAAAGGCCGGCATAGAACTCGAAGATCTGCGGCTCGGGCACACGGAACGTTGCGCCGTGATAGGGCGGCATCACCATCAGCATGGCGGCACCCATGTCTTGCGCGCGCCGGCTGCGCTCGGCGCAGATCCGGGTGCTGTAGTGGGTGGTGGTGACGATCACCGGCACGCGGCCCGCCACATGCTCGAGCGCCGTGCGCGTGAGCACCTCGCGCTCTTCATCGGAGAGCACGAACTGCTCGGAGAAGTTGGCAAGAATGCACAGCCCGTCAGAGCCCGCATCGATCATGAAATCGAGACAGCGCTTCTGACTCTCGAGGTCGAGCGCGCCCTGTTCGGTGAAGGTGGTGGGCACCACCGGAAAGATGCCGCGGTATCTGGGAGTCATGTTGAATCAGTGTGAATGACGGGGAACGGCGGAGCCTCTGCACCCCACCAGAAAGTCGAAGTCGCAGCCTTCGTCGGCCTGCAGCACGTGGTTGACGTAGAGCTTCTGATAGCCGCCGCCGCGCGTGCTCATCGGCTGCGCGTCGGTGCTGGTGAGCGCAGCCAGGCGCGCCGCCAGTTCTTCGTCGCTGATGTCCAGGTGCAGCCGGCCCGCATCGCAGTCGAGCTCGATCCAGTCGCCGTCGCGCACCGCCGCCAGCGGTCCGCCGTCGGCCGCTTCGGGCGCCACGTGCAGCACCACCGTGCCGTAAGCCGTGCCGCTCATCCGCGCGTCCGAGATGCGCACCATGTCCTTCACGCCCTGGCGCAGCAGCTTGGGCGGCAGGCCCATGTTGCCGACTTCGGCCATGCCGGGGTAGCCCTTGGGGCCGCAGTTCTTCATCACCATCACCGAGCTGGCGTCGATCTCGAGGCTTTCATCGACGATGCGTGCCTTGTAGTGCTCGAGGTTCTCGAACACCACCGCACGGCCGCGGTGCTTCAGCAGTTCGGGCGAGGCGGCGGAGGGCTTGAGCACGGCACCGCGCGGTGAAAGATTGCCGCGCAGGATGCGAATGCCGCCGTCGGCGATCAGCGGCTTGTCGAGCGGGCGGATCACCTCGTCGTTGAGGCTCGGCGCCTCGCGCACGTTGTCCCAGATCGATTGCCCGTTGACGGTGAGCGCGCCCGGGTGCGGCAAGAGGCCGTTCTCGCCGAGGCGCCGCAGCACGGCCGGCAGGCCACCCGCGTAGTAGAACTCTTCCATCAGGAAACGGCCCGAGGGCAGCAGGTCGACGATGGTCGGCGTGTTGCTGCCGATGCGGGTCCAGTCTTCCAGTTCCAGCTCGACACCAATGCGCCCCGCAATCGCCTTCAGGTGGATCACCGCATTGGTCGATCCGCCGATGGCCGCGTTGACACGAATGGCGTTCTCGAAGGCCTCGCGCGTGAGGATCTTCGACAGCGTGAGCCCCTCCTTCGCCATTTCGACCGCGCGCATGCCCGACATCTGGGCGAGCACATAGCGCCGCGCATCGACTGCCGGAATCGCGGCGTTGTGCGGCAGCGAAGTGCCCAGCGCCTCGGCCATGCAGGCCATGGTCGAGGCCGTGCCCATGGTGTTGCAGGTGCCCGCAGAGCGCGACATGCCGCCTTCGGCCGAAAGGAACTGGTGCAGGTTGATCTCGCCGGCCTTCAGCGACTCGTGCAGCTGCCACACGGCCGTGCCTGAGCCGATGTCCTTGCCGTCGAGCTTGCCATTGAGCATCGGCCCGCCCGTGACCACGATGGCCGGTATGTCGCAGCTTGCCGCGCCCATCAGCAGTGCGGGCGTGGTCTTGTCGCAGCCCGTGAGCAGCACCACCGCATCGACCGGGTTGCCGCGGATGGCTTCTTCCACGTCCATGCTCGCGAGATTGCGCGTGAGCATGGCCGTGGGCCGCAGGTTGGATTCGCCGTTGGAGAACACCGGAAACTCGACCGGAAAGCCGCCCGCTTCCGAAATGCCGCGCTTCACATGCTCGGCAATCTTGCGGAAGTGCGCATTGCAGGGCGTGAGCTCCGACCAGGTGTTGCAGATGCCGATGATCGGCCGGCCATCGAACTCGTGGTCCGGTATGCCCTGGTTCTTCATCCAGCTGCGGTACATGAAGCCGTTCTTGTCGGCCGAACCGAACCATTCGGTCGAGCGAAGCTTCTTCTTGGGGTTTTGGTCCGGCATGCGGAAGTTTCCTGAAGGCGAGAGAGATAAAAAGAAAAAGCGTCAGCGCCGGGGCGCACGCGAAGTAAAGAAGCGCTGCAGCAGGCAGAACACGAAGAGCAGTGCACCCACCACGATGCGGGTCCACCACGAGCTGAGCGTGCCGTCGAAGGAAATCAGCGTCTGGATGATCCCGAGCATCAGCACGCCGAAGAGCGTGCCGGCCACATAGCCGACGCCGCCCGTGAGCAGCGTGCCGCCGATCACGACTGCCGCAATGGCATCGAGCTCCAACCCGAGCGCATGCAGTCCGTAGCCCGACAGCATGTAGAAAGTGAAGATCACGCCCGCCAGCGCCGAGCAGAAGCCGGACAGCGTGTAGACGCCGACGAGCGTGGAGCGCACCGGCAGGCCCATCAGCATGGCCGAATGCTCGCTGCCGCCAATGGCGTACACCGTGCGCCCGAACGGCGTGCAATGCGCAATGAACACCGCCGCCAGCAACACCACGATGGCGATCACCGCGCTGATCGACAGCGAAGCCTCACCCCAGATCGGAATGCGGATCTGCGAGACCTCGGAATAGAACGCGTTGGTGATGCTGATCGAATCGATGCTGATCAGGTAGCAAAGGCCGCGTGCCAGAAACATGCCCGCCAGCGTGACGATGAAGGGTTGCAGCCTGAACCGTTCGATGAGCAGTCCCATGAAGGCGCCGAAAGCCGTGCCCATGGCCAGCACCAGCGGAATGACCACGGCGGGACTCCAGCCATGCTTCTCGACCAGCGAGGCCGAGACCATCGTGGTGAGCGCAATCACCGAGCCCACCGAGAGATCGATGCCGCCCGAAAGAATCACGAAGGTCATGCCCACGGCCACGACGATCAGGAAGGCGTTGTCGATCAGCAGGTTGAGAAATACCTGCGCCGAAAAGAAGCCGTCGTAGAACACCGAGCCCAGCGTCGCCATCAGCATGAACAGCGAGATGGTCGCCGTCAACGGCAAGTACTTGGGATTAAGCCCCGCCTTGCCCCCTCTCCCGCGCGCGGGAGAGGGTTGGGGTGAGGGTGCAGTCTCGATCACCGCGCTCATTGGATAACCTCCGTGCTGCGCACTGCGGTGCGAGCCCCCTTCGGAACGGCCGGGCGGGGGCTCATGAACTTGCTCCCTCATGCACCGGCCGCTGCACCAGCGTTCTTACTTCCGCCCTGAACTCCGGCGACTGCAGCAGCATCACCGCAAACACCACCACGGCCTTGACGACCAGATTGATCTCCGGCGGCACCCCCAGCGAGTAGATGGCATAGGTCAGCGTCTGGATGATCAGCGCGCCGATCACGCTGCCCATGAGGCTGAAGCGACCACCCGTGAGCGCCGTACCGCCCAGCGTCACCGCCAGGATCGCATCGAGTTCGAGCAGCTGGCCTGCGTTGTTGCCGTCCGCGCTCTTGACGTTGGAGCTGATCAGAAGGCCCGCAATGCCCGCGCACACGCCGCAGAACGCATAGGCACCGACGACGAGCCGGCGGGCCTGCACGCCCGCCACGCGCGCGGCCGTCGGGTTGATGCCCACGGCCTGGATGAACAGGCCGAGCGCCGTGCGGGTGATGGCCAGGTACAGCAGCACGAACACCGCCGCCACGATGAACAGCGAGAACGGTAGGCCCAGCAGATAGCCGCTGCCCAGGAAAAAGAACGGCTTGTAGTAGATCGTGATGATCTGCCCGTCAGCGATGAGCTGCGCAATGCCTCGCCCCGCCACCATGAGAATCAGCGTTGCGATGATCGGCTGCATGCCGACCTTGGCAACCAGCAGTCCGTTCCACAGGCCGCACAGCAGCGCGATGCCAAGGGCGGCCACGATGGCCAGCCACATCGGAAAGCGACTGACGTCGCTCGCCACGGAGCCGCCGATCATCCAGGCAGCCAGTGCCGCCGCGATGGCGACCACCGCACCCACCGAAATGTCGATGCCGCGCGTGGCAATGACAAGCGTCATGCCCAGCGACACCAGCACCAGCGGCGCCGCGCGATTCACGATGTCGATCAAGCTGCCGTAGAGGTGGCCGTCGCGCCATTCGAGGTGCAGGAAGCTGGCGTTGAATGCGGTATTGACTGCGAGTAGCAGTAGCAATGTGACGATGGGCCAGGCGAGGCGATGGCTGAGCGCACGGGCCAAGAGATTTCTGGCATTGGTCATGTCAGGCTCCATCGAACACAGCGCAACGCATCGGTCTTGCTCCCTCTCCCGCTTGCGGGAGAGGGTTGGGGTGAGGGTGCGGCCCACGCAAAAGCCTGTGGCTTGTCGAAGGCCTCTCCCCTCACCCTAGCCCTCTCCCGCAAGCGGGAGAGGGGACAACACGGAGACAGCGCGTGCATCATCATGCTGCTGCAATCATTTCGTACACCTCGTCTTCGGTCGAACCGCCCGGCAGCTCGCCCACCTTCTTGCGATCGCGCAACACCACGATGCGGTGCGCCACGCGCACCACCTCGCTGATTTCAGAAGAAATGAAGACCACCGCCATGCCCGCGCGTGCGAGCCGCAATATCTCTTCCATGATTTCCTGCTTGGCCGCCACGTCGATGCCGCGCGTCGGCTCGTCGAGGATCAACAGGCGCGGTTCGGTCGCGAGCCAGCGCGCGATCATGGCCTTCTGCTGGTTGCCGCCCGAGAGCAGGCCGATGGGTGTTTCCACACTCGCGGTCTTGATGCCCAGCGACTTGACGAAGCGTTCCGCCATCGCGGTCTGCTCTGCATGCGAAAGGAAGCGCCGCGTGCCGAGACGCGCCTGCAGTGCGAGCGCGATGTTTTCGCGCACGGACAGCTCGGCCACGATGCCGTCGGTCTTGCGTTCTTCGGGGCACAGGGCAAGCCCTTCGCGGACTGCGTCTGCGGGGTTCGAAAAGCTGACCGTCCGGCCGTCGATCTTCAGCACACCGCGGTCGGGCGTTTCCAGGCCGAACAGCAGACGTGCAAGTTCGGTACGCCCCGCGCCGAGCAGGCCCGCAATGCCGACGACCTCGCCGGCGCGCACACGCAAGTCGGTTGCCTGCAGCTGCCCGGCCTGCCCCAAGCCCTCTGCCTGCAGCAACGCCTGCGCCGTTTCGTCGAGCTGAGGGAGCGCAGCAGGCCGCGCTGACTGAGCCGCGAGCTCCCGCCCCAGCATTGCCGCGATCAGCGCCTGCGGTCCAAGATCGGCGGCACGCCACTCGCCCACCCAGTTGCCGTTGCGCAGCACCGTGATGCGATCCGACACCGCATACATCTGATTGAGAAAGTGCGTGACGAAGACAATGGCGAGCCCTTCGCCGCGCAGACGCCGCAGCACCTCGAACAGCTTCTCCACCTCGTCGTCGTCAAGGCTCGAGGTCGGCTCGTCGAGGATCAGCACCTTCGACGACACGCCGAGCGCACGCGCAATCGCCACCATCTGCTGCACTGCCACCGAATAGCTCGACAGCAGCCGGGTCACGTCGATGTCGAGCCCGATGCGCGCCAGCAATTCCTCGGCGCGGCGGTTGACGGCCGCCCAGTCGATGCGAAAACCCTGCGCCGCGCCGCAGCGCGGATAGCGGCCCGCAAACACGTTCTCGGCCACCGAGAGGTTCGGGCACAGGTTGACCTCCTGGTAGACCGTGCTGATGCCGAGCTTCTGCGCTTCGAGCGGCGAGGCCGGATGAATGGTTTTTCCGTCCAGCCATGTCTCTCCGCCGCTCGACGGCAGCACGCCCGTCAGCACCTTGATCAGCGTGGACTTGCCCGCGCCGTTCTGCCCCATGAGCGCATGGATCTCGCCGGGGTAGAGCCGCAGCTGCACGTCGCGCAGGACCTGGATGTCGCCAAACTGCTTGTGGATGCCCCGCAGTTCGAGCACGGGTGAAATGCTGCCGCCCGTCATGCGCTTACTTGTTCTTGTTGTACACGTCGATGAACACAGCGGCCAGCAGCACCAGGCCCTTGATGACCTGCTGGTAGTCGATGCCGATGCCCAGGATCGACATGCCGTTGTTCATCACGCCCATGATGAAGGCGCCGATCACCGCGCCCATCACGCGGCCCACGCCGCCTGAAGCCGACGCGCCGCCGATAAAGCAGGCCGCGATCACATCGAGCTCGAAGCCGAGGCCCGCCTTGGGCGTGGCGGTGTTGAGCCGCGCTGCGAACACCAGCCCCGCGAGCGCGGCCAGGGCGCCCATGTTCACGAAGGTCAGGAAGGCGAGCCGCTGCGTCTTCACGCCCGACAGCCGCGCTGCCTTCTCGTTGCCGCCCAGCGCATAGATGCGCCGGCCGATGGTGGTGCGGTTGGTGACGAAGTCGTACACCACGATCAACACCGCCATCACGATCAACACGTTCGGCAGGCCCTTGTAGGTCGAGAGCAGGTAGCTGAAGAAAAGGATGATGGCCGCGAAGAACAGGTTCTTCACCAGGAAGAACGCATAGGGCTCGGTTTCCATGCCGTGCGCCGCGAGCTTGGCCCGGCCGCGCAGCTTGAAGAACACCAGCGCCGCCGCGGCCAATGCGCCGACCACCAGCGAGGTCGTGCGCAAGGTGTCGCCGCCCAATGGATCGGGAATGAAGCCCGAGCTCAGCCGCTGGAACTCGACCGGGAACGGCCCCACCGACTGCCCCGCCAGCAGCGCCAGCGTGAGCCCCTTGAACACCAGCATGCCCGCGAGCGTGACGATGAACGATGGGATCTTGCGGAATGCGACAAACCAGCCCTGCGCCGCGCCGATGACCGCGCCGGCGGCAATGCTGATGATGGCCGTGGGCACGAAATGCCATTCGTACTCGACCATCAGGACCGCCGCCAGTGCGCCGATGAAGCCGCAGACCGAACCCACCGACAAATCGATGTGCCCCGCCACGATCACCAGCAGCATGCCGAGCGCCATGATGACGACGTAGCTGTTCTGCAGCAGCAGGTTGGTGAGGTTCAGCGGCCGCAGCAGCGTACCGTCGGTCAGCACCTGGAACAGCACCATGATCGCGACCAGCGAGATCAGCATGCCGTATTCGCGCAGGTTGTTCTTCAGGAAGCCGGCGTGCAGCTTGGGGCCAGCCTCCGAGATGGGGACGGCGGCGTTCACTGCCGCGTTGACTTCAGGCTGCGACATGAACGGAACTCCCCGCGCTCACAATGGCGTGCATGATGCGTTCCTGCGAAGCCTCCGCTGCCGTAAATTCGGCCACGAAGCGGCCCTCGTTCATCACATAGATGCGGTCGCACATGCCGAGCAGTTCCGGCAGTTCGGAAGAAATCATGAGAATGCCTTTGCCCTCGCTCGCGAGCTGGTCGATGATGGTGTAGATCTCGTACTTGGCGCCCACGTCGATGCCGCGCGTGGGTTCGTCAAGAATCAATAGTTCGGGCTTGGTGAAGAGCCATTTGCTGAGCACCACCTTCTGCTGGTTGCCGCCCGACAGGTTGACCACCAGCTGTTCCACGCCCGAAGAGCGGATGTTGAGTGCCTTGCGGTAATCGACTGCCACCTTGAATTCGCGCGCGTCGTCGATCACCATGGCTTTGGAAACCGCCTCCAGGTTGGCCAGGCTCACGTTCTTGCGAATGTCTTCCTCGAGCACGAGCCCGAGACCCTTGCGGTCTTCGGTGACGTAGGCAATGCCATGGTCGATGGCCTTGCGCACCGTGCCTACGTCCACCGGCTGGCCATGCATCAGCACCGTGCCGCTGATGCGCTGGCCGTAGGACTTTCCGAACACGCTCATTGCGAGCTCGGTGCGCCCCGCGCCCATGAGGCCCGCGATGCCGACGATTTCGCCTTGGCGTACATGCAGGTTCACGCCCTTGATCTGCTCGCGATCGGCATGCAGCGCGTGGTGCACGCGCCAGTCGCGCACTTCGAACACAGTCTCGCCGATCTTCGGATGGCGCTGCGGATAGCGGTGCGCCATGTCGCGGCCGACCATGCCGCGGATGATGCGGTCCTCACTGATCGGCTGGTTGCGGCAGTCCATCGTCTCCACCGTCGCGCCGTCGCGCAGCACGGTGATCGAATCGGCCACCTTGGCAATCTCGTTGAGCTTGTGCGAGATCAGGATCGACGCGATGCCCTGCCGCTTCAGCTCGAGCAGCAGCATCAGCAAGGCGTCGCTGTCGTTCTCGTTGAGGCTGGCGGTGGGCTCGTCCAGGATCAGCAGCTTGACTTCCTTTGCCAGCGCCTTGGCAATCTCCACCAGCTGCTGCTTGCCCACGCCCAGGTCGGTCACGAGCGTGGTGGGGGGCTCCTTGAGGCCCACCTTGGCCAGCAGGTCGCGGGTCTTCGCATAGGCGGCAAACCAGTCGATCACGCCGCCACGTGCAATCTCGTTGCCGAGAAAGATGTTCTCGGCAATGGACAGCAGCGGCACCAGCGCCAGCTCCTGGTGGATGATGATGATGCCGAGCTTCTCGCTGTCGGCAATGCTCCTGAAGCGGCGCAGCTCGCCCTCGAAGTGGATCTCGCCGGTGTACGAATCGCACGGATAGACGCCGCTCAGAACCTTCATGAGCGTCGACTTGCCCGCGCCGTTCTCGCCGACCACCGCGTGGATCTCGCCCGCGCGCACCGCCAGGTTGACGTCACTCAGCGCCTTCACGCCGGGAAACGTCTTGGTGATGCCGCGCATCTCCAGGATGCGTAAATCCGCTGCCGCCATTGCCATGCTCACTTGACCTGGCTTTCCTTGTAGTAGCCGCTGTCGACCAGCACCTGCTTCCAGTTGCCGCCGTCCACGCTCACGGGCTTGAGCAGGTACGAGGGCACCACCTTGACGCCGTTGTTGTACGTCTTGGTGTCGTTCACCTCGGGCGTCTTGCCCGACAGCATGGCGTCCACCATGGCCACCGTGACCTTGGCCAGCTCACGCGTGTCCTTGAACACGGTCGAGGCCTGTTCCTTGCGCAGGATCGACTTGACCGAAGGAATCTCCGCATCCTGGCCCGACACCACCGGCATCGGCTGCGAAGCCGAGCCGTAGCCCACGCCCTTGAGCGACGACAGGATGCCGATCGACAGTCCGTCGTACGGCGACAGCACGGCATCGACGCGGTCCTTGGAGTAATAGGCCGACAGCAGGTTGTCCATGCGGGCTTGCGCCACCGCGCCGTCCCAGCGCAGCGTGCCGACCTTGTCCATGCCCATCTGCTTGCTGCGCACCACCAGCTTGCCACTCTTGATGTACGGGTCCAGCACCGACATGGCGCCGTTGTAGAAGAAGAAGGCGTTGTTGTCGTCGGGCGAGCCGCCGAACAGCTCGATGTTGAACGGACCCTTGCCATTCTTCAGCCCAAGCGCCGCCTCGATCGACTGCGCCTGCAGCACGCCGACCTGGAAGTTGTCGAAGGTGGCGTAGTAGTCGACATTCTTCGAGCCCTTGATGAGCCGGTCGTACGCGATGACCTTCACGCCCTTGTCGGCCGCCTTCTGCAGCACGTCGGACAGTGTGGTGCCGTCGATGGCCGCGATGACCAGCACCTTCGAACCCTTGGTGACCATGTTCTCGATCTGCGCGAGCTGGTTCGGAATGTCGTCGTCGGCGTACTGCAGGTCGGTCTTGTAGCCCTTTTCCTTGAAGTACTTGACCATGTTGGCGCCGTCGGCGATCCAGCGCGCCGACGACTTGGTGGGCATCGAGATGGCGATCGGACCCTTGTCCTGCGCGTGCGCGAGCGGCGCGATGCCGACGATGGCCAGTGCGATGCCTGCGAGAGAGGCCTTGAGGAAGTTGCGTTTCATGGTGCGATCCGTTGTTGGAGAGAGCTCAATACTTTCGATTCGGGAATTCCTTGGCGGCGACTTCCATCGGGAAGATCGTCTCTTCGGTCACGATGCGCTTGGGCAGCGCCTTGCCGGCCTTGATGTCTTTCACGGCGCTCATCAGCTGGGGCCCGAGCAGCGGGCTGCATTCCACCGACACGTTGAGCTTGCCGGCGATCATGGCTTCGAAGGCGCCCTTCACGGCGTCGATCGAGATGATCGTGATGTCCTTGGCTGGCTTCAAGCCTGCTTCCTCGATGGCCTGGATGGCGCCGATGGCCATGTCGTCGTTGTGCGCGTACAGCACGTTGATCTTCTTGCCTTCGGCCTTCAGGAAGGCTTCCATGACTTCCTTGCCCTTGGCGCGCGTGAAGTCGCCGGTCTGCGAGCGAACGATCTTGAACTTGGGATCGGCCTTGATGATTTCCTCGAAGCCCTTCTTGCGGTCGATGGCCGGTGCCGAGCCCACGGTGCCCTGCAGCTCAACGATGTTCACGTCCGCCTTCTGGTCCTTCATCTTTTCGACCAGCCAGCGGCCCGCCTTGCGGCCCTCCTCGACAAAGTCGGAGCCCATGAAGGTCACGTAGAGCGAATCGTCCTTGGTGTTGACGGAACGGTCGGTCAGCACCACCGGGATCTTCGCGGCCTTGGCTTCGCGCAGCACCGTTTCCCAGCCCGATTCGACCACCGGCGAGAAGGCAATCACGTCGACCTTCTGCGCAATGAACGAGCGGATCGCCTTGATCTGGTTCTCTTGTTTCTGCTGCGCATCGGAGAACTTGAGCTCGATGCCCGCCTCCTTGGCGGAAGACTTGATCGACTCGGTGTTGGCGGTGCGCCATTCGCTCTCGGCCCCGACCTGGCTGAAGCCCAGCACGATCTTCTTCTGCGCCAGCGCGGTGGCCGGCAAGAGACTGCCCAGCGAGGCAGCGGCGAGTGCGATGTTGAGGGTGCGGCGATTGAGTTTCATGGGAATGTCTCCTTCTTTCTCTGTTTGCTTGCTGATGAAAACCGTCCGTGGTGGTCAGGCCAGCATGTAGCCGGTCTTGACCGTCGTGTAGAACTCCGCGGCGTGGCGCCCTTGTTCGCGCGGCCCGTAGCCCGACCCCTTGCGGCCGCCAAAGGGCACGTGGAAGTCCACGCCCGCGGTCGGCAGATTGACCATCGTCATGCCGACCTCGGCATGCCTCCTGAAATGCATCGCATGCTTGAGCGAGTTGGTGCAGATGCCCGCGCACAGGCCCGAGGGCGTGTCGTTGCACAGCGCCAGCGCCTCGTCGTAGTCGGCGGCGCGCAGCACGCAGGCCAGCGGGCCGAAGATTTCCTCGCGCGCGATGCGGTGCCCGGGCTGGGCCAGGAAGAGTGCCGGGCTCATGTAGTGGCCGGCCGTGGCACGCTTGAGCGGCTCGCCGCCCCACACATGCTCGGCGCCTTCTTCGCGCGCAATGCCAACCCAGGCCAGGCTGCGCGCCAGCCGGTCTTCGTCGACCAGTGGCCCGATGTCGATTCCGCGTTCGAGCGCGTGGCCGATCTTCAACGCCTTGAGCCGGTCGCGAAGCCGCGACACGAACACATCGTGCACGGCGGCCTCGACGATGAGCCGGCTCGACGCCGTGCAGCGCTGGCCGTTGGAAAAGTAGGCACCTTGCACCGCGCAGTCGACCGCGTGGTCGATGTCGGCATCGGCCAGCACCACCAGCGCGTTCTTGCCGCCCATCTCGAGCTGCACCTTGGCGCGGCGCGCGGCGGCTGTCTGGAGAATGCGTTCGCCGTTGCGGGCCGATCCGGTGAAGCTCACCGCATCGACCAGTGGGCTGTCGACCAGCGCCTGGCCGGCCTCGCGGCCGCTGCCCATCACGAGGTTGAACACGCCCGCAGGCAGCGCGGCGCGGCTGATGATTTCGGCCAGCGTCCAGCCGCAGGCCGGCACCAGTTCGGCGGGCTTGAACACCACGCTGTTGCCATGAGCCAGAGCGGGTGCAATCTTGGTCGCCGGCACGGCCAGCGGGGAGTTCCACGGCGTGATGAGTCCAGCCACGCCGACCGGCTCGCGCGTGACGTCGACCTGCACGCCAGCACGGAGCGACGCCATGTTCTCGCCGCCGCCGCGCATGGCCTCGCCCGCAAAGAACTTGAATGTTTGCCCGGCGCGCGTGGCCTCGGCCACAGCCTCGGGCAGCGTCTTGCCGACTTCACGCGCCAGCAGCAGGCCCAGCTCGTCCTTGCGTGCCAAAAGCTCGGTGCCGATGCGGTCGAGCACGTCGGCCCGGCGCTGCGGCGTGCTGTGGCTCCAGTGCGGAAAGGCGTCGGCCGCCGCGCGGATCGCGGATTCGACCTGGCGTCGATCGGCACGTGCGTATTCGGCCACCACTTCGCTGGTGTCCGAAGGATTGGCGCTCACACCAGTGGTCGCGCTGGTTTCCCAGCGGCCGTTGATGTATTGCCGCACGTTCTGATGGATCTCGCCGTGAATCACCGCTGCGCCGACCTTTGTCTCTGGTTTTTCGGAAGTGCGGCGAGTCTAGGAACAGAATTGATATCGATCCAATCATTTTTTCGACAAAATGCATATCAATCGCCGGATTCTGGAAAACCCTCTGAGCCCAAAGCTCTAACAAATCACGAGACATGACCAACTACAACCACTGGTTCATCCGGGCCCGCCTCAAGACCCGGCAGCTGCTTTTGCTGGTGGCCTTGGCGGAGGAAGGCAACATCCACCGCGCGGCGCAGGTGCTCAACATGACCCAGCCCGCCGCCTCCAAGCTGCTGAAAGACCTGGAAGACGTGCTGGAGGTGCCGCTGTTCGACCGGCTGCCGCGCGGCATGCGCCCCACCTGGTACGGCGAAACCATGATTCGCCATGCCCGCGTGGCGCTGGCCAGCCTGAACCAGGCGCACGACGAGCTCACCGCGCTGAAAGCGGGCCGCTTCGGCCAGGTGGGCGTGGGCGCCATCACCGCGCCCGGCCTCACGCTGATGCCGCCGGCGGTGGCGATGGTGAAGCGCGAGCAGCCCGACCTGCGCGTGTCGCTGGAGATCGAGACCAGCGCGGTGCTGATCGAGCGGCTCGAACAGGGCAAGCTCGACATCCTGGTGGCGCGGCTTTTCGCCGAACACGACAAGTCGCAGCTTCGCTACGAAGCGCTGGCCGAGGAGCCGGTGTGCGCGCTGGTGCGCCCCGGCCATCCGCTCCTGGGCGTGAGCGGCCTCACGCTGCGGGACGTGGTGGGCGCCGGCTGGATCGTGCCGCCGGCGGGCAGCGTGCTGCGCCACCGCTTCGAGCTGATGTTCCAGGAAGAAGGCCTGGTGCCGCCGAACAACATCATCGAAAGCTCGGCCCTGCTCTTCATCACGCGCATGCTGCAGCAGAGCGACATGGTGGCCGTGCTCGCCTCCGACGTGGCGCGCTACTACGCCGCGCACGGCATCGTGTCGCTGCTGCCGCTGGACATGCCCTGCCACATGGACGCCTTCGGCATCATCACCCGCACCGACCGGCTGCCGTCGCCGGCCGCGAAGGTGATGATGAAGGCGCTGAAGACCGCGAGCCTCAGCGTCTACGGACGCAAACTCGAGATGGACTGATCAGGTCCAGCCCGCGTCCACCGTGAACTCTTGCGCGGTGCACATCTTGGCGTCGTCCGACGCGAGGAACAGCACCATGCGCGCAATGTCTTCCGGCAGGAGCTTGTCGGGCAGGCACTGGTTGCGCTTGAGCGACTGCTCGCCCTCGTCGTCGAGCCAGAGCTTCACCTGCCGGTCGGTCATCACCCAGCCCGGCGATACGGTGTTGATGCGGATGCGGTCCTTGCCCAACTCCACGGCCAGGCCGCGCGTGAGGCCATTGACCGATGACTTCGCAATGGCATAGCAAGGGTAGCCCGAGCCCTTGGTCTGCCAACCCGTCGAACCCAGGTTGACGACCGAACCGAAGCCCAGGCGCCGCATGCCCGGCACCACCGACTGGATGGCGAACAGGGCGGGCCGTTCGTTGATGGCCATGCGGTTGTCGTAATAGTCGGGCGTGACCGATTCGAGCGTGTGGCGGTCGTCGCTCGCCACGTTGTTGACCAGCACGGCGAAGTCGCCAAGCTCGGCGGCCGCGTCGTCGATGGCCTTCTGCAGCGCGCCGATGTCGCGCACGTCGCAGGTGCGCCACCACGGCGCCGCAAGGCCCTGCTCGGCGATCTGCTGCGCGAGAGTGGCGCTGGCGCTTTCGGCAATGTCGACGAACGCCACGCGTGCGCCCTGCGCGGCAAAGGCCGCCACAATGGCCGCGCCAATGCCGCTGCCGCCGCCGGTGACGAAGACGGTGCGTCCCTTCAGGCTGGGATGTATCGAAAGCTGCGGGGAATCCTTCAAGGTATGGGTCTCCAGTGCTTTGGCAGTGACATTGCAAAATCAATATCACTTGATGCCATATAGTTTGGTTTCTATTATCAATATGCCTTGATACGATCCGCCGCGTCAAGGACCGAGACAACGAAGGCACAAAACAATGACCCAGAACGGCAGCTCCGAATCCTCCCTCCCACCCCTGGGTGCGCCCACCGTCATCGGCCAACCCGAGTGCCTCTGGCCCGCCGGCGCAACGCTTGGCGAGGGCACGCTGTGGTCGCAGCGCGAACGGGCGCTCTACTGGATCGACATCCTTGGCTGCCGCCTGTACCGCCATGACCCGGCGGGCGGTGCGCGGCAGACGTGGCAATTCGACGAGGAAATCACCGCGCTCGCCGAGCGCGCCGATGCGCCGGGGCTGATCGTCACCCTGCGCCGCGGCTTCGCCTACTTCGACCCGGCCGTGGACGCGCAGCCGCGCTACCTGCACCAGCCGGAACTCGACCGGCCCGGCAATCGCTTCAACGATGGCAAATGCGACCGGCAGGGCCGCTTCTGGGGCGGCAGCATGGACTTCGATTGCGTGGCTCCAACGGGCGCGCTCTATCGCTTCGATGCCGACGGCCGCTGCACGCGCCACGACGACGGCTTTGCCGTGACCAACGGGCCGACCTGGTCGCTCGACGAACGCACGATGTATTTCAACGCCACCGTGGAAGGCTGCGTGTATGCCTACGACTTCGACAGCGCAGCCGGCACGGTGAGCAACAAGCGCGTGTGGCTTCGCTTTGCGAAAGGCGACGGCCTGCCCGACGGCATGACGACCGACGCGGCCGGGCGGCTGTGGATCGCACGCTGGGGCGGCCATTGCGTGAGCTGCCACGACCCGGTGAGCGCCGCCGAGCTGTGCCGCATCGAACTGCCCGCGAGCAACGTCACGGACTGCGCCTTTGGCGGCGACGACCTGTGCACGCTCTATATCACCACCGCGCGCAGCGGGCTCACGGATGAAGAACTGAAGGCGGAGGCGCTGGCCGGCGCGCTGTTTTCGGTGCGCGTCGGGAGTCCCGGCCTGCCGGCTGCCGAATTCGGCGCAGCCGCGGTCGAGGCTTAGGTTGAAATCCCGAAGCGGTGCAGCGTGGTGCTGCTGAACGCTTCACCCGGCCGGAGCACCGTCGAAGGAAACTCCGGCTGGTTCGGCGAGTCGGGATAGTGCTGCGTTTCCAGGCACAGCCCGGCGCCTTGCTTGAAGCTTTCGCCGTCTCGGCCGCGAAGAGTGCCGTCGAGAAAATTGCCCGAGTAGAACTGCACCGCCGGTTCAGTCGTGTGCACTTCCATCACGCGCCCTGAGGGCTCGTGTTCGAGGCGCGCCGCCAGCGCCATGCCGGCGGGCTCGCGGTCGAGCACCCAGTTGTGGTCGTAGCCGCCAGCCACGCGCACTTGCTCGTGCGAATCGTCGATGCGCGCGCCGATCGGCGTGGGCACGCGAAAGTCGAACGGGGTTCCGGCCACCGGTGCCAAGCCGAGTGGAATAAGGCCCGAATCCACGGGGCAGAAACGGCTCGCGGGAATCGTGAGGCGGTGATCGCGCACGGCGCCGGCGCCCGCCAGGTTGAAATAGTCGTGATGGCTCAGGTTCAGCACCGTGGCGCGGTCGCTCACGGCGCGATAGTCGATGCGCCAGGCGTTTTCGATGGTGCTTAGCGCATAGCGCACGGTCACTTGAACCTCGCCGGGAAAGCCCTCTTCGCCGTCGGCGCTGGTGTAGCGGAGGTCGATGGCGACCTCATCGCCATCCCCGCTTTGTGTGGGCACTGCATCGATCTGCCAGTAGCGCGTGCCAAAGCCCTGGTGCCCGCCATGCAGCGAGTTGGCGCCGTTGTTCAGTGGAAGCTGATGCGCCACGCCATCGAGCGAGAAGCGCCCGCCCGCGATGCGGTTGGCGTAGCGGCCGACGATGGTGCCCAAGTGCGGATGCGGCTTCAGGTAATCCTCCAGCGTGCGCAGGCCCAGCACGACGTTGCCGCTTTGCCCATGCCGGTCGGGCACCTGCAATGCGGTGACGATGCCGCCCAGGTTGATGGCGCTGAGGCAGAGGCCGCGGCCATTGTCGAGCCTGTATTCGGTCACGGCGCGCCCATCGGGCATGCGGCCGAACTCGTGGGTGGCGATGCGGGGCGCGGGGTGGCTGGTGGTGCTGCTGTTCGGCAATGGCATTGTCTTGAGGTTTTCCGTTGTTATTGAAGCATGGCTTCGCGTGCGCAGAGCGATGCGGTCTTGAGGCCGATGCGGTCCGTCAGGTCGTGATTTTGCGGCGGCTCGGCTGCGTGAGTCTGGACTTCCACGCGATGGCCGGCCTTGGCCACGGCATCGGCAAAACGCTCCTGCAAATCGAAAGGCGTGTTCCGGTCGTCGCGATTGCCGACGAGCACGATGCGCCGCAGCGGATCGCGCGCAATGCCGTCGATGTGGTCGAGCGGATCGTAGAACTGCATGCTGCCGGTGGTGTCGCTACGGCCGTCGCGCGATTGCCCCAGCCGGCGTGCACGCTCCAGAAGGCCGTAGGCGCCGGAGGTCAGCACCGCGCAGGCGATGCGCGTGCGGCCAAGCGTGAGCAGCGCCGCGCCCGCGGTGGCGCCGCCACTGTGGCCGATGATCACGATGCGCTCGATCCGATGCCGCTGCATCAGCGCGTCGAGCGCCGCATCGAGCGCGTGGAACTCAGCCAGTTCGCGGCGCTTGCGGTGGTCGCCCGATGAGCCGTAGGTGCCGGGCCGCGCCATGAAGATCCACGGCACGCCCGCGCGATCGCGGCTGCGCTGGGCATCGAGCATGCGCAGTGCCTCGGTGTTGCCGGGAATGCGCGTGGGCGCCTGGTTCATGACCCCGTCGCGGTCGCCCGAAAACTGCACGATGGCCATGCGCGCGTCGTCGATGTCGCTGCTTGCAAAGTACCGGATGCAAGCCGGCCCTTCGACCGGCTGCACCCACAGGTAGCCGGTGCGGTCGGGGCAGTTGGCGCGCACGGCGGGCTGGTTCCATTGCAGCGTTGCGCCGCCGGCTGCAAGCGCGGGGGGCTGTGGCTGCGGCTCCGGGCCGCCGCGCTGCGCACATGCGGTCTGCGCCAGCGCCAGCAACGCGAAGGGAACGAGCCTCCAGCGCCCGGCCATCACGCCTTCGGTTCCGTTGGAGGTGACGTTCTCGCGCGTCATGCCGCCACACGGTCCGGCCGCGCCGCGAAAGAAACATGCCTCGGCAGCGGGACACGGTCCACCCGGCCGGCAGCACCCACCAGGCCGATCTCGATCTGGAGTTGCGCATCGTGCAGCCGTTCGGCAACGGGTGGCCGCAGGCCATGAAAGTCGCGATAGATGCGGCCGGGCTGCCAGCGGCTGGTGGGCCACATCCAGTCGCAGGGGTCGTGGTCCATCGCGACGCCCCAGGTCGGCATGGTGGCCGGCGCTGGCGGCACGGCACGGATGTCGAGCCGCCAGTCGGTGCCGGTCGTCTCGTCGATCTGCCAGAAGGTCTCGACATACAGCATGGCCCGGCCCGCCATGGCCGATGGCGTGGTCCGCACGCCAAGGAGCCGCAGCGGTCCCAATGACAGAGGCTGTGCGAGCGCCGCTTCGATCGGAACCATCGTTGCCAGCCATTCTTCCCGCGGCTGCATCAGAGGCTGGATCGCATCGAACTTGCGCACTGCCAATGGCAGGATTTGCAATGGCTTTGGCGCTCTGGCGGGCGGGTGCAGGTCGAGCGTGCACCGGCCGTCGGGTGCGCATGTGAAATGGGAGCCGAGCGAGGCGGATTTCTGCTGAAAGCGGTCAGCCGCTGCCAGCGCCCGTTCGCCTTCGAGCTGCAGCGTCTGGCCGAATTCTGTGGCGATTGGCGTGAACTCCACGCGCCGCACGCCTTCGGCGCCCAGGTGCAACGAGAACACGCCGCTTTCATCGCAGTCCTTGCTGCCGCGGCCGATGGCATCGAACAGCAGGTCGCCAGCATCATGAATGATGGGCCTGCCCTTGTGGATCTCAACGCCCTGAACCACATGTGCCGAAGCACCCAGCACCGCGTCGGCGCCGGCTTCGATGATGGCGTGGCCCGCGGCGATCTCTTCATCGCCGGGGCGAGGCTCCCGGTTCCTGCCCCAATGCACGGCCACCAGCACCACGTGGGCTTTGTCGCGCGCGGCGGCGATGCGGGGCGCGAGACATGCCGTCCATTCGGAAGGCGATGACAGCGGCAAGTACGCATTGCCGGCCTTGGTTTTGCCAGCGGCAAAGCGCCGCTGCGTGGCGTCGACGGCGAAGATCGCCACGTTCAGGTGGCCTGCGCGCCGCAGCACGGGCGTGAGCGCGGCATCCAGGGACGGACCGGAGCCTGCGTGCCCGATGCCCGCGGCGTCGAGCAGGCCCGCCTGCTCCGCGAGCGCCTCGGCACCGTAATCGCCGCTGTGGTTGTTTGCGGTGGCCACCACGTCGATGCCGGCCTCGGCAAGCACGCGCAGCATTTCGGGTCGCGCGCGGTAGTAGTGGGGACCGGTCTCGCCTTTCGGCACCCCCTGCTCGCCGCTGCACGCAACCACGCATTCGAGATTGGCGATACGCAGGTCCGCCTCGGCCAGCACCGGCACGCCGCCGAGCACCGAGGGCACGCCGAGTTGCCGCGTCCGGTAGTGCTGCCTGCGGCCGAGGTTGACGTCGCCGCCCCATGCCACGACTACTGCCACGGCTGTGTTTCCATCCGCATGAGCGGCGTCATCGCGGGCGCGTTCGCTCTCCCGCGATTGCAGGAATTTGAGGTAGGACACGTAGCCCGAGAGGTAGTGCTCCACGTCATCGATGCGCACGCGAAAGCTGTGGTGCTTGATGAAGAACGAGCCGGCAATACGGTCCGGGTTGCGGAAGAACATCGCCAGCTCGGGCCAGAAATAGCCGTTGGCCAGGTAGCGAGCCCGGTGCTCGAGCGCGCGGTCGAACTTGCCGCGGTCGAAGCCTTCCAGCAGTGGGCTCAGCGCGGGGTCGGCGGCAAGCCGCGCCACCATGTCCCGCGCGGCCATCATCAGCTCCAGCAGCGTCGGAAAGGTGGTGATGCGCTCGAGCACGAAGTCCAGGTAGTCGGCCACGTTCTGCAGGCCGAAGCGGTAGTAGCGCGTTTCGGGCCGATGGCGCGTCAGCTCGTTGACGCAATAGCTCAGCCAATGGTCGTGCGCGCGCCAGTGCTCCGCGGCAATGAAATGGTCGAAGGCTTTCTCGACGATCGCGAGCCAGCGCGGATCGCGCGTGAGACCGTAGAGGCGCATGAGGCCGAACGCCGCTTCCCCGTCGTAGTAGATGACGCGGAACGCATCCTTCACGTCCAGCGCCGGATGGTTGAGCACGTGGACGAAGCGCCCGCTCGCCGGGTCTTGCATGGCCTGGATCCCGAGCGCGAGTTGCTCCATGAGCGGCAGGTACTGCGTGTCGCCCGTGAGCTCCGTGTATTTGACGAAAGCCAGCAGACACACCGCATTGCCGCCGAGCTTGATCTCATGGCCGACGTCGAGCAGATAGGCGGCGCGGGTGCCGTCCGGCAGCTCGGCCTGGCGGATGAGCCGCGCCGTGAGGAAGCCGAGCGATCGGTCGATGGCCGCCTTCTGCGCCTCGCTGCGGGTCAGCTCCCAGGCTTCGAGCAGCGCATAGGTCGAGCTGGCGTGGCGCAGGGTGTTGTAGGTGGGAATCGCGCGGTCGAAGCACGGGAACCAGCCGTAGTGGAACTCGCCCGTGGGCTTGACCTGCGCGGCGAGATAGTCGCTTGCCGTGTCGACCATGGCACGGACCGGCCTCGCACCCCAGTCGTCCAGCCGGCGATAGCCTGCAGCCTGCCCCTTGGCCGTGAGCGACCAGACACCCTGGGCATCGGCATAGGCGCCCCGGGTCGCAAAGCACCACACCGGCGCCGCATCGTCGGACGGAAAATCGGTCTCGGCGCCGAAGCGCCTCCGGGCATGCAGGCGCAGGTTGCCGGGGTTGGGCTCCGCGTGCTCCACGGTGCCGTTGTAGAAGATCGCGCTGCCGTTGATCTCCTGCGCGAGCAGCGCCACTTCGAACTTCGCGTCGAACGACAGGCCCTGGTTGAAGTAGTTGCGCTTGGTCCGCGAGAGGCGGGCCTTCAGCACGCCCCAGGCCATGGCCTCGACCTGTTCGACGAGCTCCACGCGCACGCGGCTGGGCTGCATGCCGATGCGCTGGACAAGTGCGAGCGCCGAACTGCATGCCTCGCGCCAGGCTTCCTCGGCGCTGCCTCCGCGTCCCACGACCACGCGTGCGCGGCTCGCATGGTCGCCGAGGGCAATGAACACCACGCAGCCGGCTTCGGGCGTGGCGGCGGCGCACTGCAGCGTGCCGCCCGTGCCCGCCAAAACCTGCTTGGCGCGATTCAACAACAGATCGATGAGGGGCGTCGGTTCTTGGGTCATGCAGCCTGGAATGATGACAGGCTGCGCCGCGTCCGCAAATCCCGGGTTACCTCATTTGTGGCGCCACGCGCTAGACCAGCGCGCGATAAAAGTAGGTGGTGTCGCACGGCCCGCCGTCCGGCAGCAATGCAAAGTCCGGGATCACGCCAACGCGCGTCCAGCCCAGACGGGCATACAGCCGCTCGGCCTCGGCACTGGACGTGTCGAGCACGAGCAAGGTCTTTCCGCGTTCGCGGCCGAGCTGCTCGGCGGCTTGCATGAGCATCGCACCGAGACCCTGGCGCCTGGCGCGGCGGTGCACGAGCATCTTTGCCACTTCGGCGCGATGCGGCTGGTTCTCCGGCATTTCGAGCAGGAGCTGCACGGTTCCGACGATGCCCTGCGAGTCTTCGGCCACCAGCAGCAGACGGTCGCCGCGCGCCACGCCCCCTCCCACGCGGCGCCAGAACGCCCAAGCGCGCTCGCGGGTCAGCGGCAGCATGAAGCTGACCGAAGCGCCGCCCTCCACGCAATCGACGAGCACGTCGGCCAGCTGGCGGGCATGCGCGTCGTCGACGCTGGAAAGAACGCGAATGCGTGGCGCAAGGGTTTCGGCGTCGGTCGTCAATGTCATCTCCACGAAGAGGGCGCGGTTGCAATCACGACGGCATAGCGTGCGGCCTGCCGGGTGGGGTTGTAGTAGCTCATGGGGCGGTCGAGCACCAGTGCCAGGCAGTCGCCCGCGCCGAGCCGATGGTGGTCTTCGCCGACGGTGACTTCGATGCTTCCTTCGAGCACCCATACCTGCTGGTGAACCTGGGGTTCCCGCGCGCCGGTTTCGTAGGCCACGCGCGCCTTGGGTGGAAACAGCACTTCGACGATGTGAATCGGCGATGCGGTGCCGCCGGGCGACACGTTCCGACGCACATAGCCCGAATGCGGATCGCGCCATTGCGGCTGGTCGGCCAGGCGGGATACAGGGCCGGCTTCGGGCCGAGGTGCCTCGAACAACGAGGCCAGCGGGACACCGAGGCCCGTCGCCAATTTTTCGAGCAGCACCGCCGTCGGGCTGCTTTCGCCCCGCTCGATAAGCGAGATCATCGAGCGGCTGACCCCGCAATGCCCGGCCAGCGCGTCGAGAGAAAGGCCGCGGTCGGCGCGCAGGTCTCGCACTCGCTGCGCGATGCGTTCGTTCAGGCTCTGTGTGGTTGTTTCCATGATGTCGGATAAATGTCCAACATCATGGATGCAAAGTCAAGGCCGGCTATTTGCCGCTGGGTCGCCTCGGGGTTTCGATGAAGGCTCCCACGAGTCGGGCGTGGTCGCGACCAGCTCCTTGAGGTTGGACCATGGCTTAGCGCCCGGCACGCTGATACCGCCCGCAATCGCCACCTTGGCGAAGGCAACCATCCGCTCGCGAAGGTACTGCCGGTCGGTCTCGGGCCAGGTCTCGATCGAATGCGGACCGCGGGCCACCACGATCTCGCGCGCACCGCGGATGCGGTCGTAGGCGGCGACAGTGCCTTGCAGCGTTTCCGCGCGGTCCCACAGGCCCTTGCCGAAGAATGCGGCCGGCCACGTGTGCATGCCCGCGAGGGGTGCCGAGTTCGGATAGAACACGATGTGATGGTCCGCCGCCATGCCGCCGAGAAACAGGTTGCGGTCAGCCAGGTCGGGCGACGATGGCACGTAGCCCGCGCCGCTGGCAAACGAAGACAGCAGGATGGCGCCCTTGATGTTCGAGAGTCCTTTGGGCGGCACGCACTCGGGCACCGGCATGTCGTAGCTGCACGAGCCCGAGAAATTCTTGGCCATGGCCCATGCGGTGGACATCGAGCCGCGCGAATAGCCGCCGAGCAGGATCGGAATGCGCGTCGAGCCCATGCCGCCGAGCAGCTTGCCGGCGGCGTCCCTGCCTTCGAGCACGCGGCCGTCGGGCGTGAGAACCCGCAGTCCGTTGCCGCTGTCGAACTGCGCCAGCACGCGAAAGACGTCCTCGCCCTGCTCCAGCGTATTCGTGTCGCTGAAGCCACCCGAGATGCCCTCGCCTCGCCGATCGTAGGCCAGCACGTCGAAGCCCGCATGGTTCAGCGCATCGAGGTTCGCGCGCCACCAGCGCTGGCCCATCGTTTCCGTCGTGGCGTTCGGAAACCGGAAGTCGACCGTCTTGCCGGTTGCCGGGTCGATGCGGTAGGCCTTCTCGTCGGGGTGCTGGATCGCGGTGAGCTGCCCGCCGCCGCCCGGCGCCATCACCACCAGCGCGCGCGTCTTGCCGCCCTTGCCGTCGTCGACGCCGCGGCCTTCGATGTACCAGCCGCGCAGCTTGACCGGGTCGGTCATCTTCAGGTCGATGCGCTCGAAGGTGTCGCGCGGCACGGTGAACTCGACGACGAAGGTGCTGGCATCGGCGCGCGCAATGCCTTCTGAGTAAGGCGCCCTCGCGAAGAAGGCGGGACGACGGATCTGCCGCAGATCCACGGGACCCTCTGGATCGATCCTCCCCGAAGGATCGACCGTGCCGGTCGATCGCGTCGAACGCGCCTTGTTCGGCGGCAGCCAGCGCTGCATCTGCGCATCGATGCGCGCGAAGCAGGCGGCGTCGGCCTTGCATGCGCGCCAGCGCTCCTTCAGGCGCGCATCGGTGAACTCTTCGACGTAGTAGTCGCCTGCGGCATACCCTGCGGGCGGACGATAGGCGTTGACGCCAAGCGGCACGCACACGGTCCGGCCATTGGTTTGCAGCAAACGGTAGCCGGGCAGTTCGTGGTTGCGGTCGGCGCCGACCCACGCGCGGCAATCGGTGGCCGGCGGCTCCGGCCTTGCACTGACGGAAACAGGAACCGCATCTCCATGCGAAGCGCAGCCGCCGACGGCCAAAGACGCGAGCACCGCGGCTGCGGCAATTCCGGTGCGAGAGAACGTGCGCATGTTCCTGTCGTCTCCTTCCTTCCGCGCCCAGCGCGTGGCTGCCTCTACAAAAGCATGAATGCCGCCGCCGCAACGGCCGTGGGCCCGAGCGCGCCCAACAGCAGTCCGCCGGCGCCGATGGTCTCGTCGGAGAAGCCGCGCTTCAGAAGCGCAACGCCTGCGGGATTGGGTGCGTTGGCAATCACGGTCAGTCCGCCCCCCGCGACCGCGCCGGCCACGAGCATGTATTTCGACTCTTCCGAGATGGTCGCGATCAGCGAGCCAAGGTAGGTGAGCGCCGCGTTGTCGGTGATGGCCGTGAGGCCCAGCGCACCAAAAAACAGGGCCAGCGGCTCCAAGCTGGAGACCACTGGCTCGAGCCACCAGCGCTGCATGCCGCCGAGCACCACCAGCCCGGCAAGAAAGAAGCCGACGAGCAGCGCCTCCTTGATGATCAACGGGCTCTGGTGGCGCTCATAAGCTTGGGCGAAGCCGAGGAACATCAGGAACAGGCCGAGGAAGGCCACCGGATGATGCGCGAACAGCACGATGCCCGCAAGCAATACCAGGTGCGTCAGTGCGACGGTCGCGGGTACGGGGTCTTCAGCCGGCGTTGCATCCACGGCCGGCGCGGCGATCAGATGCTTGCGCAATACGAAGGTCGCCACGGTGGCATTGATGATGACGGCCACGGCGGCCTTCCAGCCGAATGTGGCCAACATGAAGGCGCTGTCCCACTGCCAGGTCGAAGCCACCATCAGCACCGGTGGCGCGGCATAGGACGTGAGGGTGCCGCCGATCGACACGTTCACGAACAGCACGCCGAGTGCCAGGTACTTGACTGGCTCGGGCAGCTGCGGCTTGAAAATCTGGGGTGCGAGCATCAGCGCCGCAATCGTCATGGCGGCCGGCTCGGTGACCAACGATCCCAGCAGCGGAACCACTGCGAGCCCAAGCCATGCCGCGGCAACCGGCGTCGGCAGCGGCAGTACCCGGGCGACGATAGCCACCCCCGACATGACCGTGCGCAGCACGGGCCGCGAGGCCGCCACCACCATCACGACGAAAACGAACAGCGGTTCGGTGTAGTTGCGCGACTCCGCATAGCCGAGCGCGTCTTCGCCCCCGACCACCAGGCCCATGGCAAGCACGAGCACGATGGCCCAGAACCCGAAGACGACCTCGACCTCGCCCAGCAGGTGGAACAGGCCGGCGTGGCGGGGAAAGCGATGCGACAGCCGCTCGAACTGCTTGGCGGCAAAGGTGTGGACAAGGGCCACCGCAAAGATGGCTGCGGCGATGTACTGGATGACGGGTTCTTGCATGAGATGGGCGTAGCAGGTCCGCGAGGCGGCCCGACCATCGCATGAACCTGCGAGACCACTTGAAAAAACAAGCGGCTCCGCACCCGGTCCCAGTTTAGCTGGCGAGCGCTACGGCTGTTGCAGCCGCAGCAGCAGCTCCGCGCTCGGATACCCGTCCGCGGGCAAGCCGACGCTGCGCTGGTAGCGGCGCAGCCCCTCGCGGGTGGCGGGACCCATCACGCCATCGGCCGCGCCGGTCGCAAAGCCGCGTTGACTGAGCGCGGTCTGCAGCTCGACCACCTGGCTGCGCGAAAGCGCTGCCGTGTCTCTTGGCCACGGCGCCTGCACGCCCGGCCCACCGCCCAGGCGCTGCGCAAGCAGGCTCACGGCGAGCGCGTAGTTGGTCGAGTTGTTGTAGCGCAGGACGGCACGAAAGTTGGGCCCGACCAGGAAGGCCGGACCGCGTGCGCCCGCGGGCAGCAGCACGCTGGCGTCGGCCAGTTCGGGCAGCGGCTGGCCGTCGATGGCGCGCAGCCCCTCGGCCGCCCATTGCGCGCTGGGCTGGCGCACGGCCATGTCGGCACGCCCGTAGTCGAAGCCCGCCGGCAACTGCACCTCGACGCCCCAGGGCGCGCCCGCCTGCCAGCCCGAACGAACGAGAAAGTTCGCGGTCGACGCGACGACGTCGGGCATGCTGCCCCAGATGTCGCGCCGCCCATCGCCATCGGCATCGACCGCATAGGCCAGGAAGTTCGACGGCAGGAACTGCGTCTGGCCCATGGCGCCGGCCCAGGAGCCGATCATGCGTTCGCGCGCGATGTCGCCGCTGTCGAGAATCTTCAGCGCTGCAAGCAGCTCGTGGCGAGCCCAGTCTTCGCGCCGCCCTTCGAAGCCGAGCGTTGCCAGCGCGTCGACGACGGGGGTGTTGCCGTAGTTGCCGCCGTAGTTGCTTTCCATGCCCCAGATGGCGACCACCACGGCGGGCGGAACGCCGTAGCGCGCCGCGGCCGCATCGGCTTCGGCTCGCACCTGCTGCAACTTGTCCTGTCCGGTGGTTACGCGCTGGGGCGTGACTGCGTTGTCGAGATAGTCCCAGGTGGTGCGCGTGAACTCGGGCTGCGCGCGATCGAGTTCGATGACGCGCGGCAGGTACTGGACCTGGTCGAACGCGCTTCGCAGCGTGGCCTCGCTGATGCCTTGCGCGCGCGCGGTGATGCGGAAATCTGCAACCCACTTGGCGAACCGCGGCTCGATCGCCGCGTCGTCCGGGGCGGCCTGTTTTGGCACGGTCGGCGCGGGCCGTACCGCTGTTGTCGATTCCTTCGGCTTGGTGCCTGGAGTGGCCAGTGTCGATGGAGCGGACGCGCAGCCCGCCAGTAGCGCGGCCATGGCCGCCGACACGGCGAGGAGCGCGAACAGGCCACGCCGCGAGAAGGTGATGCTGGATGAATGCATCAATCGATTCTCACCGCTGGCTCGCGCACGCTGTTACGAGACGCTGCTCTTGCCTGGCGGGTCTGCCGGGCGGGCACGGGGCGCACGAATTCGGGCTGGAAACAACGCTGGCTTCCGTCGGCGAATTCGATGGTGACCGAAACCGCATCGGCGCCCACCACGCTGCCGACGCCGTAGCGTGGAACGCGGACGGAAGCGCCACGTGCAAACGCCACGCGCGGCGGTGGCGCCTGCGCCGCATCCGCCTCTGAAACCTGCGCTTGCGCGGCCTGCTCGCGCTCATGCCTTGCAAGCCGCACGCAGTTGTCGCAGGCACCGCAGCGCGCCGCGAGCTCATCGCTGCCGAGACCCGACAGCAGCACCTGCCAGCGGCACATGCCGGTGGTCGCGTAGAAGGTCATGCGCTCCAGCGCCTCGCGATCCTGCTCGCGCTTTTCACGATGGTCTTTCAACAAGGCGTCGAGCTGGGCGTCTTCGAGGGGTGGGTTCTTGCCCCAACGCAGCAATCCATCGCCGTCGCGCTCCACCAGGCCCTCCTGCCGCAACAGGCTCAGCAACACGCGGAGCTTGCCGCGCGGAAGGTGCGCTCGCTGCTGGAGCTCCGCCGCCGACCAGCCCGGCCGCGCATCAGGCGGCGCACTCGACAAGACCTGCTGCAGGGCGCGCAGCTCGGCCGCCTCGGGCAGCCAGCCGGCCAGGAAGAACTGCTGCACGGCTTTGTCTTGCCGCAGGTAGAGCAGCACGCAATCCGCGCGCTCGCCATCGCGGCCGGCACGGCCCGTCTCCTGGTAATAGGCGTCCAGGCTCGACGGCATCTGGTAATGCAGCACGAAGCGGATGTCGGGCTTGTCGATGCCCATGCCGAATGCGTTGGTGGCGACCATCATGCGAAGACTTGCAGCCATGAAGGCGTCTTGTGCTTCGTGCCGCTCACCCGCGCGCAGCTTGCCGTGGTACAGGCCGACGGATTCGCCGGTGCCGACCAGCTTGGCAAAGAGCGCCTCGGCCGCTTTCACGGTCGCGGTGTAGACGATGCCGCTTCCCTGCAGACCCTTCACCAGCGCAAGCGCACGTCGCAGTTTGTCCTCCTCGCGCATCGCGGGCTCGACGGCGTAATGCAGGTTGGGCCGATAGGCGCCGGTGTCGATCAGGCCGGTGCGTGGAATGCCGAGCTTCTGCATGATCTCTTCGGCCACCTCATCGTTGGCAGTGGCCGTGAGCGCCAGCACCACCGGGTTGCGCAAGGCGCGAACCGCTGCACCGATCTCGAGAAACGCGGGCCGGAAGTCGTGCCCCCACTGCGAGATGCAATGCGCCTCGTCCACCACCAGCAGCGACGTGGACCGCCGCTGCAGCAGTTGCAGGAAGGCCGCATCGGCCAATCGCTCCGGCGTGCTGAAGACCACGCGTGCGGTGCCGTCGGCAATGGCCTTCTCCGCGGCCTCGATCTCATCGGCGGAGCACTGGCTGTTCAGCTGCACGGCGCGCACGCCGTTGGCTTCGAGCTTTTCGCACTGGTCCTTCATGAGCGCGATCAACGGCGAAACCACCACGGTCTGCCCAGGCGCCAGCACCGCGGGCACCTGGTAGCAAAGCGATTTTCCGGCGCCCGTGGGCATGACGGCCAGCGTCGATTCACCCGCCACCACACGGTCGATCACGCGGCGTTGCCCGGGTCGCAGCCGCTCATGGCCGAACACGTCGCGAAGCACCCGGTCCACATCGGATTCGGTTGCATGGGACCGGCTGCGCCCGTGTCGGGCCGTGGCGGCTCCATGCGAATGAGCAGGAGATCCCCGTGGAGTTTGCGGGCTCATCCGCGCGGGTGGCCACTCAGGCCCGACGCTCATTGGCCTTTGCTCGGGCGACTACACAGCGGGCTTGCCCAACTGGGTGGCCAGTTCGTCGAGGATGGCATCGTCGGACATGCCCAGTTCGGCGCCGGTCGGCGGATTGCTGGCCGGGTCGGACGCTGTCCTGACAGCCATGGCCTCCACAGCGGCCTGTTCTTCGGCGCTGAGTTGCACCGAAGGTTCGCCGGTGTCGCCATCCACCGCCATTTGCTGCTCGGGGTCGTCGACGTATTCCCATTTTTCGCCCTGATTCCACGGGCCGCGCACCTCGCCGTCCTTGGACAGGTCGAAGTAGACCTTCGTGAACTCGGGCATGCCGGGCAGCTTGCCCGGCGGGAAGTTCGGCTGGATGGCGTAGAGCGCCTTCTCGAACGACTTCTGGTGCGCGATCTCGCGCGTCATGAGAAAGCCCAGCGCCTCTTTCACGCCCGGATCGTCCGTGAGGTTGATCAGCCGCTCGTAGATGATCTTGGCGCGCGCCTCGGCCGCGATGTTGGAGCGCAGGTCGGCCGTGGGCTCGCCGATGGTGTCGATGTAGGCGGCCGTCCAGGGCACGCCGGCCGAGTTGACGAGGGCCGGGCCGCCGCCATAGAGCACCTGCGTCACGTGGCTGTCGTTGCCCGCGCCGGTGATGGTGCGAAAGGCTTCCGCCTCCGCATCGACGCCTTCGGCAAGGCGCCCCTTGGCGCCCTTGTTGAGCATGGCCACGATGGTGCCGATGACTTCCAGGTGGCTCAGTTCCTCGGTAGCAATGTCGAACAGCATGTCCTTGCGGCCCGGATCGTCCTCGCCCACGGCCTGTGTGAAATAGCGGCAGGCCGCGGCCAGCTCGCCCTGCGGGCCGCCGAACTGCTCGAGCATGAGATTGGCGAGACCGGGATTGGTCTCGCTGACGCGCACGGTGTACTGCAGTCGCTTGTTGTGGGAGAACATGCGTGGCTCCTTCGGCAAGAAAAGTGGAGATGAATGAAGGGAGAAACGAGAAAACAGCTTCCATGGTGCGGGCCGCGCTGCACGCCGAACTCGGTATGCATCCCATGGTGCTGTAGGTTGATTCCGTCTCCATCCGGCCGCGCAGGACATCGCCTGCACCGCGTGCTCTTGCCGTCCGATGTGCCCCTGCAGCCCTGCAGCAGACCATGGCCCCTGGCGATCTACATAGGAGCACCAGCATGACTCGCAAACCTACATCCGCCACGCCAGCGGATCCGGTGACGCGCCAGCCGGCGTCGGGACTTCCACTCGAGGCCGAGGTGCGCGCGAAGGATCTCGAACTGGATGAGTCCGTCGAACTGGATGAGTCCGCCCACCCGGAAGGCACGGTCGACGACGAAGCGCAACCCGGCAAGGGCGAGAACGCACCCGGCTTTTTGAAGCGCCGCAATCCTTGAGATGCGCTGGCGCGGTGAAGGGCGGCGGCAACGAGTGGTTATCAGGCCACAGGTGCAGCTACCGTCCGACAGGGCACGCGGCGTGCCCGGCATAGATTTTTCCTGTGTCGCCGAGGCGAAGGTCCGCTTGCGGACCGGCAAGGAGAATCATGAAATCGCTCGAACCGCTTCTGCGCGCCGTCACGCTCGTAGGCATGGTGGCGCTCGCCGCGGGGTGCGCCGCCCCGCCGGCGCCCGTTGCGCGGGCCGGTGCAACGACCGCCGCGCGAACGGGCGGCCTTCTGGACCCGCAGTTCATCACTGCGGCGGCGGGCAACGGCCGGTACGAGATCCAGGCGTCGCGCATGGCCATGTACCGCGCGGCCAGCCCTCAGGTGCGAAGCTATGCGCAGATGCTCGTCGACCACCACACCCGGGCCCGCAACGAACTCATGGCGCTGGTTCGCGACAGGGGAATGAGGCTCCCCGGCGTGCTGCCGCGCGGCAAGCACGCCAAGCTGCACCGCCTTGCTTCAGCCACGGAGGACGAATTCGATCGCACGTACATCCGGCTCGTGGGCATTGAAGACCACCAGGCGGACATTGCGCTCTTCGAGCGCGCGAGCCGCGAGGCCCGCGATCCCGAGTTGCGCGCCTGGGCAGGCAAGACGCTGCCGACGCTGCGCTCGCACCTGGAGGCGGCCCGCACTCTCAACGCGGCCATGCATTGATCGCCCGTCCGGCTTCGGCAAGAAACCCGGTCAACGACACGCGACATGTCCGAAGAAGTCAACCGCGGAGAAAGAGCAGCAGGCCGTGTCCGCCGACGAGTCGAATCTCACGAGCCGATGCGCTCCTTTCCTACATTCAAGGAGAAATCAATGCCACATGAAACCTTCGCCGCATGCATCGAAGCCTGCAACGGCTGCGCGACCGCGTGCAATCACTGCGCCGCCTCCTGCCTGAAGGAAGCCGACGTCAAGATGATGGCCAGGTGCATCGCGCTCGACATGGACTGCGCGGCCGCCTGCCAGTTTGCCGCCGCCGCCATGGCACGCGGCAGCGAGTCTGCCAAAGCCATCTGTGCCCTCTGCGCCGACATCTGCCAAGCCTGCGGCGAAGAATGCGCCAAGCACAAGCACGACCACTGCCAGGCGTGCGCCAAGGCCTGCAAGGACTGCGCGGCCGCCTGCCGCGCGATGGCCGGCTGAACCGCGCGGCGGACGGACGGGCGGTGCGCCCTCAGCGCTTCTGGCGCAGGAGCTCCGCCTTTTTGGCCAACTCAATCGCTTCGACGATCTGCTGGATGGAAAGCGGCCCGGCCAGGTCCACTTCACCGGCAAGAACGCTTTCCAGCGCGGCGCTTCCCGCAGGCCCGGTCAACCACGTGAACACCGAAGTGATCGAGCCGCCGCCGAACTTGGCATGCAGCGCCTGGGACGCCGCGCGGCTGACCTCGACAAACGCGGCGTGATCGGCTGCGGCCGAAGCTGCGCGAACCACGACACAGAACGCTTCGAGCTTGTCGGCTTCCGCACGCAGGCGACCAGCTTTGGCTGCGCTTTGGTCGGCAAGACCGTTGGGCGTCGGTTCGAGGGGATCGGTGAACTGATCGGGAGACATGGGGGCAATCATTGCAAGGAACCCTTGATTGTCGCGGCACGCTGCGCGTCCAGCGCGCGGCAGCCTCGCTCATCCGACAAAAAGCAGCGCCGGGCATTCGAGCGAAGCCCGCACGGCCTGAATGAATTCAGCCGCGAGCTGCCCGTCCACCACGCGATGATCGAAGGAGGAGGACAGGTTCATCATTCGGCGCGCAACCACCGCGCCGCCTTGCATCACGGGGCGCTGCACGATGCGGTTGACGCCGACGATCGCGACCTCGGGCGCGTTGATGATCGGCGTGGAAGCAATGCCGCCCAGCGCGCCGAGGCTGGTGATGGTGATGGTGGAGCCGCTCAGTTCGTCGCGCGTGGCCCGGCCCGCGCGCGCGGCCTCGGCCAGGCGCGCAATTTCGGTTGCGCTGGACCAGAGGTCACGTGCTTCCGCGTGGCGCAGCACCGGCACCATGAGGCCGGCCGGCGTCTGCGTCGCGATGCCGACGTGCACCGCACCGTGCCGCGTGAGCACGCCCTTTTCGTCGTCGAAGCGGGCATTCACCTGCGGAAAGCGCGGCACCGCCAGCACCACCGCGCGCACCAGCAGCGGGAGCAGCGTCAGGTGCGCGCGCTCGGCGCCCCAGCGTTCATTCATGCGCGCGCGCAGCAGCTCCAGCTCGGTGACGTCGATCTCCTCGACGTAGGTGAAGTGCGGAATGCGGCGCATCGCATCCTGCATGCGCTGTGCAATGCGGCGGCGCACCCCGGTGATTGGCACGGCCTCCTCGTCGTTGCGCTCGGCAGGGGGCGCCGCAGTCGGCGCCATCGATCGGTTCCGGCGGACGAGCCAGGTGTCGAGGTCCTCGTGCAGGATGCGGCCTTGCTCGCCACTGCCCGGCACTTGTTGAAGGTCGATGCCAAGGAGCGTGGCCCGATGGCGCAGAGCGGGCGAGGCGAGCGGCTTGGCGGACGATGGGCGCGTGCGTTCGGCCGGCGCGGGTGTCGGCATTTGCGTGGGTGCAGGTGCAATTGAAGACGCGACTGCGGCTGCTGGTGCCGGCGCGGCACGCGCCGCCTCCGTCTCGCCGCTGGCCTCCACATCGATCCGGATCAGCTCCGCCCCCACAGCCATCTGCCGCCCCACTTCGCCGCCGAGCGCGAGCACCTTGCCCGCCACCGGCGAAGGAATCTCGACGGTGGCCTTGTCGGTCATCACGTCGGCCAGCACCTGGTCTTCAATCACCGTGTCCCCGGGCTGCACACGCCACGCCACCAGTTCCACTTCTGCGATGCCTTCGCCGAGGTCAGGCACCTTGATTGCATGCGTGGCCATTCAGTTCTCCATGGCGCGCCGGAATGCGGCGCCGACCCGTGCCGGGCCTGGAAAGTAGGCCCACTCCTGCGCATGCGGATAGGGCGTGTCCCATCCGGCCACGCGCCCGATCGGCGCCTCCAGATGGTGGAAACAGTGTTCCTGCACCAGCGCCGCCAGCTCGGCGCCGAAGCCGCTGGTGCGCGTGGCCTCGTGCACGATCACGCAGCGGCCGGTCTTCTTCACCGATGCGACGAGCGTCTCCAGGTCCAGCGGCCACAGGCTGCGCAGGTCGATGATCTCGGCATCGATGCCAGTCTCTTTCGCGGCCGCTTCCGAGACGAAGACCATGGTGCCGTAGCTGATCACCGTCAGGTCGGCGCCGGGGCGGAACACCGTGGCCGATTCGAGCGGCACCGTGTAGTAGCCCTCGGGCACTTCGCCGAGTGGATGGCCGGTCCATGACACCAAGGGCCGGTCATGGTGGCCGTCGAAGGGGCCGTTGTACAGCCGCTTGGGCTCCAGAAAAATGACGGGGTCGTCGTTCTCGATAGAGGCGATCAAGAGGCCCTTGGCATCGCGCGGATTGGAAGGCATCACCGTACGCAGCCCGCACACGTGCGTGAACAGCCCCTCGGGGCTCTGGCTGTGCGTCTGGCCGCCGTAGATGCCGCCGCCGCAGGGCATGCGGATGGTGATCGGCGCGGTGAAATCGCCCGCCGAGCGGTAGCGCAGGCGCGCCGCCTCGGACACGATCTGGTCGTAGGCCGGATACACGTAGTCGGCAAACTGCACCTCCACCACCGGACGCAAGCCGTAGGCACCCATTCCGATGGCCGAGCCGACGATGCCGCCTTCGTTGATGGGCGCATCGAACACGCGCGAGCGGCCGTACTTGGCCTGCAGGCCTTCGGTGCAGCGGAACACGCCGCCGAAGTAGCCGACGTCCTGGCCGTAGATGATCACGTCGTCGTCGCGCTCGAGCATCACGTCCATGGCGGAGCGCAGGGCCTGGATCATGGTCATCGAAGCCATGGCGCTCATCCCTCCGACGCCAGCTGCTCGCGCTGCCGCTTCAAGTGCTCGGGCATGTCCTTGTAGACGTCCTCGAACATGGTCGCCGCGCCAGCGACGTGGCCATCGGCCATGGAGCCGAAGCGCTCGGCCTCCTTCAGCGCGGTGTTCACCTGCAATTCCAGGTCCGCTTGCGTGCGGTCGTGCTCCTGCTGCGACCAGGCGCCGATGGACGTGAGATGTTTTGCAAGGCGCGGGATCGGATCGCCGAGCGGAAAATGCGCCCAGTCGTCGGCCGGCCGATAGCGCGAGGGATCGTCCGACGTCGAGTGCGCGCCGGCGCGGTAGGTCACCCATTCGATCAGCGTCGGACCGAGGTTGCTTCGAGCGCGCTCCGCGGCCCAGCGCGAGGCGGCCAGCACCGCGAGAAAGTCGTTGCCGTCCACGCGCAGCGAAGCGATGCCGCACCCCACGCCGCGCGCCGCAAAGGTGGTGGCCTCGCCACCGGCAATGGCCTGGAAGGTCGAGATCGCCCATTGGTTGTTGACCACGTTGAGGATCACCGGCGCTCGGTACACGTGCGCAAAGGTGAGCGCGGTGTGGAAGTCGGACTCGGCCGTGGCGCCGTCGCCGATCCATCCCGAGGCGATGCGCGTGTCGCCCTTGATCGCCGAGGCCATGCCCCAGCCCACCGCCTGGATGAACTGCGTGGCCAGGTTGCCCGAGACCGAGAAGAAGCCGGCCCGCTTCATCGAATAGCACACCGGCAGCTGCCGGCCCTTGAGCGGATCGCGCTCGTTGGACATCAGCTCGCAGATCATCTCCACCATCGACACGTCGTCGCGCACCAGCAGCAGGCCCTGCTGCCGGTAGGTGGGAAAGCACATGTCGCCCGGCTGCAGCGCCATCGCGTGGCCGGTGGCAACGGCCTCCTCGCCAAGGCACTGGATGTAGAACGAGATCTTCTTTTGCCGCTGCGCGATGAGCATGCGGGCGTCGAAGGCTCGCGTTTTCATCATTGCACGCAGGCCGCGGCGCAGCAGTTCGGGGTCGGCCTCCGGCACCCACGGGCCAACGGCGCGGCCCTCGTCGTCGAGCACGCGCACCAGCGTGAAGGCCAGATCACCGGTGTCGGCTGGCAATGCGTCGACGGGAGGCTTTCGCACCTCGCCGGCCGGCGAAAGGTGGAGGTAGGAAAAATCGGTCTCGCGCCCCGGCCGCCCGGTGGGCTCCGGCACATGCAGACGAAGAGATGCGCCCTGGCTCATCGCGTTGTCTCCGCGCTCGATGGGATCGCTCGCCAGCAAAGCCTAGCGAATTTCAGCCGAAAGCGCAGTCGGTCAAGCGCGTATTTCTTTCCATGCGCAGGGGCCGGGCGAGCCCCACGGGGTCGGCGTCACGCCACGGCTTCGAAGAAGGCAAGCTTCCGGGCGCGAGGCAGTGCCTTGACCTTGATCTCCGCCCGCAGCGCACTTCCCTTGTCTGGGTAAGCGCGGGCGGCAAGCACGCGCAACGGCGGACGCGCCCGTGTGAATTTGGCGCCCAGCCCGAAGACATGCTGAAAGAAGCGGCGCTCCACGTCGAGCGCGATCCCCGTGTAGTACACGCCGCCCTCGCATTCGAGGAGGTAGAGCCAGTAAGGCACGGGCCCGGCGTCGGGCAAGGTTGAAGGCATGGGCCCGGATTGTGCAGCGACAATCTGCCGATGGCTCAAGGCAAACGCATCTCGGCGGACATCGACAGCGGCGCCCTCGACGCGATCAAGCGCATGGGTGCGGCCGCCAAGCAGGCGCGCATCGATACCGGCGAAGGCCAGGCCGCTGCGGCCGCCCGGCTGGGTGTGCATGTCCAGACAGTCGCCCGCATCGAATCAGGTGAACCAGGCGTCGCCATCGGACACGTGCTGGGCATGCTTGCGCTCTACGGCATCGAAACGAAGTTGCTGCTTACTGGCGACGACCAGCCCACCTCCTGAGTCTGTTCGTTTGCCGCGTGCTTGCAAGCGGCAGCAGGCGTACAGTCGAGTGATCGAGCCCTCTGGCGCTGGCAGCCGCCGCAGCCCCGTGAGGCTCTCCACGAAGGAGGTCTTAGATGTCCCAGCATGCCATTACCGCTGTTCACTTCAAAGACGGAAAGATCGATCTCGTCGCCATTCACCCGGTTGTGGAGCAGGAGTTCGGTTCGACGGAATTCGCACTCGGCGCGGCAAGGCGAATCAGCATCCGCGAATGCGAGGACCTCCTTGCCGCCGGCGAGGAGGTGTGCCTTGCAAGGCGCACCGAGAGCCATGCCTGGGAAGTCGTATGCGACGTCGGTCTCCTGCCGGACGGAGCCGGCATCACGGGTGTCGACATCGTGGGCCGTCCCAACGATGCGTTGCAGAAGCTTCCTGCGTGGGACTGAGGGCCAACCGGCCTATCTCATGGTTCCCAGATCCCGGACATCGGCTCGGAGAGACACACGGTCGCCTTTGACCAGCGGCAGGTTGACGAACAACTCGAGTCTTCGACGCAGTGCGTAGAGGGCCTGGATCGCGCCGTAGGCCGTCTTTTCTGGATCTCCCAATGCGGCAACGTCCGGCATCGACCAAAGTGCGGTATCCGCTTGCCCCGGCCATGCCGGCTGGGCCCCGATCGTCTCCTCGTCCAGCGTGATGATGAACGCGGCTCTCGCGGCACCCCGTTCCTTCAACCTCTCCCAACTTATTGGAATTCCAAGAGGCGGTCGCATCCGGGCGCTCGCCAGCGCGCCGAGCGCGGCTGGATGAATTTCGCTGGCGAGGTACTTTGGAGAGCCGCACGACAGGGCCGCAAAGCGTTCACCGCCGACGTGTTCGAGACATGCATGTGCAAGAACGCTGCGAAGCGAGTTGCGCTTCGAAACAAAAATGACCCGGACCTTGCCCGCCGTTGACATATAGAGTCGAGCTTAGCGCAGGGGTGGCAGTTCAATCTCGCCGGCAACTTTCCCATCTTTCCTATAAGGACGATTCGATGAGTAAGGATCAAGCTCGCCTGCAGCACCTTCTCGTGCGAATGCAGGCCTTGTACGGAGCAGACGATGCCGATGTTCTTCAGCTTCGTGACGCAGTGCGGCGACTGGAGCTCGACGAGTCCCGCACATGCGGGACCCTGCGCTATTCCAATGCGCCCCTGTTTTCCGACCGGGCAACGCGCCTGGCGCGGGTGAGCCAGAACAGAGGCTTGTTGTAAGGACGGCCGCGAACATCAGGAACCTCAGGATTCGAGGCGCAAATTGCATTCCCTACCAGCGTCCGCGACCGTCAATGCATATCCTCGCATTGCACTCTGACGTGCATGTGACTTCGGCCGCCCGGCGGCAAGATGCGAGGCTCCTGCCGAGCCGACGATTCAATGCGCAGTTTGCAGCTGATCGAGGTCCAGCAGAAGATAATTCGCAGATCGACCTGCTTTCCGGCTCCCGTCGTCGCTGACGATGATGATTCGGTCGACCCCGTCGATGACGGCCGGGCTTACTCCTTCTGCGCGCTCCAGGCCCTGAAGACCTGGAACCGTGACTCGACGCGCTGCGCCACCTCGCTGACCATTCCAGCGCCAGAGGGCAAACTGGCCCGGCTCGCGCGAAATCGGCCCGCTGATGACCAGGTACTCGCCGATGGCGGGGACGTAGGACAACCCACGAATTCCGTGGCCGCCCAGATCCAGCTCATCGAGATCAGCCGCCACCCGGGGGGCCTCATCCGCCTCGAAGAGGCCTTGCGGATTCTCGACGCTGGCGATGATCGCTCGGCCATTGCGCAACGGGCTGCGAAAGCCGATCAGCAGCCGCTGCTGGTCCGGGCCGATCTCCAACGCTTCGATATTGAGCCCGCCACCGGTCTTGACATCGCGGATCTGGGCTGCCGAGGCCAGTTCAGGATGCTTCGCCATCAGGGCGCGCTTCAATCCGTCGACGACTTTGGGGTCCTCGACCCGATTCCCCTCGATCCGAAACCGGACCAGTCGTTCACGTGACTTCTTTTCGTTGCCTTCGTCGTCTCGGGAATGCGATGTGATCGCGTAGACGAAGCCTGCGCGGTCCAAGGCAAGTCCTTCGAGATCATCCAGTTTCCAGAAGTCGCTGAATATTTGAAGCAGCCCGGCAGTGAGCTCGGTGCTGTCGACACTTCCGTCGGCGCCGAGCACGACCAGACTGAAGGGATGCCCCTTTTCGTCCTCGACCACAAGAAAGCGCCCATCCGGCAACTGCTGGATCGCCGACGGCTCATAGATGCCGGTCAGGGGCTGGAAAGCGGGGAGTCTCTTCTGCGCCATGAAAGCATTGTCAACCCACTTATCCGCTTTTCCCAGGCCCTCGTGGCACAGGCATCGCCGATGCCGCGAGAAACGCCGTGCGGCCTTCGGTTGGCCTACTTCTTCGGGCGCCCAGCCTTCAGCGGCGCCAGCGAGTCCAGCGCACCGCGCAGTTGGGTGTCGGTGAGTTGTTGAAGCGCGTGCAGCCCGGCTCGCAGCAGCTCGCTCTTCTTGGCGGGGCGTTTGAAACCTAGCGCGCGATCCTTGAGGACGGCAATCAGACCGAAGTCCTGCTGGGGCATCGTGAAGCTGTCTCGCACGAGCTTGCCTTTGGTCTTGGCCGCGTCGCGGGCGGACTCGGAGGAAGTGGCCTGGAAAGACGTTGCCAATTCCGTGCGGGGAGGAGCGGGCCGGGTGACCTGAGGCGGCGCGACGACGGCCTTCACCGTCTTGGCCTTCAGCGGCCCCGTCTTCTTTGCAACTGTCTTCTTTACTGATGCTTTCTTCACGGATGCTTTCTTCACTGACGTCAACTCTTTGGGTGCGGCGGTGGTCTTGGCGCCGGCTTTGGTCGGCGTTGCCTTCTTGGCGACTGCAGCCTTCTTGGTCACCGCTGCCTTTTTTGCCGAGGACTTCGTAACCACCGGTTTTGCCGGCGTGGCCTTCCGAGGCGAGACCTTCTTGGCGGCGGTCTTCTTGACGGCCGCCTTCTTCGTCGCGGCTACTTTGGGTTCGCGCACTGGCGCCTTCTTGGCCGCCGGCCTTTTGCGTGCAACCGGCTTGGCGATTGGCGGGTTCGACGGCAGCTGTGGTGCAGCAGGCGTTGTCGACTCTGCCGGAGGCTGGACCGCGGAAGCGACCACTGTCGGGTCGGTTGCGTCGCTGGGCGAGGAAGTCATTTCGTTGTTGGTCATGCCAAAGTCAGTCATTGAGGATATTTCGATTATGGTGTAAATGATTTACACCATTATTTTGAACGCAATCGGAGTCTTCTCAAGAGCCTGTCCGTCGATGGACCATCACGTCGAAGCAGGGGCGCCGGCAGCACCCGGATCTTTCCTCTTGTCTTTCCTTGCGCGCATCTTCACGCTCCACCAAGCAGCAGTGGCTTATGAGCAATACGGATCCTTCGCCCCCCCTCCCGGAACCGGGCCGTATTGCGCGGCGGACGAAGGCCGATCAGACCGGGTGGAGCCGCTGGTTGCCGGGGCTGCGCACGCTGCGCGAGTACCAGGTGGCCTGGCTGCGGCACGACATCGTTGCCGGACTGGTGCTGACCACGATGCTGGTGCCCGTCGGCATCGCCTACGCGGAGGCGTCGGGCGTACCCGGCATCTATGGCCTCTACGCAACCATCGTTGCGTTGCTCGCGTACGCCGCGTTCGGACCCAGTCGGATTCTGGTGCTGGGCCCGGATTCCTCGTTGGCTGCCGTTATTCTGGCCGTCGTTCTCCCATTGTCTGGCGGCGACCCGCATCGCGCGGTCGCCCTTGCGGGCATGATGGCGATCGTGTCGGGGGCGGTGTGCATCCTTGCCGGCATCGCGCGCCTGGGCTTCGTCACCGAGCTTCTCTCCAAGCCGATTCGCTACGGCTACATGAACGGCATCGCGCTGGCGGTATTGATCAGCCAACTGCCCAAGCTTTTCGGCTTTTCGATCGAGGGCGACGGACCGTTGGGAAACCTGAGAGCCATCGCTACTGCGGTGATGGATGGCAAGACCCACTGGACCACGTTCATGGTCGGCGCGGGCACACTGGCCGTCATCCTGCTGCTCAAGGGCCGCAAGCGCGTGCCAGGCATCCTGATCGCGGTGGTGGGAGCGACCGCCGCCGTTGGCGTGCTGGACCTTGCGGCAGGCGCCGGGGTGTCGGTCCTTGGCACGGTCCCTCAAGGTCTGCCTGCGTTCACTATCCCGTGGATCACCACTGCCGACATCGTCCCAGTCCTGATCGGCGGTTGTGCCGTCGCTCTCGTCTCGTTCGCCGACACCAGCGTGCTCTCTCGTGTCTATGCGGCACGGACCCGCAGCTATGTCGACCCGAACCAGGAGATGGTGGCGCTCGGCGCCGCCAACCTGGCGGCCGGACTTTTTCAGGGCTTTGCTGTCAGCAGCAGTTCGTCACGCACCCCCGTGGCCGAGGCCGCAGGCGCCAAGACCCAGCTGACCGGAATCGTCGGCGCGCTGGCTGTTGCCCTGCTGCTGGTGGTGGCGCCCGACCTGCTGAAAAACCTGCCCACCAGCGCACTGGCCGCGGTGGTGATTGCATCGGCCATCGGCCTGATCGAGGTCGCCGACCTGCGACGAATCTATCGCATCCAGCGCTGGGAGTTCTGGCTGTCGATCGCTTGTACCGCCGGCGTGGCGGTGCTGGGCGCGGTCGAAGGCATCGGCTTGGCCATCGTGATTGCGGTCATCGAATTCCTGTGGGATGCCTGGCGCCCGTACTCCGCCGTTCTGGGACGCGCCGACGGCGTCAAGGGCTACCACGACATCACGCGCTATCCCGATGCGCGCCTTATCCCCGGCCTCGTCCTGTTTCGCTGGGATGCGCCGCTGTTCTTCGCCAACGCCGAACTGTTCCACGACCGGGTGCTCGACGCCGTGGCTTCGTCGCCTACGCCAGTGCGCTGGCTGGTCGTTGCGGCAGAACCCATCACCAGCGTGGACGTGACCTCCGCCGACATGCTGGCCGAGTTGATCGAAACCCTGCACGCGGCCGGCATTCAGTTGTGCTTTGCCGAGATGAAGGACCCCGTCAAGGACAAGCTGAAGCGGTTCGGGCTTTTCGAGCGGCTTGGGGATGGGGCGTTCTTTCCGACCATCGGTACCACCGTCAGCCGATATCTCGAGACCCATGCGGTGGATTGGGTGGACTGGGAGGACGAGAAGCGCTGACGAATGGCAGCAGCCAACGTCAAGCGCAGGCTATATTGCTCGCTCAGCAACTGAGAGAAATCACCATGGCAAAAGCCTATTGGGTCAGCGCGTACCGCGCCGTCAGGGACGCCGACAAACTTGCGGCGTACGCAAAGCTGGCCGGCCCGGCGATCGCTGCAGGCGGCGGGCGCTTTCTGGCGCGCGGCCTGCCCGCCGAAGTCTACGAGTACGGTTTGCAACAACGCACCGTACTGATCGAGTTCGACAGCGTCGAGCAGGCCAAAGCCACGCACGACAGCCCCGATTACCAGCTTGCGCTTGAGGCGCTGGGCGACGGCGTCGAGCGGGATATGCGGATCATCGAAGGCGTCTGATCGACGGCGCGCTGCGGCGCCCGACCTTGTGCGATCCCTGCGAAAGCACACTGCTGCCGGATAAGCGCAGTGTCCAGCCCACTACTTCTTGTTGCTGAGTTCGCGCTTGGCCGCCCATCGCGTGTCGGTATGACGCCCGCTGTATTCCTGGTCGATCTCGTCGATCAGCTTCTCGGCGTTCTTCGGATCGACCGCGGCAAGGATGGCATCGATCTTGGCCTCCATCCGGTCGTCGCCTTCCTTCGACTGCGGTGAACCCAGGTAGAGCAGAAGGGCCAGGCCGCCCACCTGCCAGAGCAGCTGCAGGAACTCGGACTGCCAGTTCTCCAGGGTGTCGCGCATCATCTCGACCAGGTAATTGCCGAACTCGACAGGATGGCCGAACTGCGTCTGCTCGTTCACATAGGCGAACCATCCGAAGACCCAGTGGCCGAGCAAGGAAATGAGAAAAAAGCCAAGCGTGACCCAGGCGAAGCCATAAAGCTTCCAGATCGATTTCTTCTTCATGCGCGGACCCCCTTGTCGTTCGGTTAGGGGATTGGGCGCCTCCGGCGACGGCAGTCGGGAAGGAGAAGGCCGGCGTTGCGTCGATGGAGCGTCCTACGCCGGCGTGAGGCCCTCACTCCACGGTCACGCTCTTCGCAAGATTGCGCGGCTTGTCCACGTCGGTTCCGCGCGCGCAGGCCGTGTGGTACGCCAGCAATTGCAGCGGCACCACATGCAGGAGCGGCGAGAGTGCGCCGTAGTGCTCGGGCATGCGGATCACGTGCAGGCCTTCGCCACCCTTGATTTTCGTGTCGCCGTCGGCCAGCACATAGAGCACGCCGCCGCGCGCGCGCACTTCCTGCAGGTTGCTCTTGAGCTTTTCGAGCAGCATGTCGTTGGGCGCCACGGCCACCACGGGCATCTCGCTCGTGACGAGGGCGAGCGGGCCGTGCTTGAGTTCGCCGGCGGCGTAGGCTTCGGCGTGGATGTAGGTCACTTCCTTGAGCTTGAGCGCGCCTTCCAGTGCAATCGGATAGTGCAGCCCGCGGCCGAGGAACAGCGCGTTGTCCTTGCGCGCGAAGTCTTCGGCCCAGCCGATGATCTGCGGCTCCAGAGCGAGCACCGATTGCAGCGCAACGGGTAGGTGGCGCATTTCCTTCAGGTAGCGCGCCTCGTCGGCTTCGCTCAGGCGGCCTTTACTCTGCGCAATCGCCAGGGTCAGCAAAAAGAGGCCGGCCAGCTGCGTGGTGAAGGCCTTGGTCGAGGCCACGCCAATTTCCACGCCGGCACGCGTGATGTACGCAAGCTTGCACTCCCGCACCATCGCGCTGGTGGCCACGTTGCAGATGGTCAGCGTCTGCTCCATGCCGAGCGAGCGCGCATGCTTGAGCGCGGCCAGCGTGTCGGCGGTTTCGCCCGACTGGCTGATGGTGACCACCAGCGTCTTCGGGTCGGGCACTGAATCGCGATAGCGGTATTCGCTCGCGATCTCGACCTGCGTCGAGATCTTCGCGATGCCTTCGAGCCAGTACTTGGCGGTACAGCCGCTGTAGTAGCTGGTGCCGCAGGCCAGGATGAGGATCTTGTCGATGTCCTTGAAGACTCGGTATGCACTGGCACCAGTGGCGCCGTCCTGCCCGATACCGTCGAACAGCTCCGGCACGATGCCGGCCACGCCTTCGAGCGTGTCGCCGATGGCGCGTGGCTGCTCGAAGATTTCCTTCTGCATGTAATGGCGGTAGGGGCCGAGCTCCGCCGCGCCGCTGTGCGCTTGCACGGTGCGCACCTGGCGCTCGACGGGCTTGTGGTTGCGGTCGACGATCCAGTATTTGCCGGGCTGCACGTCGATCACATCGCCTTCTTCGAGGTACACGATCTGGTCGGTCACGCCGGCCAGCGCCATGGCATCGCTCGCGAGAAAGTTCTCGCCGCCCTCCTTGCCCGCACCCAGGATGAGCGGCGAGCCCGCGCGCGCACCGACCACGCGCTGCGGCTCGTCGCGGCAGATCACGGCTATGGCATAGGCGCCGTGCAGCTGCAGCACCGCGGCCTTCACGGCCTCGAACAGGTCGCCGTCATAGAGGCTGTCGACCAGGTGGGCAATGACTTCGGTGTCGGTCTGGCTCTCGAACACGTAGCCCTTGGCTTCGAGCGCCGCGCGCAGGGCTTCGTGGTTCTCGATGATGCCGTTGTGCACCAGTGCGATACGGCCGGGCCGCGTGCCCTGCGCATCGGCACCGGGGCCGTGGCTGAAATGCGGGTGCGCGTTGTGCACGGCCGGCGCGCCATGCGTTGCCCAGCGCGTGTGGGCGATGCCGGTCAGGCCTTCCACATGGTCTTCGCGCACCTGGGTGACGAGATCCGCCACGCGCGACGTGGTGCGCGCCCGCGTCAGGCCGCCCGCATGAACCGCCACGCCGCACGAGTCATAGCCGCGGTATTCGAGCCGCTGGAGGCCTTGGACGAGGACCGGAACGATGTTGCGATGGGACGCTGCGCCGACGATGCCACACATGGTGAGCTGCCTTTGGATGAAGAGGAGGCCTGATGGTAGAGAGCAGCGTGAAAAATATGCGCTCGCAATTTCATTGATTTTGAATTTTTATTTCACTCTCTCGCCTTCGTGGTTTTTTATTCCATAATTTGCTCATATATGGAATCAATTTCCCTCGATGCAATAGATCTCCGCCTGCTCGACGCATTGCAGCAGGACGCCTCGCAGACCAATCAGCGCCTGGCCGCCGACGTTGGCATTTCGCCGCCCACCTGCCTGCGCCGCGTTCAGCGGCTGCGGCAAGAGGGGCTCATCGAGCGACAGGTCGCGCTGCTCTCACCCGATCGGCTGGCGACGGTGCTGGGGCATGGGCTTCAGGCGGTGATTGAGATTTCGCTGGACCGGCAGGACGCCGCCGCGCTCGATGCCTTCGAGACGCGCGTGATCGCCGACGACGCCGTTCAGCAGTGCTGGCGCGTCTCGCCGGGACCGGATTTCGTGCTGGTGGTGGCCGCCCGCGACATGCCGGACTACGGCGCGCTGGCGCAGCGGCTCTTTACCGCCGATGCCAACGTGCGCAACGTGAAGGCTTTTTTCAGCCTCAAGCGCGCGAAGTTCGATCCCAAGGTGCCGCTCGCGCCCTGAGCGCGCAGCTTGCCTGCTTCAGGCGTTCAGGCCTTGGGCGTCTTCTGCGGGCGCTTCCAATTCGGAAAGCTCACCTGCTTGCCGCGCGCCACGGTGAGCGCCCCGGGCTGGGTCGACTTGTTGACCGTGGAGCCACCGCCGATGGTGCCGCCCGCGCCGATGGTGACGGGCGCCACCAGCACGCAGTTGCTGCCCACGTGCACATCGTCCTCGATGACCGTGCGATGCTTGTTGGCGCCGTCGTAGTTGGCGGTGATGCTGCCGGCGCCGTAGTTGACGCGCTGGCCCACGCTCGCATCGCCCAGGTAGGCCAGGTGATTGGCCTTGGCGCCGTCGGCCAACGTCGAGTTCTTGACTTCGACGAAGTTGCCGATGTGCACCTCGGCACCCAGTTGGGCGCCGGGCCGCAGCCGGGCGAAGGGGCCGACGAGCGACCTTTCGCCCACGGTCACGCCGGCCTTCTCGCCGTCGATGTGGGTGAAGGGATGGATCACCGCACCCGCTTCGATGCGTGCATTGGCAATCACGCAGTTCGCGCCAATGCGCACGCCTTCGCCCAGGTACACCGCGCCCTCGAACAGGCAGTTGACGTCGATCTCGACGTCGGCCTCGCAGGCCAACGTGCCGCGCACGTCGAAGCGCGCCGGGTCGGCGAGCCGCACGCCTTGCGCCATCAGCGCATCGGCCTGGCGCAGCTGCCACGCCCGCTCGAGCGACGCCAGTTGCGCGGGGCTGTTGATGCCGGCCACCTGGAGCGCATCGCCGATCACATGCGCAACCACGGGCACGCTGTCGGCGGCGGCCAGCTTGACGATGTCGGTGAGGTAGTACTCGCCCTGCGCGTTGCGGTTGTCCAGCCGCGCGAGCCAGCCCTTGAGCCGGCCGGCAGGCACGGCCATCACGCCGCTGTAGATCTCGCGGATCTGGCGCTGCGCCTCGGTGGCGTCTTTCTGCTCGACGATGGCCGTGACTTCGCCGGCGTCGCCCTGCCCTTCGGCGCGGACGATGCGCCCGTAGCCCGAAGGATCGTCGAACTCGATAGTCAGGAGCGCGAGCCGCTCACCCGCGCTGGCGGCGATCAGTGCGCGCAGCGTTTCCTCGCCGATGAGCGGCACGTCGCCCGACAACACCAGCACCGTGCCGTCGTCGGGCAGGAGCGGAACCGCCTGCTGCACCGCATGGCCGGTGCCAAGCTGCGGCTCCTGCCGCGCAAACTGCAAGCCGGCACCCAACGCGCTGGCGGACATGGCGGCCTCGACCTCGGCTGCGCCATGGCCGGTGACCACGACCACGTGGCGGGCGCCGATGCGTGCGGCAGTGTCGGTCACGTGCGCAAGCAGTGCACGCCCGGCCAATCGATGCAACACTTTGGGCAACCGGCTCTTCATGCGCGTGCCTTTGCCGGCCGCCATGATGACGACGTCGATGGGTCCTTGGTTGTCCTGCGGAATCTGATTCATGCTTCTTTCTACCCGAATGAGTGGCGCCAACTTGGCGCGAATTATCGGCGTGCTGCTGGTGGCCGCCGCGCTCGGGGCATGCAGTGCGGTCAAGCTGGCCTACAACAATCTTCCCGAGGTGAGCTATTGGTGGCTGGACGGCTACCTCGACTTCGACGGGTCGCAAACGCCCAAGGTGCGCGACGAACTCGCGCAACTTCAGGCCTGGCACCGCCAGAACGAGCTTCCCCGCGTGGCCAGCCTGCTGCAGGAAGCGCAAGCAATGGCACCGGGCGACGTGACCGCGGCACAGGCCTGCCGCATGGCGGACCAGATCCGCGAGCGCCTGCTGGCCGTGGCCGAGCGCGCAGAGACGGCGGGCACCGAGCTGGCCCTGAGTCTGGGCGAGGCCCAGTTGCTGCAGCTGGAGCGCAAGTACGCCAAGGTCAACGCCGAATACCGCAAGAAATGGCTCGACCGCAGCGCTGCCGAGGTCCAGGAGAAACGCTACGAAAAATACCTCGATCGCCTGGAAGATTTCTACGGCCGGCTCACCCCGGAGCAGCGCGACTTGGTTCGGCGGCAGGTGGCGCAATCGGGGTTCGACCCGCGGGTGATCGATGCCGGGCGCCGCAGGGGCCAGCAGCAGACGCTTGAAATGCTGCGCCGCCTTAACGCCAGCCGGCCGTCGGCGGCCGAAGCGCGCGCCGCCATTCATGCCTGGGTGATGCGCGTCGCCGCCCCGCCTCCTGGGCCTGGTCGCGATCAACAGCAGGCCCTGCTGCAGGAAGGCTGCCGCAACCTGGCGGCTCTGCACAACACCACCAGCGCCAGCCAGCGCGAACGGGCGGTGCGGCGGCTGCAGGCCTATGAGGACGATGTGCGGCAGCTGGCGGCTGCACGATGAATGCGAAGCCGCGCCGCTAGATGAGCGGCGTCGGCCGCAGGGGACGCTCGAAATAGTCGCCCAGCGTTTCGAGCGCGCGCGGCTCCAGAATGCGCAGCCATCCTGCATCGAGCTTGTAGAGCCCGAGGTTCTGCAGCCTTCGCAGTGTCTTGTTGGTATGCACGAGCGAGAGGCCCAATGCGTCGGCCAGGTGCTGCTGGTTGAACGGAAACTCCACCCAGCCATCGCGTTCCATCCCCACGCGCTGGGCCCGGCGGTAGAGGTGCATCAACAGCATGGCCACGCGCTCGCTTGCGTTGCGCCGGCCGGCGGTCACCAGGTTGTCGTCGACCAGCTTTTCCTCGCGGGCGGCAAGCCAGGTGATGGCGTAGCCCAGTCTGGGCTGGGCATGGAACAGCTCCCAGAGCTTGTCGCGCGAAAACGCGCAGAGCGTGGTGTCGGTCACGGCCTCCACGCCGTGCGTCTGGCCGTCGGCAAACTCGTCCTGCAGGCCGATGAAATCGCCGGGAAGCAGGAAGTTGAGGATCTGGCGACGCCCATCGCCCAGCGTCTTGTAGCGAAACGCCCATCCTGCATAAAGCGTGAACAGCTGCGCGCTCGGCCGATGCTCCTCGATGATCGCGCCGCCGGCCGGAACACGGCGGGAACCAACGCGGAAAGACTCGATGGTCTTCAGTTCTTCCTCCGAAGCCGGCAGGAAGGCTTCGAGCTGGCGCAAGGCACAGTCGTCGCAGGGATTCGGGCCCTGAGGCGGCGACGCTGTAGGCAGATAGTCCTCGAATTTCACGCACCACTATAGGCTTTTCGCCTGTGTCTTTTTACATTTCGCAGGGGGCGGGAGCTTCATACACTTCGCACGTTTTCCGCCCTCGTTCGCAATGACAGAAGAACCAGCTCTCCACGAAGTCTTTTATTGCAGCATGCTCACGCAGGACCTGCCGCCAGCCACGGTCGGCTCGATCGTGACCCAGGCCCGCGCGCGCAATGCCCAGCACAGCATCACCGGCCTGCTCGTTTTCGACGGCATGCGCTTCTGCCAGCACCTGGAAGGGCCGCAGCGCGCCGTGGAAACCTTGATGGAACGCATCGCGCAGGATCCCAGGCACACGAGCGTGAGGGTTGTCTATCGCGGGCCCCTGGCAGCCCGCCGCTACTCGGGCTTTGGCATGGGTCTGGCCGAAAGCGAGGGTCCGGACCTCATGGCCGGCGTGCATGCATTGGAGGGTGAAGCCGCGCTCAAGCATTTCCTGGCGCTGCAGCCCAGCTTCGACATCAACGCCTAAAAACAAAAAAGGCGGCCGAAGCCGCCTTTCCGTCTGTGGGAAACCAGGCGCTCAGGCCGGATCCCACGAGTAGGTGGCGCCGTAGCCGTCCCACGCTTCCATGACGATGCGCTGGCCGGCGGCCACGGTCATCGACTCGCCCGGTGCCAGCACCAGGTCTTCGCTGGGGGCGGCCGAGGTGGCGTCCGGCGTGATCCAGACGCGGCCCTGCTTGACCTTCAGCACGCTGGCCGACCGCGCCTTCAGGCTCATCGCCTCGCCGGGCGCAATCTGCCAGGCACCGCGGCGCACGGCCGGCGGAACGGCGGTAGCGGTACGGGCGGCGGGCGCGAGGGTGGCGAGCGATTGGTTGGTGCAGACAGCGGTAGACATATGAAACTCCTTGGCGTTGCCGAATTGCGATGGCACAGACGGAGGCAATAGCGCAGTTCGGGAATGAATGATCGTTTTTGTGCCGTTGGCAGTCCAATGAAAACGAGGTAGCCTACTGATTCCGAATCCGCATCAATCGAAACCGAGGCCGCCCACGCCTTCATCCATGCAGCATTCCCAGACCCACCTGCGCTCCCGGCCCATTTCGGCCGGCCACCTGCGTGCCTTCGAGGCCGTGGCCCGGCACCTGAACTTCCGGGCCGCCGCTGAAGAAATGGCACTCACGCAGTCGGCCGTGAGCCGCCAGATCCAGTCTCTCGAGGAAGAAGTGGGCGTGTCGCTGTTCCTGCGCCACACGCGCGCGGTGGAGCTCACGAGTGCGGGGGCGCAGCTGCTGCTCGCGGTGCAGCAGTCGCTGCCGCGCATCGATACGGCCGTGCGCCAGATTCGCCAGAGCGCCGGGCGCAAGAGCGTGTCGCTCACCACCTTTGCGTCTTTTGCATCGATGTGGCTCATCCCGAGGCTCGAGGCCTTCCAGCGCGACAACCCCGAGATCGACATCCGCATTGATGCCAGCGACGTGGCGGTCGACCTGGACGTGGCCGACGTCGACATTGCCCTGCGCTACGGCCCGCGCGAAGCCATGCCGGCCACGGCGGTGCGCCTTTTCGGCGAAACGCTTACGCCGGTGGCGAGCCCCTGGCTATTGAAGAGCAGCCCGCCCATCAAGACCCCTGCCGACATCGCCCGTTTCACGCTGATCGAGGCCGGCGACGCGCACCGCACGCACCTCGAATGGCTGACCTGGCGGCGCTGGTTCGAAGTGAATGGCCTGGAACGGGCGCAGCCCAAGCGCTGGCTCTATTTCAACTACGCTTACCAGATGGTGCAGGCCGCGCTCACCGGCCAAGGCGTGACGCTGGCGCGCAGTTCGCTCATCGCCGAAAGCCTGGCGAACGGCGACTTGGTCGAGGTGCTGCCGCAGCACCGCATGGATTCGCCGATGGGCTACTGGCTCATCGCCGGGCCGCGCAATGCGCTGCGGCCGGAAATCAAGGCTTTCTGGGACTGGCTGCAGTCCCAGGCCGTCACCACGCGCGAGACCATCGGCGAGGTGCCCGACCCGGACACGGTCGACAACATCGACTGAGGCCGGTCAAGACATTGGCCAGACCACGCCGTTGTCGTTCAAGATCGCGTCGAGCGGCAGGTCGTGCGGCCCCGGCTCGAAATCCTCGAGAAAGCCGTTGGTGAATCCGAGTCCCACGGTGAAGGGGCGTGGCTCCAGCGCCGCCAGCGTGCGGTCGTAGAAGCCGCCGCCATAGCCCAGCCGGTAGCCGCCAGCGCTGTAGCCCACGCAAGGCACGAACAGCAGCGTAGGCACGATCAGTTCGGTGTCCTTGGGCTTGGGAATGCCATACGCGTCTTCCTCCATCTGGCAGCCGGGGTACCAGGCATGGAAGGTCAGCGTCTTGTGCACCTTGTTCATCACCGGCAGCCCGATGCGGCGGCGCTGCGGCTCATCAATCAGCTCGCCGTCTTCCTTCCAGCGGTGCAAGGCGGGGAGCGGATCGAACTCGCCCTTGATCGGCCAGTAGGCACCAATCACGGTTTCGGGCCGGCCGACCAGCCAGATCCGCATCACCCGCTGCAGCAGGTCGGCCCTGGCGAGCCGGTCAGGCATGGCCAGGCGCTGCTCGATCAGCGCTTTTCGCACCTGATCCTTGAGAAAACCCGTGGTCGCCGAGGTGTCGGCATCCTTTGACTTGTCCATAATCCCCCGATGCAGTTCCCAAGCATTTTGGCACCCATGTGCCATCGCCCGCTCCGTGCGGCGCCCGCCCTCGTTTTTTCCGCGGTCTTGTCCCTCGGCGCCCTGCTTTCGCAGCCGCCGGCAAGTGCGCAAACAAACACCAATGACGACGTACTGATCCAGATGAAGCAGGCCTTCCAGCGCGGCGACAAAGGCCGCCTGGCGGCCCTGCTGCCGCAAGCGCGCGGCCATGCGCTCGAACCCTGGGCTGCCTACTGGGAACTCAAGGCCCGGCTGCAGGAAGCCTCGGCCAGCGAGGTGCAGGATTTCTTCGCGCGCTATCCCGGCACCTACCAGGAAGACCGGCTGCGCAACGACTGGCTGCTGCTGCTGGGCCAGCGCCGCGACTGGGACGGTTTCTCGTCCGCCGTGGCGGGCTTCCGCATGGGCGACGATCCGCAGGTGCGCTGCTATGCCGTCCTGGTCGAGGCCCTGCGCACCGGCAGCGCCACCCAGGCCCAGGCCGACGAAGTGCAACGCAGCTGGTTCAGCCAGAAAGAGGCCGACGACGGCTGCCTCACCGCCGCCGACCGCATGATCGCGGCCCGCCTGATGTCGACCAACGATGCCTGGAAGAAGGCGCGCCTGGCCATGGAGGCCAATCGCCCGCAGGCCGCGCGCGGTGCCGTAACCCTCGCCGCACCCGATGCGCTGCCGCTGTTCGAAGAGCTCAACGCCAGCGCGGCCAAATTCCTGACAGGCCGCGCCTTCGTGGCCGCCAAGTCGCGCAAGGAGCTGGTGGTGCTGGCGCTCATCAAGATCGCCATGGCCGATCCGGACCAGGCCGCCTCGCAGCTCGACAGCAAATGGGGCCCGATGCTGTCGGCCGAAGAGCGCAACTGGCTCTGGGGCACCATCGGCCGCCAGGCTGCGAGCAAGCTTTCGCCGCTGGCCGGCAGCTACTTTGCCAATGTCACCAAGAACGGAGACCTGTCCGACGACATGCTCGGCTGGCGCGTACGCGCCGCGCTGCGCGCCGGCAAGTGGAAGGAAGTCGCGCCCGCCATCAATGCCATGAGCGACACCGCCCAGCAAGAGGCGACCTGGGTCTACTGGAAGGCACGCGCACTCAGCGCGGTGGGCGGCGACGACCGGCGTGCCCAGGCGCGCGAGCTCTACCAGACGATCGCCGGCACACGCGGCTTCTATGAAATGCTGGCGCTCGAAGAGCTCGGCCAGCGGGTCGTGGTGCCCACGCGGCCGGCACCGCTCACGCCCGAAGAGAAGAACGCCGCGCGCAGCAACATCGCGCTTAACCGTGCGCTCTATGCCATTGCCATTGGGCTGCGCCCCGAGGGCACGCGTGAATGGAACTACGCCACCAATCTGCACGACAAGGGCGGCATGGACGACCGCGCGCTGCTGGCCGCGGCCGACTTCGCCTGCCAGCGCGAGGTGTGGGACCGCTGCATCAACACCAGCGAACGCACCAAGGGCACGATCGACATGGAGCAGCGCTTTCCCATGCCGTTCCATGACACGGTGCTTCGCAAGAGCCAGGACATCGGGCTCGACCCCGCCTACGTATACGGGCTGATCCGCCAGGAAAGCCGCTTCATCATGGACGCGCGCTCCGGCGTGGGCGCCTCGGGCCTGATGCAGGTCATGCCGGCCACCGCGCGCTGGACCGCGCGCAAGATCGGCATGAACGACTTCACGCCGGGGCAGATCAACGACCGCGAAACCAACATCACCATCGGCACCAATTACCTGAAGCTCGCGCTCGACGATTTCGACGGCTCCATGGCACTGGCCGCCGCGGCCTACAACGCCGGCCCCGGCCGGCCGCGCAGCTGGCGCAATGGCCCGGTGATGGACGCCGCGATCTGGGCCGAGAACGTGCCCTTCAACGAAACGCGCGACTACGTGAAAAAGGTGCTCGCCAACACCACCAACTACGCGGCGCTGATCAGCGGGCGCCCGCAATCGCTGAAAGAACGCCTGGGCCGTGTCGGGCCGCGCGACGCCTCGGAGCCGGAGCCCAACAAGGACCTCCCCTGAAATGAGCTTGATCGCCGAGGTACTCGACACCATCGCGGCCGAGTTCTCGGACGTGGGCGACGTCGCCCAGCTCACGCGCATCGTCGTGCGCCTGATGCTCGCGGCGGTGCTCGGCTTCATTCTGGGCTTCGAGCGCGAGCAGCAAGGCAAGGCGGCCGGCGTGCGCACCCACATGCTGGTGGCCATCGGCTCGGCGATGTTCGTGTTGATTCCGCAGCAGACCGGCATCGTGCCGGCCGACATGAGCCGGGTGATCCAGGGCCTGGTGGCCGGCGTGGGTTTTCTTTGCGCTGGCACCATCCTCAAGCAGGGCCGCGACGAACACCAGGTGCAGGGCCTCACCACCGCCGCGGGGCTGTGGATGACGGCCGCCATCGGCATGGCCTGCGGGCTCGGCCGCGAGGTGACCGCGGTCTTGAGCGCGCTGCTGGCGCTGGCCGTGCTTGCGCTGGTGCCGCGGCTGGTGAACCTCGTCGAACGCATGGTGGGGCCGCCGCGCAATGGCGATGGCAAGGGGGCCCGCGTAATCGCTTCGCCCGACGAAAAGCCGCCGCACTGAGCCGGCATCAATTCGCACCGGCTTCGGCATCAATGCACGCGCACGGCCGCGCTAGCATCAAAGGTTTCTCATCCGATACGCGGGATCACACGATGCGCAAGCTCTACATTGGCAACAAGAACTACTCGTCCTGGTCCATGCGGCCCTGGGTGCTCATGAAGCAGGCCGGCATACCGTTCGAAGAGGTGATGGTGCGCTTCGACTCCTTCGAGGCCAAGTCGCAGTTCAAGAACACCATCGGCGCCCTCAATCCGGTGGCGAAAGTGCCGGTGCTGGTCGACGGCGACCTGGTCGTGTGGGACACGCTGGCGATTGCCGAATACCTGGCCGAGACCTTCCCGGAGAAGCAGCTCTGGCCCCGCGCCGTGGCCGACCGGGCCCGCGCGCGCAGCATCTGCGCCGAAATGCATTCGGGCTTCGGCAGCCTTCGCAGCCTGTGCGGCATGAACATCGAGGCCTCGCTGGCCGACGTCGGCGCACGGCTGCTGAAGGACAACCCCGGCCTGCAAGGCGACGTCGACCGCATTGTGCAGATGTGGACCGGCCTGCTCGACGCCCATGGCGGCCCGCTGCTGTTCGGCGAATTCAGCATTGCCGACGCCTACTTCGCTCCGGTCGGCACGCGCATCAAGACCTACGGGCTGCCGGTGCCTGCCGCCGTCTCGGCCTACATCGAGCGGGTGCAGGCCCTGCCCGGCATCAAGGCATGGATCGATGATGCGCTGGCCGAGAAGGACTTCCTGCAGTTCGAGGAGCCCTACCGCACGGGACGCTGAGCCGCGTCGGCTCCAGGGGAGCCGGCGTATCCCTACACTGGGCGCATGAAAATCTACCTCGTCGGCGGTGCACTGCGCGACCGACTGCTCGGGCGGCCGGTGTCGGACCACGACTGGCTGGTGGTGGGCGCCACGCCCGAAGAAATGGTCTCGCGCGGCTACCTGCCCGTGGGGCGCGACTTTCCGGTGTTTTTGCACCCGCGCACGCGCGAGGAATACGCCCTCGCCCGCACCGAGCGCAAGAGCGCTCCCGGCTACCGGGGCTTCACCGTCCATGCCTCGCCCGACGTCACCCTGGAGCAAGACCTGGCGCGGCGCGACCTCACGGTCAACGCCATCGCGATGCCTGCCGAGTTAGTGCAGGCCGACGGCAGTTTCGAGCCCGACCCCGGCAAGCTGGCCGATCCCTTCCATGGCCGGCGCGACCTGGAGCAGCGGCTGCTGCGCCATGTGACCGACGCCTTTCGCGAAGACCCAGTGCGCATCCTGCGGGTGGCCCGTTTTGCTGCGCGCTTCGACGATTTTTCGGTCGCGCCCGAAACCATGGCCTTGATGCGCGAGATGGTCGAAGCTGGCGAAACCGATGCGCTGGTGGCCGAGCGTGTGTGGCAGGAACTGGCGCGCGGCCTGATGGAAACCCGCCCGTCGCGCATGTTCGAGGTGCTGCGTGCCTGCGGCGCGCTGGCCGTGCTGCTGCCCGAGGTCGACCGGCTCTGGGGCGTGCCGCAGTCCGCCGAACATCATCCCGAAGTCGACACCGGCGTGCACCTGATGATGGTCGTCGACACCAGCGCCAGGCTCGACGCGCCGCTTCCGGTGCGCTTCGCCTGCCTGATGCACGACCTCGGCAAGGGCACGACCGACCCCGACGAGTTGCCGCGCCACCCCGGCCACGAGAAACGCAGTGCCGAACTGCTGCAGGCGGTGTGCGACCGCTGGCGCGTGCCGGTGGACGTTCGCGAACTGGCCGAGGTGGTGGCTCGCGAGCACGGCAACATCCACGGCAGCGGCGCACTCGAGGCGGCGGAGCTGGTGCGCCTGCTGGAGCGTTGCGACGCCTTCCGCAAGCCGGCTCGCTTTGCCGACGTGCTGCTGGCGTGCGAGTGCGACTCGCGCGGCCGGCTCGGATTCGAAGACCAGCACTATTTGCAGCGCGAGCGCCTGCTTGCGGCGCTCGCCGCGGCCGCCGGAGTGGCCACCGACGCGGTGGCGCGGGCAGCGCAGCAGTCGGGCGCCGCCGGGCCGCAGATCGGCGAGGCGATCCATCGCGCGCGGGTCGAGGCCGTGGCGGCGTCGCTGGGCTGAAGCCCACCACCGGTGCGCAGGTGCGCCGGTCGTGGTGCACCGTCTAAACACGTGCACGTGCACGTGCGGGACTTTGGCCGACACGGGAAATGCCGCACCCGTGCTATGGTTTTCACCAATGCCAATGCCTTCTCAGATGCCTCCCCCGCTCGGCCGAGACACCGCCCTCTTTCTCGACTTCGACGGCACGCTGGTCGCGCTGGCGCCCACCCCGGAAGCGATCGAGGTTCCCCCTGCGCTGGTGGCGCTGCTGCAAGACCTGCGCGACCAGCTCGGCGGCGCCCTGGCCGTGGTGTCGGGCCGCCAGATCGACGCGATCGACCGCTTTCTCGCACCGCTGCGGCTGCCGGCCGCCGGCGAACACGGCGTGCAGCGGCGCGACCCGCAGGGCCGCATGCAGGAACAGCGCGCGCCCGACCTCGTGCCCATTCTCGACATCGCCAACGAGCTGGCGCGCGTGCATGAAGGCCTCTTGGTCGAGCGCAAGCACGCGGCCATCGCGCTGCACTACCGGCTTGCGCCGCAGCTGGAGGCCGTGTGCAGGGACGCCATGTCGCGCGCCATCATGGGCCGGCCGTATCTCGAGCTGATGCACGGCAAGTTCGTGTTCGAGGTCAAGCCCACGGGCGTCAACAAGGGAATTGCCATCGAGGCCTTCATGAACGAGGCTCCGTTCGCGGGGCGCGTGCCGGTCTTTGCGGGCGACGACACCACCGACGAGAGCGGCTTTGCCATCGTGCAGCCGCGCGGCGGAATCGGCATCAAGGTGGGCTCGGGGCCCAGCCTGGCGCTGCACCGGCTCGAATCGCCGCGCGCGGTCTTCGAGTGGCTGGTGCAGGCGCGCGACAACCTGGCCGCGCCGCAACACAAGAAAGACGAGTCCCCGAGGAGCCCTGAATGAGCGAGATGCAATTGTCGAAGGCACCCGAAGATCGCGCGGGTGCCTCCATTTCCGGCGCGGCCGGGCCGGCCGAGTCGGCGCCCGTCGACCCACGTGCCGCGGTGCAAGCCGTGCCGCGCGGCTTCGGGCCGCCGGCTGAGCCTTCGCTCAACGTCGGCGTGATCGGAAACTGCGCCTACAACGCGCTCATCGACGCCCGCGGCCGCGCCGTGTGGTGCTGCCTGCCGCGCTTCGACGGCGACCCGGTGTTCAACGCCCTGCTGCACCCCGGCGAAGATGCCGGCGCCTGGGCGATCGAGATCGAGGACTTCGCCTCCAGCAAGCAGTGGTACGAGCCCAATACCGCGGTGCTGCGCACCCAGCTGTTCGATAGCGCCGGCCAGGGCATCGAGATCACCGACTTTGCGCCGCGTTTCTACAGCCGTTCGCGCTACTTCCGCCCGCTCACGATGGTGCGCCGCGTGCGGCCGATTGCCGGCGCCCCGCGCATCCGCGTGGCGCTCGACCCGCGCTTCCAATGGGGTGCCACGGCGCCGCTGGAGGTCACGCGCGGCAGCAACCACATCCGCTACGTGGGGCCGGACGTGACGCTGCGGCTCAACACCGACGCCTCGATTTCGCACATTCTTTCGCGCCAGCCTTTCGTGATCTCGCGCGAATACAACTTCATGTTTGGCGTGGATGAGACGCTGCTCGAAGGCATTGCGGACACGGCGCGCAGCTTCGAGCAGGAAACCATCGCCTACTGGCGCACCTGGAGCAAGCGCCTGGCCATTCCGTTCGAATACCAGGACGCGGTGATCCGCGCGGCCATCACGCTCAAGCTCTCTCTGTACGAAGACACCGGCGCCATCGTCGCGGCAATGACCACGAGCATTCCCGAGGCGCCGGGCAGCCAGCGCAACTGGGATTACCGTTACTGCTGGCTGCGCGATGCCTTCTTCGTGGTGCGCGCGCTCAACTCGCTGAGCGAGGTGGGCACCATGGAAGACTACCTGCGCTGGCTCGGCAACGTGGTGATCGGGTCGCACGGCGAACACATCCAGCCGCTGTACGGCATCGGGCTGGAGCGCGAACTGCCGGAATCGATGGTCGAGAACCTCGCGGGCTACCGCGGCATGGGGCCGGTGCGCGTGGGCAACCAGGCACAGGAGCATTTTCAGCACGACGTCTACGGCAACATCGTGCTCGGCGCGGCGCAGGCCTTTCATGACCACCGCCTGCTCGCCCGCGCGGGCGTGGCGGAGTTTCCGCACCTGGAAGCCGTGGGCGAACAGGCGATCCGCGTGTACGGCACGCCCGACGCCGGCATGTGGGAGCTGCGCACCCGGGCCCGTGTGCATACCAGTTCCGCATTGATGAGCTGGGCCGCCTGCGACCGGCTCGCCAAGATCGCACGTGCGCTGGAGTTGCCCGAGCGCGCCGCGTACTGGCACGGCCATGCCGCGCGCATGAAGGAAGAGATCCTCGCCAAGTCATGGTGCGAGGAGCGCCAGGCCTTTGCCGAAAGCTTTGGCGGCCACGAACTCGACGCCAGCATCCTGCTGATGGTGGAGGTGGGCTTGATCGACGCGCGCGATCCGCGCTTCATCTCGACCGTCGATGCCATGGAAAAGTCGCTCTGCGATGGCCCCTACATGCGCCGCTACGAGGCGGCCGACGACTTCGGCAAGCCCGAGACCGCGTTCAACATCTGCACCTTCTGGCGCATCGACGCATTGGCCAAGATCGGCCGCAAGGCCGAGGCCCGCCAGATCTTCGAGACCATGCTCGCGGCGCGCAACCCGCTCGGCTTGCTGTCGGAAGACACGCACCCCGTCACGGGTGAGATGTGGGGCAACTTTCCGCAGACCTATTCGATGGTCGGCATCATCAATGCCGCCGTTCGGCTGTCGGCACCGTGGGACTCGTGCATATGAGCGCAGCGCCAGGGGTGCACCCATGAGCCGGCTCGTCGTCGTTTCGAACCGCGTGGCGGATCCGCGCAAGCCGGCCGCGGGCGGCCTGGCCGTTGCGCTCGGTGAAAGCCTGCAGCAAAGCGGTGGCCTGTGGTTCGGCTGGAGCGGCCAGATCGTCGAGGACGGTCCCACGGGCGAAGGCGAGCTGCACGTACTGCAGGCCGGCAAGGTCACCCTGGCCACCATCGACCTGAGCCGCGAGGACCACGACAGCTACTACCTGGGCTACAGCAACGACGTGCTGTGGCCGGTGTTCCACAACCGCCTCGACCTTGCCCATTTCGACGCCGGCTTCATCGGCGGCTACCGGCGCGTGAACCAGCTGTTCGCGCGCAAGCTGATGCCGCTCCTGAAGCCCGACGACATCATCTGGATCCACGACTACCACCTGATGCCGCTCGCGGCCGAGTTGCGCGCCATGGGCTGCAGGCAGCGCATCGGCTTCTTCCTGCACATTCCGCTGCCGCCGCAGATCATCATCGCGGCCGTTCCGCAGCATGAATGGCTCATGCGCTCGCTGTTCTCCTACGACCTGATCGGCTTCCAGGCGCAGCAGGACGTGCAGCATTTCGAACACTACGTGCGCAACGAGGCCCATGGCGAATACCTGGGCGACGAGATGTACCGAGCCTACGGGCAGACGGTGCGCTGCAGCACCTTCCCCATCGGCATTGACGTCGACGAGTTCGCGGCGCTCACGCACGCCAAGGAGTCGCGCGACATGTTCGAGACCATGAAGCGCGAGTATTCGCAGCGCCGGTTGCTGCTGGGCATCGACCGGCTCGACTACTCCAAGGGCATTCCGCAGCGGGTGCGGGCCTTTCGCGAGCTGCTGGCCAACTACCCCGAGAACCGACGCAGCGCCACGCTGATCCAGATTGCGTCGCCCACGCGCGAAACGGTCGATGCCTATGGAGACATCCGGCGTGAGCTCGAATCGCTGTGCGGCGCCATCAACGGCGACTACGGCGAGCTCGACTGGATGCCGGTGCGCTACATCCACCGCATGGTGGCGCGCAAGCGCGTGCCGGGGCTGTGCCGTGCCGCGGCGGTCGGGCTGGTGACGCCGCTGCGCGACGGCATGAACCTCGTCGCCAAGGAATACATCGCGGCGCAAGACCCGGCCGACCCAGGCGTGCTGGTGCTGTCGCGCTTTGCCGGTGCGGCCGAGCAGCTGAAGGAAGCGCTGCTGGTGAATCCGTACGACACCCACGGCACGGCCGAAACCGTGCAGCAGGCGCTGCAGATGCCGCTCGAGGAGCGGCGCGAGCGGCACCAGAAGCTGCTCTCGCGCATCCGCGAGCAAGACATCCATTGGTGGCGGCGCAGCTTTCTCGAAGCGCTGCGGCACGCCGCGAGCCAGCGCTAGCCAGAACGCGGCAGCCCGTTCAGGTGCCGGTCAAGAGCCGCACCAGGCGCATCACAGGCCGGATCTCTGCAGGCCGAGCCGCCGGTGCCGGTGCCTGTTGCGGCGCATGAACCCGCAGCCGCACCGGCGTCAGCGCCGACAGCTCGATCCAGCCGCCTCGTTCCAGGCGATGCACGTCGCCTTCGGCCAGCAGGCTCTTCACGGTGAACACGGTGTCGCCGAACCATGACGGCGGCGACACCAGTTGTGCCCGGCCCTCCAGCACTTCGAGCCAGGTCGCGGGGTCGAGCGCGGTGCGCAAGGCCTGTCCCGCCTGCAAGGTGACGGTGTCGGGCAGTGGATCGAGCGTGGCGGGTTGCATGGCGCGGCTTTCGGAGTGGATGCGGCCATCGTAGGAATTCGGCCGCTCAAAAAACAGGCACACGCCAAGGCGATTCGCACCGGAACAGCGAGCGCCGCAGCGCATCTGTTATGGTCGTTTTCCTTTGCAACTGCATCTGTTTTCGGATGCGCGATCGGGGGAGCATCGACGCCATGGACTCGCTACCGCTCTACCGCCAGCTCGCAGCGCACTACGTGGACGCGATCCACACCGGCTCGCTCAAGCAGGGCGACAAGCTGCCGTCGCTGCGCAGCCTCATGCGGCTGCACGACATCAGCCTTTCGACCGCGCTGCAGCTGTGCCGCACGATGGAGAGCGATGGGTGGGTCGAGGCGCGGGACCGCTCGGGGTACTTCGTGCGCCGGCCGCGGCGGCTGGCCATTGCGCCGATGGAGGAGCCCGCCGCCGGCGTGCCGCCGGACCCGGCGCAGTACGTGGGCATCCACGCCAAGGTGTCGGACTTCGTGGCGCGCCGCCGGCAGATTCCCGAGAAGCTCAATCTCTCGATCGCGCGCGGCGCACCGGAGCTGTATCCCGCCGAGGCGCTGCGCAATGCGATGACGCGCATGCTGCGCCAGCAGCCCGAGATGCTGACGGTCGCATCGCCGCTGAAAGGCCATCGCCAGTTCCGCGAGGTGCTCGCGCAGCGCAGCCTGCGCGTGGGCATGGCGATCTCGCCGGACGACATCCTGGTGACCAACGGCTGTATCGAGGCGCTCAACCTCGCGCTGCGCGCCGTGGCTCAGCCGGGCGACACGGTGGCGGTGGAGTCGCCCACCTTCTATGGCCTGCTGCAGGTGCTCGAAAGCCTCGGCATGCGCGCGCTGGAGATTCCGACCAGTCCGCAGACCGGCCTTTCGATCGAGGCGCTGGAGCTTGCGATCAGCACCTACGACAACATCAAGGCCGTGGTGGTGGTGCCGCACTTGCAGAACCCGCTGGGGAGCGTGATGCCCGACGCCCACAAGGCGAGGCTCGCTCAGCTTTGCGAGCGGCATGCGATTCCGCTGATCGAGGACGACACCTACAGCGAACTGATCGACGCCCCGACGCCGCCGCGCGCGCTCAAGTCGTGGGACGCCAGCGGCAATGTGATCCATTGCGCATCGCTGCACAAGATTCTTGCGCCCGGCCTGCGGCTGGGCTGGATCGCGGCCGGACGCTGGCAGGCGCGGGTGGAAATGCTCAAATTTGCGCAGACGCGCAACAACGAAGGGCTCTCGCAAGGCGCGGCGGGCCTCTTCATGGGCACCGGCGCCTACGACCGCCACCTGCGGCATCTGCGCGGTTGCCTCAAGACGCAGCGCGAGCAGACCGCCGACGCGATTGCCAGCTACTTTCCCGCGGGTACGCGCATCAACCTGCCGCCCGGCGGACTGCAACTGTGGGTCGAGCTGCCCGAACGGCTTTCTTCTTCGAGGGTCTTCGATGCGGCGCTGGCCGAGCGGATCGTGGTGGCGCCCGGCACGCTGTTCTCCAACTCGTCGCGCTTCGACCACTACCTGCGCATCAATTGCGGTTGGCCTTACGGTGAAGCTGTCGACACCGGCTTGCGCCGCCTGGGCCAGATCATCGAGACGCTGAGCCGCGGGGCCGGCGCAGGGACGGCATCGCCCCCCTGGCCGCCCGAAGCAGCCCGGCTTCAGTCGAGCAGCGCAAGGGCCGCGTAGTCGCCGACCTTTTCGCCGAGCCCGGCGGGCACCAGCATCACGCCGCGCGTGAGCGGCAGCAGCTTGCCATCGACCTGCGCCTGCAATCGCGGCAGCAGAAACTCGCGGTGGTGCCAGAACACGCTGCCGCCCAGGCTGATGCGCTGGAGATCGAGCGTGGCCACCAGGTTGTAGATCATCCGGCCCATGACGCGGCACAGGGCATCGACGATCTCGACGGCATGCGGTTCACCGCTTGAGGCGGCCGCGAACAACTCGGGCGCAGGCTGCCCCAGGCGGCGCGCGATGGAGTTGCCGGCTACCAATGCCTCCACGTCGCCAAGGTTGCCGCATCCGCAGAGCGCGCCGCTCGCGTCGTCGGCCACGAAGCTGTGGCCCGCATGTCCGGCGTTGCCGTTCTTGCCGCGCAGCGGTCGCCCGTCGACGCACAAGCCCACGCCCACGCCGGTGCTCCAGGTGACATAGGCGCAGTGGTCCAGCCCCTTGAGCGCGCCCCACTGGCGCTCGGCCTCCAGCGCCGCCACCGCATCGTTCTCGACCCGCACGCTGCCGAAGCGCCGGGCCAGCGGCGCTTCGATGATCGCCGTCATCCAGTTGTTGGGGAGGCCGCGCGCCGGGCCTGCAATGCCGCCGCAGATGTTGGGCGTTGCAAGTTCCACCATGCCGTCCTTCAATTCGAAGGGCCCGGTCGAAGACACGCCGACGCGGGTGATCGCGCCGGTATCAACGCCTTGTTCGGCGCAGGCTTCCTCGATCATGCGGATGATCTGCACGGCCACGGCATCGTTGTCGCCGGTCTTGGCAGTCGGCTCGCTGCGGCGGCCGGCCAGCGGCGCATCGCTCGAGGGGGAAAGGCTCACGGCCACCTTGGTGCCGCCGATGTCGACGCAGGCTCTCATCGCGTGGTTCTTCTCTTTTCGGACTTTAGGTTCATCGGTTGCGCTAGATGAAGCGCGCAATCAGCGCCGCGATCATGCTGAGCACCAGAGTGCTGGAGATCGGCAGCTGCCAGTGGCGGCCGAAGGCGCGGAATTCGAAATCGCCGGGCAGCCGCCCAAAGCCGAACCGGCGCAGCCAAGCCGTAAGGCCGCTCATGAGTACCAGGGCAAGGACGACGACGATCAGCCAGCGGATCATTGAAACAGTCTAGGCCGGTTCAAGCCCGCGCGGCGAGGATGGCCATCGCCTGGCCATGGAGTTCGGGCGTGGCCGCGGCAATCACCCGGCCATCGGACTCCAGGCCCAGCGGCTGGCCCTGCCAGTCGGTGATGACGCCGCCCGCGGCCTCGATCAGGCCCGCGGGCCCAAGGTAGTCGTAGGGCTGCAGGCCGGTTTCCACCACGAGGTCGATGGTGCCGCCGGCCAGCTGGGCGTAGCCGTAGCAATCGCCGCCGAAGCGCCGCATCGCGCACTGCCGGCTGAGCCGGTCGAAGGCCTGCCAGTCGGCCGGCGCAAAGATGTCGGGGGAGGTGGTGACGATGCGCGCCTTGGCCACTTCGGTGCAGCCGCTCGCGCGCACCGGCTTTCCGTCGCGCGTCGCGCCTTTGCCGAGCTGGCCGATCCAGCGCTCCTTGAGCACCGGCATGTCGACCATGCCAAGCACCACGCGCGGGCCTTGCAGCACGCCGATCAGCGTGCCCCATAGCGGCGATCCGGTGATGAAGCTGCGCGTGCCGTCGATAGGGTCGAGCACCCAGACGCGCTCGGCGTCGAGCCGTTCGAGGCCGTGCTCCTCGCCGAAGATGCCATCGGCTGCGGCACGCTCGCCCAGGATCTCGCGCATGGCCATTTCGGCGGCGCGGTCCGCCAGCGTGACCGGGCTCGCGTCGGCCTTGGTGACGATGTCGAGCGGCGTGCGGAAGTAATGCATCGATTGCGCGGCGGCCGCGTCGGCCAACGCATTGGCAATCGACAAAAGATCGAGGGTCGGGGGGCTCATGGAGAAATCACGCGTGCCAAAAACTGCAATTAGACCCGAGGCGGGCCGGTTTGACATGCCGGGGCCCCTCGCTCTAGCATGGTCCGGAACTCCTTCTCCTTCTCAGATCCATGTTGTCTTCCTTCCGGTTTCTGCGCACCGCACTGTTCGCACTTTTGCTTGGTGCCGCTGCGGCGCTGGCGCAGGCCACCCCTTCCGCGTCGGAGCAGAAGCTCATCGACACACTGATCCTTCGCGTCTCGAACATGAAGACCATGACCTTCATGCGCAATGGCGACGCGCACAACGCCGCCAACGCCGCGAAGCACATGCAAGCCAAGTTCGACCACTTCAAGGACGAGATCGTCACCGCGGAAGACTTCATCGACCGCTGCGCGTCGCGCTCCGAGATGACGGGCAAGCCCTACCAGGTGAAGATGCCGAATGGCGCGGTGAGGGATGCCAAAGAGTTCCTGACCGCTGAGCTGCGCACGCTGCGCAAGGGCGGTGGCAAGCCTGCCGCCAGCTGAAGGAAGATCGGCCCGTCGTCCCTCTCAGAACGGCGTGTCGCCAGCGATAGTGGTGCGGTTCAGCCGGCGGCGCAGGTGGTCTGGCGTGCCGGCCGCCAAGTGCATCAGCGAGCGGTTGTCCCAGAACACCAGGTCGTGCGGCGCCCATTGGTGCCGGTACACGAACTCGGGCTTCACGCTGTGCGCGAACAGCTCGGCCAGCAGCGCGTCGCTCTCCTCTTGCGGCAGGCCGACGATGCCCGTCGTGAAATGCTCACTGACGAACAGCGCCTTTCGGCCCGTCTCGGGATGCGTGCGCACGACCGGCTGCACGGCGGGCGTGACCTGATCGACCTGCGCCTGCGAGAGCTTCGGCCGCCAGGGGTTCTTGGCGCGCAGCTCTTCGTACTTGGCAAGGTAGCTGTGCTCGGCCTGGAGCGGCAGGATGCGTTGCTGCAGATCCGCGCTCAGAGCTTCCCAAGCGAGGTGCTGATCGGCGAAGAGCGTGTCGCCGCCTTCGCTCGGCAGCTCTTGCGCATGCAACAGGGAGCCGAGGCTCGGCTGGGGCTTGTACGAGAGGTCGGAGTGCCAGTAGGCGCCCGCATCGCCCAGGCCGATGGGCTCACCGTTTTCCTTGATGTTGCTGACGATCAGGATCTCGGGGTGGTTCTTGAGATGGAACTGGTGCAGCACGTGGATTTCGAGCGGGCCGAAACGGCGGCTGAAATCGATGTGCTCTGCGGGGGTGATCTGCTGGTTGCGGAATACCAGGACGTGGTGGTCCAGGTGGGCACGGTGGATGCGCGCGAAATCTTCGTCGTTGATGGACTTGGAGATGTCGAGGCCGAGGATTTCTGCGCCTACGGGGGCGGGGAAGGGGCGCACTTCGAAGTGCTGCGGAGGGGCTTCGGCTTTGCTTTGAGAAGCGGTCATTCAGCCAATGTAGGTTTACTGAGGTAGTTTCTCAACGAAATCTTTGTTGGTAGCTTATTTGCCGTTGTCGGTTGTTTGGGTTCCGAGGCCGGGTGTCGCCCCGGCGGGCGACTCACTTTCTTTGCTTCGCCAAAGAAAGTAAGCAAAGAAAGGCGACCCCTACTGTCTGCGTCCCTCCGCTGCGCTACGGGCAACCTGCGGTGCTCGACTCCGGCGGGGGTCCGCAGAACTCGCTTCGCTCAAACAGCTGCGGCCCTGATCCCGCCTCCATCTGCGCTCCTCGGCGCATACAGAAGGGG
>NZ_LMCQ01000012.1:341069-682976 GCF_001424835.1 Variovorax sp. Root318D1 | reverse complement strand
AAGCCCCTCTGTATGCGCCGAGGAGCGCAGGGTTTCGCGGATCAGGGCTCGCAGCTGTCTGAGCGAAGCGAGTTCTGCGAGACCCCGCGAAACCCGAGCACCGCAGGTTGCCCGCAGCGAAGCGGAGGGTCGCAGACAGTGGGGTCGCCTTTTCTTTGCTTACTTTCTTTTGGCGAAGCAAAAGAAAGTGAGTCGCCCGCCGGGGCGAGTCCCGGCCTCGGGAAGCAAACAAGGCCAACAGCTCAAAGAGTCAGAGCGTATGACTCCGATCCCCCTCCACAAACCCCATTGCATCCCAAGGCTCACCAACAGCAAACCCCACCACCTTGAACAGCTCCCCCATCTCATGCTCATGAATGAGCCGAGCCGCCATTCCCCGCTCCGCAGTAGAGCCCTGCTCCATCCTCGCAAGCAACCCGCAGTTCAGCAGAAACCGCGCCTGGCTCGTGTAGCCCAGCACCTCGAGCCCCGCTTCCTGTCCCGCCAGCGCAATGCCAGTGAAGTTGACGTGCGCCGTGATGTCCTTGTAGCCCACGTCGGACAGCGGATCGCCGTCGGCCTGGTGCGCACGGTGGCACATCACCGTTCCCATGTGGCGCTGCGGGTGGTAGTACTCGCGCTCCGGAAAACCGTAGTCGATGAAAAAGGCCGCACCCTTTACCAGGCGGTCCGCCAGGGTGGCGATGAAGGCCTCGGCCTGGGGATGGATTTCAGTGAGATAGTCGTGCTCGCCCGGCACCTCGAAGGGCGGCCGCAGTTCCGTGGCGCGATCGGCCCAGGTCCAGCCATTGCCGCTTGCATTGCGAACCACGCCGCGCTCATGCCACTGGCCGCCCGCGCGCGCCAGCAGTTGCACCGGCATTGCATCGAGCACCTCGTTGCCAACCACCACGCCCTGCATCGACTCCGGCAGCTCGCCGAGCCAATCGACGCGGTCGGCATAGCGCACCAGCGCCTGCTGCTGCCGCTCGCGCAAGGTGCCCGACAGGTCGACGATGCGGTAGCGCACGTCGCCGCGGCCCATTTCGTCGAGCGCGTGCAGCAACTGCACCGCGAGCGCGCCCGAGCCGGCGCCAAACTCCCAGACCGTGTCGGTGCCAGTCTTCTCCAGCGCTTCGACCACCTGGGCCGCGAGGGCCTGGCCGAACATGGGCGTGAGTTCGGGCGCCGTCACGAAGTCGCTGCCCGAAGACGGCATGTGGCCGAACTTGGCGGAGCTGTTGGCGTAGTAGCCCAGACCCGGTGCGTACAAGGCCAGCGCCATGAAGCGGTCGAAGCCGATCCATCCGCCGGCGCGTTCCACCGCGCGGGCAATCAAAGTATCGAGGGCGATGGGTAAACTGTTTGTCGTCTTTATCGTCACGCCCCGATTCTCCCTTCTCTCTCCGCATGAGCACAGTGCCTCTTCCTCCTGTTACTCCGGCCCCCCGCACCGTCCTCGTCACGGGAGCCGGACGCCGGCTGGGCCGCGAGATCGCACTGGCCCTCGCCGCAGGGGGCTGGCAGGTGGCGGTGCACTACCGCAGCTCGCGGGCCGAAGCCGAGCAAACGGCGGCCGATTGCGCGGGACTTTCGGGCAGTTCGGCAGTCTTCGAGGCCGACCTCCTCGACGAAGGCGCCACCCGCGCCTTGCTGCCGCGCGTGGCGGCGCATTTCGGCGGGGTCGACGCTGTGGTCCACAGTGCGTCCCTCTTCGAGCACGACGACGCGGCCAGCTTCAGCTATGCGCTCATGGAGCGACACGCGCGTAGCAACACCGGCGCGGCCATCCTGCTGGCGCAGGCATTGCGCGACCACCTGGCGCTGCGTGACGCGCAGGGCGCGGTGGTGCACCTGCTCGACCAGAAGCTCTGGAACCCGAACCCCGACTTTCTCAGCTACACGCTCTCCAAGGCTGCACTCGAAGCCGCCACGCCCATGCTGGCCATGGCGCTGGCGCCACGCGTGCGGGTGGTGGGCGTGGCGCCCGGCCTCACGCTGCCGAGCCACATGCTCGACGAGGCCAAGTTTTCGCAGCTGCACAAGCTGTCGCCGCTGGGCCGCTCTTCCACGCCTGCCGACGTCGCGGCCACGGTGAAGTTCGCGCTGGAGAACAACTCGATCACCGGCACCACGCTCTTGGTGGACGGGGGCCAGCACCTCATGAAATTCGACCGCGACTTCTCGCTGATGTGAGCCCCACCATGTCCTCTACCCCCATCGGCCGCCAGACTCTCACCCTGCAAGGGCTTCGCTTCGATGCCAACCTGGGCATCCTCGACCAGGAAAAGACGGCGCCGCAGCCGATCCAGGTCGACGCCGAGCTGCATCTGGGCGCGCAGCCGCTGATGCCGAAGGACGACGACATCTTTCATGTGCTGGACTACCGCAAGGTGCGCCGCATCATCATCGACGAGTGCACGGCCGAGCACGTGAACCTGCTCGAAACCCTCATCGGCAAGCTTGCGCAGCGCCTGCTGCAGCTGCCCGGCGTGGTCGGCGTGCGGGTGAAGATCGCCAAGCTCGAAATCTTCGACGACTGCGAGGTGGCTATCCGCATGGAAGCCGGGGAATGGTGATCCAAGGCAAAATCGGGGCTTCCTCCCCCCGATTTGCCTGAAGCAGCCCACCCATGAACGCCGTCTGGATCGACGAGGCGCCCGTCGCCGGCGCCACCCCCATCGCCACCAACTCGCTGAAGATCGAACGCGAGACGCACAAGCTTGAAAAGCGCCTGTGCCGCGAAGTGGGCCGCGCCATCGTCGACTACAACATGATCGAAGAGGGCGACAAGGTCATGGTGTGCGTCTCGGGCGGGAAGGACAGCTACGCCATGCTGGACATCCTGCTCAAGCTCAAGGCGCGCGCACCGATTCATTTCGACATCGTCGCGGTCAACCTCGACCAGAAGCAGCCCGGCTTTCCGGAAGAAGTGCTGCCCAAGTATTTGAGCGAGCTCGGCGTGGACTTCCACATCGAGAACCAGGACACCTACAGCATCGTCAAGCGCGTGATTCCCGAGGGCAAGACGACCTGCGGTTTGTGCAGCCGCCTGCGCCGCGGCATCCTGTACCGCGTGGCGGACGAGCTCGGCGCCACCAAGGTGGCACTGGGGCACCACCGCGACGACATGCTGCAGACCTTTTTTCTCAACATGTTCTTCGCGGGCAAGCTCAAGAGCATGCCGCCCAAGCTCGTGAGCGACGACGGCAAGCACATCGTGATCCGCCCGCTCGCCTACGTGGCCGAGAAAGACCTGGTGCGCTGGGCGCAGCACCGCGAATTTCCGATCATTCCGTGCACGCTGTGCGGCAGCCAGGAAAACCTGCAGCGCAAGCAGGTCGGCGAAATGCTGCGCGAGTGGGACAGAAAGCATCCCGGCCGCGTGGAGAACATGTTCACCGCGCTGCAGAACGTGGTGCCCTCGCACCTGCTCGACGGAACGCGGCACGACTTCAAGGGTCTGAAGGCCACCGGCGTGGCCGACGAAGACGGCGACAAGGCCTTCGACACGCCTTCTTTCGACCTGCTCTCCCAGGCACCTGCAGCCCTGCGCATCCTCCAGGGCTGAACGGGCAACCCAGGGGAATTTTGGGCCGCGGAGCCCGGAGATCCTCATGAAACGTGCGTTTTTTGCTCTCTTTTTGGCAGCATCACTGAGCGGCTGCGCCACCTCGTGGGTGGTCGACAGCGATGTGAAAAGCTTCTCCTCGCTCGCCGCGGTGCCGCCCAGCGCCACCTACCGCTTCGAACGGCTGCCGTCGCAGCAGGCCGACGCCGCCCAGCAGGAATCGCTCGAGGCGATGGCCGCGGCGGCACTCGAAAAAGTGGGCCTCCGCCGCGACGACGCCAAGCCGCAGTACAGCGCGCAGATCGGCGCACGCGTGACGGTCGGCCTTTCGCCCTGGGCCGACCCGTGGCTGTTCGACGGCCCCTGGGGCGCTGGCTACGGCTACCACGGCTACGCGCGCCGCTGGTATGGCGGCGGCTGGTACGGTGGGCCTGGCTTCATCCCGCCTGCGGCCAACCCCTGGTATGAGCGCGAGGTGAGCATCGTGCTGCGCGACATCGGCTCGAACCGCGTCGTCTACGAAACACGGGCCCGCAACGACGGGCCGTACAACGCGAGCGCGACCATCCTGCCGGTGATGTTCCAGGCCGCGCTGCAAGGATTCCCGAATCCGCCGCAGGGCGAGCGCCGCGTGAACATCGAACTCTCGGCTGCGAAGAAGTGAGCCGCTTCTAGAATCCGGCCGATGGAAGAAATCACCCGCCTGATTGCCGTTCGCCATGGCGAGACCGCCTGGAACGTCGACACCCGCATCCAGGGCCAGCTCGACGTCGGACTCAACGCCACCGGCCTCTGGCAGGCCCGGCGCGTGGGGCAGGCGCTGGCGCACGAAGACATCGGCGCGATCTACGCGAGCGACCTGTCGCGCGCCTGGCAGACCGCGCAGGAGATCGCGCGCCCCCATGGCCTCACGGTGCACCCCGAGCCCGGCCTGCGCGAACGCGCCTTCGGCCGCTTCGAGGGCATGAGCTTCGCGGAGATCGAAGCCACCTTGCCCGACCAGGCCAGGCGCTGGCGCGAGCGCGATCCCGAGTTCGAGCCCGAGGGCGGCGAGAGCCTGCTGGCGTTTCGCGAGCGCGTGACGCACATTGCGTCGAAACTGGCCGCGCGCCATCCGGGCCAACTGGTGGCGCTGGTGGCGCACGGCGGCGTGATGGACGTGCTCTACCGCGCCGCCACGCGCCAGGAGCTGCAGGCGCCGCGCACCTGGCAGCTCGGCAACGCGGCCATCAACCGCATGCTGTGGACGCCCGAGGGCTTCAGCCTGGTGGGCTGGAGCGACACCGCCCACCTGGTGACGGACGAGGACGACGACATCCTCGACGAGACGACGACCTAGGCGTGCGAGGAGGCCGCGTGCCCCGCGGCGGCGCCACCGGCCTCGGCCTTTTTCGCCTCGCCCGGCAGATCGACCATGGGCCCGGTGCCGCTGTAGCGGTCGAGCGCAAGATAGATCGCGGGCGTGATGTAAAGCGTGATCACCTGCGAGAAGATGAGCCCGCCCACCACCGCCACACCCAGCGGCTGGCGCAGTTCGGCGCCGGCGCCCAGCCCCAATGCCAGCGGCAGCGCACCCATCAGCGCGGCCAGCGTGGTCATCATGATGGGGCGGAAGCGCAGCCGGCAGGCCTCGCGGATCGCATCGACCGGCTTCATGCCTTCGGTGCGCTGCGCATCGAGCGCAAAGTCAATCATCATGATCGCGTTTTTCTTCACGATGCCGATCAGGAGCAGGATGCCGATGGTGGCAATCAGCGTCAGGTCGAAGCTGAAGAGCTTGAGTGAAAGCAGCGCGCCCACGGCGGCCGACGGCAGGCCGGCCAGGATGGTCAGCGGATGGATGTAGCTTTCGTACAGCACGCCCAAGAGCACGTAGATCACCAGCACGGCCAGCACCAGCAGCACGGCCTGGCTGGCCTGCGAGCTCTGGAACACCGCCGCATCGCCGCCGTAGGTGGTGATGATCGACGGCGGCATCTTCAGCTCTTCCTTGAACTGGTCGATCTTCGCGGTCGCGTTGCCCAGCGGCACGTCGGGCGCGAGGTTGAACGACACCGTCACCGCCTGCAGCTGGCCCTGGTGGTTGACCGAGGTCGGTCCCACGGTGCGCTGGACGGTCGAGAAGGCCGAGAGCGGAACCAGCCGGCCCGTGGTGCTGCGCACCGACAGGCGCGACATGTCGTCCTCGAACTGGCGGTCGTTGTCGGAGGCCGAGAGAATCACCTGGTAGGTGTTGCTCGCGCCGTAGATGCTGCCGATCTGCCGGTCGCCATAGGCGTTGTAGAGCGCGGTGCGAAGGTCGCCCACGGCCACGCCGAGCACGCCGGCCTTGTCGCGGTCGACCTCGAGCGTGGCTTGCAGGCCGCGGTTCTGCGAATCGCTGGTGACGTCGCGGAACGCCGGGTCGGCGCGCATGCGCTCCATCAGCCGCGTGGCCCAGGGCACCATCTCGCCCGCGTTCACGCTCTGCAGCGTGTACTGGAAGCGCGCCTTGCTCTGGCGGCCGCCCAGGCGCAGGTTCTGCACCGGCTGCATGTAGACCGCAATGCCCGGAATCTCGCGGAAGCGCTGGCGCAGCGACTCGAGCACCACGGCCATCTTGGGGCGCTGGTTGCGCGGCTTGAGCACGGCGAACAGGCGGCCGGAGTTCTGCGTGGCCGTGGGGCCACCCACGCCGACGAACGAGTTCACGTAAGCCACGCTCGGGTCGGCCAGGAGCGATGCGGCCACGCGTTCCTGAAGTGCGTTCATGGCGGTGAAGGAAATGTCCTCGGCCGCTTCGGTGGTGATCTGGATCTGCCCGATGTCCTCCTCGGGAAAGAAGCCCTTCGGAATGGAGACGAACAGCCACGCAGTGACGATGAAGGTGCCGCCGGCGATCAGCAGCATCAGTGCGCGGTGTCCCAGTGTCCAGTCGAGCGTGCGCATGTAGCTGCCATGCACCCAGCGGTAGCCGCGCTCAAAGGCGCGGCCGATGGCGGTGCCGGGTTCCGGATGCCCCTCTTCATGGTCGAGCACGCCGTCCTTGCGGGGCACGTGCTTGAGCAGCCGGCTCGCGAGCATCGGCACCAGCGTGAGCGAGACGACGGCCGACACCAGCACCGCCAGCGCAACCACCACCGCGAACTCGTGGAACAGCAGGCCGATCACGCCCGGCATGAAGAAGATGGGAATGAACACCGCCACCAGCGAGATCGAGATCGAGACGATGGTGAAGCCCACCTCGCGCGCGCCGCGCAGCGCCGCGGCAAAGGGCTCCATGCCCTTTTCGACGTAGCGCATGATGTTTTCGAGCACCACGATCGCATCGTCCACCACCAGGCCCACGGCCAGCGTGATGCCCAGCAGCGAGACGTTGTCCAGGCTATAGCCAAAGGCGTAGAGCAGCGCCACCGCGCCGATCAGCGAGATGGGAATGGTCGCGGCCGGAATCAGCGTCGCCACCAGCCGGTGCAGGAACAGGAAGATCACCAGCACCACCAGCGCGATGGTGCCCAGCAGCGTGAGCTGCACGTCGTGCACGGCCTCGCGGATGGACAGCGAGCGGTCGTTCACCATGTGGATCTCGACCGATTGCGGCAGCTCGGCCTTGAAGCGCGGAATGAGCGCGCGCACCGCATCCACCACCTCCACCGTGTTGGCATTGGGCTGGCGCTGCACGGCCAGCGAGATGGAGCTCTGGCCATTGAAGCTGCTCGCGGTCTTGACCGATTCGAAGCTGTTCTCGATGGTGGCCACTTCGTCGAGCCGCACCGGCGCGCCGTTGCGCTGCCCGACGATCAGCTTGGCGAAATCTTCCGCCTTGGTGAGCTGGCGGTTGGCCTGGATGGTGAGCGTCTGGCGCGGCCCGTCGAGCGTGCCGACCGGCGTGTTGGCGTTGGCCGAGTTCACGGCCTTGGCCAGCTCGTCGAGCGTAATGTTGCGCGCATTGAGCAGGTCGGCATTGGCCTTGATTCGCACCGCAAAGGCCTTGCGGCCATACACGCCCACCTGCGCCACGCCATCGATGGTTGAGAGCGTGGGCGAGATCAGGTTCTCGGCATAGTCGTTGAGCTCGGACGGGTTCATCGACGGAGAAATCAGCGCGATGAACAGCACCGGCGCATCGGCCGGATTCACTTTGCGGTACGAAGGCAGCTGCGTCAGTTCCTGCGGCAGCTGCCGCTGGGCGCGCAGCAACGCGGCCTGCACGTCGACGGCGGCGGCGTCGATGTCGCGGCTGCTCACGAACTCCAGCGTGATCGAACTCACGCCCTGCGTATTGACCGAACTGATTGTCTGCAGGCCTGGAATGGTCGAGAACTGCTTCTCGAGCGGCAGCGCGACCGACGATGCCATGGTGTCCGGGCTTGCGCCCGGCAGCTGGGCGTTCACGTTGATGACCGGCGTGTTGTAGCTCGGCAGCGCCGCAACCGGGATGCTGAAGTACGCAAAGATGCCCGCCACCACGACGGCGGCGGACAACAGCACCGTCATCGCGGGACGACGGATGCAGAGCTCCGAGATGTTCATGCGCGTTCCCGCGGGGTCTGGGTGTCCGTCGATGCCGCGCTGCCCGGCGCAACCCCCGTGGTGCCGGCCGGTGCGGCCTTCTTGTCGACGCGGACCTTGCCGCCCGGGCGCACGTTCTGGCTACCTTCGATGACCACCTGCTCGCCCGGCTCTACACCGCTCACCGCCACCTTGGTGCCGAAGTTGTAGAGCACCTGTACCTTGCGTCGCTTGGCGTCCTTGGCCTCGTCGACCACGTAGAGCGAAGCGCCGTCGGACAGCATCATGAGCGCCGCCGCCGGCACCACGGTGGCGCCGGAGAGGGTGCGCACCGTGATGCGCGTGCCGACGAACTGTCCGGGCCAGAGGCTCTGGTCGGCGTTGTCGAACACCGCCTTGGCGCGCACGGTGCCGATTTGCGGGTCGACCGTGTTGTCGACGAAGTTGAGCACGCCGGTCAGCGGCTCCTTGCGTCCGCTGACGAGCGCCTCGACCTTGGAACGGCTGCGCGCCGCCGCCAGCAGGTCTTGCAGATTGGCCTCAGGCACCGGGAAGCTCACCGCAATCGGGTCGAGCTGCGTGATGGTGACCAGCGACAGCGTGGGCTGCACCAGCGTGCCGGGGTAGATGTTGACGGCGCCGATGCGCCCGGCGATGGGCGCGCGCAGCGTGGCGTAGCCGAGCGCCACCTGCGCCGACTGGACGGCGGCACGGTCGGCAGCCACCGCGGCGCGCTGCGCCTCGAGCTGCGACAGCGTGGCGTCGGTGGCACTCCTTGAAATGAAGTTTTGCGCCAGCAGTTCCTGGCTGCGCTTGTACTGGCGCTCGAGGTCGGCCATGGTGGCCTCGTCGCGCTTTTGCTGTGCGCGGGCACGGGCAAGGTTGGCCTGGTCGTTGCGGTCGTCGAGCGTGAAGAGCAGCTGGCCCTCCTTGACGAACTGCCCCTCTTTCACGTGCACCGCCGCAACCGTGTTGGTCACCTGCGGCCGCAGGTCGACACTGTTGAGCGAGACCACGCTGCCATTGACCTGCACCGTCACCGGCACGTCCTGCCGCTCGGCCGTAGCCAAGGTGACGAGCGCGGGCGGGGCACTGCCCGCGGGCGCTCCGCCGGCCGCGGTGGCCGGCTTGGCGTTCTTTGCCGACATGCGATCGCCAGCCCCGTTCCACCACCATCCCGCGACGGCTACGATCAACACACCTGCAAGGCCGAGAACGAGTTTTTTCTTCATGGATTTTTGAGCACTTTGGGCTGACAGCGGCTATTGGAGCAGCGGTCGGTTCGCAGTGTCCACGAGTGCCGTAAAGATAAGTAAAGCGCCCTGCAAGGCCCATGCACCACCCACTGTGGCAGGCGCCAAGGGGGATTTCACCCCCTCGCTAAAATCGGCGCTCCACAGCCTCTGGATATACCCCATGAACCGCTGCAAGATTCCCACGAATGCTCTCACTTTCATAGCGCTTTGCACAGTAGCTGCAACCCTTTTTTCCGTTGACGCAGCGGCCCAGGCCGACGTGCCCCGGCCGCAGACGCAAAACGAATCGATGGTGGGCGGGCGCACCTTCCCCATCGGCACGCTGCGCGGCAAGTTCATGGTGACCAGTGCGCCCGACGTTGAGCTCGACGGCCACGCAGACCGCCTGGCGCCTGGCGCCCGCATCCGCAGCGAACAGAACATGCTGGTGATGGCGGGCGCCATCGTCGGCCAGAAATACCTCGTGAACTACACGCGGGATGCCGCCGGCCTGCTGCGCGAGGTGTGGATCCTCACGCCGAGCGAGGCGACGGCCAGTCGCGAGTCGCTGAACAAGCCCTTCCTGAACATCTGGCCGTTCACTTCGAACGACACCGTCAATACGCAATGAAGAAGCCGGCGGGCCGTCGCCCGCCGTGCGCGCAGCGAGCAATAGCGCCGCGCTGCATTTCGCCTTTCCCTTAGCGGGAGGCCCAGAGAGCACCCCATGAGCAAAAAAGTCTTTATCAAAACCTTCGGCTGCCAGATGAACGAGTACGACTCGGACAAGATGGCCGACGTGCTGAACGCCGCCGAGGGCTACGAGCCGACGCAGAACGTGGACGAGGCCGACCTCATCCTCTTCAACACCTGCTCGGTGCGCGAGAAGGCGCAGGAAAAGGTGTTCTCCGACCTCGGACGCGTGAAGCACCTGAAGGCCAAGGGCGTGAAGATCGGCGTGGGTGGCTGCGTGGCCAGCCAGGAGGGCGAAGCCATCATCGCGCGCGCGCCCTATGTCGACATCGTGTTCGGCCCGCAGACGCTGCACCGCCTGCCCGAGATGCTGAAGGACCGCGAGCGGCTGGAGCGGCCGCAGGTGGACATCAGCTTTCCCGAGATCGAGAAGTTCGACCACCTGCCGCCCGCGCGCGTCGAAGGCGTGACCGCCTTCGTGTCGATCATGGAAGGCTGCTCCAAATACTGCAGCTACTGCGTGGTGCCCTACACGCGCGGCGAGGAAGTGAACCGACCGCTGGACGACGTGCTGGTGGAGATTGCGGGCCTTGCCGACCAGGGCGTGCGAGAGGTCACGCTGCTGGGGCAGAACGTGAACGCCTACCGCGGGCGCATGGGCGACACGGCCGAGATCGCCGACTTCGCGCTGCTGATCGAATACGTGGCCGAGATCCCGGGCATCGAGCGCATCCGCTATACCACCAGCCACCCCAACGAGTTCACGCCGCGGCTCATCGAGGCCTACGCCAAGGTGCCGCAGCTGGTGTCGCATCTGCACCTGCCGGTGCAGCACGGCAGCGACCGCATCCTGATGGCCATGAAGCGCGGCTACACGGCCATGGAATACAAGAGCACCGTGCGCAAGCTGCGCGCCATCCGGCCCGAACTCGCGCTGTCGAGCGACTTCATCGTCGGCTTCCCGGGCGAGACGGACGAAGACTTCGCCAAGATGATGAAGCTGATCGACGACTGCCAGTTCGACAACAGCTTCAGCTTCATCTTCAGCCCGCGCCCCGGCACGCCGGCCGCCGCGCTGCACGACGACACGCCCCATGCGGTGAAGCTGGCGCGCCTGCAAACGCTGCAGCGCGTGATCGACGGCAACGTGCGCCGCTTCGGCGATGCGCTGGTGGGCACCACGCAGCGCGTGCTGGTCGAAGGGGCTTCACGCAAGGACGCGAACGAACTGATGGGCCGCACCGCGTGCAACCGGGTCGTCAACTTCGAGGGTGATGCGCGCCTGGTCGGGCAGATGGCCGACCTGCGCATCACGCGCTCGCTGGCCTACACGCTGCGCGGCGAAGTGGCCACGCGCGAATCGTCGACGGTGCCGGCTTCCGCCGCGCTCGCCGCCTGATGGCGAAACGGCCGTCGACACGGGGCTCGTTCCAGCAGCTCCTTCTTTTCGCTTTCCTCTTGATCACCGCGCTCCTGGTGGGCGTGGCGCTGCGCTCGGTGTTTCAGTACGACGTGCTCATGACGCAGAGCCGCGATGCGGCCGCGCGTGCGCTGCGGCTTTCGGGCGCGGCCCAGTCGCTGGCCGAACGCAGTGCGGCCATGGAACGTGCCGGGCGCCAGTCGCTGGTGCTGAACGATGCCGTGCTGCGGCGCCGTTTCGACGATGCCGCACGCGAGGCGCACCAGGTGCTGGAACGGCTCGAGAGAAACGGCCTCGCGCCCACGGGCATCGAGATGTGGCGAAGCCAGCTCGGCGTGATCGAGGGTCTGATGAGCGGCAGCTCCGATACCGCGCTCTCGCGCGAGAACAGCATGGCCATCCAGTTCCGCGATCTCGACTCGCTCAACACCAACATCGCGCAGCAGGCCCAGTTCCTCATCGAGATGCAGAACGACGCGCTCGCCAAGCGCATCGAGAACGCGCGCCGCCGCCTGATGCGCGAGGTGGTTGCGGCGAGCGTGCTCGCGGTTTCTCTGGCGCTGGCTTTCGGCATCTGGCTCGCACGCCCGTTCAAGCGGCTCGAACACGCCATCGTCGGCCTGGGCCAGAACCGGCTGGACGAGCCCATCGACATCCGCGGTCCGGCCGACGTCCGGCGCGTGTCGCAGCAGCTCGAATGGCTGCGCCTGCGCCTGACCGAGCTGGACGCAGACAAGGCGCGCTTCCTGCGCCATGTGTCGCACGAGCTCAAGACGCCGCTGGCCGCGCTGCGGGAAGGCGTTTCGCTGCTCGAAGACGGCGTGACGGGCCCGCTGAACCCGGCCCAGCTCGAAGTGGCGCAGATCCTGAACCAGAACACCGTTTCGCTGCAGGGCCAGATCGAGGCGCTGCTGCGCTTCAATGCCGCCGCCTTCGAAGCGCGCGAACTGCGCCGCGAACGCACCGAACTGCTGCCTCTGATCGAGGAACAGATCGAGGCCCAGCGGCTGCAATGGCAGGCCCACGGACTGCGCGTTCGGGCCGAAGGCGAAGCGTTGGCGCTCACGGTGGACCGCGTCAAGCTGGGTACCGCGGTGGCCAACCTGCTGTCCAATGCCATCCGCTATTCGACGCCGGGCGGTGTGATCACCATCGCGGTATCGAGCACGGCGGATTCGGCGTGCATCGATGTCAACGACGCCGGCCCGGGTATTGCCGAAGGCGACCGCGACAGGATTTTCGAGCCGTTCTACAGGGGCGAGCGCCAGCCCGAGCACGCCGTAAAGGGCACCGGCATCGGCCTTTCCATCGTGCAGGAGTACATTGCTGCCCATGGAGGCCGCATCACCTTGCAGCCAGGCGGGCCCGGCGCGCGCTTTCGCATCGAATTGCCGCGCACGGCCTGAATCCATCCTGAAGCTCCGCTACCCCGGGCATCCACTGAAACACCGCCTCTTGTCTTTTTTTCAACCCATGTTTTTTCCGTTCGTCCGCAGTTCGACCCTGTCCGGGGCGGTGGCCATGCCTTTCGTCCTGCTGCTGGCCGCCTGTACGACGCAGCCCAAGCCACCCGCCGAGGCGGATGCCGTGCCACCGCCGCCCGCGGCGCCGCGCGTGGTGCCGGTAGAGGCCGAACCCAAGGCCCCCGCCACCCAGCCGGCATCGCTTTTCACGCTGATGACCCAAGGCCCTGTGGCAGCCGTGCTGGCCTACGCAGACAAGGTCCGCCCGCTGGGCGGCGCCGAGCTGAATGCCGAAATCACCCGCGCCGGCGATCCGGGCGATTCGCCCACCGCGCAGATGCAGCTTGCGTTGCTGCTGGCGCAGACGCGCGTTCCGGCCGACCTGGCGCGCGCCCTGGGCCTGCTGCAGCGCGTGATGTCCAACCCCTCGCCCGAGGCCCAGCCGCTGCAGCCGCTTGCGCGCGCGCTGGCCGCGCGCTACGTGGAGCAGCGCCGCGTCGAGGACGACCGCGACAAGCAAGTGCAGCAGCTGCGCGAGAGCCAGCGCCGCATCGACCAGCTCAACGACCGCATCGAAGCGCTGCGCGCCATCGAGCGCAGCTTTGCGCGCCCCAATAACGCGCCGGTGCCGACCTTGCCGGCACCCGGCGGAGCCAAGCCAAACCCATGAACATCCAGCGACCGCGGAAAGAGTCCCTCCGATGAGCACGACCGGCGCACGCCTGCTGGTAGTCGACGACGATCCGGACATGCTGCGGCTGCTCTCGATGCGGCTGAGTTCGGTGGGCTACCAGGTCACGGCCGTGACTTCGGCCGAGACCGCGCTCACGCAGCTCGAGATCGAGCATCCGCAACTGGTGCTCAGCGACGTGCGGCTGCCCGGGCGCGATGGGCTCCAGCTGTTCGACGAGATCAGGAAGCGGCATCCTTCGCTGCCGGTGATCCTGCTCACGGCCCACGGCACCATTCCCGACGCGGTCGAGGCCACGGCACGCGGCGTGTTCACCTACCTCACCAAGCCCTACGACGGCCGCGAGCTGCTGGACAAGATCGCCCAGGCGCTGGCGCTCGGCGCTCCGGCCAGCACGCCTGCCAAGGCCGGCGACGAAAGCTGGCGCGCCGAAATCGTGAGCCGCAGCAACCGCATGTCCGAGCTGCTGGCCGAGGCGCGCATGGTCGCCAAGTCGGACGCCTCGGTGCTGCTGCGCGGCGACAGCGGCGCCGGCAAGGAAATGCTGGCACGCGCCATCCACCGCGCCAGCGCCCGCGCCGACAAGCCCTTCGTGGCCGTCAATTGCGGCGCCATTCCGGAGGCGCTGCTCGAGTCGGAACTGTTCGGCCACATGAAGGGCGCCTTCACCGACGCCCATGCCAACCACAAGGGGCTGTTCCAGCAGGCCGACGGCGGCACGCTGCTGCTGGACGAAATCGGGGACATGCCGCCTGCCCTTCAGGTCAAGCTGCTGCGCGTGCTGCAGGAGCGCGCGGTGCGTCCGCTTGGCGCCAGCCAGTCGATCGAGGTCGACGTGCGCATCATCTCGGCCACCCACCGCGACCTGGACGCGGCCATGGCGGCAGGCCAGTTTCGCGAAGACCTTTATTACCGGCTCAACGTGGTCACGCTCACGCTGCCGCCGCTGTCGGCCCGGCGCGAAGACATTCCGCTTTTGGCGAACCACTTTCTGCAGAAGCTGTCGACCAAATACGGCAAGCGGCTGTCCGGCTTCGCGCCCGAGGCGCTCAAGGCGCTGGCCACCGCGGCCTGGCCCGGCAACGTGCGCCAGCTCTACAACGTGGTGGAGCAGGTCTGCGCGCTGTCGAGCTCGCCCCTGATTCCGCTGGCGCTCGTGCAGCGGGCGCTGCGTGTGCCGACGGTCGAGGTCCAGACCTATGCCGAGGCCAAGCAGCGCTTCGAGCGCGACTACCTCGTGGGCCTGCTCAAGCTGACCGACGGCAACGTGGCCGATGCCGCCCGGCTGGCGGACCGCAACCGCACGGAGTTCTATCGTCTGCTGCAGAAGCACGAACTCACGCCGGGGCACTTCAAGGCCGACGCTGTCGCTCCCGGCAGCGAGCCTGTCGCCGAGTAGCGACGCCCCTAAGGCGTTGATTTAAAACGATATTTTCCACCAGCCTCCAAGCCTTGTCGGGATTCGGCGACAAAAACAGGGGTTTCGGGGCCTTCCAAATGGCCCCAGCCGCCAAAACTGCATCCAGATCGACATAAGTCATTGATCTGAAAGCGTTTTTCCATGCTGGCACAGGGTTTGCCCCTGTAAAGGCATGACAGCACTCACCAGCCCATCTTTCGCACTGCGCCAGCAGCGCGACGGCCTGCGTCAAAAGCAGTTTTCCCTCTCGCGGCCCCGTGCCGCGGGTCATTCGGCGGCCGCGCTCGCAAGTGCAGGCGGCGCCGAACCGGATTGCGTCATCAAGCGCTTTCCTGCCATTGGCGACACCCCTTCCCTCGACAAGCAACGTTGGTAAATCACACATGAAGCCAAACGACTTCTCCCAACTGAACGTGCTGACCGAAGCCGACTTTTCGCACCGCAGCCCGGTGCGCGAAGAACGCCATCCCAATGCCGTGACCGCTCCGCCGGTCAACCGTGGCTCCATGGCGCCCCGCCCCTGGCGCGGCTTCTGGAACAGCCTCGGCACCGCCGTGCTGGTCAAGCTTGGCGCCGGCAGCAAGCCGGAAGCCGAGACCGCCGAAGCCGGCGCACAGGTCAAGCAGCCGTGGCAGCGTGCCGCGGCGCAGCGCCGCTTCGCATTCATGGCACTCACGCTGCTGAGCACCGTGATCGCCTCCGCGCTGTTTGCCGGCGTGCAACCCGACTACGACAACGTCTGGCTCGAATACGGCCAGATCGGCCTGTACGGCCTGCTCTCGGGCTGGGTCGTCACCGGCTTCGTCACCGCACTGATGGGCTTCTACGTCTCGGTGCGCGGTGACAAGCACGCGCTCTCGGTCAAGCAGGTGGCCCACCACCCGATGAACCCCGAGGCACGCACCGCGATCATCATGCCGATCTGCAACGAAGACGTTGCCACGGTGTTCGCTGGCCTGCGCGCCACCTGCGAATCGGTTGCCACCACCGGCCACGCGAAACAGTTCGACGTGTTCGTGCTGTCCGACAGCTACAACCCCGAGACCGCCGCCGCCGAGCGCGCTGCCTGGGAAGATCTGCGCGCCGCACTGGCCGACAGCCCGAATCAGCCGCAGGTCGAGGTGTACTACCGCCTGCGCACCCGCCGCACGCACCGCAAGGCCGGCAACGTGGCCGACTTCTGCCGCCGCTGGGGCAAGGACTACCGCTACATGGTCGTGCTCGACGCCGACTCCGTGATGAGCGGCGACTGCCTGACCTCGATGGTCAAGCTGATGGAAGCCAACCCGACCGCCGGCATCATCCAGACCGCCACGCAGGCCATCGGCCACGTGACGCTGCATGCCCGCGCGCAGCAATTCGCCTCCCGCGTGACGGGCCGCCTGTTCACGCTGGGCATGCAGTTCTGGCAACTGGGCGAATCACACTACTGGGGCCACAACGCGATCATCCGCGTCGAGCCCTTCATGAAGCATTGCGCGCTGGCTCCCATCAAGGGCACCGGCGGCATGTCGGGCGGCATCATGTCGCACGACTTCGTCGAAGCCGCGCTGATGCGCCGCGCCGGCTACAACGTGTGGCTGTGCGCCGACTTGGTCGGCAGCTACGAACAGCAACCGCCGGACCTGCTGGCCGAACTGCAGCGCGACCGCCGCTGGTGCCAGGGCAACCTGCAGAATGCCCGCCTGATGGCCGAGCCCGGCATTCACCCGGTGCACCGCGCAATGTTCGTGACCGGCACCATGGCGTATGTCTCGGCACCGCTGTGGCTTGCGTTCCTGACGCTCGGCACCGCGCTGTGGCTGAGCGGCTCGAGCCTGATCTCCAGCTGGAGCGTGCTGCCTGCGGAACTGGCCGGCCTGTGGGTCTGGACCCTGTGCCTGTTGTTCCTGCCCCGCGTGCTCGGCATCGCTGCCGTGCTGATGCGCGGCGAGCAACGCCAGTACGGCGGCCTGTGGGGCCTGGTGAAGAGCTCGGTGCTCGAAAGCGGCCTTGCCATCGTGCAGGCGCCGGTTCGCATGCTGGCTCACTCGCTGTTCGTGCTGGTTGCCCTCACCGGCATCAAGCTTGAATGGAAGTCGCCCCCGCGTGAAGCCGCTGCGGTGCCATGGAAGGTTGCCGTGTCGCAGCTCGCTCCCATGAGCATCGTGGTCGGCGCGCTGGCCCTGGGCGTCGCAATGATCGACCCGAGCGCACTGATCTGGCTCATGCCTGTTGGCCTGCCGCTGCTGCTGGCGATTCCGCTCACGGTGCTGACCAGCCAGATCGCTTTGGGCACGTCGCTGCGCGACCGCGGCTTCCTGCTGATTCCCGAGGAATCGCGTTCGCCGGCCGTGCTGCGCCGCGCCTGGATGCACGCGCTGCGCCTGGCGCGCCCCGCGGCGCTGGCTACCGCCTGATGATTGGCTGATGCGCTGAAGCTCAGCGCAAATAAAAAAAGCCGGCCACTGGGCCGGCTTTTTTCATGGAGCGGCTGCCAGGCAGCAGCCATCTCTCTCTATATATATAACTAGAAGGGCAGCTTGGGGCCGCCGGGACCACCCATTCCGCCCATCCCCTTCATGCCGCCCATGCGCTTCATCATCTTCATGAGGCCGCCGCCCTTCATCTTCTTCATCATTCCCTGCATCTGCTCGAACTCGTTGAGCAGGCGGTTCACTTCCTGAACCTGCACGCCGGCGCCGGCCGCGATGCGGCGCTTGCGCGTGGCCTTGAGAAGCTCGGGCTTGCGGCGCTCCAGCGGCGTCATGCTCTGGATGATCCCTTCCTTGCGGCGGATGTCGCGCTCGGCACGGGTCATGTCGGCCTCGGTGGCCTTGGCGGCCATCTGCTGCGGCAGCTTGTCCATCAGGCTCGAGAGGCCGCCCATCTGCTTCATCTGCTGCAGCTGGCCGAGAAAGTCGTTCAGGTCGAAGCCGGCGCCGCTCTTGACCTTGGCCGCGAGCTTCTGCGCCGCCGCCACGTCGACGCCGGCCGTGACCTGCTCGACCAGCGCGACGATGTCGCCCATGCCCAAGATGCGGCCGGCGTGGCGCTCTGCGTCGAACACTTCCAGGCCATCGATCTTCTCGCTGGTGCCGGCAAACTTGATCGGCACGCCCGTCACCTGACGCACCGACAGCGCCGCGCCACCGCGCGAATCACCGTCGGTCTTGGTCAGGATGATGCCGGTGAGCGGCAGTGCATCCTTGAAGGCCTTGGCGGTGTTGATCGCGTCCTGGCCCTGCATCGCATCGACCACGAACAGGGTTTCGACCGGATCGAGCGCACCGTGCAGCTGCTTGATCTCGGTCATCAGCACTTCGTCGATGGCCAGGCGGCCTGCCGTGTCGACCAGCAGCACGTCGAAGAAGTGGCGCTTGGCGTGGTCGAGCGCGGCGCGCGCGATGTCGAGCGGCTTCTGGTCCGGCGTGCTGGGGAACCACTCGGCGCCGGCCTGCTTGGTCACCATCTTGAGCTGCTCGATGGCGGCGGGCCGATAGACGTCGCCCGACACGGTGAGCACCTTCTTCTTGCGCTTCTCGATCAAGTGCTTGGCCAGCTTGGCGGTGGTGGTGGTCTTGCCCGCGCCCTGCAGGCCGGCCATCAGGATCACCGCGGGCGGCTGGGCCGCAAGGTTGATGTCGGAGATGCCCTCGCCCATGGTGGCGGCGAGTTCGCGGTTCACGATGCCGACCAGCGCCTGGCCCGGCTTGAGCGAGCCCAGCACTTCCTGGCCGAGCGACTTCTCTTTCACCCGCGCCACGAAGTCGCGCACCACGGGCAGCGCCACGTCGGCCTCGAGCAGCGCCATGCGCACTTCACGCAGCATGTCCTGCACGTTGCTTTCGGTAATGCGCGCCTGGCCGCTCATCGTTTTGACGAGGCGGGAAAACTTTTCTGTGAGGGCGGTGGCCATGAAAGAGATGCCTTGCTGCCCGCCGCGGCGGGTCATTGGAAGTCGAAACTGGAGATCGGCCGGTTACTGCGACACGAAGAAAGTGCGCACGCCTGGGGGAGATAAACTCTACCGATGATTTTAGCGATCCCCTCCCCCCTCGCGGTGGCGCTGGGCATCGCCACCGCGGCTGCCTACGGATTTGCCGCTGCCGCTGGTGCCCGGCTGAGCCGAAAAGCCACCCAGTGGGCCCTCGGGCTGGCATGGCTGCTGCATGCCGCGGTGCTGGGCCACGGCCTGGTCGGCAGCCAGCCGCACTTCGGCTTTGCGCCAGCGCTCTCCGTCACCGCCTGGCTGGTGCTTACCGTCTATGCGGTCGAAAGCAGCATGTACCCGCAGATGAAGGTGCGTCGTGCGCTGGCCTGGCTGGGGGCGGCCGCCGTGCTGCTCGGCGTGCTGTTTCCGGGCACGCCGCTGCACGTCTCGGCATCGCCGTGGCTGCCGCTGCACCTTGCGCTCGGCATCGCGTCCTATGGTTTGTTTGGCGCCGCGGTGGTCCATGCCTGGCTGATCACGCGGGCCGAGAAGCAGATCCGTCTGGCCACCGAGCCGCAGGCCGGCCTGCCGCTGCTCACGCTCGAGCGGCTCACCTTCCGCTTCGTGATGGCTGGCTTCGTGCTGCTTTCCGCCACGCTGCTTGCTGGCTTGCTGTTCAGCGAAACGCTGTATGGCGCGTCGTTCCGCGGATGGAAGTGGGACCACAAGACGGTGTTCTCGGTGCTGGCCTGGATCAGCTTTGCGGTGCTGCTGATCGGCCGCGTGCGCTTCGGCTGGCGCGGCCGCACGGCGCGGCGCGTGCTTTACGCCGGCTCCGTCCTGTTGCTGCTGGCCTACGTGGGCTCGCGCTTCGTGCTCGAAGTAGTGCTGGCGCGCGGCATGTCATGAAATACCTGCTCGTTTTCGCGGTGCTCTGGGTGGCCATCTGGCTCTGGCGCAGGAACCGCCGGGAGGAAATGCGCGAGGCCGAGCGCGAACAGGCAGCAGCCCGTGCCCAGCGTCCGCCCGCCGCGCCGGCGGCTCCGCAGGCCATGCTCCGTTGTGCCCATTGCGGCTTGCACCTGCCCGCGAGCGATGCCATCGCGGGTCCGGGCGAGGCGGTCTATTGCAGTGCTGCGCACCGCCAGGCCGCCGAGCGCGGCTGACGGAACAGCCCGCTCCATGAGCTCTTCCCTCTGGCCGCGAGGCGAGGCCGCTACCGACTGGGATCTGCTCGAGCCGGGCGGCAGCGAAAGCGCCGCGCTGCTGCGGTTGTGGCGCGGCTTCATGGCGGCACGCTGCTTCGTTGCGCTTATCCTGGTGCTGCTGCAGGGCGTCGCCATGGCGCTCGGCCAGACGATGCAGCCGCTGGCCATTGCACTGTCGGCCGGCTATCTGGTCGCCAGCTGGCTGGGCGCCCGCTACGCGCATTTCACGCCTCCCATCCGTGGCTTTGCGGCGCTGTGGTTCGTCACCATCGGCATCGACCTCGGCACCTTCACCGCGCTCCAGGTGCTCCAGGGCGGCAACATCAATTACACGCCGCTGTTCGCGCTGCCCGTGCTGATGAGCGCTGTGCTCGGCACGGTGACCGTAGGCCTGGGCACCACGGCCACGGTCACCCTGCTGCTGCTGGCCGACGCGGGGTGGCACTGGCTGCAACAACCGGGCGATTCCTCCACCCGCTTCGTGCAGGCGGCGCTCACGGGCACCGGCCTCTTCGTGGTGGCCCTGCTGGCGCACGAGTTGGCGCGCCGGCTCGCACGCGAAGAAGAAACCGCGCTGCGCAACCGCAGCAGCGCGCAGATGCAGGCGCAGGTCAACGACCTGGTGATCGAGACATTGAGCGAAGGCGTGCTGGTGATCGACGCCGAAGGCATGGTGCATGCGGCCAATCCGGCGGCCGATGCCATCCTCGGACAAGGCTTGGCCCGGCTCGCCTTGCCGTTTGCGCTGCATGCGCAGCCGGCCTGGCATGCCCTGGCGGCACTGGCACGCCAGACTTTCGCGCGCCGCGCGCCGCAAAGCGAGGAGATTCCGGTAGCGCAAGCGCGTGGCGCCGCGCGCGAGGTGCGGGTGCGCACGCGGCTCACGCCCACCAGCGACCAGCGCGTCGACAGCCTGTGCGTGATGTTCCTGCAGGACCTGCGCGAACTCGAGGCCCGCATCCGCACCGAGAAGCTTGCCGCAATGGGCCGCATGTCGGCCGCGGTGGCGCATGAAATCCGCAACCCGCTGGCCGCCATCACCCAGGCCAGCGCACTGCTCAACGAAGACCTCACCGATCCCGCGCACCGCAAGCTGACCAGCATGGTCCAGCACAACGCGCAGCGGCTCGCCCGCATCGTGGACGACGTGCTCGACGTTTCGCGCGCGCGCCAGCAGCGCGTGCTCTCGCTCGGCGAACAGGTCGCGCTCGATCCCGCCGTGCGGGCGCTGGCCGAAGAATGGGTGCGCCACACGCAGCGCAAGGGCGTGCTGATCACGCTCGATGCCGCCGACAGCGAGGTCCGCTTCGACGTCGAGCACCTGCGCCGCCTGCTGGTGAACCTGCTCGACAATGCGGCGCGCTATGCCGGCAGCCGGGACGGGTCGATCCAGGTCGTCACCACCATGCAGCGCGGCACATCCGGACGACCCAGCCTGCAGGTGTGGAGCGACGGCGCGCCACTGGAACCCGCCGTGCAGCGCCACCTGTTTGAACCTTTTTTCTCATCCGAGAGCCGCTCCAGCGGGCTCGGCCTTTTCCTTTGCCGCGAGCTATGCCGGCGCCATGGCGCCACCATCGGCTACGAGCGGCGCGCGCTGGTGGCGGGCGGCCCGGAGGGCAACGAATTCTTCGTCAGCTTTGCGCCGAGCGAAAACCGGCTGACACAATAGCGCCGTGAGCACTCCTCCTTCTAACCTGCAGCGTCCGGCCAACATCCTGGTCATCGACGACGAACCCGACCTGCGCACGCTCTACGAGCTGACCTTGCTGCGCGAGGGCTACCGCGTCGAGGCTGCCGGCAGCGTCTCCGAAGCCTGGCAGCACCTCGAGGCCGGGCACTTCGATGCGGTGATCACCGACATGCGGCTGCCCGACGGGCAGGGCATGGAAATCATCCATCGCATCCAGAAGAACCAGCGCAGCGAGCGATGCGTCGTGATGACGGCCTATGGCTCGGCCGAGAACGCGGTCGAGGCACTGAAAGCCGGCGCCTTCGACTACCTCACCAAGCCGGTCGACCTGAAGCAGTTCCGCGCGGTGGTCGCTTCAGCCGTGCAGGCGCAGCAGGCGCCCCCAATCAAGGCCGTGCGCGCGGCGCCTGCGGAAACGGGCGAACGCACCGATGTGCCCACCGTTCCAGGCAGCGGCGTTGCGGCGCTCCAGCGGCTGGTGGGCGATTCGGAGCCGATGCGGCTCGTCAAGTCGCGCATCGCCAAGGTGGCGCGCGGCATGGCGCCGGTGCTGGTGCGTGGCGAATCGGGCACCGGCAAGGAACTGGTGGCGCGCGCCGTGCACGCCTGCAGCCAGCGCAGCGAAGGCCCGTTCATCGCGGTCAACTGCGGCGCCATCCCCGAGAACCTGCTCGAGGCCGAGTTCTTTGGCGCTCGCAAGGGTTCCTACACCGGGTCGTCGCAAGACCGCGACGGCTACTTCCAGGCCGCGCGCGGCGGCACGCTGTTCCTCGACGAGATCGGCGACCTGCCGCTGGCCATGCAGTCCAAGCTGCTGCGTGCCATCCAGGAGCGCAGCGTGCGCTCGATCGGTTCCACGCAAGAAGATGCGGTGGACGTGCGCATCGTGAGCGCCACCCACAAGGACTTGCACGCCGAGGTCCAGACCGGCCGCTTCCGGCAAGATTTGTTCTACCGGCTCAACGTGATCGAGATCGCGGTGCCCGCCCTGCGCGACCGGCGCGAAGACCTGCCCGCGCTTTGCGCCGCGCTGCTCGCGCGCATTGCGCAGGATGGCGGATTGCCGGTGCCCCACTTGTCCGCCGATCTGCTGCGCCGCCTGGCGCAGCACCCACTCGATGGCAACGTGCGGGAACTCGAGAACCTGCTGCACCGCGCCGTGGCGCTCAACGACGGCGACGAGCTGCACCTCGATCTGACGGCGGGCGGACAGCCTGCCGCGGCGCCGGCAGATTCGACCGCTGCGGCCACCGCGCCTTCGCCCCTGTCGTCTTCAGTGGCCGATGGCGAATCGCCTCCAGCACCCGCTCCGGCCGCAAGCGCGGTGGCGGAGCCCAGGCCCGCCGCCCTTCCCTCCGATCTGCAGGCCTACCTCGACCAGCAGGAGCGCGAGATTCTCGTGCGTGCGCTGCGCGAAAGCGGCTTCAACCGAACGGCAGCCGCGGCGCGCCTCGGCATGAGCCTGCGCCAAATCCGCTACCGCATCGCGCGGCTGGGCATCACCACGCCCAACGGCGACGAAGGTGCTGCCAGCCCGACCGATGACTGACGCACCAGCCAACGCGGGCAGCCACGACGACGGCCTCTGGCACGCCGGCTGGTACCGCTTCGCCAAGACGCTGCGCTCGCCGAATTTCGGCCCTCGGCCCGCGGGCGCGCAGACCGACCTGATCGTGCTGCATTCGATCAGCCTGCCGCCGGGCGAATATGGCGGCGATGCGGTGCAACAGCTCTTTGCCAACCAGCTCGACTGGGATGCGCACCCCTACTTCCAATCCATTCGCGGCCTTAAGGTTTCCTCGCATTTCTATGTGCGGCGCAACGGCGAGCTGTGGCAGTTCGTGAGCTGCGACGACCGGGCCTGGCATGCCGGCGCGTCGTCATGGCGCGGCCGCCAGAACTGCAACGACGATTCCATCGGCATCGAACTCGAAGGGCTGGAAGGCGAGCGTTTCGAAGAGCCGCAATATGAGACGCTGGCCAGCCTCTCGGCCGCGATCGCGCAGCACTACGCCATTGCCCATATCGCCGGCCATGAGCACATCGCGCCGGGCCGCAAGCAGGACCCTGGCGCCGGCTTCGATTGGCAATTGCTGCGCGCGCAACTCGGTTGGGACACGCGAATGTTTCCCGAGCAGGCGATCCCGCGCTAATTTTTTTTATCGCGCGGCGCCCTGCGATGCGCTGCGCTTGCGCCGCATCGGCGCGGCCGATGCAGATGCGGGGCGTAGCAACCATGCGCCTTGCAGGCCCAAATTGGCTCGCAAGCCACGCCCCATGCGGCCTGCGCGACCATAGTCCAGTATTCATGGGGCACCGATGGCCATGTGTGATCGGTAGAGAAATACCCGTAGGGGTTAAACTTCGTCAAAACACTACCTGTAGTGGCTTGTGGACCCCCGAGACCCTAGATATAGTGTCTTCCGTCCGGCCAACAACGCCGGCGCAACGCCCGACCAAGGCGCTGCCACCCAACAAGAATTGCCATACCGAGAGGAAGCGAATGCAAACATCCCTGAACACCCCATCGACCCCGCGCGCCGTTCCCTCCACGCCGCAGCAGCAGCGCGACACCGTGGGCTCCACCACCGCCCAGAACCTCGCGAACTACCAGATCATTCGCCGCAACGGCGCCGTGGTCCCCTTCGAGCCCAACAAGATCGCCATCGCGATGATGAAAGCCTTCCTGGCGGTGCATGGCACCCAGGGCGCGGCATCTGCCAGCGTGCGCGAAACGGTCGACACCCTCACGCAAGGCGTGATCCGCGCCATGGTCCGCTCGCGTCCGGGCGGCGGCACCTTCCACATCGAAGACGTGCAAGACCAGGTCGAGCTCGGCCTGATGCGCGGCGGCCACCACGAAATCGCGCGAGCCTACGTGCTGTACCGCGAACGCCGTACGCAGGAGCGCTCCAAGCAGGGCGCGCAGGAAGCACCGGCCGCGCCGATGCTCCATGTGCTGGACGGCGGCGAACGTGTGGCGCTCGACCTGAACGAGCTCAAGGGCCTGATCGAATCGGCCTGCGAAGGCCTGGGCGATGGCATCACCGCCGCGCCCATCGTCGCCGAGACGATGCGCAACCTGTATGACGGCGTGCCACTCGACGAGGTCTACAAGGCCTCGATCCTGGCTGCGCGTACGCTCATCGAGAAGGACCCGGACTACACCTTCGCGACCGCCCGCCTGCTGCTGCACACGATCTTCAAGGAGATCATCGGCCGCGAAGTCATGCCCGCCGAGCGCGCACAGACCTACGCTGATTACTTCCCGCAGTTCATCAAGAAGGGCGTCGAGAACGAACTGCTCGACGAAAAGCTGCTGCAGTACGACCTGCCCCGCCTGGGCGCCGCGCTCAAGGCCGAGCGCGACAACCAGTTCGACTACCTCGGCCTGCAGACGCTGTACGACCGCTACTTCCTGCACGTGCGCAAGTCGCGCATCGAGTTGCCGCAGGCTTTCTTCATGCGTGTGGCCATGGGCCTCTCGCTCGGCGAAATCGACCGCGAAGCGCGCGCCATCGAGTTCTACGAAGTGCTGTCGTCGTTCGACTTCATGTCGAGCACGCCCACGCTGTTCAACGCCGGCACGCTGCGCTCGCAGCTGTCCAGCTGCTACCTGACCACCGTGCCTGACGACCTCGACGGCATCTACGAGTCGATCAAGGAAAACGCGCTGCTGTCGAAGTTCGCGGGTGGCCTGGGCAACGACTGGACCCGCGTGCGCGCACTCGGCAGCCACATCAAGGGCACCAACGGCGAATCGCAGGGCGTGGTGCCGTTCCTCAAGGTGGTGAATGACACCGCCGTGGCGGTGAACCAGGGCGGCAAGCGCAAGGGCGCCGTCTGCACGTACCTCGAAACCTGGCACCTCGACATCGAGGAGTTCCTGGAGCTGCGCAAGAACACCGGCGACGACCGCCGCCGCACGCACGACATGAACACGGCCAACTGGATCCCTGACCTCTTCATGCGCCGCGTGATGGAAAAGGGCACCTGGACGCTGTTCTCGCCGTCGAACGTGCCCGACCTGCACGACCTGTTCGGCGCCGACTTCGAGAAGGCCTACGTGGCCTACGAAGAAAAGGCCGCGCGCGGCGAGATCAAGCCCGCCCGCACCATCCAGGCGTCGGACCTCTGGCGCAAGATGCTCACGATGCTGTTCGAGACCGGCCATCCCTGGATCACGTTCAAGGATGCCTGCAACGTGCGCTCGCCGCAGCAGCACGCCGGCGTGGTTCACTCGTCGAACCTGTGCACCGAGATCACGCTGAACACCAGCGACACCGAAACCGCTGTCTGCAACCTGGGTTCCGTGAACCTGCTGCAGCACCTGAAGGACGGCAAGGTCGACCACGACAAGCTCAAGAAGACGATCGCAACCGCGATGCGCATGCTCGACAACGTGATCGACATCAACTACTACGCCGTGAAGAAGGCGCGCGACTCGAACCTGCGCCACCGTCCGGTCGGCCTGGGCCTGATGGGCTTCCAGGACGCGCTGTACGAACTGCGCATTCCGTACGCCTCGCAAGAAGCCGTTCAGTTTGCCGACGAGTCGATGGAAGCGATCTGCTACCACGCCTACTGGGCATCGACCGAGCTGGCCAAGGAACGCGGCAAGTATTCGAGCTACAAGGGATCGCTCTGGGACAAGGGCATCCTGCCGATCGACACGCTCGAGCTGCTCGAGAAGGCCCGCGGCGGCTACGTCGAGGTCGACCGCTCGGCCACGCTCGACTGGGACGCGCTGCGCCAGAAGATCAAGGCCGACGGCATGCGCAATTCGAACTGCGTGGCCATCGCACCGACCGCGACCATCTCCAACATCATCGGCGTCGACGCGTCCATCGAGCCCTGCTTCGGCAACCTCTCGGTCAAGTCGAATCTGTCGGGCGAGTTCACCGTGATTAACCACTACCTGGTGCGCGACCTGAAGCGCCTGGGCCTGTGGGACGACGTCATGGTGATGGACCTGAAGCACTTCGACGGTTCGCTGCGCCCGATCGACCGCGTGCCGCAAGACGTGAAGGCGCTCTACGCCACCGCGTTCGAAGTCGAGACCACGTGGCTGGTCGAAGCCGCCGCGCGCCGCCAGAAGTGGATCGACCAGGCGCAGTCGCTCAACATCTACATGGCCGGCGCATCGGGCAAGAAGCTCGACGACACCTACAAGCTCGCATGGCTGCGCGGCTTGAAGACCACCTACTACCTGCGCACGCAGAGCGCGACGCACGCCGAAAAATCGACGGTGCAATCGGGCCGACTCAACGCGGTGTCGTCGGGCAGCGATGCATCGTCGGGCATGAGTGCACTCGAGGCTGCGGCAGCTGCAGCGAAGGCGCAGATGAGTGCGATGCCTGCGACCGACATCGCGTTCTGCGGCGTCGACGATCCGACTTGCGAAGCATGCCAATGACGCGCGAGTGAAGTCAGAGAGGTGCATGCACGACGCGCGAACTCTCAGTCGATCACGGCATCGACTGACATCGCGCGATGCATGAGAGCAACATAACAACCACATAAATGGAGCGCGACGTGAACGAGCACTTTGCAACTCACATCGTTGCTCCGATAATTGAGCATTGGATTTTTCTATGTTGACCTGGGACGAAGAAGTCAAGCCCTCCTTGCCAAAGGATATGCAACAAGGATTGCAGCAACACCACGCATCGACCAGCGGCATCACCGCAGGCCGATCGGTGGACGCTCCGACTTCGTCGATTGCACAGCAGCCCACAGCAGCCCCCGTCGCCGCACAGCGCGTCAAGGCTTCCGACAAGCGCATCATCAACGGCCAGACCGACGTCAACCAGCTGGTGCCGTTCAAGTACAAGTGGGCCTGGGAAAAATACCTGGCCACCTGCGCCAACCACTGGATGCCGCAAGAGGTGAACATGACGCGCGACATCGCGTTGTGGAAAGACCCGAACGGCCTGACCGAAGACGAGCGCCGCATCGTCAAGCGCAATCTCGGTTTCTTCGTGACCGCCGATTCGCTGGCCGCCAACAACATCGTGCTGGGCACCTACCGCCACATCACGGCGCCCGAATGCCGTCAGTTCCTGCTGCGCCAGGCTTTCGAGGAAGCGATCCACACGCACGCGTACCAGTACATCGTCGAGTCGCTCGGCCTGGACGAGAGCGAGATCTTCAACGCCTACAACGAAGTGCCGTCGATCCGCGAGAAGGACCAGTTCCTGATCCCGTTCATCGACGCCATCAGCGACCCGCTCTTCAAGACCGGCACGCACGAAACCGACCAGACGCTGCTCAAGTCGCTGATCGTGTTCGCCTGCCTGATGGAAGGCCTCTTCTTCTACGTCGGCTTCACGCAGATCCTCGCGCTGGGCCGCCAGAACAAGATGACCGGCGCCGCCGAGCAGTACCAGTACATCCTGCGCGACGAGTCGATGCACTGCAATTTCGGCATCGACCTGATCAACCAGCTCAAGCTCGAGAACCCCGGCCTCTGGACCCCCGAGTTCAAGGCGGAAATCAAGGCCCTCTTCATGAAGGCCGTCGAGCTCGAGTACAAATACGCCGAAGACACCATGCCGCGTGGCGTGCTCGGCATGAACGCCTCCATGTTCAAGGGCTACCTGCGCTACATCGCCAATCGGCGGGCACAGCAGATCGGCCTCGAAACGCTCTTCCCGAACGAGGAAAACCCGTTCCCCTGGATGAGCGAAATGATTGACCTGAAGAAAGAGCGCAACTTTTTCGAGACCCGCGTGATCGAGTACCAATCGGGCGGCGCGCTCTCGTGGGATTGAATCTTTCCGACAAGAATTAATGAATTCAAGAATTGCCCTTGCCACCGATCGCGCCGAAGAGCGCGGCATGGATGAGGGCTCAGGTGTTCATGGTGCTGGAGCACAGATTCCAACGCCATGAATCGCTTTGCGCTACCAACGTGCGCGGAGTGCTTCAATAGGTTGATTTTTTCAACTTGATCAAGGAGAAATAGAAATGGCAACTGCAAAAAAAGCGCCGGCTAAGAAGGCCGCTGCAAAGAAGGCTCCGGCAAAGAAGGTCGCGGCCGCTAAGAAGGCTCCCGCCAAGAAGGTAGCTGCGAAGAAGGCTCCGGCCAAGAAGGTCGCAGCCAAGAAGGTAGCCGCCAAGAAGGCGCCTGCGAAGAAGGTAGCCGCCAAGAAGGCAGCTCCGGCAAAGAAGGCCGCTGCCAAGAAGGCTCCGGCGAAGAAGGCCGCAGCGAAGAAGGCTCCTGCCAAGAAGGCGGCGGCGAAGAAGGCTCCGGCGAAGAAGGCCGCTGCCAAGAAGGCCCCTGCGAAGAAGGCTGCCGCCAAGAAGGCTCCTGCCAAAAAGGCTGCGGCCAAGAAAGCCGCGAAAAAGCCCGCTGCCAAGCCTGCCGCTGCTGCCAAGAAGCCTGCTGCGAAGAAGGCCGCAAAGGCAGCACCTGCCGCAGCGCCTGCTCCTGCAGCGCAAACGACGCTGAATCCGCAGGCAGCCTGGCCGTTTCCGACGGCCAGCAAGCCCTGAGTTTCTCAGCGGCCTTGACGGCAAAAAGCCCGGCACCTCACGGTGTCGGGCTTTTTTTATGGGCGCCTGATCCAGCGGCTCAGAGGCCGAGCGCCTGCCTGTCGATCTGGTAGTTTTGCGGCCCGCGTTGCGCGATCTTGAGCGCACCAATGCGATTGCCCAGCGCTGCGCACTGCGCGAGCGGCCATTCCTTCTCGAGACCGAACAGCAGCGCGCCGCGCCATGCATCGCCGCAACCGGTGGGTTCGACCACCGCGGTGGGCGTCACGCCCGGCACATGCTCGCGCTCGCCGTCGGTCCAGACCTCGCACCCCTCGCCCGCCAGCGTGACCACCAGGCCGCGCACGCGCTTCGAGATCTCGGCCAAGCTCCAACCCGTGCGCTGCGACAGCATTTTCCCTTCGTAGTCGTTGACGACGACCCAGCTCGCCAGTTCGACAAAATGCTTGAGCGCATCGCCGTCGAACATCGGCAAGCCCTGGCCCGGGTCGAACACGAACGGGATGCCGGCGGCGGCAAACTGCTCCGCGTGCTGCAGCATGGCTTCGCGGCCGTCTGGCGCGATGATGCCAACGCGGATGTCTTCGCGGGCGACGATCTTCGTGAGGTGCGCCTGCTGCATCGCGCCGGGGTGGAATGCGGTGATCTGGTTGTTGTCGACGTCGTTCATGATCATCGCCTGCGCGGTGAAGGTGTCGTCCAGCTGGCGTACGAACTCGGTGCTGATGCCCAGCGCGCGCATGCGCTCCAGGTAGTCCGCACCATCGCTGCCGAGCGTGGCCATCGGCAGCGCCGTGCCGCCCAGTGCGTTGAGGCTGTAGGCGATGTTGCCGGCGCAGCCGCCGAAGTCACGCCGCAGGCCCGGCACCAGGAACGACACATTGAGGATGTGCAGCTGGTCCGGAAGGATCTGGTCGGCGAACCGGCCCTCGAAAGTCATGATGGTGTCGAACGCGAGGGAACCGCAAATCACTGCTGCCATGGGTGAACCGTTGGATTGAAATGGATGAAAAAGCGGAACGCGAGTCCGGCCTAAGGATAGAACGCCTCGACGCGGTAGCCGGCAATGGGCGGCAGTGTTGCCGCCTCGGTGGCGGACAAGGCCAGCGGCAACGACGCAGCTTGGTCGGAACGGGCCGGAAGCACCGCGGGCGCGCCATAGTCGGCGGCCGTCAACACGCGGCGCACCACGGCGCGCTCCTGCGTGTCGAGCAGCGAAAGCTCAACCGCCGGCATGGCCAGGGGAACGCTGGCGCCGTTGCGAAGAGTGAAGCTGAGCCGGTAGTCGTTGTTGCCGGTCTTCTCGCGCGCGAAGGCGGCGCCCTCGATCACGATGTCGCCGATCTGGCGCAGCGCCGTGAGCTCGCAGCCGGTAAATCCGCACAGCGCGGCAAGGGCCGGGCGCAGGTTCGGCTGGCGGGCCACGATGCCATCGCGCTCGTGGCGCAAAACTTGAACGATCAGCAGCAGGACGGCAAGCGTCGCAAAAATCCACAGCCAGCGCCGCACCGCGCCACGCTGCCAGACCCCCCCGGCACCGGAGATCGGCTTCTCGCCGTCGAAAAGAGGAAGCCGCTCGGAATCATCTACGTCGTCGCGAACTGAGGGGAGCGGCAAGAGACTTGGATCGGGCTCGCTCGCCTCGCGCACCATCGACGCCGACGCCTTGGCGGCGCTGCGCTCGTCCCGCGCCTTGGCGCCGGCGATCTTGGCGGACTTGATGCGCGCCCGGCGTAGCGCCTTCTGCATTTGCACCTGGTCGCGGTCCAACACAGGCTCGTGCTTCTCGTTCTCGTCGCTGGCCGAGGCCACCAGTTCGCGGGCCTTGAGGCGCAGGGCCGGCAAGGGAGGGGCCGGCGGCGGCGGGGGCGAAGGTGGGGCCGCAAGATTCAGGTCGATGTTCGGAAACGGCGGCAACGAGCTGGGCGGCGGACGCCACTCGGGTTCGTTGGCCTCGAAGTCGGACCACAGCTCATCCGCCACGATGCCGTGTGCCGGCAAGACCGAAGGTGAAGCCGAAGCCGAAGCCGAAGCCGAAGCGGATGCGGGCGCTGGTGCAGGTGCCGCCAGAGATTCGGACTCGGGCCCCGTAGCGGAGACTTCGGATGCTTCGCGGCCCTCGGGCTCTTCGTCAAAGAAATCCGCGTCATCGACCGTATGCCGCGACTCCTCGGAAGCCGGCCCTGGTTTGGCGGCCGGCGCTGCAGCAGGCGGTGGCGACACCGCAGCGGCCGCCGGGGCGGCGTCGGGTGCCTCGTGCAGATCGAGTGTGGCGTCGAACACGTGGCTGCAACGGCCGCAACGCACCCAGCCATCCGAGATGCGGAGCTGGTCGCGAACCACCTTGAAGGTGGTGGTGCAGGCGGGACAGCGCGTGACGAGGCTCATGACCGGGCGATTGTAGGGTTGGGCCCTCGCCGCGCCAGCGGAATCAGAGCGACACGAAAGGCCCGCTGCGTCCTCAGCAGCGCGCCGTCATGAGGATCCAGCCGTCCTCGCTGTCGCTGACCTCGAGCGTGGCATACGGCGCATAGGCCTGCTTCAGCTCGTCGGCCTGGCGCTCGAGGATGCCGGCCAGGACCAGCGACCCACCAGGCGCCACGTGGCTGCACAAAAGCGGCGCAAGCACCTTGAGCGGCGTGGCCAGGATGTTGGCCAGCACCGTTTCGTAGCGACCCTTGGCTGCTTCGGGCAGGCCTGCGTTCAGGCGCACGCCGTTGGCTTCGGCGTTGAGACGGGTCGACGAAACGGCCGCTTCGTCGATGTCGACCGCATCGACGTCGGGCGCGCCGAACTTCGCCGCGCCAATCGCAAGGATGCCGGAGCCGCAGCCGTAGTCGAGCACACGCTGGCCGGCGAACGCGCCCTGCTTGGCGATCCAGCGCAAGCACATGCGCGTGGTGGGATGCGTACCGGTACCGAAGGCGAGCCCTGGGTCCAGGCGGATCACCTGCTTCGCCTGTTCGGGTGGCTCGTGCCAGGTGGGGACGATCCAGAACTCGGGCGTGATTTCGACCGGCGCGAATTGCGACTGCGTGAGCCGCACCCAGTCTTGGTCGGGCACCGGGGCCACGCCAAGCACTTCGCAGCCGTCAAAGAAGTCTTGCAGCGCGAGTACCGACGCCGCCTCATTGGCAAGCGCTTCGTCGGCAAACAGCGCGATCACGCGCGAACGCTGCCAGCCTTCCTTGGGCGGCGGCATGCCGGGCTCGCCGAACAACGCCTGCTCGGCATCGGTCTGGGCGTCGGCGTCTTCGACCGACACGCTCAGCGCATCGAGTGCGTCGAGCGCATCGCCGAGCATCTCGACCCGGTCTTCCGGCGCCATGAGGCGTAGTTCAAACATGCCGTGGTGCCGTTCAGCGCTTGTGCGCCGCCAGCCACTCTTCCAGATAGTGGATGTTGGTACCGCCACTCATGAACTTGGCGTCGACCATCAGCTCGCGGTGCAGCGGGATGTTGGTCTGGATGCCTTCGATCACGGTCTCGTTGAGCGCCGTGCGCATGCGGGCCATGGCCTGCTCGCGCGTGTCACCGTAGACGATGATCTTGCCGATCATCGAGTCATAGTTCGGCGGCACGAAGTAGTTGGTGTACGCATGCGAATCGACGCGAACGCCAGGGCCGCCCGGCGGGTGCCACATGGTGATGCGGCCCGGCGACGGCGTGAACTTCCAGGCGTCTTCGGCGTTGATGCGGCATTCGATGGCGTGGCCGCGCATCTCGATCTGGCGCTGCGTGAACGGCAGCTTCTCGCCCGCCGCCACCATGATCTGCGTCTTCACGATGTCGATGCCGGTGGTGAACTCGGTCACCGGGTGCTCCACCTGTACGCGCGTGTTCATTTCGATGAAATAGAACTCGCCGTTTTCGTAGAGGAACTCGAAGGTGCCGGCGCCGCGATAGCCGATTTTCTTGCAGGCCGCGGCGCAGCGCTCGCCGATCTTCTCGATCAGTTTGCGCGGAATGCCCGGCGCCGGCGATTCCTCGATGACCTTCTGGTGACGCCGCTGCATGGAGCAGTCGCGCTCGCCCAGATACACCGCATTCTTGTGCTTGTCGGCCAGGATCTGGATCTCGACGTGGCGGGGGTTCTGGAGAAACTTCTCCATGTACACGGCCGGATTGTTGAACGCAGCGCCGGCCTCCGCCTTGGTCATCTGGATCGCGTTGATCAGTGCCGCTTCGGTGTGCACCACACGCATGCCGCGGCCACCGCCGCCGCCCGCCGCCTTGATGATGACCGGGTAGCCGATCGCGCGGGCAATGCGCTTGTTGGTGGCGGCATCGTCGGAGAGTTCGCCTTCCGAGCCGGGCACGCAAGGCACGCCGGCCTTGATCATCGCCTGCTTGGCCGAGACCTTGTCGCCCATCGTGCGGATGTTGTCGGGCGTGGGGCCGATGAACTGGAAGCCGCTCTGCTCCACCCGTTCGGCGAAATTGGCGTTCTCGCTCAGGAAACCATAGCCGGGATGAATCGCCTCGGCGTCGGTCACTTCGGCCGCCGAGATGATCGCCGGCATGTTGAGATAGCTGAGCGACGACGGCGCGGGGCCGATGCAAACGGCCTCCTGTGCGAGCTTGACGTACTTCGCGTCGCGGTCGGCTTCCGAATAGACCATCACGGCCTTGATGCCGAGCTCGCTGCAGGCGCGCTGGATCCGGAGGGCGATTTCCCCCCGGTTTGCAACCAGGATCTTCTTGAACATGGTCACTCGATGATGAACAGCGGCTGGCCGTATTCGACCGCCTGACCGTTTTCGCCGAGGATCTGGGTGATCGTGCCGGACTTGTCGGCTTCGATTTCGTTGAGGATCTTCATCGCTTCGATGATGCAGATGGTGTCGCCCTCGTTGACCTTGCTGCCGATCTCCACAAAAGCCGCCGCGCCGGGGCTGGACGAGCGGTAGAAAGTACCCACCATCGGCGACTTGACGGCGTGCCCGGTGGGCGCAGCCTCGGGTGCTGGCGCATTGGCAATCGCGGGAGCTGCCGGGGCACCGGCAACGGGCGCCGCTGCGGCGGGTGCCGCCACGGTCTGGACATATTGCACGGGGGCAGCACCGCCGCCCTTGACGATGCGAACCTTGCCTTCGGTTTCGGTGATTTCCAACTCGGAAATATTGGATTCAGACACCAAATCGATCAGTGTCTTGAGTTTGCGCAGATCCATGAGGCTCCAGTGCCGACTTTGCCGGTCATTAGGATGTAACTGGGCTAAAAATCGTCGATCTTTAGCGATTGGCGGCGAATGCCGAGGTGTATCTGATTCTAACCGTGAACCAGTTCACGCCGCCAAGTGTCCAGATCGGCGGGTTCCAGCTTGCCCATTTTACGTGCCGCCACGGCTCCGTTGCCGTTCAAAACCAGCGTGAAAGGCAGACCGCCTGCAGTATTTCCGAGGCTTTTCACCAGCTCGGTTCCCTGAAGACCAGCCAATCCGGTGGGATAGCTGACGGGTGTTTTCTGTAGAAATTTGCGGACAGCGCTCGGTTGATCGATCGCCAATCCGACAACTTGCCAACCGTTCGCACCATTTTCACGGAAGAAGCGGTCGATCATCGGCATTTCCTCCACACAAGGAGGGCACCAGGTCGCCCAAAAATTAAGGAGCAGCGGCTTGCCGCGCAAATCGGCAAATACCAATTCCCCGCCCTCGGGACGTTCGAAACGCTGTGTCCAGAAGGCGGCATCGAGGGCTTCGCCCTTCGTGCCGCTGCCGCGCTCACGCCACCACGCGCCGCCCAGGCCTGCGGCCGCGGCCGCGACTGCCACGCCACCGTAAAGAAGGCGGCGCCGTGTGGGCGAAGAACTCATTCACTTGTCCTTTTCTTTTTCAATCAGCCGGCGCAGCGCGGCCAGGTCGCCACGCGGCACCCGGCCCTGAGCGTCGGGCCGAAGCGCTCCACGCAGATCGTCGAGGTCGTACACCAGCAGGTGCACGCCGATCTCTTCACCCAGCGCGCGGCTCGCGGCGTGCACGCTGAGCGCTTCCACGTGCTCGCCATGAAAGCCGGTCACCATCCGCGGTTCGTAGTCCACGTGATGGTCGATCAGTGCAATTTCGGCGGACTTGGAATCATCGCAGAACAATTGAATATAAATGTCTGACAACCGGGTGGCGGTGCCGTGCCAGACGGCGCCTCCGATGTGCGGTCGGAATGCAGCCATGCGCTCCATCCACTCGAGCGCCAGCAGCCGCAAGGCATGCAGTTCCTGCGGCTGTGTGTCTGCGCAATAGAGCGCGATGTAGTCGCGGACCTCGGCCTCGACCTCGTCGTTATTGGGCAGCGAGGTGCGCGACGACAGGCCCAGGTCGCGGAGCGCTCTGCGCTTGGCCGGGCCGTACTCCAGCCCCTCTTCGACAACGAGGCGGGCTGCTGCAGCGGCAATCTCACGCTTGGACGCGTCCATCGAGATATTTTGCCCGCAGATGACGCCCTTCACACGAACATCAGTACAAAGGGCAGGCCTCAGGCCGAGGCGGCGCAGGCGGCCTCCCTAGAATCGCCGGATGCACATTCATATTCTTGGCATCTGCGGCACGTTCATGGGCGGATTGGCCGCCTTGGCGCGCGAAGCAGGCCACCGGGTCACCGGCTGCGACGCCGGCGTGTACCCGCCCATGAGCGACCAGCTTCGCTCGCTCGGCATCGACCTGATCGAAGGCTTCGCAGCCGACCAGCTCGCACTTTCGCCTGACATGTTCGTGGTCGGCAACGTGGTGTCGAGGGCGCGGCTTCCCGACGGCACGCCAAAGTTTCCGCTGATGGAAGCCATCCTCGATGCCGGCAAGCCCTACACCAGCGGTCCGCAGTGGCTGGCCGAGCACGTGCTGCAAGGTCGCCACGTGATGGCGGTGGCCGGAACCCACGGCAAGACGACGACCACCTCGATGCTGGCGTGGGTGCTCGAACAGGGCGGAAAGGCGCCGGGCTTCCTTGTGGGCGGCGTTCCGCTCGATTTCGGCGTCTCGGCACGGTCCGGCGGCGGGCAGGCCTTCGTCATCGAGGCGGACGAATACGACACCGCTTTCTTCGACAAGCGCAGCAAGTTCGTCCACTACCGCCCGCGCACCGCGATTCTCAACAACCTCGAGTTCGACCACGCAGACATCTTCGACGACCTTGCCGCCATCGAACGCCAGTTTCACCATCTGGTGCGTACGGTGCCGGGCACCGGCCGGCTGGTGGTGAACGCAACCGAAGAAAGCCTGCAGCGCGTGCTGGCCCAGGGCTGCTGGAGCGAGCTCGCGCGTTTTGGCGCGGGCGGCGAATGGCAGGCCGCCGGTACGCACGATGCGTTCGAGGTGCTGCGCCGGGGTGAAACGGTCGGCCGGGTCGAGTGGGAACTCTCCGGCCTGCACAACCAGATGAACGCGCTGGCCGCCATTGCGGCCGCCGAGCATGTGGGCGTGGCGCCGGCCGATGCGGCCCGAGCGCTCGGCACGTTCAGGAACGTCCGCCGCCGGATGGAGCTGCGCGGCACCGTCGAGCGCAGCAGAGGCGCGATCACCGTCTATGACGATTTCGCCCATCACCCGACCGCCATCCGCACCACGCTCGAAGGCCTGCGCAAGAAGCTCGATGCCGCGGGCAAGCGGGACGAGCGCATCCTTGCCGCTTTCGAACCGCGCAGCAACACGATGAAGCTGGGTGTCATGGCGGCGCAGCTGCCGTGGAGCCTGGAGTCGGCCGACCGGTCGTTCTGCCACACGGCCGGGCTCGACTGGGACGCCGCCGCGGCCCTCGCGCCGATGGGCGACCGCGCTCAGGTGGCCGGTGCCATTGAGCCGCTGGTTGCGCAGATCGTGGCTGCGGCCCGGCCCGGCGACCACATCGTCTGCATGAGCAACGGCGGCTTCGGCGGCGTGCACGACAAACTGCTTGCGGCACTTCGCAGCGCGCCGGCATCATGACGGCCATGCGCGCGCGGGAATTGATCGAGAGCCTGAAGCTGCAGCCCCACCCTGAGGGTGGCTGGTACAGCGAGGTGTTCCGTTCCGCGGCGAGCGTAGTTCCCACCGACGGCCGCGCGCCGCGCAGCGCGCTCACCAGCATCTACTTTCTGCTCGAAGCGGGGCAGCATTCGCGCTGGCACCGGGTGCAGTCGGACGAAGTCTGGGTGCACCTGGAAGGCGTGCCGCTGGCGTTGTGGACCTGCGATGCCGCGCTGCGCACCGCGCCGGCGCACGTGCGGCTGGGCCCGGTCGATGCGCACGGCACGCGGCCCCAGCACGTCGTGCCGGCCGGCCAGTGGCAGGCTGCCCGCCCGATCCAGGGCCACACCAGCGGCGACTACACGCTGGTCGCCTGCATGGTCGGCCCGGGCTTCGACTTTGCCGACTTTTCCCTGGTGCCGCCCGACAGCGACGAAGCCACTGCCATGCAGCATCACTGGCCCGAACTGGCCGGGATGCTTTAACCGCGGCGCTGCTTGATCGCCTGCGACAGGGTGTCCAGCACCTGCACCGAATCGTCCCAGCCGATGCATGCATCGGTGATGCTCTTGCCGTATTCGAGGCCCGAAAGCTGGTCCTTGCCCGGCGAGAACTTCTGGGCGCCGGCTTGCAGATGGCTTTCGACCATCACGCCGAAGACGCGGTTCGAACCCCCGGCGATCTGGTTGGCGATGTCCTTCGCCACGTCGATCTGCTTCTGGTGCTGCTTGGAGCTGTTGGCGTGGCTGCAATCGACCATCAGCGTGGGAGGCAGCTTGGCGGCCTCGAGATCCTTGCAGGCAGCTTCGACACTCGCGGCATCGTAGTTCGGCGCCTTGCCGCCGCGCAGAATCACGTGGCAGTCGCGGTTGCCGTTGGTCTGCACGATCGCGACCTGGCCATTCTTGTGCACCGACAGGAAGTGATGCCCGCGCGCCGCCGCCTGGATGGCATCGGTCGCGATGCGGATGTTGCCGTCGGTTCCGTTCTTGAAGCCGATCGGTGCCGAGAGGCCCGAGGCCAGTTCGCGGTGCACTTGGCTTTCGGTGGTGCGCGCGCCGATGGCGCCCCAGGCGATCAGGTCGCCGATGTACTGCGGCGAGATCACGTCGAGAAACTCGCTGCCCGCCGGCAGACCAAGGCGGTTGATGTCGATCAAAAGCTGGCGCGCGATGCGCAGGCCCTCGTCGATGCGAAAGCTCTCATCGAGGTACGGGTCGTTGATGAGACCCTTCCAGCCGACCGTGGTGCGCGGCTTCTCGAAGTAAACGCGCATCACGATCTCGAGCGTGCCGGCGTATTTTTCGCGCTCGACCTTCAGGCGGCGGGCGTATTCGAGCGCCGCGGCCGGGTCGTGGATCGAGCAGGGCCCCATGATCACCAGCAGTCGGTCGTCCTTGCCGGCCATGATGTTGTGGATGTTGCGGCGGGTGCCTTCGATCAGCGTTTCGACCGGCGTGCCGCGAATCGGGAAGAAGCGGATCAGATGTTCAGGAGGGGGCAGCACGTTGATGTCCTTGATGCGTTCGTCGTCGGTCTTGCTGGTTTTTTCGACGCTCGCATACCAGCTGTCGCTGGTCGGGGCAGTGTTCGTGCTCATGGTGTTTTCCTTGTGTGAAGATCGTCAGGGCATAAAAAAACCGCCGGGGCTCGAGGCGCCGGCGGTTTTGGGAGGGTGTTCGTTTGCTTTACGCGCTCGCCTCTCGTCCGCCGGAAACCGGGAACCAAAAGAAAGCAAAAAAATAAGCGCGGAGGGCGGACATGTGGGCGAAATGTAGCACGGAAAACAGGAAGCCCGGCGAAAGCCCGGCTTCCGAAGGTCAGCGGTAGCCGGATTCGTTGGGGTTGTGGATGATCCAGATCAGGTTGCCGCCCGAGTAGTCACCCATGCCGCCACCCGCGAAAACCAGCCGGCCCTGGCCCTTGTAAGTCATCTCGTAGCGGTGGCGGTCGCCGCCGAAATAGAACGGGATGAAGGCCTTGCCCGTGACGTAGGCGCCCTGGTCGGTCGGCTGGCCGGCAATGTCGGTGACCTGCCTGGCGCTCATGCCGATCTGCAGCCGATTGAACCTGCTGTTGCGCGTCGGGTTGCCGGTGATCTCGCCTTCGTAGCCGTTCAGGCCCTTGACGGTGCGGCCGCTGCCGGCTTCGACCTTGGAGGAATCGACGACGTTGCCCTGGGCGTCCATGCCGGTCTTGGCCCCTGCGCGGGCCGGTGCCGCAGGCGCGGCAGCGGGCGCGGCCGCGGGTTGGCTGGCGCCCGAACCGCCGCGCGATGCGCAGCCGGCCGTAGCCAGCAATGCCGCGGCAACGGTCGCAGCCCACAGGGCCGCAGACGAATTGATCCTGATCCTCATCGAATGCTCCTCTTTGTAAAAATTTGAGGAGCGGAGCTTAGCAAGCTCAGGCCGTGCCGCCTACGGTCAAACCATCGATTCGCAAGGTGGGTTGCCCGACGCCGACGGGCACGCTCTGGCCTTCTTTTCCGCAGGTGCCCACGCCGGAATCGAGCGCCATGTCGTTGCCGATCATCGTTACGCGCGTGAGCGCGTCCGGGCCGTTGCCCACGATGGTCGCGCCCTTCACCGGGTATTGGATCTTTCCGTTCTCGACCCAGTAGGCTTCGCTTGCGGAGAACACGAACTTACCGCTCGTGATGTCGACCTGCCCGCCGCCGAAGTTGGTGGCGTAGAGGCCCTTCTTGATGCTGGCCACGATTTCCTTCGGGTCCTTGTCGCCGCCCAGCATGTAGGTGTTGGTCATGCGCGGCATCGGCACGTGCGCGTAGCTCTCGCGGCGGCCGTTGCCCGTGGGCTTGACCTTCATGAGGCGCGCGTTGAGCGAATCCTGGATGTAGCCCTTGAGAATGCCGTCCTCGATGAGCACGTTGCGCTGGCTGGCGTTGCCTTCGTCGTCGACATTGAGCGAGCCGCGGCGGTCGGCAATGGTGCCGTCGTCGAGCACGGTGACGCCCTTGGCCGCCACGCGCTGGCCGATGCGGCCTGAGAACGCACTCGAGCCCTTGCGGTTGAAGTCGCCCTCCAGGCCGTGGCCGATGGCCTCGTGCAGGAGGATGCCGGGCCAGCCGGAACCGAGCACCACGGTCATTTCGCCGGCCGGGGCCGGACGCGCATCGAGGTTGGTCAGCGCGGCCTTCACGGCATGGTCGACGTATTCGGCAATCTGCTCGTCGGTGAAGTAGGCCAGTCCGAAACGCCCGCCGCCGCCGCCCGAGCCGACTTCGCGCCGGCCGTTCTGCTCGGCAATCACGGTGACCGACAGGCGCACCAGCGGCCGCACGTCGGCCGCCAGCGTGCCGTCCGCGCGCGCCACCAGCACCACGTCGTATTCGCTCGCGAGGCCCGCCATGACCTGCGCCACGCGCGGATCGCGCGAACGGGCCAGCTTTTCGACCTTTTCGAGCAGCTTGACCTTGGCCGTGCTGTCGAGCGTGGAAATGGGATCGATGCCGCTGTAGAGCGAGCGGCTCGAGGCGATCTTGCGCGTGGCCGTCTTCACCCGGCCGGTGCGGCCCGCGGAAGAAATGGAGCGCACGGTGCGCGCGGCATCGAGCAGCGACGCCTCGGAAATGTCGTCCGAATAGGCGAAAGCCGTTTTTTCGCCGCTGACCGCACGCACGCCGACGCCCTGGTCGATGCTGAAGCTGCCGGTCTTGACGATGCCCTCTTCCAGGCTCCAGCCTTCGCTGCGGGTGTACTGAAAGTACAGGTCGGCGTCGTCCACCTTGTGCGCGGTGATCTCGGCCAGGGCCTTGCCCAGGTGCGATTCGTCGAGGCCGAATGGCGTGAGAAGAAGCTGTTGCGCCGTGGCAAGGCGCTCGATGGTGGGTTCGCGAGAGATCATGAAGGGATTATTGCTCGCTCCCACGCTTTGCGTACGTCGCTAATTCTGGGCGAGCTTGCGGGCTCTGGCGATGGACATCAGGATGCCCAGGCCCAGGCCCAGCGTGACCATGGCGGTGCCGCCGTAGCTGATGAACGGCAGCGGCACGCCCACCACGGGCAGGATGCCGCTCACCATGCCCATGTTGACGAAGGCATAGGTGAAGAAAATCATCGTCACCGCCCCTGCCAGGAGCCGGGAGAACAGCGTCGTGGCACTGGCCGCGATGGCCAGCCCGCGGAAGATCAGCAGGATGAACGCCGCGATCAGCGCGAGGTTGCCCACCAGGCCGAATTCCTCGGAGTAAGCCGCAAAGATGAAGTCGGTGGTGCGCTCGGGGATGAATTCCAGGTGCGTCTGCGTGCCCTGCATGAAGCCCTTGCCGCCCACGCCGCCGGAGCCGATGGCGATCATTCCCTGGATGATGTGGAAGCCCTTGCCCAGCGGGTCCTTGCTCGGGTCGAGCAGCGTGCAGACGCGCTGCTTCTGGTAGTCGTGCAGCACGCGCCAGTCGACGCCGTCGACGCACAGTTGCGACTCGAAACCCACGATCAGCGTCACGGCAATGGCGCCGATCACCACCGGCGGAACGATCAGCTTCCACGACAGCCCAGCGAAAAAGATGACCGCCATGCCCGCCGCGAGCACCAGGAGCGAAGTGCCCAGGTCCGGCTGCTTCATGATGAGTCCCACCGGTACTGCAAGCAGCACCGTGGCCACCACGAAGTCGAGCGGCCGCAACTGGCCTTCCCGGCGCTGGAACCACCACGCCAGCATCAGCGGCATCGCGATCTTGAGAATTTCACTGGGCTGGATCACCACGCCGATGTTGATCCAGCGCGTGGCGCCTTTCTTGGTGATGCCGAAGAGCGCCACCGCCACCAGCAGTGCCACCCCCGTGGCATAGAGCGGCACCGCGAAGAGCATCAGCCGCTGCGGCGGCACCTGGGCCACCACGAACATGATGAAACCGGCCAGCAGCATGTTGCGGCCATGGTCGGAAAAGCGCGAGCCATGGTCATAGCCCGACGAATACATGGTGAGCAGGCCGGCAAAGGCCAGCAGCAGGACGGCAAAGGCCAGAAAGCCGTCGAAGCCCTGAAAAATGGGCGCAATACGGCGCGCCAGGGAGGGCTGATTGAACACGGCGGACATGGGGGCGGATTATCCCGCGTTCCGGTAATCGTCCACGTTCTGCGTCGGAAGAAATCCCTCCCAAAGAAGTCGCAATCATGGCATTGCCCTACATTCGAAGAACAAATAAATAAGGGAGGAATCCATGAAGTTCGAGCTTCTGCGTCCGTCTTTGGCCGCTCTGTGTGTCGTCATCTCCGCCTGCGGGGGAGGTGGAGGTGGCAGCGCCGGCACGGGAATTCCGGTTTCACCAGGCAGCGCCTCGTCCGCCGGTTCTTCCTCGCCCGAGCCTGCCCCGCTCGCGCTCAGCGGCACTGCCGCAACGGGCACGGCATTCAGCGGCGCAACGGTCACAGTTCAGGACCAGACAGGCGCGTCGGTCTGCACTACCCAGACCGACGGCCAAGGCCTCTACAGCTGCACCCTGCCTTCGACGGTCAAGGCACCCTTGACCATCACGGCCCAGCGGGAAGAGCAGTTTCTCTACGGCACGACGGCCACTGCCGGCGGCACTGCCAACATCACGCCGCTGACCACTGTGATCGTCTCGCAGCTCTCTCCCGATGGACATCCCTCCAAGCTCGCTGCTGCCGTCCAGGCCAATGCCGAAGCAGTGACCGATGCGCGCCTTCAACAGCGGTCTGCCGCGTTGACCGAGGCACTGAAGCCGCTGCTTGTCGCCCTGGGGCAAGAGAACCTCGATCCGATTGCCGGTCGGTTCAGCGCCGACGGCACCGGGCACGACAAAGTGCTCGACGCGATCTCGGTCAGCGTGCGACCCGACGGCAACGCAGCCAACATCGAAATCACCGTCAAGCGCCAGTCTCCCGCCACCGACGATGCGCCGGTCTCGATCATTTTCCGCAGCAGCGACGCCAGCGTTCCGACCTTGCCGCCGAGCATTACACCCGACCAGCTGGCCAACATCCCCTCGCCGGTTGCGTTGATCGATCTCTTCGATCGCTTGAACACCTGCTACCGGTTGCCTCTATCGCAGCGTGTCAAAGCGCCGACCGACTCGACCGCGATCACCGGCGGCCCCTCGGACGTGATCGCACCGGCATGCCGAGAGCTCTTTGCCGGCGACGACCCCTCCAACTACCTCAACAGCAGCTTCGGCGTCGGACGCGATGCCAGCAACCAAGGCTCCTTCACGACGCTGTTCCGGCCTGAAGCTACCGGCCGCACGTGGGACCGCGGGACCTTCGAGTTCTTCCGCGGGAACGGCGACCTGACCTTGAGCTATCGCGCGACGGACGTGGGAGACAGTGTCACCCACGGAACAATCACCGCGCGCAAGATCGGCACCAAGCTCAAGCTCGTGGGCGACGGCCACCTCTATGCCGCGAGCGTGCGCCCCGTGTCCGCCTACCGTGACATGATCAACTCCCCGGCCTTCAGTTCCCATACCACTGGGTATGCCGTCCCTATCCGCAACCGACTGTTGAACGGCGTGCCGGTCTTCAGCAAAGTCATCGTGACCTCGCCGCTGAACAGCGTGTTGACTTTCGTGCCGCAGCCCGGCCTGTCGATCCTGGTGTTGACCAAGCCAGACGGCACGCCGATTCTCAACAACGGCATCCTGCTGCGCGGCATTTATGAAAACCCGTCCACCCTTGGTCGATTGGTGAGCAGGGAGCCCAATATCGGCCTGCTCGATCCGGAGTACACCGACCCGCAAATCAGCCAGCTTCAGGACCAAAGCCTCTGGAAATTCGAGTTCGTGCATGCACAGGCAGGCGTACCCAATGTGATCCAGTACGAACGCAACCTGTCGCGCCCACAGACGATCGGTGAGATCCGCCAGCAGCCGTTCTTCAACCTGACGCCCGCCATGCGCTCCGACCTGACGACACGCACGAGTGCGAACAACGGTCTGCTCTATCCGGCGAACAGCGTAAGCCAGCCGAACGTCTTGAACATCAGCGCACCCGGCAATCTGGATGCCTGGACCGTGCCGCTCGGCGTCCAGGCACCTTCGAGCTTGACCGCTTACGGTTTCACGAAATCGGGCAGTAGCTTCAACGACAGCGCTGCGCTGACCTCCACCACACGCAAGACAATGATCGACTGCACGGCCGCAGCGCAAGGCGACACTCACTGCGACAGCCTTGCCAGCAACCAATTCGCCGAGGGAAGCCGAGTGCACTTCATGGCGTTCGAGGCGACCACGGCACGCGCACTCGGCATCACTCGCTACGTCATGTTCTACAAGCAGTGGTAAGCAGGACAGGGGATCCGCAACGGTCCCTTTTCACGCAAAGTCCAGCTGAACGACCGTGCGCCCCGCTCGGCTTTTGAGCGCCAGCCGTGCGCCGACTGTGGCGGCGCGCTCCGAAAGCGCCCTTGGCACGCGCGATGCGTCGAAGCCCTGCCCGTCGTCGATCACGCGCAGCTGCACGGCGCCGTCCAGGTTTTCGGCCTCGATCCGGAGCGTTTTCGCGTGGGCGTGCTGCAGCACGTTGGAGATGGCCTCGAACAGCAGGAACTGCAATTGCCGCATGCCCTGCGCGTCGAGCCGTTTTACCGCGGGCACCTCGTCCACCGCCCACTCGAATGCGATGCCGGCGGCCGCGAGCCGCGGCTCCAGCCGGTAGCGCAATGCCGCCAGCAGGGCGCCGACGTCGCCGGGCGGCAAATGGATCGAATCGATCGACAGCTTGAGTTTGTCGAGCGAATCGCGCAGCGTGCGCAGCAGTTCATCGGAACTCGCCTGGCCCGATTGCAGCTGCCGGATCGCCGAGCTGATGTGCGAGCCCACGCCGTCGTGCATGTCGCGCAGGATGCGTTCGCGCTCGTGGGTGCGCGCCTGGTCGCGCGCCACCTGCTCCAGCGCGGCGAAGGTGGACGCGAGTTCGCGCTCGCGCTGCGCCACGCGCTCGGCCAGGGTCGCGACCCAGCCACGCGCCTCGACGCTCGCGGCGTGGAAGCGCCGCAGCACGATCAAGAGCAGCGCAATGCCGAAGAAGACGGACGAATAACGCACCCAGGTGGTCTCGCCGTAGGCATCGCTCAGGCGGATCACGAGCCAGTCGCGGGTGCCGAAGCCCAGCGTCACCAGCGCCGCGGCCGCCACCAGCAGGCGCCCCACGTTCGGCCGCTTGACCGTCGCCACCGCAAAGGCGCCGACGAACAAGGTAACGACCACGATTTCGAGCGCGAGCCAACCGGTGAGCCAATAGGGTTGCTCCCTGTGCAGCGCCATGGCACTCGACGCGAAGGTTCCGGCCACCACGGCGGCCATCGGCCAGCGCAGCCAGCGCATGCGCGGGTTACCGTCCCAGCCGGCCAGGTGATAGCAGAACATCATGGCGGACGCCGCCCAGCCGGCATAGCAGGTGGCCATGAGCACACCCCAGATTCCCCAAGGAAGAGGCGGTTCGGCAATCACGCCGTCGGCCACCCGCAAGGCCCAGCAGAACTCAGCCAGCGCGGCCCAGAAATAGATGCCGTCGCGCCGTCGCCGTCCGTCGGCATCGGTATCGACTTGCGTGAGCCACAAGGCCAGCGCGATGCCGCCGACGATGAGGCTGAAGGCGGTCAGCAGCACCGACCCGGTGAAGCGCCAGGCATAGGCGCTCTGGAAAAGCTCGGTGCGCACCGGCGTCGCGGGCCCGATGGTCACGCGCGAAAGCCCGGCGCGGCGGGCGCTGTCGGCGCGGATGCGAATCTGCAGGCGGTTGTCGCCCGCCTTCAGCAAATGCCCTGGCACCGGCACATAGATGGGCGCCTTGGCGTAGTCGGCGCCGTTGCCCCGGGACAAGTCGCCAAAGGCCTGCAGCAAGGCGTCGTTGAGCCGCACCTCGAGAACGTTGCCGGCGCGGGGAATGAAGATGCCCCAGGGCGTCGCCGGCTCGGCCGCGAGCGCGAAAGGCAGCGCGAAATCCGCAAGGCCCGGGCGTCCGGCGTGCCGTCGATCCCAGTGGTAGGACAGCTCGACGGGCGCCTGGTGCGTGACGCCGTCGATGGTGGTGGTGACGGTGCCGCGCCGCAGTTCGATCGGGCTCTCCGCCGGTGCAGCCGCTGCGAAACGCGCCGCGACCAGCAGCATCACCGCGAGCCCCATGGCGAGAAGGACCCGTGCCGGGCCTCCGAATATGCGACCGGCCACGCGGTTCAGCCCGGGTGGGACAGCAGGCCGAGGCGCGTGGCCTCGAACACGGCCTCGCTCTTGGAGTGCACCGCCAGCTTGCCGTAGAGATTCTTGATGTGCGTCTGCACCGTGTGAACGCTCAGCCCCTTGAGCCGCGCAATCTCCGCATAGGAGAAGCCGCGCGCAATCAGCGTGAGCACCTCGTGCTCGCGCGCCGAGAGCAGGCTCGGCGCCGCGTTGTCGGCGGCTGCCTCAGGTGCGGCCACGGTGGCGGGGGTGCCCGCCAGTTGCAGACTGCGGTATTTGGCGAGCACGCGCCGCGCGATCATGGGCGAGATCGGCGACGCGCCGGCCTTCATCTCGACGATGGTTTGCGCAATGTCCTCCGGCGCGGCGTCCTTGTGGATATAGCCGACGGCACCGGCCTCGATGCTGGAGAGCACGTTTTCCTCATCGCCGAAGACGGAAATCACCAGCGGCTCGCAGCCGGGAAAGCGCGCCACGGCATCGCGGATCACGTCCAGGCCGCTGCCGTCGGGCATGCCCAGGTCGACCAGCAGCACGTCGGGAATGGTGGCGGTCTGGGCCAGCCAGGTCAGTGCCTCCTGCACCGTGCCTGCGCTTCCGAGCCAGAACAGGCTGGGACTGCGCTGCACGCTGGCTTCGAAGAAGGAGCGCGCGCGGCTGTCGTCCTCGACGACGAGCACGCCCCAACGGCGTGTCGTTCCCGCATCCAGAGCCTCGATGTTCATGGGCCGAGCATAAGCCTCGGCGCCCGCTCGAAGGGCCGCAAAGCCTCCCGTTTTCATGGGATGCCCCGCGCGCTCTCGGATCGCGAAACTGGAGTTGAGCTCGTCACCCATGCCGTTCGACCGGAAACCGCCGTCGGTGCAAGTTGAATACTTTCGATTTCCTGAGGGCAGACCCAAGCAAATTCAGCAAAGAAAATTCCCGCGATCCGGAGACCACAGTGGTACACCGTCACGTTCCTGCAAGCAGCCCGCATCCCGGAGCCCTGGGCTCCGGAGGGCATCTTGTGCGCACGGACCTCATGCAAAATTACCCCGCTCCTTCTATCAAGGAGTTGGTTCGACCGCACCACTTTCAGTCTCCACCACGCATGGACCCGCAAACCACTCATCTGTTGTACCTGCACGGATTCCGCTCCTCGCCCCGTTCGACCAAGGCGCGGCTCATGGCACAGCGCGTGGCACGGGAGCATCCCAACCTGCAGTGGTGGTGCCCGCAGCTGCCTCCTTCTCCGCGCGAAGCCATCGACATGATCATGAAGGGCATTGCGGACTGGCCGCGCAAGTCGATGGCGGTGGTGGGCTCCTCGCTCGGCGGTTTCTATGCCACCTATGTGGCGGGCATGACGCGATGCCGCACAGTTCTGCTCAACCCGGCAGTGCATCCCGCGCGCGACCTCGCGCTCTACATCGGCGACCAGACCACCTGGCAAGATCCGGCCGAGCATTTCTACTTTCGGCCGGAGTACATCCAGGAGCTGCGCACCATGGAAGTCGGTGCGCTCACGCGCCCGGAGCGCGTGCTGGCCATCATCGCCAAGGGCGACGAGGCGCTCGACTGGCACGAAACCTCGGCGCGCTACCCCGACAGCAACATCAAGCTGCTCGAGGGCGGCGACCATGCGCTGTCGGATTTCGAGGAAAACCACCTCGACGACGTGATGGCGTTCATCAATCCCATCTGACGCTCCTGCAAGACGCCGCGGAAGCGGCCAGGCCTGGGGGTGTCCAAGTCTGGGACAATCCTGGCATGTTTGTATTGTTTGAAGAAGCCGGCAAGTACCTCGGCGGCCGCGTGCTGTCGGAGGCCGAAGCATCGGCGCAGGTCGAGCTCGACACCGGCAAGCGCGTCAAGGTCAAGGGCGCCAATATCGTCCTTCGTTTCGAGAAGCCGGCGCCTGCCGAGCTGATCGCAGAAGCGCGCGCCCTTGCCGCCGCGATGGACCTCGATCTGGCCTGGGAATTTGCGCCGGAGGGGGAGTTCGGCTTCGGCGATCTTGCATCCGACTATTTCAGCGACAAGCCCACGCTTGCGCAGCAGGCCGCCGCGCTGTTCGCGCTTTTCGAGGCGCCACACTACTTTCGCCGCGCCGGCAAGGGGCGCTTCAAGAAGGCGCCCGCCGAGATCCTGCAGCAGGCGCTGGCAGCCATCGAGAAGAAAAAGGTCATCCAGGCACAGATCGTCGAGTGGGCCGGGCAGTTGGCCGAGGGCGTGTGCCCGCCGCCGATCCGCGAGCAGCTCTACAAGATCCTGTTCAAGCCGGACAAGAATGCGCCCGAATACAAGGCCGTGGTCGATGCCGCGCGCGCCACGCAGCGCCCGCCGCTCGATTTGCTGGAGCGCGCCGGCGCCATCGACTCGCCCTACCAGTTCCACTGGCGCCGCTTCCTGTTCGAGAACTTCCCCAAGGGCACCGGGTTCCCGGCGCTCGCCGCACCGGCCATCGTGGACGACCTGCCGCTTGCCGTGGGCGTAGAGGCATTCTCGATCGACGATTCGCAAACGACTGAAATCGACGATGCGCTGTCGGTGCAGGGCCTGGGCAGCGGCACCGTCACGGTGGGCATCCACATCGCGGCGCCCGGCTTGGCGCTGACGCCGGGCAGCCCTATCGACCAGGTGGCGCGCAATCGCATGTCCACGGTCTACATGCCGGGCTACAAGATCACGATGCTGCCCGACGAGGTGGTCAACGCCTATACGCTGCTGGAAGGCGGCGATCGGCCCGCGGTGTCGCTCTATGTGCGCTTCGACGAAGCCACGCTGGAGCTGCAATCGAGCGAGACGAAACTCGAACGCGTGCCCATCGTGGCCAACCTGCGGCACGACCAGCTCGACAGCGTCATTACGCAGCCCTGGCTCGAAGACGCCTCGTTCACGAGCGGGAACACGCCCGAAGCCGCAGCGAAGCTGCGCGCTCCGCTCTCTTTCCTGTTTCGTCTCGCGAAGCAGCTCAAGGCCCAGCGCGAAGTGGTGCGCGGCAAGCCCGAAAATTTCAACCGGCCTGACTACAACTTCCGCCTCGTCGGCAACGAAGGCGAGCCGAACGGCAACGAGCAGGTGCAGATCACCACGCGCCAGCGCGGCGCGCCGCTCGACTTGATCGTGTCCGAAGCAATGATCCTGGCCAACAGCAGCTGGGGCGGCTGGCTCGGTGAACTCGGCGTGCCCGGGCTCTACCGCAGCCAGGCCAGCCTGGCGCCCGGCATCAAGGTGCGCATGGGCACCCGGGCGCTGCCGCACGCGGGCCTGGGCGTGAAGAGCTATGCCTGGAGCACCTCGCCGCTGCGCCGCTACACCGATCTCGTGAACCAGTGGCAGATCATCGCGGCCGCGCGCCACGGCAAGACCGCCGCACTGGCCGCGCCCTTCAAGCCGAAGGATGCCGACCTGTTCTCGATCCTCTCGGGCTTCGACGCCGCCTACGCGACCTACAACGGCTACCAAGGCGGCATGGAACGCTTCTGGACGCTCAAGTACCTGCAGCAGCAGGGCATTACCGAGCTCGAGGCGACCGTCATCAAGGACATCCAGAACGGCGCGCTGGTGCGTGCCGACACGCTGCCGCTGGTGTTTCCGGTCGCGGGCCAGCAGGAGCGCGGTGCGCGCCTGCGCGTGAAGCTCGGCGAGATCGATGAAATCGCGCTCGACGTGCACGGCACGGTGCTCGAGCGCCTCGATGCGCCCAAGGCCGATGCCGCCGCCGAGGAAGAAGAAAGCGGCGACGAAGAGCTGGAAGAAGTCGCGGGCCCCATCGCCATTGCCGTCGACCTGACCGACAGCGAGGCGGCACCCGAGAACACGCCGGCATGAGCACCGCCCGGCCAACCGAAAGTGCCCAGCACCGCAGCCCGCAGGGCAGAGGCCATTCAATCAGCCTGGAGGACCGTCGTCCATGAACTTCAGGGATCTGAGCACGCTGCAGATCGCACTCGGCGTGTCGGTCATCGTGCATGCAGCGCTTCTTGCGGTGCGCTTCGTCGACCCTGAATCGTTCAACCGGGTCTTCAGCGAAACGCCGCTCGAGGTGATCCTGGTCAACAGCAAGACCCATGACAAGCCCGACGCCAAGACGCGCGTGGTGGCGCAGACCTCGCTCGCGGGCGGTGGTGACCTCGAACGGGGCCGCGCCACCAGCCCGTTGCCGCCGTCGAGCTTCACCGCTGTGGGAGATTCGATCGAAGAGGCGCGGCGCCAGGTCGAGGCCATGCAGGCCCAGCAGATGCAGCTGCTCGCGCAACTCAAGCGCGACCTCGCCGCCATGCCCGCACCCGAACCGCGCGCCTCGGGCGATCCGAAGGAAGCCGTGGCGCGCGAGGAAAAGCGGCGCCAGATGGTGGAGCTGCTGGCCGAGATCGAACGGCGCGTGAACGAAGAAAACGCACGGCCCAAGAAGCGCTACCTGAGCCCCTCCACGCGCGAAGCGGCCTATGCCATCTACGTGGACACGCTGCGCCGCCGCATCGAGCTGCGGGGCACCGAGAACTTCCCCACCGCGGCCGGCAAGAAGCTCTATGGCGAGCTCAAGATGACGATCACCATCAATCACGACGGCAAGCTGCTCGACACCGTGGTGGATGAAAGCTCGGGCGACACCACCCTGGACCGCCGCGCCAAGGCCATCGTGCTCAGCATCGGCAACTTCGGCAAGTTCACCGGCGCGATGCGAAAAGAAACCGACCAGATCGTGCTGCAGTCGCGCTTCAAGTTCACGCGCGACGAGACCATCGAGCTCTCCTCCCAATAAGCGGCAGAAGCAACCGCGACAACAGCGAATCACGGCGCCATGGACCTGTACTGCGTAATGGGCAACCCCGTCGAGCACAGCCGCTCGCCCCGCATCCATGCCCGGTTTGCCGAACTCTGCGGCCAGCAGATGAACTACAGCCGCCGCCTCGTGCCGATTGGCGCTTTTGCCGAAGGCGTTGCAAGCTTCAGGCGCGAGGCCGCCGAGCGCGGCGACACGGCGCGCGGCTGCAACGTGACCGTCCCCTTCAAGTTCGACGCCGCCGCCATTGCGCAGCACACCAGCGAGCGCGCCCTGCTCGCTCAAGCGGTCAACACGCTGCGCTTCGAAGCCGACGGCAGCATCCATGCGGACAACACCGACGGCATCGGCCTCGTCAACGACATTGTGCGCAACGCCGCCGTGCCGCTCGCAGGTTGCGAGCTGCTGCTCATCGGCGCGGGCGGCGCGGCCGCTGGCGTGCTCGGGCCGCTGCTCGATGCGGGAGTCTCCCGCATCGTGGTAGCCAACCGGACTGTCGGCAAGGCGATGGCCCTGGTACAGCGCCATGCCGCCCTGGCCCTGCAGCGCGGCGCCGCGCTCGAAGCCTGGGCGCTCGACGAGGTGCCCGGCAATTTCGACGTGGTGGTCAATGCCACCGCTTCCAGCCTCGCAGGCGACGGGGTGCCGGTGCGCGCGCAGGTGCTGCGCACGGGTGCGCTCGCGGTCGACTTGATGTACGGCCCCGCCGCCGCCGGTTTCATGGCCTGGGCCGAAGCGCACGGCGGCGTACCGCGCGACGGGCTGGGCATGCTGGTCGAGCAGGCGGCCGAGGCTTTCGAGATCTGGCGCGGCGTGCGCCCGCCCGCCGCACAGGTGCTGGCCGAACTGCGCGCCTCGCTCGCCGCCGGCCAATGAGGGGCCTGCTGCGCCTGGTCGCCTGCCTGCTGTTGGCGGGCCTGGCGATGGAGCTCTTCTTCGTGGCGCGCATCGCGGCCATGGCGGTGGTCGATCCGCAGAGCACCGCATTCCAGCGCTCCGAAGCCTGGCAGATCGCCATTCACCAGGGCAGCAAGGGCGCATGGCGCCAGGAATGGGTGCCCTACACGCAGATCAGCGACAACCTCAAGCGTGCCGTCATCGCCAGCGAGGATGCCGATTTCATCGACCACAACGGCGTGGAATGGGAAGCCATCGAGCGCGCGCGGCAGCGCAACGCCAAGGCCGAGGAGCTTGCCGCCCGTCGCGCGGCGCGTGCCATTGCCCGCGGCAAGCCGGTGCGCCCGGTGCAATTGCGAGGCGGCTCCACCATCACGCAGCAGCTCGCGAAGAACCTGCTGCTCTCCGGCGAGCGCACGCTGCTGCGCAAAGGCCAGGAACTGGTGCTCGCCACGCTGCTCGAGGTGCTGCTCGACAAGCGCCGCATCCTCGAAATCTATCTCAACAACGTCGAATGGGGCGAAGGCGTGTTCGGCGCCGAGGCGGCGGCGCAGTACTACTTCAGGAAACCCGCTTCGCGCTTGAGCGCCGGCGAGGCTGCGCGCCTGGCCGTGATGCTGCCGAGCCCGAAGTTCTTCGAGCGCAGGGTCGGCTCGTCCTATCTCAACGGGCGGGCTTCGACCATCGTGGCGCGGATGTCGGCGGCCGAGCTGCCCTGACGGCGCCGCACACCGCCTCGATGGCCAGCACGGCCGCGAAGCCGATCACGTAGGCCAGCACATCCCACCAGTCGGCTGTGCTGCCGAGCACGATGCGCAGGGCACGGTTCGGAATGTGCAGGTGCCAGGCCGATGCCAGGAACTGCCCCAGTTCGACCGCCAGGCCCACACCGAGCGCCGCCAGCGCCAGCGGCAGCACGCGCGCGGCAACGAAGCTCTTGAAGACAAGATAGACCCACGCCACGGCCAGCACGTCGCCGAAGAAACTCCGCAACCAGCCCCAGCGCGCGCCGACGGTAGCCAGCAGCACGAGAACAAACAACAGGGCCACCGCCCACACCAGAGAAAGAGGATCGAAACGCCATCGCATGCCCCGTATCATCGCGCCCATGCTGGCAAAGCTCACGGGTTGGTTGTTGTTGGGGGTCGTCCGCTTGCTCACGGGGGCCCAGGCACGCTGGTATGGCTGTCCGCCGAAGGCCGAGCAGCGCATCTATTTCGCCAACCATCAGAGCCACGCCGACCTCGTGATGATCTGGGCCGCGCTGCCCGAAGAGTTGCGCAGCATCACGCGGCCGATTGCGGCGCGCGACTACTGGGCCAACACACCGTTCAAGCGCTGGATCACGACCGAGGTGTTCAACGCGGTGTATGTGGAGCGCGCGGCCACGGCGCCGGCGGGTGCCACGTCGCCACCCGCGCCGCCAGAGCCCGAGGCTCCGCCAACACCTGCGCGCAACGTCGCTGCAGCGCAAGCCGAGCGAATCGAACCTTCCATGGAGCCGCTGCTGCCGATGACGCCGTTCCTGGTCGATGTCACCCCCGAGGCGGTTGGCGAAGTGCAGGGGCGGCTCGACCTTCCCGCACCGCCACCACCCCCTCCTCCCCCACCGATTCAGCCGCCGGCCATGGAAGCAACGGAGCCGCCCGCGTCCGATCCGCTCGCACCGCTGGTGGAGGCGCTGCGCAGCGGCGACTCGATCATCATCTTTCCAGAAGGCACGCGCGGCCACACCGGGGAGCCGCAGAAGTTCAAGTCGGGCCTCTACACGCTCGCGACCATGTTTCCCGAGGTGGTGCTGGTGCCGGCCTGGATCGACAACGTGCAGCGCGTCATGCCCAAGGGCGAGATCGTGCCGGTGCCGATCCTGTGCTCCGTCACTTTCGGCGCGCCGATTCGCGTCGAAGAAGGCGAAGAGCGCCGCCCTTTTCTCGATCGCGCGCGTGCCGCCGTGATCGCATTGCGCGACGTCTGAGCGGAACCTTGCGATGAACCAGTTCCTGCGCAGCCTCACCCCGACCCAGCAAGTCGCGACCCTGTTTCTCATCGTCTTCGGGCTGCTCGTGATCGCCAGCACAACGGCGCTCTTGCTGAGCTTCAGGGAACGCCGCAACCCAGTGCACGACGCCACGTGGCAAGCCGAGCTGGCGCACTACCGAAAACTGCTGGGCACCACCTGGTTCATGGTGATCGTGTTCTGGGTCGGCTGGGCCTTGGGCGAAACGGTGGCCACCGTGCTGTTCGCACTCATCGCCTTCTTCGCGCTGCGCGAGTTCATCACCCTCTCGCCCACACGCCGCGGCGACCACCGCAGCCTGATCCTGGCATTCTTCGTTGTGTTGCCGATCCAGTTCTGGCTCGTGGCCACCGCGCGCTTCGACCTGTTCACCGTGTTCATCCCGGTCTACGTGTTCCTTGCGATCCCGGTCGCGAGCGCGCTGGCCGACGACCCCAGCCATTTTCTCGAGCGCAACGCCAAATTGCAGTGGGGCATCATGGTCTGCGTCTACGGCATGAGCCATGTGCCGGCGCTGCTGCTCCTGAGCTTTCCGGGCTATGAGGGCAAGAGCGCCTTTCTCGTGTTCTTCCTGGTGTTCGTGGTGCAGACCTCGGTGCTGGTGCAGCACGTGATCTCGCGCCGCACGCAGCGCAAGCCCTTCGCGCCCAACGTGAGCCGCAGCTTCAACTGGACCAGCTGGGGCATCGGCATCGGGGTGGCCAGCCTGGTGGGCGCGCTGTTCTCGTTCATCACGCCTTTCAAGTTTGGCCAGGCGCTCGCGGTGTCGGTCATCGCCTGCATCGCGGGCTCGATGGGCCACCTGGTGATGAAGGCGCTCAAGCGCGACCGCGGCATTCCCAACTGGGGCAAGAAGGGCGCGGGCGTCACGGGTGCGAACGGCCTGCTCGACCGCGTCGATGCGCTGTGCTTCGCCGCGCCCATCTTCTTCCACTCGATCCGCTGGTACTTCAATCTTTGACATGCGCATCCTCGGCATCGACCCCGGCCTTCTGACCACCGGCTTCGGCGTGGTGGATGCGGACGGCCATGCGCTGCGCTATGTCGCGAGCGGCACCATCAGCACGCGGCACCTGGGCAGCGGCAATCTGCCGGCGCGCCTCAAGGTGCTGTTCGACGGCATCGCCGAAATCACCGCGCGCTACCAGCCGGATGCCTCGGCCGTCGAAATCATCTTCGTCAACGTCAACCCGCAATCGACGCTGCTGCTCGGCCAGGCGCGCGGCGCCTGCGTCACTTCGCTAGTGAACAGCAATCTCACGGTGGCCGAATACACGGCCCTGCAGATGAAGAAGGCGGTGGCCGGCCACGGCCAGGCTGCCAAGGCGCAGGTACAGGAGATGGTGAAGCGGCTGCTCGACCTGCCGGGCCTTCCGGGCGCCGATGCGGCCGACGCGCTGGGCATTGCCATCACGCATGCGCAGGTGGGCCGGTCGATGGCCCGGCTGGCCGAGGCGGCGGAACTGTCGAAGACGCACGCGGGCACCTATCGGCAGGGACGTTCGAGGTAGCGAGAGCCCCCGGGCTCTCGTCTCGGCGGAGAAGCCTGACTGCTAAACCACCCGTTCCGCGATCAGCACCGCGAAGAAGCCGAACGCCGCCAGCAGCGTCCACTTGAGCACGATCCAGCCGAAGCGCCGGTACTTGACCTGGCCGGTCCCCGCATAGAACGCGAACGACACGCCCGCCACCAGCAGAAGCAGCAGGATGGCCCAGCGGAAAAGAAGCATCGTCGAGGCGGTGGCTACCGGCTACCAGGCCCGCGCCACTTCGCCGAAACCGCGCGGTGCGCGCTTCTCGTCTTCGAAGGTCACGACCTCGTAGGCGTCGCTGTTCGCCAGCAGTTCGCGGAGCAGCTTGTTGTTGAGCGCATGGCCCGAGCGAAAGGCGGTGTAGGCCGCGAGCAGCGGCTTGCCGATGATGTACAGGTCGCCCATGGCATCCAGGATTTTGTGCTTCACGAACTCGTCGTCGTAGCGCAAGCCCCCGGCATTGAGCACCTTGGTGTCGTCCATCACGATGGCGTTGTCGAGCCCGCCGCCGAGCGCCAGGCCCTTGCTGCGCATGTATTCGACCTCTTTGGTGAAGCCGAAGGTGCGCGCGCGTGCGATGTCGCGGCTGTAGGAGTCCTTGCCGAGATCGAACTCCACGCGCTGGCCGGTGGAGTTGACCACGCGATGGTCGAAGTCGATCTCGAAGCTCAGCTTGTAGCCGTGGTACGGCTCCAGGCTTGCCCATTTCTCGTTGGCGCCTTCGCCCTCGCGCACTTCGACCTTGCGGGTCACGCGGATGAAACGTCGCGGCGCCTTCTGCAGCTCGATGCCCGCGCTTTGCAGCAGGAACACGAACGACGAGGCCGATCCGTCGAGGATCGGCACTTCGTCGGCCGTGATGTCGATGTAGAGGTTGTCGATGCCGAGGCCGGCGCAAGCCGACATCAAGTGTTCCACCGTCTGCACCTTCGCCCCGCCGGTCGAGACCGTGGAAGCCAGGCGCGTGTCGGTCACCGCTTCGGCGGTCATGCGGATGTCGACAGGCTCGGACAGGTCAACGCGCCGGAAGACGATTCCGGTGTCCGCGGGAGCGGGGCGCAGCGTCAGCTCCACGCGTTGTCCGCTGTGAAGCCCCACGCCCACGGCGCGGCTGATCGACTTGAGGGTTCGTTGTTGCAGCACGCCGGAGATTTTAGGCGCGCCACGGGCATGGCGGCCTATTCCCCTCGCTATGGCACCGATAGACATAGGTTGTATTTCAAGCGCCCGATGATGGACGCAAAGGGCACGAAGCGGACGCAGCGCCTAGAGTCGGCAGAAGTCCCTTTCAGGTCTTCCCCGTACCCCTTGCGAACCTTCGTGCCCTCTGCGTTCGGTGGCCTGGCGTCAATCGGCTTGACGGCGCAGGAATGCGGGAATCTCGAAGTCGTCCATGCCGCCCGAAGACAGCGCGTCCACCTTGGCGGCCGCCATCGTGCGGTTGGTGCGCCACACGCTGGGCACCGCCATGCCGTCGTAGTTCGGCTGGCTCACGCTGTGGCCGCCGTGGCCTGCATGGCCCGTGCCGAGCGTCGGCACGTTGAACGGGATGTTGTCGGTGCCGGTACGGATCACTTCGAGCGTGGGTGCCTGGCGGCGTGCATCGGCGCGCGAGAGGCCCGTGGCAACCACAGTCACGCGCATCTGGTCGCCCAGGCTTTCGTCGTAGGCGGCGCCGTAGATCACGTGCGCATCGGGCGAGGCGTAGGCGCGGATGGTGTTCATTGCGAGCTTCGACTCGTTCAGCTTCAGCGAACCCTTCGATGCGGTCACCAGCACCAGCACGCCCTTGGCGCCCGAGAGGTCGATGCCTTCGAGCAGCGGGCAGGCCACGGCCTGTTCGGCGGCGATGCGCGCGCGGTCCGGTCCAGCGGCGGCGGCCGTGCCCATCATGGCCTTGCCGGGCTCGCCCATCACGGTGCGCACGTCTTCGAAGTCGACGTTCACGCCGCCGTATTCGTTGATGATTTCCGAGATGCCCCCCACGGCGTTCTTGAGCACGTCGTTGGCATGCGCGAAGGCTTCGTCCTGAGTGATGTCTTCGCCCAGCACGTCGAGCAGCTTCTCGTTGAGCACCACGATCAGCGAGTCGACGTTGGCCTCGAGCTCGGCCAGGCCGTTGTCGGCGTTGGTCATGCGGCGGCCGCCTTCCCAGTCGAAGGGCTTGGTCACCACACCCACGGTGAGGATGCCCATCTCCTTGGCAACGCGCGCAATCACGGGTGCGGCGCCGGTGCCGGTGCCGCCGCCCATGCCGGCCGTGATGAACAGCATGTGCGCGCCGTCGATGGCCGCGCGAATCTCGTCCACCGCGAGTTCGGCCGCTTCACGACCCTTGTCGGGCTTGCTGCCCGCGCCGAGGCCGCTGGAGCCCAGCTGGATGATCTTGTGGGCGTTGCTGCGCTGGAGCGCCTGCGCGTCGGTGTTGGCGCAAACGAACTGCACACCCTGTACGCCACGCTCCATCATGTGCGCGACGGCATTGCCGCCGCCGCCGCCGACTCCGATCACCTTGATCTGAGTGCCTTGATTGAATTCTTCGACTTCGATCATTTCGATGGTCATTACTAACTCCTTGAATTTGCAGTTGCCGTTGTGTATCTGTGAATCTTTTTAGTGTCTTGACGAGTTCAACGAGGCTGTCGTCGCGGTGGTGGACCTGTGCGCCGCCATCGCTCGTTGAAATGCAAGGGCGGACCGCCGCGTGCGAGCCAGAGTGGGGAGTGATTCATGGTTAGAAGTTCCCCACGATGAAGTCTTTGAAACGTCCGAACGCAGTCTTTACGGATCCGTTCTTCTGCGCGACCTTGAAGCCGCGCATGCGTGCGAAGCGTGCTTCCTCGAGCAAGCCCATCACGGTGGCAGCGCGCGGCTGGGCCACCATGTCGGAGAGCGCGCTCGAATACTTCGGAATACCTCGCCGCACCGGCTTCAGGAAGATGTCTTCACCCAGCTCCACCATGCCGGGCATCACCGCGCTTCCGCCCGTGAGCACCACCCCCGACGACAGCACCTCTTCGTAGCCCGACTCGCGCACCACCTGCTGCACCAGCGAAAAAATTTCTTCGATGCGCGGCTCGATCACGCCTGCCAGCGCCTGCTTGCTCAGCATGCGCGGGCCGCGGTCGCCGAGGCCGGGCACTTCCACTTGCTGGTCCGGATCGGCCAGCAATTGCTTGGCGTAGCCGCTCTCGACCTTGATGTCTTCCGCGTCCTTGGTGGGCGTGCGCAGCGCCATCGCAATGTCGCTGGTGATCAGGTCGCCCGCGATCGGAATCACGGCCGTGTGGCGGATCGCACCGTTGGTGAAGATGGCCACGTCGGTGGTGCCCGCGCCGATGTCGACCAGCACCACGCCGAGTTCGCGCTCGTCCTCGGTCAGCACCGCCTGGCTCGAGGCCAGCGGATTGAGCATCAGCTGGTCGACCTCGAGCCCGCAACGGCGCACGCACTTGATGATGTTCTCGGCCGCGCTCTGCGCACCGGTCACGATGTGCACCTTGGCTTCGAGCCGCATGCCGCTCATGCCGATCGGCTCTTTCACGTCCTGGCCGTCGATCACGAACTCCTGCGGCTCCACCAGCAACAGGCGCTGGTCGCTCGAGATGTTGATGGCGCGCGCGGTTTCCACCACGCGGGCCACGTCGGCCGGCGTCACTTCCTTGTCCTTCACCGCCACCATGCCGCTCGAGTTGATGCCGCGGATGTGGCTGCCGGTAATGCCGGTGTAGACGCGGCTGATCTTGCAGTCGGCCATCAGCTCGGCCTCCTTCAAGGCCTGCTGGATGCTCTGCACCGTGGCGTCGATGTTCACCACCACGCCGCGCTTCAGGCCGTTGCTCGGCGCAATGCCGAGTCCGGCCAGCTTGAGTTCGCCGCCGGGCAGCACCTCGGCCACCACCACCATCACCTTGGCGGTGCCGATGTCGAGTCCGACAACCAGGTCTTTGTATTCTTTGGGCATTGAATGTCCTCGGTATTCGCTATTTATTTCTTCTTGGTCTTGGGGTCGGTCACAACCGTGGTGACACCGCGAAGACGCAACGCATAGGCGTCGTTGTGGCGCAGGTCGGCCCCTTCGACGTCCGCCGCGGTGCGGTGGTATTGGCCCGCGACCTGGGTCACGGTTTTCAAGAAACGCTGCGTGCGGGCCGCCACCTCTTCGGGCTGGCCGCGGCCAAGCTCGATCTGGCCGCCCGTGTCGAGCACGACCTTCCAGCTGCCCCGGCTCGACAGCGTGAGTTCTTCCACACCGAAGTCGTAGGGCTGGAAGATCGGCGCCAGCACGCGGTACATGCCCAGCACCTGTCCGGCCTGCTCGACGGGTCCATCGAGCCGCGGCAGCCGGTCATCGACCTCGGCCACGTTGGCGTCGAACACCTCGCCAAATCCGTTGATCAGCTTGGAGCCCGCCTCGTCGCCCCAGGTGGCCACCGGCACCTGCTCGGTCAGGGTGACGCGCAGCTTGTTCGGAAACTCGCGCCGCACCACCGCCTTGCGCACCCAAGGCACCGACTCGAAGGCCGTACGCGCGCGCGCCAGGTCGACCGTGAAGAAGTTCCCGGCCAGTTGCGGCGCGACGTTGGCGCGCAGCGTCACGGCGTTGTTGTGCGTCACGTCGCCGTCGACCTTGATGCCGCCGATGGGAAAGAACGGCTGGCGCAGCACCCACCATGCGCCCGCCGCCAGCAGCATGAGCGCCACCACCACGAACGCCAGGTTCGAGACGATGTTCATCAGCTTGACGTCGAAGGGCACGGGAATGCTGTCGGCCATGGCTATTGCGCTCCTCCCGTGGCATCCAGCGAAGCCGAGGACAGCACGCGCAGGCACAGGTCTTCGTACGCAATGCCCGCTGCGCGCGCCGACATCGGCACCAGCGAATGGCCGGTCATGCCGGGCGAGGTGTTCATCTCGAGCAGGAAGGGCTTGCGATCGCTCGCGCGGATCATCACGTCGGCGCGGCCCCAGCCACGGCAGCCGAGCGTGTGGTACGCGGCCAGCGTGATGCGCTGGATCTCGTGCTCCTCGGCTTCGGGCAACCCGCTTGGGCACTGGTACTTCACGTCGTCGGTGAAGTACTTGTTCTGGTAGTCGTAAGCGCCTTGGGGCGCGGCGATGCGCACCACGGGCAGTGCGCGCGCATCGAGGCCCTGGCCGAGCACAGCGCAGGTCACTTCCTCGCCTTCGATGAATTCCTCGCACAGCACGTCGGCGTCGTACTTGGCCGACAGCGCCACGGCGTCCTGCATCTGCGAGTAGCCCTCCACCTTGGTCACGCCGATCGACGACCCCTCGCGCGGCGGCTTCACGATCAGGGGGAGGCCCAGCACGTCGGGCACCGCCCTCACCTGCTCGCGGCTCTGCTGGTCGCAAGCCAGGCGCACGTACTTGGGCGTGGGCAAGCCGTCGGCCTGCCAGATGCGCTTGGTCATGACCTTGTCCATGGCCACGCTCGACGCCATCACGCCAGAGCCGGTGTAGGGAATGCCGAGCAGTTCGAGCGCGCCCTGCACCGTGCCGTCTTCGCCATGCCGTCCATGCAGGGCGATGAAGCAGCGCGCGAAGCCGTCGCGGCGAAGCTCGACCAGATCTCGCTCGGACGGATCGAAGGCATGCGCATCGACGCCGCGCGAACGCAGCGCCTCCAGCACGCCCGTGCCGGACATGATCGAGATTTCGCGTTCGGCGGAGCTTCCACCGAACAGCACGGCCACCTTGCCGAAAAGTTTTGGATCCTGAAGGCTCATGGCGTAACCCCCGCGCCGCTCACCGCGGCCGCAATTTCAACGACCCTGCCCGGCACCGCACCAATGGAGCCGGCACCCATGCAAAGCACCACGTCGCCGTCGCGCGCGTTTTCCAGAATGGCTTGCGGCATCGCGTTGATGTCGTCGACGAACACCGGCTCCACCTTGCCAGCCACGCGCAGTGCGCGCGCCAGCGTGCGCCCGTTGGCGGCCACGATGGGCGGCTCACCCGCCGCGTACACCTCGCCCAGCAGCACCGCGTCGGCATTGCCGATGACCTTGACGAAGTCCTCGAAGCAGTCGCGCGTGCGGGTGTAGCGGTGCGGCTGGAAAGCCAACACCAGCCGGCGCCCCGGGAATGCACCGCGCGCCGCGGCGATGGTCGCGGCCATCTCGACCGGGTGATGGCCGTAGTCGTCGATCACGGTGAAGCTGCCGGCCTGCGGACCTTGCACCGCCACCTCGCCATAGCTCTGGAAGCGGCGGCCCACGCCCTTGAAGCCAGCCAGGCCACGCTGCACCGCCTCGTCGGGAATGCCGAGTTCGACCGCCACGGCGATCACCGACAGCGCATTGCGCACGTTGTGCTCGCCCGGCAGGTTCAGCACGATGGGCAGGTCGGGCAACGTCACGCCGTTGCGCCGCTGTGCCGTGAAATGCATCTGCCCGCCCACGGCGCGCACGTCGACCGCGCGCACCTGGGCGCCTTCGTCGAAGCCGTAGCTGGTGACCGGGCAGGTGACGTGGCCCATGATGTCGCGCACCGCGGGATCGTCGGTGCACAAGATGGCCACCCCATAGAACGGCATGCGGTGCAGGAAATCGACGAAGGCCTTCTTGAGCTTTTCGAAGTCGTGCCCGTAGGTTTCCATGTGGTCGGCATCGATGTTCGTGACCACCGCCATGACGGGCAGCAGGTTCAGGAACGAGGCGTCCGATTCGTCGGCCTCCACCACGATGTAGTCGCCACTGCCCAGTTGCGCATTGGCGCCAGCGCTGTTGAGCCGTCCGCCGATGACGAAGGTCGGGTCGAGCCCCGCGGCGTCGAGCACGCTGGCCACGAGGCTCGTGGTGGTGGTCTTGCCATGCGTGCCCGCAATCGCGATGCCCTGCTTCAGGCGCATCAGCTCGGCCAGCATCATGGCGCGCGGCACCACTGGAATGCGCTTCTCGCGCGCGGCCAGCACTTCGGGGTTGTCCGACTGAACGGCGGTGGACGTGACGACCGCATCCGCGCCATCGATGTGCGCCGCCGCATGGCCCACGAAGGTGCCGATGCCCAGGCCGGCAAGCCGGCGCAGCGTCGCGCTGTCGGCCAGGTCGGAGCCGGTGATCCGGTAGCCGAGGTTGAACAGCACCTCGGCGATGCCGCTCATGCCGGACCCGCCGATGCCGACGAAGTGAATATGACGAATCGCGTGCTTCATTTGGCAAGCTCCTCGCAGGCGCGGACGACCGCTTCCACTGCTTCGGTCTTCTGCATGGTTTTGGCCTTGGCGGCCTTTTCGATCAGCGCGGTGCGCTCGGTTTTCTGTAGCAAGTCAGCCAGCAATTCAGGTGTGAGGTCGGTCTGCTGCACCAGCCAGCCGCCGCCCGCGTCGACGAGGAAGCGCGCGTTGGTGGTCTGGTGGTCGTCGACCGCCGATGGGAAAGGCACGAACAGCGCTGCTGCGCCGACGGCCGCGATTTCTGTGACTGTGCTGGCCCCGGCCCGCGCGACGATGATGTCGGCGTCGGCATAGGCCTGCGCGGTGTCTTCGATGAAGGGCGTGAGCTCGCCTTCAACGCCGGCCGCCGCGTAGTTGGCGCGCAGCTCGTCGATCTGCTTGGCGCCGCTCTGGTGCAGCACCTGCGGACGCGTGCCAGGCGCGATGCGCGCGAGCGCCTGCGGCACGACGGCGTTGAGCGCCTTGGCACCGAGGCTGCCGCCAACCACAAGCAGCCGGAGCGGACCACTGCGGCCCGCAAAACGTACAGCCGGATCGGGTTGCGATGTGAACGCCGCGCGCAGTGGATTACCGACCCACTGCGCCTTCTTCAGCACGTTGGGGAAAGCAGTGAACACGCGATCGGCCACGCCCGCCAGCACCTTGTTGGCAAGGCCGGCCACCGAGTTCTGTTCGTGCAGCACCAGCGGCTTGTTGAGCAGCACACTCATCATTCCGCCCGGAAAAGTGATGTAGCCACCCAGGCCCACCACCACGTCGGGCTTGACGCGGCGGACCACGCCGATGCTCTGCCAGAAGGCCAGCAAGAGCCGCATCGGAAGCAGGAACAGCGTGAGCGGACCCTTGCCGCGCACGCCGCCAAACTGGACCGGCTCGAAGGCAAAGCCACGCGGCGGCACCAGCTTTTCTTCCATGCTGCCGGGGGCGCCCAGCCAGTGCACGCGCCAGCCGCGTTCGCGCAGCGCCTCGGCGACCGCGAGCCCCGGAAAGATGTGGCCGCCCGTGCCGCCGGCCATGACGAGTGCGGTGCGCCCGGTCATACGCGGCCTCCCCGCATAAGCACCCTGTTCTCGTAGTCAATGCGCAGCACCACGGCCAGCGCCACCAGGTTCATCAGGATGGCCGAGCCGCCGAAGCTCATCAGCGGCAGCGTCAGGCCCTTGGTCGGCAGCGCGCCAAGGTTCACGCCCATGTTGATGAAGGCCTGGAAGCCGATCCACACGCCCACGCCCTGGGCCACGAGCCCCGAGAACACGCGGTCGAGCGCAATTGCCTGGCGGCCGATGTGCATGATGCGGCGCGTCAGCCAGAGGAACATGCCGATGATCAGCAACACGCCGACCAGGCCGAACTCTTCGCCGATCACGGCCAACAGGAAGTCGGTGTGCGCCTCGGGCAGCCAGTGCAGCTTCTCGACGCTGCCGCCCAGGCCCACGCCAAAGATCTCGCCGCGGCCGATGGCGATCAGCGAGTGCGAGAGCTGGTAGCCCTTGCCCAGCGCATGCTCTTCGCTCCACGGGTCGAGATACGCAAAGATGCGCTCGCGCCGCCACGGACTGGTCGCGACGATGGTGCCGAAGGCCACCACCACCAGTGCGGCAATCACGAAGAACATGCGGGCGTTCACGCCGCCCAGGAACAGGATGCCCATGGCGATCACGGCAATCACCATGAAGGCGCCCATGTCGGGCTCTGCCATCACCAGCATGCCCACCACAACCACCGCAATGCCCATCGGCAGCACGGCGCGGAAGAAGCGCTCCTTGATCTCCATCTTGCGCACCATGTAGCTGGCGGCGTAGAGCACCATAGCGAGCTTGGCCAGCTCCGACGGCTGGAAGCGCATGAAGCCCAGCGGCAGCCAGCGCCGCGCTCCGTTCACGTTGACGCCAACGTGCGGAATGAGCACCGCCACCAAGAGCAGCAACGAGGCGACGAAGAGCCAGGGCGCGGCGCGCTCCCATGTCTTCATCGGGATCTGGAAGGCGAGCAGCGCCGCAATGAACGCGAACACCACCGAGGCCGCATGCCGCGTGAGGAAGAACGAGGCGCTGTAGCCGGCACGCGCGAAACGCGGGTTGTCGGGCAGCGCGATCGAGGCCGAATACACCATCACGAGGCCCCAGGTGAGCAGCGCGACGGTGACCCATACCAGCGCCTGGTCGAAGCCCAGCACGCGCATCGGCGCGGCCTTGGTCTGCGTGATGCCGGCGCCGCCCAGCCGCACCGGCAGGTGCACGGGCAGCGAATCGATACCGCTGCGCGCGCGCCCGAACCATCCAACGAAGCGGCTGGTTTTTGCGTTGGGCGTGGCGCCGGCGGCGGCAGTGTTCAAACCGGGCCTCCCGAAAAATAGTCGGCATCGTTGGACGAGGCGGCTTCATGCGGATCGTCCGCAAGCGCCTGCACAGCCTCGCGGAACACGGCCGCGCGGTGCTCGTAGTCCTTGAACATGTCGAAGCTCGCACAGGCCGGTGACAGCAGCACGGCATCGCCAGGGTTGGCACGCGCGGCCGCGAGCCTGACGGCTTCTTCCATCGAGCCGGCATTCATAAGCGAGATGCCGGTGGTGGCCAGCGCCTGTTCGATCAGCGGCGCATCGCGACCGATGAGCACCACGGCGCGCGCGTACTGGCGCACGGGCTCGGCGAGCGGCTCGAAGTCTTGCCCCTTGCCTTCGCCGCCCAGGATGACCACGACGCGGCGGTCTTCGCCCAGGCCGCTCAGTGCGGCGACTGTCGCGCCCACGTTGGTGCCCTTGCTGTCGTCGAAGTATTCGACATCGCCCACCAGCGCGATCGGCTCGACACGGTGCGGCTCGCCGCGGTATTCGCGCAGGCCATACAGCATGGGGCCGAGCGGGCAATTGGCGGCGCTGGCGAGCGCGAGCGCCGCCAGTGCGTTCATGGCGTTGTGCCGTCCGCGGATGCGCAGTGCGTCCGCGGGCAACAGGCGCTGCAGGAAGATTTCTTCCTCGACCACGGCGCCGCGCTTGCGCTTCTGCGTCTCGTCGGCTTCCAGCGCGCGCACCAGCCAGGCCATGCCGTTGACGCGCTCGATGCCGTAGTCGCCGGGACGCAGCGGCATCGCGCTGCCGAAGGTGACGTGGGTGCGGATCTGCGGGCGCTGCAGCTTCACCTTGACGGGCGGAGGCAACATCGCCATCACGCCCGGGTCGTCGCGGTTGAGCACCATGAGGCCCTTGGAGCCGAAGATGCGCGCCTTGGCAGACGCATACGACGCCATGTCGCCATGCCAATCAAGATGGTCCTGCGTGAGGTTGAGCACCGTCGCGGCGGTCGGCTCGAAACCCTGCACGCCGTCGAGCTGGAAGCTCGAGAGTTCGAGTACCCAGACATCGGGCAGCGTCTCGGCGTCGATGTGCGCGGCCAGGGTGTCGAGCAGCGTGGGGCCGATGTTGCCGGCCACGGCCACGCTCTTGCCCGCGCGCTCGACCAATTGGCCGGTCAGCGCGGTGACGGTGGTCTTGCCGTTGGTGCCCGTGACGGCCAGCACCGCGGGGGTGTAGCCCTTCGGCGCCGGCGGTTCCTCGATCGGCACCAGCGAGAGCTGGGGCGTGGGCTCTTCCTCGACGGCCGCGGAGGCCGGGTTGGAGGCCGCGAACTCGGCAATCTTGGCGACGAACTCGGCCGCTTCCCTGGCCGCGGTGGGAACGTAAGGCTTGCCGGTGCTCGGCAGCCGTGAAACGGTGGCGGGCGCGGGCGCTGCGGCTTCCGGGTTTTCTGGCGTCTCTGCCGACGGTGCGGCCGACGCTTCTTCCGCAGACTGCGCCACCGGAACGCTCAGCGATGGATCACGCGGCACGGCTTCCGCCATGGCGGGAGGCGCAGGTTCGGTTTCGGTCGGCTCGGCCGCTGGCGGAGCCTCGACTGGTTCAGGCGTTTCGGGTGTTTCGGTCGTCGAGCCAGGCTCGACGGGTTCGGTCGATTCGGGCACCGGCGTCGGCTCGACCGCTTCGGCCTGCTCAGGCTCGGCCTGTGCGGCTTCCGCAGCTTCGACGTCCAGGTCCAACTCGGCCTGCGCCTCGGGCTCGACGGCTTCAGCCTCGGGTTCGGCTTCCGCTACCGGCATCTCGACGGTCTGCAAATCGAGCAGCGCACGCGCGAAGAGATCGAGTTCGCCGCCGACCGCAAGGCCCACGGCCCGTGCCGCATCGACCACCGGCGCAATGGTCGCGGGCGACAGGCCCGGTGAGCGGTACACCGCACGGATCGGCGTGCCTTCGATCAGCGCGGCCGAGAACGGACCGCCGATGAAGGCGACCTCGGGGAGCTCGGCCTGCAGCGTGGCAAGCGCCGGGGGCGCCTCGCGCGTGTCGGCCACGGTCACCTGCGCGCCGTGGCGTGCGCACCAGCGCGCCATCGCCAGCCCGGACGCACCGAGGCCGAGGACGAGGACGGGGAGGTCTTTCAGATGCCGCATGTGCCTGTTACCGCAGCTTCAACGTTGAAAGGCCCACGAGGCACAGCAGCATCGTGATGATCCAGAAGCGCACCACGACCTGCGTCTCGCGCCAGCCGCTTTTCTCGAAGTGGTGATGCAGCGGCGCCATCTTCAGCACGCGGCGGCCTTCGCCGTAGCGCTTCTTGGTGTACTTGAAGTACATGACCTGCGCCATCACCGAGATCGCCTCGACCACGAAGATGCCGCCCATGATGAAGAACACGATCTCCTGGCGCACGATGACCGCGATGGTGCCCAGCGCGCCGCCGAGCGCGAGTGCGCCCACGTCGCCCATGAAGACCTGCGCCGGATGGGTGTTGAACCAGAGAAAGGCCAGGCCCGCGCCGGCCATGGCCGAGCAGAACACCAGCAGTTCGCCGGAGCCCGGGATGCTGGGGAACAGCAGGTACTTGGAATACACCGCACTGCCCGTGACGTAGGCGAACACGCCCAGCGCCGAGCCCACCATCACCACCGGCATGATCGCCAAGCCGTCCAGGCCGTCGGTCAGGTTGACCGCGTTGCTCGCGCCCACGATCACCAGGTAGGTCAGGATCACGAAGCCGATGCCGCCGAGCGGGTAGCTCACTTCCTTGAAGAAGGGCACCAGCAGGTTGATCTTGGGCGGAAAGTCGAGGTCGAAGCCCGACTGAACCCAGGCAAAGAACAGCTGCAGCACGCGCCAGTTCGAGCTTTCCGAGATGCTGAAGAGCAGGTAGAAGCCCGCGATCAGGCCGACCACCGACTGCCAGAAATACTTCTCGCGCGAGCGCATGCCTTCCGGGTCCTTGCGCACCACCTTGCGCCAGTCGTCGACCCAGCCGATGGCGCCGAAGCCCAGCGTCACCCACAGCACGATCCACACGAAGCGGTTCGACGCGTCGAACCACAGCACGGTGGCAAAGGCGATGGCAAACAGGACCAGCACGCCGCCCATGGTGGGCGTGCCGCTCTTAGTGAGGTGCGTTTCCATGCCGTAGCCGCGCACCGGCTGGCCGATCTTGAGCGCGGCCAGGCGGCGGATCACGTAGGGGCCGGCCACCAGGCCGACCACCAGCGCGGTGAGCGCGGCCATCAGCGCACGGAACGTGAGGTACTGAAAAACGCGCAGGAACCCGAATTCGGGCGAAAGTGTTTGCAGCCATTGGGCCAGGCTCATCAGCATGTCGTCTTGCACGGCTCATGCGTCATGACCGGCCTCCTTTTGTTGTTGTCGTGATTGCTCGATGGCTTGCACCACCCGCTCCATCTTCATGAAGCGCGATCCCTTGACGAGCACGCTGGCAACCTGCGGCAGCCGCGCCAGCACCGCGGCGTTGAGCGCACTCACATTGTCGAAATGGCGACCACTGTCGCCGCCTTGATTGCCGCCGTTGAAAGCTGCAACGCCGTGCGCGGTTTCACTGCCCAGGCCATACAGCGTTTCGATGCCGCGCTGGCGCGCCCAGTCGCCGACCTCGGCATGGAATTCGGGTCCGCGGTTGCCGACCTCGCCCATGTCGCCGAGCACCAGCAGGCGCGGGCCCGGCAAGGCTGCGAGCACGTCGATGGCGGCGCGCACGGAATCGGGGTTGGCGTTGTAGCTGTCGTCCACCAGCGTGAGCGCGTGCCCGCCCGCAAGCACGACCTCGCTCGCCTTGGAACGGCCTTTCACCGGCTCGAAAGCCGTGAGGCCCGTGCCGATGGTTTCGAGCGAAACGCCCGCTGCGAGCGCGCACGCGGTGGCCGCCAGTGCGTTGACCACGTTGTGCCGGCCCGCGATGTGCAGACGCGCATCGCAGTCGCCCAGCGGCGTGCGGATGCGGACTTGCCACGCGCCCTGCTGCCAATCGGCCCGGACCAGCGAGATGTCGGCGTCTTCCTGCTCGCCGAAGGTCATGCAGCGGCGCATCGCGCCGGAATGCGCCATGTCGTTCCACAGCGAAGTGAAGACGTCGCCGTGCGGGAACACGGCCGTGCCGTCCTCCGGCAACGCGGCGAACACCGCGCCGTTCTCGCGCGCCACCGCCTCCACGGTGTCCATGAATTCCAGGTGCTCGCGCTGCGCGTTGTTGACCAGCGCGATGGTCGGGCATGCAATGGCGGCCAGCCGGGCAATCTCGCCCGGGTGGTTCATGCCCAACTCGACCACCGCATGCTGGTGCTTGGCGCGCAGGCGCAGCAGGGTCAGCGGAACGCCGATCTCGTTGTTGAAGTTGCCGGCCGTCGCCAGCGCGCGGTCGGCCCGGAACGCGACCAGGATGGCCGCGATCATCTGCGTGACCGTGGTCTTGCCGTTGCTGCCCGTGACCGCGATCAGCGGCAGGTCGAACTGCGCGCGCCAGCCTGCGGCCAATGCGCCGAGCGCGGCCAGTGAGTCGGGCACCTCGAGACCCGCAAGACCCGCCTCCTGCAAGCCGTGGTGCGCAATGGCCGCCACCGCGCCGCGCGCCTTGGCGTCGGCCAGGAATTCGTTGGCGTCGAAGCGTTCGCCCTTGAGCGCCACGAACAAGTCGCCATTGGCGAGCGTGCGGGTGTCGGTATGGACGCGGGTAATGAGCGTGGTGGGCTCGCCCACCAGGCGCGCGCCGGGAATCCACTGCTGCACCTGGGCCAGCGTGAGCATGAGTGGCGTCGACTCGCTCATGCGCCACCCCGCTTCGCGAGCGCTTCGAGCGCATGGGTACGGTCGGAGAACGGAATGCGCTGGCCGGCAATTTCCTGCCAGGCTTCATGGCCCTTGCCGGCGATGAGCACGATGTCTTCGGGCGCAGCCTGCGCAATGGCGTCGCCGATGGCCGCGCCGCGGTCGGGCTGCACCTGGGCCGCCTCGGGACGCGAGAGGCCGAGCAGCACCTGGCCGATGATCGCGTCAGGGTTTTCGCTGCGCGGGTTGTCGCTGGTCACGATCACTCGATCGGCCTGGCGCTCGGCCGCGGCAGCCATCATCGGGCGCTTGATCGGGTCGCGGTCGCCGCCGCAGCCGAACAGGCACCAGAGTGCGCCGCCGCGCTGCCCCGCCAGCGGACGCAGGCCGGCCAGCGCCTTGTCGAGCGCATCGGGTGTGTGGGCGTAGTCGACCACCGCCAGCGGCATACCGATGCCGGTGCCCACGCGCTCCATGCGGCCCGGCACGCTGGTGAGGTTGGCACAGGCCGCCACGGCCCGCGCCAGCGAAAGCCCCAGAGCCCGCAGTGTGCCGAGCACGCCCAGCAGATTGGCCACGTTGTACTGTCCGATCAGGCCGGTCGAAATGCGCTCGACTCCAGGGATGCCGTGTTCGGCCACGGAGAACTGCAGGCCCTGCGCGCCATAGCCGACGTCGCGCGCCATCAGCCGCGCCGGGCTGCCAGCGGCCGAGACGGTCCACACGTCGAGTGCGCCGATGCCGCCTTCGACGAGGTTCCCGCACAGGCTGGCGCCGTGCACGTCGTCGATGTTGATGACGGCGGCGCGCAGGCCGGGCCAGCGAAACAGCTCGGCCTTGGCTTGCCAGTAGGCTTCCATGCTGCCGTGGTAGTCGAGGTGGTCCTGCGTGAAATTGGTGAACACGGCCACGGCGATGCGCGCGCCGTCGAGCCGGCGTTCGGCAATGCCGATCGACGAGGCCTCGATGGCGCAGGCCCCGAAGCCGCGCTCGACCAAGGCGCGCAGCTCGCGCTGCATCATCACCGGGTCGGGCGTGGTGAGGCCGGTGTAGGTGAGCTCCGGCGGCACCCCGATGCCCAGCGTGCCCATGACCGCGCAGGGCGACGGCACGACGTGTTCGGCGGACCCATCGGGCCGCAGCGCGCGGACGCCGCCGGGTACAGCCAGCGTGGAAAGCGATTCGGCGAGCCACCAGGCGGTGGAGGTCTTGCCGTTGGTGCCGGTCACAGCCAGCAGTTCGAGCGCGGCCGAGGGGTCGTCGTAGAAGGCCGAGGCAATCGGGCCCGTCGCCGCCTTGAGGCCGGGGTAGCTCGCAATGCGGTCGTCGCCCTGAAATCCGAAAGCCTCGACGCCGTCGTGCTCGACCAGGCAGGCCGCCGCGCCCTGCGCCAGCGCGGAGGCCACGTGCTTGCGCCCATCGGTCGCGGCGCCGGGCCACGCGATGAAGCCGTCGCCGGCGCCCACCGGCCGGCTGTCAGCATGCAGCGCACCCTGCACGTGCTCCTTGAGCCAGAGCGCGGCGAGCTTGGGGGAAGTGAGTGTCAGCATACTCAGAAGCTCTCGTCGACGCCTTGCGTCAACACCAGAGGTTTGACCGCGAGATCGGGCGGAACGTTCATCATGCGCAGGGTCTGCTGCACGACTTCGCTGAAAACGGGCGCGGCGGCCACGCCGCCGAAATATTGGCCGTCGCTCGGCTCGTCGATCATCACGGCCACGATGATCCGCGGCTTCTCGATCGGCGCCATGCCGGTGAACCAGGCCCGGTACTTGTTGCTTGCGTAGCCCTTGCCGACCTGCTTGTGTGCCGTGCCCGACTTGCCGCCCACCGAGTAGCCGATGGTCTGCGCGCGCGTGCCGGTGCCGCCCGGCCCGGCGGCCATCTGCAGCATCTTGCGCACCGCCAGCGCATTCGCGGAAGAGAACACCTGCACACCGGCAGGCGGTTCGGCGTTCTTGAGGATGGTGACGGGAATGATGGCGCCATCGTGCGCGAATGCGGTGTACGACTGCGCCATTTGAAACAGAGACGCCGACAGGCCGTAGCCGTAGGCCATGGTGGCCTGCTCCACCGGCTTCCAGGTCTTCCAGGGCCGCAGCCGGCCGCTCACGGCGCCGGGAAATTGGATCTGCGGCTTTTGGCCGTAGCCCAGCGCGGTGTAGGTGTCCCACATCTCGTGCGGCGTCATCTTCTGCGCGATCTTGAGCGCACCCACGTTGCTCGACTTCTGGATCACGCCCTCGACCGTCAGCGTGCCGTAGTTGTGGGTGTCGCTGATGGTGAAGCCGCCCATCTGGTAGCGGCCCGGGCCGGTCTCGATCAGGGTCGAGGGCTTCACGCGGCCGGCTTCCAGCGCCATGGCGACGGTGATCGGCTTCATGGTGGAGCCGGGTTCGAAGGTGTCGGTGAGCGCGCGGTTGCGCAGTTGTTCGCCGGTGAGGTTCTGGCGCTTGTCGGGCACGTAGCTCGGGTAGTTGGCCAGCGCCAGCACCTCGCCGGTGACCGCGTCGAGCACCACCACGCTGCCGGCCTTGGCCTTGCGCGCGGTCACGGCGTCGCGCAGCTTCTGGTAGGCGAAGAATTGCACCTTGCTGTCGACGCTGAGCTGAATGTCCTTGCCATCGAGCGGCGGCACCTGCTCGCCCACGCCCTCGACCACGCGGCCGAGGCGGTCCTTGATGACGCGGCGCGACCCGGCCTTGCCGGCCAGGTCCTTGTTGAAGGACAGCTCGATGCCTTCCTGCCCGTTGTCTTCGACGTTGGTGAAGCCCACCACGTGCGCCGCGGCCTCGCCCTCGGGGTACTGGCGCTTGTATTCCTTGCGCTGGTAGATGCCCTTGAGGTTGAGCGCGGCGATCTGCTTGGCAATGGGCTCGTCGACCTGGCGCTTGATCCAGACGAAGGTCTTGTCCTCGTCTTCGAGCTTCTTGTCGAAATCCTTCTGCGGCATTTCGAGCAGCTTGGCCACCTGCTTGAGCTTGGCGCGCACTTCGGGGTCGTCGCGCTCGACATCTTCCGGAATGGCCCAGATGCTCGGCGCCACCACGCTCGACGCCAGGATGAGCCCGTTGCGGTCGAGGATGCGCCCGCGGTTGGCCGGCAGCTCGAGCGTGCGCGCAAAGCGCACCTCGCCCTGCCGCTGGAAGAAGCTGTTGTTGAAGACCTGCACGTATGCGGCCCGGCCCGCCAGCACGACGAAGCCGAAGGCAATGCCCGCGACGATGAACTTGCTGCGCCAGACCGGCGTCTTGCTCGCGAGCAAGGGGCTGGTGGTGTAGCGGACGCTGCGGCGGCTCATCGCTGGACCCTCGCGGCAGGCTTGGTCGCCGAGGCGGCCGGGGGCGCGGGCGGCGGGGCCACCACGGCCGGAATCACCGTGCCATCGGGCCGCACGTACTGCGTGATGGCCGGCGTGGTGGTGCGCATTTGCAGCTGCTCCTTGGCGAGCTTCTCCACCCGCAGCGGCGTGGCCTGTGCGCGCTTTTCCACCTGCAGGCGGTCGTGGTCGAGCTCCAGTCGCCGCGCTTCCTGCTGGGAGCGGTCGAGCTCGGTATAGAGCTGGCGCGACAGGTATTGCGTGTGCACGAGGTAGAGCGCGGAGGCGACCACCGCGAGCATCAGGAGCAGGTTGAGGCGTGCCATGTCAGTGCCCGCCCGGCCGCCCGAAGGGCACTGAGCGCCCCCTCGGGGGGCAGCGATACGCGAAGCGATGAGCGTGGGGGCGTGTCATACGGCCTCGGTGCGTTCGGCCACCCGCAGGATCGCGCTGCGCGAGCGCGGGTTGCCTTTCACCTCTTCGGCCGAAGGCTTGATGCGCTCGAGCGCGCGCAGCTTCATCACCTTCGGGGCAGCGAAGGGCGCGCGGCGGTCGTACACCTCCTTCGAATGCTTGGCGATGAACTGCTTCACGATGCGGTCTTCCAGCGAGTGGAAGCTGATCACCGCGAGCCGGCCCCCAGGCTGCAGCACGGAAAGGCTGGCCTCTAGCGCCTGTTGCAGCTCTTCAAGCTCGGCGTTGATGAAAATCCGAAAAGCCTGAAATGTGCGCGTTGCAGGGTTCTGGCCCTGCTCGCGGGTTTTGACCGTGCCAGCCACGAGCTCGGCCAGTTCGGTGGTGGTTGAAATTGCGCCCCGTTCTTGTCGGCGAGCAACAATCGCCTTTGCAATCTGAACAGCAAACCGTTCTTCGCCATAGTCACGGATCACCTCTGCAATCTGCTGGAGTTCGGCTGTTGCCAGCCATTCGGCCACGCTCTCGCCGCGCGTGGTGTCCATGCGCATGTCGAGCGGGCCGTCGAAACGAAAACTGAAACCGCGCACCGGGTTGTCGATTTGCGGCGAACTCACGCCCAGATCCATCAGCACACCCGCCACGCTGGCATCGGGCAATTCGCCCAGCGAACGGAATCCCTGGTGCCGGATGGAAAAACGCGCATCCGAGATGCGCGCTGCTTCGGCCACTGCTTCCGCATCCTTGTCGAATGCGATCAGCCTGCCTTCCGGTGCCAGCCTTGCGAGAATCGCTCGCGCATGCCCGCCGCGCCCGAATGTCGCATCCACGTAGGTGCCCGTGGCCGCCGTGCTGCCTGAAAGAAGGGCTTCCACCGCTTCGTTCAGCAACACGGTGGTATGAATCCATGGAGTGTTCACGCGAGTCCTCAGAACGCGAAGTCCTGAAACACATCGGGCATCTCGCCCTGGGTGGCCTCGGCCTCCTTGGCTTCGTAGCTGGCCTTGTCCCAGAGTTCGAAATGATTGCCCATGCCCAGCAACAACGTCTCGCGCGTGATGCCGGTGGCCGCCCGCAATTCGGGCGAAACCAGGATGCGGCCGGTGCCATCCATTTCTACGTCCATTGCGTTGCCGAGGAATACGCGCTTCCACCACTGTGCCGACATTGGAAGCGCCGCGATGCGCTCGCGAAATTTCTCCCACTCGGGACGCGGGAACACCATGAGGCAACCGTGCGGATGCTTGGTGATCGTGAGTTGGCCGTTCGCCGTCGCGCTCAGGACGTCACGATGCCGGGTCGGCACGGAGAGCCGCCCCTTGGCATCCAGACTGAGCGATGAAGCGCCTTGAAACACGACCAGAACCCCTGTGTTGGGAGCGCCGCGGCACCTGAAAGAGGCACCACCCGCACTTTTTCCCACTTAACTGCACTTTTTTGCACTGTAGCAGGAAACACTTCCAGCGCAACTGGCCGTTGGTGGTATTTTTTGTAATGGAATCAACGACTTAGCGCCGATTTCCAAACCTGGAAACCGGCGAATTTCGTTGAGAATTAAGTACTTAGCTCACGCAGTGAATGTGATGCGTGAAGCGCGGCCGCCGTTACAGGGGCCGCAAAGCGGGCTTCAGAGGATGAAGCGAGAAAGGTCTTCGTCGTGACTTAGTGCAGCAAGGCGCTCGTCGACGTACGCGGCATCGATGTGGATGGTCTGTCCTTCGATGCGCGCCGCGTCGAAGCTTACCTCATCGAGCAGACGCTCCATGACGGTGGACAAACGGCGAGCGCCGATGTTCTCGGTGCGCTCGTTCACATCGAAAGCGATGGCGGCCAGGCGGTTGACACCTTCGGGCGTGAACTCGAGCGTCACGCCCTCGGTCGCAAGCAGCGCCTGGTACTGCTTCACGAGCGACGCGCGGGTCTGCGTGAGGATGCTTTCGAAGTCCGACACCGAGAGCGACTGCAGCTCCACGCGGATCGGAAAGCGCCCCTGCAGTTCGGGAATCAGGTCGCTCGGCTTACTGAGGTGGAACGCCCCGCTCGCAATGAAGAGCATGTGGTCGGTGCGCACCACGCCGTACTTCGTGGTGACGGCGGTGCCCTCGACCAGCGGCAGCAGGTCGCGCTGAACGCCTTGGCGCGACACGTCGGAGCCCTGGGCTTCGCTGCGCGTGGCAACCTTGTCGATTTCGTCGATGAAGACGATGCCGTTCTGCTCGGCATTGGTGATGGCCTGGGTGCGGATCTCGTCCTCGTTGACCAGCTTGGCCGCCTCCTCGTCGATGAGGAGGCGCAGGGCCTCGGCGATCTTGAGCTTGCGCGTCTTGCGCTTGCCGCCGCCCAGCTGGCCGAACATGCCGCGCAGCTGCTCGGTCATTTCCTCCATGCCGGCCGGGCCCATGATCTCTAGTGGGGCGCGGGTCTCGGCCAGATCGAGTTCGATTTCCTTGTCGTCGAGCTGGTGCTCGCGCAGCTTCTTGCGGAAGGCTTGCCGGGTGGGGTTGGGGCCGTCGAGCGCCGGCGTGCCGCCGTCGGCGCCGCGCGCGGGAGGCAGCAACACGTCGAGGATGCGGTCTTCGGCGGCGTCCTCGGCACGGGCGCGCACCTTGGCGCTTTCGGCTTCGCGCGTCTGCTTGACGGCAATTTCGGCCAGGTCGCGAATGATCGAATCGACGTCCTTGCCCACATAGCCCACCTCGGTGAACTTGGTCGCCTCCACCTTGATGAACGGCGCATCCGCCAGCCGCGCGAGGCGGCGTGCGATTTCGGTCTTGCCCACGCCCGTGGGGCCGATCATGAGAATGTTCTTGGGCGTGATCTCGGTGCGAAGCTTTTCTTCGACCTGCTGGCGGCGCCAGCGGTTGCGCAGTGCAATGGCCACGGCGCGCTTGGCGGCGGGCTGGCCGACGATGTGGTTGTCGAGCTCGGAGACGATTTCCTGGGGGGTCATGGACATGGTCAGAGCGCTTCCACGGTGTGGTTCATGTTCGTGTAAATGCAGATTTCGCCGGCTATCGCAAGCGATTTGCGCACAATCTGCTCCGCCGTGAGTTCGGTGTTGTCGATCAGCGCCTTGGCCGCCGACTGCGCATAGGCACCGCCTGAACCGATGGCGATCACACCGTCTTCGGGTTCCAGCACGTCGCCGTTGCCGGTGATGATGAGAGAGGTGGTGGCGTCGGCCACGGCCAGCATGGCTTCGAGCTTGCGCAGCACGCGGTCGGTGCGCCAGTCTTTCGTGAGCTCGACCGCGGCGCGGGTCAGGTGCCCCTGGTGCTTTTCGAGCTTGGCCTCGAAGCGCTCGAAGAGCGTGAAGGCGTCGGCCGTAGCGCCGGCAAAGCCAGCCAGCACCTTGCCGTGATAGAGCCGCCGCACCTTGCGCGCAGTGCCCTTGATGACGATGTTGCCGAGAGTGACCTGCCCGTCCCCGCCAATGGCGACTTGGTCGCCCTGGGGGGTCTTGCGGCGCACGCTCACGATGGTGGTGCCGTGAAACTGTTCCATCGAAGCCATCTGGGGATGCCGCAAGGCAATGCAACCCCACGCCTGTGACCGAATGTGGCTAGTTCTTTCTTGTGGTCACCATCGCGTGGTCGGCGATGCCGACAATGTCGAAAAGCGCCGCAATCAGGCGATGGGCGTCCACAAACTGGACTCGGTCGCCCTGGGCGTCCCGCGCCCGGACCCAGCCGAGCAGCGTGCTGGCGGCGGCAAGGTCCATGCGCAGCAAAGCGGCGCACGAGATGACGGGTGCGGTCGTGTTGCGCAGGTCGGTGTCGAGACGGTGCAGGCTCGAATGCGCTTCTCCGCGCAAATCGCCCGCAAGCGCCGCAAAGCCGCTGTCGGTGGACGGAAAGCTCTCCGATTCGCCGTTGACCGACAACAGCGACCAGACGGAGCCGGCGCCCGGGCGGCTTGCCGCGGAGGAAGCCAGCAAGGCGCATTCGCCCTTCGGATCTTGCCAGGCGGGCGGCGAGACTTCGTAGGTGATGCAGTAGTTGAGTGCCACCAACTCGAAGTCGTCGGGCATGTTCATCATGCGCAGCGCCGCCAGGTGCAGCTGCCACCAGACGTCTTCGGTGCCGCGCTCGTTGTTGGGCGTGGACTCCGCCAGCACGGACTTGAGCTTGGCGGCGCCGATGAAGCGCAGTTGCACCGGCGAATCGGCCCAGTGCGCGAATAGCACGCGCAAGGGCGCGGCGGCATCGCGTTCGATGGCTGTCAGCGCGCGCCAGTCGAGCGTCCAGACCGAACCGGCCTTCGAAAGCGCCCGCGTGAGATTCACCAATCCGTCGCGCGCCAGGCGTGGCGGGCTGGTCCAGTCGGCGCTGGGCGGCGCCAGTTCGGCGTAATCGCTGGCGGCCACTGTCTTCACGTTGCGCGCCAGCTCGTCCAGCGGCACCCAGTCGGGGCCCATGCGTTTCATGCGCTGCGCATAGCGCATGCGGGCAGCGGCAAAGCGGGTGGCGTCGCCGGTGGCGCGATACAGGTCGAACAAGGCGTGCCAGCGCGCGTCGTCACGCTCGGTGGTGGCGTGGTCGTCTTCACCCCCGGCAGCCGCGCTCTCCGAAGCCAGCGCCTGCAGAAGAATGGCCTCGGCACCGGCATCGTCGCCGTGCGCGAAGCGGATCACGGCCTCTTCGAGCGCGCCGTCTCGCGCCAGCCGCGCCGACAGCAGCGAGGGGACGCTCACCTCGGCGCTGGCAGGCCCGACAGGGGCGGGAGCCGAAGCAGGCGCCATGGCGGCGGCGGGCGCAGGCGTGGATACCGGCGCTGGCGCCGGCGCGGCGCGGCCCGCGGGAGGCGCGAGCAAGGTGGCCAGTTCGGCCGCGCTCACGGGCGGCGGGAGGGTTTCGGCGCCGGCGTCGGGGGGCGCATTGCCCAGCACCTCGCCATTGGGGCCGCGGCCCTTCCACCATTGCTGGGACATCTGCTCTTCGATCTCGTCGATCTTTTTGAGCGTGAGGGCGCGGCCCTCCGATTTTTCAGTGGTGCTGTTCAGGTTGAAGGAAGACGGCGTGACCGTTCCTTCGAAGGCATGGGCGGCCGCTTCACGCTGGCGCAGCTTGCGGAGCATGTCGAACTCGCGCCGGCGAACGAAATCGTTGCGCTGGCGCCGCTCGATCATCTCCTTGAGCATTTCCCGGCTGTAGGCCTGGTCCGCGGGCAGCGTGGAATCGGGGGTCGCGTTGAGTTCCGACCAATCCTTGAGCGGATTGCGGACGAATTTCGCCACCTTGGAGAACAGGCGGCCCGACTCTTCCTTTGGCATCGACAAAAACTTCGAGGCGATCAGGTTCTCTTTTCTGTTTCTGAAGGGCCGGATCAGTCCCCGAACATCTTCTGCTTGAGTTCGCGGCGCTGCTGCGCCTCGAGCGACAGCGTGGCCGTGGGACGGGCCAGCAGGCGGCCGACACCGATGGGTTCGCCGGTTTCGTCGCAGTAGCCGTAGTCGCCGGCATCGATGCGCTGGATCGACTGCTCGATCTTCTTCAGCAGCTTGCGCTCGCGGTCGCGCGTGCGCAGCTCGAGTGCATGCTCTTCCTCGATGGTGGCGCGGTCGGCCGGATCGGGCACCACCACGGTGTCTTCACGCAGGTGCTCGGTGGTTTCGCCGGCGTTCTCGAGGATGCCGCGCTTGAGTTCGACCAGCTTCAGGCGGAAGAACGCCATCTGCTTTTCGTTCATGTACTCGGTGTCGGGCATCGCGATGACTTCGGCGTCGCTCAACTCATCAACCGACTTGGTTTTCCAGTTGTTGGCGAGCTTCGGGTCTTTTTTGACCGCCACGGGGGGCGGCGGCACCAGCGCATTGGAAGGCGCCTGCGAGAACGACGACTTGGCAGCGGTGGAAGCCACCGATTGCGGCATGGAAGGCACGGTCAGCTGCGACAGCCGGGACACGCGGCCGCCGCGCGCGGGGGCGGGTGCAGCGGTCTGAACGGGCATCGAAGGTGTCGCCGTGGCGGAAGAAGTGGCGGCAGCCGTTTTTTTCATTGGGATCGGAGGGGCAGAAAGAACGGCAGCAGTGCGGCCGACGGTTTTGGATGGCGGTTGACCCGCAACTGCGGTCTTGGTTGCGCTCTTGGCCGGGGCGGATGCCACCGGCGGCGCAACGGACTTTGCAGGCTTGACGGGCTTTGCAACGGTCGCGGCCTTGGCCGTTGGCGTTGCTGGCTTCTTTGGGGCGCTTTTTTGTTTCGTGGCCGGAGCTTTTGCAGCGGAAGAAGTTTTTTTCGCCGCGGATACAGCCGGCTTTGCAGCCACCGCTTTTTTAGCGGCGGGCTTGGTTGCTGGCGTAGCCTTGGCGGCGGGTTTCTTCACGGTGACTGGCTCCTTGAACGAACTGGAACGCGCTTTCACTGGGTGTCTCCTCCCAAGGGAGCCTTTTTGCGGGTTCAACCCGCCTGGGCTCCACTCGTCGGAGTGCTCGCAGTGACGAACCCCGGGGTTATACCCCCGAAAGCCCGCCAGAAACGTGCGGCGCCCCGTACCGTAAGCCACACCCCGCCGTTTGGACGAGGGCGTGGCTGCCGGAACAGGCGCGCGATTGTATAGAGAACTCGAAATGAAGGGGGATGTGCCTGCAACCGGGCTGCCTCCGGTAGCATCGCCACCGTTGCCGGAGGGGGCAACGAAGGCCTGCCAAAGCCGCCGAGGGACGGTGCGGGTCGACCAACAATTCATACAAGAGAAGAAATCGTGAGCAAAAAAGCAGTTTTGGGCGCGCTGGCAGCCGCCATTGCGCTTGCCTATGGCGGCAGCACGTGGTGGGCCGGCACAAAAATCAAGTCCAGCTACGACACCGCCCTGGACGAGTTGCCGAAGCAGACCGCGCTGGTACGCGTGATCAACCGCAGCTATGAGCAGGGCTTTTTCGGCGCCGTGAGCACCGTGACGCTCGAGCTCGGATGCGCAGCCGATGCCGCGGCGCAGGTGCCCGCCGTCAAGCCTGCCGAAGGTGACGACGACGAAGACGACGATGCCGCCACGCCGTTCAAGCCCGTGCGGCTCACCTTCCGCGACACCATCCGCCACGGCCCGCTCGCCGGCGGCACGCTGGCCGCGGCCACCATCGAAAGCGAACTGGTGCTCGACGTGAAGGGCCAGGCCAAGGCCGAACAGCTCTTCGGCAAGGCCAAGCCCCTGACGGCGCGCACCAAGGTCGCCTTCGACGGCGGCTACACCAGCGACCTGACCGTGGCGCCGGCCAAGGTGACCGACGAAGGCAAGGCCCAGTTCACCTGGCAAGGCGCGCAAGCCCGCGTCGAGGTGAACGGTGCCCGCACCCAGGTGCACTACGACCTGACCATGCCAGGCCTGGACGTCAGCGACATGCGCACCGGTGCCACCATGAAGATGGGCAAGCTGACCGGCAAGGCCGACATGGACAGCAGCGCCGGCTGGATCCTGGCCACCGGCAAGACCGAAGGCCGCCTCGAAAGCTTCGAATTTGCCGCCCCCAAGGGCCTGGGCACCGCCGAAGGTGCGGAGGGCAAGGCCCTGCCGACCGTGCTGCTGCAGAACATCGACATGCTCGCAGATGCCAGCATCAAGGACGGGCTCTACGCATCGACCGGCACCATCAAGGGCGCCGGCAAGATTGGCGAAACCAAGATCGACAAGTTCGAGATGAGCAGCGGCGGGCGCCGCATTCACGCCGCCGGCTACAAGAAGCTGGCCGATGCCTGGCTGAAGTCGAGCGCCATCAACGGCTGCGGCAAGGGTGGCGGCAAGGCCTCGCAAGCCGCCATGCAGGCGCTGATGGACCAGCTGGCGCCCGACCTGAAGGCCATGGCCAAGTACAGCCCCGAAATCGGCCTGGACAAGATGCTGGTCGAAATCGGCGGCAAGCGCGGCGAGATCAGCTACACGGCCGGCATGGTCGGCGTGACCGACGAAGACCTGCAGGCGCCGGGCATGGCCCTGCTGATGAAGCGCGGCGTGCTCAAGGCCAATGCGCGCCTGCCGATGCAATGGCTCGAGCAGATTGCCGCCACCGGCGCCGAGAGCGGCCAGACGCCGCCGCCTGAGATGGTGGCGGGGCTGGTCGAGCAAGGCGAAGCCATGAACTTCGTCAAGCGCGACGGCAGCGACATCACGAGCCAGGTCGAGTACAGCGAAGGCAGCCTGAAGATCAACGGCCAGCCGATGGGCGGCATGGGCAAGTAAGCCCCAGGGTGGTTCCTCCCTCCCCCTCTGGGGGAGGGCCGGGGTGGGGGCACGATGGCCTCCCAAAAAGGAAAAAGGCGCGGCGCCCGATCGAGGGCCCGCCCCCATCCCAACCTTCCCCCAGCGGGGGAAGGAGCAAGTCAGGGGCTCAGACCAGGCACTGTTCCAGGCCTTGTTCGAGAATTTCTCGCGGCAGCTCGATGCCGATGAACACCATGCGGCTCTGGCGTGCTTCGTCCTTGCCCCACTCCGGGCCCAGGTCGCTGCCCATCAGCTGGTGCACGCCCTGGAAAATGACTTTGCGCTCGGTGCCCTTCATGCTCAGCACGCCCTTGTAGCGCAGCATGCGCGGACCGTAGATGTTGACGATGGCGCCCAGAAAGTCTTCGAGCTTGGCCGGGTCGAAGGGCCGGTCGGCCTTGTAGACGAAGCTCTTCACGTCGTCATCGGTGTGGTGATGGTGGCCGTGGCCCTCGTGCTGGTGCGACGGGTGGTCGCAATTTTCGCCATGCGCGTGGTCATGGTCGTGCGCCTCTTCTTCCTTCAGGAAGTCGGGGTCGATGTCCAGCTTGGCATTCAGGTTGAAGCCGCGCAGATCGAAGATGTCCTTCAGCGGCACGTCGCCAAAATGCGCCTTCTGCTGCGGCGCACGCGGGTTCATGTGCTTCAGGCGGTGAATCAGCGCCTCGGTTTCTTCGGCGGACACCAGCTCGCTCTTGCTGATGAAGATCTGGTCAGCAAAGCCGACCTGGCGGCGCGCTTCCTGGCGGTCGTTGAGCTGCTGCGGCGCATGCTTGGCATCGACCAGCGTCAGGATGGAGTCGAGCAGGTAGCTCTCGGCAATCTCGTCGTCCATGAAGAAGGTCTGCGCCACGGGGCCGGGGTCGGCGAGGCCCGTGGTCTCGATCACCACGCGGTCGAAGTCGAGCAGGCCCTGGCGCTTCTTGGCGGCCAAGAGCTGCAGCGCTTCGCGCAGGTCTTCGCGGATGGTGCAGCAGACGCAGCCGTTGCTCATCTGGATGATCTGCTCTTTCGATTCGGTCACCAGAATGTCGCTGTCGATGTTCTCTTCGCCAAACTCGTTCTCGATCACCGCGATCTTCTGGCCGTGGGCTTCCGTCAGGATGCGCTTGAGCAGCGTGGTTTTGCCCGAGCCCAGAAAGCCGGTGAGGATGGTGGCGGGAATAAGGGCCATGGTGTGCTCCGAAGGCGGAAAACAGGAAGAAGAAGAATTGGCCGGCAGTTTAGCCAATGCCACTCAGTTGCGTTGGCGCGGGGTCAAGCGGGCTTTCGCACCACCACCAGGCCCTTCAGGTATTCGCCCTCCGGAAACTCGATGGTCATCGGATGGTCGGGGGCTGCGCCCAATCGTTCGCTGATGTAACCGTCCACTTGGGCGTCGATGCCGGCCGAAGCCACGATCTTGTGGAACAGGTCGGCGCTAATGCCGCCCGAGCAGGAAAAAGTCAGCAACACACCGCCGGGCTCCAGCAGCTTGAGCGCGAGACGGTTGATGTCTTTATAGGCACGGGCAGCGCGCTCGGCATGGGCCGCCGTGGGCGCGAACTTGGGCGGATCGAGCACGATGGCGTCGAAGGTGCGGCCCTGTTCGATGAACTCGCGCAGCACGGTGTTGACGTTGGCATCCAGAAACTCGGCCTTAACGCCCAATCCCTCACCGCCGAAGCCGTTCAGCGCCAGATTGGCCCGTGCCTTTTCGAGCGCCGGTTGCGACGAATCGACCGACACCAGCTCGGCGCCCTCCACCGCGCCGGCCGCCCGCAGGCCCGCGAGCGCCGCGACCGTAAAGCCGCCGGTGTAGCAAAAGCAGTTGAGCACGCGCCGAAAGCGCCGATGCTGGGCCAGCTCGGCAAAGCGCTGGCGGCTGTCGCGCTGGTCCAGGTAGAAGCCAGTCTTGTGGCCGGTCGCAATGTCGAGCGAGAGCTTCCAGCCGTGCTCGCGGATCGTGATTTCGGTGGCACCCTCCCCGCGCAGCCAGCCCGTGACGGGCTTCAGGCCTTCGCGCTCGCGGCCGCTGGCGTCGGAACGCTCGTAGAGCTTGTGCAAGCCGGTGGCTTCGAGCAGCGCATCGGCAATGACGGCCTTCCAGCGCTCGACGCCGGCCGACAAGAACTGCGCGACCAGCGTGTCGCCGTAGCGGTCGACGATGAGGCCCGGTAGACCGTCGGCTTCGCCGTGGACCAGCCGGACACCGTCGCTCTGCAGGTCGAAAAGCGACCGGGCCACCACCGCGCGGGCGCACACCGAGGCAAGAAAGGCTGCGTCGATGCGCTGCGTTTCGACAAAGCTCCAGGCCCGCGCGCGGATCTTGGAAATCGGGCTGAACGCGGCCCAGGCCAGGAAGGCGCCGTCATGGGATTCGACGCGCACCGTCTCGCCCGAATCGGCACCGCCGCGAGCAATGGCGGATTCGAAGATCCAGGGATGGCGGCGCGCCAGCGAGCGCTCCTTGCCGGGCTTGAGGCGGAGGGTTTTCATTTGTCGGTGTCGTCTTTTCTGGGCTTGGCGCGCGCGCCCTCGGGTCGCGCCTGCGCGCGCGGATGGGCCGCGTCATAGGCCTTGGCCAGGTGCTGGAAGTCCAGCCGGGTATAGATCTGCGTGGTCGAGATGTTGGCGTGGCCCAGCAGCTCCTGCACGGCGCGCAGGTCGCTGCTCGACTGGAGCACGTGGCTCGCAAATGAATGCCGCAGCATGTGCGGATGCACCGGCGCCGCCAGGCCGGCCTTGAGGCTGCGCTCGCGCAGCAGCTTCCATACCGCCTGCGACGACATCCGCACGCCCTTGCTGCTGATGAAGAGCGCCGCCGCGCCAGCCGGATCCCGCAGGCCGGCCGTTGCCAGCGCCGCGCATTCGCCGCGCACCGCAAGCCAGTCGCGCAGCGCTTCGGCCGCCTTGCCGCCGATCGGCACCAGGCGCCGCTTGCCGCCCTTGCCGAGCACGTTGGCTTCGAGCGCATCCAGGTCGACCCAGCCGCGCGCCGTATTGCTGGCTCGGGCATCGAGGCCGGTGAGTTCGCTCACGCGCAGGCCGCAGCCGTAGAGCACTTCGACGATGGCGCCGTCGCGCGCCTCGGTCCAGGGGTCGGCCTCGGGGTCGTACATTTCGGCGAGCCGCACCGCGTCGTCGACCGCCAGCGCCTTGGGCAGCGGCCGCGCGGCCTTGGGCGCATGCACGTCCTTCACCGGATTGAAGCCCACCAGCCCCTCGTTGCCGAGCCAGCGGTAGAAGCTGCGCCAGCACGAGAGCACCAGCGCGATGCCGCGCGGCTCGCGACCGGCGCCGTGCAGCTGTGCCATCCAGCGCCGGATGTGGGCCGTTTGAACGCGGTCGAGCGAAAGCCCGGCGTCCGCGGCGTTGGCCGCAAGCGCCTGAAGGTGAATGGCGTAGAGCTCGACCGTGCGCGGCGCCAGCCGGCGCTCCACGCGCACATGCTCCAGGTATTTTTCGACCCAGGGCGGCGCGGCGGCCGTGCCAGCCGTCTCAGTAGAGGTAGCCATTGAATGCATTGTTCACGACAGCCAGCGGCTCGCGCAACGCGCCCTTGAAAAGCATGCCCCAGCGGCGCCAGCAGCTCGTGTCGGCGGCCGCATATTGAACGTCGAATTCCTTGTCGAAACCGCTCGCCCCCACGAGGCGCTCCACGCGCCAGAGGTGATAGGGCTCCGACACCACAATGACGCTGCGCACCCCCGCCGCCTTCAGCATCGGGCCCGACATCGCCAGGTTCAGCCGGGTCGAGGTGGAGGCCGGCTCCAGCAGCAGCGGACCGGCGTAGCCCTGGGCGCGCGCATGGCGCTCCATCACCTCGGCTTCGATGCGGCCGTCTTCCTTGTCGACGCCGCCAGACAGTACCAGCTGCTTCACGCGGCCCGCGTTGGCCAGCGCAATGCCGGTATCGACGCGGCCCGTGAGGCAGGGGTTGGGCTTGCCCCTGAGGTAGGCGCGATTGCCCAGGATCAGCGCGGCATCGGCCGGCTGTTGCGGTGGATGGGCCAGCGCCTCGGACGCATGCCGCCAGACGACCGCGGCAATGGCCAGGTAGACCAGCGCTCCGGCAAGCAGCACCGCCCACAGCACGGGCCGCGCGGCCCGCCAGGACCGGCGCTGCCCGCTCAAGGACGCAGCCGCGACAGCGCGCCCGAAGCCAGTTCGGCAATGCGCTCGAGAAAGTCGGTGCCCATTTCGGCGTTGAAGCGCTGCGCGTCCGGCGAAGCCAGCACCAGGAGGCCGAAGGCCGGCGACTCGGCATCGGGCCGCAGCGGGATCAGCGCAATCGACGCGGCGCCGGTCGGCTCAGGCAGCCAGTTGGCCGCCTCGAAGCCCGAATTGAGCCCGCAATAAGGCGAAGTGAGCGAGGTGGCCAGCGCCTTCACGTCGTCGCTCACCCACTGGGCATAGGCTTCGTTGAGATAGTCGGCGCCGCAGTCCCACACCTTGATGGCCGTCTGCGGCACCAGGAACAGCGACTGCAGATCGACCGCGATGCGGTACGGCAGGCTGCGCGGGTCGCGCGTGGTCAAGAGGCCCTTGGTCCAGCGCTGCAGGCGGTCGGCAATCACCACGTTCTCGGTGCCGTGGCGCACCATGTCCATCAGGCGATGCTCCAGCGCCTTGATCTTTTCGCGCAGCATTTCGGCCTGCCGTTCTTGCAGGCTCACGGCGCGGTTGCCGTGCGGGCTGGTGAGCTGCACCTGCGCCAGCAACTGCGCGTGCCGCTCGAAAAAGTCGGGCGTGTTCGCCAGGTAATTGGCGATGTCGTCTTCGGTGATCGGGTTCATGGCGTCGTCTTTGTTGTTTCTGATGTTGGTGGTCATGGCAGCTCGGGCACCTCGATGTCCCCTTCGAAAACCGTGGTGGCCGGCCCGGTCATGAGCACCGGGTTCCCCTCGCCCTCCCAGCCGATGGTGAGCACGCCGCCGTGCGTCTGCACGTCGACCCTGCTGTCCAGCAGGCCGAGCCGGATGCCCGCCACCACCGCCGCGCAGGCGCCGGTGCCGCAGGCCAGCGTTTCGCCGGCGCCGCGCTCGAACACCCGCAGTCTGACGTGCGTGCGGTCGACCACCTGCATGAAGCCGGCATTCACCCGCTGCGGAAAGCGCGGATGGTGCTCGATGAGGGGGCCCTGTCGAGCCACCGGCGCCGTATCGACGTTGTCGACCACCTGCACCGCGTGCGGGTTGCCCATCGACAGCACCGCGACGGAAACAATGGCTGAATCAGCATGCGTGCCAAGCGCCAGATGCCAGGTGTGCCACGAACCCGTGGGCTGCGGCGTGAGTCCGGCGGTGTCGAAGGGCACGCGGGCCGGCTCGAAGATCGGGGGGCCCATGTCGACCGTGACCCGGCCGTCCTCGCCCATGCGCGGCTCGATGATGCCGGCCAGCGTTTCGACGCGCACCGCGTCCTTCTCGGTCAGGTGGTGCTCACGCACGAAGCGCATGAAGCAGCGCGCGCCATTGCCGCATTGCTCCACTTCGCCGCCGTCGGCGTTGTGGATCACGTACTGAAAGTCGACGCCCTCGGCCGCGCTCTTGGACGGCGGCCGCACCGTCAGGATCTGGTCGGCGCCGACGCCGAAGTGGCGGTCGGCCAGAAAGCGGTATTGCGCGGCCGTGAGGCCCAGCGACCCGCGCGTTTCGTCGAGCACGACAAAATCGTTGCCGGCCCCCTGCATCTTGGTAAAGCGAATTCGCATTGCCAGATTATCCGCCGCGGGATTGGCGCAGCTTGTCCAAGGCCCTGTCCAGAAAAGCCAGCCGGTCCTGGCCCCAGAAGCGCTCGCCGTTCAGGATAAAGGTGGGCGCGCCGAACACGCCCGCTTCGATGGCCTCCGCGCTGTTGGCGCGATACACCGCCAGCGTCTCGGCCGCCTGCTCCAGCGCCTGCAGCGAAGCGCCGTCGTAACCGTTTTCTTCGGCCACCGCGATGCGGACCTCAGCCTCGGAGGTGTCGCGCTCCTCGGCCCACAGCGCGCGCAGCAGCGCATGCGAGAGCGGCTGCGCATCGAGCCCCTGCAGCTGGGCGGCAATCACCATCCAGCCCGGGTACTTGTTCCAATGCGGATCGATTGGTGCGCCCTTGGGGTAGTACGCAGGCTCCAGGTTAAGCGGCATGCCCAGGTAATCGCGCCAGCGCGCCAGTTCGAGCGCGTGGTACGTGCGGCGCGGCTCGGGCCGCGTCTTCAGTGGAATGCCGCCGGTTTGGGGCACCACCGCCTGAAAGTCGTATGGTTTGAGCGTGAGCCGCACATGGTGGCGGCGCACGATGTCTTGCAGCTGCGGGCCGCCCAGGTAGGCCCAGGGCGAGGAAAGGCTGTAGTAGCAGTCGAGCGCGATGGGGGTTGCGGAGGTGGTCGTCTTCTTCGTCATCCCGCAATTATTGTGAAGAACGTCAGCCGCAGCGAGCGCCGATTATTCGACCCTGGGGATCGACGTCGATCGTGAGCCGCCCCGGATCGGCCGGCGCCGGCAATGGCACGCCGGCCGCAGAGGTGCGCGCCGATTTGGAACCGGTGCGGTTTCGCATTTGTTCCAGCAGCGGCGCATCGATGGCCCGACCCAATGCGTAGCGCGCCTGGTTGACCTGGCAATCGGCATCGCCGGTCACGGTTACGAAGACGGGAGGCGGCGGAGCCTCTGAGGTGAGAGGGCGGAACTGCGGTTTTGTTTGGCAGCCGGCAACAAAGAGCGACGCTGCGCAAAGCGCCGCCGTCATGACGCCACGCATATGCGTGCAGATAAAACCGGGGCGCTGCTGGTTGATGCGCATGGTGTCTTCCCTTCCTTGTCGGCAGATGCAGTGCATCGTAGCGCCGCATTCGCGATGCTTTGGCGCGCGAGCGCCGCTTTCGTGCATCGTTGGCAACTTGCGAGATTTTCTCGGCCGCTTTGCCAGCGCGGGCTTCCGACCTATTGCCTCCGCACCCCTCCGTGACAGCCTTCCACGGTCTCAAAGCGCTCTGCAATAGCAACTGACAGGCGCACAAGCCAGCTGCGCCGCCAGCGCATCCCAGGCGCCCGACGCCACCGCACTCGCAATATGAGCCTGATGATGGTTCTGTGATTCCCACGACTCGACCAGCGTGAACACGCAGGCGTTGTCGCTGCGCCCGAACAGCTGCACGCCCCGGCAGCCATCCGCCGACGGCAGCGACTGCTTGACCTGGTGCATGAGCTCGGCGAAGGCGGAGGCGCCCTCGGGCTTGGCTTCGAAAGTGATGATGACGTTGATGGGGTCCATGGAAATTTCGCGTTTGCTTTGAAAGAAAGAGAAGGGGGCAGGTTAGCCAGCCCCCTTCCCCGCGCCAAGGCGCGAAGCTGCGAAGAAATTGACCATGGCTGCGAAAGAAGAAAGCAGCGGCGTCGGCATCAACCCGACTGCACGCGCCGCACGTATTCGGCAGGCGTCGCCTCGAACCGCCTGCGGAACGCGCGGTTGAAATGTGCCGCGCTCTCGAACCCCACCTTCGCAGCCGCATCGCCCGGGCGCAGCCCGGCGCCCAGCATCAGCATGCGCGCCTCCTCCAGGCGCAAATCTCGAATGCAGCGCATCGGCGTGACCCCGGCCACCTCGCGAAAACTGTGCGCGAAGTGCGAAGGGCTCATGTGCACATGGCCGGCGATCTCGGCCACCGACAGCGGTCGGCCCAGATGGCGGCGCATGAAGGCAATGGCTGTTTGTATGCGTGCGCCGGCCTTGGTGACCGCGCCCGCGCTGCGGATGGCGGCCGCGGCCTCGGAGCGCAGCAGCCGCAGCACGATCTCTTCGACGACCAGCGGCGCGAGCGTGCGGCGGTCGACCGGGTCGTCGGCCGCCAGCAGCAGGCGGGCGAAGGCCTCGACCACCTCCGGCGCCACCGGCGCCGTGAAGTTCTCGGTCACGCGGGCGGGCTCGGCTACCAGCGTGCCGTTTTCCGCCAGCGCGACGAAAGACTTGACCAGCACGTCGGGCGGCAGGTCGAGATGAATGGCGAGGTACGGCTGTTCGGCGCTCGCCTCGACGACCGTGCCGAGGCACGCGACCTCGGCCCCGAGCACCAGGCACTGCGTGGCGCCGTAGTCGAGCGAGCGACGGTCGCCGCTAAGGTGCGCCGTCTTGCGGCCCTGCAAGACCACCACCACGCCCGGCGTGAGGCGCTGGGTTTTCTCGTAACGGATCGGCCGCGAGAACCGGTAGCAGCGCAGCCCCGGATACAGCGCATCGGTACGACCGTCCGCAGGAGTTCGCGCCGCGACCATGTCGCGTAAACGGGCCCAGGCGGTGAGAACTGCGTGGTCGGGCATGTTGTTGGCAACGGGCGGGGCTGGCATCGGCTTTGTACGGGAGAAAAGAAAGGAGATGCGCAGGGTAGCTGGTCGACGCGCGCCCGTTGGCGGGGGCAAGCCGCCAACTGATCCGCCCGGCCTTTGGCGCGCTTGGGGGCTGATACGACTTTTGCCCTTTCCATCTACCTCGATCAGCTGCGGAATTCCGGAGTGCCGTGGCATCCTGAATGAAGGGAGGCCGCACCCGGCCGGCGCAGCTTTTCTGGCATGGCGTCGATGAGCCTCTTCTTCACACCGCAAGATTCGAGGAACTCCGATGCAGCTTGGGCGTGCGTTTGTCGTATTTGTTGGAAGCTCGGCACTTGTGCTGGTCATGTCGAGTTGCGGCGGCGGGGGTGGTGGAGGCGGCGGCGGTGCCGCGCTTCCTGTTGCGGCAGTGCCGGCTACTGCGCCGCCAGCCGATACGCCGGCCGCTCCTCCTGCAGCCGCGCCGCCCGCGCCCACTGAGCCAGCGCCTCCGGCTGAACAGCCGCCTCCCGCAACCAGCCGCGTGGTCACGGACACCATCACCTCTGCCAAGACGGGCGCCACCTATCCGCTCGACATCTACCTGCCCGCCTCCTACGACGACAGTTCGGCGAGTTATCCGGTCATCTATGCGATGGACGGAGATGCGATCTTCAATCCGCCCGGCTCGCGCTTCGCCAACTTCAAGGACATCCTCGACAAGCGCGGCACGCAAGCAATTCTGGTGGGCATCGGCGGTTCGGCGCGCCGCGAGCAGGACTACACCCTGCCCGGCGCTCGGCCGTACCACGACTTTCTGACGCTCGAACTGGTTCCCTTCATCGAAACAAGATACCGCGCCGATGTAAGAAAGCGTTTGCTCACTGGCCTCTCGCTGAGCGGGAGCATGGCGGGCATTGCGCTCTTTCTCGAAGGGGCGGCGGGCAACCTGACGTTCTCGCACTTCCTGTCGTTCGAAGGCGCGTTCTACTACCAGGAGGCCGAATACCAGAACCTCGAGCAGCAAATGCACGACGCGCTGGCTGGCGGGCCCTTGCCTGCAACCCTCATCCTCACTCGCTGCGGCAACCCGAGAGAGTGCAACTTCGCGCCTGTCGATGGGATGTACATGCGGCTGCTGGCGCGCGGCTACCAGGGCCTGACGATCACGGAATTGACGTACTCGTCAACTCACACGCAAACCGATATTCCGTCGTTCACCGACGCCGTCACCAAGCTGCTGCCGTAGCTCACGCAGCCGATCACCCTACGCCCGCGCCCGCGCCCGCGCCCGCGCCCGCGCCCGCGCCTTCGTACATCGCCTCCTGGTTCTTGCCCATCCGCTTGGCCTCGTAGAGCGCCTTGTCGGCGGCTTCGATGAGATCGAGAAAAGAGCCGTCGCGCGAAGGAACCATCGATGCGCCGCCGATGCTCACGGTCAGGTACCCGGCCACCGAGGAACGGCTATGCACCAGTCCCATGCCCTCCACCGACATGCGAAGCCTCCTGGCCACGGCAAGCGCGCCCTCCTGGGGCGTGGTCCTCATGATGAGTGCGAACTCCTCGCCGCCGAAGCGGGCAACGAGATCGGTCGATCGGCTGACATTCAGCTGCAAAGTGTTCGCCACCTTCTTCAAGACCTCGTCGCCGGCCAGGTGGCCGTAGGTGTCGTTGTATTGCTTGAAGTCGTCGATGTCGATCATGAGTACGGAGAGCGCGCTCTGGTCGCGCAGCGCCCGGGTCCATTCCTCCTGGATGTATTCATCGAAACGGCGCCGGTTGCAGACCCCGGTGAGCCCGTCCGAATGAGTCATTCGCTGCAGTTCGATGTTCTTTTCCATCAACTGCCGCTGGCTCTCGCGCAGTGCGCGATAGGCTTCGTCGCGCTCCAGCTGATTCAGGTAAGCCCTCGAGTGGTAGCGGATGCGCGCAATCAGCTCGACCTGGCTCGGCAGCTTGACGAGATAGTCGTTGGCGCCGGCAGCAAAGGCGTCGCCCTTGGCCGCCGGATCTTCCTTGGTCGACAGCACCACGATCGGTATCTCCGCGGTGGCCGGATTGGCGCGGTACCTGCGAACCAGCGTCAACCCGTCGATGGTGGGCATGACCAGGTCTTGCAAAATCACCGTCGCCCGGACCTGCTCGGCCACCGCGAGCGCTTCGGCCGGATCGGAGCAGTAGTGAAAATCCATGTTGGGCTGATTCAGCAGCGCGCGCCGCACCGCCTCGCCCACCATCGCCTGATCGTCCACCAGCAGCACCATGACCCGGTAGGCCTTGCCAGCGGGCGGTCTTGGCACGCCGCCATCCTGCGATTCGGTTTCGATCATGGTGACCCCCCGGGTTCGGTCTGGGTGGAAAGAACATTGCACAGTTGCGCCGCAATCGCTTCGATCGGCAGCACGTCGACCGCCGCGTCCATCGCGACTGCCGCCTTGGGCATGCCATAGACGGCGCTGCTGGCCTGGTCCTGCGCGATGGTGTGGTGGCCCTTGTCGCGCAAGGCTTTGAGGCCGTGCGCACCATCGCGTCCCATGCCGGTCAGCAGCACACCGACGACCTCGCCGCGCCACAGCGAGCAGGCGCTGTGAAAGAACACGTCGACCGACGGGCGGTACACATAGCTCTGCGGTGCGCGCGTGTAGGCGAGCCGCTCGCGCGCGACCAGCCGCAGATGGTCGTTGGTCGCCGCCAGCAGCACCCTGCCGGGCGATGGCCGATCGCCCTCCCGGGCCAGCTCGACCGGCAGCGCTGAATGCTGCGCCAGCCAGTGCGCCATGCCGGCGGCAAACTGCTCGTCCACATGCTGGACGATGACGATGGCCACCGGAAAGTCGGCCGGCAGACCCCGAAGCAGCGTAGCCAGCGCCGCCGGCCCGCCCGCCGACGCGCCAATGGCGACCAGGCGTTCCGGCCGGCGCCCTCCAGGATCCGCCGCGACCCGCGCGCCGCTGGTCGCAGTGGACGCGCTGCGGTCGCCAATCAGCCGAGCGATGATTTCGATCTTTGCCAGCACGGCCGCGGCGCCGGCGCGCGGGTTACCGTTGCCGATGGCCGGCGCATCGACCACATCGAGCGCCCCGTGGCCCATCGCCTCGAAGATGCGGGCGGTGTTGGCGCCCATGTCGGCGGTCACGAGCAGGATGGCGCACGGCGTCGCGGCCATGATGCGGCGCGTGGCCTCGACGCCGTCCATTTCGGGCATCAGCAGGTCCATGAGGATGAGGTCCGGCTTCAGCTCGGCGCAGCGCTGCACGGCCTCTGCGCCGTTCCCGGCCACCCAGACGACGCGGTGCTCGGGCCGCAGCGCCAGCACGCGCCGCAGGGCCTCCACCGCCATCGGCAGGTCGTTGACGATGGCGATCTTCATGCGACGGCCTCGCCGATCAGGTCGACCACCGCCTGGAGCAGCGTCTCGTCGTGAAAGCTGCCCTTGGTCAGGTAGTGGTCGGCGCCGGCCTCCAGCCCGCGGCGGTGATCTTCGGCGCGGTCCTTGTACGACATGATCATGACCGGCAGGGCTTTCAGGTTGGGGTTCTTCTTGACCAGGGCCACCAGTTCGATGCCGTCCATGCGCGGCATGTCGACGTCGGTCACCAGCAGGTCGAAGTGGCCGGTGCGCACGGCGTTCCAGCCGTCCATGCCGTCGACGGCAACTTCGACCTCGTAGCCGTGCTGCGCAAGCAGCTTGCGTTCGAGCTCGCGCACCGTCAGCGAGTCGTCGACCACCAGCACGCGCTTGCGCTTTCTTCCATCGACGGCGGCATGGCCGCCAGGCTGGGCCTGGCTCAGATGGCCGGATGCGATGAGCTTCTGCACCGAGCGGATCATGTCCTCGACGTCGATGATGAGCACCGGCGAGCCGTCTTCCATCAACGCACCGGCGCTGATGTCCTTGATCTTGCCCAGGCGGGGATCGAGCGCGTGCACCACGAGCTCGCGCTCGCCGAGGAAGCGGTCCACCACCACGCCATAGGTCTCGCCGTGGTCGCCGATGACGACCACCGCCAGGTCGCCGCCGGCGGCCTGGGGCTCCTCCGTCTGCAGGATCTGGTGCGCGGTCACGAGCCCGATGCGCCGTCCGTCGACCTCGATGTGCTGCCGGCCTTCGAGCAGTTCGACCTGCCCTGGCGCGACCTTCGAGGCGCGGACGATGCGGGCCAGCGGAAAGGCATAGGGCTCGCCGCCGACGTCCGCAAGCAAGGTGCGCACGACCGAGAGCGTGAGCGGCAATTGCAGCTGGAAACGCGTGCCCTGCCCGGCCTCTGTCGACACGCGCACGCTGCCGCGCACCTGCTTCACCATGTCCTGCACGGCATCCAGCCCGACGCCGCGGCCCGACATGTCGGTGACGCGATTGCTGAGCGTGAAACCGGGTAGGAACAGGAACTCCAGCAGTTCGGCCTCCGACAGCTCGGCCGCAAGCTCCGCCTTGGTGTGATTGCGTTCGACCACGGCGCGGCGCATGGCGTCGAGCGAAATGCCTCGTCCATCGTCGGAGACGGAGATCTCCAGCGCACCGGCGCTGTGGCGCGCTTCGAGCCGTACGACGCCTTCCGCGGGCTTGCCCGCGGCAAGGCGCTGCTCCGGGGATTCGATGCCGTGGTCGATCGCATTGCGCAACAGATGGCCGAGCGGTGCATCCAGCCGCTCGAGCACGTCGCGGTCTACCGGCGTCGCGGCACCGACGATTTCGAGCCGCACCTGCTTGCCGAGCGAGCGTCCAAGGTCGCGCAGCATGCGCGGCGTGGCATGGACGCCGTCGGCGAAGGGCCGCATGCGGCAGGCCACCGCCTCGTCGTACAGCCGGCGCGACAGGTCGGCCGAGCGCCGCTCGAATGTCTCCACGTCGGCGAGCCCCTCCGCCAGCAACTGCTCGCACTCGACGACGCGCCGCTTGATCTCGTCCAGTGCAATCCGGGTGCGCTCTTCCGGAGATGCCGTCGGCGCGGCGGCGTGGTCGTGAAGCGCGTCGAGCCTTTGCACCGCCTCGTGCTGCAGCCGCTTGAGCCGCAGCAAGGAGTCTGCGAAGGGCCGAAGCCAGCGCGCGGCCACCAGCGATTCGCCGGCCAGGCCGAGCAGCCGATTCAGGTTGTCGGCGCTGACGCGCACCACGCGGTCCTGGGCGGCGCTTTCGGCCGTGGCGGCAGGCGCCCTCATGAGAGCTTCCTCAGATGCGGGCGCCGCCGCGTCCGGCGCCGGATCGCTCTTGCCGTCGTCCTGCATCGCGCTTTCCAGGGCCAGGGCGAAGGCCTTCACTTGCGGCGAGTCGAGCGGCTCCATCTCCGGGGAATGGGCAAAGCGCGCGAGCAGGTCCACGCCGCCGAGCAGCAGGTCGATGTGGCTCTGGCGCAATCGCAGCCTGCCTTCCTGCGCGGCGACGAAGCAGTCTTCCATGGCGTGGGCCACGCCCACCGCGGCGGCGATGTCGACGATGCGTGCGGCGCCCTTGAGCGAATGGGCGGCGCGCATGCAGGCCTCCAGCTGATCGGCGGCCTCCGGGTCCCGCTCCAGTGCGAGCAGCCCCGCCGTCAGCACGGGCGCCTGGTTCTCCACCTCGACGCGGAACAGCTCCAGCATCGACAGTTCGCTGAGATCCTTGGCAGTCACGCCAGGCTCCGATGAAGTGTGTAGAACAGCAATTGCTCGTCGAGCAAACCGACCGAATGCTCGTGCCACGCGAGGATCGCCTTCGAGTAAGGAGCGGTGGCGCGGGCGATGGTGGCCGGCACCTCCTTCAGCGTGCCGGGATCGAAGCGCGCGATGCCGTGCATTTCGTCGACCGCGAAGCCGAGCCTCTGACCGTCGAGGCCAATCACCACCAGGCGCCGCAATGCCTCGCGCTGCCGTGCGTGTCCCGTCTCCGCGGTGCGCGCCAAACCCAGCATGCTGCCGAGCAGCACGCAGACCAGCAATTCGCCGCGCACGTTGGCCACGCCCTGCACGATGCCTCCGCGCCGCCCGGGCAGCGAATGGATCGGAGGCAGGGCCGCAACTTCCAGCAAGACCTGCGTCGGTAAGGCCAGCCATTCGGTCCCGATGCGAAAGACGATCGCCGAGTCCAAGTTGGCCTGTCCGGCCTTGGGCGCCTGCGCCATGTGGTGCGTGCACTCGGCAAGGTAGTCGGGCGGCGCCTCCCGGTCCAACAGGGCCAGCGCGGCGGCGCCATGGACGGGGCACCGGTTGCAGTGCACGTGCTGCCTGAGTTGCGGGCAGGTGCCGTCGCCCTGCACGCCGATGCGATTCCAGCAATCGTCGATGGCGGCATGCGCGGAGCCTTCGGCAAGCATCGGTGCGGCATTCATCGATCAGGCCCCGCCGCCCTGGTGCAGCCGGCTTGCGCGCCGCTGCAGGCGCTGCGCACCGGCCTCGTCGCCGCGCTTGCGCAGCAGCAGCGCGAGATGGATCAGCGCTTCGTGATGGTCGGGCTCCAGGTAGAGCGCCCTGCGGTACTGCTCGGCGGCATCTTCCGCGTTGCCGCTCGCGTCGCGCACCAGGCCGAGCAGGTGAAACACCTCGGCCGAAGGACCGTGCTGGCGCAGGTGCGCCTCGCAATGTGCCGCGGCGTCAGCCAGGTGTCCCTGGTCGGCCAGACGCCGCGCGCGGTCGATGCCGGTCGGCGCCTCGGCCGGCGCCGCAGCCCGCGGCGTCGCGGCAGGCGTGGGGACGAGTCGGGGCCGGGCGGCGGGTGCAAATGGGGCCGCGGCCACGGGCGTCGGCCTGCGCACGGGCGTGTTTGGCGCATGCACCGCGCGCAGCGGCTTCGCGTCGCCGGCGGCCGGCGGCCCCTTGTGGAAGGCGAACGCGAGCGGAAGCTTCGCGGAGATGAAGCCGTGGTCCGACAGCAAGGCCGTTTCCGAGGGGCCGACGAACAGCCAGCCACGCGGCTTGAGCAGCCGCTTCAACACCGCGATGGCGCGATCCTGCGTGGCGCGATCGAAGTAGATCAGCACGTTGCGGCAAAAGATGACGTCGTAGAGTTCCGCCTCGGCCATGAGGCCGTCCAGCAGGTTGCCGTGCCGGAATCGCACCGGCCGCCGCACCGCATCCACAGGGCTGTGGCCGCCGGCGGTTTCGACGAAGTAGCGATCGCGGAACGCCAGGTCGCTGCCGCGAAACGAGTTGCGGCCGTACACCGCACGCTGCGCCCGCGCCAGCGCGCGGGTGCTGATGTCGACGGCGTCGATGCGCAGCGCACTTTCCGGAAAACCGGCATCCAGCAGAGCCATGGCCATCGAGTAAGGCTCTTCGCCCGTCGCGCACGGCACGCTCAGCAGACGCAGATCCATCGACCCCTGCGCGGCGCGCTCGCCTTCGCCAACCAGGCGTGCCAGCGCCGCGAAGGACGCCGGATCGCGGAAGAACCAGGTTTCCGGAACGACCACGGCCTCGATGAGTTCCTGCAGCTCGGGCGCAGAACTGCCGAGCCGCTCCCAGTAGGCCTGTGCGTCCGGCAGCTGGCAGGCGGCCAGCCGCTCCTGCACCGCGCGCCGCACGACGGCCGAGCCGATCGAGGCGGCGTCCAGGCCCATCGCCTGCTTCAGCAGCTGCTCGAACGGAGCGACGTCCATCACGCGGGCATCGCCTCGTTTTGGAACAGCAGCGCCTGCAGCGTCGGCGGAAGCAGGTGCTGCACCTCGATGCGCTGGATCAACCCGCGCGCGTCGGCCGTGACCGGACCCAGGTAGGAAGCCGCATCGATGCTGACGCCCGCTGGAACGAAGTCGCCCTCATCGCGCCGCAGCGTTTCGGTCGCACGTTCGGCCAGGAGGCCCAGCAGGTGGGGTCCGTGGTTTGGATCGGGAAAATGCACGAGCACGATGCGCGTGCTCAGGCGGTTTGCCGAGGGGCGGCCAAGCGCCAGTTGGCCGAGGTCGATCACCGGCGCCGGGCTCCCGCGGTAGTGGCACAGGCCGGCCACCGCCGGGGGCGCGTGGGGGATCTCTTTCACGCCGAGCCGCGGCAGCACGGCGACGACCTGGCCCGCGTCGAGCGCGTAGCGTTCAGTGCCGATTTGAAAGAGGAGGAACAGCATCTGGCCGGCCCTCGCTTGCCTCACGCCTCCGCCAGTTTGAAGCGCGAGACTCCGCTGCGCAGGCCGCCGGCGGCCAAGTGCAGGCCGTCGATCGCCTGGCCGGACTGGCGCAGCGAATCGACGGTCTGCTGGGCGGCTTCGCTCAACTGCGTGAGCGCCTGGCTGATCTGCTCGGCGCCGGTGGCCTGCGCCTGCACGCCCTCGCTCACGGCCACAAAACGCGGCGCCAGCGCCTGCACCTGCGCGATGATTTGCGACAGCTGCGTGCCGACCTGCTGCACCTCCTGCATGCCGCGGCGCACCTCCTCCGAAAACTTGTCCATGCCCATGACGCCGGCCGACACGGCCGACTGGATCTCCTTGACCATCTGCTCGATGTCGTAGGTGGCCACGGCCGTCTGGTCGGCAAGCCGGCGGATCTCCGTCGCGACCACGCCAAAGCCGCGCCCGAATTCGCCTGCCTTCTCGGCCTCGATGGCCGCATTCAGCGACAGCAGGTTGGTCTGGTCCGCCACCTTGGTAATGGTGGTGACGACCTGGTTGATGTTGCCGGCCTTTTCGCTCAGCACGGCGAGCTTGGCGTTGATCGACCCGACGGCTTCCATCACCTTGTGCATGGTCTCGCCCATGCGCAGCAGGCCTTCCTGCCCACCGCCCGCCAGCGTGGCGGTTTCCTCGGCCACCTCCGACACCTCGCTCATGGTCCGCACCAGCTCGCGCGAGGTGGCGGAAATCTCCCGCGACGTGGCGCCTATCTCGGTGGTGGTGGCGGCGATCTCGCTGGCGGTGGCTTGCTGCTCCTTGGACGTGGCGGCAATCTCGGTCGCGGAGGTGTTGACCTGGATGCCGGACTTCTGCACCTGGCCGAACAGCACCGTCAGCTGCTCCGTCATGCGATTGAACCCTTGCGCCAGCGAGCCGAACTCGTCGCGCCGCTCCAGGTCCAGCCGCTGGGTAAAGTCGCCGGTGCTGATCGCATCTGCGGCCGTGAGCAACCGGCCCAGCGGCCGGGTGATCGACTGCAGCAGTGCGTAGCCGAGCACCAGCGCGAGCAGAAGGCCAGCGGCAAGACTGATCACGATGGCCACGATGGCAGTCGTCACATCCCCCATGATCTGCCGGGCGGCCTCCTCGCCATTCGAGCTGTTGAAGTCGGCAACGGCCTGAAGGGCGGTGCGGATTTTTGCGAACTGCGGATCGAGCTGGTCGTGCAGCACCGCGCGAGCCTCGGAGTTCTTGTTTTCCGTGCTCAACCGCAGGGCATCCTCCTGCACGCGCAGGTAGGCCGCGCGAAGGTTCAGGAATGCGTCGAAGTTCTCCCGGTCCTTGGCGGTATGGATGGTGGTCTCATAGTTCCGCGACAACTTCTCGAGACTGGCTCGGTTGACCTGCAACTGCGCAACGATACGGCGCATCTCGGCATCTTCGGTTTCGAGAACGTGCTTCTGCGTGAGCGCGAAATTGTCGAGCCAGGCGGCCTCCAGCTGGCCGCTGACCGCCATCCCCGGCACGGCATCCTTCTGGATGACGGTCGCGTCCTCCGCCACGCGCGCGAGGCAGGCGTAGGCGACCGCACCCATGACGATCATCAGTGCCAGCACGGCCGCAAAGCTGGCAAGAATGCGCTGTCGTATGGTCCAGGTGTTCATCAGGTTCGTGGCGTGGCGACTTGTCGCGCTTGGCAAATCCGGAAGATGGCAACTGGGCGCGACAGTGGGCGCAGGCCAATCCGTTGTCAAGATGGGGTTTTAGGCAGAAGACTTTATGCTTCCTCTTCCCGCCAGCCGGCGCCCCCGGGCAACGCGGCGCCGCGGTGTGGACCGACGCTCAACCGGCCCGGCACCACCGGCCGGAAGCCGGACACACGCTGGCCCGTTCGCCGTTCACCCACACCTGCTCTTCGTTCAACGCCGCCGACGTTGGCGCCTCGACATCGAAGGCGACCTGAAGCGCACGCGCCACGTGGGTGTCTTCGATCGGAAGCTCCCAGGTCAGGAACAGCTGGCTGCAGTCCTGCTCGGGCCCGAAGTCGTCTGCACGAAACTCGCTGCTGCCACGCCGGACCACGGCATGAGGCTGGCCCGTGTCGAAGACAAGCACCGTGCCCCGCGCAAGAGCAATCCGCTCGCCGATGCAGGGAAAGTGCACGTCCAGCCCCTTGTCCTCACTCACGAAGAGATTGCAGAATGCCGCAGCGCCATATTGCGCGCCGTCGTGGTGGTACCGCGCGCCGCGGCAGGCCATGAGGGCGACGTCGCTGGAGGCAAGCACCTCGCCGAGGCCGAGCGTGCGCGTCCAATCGGCCGCCGCCTGCACGCAGCGCTTGTAGTCCGGCCAGCGCGCACGCGCCCGGGCCAAGGGCAACGCCTCGACGTCTCCGGGTTCCAGGCCCAGGTGCGATGAGATCTCGCGCTCCCAGTCGGCCACCAACCTCGCGGACGGCACGGGCACGCCGACCACTCCCGACAGCACCATGTCGCTCACGCTCCGGCTTCGCATGGCATCGCCGCTCCGGAAACAGGAGACGAGGCGATCCCGCACGGCTTGCTGCGGTGGAGTGGAAGGGCTCATTGCGGCGAGTGTAGTAAGCCAAGCCGACGCGGGCCGCTGCCCACAACTGTAGGTGCGCACTGTCACGCCGTACCGCCCGCCCCCTTCATGCCGACAAGCGCATTGGCGCTGTCGGCCACGGGGTCGTGAGTACAACTTTGGTTTCCCTTCAACACGTTAAGGAGACATTCAATGGTTGACCTCAAAGACACCCGCAGGCCCGGCGAAAAGGAAGATTCGCATCCCGCTGCGACCGGCGCCGGGGCCGTGATCGGCGGCACGATCGGTGGTGTGGCGGGCGGCGCGGCCGCAGGCGCGGCGGTGGGCGGCATGACCGGCCCCGTGGGCGCAGCAGTGGGCGCAGCAGTTGGCGCGGCAGCGGGGGCCCTGGCCGGCCGGCGCATGGCAAAGATCGATCCCGAAGCAGAGGATGCCTACTGGCGCGACAACTACGCCGGACGCTCCTACGTGACGGGCGGATCGAGCTACGACGACTATGCACCGGCGTACCGCTACGGTGTGGATTCCTACTCGCGCTACCCGAATCGCAGGTTCGAAGACGTCGAGCCCGAATTGAGCCGCGATTGGGGCACGGCCCGTGGGCGCTCTTCGCTGGAGTGGGAGCGCGCCAAGCACGCAACCCGTGACGCCTGGCAGCGCGTGAGCGACAACGTGGAGCGCGCGGTACCCGGCGACTCGGACCGCGACGGACTCTGAGCCGCCAACGGTGCAGGAGAAGAAGAACCCAACGGCCCGGAAGGGCCGTTTTTCCAGGGCCGTCGCCGGCTCAGCGGGAATGCCATTCGTCCAGCCACGCTTCGACGCGGCTCTTGATGCGCCGCAGGGCCTCGGCGCGCTCGTTGTCGAGGCTGGCCAACGTGAGATAGCACATGTCCACCCCGCGCAACCGGAGCAGCCCGGTGCCGATGAAGTCGCCAGCCGTGTCGCGGTGCAGCCGAAGCTCGAATGCCCAGCCCGCCGGCAACCTCGGGTTGCATTCCAGACCCAGGTCTGTGTCCAATTCAGGCCCTTTCGCCATCCCAGGTGGATGGCGGCATCCCAGCATACGGCTTCAGGGCCGGTTCACCGCATAGAACCGCCCTAAAACCATTTCAGCAACGGCTTTGTTGCTTGCCAGAGGCCATGTGAAGGCATAGCCGGGCGTCGCGCTCCGCACGCCATAGCGTGCGCTCCACGCACGAGCTTGCGCAACCTCAGTCGATGCTGATGTTCGCGGCTTTGGCCACCTCGGCCCACTTCACGCGGTTCTCATGCACGGTCTTCTTGAACTGGGCGGGCGACTCGATGCGCACGGTGTTGCCCTGGCTTTCGAAGCGCTCGCGGATTTCGGGCTGCTCGAGCACCGCCTTCACCGCGGCGTTGAGCTTCTCGACGATGTGCGCATCGGTGCCCTTGGGCGCGAAGATGCCGAACCAGATCGAGCTGTCGAAACCCTTGGTGCCTGCGAGACCGCTGGACGCGATGGTAGGCACCTCTTTCACGGCCGCCACCGGCGCGGCGGTGGTCACGCCCAGGAGGCGCACCTTGCCGGCCTTGTAGTGCGGCAGCACCGTCTGCACCTGGTTCATGATGCAGCAGGTCTCGCCGCGCACCACCGACGTGATGGCTTCGGGCCCGCCCTTGTAGGGCACGTGCACCATGCTCAAGCCGAGGCGCGAATTGAATTCGGCAAAGGCCATGTGCGTGCCCGCGCCATTGCCTGTAGATGCATAGTTGTACTTGCCGGGGTTGGCCTTGACGAGATCGACGAACTCCTTCAATGTCCGCGCGTTGATCACGTCCGGGTTGATGGTGAGCACGTTCGAAACGTCGAGCACCGGCGCCACCGGAACGAAGTCGGCCTCGACGTCGAACGGCAGCTTCTTGTAGAGCGCGGCGTTGCTGCCGTGCGTGGCGGCGGTGCCAAACGAGAGCGTGTAGCCGTCGGGCTTGGCATGCGCCACGTACTCGCTGGCAATGTTGCCGGCCGCGCCCGACTTGTAGTCGATGATGACCGGCTTGCCGAGCTGCCTGGACAACGGCTCCTGGATGGCGCGGGCCACCACGTCGACGCCCGAACCGGCCGGAAAACCCATGATCAGCGTGACCGGCTGCTGCGGCCAGTCGGCCTGTGCAAAGGCGCTGGGCGACAAGGCTGCGCACAGGGCGGCGCCGGCCGCGAGCAGGGTGTGCTTGAAGGAATGCGAAAAGGGAGAATGGGTCATGACTGTCTTTCCTCGATGCGGGCGTTGCAGCCTCGGATTGTGGCGCGCGGCTCATGCCAAAGCGGGAATGAGCTTATGCACGGCAGAAGCGCACCGCACCACCTCTCCATAATCGCCGCATGGTCCGCCCTACCCAACAACTACACCCCGCACGCGAGCCCGCGCCCGTGCGCGCGGCAGCCACCGTGCTGCTGCTGCGCGATTCCGAAGCCGGCATCGAAGTGCTGATGACGCGCCGCTCCGACACTGCAAGCTTCGCGCCAGGCGCCTATGTATTTCCCGGCGGCCATATCGATGAAGCCGACGAGGCCGCCAAGCGCATCGCCGCCCGCCGCCCCACCCAAAGCGGCATCCAGCTGACGCAGGCCATTACGGCCATTCGCGAAGGCTTCGAGGAGCTTGGCGTGCTGCTCGCGCGCCATGCCGATGGCAGCCCCGTGCGGATGGAAGACATCGCATCGATGGACCGCAGCACCACGTCGCCCACCTCGTTCGCCCTGCAATGCGAAGAGCGCCAACTGGTGCTCGCGGCCGACCAGGTGTTCAGCCTGGCGCACTGGATCACCGACCGCGACCTGCCCAGGCGCTTCGACGTGCCATTTCTGGTGGCGCGCATGCCCGAGGGGCAAGTGCCGATGGCCGACGAGAGCGAGCAGTTCGAGCCCTGCTGGGTGCGGCCGGCCGATGCACTCGCGCGCCACGACGCCGGCAGTTTCTTCATGATCTTTCCGACCGTTCGCACGCTGCAGCGGCTGGCGACCTACGCCAGTGTCGATGCGGTACTGCAGGCCTGCGAGCCCAACAATGGCGTCGAGAAACCGCTGTGGACCAGCTGCCCGCGCGCCGGGCTGCTGCGCGGGCAGGAAGCGCGCTACATGGAAACCGAGTCGCCCTATGGCGAGCTCGCACTGGTGTGCCCCGATGGCCAGATGCTTCACGCGCTCGACTGGCAGAGCGAGCGCCCGGTGCCGCTGCTCGGAAACGTGCAGCGCCTCACGGCGCCCAACCCCGGCGCCATGACCGGGCCGGGCACCAACAGTTACATCGTGGGCGACGCGGTCACGGGCTACCTCGTGATCGACCCGGGCCCGAACGACGCCGAGCACATCGGCCGGCTCTGGCGCGCAACGCAGGGCGACATCCGCATGATCGTGTGCACCCATTCGCATGCCGACCATTCGCCGGGCGCGGCGCCGCTGCAAGCGCTGTGCAACGAGACGAAGCCGCCGATCCTCGGACTGTCCTCGGCGCCCACGGCGCGCTCGTCGGCACGCTTTGCCGCCGAACGCGAACTGCAGGGCGGCGAGCGTCTGGTGCTCTCGGGCACCACGGCCGAAGGCGAGTGCGTTGCCCACACGCTGCGCGCCATCCATACGCCCGGCCACGCGGCCAACCACCTGTGCCTGGTGCTGGAAGAAGATGGGTTGCTGTTTTCCGGCGACCACATCCTGAACGGCAGCACCACGGTGATCGATCCGCCCGACGGCGACATGAACGCGTATCTCGATTCGCTGGACAAGCTCGACGCGGCCTGCGAAGCGGGCGGCATCCAATTCATCCTCCCCGCGCACGGCTACGTGATCGGCAGTGCCCGCACTGCCATCGCCCAACTCAAAGCGCATCGCCTGAAGCGCGAAGCCAAGATTGCATCCGTCATGAAGAAACTCCCCCAAGGCACGCCGGAAGACTGGCTGCCCCTTGCCTACGACGACGTGCCCGAGCGCATGTGGCCGGTGGCCGCCCGCTCGCTGGCGGCGCACGTCGCGCGCATTCGGCAACTGGCTTCCGCCCCATGAACGGCCCTAACGAAGAAGGCATTCGCCTTGCCAAGCGCGTGGCTGCGCTCGCAGGCTGCTCGCGCCGCGAGGCCGAACTGCTTATCGAGAACGGTGCGGTGCGCGTCGACGGCGTGCCGGCGCTGCTGCCGCAGTCGCGCGTGCAAGACCATCAGAAGGTCGAGATCGAACCCGGCGCCAAGCCCGAGCCGGTGGTGCCCGTCACCCTGCTGCTGCACAAGCCCGCCGGCATGGCGACCGACACCGCGCACCGGCTGCTGGTGGCCGCCAACCACCACGAGCCCGAACGCGCAGGCATGCGCTTTTTGCCGGCGCACGCCAAGGGCCAGAACTGCATGACGCCTCTGGAAACCGGCGCCAGCGGCCTCGTCGTTTACACCCAAGATTGGCGCATCGAGCGCAAGCTGCATGAAGACGCGGGCGTTATCGAACACGAAGTCATGGTCGACGTGGCGGGCACGGTCAGCCCCGAGCAGATGGTGCGCTTCGAGCGCTCACCCGCGCGCGTGAGCATCGGCCGCCAGGCCGACGACCAGACCGGCCTGCGCTTTGCGCTCAAGGGGGCGCGGCCGGGACAGATTGCACACCTGTGCGACGAAGCGGGCCTGCGCATTCTTGCGATGCGGCGCATACGCATCGGCCGTGTGCCGCTGGCCGGGCTGGAGCCCGGGCAATGGCGCTATCTATCGCCGCACGAACGCTTCTGACAAGAGAACAACAAAGAGGCTATTGACGACAAGGAGGCAAGAAGCCATGAAGTTCCGAGGACCCAGGACCGCAGCAGCACTCGCGTGCACCGTTACCCTGGCGCTGGCGGGTTGCAGTTATCTGGCACCGCTGCTGCCCGCATCGATGCAGCCACCGCCCCCGGCGCCGCCGCCGGTGGTGTCTCCCAGCGGGCTCGCGCCGATCACTGACGAGCAGGTGGAGCGCATTCTCGAGGAGATCGCCACCAACCCGCCCATACCGGCCGTGGCAAAGATCGTGCGAAGCGCGGCGCCGACCATCGAGTCGTTCTTGCGCACCGAAAGCTGCATCACCGCGCGCAACGGGGCCGTGCTCAACCCCTTCGCGGCGCCGGGCCGCCTGTTCGACAGCGGAAGTTTTCAGGGCGGCCCCATGGCCGAAATGCAGTATCACGACAAGACCGCCTGCGTGACCGTCAAGCGCATCCAGAACTGGAAGATGGTGTCGCCGAAGCTGCTGCGCTTTGACGTGGTGTATGTGGGCGACGACGGCGAAGAACGCTCCGTCAGGCGGCACGAGCTGATGCGCCAGCCCAAGGGGGGGTGGCTGTTCACGCGCTGAACCCGCTGGCGGCGGCGCGCGCCGCCAGTGGAATGAAAAAAGTGTGAAGCCCGCCGATAAGCCGGATTCTGTGCGTTGAAGTTTCCCCCAACGTGACCGCCATTACTCTGGGCCGTTTGTCGCCAAACGGCTCGATGCCACCTACCCGCCAGCTCAGCGGAACCACCTCGATACTGGCCTACTTGGTGTTGCTGCGCGCAGAGATTGCCCGTTTCACCCGAACTGAATCGGCTCGTCTCTGTTGCTCTGATCCTCACCTCACGGTGGAGAGTCGTTAACTCCTGCGCTGTCCTGTGCAGTCCGGACGTTCCTCCAGTGCGGTCTTTCGACGCGGCGCCTTGCGGCGTCGCCCCTTTCGGGCTTGCACCAGCGGCGGTCTGGCGTGCTTCACGGAGGGAATTATCGCCTGATCCCCTCGCATCCGCTGGCGGCCCGTTTCACAATGGCGCTTCGACAGCCCGCCCTGCCCCCCAAACAAAGCCCAAGGAGATCCAATGAAGGCCCAGAACATCCTCCAGACCATCGGCAACACGCCGCACATCCGCATCAACCGCCTGTTCGGCAATGCGAAGCAGCAGGTGTGGATCAAGTCCGAGCGCGCCAACCCCGGCGGCTCCATCAAGGACCGCATTGCGCTTTCGATGGTGGAAGACGCCGAGAAATCCGGCGCGCTGAAGCCCGGCGGCACCATCGTGGAGCCCACCTCGGGCAACACCGGCATCGGCCTGGCGATGGTCGCGGCCGTCAAGGGCTACAAGCTCATTCTGGTGATGCCCGACAGCATGTCGGTGGAGCGCCGCCGGCTGATGCTGGCCTACGGCGCCACCTTCGACCTGACGCCGCGCGCCGGCGGCATGAAGGCCTCCATTGCCCGCGCCGAAGAAATCGTGGCCGGCACGCCGGGCGCGTGGATGCCGCAGCAGTTCAACAACCCCGCCAATGTCGACGTGCACATGCGCACCACGGCCGAGGAGATCGCAGCCGATTTTCCGGACGGCATCGACGTGCTGATCACGGGCGTGGGCACCGGCGGCCACATCACCGGCGTGGCCAAGGTACTCAAGAAGAAGTGGCCGAAGCTGCAGGTGTTTGCGGTGGAGCCGGTGGCCTCGCCGGTGATCTCCGGCGGCCAGCCTTCGCCGCACCCGATCCAGGGCATTGGCGCGGGCTTCATCCCGAAGAACCTCGACACCTCGCTGCTGGACGGCGTGCTGCAGGTCGACGCCGAACCGGCGCGCGAAATGGCCCGCCGCTGCGCCGTGGAGGAAGGCATCCTCGTGGGCATTTCTTCCGGCGCCACGCTCACCGCCATTGCGCAGAAGCTGCCCACGCTGCCGGCCGATGCGGTGGTGCTGGGCTTCAACTACGACACGGGCGAGCGCTACCTTTCAGTAGAAGGCTTCCTGCCAGCCTGAACCCGCCATCACCAGCTATCTCTTTCATAGCGCCTTGGGCGCGTAAAATCTGCGGCCTGCTTGATAAATACAAGCCCCACCGACATGCTGCGAATTTCTGAAATCAAACTGCCGCTCGACCACGACGACGCGGCCCTCCCCCAAGCCATTGCCACTGCCCTCGACACGCCGGTTTCCAGCGTGCGCGAGTTCAAGGTGTTCAAGCGCAGCTTCGATGCGCGCAAGCCGCAGCTGCTGCAGGTCTACATCGTCGACGTGCAACTCGCCGATGCGGAGCTCGAAGCCGCGCTGCTCGCAAAGCATGCCGGCCATCCGCACATCCAGCCAGCGCCCGACATGCGCTACACGCCGCCGGCGCAGGCGCCCGAAGGCGCGCCACGGCCCGTGGTGATCGGCTTCGGCCCCTGCGGCATCTTCGCGGCGCTGATGCTCGCGAAGATGGGCTTCAAGCCCATCGTGCTCGAACGCGGCAAGACGGTGCGCCAGCGCACCCGCGACACCTGGGGCCTGTGGCGCAAGAGCGTGCTCAACCCCGAGTCGAACGTGCAGTTCGGCGAAGGCGGCGCCGGCACGTTCTCCGACGGCAAGCTCTACAGCCAGATCAAGGACCCGCGCTTCCTCGGCCGCAAGGTGATGGAAGAGTTCGTGAAGGCCGGCGCACCGCCCGAAATTCTCTACGTCGCGCATCCGCACATCGGCACCTTCAAACTGGTGAAGGTGGTGGAGAACATCCGCGAACAGATCGTGTCGCTGGGCGGCGAGATCCGCTTCGAACAACGCGTGACCGACGTGCAGATCGAGAACGGCCAGCTTCGCGGCCTCACCGTGCTCGACCAGGCCACTGGCCAGACGAGCGAGCTGCGCGCCGACCACGTCGTGATGGCGCTCGGGCACAGTTCGCGCGACACCTTCGAGATGCTGCACGCGCGCGGCGTGCACATCGACGCCAAGCCCTTCTCCATCGGCTTTCGCGTCGAGCATCCACAGGGCCTGATCGACCGGGCGCGCTGGGGCCGCCATGCGGGCCATCCGCTGCTCGGCGCGGCCGACTACAAGCTGGTGCACCACGCCAGCAACGGCCGCTCCGTCTACAGTTTTTGCATGTGCCCGGGCGGCACCGTGGTGGCTGCCACCAGCGAGCCCGGCCGGGTGGTCACCAACGGCATGAGCCAGTATTCGCGCAACGAGCGCAACGCCAACGCGGGCATCGTGGTGGGCATCGACCCGCGCGACTTTCCCGGCTGGACGGCCGAGACCGCGGGTGATGCGCTGGCCGGCATCGCGCTGCAGCGCGATCTCGAATCGAACGCCTTCGTGCTCGGCGGCGGCGACTACCGCGCGCCGGGCCAGCTGGTGGGCGATTTCATCGCGGGCAAGCCCTCGACCGCGCTTGGCAGCGTGACGCCTTCGTACAAGCCCGGCGTCACGCCCACCGACCTGCACCAGGCGCTGCCCGCCTACGCCATCGAGGCGATGCGCGAGGCCTTCCCCGCCTTCGGCCGCAAGATCAAGGGCTTCGACCTGCACGACGCGGTGCTCACCGGCGTCGAGACGCGCACCTCGTCGCCGATCCGCATCACGCGCGGCGACGACTTCCAGAGCCTCAACGTGCGCGGCCTGTATCCGGCGGGCGAAGGTGCAAGCTACGCGGGCGGCATCCTGTCGGCCGGCGTGGACGGCATCAAGGTGGCCGAAGCCGTGGCGCGCAGCGTCGCGGGAACATAAGGAGCTAGTGCGGTGTCCAGCAATAACAACGACGACTTCCACTTCTACGAGCCCGCCAAAGGCCATGGCCTGCCGCACGATCCGTTCAACGCGATGGTCGGTCCGCGCCCGATCGGATGGATCTCGTCGCAAGACGAGAACGGCGCGCTCAATCTTGCGCCCTACAGCTTCTTCAACGCCTTCAACTACACGCCGCCGATCGTCGGCTTTGCGAGCATCGGCGCCAAGGACAGCCTGCACAACATCCGCCAGACGCGCGAGTTCGGCTGGAACCTGGCCACCCGGCCGCTGGCCGAGCAAATGAACCAGTCGTGCGCGGCCGTGCCGCCCGAGGTGAACGAGTTCGAGCTCGTCGGCCTCACGCCTGCAGCGTCGCGCCACATCGCAGTGCCGCGCGTGGCCGAGAGCCCGGTGTCCTTCGAGTGCCGGCTCACGCAGGTGCTGCAGCTCGAAGGCGTGGACGGCGTGCCGGTGCCCACCTGGCTCATCCTCGGCGAAGTGGTGGGCGTGCACATTGCACGGCACCTGCTGAAGGACGGCATCTACGACACCGCCGCGGCGCAGCCCATCCTGCGCGGAGGCGGCCCCGCCGACTACTTCGAGATCAGCCCCGACAATCTCTTCAAGATGTTCCGCCCGCGCTGAGCGAGCGAGTTCCATTTTTTCCGCCGCTGCCAACCTGACAAGACCCGACCGATGACCGACACCGCCACGCCTCAAGAAGAAATCCAGGAAGTCCAGCCGACGGAAGCCGAGGGCGCCGCCCCGCTGCAGCCGGCCGCCGACGGACGCCCGCCCCGGTCGCCGCGCCCGCCGCGCCAGCCACGGCAGCAGCAGCAAAAACAGAAGCCGAAACAGGCAGCCCAGCAGCCGCAACAGCCGGCGCGCTCGCGCAAGGTGCATCCCGCGCTGGAAAAACTGTTCGAGCTCTACCCGAACATGTTCGGCGCGCGCTTCCTGCCGCTCAAGCTGGGCGTGTTCCAGGACCTGCTCGAAAAGCACCCCGACGATTTCAAGAAGGATGATCTCAAGGTTGCGCTCGGCCTGCACGCACGCTCCACGCGCTATCTCGAGGCGGTGGCCGCGGGCCATCCGCGCCACGATCTCGACGGCAACATGGTCGAAGCCGTGGCACCGGAGCACGTGCACCACGCCATCCTCGAACTGCACCGCCGCCGCGCCCAGCGCTCCGGCGAAGACCTGCGCCCGCAGCTGGTGGCGCGCATCGCCCGCGCGGTGGAAGCCTCGGGCCTCGACCGCGAAGCCTACGCCGTGCTGGTGCGCTCGCGCGACGAGGAAACCAATGCCGTGCTCGATGAAGCGCTGGCTGAACTGGCCCGCGAAGCCGCCAAGCGCGAAGCGCTGTTGCGCGCCTTCGAAGCCAGCGGCCGCAGCAGCGAGCATGAATTTGCGGAGATGTACGGCATGAACACCGACGAGGTGGCGCGCACGCTTGCCCGTGCACGCGCCGAGCGGCAGCAGGTTCCGCCAGCGGCCTGACAGGCCCGCCAGCGCGTTCGAGCTGAAGCGCGGCAACGCGCACAAATAAAAAAGCCGCCACGGTCAAACCGTGGCGGCTTTCTTTTTGCTGTCGGAGAGGACGATCAGCCGCGCGCGTTCTGCAGCGCCGCAATGCGCTCTTCAATGGGCGGGTGCGTGGCAAACAGCTTGCCGATGCTGCCCGTGATGCCCATGGCTTCCACCGCCTTGGGCAGCTCGCCAGCGGGCAGGCCGCCGAGGCGCGCCAGCGCGTTCATCATCGGCTGCTTCTGGCCCATGAGCGCGGCCGCGCCGGCGTCGGCACGGAACTCGCGCTGGCGCGAGAACCACGCCACCACGATGGCGGCGGCAAATCCCAGCACGATGTCCAGCACGATGGTGCTCACGTAGTAGCCGATGCCAGGGCCCGACGAACGGTCGTCGCCGCGGCGCAGGAAGCTGTCGACCGCATAGCCGATCACGCGCGACAGGAAGACCACAAAGGTGTTCATCACGCCCTGGATCAGCGTCATGGTGACCATGTCGCCGTTCGCAATGTGCGCCACCTCATGGCCGATGACGGCCTCGACTTCTTCGCGCGTCATGCCCTGCAGCAGGCCGGTGGACACCGCCACCAGCGACGAGTTCTTGAACGCCCCGGTCGCGAAGGCATTGGGCTCGCCCTCGAAGATGCCGACCTCGGGCATGCCGATGCCGGCCTTGTCGGCGAACTTGCGCACCGTGCCGACAATCCAGGCCTCGTCGGGCGTCTGGGGGTTGTCGATCATGTGCAGCTTGGTCGTCCACTTGGCCATGGGCTTGCTGATCAGCAGCGAAATGATCGCACCGCCAAAGCCCATGATCAGCGCAAAGCCGAGCAGCGCCGTAAGGTTCAGCCCGTTGGCCGTCAGAAAGCGGTTGACGCCGAGCAGGCTGGCGACGACGCCGAGCACTGCAACGACCATCACATTGGTCAAAACGAACAGAAGGATACGTTTCAATTGAATTCTCCGTGGGGAATGCTGCCGCATAGATGAGGACCGGATGGCCCTCTTCAAGCCGTGCAGAAAATGTCGCTCTTCCTGTGTTGTTTGGATTCTGGATGAGCCGCACCGCGGCTGGCGGGTAGAGCGATGATAGGAGCAAAAGTTCTACGGACCGGGCCTGAAGACCTTCGGATCGTCGTAGAAATCCGCCGTGGCGTTGTCTGCGCACCAGCCCGGCACGCCGAGCACCGGCAAGGGGACGAAAGGTTTTTGCGCCAGATATTGCGCATCGAGTCGGCGCGCCAGCACCCGGTCGTCGAGCGCCTCGGGTCCACCGCCATTCGGTGAAGGCGGTGCCGGCAGCAGCACATGCGCGGTGATCGCCTTTCGCGGAGTGGTGAGCTTCTCGAGCAACGCGTGGCCGAACACAATCAGGCGCGCCTCGGACCACAGCGCGCGCTGCGTCACGAAAAGGGTGTGCCAGTCGCGCGCGACCAGCGCCTCCCACAACGCGGCGGGTGCATCGAGCAGCGCGCCGTTCTCGTCGAAGAGCGTGAGCGCATCGCGCACGGGGCCGCGCGTGGAGGTGACGCCATTGCGGGCGATCTCCGAAGCTTGTAGTTCATTGAGGCGGCGCTTGGTTTCGGGGAACGCCAGCCAGACCAGCCCGTTGAAGAAGTCGTGCAGGTTGTCGCGGGTCGGCACGGTGCCGGTCTGGAAGATGTGGGCTTCGTAGGCACGGCCCGCCGGCAGGTCCAGTTGCGGCACGAAGGTGGGCGCGGAAGCCGGCTTGGCGCCCTGTTCGAGCGCCGCTGCAACGGAGGTGCAGAGCGCGGTGTGCGCCGCCGCTTCGCCAATGACGCGATAAGGCGCGAGCCAGGGCTGTGCCCAGTCGATCGCCTCCAGGCTCAAGGCGCGGGGGCTCCGGTCCAGCGGATGCGGTCGGGGTGCTGCAGCACGGCGAACTCCGCAGGGAGTTTGTCGAACAGCTTGAGCGAACTGCCGTGCTTGCCGAGCAGCCCTGCCGCGCGCAAGGCCTGGGCGACGTCGTTGAGCGGCACGTCGGCGCCGCTGCGCAATGCGGGCGCAGCCTGCAGGATGAACTCGGCCGCCTCGGACGGCGGTTGCGCCAGCTTGGCGGCCTTGGCCGCCTTGCGGGCCGGTGTCTTGGCCGCGGTCTTGCGAGCTGGCGTGGCCGTGCTCTTGCCGGTCTTGGCAGCGGGTGCGCGCTTCGCGGCCACCTTGGCCGCAGCTTTCCTGGCTGGCGCAGCGGCCGGCGCAACCGGTGCCCCGTGGTGCCGCAGGTCGGTGAACTCGTCGTACACCGCCACGGTCTCTTCGCCGGTCTTGCCCTGCTGGCCGAGGCCACACACACGGCAGCCCTTTTCACGCAGTCGGATCACGAGCGGCGCAAAGTCGGAATCGGACGACACCAGTACCACCACGTCGGGGCGCTCGGCAATCACGAGGTCGACGGCATCGACCGCAAGCGCGATGTCGGTGCTGTTCTTGCCGGACGAGAGATTGACCATCGGCCGCACCGACAGGCGCTTGAAGAGCGTCTGTTGCTTGAGCGCGGTTTCGGCGTTGCAGTAAGCACGCCGCACGTGGATGGCGCCGTGCTCGGCCATGGTCCGCTGCACGGCCTGCTCGATCACGTCGGCCGAGACGTTGTCGGCATCGATCAGCAGCATCACGCGCAGCGTGGGGGTCATGCGAGTCTCCAGGCGATGGTTTCACCGCCGCGCAGCGGCTTGAGCGTGGCGTCGCCATAGGGCACCGTCTCGGGCACGGTCCAGCTTTCGCGCTTCAGCGTGATGGTGCCGCTGTTGCGCGGCAGGTCGTAAAAGTCGGGGCCGTGGAAGCTCGCGAACCCCTCGAGCTTGTCGAGCGCATCCACGCTGTCGAAGGCTTCGGCATAGAGCTCGATGGCGGTCAGCGCGGTGTAGCAGCCGGCGCAGCCGAGCGCATGCTCTTTCAGGTGGGCCGGGTGCGGCGCGCTGTCGGTGCCCAGGAAGAAGCGGTCGCTGCCGCTGGTGGCCGCCTCGACCAGTGCCACGCGGTGCGTCTCGCGCTTGAGCACGGGCAGGCAGTAGTAGTGCGGGCGGATGCCGCCGGTGAAGATGGCGTTGCGGTTGTAGAGCAGATGGTGCGCGGTGATGGTGGCGGCCGTGAAGCGGTTGGCATCGCGCACGTAGTGAGCGCCCTCTTTCGTGGTGAGGTGCTCGAACACCACCTTGAGCTCGGGGAAGTCGCGGCGCAGCGGAATCATCACGCGGTCGATAAACACAGCCTCGCGGTCGAACAGGTCGACGGCCGGGTCGGTCACTTCGCCGTGCACCAGCAGCAGCAGGCCGTGCTTCTGCATCGCTTCGAGCGTCTTGTAGGTATGGCGGATGTCGGTCACGCCGGCATCGCTGTTGGTGGTGGCGCCGGCCGGGTAGAGCTTGAGCGCGCGCACGCCGGCCTGGGCGGCCAACGCAATTTCTTCGGGCGGCAGCTTGTCGGTCAAGTAGAGCGACATCACGGGCTCGAAGGCCGTGCCTTCGGGTACCGCGGCGCGAATGCGGTCGCTGTAGGCCATGGCCTGCGCCGCGGTGGTCACGGGAGGACGCAGGTTGGGCATGACCAGCGCGCGGCCGAACTGGCGCGCACTGTGCGGCACCACGGCTTCGAGGGCGGCGCCATCGCGCACGTGCAGGTGCCAGTCGTCCGGGCGGGTGATGGTGAGGGTATCTGTCATGAGAAGGCGATTGTCGCATCGGGGCCCCGGAACAGCGGCTGGCACATGTCGTGCTTGACCGCTTCCCTCGGCCTCGTGGCCTTCGTCTTCGGGCCCTGGCCCGTCCTTTCCTTAGGAGTTGATGTGAAGCGTGCTGCTATCCCTGCCCCGTCCCTGAAACCGCTGGCCGCCAGCGTGCTGCTGGCCATGCTGGCCGTTGCCGCACCCGCTGCGCTCGCGCAGGAAAAAACCCTGCGCATCGCCATGACGGCCGCCGACATTCCGCGCACGCTGGGCCAGCCCGACCAGGGCTTCGAGGGCAACCGCTTCACCGGCATTCCGATCTACGACTCGCTCACGCAATGGGACCTGTCCAAGGCCGATGCGCCCAGCGTGCTGATCGCCGGCCTCGCCACCTCGTGGGCGGTGGACGCCAAGGACAAGACCAAGTGGGTCTTCAAGCTGCGCCCGGGCGTCAAGTTCCATGACGGCTCGGCCTTCAGCGCCGATGCCGTGGTGTGGAACGTGCAGAAGGTGCTCGACAAGGACGCGCCGCAGTTCGACCCCAGCCAGGTGGGCGTGACCGCCTCGCGCATGCCCACGCTGCGCACGGCGCGCAAGATCGACGACATGACGGTCGAGTTCACCACCAGCGAGCCCGATGCCTTCCTGCCGATCAACTTGACGAACCTGTTCATGGCCTCGCCTGCGCAGTGGCAAAAGAAGTTCGACGCCGCGACCGGTGCAACGCCCGCCGACAAGGCCAAGGCCGCATGGACTGCTTTCGCGGCCGATCCCGCCGGCTCGGGCCCGTTCAAAGTCACGCGCTTTGTCGCCCGCGAGCGGCTGGAGCTGGCGGCCAACAAGACTTACTGGGACGCCAAGCGCGCGCCGAAGATCGACAAGGTCGTGATGATCCCCATGCCCGAAGCCAACGCACGCACCGCCGCGCTGCTCGGCGGCCAGGTCGACTGGATCGAGGCGCCCGCGCCCGACGCCATGGCGCAGATCACGCAGCGCGGCTTCAAGATTTATTCGAACGCCCAGCCGCACGTGTGGCCCTGGCAGCTCTCGTTCGCCGAAGGTTCGCCATGGCTCGACAAGCGTGTGCGCCAGGCTGCCAACCTGTGCATCGACCGCGGCGGCATGAAGCAATTGCTCGGCGGCATGATGGCCGAGCCCAAGGGCACGGTGCCGCCGGGCCACCCCTGGTTCGGCAAGCCGGGCTTCGACATCAGGTACGACGTGAAGGCCGCGCAGGCACTCATGACGCAGGCCGGCTATTCCGCCGCCAAACCGATCAAGGTGAAGGTGCAGATCTCCGCCTCGGGTTCGGGCCAGATGCAGCCGCTCCCGATGAACGAGTTCGCGCAGGAGTCGCTCAAGCAGTGCTTCTTCGACGTGCAGTTCGACGTGATCGAATGGAACACGCTCTTCACCAACTGGCGCAAGGGCGCGAAGGACCCCTCGGCCAACGGCGCCAACGCCACCAACGTGAGCTTCGCGGCGATGGACCCGTTCTTCGCGATGGTGCGTTTCGTGAGCACCAAGGCCTTTCCGCCGGTGTCGAACAACTGGGGCTACTACGGCAACGCCGAGGTCGACAAGCTCGTGGCCGACGCGCGCACCAGCTTCGACGACAAGGCGCGCGACGCGGCGCTGGCCAAGCTGCACACCCACATCGTGGACGACGCTCCCTTCGTCTGGATTGCGCACGACGTCGGTCCGCGCGCGCTCTCGGCCAAGATCAAGAACGTGGTGCAGCCCAAGAGCTGGTTCATCGACATCGCCACCATGACGATGGATTGATGTTTTCCTATTTGATTCGCCGCATCGTCTACGCCGTGCCGATCATGGTCGGCGTGGCGCTCGTGTGCTTCCTGCTGGTGCACATCGCGCCCGGTGACCCGCTGGTGTCGATCCTGCCGCCCGATGCGTCGGCCGACCTGCAGGCGCAATTGCGCGAGCTGTACGGTTTCAACCGTTCGCTGCCCGAGCAGTTCGCAATGTGGGTCTGGCGCGCGCTGCACGGCGACCTGGGCGTGTCCATTGCCAGCAACCGCGCCGTGGCGTCGGAGGTGCTCACCGCCGTCGGCAACACGCTGCGGCTGGCGGTCGTGGCCACCTTCATCGGCTTCGTGCTGGGCTGCCTGTTCGGGTTCGTGGCGGGCTACTTCCGCGGCTCATGGGTCGACCGCTTTGCATCGATGCTGTCGGTGCTGGGCGTGAGCGTGCCGCACTACTGGCTCGGCATGGTGATGGTGATCGTGTTCTCCTCGCAGCTCATGTGGCTGCCCGCCACGGGCGCGGGCCCGAGCGGTTCGGGCGACTGGGCGTGGGACTGGGCGCATCTGCAGTTCCTGGTGCTGCCGGCGCTCACGATATCGGTGATTCCCATGGGCATCATCGCGCGCACGGTTCGCGCGCTGGTGGCCGACATCCTCGACCAGGAGTTCATCGTGGGCTTGCGCGCCAAGGGGCTCACGCACTTCGGCGTTTTCCGCCACATGGTGAAGAACGCGGCGCCCACCGCGCTGGCCGTGATGGGGCTGCAACTGGGCTATCTGCTCGGCGGCTCGATCCTGATCGAGACCGTGTTCTCGTGGCCCGGCACCGGCTTTCTGCTGAACTCGGCAATCTTCCAGCGCGACCTGCCGCTGCTGCAGGGAACCATCCTCGTGCTGGCGCTGTTCTTCGTCGTGCTCAACCTGCTGGTCGACGTGCTGCAGACGCTGCTCGATCCGCGCATTGCGCGTGCCTGAAGAAGAAAAAGATCAAACCGATAAACCCATGTCCTCCGTGCTCGCTTCTTCCTCACCCGTGGCAGCGGCCGTCGAGCCGCTGCCGGCCCAGCGCTCCCGCGGCTACTGGGCTTCGGTCTGGCTGCGCTTCCGGCGCGACCCGGTGGCGGTGGGCGCCGCCATCGTCGTGCTGCTGCTGATCGCGCTCGCGCTGGTCGGCCCCTGGATCGCACCGGCCGACGCCTACCAGTCGTCGATGCTCAAGCGGCTCAAGCCCATCGGCACCGCGGGCCTGCCGCTGGGCAGCGACGAACTCGGGCGCGACATGCTCTCCCGGCTGATCGTCGGTGCGCGGCTGTCGCTCTTCATCGGCATTACGCCGGTGCTCTGCGCCTTCGTGCTCGGCACGGTCATCGGTTTGGTGGCCGGTTATGCGGGCGGCCTCACCAACACGCTGATCATGCGCACCATCGATGTGTTCTATGCCTTCCCTTCGGTGCTGCTGGCCATTGCGCTGTCGGGCACGCTGGGCGCGGGCGTGGTCAACTCGCTGATCTCGCTCACCATCGTGTTCATTCCGCAGATTGCGCGCGTGGCCGAGAGCGTGACCACGCAGGTGCGCAACCGCGACTATGTGGAGGCGGCCCGCGCCTCGGGTGCGAGCCCGTTCACCATCGTGCGGGTTCACGTGCTGGGCAATGTGCTCGGCCCAATCTTCGTCTACGCCACCAGTCTGATCGCGGTGTCGATGATCCTGGCCTCGGGCCTCTCGTTCCTGGGCCTGGGCGTAAAGCCACCTGAGCCGGAGTGGGGGCTGATGCTCAATACGCTGCGCACTGCGATCTATGCTCAGCCTTGGGTGGCTGCGCTGCCGGGGGTGATGATCTTCATCACGTCGATTTCCTTCAACATCCTGTCGGACGGCTTGCGTTCTGCGATGGACAACAAGGGTTCGTGATGGGCGCTTGTCTTTTTGTGCCTCGGAGTGCGCGGTTGGTTTGTTCGGGGCGCGCTCCCGCCGACGGGGTACCTTGCTCCGCGAATGACCCCCGCCCTTCGGGCTCCTCCTTTATTTCGCTGCGCAAGGCACCCCATCGACGTGACCGTCATGCGGCGCGGTCGTTGATCGAGCGGAACAACCGCAGCGCCCATTGGGCACAGGGCGCCGGGTGCTCCCCGCAGCGAAATAAAGGAGGAGCCGAAGGCGGGGGACATTCGCGGAGGGGAGTACCCGGTGGCCTGTGCACACGCCCTGAATCAGGAGCACCCGCAACGCAAACCGACAGAGGCATGACCGCATGGACGCACTGAAAGACATCGGCGGCCCCGCACAACCGCTTCTCACCATTACCGGACTCGTCAAGCACTTCCCGCTCAAGAAAGATCCGCTGGGCCGCGGCGGCGGCATGGTGCGCGCGGTGGACGGCGTGGACTTCGAAGTGATGAAGGGCGAAACGCTGGGCGTAGTCGGCGAATCGGGCTGCGGCAAGTCGACCACCGCGCGTCTCCTGATGCAGCTCCTCGAACCGACGCGCGGCGAAGTCGTGTTCGACGGCCGCGAGGTCGGAAGCCGCGACCTGCCGCTGAAGGAATTCCGTCGGCAGGTGCAGATGGTGTTCCAGGACAGCTACGCCTCCCTCAACCCGCGCCTCACCATCGAGGACTCGATCGCCTTTGGCCCGCAGGTGCATGGTGTGCCAAGGCGCGAAGCCGTGGCCCGCGCGCGCGACCTGCTGTCGCGCGTCGGCCTCGAGCCGCATCGCTTTGCAGAGCGCTATCCGCACGAGCTGTCGGGCGGGCAACGCCAGCGCGTCAACATCGCGCGTGCGCTGGCGCTCCAGCCGCGCATGGTCATCCTCGACGAGGCCGTGTCGGCGCTCGACAAATCAGTCGAGGCACAAGTGATCAACCTGCTGCTCGACCTCAAGGCTGAATTCGGCCTTACCTACCTCTTCATCAGCCATGACCTCAACGTGGTGCGCTACGTGAGCGACCGCGTCATGGTGATGTACCTCGGCCAGGTGGCCGAGATCGGCCCGGCCGACGCGCTCTACGAGGCGCCGGCCCATCCCTACACACGCGCGCTGCTGTCCTCCATGCCGTCGATGGACCCCGACCATCGCACCGAGGAAGCTCCGCTGGCCGGCGACCCGCCGAACCCCATCGACCCGCCCACCGGATGCCGCTTTCATCCGCGCTGCGCCCTGGCCGCGCCGGTGTGCAGCCAGGTCGTTCCCGAACGCATTGCCATGGGCTCGCAGCATGCGGCGAGCTGCCTGGTCCACGAGCCGGGCAGCGGGCATCCGCTGGCGCGGCAACCGATGAGGCGAGCAGCATGAGCACCAACAGCAACGTCATTCCAGACGGCGAACCGATGGTCCGCCTGCGCGACCTCAGCGTCACTTTCTCGGGCGGACGCAAGCCCGTGCATGCCGTCAGCGGCGTGAGCCTGGATGTGCGGCGCGGTGAAGTGGTGGCGCTCATCGGCGAATCGGGCTCTGGCAAGAGCGTGACCATGCGAACGCTGCTGCGACTGCATCCGGAGCGTCGCACGCGAATTGGTGGCCACGTGCAGGTGGCGGGCCGCGACGTGCTCGCGATGCCGCAGCGCGAGCTGTTCGACTTCCGCGGCAAGGTGGCGTCGATGATCTTCCAGGAGCCCTTGCTGGCACTCGACCCGGTGTATTCGGTGGGCGCGCAGATCGTGGAATCGATCCGCCGCCATGAAGCCGTTTCCGAAACCGAGGCACGGCAGCGCGCACTCGCGCTGTTCGAGCGGGTGCGCATTCCGAGCCCCGAACGCCGGCTGGCCGCCTATCCGCACGAGATGTCCGGCGGCATGCGCCAGCGCGCCATGATCGCGCTGGCGCTGGCCTGCAAGCCCCAGCTGCTGCTGGCCGACGAGCCGACCACCGCACTCGATGCCACGGTGCAGATCCAGATCCTGCTGCTGCTGCGCGAACTGCAGCGCGACCTCGGCCTGTCGGTGATCTTCGTCACGCACGACATTGGCGCGGCCGTCGAAGTGGCCGACCGCATTGCCGTGATGTATGCCGGGCGCATCGTCGAGGAAGGCACCGCGCGCGAGCTGATCCGCTCGCCGCGGCATCCCTACACCATCGCATTGCTCAAGAGCCGCGCGCACGGTGCGCTGGCGCGTGGCACGCGACTCGAAACCATCGGCGGCGCGCCGCCCGATCTCTCCGCTCTGCCGCCGGGCTGCGCCTTTGCAGAGCGCTGCGCGCTCGCGAACGACATGTGCCGGGCCGCACAGCCCACGGCGGTGGAGCTTGCGCCGAACCACCGCGCGCGCTGCATCCGCACCGATGCCGCCGCGGCCACCGCGCCCGTCCTGGTCGCCTGAAATCTCTTCGTCCAAACCTTCATCGCCATGCCGCTGTTCGACCCCGCACATGCGTTCGTTCCCTACCCCGACGTGCCCGTGTCGCGCGCAGGCACCGGTCCGCTGGCCGACCTGAGTTTTGCCGCCAAGGACCTGTTCGATGTGGCGGGCTACCCGACGGGTGGCGGCAGCCCCATCGTGCTGGCGATGTCGGGCATCAAGACGCGCACCGCGCCCACCGTGCAGAAGCTGCTCGACGCCGGCGCACGCTTTGTCGGCAAGACGGTGACGGACGAGCTGGCGTTCTCGATGAACGGCAACAACGCGCACTTCGGCGCGCCCATCAATGGAGCGGCCAAGGACCGCATCACGGGCGGCAGTTCGTCTGGCTCGGCGTCGGCCGTCTCGTCGGGCCTGTGCGACTTCGCGCTCGGCACCGACACCGGTGGCTCGGTGCGCGCACCGGCCAACCATTGCGGCTTGTACGGCCTGCGTCCCACGCACGGTCGCGTGAGCCTCGATGGCGTGCTGGACCTGTCGCCCAGCCTCGACACCTGCGGCTGGTTCGCGCGCGACGTCGGCACCTTCGCGCGTGTGGCAAAGGTGCTGCTGGGCGAGGACGCGCCCGCGCTCCCGCAGCGCGTGCGGCTGCTGCGCCCCGACGACGTCTGGTCGCTTGCCGCCCCGGCCGCTGCCGATGCGCTGGCCGATGCAGCCGCGCGCGTGCAGGACGTATTCGGCGAAGCGCAGGGCATCACCGTTGCGCTCGACTCTTTCGATGCGATGTACTGGAACTTCCGCTACGTGCAGGCGCACGAGGCCTGGCTCACCGACGGTCCGTTGATCGAACGCTACGCGCCACCCCTCGGTCCTGGCGTGGCCGAGCGCTTTGCCTGGTCGCGCGACGTGACCGACGCGCAGATTGCCGCCGGACGCGCGTTTCGCGCCGCCTTCCGCGGCCACCTGGCGCAACTGCTCGGCACCGACGGCGTGCTGCTGATGCCGACCATGCCCGACATCGCGCCGTTGCGCAGCGAGAGCGAAGCGGGGCTGGAGGACTACCGCAACCGCGCCATCCAGATGCTGTGCATCGCGGGGCTCGCGGGCTTTCCGCAGTTGTCGATGCCGCTCGCGCAGCGCGACGGTGCGCCGCTCGGCCTTTCGCTGCTCGGGCCGGCCGGCTCGGACCGGTCGCTGATCCGGATGGCGGAGCGCATCGCGGCGGGCTGACGCGGCGCGGCCTGGCCGGACTCGGCGACACTGCGCTCTTTTCATCCGGCGCCTGGCGCCAGCACATCATGTCGGAAGCCTCGTCGCAGTTCGCCGATTTCATCGTGGACCGGCTCTCCGGAATCCCGCGCATCGCCAGAACCCGCTTCTTCGGCGGAACGGGGCTGTCGGCCGATGCCACGCAGTTCGGGATGATCATGGGCAGCACCCTGTACTTCGTCGTGGACAAGGACACCCGGCCGAAATACGAGAAGCTGGGCAGCCAATGCTTTGCCTACGACACAAAGGCACGGCGCGTGCAGGTGCGAAAGTATTTCCAGGTTCCAATCGAGACCATCGAAGACCACGAAGCGTTGACGGCGCTGGCCCGGGAGGCTGTTCAGGTGGCGCAAAGTCTCGCCAGGAAGAAAAAGACCGCCGGCAAGGGCGCCTAGCTTTTCCAGTCGACCATCGCCGGCGCCGCGAACGTGCAGGTGTCGCAATCGACCGCATCGCCGGCACGCTCCACCACCACGAAGTCGCCCGCGTCCACTGCCAGCAGCGCGTGGTGCCACGTGCCGGGCGCGAGCGTCACGCCCTGCAGCCCGTCGGTGATGAACGCGGCGAGCGCACCGGCCGCCGGAGGCTCGCCGGCCGGCGCCACGACGATGACGAAGCGCCGCTCGCCCAGCGGCACGAAGGTCTGGCTGCCGAGCGCGTGGCGCTCCATCTCCGTGACCTGGTGCGGAAAGCGCCGCGCCTCTGCGCGGAACAACGCGAGCATCGGCCGGCCGTTCGCGGTGCCGAGCTGCAGATCGGAAACCAGGTCGAAGCGCTGCGCATTGCCGCCATTGATCGGGCGACCTGCGCCAGAGGGTGCCTCGATCACAGTGCCATAGGGTGCGAAGGCTTGCGGCGTCAGCGATTGCACGGCGAGTGGCATGGGGGCGGCGCGGGGAGCGGCATCGTTCATGCGGCCAGTACAGCAGAAAACATGCCGTTGGTCATCTCGCCCCATCCGGCGCCGGACCGGCAGGCGCTAAAGTCGCGGACTTCTTGTTCCTCCGCGCATCCCTGCGCCTTCCCGATGCGACCCTCTCTCACCCTCTGCCTGCTCGTTCCGGTCGCCCTCGTCGCGGCATGCGCAACGGGGCCGGCACCCCTCGTCACACGGCTGGGGGACGGCGTGTACAAGTCGCCCAGCGCCAAGGATGCCGAGGCCTACTGCCGCAACTTTGGCGCCCCGCTGCGCTACCTCGACCCGAAGGCAGCGGCCCGCGCGCCGAATGCCGAAGTCACCTACCGCTGCGACTGATCGGTCGGCTCCGCGCCGGGCGCTCGCACCCGCTCCAGAATGAAATCGATGAAGGTGCGGATCGCGCGGGTGTGCTGGCGGTTCGGCATGTAGAGCATGAACATCTGCGTGCCGAAGATGGAGAGGCGCCAGTCGTCGAGCGTGGTCACCACGTCGCCCTTGCGCACGTCTTCCTGCACCACGTAGTCGGGCACGAGGCCGATGCCCAGGCCCGCGAGGACGGCCTGGCGCAGGAACAGAAAGTTTTCCGAGATCAAGGTCGGCTCCAGGATCACCTCGCGCCGCGTTTCCCCCTGGTAAGCCGACACGCGCAGCTGCCGGCCGATGACAGCCGCCGTGACCACGGGCGCGCCCTGCAGTTCGTCGAGCTGCACCGGCAGCGGATGCTTCTCTGCATAGTCGCGTGACGCGCAGGCCACGTAGCGCACCGGCCCCAGGTCGCGCGCCACCAGGTTTTGCGGCGGCTCGGGAATCACGCGCACCGCAATGTCGACCTCGTCGCGCAGCAGGTCTTCGATGCGGTTCTCGAACACCACGTCGAGCACGATGCCGGGGTACTGGCGCTTGAAGTCGATCAGCCAGTCGGCCATCACCAGTTGTCCGTAGCCGCTGGGCACGCTCAACCGCACGCGGCCCTGCAACCCCTCGCCCAGCGTGGTGACCGACTCCCGCGCGGCCAGCAGTTCGGTCTGGATGGCCACGCCGTGCTGGTACAGCCGCAGGCCGATTTCGGTCGGCTCGGCACGGCGGGTGGTGCGCCGCACGAGTTGCGCGCCGACCGAGCGCTCCAGCTGGTTGAGGTGGTAGCTGACGTTGGCGCGGCTCATCTTGAGCCGGCGGGCCGCCGCGCTCAGGTTGCCCGCGTCGAGGATTTCCACCAGCAGGGTGAGCGATTGGAGGTCCATGCGGCGATTGTGTCAAAAATTCTTTGACAGTCTGTCAACCGTCTATGCAATTGTCAAAGCGGCGGCGCGGACCAAGAATGCGAGGTTCACCCCAGAGCCTCGAGCCCCTCGCGTTGCAGGGCTCGCCACGCAAGAGACAAAGCACATGGCCACCTCAAGCTCCAGCCCCTCCACGTCTTCCGGTCCCGTCGCCTTCGAACGTCGAGGCAACGTGTTCGTGGTGATCATCGACAACCCGCCCGTCAACGCCCTGGGCGTGGACGTGCGCCGCGGCCTCGTGGCTGCGATCGACGCGGCCGAAGCCGACGGCGGCGCCGCCGCGGTGCTGATCGTCGGCGCGGGCCGCAACTTCATCGCCGGCGCCGACATCCGCGAGTTCGGCAAGACGCCGCAGCCGCCATCGCTGCCGGAGGTGTGCCTGAAGATCGAGAACTGCAGCAAGCCGGTGGTCGCGGCGATCCATGGCGCAGCACTCGGCGGCGGTCTCGAAGTGGCGCTCTCGGCGCACTACCGCCTTGCCGCGCCGTCGGCCAAGCTCGGCCTGCCCGAAGTCGCGCTCGGCCTGCTGCCCGGCTCGGGCGGCACGCAGCGGGCGCCGCGCCTCGTCGGCGTGAAGCCCGCACTCGAACTGATGCTGAGCGGCCGCCATGCGGGCGCGAAGGAAGCGCTGTCGCTCGGCCTCGTCGACCGGCTCGGCAACGAAGCCGACGCGCTCGCCGAAGGTCTCGCCTACGCAAACGAACTCGTCGCCGCCAAGGCCCCGGTACGCCGAACGCGCGAAGCCACCGCGCTGGCCGATACCGAAGCCAGCCGGGCCGCCCTCGAAGCCGCACGCGCCGACACCGCCAAAAAGAGCCGCGGCCTGTTCTCGCCGATGAAGATCATCGAAGCGGTCGAAGCCGCGCTCACGCTGCCTTTCGCCGAAGGCATGGCACTCGAGCGCAAGCTCTTCCTGCAATGCATCGACAGCCCGCAGCGCGCGGGACTGATCCACGCCTTCTTCGCCGAACGCGAAGTGCTCAAGGCGCCCGAGACCAAGGTGGCCAAGCCCCGCGCGCTCGATGCGGCCGGCATCGTCGGCGGCGGCACCATGGGCGCGGGCATCGCGGTGGCCATGCTCGACGCGGGCATGCCCGTGACCATGATCGAGCGCGATGAGCCCAGCCTTGCACGCGGCCGCCAGCACGTCGAGAAGGTGTACGACGGCCTGATCAAGAAGGGCCGCATGACGCCCGAGGCCAAGGCCGCAGTGATGGCGCGCTTCTCGGGCTCCACGAGTTACGACGCGCTCGGGCAGGTCGACATCGTGGTCGAGGCCGTGTTCGAAGACATGGGTGTGAAGAAGGCCGTGTTCGCCGAGCTCGACCGCGTGTGCAAGCCCGGCTCAGTGCTGGCCACCAACACCTCCTACCTCGACATCGACGAGATCGCGGCCAGCATTTCGCGTCCGCAGGACGTGGTGGGCCTGCATTTCTTCTCGCCGGCCAATATCATGAAGCTGCTCGAAATCGTGGTGCCCGCCAAGGTGAGCGCCGACGTGGTCGCCACCGGCTTCGAGCTCGCGAAGAAGCTGAAGAAAGTGCCGGTGCGCGCCGGCGTGTGCGACGGCTTCATCGGCAACCGCATCCTGGCCGTATACCGCCAGGCGGCCGACCACATGATGGAAGACGGTGCCTCGCCCTACCAGATCGACGAGGCGGTGCGCAACTTCGGCTACCCGATGGGCCCGTTCCAGGTGTCGGACCTGGCCGGCGGCGACATCGGCTGGGCCACGCGCAAGCGCAAGGCCGCAACCCGCGACCCGAAGGCACGCTACGTGCAGATTGCCGACCGCATCTGCGAGCGCGGCTGGTTCGGCCAGAAGACGCAGCGCGGCTACTACCTGTACCCCGAAGGCGCGCGCACCGGCGTGCCCGACCCCGAGGTGCTGGCCATCATCGACGCCGAGCGCGAGCGTGCCGGCATCACGCCGCGCGCCTTCACCGAAGAAGAAATCATGCGCCGCTACATGGCCGCGATGATCAACGAAGGCGCCAACGTCGTGCACCAGCGCATCGCGCTGCGCCCGCTCGACGTGGACGTGACCTTTCTCTACGGCTACGGCTTCCCGCGCCACCGCGGCGGCCCGATGAAGTACGCCGACACCGTGGGCCTCGCCAAGGTGCTGGCCGACATCCGCGAGTTCGCGAAGGAAGACCCGCTTTTCTGGCAGCCCTCGCCGCTGCTGGTGGATCTGGTCGAACGCGGTGCCGATTTCGCCAGCCTCAATCAAAACTGAAAACCTTGCGGGACAGACCAAGAAACTGCGCAGCAGTTTTTGCTCTGTCCTCAACTGACTAAGGAGCCCTCCCCATGCGTGAAGCCGTCATCGTTTCCACCGCCCGCACCCCGCTCACCAAGGCGCACCGCGGTGAGTTCAACATCACGCCCGGCGCCACGCTGGCCGCCTTTGCGGTGCGCGCGGCCGTCGAGCGCTCGGGTCTCGACCCCGCGCTGATCGAGGACGCGATCCTCGGCTGCGGCTACCCCGAAGGCACCACGGGCCGCAACATCGCGCGCCAGAGCATCATCCGCGCAGGCCTGCCGATCAGCATCGCCGGCACCACCGTGAACCGCTTCTGCGCCTCAGGCCTTCAGGCGATCGCGATGGCGGCGGGCCGCATCGTGGTGGACGGCGCGCCGGCCATGATCGCGGGCGGCGTCGAAAGCATCTCGCAGATCCGCGGCCGCAGCCCGGGCGACGGCGGCGACCTCAGCCTGGACCCCTGGATCGTCGAGCACAAGCCCGCCCTCTACATGGCGATGATCGAGACCGCAGACATCGTGGCCAAGCGCTACAACATCAGCCGCGAAGCACAGGACCGCTTCTCGGCCGAGAGCCAGCGCAAGACCGAAGAAGCACAGATTGCCGGCCGCTACAAGGACGAGATCGTCGCCTGCACCACCACCATGGCCGTGACCGACAAGGAGACAAAGGAAGTCAGCTACCGCGAAGTCACCGCCACGGAAGACAACTGCAACCGCCGTGGCACCACCTACGAAGCGCTCGCCAAGCTGAAGCCGGTGATGGGCGAGGACAAGTTCATCACCGCGGGCAATGCCTCGCAGCTGTCCGATGGCGCGTCGGCCTGCGTGCTGATGGAAGCCAAGGAAGCAGAGCGCGCCAACCTGAAGCCGATGGGTGCGTTCCGCGGCCTGGCCGTGGCCGGTTGCGAGCCCGACGAAATGGGCATCGGCCCGGTGTTCGCAATCCCCAAGCTCCTCGCGCGCCACGGCCTGAAGGTCGACGACATCGACCTGTGGGAACTCAACGAAGCTTTTGCCTCGCAGTCGATCTACTGCCAGGAGAAGCTGGGCATTCCGTCGGAACGCCTCAACGTGAACGGCGGCGCGATCTCCATCGGCCATCCCTTCGGCATGACCGGCGCGCGCCTCACGGGCCACGTGCTGATCGAGGGCAAGCGCCGCGGCGCGAAGTACGCCGTGGTCACGATGTGCATCGCCGGCGGCATGGGCGCGGCGGGCCTGTTCGAAATCTACTGAGGAGCTGGCGATGGACCTGAACTTCACCCCCGAAGAAGAAGCCTTCCGCGCGGAAGTGCGCGCCTTTCTGGCCGACAAACTGCCCGCGCGCCTCTCGGCGAAGGTCGGCGGCGGCAAGATCCTCGCCAAGGCCGACATGGAGGAGTGGCACGCCATCCTCAACGAGCGCGGCTGGCTCGCCAACCACTGGCCCGAGCAGTACGGCGGCCCGGGCTGGACGGCGGTGGAGAAGTTCATCTTCGAACACGAATGCGCGCTGGCCTTCGCGCCGCGCATCGTGCCCTTCGGCGTGAACATGCTGGGCCCGGTGCTCATCAAGTATGGCAACGAGGCGCAGAAGCAGCGCTGGCTGCCGCGCATTCTGAACGGCGACGACTGGTGGTGCCAGGGCTATTCGGAACCCGGCGCGGGCTCCGACTTGGCCGCCGTGAAGACCTCGGCCGTACGCGGCATCGATGCCAAGGGCGACCACTACATCGTGAACGGCCAGAAGACCTGGACCACGCTGGGCCAGCACGCCAACATGATCTTCTGCCTGGTGCGCACCAACCGCGAGGCGAAGAAACAGGAGGGCATCAGCTTCCTCTTGATCGACATGACCTCGCCGGGCGTGGAAGTGCGCCCGATCATCACGCTCGACGGCGAGCATGAGGTGAACGAGGTGTTCTTCTCCGACGTGCGCGTGCCGGCCGAGAACCTCGTCGGCGAAGAGAACAAGGGCTGGACCTGCGCCAAGTACCTCTTGACCTACGAGCGCACCAACATCGCGGGCGTTGGTTTCTCGGTGGCCGCGCTCGAACAGCTCAAGGGCATTGCCGCCACGCAGACGAAGAACGGCAAGCCGCTGGCCGAAGACCCGGCGTTCGCGGCACGCCTGGCGCGCGTCGAGATCGACCTCGAGAACATGAAGACGACGAACCTGCGCGTGATCGCCGCCGTGGCCGGCGGCGGCGTGCCGGGCGCGGAGAGCTCGATGCTGAAGATCCGCGGCACCGAAATCCGGCAGGAGATTTCGTCGCTCGCGCGCCGCGCGATGGGTGTGTATGGCCGGCCCTTCGTTGAAGAAGCGTTGCACGACGGATTCGACGGCGAAACCTTCGGCCCGGCCTACGCATCCGCCGCGGCCGCGCGCTACTTCAACAACCGCAAGCTGTCGATCTTCGGCGGCTCCAATGAAATCCAGAAGAACATCATCTCCAAGATGATCCTCGGCCTGTAAGGAGACATGCAATGAACTTCGAACACACCGAAGACCGGCGCATGCTCGCCGACAGCCTGAACCGCTTCATCGCCGAGCAGTACGCCTTCGATGCGCGCGACCGCATCGCGAAGTCCGAGCACGGGTTCAGCAAGGAGATCTTCCAGCAGTTCGCCGAACTCGGCGTGATCGGCGCGCTGTTCAGCGAGGCCGATGGTGGCTTCGGCGGCGGCGGTTTCGACATTGCCGTGGTCTTCGAGGCACTGGGCCGCGGACTCGTGGTCGAGCCGCTGCTGGGCGCCGTGATGGTCGGGGAGGCACTCAGTGCTGCCGGCAACGATGCGCAGAAGGAAAAGCTCGGCGACATCATCAACGGCGTTACCGTCGCGGCCTTTGCGCACGACGAAGCCGATACGCATTACGAACGCACACGAGTTTCGACCCGCGCCGAGCGCAGCGGCGGCGGCTGGGTGCTGAACGGCGCCAAGGCTGTCGTGCCGCAGGGCGAGCAGGCCGACCTGTTTCTCGTCTCCGCTCGCACCTCGGGCCAGGTGGACGACGAGGTCGGCATCTCGCTGTTCCTCGTGCCCGCGAAGACGGCAGGCCTCACGGTGCGCGGCTGCCCCGCCATCGACGGCGGCCGTGTCGCAGAACTCACGCTCGACGGTGTGAAACTGGGCGCCGACGCACTGCTGGGCACCGAAGGCCAGGGCAGTGCGACGCTGGAACGCGCCATCGGCCGCGGCGTGCTCGCGCTGTGCGCCGAGGCGCTGGGCGCAATGGAAGCCGCCAAGACCGCGACGCTCGACTACCTGCGCACGCGCAAGCAGTTCGGCATTCTGATCGGCAGCTTCCAGGCGCTGCAGCACCGCATGGCCGATCTGCTGCTCGAGATCGAGCAGGCCCGTTCGGCCGTGATCAACGCCGCGGCCGCCATCGACGGCACCGACCGCGTGGCGCGCGAGCGCGCGCTGTCGGCCACCAAGTTCAGCATCGGCCGCATCGGCGCGCTGGTGGCGGAAGAGAGCATCCAGATGCACGGCGGCATCGGCATGACGTGGGAGCTGCCGCTGCCGCACTACGCCAAGCGGCTCGTGATGATCGACCACCAGCTCGGCGACGAGGACCATCATCTGCAGCGCTACATCGCGCTCGGCAAGGAGGTGGCGGCATGACCGACAAGACCGTGTTGATCTCCCAGCAAGGCGCCGTGCGCATCCTGACCAACAGCAACCCCGGCGCGCGCAACGCGATCACGCCGACGCTGTATGCGGAACTGAGCGCCGCGCTTGCCGATGCGCAAAACGACCCCGAAGTCGGCGCGATCGTCTTCACCGGCGCGGGCGATTTCTTCTGCTCCGGCGGCGACCTGAACCTGCTGGCCAAGCGCCGCGAACTGCCCGCCTCGGAGCGCCGCGAAAAGCTCGAAGGCCTGCACGACCTGATCCGTGCGATCCGCGATTGCGGCAAGCCCGTCATCGCGGCCGTCGAAGGCGGCGCGGCCGGTGCGGGCCTGTCGATGGCGCTGGCCTGCGACATGCTGGTGTCGGCGCGCGATGCGTTCTACACGGTCGCCTACGTCAAGGTCGGCCTCACGCCGGACGGCGGCGCGACGGCCTTTCTCTCGGAGTTCGTCTCGCGCCAGGTGCTGACCGAGATGTGCCTGACCGGCGATCGCATGCCGGCCGAGCGCCTGCATGCATTGGGCGCGGTCAACCGCCTGACCGACAAGGGCGCGGCGCTGGCCGAGGCCATCGCGCTTGCGGCCAAGGTGGCCAACGGTCCGCAGCGCGCGAGCGCGCGCATCAAGACCCTGTGCCGCCAGGCGCACCGCACCACGCTCGAAGAGCAGCTCGAAGCCGAGGCCGTGTACATGGTCGAGTCCCAAGCGGATGTCGAAGCGGCCGAAGGCATCGGCGCTTTTCTCGGCAAGCGCACGGCGGATTTCGCGGCGCTGCGCGGACAGAAGTCGCAAGCCACCTGACACCGCCCGAACTCGCACGCCATCTCGCCTCGCACCCGGTGCGGGGCTTTCTCGTTTCCAGGGAGTTGCCCTCATGCCCATGCTCAATTCATCGCTGCCGCTTGCCGGCGTGCGCGTTCTCGATCTGTCCCGCATCCTCGCGGGCCCCTGGTGCGGCATGGTGCTGGCCGACATGGGCGCCGAAGTAATCAAAGTCGAGCACCCGGGCCGCGGCGACGACACGCGCGACTGGGGCCTGCGCGTCGGCAAGACCGAGACGGCCTACTTCAACAGCGTGAACCGCAACAAGCGCTCGGTCACGCTCGACCTGCAGACGCCCGAAGGCCAGCAGATCGCACGCGACCTTGCGAAGCAATGCGACGTGGTGATCCAGAACTTCAAGTTCGGCGGCATCGACAAGCTCGGGCTCGGCTACGAGCAGCTCAGCAAGGAGCAGCCGGGGCTCATCTACTGCTCGATCTCGGGCTACGACCGCACCGGCCCCGAGGCCGCACGCCCCGGCTACGACCTCGTGGTGCAGGGCGAAGCCGGCTTGATGGCGCTCAACGGCGAAGCGAACCAGCCGCCGCTGAAGTTCGGCGTGGCCATGGTCGACCTGTTCACCGGCATGTATTCGGCGCAGGCCATCCTGGCCGCGCTCTATCAGCGCGAAAAAACCGGCAAGGGCCGTCACGTCGAGATGGCGCTGTTCGACTGCGGCCTGATGATCACCGCCTACTACGGCCTGGAGGCGCTGCTGATGGGCGAGGACCCCCCGCGCTACGGCAACTCGCATCCGTCGATCGTGCCGTATGGCGTGTTCGATGCGGCCGACGGCCCGCTGGTCATCACCGTGGGCAACAACGCGCAGTTCGCGCGCTTCTGCACCGAGGTGATCGACCGGCCCGACCTCGCGGCCGACGAGCGCTTCAAGACCAACATCCTGCGATCGGCGAACCGCGGAGTGCTGCTGCCAGAGCTGCACGCCGAATTGGCCAGGCGCCAACGCGCAGACCTGCTGGCGAAGCTCACGAAATCGGGCATTCCCTGCGGCGAGGTGCTCGGCCTGCTCGAAGCGCTGAACTCCAAGCGTGCGACCGATGCCGGCCTTGTCACCGAGCAGCCGCATCCGGTGGCCGGCACGGTCAACGTGCTGGCGCCGCCCTATCGCTTCGACGGCGAACGCCTGCCCGTGCGCAGCGCACCGCCGCAACTGGGCGAAGGCACGCACGAGGTGCTGCAGTCGCTGCTCGGCCTGTCGGACGACAGGCTCGCGCAACTCAAATCAAATGGCGTCGTCTGAAGGCGCTTGTCTCTCTTCCGATCCCTTGAACATGTCCATGGCCTTTTCTTCTTCCCGCTCCCTTCGCAATCCCGCACGCCGTGCACTCATCGCACTGGCCCTTCCGCTCGCGGCCGGCGCCGCCTTCGCACAAGCCTGGCCGTCCAAGCCGATCACGGTCATCGTGCCCTTTCCGCCCGGTGGCCCGACCGACGTCGCGACGCGCATCGTGGCGCAGAAGATGTCGCAGGGCCTGAAGCAGAACATCCTCATCGACAACCGCAGCGGCGCCTCGGGCACCATCGGCGCGGCGGCGGCCGCCAAGGCCGCGCCCGACGGCTACACCTTCGTGATGCTGGCCACGCCCACGCTGCTGGCCGCGCACCTGTACGGCCAGACGCCCTACGACATCTTCAAGAGCTTTACGCCCGTGGGCGTCGTCTATGACTTGCCAATCGTGATGGTGGTCAATCCGAAGGCGTTGCCCGGCGTGAACGACTTGCAAGGCCTGATCGCCAAGGCCAAGGCCGAGGGCGGCAAGCTCAACTACACGACGGCCGGCGCCGGCAGCTTCGGCCACCTGACGACCGAGCAGCTCAAGAACATCGGCAAGTTCGAGATGCAGCACGTGCCCTACCGCGGCAGCGCACCAGCCGTGACCGACCTGATCGGCGGGCAGGTGCCTGCGATGTTCTCCGACCTGGTGGCGGTGATGCCGCACATCCGCGCGGGCACGCTGCGCGCCATCGCGGTCGGATCGGGCAAGCGCGTGAGCCTGCTGCCCGAAGTGAAGACTGTCGCCGAGCAGGGCTTCCCTGGTTTCGATGCGACCTCGTGGGGCGGGCTGCTGGCGCCGGCGGGTACACCCAAGGACGTGGTCGACCGCATGAGCGCCGAGCTGAAGTCCGCGCTGGCTGACAAGGAAGTGCAGGACAAGCTCGAAGGCGTTGGCTCCTTCGCGGCCTACGGCACGCCCGAGCAGACGGGCACGCGCATGCGCCAGGATTTCGAGCGCTGGGGCAAGGTCATCCGCGACAACAAGATCACGAACCAGTAAAACAGCGATTCGCGCGCGGCCGGCAAGAGACAACATCAGGAGACGACATGACAGGCAACGACAAGAAGACCAGTCCGGGCGGGGCGCCGTTCCGCCCCCTGTTGCCGGTTCGCAGCCTGGCGGACATCCGCAAGCTCGAAGAGACGCCGCTTGCGCAGGCGCTGACAGTCCGCAGTACCTACGAGATCTTCCGCAACGCGGGAGCGGCCTTCGGCAACAAGACCGCGCTGACCTTTTTGCGCACCGGCAACCCGGCCGATGAACCAATCCGCTGGTCGTATGCCGACTTGCTCGCGGGCATCCACCAGACTGCGAACATGCTGCACGCCCTGGGCGTGGGCCCTGATGACGCGGTGGCGGTGCTGCTGCCAGGCTGCCTCGAATACCACCTGGCCCTCTGGGGCGGCGAAGCGGCCGGCATCGTGCAGCCGCTCAATCCGCTCTTGACCGACGAGAAGCTGGTGGCGCTGATGACCGCCGGCCGCGCCAAGGTGCTGATCGCCTATGGCTCCGACAGCGAATCGGGCATGTGGTCGAAGGCCATGCGTTTGCGCGGGCAGGCGCCCACGCTCACGACCGTGCTGCGCGTGGCGCCGCATGACGAAGCGCCGGGTTCGGCGGGCGCGCTGCATGAAACAGGATCGGGCAGCGCGGCCGCGCTGCCGGGCGTGGCCGACTTCGACGTGCTGCGTTCGGCACAACCGTCTGATCGCCTCGTGAGCGGCCGCGACATCGCACCCTCCGACATTGCCGCCTACTTTCATACCGGCGGCACCACCGGCGCCCCGAAGCTCGCGCGCCACAGCCACGGCGCGCAAGTGTTTACCGCGTGGGCCAGCGTGCAGGTCGCGGGCATGAACGAACAAGGCATCTCGATCAACGGCTATCCGCTGTTCCACGTGGCGGGCGTGCTGCCGGCTTCGCTGGCATCGCTCTCGGCCGGTGTGGAGGTGATCATTCCGACCCCCTCGCTGCTGCGCAACAAGGAGGTGCTTGCCAACTACTGGAAGCTGGTCGAGAAATACCGGCCGACATCGCTCTCGGCCGTGCCCACAGTGCTTGCGGCGCTGGCGAACGTGCCGCTCAATGGCGCCGACATTTCATCGATCGGCTACTGCCGCACCGGCGCCGCCGTGCTCTCGCCGGAACTGGCCGCGCGCTTCGAGCGCCTGTTCGGCCTGCACGTGCACGAGAGCCTGGGCATGACCGAGATGGCCGGCATCTCGACCATCACGCCGCCGGGCGTTGACGGGCCCGCGGGCTGCGTTGGTTTTCCGCTGCCCTACATGCAGATGCGCATCGTGGCGCTCGACGAAAACGGCAACGCCAGCAACCGCGACCTGCCGCCTGGCGAGCAGGGCATGGTGCTGTTCAAGTCGCCCAACCTGTTCTCTGGCTTCGTCGATCCGGCCGACAACGCCAGGGCCTTCACCGCCGACGGCTGGCTCGCGACCGGCGACTTGGGATGGATCGACGGCGAAGGGCGGCTCAACCTCAGCGGCCGCTCGAAGGACCTGATCATCCGCAGCGGCCACAACATCGACCCCAAGGTGATCGAGGACGCGCTGGGCGCGCATCCCGCGGTGCAGCTGTGCGCGGCGGTGGGCGCACCCGATGCGTATGCCGGCGAACTGCCGGTGGTCTTTGCCACGCTGGTGCCGGGCGCATCGGCCACCGAGGACGAACTGCTGGCCTTCACGGCCGCGCGCGTCGACGAGGCGCCGGCCAAACCCAAGTCGGTGATCGTCATCGAGAACATGCCGATGACCAACGTCGGAAAAATCTACAAGCCCGAGCTTCGCGCGATGGCCGCGAGCCGCGTGGTGGCGGCTGGCGTGGCGCAAATCTGCGACGAGCTCGGCGTGGCGCAAGCCGCACGGCCGCGCGTGCAGAGCGAGGGCGAGGGCCTCGTGCAGGTGCGCATCGATGCAACCGCTGCGGGCCCACTCGCGGACACGCTGCAGAAGCGGATCCGCACGGCGCTCGAGCCGCTTCCGTTCAAGACGCGGGTGCTCCTGGAATAGACACGCCCCGCTTCTTTTTTTCGACAGACAACACAACGACATCCGGAGACATCGCAAACATGAACGCAACTTCGACCCCTCGCGGGCTCACCCGACGCGCCCTGCACTGCGGCATCGCCTCGCTCGCGCTGGCGGCCACGGGCGCCAGCTGGGCGCAGGCCTACCCGAGCAAGCCGATCCGCATGGTGGTGCCCTTTGCCCCGGGCGGGGCAACCGATGTGCTGGCCCGCGTGCTGGGCGAGAAGATGGCGGCCGGGCTGGGCCAGCCCGTCATCATCGACAACAAGCCAGGCGCCGCCGGGATCATTGGCACCGATGCGGTCGCCAAGGCGCCGGCCGACGGCTACACCATCGTGCTGTCGCTGAGCAACTCGCTTCTGACCAACCAGTTCCTGTACGAGAAACTGCCCTACGACACGCAGCGCGACCTCACGCTGGTCTACCAGATCGCCACCGCTCCACTGGTGCTGGTGGTGCACCCCAGCGTGCCCGCCAACACCGGGCCCGAGCTGCTGAAGTACGTGGTCGCAAACAAGGGCAAGGTGGCTTACGGCTCTTACGGCGTGGGCGCCTACCCGCACCTGGCGGGCGCGCACATGAGCCTCACGCAGAAGGCCGAGATGAACCACATCGCCTACAAGGGCGAATCGCCGATGCTGCAGGACCTGATCGGCGGCCAGATCCAGATGGCCTTTGCGAGCGCGCTGGTGGCCAAGCCGCACATCGAGGCCGGCAAGCTCAAGGCCATCGGCGTGAGCGGCGAGCGCCGCATGGCCACGCTGCCCAACGTGCCCACGCTGGCCGAGCAAGGGCTGAAGGACGAGGCCTACCGCGTGACCGGCTGGCTCGCCATCGCCATGCCGTCCGGCACGCCCAAGCCCATCGTGCAGCGCATCGCCGACGAAGTGGGCAAGGCCACCCGCCAGCCCGACGTGCAGGCGCGCGTGGCGGCCATGGGCTTTGACCTGAAAGACAGTTCGCCCGAGGCTTTCAACGCGGTGTACAAGAAGGAAAGCCCGATCTGGGAGCGCCTGATCAAGGACTCGGGCGCCAGGCTCGAGTAGCCGCCAAGGGCCTCCAAAGGGGCTGGGGGAATGAGGCCACAGCTTAGGAAAACCCCGATGAACGGATGGTCATGGATCGTTACCATTCATAGCTGCTTCCCCCTCTCCCTTCGATGACCACTCCCAACGAGTCCGGCCCGCTGCTGGACGCCGCCAGCCCCCTCCCCCCAGACATAGAAGCCGCCGACGAGCCCACCAAGGTGCCGCTCGCCATCGAAGACTGGCTCACCGTCATCATCATGGGCGCGCTGGCGCTCATCACCTTTGCCAACGTGCTGGTGCGCTACTTCACTGACTCTTCGTTTGCGTGGACGGAGGAGTTCTCGGTTTTCCTCATGATCATGCTGGCGCTGGTGGCCGGCTCGGCCGCGGTGGCGCGCGATCGGCACATCCGCATCGAATACTTTTCCGAGAACGGATCGATGGCACGCCGCAAGCGGCTCGCGCAATTCGGCGCGCTGATGATCGCCATCCTCTTCGGCCTGATCGGCGCGCTCAGCATCCGCATGGTGTGGGACGACTACCGCTTCGACGAGACGACGCCGGGCATCGGGCTGCCGGCCTGGTGGTATTCGATGTGGCTGCCGATCGTGTCCTTTGCCATCGCGCTGCGCGCGGTGGGCCTCATGGTCCGCCGCGGCCGCAAGGAATACGGCGACAACGAAAACCGCAAGGGCGACGCACCGTGATCGCCACCCTGCTCTTCGTCGCCTTCGTGGTGATGATGCTGGTGGGCGTGCCCATCGGCGCCGCGCTGGGCCTGGCCGGCGCCGCCTGCATTGCGCTCGCCAACAGCGACGCCCAGTGGTTCGGGCTCCTGGCCGTGCCTCAGAACTTCTATGCCGGCCTCGGCAAGTACCCGCTGCTCGCCATTCCGATGTTCGTGCTGGTGGGCTCCATCTTCGACCGTTCGGGCGTGGCGCTGCGGCTCGTGAACTTTGCGGTGGCCATCGTCGGGCGCGGCCCGGGCATGCTGCCGCTGGTGGCGATTGCGGTGGCCATGTTCCTCGGCGGCATCTCGGGCTCGGGCCCGGCAAATGCCGCCGCGGTGGGCGCGGTGATGATCGCGGCAATGTCGCGCGCGGGCTATCCGGCGGCTTTCTCGGCCAGCGTGGTGGGCGCCGCAGCGGCCACCGACATCTTGATTCCGCCCTCGGTCGCGTTCATCGTCTACTCGGTGCTGGTGCCCGGCGCCTCGGTGCCGGCGCTGTTCGCGGCCGGCATGATCCCCGGCGTGATGGCCGGCCTGGCGCTGATGATCCCGGCCGTGCTGCTGGCCCGCCAGCACAAGATGGGTGCGCTCGAATCGACGCTGCCGCGCCCGCCGTTCTGGAAGAGTTTTCGCGAAGCGATCTGGGGCCTGGCGGCGCCGGTGCTCATTCTGGGCGGCATGCGCGCGGGCTGGTTCACGCCGACCGAAGCGGCGGTGGTGGCGGTGTTCTACGGGCTCTTCGTGGGCATGTGCGTGCACCGGACCATCAAGGTGCGCGACCTGTTCGTCATATTGCGCGAGTCGGGCGAACTCTCGGCGGTGATCCTGCTGGTGGTGTCGCTCGCGGGCATCTTCGCGTACTCGCTCTCGACGCTCGGCATCATCGACCCGGTGACGCGGGCCATCGTGAATTCGGGCCTCGGCGAATACGGCATCCTGGCGCTCCTGATCCTGCTTCTCATCACGGTGGGCATGTTCCTGGACGGCGTGTCGATCTTCCTGATCTTCGTGCCGCTGTTGCTGCCGATCGTGCAGTATTACAAGTGGGACCCGGTGTGGTTCGGCGTGATCCTCACGCTCAAGGTGGCACTCGGCCAGTTCACGCCGCCGCTCGCCGTCAACCTCATGGTCTCTTGCCGCATCGCCAAGGTGCGCATGGAAGAGACCGTGCGCTGGGTCGGCTGGATGCTGTTCTCGATGTTCGTGGTGATGGTGCTCGTGATCGCGTTCCCTGAACTCGCGCTTTGGTTGCCGCGCAAGCTGGGGTATTGAGATGGGGTCGTGCGTTTGGGTGCTTTGTTCAGGGCGCGCTCCCGCCGACGGGGTACCTTTCTCCGCGAATGTCCTCCGGCCTGCGGCCTCCCCCTTTATTTCGCTGCGCAAGGCACCCCATCGGAGCGGAACAACCGCAGCGCCTGGTGTGCACAGGGCGCCGGGTACTCCCCGCAGCGAAATAAAGGAGGAGGCGAAGCCGGGGGACATTCGCGGAGGGGAGTACCCGGTGGCCTTTGCACGCGCCCTGAACAGGAACGCCCCGAACACTCCAGTCAGTACCGTTACCCAAAAACATCCATCGCTTAGTTGTGTTCAGAAAACAAGGAGACCTCAAATGAAATTCCGCCGCACCCTGCTCGGCCTTGCCGCCGTAGCTACCGCCTTGGGCATGTTTTCGACCGGCGCAATGGCGCAGGCCGCCTACAAGCCCGAATACAAGATGTCCCTCGTACTCGGCCCGCCCACGCCCTGGGGCCAGGCCGGAAAGATCTGGGCCGACCTCGTGAAGGAACGTACCCAGGGCCGCATCAACATCAAGCTCTACCCCGGCGTGTCGCTCATTCAAGGCGACCAGACCCGCGAGTTCAGCGCGCTGCGCCAGGGCGTGATCGACATGGCCGTGGGCTCCACCATCAACTGGTCGCCGCAAGTCAAGCAGCTCAACCTCTTCTCCATGCCCTTCCTCATGCCCGACTATGCGGCCATCGATGCGCTCACCCAGGGCGAAGTCGGCAAGGAAATGTTCAAGACGCTCGACAAGGCCGGCGTCGTGCCGCTCGCATGGGGCGAGAACGGCTACCGCGAAATTACCAACTCCAAGAAGCCGATCAAGTCGCCTGAAGATTTGAAGGGCATGAAGATCCGCGTCGTCGGCTCGCCGATCTATTCCGACATGTTCACCGCGCTGGGCGCCAACCCCACGCAGATGAGCTGGGCCGACGCACAGCCCGCGCTCGCCAGCGGCGCGGTCGACGGCCAGGAGAATCCGCTCTTCCTGTTCACCGTGCTCAAGATGCAGAACGTGGGACAGAAGTTCGTGACCACCTGGGGCTACGTCGCCGACCCGCTGGTTTTCGTGGTCAACAAGGAAATCTGGGCTTCGTGGACACCGGCCGACCAGGCCATCGTGCGCCAGGCCGCCGTCGATGCCGGCAAGCAGGAGATCGAGCTCGCGCGCAAGGGCCTCGTCGAAGCCGACAAGCCGGTGCTGAAGGACATCGCCGGCATGGGCGTGACCGTGACCCAGCTCACGCCCACTGAGCGCGAAGCCTTCGTGAAGGCCACGCGCCCGGTGTACGACAAGTGGAAGAACACGGTGGGCGCGGACCTGGTGGCAATGGCCGAGAAGGCCATCGCCGCGCGCAAGAAGTAAGTAGACAGGTCCTGCGTCGTTTCGGGGTGGCCGCGACAATGTCGTGATGCCACACACCCTGATCATCGACACTGACCCGGGCGCGGACGATGTGATCGCGCTGCTGTTCGCCATGGCGGCGCCTGAAGCGCTAAAGCTTCAGGCGCTGACCACGGTGGCCGGCAACGTTCCGTTGGCCAAGACCTCGCGCAATGCGCGCCTCGCCTGCGAATGGGCCGGCCGGCCGGACCTTCCGGTGTACGCCGGCGCGGAACGCCCGCTGCAGCGCACACCCATCTACGCGGCCAACATTCACGGCCGCGAAGGCATCACCGGCGTCGATGTGCATGAACCGGCCGCGCCGCTGGCCGAGGGCCATGCCGTCGACTACCTGATCCGCACATTGCGCACGGCGCCCGAGCGAAGCGTGACGCTTGCGATGCTCGGGCCACAAACCAACCTGGCACTCGCGCTTGAGCAAGCGCCCGACATCGTGCGCGGCCTGCGCGAACTGGTGCTCATGGCTGGCGCGCATTTCAACGGCGGCAACATCACGCCCACCGCAGAGTTCAACGTATTTGCCGACCCGCATGCGGCCGAGGCCGTGCTGAAGTGCGGCGTGCCAATCACCATGCTGCCGCTGGACGTGACGCACAAGATTCTCACAAGCGACGAGCGCATTGCGCGGCTGCGGAGCATCGGCAACCGGGCCGGCAGGATCGTCGCCGACATGTTGGATGCCTACGCTCCGCAGGAGATGCAGCACTACGACATGCCCGGCGGGCCGGTGCACGATGCCACGGTCATTGCCTACCTTCTGAAGCCTTCGCTCTTCAGGGGCAGGCTGATCAACGTCGAACTCGACAGCCGCGAAGGCATGGGCTTTGGGCAGACGGTGGCCGACTGGTATGACAGCCTGAAGCGTTCCACCAATGCGAACTGGATCGTGGACGGCGATGCGCAGGGCTTCTTCGACCTGCTGACCGAACACATCGCGCGGCTGCCATAACAGTTCCAGGCAACAAATAAAAAAGCCACGCTGCGAACAGCGTGGCTTTTGCTTTTTGGCGCCGCAGCGAATCGATCAGTGCTGCAGAATCTTGTTCAAGAAATCCTTCGTACGCGGCTGACGATTTTCCGGGTGGCTGAAGAACTCGTCCTTCGGGCAGTCTTCAAGGATCTTGCCGCCCACGTCGATGAAGATCACGCGGCTGGCCACCTTGCGGGCAAAGGCCATTTCGTGCGTGACCACCATCATGGTCATGCCGTCCTTGGCCAGGCTCACCATCACGTCGAGTACTTCGCCGACCATTTCGGGGTCGAGAGCCGAGGTGGGTTCGTCGAACAGCATCACGATCGGGTCCATGCTGAGCGCGCGGGCAATGGCCACGCGCTGCTGCTGGCCGCCCGACAGTTGGCCCGGGAACTTGTCCTTGTGCGCCATCAGGCCCACGCGGTCGAGCATCTTCAGGCCGCGGGTCTTGGCTTCGTCGGGGCTGCGGCCGAGCACTTTGATCTGGGCGATCGTGAGGTTCTCGGTGACCGACAGGTGCGGAAACAGCTCGAAGTGCTGGAACACCATGCCGACCTTGGAGCGCAGCTTCGGCAGGTTGGTCTTGGGGTCGTGCAGCGGAATGCCGTTGACGGTGATCTCGCCCTTCTGGAAGGGCTCGAGCGCGTTCACGGTCTTGATGAGGGTGGACTTGCCCGAGCCCGAGGGCCCGCACACCACCACCACGTCGCCCTTGGAGATGCTCACCGAACAATCGTTGAGCACCTGCACCGGGCCGTACCACTTGGAGACGTTCTTGATTTCAATCATTTTCTCGGACATTTCTTTCTCTCCGGTTCAGCCACTCGACTAGCGAATGATCGCGATTTTCTTGTGAAGGCGCTTGACGAGCCAAGACAAGGCATAGCACATGATGAAGTAGACGACCGCCGCCAGCAGGTAGGCCTCGATCGGGCGACCGAAGTTCTTGCCCGCGGTCTCGAAGCCCTTGAGCATGTCGTAGGCGCCGATGGCGTAGACCAGCGAGGTGTCCTGAAACAGGATGATGGTCTGCGTGAGCAGCACCGGCAGCATGTTGCGGAAGGCCTGCGGCAGCACCACGAGCCGCATGTTCTGGCCGTAGGTCATGCCAACCGCCTGGCCCGCATGCACCTGGCCGCGCGGGATCGACTGGATGCCCGCGCGCATGATCTCGCTGAAGTAGGCCGCCTCAAACGCGATGAAGGTGATCACGGCCGAGATTTCCGAGCGGTAGTTCGAGCCGACGGAACCGAAGGCCGCGTAGAACGAGGCCGGCACCAGAAGGAAGAACCACAGGATCACCATGACCAGCGGAATGCTGCGCATGCCGTTGACGTAGATGGCGGCTGGCGCGTCGAGCCATTTCTTGCCCGACAGGCGCATGAGCGCCAGCACGGTGCCGAAGAGCACGCCGCCAATGGTGGCCACGATCGTCAGCATGATGCTGAAGTAGAAGCCCTTGACGACGAAGTTGCTGATGACGTCCCAGTTATAGAACGACAGGTCGAGATTCATCATGTCAGTGTCCCCCGCCGCCGCTGGCCGAGACGATGAAGCCTGGCACGCGCGTCTTCTTCTCGACGAAGGCCATCAGGCGATTGATCGTGAAGGCCGAGATCACGTACAGCGCCGTGACCGCCAGGTACACCTCGATACCGCGCGAAGTTTCTTCCTGCGCCTGCATGGCGAACATCGTGAGTTCGGTCACCGACACGGCAAACGCCACCGACGAGTTCTTGAAGATGTTCATCGTTTCGCTGGTGAGCGGCGGAATGATGATGCGGTAGGCCATCGGCAAGATGACGTAGCGGTAGTACTGCGGCGTGGTGAAGCCCACCGCCATGCCCGCATAGCGCTGGCCCTTGGGCAGCGCCTGGATGCCCGAGCGCACCTGCTCGGCAATACGCGCCGAGGTGAAGAAGCCCAGTGCCAGCACCACCAGGATGAAGCTCGGCACGCCCTTCATGACCGGCACCATCGCCGGGATGACGTGGTACCAGAGGAAGATCTGCACCAGCAGGGGGATGTTGCGGAACAGCTCGACCCAGGCATTGCCGAGGCGAACGAGCCACGGGCTGTTGGGCAGCGTACGGATGATGCCGATGAGCGACCCCAGCACCAGCGCGACGATGAGCGCCAGCAGGGCCACCGACACGGTCCAGCCCCATGCGGACAGCATCCACTCCCAGTAGGTCGGGTACTTCCCGCCAGGGTCTTGCAAGAAGACCTGCCAATCCCAGTTTGATCCCATCGGGGACTCTCCTTCTTTCAGATTTCCAGACTGCTAGCCAGTTTGCATGCAGAGGCCGTGCCCGCGTGCCGCATTGCGCTGCATTTGCGAAAACAAACGCCCGCCGGGGGCGGCGGGCGTTGCGCGGATGACCTTGCCGTGTTTACTTCTTGGCGGCGTACTCTTCCATTGGCTTGTCGTTCGGGTTGGCCCAGGCCGACTTCGTGGCGTCGGACAACGGCAGGTTGACCGTGACATTGGCCGGGGGGATCGGCTTCAGGAACCACTTGTCCCAGAGCTTGGCGAGATCGCCGTTCTTGATCTGTCCCTTGATGCTGTCGTCCACCACCTTCTTGAAAGCGGGGTCGTCCTTGCGGATCATGATGGCGATGGGCTCGACGCTGAGCACTTCGCCGACGATCTTGTACTCGGCAGGCGACTTGGACTTGGCGATGTTCGAGGCCAGGATGGAACCGTCCATCACAAAGGCGTCGGCGCGGCCCGACTCGAGCAGCAGGAAGCTGTCGGAGTGGTCCTTGCCATAGAGTTCCTTGAAGTCGATGCCGCCGGCGCGCTCGTTCTTGCGCAGGGTCTGGACCGAGGTGGTGCCGGTGGTGGTGGCCACGGTCTTGCCGTTGAGGTCCTTGATCGAGTTGATGCCCGAATTGGCCTTGACCGCGATGCGCACTTCCTCGACGTAGGTGGTCACTGCGAAGGAAACGTCCTTTTGCCGCGTGGCGTTGTTGGTGGTGGAACCGCACTCGAGGTCGACGGTACCGTTCTGCACCAGCGGCACGCGGTTTTGCGAGGTCACGGGCTGGTACTTGGTTTCGAGCTTGGCGAGGCCCAGGTGCTTCTGGATGTCGCGGATGATGTTGGCGCAGACGTCGTAGTGGAAACCGGTGTATTGCCCGTTACCCAGCGTGTACGACAGGCCGGAGGACTCGCGCACACCCTCGGTGATGCTGCCCGAGGCCTTGATCTTGGCCAGGGTGTCATTGGCCTGCGCAAAGGCGCTGCCTGCGGCCAGTGCCGCGATCGCCAATGCCAATACTTGCTTATTCATGTGGAAACTCCTGAGGGTGACTAAGAGATACAGATACAACGAAATTCTAGACATTCACGTCTTGGGGAATACCCGGGCCAACCCGGTGCATTCTTGGTGACGCCCGCACCGGCCACGCGCGCCGAGGCGCCGTCGTGGTGCAGGTGAACCCATAGGCATTGTCCGACTTTCACTAAGCAGCCTTTGTGCCCGAGGGCTCGGCAGCGGGTGGCACCGGCGCGGACAGGCGCACCGGCTGGGTCAGGTTTTCTGGCACGAGGAGCGCTTCCATCTCTGCGCGCGTCATGATGCCGAGCGATTCGGCCACCAGGTCGATCGGCCCGCCGGTGGCCAGCGCGGTTTTTGCGATCAGCGCCGCCTTTTCGTAGCCGATCAGCGGATTGAGGGCGGTGACCAGCGTGACCGACTCCCGCACCCGCTTCGCCAGGAACTCGCGGTTCGCCTCGATGCCGTCGACGCAGTTCTGCCGCAGCGTGGTGCAGGCATTGCCCAGGTGAAGGATGCTCTTGAACAGGCTCCATCCCATGATCGGCTCGAAGGCATTGAGCTGCAGCTGACCGGCCTCCGACGCCATCGTCACCGTGATGTCGTTGCCGATAACCTCGAAAGCCACCTGGTTCATCACTTCCGGAATGACCGGATTCACCTTGCCCGGCATGATCGACGAGCCGGCCTGGCGCGGCGGCAGGCGGATTTCGCCGAAGCCCGCCTGCGGGCCGCTGGACAAAAGGCGCAGGTCGTTGCAGGTCTTGCTCAGCTTGCACGCCACGCGCTTGAGCACGCCCGACAGCTGCACGAAGGCGCCGGTGTCCTGCGTGGCCTCGATGAGGTTGGCCGACTGCTTGAGCGGCACGCCGGTCTGCTCGGCCAGGTACTGGCAAGCCAGGTTGGCATAGCCATGCGGCGCGTTGATGCCGGTACCGATGGCGGTGGCGCCGAGGTTGATTTCCTCGATGAGCGCGCGCGCCTCGCCGAGCCGTGCCTCGTCCTCGCCGATCATGATGGCGTAGGTCAGGAACTCCTGGCCCAGCGTCATGGGCACGGCGTCTTGCAGTTGGGTGCGGCCGATCTTGAGGATGTCCTTGAACTCGAGCGCCTTGGCTTCGAAGCTCTTGCGCAGCGCGGCCATGGATTCGAGCAGCCGGCCGATGGCAAACCACAGCGCCAGCCGCACCGCCGTTGGATAGACGTCGTTGGTGCTCTGCGAGGCGTTGACGTGGTCGTTGGGGTGAAGCACGTCGTAGCGGCCTTTTTCGTGGCCGAGCTTCTCGAGCGCGAGGTTGCAGATCACCTCGTTGGCATTCATGTTGGTCGAGGTGCCCGCGCCGCCCTGAATCACGTCGACCACGAATTCGTCGAGCAGCTTGCCCTCGATGAGGTCCTCGCAGGCCAGGATGATCGCGGCCGCGCGGTCGCGGTCGATGGCGCCCAGGTCGGCGTTGGCGCGGGTGGCCGCCTTCTTCACGAAGGCCAGTGCGCGCACCAGTTCGGGCATGGCCGAGACGCGGGTGCCGGAGATGGCGAAGTTCTCGACCGCGCGCGCCGTGTGCACGCCCCAGTAGGCAAAGGCAGGAATCTGTTTCTCGCCGAGAAAGTCGTGTTCGGTCCTGAAATTCGGGCTCATACGGGGTTCCTCGGCTTAAAAAAAAGCACGCGGGTGGCGCGTGCCGGAAGTTTGCTGTGTGACAGCGGCAAAAACTGCCGCGACTGTAGTGGCGCCCAGCCGGCAAAGCCAATGCCGTTTGCGGGGGGTCCTATGCGCGGCATTTATAGATTGTGCAATGCACAAATCCGGCGGGTCAATCCACCTCAATGCGGTGGCTGGGCGCCGACAAGGTATGACCACAGGGCGTCGGCCGTGCGCTTGGGCTGCAAGCCCTCCGACGCCGCAGCGGCCTTGGAGGATCGGCCGGTGCTGGTCTTCACCGGCACCGACATGCCGGGCCGCTCGCGGTAGGCGCGGATTTCCATCGTCGCCTCCAGGCTGTCGATCTCGGGCGGCAGCGCGCTCACGAGCTTGCGCGACTTGATCTCCTTGCGCACCGCGCTCTGCGGCAGAAAGGCGATGCCATGGCCTTCGAGCGCCATGACCTTCAGCCCCTCGGCCATGTCGGTTTCATAGACCCGGTCGAGGTGAATGGCGGTGCCCGACTCCTTCAGCAGCTGGTCGACCACGCGTCCAAGGTAGGCGCCGGGCGCGTAGCCCAGGTAAGGCAGCGGCTGGCCCGGCCGGCCGGGCAGGCGGAAGCGCGGCGCCCCGTCGGCATCGGCCTTGACCCAGGGCGCCACGGTTTCCTCGCCCAGGCTGACCATCTCGTACTTGTTGGCATCGAGCTGCAGCGGCTGCGAAGGGTGGTGGTAGGCAATCAGCAGGTCGCAGCTGCCTTCCACCAGGCGCAGCACGGCGTCGTGCACGTTGAGCGCGATGAGCCGGCTCTTGATGGGGCCGAAGTGCTCGCGCAGGCTGGTCACCCAGGAGGGAAAAAAGGTGAAGGCCAGGGTGTGCGGCACCGCGATTTCGATCACGTCCTGCCCGGCTGCCGAATGGCCGCGCAGCATGGCGCGGGTGCTCTGCAGCGACTGCAGCATCTCGATGGCCTGGCTGTAGAGCGTCTGGCCCGCGGGTGTGAGGCGCGTGGGGTACGAACTGCGATCGACCAGGTCGGTGCCCGCCCAGCCCTCGAGCGCCTGGATGCGGCGCGAGAACGCCGGCTGGGTGACGTGCCTCAATTGGGCGGAGCGGCTGAAGCTGCGCGTTTCCGCCAGGCTGATGAAGTCTTCGAGCCACTTGGTTTCCATACGCGGCGATTATGTCCGTGTGAAGGCCGGCTGCGGGCCCCTGGCACATACTAAGGTTCTCGAAGACCCCTCCTCACCGGATCGCCATCGCCATGCCGCCTGCCGACATCCTCGAACTCACCGCCACCGAGCTTTCGCGCCGCATCGCGTCCCGCAGCGTGTCGTGCCGCGAACTGATGCAAGCCTCGCTGGCGCGCATCGAAGCGCTCAACCCGCGCTTCAACGCCATCGTTTCGCTGCGCGAGCCCGAAGTGCTGCTGGCCGAAGCAAGCGAGCGCGACGCCGAGCTGGCGCGCGGCGAACGGCGCGGGTGGATGCACGGGTTTCCGTTGGGCGTGAAGGACCTGAGCCACGCGGCCGGCCTGCCGACCTCCATGGGTTCGCCGCTTTCGCCGCGCTCCCCGGCGCGGGCCGACAGCCTGCACGTCGCGCGCATGCGCGAGGCCGGCGCCATCGTGATCGGCAAGACCAACACGCCCGAATTCGGCCTGGGCTCGAACACCTACAACACGGTGTTCGGCATCACCCGCAACGCCTATGCGCCCAAGCGCAGCGCCGGCGGCAGCAGCGGCGGCGCGGCCGTGGCGCTGGCCCTTGGCATGCTGCCGGTGGCCGACGGCAGCGACATGATGGGCTCGCTGCGCAACCCGGCAGCGTTCAACAACGTGATCGGCATGCGGCCCTCGCGCGGACGCGTGCCGGGAGATCCCGAGCAGGAGCTGTTCTTCCAGCAACTGGGCACCGAAGGCCCCATGGGCCGCACGGTGGAAGACGCGGCGCGGCTGCTCGCGGTGCAGGCGGGCTTCGATGCGCGCGTGCCGCTGTCGTCGCCGCAGCCGCTGCCTTCGCCCGACGCGCTGCAGCTCAACGCCGAAGTGAAGGGCCTGCGTATCGGCTGGCTCGGCAGCGTCTGGCCAGATCTGCCGCTCGCACCGGGCATCCGCGAACTGTGCGAAAGCGCGCTGGGCACCTTTCGCACGCTCGGCTGCGAGGTCGAGCCCTGCACCCTGGACGTGCAGCGCGAACACAACTGGAGCGCCTGGCTACGGCTGCGGCAATTGCTGGTGGGCGGCAAGCTCGGCGCCTATCTGAGCGACCCGAAGCTGTTTGCCCAGCTCAAGCCCGAGGCGCAATGGGAAATCGAACAGAGCCGGCATCTCGATGCGGCCTCGCTTTACCAAGCCTCGCTCTATCGATCGAACGTGTACCGCGCGTTCCTCAAGCTCTTCGAACGCTTCGATTTCGTGCTGGCGCCGACCGCCCAAGTGTTCCCGTTCGATGCCGAACTGCATTGGCCCGCCGAAGTGGCCGGCGTGCCGAGCGACACGTACCACCGGTGGATGGAGATCGTCACGCCGTTCACGCTGGCGGGATTGCCTACGCTGAACGTGCGCGCGGGTTTTGGCGAGGGCGGACTGCCGATGGGGCTGCAGCTCGCGGGGCCGATCCATGCGGATCTCGACGTGCTGCGGCTCGGGTATGCGTATGACCAGGCGTGCGGCTGGGCGTCTCATCGCCCTCCGGCCCTGGCTTGATAACTCCCCCCTTCCGGGGGAGGGTTGGGGTGGGGGCAAGCGGCGTATTCATCGAGCGCCCTGCCCGCCCCCATCCCAGCCTTCCCCCAGCGGGGGAAGGAGCAAGACCTCAGATCGGCGTCAAAACGCCGCGGCCTGCGAAGTGCCCTTCGGCATTCGCGAGGAAATGGTCCACCGACTTCTGCGTCGCTTCCGGCGACCACCCCGCCATGTGCGGCGTCAGCAGCACGTTGTCCAGCCCGATCAGCGGCTCAGGCCGCTTGGGTTCGCTCTCGTACACGTCGAGGCCCGCGCCCGCAATGCAGCTCTCTCGCAGCGCAGCGGCCAGCGCCTCGGTATCGACCACGCTGCCGCGGCCGATGCTGACCAGAAAGCCATGCGGTCCGAGCGCGTCGAGCACCTCGGCATTCACGAGGTGGCGCGTGGACGGACCGCCCGGCGCGGCCAGCACCAAAAAGTCGGCCCAGGTGGCGAGCGATTTCAGGTCGTCGAAGTAGCGGTGCGTTGCGCCTTCGCGCGGCTTGCGGTTGTGATAGCCGATCTGCATGTCGAACGCCGCGGCGCGCTTGGCGATCTTCTGGCCGATGGTGCCGAGCCCGAGGATGCCGAGCTTCTTGCCCGACACGTTCGGCGGCTGCGGAATTTCTTCGCGCCAGACACCTTCGCGGCACAGCCGGTCGAGCTGGCGAAAGCCGCGGACGATGCTGATCAAGAGGCCGAAGGCGTGGTCGGCCACGCAGTCGTCGTTGGTCCCCGCGCCATTGGCCGTGGCGATGCCGCGCGCGCGGGTCACGTCGAGCGGCACGCCCTCGTAGCCTGCGCCCATGCAGCAGATCAGCTCGAGCGCCGGCATGGCCGCGATCTCTTCGGGCGTGATGCCGATCACGCCGATGGTCAGCACCGCGCGAAATTTCTTGCCGTGCTCCGCGATGGCGGCGGCGCGGGCGGCGGGGTCGAAGGCATAGGTCATGTCGTAGACCTCGGCAATCTGGGCCTGGTGGGCGCTCGAGAGGCTGTTGAGCACCAGCAGGGGAATCTTGGTCGGCACGTCTTAACTCCTGGATCGATATAAAAGAAGAATGGTCGGTCTACATCAGCGGGGTTGCTTCGCTCTTCTGCAAAGTCCACATCTGCGCATAGCGCCCCTGCTTCGCAAGCAGCTCGGCATGCGTGCCGCGCTCGACGATCACGCCCGCTTCGAGCACCAGGATCTCGTGCGCATCGACCACCGTCGAGAGGCGGTGCGCGATCACCAGCGTGGTCTTGTCCTGCGCCGCGCTCTTGAGCTCCGATTGAATGGCACGTTCGTTGGCCGAGTCGAGCGCCGAGGTGGCCTCGTCGAAGATCACGATCGGCGGGTTCTTGAGCAACGTGCGCGCAATGGCCACGCGCTGCTTTTCTCCGCCCGACAGCTTGAGGCCGCGCTCGCCCACGCTAGTTTCATAGCCCTTGGGCGTAGCGGAGATGAAGTCGTGGATGCGCGCCGCGCGCGCGGCGTTTTCCACCTCTTCACGCGTGGCGCCAGGGCGGCCATAGGCGATGTTGTATTCGACCGTATCGTTGAACAGCACCGTGTCCTGCGGCACGATGCCGATGGCGCGCCGTACGCTCGATTGCTGCACCTCGCGGATGTCTTGCCCGCCGATGGTGATGCGGCCCTGCTGCACGTCGTAGAAGCGGTAGAGAAGGCGTGCGAGCGTGGACTTGCCGGAACCCGATGGCCCGACCACCGCCACCGTCTTGCCCGCGGGAATCTCGAAGCTCACGTGCTTGAGGATGGGCCGCGCGGACTCGTAGGCAAAGCTCACGTCTTCGAAGCGGACGGTGGAATCTACGCCGCTGCTCTCACCCTCACCCTCGCCCTCTCTCCGAGCGAGAGGGAGTAAAGACAAAGGCTGCGCGTCCGGCGCATCGCGCACCTCGCGCTCTTTTTCCATCAGCACGAACATCTTGTCCAGGTCGGTCAGGCTCTGCTTGATCTCGCGGTAGATCACACCCAAGAAGTTGAGCGGAATGTAGAGCTGGATCATGAAGGCGTTGACCATCACTAGGTCTCCGAGCGTCATGCGCCCTTCGACCACGCCCGACGTGGCGCGCCACAGCATCAGCACCAGGCTGGTCGCGATGATCAGTTGCTGGCCGATGTTGAGCATGCTCAGCGTGCGCTGGCTCTTGATGGCCGCCTTGCGGTAGCGGTCCAGGCTGGCGTCGTAGCGCTTCGCCTCGAACTCCTCGTTGTTGAAGTACTTGACGGTTTCGTAGTTCAGCAGCGAATCGACGGCTCGGCTCTGGGCCATCGAGTCGAGCTCGTTCATGGTCTTGCGAAACTGGGTGCGCCACTCGGTCACCGTGACCGTGAAGGTGATGTACAGCACCAGCGCCGCGCCCGTGATCCAGACGAACAGCGAATCGAACTTCACGCCCAAAATGGTGAGCACCAGCACCAGCTCGATGAGGGTCGGCACGATGCTGTAGAGCGACATCGAAATGAGCGAGTGCACGCCGCGCGTGCCGCGCTCGATGTCGCGCGTCATGCCGCCGGTCTGGCGCTCCAGGTGAAAGCGCAGGCTCAGCGAATGCAGGTGGCCGAACACCTCCAGCGCAATCTGCCGCGCCGTGCCCTCGGTGGCCTTGGCGAAGATCAGCTCGCGCAACTCGCCGAAGAGCGCGGTCGAGAACCGCAGCAGGCCGTAGGCCAGCAACAGCCCGATGGGCACGAGCAAGAGCGCCTGCGCCATGTCCGGCTTGGGCGTCATCGTGTCGATGAGGTTCTTGAGCAACACTGGCACGCCAACGTTGGCGACCTTGGCCCCGACCATGAAGGCGAGCGCGGCGATCACCCGCCACTTGTATTGCCACAAATAGGGAAAAAGGCGGCGCAGCGTTGCCCAGTCGGAACGGTCGCTGCGCGCCGGCGCGTGGCCGGCCACGGGGTGGGAGGGAGGAGGCAGGGCTTCGCCGCTTCGGCGCATGGAGGACAATCGTGGTTGCTTTGTTTGTCCAGATTGTGCCCATGTCCGATATTTCCAGTAGCGCCGCTGCCGCCACCCTCAAGAGCCTGCCCACCGACATGGAGCTGGTGCTCAAGGTCATTCCGATGCCGGCCGACTGCAACGCCAACGGAGACATCTTCGGCGGCTGGGTCATGGCGCAGTGCGACCTGGCCGGCTCGGTCATCCCGGCCCGCTATGCCAAGGGCCGCCAGGCCACAGTGGCGGTGAACGAATTCATCTTCAAGCAGCCGGTGCGGCTGGGCGACATTCTTTCATTCTATTCGAAGCTGGTGCGCGTGGGGCGCACCTCGGTCACGGTCACGGTCGAGGTCTTTGCCGAGCGCTTCCGGGCGCAGGGCGAGTACATCAAGGTGACGCAGGCCACTTTCACCTACGTGGCCATCGACGACAACGGCCGGCCGCGCCCCATCGAACAGGAGCCCTGAGCACGCCCGCTCAGCGATCGATTGCTACTTTTTCTGCAGCATCGATCGCGCGCTGGCCTGTCAAGGAACGCCTTCAGACCTTGGAGAAATCCGGCTTGCGCTTCTCCATGAAGGCGCCAAAAGCCTCCTTGGCAGCGGGTTCGCGCAGCATGCGGCCGAAGCTCGCGCCCTCTTCGTCCATGCGCTCGAGCACGGCGGGCATCTGGGCCTTTTTCAGCAGGCGCTTGGTTTCGACCAGCGCGCTCAGCGGCTTGGCCGCGAGCTTGCGCGCCTGACCCTGCGCAATGGCGTTGGCTTCGGTGGGCGGCACGATGCGGTTGACCAGGCCCACTTCGAGCGCGGCTTCGGCCATGAAGGGCTCGCCCAGCAGCAGCGCCTCGGCCGCGCGGTGGTAGCCCAGCATTTGCGGCACCAGCAGGCTGGAAGCGGCTTCGGGGCACAGGCCCAGGTTCACGAAAGGCATGGAGAACGCGGCGTTGTCGCCCGCGTAGACCAGGTCGCAATGGAACAGCATCGTGGTGCCAATGCCCACGGCCGGGCCGCAGACTGCGGCGACGATAGGCTTGGGAAAAGTGGCGATGCCGCGCAGGAAGCGAAACACCGGCGAATCCTGGCTGGCGGGCGGCGCATTGAGAAAGTCGCCGATGTCGTTACCGGCGCTGAAAATCGTCGGGTCACCCTGGATCAGCACGCAGCGAACGGCCGCATCGCCCTCGGCCGCAGCCAGTGCATCGGCCAGTTCGCCGTACATCTTGCTGGTGATCGAGTTCTTCTTGTCGACGCGGTTGAAGGTCAGGGTCATTACACCGGCTTCGGTGTGGGCGAGGATGTCGGTCATGGAAATGGTCCTTGAATAAAACGGGGTGATGGCGACGCGTTCAGGTGCCGAGGGCTTCGCGCACGAAATCCAGCCGGTCCTGGCCCCAGAACATCTGGTCGCCGACGAACATGGTGGGCGCGCCGAACACGCCGCGCTCCACGGCCTCTTGCGTGACGGCTTTCAGGCGGTCTTTCACTTCCTGCGAGCCGGCCAGAGCGAGCAGCGCAGTGGGGTCGAAGCCCGCATTTTGAAGCACCGCACCGACGGTAGCGGGGTCGTTCATATTCTTGGGCTCGACCCACATCGCATGAAAGATGGCGTCGACGTAGGCGCCGAAGCGTGCAGGCTCCTTCATCTGAACGCCGGTGGCGCCGCGCATCAGCAGCAGCGTGTTGATGGGGAAGAACGGGTTGTGCACGAAGGGCACACCGTAGCGCCTGGCGAAGCGCTGCAGGTCGATCGTCATGTACGGCGCCTTGGGCACCACCTCGGCCGGCGAACGGTTGCCGGTGGCCTGGAACACGCCGCCGAGCAGCATGGGCTTCCAGACCAGTTCGGCGCCGGTGTCGGCGCAGACGTGCGGCAGCTGCGTCGCGGCCAGGTAGGCGGCGGGGCTGCCGAAGTCGAAATAGAAGTCGACGGATTTGGTCATGGGTGTGTCCTTAGCGGTTCTTTTGTTCTGCGCGCTGCTGGTGCACCGCTGATCACCAACCGCTCTGAATAACGCACCCGCTGGCGGGGTGCCTTGCGCAGCGAAATAAAGGAGGAGGCCGCAGGCCGGGGGACATTCGCGGAGAAAGGTACCCCGTCGGCGGGTGCGCGCCCTGAACAGCTAAAACAGCGAACAAGCATCTCAGAACTTCTCCGACCAAGGCCGCAGATCAAGCTCGTGCGTCCATGCATCGCGAGGCTGCGAATGCAGCATCCAGTAACTGTCGGCGATGTGCTCGGGATTGAGGATTCCGTCGCTCTCCTTCAGCGCATAACGCTCGGGAAAATTGGTGCGGATGAACTCGGTGTCGATGGCGCCATCAACCACTACGTGTGCCACGTGAATGCCCTGCGGACCCAGCTCGCGGGCCATCGACTGCGCCAATGCGCGCAGTGCCATCTTCGCGCCCGAGAAGGCGCCGAAGTTGGCCGCGCCGCGCAGCGATGCCGTCGCGCCGGTGAAAATGATCGTGCCGCGATGCCCGCCTTTCGGGAGTTCGCGCGCCACCATGCGCTTCGCCACCTCGCGCCCGTTGAGAAAGCCCGAGAAGCAGGCCATCTCCCACACCTTGAAGTACTTGCGCGCCGTCTCCGTCAGGATGCTCTCGGGCACATTGGCACCAATGTTGAACACCATCACCTCGATCGGCCCGATAGTCGATTCGATCTGCTCGACCAGCGCGACCACGTCTTCTTCCTTGCGGGCATCGCAGGCAAAAGCATGGGCGCGGCCGCCGTCGGCCTCGATCTGCGCGACCAGCGGCTGCAGCTTGTCCAGGCTGCGGCGCGTGACGCAGGCGGCGAACCCTTCGCGCGCGAAGCGGCGTGCAATGGCCCCGCCGGTGGCGTCGCCGGCGCCGACGATGAGTGCGGTCTTTTGCATGGGATGCTCCCGCTATTCCTTGTAGTAGACGATCTGGTTGGACGTCGCGAGCAATACGCCCTTCTCGCTCCACAGGTGCGCCGCCTGGTCGAAGAACCCGTTGAAGAACTGCTGCCCAACCGCCCGGCCCAGCAGATAGCCCGTGCCGGCCTCGGCCAGCTGCGCAGGTCCGGCATGAAAGTAGGTGGTTATCGAGACCGTACCCGCCGGCACACGCGTTGCGCGGCGCAGCCAGACGCGCGGATAGAACACGTCGCTCATCGCGGCCAGCGAGCAGAAGTCGAGCGGCCGCTGTTGCGCCTCGCGCAGCCACATCCGGGATTCGCTGTGATGCAGGCTGTCATCCCATTTGGCAGGAATGCCGCCGCTGAATGGGCGCATCTCGTACCGGTCCAGCCAGGCCACGCCCGAGGGGCCGATGCTGAGGCGCTCGACTGACTCGGGGTTGGGCGCCTCGGGCATTGGCATGTCGCTTGCGCTCCACGTCTCGCGCCGTGCGGCGGTGACCACGGTGGCGGTGGTCGTCATGTTCGGCACACCCCCCGTTCCCGCCTGTGTGATCTGCACGGTCCAGTGCTGGGTCGAACGGTTGGTGCGCACGGCGGTGGCCTGCACGTCGAAAGCGCCAGCCTCCAGCGCGGCCGCGAAATTGACGGTCAGTGCAATGGGCGTGCCCAGCAGGTCCGGATGCCGCAGCACCGACTGCAGCGCAATGGCCGCGGTGGTGCCACCGAAGGGCCCGACCATGTTCCAGTAGTCGGGGCTCGTGGCGCCGGTGAAATGGCCGACACGGATGTCGCTGTGCTCAAGCGCGATGGCTTTGTCGAAGGGGTGCGTGCTCATGGTTGCAGTGTGCCTCCGGTGGATGGCGTCACGCAGTCGTGTGCGGGACGCTGGCTTGCTGCACCGCGGTAAGTGCCGTCAGCCGGTGCAGCTTGTCGAGCGTGCTCGGCCAGAGGTTCTGGCTGAATTGCTCGCGGAAAAAGCCGAAGTGGCCGATGCGCCGGGCCTGCACGTCGGCCGGCGCAATGCGCTGGACCGCGCTCGGCGCGCCGGCGTAGAAACTCACGAGGCTCTCGGTGCCCGCGAGCGTCATCAGTTCGTCGTCCGTGATCGACAGCGCAAGTACCGGAAAACGCACGCGCCCGTAGCTCTGCAACGCGCGGTCGCCTTCGGCACCGACGCTGTAGCGCGGATGGAGGCACCAGCGGCGCCACTGCAGGATCACGCCCCGCGGCAGGTCGCCGACCTTCTTGAGCTTGCGGCCCGGGAAGTAGCCGCACAGCCGCGTGACCAGCGGCACCAGAACGAACCAGAAATAGAGAATGCTGCGCTTGAGCTTGGGCGCGTTCTCGCGCCAATAGCCGCTTCCCGCGGCGATGCTGACGAGACCATCGACCTGCTCCGGCCGCTTGAGGAAACCCGGCAGCTGCGCGCCGAGGCTGTGGCCGAGAAGGTAAAGCGGCTGCCCGGGCAGCGCGGCCTTGGCAGTGTCGATGACCGCCTCGTAGTCGCGCGCCCAGTCGAACAGGTCGGCCTCGAAGCCGCGCAGCGAGGCGCCGTTGCGCGAATCGCCGCTGCCGCGGTAATCGAAGGTCCACACGCGCAGGCCCTGGCCGGCGAGCCACTGCGCGAAGGGTTCGTAAAACGACTGGCGCACGCCCATCGCACCACCGATGACGATGCTGGCACGAGGTTCACCGGCCGGATCGTAGCGGCGCACAGCCACCTGCACGCCGTTGTCGACCGGAAGTTGTTGCAACTGCACGTGAGCGTCTCCTTCGTTCTTTGAAATCACCGACCACAACCTTCCCGGCGTAGCGAGCGGGATGAGATGCAAGGCGCGGGTGGCGGGAAACCGGAGCGACCTTCAGGGTCGTGAGGATTTCCCGACGGCCCCCGCAACGCCGCAGATCGCCCGCGCAGTAGCCGTCACACGCGTTCGAAGATGCCGGCTGCGCCCTGCCCCATTCCTACGCACATGGTGACCATGCCGTACTTCAGGTTTTCGCGGCGCAGCGCGTGCACCACGGTCGCCGCGCGAATGGCGCCGGTCGCGCCGAGCGGATGGCCCAGAGCGATTGCGCCGCCCATCGGGTTCACCTTCGACGGATCGAGCCCCAGCGTGTTGATGACTGCGAGCGACTGCGCGGCAAAGGCTTCGTTGAGCTCGAACCAGTCAATGTCCTCGTGCTTGAGCCCCGCGTAGCGCAGCGCGGCAGGAATCGCCTCGATCGGACCGATGCCCATGATGTGCGGCGGCACGCCCTTGCTCGCAAAGCTCACGAAGCGCGCGAGCGGCGTCAGGCCGTACTGCTTGACCGCCTTCTCGCTCGCGAGGATGAGCGCGCCCGCGCCGTCGGAGGTCTGCGAGCTGTTGCCGGCCGTGACGGTGCCGCGCGCGGCGAACACCGTGCGCAGCTTGGCCAGGCCTTCGAGGCTGGTGTCGGGGCGTGCGCCTTCGTCGAGACTCACCGTGCGCGTCTTCGCGATCGACTCGCCGGTCTCCAGGTTCGGCGTGCGGTCGGTCACTTCGATGGGCGTGATCTCGTCTGTGAACTTGCCGGCCTTCTGCGCAGCCAGCGCCTTCTGGTGCGAGGCGAGAGCGAACTCGTCCTGCGCCTCGCGGCTCACCTTCCACTGCTGCGCGACCTTCTCGGCCGTGAGGCCCATGCCGTAGGCAATGCCGACGTCGCCTTCGCGCTCGAAGATGGATGGCGACAGGGAAGGCGAGTTGCCCATCATCGGCACCATGCTCATGCTTTCGACACCGGCGGCGATCATCACGTCGGCCTCGCCCACACGGATGCGGTCCGCGGCCATCTGCACTGCAGAGAGGCCTGAAGCGCAGAAGCGGTTCACGGTGATGCCGCCGATGCTGGTGGGAAGACCCGCCAGCACCGCGCCGATGCGCGCGACGTTCAGGCCCTGCTGCGATTCGGGAATCGCACAGCCGCAGATGATGTCTTCGATGGCCTTCGGGTCAAGACCCGGCACGGCGGCGAGCGCGGCCTTGAGCGTGGTGGCGAGCAGGTCGTCGGGACGGTAGTTGCGGAAGTAGCCGCGGTGGGATTTGCCGATGGGCGTGCGGGTGGCGGAGACGATGTAGGCGTCTTGGATTTGTTTCATGGCTCTTCAATCCTTGTATCTTGTCTTGCTCATTCGTCCGATGCGACGACGGTGAGCGGCTGTTGTCTTGCTCCCTCTCCCGCTTGCGGGAGAGGGCTGGGGTGAGGGCTGCCTTCCAGCAGCACTTGCAGGATCCGTTCACGCACGGCATCCGTCTGCGCCAGCACTTCGTTGTTCCAGAACCGAAGCACACGAAAACCCTGCGCTTCCATGAAGCGTGTCCGGCTCTCGTCATACGCTGCAGCTTCCACATGCTGCCCGCCGTCCAGTTCAACGATCAACTTCGCTTCCAGGCATGCAAAGTCTGCGAAGTACGGACCGATCGCGCGTTGGCGGCGAAACTTGAAATTGGCGAGGCGTCGGTCGCGCAGCTGGTACCAGAGCAGGGACTCGGCGTCCGTCGGGGTCGTGCGAAGGCTGCGTGCCCTCACCCTAGCCCTCTCCCGCTCGCGGGAGAGGGGACCAGAGGCGCCGAGGTCTTCGCTCATGGTCCTTGCCAGGTCAGTTGCGCACCGGCTTCCCCGTACTCAACATCCCCATGATCCGCTCCTGAGTCTTCGGATGCACGATCAGCGAGCAGAAGGCCTTGCGTTCCAGCGTCATCAGGTACTCCTCGGTCACGAGCGAGCCCGCATCCACGTCACCGCCGGTCACCACGTTGGCGATCAGGCTCGCGATATGGAAGTCGTGCGCGCTGATGAAGCCGCCGTCGCGCATGTTGACGAGTTGCCCCTTGATGGTCGCGGCGCCGCTGCGACCCGCCACGCGAAAGCTGCGGCGCAGCGGCGCGCGGTAGCCGGCGTCGGCCATGGCCTTGGCCTGCTGCAGTGCCACGTAGAGCAGCTCGTCCTTGTTCGGCACGATCACGTCGCTATCGAGCAGGTAGCCGAGCTTCTTCGAATCGAGCGCGCCAGTGCCCACCTTCGCCATCGCCGCGGCGGTGAAGCCCTCGGTCAGGAACGGCAGCAGGTCGTTGCCGATGGAGGCCGCAGCGTTCTCGGCTGCACGGCGAGCGATGTAGGTCAGACCGCCCGCGCCGGGAATCAGGCCCACGCCTACTTCGACGAGGCCGATATAACTTTCCATCGCTGCGACGCGTTTGGCCGAATGAATCGCCAGTTCGCAGCCGCCGCCCAGCGCCATGCCGCGCACGGCCGAGATCACCGGCACGCTTGCGTAGCGGATCTTGAGCATCACGTTCTGCAGCTCTTCCTCGGCACCTTCGACCGCACCGATGCCGGCGACCACGAAGGCCGGCAGCATCGCCTGCAGGTCGGCGCCGACCGAGAACATCTCGTCGGGCGACCAGATCACCAGGCCCTTGTATTCGGCCTCGGCCAGGTCGACAGCGGCGCCCAGCGCCTCGGCCACGTCGGGGCTGATGGCGTGCATCTTCGAATGGATGCTGGCGATGAGCACTTCACCGTCGAGCGTCCAAACGCGGACGTCGCCTTCGTCGCTGATCGTGGTGCCGGCCGTGTTGGCGTCGACCGCGTTCGCGCCGAGCACGCTTTCGGGGAACAACTGGCGGTCATGCACCGGCAGCTTGCGCTGCGGCACGAACTTGCTCTGCGAAGCGCTCCACGAGCCTTCCGGCGTGTGTACACCACCCGCTTCGGCCACTGGGCCTTCGAACACCCATTTGGGCAGCGGCGCAGTGCTCAATGCCTTGCCGGTGTCGATGTCTTCCTGCACCCACTTGGCAACCTGCGCCCAGCCGGCTTCCTGCCAGAGCTCGAACGGACCCTGCTTCATGCCGAAGCCCCAGCGCATCGCATAGTCAATGTCGCGCGCGCTCTCTGCAATGGTCTCCAGATGCACGGCGGCGTAATGGAAGCTGTCGCGCATGATGGCCCAGAGAAACTGGCCCTGAGGACCTTCGCTCTCACGCAGCAGTTTCAGGCGCTCGCCCGCGGGCTTCTTGAGCATGCGGCCATACACCTCGTCGGCCTTGGCGCCGGCGGGCACGTACTCGCCGCTCTGGAGGTCGAAGCGCAGGATGTCGCGGCCGGCCTTCTTGAAGAAGCCGGCCTTGGTCTTCTGGCCCAGGTTGCCGAGCTCGAGCAGCTTGGCGAGCACCGGCGGTGTCGAAAAGTTGGCGTAGAACGGATCGCTCTTCTCGTCGAGGTTGTCCTGCAGCGTCTTGACCACATGCGCCATCGTGTCGAGGCCCACCACGTCGGCAGTGCGGAAGGTGCCCGAGCTCGCGCGGCCCAGCTTCTTGCCGGTGAGGTCGTCCACCACGTCAGGCGTGAGACCGAACTTTTCCACTTCTTTCAGCGTGGCCAGCATGCCGGCGATGCCGACGCGGTTGGCAATGAAGTTGGGCGTGTCGTGCGCGCGCACCACGCCCTTGCCGAGCGTGCTGGTGACGAAGGCCTCGAGGTCGTCGAGCACCTTCGGTTCCGTGGTGGGCGTGTTGATCAGCTCCACCAGGAACATGTAGCGCGGCGGGTTGAAGAAGTGAATGCCGCAAAAGCGCGGCTTCAGGGCTTCGGGCAGCGCTTCGCTCAGCTTGGTGATCGAAAGGCCCGAGGTGTTCGAGGCCAGGATCGAATGCTTGGCGACGTGCGGCGCGATCTTCTTGTAGAGATCGAGCTTCCAGTCCATGCGCTCCGCAATGGCTTCGATGATGAGGTCGCACTCGCCGAGCTTGGCGAGGTCGTCCTCGTAATTGGCCTGCTCGATGAGCACCGCATCGGCCACGTCGCCGAGCGGCGCGGGCTTGAGCTTCTTGAGGTTGTCGATGGCGCGCGTGACGATGCCGTTCTTCGCTGCACCTTGAGCGACAGCTCCGGTCGCGTCCTTGGCGGCCAGGTCGAACAGCACCACAGGCACGCGCACGTTGACGAGGTGGGCGGCAATTTGCGCGCCCATCACGCCGGCGCCGAGCACGGCGACCTTCTTCACTTGAAATCGGGACATGTTGATTGGTATTTCTTGGATTGAAAACGCGGCGGTCTACTACTGGACGCGGAGCCAGGTCTGGGTGCGCCAGAAGGGCCCCAAGTAGCCGCGCACTTCGAGCTTCTTGCCGCCGTCGATGGGCGTGAAGCTCGCGCGGTATTCCTTGCCGTTCTCGGGGTCGAGGATCTTTCCGCCTTCCCAGACGTCCTTGCCCTCGGCCTTCTTGCCGCCGCGGATGATGTCGAGCCCTGTGATGGGCTTGCCCTTGCGGTCGTCGCTGCATTCATCGCAAATCGCGTCGGGCTTGGCGTCCTTCCGTAGCGACTTCTCGATGCGTCCGATGAGCGCGCCGCCGGATTCGCCGATGCGGATCTCGGCCTTGACCTCGCCCGTCTTGTCGTCGACGTTGCGCCACAGCCCCACCGGGGTGCTCTGGGCCATGGCTGTGGCAGAGATAGCGGCCAAGGCGATGGCTGCAAACAACGATTTCATGATTGGGTTCCCGGCTGGACGATGAAGAAGGACAGCAGCCTCAGGCCAGCGCCGCTTCGGTATCCATCAGCACCTTGCTGCCGGCGCGCGCGGTGCGCATCAGCGTCGCGGTCTCGGGGAACAGCTTGGCGAAGTAGAAGCGTGCGGTCTGCAGCTTGGCAACGTAGAACGGGTCGGTGTTGCCGGCGGCAATTTCGCGCAGCGCCACCTGGGCCATGCGAGCGAACAGGTAGCCGAACACGAAGTGGCCGGCCACGCGCAGGTAGTCCACCGCGGCGGCGCCCACTTCGTCGGGGTTCTGGAAGCCCTTGAAGCCGATCTCGGTCGTGAACTTGGTGAGCTGGTCGCCCAGCATGGCAATCGGGTTGATGAACTCGGCCATCTTCTCGTTCACGCCCTCTTCTTCCACCAGCCTGGCGACGAGCTTGCCGAACTTCTTGAGCGACGCGCCGTTGTTGCCCAGCACCTTGCGGCCCAGCAGGTCCAGCGACTGGATGGTGTTGGTGCCTTCATAGATCATGTTGATGCGGTTGTCGCGCACGAACTGCTCCATGCCCCATTCCTTGATGAAGCCGTGGCCGCCGAACACCTGCATGCAGGCATTGGTGGCGATGTGGCCGTTGTCGGTGATGAAGGCCTTGACGATGGGCGTGAGCAGCGCGACCAGTTCGCCGGAGTCCTTGCGCACCTTCTCGTCGGGGTGGTTGTGTTCCTTGTCGAGCAGCAGCGTGCAGAAGATCTGCAGCGCGCGGCCGCCTTCGGCATACGCCTTGGCCGTGAGCAGCATCTTGCGCACGTCCGGGTGGACGATGATCGGGTCGGCTTCCTTGTCCTTGGCCTTGACGCCGGAAAGCGAACGCATCTGCGTGCGGTCCTTGGCGTAGGCCAGCGCATTCTGATAAGCCACTTCGGTCAGTCCGAGCGACTGGTTGCCCACGCCCAGGCGCGCGGCGTTCATCATCACGAACATGGCTTGCAGGCCCTTGTTGGGCTCGCCCACCAGCGTGCCGGTGGCGCCTTCGATCACGATCTGCGCGGTGGCGTTGCCGTGGATGCCCATCTTGTGCTCGAGGCCGGCGCAGAAGATCGGGTTGCGCTCGCCGAGCGAGCCGTCGGCCTTGACCTTGAACTTGGGCACCACGAACAGGCTGATGCCCTTGCTGCCCTTGGGCGCATCGGGCAGGCGGGCCAGCACCAAGTGAATGATGTTGTCCGTCATGTCGTGCTCGCCGGCCGAGATGAAGATCTTGCTGCCGGTGATGCGATAGCTGCCGTCGGCCTGCGGTTCGGCCTTGGTGCGCAACAGGCCCAGGTCCGTGCCGCAGTGCGGTTCGGTCAGGCACATGGTGCCGGTCCATTCGCCGCTCGTGAGCTTGGGCAGGTAGGTCTTCTTCTGTTCGTCGGTGCCGTGTGCCACCAGCGCTTCGTACGCGCCGTGCGAGAGGCCGGGGTACATGGTCCAGGCCTGGTTGGCGCTGTTGAGCATTTCGAACAGGCACTGGTTTACCACGAAGGGCAGGCCCTGGCCGCCGAAGGTCGGGTCGCACGACAGCGCGGGCCAGCCGCCTTCGACGTACTTGGCGTAGGCGTCCTTGAAGCCCTTGGGCGTCTTCACTTCATGCGTGGTCTTGTCGAGCTTGCAGCCCTCTTCGTCGCCGCTGATGTTGAGCGGAAAGGTCACCTCGGCGGCGAACTTGCCGGCCTCTTCGATCACCGCATTGATGGTGTCGGCATCGGTCTCGGCATGGGCCGGAAGCGCCTTGAGTTCGTCGGCGACGTTGAGCACTTCGTGCAGCACGAACTGCATGTCGCGTACGGGTGGGTTGTAAGTAGGCATCCGGAACTCTCCTGGTCGAAAACTGGATAAAAAAGAAAAAGGAAGAACGAAAAAAGGGGCGCTCAGCGCACCGGCTTGAGCCGGCGGGAAGCGGAGGGCTTGGCCTTGGCCGCAGCCGCTGGGGCCGGCGGTGCTTCGGGCGTGGCGCTGCGCGCCAGGATGTTGTCGAAGCCGACGTTGGCGCGGCCGATGGAACCCGGCACCTGGAGGAAGCGCGCTTCGTAGTGCAGCGCGAGGATCAGGCCATGGATCTCGAACGCGAGCTGGCGCTCGTCGGCGTCGGCGCGCAGGTGGCCTTCGCTCTTGGACTGCACGATGGCGCGCAGAACAGCCGCCTGCCAGATGCTGACCGACTCCACGAGCGCATCGCGCACCGGGCCGGGACGGTCGTCGAACTCGGAGGCGCCGCTGATGTAGATGCAGCCCGAGTCGATTTCAGCCGAGGTGCGCTTCATCCAGTTGGCGAACATGGCGCGCAGCCGCGGCAGGCCGCGCGGCGCCTCAAGGGCCGGAAAAAACACCTCTTGCTCGAAGCGCGCGTGATACTCGCGCACCACCGAGATCTGCAGTTCCTCGCGCGAGCCGAAGTGGGCGAACACGCCCGACTTGCTCATCTTCGTGATTTCGGCCACGGCGCCGATCGACAGGCCTTCGAGCCCGATCTGCGCTGCCAGCGCCAGCGCCGCGTCGACGATGACGGCCTTGGTCTGCTGGCCCTTCTGGGCGGCGCGGACCGGCTTGGCGGGAACGGCATTGACGGACATCGTGGAAGCTCCGAATAAAACGAACGGTCGTTCTATTTTGCAGGCGCTTTGCGATTTTGGCTGTCAATGTCCTTCTGCAGTTGAAGGTTAATCGGTGCGGGGCGGGGCCGCCACTGCCCCACCCGCCCGGATCAGAACTCCTGCGAAACGGGCCGGAGCACCACCTCGTTGATGTCCACGTTCGCGGGCTGCTCGACGGCGTAGACCACGGCGCGCGCCACCGAGTCAGCGGGAATCTGGTTGGCCTCGTAGAACGCCTTCACCCCGGCCGCGCTCTCGGCGTCGCTGCTGCCGAACTTCAGCTCCGATTCGATCGCGCCCGGCGACACGATGGTCACGCGCACGCCGCTGTTGCCCATTTCGACGCGCAGCCCTTCGGAGATGGCACGCACCGCATGCTTGGTCGCGCTGTAGACGGTGCCAATCGGCGTAAACACCTTCAGCCCCGCGATGGACGCCACGTTGACGATGTGGCCGCTGCCCTGCGCCTGCATGCGCGGCAGCACCGCGGCAATGCCGTAGAGCACGCCCTTGATGTTGACGTCGATGGTGCGATCCCATTCGTCGACCTTGAGCTTCTCGATCGGCGACAGCGGCATCACGCCGGCGTTGTTGACCAGCACGTCGATGCGGCCGAAGGCTTCCACGGTGGCGGCCGCGAGCTTTTCCAAATCGGCGCGCTTCGCCACGTCGGTGGCGACGGCCATCGCTTCGCCGCCGGCTTCGCGAATTTCGGCGACCACTTTGTCGAGCCGGTCGGTGCGCCGTGCCGCGAGCACCACCTTGGCGCCGCGTGCGGCCAGGTGGCGCGCGGTCGATTCGCCAAGCCCGCTGCTCGCGCCGGTGACGATGGCAACCTTGCCGCGGATGTTGTCTTGTACGGATGTCATGGGGATTTCCTTTCGGGTGTGTTGAAGAAGAAGTGCATGCAGTGTGGAAAATCCATGCGTTCCCGTAAATGAAACTCTTGCGACTTCAGAATTCCCCAAACCGGAATTCGCCTCCTCTTGAAAGCAGCCCATGGCCAATCGTCTCGAAGCCCTGCGCGTGTTCTGCACCGCCGCCGCTGCCGCCAACTTCCGCGAAGCAGCCGCGCGCCTGTCCGTCTCGCCGCAGGTGGTGACACGCGCGGTGCGCGAGCTCGAAGAAGAACTGGGGGAGCCCTTGTTCCACCGCAGCACGCGCGGCGTGCAGCTCACTGACTTCGGGCGGCAGCTCGCGGAGCGCGCCCGCGTGGCGGTGGGCGGCGTCGATGACCTGTTTCACCAGATCGACCGGCGCACGCTGTCGCAGCACGCAGGCACGGTGCGGGTCACGGCGCCGCATGTGTATGCGCGGCTCATCCCGCAGGCGCTGGCGCCGCTCGTGGCAGCGCATCCGGGGCTGGTGCTAGACCTGCGCCTGTCGGAACAGCATGCCGACGTGGTGGACGAGCAGATCGACATCGGCGTGCGCGTGGGGCCGATGCGCGACGCCCGCTTCGTCGCGCGGGCCGTCGGGAAAATGCCCCTGCGTGTGGTGGCCGCGCCAGCGCTCATTGCGCGACTGGGCACGCCGCGTGATCTCGATGCCCTGTCCGCCCTGCCGCTGACGGCGTTGATCAACCGCAGCTCCGGCCGCCCCTGGCCGTGGCCATTCAGCAAGCGGCGGGTGCTGACGGTCTCGTCGCCCGCGTTCGTCACGGACAACATCGATGCCGAATGCGCCGCTGTGTTGGGCGGCGTCGGCTTCGGCCAGCTCATCGGACCGCTGGCCGAACCATGGCTGCAGTCGGGCGCGCTCGTGGCCGTGCTGGAGGCGGATGCGCCGGAGCCATTTCCGATTCACGTCTATCGTCCGCAGCGCGCGCCGGTGCCGGCACGCGTGCGGCTGGTGTACGACGAGCTGATCCGGGTGCTGCGCTGAGCGCGCTGCCGCGCGTCAACAAAAAAGGCGCGCCGGGCTTTCGCCCGCCGCGCCTTTCGTGGCTCGCTGCCGCGAGGCTCAGAGCTTGAAAGGCACCACTTCCTGGCGCTGCTCGCCCAGGCCTTCGATGCCCAGCGTCATCACGTCGCCCTTCTTCAGATAGAGCGGCGGCTTCATGCCAAGGCCGACGCCGGGCGGCGTGCCGGTGGTGATGACGTCGCCGGGCAAAAGCGTCATGAACTGGCTCAGATAGCTCACGATCTTGGCGATGCTGAAGATCATGGTCTTGGTGTTGCCGGTCTGCATGCGCTTGCCGTTGAGGTCGAGCCACATCGACAGCTTCTGCGGGTTGGGCACTTCGTCGCGCGTGACGAGCCACGGGCCGAGGGGGCCGAAGGTGTCGCAACCCTTGCCCTTGTCCCAGGTGCCGCCGCGCTCGATCTGGTATTCGCGCTCACTCACGTCGTTGATGGTGCAGTAGCCGGCCACGAAATTGAGCGCATCTTTCTGCGAGACATAGCGCGCGCGCGTGCCAATGACCACGCCGAGCTCGACTTCCCAGTCGCTCTTGACCGAGTTCTTGGGCAGCATGACCGGATCGTTCGGGCCCTGGATGCAGCTGGTCGCCTTCATGAAAACCACGGGCTCCGCGGGGATCGGCAGGCCCGATTCGGCCGCATGATCGGCGTAGTTCAGGCCGATGGCAATGAACTTGCCGACATTGGCCACGGGGCTGCCGAAACGCGGCTTGCCCCTGACCAGCGGCAGCTTGTCGACCTTTTGCTTCTGCAGCTTGGCAAGGGCGGCGTCGCCGAGCTGCTCGGGCCCGATGTCCTTGACCACCGCGCTCAGGTCGCGCAGACGGCCTTCGCCGTCGATGAGGCCGGGCTTTTCCTTGCCGGGGTTGCCATAGCGAACGAGTTTCATGTTGTCCTTTCTTGTGAGACTGATTGACTGGCTAGTAAGTGGAGCGGCCGCCGGAGAGGTCGAACACGGCGCCGGTGGAGAACGAGCAATCTTCGGTGCAGAGCCAGCCGACCATAGCGGCCACCTCCTCCACCGTGCCGAAGCGGCCCATGGGAATTTTCGAGAGCATGAACGCGATGTGCTCGGGTGTCATCTGGTCGAAGATGGCGGTCTTCACCGCCGCGGGCGTCACGCAGTTGACGCGGATACCGGTGTCGGCCAGCTCCTTGCCCAGCGACTTGGTGAGCGCAATGACGGCGGCCTTGCTCGCACTGTAGGCGCTGGCGTTCGGGTTGCCCTCTTTTCCGGCCACGGAAGCAATGTTCACGATTCGGCCATAGCCCTGCCTTTGCATCTGGGCCACCACCTCGCGGCAACAGAGAAAGACGCCGTTGACGTTGACGTCCATCACCTGCCGCCAGTCGTCGACGGGGTAGTCCCACAGCTTGGTGTTGGGACCGGTGATGCCGGCGCTGTTGACCAGCGCGTCGATGCGCGGCGCATGGGCCAGCGTGGCCGCCACGGCCGCGGCCACCGAAGGCTGCTGCGCCACGTCGACCTTGACCGCGAAGGCCTTGGGGCCCAGCGCAGTGCAAGTCTGTAGGGCCGCGGCCTCGTCACGATCCCAGAGGGTGACGCTGCCGCCCGATGCAATCAGCCGCTGTGCAATGCCGAAACCCAGCCCCGCCGCGCCGCCGGTCACCACCGCGTGGCGGCCGGCGAAGTCGAGCTGGTTCATATGGTGAGGCCGCCGTCGACCGTGAAGGCCTGGCCGGTCGCGAACACCGATTCATCGCTCGCGAGGAACACCACCACGGGCGCGATTTCTTCGGCCTTCGCGAGGCGCCCCATCGGCTGGCGCGCGATGAACGCCTTGCGTGCAGCCTCGGGATCCTCATTGGCGTTGATGCGGTCGCCGAGCGAAGGCGTATCGACCGTGCCTGGACACACGGCATTGCAGCGGATGCCGCGGGTCACGAAGTCGGCTGCCACGCTCTTGGTAAGGCCGAGCACCGCTGCCTTGGTGGTGCCGTAGACGAAACGGTTGGGCAGGCCCTTCATGCTCGAGCAGACGCTCGCCATGTTGATGATGCTGCCGCGCCCCGCCGCCAGCATGCCGGGCAGAGCGGCCTGGATGGTCCAGAACTGCGCGCGCACGTTGAGGTTGAACGCGAACTCCAGATCCTTGTCGGTGGCGTCGAGCGCGGTGCCGTTGTGCACCACGCCGGCGCAGTTGAACAGCACGTCGAGCGCTGGAAGACTCTTGAAGAAGGCGGCGATCGCATCCTTGTCGAGCACGTCGAGCCTGGCGGTGCGCACGTTGGCCACGCCAGCGTAGCGCTCGAGCAGCGTCTCGTTGACGTCGGTGGCCCACACCTGGGCGCCTTCGGCCGCCATGGAGAGAACGCTCGCGTGGCCGATGCCTTGTCCGGCCGCCGTCACGAGCACGGTCTTGCCCTTGAGTCTCATGCATGTCTCCTTGGAAGTTGGAAGCGGCCGTTCAGGGTTTGGCCCGATGGCAACGGCGCAGCGAGATCGTATTCTGAATTGGCCTTACCACTTGTCCAATTCAGGACAACCCTTAACAACCACCCCGTGCCGCTCCAGACCGTAGAACCCCAGCGCCTGTACCGCCAGATTGCCGACCAACTCCGAGAGCTGATCGGCAAGGGCGAATTCGCGGTCGGCGCACGGCTGCCGGCCGAACGCGACCTGGCCAAGCAGCTCGGCGTGAGTAGGCCCTCGGTGCGCGAGGCGCTGATTGCGCTCGAGGTCGAAGGCTGGGTCGAGGTTCGAACGGGCTCGGGCGTGTACGTGCTCGACCGGTCACATCGCGTGAGCAAGCCGGTGGCGCCAAGCGAATGGGGTCCCTTGGAGCTGATTCGTGCACGCCGCGTGATCGAGGGCGAGACCGCCGCCATCGCGGCCACCGTCGGCAAGCGCAAGGATGTCGACGCCATGAGCCGCGCCATCGAAACGATGCGCGGGCTCGCCGACCGCGAAATAATGCCGCTCGAAGGCGACCGCGCATTCCACGTGGCCATCGTCAACGCCAGCGGTAACACCGTGCTAGTGGAAACCGTGCAGAGCTTCTGGGATTCCCGCAACGGACCCATCTTCACGCGGCTGGGCGGCTACTTCGAAACAGTGGCGTCCTGGCGCTCGGCCATTGCCGAGCACGAGGCCATTCGCGACGCGGTGGCCGCGCACGACGCCGAGGCCGCGCGCGCCGCGATGCACGCCCACATGGACAACTCGCACCAACGATTCAGCGCGAGCTGGCGCCGCGCAAAAGCCGCCTGAACCGCCAGCATTTCCTTCATCAAGATATTTTCTAACCCCACACCACGAGTTCCACGATGAATCCCTTCATTCGCCTGCATCCGGCCGACGATGTCGTGATCGCGCGCAGCCAGTTGGTCGGCGGCGCCAAGGTCGAAGACTTCGCCGTGCGCGGCCTGATTCCCGCCGGCCACAAGGTGGCGACGCGCGCCATTGCCGCCGGCGAGCCGGTGCGCCGCTACAACCAGATCATCGGCTTTGCGAGCAAGCCGATTGCGGCTGGCGAGCACGTGCATACGCACAACCTCGACATGGGTCCCGACAAGGGGGATTTCGAGCGCGACTATGCGTTCGGCGCCGACGTGAAGCCCGCGCCCCCAAAGCGCGAAGCGACCTTCATGGGCATCAAGCGCGCCGACGGCCGCGTGGCCACGCGCAACTACATCGGCGTGCTCACGAGCGTGAACTGCTCGGCCACAGCGGCGCGCGCCATTGCCGACCACTTCTCGCGCAAGACCAATCCATCGGCGCTGGCCGACTACCCGAACGTCGACGGCATCGTGGCGCTCACGCATGGCACCGGCTGCGGCATGGACACCCAGGGCATGGGCATGCAGATCCTGGAGCGCACGCTCACGGGCTATGCCACGCACCCGAACTTCGCGGGCGTGCTGGTGGTGGGCCTGGGCTGCGAGGCGAACCAGATCAATGCCTGGCTTGCGACCGGCCACCTGGCCGAGGGCGAGAACTTTCGCACCTTCAACATCCAGGACACCGGCGGCACGCGCAAGACGGTGGAGAAAGGCATTGCGCTGATCAACGAGATGCTGCCGCGCGCCAATGCGGTGAAGCGTGAGCCCTGCAGCGCGGCGCACATCACCATCGGGCTGCAATGCGGCGGCTCGGACGGCTACTCCGGCATCAGTGCCAATCCAGCGCTGGGCGCGGCGGTCGATCTGCTGGTGGCGCACGGCGGCACGGCCATCCTCAGCGAGACGCCCGAGGTCTATGGCGCCGAGCATCTGCTGACGCGCCGTGCCGTGAAGCACGAAGTCGGCCAGAAGCTGGTCGACCGCATCAAGTGGTGGGAGCACTACACCGAGATCAATGAAGGCGAGATGAACAACAATCCCTCGCCGGGCAATAAAGCAGGCGGCCTCACGACCATCCTCGAAAAGTCGCTTGGCGCGGTGGCCAAGGGCGGCACCAGCAACCTCGAGGCGGTGTACGAATACGCCGAACCTGTCACGGCGCACGGCTTCGTCTACATGGACACGCCGGGCTATGACCCCGTGAGCGCTACCGGGCAGGTGGCCGGCGGCGCAAACGTCATCTGCTTCACGACCGGGCGCGGCTCGGCCTACGGCTGCGCGCCCTCGCCTTCGCTCAAGCTCGCGACCAACTCGGCGCTGTGGCAGCGGCAGGAAGAGGACATGGACATCAACTGCGGCGAGATCGTGGATGGCACGTCGTCGATCCAGGAGATGGGGCAGCGCATCTTCGAACTGGTGCTGGCCACCGCGTCAGGCGAACCGTCCAAGAGCGAAAAACATGGCTACGGCCAGAACGAATTCGTGCCGTGGCAAGTCGGCGCGGTGATGTAAGGAACATATGCCCCAGACTCTTTCCGCCTCCGTTCTCCGGACGCAATGCGCCCGCATCCTCGAAGCCGCCGGCAGCACGCCGGCCGAAGCCGCGCAGGTGGCCGGCAACCTCGTGCTTGCCAACCTGAGCGGCCATGACTCGCACGGCGTGGGCATGCTGCCGCGCTATGTCGATGCGGTGGCCGAGGGCGGGCTCAAGCCCAATGCTTCGGTCAAGGTCAATGCCGACATCGGCACGATGCTCGCGATCGACGGCCAGCATGGCTATGGCCAGATCGTCGGCGTGCAGGCGACGGAGCTCGGCATCGCACGCGCGAAGCAGCACGGCAGCTGCATCTTCACGCTCGCCAATGCGCATCATCTGGGCCGCATCGGGCACTTTGCCGAAATGGCGACGGCGCAAGGCCTGGTCTCGATGCACTTTGTCAACGTGCTGTCGCGGCCCGTGGTGGCACCGTGGGGCGGCGGCGACGGGCGCTTTGGCACCAACCCGTGCTGCATCGGCATTCCGCTGGCGGGGGCCGAGCCCTTCCTGCTCGACTTTGCGACCAGCCGCGTGGCCCAGGGCAAGATGCGCGTCGCCCACAACAAGGGCGAACGGGTGCCCGATGGCTACCTGATCGACGAACACGGCGCGCCCACCAACGACCCCGGCGTGGTGGTGGTGCCGCAAGCCAACGGCCTCTTCGGCGCGCTGATGACCTTCGGCGAGCACAAGGGCTACGGCATGGCGATGGCGTGCGAACTGCTTGGCGGTGCGCTCAGCGGCGGCGGAACCTGGCACCGCCCGGCCGACACCGCTCGCACGGTGCTCAACGGCATGCTGACGATCCTGATCGACCCCGCCAAGCTGGGAACCCAGGCGAGCTTCGAGCAGGAGGCGACCGCCTTCGTCGAGTGGCTGCGCCAGAGCCCGCCAGGCGAGGGCTTCGACCAGGTGCAGATTGCGGGCGAGCCGGAGCGCGCCGCACGCGTGGCACGCGAGCGCGACGGCATCTGGCTGGACGATGCGACGTGGGGAGAAATCGTCGCGGCCGGTTCGAAGGTGGGCGTGGCGATCGCGTAGAAGCCAGCCTGCGCGCCTAACGGCGTGCGTTGCGCGACTTCTGGCTCAGCACGATCGCAATGCCGCCGAGGATGGCCACCGATGCGGCCGCGAGCCGCGGCGTGATGGCTTCCGACAGCAGCAGCACGCCGCCGATCGCCGCCAGCAGCGGCACCGACAGCTGCACGGTCGCCGCCTGCATGGCCGAAAGACGGGCCAGCGCCGCATACCAGATGACATAGCCGAGGCCCGAGGTCACGGCGCCGGACGCCACGGCCAGCGCGATGCCGGTCGCGTCCGCATGGGCGCGGGCGACAAAGATCAAGCTCAGCGCCAGGGCCATCGGCACGGCCCGCATGAAGTTGCGTGACGTGGCTGCCAGCGGATCGGCCACGCCGCGGCCGCGCAGCGAATACACGCCCCAAGCTACCCCGGCGATCGCCATCAGCGCGGCGCCCAGGAGCGGCGGCGCGGCGACGCCCGGCAGCACAAGGTAGACGAGCCCGCCCGCCGCCAGCACGAAGCCCAGCCATGCGAGCGGCCCAAAGCGCTCGCCGGAACCCAGGCCCGCGCCGAGCATCGTGAGCTGCACCGCACCGAACAGGATCAGCGCGCCCGTTCCCGCCGGCAGGCTGAGGTAGGCGAACGAAAAGAATGCGACGTAGGCGAACAGCATCGCGGCAGCGAGCCAGTCGACGCGGGCGGGCGACGGCGGCCGTGCTCTGAGCCGCACGACGAGGGCGAGCGTGAGCGCGCCCGAAACCAGCCGAATGCTGCCGAAGCTGGCCGGATCGATGCCCTGGTGCTGCAGTGCCAGCCTGCACAACAGCGAATTGGCCGCAAACGCGACCATGGCCGCCGCGGTGAGGGCCACGGTCTGCAGGAGGGACGGAGCGCCGCGCGCCTCGGACACGGCTTCAGACATGCGACGCCACCGTGAAGACGGCCCAGCCCATCAGCGCGAACCCGAGCGGCGCGCTCAGGCGATGGCCCCAGCTAACGTTTTTTTCCAGTGCCATGACGACGGCCAGAAGAAGCATCCAGCCGAGGCTGCCCGTGCCGACGGCGAACATCAGCAGCATCAGCGCCCAGCAGCAGCCAACGCAGAACAGCCCGTGGTGCGTGCCCAGAACGAAGGCATGGCGGGCCTGCGCCCGCCCGCGCCAGTGCTCGATGACGAAGCTCAATGGCGAGCGGCACTTTTCGAGGCACTGGTGCTTGAGGCGGCTGAACTGGAAGGCGCCGGCCAGAGCAATGGTCGCGGCGCCGATCACCCAACCGTGCCAGGCCAGCGTTGGCGCGCTGGCGAGCAAAGCCAGCACCGCGCTGTGAAGGCCGTGCGCCAGCAACCCGAAGGCACCCCACACCGCCACGTAGCCGAGCCCCAGCATCACCAGCAGGCGCGCATGGTCCGGGCGCCCCATGGTCAACCTATCGAAGGCGTTGAAAAGCGGCAGCGTGGTCGGCAGCATCATGGCCATTGTCATGAGGATCCACGCCACCGCATAGAGCACCGCGGGCACCACCACGCCGCCGGCGGGAACGACCTGGCACAGGAACGCGGCCGGGCCCGAGACGGTCCAGTCGCCGTGTTCGAGATAGCGTCCGTAAGGGCTGCGCGCCCAGGCCCACAACACCAGCCACGCAAGCGTGGCGAGCGCGGCAAGAACCGGCAGGAACACGCGGCGGTGGCGGACGGCGTGGCGCGGCGGCGAGCCGGCCATAGGGGTCATGAGTCGAAGACGAAGGTGCTCTGCAGCGCGTTGTGGTTCTTGATGTCGAGATCGATGCCGAGGGCGGCGTTCTTCGACCGGTAGGTGGGTGCCTTGCCAACGAACACCGGGGCACCCGGCACCGTGGAGAACACGGTGTCCGACAGCGTGGTCTGTCCGCCGGTCGCGCCGCGGTAGGGCTCGAGTTCGGCGTAATAGTCCTTGCCGATCTCCAGTTCGCCCTTGCCTTCGTTCACGGTGAAGCGGATGGGCGCCCGCTCGACCGACACGACCTGGCCGATGAGCGCGGCCAGATCGGCGATCGGCCCGCCGGCCTTCCCGGTGTAGACCTTGAGCAGCGCTTCCTCTTGTTCCTTGGAGGCCTTGTCGTCGACGAAGATCGCCGCCGTCCAATTGCCTTCGAGGATGTTGCCCGGCACGTGCGCCACGGCCGCGATGGTGTTGCCGCCGACGTCGACGCCGTCGATGGTTCCCTTGTCGATGCGCCAAGCGACGATGGTGTCGCAGGTGCCGTTGTCAGGGTCCTCGCCGATCCAGCAGGGACACAGGACATTGCAGTTGCAGACCTCCAGCAGGCGACCTTCCAGGTGATAGCTCATACGAACCTCCGTTCAGAAGCCACACAAACACGGACTTGTCGCCGCGACTCAGCGGCAAGGGGGCGCTGATCGTACGCTTCGCAATGAAGCAAGTCGAGTGCGGCGCCCCGGTGCCGCGCTATCGCCTGGGTACCCTCTTGGCAGCTGCCGATCAGCTGCGGCTCGTGTCGACGATCAGGGCGATCGTGGCCTCGAGATGCTCCGAAGGCGCCCGGCGGAAGCCCGAACGCGTGAAGCGCTGCAGCTGCCCGACCACAAAGGCCGTGAGCGCAGCTGCGCGCACCTGGGCATCCACCGTGGGGGTGCTCGAACCGTCCGCCGCGGAGGCGCCGCGCAGCACTTGGCGCAAGGTGGCTTCGATCTTGTCAAAGAACTGGTTCATGCGCTGCTGGAGGCGCTCGTTCTCGAACACCAACGCGTCGCCCACCATGACGCGTGTCATGCCCGGATTGCGTTCGGCAAACTGCACCAGCAGGGTGAGGATTCGTGCGGCCTGCTGGGCGCCCGTGGCGCCCTCGCGCTCGAGAATCTGGTTCACCAGCGTGAAAACGCTCTGCTCGATGAAGTCGATCAGGCCCTCGAACATCTGGGCCTTGCTGGCGAAATGGCGGTAGAGCGCGGCCTCGCTCACATCCAGCCGCGCGGCCAATGCCGCCGTCGTCACCCGCTCGGCGCCGGGCTGCTCGAGCATGGCCGCCAACGCCTGCAGTATCTGCACGCGCCGCTCCCCCGGCTTCGGTCGCTTGCGCACCGGCGCCGCAGGGGTCAGCGTCTCTGTCTGGGTTTCTACGCCGGGGTAGCTTGTCTCTTCGTTCTGCATGGGAGCGCGTGCAAAGATGTAATCAATTGATTCTCGCACAGGGGCGCCTGCAGTGAGCGCGTGCAAACCAGCCCCCGAAAAGCTCGTACAGAATCAGGCTTCGCAAACAGAAAAGAGATCACATGGCCCAACGCAGCGTTCTGGTGACCGGAGGTGCAGGCTTTATCGGCAGCCACACCTGCGTGGCGCTGACGGCAGCGGGATATACCCCGGTCATTCTCGACAACCTCGGCAACAGCGACGTCCGCGTGCTGGACCGGCTGCGCCAGATCACGGGCAGCGCGCCGCGGCTGATCGTGGGCGACGTGCGCGACAGGAACTTGCTCGACCGCGTGCTGGGCAGCGAACGCTTCTCGGCCGTGATCCACTTTGCGGGCCTCAAGGCCGTCGGCGACTCCGTGGCCGATCCGCTCACCTACTACGACAACAACGTGCATGGCAGCCTGGTGCTCGCCTCGGCCATGCAGCAGGCGGGCGTTCATACGCTGATCTTTTCGTCGTCCGCCACGGTATACGGGGAACCCGACCACTCGCCCATTCCGGAAGACGCCCCCTGCAGGCCGGCCAATCCCTATGGGCGCTCCAAGCGCATGGTGGAAGAAGCGCTGATCGATCTGTACCACGCGCAGCCGAATTGGCGCATTGCACTATTGCGGTATTTCAACCCGGTGGGTGCGCATGAGAGCGGGCTCATCGGCGAACATCCGCAAGGCAAGCCGAACAACCTGATGCCCTTCGTGTGCCAAGTGGCCGTGGGCCAGCGCGACAAGCTGCTCATCCACGGGAACGACTATCCGACGCCCGATGGCACCGGCGTGCGCGACTACGTACATGTGATGGACTTGGCCGAGGGGCACGTCGCGGCCCTGCGGCACGCAGAAAAGCAGGCGGGCCTGGTGACGCTGAATCTCGGGACCGGCCGCGGCGCCTCGGTGCTCGAGGTGGTGCATGCCTTCGAACGCGCGAGCGGTCGGCCGCTGCCTTGTGAGATCGGCCCGCGCCGGCCCGGCGACGTGCCCGCGTACTGGGGGGATCCGTCGCTCGCGGAGACGACCCTCGGCTGGCGTGCTCAGCGCGGGCTTGAGCAGATGTGCGCGGACAGCTGGCGGTGGCAGCAGGGGAACCCGAGCGGGTACGAAGGCTAAGCCGGACCTGCTGGCTCAGCGCGCCCGAATCATCGTGCCGTAAGCCTGGTCGGTCAGGATCTCAAGCAGCATGGCGTGCGGCACGCGGCCGTCAATGATGTGCACCGCGTTCACACCGCTCTTGGCCGCATCGAGCGCGCCTTCGATCTTGGGCAGCATGCCACCTGAGATGGTGCCGTCGGCAAACAGGTCGTCGATTTCGCGCGCGCTCAGGTTGGTGAGCAGCTTGCCGTTCTTGTCGAGCACGCCGGGCGTGTTGGTCAGGAGCATGAGCTTCTCGGCCTTGAGCACGGTGGCCAGCTTGCCAGCGACGACGTCGGCATTGATGTTGTAGCTTTCATTCTCCTCGCCGAAGCCGATGGGGCTGACCACGGGAATGAAGGCGTCGTCCTGCAGGGCCTTGACCACGCTGGGGTCGATGGAGACGATGTCGCCCACCTGGCCCACGTCGTGGTGCAGGTTGGGGTCGGTGCGGTCCGCCATTTTGAGCTTTTGCGCCCGGATCAGGCCGCCGTCGCGCCCGGTCAAGCCCACGGCTTTGCCGCCGGCCTGGTTGATCAAGCCCACGATGTCCTGCTGCACTTCGCCGGCCAGCACCCACTCGACCACTTCCATGGTTTCGGCGTCGGTCACGCGCATGCCCTGGATGAAGCTGCCCTTCTTGCCCAAGCGATTGAGCGCCGCCTCGATCTGCGGGCCGCCGCCGTGCACCACCACCGGGTTCATGCCGACCAGCTTGAGCAGCACCACGTCTTCCGCGAAGTCGGCCTGCAGGGCTGGGTCGGTCATGGCATTGCCGCCGTACTTGATGACGATGGTCTTGCCGTGGAACTTGCGGATGTACGGCAGGGCCTGGGCCAGGATCTCGGCCTTGTCGCGCGGGGGAATGTTGAGGACGGGGTCGGTCATGGGCGGTCAGGCTCCAAAGCGAAGGACGATGAGGGAAATTCTCGCAAAGAAAGCGCAGTCAGGGGCGCAGCCAGCGCGGCACTTTGAAGCGCACGATCATGAGGTAGGCGCCCACGTAGGTCGTGACGAACAGCAGGCAGAACAGCATCAGCACGATGGTGTTGTTCCAGAACAGCACGGCCGGCACCACCGACAGCGCCGCAAACATCCACAGGTAAGGTGAGGTCCTGTTGTTGCGGGCAAGCAATTGCCGGGCCTCGTCGTCGGCAAACGCCACCCGCACGATGCGCCGGAAGATCAGCTGGTGAAAGTGCAGGGCATCGGCGGTGCCGGGCGACTGCCCGCGCGCCAGCTTGCGGTAGATGGAAAACAGCGTCTCCCACACCGGGTAGATCAGCAGCAGCATCGGGAACCATGGCGAGACGACGCGGTGCCGCTGCACCAGCGTCACACAGGCCACCGCAATGACCATGCCCCACACGTAGGCGCCGCCGTCGCCGGCAAAGATCTTGCCGCGCGGATAGTTCCAGATCAGGAAACCGACGGTGGCGCCCACCAGGCACACCATCATGGCCGCCAGCTGGCGATCGCCCACCTGCAGCGCCACGTGCGAAACAGCCAGGCAAACCAGCACCGCCACGGTGCCGGCCAGGCCGTTGTACCCATCGATGATGTTGAAGGCGTGCGGCAGGCCGCCGATGGCCAGGGCCGCGAACAGCACAGCGCCATAGGGAACCATGGCGAGCCACGTGTCGACCGTTTCGATGCCGGTGCGCGACAGGCTGAGCCCCAGCACCCAGCACACCAGCAAGGCGGAGCCGATGGTGAGCCCCAGCCGGTAGCGCACCCTGACGTTCTGCGTGACGTCTTCGACGATGCCCGCGAGCACAGCCGGCGCAATGCACAGCAGCGTGAGCATCGAGGTCTTGACCGGCCAGGACACGTTGAATGGATCGGTGCCGGTAATACCGGACGCCAGCCAGGCCGCGCCCATGCCGAGCAGGATCCCCGCGCCGCCAAGCCGCGGCACGTGCCCCCTGTGGAAGCGCTGGGGCATGTCGGTGCCGTAGAGCCGGGCATGCCTGCGCGCGCGGCGCATGAACAGCTGGACCGCAAAGGCGGAGACGAAAAAACTGATGACGATCAGAGCAATCATGTGTGGGTGTTCGGGAACCCTAGAATTCCCGAGCGAAATTAGACCATGCCAGCGCCCTCCCCCTCCCAACCCCCGATCACCGTTTCGATCGTCAGCCACGGCCAGCTCGCGTTGGTGCTGCCGCTGCTCGAGCAACTCGACCGCTTCAGCCGGGCTTCGACCGCCAAGGTGGTGCTGACGATCAACATCCCCGAACCCGACCTGCTGGACGGCCGGAAATGGGGATTTGCCGTCGAGCGCATCGAAAACGCGAGCCCCAAGGGGTTTGGGGCCAACCACAACCAGGCGTTCGAACGCTGCGACACGCCATGGTTCCTGGTCCTTAACCCGGACATCCGATTCGACAACGACGTTCTGGCCCCGCTGGTTGCGCAGGCCGCGCCCGATGCCGGCCTTTTGACGCCGCGCATTTTGGAGCCGGACAAGAGCACCCCCGAGCAGCACCGCGCAATCATCACGCCGCTCGAGATCCTCACCCGGCGCAAGCCTGGCTATGTGCGCCCAGCGGTACCTGACTGGATTCCGGGCCTGTTCATGCTGTTTCGAAGCGCCGCCTACCGCGAGATCGGCGGTTTCGACGAACGATTCTTCATGTACGGCGAAGACTTCGACATCTGCGCAAGGACCCAGCTGGCAGGCTGGAAGCTGCAGGTGGGAGAAGACCTGCTCGCGCGCCACGAGGCCCAGCGCGCCAGCCGCAGCAGCAAGAAGCACCTGTACTGGCACGTGACCAGCCTGCTGAAGGTGTGGAGCTCGGCGGTGTTCTGGCGCTACCTGCGGGCACGCCCCCGCCATTCCTGAAACAAACGCTTTCCGTTTGCGAAGACAATCCGGGGCCCGGAAGCCGGAGCCAAGCCGCCTTTCCCTCCCCAACGACGACGATGACGACAACCAGCAGCCCGACATCCCCGCAGGAACACGCCCACCTGGTTCACCCCAAATACCGACCCGACATCGACGGCCTGCGTGCCGTCGCCGTGATTTCGGTGCTCGGCTACCACGCGTTTCCGCAGTGGATCAAGGGCGGCTTCATCGGCGTCGACATCTTCTTCGTCATTTCGGGTTTCCTGATCACGACGATCATCCTGGGCAGCTTCGAGGGCGACGGATTCAGCTACCGCGAGTTCTACGCGCGGCGGGTAAAGCGCATCTTTCCAGCGCTGGGCCTGGTGCTGGCGGCCACGTTCGCCTTCGGTTGGTATGCGCTTCTGCCTAACGAGTGGGAGCAGCTCGGCAAGCACGTGGCGGCAGGCGCGGGCTTTGTCTCGAACTTCGCGTTCTGGAACGAAGCCGGCTACTTCGACAACGCGGCCGAGACCAAGCCGCTGCTGCACCTGTGGTCGCTGGCCATCGAGGAACAGTTCTACATCTTCTGGCCCGTGCTACTGGGCCTGGCGTGGAAGCGCAAGTGGCGCGTGCTCGCGGTGGTGGGCGCGGTGGCAGCCATGTCGTTCCTGCTGAACGTCTCGACCATCCATAGCCACCGCACGGCGGCGTTCTATTCGCCGTTGTCGCGCTTCTGGGAGCTGATGATCGGCGGCATGCTGGCGTACATGCGGCTTCACCGGCCCCTGCCAAAGCCGGGTTGGGGGCGCCATGCGCAGTCGATTGCCGGGCTGGTGCTGATCGGCCTGGGCCTCGCCTACATCCGCGGCAACAAGGCTTTTCCGGGTTTCTGGGCCATCCTGCCCACGCTGGGTGCGTTCTACTGCATTGCAGCCGGCCCGACCGGCGTGCTCAACCGCTACGTGCTTGCCTCGAAGCCGATGGTGTGGATCGGCCTGATCAGTTATCCACTTTACCTTTGGCATTGGCCCTTGCTCGTGTTCGCGCGCATCGTGGAAGGTGGCCTGCCATCCGAAGGCCTGCGCGCCTTTCTGTTGGCGACAGCGGTTCTGCTGGCCTGGATCACCTACCGATTTGTCGAACGCCCGGCACGGGCCTCGTCGGCGCCGCGCATGGTGCGCACACTCGGCGCAGCCGTGGCCTGCTTGGCTGTGCTCGGTGTCTTCGCCCTGACGAGCCGGCTCACAGGCCGCCTGGACGACTCTTACTTCGACACGGTCGAGGCGGCACGAAAGAACTGGGTGTTCGGGGAGGGCCTAACCCCGGCAAAACTGAAAAGCGGACAGACCGTCTTTAGGGTCGGCTCCGGCAAGGAGCGCGTCTTGATCATGGGCGACAGCCACGTCCAGCAATATGCGATCCGTGCCGCACAACTGGCGAAGGATCCAGCGCAGCAGCTGAACTCGATCACGTTCGCAACCGCACCCGGATGTCCTTTCGTTCCGGGTATTTTTCGCGACGCCACGCCGGGCTGCGACGAGTTGCGAACGGCCTTCATCGATTACGCCTTGACCGACGATGTCGACACCATCGTGATCGGGGGATGCTGGAACTGCTATTTCATCGACCAGGCCCAGCCGGCCACGGGCGCGCTCAGCGAAGAAGGGTTCTACTTCCGCGCAGGCCCACAAAAACTCCTCTTCCGCGAAGGCAGCGGGGTGGACGCATCACTGGCCTCGCTGGAGATTCTGCTGAAACGCATCGCTTCGAGGAAGAAGGTCTACCTGCTGCTGGACAACCCGATCGGGCTGGAATTCAGTCCCGAGCATTTGATCAGCGGCCACCGGCTCGGCACCATGCACGTCGGGCGGATGACCCCTCACATTGCGCTTCGCACAACGCAGAACAGCCTCAACCAGCGCATGGCCGAGATCGCCAACCGCAGCGGTGCATCGGTTGTTGATCCGCTGCCTTTCCTGTGCCCCGAGAATCAGTGCATCCGGGCACTGGCCGATGGGACGCCGGTGTACAAAGATCGTGACCATTTTCGATCGGACTACGCTCGGACAGTGCCCTACCTCGACGACATCTTGCTCGAGCGCCACGGCCGATGAAAACGAGGTTGGCCGCTCAGTTCTCCCGGACGCCAGGCGCCATCAGTCGAGCAGGCGCCTGACCGTGCGCAGCCCCGGCACCTTGGTCAGGGAGCCGATTGCTGCCACCGTCGAAGGCGAAACGCGGCGCAGCAGGAAGATGACCATGCGCAGCTTGAGCTTGGACTTGCGGCCCACCGACGGATTGGCGAGGACCACCGCGGCGTACTGCTCCAGGATGTCGAGCATCTCGGCGCGGAATTCGTTGTCGTGCTTGGCCGAATCGATCGCGTGGTCGACGAAGTACGCCTGGAAGCGCGGCACCAGGTAATCGCGCAGGTAGTACAGCGAGCGCCGCGGCTCGTCCGGAAAGGCCGCGGCCAGCTTCATGAAATACCTGAAACGGCTGCGGACCATGCGAACGCCGAACGAAGTGCTCGCGGTGTGGATGCACCAGACCGTCACGGCCCGATCGACAAAATGGTTGGTGTAGCCTTTCCTGAAGATTCTCAGAAAAAGATCATCGTCTTCATACCCCGTGAACTGCGGATCGAACCCCCCAACGGCATCGAAGGCGGTTCGGCTGATCAGGCTGGCCGATGGCAGGACGAACATGTCGTGGCGCAGCAGGTCGAAGAGATCCGTTTTGGGGTGCGATTTGGCGCCCAGCTTGACCACACCAGTCCGGATTACATTGGCATCCGCATCGGCCTCGTAGAGATCCGCATAGACGAAGCCGAACCGCGCCTCCTTGGCGGGAATCGCTTCGACCAGGATCTCAATGTGGTTAGGCAGATAAAAATCATCCTGATCCAGAAAGCAGATGTACTCGGACGTGGAAGCAGCCACTCCGGCGTTGCGCGCCGAGCCCTGCCCCCCGTTCTCCTTGTCCAGGATGCGGAAGGGATAGCGCTCGGCCAGCGCGTCGAGCGCCGCGCGCTCTTCGGGCCGGGAGCCGTCGTTGACCACGATCACTTCATTCGCCGGCACGGACTGCTCGAACACGCTGCGGACCGAACGCTCGATGAAATCGGCGCCGTTATAGAACGGGATGATCACCACTACCGTGGGCGACACGCCCGTCCCGCCGGCGATGGATGTTGGAGAGGAATTCATTGGGGTCATTGTTTTTCTGGAAGAACGCGGTTCGGTGCGCGCGCCGAGCCTACACAGATTCGAACAGATCGCGAACCACACCCCGGAAGCCACGGCCGAACTTGTCGTAGCGCCCGGTCATGGCTTCGCGAAGGATCGGCAGGCAACGGGCGATCCGCGATGCGGGCAATGCGGCGCGAAACCGCTGATGCTCGATCTTGCTGCGCACCCTCGCGAGAATTTCCGGCGAGACCGCGTCTCCGAATTTCTGCAGCCGCGCAAGAAGCAATTCGGCCTTGTGAGCCCGCTCGACGTGCGTGCTCCCCCTGGAAGCCAGCGCCTTGTGCACCTTGGCTGCGAAGGTGTCGCGCCGCGCCCCGATCTGGTTTGACTCGTGCTGGCGGTAGTCGATCAGCGGCTGCTCCAGCAGGTCGACTCGCCCGATGGCCGAGGCGATGATGCCCAGCCATTCGTCGTGCACCCATTCGACCGGCAAGGGCAGCGCGTGCTCGAGCAGAGAGCGGCGAAACACCGTGGTCGCGCCGGTCACGAGGTTGCGCCGGAGGAACACGTCGAATGCGTTTCCGCCATGGATGCGCTCGATTTCGGATGGCGTGACCTCGAGCGCATGAAAAAGCGTATCGCCCAGGTCGCGACGCTCGGCGTTGACCAGGCGTGCATCGGTGTGCAAGAGCAGCAGCTTCGGATCGCGTTCGAAGAGCGGCACCATCTGCGCAAGGCGGTCAGGGAGCCAGACGTCATCCTGGTCGCTGAGCGCGATCAGGCCGCCGGTGCAGGCGCCGATCGCCTGCTCGAAGTTCTTGACCACGCGCAGGGCGGGCCTGTTCTCGAAGATGCGCAGGGAAATAGCGTGCCCGGGGCGCTCGGCGGCGCACTCGGCCACTGCAGCGCGCACCACCTCCACCGATCCGTCGGTCGATGCGTCATCGGACAACACGATTTCCACCGGCGGCAAGGTCTGCAGGCAGATGCTTCGTACCTGCTCACGTAGGAAACGCGCGCCGTTGTGGGTGCAAAGCGCGACGGAAACAAAGGGGGGCGTTGGCGCGGCGGTGTTCGGGCCTGCTGTCATGTCGAAGGGGGGAGCCAAGGGGTTCGGGGCGGCCAAGCGTAGCTGAAATCCTCGGCGGCGAGGCTCAGGTTGGGGTTGTAGGCGGGGTCGGCCTGCAGCAGCGCGCCCCAGCGCCCGCGCATGAACTGCTCTTCACGAAGAAAGCGCTGCAGCGCCGGGCCGGAGAAATCCGAGACACGCGTCGCCGATTCGTGATGGAACAGTTCGGCCTCAGGCGTCCAGACGTTGCGGTAACCAGCTTCGCGAAGGCGCAGGCAGAAGTCGATGTCATTGAAGGCCACCGTGAGGTGTTCCTCGTCGAGTCCTCCCACTTGCTCGTAAAGCGCCTTGCGCACAACCAGGCAGGCGGCAGTCACGGCGCTGAAAGATTGCGCAAGCTGCGCACGCCTGCCATGGCCGGGATCCGAGCGAGCCAAGTGCTTGTGGGCGTGGCCTGCGATGCCGCCGACACCCAGAATCACGCCCCCGTGCTGGACAGTCGTGTCGGGATAAAGCAGCTTCGCGCCGACAGCGCCCACTCCCGGCTGCAAGGCAATCGACACCATCTCCGCGAGCCAGCCGGGCGAGATGACCTCAATGTCGTTGTTGAGCAGCGCGACAAGTTCGCCCTGTGCCCTTGCAACTGCCGCGTTGTTCAGCGCCGAATAGTTGAACGCACGCTCGTCACGGATAACGGTGATGCCCTGCTGCGCATTCAGTGCGGCGAAGTAGGCAAGCGCTTCAGGGTCGTCTGATCCGTTGTCGACCAGAAGAATTTCGTAGTTCGGATAGTCCGTCTCGAGCACGATGCTCTCGATGCACTGCCGTACCAGCGGCAGCGCGTTGCGCGTCGGAATGATCAACGAAACCAGCGGCGGCGAAGATGGCAACGCATAACGGGTGCGATAGCCAAACTGCGTGGCCTCGGCCCTGGCTGCGGTGGTTGTTCGCGCGAAATGGGCATTCAGTACGGCAACGCCTCCAGGCCGACCACCGAATTCGACCTCAGAAGCACGGCGGTGGGCGAGCACGTGTGGGATGTGGCGTATCTGCTCGCTGCGAACCCGTTCCACACAGCGCAGCGCGAGGTCATAGCCCTGTTCGGGAGGCGGCAGCTCCGCACGAACTCCGCCGGATTCATCGAACAGGTGGGCCTCGATGGCAACCCACGAAGCAAAGAGATTGCGGCTGAGGAAAAGGTCCGGATTCCAGTCGGGCTTGAAAAAAGGATTGATGCGCCGACCGTTCGCATCCAGCTCGTCTTCATCGGCATAGATCAAGCGGGCCTCGGGGTGCGCAGTGCTCTGTTGGGCGATGACCCACAGTGCGTGCGACGGCAGTGTGCAGCCTGGCTCGATCCAGATGACCCAGTCGGCGGAGGCCGCCGCGTTGAAGCCCTCGGGCAGGGATCCGGCCGGCCTTTGCGTCCATTCTTTGTACAACTGCGCGTCGAGTGTGCCTGCGCTCAGTTCGCCTGCGGGCAGCAGCAGCAAACGCTGGCGCTTCGGCGATGCATCGATTTCCCGGCGCCTGCGATCGGTGGCCGCCGGATCGATCATGTCGTAGCGCTCGACCCAATCCGCGTAATCTCCTCGCTCTTCGACCTGCGGCAAGGGTGCACCGCCCACGACCCGCTGAAGACACCGGCTGGCCCAGCGCAGCGGCGCCGTGACGCGCCAACTGGTGGACTGCTGCATCTCCAATAACCGCGTTTCGAGGGACTGCGTCTCGTGCTCGAGCAAGGCGATCCGGCGTTGAAGCTGTGCACTGCTCAAGCCGTTTTCAAGCCCCCTTCGCCGAATATGGGGCTGCGGGGCTGGCAGCGTAGGCTTACTGAACATTGCTCGAGATCACGAAAATAGAGGCTTCCACTGGTTACGGGCCCTTTGGAGCAAGGCCGGTAAAATTATCCCCTTCTTCACACTCCTATAAAAAATGCACGTACTTTCAGTTGTGCTCTCGGGGGGGGCAGGCTCCCGGCTTTGGCCAGCATCACGGCAGGCGTTTCCAAAACCCTTTATGAAGCTGGGCGGCTCGACGCTGCTGCAGCAGGCCATCGAACGTGGCCAAGCCTGCGGCACCGGTGATCTGATGATTGTTACGAACAAGGATCATCTCTTCCTGACCAAGGATGTGCTGGGCCAAATGGCCGACCCGCCGGACGCCACGCTGCTTCTCGAGCCGAAGGGCCGCAATACCGGCCCCGCCATCGCGCTTGCGGCGCTGCAATGTATCGAGAAATTCGGTGGCGAAACCGTGATGCTCGTGCTGTCCGCCGATCACCTCGTGCCCGATGTCGAAGCCTTCGTCGCGAGTGCCAGCCAGGCTTTCAAACTTGCCACGCAAGGAGCGCTGGTTGTATTTGGCATCAGCCCGACGAGTCCGGACACAGGCTTCGGCTATATCGAAGTGGCCCAGGTCTCGCGGTCGAGTCAACCGGCCAAGCGCTTTGTCGAGAAGCCCGATTTGCAGACCGCGCAGGAGTATCTGGCTACCGGACGCTATTACTGGAACAGCGGGATGTTCTGCTTCACGGCAAACGCCATAGTGGCCGCCTTTGAGAAGTACGCACCCGAACTGCTGGACGCCGCCAAAAAAGCGCTGAAGAGCACGGAACATCAAGGCAACACCATCCAATTCGATTTGCATGCCTTCGGACTCCAGCCCGACATCAGCATCGACTATGCAGTGATGGAGCCGGCCGACAACGTGCACGTGGTTCCGGCCAAATTCCAATGGAGCGACGTAGGCTCTTGGCCTGCGGTGGCAAAAGCCCAGCCCCAAGATGCGAGCGGCAACACAATGCCATCGGACGTCGTGGCGATCGACACCACCGGCACCCATGTGCAGGTCGACAGCCATATTCCGAAACTGGTGGCGACGCTGGGCGTTCACGACCTCGTCATTGTCGACACTCCCGACGCGCTGCTGGTTGCCCACAAGAACAGCGCCCAGGAAGTCAAAAAGATCGTTGATACGCTGAAATCCCGCAAGCACGAGGCGGTTCATCTGCCCTCCGTGGTGCACCGCCCATGGGGCACCTACGCAACACTCAAGGAAGAAGATAGCTACAAGGTCAAGCGAATCACGGTCAAACCCGGAGAATCGCTGTCTTTGCAGTATCACCACCAGCGCTCCGAGCATTGGGTGGTGGTGCAAGGGCGGGGCATCGTGCAGATCGGCGACATCGAACATGTCACCGGGCCGGGCGAATACCGCCATATCCCATTGAAGGAGAAACATCGTTTGACCAACATCGGCGAAGAACTATTGGTGCTTATCGAAGTCCAGTGCGGTGTTTACCTTGGCGAGGACGATATCGTCAGGCTCGCAGACACCTACGGACGCGCATGACCCAAGAAATTCACTCCAACCTCCACCGTAGTGCCCTATCCGACTGGTGGGAGGGGACACGCCGCACCGACATCTGGTGGACACTGGCCTGGTTCGACATCGTTCTTCGCTATCGGCGTTCGATGCTCGGTCCGCTCTGGCTCACGTTGAGCATGGGCGCAATGATTGGCGGCATGGGCCCGCTCTACAGTTCGCTCTTCGGCACGGAACTTTCAAAGTTCTTTCCTCACCTTGCGCTCGGAATCATCTTCTGGGGATTTTTTTCCAGCGTGGTCTCCGAGGCGTGCAACGCATTCGTGGGCTCGTCCAATTACCTGAAGCAGGGCTACTTTCCGATCAGCCTTTTTGTCTGGCGAAGCATTGCGCGCAACCTGATCCAGTTTGCCCACCAGATCATTTTGTATGTGCCGGTCGCGCTCTGGGCGGGCATTTCGCTGTCCTGGTCGGCGCTGCTGATCCTTCCCGCGATGGTGATCGCAGTCGTCAATGCACATGCGATCGGCGTACTGCTTGGGCTGATCTGCACCCGTTTTCGCGACGTGACGCAGATCGTGAACAGCGTCATGCAGATGCTGATGTTCCTGACACCGGTTTTTTGGCTGCCCGAAAGCCTGCCGCAACGCGCCCAGTACGTCCTGTGGAACCCTTTTGCACAAATGCTTGATCTGCTGCGCACACCCCTGATGGGCGGCGTGGCGGAGATGCACAGCTGGCTCGGCATCCTGGCCTGGACCGTGGTGAGCGTCGTGGGGTCCACGCTGCTCTTCATCAAGTATCGCCGCCGCGTTGTTTACTGGCTCTGATCTATGGCATCCATTTCACTCAAGAACGTCGCCGTCAATTTCCCAATCTACGGTGCGGGCGCAGCCTCTCTGAAGAAGACGCTTGCAGCCTCCGTGACCGGCGGGCGTTTCGGTAAGGAGACCGGTGTTACCGTGGTCCAGGCCCTCAGCGACATCAATCTCGAACTGCGTAGCGGCGACCGCTTGGGGCTGATCGGCCACAACGGCGCGGGCAAATCGACCCTTTTACGCACTCTGGCGGGCGTGTACGAGCCCTCGGCCGGTGAATTCCGGCGCGAAGGAAGCGTGTCGAGCCTCATCGATCCATCACTTGGTATTGAGATGGACGCGACGGGTGTAGAGAACATCATGCTGCGCGGCCTGGTGATGGGCATGAGCAAGAAGGAGATCGACGAGCGTACGCCCGAGATTTGCGAATTCAGCGGTCTCGGCCAGTATGTGGACATGCCTGTGCGCACCTACTCCACAGGGATGATGATGCGCCTGGCTTTCTCGATCTCGACCAGCGTCGAGGCAGACATCCTGCTCATGGATGAATGGCTGTCAGTAGGCGATGCCGAGTTCACCGAGAAAGCCGAGCAGCGCATGCGCGACGTGGTGTCCAAATCGGGCATTCTGGTGCTCGCTTCGCACTCGCCCGACCTGATCGCCAAGGAATGCAACAAGGTCGTGAAACTCAGCCATGGCCGCTTGGAGGCGGTGGACATGGAAGCGTACATGGCCGAGCACACGCGACTCGCGGCTTGAACAAGTAAGCGGCAACCGGGGCCGCAAACACGGCCCCGGAGCTCTTTATTTAGCTCTTCGATTCTGTTTGGAACGTCGCGCGGATTTCGGCCAGCCGTGCCGCGGCCTTCTGGCCCGCCATTTTCAAAGACAGATCAATGGCCGCACGCGCTTTGCCGCGCGCACCGACCTCCTTGGCCCACGCCCGGTCTTCATACAGGCGGCGCATGAGTTGCGCTGCGTGCTCTGTGGATGGCTCGGCCCACTCAAGCTTTTCGTCGTAAGGCGGAATTGGACGACCGAGTTTTACCAACTTGTAGGACACCAGCAGGCTGTCATCCTCACCCATGAAATCGACGTTGCCAGAGTAGTTGGTGGCAATGACCGGCTTGCCCATCAGCATCGCCTCGGCCATCGTCAGGCCAAGACCTTCGCTGCGATGCAGTGACACGTAAGCGTCGCACGCATCCATGAGCGACAGCACTTCGTCGGGGCTGTAGACCTGATCGATCACCACGATGTTATGGCCCTCTGCGGCCGCACGCAGTTCTTTCAGCTGCGCCGGATGACGATCGCCGAATGACGTCTTCAGCACCAGCGTTACGTCTTCCTGCGGGGAAAAGGCGGCCTTGAATGCATTGATCAAACCAAGCGGATTCTTGCGCTCCATCACGCTCATCATGTGGAACGTGAACAGGAACGTGAAGCTTCCATCCTTCAGGCCGAAGTACTTGCGCTCTCGCTGCTGGTAAGCACCCAGTGCAACGCCGGGGAATATGGTGCGCACCGGAATGGAGAGCCGATCACGCAGGCCCTTGGCAACGAATTCAGTGGCTGTCCAGACTTCATCGACCTTGGCTGCCGCATCGAGCCATGAATCCGGAATCGAGTCGAACTCCCAGTACCAGTAGGCAATCCGATATGTGCGCGGCAAGTACTCGTTCAGATCGCTGCGGCTATAGGCCTCGTTGAAGAACGGCTCGGGCTGTGTGTGGATGATGGTCGTTTCGAAGTCTTCGAAATCACGAAACTGCGCGTGAACCGGATCGTCTTTCTTGTCGGTTCGAAGGTCACGTAGCGCGGTCTGCACGCCGACTTCTCGCAGGCCCTTGACCAGCGCCTCCACGGAAACCCGAAGACCCGAGGGATACGAAAAATGTCCGATGACATTGACGCCGGGCGTCGTCATCTCGGCTGCCACGGCGTCTTTGTCGAGCCCGGCGCACCATGCCCGCACCTCTTCAGTCTGCATGGCTTCTGACGACTGCAGCCAGTCGATCAATGCCTTCGCGGACTCGAAATCGTCCAGTGCTTTGGGGTGCAGGCGCTGCCATTGCTCGCGCGTCCGATACGCAGACCGAAGCTGGCGGGCAGGCGGGATATCGACCGGCCAACGCACCGGGTCCGCCCACAGATCGGCCACGCGATAGTGGGCGCGGAACCATGCGGCAAAGGCGCGGCGGCCGAAAACCGTCAGGCCATCGGGATAAAGCTTTTGCCACTCGGGGGTGAACTCATAGGCCTTGACCAGTTCGGCCTCGGGCCTTTCGGCGGCTGTCCAGAACAGCCACCAGATTTCTTCCAGCCTCAAATCCGCGTTGCGACGGCCATGCTGCACGAACCAATGGAACAGCTCGCGTCTTCCAATCGGCAGCAAGCCGTGGGGCAGCAATGCGCGGACCTCCGAGTGATAGAGAAACGCCTGCCGCGCCCGGACCGCCAAGTCCTCCGACCACATCGCGCGAATCGCGGCGAGCGCATTCTTGCCTAGTCCGAAACGATTCGCACCCTCTGCTTCCAGCCAGCCGACAAACGCACCTTCCGGGCCTTCGGACAGTGCGGCTGGAAAGCGCAGGCGGATGTCGGGGCATGTACGCAAGAGGTCCAGGCACCACCGTGCAGCAGACCAGATATCGCGCACGCCATGCGCCGGCTGGGGTGTCCAGATCACGCTTTCGCGCGGCCGCATCGCAACCGCCAAGCATGCGCCATCGTTTGAGAGGTCGAGCGTCTGCAGCTGCGGCCTGGGCGAGCCGAATTCGCGAAGGCTGGCCTTGAGCTTCTCGCGAACCGAGGGCGCCGCGCCGACTCGAAGGGTCGGAATCGCGTGGTTAGCATCCAACTCGGGGTGAAGATAGGGGTCTTCATCGATACCCAGGGTGCGAATGTCATCGGCTATTCGACGCATATCGATCTGGGGGTTAGTGTTGCCCCGTGTCGCGCCTTCGTGGTGCACGAGGCGTGCTTGCGGTACATAGGCAATGCGATAACCAGCGCGCCAGACCTGCAGGCAGAGTGCGACGTCGCTCATTGCAATCAGGTATGACTCGTCGAATCCGCCCACGCGCTCAAAGGCATCGCGCCGTACCATTTGGCAGGCACCCATGATCGAAAGCCAGTTCCGGGCGTGGTCCGGCGAACCGAACACACCCCAACCGAGCCGCTCCGCACTGCGATACATCAGGCCGCAAAGGTGAATGCCAACGCCCACGCCGCCGTGCTGCAGTTCGCCTGACGGGAACACCAGCTTGGCGCCGACCACGCCGACGCCGGGCCGCATTGCCACGCGCACCATTTCGTGCAGCCAATCGGGCGAAACGATTTCGATGTCGTTGTTCAAGAACAGCAAGATTTCGCCGCGCGAGAACGCTGCCCCATGATTGCACGCGGCAGAGTAGTTGAAGGTCTTGTTGAAATGAACGATGCGGACGCTCGGCTCGGCGGCGAGCTCGGCGTAGTACGCCAGCGCTTCCGGCTCGGTAGAGCCGGTGTCCACGATGATGATTTCCTTATTTGGATAAGCCGTTTCCCGCAGCAGCCCACCCACGGACATGCGCAGCAGGTGGTCCTTGTTTTTCGACGGAATCACGATCGAGACGAGCGGCGGCCGATCAATGTCCCAGGTCGCGTGGTGGGTGCCGTCCGGCTGCGTCTGGACTGACGCGTCAATGCCTTTTTGCGCCCAGTATTTGCGCAATGCCGAGCGATGCGAGGCGGCTTCAGCCGAGTCGGTCGACGGCCGTTCCCGGTGACCGCCACCAGTTGCGCGATGGCACAGTACCTTAGGAATGCGGGTGACGGTTTGGGCGAAATCGCTCACGCGAAGGTTCAGATCCCACTCGAAACCGGCGCCCACCGCGGAATCGATTCCGCCCGCAGCCTCGACCAGTTGCCGGCGCAACAGCGTCAAGCGTCCGAAGTAGTTGAAGGCATAAAGCAGCTCCGGCGACCAGTTCGGCTTGAAGTACGGCTGGGCGCGGCCGCCTTCGACCGACCACTCGTCTTCGTCGCAGTAAAGAATGTCGCTGGCCGGCGATTCGATGAACGCATTGGCGACTTCGACTGCGGCGCCGGGTGCGATGACGTCTCCGGCATCAAGCACTGCAATGAAATCACCATTGACGCGCGAAAGGCATGCGGCAAGCGCTTCGGCAGCGTTCTTGCCAGAAGCAGGTAGCCAGACGATGCGAGGCTCTTCATCCTGCAGCATGCGCAACGCGTCATCGATTGCGCCGGCATCATCACCGGTCAGCGCGATGACGAGCTGCCACTTGGGGAAGTTTTGCGACCGGATCGACTTCACCGTCGCGGTCAGCATCGCAAGCTGTGCACTGCTTGCACAAAGCAGAAAACTCAACCTCGGAATTGCCGAGAGATCGCCAAGCAAGGCAGAGCGACTTTCGTGCTCGGCAATCCATTGCCGATAGGAGTTCTGAGAGCTGTGGCTGGTTTCGGTGCCGACCACAGGCACCAAAGAGGACGCATTCGCCTCACCCGTACTGCGGCGCTCCTTGAGAAAATTAAGCCGCTGAGGCATGCGCCAAGGCGTTGCAACCCACCAGGTAGCCTTCGCCGCGCGGCGCAGATGACCTCGCCATGCAGGAGGAATCGCGGCAGACACTTTGCGCAACGGTGCGGTCAGCCGCCAGGATGCCGAGTTGAGCAGTGCGTTTTGCTGCTGCAGTGCGAACGCCGCGCGCTCATTTGCCGCTTCGATCTGGGCCTCAATCGATTCATCGCTGCTTTGCACGAGTCGCTCCTGCAACTCCAACCGCAATTTAAGGACGGCTATCTGCCGCTCTGCTTCGGCGAGTTTTTCTGCGTCTCGTGGTGTATGGCTCATATTTGCTTTGTGTATCTGGAGCATTTGGCGGGCTGGCCCCGTTCAATGAGTCAGTCCTTGCTCCCTGCGCGGACATGCCTGGGTCGGTACGTCCACGCTCAGCACATTTATTATCCCCATGAACTGTTGGGCTTCAACCACACCACCCTTCAACAATGTTGCACTTTCTCGCGTCTTATCTTCCCCGCTTCACTTGGATAAGACCGAGATTGCCCGCCGCTGATCGCGTAACGCCTGGCGTACGTCCACCCGGGAAAGTTACGTAACGGAATATGCCGGGGGCGCCGCCCGCCGATTTGGCAGAATCCCGACTTCGACCGGTTGACCGTTCCAGGCCCCCCAAGGATGGCTCGATCCGCCGCGCAGGCGAATATTTAGACAATACAGAGAAGGTTCTCATGAAAAAACATGCCGTTGTCACGGGCATCACGGGCCAGGATGGCGCTTACCTCGCCGAGTTGCTGCTTGCCAAGGGTTACGTCGTCTATGGCACCTATCGGCGCACCAGTTCAGTAAATTTCTGGCGCATTGAGGAACTTGGAATTCAGAACAACCCCGACCTGCACCTGGTGGAGTACGACCTGACCGATCTGGGAAGTTCGATCGAACTGCTCCGCCAAGCTGAACCCGTCGAGGTCTACAACCTCGCGGCCCAGAGCTTCGTTGGGGTGAGCTTCAATCAACCCGTGGCGACCGCTCAGATCACCGGCGTTGGCGCCCTGCACCTGTTGGAAGCCATTCGCCTCGTCAACCCGAAGATTCGCTTCTACCAAGCGTCGACCTCCGAGATGTTTGGCAAGGTGCAGGCCATTCCGCAGGTGGAGGACACACCCTTCTATCCGCGCAGCCCCTACGGCGTTGCCAAGCTTTATGCCCACTGGATGACCATCAACTACCGCGAGAGCTACGACATCTTTGGCTGCAGCGGCATTCTCTTCAACCACGAAAGCCCACTGCGCGGCCGCGAATTCGTGACGCGGAAGATCACCGACGGCGTCGCCAAGATCAAGCTTGGCAAGCTGGACGTGCTGGAGCTCGGAAACCTCGACGCCAAGCGGGATTGGGGCTTTGCAAAGGAATACGTCGAGGGCATGTGGCGCATGCTTCAGGTCGCCACGCCAGACACATACGTGCTGGCGACCAACCGCACCGAAACCGTTCGCGACTTCGTGCGCATGGCGTTCAAGGGCGCGGACATTGCCGTGGACTTCAAGGGCAGTGGAGAGGGCGAATCGGCCGTAGACATCGCCACCGGCAAGACCGTCATGCGAATTAACCCCAAGTTCCATCGTCCTGCAGAAGTCGAACTGTTGATTGGGAACCCGGCCAAGGCCAAGACCCAACTCGGCTGGGAACCGAAGACCACGCTCGAGGAACTTTGCCAGATGATGGTTGAAGCAGACCTGCGGCGGAATCGCCAAGGCTTCTCGTTTTGAGAATCCTGCTCACCGGTGCCGAGGGTTTTACCGGCCGGCATTTCATTGAACGGGCATCCGCTAAGGGGCACTCGGTCATCCCGCTGCGGTCCGACCTGATGGAAGACGAGGCGCTTCGCCGGGAGGTGCTGGAAGTTGCGCCTGACGCAGTGGTCCATTTGGCGGCAATCAGCTTCGTCGGGCATGCGGACGAAACGGCGTTCTACGCCGTCAATGTGGTCGGCACCACGAACTTGCTCGATGCACTCGCAAGGCTGCCCGCTCGGCCCCAACGCGTGCTTCTGGCCAGCAGCGCCAACATCTACGGCAATACGGAAGCATCGCCGATCAGCGAAACGCAGCCGCCCGCACCCGTCAACCATTACGCCATGAGTAAGCTCGCTATGGAATACATGGCGCGGACCTACGACGGGCGCCTAAACCTGGTCATTGCGCGGCCGTTCAACTACACAGGCCCTGGACAGAGCCCGAGCTTTCTGATCCCCAAGCTCGCGCTCCACTTCGCGCAGCGCGCGCGATCCATCGAGCTCGGCAATCTCGAAGTGGAACGCGAATTCAACGACGTGCGAATGCTTTGCGATGCATACCTCGAACTCCTTGCCCACGGAGAATCAGGTGAAAGCTACAACATCTGTACCGGCCGTCCACACACGCTTCGCCACATACTGGACGCCTTCATTCGCATGACGGCCCATACGCCGCGCATCGAGATCAACCCGGCCTTCGTGAGAGCGAACGAAGTGCACAGGCTCTGCGGCGATCCGGCCAAGCTCGATGCACTGCTAGCACGCCACGGCAGCACGCTCGAGGCGCCAAGTCTTGAAGACACTCTGCAATCCATGCTGGCTGCGGCGGCGATCAGCGTACTGAAGACGTAGAGCTGGCCCTGCCTGTCAAGTCAGAATCTAGTGAAATCTGAGACGCGCAGTGTTGCGCCTGCTCGGCGGAACCACCGCGGATCCTATCCAGCCGGCACAGCGCTTTGCCGCCCGACCAAGGGACGCACGCATCGTCCCTCTGAGCCGCGTGCGCTGAGTCAGTCTCCTAGCCGTGCCGCAGCCCGTGCTCAGCGCTTTTGCAAGTGCGTCGATGCGATTCGATGCAGCTGCTCGCGATAGCGCAAACCTTGCCTGCGATGCGAAAAATGCGTGCGCATGTGAATGCCGGCACGCTTACCCAGCTGCCGACCGAATTCCGGATTCTCGAAAAGCATTAGCACCTTCTCAGCGGCGTCCTCCGGGTCAGCGTCTGCCCACACTTGGTCCTGCCAATACGGATAGTCGCCGTCAGTCAGCGGCACCAGGTTGTAGCGAACACCCAGCGAGTTGTCCGTCGACATGTAGTCCATGTTTCCGGACCATGCCGTCACGATGACAGGCTTGTCAAAAAACATGGCTTCGGCGGGCCCGAGGCCAAAGCCTTCGGCGCGATGCAGCGAGAGGAAAGAATCGCAGACCCGGACAAGGCTCCTGACCTCTTCTTCGGTCATCGTCTTGTCAATCAACGTGACCCGATCGCGGATGGGCTCGATTTCTTCCTTCAGCTTTTGCAGCGACTGGGCATCTCGAGCTGAGTTGTTGATCTTCAGGACCAGTTGCAGCTTGGCCAGGGGCCTCTGTGCAAGCACGCGCTTAAAGACATCGACTGCAGCCCACGGATTCTTGCGGCTTGCATAAGAAAGTGCATCGAAGAAAAAGAGCACCGCATAGCGCGACTCCGGAATACCGAAGTATTTGCGGCCGAAGAATTCTTGAACCCGCGGCTCGACGGCGATGGGCATATGGAAGACCGGCCGCTTGACAGCCCCGCGCAACGCAACATCGACATGAAGCGATGGTGACCACACTTCGTCGAACCGTTCGAGCTGACGCGCCCACTCCTGTGGATATCTGGGTAGTTCCCACATTGGATAGATGATGTTGTAGCCGTTGGAGAACGCCCCCTCGTACTTTTGCTCGATCGTCCGGATCACGGCATCGACTTCATCTCCATTGATGCAGAAGAGCCGGACAGGGGCGGAGAATTGCTCAGTGAGCAGAGGACCGAACTCGCGCGCTTCCCGTGGCATCGGCTTTGTGAACTTATAAACGTCGTGCACCGAAAAGTTCCCGTGCGCAGCCGCAAGCGAGCGCACGATGCCCCTGCAGTGGGCTCCCATTCCGATCGCCGCATAGGGGTGGCCGACGATCAGGCACTCAGGCTTGCTGGAGTGGTCATTTGCCGCCATGCTCATCCGTTCCTCTTCAGATATTTGTGTGATTCGAGCGCGTCGCGCAGGGCGGTCAAATAGGCATGGCCGTAGCGCTGGTCCGGCTCCAAGTAGGCGCCTTCCCCCCACTCGTTCCAAGCGTTGATGAAGACCATTCTGCGCTCCGGTACGTTGAAGTCGCGGGAGAATTCCAGTGCATGTTCCAGCCAGGCACGGAATGCACCGGGACTGGGATCGCTCAGGATGAAGGGCGCATCCTGTCTGCGCGGCGTGTTGTCCCATCCCGGCAGCACGCCCGGGAAATGGGTGAATGGCCGCAAGGGCAATTCGGTGGCATAGCGCGTGCCCACGGTCTCGTAGTCGTCGATGGTTCCCGTGAAATTTGGACTGACCGCCGACGGTGTCTTGGTCACAGGCGAGCCCATGTTGTGGGGCGGGAAGCCAATGCTCGCATCGAGCCCGAAGTCCGCCACGTTCTTGAGCTTCCAGGCCAGATCAAACGAATCCACACTCGCGACGAAAATCTCTCCGATTCCCAAGCGCCTGCACTCCTCGCGCCAGACCTGCACTGTGTCGGCGATTGAAGGGAGCAGATCCCAGCGATAGACGATCACCAGCGGCTTGCCTTCTACCCGGATGTAGCGCTCGTCTCGCATGAATCGCATGAGGTCTTGGATGAGCGCCTTGTCGTCCTCAGTCGAGTATTCCTGCTTCAGAAGAAGATCCTGATCGCGCCCGTCCCATCGCCTGCTCCAGTTCTCGTTGGCCCAGCAAAGGCAGAACGGGAAATCCAACGACCTGTCCTCAAGATACAGTTCCAGCGGCGCCTCTAGAATGCGGCGGCCATTGAACCAGTAGTAGTAAAAGCAGAAGCCATGCAGTCCGTATTGCATGGCAAGCTCGATCTGCTTGCGAATACTCTTGGAGCTGGCAAGGTCGTAGTGCCCAAGGTCGGCGGGTAGGCGCGGCTGATCGTGCCCAGGATAGTTCGGTTTTGCCTTGGATACGTTCGTCCACTCTGTGAAGCCTGGCGCCCACCACAAGTCGTTCTCCGGGATCATGTGGTATTGCGGAAGATAGAAGGCAATGGCCTTCACGGCATTGTTGGCCTCCAATTGGGCCTGCCATCTCTCTGAGAAGTTCTGCGCACCGCGGGCCGATTGCGCATACTTGTATGCCGGTGACAGCGACGACATCGTTTCGCTCATGAAGTGAACGATGCGTGCCTTCGGTTCATAGACCACGCGAAGCCCGCGGTCGCGAACGCGGAAGCACAGATCCACGTCTTCGTAGTAGGCAGGGTAGAAAAGGGGATCAAAGCCCCCCAACGCATCGAACAGTGCCCGCTCGATCAGCAGGCATGCGCCGGAGATGTACTCCACGTCCCGACGGTAGCCGAATCTCGGATCCTCGGGGCTGGCGCCATGTCCAACGAGGGCAGGTGAACAGTCCACCCGAATCCGGCCACCCGCTTCCTGGAGCAGACCGGACGGATAGAGCACCTGCGGACCCACGATGCCGACACCAGCTTCGTAAGCAGCCACCATGGCGTCCAGAAAGCCCTCCTGGACCAGCGTATCGTTATTCAGGAACAGCACGAACCTGCTGCGTGCGGTTGCCGCTGCCTTATTGCAATTGCCGCCGAATCCGAGGTTTTGTTCCGACCGAAGGAATGTCAGGCCCGAAATGTGGGCGAGTTCGAGGCAATCGGGGTCGACCGAGGCATCATCCGCAACGATAACCTCGTAGGGAGTTTGACAGTTGCTTTCAACGATGGCCCGAAGGCAGGTCAGCGTCAATGCAGGCTTGTTGTAGACAGGAATCACGATCGAGACGAGCGGGCACTCGAACGTGGGAATCACGATTTTGGCCGCATCGATCTCGAATTCGTTCCCGACGGGGAGTGGAATAGATGTCTTGGCGCGCGGGTACTGTTCCGCGCGCCGCTTTTCGGCCTGCGCGAGTCTCGCCCGCATTGCGCCGTAGCGGGTCCACTCCCACTTTCCATTTGCGACACGCGCCAAACCTTCGTGCATTCGGGCGCGCGGAATGCCGTCTTTGGCGAACGCCTCGGTGTAGTCACCCTCCACTGCGTAAGAGCTTTCCTGCACCAAAAAGTGCGCGAGTTCATGGACCTTGTCGGCTTTGGCGGCCGGGAACTCCCGCGCGTGCTCAACGAGATTGATCGACAAGCATGGATTCCTTAGAGCCTCGTGTCGACGCTCGATGAAATGAGCAAGGGGGTCGGCGCCCTCAGCAACGTCTCCGTAGGTTGCGCAGTACCAGTCCGGATCGAAGCTCGGGTGCGGCATCCTGCGCTCGCGCGCACCGAACAGCACGTAGTGCAGCAATGGGTTGCGGCCTGCGGCCTTCACATCGAGGTATTGATCCAGGTACCACGTCGTGCTGAACAGCGGATGCGGATCCCGTCCTTCCTTCCAACCGAGATCCACATAGTGGGCCAGCGGGTTCAAGCCAGCCTCGGCAACGTCGGGATTGCGCGCCAGATACCACGCCACGTCGAACAGCGGGTGCGGATTGAGCCCTTCTTTCCAGCCAATCCGCAAAAAGTGGCGCATCGGATTGAGGCCGTTCTTTAAGACCTCTGAATTGCGTCTGCTGTACCACTCCGCGTCGAAAAGCGGATGTGTTTCTCCCCATTGATCGCTCGACGAATTTTCAATGCAGCTGTTTTCCTGCGCCAGGTAATGAGCGACTTCATGGACTTTGTCCGCCTTGGCTGACGGGAACTTCCGCGCGTGGTTTACTAGGTCGATCGACGGACATGGGTTCCGCACAGCGTCGTGCCGATGCTCGAGAAAATGAATCAGCGGGTCCACGCCTTCGGCGACATCTCCGTAGGCCGCGCAGTACCATTCGGGGTCAAAAGCTGGATGCGGAATTCTGTGCTCGGCTGCACCGAACAGCGCGTAGTGCATTAACGGGTTTTGGTCCGCCGCCTTCACATCGACGTACCGACCCAGGTACCAAGTCGTACTAAACAGCGGATGCGGATCCCGTCCTTCCTTCCACCCGAGATCGATGTAGTGAAGCAGCGGGTTCCAACCAGCCTGGGCAACGTCAGGATAACGTGACAGATACCACCATGCATCGAATAGAGGATGAGGATTCCGTCCTTCTTTCCACCCGAGATCGAGGTAGTGGAGCAGCGGGTTCCAGCCGGCTTGGGCTACGTCAGGATTCCGCATGAGATACCACCCTGCATTGAACAGCGGGTGCGGATTCCGCCCTTCCTTCCAGCCGGGATCGAGATAGTGGAGTAGCGGGTTCCGACCCGCCTTTGCAACATCAGGATTGCGCGCCAGATACCACCGTGCATTAAACATAGGATGCGGGTTCCGACCTTCTTTCCAGCCGAACCGCAGAAAGTGGCGCATGGGGTTGAACCCGGCCTTCATCACATCTGGGTTACGGCCGATATACCACCCTGCATTAAACAGTGGATGTGGGTCCCTCAATACATTTTGGCGCTCGGAAATACCACCAATTCTCATTCGGCCGATTACCCGACCGCAAATCGATTTCAAACGGCGGTACCAATGGAAATTCTTCATGTTCTTCAGCCCGCAAGCCGATCCTTGCAACTCAGCACTTCGTGTGTGAATGGGTTATAATTGCAGACAACAATTTTTCAAGCCGGTTTTACGACGCGCACATATCTTCGGTTGAATAATAAATTTCGCGCCCCATTCAATTCCTTCACTCAGAGAACAATGCTGGAAAGAATGGTTCAACCTGCCGCACAAGCCATCGATTCAGGCCATCCAATCAATTTTCAAACTTGCCTTGGGCCGGTCTCCTGCGCGCGTAGACATGGAAAGAACCAGGCTTTGACAGCTCGGACTACTGTACGTTGGACAGTTAAACTACCGCCCCGAAGCGCAGTCATCATAACAGACGCCCCCTCCCCTCCAGGGAGCCAAACCATCTTCAAGATCGAATGCACGAGGTTTGTCACATTTTTCCAGGCTAATGTGCATGCGTAACATGACCACCGGAGGCATTTCGCTGATCAAGATTCGCAATACACTTGCCACAGTCGGTAAGCTTTTTTGACCTAAATCAAAAGATGGTGCACATGATTACAAATGAATCCCACATTGTTAGCACGAGATATGGCCAGATGCATCTGCTCGGACGGGATTCCGTCGTCTCGGAATCCCTCGCGCTATATGGCGAATGGGCCCAGCGCGAGATCGATTTCCTTGCATTTTTTATTGCGCCAGGTTCGACGGTTCTTGACATAGGCGCCTTTATCGGAACGCATACGCTTGCGTTCTCCTCGCTGGCAGGCGGCTACGGCACTGTAATTGCGTTCGAGCCCCGCGCGGAAGCATTTGAGCTGCTGTCCAGGAATATCCGGGACAATCACCGAATGAATGTTCGGCTCCGCCAAGAAGGAGTCGCTGACGCGATGTCAACCATCGAACTGCACCGTCTCCAGCCGGGTGCATTAACAAACTTTGCAGGGCTCGCACTTGAAGACGATGGCGGCTCCGGTTCGGAATACGAGGTGCCGCTTATTACGGTTGACAGCTTGCTTCTTCCTGCCGTCGACTTGATGAAGATCGACGTCGAGGGAATGGAAAGGCAGGTGCTCGAAGGCGCGCAAAAAACCATCGCATCTCTCAAGCCCGCGATATTTGCCGAGGCCAACTCCATCAGCGCCGGAATCAAGATCCTCAATTGGTGCCAGTCCAACGGATACGAATGCTTTGGGCACCTGACCGATGCGTTCAATCCAGACAACTTCAATGGTGAAACTCGAAGCATCTTCGATGGTGGCAAGGAACTCAATCTTCTCCTGCTGCCGGCCGAGCGTGCACTTCCCCCCAATTTGCCACGCGTATTCGCCATCGACAACGCGGACGATATCGCCGCTTTGCTTCTTCATAAGCCGCAATATCCCCATGAAGTCTTGAAATTCGCGAACAGGCAAAAGGGGCCAGGCTTGTTGTATCCCTCGCCAGCCGCGCAAGCTGCAACCGAGGCGCAAAAACAGCTCCAGAACGAAGTTTCGGATCTTCAATCTCAACTGCAAGCAGCCAATGCCTCGCATGCGGCGACAATGGGGGCCGCCGAAGAAGCTGCAAGGGCAAACTCTCAGAGCCGCGACAGATTAAAAGGCGAACTGAATGCTCTGCAGCTAAGATTTGACGCCGAAAAAAACAAGATTGATACGCTGCTCGCACAACTCGCACAAGAGTCTGCGATGAAGGATCACATCGACCGCCAACTCACGCAAGCAAACGAACACCTGGACGCGCTGAACAGCGAAAATAAGGCGAATCTTGCTGCGTTGGCATTGCTTCGTGGCAGCCGCTCATGGAAATTCACCGCGCCATTACGATATGTGAGCCATCATGTGCGGTCTGTACTGAATCGTTTCACTACTCGCTGATTTCTAACAGCCAAGCAGTCTTGACAGTGCAGCAGAGGAAGGTCTGCGTCCACTTCATTCAAATGTGTCGGCTTTGCTCAACGAAACACCGGCCTGATCCTTCGCAGACAACAGGGGGGCCATTCCGATTTCCGGCCACTCGATACCCACGTCCGCGTCGTTCCATGCGATGCAACGTTCGTGCGCTGGCGCGTAATACTCGGTGGTCTTGTAGAGAAAATCCGCAGTCTCGCTGAGCACCAGAAACGCGTGCGCGAATCCGGCCGGCACCCAGAGCTGCTTATGATTTTCTTCGGTCAACTCGACGCCAACCCATTTGCCGAAGGTGGGCGACGATCTGCGGATGTCGACCGCCACATCAAACACCGAGCCGCGCACAGCTCGCACAAGCTTCCCTTGCGGCTGCTGCACTTGATAGTGCAGGCCCCGAAGCACCCCCTTCACCGATCGTGAATGGTTGTCTTGCACGAACTCGACATGCCGCCCAACAGCCTCGTCGAACGCCCTGCCGTTGAAGCTTTCATAGAAAAAACCGCGCGCATCGCCGAAGACCTTCGGCTCGATGATCAGCACCTCGGGAATTGCGGTGGGCGTTGCCTTCACGAGCGCACCTCCTCGGCCAGCAGATGGTTCAAGTACTTGCCGTAGCCATTCTTCTGCAGCGGAGCCGCAAGCCTTGCCAACTGTTCCCGGTCGATGAAGCCATGTCGCCACGCGATTTCTTCCGGACAAGCGATCTTCAGCCCCTGCCGGTGCTCCAGCGTTGCGATGAACTGCCCCGCTTCCAGCAGGCTTTCATGCGTGCCGGTATCGAGCCAGGCATAGCCGCGCTGCATGATCTGCACGTTCAGCTGGTTGAGATCCAGGTAAGCCTGGTTGACGGCCGTGATCTCCAACTCGCCGCGCGCGCTGGGCTTCACTGCCTTGGCAATGTCGACCACCTGGTTGTCGTAGAAGTAGAGGCCAGTGACCGCATAGCTGCTTTTGGGCTGGGCCGGCTTTTCCTCGATGCTGCTGGCCTTGCCCTCGGCATCGAAGGCCACCACGCCGTAGCGCTCAGGATCGTGCACGTGGTAGGCAAACACCGTGGCACCCGAAGACTTCGAATCGGCATCGGCAAGCAAATGCGCGAAATCGTGGCCGTAGAAGATGTTGTCGCCCAGCACCAGCGCGCTCGGCGAATTTCCTACGAATTTGTCGCCGATGATGAAGGCCTGTGCCAGGCCATCGGGGCTCGGCTGCACCGCATATTGCAGGCTGATGCCCCACTGGCTGCCATCGCCCAGCAGTTGCTGGAAGCGCGGCGTGTCCTGCGGGGTGCTGATGATCAGGATGTCACGCATGCCGCCGAGCATCAGCGTGCTGAGCGGGTAGTAGATCATCGGTTTGTCGTACACCGGCAGCAGCTGCTTGCTGAGCGCGAGCGTTGCGGGGTGCAGGCGCGTGCCCGATCCGCCAGCGAGGATGATGCCTTTGCGTTTCGTCGTGGTCTTGGTGGTCATTGTTTTATTTCTCTCCTTGCTTTCTTTGCTTTGCCGCGCTCGGCGTAATTAGAGGGTTTCGCGCAGCATGCGGGCCACGCCCTGCTGCCAAGGGGGCAGCACCAAGCCGAAGGTGGATTGCAGCTTGCGGGTGTCGAGGCGCGAGTTGGCGGGGCGGGTTGCAGGGGTGGGAAAGGCGCTGGTGGGCACGGCATCGACTTCAGCGGGGCCGGCCTTCAGTTGGGCGCCGGCCAGCTGCGCCTGTTCGAGCACGAAGCGTGCATAGCCGCACCAGGTGGTCTCGCCGCCAGCCACTGCGTGATAGAGCCCGGCCTTGGCCGGGTCTTGCAAGGTGGCGCGGATGGCGTGTGCCGTGACGTCGGCCAGCAATTCGGCTCCAGTGGGCGCGCCGAACTGGTCGTCGATGACGGTCAAGCGGTCGCGCTCCTTTGCGATGCGAAGCATGGTCTTGGCAAAGTTGCCGCCGCGCGCGGCATACACCCAGCTGGTGCGAAAGATCAGGTGTTTGGCGCAGTGCTTGGCCACCAGTTGTTCGCCTTCGAGCTTGGTACGGCCGTACACGCTGAGGGGGCCGGTGGCGTCGTCTTCTTTCCAGGGCTTGCTGCCGCTGCCGTCGAACACATAGTCGGTGGAGTAGTGCACCATGAGCGCGCCGATCTGCTGCGCGGCCTCGGCCACCACGCCGGGCGAGGTCGCGTTGAGCTTGCGCGCAAACTCGGCCTCGCTCTCGGCCTTGTCGACAGCGGTGTGCGCTGCGGCGTTGACGATGACGTCGGGACGCACCTTCAACACGGTCTCGGCCAGTTGCTCGGGGCGGCTGAAGTCGGCGTGAAAGTCGGTGCTGTCGAAATCGAGCGCCACCAGTTCGCCCAGGGGTGCGAGGCTGCGCTGCAGCTCCCAGCCGACCTGTCCGCCCTTGCCCAGCAGCAGCAACTTCATGCCGCGGCCTTGGCCGCGGGCGCGGCGTCGTATTGCTTCTCGACCCATTCGCGGTACGCGCCGCTTTGCACGTTGCGCACCCATTCGGCGTTGGCAAGGTACCACTCGACGGTCTTGCGGATGCCGCTGTCGAAGGTTTCGGCGGGCTTCCAGCCGAGTTCGCGTTCGAGCTTGCGCGCGTCGATGGCGTAGCGGCGGTCGTGGCCCGGCCGATCGGTGACGTAGCTGATCTGCTCCTTGTAAGGCTTGCCGTCGGCGCGCGGGCGCAGTTCGTCGAGCAAGGCGCACACGGTGTTGACGATCTCGATGTTGGGCTTCTCGTTCCAGCCGCCGACGTTGTAGGTCTCGCCGAGCTTGCCGCCCTCGAGCACGCGGCGGATGGCGCTGCAGTGGTCCTTCACGTAGAGCCAGTCGCGCACCTGCATGCCGTCGCCATACACGGGCAGCGGCTTGCCGGCCAGTGCGTTGACGATCATCAGCGGGATGAGCTTCTCAGGAAAGTGGAACGGCCCGTAGTTGTTCGAGCAGTTGGTGGTGACCACAGGCAGGCCATAGGTGTGGTGCCATGCACGCACGAGGTGGTCGCTGGCAGCCTTGCTGGCCGAGTAGGGGCTGTTGGGCTCGTACTTGTTCTCTTCAGTGAACGCCGGATCGGTCTTGGAGAGCGAACCGTAGACCTCGTCGGTCGACACGTGCAGGAAGCGGAAGGCGGACTTCTGTTCGGCTGGCAATGCGCTCCAGTAGCCGCGCACCGACTCGAGCAGGCGGAAGGTGCCAAGCACGTTGGTCTGCACAAAATCTTCGGGGCCGTGGATGGAACGATCGACGTGCGATTCCGCGGCAAAGTTCACGATCGCGCGCGGTTTGTGTTCAGCCAGAAGGCGGTCGACCAGTGCGCTATCGCCGATGTCGCCCTGCACGAAGATGTGGTTCGTGTTGCCTTTGAGCGAGGCGAGCGTCTCGAGGTTGCCGGCGTAGGTGAGTTTGTCGAGATTCAAGACCGGCTCGTCGCTCTGCGCAAGCCAGTCAAGTACGAAATTGGCGCCGATGAAGCCGGCGCCGCCGGTTACCAGAATCATTGAGTCCCCCGAAGTTGTCGAACAATCGCCCTATGGCGAGTCTGCTGGCGATTATCCCATCGGACAGAATTGTCAAGATCGAGGGTGAGCAGCTCGGCGCTTAGCCCTACAATACTTTTACTGCAGGAGAGCGAGTAGAACTTATTACTACTCCACCGAAGGCGCAAACTCCCATAAACGCTCAGGTCGGCTCCGCGATTCTTGAAGTTCTTCTTTCAAAGAGTTTCGAGAGGGGCCTGTACTGCATCAACTGATACGCCGTCTGGAGAGCCATCGCCTTTTGCGTGATGCACCGAAGGAGCAAACCCGTTGCGGGCGCAGCGGGTGAATCTCTCAGGTACCAAGGACAGGGGGAGCGGCAACTTGGACGGCGGTCGTCCGGTTGCTTGCTATTGAGTTCGGTAGCACACCACGTCCGTCGTTCAAGCGCCTCACTCAAAAGGTACTTGAAATGCGCGTGATCGTTCTTGGCGCCGGCTTGCTCGGCGTGACCTCGGCTTATTACCTCCAGCAACTCGGCCACGAAGTGACCGTGATCGACCGTCAGGCCACGCCAGCGGCCGAAACCAGCTTTGCCAATGGCGGGCAGATCTCCGTGAGCCATGCCGAACCCTGGGCCAACCCGAGCGCACCGCTCAAGGTGCTGCAGTGGCTGGGCAAGGAAGACGCCCCGCTGCTCTTTCGCATTCGCGCCGACATGCGCCAGTGGCTCTGGGGCCTGCAGTTTTTGCGTGAATGCACCCCGGCGCGCACGCGCCACAACATCGAACAGATCGTGCGCCTGGGCACCTACAGCCGCGACACGCTGCAGCAGCTGCGCGCCGACACCGGCCTCCAGTACGACCAGCGCACCCAGGGCATCCTGCACTTCTACACGACGCAAAAGGAGTTCGACGGCGCCCTCGCGCCGGCCGAGCAGATGCGCGCGCTGGGCTGCGAGCGCCAAGTGATCTCGGCCGACGAGGCGGTGAAGATCGAGCCCGCGCTGGCTCACATCCGGCCGCAACTGGCCGGTGCCACCTATACGGCCGAGGACGAATCGGGCGACGCGAACCGCTTCGCGCGCGAGCTGGTCGCGCTGGCGAGGGCGGCCGGCGTGAAGTTCCTCATGAGTCACACCATCACCGCGCTGCGCGAAGCGGGCGGCCGCATCGACCATGTCGAAGCCACCGACAACGAAGGCCGCTTCCAGCGCATCCGGGGCGACGCCTTCGTGCTGGCGATGGGCTCGCTGAGCCCGATCGTTGCCGCGCCGCTGGGCCTCCGCCTGCCGATCTATCCGGCCAAGGGGTATTCGGTGACCTTGCCGGTCAAGGACGCCTCGAAGGCGCACCAGGTCTCGCTGACCGATGACGAATACAAGCTCGTGTTCTCGCGATACACCTCGCCGGGGGGCGAAGGGAGCGACCGCCTGCGCATCGCCGGCACGGCCGAACTCAACGGCTACGACCGCGACCTGAACCGCGTGCGCTGCGAGGCCATCGTGCGGCGCGTCGAAGAGCTCTTCCCCGGCGCCGGCGACACCGCGCAGGCGCAGTTCTGGACCGGCCTGCGTCCTGCGACGCCAAGCAACGTGCCGCTGATTGGCAAGACGAAGCTGCCGAACCTGTATCTGAACACCGGCCACGGCACGCTGGGCTGGACGCATGCCTGCGGCTCGGGCAAGTCGATCGCGCGCATTGTGAGCGGGCTTGCGCCGGAGGTGGATTTCGCGTTCACCGGCATGCCTGCGCCCGCCGCGCGCGTGCTGCAGCCGGCCTGAGCTTGCGCCCGTCGGCGGTTGCTGAGCTCAGTCCTTGCCGGTGAACACCGTCAGCACCCCCGTATACCCATACAGGTGGTGCCGGGCGATCTCGCCCGCGGCAAAGAAGCCGACCAAGGGCACGTCGCCCAGGGCGTGCCGCACGATCTGCAGTTCAGCGCCGGGCGCGCCGAAGTGCGGCCCGCCGCGGCCCGAGCAGCTGACATAAACGGCACCCGCGATGCGGCGCGCCGGATGCGGCGCGGCTTCGGCCTCTCCGGCCGCCACGGCGCGCGCGGTGGCCAGCGTCTGTTCCTCGGGTTCCAGCTCTTCGCGGATTTCCGCGCAGATGCGCATCAGGTCGGCGCGCGCGGCCTGCGCATTGCGGCGGCAGAAGGTCAGGCGCATGCCAGCCTCGGCCACATCGGCAATGGCGATGCCGCGGCGCGTGGGGTCCAGGCCAATGATGTGGCGCACCAGCACGTCGGCGCCCAGGTCGCCAGTGCGGCGGATGCCGTCGCTGCCCGCATCGGCAAGGCCCACGAGCGTGGCGCGCACGGCGTCAATGGCTTCCTGCGGCCGCTCCAGCGACACCTGCAGGTCGGCCAGCAGCACGTCGAGTGCCGGTTCGCCGTCGAGCTTCAACAGCAGATTGCCGTCGGCCTCGGTGATCTCGCGTTCGCGCCCGCCGCCCGAACGCAGCGGCTGGCAGCCTTGGGTGACGCGCGACACAAGTCGCACGCCCTCGCCGAACACCACGCCCGACAAGCCACCCGAGAACACGCCGCCCGCCGCGCCATGTCCGCGGATGTTGCCGTTGCCGCCCACCGCGAACTGCAGCGCGCCCGCGCGGCCCGACGACAGTCCGCCGAACAGGTAGCCGGTGTCGGTGCGGCCGGCCATTTCGCCGATCAGCTCGGTCAGGTCGGGGGTCGCGGGGTCCGCATGCACCAGCGCCGTGTGGGCCTCGAAACCGCTCATCTCCGAATTACCCAGCGGCGCGACGCCGGAGAACACGCGGTATTGGTCGCTCGGCAGCGCGCAGAGCATCAGGCAGAGGCCGGGCTCGTCGAAATATTCGGCATTGTTGGCCGACACGCCGATGCCGACCGTGCCCGACCAGTCGGTGACCTCGGGGAGTTCGGCACCCAGGTGGTCGAGGATGTCTTGCGCGTCCGACGCGTAGTGGTCGGTGATGTAGAGCAACCCCAGCGTCGGCGACGACGCGTAGTCGGGCAGCGCCATCTGCGCCCGCAACTGCGCCAGCACGAGGCCGGCCGCCATGCGCCATTGCGGATGGGTGGCATGGCCGGAAGGAAACAGCTTCATGATGCGTGCCAACCCGTTCTCTTCAAACAAAAATGCGTTCGTGTGTATGGCGTCAGCGCCGACTGGCCGCTCGCTTTCGCGCGGCGCCGGGCGCCTTCTTCTTCGCGGCGGGCGTCGCTGCCGCCTTCTTGGCCGCAGGCTTGGAAGCCGCGGAGGCCGCCGGCTTGCCCATTGCCTTGTCTACCGCATCGGCCACGGGCTGGGCCATGGCCGGCACCTTGAGCTGGGCTGCATCTTGCAGCGCCGAGCTGGCAATCTGCTGAAACTGCTCGGTCAACGAGCCCCACCATTGCATCGGATCCACCACACCCCCGTTGCCGGTCGAAGCTGCATTGGACGACGCCGGCTTGCTGCGCGCCTTCCTGGCGGGCGCCGCTGCTTCTGCCGGTGCTTCTTCCTCCGGCTCGGCTTCCGGCTCGGGCTCGACGGGCGCAGCAGCAGCTGGCGCCACGGCGGCCGCCTGCTTGGTGAACGCGTTGGCGATATCTTCCATCCGCACGTTCATGCCGCGCAAGGTCGAAAGTGTCATCTTTTGCACTTCGAGCGCCTGGATGGTGGCCTTGAGCGCATGGCCGTTCTGTTCGAGCCAGTACTGCACCGTTTTGAGCTCCTGGATGCGCTTGTCGACCTCTTCCACGCTCAGCGTGGGCGCCACCCAGCTTGCAAGCCCGGGCAACCCCGGCGCTGCGCCGCCACCCGAACCACCGGCTGCACCGCCGGCTAGGTTCTTCAGAAAATCGAATCCAGGGACGAATTGACTGAAGTCGAAGGGTTGGCTGGCGTTGCTCATGCGGTGGTCTCCGGGTTGGGTTTTCTTGTGATGCCAGCTTACTCCAAGGCACCCCTCTTTTCGACCCACGAACGCCCACGTCGCGCAAGGGCAAAAACCGTCAAAGCTCCGCGCGGACCTTGCTGAATACTTTCCAGAATGCCGCGTCCTGCGAGGTCGCGAAATTGATCCGCATCATCGTGCTCGGCGGCCGCCGCGCATGGAACAGCGAGCCTGGCGCCAGCAGGTAGCCCTGGTCGAGCATGCGCTGCGTGAGCGCATCCGTGTCCACGCCGGTGTCGACCCAGCCGAAGAGGCCCGCCGGTTCCGATGCGAAGGAACAGCCGTGCGACATGGCGAGTTTCACGGCACGGCCGCGCGCGCCGTCGAGCCGGATGCGTATGCGGTCGGCATGCCGCCGCAGCTGACCCTGGTCGATACACCATGAAAGGGCCCGCTCGAACAACGCGGGCGTGGTGAGCGTGGCCAGCAGCTTGGTTTCGAGCAGCCGCTCTTTCAGTTCGGGCGAGGCAGCCAGGAAACCGATGCGCCAGTTGGGCGCCAGTATCTTGGCAAAACCGCTGACGTAGATGGTGCGCTGCAGGCCGTCAAGCGCGCTGAGCCGGGTGGCGTGCTCGGGCGCCAGGTGGCTGTAGGTGTCGTCCTCGACGATGTGGAAGTCATGCGCGTTGGCCAGCTTGAGCACGCGGTGCGCACTGCCCGGCGTGAGGCTGTAGCCGGTCGGGTTGTGCAGCACGCTCACGCTCACGAAGAGCTTGGGCTGGTGCAGCGCGCAGTACTGCGCCATCACCTCCAGGTCGGGTCCGTCGGCGCGGCGCGGCACCGGCAGGATGCGCATGCCCAGCGCCTCCAGCCGAGCGAACTCCAGCGCCCAGCCGGGCTCCTCGACCATCACCGGATCGCCCGCGCGCAGCAGCGTGCGGCTCACGATGTCCAGCGCATGCGTGGCGCCCACGGTCGTCACGATCTGGTCGGGCGCGGCGGGCACGTTGATGCCCATGAGCTTGTTCGACAGGCTGCGGCGCAGCGCGGCGTCGCCGGCGGGCTCCCCGTACTGGAGCGACAGCTCCTGCAGCGCGGCTGTACTGGTCACGCGGCGCACCGCCGTCGGCATGAAGGTCGACGACATCCATTCAGGCGGAAACACGCCCATGCCGGGCTGGGGCTTGTCGCTTGGCCGGTGAAACATGCTGCGGATGAGCGAACTGGCATCGGCCGGCACGCGCGAGGCCATCATCTGCGCGACCATGGGCGCCGCGTTGGGCGGACGCCCCTCCTGCGCCGGCGCCGAATCGCGCACGTAGAACCCGCGCTGCCGGCGCGCCTCCACCAGGCCCTGGGCCAGCAATTGGTCGTAGGCCGCCACCACCGTGTAGGGACTCACGCCCTGCTGGCGCGCACATTCGCGCACCGAGGGCAGGCGCGCGCCCGGCGGCAGGAGGCGGGTGCGGATGCGCTCGGCCAGCCGGTCGGCCAATTGCCCGGTGAGCGACTGCGTTGAGGTTCGTGTCAGCATCGGGTTGGGCTTCTGTGTCGAAAGGCAGACCAATACAGCTTTGGAATATGTTCGATCAACTGTATTGGAACTGTAATGGTCGCAAAGTTTAGAGTGTATGCAATGAACTGGCAAGAATTCACCGCGCTGCTGGTGCTGGCCACGGCGATGAGCTTCTCGCCCGGCCCCAACACCACGCTTTCCACTGCTCTGGCGGCCAACGGGGGGCTGCCGCGCGCGATGCGCTTCGTGGTGGCGGTGCCGGTCGGCTGGACACTGCTGCTGGTTCTTTGCGCGGCCGGCATCGGCGCGCTGGTGGTGGCGGTGCCTCCGCTTCGCCTGGGCATCAAGGCGCTGGGCGTGGGCTACCTGCTGTGGCTGGCGTACAAGCTCAGCGGCAGCGGCACGCTCGGGCGTGCTGACAGCGCCAGCCTGAACATCGGCTTCGGCCAGGGCGTGATGCTTCAGTTCGTCAATATCAAGGCATGGCTGCTCGCGCTCACGCTGGTGGCCGGCTGGATCGCGGGGCAGCCCGACGCGCTCGGCCGCTTCGCCATCGTCGCGCCGGTGATGCTGGTCTATGCCTTCGCCAGCAATTTCGCCTACGCCTTGGCGGGTGCGCTGCTGCGCGACTGGCTGTCCAAGGGCAAGCGCCTGCTGTGGTTCAACCGTGCGATGGGCCTGGTGCTGGTGCTCACGGCGTGGTGGATGTTGGGCGTATGAGCCGCATCAAGGACGAGACCCTGGGCATGTGGCTCGGCGTGATTGGGGTGGCGCTGTTCGCCGTCACCTTGCCGATGACGAGGCTGGCCACCGGCACGCAGGGCGCACCGCAACTCTCTCCGTGGTTCGTCACGCTCGGGCGCGCCGCCTTGGCGGGCATTCTCTCGACGGTCTTCCTGCTCGCCACGCGCTCGCCGCGGCCCGCGCCGCACCAGTGGAAGCCCCTGGGCATGGCGGTGCTCGGCAACGTGATCGGCTACCCGCTGCTGCTGGCCTACGCATTGCGCGTGGTCACGGCCAGCCATGCGGCCGTGGTCACCGCGCTGCTGCCGCTCGTCACAGCGGCAGTCGCGGCCCTGGTGCTGCACCAGCGGGCGCGGCTCGGCTTCTGGCTTTGCGCCGTGGCGGGCAGCATGCTCGTCGTGCTGTTTTCGCTGCTGCGCGCCAGCCAGCAGGGCCACGGCTTCGGTTTCGAATGGGCCGACCTGCTTTTGGTCGGCGCGGTGGTCGCGGCTTCGTTCGGCTACATCTACGGCGCGCAGGTCACGCCGTCGCTCGGCGCCGAGCGCGTGATCTGCTGGGTCTGCGTCATGGCGCTGCCCGTCACCTTGCCGGCCACGCTGGCCCTGTGGCCGGAGGAACCCATCGCCACGTCGGCCTGGCTGGGTTTCGTCTACGTCGGCGTGTTCTCGATGTGGATCGGCTTCTTTGCCTGGTACCGCGGCCTTGCAATGGGCGGCGCACTGCGCGTGAGCCAGACCCAGCTGCTGCAGCCCTTTCTCTCGATACTTGCCTCCATTCCGCTGCTGGGCGAGCCGCTCGATGTGGTTACCCTGGGCTTTGCCATTGCCGTGGTCTGCACGGTCATGCTCGGCAAGCGCCTTTCGCAGCCGCAGCCCGCACAGGCCGTTTCGCCGCGTGCAGCCCGTGCCGAACAATCCTGAACAAATTCGCCTCTCACCTCACCCGCCTGAAAGAAGAACCCATGAACTGGAAACTCGCCGCCCGCGCCGCCAAGATGAATCCGTCGGTGCTGCGTGAAATCCTCAAGGTCACCGAGCGCCCCGGCATCATCAGCCTGGCCGGTGGCCTGCCCTCGCCCAAGACATTTCCGATCCAAGCCTTTGCCGACGCCTGCGCCGAGGTGCTGCACAACGACGGCCAGGCGGCCCTGCAATATGCCGCGAGCGAAGGCTATGCGCCGCTTCGTCAGGCGGTGGCCGACATGCTGCCGTGGAACGTCGATCCCGCGCAGGTGCTCATCACCACCGGCTCGCAGCAGGGCCTCGACCTGGTGGCCAAGGTGCTGCTCGACCCGGGCAGCAAGGTGCTGGTCGAAACGCCCACCTACCTCGGCGCGCTGCAGGCCTTCGGCCCGATGGAGCCGCAGCCCGTGAGCGTGGCAAGCGACGACGACGGCGTGATCGTCGATGACCTGATCGCCAAGGCGAAGGACGCGCGCTTCGTCTACCTGCTGCCCAACTTCCAGAACCCCACCGGCCGCACCATGACCGAAGAGCGCCGCGCCGCCGTGTCGGCCGCTGCGGCTGCGGCCGGCCTGCCGATCGTCGAGGACAACCCCTACGGCGAGCTGTGGTTCGACGAAGCACCGCCGCTGCCGCTGACCGCGCGCAACCCCGAAGGCTGCATCTACCTGGGCTCGTTCTCGAAGGTGCTGGCCCCTGGCCTGCGCCTGGGTTTTCTCGTCGCGCCGAAGGCCATCTACCCGAAGCTGCTGCAGGCCAAGCAGGCGGTCGACCTGCACACGCCCATCTTCACGCAGCGCATGGTCTCGGCCGTGATGAAAGACAACTTCCTCGAGCGCCACGTGCCCACGATCCGCGCGCTCTACAAGCGCCAGCGCGACGCGATGATTGCCGCGCTCACGCGCGAGATGGCCGGTCTCGACGTGAAGTTCAACGCGCCCAAGGGCGGCATGTTCCTGTGGGCGCGGCTGCCCGAGGGCATCGACACCGTGGCCCTGCTGCCCAAGGCGGTGGAACGCAACGTGGCCTTCGTGCCGGGCGCGCCGTTCTATGCGGACCAGGGCGACCCGCGCACGTTGCGCCTGTCGTTCGTGACGGCGAGCGTCGAAGAGATTGACATCGCCATCGCCGCGCTGGCCCTGACGCTGCGCGAAGAACTGGCGCTACTCGGCGAACGCAAGCTCGCAGCCGAACCGGTCTGAGCCGCAACACAAGAAGGCACACCACGATGCACATCGCCATCCTTACTTTCGACGGCTTCAACGAGCTCGATTCGCTGATCGCACTCGGGGTACTCAACCGCATCAAGAGGCCGGGCTGGCGCGTGACGCTGGCTTCGCCCAGTGCCACGGTCACTTCGATGAACGGCGTCACAGTGCATGCGAGCTCCACGCTCGAGGCGGCCGCCGAAGCCGAGGCGGTGCTCGTCGGCAGCGGCATCCGCACGCGGGAGGTTGCCGCCGATCCCGCCATCATGGGCGTGCTGCGCCGGCTCGATGCCAAGCGGCAGCTGATCGGCGCGCAATGCTCGGGCACCCTGCTGCTCGCCAAGCTGGGCCTGTTGGGTTCGGTGCCGGCCTGCACCGATCTCACCACCAAGCCATGGGTGCAAGAAGCCGGCATCGAAGTGCTCAACCAGCCCTTCTTCGCGCAAGGCAACGTCGCCACTGCCGGCGGCTGCCTGTCGGCGCCCTACCTCGCGGCCTGGCTCATCGCGCGCAGCGAAGGCGTCGAGGCTGCGAAGAGCGCGATGCACTACGTCGCGCCAGTGGGCGAGAAAGACGACTACGTGGCACGCGCCATGCGCAACATCGAGCCTTACCTCCCATCGGTTGCGGCTGCTACGGCCGCCGCTGCTTGAAAGAAGCGTTGCAAGACACACCATGATCAGCCTCGCCACGCTCGCGCTCTTCCTCCTGGCCGTTCTGGCGCTGTTCCTGTCGCCGGGGCCGAACATGGCCTTCGTGCTCTCGCACGGCGTGGCCCATGGACCGCGCGGCGGTTTCGCGGCGGCGCTCGGCATCTCGTCGGCCGACCTGGTGCACACGCTCTTCGCCGCCACGGGGATCACGGCGCTGGTGGCGACATGGCCGCCCTCCTTCGACCTGCTGCGCTATGCCGGCGCGCTGTACCTGCTGTGGCTCGCGGCGCAGGCCCTACGCAGCAACGCCGGCCTCCCGGCGGGTGCGCGCGTGCAGCCGTCCGCCTTCGCGCGCATCGTGCACATGGCGTTCCTCAACAACCTCGTCAATCCGAAGGCGCTGCTGTTCTTCATGGTGTTTCTGCCGCAGTTCGTCGACCCGGCGCGCGGCAGCGTGCCCTTGCAACTGGTGCAGCTCGGCGTCATGCTCTCGGTTGCCGCGCTCGCATTCAACACGCTGCTCGGCGCATGCAGCGGGCAGGTCGGACGCTGGCTGCAGCGCCGTCCGGGGGCTGAGAGATTCCAGCGCGGGCTGCTGGCCCTGGTGATGGTCGGCCTGGCCATCCGCCTGCTGCTGCTCGATCGTCCTTCCGTGCCGTCCGCCTTGTCCGCCACACCTGTCCAAGGAAGCTGAACACATGCTCAACATCTGGGGCCGCATCAGTTCGATCAACGTGCGCAAAGTCGTCTGGTGCGCGCAGGAGCTCGGGCTCGACTTTCAACGCACCGAAGCCGGCGGCCGGTTCGGCGTGGTGCAGACGCCCGAATACCTTGCGCTCAATCCGAACGCGCTGGTGCCCACCATCGACGACGGCGAAGGCAGCGAGCGCGTCACGCTGTGGGAATCGAACGTGATCGTGCGCTACCTGTGCGCCAAGCACTCGCACGGCAAGTTCTACCCGAGCGACCTGCCCGCGCGCTTCGACGCCGAGCGCTGGATGGACTGGCAGCAGACCACGCTCAACCGCGCGAGCCGCGACGCCTTCGTGCAGTGGGTGCGCACAGCGCCGGCGGAACGCGACTTCACGCTCATCGACGCTTCCGTCCATGCGAGCGAGTCTCTGTTCGCGATGCTCGACGCGCACCTTGCGCGGCAGCCCTACACGGCCGGCGAGCGCTTCACGATGGCCGACATTCCCATCGGCTGCGAAGTCCACCGCTGGTTCGGCCTGCCGCCGGCCGAATACCAGCGCCCCAGCTGGCCGAACCTCGAACGCTGGTACGGCGAACTCATTTCCCGTCCGGGCACGCGCGGCGTGCTCGACCTTCCGCTCGAATGACACGCATGAAACCCCGCCCGTTCAAACAAGTCGACGTCTTCACGGCAACGCCTTACCTCGGCAATCCGCTTGCCGTGGTGCTCGACGGCGCAGGCCTCGACGACGCCGAGATGCAGCGCTTCGCGCAGTGGACCAACCTGTCCGAAACCACCTTCTTGCTGCCGCCGACCGACCCCACCGCCGACTACCGCGTGCGCATCTTCACGCCCGGCGGCGAGCTGCCTTTCGCGGGCCATCCCACCATCGGCAGCTGCCATGCCTGGCTGCAGGCCGGCGGCAAGCCCAAGGCGGCGGGCCGCATCGTGCAGCAGTGCGCGGCCGGCCTGGTGCCCCTGCGCCATGAAGGCGAGCGGCTGGCTTTCTCGGCCCCGCCGCTCAAGCGCAGCGCGCCCAGCCCCACGCTGCTGGCCAAGGTGGCGGGTGCGCTGGGCCTGAAGGCGCAGCAGATCGTCGCGGCCCAGGTGTTGGACAACGGTCCGGTCTGGTTCGGCCTGCTGCTCAGCGATGCCGACACCGTGCTCAGGCTCGTGCCCGACCACCGCATGCTCAAGGAGTTGGGCGTCAAGGCCGGCGTGGCGGGCGTGCCGGTGGCGGAGGGCTCGTCGATGCTGATCGGCCGCTCGAACCGCGAAGCGCGCGCATTCGGCGGGAAGGCCGTGGCCGAAGCCGACGACGGCCCGAAGATCGATCTCGAGGTGCGCGCTTTTGCAGCGCCGATCGGCGTCGAAGAAGACCCGGTCACCGGCAGCCTCAACGCGAGCCTCGCCGAATGGCTGATTGCCGACGGCCACATGCCCGAGCGCTACGTGGCCGCGCAAGGTCAATGCCTCGGACGCGCCGGGCGCCTGTACATCGAGCGCGACGGCGACGGCAAGGTGTGGGTCGGCGGCGATGCCGTGACCTGCGTCGACGGCCAGGTGACGCTGTAAGAGGAGAACACCATGCACGCGCAGATCGACCACTTGGTGATCGCCGCCGCCTCGCTGGCCGAGGGCGTGGCCTGGTGCGAGGCCACCCTGGGCGTGACGCCGGGCCCCGGCGGTACGCATCCGCTGATGGGCACGCACAACCGGCTGCTCAACATCGCGAGCGCGGCCTTTCCGCAGGCCTACCTCGAAATCATCGCCATCGAGCCCGGCAAGCAGCCGTCGCGCCCAGGCACGCGCCGCTGGTTCGACCTGGACGACGCCGCGCTGCAGGCGGGCCTCTTGCAGCACGGGCCGAGGCTGGTGCACTTCGTTGCGCGCGTGGCCGACGCGCCCGCAGCGCTGCGGGCGCTGGCGCGCGACGAACACGCGCACATCGACCGCGGCCATTTGCTCGAGGCCTCGCGCGACACGCCCGCCGGCCGTCTCGAATGGCAGATCACGGTGCGCGACGACGGCCAGCGGCTGTTCTATGGCGCGCTGCCCACGCTGATTCAATGGGGGCCGGTGCACCCCACCGATGCCATGCCCGCCTCGGGGCTTTCGATGCGGTCGCTCCAGGCCACCCATCCACGCGCGGCTGACCTGTCTGCCGCGCTGTCCGCCATCGGCATGGTCGACATGGCCGTGCAGCCCGGGCCGCCCAATCTCGTGGCCGTGCTCGACACGCCGCGCGGCCCCGTCACGCTTCAATCCGAAGGGCTCTGACCAACATGCTCAGCTTGACCGAAATCGCCTGGTTCGCGCTCGCCTCCGTGCTGCTCGCGCTGACGCCAGGACCCAACATGATCTATTGCGTGTCGCGCACACTGATCCAGGGCCGCCGCGCGGGACTGGTCTCGCTCGGCGGCGTGATGATGGCGTTCCTGGCCCACCTGTTTGCGGCCGCGCTCGGGCTCACCGCGCTGCTGTTGGCCGTGCCGGTCGCCTTCGACGCCATCCGGCTTGCCGGCGCGGCCTATCTGCTCTGGCTTGCATGGCAGGCGGTCAAGCCCGGCGGCAATGCGCCCTTCGAGGCGCGCGCGCTGCAGGCGGACCGGCCCGGCAAGTTGTTTCGCATGGGCTTTCTCACCAACCTGCTGAACCCGAAGGTCGCGATGTTCTACCTCTCGTTCTTTCCGCAGTTCATCCATCCCGAGCGCGGCTCGGTGCTGCTGCAGAGCATGCAACTGGGCATGGCGCAGATGGCAAGCAGCGCCGCGGTCAATACCGTCGTGATCTTCGGCGCCGCAAGCATCACGGCCGTGCTGTCGCAAAGTGCCGGCTGGCTGCGCGCGCAGCGCTATGTGATGGGCAGCGTGCTCGCCGCGCTGGCGGTGCGTGTCGCGCTGACGGAACGCAAGTAGAAGGAAAACGCCCGTGAGGTTCACCCGCGAAGAAATCGAATCGGCGCAACGCACGGTCGCCGCCGCCATGCCGCCGACGCCCCAATACGCGTGGCCGCTGCTTTCCCAGCGCCTCGGCAGCACGGTGTGGGCCAAGCATGAAAACCACACGCCAGCGGGTGCCTTCAAGATCCGCGGCGGACTGACCTATTTCGAGACCCTGGCGCGCGAGCAACCCGGCGTGCGTCGCGTCATCAGCGCCACGCGCGGCAACCACGGCCAATCGGTCGGCTTCGCGGCGCGGCGCCATGGGCTCGCGGCCACCATCGTGGTGCCGCATGGAAACTCGCACGAGAAGAACGCCGCGATGCGCGCGCTGGGCGTGGAGCTGGTCGAGCATGGTGACGATTTTCAGGCAGCTTCGGAACATGCGGCCATGCTCGCCGAGCGCGACGGCATGCATCGCGTGCCGTCGTTCCACCGCGAGCTGGTGCGCGGCGTATCGACCGCCTATGTCGAATTTTTCAGCGCGCTGAAAGACACGCCACCCGACGTGATGTTCGTGCCCATCGGCCTGGGCTCGGGTTTTTCCGCCGCGGCCGCCGCGCGGGCGCATTGCGGCGTATCGACCCGGCTCATCGGCGTGGTGTCGGCGCATGCGACGGCGTACCAGGATTCCTTTCGCGCGGGCCGGCCCATCGAGTCGCCAGTCAGCACGCGGCTGGCCGACGGCATGGCCTGCCGCACGCCGGTGCCCGAATCGGTCGAGGTGATCCTGCGCGAAGCCGACGACGTGATCGCCGTCAGTGACGACGAGGTTGCCGAGGCCATGCGCATTCTCTTCAGCGACACGCACAATGTGGCCGAAGGCGCCGGGGCCGCCGCGCTGGCGGGTGCGCTCCAGCAGCAGGAGCGCTGGCGCGGCAAGACGGTGGGCATCTGCGTGAGCGGCGGCAATGTCGATTCAGACATGTTCGCGGAGGTGCTGGGACGCGGTGGAGTGCGGACCTAGAGGTTCTTGCGTTCTTAGCGCTGTTGTTCAGGGCGTTGCTGTTCAGGGCGTGTGCAAAGGCCACCGGGTACTCCCTCCGCGAATGTCCCCCGGGGGCTGCGCCCCTCCTCCTTTATTTCGCTGCGCGGAGCACCCGATGCCCTGTGCACCGGGGCACGCTTCTGGTGTACCCCTGATCAACGACCGCTGTTTGCAACGCGCCCGTCGATGGGGTGCCTTGCGCAGCGAAATAAAGGAGGAGGCCGCAGGCCGGGGGACATTCGCGGAGTAAGGTACCCGTCGGCGGGTGCGCCGCCCTGAACTGAACGAGGCACCAAACACCCACCGAACCAATGACTAAGACAACGGCCCCGTATTGGCCGTATCCAACGGCAGCCGAGACACCTCTGCCAACAGCAGCGCGAGCTGCTCCGCAGCCGCATCGACAACGGCCTGCCCACGCACACCAGTCGCCGCGGCCGCATTGCCCGCTGCGCCTTGCGGGTTGTAATCCTCCATGGCCCATCCCAGCTTCGCGCTCTTGCCGTTGCCAAGAATCGCGTAGTCGGCCGCGCGCTGCTCGGAGGTGGAGCGGAAATTCTTCGCCTCGCCCATGCGCACCTGCTGCGGCGCGAGCGCCAGCATCATCGACGTTTCGATGTCGCCGGCATGCACGCCGAAGCGATGTTCGTCGGCGCCGAACTGCGCGCCCGCATCGCCCAGCGGCAGGTTGAACCAGCTCACGCTGTAGACGATGAGCCCGTGCGCCGCGCGCAGCTCGCGCGCCACGATGTCCATTGCGCCCACGTGCCCGCCGTGCGCGTTGAACAGCACCAGCTTCTTCACGCCGGCACGCGCCACCCCGGCGCCGATCTCGTTCCACATGCGGACCAGCGTCTCGGCCGACAGCGTGAGCGTGCCCGCGAAGCGCGCGTGCTCGGGGCTCAGGCCGATCTGCTGCGTCGGCAAGAACAGCACCGGCAGTTCCGCCGGCAGCAACGGCAGCGCCGCGGTCACGATGCCGTCGGCCAGCACTGTGTCCACGCCCAGCGGCAGATGGGGCCCGTGCTGTTCCGTCGCACCGAGCGGCAGTACTGCCACGGTGGCTGCCACATCGAGCGCGGCAAAGTCGCGCGTCGTCAGTTGAGACCAGTAGCGGGGCAGGGATACCGAAGATGCGTTCATCCGCCGATCTTAGAGCGGTGATTCAATCCACGCGACCCCGCGCCACGCGGCCTTCTTTTCACGACTCAAGGACTCTCACATGGACCTCCAGCTCCAGGACCGGCACGTTCTCATTACCGGCGGCAGCAAGGGCATCGGCCTGGCTTGTGCGCTGGGCTTCCTGCGCGAGGGCGCGCGCGTGAGCCTGGTGTCGCGCGATCTGCAGAACCTGGAGCAGGGCCGCAACACGCTGGTCGAGGCGGTTGCCGAGGCCGAAGGCCGGATCTCGGTGCATGCCGCCGACCTCAAGGACCCGGCAGGTGCGCTGGCCGCGCTGGATGCGGCCGAGCAGGCCTTCGGCCCCGTCGACGTGCTGGTCAACTCGGCCGGCGCCGCGCGCCGCACGCCGCCCGACGAGCTGAACGCCGCCGCCTGGCACGACGCCATGGACGCCAAGTACTTTACCTACATCCACATGATCGATCCGGTCGTGAAGCGCATGGGCCAGCGCGGCCGCGGCGCCATCGTCAACGTCATCGGACAGGGCGGCAAGGTGGCGAGCCCGGTGCACATGGCCGGCGGCGCAGCCAACGCCGCGCTGATGCTGGTGAGCGCCGGCATGGCCGCCGCCTACGCGGCCAAGGGCGTGCGCGTGAACGCCGTGAACCCCGGCCTCACGCTGACCGAGCGGCTGCAGGAAGGTCTGAAGGCGGATGCAAAGCTGCAGGGCATCGGCAGCGACGAGGCGCTGCAGCGTGCCAAGGCGCGGCTCCCGCTCGGGCGCATCGCGGCGCCGGAAGAGATTGCCAATGCCGTCGTGTTCCTGGCATCGCCAAAGGCGAGCTACATCACCGGCGCGATCGTCGCGATGGATGGCGCGGTCACGCCCATGATCTAGACGGCGGCGGTCAGCGCCTCGAACTTCACGGCCAGAAAGTCGACCAGCGCCCGTACGCGCGCCGGCACGAAGCGCCCGCTCGGCAGCAAGGCATGCAGCGGGTACGGCTCGGTGTCCCACTCGGGCAGCAGGTGCACCAGCCGGCCGCTCGCGATGTCGTTGTGCACGTCGAGCGCCGACTTCAGCGTGATGCCGCGCCCCGCCACGGCCCACTCGCGCGCCAGCGAGGCGTCATCCACGCTGCGATCGCCCTTGACCCGCACCTCGGTCCACTGCCCGTTCTGCGCAAAGCGCCACGTGCGGTGGCGGCGCCCGCCGCGGTCGAAAGTGAGGCAGTTGTGGTGCACCAGGTCTTGCGGCGTCTTCGGCGCGGCATGGCGGCGCAGGTAGCCGGGCGATGCGGTGAGCAGCGGATTGGTCAGGGCGAAGGGCCGCGCCACCAGGCGTGAATCGGCCAGCGCACCGTAGCGCAGCGCCACGTCGACCTCGTCGCGGGTCACGTCGAGCAACCGGTCGCCGACGGAAAGAGAGAGCTGCACGCCCGGATGCAGTTCGAGGAATTCGTCGAACCAGGGCAGCAGCGTGCTGCGCGTGAGATCTGACGGAGCGGCCACGCGCAGGGTGCCGACCAGTTCGCCGCGATCGGCCGTGACCAGCGACTCGCCTTCGTCGAGCAGCTCGAAGGCGCGCACCGCGTAGTCGAGCAAGGTCTGGCCTTGCGAAGTCAGGCGCATGGCGCGGGTCGAGCGCTCGAACAGGCGCGCGCCGAGCTGCGTTTCCAGCCGCTTGAGCGTGGCGCTAGCTGCTGCCGGCGTCATGCCCAACGCATGGGCGGCGGCGGTGAGCGTGCCGCCGCGCGCGGTATGCACCAGCACTTGCAGGTCCGACATATTTTCAATTTTCATTTGAAAGTGTTGCTGATTTTGACGGTCTTATCAATTTCAGATTGCCATCCTACAGTGGAGCCACTCATTCAAGAAAGGTCCTCCGACATGAAAGCCATCGGCTACTACCAAGCCCTTCCCATCGACAACCCGGAATCGCTGCAGGACATCGAACTGCCCGCGCCCGTGGCCAGCCCGCGCGACCTGCTGGTGCGCGTCAAGGCGATCTCGGTCAACCCCGTCGATACCAAAGTGCGCAAGAACATGGCGCCCGAGGCCGGCCAGGCCAAGGTGCTGGGCTGGGACGCCGCGGGCACGGTCGAGGCCATCGGCACCGCGGTGAAGAACTTCAAGGTCGGCGACCGCGTCTACTACGCCGGCTCAATCGTCCGACCCGGCGCCAACGCGGAACTGCATGCGGTCGACGAGCGCATCGCGGCCTTGGCGCCCAGCAGCCTCGACGACGCGCAGGCTGCCGCGCTGCCGCTCACGACCATCACCGCGTACGAGCTGCTCTTCGATCGCCTCAGGGTGCCGAAGGACGGCGGCGCAGGGCAGACGCTGCTCGTGACCGGCGGGGCCGGCGGCGTGGGTTCGATCCTGATCCAGCTTGCGCGCCAGCTCACGCAGTTGCGCGTGGTGGCCACCGCCTCGCGGGCCGAGACGCGGGCCTGGTGCCTGGCGCTCGGCGCGCACGCGGTCATCGACCACTCAAAGCCGCTCGCCGCCGAACTCAAGGCCGCCGGCATCGGCGAGGTCGACATGGTCGCGAGCCTGACGCAGACCGGCCAGCACTACGCGCAGATCATTGAAAGCCTCAAGCCCCAGGGCCAGCTCGCGGTGATCGACGACCTGCCCTCGCTCGACGCAATGCCGCTCAAGACCAAGAGCATCTCGCTGCACTGGGAAATGATGTTCGCGCGCTCGCGATTCGAAACGCCGGACATCGCCGAGCAGGGCGCGCTGCTGGCCGAAGTGGCTGCGCTGGTCGATGCGGGCCGTATCCGCACGACCGCCAACGCGAGTTTCGGCACGATCAACGCGGCCAATCTAAGGAAGGCGCATGCGCTGATCGAAAGCGGCACCGCGCAGGGCAAGGTGGTGCTGGCGGGGTTCTGAGCGCTTCTGCGCACAATCGGCCGCATGGCCGACCGCATCATCCAGCCACCGATCGAATTCGAGACCCCGCGCCTTCGTTTGCGCCAGTGGCGCGAGAGCGATCTCGCGCCTTTTGCCGCGCTCGCCGCCGATCCGGAAGTCATGGCGTTTTTGCTGCCGGTCCCCACGCGGGCTGACAGCGATGCGCTCGCAGCAAGCTTGAAGGCACGCATCGCCGCCAACGGCTGGGGCTTCTGGGCCGTCGAGCACAAGGATTCGGGCGAGTTCGCGGGCTTCACGGGGCTCAACGCCCCACTGGCCGCGCTACCCTTTTCACCGTGCGTGGAGATCGGGTGGCGCTTCGCGCGCCAGTGGTGGAGCCAGGGCCTTGCAACCGAGGCGGCACGCGGCGCGCTGAACGTCGGCTTCGAGCGGCTCGGGCTCGACGAGATCGTGGCGTTCACGGCGCTCGGCAATCTGCGCTCGGCGGCCGTGATGGAACGTATCGGCATGCAGGAAGACGTGCCCGGCGCCTTCGATCACCCGAGCGTGCCCGAAGGGCACCCGCTGCGCCGGCACCGGCTGTTCCGCATCGGCCGCCCGCGGCGCTAGCGGCTGGCGAGGCGCCTACTGCGGCTTTGCGGGCGAGACGCGCCAGACCACATTGCCCACGTCGTCGGCCACCAGCAATGCACCCGCCTTGTCGAGCGCCACGCCCACCGGGCGGCCCTGCGCCTTTTCGTCCGCCGTGAGAAAACCGGTCAGCACGTCGACCGGCGGCCCACTCGGCTGGCCACTGACGAAGGGCACGAACACCACCTTGTAGCCCGACTTGGGCTTTCGGTTCCACGAGCCGTGCTCGCCGATGAAGGCACCGCTCGCGAACTGGGCCGGCATGCCACGCGCGTCGGAAAAAGCCAGCCCCAGCGGGGCGACGTGCGAGCCGAGCGCGTAGTCGGGCACGACCGACTTGGCCACCATATCGGGGTTTTGCGGCTTGACGCGCTCATCCACGTGATTGCCGAAGTAGCTCCAGGGCCAGCCGTAGAAGGCGCCGTCCTTCACCGAGGTCAGGTAGTCGGGCACGAGGTCGCTGCCGATTTCGTCGCGCTCGTTGACCACGGTCCACAGCGCCTTGGTCTCCGGGTGCCAGGCCAGGCCGTTGGGATTGCGCAGGCCGCTGGCGAACAGGCGCTTCTGGCCGCTCTTCACGTCGACCTCCCAGATGGCAGCACGGCCTTCTTCGGCCGCAAGCCCGTTTTCGCCGATGTTGCTGTTGGAACCGACCGTGACGTAGAGCTTGGTGCCGTCAGGATTGGCGATCACGTTCTTGGTCCAGTGGTGGTTGATGCCCGCGGGCAGCGGGGTGACCACTGTAGGCGCGGCGCTGGCCGAGGTCTGGCCATCGGTATAGGGCACCTTGACGAGCGCGTCGGCATTGGCAATGAAGAGCTCGTTGCCGACCAGCACCATGCCGAAGGGCGAAACCAGGTTCGACAGGAACACCTGCCGCACCTCGGCCGCGCCGTCTCCGTCGGCATCGCGCAGCAGCGTGATGCGATTGGGGCTGGGCACGCCCGCGCCAGCGCGGGTCATGACTTTTCCCATGACCCAGTTGCGCAACTTGGCCATCGGCCCGCCGGCGCCGTCGCCGCTGCCCTCGGGCTTGGGCGGCTTGTTGCTCTCGGCCACCAGCACGTCGCCGTTGGGCAGCGTGTAGACCCAGCGTGGATGGTCCAGCCCGCGCGCCAGCGCATTCACGCGCAAGCCTTGGGCCGCCTTGGGGCCGGCGGTGTCGGACCAGCCGACCGCGGTGGCCACGTTGACGGTGGGAATCACAGTCTTGTGGGGCTCGGCAAGGCGGGGCCGCGGTCCGATGGTGGCTTCGGGCGGCAATTTGGCGGCTTCGCCACAGCCGGCCAGCGCGAGCGCCGCGGTCACGGCGGCCATGGGGACCAGGAAAGAAACGGCGATGCTCGGAACCTTCATTCGCGCTCCTTGGTGTGTCGCGGCGGGCGGGCCGCATTGACACAGATCATGCGGACGGCGCCGCGATGGGCTGTCGGTCATGGGCGCTTTCTGGCGTGGGCGCACCCCATCGGCGCATCGCCGCTACCATCGGCCGCATGACCGACGACCTGTTCCGTGCCGACGCCTACCTGCGCGCCTGCGAAGCCCGCATTCTGCGCATCGACGATACCGGCGTCGTGCTGGACCGTACCGTGTTCTATCCGCTGGGCGGCGGGCAGGCCGGAGATACCGGTGTGCTGGCGCTGGCCGATGGCCGCGAAATCGCCATTGCCGACACCCGCAAGGCAAAAAACGAAGAAGGCCAGCCCACCGCCGAATTCGTTCACGTGCCGGCCCCGGGGCAGGCTGAACTGCTCGCCGCACTGAATCCCGGCGACACGGTGACGGCACGCCTGGACTGGGAGCGCCGCCACAGGCTGATGCGCTTTCACACCGCCAGCCACCTGCTGTGCCACCTTGTGCCGGTGCCGGTGAACGGCTGCTCGATCACGCCCGACTACGCGCGCATCGACTTCCACATGACCGATCCGCTCGACAAGGAAGCGCTGACCGCCGGCCTCGCACGGCTGGTGGAGGCGGCGCATCCGCTGACGGTCGGCGTCATCACCGACGAGGAGCTCGACGCGAATCCGGCGCTGGTAAAGAGCATGAGCGTGCAGCCGCCGCGCGGCACGGGCACCGTGCGCACCATCCGCATTGGCGGCGACGGCGATGCGCAGATCGATTTCCAGCCCTGCGGCGGCACGCATGTTGCAAACACGGCAGAGATTGGCGCGGTGATGGTCACCAAAATCGAGAAAAAGAGCGCCAACAGCCGCCGCGTGGTGCTGGGCTGGGCCGCTTGAAGCCCCTCCAAGCCCGGAACTTCGCACCGCCCGCCTGCTCCGACTTATCGGCATGATCTTTTCCCGCATCTTTCACCTGGCTACGTTTCTTGTAGCAACCGCCGCAGCCTGCATGCCGGCTGCGGCCCAACTGTCATCCAAGCCGGGTGCCGTCGTCACTACCCCTCACGTGCGCGCCGAACTGGTCGCGCACGCGCCGGAAGGCGTGATGCCGGGCGCACCGGTCTGGGTCGGGTTGCAGATCGCCCACCAGCCCGAGTGGCACACCTATTGGAAGAACGCCGGCGATTCCGGCCTGCCCACCGAACTGAACTGGACGCTGCCGCCGGGCGTTGCGGCCGGCGAGATCGCGTGGCCGGTGCCCAAGAAAATTCCCGTCGGCACGCTGGCCAACTACGGCTACGAGGGCACGGTGCTGTTGCCGGTGCCGCTCGAGGTGTCGAGCAATTTCAAGCCGCCGCTGGCCCTGGGCGCGGGGGCTTCGTCGATGGACATCCGGCTCAAGGCCACGTGGCTGGTGTGCCGCAAGGAATGCATCCCCGAGGAAGGCGAGTTCACCCTCGCGCTGCCGCTGCAGGGCTCCACGGCGCTGCACAAGGCCGATTTCGACGCGGCCCAGGCGGCCCAGCCGCAACCGCTCGCCAAGGCGGGCGCCGTCGAGGTCGATGGCAACAAGCTGCAAGTGCGCCTCGAAGGCCTGCCTGCCGCCGCACAGGGCAAGACGCTGGGTTTCTTCCCCGAGACGCCCGAGCTGATCCGCACGGCCGCGGAGTCGGGCAAGGACTGGACACAGAGCTGGCAGGGCAGCACCTGGACCGCCACGCTGCCGCTGGCCGACCAGCGCAGCGCCAGCCCAACCACCCTGCCGCTGGTGGTGGCGCTGGCCGAGCCCGACCGGCAGCCGGGCCAGCCGGTGGCCTGGCGCTCCGAGGCGCCGGTCAGCGGCACCTGGCCGGCGGCCGCCGCGCCGCGCGCCGAAGTGTCGCCTGCACTGCAGGCTGCGCTGGCCGCCAATGCAGCGGCAAACTCGGCCGCCTCGGGCTCCCCCACCGCGCTGCCACCGCAGCCTGCGGGCACCTTCGCCGTCGCGTTGCTGGGCGCCCTGCTCGGCGGCCTGCTGCTCAACCTCATGCCCTGCGTGTTCCCGATCCTGGCCATCAAGGTGCTGGGCTTCGCACGGCAGGCCGGCAACCGCAGCGCGCACCGCACGGCGGGGCTGGCCTACACCGCGGGCGTGATGCTCTCGTTTCTCGCTCTGGGCGGCGCCATGCTGGCGCTGCGTGCGGCGGGCGCCCAGCTCGGCTGGGGCTTCCAGCTGCAATCGCCGGCCGTGGTGGCGGCGCTGGCGGCGCTGTTCACGCTGATGGGCCTCAACCTCGTGGGCGTGTTCGAGTTTGGCCGCGCGGCGCCGTCTTCGCTGTGCTCGGCGCAGGCCAGGCACCCGATCGCGAACGACTTTCTCTCGGGCGTACTGGCGGTGGTGATCGCATCGCCCTGCACCGCCCCGTTCATGGGCGCCTCGCTCGGCTTTGCGATCGGGCTCCCGGCGACGCAGGCCCTGCTGCTGTTCGCCGCTTTAGGCCTGGGGCTGGCACTGCCCTACCTGGTGGCCGGCTTCGTTCCGGCCGTTGCGCGGCTCTTGCCCAAGCCTGGTCCCTGGATGGGCACGCTGCGCCGGCTGCTGGCTTTTCCCATGTTCGCTACGGTGGCCTGGCTGGTCTGGGTGCTGGGCCAGCAAAGCGGGATCGACGGTGCCGGCACGCTGCTCGCGCTGCTGGTGTGCATGGCCGCCATCGTGTGGGCGCTGACGCTGCGCGGCCGCACACGGCTGGTCATTGCCACGGTGCTGGTCGCCTTCACTGCGGTGCTCACCGCCGCCATCGGCCGCAACGTGCTGCAGACGGTGGAACCCGCCAAGCTTGCATCCAATACCAGCCAACGCTGGCAGCCCTGGTCTGCCGCGCGCGTGACCGAGCTCACGGGCGCGGGGCAGCCGGTGTTCATCGACTTCACGGCCGCGTGGTGCGTGACTTGCCAATACAACAAGAAGGCCACGCTCGCGGATGCCGACGTACTGGCCGATTTCGACAGCAAGAAGGTCGCGATGCTGCGGGCCGACTGGACGCGCCGCGATCCTGCCATCACGGCGGCGCTGACTTCGCTTGGACGCAGCGGGGTCCCGCTGTACGTGCTGCAGGTACCCGGCAAGCCGCCGATCGTGTTGACCGAAATTCTTGGCAAGAACGAGGTGCGCGCGGCGCTGGCCTCACTTTGACCCCGGTGTGACATGGGTTGTCACACGCACATGAGCAAAGCGCTCTAAGCTGTCGCCGTTGTTCGTTTTTATTTTGGAGTTCTAGCTGGCCATGTCAGTTTCGCCATCTTCCGACTCGCGTTCCATCCGCGCCGCGCGCCAGGCCCGCGCCGCGCTCAGCCGCGCCTCGCGCCGCGCCGTCGTGGCCGCCGCCGTGGCCCTGGGAGCCACCTTCCTGATGGGCAACCACGCCTTCGCCGCCCCCGCCGTGGGTCAGCAGGCGCCCGACTTCGTTGCCGTGGACACCAGCGGGGCCAAGCACAAGCTGTCCGATTTCGCCGGCAAGTTCGTGGTGCTCGAGTGGACCAACCCGGGCTGCCCCTTCGTGCGCAAGCACTACAACAGCGGCAACATGCCCGCCACGCAGAAGGCCGCCACGGCCAAGGGCGTGGTCTGGCTGTCGGTCAATTCCACCGAGCGCGCGGCCAGCGACTACCTGCAGCCCGCCGCGCTCGACGCATGGATGAAGTCGCAAAAGGCGTCGCCCACCGCGGTGCTGATGGACGAAGACGGTGTGATCGGCCAGGCCTACGGCGCACGCACCACGCCGCACATCTTCATCATCGACCCCAAGGGCATGCTGGTGTACGCGGGCGCCATCGACAGCATCGCGTCGGCCCGGCCCGACGACATCAAGACAGCGACCAACTATGTGAGCCAGGCTCTGGGCGAAGCCGTAGGGGGCAAGCCGATCTCGGCGGCCTCGACGCGGCCCTATGGTTGCTCGGTGAAATACAAGAGCTGAAGAAGTCGCGAGTGACAGCTACCTGACTCGCGCGGTCAGGCAGCGGTCGGGAACCCCGGCCTACCCTTGGTGCATTACATCGCCCAAGGGGACAACGAGATGAATTCTGCGCACTCCAGCGCGCAACCGGGCACGGCCGCCCGCGCCTCTGCTTCAAGCACCGGCTCCTCCTCGAAATTGGCCACCGTCCTGCGCGTGACGGGCGGCAATTTCATGGAGATGTTCGACTTCTTCCTGTTCGGCTTCTACGCCACGCAGATCTCGAAGGCCTTCTTCCCGGCGGGCGACGAATTCGCCTCGCTGATGCTGACCTTCATGACCTTTGGCGCGGGCTTCCTGATGCGGCCATTGGGCGCAATCTTTCTCGGCGCATACGTCGACCGCGTGGGCCGCCGCAAGGGCCTGATCGTCACGCTCGCGCTGATGGCGCTCGGAACGCTGCTGATTGCCTGCGTACCGGCCTACGCCACCATCGGCTTCGCCGCGCCGCTGCTGGTGCTGATCGGGCGGCTGCTGCAAGGCTTCTCGGCCGGCGTGGAACTGGGCGGCGTTTCGGTCTACCTGTCGGAAATGGCCACGCCGGGGCGCAAGGGCTTTTATGTGAGCTGGCAATCGGCCAGCCAGCAGGTAGCGATCGTCGTGGCGGCGGCGCTCGGCTATTGGCTCAACGTGACCTTCACCTCGCAGGAGATCGGCGACTTCTACTGGCGCATTCCTTTCTTCGTCGGCTGCCTGATCGTGCCGGTGCTCTTCATCATTCGCCGTTCGCTTCAGGAAACCGAGGAGTTCATGGCGCGCAAGCACCGGCCGGACGCACGCGAGATCTTCCAGTCGATGGTGGCCAACTGGGGCCTCGTGGTGGCGGGAATGATGCTGGTGTCGATGACCACCGTGTCGTTCTACCTGATCACGGTCTACACGCCCACCTTTGGCAAGTCGGTGCTGCACCTGAGCACGACCGACGCGCTGATCGTCACGCTGTGCGTGGCGGTCTCCAACTTTTTCTGGCTGCCGGTGATGGGCTCGCTGTCCGACCGCGTGGGCCGCAAGCCGCTGTTGATTATTTTCACGGTGCTGACCATCTTCACCGCGTACCCGTCGCTCAAATGGCTGGTGGGCGCGCCGAGCTTCGGGCGCATGCTCGAGGTCGAGCTGTGGCTGTCGTTCCTCTATGCCAGCTACAACGGCGCGATGGTGGTGGCGCTCACCGAGGTAATGCCGGTCAACGTGCGCACGGCGGGCTTCTCGCTGGCCTACAGCCTCGCAACGGCGCTGTTCGGCGGCTTCACGCCGGCCATTGCGACCGGGCTGATCGAGATGACCGGCGACAAGGGCGCGCCGGGCCTGTGGATGACGGCTGCCGCCGTTTGCGGGCTCGTCGCCACGCTGATGCTCTACCGGCGCAACGTGAGCCCAGCCGATTCGCGGCGCGTGCCGGTGGTCTGAGTTTCGTTGGTTCAAGTGCCTTGTTCGGGGTGCGCTCCCGCCGACGGGGTACCTTTCTCCGCGAATGTCCCCCGCCCTTCGGGCTCCTCCTTTATTTCGCTGCGCAAGGCACCCCGCCAGCGGGAGCGTTGCAAAGGGCAGTCGTTGATCAGCGGTACACCAGCAGCGTGCCCCAGTGCACAGGGCGCCGGGTGCTCCCCGCAGCGAAATAAAGGAGGAGCCGAAGGCGGGGGACATTCGCGGAGGGGAGTACCAGCGCCCTGAAACAAGAGCGCAGAACAGCAGCACTCGAAAAGAAAGCACAGTCCCCCTGCGACAATCGGGACATGCCTTTCGCCCCTTTGCAAAACGACACTTTCCTGCGAGCCTGCTGGCGCCAGGCCACGGATCACACGCCCGTTTGGCTCATGCGCCAGGCCGGACGCTACCTGCCCGAATACGTGGCCACGCGTGCCAAGGCCGGCAGCTTCATGGGGCTGGCGACCAACGTCGACTACGCGACCGAAGTCACGCTGCAGCCGCTCGCGCGCTATCCGCTGGACGCGGCAATCCTGTTTTCCGACATCCTCACCGTGCCTGACGCCATGGGCCTGGGCCTGTCCTTCGAGGCCGGCGAAGGCCCGCGCTTTGCGCGGCCGGTGCAGGGCGAAGCAGCCGTTGCGGCACTCGAGGTGCCCGACATGGCCAAGCTGCGCTACGTATTCGACGCCGTGGCGTCGATCCGCAAGGCGCTGGACGGCCGGGTGCCGCTCATCGGCTTCTCGGGCAGCCCCTGGACGCTCGCCTGCTACATGGTCGAAGGCGCGGGCTCCAGCGACTACCGGCTCGTGAAGAGCATGCTCTACAGCCGCCCCGACCTGATGCACCGGCTGCTCGCAGTCAATGCCGATTCGGTGGCCACCTACCTCAATGCGCAGATCGACGCCGGCGCGCAGGCCGTGATGGTGTTCGACAGCTGGGGCGGCGTTCTGGCTGACGGCGCGTTCCAGGAATTCAGCCTTGCCTACACGGCCCGCGTGCTGGCCGGCCTCAAGCGCAACGGCGCCGACGGCCAGCCCGTGCCGCGCATCGTGTTCACCAAGGGCGGTGGCCTGTGGCTCGAGGCCATGCGCGCGCTCGACTGCGAAGTGCTCGGCGTCGACTGGACCGTGAACCTCGCGGCCGCGCGCCGTCTGGTCGGCGAAGGCACCGATGAGAAGGCCAAGGCCCTGCAGGGCAACATCGATCCCAACGTGCTGTTCGCCCCGCCCGCACAGATCGATGCCGAAGTGGCCAAGGTGCTGAATGCTTTTGGCAAACCGCACACCGACCCCAGCGAGCCGGGGCCAACCCACATCTTCAATCTGGGACACGGCATCAGCCAGTTCACGCCGCCGGATCACGTGGCGGCGCTGGTGGAGGCGGTGGACGCCCAATCACGCGCCCTGCGCCGCTGAGACTTGTAACTTCCGCGCCGGGCGGCCCAGAACGGGCGCAGCCGTTGAAAATCAATTCGCAGCGGTTTGTCAAGCCTAAAAAGGGTGTAGGAGGCCAGACTTATGCACAAAAGACGTGCTGCAGTGCGCAAGATCATCTGAAGCACCGCCTGCTTTGCTCACAAACTAGTAGCAGCCGTAAGTTGTTGATTTATATAGCAATTGACTTTTGCTTTTTTTGAGGGCAACCCAGTCAGGCGCTTGATTTACAAGGCTTGGCGGGCCGTCGGGCCGCGTTGTCAACAAAGTTATCCACAGAAACTCTGGATGGCCGCCAAAGCACTGGAAAATCAACAACTTAAGTGATTTTGCTCAAATTTGCATTAACAATGCTTGCCAACGAGGACGTCCATTCCAATCCCCAGCCTTGACCTCCCGACGGAGGCAGCGCCGCCCGTTGCATCGGTTTGGCGGCTCGATATTGCCGTGCAGACGCCGGCGCACGCGGCCCTCGGTGACCTGTTGAGCTACGCCAGTGCGATGCCGCTCACGCCCGGCACCCTGGTGCGGGTGCCATTGGGACGGCGCGAGGTGCTGGGGGTGGTCTGGAACGACGCGGCCCCGCTCGACGGCGCCGAGCCCGACATGGCCCTGAAGCCCGTCGGCGCCGCGCTCGATGCACTGGCCCCGCTTGGCGACGCCTGGCGTGACCTGGTCGCCTTTGCCGCGCGCTACTACCAGCGCTCCATCGGCGAAATTGCCTTGGCCGCCCTGCCGCCGCAACTGCGCGACCTCACGACCACGCAACTGGCGCGCCGGCTCAAACGCAAGGCGACGACCGGGCCGGTGGCCGATACCGCCGAAGCCGCAAACCCGATCGGGCTGAGCCCCGAGCAGACGGCCGCGCTGGCCCGCATCGAAGCCGAGTCCGGCACCTTTTTGCTGGTCGGCAGCACCGGCAGCGGCAAGACCGAGGTCTACCTGCGCTGCGTGGCCGACCTGCTCGCCCGCGATGCCGCCGCGCAGGCGCTGGTGATGGTGCCCGAGATCAACCTGACGCCGCAGCTCGAAGCACGCTTCAAGGCGCGCTTTGGCGACGAGGCGGTGGTGTCGCTGCACAGCGGCATGACCAACCCGCAGCGGCTCGCGAGCTGGCTCGCGGCGCACGGCGGGGCCGCTCGCATCGTGCTGGGCACGCGCATGGCGGTGTTCGCGTCCATACCAGGGCTCAAGCTCATCGTGGTCGACGAGGAGCACGACCCCAGCTACAAGCAGCAAGAAGGCGCACGCTACTCGGCGCGCGACCTTGCCGTGTGGCGCGGCCAGCGCGAAGGCGCAAAAGTCATCCTCGGCTCGGCCACGCCCTCCCTCGAAAGCTGGCACCAGAGCCGCTCCGCCGAAGGCGAAGACCCGGGCGGACGCTATGTGCGGCTGGCCATGCCATCGCGTATTGGCGCTGGCGAACTGCCCGCGGTGCGGCTGGTGGACATGAACCTGCAGCCGCCGAAGACCGTGCTCTCCAGCGCGCTGCTGGACGCCATCGGCCAGCGGATTGCGCGCGGCGAGCAGAGCATGGTGTTCCTCAACCGGCGCGGGTACGCGCCCGTGCTGGCCTGCGCGGATTGCGGCTGGAAGAGCGAATGTCCGCATTGCAGCGCCTATCGCGTGTTCCACAAGATCGACCGCACCCTCCGCTGCCACCACTGCGGCTTTACCGAGCGTGTGCCGCGCGCCTGTCCGTCCTGCGGCAACCCCGACATCGCACCCGTGGGCCGCGGCACCGAGCGGCTCGAGGAGCACCTGGCCGAACTGTTCGCAGCGGTCAAGCGGCCGGACGGCAGTGCGGTGCGCATCGCGCGCATCGACGCCGACAGCACCAAGAAGCAGGGCGCGCTCGAATCGCAGCTTGCGGCCGTGCATTCCGGCGAGGTCGACGTGCTGGTCGGCACGCAGATGATCGCCAAGGGACACGACTTCCGGCGCATCACGCTGGTGGCTGCTGTGAACCCCGACGGCGCGCTTTTTTCCAGCGACTTTCGCGCGCCCGAGCGGCTGTTCAGCCTGCTGATGCAATCGGCCGGCCGGGCCGGCCGCGATGCCGCGTATCTGGCGGCGCAGGGCGCCACGGCCGAGATGTGGATCCAGACGCACCATGCGCAGCATCCCCTCTTTGCCGCGCTGCGCAGGCACGACTACACCGCTTTCGCGCGGCAGCAGTTGGAGGAGCGCGCCGCGGCTGGCATGCCGCCGTTCGCGTTTCAGGCGCTGCTGCGGGCCGATGCGCGCACGCAGGAGGCCGCACAGGCTTTCCTGAATGCGGCGAGTTCGGCCGCCGATGCGCTGGAAGGTGCTGACCGCGTGGTGCGCTACCCGGCGGTGCCGCTCGCCATCCAGCGCGTGGCGAATGTGGAACGAGCCCAGATGCTGATCGAGAGCCCTTCGCGCGCCGCGCTGCAGCGCCTGCTGGCCGGTTGGCAGCCGCTCTTGCATGCGTTGCGGCGTACGCCCGAAGGCAAGGGCGTGATCCGTTGGCTCGTCGACGTCGATCCGCACAGCATCTGAGCCGTGCGCACCGCGCGGTCAGTGGTGCAGGCCTGCAGGCTCCTTGCTCACGTCGATATAGCGCAGTTCGGTACTGCGGCGCCGCGCAATGCTGCCGGGCCATGCAAACACCATGAGGCTCAGGGCGCCGAGCGCCAGCGAAGTCCCGGTGCCGAGCTCCCCGGCGTGCCAGAACCAGCTCACGCCAGCAATCCATGCCAGCCACAACAGGACACGAACAAGTATTGTCATCGTGCTACCCATTCATACTTTGATTTGCAAACACTCTAGCAGGCGCAATGAAAACACAAGTATTCATCTGAAGTAATAACGGTAATACCAGTAGGTATGTCTTACGGCCGGTCGCAAAGCCGGAAATATTCTGAAAAAGAGGTTGACCGAGCCCCGGCTGGCTGCGCAAGCTGTCGCTGTGCGAAGCCCGTTCCGGCTCCGCGCATCAGCAAGCACGCTGGTTTGCAGGGGTTGTCGTGAAACTGCCTTTACTTCTCGGTCCGGCTCTTTTGTTCGCATGCCTCGCATGCCCGGCGGCCGAACTCGAACTGCAGGGCAGCCGGCTGGTGGTGTCCGGCATGCTGGATGGCAGCGCCATCAAGACCTTCACGCAGTACCTCGCCAAGGGCACCGTGCGCACCGTGGTGTTCGAGGATTCGTTCGGCGGCACCGCCGACGCGGCCGGCGCCTATGCCGACGCGATCCGGTCGAGCGGCGTGGACACTGAGGTCCGCGGCCAGTGCATGGCCGCATGCGCCTATGCCTTTCTGGCCGGCAAGACACACCGCTTCGGCTACGGCCTGCAGGTGAACGGCGTGCTGCTGCCAGTGGCGACCAGGCCTTCGGCTACCGACCTGGCGTCGCGCTGGCGCGGCGACGAAGCCCACAAGACGCTGGCGGATTTCACGCCCATCGCGGCGGCGGCACCGGCCAAGGAGCTGGAGGCCAGCGCCGGGTCGGCAAAGGACAACTGGCAGCCCGACCATGGCGTGCTGTTCACGGCCAGCCCCACGCTGTTCGGACTCATCTACAACGCGTTTTATTGCGACGGCAGCCAGGGCCGCGATTTTTCCAAGTGCGAGCGCCTGCCCGACGCCGACCCCTTCAAGCTTGGCGTGCTGACACCCTGATGCCTGAGGCCGGGGCGCCCCGGTTCAGCGCAGCAGCCCCACCGCCAGCGGGAAACTGAAGAAGGTTGCGACCGTCGTCCACAGGATGATGCGCGCGATGCGGCCGTTGTCGGCCCCGAAGCGTTCGGCCAGCATCGACACGTTGCTGGCGCTTGGCAGCGCCGCCACCAGCACGATCACCATCAGCGCCGACGACGAAAGCGGCAGGCCGAGCGCGATGGCGCCCTGCCCCAGGGCCCAGACCAGCACGGGATGCGCGAGCAGCTTGACCAGCACCACCGGCAGTACGTCGGCCAGCGGCGCCTTGGGCGGAACGGCCGACCGGGTGCCCATGGCCGCCGCCACCGCCGCGCTGGCCCCGTGCTCACGCGCAAGCAGGGCCGAGCGCGCCAGCACCGCGCCGATGGTGAAGAGCGCCACCGGCGAAGCCGCATCGGCCAGCATGGCAATGGTGCGCTCCACCGGCCCCGGCAGGCGCCAGCGCGCGGCCGACAGCAGCACGCCCAGCAGAATCGACCACGGCATGGGATTGACCAGCACGCCGCGCAGGGCCTGGCGCGCCGCCTGCCTAGGGCCGTGCTGCGCAGCGCCGCTGTCGACTCCGTCGAGGCGCGACAGCGCAATGCACAGCGAAGAGGTCACTATCAGGTCGAAGGCTATGGTGATGATGATCGGCCCCGCGGCCTGCGCACCGAGCAGCGCCACCAGCAGCGGCACGCCCATGAAGCCGGTGTTCGGGAAGGCTGCCACCAGCGCGCCGAAGGCGGCGTCGTTCCAGCCGATGCGTGCATTGCGGGTGAAGACGACCACGCCAGCCACCACCGCCAGGGCGCCCAAGCCCCAGACAAGCGCAACGCTCCCGTCGAGCAGTTGCCCGATCGGCGTGCCGGCGCCAAATCGCAACAACATGCAAGGCAGCGCGAAGTACAGAACGAAGGTGTTGAGACCCGGAATCGCATCGAGCGGCAGGACGCGGGCGCGCGCGGCGCCGTAGCCGGCCGCGATCAATGCGAAGAAAGGAAAAGTTACGAGAAATACAGGCAGCACGGGGCTATTGTCGTTGCGTCCCGCATCGTGAACTCGTGCGGCCTTTCCAGATACATGCGCCCCGTATCATTGCGCGCTTTGCGTCCGCCGTTCCCCTGCGGGCCCTTCCGTCCCCACTCTCCATGTCCTCCGGTCTCAACTTCGCACAGCAAGAAGCGGTCAATTACCTGCACGGGCCCTGCCTCGTGCTGGCGGGCGCGGGATCGGGCAAGACGCGCGTCATCACGCACAAGATCGGCCGGCTCATCCAGGCCGGACTCGAACCCAAGCGCATTGCGGCCATTACCTTTACCAACAAGGCCGCCAGCGAAATGCGCGAACGCGCCAAGGACCTGATCGGGCGCGACGCGAAGCACGTGGTGATCTGCACCTTTCACGCGCTGGGCGTGCGCATGATGCGGGAAGACGGCGCGGTGCTGGGCCTGAAGCCCGCCTTCAGCATCCTGGACAGCGACGACGTCACCAAGATCCTGAAGGACGCTGGCGGCACGACCGACACGGCAACCGCGCGCATCTGGCAGTGGACCATCAGCAAATGGAAGAACATGGGCCTCAATGCCGCAGACGCCGAAGCGGCCGCGGCGGACGACAACGAGCGCATCACCGCGCGCATCATGGCGCGCTACGAAGAGCGGCTCACCGCCTACCAGAGCGTCGACTTCGACGATCTCATCGGCATGCCCCTCAAGCTGTTGCGCGACTTCGACGAGGTGCGCGCCAAGTGGCAGGCCGCGCTGGGCCACATCCTGGTGGACGAATACCAGGACACCAACGCCACCCAGTATGAAGTACTGAAGGCGCTGACCGGCGAGCGCGGGCGGTTCACCGCGGTGGGCGACGACGACCAGTCGATCTACGGCTGGCGCGGCGCCACGCTGGACAACCTGCGCAAGCTGCCGGTCGACTTCCCGAGCCTGAAGGTCATCAAGCTGGAGCAGAACTACCGGTCGACCAGCGCGATTCTTCGTGCGGCCAACAACGTGATCGGCCCCAACCCCAAGCTGTTTCCGAAGACGCTGTTCTCCGAACTGGGCGAAGGCGAGCCGGTGCGTATCGTCGATGCCGACTCCGAGGCGCACGAGGCCGAACGCGCGGTGGCGCGCATCGTCAGCCTTCGCGCGGGCGATGCCATCACGCAAGGCAAGCAGTACAAGGAGTTCCGCGACTTCGCTATTCTTTACCGCGCCAATCACCAGGCGCGCGTGTTCGAACAGGCATTGCGCAAGGCGCAGATCCCCTACAAGGTGTCGGGCGGCCAGAGCTTCTTCGACCGCGCCGAAATCAAGGACCTGTGCGGCTGGTTCCGCCTGTGGGTCAACAATGACGACGATCCGGCGTTCCTGCGCGCCATCACCACGCCCAAGCGCGGCATCGGCCACACCACGCTCGCGAGCCTCGGCACCTTTGCCAGCCAGTACAAGCTGAGCCTGTTCGAGGCGCTGTTCAGCCCGTCGCTGCCGAGCGTCATGCCCAAGCGCACGCTCGAGGGCATCCACGAGTTCGGCCGCTATATCAACGACCTGGAATACCGCGCGCGCCGCACCATGGGCGCCGAGGATTCGCGCACCTTCATGCTCGACTGGCTGAAGGAGATCGACTACGAGAAGCACCTGTACGACGGCGAGGACAGCGAGCAGGCCGCGGCCGCGCGCTGGACCAACGTGCTGGAGTTCGTCGACTGGATGTCGCAGCGCGCCGGCGGCGTGATCGACGACGCCTCGGGCGCCGACAACAACATCGAGAGCGAGCGCAAGAGCCTGCTCGAGGTGGCGCAGACCATCTCGCTGCTCTCGACCATCAGCGAGCGCGAGCAGGACCAGAACGTGGTGACGCTCTCCACGCTGCATGCCTCCAAGGGCCTCGAATGGCCGCACGTGATGCTGATCGGCGTGACCGAGGGCCTGCTGCCCTTCAAGCTCGAAGACGACAACGGCCGCCAGCTGAAGGTGAGCGACGAGACGCTGCAGCGGCTGCAGGAAGAGCGCCGCCTGATGTACGTGGGCATCACCCGCGCGCAGCGCAGCCTTGCGGTGAGCTGGACCAAGAAGCGCAAGCAGGGCCGCGAGATGGTGCCCTGCGTACCGAGCCGATTCATTGCCGAGATGGGCCTGGACAAGACCACCACGCGGGAAGATCCGCGCGAAAAACTCAAGGCACTGCGCGCTGAGTTCGCGCGCAAGGCCCAGGACAGCGCGGCGGCCGCAGCAGCCGCCGCCTCTGCACCATGAAAGCACCGCTCGCCCTTCTTTTCGTGGCGGCGCTCTGCACGGCCTGCGCCGGCCCCGGGGGCCGGAACGCGGCCAAGGCCGGATGCCCGACCACCGCGCAAGACCTGCCCGTCGAGGCACTCTATGGCGACTGGCAGGCGCGCTTCGACGGCCTGCCCAATGCGGCCCTGGTGCGGCTCGGCAAGCACCCGGACTACGCGGGCGTGCGCGGCACCATCACGCGCACGGCGGCCGCACCTTCGGCGCGCACCACCGTGGCCCAGCTCGCGGGCGACGTCGACGACGAGGGCGAGCTCGCCATCGACGAATCGCTCGACGGCCGGAGTATCAGCGGCGTGTGGTCGGGCTCCCTGCAGCCGGACTCGTGCGGCCGCGAGTTCAAGGGCACATGGCGCAACGCCGCCGACGACAGCACACATCCCTTCACGCTGAAAAAGACGGAACCCACACGAGATCAATGAACGCAATCCATCTACGCACCACGCTGGCCGCAGGCCTGCTGCTGGCTCCCGGCCTCTTTGCGGCGCCGGCGCAGGCACAGGCGGTCGACAGGCCGCGCAGCCCGCTGGCCGATGCCCAGCTGACCTGGCAGCAATGCGCCGCGCTCGGCAACAACAACGAAGCGCGCCTGGCCTGCTTCGACCGCTGGACGCAGCAGCAGACGCTGCCTTCGGTCTCGGTGCCGGTGGCACCGCCGGTGCTGGCCAGCACACAGCCGCCTCCGCCGGTGGACGCCTCCATTCCCGCCACCCGCGTGGTTTCGGTCGCCACCAGCGAAGGCTGCCGCGACCGGCAGTATTCGATCCTGTCGCGCTTCTGGGAGCTCGAGAACGGCACGGATTGCGGCGCCTTCGTGTTCCGCGGCTACCGCCCGCTGAACGTGTCGGCTTCGGCCGCCAGCAGCAAGCCCGAAACGCCCACGTCGCCCTCCAACGGCCACAACGGGTCCGACGTGGCCTACCAGGCCAACGAAATGCGCATCGGCCTTTCCGTGCGGACCAAGGTCGCTCAGGGCCTGCTCACGCAGAACGAGCCGGCCAAGAAGGACTCGCTGTGGTTCGCATACTCGCAGCAGTCGACCTGGCAGCTCTTCAACGGCTCGGTCTCGCGGCCGTTCCGCACCACCGACCACGAGCCGGAGCTGATGTATGTCTACCCGCTCGACTTCAACCTGCCCGGCGGCTGGCGCTGGCGCTATGCGGGCGTGGGCCTGGTGCACCAGTCGAATGGCCAGAGCCTGCCCCTGTCGCGCAGCTGGAACCGCGTCTACCTGATGGGCGGCGCCGAGCTCGACGATCGCTTCACCATTACCGGGCGCATCTGGCAGCGGCTGTCGGAAGACGCAGCGAAGGACGACAACCCGGACATCTCCAACTACATCGGCCGCGCGGAGATCACGGGCCGCTGGAACTTCAACCGCGACAACACGCTGGGCATCACGGTGCGCAACAACCTGCGCGACACCGGCCGCGGTTCGGTCCGGCTCGAATGGCTCAAGGCCATCGGCGACTCGACCGCGAGCAACTTGCGCTTCCACACGCAGCTGTTCCATGGCTACGGCGACACGCTGGTCGACTACAACCGCAAGCGCACGGTGCTCAGCATCGGCCTGAGCTTGGTGGACTTCTAGCCCGCGCGCGGGCCTGCTACGCCGCCTTCGAGCGTGGCGGCGGCTCCAGCAGGCGTTCAAGCAGCGCCGAGAGCTTGTCGACGTCGACCGGCTTCGTCAGGTGGGCGCGAAACCCGGCCTCGAGGCTGGTGTCGCGGTCGCTGGCCTGGCCGTAGCCGGTCACGGCGATCAGCGGCGGCGGGTTGATCATCTCGGCCCTGAGGCGCCTGGCAACCTCGTGGCCGCTCAAATCCGGCAGGCCGATGTCCAGCAGCACGGCGTCGGGGTCTTGCGCCTTGACCGCCTCGATGGCCGCGAGCCCGCCGTGAGCAACACTGGACTGGTAGCCCAGCGCCTCCAGCAGCAACGCCATGGTTTCGGCCGCGTCGATGTTGTCATCCACCACCAGCACGCGCTGCTCTCCCAAGGGCCGGGGCTGCGCCTCGAGCGTGGCTACCGGCGCCTGGACGGTGGGAAACTGCACCACGAACTCGCTGCCCTCACCCGCCCTGCCGGTGCTGAAGGCGCTCACCCGGCCTCCATGCAGCGTGGTCAGCTGCTGCACCAGGCTGAGCCCCAGCCCAAGCCCGCCCTGCGTCCGCGCCATGTTCTGTTCGCCCTGCACGAACAGGTCGAAGATCCGGTGCAGGTCCTTGGGCAGGATGCCGGGACCGTCGTCGCGCACGCTGATGTCGGCATCGGCGGCGCCCTGCGAAAGCGAGACGTGGATGTTGCCGCCGTTGTGCGTGAATTTGGCCGCGTTGTGGATCAGGTTGCTCACGATCTGGATGACCCGTGCGCTGTCTCCGGAAATCCAGGGGTCCGCGTCGCGGGCCTCGAGGTGAATCGTCTGCGACTTGCTTTCGATCAACGGCCGCGCTGCCTCGATGGCCTGGGCAATGGCGTCGCGCAGGCGCACCGGCTTGTTCTCCAGATGGATCTTGCCGCTCGTGATGCGACCCACGTCGAGCAGGTCGTCGACCAGCCTCGTCATCTGCCGCAGCTGCCGGCCGATGATGTCGCGTGTATGCGCAACCACCCCCGAATCCGTCTTTTCGCGCTTGAGGAGTTCGAGCGCATTCGAGATCGGCGCGAGCGGATTGCGCAGCTCATGCCCGAGCATGGCGAGAAAGTTGGTCACGCGCCGCCCCTCGTCCTCGAGCGCCGTGACGCGGCGCCGCTCGGTCAGGTCGCGCGTGACCTTGGCAAAGCCGCGGTGCTTGCCGGTGGCGTCGTGCAGCGCGGTGATCACCACGCTGGCCCAGAACCGGCTGCCGTCCTTGCGGATGCGCCAGCCCTCGTCCTCGAAACGCCCATCGCGCAGCGCATAGCGCAACTCCTGTTCCGGCCAGCCGCTGGCGGCCACGTCGGGCGGATAGAACTTGGAAAAGTGCTGCCCGATGATTTCGGATGCCTCGTAGCCCTTGTTTTTCTGCGCGCCCATGTTCCAGCTCACGATGTGGCCGCCGGGGTCGAGCATGAAGATCGCGTAGTCCTTCACGCCTTCGACGAGGAGCCGGAACCGCTCCTCGCTCATGCGCAGCATCTCGTCCTGGCGGCGCCGCTCGCTGAGGTCCCGCGTAATGATGGAATAGCCGCGGATATCGCCACCCGGACCGGTCATGCGGGTGAGGACGACACTGGCCCAGAAGCGGGTGCCGTCCTTGCGCAGGCGCCAGCCCTCCTCTTCAACGTGGCCTTGGTCGCGGGCCAGTGCGAGTTCCTGCTCTGGCCGGTTCTGGTCGATGAGTTCGCTCGGGTAAAGCAGCGAGAAGTGGCGCCCGAGCACTTCCGCCGGCTCATAGCCGTTGAGCTTTCTTGCCCCGTCGTTCCAGCTGATGAGGATGCCGCCCGGATCCAGGACGGTGATGGCGTAGCCGGTGACTGCGTCGACCATCAGCCGGTAATCGGCGTCGGTCAGAGTACGTTGGTTGAGGGGTGCACTCCCACCGCCGTGTTCTGCCATTGCTCTTCGCCCTCCAGTGGCCGCGCATCGGTGCAGCGGCATGCGGCTCCCCGCTTCAGCGGCTGATGCCGAACTCCCGAATTTCCTTCGCTCGAACATCCCCGCACGAGGCTGCGAACAGGCGCTGGCGCCTGTTCGCCCGGCCGTGAAGGTGCTGCCGCCAATTTAGGGCAGCCCCGGGTACTTTCCGCGTAGGACAAGGCCGAGATCGCGGGAGGCGGCCACCACGAAAGCCGCGGCCTCAGGCGCTGTAGGGCTCCTGCCGCGGCCACGCGCCAGCGCCGCTGGCTTCGGGCCTGGGCGCCGCCATCACGAAGCGGTTCTTGCCCTCTTTCTTGGCCGCGTACAGCGCGTTGTCGGCACGCACCAGCAAGGAAGGAAAGTCCTCGTCTTCTTCCGACATCGCAACGCCGATGCTGGTCGTGGCGTGCAGGGTGCGGTTGGGCAGGCTGAAGGCCGGCCGCATGGCGGCCAGCACCTTGCCTGCGACCATTTGCGCTTCTGCGGCGCCCGCCACCCCTTCGAGAAGAATCACGAATTCGTCGCCGGCGTAGCGGGCCGCCATGTCGGTGTCGCGCACGCTCTGCCGGAGCCGGCGGCCGAATTCCTTCAGCACCGCGTCGCCCGCCGCATGGCCCAGCGAATCGTTGATGGTCTTGAAGTAGTCGATGTCCAAGAACAGCAGGCAGACCGAAAGGCCGGACCGCCGCGACCTGGCCATGGCGTCGTGCACATGCTCTTCGAACGACCGCCGGTTGGGCAGGCCGGTGAGCGCATCTTCGCGCGCAAGCACATCCAGCTGCAGCTGCTTTTGCTTCAGGTCGCTGACATCGTTCGCCAGCACGTACAGGCCGACGACCTCGCCCTCGGCATTCTTCTGCGGCAGGTAGGTCGTCTGCAGGGTTCGTTCGCCGATCAGCAGCCGGGCCGATTGTTCGAAAGACACCACCTCGCCGGCAAACGCGCGTGCCAGCAGAGGCTTGCGCATCTCGTAGTGCGCATCGCCGATCACCTCGCGGATCGGCCGGTTCATCATCGCTTCCGGCGAGATGCCGAGCCAGGTCTGGTATCTGCCGTTGCAGAAGACAACCCGCTCGTCGCGGTCCAGTTCGGTCATGAGCGCCGGCACGTTGTCGGTCAGGCCCCGCAGGCGGCGCTCGCTCTCGGCGCTTCGCATCTCGGCCTGCTTGCGCTCGGTGATGTCGAAGGTCATGGCGTAGAAGCCGCGCACGGTGCCGTCCGCGTTGCGATCGGGGATGTAGTGCGACTGGTGCCACTTATGCCCGATGCCGCGTGCCGGATCGCCCTTCTTCTCGAAGGTGACCGCTTCGCCGGCGAGCACACGCCGGACGTAGGGCTCGACCACTTCGAAGTCTTCAGCGCCACGCACCTCGGGCAGCAGCTTTCCCACCAGCTCGACACCGTCGAACAAGGCGCGCAAATGTTCATTCACGAAGGTGAAGCGCAGCGACGCATCCACGTGAGAGACCAGCGCCGGAAGGTTGTCGGTGATGGTGCGCACGCGGGCCTCGCCGGCCGCGCGCTCGCGCTCGGCCACCTTCTGGCGCGTGATGTCGAAGGTCATCACGTAGAAGCCGGCCAACACGCCGTCGTCGCGAATGTCGGGTGCCAGATGGCACTCGAAGAAGCCTTCCTTGCCGTTTGCGGTCGTAGGTGCCTTCCGCGCGCGTCGGTGTTCCCGCGAGCACCTTGTCGATGTGCGGAACGAGCTGCCGGTAGACCGCGTCGGGCAGCGACTCCTGCATGGTCATGCGCCCGATGTCGGCCCGCGATCTGCCGCGCATTCCAAGCCCCGCCTTGTTGGCGAACAGGCAGCGTTGCTCGCTGTCGAAATAGGCAACGACCGCCGGCAGGTTGTCCGTCACGTCACGCAGGAATCTTTCGCTGGCCTGCACCCGCTCCTGGGACGCCTGGCGCTCCTGCATCAGTGAATCGAAGGTGCGCGACAGATCGCCGACTTCGTCCGTGGACGGCGCTTCCTTCATGGGCGCATAGACCGCGGCCGCCCCCGAAACCTGCATGTGCTCGCGCAGACGGGACAAGGGCGCGAGCTGCGTCCGCGTGGTCACGAAGGCGAGCGCGCCGGTCAGGAGCGCCAGCAGCAATGCGCCCGCCCACGCGAAGCGCTCGATCTGCTCGATGCGGGCAAAGGCTTCGTCGCGCGGATAGATCGCTCCCAGCACCCAATTGGTCTGGCGGATCGGCTTGAAGGCGTAGAGGCCGCGCACGCCATTGCGGTTCACGGCTTCGGCCGTGCCCTCGTAGCCGGCGATGGCGCGCGCTGTGGCGGCGTTGCGCACGCCATTGGCCTCCACATGCTGGAGCAGCCTGGACTTGTCGGGGTGGTCGATGACGATGCCATCGGTGTTCGTGATGAACATGTACCCGGTCTTGCCGAATTTCACGTTGGCAAGTTCGCCGAGGAAGTTCTGTTCCTTGAGGTTGATCGAGGCGGAGATGACGTAGGCGACGTTGCCCTGCCGGTCCAGCACCGGTTCGGTCATGGCGATCTGCGCCAGACCGTTGAGCCGGTTGCGGTAGGGCGCCGAAATGACGCCGGCCTTGGCTGCCATCGTGCGCTGGAAATACTCGCGGTCCTTGACGTTGACCCGGCCGATCTGGTGTGCGCCGTTCAGGTTGGCAACCAGCTTGCCGTCGGTGTCCACGAAGGCGACGTTGTCGAAGGCCTCTTTCAGCGACTCGTGCCGCATGACCAGGTCCTGCAGTCCGTCGGGGCTGGTGAGGTCGTGGCTCTCGACGGCGTCGCCGAAGGTCTTGAGCAAGGTGCGCCGGCTCAAGAACTTCTGGTCCACCGCGTCGGCTATGGCCGATATCCGCTCGAGTTGCTCGCTGGCAATGGCGGCTTGCATGTTGCGCTTGACGAAGTAGAGCGCAGCGGTGGTCACTCCGAAGGTCGTCAGGAAAACGATCGCAACCACGCCCGCGGTCAGGCGGGTGCGCAGGCTGAAGGTCGGCAAGCGCATCATCGTGTGAACTCGATCAGCGCGGCATGCGTTCAGTCGGCCATCGCGACATCCAGCTGCGCTTCGAATTGCTCGATCGGCACCGGCCTGCTGAACAGGTAGCCCTGGCACAGCATGGCCCCGTGCGCCTGTAGAAACTCGAACTGCTGGTGCGTTTCGACGCCCTCGGCCACGATCTCGAGGTCCAGGTTGTGCGCCATGCCGATGATGGCCTGGATGATCAGCTCGACCTTCGGATCGATCCCGATGTTCTGCACGAAGAACTTGTCGACCTTGATCTGGTTCAAGGGCAGCTGCGTCATGTAGGAGAGCGACGAATAGCCGGTGCCGAAGTCGTCCATCGAAAAGTGGATGCCCATGGCCGCTAGCAACTGCATCTTGCCGATCGTTTCGGTCACCTTGTCCTGCAGCAGGCTTTCGGTGAGTTCCAGCTTCAGCCTCGTCGGGTCGGCGCCGGTTCTTCGGATCACCTCGCAAATCCGGTCCACGAAATCGTCGCTGCGGAACTGCCGCGCACTGACATTGACTGCGAGCTGGAGGTGCCGGCGCCTCGGATCGTGGCTCCAGCGCTCGAGCTGCACGCAGGCCGTCTCGAGCACCCACATGCCGATCGGCACGATCAGCCCGGTTTCCTCGGCCAGCTCGATGAAGCCTCCGGGCTGCACCAGCCCCTTCTCCGGATGGTGCCAGCGGATGAGGACCTCGGCGCCCACGATGTGGCCTTCCGACGTGACCTGGCTTTGGTAGTGCAGCAAGAACTGCCCGCCTTCCAGCGCCGCGTGCAGTTCGCTTTCGAGCGTGGCGCGGGCCGTGATGGCCGTCTGCATGGCAGTCTCGAAGAAGCGCAGCGCGTTGCCTCCCGCCGACTTGGCGTAGTACATGGCAATGTCCGCCTGCTTCAGCAGGTCTTCGAGCGATTGATGCGTGGCGTTGAAGACCACGGCGCCGATGCTGCACGTGCTGTGGTACTGGTGGTTTTCCAGTTGGAACGACTGGTTCAGCCCCGTGAGGATGGCCTCGCCGCTGGCGTTCGTCTGCATCGCGGCAATGGCGGGGTCTTCGTTGAGATTCTCGAGCAGCACCACGAATTCGTCGCCGCCGAGCCGCGCAACCGTGCTGCCCTCGCCCAGGCTGCCCTGGAGCCGGACGGCCACCTGCTTCAGCAGCTCGTCGCCAACGGCATGGCCGAGCGCGTCATTGAGCGTCTTGAAATCGTCCAGGTCGAGAAACAGCAAGGCCCCGTGCCTGGAACGCCGGATGTTGGAGTCGATGCTGGCCTGCAGGCGATGCAGCAGCAGCCGCCGATTGGGCAGGCCCGTGAGGATGTCGTAGAAAGCCAGGTGCTCGATCTCTCGGGCCGCCAGCTTGCTGTCCGTGATGTTGCGCAGGATGACGATGAAGCGCGCGTCGGCGCCTTCGCCAACCGCCATGCGCGACACCGAAATCTCGAACCAGAGCGCGCCCTTGGGCCCGCGGCTTTCGAACTGCCTGCCGGACGAGAAGCCGAACTCGAACGCATCGCGCAGCGCCACCATCACCTCGGCGGCGGCATTGGCCGGCAACAGCTCGGACATCAGCTTGCCGACCGGCTCACGCACCCTGATGGAGGACCTGGGGCGGCGCGGCGAATGGAAGCGGTAGCACCGGCCATCGATCCCGGCTTCCAGCAGCACGTCGGGCAGGGCGTCCAGCGTGGCCTGCAGCTGTGCCTTGCCTTCGAGGATGTCCGCAAGATGGCGCCGCTTCTCGGTCACGTCGCGGTAGACGCACACCAGCCCGCCGTCCGGCGTGGGACTTTTCACCGCAAGGATCACCTGGCCGTTCGGCAAGGTGAGTTCCTGCTCGTTCTGCGCTTGCAGGTGGCGCACGTTCTGGTCGTCGATCTGCTGGAACGTCGCCCGCGTTGAAAGCAATGTCTCGGTCCAGGGAAAGTAATCGACGAAGCGGCGGTTCCACGTGACGATGCGGCCATCCGGATCGAGCAGCACGAAGCCGTCCGCCATCGATTCGAGGGCCTGGTCCAGCGTGGCCTTGGATCGGAGCAGGTCGCCGCGGGAACGCCACTGCCGGCGCAGTTGCAGATGGGCGAAGTAGCTGACGGCCAGAATCATCAGCGTGAAGGCCAGCGCCGTACTCAGGATCAGATCGCGCTCCCTGCGCCAGTCCTCGAGCGCGACCTCCAGCGGGATGCTCGCGACGATCAGCAGGTTGCGGTACAGCGTGGGTCGGGCCACGACGATGGCGGGAGTGCCGCTGAGCCGCGCATTCATCCGGCGCGGCCGCCCGTCGCTGACCTGGTCCGTCACTGCGGGGCTGATGGCCCGTCCGGCAAGATCGTCGCGTGGCGGCATGCTGGCCAAGAGCGGCCCCGCGTCGCGCTCCAGCGTGACCTCGAGCCCCTTGATGCTCGCGCCCTGCGCAAGAATTGTGGTGAGCATCGACACCTGCACTTCGGCCACTGCCACGAGCCTGCTGCCGTCCGCCAGGCGGAGCACGCGCCCGAAGTACAGCACCTGCTGCGATGTCGCCAGGCTGACCGAAGGTGCACTGATCGCCAGCAGGGACGCGGGCCGGTTCAAGAGTTCTTTCAGGAATCCGTCGGGCAGTTGTACCGCCAGCCCGGCGCCCCGGCGGTCGGAAGACCCGACGACGGTGCCGTCGGGATTCAGGAACGCCAGATACCGCACCAGCAGGCTCTGCCGCACGATGGTCTCGACGAGTTGTGCGGTGTCGGGTTGCGCAATGTCGGACGCAACGCTGGCTTCAGTGGATTTGCGCAGAAACTGCCCCATGCCCGCGAGCAGCATGTCCACGGCCAGAAGACTGCGGTTGAGCGCAGCTTCCGAGGCGCCGACGAAGCGCTTGGCCTCGCTCTCGCTTTCGGCAATGGCCTTCTGGTAGGTCTGCCACATCGTGAGGGCGGCAATCGACAGGACGGCGCCGAGAAACAGCGCCGCAACCCCATAGACGAAGGCGGTGATTCGGCGGGGCAGTGGCTTGTTCACTGTCCGACGGGAGCCTTGATGCCCACCACGGGGCCCGCGGTCTGGTTCCAGACCTCCGCGCACACCGCCCCGCACCGCTGTACCCATCGTGTCAATACGCTCGAGGCGAAGATCTCGCGCCTGCGGCGCTCGTCATCCGCCGAAGGACGTGCCTCCACCATGGCGCCCTTGGTGCCCTTCACGCATGTCGAAGCACCTGTGTTGCACGCAATGCCGTTGCCGGTGTCGCGCTCCGATTCGGCCCATACCGCCGCCTCGAGCTTGGGAAGCTCGGTTTTCAACAGGAGCTTCAAGTCCTGAGGAAGCGCGTTCCATGCGTCGGTGTTGGCGCCGAACACGGCGATGCCCCAGCTGATGGGCATTGTGTAGATAGAGCTGGTGATCTTGTGCAGGCCGAGCGTGTTGCCGGACATCGCACCCGTGATCGCGCACTCGGTGTTTTCCGAGTTCATGTTGGCCATGAGTTCGGCGAATTCGGTGAACACCGGCACGCCCTTCAGCGCCCGGACGAAATCGGCCTGCGTGCTGCCCGAAACGCGGATGCGCCGCCCCGCCATGTCCGAGAGTTGCTTCACGGGTTGCTTGCAGAAGATGACCTGGGCCGGATAGACATACACCGCAAGAACCTCGACGCCGTGGCGCTCGCGCAGCGTTTTTTCCAGGTAGGGCCTGAAAGCGCCGATCACCCGCCGCAGCGTGGGCATGTCGGGGTTCAAGCCGGCGATGTCCGGGGTACCCAGTTCAGGGTACTCATTGCTGATCTGGGTCAGCAGCGCGGTGCCGAAAGGAATGACGCCAAGCCGCATGAGATTGAGCATCTCCGGTCCGGGCACGCCGGCCTGGTTGAACGGGACGATGGTCGCGCTGTACTTGCCGCCGCTCAGGCGCGCCAGATCCTTGCTCCAGAAGGGCTCCTCCTGAAGCGTGTACTGGCTCACACTGGCCAGGCCGCCCACAATCCGCAGCCTTTGCGCGGACGCGGATTGCTGGGCCTCGCTGTTTGTCGCTGCGAAAGCCAGAAAAAGAGCGGCAACCTGCGTCATCCAAAGGACGCGTTGCCGAGCAGAAGATGCTTCGCCGGACTTCATGGCCCGGATCATGATGCCGAATTGCGCCGGAAGTCACAAATTTTTTACACAAGACCCCGATTCCAGCATCCTGTCCGTCCATGTTCGCGAAGCCCGTTGCGTACAGGGCACAGGAATACCATTCAAGGCGCCGGGGAACCGAAATTTCGGAACTGCGGACCATTTCTCCACTTTCCAGACCGATGCCAGCGCCCGACCTCTCCAGCCGCCAGTTGCGTGCGTTCACCGCCTTGGCCGAGCAGCGCAATTTCACCCGGGCGGCAGAGACCTGCCATCTGTCGCAGCCCGCATTCAGCGCACTGATCCGCACGCTGGAAGAGACGCTCGGCGCCCGTCTGTTCGACCGCGACACCCGCAGCGTGCAACTCACGCCCGAAGGGCTGCTGTTCGAGCCTTCGGCGCGGCGCCTGCTGGACGACATGCAGGGTGCCATCGGCGACCTGGCCGACCACGCCCAACGGCGCAAGGGCCGCGTGAGCGTGGCGGCGCTGCCCTCGCTCGCGGCCGGCTGGCTGCCGGCCATCCTGGCGGAATTCATGCGGACCTGGCCCGGGATCACGGTCGAGCTGCACGATGCGCTGTCGGACGCCTGCATTGCCCAGTTGCGCAGCCATCAAGCGGACTTTGCGCTGGCGGCCACAGGCGCCGGCGCGGCCGCGGCCAGCGACCTGCGCGGGCGCAAGCTCTGCGACGACCGCTTTCACCTGGTGTGCCGCAAGGACCATCCCCTGGCCGTGGTGCCCCGGCTCACGGCCAAGCAGCTCGCGCCCTGGCCCTTCATCCAGATGGCGCGCAACAGCAGCGTGCGCCAGTCGCTCGATGTCGCGCTGCATCCGCTCCGGCTCAACGCGGTGTTCGAAGTGGAGCACCTGGCCACCGTCATGGGCCTGGTGGAGGCGGGCATCGGCATCAGCGTGGTGCCGGAGCTCACGCTGTTTCACTTCCGGCGCGACACCCTCGTGACCCGGCCACTGCCGCTGCCCGGCCTGACGCGCACCATCTACCTGGTTCAGCGGCGGGAAGGAAGCCTTTCCGTCGCGGCCCAGACGCTGCACGACTTGATCCTCGCGCGGCTGGGCACCCTCAACTGAAGCCCTGAAAAAGAAAACGGCCCCGAAGGGCCGTCGTCGCAGCGGCAGCCTTGCAGCTGTCGCGAACTTGCGCGTTGCGCGATTTACTTCTTGGCCTTCTTGGCGGGAGCGGCGGCCTTCTTGGCCGGCGCTGCCTTCTTGGCGACGGGCTTGGCGGCTGCCTTGTCGGCCTTGCGCTTTGCAGCCTTGGGGTCGATGGCGGCCTTGAATGCGGCGCCCGGCACGAACTTGGGCACCTTCTGCGCGGCGATCTTGATCTTGGCGCCGGCTTGGGGGTTGAAGCCGGTGCGCGCGGCGCGGGCCACTTGCTTGAAGGTGCCAAAGCCGATGAGCTGCACGGGGTCGCCCTTCTTCACTGCGGCAATGATGGAGCCGGTGACGGTTTCCAGGATGCGTGCGGCTTCAGCCTTGCTGACGGTGTGGGCGGTGGCGATCTTTTCGACCAGTTCGATACGGTTCACTTGAAAATTTCCTTAGGATTGTTCTCGTCATGTTGCCAATGACGGCGCAGCGGCTGAGGCCGTCTGCAAGCGGCGCGGAGTGTAGCGCACGCAGCGTGCCTCTTGGATTTGCGAGCGTTTTTGCGGCTTCGCCAAGTCGCTTGTGCGGAGTGCTTTCAGGCCGCTTCCTTGATGGCATCCGTCAGAAACCGCACGAAGGCTTTTCCTGCGTCGGGCAACGAACGGCCCGCCAATGTCTCGACCTCCAGGTGGCGCTCGTTCATTTCGCGGTCCTTGAGCGGAATGGCGACCAGCGCCTTGGACTTCAGCAGCGTTCGGATCGACAGCTCACCGTAGAACGCGATGATGCCGCGCCCCGCTGCGGCAAAACTCACCAGCGCATTCGCATGGTTGCTGGACATGGCCTGCATGTAGCGCAACCCTTGCCGGCTGCAGCTGATGTCGAGCAGTTGCCTGATCGAGCTGTCCTGCGGCGGCAGGCCCAGCGGATAGCCCACCACTTGTCGCAGCGAGAGTTGGCGCTGCGCCGCCAGCGGATGGTCGTTGGCCATCACCGCGAGGATCGGGCTCGGGTGGCGCAGCTCGATCTTGATGCCCGGCTCGGGCAGCGCGCTCAAAGTGATGCCGACGTCCGCCTCACCGTCGCGGATGCGGCCCGGAATGTCACTGGGCGGGCAGACTTCCAGATGAAAGCGGATGCCTTCGTGCTTGCTGCGAAAGCGCGAGATCAGCGTCGGAAGGAAATCGAAGGCGAAGCCCTCTGTGCTGGCCACCCGCACGCGCCCGCTGCGCAGGCCTCGCAAGCCCTCGATGTCACTGGCAACCCGCTCGATGTCCTGCTGCACCCGCTTGGCATGCGCCGCCAGCAGCTCGCCGGCCGCATTCGGCACCATGCCGCGCGCGTGCCGTTCGAACAGCAGGGTATCAAGCTCGCGCTCCAGGCGCGCCACCTGCCGGCTGACCGCGGAGGGAGCCACGTTGAGCTTGGTCGCGGCCTCCTTGACGGAGCCGGTTCGGACGACCTCCAGAAAGTACCGGACCGCCGTCTCCTGAAGTGCATGAAGCGACATGGTTGCTCCTTCGCGATCGTTTGCTGAAAACCGCAGCGCGTCGATTGCCGAAACGGCAATCCACAATTCTAAACATTGCGCTTGTGGCAGCGGCCTATGGCTCCTAGGATGAGACTGCCTCCCCGCTTCACGCTTTCGCCGTCTCGCCTTTTATTGCAGCGTCCCGTCCCCTCAGGAGAACTCTTCATGAAACGCATTCCCGCTTTCGCCCGCATGGTGCTGATGTCCTGCCTGGCACTGTCGTCGTTGGCAGCGGTTGCCGCGGAAACCGCATTTCCCACGCGTCCGGTCACCCTGGTGATTCCCTTTCCGCCCGGCGGCGCCACGGACGTGAACGGGCGCGTGATTGCCCAGCGCCTGGGCAAGGAACTGGGGCAGCCCGTGGTCATCGAGAACCGCGCAGGTGCCGGCACGGTGATCGGGGCGAGCTACGTCTCCAAGGCGGCGCCAGACGGCTACACGCTGCTGGTCAGCTCGGGCACCACGTTCACCGTCAACCCGGCCATCCGATCGAATCTTCCGTACGACCCGGTCAAGAGCTTCGACCAGATCGGACTGGTCGGACGCGTCGGCCTCATCCTGCTCGCGAACAGCGAGGTGCCGGTGAAGACGGTGAAGGAGTTCGTCGATTACGTGAAGGCATCGCCCGGCAAGTATTCGTACGCCTCGTACGGCACGGGCACCACGTCCCAGTTCGCGGGAGAAACCATCCTCCATGTCGCCGGCCTCAAGATGACGCACGTTCCCTACAAGGGCAGCGCCCCGGCCATGACGGACCTGATGGGCGGCCAGGTTCCGTTCAGCATCGACACGGTGAGCGCCGCCATCCCCCAGCTCAAGAACGGCAAGATCAAGGCCATTGCGGTGACCACGGCCAAGCGCTCCACCCTGTTGCCCGACGTGCCCACGCTGGCCGAAAGCGGTTATCCCGACATCAACATGGACAGCTGGCTGGTGGTGTCTGCGCCAAAGGGCCTGCCTGCCGACGTGAAGGCCAAGCTCGAGAAGGCGCTGGCCGCAACCATCGCCGACGCCGACACCCGGGCCAAGCTGACCGCGCAGGGCCTGGAGCCGGCGTACAGCAATTCGGCCGCCGTGAGCGAACTGATCAGCAAGGAACTGCCCTTGATGCGCGCCATTGCCGCGCGCGCCAACATCACCTCCGATTGAATGAACGCTCCCCGAAGCGCCTTCGGCGCCTCCCCCCACTGGGGGGCGCACCCGGCGGCCGGGCAAAGCCCGTTCCGCGGGTGCACTGGACTGGGCCTAGCGAAACAACAACCGACATGAGCACTCACAACGAATTGGTCGAAAAATCCGCCGTCGAACTGCGGCGCCTCATCGGCAGCAAGGCGGTATCGCCGGTCGATCTGCTGGAGGCCTGCATCGCGCGCATCGAGCGGGTGAACCCCTTCGTCAATGCGGTGACCGCGACCTGCTTCGACCGCGCGCGAACCGAAGCCAAGGCGGCCGAAGCGGCCGTCATGCGCGGCGATACGCTGGGCCTGCTGCACGGTCTCCCACTCGGCGTGAAAGACCTGGAGCCCACGGAAGGCCTGCTCACCACCTGGGGCTCGGCCATCTTCCGCGACCACGTGCCCGAGGAAGACATCGAACTGGTGGCCCGCCTACGCAGGGCCGGCGCCATCGTGGCCGGCAAGACCAACGTTCCCGAAATGGGCGCCGGCGCCAACTCGCGCAATGACGTGTGGGGCGCCACCGGCAATCCGTTCAACCCGAACCTGAATGCCGGCGGCTCCTCGGGCGGCTCGGCGGCGGCGCTGGCCTGCGACATGCTGCCCGTGTGCACCGGCTCCGACACCGGCGGTTCGCTGCGCATTCCGGCCGCCAAGTGCGGCGTGGTCGGCTTTCGGCCTTCGCCGGGCATCGTGCCCAGCGTGCGAAAGCTGCTGGGCTGGACACCCATCTCCGTCGTCGGCCCCATGGGGCGCACCGTGGAAGACGCGTGCCTGCAAATGGCGGCCTCCGCGGGCATGCACGCCGGCGATCCGCTGAGCTATCCGCTGGACCCGCTGTCCTTTTTAAAGCCCATCGACCTCGACCTGAGCAAGCTGCGCGTGGCGTGGACCGAAGACTTCGGCGTCTGCGCTGTGGACGACAACATCCGCGCCACGATGCGCCGGAAGATCGGCGCGATGCGGCACTTGTTCAAGTCTTGCGAGGAAGTGACGCTCGACCTGGGTGAAGCGCACCGCTGCTTCGACGTGCTGCGCGCCGAAGCTTTCGTGGCCGGCATGCACGCGGCGTACCAGCGCGACCCGGCGAGCCTGGGGCCCAACTCCCGTGCCAACTACGAGATGGGTGCCCAGATGAGTCTGCTCGACAGTGCCTGGGCGCAGGCTGAGCAGACCCGGCTCATCAAGCGCTTCCAGTCGACCTTTGCCAACTACGACCTGATTCTTTCGCCCACCACGCCGGTGTCACCGTTTCCGTGGACGCAGCTCTATGCGGACACCATCAACGGCGAGAAGCAGGAAAACTACTATCGCTGGCTCGCGCTGACGTATGTCGTCACGCTGACGACGCATCCCGCGCTTTCGCTGCCCTGCGGTGTCGATCACGCAGGCATGCCGTTCGGGCTGCAGATCGTGGGCGGCTTTCGGGCCGACCACCAGGTGCTGGGTGCGGCGCACGCCATGGAGATGTCATTTGCAGCCGATGCGCAACTGCGCCGCCCCCGGCCCGATCTCGCGGCTTTGCGTGCGGCGCAACCTGCGCTCACATCCATCGTCAAGACACCACCGGGGCCGCATGGCGGCGCCCCTGCGGCTGCGGCCACTGCCGCAGCCGCAAGCGTCTCGGCCGTCTGAGAAAGGCAGCGCAGAAGCTGAAAAGCCCCCGGCTCCGTGAAGAACCGGGGGCTTTTTGGCTTGGCATTCAGCGACTGGCGGAGGCTGTGCGATTTGCCGTCAGGGACACCGACGGAAAGCGGATCAGCGGACGCCCGTTGAGTTCCTGCAGTTTCCGGTTGTTGTGGGCGTAGTGCGCGCGGAACTGCGCAATCTGGGAGGGCGCCAACGACACCGGGGCCTGCAGCACATACCACTCGACGTTTTCCGTCAGCGGCGGCGTGGTCAGCGAGCCCAGGTAGTGGTAGTAGGCCTTGTCCTTGGGCAGGAGAACGGAGATATCGGCCTTGGACAGCTCGCCGCGGCCTTCCTTCTCGAGCGCCCCCAGCACCTTGGCCGCCAGCGGATTGGCCGGGCCTTCGCGGTACATGACGCCCACCACGGCCAGGCGGCCGTCAGCGGCACGGAATACGAAATGCCCTTCGAGCGGGAAGTGCTTGCCGTCCAGCGTGTGCTCGCTTTCGGCATGGAAGTGGAACTGCAGCAGCTTGAAGTGCCGGCCGCGAATGATCGCATCCGGCCCCTTTGCCTCGACCTCCACCGCATGTCCGTTGTCGACGACGTCGAGCTCTGCGCGAACGTTGCTCAGGCGAATGTCCTGGGGCTCGAGCGAGTCGCCGGGCCGGGCTTCGCGGGTGGGGATATCGATGGGCGACTGTGCGCTGTCGTGAACCGCCTTCCAGCTTTCCTGATGGTCGTAGTCCAACGCCTGGGCGTGGACTGTTGAAGCCGCGAGCAGCGCAACGCTCAGGAGATGGCGACTAACTGGGGACATGGGCAAGGATTCCAGGGAAGAGTTGTGAGAGAGGCCGTAGACCTCAAGCGAAAGACGGGGAGAACAGGCTTGACCTTGCCACGATGTCAACCCTGAAACTGAAATCCGCTTTCGACAAAGGAGTTGCCATGCAAGAGTTCGAGATTCAGTCGGTGACTTGCGGCCACTGCGCAAGCAGACTGTCCGCCGAAGCCGCCGGAGGCCGGCGCGATTGTCTGGAGGCCTACCTGACCGGAGGCTGACCCTCGAACCTCGCCTGCCTGGCGCCCTCGCGGCGCGCGCAGTCTCTTCCCGCTGGAGAATTCGAATGAACGACGAACATCCGTGGGCGTGGCAATGGGCACCGGCACCGACGTGGCCATGAACAGCGCGCAGGTCACGCTGGTCAAGGGCGACCTGCGCGGCATCGCGCAGGCGCGCATCGTCTCCGAGCAGACCATCGCCAACATGAAGCAGAACCTGGGCTTCGCGTTCATCTACAACGCGCTGGGCGTCCCCCTGGCCGCGGGCGCACTGTATCCATTCACGGGATGGCTGCTGTCGCCGATGATTGCGGCACTGGCGATGAGCCTGAGTTCGGCGTCGGTCATCACCAATGCGCTGCGGTTGAGGGCGAGCGGGCCTGTGAAGCTGCCGGTCGAGTAGCGCTGGCCGGGGTACCGCACGGCCAATTCAAGCAGCATTCGAATTCGGCCTACAGACATCCCGCCGCCACTTAGGCAAGTTGAGCGCATGACACACCCCATCGAACTCATCATCGAGGAGCCAGCCCTCGGTTCATATGTCTGGCGCCTGCTCGAAACGGATGCGGAGGGGGCAAACCCCAAAGTGCTTCGTGACGCTTTCGACGCGACTGACTCCTATGAAGCCGCGCTGGCAGCGGGACAGCGCGCGCTCCAAACTGAAATTCGACGACGCACTTCGTCCGCCCAGCCCCAGAACGCGTGACCCGCGCGGGCTACAGACGGCCTGCCACGGTCGGCCATCGCGCCGACCGGCTTGTTGCCGCCGCAGATGGGCAATGTCTCCGGCGTCCTCTTGTACGTAAGATCGGTCCGCCCTCGCCTGTGAGCACAGGCGAGCCGTACCTTTTCATACGACACAGGAGATCTACCGATGCAGAAGGGAAGCCGTCATCGCCGCCAGTTCCTGAAGACCGCCGCAGGTTCCGGATTGGCGGCCCTCACGGGATTGGCCGATGCGCAATCTTTTGAATTCAAGCCCAACCAGCGCTATCCGGATCCCTCGGTGCTGATCCTGGATCCGAGCTTTGCCAGGTACCGCATCTACAGCAGCACCATCGAGCAGGTGGGCACGGGCATGCGTTGGGCGGAGGGTCCGGTGTATTTTCCCGAGGGCGGCTACCTGCTGTGCAGCGACATCCCCAACAACCGGATCATGAAGTACGACGAGAAGACGGGCAGGTTCTCGGTGCACAAGCAGAACGCCAACTTCGCCAATGGCAACACGCGTGATCGCCAGGGCCGCCTCGTCACCTGCGAGCACTCGGTCACGCGCCGCGTGGTGCGCACCGAGAAGGACGGCCGCATGACGGTGCTGGCCGACAGCTTCGAGGGCAAGAAGCTCAATGCGCCCAATGACGTGGTGGTGAGGTCCGACGACACCGTGTGGTTCACCGACCCGACCTTCGGCATCAACGGCGAATGGGAAGGCTCCAGGGCCACGCCGGAACAGGCGACGACCAATGTCTATCGCATTGCAACGGACGGCAAGCTCACCGCGGTGATCACCGATCTGGTGAACCCGAACGGCCTCGCGTTTTCGCCGGACGAGAAGAAGCTCTACGTGGTCGAGTGGAAAGGCACGCCTCACCGCAGCATTTGGAGCTACGACGTGTCAGCCGACGGCACCAGCGTATCGAACAAGACCAAGCTGATCGATGCGGACGGGCCGGGTGCGCTGGACGGATTTCGCGTCGACCGCGACGGCAACCTCTGGTGCGGCTGGGGCTTCAGCGGCGCGTTCGCGCCTGAGCCGACCGACATCGGCGGCGGTATGAAGGCCCACCTGCCGCTCGGAAAGTCGGAGGATTTCGACGGCGTGAAGGTCTTCAACCCGCAAGGCAAGCCGATCGGCTTCATCCGGCTTCCGGAGCGCTGCGCCAATCTCGAGTTCGGCGGGCCGAAGCGCAACCGACTCTACATGGCGAGCAGCCATTCGCTCTATGCACTCTACGTAGAGGCGCACGGAGCGGTTTAGCAATATCGGCTCGATGCGTCGCTACGCGGCCAGCGACGCGATCTCTGACGCCGTCAGCGCACCGTGGTAGATGCGGAAGTCATCGAGCCGGCCGCGCAGGAATGGATCGTTCGAATACTGCGAGCGGCCGAGAAAGTTCTGCGTGGTCTCGCCAAGATCGAACGGGGACAGCGTCATCTGCGCATTGCTGCCGGCCACCGCGCCATCGACGTACAGTGTGCCGAGTGCTCCGGACAGGGTCACGGCCACATGCACCCAGCGGCCGGTGGGCAGCGGCGACGAGCCCTCGATCACCTGGTTGTTGTAGCCATGCACGGTGGTGATCGCATAGCGCACCACGCCAGCGCCGTTGCGTGGCGTCAGCATCATGTAGCGGCGTTGGCCGGAGCCGAAATCGAACACGCGCGACCACGTCGAGATGGCGTCCAGGTACACCCAGCATGCGATCGTGAAGTCGGCCAGGTTCTTCACCGGCGCCGCCGGAAGGCTGACGTAGTCCGCTGCGCTTGCCAGGCCGACGGCGCCGCCCTCGTGCCCCGCTACCCACGCCGCACCGCCCGCGAGTGTGCTGGCAGCAAAGCGGCCCGCCGCATCGGCGGCCAAAGTACCTTGCGCTTCGTCGAACTTGAGCTGCATCAGCAACTCGGCTTTGATGGCGGCCCTTGCCTCGGCCGACGGAGTACTCTCGCCGCCCGCGTTCACCGCCACCACCACGTAGTGCCACACCTCGCCGGCGCTGACGGTACTGTCAGTGAAGGTGAGCGTATCGGTGATGCCCGAGGTGACTGTGGTGTAGGGGCCGCCCGCGTTGGCCGCGCGCTTGACGGTGTAGCTCAGCGCACCGGTGCTGCCCCACCACGACAAATCGACCTGCGCTGCGCGCACCCGCGCCGTGAGCCCGCTCGGCGGCACGAGCGTGGGGATCGGGTCGCGCGTATAGGTGAGCGTTCCGAAGCCCAACTGGTCGCCGTTGTTGCCATCGTTTTCGGGGCGCATCTGGATGGCCTGCAGCGACGTGTAGGGCGTCGCGATGCCAAGCCGGTTCGCGTAGTGGTTGTACACGCTTTCCCAGACGCCGCGCCGGTGCCCTTGGGCGCCGGTCGACAGCACGCTCTGCGTTCCCTGCCTGTTGATGTTGGTGAGGAACGGCACGGTGTAGAAGTCGCCCGAGACATCGCGAAGGTTGGACTTGGCCACGTACTCGGCGCCGGCCAAAAAGCGGTTGTTTTCGTAGCCATAGACGTCGTCGCCCTGGTTCCAGGCCATCTCGCAGAACACGCCCGCCAAGCCGATGCCCAGGGTGCAATGGCCCTGGTCGCGGCCGCTCTCCTGCCACTGGCCAAGGTAGCCCGGATGCACGTGATAGACGGCCTGCAGGCCGGCGCCGTTGCCCTGGCCGGTCTTGTAGTAGCCGAGCGCCTCGTCGTAGAGGTCAGGCCGGTCGCACAGCACGCCGATGGCCAGGATCGAGGCCAGCGTGCATTGATCCCAGTTGGCCCAATAGTTGGTGATTTCGGCGCCGTTGTGGTTGACGAGGAAGTTGTGGTTGAGCGGATAGAACACCGTCAGCATCATGTTCTGGAAGCGTGCAAAGTCGCTTGCCGCCCAGCCCGGATAGGACCGCATGATCTCGGCCGCGTTCGCGAACTGGTGACCGTAGATGCCCGCCGCCAGGAAGCGGTCCGCGTTGCCCTCGATCGAGGTCAGCGTGGACGACCAGGCGTTGAGGAAGACGACCGCTAGATCGGCATAGCGCGTGTCTTGCGACACCTTCCAGCGCAGCGCCAGCTGATAGCTTCGAGCGATGTCGATGTACATCTGCGCAAAGTTCTGGCCGTCTCCGCCGCGAATCACCGTGGCGAGTGGCCGCGGCGTGGCGCCAAGTTGCGAACGGCCATTGGCTTGCAACCTGTTCCAGCCGTCGAGCCAAGGCTGCGCATTGGCCGCGACCTTTGCGCGCATGCGCTCGAAGTCGGCCTCGGTGTGCAAGAGGCCAGGGTGCACGAACTTTCGCGACGTGGATGGCGACGGTGCCGGAGCGGGTGCGTTTTCGGCCGAGGAATCCGTAGGCGCAGCGGGCGCAGCAACCGACGCGGCCGAGGCGTCCTGCGGCGCGGCGGCCACGGTGCCGAAGCCGCCTGCCGCTATGCCACCGCCCCCTCCTCCTCCGCCGCCTCCACATGCGGTGGTGCCGAGCGCGGCCAGGCTCACCGCGCTGATGCAGAAAGCACGTCGGTCTAGAGGAATTTTGTTTTCGCTGTCTTGTGGATGCATGTCGGGATTGGGATTGGTTAGCAATTGTTACCGCAACATGCATGCCAATTGGCGGATGAAACCTTTCCCATTCATTGATCAGCCTTGGTCGGCGCGGCGGCGCGCCGCAGGTGCGTCAAAAATGACAATCGGCGTCACATCGAGCCGCCGATGGGCTCAGGAATGTCACTTGGCAGAGCCAGGGTAGAGTGAGCCTGTGCTGTTGTCTCGAGTTCGAATCGATTTGCCACACCACCTCGACGAGCTTCTTCTCGACGCCCTGCGTACTGCACCGCGCCGATACCGCATGCCACCTTTGCCAGGCAACGCTGAAGCAGCCGTGGCCAGCGGCGCCGACGTCGCGCTCGCCTTCGCAATAGCAGGCGCTTGCCTTGCCAAAGAGCGGCGTCTTCCGCCATCGGCGCAGTCGCAAGAGATGTTCACCTGCGCGCTCGCGCAGTTGATCCGTCAGGCGCTCGCAACGGACGGCGGCGACCCGGCCTTTCAGGCGATCGTGCTGCAGGCGCAAGAGACGGCGGTTCACGAACACGTGCAGCTGCGCAGAGCCCGCGCGGCCGATCAGCGTGCCGTGAGAACCGCAACCAATTCGATCGCGCATCCGGGCAAGCTGCGGCGCATGCCTGCCGGCGCGGTGCGCGAGGCGCTGGCGCGGCTGCATGCGCTGGCGGCGGCGGGCTCTTGGGCAGCACTGGCGCAGGCTGTCGAACGCGCGCTTGCGCAGGGCCTTACCGAACAACCGGAATTGCGCGCGCCACTCGAAGCGATGCGCTCCAGCCCGGCACTGACGCGACTTCAGCGCGGCGACGAATTGCTCCGCCTCGATGCAGTGCGGCGCTACCAGGCACTCTGCGAACGGCGCGGGCCACTGGCGGGCAGCCATGCCGCTGCCGCAAAAGGTCGCACATCGGCGCGCGAGGGCGAGAGGGCCGAGCAGGCGGCCGCCGCAGCGTTCGGCAAGTTGGCCGAGCTGCTGAATCGCCATCGTGAAGGGGCAGCCGGCTATCGCGTGGTGCGCAGTCTTCGAACGCCGCGCGGGTTTCCGGGAACGGCGAACAAGGCCAAGGAAGAGTGGGATGCCGCACTCTTGCATGGTGAACCAGGCGCTGCCGCCGAGCTGATTCTTCTCGCCGAGATCAAGGCGTCGCCTGCTGCGGCGATGTCCGATTTTCCTCGCCTGTTGCGAGGCTTGCGGCGGCTCGCGCATGCAAGCGCCGAAACGGCGTACGCCTTTGCCTCGGCCGATGGCGAGGCACGCTTTCTCGGAGCCTCACTTCGCCAACTCGAACCCGTGGGCCATTTGCTGCCGTCGCACGTGATCTATTGCTGCTCGGCAACGGCCGAGCCGCCGCCGCAGGTGTTGAGTGCGGCGAGCAAGGCCGTGCTGCTCGCAGAGCCCGCCAGCCTCGCCTTCGCGCTCCAGGTGGCGCGCGGGAAATCGCCGCCGCATTCCGCCCTCGCTCCTGTATGGAATGAACTCCAAACCGCGCCGCGGTTACGGGCCGCGCTGCACCAGTACGAGACCGCAGCAAAAGCCCGCGCCGCGATGCTGCATCCCGACGACCTTGTGGCGGCCGTGGAACGAAGCCTTGATCAATCCTGAGTGGCCAGTTCCTTCGCCACGGCGCGGCGGCCCTCGGTGGGCGCAACGTACAGGGCCTGGGTCGGAATGGCGAGCTCGACGCCCAGCCGCTCGAACTCACGCATCATCTGCAGGTTGAGGCGTTGCTGCTCGTCCATGTAGAGACCGTAGTCCGCGCTCGTCACGAAGTAGACGACCTCGAAGTCGAGCGAGCTTTGGCCGAAGGCCTGGAAGTGCACGCGGTCCAGGCGCAGCGCGGGCCGCGATTCGATCAGCCGCTTCACGATGCCCGGGATGGCCTCCAGCTTTTCCGGAGCGCTGCGATAGCTCATGCCAAACTTGAATGCAATGCGCCGCTCGTTCATGCGGCGATAGTTCTTCACCACCTGCTTGAGCAGGTCGGTGTTGCTGATGACGATCTGCTCGCCGGTCAGGCTGCGCAGGCGCGTGGTCTTGAGGCCGATGTGCTCCACCGTTCCGGACATGTCGCCGATGCCGATGGCATCGCCCACCTCGAAGGGCTTGTCGACCGCGATCGAAAGCGACGCGAACAGGTCGCCCAAAATGTTCTGAACAGCCAGTGCGATGGCAATGCCCCCCACGCCAAGGCTGGCCACGAAGGCGGTGATGTTGACGCCCAGGTTCGACAACACCGCGAGCAGCACCACCGCCCAGAGCAGCGTGCGCATCGACCACGACAACAGCACGGCCGACGCACTCACCTGCGTCATGCCTGCAGAGCTGTGGCGCGACTCGTAACGGCGCAGCCCGAAGCTGATGGCCTTGGTGAACCACAGGCCCGTTTGCAGCGCGAGTGCAATGAACCACAGCTGCCCGACACGCTGGTTCCAGCGCTCCGCCAGGTCGAGCATGCCGACGCCGACAAGCAGCGCCGCGAGCAGCAGAAACACGCGGTTGGTACTGCCGAGCACGTCGACCACCATGTCGTCTATGCGGTTGTCGGTGTGCTGCGCAATTTTTCGCATGCGATCGATCACGTAGCGCAGCACGAGCCGCATGGCAAGGTAGGCCGCGAGTGCGGCTGCCATCGCCAGGGCCAGGTCGGTCGCGGGCAACCCCAGCAGCGTCTTGTCGGAGAGGGCGGCAATCGTCTCGTTCATCCGCCGGCGGCCTTCTTCGCGCCGGGCGCGAGATGGTGGTCAATCATGTCGTTCCTTTTTGAAAGCATGTGTTTGCGAATCGGTTTTTTTAGCAACCGCATGCCCATCGCGCGTAAGTAAACGCGCCGCCGTTGCGTGCGCACATGCCGGGCACCCCGCAGGCTCAGCCCTTCGGACGAATGTGGATCTCCGGAAACCGGTCGTCGTAGAACGCGATGCGATCTTTCAGTGCCTTGTGTTCGTCGTACGGGTCTTCATAGGTCCAGACCACGTCATCGAGCTGCCGTTCACCCAGCCTCAAGCTGTAGTAGTTCGCATGGCCCTTGAACGGACATTCGGAAGTGGTCTCCGAGCGCTTCAGCATGTCCATGCGAACGTCGGTGCGTGGAAAGTAGTAGCGCACCGGGGACTTGTCTTCGACCACCTTGATGACGTCTCCTGAGTTGACGACGACAACCCCTTCGACCTCGACCTCCACCGGCTGCTGCAGCTGTTCTTCCCGCACCTGGTGATCAGGCCATTTACGGTGTCCTGGCGACTTGCTCATTTCGCACTCCTGGGTTGGTCGAGGTATCGCTTGAACCAGTCGCGCGCCAACACGGACACGGCGCCCAGAGCGTCGGGCTCCTCGAACAGGTGGGTTGCGCCGGGCACGATCGACAGCCGCTTCTCTGTGTGCAGCGCCGCGAGCGCTTGCCAATTCATGTCGATCACCGGCCCATCGCTGCCACCGACGATCAACAGCGTGGGTGCGCGCACGCGCTCCAGCGAAGGCCCAGCGAGGTCCGGTCGCCCACCGCGGGATACCACCGCATCGACCATGTCGGGCCGCTCGGCGGCCGCCACCAGCGCGGCACCCGCACCGGTGCTGGCGCCGAAATAGCCGATCCTGAGCGCCGCGGTCTCTTCATGCACGCGCAGCCAGTCGGTCAACCCGACGAGCCGATCAGCCAGCATGCCGATGTCGAAACGCAGTTCGCGCGTACGTTCATCGACGGCCTCTTCGTCGGAGGTCAGAAGGTCGACCAGCATCGTCGCGAGCTCGGCCTCGTTGAGGCGCTCGGCGACCTCCCGGTTACGCGGGCTGAAGCGGCTGCTGCCGCTCCCGTGCGCAAACAGCACGATGCCGCGCGCCGCACCCGGCAAGCTCAGATCGGCTTCGAGCGAGACGGATTGGACGCGGATTCGAAGCGTGTGCCGTTCGATGGGGCGGGCCTGGGAAGACATTTCGATTTTCTCGTGCGCGAAACAAACCTTGCCTCGCACATGAGCCACTCTATTTTTCAGGCGCACGCTTTCTGTAGGGTGATGCTCACATCGGCGTAGGTGAAGCGAACCGTTGCATCTTGAAAAAAGGCAAAGGCCGAACGGCAACAGCAAGGGCCAAAGCAAAAAGCCCTTGATCCTGGGGAGGATCAAGGGCTTGGAATTTGGTGGCCTGGGGCGGAATCGAACCACCGACACGCGGATTTTCAATCCGCTGCTCTACCAACTGAGCTACCGGGCCTTGGTGTGCAGCCTTAAATTATACAGCGCTTCTGCGGCCTCTCGAAAGATCGACCCCAAGTTGTTTGAGCTTGCGATAAAGATGGGTCCGCTCGAGGCCTGTCTTCTCGGCCACGCGCGTCATCGAACCGTTCTCCATGGCCAGATGGAATTCAAAGTAGGCCTTCTCGAAGCCGTCGCGCGCATCGCGCAGCGGACGGTCCAGGTCGAAGCTCTGTGTCGATTGCGGCCCGGCGTCGGGCACTGGCACCGCCGCCAGCGAGGCCAGCAGCAGGCTGTCGCCCGTGGTGGTGATGGCGGTCGACGGGTTGACGCCCGCGGGCGGGGGAACGACGCCCGCCGCCGCACGCCTTGCGCTTTCGCGCGCGAGCCCCTGCTCCACGGCCTTGAGCAGCTTCTGCAGGGTGATGGGTTTTTCGAGGAATGCGAAGGCGCCAATACGCGTGGCATCGACCGCCGTGTCGATGGTGGCGTGGCCGCTCATCATGATGACGGGCATGCTCAGGAGGCCAGCGGTGGACCATTCCTTGAGCAGCGTGACGCCGTCAGTGTCGGGCATCCAGATGTCGAGCAGCACGAGGTCGGGCCGTGCGCGTTGCCGCGCGGCCCGTGCTTCGGCGGCGTTTTCGGCGAGCTCCACGTTGTGGCCTTCGTCATTGAGAATTTCGAAGAGCAGGTCCCTAATACCCAGCTCGTCATCGACCACGAGAATGTTTGCCATGAGTGCTGCTTGTCTTGTGCGCTGGTATCTGAATGATGTGTATGGGTCCGCCGGCCTCTCCATCGCCTGGACGCGATGGATTCTTTCGCGCTCAGGCGGCGGAAGACTTCGAATCTTCGGTGTGAGCGGCCGCTGCCCGCGACTCGCCTGCCAGCGCGAATGATAGCGAGACTTGCGCCCCTGCTACAGCCCCATCGACAACGCGGTTGGAAAGCTCGATGCGCGCACCGTGTTCGTCGGCGATCTTCTTGACCACAGCCAGCCCCAGGCCAGTGCCTTTGGTCTTGGTGGTGACGTAGGGCTCGAAGGCGCGCTTGAGGATGTTTTCTGCAAAGCCTGGGCCGCTGTCTTGAACCGTAAGGCGCACGCGCTGGCCCGAATCGCCCAGGCGGGTGCGAATGACGACTTCGCCAGCCCGACCGGTGCTGCTGGCGGCGGCCTCGGCGGCGTCCTGCGCGTTCTGCAGCAGGTTGTGAATGACCTGACGGATCTGCTGGGCGTCGCCGCGGATGGGCGGGCAGCGCTCGTCCAGCTCGGAGCGCAGCGCAATGGGGGCGTTGTCGGCGCCGTAGAGCTGGAGCACGTCGACCAGCAGCGCATTGAGGTCGATCGGCTTGAGATCGGCCGCGGGCAGGCGGGCGTAGTCGCGGAACTCGTTGACCAGACGCTTCATTGCGTCGACCTGGTCAACAATGGTCTTGACCGATTTCACCAGCACGGCTTGCTCGGGCGGAGCAACCTTGCCGGAGAGCTTCATCTCGAGCCGCTCGGCCGAAAGCTGGATGGGTGTCAGCGGATTCTTGATTTCGTGCGCCAGGCGGCGTGCGACTTCGCCCCAGGCTTGCGCGCGCTGGGCCGAGACGATCTCTGAGATGTCGTCGAACACCAGCAGCCGGGCGGCACCGGGCAGCTCCGCACCGCGCGCGACGATGTTGATGGCGCTGTCCTGCTGCGGCAGATCGATGCCGGTGGCGTGCAGCTCGAAGGCGTGCTGCCAGTGGTCGAGGCCGTGCTGCAAGCGCTCGACCTGGAATTCGTCGAACTGCTGCTGCACGCTGTTGCCGAAATCGGCCAGCCCGGGCACTTGGGCAAGCGGCATTCCCTCGTAAGCTGCCAGCGGGGCGCGCAACACGCGGGTGGCGCCGGGGTTGGTGGACAGTATGGTGCCCTTGGCGTCGAGCACGATCACGCCCGAGGTCAGGTTGTCCAGAATGGTCTGCAGGTTGGCGCGGGCGGCGTCGAGCTGACCCATGGTTTTTTCGACCGCACCGCGGGCATCGGCCAGCTGCTGCGTCATGACAGCAAAGGAACGCGTGAGGCCGCCCAACTCGTCTTTTCCCTGCAGAACGGTGGTCGGCCGCAGATCGCCGGCGGCCACCTGGCGCACGCCGTCGGCCAGCACAAGCAGCGGCCGCGCCAGCTGGTTGCCGAACAGCACCGCCAGCAGCACGGCGCCGAACACGGCCAGGAACAGGCTCAGCGTGAGGGTGCCGATGTACATCCGCCGGAGGCCTTCGCGCGCCAGGGCCCGCTCCTGGTACTCGCGGTTGGCCTCCTGCACGGCGAGCGCATTGGCCACCACGGCGGGCGGCAGCGGCTGCGTGACCTGCAGGAAGCGCGGCGCGGTGTCGAAGTCGAAGCCCGGGCGTTGCACCATGGCCAGCGCGCGGACGCTGGCAGGAGGCAGGGTGGCGCCCGGCGGCGCCGTTTCGTCCAGGCCTTCGATGTGGGCAATGGCACGGTCGGCCCGCACCTGCCGCAGCTGCTGGCTGGTCGGCCGCTCCGGGTTGAGCTGGAATCGCGAAGTGCCCGCGCTGGCCACGAGCTGGCCGGTGCCGGTCCAGAGCACCACGTCGGAAGCCTGGAGCTGGTCGCGGATGCGCTCCAGAACCAGGCCGGCGCTTGCGTCGGGCACCTGCACCAGCTGCGCGCTGGCTGCGCGCGTCTTGGCGGCCAGGTCGTCGGAGAGCGAATCGAGCGTGGCTCGGCCCAGGTTCAGGCCGGCATCGAGCGCACCTTCGACCTTGACGTCGAACCAGCTCTCGATCGACCGCGCGACGAACTGGTAGGACACCACATAGACCAGCGCACCCGGCACCACGCCCACCAGCGCGAAGATGGCGGCCAGCTTGATGAGCAGCCGGCTGCCGAACTTGCCCTGGCGCAAGCGCCGCAACAGGCGGAACGCGACCCAGCCGATCACCAGCACCAGCAGCACCGCCACCACCACGTTGATGCCGAAAAGACGTACGTAATAGCGCTCGTACAGGGCGCGGTTGTTGGTGGCTTGCGCCAGCAGGAACATCAACACGAGGCCAATGGCCGTGACCAGCGCGGCGCCAACGCCAACGGCCCAGCGCATGGCGCGTGCGCGGCGGGCGGCGGGAGTGGCCGCTGCGCCGCTGCGCGGTTTGGTGCTCACCGCTGTTTCTCCAGGGGCAGCTTGGCGCTGCGTTCGACGACGATGTTCCAGTCGGCCTGTCCGACCACGCCGATCTGGAACGGGCGCGGCAGCTGCGAAGTGTCGAGCCGGAAACGGAACACCACCTGTTGCGCAGGCTCGTCGCCGATCTCGGCCGCATCGCCCAGCCGCAGCCGGCCGATGCGCTTGACGGCGTCCATGGCGTCGGCAAGGCTGTCGAAGTTCTGGTTCAGCGAGACGCCGAAGCCCGCTGCGCCGGTGATTGGCACGGGCGACACGTTGAGCCGCCAGCGGCGCGTGAGCGGCTGGTAGGCCAGCCGCATGTGTCGCGTGACCTGTGCCACCTTGCGGTCGGTCCAGTACCAGCGCTCGTGAAAAACCTCGGCCTCGGCCACGAAATAGATGGCAATCCCCTTGTCGAGCACCTCCTCGACCAGCGATGGCAGCTCGAACTGCACGGCCGCGGTGAGATAGATGCCGTCGTCGGCCTGCTCCAGGCGCATCTGGGTGACCGACGCCGCGGCGCGCCCTTGCGCGGCCGCGGGAAGGGGCAGCCAGCTCAGCAGCAGCACGCAGGCTAGCAGCAGCGCCGCCAACACCGTGGCGCCGCGCGGCCCGCTGCGCTCAGCGCGGGCGTTTTTCAAGCAGGGCGTAGAAGAAGCCGTCGTGGTCACCTGAGGCATTGTCCGGGACGGCGCGGGCATTCGCCCCGCTTTGGGGAAGCAAATGGCCTGGCGACGCCTTCAATCGGGCATCGGTGTTGTGCGCAAGAAACGCATCGATTTGTTGCGAGCCCTCTTCCCGGAACACCGAACAGGTGCAATAAAGCAGCCGGCCGCCGGGCTTGACCAGCGGCCAGAGCGCCGCGAGCAAGGCCGCCTGCTGGACCGCGAGCTGCGACGTGTCGCTCTCGCGCCGCAGCCAGCGCACGTCGGGGTGCCGCCGGACGATGCCCGACGCCGTGCAGGGCGCATCGAGCAGGATGGCGTCGAAAGGCGTGCCGTCCCACCATGCGGACGGCCGGGCGGCGTCAGCCACCACCACCTTGGCGGCCAGACTGAGGCGGCCCAGGGTCTCGTCGATGCGCCGGCTGCGTACCGCGTCGACTTCGAGGGCCGTGACCTCGACGGCCTCCGGACCGGCAAACTCCAGCAGGTGCGCCGTCTTGCCGCCCGGGGCGGCGCAGGCATCGAGCACGCGCAGCGGCGCGGAGCCTGCCGCGGGAAGCATCCCTTCGAGCAGCAGGGGCGCCGCCATCTGCGCGGCTGCGTCCTGAACCGAGCATTCGCCGTCCGCGAAGCCCGGCAGCTGCTGAACCGGCCGGGCGCGCGCCAGCTGCAGGCCGGCGGATCCCACGCGTACCGCTGCCAAACCCACGGCTTCCAGCGCCAATTGGTAGGAAGCAACCGTGGTCTTCCGCAAATTGACACGCAGGGTCATCGGGGCGTGGGCGTTGTCGGCCGTGAGAACGCGCTGCCAATCGCGCGGATGGTCGCGTTTGAGCCGCTCGATCCACCAGCGCGGGTGATTCCACTGCGCCACCGGCTCATGGTCGGTGGCGGCCACGAGCTCATCGCGTTCGCGCAGGAAGCGGCGTAGGCAGGCATTGATGAAACTGGCTTGCGCCCGCGTGGCCGGATTGCGCTTTGCAGCCTCGACCGTCTGGTCGACCAGCGTGAATGGCTCGTACGGGGCGTGCTGAGCATCCCAGGCCAGCGCCAATGCGGTGCACAGCAAGGCGTCTGGCAGCGGCGGCGGCGTGCGCTTGGCAAGATGGCGGCGCAAAGCCTCGGCCCGGCCGAGCCAGCGCAGCACCTGGAAGCCGAGCGCTTGCACGCCCGGGCGCATGGCCGGCTCCACCGCTTCGAACGCGGCGGTGCCCGAGCTGCCGGCGCGAATCGACGCCAGCGCCGCGGCAGTCAGCTGCAGTTGGCGCCAGAGCGGGGGGTGCAGCAGCGGTGCGTTGCTGCCGCCTGGATGATCGGAAGATAGTTCTGGCAAGTTGAGGCGATGGTAACGGGCCGGCAATACGCACAAAGCCGCGGAGATCAAGAAAGAAGAAGGCGTTTGCCGGCGATTCGAAAAAAACCTCAGAGCAAGGGCGCGGCCGGACGCAAACGCACCATCCATGCCACCAGCAATGCCGGAAACTGGACGATGGCGGCGTTGTACTGCTCCACCGCCAGGTTGAACTGGCTGCGGGCAATTTCCGCTGCGGCCGAAGGTTCGGGCCAGGCCATGGGCTCGACCGCGCTGGACCATCCGGATCCGGCATCGGGCCCGGCGCCGCTCGATAGCAGCGGCGCCGGGCGCGAGAGCGTGCCGTCAGCGTCGAAGACCGTCACAGCGTCCGGGTGCTGGCGCTGCCATGCGGAAATCAGCACCTGCAGCGCCGTCGCCAGCGCAGCCATGCCGCCCGGGTCGAGCGGATGCAGCCGGGTCGCGCCCAGCAGCGTGGCCAGTTGGGTGGCGGCAGCCTGCAGCGGCGCCACCGCCGAAGAATGGCCGGGCGACGGCGCATCTTTTTCGGGCTCGGCGGCCGCGATGCTGGCCAGGACGAAGTCCAGCTGCTTTCGGAGCGCGGCATCGAGCGTGGCGTAGGCCTGGAGTACGGCGGCGCGCAGGCGCACCAGCCTGTTGTAGGCCCCCACGAACCAGAACAACAGCACCGCGACAACGATCCAGCTGGCAAGCGAATCGGGCAATGCGCTCATCGGCAAAAACACTTCATGGAAAAAACGACTCAAAGAAAAACGCCCCCCAACCGGATTCGGTCGGGGGGCGTCGGATACCGGTCATGGCCGGTGATGCTAACCAGTTATTCGGACGCGGCGCCTTCGCTGGCGTCGGCCGTGCTGGAAACATCGCTGGTCGAACCGGCCAGTTCGGCGGCTTCGGATTCGGCGATGGCGCGGCGCTCGGCCTCGTCCATCTGATCCTTGACCTTGCGTGCCTGGTGGTACGCCATGCCGGTGCCCGCGGGAATCAGGCGGCCGACGATGACGTTTTCCTTCAGGCCGCGCAATTCGTCGCGCTTGCCCATGATCGCGGCTTCGGTCAGCACGCGCGTCGTTTCCTGGAACGAAGCGGCCGAGATGAACGAGTCGGTCGAGAGCGATGCCTTCGTGATACCCAGCAGCAGGTTGGTGAACGTGGCGGGCAGCTTTCCTTCGGCGCGCAGGGCGTCGTTGGTGTTGAGCATTTCGCTGCGTTCGACCTGTTCGCCGGAGATGTAGCTCGTATCGCCGATGTTGTCGACAACGACGCGGCGCAGCATCTGGCGAACGATCACCTCGATGTGCTTGTCGTTGATCTTCACACCTTGCAAACGGTACACGTCCTGCACTTCGTCCACGATGTAGCGCGCGAGTTCTTCCGAACCCAGCAGACGCAGGATGTCCTGCGGGTCCGCCGGACCGTCGACCACGCTTTCGCCCTTGTTCACCACCTGGCCTTCGTGCACCAGGATGTTCTTTTCCTTCGGCACGAGGTCTTCGTAGACGCCGCCTTCCGGATCGGTGATCTGCAGGCGAATCTTGCCCTTCGTCTCTTTACCGAACGACACGGTACCGGTCATTTCGGCCAGCATGCCCTTGTCCTTCGGCGAACGGGCTTCGAACAACTCGGCAACGCGCGGCAGACCGCCGGTAATGTCGCGGGTCTTCTGGCCTTCGACCGGAATACGCGCCAGCACCTCGCCGGGGCCCACGTCCTGGCCGTCGCGGATCTGCACCAGAGCGCCGATCGGGAAGCCGATCGTCACCGAGTGGTCGGTACCCGGGATCTTCACTTCGGCGCCGGAGGCGTCGATGAGCTTCACCTGCGGGCGCACGACCTTGGCAGCGCCGCGGCGCTTCGGGTCGATCACGACCAGGGTCGACAGACCGGTCACTTCGTCCACCTGCTTGGCGACCGTGAGGCCTTCCTCGACGTTCTCGAACTGCGTCTTGCCGGCGAACTCGGTGATGATGGGGCGCGTCAGCGGATCCCAGTTGGCAAGCACGTGGCCGGCCTTGATCTGCTGGTCGGCCTTGACCGCCAGGATCGCGCCGTACGGCACCTTGTGGCGCTCGCGCTCGCGGCCGTGTTCGTCATGAATGACGATCTCGCCCGAACGTGCAATCACCACCAGCTCGTTCTTGCTGTTGGTCACATAGCGCATCGTGGCGTTGAAGCCGATCGTGCCGTTGGACTTGGCTTCGACGCTCGATGCCACTGCCGCACGCGATGCCGCACCACCGATGTGGAACGTACGCATCGTGAGCTGCGTGCCGGGTTCGCCGATCGACTGCGCCGCGATCACACCGACGGCTTCGCCGATGTTGATCAGGCCGCCGCGGCCCAGGTCGCGGCCGTAGCAGGTCGCGCAAATGCCGAAGCGGGTTTCGCAGGTCAGCGCGGTACGCACCTTGACCTCGTCGACGCCTTGCGCCTCGAGCTCTTCGATGTTGTCCTCGTCGAACATCTCGCCGGCCTTCAGCAGCACCGAACGGTTTTCCGGATGCAGCACGTCGTCTGCAGCCGAACGGCCGAGGATACGGTCGCGCAGCGATTCGATCACTTCACCGCCTTCGACGATGGCGCGCATCAGGTAGCCGCCGTGCGTACCGCAGTCCTGCTCGGTAACCACCAGGTCTTGCGTCACGTCGACCAGACGACGGGTCAGGTAACCCGAGTTCGCGGTCTTCAGTGCCGTGTCGGCCAGACCCTTACGGGCACCGTGGGTGGAGATGAAGTACTCCAGCACGTTCAGGCCTTCGCGGAAGTTCGCGGTAATGGGCGTCTCGATGATCGAGCCGTCAGGCTTGGCCATCAGACCCCGCATACCGGCCACCTGGCGAATCTGCGCCGCGGAACCGCGGGCGCCGGAGTCGGCCATCATGTAGATGGAGTTGAAAGACTCCTGCTCCACTTCCTTGCCGTGGCGGTCGATGACCTTCTGCTTGGACAGCTTGGCCATCATGACCTTCGACACTTCGTCGCCGGCCTTGCCCCAGATGTCCACCACCTTGTTGTAGCGTTCGCCGGAGGTCACGAGACCCGAGACGTACTGCTGCTCGATCTCCTTCACTTCCTTGGCGGAGCGCTCGATGATGCCGTGCTTTTCAGCGGGCACCAGCATGTCGTCGATGGCGATCGAGATACCGGCCTTCGTCGCGAGACGGAAACCGTTCTGCAGCAGCTTGTCGGCGAACACCACGGTCTCTTTCAGGCCGCACTTGCGGAACGAGACGTTGATGAGCTTGGAGATTTCCTTCTTCTTCAGCGCCTTGTTGATGTTCGAGAACGGCAGGCCCTTCGGCAGGATCTCGGACAGCAGCGCGCGGCCCACGGTGGTGTCCACAAGCGACGTGGACGGCGGGAACTCACCCGTTTCCTTGTCCTTGGTGTACTCCGTGATGCGCACGGCAACCTTGGCGGTCAGTTCGACTTCGTTGGCGTCGAGCGCGCGCTGCACTTCACCGATGTCGGAGAAGATCAGGCCCTCGCCCTTGCCGTTGATGCGGTCGCGGGTCGTGTAGTACAGACCCAGCACCACGTCCTGCGAAGGAACGATCGACGGTTCGCCCGAAGCGGGGAACAGCACGTTGTTGGAGGCCAGCATCAGCGTGCGGGCTTCCATCTGCGCTTCCACCGACAGCGGCACGTGAACGGCCATCTGGTCGCCGTCGAAGTCGGCATTGAACGCCGCGCAAACCAGCGGGTGCAGCTGGATGGCCTTGCCTTCGATCAGGATCGGCTCGAACGCCTGGATGCCCAAACGGTGCAGCGTAGGCGCACGGTTCAGCATGACCGGGTGTTCCTTGATCACTTCTTCCAGGATGTCCCAGACCACCGGCGTACCGGATTCGACTTCCTTCTTGGCAGCCTTGATCGTGGTCGCGATGCCCATGGCTTCGAGGCGCGAGAAGATGAAAGGCTTGAACAGCTCGAGCGCCATCAGCTTGGGCAGGCCGCACTGGTGCAGCTTGAGCGTCGGGCCCACCACGATGACCGAACGGCCCGAGTAGTCGACGCGCTTGCCCAGCAGATTCTGGCGGAAGCGGCCGCTCTTGCCCTTGATCATGTCGGCCAGCGACTTGAGTGCGCGCTTGTTGGCGCCCGTCATGGCCTTGCCGCGGCGGCCGTTGTCCAGCAGCGAGTCGACAGCCTCTTGCAGCATCCGCTTTTCGTTGCGCGCGATGATTTCCGGAGCCTTGAGCTCCAAGAGGCGGCGCAGGCGCGAATTGCGGTTGATGACGCGGCGGTACAGGTCGTTCAGGTCGGAGGTCGCAAAGCGGCCGCCGTCCAGCGGCACCAGCGGACGCAGGTCCGGCGGCAGCACGGGCAGCACTTCGAGCACCATCCACTGGGGCTTGATGCCCGACTTGCGGAAGGCCTCGAGCACCTTGAGGCGCTTGGAGTTCTTCTTGACCTTGACTTCGGAGCCGGTCAGGTCGCCGCGCAGGCGTTCGATCTCGCTGTCGAGTTCGATGCCTTCGAGCAGGTCCTTGATGCCTTCGGCGCCCATCTTGGCAACGAATTCATCGCCGAATTCCTTGCGCTTCGCGTCGTAGTCGTCCTCGGACATGATGCCGAACTTCTTCAGCGGGGTCATGCCGGGGTCGGTGATCACGTAGGCTTCGAAGTACAGCACGCGTTCGATGTCGCGCAGCGTCATGTCGAGCACCAGGCCCAGACGCGACGGCAGTGACTTCAGGAACCAGATGTGCGCGCAGGGCGCGGCCAGGTCGATGTGGCCCATGCGCTCGCGGCGCACCTTGGTCTGCGTGACTTCAACGCCGCACTTCTCGCAGATCACGCCGCGGTGCTTCAGGCGCTTGTACTTGCCGCACAGGCACTCGTAGTCCTTGATGGGGCCGAAGATCTTGGCGCAGAAGAGACCGTCGCGCTCGGGCTTGAACGTGCGGTAGTTGATCGTCTCAGGCTTCTTCACCTCGCCGAAAGACCACGAACGGATCTTCTCGGGCGAAGCCATGCCGATCTTGATGGCATCGAAATGCTCATCGGGTGTGAACTGCTTGAACAGGTCGAGTAGCGATTTCATGTGACTCTTTCCTCTTCTGATTACGAACGCTCGAGCTCGATGTCGAGACCCAGCGAACGGATTTCCTTGACCAGCACGTTGAACGATTCCGGCATGCCGGCTTCGATCGTGTGTTCGCCCTTGACGATGCTTTCGTACACCTTGGTACGGCCTTGCACGTCGTCGGACTTCACGGTCAGCATTTCCTGCAGGACGTAGGCGGCGCCGTAAGCTTCCAGCGCCCACACTTCCATCTCACCGAAACGCTGGCCGCCGAACTGCGCCTTGCCGCCCAGCGGCTGCTGCGTAACCAGCGAGTACGGGCCGGTCGAGCGGGCGTGCATCTTGTCGTCCACCAAGTGGTGCAGCTTCAAGAAGTGCATGTAGCCCACGGTGACGGGACGCTCGAACTGGTCGCCGGTGCGGCCGTCGTACAGGTAGGCTTGCGTGCGGGTGTCGGTCAGGCCCTTGAGCTTGGCGATGTCGTCCGGATAGGCGAGCTTCAGCATGCCGCGGATTTCTTCTTCCGAGGCACCGTCGAACACCGGCGTCGCAAAGGTTGCGCCGCTGGAGAGGTTCTCCGCCATTTCGAGCACGTCGGTGTCGCTCAGCTTGCTGAGGTCTTCCTTGCGGCCCGAACCGTTGTACAGCAGCTCCATGAACTTACGCAGCTCGGCCACCTTGGCCTCTTGCTGCAGCAGGTCGCCGATGCGCTGGCCAATGCCCTTGCCGGCCCAGCCCAAATGCACTTCGAGCACCTGGCCCACGTTCATCCGCGAAGGCACGCCCAGCGGATTCAGGCAGATGTCGCACGGCGTGCCGTCGGCCATGTGGGGCATGTCTTCGACCGGAACGATCTTGGACACCACACCCTTGTTGCCGTGGCGGCCGGCCATCTTGTCGCCGGGTTGCAGGCGGCGCTTGACGGCCAGGTAGACCTTGACCATCTTGAGCACGCCCGCGGGCAGCTCGTCGCCCTGCGTGAGCTTCTTGCGCTTTTCTTCGAACGCGAGGTCGAAGCTGTGGCGCGTCTGCTCGAGCGAGTTCTTGATCGACTCGAGTTGGGTTGCCACTTCGTCGTCCGCCGGGCGGATGTCGAACCAGTGGAACTTCTCGACCGACGACAGGTAGGCCTTGTCGAGCTTGGTGCCCTTGGCCAGCTTGTTCGGGCCACCATTGGCGACCTTGCCGGTCAAGAGCTTCTCGATACGGTCGAACGCGTCGGCTTCGACGATGCGAAGCTGGTCGTTCAGGTCGAGGCGGAAGCGCTTCAGCTCGTCGTCGATGATCTGCTGGGCGCGCTTGTCGCGCGTGATGCCTTCGCGGGTGAACACCTGAACGTCGATCACAGTGCCTTGCGAGCCCTGGTCCACGCGCAGCGAGGTGTCCTTCACGTCGGAAGCCTTTTCGCCGAAGATGGCGCGAAGCAGCTTCTCTTCAGGCGTCAGCGTGGTCTCGCCCTTCGGCGTGACCTTGCCCACCAGCGTGTCGCCGGGCTGCACTTCGGCGCCGACATAGATGATGCCGGATTCGTCGAGGCGGTTGAGCTGCTGCTCGGCCAGGTTCGGGATGTCGCGCGTGATTTCTTCGGCACCCAGCTTGGTGTCGCGAGCCATCACCACCAGTTCCTCGATGTGGATCGAGGTGTAGCGGTCTTCCGCAACGACGCGTTCCGAGATCAGGATCGAGTCTTCGAAGTTGTAGCCGTTCCAGGGCATGAACGCGATCAGCATGTTCTGGCCGAGGGCCAGTTCGCCGAGGTCGGTCGATGCACCGTCGGCCACGACGTCGCCCTTGGCGATCTTGTCGCCGCGCTTGACGATCGGACGCTGGTGGATGTTGGTGTTCTGGTTCGAACGCTGATACTTGATCAGGTTGTAGATGTCCACACCGACTTCACCGGCTGCCGCTTCGGCGTCGTTCACGCGCACCACGATGCGGGTCGCGTCGACGTAATCCACGATACCGCCGCGAGTGGCCGTGACCACGGTGCCCGAGTCGACCGCGGAGACGCGCTCGATACCGGTACCGACCATCGGCTTCTCGGGGCGCAGCACCGGCACGGCCTGGCGCTGCATGTTGGCGCCCATCAGCGCGCGGTTCGCGTCGTCGTGCTCCAGGAACGGCACGAGCGAGGCGGCCACCGACACGATCTGCGCGGGCGACACGTCCATGTACTGGATGCGCTCGGCACCGACCAGGATCGATTCGCCGGCTTCACGCGCCGAGACCAGGTCGCCGGTCAGCTTGCCGTCCTTGTCCAGGACCGCATTGGCCTGGGCGATGACGTACTTGCCTTCTTCGATGGCCGACAGGTAGTCGATATCGTTGGTGACCTTGCTGTCCACCACGCGACGGTACGGCGTCTCGATGAAGCCGTATTCGTTCAGGCGGGCGTACAGGGCCAGCGAGTTGATCAGGCCGATGTTCGGGCCTTCAGGCGTTTCGATCGGGCACACGCGGCCGTAGTGGGTCACGTGCACGTCGCGCACTTCGAAGCCTGCACGCTCGCGCGTCAAACCGCCCGGGCCAAGGGCCGACACGCGGCGCTTGTGGGTGATTTCGGACAGCGGGTTCGTCTGGTCCATGAACTGCGACAGCTGCGAGGCGCCGAAGAATTCCTTCAGCGCGGCCGAGATCGGCTTGCTGTTGATCAGGTCGTGCGGCATCAGCGGCTCTTGCTCCGCTTGACCCAGACGTTCCTTCACGGCCTTCTCGATGCGGGCCAGGCCGGTGCGGTACTGGTTCTCGGCCAGTTCGCCGACGCAACGCACGCGGCGGTTGCCCAGGTGGTCGATGTCGTCGACTTCGCCGTTGCCGTTGCGCAGGTCCACGAGGATCTTGACCACGGCCAGGATGTCTTCGTTGGTCAGCACCATCGGGCCGGTCGATTCGTCGCGGCCGACCTTGGCGTTGAACTTCATGCGGCCGACGCGCGACAGGTCGTACGTGTCCGGGTTGTAGAACAGGCGCTGGAACAAGGCTTGCACAGCGTCTTCCGTCGGCGGCTCGCCGGGGCGCATCATGCGGTAGATGGCCACGCGGGCTGCGAACTCGTCCACCGTCTCGTCGATGCGCAGGGTTTGCGAGATGTACGCGCCCTGGTCGAGTTCGTTGGTGTAGATCACCTGGATGTCTTGCACGCCGGCCGTGCGCAGCTTCTTCAGCAGCGCTTCGGTCAGTTCGTCGTTGGCCTTGGCCAGAATTTCGCCGGAGTCGGCGTCGACGATGTTGCGAGCGATGACGCGGCCGACCAGGAAGTCTTCCGGCACGCTGATGTGCGTGGTGCCCGACTGCTCGAGTTCACGCGTGTGGCGCGCGGTGACGCGCTTGTCCTTGGCGACCACGACCTTGCCCGACTTGTCGGTGATGTCGAAGCGCGCGACTTCGCCGCGCAGGCGCTCGGAGACGAACTCCATCTGCGCGCCGCTGTCCATCAGGCGGAAGTTGTCGTTCACGAAGAAGTTCGCGAGGATCGATTCCGGGTTCAGGCCGATGGCCTTCAGCAGGATCGTGACCGGCATCTTGCGGCGGCGGTCGACGCGGAAGTACAGCATGTCCTTCGGGTCAAACTCGAAGTCGAGCCACGAACCGCGGTAGGGAATCACGCGGGCCGAGAACAGGAGCTTGCCCGAGCTGTGCGTCTTGCCCTTGTCGTGTTCGAAGAACACGCCCGGCGAACGGTGCAGCTGCGAGACGATCACGCGCTCGGTGCCGTTGATGATGAAGGAACCCTTTTCGGTCATGAGCGGCACTTCGCCCATGTAGACCTCTTGTTCCTTCACTTCCTTGACCACCTTCGACTGCGAGGTCGACGACTCGCGGTCATAGATGATGAGCTGCACCTTGGCGCGCACGGCCGAGGCGAAGGTCAGGCCACGGGTCTGGCACTCGCGCACGTCGAAAGCGGGCTTCGCGAGGTTGTACTCGAGGAACTTCATCTCGACAAAACCATTGTGCGAGACGATCGGGAACGCGGCGTCGAACGCGGCCTGCAGGCCTTCGACGGTGCGTTGCTTGGGGGGAATGCCAGCTTGCAGGAACGCGGTGTACGCGTCTTTCTGCATCTGCAGGAGGTAGGGGATTTCTACGACGCTGTCGCGGTTACCGAAACTTTTTCGGATGCGCTTGCGTTCGGTGTAACTGTACGCGGACGATTGGGCCATGAGAGCTCCGGAGCTTGAGATCTTCAGCGACTTGTCAGCAGTGCCGAGGCACCACTGCTTGGCGGCTGGCCACTACCAGCCGTTGGCGGACAGCGATGCGTTGCACATCGCCCGAACCAAGGGGTCTTCTGCAGTCGGGGTCAGAAGACACTCAAAAATCGCATGGGAATGGCGACTTTTGGGTGCGCTCTGAAAGCGGCAAAGGCTGGAGGGCCTTTTCAGGCACCTCCAGCCCTCTAGGGGGTCTGAATTACTTCAGTTCCACCTTGGCGCCAGCGTCTTCCAGCTTCTTCTTGGCGGCTTCAGCGTCAGCCTTCGACAGGCCTTCCTTGACTGCCTTGGGAGCGGCTTCCACCAGGTCCTTGGCTTCCTTGAGGCCCAGGCCGGTGATTTCGCGCACGGCCTTGATCGCCGAAACCTTGTTCGCGCCTGCATCCATCAGCATGACGTTGAACTCGGTCTGCTCTTCGACCACTGCAGCAGCAGCGCCGCCGCCAGCAGCCGGAGCCGACATTGCTGCGGCGCTCACGCCGAACTTCTCTTCGATGGCTTTCACCAGGTCGTTGAGTTCCAGGACCGTCATGCTGTCGAGCGCGGTCAGAAATGCGTCTTTATCGAATGCCATTTTTGTTTCCTAACAATTGGGTTGAATATTTCAAACGCAAGGCTTAAGCAGCCTGCGCTTCTGCCGGTGCATCGGCGGGTGCAGCTTCGCCACCACCGCGCTTCTCGGCCAGCGCCGCGAGCACGCGGGCGGTACGAGAGATCGGGGATTGCATCAAGCCCAGCAATTGCGCCAGCAGCACTTCCTTGGAAGGGATGTTGGCCAGTTGCTTCACGCCGTTCACGTCCAGGGCCTTGCCGCCGAATGCGCCACCGCGAATCACCAACTTGTCGTTGGTCTTCGCGAAATCGGCCACCACCTTGGCGGCGGCCACTGCGTCTTCGGAAAAGCCATAGATCAGCGGACCGGTCATCTGGTCGCCAACAATCTCAAATGCGCTACCAGCAACAGCACGGCGTGCCAGCGTGTTCTTCAACACGCTGAGGGTCACACCCTTGCTGCGAGCTTCGCTGCGCAGTTTGGTCATGTCGGCCACCGTGATGCCACGGTATTCCGCCATCACGAGCGTTTGAGCTTTAGCGGCGAGGCTGGTCACATCACTGATGACCGCTTCTTTCTCACTGCGATTCAGACTCAAGGTCTACTCCTTTTAATGCGACCTTCGGCCGGGGCCTCGGATCGCGCTTCATGCAGCGACCAACTGTTTCGGAACAAAAATCAAATTCCTTGCAGTGGGGTCGCCATCTGCGCTGGATACCGGAAGGATCGATCCGGCGATTAAGTGCAGCGCCCTGCACACCAACGGTCTTGGATGGCTCACGGCAACCGAAGCTGCCGCGACCCACCACATTCGCCCTGCTCTTTTCAGAGCCGGGCAAATCTCTTTAGCTCGCCGAGATGGTTTGCGTGTCCACGCGGACACCCAGACCCATGGTCGACGACACAGCCACCTTGCGCAGGTACACGCCCTTGCTGGTCGCCGGCTTGGCCTTGACCAGAGCGTCGATCAGCGCAGCGAGGTTGCCCTGCAGCTTGTCGGTGTCGAACGAACGGCGGCCGATCGTGCCGTGCACGATGCCGGCCTTGTCGACGCGGAACTGAACCTGGCCAGCCTTGGCGTTCTTCACCGCCGTGGCGACGTCCGGGGTCACCGTGCCAACCTTGGGGTTGGGCATCAGGCCGCGCGGGCCGAGGATCTGGCCGAGCGTACCGACCACGCGCATTGCGTCGGGGGCAGCGATCACGACGTCGAAAGGCATGTCGCCAGCCTTGACCATGGCAGCCAGGTCGTCCATGCCGACGATGTCGGCGCCGGCGGCCTTGGCTTCTTCAGCCTTGGCGCCCTGGGCGAACACAGCCACGCGCTTGGTCTTGCCGGTGCCGTTGGGCAGCACGACGGCGCCACGCACGACCTGGTCCGACTTCTTCGCGTCGATGCCGAGCTGCACGGCCACGTCGATCGATTCGTCGAACTTGGCGGTGGCGGCGTCCTTCACGATGCCGATGGCGTCAACGAGGGGGTACAGCTTGTTGCTGTCGACCTTGCCTGCGAGCGCTTTTTGCTTCTTGGTGATCTTGGCCATTTACACGCCCTCCACATTCACGCCCATCGAACGGGCAGAGCCGGCGATGGTGCGAACTGCTGCGTCCAGATCGGCTGCAGTCAGGTCCTTCATCTTGGCCTTGGCAATTTCCTCGAGCTGTGCGCGCGTGATCTTGCCGACCTTGTCGGTGTGCGGACGGGCCGAGCCCTTGTCCAGCTTGATGGCCTTCTTGATCAAGGTGATCGCCGGCGGCGTCTTGATGATGAAGGTGAAGCTCTTGTCAGCGAACGCGGTGATGACCACCGGCAGCGGCAGACCAGGCTCGACGCTCTGGGTCTGCGCGTTGAACGCCTTGCAGAACTCCATGATGTTCAAACCACGCTGGCCCAGTGCGGGACCGATGGGTGGTGACGGGTTGGCCTTACCAGCTGGCACTTGCAGCTTGATGAAGCCGACGATTTTTTTCGCCATGCTTTGCTCCTTGCGGGTGATATCGCCTTGGCTCTCGCCGCAGCTCCCCGGGGTTTAACGACTCTTCGATCAAGGCCGCGCGCCGAGTCGGACAACGCGCAGCCGGAAATATGGTTCCGGCCCGAAGACCGGAAGGAACTCAGGTCTTTTCGACCTGGCTGAATTCGAGCTCCACAGGCGTCGCGCGGCCGAAAATCATGACCGACACGCTGACCTTGCTCTTCTCGTAGTTGACTTCTTCGACCGTGCCGTTGAAGTCGGTGAACGGGCCTTCCTTGACGCGCACGAATTCGCCGACGGTGAATTCGACCTTGTGGCGCGGCTTCTCGGTGCCCTGCTGCATCTGGTTGACGATGTCCTCGACCTCTTTCTGCGAGATCGGGGCTGGACGGTTCTTGGCGCCACCCACGAAACCCGTCACCTTGTTGGTGTGTTTCACCAGGTGCCAGCTCTCGTCGTCCATGATCATTTCGACCAGCACGTAGCCCGGGAAGAAGCGGCGCTCGGTGGTGCGCTTCTGGCCGTTCTTGATTTCGACCACTTCTTCGGTCGGAACCAGGATGCGGCCGAACTTGTCCTGCATGCCGGCGCGGTTGATGCGCTCGGTGATGTTGCGCTCGACAGCCTTTTCCATGCCCGAATAGGCATGCACCACGTACCAACGCAGATCGGGGTTGGCAGCAGGGGCCAGCACGGAAGTGTTTTCTTCTTCCGAGCCCGCCGGCGTGGTTTCAACTGTGTCGTCGGTCATTTATTTTCTCCAGCCCAGAATGAGGTCGAAAAACACCCATTCGAGCGTCTTGTCGGTGAGCCAGAGGAAGACGGACATGATTGCCACGAAGGCAAACACATAGGCCGTCATCTGCATTGCTTCTTTGCGGGTCGGCCAGACGACCTTCTTGACTTCGCGCCACGAATCGCGGCCAAAGGCCCACAACTGACGGCCATTCTCCGAACTGCCGAAGGCGCCCACGGCCGCGGCCAGGCCGACCAGCAGCGCAGCCCATTGCACCAGTGAACCTTGGCGCGACAGCAGGTAGAACGCCACGATGGCGCCCACTGCCAGCACCACCGCCGCAGCCAATTTGGCTTTGTCGGCACCCGTGCTCACGGTTTCGATTTGAGAAGTGGCCATGTTCGGCTGATTTCCTGTGGCCTTTCGGCCTTCAATTCAATGCGTCTTCTGAGACGCCGAAGCCCACCGGGTCGCGATGGGCTTTTTTTGCCTTCCGCCGGGTCACCGACGGGGCTTTTTCGGAGGTGCCACCTAGGTGGCAGGGGCAGTAGGAATCGAACCTACAACCTTCGGTTTTGGAGACCGACGCTCTGCCAATTGAGCTATACCCCTCCGGTACTCTTTACGCTCGGCTTAGATGTCGAGGATCTTGGCCACGACACCCGAACCCACGGTACGGCCGCCTTCACGGATGGCGAAGCGGAGACCCTCTTCCATCGCGATCGGGTTGATCAGCTTCACGGTGATGCTGACGTTGTCGCCAGGCATGACCATTTCCTTGTCCGCAGGCAGCTCGATCGCGCCGGTCNTCTTCCATCGCGATCGGGTTGATCAGCTTCACGGTGATGCTGACGTTGTCGCCAGGCATGACCATTTCCTTGTCCGCAGGCAGCTCGATCGCGCCGGTCACGTCCGTCGTGCGGAAGTAGAACTGCGGACGGTAGTTGTTGAAGAACGGCGTGTGACGGCCACCTTCGTCCTTGGACAGCACRTACACCTCGGCGGTGAAGTGCGTGTGCGGCTTGATCGAGCCGGGCTTGCACAGCACTTGGCCGCGCTCGACTTCTTCGCGCTTGGTGCCGCGCAGCAGCACGCCGACGTTGTCGCCCGCTTGACCTTGGTCCAGCAGCTTGCGGAACATTTCCACGCCGGTGCAGGTGGTCTTGACGGTCGGGCGGATGCCGACGATCTCGATTTCTTCGCCGACCTTGATGACGCCGCGCTCGACGGCGCCGGTCACGACGGTGCCGCGGCCGGAGATCGAGAACACGTCTTCGACGGGCATCAGGAAGGTGCCGTCCACGGCGCGNATGACGCCGCGCTCGACGGCGCCGGTCACGACGGTGCCGCGGCCGGAGATCGAGAACACGTCTTCGACGGGCATCAGGAAGGTGCCGTCCACGGCGCGYTCRGGCGTCGGGATGTAGGTGTCGAGGGCTTCGGCCAGCTTCATGATGGCYTCTTCACCGAGCTTGCCCTTGTCGCCTTCYAGGGCGAGCTTGGCCGAGCCGTGGATGATGGGGGTGTCGTCGCCCGGGAATTCGTACTTGTCCAGGAGCTCGCGCACTTCCATTTCRACSAGCTCGAGCAGTTCGGCGTCGTCGACCATGTCGCACTTGTTCAGGAACACGATGATGTAGCCCACACCCACCTGACGGGCCAGCAGGATGTGCTCGCGGGTCTGGGGCATGGGGCCGTCAGCGGCCGAGCACACCAGAATGGCGCCGTCCATTTGAGCGGCGCCGGTGATCATGTTCTTCACATAGTCGGCGTGGCCGGGGCAGTCGACNGGGCCGTCAGCGGCCGAGCACACCAGAATGGCGCCGTCCATTTGAGCGGCGCCGGTGATCATGTTCTTCACATAGTCGGCGTGGCCGGGGCAGTCGACGTGTGCGTAGTGGCGGTTGGCCGTTTCGTACTCGACGTGGGCGGTGTTGATCGTGATGCCGCGGGCCTTTTCTTCGGGCGCCGCGTCGATCTGGTCGTAGGCCTTGGCTTCGCCGCCGAACTTGGCCGACAGCACCGTGGCGATGGCCGCCGTCAGCGTGGTCTTGCCGTGGTCGACGTGACCGATCGTGCCCACGTTCACGTGCGGCTTGGTGCGGGTGAATTTACCTTTTGCCATTTTTCGACTCCGAAAAAACGATTTCAACGTATGCAGATGGGTTGCAAACCAGCTGTTGNTGGCCGCCGTCAGCGTGGTCTTGCCGTGGTCGACGTGACCGATCGTGCCCACGTTCACGTGCGGCTTGGTGCGGGTGAATTTACCTTTTGCCATTTTTCGACTCCGAAAAAAACGATTTCAACGTATGCAGATGGGTTGCAAACCAGCTGTTGCAACCCCCAGAAACTGGTGCCCTTTGCGGGAATCGGACCCGCGACCTCTCCCTTACCAAGGGAGTGCTCTACCACTGAGCCAAAAGGGCTTTTGTCTAACCAATCGCTTCCGGCGTCGAACCGGGTCTCTGGAGCGGGAGACGGGAATCGAACCCGCGTCATCAGCTTGGAAGGCTGGGGTTCTACCATTGAACTACTCCCGCATCGGGGGCACTCAAAGGCACCCAAAGCGCTAGATCCAATCGCTCTTAGAAACCAAATTCATCGCTGGTGGAGAGGGCTGGATTCGAACCAGCGTACTCGTAAGAGGGCAGATTTACAGTCTGCTGCCATTAACCACTCGGCCACCTCTCCGGCGAACCTCGAAATATAGCACGGTTTTGTGACTACACAGAACCCCCAGCACCAAGAAGAAGCGTGAGGAACTGCACGAGGCGGAACTGCACGGATTATCCGCGAATTCAGTCGCCCGCCTGGCGCGCCTCCCGCCATGCACGCGCCTCGCCGAAATGTCCGCAGCCGATGAAAGGCACGGGCGGGCGCAACGCGGAAAGCGGCGAGGGATGATTCGACATCAGCACCTTATGGCGCCCAATATCGATCAACGCACGCTTACTTTGGGCGTGCGCGCCCCAGAGCATAAAAACAACAGGTTTCTCGCCGCCTGATACATGCCGGATGACAGCATCGGTCAGCACCTCCCAGCCTCGGCCCGAATGGCTGGCGGGCTGCCCCTCCTCGACCGTGAGGCAGGTGTTGAGCAGCAGCACGCCGCGGGTCGCCCATTTCACCAGGCTGCCGCCCGGATTCGGGAATGGCGGCGGCGGCGTGCCAAGGTCGCGCTGAAGCTCCTTGAAGATGTTGCGCAACGACGGCGGCAGCGCCACACCGGGCGCCACCGAGAACGCGAGCCCTTCCGCCTGCCCGCGACCGTGGTACGGGTCCTGGCCCAAAATGACGACGCGCACGTCTTCGGGCGGCGTCAGCTCCAGCGCCCGCAGCGGTTGCGGCGGAAAGATCACGGCGCCGGCATCGAGGCGCTCGCGCAGGAAGCTGCGCAGCTTCACCCCCGCGATGCTGCTGAAAAACTCGTCGACCAGTGGCTTCCAGCCCGGTGCCACGGGCCAGTCGGCGGGATCACTGCTGGACAGCTGGTCCGGCCGATTCATTTGAACAATGCCGCGAGCGCCTCGCCGGGTTCCTTGGCACGCATGAAGGCCTCGCCGACCAGGAAAGCGTGGACCCCGGCCGCGCGCAGCGTGGCCACGTCCTCGCGGGTGGCAATGCCCGACTCCGTGACCGCCAGCCGATCGGCCGGCAGCTTGGGCAGCAGGTCGATGGTGGCCTGGATCGACACCTCGAAATTGCGCAAGTTGCGGTTGTTCACGCCGATGAGCGGCGTGCTGAGCTTGAGTGCGCGCTCGAGCTCGGCCGCGTCGTGCACTTCGACCAGCACCGCCATGCCCAGCCCGCGCGCAATGGCTTCGTAGTCTTTCATCTGCGCATCGTCGAGGCAGGCGGCAATCAACAGGATGGCATCGGCGCCCATCGCACGCGATTCGTACACCTGATAGGGGTCGACGATGAAGTCCTTGCGCAGCACGGGTAGGTCGCACGAGGCGCGGGCCTGCTTCAGATAGTCGACGCTGCCCTGGAAAAACTGCTTGTCGGTGAGCACCGAAAGGCAGGCGGCGCTGATCTCGCCATCGCCCTCGGCATAGCTCTGGGCGATGTCGGCCGGAATGAAGTCTTCGCGCAGCACGCCCTTGCTCGGGCTGGCTTTCTTGACCTCGGCAATCACCGCGGCGTGGCCGGCAGCGATCTTGGCGCGCAGCGCGCCTTCGAAATCGCGCGTCAGCACGCGGCTCTCGGCGTCGAAGCGCACCGCTTCGAGCGGGCTTCTTTTTTGCGCCGCAGCAATTTCCTGCCGCTTGACGGCAATGATCTTGTCGAGGATGTCGGACATGTTCTGTGTTCCCAGCAATCTGTTGCGGCTCAAACGGCCGCGGAGGCCTTGACGAGTTCAGCCAGCTTGGCCCGCGCGGCGCCCGATGCAATCGCTTCGCGCGCACGCTCGATGCCCTTGGCGACCGAATCGGCCACGTTGGCGGCATATAGCGCCGCGCCGGCATTGAGCAGCACGATGTCCAACGCCGGGCCGGCCTGGTTGTCGAGCACCCCCAGCAGCATGGCCTTCGACTGCTCGGGCGTTTCCACGCGCAACGCGCGGTTGCTCGACATGGCAAAGCCGAAGTCTTCGGGGTGCAGTTCGTATTCGCGGATCTCGCCGTCCTTGAGTTCACCCACCATGGTGGCGGCGCCGAGCGAGATTTCGTCCATGCCGTCACGGCCGTACACCACCATGGCGTGCTCGGTGCCCAGGCGCTGCAGCGCACGCACCTGGATGCCCACCAGGTCAGGATGGAACACGCCCATCAGGATGTTCGGCGCGCCCGCCGGGTTGGTCAGCGGACCGAGGATGTTGAAGATAGTCTTGATGCCCAATTCCTTCCGCACCGGCGCGACGTTCTTCATGGCAGGGTGGTGGTTGGGCGCGAACATGAAGCCGATGCCCACTTCTTCGATGGAGCGTGCAATCTGCTCCGGCTGCAAATTGATGTTGACCCCGAGCGACTCCAGCACGTCGGCGCTGCCCGACTTGCTCGACACGCTGCGCCCGCCGTGCTTGCTCACCTTGGCGCCCGCCGCGGCCGCGACGAACATCGAGCAGGTCGAGATGTTGAAGGTGTGCGAGCCGTCGCCCCCCGTGCCGACGATGTCGACCAGGTGCGTGGTGTCCTTCACCGGCACCTTGGTCGACACTTCGCGCATCACCTGCGCAGCCGCCGTGATCTCGCCGATGGTCTCCTTCTTGACGCGCAGGCCCGTGATCAGCGCGGCCATCATCACGGGCGAGCACTCGCCGCTCATGATGAGCCGCACGATGTGCAGCATCTCGTCGTGGAAGACCTCGCGGTGCTCGATGGTGCGCTGCAGCGCTTCCTGGGGAGTGATCATGGGAAGTCTCCTGGGAGTTTGTCAGTGTCCGACGCGGACCGCCGGCGCGTCCGTGAACGCAAGCTTGAGGCCGAAGCCGATGAAGAGGACGCCCGCCGCGCGATCGAGCCAGTGCATGCCTTTTTGCACGGCGCCGCGGCGCGCCATCCAGCCAGCCGCCACGGCCCAGCCCACGTTGACGGGGATCGCATTGAGGTTGAACAGCACGCCCAGCAGCACGAAGTACAGGGCCTTGTTGTCCGCGCCGGGCGCGATGAACTGCGGCACGAAAGCCAGGAAGAACAACGCCACCTTGGGGTTGAGCACGTTCGTCCAGAACCCGCCGAGGAAGATCGCCTTGAGGCTGTGCTCCCCGGTCACCGCGGCCGCGGCCTTGCCCAGGTCGGCGGGTGGCGCCGCGCGCGACAGCACCATGCGCGCGCCAAGGTAGAGCAGGTAGGCCGCGCCGATGTACTTGAGCACCGTGAAGGCCGCCGCGGACGTGGCCATCAGGGTGCCGACGCCGACTGCGGCGGCGAAGATGTGAACGAAGCAGCCGGCGGTGATGCCGAGCCCGGCGACGGTGCCCGCGCGCACGCCGGAGCGCAGCGAATTCGTCACGACGTAGAGCACGTCGGGGCCCGGCGTGAGGTTCAGCAGCCAGCCGGCGGCGATGAAAGCGAGCAGATGCGGGAGGTCGGGCATCGCACGGCTCCTTGAGGTTCAGGCGTTGAAGAAGCCACGGATGGCGGCCACGGCGCGGTCCGCGCCGGCCGCATCGACATCGAGGTGCGTCACGAAGCGCAGGCGATAGAGCCCGGTCGCGAGAATGCCCTGCTGGTTCAAGTGCGCCAGCAGCTGTGAAGAACGCGCCTGCGCCGCACCCGTCAGATCGACGAACACGATGTTCGTGTGCGGCGTCTCGACCTTCAGGCCCTCGATGCCTTCGAGCCCCTCTGCCAAGCGCCGGGCCAGTGCATGGTCTTCAGCCAGCCGGTCGACGTGGTGGTCGAGCGCATGCGAAGCCGCCGCGGCAAGCAGGCCGGCTTGCCGCATGCCGCCGCCCGCCATCTTGCGGATGCGGTGCGCTCTCGCGATGAACTCGCGCGAACCGACCAGCGCCGAACCGATGGGCGCCCCAAGGCCCTTGCTGAAGCAAACCGACACGCTGTCGAAGCATTGCGCGATGCGGCGTGCTTCGGCGCGAATGTCGCTGCGCTTGTTCAGCGCCGCCTGCGCCGTTGCGGCGTTGAAGAGGCGAGCCCCGTCCAGGTGCCGTTGCAGTCCCTTGCTCTTCGCGAGATCGGTCGCGGCCTGCACGTATTCAAAAGGCAGCAGCTTGCCGCCGAGTGTGTTCTCCAGCGCCAGCAGCCGCGTGCGCGCGAAGTGCGCATCATCGGGCTTGATGGCCGCCTCGATCTGCGCGAGCGGCAGCGTGCCGTCGGACGCATGGTCGAGCGGCTGCGGTTGCACGCTGCCGAACACCGCCGCGCCGCCGCCTTCCCAGCGGTAGCAATGCGCCTGCTGGCCGACGATGTATTCGTCGCCCCGCCCGCAGTGGGAGAGGATCGCGCACAGGTTGCTCTGCGTGCCGGTCGGCACGAACAGCGCCGCCTCGAAGCCCAGCAGTGCGGCGATCTTCTCTTGCAGTGCGTTGACGCTCGGGTCGGTGCCGAAGACGTCGTCGCCGAGCGGCGCCGCCATCATGGCTTCGCGCATCGCCGGGGTGGGCTGCGTGACGGTGTCGCTGCGCAGGTCGACGATGGAAGAGCGGTCCGTCATGGCGTGGTCAATCCAGAAAGTTCTTGAGCATCGCGTGGCCGTGCTCGGTAAGGATCGATTCGGGGTGGAACTGCACGCCCTCGATGCGCACGTCGTGTGCAAAGCCGGTGTGCCGCACCCCCATGATCTCGCCGTCGTCGGTCCAGGCGGTGATCGCCAATTCCTTGGGGCAGCTTTCGCGCTCGATGGACAGCGAGTGATAGCGATTGACGGTGAACTTCTCGGGCAGCCCCGCGAACACGCCTTCCTGCGTGGTCGTGATCTCGCTGGTCTTGCCGTGCATCAGCTGTTGCGCGCGAATGATCTTGCCGCCGAAGGCCGCGCCGATGGCCTGGTGGCCGAGGCACACGCCAAGAATCGGCAGCTTGCCCGCGAATTCCTTGATGGCCGCCACCGAAACGCCCGCTTCCGCCGGCGAGCAAGGGCCCGGCGACACCACGAGCCGCGTGACGCCCGAAGCGATCAGCTCGCCGATCTGCGCCACGGTGATCTCGTCGTTGCGGTGCACCTGAACATCCGCACCCAACTCGCCCAGGTACTGGACGATGTTGTAGGTGAAGGAATCGTAGTTGTCGATCATCAGCAGTTTCATGGCTTGCTCACAATCCGGTGCACGCCCTTGACGACGGGGAACACGTTGAAGTTGATCAATAGGCCCAGCTTGAGGCCCGAGAGCCGCAGCGCGGCAAGCACCTGCGCGCGGTGCAAGTCGGTCAGCACGTCGACCGCCTTGAGCTCGACGATGACCGATTGCTCGACCACGAACGCCGCGCGGTACACGTCGCCCAGCGAACGGCCCTTGTAGCTGGCCGACAGCGCCACGCCCTGCGCAAAGCCGATCTCGCGCTCGGCGAGTTCGATGGCCAGTGCCGCGGCGTAGGCATCTTCACTCAGGCCCGTGCCAAGCACGCGCTGAACCTCGACGGCGGCGCCGATGATCTCGTGCGAGAAATCGTTCTGGATGTCCGGTACGTTGCTCATTCCAATCCCTCCTCGACCAGCTCGGCGGCGCGCAGCAATGCGCGCGCCTTGGCTTCCGTTTCCTTCCACTCCAGCTCCGGCACCGAATCGGCGACGACGCCGGCCGCGGCCTGCACGTGCAACATCTGATCCTTCACGATGCCGGTGCGGATGGCGATCGCCACGTCCATGTCGCCCGCATAGCTGATGTAGCCGCAGGCGCCGCCGTACAGGCCGCGCTTGGTGGGCTCCAACTGGTCGATGAGTTCCATCGCGTGCACCTTGGGCGCGCCTGTCAGCGTGCCGGCCGGGAACGTGGCCTTGAGCACGTCGATGGCGGTCATGCCATCTTTCAGCGTGCCTTCGACGTTGCTCACGATGTGCATCACGTGGCTGTAGCGCTCCACCGCGAAGGCCTCGGTCACCTTCACGGTGCCGGTCTTGGCGATGCGCCCGATGTCGTTGCGCGCGAGGTCGATCAGCATCACGTGCTCGGCGCGCTCCTTCGGGTCGTTGATCAGTTCTTCCTCGGCCGCCTTGTCGAGCTCCAGCGACGCGCCGCGCGGACGCGTGCCGGCCAGCGGGCGGATGGTGATCTTCTGCTCGCCGTCACCCGTGTTCTCCTGGCGCACCAGGATTTCGGGCGAAGCGCCCACCACGTGGAAATCGCCCAGGTGGTAGTAGTACATGTAGGGCGACGGGTTGAGCGAACGCAGCGCGCGGTACAGCGACAGCGGCGATTCGGTGTAGCGCTTGCTGATGCGCTGCCCCACCTGCACCTGCATGAAGTCGCCGGCGGCGATCATGTCCTTGGCGCGCTCCACGGCCGCGAGGTAGTCGGCCTTGGCAAAGCTGCGCTCGGGCGGATGCGGCTGCGTCGGCTTCACGATGGGTGCGCTGACCGAATACTTGAGCTTTTCCTTCAGCTCGCGCAGGCGGCGCTTGCCTGCCGCATAAGCTTCGGGCTGCTTTGGATCCGCATAGACGATCAGGTAGAGCTTGCCCGAGAGGTTGTCGATGACGGCAAGCTCTTCGCACTGCAGCAGCAGGATGTCGGGACAGCCCAGCGTATCCGGCGGGCAGCTTTTTTCGAGCTTGCGCTCGATGTGGCGCACCGTGTCGTAGCCGAAGTAGCCTGCAAGACCGCCGCAAAAACGCGGCAGGCCCGGCCGCAGCGCCACCTTGAAGCGCTTTTGGTATTCGGCGACGAAATCCAGCGGATTGCCCGCAGCGGTCTCAACCACGTGGCCGTCGGTCACCACCTCGGTCACGGCTTCGGCGCCGAAGCCGCTGGCGCGCAGCAGTGTGCGAGCCGGCAGGCCGATGAAGCTGTAGCGCCCGAAGCGCTCGCCGCCCACCACCGATTCGAGCAGGAAGCTGTGCTTGCCGCCGCCCTGCGAATGGGCCAGCTTGAGATAGAGGGAAAGCGGTGTTTCGAGGTCGGCAAAGGCCTCGGCCATCAGCGGAATGCGGTTGTAGCCCTGGGCGCTGAGGCTCTTGAATTCAAGTTCGGTAATCACGGATTCGTTCTCCAATTGCCTCCGGCGCTCGAGTTTTGGCCGGTGGCAAGGTCATTCACTGGTGGCCCGGAGTCGATGAGCGATCCGGTACCGCGGGCGCACGGCGTGCGCCGTGCAATCAAACAGTCAGCGATGTATGGCGACGCCAGGGCCAGGCTCCCCGGCTGCCTTCACCTGTTTGAATGATGTGATGAACGAACATGGAGCGTGGAGTTTAGCCCACGAAAACGCCGCTGCGTGCAACCGTCAGCTTCAGGGTTCGCCCGAGGGGGACGGGGTAGAACGAAAAGATACATTCGCACGACCGTTCGCAAATTCAAGGAGACCCCCTTGCCCGTTCTATCGCTCCCCACCCTGTCGTTGTCTCGCTTGGCCGCGCTGGCCTTTGTTTCGGCCGTGCTCGGCGCCTCGGCAACGCAGGTCGACGTCGCGGGCGTCAAGCTGAACGACACCCTCGACCTGCGCGGCAGCACCCTGCAGCTCAACGGCGCGGGCGTGCGCTACAAGGCCGTCTTCAAGGTCTACACGGCCGGGTTCTACGTCGGAAAGAAAGTCTCCACGCCCGAAGAGGCGCTGGCCGCGCCAGGCCCCAAGCGCGTGGCCATCACCATGCTGCGCGACATCGACGCCAACGAACTGGGCAAGCTCTTCACCAAGGGCGTGGAAGAAAACTCGCCCAAGAGCGAAATGGTCAATCTCATTCCGGGCCTGCTGCGCATGGGACAGATGTTTGCCGACCAGAAGCAGCTCAAGGCCGGCGACACCTTCACCGTCGACTGGCTGCCCGGCACGGGCACCGTGATCTCCGTGCGCGGCGTGGCGCAGCCCGATCCAATCAAGGAACAGGCCTTCTTCAACGCGCTGCTGCGCATCTGGCTCGGCCCGGTGCCGGCGGATTGGAAACTGAAGGACGCGCTGCTCGGCAGGCAGCCGTAGCGGCCGCCCGACCTCCTTGCTCAGGCTGCAGCAGCGCGATCGAGTTCGGCGAGCGAATCCACGAAGCCGTCGGCATCGACGCCGCGCACAGGCTCGCCGTGGTTGTAGCCGTAGGTCACGAGCAGCACCGGGCAGCCCGCCGCACGCGCGGCCTTGGCATCGTTGCTGGAGTCGCCGATCATCAGCGTGCGCGCGGGCGTGGTGCCCAGCGCTTCGCAGGTCTTCAGCAGCGGGAGCGGGTCGGGCTTCTTGCGTGCGAAGGCATCGCCGCCGAAGGCGAATTCGAAGAATCCCTCGAGCCCCTTGGCAGCCAGCAGCGGCTTGGCGAACGAGGTCGGCTTGTTGGTGAGGCACGCCAGCCGCAGGCCGCGTGAGCGCAGCGCCTTGAGGCCCTCGACCACGCCCGGGTACACCGCCGAGTGCTGTCCGTTGATGGCCAGGTAGTGGTGCTGATAGCGCTCCCAGGCCCGGTCGAACAGCGCCTGCGCCCGCGCCTGCAGCGCCTCCGCGCCGGCACCCGCCGCGACGCCTTCGTTGGAAGACATCACATGCGCAAGCGCTGAAAGAATCAGGTGCTCTGACCCCTTGCCCACCATTTTCTCGATGGCCGCCGGAGCCACCGGCGGCAACGACAGGTCGGCGAGCATGTGATTGAGCGACACCGCGAAATCGCCGAGCGTGTCGACCATGGTGCCGTCGAGATCGACGATGGCGGCATCGAAGCGGGTGGGGTCGAAGCTAATAGAGTTCAAAACAGACGAATGGAATGGCGAAAACCATCCGTCACTTTACAGAACATCGAGGAACAGGGCTCACGGCACGTCAGGGCAGAAGCTCGAACTTGAGGTCCGCCAGCGGCATGACCTTTTCTTCGCGCGTCATCTTGTATTCGGTGTTCGGGCCGAGCCACTTCGCCCAGATCTTGTCGAGCTCGCCCGACTTTTCCAGCGCGTACAGCGCGCCATTCACCTTGGCCAGCAGCGCCGGCTCATCCTTCTTCATGCCGACGCCGATAGGCTGCAGCACCATCGGGTCCTTGATCATCTTGAGCGCCACGCCTTCGGTCTTCGACTGGTTGACCAGCTTGGTGATGGTCATCGTGTTCGCGACCATGCCGACCGACTTGTTCTGCTGCACCGCCATGAAGGCCGATCCCGTGTCCTGGAAGGTCACCGGCTCGGAGCCGTTCATCTTGATCGACAGCTCGGAGGTCGAGCCCTTGGTCGAGCTCAGGCGCTTGCCCTTGAAGTCGGCCTTGGCCGTGCCCGGGTCGGAAGCCTTCACCGCCAGCATTTCCTTGGCCACGTAGTACGGGTCGCTGAACTGGATCTGCTCGCCGCGGCTCTTGGTGTAGGCCAGGTTGGCGACGGTCACATCGACGCGCCCGAGCTTGACCTCAGGCACGCGCGCCTCCACCGACAGCGGGGTGACCTTGGCCGTCAAGCCGAGTTCCTTGGCGAGCGCCTGACACAGGTCGACGTCGTGGCCCACCATCTCGCGCGTCTTGGGATCGGGGGCGGCGAAGGGCGGCACGTCGGCAAAGGTCCCGCATCGCAGTTCCTTGCGCTGGCTGATGTCGCTCCATTGGTCAGCATGCGCCAGGAAAGGCACGGCGCAAAGGCTGGCGCCAATGGCGGCAAGACGGAAAACGGTTCTGTTCGACATGCTGGACTCCTGAAGAAATTCGAGGGGATGAAGAAAACGACGATCAATCAGTGCGCGCGCAAGTCCGACAGGAAGCGCTGCGCGCGCGGATGCTGCGGGCTGGTGAAAAAGGTCTCGGGGTCGGCCTTCTCGAGAATGCGGCCCGCGTCCATGAACCAGACGCGGTCGGCCACCTCGCGGGCGAAGTTCATCTCGTGCGTGACGCACATCATGGTCATGCCGTCGTTGGCAAGGCTGCGCATCACCGACAGCACTTCGCCCACCATCTCGGGGTCGAGCGCGCTGGTGGGCTCGTCGAACAGCATGGCGGGCGGCTCCATGGCCAATGCACGGGCAATGGCCACGCGCTGCTGCTGACCGCCCGAGAGCTGGGCCGGGTAGGCGCCGGCCTTGTTCGACAGGCCCACGCGCTCGAGCAGCTGCGCCGCCCTTGCCTTCGCCTCGGCCCGCTTCACGCCCAGCACGCGCACGGGCGACAGCATGATGTTCTCCAGCACCGAGAGATGCGGAAACAGGTTGAAGCTCTGGAACACGAAGCCGATGCGGCTGCGCAGCTTGTTGAGCGCCGCGCTGCTCATGGGCGCGTGGATGTCGTGGCCGTCGAACAGCAGCTGCCCCGACTTCACTTCTTCCAGCCGGTTGACGGTGCGGATCAGGGTGGACTTGCCGGAGCCCGAAGGCCCGCAGACCACCACCACCTCGCCCTTCTTCACCTCGGCGTTCACGTCGGCGAGCGCCTGGTAGTCGCCATACCACTTGTTGATGTTGGAGAACAGGATCATGGTGTCATCCCCTGCGGGATGTGGAACGGGGTTCATGGATCTGTCTCCTTGTTTTCCTGTCGATGGCCGTCGGGCGCGGCCTTACGGATTCACCACCGCCGGTGGCGGCAGCGAAACACCGTCTTCGGATGTCTTCGCAGAGGCTGCGCCGAGCCGCTTGTGGGCCACGCGCCGCTCCAGCCACAGCGCCAGCTGGGTCAGGCTGAAGCAGACGACGTAGTACGTCATCGCCAGGATGAAGAACACCTGGAACGGCTTGGTCAGCAGCTGGTTGTTGATCTGGTTGGCCGCGAAGGTCAGCTCCTGCACGTTGATCACATAACCCAGCGTGGTCTCCTTGATGGTGGAGATGAACTGGCTCAGCATGCTCGGCAGCATGTTGTAGAGCGCCTGCGGCAAGATCACGAACCACATGGTGCCCAGGTGGCTGTGGCCGAGCGCGCGCGCAGCTTCGGTCTGGCCCTTGGGCAGCGCCTGGATGCCGGCGCGCACCACCTCCGACAGGTAGGCGCCCTCGTAGATCACCAGCGTGCACAGCATGGTGGTGAAGCCCGACACGTCGCGCCCGATCAGGATCGGCACCAGGAAGTAGACCCACAGGATCACCATCAGGAGCGGCACGCCGCGCACCACGTAGACCAGCACCGTGGCCGGCCAGCGCAGCAGGCGCCAGGGAGACAGCCGGGCGAGCGCCAGCAGCACCGACAGCGGAAACGCCAGCACGATGCCCAGCACCGACAGGATCAGCGTGGCGACGATGCCGCCGAGCGGCCCGCTGGGATACTGGCCGATGAGCAGCAGCAGCCAGTTGTCGCGAAGAATTTCAAAGACGCTGAACATGGCCTACCTCGCTCCCACGATGCGGTAGCGCCGCGACAGCCAGCCGCCCACCGCCATGATGAGCAGCGAGCACACCAGGTACAGCACCGTCGCCACGCTGTAGGCCTCGAAGGTACGAAAGCTCTGGCTCTCGATTTCTTTCACCGCATGGGTCAGCTCGGCCACGCCGATCGCCATGGCCAGGCTGCTGTTCTTGAACAGCGACACGCTGTGGTTCACCAGTGCCGGCACCGCGTTTCGGATGGCCTGCGGCAGCATCACGTGGCGCATCGAGCCGATGTAGCCATGGCCGAGCGCGCGCGCGGCCTCGGCCTGGCCGGCGGGGATGGAGCGCAGGCCCGAGCGCATGTCCTCGCTGAAATAGGCGGCCTGGCAGAGGCCGAGCGCGACGATCGAGAGAATCGTCTCCGCGTTGTGCGCCGACAGCCAGCCCTGCAGCGCATCGGGCAGCAGGCTGAAGATGCCGAAGTACCAGAGCATGAGCTGCACCAGCGTCGGCACATTGCGGTGGTAGGAGACATAGCCGGCCACCACGCGTTCGGCCAGCCGGCTCGGCGTGAGGCGCACGACCAGCAGCACGACCGCCATGGCCATGGCCAGCAGCCAGGAACCGGCCGCGATTTTCAGTGTCTCCTGCAGTCCGTGCCAGAGCATCGCACCGAACTCCGGTTTCAGCAGGATCGCCAGCAGGTCGAAGTCCTTCATGCGCGGTTCCTTTGCCTGGCTTAAAGAGCGGGTACCACTCAGGCCTGCGGCGTTTCCGGCCGCGCGGTCGAGAGCCCGCCGGGCACCTGCAGCGTGGGCGTGATTTCCATGTGGCCCACGTTGACTGCAATGGGCGCCGCAATCGCGAAGGCGATGGCGTTCGCGATGTCCTCGGCCTTCGGCAGCTCGTAGCCTTCGACGAAGCGCTTGTGGGTTTCTTCGGAGTCGCCGTGCACGTGCGCGAAGATGTCGGTGGCCACGCGCCCCGGGCAGATCTCGGTCACCCGCACGCGCTTGCCGAAGACGTCGATGCGCAGCTGGCGCGACAGCATGCTCACGGCCGCCTTGGTCGCGTGGTAGGTGCTGTTGCCGCCGAAGTTGTAGGCCGCTGCAATGGAGCTGATGTTGACCACGTGGCCCCGGTCGCGCGCGGCCATGCCGGGCACCACGAGGCGGCACAGGTGCAGCACGGCGCGCAGGTTCACGTCGACCAGCAGGTCGATACCCTCGGCGTCGGCCTTGAGGATCGAGCCGGGGCGGTCCACGCCGGCGTTGTTGACCAGCACGTCGAACTCCACCTCCTGCGTGAGGCGGGTGATGCCGGCAAGGTCGCTCACGTCGATGGCGTGCGGAATGCAACCGGTGCGCTCGGCCAGCTCGGCCAGCTTGTCGGCACTGCGCGCCAGCGCATGGACTTTCAGGCCTTCCTTGCAGAGGCGTTCGACGACGGCGGCGCCGATGCCCGAGGAGGCCCCCGTCACCAGCGCGGTCTTGTAGTCAGAGAACGGCATCTTTGTTTCTTTCGTTGGAACTGGAGATCGCTGCGTTGAATTCACTGTATCGAGCGCTTCTTCGCGGCGCCAAGACGGATTGGCTGTGGAGCGATAAGCCGCCCTTATGTTGCCCCGTGCGCGTGCGCGCGACCTAGGGTAAGCACCATGTTCGACCTCCAGGCCGGCTAGTCCGATTGCTTGGAGATGGGCACCACGCGCCCCGCCTGCTCGACCACGCCGCGCACCGCGCGGGCCAGGTCCACCGCACCGGGCGTGTCGCCGTGCAGCAGGATCGAATGCGCGCGCATCGGGATCTTCTTGCCGCCGTAGCTGGTGACCGTGCCCTCCTCCAGCAATAGGCGCACGCGCGCCAGCACCGCGCCCTGGTCGTGGATTACCGAATCGGGCAACTTGCGCGGCACCAAGAGGCCGTCGTCGTCGCAGGCGCGGTCGGCCAGGAAGGTGGTTCGCACGCGCAGGCCGCAGCGCGCGGCGGCCTCCTCGATGGCGCGGCTGGCGGAAGAGCTGACGATGAGCGTCGGATCGAAATCCGCCACCGCGCGCACCAGCGGTTCGGCGAACGCGGCGTCGGCCGCGGCCATGTTGCCGAGCGCACCGTGAAAGCTCATGTGCGTCATGCGGTGGCCGGCGGTGCGCGCCATGCCGTCCAGCGCGCTCAGCTGGTAGAGAACGTAGGCGACGAGTTCCTTCGGCTCGATCTGCATCGGCCGGCGGCCGAACCCGAGCAGGTCCGGAAAGCCCACATGCGCCCCCACGTCGACGCCCCGCGCGCGCGCCATGCGCACGGTGCGGTCCATGATGACCGGATCGCCCGCATGGAAGCCGCAGGCCACGTTGGCGGAAGAAACGATGTCGAGCAGCGCCTCGTCCTCGCCCATGCGCCAGGGGCCGAAGCCTTCGCCGAGGTCTGCGTTCAGGTCGATGTCCATGGGGTGTCCTTCTCTCGTTCAGAGGGGGTGCAAGTCGACCAGCGGGGTGCCGTAGCCGACCGCAAGGCCGTCGGCCGCGTGGACGCCGTCGACGATGCCGGCCTGCGGCGCCGTCACGGGCAGCAGCAGCGGGCCAATCTTCAACAGGCCGACGGTCTGGCCGGCTTCTACGCGCTCACCGGTGCGCACCAGCGGCGCGGCGGCTAGCGGATGACTGTGCAGGAACACGCCGACGGATGGAGCGTTTACCGGCACGAGCACGGCTTCGATTTCGGCCACATCGACGGGCAGTTCCACGATGTCGTCGCCCCGCCGTCCGAGGCGCAGCGTGCCTTGCGGCGTGCGCAGTTCGAGCAAGCCGATGTCGGTGCCGGCCAGCCAGGCGGCCAGCTGCGGGGTGCGCAGTGCGGGGCCACCGGGTACTCCCCTCCGCGAATGTCCCCCGCCTTCGGCTCCTCCTTTATTTCGCTGCGGGGAGCACCCGGCGCCCTGTGCCCACTGAGCGCTGTCGTTGTGCTGGCTGATCAACGACTCTGAACAACGATCCCGTCGATGGGGTGCCTTGCGCAGCGAAATAAAGGAGGAGGCCGCAGGCCGGGGGACATTCGCGGAGCAAGGTACCCCGTCGGCGGGAGCGCGCCCCGAACAACGCACGTCAAACACAACGCGAAGAATCGAAAAGCAAGGTGTCATCTCAGCGCCTTCCAGCAGACACAGGCGCACCGCGGTGCAGTTCCACCATGCGCGCCACCTTGTCGAGCCAGGCGCGCACTTCGTCCAGAGCGGCCACGGCCTCGTCCCAGCCGGCTTCGATGAAACGCACGCGGCTGCCGATCGGCGCCTGCCCGAGGCGCCACATGTCGGCCTCGATCACCGTGCCGAACTTGGGATAGCCGCCCGAGGGCTGGGCGTCGCGCATCTGGATGATCGGCTGCCCGCTGTGCGGCACCTGAATCACGCCGGGCACGATGCCGTGCGAGCGCAGCTCCATCGGCGCGATGGGCCGCAGCGCCTCGCCTTCGAGGCGGTAGCCGTAGCGGTCGCTCTGCGAAGTGATCTTCCATTCGCTGGCCCAGAAGGCATCACGCGACGCGGGTTCGAAGCCCATGTATTCGGCCGCGGGCAGGACGCGCACAGACGCTACGCCATCGCGTTGCAGCGGTAGTGCGAGCGCGGGCGGCACCAGGCCGAAGCCGGTCTTGCAAGCCGCGCCCGCGCCCGCGGCGCGCAGCACGTCGCCCCGGCGCAGCGCGCGCCCTTCGTGGCCACCGAAGGCGCCGCGCAGCTGCGTGCTGCGCGAGCCCAGCACTTCGGGCACATCGACGCCGCCGGCCAGGCACAGCATGGCGCGGCTGCCGCGCTGCGCGCCACCTTGGGGCAAGCCCAGCGTCAGCACCTGCCCTGCCCGCGCCTGGTGAACCCACCAGGGCAGCAGCGGCTGGTCGTCCAGCCGGGCCGCGCAGTCCGCACCGGTCAGTGCGAACGCGCAGTCTTCATCGAAGCGCACCTTGAAGGGAAACACCGGCACTTCGATGGCGGCCGCATCGAGCGCATTGCCCAGCAGCAGGTTGCCGGCCGCGAGCGCCAGGTTGTCCATGGCGCCCGAGGTGCCGACGCCCCAGCGCAGGCTGCCGGTGCGCCCCAGGTCCTGCACGGTGGCGAGCGCCGCCGAAGAAAGCACCTCGATCATCGGACGATGCCCTCCACGCGGAAACGGATCATGTCGCCCGGCTGCAGCGTCGCGGGCGGGTCTTGCGCCGGATCGAAGAAGGACATCGCGGTGCTGCCGATGGTGTTCCAGCCGCTGGGCCCGGCCGAGGCCGACACGCCGGTCTGCGCGCCGCCGATCGACACCGCGCCGCCCGGAATGCTCAGCACCGGCACCTTGCGCCGCGGCGTGGCGATGCGCGCGTCCATGCCGCCGAGGTAGCAGTAGCCCGGATGGCTGCCGAGCGCATACACCGGGTAGAGCGGCGCGCTGTGCAGCTCGACGATCTGCTCGATGCTGAGGCCGGTGTGGGCCACCACGTCGGCCATGTGCGGACCGCTCGCGCCGCCGTAGACCACGGGCAGCTCGACCACTCGGCCTTCCCGCGGCCGCGCGACGGCTGCGTCCCACGCATCGCGCAGGCGCGCCTCCAGGGCTTCGAGCGCACCGAGGCCGCGCGGCGGGCGCAGGAAGGTCAGCATCAGGTTGTTCATGCCCGGCACGGCTTCGCGAATCTCCGGCCAGGCCTGGGTCTCGTGCGCCAGCGCCCAGATGCGCTGCTGCGAGTTCAGGTTCATCTCGCCGGGCGCCTCGAAGAGCAGCGCGGTCGTGCCCAGCAGGCTGATCGACGGCCGTTGGGCGGTGGTCATGCCGCGCCCCTTTGCTGCAGCCAGCGTTCGAGGTGACGGATGTCCACGCCGCCGACGGCAAAGCCCTCGTCGCGCAGCAGTTCGCGGTGCAGCGGCACGTTGGTGGCGATGCCGTCGATGCGCATCTCGGCGAGCGCCAGGCGCATGCGGTCGAGCGCATCGGTGCGCGTGGCGCCGTGCACGATCAGCTTGGCGATCATCGAGTCGTAGTAAGGCGGCACGCGGTAGCCGGCGTTGGCATGCGAATCGACGCGCACGCCGAAGCCGCCCGGCACCTGCCAGCCGGTGATGCGGCCGGGCGCGGGCGCGAAGGTGTCCGGGTTCTCGGCGTTGATGCGGCACTCGATCGCATGGCCCTGGCATCGCACATCGTGCTGCGCCAGCGAAAGGCGCTCGCCGCGCGCCATGCGCAACTGCTGCTGCACGATGTCCACCCCGGCGGTCATCTCGGTCACCGGATGCTCCACCTGCAGGCGGGTGTTCATCTCGATGAAATAGAACGCCCCCTTCTCGTAGAGGAACTCGAAGGTGCCCACGCCGCAATAGCCGATCTGCCGGCAGGCGGCCGCGCAACGCTCGCCCACCTCGGCCATCAGCGCGTCGTCGATGCCGGGCGCCGGCGCCTCTTCGATCACCTTCTGGTGGCGGCGCTGCAGCGAGCAGTCGCGGCTGCCCAGCCACACGGCGTTGCCGTGGCTGTCGGCCAGCACCTGGATCTCGACGTGGCGCGGGTGCAGCAGGAACTTCTCGATGTAGACCTCGGGGTTGCCGAAGGCCTGGCGCGCTTCCTCGCGCGTCAATGCCATCGCGTTCAGCAGCGCCGCTTCGTCGTGCACCACGCGCATGCCGCGCCCGCCGCCGCCGCCCGCCGCCTTGACGATCACCGGGTAGCCGATCTCGCGGGCGATGGCCTGCACGGCGGCCGGGTCTTCAGGCAGCCCTTCGTCGGGCCCCGGCACGCAGGGCACGCCGGCCTTGCGCATCGCGCGCTTGGCCGAGACCTTGTCGCCCATGGTGCGGATGCAGGCGGCGCTGGGGCCAATGAAGACCAGGCCGGCCTGCTCCACGCGCGCGGCAAAACCCGCGTTCTCCGACAGGAAGCCGTAGCCCGGATGGATGGCCTGCGCCCCGCTGACTTCGGCGGCAAACAGGATGGCGGACTGGTTCAGGTAGCTCTGCCCCGGCGCGGAGGGCCCGATGCACAGCGCCTGGTCGGCCTGCGCGACATAGCTGGCTTCGCCATCGGCCTCGGAATGCGCGACCACGGTTCTGAGGCCCAGGCCGCGGCAGGCGCGCAGGATGCGCAAGGCGATCTCGCCGCGGTTGGCAATGAGGACGGTATCGAACATTGCGCGGCTTTCCTCAAGCGAAGCGGAACAGGGGCAGCCCCGCATCCACTTCCTGGCCCGACTGCACCAGCACGGCCTGCACGGTGGCGGCAGCATCGGCGCGGACTTCGTTGAACATCTTCATGGCCTCGATCACGCAGAGCACCTGCCCGGCCTCGACGGCCTGACCCGGCTGCACGAAGGGCGGCTCGCCGGGGGCGGGCTGCAGGTGCACCACGCCGTAGAGCGGCGCGAGACATTCGGCCGGGGCGGCCTCCGGCAGCGCCGGTTCCGCGGACACCGCGGCGCGCGCCTGGCGCGCTGCGGCCGGGCGCCGCGCGGTGGGCGCGGCCGCCAGCGCCGACTGCTTCACCAGCCGCAGCGTGCTGCCGTCTTCGCTGTACTCCAGCTCCGCAAGATCCGATGCGGCGAGTGCGTCGATGAGCGTCTTGATCTGTTCCTGCTTCATGCCGGGCCTGCCTGTGGCGACAGAACATCCTTGGTGGCCGACGCATTCCGCGAACGCGTGACGGCAGGCATGAAAGGTAACGGGCCGCGGGCGCAAAGCCCAAGACGGAATGGCTGTGCCGGGATAAGGCCGGCTTATGACGGCACGTTACGACAGCGCGGCAAGACCGGGTTCGGGCGTGGCCGCAAAGGTGCCGGCGAGGTCGACCACCAGCTCGAGCAGGATGCTCTTCACCGCCTGCGCCGGCTCCGAGAGCGGCAGGTGGTCCGACTGGCACAGCGCCAGCGGCGCCTCGATGACCGGGTCGACGATCTGGAATTGCCAGGCACCGCAGGAAGCCACCACTTCGCGCGCCATCGACGCCGGCAGGATGGTGGCGCCCAGCCCGTCGGCGATGGCCGCCGTCAGGGTGAAGGCCGATTCGATCTCGGCCACTACGCGCGGCACCATGCCCGCACGCACGAAAGCCGCATCGACCAGCTTGCGCACCACGTTGTAGGGGCGCGGCAGAAAGAGCTCGATGTCGCGCAGGTCGGCCAGCTTCACCGGTTGCGCCGGCGCCGGCATCGCGGCCGGCCCGACCAGGAACAGTGGCTCCTTGAGCAGCGGCTGAAAGCTCAGGCCATGGATCGCCTTGTCGCCGTAGAGCACGGCCAGGTCCATGCGGCCGTTCATGATGAGCTCGCTCAGCGTGGTGCCGTAGTTCTCGTTCAGGTAAAGCAGGATGCCGGGGTGGCGGGCGCGCACGGTGCGCAGCAGCGGCAGCGAGAGCGCCGAGGCCGCCGTGCCGGGCGCAAGACCCACCGACACCTGGCCCGAGAGCCCTTCGCCGGCCGCTTCCATGTCTACGCGCGCCTGCTCGCACTGGCGCAGGATGATCTGAGCATGCCGGTACAGCACCTTGCCGGCCTCGGTGGGCGTGACGCCGCGCTTGGTGCGCACGAGCAGCTGCTGGCGCACCTCGCCCTCGAGCGTGGCCAGTTGCTGGCTCAGCGCCGGCTGGGCGATGAAAAGAACTTCGGCTGCCTGCGTCAGGCTGCCGATGTCCACGATCTTCACGAAATATTTGAGGCGTCGCAGGTTCACGCGGTGTCCCCAAGCAAAAGCCGAGCCTAGCACCGCGCCTGTGCGGCAGGTATAGGCGCTCACCATAAGCTGCGCCTATACGACCAGTGAAAAGTCGTCTTGGCCTCGCCTGTTCGATCTGCGTACCGTTCGGTCCATGCAATCCCAGACACAGGAAGTCACGTGACCACGTCCCGCATTGCCGCCCGCGTGCGGCGCATCAAGCCCTCGCCCAGCACATCGGCCGCCGACCGCGCCAACGAGCTGCGCCGCCAGGGCAAGTCGATCGTGAACCTCGTGGTGGGCGAGCCCGACTTCGACACGCCACCCCACATCCGGCAGGCCGCGGCCGCCGCCATCGAGCAAGGCGCGACGCGCTACACGCTGATGGCCGGCACGGTGGAGCTGCGGCAGGCCATCGTCGCCAAGCTGGAACGCGAGAACGGCCTGCGCTATGGGATGAACGAGATCATCGCCACCAGCGGCGCCAAGAGCGCGATCTACAACGCCTTCGCGATCACGCTGGAGCCGGGCGACGAGGTGATCATTCCCGCGCCCTACTGGGTGTCGTACCCCGACATGGTGCTGGCCTGCGAAGGCACGCCGGTCACCGTGGCCTGCCCCGAAGCCAACGGCTTCAAGCTGACGCCCGCGCAGCTGGAGGCCGCGATCACGCCGCGCACGCGCTGGCTGCTGATCAACTCGCCCAGCAACCCGACCGGTGCCAGCTACACGGCTGACGAATACCGCGCGCTCGCCGCGGTGCTGCAGCGCCATCCGCACGTGATGGTGATGACCGACGACATCTACGAGCACATCCGCTTCGACGGCCAGGCCACGCCGCATCTGCTCGCGGTGGCGCCCGCGCTGCGCGAGCGCACGCTGGTGGTCAACGGCGTCTCGAAGACCTATGCGATGACGGGCTGGCGCATCGGCTATGCGGCGGGGCCGGCGGATCTGGTCCAGGCGCTGGACACGCTGCTGTCGCAGTCCACCGGCAACTGCTGCTCGGTGAGCCAGGCGGCCGCCGCAGCCGCCATGAATGGCGACCAGGGTTTTGTGGCCGAGAGCGTGGTGGTCTACAAGCAGCGCCGCGACCGCACGCTCGCGCTCATCAACGACATCCCCGGCCTGCGCTGCATCCCGCCACCCGGCGCCTTCTACCTCTACATCCACTGCGGCGGCCTGATCGGCAAGACCACGCCCCAGGGCAAGCGGCTGGAAGTAGACAGCGACGTGGTGATGTACCTGCTCGAAAGCGAAGGCGTGGCCGTGGTCGCGGGCACCGCCTATGGGCTGTCACCCTACTTTCGTCTTTCCATCGCCACCGCCATCGAGACGCTGGAAGAAGGCTGCGCGCGCATCGCGCGGGCCGTGGCCGCCCTGCGCTGAAGCGCCCCTGAATTGCCGAGGACAACACCCATGCCCTACAAAGCCATCCGCAAGAATCCGTCGGCCCCGCAAGTGGCGCCGGAGATCATCGCCGCGCTGCACGATATTCCGGTCGCCGCGCTGAGCGACAACATGCACCGCAACATCGGCAGCGTCGGCCTGCAGCCCTACCACCGCCCGGGACACAAGACCATGGCGGGCACGGCCGTCACCGTGAAGACGCGCGGTGGCGACAACTTCACGATGATGCGGGCCTTCGAGTTCTGCCGCCCCGGCGACGTGCTCGTCATCGATGCGGGCGGCGACGTGACCAATGCGGTGATCGGCGGCATCCTGTCGTTCTATGCCGCGACCATCGGCACCGTGGGCGTGGTGCTCGACGGCGCCATCCGCGACGTGGCCGAGATCCGCGAGCGCGATTTTCCGGTGTACGCGCGCGGCGTCAACCACCGCGGCCCGTACAAGGACGGTCCGGGCGAGATCAACGTGCCCGTCTCGGTGGGCGGCATGGTGGTGAACCCTGGCGACATCGTGGTGGGCGACCAGGACGGCCTGATGGCCTTCACACGCGACGAAGCCGAGCTGCTCATCGAGAAGGCCCATGCGCACCTGGCCACGGAGGCCCGCACGATCCAGGCCATGAAGGAAGGCCGGTGGGACCGCTCCTTCCTCGATGCGCTGGAGGCCCGCTGCGCCAACTGAGGCGCAACGGGGCGCACCTCCCGCACGGCTGTCAGTCTGTGCGAAGCCGTCAGTCGTCGGCAATCACGACTTCTTCATCTGATCCCGCAGCTGCTTGATCTGATCGTGGTTGCGCTTGGCGCCTTCGGACTGCTGCTGGATCACGGCGCGCACGTCGGCCGGCAAGTCGGCCTTGAGCGCCTTGCGATAGCGCGCGACCGCGGCGTCTTCACCGCGTTCGCATTCTTCAAGCATCGAGAGCGCGCTGTCTGCGCCCACCGATCCCTTCACGTGCACCCAGCCGCGGTGCATGGCACCGGTCACCGTTCCGCCATCGTCGGGCGAACCGCCAAAGCGACGGATGAGTTGGACCAGTTCTCCGGCCGCCTTGGCGCAGTCGGCCGAACGGCTCTGGAAAACCTGCTTGAGTTGTGGCGACTCGACCTCCTCGGCACAGGCGCGGAAGCCGTATTCGCCGTCGCGCGAAGTTTCAAGCAGGTCGTTCAGCACCTCGACCACGTCGGTGTTGGTGGCGGTGTCGGCGGTGTTCGTGTAATTGGCCATGTCAGGACTCCTTCATAGGCCTCGTTGAAATGAGGCGGGTTGGAAAATCGCCAGCAAAAAGTGCTGCCGCAGAGCAAGCCGCGATGCGCTGGTCTTCGTTCAAAAACCAACCATGCTCCGCGCATACGGTGAGGTGCGTAGGAAAGCGGCGCATCTTCGGGGCCAGCAATTCGCTCGCAGGCATGCCACCGTCGCGGGAATGCTGTGACTGCCTACAAGGGCGCGCCGGCAGTGCGCGAGAAAGGAGGTCCTGCAGCTTTCTTTTTTCGAGGAATCCTCCATGGCCCCGCATTCATCGCGCTTTGTCTTTCGTCATTTGAAATACGGCCTCGCAACGGCTGCCCTGCTCGCCATGGCGGCCGCGCCCCTCACCGCAATAGAAGAAGAGGTATGCCTATGACTTCCACCACGCAAATCGACGGCCGCATCGTGGGCGATGTCGCGTTTCGTGCGGGCGATGGCCCGCAGCTGAAAATCCCCAAGGGCAATGTCCAGATCCTCATGGCGGACGACAGCGTCGTGCTCACCTGGACGGAGAACGGCCAATCGCTCACCGCTGCCATCCCCAAGATCGAATTCGACCGCTACATCCAGGAGGGCGCCGTCGTCCTGGGACGGGGCTGACAGCGTTCTTCAAACCCGCGCACTGTCTGCGCGGGCCCGCTCGTCATTCCTCGCGGATGCTGCTTGCGCGCGCGTCGAGCGCCTGCGCATAGGAAGCGGCTTCCTCGCGTGACATGGAGGCTTCCAATTCGGCCAGTTCGAGCCGCTCGAAATCGTAAGAAATCCATTCGAACAAGTGGGACTTCGGCATGTCGCCCATGCTTTCGCTGTCGCTCCACGCCTGCAGGCGCGTGGGCGCGCTTTCCAGCAGCATGCGCAGGTAAAGCGCCCGCGCAATCTTGATCGCTGCGATCTGGCGTGGATCGTCGAACAGGAGCCGCAACTCCGCGAGCACCCGCTCCCAGTGCAGCACGCGCTGATGCGCATCGTCCATCACCATGTCGGACGACGAAAGCAATTCCACTCTCTCATGCCTGGCGCGAATGAATTCGCGTGTGATGCGGGCATAGGCAAGCTGCTGGAGACTCTGCAGAGCGCATTCAAGGGGAGGGCCATGCATGCGTTTCACGCCGGGCTTCGCCTCAGTCGGGCTCGTCGCCGGCGTCCTCGGTTTCGTCTTCTTCGATTTCGGCATCGGCAAGCTGATCCGGCCTGCCCGCGTACGGGTCGTCGGGGGACGCGGGCACGATGCCGATGCGGTCCGGCAGGATGTCCGCATCGGGCGCGGACGGCGGAGTGTCCGCCGAGGCCCGCTCGCCGGTGCCCTCCGCATCGGTGCTGCTGTCGTGCGCGATCGGGATGGCACCTTCCGCGGCGTCTTCGGGAATGGCGGTGCGTTCGCGCGACGTGCGCACGTCGCTTCCGCTGTCGCTCGTGTCGCTGGGCCCCAGGCTGTCGACGTCCGTTCCCTTGGGTTCCATGGGCGGATAGTCGCCGCCCAGGATGCTGCTCGTGGCCATGGCTTCCTTCGGTGGTTAAAAGATGGATGGGATCGAATGCCACACTGAGCATTCGCAAGGCGGTGCGGCGTAGGAAACGGGCGCATCCGGGCAGCAGCCATTCGCGGAGATTCAGTTCGCTCGCTGCGTTCGGCGAGACAAGCGCTGTGTTGGCGCGAGGCGACGGGAGCTTGGGCTCTCTTCCTACGCGGCAGGTCGGCATGGCCGATAGCCTGAATGGGTGAGCCGCAGCGCCGCAGCGCTCCACCGGCTCCACCGTCCTCAACCCCACAAGCAGAAGACCAATGAAGAATTTCCGCTACCTCCTGATCGCTGGCGCAGTCGCGCTCGGCGCCTGCGCCAACACATCGACCCCAACTACCTCGACCGCGACGGCCGACAACCGGCCCGATCCCACGATCCTGCTGGTGCCTATCCGCGTGGAAGACCCGGCGCTGGCTGCCGGCTGCTGGGCCCAGTTCTATACCGGGCGCGACTTCAAGGGCGACATGCTCACGCTGGTGGGCCCCGCCGAAGTCCAGAGCATGGACAAGGGCACCGCCAGGCAGCTCAAGCGCGACATCGACAGCGTGAGCGTCGGCCCGCGCGCGACGCTGCAGGTGTACGAGCACGCGATGTTCCGGGACCGCACGGTCAACTTTCCGGCCAACAGTCGCGAAGGCGGCTTGACGCGCAAGCTGGGCTTCGGTGGCCGCATCGAGGCCATGAAGCTCAACTGCTCCTGAAGCGAACGATCAACAAGAAAGAGTAATCAGCCGCTGCGCAGCTGCGCGCGGCTCAGGCCTGCTGCGCTTCGGTCAGCGCCTGCGCGGCCACCACCGCCTCGGTGCGATTGCGCACGTTGAGCGCGCGGAAGATCGCCGCCAGGTGGATCTTGACCGTACCCTCGCTGATACCCAGGCTGCGGCCGATGAGCTTGTTGGGCTTGCCCTGCGACAGCAACTGCAGCACCTCGACCTGGCGCTCGGTGAGCACGCTGCGCAAATGCTCCAGCGTTGCCGACGATGCGCCTGCGGAGCGCGCTTCGCCGTTCTGCGTGGGCGCCACGCCGGCTACGATGCCCGGCGGCAGCGCCGTCAGCATCATGGGCGGCACGTAGACGCCGCCGGCCAGCACCAGCCGCACGGCCGACAGCATGACCTCGGGCGAATAAGCCTTGGGAATGAAGCCCAGCACACCGCGTTCAAGCGCACTGCGCATGATGGCCGGGTCTTCGTAGCCGGAAAGCACGATGACCGGCACGGCCGGATGGCGGCGTCGGATTTCATCGATGTGGGCCTGGCCGTCGGCGCCGGGCATGTTGAGATCGATCAGGGCCAGGTCGAGCTCGTCGGTGGCGCCGGCAAGCAGTTCGTCGACGCTCATCGCCAGGACGAACTCGATGCCGGGCTCGAGCTCCGACAACTTGGCCTTGACCGCCTCGATGACGAGCCGGTGGTCGTCGGCGATCAGAATTTTCATGGCATGTCCAGTCCCAGCGTGCGTTGATCTCAGCGGAAGCCGAAGATACCGGCGATTGCGTCGCGCAGCAAGGCCGGTTTGCCCGACGAACGGCATAGACCCCAAGCGATATGGCGCCCGCCGCGCAGCGTTTGGAAGAATGAATGCCTATTCGAAGGAACCGGGGACATGGGCATGTGCCATCGCTGCAGACGCCGGTGCAAGGCATCTTTCGCCATGCAAGCGCAGTGAACGGACGCGGTTCATGGCCCGGCTGCTCGACTGTTTTTCGATATTCGTTTCATTCGGCCTTGCTCTCGACGCATCGATTGCCACTGGCCGCAATACGCTCTCGCACGAGGCCGCGCAGCAACAGGCACGCCGATTGCTGGACGCGGCGCGCGCCTGTGCCATGGCATCCCTCTCGCCCGCCGCGCAGGTCGAATCGGCGGCCTTTGCCATGGTGGCCTGGATCGACGAGATCCTGGCGCGCCATCCCGGCGCCGCAGGCAGTGCCGCGCCGCTGCAGGTGCAACTCTTCAATTCGAACAACGCGCACAGCGAGTTCTTTCATCACCTGTCGGCACTGACCGCCGAGGACGACGAGGTGCGCGAGGTCTACTGGCATGCGCTGGTGCATGGCTTCAAGGGCCAGTATTACTTCGAGGACGGCGACCGGGGCGAGCTTGGCAAGCTGAAGGACCTGCACGCGCGCCAGCTGCGGCTGCGGCCACTGGCGCTTGGCAGTCTGGTGCAGGACCGCATCACGCCTCAACCCTACCGCGTGGCGGACCCGCCCGGGCCGCACGACACGCAGCGCCGTGACCGTGCATTGCTGCGCGCCAGCGCCGCGCTCGCGCTGCTGTTGCCGCTTGTCTACCTGCTGTGGTGGCTGTGGCCGGCCGGGCCAACGGCGGTGGAGCCGAGCCTGGGCCAGCGCATCGAACAGCACTTGCAGAGCTATGCCTGCGCCGACCTCGCGGCCGCCCCGGGCAAGGACGGCAAGCTGCGCGTGAGCGGCTTCGTCTCGCTGCCCGCGGACCTGAAAAGAGTCGAGCACGAGGTGGCCGCGATGCCCGGCGTCAACTCACCCGAGTTCGACGTCGAGCTTCGCCTGTGGCCCCACTGCGAGGTGTTCGCCATCCTGAAGCCCTACCAGCTGCGCAACCGCGACAAGGCTTATGGGCTGGACGTGGAAGCCCCTACGGCCCGGAACGGCCAGCTCCGCGAAGGCGACACCGTTGGCGTGCAGATCGCGGCGCCCAACCACGATAGCTACCTGTGGGTCGACTACTACACAGTCGACGGTTCGGTCATGCACCTGAACGCCGGCCAGGTGGCCACGCGGCTGCGCGCCGGCGAAAAGCTCGAACTGGGTCGCGAGGTGCCCTCCAGCTGGCTCGTCGGCCCGCCCTTCGGCAGCGTGCTGATCACTGTGCTCTCGTCCCCCACGCCGTTCAACGAAACGGCCGACCGGCCGCCGTTCGAGCTGGCCTCGGCCTATCTGCTGCGCCTGCGCGAGGCGTTGGCGGCCAACAAGGGTGGCGACCGGCTGATCGCGGACTTCGTCTCGCTTCACACCGCCGCGCGCTGAGAAGATCCGCCACACCGTCGCAATGACCGCAGCGCTGTCGCCCACCCACCTCTTCTTGCTGCTGCTGTTGCTGTGCCTGATCGGGTTCATGCTGCTGTACGGCACCGTGCGCGATGCGGGCCGTGGCGCGCGCCGGCGTGCGCTGCGGCGGCGCATCGATGCCCAAGGCCCAACGGCCGCCGAAACCGACGAGGCCGCCATCGAAGCCGTGCGCGATGCCATGTCGCAGGCACGCCAAGCCCTGCGCCAGCCGGCGCGGCAACGCAGCACCCCGGTGCCGTGGTTCCTCTTCCTGGGCGACGCGGCGGCCAATCTGCCGGGCCTGCTGGCGGCGGCGCATGCCGAGCGGCTCGTGCCTTCGGGCGGCGAGCCTTTCAGCGAACCGTATTGGCGCTGGTGGCTCAATGGTTCGATTGCGGCCATCGAACTCCATCCAGCGGCGGTCAGCGAATCGGCCGCGGCGCCGCACACGCGCGGCCTCTGGCTGCAGGCGCTGCTGGCGCTGGCCGAGCGGCGCGACCGCCTGCCGCTCAACGGGCTGGTGGTGTGCGTCGCCGCGAGCGAGCTGCAGCGCGCGGACCCCGGAACGATGAAGCCGCTCGCCGCCCGGATGCGCCGCCTGCTCGAAGAGGCCGGCGACACCCTGCGCCTGCAGTTGCCGATCTACCTCGTCGTGACCGGCCTCGAACAGCTGGGCGGCTATGCCACGCTGCGCGGCGCGCTGCCTCCCGAAGTGCTGGCGCAAGCCATCGGGCACCGGCTGGCCGAGCCCCATGGCGGCAACGACGCGGCAGCCGCGCGGCTGGATGCCTTGTTTGACCCCTTGGCGCAGCAGCTGCATGCGCTGCGCATGGCGCTGCTGCGAGAGCAGCCGAGCGCATCGGGCCGGCTTGCGATCCATGAGTTCATCGAGGCGATGCGTGCGCTGCAACCCGCGCTTCGCCAGGTTGCCGATGCCTTGTTCGAGAGCCATGGCCGCGGTTCGCGCGGCCCGCGGTGGCGCGGCCTCTATTTCACGGCCGCCGCATCGGACGCGGCCGGCGGCGCGTTCACGGCCGACCTGTTCGGACGCTTCCTGCCCGCCGACCAACCGCTGGTGCGGCCTGGCCGCCCGCCGAACGCGAGCGCGCCGCCGCCATGAACAGGCTACTTGCTCTCGACGCGAATCTGGCGGGCGCCGAAGGTCACCGTCATGGCCTGGGCCTTGCCGGTTTGCACGGGGCGCACTTCGCGCCAGCGCGCACGGTCCAGATCACGGAACGCCGCCATCACGCCGATGGCCTTGGCATCGGGCGGCAGGGTGAGATCGAGCTTGCGGGTTTCGCCGGGTCGCAACAGCATTTCTTCGCGCTGCACGAGCTCCGCACCCAGCGTGGCCTGGTCTTTTTCGAACAGCGAGAAGAAGTCCGCGCCTTCGAACGGGCCGGGCGACTTCAATGCATACACGCGCACCGTGAGCGGCGAGGCGCGGCCGCGCGCATCGGGGTTGGCATCGGCACCTGCAACCAGCGTGATCGACACCGTCGTGACCACAGGTTTGGGTGCGCAGCCCGCGAGCAGGACGCCAGCCAACACCAGACCGAAGCCCAGTGCCAGGCGCCGCGGAACCGCGGCAGGAGTGCGTCCATAGGACGAATGGTGTGTACCCAGCGTGCGCATGCTATTCCCTTCGTTGCATTGACCGGTTCCGACGCATCTTTGATTATCACCAGCCAACTCGAACAGGCAACATGCTGACCAACGAACTAGTCGAAGCCCTGCTCACGCCCATCGGCGAGGCATCGCCGTGCGGCGACGACCTGGAGTACGACGCCGCCTTTACCGCGCTCGCGGCGTCCTCGCAGGGCAAGCCCGAGCAGCAGTTCGGCGACACCGTCATACCTGCGGTGGAACCGGAGTGGCGCGACGTGGCCGAGCAGTCCGACGCCATCCTGCGCCGGAGCAAGGACGTGCGCGCCGCGGTGCTGCTGCTGCGCGCCTCCACGCGGCTGCAGGGCGTTGTTGGTTTCATTGCAGGCCTTCAATTGCTGACGGGCCTGTTCGACCGCTTCTGGGACGGCATACATCCAACGCTCGATGCCGACGACGACAACGACCCCACGATGCGCCTCAACGCACTGGCGCCGCTGTGGGACGAGAACATGGTGCTGCGCGACCTGTACGACGCCCAGGTGGGCGTGGCACCCGGCGTCGGTCCGATCCGCGTGCGCGACATTGCCATTGCGCACGGCGCGCTGAATGCCGTGGGCGGCGAAGCCACCTATTCGATGTCGCAGATTCAGGGCGGCCTCGAGGCGATCCAGGCTCACCAACCCGAACGCCTGCAGGCCGCGATGGAAGTGCCTGCGCTCGTCGAGAAGCTGCAAGCGCTGCTGGTCGATCGCACCGGCCGCTCCGACGCCATCAACTTCGGCGCATTGCGTGCCATCGGCCGCGTCCTCGCCAAGGCCTGCGGCGCCGCCTCCGGCGTGGCCGACGCGGGCGAAGCGTCTGCGGCGGACGAAGGCACGGCGTCGCAGGGCGCAGGCGACGGTGCGGCCCGGCCCGCGGCCATGCGCGGCGAGATCCAGAACCGCCAGGATGCGCTTCAGATGCTCGACCGCGTGATCCGCTATCTCGAACAGGCCGAGCCCGGCAACCCGGCGCCGCTCCTGATCGAACGCGCGAAGAAGCTCATTGGCGTGAGCTTCCTCGAGATCATGGCCAACCTCGCGCCCAACGCGATGGACACCATCGAGAACGTGACCGGCAAGCGCCCGTCCGAATAGGTCGACCCCTCTCTTTTCAGTTCACCGACTCATCCCATTCATTCCCGCAAGGAGCATCGCCATGGCCAAGAGCAGTCAGAAATTCATCGCCCGCAACCGGGCGCCACGCGTGCAGATCGAATACGACGTGGAACTCTACGGTGCCGAGAAGAAGATCCAGCTGCCGTTCGTCATGGGCGTGCTGGCCGACCTGTCCGGGAAGCCGGCAGACCCGCTCGCCTCGGTGGCGGATCGCAAGTTCCTGGAGTTCGACGTCGACAACTTCGACTCGCGCATGAAGGCAATGAAGCCGCGCGCCGCCTTTGCGGTGGAGAACTCGCTGACCGGCGAAGGTGACCTGAAAGTCGAGCTCACCTTCGAGAACATGGAGGATTTCTCTCCCGCCGCTGTCGCCAGGAAAGTCGGCGCACTCAACAAGTTGCTCGAAGCACGCACTCAGCTGTCGAACCTCGTGACGTACATGGACGGCAAGGGCGGCGCGGAAGACCTGCTCGCCAAGGTGCTCGAGGACCCGGCGCTGCTGCAGACGCTGGCCGCCAGCAAGAAGCCCGACGACAGCGCGCCTGCCGCCTGACCCATTTTCGCCAGACACACCGGACCACGAGGAGAAACACCATGGCCGACGCACTCGAACAACAGAGCGCACTGAAAGACGTTGCCTATGCGGGGAGCGACTTTTCGTCGCTGCTGCAAAAGGAATTCAAGCCCCGCAGCGACGAAGCCAAGAGCGCCGTCGAAGCCGCGGTGCTCACGCTCGCCCAGCAGGCGCTGAGCAACAGCACCGTGATCGGCAAGGACGTGACCAAGTCGATCCAGGCGATGATCGCCGCGATCGACGCCAAGCTCACCGACCAGGTCAACAAGGTCATTCACCACCCCGATTACCAGAAGCTCGAGAGTGCATGGCGCGGCCTGCACTACATGGTGAACAACACCGAGACCGACGAGAACCTCAAGATCCGGGTGATGGACATCTCCAAGCAGGAGCTGGCCAAGAACCTGAAGAAGTTCAAGGGCGCGGCGTGGGACCAGAGCCCGATGTTCAAGAAGATCTACGAACAGGAATACGGCCAATTCGGCGGAGAGCCCTTCGGCGCCATCGTTGGCGACTACCACTTCGACCAGAGCCCACCGGACGTGGAACTGCTCGGCGAGATGGCCAAGATCGCCGCCTCCGCCCATGCGCCCTTCATCACCGGCGCGAGCCCCAACCTGATGCAGATGGAATCTTGGCAGGAGCTCGCCAATCCGCGCGACCTGACCAAGATCTTTCTCACGCCCGAATACGCCGGCTGGCGCAGCCTGCGCGAGTCGGACGACTCCAAGTACCTGGGCCTGTGCATGCCGCGCTTCCTCGCGCGCACGCCTTATGGCGCCAACACCAATCCGGTGGAGGAGTTCGACTTCGAGGAAGACACCGCCGGAGCCGATCACAGCAAGTACGCCTGGGCCAACGCGGCCTATGCAATGGCGACCAACATCAACCGCTCGTACAAGCTCTATGGCTGGGGCTCGCGCATACGCGGCATCGAGTCGGGCGGCGCGGTGGAGAACCTGCCGCTGCACACCTTCCCGAGCGACGACGGCGGCGTAGACCAGAAGTGCCCCACCGAGATCGCGATCAGCGACCGGCGCGAGGCCGAGCTCTCCAAGGCCGGGCTGCTGTCGATGATCCACCGCAAGAACTCCGACTTCGCGGCTTTCATCGGCGCGCAGTCGCTGAACAAGCCCGCGGAATATGACGACCCGGACGCCACTGCCAATGCCAACCTGGCGGCACGCCTGCCCTATCTCTTTGCCTGCAACCGCTTTGCGCACTACCTCAAGTGCATCGTGCGCGACAAGGTCGGCAGCTTCAAGGAGCGCGAGGACATGCAGCGCTGGCTCAACAAATGGATCATGAACTACGTCGACGGCGATCCGGCCAATTCGTCGGAGATCACGAAGTCGCAAAAGCCGCTGGCGGCCGCCGAAGTGGTGGTGGAAGAGGTCGAAGGCAACCCGGGCTACTACACGTCCAAGTTCTTCCTGCGTCCGCACTACCAGCTCGAAGGCCTCACGGTCTCTCTGCGGCTGGTCTCCAAGCTGCCTACGGCCAAGGGCGCCGGCTGAAAAGTCCTTCGGATTTTCTTGAAATTCCCGATTCCGTTTCGTTCTCTCAGTAGCTGCCGCGCATCGGTCCTGTTTACAAGTTGCCGACAGCCTTTGTCTTCATCTCGATCATTAACCGCCCGAACCCAATCGGGCCTCAAGGAGTAGGAACATGTCATCTGACTTTCACATCAAGCTCGACGGCGTCAAGGGCGAGGCTTCCCACAAGGATCACAAGGACGAGATCGAGATCTCGTCGTGGTCCTGGAACGTGAGCAACGCATCCGGCGCAGGCTCCGGCGGCGGCTCCGGCAAGGGCAAAGCCACGCCGGGCGAGTTTCACTTCACGCACGCCTACGACAAGGCCTCCCCGGTGCTGGCCAAGAACTGCGTGAGCGGCAAGCACTTCAAGGACATGGTCATGACCTGCCGCAAGGCGGGTGAAGGCCAGCAGGAGTACCTCAAGGTCACGCTCAAGGAAGTCTTCATCGCCCTGGTGGGCCCCGGCGGCGCGCAGGGCGGCGACGTGCAGGAACAGGTGTCCTGCTCGTTCAAGGACATCGAGTTCGCCTACAAGGCCCAGGACGACAAGGGCGCGGGCGGCGGCGAAGTCAAGTTCGGCTGGAACGTCGCAACCACCGAGACTCGCTGACGGACGACGGACCCGCAGGGCACGGCATCGGGCGCGCCAGTGCCCGATGCGGTTTCCACGCGTCCTCACCGGAGCAATGCAATGGCATTCAGCACCCCACTCATCGGCCGCAGCGGCGCGCTGCTCACCACCTACAACATCGACTGGTCGGCCGGCCGGATCGGTTCCAACACACGTGAAGACGTGATGCTGGTGCAGGCGCTGTTCAAGATCTTCTACTACGAGCTGCTCGGCTTCAACCACGACATGGACCCGCCTCCGGGCCAGACCGAGGTGATTGCCGTGGACGGCTACTACGGGCCGGTCACGCAGAAGCACATCACGCACTTCCAGACGCAGTTGATCGCGCGCGGACAAAAAGTACTGCCGGACGGCATCTTCGATCCGTTCCGGGAGCCCGGCTCGTCCAGCACGGTCAGCAAGACCCGCTACGCGCTCGACCTGCTCAACAACGGCTGCGCCAACTGCTGCAAGGAACAGGGCATCGACAACTACACCAACCTGCCCAACCGCGAGGACATGCCGGCGCTGCTGCGCAACGCCCTGAAGCGGGTGAAGAAGACGGCGAGCAAGTACGCCTACTCCTAGGTCGCACTCCAAAAAATCGACAAAGGCCCGAAGCGATCGTCCGGATGGACGAAAGCTTCGGGCCTTTTTTCCTTTCCCGCTACGGAAGGAAAGGATCAGGAATCGGCCTGCGCGACGTTCTCTGGCAGCAGCCGCGTCACATCGTCGCCCTCGTCCCCGATCACCCACAGCGTGAGCGCCGTGTAGTTGTCGTGGCCCGGCTTGGCGTTGGCCCTCACCTTCGCGTCGATCAGCTCGGTCCACTGGCTGGGCGTGCGCGAGGCATGCAGCGTGTCGATCAGGCACTCGTCGCCCAGCGGCTCCCACACGCCGTCGCTGCACAGCAGCAGCACGTCGCCAGGCAACAGGCGCATGCGGTCGGACACCGCGATGTCCGGCGCCTCCTCGATCGAACCCAGCGCGGACAGCAGCATGTTGCGCTGCGGATGCAGGCGCGCGCCTTCTTCGTCGAGCATGCCGCCGGCCACCATCTGCTGCACGAGGCTGTGGTCGGTGGTTCGCGCCACGATGGCGCCGCCGCGGAACAGGTAGGCCCGGCTGTCGCCGCTGTGCACCCAGGCCAGCGCCTCGCTCTCCAGGTCGATGGCCGCGAAGACAACGGTCGAGCGCATGCCCGCGAGCTTGCCGCCCTCCGCCTGGCGCGCCACCACGTCGCGGTTGGCCTGCTCGACCAGCGCACGCAGGCTCGCTTCGTCCAGGCTCGGCATGCCCGAGAAGCCGCCCAGCGCGCTGCTGCGCACGGTGGCCGCCGCCACGTCGCCGCCGCCGTGCCCGCCGGCGCCGTCGGCCACCAGGCAGGCGACATAGCGATCGTCGTGCCAGTGACCGTAGACGTCCTCGTTGTAGCTGCGGCCGCCCTGTCTGGACAGCGTGACGATTTCGATTTCCAAGCGGATGCCTCGCGTTAGCTGATGCTGTCGTAGTTGTGCTTGAGGACGACGTTCAGGCGTCGGACTTCAGGCGCGCCATCTGTTCTTCGTAGGCCTCCAGGAAGGCCTTGCCGAAGAGATTGTGGAAATCGTCCTCGGCCTCGCTCGCGATGCCGCCATAGAGCGCCACGAACTGGTCCCAGAGCTTGGCCTTGCGATTGGCGCTGAACAATGCGTCGAGCGCCGACCTGGACGTGATCTTCTTCTCGAGCTCTTCGGGCTCGAAGCGCGCGATGACGTGCGCGAGCGCCGCGCGCATGCCCACCATTACACCGAACTGGTGAGCCCGCAGGTCGTTGTATGCATCGCGCATCGCCGCCTCGGGCTGCATGAAACCACGCACGCCCGGGCCCAGCAGATGCGCGAGCGCCACTTCCACGGTGGGCGAGAACTTGAGCGGGTTGTTGGCTTGCGAGGCGATCATGGTGACCTCGGCGCGCACTTCGCGCTTGAACTCCTGGCGCGTGAGCAGCAGTTGCAGCGTGCCCTCTGTGGCGCTGCGAAGAATCGTGCCGATGCGCTCCATGAGGCCGGGCGTGAGCATCTCGGGCGTCTGGTGCGTGCTGCCGAGGCCGCGCAGGAAAGCGGCCAGCAGCTCGTCGTCGGAGGCGGTGCGCTGCACTGCGGGCGTTGCCTTGGCGACCGGCGTCGGCGCGGTCTGCGGCTGTGGTCGCGCCAATGGCGGCGAAGGCGCCGGAAATGGCGCGAGCGGCTTCAGCAGCCCCGGCGGTTCGATCGATCCGCCGGCAGAGACCTCCGGCCCGCTGATGCGGATCGGCTGGCCCGTGATGTCGTCGAACTGCGGCAGCTGCGGCCGTGGCGCGTCGATCGCCCTCGGCGGGGTGAAGCCGAACTGATCGATGGGCAAATGGTCGGCGCGCGGTACCGGCGTGGCCGGCGCGGCACGCTGCAGCGCCGCCAGCGGATCGGCATCGGACGCCGTGTTGGGCTGCAGCAGCGGGTCCGCCAGCGGAGAAAGCGAGAGCGGATCGCCGCCGATGCCACCCCCACCGCCCATGCCGCCGAGCAGCTCGTCGATGCCCGCGGCCTTGCCGCTCGCGGGCGGCGCGCCCAAGTCGGAAAAGTCGTCGAGCGCGCCAAGGCCGGTTGCGGGCGCCGACGAAGGCGCAGGGCCCAGCAGATCGGCGAAGGGATCGATCTGCGCCGCTTGCGCATTGCGCGATCCGCTTTGCATCGGATCAGGGAACAGCAGGGAGTCGGCGGAGGGCGCGGTGGCCGACGGCAACGGCTTGGCCGCAGGCCCGGTGATCGGCGCTTGCGGCGGCGGTGCAAGGCCCGCCAGCAGATCCGCAAAGGGATCGTCTTCTGCACTTGCAGGGAACGGCGCGCCCGGGGCCGGAGCGAAGGACGGCGCAGGCGATGCATCGACAGCCGCCTGCACTTCGACTTTCAGTTCGAAGCCACCGATGACCAGCCGGTCGCCGTCGGACAGAAGCGCTTCGTTGCCGGAGCCCAGCGTTTGTCCGTTGCGCACGATCGGGTTGCTGCCGCGGTCGATCACGAAATACTGGCCGCTACGGCAGAGCACCTGCGCATGCACGCGCGACACGGTGCGGTCGGGGTCCGACAACACCAGCGTATTGGTGTCGGACCGGCCGATGGTTCCGCCGGCGGGGCCGAACTGAACGATCTGGGACTTCTCTCCCGGCGCGCCTTGCCGAGTGATCACAGCGATTTGAATCATGAACCGGCTCCCAACACGCTTCGCCACACAACGGGCGCGAGCGACAGTACTCCTGAGGAGTATTCATTTAGGCGGGCGGGTTGGCAATCTCGCCTTAAGAGGTATGCCGCATGAGGGTCGGCGCGGTTGGAACCGGAGGCCGAATCAGGCGTGTAATGCGCTTCATGTTCTGGCGAACGGCCCAAACAATGCTTGTTCTTGCTTCGCTCACCAATCTGCTCACGGCCTGCACGGAAGGCACGCGAGAGATGCCGGGCAGCCAGGCCAATGCCGTGCTGGCGCAGTTGCTGCAGGTGGAGATCGATGCCGAGGTCGGCCGGATGAACCCGACCTGGTCGCCCGGCCTGATTCCGCAGGCTCCGGACAACGCACGCGCATGGCTCAGCGAGATTGACGACGTGGTCGCGAGGTGCCGCTACGGGCCGCGCAACCGCTCCAAGCACAACCTCATGGAATACGACGTCACGCTTCGCGGCGGCGAGCGCATCAACGGCGTCTTCAGCGGGCAGCGCTGCCTCTACGGTGTTGCGCAGCCTCTGGTGATGCGCGTGCGCTTCGCGCAAGGCCGGGTCGGCGATGTGCTTACCGACGGGCGCGAGCGGCAGGCCCCGGTGGAAGCAGCCGTGCCTGAACTTCAAAAACTTGCCGAAAGCGTGGTGCGCGTCGACTGGATGCGGCGTCCGGCACTCTACTTTCCGCCCGAAAAATCCGCCGCGGACATCGCGCGCGAATGGGAGCAGGGGCGACGTTGATCCGCTCACGGTGCAAGCAGCAGCATGAGCGTCTGGCTTGGCACGGTGCGCACTCCGGGGCAGTTGGTGCTGTTCTGGATTGAGACGCTCGTGAGCCGCGTGGCGGGCATGCCCTGGAGCAGCACGGTGAACGCGGCGGTGACATGCCGGCTCGGGCCCATCACCGTACCCGAGGCGACGCCCAGCAGGACGCCCGCATTGTCGCCATTGGTCATCGGAATCGTCGTGCCCATATTGTGCGCCGGCATGCCCATGATCAGTATGGTCGGACAGTTGGGAATCGCCATCGGGCCCATCGCAATGTTCGGATAGGGCACCGGGATGGGCGAAGGCGCCGCGGGCGTGATGCATACATCCGGGAAGCCCATGTCGGTTCCCATCAATTGGCAGTTTGCAAACATGGTGCGTTCCTAACCGAAGTGGATTTGCCCGCCGCGCGCCTTGATGAGCTTTTCGCCGTTCACGAGCGCATGCTCGCCGGACAGCCGCAACAACTGCTTCGCCTCGCATTCCACATGCGTGGCTGCCACACGGTCCATTCCGTCGGTGGTTCTCGTATGGCTCTTGCTGTAGTGATGAACGCGTTCCATCACGGTGGAAAGCACCGAGCCCACGACCTTGAGCACACTGCCGACCACACGCAGACGCGTGCCCACCAGCTCGGCGGATTCGACAGCCATCCGGGCCTCGCGCGCCCGGAGTTCGAGCTCATCGCCATGCAGCGACAGACGCGCCGACGACAGGGACAGCGCCCCGCCCTCCACCTGAATTCGCGTGTCGCCCGACAGGCTCAACACATGCTCGGCCGCCCCTTCGCGCTGCAGCACCGCCAGGATCCACAGCTCCCTGGGCGCCACTTGCATGCAGGCCACGCTATCGCCTTCGCGCGGCTCCAGGAGACAGCTGACTGCGCGGCGTCCGGTGGCGCGCAATCCGCCACTCAGGACCGCGAACCCGTCGCGCTCGCAAGCGCTGACGGTGCCCACGCACCACGTCGCCTGGATGGCCGCCTGCGGCGGAGCCGCTCGGGTGCGAGAGCGGGAACGCACATGCGGCGCAGGCTGGGGAAGGGATGAAGTCATGAGGATTGCTCCATAGGTTGCCAACGTTCGGCCGCAGCCAGGTCCGGGTCTTCGTCGATGGCCCGCGCGCGATCGGTCATTTGTGCGTTCTGCGTGCCTGCGCCATGCAGAACAGCGCGGAACAGGATGGCCTGGCGCAGGTCCGCGCCGGTGAGATCCGCATGCCGGAAGTCGGCGTACGTGAGGTCGGACGACATGAAGCGCGCCTGGGGCAGCTGCGCGCCGGCAAAGTGCACCTGGTACAAGTCGCAGCGGGTGAAATCGGCACCCGGCAACTGGGCGCCAGTGAAAAGCGCCTGTCGCAGCCCGGCACCGGCGAAATCTGCCTTGGCGCCCTGCACATTGCAAAAAAGTGCGAGCGGCCCTTGTGCTTTGGTGAAGCATGCACCGTCCAGCGTAGCCCCCTGGAAGTTGCATTGGCGCATGCGGGCCGCTGAAAAATCGGCCGTGCTGAGATCGGAACCCGTGAACTGGCAGCCTTCGATGCTCAGGTTTGCGAACGACTTGCCCTGCAGGTCGGTGTTGACGAAGGCAACCCGCAGCAAGGTTGCGCCCGCCCACGTCAGCAGCTCGAGCTTGCACTCGGATACGACCGTCTGGCGCCAGGAAGCGCCATCGGCGCAGGCGTCGAAAAGTCCAAGCTCGCTCAAGACTGCCGAATCAAGATTCGCGCCGCGCAGAACGGCGTGGTCCAGATTCGACTTCGACAGCGTCGCCATGCTGAGCTGCGCATCGGCCAGCTGAACATGCGGCGCCTGGCATTCGGTCCAGACCGAACCATGGAGATTGGCTCCGCGCAGATCGGCGTGGTCAAGCGTGCAGTGATCGAACACCGCCCGGCGCAAGTTGGCGCCTGACAGCAGTGCGCCGGTCAGGTCGCAATGCTCGAACACCGTTTCGCGCAGGTCCGCACCGCGCAGGTCGGCTTCACTCAGGCGGGTGCGCGAGAACACGCCGCCTCCCAGCGACGCGCGTCCGAACGCCCCCTTCGCCAGGTCCATGCCGATGACGGGTTCTCCGACCGCCACGGCCATCGAAAGCAACTCGGGACTCATCATGGCGCCGCCTGCTGCTCTGGCGTGAGGCGGGGCCAGGTGCGGGCCCGCTTGAGCAGCGCGTGTTCGAAATTCACGTCGCCATCGAGTCGAACCCGCGAGAGATCGGCGCCGAACAGGCTGCTTCGGCGCAGATCGGCACCGCGCAGGTCGGCGTGTTGCATGACCGCGCCCGACAGATCCGCGCCGGCCATGGCGGCGTGGCGCAATACGGCCTTCCGCAGAATGGCGCTCTTGGCGCTGGCCAGCCTCAGGTCGGCCCCTGCCAGGCTTGCGAAGCCGAGATTGGCGCCATCGAGCCGTGCACGCATCAGCTTGGCACCGTCGAGGTTCGTTTCGCCAAGATTGCTGCGCTCGAGCCGCGCGTCGCGAAGATCGGCCCCCGCCAGGCTGCAGCCCTGGGCGAATACCGCTCCCTCGGCCTGGACGCCGGCAAGCCGGGCATTGTCGAGCTTGCAGTTCACGAAGCTCGCTCCCTGCAGGTTGGCAACACGCAGATCACAGCCTCCAAGGTCGCATTCGACGAAGCTGCAGCCTCTCAGATCGGCTTCGGCAAGGATCAACCCCTTGAGGTCCAGCTTGTAGAACAGCTGGCGCACCGCGTGCACGCCGCTCCAGTCCGCAATGCCCCATCGGGTGTCGAGCAGCTGCGCGCCCGAGAGTTGCGCGCGGCGCATCTGGGTTTCGGCCAGTTGGCAACCACTGAGTACCGCGCCGCGGAGATCCGCATCATCGAAAACGGTGCCGGACAAACCGGCCTTGCCCAGGTTCGCCTCGGCGAAACGCCCGCCGACCGCGATCGCCTGCTTCAGGTCGGCATGCGCGAGCACGGCGCGCGAAAAGTCGGCGCCGGAGAGGTTCGACCTCGCGAGATTCGCGCTTTCCAGCCATGCGCCGGAAAAGTTCGCCCCACGCAAATCCAGGTCCGACAGATCGGCCCCGGTGAAGTCCATTTCCGCGAAGTACCTGAGCCCTTTTGCGATGCCGCGCTCGACTTCGGCACGCAGCGCAGAGGCCTCGTCCGGCGCCATCGGCAAGGCCGGCGCCTGTACATGCGCCGACTGCCGATAGGCCGTGCGCTCGACGGCCTCGAGCTGAATGAGCTTGCCGTAGAGCCCCGCCGTGATCTGGCCGACTTGCTGCCGCGGTGCGGCGGCAAAGCTCGCGCGCAGTGCATCGAGGCGAGCCTCCGCCCCGGCGCGCGGGGGTCCCCGATGCTGCAGCGACGCGAGGGGAAGCTTCTGCGCGGCGGCAAAATCCAGCGCCTTTTCCGCCTGCGTCACTACGTCTTCAAGCATTGCCCATTGCTGGCGCTCCGCCTCCTTGATCTTCTGCTCGACATACGGCGCCAAGGCGGCGCCGGTGGGAACCTTCTCACGCGCCGGCATGCGAATGCCCATGGCATCGGGATCCTTGCCTTGCGCACGCACCTCCTCGCGCGCCAGCGTGACCTCCGTCTGCGCACGCAGGAACTGTGCGTCGCCTTGCAGGCCATCCATGGCGAAATTCGCGCGGGCGGCATCGAGTGCAGGGTCGCTGGTGTCCACGCCGTCCGGCAGAAGGTCTGCGTCGTTCAGCATATGGACACTGCCCATTCGGGGATCGGCGCGCCGCGCGATCGCATCCACATAGTGCGCATCCGGGCGCGACTCTCCCAGGCGCTCCACCGCGCCCATCAGGGACACGACGTCCGAGCCGTCGTCCGTATCCACCTCGGCCATTCCCTGGAACAGCACCACGGCACGCTCCGCATGTGGGAAGAACCAGACGGTCGTCAGGCGCAGAGGTACTTCGCGCAGCCGGGGCTCGCCTTCATCGGGCATGCAATAGCCCGCGAACACCCTCGCACGGAAGCCCGGCAGCCGACCTTGCAGGTGCGCATGCACCGGGTGCATGTGGTCGAAGGAAAATGCCTCGTCGCCTTGCAACGAACTGTCGAACCACTGGTCCGGAGGCGCCAGGTTGAAATGGCGCCAGTCCAGATCGGGCGGGAAACCAGGTGCATGCTCTTGCAGATAGGTGGCGTCGAAGGTTCCGCGGTACTGCGCGCGGTGTGGATGAGTCGCCTCCAGAGCACCGAACCCCGCGGGTGAAACCGCGTGGTCGGCCCGCATCAGGCGCTCATGGGGCGATTCGATGTTGGGCAGGGCGCGCGCACCCTCGACGGCAGTGCGTCCCTTGCCTGCCGGATTGGCGGCAAAGTCCGCCCCGCCGTAGGCATGCGCCCAGTCGATGGGCATCCGGTCGAATGGCTGCGGCCGGCTGGGTTGCACGGCGCCACCTGCCCAGTTGCGTTCACCGAAAACCAGCAGCGTCTTCTCGCGCGCACCGAAGCGCGCGCGCACGGCACAGGCCGAAGGTGTTTCGGGCGGCGGGTAAGCACTGCCATGCACCAGGAACTCGGCCGTCAGCTTGGCCACGCCTTCGTCGATCAGCGGTACGGCCATCTCCTGCGCGAGGAAATCCCACATGGACTGTTCGCCCCACAAGGTGCCGCGCTCTCCCTGCGCAAAGGGAACATGCAGCGCCGCCGTGACACACAGGCCAAAGCGTTTGCGGTATTCAATGGGCCTTGTGGACAGTCCGAGTGCTTGGGGCTTGATGACTTGCATGGCCGGGCTCAGCCGCCGGGCGGCACATAGCGGGGCGGAGCCGCTGGAATGGGCGGCACCGCCGGTATCACCGGAGCGGCGGGAAGCGCCGGGGCGGCTCCGGCGGCGGCGTGCGGCGCTTTGCCCAGGGCGTCGCCGCTCGCTTCAGCCGCGGTGCCTCCCAGCAGTTCGGCGCCAGCCACGGCAACGCCGCCTACCAGCGGGATCGCCGCCAGGGCGCCCTCCGTGCGGCGGCGGCTTGCGATGTCGGCAAGCCGGCCGAGCCTGCTGCCGAGCGCCGTCAACCCCTGCGCATTCGCCTCGGCGGCGGCGGCCTTGAGGTCCGCCTCCGCCTTCTCGTACTGCTCGAAAGTTGCGGCGACGTCGAACAGCCCGGCGACTACCGACGCGGCCCCGATTGCGAATCCTGCAACCATTCCCGCCGTGCTGCTGGCTGCCGCGGCACCCGCGCCTGCTCCGCCGCCGATCACCTCCAGCGTGGTCAGGTTGACGTCGATCGTTTTCTGGCTGATGCAAGCGGCGGCCACGTTGGTCAGGCGAACGGCCGCCGTGTTCTCGATCTGGGCACCCAGGAAATTCGAGATGTCCACCGCCAGGGCATTGCTCATGTTCAGTCCGATGAAGGTCGAACGGTTCATGCCCAGGTTGGCTTCGCTGTTGGAGCCGATATAGCCGCTGGAATTGGTTCCCAGCACGGTGGTGTTCGAGCCCACCGAGGTGGCATTGATGTTGGCGACCGCCATCAGCTCGATATTGGTGTTGCTCACCAATTTGATCTCGTTGGCCATGATGGCGTGCTTGCCGCCGGTCACGTCATTGCGCACGCCCCCGCTCTGGATCTTTGTGTTGCCGGTCACCAGCAACGCACTGTCGGCACCGACGGAGGTCGTCTGGAAGCCGACTACTCCCACGTCCATGTTGGCACCAACCACCGTCTTCTGAAAGCCGCCGATGGCGTTGTCCTGGTTGGCGGTCACGGTCAGGTTCTGCATGCCGACGACAGAGGTCTTCTGGCCGGCATGGAAGATGTTTTCCTGGAACCCCGCGACTTGCGTCTTCTGGCCGCCCGATCCGATGGTGTTGCTCTGGGAAATGCCCACCACGTTGGTCTGCACCTCGGCCACCGTGTTCTTCTCGTTGCGCTTCACCAGTGCCGTGCGGTCGCGGTCCACGGTGCTGCTTTGGTCGCGCCCGATGGAAATCGAATCATCCACCTCAACCGAGCGCGACATGTTGCGCTCGGCATGAATGTTGATGTTCTCGGCGCCCTTCTTGTCCTCGAACATGATCTCGTTGTAGTTTCCTGCGCCCCCCTTGGGCGTCGACCGGGTCTTGAAGCCGCTTTGCGTGGGCGACTCGTAGGGGATCGGCTGGTCGTCGTTGTAGACCCGGCCCACGATCACCGGGCGGTTCGGATTGCCCTCCAGGAAATCGACCAGCACCTCTTGCCCGATGCGCGGCATGAAATAGCCGCCCCAGCTCTTGCCTGCCCAGGGCTGAGACACGCGCACCCAGCAAGTGGACTTTTCGTCGCGCTCGTCGTAACGGTCCCAATGGAAGTGGACCTTGACCCGGCCGAACTCATCGACATAGGGCTCGTTCTCCTGGCCTTTGGGCCCTACGACGATGGCCGACTGCAAGCCGGGCATCTTGACGAACGGCGTCAGGCGAGGCGGCCGGTAGGGCATGGCCTGCGGCATGACCGTCGTCACGAAGACGCTGGCATCGCGCCCGTCGCCGCGCAGTTGCGGCGCGCTTTCGAACAAGTCCTGGATGATGCCCAGGTTCTCCAGGTTGGGCGGATCGTCGGCCAGCACCGCGCGCAGCATGTCTGCCACCGGCTGCGGCTGCGGCGCCCGGTCCAGACCCTCATAGCCAGGATGGCTCACGAAGAACGTGCAGGCTGCGATGGTGTATTCGCCGTCACGCGTGCCGTCGGGGTCTCCCTCGAACTTGAAGCTGCGACCCGCGGCCACGTCGGGCCAGGCAGTCAGGGCCCAGTGCCGCTCGCGGCGGCCGACCAATTCATCCCGGCGAACCGCGCCGACGACATCGGACGTTTCCTTGTGGAAATAACCCCCGGGAAATTCGAAGCTTTCGAAATCAGCCAACTCGCAATCGCCGGAGCCGTCGGCCGTCACGCTGAGAAGCGTGTTGATCGTCTTGAAGTTGCTGTCGGTCGAAGCGTACTTGCCCGTATCCAGACGAGTGGCCGAAACCCAGCGGCTGATCTCGTTGAAGCGTGCTTCGCTGCGTTGCTCGGTCACATGCGCGAGCGTGTCGGCGACGGGAAGTGCCGCGTGTGCAATGTCGCTGGCATCGGCCAGGTACATCGTGCCGGGGGCGTCGTGCGCATCGAACCAGTAGTGGATCCCCTCCTGCTCCATCAGCCGGGACAGAAAGTTGTAGTCGGTCTCTTCGAACTGCACGCAGTAGCGCAGTGCGTCGTGCTTGCCGATGACCTGGTCGACATTGGTCTTCTTGACACGCTTGATGGGACTGTCATCCAGCGTCGCATCGAACACTTCCAAGGTGGGCTTCACCTGAAAGATGCGCGAGTTCTTCCGTTTGGTCAGCAGCCAGAACCAAGAGCGCAGGGTGATTCGATACTCGAAATGGCGTCCGAGTTCATGTACGCGCACAAAGCGCACCGCGTGGCCATGGCAGTGCCGCTGGTGCGTGCCGCCGTCCGCATCGGCAAAATCGATCACGACGTCGAAGGCGCGGCCCAGGATGTCGGTCGCGCTGATTGCCCGGTTCTTGGAGACTACCGTGAGCTCGTAGAACGAAGCACGCGACAGCGACTCGTGCCCCGCAAGGCTCCAGAACATCAGATCGTCGACGGCGGGCGATTCGCTCTTGATGTGGAACTTTTCTTCAGCCATGTCGGAATGCTTGTGTTGTTTCAATCAAAGGCGTAGGTGAAGTCGGCGTCCTTCACGTCGAGCGCCACGCGGCGGATCTCGCCGCCGGACGCCAGCCGCTGCAGGTACTCGACCGAGATGGTCGGCAGCACCGTGTTGGTCAGGATCGCGTCGATCACGCGGCCGCCGGACTCCGGGTCCTGGCAGCGCGCAACCACCTGCTCGACCACCGCTTCGCTGTACTCGAAGGGCACTCCGTGGTTGGTCTCCACCCGCTTCTTGATGCGGCCCAGCTGCAGCCGCACGATCTTCTTCATCATGTCCGGCGACAGCGGGTAATAGGGAATGGTGACGATGCGGCCCAGGAGCGCGGGCGGAAACACCTTCATCAGCGGCGCCTTCAGCGCATCGGCCAGCGCGTTGGAATCGGGCAGCAGCTCGGGGTCGCGGCACATGCTCATCACCAGCTCGCTGCCGGCATTGGTGGTGAGCAGGATGATCGTGTTCTTGAAGTCGATCATGCGGCCCTCGCCGTCTTCCATCCAGCCCTTGTCGAACACCTGGAAGAAGATCTCGTGCACGTCGGGGTGGGCTTTTTCCACCTCGTCGAGCAGCACCACGCTGTAGGGCCGGCGGCGCACAGCCTCGGTCAGGATGCCGCCCTCGCCGTAGCCCACGTAGCCGGGCGGTGCGCCCTTGAGCGTGGAGACGGTGTGCGCCTCCTGGAACTCGCTCATGTTGATGGTGATGATGTTCTGCTCGCCGCCGTAGAGCGCCTCGGCCAGCGCCAGCGCGGTCTCGGTCTTGCCGACGCCCGAGGTGCCGCAGAGCATGAACACGCCGATGGGCTTTTGCGGGTTGTCGAGCCGCGCGCGAGACGTTTGAATTCGGCGCGCGATCATCTCCAGGCCGTGCTTCTGGCCGATGACGCGCTGGTTGAGCGTGTCGGCGAGCTTGAGCACCGCCTCGACTTCGTTCTTCACCATGCGGCCGACGGGAATGCCGGTCCAATCCGCGACCACGGAAGCCACGGCCTGTTCGTCGACCGAAGGCAGGATGAGCGGCGACTCGCCTTGCACCGCATGGATCTTGGCCTGCAGCGCATGCAGTTCTTCAAGCAGCGCGGCGCGGTCTTCGCTCCCTCCCCCGCTGGGGGAGGGTTGGGGTGGGGGCACGTCGGTCTTCGCATTGCCCTCTGCGGATGCCGCATCCACCGGCTTGTTCCCCGCCCGCAGCTTCGCACGCAACTCAAGCAGCCGGTCGACCAGTCCTTTTTCTTCCTGCCAGCGCGCATTCAAGCCTTCGAGCTGCAGCTTCGATTCGACCAGCAGCGCCTCCACCTGCGCCGAGCGCTTGGTCACGTCGATGCCGATGGTCGCCTCGCGGCCGATGATCTCCTGCTCGACCGTGAGGCCTTCGATACGCCGCATGCAGTCTTCCACTTCGGGCGGCGTGGCGTGCTGCGACACGGCCACGCGGGCGCACGCCGTATCGAGCAGGCTCACGGCCTTGTCGGGCAGTTGGCGCGCGGGAATGTAGCGGTGCGAGAGCTTCACGGCCGCTTCGATGGCCTCGTCGAGCAGCTGCACACGATGGTGCTTCTCGAGCACGCTGGCCACCCCGCGCAGCATGAGAATGGCCTTCACCTCGTCCGGCTCTGGCACCTGCACCACCTGGAAGCGCCGCGTGAGTGCCGGGTCTTTCTCGATGTACTTCTTGTACTCGGCCCAGGTGGTAGCGCCGATGGTGCGCAGGTTGCCGCGCGCCAGCGCCGGCTTCAAGAGGTTGGCCGCATCGCCGGTGCCGGCCGCGCCGCCCGCGCCCACCAGCGTGTGGATCTCGTCGATGAAAAGAATGATGGGCGTCGGTGAGCTCTGCACCTCGTCGATCACTTGGCGAAGCCGCTGCTCGAACTCGCCCTTCATGCTCGCGCCCGCCTGCAAGAGGCCGATGTCGAGCGTGAGCAGCTTCACGTCTTTCAGCTGCGGCGGCACGTCGCCGCGCGCCAGGCGCTGCGCGAAGCCTTCCACCACCGCGGTCTTGCCAACGCCGGCTTCACCCGTCAAGAGCGGGTTGTTCTGGCGGCGCCGCATCAGGATGTCGACGATCTGGCGGATTTCCTCGTCCCGCCCGGTCACCGGATCCATCTCTCCCTTTTTCGCCTTCTCGGTCAGGTCGACAGCAAATTTCTTGAGGGCATCGCCCTTGCCCATGGCGGCAGGCGCCATGGCGCCGGAGTCTTCGCCCGGTGCACCGCTGCCCATGCCGGTGCCGTCCTGCGCGCGCATCTGCGATTCGGGCGAAGGGTCGCAGATCTTCACGAAGTTGTCGGCCAGGTCTTCGACCTTCACCTTCTCGAACTGCTTGGACAAGCCGAAGAGCGGGTTGCGCAGGCTCTGCGTCTTCAGCATGCCGACCAGGATGTAGCCGGTGCGCACCTGCGCCTCGCCGAACTGCAGCGTGGCGTAGGTCCATGCGCGCTCGATGGCGTTCTCGATGTGCGGAGAAAAATCGCTGATGGCGGTGGCGCCGCGCGGCAGTCGGTCGAGCGCGGCCGTGATGTCCTTGGCGATGACCGATACGTCCAGGCCGTAGTGCTGGATCACGCGATGCAGGTCGGAGTCCTGCGCCTGCAGCAGCTGCGCGAACCAGTGCTCCAGCTCCACGTACGGATTACCGCGCATCTTGCAGAACACGGTAGCGCCTTCAATGGCCTTGTAGGCCAGCGAGTTGAGCTTGCCAAAAAGGGCGGTGCGGCTGATTTCACTCATGGAGGACTCCGTATCTCTTCAAGACGAATGGAAGCTGGGTTTATTGAAATGCGGCCGTCCGCCGATCCTTCGGCACGACGGGCTGGCTGCCGATGCGGACATCCGCCGCGTCGCGCGAGCGCGGGCGCTGTCCGAGCCACGCGATCCATCCGAGGCGAGGCGCGTTGCCCTTGGCTTGCCCGAGACGTGTGGGCGGCACCTGCGCGCCTTGCAGCGCAAGCTGCGCGTCCCACTCGAGCTCGTCGCCGAGCAGCTGCTGCATCCAGCGCTGCAGCACGGGCTGCGCATCGCCGGTAGGAAGGAACATGCGGTATTGGTCGAGCGTGAGCGGGCCGACGTGCAGCCGCACGCGGTGCTGCCGGTCCCAGGCGCGCGTGCCGAGCATCGCGCCCATGCCCATCGAGCGCGAGGTCTCGCCCTGGCCGAGTCGGGTGAGTTCGCCGGCGGGCAGGCTCATCCAGTGGCCGACCCAGCGCTCCAGCTTGACCGGCACGCCGAAGTAGCTGCACAGCACCGACTCCACGCCTTCGACGTTGTGCACCCGCCGCGCGAGCCAGCCCGAGAAGTGCAGCCGCGCGTCGTCGTGCACCTCGTCGCGCCCGGTGCGCCCCGGCGTGCCGATGCCGACCAGCGCGCCGACCTGCAGCCGGAAGCGATCTTCGTCTGGCCTGTCGAGCGCCACGGCCGGCCGCGATTGCGCCCAGGCCCGGTAGAAGTGCAGCGAGAAGCGGTGCGAAAAACTATCGAGAAAGGCGAGCCATGTCGGGTCGCCCTGGTTGATGCTGCGCTCGCGAATGAAATCGCTCAGGTGCACCGGCAGCGGACCGTTGGGGCCGATGTAGCTGAAGAAGTGCTGCCGCAGGCGCGGCGGCGAATAGGCCGTAGCGGGCTCGAAGCGGCTGAAGCTGGCGGGCGCGAAAGAAAGCGAAGGCTCCTGCCCCACGCGCAACGGCTCCGCTTTCGGCAACAGCGCGCGGCCCCAGCGCGGTGTGGTCCCGGCAATCGATTCCAGCCGGCGCAGCACCGCAAAGTAGTCGAAGGCCCACGGCTCGGCCGACCACTCGCGCAGTGCGTTGTCCACGCGCGTGTTGACTGGCCCGCCTCGATCGGCGCTCACAGAATCTGGCGTGTCCCGCACAGCGGCCTCCAGCGCATGATTTCGCCTTTGCCCGCAATACGCAGCACGGCCTCGACGAAGTGATTGACCTCCACGTGGCGCGCCAGGTATTGCGCCATCACGGCACCAAAAAGAAAAACGCTGTGGCCGTGGAACGCATCCTTGTCGACTTCGAGCGTCACTTCGAGCCCGCGGCCGAATGCGATCGGGCCCGGCAGCGGCAGCCGGCGCGCCACGGGCTTGCTCTTGACCGACAGCAAGCCCCGCACCTGCCCCTGGCGCATTTCATCCGCGTGCGCGGCGTAGAGCATCAAGGTCTCGCGCAATGCGGCGGCGCCCTGCTCGGGTGTGCTGTCCGAGAGCGACAGGTAGTTGAGTGCCAAGTGGTCCACCACGCGCCAGCCGAGCCCCTGGCTGACCACCGGCGACACCGGCCGCGAAGGCCCACGCACCATGCGCACGCGCTGCGCCGGAAAAGAGTCGATGCAATCGAAGTCGTTATCGCGGCCCAGCGGCATCAGGAGCGGCAAGTCGCGGTTGGTGCACAGCGCCGTCACCGCCAACTGGCGCAGCGCGGTCGAATACGGCGCCTGCTGCGGATCGACGATCTGCATGTACACCTCGGACCCGATATGGCTGCTGCGGTGCCCTTCGGTGCGCTGGCGTACCGAGAGCATGCGCGGCTCGCGCGTGGTCGTGTAGTAGGCCGGGTGCGCGTGGCGGCTGCCATGAAAAGCCGAATAGAACGGACGAAAGGACTGCTCCGCGGCTACTTCCGCCGTGCCGGGTGCGCCGTGTCCGGTGACCTCGGTCACCGTGTGCACTTCGAAGTCCTGTGGGCGAGTGCGGTCGGGCACCAGGTGGAACTGGCTCACGCCCTCCGACACCGGTACACGGTCGAGCCGCTTGCTGAAGAGGTTGGCCACCGGCACGCAGTGCAGTTGCACGTTGTCGGCACTCACCAGCTTTTCGAGCGCCGCATCGCCGCGCGAAAAGAGCAGCACGACCTCGACCTCCGTCACCGCCATGTCCGCCAGCAGCGGCCGCAGGCCGCCGATGCGGGCGAACTGGAATCGCTGCGGAAACGCGAAGTACTCCTGCAGCAGCCTGAAGCCCGAAAAACCTGTGGCCGTCACCGGCAGCAGCGCGTCGTCTTCCTCAAAGCCCACCGGCTGGATGGCGCTGCCGGGCAGCGTCTTCATCGCGCCCTGCATCGCGCCGCCGGGCGCCATCGGGCGCACCAGCACGCCCACGGGCTGGCCGAGCGCGCATTCGTGCAGTTGCCACGCCACGTCTTCGGCACCGCCAAAATGCAGAACGAGCTCTTCCATCGCGATCTGGCTGAAGTTCAGCCCCGCCGTCGCACGCAGTGCAATGCGCAGCCCGCCGCGAATCGAGCGCGACTGCGGGTGCGCATTCAGCGGCAGGTCCGGCGCGTAGGTGAAATACTGGGCACGCAAAATCTCGATGGGCCAGACGCGCAGCGCACTGGCCGTGCGGAATTCGCAGTGCGTGTTCTGCCCCACCGCCTGCCGTGCGCGCAGCCCGCTGCCGCGCGGTAGTGTCGGCCCGGTTGCAAGCTTGGCGTCATCGGCATCCGGCATCACCGACACGATGGCCATGGCCGGCGTAGGCGCCAGGAAATGCGGATAGACGATGTCGAGCAAATGCCCCGTGAAGCGCGGGTACTCGGCATCGAGTTTCAGCGCCACACGTGCCGAAAGGAATGCGGTGGCCTCGATCAGCCGCTCGACGTACGGGTCGGCGACCTCCTGGCCTTCGATGCCCAGGCGGTGCGCAATCTTCGGAAAGGCGCGCGCGAACTCCGAGGAGCTTTCACGGAAGTAGCGCAGTTCCTGTTCATACAGGCTCAGCAACCGAGGGTCCATGACGGCGGACTTATCTTTGGGCTTGCGCCATGTCCACGATCTCTATGCGGCCTTCTTCCAGGTCGACGCGGCTGCGCATCAGGAACTCGAGCGGCACGGGTTGCGCCCACAGCATGCCGCGGATCTGCAAGCCAATGCTGTTGTGGGAGTCCAATGCCGAGCCTTCCATGACGAGTTCAACTTCGAGAGTGCGGGACAGGATGCGTGGCTCGAACTGCAGGATTGCGTTCTTCAAAGCCTGCTCCATGCTGACACGCTGCACCGACGAGGTGTACTGGCCAGACAGCATAGGCAATCCGTAATTGATGACGGAGCGCGCCGCATTGGGAAAGCGCTTGTCGTCCATGGCAAGGCCGTAGCTGGTGGCATTGAAAAGCCAGCCGAGGTCGCGCAGCACGGCCTGGCGCAGCGCCTGCTTGGTCAGCGTGCGCTTGTCGTCGCTCTCGCGCTTCTCGTCCGGCGCATGGTCGACGAGGCGGTCGAGCAGCGACGGCTGCAGCCGCTCCTGTGCAGTGAGTTCAGCCATCGGTGCCGTCCTCCGACGGTGTGCTGGCTTCCGCAGCGGCGGCGGCAGTTGCGGCCGGCGTGAACAGGATCTCGCGCACGTCCATGAGCGCGTACTCGCCGGCGTCGCTGCCCAGCACGCGTTGGCCGCTGCCGATCCACACCTCGGGCCGCAGTTCGCGCCACTCGGTCTTGCGTGCGAGCTGCAGTTCGCCGTCCGCGCTGTTCTCGCTGCCTTCGTAACGCGTGGGAATCAGCGCGAGTGTCTCGCCGCCGTTCTCGAACTGCAGGTGCGCGGGCATCCAGACGCAATCGCGCAGATCTTCGGGCGGCTCGATCTTGATGTGCGCGAGCCGCGCATAGGGAATCCAGTAGTACTCGCCGTTGACGAAAGCTTCGAGCACCGGGCCCAGGCGCATGTCGGCATCGGCCAGCCATTCGAAGGGTGCGCCGTCGATGGTGCCGCCGATGGCCGGTGCGGCCTCGAAGGCGCGCTGGCGCAGGTCCTCGGCCATGCCGTCTTCACCGCGGCCCTGGCGCAGCAGTGATTCGATCAGCAGCGCCAGCCATTCATCCGGCTGCCCGAACACCATGGGTGTGCGCTTGCCCGCGAACACTTCGGCGCGCAAACCCTCGCAGCGCACGGCTTCGCCATACACCTGCTTCATCGGCACGGCCAGTGCGTCGAGCTCGGCCGCCACGGTGAGCTGGTTGAGTGCGCGCTCCCACTGGCCGAGCACGCACAGCAGCTGCGCCATGAAGACGCGGTGCTTGCTGTCGGCCGGCTTTGCGCGCACTTCGTCGCTCAGTGCCTTGAGCGCGGCCACCGGATCGGCGGCCTTCAGCAGTTCGGATGCAGTCATGGTGTGGTGCCCAGGTTGGTTGCAATCATTCGGGGGACTCGAAGACGCACTCGCGCACCGCGCCGCGCGCGCCCGCCTCCTTTTGCGGCGCCGAGCGGATGCTGAAGCGCCTGAAGGCGAAGCTGATGATTTCCGTCGGTACGCCCAGCACGGTGTTGGTGAGCAGCATGTGGCTGGTCACCCGCACCTTCTCCATGGTGAACTCCAGCATGGCCTGGGCCTCGGTCGATTTGATGTCGCCGCCCGACTTGTAGACGCTCACAACCACCTTGCCGGCTTCTGCATTGACTCGCAGCAGGCTCGCGATGGAGGCCGTGGCAGCATCGGTACGGCGCACAACGATGAAGTTCGACAAGGCGCGCGCAGCCGCGGCGCGGCCGGATTGCGAGTTCTGATGCCCACCCCAGAAATAGCCGGCAATTTCCATGCGCGGCTTGCCGTCGTCGAACTGGCGCGCCAGTTCGCCCTCGATGGGGGTGCCCGAGTGTTCGATCAGCATCACGAGGTCGCAGCCGCTCGCCCCCCCCAGCGCAAGATCGAGCATGCGCAGCGCGTCGTCGGGATCGGGGACTCCGTTGGAAGTCATGGACATGTGCTTCTCCTTCTCGGTGATGTGTGATTCGGTGGATGCGTGCGATGGATGAGGTCAGGGCGCGGCCGGGTTGGTCCAGCGCAGCATGGCGCCGTACACCTGGCGCTCGCGCTCGGGCGTGAGCTGGCCGCGCACCCGCAGTTCCGCGGTGTTGGTTACGGCTTCGGCGGTGCCGGCGCCGAACAGGCGCGGTGCGCTGCGGGCCTGGGCCGGCGTTGCCAGCACCAGCAGCCTGGCCGGCCGTCCGGGCTTGAGCCACGGCAGCGCAAAGCGCTTGGAGGCCGGCGACTCGCGCGTGCCGCGTTCGAAGCGATTGGCTTCGCCCAGGTCTTGGGGATAGACGGACTGCAGGACGCCCTGCGCATCGACACCGACCACCACGAGATCGATCGACTGGCCGCTGCCATTGCGAACCATGAGCTCGGCGCGCTCGCCCGGCCGCAGCTGCAAGGTGCCGCCAGCCGCGTCGCGCACGTTCGCGCTGCGCAGCACGCGACTCTCGTCGCGCACTTCGAGCACGGCGTCGAAGCCGTCGAGCCGGCCGTCCTTCGCCAGTTCGGCGAGGCGCGACATCCACTTGAGTTGCGCCAGTGCCTGCAGCCGAACACGGGCTTCGGCCATGTCCCGCACCACGATGCCGGACTGCGCAGAGCCCCCTTCCGCAGTCGCAGCGAGTGCGGGGGACAACAGCTCCAGCCGGCCGCCTGCCGCACCAAGGTCGACCCAGCGGACATCGGCTTGCGCCTCGCCCGCCGTGCGGATGGACGCCGGGTAGTCGAGGCTGAGCCCACCGGGTAGCGCGGAATCGCTTCGGACCCGCAGCGCCGCCAAGGCCGGCTCGGCCACCGGCGTCGCGCTCCATGACGTGGCCTGCGCGAGTTCGGCCAGCGACGACGGAACCGCCAGCCGCGCGTTGCCGAGGTCGGCTTGCACCAGCCTGCCCTGTGCCGTGCGCTGGATGCCGTCGGCCAGGGTGGCGACGACGCGGAGGTCTTGCCCCGGCTCGAGGCCGTCGAGCAGGCCCGCCTTGAGCGTGAGGCTGCCGCCGGCGCGTTCGGCGCGCCACACGGGGCGTGTCGAAAGAGGCGCCAAGGCATTGGCGAAGATCGGCAAGTCGAGGTTGCCCTCCGCCACCGGCGACGGAAGCTCGCGTGCGGGAAAGCGCGATTCGAGCTCCTCGATCACCGCCGGGTACAGGTTCAGCACGCCGTTGAAAAGGTCGCGCCAGGTGGCGGGCTTCTGTTGCAGGGCCTCGGCCACGGCCCAGGTCAGCAAGCCCTGGGGACGCGCATTGCGGCCCTTGCGCGGCAGGCGCAGCTCGGGCGTGACCTGATGGCTCTCCGAAGCGAAGAAGGCCACATAGCGCGCGCGGGGCACGCCGGCCGCGGACTCGGGCAGTGCCTGCGCGGGTGACGCTGCCGCAGCGGGTCCGCTCGCGGCAAGCTGGCCGGCACGCACGCCGCGAAAACGCACCTCATCGTCCGCGGGGCCTGTGTCTTCCGGCGGCTGTGCCGCGCCGCGCGTCATCGAGGCCGCGGAGCAGGTGTCGAATACCGACCACACGAACACGTTCCTGGCAAGAAAGGCGCTGATCCAGCGATCGAAGTCGACATCGCGCAGGCCGCCCGGCAAGCTGCCGCCGGACGCATCCGCGCCGCGGGCGTCGCGCGCCAGAAAGTTTTCCGCCAGGCCATCCGGCTCCTGGTAACGCTTGGTGCTGTCGCGCACCCGCGTGCCGTGACCGGAAAAATAGAGCACCACGAAGTCGCCCGAACGGGACTGCTCGAGCAGCCGCGCCAGCGCCTCGTTGATGCGCTCGGCCTCGGGCAGCGAGGCACCCGCAACCCCGTCGGCCAGCACCGTGACATCGGCCGGCGCGAAGCCTTGCTTCATCAGGGTCTGCCGCATCAGCATGACGTCGTTGCGGGGCGCCTGGAGCCACAGCGCCTGCGGCTGGTTCACCAGTTCCGAGACCCCCACGAGCAGCGCTCGCTGCGCAGCCGCCGAGCCACCCGCCGCGGCGAGCAACATCAGCAGGCAGAGCAGGCGCGCCGCAATCGTCATGGCCGCTCCGGTGCCGGGCCGGCCGATGCAACCAGCGGCGACGCCGCCAACATGGCCAGCCCCTGCGCGGGGTCGGCCACGCGCAGGCGCCAGCTGCCGTCAGAGCTCGGGCCGCCCACCACTTCGGCTGACATCGATTGCAGCAGGCGGGCCGTGTCCCCGGCGCGCGCTTCGGGCTTCCACCGCACGACCAGTTCGGCTTGCGCGCCGGCGGCGGGCGGTGCGGAGCGGAACCGCACTTCGTCGTCTTCCGTGCGCTGGCCGAAGAGGCCCACGTTCTGCACCACGACGACGAGGGCGAGTGCCGCGAAGGCAGGGCGCAGCCAGCCTTCGGCACCGAACCAGCGGCGGATGCTGCCCCACCAGCCGCCCTCTGGCTTTGACTGTGGCCTGGCGCGCGACGTGCCCGATGCTGCGGCCGATGCGCTGCTGCTGTGTGAAGCCGGCTGCAATGCAGGGCTGAGCTGCGATGCGGCATCGCGATAAAGCGCCTGGTATTCGGCGCGCGGATCTTCTTCACCCAGCGGCGTGCCGCATAGCACCGAGAACACGCCGCCCACAGTGCGCAATGCGATGCGTCCCGGTTCGGGCGCAATGGCCAGCGGGGCCTCTGCGGCCCATTCGTCGTGCACCGCGCGGATCGCGGCCAGCCGCGTGGCCGAGACCCCGCCGAGCACGCGCGCGCAAAGCTGCGGGCTGGGTTCGAGCGTGAGCACGTTCCAGGCCTGGACCAATCCGAAGGCGGGCTCGAAAGGCTCGTCGTCGGGTTCGAGCAATACGTCGTACGCACCGGCCCAGTCGGCCTCGCCCGCGGCCATCCAGCCCTGCCAGAGCTGGCCGTGGATGCAGCGGTCGAGCAGCACGCCGAGCAGCCGCCCTTCGACCACCACGCTGATGAGGCGGCCCGGCGCCCAGCGCGCGTTGAAGGCGCGCTGGGCGACAGCCTCGCGGCGCCGGGCCAATTCGGAAAGAGGAAGAACCAGATCGAGCACGGCGCGCGGCGGCTCGGCAACGGAGCGGGAGGCGGTGCCCGGCATGGCCACGACGGCTTCGCGGCCTGAGGCGCCGGGTACCGTGGGTACGGTGCCCTCGAACGCGCTTCGGATCACGCTGAGAGGGGGCCAGAGGTCGGTGTGCATGGCGGTCTGTTCCTGAATGGCTATGTCTTCAGGCATAAGACGCTTCAGCACCGAGGATTTTGAAAACCTGCAGGATCGCCGCCATGTTCCCGGGCTCGATGGCAATGCCCAGCGTCTGCTGGATCCAGCCACCCAGGCGGGTCTTGGCGTAGTCCGCCGTGAGCCCCTCGCGCTTGTGCACCAGGCCGAGCCGCCCCGCGCGGTAGTGGTAGGAGGCTATGGCATGGCGCGAAGCAATGCCCGACAGACCGCCATCGGCCTCCTTGCCGAAACCCTCGCACAGCAGGAGGCGCTCGGGCTCTGGCAGCTCGGCAATGAAGGCACGCGCGGCCAGCTGCACCGCGCTGGCGCTCAGGCCGTGTTCCGCCAGGCAGCCGTCGAGGTCTTCGTCCGTGCCCAACGCGTCTTCGAGCTGCGCCTCGGTGACCTGGTCGCCGATCGACAACTTGCGGCGGAACGAGCTCGCGCGCGTGCAGTCGATCAGGTAGCGCCGAAAGTAGGCGCACAGCGCAAAGGCAGTGGAAGGTGCGCTGTGGCCCGCGCGTTCGTCGCCCTCGTCGGGATCGGCATCGAGCCGCAGCACCTTCACATAGATGAACTGCGCGACGAGTTCCTGCCGTCCCTCGCCCAGCACCTGGAGTTCAGGCGGATTGCAGGCCACGAGCGCATCGCCCACGATGCGGTACATGGTGCCCATGTCGTCCGGCGACAGCGTCTGGCGGCGCCGCCACATGCGGACAAGCGCAGTGCTTTCCGCGGACGAAAGGGTATCTTGCATGGAAGAGCGGCCAAAGGATTCGAAGCGACCGGACCAGTCAGTCGTCTACGCACACGCCTTCGGTCGGCACCAGGCATTGCGGCAAACCGGCACCCACCGGGCCGCCGCGCGTGCGGATGGCAGAGGACACCGCCGCCGACGCCACGGCCAGGCCGCGCGGCAACAGGATCCAGAGCTGGCCGCGCTCCTTCATCCGTCGCGCATTGGTGGCGGCCTGCTGACCGTTCCCGAAGAAATAGTCGGCCCGCACCGCACCGCGGATCGCGCCGCCGGTATCCTGCGCAATGGTCAGCCGCTGCATGGGCGCGCCGGTGCCAGGGGCACGCGTGGAGACGAACACCGGGTAGCCAAGCGGTGTGCTGCGCGGGTCCACCGCAATCGATCGGCCCGCCGACAGCGGCACGCCGAACGCACCCACCGGACCACCCGCGGGGGATGTCGATTCCTTGAAGAACACGTAGCTCGGGTCCTTGATGCCCGAACCGATGACCGGGCCGGCCGTGCGGCGCCCCGGCACCACGACCGCACCACTGGCGACGGGCCGCGCGAGCGTGAAGCCGCGCGTGCGGATGGTGCTGGTCGAGGTATCGCCCGCGTCGTCATCCTCGTCGCCATCGTCCAGCTGCAACTCGATGGACGAGCCGCGCACCTTGACCGGCGTGCGCGGCTTGCCGTTGGCCGCCTGCGCCAGTGTGGGCCTGAAGGGCTGGCCGTTCTGCTCGGCATAGGCCACGCGAACGATGTCGCCGTTGGCCAGCTTGATGCGGCCCGAGCCCTGGATCTGCATTTCGTAGAGCGCAGTGGCGCTGCTCACGAAGGCCAGCACCTTGGCGTTAGGAGCGCCCTTGGTCTCGATCTCTTCGCGCGTGTAGTAGGGCAGCAGCTGCTTGCCCTCGATGCGCAGGCGGACCTTGCGGTCGAGCGTGTCGCGCGTGAGGGCCGAGAGATCGAGCGCATAGAGGCCCGGCGCGCCCATGTCGCGCGTGCTGAGGCCGGTCTGCACCACCACGTTGCGGCCTTCCACACGCGCCGCCACCGTGCCGCTGCCGGCCGGCAGCTTGCGAACGTCGGCAAACAGCATGTCTTCGGGCTGGCCGTAGACCGGGTAGATGAACGGCGCCGCGTACTGCCGGCTACCCGGAATCTCGGGCTCGAAGTAGCCGGTAACCACGCCGTCGGGCTTGCGGTCGTCGTCGCGGATCTGGTAGGCCGAGAACTCCTGCTCGAAGAAGGCGCGAATGGCGGTGCTGTTCTTGCTGTCGACACGGAGGGCGCGCGCGCACACGTCTTTCCACTCGGCGCCGCGGCCGGTGAGCACCTTGCAGCTGCCGAGGAAAGCGGGCCAGCTCTCGGAGAAATCGTCGCGCGCCCAGCCGGGCACGGCATCGAAGCTGACCGAGGTGTAGGTGGCCAGCTGGGTCGAGAAGGTGCGCGCCTGGCCGGCCACGCTCGACCCGGTGGAAGCCGGCCGCGGCGTGCCGGCCGATGCCGCCGTGGTGTCGGGCGCGGCGGTGCCCGCGTTGACGTTCGCGTTTGTGCTGGCGCCGGCGCTGGATGAAGGCGGCGTGTTGGCGCAGCCGGCGACAAGCACGGCCGCGGCAGCGGCAACCCAGCGAAGGGCGGAAATGAAAATCGGCGACTGCGTGTACATGAAAGCCTCCTTGTCCGAAAGACGGCCCAGCGGGCCAACGCTCTACAGACGATTACTTCTCGACGATTTTGAAATTCGCGACGCCGTAGACGTCGTTGCATGGGGTGTTGGGCGCGCAAGTGGGCTTGCCCAGCAAGGGCGACGGCCCTGTGCCGCGGCTCGCTTCGAGCGCCGCCAGCACGGGCAGCGGAAACTGCGGAAACACGCCGTCGTTCTGCATGCCCGAGGCGCTGAAGTCGCGCTCGTGCTGGCTGACGAGCACCGCGAACTGGTTGGTGCCGGCCGGTCCGCCGGCATCCATCGGCCATGAGGCGCGCGGCAGCGACAACGGGCTGTTCGCGGTGATCTTGTTGTACTTGTCGAGCAGGTTGGGGAACAGCAGGAACATCTCGCCGCCGCTCGACAGCAGGAACACGTAGACAAAACCTTCGCGCTTGCTTCGAACCTCGAAGGCGAGCTTGTCCTTGCCGATCGCCACCTCGGACTTCTTCGGCGTGGCCGTCACGTCGAAGCCCGGAGCAGCGCCGGCCGCGAGCGACTGCAGAGATTCGAGCGGCGTGCGGGGTGTTGGTGGCGGTGGTGGTGGCGGCGGAGCTTGGGTCACACGGGGCTCCGGCGGTGGCGCCGGTGTGGCAACCACCACCTGCTTGCCGCCATCGCCCTCCCCGCCCGCGGTGCGGCCCTGGTACCACCACCAGCCGCCGCCGCCGGCCACTGCGGCAAGCACGGCGACCGAAGCGATCGCGGCCATGGCCTTGCCATTGTTCTTTCCGTTCGTGCCTGCACTCGCGCCTGGAGCGGGTGCAGGCGCAGGCGTCTTGCCGCGGCCGACGATCGTCGGCAGGTCCGCGCTGCTGTTGGTGCGAGCGCCCGATCCCGGCGGTGTCGTCCGCGGCGTCGGTGCGATGCTGTGGCCCACCTCCAGGTCGAGCGCCGCGCGGAACTCGGCCATCGACTGCGGCCGCGACTCGGGCCGCACGCCCAGGCCCGCATCGATCGCCTGCAACAGCCGCAGGCTATAGCGCTGGCGCAGGATCTCGTTGCCCGCCAGCGGCACATAGCTGTCGGACAACAGCCGCGCCACCGAAGGCGGCGGCGCGCGGCCGCAAACGGCCACGTGCATCACCGCCGCCAACGCATAGACGTCGGTCCATGCGCCCTGCGACATGTCGGGCATTTCGGCGTACTGCTCGATGGGTGCGTAGCCGGGCTTCAGGATGACGGTGATCGCCTGCGTCTTGTCGGTGATCACGCGGCGCGCGGCACCGAAGTCGAGCACCACTGGCCGGCCGGAGCCTTCGAGCAGGATGATGTTGTCGGGCGCGATGTCGCGGTGGTAGCAGTTGGCGCTGTGCATCACCGCCAGCGCCTGCGTCACGCCGTCCATGATGCGGATGAGCCACGCCTCGTCCACGCCCGCGGGAATGGACACCAGCGCCTGGCGCAGCGTGTCGCCGCGATAGAACGGCATCACCATGTAGGTGGTGCCGCGCTCCTGCCAGAAGCGGTAGACCTTCAGCAGCGAGGCATGGTCGAACTGCGCGAGCAGACGGGCTTCGTTGATGAAGCTGCGCATGCCGAGGTCGAAGGTTTCTCTGTGTCGCTCAGACAGGGGGACCACTGTTCCGTCCTGCTGCCTGGTCGACAGCGAAGTCGGCAGGTATTCCTTGATGGCGACGACGCGCTCGAGGGTGTGGTCCCAGGCTTCGTAGACGACGCCGAAGCCGCCTTGGCCTACGACTCTGGTTATTTCGAATTCTGCTAGGCGGCTGCCTACGGGGAGGAGGCCGGCTTCGTTGGCTTCTGTTGCTGGGCTTGTGACTGGGGCGTTGGACAGGCTTGTCGGGTTTGCCGTGATGACGGTGGCTGAGGTGTCTTCGTTGCCTGCGGGTTGTGAGGCAGGTCTGGACATGACCTGGGTGCGGTCGTCTTCTTGAGGCGTGTTTTCTTCGGTCATTGGGTGGCTCCCGTTTCAACGTCTGACGGGAGCTTGCTGCCCGAGGCCGGGTGTCGCCCCGGCGGGCGACCTACTTTTCTTTGCTTCGCCAAAGAAACGTAGGCAAAAGAAAGGCGACCCCACTGTCTGCGACCCTTCGCTTCGCTGCGGGCAACCTGCGGTGCTCGCGTTTCGCGGGGTCTCGCAGAACTCGCTTCGCTCAGACAGCTGCGAGCCCTGATCCGCGAAACCCTGCGCTCCTCGGCGCATACAGAGGGGCTTGGAGACCGAACGGGCCTTTGCTTCGCTCGGCCAGCAGGCCACCACAGGCGCGCAGCGCCTGTGGTGGTTGGTTTTGAGTTGGCTGTTGGGTTTGAATTCGGCCGAGCGAAGCGATGGCCTGTCGGCTCCCACCCCTTCTGTATGCGCCGAGGAGCGCAGATGCAGGCGGGATCAGGGCCGCAGCTGTTTGAGCGAAGCGAGTTCTGCGGACCCCCGCCGGAG
>NZ_LMCQ01000012.1:0-341052 GCF_001424835.1 Variovorax sp. Root318D1 | reverse complement strand
GGGACGCAGACAGTAGGGTCGCCTTTTCTTTGCTTACTTTCTTTTGGCGAAGCAAAAGAAAGTAAGTCCGCCGCCGGGCGGATATCCCGGCCTCGGGAAAGAAAACGACCGACAGAAGTCATTCCCCACCCCCCAAAAACAAAGCCTCGAACTCCCCATCCACCGGCAACCCCGCAACAACCATTCGAACAGTCCCTTCAGCGCCCGGATCGCCCATCCACAACGACCCCCCAGCCCCCGGCAAAACCAGCGACTCCACAGCATCAGCGTGCACATCACCGGCAGCAGCAGCAACAAACAACCGCTCAAGCACAGCATCGAACCGCAGCGCATCCAGATCCCCCTCAAGCCCTTCCAACGCAGCCCGCGTGCCAAGCGCCCACCACGTCAACGCACCCTGCAGCGCATCCCCTCGCAGAACCTCACCCACAGAAGCATCAAGCGCTACAGCAATAGTGAACGGAAAGTACCGCCCCACCCCATCCACCGAAGGCATCAACACGCCGATCCAAGCGCCCTCGCCGGCAACCTGCGGACCCAAGGCGAAACACCAGATCGGCGCTTCAAGGTAATGCGAAGTCCAGTCGTCATGCCGATCCTTCAACCGCGCCAACCCGCGCTGCAGCCACTGGTCCCACACCGAACGAAAAGACTCAGGCAAGCGCCGGTGCGCAAAGTCCCCCATACCCGGCAACTTGCCGAACCATCCGGGCAATGCAGAAGAAGAAGCAGAAGGAAAAGCGGCTGCGTCGCTCACAACCCCTCCGGACAAGAAAACTCACGCAGTTCCTTCAGGCGAATGGGATGCTGCACGCTGTTCGTCGTCACTTCGAAGCGCGTCTTGCGCGGACCGACCTGGAAGGTGATAAAAAACTTTTCGGGCGCATCGCCGGCTTCGAGCTGACCGTCGTCGAGCGCGCGGAACAGCGCCCACGGCCCATCGACCGCGGAACCCGAGCTGCCGGTGGTCGAAGGCGGGCTCACCTGGATGCGCACCTGGTTGCTGCCCTTCGGCCCGGGCCATTGCACGGCCATGGGCACCACGGGCCCGTGCGCGTACTTCACGAGTTGGCCGTCCACGTCCAGAATGAATTGCGTGATGCCCGCGTCCATCTCCACCGGCTTGAAGTCCAGCCGCATCGAAGGGCCGCGGCCGCCGCCGCGGAAGAAGATGTCCTTGATGCGCGCGGCGCGCTCGAACTGCGCCAGCGCCTGCGTGGTGACGGCGCCGCGCTCGGCCACGGGCTTGTAGCGCCACGGCTTGGTGCTGGTGTCGACCAGCGCGGCCAGCCGCTTCTGGAAGAAGTCGTCCATCAGGCCGCCGGCACCGAACATCTGGCCGAAGTCTTCGGGCAGCACGTCGCGCTTGCTGCTGCCCACGAAGGGGTAGCGGCCCGCAATGGCGCGGTTGCAGAACTCGGTCACGGGACGCAGGTCCTGGCTCAGGTTGCCGCGCTCGGCCACCTGGGCCTGCGCCGCGCCCGACTGGCTCAGGTTCTCGACCATCGTGCGCACCGGCTCGGGCAGCCGGCCCGCGTCGGACTTGAGCTTGCCAGCCACGTCGCCGGGCGGCGGCGAGGTGCGGCCCTTCACGGCTGTGTCGACCGCATTGAGGTACACGTACACCTCGTTGAAGAGCTTGAGCGCATCGTCGATGGGCGCGGGCTGGTTGGGCGCAACCGGTGTGACCAGGCGGCGCAGCGGCTCGAAGCGGTCGTCCACGATGCTCTCGATGCGCTTACCGCTGGCCGCGGCCTTGTTCGGGTCGCCGCCGAACAGGTCTTCCAGGCCCTTGCGGGTGTTGGCGACCGTGGCCGTGGCCTTGCTCACCACGTCCTTGGGCTGGTCGGCCGGGATGAGCGTGGTTTCCTTCACCACCGCGCGCAGGAAGTTCGCCAGCGGCGATCCCACGCCGGAGAGGATGCGCGCGGCTTCGATGTTCTTCTCGAGCCCGGTGGCGCGGATCAACCGCACGTCGGCCAGCAGCGTCTCCCACACTTTGACGTATTCCGCCAGGTAGAGCCGGCGCACGCGGTCGGTCAGCGCGCCAAGGGCGGCCACGTCGCGCATGCGATCGGCGGCGCCGCGGTCTTGCCCGAGCACCCACGGGTCTTCCTGCGCGAGCAGGCCGGTGAGCACCGTCACTTCGTTCTGGAAGCGCTTGTGATAGCCGTCGTAGGTGAACATGCCCGGCACGCCTTCGGTCAGCGGCTTGCCGCTGATGCGCTCGAACACCAGCGGCGCCGAGGGGCCCGCGGCGGTGGCGATGCTGAAGCCTGGAATGTCCTTGGTGGCGCGCTGGCGCTTGAGGCGGCTGAACACGCGCTGCTCCAGCGGGTAGCTCGCAAGCACGGCGCGCACGCTGCGCACCAGGTTCTCGTCCATCTTGAGCGGCGAGCGCGGCGGGCCCTGGGCGATGAGCACATCGAGCTGGTCTTCCAGCGCCTGGCGCTGGTCTTCGGGAATGCCGCGGTCGAGGCTGCGCGCCCAGTCGAGCGTGATCCAGGCCTTGAGCGCCTCGGCATCGAAGTGCTCAGGCTGGTAGAGCATCAAGTAGCTCTTGAGCGCCTCGTACGTGTATTCGAGGTTGTCCTTCTGCGCGGTGCGCAGCTGGTCTTCGATGCGCTTGGCGATCTGCGGCAGAAAGGCGTCGTTGAGCGCGCGCTGGTGCGTGAGCATGGCGGCGGCGTCGAGCTTGTCGCCCTGGTAGAGGCCGAGCGTCATCGACAGCGGCTCGTCGCCCTGCCGGTTGTCGGGCGTCTTCCAGATGTCGCGCAGGCCCTGCAGCACCGGCGCCACCTCGACCAGGTTCTGCACCCGCGAAGGCAGGGCCGCGAGGTTCTGGCGCGCGGGCTCGACACGCGCCTCGACCGACTTCAAGTAGTTGACGTTCTGCAGCGTGCTGTAGCCCCAGCTCGCGAGCAGCGCGAGCGTGACCAGCGTCATGGCCGCCACGCCGGCCATGCGCAGGGCATGGCGCCGACGCTCGAGCTTCACGTTGGCACCGGCCAGGCGCTGCTCGGGAAACACCACCTCGCGCAGCAGCGCGGTGAGAAAGTAGCTGCGGCCGCTCGACTTCTGCGGCGCGAGCATGGCGCGCTCCAGGCCGAAGCTGCGCGCGAGGCTGCCCATCACGCGGTCGATCGGGCTGCCCTCTTGCGTGCCGCTGGTGAAGTACACGCCGCGCACCCACGGCGGCTGCGCAAAGCGCGAGCCGGTGAACACCTGGTCGAGCAGGTCGGACAGCATCGAGCCGATGGAACCGAACTGCGCCGGAAAGCCGAAGATCGCTGCGCGGCGCGTGCCGTCGGTCTCGCGCTGCATGCGCGCAATGAGCCCGTCGTTGACGCGGTTGTGCAGCAGCGCGAACTCGCGGTTGAAGGCGGTGGAAAGGCCCTTGTCGTCGGCTTGCACGTTCTCGTCGGCCGGCAGCGTAAAGCCGAAGACCTGCGCGCGCTGCTCCTTGCCCAGGTCATCGAAGTAATCGGTGAAGCCGTAGAGCAAGTCGCTCTTGGTGACGAGCACGTACACCGGCAGCCGCGTGGTGAGCTTCGCATCGAGTTCGAGCAAGCGCGCGCGAATCGACGCCGCCAATTGCGTGCGCTGCTCGGGCCCCTGGCTCAACAAGTCGGCCACGCTCACGGTCAGGAACACGCCGTTCAGTGGGCGGCGCGGGCGCGCCTTCTTGAGTAGGCCCAAAAAGCCTTCCCACGCGCTCTTGTCTTCCGACTGGTGGCTGTCCTGCGTGGTGTAGCGGCCGGCGGTGTCGATGAGCACGGCCTCGTCGGTGAACCACCAGTCGCAATTGCGCGTGCCGCCCACGCCGCGAATGGCGCCGGGGCCGAACTTCTCCGCCAGCGGAAACGACAGGCCCGAGTTGACCAGCGCCGTGGTCTTGCCCGCGCCCGGGGCGCCGATGAACACGTACCACGGCAGGTCGTACAGGTAGCTGCCGCCGGAAATGGAGAGCCAGTCGCGCCAGCCCGGCTTCTTGCCGGCCGCATGCAGGCGCATCTGCTTGAGCGTGGCTACGGCTTCGCTGAAGCGCGTGTCCAGGATCTTCTGTTCGCCATTGACCGGTGCGTCGCTCTTGGCGGCCGGCGCCTTCATGAGGCCGTCGGTGAGGTGTTGGCTCGCACGGCGCGCGCGCCAGCGGCGGTAGAGCGCGCGCAGCACCACGATGAGCACGATGGCGCCGATCACCAGCGCGCGCACGAGCTCGCTTTCGAGCGGCGCCCACGCGCCGATCTTCACCAGCGGTCCGATCCACCAGATCAACAGCGAGACGATGACCAGCGCCAGGATGGTCAGCAGCACCGGACTGAACAGGAAGCCGAAGATTTTCTTGATCATTTCGTCACTCCCGCCGAAGCGACCCTGTCCGGCTCGGACAACAGCACGATGTCGACGCGCCGGTTGCGCGCGCGGTTGGCCGGCGTGTCGTTGGCGGCCACGGGCTCGGCGTCGGCCTTGCCGTCGGAGCGCATGCGCGCCGGCTCGACCAGCGTCGTGAGCGAGCCCTTCACCGCGTCGGCACGCGCGGCCGACAGATGCCAGTTGGACGGATAGCGCAGCGAACGGATCGGCTGGTTGTCGGAGTGGCCGGTGATCAGCACCTCGCCTTTCACTTCGGCCAGTGCCTGGCCGATGCGGCGCAGCACCGGCAGCGATGCGGCCATCGGCTCGGCGCTGCCGGAGCCGAAGAAGGAATCGCCGCGCAGGCGCACCACGCTGCGGTCGGCCTCGTCGGTCACGGTGACGAGGCCTTGCTTGATCTCAGGCTCCAGAAAGCGCGCGAGCCGCGGCGTCTTGGCCGGCGCGGCGGGCGGCGCGATCTGGAGGTTGGGCACGCGCAGGCCCGACACCGCGGCATAGGTGGTGTCGGAGCGGTAGTTGAGCGTGAGCCGCAGGCCGAACCAGGCCAGCGCAAGCAGCAGCGCGAAGCCGGCCGCGAACACCCACAGCGGCAGCGATTCGCGCAGCCGCACGGTTCCCGCGCCCTGCCCGCGCCAATGCGGCGAAAGATCCGCTTCGAGCGGCGGGCGGTCCTTGGCGATGAGGTCGGCCAGGCGCTGGCGCACCTGATCGAGCTGGGCGCGGCCGTTGTCGACCACGCGGTAGCGGCCTTCGAAACCGAGTGCGAGTACGCTGTAGATGAGCTCCAGCAGCTGGCGGTGCGTGGGCACGTCCTGCGCGAGCTTGGCGAGCAGCTGGAACACTTTTTCGCCGCCCCAGGTCTCATTGTGGAACTGCACCAAGAGGCTCTGCTTGTTCCAGCCAGCCTGCACGCCCCACGGCGTGTTGGCCACAGCTTCGTCCAGTGCCGTACATAGCACGTAACGCGCGGCCAGCACCGACTCGTTGCTGACGCCGGTGCGGCGCGCGGCGGCATCGAACTGGTTCACCGCGTCGGCCGTGGAGGCGCGCAGGGCCGGCACATTGGGCGGCTGCACCAGGTTGCGCAGCTTGCCGATCAGCACCAACAGCTTGCCCGCCGCCGAAACCAACGGATTGAGCAGCCCGATTTCACCGAGCTCGACCGCGGGCGTCGGATCCGCGCCGCCGAAGAAAGGCGCAGGCGCGGCAGCAGGCGGCGGCGTGCCGGCCGGCGTGCGCGGCTTGGGCTTGATGACCGTGCGCTCCGACTCGAAAGCGGCGAAGGGGTCTGGTGTGGTCATGATGGTGTTCCGTTTCCGTCAGCCCGATGGGGCTAGGAACGAATGGCCCAGAACGCGAGGTCGAGGCCGGGAAAGTCGCCCGCGATGTGCATCGCGATGCCGCCCGATTGCTCCAGCTGGCGCCACAGATCGCTGTTGCGCGTTTCGAGCTCGAAGTAGTTGGCGCCGGTGTGGAACGGAATCTGTCGCGGCGCCACCGGCATCGGCGTGAGCGTGACGCCCGGCAGCGCCAGGTTGACCAGGTCGCGGATGCGCTCGACCGGGCCGATCTTCACCTGCGTGGGGAAGCGCGCGCGCAGCGCTTCGCTCGGCATGTTGGCATTCACCGCGAGCACGAAGGTCGCCTTGCGCTGCAGCTCCACGTCGGTGACCATCGCCACGCGCACACCGTGCTTGCGATCGTGCAGCTCGATGCGGATGGCCGACTGCTCCAGCACCATCGAGAGGCTGCGCCGCAAATCGTCCATCACCGGACGGAAGCTCAACGCCAGATCGTCGTGGATGTAGGGGCCGAACCGCGTGACGCGGCGCGAATCGCGAAAGCTTGCAAGGTCGCCGGCGAGCCCGAGCGCGTGCTCGAAAAAATGCTGCGGGTGCAGCATGGCGCTCTTGGCCAGGTGCGCGAAGACGGCTTCGTTGCGGTTGACCGTCTGCAGCAGCATGAAGTCCGCGATCTCGGCCACGCCGCCGGTGCCGCCCTGCGTCATGCGGCCGGCCAACGCCTCGCCGCGCTGGCGCATAAGGCCCAGCAGTTCGTCGAGCCAGGAACGGATCACGGCATGGCCCGCCACGTCGAGCAGCGGCGGCAGCATGGCGCGGTCGAGCTGCACCTGGTTGTCGACGCGGCGCTCGAGCACCCGGGCGACGCCCAGCGTGGTCCAGGCATCGGTCGCTTCGCTGGCGCGCATCAGGCGGGTATGAAGCTGGCCCAGTTGCAGCATGGCGGTGCGCTCGCCGGCGGTGTTGGAGTCCGGCACTTCGGACTCGAGCACGCGGTGGCGCACCAGCTCTTCGTACTCTTCGGCGTCGGCCTCGCGGGCCCCGGCCCGGCGCACGGGCAGTGCCAGCATCACGGCCTCGTCGCGCATGGTGGGCGGAATGTCGATGGGTTCGGGCAGCGGATCGACCGCCGGCATGTCGAACACCGTGCCGTCGCCGAAGATGCCCACCGCGCGCACCAGCGCCAGCTTGCCCAGTGTGAGCGCGGCCTGATCGATCTCGATCTCCGCGAAGCCCCACGCATAGGGCGTGGTGGAACGCAACAGCACATGCCGCGCATGGTCGCCATGACGCTCGCTCTGCTGCAGGTGCTGGGGCTGCAGCAGCATCCCCTCGCTCCAGACCACTTTTGTTCGCCAACTCATCCGCACTCCGTCAAAGGCAAGGGCTGCCCGAAAGAAGCACGGAGTTTCCAGCGCAGAGGGCCTGCGGCAAATCCGCCTAACGGCCTAGGCGGAGGGATTTGGAGCTACGGCGAAGGGACTAGATGCTCGCTCAGTCCTATCCGAGCGACACGCTCCTGCCTTGACCCTGGCTTTGCTGCGTCTCTTGCCCTAGTCTTTGCTGCAATTTCTGTTCGAACCGTTGGTCCAGCGCTTCGCGCTGCTGCTGGTTCTCGACGAAGGTTTGCGAGCTTTGCGCCAGCGGGGCGTCCATGAACGGCATAACCTCCCCACCGGCCACCTTCGAAAACACCGAGCCCGGCTTGCCCTGGGCCGCAAAGATCTTGCTGCTGTCGGTGCGATCGTTGCCATCGGTGCCCAGGCACACATGGTCGATGCGCGTGATCCCTTCCAGTGCGGCACTCGCCGCCAGGCCGGCGGCCAGCTTGTCGGTGCGCTCCTCGCTGAGGACGACGCCGAGGTTGGCATTGAGTTCGACCAAGCCTCTGCGGGCCTGCTTGAACATGTCGTGGCCGGGATGGCCGGGCTGGTCGATGCGCTCGATCTGCTGAGGTGTCAGGTGGCCGCTCGCGGGCTGCGGCGGTGCAGGCACCTGCTGGCGCGTGGCATTGGGCTCCTCGCGCACAGGGGCTGGGGTGGCATTGGTGACGGCAGCCGGCACCGGGCCGTGTTGCTTCCATCCATGCTGAGCGTAGGCCTCCTGATAGCGCTGGGCGATGCCTTGGGGGCTGTGGGCGGTGTTGTCCGCAATGACGCGCTGGGCCGCTGCGTCCAGTTGCCGGCTCTGCTCCGGGCTGGCCGTGACCGTGCGCTGAGCCGGCATGCCGTGGGTCATGGGCGTGGACGCTTCGGTAGCCTGCCGCGTCCAGGCATGGCTTTGGGGATCGCGTAGCCACGGCTGGCTGGCGCCGATGCCGGGGCGCACCGTTTCGCCGATGCTCTCGGGTGCCTGCTTGTAAGGGTCTTGGGGTGCGCGCGGGTGGGCCAACGCCAGCTCGACGGCCACGTTGCTGGCCTTGTAGTTCAGCTCATCGGCCAGGCGGGGCGGGGCGGGGCGTGCATCAGGTGGTTTTTGTAGCCCGTCCCTTCAGGGGGCCCTTGGGGTCCGAACTCACCGGGGCGAGGCAGACGGGTCCAGCCCTGCGCGGGCTGCCCGGGGTCGAGGTTCCAGTCGTTGTCGTCGCTGCCGCGGTGGGTATAGATGCGCGATTGGTCCACGGCATCCATGATCTTGTTGCCGGCCACGGCACCAACGAGGCCACCGGCCAGGCCCGCGGCAAGGGCCCCGGGCCCGGTCTCGATGCCGGCCGCCGCCGCAGCCGAGCCTACGGCCATGGCACCACCGACCATGCCGAGGTTGCGGCCCGCGAAATGCAGCACCTGTGACTGGGCACCAGTGACATTGCCCTGGTCGAGCAGGTTCTTCGTGTCCAGGCCGGTGGTGACGGCGTCGTGGGCCAGGGCGGCGGTGCCGATGACCTTCAGGCCGAGTGCAACACGAGCGGCCCCGGGGCTCGATGCGAACGCTGCGGTCGACGGCAGTGGTTTCGGTGGCGGTGCGCTCGACTCTGGGCACCACGCCCTGCGCCTGGCGTTCGGGCGGGAGGTTCTTCGCTGTCTCCAAGTTGATCTTGGGGTTGCGTTCGAGGGTGTCGGGCAAGCTTCTATGGAAGTCCTGCTGCTCACGTGCGCGCTCCGCCGTACTGCGCGTGATCTTGGGATCGGCCATGCGGGCCTCGCGCGCCTGCTCCAAAGCGACACTGGGCTCCAAAGGGCTGGTGTGGCTGTCGTACAGCTGCGCGCCTTCGCGGTTGTAAATGCGGATGCGGGCGCCGGTTTGCTCGTGCACCTTGTCGAGGTTAGCTGGCAGGGCCTTGTAGGCGGCGTCATGAAAGTCGCCGGGGACGTGACGGCCATAGCCTCGCCGTTCCAAGTCGGCCGTGAAACGCCGATCGACGCCAATTTCGCTCTCCAGCCGGTGCGTGGCGACGGCGCGCACCTCAACGCTGTAGCCCTTGGCCTGCAATCCTTTGATGGTCTGGATGGCACCGTCTGCATGACCCAATGTGGTGTCGACGATCAGGTTGCGTCTCCCTGCGACGGCCGCATCGCGCAGCTCGCCGGCCCAGCGGCTCGCGTCGTGGCGCGTGTGGCCGGACCAGGTGTAGGGGTAGGTTTCGCGCAACTCCTTGAAGTCAGGGTGAAATTTGCGCTGTGCATCGGGGTCGATGGGGACGATGTTCTTGGAAAACTCTTTCTCTGCGGCATTTACAAGGTTGCCCTTGCCGGCGCCTGGCTGGCCCGCCAGAACGATAGCGTGAGGCTGTGCCTGCGGGGATGTTCTAGGTAGAGCGCTTCCAGGCACCACAGTGTCCGTAAAAATACGGCGGTGGGTCTCGGGATCGAGTTTGCCGGTGGGGTCGCTCATTCGAACATCCCCCTGTAGGTTTCGAAGTAGTTTTGCAGCTCGTCGAAATCGGCTCCTCCTACGTGGTATGCCTCCGACACCGCATCGCCCTTTATCTTGGCCTTGTAAATCGCCTGCGAATCGCCGGTTTGCTCGGCTTCCTTGAGGGCTTCAGAGGCTTCGAAACGGTGGTGGCTGAGAGCACTTTCAAGCTCCTCCGAGACTTCGTTGAAAGGAGTGCCCCACTTTCTCTCAAGATACTTGGCCACGATCTCATTCAGGCCGTCTTGAATGTCCTGAATGATCTCCGGATAGTCCTTGAGCATCTCGCGCAGGAATTGCGGCACGGGAGGCTGGGGAATGGAATGTGTCCAGATCATGGTTTCCCTTTGCTCACTCATTGGCGCGGCTGTTTTATTGATGGATGTGTGACGATCAAGCGTACCTCTGAGAAGACACTGCTCGATCTCATTGCCTGCCCGCCAGTCGCGTTGCGCGGATGGATTTCACGATCACGATCAATCGTTCATTGGCACGAGCAGGTTCCAGACCCCCGATAAGTCCGATGCCGTCAACGGCGCTATCCAGCCAACTACCGCACACCTCGCTCAGCGGGCGGCGGTAGAAGCCGCACGCAATCTCTCGACCTGTTCCTTGTAAGTCTGCTCGACGCGCCGCAGGCGCTGCTCGCGCGCGGCCTCGTTGACCCACGCGGCGGCCATGGCGCGCTGTTTGCCGAGCTGGTATTCGAGCATGGCCTCCGGCAGCAGCGCGCTGTCGTCGGCCGTGGCGTAGCCGTAGGCCGCGCGCAGCGTTTTGAGCACTTCGCGCTCGGCTTCCGCGCGCGGGCCCTTGCCTTGGCCGTAGCCGACAAGGAAGGCTTGCAGCCGGGCCTGGAACTCGGCCGGATAGGCGCGCCGCACCACCATCTGCGCGCCGGGCGGGGGCTCGGACTCCCACACGATGTGAAGCCGTGCGGCCTCGACCGGGAACTGTTCCTTGAAGCGCTCGAAGTCGGTGGTGTTGTTGGTGGCCGCGTCGGCGTCGCCATTGGCCACGGCGAGCGCGGTGGCCTGGTGGTTGCCGACGACCTCGCCGCGAAAGCGTGTCTCCAGCTCGATGTTGCGCGGCAGGAAGAGCTGGCTCTGCGGAATGAGGAAGCCCGTCACCGAGCGGCTGTCGCCGCGCGCGAGCCGCCAGCGCTCGGGTTCCGTCAGCACGGCTTCCAGCGTGTTGGGCACGCCGGTCTTGCGCGTCAGCAGCACCGCGCGATGCGTCGGCATGCCGGGGCGGCGCGCGATCTGGGCCACCACTTTCATGCGCTGCTGCATCACGGCATCGAGCGCCATCTTGGCCGACAGAAAAGCCATGTCGATCTCGTCGCGCTTGATGGCGCGGTCGAGCTCTTCGTAGGACGCTACCGAATAAGCGTTCACTGGCACGCCGATGGCCTGGCTCATGTCGGCCAGGAGCGGCATCCACAAGGCGCGCGATTCGACCGTGCCGCCGAGCGGCAGCACGCCGAAGCGGATCGACGCGACCGGCGCCGCGCCCTTGTGAGCGCCTACCGCACCGCCCTGCGCCAGCGAACCGGCGGCCGCAACGGCCAGCGCCAGCGCCACCGCGAACAGCCGGAGGACGCGCGACAACGCCATGGGCAACATCAGGGCGACAGATCCCGCAAGACGGTGACCTGCTCCGCGTAGCTGGTTTCGATGCGATGCAGCCGCGCCTTGCGCGCCGCGTCGTTGACCCATTGCGCCGTCATGGCGTTCTGCCTGGCCAGCTGGTAGGCGAGCTTGGCGGCCGGCTGCAGCGAGCTGTTGTCCGCGGCCACGAAACCGGCCAGGTCATGCAGCGACTTGAGCACCAGGCGCTCGGCATCGCCACGCGGACCCTTGGCGCGGCCGTAGCTGACAAGAAAGGCCTGCACGCTGCTGCGCAGCTCGGGCGGATATTCGCGCCGCACCACGATCTGCGCATGCGGAATGAGCTCGGATTCCCAGAGCACCTGCAGCCGCTGCGCCTCGGCCGGGAAGCGCAGCTTGAAGCGTTCGAAGTCGGCCGTGTTGTTGGTGGCCACGTCGGCTTCGTTGTTGGCCACGGCCAGCGCGGTGGTCTGGTGGGTGCCCACGATCTCGCTCAGGAAGCGCGTTTCCATCGCGATGTGGTTGGGCAGGAAGAATTGCAGCTGCGGCACGATGAAGCCCGACACCGACTGCCGTTCCCCGCGCGCGAGGCGCCAGCGCTCCGGCTCGCCGAGCAAGCTCTTCTTCGAATTGAAAGGCGGCGTCTTGCGAGTCAGCAGCAACGCGCGGTAGCCGGGCAGCCCGTCGTGCCGCACCACCTGCGCCACGACCTTCATGCGTCGCTGGGTGACGGCGTCGAGCGCCATCTTGCCGGACAGGAATGCCATGTCGACCTCGTCGCGCTGAATGGCCTGCTCGAGCGCTTCATACGAGTTGACCGACAGCACGCTCACCGGTCGTGCAATGGCGCGGCTCAGTTCGGCCAGGAGTGGATCCCAGTCGCTGCGCGACTCGAAGGCGCCGCCGAGCGGCAGGATGCCGAAGCGCACCGGCGCATCCGGCTGCAGTGCGGGCTGGGCCGCGGCCATCAGCGGGAGGACGGCGAGCAGGGTCAACAAGGCGGCGCCGCGGCGCACCACGGCAGCGGCACGACTGAACCTCGCGCAAGGGCGGGAGGCGCGAAACGCGTCAGGAGCGCCGGATGCCTTCCGGACGCTGCGTATGGAGGCCTGCATTTTTTGACACGGAGACATGGGGCCGCTGCGTACCAGCGGGTCTAACATCGGTGAGCGACGCAATTAGATACTAGATACGGGTTATTTTCGTGATGTTTTTCCCATCTTTCGCTCGCGAAGCCAGCCTCCTAAGCTTGACTGCCATGCCGCCAATGCCCCCATGAACTGGAACTTCCACGTCCTGCGGGGGCTCGCCCGCCTCACCTTCGCGCAGCAGTTGATCCTGCTTGCGCTGGTGCCTGCCACTGCGGCCACGCTGGCAGCTATTGCCGTGCTCACCCGCCAGCACCTGGACAACCTGACCGAGCTGATGCGCGCCAATGCCCAGACGGTGGCGCTGCAGGTGGCCACGGCGGCGCAGGCCCCGCTGGTGCGCATGGACCGGCGCATCCTGCAGCGCACCGCCCAGTCGGGCACCTACCAGCCTCACGTGCAGCAGGTGCAGATCTGGTCGGACGACGGCGAGATCGTGGCCAACTCCGAAACCGTCGATCGGGCCCGCAGCGAGGGCCTGCAGGTGGTGGTGCCTATCGTGAGCGAAGAGGGCAAGCAGAACGGCAAGGTGATGGTCGAGATGAGCCTGGACGCCGTGCAGCATGCGCGGCGCTCGGTGTGGCTCAACGTGGTGCTGGTGCTGGCCATCAGCCTGGTGGGCGTGGGCCTGGCGGGCTGGTGGGCGGCGCGGCGCATCAGCGAGCCGATCCGTGCGCTGGGCAAGGCGGTCGACCGCCTGGGCGCCGGCGAGGCCGCGAGCGTGGCCATCGAAGGCACCTCCGAAGTGCGCCATCTGCAGCATGGATTCAACCAGGCGGCGCGCGCGCTGGCCGAAAGCCACCGGCTGCTGCAAAGCCGCATCAGCGAGGCTACGGCCGAACTGGCGCGCAAGAACCAGCAACTCGAAGTTGCGAGCCAGGCCAAGACTCGCCTCTTGGCCGCGGCCAGCCACGACCTGCGCCAGCCGCTGCATGCGCTCACGCTGTTCTCCGACGGCCTGGCCAACGGCGAGACCGATCCCGTGCGCCTGCAGCGAATCGGCCACATTCGCGAATGCGTGGATTCGCTCGACCGGCTGTTCTCGGAACTGCTCAACCTCTCGCAGCTGGATGCCGGCGTGCTGCAGCCGCAGTGGGCCGACTTTCCACTGGACCAGCTGTTCGACGAGATCAGCCGCAACTTCCGCCCTGTGGCCGAGCAGCAGGGCCTGCGCCTGGTGGCGCGCAAGACCGACCTCTGGGTGCGCTGCGACTACGTGATGCTCTCGCGCATTCTCAATAACCTGGTGTCGAACTCGCTGCGCCACACCATCGACGGCGGCGTGCTGATCGGCGCCCGGCGGCGCGGCCGGGGCGTTCGCATCGACGTGGTCGACACCGGCGTGGGCATTGCGGTGCAGCACCAGGCGCGGGTGTTCGAAGAGTTCTATCAGGTGGAAGGCACCGGCCGTCAGGCGCCCCGCGGCCAGCGCGGCATGGGCCTGGGACTGGCCACCGTGCAGCGCCTGGCCGACTTGCTCAACACCCGCGTGGAACTGACCTCCCGGCCGCACAAGGGCACCTGCGTGCGCGTGCTGGTGCGTTCGGCACCGGCCGCCCTGCCCGCGCTCGATGCCGCGCCCACTGTCGGCGCCATCGAGGAGGAGGCCAGCCTCGAGCAGCTGCGCATCCTGGTGATCGACGACGAGCGCACGATTCTCGAAGGCCTCACCGTGGTGCTGACCAACTGGGGCGCCGAGGTCATGGCGGCGCAGACGCGCGCCGAGGCCCTCGCGCTGGCCGACGAGTGGGACGAGCCACCCGACGTAGTGGTGAGCGACCTGCTGCTGCAAGGCGGCGACAACGGGCTCGACGTGATCGCCGCGCTCGAGCGCCATCCGCGCGGCATCGGCTCCGGAACGGCGCGGCTTCTGGTCACGGGCGAGACCAAGCCCGACCGGCTGCGCGAAGTGGCGAGCGCCGGCATCACGGTGCTCTACAAGCCGGTTTCGCCGCGCGTGCTGCGCCAGGCGATCCAGGCGCAACGTGCGGCTGCACTGCTGAACGCCGACGCCTGAGGCGCCGTTCGCGGGGCCCTAGTCCGTCGGACATAGGCCAAGCAGCTGCCGCATTGTGAACTTCGTCACGCTGGCATGCGGTGGCGGGTGCCGACATAAGCCCTCCGCCTTATCGCGCGAAGCAGGGGGCTTCCGTACATTGGGTCCTACTGCCCTTGCTGCGGAAGCAGTCCATGTTTGTCGCCGTGAACCCATTCATCTCGCTTTTCCGGAAACGGCTGCACCGCGGCGCTCTCGCCGCGCTGGCCATGGGCGTCGCGCTGCTCGGCGCCCACATGCCGGCCGCCGGCCTCACGGTGCTGATGGGCGACGAGCTTGCGGCGCACTCGGAGTTCGTTCAGCACCTTCGCGCAGGCCAGGAACCCGGGTCGCGCTTCGAGCTGATGCGGCTTTCACCGGGCGGCGCGGACATGCCGCAAGCCACGGAAACCGCCAGCGCCGATCCCGAACAACGCAGCGCCAATACCGGCGTGCGCACGCGCAGCCTGCGCGCCTCGGCATCGGACGCCAACCTCACGATGGCGGTCGGCCTGCCGGCCGCGCGCGCCGCGCTCGAACGGCCGGGCCAGCAGCCGCTGGTGCTCGCGATGCTGAGCCGGCTCGACTACGAGAATCTTCGCGCCACCAGCCCTGCGCTGCGCCGCGGCGACCGGCGCGTGGGCGTGCTCCTGCGTGACCCGGCCATGGCCGACCAGCTCGCCTTGGTGGGCGCGGTGCTGCCGCACAAGCAGCGCATCGGCATGGTCGCCACGCCCGAATCGGAGCCACTGGTGCGCGAACTGCAGCGCGCCGCGCAGGGCGGCAACCCGCCGTGGGACGTGCAGGTCGAATACGCACCCGACGCCAAGTCGCTGGCCGCCGCGCTGCGCGCAGTGGTGCCGCGCAGCGACGCGCTGATGGTGCTGCCCGACCTGATCGGCGACAGCCAGGCCGCCACGCTCTCGGTGCTGCGCGCGGGGGCGGAGGCGGGTCTGCCGGTGTTCGGCGCCAGCGAAGGGCTGGTGCGCTCCGGCGGCCTTGCCGCGGCGGTGTCGACGCCCGCGCAGTTGGCGCAGCAGGCGCGGCTGCTCGGGCAGAAGCTCGCAGGCAGCGGCGGCGGTGCAAGTCCGCTGGTGGAGTCGGCCACGCCTGCCGCCGTACGCGTCAACGTCACCGTGGCGCGCGGACTCGGCCTGCGCTTGCCGGAGGAGCGGGAACTGGCCGAACGGCTCACGGTCATGCGATGAGCGACAAGCTGTCGCCCGAAGGCACGCGCGCCGACATCAGCTCGCCGCCGCCCCAGCCCGCGCCCAAGCTGGTGGTGCGCGGCAACCTGCAGCGCGACCTGTTCCGGCTCGGCGTGGTGCCGTGCGCCGCAGTCGCCCTCGCGCTCACCGGCTGGTTCACGCACAGCCGGCTGCAAACGCTCGAGGCGGCCTTCGACGCCGAAGGCCAGGCCGTGGCGCGGCAGGTGGCGGCCATGTCCGACCTGAGCCTCTATGCCGGCGACCTGCCGGCGCTGCAGAACGTGGCCAACGCCGCGCTGCGCGGCGGGCAGGTGATGCGGGTCGAGATCAGCAACAGCGCCGGGGTCTACGTGACGGCCGGGCCCAAGGCATCGTCGCTCGCGCAGCTGCGCATGTTCACCTCGCCGGTCACGCTGCGCGAAGCCTCGCGCGCCAGCGCCTTCGCGCCCGCGGGCTCCACCGCGGCGGGTGAAACGCCCATCGGCCTGGTGCAGACCTTTCGCGACACGACCGCCTATGCGCGCGAGCGCAGCCGCTCGCTCATGGCGGGCATCGGCATTGCGCTGGTTGCCCTGCTTGCGGCCTGGGCCTCGGTGCGCCACATGGCGCGTACCGTGGCGCGGCCGCTGCGCCGCGTGTCGCGCACTGTGGCCGCACTGGAGGCCGGGCACTTCGAGGCGCGCTGCGACGTGGTCGAAGGCGATTCGCACAGCGACTCGCCTGCATCCGACAGCGGCAGCTCGCACGAGCTCGCGGTGCTCGCGCGCGACATCGACCGGCTCGCAGAGCGGCTGCAGAGCAATCGCCGCATCAGCGAGGAGCGGGTGCGCGAAGCCACGGCCGTGGCGCTTCAGCGCATGGCCGAGGCCGAGCAGGCAGCGCTGTCGCGCGCACGGTTCCTGGCCGCGGCGAGCCACGACCTGCGCCAGCCGCTGCATGCCATGGGCCTTTTCATCGACGGCCTGCTGCCGGGCGCCAGCCCCGCGCAGCGGCCCGCCGTGCTGCGCCTGCAAGAGAGCACCGAGTTCATGGGCGTGCTGCTCGACGACCTGCTCGAAATCTCCCGCCTCGATGCCCAGGTGCTGACCCCCACGATCACCAAGGTGCCGCTGGCCGCGTTGTTCGACCAGCTCGATGCGCAGCATGCCGCCACCGCGGCGGAGACCCGCGTGCGGCTGCGCTGGAGCGACCGCGGGCTGGCAGTGCGCAGCGATGCGGCGCTGCTGCAGCGCATTGTGGGCAACCTGGTGGCCAACGCGCTGCGCCATGCGCCCGCCGGCGGCACGGTGCTGGTGGCCGCTCGCCGCAGCCGCAAGGACGGCGACAACGTGCGCATCGAGGTGCGCGACGACGGCGTGGGCATTGCGCCCATCCACCAGGGCCGGATCTTCGAAGAGTTCTACCAGGTGGCCAACACCGAGCGCGACCGCCGCCGCGGCTTCGGCCTGGGCCTGGCCATCTGCGCGCGCATTGCCACGCTGCTCGGCACCCGCATCACGGTGCGCTCAGCCCTGCAGGCGGGCAGCACCTTTGCGCTTACCGTGCCCGCTGCCCGTGCCGACGAGGCCACCACGCCCGAGCCCGCGCCCGTGGCGCTCACGCCCCTGGCGGGGCTGCACTGCATGGTGATCGACGACGACCCGGTCATCCTGGACGGCAGCCGCACCCTGCTGGAGCAGTGGGGCTGCGAGGTCGAATGCGTTTCCACCGGTGCCGAGGCCATCGCTCGGCTGGGCACGGGCGACCTGCACTTCGACGCAGTGCTGTGCGATCTGCAACTGGCCGGCGACGACGACGGCATGGACGTAATCACCGCCGCCAAGCGGCTGCAGCCCGATGCGCTCGCGGTGCTGGTCTCCGGCGCCACCGGCCCCGAGGTGCTGCAGCGCCTGCGCCATGGCGGCGTGATGCTGTTGACGAAGCCGGTCGCACCGGCCAAGCTGCGCGCACTGCTCACCACGCGGCGGCACGCGCACGCGGCCTGAGCCCAACCGAGGAACCGCCACCACCGATGCTCGACCTTGCCGCACTGAAAGACATCCGGCCCTTCGTCGCCACGCCGAGCTACAGCGGGGCGCTGGCCTCGATCTACGTGCGCAGTCTGCTCGGCCTCGTGAACCTTGCCTGGACCCACGGCTTCTCGATGCAGACGCGCTTCCTCGACGGCGACAGCCTGATTCCGCGCGCACGCAACCGGCTGGTCGCCGAGTTCATGGCCGACACGCGCTGGACGCATCTGTTCTGGATCGATGCCGACATCGGCTTCGAGCCCACAGCGGCGCTGCGGCTGCTGCTGGCTGGCCGCGACGTGGTGGCCGGCGTCTATCCGCTCAAGGAAGACGGCTGGCCCGCCGGCGGCCTTCGCGAGGCCTTGCCCGCGGGCAGCACTCGCGCCGACTTCGAGGCGCGGCATGCGCGCTTTCCGGCCAACGCATATGTTGGCGCGCGCGCGGTCGACGCCGACGGGTTCGTCGAGGTGCTCGACGCGCCCACGGGTTTCATGCTGATCGCGCGCTCGGTGTTCGAGCGCCTGGCCGAAGCCCGGCCCGACCTGCGCTACACGCCCGAGCCGTCGCGCGATGCCGCGGCGCAAGCGTGGCCGCACTACCGGTTCTTCGACCTGCTGGCCGAGCCCGGCAATGGCCGCTACCTGAGCGAGGACTATGCGTTCTGCCGTCGCTGGCAGGCGCTGGGCGGCAAGGTCCACATCGATGCGCAGTCCGACCTGGCGCACCAGGGCCTGCGCACCTACACGGGCCGCTTCGGCGCTGCGGGCTAGCCCCTAGAAATCGGCGCAGCCGTTGCGCTTTTCGGAGTCGACGCAACTCGTGAGATTGGGCCGCGAGCGCACCCGCGACCATTCGCGCGCCAGCACGTCGTTGCCCTGCGCGCCCCGGTCGCCTTCGAGGGGGCCCGTTGCGAAGCAGATCGGAGGCGGACCCATGTTGCGGTCGTACAGCCAGGTGGTCGGCAGTTCGCGGATCACATCGACCTGCGGAATCTGCGGAAAGCCACCGACCGTGAGCGTCCCCGGCACCACGTTGACCAGATAGCCTTCGGCCGAGGTGAAGCTGCCGTTGATCGCATACGCGCCAGGCGGGCTCGACCGCGTGGCCGTGGTCCCCACTGCACCGTTGAAGCCAGCGCCGCTGTCGCCGAGGATCAGGCCCGTGATGCTCCAGGTGAAGAGCGGATTGTTCAGGCCGGCCTGTCGGGACGCATTGACGATCACGACGGTCGCGGTCGGCCGCTGCGCATAGATGAAGTGGTTGTCGCCCGGCGACACGGTCACGCCGCACAGGCCCAGATAAGCGCAGTTGTAGAGATTCGGCAGCAGGCCCGAGCCGGCGATGCCGCCGCGCGTTTCGCCGATCCAGGTGTCGGCCCACACGCGCCACGGGGCGCCGCTGAGGCTGGCACCACCGACGTTCTGGAAGCGCGCCGCAGCAACCAGGTCGGTGCCCGAAGTGCTGCTCACCGCCGTGCCGAGTTGCAGGTCGCCGCTCAGCGTGCGCACGAACACCGTGTCCGCGGCCATCGAGCCGGCCGACACCACTTGCGGCGCGTTGCCGGCGGCGTCGTAGCCGATGACCGACACGGGGCCGATGCGCAGTTCGTCCACATCCTGGTAGCGGAACGCGCCGGCAGCCCCGCCGCCCAGCGTGTTCGCGCTCACGTTGTTGGCCGCCCGGTCGAGCAGCACGCTGCCGCCGGTGGAAAGAGCCAGCAGCGTGCCGGCCGTGATCGGCGCGGCTGCGGTCTGCGTGATGTTGCCGGCCGACACCAGGCCCACGCGTGGCGCGGTGATGGGTGCCTGCAATGCAATGTTGCCGCCGCCCCCGTTTTGCAGCGAGAGGCCGGAGGCCAGGGCGAGCGGCCCGACGACGTTGATGTCGGCCGCATGCGCATTGCTGCCGGCCACGACGGCGTTGCCGGCCGATATGCGGGAGAACTCGTCGGCCGACACCGCGAAGCCCGTGTTGGCCGTGCCGCCGAGCGTGATCGGCGTCGCAACCTGGTCGAAGGCCGTGCCGTCGGCAGCCACGCCGCCGGGACGAAGGTTGACGACGTTGCCCGCGCTCACGGTGCCGTCGATCACCAGCGCGTCGGTGCCGCCGCCGTTGCTTGCGCGCAGCACCACGTTGCCACCGGCCGACGAGACGGAGACCCCCGCGAGCACCGTGGGGAACAGGCCCGGCACCGGCGCCACCGGGCCGAGGCGCACGCCAGCGCCGCCGCCGTCGGCCTGGCCGGTGAGCTCGATGTTGCCGGTACCGGTGGTCGCAATCCGCGAGCCGTTTCGCAGCAGCACGCCGTCGCCGCCCGTGCCCGGGTCGCCGGCGCCGGACTGGCGCAGGCCGCTCACCGCGATGTTGCCGTCGACCGAGCGAAGCACCGCGTTGTTCAGCACCACGCCATGGCCCGGGATCTCGCTGCTGTTGCCCGTGAAGTTGCCCACGCCGCTCACGTTGATGTTGCCGCTGGTCGTCGAAATGTCGGTCTGCCGGTTCGGAAAGCCTGTGCCCGTGAAGCGCGAGCTGAGCCGCACGCCGCTGGTGTCGGTGCCAATGCCCGTGATGTCGACGTCGCCGGTCGAGGTGGAGATCTGCACGCCGCTGATGTAGACGGCCGCTTCCGTGAAGCCGCCGCCCGAAGGCCCGGTGCTGTTGCCGTTGATCGTCACGGAGCCGCCGGACCCGGCATCGGTGCGACCGACGCGCGTGTCGATGACGTTGCCGTTGAGGCTCACGCTCGGCCCCGCTCCCGCGGCCGACCAGGCGCCGTTCATCACCACATTGCCGCCGTTGGTGTAGATGTCGCCGCTGTAGCTAACCTGCCCGCCGCCGGTTGCGGCACCGCCGCCGTTGACGTCGGTGTTGAACACCACATTGAGCGGCCCGCCAGCGCCCGAGGACTCGATCACCACGTTGTTGTCGCCGCGCACGCTGCGGTGAGCATCGAGCTGGAAGGTCAACGGCCCGTTGGCCGTGTTGTAGTTGATGCGCACGCCGTTGAACATGCGGATGTCGCCGTCCGTCGGCGAACCCGCGCCGGGGTCGCCGGTGGTGATGCGCACGCTGGTGCCGCCGTTGAGGGCGGCGTTGATGTCGCCGTCCTGGATCGTGCTGGCCGCGAGCGGCTCGAAGGGATTGGTCGGCAGCGTGCCGGCTGCGGCACCAGGAACGATGTCGACATTGAACGGGTCGATGAGCCAGGTGCCCGCGGTTCCTGCAGGCGCGGCGGCGTCCACACGCAGCCCGTCGATGCTGAAACCGCCGCCCAGCCCGTCGTCGGGCGCGGCGAAACCTCCGGAAGTTTCGATGAAGCCGCCGTTGCCGCTGCCCGCGCCGCCGCGGGCCGAGATGCTGCCGTAGGCACGCAGGGTGCGCTCGGCGAGTACGCGAACGTCACCGCCGTTGCCGGATGCAACGGCGTCCGCGCGCAGGATCGAACCGGCGCCGAGCGCGATGGCGCCGGTGTCGCCGATTTCGGTCACCGCGTTCGCATAAAGGCGGATGCGCCCGCCGCCCGCGCTGCCGCTCGCGTCGAGGACGCCGCGGTCGTCGTTCCCGGGCGGCGGTGGCGGCGGCTCCACGGGCGCGGAAACGTCGATGATGAGCGGAGGCGTGTAAGGCACCAGCCCGATCGCGAGGCCCTTGATGTCGATGGTGCCGCCCGTGAGGCCAGCACCGTTGCCCGCCGCGGACACCAAGCCGCCCGTCATGCGAACGCCCTCGGACGACAGCCCGCTGTCCAGGATGATTTCGCCGTTGCGCGAAACCATGGAGTCGGCACGCAGCACGCCACGGAAATTGACCACGCCGTTCGATACTTCCGAGCCGCTCGTCGCCACCAGCGCCACGCGGCCGCCGTTTGCCTGCATGGTGCCGCTGTTCGCCACGCCGCTGTAGAGGCCTGGCGTCACCCGAAGCGTGGTGAGCCCATCGCCGGCAAAGTCGAGCGTGACGGTCTCGCCCGACGCCATGGCGGCCGTGCCGCCGTCGGCAACGATGCTGCCGCTGTTGAACACTCGCGATCCGATGAGTGCCGCGGTGCCGCCGCTGCCCACCAGCGTGATGTTGCCCTGGTTGTCCACGGTGCCGAAACTGCCGTCCGGCTGCCTGAACTCGAGCTTGGACGCACCGGCCATGAAATCGGCGTTGCTGGTGGACATGTCCAGTGTCGATGCGACCAGCCCGCCGACGCTGACCGACGAACCCTTCGAGAAGGTCACGCCGGCCGGGTTGACCAGGAAGACGCGTCCGTTTGCGTTGAGCGATCCGGCAATGGTCGAGGCCTCTCCGCCGATCACGCGGTTCAGCAGCACGCTGCTGGCGCTCGGCTGCGCAACGTTGACCGTCGCGCCCGTCGAAATGGAGAAGGTGTTCCATTGCGCGATGGCGCGGGCCGTCGTCTGGTTGATGTTCATCGTCGCGGCGTTCGGCGTCGCGGCGGTCACGCCTCCGGCAATGGCAGAGAACCCCGTGGGCAGGGTTTGGGCCAGCGCGGGCGCCAGGCCCAGGCACACCAGCGCGAGCGCGACCGGACGCAGTTGCAGGCGCGGCTGGAATCGTGGGGAACGGTTGTGCATTGCCATGTCAGAACACCTTTTGCGCCTGCACGTACAAACGCGGGTTGCGGCCGCCGCCATCGGTCTGCGCCGGCCGGGTGCCGTCGCGCCAGGCGATCGTCGCGTTGATCGCAAAGTTGCCGGGCCGGGACCACGAAATGCCGATGCCGAAACCGCGCAGGCTGTGGCGGTTGGGGCCGGTGTCGAATGGGGAGGGATCGCGCACGATCTTTCCGCGCGCGGCGTCGTAGAACACGAAGGGGGTGAGCTCCGAGTTGACGGACCAGCGCCACTCGACGGTGCCGATCGCGCCTTCGTCCACCAGCAGTTCGCCGGATGGGTACGCACGCACCGCGCGCGCTCCGCCGAGCGAGAGCTTCTCGGAGGCGTCGAGGTTCTTGCTGGCCCGCTGGCCGCCGATCGCCACATAGAGCGAATGGTTCGGCACGATGGCCTGCAGCCGCGAGAGCTGGAAGGTCAGCTTGGTGTAGCCGCCCTCGGTGTGATGGCCCGCGATGCTCTGGTCGAATGCGCGGCTCTGCTCGTCACGGATCGACAGGTCGCCGCGGTAGAGCGTGCCCGAGCTGGCCCAGTAGCCGCCGCCGAACACCTCGTCCCGCCGCTCCCAGGCCCAGCCGAGCCCAAAGCCGTGCACGCGCTTCTTCGAAGTCAAATCGACCGCATTCATCTCGTCGGTCAGGTTCTTCACGTCGGCCCCCAGGCGCAGGAACAGGTTCTGCTGGCGCTGGCGGATGAGCGGGTAGTTGAGCGAGAAATCGAGCACGTCGGCCTTGCCCTGCGCCCCGAGCTCGGCGAACTCGCCGCCAAGCTCGTAGTTGACGCGCGCGAGGCCCACGCCAGCGCGCAGGCCGCTGGTTCCGATGGGTGCCTCGTAGGCCACTCGGCCGAACTGCAGCCCGTTGTTGTTGGACACCATCAGCCGCATGTCGAGGTTGTCGCCAATCCCGAAGGGGCTGAGCCAGCGCGCGGTGCCGCCGACGCGGAAGCGGCCCGATTCCTTTGTGCCATGGTTGTCGGCCTCGGCCGTGAAGGCCCAGCGCGGCGCTGCCGCCACCTCGACCGACAGGTCGGTGGTGCCTGGCTGCGTGCCTTCCTGCAAGGCGGACGAAACCTTGATGCCGGGCTGGTCCGACAGCAGCAGCATCGAGCGTTCGTAGGCCGGCGCGCTCACGGCCTCGCCGGGTTGCAGCGGCGCGAGGAAGCCGCGCACGCGCGCCTCGCTGAGAGGTGCATCGGGCGCGACATTGACGTCGACCTTGCCGAGGCGGCCTTCGATGACGCTGATCTCGACAATGCCGTCGCGCACCGTCTGCACCGGCACCACGGCTTGGGCGAGAAAGTAGCCATGCGCCTTGTAGCGGGCTGTGATGGCCTGCGCCAGGCTTTCGAGATCGCCGAGCGTGACGTTGCGGCCGATGTAGGGTGCGGTGATGCCCTGCAGTTCTTCGTTGGTGAGCGCCTTGACGCCGTTCAGGCGCAGGTCGTTGAGCTTGAACGAGGCGGCGGGCGGCTGCGGCGGCGCGGGCAGGCTTTGCGGCGCCACGGTGCCAGTGGCCTGGGCGACGGGCCGGTCGCAGGTGCCGCAGGGGTCTTTGGTGGGCAGAAGCGTCGTGGTATCGGCCTCGGCCGCGTGCGTCCGCTGGGCTGCCACCAGCAGCGCGGCCCCCATCAATGCGGAGACGGCAAGAGCAATTGGCGTCGAGTGTTGACAAGCGCGCATCTCGGTGCTCCACCATGGATTGATTGTTTTGCGAACGCTCATGTCAGCTTCCCACCGTGAGGCGCCAGTTGCCGATCAGGTTGAACGGGGCCCAGAAGAACGGATGCGACATCTTGGGATCCCTCAGCACGGCCAGCTGCCCGGCCTGCATCGCCTTCTGGATGTCGCGGCCCTTCGAAAGCTCGCCGTAGAGCGTGCCCATGAGCACGGCAGTCGCGTCGTCCGACACCGGCCACAGCGAGGCGATCAGGCTGGAGCTGCCGGCCGATAGAAAGGAGCGCGTGAAGCCCAGCACCTCGTCGCCCTGCGCGATGCGCCCGAGGCCCGACTCGCAAGCAGACAGCGTGACCAGCGCCGTGCCGTCCATGGGCAGGCCGAGGATCTCGTGCGCCTCGAGAAAATTCTGCTTGCCGCCTTCGTTCGCCAACAGGATGCGCGAGTAGAGCGGGTCGACCGCATCGGCCTCGGCATGGGCCGCCACGTGCATCAGCGGCGAACGCGCAGACACCTCGCGGAACTGCGTCTTGGTGGCCGCGGCGCCCATGTACACGGTGTTGCGCGGGAACAGTTGCGCGAGCTGCTTCACCTCGATCTCGGCGCCCGGCAGGTCGTACTTGTCTTCGATGCGCGGATTGCCGAAGGCGGTGAGCGTTGCGCTCACGCGCGGCGTGCGCTGCGCCAGCTGCACCGCAATGCTGATGGACGGTGCCACCGCCACCGGATGCGACTCGATCACGTAGCGCGCGTTCAGCCGCAGCGCCTGGAACGGCAAATAGTGCAGCGGCCCATGAGGCACCACGATGAGCCGCTGCCCGGACGCGAGGCCGAGCGGGCCGAGCAATGCGGCGCCCAGCTTGTCGCCATTGGTGATGGCCGCGCGGCGGCCGCGCACGATCGAGTTGCGGAACACCTCGACCAGTTCGGTCAGCTCTTCGCGGCGCACCGCGACGGTGTGGGCCTCGATGCCCGTGGGGCTGACGACCCACGCCAGCAGCCGGTCGGGCAGCGAATGGAACTGCACCACGCGCTCGTCGGGCGCCAGGGCACCCTGCAGCGTCGCCAGGTCGACGGTGCTCGCGGCCCGGTCGCTGATCTTCGCGCGGCCGCGCACCGCATCGAGCAGTGCGCGCGAGCGACTGCGCTCGCTCACCTCGAAGGCCTGGCGCGCATCGCCCGCATCGCTGTAGATCGACACGCCGCGCTCGAACACCGATTGCAGATCCGAGAACAGGCCCATCTTGAATTCTTCGCTTCGGAACTTCGCACGCACCTGGTCAATGCCGCCCAGCGCGCGCGCCATGGCTTCGGCCGCGGCCTGCTTCTGGCCCAGCGCGAGTTCGCTGCGCGCCACGCCGTCCCAAGCCCAGAGGCGGTAGTACTCGGTGTCGGTGCCCACCTGCCGCGCGGTGAGCGCGCGGTACATGTCGCGGGCCTCCGCGGGCTTGTTCTCGGCCAGCAGCAGCCGTGCGCGGGTGCGGTCCAACTGCGCCGTGAGCGGTGCGTCCTTGGGCGGCGCCATGCTGCCGAGCATGTCTCGCGCCCGCACGGCATCGCCCGATTCGATGAGCGCATTGACCAGCGAAGCCTGCACCAGCGGCGCATAGCGCGGCGAGCTGTTGCTCAACGCCTCGTCATAGCTGAGCACGGCACCGGCGAAGTCGCCGCGGCGCGTGCGCACGTCGCCGATGACCTTCTGCACCGGGCCGACCACCAGCTTGGGGTCTCGCGCCGGATGCCTGAGCGCCTCGCGTGCAAACTCCTCGGCCTTGTCGAGCTGGCCCGAATAGCTGTAGACGATGGCCAGGTCGCGGTTGGCCATGGCCATGAGGTTCGGATCGCGCGTGGCATTGGCCAGGTGCAGCGCCTTGCTGGCGGCTCGCACGCTCTGGCGAAACTCACCGGCCTCGGCCAGCGCCACCGCCTGGCTGCAATATTGGTAGCCGGACAGCTTCACGGCGTCCTGCCCGTAGAGCACCGCACCCTCGCTGGTCAGCGCCAGCAAGGTGTCGGTGTCCGCAAGCCGGGCCTGCTCGGCCTTGCTGGCCGCGGCCTCGGCATTGGGCGCCTGTTGCTGCTGCGCCGATGCCAGCGGCCCATGGCCCAGCAGAAGAATGCCAGCCAGCCCGAGGGCACCCGCGGCTCCTGCACGACGTGCCGAGCGCTCCCATCCCGTTCTCGAAAACCACGTCATTGGACCCCCGCGCGCGGCCCGTGTGCCCGCGGTTGCGGGGGTCGACGTCGCGGAAGTGCGCGCCGTTCAGGCCTCGTGGGGAAAGTCTAGAAGCGGCCCCGCGCCCCGCCTATTCGCAAGACGGTCTAGCGCAAAAGGACTATTTCATGCGGGGACCGAATCGATGTCGGTGCGGTCCCAGTGGCGGTGCTTGGCAATGGCGGCGATGAAATCCTGCGCGATCTGCGTGGCCGCGGTGGCGTCGCCGAGATTGGTCACGGGCGTGGCCGCCACCACTACGCCGGGAGGCAGGTTGGCAGGCGGCGCGTCCGCACCGATGCCCAGCGTGGACAGCAGCTGCACCCCCTCGCCCACGGTGCAGATGGCCTTGCAATGCTTGTAGGCCTCGAGCACGAAGTGCACGGCATCGCCCATGCCCGCGAGCGCCGCTGCGCCCAGGCTGCCGCCTGGCACCAGCACGGCGTCGAAAATCACCGAAGGCGCATTGGCAAAGGTCATGTCGATGTCGATCTGCCGCTTCGATGCGCTGGCCACGGTGCCCAGGCGCGGGCCGACCACCTTGCACTTTCCGCCCGCCTGCTCGAGCGCATCGCGGATCGGCTTGAGCGATGCCGAGTCGATGCCGTCCGCCACCAGGATCGCGATCTTGCGCGTGCGGATCGAGCCGTCGCCGGTGTCGGCCATGCTGAGCGCGGGAGACTCCTCGATGGGCAAGGTCATGCGGTGCTCCCGATAGCCCGCGCGTCCGGCTGCTGCCTTGGCATCGGGCGCACCGATGCCCAGAGGCTCGGCCACGCGGCGCGCAAGCTTCTCGTCGACGTGCGCGAGGTTGTCGACCATGCGCTGGCGGATCGCCGGCACGTCCACCTTCGAGAGCTCGAAGCGGAAGCCCGCGACGATGTGCTCCTTCTCGGCTGCGCTCTGGCTGTTGAAGAACAGGCGCGCCTGCGTGAAGTGGTCGTCGAACGATGGGCTGCGCCGGCGCACCTTGGTCCCCTCGACATCGTCGGGGAAGGACTGGAAGCCCACGCTGCCGCCGTCGACCCGGAACTCCTTGCCGTCGCCCAGCGAGTTGGGCTCGTAGGCCACCTGCCCGCGCGCGATGGTCTGGCGGTGCATGCCGTCGCGCTGGAAGTTGTGGAACGGGCACACGCTCTTGTTGATGGGCAGCTCGTGGAAGTTGGCGCCGCCCAGCCGAGATATCTGCGTGTCTGTGTACGAGAACAGCCGGCCCTGCAGCAAGGGATCGTTGCTGAAGTCGATGCCGGGCACCACGTGCCCGGGATGGAACGCCACCTGCTCGGTTTCCGCAAAGAAGTTGTCGGGGTTGCGGTTAAGCACCAGCCGGCCGATGCGCTGTACCGGCACCATCTCTTCGGGAATGAGCTTGGTCGGATCGAGCAGGTCGAAGCCGAGCGACTGCGCCTTGTCCGGCGCGATGAGTTGCACGCCCAGTTCCCATTCGGGGAAGTCGCCGCTCTCGATGGACTCCCACAAGTCTCGGCGATGGAAGTCGGGGTCCTTGCCCGCGATCTTCTGCGCTTCGTCCCACGCGAGGCCATGGATGCCGAGCTTGGGCTTCCAGTGGAACTTCACGAAGTGGCTCTCGCCGCGGTTGTTGACGAAGCGGAAGGTGTGCACGCCAAAGCCTTCCATCATCCGGAAGCTGCGCGGGATGGCGCGGTCCGACATCGCCCACATCAGCATATGGGTGCTCTCGGGCATGAGCGAAACGAAATCCCAGAAGGTGTCGTGCGCGCTCGCGGCCTGCGGCATCTCGTGGTGCGGCTCGGGCTTGACGGCATGGATGAGGTCGGGGAACTTCATCGCGTCCTGGATGAAGAACACCGGCATGTTGTTGCCCACGAGGTCGTAGTTGCCCTCGCGGGTGTAGAACTTGACGGCAAAGCCGCGCACGTCGCGCACCGTGTCGGCCGAGCCGCGCGAACCGGCCACGGTCGAGAAACGCACGAAAACGGGCGTCTTCGCGTCAGGGTCCTGCAGGAAGTCGGCCGCGGTGAACTGCGACATTGACTTGTAGACCTGGAAGAAGCCATGCGCCGCCGCGCCGCGCGCATGCACCGCGCGCTCGGGAATGCGCTCGTGGTCGAAGTGCGTGATCTTCTCGCGCAGGATGAAATCTTCGAGCAGCGTGGGCCCGCGCAACCCGGCCTTGAGCGAGTTGTGGTTGTCTGGAATCTGAAGACCCTGGTTGGTCGTCAGATTGGGCGCATGATCGGTCGCGAAGCCATCGAGTTGCTGCTGCTTGGCATTGCTGCCATCCGTGGCCTTCGACCGGCGTCCGGCGGCGGCCTTGTTCTGAGGCGTCATCGAGGATCTTTCATGGGGGGGTCAACTTCGTTGTCGAGAAAAAGGTCCAGCACGTTCACCAGCGCAATCAAGCAAATGAAGCCCGCCACCGCAGCCACCACCCAGAAAAGGATTTCATCTCCCCAGGCACCAGCGAATGAATCGAACAGCGAAGAAAGCTCCATGATTCGCTCCTGCAGATCAGATTTCAGTGGCTCGATGCTCACGCTGCAGCCTCCATGAAGCCACGAAAACGGTGCTCCGAGGGCGGTTGCAAGCGAATCCAAAGGTTATGGTTTTCTCACACTGTTACCCGTAGTGGCGGCTCGCCCTCGGGTGTGGGAGAGGCGGTGCGCAAGGGGTAGGAGCGCACCGACAACACATGGCCCCCGCCTACGGCGCCTGGCGTATCTGCCCGCATGCCGCAGCAAGGGGCCATCTATAGCATCGGGCACGGGCGGCATGAAGCCTGCTTGGACGACACCGACAACACACATGGTTCACACAGGGAAGAAGCAAATGCAGATCAGGATCGGTTTCGACATCGAGCTCGCCGTCACGGCACCCACGGCGTTGGTCTACATGCTGCAGGTCCATCCCTCGCGCGCGGCGGATCTCCAGAACGGCGAGCACATCACCATCACCCCGCCGCTGCACACCGACTACTACGTGGACGTCTTCGACAACCACTGCGCGCGCGTGCGCATTCCCGAGGGCGTTTCGAGCATTCGGCTGCGCAACCACGCGGTGGTGTTCGATCCCGGCTGGGCCGATCCGGTGGACTACGGCGCCATCCAGCACGCAGTGGCCGACCTGCCGGTATCGGCGCTTCCCTTCCTGCTGCCGAGCCGCTATTGCGAGGTCGACAGTGAACTGCTGCAGTTCGCCTGGGATACCTTCGGCGGCGTGGTGCCGGGCTGGCACCGCGTGCAGGCGATCTGCAATTTCGTGCACGGCCACTTGCGCTTCGACTACCAGACCGCGCGCCCCACCCGCACTGCGCTCGAAGGCTTTCGCGAGGGCACGGGCGTGTGCCGGGACTTTGCCCACCTGGCCATCACGCTGTGCCGCTGCATGAACATTCCGGCGCGCTATGTCACGGGCTATCTCGGCGACATCGGCATTCCACCCGTGCCGTATCCGATGGACTTCAGCGCCTGGTTCGAGGTGTACCTCGGCGACCGCTGGCACACCTTCGATGCGCGCCACAACATGCCGCGCATCGGCCGCATCGTGATTGCACGCGGCCGCGATGCGGCCGACGTGGCGATCACCATGGTGTTCGGCGCCAACTCGCTGCAGCGCTTCGAAGTGACGACCGAAGAAATTCCGCAGTAGGCCCTTCGCTAAGGCAGGTAGCCCAGCAACTGCATTGCGGCGCCCAGCGCCGTGCGGCTGTCTCCCATTGCGTCCCAGGGCGCGTTGCCGACCGACAGGCGCGGGCCGATGTTGGCGACGGTCCAGTGCGCAGCACTGCCCAGGTCCGGCAGCTCTTCCCAGGCCAGCGGCACCGACACGCCCAGGCCCGCACGCGCGCGCACCGACCAGGCGCTGGCGGTGGTGGCTCCGAAGCCATTGCGAAGATAGTCCGGGAAGATCTTGCCGACGCGGTTGCGCGGCCCGCTCTTGGCCACGAAGCGCTGAGGCACCGTGCGCGCCAGGTGCTCGACGATGGCGCGGGAGAAGCCTCGCACCTCGTCCCAGCCGAACTGGCGCCGAAGCGGCACCACCACGTGAAGCCCCTTGCCACCGCTGGTCTTCACGAATGCCGGCAGGCCGAGTTCGTCCAACAGCACATGTACAAGCAGCGCTGCTTCGTGCATCTGCTGCCAGTCGATACCTTCGCCCGGATCGAGGTCGAAAGTCATGCGATCGGGCTTTCCGATGGCGCGGGAGGTGGCGTTCCAGGTGTGCAGCTCGATGGTGTTGAACTGCGCGGCGCCGACCAATGCCCGCGCGGTGTCGATCTGCAGCAGCGGGTCGTGCCCCGGGTCCAGTGCGGGGTCGAGCAGCTTGATTCCGGCAATGTCGCTGTGCTGTGCATGCTTCTGGAAGAACAGCTCGCCGCCCACGCCTTCCGGTGCGCGCACCAGGGCCACGGGCCGGCCCTTGAGGTGGGGCAGGATCAGGGGCGCCACGGTCTGGTAGTAGGCCGCGAGCTCGCCTTTGGTGATGCCGCTCGCGGCGTCGATCACGCGCTCGGGATGTGTGATGCGCTGCGCGGGTGCGTTTTTCGAGACTGCCATGGACACACTCCTTCCGGTATTTTCTCCCTCCCCTCCCGGGGGAGGGCCGGGGTGGGGGCATGCGGCGTGCCCACCGAGCGCTCTGCCCGCCCCCATCCCAGCCTTCCCCCAGAGGGGGAAGGAGCGAAATGCTTCAGGCCAATGGGACGTTGGCGGCGCTTGTCACAGGCCCGAGTACGCGCTCGCTCGGACGCGCAAAGTAGAACCACTCGGCGCCGGGCAACGCCAGCGCATTGGGAAAGACGATGAATCCGTCCTCCGGCGCGCTCACCAGCGTGCCGTCGTGCCGCATGCCGATGGGCTCGCCGCGCTGCACCGGATCGAAGGTGGCCCAGTCGCGCACGAAGCTGTCTTCCTCGTCCAGCCGGTCCGTCACGCTGGCCAGGCGCAGCAGGCGGGGCGGTGCGGGAGGCACGGCCTCCATGCCTTCAGGCAGCGGCGCCATGCCGAGCAGCGCAAGAGCACGGCGAATGGCGCGCCACGCCACCTCGGGCGCCTCGGGGTCCTGGTGCTGGCCGCATTCGAGCGTGACGCCATAACCGCCGCAGTTGCGGATGTACTCGTTGGTGCCGCGGCCGAAGTCGAGCGCGCCGTCGCCCACCGCCGCGCCGGCCGCCCGCTGCGCCAGGCCAGCGGCATAGATGTCGAGCCAACCCTCCACCACGATCGGCGTGCCCAGGTGCAGTGCGAGCAGGCCTTCTTCCCTGGCGCGCGCGAAGGGTTCGAGCGTGCCGTCGTTGTCCCGCGGGCCGATCATCGCGAAAGCCTCGCCCTCGCTCTGGAAGGAATGCAGGTCGAGCAGCACGTCGTGGCGCTCGATCACCTGGCACAGCACGTTGGTGACTTTGCCCTCGTAGTCCGCGGGCTCGGCCATGGGCTTGAACAGGCGGTTGAGGTTGCGCTCGCCTTCCCGCTGCAGGCGCCGCCTTGCAAGCGGGTTGGCCACGGGCACCAGAGTCAGCTGGCCTCTCAGCAGCTGGAACGCGCCGCCGTCGAGTTCGCCCAGCACACGCTCGATGCCCGCCGTGCCGCAGGTTTCGTCGCCGTGCACGCCGCCCATCACGAGCAGCCGGGGACCGGGATTCAGCGAAGCAACGGCATGAATGCGCAGGCTGTCGGTGGCAGCGCCTGCAAAAGGATCGGAGGACATGCGGGCGATTATTGCGGAGGCCTTGCCCTTGGCGCAAAGCTGCTACTCGTTTCATAGCGGCGCAGCCAAGGTGGCCCGACATCGCATCGTCCGGCTCGGCCGCGGAGGGCCTACAGGGCATGACTCGCCTGTCCTACCGGATGCGTTTCCCGGGCCATGCAGGCTTCAGCCTGACCCTATCGAAAAGGAACAGTGCCATGACCAGCAGCAAGCCCCGTCCGAAGGAACCCAGCACCCCGGAAGATCCGGTGCGGGACGCCGGCGGCGGCGACACCAAGATCGAACAGGGCGGCGACTCGGCGCCGCGCCTGCCGCACGAACATGACCAGTCTTCGGACAGCCAGGAAGCACAGGACGGGCAGCCGCCGGAGGTGGGCCGCAGGGGCCATGACGACATCGAGCGCGGCACCGTGGACACGGACCGCGGCCCGGTGATCGACCGTGTCTACAACGACAAGGTCAAGCGCTGAGCCGGATTACTGCTTGCCCACGCCAGCGAGTTGCTCGCGCATCGACGAAATCACCGCGCCGTAGTCCTTGGCATTGAAGATGGCGCTGCCCGCCACGAAGGTGTCGGCACCGGCCGACGCCACGCGCGCAATGTTGTCGGCCTTGATGCCGCCGTCCACCTCGAGGCGGATGTCGCGGCCGCTCTGCTCGATGCGCTTGCGCGCGAGTTCGATCTTGCGCAGCGCCGAATCGATGAAGCTCTGCCCGCCGAAACCGGGGTTCACGGACATGATGAGAATCAGGTCGATGTCGTCGATGGCCCAGTCGAGCGCTTCGAGGCCGAGCCCCGGATTGAAAACCAGCCCCGCCTTGCAGCCCGCGCCCTTGATGGCCTGGATGCTGCGGTTCACGTGCGGCGAGGCATCGGGGTGAAAGCTGATGTAGTCGGCGCCCGCTTCGGCAAAAGACGCGGCCAGCGCGTCGACCGGCTGGATCATCAGGTGCACGTCGATCGGCACCGGCTCGCCGTCGGCCGTCTTGGCGTAGGGCTTCAGGGCCTTGCAGATCATCGGGCCGAAGGTGAGGTTCGGCACGTAATGGTTGTCCATCACGTCGAAATGGATCCAGTCGGCGCCGGCGGCGATGACCTTGGCCAGTTCGTCGCCCAGGTGGGCGAAATCGGCCGAAAGAATGGAGGGGGCGATGCGAAACGGCGTGCTCATGCGCCGATTGTCGCAGCCGGCGCAAAACCCGGAAAGCAGTGCAAGAGAACGCTCCAGTTACCATCGCGCGCATGCCGCAAAGCCCCATCAGTGTCCACGTAGAGCCGCGCTACCTCGCGGAGCAGTCCTCGCCAAAGGACAAGATATACACCTTTGCCTACACCGTCACCGTGACCAACGTGGGCGAAATCAGCGCGCAGCTCATCGCCCGCCACTGGCTCATCAACGACGCCTCGGGCCATGACCAGGAGGTCAAGGGCCTGGGCGTGATCGGCCAGCAGCCGCTGCTGGCACCCGGCGAATCGTTCCGTTACACGAGTGGCTGCCGCCTGCAGGCGCCTAGCGGGACCATGCACGGCAGCTATTTCGTAGTCACTGAAGATGGCGAGCGCTTCGACGTGCCGATTCCGATGTTCGTGCTGGAAGCCGACATCGGCGGCGCCCCGGTTTCAAGGGTATTGCACTAGGTAGCCCCTGTCCTGCGTCACCGCGACTGGGCCATGCGACACTGTTGGCCGGGCAGCCCGCGCTTTGGTAGGGTGGCGTTCATCCCGGAGATGGGCGCGCTCAACGTGCGCGTGAACTTTTGTCTCGCTTTCCGTCTGGCGCTGCGCGCGCGCAGCGTCAACCCCGGTGACCGCATCCGCGGCGCCGCCCAGGCACGCTGGCGCAGCCGGCCCTTCCGCTTTTTTCTACCTGCATGAATCTGACGAGTCTCTTCAACGATCTGCTGGGCTTCTGGTCCGAGTGGCTGCGCCCTTCGGCGGGCCTGCCGACGGTGCTGTGGTCGCTCCTCTTGGCCGCGGCGGCCGCCTCCGGTCACCTGGTGCAACGCTACCTGGGCTTGCCCAAGGTGGTGGGCTATTCGGTGGTCGGCGCGGTGGTCGGCCTGGCCGGCTTCGAAGGCGCCATCTGGCCGCTGCGCGGCATCAGCCTGTTCCTCTTGGAACTGGGCGCCGCCGTGGTGCTGTTCGAGGCCGGCGGTCGGCTGCCGCTGCGCTGGTTCCGCCACAATCCGATGGTGCTGGTGCAAAGCCTCCTCGAAGCCACGCTCACCTACTTCGGCGTGTACTGGATGCTGCAGCTCTTGGGCCTGCCCGATCCGGTGGCCAACCCGATCGCGCTGATGGCCATCGTGGCCTCGCCAGCGGTGCTGAGCCGCGTGATCATCGACACCCGCGCCTCGGGGCCGGTGACCGAGCGCGCCATGACGCTGGCCACGCTCAATACCTTCTATGCGCTGGCGCTCGGCTATGCGCAGGCCGGGTTGATCGAGCGGGCACCGCAAACGCTGCTGCAAAAGCTTTATCCGGTGGCGGTGGTGCTCGGCCTCTCATTCGTGATTGGCGGCATCCTGGCGCTGGGGCTGCGCATGGCGCTGCGCTTCATGAGCCCGACCAGCGAGAACACCTCCATCTTGCTGCTCGCGCTCATCGCGGCCGCCAGCGCCCTTACGGCCCACTTCGGCGGCTCCGCCCCGCTGGCCGCGCTGATCGGCGGTGTGCTGCTCAAGACGCTCAATCCCAAGCCCTGGGCCTGGCAGCGGCAGCTCGGCACGGCCTCGTCTCTGCTCACGATGCTGATGTTCGTGCTGGTGTCCATCGTGGCGGCGCAGGCCGACTGGACCTTGCCCGTGGCCAGCATCGTGCTGGCGGTGATCGGCATTCGCCTGTTCGCCAAGATCGCCGGCGTGGCCATTGCCAACCCTGGCAGCGGCGCGAGCTGGAATCAGGCTTTCTGGGTCGGCTGCGCGATGTCGCCGCTGTCGTCGATTGCACTGCTCATTGCGTCGAACTTCACCACCGCATCGCCCTTGCTCGGCACCATGATCACGCAGGTGGCCCTGCCCTCGATTCTTTTGATGGAAGTGATGGGCGCCGTGCTCGCCACCGTGGCCATCCACGCGGTGGGCGAGAGCTCGGTGCCCTGGGCACCCCAGGCCTTCAGCACCACGGAGGACACGCAGCGATGACCGCGGCCATGCCACTTACCGGCACCCCCCCTCTTTCGATCGACCCGGACAGCGACGACTTCCGCTCCGCGGCGCTTCCCGCCGATCCCGCGAGCCGCGTGGTCAAGCTCGAGCCCTTCAACCACTCCGAAGCGCTGTCGCTCGGCGTGGAACTCGAGCTTCAACTCGTCAACACGCACGACTACGACCTGGCGCCCTATGCGGAAGACATGCTGCGCCTGATGGCGCAGACGCCGCTGCCCGGCAGCGTGGTGCCCGAGATGACCTCGAGCATGATCGAGATCTCGACCGACATCTGCCACTCGGCCCAGGACGTGATCACGCAGCTCTCGCCCATTCGCGAGGCGCTGATCAAGAACGCCGACAAGCTCAACATCGCGGTGGTGGGCGGCGGCACGCATGCGTTCCAGCAATGGCACGAGCGGCGCATCTACGACAAGCCGCGCTTTCGCGAGCTGTCGGAGCTCTACGGCTACCTGAGCAAGCAGTTCACCATCTTCGGGCAGCACGTGCACATCGGCTGCCCCGATGCGGACGCGGCGCTCTTGATGCTGCACCGCATGTCGCGCTACATCCCGCACTTCATTGCGCTGTCTGCCTCGTCGCCGTTCGTGCAGGGGCAGGACACGCAGTTCGACTCGGCCCGGCTCAACTCGGTGTTCGCGTTTCCGCTCTCGGGCCGCGCGCCCTTCACCTTGAGTTGGAAAGAGTTCGAGGCCTATTTCGAGCGCATGACCCGCACCGGCGTCGTGCGCAGCATGAAAGACTTCTATTGGGACATCCGGCCCAAGCCGGAGTTCGGCACCATCGAGATCCGCGTGTTCGACACGCCGCTCACCGTCGAACGCGCGGCCGCGCTCGCGGGCTACGTGCAGTCGCTGGCCGCATGGTTCCTGCAGGAGCAGCCCTTCGAGCCGACGGAAGACGACTACCTCGTCTACACCTACAACCGCTTCCAGGCCTGCCGCTTCGGGCTCGACGCGGTGTACGTGGACCCAGCCAGCGGCCAGCACATGCCGCTGCGCGACCACATCCTCATGACGATGACGCAGCTCGAATGGCACAGCGAGGCGCTCAACGCCACGCAGGCCCTGGGCGAACTGCGCACCAGCGTCGAAGCCAACCGCAACGATGCGCGATGGCTGCGCGAAAAGCAGGGCAAGGAGCGCCTGCTGGCCGAGGTGGTGCGGCAGGCGGCGCTGCGCTTCCGCGGCGCCGCGTAGTTGATCTGATTCAGGCGGCCACGGCCTCCTGCGAGAACTGCCGGCGGTACGCCGTGGGCGAGGTCTTGAACGCGGCGACGAAGTGCTTTCGCAGCGACACCGCCGAGCCGAAACCCGCATCGGTGGCCACCCGTTCCACCGGATGGCCGGTGGTCTCCAGCAGCCGCTGCGCGAGTGCCAATCGCTGGTTCTGCAGCCATTGGCCCACGGTAGTTCCGGTGGCCTCGCGAAAGCGCCGCGTGAAGGTGCGCCGGCTCATCAGCGCGCGCCTGGCAAGGCCGTCCAGCTCATGCGGACTGTGCAGATGGCGGCCCAGCCACTCGATCAGCGGCGCGAGGCGGTCGCTCTCGGCCGCGGCAGGCACCGGCCGCTCGATGTACTGCGCCTGCCCGCCCTCGCGGTGTGGCGCCACCACCATGCGCCGCGCGGCACGGTTCGCCGCCTCAGCACCGTAGCGCACACGCAGCAGGTGAAGGCAGCAGTCGATGCCCGCGGCAGTGCCCGCGGAAGTGAGCACGTCGCCGTCGTCGACATAAAGCACCTCGGGTTGCAGCGTCACCTTCGGGTACTGCCTGGCGAAAGCTTCGGCCAGGTTCCAGTGCGTGGTGGCGGGGCGTCCGTCGAGCAGGCCCGCCTCGGCCAGCACGAAGGCGCCCAGGCACAGTCCGACCACGACGGCGCCGCGGCGATGCGCCGCCTGCAGCGCACGAATGAGCGCGGGCGGCGCGGGCCGCCCGTCGTCGCGCCATGAAGGCACGACCACGATCTGCGCCCGCCGGATGGCTTCGAGCCCGTGCGTCACCACGAGCGTGAAGCCCGCGTTGGTTTGCAGAGGGCCGGGCTCGGTGCCGCAGACTCGCAAGCGAAAACGCGGGACGCCGGCTTCGGTACGGTCTTCGCCAAAGACCATGCAAGGCACGGACAGGTGAAAGGGACTGATGCCATCGAAGGCCACGACGGCGATGGTTTCAACGGGCTTGCTCTTCATGGCCCGATTTTATCGATGAATGGCTTCCGGGCCACTTTCTCGCATGCACCGGAGCGAGAACAATCACCTCATTCCACAACACAACCAACGGAGCAGACAGACCATGAGCAACACCACCGCACCGCGCCGCGCCCTCGTCGTGATCGACGTGCAGAACGAGTATTTCGAAGGCGGCGGATTGCCGATCGAATACCCGCCCGTCGAGCAATCGCTGCCCAACATCGCGCGGGCCATGGATGCAGCCCATGCCGCCGGCACGCCCGTGGTGGTGGTTCGCCACCATGCTCCCAAGGGCGCCCCGGTGTTCCAGGCCGACACCCACAATGGCCAGCTGCACCCTGAGATTGCCAGGCGCCCGCACGACCACCTCGTGACCAAGGCCATGCCGAGCGTCTTCACCGGCACCGACTTCGGCGACTGGCTTGCGCGCCACGAGATCGACACACTGAGCGTGGCCGGCTACATGACCCAGAACTGCGATGCATCGACCGTGTTCGAGGCGATGCACCGCGGGCTGAACGTGGAGTTCCTGTCGGACGCCACCGGCGCGCTGCCTTATTCGAATGCAGCCGGCCAGGTGAGCGCCGAGGAGATCCACCGCGTGTTCAGCGTCGTGTTCCACAGCAATTTCGCGGCCGTGACGAGCACCGACGCGTGGATCGCCGCCATGCAGGCCGGCCAGGCGATCGAGAAGGACAACGTGGTGATGTCGAACCGGCGCGCGCAGGGGTGAGACCGTGCCTGCAGGTCGATCAAACGCTGCTACGAACGCAACGAGACCATTGGGAATGACGATGAGCAGCGGCTCTCCACCCGGGTTGTAGCGGTCGAACCACGGTCGATCGCGGCAATGAGAACCTAAGGCCACATCGCCAGAGCCGAGGGTGTGACATAAGCCGCGTCATCGGCCTGAATCTGTGCGGGCCACAGTTCGTTGACGTTTCCTCTCGCCCCTCGATCCCAGAATTCGCCTTGCTGTCACATGAGCGAACAGGGAAGAGGAACGCGATGAATAAGAATTTTTTTCGGGTGATCTGGAGCGCAGCGCGCGCGATGCGGGTCGTCGTGCATGAGGCCGCCGCCACCACTGGCAAAGGTTCCTCCAAGGCCACCAAGATCACCACGGGCGCGCTCGCCAGCGCAGCAGCCTTTGCACCCATGCTCATGGCCGCCGCGCTCGCGGGTTTGCTGACCGCGCCTTATGCGCATGCCCAGATCGTCGCCAACCCGATGGCCCCCGGCGCTCAGCGTCCCACGGTTCTCGTGGCGCCCAACGGTGTCGGCGTCATCAACATCACGACGCCTTCGGCTGCCGGTGTTTCCAGAAACCAATACATCCAGTTCGACGTTAATGGCCGGGGCGTCATCGTCAACAACTCACGCACCAACGTGCAGTCGGGCATTGGCGGCTGGATCAATGGCAACCCCTATCTGGCCACCGGGCCGGCGAGAGTGATCCTCAATGAGGTGAGCTCCTCCAATCCGTCGTACGTCAACGGCCCGGTGGAGATCGCGGGCCAGCGCGCGGAGTTCATCCTGGCCAATCCAGCCGGTATCGCGGTTTCCGGCGGCACGTTTGTGAATGCATCGCGCGTGACCCTTACGACCGGCACGCCGCAGTTCAATGCTTTCGGCGGCCTGGACGCCTATGTCGTGCGCGGCGGCACGGTCACCGTGGGCGGCAGTGGACTCGATGCGACACGCGCCGATCTGCTCACGCTGATCTCGCGCGGGGTGGTCGTCAACGGCGGCATCTGGGCCAATGACCTCAAGGTGGTGGCTGGGGCGAATGTAGTGAGCGCCGATGCGGTGAACGTCACGCCCACGACTGGCACTGGTCCCGCACCGAGCTACACCATCGACATATCGCAGCTCGGCGGCATGTATTCCGGGCACATCCATCTGCTGGCGAACGAGGCGGGCATCGGTGTGCGCAATGCGGGCGCGATCCAGGCCTCGGCCAGTTCGGGCGTGGCAGGCCTGGCCGGCCTCGGGCAACTCGTCGTGACCTCGGCGGGACGGCTTGAGAACCTCGGCACCATGCAGGCCTCCGCCGATGCAAACCTCTCGGCCGCGAGCCTCGCGAACAGCGGCACCATCAGCAGCGGCAGCAACCTCAGGGTCACGACGCAGGGCAACCTGACCAACGCGTTCAACGGCACGGGCGGCACGCTCGAAGCCCAGGGCGTGCAGCTCGCCAGCACCGGCGGGGACATCGACAACCGGGGCGGCATCATTCGCCAGACTGGCAGCGTGGCCTTGACCATCGCCGCGCCGACCGTGAGCAACACGAGCGGCGGGGTGATCGGTCTCGAGCCCGCACCGGCGCCGACCGCTGGAACGGGCGGCACGACCACTACAGGGACCACCTCGGGCGGCACCACCGGCACGGGCTCGACTTCATCCGGCGGCACCACAGCCACAACCGGCGGAACCACCACCACAAGCGCACCGGCGCCGGCACCGCCCCCCATCGAGCCAGGCGTCATCACCGCCGCCGGGGCGATCTTGAACGACGGCGGCAAGATTTACGCGGGCGGCCCGATCACGCTGCAAAGCGCGAACCTCATCAACAACGGCGGCACGCTGAGCGTCGCCAGCATGGCGCTGAACCAGCCGAGCTTCTCCAACCACGGGGGCACCCTCAACGTCTCCGGCGCTTTCACTGGCAGCCTGGGCACCTTCGACAACTCGGCAGGGACGCTGAACGCGGGCAGCCTGAACATCGCCACCAGCGGCGACTTCGTGAACACCGATGGCGTGCTGACCAGCGCGACCGACGCGAACCTTTCCGTGGGCGGCACGCTCGAGAACACACGAGGAACGATCACCGCGACCGGCGCGCTCACGGCCAATGTGGCCGGCGCGATCCAGAACACCTCGGGCACTCTGGCCTCCGACCAGGCCGTCACGCTTACGGGCCAGTCCCTGAACAACAGCCAGGGGACCATCGAGTCGGCCGGCGGCAACGTCCAGCTCGGCATCGGCCAGCAGCTGCTGAACACGGATGGCCATATCGCCAGCGGCGCGAACCTCGCGATTCAGACCGGCAGCCTCGAGGGCACGAAGGGGTCGCTGCAAAGCACGGGCGACCTGTCCGTCACCGCCGCCCAAGGTCTGACCGCCACCGGCACCACCGTCGCGGGCGGCAACGCCACGCTGCAAGGCGCCTTCGTCGACCTCTCCGGCAGCCAGACCGGTGCCGCCAACCTCGCGATCACCGCCACCCAGGGCAACGTGACCACCAGCGGCGCCACCGTCGCCACCCCCGGTACGCTCGCCGTCACGGCCAATGCACAGCCCGGCCAGACGCTCGTGAACAACGCCGGCACCCTGAATGCCGGCCAGCTGCAGATCAGCGTCTCGAACCTTGCCAACACCAATGGCGGCGAGATCGTCCAGACCGGCACCGGCGCCACCACCCTGGCGACCAGTGGCACGCTAAATAACGACGGCGGACGCATCGCGAGCAACGGGCAGGACCTGACCCTCCAGGCCGCGTCGATCACGAGCACGGGCGGAACGATCGAACACGCAGGCACTGGCACGCTGACCATTGCGGGCGGCAGCTACAGCGGCGCCAACGGCACCATCACCGGCAACGGCGCGTTGAAGGTCGCCATGTCGGGCGACTTCAACCAGGACGGCGGCACCACCACCGCCCAGCAGATCACCATCGACACCGGGTCGTTGAGCAACCGGAACGGCCAGATCACCCAGACCGGCACGGGCGACACCCACATTGCCACGACCGGGGCCCTGGACAACAGCGCGGGCCGCATCGCCAGCAACGGACAGAACCTCGGCCTGCAGGCCGCATCGATCACCAATACCGCCGGCAAGATCGAGCACGCCGGCAGCGGCACGCTCAGCATCGCAGGCGGCAGCTACAGCGGCGCCAACGGCCAGATCACGGCCAACGGCGCGCTGTCGGTCGCCATGTCGGGTGCCTTCAACCAGGACGGCGGAACCACCTACGCCCAGCAGATCGACTTGAGTGCAGCGTCCCTGAGCAATCAGGGCGGCAGCCTCGTGCAGGCCGGCAGCGGCACGACTACGCTGGCCGTGGGCGGGCTGCTGAACAACAACGCCGGCACCATTGCAAGCAACGGCCCCATCGCCGCGAGCGCAGGCTCGATGAGCAACCAGGGCGGAACGCTGCAGGCGGCCGGCGCCTCCGACCTGAGCCTTACGGTCGCCGGTCCACTTGACAACTCGGCCGGCGGCAAGATCCTCGCGGGTGGCAACGCCACCGTCGCGGCCGGCAGCCTGAACAACAACGCCGGCAGCGTGACGGCAGTCGGCGACCTGACCGCCACCATCGGCGGCGCCGCCACCAACTTGGGCGGCACGCTGGCCGCCAACGGGAACACCACGGTCACGGCGGCCAACCTGGACAACAGCGGTGGCACCACCGCGGCCGTCACCGGCAACCTGAGCGTCACGACCTCGGGCACGACGACGAACAACGGTGGCACCCTGCAGGCCGGTGGCGCGATCACCTTGGTCAACGGCGGCCTGGTCAACCAAACGGGCAAAGTCTTCGGCAACAGCCTGTCGGTGAACACCAACGGCAACACCCTGGACAACACGCAAGGCACCCTGGCTGCAACCACCACGGTGGCCATCAGTTCGGGAACGCTGCTGAACGACGCCGGCCTGATCCAGTCGGGCGGGGCGATGACCGTCAACACAAACGGCCAGGGCCTGAGCAACACCAATGCAGCTGCCTACGCCAACGGCCAGGGCGGCATCGCCAGCGGCGACACGCTCGACCTGACCACCGCAGCGCTCGACAACACAGGCGGTTTCATCGGCGCGAAGAATGCACTGGCGGTCCACACGCAGGCGTTCTCGAACACCGCTGGCGGGCAGGTCATCGGACAGGCCGCCGTCACGATCGACACGAACGGCGCAACCTATGACAACAGCGGCGGCCAGACGCAGGCAATCGGCGCGCTCACGATCAATGCCGGCGCCGTCCAGAACACGGGCGGCCTGCTGCGGTCCAGCGACACGACAACGCTGAACGCCGCCTCCGTCGACAACGCCAACACCGGCGGCCTGGACCAGGGCATCGAGGGGATGAACGTCGTCATCCATGCGGCCACCCTCGCGAACCAGGGCGGCTCCGTGCACGCCGCCCAGGACCTGACCGTGACCAGCGGCGGCACCGTGGACAATTCCGCGGGCGGATTGCTCTCGGCGGGTGACGGCCTCAGGATCATCGATCCGAACGCGGCGAATCCCGGCGCCAAGACGCTCAGCGTGATCAACACCGCAGGGACGCTGGTTGCCACCAACGACCTGCAGATCGACGCGGCGAACTTCAGCAACGACGGGAGTTTCACGGCCGGCCGAGACATGTCGATCCTGCTGACGCAGGACATCGTCAACAACCGCGACATCAGCGCGAGCGGCAATCTCACCTACGGCACCACCGGCCAGCTGACCAACAATGCCAAGCTGCTCGCGGGCGACACGCTGACGGTCAACGGCAACGTCGTCGACAACACCGCCACGGGCGAGATGTCGGGCACGGACACCATCGTCAATGCGGCCGCCACCCTGACCAACCGCGGCCTGATCGACAGCCAAGGCGCCACGCAGATCAATGCCGGCACGCTGAACAACATCGGCACGGGCCGCATCTACGGCGACCAGATCTCGATCGGCGTCGGCACGCTCAACAACGACGCCGAGACCGTCAATGGCGTGACCAAGGCAGGAACCATCGCCGCGCGCAGCACGCTGGACATCGGCGCGACCACCGTCAACAACCGCGAACATGCGCTGCTCTTCAGCGCCGGCGACATGTTCATCGGCGGCGCGCTCGCAGGGCGGCACGCTCAACAACCTGAGCGCCACCATCGAATCGCTGGGCAACATGTCGATCTCGATGGGGCAGATCAACAACTGGGACACGCACATCCAGCTGGGGCCCAAGGCCACCACGACCACGCAGACGGTCGCCGTCGCGCCGGTCGGCGGCAGCGGCTTCTACACGCTTGACCAGGTCGTCGTCATCCCCGGCCAGCCCTTCGTGTGGGCGCGCAACCCTGACGGTTCCACAGGCGCTCTGCTGTACAGCAACGGCTACGGCATCTGGACCACCACCGCCACGACCACGGCCGATACCGCCATCAACGCCGACCCGGCCCTCATCTCCTCGGGCGGCGACATGACGCTCGTGGGGGCCGTCTACAACCGCGACAGCCGGATCATCGCCGGCGGCACGCTGACCGCGAGCAACGTCACGAACGAGGCCTTGAAGGGGAATTACCAGACGACCAGCTTTTCGACGGTGGTCAACGACAAGGGACAGCTACAGCCGATTGTTCTCGGGCCCATGGCGAGTGGAACGGTTGACGTCGGCGCGTTCGAGTACGTCCAGCATGTCAACGCCACCAGCGGCTACAACGCCGGAACTGCAGCCACCGGCTCCGCCAGTGCAAATGGCGGTGGGGCGACGGGTGCGGGTGGTGGTACCCGAGTGGGAACTATCGTCGAGGTGGCCGCGAACGTCGGCGGCGTGGCCGGGGCCGCCGGGACGGGTGCCGCAGGTGCCACTGGCACAGGCGCGGGAGCTGCGGGTGGCGCCAGCGACGGCAGTGGCCAGACCATCCCGATGGTGGTGCGCACCAGCACGCCGAACCTGGGTATTCCCACCACCAGCCTTTTCAGCATCCACGGTGGGCCTGGCGGCTACCTGATCGAAACCGATCCGCGCTTTGCCAACTACCGCAACTGGCTCAGCAGCGACTACCTGCTGAACAGCCTCGGGCTCGATCCGAACAACACGCTCAAGCGATTGGGCGACGGGTTCTACGAACAGAAGCTCATTCGCGAGCAGGTGGCGCAGCTCACGGGTTATCGCTATCTCGACGGCTACGCCAACGACGAAGACCAATACATCGCGCTGATGAACGCGGGCGTGACCTTCGCCAAGGAATACGGCCTGCGGCCCGGCATCGCGCTGACGGCTGCGCAGATGGCGCAGCTCACGAGCGACATCGTCTGGCTGGTCGAGCAGACGGTGACCTTGCCCGACGGCAGCACGCAGCGTGTGCTCGTGCCCCAGGTCTATGTGCGGGTGCGGCCCGGCGACATCGACGGTTCGGGGGCGCTCCTGGCCGGCAACCAGGTGCGCATCGACGGCAAGGACAATAACCTGGTCAACACCGGCACCATCGCCGGACGCCAGCTGGTGAGCATCAATGCGAACACCATCGACAACCTGGGCGGCCGCATCAGCGGCGGGCAGGTGGGCCTGAAGGCCCAGGTCGACATCAACAACCTCGGCGGAACCATCGATGCGCGCGACAAGCTGACGCTGGACGCCGGACGGGACATCAACGTGCGCACGACCACGGCTTCGGGTGCCTTTGGCAACCAGAACGTTGACCGGGTGGCTGGCCTGTACGTGACCAACCCGGGCGGAACCTTGGTGGCCAGCGCCGGGCATGACGTCAACCTGGTCGGTGCCGTCATCACCAACCAGGGCGGCGGCCTGACTTCCATCAAGGCCGGAAACGACATCAACCTGGGCACTGTCACCACCTCCTCGACCAGCTGGGCTATTGGTGACAAGGTGAACGGTCATTCGACAACGACCAAGGAACTCGGCACCACGATCACGACCAACGGGACGACGTTGTTCGATGCCGGACAAGACATCAATATCCGGCAGGGCACGGTTGACGCGGGCCAAGGGGCGCTGGGCCTTCGCGCCGGCCGAGACATCAATGTGGAGCCAGGGCGGACGCAAACGTCGATCGACTACACCGTGAATTGGACCGACAAGGGCGTGCTCACCCGCACCACCAATCAGGTGAATGTGCATGCGTCCAGCGACCACTCCGTGGCCAGCCGTCTCACAGGCAACACCGTCGATCTGGATGCCAAGCGTGACGTGACCGTGATCGGCAGCGACATCATCGCCCCTGGTGACATCACCCTCAAGGCAGGGCGTAACGCCAACATCGTGTCCTCGGTCGATACTGATCAGGCTGATGCGCAGCATGACCGCAAGAGAACGATGAGCGCATTGGGCGGCTTGGTCAATCTTGGCGTTGCTGCCGCGTTCTCGGGGGCATCCATGCCTGGCGTCGACGGCAAGGGCAATGCGTCCATCGCCTCGACTAACCAGTACAGCGGCGCCACGAGCACCGAGCGGGCCAGCAACATCACCAGCACCGGCGGCAACGTGAGTGTGACGGGCAAGGAGCAGGTGAACATCTATGCCAGCAACCTCAGTGCGGCCGGCGATTTGAATGTGACCGGCGGCGATGTGACGGTCATGAGCGGTCAGAACCAGAGCAGTTTTGGCATTGGCGATCAGACCCGCACCCGGTCGATGGCGCCCAACCAGGTGCCGCATTCACTGGCAAGTGGTTTGAACACCCGCAACAATGTGACGAGCCGACTGGACCAAACCAGCCTGGCTCCCGCGACGCTGAGCGGGCAACATGTCAACATCACCGCGACCACGGGAGACCTGAACCTCATTGCGCCCACCATCAATGCCGGGCAGAGCGTCACGTTGAGTGCCGTCAACGGCGATCTCAATTTCGGTGTGGTCAACACCGGAACCGAGGTCAGTCAGACCCGTGGCCAGCGCAGCGTCATGTATCAACGAGGTGCCGACTCCGGCACGCATGTTGAAACAGCCAACTACACGCAGATCAACAGTCCAAACCTGAGCGTCGATGCCAGGCACATCAATGTGCAGGTCGGGCAGAACGCAACACCGGTCTTGGACGCGAATGGCCAACCGTCGTTGTATGTGCCGCAGCAGACCCTGCAGCAGGCCTTGCAACAGGTGATCGGAAGCAATCAGCCGGGGACTGAATGGATCAGGCAGTTGCAGAACGACCGATCACTCGACGGCAAGATCAATTGGGAAGGGGTACCGGTCGCGCAGCGCCAGTGGGCCGAAAGTCAGGGCAGCTTGACGCAGACTGGCGCGGCTGTCGTCACGATCGTTGCCTCCGTGCTGACCTGGGGCTATGGCGCGGAATTTGTTGGCGTGGCAGGCAACACGGCAGTGGGCGCGGCTGCCAATGCCGGGTTTTCGGCTCTGGCCAGCCACGCGGCGGTGAGCCTGATCAACAACAACGGCGATATCGGCGCCACGCTGCGGGAGTTGGGCTCCAGCCGCACGATCAAGGACATCCTGGTGGCCATGGCCACAGCGGGGGCGGTGCAGGGTTTGAACATCGGCCTGGGCATACAGGGGTGGACTGCCTCCGGCGCCGCGGCTGGCACTGCGACCTGGCCCCAAGTTCTGGCACGCAACCTGCTCAATGGTGCAACCGCAGGGATCGTCGGCGCGGCGATCAACGGCACCAGCGTGGAGGAGGCGATCAAAAACGGCTTGCTCAACGGCCTGTTGAACACGGCGGCGTCGGGAAGTGCGCAGTGGATTGGCGGAAATCAAGAGGGTTTCGCCAACGCTGTAGCGCACGCTATCGCGGGCTGCCTGGTAGGCGCCGCCAGGGCGGGCGCGGGCTACGGCATGAGCGAAGGCGACGGGTGTTCAGCGGGCGCCATAGGCGCGACCGTCGGCCATTTGGCGGGACAGTTTTACAACCCGACTAACGATCCGAGCCTTACTGCGCAAACGATTCAGTTCGGGCAGTTTATTGCAGGGATCGCTGGCGCGTTGATAGGAGGTGATCAGGCGAGTGCTGATATTGCGTCGGCTGCTGGCGGCAATGCTGTTGAATACAACCAGATGGGGCCGCGCGGACCATTGCAACCTGGTTTCGGATACGAGTACTCCGCAGACACGGACTATCCGTTTGGGCCCACCGCTGAATTTAAAGCAAGGTTCTTTGGGTCAGAGGCGGAGCGACTTGTGTGGTTCCGGACACAAGAAATCATGGCGGGAACTGCGACGACGCGAGAATGGTTAAGCTTTAATGATCCGAAGGTGGAACTGCCACGTAGCGGAGGCCCGCTTTATGAAATATTCGACTTGGGGCTAAGTGATGCGGGTGCAGTACGAATCGCGTATTCACCAAAATTTCCCAACACCTTTTATGTATCGTTGGATCATTATGCAGCAACAACTGCCCAGCCATTGCGTTGGACCAGATTCGATGCCGGCCCGCCAAAACGCTAAATTGGAGAAATAAATGCGTGGATATAGCGATACCATCAGATCAACAACCTGCGCTGTTCACTTTATCGAGGCAATCAAGGTCGATGAAGAGGTGGTTGATTTAAAGGCCGAATTGGACAGTGCGGGGATACGATGCGCCTATATAGATTGCAGGCCGATTGCAGTGAACCCTCTTGCTGCTTGCGATGCTGTCGCTGTCGCGATCGGTGCGTCACATGCTCCGTACGGAGAGGAGCATTGGATCCGATTGCTCGACGACATGATTTCCTTGTCAACGAGTCTTCCTGGCTTGATTATTGTTATGGATCATGCAGACGAGCTTTTCGAGGCTGATCGTACGAAGGTATTCGATTTGATCGAATCGTTCCTAATTCAGCTGCACCACTGGCTGGGTAAAAAGAAGCCATGCCACCTGTGTTTTCAGATGTCCCCTCATCCAATAATCGAGAAGACATTTAATTCGTCGTTATAAACAGATTTCCAAGACGAGCTTCGATTTGTCGCCAATTTTTGCTCGAGTTTAAAAAGAATTAAGCTTCAAAGGAAATCTATATTTGGCGCTTTATTGATTTCCACATTCTTGTTGTATGGGTGTGGTGTTGCGCGAGGCGTGACGGCAAACGATTTGGACCGGAATCCATCAAAATTTATCGCAGATCAATGTCCTGATTTAAGTGGCGGCTACACATATATGATCGCCCGCTTACCCAATGGGGGTTACGCAACAGATATGCTTAAGACTTATGCGGGTTCCATATATTGCTTTGGAGAACCGCGAAAGTTGTTCTTGGTACCAGCCGACCTCAACAACCAACTCACCATTGATGATCTTCCGGATTTCCAGTCTTACTCTTGAGGTGCCTTAAAAAAGAACAAGGGAAGTCGCAACAACAAAATTCTTCATATTGAGCAAACAAAAGATAAATTCATTCAAGGCGAGATTACCAAATCCAGAACTGTTACGCGACTGGGTACTGAAATGTCGGGCTGTGATAAACGGCGGGCAGGAATTCGTTCCACGTACTGTTTCCTGTGGGGAGTTTGAAACTAGAAGAATACTAGCGGAGCATTAAAAATTAGCAGCGAAAACGCCAAAGATCAATTTCCTCTTCAACCGGTCTGCTCGGAGACCCTAAGGAATTGCCTTCGGTGACTCGTACTTATCCGCCGTTTAGATTCTAGAAAAAACCTCCGTAGGCCTTGATCTGCGGCAACGCGATTTCGGATGCAGCCGGATGACTGGCTTGAGAAAAAAGAAAAGAGGGAGTTGACTTGAAACGCAACCTGTTAACGGCCGCCATGGCCGCCTGTCCGTTGTTGGCAACGGCTCAGCAGACGCCGACGACGCCACAACCCATCGTCGAACAACAGCGCCAGCAGGAACGCGAACGCGCCCTGCGCGAGCAGAACGAGCGCAGCGTCGACCAGCGACTGCAGGCGGCACCGCCCGCGCCCACCCAGCGCATCCCGGCTTCGGAAGCCCCGTGCTTTCGGATCGATCGCGTGCTCTTGGTCGGCGAGCAGTCCGAATCGTTCCAGTGGGCGGTCTCTGATCTTTCCGGTCCCGAAGGCAACGATTCGCCGATCGGCCGCTGCCTGGGCACCGCAGGCGTGAACGTGGTCCTGGCCCGCGCCCAGCAGGCCGTCATCGCGCGCGGCTTCGTCACCACCCGCGTGCTGGCCGCGCCGCAGGACCTGTCCGCCGGCACCTTGACCCTGTCGCTGGTCCCCGGGCGCATCGCCGCCATCCGCACCACGCCCGATTCCTCGGCCACGCTGCTGGGCAGCGGCGCCTTGCTGGGTTCCGCCATTCCCGCCCGGCCCGGCGATCTCTTGAACCTGCGCGACATCGAGCAGGGCCTGGAGAACCTCAAGCGCGCGCCCACGGCCGAGGCCGACATTCAGATCGAACCCTCGACGGCCGCGAACGCCCGGCCCGGCGACAGCGACCTGGTGGTCAAGTACGTTCAATCCAAGAAATGGCGTGTCACCCTGAGCCTGGACGACAGCGGCACCGAGGCCACCGGCCGCTACCAGGCCGGCGCCACCGTCTCCATCGACAACCCCTTCGGGCTGAACGACCTGTTCTACGCCAGCGCCAACCACAACCTCAACGGCCATGTCTTCAGCGACCCCGCCAAGGGCACCGAGGGCCAAACGGTGCACTACTCGCTGCCCTACGGCTACTGGATGCTGGGCTTCACCGCCTCCAACAGCCGGTACCACCAGCGCGTGGCCGGTCTGAGCCAGGACTATGTCTATGCGGGCAAGACCAACAACGCCGAAGTCAAGCTCTCGCGCCTGCTGTACCGCGACCAGCGCCGCAAGACGACCTTGGCGCTGAAGGGCTTCCGCAGGGAATCGCGCAACTTCGTGGACGACACCGAGATCGAGGTGCAGCACCGCGTCGTGGGCGGCTGGGAGCTCGGGCTGAACCACAAGGAGTTCATCGGCGACGCGACGCTGGAAGGCACGCTGGCCTACAAGCACGGCACGGGCGGCTTCGGGGCCATCGCCGCGCCGGAGGAGCAGTTCGGCGAGGGCACGTCGCGCTTGCGGCTGTACACGGCCGAGGTGAGCCTGAACGCACCGTTCAAGCTGGGCGAAGAGAAGCTGCGCTACTCGGGCCTGGTGCGTGCGCAGTGGAACCGCACGCCGCTCACGCCGCAGGACCGCTTCGCCATCGGCGGGCGCTACACGGTGCGCGGCTTCGATGGCGAGACGAGCCTGATGGGCGAGCGCGGCTGGCTGATTCGCAATGACATCGGATGGGCCATGGGACAGAGCGGGGCGGAGCTCTATGTCGGGGCCGACTACGGGCATGTTGGTGGGCGGTCGACCGCGGACCTGCTGGGCCGCAACCTGGCAGGGGCGGTGCTCGGCGTGCGCGGCCAGTGGAGCAAGCTCAGCTATGACTTCTTCATGGGGGCGCCGATCAGCAAGCCGGAGGGGTACCGGACGGCCAAGACCACCTTCGGGTTCAATCTCAATGCGAGCTTTTGATGATGATCGCTTCTCCTCATTCTGATACTCCCAATACGCCATCGGTGAACTCCAACTCACCGCCAGTCACTCCTGCATCGTGGTGGCCGCTGCCTGCAAGACGGCTTTGGCTGACCATCGCTGAGCTTCCCCTAGGAAATTTTGTACTTTTTGCGGCCGCAATTGGGCTCCTGGCGACATTGCGGTATTTCAGCGATATCGCATATCCATTGTCGGATATAGGTGCCCTTCTGACGGCCGCCGGCCTGGTTACCGCCACCGCGGTCGCTGTGGCTGTCAGCCTTGCGACTTCGCTGTGGACGCCATTGTTGATGCTCCAGATGAACGAAGGAATTCGCCCCCGATGGAGCGATATCGCGTGGGCGCAGATCATTGCTGCTGCCCTCCTCTGGGGTGGAATATTCCTGGCTCTCAGTTGGCATGAACTTGGAGCGCTGTGGACGCTGGGCATCGTGGTCTTCGCGGCGATTGCGCTGGCGGCACTCGTTGTTTGGCTCGACCTGTGGGGACGCACAAAGGCCACGCCGCCACGCGAGCGCATGAACTACGCACGGGTGTTCTTCCTTTGCGTGGTGGGCTCTGTGATGCTGATTCCGACCGTGGATCTTCTGATCCGGCTGACGGGCGGTGCATCCGTGCTCACCGCGGACCAACGCGGCTTCACGTTCCTGGCTTTGCACTTCGTTGTCATCCTACTGATCTCGGGGTTGTCGAAGATCAAGCCGAGCAGCTCTTTCATGGTCATCTTGACTGTCGTCATCGTTGCCCTTTTTGCCGGCTCCATCGGAACTGCGCAGCTGCCCAAGATGCTCGCGACCAGTGCCGGCATCAGGCTAAAGGACACGGCGGATCTGATCATCTCCAAGGAGACCTGTGCACGCGCTCAAATGCTGGCCAAGGCAGAAGCTCAAGAGCGCAAGGAGGACTGGAAAGGGCGCGAATGTGTCGAAAGCGGAGCGCTCCTGCGCGCGGAAGTTCAGGTTCACTCGGGTGGTCGCTGGCTACTTCTGGCACGCACTCTGGATGGCGTTGAAATGCCGAGCACGATGACGCGCTTCACGGCTCCAGACGCTGCGATCGAGCTGGTACTCCCAGCACAAAACCCACGTCATGAGTAGCTTCGTGCTTATGACAGGCGAAGTCGGTGAGATGTCGGCATCGCATCGCCTCCAGAGAGAACGCTGCTGGCGTTTGCCCGTCGAACCATTCGTACGGCTTGTCCACCAGGCTTGCGCCTCTTCGCCGAACACCTGAGCAGCAAAGGCCAGCACGTCTTGTCATGACCAAAATCACCTTCGTCATTCATTTGGGCAATCACTGGCGCATGTTTGCGAATGCGCGTGACGACTTGACGTTCCTCGGCACCGTCCAGCACGGTGTCGCGGCCATCGGTGCCCTCGCAAGAACCCAGGATGGCGGCTATGTACAGGTCAACGGCGATGTCGTGACAGCGCTCCACGCCCGAAAAATCGAAAGTGCGCTGCGTATGCGGTGGGGCAAGGCGCCGCCGTGCGCGAACCGGCCATTGGACGACCGCCTGCTCGCTGACCCTGCACGATTGCCGGAGCCCATTCTAGAACCGGGCAACCCAACGCCGGCTCCTGCGCCCGCGCCGGTGATCACGGTGAAGAAGCGACGCGTGGCGGTGCGTGCGACCACCGAAGCAGCCCATCGAAACAATCGACGCGCGCCAGACGCAACTCGGCAAGAAGACGCAACTTCAGGCGAATCCCTCAGCCTGATGGAACCGTTGGCCGATCTCCAACATCAACCTTGACGAGAGCTTGTGATGCTCGAAACCATGCTTAAACCCAAACGACCCTTTGCCTGTTGCCTTCTTGCCGTGGCCGCGCTCGCCGGTTGCGGTGGCAGCAATCTGAACGCGCCGCCTGCACCCATCGCCAGCACTGCGTCATTGAACGGCGCCCGATTGGCATTGGCTGTTCCGGAGTCGCCAAGTTTCACCGCGCGTGTGCCTCCCGACTGGAAAGACGCCACGGCTGCCGCATTCGGTGGGGTGATCGGCGCCGTTGCGCGCGCCTCTATCCGGGACGGTGATGGCGACCGCATGGCCAAAGAGTTCGGTGTTGTCGATCCGGCGCTTGCGGTTGGCCAAGGGCTGGCGAGACGGTTGCGCATGAGCCACCGTATGAGCGAAGCCCCGGCCACGGCCACGCCGGTTGCACAAACCGTTGATGCCGTGGTCGCGGCGGCCCCGGAGGCCGACATGATCCTCGACGTCCGAAGCCAGGTCTTCGGCTTTAACTACTTGTCGAAAGAGCCGACGAAGTTCTTTGTCATGAACATCACATGGGCTCGGCTGATCGACGCGCGGTCCAAGGCCGTGCTCGCGGAGGCACGTTGCATTCCGCTCAAGGCACCGCCGATGCAAAAGTTCGAGCAGCTTGTCGGGAACAACGGCGAAGGCATCAAGGCCGGGCTAACCGCGTATGTCGATCCCTGCATCGAGCAACTGGCCGAAAAGATGAAGCTTTGAACTCCATGGTCCGGTCCTCCAACCCAAGTTTCTGATCGGCTTCCCAAGCTTGTCAGCCTCATCTCCAAAAACTCTCTGAACAAAACACCATGCCTCCATTGCTTGTCAAAACCTTCGGCGGGCTGTCCCGTGCCTACTATCTCCGTCAGCTCGTATTCAGCCTGTGCTTTGCCGCGTTCTTCTTTTTCGTGGCTAGCCGCTCCCCTCACGCGATGACGATCAGCATGGTGATCTTCCTGGTCGTCAACACGCTGCTTTACCCCTATGCGCGCTTTGTCTACGAGGGCGTGGTTGGTTTCGTGTTGGGCGAGAACACGTTCTACGTGAACGCCATTCTCATGCTCTTCGTCAAAGCACTCACGATGCTGTTGTGCTGGACCTTCGCCCTCTTCATCGCGCCGGTTGGCCTGATCTACCTTTACGTTCATCACAGCAGAGCCGCGCGCCAGCACTGAGCCATTCCGCGCGCTTTATCCACCATCGCAGCCCCCCATGCCCAGAGGAACCGCAAACCCGCCGTCGCTTCGCTGCCTCGTGCGCTCCCCCGACGGATGGTGGGTGCAGTTGACACGCAACGGCATCGAGCACCGCCACCAATTCAAGTTCGGGGCGTTCCGCAGCGAAGCCGCGGCTTTGGCACTGGCCCGGGCGCGGCGCGACCAGCTCATGCGGGAACATCCGGAGATCCCTCGCTGGCGCATCATCGAGCGCGCGATCTGCCGCGGCCAGCCCGGCGGCGTCGCCTATGTGGCGGGGCCGGACAAACAAGCCAGCTGCTGGTGTGCCCAGACCCCCATGGTGGACGGCACGCTCATGCGCGAGAACTTCGGCATCGCGCGCTTTCCAAAGACGGCCAGGCAGATGGCCATCGCTGAACGCGAGCGGCAGTTGAACTTGATGGTTGAGGGCTTCGCAGCCAAAGCCGAGCGAGATGCGGCGAGCAACCGGTTGGGCAACGGCCAGAAGGACGCTTCCATGTATGGCATCGTCCGCCAGAAGACCTACTGGCAGGTCAAGCTGGAACGCAGCCGCAAGCGCTTCGGCAAGACGTTCTCGTTCGCCCAATTGGGCGGCATCCAAGACGCGTTGGCGCAGGCGCAGGCCTGGCGTGATGACATCGTCCGGCAGCATCCGCCGGTGATGCGGCAGCAAAGAGCCAACAAACTGCGCCGCAACAACAAGACCGGCATCGTCGGCGTCACCTGCGTACTGTGGCCCGACGGCCGGCCGCGCCAATGGTCGGCGCACACCTATATCGCACCCGGCAAGATGCTGCAAAAGGCGTTCAGCGTCTACCGCTACGGCGAGGATGCGCAGCGGTTGGCCATCGCCGAGCGGCAGAAGCAGTTGGAGCAAATGGAAGGCCGGGCGCGGTTGCATCCCGTCGAAGAGCAGGTGCGGCGTTCTTCGGCAAAGAAGACGTCGAAGCGGTCCGCAGGGTCCGATGGCCGATCGAATGAAAGCGCCCCATAGGGTGCCCCGGCTTCAGTTGTCCGTCAGGCTGCAGCCAAGTAACGCTGAGCCACGCTGCACTCTCCATTCAAACTTGGGCGAATCTGAGGCACGTTGTCGGATCGAAGACCTGCCGTGCGAAGCACGAAGGTCATCCAGGGACGTAGTAGCGCTTATGCTCGCCCCATGGGTGAATTCGACCTGATCGCACGCTACTTCAAACGCCCCGCCAAGCGCTCCCCGCTGGGCGTCGGCGACGACTGCGCATTGCTGGCACCGGCACCCGGCATGCAGCTGGCCGTGTCCTCCGACATGCTGGTCGAAGGGCGGCACTTTCTCTCGACCGTCGATGCGGCGCGGCTCGGCCACAAGGCGCTGGCGGTGAACCTCAGCGACCTGGCGGCTTGCGGTGCCAAGCCTCTGGCCTTCACGCTCGCACTCGCGTTGCCGGGTGTCGACGAGTCGTGGCTCGAAGGCTTTTCGCGCGGGCTTTTTGCGCTGGCCGACGAACACGGCTGCGAGCTCGTGGGCGGCGACACCACGCGCGGGCCACTCAACATCTGCATCACGGTGTTCGGCGAAGTGCCGACCGGCGCGGCGCTGCTGCGATCGGGCGCGCGCGTCGACGACGACATCTGGGTCAGCGGCACGCTCGGCGATGCGCGGCTCGCGCTCGAAGTGTTTCGCGGCACGCTCGCACTGCCGGCCGATGTGTTCACCATGGCTCGGCAACGCATGGAACAGCCCACGCCGCGCGTGGCGCTGGGCCTGGCGCTGCGCGGCACAGCGTCCTCGGCCGTGGACGTGAGCGACGGGCTGGTCGGCGACCTGGGCCACATCCTCGCCTCGAGCCGCGTGGGCGCCACGCTCGATGCCGATGCAGCCGTTTCGGTTGTGTCGGCCGCAGCATCCTCCGGCCTCGGCTCCGACGTGCTGCGCACCTGCGCTTTGTCAGGCGGCGACGACTACGAGCTGGTCTTCACCGCGGCACCCTCCGCACGGGCCGCGGTCGAACAGGCCGGCAAAGAAAGCGCCACGCGCGTCACGCGCATCGGCCGCATCGAGGCCGATGCCGGGCTGCGCATCGTGGACGCGAGCGGCACGCCGGTGGCGCAGCGCTTCGGCTCCTTCGACCACTTCGGCTGATCAGGACCCGCGGACCATCGCCTGCATCTTTGATTGCGCGGCGTTGATGGCCTTCGAGTGGCCATTGAGGTCCTGCAGCATCTTGTTGAGCTCGGCCTGCACGGCCGGATCGCTCACGGTCATGGATGCGCCCGACACCTGGATCTTCGACTTGTTCTTTTCGAGATAGTCACCCACCGCGAGCGCGCCGTCGAACACGGAATCGAGCGCGGGGAACACCTCCTTGAAGGTGGCGGCCGGCGTGGCGACGGTCTTTTCATAAGCCTTGCCGTAGACCTGCTTCAGGTCGTCCGGCTGCTTGAGGCCGGCACGCGCGGCGTCGGCCTTGGCCAGCTCCTTGTCGAGCGCGGTGCGCAGGCCGCCCAGGCCATCCTTGGCAGCCTTCAGGTCGTCGCGCCGCGATGCCAAATCGGCCACCGACCGGAGCGCACCCTTGGCCATCACCTGGCTCATCGGTTGGCCGACCGACTTGTTCATGCCTTCGTTGAAATCGGCAATCACCGCGTAGTGCTGCGCATAGTCGCCGAAAGAGGCTTTCTCTTCGGTCGTGAGCGTGGGCACGCGCAGGCCCGGCTTGTCGAGCACGCGGGTCTGCAGGAAGCCGATGAAGGCGGTGCGCTGCTCCGCCTCCTTGTTGCCGCAGGCCGCGAGCAGCACACTGAACGCAAGGCACAGCCAAAAGGCGCTGAAACGGATTGGGGTTCTTTTCATGATGACCATCCCTTCTTTTGAAATCGAGCCGCCGAGCATACGACGGCCATTGGCGCCGGCGAATACATCGGACGGCCTGCAACGCCTACGGCGATCGCCTGACCACCTCGGCGACACCGCGCGGCGCGGGGCAGCGCCCGAATGCGCGACACTCTGACCTTGATGCAAGCCGCTTCTCCCCCTTCTCCCGCCCCCTCTGCTTCTTCCGCAGGCGCCATGCCGCAAGCCACGCCCCACCGTCCGACGATCGGCTTTCTGCTCTCCCACCCGGCCCACTTCATCGCCCTGGGCTTTGGTTCCGGGCTGCCCCGCACCGCGCCCGGCACCGTCGGCACGCTGTGGGCCTGGGCGGCCTTCGTCGTGATGCAGCTATGGCTCACGCCCGCCACCATCGGCTGGGTCATCCTGGCCTCGCTGGCCATCGGCTGGTGGGCCTGCAGCGTCACGGCACGCGACATGGGCGTGGCGGACCCAGGCAGCATCGTGTGGGACGAGGTGATCGCGTTCTGGATCGTGCTGTGGCTGGTCACGCCGGCGGGCCTGCTCGCGCAGGTCATCGCGTTCGGCCTGTTCCGCTTCTTCGATGCGGCCAAGCCCGGTCCGGTGGCCTGGGCCGATGGCTTGTTCAAGCAACGCGACGCCTCCAATGTGCGCTGGTGGCGCGCCGGTTTCGGCATCATCCTGGACGACCTGGTGGCAGCGTTCTGCACGCTCCTGGTCATTGCGCTCTGGCGCGCATGGTGAAGAACTTCATGGAACCGTCCTCCCCGTCGAACTTTCTTGCCGACCAGGCCACGCCCGCGCTGGTGGCGGCCACCGCCGATCTGCTGCTGAAGAAGGGCTGGATGATGGCCACGGCCGAAAGCTGCACCGGCGGCCTCATTGCGGGCGCGTGCACCGATCTCGCAGGCTCCAGCGCATGGTTCGAGCGCGGCTTCGTCACCTATTCCAACGCAGCCAAGATCGAGCTGCTGGGCGTCGATGCGGCGCTGATCGACACCCACGGCGCGGTCAGCGAAGCCGTGGCGCGCGCCATGGCCGAAGGCGCCATCGCGCGATCGGCGGCCCAGGCGGCAGTGGCCGTGACCGGCGTGGCCGGCCCGACCGGCGGCAGCCCCGAGAAGCCGGTCGGCACCGTGTGGTTCGGCTGGTCGGTCGGCGGGCAGGTTCGCACCGAGCGCCGCCGCTTCGAGGGCGACCGCGCCGCCGTGCGCGCGGCCACGGTGCACTACGCGCTCCAGACATTGGTGGGCCTGCTCGGCCCGCATTCAAACACAACAAAAGAGGCCCCATGACATGACAGCAGCAGCCAACGCCCAGACCATCGAGCGCTTCTACCAAGCCTTTTCAAGGCTCGACGGCCCCGCCATGGCGGCCTGCTATGCCAGCGATGCGGCATTCGACGACGAGGCATTTTCGCTGCGCGGCCGGCGCCAGGTGGGCGGCATGTGGCGCATGCTGTGCGATGCCACCCGGGCCAAGGGCGCCGACGTCTGGCGGCTGACGTGGCGCGACGTGCACGCCGACGACACCAGCGGCCAGGCCCACTGGGACGCGCACTACCGCTTCAGCGCCACCGGCCGGCTGGTCGACAACAGCATCGATTCGCGCTTCAGCTTCACGCCCGACGGGCTGATTGCCACGCAGCGCGACAGCTTTGCCTTCTGGACCTGGTCGCGCCAAGCCCTGGGAACGCCCGGCCTTCTGCTTGGCTGGACGCCGATGCTGCGCAACAAGGTACGCGCCACCGCGGCCGCCAATCTCGCCACCTATCTCGCACGCCAACCATGAGCAACAGCAACCTCGTCATCACCAACAACGAAGCCCAGCACCGCTACGAAGCCGCGCTCGAGGGCCAGCTCGCGGCCTACGCCGAATACAACCTGCTGACCGACGCCATCATGTTCACCCACACCGAGGTGCTGCCCGAGCACGAAGGCAAGGGCGTGGGCTCGGGCATTGCACGGCATGTGCTCGACGAGGCGCGCGCCAAAGGCCTGCACGTGATTCCGGTGTGCCAGTTCATTGCAGGCTACATCCGCAAGCACCGCGAATACGCCGACCTGGTGCGGCCCGACATCCAGCGCGCCTTCAAGATCTGAGGGCTGCGGCCTTGGGCGCGGGCAGCCACGCGAAGCCCGCGATACCCAGCAACAGCAGCAGGGCGATGGTGGCCAGCACGGCCGTGAGCGGATCGCCGCCATGCGCCGCGGCCACCGAGGCCGCCACGCCGGTGCCCCATTGCATGAGCGCCACGCCGAGGAACATCGCCATGGTGAACACCGCCATCGCGCGGCCCGTGAGCGTGACTGGGTAGGCCACGCGCACGTCGGCGTATTGCCAGACGATGAAGCCTGAGAGCATGCCGATGAGCACCATGCCGCCGATGTCCAGCCATGCCGAGTGCGTGAAGGCGATGAGCGCGAACAGGCCCGCATAGCCGAGTGCGCAGGCCACGATCCAGCGGCGGCGCGCAGGACCGTCGCGGTCCAGGCGCCCGAACAGCGGCGCACCGAAGAGCGAGATCACCGACACCGCCAGCGCGACGTTGCCGCTTTGCACCAGCGAATAGCCGTGGCGCTCCATCATGAGCGGACCGAGCCAGAGGCCGCGCAGCGAGATGAACGCGGCATAGGTCACGGCGCCGAGCAGCACGATGCCCAGCGTGTGCGGCATGGCCAGCAGCGCACCGAATTGGCGGATCGCCTCGGGAATGGACTCGTTCACCTTCGGCACGGCCGACGCGGGCTCGTGCACCCAGTGCCAGATCGCGAGCCAAGCCAGCGCCGAGGCCACGGCCAGCACCAGGAACCCGGCGCGCCAGGAATACGCCTGCACCAGCCACGCGAGCGGCGTGCCTGTCACCAGCATGCCGACGCCGCCGATGGCCAGCACCAGGCCCGACACGGTGGCAAAGCGCGCCGCCGGAAAGTGCCGCGCGATGAACACGGTACACACCAGGAAGGCCGGCGCGCAGCCGATGCCGATCAGCGCCTGCCCCGCCACCAGCACCAGGTAGCTGGGCGCCACCGCCGACAGCAGCGCGCCCGCAATGGCGATCGGAAAGGCGACGAGCACCGTGCGCCGCACGCCGTGCAGGTCGATGCCGATGCCCATGAAGAGCTGCATCGCGCCAAAGGCGAAATGGAATGCCCCCGAGAAAATGCCGAGTGCCTGGGCCGAGAGCCTGAAGTCGGCCTGCAGCGGGCTCGCCATGATGGCGCCCACGGTGCGAAAGGCCTGGCTCAGCGCCACCCCGGCGCAAAGCGCCAGCACCATGGCCCACGCCGCGCGCGGTGTCAGCGCTGCGCTGGCCGGCCCGGTGTCAGGCACCGTGGCACTTCTTGTATTTTTTTCCGCTGCCGCAGGGGCAGGGATCGTTGCGGCCGGGGGTCGCTTCCTTGCGGATGGTCTCTACCTTCGGACCCAGGCTCTTCCAGAGCTGGCGCAGGTCGTACACGGCCCAGATGGCGGCGCCGAAATCGTCCAGGCGCTGCTGGCTCACGCTGGGCGGGCCGTCGTCGCTGAACATCGAGAGCGTGGGCTTGGCCTTGTCGTCCTCGGTCAGCGCGACGATGTTGTCGAGTGCGTCGTCGAGCATCTGCGCGGCTTCCTTGTCGCGCGGCGTGGCCCAGTCCTCGGGCCAGTTTTCGACCGCATACATGAAGCCCAGCGCCCAGACCTGCGCGAAGGAGGGAATTTCGTCGCCCTCGACCGCGGCGCGCTCTTCCTCGGGCAACGAGGCAATGGCGCCACGGGTATCGAGCACCTCGGGCTGCCAGCTGCGTTCGTCGTCGAGCGACTGCACGCCGGCGTCCAGGCCTTCTTCGATCTCGCGCCAGCGGCGCTTCCAGTTCCAGACGAATTCCATGTGCTGGGCCGGCACGAAGCCGTCGCCCAGCAGCACGGGCCAGTATTCGGCCGGCTCGATGGTGCGGCGGGTGCAGATCAGCGCGGCCATGAAGCCTTCGCAGAACTCCCACTGGGGAATTTCCTCGTCGTGCTCGCGCATGGCGTCGAGCGCCTGGTCGAGAGCGTCGAAATCGTCAGGGCCGAGGGGGGTGGACGCGGGCGCTGCGGCCTGGGGGGTGTCGTTGGTGGTCGTCATCATGGCAAGTTCGGGGCAGCCCTCTATGATGCAGCAGGCTCCGGCAGTCCACTCATTTCCATGCCCACGATTATTCCGTTTCCAACGCGTTACAGCGCCTTTGCCCTGTGCGCGGCGGGCCTCGCCGCCAGCCTGGCCGCCGTGCTGGTGTCCCCGCACCTGTGGGCCGCCTGGGTGGCACTGGTGGTTTTTGCGGCGCTCACCGGCACCGGCGTGCACGACCTGCGCCAGACGCGCCACGCCATCCTGCGCAACTACCCGGTGATCGGCCACCTGCGCTTTCTGCTGGAATTCATCCGGCCGGAAATGCGCCAGTACTTCATCGAGAGCGACTCCGAGGCGGCGCCGTTTTCGCGCGCGCAGCGTTCGCTGGTGTACCAGCGCGCCAAGGGCGACCCGGACAACCGCCCTTTCGGGACGCAACTCAACGTGACCATTGCGGGCTACGAGTGGATCAACCATTCGATGCAGCCGACCCGGCTCGACAACCACGACTTCCGCATCGTGATCGGCGGCACGCCGCAGCCCACGGAGGCCAATCCGGCGCAGGTTTGCACACAGCCTTACAGCGCCAGCGTTTTCAATATTTCCGCCATGAGCTTCGGCGCGCTGTCGGCCAACGCCATCCTCGCGCTCAACCAAGGCGCCAAGATGGGCGGCTTTGCACATGACACGGGCGAGGGCTCCATTTCGCAGCACCACCGCGTGCACGGCGGCGACCTGATCTGGGAAATCGGCTCGGGCTACTTCGGCTGCCGCAACGAGGACGGGAGTTTCAACGCCGAGCGATTCAGCGCCAATGCGCGCGATCCGCAGGTGAAGATGATCGAGCTCAAGCTGAGCCAGGGCGCCAAGCCCGGGCACGGCGGCGTGCTGCCGGCGCCCAAGGTCACGACCGAGATCGCGGCGGCCCGGGGCGTACGGGTGGGCGTGGACTGCATTTCGCCCGCCTCGCACGGCGCCTTCTCCACGCCCATCGAGATGATGCATTTCATCGCCAGGCTGCGCGAGCTTTCGGGCGGCAAGCCGACCGGCTTCAAGTTCTGCCTCGGCCATCCGTGGGAGTGGTTCGCCATCGTCAAGGCCATGCAGGCGACCGGCATCACGCCGGACTTCATCGTGGTCGACGGCGCCGAGGGCGGCACCGGTGCCGCGCCGGTCGAGTTCAGCGACCACGTGGGCGCGCCGCTGCAGGAGGGCCTGCTGCTGGTGCACAACACCCTCATCGGCGTGAACCTGCGCCACCGCATCAAGCTGGGCTGTGCCGGCAAGGTGATCACGGCCTTCGACGTGGCGCGCATGATGGCGCTGGGCGCCGACTGGTGCAACGCGGCGCGCGGCTTCATGATGGCCCTGGGCTGCATCCAGGCGCAAAGCTGCCACACGGGCCATTGCCCCACCGGCGTCACCACGCAGGACCCGGTGCGCCAGCAGGCGCTGGTGGTGCCGACCAAGGCCGACCGCGTGCGCAACTTCCACCGCAGCACGCTGCATGCGCTGCAGGAGCTGGTGCAGGCCGCGGGCCTCGACCATCCGCAGCAGATCACCGCGCACCACATCGTGCGGCGCATCTCCGACACCGAGGTGCGTCTCTTGAGCAACCTGGTGATGCAGGTGCAGCCTGGCGCCCTCCTCGGCCCGCTCGACAAGCAGCACAACGTGTTCCGCACCTACTGGCCGCTGGCCAGTGCCGAGAGCTTTCAGCCCGTGACGCAGGGGCCGCACGGCCTGGTGTCGAACCTGCCGCTGGCCGCATGAACCCTTTGCGACGCGGTGCTTCGGCGCGGCTCCAGGGCGCCAAGGGTGCGGCTTCGGCGCCGGCGCCCCTCGATGCGCAGCCCTTTGCGCCGGCTCCAGGCGACTACGCCGAGTTCCTGCGCCTCACGCTGCCCAAGCAGCAGAAGAACGTGGCCAGCCACCGCCTGGGCAGCGAGCGCGTGTGGCTCAAGAAGGCCGGTCCGCGCCACGGCAAGTGGGGCTACCGCGTGATGGCGGCCGTTGCACGCATGGCGCGGCTGGACATCATCAAGCCGGTGCCCAATCCGGGCGGCGAGGCGGCCATTGCCACCGAGGCCCGGCGCCTGCGGCAGCTGGCGGCCGCGGGTTTGCGTGTGCCCGTGGTGCTGGCGCAGCAGCCGGACGGCCTGCTGATTTCCGACCTGGGCGAAAGCGGCCGAACCACCGTCGTGCTGCAGGAGAAGCTCGACCAGGCGGCCGCGGCTGGGCCTGCCGCACTGCTCGCGGTCTGGCGCGAAGGGCTGGCCGCCATCGCGCAGGTGCACGTGCGCGGCCAGCACCTGAGCCAGGCCTTCGACCGCAACCTGGTGCAGTGCCCCGATGGGGTTATCGGCTACATCGACTTCGAGGATGACCCGGCCGAAGTGATGACGCTGGCCGAATGCCAGGCGCGCGACTGGCTCAGCTACCTGCACTCCACGGCCATGATGCTGGAGGCCGCCGCGCCCGAAGCCGCCGGCCTGCACTGGCACGCCGCGCTCGCAGAAGTGGGCGAGGAGGTGCGGCAGCGTATCGCCGAGGCGGCGCGGCGCATGAAGTGGGCGCAGAAGCTGCCGGCCAGCCGCCGCTGGGGCCGCGACACGCAGCGCGTGCGCGCGGTGGCGCGGCTCTTGGGGCGCTGGCACTGCAGCGCGCCGCCGCCCTCCACCTCCGGCGGTTAAAGCGCCAGCAGCGCCTGCACCACCACGCCTTGCGCCGCGAGGCGCTTGCGCATGGTCAGCACGGCCTGGTCCTTGCTGAGCAGCCGTGCGCGCCGCGCGACCGCGAGGTCGATGAAGACCTGGTCGTCGGGGTCCTTGCAGACGCAAGGGGCGCGCGGCGGCGCCTCCGCAACCAGTTGCACGCGCTCGTCGAAGGCTGCGAGAACGGCCTCTGCCGCCAGGTTCCTGCGCGCCAGCCGCGCCGCGATGAGCGGGTAGCCGAGCACCCGCGCAAGCTCGCTGCGCATGGCGGCCGTCGCCAGCCAGCGCAATTGGCTGGCTGCGAGCGCGGCGGCCAGCGGCAGGCAGTCGGGGTTGTCGAACACCAGCAGATCGAGCGCGATGTTGGTGTCGATGACCACGAAGGCGCCGGGCGCGGCGTTTGCTTCTTCTGGAGAAAGGAAAATTTGTGCGTTTGGAATAACCTCGATGTTGCACCATGTGCCATCGCAAGGCAAAAACGGCATCGTCCATTCACAATTTGCGGCCCGGGCCGTGCGCGGCGCCCTTCGAAACTCCGAATGATGAAACGCCCTTTCCTGCTGCTGCTCGCCCTTCTGGCAGACCCGCTGGCCCATGCGGAGTGGCTCACCCTGACCGGTTCGGCCGGGGAGGCGGCCAACAGCTACGTGCAGGTCGACCCCACCAGCGTGGTGGTGGACGGAAGCAAGCGGCTCGTGGCGGTGCGGATCAGCCTGGCCGAGCCCCGCACCGGCCAAGACGGCCTCAAGTTCCGGTCCGTCGCGGCAAAGGCGAGCGTGGATTGCGACGCCCGCAAGGCGCGCTACGTGAGCGCCACCTATTTCGGGCAGCCGAACTTCGTCGGGCCGCCGCTGGCGGTGCGGGAGTTCGAGGAGAGCGATGTCCGTCCGATGAAATTCGACGGCCTGCCCGGCGACTTGGCGGCCCGGACGGTGAACGCGGCCTGCGGCGTGGGCGTGAAGTAGCTCCGCGCCGAATCCCCGTCTACTTGCTTCTGGCCGAGCCGGCCACCATGTCGAAGCGGAACAGGCGGCATTCGATGGGCCCGTTCCACATCGGCACCCGGCGCGACTCCTTGAGCCGCATGCGCTTGGGCAGTTTCAGGTCGGGCGTGAGCACCCAGGCGGTCCAGCCGGGGTAGTTCTTCTTCCAGTGCGTGGCGAGTTGCGGAAAGAACTCGCCGCCCTCGTCCACTTCGCCGCCGCCCTCGGCACGGCCGGGCGTCTGCGCGGCCTCGCGGGCGCCGAAGCGCGCCACGCCACCGACCTCGATCCGCTCGCCATAAGGCGGGTTGAGCATGATCACGCCGCCCTCCGCCGGGGGCATGCGCTGCAGCGCGTCGCCGCCGCGGAACTCGATCGCGTCGGCCACGCCGGCACGCTCCGCGTTGCGCTCGGCAAAGTCGACCATGCGGTGCGAGACGTCGGAGCCGAAGATCGCGACCTCCCGCGCGGCGGCCGATGATTCGGCCCCCTTCTTGATCGCATCCCACACGTGCGCCTGGAACGGCAGCAGCTTCTCGAAGCCGAAGCGCCGCAGCGACCCGGCCGGGATGCCGCGCGCAATCTGCGCCGCCTCGATGGCGATGGTCCCGCTGCCGCAGCAGGGGTCGTACAGCGGCTCGGCGGCCACCTGGCCGGTTTCGGGATTCCACCAGCCGCTGGCGGCCAGCATGGCGGCGGCCAGCGTTTCCTTCAGCGGCGCATCGCCCTTGTCCTGCCGCCAGCCGCGCTTGAAGAGCGGCTCGCCGGAGGTGTCGATGTAGAGCGTGCAGTGCTCGGTGGTCAGGTGGGCGAACACGCGGCAGTCGGGCCACTGCGTCTCGATGCTGGGGCGCACGCCGTTGGCCTTGGCGCGAAAGCGGTCGGCAATCGCATCCTTGATGCGCAGCGTGGCGAAGTTCAGGCTCTGCAGCGGGCTGTGCTGCGCCGTGGTCTCGATCTTGAAGGTCTGCTTGGGCGTAAACCAGATCTCCCAGGCCACGCCGCTCGCGATGGCGTACAGGTCGTTCTCGCTGCGGTAGGGCGCATGGGCCAGTTCGACCAGCACGCGCTGGGCGAGCCGGCTGTGCAGGTTGAGCTTGAGCGCGTCGCGCCATTCGGCGCGCACCCGCACGCCGCCGCGCAGCGTGAGCAGGTCTTGCCCGACGCGGCCCGTGAGCGCATGGACTTCCTGCGCCAGGAATTCCTCGACGCCGGCGGCGCAAGGCAAAAAGAGAGAGAGATCGTTCACAGGGGTTTTGCCATCATCATCGGCCGGCTGGGGAACCGCCATTGTCGCCGCGCCGGGCCGCTTCTCTATATAGTGGCTCGGCCGATGAATTCCACCACCGCGCCCATGGTTGCTCCGGTTGTTGCCGGAAACGACCGCTTTGCGATCGAGTGCGAGGTGCTGCGGCTCTCGGTCCGCCCCATCGGCCCGGTGCTGCTGGTGCAATACCTGCTGAACTGCGGCGTGGCGGCACTCTTCGCCTGGCAATACTCGCTCGCTCATGCGCTGGTGTGGATCTCGCTGATCACGCTCGTGACGGTCATGCGTGGCTTCTTTCCCCAGCGCCTGCCCGACCCGTTCACGCCCGAGAATTTGCGCGAGGCTCAGCGCCTGCACACCATCCGCACCGGTATCTGGGAACTTGCGCACGGCCTGGCCGGCGTGCTGCTGTTCAACACCGGCCATGCGGACCAGCAGTTGCTGCTCGCGCTCATGCTGATGGGAATGACGCTCTCGTCGGCGTTCTCGGTCTCGTTCTACACGCCGGCCACGCAGCTGGCGATCACGCTGCTGCTGGCGCCCGTGATCGTCACCGGGCTGTGGCTCGGGGCACCGACCATGATGGCCGTGTCGGTCATCGGCATCGGCCTCATCGCGATGATGTGGAAGCTGGTGGCCGAACGCTCGCGCCAGCTCGAGGAAAACATCGGCCTGCGCCTCAACGAGCGCGGCTTGCGCGAGCAGGCGCTGGCCGGCCTGCGCGCCTCCGAGCGGGCTCAGGCCGAGCGGCTGCGCTTCTTCTCGGCCGCCAACCACGACCTGCGCCAGCCGGTAATGGCCATCGGCCTGCAGGCCGAGGTGCTGCGCCAGCAGCTCAACAACGGCGCTGACGCGCCGCTGGTGCAGCACACAGTGGCGTCGCTCGCGCGGGCGCAGCAGGCGCTCGAAGGCTTGACCAACCAGCTGCTCGAAATCGGCCGCATCGAAGCCGCGGCCGATCCGTTGCAGCCGGTGGCGGTATCGCTGGCGCCGCTGCTGCGCGAGCTGGCGCGCCAGTTCGGCCACGGCCGCGTCAGATTGCGCTGCCCCGCCGACGCGGTGGCCTGGGCCGATGCCGTGTCGCTGCGCCGCGTACTGGCCAACCTGGTCGACAACGCCGTCAAGTTCACGCCGCGAGGCCGGGTGCTGCTGGCGGTGCGGGCACGCCGACGCGACACCGGGCGCGCCTGGCGCATCGAGGTGCGCGACAACGGCATCGGCATTGCGGCGGATGCGCAGCAGCGGGTTTTCGGCGACTTCGAGCAGGTCGGCAATGTCGAGCGCAACCTGCAGCGCGGCCACGGGCTGGGCCTGGCGATCGTGCGACGGCTGGCCGGACAGCTCGGCATCGAGGTGTCGCTGCGTTCGGCGCCGGGGCGTGGCTCGGTGTTCGGCTTCGAGCTGCCTGCGGCGCCTGCCGATGCGCCGGTGCCTGCGCCCCTGCCGCAACCGCCCTCCGACGCGGAGGCGCGCGCATTGCATCCGGGCCTTGCCGTGCTGGTGGTGGAAGACAACGCTGTGGTGGCCGACAGCCTCACTGCGCTGCTGACGCAATGGCAGCTGGCGCCGCGCGTCTACGGCAGCGCGGCCGAGGCGCTGGCGCTGGCCGACCTGCAAGCGCTGGACGCGGCGCTGTGCGACATCCGGCTGCCGGGTGGGCTCGACGGCATCGCGCTGGCGGAACGGCTGCAGCGGCAGAAACCGTCGCTCACCATTGCGCTGGTCTCGGCCGACATTGGCGAAGCCACCCATAGGCTGGCCGCGGAGCGCGGCTGGCACGCACTGCGCAAGCCGGTGCAGCCGGCCGAGTTGCATGCCGTGCTGCTGCGGGCGCAGCAGGCGTCATCGGGGCGCTGATCCCGCCGGCCATGCGCCTGGCACGGCTCGTGCGGTGCCTTCACCGCTTCCGATATATGCTCCGCGCACAGGCCGCTGGTCCTGCTTCCGATGCCTGCCGACACACCGCCATCTTCCGCCACCGCCCTTGCCGAAACGCCCGCCGATCTGCGCGACCTGCGCTATGGCTCGGTGGCCATGGCGCTGCATTGGCTGCTCGCGGCCATGATCGTCGGTTCGCTGGGTGTCGGGCTCTACATGACCGGCCTGCCGCTTTCGCCGGCGCGCATCAAGCTCTACAACTGGCACAAATGGGCCGGGGTGACGATCCTGCTGCTATCGGCTCTGCGGCTTTTGTGGCGGCTGCGCCATCCGCCGCCGCCGCTGCCGTCGCATGCGGCGGCCGCCATGCCGCGCTGGCAGCGCACCGGCTACCGGGCGAGCCACGCGCTGATGTACCTGCTGTTCCTCGCGGTGCCGCTGTTCGGTTGGGCCTACAGTTCGGCGCTCGGGTTTCCGGTCGTATGGTTCGGCGTGCTGCCGCTGCCGGACCTCATGCCGGTCGACAAGGAGCTGGCCGAGGCCGTGCTGAAACCGCTGCACAAGGGCAGCGCGTTCACGCTGGCCGCGGTGGCGCTGCTGCACGTGGCGGCGGTGCTCAAGCACCACTGGATCGACCGCGACGGCATCTTGAAACGCATGTGGCCCGCGCCACGCTAGGAATCCACCCGATGAAGCGCGTCTTTTGCCTGTTCCTTGCAGCCGCGGCTTTTGCCGCCGCGGCCCCCGCGGGTGCCGAGCCTCCAACCGCGACCCGGCTCGTGGCCGACAAGAGCCAGATCGCCTTCGTCAGCAAGCAGATGGGCGTGCCGGTGGAAGGCACCTTCAAGAAGTTCGACGCGCAAGTGGCTTTCGACCCGAGAAAGCCCGAAGGCGGCACCGTCGCGCTGCAGATCGACACCGCGAGCGCATCGCTCGGCGTGCCGATGAGCGACGCCGAGCTGCCCAAGGGCCCGTGGTTCGATACCGTGCGTTTTCCGCAGGCCAGCTTCCAGTCGAGCGCCATCAAGGCGCTGGGCGAAGGCCGGTTCGAGATGGCGGGCAAGCTCACCATCAAGAACATTGCGCGGCAGGTCACGGTGCCGGTCACCATCGCGCCGGCTGGCGGCTACGCGGTGGCTACCGGAAGCTTTACGATCCAGCGGCTCGACTACAAGGTGGGCGACGGCGAATGGACCGACACCTCGGTGATCGGCAACGACGTGCAGGTTCGCTTCAAGTTCACGCTCGCGGGCCTCGGTCCGCTTTGAGCCCCCTTTTTTTGTCCTCTCAACTGATTTCGTTTTCACGCCCAGCAGGCTCATTGCCATGAAGAAGCTTTTTCTCGCCGCCGCGCTGTCCGCCGCGGCGGCCCTTGCCACCCCTGCCATGGCGCAGGACTACACGGCACCGCCCGTGGCCGCCAAGCCCGCGGGCGGCCCTGCAAAGAATGCCAGCTACGTGATCGACCCGACCCACACCTTCGTGATGTACGAGATGGGGCACTACGGCACCACCACCAATCGCGGCCGATTCAGCACCAAGGACGGCTCGGTGCAGATCGACGGCTCCGGCCGCAGCGGCAAGGTCGACATCACGATGGACATCAGCTCCATCAACACCGGCGTCGACCTGCTCAACCGCCACGTGCAAAGCAAGGACTTCTTCAACGTGGCGGAGTTTCCGACCGGCCGCTTCGTGGCGGACCGCATCGAATTCAACGGCGACAAGGTGGTCGACGTCCCGGGCACGCTCACGCTGATGGGCCAGACCAAGCCGGTCACGCTCAAGGCCGTGCGCTTCAACTGCTATCTGAACCCGCTCATCAACCGCCAAGTCTGCGGCGGCGACTTCGAGACGACGGTGCAGCGCAGCGATTGGGGCATTTCCTGGGGCCTGAATTTCGGCTTCGAGGACAAGGTGAAGCTGCTGGTGCAGGTCGAAGCGGTGAACGTGCAGCAATAACGAACATCAACGGCAGGCCTACAGCAGGCTCTCGGGCGTGAGCGGCGCCAGCAACTCGAGCATGGCGCGGCCCCAGAAATCGGAGTCGGGCTCCTCGTTCAGCACGGTGGTCTTGCCAGCCTCTTCGCTGATCCACTCGATGCGCGATGCGTTGCCGCCTTCGGCAAAGCGCAAGCGGTAGGCGCCCTGCTGCTTGAGCACGTCGATGAGCTTGAGCGCCTGCTGCGCCATTTCGGGGCTGCGGATGAAAAGGCCGATCTCGGTGTTGTGCGTTTCGGAGCGCGGATCGAAATTCATCGAGCCGACGAAGAGAATGCTCCGGTCGATCACGGCCGACTTGGCATGCAGCCGGCCGACCGAAGTGCCGAAGAGGCCGAGCCGCACGCTGCGCCGGGTCCGCGTGGTGCTGAGCTCGTACAGGTCGGCGCCCAGCTTCAGCATGTCGGGGCGGTAGCGGCGGTACGCGGTGTGCACCAGCGGTTCGTCGGTGGCCGCGAGCGAATTGGTGACCACGCTGATCTTCACGTTGCGCCGGCGGATCTCGCGCATCACCTCCAGGCCGGCCTCGCCCGGAATCAGGTAGGGCGAGACGATGGTCACCTCGGAGCGCGCGCGGCGCATCTGCTCGACCACGTTGTAGCGCACGCTGTCGACGTCCAGCAGCGGCACGCCGCCGTACGACGCGGTCTTGCCGATCACGCGGTCGGGCGAATCGGCGTAGGCCTCGGCCAGAGCCCAGATCAGGCCGAGCTTGCCGCTGGCAAGGTCCTCGGCCATCGGGCCGTAGCCGAGCAGGTCGTTGGGGGCGGGCCGCGGCGGCGGCGGCGTGGTGTCGGGACTGGTGGCGGCTTCGAAGCGCTTTTGCAGTTCGTCGCGCGAAAGGCCCGTGGCCACCACCGACTGGATCGGCCGCACGTACACGCTGTTCCAGTACTGGTCGAACAGGGTGCCGAGGCGCGGCATCAGCGCGCCGGTCACGAAGGTGTCCAAGTCGAGAAAATTCTCGCCCGCCGTGCGCCTGAAGTACTGGTTGCCGATGTTGCGGCCGCCTGCCACCGCCATGGCGCCGTCGGCGATGAAGAGCTTGTTGTGCATGCGCCTGTTGACGCGGCTGAAGTCGAAGAGCGAGGCCGCGAAGCGCTTGAGCAGGCTGCCTCGCCCGGCCGGAAACGGATTGAAGAGGCGCAGCTCGACGTTCGGCGTGGCGGCCAGGCCGAGCAGCAGTTCGTCCTCGCCCGAGGTGTAGAGGTCGTCCATCAGGAGCCGCACGCGCACGCCGCGAGCGGCGGCGTCGCGCAGGGTGCGCAGCAGGTAGCGACCGGTCTCGTCGTTTTCGATCTGGTAGTACTGCACGTCGAGCGTGCGCTGGGCGCGGCGCGCGAGCTGGATGCGCGTGTCGAAGGCGAAGTCGCCGCCCGGCATCAAGCGAAAGCCGCTGAGGTCGGGATCTGGCTGCGCCGCCAGCGCGATCTTGCCGAGCGCGGTATCTGCCGAAACGGCCATGGCCCGGGTGGGCGGGCGCGGCGCTTCGTCGGGCAAAGTGGCGCAGCCGGCAAAGAGCAGCACCGCCGCCATGGCAAAGACCCAGTGCCCACAGCGCGACAACAGGCGGCGGGCCATCATCGATGGCTTTCTACAGCGCCTTGCGAAGATTGGCGGGCGCGATGCGCAGCGCCTCGCGGTACTTGGCCACGGTGCGCCGCGCGCATTCGATGCCCTGCTCCTTGAGCATCTCGGAAATCTGGCTGTCGGACAGCGGCTTCTTGATGCTCTCGGAACTCACGAACTGCTTGATCAGCGCGCGCACCGCGGTGCTCGAGGCATTGCCGCCGGTCTCGGTGCCGAGCGCCGAGCCGAAGAAGTACTTGAGCTCGACCGTACCGAAGGGCGTGGCCATGTACTTGGCCGTGGTCACGCGCGAGATGGTCGATTCGTGCAGGCCGAGCTCGTCGGCGATCTCGCGCAGCACCAGCGGACGCATGGCGAGCTCGCCGTGCACGAAGTAGCTCTTCTGCCGCTCGACGATGGCGTTGGAGACGCGCAGGATGGTGTCGAAGCGCTGCTGGATGTTCTTGATGAACCAGCGCGCCTCCTGCAGCCGCTGCGACAGGGCCTGGCTGCCCTCGCCCTTGTGCGACTTGAGCGCGCCGGCGTAGATGTCGTGCACGCGCAGGCGCGGCATCACCTCGGGGTTGAGCATGACGCGGAACTTGACGTTGGTGCCGCGGCCGATCTTGGTGACGATCACGTCGGGGACCACGATGTTGCGCTCGACGTCGACAAAACGGCGGCCCGGCTTGGGCTCCAGGCGCGAGATGATCTGCAGCGCCGAGCGCACCAGCTCTTCGTTGGTGCGGGTGAGCGTGGCCAGGCGCTTGAAGTCGCGCCGCGCAAGCAGCTCCATCGGCTGCTTGCAGATGGCGATGGCGGTCTTGCGGACCAGCGCGTGTTCTTCGGTTTCGTCTTCGCTGGCGAGCGCGCGCAGCTGGATGCCTAGGCATTCGCCCAGGTCGCGCGCGCCGACACCGGCCGGCTCCAGGCTCTGCAGCAGGCCGAGCGCCACCTGGAAGTGATGCACCAGCTCGTCGAACTGGTCGTTGTCGTCGCCCGCGAGGCCCGAGGCCAGCGCCGGCAGCGAATCTTCGAGGTAGCCGTCGTCGTTGAGCGATTCGATCAGGAAGCGCAGCGCGGCGCAGTCGTTCTCGTTGAGCCGCAGGCTGAGCGCCTGCCGGTGCAGGAAGGACTGCAGCGACTCCTGGCTGCGCGCAAGTTCGGTGGCGTCGGCGCGTTCGTCGTCGCCCAGGTTGTTCTGGCGGGCGGGGGCGTCGCTGCCCCACTCGCTGTCGTCCGGCGCCATGTCGACGGTGCCGTCGCCTTCCCAGTCGGGCTCGCGCTCTGTTGCGTCGGCGGCGGGAACGTCGGTCTCGGTCGCCGCGGTGGTTTCGCTGGAGGTCGTGGCCGCGCTGCTGGTTGGTGCCGAGGCGAAGTCGCTCTCGCCGGCCTCGCCCGCATCATCGCGAGGCACTGGGGTGTCGATGGCATCGAGTCCGAATTCCTCGCGCGCCGCTTCTTCCGCGGTGCGTTCGAGGAACGGGTTCTCGTCGAGCATCTGCTCGACCTCCTGGCTCAGTTCGAGCGTGGAGAGCTGCAGCAGCCGGATCGACTGCTGCAGCTGGGGCGTGAGCGCCAGATGCTGCGAGACGCGAAGGGACAGCCCTTGCTTCATGGAGACCGGCTCCTCCCTTACATCCGGAAGTGCTCGCCAAGGTACACCCTGCGTACTTCGGCGTTGTCGACGATCTCCGAGGGCGTGCCTTGTGCCAGCACGTGCCCGTCGCTGATGATGAACGCGTGATCGCAGATGCCCAGCGTTTCACGCACGTTGTGGTCAGTGATGAGCACGCCGATGCCGCGCTCCTTCAGGAAGCTGATGATTCGCTGGATTTCGATCACTGCGATGGGGTCGATGCCGGCAAAGGGCTCGTCCAGCAGGATGAAGCGCGGCTGCGTGGCCAGCGCGCGGGCAATTTCGACCCGACGCCGTTCGCCGCCCGAGAGCGCGAGCGCGGGGGAATCGCGCAGATGGTCCACGCGCAAGTCGGCCAGCAGCCCCGAGAGCCGCTCTTCGGTGCGCTGCTTCGACAGGGGCGCGGGCTTGCCGTTGGCATCGGGCTCGCGCTGGAGCTCGAGCACGGCACGCACGTTTTCTTCGACCGTGAGCTTGCGAAAGATCGAGGCTTCCTGCGGCAGGTAGCTCAGGCCCATGCGGGCGCGCCGGTGGATCGGCATGTGCGCAATGGGTTCGCCGTCGATGGTGATGTCGCCGGCGTCGGCCCGCACCAGGCCCACGATCATGTAGAACGAAGTGGTCTTGCCGGCGCCGTTGGGGCCCAGAAGCCCCACGACTTCGCCCTTTTGAACGTCGAGCGAGACATCCTTGACGACCTTGCGGCTGCCGTAGCTTTTTTGCAGGCCGCGCACCACCAGGCGGCTGCCCGGCGTGCCATCGGCGTTGTGGCTTCCAGCGGTTTCGATCACTTGCGCCCTTCCCCTTGGCTGCCGCTGAGCGTGGTGCTCGAGCGCAGGCCGGCGCCTGGCGCCGGCTGAGGCGCCACCGGCGCGGCACGTCCACCCACCGGCGCCGAAGCACCTGGCGCGGGCGCCGTGGCGCTCTTGGGCGTGAGAATGGTCCTCACTCGCCCGCCTCCGGCCGGCGCATTCACCCCGGTGTTCGGCGGCACGGTGGAACCGTTGACCGTATAGGTGTCGTTGCTCTGGTCATAAACGATGAGCGCACCGCTGCTTTCGTCGTTTGGCGTGGCGCCCAGCAGACGGCGCATGACGGCATTGCGGATGAACTTGACGTTGTCGGCGCGGCTGTCGTACTCAATGACTTCGGATTCGCCCTCGATCCACTCGTCAGGCGCATTGCGCTTTTGCTTGTAGTAGGCCCGCTTGCCCGGAGCCGCCGTGACCACGCCGTACTGGTAGCCCTCGGCGTCCTGGCGCACGTCGATGCGCGCGCCGCGAATGATGATCGTGCCCTTCGTGACCAGCACGTTCCCCGTGAACACGCTGGTCTGCTTGAGGTCGTCATAGCGCATCGCATCGGACTCGATGTTCATCGGCTTGGTGCGGTCGGCGGTTTCGGCCAAAGCGCCCGAGGCGAGGCCGGCCAGCAGCAGCGCGCCAACGGCCAAGCGGGACAGGCGGCCGATGCGACCAAGAAGAGGAATGGTGTGGGAGTAGGAGTGCAATGTCATAGAGGCACGAAACTTGCTCTGCATTGTATGCGGCAGATGGCGCCAGCCCTGCCCGCACGGATGAAAAAGCCCGCCAAAGCGGGCTTGACATCCATCCGGAAACACCACGAAAACCGGCGCGGCCGGCCGCAGGTGCGTCCCCCGGCGAAGGGGGTCAGCCCTTCTTGGCTTCGCCGACCAGGAAGTTGGCGACCTGAAGCGCCTTGGTCATGTTGCCGGCCGTTTCGCCGTCCACGTACCAGCGGCCGGCAATCGCCAGGGCCGGAACGCCGGCCACCTTGTAGGAATCGGTCAGTTGCGAGGCGCGCTTCGCCTTGCTGGCCACGCCAAAGGAGGTGAACACTTCCTTGAACTTGGCACCGTCGAGGCCGTTGGCCGAGGCCCAGGCAACGATGTTGGCGTCACCATTCACGTTCTGGCGCTGCTTGTGGATCGCCTCGAAGACCTTTGGCTGGAATTCGTCGACCTTGCCCAGCGCTTCGAGCGCGTAGTACAGGCGCTGCTTGGCTTCGACGTCGTTGCCCACGAAAGGCACGGGTACGCGGCGGAAGGCCACTTCCTTTGGTGCGGTCTTGAGCCAGGCTTCGAGCTGCGGCTCGAAATCGTTGCAGTGCGGGCAGTTGTACGAGAAGAACTCGATCACTTCGACCTTGCCGGCCGGCGCATCGACCTGCACGCGCTTGTCGAGCACCAGGTACTCGGTGCCGGCCTTGGGCACGCGCGCCTGGGCGTGCGCGGTATTGCCAGCCAGGGAAATCAGCCCGAGCGAGGTGGCGGCGAGCGAAAAGTCACGACGTTTCATTGAAATAGTTCTCCTGTTGGGTACGGCAGTACTGAGCCGGGACGCCGCGCGGAGTTCCCGCATGCGGCTGGCCTGGGCCCATCCTGGTTGGCGGCGGCCCGTGCCGCGCGGCGAAGCTTAAAGAATTTTCGTGACCGACGCTCGCGGAGGCCGCGGCCAGCGGTTCGTTGGTGTCAACGCTGGACGCGCACGAGCGCCGATTCGAGGCCGCCGCTGTCCAGCCGCTCCTTGAGGCGGTCGGCATCGTCCTTCTTGTTGAATGGACCTGCACGCACCCGGTAGACGGTGCGTCCGGCCTGCTCTCGCTCGGTGACGCGGGCTTCGACGCCCATCAAGGACAGCTTGGCGCGCTGGGCCTCGGCGTCCTCGGTGGTGCGGAAGGCGCCGGCCTGAACGAAATACATGAACGGGTCAGCCCCCGCAACGGCGCTGTTGTTGCTGCTTGGAGCGGCGGAAGCTGTGGTGGTGCTGCCGCTGCTGCCGCCGGCGCGCGCGCGGGCGAGATCGCCCAGCGGATCGTTCGACTGCGGCAGCGGATTGGCCTCGGCCGGCACCGGCGCCGGTCGTGGGGGTTTGGGCGGAGCCACGACCACCGGCACCGGAGGCGCAGGCGGCGGCGCGGTGGCGGGCGCCACGGCCGCGGTGTCGCCGCCGGCCGGCGCGACGGGGCCGGTTGCAGCCGGGGCCGGCTTGGGTGCGCCGGCCTTGCCCGCCAGGGGTGCGTTGGGGTCCCAGTCGCGGTTCTTGCGAGCCTCGGCTTCGTCCTGCTCGGCGCCCCCGCGCTGGGTCTTTGTCACGAACGGAATCGGCACCTTGGTCACGTAGACCGCAATGCCCAGCGCGACCCCTAACCCCAGCACCAGGCCGACGATGAGCCCGATGACGATGTTGCCGCGTTGTCTGGTTGTCTTCTTCATGGTGATTTCACATCTTGCTCGGCGCACTGACGCCGAGAATCGCGAGGCCATTGTGCAGCACCTGCGCGGTGGCCGCGACGAGCGCGAGCCGCGCCAGCTTGACCGGCTCTTCGTCGACCAGGATGCGCTCGGCGTCGTAGTAGCTGTGGTAGCTGGCGGCCAGTTCGCGCAGGTAGAAGGTGACGTCGTGCGGCGCGAAATCCTTGGCAGCCGCCGTGAGCATGGCGGGGTACTTGGCGAGCAGCAGCATCAGCGCCTGCGCGGCCGGGCTTTCAAGCGGCGAGAGGTCGACGTTCTTCAACGTGGCGGCGTCACCGCCCCAGCCGGCCAGCACCGAGCAGATGCGCGCATGGGCGTACTGCACGTAATACACCGGGTTGTCGTTGTTCTTGGTCACAGCCAGGTCGACGTCGAAGGTGTATTCGGTGTCGGGCTTGCGGCTCAGGAGGAAGAAGCGCACGGCGTCGGTGCTGGTCCATTCGATGAGGTCGCGCAAGGTGACGTAGCTGCCCGCGCGCTTGCTGATCTTGACCTCTTCGCCGCCTTTCATCACCCGCACCATGGTGTGCAGCACGTAGTCGGGGTAGCCCTCGGGAATGCCGACGCCCGCGGCCTGCAGGCCGGCGCGCACGCGCGCGATGGTGCCGTGGTGGTCGGTGCCCTGGATGTTGACCACCTTGTGGAAGCCGCGCTCCCACTTGGCGATGTGGTACGCGACGTCAGGCACGAAGTACGTGTACGTACCGTCCTGCTTCTTCATCACGCGGTCCTTGTCGTCGCCGTAGTCGGTCGACCTGAGCCACAGCGCGCCGTCCTGCTCGTAGGTCTTGCCGGCGGCCACGAGTTTTTGCACCGCGGCCTCGACCCGGCCGCTGGTGTAGAGGCTGGACTCGAGGTAGTAGTTGTCGAAGCGCACGCGGAAGGCCTGCAGATCCAGATCTTGTTCGCGGCGCAGGTAGGCCACGGCAAATTCACGGATGGAATCCAGGTCGTCGATGTCGCCGCTGGCGGTGTATTCGCGGTCGTCCGACTTGACGGTTTTCTTGGCTTTGAAGTCTTCGGCGATGTCGGCGATGTAGTCGCCGTTGTAGGCCGGGGCCTTTTCGCCACTCGGCCATTCGGGGTCGCCGGGCTTGAAGCCGCGGGCGCGCAGCTGCGTGCTGTTGGCCAGCGTCTGGATCTGCACGCCGGCATCGTTGTAATAGAACTCGCGCCAGACGGTGTCGCCCTGCGAAGCGCGCAGGTTGCAGATGGCGTCGCCGAGCGCGGCCTGACGGCCGTGGCCGACGTGCAGCGGTCCAGTCGGGTTGGCAGAGACGAACTCGACCAGCACCTTTTCACCGGTGGCGGGCTGCTGTCCGAAGGCGTCCGCCGCATTCAGCACCTCGCGCACGATCTGCTGCTTGGCAGAGGTCTTGAGGCGAATGTTCAGAAAGCCGGGGCCGGCGATCTCGATGGCTTCGACCCACTGGCCGAAAACGGGGGTGGCGAGCAGCGCGGCGCTGAGCTCTTCGGCCAGTTCGCGCGGCTTGCGGCCGAGCGGTTTGGCGAGTTGCATGGCGGCCGTGCTGGCGAAGTCGCCATGGGCGGCCACCTTGGGCGACTCGAACGCGGCTTTGGAGCCGGCGCCGGGCGAGAGGGATTCGAGCGTGTTCGCGAGCGCCGCGAGCAGCTCCTGTTTGACCAATAGCATCTGCGGATTTTACCGGGGGCAAACCCGGGCGCCGGCGGCGATGGTCATCCGGCGGCAGATGTGGACCGTTAGTGGGGACAGCCCCGGGGCGGGGCACCTGTCACAACCCAACCCTGCAAGGACATGTCACCATGAAGAAGCTCCTTTCCCTGGTCGCCCTGGGCGCCTGCCTTTCGTTCGGCGCCGCACAGGCCCAAGACAAGGCCCCCGCGCCTGCGGTCGCCCCGGCTGCCACGCCCGCCACCCCTGCAACACCCGCCACTCCAGCCATGCCGGCGGCCAAGGCTCCGGCAACGCCCGCTACACCGGCCACCCCCGCAACACCGGCCGCCAAGGCCCCCACCGCGCAGCAAAGCAAGATGACGACCTGCAACCAGGAGGCCGGCGACAAGAAGGGGGACGAGCGCAAGGCCTTCATGAAGAATTGCCTGAGCGCCAAGCCCGTCATGACCGCCAAGCCGACTCAGCAGGAAAAGATGAAGACCTGCAATGCCGACCAGAAGGCCAAGACTCTGAAGGGCGATGCCCGCAAGGCCTTCATGAAGGAATGCCTGAGCGCCTGAACCCACCCGCAATAAGCAGCCCCGCACGCGCGTCGCGCCGGCGGGGCTTTTTTATGGGCGCTACTTGAGCACGCCCAGCAGGTTGTTGAAATCGTCGCTCCAGGGGCGGGCATCCGCGGGCGTTTCGATGGGCGAGGCGGCCCCGCGCAGGGGCTCGCGTGCCAGCACGGCCGGATCGCGCGCGACCAGCACCCAGTCGGTCGGGTTGAGCCATTTCGAAGCTTCCGCGTCGTCGCTGACGAGCATCGCGTGCAAGCCTTTCAGTTCAGCAATCCGCGCCACCACGGGAGCCAGTTCGAGATAGCGGTTGGTCACGTGAAAGGCCACGATGCCCTGTGGTTTCGTGTGCCGCATATACACGTCCATGGCCTCTGCCGTGAGCAGGTGAACCGGCACCGCGTCGCCCGAGAAGGCGTCGACCGCGAGCAGGTCGAAGCCCTGCGGCGGCTCGCGTTCCAAGGCCAGCCGCGCATCGCCGAGCACGCGCTCGATGCGCGCGGGGCTGTCGCGCAGAAAAGTGAATTCGCTGTCCGCCAGCTCGAACACCTGCGGATTGATCTCGTAGATCCGATAGACGTCGCCGCTGCGGCCGTAGCTCGCCAGCGTGCCGGCGCCAAGGCCGATCAGCCCGACGTGGCGCGGTGCGGCCGGCGCCACGGCCATGGCGCGGCCAATGCCAGACGTCGCACCGTAGTAAGTCGTGGGCTCGCGCCGGCGCGACGGATCGAGGAACTGCTCGCCGTGCTTGATGGACCCATGGGACAGCAGGCGCACATTGTTCGAGGGGTCGGTGCGGCGCACATCGAAGGTGATCAGCGCGCCGTAGAAGTTGCGCAGCAGATGGCGCGAGTCCGACTGGTCCCCGCCGATCTGCACGATCAGGAAAAATGTGCAGCAGGCCGCCAGCGCCACGCTGGACACCCCCAGCCAGACGCGCCGGCGCAGCACGGCGGCTGCCGCCAGCGCAGTCAGCATCAGGCCGATGCCCAATTCGTAGTACGCCGGCAGCACGTGCGGCGCCACCAGCCCCACCAAGGCGCCGCCCGTGGCACCGCCCAGCGACAGCATCAGGTAGAAGCGCGTGAGATGGCGCGGGCCCGGCCGCAGCCTTGCCGTCTCTCCATGCAGGAACATGCACAGCACGAACAGGCCCCCGACATAGATCGGCAGCCCCGTGCGCACGTCGGAGCCGACGTGGTGCTGCAGGCCAAAGGCACACAGCAGCAGCACGCCCGCCGCCAGGGGCAGGAACACGCTTCGCCGGTACCAGCGGTCGCTCTCGAAGCACAGCACGAAGGTGAACAGGTACAGCGAGAGCGGCAGTATCCAGAGAAACGGAACCGCGGCCACGTTCTGGGTGATGTGGTTGGTCACGGCCAGCAACAGCCATGAGGCCAGCGCCGGCAACACGAGCCAGAGCAGGCTGTCGGTCCAGGGCGGCGGCTTGTCTTCATCGGCAGAAGCGGCTTGGCCCGGCGCTGCCGGCAACGGCGTGGCCTCAGGCCAGCGGCGCGCCACGAGCAAGGTCGTGCCGGCGCAAAGCACCACGAACAAGCCATAGCCCCATGACCATCCGCGCGCCTGCTGCCAGAGCGAGCTGCGGGGCTCGATGAATACCGGGTAGCACAGTAGCGACAGCAGCGACGCGAGGTTCGACAGCGAGAAGTACCGGTACACCTTCGCGCCCCACGGCGTGCGCGCCACCCACGACTGCACCAGCGGACCGGTGGTCGAAAGCAGGAAGTAAGGAAGGCCGATGGTCGCGAACAGCAGGCCCAGGATCAGCCAGGTCGGGTCTTCGGCGCCGCTGGGCTTCCAAGCCGCGCGCACCACGAGCGGTAGGAACGCGAGGCTCGCAAGCAGCAGTCCCACGTGCAGCGCGGCCTGCGCCCGCACGCGCAGGTGCCGCGTGACCCAGTCGGAATACGCGTAGCCCGCGAGCAGCACGGCCTGGAAGAACACCATGCAGATCGACCACACGGCGGCCGAGCCGCCGAACCACGGCAAGATCTGCTTGGCGATCAGTGGCTGCACCAGGAACAGCAGGAACGCGCTGCTGAAGATGGTGCCGGCAAACAAGAGCTGGATGCCGGCGCGTTCCATGGGGGGCCTACTTGCCGAAGCCTCGTGCAAGGAACACGGCCACCAGCGGAATCAGCGCGATGAGGTGCGCCTGCACCATCACCAGCTTGCGTGTCTTCTTCACATCTTCCTCGGCCGGCAGCGTGCCGTTGGCGCGCAGCGCCTTGCGCCAACGGAAGTAGGTCAGCGTGGGAAAGATCGAGAGCACGCCGACGACGATGAACAGCCCGAGCTTCACGTGCAGCAGCGGATTGGTCCAGTACCAGGCCGTGCCCTTCACGCCCCACACGGTGCGGGCGATGCCGGTGGCGAGCACCGTAACGGCGGCAATGCCGTAGACCATGTCGACCCTGGCCAGCCGTTCCACTACCGCAGCATTGAGCCACTGCACGCGGCACAGCGCCGCTTCGCTGGAGATGAACACGACCATCGTGAGGATGGCGAGCAAGTGCAGGTAGGCAAGGACGGCTTCGAGGGTCATCGTCGGCTTTCTCTCTTCTGTTCTCTTCAGTGGGGTTGCAAATGCTTGCACATTGTGCCGCCCCTCGCGCGCTTTAACCCCCTCCGCCCCAGAATTCGGGCCGTCCGTAGTGCGCCTTGAGGAAATCGAGCCACAGCCGAACGCGCAGCGGCAGGTGCTTGGTGCCGGTGAACACCGCATAGATGCCGTTGGGCGGCGCGGCAAACTCGTCGAGAAGCGGCACCAAAAGGCCGGCGTCGATCTCGGCCTCCACCTCCCACGTACTGCGCCACGCGATGCCGTGGCCCGCCAGGCACCAGTCGTGCAGCACCTGTCCATCGGAACAATCCAGCGGACCTTCGGGCCGCAGGTAGATCAGCTCCTCGCCACCGTCTTCGGTCGGCAACCCCGCACCCGTCAGGGTGCGTTCCTGACCCCGCCCTTGGGTGGTCCGCGGAACGCGGAACGCCCAGCCGCGCGTTTGCGACGCATCGCTCGAGAGCGTGAGGCAGGCGAAGCGCGAGAGCTCGCTCGGATGCCGCGGCATGCCAAAGCGGCGTACGAATTCCGGCGTGGCGACGCAGCGGCGCCGGTTGTCGGCCAGCCGCACGCTGACCAGGGAAGAGTCGGGCATGTCGCCCACGCGTACCGCGCAGTCGAAGCTTTCGCCGCGCACATCCACCACGCGGTCGCTGAGGTTGAGCGAGATGGTGACCTCGGGATGCAGCGCATGAAAGCGCGGCACGAGCGGCGCGACGTGGCGGCGGCCAAAGCCGGCCGGCGCCGTCACGCGCAGGTGGCCGCTGGCCTTGACGCCGCCGGCGCTCACGCTGGCCTCGGCATTGGCGAATTCGGTCAGCAGGCGTTGGCAGTCCTCGAGAAAGGCGCTGCCTTCGTGCGTGAGGGTGATGCGCCGCGTGGTGCGCACCAGCAGCTTCACGCCCAGCCGCGCCTCCAATGCATCGAGCCGCCGCCCCATGATGGCGGGCGCCACGCCCTCGGCCTTGGCCGCGGCCGTGAGACCGCCGCGGGTCGCCACCGAGACGAAGGATTCGAGTTGCTTCAGGCGGTCCATGGCGCCCGAACTATATCGCCGGCGTTCAGGAAGCCATGCCGGCCCGGCGCGCCTCGAAGGCTGCGATCTCCTCGTCGCTGTAGCCCACTTCGCGCAGCAGCTCGCCGGTGTGCTCGCCAATGCGCGGCGGCTGCAGGCGGATGCCGGGGCGCTCGCCGCCGATCGTGAACGGCATCAGCGGCACCTTGGCCATGTGGCCGTCGTTCATGCGCACGGGCGCGAGCCCGCCCGTGGCGTTGAGGTGCGGATCGTCGAACAGCTCCTGCGGCTTGGTTATTGGGGCAAAAGGCAGCTCGTTCTGCTCGAACACGGCGCTGAGCTCGGCCGCGCTGTGGCCCGCCAGGTGCGAGCGCAGGATCGGCATCATCCAGTCGCGCGCCAGCACGCGGTCGTTATTGCTTTGCAGACGCGGGTCGGCCAGCATCTCGTGGAGGCCGAAAGCCTTGCAGAAGATCGCCCACTGCTTGTCGCTCACTACGGCGAGGAAGACCTGCTCGCCGTCCTTCACGGTGAACACGTCGTACACCGCCCAGGCCGAGATGCGGCTGGGCATCGGGTCGGCCGCACGGCCCGTGGCCGCGAACTGCATCATGTGCTGCGCCACCAGGAACACGTTGTTCTCGAACAGCGCGGACTGCACTTCGCAGCCCTTGCCGGTGAGCTCGCGCTGGCGCAGCGCGGCCATTGCGCCAATGGCGCCGAACATGCCGCCCATGATGTCGTTCACGCTGGTGCCCGCGCGCAGCGGGTCGCCGGAGCGGCCCGTCATGTAGGCGAGGCCGCCCATCATCTGCACGACCTCGTCGAGGGCGGTGCGATGGTCGTAAGGCCCGGGCAGGAAGCCCTTGTGGCTCACGTAGATGAGGCGCGGATGGCGCTCGCGCAGCGCCTCGTAGTCGAGCCCCAGCTTCTTCATGGTCCCGGGCTTGAAGTTCTCGCTCACGATGTCGGCCGTGGCGACGAGACGCAGCGCGGCCTCCACGCCCTCGGGTGTCTTGAGGTCGAGCGCGATGCTCTTCTTGTTGCGGTTGAAGGTGGGAAAGAAACCCGAGCCCGAGCCGAGCAGGCGACGCGTGCTGTCGCCCTCGATCGGCTCGACCTTGATCACCTCGGCGCCGAGGTCCGCCAGCAGCAGGCCGCAGGTCGGGCCCATGACCATGTGGGTGAACTCGACGACGCGGATGCCGGCATAGGGAAGTGGATTGGTTTCAGCCATGTGCGGTGGTTTCCTATTGGACAAAGCCCTTGGGCAGGCCGGCTTCGGGCGTCATGCCGTAGACCGGTTCGCCGGGGAGGCCCGCCATGAGCGGCGCGCGCGCCGCAATGAGCTTTGTGATGTCGATGCCCGTGCGAACACCCATGGCCTCGAACATGAAGACGAGGTCTTCGGTCACGGCGTTGCCCGAGGCGCCGGGTGCGTAGGGGCAGCCGCCGAGGCCGCCGAGCGAAGCGTCGAAAGTGCGCACGCCCTCGTCCCAGGCGGCAAGGCAGTTGGCAATGCCAAGGCCGCGCGTGTTGTGCATGTGGGCAGCGCCGGCATGCCGGCCGAGCTCGGCGCGCAGCCGCTTGAAGAGCCGGCGCACCTGCGCAGGGTTGGCGTAGCCCACCGTGTCCGACAGGCCGACCTCTTCGGCGCCAGCCTCGGCGCACTGCACCGCGAGGCGAATCACGTCGTCTTCGGGCACTGCGCCTTGCAGCGTGCAGCCGAAAGCAGTGGAGATGCCGGCCTCGAGCTTCACATGCGGCGCGATGGCGCGGCGAAGCTCCGAGATGGCGCGCACCTCCTCCACCATCTCGGTCGGCGTCTTGCGCACGTTGGCGAGCGAGTGCGCGACGCTGGCCGAGACCGGCATGGTGAGCTTGTGCACGCCGGCTTCGAGCGCGGCCTCGGCGCCTTTGCGGTTGGGCACCAGCGCCATCACCGTGAGGCCCGGCAGCGTGATGGCATGGCGAACCACCTCGGCCGCGTCGGCCATCTGCGGCAGCAGCTTCGCGGGCACGAACGAAGCGACCTCTATTTCGCGCACGCCGGCGGCATGCAGCGCGTCGATCCAGCGCAGCTTGTGCGCCGTGGGCATGGTGGCCTTGACCGACTGCAGGCCATCGCGCGGGCCGACCTCGCTGATGAGGACATCGGGAGAAGTCATCGGATGTGTTCCTTGGCGCGATCGGACATTTGATCGCTTGACAGTTCTATCTTACAGAACTAGATTCCGTAAAACAGAATTAGACCTCCGATCGACTTTCACTGTCAAGTTACCCGCGATGCCCCGCAAAGCCCAGACCGAATCGCTTGCCGATCGCCACGCCGCCCCCGGGGGCGCCGCCGCGGTCGACCGCGCGCTGAGCCTGCTCTCGGCCTTCCAGCCTGGCGACGAGGCGTTGTCGCTCGCGCAGTTTGCCGAGCGCGCGCAGCTCTACAAGAGCACGGTGCTGCGCCTTTTGGCTTCGCTCGAGCATGCGCGGCTGATCCGCCGGCAGGACGACGGGCGCTATGCGCTGGGCGCCGAGATCGCGCGGCTGCACGGCCTCTATACGGCGTCGCTCTCGCTCGATCGCATCGTGCTTCCGGTGCTGCGCGCGCTGGCCGCAGCCACGGGCGAGAGCGCGGCGTACCACGTGCGGCAGAAGCAGGGCGCAAGCTGGGTGCGGCTGTGCCAGTTCCGCGTCGACTCGTCGCACGTGGTGCGCGACCACGTGCGCGCGGGCGACCTGCTGCCCAACGACCGGGGCGCCGGCGCGCGCGTGCTAATCGCCTTTGGCTCCGAGGCCGGGCGGCCGCGCAGTGCGAGCGAGCGGAAGCTCTACGACACCATCCGCGCGCAGGGCTACTGCGCGCTGGTGGGCGACCGCACGGCCGAACTGGCGGGCATTTCGGCGCCGGTGTTCCATGCCGACGGCCGCCTGGCCGCGGCGCTCACGCTGACCATGCCCACGCACCGCTACGACGAACGCCACATCGAACCGGTGTGCGCCGCGGCGCGCGAACTCAGCGCACTGATCTGACACCGGACTGCATGCAGGCCCCATCGATTACATTCATTTTTGTCACTGATAAATCCCGGTTTCGGCTCTTACTCGCCGTCAAAGTATCGAATAAAGTCAACGCATGGACCATCCCGGGGCAGTTCTCTTCGACGCATACGGCACCTTGTTCGACGTGTACAGCGTCGGGCAGACGGCCGAGCGGCTGTTCGCCGGCCAGGGCCAGGCGCTGGCCGCGGGCTGGCGCGACAAGCAGATCGAATACACCCGCCTGGTAACCACAAGCGACGACGGCGCGCACTACCGGCCTTTTGGCGAACTCACGCGCGCCGCGCTGCGCTACACCTGCAAGCGGCTCGGCCTCGACCTGACGCAGACCGCCGAGCAGCAGCTGATGGACCAGTACCGCACGCTCACGGCTTTTCCCGAATGCCGCGAAGTGCTCCAGGCGCTCAAGAGCCGCGGCGTCGTCACCGGCATCCTCTCGAACGGCGACCCGGGCATGCTCGATGCCGCCGTTCGCAGCGCCGGCCTCGAAGGCCTGCTCGACCACGTGCTGAGCGTGGACGGTATCCGCAAGTACAAGACGCACCCCGAGGCCTACCGGCTCGGCGTCACGGCCACCGGCCTGCAGCCCGCGCAGATCGCCTTCGTGAGCTGCAACGGCTGGGACGCGCTCGGCGCCACCTGGTACGGATTTCGCACGCTCTGGGTCAACCGCTACCAGCTTCCTTTCGAAGAACTCGGCACTGAGCCCGAACGCACCGGCAGCAGCCTGCGCGACGTGCTCGGGTTCTTCTGACAGACACCGCCTTCCTTCTCATCCAGCATCCGCATTGCACCGTTCTCCAGGAGAAACAAACATGACCGCCCGCACCACCGCCCACCGACTTCAGGTTGCGACCGAACTCCACCGCTTCATCGAAGACAAGGTCCTGCCTGCCAGCGGCGTGTCGAGCGACGCTTTCTGGAAAGGCTTCGACGCCATCGTGCATGACCTCGCGCCGAAGAACGTCGCGCTGCTGGCCGAGCGCGATCGCCTGCAGACCGAGATCGACGCCTGGCACAAGAAGAACCCGGGCCCCATCAACGACATGCCGGCCTATCGCGCATTCCTCGAGAAGATCGGCTACCTGCTGCCGCAGCCCAAGGGCGCGAAGGCCACCACCGCCAACGTCGACTCCGAGCTCGCCTTGCAGGCGGGCCCGCAGCTGGTGGTGCCCATCCTGAATGCCCGCTACGCGCTCAACGCCGCCAACGCGCGCTGGGGCTCGCTGTACGACGCGCTCTATGGCACCGACGCCATTCCCGAGACCGATGGCGCCGAAAAGGGCAAGGACTACAACCCCGTGCGCGGCGCCAAGGTCATCGAGTTTGCGCGCAACGTGCTCGACCAGGCCGCCCCGCTCGAAAACGGTTCGCACAAGATGGCGACCGGCTACAGCGTGAAGGACGGCCAGCTGCACATCGCGCTGCAAAGCAGCGGCACCACGCTGCGCGATCCCTCCGCCTTCGTCGGCTACCAGGGCGATGCGGCATCGCCGTCGTCGGTGCTGCTGAAACACAACGGCATTCACCTTGACATCCGCATCGACCGCAGCACGCCCATCGGCAAGGGCGATGCGGCCGGCATCAGCGACGTAGTGCTCGAATCCGCGCTCTCGACCATTCTCGACCTCGAAGACTCCGTGGCCGTTGTCGACGCGGCCGACAAGGTCATCGCGTATGCGAACTGGCTCGGCATCGTGCAGGGCACGCTCACCGAAGAAGTCGCCAAGGGCGGCAAGACCTTCACGCGCGGCCTCAACCCCGACCGTGAATACACCGGCGCCAACGGCCAGCCCGTGAAGCTGCACGGCCGCTCGTTGATGTTCCTGCGCAATGTGGGCCACCTGATGACGAATCCGGCCGTGCTGTACGCGGACGGCAAGGAAATTCCTGAAGGCATCCTCGATGCCGTGGTGACCACCACCATCGCGATGATCGACCTGAAGCGCAAGGGCAACTCGCGCACCGGCAGCATCTACATCGTCAAGCCCAAGATGCACGGCCCGGCCGAAGTGGCCTTTGCCAGCGAGCTGTTCGGCCGCGTCGAGGAGCTGCTCGGCCTGCCTGCCAACACCGTGAAGCTCGGCATCATGGACGAGGAGCGCCGCACCAGCGTGAACCTCAAGGCCTGCATTGCCGAGGCGGCCGCGCGCGTGGCCTTCATCAACACCGGCTTCCTGGACCGCACCGGCGACGAGATGCACACCGCCATGCACGGCGGCCCGATGATCCGCAAGGGCGACATGAAGTCGAGCGCGTGGATCGGCGCCTATGAAAAGAACAACGTGCTGGTCGGCCTCTCGTGCGGCCTGCGCGGCAAGGCGCAGATCGGCAAGGGCATGTGGGCCATGCCCGACCTGATGGCCGCCATGCTCGAGCAGAAGATCGGCCACCCCAAGGCCGGCGCCAACACCGCCTGGGTGCCCTCGCCCACCGCCGCCACGCTGCATGCGCTGCACTACCACCAGGTGAGCGTCACGTCCGTGCAGCAAGAGCTCGAGAAGATCGATGCCGATGCGGAACGCGACAACATCCTGAACGCGCTGCTGCAGGTGCCGATCGCAGCGCAAGCCAATTGGACCGACGCGGAGAAGCAGCAGGAGATCGACAACAACGTGCAGGGCATCCTCGGCTACGTGGTGCGCTGGATCGACCAGGGCGTGGGCTGCTCCAAGGTGCCCGACATCCACAACGTGGGCCTGATGGAAGACCGCGCCACGCTGCGCATCTCGAGCCAGCACATCGCCAACTGGCTGCTGCACGGCGTGGTGACCAAGGCGCAGGTCGACGAGACCTTCCAGCGCATGGCCAAGGTGGTCGACGAGCAGAACGCGGGCGACCCGGTCTACCAGCCGATGGCCGGCCACTTCGACACCTCGGCCGCGTACAAGGCGGCGCAAGACCTGGTGTTCAAGGGCATCGAGCAGCCGAGCGGCTACACCGAGCCGCTGCTGCATGCATGGCGTTTGAAGGTCAAGGGCGAAGCCTGACCGGCACCCCGCCGCGCCGGTCTGTTTCAGCGGCCGCAATGCTCGTGGCACTGGCTTCGGCCTTTGCCCTGAGCCAGGCCTTCCGCACCGTCGGGGCCATGATGGCCACACCGCTCAGCGGCCAGTTCGGCCTGACGCCCCAGCAGCTCGGAACCTGGGCGGGCACGTTCCATTTCATGTTCGGCATCATGCAGCTCGCGATGGGCGTGTCGATCGACCTCTTCGGCGTGCGCCGCACGGTGCTGACCGCCTTTCCGCTGGCCGTTGCGGGTGCCGCGTTGTGCGCGGCGGCGCCGAGCTTCGGCGCGCTGCTGCTGGGGCAGGCGCTGATCGGCGTCGGCTGTGCACCCGCTTTCCTCGCATGCACCGTGTTCATCGCGCGGCATTTCGATGCCTCGCGCTTCACCGCGATGTCGGGGCTGGTGCTGAGCCTGGCCGGCCTGGGCATCCTCTTCACGGGCACGCCGCTGGCGCTGCTGATCGAAGCCGCCTCGTGGCGCGCCGGCTACGCGGTGCTGGCTGCTTTCGCCGTGCTCTCATGGCTTGTGATCTTCTGGCGCGTGCGTGAACCGGCGCGCGCAGCGGAGCGCGCAGAACCAGAGGCCCTTCCGGCCGAACGCCAGTCGTTGCGCAAAGCCGTTCGCGAACTGCTGCCGCTGTTCGCAATGCCGCATACGCTAGGGTTGCTGTGCTTCGCCTGCGTGTCGTATGCAGCTTTCATCACGCTGCGCGGCCTGTGGCTCGGGCCGGTGCTGCAGGAGCGCCACGGCCTGTCGCTCGTCGCGAGCGGCAACGTGGCACTGGTCATGACGATCACCGGCATGATCAGCCCCGCGCTGTTCGGCCGCATGGACCCGGGCGCCGCCCGGCGCGCGCGCTGGATGATGGCCTGCGCCGCCACCGGCGCGCTGATGTTCGGCGCGATGGCGCTCACGCATTCGCGCGCGGTGGACATCGGCCTGCCGATCGTCTATGGCCTTCTCTCCGGCTATGGCGTGCTGCAGTACGCGTATGCCAGGAGCGCCTACCCGGCGGCCATGACGGGACGCGCCATGGCGCTGCTCAACATGGCGATGTTCCTCGGCGTCTCGCTCATGCAATGGACGACCGGCGTGGCCGCATCGTGGGCCGTGGCGAATGGCATTGAGACTTACCGCGCGGTGTTCCTCACAATCGCCGGCATGCTGGCGGCGGGAACCCTCGCGTTCCGGTTGATGCCGCGCTCGTCGGATGCGGGTTCGCTACCGACCGTCAACAGCCGCTAGATGTCGCCGAGCCGCGCGCGCACTTCGCGGCGGCCGAGCTGACGCTTGGCCACGGCGTAGACGAAGTCCTGCGAATACGTCACCAGGCGGCGCGACATCCCCGCCATGACGTGGCACGCACCTGAGCGAGTCACGAGACAGCCGCGCATCACGTCGAAGCGCTTCTCCTGCTTCGCACCGTCGCCCTGGGCCTGGGGAAAGGGCGCCAGCCGCACTTCGAACCAACAGCCATCGACCCGGTGCCATTCGGTGAACGCATCGATCACCAGGCGATCGACCACGGCCTCCTTGCGCTTTGCAGCCTCCTGCTGCCGACCTTTGCGCCGCAGCCGGTTGGGCAGCAGGATGCCAGTTACCGGATGCACGAACAGTTCGACATGCGCGGCATCGCGCAAGGGCACGCGCTTGCCGCCACGCCTCCACCAGGATTCGCTGACCCACACTTCGCCGTCCCGCAGCACGGCCTCGCGTTCAACGAAATCGTCGATGTGCAGGAAGATGTGCGCCTGCACCGTGCTGCGGCGATCGATGCCGCTGCACAGGTCCGCGTACACCTTGTCCCACGGCCGGTGCACCTGCTTGTGCAGCCAGCGCTTCAGCGGCGCAAGGTTCTCGTTGAAGCCCTTGGGATGGGCATAGCCCTGCGTCATGCCCAGGTGCGAACCACGTTCCCTGCTGTTGCGCCACTTGCGCCCATCGCCCTGCACACCGCCGCCGCGGCGCGGCCGCTCGACGATGACCTTGTCCATGTCTTCACGCATCGCCGCCCCTCCCCTGCAGGCTGCGCGCAGTCTTCTGCAATGCCACTTTCTGCGCCCGCCGCTCCGCGCGGTGCGTTCGCAGATGGCGGCCGGCGCCCTGGCTGGATTCGCGGCGCGCCATCGCGGCCACCACTGGATTGCGCGGTGCCGCATTGGGCACCGAAAAGTAAAACCGGCCCAGGCGCTTCTGATCGTCGCGGGCCTTTCGTTGAGCACTCATGTGCGCACACTCCAAAAACAAAAAAGCCCCGGCGAATGGCTGCGCGCGGCCTTTGTCGATGGGCCTCGGGCGGATGCATGGATGCACATCCGGCCGGGGCGGTCGGTGTGCGGGTCAGGTGTTCAGGAAACGGTTCATTGAATGGAGTTGCCGCCCGGGAGGTTGATCGTCGCCGGGCGCGAATGGAAAAACTGTTGCTGAAAAACGAAGGGCGGATTCTGGCGAGCACGGGCGCGATGCGCAAGCGACGCGTGAATCGCTGTGGCGCAAAGCCGACGCGGCTTCGAGGGCGAATCCAATCGCGCGTCCGCGCCGTATTGCCCTGGAGCGCGTCGCGCTTCCGAGCTGTCGGCGGTTGCCGCAGAGGCCTTTCAGGAATATTTTTACCAGGAGCCTTTCAATGAAAAAACTCGTGATTGCCATCGGCGTTTCGGTTGTGCTCGGCGCTTGCGCGGGCGGCATGGGCATGAGCGGCAGTAGCGCCACGGCGTCTAACCCCATGGTGGGCGGCGCCGCGATGCTTCCAACAAAGGACATCGTCGACAACGCCGTGAATTCGAAGGACCACACCACGCTGGTGGCCGCGGTGAAGGCGGCGGACCTCGTGGGCACGCTCAAGAGCCCCGGCCCGTTCACGGTCTTCGCGCCGACGAACGCGGCCTTCTCGGCACTGCCGGCTGGCACGGTCGACATCCTGCTCAAGCCCGAGAACAAACCGACGCTTTCCAAGGTGCTGACCTACCACGTGGTGCCCGGCAAGATGGACGGCGCCGCGCTCATGAGCGCCATCAAGGCGGGCGGCGGCAAGGCCACGCTGAAGACGGCGAGCGGCGGCACGCTCATTGCCACGATGAGCGGCGGCAACGTGATGGTGAGCGATGCCAAGGGCGGCATGGCCACGGTGACCATCGCCAACGTCTACCAGTCGAACGGCGTGATCCACGTGGTCGACAAGGTGCTGCTGCCGGGCTGATCCCCTCTCCCCTCGTCTCGCGGCGGTCTCGTCAGCTTCGCTGGGCCGCCTCGGCTTCGTCGCGCAGCCACTGCGCGAATTCCTGCGCGTCGCGGTTGCCCGCGGCGCGCCTGGAGGTTTCGATGAAGTAGCCGCGATGCGAGGCCACGCCTTCGCCGAGCGGCGCCACCAGCCGGCCCGCCTGCACCAGATCGCGCAGCAGCGGCAGCCGGCCGATCACCACGCCCTGCCCCGCCACCGCGGCGGCCACCGCATCGGTGTACAGGGTGAAGCGCAGCGTGCTCTTCATGCGCAGGTGGTCGAGGCCCATCACGCGGAGCCAGGGCTCCCAATCGACGGTGGGGGCCTCACCATGGTCGGCGTATTCCACGGTCAACAAGGTGAGCTTCGAAAAATCGGAAGGCTCGCGCAGCGAGGCGGCGAGTTGCGGCGAACACAGCGGGATCACCGACTCCTCGAACAGCGCCGGGCCGATGCCGCGGCCGATCGGCACGAAGCGCACCGCCAGGTCGATGCGGCTGCTCTCCAGGTCGAGCACGTCGAGCGTGGCCGAGACGCGCACGTCGACTTGCGGGTGGTTGACGGTGAAGCGCGCCAGCCTCGGAATGAGCCAGAACGACGCGAAGCCCGGCGTGCTGGTGATCGCCACCTGCCGCGGCGCGGAGTTCGCGCGCACCCGCGCCGTGGCATCGCGCAGGCGCTCCAGGCTGTCGGTCACGGCCCGCTGCATGACGCCGCCGGCCTCGGTGAGCGCCAGCGCGCGGTGGCGCCGCTCGAACAGCAGCACACCCAGGCTGGCCTCGAGTTGCTGGATCTGCCGGCTCACGGCCGACTGGGTGAGGTGCAGTTCGCCGGCCGCCAGCGTGAAGCTCAGCCGGCGCGCCGCAGCCTCGAAACTGCGCAGCAGTTCGAGCGGGGGAAGTTCGCCAGCTGTGGCTCTCGCATTCTCTGGATGCATGCAACGAGTTCCGAATGACCGCGTGTAAGTGAGAGATCAACTCACTATATTCATTCGTATCACGAATGCAATGGAGCTTGCCATGAGCACCCACCCGAATCCTTCTTCGCGTTTCCACGTCAGCCTGCCGACCCGTTCCATCTTCGCCGTGCCTGATGGCGCGGGCGTGGGCATCGAATGCCGCAGCGGCTCGGTCTGGGTCACGCTCGACCGCGATCCGCGCGACATCGTGCTCGCGCCGGGCGAGCGTTTCGAGGGCACCGAGCACCGGCGCATGCTGGTCTCCGCGCTGGAGGCTTCGTGCATCACCGTGTCGGATGCGCAGCCGGCGGCCATGCCGCTGCCTGCTGCTGCACGCCGCGCGTCGCCTTGGCGACTGCGGCCTCTCGGGTTGTCCCCGGCTTGACCTACAGGTCCTCGGCATCGAACCTCGATGCCATGGACTCTCCAAGCACCGAATGCCGCCGTTCCGACGGGCGGCTTTTTTGCGTCGGGCGTCCGTCTCCCGCTGTTTTCTTTTCGAGAAGGACATGACCATGGCAGAGGCATACATCGTGGCCGCGGCGCGCACGGCCGGCGGCCGGCGCGGCGGCAAGCTCGCGGGCTGGCATCCGGCCGACCTGGCGGCGCAGGTGATCGACGCATTGGTGGCGAAGAGCGGCATCGACCCGGCGGCGGTCGAGGACGTGATCCTCGGCTGCGTGAGCCAGGTGGGCGAGCAGGCCACCAACATCGCGCGCAATGCGGTGCTGGCATCGACGCTGCCCGAATCGGTGCCGGGCACTTCGGTCGATCGGCAATGCGGCTCGTCGCAGCAGGCGCTGCACTTCGCGGCGCAGGCGGTGATGTCGGGCAGCATGGACGCGGTGATTGCGGGCGGCGTCGAAAGCATGACGCGCGTGCCGATGTTCACGCCCAACGCGCTGCCGGCCAAGGCGGGCCTGGGCACCTACATGAGCCCGGCCATGAAGAAGCGTTACCCGGGCGTGGAGTTCAGCCAGTTCGCGGGCGCCGAGATGATCGCCAAGAACTACGGCATCGAGAAAGAAGCGCTCGACCGCTATGCGCTCGAAAGCCACCGCCGCGCGATCGCTGCGACCCGCGAGGGCGCCTTCGACGACGAGATCGTGCCGATCGAAATTCTCTCGGCCGACGGCAGGGGCACCGGCGAAAGGCACGCGGTGGACGAAGGTATCCGCTTCGACGCCACGCTCGAAGGCATCTCGGGCGTCAAGCTGATTGCCGAGGGCGGACGCTGCACCGCGGCCACCGCGAGCCAGATCTGCGACGGCGCGAGCGGCGTGCTGGTGGTGAACGAACGCGGCCTCAAGGCGCTGGGCGTGAAGCCGCTCGCGCGCATCCACCACATGAGCGTGCTGGGGCACGACCCGGTGATCATGCTGGAGGCACCGCTGCCCGCCACGCTGCATGCGCTGAAAAAGGCCGGCATGCGCATCCAGGACATCGACCTCTATGAAGTGAACGAAGCCTTTGCGCCCATTCCGATTGCGTGGCTGGAAGCGCTGGAGGCCGACCCGGCGCGGCTCAACGTGAACGGCGGCGCCATTGCGCTCGGCCATCCGCTGGGCGCCTCGGGCACCAAGCTCATGACCACGCTCGTCCACGCACTGGGCCGGCGCGGCAAGCGCTACGGCCTGCAGACGATGTGCGAAGGCGGCGGCATGGCCAACGTCACCATCGTGGAAAGGCTCTGATGGACACGCAGCCTTATGTGCTCTATGAGCTCGCCGACGGCGTCGCCACGCTCACGCTGAACCTGCCGGCCAAGCTGAATCCGATTGCACGCGAACTGCAGATCGAACTGCGCGACACACTGGAGCGCATTCGCGATGACCGTGCGGTGCGCGCCGTGATCCTGACCGGTGCCGGCAAGGCTTTTTGCGTGGGCGCCGATCTCAGCGCCATGACACCCGGCGAGGAAGGCAAGTCCCTCGGCGACCAGACGGCTGAATGGATGCAGTCGCTCAGCAACCCGCTGATCGAAACCCTGCGCACGCTGCCTGTGCCGGTGGTGGCTGCGGTCAACGGCGCCGCAGCCGGCGCGGGGGTAGGCCTGGCGCTGGCGGCCGACGTGACGATTGCCGCGCGCAGCGCCTACTTCTACCTGTCCTTTTTGCCCAAGCTCGGCATCGTTCCGGACCTTGGCTGCACTTGGGCCATTCCGCGCCGCGCGGGCAAGGCGCGCGCGATGGGCATGGCGCTGCTCGACGAGCGCCTGAGCGCCGCGCGTGCAGTGCAGTGGGGCCTGATCTGGGCCTGCGCCGACGACGAACAACTGCTGGAGGAAGCACGCGCCATCGCACAGCGGCTCGCACGCTTGCCGGCGCATGCGGTTGTCGAAGCGCGCGAAGCCTTCGAGGCCTCCGAACGGCACACGCTCAAGGAACAGCTGCATTACGAAAGCGAACGACAGCGCGAGCTGATCGACCGTCCCACCTTCCGCGAGGGCGTGAGCGCCTTTTTGCAAAAGCGCCCTCCAACGTTTCCGGGGCGCTGAGGCCATGATCGAACGCACGCTCTTCAGCGCCGACCACGAGGCCTTTCGCGACAGCTTCCGCCGCTTCATGGACAAGGAGATCGCGCCCTTCCACGAGGCATGGGAAGAACAGGGCTACGTGGATCGCGCCGTATGGTCCAAGGCGGGCGAGAACGGCTTTCTGTGTATGGCGCTCCCCGAAGAATATGGCGGCGCGGGCGCCGACCTGCTGTATTCGGTGATCCAGTTCGAGGAGCTTTGGGCGCGCGGCTTCACAGGTATCGGCTTCGGGCTGCATAGCGAGATCGTGGCGCCGTACATCCTGCGCTATGGCACCGAGGAACAGAAGCAGCGCCATCTGCCCAGGCTCGCGAGCGGCGAGATGGTCGGCGCCATCGCAATGAGCGAGCCCGGCGCGGGCAGCGATCTGCAGGCGGTGAAGACCAGCGCGCTGAAGCAGGCCGACGGGAGCTACCTGCTCAACGGCAGCAAGACCTTCATCACCAACGGCTGGCATGCCGACCTGGTGATCGTGGTGGCCAAGACCGACCCGGCCGCCGGCGCGAAAGGCACCAGCCTGTTCCTGGTCGAGCGCGGCACGCCGGGCTTCGAAAAGGGCAAGCGCCTCAAAAAGCTGGGGCTGAAGGCGCAGGACACCTCCGAGCTGTTCTTCAACGACGTGCATCTGCCCGCCGATGCGCTGCTCGGCGATGCCGCGCAGCTGAACCGCGGCTTCGTCTGCCTGATGGAGCAGCTGCCGTGGGAGCGGCTGCAGATCGCGATCAGCGCAGTGGCCGCATCGCAGGCCGCCATCGACCAGACCGTGGCCTATGTGAAGGATCGCAAGGTGTTCGGCCAGCCGGTGGGCAACTACCAGAACACCCGCTATACGCTGGCCGAGTTGCAGACCGAAGTGCAGGTGGCGCAGGTGTTCGTCGACAAGTGCATCGAGCTGCTGCTGGCCGAAAAGCTCGATACCGCCACTGCCAGCATGGCCAAGTACTGGACCACCGACCTGCAGTGCAAGGTGATGGACGAATGCGTGCAGCTGCACGGCGGCTACGGCTTCATGTGGGAGTACCCCATCACGCGCGCGTATGCCGACGCGCGGGTGCAGCGCATCTATGGCGGCACCAACGAGATCATGAAGGAAGTGATCACGCGCTCGATGGGCCTCGGCGGCCGCTGAAACCGGGGGGCACTGGCGCCCGGCGAAGGGCTGCGGGAGAATGGCCGCATGCCCATCCTCAACGCCTTCTACGCCCAGTCGGGCGGCGTCACCTCGGTCATCAATGCGTCGGCCTGCGGCGTGATCGAGACGGCACGAAAACACCCGGACCGTATCGGCCAGCTCTACGCCGGGCGCAACGGCATCATCGGCGCGCTCACCGAAGATCTCATCGACACCGGCGCCGAACCAGCCGAAGCCATTGCGGCGCTGCGCACCACGCCCGCGGGCGCGTTCGGCTCGTGCCGCTACAAGCTCAAGTCGCTCGAAAAGAACCGGCGCGAATATGAGCGGCTCATCGAGGTGTTCAAGGCGCACGACATCGGCTACTTCTTCTACAACGGCGGCGGCGATTCGGCCGACACCTGCTTCAAGGTGAGCCAGCTGTCGCAGTCGCTCGGCTATCCGCTGCAGGCCATCCACGTGCCCAAGACCATCGACAACGACCTGCCGCTGACCGACTGCTGCCCCGGCTTCGGCTCGGTGGCCAAATACGTGGCGGTGTCGACGCTTGAAGCCTCGTTCGACGTGCGCTCGATGGCTGCAACGTCCACCAAGGTGTTCGTGCTCGAGGTGATGGGGCGGCATGCGGGCTGGATTGCCGCGGCGGGCGGGCTGGCGGCGGACCACGGCATTCCGGTGGTGGTGCTGCTCCCCGAAATCGAGTTCGACAAGGCGCGCTTTATCTCGCGCGTGGATGAGCTGGTGAAGCAGCACGGCTACTGCTCGGTGGTGGTGTCCGAAGGCTGCCACTACCCCGACGGCACCTTCCTGGCCGAGCAGGGCACGCGCGACGCGTTCGGCCATGCGCAGCTCGGCGGCGCCGCGCCGGTGGTAGCGCAGATGGTCAAGGACGCGCTGGGCCACAAGTTCCACTGGGCCGTGGCCGACTACCTGCAGCGCGCGGCGCGGCACATTGCCTCGGCGACCGACGTGAAGCAGGCCTACGAGCTGGGCCAGCGCGCGGTAGAGCTCGCGCTGGAAGGCCGCAACGCCGTGATGCCGACCATCGAGCGCACCTCCGACGCGCCCTATGCCTATCGCATCGGCAGCGCGCCGCTCGACGCGGTCGCCAACGTCGAGAAGCCGATGCCGCGCGACTTCATCTCGGACGACGGCTGGGGCATCACCGACAAGTGCAGGCGCTACCTGCTGCCGCTGATCGAGGGCGAGGACTACCCCGCCTACAAAAACGGGTTGCCGGTGTACGCCACCTTGCGCAATGTCGCGGTGGCAAAGAAGCTGCCGGCTTTCGAGCTCGCCTGATGAGTACTGCATCCGCTCCGGACACGATCGACGCCACGCGCTGTCCGCTGTGCGGCGAGGAGAACCGCTGCGCCATGGAAGTGGCGCGCGAAACCGGCGAGGCGCAACCGCCCTGCTGGTGCATGGCGACGGACTTTCGCAATGCGCCGCTCGCGTCGCTGCCGGAGGCATCGCGCGGCAAGGCCTGCATCTGCAACCGCTGCGCCGTGGGCACGCCTGCCGCACCCGTGCCTCAGGACTGAGGGGCGCTCTGCTGCTGGCATTGGGCCTGTGACTGCGTCGGCGCGGGAGCGGGCACCGCGGCTGGCGCGGACTTGGGGGGCTCTGGCTGCGGCGGCAGCGGCACATCGGGTGCGGCGGCCGCCGATGCCGTGGTGTCTCGCTGCTGCGTGACCACGCAATGGATGAACTGGAGCTTGCCCACGGCCGCGCGCGGCAGCACGAAGGGGTAATAGTCGGGCTGCCCCATGCTGCGCGAGAGTTCGTTGAGCACGTTGGTGAGCAGCACCCAGCCGTTGAGAAAATCCAGGAACTTGGTCGCACCCGGGTGCTCCGGCCGCCACAGGTCTTCGGTGGTGAACAGGTCGCTCGCAAGTTCGACGTTGGTGGCGTCCACGCCAAAGCTCATGGCCGTGTCGGTGGTGTCGGCCATGTGCAGGTAGTGGGCCCAGGTTTCGGCCCAGTCTTCCCACGGATGCATGCTCGCGTAGCTGCTCACGAAACGGTCGGGCCAATCGAGTGGAGGGCCTTGTTCGTAGTGCCTCTGCAGCGCGGCGGTGTAGTCGGCGCTCTCGTCGCCGAACAGCGCGCGAAATTCGTCGAGCCAGGGCGTGGGCTGCACCAGCAGGTCCCAGTAGTAGTGGCCGATCTCGTGGCGGAAATGGCCGAGCAGCGTGCGGTAGGGCTCGCGCATCTCGGCCCGGATGCGTTCGCGCACGGCATCCTCGGCCTCCTCGGCGTTGAGGGTGATCACGCCGTGCTCATGCCCCGTCATGACGTGCGGGGCGCCCGGCATGTTGCCGAGAAAGTCGAAAGCCAGGCCGTTCTCCGGATCGGCACGGCGGCTGACCACCGGCAGCCCGAGCGCCAGCAGCTGGGAGATGAGCCTGCGCTTGGCATGCTCGAGCTTGCGCCAGAGTTCGCCGTTCCTTTCCACCGAGAGATCGGGAATGGTTCGGGTGACGCTGCAGGAGAGGCAGTAGCCGGGCACCAGGCCCTCGGTGTTGAACGATGAGTCGTCGCCTTCGCGCGGCGCCGGCACCATCCAGTTGCAGCTGGCGGCAGTCAGGAGGTTGGCACAGCGGCGGTACCGTTTGCCGTCCGGGTTGCCGAACACGGTGAAGATGTCGGGCTCGGCGCCTTGGCTCTCGCTTGCGCCTGCGCCTTCTTCGTCTGGCTTCGCTTCGCCTTCACCCTGGGCTTCGGCTTCGTCCTCGCTCTGGACCGGCGCCAGCGGCACCACGCCAAGGCGGTCGATCACATACCCGAGCGGCGTGCGGCAAGCCAGGCACTGGCTGTTGCGCAGGAACACCGGGCGGCCGCACTGGCAGCGGTAGGCTCGGCTGACGGTCGGCGCCGCGAGCTCGGACGCGAGATTGGGCGCCACGACCGGATCGGAGGCGCCGGCTGGAGCGCCGGATTGAATGTTCATGTCGTTGTTCCGAGGGGCAAGGCGTGACAGCGCATGCATTGTGAGGCGGCCGGGCGCATGCCTCGCCGCGCAAAGACCGATATGCTTGTAGGACGACGGACCCGCATCCCGGCCGGGCCGCCGCCTCATGACCCCCACTCCCCCGCCCGAAGCCGCACCGCCGGCACTGCCCACCCTTGGAACGATGCGCGAGCGCTACGGCCCGCGCTACCGCTGGTACCTGCTGCTCTCGGTGATGGTGGGGGTGATGGCGTCGATCATGTCCTCGACCATCGTCAACGTGGCAATCCCGGACATGAGTCACCACTTTTCGCTCGGCCAGGAGCGGGCGCAATGGGTGAGCTCGGGCTTCATGGTGGCCATGACCGTCTCGATGCTGACCACGCCCTGGCTGCTGTCGCGCTACGGCTACCGGCGCACCTATGCGGGCACCATGATGCTGCTGCTCGCGGGCGGCATTGCGGGCGGCGTGGCCAACGACTTCTCGCTGGTGCTGCTGGCGCGCGTGGCCGAAGGGCTGGCGGCAGGCGTGGTGCAGCCTATTCCGGCCATCATCATCCTGCGCGCCTTCGAGCCCCATGAGCAGGGGCGCGCCAGCGGCATCTTCGGCATGGGCGTGGTGCTGGCGCCGGCCATCGGCCCGAGCATCGGCGGTGTGCTGGTCGACCTGTTCGGCTGGCGCTCGATCTTCTTCATGGTGGTGCCGTTCTGCCTGGCCTCGCTCTGGCTGGCCTACAAGTTCCTGCCCACCACGGCGCCCGGCGGCGTGGCCGCCACGCGCGGCAACGGGCTCGACTGGCGCGGCCTGGCGCTGGGCACCGTGGGCACCCTTTGCTTGCTGAACGGCCTGGTCGAGCTGCGCGGCGACTCGCCGTTCCAGGCCGGCCTGCTGCTGGGGGGCGCGGTGCTGGCTTTTGCCGGCTTCGTCTGGTGGCAGCGCCGTCTGGCGGCCGACGGCGGCGAACCGCTGATGAACCTTGGGCTCTTCCAGTACCGACAGTTCGCCATGGGCAGCGTGGTCGCCTTCATCTACGGCACGGCGCTGTTCGGCTCGACCTACCTGCTGCCGGTGTACATGCAGGTCGGGCTGCAGCTGTCGGCCTCCCACGTGGGCACCATCTTGCTGCCGGCGGGCATCGTGCTGGCCGTGACCATCGCCGGCGTGGGCCGGCTGGCCGACCGGCAGCCGACGTGGATGCTGGTGAGCATCGGCCTGGTGCTGCTGGCCGCTTCCTTCGCGCTCATGATGGTGCTCAGGCTCGACAGCCCTCTGTGGCTGCTGGTGGCGTTTGCCATCATCGGCCGCATCGGGCTGGGCTTCATCCTGCCTTCGCTGAACCTCGGCTCGATGCGGCCGCTGGCCCAGACCTTGATTCCGCAGGGTGCCAGCGCGATCAACTTCCTGCGCATGCTGGGCGGCGCGGCGGGCGTGAGCCTGTGTGCCATCGTGCTCGAATGGCGCCTGGCGGCGCATGGCGATTCGCTGGCCAATGCCGCGAGCAGCCCCGCGCGGCTGGCGGCCTTCGACGAGGTGTTCCTGATGCTGGCAGCGCTCTGCGCACTGGCCGTTTGCGCAGCCTGGCAACTGCGTCGGCCCGAACGTCAAGGGTAATTACCAAGTAATACCTAAGCATCCATCGTTTCTAATTGTTAGATATTGTTAGCTAATGATGGAATGGGGCTGCTCATGCAACGCAGAAGTTTTGTCGCCTCCACGGCGGTTTTCGCCGCTGGCCTGGCTCGTCTGTCATCCGCGCAGGCCGCCGAAGCGGGCGTGAGCGACAGCGAGATCCTGCTCGGTAGCTCGGCCGTCCTGAGCGGCCCGCTCGGCTCGCAGATCAAGGTGGTGCACAACGGTGCGTCGCTGGCTTTCGATGCCATTAACGAACAAGGCGGCGTGGGCGGACGCAAGATCAAGCTGATCGCGCTGGACGATGAACTGAAGCCCGAGAAAGCGCTGGAGAACTACGGCAAGCTGCTGAACGACCACAAGGTGTTCGCTTTCTTCGGCTGCGTGGGCTCGGGTACCACGGCCGCCGCATCCAAGCTGCTGCAGCAAAGCGGCGCGCCCAGCGTCGGCGGCTACGGCGTGGGTGACAGCGCACGCGCCAGCGTGAACGGTTCGGCGTACTTCGTGCGGGCCAGCAATGCGCGTGAGGCGCAAGCGCTGGTCGAGCACCTCGTCACCATCGGCGTGACCAAGATCGCGATTGCCCACCTGGACAATCCTGGCGGCATCGAGGCGGTGAAGCTGATCGAGGCAGCCATGGCCACCCACAAGCTCGCGCCCACGGCCACGGTGTCGGTCAAGGGCGATGGCTCGACCTCCGCTGCCGGAGGCAAGGCCCTGGCGGAAGGCCGTCCGCAGGCCGTGCTGATGTACCTGGCCGGCACGGTGGCCGGCGAGGTGATCAAGGCCACCTACGAGGCCGGCAGCAAGCCAATGTTCTATGGCATGTCGGTCGTGCCAGGCGAGGTCACGGCCAAGGTGGTGCAACTGCAGGCCAGCGGGCTGGCCATCTCGCAGGTCATGCCCTATCCCTGGGGTGAAGTCGAAATGGTGACGCGCGACTACCGCCGCCTGGCGGAGCGCGCGCAGGTGCCGGTGGGTTACGGCAGCTTCGAGGGCTACCTGAACGGCCTGGTGATGATCGAGGCGCTCAAGCGCACCGGGCGCGACCTGACGCGCGCGCGCCTGCACGCAACGCTGCGCGCACTCAAGCTGCGCCTGGCCGGCATGGACATCGACTTTTCGACCGGCGCCACCACCGGTTCGCGCTTCATCGAAATGGTGCGCGTCACGCCCGAAGGCCGTTTCGTGCGCTGAACGGGCGGGCGGTTTCGCCGGGCGGCTGGCGCACGCGCTTTAATAGCGCCATGTGCCAACTGCTTGGAATGAACTGCAACACGCCCACGGACGTGACCTTCAGCTTTACGGGCTTCGCCCAGCGCGGAGGTCGCACCGACCACCATGCCGACGGCTGGGGCATCGCGTTCTTCGAGGACCGCGGGCTGCGCCACTTCGTCGATCACATGCCCGCGAGCGAGTCGCCGGTGGCCGAGCTGATCCGGCGCTACCCGATCCAGAGCCGCAACGTCATTGCGCACATCCGCAAGGCGACGCAGGGCGCCATCAACCTGCAGAACTGCCACCCCTTCGTGCGCGAGCTGTGGGGCCGCTACTGGGTGTTTGCCCACAACGGCGACCTGAAGGACTTCAGGCCGCGCCTGCACGGCAACTTCCACCCCGTCGGCAACACCGACAGCGAGCACGCCTTCTGCTGGCTGATGCAGGAACTGGCCAAGTCGCACGCGGGCGTGCCAAGCATCGAGGAGCTCACGCTCACGCTGCGCGAACTGGCACCGCAGCTTGCGGGCCACGGCACCTTCAACTTCATGCTGTCGAACGGCCAGGCGCTCTGGGCCCACGCTTCGACCCACCTCTGGTACGTGGAGCGCCGCCATCCGTTCGTGACGGCGCAGCTGTCGGACGAAGACCTGGAGATCGACTTTGCCCGGCACACCACGCCGAACGACCGCGTGGCGGTGGTGGTGACCGCACCGCTCACCACCAACGAGCACTGGACCGCTTTCGCGCCCGGCGAACTGCACGTGTTCGTGGACGGGCAGCTGGCGCCGTTCTGAACCGCGCCCCGGCCGGCCTCAGCCGCCGGCCAGCTGCGCCTCGAGCGCATCGATGAACATCGCCGGCACGTCGAAGCCGGTCTGCTCGGTGATTTCCTGGAAGCAGGTCGGACTGGTCACGTTGATCTCGGTCACGGAGTCGCCGATCACGTCGAGCCCGATCAGGAGCAGGCCGCGCGGCGCGAGGACCCGGCCCACGGTTTCCGCGATCTCGCGGTTGCGAGGCGTGAGCGGCTGCGCCACGCCCTTGCCGCCCGCGGCAAGGTTGCCCCGCACTTCGGAGCCCTGCGGAATGCGCGCCAGCACGAATGGCGCCGGTACGCCCGCGATGATCAGGATGCGCTTGTCGCCCTGCACGATGTCCGGCACGAAGCGCTGCACCATGATGGTTTCGGCGCCGTTCTTGTTGAGCGTCTCCACGATGGAGCCGAGGTTCAGCCCGTCCTGCCGGACGCGGAAGATGCCCATGCCGCCCATGCCGTCGAGGGGCTTCAGGATGATGTCGCCATGCTCCGCATGGAAGTCGCGCACGGCCTGGGCGCTGCGCGTGACCAGCGTGGGCGTGGTGAACTGCGGAAACTCCATGATCGCGAGCTTCTCGGGATGGTCGCGCAGCGAGCGCGGCTTGTTGACCACGCGCGCGCCTTCGCGCTCGGCCTGTTCGAGCAGGTGGGTGGCGTAGATGTACTCGGCGTCGAAGGGCGGGTCCTTGCGCATCAGCACCGCGTCGAAGTCCTTCAGCGCCTTCGATTCGCGGATGTCCTCACGGTACCAGGCCTTGCTGTCGCCGGTGAGCGTGATCTGCTGCACGTTGGCCGTCACCGCGCCGCCCGACACCCACTGCAGGTCTTCCGGCAGGCAGGCCGCGATGCGGTGCCCGCGGCGTTGCGCCTCGCGCATCATCGAGAACGTGGTGTCCTTGTAGATCTTGAAGTGGTCGAGCGGATCGGCGACGAAGAGAATGTTTTTCATCTGGGAGTCTTTCCGGCGCCAGGTGCGGCCGCCATGTTGATGTCTGGCGCGATGTTGCCGGAAGCGGCGATGCCCTTGCCGGCGGAGGCCTTTGTGCGCCATCGGGCGATTGTGCCGGGGCCGCCGGGACCGCAACGCCGAAGAGATTTCGGCGCAAGATTTGCTTTGGCACCCTCATGCTTTCCGCCATGCACCTGCCGTGGCTCCAAATGGATAACCCATGACCACCCTTGCTTCGCTCGATGCACTGCCCGTCCCTTCCACGCCGGCCGAGGTGGTCGACGAATTCCTTCGCCTGGTGATGATCCCGGACCCGCAATCGGCCGCGCGCTTCACCGCGCCCGGCATCCGCATCCGCTTCACCGGCAACCGCGAAATGCATGCACCGGGCGACACCTCGGCCTTCAATGCGAAGCGCTACGCCTGGGTCAAGAAGAAGATTGAACGCACTGAAGTGGTCGCAGGCGGCACGCCCGACGAAACGGTGGTCTACAGCCTCGGCACGCTGTACGGCGCCTGGCCCGACGGCACGGCGTTCGAGGGCAATCGCTATGTCGACCGCTACGTGGTGAGCCACGGGCTCATCGTGCAGATGGACGTGTGGAACGACAGCGCCGAATGGCTGCTGGTGCGCGCCGGACTCGCGGTGCTGTGAGGCACGGCACATGACGGCACGCTGGCCCGACCTGCTGCCCGCGCACGGCCGCTTCGACTACAGCCCCATCACGCGGCGGCCCGACTACGCGTGGCCCAACGGCGCACGCCTGGCCGTGTACCTGGGTTTCAACATCGAGCATTTCGCGTTCGGCGACGGGCTGGGCGCCCGCATCGGTCCGGCCTCGCCGGAACCCGACGTGCTGAACCACGCCTGGCGCGAATACGGCAACCGCGTCGGCGCGTGGCGCTGCCTCGAACTGTTCGATGCGCTGGCGCTGCCGACGGGCGCGCTTATCAACACCGCGCTGTACGACCATTGTCCGGAACTGGTGCAGGCCTTCGTCGCACGCGGCGACGAACTGATCGGCCACGGCCACAGCAACGCGGAACGCCAGGGCGCATGGGACGAAACGCAAGAACGCGCGCTGCTGCTGCGTTGCCGCGAGCGCATGCGGACCGAGAGCGGCCGGGCGCCCTCCGGATGGCTGTCGCCGTGGATATCGGAAAGCCCGCTCACGCCCGACCTGCTGGCCGAGACTGGCTACGGCTACACCCTCAATTGGTGCCACGACGACCAGCCGGTGCGCATGCGCACGCGGGTCGGCGGCTCGATATGGTCGGTGCCGTATCCCCAGGAGCTCAACGACATTCCGATGATCGTGGGCCGCCTGATGGATGCGAAGGACTTCAGCGCGATGGTCGTCGACAACTTCGACGAGATGCTGGAGCAATCACGCGCCCAGCCGCTGGTGATGGGGCTCGCGCTGCATCCCTACATCGTGGGCCAGCCTTACCGGCTGCGCCATCTGCGCACGGCGCTCGCGCACATTGCGCGTGCCCGCGATCGCGGCGAGATCTGGATCACCACGCCGGGCGCGATTGCATCGCACATGCAGCAGTTGGCGGCGGAACGGCCCTCGGACTTCGCATGACGAATGCGGCGCGCCCGAACACGGTGGCCGCGCAACTCCTCAGATTTCGATCTTCGACCCGAGTTCGACCACGGCGTTGTTGGGCAGCCCGAGGAAGGCCGCCGCGCCGCTCGCGTTGTGGTGCATCTGCGCGAACAGCTTCTCGCGCCACGGCGCCATGCCGCTGCCCAGCGTGGGAATGACGACGTCGCGCGAGAGAAAGTAGCTCGTCGTCATCGGCTCCAGCTGACAGCCGCGCATGCGCGCGTTGTCCAGCGCACGCGGCAGGTCGATGTCGTTCTTGAAGCCGTAGTGCACGATGACCTGCCAGCAATGGTGGCCGAGGGAGTCGATCTCGATGCGCTTGTTCATCGGGATCCAGGGCACTTCGTGGTTGCGCACCGTGACGAACAGGTTCTGCTCGTGCAGCACCTTGTTGTGCTTCAGGTTGTGCAGCAGCGCGTTGGGCACCACGCCGGGTTCGGCGGTGAGAAACACCGCGGTGCCGTCCACCCGCGCGGGCGGATTCTCGAACACCGAATCGAGGAAGGCCTGCAGCTCGATGGCATCGGCGCGCTGCACCTCGCCCATCAGGCGGCGGCCCTCCTTCCAGGTGATCATGAGCGTGAACACGAAGCCGCCGATCACCAGCGGGAACCAGCCGCCTTCGAACAGCTTGAGCAGGTTGGACGCGAAGAACAGGAAGTCGACCACGAAGAAGACGGCCGTGGACGCGATGCACAGCGCCAGCGGCAGCTTCCACGCGTAGCGGATCACGAAGAAGGTCAGCACCGTGGTGATGAGCATGTCGGTGGTGACCGCGATGCCGTATGCCGCGGCCAGGCTGCTCGACGAACGGAACATGACGACCGCCAGCACGATGGCGACGAACAGCCCCCAGTTGACCAGCGGAATGTAGATCTGTCCCGCCGTGCGCACGCTGGTGTGCTCGATGTTCAGGCGCGGCAGGTAGCCCAGCTGAATGACCTGGCGCGTGACGCTGAAGGCGCCGGTGATCAGCGCCTGGGAGGCGATGACCGTGGCCGCCGTGGCCAGCAACACCAGCGGGATGAGCGCCCATTCAGGCGCCATCATGAAGAAGGGGTTCTTCACGGCTTCGGGGTTCTCGAGCAGCAGCGCGCCCTGGCCGAAGTAATTGAGCGTGAGCGCCGGCATCACGACCGTGAACCACGCCACGCGGATCGGCCGCTTGCCGAAGTGTCCCAGGTCGGCGTAGAGCGCCTCGGCCCCGGTCACGCACAGCACCGTGGCCCCCAGCAGGATGAAGGCCGTGCCCGGGTTGTCCCACATGAACTTCAGCGCGAACCAGGGATTCAGCGACTTGAGGATCTCAGGATGGTGGACGATCTGCGACACGCCGAGCACCGCGATGACGAGGAACCACACCAGCGTGATCGGGCCGAAGAACTTGCCGATGCCCGCCGTGCCTCGCTTTTGCACCACGAAGAGGCAGAACAGCACCACCAGCGTGACCGGCAGCACATAGTGCTTGAAGTGGGGCGACACCACTTCGAGACCTTCGACGGCGGAAAGCACCGAAATGGCCGGCGTGATGACGCCGTCGCCATAGAAGAGCGAGGTGCCGAAGATGCCCACCAGCAACAGCACGTTACGCAGCCTGGGCTTGTCGGCCACCGCGCGCGAGGCCAGCGCCAGCATGGCGACCAGGCCGCCTTCGCCTTCGTTGTCGGCACGCAGAACCAGCACCACGTACTTGATCGACACGATGACGGTGAGCGTCCAGAAGAACATCGAAAGGATGCCGTAGACGTTTTCGACAGTGAAAGGCAGGTGGCCGTGGCCGAACACTTCCTTGACTGCATACAACACGCTGGTGCCGATGTCGCCATAGACGACACCGATGGTGCCGATGATCAAGGCGGCGGCGGAAGAAGATTTGGGAGGTGACACGAAGTCGATGGGAAAAAGGGCAGGCTGCAAGCGCGTAACCGGAAGTCACACGCACCGAGACGCAGCAGCGATGGAATCAATTTCCAGTCGCCGCGCACATCCCTTCCGCCCTTTTGTTTCCTTTGCTGTGGGGCCGCTATTTTGCCGCCGACCGCCGCCGCCGCAAGCCGCCCCGGAAAATCATTCGTAGATTTCGGCGTCCGGATCAGTGGCTTCCATCTCGTAGCTGGCCGCAACCATGGCCAAACGCCCCACCACGCCGTACATGTAGAAGCGGTTCGGCGCGCTCGCGCCGGGCTTGGCGCCGGGCTGCGGCAGGTGCGCACTTTCGGAAAAAGCCAGCGGTACGAAGCTCGCGCCCGGCGATTTCAGGTTCTCGTCTGGATTGCGTTCGGCATGCACGCGGTAGAACCCGCCCACCACGTAGCGGTCCATCATGTAGACCACCGGTTCGGCCACGCCGTTGTGCACCCGCTCGTTGGTCAGCACGCCTTCCTGGACGATCACCTCGCCAGGCTCGCGCAGTTCCCTGGCCGCACCGGCAGCCTTGCCCGGCGAAGCGCCGCGCGGCTTGCCGATCAGGGCCTCGACCTCCTTGGCATCGTGGATCGTGATCACGCCCGGGCCTTCGGCGCCGGTATCGCCCTTCACGACGACGAAGGGCTTTTCGTTGATGCCGTATTCCTTGTACTTGCGGCGGACCTTGGTCAGCACCGCATCCACGTGGCTGGTCAGCACGTCGATGCCGCGGCCTTCGGCGAAATCGACGCTATCGCCCCGTGCATAAATGGGGTTGATCAACCAGGGATCGATGCCCAGCAGCTTGCCGAAGCGCTTGGACAGCTCTTCGTAGCTGTGCAGGTGATTGCTCTTGCGCCGCACCGACCAGCCCGCGTGCAGCGGCGGCAGCAGGTACTGTTCGTGCAAGTCTTCGAGGATGCCCGGCGTGCCGGCCGACAGCTCGTTGTTGAGCAGGATGGTGCAGGGGTCGAAATTCTTGAGCCCGAGGCGACGCTTGCTGCGCACGACGGGCTCCAGGCACACCGTGTCGCCGTTGGGCAGTTCGATCTTCTTGGGCGACTTGATCGCCGGATCGATGGAGCCCACCCGCACGTTGAGTCCCGCCATGTGGAAGATGCGCACCAGCTGCGCAACGTTGGCGAGATAGAACGTGTTCTTCGAGTGGTTCTCTGGAATGACGAGCAGGTTGCGCGCCTCCGGACAGATCTTCTCGATGGCGGCTTGCGCAGCCTGCACCGCCAGCGGCAGCATTTCCTTGGTGAGATTGTTCCAGCCGCCCGGAAACAGATTGGTGTCGACCGGCGCCAGCTTGAAGCCGGCATTGCGGATGTCGACCGCGCTGTAGAACGGCGGCGTGTGCTCCATCCATTCGAGCCGAAACCAGCGCTCGATCGCGGGCGTCGAGTCGAGTACCCGCTGCTCCAGTTCGTTGATCGGGCCGGTCAGGGCGGTGACGAGATGCGGAACCATGCGGCGGCCTTGTTGGTTTTGTACTTGAAGGTAGAGCGGAATTGTAGGATTTGGGGGTGGACGCCCCAATGACAAGACTGCGTACCGCAGTCTTGGTTCAATCCGCCCGCCTCCGGCGCATCAGCTGCGCACTTCGCCCTGCCCGAGAACAACGTACTTGAGCGAGGTCAGCCCCTCGATGCCGACCGGTCCGCGCGCATGGAATTTGTCGGTGCTGATGCCGATCTCGGCCCCCAGGCCGAACTCGAAACCGTCCGCGAAGCGGGTGCTCGCATTGACCATGACGCTGGCCGAATCGACCTCGCGCAGGAAACGCTGCGCATGCACGTGGTCGCGCGTAACAATGGCGTCGGTGTGGTGGCTCGAGTAGCGGTTGATGTGCGCAATGGCCTCGTCGACTCCGGCCACCACCTTGATGCTGATGACGGCGGCAAGGTATTCCTCGGACCAGTCGGACTCGACCGCATCGACGATTCTTGCGCCCGAACCGAGCGAATCGTCGGCGCGCAGGATGCGGGCTGCCACCGGATCGCAACGCATCTCGACACCCTTGGCCCCGAAGATGGCCGCGATGCGGGGCAGGAAGTCTTCCGCCACCGTGGCCGAAACCAAAAGGCCTTCGGCCGCGTTGCAGGGGCTGTATTTCTGCGTCTTGGCGTTGTCGACGATGCGCAGCGCCATTTCGAACTCGGCCGTGTCGTCCACGTAGACATGGCAGTTGCCATCGAGGTGCTTGATGACCGGCACCTTGGCATCGCGGCTGATGCGCTCGATGAGGCCCTTGCCGCCGCGCGGAATGATCACGTCCACGAATTCGGGCATGGCGATCAGCCGGCCCACGGCCTCGCGGTCGGTGGTCTGCACCAGCTGTACCGCATCGACCGGCAGACCGGCTTCGGACAGCGCTCCGGACACCAGCAGCGCCAGTGCCTTGTTCGACTCGATGGCTTCGGAGCCGCCGCGCAGGATGGCCGCGTTGCCGCTCTTGATGGCGAGGCTCGCGGCCTCGATGGTCACGTTGGGGCGGCTCTCGTAGATCATGCCGAAGACGCCGATCGGCACGCGCATCTGGCCCACGCGAATGCCGCTGGGCTGCTGCTTCATGCCGATGATCTCGCCGATCACGTCGGCCATGCCGGCCAGCTGCTCGCAGCCCAGGGCCACGGTCTCGATGACCTTGGGCGTGAGCTTGAGCCGGTCGACCATCGGCGCCGAAAGGCCGGCGGCCGTGGCGCGCGAGAGGTCTTTCTCGTTGGCTTCGGCCAAGGCCGGGCCGGCTTCGCGCAGGCGCCGGGCCAGCGCCTTCAATGCTCTGTTTTTGGTAGCTGCATCCGCACGGGCCATGAGGAATGCAGCGGCTTTTGCCTGCAGGCCCAGGGCCTGCATGTGCTCGCTGACGTTGAACGCATTCATCGCGGCATTTTCCTGCATTTGGATGACCCCCGCGCTTTGGGCCCTTGCCGTGTTGTCCCCTCTCCCTCCGGGAGAGGGCTAGGGTGAGGGCTGCAGCGCCCGAAAACGCGCTATGTGATGAGGGCCGCCAGCCCTCACCCCTACCCTCTCCCAGAGGGAGAGGGGGCTGGACCGCTGCTGCAGGCGCGGCACAGCATCAAGGCCAATCGCTGCAAAGCCTGCCAGCCGCTCGCAGGCCAATCCGGCTGCTTCAGCCCCTTGCAGATGCCGTCCACCACATGTGCGGCGCGCAGCAGCCTCGCCAGCATGCGGTCGTCGAGCCGTGGCAGCACGCGCTCGAAGGCGCGCTCGCGCGGACCCCAGATGCGGTTCTCGCGCAGCGCCATGGGCAGCGGCCGGCCCGAGGCCATGGCGTCCTTCACACGTTTGAGCGCGCGGATGTCCTCGGCCAGCGTGTAGTGCACCAGCACCTCGGCTTCGCCCTCGGCCTGCAGGCCGTCGAGCATGCGCGCCACGCGCTGCGGGTTGCCTGCCAACACGGCTTCGGAGAGCTTGAACACGTCGTAGCGGGCCACGTTGTTGACCGCGCCTTCGACCTGCTCCCAGCTCAACTCGCCCGCCGGATGCAGCAAGGCGAGTTTCTGGATTTCCTGGTGCGCGGCGAGCAGGTTGCCTTCGACGCGGTCGGCAAAGAACTGCAGCGTGCGCTGCCCTTCGTCGCCCGGCATGACGCGCTGGCCCTGCAGACCCAGGCGCTGCGCAATCCATTGCGGCAGCGCGGCGCGTTCGATCGGGTCCACCTGCAGGGTCACGCCGTTGTTCTCGAGCGCCGAAAACCAGGCGCCGGTGCGCGTGGCCTTGTCCAGCCGCGGCAGCATCACCAGCGTGAGCGTGCTGTCGTTGCCCTGTGCCGCCTCGGCCAACTGCTGCAGCGCCGTGCTGCCGTCCTTGCCGGGCTTGCCCGAGGGAATGCGGATCTCGACGATCTGCTTGTCGGCAAAGAGCGAGAGCGAACCGCCGGCCGCGAGCACGGCACTCCAGTCGAAGTGCGCGCCGGCTGCTGTGTACGAACTGCGCTCGGTGTAGCCCTGCACGCGCGCTGCGGCACGAATGGCGTCCGCCGCCTCTTGCGCGAGCAGCGGCTCGTCGCCGTGGATCGTGTAGAGGGACTTCAGCCCCTTCTGCAGATGGGAGCCCAGTTGGGCGCTGGCAAGTTGCATCGCAGGGCAGAGGCCTCGGCCTAGATTTCCTTGACGGCCGCCAAGCGGCGCATCAGCTGCTGCGCGATGTCGGCCTGCATGTCGCGGTACAGCAGCTCGGCCTCGCCTTCCTTGGCGAGCGCATTGGTTTCGTTGAAGCTCAGGTCGCGCGTCTGCGAGACCTCGGTGGGCGCCATCAGCACCTTGCCACCCGGCGTGCGCAGGCTGAACCGGACGCGCAATTGCAGCTGCAGCTCCCGCAGCAGGCCCGCGGAATTGGTCGAGATCACGATGCGGTCGCGGTTCTCGCCCAGGATCTCGAGGATCGCGTCGGCGGTCTGCGCCTCGGTGGCCGGCACCAGCGTCACGGTGCCCGCGGCGCGCATTTCGCGCCGCAGCCGGTTGATCAGTTCCGAATTGCCCGACACCGACAGCGTCTTGAACGCAAACACCGGCGCCTTGCGCAGTTCGAATCCGCAGCCGGCCAGGCCGAGGCTGGCGCCTGCCGCGGCAAGAGCCAGAAAAAAGCCGCGGCGCGGCAGCGAGGCGTTGCGATTGTTCATGCTTCTATCGTTCAAATGACCACGTTGACCAAGCGGCCGGGAACCACGATGACGCGCTTGGGCGACGCACCTTCGGCGAACTTGACGAAGTCGTCGCACGAAAGCGCGAGTTCTTCGATCTCGGCCTTGGAGGCGCCAGCCGGCACGCGCAGCGCGCCACGCAGCTTGCCGTTGACCTGGAGCATGAGTTCGATCTCGTCCTGCTCGAGCGCGCCGACGTCCACCACCGGCCAGGGTGCGTCGAGCAGATCGCCCAACTCCTTGTCGTAGCCGAGCTGCTGCCAGAGCTGGCAGGCGATGTGCGGCGTGGCGGGGTAGAGGCAGCGCAGCAGGATGCCGAAGCCTTCGCGCAGCGCCGCCGCATCGGCAGGACTGCCGTCCGGCTTGAAGCCTTCGAGGGCGTTGAGCAGCTTCATCGCGCCCGACACCACCGTGTTGTATTGCATCCGCTGATAGTCGTAGTCGACCTGGCGCAGCACGGTATGCACTTCGCGGCGCAGCGCCTGGGCGGCCTTGCCGAAGGCCTGGCCCTTGACGGCCACGGGCTGCACGTCGGACTGCGCGACGCCGAAGTTCCAGACCCGGCGCAGGAACCGGTAGCTGCCTTCGACGGCCGCATCGTTCCACTCGAGCGTGGCTTCGGGCGGCGCGGTGAACATGGTGTACAGGCGCGCGGTGTCGGCGCCGTACTTTTCGATCAGGTCCTGCGGGTCGACGCCGTTGCGCTCGCTCTTGCCCATCTTGCCGACACCGCCGTACTCGACCTTGGTGCCATCGGCCGTGGTGCCGCCAGTGATGCGGCCCTGCGCGTCGAGCACAGGTGTCACTTCGGAGGGCGGGAAGTAGTCCTTGCCGCCCTTCTCGTTGCGCTTGTAGAAGATGTGGTTCAGCACCATCCCCTGCGTGAGCAGCTTGCTGAAGGGCTCGTCGGCTTTCACGAGGCCCAGGTCGCGCATCACCTTGGTCCAGAAGCGCGCATACAGCAGGTGAAGAATCGCGTGCTCGATGCCGCCGATGTACTGGTCCATCGGCATCCAGTAGTCGGCGCCCTCGGCCACCATCGCCTGGTCGTTCTTCGGGTCGCAGTAGCGCATGAAGTACCACGACGAATCGACGAAGGTGTCCATCGTGTCGGTCTCGCGCCGCGCGGCCTTGCCGCACATCGGGCACACCACGCCGGCGTGGAAGCCTTCGTGCTTGTTCAGCGGGTTGCCCGAGCCGTCGGGCACGCAGTCCGTCGGCAGCACTACGGGCAGGTCCTTCTCGGGGACCGGCACGGCGCCGTGCTCGTCGCAATGGATGATCGGGATCGGCGTGCCCCAGTAGCGCTGGCGGCTCACGCCCCAGTCGCGCAGGCGCCAGGTGGTCTGCATTTCGCCCAGGCCCCTCTGGCTCAGTGCATGCGCCACGGCGGCCACGGCCTCTTTGTAGGTCATGCCGCTGAAGTTGTCGGAGTTGATGGTCACGCCGCGCTGCTTGTCGCCGTACCAGTCCTGCCACTTGTGATAGTCGAAGTGCGGCTCGTCGTCGACCAGCACGACCTGGATGATCTCGATGCGGTACTTGTTGGCAAAGGCGAAGTCGCGCTCGTCGTGCGCGGGCACGCCCATCACGGCGCCGTCGCCGTAGTTGATGAGCACGTAGTTGCCGACCCACACCGGCACCTGTTCGTCGGTGATCGGATGCGTCACGGTCAGGCCCGTGGGCACGCCCTTCTTCTCTTGCGTGGCGAGCTCGGCCTCGGTGGTGCCGCCGGCCTTGCATTCCTCGATGAAGGCCGCGACCTTCGGATCGAGCGTGGCGGCGTGCGCGGCCAGCGGATGTTCGGGCGCCACGGCGCAGAAGGTGACGCCCATGATGGTGTCGGCGCGCGTGGTGAACACGTACATGCGGCCGTCCTGGATCAGCTTGCCGCTCGCGTCCTTGATGTCATGCGTGAAGGCGAAGCGCACGCCTTCGCTCTTGCCGATCCAGTTCTCCTGCATCAGCTTGACGCGCTCGGGCCAGCCCGGCAGCTTGTGCTGGGTGTGCTCGAGCAGCTCTTCGGCGTAGTCGCTGATCTTCAGGTAGTAGCCCGGGATCTCGCGGCGCTCGACCGTGGCACCGGTGCGCCAGCCCTTGCCGTCGATCACCTGCTCGTTGGCCAGCACGGTCTGGTCGACCGGGTCCCAGTTGACGACCTGGGTCTTGCGGTAGGCAATTCCCTTTTCGAGCATCTTCAGGAACAGCCACTGGTTCCACTTGTAGTACGAGGGATCGCAGGTGGCGATCTCGCGGCTCCAGTCGATCGCCAGGCCCATGGCCTGGAGCTGGCCGCGCATGTAGTCGATGTTCTCGTAGGTCCACTTGGCCGGCGGCACGCCGTTCTTGAGCGCCGCGTTCTCGGCCGGCAGGCCGAAGGCGTCCCAGCCCATGGGCATCAGCACGTTGTAGCCGCTCATGCGCAGGTAGCGCGTGAGCATGTCGTTGATGGTGTAGTTGCGCACATGCCCCATGTGCAGCTTGCCGCTGGGGTACGGCAGCATCGAGCAGGCGTAGTACTTCTTGCGGCTCGCGTCCTCGGTGACGCGGTAGGCATCGGCGGCGCTCCATTGCGCCTGGGCAGCGGACTCGACGTCGCTGGGTTTGTAGCTGGGGTTCATGACGGTTCGGCAGAGCCCGGCTCGGAGCGGCCGGGGAAGGCGGATTATCGCGCCCGGCCGACGTTGTTCGTGCGCCAGACCCTAGACTTGCGGCACGCAACCTGCATGTTGCCTGGGTAACGTCTGCTTTCGTACTGCCTCAAACGCCATGAAACTGCTCTGGAAACACCTTGCCCTGGGCCTCGCGGCCTGCCTTGCCACCGCCACGCCGCTGTGGGCACAGCAGGCCCACGACAAGCCGCTGCGCATCGTCGTGCCCTTTGCCGCCGGTGGGGCGCAGGACGTGATCGCCCGCTACCTGGGCGCCAAGCTCACCGAGAAACTCGGCGGCACCGTGATCGTGGACAACAAGGCGGGCGCGGGCGGCATCGTGGCGACCGATGCGGTAGCCAAGGCGACCGACGGCGCCACCGTGCTGCTGGCCACGGGCGGCGCCATCACCATCGCGCCGCATCTGCAAGCCAAGCTGCCCTATGACCCCGCACACGATCTGACGCCGGTGGCCTTGGTCGGCGACACGCCCATGACGATCGCCGTGCGCACCGAAAGCCCCTACAAGACCCTGGCCGACGTGCTGCGCGACGCCAAGGCCAAACCCGGGCAGGTGACCTATGCCTCTACGGGCAACGGCACGGTGTCGCACCTCACGGGCGCGCTGCTGGCGCAGGCGGCCGGCGTGAACCTGCTGCACGTGCCCTACCGCGGCGCGGCACCGGCGCTGACCGATCTGCTGGGCGGCCAGGTGGCACTGATCGTTACCAGCGCCGCCTCCATCGAGCCGATGGTCGCGAGCGGCAAGGCCCGCGTGCTCGGCACCTTCTCGCGCGCGGCCCTGCCCAGCCTCGGCACGCCGCCCACGGTCGCCGATGCGGCAGGGCTCGCGGGCATGGACGTGCCGGTGTGGGTCGGCGTGATGGCGCCCGCACGCATGCCGGCGGCCAGCGTCGAGAAGCTTTCCGCGGCGCTGGTCGAGGTGTGCAACCTGCCGGAGACCAAACAGCGCTTTGCGCAGCTTGGGGCGGTGAACACTTGCGGCGGCGGCGCGGCGCTGGGCAAGGTGATCGCCGAAGACAGCCAGCGCTGGGCCAAGGTGATCAAGCAGGGCGGGATCAAGGTTGACTGAATCAGTCGGGAAGCGCTATCGGGTCGGCATCGCGGGAACCGGGGCCATTGCGCTGGCAAGTGCGGCGTGGCTGCGGCACGCCGGCCACGACGTCACGCTGTGGTCGCCGGGTGGCCAGGGCGCTGAGGCGTTGCGCACGCAGCCGCTGGAAGCCGGCGGCGTGCTGCCATGCAGCGTCACGGTCGAAGTGGCTGACGACGCGGCGCAGCTTTGCCACGCCTCGGACGTGCTGCTGCTCGCGCTGCCGGTCAATGGCCACCGTCATGTGATGGATGCGCTCTTGCCCTTCCTGCGCGATGGACTGACGGTGATCGTCAGCTCGATGGCCTCTCTGTCGTCGCTCTACCTGTACGAAGGCGCACGGCAAGCGGGCAGGCGAATCACCGTCGCGAGTTTCGGCACCACGGTCCTGACTGCGCGCCGCGAGTCGGCCACGCAAGTGCGGGTGATGACGCGGCGCAAGGCGGTCGGCGTATCCGCCCTGCCGAGCGCCGACATCGCAGGGGTGCTCGAACTGTGCGCCGCGTTGTTCGGCGGCAGCTTCTTCGCGCAGCAAAACACGCTCGCCAGCGCCTTGGCCAACGTCAACCCGCAGTCCCACGGCCCGCTGGCCGTCTTCAACTGGACCCGCATCGAGCGCGCCGAAAACTGGGCGCAGTACCACTGCATGACGCCAGGGGTGGCCCGCGCGATCGAGGCGCTGGACCTGGAGCGGCGGGCCGTGGCCAAGGCCTTCGGCATCGAACTTGGACCCATCGAGGAGCACTTTGCGCGCTCCTTTGGCACCACGTCGACGCGGCTCGAAGACATTGCGGCCGAACTGCATGCGAAGCGCGGCGGCCCGCCCGGACCGGTGCGCACCGACACCCGCTTTGTGTCCGAGGACATGCCCTACGGTCTCGCCTTCGTGGAGGCGCTGGGTTTGATTGCCGGCGTGCCGACGCCGGCCACGCGCACCATCGTGGATGCCGCCTCGCTGGTCAACGGCATCGACTACCGGCAGCAGAATGACCTGCTGGAACCGCTCGGCCTGGCGAATGAAACAGTCGCCGGGCTGCTCGCCCGCCTGTGAGGCCGATTACACGGCCGCGGGAAAGACCGGCTCGCCCAGGTTGAGCATCAAGCGGTTGGCCCAGGCAAAGAGTGCCACCGAATGGATCAGGTCGAGGATCTCGAGCTCGGCCAGGCCCACTTCCTTCAGCATGCGGACGTCGTCCGCCGATACCTTGTCGGGCTCGGCGCCGAGACGAATCGAGAATTCGACGATCGCCTTCTCGCGCGCCGTGGTGCCCGCGGAAGCCGGCTCCTCGAACACCTGCGAGATCACGTCGTTGCGCTTGGCAAGCTGTTCGAAGCGCTGCGCATGCACCGAGGCGCAGTAAACGCAGCCGTTGACGCGCGACTCCACCGTGGCGCCCAGCTCGCGTTCGGCCCGCGGCATGCCGCCCGGCGCAAACATGATCGCGTTGAAGGCGATCGAGCGCTGCAGCAGCATCTCGGGCTGGTGCGCCAGCACCAAAAAATAGGGCGAGGTGCGCGCTTGCGGGCTCATCTCGTCGAGCGCAGCCAGTTGCGCCGGCGTGGCCGTGCCGACGTCGACCGGATCGAGCCAAGGCTTCCAGCTCAACACCTCGTTGGTGAAGCCCTTGATGCGGATCGGCGTGGTCATGGAGATACCTCCGCGGCGGCCAGCGCCTGCAGACCCGCGACCACTCGGATCTGGTAGGACAAGAAGGCGATCAGCTGGCCCAGCGCGACGATGGCGGGCGTCGAAAGCCCCGCCTCGGCCAGCGCGTCGACCGAGGCCTTGTCGCCCTCGATGGGACGCTCGATCAGGCTGGCGGTGAATGCCAGCACCGTGCGCAGGCGCGCATCCGCCACCGGGGCGCCGCTTCCCACGGCCGCGACCAGCTCGCGGTCCGCGCCGTCGGCCAGCAACCGCTCGCGGTAATGGGCGGCGAGCGTCGTGGCTTTCGAGACGCTGCAAGCGTGCAGCGCAACCAGCAGGCGCTCGGCCACCGACAGGCCCTCGACGGTGGGCGAAAACATCGCGTCGTAGCTGCCCTGCGTGGCCGCCACGACCTTCTCGCGCTGCAGCCGCAGCATGCGGGTGGCCTGGCTGGGCGCCAGGGGCACCGCGGCATCGATCACGTCGAGTGGAGGAGATGCGTCGTAGGAAGTTGTCATGCGCTTCGAAAAATGAGGGTCTGCAATTCAGGTCCGTTCGGCGGGCGGCGGTGCGGGCACCCATTCGTCGCCGAACAGTTCGGGTTCGCTGTAGGCCTCGAGGTTGGCGAAGTGGTGCTCGAAGTCTTCGCGGTAGAACAGGCTGGCCATGCCGCTCGCGAGCCGCCTGGCGCCTTCGCTGATCGCGGGAATGTCGCCTGAGACGGTGCCGTGCGACAGCGCCGCTGGGTAGCAGAAGCAATGGATGCGTTCGAGCCCCGGGCATTCGCCCGCCACGCGCGGCTGGAATTCGAACGCCGGCCCCAGGTCGGGCGAATCGGCCAGTTCCTGGTCTTCGTCACCGGGCGCGGGCACGAAGCGGTCCTTCCACGTGCGCACGTGCGGTGCGATGGCGTCGAACTCGGGGCGGCTGTTCCAGTCGACCTTGAATCCGGTGGAAACAATGAGAAAGTCGAACAGGAACTCGCCCTTGGGCGTGGCCACGCGCATCGACGTACCCTGCGGCTCGATCGAAAGCACCGGGCAGCCGAAGTTGAAGAACGCATTCGGAAACCCCGAGACGCGTAGCGTGCTGCCATGCGGCGGCGGCACGTTCGCCACGTTGATGTAGTGGCGGATGCGCCACTTGAGTTCATCGGGCAGGTCGTAGTGGCCCTGGGTCAGGCCCGGCACGCCGGCACCCTTGCCCTTGTTGACGCGCGGCAGGTCGGGCCGGCGGATCAGCAGCTCGACACTGTGCGCACCGCATTCGAGTGCGGTGGCCGCACTGTCCATGGCCGACGAGCCCGCGCCGATCACGCCCACGCGCAGCCCGGCGAGCTTGCCGTAGTCCATGGCGTCAGACGAGTGCGCCCATTGCGAACGCGGCAGCGCGTTGACGAAAACGGGTACGGCGGGGCCGCCAAGGCCGTCACGGCCCGTGGCAAGAACGACGCGGCGTGCCAGCACGCGCTGCGTTCCGGCCGGGGTGCGCAGATCCAGCCGCACCAGCGCCGCATCGGGCAGCGGCCGAATGCCGGTGACCAGGGTGTCGTTGCGCACGTCCACGTTCATCACGCGCCGGTACCAGGACAGATAGTCCATCCACTGGAGACGCGGGATCTTGTCCATCGCCTCCCAGGCTTCGGCGCCGAACTGGGCCTCGAACCATGCGCGGAAGGTCAGCGCGGGCAGGCCCAGCGCAGGCCCGGTCAGCTCCTTCGGGGAACGCAGGGTTTCCATGCGCGCCGTGGTGGCCCACGGGCCTTCGTTGCCTGCCGGCGAGCGGTCGAAGACCACGGCCCGGATGCCTTGCTGCGCCAGGGCCGCGGCAGCCGCCAGGCCCGCCTGCCCGCCGCCGATGATGGCCACGTCCAGCACCGGCTCGCCCGCGTGCTCGCAAACGGGCAGCCAGGCGCGCGCAGGCCAGCCGAGGCACTCCAGGTCCTTGGCAAGCCGCTGTTCGAGCGCGGCAAGGCCGTCTGTCGATGGAGAAAGTGCGGGGGAAGCGGAGTCGGTTGTCATCTTGCGAAAGCGGAACTGAAAGCCAGGGTTCACATTCTGGAAACCCGCGCCCAGTGTAGAAAGCTTTTTTGGGGAACGCCGGCCGAGCCTTGCATGGAACGGGCCCGGATCTCGCATGCCACAATGATTTTCAGACCACAGGGACAGCATGCGCAGCAATCACGGCAGCAACAGCGAATGGTGGCGCGGCGCGGTGATCTACCAGATCTATCCGCGCAGCTTCATGGACAGCAACGGCGATGGGATCGGCGACCTTCCCGGCATCACCTCACGGCTCGAGCACGTTGCGGGCCTGGGGGTCGACGCGATCTGGGTGTCGCCCTTCTTCCGCTCGCCGATGAAGGACTTCGGCTACGACGTGTCCGACTACCGCGACGTCGATCCGATCTTCGGCACGCTGGCCGATTTCGATGAAATGCTGGCGCGCGCCCACGCGCTGGACCTGAAGATCATCATCGACCAGGTGCTCTCGCACACCTCCGACGAGCACGCCTGGTTCGCCGAAAGCCGCTCGAGCCGCGACAACCCCAAGGCCGACTGGTACGTGTGGGCCGACCCGCGGCCCGACGGCACGCCGCCCACCAATTGGCTCTCGGTCTTCGGCGGCTCGGCCTGGCAATGGGATTCGCGCCGCCGGCAGTACTACCTGCACAGCTTCCTCAAGGATCAGCCCGACTTGAACTTCCATTGCGCCGAGGTGCAGGAGGCGTTGTTGGGTGAAGTCCGTTTCTGGTGCGAACGCGGGGTGGACGGCTTCCGCTTCGATGCCTGCAACCACCAGTTCCACGACGCGCTCTTGCGCGACAACCCGCCGGCCAGCGCCGCATCGGTCGACGAAGTGAGCACCGTCCGGGCCGACAACCCCTATGCGATGCAGCAGCACCTGTACGACAAGAGCCAGACGGAGAACCTGCTCTTTCTCGAAAACCTGCGCCAGCTCCTCGACGGCTACGGCGCCGTCGCGCTCGGTGAGGTGGGCGACGAGAACGCGCCGCCCGTGATGGCGCAGTACACCGAACTGGGCAGGCGCCTGCACCTGGCCTACAGCTTCAGCCTGCTGACGGCCGAGCACAGCGCCAGCCATCTGCGCCACCAGGTCGAGACGCTCGACCATGCCCTCGCGCCCACGGGCGGCTGGGGCTGCTGGGCCGTGTCCAACCACGACGTGCCGCGCGTGGCCACGCGCTGGAGCGGCGGCGCGCCCGAAGACACCCGGCGCGACCGGCTCTGGCTCACGCTGTTGCTCACGCTGCGCGGCAGCGCCAGCATCTACCAGGGCGAGGAACTGGGCCTGCCCGAGGCCGAGGTGCCGTTCGAACTGCTGCAAGACCCCTACGGCCGCACGTTCTGGCCCGAGTTCAAGGGCCGCGACGGCTGCCGCACGCCCATGCCCTGGAAGGCGGACGAGCTGCACGCCGGCTTCACCACCGGCGGGCCGTGGTTGCCGGTCCACGGCCGCCATCTGCCGCTGGCCGTCGATCGCCAGACCAGCGACCCCGACTCGATGCTCGCATTCAGCCGTGCACTGCTGCGCTGGCGCCGCAGCCAGCCGCTGCTGCGCACGGGCAGCATCGCCTTCTTCGATGCGCCCGAGCCGGTACTGTGGTTCGAGCGGCGCGACGGGAACCGCTCGCTGCAGGCGATCTTCAACCTCGGAGGCGAGTCCGTGTCCATCGCGCTGCGCAAGCCGCTCGAGCCGCTGGCGGGCCATCCGCATCCGCCGTCGGCCGACGCGCGCGTGCAGGCCGATGGCGAAAAAAGGCGCATGCTGAGGCTCGCGCCCTATGGCGTCTTTTTCGGCCGACCCACTGGCGAACAAGAATAGATTTGAAGGACATGCCCCCGATGGAACTGCCCGAACGCGAAGTCCACGCGCTGATGCGCGCCGAGCATGGCGATCCGTTCTCGGTGCTGGGTCCTCACGAGACACGCGACGGACTGGAGGTGCGCGCGCTCTTGCCCGGCGCGCAAAGCGTGGCCGTGATGCACACACGCACGGGCTGGCCGCTGTCCATGCTGACGCGGCATGAAGGGTCCGACCTGTTCGCGGGCCTGGTGCCGGCGGCCGAGGCGCTTCTGGGCTATTCGTTCCAGGTCGACTGGGGCACGCACACCTCGCGGCTTGACGACCCCTACCGCTTTCCCTTCGTGCTCGGCGAAACCGACGTGTGGCTGTTGGCCGAGGGCACGCACCTGCGGCCCTGGGAGCGGCTGGGCGCGCATCTGCGCGAGATCGACGGCGTGAAGGGCGTGGCCTTTGCGGTCTGGGCGCCGAATGCGCGGCGCGTGTCCGTGGTCGGCGACTTCAACAACTGGGACGGCCGGCGCCACATGATGCGGCTGCGCCGTGAATGCGGCGTGTGGGAAATCTTTGCGCCGCAGGTGGCCACAGGCGACAGCTACGAATTCGAGATTCTTTCGTCCGAAGGCGAGGTGCTGCGCAAGGCCGATCCGTTCGCTTTTTCTTCGCGCCTGCGGCCCGAAACCGCCTGCGTGGTGGCGCCGCTGCCCGCGCCGGTGGCCATGCCGCCCGGGCGCGCCGCCGCCAACGGCCGCCATGCGCCGATGAGCATCTACGAAGTGCACCTGGGCTCGTGGCGGCGCAAGAACGGCCATGAATGGCTGGACTATCGCGAGCTGGCCGACCAGCTCGTGCCCTATGCGCGCGACATGGGCTTCACGCACATCGAGCTGCTGCCGGTGAGCGAGCATCCGTTCGACGGCTCGTGGGGCTACCAGCCCATCGGCCTGTATGCACCCACCTCGCGTTTCGGAACGCCGGGCGACTTTCGCCATTTCGTCGAAACCGCGCATGCTGCGGGGCTGGGCGTGATCCTCGACTGGGTGCCCGCGCACTTTCCTACCGATGCGCACGGGCTGGGCCGCTTCGACGGCACCGCGCTCTACGAATACGCCGATCCGCGCGAAGGCTTCCACAACGACTGGAAGACGCTCATCTTCAACTACGGCCGCACGGAGGTGCGCAACTACCTGGTCGGCAATGCGCTGTACTGGCTCGAGCGCTATGGTGTGGACGGCCTGCGCGTCGATGCGGTGGCTTCCATGCTCTACCGCGACTACAGCCGCAAGCCCGGCGAATGGGTGCCCAACGCCTATGGCGGGCGCGAGAACCTCGAAGCCATCGACTTCTTGCGGCGCATGAACCGCGTGGTGGGCGTGGAGCGCCCGGGCGCCGTGACACTGGCCGAGGAGTCGACCAGTTTCCCTGGCGTGACGCGGCCACCCGAAGACGGCGGCCTTGGCTTTCACTACAAGTGGAACATGGGCTGGATGAACGACACGCTGGCCTATGCCGGCACCGACCCCGTCCATCGCAAGCACCATCACCAGCAGATCACCTTCGGGCTCATGTATGCGCACAGCGAGAACTTCGTGCTGCCGCTGTCGCACGACGAGGTGGTGCACGGCAAGGGTTCGATGCTGGGGCGCATGCCTGGCGACGAGTGGCAGAAGTTCGCGGGGCTGCGCAACCTCTACGGCTACCTCTGGGCCTACCCCGGGAAGAAGCTGCTGTTCATGGGCGGCGAGTTCGCCCAGGGAGCCGAATGGAACGCCGACCGCAGTCTCGACTGGCACCTGCTCGAGCATGCGTCGCACCAGGGCGTGCGGCGGCTGGTGCGCGACCTGAACAACGTGTACCGGCACTTCCCCGCGCTGTACGAGCTGGACACCGAAAGGGCCGGCTTCGAATGGATCGTGCACGACGACTGGCAGCAGTCGGTGTTCGCCTTCGTGCGAAAGGCGCGCGACGGCTCTTTCGTGGTGGCGGTGTGCAATTTCACGCCCCTGCCGCGGCATGCCTACAAGCTCGGGGTGCCCGCCGCCGGCGCGTACCGCGAGGCCATCAACACCGATGGCGCCGTGTACGGCGGCAGCGGCGTGGGCAATGGCGTGGTCCAGAGCTCGCCGGTCCCTTGGCACGGTAAGGACCATTCGATTTCCATCAGCGTGCCACCGCTGGCGACCGTGATGTGGGTGCTGGCCTGACACGATGCTGAACACGGGTTCTTCCTTTCCCCTTGGCGCGACGCTCTCGCCGAATGGCGTGAACTTCGCGCTCGTTGCGCCGAACGCAGAGGCTGTCGAGCTCTGCCTGTTCGACGGCACGGGCCAGCACGAGCAGCAACGCATCCGGCTGCCCGCTTGTACAGACGGCGTGTGGCACGGCCTGTTGCCGAGCGGACGCGCCGGGCTGGTCTATGGCTTTCGGGTGCACGGCCCATGGGCGCCGCACGCGGGGCAGCGCTTCAACGCCGCACGCGTGCTGCTCGATCCGTATGCGCGCGAGATCGTCGGCGCGTATGACGGCAGCGATCTGTTCCTGGGACACGACCCCGCCGATCCGGAGCAGCGGAACACGCGCGACAACGGCGCCGTGGCGCTCAAGGCGCGCGTCGCGGCACCCGGCGTCGGAACAGCCGCGCCGGGCCATGCCCGCATCGCCGCCGGAGACCGCGTGCTGTACGAGTTGCACGTGCGCGGGCTGACGCGCCTGCACCCCGGCGTGCCCGCCGCGCTGCGCGGCACCTACGCTGGCCTCGCCGAGCCCGTGATGCTCGACCATCTGCAGCGCCTTGGCGTCACCACGCTGAGCCTGATGCCGGTGCAGCACCGGGCCGACGAACAGCGGCTGCTCCGCATGGGCCTCAGCAACTACTGGGGCTACAACACCATCGGCTGGTTCGCGCCCGAGGCACGCTACTGGAGCGGCCGCGCCGGCACCACGCCGGCAAGCGAGTTCCGCGCCATGGCCGACGCGGTGCATGCGCGCGGCATGGAGCTGGTGATCGACGTGGTCTACAACCACAGCGCCGAGACGGACGAGTTCGGCCCCACGCTCTCGCTGCGCGGCATCGACAACGCGCTGTATTACCACCTGCGCTCCGACGACCGCGCCTTGTATGCCAACTGGGCCGGCTGCGGCAATTGCCTCAACCTGGCCGAGCCGCGCGTGCTGCAGCTGGTGATGGACAGCCTGCGTCACTGGACCTTGGAGCTCGGCGTCGATGGCTTCCGCTTCGATCTTGCACCGGTGCTGGGGCGCGGGGCCCGTGGCGATTTCGACTCGCGCGCGCCCTTCTTCGCGGCCGTTGCGCAAGACCCGGTGCTGTCGCGCACGCTGCTGATCGCGGAACCCTGGGACATCGGGCCGGGCGGCTACCGGTTCGGTGAATTCCCGCCGGGCTGGCTCGAATGGAACGACCGCTACCGCGACACGCAGCGCGGCTTCTGGCTTCGGCAAGGGCGCGACGGCGCCACCGGCCTGGGCGATTTTGCGCACCGCTTCACCGCCTCGAGCACGCAGTTCGCCCATCATGGCCGCGCGCCCACGGCCAGCGTCAACTTCATCGCCGCGCATGACGGCTTTACGCTGCGTGACCTGCTGAGCTATGAACAGAAGCACAACATGGCCAACGGCGAGAACAACCGCGACGGCCATGCCCACAACCTGGGCAACAACTGCGGCATCGAAGGCCCGAGCGAGGACCCCGCCGTGCAGGCCGAGCGCAGCCGGCTGCAGCGCGCGCTGCTCGCCACGCTGCTGCTCTCGCAGGGCACGCCCATGCTGCTGGCGGGCGACGAGCTCGGCCATAGCCAGCAGGGCAACAACAACGCCTATTGCCAGGACAACGAAACCACGTGGCTCGCCTGGATCGGCGCCCACGACCCCGCCAGCGAAGCCGCGCGCCTGAGCGCCTTCGTGGCCCGGCTCACCGCGCTGCGACGGGAAGCGCCCGCCCTGCGCAGCACGCGCTGGTGGCCGGCCGATCCGGCCAAAGGAGCGCCGGGCATCCGCTGGCTGCGGCCGGACGGCGGACCCATGCAAGAGGCCGACTGGAACGGCGGCACGGCACTTGCGATCCATTTCGAATCCGCAGCAAAGGACGAGGCCGACTGGCTGGTGCTGGTGAACGCGGGGCCGGAGGCCGTTTTCTTCTCACTGCCCGACGGCTCCTGGCAGTGCCGCCTCGCGACCGATCCGGCGCTGGACACTGGTGCCGCTTTGCAGGCGCCCCAGGCCGGCACGGCAGAAGTACCTCGGTCAAGCCTCTGGATTGCAAGAAGGTAGGAGCCAGCCGCGCGGGGCGGTGCTAGGCTGATCGCGAAAACCCTGACGACGAACCCGAACGAACCGAAGAACGAACGGAGACACAAGATGGACAACAACAGCAGCACCACGCCGCAGGCCCCCCTGCAGGCGCATCAACTGGTCCGCCGCACCATTGCCCTGGTGCTGGCCGGCGGACGGGGCTCCCGCCTCAAGCAGCTGACCGACCGGCGCGCCAAGCCGGCGGTTTACTTCGGCGGCAAGTTCCGCATCATCGACTTCGCGCTTTCGAACTGCCTCAACTCAGGCATCCGGCGCATGGCCGTGGTCACGCAGTACAAGTCGCACTCGCTCATGCGCCACCTGCAACGCGGCTGGAGCTTTCTGCGCGCCGAGCTCAACGAAATGGTCGACGTGCTGCCCGCGCAGCAGCGCACGGGCGACGAACACTGGTACCGCGGCACGGCCGACGCGGTGTTCCAGAACCTGGACATCATCCAGACCCGCTCGACCAAGCACGACTACGTGGTGGTGCTTGCCGGCGACCACATCTACAAAATGGACTACTCGATCATGGTCAAGGACCATGCCGAACGCGGCCTGGGCTGCACGGTCGGCTGCATCGAGGTGCCGCGCATGGAGGCCACGGCCTTTGGCGTGATGGCCATCGACGACGGCCGCCAGATCACCGCTTTTCTCGAAAAGCCGGCCGATCCGCCTGCCATGCCGGGCCATCCCGACGTGGCGCTGGCCAGCATGGGCATCTACGTGTTCGATTCCGAATACCTCTACCAGCTGCTCGAGGAGGACGCCGCCAACCCGAATTCGAGCCACGATTTCGGCAAGGACATCATTCCTCGCGCGGTGGCGCAGGGCCGCGCGCTGGCGCATCCCTTTGGCATGTCGTGTGTCACGCGGGCCTCGCGCGGGCCGGGCGCCAAGGCCTATTGGCGCGACGTGGGCACGATTGATGCATTCTGGGCTGCCAACCTCGATCTGGCCTCGATCACCCCCGAACTCGACATCTATGACACAGACTGGCCCATCTGGACCTACCAGCGGCAGCTGCCGCCGGCCAAGTTCGTGCTCGACCGGGACGGCAAGCACGGCATGACCGTCAACACCATCGTCTCGGGCGGCTGCATCGTCTCGGGCTCCAAGGTCAGCAGCTCGGTGCTGTTCTCGGGCGTGCGCATCCATTCGTTCTGCGAAATCAACGAGGCCGTGCTGCTGCCCGACGTGGAAGTCGGCCGCGGCTGCAAGCTCAACCGGGTGGTGATCGACCGCGGCTGCGTCATTCCGGATGACATGGTGATCGGCGAAGACGCCGAGGCCGATGCCGCGCACTTCGAGCGCACCGAAACCGGCGTGGTGCTGGTCACGCGCGAAATGCTCAAGCGAATGGCCGCCTGAGGCCGCACCGTCCCACGATGCGAATACTCCAGGTCAGCGCCGAACTTTTTCCCCTCCTCAAGACCGGCGGCCTCGCCGACGTGGCGGGCGCATTGCCGATCGCCCTCATGGCGGCCGACCAGGACGCGCGGGTGCTGCTGCCGGGCTTCCCGGCCATCCTCGCGGGTCTCCGCGACGCGGCCCCGGTGGCCGAATTTGCCGCGCCCTGGGGCGAGCGCTTCGCGCTGCGCGCGGGCCGCATCGTGATCGACGGCAACCCGCCGATCCAGGCCTACGTGATCGACGCGCCCGCGCTCTACGAGCGCCCGGGCAATCCCTACGAAGACACTACGCGCCAGCCCTATGGCGACAACCACCGGCGCTTTGCGCTGCTGGGCTGGGCGGCGGCGCAGCTGGCACAGGGGCTCGATCCATCTTGGCGGCCCGAGGTCGTGCATGCGCACGACTGGCATGCGGGCCTCGCGCCGGCCTACCTGCACTTTGCGCGGCAGGCTGGTGCGCCCCATGTCGGCAGCGTGTTCACCGTGCACAACCTGGCCTACCAGGGCATCTCCGCGCCCTGGAACTTCGTCGACCTAGGACTGCCCGCGCCGGCGTTTCACATGGACGGGCTCGAATACCACGGCCAGCTGTCGTTCATGAAGGGCGGCCTCTACTTCGCGGACCGCCTCACCACCGTGAGCCCGACCTACGCGCGCGAGATCCAGACGCCAGAGCAGGGTTTCGGCCTCGACGGCTTGCTGCGCCTGCGCGGCGACGTGCTCACGGGCATCCTCAACGCGGTCGACGACAAGGTCTGGAATCCGTCCACCGATGCGGCGCTGGTGCAGGGCTTCCACACGCCCGAAGGCCGCCACATGGCCGGCAAGGCGCGCTGCAAGGCGGTGCTGCAGCACCAGTTGGGCCTGGCCGCGCGCGCCGATGCGCCGCTCTTCATCCTCGTGAGCCGGCTCACCGAGCAAAAGGGCCTGCACCTGGTGCTTGCCGGCCTCGACGCGCTGGTCGCCCAGGGCGGCCAACTGGCCCTGCTGGGCAGCGGCGAAGCCTGGCTGGAGGACGCTTTCCGCGAGCGCGCGGCGGCGGCACCCCAGTCGGTCAGCGTCACCATCGGCTACGACGAGATGCTCGCGCACCAGCTCTTCGGCGGCGGCGACGTGACGCTGGTGCCGTCGCTCTTCGAACCCTGCGGCCTCACGCAGATGTATGGCCTGAAATATGGCAGCCTGCCGCTGGTGCGCCGCGTCGGCGGCCTGGCCGACACGGTGGTCGACTGCACGCTCGAAGACATTGCCAGCGGCGACGCCACCGGCTTCGTATTCGACCGCTTCGACGACGCGGACTACGGCCGCGCGCTGCGCCGCGCCTTCGCGCTCTACCAGCACGCGCCCGACTGGCGGCGCGTGCGCGGAAATGCCATGCGTCGCCCAGCCGACTGGAACACCGCGGCGGCCCAGTACATCGAGGTCTACCGGCAGGCGCTCGAGCCAGCCGGCACCTGATTTGCGCCAAGGCGCACAACCCACAACCTTTCACCGAAGCCCATGACCCTCAAAGACTTCGCCTACGACCATCCCGACCGCGACGTGGCCGCGTTCAAGCGCGCAGTGGCCAACAAGCTCATCTACGCGGTCGGCAAGGACCCCGTCGCCGCCAGCCAGGACGACTGGCTGCACGCCACGGCGCTCGCGGTGCGCGACCAGCTGGTCGAGCGCTGGATGGCGACCACGCGCGCCAACTATGCGCAGGACCTGAAGCGCGTCTACTACCTCTCGATGGAGTTCCTGATCGGGCGCACCTTCACCAACGCGATGCTGGCGGTCGACCTGTACGACACGGTGCGCGATGCGCTGGCCGACTTCGGCGTCGACATGGCGGCGCTGGCCGAGCGCGAGCCCGACGCGGCGCTCGGCAATGGGGGCCTGGGCCGCCTCGCGGCTTGCTTTCTCGACTCCATGGCCACGCTTGGCGTGCCGGGCATGGGCTACGGCATCCGCTATGAATACGGCATGTTCCGCCAGCGCATCGTCGACGGCCAGCAGGTCGAGACGCCCGACTACTGGCTCACACGCGGCAACCCCTGGGAATTCCAGCGGCCCGAGGTGAACTACCGCGTGCGCTTCGGCGGCCACGTACAAAAGCGCGAGGGAAAGAACGCGCCCTACGGCGCGGCCGACTGGGTCGACACGCACGACGTGCTGGCCGTGGCGTACGACACCATCATTCCGGGCTACGGCACCCAGGCCACCAACACGCTGCGGCTGTGGTCGGCGCGCGCCACCGAGGAAATCGACCTCTCGGCCTTCAACCGCGGCAACTACATGGCGGCGGTAGAGAGCAAGAACCACTCCGAGAACGTGTCGCGCGTGCTCTACCCCGACGACTCCACGCCCTCGGGCCGCGAGTTGCGCCTGCACCAGGAATATTTCTTTTGCAGCGCAAGCGTGCAAGACCTGCTGCGGCGCTACCTGCGCAACCACAAGACCTTCGACCAGCTGCCCGAGAAGGTCAGCATCCACCTGAACGACACGCACCCGGTGCTCGCGGTGCCCGAGCTCATGCGCCTCCTGCTCGACGAGCACGGCCTGGCATGGGACGTGGCCTGGGCCCACACGCAGAAGGTGTTCAGCTACACCAACCACACGCTGATGCACGAGGCGCTGGAGACCTGGCCGGTCGAGATGCTCGGCCGCATCCTTCCGCGGCACCTGCAGATCATCTACGACATGAATGCGAAGTTCCTCGCGGCCGTGACGCAGAAGGCGGGCAATGACGTCGAGCTGCTGCGCCGGTTGTCGCTGGTGGACGAGGCGGGCGAGCGCCGCGTGCGCATGGCCTATGTGGCGGTGCTCGCGAGCCACTCGATCAACGGCGTCTCGGGCCTGCATTCGGAGCTCATGAAGCAATCGATCTTTGCGGACTTCGCGAAGATCTTTCCCGAGCGCTTCAATAACAAGACCAACGGCGTCACGCCGCGGCGCTGGCTCGCGCAGGCCAACCCGCCGCTTGCCAGCCTGCTCGACCAGCGCCTGGGCAAGGGCTGGCGGCGCGACCTTTCGCAGCTCGAGGCGCTGCGGCCGATGGCGGTGCAGCCCGCCTTCGCGCGCGCCTTCAGGCATGCCAAGCGCGAGAACAAGCTGCGGCTGGCCAACTGGGTGGAGCAGCACATGGACATCGTGCTGGACACCGACGCGATGTTCGACGTGCAGGTGAAGCGCATCCACGAGTACAAGCGGCAGCTGCTCAACGTGCTGCACGTGATCACGCGCTACCACCGCATTCTGGATGCGCAGGCGGCGGGCGGCTCCACCGACATCGTGCCGCGCGTGGTGGTGTTCGCCGGCAAGGCGGCCTCGGCCTACCACATGGCAAAGCTCGTGATCCGGCTGATCAACGACGTGGCCAAAACCATCAACAACGACGCGCGCGTCGGCAAGCTGCTGAAGGTGGTGTTCCTGCCCAACTACAGCGTGAGCCTGGCCGAGGTGATCATGCCCGCGGCCGACCTGTCGGAACAGATCTCGACGGCCGGCACCGAGGCTTCGGGCACCGGCAACATGAAGTTCGCGCTCAACGGCGCGCTCACCATCGGCACGCTCGACGGCGCCAATGTGGAAATGCGCGACAACGTGGGCGCGGAGAACATCTTCATCTTCGGCAACACCACGCCGGAAGTGGCCGACATCCGCGCGCACGGCTACCAGCCGCGCGACATCTACGAGGAGAACGCCGAACTTAAGCGCGTGCTCGATGCGATCCGCGACGGCGCGTTTTCCGCCGGCGAGCCTTCGCGCTACCAGGGCATCTACGACGCGCTCGTGAACTGGGGCGACCACTACCTGCTGCTGGCCGACTATGCGAGCTACGTCGCAAAGCAGGCCGAAGTCGATGCGCTCTATCGCGATGCGGATGCATGGACGCACATGGCGATACTGAACGTGGCGGGCATGGGCGCGTTCTCGTCCGACCGCACGATTGCGCAGTACGCCCACGAGATCTGGCGAACCAAGCCCGTGGTGCTCGGCTGAGTCCTTCCCCCGGGAGGGGAAGGAGCAAGGCCGGTCAGCGCGGCTTTTGTGGTGCCGCGTCGGCCTCGGTCACAAACCCGATCCGGCTCAAGCCCGCCTTGTTGGCAATGCCCATCAGAGCCACCACCTTGCCGTAGGGCACGGTCTGGTCGGCACGCAGCTGGACTTCGGTGTCCTTGCTGTCGGCCGCGGCTTTCTGCAGGCGGGTGGCCAGCTCTTCGTCGCTGACGGCCTGGTCATTGAAGAAGGTCTTGCCCGAGGCATCGACCGATACGCTCACGAACTTGGGCGTGTCGTTGGGCTGGCCGGCGTCGGTCTGCGGCAGGTCGAGCTTGATCGAGCTGGCCATCAGCGGCGCGGTGATGATGAAGATCACCAGCAGCACCAGCATCACGTCGACCAGCGGCGTGACGTTGATGTCGGACAGCGGCCGCTGCCCGCCGGCTCCCGTCGCGCGCCCTCCGCCAGCGGCACTGCTGCCCAGCGAGGTGCGACCGAAGGCCATGGCTCCTGCGCTCCGCCGGGGCTAGGCCGAGACCGGCATGGGCCGCGCGGGCGGCGGCGCGGCGGGTGTCGACGCACTGCCGAAGCTGCCGAGCAAATCGTGCGCAAAGCCCTCGAGCTCGGCTTCGATGCGGCCGATGACGCGGCCGAACACGTTGTAGGCCAGCACGGCCGGGATGGCCACCGCCAGGCCGAACGCCGTCATCACCAGGGCTTCGCCCACGGGGCCGGCCACCTTGTCGATGGTGAAGCCGCCGGTCTGGCCGGCAATGCCCGAGAGCGCGCCGTAGATGCCCCACACGGTGCCGAGCAGCCCCACGAAAGGCGCCGTGGCGCCGACAGTAGCAAGCAGGATCTGGCCGGACTGCAGGCGCCGCAGCGCGCCATGCAAGGCGCCGCGCAGGGCCCGCGTGAGCCGCTGGTTGCGGTCGCCGGTGGTGGCGCCGAGCGTTGCACTGCCGGCATCGGCGGTTGCGGCGTTCTTGATGGCGCTGACTGCCGGCCCCACCAGCGTGGCGCTGTCGAAGGCCTTGAGCCGCTGTTCCGCATCGGTGAGCGTGGCCGATTGCCAGAACGCGGCGATGCTGCGCAGCACGTCGCGCGTGCCGCCGCGCAGCAGCCAGGACTTCCAGAGAATCACCACCCAGCTGGAGATCGACATCGCCAGCAGCAGCGCCGCCACCGAACGGCTGACGCCGTCGCCCTGGGTCAGCAGTTCGAGCACGCTCATCGTTTTTTAGCGCAGGCCGAGCACGTCGAACATGTCGAAGAGGCCGGACTTCTGGCCCGTCAAAAAGCGCACCGCACGCAGCGCGCCCTCGGCGTAGGTGACGCGGCTGGCCGACTTGTGGGTGATTTCGATGCGCTCGCCGGTGCCCGCGAACAACACCGTGTGGTCGCCGACGATGTCGCCGCCGCGGATGGCCGAGAAGCCAATGGTGGAAGGGTCGCGCTCGCCGGTGATGCCTTCGCGCGCGTAGACGGCGCATTCCTTCAGGTCGCGGCCCAGCGCCTCGGCGATGACCTCGCCCATCTTGAGCGCGGTGCCCGAGGGCGCGTCGACCTTGTGGCGGTGGTGCGCCTCGATGATCTCGATGTCGAAGCCGGTCGACATCGCCTTGGCGGCCATTTCGAGCAGCTTGAAGGTGACGTTGACGCCCACGCTCATGTTGGGCGCGAACATGATGGCGATGTCCTTCGCGATGTCGGCGATCTCGGCCTTCTGCTCATCGCTGAACCCGGTGGTGCCGATGACCGCCTGCACGCCCAGTTCGCGGCAGATCGCGAGGTGCGCGAGCGTGCCTTCGGGACGGGTGAAGTCGATGAGCACCTGCGCGTCCTGCAGGCCGGTGCGCAGGTCGGCCACGATTGGCACGCCGCTCGTGAAACCGAGGAACGCGGCCGCATCGGCGCCGATGGCATTGCTGCCCGCCATGTCGAGGGCGCCGGCAAGGCGGCAATCGGGCGCCTCGCGCACGGCCTCGATCAGCATGCGGCCCATGCGGCCGGAAGCCCCCGCGATCGCGATGCGCCGAAGCGCAGGCGTGGAAGCTCCGGAAACGGAAGAGGAAGAAGTGGTTTCAGTCACGCGGGTTCAGCTTTCGAAATGGGGCATGGAGACCGGCACGCGCCCGCCCGGCCCGTCGGTCGGGTGCGCCCGCCCCCGTCGCTCGCTGTCTGGCGCGTGTGCTCAGCGCGCCGATTCGAGCGGGGGGTACGCCGCGGGCAGCGGCGGCAGGTTGGTGGCCGCCGTGGTGTCGTCGGCCTTCTTGCTGTCTGCCTTGGGCGTAAATTTCTTGAGCTCTTCTTCCGACGCCTCGAGCTGGGGAACCTTGCCGCTCTTCTTGCGGGTGTCGAGCGTGGCGACGAACTCTTCTTCGCTGGGCATCGGATCGCCCTCGTAGCGGTCGAGCAGCTCGCCCTTGAAGAACACGGTCAGGCGGCGCTCCTGCGGATTGACGCCCTGGCGCTTGATCGTGAAGACGTAGTCCCAGCGATCCTTGTGGAAGACATCGGTCAAGAGCGAGGTGCCGAGGATTTCACGCACCTGCTGGCGCGACATGCCGGGCTTGAGCGCCTCGACCTGTTCCTTGGACACGAAATTGCCCTGGACCACTTCGACCTTGTAAGGCGTGATGGCCGACAGCGCGCCACGCGTGCGATCGCTGAAACCGCTGCAGGCACCGAGGCAGAACGTCACGGCGACGGCCGCGGCCAGCAGCCAGGGACGGCGTTGGAGAATGGCAGGCATGGGAGAAAAGGGGGGTAGCGATATGATCGGCCATTGTAGCGGCTGGCCCTTTTGGGGCCCATCCGCAGCCCAGGGCGCAGGAACCATCATGGCCAACATCGACGAACTCAAGAATACCGGCCTCAAGGCCACTTTGCCGCGCCTGAAGATCCTCGAGATCTTCCAGACCGGCAGCCAGCGCCACATGACGGCCGAAGACGTGTTTCGCGTGCTTTTGAACGAGCACTCCGACATCGGCCTGGCCACGGTCTACCGCGTGCTGACGCAGTTCGAGCAGGCCGGCATCCTCGAGCGCAGCCATTTCGAAAGCGGCAAGGCGGTGTACGAGCTCAACGAGGGCACGCACCACGACCACCTGATCTGCACGTCGTGCGGCAAGGTCGAGGAGTTCTACGACGCCGAGATCGAGCGGCGCCAGCAGATGATCTCGAAGGACAAGGGCTGGATCCTGCAGGACCATGCCATGTCGCTCTACGGCTTGTGCGGCGACTGCGCCAGCAAGCGATAGGCCCCCCGGCTTTTCACTTCGCTTCGCTGCGTGTAACTCCACCCCCCGAGGGTGAGGCGCGGCTCGCCTTGGGGCGGCCCGGCGGCGGCCGCATCCGGCGGCGTAGCGGCGCCCGTCAGTCCCCGTCCCGGCCGCTTTCCATGGCCTTGTGGTGGCGCGCCACGAAATCGGCATAGGTGTCGATGCCGCGCAGCTGCAGGATCGAATTGCGCACCGCCGCTTCCACCAGCACGGCGATGTTTCGGCCGGCCACCACCTGGATGATGACTTTGCGCACCGGGATGCCCAGCACGTCCTGCGTGAGCGGCGCCGAGGGCATTCGCTCGTAGTCGCGCTCGAAGCTGTCGCGCCGCACCAGGTGCACGATGAGTTTGAGCCGCATCTTCCGGCGCACGGCCGTCTCGCCGAAGATGGCGCGGATGTCGAGCAAGCCGATGCCGCGCACTTCCAGCAGGTTGAGCAGCAGGTCGGGGCAGCGCCCCTCGATGGTGTTCTGGTTGATGCGGTAGAGGTCGACCGCATCATCGGCCACCAGGCCGTTGCCGCGCGAGATCAGCTCCAACCCGAGTTCGCTTTTGCCCAGGCCCGATTCGCCCGTGATCATGACTCCCATGCCCAGGATGTCCATGAACACCCCGTGCATCGAGGTGCGTTCCGCGAAATGCTTGGAAAGATAGGCCCGCAGCAGGTCGATCACGAAGGCCGACGATTCGCGCGTGGCAAAGAGCGGCAGCTGAGCGCGCTCGCAAATCGATAGCAGCTCGTCCGGCGCCGCCTGGCCGTCGGCCAAAACCAGCATGGGCGGCTCCAGCGTGACGATGCGGGCAATGCGCCGGGCGCAATCTTCCGGGCTGCCGCGCGTCAGGTAGGTGACCTCGCGGGCACCCAGGATCTGGACGCGATAGGGGTGGATGTAATTGAGGTAACCGACCAGATCGGCCGCCGACTGGGCGCGGCTGATGACCTCAGGGTCGAATTGGCGTTCGGAGGCGCCGAGTCCGGCGAGCCATTCCCAGCGGAGCGACCCGCGGAATTCCTCGAACATGGCGTCGGCACTGATGACGGTCGGCTTCATGCGTAGGGGAGTCGGCGCTCAGCGCCCAGTTTTGGAGCAGCCCAGAATACCGCGAAGCGGCTCTTCCGGGGCGACCACCTCTACGCGACCTGCGTCGATTGCCAGTTGGCAATGAGTCCGTGCAGCGCGGCCGCGTCGGTGCTCGACTTGATCTGCTCGCGCAGACCGGCGTCGCTCAGCAATTCGGCAATTTCAGAGAGGATTTCGAGGTGTTTCTGCGTGGCTGCCTCGGGCACCAGCAGGAAGATCAGCAGCCCGACGGGCTGCTCGTCCGGCGCGTCGAACCCGATGGGGTTTGCGAGCTGGAAGACCGCAGCCATTGGCGCCTTCAGGCCCTTGATGCGGCCATGCGGAATGGCAACCCCATGCCCGAGCCCGGTGGAACCGAGGCGCTCGCGCGCAAACAGGCTGTCGGTGATCAGGGCGCGGCCGAGGCCATGAAGGCTTTCGAACAGCAGGCCTGCTTCTTCGAAAGCACGCTTCTTGCTGGTGGCGTCAACGCTCACAAGCACTTGAGCGGGCGGCAGGATGGACGCGAGGCGATTCATGGTGGGGGAAGTCGGGGGCGATTATGCACCCGCTTGGTAAAAACCCCAATCCTGTTACTTACTTTTAGGCTACATGTTGCCTGGAGGCCTCGCGGCCCCAGGGGCGGAAGAACAAACACCGGGCGGAAAAAAGCCGCCCGAAGGCGGCTTGTCGCAGGAGCCGCAAAGCCCTTGCCCGTGGCCACCTACATCACGCGCTTGGGGGCCGCGTGATGGTGGTCCTGCAGGCGATCCTTGTGGCGGACCACCTGGCGGTCGAGCTTGTCGACCAGTTCATCGACCGCAGCGTAGAGATCAGCGTGGCTCGACTCCGCGAACATGTCATTGCCCTTGACGTGAATGTTGCACTCCGCCCTTTGGCGGCGTTCCTTTTCCTTCTGCTTTTCCACCGTGAGGAGCACCTTCACATCGACCACCTGGTCGAAGTGCCGTGTGATCCGGTCCAGCTTGCTCGTAACGTAAGTCCGCAAGGCAGGTGTGACGTCGAGGTGATGACCGCTGATCGTCAAATTCATGAATGACCTCCTGAGAATTGACGGTTGGGAAAATGACCCGCTCCGGAATGAAGCGTGGCCGGCGAGAACAGATGTGGGTTGGAGGGGGAAGAGAAAAGAGGGGAAATGAGGGAAGGTCGATTCACTATGCCCAAGCTGTCACGGTATTGCAATAGTCGGGTATTCGGGGTTGGCGTGCGCATGCGGCCCGAAGGGCGCTTCGCTACAGCTTCCATAGCTGCCCGTGCACGCCGGCCCACCGCTGCGGAGCTTTGGCACCAAGTGTTTCAGTGCGTCACCAGTGGTGACCCTGCCGGGCGAAGGGCCTGTGGTTTCAGCTCCAGGCGGCGCGCATGCGGTTGCGCAGGTCGATCACGGCAGCCGGCGGCGGAACGGCCGGTGGACGCGCGGGCGGCTCGGGCCAGGTCAGCTGCTCGAAGCCCCCAAGATCCGCTTCGGTGATGAAGCGCGTGCGGTTGGCGTACAGGTGCCGGTCGCCCCGCACGGCCTGCTGCGTCACGTAGAAGCGCTGAGGCACCAGCAGGTGCAGATGGTCGCGCGCGCGGGTCATTGCCACATAGAGAAGCCGCCGCTCCTCTTCGAGCTCTTGTGCGCCTTGCGCCACGTCGGCCGGCAGGCAGCCGTCGACCACGTTGAGCACATGCACCGAGTTCCATTCCTGCCCCTTGGCCGAGTGGATGGTGGAGAGGATGAGGTAATCCTCGTCGAGCAAGGGCGGACCCGGCCGGTCGCTCGTCGCCTCGGGCGGATCCAGCGTGAGCTCGGTCAGGAAGCGCTCGCGCGAGGCATAGCCCGACGCCAGCCGCGCCAGCTGCTCGACGTCGCCGCGCCGCAGGCCGGAAGGGTCGTCGTAAAGCCGCTCGAGATGCGGCAGGTACCAGCGCACGGCCAGCTCCACGTCGGCCGGCCATGCCAATGCAGGTGCGCACAGTGCCGCATAGGCCTCGGCGAACACCGCCCATTCGGCTCGCGCGGCCGAGGGCGGCATGAAATCCCGCACCGCCGCCACTGGATCGGCCGCCCGGTCCATGGCGTCAAGGAGCCGCGTGCCCGTGGCGGGCCCGATGCCAGGGATGAGCTGCGTGACGCGAAAACCCGCCATGCGGCCGCGCGGGTTCTCGGCAAAACGCAGCACCGCGAGCAGGTCTTTCACATGCGAGGCTTCGAGAAACTTGAGTCCGCCGTATTTCACGAACGGGATGTTGCGGCGGGCCAGCTCGAGTTCGAGCGGCGCGCTGTGCGTGGAAGCGCGAAACAGCACCGCCTGCGACTTGAGCGCGAGGCCGCCCTCGCGGTGCGCCAGCACCTTGTCGGCCACCCAGACCGCCTGCTGCGCCTCGTCGGGCACCAGCACCAGCTGCGGCCTGCCCGCCGAGGGCTTGTCGGTCCAGAGGGTCTTGGCATGCCGCTCGGCCGCCTGCGCGATGACCCGGTTCGACACGTCGAGAATCGGCTGCGTGGAGCGGTAGTTGCGTTCCAGCGTGACCACCCGCGCGGCCTGTGAAAACTGCAACGGAAAGTCGAGGATGTTACGTACAGTTGCCCCGCGAAACGAGTAAATCGACTGGGCGTCGTCGCCCACCACCGTCACGCCACGGCCATCGGGCTTGAGCGCGAGAAGAATCGAGGCCTGGAGCAGGTTGGTGTCCTGGTACTCGTCGACCAGCACGTGGTCGAAACGCGCGCCGACCAGTCCGGCGAGCGCCGGTTCGGCCACCATGCCGGCCCAATAAAGCAGCAGGTCGTCATAGTCGAGCACGTTCTGCTGCTGCTTGGCCTCCACGTAAGCGCCGAACAGGCGCTTGAGCTCGGCCTCCCACTCGGCGCACCACGGAAAAGCTTCTGCGAGCACATCGGCCAGCGGCGCTCGCGTGTTGACGCAGCGCGAGTAGATCGACAGGCAGGTGCCTTTGCGCGGAAAGCGGTTGACGCTCGACGACAGGCCGAGCTCGTGCCGCACCAAGCCCATCAGGTCCTCGGCGTCCCCGCGGTCGTGGATCGTGAAGTGGTCGTCGAGGCCGATGTGCGCCGCGTACTCGCGCAGCAGGCGCGCCCCGATGCCGTGGAAGGTGCCGGCCCACGGCAGGGCCGGTGGCTTCTCTGATTTGAGCCCCAGCACGCGGGCCAGCACCTGGCCCGCGCGGCGCTCCATTTCAAGCGCCGCGCGGCGCGAGAAGGTCAGGAGCAGCAGGCGCTGCGGATCGACGCCGCCAGCAATCAGGTGCGCCACCCGGTGCGCCAGCGTGCTGGTCTTGCCGGAGCCCGCACCGGCAATCACCAGCAGCGGGCGCTCGTCACGCCCGACCACCGTGCCGACGCCATGCTCGACGGCGGTGCGCTGCTCGTCATTGAGCGTGGAGAGCGCCGCGGCCAGGCGCTCGGCCTGGGTGGCACCGGGGGCGGAAAAAACGGGGAGCGCAGCGGTCTGCATGGGCGCAACTTTACTGTATGTCCATCCAGATCGGCAGGCTCCCGTCACATGGCCGATGACATAATCGCGCCTCGCTGCAACTGGAGACCGCACCTTGGAAACCGCCCCGTCTCGGCAGCTTTCAACTCCCCTCTGACGCTTGGCGCCGGGCCCGGGAATTGAAAGCGCCCCTTCCCTCGCCCCATCGCCTCAGCCATTTCACGGGAGTGAGCCCATGCTCAACATCTTTACGCTCGCCAACGGCCGCCTCGTCCAGGAAGAGATCGAAGCGCTGGAAGAGCTTTCCAAGTTCCAGCCAATCTGGGTCGACCTCGAATCGCCCACCCTCGAAGAAAAGCGCTGGATCAAGCAGTACTACGGCCTCTCGATTCCCGAAGACGCGATGGACGAGGACATCGAGGAGTCGGCCCGCTTCTATGAAGAAGACAACGGCGAGCTGCACATCCGCTCCGACTTCTTGATCGACGACGACGAAGACCCGCGTTCGGTGCGTGTGGCCTTCATCCTGAACCAGCACAACACCGAACTGCGCAGCCGCGGCGTGCTGTTCTCGATCCACGACGAAGATGTGCCCGTGTTCCGCCTGCTGCGCATGCGCGCGCGCCGCGCGCCGGGGCTCATCGAGGATGCGAAGGAAGTGCTGCTCAAGCTGTTCGACGCCGACGCTGAATACTCGGCCGACACGCTCGAGAACATCTACGACGAGCTCGAAGTGGCCGGCAAGAAGGTGCTCGAAGGCAACGTCAGCGACGAGCTGGCCGGCGAAGTGCTGGCGGCGATCGCGCGCCAGGAAGACTTGAACGGCCGCATTCGCCGCAACGTGATGGACACGCGCCGCGCGGTGAGCTTCATGATGCGCAGCCGTATGCTCAACGCCGAGCAGTTCGAGGAGGCGCGGCAGATCCTGCGCGACATCGAATCGCTGGACAACCACACGGCCTTCCTGTTCGACAAGATCAACTTCCTGATGGATGCGACCGTCGGCTTCATCAACATCAACCAGAACAAGACCATCAAGATCTTCTCGGTGGCCAGCGTGGCGCTCTTGCCGCCCACGTTGATCGCGAGCATCTACGGCATGAACTTCAAGTTCATGCCCGAGCTCGACTGGTCGCTGGGCTATCCGTATGCGCTGGCGCTGATGGCGGCCAGCGCGCTGGTACCGATGTGGTACTTCCGCCGTCGCGGCTGGCTCAAGTAGCGGCTGGCGTTCCAGGCGAAGAAGGCAGCGTGGCCAGCCACGCACCGACCAGCGCGAGGCTGTAGCGGCTCGCCACCTCGGCGACGAAGCGCGCGAAATCGCCATGCGCTGCGTCATCGGCGCGGTCCGAAATCGTCCGCATCGCCGCGAACGGCACACCGTAGTCGTGGCACACCTGCGCCATGGCCGCGCCTTCCATTTCGACTGCGAGCGCGTCGGGCAGATCGCGCCGCAGTGCCTCGCTCTCTGCGGTAGTCGACACGAAACGGTCGCCGCTCACCAGCAGCCCGCGGTGCACCTTGGGCGCTCGAATGCCGAACTCGTCAACGGCTTGCTGCCCGATCAGTGCGACCGGATCGCGCAGCACATGGGTGGCAACGCCCGAGAGCGCATCAGCAATCGCGGCATCGGCCGCAAAGCGCGCAATGCCCATGAGCGGCACCTCGTACTTCGGAAAGATCGGCGAAGCATCGAGGTCGTGCTGCAGCAGTTCCGACGCGACCACCACGTCGCCCACGTTCACGCCCGGCGCGAGCCCGCCGGCAACGCCCGTGAACACGATGGCCCGCACGCCGAATCGCTCGAGCAGTACCGTGGCCGTGACCGCAGCGGCCACCTTGCCGATGCGCGACAGCACCGCGACCACCGGCTGGCCGTGCAGATGGCCGACCCAGAAGTCGCGGCCCGCGACGCGCACGCGCTGCTCGTCCGGCATCTGCGCGAGGAGCGCGCTGAGCTCCTCGTGCATTGCGGCCACGATGGCGACCGGTGCTTCACTCATCGGCTACTTGATGTCGACGCCATAGAAGGTATGGCGGCCGAAGGGACTGAGCTTGAAGTCGACGACTTCCTTGCGCACCGGCTTCAGCTGCACCGCGTGCGCAATGGTGAACCACGGCGCCTGTTCCTTGAAGATTACTTGCGCCTTCTTGTAGAGCGCATCGCGGTCGGCCTGCTTGGTGGTGCTCTTGGCCTTCAGTACGAGATCTTCATAAGGTTGATAGCAGAACTTGGAGATGTTGCTGCCGCTCGCCGACTTGGCCGAGGCGCAGCCCAGCAGCGTGTAGAGAAAGTTGTCGGGGTCGCCGTTGTCGCCGGTCCATCCCAGCATGCCCATCTGGTGCTCGCCGGCCTGCAAGCGCTTGCGGTATTCGCCCCACTCGAAGCTCTTGATCTCGGCCTTGACGTTGATCTTGGCAAGGTCGGCCTGCATCAGCTCGGCGATGCGCTTGGCGTTCGGGTTGTAGGGCCGTTGCACCGGCATGGCCCACAGGTCGGTCGAGAAACCATCGGGAAAACCAGCCTGCGCCAGCAGCTTCTTGGCGGCTTCGGGGTCGTAGGGATCGTCCTTCACGGCGTCGTTGTAGGACCACATGGTCGGCGGGATCGGGTTCTTCGCGGCCACGCCCGTCGAGAGGTACACGCCGTCGATGATCGCCTTCTTGTTGATCGCCATGTTGATGGCCTTGCGCACGCGCACGTCGTCGAAGGGCTTCTTCGTGGTGTTGTACGAGAGGTAGCCCACGTTGAGGCCGGGCTGCTCGAGCACTTGCACGTTCGGGTCCTTGCGGATCGCGTCGAGGTCGGCCGGATTCGGGTAGGGCATGACGTGGCATTCGCCCTTCTGCAGCTTGGCCCAGCGCACCGAGGCGTCGGGCGTGATCGCGAACACGAGGTCGTCGATCTTCGCCTTGCCGCCCCAGTACTGCGGAAAGGCCTTGAAGCGGATGACCGCGTCCTTCTGGTACTGCACGAGGTAGAACGGGCCGGTGCCGATCGGGTCCTGGTCGACCTTCTCCGGCGTGCCGGCCTTGAGCATGGCGATGGCGTACTCCTTCGACTGGATGCCGGCGTACTGCATCGCAAGGTTGGCGAGGAACGGCGCCTCGGCCTGGTTGAGCACGATCTTCACCGTGAACTCGTCAACGCGGTCCACCGACTTCAAGAGCTTGGGCATTCCCATGTCATTGAAGTAGGAGTGGTTCTGGCTCGTGACCTTGAAGAAGGGATCGCTTTCCTTCCACTGCCGCTCGAGCATGAAGATGAAGTCGTCGGCGTTGAAGTCGCGCGTGGGCTTGAAGGTCTTGCTGGTGCTGTGCCACTTCACACCCTTGCGCAGGTGAAAGGTGTACTGCGTGCCGTCGGCAGAGATGTCCCACTTTTCCGCCAGGCCGGGCACGACCTTGGTGCCGCCGCGCTCGAACTCGACGATCGTGTTGTAGACCTGCGTGGTCACGTCGAAGGAGGTGCCAGTGGTGTTCACGCCGGGATAGAAGTTCTCGGGGCTGCCCTCTGAACAATAAACCAGCGTCTTGGCGGACACGGCGCCAGAGGCCAATGTGAGCACGGCAAGTGCCGTCGGCGCGAGCAATGCAATGAGCTTTCGCGCGGGGTGCGAAACGGATGGCTGGGTCTTCATGGCAACTCCTTGGGACACGGTTGAAGTGAACTAGGGGTTCATCGCCAGGGGCGCGACGAACGGCGGAGACAACGGCATATCGGCGCTCACCGGCGCGGCGCCTTCGAGAAACTTCTCGGCGTAGTGGCAGGCCACCAGCCGCTCGTCGAGCGCGCGAAGCAAGGGCCGCTCTTCGCGGCAGCGCTCTGTCACATGCGGGCAGCGCGTGCTGAACACGCAGCCGGTCGGCGGATTCAGCGGCGATGGCAGCTCGCCCTTGAGCACGATGCGCTGGCTGCTGAGTCCGGGTGTGGACGCCAGCAGCGCCTGCGTGTACGGATGCAGCGGCCGCGCGAAGATGCGCGCCTTGGGGCCCTGCTCCACCGCATGGCCGAGGTACATCACCAGCACGTCGTGCGCAATGTGCCGCACCACGCCCAGGTCGTGCGAGATGAAGAGATAGGCAAGGCCCAGTTCGGCCTGCAGATCGGCCAGCAGGTTCAGCACCTGCGCCTGGATCGAGACGTCGAGCGCGGACACCGGCTCGTCGGCCACCAGGAGGCGCGGCTCCAGCATGAGCGCGCGCGCAATGGCGATGCGCTGGCGCTGGCCGCCGGAGAACATGTGCGGATAGCGGTTCGCGTACTCCGGCCGCAAACCCACGCGCGCGAGCATCTCGCGTGCCTTGGCAGCCCGCTCGGTCTTGCCGAGCGTGGTGTTGATGGCCAGCGGATCTTCGAGCACGGTGGAGATCTTCTTGCGCGGATTGAGCGAACCATAGGGGTTCTGGAACACCAGCTGCACCGCCTGGCGCAGCTCTCGCCGGTGCTCCGAAGGCGGGTCGACCGCGTCGTGGCCGACCAGCATGAGCTGCCCGGCCGTCGGCTTCTCGATCAGCGCGACCATTCGCGCAAGCGTGGACTTGCCGCAACCCGATTCGCCGACCACCGCCAGCGTGCGGCCGCGTTCGATGCGAAACGAAATGTCGCCCACCGCGCGCAACTGCGCCGGCGCGCGGAACATGCCGCGCCGCACGGCGTAGGTGCGCTGCAGGTTGCGCGCATCGACCACGACATCGCCGGGCAATGCGCTCATTGGTGCACCCTTGGCGCTGCGCGCCTTCCCGCCAAGCGGGAGCGAGCTTGCTTGGGGCGGCCCGGCGCGGCGCTCATTGGGGCATCTCCGCAACTCGCGGCCGGTCGGCCTCGATGGCGGCCAGCCGCCCGGGTTCGCCGAGCGGAAAATGGCAGCGCACTTCGGCGCCCGGTTGCGACGCGACTGCGCGCAGCGCCGGCCGCACGTTGCAGGCCTTCGTTGTCACGTAGGTGCAGCGCGGCGCGAAGAGGCAACCTGTGGGCCGGTCGTGCACGCCGGGCACCACGCCCGCGATGGTGGCAAGCCGCCCCTCGGGCGCCGCGCGCTCGGGCAACGCGGCCAGCAGGGCCTCGGTATAGGGATGCTGCGGATTCGCGAAGAGCCGGTCGACGCGCTGCTGCTCCATCACCTGGCCCGCATACATGACGGCGATGCGCTGCGCCATTTCGCTCACCACACCCATGTTGTGCGTGATGAGCACCAGCGCCATGCCGCGCTCTTTCTGCAGTTCGCGCAGCAGGTCGAGGATCTGCGCCTGGATCGTCACGTCGAGCGCGGTGGTCGGCTCGTCAGCGATCAAGAGGCGCGGATTGCAGGCAATGGCCATCGCGATCATCACGCGCTGGTTCATGCCGCCCGAAAGCTGGTGCGGATAGCTGCCCAGGCGCGACGACGCGGCGGGTATGCCGACCTGTTCGAGCAGCTCGGTCGCGCGCTTCTTTGCCGTGCGCCGGTCCAGGTGCAGATGCAGCCGCAGCGTTTCCATCAGCTGAAAGCCGATGGTGAAGCAGGGGTTGAGGCTGGTGGTCGGCTCCTGGAAGATCATTGCGACCTCCTTGCCGACCAGCGTACGGCGGGCCTTGTCGGAAATGCCGAGCAGCTCCTTGCCCGCAAAGCGCATGTGGTCCGCGCGCACCCGGCCCGGAAAGCCGATGAGCCCCATCAGCGCCATCATCGTCACGCTCTTGCCCGAACCCGATTCGCCGACGATGCCAAGCACCTCGCCTTCCTCGAGCGTGAGGCTCACGCCGTCCACGGCATGCAGCACGCCGCCTTGCGTGGGGAACTCCACATGCAGGTCCTTGATGTCCAGCAGCATGCTCATCTCTTGAGCTTCGGGTCGAGCGCGTCGCGCAGGCCGTCGCCGAGAAGGTTGAAGGCCAGCACGGCAGCGAGGATGGCGAGGCCCGGGAAGGTGACGACCCACCACGCGCGCAGCACGAACTCGCGCGCATCGGCCAGCATCGTTCCCCATTCCGGCGACGGCGGTTGCGCGCCGAGCCCCAGGAAGCCGAGCGCGGCCGCGTCGAGAATGGCCGTGGAGATGCCGAGCGAGGCCTGCACGATGAGCGGCGCCGCGCAGTTGGGCAGCACCTCGCTGAACATCAGGCGCAGCGTGCCGGCGCCACTCACACGTGCCGCCGTGACGTAGTCGCGCGACACTTCGGCGATGACTGCCGCTCGGGTGATGCGCACATAGTGCGGCAGCACCACGATCGCCACCGCGAGCATGGCGTTGACCAGCCCCGGCCCGAGGATGGCCACGATCACGATGGCCAGCAGCAGGCTCGGCAGCGTGAGCACGATGTCCATCAGCCGCATGATCGCGATCTCGAGCACGCCGCGGAAGAACCCCGCAATCAGGCCGAGCACGATGCCCGTCACCACCGACAGCGCCACCACGGCCACGCCGATCGAGAGCGAGAGCCGCGCGCCGAACATGAGGCGCGAAAGAATGTCGCGCCCGATGGCGTCGGTGCCCAACAGGTAGCTGGCCGATCCGCCCTCCTGCCAGGCGGGCGGCCGCAGAAAGGCGGCGCTGTTGGTTTCGTTTGGCGCATGCGGCGCGATCCAGGGCGCGAACAGCGCCACGAGCAGCAGCGCCGCGATCGTGGCGAGTCCGATGACCGCTCCGCGGTTGGCGGAGAACGCGGTCCAGAACTCGCGCCACGGGCCGGGCGGCGCCTTGGTAGCGACGGTCGGGGCAATGATGTCGGACGAGCCCATGTTCAGCGCCTGATTCGCGGATTGATGACGCCGTAGGTCACATCGACCAACAGGTTCACCAGCATCACGATGCCACCCAGCAGCAGCATGCCGCCCTGCAGCACCGGGTAGTCGCGCCGGCCGATGGCTTCGATGAGCCACTTGCCGACGCCGGGCCACGAGAAGATGGTTTCAGTGAGGATCGCGCCGGTGAAAAGCACGCCCACCTGCAGCCCGATGACCGTGACCACGGGGATCAGCGCATTGCGCAGCGCATGCAGCCCCACCACGCGAAAGCGCGAGAGGCCCTTGGCGCGCGCGGTGCGAATGTAGTCTTCGCCCAGCACTTCGAGCATGGCCGAGCGGGTCATGCGCGCGATGACCGCGAGAGGCACGGTGCCGAGCACAATGGCTGGAAGAATCAGATGGTGCAGTGCCGACCAGAATGCATCGACATCGCCGGCGCGCAATGCATCGATCAGCAGAAAGCCGGTCTCGGGCTCGACGAAATACTGCACCGCGATGCGCCCCGACACGGGCGTCCAGCCCAACTGCACCGAGAAGAACAGGATCAGCAGCAGCCCCCACCAGAAGATCGGCATCGAATAGCCGGTGAGCGAGGTGGCCATCACGCCATGATCGAAGATGGAATTGCGCCGCACCGCCGCCAGAATGCCGGCCGGGAGGCCCAGCAGCAGTGCAAAGAGAATTGCGCACACGCCAAGCTCGACCGTGGCGGGAAACAGCGCGAGGAATTCGTTGGCCACCGACTCCTGCGTGATGATCGACTTGCCCAGGTCGCCATGCAGCACGCGGCCGATGTAGATGCCGTACTGCACGATCACCGGCTTGTCGAAGCCATAGGCCGCGCGCAACTGCGCATGGCGCGCGGGGTCGATGCCGCGCTCGCCGGCCATGGTCTCGATCGGGTCACCCGGCACCAGCCGGATGAGAAAGAAGGCAAGCAGCGTCATGCCGATGAAGGTCGGCACCAGCAAGCTCACCCGGGTGAGTAGGAAGCGAAGCATCGATCCGCAATATGCAAGATCGGTGCCGCGGCCCTACCCGGGCCGAACCCTTACTTCTTGGCGTCCCGCAGTTCGCGACGGAGGATCTTGCCCACCGGGGTCTTCGGCAGATCGGTACGGAACTCGATGGTTCGCGGCTGCTTGTAACCCGTAAGGTTTGCTCTGCAGTATTCGCGCACCTGAGCCTCGGTCAGCGACGGGTCCTTCTTGACGATCACGAGCTTGACAGCCTCGCCCGTCTTCTCGTCGCTTACGCCCACGGCCGCGCATTCGAGCACGCCCGGAACCTGCGCCACCACGTCTTCGACCTCGTTCGGGTACACGTTGAAGCCCGAGACCAGGATCATGTCCTTCTTGCGGTCGACCACCTTGAAGTAGCCGCGTTCGTCGACCATGCCGATGTCGCCGCTCTTGAAGTAGCCGTCGGGCGTCATGACCTTGGCGGTTTCGTCGGGGCGCTGCCAGTAGCCGGCCATCACCTGCGGGCCCTTGATCGCGATTTCGCCGGCCTGTCCCGGCGGCACTTCGCGGCCCTCGTCATCGAGCAGCTTGAGCCAGGTGCTCGGCAGCGGCACGCCGATGGTGCCGGTGTAGGCCCTGCTGTTGGTCGGATTGCAAGTGGCCGAGGGTGAGGTTTCGGAAAGGCCATAGCCTTCGCAGATCGGGCAGCCGGTTTTCTCGAGCCAGAGCTTGGCGACCGCCGCCTGAACCGCCATTCCGCCGCCGACCGACACCTTGAGGTTCTTCCAGTTGACCGTGTTGAAATCGGGATGGTTCGCCAGCCCGTTGAACAGCGTGTTGACCGCGGGAAAGCTGTGGATCGTGTGCTTGGAGAGCTCCTTGAGCACCCCCGCCAGGTCGCGCGGATTCGGGATCAGGATCAGCTTGCCGCCCGTGCGCATGTTCAGCATCATGCCGACCGTGAAGGCGAAGATGTGATACAGCGGCAGCGCGCAGACGCTCGTCGGCTGCTCGCCAGCTGGCACCTGCGCCATGACGGGTTCGTTCCAGGCTTCGGATTGCAGCACGTTCGCGATCACGTTGCGATGCAGCAGCACCGCACCCTTCGAAACGCCGGTGGTGCCTCCGGTGTACTGCAGCACGGCCACGTCGTCCGGGCCGATGACGGGCACTTGCAGGGTGCGGCCCTTGCCTTGGTCGAGCGCATCGTTGAAGCGCACCGCGCCCGGGAGGCTGTACTGGGGCACCAGCTTCTTGACGTTGCGCACCACATAGTTGACGAGCGCGCCTTTCAGCAAGCCGAGCCGGTCGCCCATTGCGGCGAGCACGATGTGCCTGATTGGCGTGGCCGCTATGCACTGCTGCAGCGTGGTGCCGAAGTTTTCCATGATGACGATGGCCTTGGCGCCCGAGTCCTTGAGCTGGTGCTCCAGCTCGCGCGGCGTGTACAGCGGATTCACGTTCACCAGGATCAGGCCGGCGCGCAGGATGGCCGCGACCGCGATCGGGTACTGCGGGCAGTTGGGCATCATCACCGCCACACGGTCGCCCTTGGCCAGGCCCAGCCCTTGCAGATAGGTCGCAAACGCCTTGCTGAGCTTGTCGGTTTCCTTGTAGCTCACGTCCTTGCCCATGAAGCTGTAGGCCGTGCGGTCAGCGTACTTGGTGAAGCTCTCTTCCATGAGCGCCACCAGCGACGGGTATTGGGAAGGATCGATATCGGCAGGCACGCCTTGCGGGTAGCTGCCGAGCCAGGGACGATCGGTCATGGATGTGTCTCCTCCAAATCGAGTTATCTGAAAACGAAAACGGCGCACGTGATGGCGCCGCGATGATCTGGCCCGCACTGCGCGGGCACGGACCTTCTGCCTATTCGATGGCCTTGCCCATATCTTCCACTACTTTTTTCGCATCGCCAAAGACCATCATCGTCTTGTCCATGTAGAACAGCTCGTTGTCCAGGCCGGCATAGCCCGCTGCCATGGAGCGCTTGTTCACGATCACCGTCTTGGCCTTATAGGCCTCCAGGATCGGCATGCCGTAGATCGGGCTGCCCTTGGTGAGCGCGGCGGGGTTCACCACGTCGTTGGCGCCCAGGATGATCGCCACGTCGGCCTGGCCGAATTCGCCGTTGATGTCTTCCATCTCGAACACCTGGTCGTAGGGCACCTCGGCCTCGGCCAAGAGCACGTTCATGTGGCCCGGCATGCGCCCGGCCACCGGGTGGATCGCGTACTTCACGGTGATGCCCTTGTGCGTGAGCTTCTCGGCGAGTTCCTTCACCGCATGCTGCGCGCGCGCCACCGCCAGGCCGTAGCCCGGCACGATGACCACCGTCTCGGCATTGCCCAGCACGAAGGCGGCGTCGTCGGCGCTGCCGCTCTTGACGGGCCGCTGCTCCTTGGCGCCGCCGGCGGCCGTGACCGCCTCGCCGCCGAAGCCGCCCAGGATCACGTTGAAGAACGAGCGGTTCATGGCCTTGCACATGATGTAGCTCAGGATCGCACCCGACGAGCCCACCAGCGAACCGGCCACGATCAGCATCGCGTTGTTCAGGCTGAAGCCGATGCCCGCGGCCGCCCAGCCCGAGTAGCTGTTGAGCATCGACACCACCACCGGCATGTCGGCGCCGCCGATCGGGATGATGATGAGCACGCCCATCACGAAGGCCAGCGCCAGCATCGCGAAGAACGCCGGCCAGCTTTCGGTAAACATGAACACCAGCCCGAGGCCGATCATGGCCAGGCCGAGCACCAGGTTCAGCATGTGCTGGCCCGCGAACTGCACCGGCGCGCCCTGGAACAGCCGGAACTTGTAGGTGCCCGAGAGCTTGCCGAAGGCGATGACGGAGCCGCTGAAGGTGATGGCGCCGATGGCCGCACCCAGGAACAGCTCCAGCCGGTTGCCGGCGGGAATGGGCGCGCCCTTGGCGATGCCTTCGAGCATGGCCGCGGGTTCGACCACGGCCGCCACCGCGATGAACACCGCCGCCAGGCCGATCATGCTGTGGAAGAAAGCCACCAGCTCGGGCATCTTGGTCATCTCGACCGTTTTGGCGCGGTAGGCGCCGTAGCCGCCGCCCACCACCAGCCCCAGCAGCACCCAGGCCAGGCCCATGAGGTGGCCGCCAGCCAGGTTGTAGATCAGCGCGCCGGTGGTCACCACCGCGATGGCCATGCCGGCCATGCCGAACAGGTTGCCGCGGATGGAGGTGGTCGGATGGGACAGGCCCTTCAAGGCCTGGATGAAGCAGACGCTGGCAACCAGGTACAGCAGCGTGACGACGTTCATGCTCATTGGGCGGCTCCCGACTCGGCCTTGGGCGCCGCGGCTTTCTTGTCCTTCTTCTTGAACATTTCGAGCATGCGCCGCGTGACGAGGAAGCCGCCGAAGATGTTCACCGCCGCCAGCGCGACCGCGAGCACGCCCATGGTCTTGCCCAGGGTGGTTTCGGTGAGCGCGGCCGCCAGCATGGCGCCCACGACCACGATGGCCGAGATGGCGTTGGTCACGGCCATGAGCGGCGTGTGCAGCGCCGGCGTGACGGTCCACACCACGTGGTAGCCCACGTAGATGGCCAGCACGAAGATGATGAGATTGATGACGGTGTGGGAAACGGGATCCATGGATTCTTCTCCTCGCGGGGGTGCCGGGGTGGCTTATTTCTTCGTGACCTGGCCGTCGTGCGCGACGCGGCAGGCGGCGACGATGTCGTCTTCGAGGTCGATCTTCAGGCCGCCCTCCTTGGTGACGATGAGCTTGAGGAAGTCGAGCACGTTGCGCGCATACAGCGCCGACGCGTCGGCCGCCACCAGCGCCGGCAGGTTGGTCTCGCCGACGATGGTCACGCCGTGCTTGATCACCGTGCGGTCGGCTTCCGAGAGCGGGCAGTTGCCGCCCACGCCATCGGGCCCCTTGCCGGCCGCGATGTCGACGATCACCGAGCCAGGTTTCATGGCCTTGACCATGTCCTCGGTGATGAGCGTGGGTGCGGCACGGCCGGGGATGAGCGCGGTGCTGATGACGATGTCGGCCAGTGCCACGCGCTTGGCCACCTCGACCTGCTGGCGCGCCAGCCAGCTGGGAGGCATGGGCTTGGCGTAGCCGCCCACGCCGACCGCGGCTTCCTTCTCCTCGTCGGTGTCATAGGACACTTCGATGAACTTGCCGCCGAGCGACTCGATCTGTTCCTTGACGCTCGGGCGCACGTCGGAGGCCTCGATCACGGCGCCCAGGCGCTTGGCGGTGGCAATGGCCTGCAGGCCCGCCACGCCCACGCCCAGGATCACCACGCGCGCCGCCTTCACAGTGCCGGCGGCGGTCATCAGCATCGGGAAGAAGCGCTGGTACTTGTCGGCCGCGATCATCACGGCCTTGTAGCCGGCGATGTTGGCCTGCGACGAGAGCACGTCCATGCTCTGGGCGCGGGTGGTGCGCGGCGCGGCTTCGAGCGCGAAAGCGGTGAGCCCGGCCGTGGCCAGACGCTGCAGCCCGGCCGCATCGAAGGGGTTGAGCATGCCGATGACGACGGTGCCCGACTTCATGAGCGCGGTTTCCGATTCGCTGGGCGTGCGCACCTTGAGCACCATGTCGGACCCGAAGGCGGCCGCCACGTCGGTGATTTCGGCGCCGGTCGCCTGATAGGCGGCATCGGTGACGCTGGCTGCAACGCCGGCCCCCGACTGCACGCGAACCGCGTGCCCGGAGGCGACCAGTTTCTTCACCGTCTCGGGCGTAACGGCCACACGGGTTTCGCCGGCCGTCGTCTCGGCAGGCACGCCTATCAGCATAGAGATCTCCTCAGGGCAAGGGCAATACGGAACGCGGGCAGAGCTTACAGCAAGATTACAAGCGCCACTGTCGCCTTGATCCGCGCCCCGGTTTCGCCGTTAGATGACCGCCGTCATTGCACCTGCAGCTATATAAATGCTAGCGACGGCAACGATTGCGCCCAACCTCGCGCTCGCCACGGACGCTCGGAGGCGGCTCAGCCCAAATGACATTATTTTGCAATTGTCGCTAACTGACGCTAGCTCGTAGAAAGTACTCGATAACGTGCATTTATTGCACGCAATTCCATTAACCCAAAGAGTCGCATCGATACACTTCCTTCTATTACGGCCCACCAGAGGCTGATAACGACGAAGGGGATGGAATGCGTATCGCGGTACTTGAAGACGAGGCCGAGCAAACTCTCAGCCACGCGATGGCGGGGTTCGGCCACGAATGCCACCCCTATGCCGAAGGACGGATCCTGCTGCAGGACCTCCGACGGCAAACTTTCGATCTCCTGATCCTGAACTGGTGCCCGCCGGATATGCTTGGCATCGACGTGGTGAAGACGGTCCGCAGCGAACTCAAGAGCCGCCTGCCGATCCTTTTCGTCACCGACCAGCGCGAAGATGCCGACGTGATCGACGGGCTCAATGCCGGGGCCGACGATTTCATGACCAATCCCTTTCGGGCCAATGAGCTCGAGGCGCGCGTCAATGCGCTGCTGCGCCGGTCCTATCCATCCCAGCACGAAGCGGAACTGGTGTTCGGCGACTACCACTTCTACCCTCCGGCGCGCATTCTCAAAGTCAGGGGCGTGAAGGTCGACTTGAAGAACCGCGAGTACGAGCTGGCCCTGTTCCTGTTCCAGAACCTGGGCCGCATGCTCTCGCGCGAGCACCTGCACGAAGCCGTGTGGGGGGTCGGCGTGGAAGCCCTTTCGCGCTCGCTGGACACGCACGTCTCGCGCCTTCGATCCAAGCTGGCCCTGCGCGCCGAAAGCGGTTTCCTGCTGCTTGCCATCTATGGCCTGGGGTATCGGCTGGAGGCAGTCGAGGCGAATAGCCTTTCGCGCTAGACGAAAAAACAAAGGTGTGGGCGCGGCCGTCCGCGTCAGCGGCAACGCCGACTTGGCAGGGTGGGGAATCTATGGAGCGATACTGTCTCCAATCGCTCTTCCCACTGCCCGCGCGACAAATGACGATATCCCGCTGGAAACCCAACGTCACCGTGGCCGCGGTGATCGAGCAGGACGGCAAGTTCCTGCTGGTGGAGGAGCACACGGCCCAGGGCCTCAGGCTCAACACGCCGGCGGGGCACCTCGACCCCGGCGAATCGCCCATCGAAGGCTGCGCCCGCGAAACGCTCGAGGAGACCGCCCACGCCTTCACGCCCACCGCGCTGATCGGCATCTACATGGCACGATCGAGCCATCGGACCGGCAAGAACGAAGACGACGTGATCTACATGCGCTTTGCGTTTGCCGGCATCCTGGGCCCGAAGGAAGCGGGGCGGGCCCTCGACGAAGGCATCGTGCGAACAGTCTGGATGAGCGCCGACGAAATCCGCGCCAGCGTGCCGCGGCATCGCAGTCCGCTGCTGCTGCAGTCCGTCGAAGACCATCTGGCCGGCCGGCGCTACCCGCTCGAACTGATCCGCGTCCACGACTCGGTGCGCTGACTGCGGCCGCGCCCCCGCTTCAGGCGATCAGACGATGACCCCGCCGCCGAGGCAGCGCTCGCCGTCGTAGAGCACGGCCGATTGCCCGGGCGTGACCGCCCATTGCGGCTCGTCGAAACGCAGGCTGAAGCCCGCCTCGCCATCCGCCCCATCCCTTTCGTCCATTCGGCAAGCCGCATCGGCCTGCCGGTAGCGCGCCTTGGACCCGTAGCCGCCCGGCGCGGGCGCCTCGCCCGAGACCCAGCTCGCGTCCCCTGCGGTCAGCGCAGACGACAGCAGCCAGGGGTGGTCGTGCCCTTGCACCACCCACAGTGTGTTCTTCTCGACGTCCTTGCGCGCCACGAACCACGGCGAGTGGTCGCCCGAGCCGCGCTGCGCGCCCTTCTCCTTGACGCCGCCAATGCCCAGCCCCTGCCGCTGGCCCAGCGTGTAGAAGCTCAGGCCCTGGTGCTCGCCAAGCTTGCGGCCGCGGTCGTCCCTGATCGGCCCCGGTTCCTTCGAGATGTAGCGGTTGAGGAACTCGCGGAACGGCCGCTCGCCGATGAAGCAGATGCCGGTCGAGTCCTTCTTCTTGGCGTTGGGCAGGCCAATTTCTTCCGCGATGCGGCGCACCTCGGTCTTGTGCAGTTCGCCCACGGGGAACAGCGTCTTCGAAAGCTGCGCCTGATTCAGCCGGTGCAGGAAGTAGCTCTGGTCCTTGGACGGGTCGAGCCCCTTGAGCAGTTCGTGCTTGCCCGTGGCTTCGTTCAGCCGCACGCGGGCGTAGTGGCCGGTCGCGATCTTCTCGGCACCCAGGCGCATCGCATGGTCAAGAAAGGCCTTGAACTTGATCTCGGCATTGCACAGCACGTCCGGGTTGGGCGTGCGGCCGGCCTTGTACTCGCGCAGGAACTCGGCGAACACGCGGTCCTTGTAGTCGGACGCGAAGTTGACGTGCTCGATCTCGATGCCCAGCACGTCGGCCACGGCGGCCGCGTCCACGAAGTCGATGTTCGACGAGCAGTATTCGCTGTCGTCGTCATCTTCCCAGTTCTTCATGAAGATGCCGACCACCTCGTGCCCCTGCTGCTTGAGCAGATGCGCCGTCACGGCGGAATCGACCCCGCCGCTCAGTCCCACCACGATCCGTTGCTTTGCTGCTGCCATAAGCCCGCCATTGTCCCAGCCCCGCGCCAGGCCCGGCCGCGTGGGGGAATCAGCCTCGGCCGCGCAGCCCGGCCAACAGTTCGTAAGAGCGCAGCCGCGCCACGTGGTCGAACACCTGCGACGTAATCATCAGTTCGTCGGCGCCCGTCCTTTCAATGAAGGCCTGCACGCCTTCGCGCACCTTGGCGGGAGAACCCACGGCCGAACAGGAGAGCACCGAATCGAGCAGTGCGTTCTCCGCCGGCCCCACCTTCTGCCGATAGTTTTCGACCGGCGGCGGCAGGCGCCCGGGCCGGCCACTGCGAAGATTGACAAAGGCCTGCTGCCATGACGTGGCGCGAAATTCAGCCTCCTCGTCGGTGTCGGCCACGAACACGTTGAAGCCCAGCATCACGTACGGCTTCTGCAGCTGCGCCGATGGCTTGAAGGTCTCGCGGTAGATCTGGATCGCCTGCATCAGCTGCTGCGGCGCAAAGTGCGAGGCAAAGGCGTAGGGGAGGCCAAGGTGCGCCGCCAGCTGGGCGCCGAAGGTGCTCGAGCCGAGGATCCACACCGGCACTTCGAGCCCCGCGCCGGGCACCGCCCGCACGGGCTGCTGCGGCGCCTTCGACATGAAGTCCATCAGCTCGACCACGTCCTGCGGAAACTGGTCGGCATCGGATTCGAGATTGCGGCGCAAGGCGCGCGCGGTGCGCTGGTCGGAGCCGGGCGCACGGCCCAGGCCAAGATCGATGCGCCCCGGGTACAGCGACTCCAGCGTGCCGAACTGCTCGGCAATCACCAGCGGCGAATGGTTGGGCAGCATTACGCCGCCGGCGCCGATGCGGATCGTCGAGGTGCCGGCGCCTATATAGGCCAGCAGCACCGCCGTGGCGGCGCTCGCGATGCCCGGCATGCCGTGATGCTCCGCGAGCCAGTATCGCGTGTAGCCCAGCTTTTCGCCGTGCTGCGCGAGCGAGAGCGAGTTGCGGAACGACTGCGCGGCATCGCTGCCTTCGGTGATCGGGGAGAGGTCGAGGATCGAGAACGGAATCATGGGCCGGATGATCGCGCGATCCGGTGGTCCCTGCTCGTGCAGGCCAATGCGTGCTCTGTTAGGGACTCCGCGGTCGCTATGTATGCTCGGCGGCTCTCCCCATTCCTCCATGGCCCGGCTTCATCCGTCCGTCGCATTGATCGCCCATCTGTCCGGACACTCGCCCGGATACGGATTCGTCTCTTCCGACGGCCGCTACCAGGCCGCGGAAGTGGGCGGCGGCACCTTGATCGTCGACCTGCAGGAAGCGCGGCACCACCAGGCACCCGGCGTGTACCCGCGCGGTTTCGAAGACGACGCCACCCTGGAGGTGGAAGGCGAGGAAACCGCAACGGCCTACCTGCCGGCCTGGACCGATCTCCAGCGAATTTCCCTGGACGACACGCCTGCGAATTTCTGGTCGCCATGGCCGGATCCGCGCGTGGCCGGCACGGCTCCGCTGGCCGAGGTGCAGCCAGCCGAATGGACCTCGGGCGCGCCGCCCGTCACGGAACGCGTACGCCGGTCGGCCGGCGACTGGATCGCCTGGCTGGTCGCGCTGGCCGTGCTGGTTTTCTTCGCGCTCTTCGGGTTCAACGCCATCACCTGGGCGCTGGCCGGTGGATGGCAGTGGCTCTGGCTGGCGGTCGGCCTGCCGGTGTTTGGCACCTTCTCGGTATTGACGGTGGTCTTCGTCGTGACGACGTTGCGCGAGCGCCGTCCGGTGCGCATCGCGCTGCAAGACCTGTCGCTGGAGCGCGGCGAAGGCTTTCGGGTCGGCGAACCACTCGAAGTGCAGTTGCTGGGCACCGTGCCAGCACCGCAGACTGGCGAGCGCACGGCGGCGCCGCAACGCATTGGCGCGCGCCTGATGCGGCAATCGATCCGAAGCGAAGCCGATGGGGGCTGGACATGGCTCGACGAATGCTGCGACGAGACCGTGATGACGTGCGGCGACACCGCACGGGCGGGCCGGGTGCGCTATGCCGGCAAGCTTTGCGCACACGCGACCCAGAGCGGCGCCAACCCTGACGCATCGACCCAGTGGTGGGTCGAACTGCACGACCCGACCGAGGGCAGCGGCGCGCCGTTCTTCATCACGCGCCTGCACTGGTTGCCTGCGCGGCAATAGACGCATGAAAAAGCCGGCCCCTGCATTCGCAGGGCCGGCTTTGCGGGACCGGCGCTCGCAGAGCGCCGAGGCCGATCAACGCTTACAGCGGCAGTGCGTCGCCGCGAGCAGCGGCGCGGGCTGCGGCACGCACCGTGGAGCGGTCCACCGTGCTGGCGACGATGGGTGCGACGCCAGCTGAAGCGCCTTCGGCGTAGGGGTCTGCGCTGCGGGCAGCGGCCACGGCGTCGGCACGGACCGCATCACGGCTGGTCGACGAGACGAACACTTGGGCCGGGCCTGCATTGGCGCCGGTGGCGTAGGGGTTCGCGCTGTGCGCGGCAACCACGGCTTGGCCGGCGACGTCGGCGCGGCTGGCGGCCGAAGTCAGTTGGTGCACGCCTTCATAGGTTTCAGCGTGGGCGGCGCCGGCGACAGCCATCAGGGCAACAGCAACGGCGGAGAGGATCTTCGAGGCGGTCATTTGGATTTCCTTCAATTCAGTTCAGTTTTGACTTGGATGATTTCGAACCGGTCTTGGGTGGGTCACCGTCCCTCTTCTGGGGGGCGGCCACCTCGCTCGGGGCCCTGTTCACCCAGATCGGCTTGGGGGCCGGTCTGTGAGATGAATTGTGCGCCGCCATCTAAGTAAAAACCCTCATCAAACAGAACCGCGGCGTTCACGGAATGGAAACAATCGCTCCGTTTCACATGGCGCAAACCACACAGGCCGCGAGCAGATGCCGAAAACAGGGGCAACCGGACCGCACCACCTGGAAAAAGCCGCTGTCCGCAGGCGCTGGGCTACAGTAGCTGCCCCAAACCGTTCATCCAGCCCTTCGGCCCGGCGCCCATCGAGGCAAGACACGGCACACCAACACAAGGAACATCCGCCATGGGCGCACAGTGGAAAGCAAAACACAAGGACCTGGCCGCCAATGCCAAGGGCCGCCTGTTCGGAAAACTGGCCAAGGAAATCATGGTTGCCGCGCGCAGCGGTGCCGATCCGGGCTCGAATGCGCGCCTCCGGCTGGTGGTGGAGCAGGCCCGCAAGGTCTCGATGCCCAAGGACACGCTCGACCGCGCCATCAAGAAAGGCGCCGGCCTCACTGGTGAGGCGGTGCACTTCGAGCATGTGATCTACGAAGGTTTCGCGCCGCACCAGGTGCCCGTGATGGTCGAATGCCTGACGGACAACGTGAACCGCACGGCGCCTGAAATGCGCGTGCTGTTTCGCAAAGGCCAGTTGGGCACCTCGGGCTCGGTGTCATGGGATTTCGACCACGTTGGCATGATCGAGGCCGAGCCCTCGCGCCCGGATGCCGACGCCGAAGTGGCCGCCATCGAGGCGGGCGCGCAGGACTTCGAGCCGGCCGCCGAAGGTGGCGCCACCGTATTCCTGACCGACCCCACCGACCTGGACCTCGTGAGCCGCGCACTGCCGGCCCAGGGCTTCACGGTCTTGTCGGCCAAGTTGGGCTACAAGCCAAAGAACCCGGTCGATCCGGCCAGCCTGAGCGCTGAGCACCTGGAAGAAGTCGAAGTCTTCCTGGCCGCCATCGACGCCAATGACGACGTGCAGAACGTGTTCGTGGGCCTGGCCGGCTGAGGGGCTGGCGACGTCAGCAGCCCCGATCAGGGTGACGATGACTTGCTAGAGCAGGCGAGGTCGCGTCGAACAAACAAAAAAGGCCTGCAGCGAATGGGCTGCAGGCCCTTGATCGACAAATACCGGACGACTTGATTTCAGAACGGAATGTCGTCGTCCATGTCGTCGAAGCCCGACGACGACTTGGCCGGTGCCTGGCGCGGCGCGGCTGCAGGAGCACGGGGTGCCGCAGCCGGTGCACGAGGAGCGTAGCCGCCACCCCCACCGCCGCCGCCCGCACCTTGCGAGTAGCCACCGCCGCCACCACCACCGCCTTGCGAGTAGCCGCCATCGTCCTCGGGATCGCCCGAGGGGCCGCCCTGGCCCTGGCGGCTGCCCAGCATCTGCATCTGGTCGGCGCGGATCTCGGTGGTGTACTTTTCGATGCCGTCCTTGTCGGTCCACTTGCGCGTGCGCAGGCTGCCTTCGACATACACCTGCGAGCCCTTGCGCAGGTACTGGCCGGCGATTTCGGCAAGGCGGCCGTTGAAAACGATGCGGTGCCATTCGGTGGCTTCGCGCATTTCGCCGCTTTGCTTGTCCTTCCAGCGATCGGTGGTGGCCACGGTGACGTTTGCGACCTGGTCGCCGCTTGGGAAGGTACGCATTTCGGGATCGCGACCCAAGTTGCCCACGACGATGACTTTATTGACCGATGCCATATGCACTGCCCCTGATAAGTAGATGGAGGAGGAGGAAGAGAACCCTAGATTGTGCCCGATGCCGACCCGGCGAGCGGAGCCGGCAGGCACCCGCGAGGCGCCGCCCGTCGAAGCCGCCACAACCCGCCCCCTCGCCATGAAAAGGCAGGCGCACTATCATGCTCGGTTGCCCTCGGACGATCGACCCCTTGAAATCCCCCGCCACTGAAGACCCGGAACGCGACGCCTATCTTGGCGCCGTACTCGCGCAGCAGCGCATCAGCATCCGCGGTGCGCGCACGCACAACCTGAAGAACGTCGACCTCGACATCCCGCGCAACAAGCTGGTGGTGATCACCGGCCTGTCGGGCTCGGGCAAGTCGAGCCTGGCCTTCGACACGCTGTATGCCGAAGGGCAGCGGCGCTACGTGGAAAGCCTCTCGGCCTATGCGCGGCAGTTTTTGCAGCTCATGGACAAGCCCGACGTGGACGTGATCGAGGGCCTGTCGCCCGCCATCAGCATCGAGCAGAAGGCCACCAGCCACAACCCGCGCTCCACCGTGGGCACGGTGACCGAGATCCACGACTACCTGCGCCTGCTGTATGCGCGCGCAGGCACGCCCTACTGCCCCGATCATCATCTGCCGCTGCAGGCGCAGACGGTGTCGCAGATGGTCGATGCGACGCTCGCCATTCCCAATGAGCCGCGGTTGATGATCCTGGCGCCGGTGGCGCGCGAGAAGAAAGGCGAGTTCCTCGAGCTGTTCGCCGAGATGCAGGCGGCCGGCTACGTGCGCTTTCGCGTCGACGGGCAAACCTACGAATACAACGACCTGCCCAAGCTCAAGAAAACCGAGAAGCACGACATCGACGTGGTGATCGATCGGCTGCGCGCGCGGCCCGACATGCAGCAGCGACTGGCTGAGAGCTTCGAAGCAGCGTTGCGCCTGGCCGAAGGCCGGGCCATTGCGCTCGAGCTGGGCGCCGAAGGTGCGGCCGACAAAGAACACCTGTTCAACGCCAAGTTCGCCTGCCCGATCTGCCATTACTCGCTGTCGGAGCTGGAGCCGCGCCTGTTCTCGTTCAACTCTCCCGTGGGCGCCTGCCCGAGCTGCGACGGCCTCGGCCATCGCGAGGTGTTCGACCCGGCGCGCGTGGTGGCCTTTCCCACGCTCTCCCTCGCGAGCGGCGCCATCAAGGGATGGGACCGCCGCAACAGCTACTACTTCAGCATGATCGAGAGCGTCGCGAAGCACTACAAGTTCGACGTCGACGCGCCCTTCGAATCATTGCCCGCCTCGGTGCAGCAGGTGCTGCTGCAAGGCTCGGCGGCCGAAGAGATCAAGTTCAACTACACCATGGAGTCGGGCAACTTCGCAGGCAAGAAGCTCACGAAGAAGCATCCTTTCGAAGGGATCATTCCGAACATGGCGCGGCGCTACCGCGAGACCGATTCGGTGATGGTGCGCGAAGACCTCGCGCGCTTTCGCAACCTGCAGCCGTGCCCCGACTGCGGCGGATCGCGCCTCCGGCCCGAGGCGCGCAACGTGTTCCTGGTGGACGAGTCGGCCCGCCCGGCTGATGGTGGAGAACCACCCCGCATGGCGATCTTCGAACTGAGCCACCTCACGCTGCGCGATTCGCTCGCCTGGTTCCAGACATTGAAGCTGCGCGGCGCCAAGGCCGACATCGCCGACAAGGTGGTGCGCGAAATCGGCCTGCGCCTGAAGTTCCTGAACGACGTGGGCCTGAACTACCTGAGCCTGGACCGCAGCGCCGAAACTCTTTCTGGCGGCGAGGCGCAGCGCATCCGGCTGGCGTCGCAGATCGGCTCGGGCCTCACGGGCGTGATGTATGTGCTCGACGAGCCCAGCATCGGCCTGCACCAGCGCGACAACGACCGTCTCATCGGCACGCTGAAGCACTTGCGCGACATCGGCAACAGCGTGATCGTGGTCGAGCACGACGAGGACATGATCCACGCCGCCGACCACGTGATCGACATGGGCCCCGGCGCAGGCATCCACGGCGGCCGTGTGATGGCGCAAGGCAGCTATGCCCAGGTGGCGGCCAATCCCGATTCGCTGACCGGCCAGTACCTCTCGGGCGCCAAGAAGATCGAAGTGCCCAAGCACCGCACCGCCTGGCTGCCGGTCGTGAAGAAGCCCGCCTTCAACGAAGGCAAGAAGGCCTCACGCTTTCCGCAGAGCCCCGCGGCGGAACGGCGCGCCGCGCGGGAAGCGGCCCACCTGGCCTCGCAAACCGACCTGCAGGAAATCCGCGTGGTGGGCGCCACCGGCAACAACCTGAAGAACGTGAGCGTGGCCTTCCCGGTCGGCCTCCTGACCTGCGTCACGGGTGTTTCGGGCTCGGGCAAGTCGACGCTGGTGAACGACACGCTCTACACCGCCGTGGCGCGCACGCTCTACCGCGCGCACGAGGAACCGGCGGCGCATGAATCGGTCGAGGGCATCGAGTATTTCGACAAGGTCATCAACGTCGACCAGAGCCCCATCGGCCGCACGCCGCGCAGCAACCCGGCCACCTACACGGGCCTCTTCACGCCGATCCGCGAGCTGATGGCCGAAACCAACACTGCGCGCGAACGCGGCTACGGCCCGGGCCGCTTCAGCTTCAACGTGGCCGGCGGGCGCTGCGAAGCCTGCCAGGGCGACGGCGTGGTGAAGGTCGAGATGCACTTTTTGCCCGACGTGTACGTGCCCTGCGAGGTGTGCCACGGCCAGCGCTACAACCGCGAGACGCTCGAGGTTCAGTACAAGGGCAGGAACATCGCGCAGATCCTCGAGATGACGGTCGAGACCGCGCACGAGTTCCTGAAGGCCGTGCCCACCATCGAGCGCAAGCTGCGCACGCTGCTCGACGTGGGCCTCTCCTACATCAAGCTCGGCCAGTCGGCCACCACGCTCTCGGGCGGCGAGGCTCAGCGCGTGAAGCTCGCGCTGGAGCTCAGCAAGCGCGACACCGGCCGCACGCTCTACATCCTCGACGAGCCGACCACGGGCCTGCACTTTGCCGACATCGAGCTGCTGCTGAAGGTGCTGCACCAGCTGCGCGACGCGGGCAACACCATCGTCGTGATCGAGCACAACCTGGACGTCATCAAGACGGCTGACTGGCTCATCGACATGGGCCCCGAAGGCGGCGCCGGCGGCGGCACGGTGGTGGGCGAAGGCACGCCGGAAGACATCGCGGCCAACGAGGCGAGCCACACCGGGCGCTACCTGAAGCGGCTGCTGTAGCCGGCCCGCTTTCTGCACGAATGCGCGGGCCGCGCCACAATCGCGGCCCATGCCTTCCTTCACGCCGCGCCAGTTCGTCCTGCTCGTTCTCCTGACCCTTGCTTGGGGTCTGAACTGGCCCGTCATGAAGCTCGGCGTGGCGGACTATCCGCCGCTGGCCTTCCGTGCACTCTCGATCTGGCTCGGCGTGCCGGTGCTGGGCCTCGCGCTGGTGGTCATGAAGGTGCCCTTCCGCGTGCCCCGAAGCGCATGGCCCGAGCTGGTGTGGCTGGGCGCCACCAACATGTTCATCTGGCACGCCTGCATCATCCTTGCGGTGAAGGCGTTGTCGGGCGGGCGCACGGCCATCCTGGGCTACACGATGCCGGTGTTCTCCGCCATCATCGGCGCGGTCCTGTTTTCGGCTGTGCTCACGCGGCGCTCGTGGATCGGTGTGGGCGCTTGCGCCATCGGCGTCGGGTTGCTGCTGTGGCACGAACTCACCGACCTCGCGGGCCGGCCCGGCTATGTGGCGCTCGCATTGGTGGCCGCCGCAACGTGGGCACTCGGCACACAGCTGCTGCGGCACACGCGCATCGGCCTCGCGACGCTCACGCTCTCGTTCTGGATGACGGCGATGACAGCCGTGGTGATGACGGTGCTCTCGCTGCTGTTCGAGCGTGGTCAATGGCGCTGGCCGGGTTCGGTGACCTGGGGTTCGATCCTCTACAACGCGGTGCTGATCTTCGGCTTTGCGCACGCCGCCTGGTTCTACCTGGCGCGCGGGCTGCCGCCAGTCGCCTCGACCCTGAGCGTGATGTTCATTCCCGTGCTCGGCGTGTTCAGCGGCGCGGTCTGGCTGGGTGAAGTCGTGCACTGGCAGGACTGGGTGGCGGTCGCGCTGATGATGGTGGCCATCGCCTCGGTGCTGTGGCCTTCGCGTAGCAGCACCGCCAAGGCCTGACGAAAAAAGCTCAGGTCGTCGTCTGCACGTGCAGGCGGCTGGTCTTGCAGCGGTGCAGCGCGCGATAGTGCTCTAGCGGCCGGCCGTTGGCGCCGTAGGCGATCGACTCGATGCGCAGCAGCGGCTCGGGCTGCGGCAGGTCGAGCAGCTTGCAGGTTTCGGCATCGGGCAGCACCGCGTCGATCCAGCGTTCGGCGCGCACCAGGCGCAGGCCGTATTGCCGGCGCAGCACGTCGTAGAGCGAGCGGTCTTCCAGCCGCGCGCGGTGCAGGCCCGGCGCCAGGTCGGCCGGCACCACGGTCTCGACCAGCAGGCGCAGCTCGCCGTCGACGCTGCGCAGGCGCTTGAGGGCCACCACCTGCTGCGTGTCGTCGGCCAGGCCCAGCGATGCCGCCTCGTGCTCGGTGGGGGAGCGCAGCTCCTGCGTGAGGATCTGCGTGCGCACCGAGCGGCCCTTGCGTTCCATCTCGTCGGAGAAGCCCAGCACGGTGGAGACGAAATCCTCGTCGCGTTCGCGTGCCGAGACAAAGGCGCCGCGTCCCTTGATCTTGTAGATGAGGTTGTTGCGCACCAGGTCGGCCAGGGCTTCCCGCACCACGATGCGCGAAATGCCGAACTGTTCGCCAAGCTCCGCCTCGGAAGGCAGCTTGGCGCCGATGGGCAGCTCGCCCTGCAGTATCTGCAGGCGAATGGCGTCGCGGAACTGAGCCCACAGCGGTGATTCGGAATTGCGGTCGAGCACGGTCGACATCTCGTTGGAACTGTTCACTTTTTAAGCCTGGCCAAGGACTGAGCTGGCCATCAATGATGCATTGAAAGAGGGCTCTTCGCCGGCCGCCGCCGGCTGGAGCCGAACGCCGTGCCGGTCCCGCAGCGCGGTGGCGCAGGCGCAGAGTTCGTTGTGCGCGCGCACCGCATCCCAGCCCAGCGCCTCGGCCGCCACGCCTGCGATCTCGGACAGCGCCGCATCGGTCACCAGGCCGCGAATGGCGAGCAGCGTGCGGCGGACCACGAGGTCGTCGAGATGCACCACGCCCGTTTCGAGGCACAGGTACGAGAGCTCGGCGGCCGAATAGTCCGGCGCGTGTTGCAGGGGCACGTCGCCCGAGGCCGCGAGGCGCTGCGCGAGCGGCAATGCCTTGGAGCCATAGCGGCCCAGCAGGGCCAGCGCGCGTGCGCGGCCCATGCCGGAGGCGGCGACCATCTTGTCGGCGAAGCGCTCGGACGCTGTCGCATCAGCCGGCAGCTCGGCGCCACCGCCGATGGGCAGCAGTTCGGTCGATGCGGTGCGCGAGCGGCCCAGCAGCTGCAGCACTTCGTTGGTGGCCTCTTCGGCCAGCGAGCGGAAGGTGGTCCACTTGCCGCCGACGAGCCCGACGATGGCGATGTCGCGCGTGGCGTTCGGCGGATCGACCACCACCGAATGATCGCGCGAAATCTGGCCCGGCTTGTCGGCATCCGAACGCGCGAGCGGCCGCACGCCGACATAGGTGTAGACCACGTCGCCGCGCCCGAAGGCCATGTTCGGGAAGACCTCCCGCAGCACGTCGATCAGGTAGTCGACCTCGGCCGGCTCGGTGACGATCTGGTCCGGATCTTCGACCGGGATGTCGGTGGAGCCCACCAGCACGCGGTCGAGAAACGGATAGACGATGCACACGCGCCCGTCGACCGCCTCGAAGTAGGCCATGCGGCCGTCGAGCGCATCGCGCAGCGCGGGATGGTCGAGCACGAGATGCGATCCCTTGGTGCCCATCACGCGCGGGCCCGCGCCGCCGAGCACCGCCGCGCTGCGGTCGAGCCACGCGCCGGTGGCGTTCACCACGGTGTCTGCCGTCACGCGAACGAGCATGCCGGTGATTTCGTCGCGCAGCGTGAGGATGTTGCCGGCGCAGCCCATCACGCGGCAGTAGTTGGCGGCCGCCGAACGCGGCTGGTCGCGGCAGGCATCGCCTATCAGTTCGAGGATGAGCCACTCGGGATGGCTGATCCATGCATCGAAGAAGGTGGCGGTCCAGCGGATGGCGGCGCGGAACAGGCCGCGGTCGGCCGACGGCACACGGCTGATGCGGTGCCCCGGCATCACGCGCTGGCGGCGACCCAGCAGGTCGTAGAGCCGCAGGCCCAGCGCCACGGCCAGCAGGCCGCGCGTGCGCTGCGGCGGCGTGCGGCCAAAGAACTTGAGCGCGCTGCTCATCAGGCCGCCGAAGAAATTTGCAAGCGGCACCACCGTCTTGAGCGGACGCACCAGGTGCGGCGCGTTGCGCAGCAGCAGGTTGCGCTCGCGCGTGGCCTCGGCCACCAGCGAGAAGCTGCCGTTCTCCAGGTAGCGCAGGCCGCCGTGGATCATGCGCGAGGGCGCGCTGCTGGCGCCGGCGCCAAAGTCGCCCTTGTCGACGATGAGGCAATCGACGCGCTGCAGCGAAAGGTCGCGGAACACGCCGACACCGTTGATGCCGGCGCCCACGATGACGGTGGAAAAATGCCGTCCCGCCAGCGAGGCCGGGCGCACGAAAGGGAGTTGCCAGGCGCTCATCTCGCACTTCCCGAGATGTGGGTGAATACAGGTGACATGCTGTCGATCAGTTCGTTGAAACCGGCGTTGAAATCCGCATGGGCGCTTGCGTCCCGTGCATCGGGTTCGATCACCTCGCAGGGCGCGAGCAGGGCACTGCCCTGCGCTGCGTCATCCAAGCCCTGCGACATGGCGGCGTAGAGCGCAGCGCCGCGCGCGCCGGTCTCGTCGTCGGCGCAGCGCTCGACCGGGCGCCCGAGAAAGGCCGCCAGCAGGCGCACGAGGCGCGCATCGCTCGCGCCGCCGCCGAGCACCGTTGTCTCGCTGACGGCGAGGCCTCCCGCGGCAAGGCGCGCCATGTGCCGCGCATGCAGCGCAGCCACGGCGTCGACCACGGCGCGCGCCATGTCGGCGCGCGTGTGATGGCTCTTGAGGCCCACGAAGCCCGCGGTCACGCCGCCACCGCCGTTGACGAAAGGCAGGAAGCGCAGGCCGTTGGCGCCCAGCGGCACGGTCATGGCCAGGTCGACCACCGCGCGCGCATCGGGCAGCGCGAGCGCGCCGGCCAGCCACGCGATGTTGGCCATCGAAGACGGGCTGTTCTCCATGTAGAGCCGTTCGTGCGTGCGGCCAAAATTCACGATGGACGCGACGGCCGGCTTGGGCTCCATCACAGGCCCGATGACCGCGTTCACGCACCAGGTGCCGAACACCGACACCGCGCGGCCGCGCCCTTCCGCGCAGATGGCGGTCATCGAGGCGAGCAGATCGATCGCGCCCATCGCCACCGGAATGCCGGCGGGCAATCCGCACAGCGCGGCCTCGGAAGGCTGCAGTTTTCCGATCACGCTGCCGCTGGGCACGATGGGGCCGAAGGCGTGCGCGCCAAGCTCGGCAAGGCCCGAGGCATCGAAGGCCGCTTGCGACCAGGTACCGGTGGCAAGAGACACCAGGCCGGCGGTGCTCGCATCGCTGGCATCGGTGGCGATCTCGCCGGTGAGAAGAAAGCCGAGGTAGTCCTTGGCGAACAGCAGGCGACGCAGTTCGCCGCGCTGCACGGCGTCCGCGCCCAGCAGCTCGGCCGCAATGACCGTGGGCTGCCCGGGCCAGGGACCGCAGCCCACGTCTTCGAACAGTTGCGCACCGTGGCTCAACGACAAGGCGCGCGCCCGCGCATCGGCGCGCTGGTCGGTCGATGCGACGGCACGGCCGCCCACGAGTCGGTCGTTGGCATCGAGCGCGTAGAGGCCGGCGCCGTGGCCGGTGCAGGCCATGGCGCGGACCTCGGCCGTGCGCGGGCCGAGTTGTTGGGCGACATCGCGCAGCACGTGGGTCAGCGCGGCGCGGATCGCCGCAGCGCCCACTTCGCAGCCGCCGCCGGACAGGCGGGTGTGCGGCAAGGGCATGCGGGACAGGGCGACGGCTCGGCCGCTTCCGGCTTCGAGGGCCAGCGCTTTCAGGCTGCTCGACCCCATGTCGACGCCGATCAGTATGTTTGGCTTCATGTCATAACAGCTTCGGCGGAATAAAAGCGCATCGCCAGTAGCGTTTCCCCTAGTTATCGAGACAAACGGGCCGGGATTACATTCTAGCCTGTCATAACAACTGATGTGACACCGAGGTCCCAAAGACTTGCTCCAAAGGCAGGTCGAAAGCTCTGCCAGTCAACGTGAGGAGACAAAGAATGAGGCGTAATTTCCTGAAGTCCGCAGCCGCTGCCGGTATCGGCCTGGCGGGTGCGAGCGCGTTCGCGCAACAGCAAGCCGCGGCACCCGCGGCAGGGGCCGGCCTGCGCGGCAATGCCAGCGACGTCTACGTGATGAACGTGATGGTGTCTGGCGTCGAATACTGGTTCCCGGTCTACGAAATGATGAAACAGCTCGGCCGCACGCTGGGCGTGCGTACGCGCTACACCGGCACGCCGGAATACGACGTGAACAAGCAACTGGCTTCGTTCGAGCAGGAGCTGGCGCGCAAGCCCGCGGGCATCCTGCTGCACCCGATGAACCCCGATCCGTTCATCGAGCCGATCAACCGGGCGGTGGCCATGGGCATCCCGGTCGTGACCTTCGCGGCCGACTCGCCCAACTCCAAGCGCGCCTCCTTCGTCACCTCGGACAACGACCGCGAAGGCACGCAGGCGGCCGACGCGATTGCCGCGTCACTCAACGGCAAGGGCGAATACGCGGTGCTCGAGAACCCGGGCCAGGACAACCATGACCGCCGCATCGCAGCCTTCGTCAACCGCATGAAGACCAAGCACGCGGGCATGAAGCTGGTCGGCCGAGCCGCCAGCAACCAGGACCCGAGCAAGGCCTACCAGGCGGTGCTGAGCCTGGCGCAGGCCAACCCGAACCTGGGTGCGCTGTTCATGCCCGAAGCCAATTCGGCCCTGGGCGCCGCGCAGGCCAAGATCGAATCGAAGAAGAACATCCGCGTGATGTGCTGCGACGTGAACGCCAAGATCCTCGACATGATCAAGGCCGGCGACGTGTTCGGCGCCATCAACCCCAACCAGGGCATGCAGGGCTATATGGGCATGATGATGCTGTTCCTGGCCAAGAACCCCTCGCTCATCGACCCGATGAACGACGCCAAGCGCAACGGCACCAATCCCATGTCGGTGCCGTTCCTGGACAACGGCCTGTCGGTGGTCAGCAAGGCCAACGCCGACGACTTCTACTGGGACAAGTACCTCGCTCGCCGCGGCACCAAGGGAATCGGCGAGTGACCACGTTGCTCGAGCTTCGCGGCATCAGCAAGCGCTTCGGCGCTTCGCGCGCGCTCTCGGGCGTGGACTTCTCGCTCTTCGCGGGCGAGATCCACGCCCTGTGCGGCGAGAACGGCGCGGGCAAGTCGACGCTGATGAACATCATCGACGGCATCCATCGCCCCGACGAGGGCGACATCGTGCTCAACGACGAGAAGGTGGTCATCGATGGCCCGGCGCACGCCATGCGCCTGGGCATCGGCCTGGTGCACCAGGAGATCGCGCTGTGCGCCGACGCCACCGTGGCCGAGAACATCTTCATGCCGGAGATCAATGCCGGCAAGCAAGCGTGGATGAACTACGCCAGCTTCAACGAGCGCGCGGCCAAGGTGCTGGCGCGCCTGGGGCAGGACATCGATCCCGCCACGCCCGTGCGCGAGCTGAGCATCTCGAGCCAGCAGCTGGTGGAGATCGCCAAGGCGCTCACGCTGGACTGCAAGGTGCTTATCCTCGACGAGCCCACGGCCGCACTCACCGACAACGAATCGGCAGCCCTCTTTCGCGTCCTGCACGACCTGAAGGCGCAGGGCATCGGCATCATCTACATCAGCCACCGCATGGCGGAGATCTTCACGCACTGCGATCGGGTCACCGTGCTGCGCGACGGCCGCAACGTGCACTGCGGACCGCTGGCCGGCATGACCGCCGACGAGCTGGTCCGCCGAATGGTGGGGCGCGAGCTCGGCAACTACTACCCGCCCAAGCAGGCCGGCACCGAGTCGTCAGATCCGGTGCTGGAAGTGAACGACATCGCCGATGGCGCGCGCGTGCACGGCATCTCGTTTGCGCTGAAGCGCGGCGAGATCCTCGGCATTGCCGGCCTCATGGGCGCCGGCCGCAGCGAACTGGCCGAGACCATGTGCGGCCTGCGCCCCGCCACGCGCGGCTCGGTGCGCTTGCACGGAAAGGCGCTCGCGATTCGCAAGTACAGCGATGCGCTGCGCGAGGGCATCGCCTATCTCAGCGAAGACCGCAAGGCTGCGGGCGTGTATCTCGATCTGCCGATCGCGCAGAACATCTCGTCGATGGCGCTGCGGCGCGTGAGCTCCGGATGGGGCCTGCTGCAGCGCTCGGCCGAACACCGCCTGGCGCGCGAGCTTGGCGCCAAGCTCAACCTCAAGTCGGATGGCGTGGCCATCGAGGTGTCGAGCCTGTCGGGCGGCAACCAGCAGAAGGTGGCCATCGCCAAGCTGTTGGCCACCAACCCCAAGGTGCTGCTGATGGACGAGCCCACGCGCGGTGTCGACGTGGGCGCCAAGTCCGAGATCCATCACATCCTGCGCGAGCTCGCGAACCAGGGTGTGGGCGTGATCGTGATCTCTTCGGAGCTGCCCGAGATCATCGGCCTGTGCGACCGCGCGCTGGTGATCCGCGACGGCCGGCTGGCCGGCGAATTGAATTCCAACGAAATGACGGAGGAAGCCCTGCTGCGGCTGGCCTCCGGACTCTGCGAACAGGAAATAGCATGAACTACCCGGCGCAACTCGATGCGGGCCATCCACCAAGGCAATCAGGCGGCGGGCCCGTGAAGCCCGCCAACAAGCTCACGAGCATGCGGGAAGCCGGGCTCCTGCTGATCATCGCGGTGCTCTGCGTGGCAATGAGCTTCGCGTCGCCCTACTTCCTTACGTGGGACAACATCCGCGCGATGCTGCTGTCCTTCTCCATCGAAGGCATCGTGGTGGTGGGCATGACCATTCTGCTGATCGTCGGCGGGATCGATCTTTCGGTGGGTTCGGTGGTCTGCTTCGCGATGGTGGTGACGGGCAAGCTCTTCCTGATGGGCGTGGACCCGTGGCTCGCGAGCCTGGTGGCCATCGGCGCGAGCGGGCTCGTCGGCGCAATGATCGGCGGCTGCGTCACGCGCATCGGCCTGAACCACTTCATTGCCTCGCTGGCCTTCATGGTCATCGTGCGCGGGCTGTGCCTCGCGCTCACGCAGGGCACGCCGCAGTCGCTGTTCTCGCTGCCCGCCGAATTCAAGTTCATCGGGCAGGGGACGCTGTTCGGCATTCCGGCGGTGATCCTGATCTTCGTGGCGATCGTCATCGTGAGCGACTTCGTGCTGCGCCGCTCGACCCTGCTGCGGCGCGTGTTCTACACCGGCAGCAACGAGAAGGCCGCGCTGTACTCGGGCATTCGCGTCGGCCGCGTCAAGTTCTGGGTCACGGTGCTGTGCTCGGCTTCGGCGGGCTTGGCCGGCGTGATCTACACGGCCCGCTTCGGCGCCGCCACACCCACCTTCGGCATGGGCATGGAACTCAACGTGATTGCCGCCGCGGTGATCGGCGGCGCGAGCCTCAAGGGCGGCTCCGGCACGGTGCTGGGCGCGGTGCTGGGCCTGGCATTGCTGTCGGTGGTGACCAGCTCGCTGATCCTGCTCGACGTGTCGCCCTACTGGCAGGACGTGATCAAGGGCCTGATCCTGCTCGCGGCCGTGACCATCGACCACATTCTGAACACGAGAAAGACAACGCGATGATGAAGATGAAGAAGACAACGCTGGGCCCGTCGGGCATCGAATGCTCGGCCATTGGCCTGGGCACCTGGGCCATGGGCGGCTGGATGTGGGGCGGCGGGGACAACGCAGCCGCTGTGGAAGCCATCCATGCCTCGCTGGACGCGGGCGTGAACCTGATAGACACCGCGCCGGCCTATGGCCTCGGCCGCTCCGAAAGCATCGTGGGTACCGCGCTCAAGGGACGCCGCCAGGAAGCCGTGATCGCCACCAAGTGCGGCCTGGTCTGGCACACCCGGCAAGGCACGCACTTCTTCGAGGAAGACGGCCACCCGGTGCACCGCTTCCTCGGCCGTGAATCGATCTTCCATGAATGCGAAGAGAGCCTCAAGCGCCTGCAAACCGACTACATCGACCTCTACATCACGCACTGGCAGGACAGCACCACGCCCGTGGCCGAAACCATGGACGCGCTGCTCGACCTCAAGAAGCAGGGAAAGATCCGCGCCATCGGTGTGAGCAACGTCAGCCCCGAAACGCTCACCGAATACCTGCGCTATGGCCCGGTCGATGCGGCGCAGGAGCGCTACAGCCTGATCGACCGCGAGATCGAAAAGACGCTGGCTCCCCTGTGCAGCGAATACAAGGTGGCGGTGCTGGGCTATTCGTCGCTGGCGCTGGGCCTGCTCGCCGGTCCCATCGACCCCGAGCGCGAATTCAAGGGCGACGACCAGCGCGCGGCCAACCCGCGCTTCAGCCCGGCGAACCGCGCAACGCTCAAGGCCTTCTTCGAAGAGTTGGAACCCGTGCGCGCAAAGCTGGGCTGTTCGTTCGGCCAGATGATGATCGCGTGGACCGTCGCGCGCGGCACCGTGGCCGTCGCGCTGTGCGGTGCGCGCGTGCGCCAGCAGTCCATCGAGAACGCTGGCGCCTGTGCGGTCGCGCTGGACGGCGAAGCCCTGCTGCTGATCGACGCCGCGGCAAAGCGCCACCTCTCGGTGCTCGCCTGATATCCCCTCTTCATTTCCGCCCCCAACAAGGAGTTCTTTCCCATGTCGAAAGACAAGACCGCGCGGCTCAACCGCTTGCTCACCAACGGCCGCTGCCTGGACATCGCCCTGGACCACGGCGTGTGCAACGAGCCCTCATTCCTCGACGGCCTGGAGGACATGCCCCAGGTCATGGACAAGCTCCTGGCCGCCGGCCCCGATGCGATCCAGCTCAACTACGGCCAGTCCGACCTGCTGCAGGACCGACCCGGCCGTGACAAGCCCGCGCTCGTGATGCGCATCGACATGGGCAACCCCTACAACGCCACGCTGCACCGCGCAATGTGGGCCCAGCTGCAGAACGAGCACGATCCGGTGTTGCCCGCCGTGCAGCGCGATGCGGCCTGCGTCGTCGTGAATCTGTTCATGCTGCCGAACGAGCCCGATCTGTTCCGCCAGTGTGTGCAGAACATCGCGCGCGTGCGCGCCGATTGCGACCGCTACGGCATGCCGCTGATGATCGAACCGCTGGTAATGCAGTCGCCCACCCCCGGCAGTCGCTACCAGGTCGACGGCGACGCCGAGAAGATCGTGACGCTGGTGCGCCTCGCACGCGAGATGGGTGCCGACATCGTCAAAGCCGATCCGACCAGCGACCCGAAGGACTTTCACCGCGTGGTGCAGGCCGCGCGCTGCCCCGTGCTCGTGCGCGGCGGCGGTCGCGAAGACCTGCAGCAGGTGTTCGCGCGCTCGCGCGCGCTGTTGGACCAGGGCGCGGTCGGCATGGTGTACGGGCGCAACGTCTACCAGCACGCGAATCCTTCGGCGGTGGTGAGTGCGCTGATGGCCATGATCCACCGCGGTGCGAGCGCCGAGGCGGCCTGGGCCCTCTACGAATCGAGCGGCGCGAAGTAAGACAAAGAAAAGCGCCGGCGCAAGAACACAACAAGAAGTCAGCACGGTAGGCGATGGACCCGTCGCCTGCCGGGGTGCGTCCTGCGCGCGCACCAGGGAGCGGTCGAGGAATGGGTTGCCCTGAAAACTTCTACCAATAACCTGGAGGCGACGATGAAGATCCGGTATTTCCTGATGGCGTTCCTGGCCCCGCTCGTCACATTGCTGACGCATGCGGCGATCACGGGGGTCAGTCCGATGACGACCCTCAACAGCATGGCAACGGCCGTTGCGGAAGCAGTTGCCGACCCACTCCCTCTGCAGGGGCCTGGCCTGGGCAATCTCACCTACACCTCGGCCGAACTGTTCAAGCCGGTGTCGATGATCACGAGCGCCGCGCACCCGCTCGATCCGGCGCACAGCAGCGCCTACGAGTCGCGCGAGGTACCCGCCACCTACCCGGGCCGCAAGGACTACGGCATGAACGCGGGCATCATGGTCAACGGCTACTTCCTCACCTCGTTCGCGCCGGACAGCGGCCTCGGCCCGGGCGGCTTCCTGCTGTACGACGTGTCGAACCCGCGCCAGATCCAGCTCGTCAAGAAGATCTACGAGCCCGAGGCCCGCACCAAGGAGTTCCGCGAAACGCACTCCTTCGGCACTGCGAAGATCGGCGGCAAGACGTACGTGGTGCTGCCGAGCATCAACGGCGTCGAGTTCTGGGACTTCACCGACGTCAACGACATCAAGCAGGTGAAGAAGCTGGCACTGCCCGGCGTCAACGCCGGCGACTACGAGAACGTGGCCTGGCAGCTCTGGTGGCAGGCGCCCTACCTGTACGTGGCATCGGCGGGCCGGGGCATGTTCATCGTCGATGCGACCGACCCCGCGAACGCCGTGGTCGCCAACCGCGGCGCCGGCAAGCCCAACCCGGTGCCCACCGGCGAGCTTGGCGGCTTTCGCGTCGGCCCGATCTTCACGATGGGCAACCACATGGTGCTGACCGCCATGGAAAGCAACGGCGGTTTCGCGAGCCTGGACATCTCCGATCCGCTCAACCCGAAGGTGCTCGATTCCATCGTGGGCACCACGCCGTTCTACTACGCGACCTGCTTCGACGGAAAAAGCGTGCATGCCTCCGCGCGCAACAGCGGCGCCAGGATGTACAGCTACGACCTGAGCGACCGTTCGCGCTTCGTGGCCGAGGACAACCGGCTGGTCATCGACGAACAGCTGTACTGCGCCACCCAGGACAACTACGTGATCCAGGGCGCCCAGACCCGCATCCACAAGGTCGACGTGAGCAATCCGCTGAACCACGTGGAGGTGGGCCGCGGCAGCATCCTGCGCGAGGACGACCCGAACTTCTCGCATTCGGACAACGGCCAGGTCGCGATGTTCGGCAATCTCGTCTTCGTGGGTAACGACCACGGCTCGGGCAGCGGCTTCATCGTGCATTCGGTGGACCCCGACACCACCAAGCCGGCGGTGACGCAGGTCTCTCCCGCCAACGGCGCGAAGCAGCAGGCGCTTACCTCGCGCATCGGCCTGGGCATGACGGACAACATCCGGCCCGAGAGTGTGAACTCCAACACCTTCATCGTGCGCCCGGTGGGCGGCAACACGCTGGCGGGCACCTACAGCGTGCAGTTGGGCATCATCAACTTCCACCCCGAGCAGCCGCTCTCTCCCGGCACCAGCTATGAGGTGTTCCTTCCGGCCAACGGCGTGAAGGACTATGCGGGCAACGCCATCGGCGCGGATTACAAATCGACCTTCAACACCGGCAACGCGACCGACATCAATCTGATGCACTACTGGACGCTGGCCGGCAATCTTTCCGACCAGATCGGCAACAACAATGGCACGCCGGTGTCGGGCGACGCGTTCGAGAGCATCGGCATGAACTTCGCGAACCGCACCGCCGGCGTGCCACTGAAGAACGATTCCGTCGCCACCGTGCTCGGCGGCACCGCATCGCTGAGCTTCTACATGAAGACCACGCAGGCGGGCGGTGCGAACTCATGGACCGCGCCCGGCATCTTCGGTCGCGACCAGTCCGGCGGCGCGGACGATGTGTTCTGGGGCTGGCTCGACAACAGCGGGCGCATCAAGCTGTCGGTGGGCAACCATGCGGGCACCACCTCCACGGCGCCAGTGAACGACGGCAACTGGCACCACGTGGTGTTGACGCGCGACGCAGCCTCTGGCGCGCAGGCGGTGTACGTCGACGGCGTGAAGACCACCTCCGCCGGCCTCACGGGCAACAAGGGCCTCACGAACAAGTTCAGTGTGCTGGGCCAGATCCAGGGCAATGCGGCGCTCTTCAAGGGCACGCTGGCGGAAGTGCGCGTCTACGGCCGCGTGCTCTCCGACACCGAGGTGAGCACGCTACGCGCACAGACCATCATTGGCGACCCCGGCATCGGCGGCGGACCGAAGATCGTCAACGGCCAGCTGGTGTTCAACCCCGCCACGCTCGGCAGCAGCGGCGCGCAGTTCCGCTGGAACTTCGGCGACGGCACCCAGACGGCCTACGCGAGCCAGCCGAACTACACCTACACCTACACGCGCCCCGGCCACTACACGGTGACGCTGACGGTGAAGGACGCGAACGGCCGCGAGACCTTCTACACCTACATCGTCACGGTGATCGCCCCGGTCACGGCGCGCGCGCCGACGCACACCACCAACATCGTCGGCGATGCGAACTCGGTGTACGCGGTGAACCCCGACAGCGGCACGGTCGCAGCCATCGACGCACAGACCCTGGCCAAGCGCTGGGAAACGCGCGTGGGCGACGAGGCGAAGACGCTGGCTGTCGGACCCGACGGCCGCATCTGGGTCACGGTGCAGGGCGAGGACAAGCTGGTGGCGCTCAATGCGGCCGACGGCTCGCTCTCGGCCACCGTGCCGCTCGCCTATGGCAGCGGCCCCTACGGCGTGGCCTTCACCCCCGATGGCGCCAAGGGCCTTCTGACGCTGGAGAGCAAGTCGGTGCTGATGAGCTTCGACCCGAGCAACGGCGCCACCACCAGCGCGGTCGCGCTCGAAGGCAACCTGCGCGGCATCGCGGTGAGCTCCGACGCCCAGGTGGCTTATGTCACCCGCTTCAAGTCGAAGATGACGGGCGGCCAGCTGCACAAGGTGAACCTGCAGAGCATGAGCGCCATGACCACCATCGCGCTGCCGGTGGACACCACCACGGTGGACACCGAGAGCCGTGCGCGCGGTGTAGCCAACTACCTGAGCCAGGTGGTGATCTCGCCGGACGGCACGCGGGCGGTGTTGCCTTCGAAGAAGGACAACATCGTGCGCGGCAAGTTCAGGGACGGCAACAACCTGCTGCACGACCAGACGGTCCGCTCGATCCTCTCGCAGGTCAACCTGCAGGCGGCCGCGGAAGTGTTCGCCGAGCAGATCGACTTCGACGACCGCGCACCGGCACGCGCCGCGCTGTTCTCGCCGTCGGGCGACTACCTCTTCGTCGCGCAGATGGAAGGCAACCGCGTGGCCATCGTCGATCCGTACAGCCGCGCGGTGCGGGGCGAGATCAACGCCAGCAGCGCGCCGCACGGCCTGTACCTGGACGCGGTGCGCAAGCGCCTGTTCGTCAACAACTTCCTCGCGCGCTCGGTGTCGGTGCACGACGTGGCCTCGGTGCTGTCGTCGGAATCGGCGGCGCCGATCTTCCTGCAGAACGTGGCGACGGTCGCGCAGGAGCCGATGGCGGCCGCGGCACTGCGCGGCAAGCAGGTGTTCTACAACGCGTCCGACCGGCGCATGAGCAAGGACAACTATCTCTCCTGCGCGAGCTGCCACGCCGACGGCGGCGACGACGGCATGGTGTGGGACTTCACTCAGCGCGGCGAGGGGCTGCGGCGCACCATCAGCCTCATGGGCCGCCGCGGCCTGGGGCACGGCAAGCTGCACTGGACCGCCAACTTCGACGAGGTGCAGGACTTCGAGAACGACATCCGCAACGAGTTCGGCGGCACCGGCTTTCTGACGAATGCGGACTTCGCGGCCACGTCCGATCCGCTGGGCGCGCCCAAGGCCGGCAAGAACGCGCAGCTCGACGACATGGCGGCCTACCTCGGTTCACTCAACAAGTACATGCGCAGCCCGGCGCGTGCGGCAGATGGCAGCCTGAGCGTCGATGCGGCACGGGGCCAGACGGTGTTCAACACAGCGCAGTGCGCCACGTGCCACACCGGCGGCACCTTGCGCGATGGCCTCCGGCACGACGTGGGCACGATCCAGCTCTCGTCGGGCAAGGGCATCAACCAGCCGCTGGCGGGCATGGGCTTCGACACGCCGACGCTGTCGGGCACCTGGAACACCACGGCTTTCTTCCACAATGGGCAGGCGGCCACGCTGCAGGACGTGCTCACCAGCGGCCACGGCAACGCCTCCAGCCTGCCCGCGGCCGACCAGGTGGCGATCCGCGAGTACGTGCGCTCGCTCGACACCGCGCCAGCCGTCGTCACGCGCATCCGCTCGGACCTCAACCCCACGATGTGCGTGAACATCAAGGGCGTGTCCACCACCAGCGGCGCGACGGCGGTGCAATGGCCGTGCGGCAACGCAAGCAACGAGAAGTTCACGGTGAACAGCCTCACCGGCGGCTATGTGCAGTTGGTGGCCGAGCACAGCGGCTTGTGCCTGGCACAGAACGGCACCGCGACGACGAATGCACCGGTGGTGCAGCTGGCCTGCACGGCGGGCAACACGACCCAGTGGAGCCTGGTGGGCGGGACCATCCGCAACCGCGCCTCGGGTTCCTGTCTCGACGTGCCCAACGGTTCCACCACGCAGGACACCGCATTGATCACGTGGACCTGCAACGGCGGCAACAACCAGAACTGGACGCAGCTTCCATAGCCCTCCGCGATGCTCCGGAAGAGCCGGCCGTTTTTACGGCCGGCTTTTTTTCGTGCCCAGCATGACCTCCCACGTCATGGACCGCATGCACCCGCTCTGGGAAAGTACCTCCATCGATCAACCAGTCAATCAACCACCAGGAGAAAACACCATGACCGGCTTCAACATCCTTCCCCTCGCAGTCGCCCTGCTCATCGGCGTGGCCGCACTCGGCTCCTGCCTGGGCATCGGACTGGTCGGCCAGAAGTTTCTCGAGAGCACGGCACGCCAGCCCGAACTGGTCGACACGCTGCAGACCAAGTTCTTCCTGGTGGCGGGCGTGACCGACGGCGCATTCATCATCGCGACGGGCATCGGCCTCTGGTTTGCCACTGCAAATCCGTTCGGCTGAACCAGCGCGAAGTCCCCTGGAAAAGGACTCCCGCGCACCAGGAAGTGACACGAGGCATTGGCACCATTCGTGCTAGCACCGTTGACACCGAATTGTTTATGGTTAAAGTATTTAGCTATCAACGGTTTAATGTCATCGGTGCTGCATGGCGCGGCACCGGGGCGTCGTTTCACCCTTCCTTTGCCCGGAGAATCCATGAGCCATCCGTCCCCGAAGTCGTCCGCGCTGCCGCGCACCCTGCTTTCGCTGCTGCTCTGTGGCGCAGCCCTTGGCGGCGCAGCATCCGCCGTGGCCGCGCCCGTGAAAGTGGGCCTGGCGCTCGACATCTCGGGCCCGTTCGCGGCCTTGGGCGCCGAGGCGCGTGACGGTTTTGCGCTCGGCATCAAGCAGCTGGGCGGCAAGCTCGGCGGACAGGACGTCGAGTTCGTGCAGGCCGACATGGCCGGCAGCCCCGACCAGGCCAAGCAGCTGGTCGACCGCATGATCCAGCGCGACAAGATCGATATCTTCAGCGGCCCCATCGGCTCCAACGTGGCGCTGGCCGTGGGCCCGACGCTGTTCAACGCCAAGGTCCCGTACCTCTCGGCCAATGCCGGCCCGAGCCAGTTCGCAGGCGCCCAATGCAATGCGTACTTCTTCGGCACCGCCTACCAGAACGACCAGTTCCACGAGGCCGCCGGCAAGTTCGCACAAGACCGCGGCTTCAAGAAGACCGTGCTCATTGCGCCCAACTATCCCGCCGGCAAGGATGCCCTCGGCGGCTTCAAGCGCCAGTTCAAGGGCCAGGTGGCCGACGAGCTCTACACCAAGCTCGGCCAGATCGACTACGCCGCCGAACTCGCACAGCTGCGCGCGGCCAAGCCCGACTCGATCTACTTCTTCCTGCCCGGCGCGATGGGCATCAACTTCATCAAGCAGTTCGTGGGCGCGGGCTTGTCGAAAGACATCACGCTGGTGACCAGCGGCTTCTCGGCCGACGAAGACGTGATCGGCGCCGTGGGCGAGCCGATGCTCGGTTTGTTCAACACCTCGCACTGGGCGCACGACCTCGACAACGCGGCCAACAAGGCTTTCGTGGCCGCGTTCCGCAAGGAATACAACGGCCGCTATCCGTCGGTGTATGCGGCGCAGGCCTATGACGCGATCCTTGCGATGGACGCCGCCGTGAAGCAGGCCGGCGGCAACGCGCAGAACCGCGAAGCCGTGGTGGCCGCGCTGAAGAAGGCCAGCTATGCCTCGACGCGCGGCAATTTCAAGTACGCGAACAACCACTATCCGGTCGAGAACTTCTACCTGCGCGTGATCGGCAAGGACGCGCAGGGCAAGGTCACGAACAAGCTGATCAACACGGTTCTTACGAACTACGGCGACTCGTACGCCGACAAGTGTCCTCTCAAGTGAGCGGCATCCTCGTTCTCGAGCAGCTGCTCAATGGCCTCGGCTATGGGTTGATGCTGTTCCTGCTGGCGGCGGGGCTCACGCTGGTGTTCGGCATCATGGACGTGCTGAACCTCGCGCATGGCTCGCTCTTCATGTCGGGCGCCTACGTGGCGGCCGAGGCGCACACGCGCACCGGCTCGTTCACGGCGGCCATCGTCATTGCGGTGGCGGTCACCGTCGTGGTGGCGCTGCTGCTCGAAGTGCTGCTGATGCGCCGCCTCTACACACGCGACCACCTCGCGCAGGTGCTCGCCACTTTCGGCGTGATCCTGGTGGCCGACGACATCGTGACGATGGCCTGGGGACCCTCGCCCGTGATGGCGCCGACACCCGCAGCGCTTTCGGGGCCGGTGAACCTGATCGACGGCTTGCCGTATCCGGCCTACCGCCTGGTCATCCTGGTCGGCGGACTGCTGGTGGCGCTCGCGCTCTACCTGCTGGTCAACCACACGCGCATCGGCATGCGGGTACGCGCGGGCGCCTCCGACCGGCCGATGGCCGAGCTGATGGGCGTGCGCGTGGGCCGCATCTTCAACGGCGTGTTCCTGCTCGGTGCGGCGCTGGCCGCGCTGGCCGGCGCGCTGATGGGGCCGATCGTCGCGGTGCAGGTCGGCATGGGCGAGGCCATCCTGATTCCGGCGCTGGTGGTGCTGGTGATCGGCGGCATCGGTTCGGTGCGCGGCGCCTTCGTGGCCGCCCTCTTGGTGGGCGTGGTCGACACCATCGGCCGCGCCTTCGTGCCGATGCTGCTGCGCGCCACGCTGCCGCCCGCCACGGCCGCCGACCTGGGGCCGCTGTTCGCCGAAGTCGCGATGTACGCGCTGATGGTGATCGTCTTGATCTTCCGGCCCTCGGGCCTGTTCTCGGCACGCGCATGAAATCTTCCTCACGCTATATCGGCCTCGGGCTGCTCCTGCTGGTGCTCGCGGCCTTTCCGCTGGTCGCGCCGCTGTTCGGGATCGAGTTCTACATCGGCTTCGTGCGGCGCGTGCTGGTGGTGGCGCTGGCCGCGGCCAGCCTCAACTTCATCCTCGGCTTCGGCGGCATGGTGGCGCTCGGGCATGCGGGCTTCATCGGCATGGGCGCCTACACGGTGGTGGCGCTCAGCGACGCGGGCGTGGTGTCGGCCTGGGTGATGTGGCCGGCGGCCGCGCTCGTCGCCGGCCTCGTCGCGGCGCTGATCGGTACGGTGGCGCTGCGCACGCGCGGCGTCTACTTCATCATGACCACGCTGGCTTTCGCGCAGATGCTGTACTTCGTGGTGGTGTCGCTGCGCCGCTACGGCGGCGACGACGGCTACACGCTGATGAGCCGGCCGACGCTGCTGCCGGGGCTGGACCTCGGCAACGAGTCGAACTTCTACTGGGTGGTTCTGGCGCTGGTTGCTCTCGCGCTCTGGTGGCTGCACCGCGCGACGCAATCGCGCTTCGGCCATGCGCTGATGGGCATCCGCGACAACGAGACGCGCATGCGTGCGCTGGGCTATCCGGTGTTCAGGCTGCAGCTGGTGGCCTTTGCGATTGCCGGCGCCATTGCAGGGCTGGCCGGCGCGCTGCTCGCGGGCGGCAATGGCTTCGTGAGCCCGGCGACGATGCACTGGACGCAGTCGGCCACGCTGCTGGTGATGGTCGTCATCGGCGGGCTCGGGCGCAGCTGGGGCGGGCCTGTGGGTGCCGTGGTCTGGCTGGTGCTCGAGGAGGCGTTGAAGCAGCACACGGAGCATTGGCACATGCCGCTTGGATTGTTGTTGATTGCTGTTGCTCTGTGGGCGCCCAAGGGACTCGCAGCCTTGTACAAGCGCCGCTTGCCCTTCACCCCAATCCTCTCCCCAGAGGGGCGAGGGAGCAAGGCAACAACATGAGTCTTTTCAGAATCGAAGGGTTGGTCAAGCGCTTCGGCGGCTTGCTCGCGACCGACCACGTAAACCTCACGGTGGAGCGCGGCGAAGTGCATGCGCTCATCGGGCCGAACGGCGCGGGCAAGACCACGCTGGTGAACCTGATCACCGGGCTGCTCAAGGCCGACGCCGGACGCATCCTGCTCGACGAGAAGGACATCACCGGCTTCAAGGACCACCAGCGCGTGGCGGCCGGCATGTCGCGCTGCTTTCAGGTGACGCGCGTATTCGCCAAGGAAACCGTGCACGACAACCTCATGCTCGCGGCCCAGGCCCATGCGGGCAGCAGCCTGCGCTTCATGGCGCCGCGCGCGACCGAACGCGGCCTGGTCGAACGCGCCGTGGCGCTGGCCGACCGCGTGGGGCTGGGCAACGAACGCCACCGCATCGCGGGCACGCTGCCGCACGGCGCACAGCGCGCGCTCGACGTGGCGCTCGCGCTCGCGGCCGAACCCAAGCTGTTGCTGCTCGACGAGCCGATGGCCGGCATGGGTCCGGACGAATCCGCGCGCATGGTCGAGCTGATCGAATCGCTGCGCGAATCGATGGCGATCCTGCTGATCGAGCACGACATGGACGCGGTGTTCCGCCTCGCCGACCGGCTCACGGTGCTGGTGCAGGGCCGCGTGCTCATGAGCGGCACAGCCGACGAAGTGCGCGGGCATCCCGACGTGCAGGCGGTCTATCTCGGGACAGAAGCGGAGGGGCACGCATGAACGCGACCACCACATTGCTCGATGCGAAATCCATCGAGGCCGGCTACGGCGCCAGCCAGGTGTTGTTCGGCATCGACCTGGACATTCGGCCCGGCGAAGTGCTTGCGCTGCTCGGCCGCAACGGCATGGGCAAGAGCACGCTGCTGAAGGTGCTGACCGGCACGCTGGCACCGGTTCGCGGCAGCGTGCATTTCGGCGGCGACGCCATCGGCGGACACAAGCCGGATGCCATTGCCCGGCGCGGTGTGGCCATCGTGCCCGAGGGGCGGCATGTGTTTCCGAACCTCAGTGTGGACGAGCACCTGCGCGCCTTTGCACGGCCGCGCCCGGGCAGCGCGCCGCGCTGGACGATCGAGGCGCTGTACGGCCTGTTTCCGCGTCTTGCCGAACGCAAGGCCAATGCGGGCAACCAGCTCTCGGGCGGCGAGCAGCAGATGCTGGCGATTGCGCGCGCGCTGTCGACGCATCCGCGCCTCCTGATCCTCGACGAAGCCACCGAAGGCCTGGCCCCGGTGATCCGCGAAGAGATCTGGCATTGCATTGCCACGCTCAAGGCCGAGGGCGAAGCGATCCTGGTGGTCGACAAGTACGTGCAGCGCCTGCTGCCGCTGGCCGACCGCCACGTGATCCTCGAACGAGGGCGCGTGGTGTGGCAGGGCGACTCGGCCGCGCTGGACGCCGACCGGTCGCTGTGGACGCGCTACCTGGGCGTCTAGGCCTGCACTCGCTCCCGTGGACGGCAGGCGAGGAAGCTGACCCACGTCACGTTCTCGCGGCCGATCCACTGCCTTTCCCATTGCAAGCGCAGGCCGGCCGCTGCGAGCTCTTCGGCAAACGGGTCTTTCGCCCAGTACACGGTCTGGTAGTCGCCATTGGTCTCACCTTCGCCGATGCGCATGGCCACGAGGAAGACGCCGCCGGGCTCGAGGGCGTCAAACACCTTGCGCAGGACCGGCGCGACCTGCGCGCGATCGACATGGATCAGCACGGCCATCGCGAGGATGGCGCTGTAGGGCCCGCCCAGCACATCCGTCACGACGTTGAGCAGCTCGCCCTTCTTGCCGCGCCCCGCCTGCAGATCGAGAAAGGCCTGCGTCGCATCGGTGCGCCTGACGATCCCGCCCAGGGACTCGACGAAGTCGGCGTCCCGCCCCGTGCCGGAACCGATCTCGAACACGGTGCCGCCGGCGGGGACGAGCGCCATCATCCGGCGCAGTGCGTCCTCGATCTCGGGCGGCGGGTGGTCCGCCACGATCGCGTCGTACTCGCGCGCGGAGTCTTCGTAGGACTGGATGGTGCGGCGCATGTTCGTCAGCACCGGGGCGGGAATTTTCATGAGGGCCTTCCGGTTCATCGGACATCCGACGGGATCTGGAAAGGCTAGATGCAAGGCACCACTCGGCTCATGAGGAAAATCACCTAGCTCATTCGGGCGCCGTGTCGAGCCGCAGGATCAGGTCCTGGCTAGCCTGGTTGAGGCCGCTGACCTCGACCATGCTGCCGTGCTTGCGCAGCCGCTCGACGATCTTGTTCAGCGCGGCCACCGCGGTCACGTCCCAGAAATGGGCCTGCGACACGTCGATGTGCACCGGCGCGCCGTCGATCTCGCGCACGTCGAAGGCATCCACCAGCATGTCGGCCGATGCGAAGAACACCTGGCCGCTCACGCGGTAGACACGCACACCGTCGTCGCCAGCTCCAGCTTCGGCATGCACATGCAGCAGCCGCGCGACCTTGAAGGTGAAGAACACGCCGCTCAGCATCACGCCGGTGGCAACGCCCGCGGCCAGGTTGTCGGTGGCGACGGTGACGGCCACGGTCGCGAGCATCACCGCGCTGGACATGCGCGGATGGCGCACCAGCGTGCGCAGCGAGCCCCAGTCGAAGGTCGAGGCCGACACCATCACCATGATCGCGACCAGCGCCGCCACCGGCACCTGCGACACCCAGGGCTTCAGCAGCACCATGAGAATCAGCAGGAACGCGCCCGCAAACAGCGTCGACAGCCGCCCTCGCCCGCCGTAGCGCACGTTGCTCACGGTCTGGCCGATCATTCCGCAGCCCGCGATACCGCCAAAGAAACTCGCCGCAACGTTGGCAATGCCGAGGCCGCTGCATTCGCGGTTCTTAGAACTCGGCGTGTCGGTGAGGTCGTCCACCACGCTGGCGGTCATCATCGATTCGAGCAGGCCGACCATCGCGATGGCGAACGCCGGCAGCGCGATGATGCGCAGCGTTTCGAGCGACATTGGCACCGACAGCCAGGCAAAGGCCGGCAGCGCATCGGGCAATTGGCCGAGGTCGGCCACGGTCTTGAGCGGCAGGTTCAGCCAATGGCCCGCGAGCGTGACCACCACGATGCACACCAGCGGCGACGGCACGGCCTTCGTGATGCGCGGCAGCAGGTAGATGATGGCGAGCCCCAGTCCCACCATCGCCCAGGTGGCCGTGTTGGCTCCGATGAAGTGCGGCATCTGCGCCGCGAAGATCAAGATGGCCAGCGCGTTGACGAAGCCCGTGCGCACCGAGGTGGAGACGAAGCGCATCAGCACCCCGAGCCGCAGCAGGCCGAACAGGATCTGCATCACGCCGGCCAGCACGCCCGCCGCCAGCAGGTACGGCAGCCCGTGCGCATGCACCAGAGGTGCGGCCACCAGCGCCACCGACCCCGCGGCGGCCGACACCATGGCCGGCCGTCCGCCGGTGAAGGCAATGACGACGCTGATGACGAACGATGCGAACAGCCCGACGGCCGGATCGACGCCCGCGACGAAAGAGAAGGCGATGACCTCGGGAATCAGGGCGAAGGTGGCAACGGCACCGGCCATCAATTCGCGTGGAATGCTCGGGCACCACTCGGTGCGCAGGCGGCTGTGTGGGGAGGACATGAAGAATGCAAACAGCCCGCACGCGGCGACAAAGGCCGCGCCACGCCTCACGGGCAGATGTCCTCAATTGTAGGTAGGGGCTTGGGGCCTCAGGGCGCGTGCACAGGACACCGGGTACTCCCTTCCGCGAATGTCCCCCGTCGGCGGGAGCGCCGCCCTGAACAGCAGCATCCAACACCCATCGAACACCTTCTCAGCGCTTGACCCGCAGCATCCCCTCTTGCGCCGTAGAAGCCACCAGCCGCCCGTCACGCGAGAAGAGGCTGCCGCGGCACAGGCCGCGCGCGCCGCCGGCACTTGGCGAATCGAGCACGTAGAGCAGCCAATCGTCCATGCGGAAATCGCGGTGGAACCACATCGCGTGGTCGAGGCTCGCGGGACGCACCTGGCCGCTCATGAAGCTCAGGCCGTGCGGCAGCATCGCGGCGCGCAGCAGCCCGTGGTCGGACGCGTAGGCGAGCAGTGCGCGGTGCACGACCGGGTCGTCGGGCAGCGGCGCAATGGCGCGCATCCAGATGGCACTTTCGGACGGGCGCACCTCCGGCGTCAAGAGGTCGTCGGCTTCGACGCGGCGGTATTCGATGCCGTGCGGCTCCAGGCCCTTGATGCGCCAGCGCTCGGGCAGGCGGTCGCCGAGTGCGATGCGCTGGTCGATCTCGCTGATCAATCCCTCCGGGCCTGCCACCGCGGGCATGGCGAACTGGTGCTCGACGCCGTCGTCCACCGTCTGGAAGGAGGCCGACATCTCGAAGATGATGCGCTCCTGCTGGCGCGCCACCACATGCCGCGTGGTGAAGCTGCGGCCGTCGCGCACGCGGTCGACGCTGTATTCGATGGGCGCGTGCTCGCCCGGCAGCAGGAAGTAGGCGTGCATCGAATGCACCGGGCGGTCGGCGCCGACCGTGAGGCTCGCGGCCGCGAGCGACTGGCCGAGCACCTGGCCGCCGAACACGGCGGGCGTGCCAATGTCCTCGCTCTGGGCCAGGAACTTGTCGCCCCCGAGCGGCTCGAGCTGCATGAGCGCGACGAGTTCGTCGACAAGGCGGGCGGCGGTGGCGGGATCGGTGGTCATCGGAAATGGCGGTCGGGTGTCAGCAAAAAGAATCAACCCTCAACCATAGCAAAGCCCAGGCCCGCGCGCTGTCGCGGGACGGTCAGCTGCTCCCTGTGGAAATCAACGGTCGATATCTGCGCCGTCGGCAATCAGCTTCTTCTGAAGCGCAGGCACATCGACGTCCGCAAACTTGGAGCTGCCGCCCAGCGAAGCCGCCGCCGTACCCGCGGCCTGCCCCATGACAAAGCAGCCGCCGCTCGCGCGCGCGGCCGACTGGCCTTCGTGCGTCATGGCGGCGCAGCGGCCGGCCACCAGCAGGTTGTCGACCTGGCGCGGCACCAGCATGCGCCAGGGCAGCTGGTTGTAGGTGCGGTTGTCGTCACGCGGAAAGGCCCATTCGATGCGGCCGTCGGCATGCATTTCCATCGGCCAGGCGTTGATGCCGATGCTGTCGTCGAAGCTGGCCGACGACAGGATGTCCTCGCCCGTGAGCGCATACAGGCCCTCGATGCGGCGCGTTTCGCGAATGCCGACCTGCGGCGCAATCTCCACGATGGCCGACTGCGAAAAGCCCGGCACCTCGGCCTTCATGAACTTGAAGTATTCGGCAATCTGGCGCCGGCCTTCGAGCTCGCCTTCGGTGAGCTCGCGCGCATCGATGCCGTTCATCGCACGGCCCGCGGCATTGCGAATCTGCGTGACGTTGGCGCGCCATTCGCGCGGATCGATGTTGGGCCGCAGGATCGCGCCTTCGCGCGGAAACTTGTAGGCGCCGGGCTTTTGCGCCTGCACCCGTTCCATCAGGTCGTTGATGGCCTTGAACTCGCCGACGGCCGCGAGCGCCGCGGGCGCATCGACCTGGCCGACACGGAACATCGTGGTCGGGAACAGGCCGCTGCCATGCCCGTCACCCACTTCGAAGGGCACGCCCGCAAAGGCCGCCACGTCGGCATCGCCGCTGGCATCGACAAAGGCGTTGGCGCGAATTGCCTGCCGGCCCGACTTGGTCTCGACCACCAGCGCCGCGATGCGCTCGCCGTCGCGAATCACGGCGGCCGCCCAGGCGTGAAACAGCAGGTGCACGCCAGCATCCAGCAGCAACTGGTCGGCCGCGATCTTGTAGGCCGAGGTGTCGTAGGAGCGCACGCGGATGCGGCCCTGCATGCCGTCCTGCGGCTTGTTGAGGCCGCCCAGCGCCTCGATGCGCGCCAGCAGGTCGTCGGTCACGCCGCGCACAAGCAGCGTCATCTCGCCGTCGCGCTTGCCGTACAGGCCTGCGAAGTTGGTCACGCCGCCCGCCGTGCCCATGCCGCCGAGGAAGCCATAGCGTTCCACCAGCAGCGTGTTCGCGCCGTGGCGCGCGGCGCTGACGGCGGCGGCAATGCCGGCGGGCCCGCCGCCGACCACCACCACGTCGTATTCGCCGAAGACCGGCAGCTTGCGCGCCGGCTCGGTGAGGGTCTTGCTGTGCTGGACGGTGGTCATCACTGAATCTTGATGCCGCGGGCCGAGATGATCTTGGTCATGATCGCCGCCTCTTCCTTGACGCGAAGGCGCATGCCGTCGGGCGAGGTGCCCACCGCCTGCCAGCCCTGCTCGAAGAGCTTCTGGCGCACTTCGGGCTGCTTCATGATCACTTCGAGTTCACGGCTGATGCGCGCCTGCGCCGTCTTCGAGAGGTTGGCGGGCCCGAGCAGCGCCACCCACACTTCGAGCGAGAAGTCGCGCACGCCGGCGTCGGCCAGCGGTGGCAGCTCGGGCACCAGCGCGCTGCGGCCGCCGGTAAGGCCGATGGCCTTGAGCTTGCCGGCGCGCACCTGCGGCATGGCCACGCCCGGAGGGATGAGGGCCATCTGCACCTGGTCGCCCAGCATCGCGGTCACGACCTGCGGGTTGCCCTGGTAGGGCACGTGCTCGGGGCTGAAGCCGTTCACGCGGCTCTTGAGCAGCTCCATGCCCAGATGCCCGACGGAGCCCACGCCCACCGAGCCGTAGTTCCACTTGTCGCCGCCCTTGCGCGCCGCATCGAAGAAGGCGGTGCCTGAAGGCAGGTTGTTCTGCGCCACCAGCACGAGCGGTGCCGTGGCAATCAGCGACAGATAAGTGAAATCTTTCGCCGGGTCGTAGGGCAGCCGTGGGTACAGCATCTTCGACGAAGTGAGGTTGCCATTGATCACGATGCCCAGCGTGTGGTCGTCGGTGGCCTTGGCCACCATGTCGGCCGAGATGTTGCCCGAGGCGCCGGGCTTGTTGTCCACCACGACCGGCTGGCCGAGCGCCTTGGCCAGCGGCTCGGCAATGGTGCGGGCGGCGATGTCGGGCGTCGAGCCGCCCGGAAAACCCACGAGCAGGCGGATGGGCTTGGTCGGCCAGGCGTTGTTCTGCGCCTGGGCCGCCAGCGGCAGCGCGGCGGCGGCTGCCAGGCCGCAGGCGATCAGGAGGGCTCTCTTGGATGCGTGCATGGAAGAAGGTGAAAAAGAAGACTGTTAAAAAACGTAATGGTACTGATCGCAGCCGCTATTCGAGGCTGATGTTGCCCCGGCGCACCAGTTCCCCATAGACCTTGGACTTGGCCTCGGCGTTGCGCTCGATCTCCTCAGGCGACCAAGCCAGCGGCTCGAACGCAAAGGTGTCGAAGCGGGCGCGGATTTCGGGGTCCGCAATGACCTTGGCGACGTCAGCGTTGATCTTGGCCTTGACCGCGGCCGGCACGCCCTTGGGCGCTAGCAGCGAGACGAAGGAATTCACCTCGAGCGAGGCCGGCCCGCCGGCTTCGGCCATGGTCGGCACGTCGGGGAGCTGCGGAATGCGCTTGGGCGCCGCGATGGCCAGGTAGCGCAGCTTGCCGGCCTTGTAGATGCCCTGGCTCGAAGGAATGCTGGCAAAGCTCCATGGCACGTCGCCGGTGCCCACGTTGGAGAACAGCTGCGACACCTCGCGGTATGGCGCATGCCGCATGCGAATGCCCGTGAGCGCCTCCAGCTGCTGCGCGCCCAGATGGCCCGGGCTGCCCACGCCCCACGAGCCGTAGACGATGGCTTCGGGGTTGGCCTTGGCGTCGGCGATCAGGTCGCTCATGTTCTTGTACTTCGACTCGCTGGACACTGCCACGAAGAAAGGCGTGCGAAACAGCGAGGCCACGGGGTCGAAATGCTGCAGCGTCACGAAGTTGCGCGACTTGTACAGGTGCGGCAGCGCGGCGATGTGCTCGCTGTCCAGCTGCAGCAGCGTGTAGCCGTCGGGTGCTGCGCGGCGCGCCTGATCGATGGCGATGAAGCCGCCGCCGCCGGGCTTGTTGTCGATCACCACACGCTGGTTCCACAGGCGCGAGAGCTTGTCGGACACCATCCGCAGCACCGCGTCTGGCCCGCTGCCGGCTGCGAAAGGCGTGACCAGCGTCACGGGCTTGCTCGGGAAGTCGCTGGCCTGCGCCAGGGCGCCGGTGCTGGCCGACAAGGCGATGAGCCCCGTCCACAGTGCGCGCGAAATTTTGTTGTTCATGGTCCTTTGTCTCCTGGGCCTGTGGCCTCGAATGGTGATGGTGGAAGAAATCCGTTCGATTCAGTGCGCCGAAATCACCGCGGCCGAGCAGCCCCGTCGCGCATCGTCCAGGCAATGCTCGGGCCGCCAGGCATAGAGCCATTCGACCGCATCGTAGAACCGTTCGGGCGTGCGGCCCACCCAGAGGCTGTTGCGCACAAGACGTTCCACGCCCTTGGCGTGGTAGAGCCGCCCCATCTCGCGCACCGACAGCACCACGCGGGCGGTGCGCGGAATGCGCGCGGCCTCATAGAGCTTGAAGGCGGCGGGCATGTCGAAATCGCAGGCCTGCACCGCAGCGCCCAGCGTCACCGCGTCTTCGAGCGCCATGCAGGCACCCTGCGCGAGGTATTGCATCATCGGATGCGCCGCGTCGCCGAGCAGCGTGGCGGGGCCTTCGCTCCAACGTTCCACCGGATCGCGGTCGGCCGTGCTCCAGCGGCGCCACGACGTGGGTCGGTCGAGCAATTGGCGCGGGCGCGCATGCACCCCATCGAAGTACGAGAGCACTTCTTCCTTGCTGCCTTCGGACACGCCCCACTCTTCCTTGTCGCGGCTGTGGAAGGTGACGACCAGGTTGTACAGCTCGCCATGGCGCAGCGGATAGTGCACCAGGTGGCAGTTGGGGCCGGCCCAGACCACGGGCGCGTTCCAGCGCAGGTCGGCCGGCATGTCGGCCACCGGCACCACCGCGCGGTACACCACGTGGCCCGAGACGCGTGCCTCGTCGCCGACGAGCCTGGCGCGAACGACCGATTTCACGCCGTCGCAACCCACGATGGCGTCGGCCTCGAAGCGGCGGCCGTCGCGCGTGGTGGCGACCACGCCTTGCGTCTTGCCCGTGCCGATATCGATGGACTCGACCTGGGCCGACGTATGAAAGCGAATCAGCGGATGCTGCTTCACCGCCTCGTGGATGGCGCCGTGCAGGTCGGCGCGGTGGCTCACCGCATACGGATTCTTGAAGCGCGCGCGAAATGCCTCGCCCACGGGCACCGAAGCCACTTCGCCGCAATCGACCGCATCCATCATCACGAGCCGGTCGGTGAAGACCGAGTTGCGGCGCACCGCCTCGCCCACGCCCAGCGCATCGAGCGCCGCGAAGGCATTGGGGCCGAGCTGCAGGCCGGCGCCGATCTCTCCGATGGTGGCGCTCTGCTCCAGCAGGTCGATGGAAACGCCGAGCCGCGCGAGCGCCAGCGCGGCCGCCATGCCCCCGATGCCGCCGCCAACGAGCAGCACGGTGGGAGGATTCTTCGGGGGAGATGTGGTCATGGGGGCCTCTGCGCAATGCTCGATCAGTCGATTCGCACGGTGAGCGAGGGGAGCTTGTCGATGCTGACCTTGAGGGTCTGCCCCGGCTTCACCGCACCCACGCCTTCGGGCGTGCCCGTGAAGATCAGGTCGCCGGGCTGCAGCGTGAAGAGCGTCGAGAGATTGGCGATCACCTCGTTGACGGACCAGATCAGGTGCGTGATGTCGCTGTTCTGGCGCACCTGGCCGTCGACTTCTAGCGTGATGGCGCCGGCAGCGAGCTCGCCCACGTCGGCGAGCGTGCGCAGCGGGGCGATGGGCGCCGAGAAGTCGAAGGCCTTGCCGATTTCCCATGGACGGCCCTGCTCGCGCATCTTGATCTGCAGGTCGCGGCGCGTCATGTCCAGGCCCACGGCATAGCCGTGGATGTGGCTGGCCGCCTGCTCCACCGCGATGTCCTTGCCACCCTTGCCGATGGCGACCACCAGCTCGGCTTCGTAGTGGTAGTTGCTCGTGAGCGGCGGGTACGGAATGGCGCCGGTTTCGCCTTCGGCCACGGGCACCACGGAGGCGTCGTCGTTGGGCTTGCAGAAGAAGAACGGCGGCTCGCGGTCGGGGTCGAAGCCCATCTCGCGCGCATGCGCCGCGTAGTTGCGGCCCACGCAGTAGACCCGGCGCACCGGGAACAAGTCGCTCGAATCGGCAATGGGCAGGCCGACGATGGAAGGAGGCGTGAAGACGAAGGACATGAAGGCTCCTGCCGCGCGCGGCGGCACAGGGTCAATGCAAAGCAAGAAAAGAAAAAAGTCCGGCCGGCTCTCAGGCCTCGTCGAGGAAGGCTTCGCGCAGGATGCCCATCGCCTGTTGCACCGGACGGTCGGAGAAGCTGAAAAGCACCACGTCTTGGCCGGGTGCCGAGAGACGCAGCGGCGCCCACGAAGGCACGACGAAGGTGTCGCGCGGGCCGAACTCGAAGCGCTGGCCCGCGATGTCGGCGCTGCCGCGGCCTTCGACCACGCTGTAGACGGTGCCGTCGGTGGCGCGGTGCGTCTTGCCCGCAAATCCGTTGGGCAGCAACTGCAGTTGGGTGCCGATGGTGGGCATCGGCGCACCACCGGTCAGCGGGTTGATGTAGCGCAGCTTGTGGCCCAGCCAGGCATCGGGCGCTTCCTGCTTCTGCAGCAGGGCCAGCGCCTCGCGGCTGCGGGCATAGGGGTAGTTGAAGATCGGCGAGGTGGGCGACACATGGTCGTGGCGCACCGGCACCATGTTGTGGCCGAAGCGCGCGAGGCTATTGCCCTCGGGGCGCGCCACGTGCTGCACCTTGGCGTCGTCGTTCTCGGCAAAGCCGGCGTCGAAGAAGCGCAGCATCGGAATGTCCAGCCCGTCGAGCCAGACCACCGGCTCCGCCGTGCCGCCGACGCCCTCGTTGCCGTGGTCGTGCCAGGCCCAGGACGGCGTGATGATGAAGTCGCCCGGGTACATGGTGGTGCGCTCGCCGCCCACCGTGGTGTAGGCGCCCTTGCCGTCGACGATGAAGCGCAGCGCCGACTGCACGTGGCGATGCGAGGGCGCCACCTCGCCCGGCATGATGAGCTGCAGGCCGGCGTAGATCGACTGCGTGATCGACGAGTTGCCGGGCAGTGCGGGGTTTTCGAGCACCAGCACGCGGCGCACCGCTTCCTCGGCAGTTATGAGGTCGGCCGATTCCATCAGCAGCGGGCGGATCTCGTCATAGCGCCACAGCGCCGGCACGCAGGGCGTGGTGGGCTCGCGCGGCACCAGGGCGTGCAGCGACTCCCACAGCGGCGTGAGGTTCAGCGGGCGAATGCGCTCATAGTAGCCGCGGCGCTCCGCGGCGTTGGCAGGCGCTGGCGTTGGGGTTGTCTGGGCGTTGGGCTTCATGGCGGTTCCGGCCCTCGCGTGGCCGTTGTCTCCGGGAAACAGCGATCTTCCGCCGGTACTACTATTGGCGCAACGGGGCCATGGCGATAGCTTCGATCGCATTTCTTGATAATGGTGGCGGCACACGGACGGGAGGTGTTTCATGGCCCAGCTCGATCTGGAATGGCTGCTGGTTTTCGACGAGGTCCACAAGACGGCCAATGTGTCGAGCGCGGCCGAGCGGCTCGGCATTTCGCAGTCGGCGGCCAGCACCGCGCTGGCCCGGCTGCGCACGCATTTCGGCGACCAGCTGTTCGTGCGCACCTCCCGCGGCATGGAGCCGACGCCCTATGCGCGGCAGATCCAGCCGCTGGTGCAGGAAATCCTCGACCGGCTGAACCGCGCCAAGGGCGGGCGCGCCAGCTTCGACCCCGCCACCGCGGCGCGCAGCTTTCGCATCTGCATGACCGACATCAGCGAAGTGGTGCTGCTGCCGGGCCTGCTCGGCCATCTGCGGCATGCGGCGCCGGGGGTGCGCATCGAGACCGAGATCATTTCCACCGAGAGCGCACGCCGCCTGGAGGAAGGCGCGGTCGACCTGGCGGTGGGCTTCATGCCGCAGCTGGACGCTGGCTTCTACCAGCAGACGCTTTTCATGCAGGACTTCGTCTGCCTGGCGGCACGCAACCATCCGCGCATTGGCGAGCGGCTCACGCGCAAGCGCTTCGAGGCCGAGGCGCATGCGGTGGTGGCTTCGTCGGGCACGGGCCATGCCATCGTCGACAAGACCATCGCCCGGTTGGGCGTGAAGCGCAACGTGGTGACCAGTCTTTCGAGCTTCCTGAGCGTGGCGCGCATCGTGGCGCACACCGAACTCATCGTGATCGTGCCCAGCATCCTCGGCAAGGTGCTGGCCACGCAGGAACCGGTGAAGCTGCTGGAGCCGCCCTTCGAGCTGCCGGCCTATGCCGTGAAGCAGCACTGGCACGAGCGCTTCCATGCCGACGCCGGCAACGCCTGGCTTCGGCTCACGCTGGCCGAACTTTTCGTCGGCGGCGGCTGAACGTGCGTGCCGTGGCGACCGGCGGCGCGCCGCCCCGGGGCCGGTCGCTCGCATAATTGGGGTTCTCACCCATCAGCCCACGAAAAAAGGCGGCGCATGTCTTCCATCACCCTTCGTTTTCTGGCCGAGCCCAGCACCGTCAACTTCGGCGGCAAGGTCCATGGCGGCACCGTCATGAAATGGATCGACGAAGCCGGCTACGCCTGCGCCACCAGCTGGGCCAAGCGGTATTGCGTGACGGCCTTCATCGGCAGCATCCGCTTTCACCACCCGATCATGATCGGCGACCTGGTCGAGGTCGAGGCCCGGCTGGCCTATACCGGCACCACCAGCATGAACATCTCGGTCGAGGTGCGCAGCGGCGACATGAAGGGCGGCACCATGGACAAGACGACTGAATGCCTGATCGTCTTCGTCTCGGTCGATTCGCACGGCCGGCCGCTGCCGGTGCAGCCCTTCGTGCCCGGCACGCCAGGTGAAATGGCGCTGGCCGAGCGGGCCAAGACCCACCTGGAAGCGAGCCGGGCTGCCGGCAAGGTCTAGGGGCGTGCCGCCCCCCACGGGGGTTCCATTCGTAGACATGAAGCTCTAACGGGAAGGGCGCTGAGCCGCTAAAGTAGCCCGATAGTTTTCACAGGAACATCCGCATGGCTACCCAGGACGACGATCACGGCAACAAGGGCTCCGACCGTATCAAGGATTCCGCGCAGCAGATCTGGCTGGCGGGGCTCGGCGCCTTCGCCAAGATGCAGCAAGAAGGCAGCAAGGCTTTCGAGGCACTGGTGAAAGACGGCGCCGGCATGCAGAAAAAGACCCAGGCAGCCGCCGAAGAAACGCTGACCCAGGCGCAAACGCGCATGGCAGGCTTTGCCAGCGAATTCGGCACCAAGGCAGCGGGCCAGTGGGGCAAGCTCGAGAACATCTTCGAAGAGCGCGTGGCGCGCGCCCTCGAGAAGCTCGGGATGCCTTCGGCCGCAGACCATGCCGCGCTGCAGGCGCGCGTGGCGGCACTCGAGGCCGAACTGCAGCGCATGCAGGGCAAGGCGAGCGCCGCTCCGGCCCGCGCCGCGAGCCGCAAGACGGCTGGCCGCAGCGCGGCACCCGCGGCGACGGCCGCCAAGAAGACCGTTCGGCGCAGCACCAAGGCCGGCTGAGCGCCACTCCGATCATCCTTTTGCGATGGCGCACCACGGTGCCGTCGCAAAAACATGGCCCTGCCCGGTTTGTGGTGCAGTGCACATACGCTAGAGTGTCCCCAAAAGACAAACGGGGACTGACATGGCCAAGAAGGCGCCACGCCGCACAGCGCAACGCATTCTCGAAGCCGCGCTGGAGCTGTTCAACCGCTTCGGCGAGCCGAATGTTTCCACCACGCTCGTGGCGGGCGAGCTCAACATCAGTCCCGGCAATCTCTACTACCACTACCCCGCCAAGGAAGAGCTGATCAACAAGCTCTACGAAGGCTACGAGGCCGAGCTCAACGAGCTCCTGCATGCCAGCGAAGGCGTGCACGATGTGGAAGACGCCTGGTTCTTCATGCACAGCCTGTTCGAGCTGATCTGGCGCTACCGCTTTCTGTACCGCGACCTGAACGATCTGCTGAGCAAGAACCGGCATCTCGAAACCCAGTTCCAGCTCGTGCTCAAGAACAAGGCCCGTGCCATCCGCGTACTCATCGCGGGGCTGAGCCGGGCCGGACACCTGGAAATCGACGCCCACGAAGTCGACACGCTCGCCCAGAGCATGGTGGTGGTGCTGACCTATTGGCTCAGCTACGAATACGTGCGCAACCCGCGCGAGGCGCTGGAGCCGGCCCATGCCCAAGGGGCCCTGATGCGCGGCGGCCAGCACACGCTGCACCTGCTCGCGCCCTATCTGGGCCACGAACAGCGGCGGCATTTGCTGACACTGAGCCATGCCTACAGCGGCGATGATTCAAACAGCGCGCCGCCGCCTCCGGCCGCCCCAGTCGACTTGGCAGCCCAGTCCTAGACCATGTCCCATTCAGACTTCAAGCCGCTCTCGCTGTTGTCCGCCAGCCCGGTTGCCGCGACAGCAGACCCTTGGACGCCGCTGCCCTATTTCGACGTGCCGCGCTTCGACGCGCAGAGCCTGCTTCTTGATTGGCCGCGGCTGCACGCCGGCCACGCCTTGCCGCCGCCGGCCGAGGGACACCCGCTGGCGGATGGCTGGGCGCTGTACCACAGCGGCGAGTTCGAGCGTGCCGCCACCCTGGGCCTGAGGCATGGCTCGGAGGGCCTGGTGCTGGCCAACCAGTCCACGGCCATCTATGCCAACTACCTCGAGCCGCGCGAAGCGGTCCGGCTTTCGATGTTTCGCCAAGTCATCGAACGGGCCGCCGACCAAGCCGCCGCCGAGCCCGACAACTGCCATGCGCTCTACTGGCAGGCCTACGCGCTCGGCCGCTACAGCCAGGGCATCAGCGTGGCGCGCGCGCTGGCGCAGGGCCTCGGCAGCAAACTCAAGGGCGCACTCGAACGGGTGATCGAACTGCAGCCGGACCATGCCGACGCGCACATTGCGCTGGCCGCCTTCCATGCCGAGGTGATCGACAAGGTGGGCGCACTGGTCGGCCGCATGACATACGGCGTGCGCGCCGAGATGTCGATCGAGCTGTTCGAGCGCGGGATCGAGCTGCATCCCCATTCGCCCGGCGCCCTGATGGAATACGGCCGCGCGCTGCTCATGCTGCACGGCGACGCGTACCTGCGCGAAGCCACGCTGCTGTACGAGCAAGCTGCGGCACTGCAGCCCGCGGATGCGAAGGAACGGCTCGACGTGGAGCTGGCGCGGGCGGGGTTGTCGGACTGAGGCTCGGCCTTCGAGGGGGCGCGATCGGTACTGCCGGGTACCGCGCACTTTAAGATGCGTACCGTTCGCTTTTCAATTCTTTCTTTGACCGCCATGTCCGACCTCAACGCCCAATTCGAAGCCGCCCAGGCCAACTCCAAGCTTCTGGCGGAGCGCCCCGACAATCCCACGCTCCTCAAGATCTACGGCCTCTTCAAGCAGGCCACCGAAGGCGACAACACCGCCAAGAAGCCCAGCTTCAGCGACATCGTCGCGCGCGCCAAGTGGGACGCCTGGACCGCGCAAAAGGGCCTCGGCGCCGACGAGGCCAAGCAGAAGTACATCGACCTGATCGAATCTCTTCGGAGCTGACCCCTCCCATCCTGTCACTCAGCCGACGATGCCGCGCGCATGCAGCGCGGCGATCTGCTCGGCGCTGAGGCCGATCTCTTTCAAGACGGCATCGGTGTCCGCGCCCAGCGCGGGCGCGTTGTGCCGGTGGCTGGCCGGCGTGAGCGACAGCTTGGGCACGAAGCCGGGCACCGCCAGCGCGCTGCCGTCGGACATGCGCACCTGCTGCAGCATGCCCCGCGCGGCGTAGTGCGGATCGGCCGCAATGTCGGCGATGGTGTAGATGCGGCCGGCCGGCACCTGGGCTGCGTCGAGCGCAGCCAGCACCTCGTCCACCGTGCGCTGCGCGGTCCAGTCGCCGATGGCGGCATCGAGCATTTCCACCTGCGCCACCCTGCCCGCGTTGCCGGCCAGCGCAGGATCGGCCGCGAGGTCGGGCCGGCCGATGCAAGCCATGAGCCGGCGAAAAATGCTGTCGCCATTGCCCGCCACGATGGCATAGCCGCCGTCCGCGCAGCGGTAGGCATTGGTCGGCGCGATGCCGGGCAGCGCGCTGCCGGCCGCCTCGCGCACCACGCCAAACGCGCTGTGCTCCGGTAGCAGGCTTTCCATGCAGTTGAAGACGGCCTCGTAGAGCGCCACGTCCACGACTTGCCCGCGGCCTTTCGGATATTCGGCGCTCACCGTGGCATGGCGGTGCTGCATGGCCATCAGCACGCCGATCACGCCATGCAGCGACGCCAGCGTGTCGCCGATGGACACGCCCACGCGCACCGGCACGCGGCCGGGCTCGCCCGTGAGGTGGCGCAGTCCGCCCATGGCCTCGGCGACCACGCCGAAGCCTGGACGGTCGCGGTAGGGACCGGTCTGGCCGTAGCCGCTGATGCGCAGCATCACGAGCGCGGGGTTGGCGGCCAGCAGTTCGTCAGGACCGAGGCCCCAGCCTTCCATTGCGCCAGGGCGGAAGTTCTCGATCAGCACGTCGGCCTCGGCGGCCAGCTGCCGCACGATGGCCTGCGCTTCGGGCTGGCGCAGGTCGAGCGCGAGCGAACGCTTGTTGCGCGACTGCACCTGCCACCAGACCGAGGTGCCGTCCTTCAGCAGCCGCCAGGTGCGCAGCGGATCGCCCGCGCCGGGCGGCTCGATCTTGACCACCTCGGCGCCGAAATCGGCCAGCGTGCGCGCCGCAAAAGGGCCGGCGATCAGTTGCCCGAGCTCGACAACCTTGAGGCCGGCCAGTGGTCCTGCCGCGGCCGGAGCGGCAGGAGAAGAAGAGGCGTTTGTCATGGCGCGAGAGTGTGCCGCACGGCGGCTTCACCATCGCTCGGTCAAAGCGCTCAGGCGAAGCGGGTGCCGCCTTTGGGAGCTTCGAGCAGCGCATCGAGGTTGCGCGAGATCTTCTGCTCGATCTGCTGGCTGAAGCTGGCGAACAGGAAACCCAGCGTGGCCTCCAGCTTGAAGGTGTGGGCCGTGACCTCGACCGTGCCGTCGATGCCCGCGCGGCTGAACTGCGCAAGGTCGCGGTCCTTGCCCTCCGTGTAGGAGCATTCCAGGCCGTAGTCCTGCTCCACCTGCTGGATCCACTGGCGTGCGACCTCGCGGGCGCTGGCAATGCCCAGCGCGTGCTTTCGTTCGATAAGGATGTCAGGCACCGTGATCTCCGTTTTTGTTGTGGCTGGAATTCGTCTGCTGGATTCCGGTGGCCGTTTGCAATGCGTTCCGCCGCTCTTCGGTCGTCGGCAATGCGGCGATGCGGCGGACCTCCTTGTAGAAGCGTGTCCAGTTGCGGTTCTCTCGTTCGAACAGCGCCTCGAAAGCGGGCACCAGGTCGTCGTAGGCAGCCTGGGCTCCAAAGGCGGCATTGTTCGCGCGGGCAACCCAGCCATCGTAGGCGCCTTGACGCGGGCCCTGCCATTCTGCGCGAAGCCTTGCGTAGCGTTCGCGGAAATCGTCCATGGCCGCTTTCTTCATGGCGTCGACCGCCGCCCAATCGCCCGCCTTGGCCTCCTTCGATTCGTAGGCCCGGTTCAGCGCACGGCGCGTGTCCAGCGCCAGGACGCGAAACTGCCGGCGCTGTCCGTCGAAGCGCGCGTACTCGCTGCGCGCCTCGTCGCTGGCTTCGCGCTGCAGCCACAACGCACCGCCAATGCGCTCCACCGCGGTGGCATACGATTCGTTGAAGACCGTGTCGCCGGGCACGTAGAGCACCTGGTGCGCGAGCTCGTGAAACACGATGCGCGCCAGCTCGCCTTCGGGATAGCCGATGAAAGTGGAAAGCAGCGGATCACCGCCAGCCCAGTTCATCCAGCCCAGGGTGGAATATGCGGGCACCGGGTACACGGCCGTTTCCATGCCCTTGCCGCGCTGCGCCTCGGCTTCGGCCCTGGCCGCGGCCTCGTCGTAGTAGCCGCGGTAGCCCACGCAGCCCGCCACCGGAAAGCACCAGTTCTTGAGCGTGAGCGAGTACGGCGGCGCGGCCACTACATTCCACACCGCCGCGGGTCGGCGCAGGTCGGCGTACGACTTGTAGCTGGGGTTGTCGGGCAACGCCAGCTCGGCCACGGCAAAACGCCGGATGCGCTGCGTGAGTTCGAGCTTGGCCTTGAGCGGCTCGGAAACAGCCGGGTCCGAGAGCCAGTCGGGCACCGGCTTGGCGGCCCGCATGATCCCGATGTGGCCGCTGGCCGATTGCCAGTAGTAGCCCAGGTCGGCGCAGCCGCCGAGCAGCAACAGGGCGGCCGCTGCCGTGAATGCCGGCGCTGCCCTCACCCCTGCCCGCCCCCCGCGGGCGAAGGAGCGAGACGCTCCACCTGCACCAGGCAGTCGTAGAAGGTCGGGCCGCGGCCGATGTCGGTGAGGCGCTGGCTGGTGAGCTGGTTGACGTTGGTGCCGTCCATGCCGAGCTTGCGCCACCAGATGCCCATGCCGTGCACCACGCCCGGCCGCGCACGGCGCGAGACCTCGGCGCGGCAGCGGTGCTCGCCCCGGCGGTTGAAGACGCGCACGGTGGCGCCGTTCTCGATGCCGCGCGCCGCCGCATCGGCCTCGTGGATCTCGAGCAGCGGCTCGCCTTCGATGGCGCGCAGGCTGGTCACGTTGACGAAAGTCGAATTGAGAAAGTTGCGTGCCGGCGGCGAGATCATGGCCAGCGGAAACTCGTCGGAGCTGCCTGCCGCTTCATAGTTGGGCACATGGTCGGGCAGTCCGTCCATGCCTTGCGCCTGAAGCCGCTCGCTGAAGAATTCGCAGCGGCCCGAGGGGGTGGGAAAGTGGCCGTCGGCAAAGGGTGCTTCGGGCAGCTTCAGGCTGGCAAAACCCTGCGCCTGCAGTTGCTCGTAGTCGATCACGCCGGGCGCAAACGCGCTGCGGCACAGCGTCTCGTCGTCGTCCAGGAAGCAGGGCTCGTCGAAGCCCATGCGGCGCGCCAATTCGCGAAACACCCAGGCGTTGCTGCGCGCCTCGCCGCGCGGCGCGACCGCGGGACGGTTCAGCAGCACGTCGGTGTGGCCGTAGCTGCAGTGAATGTCCCAGTGCTCCAGCTGGGTGGTGGCGGGCAGCAGGTAGTCGGCGTAGTCGGCGGTGTCGGTGCGGAACTGCTCCAGCACCACCGTGAAGAGGTCTTCGCGCGCGAAGCCCGCCACCACCTTGCCCGACTCGGGCGCCACCGCGACCGGGTTGCTGTTGTAGACCACGATGGCCTTCACCGGCTTGGCGTCGTCCAGCAGCGCATCGCCGATGGTGCTCATGTTCACGGTGCGCGGCTTTCGGCCCGCAAGGAGGTCGGGCCGCTGCAGCGCGGCGCGGTCGGCCGGGAAGTGGCCCGAGCTGCTCAAGAGGATCCCGCCCGCACGATGGCGCCAGGCCCCTGCCAGCGCGGGCAGGCAGGCAATGGCGCGGGCCGCGTTGCCGCCGCCGCGCACGCGCTGCATGCCGTAGTTCAAGCGGATCGCGGCCGGTTTGGTGGTGCCGTAGGCCTCTGCCAGCGCCACGATCTGCGCCTCGGGCACGCCGCACACGGCGGCGGCGCGCGCGGGCGGCCATTGCAGTGCGCGTTCGCGCAGCTGCTCCCAACCCAGGGTGTGGTCGGCAATGTAGGCGTGGTCGAGCCAGTCGTGCACGATGAGTTCGTGCATCAGCGCCAGCGCCAGCGCGGCGTCGGTGCCGGGCAGCAGAGCGATGTGCTCGTCGCACTTGTCGGCCGTTTCGGTCTTGCGCGGATCGATGCACACCAGCCGCGCGCCCGCGCGCTTGGCGGCCTGTGCATGGCGCCAGAAATGCAGATTGCTGGCAATGGAGTTGCTGCCCCAGATCAGGATCAGCTTCGCCTCGGCGAAAAACTCGATCCGCATGCCGACCTTGGCGCCCAGCGTGTGGACCATGGCCTCGCCGCCCGCCATGGAGCAAATCGTGCGGTCCAGCAGCGAAGCGCCCAACTTGTGGAAAAAACGACGGTCCATCGACTCGCCCTGGACCAAACCCATCGTGCCAGCGTAACTATAAGGCACAATTGTGTCTGGATTTGTCTGCAATGCGCGAAGTTGCGCGGCGATGTCGTCAAGCGCGGCCTCCCAGCTCACGGGTTCGAAGCGGCCGCTGCCCTTGGGCCCGGACCGCTTCAGGGGCTGGACGAGCCGATCGGCATGGTCGTTGCGCTCGATGTATCGCGAGACCTTGGTGCAAAGAACGCCAGCCGTGTGCGAATGGGCCGGATTGCCCTGGAGCTTCACGGCCACGCCGTCCTGGACTGTCGTGACCAGGGCGCAGGTATCGGGGCAGTCGTGCGGACACGCGCCCAGGACCATGGACGCGGGAGTGGGGAGAACAGCTGTTGTGGGGACCGGGGCATCGACCATCCGGCAAGTCTAAAGTTTTCCAGGTTTGGCGCGCGCAGCGCGCAAAAGAGGTTTTCACCATGATGAATCGCAGACATTTTTCAGTGGCCACTGGCGCGGCGGCGCTGGGCGGCTTCCAGCTGGCCAGGGCACAGGGCGAGACGCCACTCGTGCTGGGGCAGTCGGCACCTTTCACCGGGCCGGCCGCTCAGCTGGGGATTCAGTTTCACCAGGGCGCCAAGCTGTTCCTGGACCAGTACAACGCGCAGTCCGGCCGCCGCCAGGTGGTGATCAAGAACCTGGACGACGGCTACGAGCCCGACCGCTGCGCGGCCAACACGCAGAAGCTCATTGAAGAGGACGTGTTCGCGCTCTTCGGCTACATCGGTACGCCCACCAGCTTGGCGGCGCTGCCGCTGGCGGTGAAAGACAAAGTGCCTTTCATTGCGCCGTTCACTGGCGCGATGTCGCTGCGCGAGCCATTCCACAAGAACGTGTTCCACCTGCGCGCTTCGTACAACGACGAGACCGCGCTCATCGTGAAGCAGCTCACCCACCTCCACCTGAAAAAGATCGCCGTTTTCTACCAGAACGATGCGTACGGCAAGGCCGGGCTCGACGGTGTGACGCTGGCGCTCTCGCAGCAGGACCTGAAGCCGTTGGCGCTGGCCACGGTGGAGCGCAATTCGGTCGACGTGGCGGCCGCGGTGAAAACCATCGTGGCGGCCAAGCCTGACGCGGTCGTCCAGGTGGGCGCCTACAAGGCATGTGCGGCCTTCATTCGCCAGGCACGCAAGGCGGGCTATGGCGGCACCTTCTTCAACGTGTCCTTCGTGGGCACCCAGGCGCTGGCCGACGAAGTGGGCAAGGATGGTGCGGGCGTGATGGTGACGCAGGTGGTGCCTTCGCCCTACAACCCGGCCAATGCGATCACGCGCGAGTTCAGCGACGCGGTGAAAAAAGCGGGCGCCGGCGCCAGCGCCAATTTCTCGAGCCTGGAAGGCTACCTGGCCGCCAAGGTGCTGACCGAAGGCCTGCGCCGCGCGCCGGGCAAGGCCACGCGCGACAGCCTCATCGCAGGGCTCGAGAGCATTGACCGACAGCAGTTCGGGGGCTTCGAGGTGTCGTTCTCGGCCAAGAACCACGTGGCATCGAAGTTCGTCGAACTGTCGATGATCACGGCCGACGGCCGGGTCAGGACCTGATCCAGCCGCTCCGGCGTCAGCCGCCCAGTCCGTCTACGGCCTGGAACATGGCCTGGCGGGCCTGGCTGACGACCTGGCCGCGCCAGGCATCGGTGTCTGTATAAAAGGCCTCGCGCATCCGCGCCCGGATGCCGTCGGCCAAGTCGGCCGGTGCTTCGGGGTGCTTGTGCAGCCAGTGATCGGCGCGCAGGGCGTTCAGCACGTCCAGCATCGGCAGCGTGCCGTACTCGAGCGCAATGCCGGTGTACTCGGCCGCAGGGCACTCCTGGTACACCGCTTCGCACATCAGGCCGCACAGCAGGGCCGAGGTGGAGGAGCCGTCGTAGGTCGACGTGACCGGCGCCGCGGGCGTGCCCCACCAATCGTTGGCGCGGGCATAGGCTCCTTTGTCGTCCCGGCCGGCGAAGATGCGCTCGCCGATGCCGTTCGGGCCGAGCCCGGTGTGCAGGTCGATCCAGCCGAGCCGACGGGCACTGCCTGCATGGCGGCGCAGCACGCCGCGCAGCGTCTTGTTGCCCCACGTCTCGGTCTTGCCCCCGAAGAACAGCCCGTCGTCGAATTGATATTGCCCACCGCTCACGGCGACCTGGAACGCGGCGACCCCGTGCTTGCCGATCCACTTCTCCAAGGCCGCCTGGTTGTCCGGCGTCGGCGGCCAGGTGTCAGGCAGCAGCAGCGAATGCAGCTTGGCGTAGGCTTCGTTGGCAGGAAGCGGTTTCGAAAAATCGACGAAATTGCGGTTCAGGTCGACGCCTTCGTGCGTGACGCGCCGTCCGTACGAAAAGCCGTGCGGATTGAGCGCGTGCACATAGAGCACCGCAACACCTTGTGCCTTGGCTTTCTCGCGCCATTCGGCATCGTGCAGGGCAAACACCTGCACGCCGCTGCCGCAATGGCCTTCGACACCATGGCAGGCACTGGAGACGATCAGCAGGCGTTCCGCATTGGCGGCGCCGTCGAGCGCCACGTCCATCGAGAGTTCTTCGCCGACCTGCCCCTTGCCGGGGTGCGCATGCGGTTCGACCGTGAGGCCTGCGCTCACGCAGGCCTGCAGGAACTTCTGGCGCGCCTGCGCATAGCGGGGCGCAAACGCCTCGCCGATGCCGATCAAGGTGCGCCTCCCCCCGGTTTCAGGAACTGCTCGGCCAGTTGCACCCAGCAGGTGGCGCCCAGGGGAATCAGGTCGTCGTTGAAGTCATAGCTCGCGTTGTGCAGCGTGCACGGCCCTTCGCCGTGGTGCACGTCGCGGTGCGAGCCGTCGCCGTTGCCGATGAAGGCGTAAGCGCCGGGCTTGGCCTGCAGCATGAAGGCGAAGTCTTCCGAGGTCATGGCGGCTTCCTGCCGCAGCACGTTCTCCGGCCCGACGATGGCACCCATCACGCGGCGCGCAAAGTTGGCCTCGGCCTCGGTGTTGATGGTGGGCGGGTAGTAGCGCTCGAAGCGGAAGTCGCAGGTCGCGTCGTGCGCGGCGCAAATGTGCTCGGCAATCTTCTTCATGCGCGATTCAATCAGGTCGAGCACCTCAATGGAGAAGGTGCGCACCGTGCCCGTCAGCTCGCAGTTGTCCGGGATCACGTTGTTGGCTTCGCCCGCATGGATGGTGGTGACCGAGATCACGGCCGAGTCGGTCGGCTTCATCTTGCGCGTGACAATGGTCTGGAAGGCCTGCACGATCTCGCAGGCGATCGGCACCGGGTCGATGCCGGTCTGCGGCAGCGCGGCGTGGCCGCCCTTGCCCATGACGTTGATGTAGAACTTGTTGCCCGACGCCATGACCGGACCCGGGCTCACCGCGAACTGGCCGGCCTTCATGCCGGGCCAGTTGTGCATGCCGAACACGGCGTCCATGGGGAACTGCTCGAAGAGGCCTTCCTTGATCATCTCGCGCGCGCCGCCGCCGCCCTCTTCGGCCGGCTGGAAGATCAGGTAGACCGTGCCGTCGAAATTGCGGTTCTTGGCCAGGTGCTGCGCCGCGGCCAGCAGCATGGCGGTGTGGCCGTCGTGCCCGCAAGCGTGCATCTTGCCGTGGTGCTTGCTGGCGTGGGCGAAGGTGTTGAGCTCGGTGACGGGCAGCGCGTCCATGTCGGCACGCAGGCCGACGGCGCGGTTGCTGGTGCCGTTCTTGACGATGCCCACCACGCCGGTGGTGCCCAGGCCGCGGTGGATGGGAATGCCCCACTCCGTGAGCTTGCCTGCCACCACATCGGCGGTGCGGACTTCCTGGAAGCAGAGTTCGGGATGGGCGTGGAGGTCACGTCGGACGGCGGCGATGCCGGCCGCCTGCGTGACGAGCGAATCGATGAGTTTCATGGGGCACAGTCTAGGCTTTGCGGAAACCGCCGCAAAGACTGTGCCGGGCAAACCCTCAGGCTGCGTTCAAGAACCCGGTCAGCGGCCGATGCTCTTCAGGTAGTCGGCGCGCGCGGCCAGTGCGGTGTCGGTGAAGTCGGTGAACACGCCGTCAACACCCAGCTTGTAATACACCGCGTATTCGTTCTTGCCGGCGTTGCCGTAGTCGGCCGCGAGGCGTCGCGACTCGTTGCGGAAGGTAAACGGGTGCACGAACAGCCCCGCCTTGTGCGCATCGGCAACGAGCGTGGTGGGCGCGATGGAGGTCGCGTCGGCGTCGTTGATCTTGCCGTCCTTGTTGACGTCCACCGGTTTGCCGTCGGCGCCGATGGTGCCCTTGACGCTCACGATGTAGCGCTTCCACGGGCCGATGCCATCTGCATAGGTCTTGATTTCGGCCAGGCCCGCGGGGGTGACCATGGCGTCGAAGTTGCGCTTGTCCCCGGCCTTGGTCCAGTCGTAAGGGCGATCGCTCGGCACTGCAAAGGTCACGGCGCCGGACTTCAGGTCGACGCTGTCGCCGTCGATCAGCTGGATGAGCCGGGTATTGAGGCCCTTGCTCTTCATGTACTTGAGGCTGCCCGGCTCGAAAGACTGCACATAGATGGGCGCGGTCTTGCTGTTCCAGCCCGCGGCGTTGACGGCCGCGACCACCTTGTCTTCCATCGGCAGGCCGAGCTCGCGGAAGTAGGTCGGGTTCTTGGTCTCGGGATAGATCGCGATGGTGCGGCCGCTTTCCTTCGACTTGGCCTTGGCGAAGTCGATGATCTCCTGGAAGGTCACGACCTTGAACTTGCCGTTGAATTCCTGCGGCCGCTCGGCGTCGGTCGAAATGCCGCCCAGCGTCTTGATCTCGGCCAGCGTGAAGTCGTTGCTGAACCAGCCGGTCTGGGTTTCGCCGTCGACCTTGATGGTCTTCTTGCGCGAGGCGAAGCGGGGGTGCTTGGCCACGTCGGTGCTGATGGCCAGGTTGGGATCGTGGCGGGCGATGAGCACGCCGTCCTTGGTGGAGACAAGGTCCATCTCGATCACGTCGGCACCGAGCTCGATGGCGCGCGCATAGGACTCGAGCGTCTGCTCCGGCAGCACGCCCGAAGCGCCGCGGTGCGCGATGACCAGAGGCGGCTGGCCGTCCAGCGTCAGCAGCTTCTGCGACGAACCGGGGCCGGTGCTGCCGCAGGCTGCAAGGCAGAGGGCGGCCGTCGCGGCAAGGGCGTAGTGTTGGGTGCGCATCGTCTTTTTTCTCCATCCAAAAGAGGCGCAGGGTACTCGCTCCGCATGACAGCCAGGGCGCGCATCGGCGCAGGGCGCCGACTTCTTGGACAATCTGTTGCATGCCCCACACGCTTTCCCCTCAAAGCCTCGCACTCGCCCAGGCGCTGGTGCGCATGAACACCGTCAGCGCGAACAGCAATCTGCAGCTGATCGACCTTGCGCAAAGCCACCTGGCCGCATTGGGTGTGAAGAGCCGCATCACCTACAACGCCGAGAGAACGAAGGCCAACCTGTTTGCCACGCTCGGCGAAGGCAAGCCGGCCGGCGTCATCATTTCGGGCCACACCGACACGGTCCCCTGGGACGGGCAGGAATGGAGCGTCGATCCGCTCTCCGCCACGGTGAAGGATGAGCGCCTCTACGGCCGCGGCTCGGCCGACATGAAGAGCTTCATCGCGATCGCGCTGTCCAATGCGAGTCGTTTTCTCGAAAGCGATTCGCCCTTCGCGGTGCACTTCGCCTTCAGCTATGAAGAAGAGATCGGCTGCTTCGGCGTGAAGGAACTCATCGCCGACATGCGCGACGCCGGCATCAAGCCCGTTGCCTGCATCGTGGGCGAGCCCACCAGCATGGTGCCAGCCATCGCGCACAAGGGCGTGTACCGCTACCGCTGCTGCGTGCGCGGCAAGGAGGCGCATTCGTCGCTCACGCCGCACTCGGTCAATGCCATCGAGATGGCCGCACGCGTGGTCGGCAAGGTGCGCGACATGGCCGAAGGCTTCGAGCGCAGCGAACCGCGCTACGAAGGCTTCGACGTGCCCTTCAGCACCGCGAGCGTGGGCCAGTTCCACGGCGGCATTGCCGACAACGTGGTGCCTCGCGATGCCGAGTTCCGTTACGAATTCCGCGACCTTCCGACAGCCGACGCCAAGAAGATGCAGGACGAAGTCGTCTCCTATGCCGGCAGGCTCGAAGCGTCGATGAAGACAGTGGCGCCCGACGCGGGCTTCCGCTTCGAGACCATCTGCGAGATTCCGAGCTTCCTCGGCGCGGCGGGCGATCCGGTCACGCAGCTCGCGCAGCGCCTCTCGGGCGAAGATCGCACCACGCTGGTGGCTTTCGGCACGGAGGCGGGCCTGTTCAAGAACGCCGGCATCCCCACCGTGGTGTGCGGCCCGGGCAGCATCAACCAGGCGCACCAGCCCGACGAGTTCGTGAGCCTCGAGCAACTGGCGCGCTGCGAGCTGTTCATGGAACGCCTCGCCTCGACCCCCAAGATCGGCTGATGGCGGCGCCGAAGGGTTCGCGTTGGACCGCATGAAGCGCGTTGCGCTCGGCCTGCTGTGCGCCGCCGCGCTGCTCTATGCGCTGGCCAGCGCGCTGCATGGGCAGCACCCCGCCTGGGGCTACGTGGCCGCCTTTGCCGAGGCCGCGATGGTCGGAGCGATTGCCGATTGGTTCGCGGTGGTGGCGCTGTTCCGGCACCCGCTCGGCCTGCCGATTCCGCACACCGCGATCATCCCGAGCAACAAGGACCGCATCGGCGCCAAGCTGGCCGGCTTCATCTGCAACAACTTCCTGAGCACCGCGCAGGTGCTTGCCAAGCTGCGGCAGTTCAATGCGGCCGGCCGGCTGGCCGACTGGCTCGCGCGACCGGCCAGCGGCGAGAAGCTCGGCGAATGGGGCGTGGCGGCGGCGCGCTATGGTCTCTCGGCATTCGACGACGAGCGCGTGCGCGCCTTCATGGGACGCGCCGCCGCGGCAGGCCTCGAGAAGATCGATCTCTCTCGCCTGATGGGCCAAGCGCTGGACGCACTCACGGCCGGCGGGCGCCACCAGGCGCTGCTGGACGACGTGCTGCAGCAGGTGGCTGGCCTGCTCGAAGGCGAAGAGGTGCAGTCGCATATCACCGAAGCCATTGCGCGCGAGATCAAGACTCTGCGCTACGTGGGCCTTGACCAGGTGGCGGCCAAGCTCGCGACACGCAAGATCGTGGCGGCCGTGGCCCGCACCATCGCCGAGCTGGCGGCCGAGCCCGACCACCCCATGCGCAAGCGCTTCGATCACTTCGTCGATGACTTCGTGGTGCGGCTCAAGCTCGACCCCGAGTTCCAGCAGCGCGGCGAGCAGATCCGAGCCGAGCTGATGGCGCACCCTGCCCTCGGCGACTATCTGCACAGCATCTGGGGCGAGCTCCTGGCCTGGCTGCACGACGATCTCGGCCGCGGCGACTCGACGATCGGCCGGCGTATCGCATCGATGGCCGGCGCGCTGGGCCAGCGGCTGCAGGCCGACGAGGCGATCCGCCACTGGATCAACGAGCAGATCGAAGCGGCCGCGCCGCTGGCCATCGAGCGCTATCGCGAGGACATCCGCCGCTACATCGAGGAGCGCGTCGGCGAATGGAACGCGAGCGAGATGACCGACGAGCTGGAGCGCCACATCGGGCGGGACCTGCAGTTCATCCGGATCAACGGCACGCTGGTGGGCGGCTTGGTGGGCCTCCTGATTCACACGGTGACGCAGCTTTTGCGCGGGTGAACGGCGCGCAACCGCGGGTAATCCGCAGCGGACGAAAGTGCGCATGTCGCGGTGGAGATTGCGCCACTGCCCCTTCCTCCTTCTAGACTGCGCGCGCATTCACCAGAAGGAGAAGACATGCCCCGTCGCCCGTTTTGCGCCGCCGCGCTGATTGCCATGTTCGCGCTGCTGGGCGCCTGCGGAAGCCTCGCACCGAAGCCACCGCCCACACGGCCCTCGTCGTGGTCCGAGCCCGAAGCGCTGGTGCCGCCGTCATCGTTCGCCGGGGTCCACGGGCTGGCCATCGATTCGAAGGGTCGGCTGCTCGCAGGCTCGGTACTGGGCAATACGCTGTGGGAGGTCGACCGCAACACCGGCGCGGCCAAGGTCTTGATCGATGCGCCGGAAGGGCAGGCCGACGACATCGCCGTCGGTCCCAAGGGCGAGCTGGCGTGGACCAACTACCTCATGGGCATGCTGCGCTACCGCGAGGCCGATGGCGCGCCGATGCGCGTGCTCGCCAAGGACCTGCCCGGCCTCAACTCGCTGGACTTCGATCGCCGCAACCACAAGCTCTATGCCTCGCAGGTGTTTTTGGGCGATGCGCTGTGGGAGATCGACCGCATGGGCCAGAAGCCGCCGCGGCTCATCAAGAAGGACATGGGCGGTTTCAACGGCTTCGAGGTCGGGCCGGACGGCATGCTCTATGGGCCGCTGTGGTTCAAGGGCCAGGTCGTGAAGATCGACCCGGCCAACGGCAACATGACCGTGATCGCCGACGGCTTCAAGATTCCCGCGGCTGCCAATCTCGACGGCAAGGGCAATCTTTGGGTGGTCGATGCGCGCAGCGGCGAACTGGTCAAGGTGGACCTCGCCACCGGCCGCAAGACTGTCGCCAAGCAGCTGCGCCCCTCGCTCGACAACCTCGCCATTGCGCCCGACGGCACGATCTACGTGTCGAACATGGCCAACAACGAAATCCAGGCCTTCGATCCCGCCACCGGCGCGCTGCGCACGCTCACCAGTGGCAAGCTCGCGGCGCCCGCCGGCCTCAAGATCGACGGCCACACGCTCTGGGTGGCCGACGTGTTCGGCTTTCGTCAGGTGAACGTGCGCACGGGCGAAGTGCGCGACGTGTTCCGCATGCAGCGCGATCCCGGGCTCGACTACCCCTTCGCGGTCGGCGTCTCGGGCACGCTCTTCGCGCTGACCTCGTGGTTCACGGGCACGGTGCAGCTGGTCGATCGCCAGACGCTCAGGACCGTCGAAACCATCCACGGGCTGAAGGCGCCTTTCGATGCCATCCCCATGCCCGATGGCAGCGTGATCTATGCCGAGATTGCCACCGGCACCATCACCCGTGCGCGGGGCCTTCATTTTGCAGAGAAGCAAGTGCTCGCCAGCGGCCTGGGCGGGCCGGTGCAGATGATCGTCGGGCAGGACGGCGCGCTGTACGTGAGCGAGGCCGCGGGCAAGCTGACGCGCATTCCACTCGATGCCAGCGCCCCGCTGCGCGCCATCGCAGAAGGCCTTGCACTGCCGGAAGGTGTGGCCCAGACACCGTGGGGCAGCTTCGTCGTGGCCGAAAGCGCGGCGCGCCGGTTGGTGGAGATCGACCCTTCCAACGGATCCCGCCGTACGGTGGCGGAAAACCTGCCGATCGGGCTGGCCGGCGGCCCGGGCTTGCCGCCGCCTTATGTGGTCACCGGGGTCGCGGTGGGACGCGACGGAACCATCTACATGTCAGCCGACCGAAACAACGCGATCTATCGGATTCGCCCGAAATTCTGAGGCGGGACAAGACTCGTGGTCGAGCGTCCCGTGACGCTTGTGGGCCGCACCAGCCAATTGGCGCAAGCCGGGCACGCAGCGGCGTCCTAGAGTCGGTGCAGAGCGAAAGCGTTCTGCACTGACTCTTCCATGCCCGCCATCGAATCCCGGCTGCACACGGCCAGCGAATCCTTCCAGGCCCACCGCGCCAGCATGCTGGCGCTGCTCGGACAGGTGCGGTCGCACGAGGCGCGCGCTGCGGCGGCCTCGAATGCGTCGGCCGAGCGCTTCGCCAGGCGTGGCCAGCTGCTGCCGCGCGAGCGCCTCGCACTGCTGCTCGACACCGGCGCGCCCTTTCTGCCGCTGGCCTCGCTCGCGGGGCTGGGCCACGACAACGAAGACCTCGGCAAGAGCGTGCCCGGCGGCGGCGTGATCGCGGGCATCGGCCGGGTCTCGGGCGTGCGCTGCATGGTCAGCGCGTCCGACTCGGGCATTGACGCCGGCGCGCTGCAGCCCATGGGCCTGGACAAGCAACTGCGCGTGCAGGAGATCGCGCTAGAAAACAAGCTCCCCTATGTGCAGCTGGTGGAGAGCGCGGGCGCCAACCTCATGCAATACCGCGTGCAGGATTTCGTGCGCGGCGGCGGCATCTTCCGCAACCTGGCGCGACTCTCCGCCGCGGGGTTGCCGGTGGTGACTGTGACGCACGGCTCGTCGACCGCGGGCGGCGCCTACCAGACCGGGCTTTCAGACTACATCGTGATGGTGCGCGACCGCACCCGCGCCTTCCTGGCCGGACCACCGTTGCTGAAGGCGGCGACTGGCGAGATCGCCACCGAAGAGGAGCTGGGCGGCGCCGTGATGCATACCCACGTCTCCGGCCTTGGCGACTACCTGGCCGAGGACGACCGCGACGCGATACGCATCGCGCGCTCGATTCTCGGCGGCATTGATTGGGCCCGCGACGAGGCGCCGCGCCGGTTCGCACCGCCGCTGTACGAGGCCGAAGAACTGCTCGGCATCATGCCGAGCGATGGGCGGCGGCCAGTGGACATGCGCGAGGTCATCGCGCGCATTGCCGACGGCTCCGAGTTCCTCGAATTCAGCGAGCACTATGGCAGCGCCACGGTGTGCGGGCACATGCGGCTCGAAGGCCACGCAGTGGGCATCGTCACCAACAACGGGCCCATCGACTCCGATGGCGCGACCAAGGCCACGCACTTCATCCAGGCCTGCTGCCAATCGCGCACGCCCATCGTCTACCTGCAGAACATCACGGGCTACATGGTGGGCCGCGCACACGAAGAGGCCGGCATCATCAAGCACGGCGCCAAGATGATCCAGGCCGTGACCAGCGCCACCGTGCCGCAGATCACGCTGCACTGCGGCGCCTCGTACGGCGCGGGCAACTACGGCATGTGCGGCCGCGGCTTTGCGCCGCGCTTCTGCTTCTCGTGGCCGAACGCGCGCACCGCGGTGATGGGGGGCGAGCAGGCGGCACAGACCATGGCCATCGTGATGGAAGCTGGCATGTCTCGCAAGGGAACGGTCGACCGCGCGAAGATCGACGCCATGCAGCGGCAGATCGTCGAGCGCTTCGAACGCCAGACCAGCGTGTTCACCACCAGCGCACTGCTGCTCGACGACGGCGTGATCGACCCGCGCGACACGCGCGCGGTGCTGGCGGAAGTGCTTGCTGTCTGCCGCGACGCCGATTCGCGCGTGCCGCAGGCGATGCAGTTTTCGGTGGCGCGGCCATGAGCTTCAACAAGATCCTCATCGCCAACCGCGGCGAAATCGCCGTGCGCGTGATGCGCACCGCGCGCGCCATGGGCCATCGCACGGTGGCCGTGTGTTCGACCGTAGATGCCGATGCGGAGCATGTGCGGCAAGCAGACCAGGCCGTGTGCATCGGCGAGCCGCTGCCCGCGCAAAGCTACCTGAACATCGCCGCCATCATCGAGGCCGCGCATGCCAGCGGTGCCGAGGCGGTGCACCCGGGATACGGCTTCCTGGCCGAGAACGCGGACTTCGCGCAGGCCTGCCTCGATGCCGGCCTCGTCTTCATCGGCCCCTCGGCCGATGCCATTCGCGCCATGGGCGACAAGGCCGGTGCCAAGCGGCTGATGCAGGCGGCGGGCGTGCCGTGCATCCCGGGGTACCAAGGTGAGGACCAGCGCACGGCCACGCTCGCGGCGGAGGCGGAACGCATCGGCTGGCCGGTGATGATCAAGGCGACGGCCGGCGGTGGCGGGCGAGGCATGCGGTTCGTACCTTCGGCCGCGGCGTTTGCAGAACTGCTGCAAAGCGCCCAGTCCGAGGCTCTGCATGCCTTCGGTGACGCGACCGTGATTCTGGAGCGCGCGATCGTTGCGCCTCGGCACATCGAGATCCAGGTGTTTGCCGACCGGCACGGGAACGCCATCCACCTCGGCGAACGCGATTGCTCGGTGCAGCGCCGGCACCAGAAGGTGATCGAGGAATCGCCTTCGCCGGCGGTGTCACCAGCCTTGCGCGAACGCATGGGCGCGACGGCCGTGGCCGCAGCCAAGGCTATCGGCTATGAAGGCGCGGGCACGCTCGAGTTCCTGCTCGACGCCGAAGGCCAGTACTGGTTCATGGAAATGAATACGCGGCTGCAGGTGGAGCATCCGGTGACCGAGGCGGTGACCGGGCTCGACCTGGTCGAACTGCAGCTGCGCGTTGCAGCCGGCGAACCGCTGCCGCTCGAACAGCAAGACGTGCGTATGGACGGCCACGCCATCGAGGTCCGGCTCTGCGCCGAAGACCCGCAACAGGGCTTCATGCCGCAAAGCGGCACGCTCGCCGCATGGCGGCCTTCGCCGGCCCTGCGCGTCGAGCATGCACTGCGTGATGGCGCAGCGGTGCCGCCCTTCTACGACTCGATGATCGCGAAGCTCGTGGCGCACGGCCGCACACGCGACGAAGCGAGGCATCGGCTGGTCGCCGGGCTGCAGGACACGGTGGCCTTGGGCATCGCGACCAACCAGCAGCTCTTGCAGCGCGCCCTTTCGCATCCTGTGTTTGCCGATGGCAAGGCGACGACGGCCTTCATTGCCGAGCACGCCGATGCTTTGCTCGCGCCTGATGCCGCCACGGAAGAGCGCGCCGTATGGCTGGCCGCGCTGCTGCTTCAACTGGGCGAGCGCGGATGGCCTTCTCCGATTGCGCACACGCTGCCCAACGCCTTGCGTTTTGGACTCAATGGCAAGGTGCATGCGGTGCGGGTGACGCCGCGGGGCCCAGGTCGTTTCGATGTCGCCGTCGAGGCATCGCCGCCCACCCGCGTCGAGCTGCTCTCGCTGTCCGGCGATGGCCACATGCGCTTCTTGTGCGGCGGCGTCTCGGAGCATGCTTGGGCGGTGCGCACATCCGCCGATCGATCGTGGTTCCATTTTCGCGGCCAGGCCTTCGAACTGCAGGACCTCACGCATGTCGCCGTGCCCCGCGCCGAAGCCGCAAGCGGCGACGGCCTGCTTCGCGCCTCGATGAACGGCCGCGTCATTGCGCTGCTGGTGGCGGAAGGCGATGCCGTCGCCGCCGGCCAGCCGCTCGTCACGCTCGAAGCGATGAAGATGGAGCATGTGCACTGCGCGCCGCGTGCCGGCCGCGTTGCCGCGCTGCATGTGGCGGTGGGCGCGCAGGTGGCCGCGCGCCATGTGGTGGCGGAGATTGCCGACGCATGACGGCGCACACTGCACCTTGTCAGTTATTCCGGAGGCTTTTCGAATGAGCACCTCTTCCCGCTACCGCTCCGTGTTCGCGCCCGGCCTGTTCGCCGGGCAGGTGATCGTCGTTACCGGCGGCGGCTCGGGCATCGGCCGCTGCACGGCGCACGAACTCGCATCGCTCGGCGCACAGGTGGTGCTGGTCGGCCGCAATGTGGAAAAGCTGCAGCAGGTGCAGGCCGAGATCGCAGACGCGGGCGGAAAGGCGAGCATCCAGGCCTTCGACATCCGGCAGGAAGAAGCGGTGCGCGCGGCGGTGGCCGACATCATTGCAACGCATGGCCGCATCGACGGCCTCGTCAACAACGCGGGAGGCCAGTACATCACGCCACTCGCAGCCATTTCGGCCAAGGGCTGGGAGGCGGTGATCCACACCAACCTCACGGGCGGCTTTCTCGTCGCGCGCGAATGCTTCCTGCAAAGCATGCAGGCGCACGGCGGCGCCATCGTGAACATCGTGGCCGACATGTGGGGCTCTATGCCCAACATGGGCCACAGCGGCGCCGCGCGCGCGGGCATGGTGAGCTTTACCGAAACGGCCGCGCTCGAATGGGCCGCGAGCGGCGTGCGCGTGAACGCCGTGGCGCCCGGCTACATCGCATCGAGCGGCATGGACCACTACCCGCCCGAGGCCGGCGACATGCTGCGCGCGATGCGCAACACCGTGCCCGCGGGTCGCTTCGGCAACGAGGCCGAGACCTCGGCCTCCATCGCCTTCCTGCTGAGCCCGGCCGCCAGCTTCATCAGCGGCAGTGTGCTGCGCGTGGACGGCGCGCGGCCGCAGGTGCGCATGGGCTGGCCAATGGCGTTGCCCGACGCACAGGCGCGGCAGCGCGCGGCGGTGCGGCCTTTCGACGGCTTTCATCTGGCCGAGACGCCGCGCGTGTTCAAGGACGGCGGCGAATCACCGAACGACTGATTGGAGACAACCGCATGCAGTACACCCACGAACACCTCGAGATCCAGAAGACGCTGCGCCGCTTCATCGACGACGAAATCAATCCGCACGTCGAGGAATGGGAAGAGGCCGAGATCTTCCCCGCGCACGAGGTCTTCAAGAAGCTCGGCAACCTGGGCATGCTGGGCCTCAACAAGCCCGAGGAATTTGGTGGCGCGGGGCTCGACTATTCGTATGCGATGGCGATGGCCGAGGCGCTGGGCCACGTGAGCTGCGGCGGCGTGCCGATGGCCATTGGCGTGCAAACCGACATGTGCACGCCCGCGCTCGCGCGCTTCGGCAGCGACGAACTGCGCCGCGAGTTTCTGGCACCCGCCATCGCGGGCGACACGGTCGGCTGCATCGGCGTGAGCGAGCCCGGTGCGGGCAGCGACGTGGCGGGCCTCAAGAGTCATGCGCGCAAGGACGGCGACGACTACCTCATCAGCGGCCAGAAGATGTGGATCACCAACAGCCTGCAGGCCGACTGGATGTGCATGCTGGTCAACACCGGCGATGGTCCCGTGCACCGCAACAAGTCGCTCGTGATGGTGCCGATGGACTGCCCCGGCATCGAGAAGGCGAAGAAGATCCGCAAGATCGGCATGCATTCCAGCGACACGGGGCTCATCTACTTCGACAACGTTCGCGTGCCGCAGCGCTATCGCATCGGCGAAGAGGGCCAGGGCTTCGTCTACCAGATGCAGCAGTTCCAGGAAGAGCGGCTGTGGGCCGCCGCGAGCTCGCTCGAACCGATGGAAGACTGCATCGCGCAGACCATCGAGTGGGCGCAGGAGCGCAAGATGTTCGGCGCCACGCTGGCCGACCAGCAGTGGGTGCAGTTCAAGCTGGCCGAGCTCAAGACCGAAGTAGAGGCGCTTCGCGCCCTCACCTACCGGGCCTGCGACCTGCATGTGCAAGGCGAGGACGTGCTCGAACTCGCCTCGATGGCCAAGCTCAAGACCGGCCGGCTCACGCGGCAGGTCGCCGACACCTGCCTGCAGTTCTGGGGCGGCATGGGCTTCACGCTCGAGAACCGCGTCTCGCGCCTGTACCGCGACGGCCGGCTGGGCTCCATCGGCGGCGGCGCGGATGAAGTGATGCTCGGCATCCTCGCGAAGACCATGGGCATTGCCAAACGGCCACCACGCGGCTGACGGCGGCTGAAGCGCGCATGGACGCCCAACTGCAAGCCGACCGCGCGGCGCTCGCCGATACGGTGCGGCGCTTTGCCGAGAACGAGATCGCGCCGCACGTGCAGGCCTGGGATGACGCGGGCGAGTTTCCCCGCGCGCTCTATGCGCGCGCCGCGGAGCTGGGCCTGCTCGGCCTCGGCTACCCCGAGGCATTGGGCGGCACGCCTGCTTCGTATGCGCTCAAGCTTCCCGCATGGATCGCGCTGGCACGGCACGGCAAGAGCGGCGGCGTGCTCGCCAGCCTCTTCTCGCACAACATCGGCCTGCCGCCGGTGGTGCTGCATGCGACCGATGCCGTGCGCGCCGAGGTCGTGCCGCCGGTGCTGCGCGGCGAGAAGATCTCGGCGCTTGCCATCACCGAGCCCGGCGGCGGCTCCGACGTGGCGGCATTGCGCACCACGGCAAAGCGCGACGGAGAACACTACGTGGTGAACGGCGAAAAGACCTTCATCACCTCCGGCATGCGCGCCGACTGGATCACGGTGGCCGTGCGCACCGGCGAGGAACGCGGCGCGGGCGGCATCTCGATGCTGCTGGTGCCCGGCGATGCGGCCGGCCTCACGCGCACGCGCCTCGCGAAGATGGGCTGGTGGTGCTCCGACACCGCGCAGCTGCATTTCGACAACGTGCGTGTGCCCGCACGCTACCTTCTAGGGAACGAAGGCGGAGGCTTCCGCATGGTCATGGGCAACTTCAATGGCGAGCGCATCGGGCTGGCCGCGGGCGCGCTCGGCTTCGCACAGGCCTGCTTCGACGAAGCGCTGTCCTGGTCGCAGGGGCGCAAGACATTCGGCGCCGCGCTCATCGAGCACCAGGCAGTGCGGCACAAGCTGGTCGACATGCAGATGCGCATTGCCTCCACCGAGGCCTGGCTGGAGGCTGTGTCGGCCGAAGGCGATGCGCACGAAGCGGCTGGCCGCTTCAACGCGCCTGAATGGGTCGCACAGGCCTGCATGCTCAAGAACCACGCCACGCAGACCATGCAGTTCTGCGCCGACCAGGCGGTGCAGATACTCGGCGGCATGGGCTTCATGCGCGGCACGGTGAGCGAGCGCGTCTACCGCGAAGTGAAGGTCATGATGATCGGCGGCGGCGCCGAGGAGATCATGAAGGAGCTGGCGGCGCGGCAGCTGGGCTGGCTCTAGACCCGGAGTCAGTCGTTCTGCTCGCTTTCGCCTGGCCGGCCCGCGGCCAGTGCGTTCGCCGCGCGCAGCTTGTCCTTCTTGCTCGGCCGCTTGCCCTTGATACCGCCGGTGCCCGAGGCATCGACCATCGGCACGGCGGCTTCGGTCGGCTCGAAACCTTCGATGCGCTCGCGCGGAAGGCTGAGGCCCTGGCGCTTCTCGATGAGGCGGAAGTGCGCCTCGGTGGCCGCGCTCACGAAGCTGATGGCCAGCCCGCTTTCGCCGGCACGGCCGGTGCGGCCGATACGGTGGATGTAGTCGGTGGGCGAACGCGGCAGGTCGTAGTTGATCACCACCGGCAGCTGCGCAATGTCGATGCCGCGCGCGGCCAGGTCGGTGGCAATCACCACGTCCCACCGGCTCTCCTTGAACTGGGCGAGGATGCCGGTGCGCGTGCCCTGCGCGATGTCGCCATGAAAAGGCACGGCATACACGCCGTTCTTGTAGAGCTTCTCGGCCACGGTCTGGGCCGCATGCTGCGTGGCGACGAAGACCAGCACGCGGTCCCATTCGTTTTCTTTCAGCAGGTGGCGCAGCAGCTGCGTGCGGCGGTTGGCGTCAACCTCGATCACGCGCTGCACGATGGCCGGCTCTGTGCCGGGCTCGCCCTGCACGTCGATCACCGCAGGGTCTTGCAGCGTGCCGTCGGCCAGCGCCTGGATGGCGGGCGGGAAGGTGGCGGAGAACAACAGGTTCTGGCGCCGCACCGGCAGCAGCGCGAGGATGCGGCCCAGCTCCTCGGCAAAGCCGAGGTCGAACAGGCGGTCGGCCTCGTCGAGCACGAACATGGAAACCGCGTTGAGCTTCAGCGCGTTGTGGTCCACCAGGTCGAGCAGCCGGCCCGGCGTGGCCACCACGATGTCTGCGCCGCCGCGCAGGCTCATCATCTGCGGGTTGATCGATACGCCGCCAAAGGCAATGGCGATCTTGAGCCGCTCGGGCAGGTGCTGCGCCAGGCTGCGCATCGTCTCGCCGACCTGGGCCGCGAGTTCGCGCGTGGGCACGAGCACCAGTGCGCGCACGCGGCGCGGCGACTGCGGCGATTCGGCCGCCAGGCGCTGCAGCAGCGGAAGAGAAAATGCGGCAGTCTTGCCGGAACCAGTCTGCGCCGAGCCCCGCACGTCGCGGCCTTGCAGAATGGCGGGAATGGCCGCAGCCTGGATGGCGGTCGGCGCGGCATAGCCGCTTTCGGCGGCAGCCTGCACGAGCGCGGGGGCCAGGCCCAGTGAGTCGAATGGCATGTGGAGAGACAGAGAAATGAAACCGGAAGCAGTGAAGACGAAGTGAAGAAGAGACCGACCGAATGGCAACGATGAAAAGCAATCAGGCCAGCGCCCTGGTGTACTCCACCGAGGCGGGCGGCCGCATGTGCCCCGATTGCGGCGCGCCGATGGCGCAGTGCCGCTGCAAGGAAAACAAGGCGCGCATTCCGGCCACCGATGGCATTGTGCGTGTATCGCACGAGACCAAGGGCCGCAAAGGCAAGGGCGTGACCGTGGTCAAGGGCCTCGGGCTCGATGCGGCCGCGCTCGCGGCCGTGGGCAAGCAGCTCAAGACGGCCTGCGGCTCGGGTGGCACGGTTAAGGAGGGCACCATCGAGATCCAGGGCGATCACCGCGAACTGGTGATCGCCGCCCTGGTGAAGCAGGGCCACACGGTCAAGCGCGCGGGAGGCTGAAGCGCATGAAACCCGAAGACTTGCAGCGCCTCGTCACGCTCCAAATGCCCTTTGGCAAACACAAGGGCACGCTGATTGCCGATTTGCCCGGAAATTATCTGAATTGGTTCGCCCGCGAGGGTTTTCCCTCAGGCGAGATCGGCCGGCTGCTCCATTTGATGCATGAAATAGACCACAACGGGCTTTCCGGGCTGCTCCAACCGTTGCGAAACCGCCCTTCAGGACGTGATGTTTCGTAATAACAGCGAATTTCGGCGCGCTTTTTCCAGTTCGGATTGATAATCCGGCCTACGTGTCTGTGAGCATGCTCCCGTGCACGTAATTCGGTGATCGGTCAGTTTCGCGCCACAGCGCATTTGTTTGTTGTGATTCTGGGACTCCATCGCTTTGTATTGTTGGTTTGAATTAGGAGTCCCTCAATGGGCAAGAAACTCTACGTAGGCAACCTCGCCTACTCCGTGCGTGATAACGACCTGGAACAGGCTTTCGGCGAGTTCGGCTCGATCGTCAGCGCCAAGGTCATGATGGAACGCGACACCGGCCGCTCCAAGGGCTTCGGTTTCGTGGAAATGGGCACCGACGCAGAAGCGCTGGCTGCCGTTGAAGCCATGAACGGCCATTCGCTCCAGGGCCGCGCCCTGACCGTGAACGAAGCACGTCCGATGGAAGCTCGTCCCCCCCGTACCGGTGGTGGCGGCGGCTACGGCGGCGGCGGCGGTGGTGGTGGTTACGGCGGTGGTGGTGGCGGCGGCGGCTACGGTGGTGGCGGCGGTGGCCGCAGCGGTGGTGGCGGCGGCTACGGCGGCGGCGGCGGTGGCCGCGGCGGTTACTAAGCCCTCACGCACTTACCTGCACTCATTGCGAGAGCCTCGGCTCTCCGCATGAATAAAAAGCTCCTTCGGGAGCTTTTTTTGTTTTCGCCGGTCAGCGCACGAGCAGCTGCCAGGCCATGCCGGCGAATGCGGAGGCAAGCACCACCGGGATCACGCCGGCCTTGAAGCGGAAAAGCGCGATGGCCGCAATGACCCCGATGATCGCGGAGGGAAACTCGAATGGGCCGGACAAGCCCGCGGGCCAGAGCACGTGGTAGGCGAAGAAGACAGCCAGATTGACGATCACGCCGACCACGGCCGCAGTGATGGCGGTCAGCGGGGCGGTGAACTTCAGGTTGCCATGGGTCGATTCGATGAAGGGCCCGCCCAGCAAGATGAACAGGAACGACGGCAGGAAGGTGAAGAACGTCACCACCGCCGCCGCGGCGGCCCCCGCCGCGAAGAGGGCATGTGGGCCGAACAGCGCTTGCCCCCAGCCGCCGACGAAACCCACGAACGACACCACCATGATCAGCGGGCCCGGCGTGGTTTCTCCCAGCGCCAGCCCGTCGATCATCTGCGTAGCGCTGAGCCAATGGTAGTGGTCGACCGCGCCCTGGAAAACATAGGGCAGCACCGCATAGGCGCCGCCGAAGGTCAGAAGCGCCGCCTTGGTGAAGAACCAGGCCATCTGCGTCAGCGCACCGTGCCATCCATAAAACGCCGCGAGTGCGCCAAGGGTCACGAGCCATAGCAAGAGGAAAACCGACAGCACGCGCACGAAACGGCCCCAACCGAAAAGGGCGTGCGGCGGCGTCGGCGTGTCGTCATCGATCAGCGCCGGGCCGGCCGATGCCGCGGCGGCGCCGTGCCCTCCGCCCGCTGCAAAGTAAGCCGGTGCGAAGCGGCTGCCGAAATAGCCGATGGCTCCCGCGCCCAGCACGATGAGCGGGAACGGCAACCGCAGCGCGAAGATTGCCACGAACGCGGCAACCGCAATTGCCCAGAGCCAGGGGTTCTTGAGCACCCGCGAACCGATGCGCCAGGCGGCGAACAGCACGATGGCCGTGACCGCGGGCTTGACGCCGTAGAGCAGGCCCGCCACGGCCGGCACATGGCCGTAGGCCATGTAGGCCCACGACAGCCCAATCAGGATGAAGAGCGACGGCAGCACGAAGAGCACGCCCGCCGCAATGCCGCCCCAGGTGCGGTGCATGAGCCAGCCGATGTAGGTGGCCAACTGCTGTGCCTCGGGGCCGGGCAGCAGCATGCAGTAATTGAGCGCGTGGAGAAAGCGCTTTTCCGATATCCAGCGCCGCCGCTCGACCAGTTCCTGGTGCATGAGTGCGATCTGGCCGGCCGGGCCGCCGAAGCTGATGAAGCCGAGCTTGAACCAATACATGAAGGCCTGCCAGAAGCTGACGGGTGCGGGGCGTTCAACAGGCTCTGGCAATGCCATGAAATCGGACTTTCTCGATTTGCTATCTCAGAAATGCGTCATAGGCGGTCTTCAGGATCAGCGCGCTCACGACGACGATGAACACCACCCGCACGAAGCCGGCCCCGTGCTTCAATGCAACACGCGTACCCAGCAGGCTGCCGGCCACGTTGGCCACCGCCATCACCAGCCCATAGTGCCACCAGACATGGCCCTTGAGCGCGAGCAGCAGCAGGGCCGCGGCGTTGGTGAGTGTGTTGATGACTTTGGCTGACGCGGATGCGTTGAGAAAGTCGTAGCCCATCCAGCGCACGAACAGGAAGACGAGGAAACTGCCGGCGCCGGGGCCGAAGAACCCGTCGTAGAAGCCGATGGCAAGCCCGATGGCGCAAGCCGCGAGCGTTTCCGCGCGGCCGCTGAAGCGCGGCACATGGTGGCGCCCCAGGTCCTTGCGCGCCACCGTGTAGATCAGCACGCCCACCAGCACGACCGGCAGCGCACGGCGCAGGAAATCGCCCGGGAACAGGGTCACCCCCCACGCGCCCAGCATCGAACCTGCGAAACCGACAACTGCGGCAGGCCACAAGGCGCCCCAGCGCATCTGCACCCGCTGGCTGAATTGGGCCGCCGCAGCCGCCGTGCCCCAAATCGAAGCACTTTTGTTGGTGCCCAGCAACGTGGCTGGCGGTGCCCCCGGAAATACGGCGAACAGCGCCGGCACGAGGATCAATCCGCCACCGCCCACGATCGAGTCGACAAAGCCCGCGAGCAGCGAGGCGCACGTAACCACCAGCATTTCCATGGCGAGATTGTCGCACCCGGGTCGCTATCAAAAAGGGAGCTTCATCTGAAGGCGGGGCGTGCACGAAGGCCCTCTTCGGCCACTGCGGAGACGCGCGCCAGACGACCAATAAAAAAGGCGCCGACCAGCGGCGCCTTTCAAGTTCAAGCACGGCTTCTCGAACGGAAGCCTTGAAGAATTTTTGTTGTAGACCGAATTTGTCTCCTCGGACCCTCGGCAGCACGAGCTTGGCCCGTTCGCGAGTGGGCAGACTTTAGGGGGTGCACCGGCCCAGTGCATTGGGAATAACCCGCTTTGCGGTCCCTCCAAAGGCCTCTTCGCCTACAAAAGTGTTTCGGCACGTTAATGAACGTGGTCCCACAATGTGGCACGACTTGTGCACGCAAACGGATGAGCCATTCCTAGAGGACCGCCCCATGTCCATGTCCGAAAGCGATCGCATTGCCCTCGCAGCGCGCCTTCACGTCGCGCTGCGGCGAAAGCATGGGCGCGTGACCGACACCGAATGGATGGCCACCAACGCCGAGTACGCGACGGAAATCATCCGCATGACGCGCGAACATGCCGCGGAAACCAAGGACGAGGATCTCTACCTGCTCGCCACCCGGCTCGAGCAAGCCATGGAGCCGCTGGCGCGCGCCGCACGGCTGGCGGCGCGAGCGCCCGACGGCAACCCGCCAATACCGCTGCCGCGCTTTGCGGGCGGGCTGGGCTGATTCCCTTCTTCTTTCAGCCGCCAGCGAGCGCGGCCTTGCGGATCGACTGCAGCGTGCTGCCCGGCGTGATCGCTTCCGGATCGAGCAGGCAATGCAGGATCGCGGGCTTGCCGCTCGCGCGCGCTCGCGCCAGCGCGGGGCCAAATTCCTCGGTGGTGGTGACGCGCTCGCCATGTCCGCCGAACACCTCGGCATAGCCGCGGAAGTCGGGGTTCTTGAGCTGCGTCGCGCTGATGCGGCCGGGGTAATGCTTTTCCTGGTGCATGCGGATGGTGCCGTACATGGCGTTGTCGAGCAGCACCACGATGATCGGGAGTCCGTACTGCACCGCGGTGGCGAACTCCTGGCCGTGCATCATGAAGTCGCCGTCGCCCGCGAACACCACCACCTCGCGCTGCGGCCACAGCCGCTTGGCGCCCACGCCCGCCGGCAGGCCATAGCCCATCGATCCGCTGGTGGGCGCCAGCTGGCTCGCAAACGCGCGGAACGGCCAGAAGCGGTGCACCCAGGTCGCGAAGTTGCCCGCGCCGTTGCAAAAGATGGTGTCGGCCGGCAGCACCGCGCGCAGGTGCTGCATTACCTCGCCCATCTGCAGCGGGCCCGGAATGCGAATAGGCGCCGGATCGCTCCAGCGCAGGAAGTCTTCGCGCGCGACCTGGGTCTCGGCCTGCCACACAGGCGCTGAAGCCGGGCGCAAGGCGGCCACCGCTTCGGCGAAGGCCTGCGGCGTGGCATGGATGCCCAGCGCCGGGCGGTAGAGCTTGCCGAGCTCGTCGGCATCGGCATGCACATGCACCAGCGCTTGCTTCGGCTGCGGAATGGCGAGCAGCTCATAGCCTTGGGACGGCACCTCGGACAGGCGCCCACCCACCAGCAGCACCAGATCGGCATTGCGAATGCGCTCGAGCATGCGCGGATTCGCGCCCAGGCCCAGGTCGCCCGCATAGCACGGATGCTCGGCCGACAACAGCATCTGGCGGCGGAACGAGCAGTACACCGGCAGCGAGAACGCCTCGGCGAACCCCGCGAACTGCCGGGCCGCGGCCTCGGACCAGCGGCTACCGCCCAGGATGACCACGGGCCGCTGAGCCCGCGACAGGCGCTGCTGCAGCTCGGCGATCTGCGCCGCGCCAGGATGGGTTTCGACCACCGCGTAAGGCTGCGCATCGGCCACCGTGGCGGCTTCGGTCAGCATGTCTTCCGGCAGCGCGATCACCACCGGGCCGGGCCGGCCCGAGGTGGCGACATGGAAGGCGCGCGACACCAGCTCGGGCACGCGAGCCGGATCGTCAATCTGCACCACCCATTTCGCCATGGTGCCGAACACCGCGCCATAGTCCAGCTCCTGGAAGGCTTCGCGGCCCAGCGCCTCGCGCGCGACCTGGCCCACGAAGAGCAGCAGCGGCGTCGAATCCTGGTGCGCGATGTGCACGCCGGCCGCCGCGTTGGTGGCGCCCGGCCCGCGCGTGACGAAGCACACGCCCGGCTTGCCGGTGAGCTTGCCCTGCGCCTCGGCCATCATCGTGGCGCCGCCCTCCTGGCGGCACACCGTCACGTCGATGGATGCGTCGTGCAGCGCGTCGAGCACGGCCAGGAAACTTTCACCGGGCACGCAGAAGAGCTGCTCGACGCCGTGGGTGATGAGCTGGTCGACCAGGATCTGGCCGCCGGTGCGGGAAGAAGTCATGCTGTGTCCAATGCAATGAAGGTCTTTGTATTCGCTCCTTCCCCCTCTGGGGGAAGGCTGGGATGGGCGCAGACGGCATCAACCACACCGACGGTGACAGAGACGCCGCTTGCCCCTACCCCTGCCCTCCCCCGGAAGGGGAGGGAGTAATTCATGTGAGAGCTTCGCATGCCGCGGCAATGCGTGCACACGCCTCCTCGAGCTGCGCCATCGACGTGGCGTACGAAATGCGGAAATACGGCGCCAGCCCGAACACGCTTCCCGGCACCACCGCCACTTCGAAATCCTGCAGCAGGTAGTTGCAGAAGTCGCTGTCTGTCTGCAGCAGCATGCCGTTCTGGGTGCGCCGGCCGAGCACGCCGGCGCAGCTCGCAAAGGTATAGAAGGCACCTTCGGGCACGCGGCAATGCAGCCCCGGGGCGCGGTTCAATGCGGCCACCACAAAGTCGCGCCGCGCCTGGAAATCGGCGCACCGCTCGGCGACGATGTCTTGCGGCCCGGTCAACGCCTCGATCGCTGCGGCCTGGCTCACCGACGACGGGCACGAGGTCGACTGGCTCTGCACCACCGCCATCGCCGCAATCAGCGCGTGCGGCCCCGCTCCGTAGCCCACGCGCCAGCCGGTCATCGCATAGGCCTTCGACACACCGTTGATGGTGAGGGTGCGGTCGCGCAACCGCGGCTCCACGGCCACCGGCGTGGCGAAGGCCAGGCCGTCGTAGAGGATGTGTTCGTAGATGTCGTCGGCCAGCACCCACACCTTGGGATGCCGCAGCAGCACCTCGCACAGCGGCGCGAACTGCGCCGCGCTGTAGGCCGCGCCGCTCGGGTTCGACGGCGAGTTCAGGAAGAGCCAGCGCGTGCGCGGCGTGATGACGGCCTCAAGCTGCGCGGCTTCCAGCCGAAAGCCATTGGCCTCGCTGCAAGGCACGCTCACCGGCACGCCACCGCAGATCTGCACGATGTCCGCGTAGGAGGTCCAGTAAGGCGCGGGCAATATCACCTCGTCGCCCGGATTCAGGCTGGCCATCAGCGCGTTGAAGATGACCTGCTTGGCGCCCGCGCCCACGCTGATCTCGTCCAGCGCAAAGTCCAGCGCGTTGTCGCGCTTGAACTTGAACTGCACAGCGGCCTTCATGGCTGGACTGCCGTCGAGCACCGTGTAACGCGTGTCGCCCCGCTCCATCGCGCGGGCCGCGGCGGCGCGAATGTGCTCGGGCGTATCGAAGTCCGGCTCGCCCGCGCCCAGCACGATCACCGGCCGGCCGGCGCGCTTGAGAGCGTTGGCATGGTCGGTGATGCGCAGGATTTCCGACACGCCGATGGCGCGCACGCGCTCTGCGGGCTCGAACGCGGAGGACGAAGAAAGCGCGGAATCGAGAACGGCGGATGTCACTTCGCGTAGGTCTCCAGCGGCTTGTCGTTGGGTTCGGCGATGAGCTGCTTCAAGGCCGCGCTCATCGGCAGGTTGAGGCTGGTGTTCTTCGGCGGAATGGGCGCGACGAACCACTTGGTGTAGATCTTCTCGAGCTCGCCGCTCTTCATGAGGCGGCGCAGCGCATCGTCCACCGCGGTCTTGAAGGCCGGGTCGTCCTTGCGGAACAGCAGCGCGATGGGCTCGGAGCCCAGCGGATCGCCGACGATGCGGTAGGCGGCCGGGCTCTTCGAATTCGCGATGATGCCGGCGAGCAGGTTGTCGTCGAGCACGAAGGCATCTGCGCGGCCCGACTCCATCAGCAGGAAGCTCTCGAGGTGGTCCTTGCCTAGCATCGTGGTGATGGTGGTGTTCTGCGCGCGCTCGCGCTTGCGCAGCAGCTGCACGGCCGTGGTGCCGGTGGAAGCCGACACGGTGCGGCCCGCCAGCTGGTCGAGCGAGTTGATGCCCGAATCGACGCGCGTGGCCATGCGCACCTCGCTCACATAGGTGGTGAGCGCGAAAGCCACCTGCTGCTGGCGCGCGGTGTTGTTGGTGGTGGGGCCGCAGCCGATGTCGAGCGTGCCGTTCTGCACCAGCGGAATGGTGTTCTGCGCCGTCACGGCCATGTATTCGAGCTTGGCCGAGGGCGCGATGTCCTTCAGCACGCGCTCGCACAGCTCGACGTGGTAGCCCACGTATTTGTCGTTCGCACCCAGCATGTAGGCCATGGGCGGCGAAGCCTCGCGCACGCCGAGCACGGCCTTGCCGCTGCTCTTGATCTTGTCGAGCGTGCCACCGGTGGGCGCCTGCTGCGCCGAGGCGCCGAATGCGAGCGCGAGCAGCGTTGCGGCGATGGCGAGGGTCTTCAATTGCATCTTCATGTCCTCTGTCTCCTTGGTTGTTTTTCCGGGGCACGCACGGCCGCTGTCTTGCCGCTGCGACGAAATGCCGCGCGGCAGAACAGAAGGCCGGAGTCGATCAGTCGTTGATCTCGAAGGTCACGCCCTGGGCAAGGGGCAATGCCGTCGAATAGTTGATGGTGTTGGTGGCACGGCGCATGTACGCCTTCCAGCTGTCGGAGCCGGCTTCGCGTCCGCCGCCGGTCTCTTTCTCGCCGCCGAAGGCACCGCCGATCTCGGCGCCGCTCGGGCCGATGTTGACGTTGGCAATGCCGCAGTCGGAACCGGCGCTCGACAGGAAGCGCTCGGCCTCGCGCACGTTGAGTGTGAAGATCGACGATGACAGGCCCGCGCCCACGGCGTTGTGCCATTCGATGGCGTCGTCGAGCGCGCTGTAGCGCACCACGTAAAGAATGGGTGCGAAGGTTTCGCGCAGCACCGGGCCTTCGTGCGACTTCAGCTCGACCAGCGCCGGGCGCACGTAGAAGGCGTCCTTCGTGCCGATGCCGTCAACGCGTTGGCCGCCATGCACCGTGGCGCCGATCTCGCGGCTTTCGCCCAAGGCCTTCTGCATGCCGTCGAAGGCGGCGCGGTCGATCAGCGGCCCGACCAGCGTGCCGGCCTCGCGCGGATCGCCCACCTGCACGTTGCCGTACACCTTGGCGAGCTTGGGCACCAGCGCGTCGTACACGCTGTCGTGCACGAAGAGCCGGCGCAGCGTGGTGCAGCGCTGGCCGGCCGTGCCCATGGCCGAGAACGCGATGGCGCGCAGCGTGAGGTCGAGGTCGGCCGACGGCGTGACGATGGCCGCGTTGTTGCCGCCGAGTTCGAGAATCGCGCGGGCAAAGCGCGCGGCCAGCTTCGGGCCCACCTGCCGGCCCATCGCGGTGGAGCCGGTGGCCGAGAGAATGGGCACGCGGTGATCGTCGACCAGCACTTCGCCGATGTCGCGTTGGCCCAGCAACAGGCCGAGCAGGCCTTCGGGCGCATCGCCGAAACGCGCGAGGGCGCGCTGCGCAATGGCGTGTGTGGCCAGCGCGGTGAGCGGCGTCTTTTCAGACGGCTTCCACACCACCGAATCGCCGCACACCAGCGCAAGCGCCGCGTTCCACGACCACACGGCCACCGGAAAGTTGAAGGCCGAGATCACGCCGCACACGCCCAGCGGATGCCAGGTTTCCATCATGCGGTGCTCGGCGCGCTCGGTGGCGAGCGTGAGGCCGTAGAGCTGGCGCGAGAGGCCGACCGCGAAGTCGCAGATGTCGATCATTTCCTGCACCTCGCCCGCGCCTTCGGACGGGATCTTGCCGGCTTCGAGCGTGACGAGGCGGCCAAGGTCGCCCTTGGCGGCGCGCAGTTCTTCGCCGAGGAGGCGCACCAGCTCGCCGCGACGCGGGGCGGGCACGTTGCGCCACGCCTTGAAAGCCTCGTGCGCGTGGCCGATGGCTTCGGCCGCCTCGGCGGCAGTGGTTTGCCGCACCTGTGCAACCACCTCGCCGGTGACCGGCGACCGCACCATCAGTTCGCCGCCGGTGCAGGCGGAACCCGGAACGCCGAGGCGCTGCAGCAACTGCTCGATTTCGGCGGCGACGGAAAGGGAGGATTTGGCTTCTGGCATGGACGCTCCGGCGTGGAGAAAAGAAAAAACAGAACGAAGGGAAACGGGATGCGGCAACGGTCAATATCTGCGAATCACGCGTGCTTGCATAGCGAAAAAACGGAAGGACTTGGTGCGTTTCAAGAAGGAACTCAGCCACCCTTCATGCTCAGAGCGCACAAACACAGGTTCAGGTCGAGGGCCCTGGCGCGTCGGGCAGGCTGATGCGCTGCCCCGCCGGCGAACCCGCGAGGCTCTGCGCCGGCCGCCGCAAGGTCGCGTCGAACGGATTGATCTTCGGGCCGATGGCCGCCGCCTCGCGCTTGAGCAGTTCCACCACCGTGGGCATGCGGTCAGCACTGAGCCGGTCGGCGATGGTGCCCACGCTCAATGCGGCCACGGCGCGGCCCTCGCGGTCGAGGATGGGTACCGCCACGCCGGCCATGCCTTCGAGCAGGCCGGTGTTGCGCCCCGCGTAGCCGGCCTGGCGCACGCGCTCGATCTCGGTGCGCAGATAAACCTCGTCGTACACGCCGTACTCCCGCACGCGCGAGAGGTTGAAGCGGATCACTTCCTCGCGTTCGGCTTCCGGCAGAAAGGCCAGGATCGCGAGCGCGCCCTGCCCCACGCCCAGCGCAATGCGCCCGCCGATGTCGCCCGTGAACGAGCGGATGGGGAACGGCCCTTCGCTTCGGTCGAGGCAGATCGCGTCGAAGCCGCTGCGCGCCAAGAGAAAGATGCTGTCGCCCAGGCTCGCGCACAGGCGCAGCAGCACGGGGCGGCAGATGGAGCGCAGGTCGCCGGGGTTGCCGGCACTGGCCGCGAGCGCGAAGAAATCGATGCTCAACCGATAGAGCTTGCTGCGCTCATCCTGTTCGACCATGCCCTCGGCCATGAGCGACTGCAGCAAGCGGTGCGTGGTGGCCTGCGTGAGGCCCACAGAACGTGCGATCTGGGTCACGCGGCCGCCCTCGGCCTGCACCGCACCGAGCGCGCGGATCACCGAAAAGACACGCGGCACGCCGCCGCTGGCCGCCGAAGGGGTTTCCATACCTTGCTCCTGTGGAATTCCAAAGTTCGTTGGGATGCATCATATTCCGTTCATCGGAATAAATCCGATAAAGATTCTGATTAATGGAATACCCGAGGCGAACTGGCGTGATCGTTGCAATAGAGTGAATTGAAAGTTCTCTCTATGTCCATGGCGTGCACCAAGGTGTGGCGCTCCATCCAAGACTGCGCAGAAAGGCCCTTCCATGTCATTCCTACGGCTCACCGACGTGACCAAGTTCTACGGCGCCACGCGCGCCGTCTCGGCCATGAACCTCACGGTGGAGAAAGGTGAGTTCGTCTCGCTGCTCGGCCCTTCGGGCTGCGGCAAAACCACGACGCTGCAGATGATCGCGGGCTTCGAGGCGGTCTCCAGCGGGCGCATCGAGCTTGCGGGCAAGGACATCACGCATGCCAAGGCGAACACGCGCGGCTTGGGCATCGTGTTCCAGACCTACGCCCTCTTTCCGCACATGAGCGTGGCCGACAACGTGAGCTTCGGCCTGGAGATGCGCAAGATGCCGAAGTCCGAACGCACCGAACGGGTGAAGCAGGCGCTCGCGCTGGTTCACCTCGAAGCGCACGCCACGCGCTACCCGCGCGAGCTCTCGGGCGGGCAGCGCCAGCGCGTGGCACTCGCCCGCGCCCTGGTAATCGAACCGCCGGTGCTGCTGCTGGACGAGCCGCTCTCCAACCTGGACGCCAAGCTGCGCGAGGAAATGCAGTTCGAGCTGCGCCAGATCCAGCGCAAGGTCGGCACCACCACCGTGATGGTCACGCACGACCAGAGCGAAGCCATGTCCATCAGCGACCGCGTGGTGGTAATGGAAGGCGGCTGCGCCACGCAGATCGACCATCCGCACCGCGTGTACGAGCATCCGAGCACGCGCTTCATCTCCACTTTCGTGGGCAAGGCCAATTTGCTGGACGCGCGCGTCAAGGCTTGCGGCGCGCGCAGCTGCCATGTCGAGATCGGTTCGCTGACCGTGGAGGTCGACGACACCGGCTACGCATCGGGCGCGTCGGTGCTGATGAGCGTGCGGCCCGAAAAGCTGCAGCTGGTGGAGGCCGGCCGCGGCCGCCTCGACGGCACGGTGCAAGAACGCTTCTTCCTCGGCAGCCAATGGCTCTACCGCCTGAGCACGCACGCCGGCGACCTGACCGTGCTCAGCCCCAACGACGGCCGCGACGCGCTCGATGAAGGCAGCAACGCCGGCATCGACTGGCCCGCGCACTGCACGCGCCTGCTGCCGGCCGACGAGGCGGTGGCGGCATGAGCGGTTCGACCAAGGCGGCCACGCCGTGGTGGCTCTCCGGCCCCGCGCTGCTGCTGTTCGCGGCCCTGCTGCTGGTTCCGCTCGCGCTCACCGCGGTGCTGTCGTTCAACGTCTACGACCCGGCCACCGGCCCCAAGGCCGGCGAGTTCACGCTCGAGCACTACGCGCACGTGTTCACCGACTCGTACTACCACGGCATCTTCTGGCGCACCTTCTGGATCTCGGGCCTCGTCACCCTGATCTGCGTGCTGATCGGCGCGCCCGAGGCCTATGTGCTGAGCCGCATGCGCAACCCGTGGCGCTCGGTGCTGTTGCTGGTGGTGCTGGCCCCGCTGCTGGTGTCCGTGGTGGTGCGCGCCTTCGGCTGGAGCATGCTGCTCGGGCCCGAAGGCGCGGTGAACGGCCTGCTGCGGCTGGTGGGCATCGGGCCGGTGAAGATGCTCTACACCGAGATTGCCGTGATCGTGGCGCTGGTGCACGTGATGCTGCCCTTCATGGTGATCCCGGTCTGGACCTCGCTGCAGAAGCTCGATGCGGGCGTGGAGAACGCGGCGCTGTCGCTCAGAGCCTCGCCCTTCACCACACTCAGGCGCATCGTGCTGCCGCAGGTGATGCCGGGCATTCTCTCGGGCAGCCTGATCGTGTTCGGCCTGGCCGCGAGTTCGTTCGCGATCCCGGGGTTGCTCGGTGGGCGTCGATTGAAGATGGTTGCCACCGTCGTCTACGACGAATACCTGCACGAACTGAACTGGCCGCTCGGCGCGGCGGTGGCGCTCACATTGCTGGCAGCCAACCTGATCGTGATGCTGAGCTACAACCGCCTCGTCGAAGGCCGCTACAAGAAAGCGCTGGGATAACCGAATGAGCAAGAACGGCCCCCTCGCCCTCGCGTTCAACGCGCTCGTCATCACCTTCATGCTGGCGCCGCTCGTGGTGGTGTGCATCGTCGCGTTCACGCCCGAGAGCACATTGACCATTCCCACCACGCACTTCTCGTTGCGCTGGTTCGAAGCGGCGTTCGCGCATCCGGACTTCATGCAGTCGTTCTGGAACAGCCTGTGGCTTGCGCTGGCCTCGGCCACCATCGCCACGCTCATCGCGGTGCCGGCCGGCATGGCGATCACGCGCTACGCGTTCCCGGGACGCGATTTTCTCAACGGCCTGTTTCTCTCGCCGCTGATCATTCCGCACCTGGTGCTGGGCGTGGCCTTGCTGCGCCTGTTCGCGCTGGTGGGCGGCACGGGCAGCTTCGGCTGGCTGGTGATGGCGCACGCACTGATCGTCACGCCCTACACGCTGCGCCTGGTGGTTGCCGCGCTCGTGGGCTTCGACCGCAGCGCCGAGCAGGCCGCGCTCTCGCTGGGCGCGAGCCAGGCCACGATGTTCCGGCGCATCACGCTGCCCATGATCCTGCCGGGCGTCACGGGCGGCTGGCTGCTGGCTTTCATCAACAGCTTCGACGAAGTGACGATGTCGATCTTCGTCACCTCGCCCAGCACGGTGACGCTGCCGGTGCGCATGTACATGTATGCCACCGAGTCGATCGATCCGCTGATGGCGGCGGTGTCGGCGCTGATGGTGGCGGTGACCGCCATTGCCATGGTGGTGCTCGACCGCGTCTACGGGCTGGACCGCGTGCTGGTGGGGCGCCGATAGATGAGCCTGCCACCCCTTCATCAACCGCTGCTGCACCGCGTGGCCGAGACCGGCCGCGCCGCGGTGCCCTTCACGCTCGACGGTGAACCCGCCTCCGCGCTCACGGGCGACACGGTGCTCACGGCCGTGCTCACGCAAGCCGCCCAGTTGCGCCGCAATGAATTCAGCGGCGCGCCGCGCGCGGGCTTCTGCATGATGGGCGCGTGCCAGGATTGCTGGATCGCCACCGAGCAAGGCGATCGCCTGCGCGCCTGCTCCACTTTCATCGCGCCCGGCATGGCGCTGGTCACGGGAAGGAGCGGCACATGACGACCTCCTCTTCCGCATTGCAGCCGGTGATCGTCGGCGCCGGCCCGGCTGGCGTGCGAGCCGCCGAGGCGCTGGTGGCGCACGGCCTCCGGCCAGTGGTGATCGACGAAGCGTCGCGCGCCGGCGGCCAGATCTACCGGCGGCCGCCCGCGAGCATGGCCGAGCGCAGCGCGCAGGCGCTCTACGGCTTCGAGGCCCGCCGTGCCGACGCGGTGCATGCCGCCTTCGACTCAATGGAGGGCCACATCGACTACCGCCCAGACAGCCTGGTGTGGAACGCGCACGGCGGCCGGCTCGACGTGCTGCACGGCCCGACGCGCAGCACGACCAGCGTGCCGTATGGCCAGCTGATCGTTGCCACCGGCGCCACCGACCGCGTGCTGCCGGTGCCCGGCTGGACATTGCCCGGCGTCTACACGCTGGGGGGCGCGCAAGTCGCACTCAAGTTCCAGGGCTGCGCCATCGGGCAGCGCGTGGTGTTCATGGGCACCGGCCCCCTGCTCTACCTGGTGGCCTATCAGTACGCAAAGGCCGGCGCGAAGGTCGCCGCCGTGCTCGACACGGCGCGGCTCGCCGACCAGCTGGCCGCCACGCCCGCGATGCTGCGGCAACCCGCGGTGTTCGCAAAAGGCGTGTACTACGTGGCTTGGCTGCGTGCGCACGGCGTGGCGCTGCACAGCGGCGTGCGGCCGCAGCGCGTGCTCGGCGACGCCACCGAAAGCCGCGTGGCCGGCGTGGCATGGCGCGACGGCCGCGAAGAGCGCACGCTGGCCTGCGATGCCGTCGGCTTCGGCTATGCGCTGCGCTCCGAAACCCAGCTGGCCGATCTGCTCGGCTGCCGATTCGACTTTGCGCCGCTGCACCGGGCCCACCTGCCGGTGCGCGATGCCGCCGGCCGCTCCAGCGTAGAGGGCGTGTACCTCGCGGGCGATGGCGCCGGCATCATGGGGGCCGATGCAGCCGAATGGGCCGGCGAACGCGCCGCGCTCGCGCTGCTGGCCGACCGTGGCGTGGCCGTCGATCCCGCGCGCGCCGAAACGCTCGAACGCAAGCTCCACAAGCTCGGCGGATTTCGCCAGGGGCTGGAGCGCGCCTTCCCGGTGCCCTCCGATTGGGCCGCGCAAGCGCCCGACGAACTGGTGGTCTGCCGCTGCGAGAACATCACGGCCGGCACGTTGCGCCAGAGCGTTGCCGAGAACGGCACCGACGAAATGAACCGCCTCAAGGCCTTGTCGCGCGTCGGCATGGGCCGTTGCCAGGGCCGCATGTGCGGCGTGGCCGCGGCCGAGATCCTGGCGCACGCCACGGGGCTGCCATTGCAGCAGGTGGGACGGCTGCGCGGCCAGGCGCCGATCAAGCCGATTCCGATCCAGCTTGCCGTGCGCGAGCCTGCTGAAGGCGTCGACGCATGAGTTCGATCAAGACACTGCGCACCGACGTGGCCATTGTCGGCGGCGGCATCGTCGGCTCTTCGGCCGCGCTCGCGCTGCGGCAGATGGGCATCGGCGTGGCGCTGCTGGAGCGCGACCTCTGCGGCTCCCGCTCCAGCGGCGTGAACTTCGGCGGTGTGCGGCGCCAGGGGCGCCCGCTGAGCCAGTTGCCACTCGCGCAACGCGCGCATCGGATCTGGGGCCGCCTGCCTTCGCTGATCGGCACCGACGGCGAATACCTGCGCTCGGGCCATTTCAAGATCGCGCGCAGCGAGTCGGACATGGCCTCGCTCGAACGCTACCGCTCCCAAAGCCTGGACTTCGACCTCGGACTCGAGTTGATCTCCGATGCCCGCCTGCGCGAGCGCTGCCCCTGGCTCGGCGCGCGCGCCGTCGGCGGCTCGCTGTGCGTGGAAGACGGGCAGGCCAATCCGCGGCTGGTGTCGCCGGCCTTCGCGCTCGCGGCGCAGCGCGCGGGCGCGCAGGTCTTCGAGCGCCACGCAGTCGACGAAGTGGCGCACGACGGCGCGATGTTCATGCTGCGCTCGGGCAATGCGCTCGAAGTGCACGCGCCCGTGCTGCTCAACTGCGCGGGCGCCTGGTCCGGCCCGATCGCGACCCGATTCGACGAATCCGTGCCGCTGCGCTCGGGCAACCCCGTGATGGTGGTGACCGAGCCGATACCGCATTTCATGGACTGGAGCCTCGGCGTGGAGGGCGGCGGCATCTACGGCCGGCAGGTGGCGCGCGGCAACCTCGTGCTCGGCGGCGGCGCGGGCATCGCAGTCGATGCCGACCGCGCCCGCGCCGCCAGCGACGCCATCGCCACGCTTGCGGCACAGGCTATCGAGCTGCTGCCCGCACTGCGCCACGCGCATTTCATCCGTACCTGGAGTGGCACCGAAGGCTATCTGCCCGACCGCGAGCCGGTGCTCGGGCCCAGCCGCACCACGCCCGGACTGTTCCATGGCTTCGGCTTCTCGGGCGCGGGCTTCCAGATCGGCCCCGCGGCCGGCGAAGTGCTGGCCGAACTCGTGCGCGACGGCCGCAGCAGCACGCCGATCCAGGCCTTCTCGATCGAACGCTTCTTCGCAGAAGAACCAACCACCCCCACCCCACCCTGAAAGGAAAACACCATGTCCCGTTTCCAGAAGACCTCTTTCTTCTCTCTTCGCCGGACCGTGCTCGGTGCGGCGGCGGTTGCCGCGCTCGCGGCCGGCGGCGCAGCCAGCGCGCAGACCAAGACGCTCTACATCGGCATGAACGGCGGCACCATGGAGAAGGCGTACACGCAGTACGTGTTCCCCGCCTTCGAAAAGCTCCATGGGGCCAAGGTGGTGGTGGTGCCGGGCACCTCGTCCGACATCCTCGCGAAGGCGCAGGCCAACAAGGACCGGCCGCAGATGCACGTGATGTTCCTGGACGACGGCATCATGGTGCGCGCTATCGGCATGGGGCTGTGCCAGAAGCAGCGGCCCAATCCGTCGCTTGCAGAAATCTATCCGGCCGCGCGCTTCAAGGACGACATGGCCAGCGGCGTGAGCCTGGGCATGACGGGCCTGGCCTACAACGCGAAGATGTTCAAGGAAAAAGGCTGGGCCGCGCCCACGTCGTGGATGGACCTGGCCGACCCCAAGTACAAGGGCAAGGTGGTGTTCCAGTCGATGTCTTCATCGTCCTTCGGGCTGCACGGCTTCCTGATGTTCAACCGCATCCAGGGCGGCAACGACAAGAACGTGGAGCCCGGTTTCAAGGCCTGGCCCACCAGCATCGGCCCGAACGTGCTCGAGTACATCCCCAGTTCGGCCAAGCTGTCGGAAATGGTGCAGACCGGCGAGGCCGCGATCTTCCCGCTGACGCCCACGGCCGTGGCAGCGCTCAAGACCAAGGGCATTCCGGTGGAATACGCGCCGCCCAAGGAAGGCGCGGTGGTGCTGATGGTGGGCCAGTGCGTGATTGCCAACAACAGCGAGCCCGAGCTGTCGCAAAAGCTCGCCGAGTTCTTGCTGAGCCCGCTGGCTCAGGCCAACGTGCTGCAGTACGGCGCGCAGATCCCCACCAACCCGAAGGCACCCGCCGTGGGTGACGGCGTGCAGCAGGTGGCCGACATCAACAAATGGATGAAGACTGCGGTCACCATTGACTGGGACAGCATCAATGCGAATCGTCCTGCGTGGAATGCTCGGTGGAACAAGACGATCGCTCCCGCCGACGGGGTACCTTGCTCCGCGAATGTCCCCCGGCCTGCGGCCTCCTCCTTTATTTCGCTGCGCAAGGCACCCCATCGACGTGAGCGTTATGCGCGTGGGTCGTTGATCGGCGAAACACCAGCAGCGTGCCCCAGTGCACAGGGCATCGGGTGCTCCCCGCAGCGAAATAGAGGAGGAGCCGAAGGCGGGGGACATTCGCGGAGGGGAGTACCCGGTGGCCTGGGCACGCCACCCTGAACAGCAGCGCCTCGAAACAGCAACAGCCCCGAACAAACGCCTCAGCGATTCGCTTCCAGAATCCACCCCGCAGCCTTCTCAGCCATCATCAACGTCGGGCTGTTCGTGTTGCCGCTCGTGATCGTAGGCATCGCGCCCGCGTCCACCACGCGCAGCCCCTGCACGCCGCGCACGCGCAGCTTCGAATCGAGTACCGCCATCGGGTCGCCGTCGGCGCCCATCTTGGTTGTGCCCACCGGATGGAAGATGGTGGTCGCGATGTCGCCGGCCAGGCGCGCCAGATCTTCGTCGCTCTGGTACTGCACGCCGGGCTTCCATTCCTCGGGCTTGTACTTGGCAAGCGCGGGTTGCGACGCTATGCGGCGCGTCACGCGCAGCGAATCGGCGGCCACCTTGCGGTCTTCGTCCGTGCTCAGGTAGTTGGGCGCAATGGCGGGCGCGTCCTGGAAGCGCGAGCTCTTGATGCGCACGGTGCCGCGGCTCGTGGGGTTGAGGTTGCACACGCTCGCCGTAAAGGCCGGAAAGCTGTGCAGCGGTTCGCCGAAAGCGTCGAGCGACAACGGCTGCACGTGGTACTCGAGATTGGGCCACTCATGCTCGGGCGAACTGCGCGTGAAGGCGCCGAGCTGCGAAGGCGCCATGCTCATCGGCCCGCTGCGCTTCATCAGGTATTCGAGACCGATTTTCGCCTTGCCGTACATCGACGATGCCAGCACGTTGAGCGTGGGCGCACCATTGATCTTGTAGACCGCGCGAATCTGCAAATGGTCTTGCAGGTTGGCGCCGACGCCCGGTGCGTCGACCACCACATCGATGCCGTGCTGGCGCAGCAAATCGGCCGGGCCGATGCCCGAGAGCTGCAGGATCTGCGGCGAGCCGATGCTGCCGGCGCACAGCACCACCTCGCGCGTGGCGTGCGCGGTCACCATCTCGTGGCCGTCCCACACCTGCACGCCGGTGCAGCGCTGGCTGCCGTCGGGCTGCGCCTCGATGATCAGCTTGGTGACATGCGCGTTGACCCACATCTCGAAGTTGGGCCGGCCATAGCAGACTGGCCGCAAGAAGGCCTTGGCGGTGTTCCAGCGCCAGCCGTTCTTCTGGTTGACCTGGAAGTAGCCGACGCCTTCGTTGCTGCCGCGGTTGAAGTCGGTGCTGTGCGGCACGCCGGCCTCCACGGCGGCTTCGGCGAACGCGTCGAGGATGTCCCAGCGCAGCCGCTGCTTCTCCACGCGCCATTCGCCGCCGGCACCGTGCAGTTCGTCGGCGCCGAGGTAATAGTCCTCGTGCTTCTTGAAATCGGGCAGCACGTTCTGCCACTTCCAGTCGTCGTCGCCGGTGAGTTGCGCCCACTGGTCGTAGTCGCGCGACTGGCCGCGCATGTAGATCATGCCGTTGATGCTGGAGCAGCCGCCCAGCGTCTTGCCGCGCGGATAGCGCAGCGTGCGGCCGTTGAGGCCCGCGTCGGGCTCGGTGCTGTAGAGCCAGTCGGTGCGCGGGTTGCCGATGCAGTAGAGGTAGCCCACCGGAATGTGGATCCAGTGGTAGTCGTCCTTGCGGCCAGCCTCGATCAGCAGCGTGCGCTGTTGCGATTTGCGGGTCAGCCGGTTGCACATCAGGGCGCCGGCCGTGCCGCCGCCGATAACGATGTAGTCGAATGTGTTGTCGGCGCTCATGGCGGGCTGCTTGTCTCCGAAGAACGATATTTTTGAAGCTCATGGGCCCTGCGGGGGCCTCTGCAGGCAGTTTCGCCTAAGCCACAGGCAAAAAGCCAATGATTTCGGTGCAACTGGCTTATAAATCGTTCTTATATGACTGCCGCCGCCTTGGACCTCCAGATTCTGCGCGCCTTCGTGCTGGCGGCACGCGAGGGCAGCGTGTCGCGCGCCGCCGAGCGGCTGCATCTGACCCAGCCGGCGGTGAGCCTTCAGCTCAAGCGGCTGGCGGAAGAAACCGGACTCCAGCTCTTCACGCGAACGCCGCACGGGCTAGCGCTCACGGCCGACGGCGCGGCGCTGCTGCCGCAGGCCGAGCGCGTGCTCGCGGCCGTGGGCGACCTGCAGCAGGCCGCGCGCAACTTGCAGGGCACGGTGCGCGGTGCACTGCGCATCGGCACCATCCTCGACCCCGAATTCACCCGGCTCGGCGTGTTCCTGCGCGAACTGGTGGAGTCGGCCCCCCAGATCGAAACCGAGCTGCGCCACGGGATGAGCGGCACGGTGCTGGCGCAAGTGCTGCGCGGCGAGCTCGACGTGGGCTTTCACCTCGATGCGGATGACACGGACGATGGGAACGCCGCCGCGCCGGCGCCGCTCGCGGCGCGCACGCTCACGCGCTTCACCTACCGCGTGGTCGCACCCGCGGGCTGGGGTCCGCAGGTGCTGGGCCGCGACTGGAAGGCGCTGGCCGCGCTGCCCTGGCTCGCCACACCGCCGGAGTCCGCGCACCACCGGCTGCTCGACAAAGTGTTCGGCCCGCTCGGGCTCTCGCCGCGACGGGTGGCGCTGGTCGACCAGGAAGCCTCCATGCTCGACCTGCTGAAGTCCGGCGTGGGCCTGAGCCTGCTGCGCGACTCCATCGCCATTCGCGAGAGCCAGTCGCACGGCCTCGTGATGGCCGACCGCGTGCAGCTGGACTGCGCGCTGCGTTTTGTCTCGCTGGCGGCGCGGCGCAACGAGCCCGTGATCGCAAGCGCATGGAACGCGCTGGCGCGGGCCTGGCACTGATGACATTCGGACGGCCGCAAGTGTCTCGCCGGACGGCGTTCCGCCCTACGCAAACCGGAGCCGCAACGTAAGAAGGACGCCGACTCATCCGGTTACGATGCGGCCATCGAGACCGCCTCTTTTTTCTTACTTCGCCCTGCACCGCCGCATCATGTCCCCAGCAACTTCGACTGCCGACGCACCCGCCGCCGGCAGCGCGTTGCCGCGTGTCGAAGAACGCGAGGAGGACGGTCGCCGCTGGACCGTGGCCAGCGGCCGCTGGACCACGCTGGCCATGTCGTCGCGCCCTTCGTGGCAGGCACTTACCAGGGACCTGGCGGGCGCGCCTCCGGCTGAAGACCGCGCCTGGGATCTGCGTCCCATCGAGCAGCTCGATCACATCGGCGCGCAGTTGTTGTGGGAGCACTGGCGCCATGCCTGGCCGGCCACGCTCGAGATGTCGCCGCAGCACAAGGCGGTGCTCGACCAGGTGGCCCTGTACACGGTGGGAACGCCCGACGAGCCGCCGCCCACGCTGGCCGAGCGCCTGAAGCATTTCTCGCACACCGGCCCGCGCGCGCTGGAAATGATGCGCGATTTCGTCGGGTTGATCGGCCAGCTTGCGCTCGATGCCTTCACGCTCCTGCGCGCGCCGCACCGCGCGCCCTGGCGGGATTTTTCGGGGCACCTCTATCAGTTCGGCGCCACGGCACTGCACATCACGGCGCTGGTCGGCCTGTTGATCGGCGTGGTGCTGGCCTATTTGATCTCGCAGCAGCTGCGCCAGTACGGCGCCGAGGCCTTCGTGGTCAACATCCTCGGGCTGTCGCTGATCCGCGAGCTCGGGCCGGTGCTGGCCGCGGTGCTGATTGCGGGGCGCTCGGGCTCGGCCATCACGGCGCAGATCGGCGTGATGCGCGTGACCGAAGAGCTCGACGCCATGCGCGTGATGGGCATTCCGCACGGCTTCAGGCTAGTGATGCCGCGCGTGCTGGCGCTGGCCATCGCGATGCCGCTGATCAGCCTCTGGACCTCGATGGCGGCACTCGTGGGCGGCATGTTCGCGGCCGACGCCGCGCTCGATATTTCGCCGTCGTACTTCCTGTCGGCATTGCCGCGCGCGGTGCCGATCGTCAACCTCTGGCTCGCGCTCGCGAAGTCGGCGGTGTTCGGCATTCTGATTGCGCTGATCGGCTGCTACTTCGGCATGAAGGTGAAGCCGAACACCGAAAGCCTGGGGCGCGGCACCACCTCGTCGGTCGTGACCTCGATCACAGCGGTGATCCTGGTCGACGCGCTGTTCGCGGTGCTGTTCAAGGGCGTGGGGTTCAGGGCATGAGCGCAGCGCCGGGCCGCCCCAAGCAAGCTCGCACCGCAGTGCGAAGCGCGGAGGTTTTCGAGTGACCGATTCCCCAGTCGTCGTCGACATCCGCAAACTCTGGACGGTGTTCAAGAACGCCGACGGCGAGCATGTGGTGCACCGCGACCTCGACCTGCACATCGAGCGCCGCGAGGTGCTCTCGCTGGTCGGCGGATCGGGCACCGGCAAGACCGTGCTGCTGCGTCAGATCCTCGGCCTCGAAAAGCCGTCGAAGGGCACGGTCGAGGTGCTGGGCCGTGCGCCCGGCGAGCTCAGTGCCAAGGGCGCGGCCAACGTGGGCATGCTGTTCCAGCACGGCGCGCTGTTCTCTGCCTTCAGCGTGCTTGAGAACATTGCTTTCCCGCTGCGCGAGCTCAAGCTCTTGCCGGACGAGCTCATTCGCAACGCGGCGCTGGTCAAGCTGCAGATGGTGGGCCTCCAGCCCCGTCATGCCAACATGAGCCCGGCGGATTTGTCGGGCGGCATGATCAAGCGCGTGGCGCTGGCGCGTGCGCTCATCATGGACCCGCCGCTGCTCCTGCTCGACGAACCCACTGCCGGCCTCGATCCCGAATCCTCCGACAGCTTCTGCGATTTGCTGCGCGGCCTGCACCGCGAACTGGGGCTGACGGTGGTGATGGTCACGCACGACCTGGACACGCTGTTCGACCTGAGCACCCGCATCGCGGTGCTGGCCGACCACAAGGTGATCACCAGCGGCTCGGCGCGCGAAGTCATCACGTATCCGCATCCGTTCATCCACGAATATTTTCTGGGAGGGCGCGGCCAGCGTGCCCTGGAGGCCCTGCATGACAAACCCGCCAAAGCCCCGCCGCCACCCGTCGGCGCGGGCCACTGAAAGGTAGCCACATCATGGAAAACAAAGCCCATGCCATTGCCGCCGGCGCTTTCGTGCTCGGCCTCATCGCCGTGCTCGTGGGGCTGGTGGTCTGGTTCACGCGCGACAACACCGTGCGCAACGTCTACGAACTCTCCACCCGCGACGCGGTCAGCGGCCTGCAGCCGCAAGCCATGGTGCGCTACCGTGGCATCGCGGTCGGCAAGGTGACCTCGATCGACTTCGACCCCAAGGTGAAGGGCAACGTGCGCGTGCGCATCACCGTCGACGAACGCGTGCCGCTCACCACCTCGAGCTTTGCCACGCTGAGCTACCAGGGCGTGACCGGCCTGGCCTTCATCGCGCTGGACGACAAGGGCGAATCGAACGTCGTGCTCAAGCCCAACAACGACGATCCACCGCGCATTCCGCTCAAGCCCTCGATGCTGGCGCAGCTGCAGGACCGCGGCGAATCGATCATCAACCGGGTCGAGGAAGTGACCAAGCGCGCCAACACCCTGCTGGGCGACGACAACCAGAAGCGAACGGCCGACGCGCTCGAAAACATCGCGGCGGCCTCGGCCAGCGCCAACGCGCTCATCAAGCAGCTCGACAACACGGTGAAGACCGGCCTGAACCCCGCGCTGGCCGCACTGCCCGACACGATGACCTCGGTTAAAAAGGCGGCCGGCGACGTCTCGCGCGTGGCCAATAACTTCAACACCACCGTGGGCCGGCTGAACGCGCCGGACGGTCCGGTCGAGCGATTGAGCGACGGCACCAAGGCGCTGGCTCAGGCGGTCGATTCGTTCAATGCCGCGACGCTGCCGCGGGTGAACCGCGTGGCCGACGACACCTCCCGCGCGGTGCGCCGGCTCGGCCGCGCGGCCGATGGCATCAACGACAACCCGCAATCGCTGCTGTTCGGCTCCGGAGGCACCGCCGCGGGGCCCGGCGAGCCCGGCTTCTCGGCGCCGCCGGCCACCAACTCCCTGGCACGCCCCTGAAGGCGATGATGACCATGAAGAACAAAGCCACTCGCATCCCGACGTTCACCGCCGCCGGCCTTGCCTTGCTGATCGCCGGCTGCGGCGCGCTGCCGGACAAGCCGGTGCGCGCCACGCTGTACGACTTCGGACCGGGCGCTGCCTCAGCGGCCACCGCCGCCCAGCCGCCCACGGCCGCTTTGCCCACGCTCGCACTCGCCGAGATCGAGAGCAATACCCGGCTCGACGGCACGCAGATCCTCTACCGCCTCGGCTATGCCGATGCCAACGAGCTGCGCCCTTACGGGCAGTCGCGCTGGAGCCTGCCGCCAGCGCAGCTGATGCGCCAGCGGCTGCGTGACGCGCTCGCCGAGCGGCGCACCGTGCTCGGCCCGGAAGAAAGCGCGACCATCGCACGCACCGAGGGCAAGGTGCCCGACACGCTGCGCATCTCGCTCGACGAGTTCAGCCACTATTTCGAGTCGGCCGGCAGCAGTGTCGGCCTGGTCCGGCTGCGCGCCACGCTGATCCGCGGCGGCAGCGGCGGCGACCGCGTGGTGGGCCAGCGGACCTTCACCGTACGGCATCCCGCGCCGAGCGCCAACGCGCCCGGCGGCGTCAAGGCACTGGCCGCGGCCACCGATGCGGCCGTGGCCGAGGTCGTGCAGTGGGTGGACCAGCAGGCGCGGCCGTAGGCTCGGCTCACAAGGCAAGGCGAATTTTCATCACTGGAGGAGACCCACCATGAACGCAACACGCATCATCGGCATCCTGCTCGTCGTCGCAGGCATCGCGGGACTCGGGCTCGGCGGCTTCAGCTTCACGAAGGAAACGCACCAGGCCAAGCTGGGTCCGTTGGAGTTCTCGGTGAAGGAGAAGCAGCAGGTCAACTTCCCCGCCTGGGCGAGTGTGGCCGCCATCGTGGTGGGCGGCGCGCTGGTGCTGCTGGGCGGCAAGAAAGGCTGAGCCGGGTCGGGACGCCCGAATCGCGGGACGGGCCCGGGGTCAGGGACCCGATTTTCCGGAACCGTTTTTTCCGGCAGGCGCTGCGCCCAGCCGCCCGGAGACCGTGCCCGCGCAGGCCTTGAGCGCGCGTGCGATTTCGCCGTCCCAGGCGGTATCGAAGATGGCCGCCGGCCCAATGGCCGTGACCGACAGCACGATGGCCCCCGTGTGGTCGAACACCGGCGCTGCCATGGCGCTCACACCTTCGATCACCTCGCCTTCGGAACGGCTGATGCCGTGCAGCCGCACTTCCTGCAGCTGGCGCTCGAACTCGCTCCACGCTGGCAGGGGTGGTTGCGGCGGCATGCCGGCCTCAGGCGGCTCTTCGCCGGACTTGCGCTGCTTCTCGCGCCGGCCCTCTGCGTCGAGCAGCTGCCTGACCGTGTCAGCGGCGAGGTAAGCGGCAAAAATTCGGCCCGAGGCCGTGTTCGTGAGCGAGAACACCGTGCCGTGCCGCATGTTCACGTGCACTGGCGAAGGCGATTCGGCCGTGCGAACGATGGTGGCGCCGCGCGCGCCCCAGACCGCGAGCGCCACCGTGTGGCCGAGGCGCTGGGCCACCTCGGCGATGAGCGGCGTCGCAATGTGCACCGGGTCGGCCTGCTGCAGGCTGATGAGCCCCAGTTGCAAGGCCAGCGGCCCGAGCAGATAGTGGCCGCTGGCGCGGTCCTGCTCGATCAGGCCGAGCCGCCCGAAGCTCACCATGTAGGGATGGGCCTTGGCGGCCGTCATGTCGGCTTCCCGCGCCAGGTCTTTCAGCGCCATCGGCCGGCCGTGGTGCACCAGCGCGCGCAGCAGCTGGCCACCCACCTCGATGCTTTGGATACCGCGCTGGGCGGCGCGGTCGTTGTCAGGGGCTGACATGGCCGCCTTGGCGTCTGATTGTTCGTTCATGAAGAAGGGATTAGACATTAACCGATCTCGGGTTTAAACTCGCCAAATTCGTTAACCGCGAATTCATTTGCTTTAGACGAACAAGATAGCCAGCCATCCAACGGAGACATTCCCATGAGCCAAGCCAAGAAGTTCGCCAGCCAGGCCGACCTGGAAGAGAAGAAGATCACCTTCAGCCAGATCTCCGAGCACGCCTGGGCCTACACCGCCGAGGGCGACCCCAACACCGGCATCGTCATTGGCGACGATTGCGTGCTGGTGGCCGACACCCAGGCCACGCCCGCCATGGCGGCCGACGTGGTGCGCCGCATCCGCGAAGTGACCGACAAGCCGATCAAGTACGTGGTGCTCACGCACTACCACGCGGTGCGCGTGCTGGGCGCGGCCGGCTACGGGGCCGAGCACATCCTTGCCAGCCAGGACACGCGCGACCTGATCGTCGAGCGCGGCGAGCAGGACAAGGCCAGCGAGATCGGCCGCTTCCCGCGCCTGTTCCAGAACGTGGAAACGGTGCCGCCGGGCCTGACCTGGCCCACCATGACCTTCACCGGCAAGATGACGCTGTGGCTGGGCAAGCTCGAGGTTCAGCTGATTCAGCTGGGCCGCGGCCACACCAAGGGCGACACCGTCGTGTGGCTGCCAGAGGAGCGCACGCTGCTTTCGGGCGACCTGGTCGAATTCGGCGCCACGCCGTATGCAGGCGATGCCTACTTCCAGGACTGGCCGCAGACGCTGGACAACATCGCCGCGCTCAAGCCCGCCGCGCTGGTGCCAGGCCGCGGCGCCGCGCTCACCACGCCCGCCGAAGTGGCCGAAGGCCTGACCGGCACGCGCAACTTCATCTCCGACGTATACGCCAGCGTGCAAGAGGGCGTGAAGGCCGGCCGGGACCTCAACACGGTCTACAAGGACACCTACGCGAAGCTCAAGCCCAAGTACAGCCAGTGGGTGATCTTCGACCACTGCATGCCTTTCGACGTGAGCCGCGCGTACGACGAAGCCTCGGGCCACGCCGATCCGCGCGTGTGGACGGCGGAGCGGGACATCGAGATGTGGAAGACGCTGGAAGGCTGATTGCCTTGCTCCCTCCCCTCCCGGGGGAGGGTTGGGGTGGGGGCAGGCAGAGCGCCAATTTCAAGCGCCGCCGAGCCCCCATCCCAGCCTTCCCCCAAAGGGGGAAGGAGCAAGACAAGACACGGAGACAACACGTGATCGACTATCAAAGCCTGCGCTTCGACTACAAGCGCCACGCCGACCAGGACGCGGCCACGCCCGCCCGCCACCCGGTGGTGATCGTCGGCGCCGGCCCCGTTGGCCTCACGCTGGCCATAGACCTTGCGCTGCGCGGCATTCGCGTGGTGCTGCTCGACAACGACAACACGCTTTCGAGCGGCTCGCGCGCGATCTGCTTTGCCAAGCGCACGCTCGAAGTGTTCGACCGCCTCGGCTGCGGCGACCGCATGGTCGACAAGGGCGTGTCGTGGCACGTCGGCAAGGTGTTCTTCCACGACGAACAGGTCTACCGCTTCGACCTGCTGCCCGAGCCCGGCCACGAGCGCCCTGCCTTCATCAACCTGCAGCAGTACTACGTCGAAGGCTATCTCGTCGAACGCGCCGCGGCGCTGCCGCTGATCGACCTGCGCTGGAACAACAAGGTCGTCGGCATTGCACAGAACGGCGATGCTGCGGTGCTCACGGTCGAGACGCCCGAGGGCAGCTACCAGCTGGCGGCCGATTACGTTGGCGCCTGCGACGGCTCGCGCTCCAACATGCGGCAGCTGATGGGCCTCGAAGCCAAAGGCCGCGTGTTCCGCGACCGCTTCCTGATTGCCGACATCACGATGGATGCGGACTTGCCTACAGAGCGCCGCTTCTGGTTCGACCCACCGTTCCACCCCGGCCAGAGCGTGCTGCTGCACAAGCAGGCCGACGGCATGTGGCGCGTCGACTTCCAGCTCGGCTGGGACGCCGATCCGGTGGAAGAACGCAAACCCGAGAACATCACGCCGCGCGTACGCGCGCTGCTCGACAGCATCGGCTTTGAGGGCGTGCAGTTCCAGATCGGCTGGGCCAGCGTCTACACCTTTGCGTGCCAGCGCATGGAGCACTTCCGCCATGGCCGCGTGCTGTTCGCGGGCGACTCGGCGCACGGCGTGTCGCCCTTCGGCGCGCGCGGCGCCAACTCGGGCGTGCAGGACGCCGACAACCTCGCATGGAAACTCGCCGCCGTGCTCGAAGGCGACGCGCCCGATGCGCTGCTCGACAGCTATGCGAGCGAGCGCGAATACGCGGCCGACGAGAACATCCGCAACTCCACGCGCGCCACCGACTTCATCACGCCCAAGAGCGAAGTGAGCCGCCTGTTCCGCGACGCAGTGCTGGAGTTGACGAAGCGCCATGCCTTCGCGCGCACGCTGGTCAACAGCGGGCGGCTTTCGGTGCCCGCGGTGCTGCGCGACTCGCCGCTCAACACGCCTGATGCCGACGCGTTCAAGGGCGCGATGGTGCCGGGCGCCGCCGCGGCCGATGCGCCGCTCGTGCGGGCCGACGGCAGCACCGGCTGGCTGCTGCGCGAATGCGACCCGGTGCGGTTCACCGCGCTGGTGTTCGGCACCGGCGAGGCGGCCGAGCGCAGCCTGCAGGCACTGAAGGGCTGCGACTTTCCGCTGCACATCGTGCGCGTGCAAGGCGCGTCGTCCGAAGGCGCACTTGCCACGCAGCGCTACGACGCGCAACCCGGCACCGTGTATCTGCTGCGGCCCGACCAGCATGTGTGCGCACGCTGGCGGCATCCCGCGGCCGAGAACATCCGCGCCGCCATCGACCACGCATTGGCAAAGACTTGAGCACCACCATGCAACAGCGGCAACAACACCTGAACACGGCGCCGAACCTCGAAGCGCCGGACGATTTCTACGAAGCGCTGATCGAGGCGCACCAGGGCCTTTCCACCGAAGAGAGCAACGCGTACAACGCGCGCCTCGTGCTGGTGCTGGCCAACCACATCGGCTCGCTCGCCGTGCTGCGCGAAGCGCTCGACGCGGCGAAGTAAGACCATCCCCAGCCATTTCATGAGGACACCATGACCACCGCAACCCCCGCCGCCGAACGGCTCTATCAAAGCGGCTTCGGCAACGAGTACGCCAGCGAGGCCGTCGCGGGCGCCCTGCCTCAAGGCCGCAACAACCCGCAGCGCGCGCCCTTCGATCTGTACACCGAGCTGCTTTCGGGCACGGCCTTCACCGCGCCGCGCCGCGAGAACCGCCGCACCTGGCTCTACCGCCGCCAGCCCTCGGTGGTGTCGGGCCGCTACCAGCCGTACGCGCAGGCGCACTGGACCACCGGCGCCGACCGCGAGATCGCGCTGCCGCCCGAGCCGCTGCGCTGGAATCCGCTGCCGCTGGACGGCGCGGCCGAAGCCGACTTCATCGACGGCATGCACACGATCGCTGCCAACGGCGACGCCGAAGCGCAGGTGGGCATCGGCTCGCTCATGTACCTGGCGGGCCGTTCGATGGAGCGCCGCGCTTTTGTCAACGCCGATGGCGAGATGCTCGTCGTGCCGCAGCAGGGTCGCCTCGTGATCACGACCGAGCTCGGCGTGCTCGACGTGAAGCCCGGCGAAATCGCGCTGCTGCCGCGCGGCATGGCGTTCAAGGTGGCGCTGCCGGATTCGGAGGCTGGCGCCGGGCCCTCGCGCGGCTATGTCTGCGAGAACTACGGCGCACATTTCCGCCTGCCCGAACTCGGGCCCATCGGCTCCAACGGCCTGGCCAACGCGCGCGACTTCCAGGCGCCCGTGGCGGCTTTCGAGGACGGCGGCGGCGCCTACGAACTCGTCAAGAAGTTCGGCGGTCGCTTCTGGAAGGCACCGGCGAAGCAGTCGCCCTTCAACGTGGTCGCATGGCACGGCAACCTGGCGCCGGTGAAGTACGACACGGCCAATTTCATGGTCATCGGCTCGATCAGCTTCGACCACCCCGATCCGTCGATCTTCACCGTGCTGACCTCGCCCACCGACACGCCCGGCACGGCGAACTGCGACTTCGTGATCTTCCCGCCGCGCTGGATGGTGATGGAGAACACCTTCCGCCCGCCATGGTTCCACCGCAACCTCATGAGCGAATTCATGGGCCTGGTGCTGGGCGAGTACGACGCCAAGCCGGGCGGCTTCAAGCCTGGCGGCGCGAGCCTGCACAACTGCATGGTGCCGCACGGACCGGACGAGGAAGCCTTCGACAAGGCCGCGCACTCCGACCTGAAGCCGCACAAGCTGGACAACACGCTGGCCTTCATGTTCGAGAGCCGCTTGCGCTTCATTCCGACGAACTTCGCGCTCCAGAGCCCCGCGCTCGATACCGACTATGCGAACTGCTGGGCTGGCCTCCAGGACCAGTTCAAGCCGTGACCTCGTTGGACACTTACAGAAAGACATTCATGACCACCGCATTGAACGCCACCCATGACCCGAAGCTGCGCAGCTGGGTCCAATCGGCCAACGAGCCCGGCTGCGACTTTCCGATTCAGAACCTGCCCTTCGGACGCTTCCGCGCCGCCGGCAGCAACGAAGGCTTTCGCATCGGCGTGGCCATCGGCGACCAGGTGCTCGACCTCCGGGCCGCAGGCCTCACCGGCACCGACGATATGAACGCGCTGATGAGCGCCAGCGCGAAGGACCGACAGGCTCTGCGTGCCGCTATCTCCGCAGGCCTTGCCGAAGGCAGTGGCAAAAAGGCGGAATGGTCGAAGGCGCTGCTGCCGCAGGCCAAGGCCGAGATGACCGTGCCCTGCCGCATCGGCGACTACACCGACTTCTACACCGGCATCCATCACGCGACCACCATCGGCAAGCTGTTCCGACCCGACCAGCCGCTGATGCCCAACTACAAGTGGGTGCCCATCGGCTATCACGGCCGCGCCTCGTCCATCGGCGTGAGCGGGCAGGTCTTCAAACGTCCGCAGGGGCAGACCAAGGCGCCGGATGCGGTCGAGCCGAGCTTCGGCCCGTCGAAGCGGCTCGACTACGAACTGGAACTCGGCTTCTTTGTCGGCCGCGGCAACGAACTCGGCGAGCCGATTGCCATCGGCGAGGCCGAAGAGCATCTGTTCGGCGTGACCCTGCTCAACGACTGGTCGGCGCGTGACCTGCAAGCCTGGGAGTACCAGCCGCTCGGGCCGTTTCTCTCGAAGAACTTCGCGAGCACGCTCTCGCCGTGGATCGTGACGATGGAAGCGCTGGCACCGTTCCGCGCCAGATTCGAGCGCCAGGCGGGAGACCCGCAGCCGCTGCCATACCTCGATGCGCCCTCCAACCGCGAAAGTGGCGCGCTCGACATCACGCTCGAGGTGCTGCTGCAGACGGCAAAGATGCGCGCCGCGGGCGACGCCCCTGCGCGCCTCACGCGCGGCAACACCACCGAGGCCGCCTACTGGACCGCCGCGCAGCTCGTCACGCACCACACGGTGAACGGCTGCAACCTGCAGCCCGGTGACCTGCTGGGGTCGGGCACGCTCTCGGGCCCCAAGCCCGACGAAGCCGGTTCGCTGATAGAGATCACACTGGGCGGCAAGCAGGCGATCACCTTGCCCAACGGCGAGAAGCGCACCTTTCTCGAAGACGGCGACACGCTGATCATGCGCGGCTACTGCGAGCGCGCGGGGGCGGTGCGGATCGGCTTGGGTGAAGTCAGCGGCACGGTGGCTTAGAGCCTTATCCCCTCCCCGCGTTGTCCCCTCTCCCTCTGGGAGAGGGCTAGGGTGAGGGCAGGCGGCCTTACAACATCGCGCGGCCTTGAATGCCGCTTGCCCTCACCCCAACCCTCTCCCAGAGGGAGAGGGAGCAAGATTCAAGGGGCGGTTGCAGCCGTGGCGGCCGCCGGCCACGCCACTTCGCTGGCTACGCGCGGCTTGCCCATGGGGGCGGCGGCCTTGCCGACCTTGATGGCGGCCATGTCGGCTTCGCTCGGGTACTGGTCCAGCAGCCAGTAGTCGAACACGCGGCGCGCAATGGGTGCCGCGGCGCCGGCGCCCCAGCCGGCGTTCTCGACGATCACGGCCAGGGCGATCTTCGGATCGTTCACCGGCGCGAAGGCCATGAACAAGGCGTGGTCGCGCTGGTGCTCCTCGAGGGCGCGTGCGTTGTACTTCGTGTTCTGCGCCTGCGTCACGGCCTGCGCCGTACCGGTCTTGCCGGCTGCCTGGTAGCTGGCACCGGCGAAAACGCCGCGCGCCGTACCGCTGGTAACCACGCTGGTCAGGCCCTCCCGAATCACCGCAACGTTGGCGGCGGTGTAGCCGAGGTTCTCGGCCGGCGGCTGCGGCAGCGGCGCCACTTCACCGCTCACCGTGTTGCGCGTGGCCAGCACCAGATGCGGCTTGTGCTTCAAACCACCGTCGGCCACGATGGCCGTGGCCTGCGCCAGTTGCAGCATGGTGAAGGTGTTGTAGCCCTGGCCGATGCCCAGCGAGATGGTCTCGCCCGCATACCATTTCTTCTGCTCGGGCCGCTTGTAGGCGTTGCGCTTCCACTCGGTGCTCGGCAGCACGCCGCGCACTTCGCCGCCCAGGTCGATGCCGGTGATCTGCCCGAAGCCCATCGGCTTCATGAAGTCGTGGATCAAATCCACGCCCATCTCGTTGGCCAGCGAGTAGTAATAGATGTTGCTCGACACCTGGATCGAGCGCCGCATGTCGACGCCGCCCAGGTTGCCTTCGGGGCTGCCGAAGCGGTGGCCGCCGAAGTTGAAGTAGCCGGGGTCGTTCACCACCACGTTCGGGCCGCGCTTGCCGGTCTGCAGCGCGGCCAGCGCCATGAAGGGCTTGTAGGTCGAGCCGGGCGGATAGGTGCCGCGCAAGGCGCGGTTGAGCAGCGGCTTGTCGAGCGACTCGCTGAGCTCCTTCCAGCTTTCGGTGTCGATGCCCTCGACGAACAGATTGGGGTCGAAGGTCGGCTTGCTCACGAAGGCCAGCACCTCGCCGGTCTTGGGATCGATGGCGACCAGTGCGCCGCGGCGGTCGCCGAACATGTCTTCCACCAGCTTCTGCAGCTTGATGTCGAGCGACAGCATCACGGTGTTGCCGGGCGTGGCCGGATGGCTCGCGAGCCGACGCACCGCACGGCCGCCGGCCGATGTTTCCATCTGCTCGACGCCGGTCTGGCCATGCAACGTCTTCTCGTAGCTTTGCTCGATGCCGAGCTTGCCGATGTAGTCGGTGCCCTTGTAGTTGGCCTGGTCTTCCTCGGCCCAGTCTTCCATCGCGGTCTTCTCGCGCTGGTTGATGCGGCCGATGTAGCCGAGCACGTGCGAGGCGATCTCGCCATGCGGGTAGTTGCGGAACAGCCGCGCCTTGATCTCCACGCCCGGAAAGCGGTAGCGCTGCGCCGCGAAGCGCGCCACCTCCTCGTCGCTCAGGCGGGTGCGGATCGGAATGGAGTCGAAGCTGCGCGAGTCCTCGCGCAGCCGCTTGAAGCGGCGGCGGTCGCGCGGCGAGACCTCGAGCACCTGCGTCAGGCTTTCGATGGTTTCCTCGACGTCGCCCACCTTGGAGGGCGTGATCTCCAGCGTGTAGGCCGAATAGTTCGAGGCCAGCACGATGCCGTTGCGGTCGAGGATCAGGCCGCGATTGGGCACCACCGGCACGATGGCCGTGCGGTTGCTCTCGGCCTGCTCGGCCAGGTCTTCATGCCGCACCACCTGCAGGTACACCAGCCGCGCGCCCAGCAGACTGAAGGCGAAGAGCACCACCATGCCGATCACGATCACGCGGCGCTTGAAGCGCGCGAGGTCGGCGGCAACGTTGCGGATTTCGGTCATGGCGGCGTGAGCTTAGGCGCGTGCAAGTGCGGTGGCAAATGCAACGGCAAATTTGAGCTTTGGCTTAGAGGGGACGGTTCTCGTCGGGTTCCGGCGTACGGCGCTGAGGGGCCAGCAGAAGCGCGGTCGCCAAGGGCCACAGCACGGCTTCGAGCGCCGGGGAAATCAACACCGTCCAGCCCGGGAATACGCCGCCGCCAACCAGGCGCGTGACAACCTCGACCAGCTGCGAAACCGCAAAGAGCGGCAGCACCTGCAGCGCTTGCGACAACACCGGGTACCAGAGCAGGCGCCGGTGGATGGTGATCGCGAAGAAGCCCAGTGTGGTGTAAGACAGCGCATGCTGGCCCAGCATGGAAGCTTGGTGCACGTCCATGCACAGGCCGAAAACGAAGGCCACGCCAATGCCCACGCGCATCGGCTGGTGCACGCCCCAGAACACGATGGCCAGGGCCAGCAGGTCGGGCATCCACGCGGCGCGGCCGATCGGGATCATGTTGATGAGCAGCGCCACCACCAGGCTCGACCACATGAAGAGCGGGCTCACGGGCAGCAGGAGCTGCTGTTGTCCGGGACGCTTGATCATCGGGCGCGCTCCGCGGGTTTCTTGTCGGCCTTGGCGGACTTGGCCTCCGGCTTCTTGCGCACCGCGGCTGCGGGCGCGGCGGGCGGCGGCGCCGAGGGCGTGCCCGTGGGCGCCAGCACCAGCACGTAGCGCGCGGCCGTCACGCGGGCCAGCGGCACGCAGTAGATGCGCGCAAAGGCGGAGTCGGCACGCCGTTCGATGCGCTCGATCTTCGCCACCGGCAGGCCCGGCGGATAGACGCCGTCGACACCGCTGGTGGAAAGCAGGTCGCCCTCCTGCAGGTCGGCATTGGCGGCCATGAAGCGCAGCTCGAGCCCACCGCCGTGCGCCGACGCGTCGCCGAAGGCCACGCTGCGCACGCCGGTGCGGGTGTTCTGCACCGGGATGGAAAGATCGCGGTCGATCACCAGCGTGACTTCGCTGGTGAATGGCAGCACCTGCGTCACCTGCCCGAGCACGCCGTGCGCGTCGATCACGGGCGAGCCTGGCGCCACGCCCTGCGTGAGCCCCTGATCGATGACGATCTTGCGCGTGTACGGGTCGGCCGCGTCGTACAGCACCTCGGCCGCACGGCCCGGGGCCTGGGTGGTCTGGCGCAGATCGAGCAACGCGCGCAGCCGCGCGTTGTCCTGCGCCAGGGTATCGGCCTGGCTCGCGCGTTCAGCCTGCAGCATGAGCGCCTTGCGTGCCTCGTTTTCGTTGCGCTGCGCAGTCTGCAGGTCTTCCAGATAGCGGCCGCCGCCCACCACCAGCTGCACCGGCTTGAGCGCCAACCATTGCACCGGGTAGAGCACCGCGCCGACGGCCGCGCGAAGGGGCTGCACGAGATGGAGGCGCGCATCGGCCACCATCAGGAACAGCGCCAGCGCGCCGAAGAAGATCAGCTTGCTCAGCGCCGACTGCCCCTGGTTGAACAGGGGCGGGGCTGTGCGATCGAGCGTGCCCAAGGGCATGGTTCAGGCCTGGCGGAGCAACAACGTCAGATGGCAAAAAGGCCGGCCTGCGCAAGCAGAGCCGGCCGATGATGGCGGTGGCGCATTCACTCGCTCGTGAAGATGCTTCCCAAGCGGTCCATGCGCTCGAGGGCAATGCCGCAACCGCGCACCACGCAGGTCAGCGGGTCTTCGGCCACCAGCACCGGCAGGCCGGTTTCCTCGGCCAGCAGGCGGTCCAGATCGCGCAGCAGCGCGCCGCCGCCGGTGAGCATCATGCCGCGCTCGGCGATGTCGGCGCCGAGTTCGGGCGGGGTCTGTTCCAGCGCGTTCTTCACGGCCGAGACGATGTTGTTGAGCGGATCGGTCAGGGCTTCCAGCACTTCGTTGCTGCTGATGGTGAAGCTGCGCGGCACGCCTTCGGACAGGTTGCGGCCCTTGACTTCCATCTCCTTGACCTCGGAGCCCGGGAAGGCCGAGCCGATGTTCTTCTTGATCACCTCGGCCGTCGGCTCGCCGATCAGCATGCCGTAGTTGCGGCGGATGTAGTTGATGATGGCTTCGTCGAAGCGGTCGCCGCCCACGCGCACGGAGCCCTTGTAGACCATGCCGCCCAGGCTGATGACGCCCACCTCGGTGGTGCCACCGCCGATGTCGACCACCATAGATCCCGAGGCTTCGCTCACGGGCAGGCCGGCGCCGATGGCCGCGGCCATGGGTTCTTCGATGAGATAGACGGAAGTAGCACCGGCCGCTTCGGCCGCGTCCTTGATGGCGCGGCGCTCGACCTGGGTGGAGCCGCAGGGCACGCAGATGATGATGCGCGGGCTGGGCGTGAGCAGCGTCCGCGGGTGCACCATCTTGATGAACTGCTTGATCATCTGCTCGGTGATCACGAAGTCGGCAATCACGCCGTCCTTCATCGGGCGAATCGCCTCGATGTTGCCGGGCACCTTGCCCAGCATGGCCTTGGCTTCGCGGCCGACAGCCTGGATCACCTTCTTGCCGTGGGGACCGCCTTCGTGGCGGATGGCGACCACCGAGGGCTCGTCCAGCACAATGCCCTTGTTGCGGGCAAATATCAGTGTGTTGGCGGTGCCGAGGTCGATCGCAAGGTCGGTCGAAAAGTACCGACGGAAAGCTCCAAACATGTGCGGAATCCTCTGGAGCACGGCCTGCGCGTCGGCAGATCGTCGCTCTGTTTTTGGTCGTGTGACGGGGTGAATTGATTGTTTTTGGCGCAAAAGCCGGCGCGTTCGCGGGGGTTGCGGCAAAGGCGGGATAATACCCGAATCCCCTCTGGAATCCCGTGTCGGCACCCCTTCCGGCGTGCATTACCTCCGGTTTTTTTGGCCGGTTTCACCCATGTCCCTTTCCGCTTCAGATATTGCACGCATTGCCTCGCTGGCACGGCTGCAGCTTGCCCCCGATGAAAGCGAGCGCATGCTCAGCCAAATCAACGGCTTCTTCGACCTGGTCGAACGCATGCGCTCCGTCGACACCGCCGGCGTCGAGCCGCTGGCCCACCCGGTGGCCGCCGTCGAGAACGTCACGCTGCGCCTTCGCGACGACGTGGTGAGCGAGCCCGACAACCGTGAAGCCAACCAGAAGAGCGCCCCGGCTGTCGAAGCGGGACTGTTCCTCGTGCCGAAGGTGATCGAATGATGAGCGGCGAATTGCATCAGATGGGCGTGGTCGCCCTCGCCAAGGCATTGGCAGAGCGCAAGGTTTCCGCCGTCGAGACCGCGCAGCTTTTCCTCAGCCGCATGAAGGCGCACGAATCACTGGGTACTTTTGTAGACATCAACGAAGAAGTCACGCTGGCCCAGGCCCGCGCGGCCGACGCGCAAATCGCCAAGGGCAACGCGCCTGCGCTGGCCGGCGTGCCAATTGCGCACAAAGACATCTTCGTCACCACCGATTTCGCCACCACCGCCGGCTCGAAGATGCTCGCGGGCTACCGCTCGCCCTTCGATGCCACCGTGGTGCGCCGCCTGGCCGAGGCCGGCGCGGTCACGCTCGGCAAGCTGAGCTGCGACGAATTCGCAATGGGCTCGGCCAACGAGAACGTCGCCGTGCCCGCCGTGGGCCACGACAAGGCCGTGCCGGTGCAGAACCCCTGGAACCGCGAACACATTCCGGGCGGCTCCTCCGGCGCCAGTGCGGCCGCCGTGGCGGCGCGCCTCGCGCCCGCGGCCACCGGCACCGACACCGGCGGCTCGATCCGCCAGCCGGCCTCGTTCTGCGGCGTCACGGGCATCAAGCCCACCTACGGCCGCGCCTCGCGCTACGGCATGGTGGCCTTCGCATCGAGCCTCGACCAGGCCGGCCCGATGGCCCGCTCGGCCGAAGACTGCGCGCTGCTGCTGTCGGCCTTCTGCGGCCCCGACCTGGACCGCGACTCCACTTCGCTCGACAAGCCCGCGGAGAACTTCGGCCGCTCGCTCGACGACTCGCTCGAGGGCCTGCGCATCGGCGTGCCGAAAGAATTCTTCGGCGAAGGCGTGGCGCCCGGCGTACGCGCTGCCATCGATGCGGCGCTCGCACAATACGAGAAGCTCGGCGCAAAGCGCGTCGAAGTCACGCTGCCGCTCACCGAGCTGTCGATTCCCGTGTACTACATCCTGGCCGCGGCCGAAGCCTCGAGCAACCTGAGCCGCTTCGACGGCGTCAAGTTCGGCCACCGCGCGAAGCAGTACAAGGACCTGGCCGACATGTACGAGCGCACGCGCGCCGAAGGCTTCGGCGACGAGGTGAAGCGCCGCATCATGATCGGCACCTACGTGCTCTCGCACGGCTACTACGACGCGTACTACCTGCAGGCGCAAAAGGTGCGCCGCATGATCGCGGACGACTTCCAGCAGGCTTTCAAGCAATGCGACGTGATCGCCGGCCCCGCCGCGCCGACCACCGCATGGAAGATCGGCGAACACGGCGGCGACCCGGTGGCCGACTACCTGGCCGACATCTTCACGCTGCCCGCCTCGCTGGCCGGCCTGCCCGGCATGAGCGTGCCCGCGGGCTTCGATGACAGCGGCATGCAAGGCTCGAAGCAGGGCATCGGCAAGCCGATGCCCGTCGGCCTGCAGCTGATCGGCAACTACTTCGGCGAAGCCAAGCTGCTGAACGCGGCCCACCGCTTCCAGCAGGCCACCGACTGGCACACGCGCACGCCGGAGGGATTCTGAGATGAGCGAACCCGTGAACACTTTCGAAGCACAACAACAAGGCCGCCCGACCGGCCCGCTGGTGCGCGGCTATGAAGTCATCATCGGCTTCGAGACGCACGCGCAGCTGTCGACCGCGAGCAAGATCTTCAGCCGCGCCTCCACCGCCTTTGGCGCCGAGCCCAACACCCAAGCCAGCGCGGTGGACCTCGCGCTGCCCGGTACCTTGCCGGTGATGAACAAAGGCGCGGTCGAGCGCGCCATCAAGCTGGGCCTGGCGCTCGGCTCGCACATTGCGCCGCGCAGCGTGTTCGCGCGCAAGAACTATTTCTACCCCGATCTGCCCAAGGGCTACCAGATCAGCCAGTACGAGATCCCGGTCGTGCAGGGCGGCTCGGTCTCGTTCTTCCTCGGCGAAGAAAAGAAGACCGTGCGCCTGGTGCGCGCCCACCTCGAGGAAGACGCGGGCAAGTCGCTGCACGAAGACTTCATCGGCCAGAGCGGCATCGACCTGAACCGTGCCGGCACGCCGCTCTTGGAGATCGTGACCGAGCCCGACATGCGCTCCACCGCGGAAGCCGTGGCCTATGCGCGCGAGCTGCACAAGATCGTCACCTGGATCGGCATCTGCGACGGCAACATGCAGGAAGGCAGTTTCCGCTGCGACGCCAACGTGTCGGTGCGCAGGCCCGGCGAGAAGCTCGGCACGCGGCGCGAGATCAAGAACCTGAACAGCTTCAAGTTCATGCAGCAGGCGATCGACTACGAGATCAACTCGCAGATCAACGAGCTGGAAGACGGACGCAAGATCGAACAGGCCACCGTGCTGTTCGACCCCGATACCGGCGAGACGCGCACCATGCGCACCAAGGAAGACGCGGCCGACTACCGCTACTTTCCCGACCCGGACCTGCCGCCGCTCGCCATCGAGCCCGAATGGATCGAGCGCGTGCGCGCCACCATGCCCGAGCTGCCGCGCGCCATGGCCGAGCGCTATGTGCGCGACCACGGCATGTCGGAATACGACGCGGCGCAACTCACCCAAGGCCCGGCGCTCGCACGCTATTTCGACGATGCGGTGAAAGCCGGCGCCACGCCCAAGCTGGCCAGCAACTGGATCACCGGCGAGATGGCGCGCCGCCTGAACGCACAAGAAATCGGCATCGACGCCGCACCGGTCACGGCGCAGCAGCTGGCCCAGCTGGTGAAGCGCATTGCCGACGGCACGCTGCCCAACAACGCCGCGCGCCAGGTGTTCGACGCTCTCTGGACCGGCGAAGGCAGCGACGTCGACGCCATCATCGAAGCCAAGGACCTGAAGCCCATGAGCGACACCGGCGCGCTCGACAAGATCCTGGACGAGGTCATTGCCAAGAACCAGAAGAATGTCGACGAGTACCGCGCCGGCAAGGAAAAGGCCCTCAACGGCCTGGTGGGCCAGGTCATGAAGGCCAGCGGCGGCAAGGCGAACCCCGCGCAAGTCACCGAACTCCTCAAGGCCAAGCTGGCCTGATCGGCCCCCTCCGGCGGCGAGCTACTTGCCGCCGCCGTTCTGGGGCGACCAGATTTGCTTGAGGCGCGCGCGCTCCTCGTCGAAGCGCGCATTCACGCGCCTCTTCTCGTCTTCCTGCTCGCCGATGAAGCGGTTCTGCACCGCCACGCTCTGCTTGTTGTCATCGAGCTTGCGGCGCACCGCGCCCGGTGCCTTGCTGACGTCGTGCTTGTAGAACTCGAGTTCCTCGTCGATGTGCTTGCGGTCTTCACCGAGCTCTTCGAGGCGCTTCTTGGCCGCCTGGATCACCGCATCGATCTGCACCAGCGCCTCGCCGCGTTCACGGTCATGCACGGTGATGTTGGGATAGCGCACCAGCAGTGCACGCTCGCGGCGGCGCTCGTCGAGCAGCCGCGCGGCCTGCAGCGACGCCTCGCGGGCGCGGTCTTCGCGCTCGGCCAATTCGCGGGCCGTATACGTCGGCTCGATGCGGCGGCGCGTGGTGCCGCTCGGACTCAGTTCGCGCTGCTCGCGGTCGGTGCATTCGGCAATCGGGCGGTCGGCCGTCAGCGTGCGGCCGCGCGCGTCGGTGCAGGTATAGATGCTGGCGGGCGCCTGTACGGCGGGCTGCGCCGGCACTTCGGCGGGCAGCAGCATCACCAACATCGTCATCGGCAGCAGCGCCGCTGCTGCGAATGGTCGTACCCTCTGGTTCTCGAGCTTGTGCACAGGCATCGAGTTACCTCAGCGGGCGCCGTAGCGCGCGCGGTAGGCCAGCACGCGCTCCCGGTGCGCGCCCAGATCAGCGGCGGCATGGTTGCCTGACAGGTAGTTCAAGAGGTCGTCGAGCGTCGCAATGGGCACCACCGCCAGGCCCAGCTGATTGCGCACGTACTGCACCGCACTGTGGTCCACGTCGACACCGTTCTCGGTGGCTTTCTCCTGCCGGTCGAGCGCAATGGCCACCGCATGCGGCGTGGCGCCCGCGGCCTCGATGGCGGCAATCGATTCGCGCACCGCGGTGCCCGCCGACATCACGTCGTCGACGATCAGCACCCGGCCCTTGAGGGGCGCGCCCACCAGGTTGCCGCCCTCACCGTGCGCCTTGGCTTCCTTGCGGTTGTAGGCAAAGGGGTAGTTGCGGCCGCGCCGGGCCAGTTCGGCGGCCACCGTGGCGCCCAGTGGAATGCCCTTGTAGGCGGGGCCGAAGATCATGTCGAACTCGACGCCGCTCTCGATCAGCCGGTCTGCATAGAATTCGGCGAGCCGCGCGATCTTGGCGCCGTCGTCGAAAAGGCCCGAATTGAAGAAATAGGGGCTCAACCGGCCGGCCTTGGTCTTGAACTCGCCAAAGCGCAGCACGCCCGCGTCGAGCGCAAACTGGACGAAGTCCTGCGCCACCGCACTGCTTTCCACACCATCTACAGCCATCGGAATTTCCTTGTGTTCAAACTGACCAGCCTCAATCTCAATGGCCTGCGTTCGGCCGCCACGAAAGGGGTGGCGGACTGGGTGGCCGAACTTGCGCCGGATTGTATTTGCATGCAGGAAATCCGGGTCCAGGCGAGCGACATCGAGGGCCGCTTCGAAGAAATGGCGGGGCTCAAGGGCCACTTTCATTTCGCCGAGAAAAAAGGCTACGCCGGCACCGCGATCTACACGAAACACGCGCCCAGCGACGTCGTCGTGGGCTGGGGCGACGCCGAATTCGACGCTGAAGGCCGGTATCTCGAGCTGCGCTTCGACACCCCCGCCCGCAAGCTGTCGATCATCAGCTGCTATTTTCCGAGCGGGAGCTCGGGCGAGGAGCGGCAGGAGGCCAAGTTCAGGTTCCTGAAGGGGTTCTTCCCGCACCTCACCGCACTCAAGAAAGAGCGCGAATTCATCCTCTGCGGTGACATCAACATCGCGCACAAGGAGATCGACCTCAAGAACTGGCGCGGCAACCAGAAGAACAGCGGCTTCCTGCCCGAGGAGCGCGCTTGGATGACCCGGCTGCTCGACGCCGGCACCGACGGCGCGGGCCTGGTGGACGTCTACCGCACGCTCAAGCCCGACACCACGGGCGAGGCCTACACATGGTGGAGCAACCGCGGCCAGGCCTATGCAAACAACGTGGGATGGCGGCTCGACTATCACTTGGCCACGCCCAACACGGGCGCCCTGGCGCGCACCGAGCAGATCTACAAGACCATCAAGTTCAGCGATCACGCGCCGATCACGGTCGAGTACGACTTCACGCTCTGACCGGTCAGCGCGGCGCGGCCGTCTTGCCCGCATGCCGCGCCAGGTGAACCTGGTGCAGCGTGATCTTGCGCACCTCGGCCTGGCTGGTCTCGATGTGCGCGCGCAGCAGCATCGCAGCCTGGTCACCGCGGTTGGCGCGAATGGCCTTGAGGATCTTGCCGTGCTCCTCGTAGGTGGCGTCGATGCGCGGCTGCTGGGTGAAATCGAGCCGGCGGATGATGCGGATGCGGTCGGTCACGTCGCTGTGAACGCGCGCCATCTCGGCGTTGCCCGCGGCAGCCACCAGCGCGCAATGAAAAGCCTCGTCCCATTGCGCCACCTGCGCGGTGTCGCTGCTGCGCTGCGCCACCGGCACCAGCCAGATGTCGGCCAGCGCGTCGAGCACGCTGCGGTCGACGCGGCGGTCGGCTTCGCACAAGCGGTGCACGGCGGTGGTCTCCAGCACCATGCGCAGGTCGTAGAGCTGCTCGAACTGGTCGAAGTCGAAGGGCAGCACGCGCCAGCCGCTGCGAAACAGCACTTCGACAAAACCTTCCTGCTGGAGGCGGAACAGCGCCTGGCGCACGGGCGTGCGCGAAACGCCGAGCCGCTCGCTGATCTCGTTCTCGGTGAAACGGTCGCCGGGCACGAGGATGAAATCGGCCACGTCGCGCTTGAGCTGCGCGTAGACCTCGTCGGCGCGGGTACGAAAAACGGTCGCGTCGGCGGCGGCGGGAACGGCGGATGCGGGTGAAGTGGAGCGGGAGCGAACGGTAGACACGTGTGGAATGGTAGTCGCTGTCATCGCCCGCCGAGAAGCGCCGCCAAGAGCGCGGCGCTCGGCGCGGTCCAGCCGACGATTCCGCCCTGGGCACGCACCATGTCGAGCGTGGCGGCCTTGAAGGCCGGAAAGTAGCTTTCGGTGCAGTCTTCGAGCAAGAGGCAGTCGTAGCCGCGGTCATTGGCTTCGCGCATCGAGGTCTGCACGCAGACTTCGGTGGTGACGCCGCCGAACAGCAGGTGCGTGATGCCGCGCTGTTGCAGCAGCTCGTGCAGGCCGGTGGCGTAGAAAGCGCCTTTTCCGGGTTTGTCGACGACGATCTCGCCGCCGATGGGCGCGAGCGCATCGATGATCTGGTTGCCCGGTTCCCCGGCCACGAGGATGCGACCCATCGGGCCTTCGTCGCCGATGCGCAAGGCGGGGTTGCCGCGGTTTCGCTTGGCGGGCGGACAGTCGGAGAGGTCGGGCTTGTGCGCCTCCCGGGTGTGCACCACGAGGCCTCCGGCTTCCCGCCATGCCTGCAAAGCTGTTCTTGTCGCCGGAACGATCGCTTCGAGCAAGGACACGTCGTTGCCCAAGGTTTCGCCGAAGCCGCCGGGTTCGATGAAGTCGCGCTGCATGTCGATGAGGACCAGCGCGGTGTTCCTGATCTCGAACTCGTAGGGGAAGGGGATGGCTTCTTCTATGCGCATGGTGTTGCTCTTTGATTCAAAGGGCCGCTCATGCCGCAGCCTTCAGTGGCTCGTGGTGCCCACCGCCCATGTGCGCCCCGATCACATGCCTCTCAGCGCCTGCAGCCGAAGTCTCGAACACGATGCGTCCCTCGCTCATCACGACGATGCGGTCGGCCAGCTCCAGCAGTTCGTCGAGGTCTTCGCTGATGAGCAGCACCGCCCCGCCCTTCTCGCGCACCTGCACGATGCGCTCGTGGATCTCGGCCACGGCGGCAAAGTCGAGGCCGAACACGGGGTTGGCAGCGATCAGCACATTGATGTCGCCGGCGAGCTCGCGCGCCAGCACCGCGCGCTGCACGTTGCCGCCCGACAGGCTGCGGATCGCGGCGCCTTCGCCCTGCGTCTTGACCCCGTATTCGGCAATCCACTCGCGCGCCCGGTTGCGCCAGAACGGAAAATTCAGCACGCCGCCACGCGACAACGGAGGCCTGTCGAAATCGCGCAGCGCCATGTTCTCCGCCACGCTGAGGTCGCCCACGCACGCGTTGCGCAGCGGCTCCTCGGGCAGGCTGCGCACCTTGAGGCGTCGGTTTTCTGCGCGCCGTGCGCTGTAGGGCTGGCCCATGACGCTCACCTTGCCGGCGAGCCGTGGGCGCTGCCCGACCAGCGCCTCGACCAGCTCGCGCTGGCCGTTGCCCGAGACGCCCGCTACGCCGAGAATTTCGCCCGCGCGCACGGAAAGTGCCAGGTCGTGCAGCGCCAACGTGCCCCGGTCGCCTTGCGCCTTGAGTCCTTCGACCTTCAGTGCAATGGGCGCCGCAGCGAGCACGGGCTTTCTTGCGACGGGTGATGCAGCCGGTGCGGAAACCGCAGCGTCCTCGCCGCCCATCATGGCTCCAGCCAACCGCGCCGGGCTCGTGTCCGCCACGCGGCAATGGTGCACCGCCTTGCCGCGGCGCAGCACCGTCACGCTGTCGGCATAGGCCATCACTTCGCGGAACTTGTGCGTGATGATGAGCACGGTGCACAGGCCGCTCTTCGCGAATTCGCGCACGTGGCCCAGCACTTCGTCGGCCTCCTGCGGCGTGAGCACCGAGGTCGGTTCGTCGAGGATCAGGAGGCGCGGCTTCAGGTAGAGCTGCTTCAGCAGTTCGAGCTTCTGCTTCTCGCCCGCCGCGAGCTCCGACGGCCGCACGTCGAGGTCGAGGCTGAAGGGCGTGGTCGCCAGAAAAGCCTTGAGCTCGGCTCGCTTCGCCTTCCAGTCGATCAGCGCCGGTGTCTTGCCGCCCGCGAGCAGAAGGTTCTCGGCCACGGTCATGCCCGGCGCGAGTGTGAAGTGCTGGTACACCATGCCGATGCCGAGCGCGCGCGCCACGATGGGGTTGGCAATGTCCTGCTCGCGGCCATCGATCAGGATGCTGCCCTCTTCCGCGCGCTGGAAGCCGGCCACGCACTTCACGAGCGTGCTCTTGCCCGCGCCGTTCTCGCCAAGGAGCGCATGCACAGTGCCGGGCTCGACGCGCATCGTCACGCGGTCCATCGCGGTGAAGGCACCGAAGCGCTTGGTCAGCTCATACGTGTCGAGCGCGAGCGCGCCGCTGCCCGCAGGCAGCGCACCGATGGCGTGAGGCGTGGTGCTCATGCGTGGGTCGCTCAGTCCAGCGCCGCCAGCAGCTGCTGCGAGGTGGCGTGCGCGCCGAACACGCCGCCCTGCATCGTGATCATCTTCAGCGCCGCCAGGTGGTTGCCGTGGTCGGTGGCGGCGGTGCAATCGGACAGCAGCAGACATTCGAAGCCGCGGTCGTTGGCGTCGCGCATGGTGGTGTGCACGCAGACGTCGGTGGTGATGCCCGCAAGAATCAGGTTCTCGATGCCGCGCGTGCGCAGGATCAGCTCCAGGTCCGTCGCGTAGAACGAGCCCTTGCCGGGCTTGTCGATCACCACCTCGCCGGGCAGCGGCGCCAGTTCGGGAATGATCTCCCAGCCCGGCTCGCCGCGCACCAGGATGCGCCCGCACGGCCCGTCGTCCCCAATGCCCACGCCGCCCGCGCCAATCTGCCGCGAACGCCAGCGCTTGTTGGCGGGCAGGTCGGCCAGGTCCGGCCGATGGCCTTCGCGCGTGTGGATGATGTGAAAGCCCAGTGGCCGCAGCGCCGCCAGCGTGCGCGCGATGGGCTGGATCGGCGCCTGCACCAGCGAGAGGTCGTAGCCCATCACGTCGACGTATCCGCCCTTGCCGCAGAAGTCGGTCTGCATGTCGATGACGATGAGCGCAGTGTTGTCGGGCCGCAGCGCGCCGTTGTAGGGCCAGGCATAGGGCTCGGCGGCGATGTGGCGAGTGGGTGCGGTGTTCATTGCGTGCTTCCTTCGTAGGTACGCTCGGGCGGCGCGAAGCCGCAGCTGCTGCCGTCGGTCACCTTCACGTCGGCGCTCCATGGCAGCTTGTAGGTTCCGGCGGCCATATCGTGCATGTAGGTGTAGGGGCAGTCCTGCGCGCCGCCCTTCACCGCCACGTAGCCGCGGTGGTAGAGCTGGTAGATGTTGTTCTCCACGCCCCAGCCGGTGCGTGCCTCGCGCACGAGGTCGGGCCGCAGCTCGGCGGTGATGATCTCGTCGACGCGGCCGCCGCCTTCGGCCAGCACGGTGCCGTCGAAGTTGCAGAACATGCCCTCGCCCATCGAGTCGAAGCTGCCGTCGCTGCCGCACAGGCACACGCTCGCGGTGTAGGCCAGGTTGCAGAAGGCGTTGGCCTGGTTGGTGATTTTCCACGCATGGCGGATGGGCGCGGTGTAGCCGGCGGTGCGCAGGATGATCTCGGCCCCCTTGTATGCGGCCTCGCGCGCCATCTCGGGAAACATGCCGTCGTGGCAGATGATGAGCGACAGCTTGCTGCCGTTCGGCCCGTCGCACACCGGCACGCCCAGGTTGCCGGGCTCCCACGGTTCCACCGGCACCCACGGATGCAGCTTGCGGTAATAGAGCCTGATCTCGCCGTCGGCGTCGATGATGAGGCCGCTGTTGTAGGGATTGCCGCCGGGGTTGGCTTCCATGATCGAGAAGCAGCCCCAGATGCGGTGCGCGATGCAGGCCGCCTTGAACGCGGCCACTTCGGGCCCGTCGAGCGTGCACAGGATCTCGGGGTTCATGTCCATCGAGAGGCCGTGCAGTGCGTACTCGGGGAACACCACCAGGTCCATCGTCGACTGGTTGCGGCGCGCCTTGGCCACCATGGCGCAGATGCGCTCGGTCTGCGCGGCCAGGTCCGCTGGCGTCTTCACGCTCGGCAGCTGCAGCTGCACCAGGCCGACGACCACGCCGTGCGCCGATTTGTTGAGGCCTCCGAGACCGCTCATGGCGTTCAGCTCCTTGTCGATGAAAGTTCGCCGGGGCTTCCGGCGGCCGCCGCTCCCGGCTTGCAGGTGAACACCAGGATCACCAGCGTGAGCACGTAGGGCACGGTGTTGAACAGGTGGTAGCCCCAGCCGACGCCGATGGACTGCAGCGCGGGCCCGATGGCGCCCGCGCCGCCGAAGAGCAGCGCCGCGCCGACACAGCGCAGCGGGCTCCAGCGCGCGAAGATCACGAGCGCCACCGCGATCAGGCCCTGGCCGCTCGAGATGCCTTCGTTCCAGCTGCCCGGATAGAACAGCGTGAGCGACGCACCGCCGAGCCCGGCGATGAAGCCGCCCGCCGTCGTCGCCGCGATGCGCAGGCCCGACACCGAATAGCCGAGCGCGCGCGTGGCCTGCGCCGAATCGCCGGCCATGCGCACCAGCAAGCCGGCGCGCGTGCGGGCAAAGCCCCACCAGAGCAGCACGGCCAGCACCACGCCCACGGGCACCAGCGCGTTGAGCTGCAAGGCGGAACGCACCACCGGGTTGTCGCTCCAGAAGCCGAGCGGTATCGCGGGAATCTGCGGCGCCTGCGGCTGGATGAGCGGCTTGCCGAGGTAGAACGCCAGGCCAGTGCCGAGCAACATGAGCGCAATGCCGGTGGCCACGTCGTTCACGCGGTCGAGCGAACACAAGAGGCCATGCAGCAGTGCAAGCAGTGCGCCCGCCACCGCGCCGATCAGCACGCCGAGCCAGGCCGAATCGGTGAGGTACGCGCCGCCGAAAGCCGCCATGGCCGACAGCACCAGCACGCCTTCGAGCCCGAGGTTGATGCGGCCCGATTTTTCGGTGAGGCATTCGCCCAGGCTCACGAACAGGAATGGCGCGCCCACGCGCAGCGCGCCGCCGACGATGCCCGCCACGAGGGCGATCCACTGGTCCGCGGTCATTGGACGGCCTCCGCGGCTGGTGCCGCAGCAGCTGCTGCATTCGCCTTGGGAATGGCCTTGCGGCCCAGCGCCTTCCAATCGACCATGCGCAAACCCTCGCTCGCAAGGATCAGCACGAAGGCGATGCCTTGCAGCACCAGCACCGAGGCATCGGGCAGCCCGAGGCGGCGCTGCAACAGGCTGCCGGCCGCACCGAAGCCGCCGAAGAGAATGGCGACCGGCACGATGGCCACCGGGTTGTGCCGTGCGATGAAGGACACGAGGATGCCCGCATAGCCATAGCCCGCGATCAGCGAGGCGTTGGCGTTGGTGTGCACCGCCGCCACCTCCACCGCGCCCGCGAGCCCCGCGCAGGCGCCGCCCAAGCCGCAGGCGCTGAGGATGAGCCGCGTGGCCGGTAGCCCGACGAGCTGCGCGGTGCGCGGATTGCCGCCCACCACGCGCACTGAAAAGCCCGAGGCCGTGGCGCGCAGCCACCATCCGAGCCCCAGGCAAGCCACCACGCCGATGACGAATCCCCAGTGCACGTCGGAACCGCCGATGCCGCCGATCAGCAAGCCGGTGTCGAGCGCATAGGTCGAGGGTTTGTTGAGACTGGCGGGGTCGCGCAGCGGCCCTTCGACCAGGTGCTTGAAGATGCCGATGGCAATGTAGGCCAGGAGCAGGCTGCTGATGGTTTCGTTGATGCCACGGTACTGGCGCAGCCAGCCCGCAAGAACGATCCACAGCGCGCCGGCCAACGCACCGGCAAGGCAGACCATCGCCGTCCCCGCCATGTTGCCGGGCAGCGGCACTGCATGCGCGAGCGCGGCCGAGGCCAGGCCGCCCAGCACCAGCGCGCCTTCGCCGCCAATGACGATGAGACCTGCGCGCGCCGGCAGCGCCACGCACAGGGCAGTGAGCATCAGCGGCGCGGCGCGCTGCAAGGTGTTCTGCCAGGAGAACCAGTCGCCGAACGCGCCCTTGAAGAGCGTCGCCCAGACCTCCACTGGATCGACCCCGGCAAAGGCCACCAGCACGCCGAACAACAGCAGCGCCGCCGCAATGGCGAACACCGGCAGGGCGAATTCCTTGAGCGCGTGGCGCATGGCGTCGATGCGGCGCGTATCAGGCCGAACCGATGACGCCTTCGACCAGGTAGTTCATCTTTTCCAGCTCGAGGTCGGTCTGCTTCAGCACCTTGCCGGCCGGCACCACGACGGCGCCCTTGTTGTCCTTGATGCCGTCCTTGAAGATGTCGAAGGTGCCCGCGATCATCTTGGCCTTGATTTCGTCGGCCTGCTTCTTCGCGGCGTCCGGCACCATGGGGCCGTAGGCGGACATCTTCACGTAGCCTTCCTTCAGGCCGCCGCGCAAAAAGTTGGGGTGCGGCTTGCCGCTTTGCGCGGCCTCGATGGCGGTCTTGTAGGCCGTAAGCCAGTTCCACTCGGCACCGGTGAGGTACGCGTTGGGCGCCAGCTTGGCCTGGCTCGCGTGGTAGCCGCAGACCATCTTGCCGCGCTTGGCTGCTGTCTCGACCACCACCTTGGGGCCGTCGACGTGCATGGTGAACACGTCGCAGCCCTGGTCGGCCAGGCTGTTGGTGGCTTCCGCTTCCTTCACGGCCATCGACCAGTCACCCGTGAAGATCACGCTGCAGGTGATGTTCGGCTTGACCGAGCGCGCGCCGAGCGTGAAGGCATTGATGTTGCGCAGCACCTGCGGAATCGGCTTGGCGGCGACGAAGGCGATCTTGTTGCTCTTGGTCATGTGGGCCGCGATCACGCCGTTCAAAAACTGGCATTCGTCGATGTAGCCGAAGAAGCTGCCGGCGTTCTTGGGATGCTTGCCTTCGGTCCAGAGGCCGCCGCAGTGGGAGAAGCGCACGTCGGGGTTCTTGGGCGCCACCGCGAGGATGTGCGGATCGAAGTAGCCGAACGACGTGGGGAACAGCAGCTTGGCGCCGTCCTGCGAAATCATGCCTGCCATGGTTTTCTGCACGGCCGCGGTCTCGGGCACGTTCTCTTCTTCCACCACCTTCACGCCGGGCAACTTCTTGACTTCGGCCGCGGCCATGGCGTGCGCCTGGTTGTATCCGTAGTCGTCGCGTGCACCGACGTAGATCACGCCGACGGTCAGCGGCTTGGCCTGTGCACCGGCAAGGGCGCTCCAGCCCCCCAGGGTGCCTGCGGCGCCGAGCGCGGCCAGGGATTTGAGGGAATCGCGGCGGTTGATGGGGCTGGTCATGGCTTTCTCCGATCTTGGATACAAGGTGGGGTGCAAAAAATGTGCCTGCGTGTTCAGTCCATCAGGCTCACGTGCGCGGCGACCACGCGCCAGCCTTCGGCGGTGCGCAGCCAGGTCTGGCTCTGGCGGCCGGTCTGGCGGCTGCCTTCGCGGCGGAACTCGACGTTGGCCGTCGCAAGGTCGCGGCCGTAGGTGGTGATGACGGTGCGCAGCAGCTCGCGCGGCGGGCTCTGCACCGGCAGCGACGCGCGGAAGGCGCGGATGTCGGCGTGGCCGTAGTGGTTCTCCGAGAAGCCGTAGCGCAGCGTGTGCGGGCTGTTCCAGAACAGCTCGTCGAGCACCTCGCGCTGGTTGGTGACGAGCGCTTCTTCGTAGCGCGCGAACACGGCCGTCACTTCGGCGAGCACCTCGGGAATGTTGATCTCCGGGGTCATCTGCGAACCTCTCGCTGGAAGATGTCGAGGCTGAACTTCTTCATCGCGACGAAGCTGTCGCTGCTCAGCGTCTCCAGGGTGCGCGGCCGCGCGTCGCCGTAGCGCAGGATCTCGGCCACCTTGGTCGGCCGCTTGGTCAGCAGCAGCACCTCGTCGGCCAGGTACACGGCCTCTTCGAGGTCGTGCGACACCAGGAGCATGGTGGTGCCGGTCTGCATGAACACCTCCTGCAGCTTCTCGCGGATGAAGAGCGTCATCTCGAAGTCGAGCGCCGAGAACGGCTCGTCGAGAAACAGCACCTCGGGGTTGGGCGCGAGCGCCCGCATGATGGATGCGGTCTGCTGCTGGCCACCCGAGAGTTCGTAGGGAAAGCGCTTGAGGTCGAACTTGACGTCGAACGACGCCACCAGCTCTTCCATGCGCCGGTCGACCTCGGCCTTGCTGCGCCCTTCGAGCTTCAGCGGATAGGCGATGTTGTCGATGGTGCGCATCCACGGGAACATCGCCTCGCGGTAGTTCTGGAACACGTAGCCGATCTTGGTGTCCTTGCGCTCTTTGCCGTCGAACAGGATCTCGCCCGAGTCGATGGGAACGAGCCCCGCGATCATGTTGATGAGCGTGGACTTGCCGCAGCCGTTGGGGCCGAACACCGAGACGATCTTGTGCTTGGGAATGTCGAGGTCGAAGTTCTCGTAGAGCGGCCAGCCCGCAAAGTACTTGGTGAGCCCGCGAATGGTGATGTGGGTGCCGGCCGGGCCGGGCTTGAAGACAGGCTTGGGCACGTCGGCATACACCGGGCCGTTGACGACGATGTCGGGTGTCACTTTCATCGTCCGCTCCAATGCACGATGCGGCGCTCGGCAACCAGGAAAAGAATGTTGAGCGCATAACCCAGTGCGCCCGCCGCGAGGATCGCCGCGTACATGCTCTTCACGTTGAGCACCTGCTGCGCATCGATGATGCGGTGGCCGAGTCCGGTGTCGGAGCCGATGAACATCTCGGCCACGATGACGATCACCAATGCCATCGACACCGCCGAGCGCAGGCCCACGAAGCTGGGCTGAAGGCTTTCCCACACCAGCACGTCCTTGAAGATCTGCCAGCGCGAGGCGCCCATGACGCGCGCCGCCATCACGCGCTGCTTGCGCGCATTGATCACGCCGTAGGCGCTGTTGAACACCACGATGAGCAGCGCGCCGAAGGCCGCGATGGCCACCTTGTTGACGTCCGACACGCCAAAGATCAACAGGAACAGCGGAATCAGCGCGGACGAAGGCGTGGAGCGGAAGAAGTCGATCAGGAATTCGACGCTGCGATACGCCTTTTCGTTGCTGCCGAGCAGCACGCCCAGCGGCACGCCGACCACCGCCGCAATGGCAAAGGCTTGCAGCGTGCGCCACACGGTCATCGCAAAGTCAGTGAGCAGCGGCCCGCCCGCAAGCCCCGTGATGAGAGCCGCAACGGTGTCGGCCGGGGTGGGCAGCAGGATCGGCTTGATGAATCCGAGCCGCACCGCCAGGTCCCACACGATGAACAGCACCACGGGTCCGATGAAGGGCAGCAGCCTGTCGCGCAGCGGCGGCTTCGGTGCCGCCGCATTGGCGCCGGCCGCTGGCGGTGTCCACGGCGCGGCCGTGGTCGTGCTTGCGTCGGCCATGGTCAAGCCTTGTAGAGCAGGCCGTCCACCAGCACCTTCTTCTCGAAGATGCCTTTCTCTGTGAACAGGTCATAGAACTTCTGGAAGTACGCCACGTCGCTCGGCTTGAACTCGTTGTAGAGCATGTAGGAGGCGAGCGGCACTTCGGCTGTGAGCTTGCCTTCGATGGCGGTGTAGCCCTTCATGTGCTGGCGGGCGTCGTCGGGCTTGGTGCGCACCAGTTCGACGCCGCGCGCATAGGCGGCGATGTACTTCTTGGCCACTTCGGGGTTCTTCTTGATGAACTCGCTGGTGAGGCTGGCCGCGCCGCCGTGCCAGGGTGCCATCGGATCACCCAGGATGTACTTGGCGACCACGCCGGCCTCGATGACGCGCGTGGTGCCGTTCATGCGGCCCACGGTGCCGGTGGGCTCGAGCGTGTAGCAGGCGTCGACCTGGCCCGCGACGAGCGCGGCCACGTGCTGGCCGATGGGGAGCTCGCTCACCGTGGCGCCCTTGGCGCCCGCGCGTTCGAGCATGGTCTTGCACAGGGTCACGTTCTGGATGCCGGGGCCGGAGGCGATCTTCTTGCCGGCCAGCTCGGCCATGGTCTTGATCGGACTGTCCTTGGCGACGATGAATTCGTCGAGCACGAACTTGGCGTTGCTCGGGTTGGTGCAGAAGATCTTGAAGAGCCCCGGCTGTGCGATCTCGCCGATGGCGAGGTTGGCCGAGCCGGTACCGTTGGAGCTGCCGTCGCAGCGGCCCGCGAGCATGCCTTCCATGACCTGCTGTGCGCCCGCGAACTTGAGCGGCTCCACGTCCAGGCCCGCCTCCTTGAAATAGCCGCGGTCCACCGCCGCAAAGAAGGGCAGCCCCGCGGCCACGGGCCAGAAGCCGATGCGGATCTTCGGTGCGGCTTGCGCGCGCACGATGGCGGGCGCGGCCAGCACGGCCAGCCCCGCGGCGCCGGCCTGGAGCAACTGGCGGCGCGACGCGGCGGCGGGCGATTTCTCAGGGATGCTCATGAAGACTCCTCGATCGGTCAGGTTGGAATGGCTTGGAAAGAAGCGCCGGCAGCGGCAGGGGTGCGGCTCGCGATGTAGGCGCGCCAGCCGCCGTGGTGGCTCACGTCTTCGGCATTGGCCAGTGCGTGGCCTTCGCAGATGAAGCCGTGCACCCAGCTGCCGTCTTCGAGTTCGACGCTGCCCAGGCCCAGCGGCGGCGGAATCAGCGCCAGGAAGCCGCCGACCTGCGCAAGGGGAACGGACCACACTTCGAGCGCGATGGCCGTTCCGCCGCTGGGGCAGCGCTGCAGGCCCGGCTTGGGCGGCACCGTGCCCGGCAAGGCATGCAGGCTGTAGCAGGGCGAAGTGGTGGTGGCGCGCAGCAGCGTGGCGCCGCGTTCGGTGAGCTGGCCGTTGAGCGGCATGCCCGAAAGGTGCGCGCCGACGACGGCGATGGGCATGGTCTGCACCACGGGCGCGCCCAGGCCCGGCACGGGCTTCGATTCGGGCAGCGGCAATCCCGTGGCGCCCTGCGGCAGGCCGGTGGCGTGGTGGTAGCGCTGGCCCAGATCGGCCAGCGCGAGATCGCTGCCGCAGGGGCCGATCAGCGTGATGCCGAAGGGCAGGCCGTCGGCGCGGATCGCGCTGGGCACCGAGATGGCGGCGTAGTCGAGCAGGTTGACGAAGTTGGTGTACGCGCCAAGGTTGCGATTGAGCACGACCGGGTCGGCGCGCATCTCGTCGCGCGTGTAGTGCGTGGGCGCAGTCGGCACCAGCAGCACGTCGATGCCGCGCCACATCGGCTCGGCCTGCTGTGCGAATGCGCGCAACCGGGTCTGGGCCTCGAACACGTCGGCCGCGCTGTAGCCACGGCCGCTCTCGAGGATGCCGCGCACCGGCTCGATCACCTGCGAGCCGTGCGCATCGAAGAACTCGCGCACCGCGGCATAGCGCTCGGCTACCAGCGCGCTTTCATAGAGCAGCGCGGCGGCTTCGGCCAACGGCGCGTAGGGAATGATCACTGCCGTGCCGCCGAGCGCGACGAGCCGCGCCTGCGCATCGCGAAAGGCTTCTTCGGCCACGCTGTCGCCGAAGAAGCTCAGCGCGTCCGGCACGCCGAACCGGAAAGCGGAGGGGAACGGGTCGGTGCGCAGCGCGAGCTCGCGCGAATAGGGGTCGCGCGCGTCCGGCCCGGCAGCCGCCAGGAGCACGTCGACCGCCAGCGCCACGGTGCGCGCGAAGATCGATACGCAGTCGGCGCTCTGGGCCGCGGGCACCACGCCGAAGGCGCTTAGCAAGCCGCGCGAAGGCTTGATGCCGACGATGTTGTTGAGCCCGGCGGGCACCCGGCCCGAACCGGCGGTGTCGGTGCCGAGCGCGAAGTCGACCTCGCCCGCGGCCACCACGTAGGCCGAACCCGAACTGGAGCCGCCCGAGACGTAGCGCGGATCGAAGGCATTGGGCACTTCGCCATAAGGAGAGCGGGTGCCGTTCAGGCCGCAGGCGAACTGGTCGAGGTTGGTCTTGCCGAGCAGCGATGCACCGGCATCGAGCAGTTTCTGCACCACCGCCGCGTGTACCGAGGGCCTGCGGTCGAAAGCCGGACAGGCTGCCGTGGTGGGCACGCCGGCCACGTCGATGTTGTCCTTGACGGCAAAGCGCAGGCCGGCGAGCGGCCGGTTGCCGGTGTCCGCGCCGGGCACGGGCTGCGCGAAGCGTGCAATCCACGCAGCGGCAGCCGATCCGTTTTTTTCATGCACCATCATCAGGCATCCAAACTTGTGTACAAGTCGAGATGCAAGCAATGTGCCAGGGGCGATCGACCCTCTTTCAACGCCGTGGTGGAGGAATTACTCCCTCTCCCTCTGGGAGAGGGTTGGGGTGAGGGCTCCGTGCCGCCGATGACGCGCGGCTCATATATGAAGGCCGCTGCCCTCACCCCCGCCCTCTCCCGGAGGGAGAGGGAGTCATACGTCAGCCCGCCCTCCCCGAAGGACGGGCCATACCTCAGCCCCGCTTGGCTTCCCTGTAAAGCTTCTCCACCTTCGGCAGATTGGCTTCGAGCTGCTGGATCCGATCCGGCCCGCTCGGGTGGGTGGACAGGAAACTCAGCCCGCCCTGGTTCTTGGACGCCGCGGCCATCTTCTTCCAGAGCGATACCGAGGCCTGGGGGTCGTAACCCGCGCGGGCCGCGAGCTCCAGGCCAACGAGATCGGCCTCGGTCTCGTCGCTGCGGCTGAACTTCAGCGTGAGCAGCTGCGTGCCGGCACGGGCCGCCAGGTCGCCCATCTGGCCGAGGCCCAGCAGCTGCGCGCCGATGGAGAGCGCGGCGCCGGTGCCGGCGCTCTTGGCCATGCGCGCACGCGCATGCTCGCGCAGCGCATGGGCCATCTCATGCCCCATCACCATCGCAACCTCGTCGTCGCTGAGCTTGAGCTGCTCGAGGATGCCGGTGAAGAAAGCGATCTTGCCGCCGGGCATGCAGAAGGCGTTGATCTGCTTGCTGCCGATGAGATTGACCTCCCATTTCCACTGCTGCGCCCGGCTGTTCCACGGCGTGGCAAAGGGAATCAGGCGGGTCGCGATGGTGCGCAGCCGCTGCAGCTGCGCATTGCCGTCGCCAGCAAGCGCCCCCTTGGCGCGCGCCTTTTCGAGCAGCTGGCCGTACTGCTGCACGCCGGCGGCCTCGATGCGGTCGGCCGGCACGAGGTTGCGCGCCATCGATGCATTGCCCACGTTCACCTGCGCCAGCGCCGGGCCTGTGAGCACCGCGCCGGCCGCAGCCAAGAGAAAGGCCCGCCGCGGCTGCCAGGCCGAAGCGCGGGAAAGCAAGTCGGCGGAAGGAACGAGAGGCTCGCATCGTGTGCACATGCGCGGATCATAGGAACAATTGCCGACAAAAAGACGGCTCGGCGCCGGGCGCGCCCTCATGGACAATCCGAGGCTCATGTCTGCCCAGCCCGCCGAAACCCCCACCGCCTCTTCCCTGCCCTGGCGCGACGCGCTGAAGGTCTATCTCGAGCCCGCCACCCTGCGCATGCTGGCCCTCGGCTTTTCCGCCGGGTTGCCGCTGTTGCTGGTGCTGGGCACGCTGAGCTTTCGGCTGCGCGAGGCGGGCATCGACCGCACCACCATCGGCTACCTGAGCTGGGTCGGGCTGGCCTACGGCTTCAAGTGGGTCTGGGCGCCGCTGGTCGACCGGCTGCCGCTGCCGCCGCTCACCACGCTGCTCGGGCGCCGGCGCGGCTGGCTGCTGCTGGCGCAGGGGCTGGTGATCGTGGGACTGGTCGGCATGGCGCTCAACGACCCCCGCAACGGCCTCACGCCGCTGATCTGGTGCGCACTGCTGGTGGCCTTCGGTTCGGCCACGCAGGACATCGCGCTCGACGCCTTCCGCATCGAGTCGGCCGAAACGCGCAAGCAAGCCGCGCTCGCCGCCGCCTACCAAACCGGCTACCGGCTGGCGATGATCTGGGCCGGCGCCGGCGTGCTGTGGGTCGCCGCCTGGGCCGAGGTGGCTCCGGCGGCGGCCGTCACCGGCGCTGCGGCCTACCAGAACGGCGCCTGGAAAACGGCCTACCTGGTGATGGCGGCCTCGATGGCGGTCGGCGTGCTCACGGTGCTGCTCTCGCCCGAGCCCGTGCGGCGCGTGCTGCCCAAGCCGAAGAACGCCGCCGAATGGCTACAAAGCGTGCTGATCGAGCCCTTTGCCGATTTCATCCGCCGCTACAAGTGGCAGGCCGCGCTGATCCTCTCGCTGATTGCGATCTACCGCATCAGCGACGTGGTGATGGGCATCATGGCCAACCCGTTCTACGTGGACATGGGCTTCACCAAGGACGAAGTGGCTACGGTGAGCAAGATCTATGGCGTGGTCATGACGCTGGCGGGCGCCTTCGTGGGCGGCGTGCTGTCGATGCGCCTGGGCGTGATGCGCGTGCTGATGCTGGGCGCGGTGCTCAGCGCGGGGAGCAACCTGCTCTTTGCCTGGCTGGCCTCGCGCGGACACGACCTGACCGCGCTGATCGCGGTGGTGTCGGCGGACAACCTGGCGGGCGGCATTGCCTCGGCGGCGTTCATCGCCTACCTGTCGAGCCTTACGAACATCAGCTACTCGGCCACGCAGTACGCCCTGTTCAGCTCGCTGATGCTGTTGCTGCCGAAGTTCATCGCCGGCTACTCGGGCGTGTTCGTCGATGCCTACGGCTACGCCCAGTTCTTCACCGCCACCGCCCTCCTGGGCGTGCCGGTGCTGCTGCTGGTGGCGCTGGCCGCCCGGATCACCACGACCACAGGCCCGGCCGAGCGTCAATAGAGCACGGGCCTTATAGGAAAACAGCTGACGCAGCGCGGCCCGCTCAACTGGTAGGCTTTGACAATTAGGTTACCTTTCAAGTTACTTTCGCCTCGCTTTGGAAAAAAGCGTTTCCCTCTCACTCCGCCCCCGCCAACCCCCACAAGCAACGTGCCGCCTCGCATTTCTCCTCTTCAGATCAGCGCCTTCACGGCCACTTCGGCCGTCGGCGTCGGCAAGGAGCCGCTCGCCGAGGCACTCGCTCACTCGCGCAGCGGCCTGCGCGCCAACGATTTCGGCGATGCGCCCCTGCCCACGTGGATCGGCCGGGTCGACGGGCTCGAAGACATCCGCCTGCCGGAAGCGCTGGCCTCCTGGGACTGCCGCAACAACCGCCTAGCCTGGCTGGGCCTGCATGCGGACGGGTTCCTCGAAGCCGTGGCCGCCGCGCGGGCCAAGTACGGCGCCTCGCGCATCGCACTGATCCTGGGCACCTCGACGTCCAGCATCGGCGAAACGGAGCTGGCCTATACGCAGCTCGATGCCGATGGCCTCTTTCCACAGAACCAACGGCGTGCGGCCGTGCATACGCCGCATTCGCTGGCCATGTTCGTGCAGCAGGTGCTCGGGCTCACCGGGCCCAGCGAGACGATTTCCACCGCCTGCTCGTCGAGCGCCAAGGTATTTGCCTCGGCCGAGCGGCTGATTCGCCTCGGCCTGGCCGACGCTGCGGTGGTGGGCGGGGTCGACACGCTGTGCGGCAGCGTGCTGTTCGGCTTCAACTCGCTCGAACTGGTGTCGAACGAACCGTGCCGGCCCTTCGACGCCGGCCGCAAGGGCATCAGCCTTGGCGAGGCGGCCGGCTTTGCGCTGGTGGAGCGGGTGCAGGACGAGGCCGGCGCGCCGCTGCGGCTGCTCGGCTACGGCGAAGCCAGCGATGCGCACCACATGTCGACACCGCACCCCGAAGGCCTGGGTGCCGAACGCGCGCTCGACGAGGCGCTGGCGCGCGCGGGCCTGGCGCCCGACGCCATCGACTACATCAACATGCACGGCACCGCGAGCCAGAAGAACGACGAGGTCGAAGGCGCGCTGGTGGCAAGGCGCTTCCCCGCCACCACCCATGCCAGCTCGACCAAGGGCTTCATGGGCCACACGCTGGGTGCGGCGGGCATCGTCGAATCGGTGATCAGCCTGCTCGCGATCGAGCGCGGGCTGATGCCGGGCACGGTGAACACGAATGAACTCGACACAGGGTTCGGGCCGCAGATCCGGCTGCAGCCCGCGCAGGGCGAGGTGCGCTACGCGCTGACCAACTCTTTCGGCTTCGGCGGCAACAACTGCTCGCTGGTGTTCGGCAAGGCTGCGGCATGACCGTCACCCACCAGGCTCCGAAGCCCCCGACTCTCTACATCGAAGGCCCCGCCTTCTGGACGCCCACCCTGCCCGGCTGGGACGCCGCCCGCGCCGCCTTCCGCGGCGAAGGCGCGCTGGCCGACCCGCCCGCCAAGCGCCCGTCGCCGCAGGTGCTGGCACCGGCCGAGCGCCGCCGCGCGCCCGACACCGTGGCCCTCGCGCTCGAAGTGGCGGCCGCATCGATGGCCGCCTCGGGCCGCAATGCGGCCGACGTGCCCTGCGTGTTCGTCTCGGCACACGGCGACCTTTCGATCAACGACTACATGTGCAGCACGCTGGCCACCGATCCCACGGTGCTCTCGCCCACGCGCTTTCACAACTCGGTGCACAACGCGGCCGTGGGCTACTGGACCATCGGCACCGGCTGCATGGCGGCCAGCAATTCGGTTTCGGCCTACGAAAACAGCTTTGCCGCCGGACTGCTCGAAGCCGCGGTGCAATGCGCGGCCGACCAGTCGCCGGTGCTGCTGGTGGGCTACGACACACCCACCGTGGGCGCGCTGACCTCGGTGACCGACAGCCAGGGCCTCTTGGCCGTGGCGCTGGTGATCGCGCCCGAGCGCACGGCGCGCACCGTGGCCGCTCTCGATTGGTCGCTGCAGGAAAGCGGCGGCGGCACTGTGCCGGCCTCGCCTGCTTCCGATGCGGCAAAGACGCTGGTGAACATCAATCCGATGGCCCGTGCGCTCGGCCTGTTCGAATCGCTGGCGCGTGTGGAGGCCGACCCGCCGCCGCTCGAACTGCCGCTGTCTTCTTCCACCCTTTCGCTGCGGCTGCAACTGCGGCCGATCCGGGACTGAAGCTCCATGACCGGCACTGCGCAACGGTATGACGCAGTGATCATGGGCGGCGGGCTCGCGGGGCTCACCCTGGCCCTGCAGCTGAAGCAGCGCTTCGAAGACATCGACGTGCTGGTGCTGGAGCGGCGCAGCCATCCGGTGCCGCACGCGGCCCACAAGGTGGGCGAATCGTCGGTGGAGATCGGCGCGCACTACTTCGACACGGTGCTCGGCCTCAAGCTCCACATGGACAGCGCGCAGTTGCGCAAATTCGGTTTCCGCTTCTTCTTCAGCGAAGGCCGGCGCGACATTGACCAGGTGACCGAGATCGGTGCCAGCCGCTACCTGGCCGTTCCCAGCTACCAGATCGACCGCGGCATCTTCGAGAACTACCTGGCCCAGGAGGCCGTGCGGCGCGGCGTGCGCTTCGACGATGCCGCGCTGGTGCGCCGCGTCGATCTGGCCCAGGACGCCGATGCGCCGCACCGCCTGGAGTGGTCGCGCGGCGACGAAACCCACAGCGCAGAGGCGCGCTGGCTGATCGATGCCTGCGGCCGCGCCAGCCTGCTCAAGCGCAAGCTCGGGCTCGCAGAGGCCAACGCGCACGGCGTGAACGCCGTGTGGTTTCGCATCGGCGAGCGCATTTCCATCGACGAATGGAGCGACGACACGGCCTGGCGCGGGCGCTGCGATCCCCAGGCGCGCTGGCTTTCGACCAACCACCTGGTGGGCGCCGGCTACTGGGCCTGGCTGATTCCGCTGGCTTCGGGCTCGCACTCGGTGGGCATCGTGGCCGACCCGAAGTTGCATCCGCTCGACACCATCGACACCTTCGACAAAGCCATGCAGTGGTTTGCCACCTACCAGCCGCGGCTTTTCGACGCGCTCGACGGCAAGCGGCACCTGCTGCAGGACTTTGCCTTCCTCAAGCACTTTTCGCACGGCTGCAAGCAGGTGTTCTCGGGCCAGCGGTGGGCGTTGACGGGCGAGGCGGGGTTGTTTCTCGACCCCTTCTATTCGCCCGGCAGCGACTTCATTGCGATCAGCAACACCTACATCACCGACCTGGTGGCGCACGACCGCGCGGGCCGCTCGCTCGAAGCGCGCGCGCAGCTCTACGACCAGATCTACCACTCCTTCTACGAAAGTACGCTGGCGCTCTACCAGGACCAGTACCCGCTGTTCGGCGACCCCGAAGTGCTGCCGGTGAAGGTGATCTGGGACTACGCCTACTACTGGGGCGTGCTCTCGCAGATCTTCTTCCAGCAGCGGCTCACCGACCTGATGCTGCTGGGCAGCCTGAAGGAAGAGCTGCAGCACTGCCAGCGCCTGAACCTGGCGGTGCAGCAGCTGCTGCGCGCATGGTCCGCCGCCAGCCCGCAGCGCAACATCCCGGTCATGCTCGACCAGGCGGCCATGCCGTGGTTCGCCGAACTCAATCGCAGCCTGAAAGACCCGCGGCTCGATGCTGCCGCGTTCAAGTCGCGCATCCGAGCCTCGACATTCCAGCTGCGCCAGCTGGCGGGCGAAATCCTCGGGCGGGCGCGGGCGGACAATGCGGCACTGGCGGACTGCACCCTGCCCGCTATCCTCGAGGAAAACTTGACCATACCGCCGGCCGACGCGCCGGCCGGTCCCTTACTTTTCGCGGCACCCCCGGGTTGACATCCGGACGCCGGGTTTACCCAACTTTACGGAGCGTTCAAGCCCCGTTGCCCCCCGTGGAGGACCATGAAGCGCATGAGCACCCCCCAACTCCTGATGATCGAAGACGACGCCCGCCTGGCACACATGGTGGGCGAATACCTGACGCAGTCGGGATTCCTCTTCTCGCATGCCGGCGACGGCGCCAGCGGCCTCGAGCTGCTGCAGCAGCACGCGCCGGACCTGGTGATCCTCGACCTGATGCTGCCGGACACCGACGGCCTCGAAATCTGCCGCCGCATCCGGTCGCTGCCCGCCCCCGCATCGAAGGTGTCGGTGCTGATGCTCACCGCCAAGGGCGACCCGATGGACCGCATCATCGGCCTGGAGATCGGCGCCGACGACTACCTGCCCAAGCCCTTCGAGCCGCGCGAGCTGCTGGCACGCATCCGCGCGGTGCTGCGCCGGCGCAGCGAGAACAGCGCCGACACCGAAGCCAGCACGGTGATGCGCTTCGGCACGCTCGAGATCGACCGCAACGCGCGCACCGTGTCGGTAGGCGGCGCGCTGGCCGACCTCACCTCCTACCAGTTCGACCTCCTCGTGGCCATGGCCGAGCGGGCGGGCCGGGTGCTAACGCGCGACCAGATCATGGAAGCGGTGCGCGGCCGCGAACTCGAAGCCTTCGACCGCTCGATCGACGTGCACATGGGCCGCATCCGCGCGGCGATCGAGGTCGACGCCAAGAACCCGAAGCGCATCCTCACCGTGCGTGGCGTGGGCTACGTCTTCGCCAAGCAGCAAGATTGATTTGATGCTGCGCAACCTGTATTCACGCCACCTGTACGTCCGCATCTGGCTCGCGGTGGTGGGCGGCGTCGTCATCCTCACGCTGATGGCCAACTGGATCGTGCGCGAGGCGGCCGAGGCCGAGCGCGAGCGGCTGGCACCGGTGCCGCGCAACGTGGTGGTGCTCGACGCGCAAGACCGCACCATCGGCAGCGGCAAGGCCCTGCGGGTGCCGGGCCAGGGCCTGGAGTTCGACGTGACGCTAGCCGACGGCAAGGCCATCACGCTGCGCGTGGCGCCGCGCGACCGGCCGCCCGGTGGCGGGTTCGCGCCCTGGCGCACCCCCTTCGGGCTCGGCTGGATGATCGCCCTCGTGGGCATTGCCGTGGCCCTGGGCGTGTACCCCATCGTGCGCCGACTCACCCAACGGCTGGAAACATTGCAACGCGGCGTGCAACGCTGGGGCGAAGGCGACCTCTCGGTGCGCGTGACCGAAGAAGGGCAGGACGAAGTGGCTGATCTCTCCAAGCGTTTCAACGCATCGGCCGAACGCATCGAAAAACTGGTGCGCTCGCACAAATCGCTGCTGGCCAATGCGTCTCACGAGCTGCGCTCGCCGCTCACCCGCATCCGCATGGGGCTGGAGCTGATGGGCGAGCGCCCGAGCCCCGCCGCGCGCGACGAGATATCGCGCAACATCGGCGAGCTGGACCAGCTCATCGACGAAATCCTGCTGGCCAGCCGGCTCGATGCGAGCGAGGCCGACATGGGCACCATCGAGGCGGTCGACCTCACCGGCCTCGCGGCCGAGGAGTGTTCGCAGGTGAATGCCGAACTCGACCTGGTGGAAGGCACCGACAACGCCAAGCTCACGGTGCCCGGCGTTTCGCGCCTGCTGCGCCGCGCGATCCGCAATCTGCTGGAGAACGCCCGCCGCTATGGCGCGGGCGAAATCTCGGTCGAGCTCGGCAGCGCCAACGGCTTTGCGATCGTGCGCGTGAACGACCGAGGCCCGGGTGTGCCGGCGGCCCTGCGCGAGCGCATCTTCGAACCCTTCTATCGGCTCCCCGGCGCCAGCGAGCGCAACGGCGGCGTCGGCCTCGGGCTGGCGCTGGTGAAGTCGATCGCCGAGCGCCACGGCGGCAGCGTGCGCTGCGAGGAGCGCCCGGGCGGCGGCGCGAGCTTCGTCATCCGACTGCCGGCGGCAAGCGGCGCCATCTGACCAGCCGGCGGGCGCGCAGTCAGGTTGGGCCCGAGGGCCCCGCCTAAAATCCCGCCCCTATGCAGAGATCGCACATCGTCAGGCCCGCGGCCATGTTCTGGGGGCTGGTGGTGTTCATGCCCGTCGGCGTCACCTACCTTGCGGCGCTGCTGCTGCTCGCCACCATGGGGCTGGCCGGCGGCTATCGCGAACGCTTCGCGCGGCTGCGTGCCAACCCGCTGTGGTGGCCGATGGTGGCGTACCTGGCGTGGACCTTCATCGTGCTGGCCATTGGCCCGCACTACCCCGAGACCAGCTCGAACCTGTTCCACGGGCTGCGCATCGGCCTCACCATCTTGATGGCGATGGCGCTCACGCGCGAGGAAGCGATATGGGCGCTGCGCGGCTTCCTGCTGATCGCGGCGCTGAACGTCCTCTTGATCGTGGCGTATTACGCCTTCGGCTTTCCGATCTGGTCGCCGTTGCGCGCGGTGGTCATGGAAGTGGGCAACAAGTCGATCAGCAACGCGCTGCTCTTCAGCGTGGTGGCGTCCACGGCTGCCGTATGGGGCATTGCGCAGATCGCAGCACACAGGCCGCTGCGCGCTGTCCCCGCCTTCGTGCTGGTGCTCGGGCTGGGGCTGGTGGTTGCGCTGCCGCTGACCTCGCGCACGTCGGTGCTCGCGCTGATGCTGGTGATTCCGGCCGTGTGCATCCACCAATGGCGCAGTCACCTGAAGATGCTGGTGAGCGCGCTGGTGCTGGGTGCCGTGGTGCTGGCGGCCGGGCTCTATCAGTTGCCGCAGCTGCAGCACAAGGTCGAGACCGGCGTGGAGGAAATCGAGAAGGCGCAAGCCGGCGAGATCTTCAAAGGCAGTTGGGTCATTCGCTACTACATGTACCGAGACACCGGCCTCATGATCGCCGACCGGCCGCTCACCGGCTGGGGCATCGGCGGCTGGACCGACCAGTGGCACAAGCGCGGCCCGGTGCTCTTCGCCGATTCGAACATGCCGCACAACGACTTTTTGTGGGTCGGCGCGCAGGGAGGCCTGCCGGCCTTATTGAGCCTGCTGGTCATCATGGCCGGCGCCGTCTGGCAGGCGTGGAAACGGCCCGATATTGCGGGCCGCTACGCGCTCGCCGCCACGCTGATCGCGCTGATCGCGTCGAGCGTGAACTCGGCGATGCGCGACGCGCAGATCGGCCTGGCGCTGCTGTGGATTGCGATGGTGTACCTGCGGCTTGCGCAGGAACCCCGGAGCGCCCAACCCTGGCGCGATTTGTGGCCGGGGCGCCGTATCGCCGCGGCGCCCGATATGGCCGCCGCCAGCTAGCAGCAGCCCGTCGGAGTCAGTGCCGGGACGACACCGTCTCGCCCGCCTTCAGGCGATAGACAGTGCCGCAGTACGGGCACTTGGCTTCGCCGGTGCGCGCCACGTCCAGGTAGACCTTGGGGTGGGTGTCCCAGAGCTTCATGTCCGCCTTGGGGCTGGGGCAGAACACGCCGCCCTGATGGTTCAGATCCTTGGCCAGGAGTTCGACGACTGCGTTGGTAGGCATGGGTTTTCTCAGACTTTCGTGAGCCAATGGGCGTACTTGGGATTCTTGCCATTCACGATGTCGAAGAAGGCCGCCTGGATCTTCTCGGTGATCGGGCCGCGCGAGCCGCCGTCGCCGCGGTTGCCGATCTCGATGCGGTCGAGTTCGCGGATGGGCGTCACTTCGGCGGCGGTGCCGGTGAAGAAGGCTTCGTCGGAGATGTAGACCTCGTCGCGCGTGATGCGCTTTTGCACGAGTTCGATGCCGAGGTCCTTGCACACGTGCAGGATGGTGTTGCGCGTGATGCCGTTGAGCGCGCCGGCCGACAGGTCGGGCGTGTAGACCACGCCGCCCTTGACCACGAAGATGTTCTCGCCCGCGCCTTCGGAGACGAAGCCGCTCGCGTCGAGCAGCAGTGCTTCGTCGTAGCCGTCGTCCAGCGCTTCCATGTTGGCGAGGATGGAGTTGGTGTAGTTGCTCACCGACTTGGCCTGCGTCATCGTGATGTTGACGTGGTGGCGGGTGTAGCTGGAAGTCTTCACGCGGATGCCGCGCCGCATGCCCTCTTCGCCCAGGTAGGCGCCCCAGGACCAGGCCGCGACCATGGCGTGGATCCGGTTGCCCTTGGGGCTCACGCCGAGCTTTTCGGAGCCGATCCAGATCAGCGGGCGCAGGTAGCAGCTTTCGAGCTTGTTCTCGCGCACGACCTGCTTCTGGGCTTCGTTCAGCTGTTCTGGCGTGAAGGGGATCTTCATGCGCAGGATCTTGGCGCTGTTGAACAGGCGCTCGGTGTGCTCGGCCAGGCGGAAGATGGACGTGCCGCCATCGGCCGTCTTGTAGGCGCGCACGCCCTCGAAGGCGCCGCAGCCGTAGTGCAGCGTGTGGCTCAGCACGTGGATCTTGGCGTCGCGCCAGTCCACGAGTTCGCCGTCCATCCAGATCTTGCCGTCACGGTCGTCCAGCGAGGGGGGGATCGAGCTCATTTCCTGATTCCTTTGTTTGGGAAGCGGTGTGGGGGGTGCGACGGAGAGGAAGTCGCAAAAGCTTGCGATTTTACGGCCGGCCCCGGAACGGGGTGCCCGACAATGGCCGGTTGTCCAAACCAGTGGAAAAAGGGTTTCCGTGTCCGTATTCAAGAACGTCATCGTCTATCGCATCGAACCTGCCTGGTCCCAAACATTGACCGAGGTGGAAGAAGGTCTCGGCAAGCAGCGCTTCGAGCCCTGCGGCCCCTCGCAGGAAAAGTCCGCCGGCTGGGTCGAGCCCCGCGGCGAGGCCAACGGCCCGCTGGCCGAGTCCATCGGCGGCCAGTGGCTGGTCGAATACATGATCGAGAGCAAGGCGGTGCCCGGCTCCGTGGTGCGCCGCAAGCTCGACGAGCGCTGCGCGCAAATCGAGGCCACCACCGGCCGCAAGCCCGGCAAGAAGGAAAAGAAGGAGCTCAAGGAAGACATCACGCTCGAGCTGCTGCCAATGGCCTTCACGCGCAGCGCCCGCGTGGCCGTGTGGATCGACCAGGCCGAGCGCCGCCTGGTGATCAACAGCGCCAATGCCGCGCGCGCCGACGAAGTGGTGACCAGTCTCGTGAAGTCGCTCGACGGTTTTGCCGTGGCCCTCATCAACACGCAGATCGAGCCGGCCGCCGCCATGGCCAACTGGCTGCTCACGCAGGAGCCGCCGGCCGGCTTCACCATCGACCGCGAGTGCGAACTCAAGGCCTCGGACGATTCGAAAGCCGTGGTGCGCTACGCCAAACACCCGCTCGACATCGAGGAAGTGCAAAAGCACATCACCGATGGCAAGCGACCGACGCGCCTGGCGCTCACCTGGGACGACCGCGTGTCTTTCGAGCTGACGCACGGCATGCTGATCCGCAAGATCGTGTTCCTCGAAGGCACGGGCGACGGTGCCTCGGGCGGCAAGAAGGAAGACAACTTCGATGCCGACGTGGCCATTGCCACCGGCGAACTCGGCCAACTGGTGCCGGCGCTGCTCGACGCGCTGGGCGGCGAAGCGGCATTCTCGGGCGCCCCGAAGGATGAGAGCGCGAAACCGGAGGCAGTGCCTGCTGCGGCGCCCACCACCTCGACGCCGGCCGACGCCGTCGAGGAAGAAGAAGACGCACCGTTCTGAAGGAAGGACGGCGCCCCGCCCGGCTTGCCTGATCAGCTCGCCGGCGTTTCTTCTTCGGGCGGAGCCTCGGGCCGCGTCAGCGTCCAGCTCTGCAGCTTGCCGCCGTTGAACACGGCGTCGACATACGAGCCGCCCGTGTCGGTCCAGCGGTAGAGCTCGGGCTGCTCGTCCTTGGGCGAACGCAGTTCGCCAAGCGCGCGCGTCATCGCGATGACGTGCATCAGCGTCACGCCTTTCTTGAGCCTGGCGTTCAGCATCACCGCGCTTGCGACATAGCCCACCGGTCGGTCGGCGGCCCGCTTGAGCACCTGCATCGCGCGGTTGAAGTGCAGCAGCAAAAACATCACGATCGCGCCGCCGGTCAGCGCCACTCCGGCCCAGCCGTAGCTGCGCCATGCAAGCCCGAGAAGGACGATGCCGCCCACGGGCACCAGCAGTTTCTGAAAATTCATGGGGCGCATTGTCGCCGCCCGGTGCTCCTCACCTTCCTGGCGTCATTCAAAAGTTCGCATGTGGATCGGAGGCGCTTTTCTTGCCGCACTGGCAAGACAGGCGGCAGTAGCGGCCATGGCTACCGCCGGGCGCGCGGGGCGGTACTCATCGCGAAAAGCAGGTGGCGCGGTGGCGCGAGCCGGCACATTTCACCGCACGGGCATCTGCCCGGGCCACTGAAAAGTGTATGAATATTCCGCGCTCTGTCACATTCGTTCGTCTCACCCTCGCCGCCACGCTCACGGCCGCCGTCCTCAGCGGTTGCTACGTGGTGCCACTCGGGCAACCCGCACCCGCGGCGCCGCCTTCGCAGGCTTACGCCGTTGCACCGGGTCCGGTGGCGCAGAGCTTCAGTGCGCGGCTGTATCCGTCGAACGCCGAAGCGGCGCGCTACGGAACCGTCGCAGGCACGGTGACCAACGACATGAACGGCCGCGGCCATTTCAATGCGCACATCGGTGGGGAGCAGTTCCAGGGAGAGGCGACCCGGGTTGCCGGCTCGCGAGGTGCCGGCCTGGCGAACGCCAGCGGCAATCGCGGCGGCAACCTGAGTTGCCAGTACACGATGAACTCGGCCACGTTGGGCAGCGGCCAATGCGTGCTCAACGGCGGACCGGCGTTCACGATGCACATCGGGGGGTAGGGAGGGTGGCCCGGCGCGCCTGTGGTGCGCCGGGCATTTTTTCCTCCAGTGAATTCAATCGAGGCGGCGGACCACGTCCATCGCCTCTTCGATGCGGTCGACGGCGTGGATCGACAGGCCCTCGATCTCTTTCGATCCCTTTCGCGGCGCATTGGCCTTGGGCACCACGGCCACGCTGAAGCCCAGCTTGGCGGCTTCGCGCAGGCGCTCCTGGCCGCGCGGCGCCGGACGCACTTCACCCGCCAGGCCCACTTCGCCGAAAGCGATGAAGCCCTTGGGCAGCGGCTTGCCGCGCAGGCTGGAGGTGATGGCCAGCATCACGGCCAGGTCGGCCGCGGGCTCGCTGATGCGCACGCCGCCCACCGCGTTGACGAACACGTCCTGGTCCATGCAGGCCACGCCCGCATGGCGATGCAGCACGGCCAGCAGCATGGCGAGGCGGTCGCGGTCCAGGCCCACCGAAAGGCGGCGCGGGCTCGGGCCGCCGTTGTCGACCAGCGCCTGGATTTCCACCAGCATCGGCCGCGTGCCCTCGAGCGTGACCAGCACCACGCTGCCGGGCACCGGCTCGGCATGCTGGCTCAGGAAGATCGCGCTCGGGTTGGCCACGCCTTTCAGGCCGCGCTCGGTCATGGCGAACACGCCGATCTCGTTCACGGCGCCAAAGCGGTTCTTGATGGCACGCACGAGGCGAAAGCTCGAATGCGTGTCGCCTTCGAAGTACAGCACCGTGTCGACCATGTGCTCGAGCACGCGTGGCCCCGCGAGCGCGCCCTCCTTGGTGACGTGGCCCACCAGCACCACGGCCGTGCCGCTGGTCTTGGCAAAGCGCGTGAGGTGCGCCGCGCATTCGCGCACCTGCGCAACGGAGCCCGGTGCGGAGGTGAGCTGGTCGGAGTACACCGTCTGAATCGAATCGATCACCGCGATGGCCGGACGCGTGGCGTCGAGCGTGGCGATGATCTTCTCGAGCTGGATCTCGGCCAGCACCTGCACCTGCGAATGGTCGAGGCCGAGCCGCCGCGAGCGCAGCGCCACCTGCGCGCCGCTTTCCTCGCCGGTGACGTAGAGCGCGTTCTGCCCCGCGCGCTGCAGCGCGTCGACCGCCTGCAAGAGCAAGGTCGACTTGCCGATGCCCGGATCGCCACCAATGAGCGTGACGCCGCCGGACACGATACCGCCGCCCAGCACGCGGTCGAGTTCTTCCAGGCCGGTGGGCGTGCGCTCGATGTCGGTTGCTTCTATTTCCGACAGCGTGGCGAGTTCGGACGCTCCCGCGAGCGAGGCGTACTGCGTGCCGAAGCGGTTGTTGGCCGGGCCGCTGCCGTTGCCCGCGACCTGCTCGATGAGTGTGTTCCAGGCGCCGCAGCTCGGGCATTTGCCGAGCCACTTGGGGCTGGTGCCGCCGCATTCGCTGCAGACAAATAGTGTTTTTTCCTTGGCCATGCGGGGAGTTTAGGTGTCCGCACAAACCCTGATGGAAAACGGCTAGGAAAGAAATTCCAAATCATTTAACATGTTAACTAATTCAACGAGGTACAGCTTTTGAGCACCACCTTCACGCACCGCAATTTGCCGCGCCTGCTGCTGCAGGCCCGCGAAGCCGTGATGGCCCACACGCGGCCCAGCTTGCGCGAGCACGCGCTGTCCGACCAGCAATGGCGCGTGCTGCGCGTGCTCGGCGAGCACGGCGCCGTCGAAACCGGCCACGTGGCACGCGAGGCGTTCATCCTCGGCCCCAGCCTCACCGGCGTGCTCGCGCGCATGGAGCGCGACAAGCTCATCACGCGCAGCCGCGATCCCGAAGACCAGCGACGTACGGTGGTCGAGGCCACGCCACACGGCATGAAGCTGGTGAAGCGCCTGTCGACCAGCATCGAAGCACACTACGACTGGATGGAAAAGTCGCTCGGCAAGACCAAGCTCACCCAGCTCTACGGGCTGCTCGACGAACTCATTGCACTGGAGCAGCCCTCATGAGCAGCAGCGCCCCGCACTACCTTCCGACAGGCACCGTGTACGGCACGCTGCTGAACTTCCGCGCCGAGTTCGACGCGCTCGCGCCGCAAATGGCAGAGCCACCCTACAAGGCGCCGCCGAAAGCGCCGGTGCTCTATGTGAAGACCGCCAACACCTGGAGCCCGCACGGCAGCGCCATTGCGGTGCCTTCATCCGTGCCCGAGGTGGAAATCGGCGCCAGCATCGGCATGGTGATCGGCGCCGAGGGCGACGTGGAAGGCTTCGTGCTGATGAACGATCTCTCGATTCCGCACGCGAGCTTCTTCCGTCCTCCCGTGAAATTCAAGTGCGTGGACGGGTTCCTCGGCATCGGTCCGGTGCTGCGCGACGCGCAGGAGGTGGCCGACCCCGCAGGCTTTCGCGTCGAGGTGCGCATCAATGGCACGCTCAGGCAGTCGATCGATTTTTCGCAGCTCGTGCGTCCGGCGCAGCAGCTGCTCGCCGACGTCGGCGACTTCATGACGCTCGCGCATGGCGACGTGCTGATGCTGGGCTGCGACGCCGGCCGACCGCTGGCCCGCGCGGGCGATCGCATCGAGATTTCCGCGCCGGGGTTCGAGACCCTGGCCAACGCGCTGGTGCAGGAGGTGGCCGCATGAAGCACGCGCGCGTCATATTCGAAGGCCGCGAACACACCGGCACCGCGCATGAATTCAATGGCGAGCAAGATGCCGCCGTGCGCCTGGAAGACGGCCGCGTGGTGCCGCAGGATCAGCTCACCTGGCTACCGCCGCTTGCGCCTACGGCGCGGCCCCGCACCATCCTTGCGCTCGGCCTCAACTACGCCGACCACGCCAAGGAACTGGAGTTCAAGGCGCCCGAGGAACCGCTGGTGTTCGTCAAGGGCCAGAGCACGCTGACCGGCCACCGCCAGCGCACGCATCGCCCGGCCGGCGTGCAGTTCATGCACTACGAATGCGAGCTCGCCATCGTCGTCGGCAAGACGGCGCGCCACGTAAAGCGGGACGACGCCTACGACTTCATTGGCGGCTACACCGTGGCCAACGACTACGCCATTCGCGACTACCTGGAGAACTGGTATCGCCCCAATCTGCGCGTGAAGAACCGCGACACCTGCACGCCGCTCGGACCCTGGTTCGTCGACGCGGCCGATGTGCCCGACCCGATGGCGCTCGCGCTCAAGACCACGGTGAACGGCACCGTCACGCAGCAGGGCAGCACGCGCGACATGATCTTCGACGCGCCCTTTCTCATCGAGTATTTCAGCCGCTTCATGACGCTGTCGCCCGGCGATCTGATTCTTACGGGCACGCCCGACGGCGTGGTCGATTGCAGGCCGGGCGATGTGGTGGTGACCGAGATCGAGCGCATCGGCGCACTGGTCAACACCATCGAGGGCACCTAGCGCCGCACTGCTTTTCCATACCAACGACAGAAGAGACAAACACTGACTGCCCCTTGAAGGGATTCCATGCAACAGATTCATCACCTCATCGGCGGCAAGAGCGTTGCCGGCACCGACTACTTTCAGACCGTCAACCCCGCTACGCAGGAGGTGCTGGCCGAAGTCGCCTCGGGCGGCGAAGCCGAAGTGAACGCGGCCGTGGCCGCCGCCAAGGAAGCGTTTCCCAAGTGGGCCGGGCTGCCTACGACCGAGCGCGCGAAGCTGGTCCGCAAGCTCGGCGACCTGATCGCCAAGCACGTGCCCGAGATCGCGCAGACGGAGACCGACGACTGCGGCCAGGTCATCTCGCAGACCGGCAAGCAGCTGATCCCTCGCGCGGCCGACAACTTCTACTACTTTGCCGAGATGTGCACGCGCGTGGACGGCCACACCTACCCAACGCCCACGCACCTGAACTACACGCTGTTCCACCCAGTGGGCGTGTGCGCGCTCATCAGCCCGTGGAACGTGCCCTTCATGACCGCCACGTGGAAGGTCGCGCCGTGTCTCGCCTTCGGCAACACCGCGGTGCTGAAGATGAGCGAGCTCTCTCCACTCACAGCGGCGCGCCTGGGCGAGCTCGCGCTCGAAGCGGGCATTCCACCGGGCGTGTTGAACCTGGTGCACGGCTACGGCAAGGAAGCCGGCGAGCCGCTGGTGGCGCATCCCGACGTGCGCGCGATCTCGTTCACCGGCTCCACCGCCACGGGCAACCGCATCGTGAAAAGCGCGGGCTTGAAGAAGTTCAGCATGGAGCTGGGCGGCAAGAGCCCGTTCGTGATCTTTGACGACGCCGACCTGGGCCGCGCGCTGGACGCGGCGGTGTTCATGATCTTCAGCAATAACGGCGAGCGCTGCACGGCGGGCTCGCGCATCCTGGTGCAACAGTCGATCTATGCGGACTTTGCCGCGAAGTTTGCCGAGCGGGCCAGGCGCATCGTGGTGGGCGACCCGCTCGACGAGAAGACCATCGTCGGGCCGATGATTTCGCAGGGGCACCTGGCGAAGGTGCGCAGCTACATCGAGCTCGGTCCGAAGGAAGGCGCGACGCTGCTGTGCGGCGGGCTCGGCACGCCCGAACTGCCTGACCGCGTGAAGCACGGCAACTACGTGATGCCGACGGTGTTCGCAGACGTCGACAACCGCATGCGGATTGCGCAAGAAGAAATTTTCGGTCCGGTGGCCTGCCTGATTCCGTTCAAGGACGAGGCCGAAGCGATCCGCCTTGCCAACGACATCGAGTACGGTCTCTCGAGTTATGTGTGGACCGAGAACATCGGCCGCGCGCACCGCGTGGCGGCCGCGGTGGAGGCCGGCATGTGCTTCGTCAACAGCCAGAACGTACGGGACCTGCGCCAGCCTTTTGGCGGCACCAAGGCCTCGGGTACGGGACGCGAAGGCGGCACCTGGAGCTATGAAGTGTTCTGCGAGCCGAAGAACGTTGCGGTTTCGATGGGTTCGCACCATATTCCGCATTGGGGGGTGTGAGATGTATCGCCTTGGGCGCGCTCCCGCCGACGGGGTACCTTGCTCCGCGAATGTCCTCCGGCCTGCGGCCTCCCCCTTTATTTCGCTGCGCAAGGCACCCCATCGACGGGAGCGTTGTTCAGAGCGAACGTTGATCGACCGGAACAACCACAGCGCCCAGTGTGAACAGGGCACCGGGTGCTCCCCGCAGCGAAATAAAGGAGGAGGGCGAAGCCCGGGGGACATTCGCGGAGGGGAGTACCCGGTGGCCTTTGCACGCGCCCCAAACGCAGAGAACGCGAGGTCCCTGCTATGAGCCTCTACGCCATGCAGAAATTTTTGTTTGCACTCAACCGCGATGCCGGCGTGCAACGCCGCTATGCGGAAGGCGGCGAAACACGTGTCGAGTTGCTGGCTGCCTATGACCTCAACGACGAAGAGCGCGAAGCCATCGACAAGGGCGACATCGGCAAGCTCTACGTGCTGGGCTGCAACGGACAACTGTTGATGCACTTCGCACCGCTGCTCGGCATTGCATGGGCCGACTACCTCGAAGCGATGCGCGAAGGCGTGCGCAAGTACGGTCCGGTGCGTGCAGGAATTTATGCGATGACAACGGGTACAGACGAAAAGGTGGCAGGCGTATGAGTCTCGTATTCGCAGGCGTGTGCAGCCACGCCCCTGGCATTACTGGCCGCGCCCACCTGGCCGACGCAGTCGTGAAGGACGAATTTCACGCGCAGTTCCATCGCTTCGGCGAAGCAATGCGCGCCACGAAGCCCGACGCGGTGATCGTGGTCGCGGCCGAGCACTTCGCGAATTTCTTCATGAACAACATGCCGGCCTATGCAATCGGCATGGCCGACAGCTACGAGGGTCCGATCGAGGATCCGAAGTGGCTGGGTATCGAGAAGCACACCATCCCCGGCGATGCCGCGCTGTCGCAGCGCTTGATTCGCGAGGTGATGCAGACCGTGGACGTGGCCTACGCGGAAGAATGGAAATTCGACCACGGCATCATGGTGCCGCTCCACTTTCTCACGCCGATGTTCGACACCAAGGTCATTCCCGTGAACATCAACTGCCAGGGACCGCCGCTCACACCGCTGCACCGCGCCTGGGCCTTCGGAGAAGCCTTGCGCCGCGCCTGCGACAAGGCGCCCGAGCGCATTGCGCTGGTGGGCACGGGCGGCATTTCACATTGGCCGGCCACACCCGATTCGGGCAAGGTCAACGCCGAGTGGGACGCCGAGTTCATGCGCCGCTGGTGCGCCAACGACCGCGAAGCGCTGCTCTCGCAGGCCGACTACAACGATGAAGCCACCTACCGCGAAGCGGGCCAGGGCGGCTTCGAGATTCGCACCTTCTTGAGCGTGGCCGCGGCCGCGCGTGGCAAGGGCCAGATCCTGCACATGAATGCCATCCCCATCTTCGCGGTGACATGCACCGTCGCGACGATGTCGATCGAATGAACGGAGCACCCACATGCCGCATCTCGTGATCCTCTACACGCCCAACATCGAAGCCGAAACCGACATGACGACGCTTTGCCGCACGCTGGCCGACACCATGCTGAAGCAGTGCGACGAGGCCGGCAAGCCGGTGTTCCCCATCGGCGGCACGCGTGTTCTGGCCTTCCCAGCCGCGCACCATGCGGTGGCCGACGGCAAGGCCGACTACGCCTTCGTGTATCTCAACCTTCGAATGGCGGCGGGACGCGCCGAAGCTGTGAAGAAAAAGGCCGGCGACGACCTGCTGGCCGACGTGCGCGCGCATTTCGAACCGATCTTCAGCAAACGCCACATCGGCATCACGCTGCAGATCGACGAAAGCCCTGGCCAGGTGTACGACGGCAAGCACAGCAACCTGCATCCTCTCTTCAACAAGCACTAAAGAAACCATGCTCACCGCCGACACCATTGCCAGGCTCGCGGCCGAACTGCACGAGAGCGAGAAGTCGCGCGTGCAGGTCGAGCACTTTTCCAAGCGCTTTCCCGAGATGACGGTGGAAGACGGCTATGCCATCTCGCGCGAATGGGTCAAGGCCAAGATCGCCGAGGGCCGCACCGTGAAGGGCCACAAGATCGGCCTCACCTCGCGGGCCATGCAGTTGTCCAGCCAGATCACCGAGCCCGACTACGGCACCCTGCTCGACGACATGTTCTTCGAGCAAGGCAGCGACATACCGTTCAAGCGCTTCATCGCGCCGCGCATCGAGGTGGAGCTGGCCTTCATCCTCGGCAAGAAGCTGCAGGGCCCGAACGTGACCATCTTCGACGTGCTGGCCGCCACCGACTACGTGGTGCCCGCCATCGAGATCATCGATGCGCGCATCGAACAGTTCGACCGCCACACCAAGGCGCCGCGCAAGGTGTTCGACACCATCGCCGACAACGCGGCCAACGCTGGCATCGTGATGGGTGGCCGGCCGGTGAAGCCCGACGCGGTCGACCTGCGCTGGGTGAGCGCGCTGCTCTACAAGAACGGCGTGATCGAAGAGTCGGGCGTGGCCGCGGCCGTGCTCAACCACCCCGCCACCGGCGTGGCCTGGCTCGCGAACAAGCTCGCGCCGTGGGACGAACACCTCGAAGCCGGCGAGGTGGTGCTCGGCGGCTCGTTCACCCGGCCCACCACCGCCGTGCCCGGCGACACCTTCCATGCCGACTACGGCCCGCTGGGCAGCATTGCCTTCCGTTTTGTCTGAAAGACGCTCCATGCACACACCTCTGAACACTTTCAAGCAGGCCATGCAGGCCGGCGAGCAGAAGATCGGCCTCTGGGTCGGACTGGCCGACGGCTATGTGGCCGAGATTCTTGCGGGCACTGGCTACGACTGGCTGCTGCTCGACGGCGAGCACGCGCCCAACGACGTGCGCTCCGTGCTCTCGCAGTTGCAGGGCATCTCGAGCGCGTGGTCGGCACAGCCCGAATCGGAGCGCTCGCACCCCGTGGTGCGGGTTCCGGTGGGCGACACCACGCTGCTCAAGCAGTACCTGGACATCGGTGCGCAGACCATCCTGGTGCCGATGGTCGACACCGCCGAACAGGCGGCGCGAATGGTCCAGGGGATGCGCTATCCGCCCGAAGGCATCCGCGGCATGGGCAGCGCCCTCGCGCGCGCCTCGCGCTGGCAGGCCTATCCCGGCTACCTGCATGAAGCCAATGCGCAGACCTGCCTGCTGGTGCAGGCCGAGACCGTCGAAGCGATGAAGAACCTCGATGCCATCGCCGCCACGCCGGGTGTGGACGGCGTGTTCATCGGGCCGGCCGACCTCTCGGCGTCGATGGGATTCGTGGGCCAGCCGAACCACCCCGAGGTGCAGGCCGTGATCGCCGATGCCATTGCGCGCATCCGCAAGGCCGGCAAGGCACCGGGCATTCTCTCGACCACCGAGGAGCAGGCGCGCAAATGGCTCGCGGCGGGCGCGCAGTTCGTGGCGGTGGGCGTCGACACCATCCTGCTCACGGCCGCGGCGAAGCAACTGGCGTCTAAATACAAGACCGCCGCAAGCGCTGTGACGCCCAACGGCTATTGAAAACTGTTCGTTTCCCTGCGCCATGACTTCTCCGACCGATCCCAAGCGCTTTCGCTCCGCCACCATCCGCGAAGGCACGATCCGCGCAACCACGCGCAGCTTTCTTCATGCGCTGGGCCAGGACGACGAGGACATCGAGCGTCCGCACATCGGCGTGTTCCACACCGGCGGCGAGATGAGCCCCTGCAACCTCAACCTGCGCGAGCAGGCGCAGCACGCCAAGACCGGCATCTACGCCGGCGGCGGCACGCCGCATGAATGCCCCGTGGTGTCGGTGAGCGACGGGCTCACCATGGCGCACTCGGGCATGCGCTTCTCGCTGATCTCGCGCGAGCTGATTGCCGACAGCGTCGAGGCCTCGACACGCGGCCACCAGTGGGACGGCATCTTTGCCATCGGCGCCTGCGACAAGAACCTGCCGGGTTTGATGATGGGCATGGTGCGCTGCAACGTGCCGAGCGTGTTCGTGCATGGCGGCTCGGCGCTGCCGGGGCAGATGCCCGGGCCCGATGGCCGCGACCTCAACGTGGTCGATACCTACGAGACCATCGGCAAGGTGCTGGCCGGCACCGCCACGCACGACGAACTCGACGCCATGAGCCGTGCCTGCTTGCCCACTGCCGGCGCCTGCGCAGGCCAGTTCACGGCCAACACCATGGGCATGGTGTCCGAGGCGCTGGGCCTCGCGCCCATCGGCTCGAGCATGGTGCCGGCGGTGTTCAGCGAGCGAGCGCCGCTGATGCGCCGCGCCGCTAAAAATCTCATGAAGGCGGTGATGGGCGACAGCCCCCTGCCGCGCGACATCGTCACGCGCAAGGCGCTCGAAAACGCCTGCGCCGTGGTGTCGGCCACGGGCGGCTCCACCAATGCGGCGCTGCACCTGCCGGCCATCGCGCACGAGGCCGGCATCAAGTTCCACCTCGACGACGTGGCCGAGATCTTCGCGCGGACGCCGCTCATCGCCGACTTGCGGCCGGGCGGGCAGTACCTGGCGCGCGACGTGTTTTACATCGGCGGCGCAGGCGTCATTCTCCGCACGCTGATGGAGCAAGGCTTCCTGCACGGCGACGTGCTCACCTTCACCGGCCGCACCATGGCCGAAGAGCTGGCCGATGCCGCCGCGCCTGACGGCCGCGTGGTGCGCGCGGCCGGCAACCCGATCACGCGCGACGGAGGCCTGGCGGTGCTCAAGGGCAACCTCTGCCCGGACGGCGCATTGCTCAAGACCGCGGGCCTCCAGACGCTGGTGCATCGCGGCCCGGCGCGCGTCTTCGAGTCCGAGGAAGAAGCCCAGGCGGCCGTGCAGAACCGCCGCTACCAGCCCGGCGACGTGATCGTGATCCGCAATGAAGGCCCGAAGGGAAGCCCCGGCATGCGCGAGATGCTGGGCATCACCGCCCTGCTCTACGGCCAAGGCATGGGCGACAAGGTGGCGCTCCTCACCGACGGGCGCTTCTCGGGCGCCACGCGCGGCCTGTGCATCGGCTACGCGGGGCCCGAGGCAGCCGACGGCGGACCGATAGCAGCGCTGCGCGACGGCGACATCGTGGCCATCGATGCGCGGGCCGAGGCCCGCAGCATTTCGGTGGAACTGGCGGCGGAAGACATCGCGCGCCGTCTCTCCGAACGTCAGGTAAACGCGGGGGCGCCTCACCGCGGCTTGCTGGAAAAATATGCCCTCACCGTGCGCCCCGCCCACCAGGGCGCCGTGACCCATTCGGGCGCAGTCACCTGGCTGCGCGACGAGTCGTAGCCGCTGAAATCACTATCAACACCCGGAGACAAACCATGACCTTCACCCGCCGCCACATGCTGCAGACCACCGGCGCGTCGGCCCTGCTCGCGAGCCTGGGCCAGCACGCCTTCGCGCAAGCCTCGATCGAAACCGCCACCATCGTCACCGGCTTTGCGGCCGGCGGCACCTCGGACACCACTTGCCGGCGCATCGCGCAAAAACTCAGCCCCGAGTACGCGAAATCCGCCGTGGTCGAAAACCGCACCGGTGCGGGCGGGCAGATTGCCGTGAGCTACGTGAAAGGCCGGCCCGCCGATGGCACCACCATCCTGCAAACGCCGACCTCGATCCTCACGATCTACCCGCACATCTACAAGAAGCTGCCGTACGACCCGATGGTCGACCTCACGCCAGTCAGCATCGCGTGCATCTTCGACTTCGGCTTTGCGGTCGGGCCCGCGGTGCCGGCCAGCGTGAAGACGGTGCCCGAATTCCTGGCCTGGGCCAAGGCCAATCCGGCCGGCGCCAACTTCGGTTCACCCGCCGCGGGTTCCACGCCGCACTTCATCGGCGCGCTGCTGGGCAAGAAGGGCGGCGCGGAGCTCAAGCACGCGGCCTACCGCGGCACGCAGCCGGCCATGCTCGACCTCTTGGGCGGCAACATCTCGGCCGTGTCAGGCCCCATCGGCGACATCACGCAGCACCTGGCCTCGGGCAAGGTGCGCATCCTGGGCGTCTCCGGCGCCAAGCGCAGCCGCTTCGCACCCGACGTGCCGACCTTCGGCGAGCAAGGCATCCACGATATGGCGCACAGCGAATGGTTCGCCTTCTTCCTGCCCGCCAAGGCATCGCCGGAGCTGGTCGCGCGGCTGAACACCGCCATGAAGAACGCGCTCGCGCAGAAGGACGTGATCGACGGGCTCGGCACCTTCGGGCTGGAAGCCATGTCCTCCACGCCGGGCGAATTGACCGATCTGCTGAAGAAAGACACCGCCAAGTGGGCGCCGATTGTCAAGGAAGTCGGCTTCACCGCTGAAGGCTAACCGTATGAAGGAACTGCAATGAACACACTCGCCACTCCCGTGCCGCCATCGGCGCTGGTCCATCCCTCGATCCATCCGGACGAGCGCGCCGCGCGCGAACAGCTTGCGGCCTGCTATCGCGTCTTCGCGATGCTGGGCTGGACCGAGATGATCTACAACCACATCACACTGCGGCTGCCGGACAGCGTGACGGGTGGAGAAAAGCAGTTCCTCATCAACCCTTTCGGGCTGCACTACAGCGAGGTCACGGCCAGCAACCTGGTGAAGATCGACCTGCAGGGCAAGGTGCTCGACGGTTCGAGCCATCCGGTGAACCCGGCCGGCTTCACTGTGCATGCCGCCATTCATGACGGCCTGCCTGGCGCACACTGCGTGATGCACACACACACCACGGCCGGCGTGGCCGTGGCCTGCCTACAGGGCGGCCTGCAGCAGACCAATTTTTATACCGCGCAGCTGCACGGCATGGTGGCGTACCACGACTTCGAGGGCATCACCATCCATGCCGACGAAGGCCCGCGGCTGCTCAAGAGCATCGGCAACCGCAACGCGGTGATCCTGCGCAACCATGGCCTGCTGGCCTGGGGGCAAACGCTGCCGCAGACCTTCGCGATTCTGTGGACGCTGCAACGCGCTTGCGAGATCCAGATGGCGACCTTCTCGATGGGCGCGGCCATTCCGGTGAGCGAAGACATCGCGCAGCGCTGCACGCGCGATGCGCTGCAGTTCAGCCCCGAACATGGCGCGGGGCAGGATGTCTTCGATGCCCTGGTGCGCCAGGTGGACCGTATCGATCCGAGCTACAGAAACTGAGGCGGCCTCTTTCATGAAGATTTGCATCTACGGCGCCGGCGCCATCGGCGGATGGATCGGCGCCGGCCTCGCGCAAGCCGGTGAACGCCTCAACGTGGTGGCGCGTGGCGCGACGCTCGACGCACTGCAACAGGATGGCCTTTCATTGATGCGCGGCGACGTGCGCATGCGCGTGCCCGTCAACGCAGTGGCCGAGCCCGAATCGCTGGGCGTGCAAGACCTCGTGGTCATCGCGGTGAAAGCGCCGGCGCTCGCGGGCGTTGCCGAGCGCATCGGGCCGCTGATCGGACCCGACACGATCGTGCTGGTCGCGATGAACGGCGTGCCGTGGTGGTTTCTCGAAGGCGGCTTCGGCGGAGCCATCACCGGCCACCGCCTCGCGGCCGTGGATCCCGACGGCGCCATTACCCGGGCCATTCCCACGCGCAACGTGATCGGCTGCGTGGTGCATGCGAGCTGCTCGCTCGACGGGCCGGGCGTGGTACGGCATCACTTCGGCAACGGACTGATCGTGGGCGAGCCCTCGGGCGAGGCCACGCCGCGTGTGCAGGAGCTCGTCGCGCTGCTCAAGAGCGCCGGCTTCGACACCACGCTGTCGCCGCAGATCCAGAAGGACGTGTGGTTCAAGCTCTGGGGCAACATGACGGTGAACCCGATCAGCGCGATGACCGGCGTCACCACCGACCTGATCATGGGCGATGACTATGTGCGTGGCTTCATCTCGGCCGTGATGCTCGAGGCGAGGGAGATCGGACGGCGCATCGGCATCGAGATCACGCAGAGCCCGGAGGACCGGCATGCGGTGACGATGAAGCTCGGCGCGTTCAAGACCTCGATGCTGCAGGACGTGGAAGCCGGCCGGTCGGTGGAGCTCGATGCGCTGGTCACCGTGGTGCGCGAGCTGGGCGAACTGACCGGTGTGGCCACGCCGTTCACCGATGCGCTGCTGGGCCTCGCGCGCTTGAAGCTGCGGCAGCTTGGCCTGTATTGATTGGGCGCTCCACGTCCACCTTCAACCCGTCACAGGTTTTCGCGGCATCGTCACCCACCAGGCCGCCACCACGATCAGCAACCCGCCGGCCCAGCCCCAGGCCCCGACCGTCTCCCCGAACCCATACACCGCAATCAACGCCCCGAACACCGGTTCGCTCCCCATCAGCAGCGACACCCGGCTCGGGCTCGAACGCGAGGCCGCATGGTTCTGCGCGAAGAACGCGAAAACCGTGCACAGCAGCACGAGGTAGGCCATGCCCCACCAGAACGAGGCCGTGGCAGGCGGCATGTGCCACGCGCCCTTCGACGCGATGAGCGACAGCGCCGCCGCGCCGAGCGCCATCACGCCCGACTGCACCGCCGTCAGTGTCAGCGCCGACATCGAATGGCGCCCGGCGAGCCTTCGCGTCAAGCAGACCATCACGGCGCGCAGGAAGGCGGCGATCACCATGAGGCCATCGCCCCACCCCACCGAGATGTCCGCGGGCGAAGTGGCCGACAGCATCGCGGCGCCCAGCGCCGACAGGCCCGCCGCCCAGAACATGCGCCGTTCCGGCCGCTGCCCGAGCAGCCACCATTCGACAAAAGGCGTGAGCGCCACGCACAGGCTGATCAGAAACGCGGCGTTGCTCGCCGTGGTGAGCGACACGCCGAAGGTCTCGCAGACGAAGATCGCCAGCAGGTTGGCGCCGAGCAGGCCGCCCACCGCAACGCCTTGCCTCCATTGCGCGTTGAAGAGCGGCTTGAGCGCCGGCAGCAGCACGACGAAGGTCAGCCCGAAGCGCAGCGCGATGAACTCCAGCACGGGCAACTGCTGCGTGGCCTGCTTGGCCACCGCATAGCTGCCGCCCCACACGGCCGCCACGAGCAGCAGCATGATCTCGGCGGCGCCGATGCCGGCCCACTTTCTCCCGCCCCATGCGCCCGGGGCGATGCCGCGCACCTGCTTTGAATCCATACTGTCGGCCCACCGTCCTGAACAACAAAGAAAAGAATTGTTCCGGGCATCACACGGGCCGAACAGCCGTCGGCCGGAACAGGACCCTTGCGCCGTGGGAACGAATTCATTTCTCAAAGTACTGCCGGAGATGGTGACCTTCCTGCGGGTCGCCGAGCTGGGCAGCTTCTCCGCGGCCGCCGATCTGCTGGGCATGACGCCGTCGGCCGCGAGCCGGCAGGTAAAGCGCCTGGAAAAGGAAATCGGCGTGCAGCTGCTCCAGCGCACCACGCGCCAGCTGCGGCTGACCGAACCCGGCGTCGAGGCCTTCGCGCGGTGCCGCGAGTTGGTGCTGGCGGCACAAGGCACGATGGACGTCGCGCAGCAGTTCTCGAAGAAGCCGAGCGGGCTGGTGCGCATCAGCGCGCCAAAGGCCTTTGCGCGGCGCGTGCTGCATCCGCACATCCTCGACTTCCTGCAGCGCCATCCCGAGGTCGACGTGCAGCTCATCGTGGACGACCGCGACATCGATCCGATCCGCGAAGGCGTGGACCTGGTGGTGCGGCTGACGACGAAGCCGCCCGAAGGGCTGGTGGCGCGGCAGCTGATGCCGGTCGCGCACATCCTGTGCGCCTCGCCGAACTACCTGGCAGAGGGCAACGCCGTCGAACACCCGCGCGACCTGCTCGCGCGCAGCTGCCTCTCGCTCGGCGAGCACGAGCGCGACAACCATTGGCGCTTCAAAAAGGGCGATGAAGACGAAGCCGAGGTCGTGGTGCGGGGCCGCTATGTCTCCAACCACAGCGAGGTGCGGCTCGAAGCCGCGCTCGCGGGCCTGGGCGTGGCCTGCGTGCCGGCCTTCATGGCGCAGGAGGCCTTGGAGGACGGCCGCGTCGTGCGGGTGCTGGCCGGCTGGGAATTCCAGGGCAACTACCGCGGGCACGCCTACATCCTCTATCCGCCCAGCCGCTTCACAGTGCCCAAGTGCCGAGTGCTGATCGACCACCTGCTGGACGTGCTGGCTGCCCAGGGCGACGGCCGGAAGAAGCTTAGTGCTTCTTCAGCAGGGTCCGCACGGCCTCGGGCAAGGAGTTGACCTGGGGCATGAAGTGGTCGAGCGCGGCGCCCAGGGCCACAGCAATGCAGAGGCGCTCCACATCAAGAGCAGCGTGAAGCTGCCGATCAGGATGCCGTGCGTTCGCTGGCTGTAGTTGCGGTGCAGGTCGCGCTCGAGCTGTGTCTCCCACAGGCGCACCTAGCGCCAGTTGGAGAGCACCTTCATTCGACTTCGGCCGGAGCGAAGGGCACGCGCTGCGCCACGGCGCACATGAGTTCGTAGCCGACGGTGCCGGCCGCCTGCGCGACCTCGTCGATGGGCAGCACCGCCCCGGTCACGGCCGAGCGGCCCCACAGCGTGACCTCGGCGCCGAACTTCGCGTCGGGCACGGGCGTGAGGTCGACCGTGATCATGTCCATGCTCACGCGGCCCACCATGCGGGTGCGCACGCCGTTCACCAGCACCGGCGTGCCGGTATTGCAATGGCGCGGATAGCCGTCGGCATATCCGACCGCGGCCACGCCGATGGTGAGCGGCCCATCTGCAGTGAAGTTGGAGCCGTAGCCGATGGAGTCGCCAGCCTGGAGGGTCTGCACCCCGATCAATTTTGTCGAGAGCGTCATGGTCGGCTGCAGCTGCCAATGCGCCGCGTCGTGCTGCGGAAAGTCGGGCGCGCTGCCGTACAGCAGGATGCCGGGGCGCACCCAATCGCCACGGGTCTTTTCGGCATGGCGCAGGGTGGCAGCGCTGTTGGCCACGGAGCGTTCGCCCGGCAGGTCGTGCGTGACGCGCTCGAACACCGCCATCTGGTGCGCGATGCCGCGCGCGCCGTCGGCGTCGCTGAAATGCGTCATCAGCGAGATCTCGTCGACCTGCGGAAGCGCGTTGAGGCGCGTCCAGGCGGAGCCGAAGCGCTCGGGCGCGAAGCCCAGGCGGTTCATGCCGGAATTCATCTTGAGGAACACGCGCTGCGGCTTGAGCGTCTTGTGGGCCGCGAGCATGTCGATCTGCTCGTCGCAGTGCACGGTGTGCCAGAGGTCGAGCCGCGAGCACAGCTCCAGGTCGCGCGCGTCGAACACGCCCTCGAGCAGCAGCACCGGGCCGCGCCAGCCGAGTGCGCGCACCCGTTCGGCCTCGGCCAGGTCGAGCAGCGCAAAGCCGTCGGCACCGCGCAGGCCCTCATACACCCGCTCGATGCCATGGCCATAGGCGTTGGCCTTGACCACGGCCCAGACGCGGGCATCGACCGCGGCGCGCCGCGCCCGATCGAGGTTGTGACGGAGCGCGGCGGTGTGAACAGTGGCGAGAATGGGACGCGGCATGGGAAATGTCGGATGTTGAAGACGGGGTTTTAGCATCTTCGCAAGCAGGGCTGTCCAGGTTGGCAACGCTGATTTTTCCGTCGTACCCCCATGCTATAACCGCCCATTCGCCAAACGTCGCAACACTTTCTCACTACTGCCAGCAATCTTCCTGGCCAGCCAGCCCATCGATGAAGCGCGGTTTCTACACGATCATGTCGGCCCAGTTCTTTTCGTCGCTGGCCGACAACGCGATCTTCGTCGTTGCTGTCGAGCTCATGCGAAGCACGGGATCGGCCGAATGGCAGCGCGCTGCGCTGGTGCCGATCTTCGCTGTCTTCTACGTGGTGCTGGCGCCGCTGGTGGGCGCGTTCGCAGACGCCTTGCCCAAGGGGCGGGTGATGTTCATCAGCAACGCGATCAAGGTGGTCGGCTGCCTGATGATGCTGTTCGGCTCGCATCCGCTTCTGGCCTACTCGATCGTGGGGCTTGGCGCCGCGGCCTATTCGCCGGCCAAGTACGGCATCCTGACCGAGTTGCTGCCGGCTTCGCAGCTGGTCAAGGCCAACGGCTGGATCGAAGGCCTGACGATCGCTTCGATTCTTCTGGGCATCGTGCTCGGCGGCTCGCTGGTGGGCCATGCGGTCTCGACCCAGCTGCTGGCCATCGACCTGCCGCTGATCGATACCGGCATCGATTCGCCGGCCGAGGCGGCCATCTCGGTGCTGATCTTCGTCTATGCGCTGGCGGCCTGGTTCAACACGCGCATCCCGCACACCGGTGTCGAGATGCGGCCGTTGCGCAGCAACCCCGCGCACGGCCTGGCGCGCAACATGGTCTCGCTGCTGCCCGACTTCTGGCACTGCAACGCACGCCTGTGGCGCGACAAGCTCGGCCAGATCTCGCTCTCCACCACCACGCTTTTCTGGGGTGCCGGCGCCAACCTCAAGTACATCGTGCTGGCCTGGGCCGCGCTCGCGCTCAACTACAACACCACGCAGGCCACGGCGCTCACCGGCGTGGTCACCATCGGCATGGCTGTGGGGGCGATCGTCGCGTCGATGCGCATGCGCCTGGACATGGCCACGCGCGTGATCCCCATGGGCATTGGCATGGGCCTCCTGGTGATCAGCATGAACCTGATCAGCAACGTCTGGATTGCCGTTCCTTTCCTCATCTTGCTGGGCGGATTGGGCGGCTTCCTGGTGGTGCCGATGAACGCACTGCTGCAGCACCGCGGCCACAACCTGATGGGCGCGGGCCGCTCGATCGCCGTGCAAAACTTCAATGAGCAGGCCTGCATCCTGCTGCTGGGCGGCTTCTATAGCGCCTGCACCGGCCTGGGTCTCTCGGCCTTCGCGGCCATTGGCGCGTTTGGCGGCGTGGTGGCCGGCTGCATGTGGCTCATCCAGCGCTGGCATCATCACAACCTGCGCAAGTACCCCGAAGAAGTCGAGCACCTGCTCGCCATCGCACGCAGCGACAAGCATCATTGACCTCCCCCAGGCTGCGCGCACTTCGTGTCGCTTCGCCCCCCTCACCGGGGGCAACACCGGTGGTCCGGCAAAGCCGGCTCCACGGTGTTCCACGAAAATTTCCGCCACATGCCAGCTCTCGCACTGATTTTTAATGCCTTTGTCTGGGGCGTGTCGTGGTTTCCATTCCGGCACATCGAAGGGCACGGGCTGCATCCCGTGTGGACCACCTGCCTCATCTACGTGGCGATCGCGCTCGCCATGGGATTCTTCCGCCGGCAGGCCTGGCGCGGCTTCGCGGCGTTCCCGATGCTGGTGGCGCTGGGCCTGGCGGCGGGTTTCACCAACCTGGGCTTCAACTGGGCCGTGACGCAAGGCGACGTGGTGCGTGTGGTGCTGCTGTTCTACCTGATGCCGCTTTGGAGCGTGCTGCTGGGCTGGGCGGTGCTGGGCGAGCGGCCGACGGCGGGCGCGCTCGCACGGGTGGCGCTGGCGCTCACCGGCGTGGTGGTGGTGCTCAAGGCGCCGGGTGTCGATTGGCCCGTGCCTTCGAGCCTGCCGGACTGGCTGGGCGTGGCGGCTGGGTTCAGCTTTGCCGTCACCAACATTTTGCTGCGCCACCTGCACGGCGCACCCGGCGAATCGCGCGCCCTGGCGATGTTCAGCGGCTGCGCGCTGGTAGCGGGCATCGCCGCGGCGAGCGGCACTTTGCTGGGTGCCTTCGACTCGCCCCTCGCAGCCACGCCGGGCTGGATCGGATGGGCCGCGGTGCTGGGCATCGGCTTCGTGGTGGCCAACGTCTGCCTGCAGTACGGCGCGGCGCGGCTGGCGGCCAGCGCCACGGCGGTCATCATGCTGTCGGAGGTGCTGTTCGCCAGCGTTTCGTCTGTGGCCCTGGGCGCCGCGCAGATGGATCCGCGCATCCTGGCCGGCGGCGCACTGATCGTTCTGGCGGCCGTGTGGTCCGCGTTTGCGCGAACGCCGGCAGAGGGCGATGATCGTCTTTCGTCTCCCACTTGAGGTACTTTCATGGCCAGCATCTACGACTTCGAAGCCAACCGGATCGACGGCAAGAACGTGAAGCTTTCTGCCTTCAAGGGCAAGGTGCTGCTGATCGTCAACACGGCCAGCCAATGCGGCTTCACGCCGCAGTTCGCCGGGCTCGAGGAACTGCACGAGAAATACGCCGACAAGGGGCTGGTGGTGCTGGGTTTTCCGTCGAACCAGTTCGGCTCTCAAGACCCAGGCACCAACGAAGAAATCGGCGCGTTCTGCACCACCAACTACGGCGTGAGCTTTCCGATGATGGAAAAGATCGACGTCAACGGCAGCAATGCCACGCCGCTCTACCAGTGGCTCACCAAGGAGAAGCCCGGGCTCCTGGGCAGCACCGCCATCAAGTGGAACTTCACCAAGTTCCTGGTCGGCCGCGATGGGCAGGTGCGCAAACGCTATGCGCCGCTCGACACGCCCGCCTCGCTCACGCGGGACATCGAGGCCGCGCTGGCGGCCGGCTGAGACGCTCGCTCAGAAGCGGAAGCTGGCTGTCTTTGAGCCGCCGCCCACCGTCACCGATTGGCTCTTGGCATCGCCGCCGGTCGTGGTGGCGCTGATGGTGTAGCGGCCGGCCGGAATGTCGACCAGGCAAACCGGCCCGCTGGCGCGCCAGGTCAATGAAGGCGCACCGTCGGCACCCTTGATGTCGACCTGCACGTCCGCCAGATAGGCGCCGTCGGCGCGCGCGAAAAGCAGCGCCAGCGGATGGTCCTTCATGGCGGCGCGAATGGCGTTCGATTCGTCCGAGCCGATACCGCCGCAGACATAGCGCACCGCACCCTCGCCCTTCCACTGCGGCATGGCCGACTGTGCCTGTGCCCCGAAGGCGCCGGCCGCGCAGGCGCAGACCAGCAAGGCACGCCGCAAGTTCTTCGAAATGATGAAAGCTTGTACGGAAGACATGAGGCAGGCTCCTGGGAAAATCGGTGCGGCCATGATGCCGTGCCAAGCCGCCCCGCGCGAGTCGGACCAGGGCGCTCTTCGGTGTGCGATCAGGCCTTCGCCAGGGCAGCGTCCAGCAGCTCGACCCAGTGGCGCACCGGCGTTTCCTGGCTGCCGCTTTGCAGATGCGTGATGCAGCCGATATTGGCCGAGGCGATGACGCTCGGCTGCAGCTGCCGCAGGTGGCCGAGCTTGCGGTCGCGCAGCGGATAGGCCAGTTCGGGCTGCAACACCGAGTAGGTGCCAGCCGAGCCGCAGCACAGATGCGATTCGTTCATGGCCACGCGCACGTCGAAGCCGAGTGCGCGCAGATTCGTCTCGACGCCGCCGCGCAGCTTCTGGCCATGCTGCAGCGTGCACGGCGGATGGTAGGCCACCACACCGGCCGGCGCCCGCACGCGAGCCTTCAGCGCGGGCACGAGGTCGGGCAGCAGTTCGCTCAAATCGCGCGTCATGTCGCTGATGCGCGCCGCCTTGGCGGCGTAGGCCGGATCGTTTCGGAGGATGTGGCCGTACTCGCGCACCGTGACGCCGCAGCCCGAGGCGTTCATCACGATGGCTTCGACGCCGCCCGCTTCCGGACCGCGCTCGACCTGCGGCCACCAGGCGTCGATGTTGGCGCGCATCTGCGCCTTGCCACCTTCCTGGTCGTTGAGGTGGAACTTGACGGCGCCGCAGCAGCCGGCTTCCTTCGCGATCACTGTCTGGATGCCGGCCGCGTCGAGCACGCGCGCCGTCGCGCTGTTGATGTTGGGCATCATCGACGGCTGCACGCAGCCTGCGAGCATCAGCATCTTGCGTGCATGCGAGGCTGTAGGCCAGGCGCCGGCCTCCTGCTTCGCGGGCACCTTGGCCTTGAGCGCCTCCGGCAACAGCCCGCGCACCGATTGGCCCAGCGCCATCGCGGGGCCGAAGAGCGGCGACGGCAGCCCTTCCTTCAGCAGCCAGCGCGTGGCCGACTCCATGGCGGGGCGCGGCACTTTCTCGTCGACGATCTTGCGGCCGATGTCGACCAGGTGCCCGTACTGCACGCCGCTCGGGCAGGTGCTTTCGCAGTTGCGGCAGGTCAGGCAGCGGTCCAGGTGCAGCTGCGTGCTGCGCGTCGGCGCCTTGCCTTCGAGCACTTGCTTGATCAGGTAGATGCGGCCACGCGGCCCATCGAGCTCGTCGCCGAGCAGCTGGTAGGTGGGACAGGTGGCGGTGCAGAAGCCGCAGTGCACGCACTTGCGCAGGATGGCTTCGGCCTCGCGGCCGTCGTCGGTGTCGCGGAATTCGGGGGCGAGCTCGGTTTGCATGGGGGGAAATGAAGTGTCGAGTCGCTGGGGCTCAGGCGTCCGCGAGAAGGCGGGCGCGGTCGAAGAGGCTGTGGGGATCGAACTCACGCATCAGGGCATGGTGGATGCGCGCGATGGGAGCGCTCAATGCGTCGAAGCGTCGGGCGCCGGCGCTTGCTGCGGCAGGAGCAGAAGCCATCCTGAACAGCGTGGCATGCCCACCTGCGACATGCGCCGCTTCGCGGATGAGCGATGCCTGCTCGGGCGGCGCCTTGTACCAACGCTGCCCGCCGTGCCATTCGATCAGGGGCGCGCCGACATCGCCGAGGGCGAGGACTGACGCCGTCTGCGGCACCGACAGCCGCCAGAGCGCGGTGCCTGCGTCATCGGCAGTGAACCATCGATGCTGCTGGTCGCGCAGCGATTGCCATGCGGCAACTGCGTTGTCCACGCGCTCGCCGCCCAGGTGCGCGCATGCGGCTTCGACCGCCGCCGCTGCGCCGCGCAGGCGCAGCCGCAGCGTGCCGCTGCCCGCATCCTCGAACCAGCAGCTCGCATTCAAAGGCAACGGCCGCCCGCCCCACTCGTTGAGCAGGCGCAGTGCATCGGCCTGGCTGCACTCAAAGGCCAACGTGGCCTCGGCAGGCGCAACGGGGAGCACCTTGAGGCTCACTTCGGCAATCACGCCCAGCGTGCCGAGGGAGCCCGCCAGCACGCGCGAGACGTCGTAGCCGGCCACGTTCTTCATCACCTGGCCGCCGAAGGCCAGCACTTCGCCGCGGCCGTTGACGAGCGTGGCGCCCAGCACGTAGTCGCGCACCGCGCCCACGCTGGCACGCGCCGGTCCGCTGAGCCCGGCGGCCACCATGCCGCCCACCGTGCCCGAGTCGGCCGCGCCGAAATGCGGCGGCTCGAAAGGCAGGCACTGCCCTTTCTCGGCCAGCGCGGCCTCGAGTTCGGCGAGCGGCGTGCCGGCGCGCACGGTAACGACCAGTTCGCTCGGTTCGTAGCTCGTGATGCCGGTGAGCCCGGTGGTGCTCAAGACCTCGCCACGCGGCGGCTCTCCATAAAAATCCTTGGTGCCGCCGCCGCGGATGCGAAGCGCCGTGGCATCGGCAGCAGCTGCGCGAATGCGCTCGACGATCTGGCTGAGTGCGGGTTCCATGTTTTTTTCTTTGGCTCAGAAGCGCGGCAGGTCGGGGTGCGGCAGCCTGCCGCCGCGCACCACCTGCTTGCCGTATTCGGCGCATCGCTGCAGGGTAGGAATCACCTTGCCGGGATTCAGCAACCCGGCCGGATCGAAGGCGCGCTTGACGCCGAACATCTGTTCGTTCTCGGCCGCGGTGAACTGCACGCACATGCTGTTGAGCTTTTCCACGCCCACCCCATGCTCGCCCGACACGGTGCCGCCCATGACCACGCTGGTCTCGAGGATGTCGGCGCCGAAGAGTTCGCAGCGATGCAGCTCATCAGGATCGTTGGCATCGAACAGCACCAGCGGATGCAGGTTGCCATCGCCCGCGTGGAATACGTTGCAGCAGCGCAGCTTGTATTTTTTCTCCATCTCCTGGATGGCCAGCAGGATGTCGGCCAGCCGCTTGCGCGGAATGGTGGAGTCCAGGCACATGTAGTCGGGGCTGATGCGGCCCGAGGCCGGAAAGGCGTTCTTGCGGCCGCTCCAGAATTTCATGCGTTCGTCTTCGCTGGTGCTCACCGCAATCGCGGTGGCTCCGGAGGAGCGCAGCACGGCGGTCATGCGGCCGATTTCTTCCTCGACTTCTTCGGGCGTGCCGTCGGATTCGCACAGCAGGATCGCGGCCGCATCGAGGTCGTAGCCCGCGCGCACGAAGTCTTCGACCGCGGCGGTCATCGGCTTGTCCATCATCTCGAGCCCCGCGGGAATGATGCCGGCCGCGATCACCGCCGCGACCGCATCACCGGCTTTGCGCACGTCGTCGAAGCTGGCCATGATGCAGCGCGCGAGCTGCGGCTTGGGCACGAGCTTGACGGTGACCTCGGTGGTCACGGCCAGCATGCCTTCGCTGCCGATGACCAGCGCGAGCAGGTCGAGCCCCGGCGCGTCGAGCGCCTCGCCGCCGAATTCGACAGGCTCGCCCTCGGCCGTGAAGCCGCGCACGCGCAGCACGTTGTGCAGCGTGAGGCCGTATTTGAGGCAGTGCACGCCTCCCGAGTTTTCGGCCACGTTGCCGCCGATGGTGCAGGCGATCTGGCTCGACGGATCGGGCGCGTAGTAGAGGTTGAAGGGCGCGGCCGCTTCGCTGATGGCGAGATTGCGCACGCCGCACTGAACTACGGCCGTGCGGCTCACGGGGTCGATCTTCAGGATGCGGTTGAACTTGGCGAGCGAAAGCGTCACGCCCAGCGCATGCGGCATCGCGCCGCCCGAGAGCCCGGTGCCCGCGCCGCGCGCGACCACTGGCACGCCAAGCCCGTGGCAGGTCTTGAGCACCGCCGCCACCTGGGCTTCGGTTTCGGGCAGCGCGACCACCAGCGGGCGCTGCCGGTAGGCGGTGAGGCCGTCGCACTCGTAGGGCGTGGTGTCCTCGGCGTTCCAGATGAGCGCATGCGCAGGCAGGTGGGCTTGCAGGGCGCGCACGATCTGCGACTGGCGGTCGGATTTTTGCAGCGAGTCGTGCTGGACGGGGGTGAGCGGCGCGTTCATGCGGGAGCCTCTTTGGGGCGGATCTGTCTGTCTCGTGGTGTACCGCACTCTACGTAAATGCGCCGGCGCCGGGTTGAAGCTTTTTTGCACCGGGGTTGAGAGAACTTTGCCGCCGGCCTTTTTTCTTCAGCGGAGGCTTTGCGCCAGCCAGTCGACAAAGGCGGCGCATTCCCAGCGATCGAGCGTGCCGGGCTGCCAGCAGATGGTGTGGCGGTGCGGCGAGGGCACGGGCCGGTCGGAGAGCGGCACCAGCCGGCCCGATTCGAACCAGGCGGCGCCCATCTTCAGGCGCACCAGCGCCACGCCGAAGCCGCTCGCGGCCGCGTCGTAGACCAGGCCCAGGTCGTTGAACTGGGAGCCGACGTGCGGCTCGGGCTGGTCGATGCCGCAGCTCGAGAACCAGGTGCCCCAGGGCTCAAGCGGACTTCGAATGAGCCGCGCGCTCGCAATTTCTGCGGCGGTGCGAAAGCCGTTGAACGGGCCGAACTCGTTGAGATAGCTTGGGCTGCAGGCGGGCACCACTTCTTCTTCGAGCAGCAGCCGGTGTTCGCAATCGGCATATGCACCGCTGCCGTAGCGCACTTCGAGATCAGCCTGCTCGGCCGTGACGTCCAGCAGCGGAATGGACACCTGCAGCACCAGTTCGATGTCCGGATAGATGTTGCGGAAGAGTTCGAGCCGCGGCATCAGGAACACACGGCTGAAGGTGGGCGTGACGGCGATGCGCAGGCGTGTGGCACGCTGCTGCTTCGCCGCATTGCCGCCGGGCATGGCTTGCAGCGCCGCAAGGCCGGTGCGCACGTTGGCAAGGTAGGCCGCGCCGTCGGCCGTGAGGCTGAAGTCGCTGCGGCCGAAGAGCTTGAAGCCCACGTGCGATTCGAGCTGGCGGATGCGGTGGCTCACCGCGCTGGGCGTGACACACAGCTCGTCTGCCGCGCGGCCCGCATGCCGCAGCCGCGCCAGGGTCTCGAAGGTCAGCAGGCACTGGATTGGGGGGATGTGCTGCAGGGCCATGCCTTTATCAGGGCGCGTGCACAGGCCACCGGGTACTCCCCTCCGCGAATGTCCCCCGCCTTCGGCTCCTCCTTTATTTCGCTGCGGGGAGTACCCGGCGCCCTGCGCACGCCGGGCGCGGCTGTCGTGCTGGCCGATCAACCAGTGCGCTGAACAACGATCACGTCGATGGGGTGCCTTGCGCAGCGAAATAAAGGAGGAGGCCGCAGGCCGGGGGACATTCGCGGAGAAAGGTACCCCGTCGGCGGGAGCGCGCCATGAATGACCCTCAATGCGACGGACTGAAAAGCAAAGCGTCACCCTAGTCCTCAAAGAAGTTGACAGGTAACCCGGGCGTGTCGACGCGCGTCGATATCACGGCGCCCGAGGCCGGGAGCCGCTCGATCTCGCTGGCAGGCCGACCCTTGCGCCCGCTGGTGACGAAGAGCGTCTTCAGGTCGTCGCCGCCGAAGCACGGCATGGTCGGACACTGAACGGGGACCGGCACCGAACCAACGATCTCCCCCGAAGGCGCGAAGCGCAGCAGCTGTGCACCTTCGAACATCGCGACCCAATAGTGACCCTCGGCATCGACAGTGGCGCCATCGGGTCGGCCTTCGTAGCGCACGGGCGACCCACGGGTCCAGCCTTCGGGCTTGGCCTGAAACTGGTGGAACACGCGCGCATGCGAGAGCGAATTGGCCTCGGCATTCCAAGCCCACGCACGCACCACATGCGCGGCGGTGTCGGCCCAGTAGAGGGTGCCGGCATCGGACGAGAACGCGAGCCCGTTGCCGGTGGTGGACTCGTTGGCCATCTGCGTCAATGTGGGCGCCGCGCCGGTGTCGGTGCGGGCGTCGAAGCAATAGAGCGCGGCATTGGCGCGGTCCTTCGCCTCGTTGAGCGAACCGGCCCAGAAACGGCCCAGCGCATCGCATTTGCCGTCGTTGAAGCGCATGGTGCGCACGTCGTGTTCGACACGCGCCATCGCAACCAGCTCTCCGCCCCATTCGCGGGCCCGGTAGATGCCGTCGCGCAGCGCAATCACGAGGCCGCCGCTCCTGGCCGGCGCCATGCAGCCGGGCTCGGTGGCCAAGCCCCAGCGCTCCACCTTGGCGCCGGGTGTGCCGATTTCGCCGCGCGTGCGCAGCACCGCGCGCCCCGGAATGTCGAGCCAGTAAAGCGCGCGTTCGTGCGGGTGCCAGAACGGCGATTCGCCGAGCTCGCAAAGGCTGTCTTCGAGGGTGGTCCACATGATCTTCGGATTGTGCATCCGCCACCCCGCAGACCAAAAAAAAGCCCGCTGGCGCCGAAGCGCTCGCGGGCTGAACATCCAAAGGAGACCTTGCTGAAAAAATCGATCCGTGTAGTTCTTATAAGCAGCCTTCGCCTCGTATGCCCCCTTCGTGGAACACCGAGGAACCGGCTTTGCCGGGCCTCTGGTGTTGCCCCCAGCAGGGGGGTTGGCGTAGCGACACGAAGTGCGCGAAGACTGGGGGGTTGCCTATTGCTTTGGGGTTACCTGTTATATGCGGTCTCGCCGTGCGAGGAGATGTCGAGGCCTTCGCGCTCTTCTTCTTCCGACACACGCAGGCCGATGGTCAAGTCGGCGATCTTGAAGGCGATGAACGCCACCACGCCCGACCAGACGATGGTCAGCAGCACGCCCTTGAGCTGGATCCAGACCTGCGCGCCGATGCCGTTGGACACGACGGTGGCCGTGACCCAGTCGCCCACGAGGCCGGGGCCGCCGAGTGCCTGGGTGTTGAACACGCCGGTGAGCAGCGCGCCGACGATACCGCCGACACCGTGCACGCCGAACACGTCGAGCGAGTCGTCCGCACCCAGCAGCTTCTTGAGGCCGTTGACGCCCCAGAGGCAGGCGAAGCCGGCGATGAAGCCGATGATGATCGCGCCCATCAGGCCGACGTTGCCGGCGGCCGGGGTGATGGCCACGAGGCCTGCAACGGCGCCCGAAGCGGCACCCAGCATCGAGGCCTTGCCGCGCATCAGCGCTTCACCGATGCACCATGCGAGCACGGCGGCTGCGGTGGCGGTAAAGGTGTTCATGAAGGCGAGCACGGCGCTGGTGCCGGCTTCGAGGGCCGAACCTGCGTTGAAGCCGAACCAGCCGACCCACAGCAGCGAGGCGCCGACCATGGTGAGCGTGAGCGAATGCGGCGTGAAGGCTTCCTTGCCGTAGCCGACGCGCTTGCCGATCACGAAGGCACCGACCAGGCCGGCGACGGCGGCGTTGATGTGCACCACGGTACCGCCTGCGAAGTCGAGGGCGCCCCATTGCCAGATCAGGCCGGCCTTTGCGTTGTTGGCATCCACCACGTTGGCGGCGGTGTAGGCATCAGGGCCGAGCCAGAACCAGACCATGTGGGCCAGCGGCGCATAGCTGAAAGTGAACCAGATCACCATGAACAGCAGCACGGCCGAGAACTTGGCGCGCTCCGCGAAGGCACCCACGATCAGGCAGCACGTGATGCCGGCGAAGGTGGCCTGGAAGGCAGCGAACAGCAGCTCGGGGATGTAGACGCCCTTGCTGAAGGTGGCGCCGGGCGCGAACACGCCGGTGGCCGGATCGAAGATCCCCTTCATGAAGAGCCGGTCGAATCCGCCGAAGAAGGCGTTCCCCTCGGTGAACGCAAGGCTGTAGCCATAGATGAGCCACAGCACCACGATCATCGAGAAGGTGACCATCACCTGCATGAGCACCGACAGCATGTTCTTGCTGCGCACCAGGCCGCCGTAGAACAGGGCCAGGCCGGGGACGGTCATCATGATGACGAGCAGCGTGGACAGCATCATCCAGCTGGTATCACCCTTGTTGAAAGAGGGAGCGGGAGCCGCTGCGGGCGCTGCCTCGGCAGCCGCAGGGGCTGCTGCTGCCGGTGCGGCGGCAGCGGGCGCGGCCGCCGGGGCCGAGGCAGCCGGCGCGGAAGCGGCCGGTGCTTCCGCAGCAGGCGCGGGCGCCTGTGCGAAAGCGGCAGTGAGCACGCTCAAGCCGAGCGCAAGAGAGACAAGCAGTTTTTTCATAGTCGTTGTTCTTTAGAGCCTGGACGGGTCAGAGGGCTTCGCGGCCCGTTTCGCCGGTGCGGATGCGAACCACCTGCTCGAGGTTGTAGACAAAAATCTTTCCGTCGCCGATCTTGCCGGTGCGCGCCGCACCCTCCACGGCTTCGATCACGCGGTCGACGAGGTCGTCGGACACTGCCGCTTCGATCTTGACCTTGGGCAGGAAGTCGACCACGTATTCAGCGCCGCGGTACAGCTCGGTGTGGCCCTTCTGGCGGCCGAAACCCTTGACTTCCGTGACCGTGATGCCTTGCACGCCGATGGCCGACAGTGCTTCGCGCACCTCGTCGAGCTTGAACGGTTTGATGATGGCTGTGACCAGCTTCATGATGACTTTCTCCTTCTTGGATGGATGAATGGTGCGGCAGCTTGGGCCGCACCTTGTTCTTGTGTTTACTTACAGCGTCTTGCTGAGGGTAACGATGAAGCGCGCCTTGTTGGGCGAGTAGTACTGCTGGCCGATGGGGCCGAAGCCGAAGTCGACGCCGGGGTTGCTCAGCGCGAGGTAGGAGCTCTTCTTGTTGGCGCCCTGCACCGAGCCAGCCAGTGCCAGGCCGTTGCCGAAGTCATACGACACGCCCACGTTGTAGTCGACGTAGCTCTTGTAGCCCAGGCTGCGGATGTCGCTGGACATGTGGGTGTAGCCCACGGCCGCCTTCAGCGTGAGCTTGGGCGCGATTTCCTTGCTGTAGGCCAGGTTCAGATAGCCGGTGTTGCGGCCCTTCAGGCCCGAGCCCGACTTGGCGCCCGCGTAGCCGAAGTAGTCCTTGGAGACCGTGTGCGAGTACTTCAGGGTGAACGAGCCGATGGCTTCGTCGGCCCAGGTGCCCGCGCCGTACAGCTCGGTGGTGTTGCCGATCGAGTTGCCCGGGTAGATGTAGGTCAAAGCGCCCACGTCCATGTCGAACGGACCGGCCTTGAACTTGTAGCCGCCGTAGATGTCGCTCTCGATGCTGTTGCCCTGGAGCCAGTTGACGCTGGAGTTCCAGTTGCCGAGGTAGAAGCCGCTTTCGCCGAAGGCGTAGTCGAAGCCGCCCTGGATGGCGGGCTTGAAGCCCTTGGTCTTGGCGTAATCGTTGTTCCCGATCATGTCCTGGTCCTGGCCGCGGAACTTGTAGTTGCTGGTCAGGGCCACGTTCCCCGTAAGCTGGGCGCTCGCCAGCATCGGCAGGGCGGCAAAGGCGGCCACGGCCACTGCCTGGGCGAATTTACGGTGCATCATCGAGACTCCTCGGGGTTGGTTGGAAGTTGGGGGGACACCGTTTCGTAGCAGGGAGCGTGCCAAAGTGCTCGTTCCGCCCTGCCATGGCGCCGTGGCCCGCGCATCCACAAATCCGATGATGAAAAAATTACAACCGTTTCAAGTGCGGGACCGCCGAGCGGGCCCGAGGTGCACAAGCCCGACCCAAAATGGGCGCACCACAATGGGGAGAGGAAGAATAATGAGCCTGTCTTTGGTGCAAAGCCGTGCTTTGCTTGGCCTGGAAGCGGCCAGTGTCACGGTTGAGGTGCATTTGGCCAATGGCCTGCCGAGCTTCACGCTGGTCGGACTGGCTGAAACAGAGGTCAAGGAAGCCCGCGAGCGTGTGCGTTCGGCCATCCAGAACGCCGGCCTCGAATTTCCCAACAACAAGCGGATCACCGTCAACCTGGCGCCCGCCGACCTGCCCAAGGATTCCGGGCGCTTCGACCTGCCTATTGCGCTGGGCATCCTCGCCGCCAGCGATCAGATCCAGCCCGCCCGCCTTGCGGGCCACGAATTTGCCGGCGAACTCTCACTGTCGGGCGAGCTGCGGCCCGTGCGCGGTGCGCTGGCCATGGCACTGGCCCTGCACACCCGCGGCATCGCCACGCGCCTGGTGCTGCCCACCGAAAGCGCACAAGAAGCGGCGCTGGTACCCGGCGGCGAGGTGTACGGCGCCAAGCACCTGCTGGACGTGGTGCGGCGCTTCATGGCCGAAGACGCGGCGCCGCAGCAGGCCGAGCCGCCCGCCGCGGACGGCTGGGCGCGGGTCCACGCCGCGGCGGCCGCGGCCATGCCTCTGTATGCCGACCTGGCCGACGTGAAGGGGCACGCAGGCGCCAGGCGCGCCCTCGAGATCGCGGCCGCGGGCGGACACAGCCTGCTGATGGTCGGGGAGCCCGGCTCGGGCAAATCCATGCTCGCGCAGCGCTTTGCCGGGCTGCTGCCGCCCATGAACGTGGACGAGGCGCTCGAAAGCGCGGCGGTCGCCAGCCTGGGCGGCAGCTTCTCGACCGCGCGCTGGATGACCCGGCCGACTTCGGCGCCGCACCATACGTCCAGCGCCGTCGCGCTGGTGGGCGGCGGCTCGCCCCCGCGGCCGGGCGAGATCTCGCAGGCGCACCACGGCGTGCTGTTTTTGGATGAGTTTCCCGAGTTCGCGCGTTCCGCCCTCGAGGCGCTGCGCGAGCCGCTCGAAACCGGCACCATCACCATCGCGCGGGCTGCCCGGCGCGCAGAGTTTCCAGCCCGCTTCCAGCTCATTGCGGCCATGAACCCCTGCCCTTGCGGCTATCTGGGTTCGACGCTGAAGGGCTGCCGCTGCACGCCCGACCAGATCTTGCGCTACCAGGGCAAACTCAGCGGCCCGCTGCTCGACCGCATCGACCTGCACATCGAAGTGCCCGCCGTTTCGGCGCAACAGCTGCTCGGCGCGCCCGCCGGGGAATCAACCGCCAGCATCCGCACCCGCGTGATCGCCGCGCGCGAATTCGCGCTGCGGCGCCAGGGCAGCCCCAACCAGGCGCTGCAGGCCGGCGCCATCGACAAGCACGCCGCGCTGGACGATGCGGCGCGCAAGTTCATGGTGAATGCCGCCGCCAAGCTCGGCTGGTCGGCGCGCAGCACGCACCGCGCGCTCAAGGTGGCGCGCACGGTGGCCGACCTGGCGGATGCCGAGTCGGTGCGGGCGGAACACGTGGCGGAGGCGGTGCAGTACCGCCGGGCTTTGCGACACTGAAACCGATTGGCAGTGAACGCACCCGCACCCACGCTCTACAACCGCCGCATGGTCGGCTGGCTGTCCGTCGGCCAGCTCATCACCTGGGGCAGCGTGTTCTACGGCTTTGCGCTGCTGATGGAGCCGGTCGAACGCGAGCTGGGGTTGAGCCGTGCGCAGTCGTCCCTGGCCTTCAGTCTCGCGTTGCTGGCCGAAGGCGCGCTGGCGTGGCCGGTCGGCCGCTGGATCGACCGCGGGCACGAGCGCGCGGTGATGGCGGGCGGTTCGCTGGTCATCGCGGCTGGGCTGTTGCTGCACAGCATGGTGCACAGCGCCCTTGGCTTCTACCTGGCCTGGACGCTGCTCGGGGCGGGGCTGGCGGCCACGCTCTACAACCCCGCGTTCTCCATCGTCACGCGGCGCTTCCCCAACGACTTTCGCCGCGCGATCATCACGCTGACTTTTCTCGGCGGGCTGGCCAGCACGGTGTTCATTCCGCTGGTGGCCTGGCTGGTCGCGCAGCTCGGCTGGCGGCACGCGCTCTGGGTGCTGGCGGCCATCCACCTGTTGGTCTGCGCGCCGCTGCATGCCCGCGTGCTGCGGAATGCCCCGCCTCCGGCGGCGCGGGCAGCACCCATCGGCAAGGCGGCCGACACCGCACCGGCCAGCCATTCCGCGAGCCACTACATGCGCAGCGCGCCTTTCCTGTTCGTAGGCGTTTTCACCGTGTTGCTGATGGCGGTCACGGCCGCGTTGCCGCCGCACATGGTGAGCCTGCTGCGGGGCGCCGGGCTTGCCGAGTCGTGGGCCATTGCCCTGCCCGCGAGCATCGGGCTGGTGCAGGTGCTGGGGCGGGCGCTGCTGTACTTTTTCGAGCACCATTTCGACCTGCATCTGGCGAACCGGCTGATTCCCTGCCTGATTCCGATCGGCCTGCTCGCGCTGCTTGCGGGCGCGGCCCACCCGGGCGCCGCGCTGCTGTTCGTGTTGTTCTACGGCATGGGCAACGGCATGCTCACGATCGTGAAGGGCACGGCCATCGCGCAGTACGTGAACCGCGAGCACGTGGCCACGCTGAACGGCGCGCTGGGGCTGCCGAGCGCCATCGCGCGCGCGTTGGCCCCGCTCATGCTCGGCCTGATGTGGCAACCGGACACCGGCTACACGCCTGGCCTCTGGGTGCTGCTGGCGGCCAGCCTGGTCGCGGTGCTGGCGCTGGTCGCAGCGCAGCGCTGGCCCCGGCCGCCAGGCACCGCTACTTGAACTCGTGGCTCACCACGGGCGACGAGCGGCTGTCCTGCACGGTCACGCGCTGCCGGAACACGTCGAGGTCGCCGTTGCGCACTTCGACGTTGTAGATGCCCGGCCGCAGCGACAGTGACTTGAGCGGCGGGCTCACGCCGCGCTCCGCGCCGTCGACATAGACCTGGCCCCACGGCCGTATGTTGAGTATCACGCGCCCCATGCCGGGCGGCGCCGCGGCGGGCGGCGTGGCGCCGGGGGCCACCACGGTGGGCACGGCATTTGCCGCCGTGGTGCCGGGTGGTGCCGCCGGCACGGCAGTGGAGAGCCGGTTCAGCTCGGCAAGCGCATTTCGGGCCTCGCGCGCGTGCGGGCCGCGGCGGTAGCGGCGCAGATAGGCCTCGTAGCCCTCTCGCGTGTTCTCGGCCTGGGCCAGGTTCCAGTCTTCGACCTCGCTGGTAGCAAGCGCGGCCTCCGGCGGCGTGCCGGGTGGAGCCGGTGTGCCCGGTGTGGGCGTCGTCGTCGCCGTGGACGAGGGGATTGCCCCGTTGGCCGGCGCGGCTGGTGCCGCCGGCGCAATGACCGGCACGTTGTCCAGCGGCGTCAACGAAGCGGCCGGCGCACTGGCTCCCGCAGCGGGAGGCGTGGCGCCGCCGGGGGCGGCGGCCACGTTGCCGCTTGCGGGTGCCGCACCGCCGTCGCCTGGCGGCACGGCGGCGGCAGGTGGCGCGTTCGCGGTCATCGGCCCCGAAGGTGGAGGCACCGGTGCCATTGCGGTCGAGGTCTCCTGCTTCCACGAACTCAGGTGAAGTCCGATCCAGCTTCCCACGGCCACCAGTGCGATCAGCAACACGCCGACCAGGCGCCACGGCGGGCGCGACGATGTTTTCTGGGCGGACAGCGACGCTGGCTGATGCTTCTTGGCCGCTGCCGATGGCGTGCGTGCCGGTGCGGCGACCTTGGGGGCAGGCGCTGGAGCCCGCTCGGCGGTCGATGCGGCGCGGGGTTCAGGCTTCGACCGGGGCTGGGCCTCGACCGACAAAGGCGGTGAGCCCTTGGCCTGTGCAACCCCGGCCAATGCGGCGGCTTGCGGCGCCGCAGCGGGCTTGGCAGGCGCTTGCTGCGGCTCAATCGCCAGGGCCGGCGCGGCCTTCGACGGCGGCGGAACAATGACGGTCGGCGCCGCGAGCCCGCTCACATAGGTGTCGCCAAGCTTGGCCAGGCCCAGCTCGGCCGCGAACGCCGCCACGGTTTGCGTGCGGTCCTTGCTATGCACCGCCAGCGTGTGGTCAACCGCGGCGCAGAAGCCCGGACTCAGGTCGCCGCGGCCGAGCGACGACAGCGGCACATAGGCGTCCTGCACGCTGCGCACCACGGCCGAGGGCGGCGGATGCCCGGTGACCGCGCGGTACAGCACGGCGCCCAGCGCATAGAGGTCGGTCCACGCGCCCTGCAGCAGCGTGTTGTCGTCGGCGTACTGCTCGATCGGCGAATAGCCCGACTTCACCATCACCGCCACTTCGTCGACGAGATCGGCAATCGACTTGCGCGCCGCGCCAAAGTCCAGCAGCACCGGCATGTCGTCCTGCTGGATGAAGATGTTGTCGGGCGCAATGTCGCGGTGAAAGCACTGGCTGCGGTGCAGCGTTTCCAGCGCGCCAAGCAGCGGGCCCAGCATGCCGAGCAGCCAGGCCTCGGAGATCTTCGACGGCTCTTCCTCGGCAAGGCGTCGCAGTGTGCGGCCGCGATAGAGCTGGATCGCCATGTAGGCGGTGGAGTTCGCCTCCCAGAAGCGATGCACCCGCACCAGCGCCGGATGGCTGAACTGCGCGAGCGTGCGCGCCTCGTTGATGAAGCTGCGCAGGCCCGCTTGGAAGGTGGCCGTGACACGGTCGGAACGCACGTGCACGCTGTCGTCGCCCACGCGGCGCGCGAGCATCGACGGCATGTATTCCTTGATGGCCACCTCGCGTTGCAGCGAATGGTCGTAGGCGCGGTAGACGATGCCGAAGCCACCCTCGCCGATCACCTCGAGCAGTTCGAACTCGTCCAGCCGATGGCCTGCCGCCAGCGGATTGGGCCGCTCCTGCGGCTCGTCGGGCAGCACACTGCTGCTGGTATTGCTGGTGCTATTCATGCCCATGGCACATGCCCCTGTGAAAACAACTTGGAGAACAACGGCGTGTTGAGGCCACCGCCATGGGCGGCGGTGCGCAGGGGCGAACCGTCCGCCTGGTTGGTCCACCAGTAGCTGGTGCTCCCGAAGGCATCGAAGCACAGCGGAAGCTCCGGCCAGCCAAGGCGCTGCTGCGCAGCCGCGCCAGCACCGCCGGCCGCCGGCCCGAGGATCGAAAGGATGTCGTCCGAGCCGCCGCTCGCGGTCTGGAAGCCGCCGTGGGCCGCGGCCAGCACCTGATGGTCGAACTGGTCGGGCGCAACGCTGTGGCGAATCGCTTGCAGCAATGCTGTGCCGCACTGCCAGTACCACGCGGCGGAGCCTTCCAGCATGGAAGGCCGGTAGCCCGATGCCGACACCTGCAACGTCACGCACACTGGGTAGTAGCGCCCCACGCGGTCGCAGCTGGGCGCAATGCAGCCGAACTGCACCGCGTCCACGCCCTGCGTTGCGGGAATCGCAAAGTTCCAGACCGGCGCGACGACGTAGTGCCGCGTCATGGCGTCGGGCCAGCGCTTGAAGGCGCCCAGGCCGTTCTGCATCCAGCGGTCCCACCAGGCCTGGAGCTCGCGCGGCATGCGGCGGTAGAGAAAGTCGCCGGCTGCAGGCAGCTTGCCGTACCAGCCGATCTGCTCGTCGGCCGGCACCCACACGCGGGGCAAAGGAATGCCGCTGTTCATGTCAGGACTTCCCGGGGCATGAAAAGCCGTTCATCTGGGACAGGCGCAGCGGGTTGTAGACGCTGTTCGCCGTCACCGCCAGCACCACCTTCTTGCCCTGAAAGTCGAAAGTGGCGTTGAACGATTCGGGCGAGTTGCCCGCCGATACCGAGGCCTTGTCGAACAGCCGGTGCAGCGCCCACGGCCCTTCCGTCACGATACCGCCGGCCGGCGTGCCGTTGGCGGTGGTCACCTGCAGCCGCACCTGGTTGCTGTTGCGCGGGCCGGGCCACTTGACGGTGCTGGGCGCCTGCGGGCCGTGCGCATAGCGCACCGTCTGGCCGTCGATGTCGAGCGTGAACTGGCTGATGGCCGCATCCATGTCCTCGGGCCGGATGTCGATGCTGAACGAGGGCGTGCGCCCGCCCGCCATGCCCATGAAGAACACGTCGCGTATCGCCTGCGCTTTCTGGAACGAATCGAGGTACGCAGAGCGCCCCGGCGAGCTGCCGTCCACGCCCTTCTTGAAAGCCCACGGATTGACGGCGGTGTCGACCTGGGAGGCGAGGTTCTTCTGGAAGAAGTCGTCCATCATGCCGCCCGGCGCAAAGAGCTGCGCAAAGTCGCCGGCGGCCACGTCGCGGTTCGACCCGCGGGAGAACGGATAGCGCCCCGCAATCGCCTGGCTGCAGAACTGCCCGATGGTGGCGGCCGCGCTCTGCCCGATGTTCTGCCGCGTCACCGCCGCGGCCTTGGACGACGCGGTGGCCGAAAGGTCGTTCAGCATGCCCTGGAACGGCACCGGCAGGCGCCCCGCTTCGGCCTGCACCTTGGTCACCGCATCGCTCGAAGGCGGGATGTTGCCGCTGCGCAAAGCCGTGTCGGTGGCCGTGAGAAAGGTGTAGAGCTCGTTGATGAGCGCGGCCGTCGCATCGATGGGCGCTTGGCCGCCGGCCTTGGGCGCCGTCACCATGCGGCGCAAGGGTGCAAAGTGGTTGTCCACCAGCGACTCGGGCCTGTCGAGCGCGGTGTTGCGGCGTTGGCTGCCGTCGGGCTGGCCGATGAGCTGCTCGATGCGTTCGCGCGTGCTGGCCACGCGGTTCTGCGCCTGGTCGAGCAGGCTGCGCGCGGCCTCGTCGTGGTTGCGCAGCAGGTCGGTCTCGCGCGCGGCGCCGCGAATGAGGCGCGACATCGGCGACTCCGAGGTCGAGAGCACGCGCGTCATCTGGATGCTCTGCAGCAGCGAGCGGCTGTCGGCCAGGCGCACGTCGGCCAGGTACTCGTCCCAGACGCGGATGTAGTCGGTGAGATAGAGCCGCCGCACTTCGCGCAGGAGCAGCTCGCGCGACGTGATGTCGGTGATGCCCGGCGCGCGGATCTGCAGCACCCAGCGGTCTTCCTGTTCGAGCGCGAGCGTGGTCTCCGCCATGCGCTTGTCGAAGATGTCCCAGTAGCCGCGGTAGGTGAACAGCGTCGGGATGCCGTCGGTCAATGGCTTGCCGCTCGCGCGCTTGATGACCAGCGCCGACTCGGCCCCCGCCGACTCCGCAATGCTGAAGGCGTTGGGCGGGCTGGTCTGCAGCAGGATGCGCCGCAGCCGCGCATAGGAGCGCTGCGCCAGCGGCACGCCGGCCAGCCGGCCGCGCGTCTCGGTCACGAGCCGGTCGTCCTTGGCGAACGGCGAGGTCACCACGCGCCCCGCGAACAGCGCCTGCAGGTGCGTCTCGAGATTGGCACGCTGCTCGCGCGTGAGTGAGGCGCCGATCTTGCGGTCCACGTCGGTGAGCAGCCAGGCCTGCAGAAAGTCGGCGTCGTAGCGCTCCGCGTCGTACAACATGAGGTAGGCCTTGAGAGCCTCGTAGCTGTATTCGGCATCGGTCTTCGATGCTTCGCGCAGCGCCTGCTCCACGCGCTGTGCCGCCTGCGGCAGCAGCACGCTCTCGAGCGCGCGCTGGTAGACGCCATCGGTCGCGGCCTGGAGCTTCTCGCCCTGGTAGAGCCCGAAGCGGTAGCCGACGGGCGGGTCGCCGATGTCGAACTGGCTCGACTTGGGCAGGTCGCGCAGGCGGTCGAGCACCGGTAGGGAGGTCGCGATGTCGCTGTTCGAATCGACCACGGTCGGCAGCTCGCCGCGCGCCGCGGCCTTGTTGAAGGCCTTTGCGTTGTTGTCGACCTCGGCCACGTAGTCGCGGTTGTTGCGCCAGCTGTTGATGCCGGCCCCCAGCAGCACCACCAGCAACAAACCGATGAGGCTGTAGCCCGCCAGGTCGATGGCCCGCTTGCGCCGGTACCAGCGCAGGTTGGTGCCGGCCACGCCCGCGTCGCGGAAGATCACCTGCTGCAGCAGCTCCTTCAGGAAGTAGCTCTTGCCCGGACCCGGCGGCGGCGCGGGCGGCGCGTTGACCTGCAGGTAGCGCTTGATGGCGCCCATCACGCGGTCGAAGGCCGTGCCCTCCTGTGTTCCGCTGGTGAAGTACACGCCGCGGAGCATGGGTGCGACTTCGAACTTCGACGGGTTGAACACGTCGGCCAGGAAGGTGCCGAGGATGTCCTCGAAGCTCGCGAACTGCTGCGGCAGCAGGTAGGCCTGCGCGCGCCGCATCTGGTCGGGCTCGGCCGCCAGCAGCTCGGGCAGGCGCTCGTCCAGACGCTGGTGCAGCAGCTTGTATTCCTGGTGGAAGCGCTCGCGCAGGTCGGCCTTGGCCGGGTCCGCCGGATTGGCGTCGATCGGAAAGGTGAAGCCCCAAACCTGCGAGCGCTCGGCGCGGCCCAGCGAGCCGAAGTACTCGTTGAAACCGGCCAGCAAGTCGGTCTTGGTGACCAGCACGTACACCGGAAAGTTGATGCCCAGGCCGTTGCGCAGTTCGAGCAGCCGCTTGCGCAGCGCCATGGCGTGGCGCGCGCGCTGCGCGTCGTCGGCCAACGGCAGGTCGGCAATGCTGATCGTGAGGATCGCGCCGTTGATCGGCTGGCGCGGGCGGAATTTCTTCAGCAGGTCGAGAAAACCCTTCCACTCGCTTTCGTCGGTTTCGCGGTTGCTCTCGTGCGTGGTGTAGCGCCCGGCGGTGTCGATCAGCACCGCCTCGTTGGTAAACCACCAGTCGCAGTTGCGCGTGCCGCCGATGCCGCGCACCGCGGCCTTGCCGAGCTGGTCGGCCAGCGGAAAGTCGAGGTCGGAGTTGACCAGCGCCGTGGTCTTGCCCGAGCCCGGCGCGCCGATGAAGATGTACCAGGGCAGCTGGTACAGGTACTGCCGGTCGAACACCGCGAAGCGGCCTGCGGCCTTGCCTTCGGCACCCGAGCCGAAGCGCATGTTCTTCAGGATGGCGGTGGCGTCGGTGAAGCCGCTTTGCAGCTCCTTGATCTCGGGTGCGTCTTCGGGCTTGGCGGCCTTCTCTTTGGCGGACGGCGTGCGCAGCTGGTTGAGCAACTGCGCATTGAGGCGCCGCTCGCGCCACTTGCGGTAGAGCACCCGCGCGATCCAGATCGTGAACATCAGCGCGATGACCACGATGCGGACGAACTCGCTTTCGAACGGCCGGTAGCGGCCCACCGCGATGACGGGACCGATGACCCAGATCAGGAACGCGACGGCCAAGAGGCCGAGAAAGACCCACAGGTCGCGGCTCACGAGAAAACGGAAAATCGCGCGCAGCATCAGCGGGCTCCTCCTTGCGGCACTGCGGCTGCGGCGCCCGCCACCGGTGCCACCAGCAGCGTCACTTCGACACGCCGGTTGCGCGCACGGTTGGCCGGCGAATCGTTGGGCGCCAGAGGGTCAGCATCGCCGCGGCCTTCGGCGCGCAGGCGCTCGGGCCGGGTGACGCGCGTGGCGATCATTTTCTTGACCGCATCGGCGCGCGCCTGTGAGAGCTGCCAGTTGGATGGAAAACGCACGCTGCGAATCGGCTGGTCGTCGCTGAAGCCGCTGACCAGCACGTTGCCTTCCACGGAGTTGAGCGCATCGGCCACGCGCGCGAGCACGGGCGCATAGCGGTCGAGCACGCGGTCCGATCCCGATGCGAACAGGCCATCGCCGCGCAGCACCACCACGCTGCGGTCGGCTTCGTCGCGCACCGTCAACAGGCCGTCGCGGATCTCGGGTTCGAGAAAGCGCTGCAGCCGAGGTTGGGGCGCAGGCTGCACCACGGCGCGCGCGGTCTGCGGCAGGCGCACTGCATTCACGGCCGCGAACGCACCATCCGAGCGGCCGGCCAGGCTGAACGTGAGCACGCCGAAGACCAGCACCAGCAGCACCGCCGCCACCGCGCCCACGGCCCACAGCGGCAGCCAGTTGCGCGTGCGGCGCACCGGCGCGCTCGCGTCCTGCCAATGCGGAGAGAGCGGCACGGCAATTTCTCCACGCGCCTGGCGGATGATCTGCAGCAGCCGCTGCTTGAGCGTCTCGAGCTGCGTGCGGCCGTTGTCGATGACGCGAAAGCGCCCTTCGAAACCCATCGCCAGGCAGAAATAGATGAGCTCGATGAGCTGCAGGTGTTGCTGCGGGTTCTGCACCAGGCGCGACAGCAGCTGGAAGAATTTCTCGCCGCCCCAGGTCTCGTTGTGGAACATCACGAGCAGGCTCTGCGACGACCAGATGCTGCCGCCCCAGGGCGTGAGCGCGGCGGCCTCATCGACGGCGGTGCACAGGCAGTAGCGCGCGCCGATGATCACTTCGGGTGCAATGCCGCTTTGCTGCGCGCGCGTTTCGAAGCGCCTCACCTCGTCGACCAGGTGCTCGCGCAATTGCGCGGGCGCGTCGTGGTGGCCCGTGGCGCGGATCTGCGGAATCAGGTCGAGCAGCGGATTGGCTGCGGCCACGAGCGGGTTGTTGCCCGCCAGCGCCGTGTCGCCCGCATGCGGACGGCGTGCGTCGTGCCATGCGGTGAATGACTGGGGTTGCTGGCCGGGGCCCCGCGCCGCCTGGGGCGTGCCCGCGTGGTCACTGTTGGCGCTGTTGCCGCCGCCGCCCGGATTCGGCGGCACGAAGCCTCCCGGACCGACAGCCATGTCGTTGACACCGTTCATAGGGTCCCTCACGGGCGAATTGCCCAGAACTCCATGGCCAGCCCCGGGAAGTCGCCGGCCAGGTGCATTGCAACGCCGCCCGATTTTTCGAGCTGGCGCCACATGTCGCCGCTCTTGTCGAGCTCGAAGTAGTGGTAGCCCGCGTTGTAGGGAATCTGCCGCGGCGCCACGGGCAGCGGCCGCACCGTCACGCCGGGCAATTGCAGTTGCACCAAGTCGCGGATGCGCTCGACGGAGCCGATCTTGACCTGCGTCGGAAAGCGCTGCTGGATCGCGTCGGCGGGAAGGTCGGCATGCACCGCGAGCACGAAGCCCGCATTGCGCACCAGCACAGGGTCGGGCATGCGTCCCACGCGCACGCCGTGGCTGCGCTCCTCGAGCTCGATGGCGATGGCGCTCTGCTCGAGCACCGCCGACAGCGAGCGCCGCAGCTCTTCCATCAGCGGCCGGATGCTCTCGTTGAGGTTGTCGTGGTCGTACACCGGCCATACCACGGGCCGCCGCGTGGGCGAGGTGTGGGTGGCCAGATGGCAGGCGAGCTTGAGCCAATCAACGAACAGTTCTTCGGGGTGCACCTGCACCGCCTGCTGCGCATGCCAGGTGGTCGCGAGATAGCGGTTCACCAGTTCGAGCAGAAGAAAGTCGGAGACCTCGCTCACGCCGCCGCGCCCGGGCTGAGAGAGGCGCGAGGCCAGTGCTTCCGAGCGCTGCGTGAGCAGGCCGTGCAGCTCGGCGATCATGCTGCGCAGCATGGCGTGCGCCGACGCATCGAGCACCGGCGGAATGTAGTTGGCGTCGATCACCAGCTTGTGGTCGGTGCGGCGCTCGATCACGCGCACCGCGCCAATCGCCTGCCACTCCGCCGTGAGCGACGACGCGCGCGCAAGGCGCAGGCGCGGCCTGGCCAGCTGCAGCACCGCGGGGCCGAGCGCCACCGCGTTGCCATCGGCCACCTCGCGCTCGATCACGCCGAAACGCGCGGCCGAGCCTTCGTCGTCCGAGAAGATGACCTCTTCGCTGCCGGTGCGGCGCAGCGGCAGCGCGAGCACGATGAGCTCGTCGGTCAGGTCGCCTGGCACTTCATAGGGCGGCGGTGCATCTTCGGCGCCGAACGAGAACGGCGTGCCGTCGGGCAGCACGCCCGCGCCGCCCAGCAGCGACACGCGGCCAAGCGCATAGGCATCGCGGTCGATGTCCAGGTGAAGCCATCCCCAGTAGGCGCCTTGCAGGCCGGCGGTGCGGCGCGTGACGTACTGCTCGACATAGCGCTCCAGCTGCTGGAAGTGCTGGGGCCGCAGGTACATGCCCTCGGACCACACCACGCGATTCGCCAACGCCTGCGGATGGACGCCCTGCCTGACGGCGCCCGGATTGCGAACTGTCACCAAAGAACCTCCTGGGGCGTGCCCACACTGAAGCGGCGAGATGCGTCTTTCGACGTCTCCCGAATGATCGATTTTTTTCTCTTGATGCTACACGGCGCTTCTTACGTTTTGCACCGAATTTCTTGCGCGACTACTCGCACTTAAGCACTACTGAAAGTATGGAAGTTAACGAGTTGGTAGTAACTCGATGCCTGTCTTCCGAATGGCGATGCGCACGCCTTGTTCGCTCGGCGAAAACTGCCACACCTTGTACAGGTTGGTTTGCTTCGGTTCCTTGAGCGGCAGCACGATGCGCCAGCGCGAGGCCTCGAGCTTGCGGTATCCGGCAATGATGCCGATGGCACGCGAATCGAGCCCCGCCTCGCGCTTGAAGACGCGCTCTTCGCCGCTGCGCATGATGGCCTGGTCAGCGTTGACGAGCTCCGTCGACAGCGTTTCTCGGTCGCGGTCCTGTAGTGCAAAGTAGTCAGCCGTCTCGAAGTTGCCGGAAGATTTCAATTCGAAGACCTTGACGAGAATCGGCGCCGGCTGGCCACGCCCGTCGGGGTTGACACCATCGTCGATGCGAATGGTCACGGCATAAGGTGTGGGCAATGACTTCGCTGTCGATGCGCATCCACCGAGGACACCCAACAACGGTGCGGTTGCAAGTGCGCCTTGAAGCAAGGTTCGTCGATGCATGAGATCTTCTCCAAAGGTTCGCGGCCTATATTATCGAAGTCGTGCGCACGAACCGCGACGCATCGTGTGCCTGTCGCAATGACAGCGGCACACTGTCTCAAGCATTGCCTTTTGCGAGGTAGGAGAGAAGATTGAAGTCATGTCTGCCTGCTTTGGCGTTCACGTTATTCTGGGTGGCTGGTTGCACGACCACGCCCCCGCCCGAGCCGCCGCAACCCGAACGATTGAGCCAGCAAGTGGCGCGCACCACGCTCGAACGCGCGCAGCAGGCATATGACGAAGGCGATTACGCCAAGGCCATCACCACGCTCAAGAGCGGCGGCGTCTCGGTGTTCGACGCGGCCGAGCCCGCCACGCGGCTCGACGCCATGAAGCTCGAGGCCTTCAGCTACTGCGTGGCCAACCAGGTGCCCGAATGCCGCGCGCAATTTCGCAAGCTTCTTGATGCGTTTCCCAACTTCGACCTGAGCGTTGCCGAGCGCAAGCACCCGGTCTGGGGCCCCGCCTTCGAAGCAGCCAAGCGAATGAAGCGTTGAGTGCCGCAGGCGATGGCCGCGGCTCGACATGAACAGACAGAGAGAGTGAGGGAATTGCCATGCGTTGGACGGTGATCGAACATGCCGGCAGGCCGTTGGCCTCGGGGCCCTCGGCTTTTCTCGCGGCGCCCGGCGGAACGATCGGCCGAAGCCCCGACAACCACCTAGTGCTGCCCGACGAGCAGCGCCAGATCTCGCGGCTGCAAGCCACCGTTCGCTTTGACGACAAGGGTGTGGCGGTACTGCGCAACATGAGCGCAGTGCTGCCGATCGGCGTCAACGGGCGCACGCTGCAGCATGAGCAGGAATCGCCGGTGGCCGATGGCGACCGCGTGACCATCGGGAGCTATGTGCTGGAAGCAGCTAGCGGGCATCGCGCCGCAGCCGCTGCGCCGATGCCGGCCGCGGCACCACCGCCCATCGCACCCGTGCGCGATGTTCCCGTACCCGCGAATGCGATGGCACCAACGTCCATGGACACGTTGCTGCCGGCCGCGCCTGTGTCCGATGTGTTCTCCGATCTCTTCGGCGCTGGCGCGCTGCCCATCGGCGAGGCACAGCCCGCCACCGTGGCCATGCCGCCGCCAGCATCGGAACCGCCGCAAGTGGCGATGCCTGTGTTGGCTCCGCCGCCAGCACCGGCGGTGGCACCGGTGCCATCGCCATCGCCATCGCCATCGCCATCGCCCGCCAGTGTCCGTCCGGTGGCTTCGCAGATTCCCTCCGCCGCCGATTGGGACGCCATCCTCGCCAACGCACCGCGCCGCGAACAGAGTGCGACCGAGCCCATGCCCGACCCGATGGCGCACGAGCCCTTCGAGCTGCCATCGCAGGCGCGCAGGAATCCGGTCGATCCGCTGGCCGAGATGAACGCGCAGGCGGCCAATGACATGTCCGACGTGGCGCTCGCGCGTGGCGTGGACCCGCTGTCGTTCTTTGCCGCCGACAGCAACGCGCCTTCGCCACTTTCCGATCCGCGCCCCACCGCGCTGACCCACGAAGACCCGCTCGGCAACGTGCACCCCGCCCTCGACCTGCTCGCCAAGCCGGCCGTGCCACAAGGGCCCAGCCATGCGAACCATGCGCGCGAAATGTCGACGCAGTTCAGGCCGCCGACCCCTGTGGCCATCGATCCGCCGCCGGCTGTGGCGAAGCCGGTGAAGGCAAAGGTGTCCGCGCCGCCCGAACCGCCGCCACCACCACCACCACCACCAGCATCGGCGCCTGTCGAATCCGTGAGCCCTCCCGCCTTGGCGCCGGCCACGGCCGTTCGCATGGAGACCGCGCCGCCTGCGAAGGCCACGGCGCCGGAACCGACCGCACCGCAACCCAAGCCTGCCGCGCCCCCGCCGCTTGCCGCCGTGGCGCCATCTGCATCGCCATCATCGAACGCCTCGCCGGACGAACTCTTCAAGGCTTTTCTCGAAGGCGCAGGCGTGCCCGACGTGGCCGGTCAGCAGCCGCTGGACGCCGAGGCCATGCGCCGCCTCGGCCGGCTCATGCGCGCCTTCACCGACGGCACCATCGAACTGCTCTCGTCGCGCGCCATGCTCAAGCGCGAAGTGCGCGCCGAGATCACGATGATCGTCGACGAGGAAAACAACCCGTTCAAGATTCTTCCCAACGGCCGCGCCGTGCTGATGCAGATGTTCGGCGCGCGCATGCCGGGCTTCCTGTCGCCCGAAGCCGCCGTGCACGACGCGCTCGGCGACCTGCAGTCGCATCAACTCGGCATGGTGGCCGGCATGCGCGCGGCGCTGCTCACGGTGCTGAAGCGCTTCGATCCCACGGCGCTGAACACCGCCACGCCGCACGACGGCGGACTGGGCGAGAAGCTGCTGCCCGGCGGCCGCGAGGCGCGTTTGTGGCGCCAGCTGCAGAAGCTGCATGCCGAGACCACCGCGGCCGTCGAGGACGACTTCCAAGCCGTCTTCGGCCGGGCCTTCCAGCAGGCCTACGACAAGGAGATGGAACGCTTGAAGGAGGCACGCCGTGCTTGAAACCACCCGTGCATTCGCGGTTCCCATTTCGACTTCGCAGTTCTCCTGCGTGGGTGAGCGCAGCGGCAACCAGGATGCCATCGGCTATCACCTGGACGAATACAACGCCTGCTTCGTCGTGAGCGACGGCGTCGGCGGCAACGCTGGCGGCGAGCTGGCCGCGCGCATCGCGGTCGATACCGCGCTCAACACCTTCGTCGACAACCCCTCGGTGGCGCAACACGACATCCAGCAGGCCGTGAAGGCCGCCAACGACGCCATCCTTGCCAAGCAGCGGGAGCTCGCCGACCAGAGCCGGATGAGCGCGACCATCGTCTCGCTGTTCGTGGACCGCACGAGCGGCCAAGCCTCGTGGGCCCATGTGGGCGACAGCCGCCTTTACTGGTTCCGCCGCGGCGCGCTGATGCAGCGCACCGAAGACCACAGCCTGTCGGAGCGCTCGGGCGAAGCCGCGCTGGGCAACGGCGCCAACGGAGGCGAGCGGCTGGTGAAGACCAACCTGCTGTACCGCGCACTGGGTGCAAGGGCCACTGCGGAGACCACCGTGTCGACGCCGCAGCGGCTCGCCGACGGCGATGCGTTCCTGCTGTGCACCGACGGGTTGTGGCAGCTCATCTCGCAGCAGGTGATGGAGCGATCGCTGCAGCTGGCCGACAGTGCGGAAGAGTGGCTCGCGCTGCTGCGCCGCGCGGCCGAAGCCAAGGCCGACGAGTCGCGCGACAACTACTCGGCGCTGGCCGTGTGGGTGGGGTTTCCGCAGCAGGTGACGCTGGCGGGGACGGCGCAGCCCGCCGCCAGGCCCTGAGCGACGGGCATTCGCCGCGCCCGTCCGCATCGAGCCGGACGGACTCAGCCTTTCACGCGCAGAGATCGACGCACTTGGTTTGCGGCGGCGTCAGCAGAGCCCCGGGGGAATTGCCGCCGTTCTGCTGCGTAAGGCTGGTGAGGCGCGTCGCCGGCGAACCCTTGATCAGGAAGGTGTTGGACGCCGTGATTTTCTTGGAGTAGCCCATCACCCTGGGCCTGCGCACGCCCAAGCCGATGCCGGCGCTGTCGCCGAAGGTCAGCGGGATCTTGGTCTTCTTGTTGTGCGCAGGCATGCACATCCACAGGATGTTGGTGACGTTGGGAATGGCCATGAAACCCAGCCCCAAGTCCACGTGAGGGAACGGGATCGCGGGCGTCTTGCAGACGTCCGGGAACCCGACATCGAGGCTGGGCCCCTGGCAGGCAAAAAACATTTCGGCATCTCCTTCGTTGAAGTTTCGGGGTTCTGGTTCACCCCATGTGGATCTGCTTGGCGTCCGCCTTGATCAGGTCCTTGGCGGTCACCACCGTATTGCGTCCATGCACGCGCGCGGTCTCGCTCGCCTTGTAGTCGATCTGTCCCGCCTGCAGTTGCTCCAGGCCCTCCGTCATGCGGAAGGCCGATTTGCTCAGGTGGATCAGTCGGTCCACGATGGCCTCATAAACGCGCCCGACGATCCGGATGTTCAGTACCGTGGCGCGCGCCTCCTCGCCCTGGTAGCTCATCCGTCCGACCTGGCAGTCGGCGGATTGCGCACCAATGCGCAACTGTGCGGTGCGCATGTCCACGACTTTGTCGCCGCGCAACTGGAGTTCGGTGGTGCTGTGCAGCCGGACCGCGCCGTGTTCGGAGGCCAGCGTCAGATCGCCCGCGACGTCGATGCGTGCCATGCGCGCGTCGGCTTGCTCGGCCACGGCCGTCAAATAGAGGCGTTGCTCGTCGGGGCCGCTGACCAGCACGGTGTCGCCGATCTCGGGCCGCAGCAGGCAACTGGCGGCGCGCAGGCAACGCAGCGTGCGTCCATCGCCCTGCACGCTGTGGATGCCGCCCGGAAGGATGGCGGTGACCGTGCCCAGCGCGTTCACCGCGCCTGATCCGGGCGCATGTCTCGCTGCAACGGCTACGCTCGGGCGCTGCGCGTTCGCCGCGGCGGTGCCTTGCGGTGCATGAGAGTCAGTCATCATGTGGAGTCTTTCGGGGCGATCGGGTTTGGAAAATGCTCGGCCGAAGCCTTCTTCCTGGGGGGATCGCGATGCGCCGGACGCCGGGCCGAGACCTCCTCGGCATCGAAGAGTGCCTGGTCCTTGAGCAGCAGGCCGCCGCGGTCGGAGAAATGCGTGCCCTCGAGCAGCGCGCGATGGATTCTGGTGCGCAGCAAGGTAGCGTCGCGGAACTGCGCATCGCTCAGATCGGCGTAGGAGAAGTCCGCATAGGCCAGCTGCGATGACGAGAAGTCGGTGCCTTTACAGTGCGCGCGGTGGAAGACGCACTGCTCGAGGATGGCGCCCGACAGGTCCGCGCCCGCTAGCCGTGCATCGGCCCAGACGCTCTGCATGCAATTGCCGCCGTTGAAGGCCACGCCCTCGAGCCTCGCCTCGACGAACACGCACTGGGGCGCGGTCACGCGCCGCAGCGAGGCGCCTTCGAACCGGGCGCCCTTGAAGTTGCACTGGGCCAGCGTCGCGGCCTCGAAATCGCAACCTGACAAATTCGCGTCGGTGAACTGGCAGCCTTCGAATTCCTGCCCCCGGAACACCAGCCCCGACAGATCCGATTCGATGAAGATCGTGTGGACGAACCGGGCGCGGTCGAACACCGCGGTGCGCAGGTCCGCCTGGTAGAAGGTCGTCTTGTGCATCAGGGTGTCGGCGAAGCAGGTCCCCTCGAGCCGGGTGTCGTGGAACACCATCATCTCCGACACCAGTCCGCTGAACGAGGCCCGGCTCAGGTCGCAGCTCGTGAAGCTTAACAAACCCGCCTCCCCCTCGTCAAAGCGCGCGTCGGACAGCGACACTGCGTGAAAGGCCGCGTTGTCCAGCGTCGCGCCCGTCATGCGCACGCCCGAGGCATTGCCGCGGTGAAAGGTCGAGTGGCTGGCATCGGCCTGGTCAAGCGTGGCGCCCGCAAGACGGCAGCCGTCGAACTGGCTGCCGTTGATCTGCGCGCCGGTCAGGTCGGCGCCCGACAGATTGGTGTTGATGAAGAGGCCGCCCGAAAGATCGAGTCCGCGCAAATCCATGCCCTGCAGGTCCGCATCGATGATCTCCTGGCCTTGCTTGATCGTGGCCTCCAACTGCTTGGGCGTCATTGCACGACCTTCTGCACTTGCTCTTTCTCCCTGCGCCGGGGCGTGGTGATCACCTGCAGGGTGTAGGCCTCGTCGAAGCGCGTCGTGTCGTCGATCAGGCACTGAGACAAGTCGGCCATGAACAGGTTGGCGCGATGAAAGTCCGCCGCCACCAGGATCGCCTTCTGCAGGTCGGCATCGATGAGGTTGGCATCGATCAGCGAGGCGCCCGTGAGATCGGTGCGCACGAACATGGCGCCGCTCGCATCCGCGCCCGCGAGCATGGCGCCGCGCATCGAGGCATCCGAAAAGTCGGTGTTGTCCAGGCGGGCATCGCGGAAATCGGCGCCATCGATGTTGATCTCGCGCAGGTTGCAGTCGATCAGCACAGCGCCCTGGAAGTTGGCGCCGCTCAGATGGCTTTCGTCCACGAAGCAAGTGCTGAGCACACTAGCATCCGAAAAGTCGACTTGGTTGCTGCAGTCGGTCTCGGTCCAGTCACAGGTGTCGAGATGGGCACCCGAAAACGCCAAGTCGGCAACCTTGCATTCGATCCACGCCACCTTATGCAGATGGGCATCGGTGAAGCGCAGCCCGCTCAGCATGCTGCCCTCGTCGAAGGTCACCACCGATAATCGGGCTCGCTCGAAACTGCACCCGGTCAGCGTGGCCTCCGGGAGATCGAGCTCCGCCATCTCGGCCTGCGTGAAGTCGCAGCTCTCGGCGGCGAAACCCGCGAGCACGGTCTCGTTGAAGGACGCACCGGTGAAGTCGGCGCGGCTGCACCGGGCCAGCGCGAAATTGCAAAGCGCCAGGTTGACGCCGCGCAGGGATGTTCCCTCTAGGCGCGCGCGCGTGAGCACGGCATCCTGCATGTCGCCGTTGTCGAGCACGCTGCCGCTCAAATCGGCGCTCTCCAGCAACGCGCGATGCCAGCGCGCGTTGCGCAAATCCATGTTCGACAGGTCTGCGCCGGTCAGGTCGAGATCGGAAAAGTCCCGTGTGCCGGCGAGAATGCGCTCGACGTCGGCGCGCGCGCGCTGCGCCTGCTCGGGCGTCATCGCATCGGCCGCGTCCTGCATGTGGGCGGTGCGACGGTAGCTCTCCAGCAGAGTGGCCCGAGAGGTCTCAATCAGTTTGCGCATCTGCTCCACCTGCTGCGCGGACGGTGCATAGCCGCCACCTTCCGTACGGCGGAGCATGGATTCGATCCTGGCCCAATCCTCGGCCTTCGGGGGCCCCTTCTTTTGCAGTTCCTCGGCGCGCTCCACCAGCTTGGAGGTGTCGAAGCCGGCCTGGCGCGAATGCACGGCATTAGCCTGCGCCGCCTCGCCGATCGCCCTGCGCCCTTCCTCGAGCTTCTGGCGCTGCTCCTCGATCATGTCCTTGCCCTTCTGGATATAGGCAGGCAGCTCACGCAGCGAGGTCGGCAACTTCTCCATGGGCGAGTCGGGCAGCGGATCGTCAGCAGGGCCGAAGCCGGCCGCCCGGAGTTCGCCTCTTGCCTTCTCACGCTCCAGCGCCGCGCGCACCTTCATGTTCCGGCGCAATGGAGAGTCCTCGAACTGCGCGTCGACCTCCGGCCACGGGCCGATGATGGACTCGGGCATCAGCAGTTCGTCGAACATGCCGTAGAGCGCGCGGTCCTCGGACTCACAGCGCAGCGATAGCAGGTCGCGCCAGGCAGCCAGGTCCCGCGGCGGTTGCGCCGCATCCTCCATCGCGATCATCGCGTGGGTGATATCGGCGGCATCGTCCTGTCCGACCGGAATGACGCCGTGATAGATCAGGCTCATGCGTTCAAGATGGGGAAAGAACCAAGCCGTGCTCAGGCGCATCGGCACGTCGTCGAGCGTTCCCTCGGCAAGCGTCAGGCTGTTGATAGGGCCGCGCACGACGATGCAGCGCGCGCGCCAGTCCGGCACCTTGCCGCGCAGGACGGGGTGGTCGGGATGCATGTTCCAGATCTCGAAGTCGGCGCCCGCGATATCGCCGTCCTCGGGCGCCAGCCACTGGTCTTCGGGTGCCGCGTTGAAGTAGTGCCAGTCCATGTCCTTGGCGAATCCAGGAAACAGGTGCTGCTGCCAGTGTTCGTCGTACTGCCGGCCCAGCCGGTTCGCGCGCGAGGGCCGCTGGAGGTCCACGGGGCCGAAGCCCGCGGGCACCGTGGCTTGATCAGGCCGATGCACCCGCCCGGCGGGATGCTCGACGTTGGGCAGAAGGCGAACGTCCAGGCCGTTGACTTGCTCCTTGCCGTGCCCGATGCCGATGGAATTCTCCGCAAAGGCGGGGCCGCCGTAGGCGTGGCGCCAGTCGATACGCAGCGAATCAAAGGCCTGGGGGGGGCTCGCGCGGCCGTCGTTCCAGAAGCGGTTGCCGAAAACCAGCAGGTCCTTGCGCTTCGGCCCGAGGCGCACGCTCACGGCGCACTGCGTCTTATCGTCCTGATGGGCGGTGTACGCCTGGCCGCTGACGAGGAACTCCGGCCTCGCCTTGGGCATCGCGAGGTCGAACGGCGCTTCGCCGCCGAGCTCTTCACCGAAGGTCTGCCAGCAATGCGGCTCGGGAATGAGCCGGGCGTCGCGGCCCAGCGTGTCGGTCATGGCGATGACGGTCACCGCCAGCCAGTGGCGCTGGTCGTTGGTGAACGGGCGAGTGAGCATCGCCAGCCGCAAGGGTTTGATGATCTTCATAGGGTCACAAAGGCTACCTGGGCCCGTTCGCGATCGATGGCGATCCGCTCGGGATCGTCGTCCGTGTACACGATCGCCACCTTCTTGCCGATGCTGAAATTGGCGAGCAGTTCCTCGTCGATGAAGGTCTTCACGCTGGCCTCGTGCGTCACGCCAGCCTCGTCGCGGTATCGCACACGCAACTCCGCCGCCGCCATGCTCGGCGAGCCGTTTCTCCAGACCACGAGTCGATTGCTCGGCCGAGCCAGCACCAGGATGTCGGCCTCGGCGCGCAGGCCCTGGACCTTGAGTTGCTCCCAGACCTTCTCTTCCTTCGCATGAAGAGACTCCGTCGACAAAGCGCTGCGCGCGAGCATTGAAGTCACGAGGATGACGGAGCCCATCACGACAACACCCACGATCGGGCCGACGATGTCGAGCCAACCCATTAGGGGCTCCTTTCGGCGGAGGCCCGCTTCAAGCCTCAATCTCCGCGCCGGTGGTTGTCTTGCGCTTCATACCGGTCCGTAACGCGACGGCCGCCGCTTTCACCTTGGTCCATGGCACGTCGCTCTTCTTCTGCGACTGGATCCAGTTGAGCCCCGAGATGTTTACGAACGCGCCGACTTGAAGCAGTGTGTTCCAGTGTGCGAGCTGGATCTTGTTGCCGAACCTTTCAAGGCTGTTTCCCACAAGCATCATCTGGTGGAGATAGCCTTCTCTCACGACATGGCGGAGCCAGCATTGGTCATCGGAATTCACAGTTTGGTCTGGCGTGTTGACGACAGTGACGGTGGCATTGAGCTTGAAGTTGGTCGTATTGACGGAGTAGTTCGTGCTGACGTTGAGCATGCTGGGCGCGTAGACGAACTTTGGTCCCAGCACGGTCTTCAGCTTCGGTCCCTGCACCAGGGTGATGTCGACTGCATTGATGATTTCCACCCGGCCGCTGCCGGTGATGCGGATATCCGCGCCGCTGACGAGGCGCAGCACGGTGCCGTTGATGGTCACGATTACACCGCCGTTGTCGGTCTCGACGATGCCGCCGTCAACCAAGCGCGTCTCCCCCCCCGAGATCGTCTCGGTCGCGCCGCCGGAGATCATGCGCGTCTCCCCATCCGTCACTGTCTCGGTCGCGCCACCGGTCACCGTGCGCTCCTCGCCGCCGTCGATCGTCTCTACCGCCCCGCTGGTGATGTGCCGCTCCTCGCCCGCTTCGAAGGTCGACGACTCGTGCCCCTTGATCAGCGTCGTGCGTGTCTTGTTCGTGGTATGCGTTTCGTCGCCCTCCACCTCCACGTCCAAGTTGCGCTCCGCATGCAGCAGCACTCGCTCGGCGCCCATCGCGTCCTCGAAGAGGATCGCATTGGCATTGGCAACCGCGCCGCCCTTGCTCGATCGCGAGACGATGCCGCTCTTGGTTGCCTCGCCCGGCAGGTCGAACGGTGGCATCTGGTCCGCGTTGTAGACGCGGCCGACGACGATGGGGCGATCGATGTGCCCACCGATGAAGTCGACCACCACTTCCTGGCCGATGCGCGGCAGGTGGACGGTGCCGAAGCCCTCGCCGGCCCAGGCTTGCGAAACCCGCACCCAGCTCGAACTGTTTTCGTTTCCGAGGCCTGCGCGGTCCCAGTGGAACTGAAGCTTGACGCGCCCGTACTGGTCAGTCCAGATTTCTTCGCCCTCGGGGCCCACCACGGTCGCAGTCTGCGGGCCACTGGTACGGGGCATGGGCGTCTGGCGCGGCGCGCGGAACGGGTTGGTGGCCGGCTGCGCGACAAAGCCGAATCCGTAGCTGCCCGGCGCGCTGCCGGTGGCGTAACCGCCCTCCCGCAGCGCATACGACACCGAGATGATCAGGTATTCGCCGTTGTCATCACCGCGCGGTGCATTGCGCAGCGTGAATGTGCGCCCGGGCGCCATGCCACGCACCGTCGCATGGCCGTTGCTGCGCTGCGCGAGCGATTGCGCCTCCTCCAGCCGCACGCGCGCATAGTGCTCTGCCTGCCCGCTGTCGGTGTGCTCGCCCAGCCACTCGTACATGTCGTAGCCGGCGTTGTCGTGCGAATGAGGCTGGCTGCGTATGCTGCTCAGGTCGCCCTTGGGTGTGGTGAAGTTGAAGTCGTCCACCGTGTAGCTGCCGGTGCGCACTTCTTCGGTCATCTGCCAGTCGTCGATGACCTCCATGTCTTCGGTGATCGGCCGATCGGCCGCGAAGTAGTCGATGGTCTCGTAGCCGGGCATCGCCTCGTGCGCGCCGATGTCGTCGGCCAGCACCAGGGTGTGCTGGTTCTTCTCGTGCTTGAAATAGTAGTAGATGCCCTCGAGCTCCATCAGCCGGCTGACGAAGGCGAAGTCGCTCTCGTTGTACTGCACGCAGTATTCCCAGCACCGGTACGTGCCGCTGAGCTTCTTCTCGAAGGCAAAGCCGTAGTCGCCGAACACCTCTTCGAGGATCTCGACCACCGACTTGCTCTGGAAGATCCTGTTGTCGCTCGAGCGGGTGAGGTACCACAGCCACGGGCGCACGGTGGCCCGGTACACGGTGTGGCGCGAGGTGCCGCCTTCGCGCCCCACCATCGAGAAGCGCACCACCTGCCCGTCGAGGAAGCGCGGTTCGCCTGTCGTCCGCAATTCCAGCGTCAGCGCTTTGCCAAGCACCGACTGGGCATCGATCGAAGGCCGCGGACTCAGCAGATCGACCTCGAACTCGAACAGCCGCGAAAGACCTTCGCTGCCATGCATCGAGCGGAACATGAGCTGATCTCCGCCCAGCGGCGAATGGACTTTCACGACGCGTTCCATCGACGGTCTCCTTCCGGTTCGTTGCTCTGCATGCCTTGCCTGGTGTGACGCCTCATGACTTCCGGGTCTTGAAGTAATTGGTGCAGTACATCAGCGTGCCCATGACGCTCACCGCACCGGTCTCGACCTTCTTCGGCGCATAGACGAGTTTGAAGGGCGCATCAAGGAAGAAGTAGGTCGCCCAGTTCAGGAACCAGCGAGTGTTGAACTGCATGTTGTTGCCGGAGAACTGCAGCTTGAATCCGTAGAAGTCGGTGGCCACGCCTACAACCTTCAGCCGGTGATAGGTCAGCATCTTGAGAAAACCGATCAGCCAATTCTGGTTGGCCGCATTGAGCGTCTTCTTGGGCGTGTTGAAGATGCCGATCTCGGCATTGAGCGTGTAGTTGGTCGTCTTGATCGTGTAGTCGGTGGTGCTGTTGACGATGGTAGGCGCGTAGACCAGCTTCGGGCCCGCGACGATGGTGAGGTCGGGACCCACCACCACCTTGAGGTCGATCGCGTTGATGATCTCGATGCGCCCGGCGCCGGTGATCCGGATGTCCGCGCCGGTCACGAGCCGGATGGTATTGCCGTTGACCGTGAGCACGATCCCGCCGTTGACCGTTTCGACGATGCCACCGTTCACCGTGCGCGTCTCGCCGCCCGTGATTGTCTCGGTCGCTCCGCCCGTGATCGTGCGCGTCTCGCCGTCCGTCACCGTCTCGGTCACNGATGCCACCGTTCACCGTGCGCGTCTCGCCGCCCGTGATTGTCTCGGTCGCTCCGCCCGTGATCGTGCGCGTCTCGCCGTCCGTCACCGTCTCGGTCACACCGCCCGTCACCGTGCGCTCCTCGCCGCCGTCGATGGTCTCTTCCGCACCGCCCGTGATGTGCCGCTCCTCGCCCGACTCGTAGGTSGCCGACTCRTGMCCCTTGATCAGCGTCGTGCGCGTCTTSTSRGTSGTGTGCGTCTCGTCGCCYTCCACCTCCACGTCCAGGTTGCGCTCCGCATGCAGCAGGATCTGCTCCGCGCCCATCTTGTCCTCGAACACGAAGGCGTTCGCGTTCGCGCCCGAGCCGCCCTTGCTCGAGCGCGTCACGATGCCGCTCTTGGTGGCCTCCCCAGGCAGCGCGAACGGCGGCATCTGRTCCGCGTTGTACACGCGCCCCACGATCACCGGCCGGTCGGCACGCCCGCCGATGAAGTCCACCACCACCTCCTGCCCGATGCGCGGCGTGAACACGCCCCCGAAGCGCTCTCCGGCCCAGATGTGCGACACGCGCACGAAGCGCGAGCTGTTCTCGTTGCGCTGGCCGTAGCGGTCCCAGTGGAACTGCACCTTCACCCGACCGTACTCGTCGGTCCAGATCTCCTCGCCCTCGGGACCCACCACGGTCGCCGTCTGCGGACCGCTGGTGCGCGGCACAGGCGTCTGCCTCGGGGCCCTGAACGCCAGCGAGGTGGGCTGCACCACGAAGTCGAAGTTGTACTCGCCGCTGGTCGCCCCGCTCGCGTAGCCGCCTTCGCGCAGTGCGTACGACACCGCCACCGCGAGGTACTCCTGGTTGTCGTCCGAACGCGGCGAGTTGCGCATGGTGAACTTGTAGCCCGGCGCCATGCCGCGCACGGTCGCCTGGCCGTTGCTGCGCTGCGCGAGCGCCTGCGACTCTTCGAGCCGAACGCGCGCGTAGTGCTCGCCATCGCCGGCAGCGGGGTAGTCGCCCAGCCACTCGTAGATCTCGTAGTCGGCGTTGTCGTGCGACCTGGGCTGGCTGCGCACGTTCACGAGATCGCCCTTGGGCGTGGTGAAGTTGAAGTCGTCCACCGTGTAGCGGCCCGAGCGCACTTCCTCGCTGGGCTGCCAGTCGCGGATGACTTCCAGGTCTTCGCTGATGTCGCGGTCTGCCGCGAAGTAGTCGATGGTCTCATAGCCGGGCATCGGCTCGTGCGCGCCGATGTCGTCGGCCAACACCAGGGTGTGCTGGTTCTTCTCGTGCTTGAAGTAGTAATAGATGCCTTCGAGCTCCATCAGCCGGCTGACGAAGGCGAAGTCGCTCTCGTTGTACTGCACGCAGTACTCCCACTGCCGGTAGCTGCCGCTCAACTTCTTCTCGAACGCAAAGCCGTAGTCGCCGAACACCTCTTCCAGGATCTCCACCACCGACTTGTCCTGGAAGATCTTGTTGTCGCTCGAGCGCGTCAAGTACCACAGCCATGGCCGAACGCTCGCCCGGTACACGGTGTGGCGCGAGGTGCCGCCTTCGCGGCCCACCATCGAGAAGCGCACCACCTGCCCGTTCAAGAAGCGCGGCTCGCCCGCTACCGCCGTTTGGATCTCCAGCGTCAAGGGCTTGCCCAGCACCGACTTCAGGTCAATCGCCGCGCTCGGGCTCAGCAGGTCGACCTCGAACTCGAACAGCTGCGACAGTCCCTCAGTGCCCGCCATCGAGCGGAACCGAAGCTGATCTTCACCCAGTGGCGTA
>NZ_LMCQ01000011.1 GCF_001424835.1 Variovorax sp. Root318D1 | reverse complement strand
CCCGCCACGACAGATCCTTCGGCATGTCGAAGTAGCGACGGTAGGCATAGAAGTGCACGCCCACCGAACCGCCGATGTCGAGCACCCTGGTGGCGCCGTCGCGGAATGCGCGCTCGAGCCACCACATCACCGGATAGTCGTACGGAAACACTTTCTTCGTACGGACATTCACGTACTCCTCCGCCAAGGCCGCGTGGTCGAATTCAGGACTGGCAGGCAGCCAATTGCGCGCTTCGGCAAAGCTGGTGAACAGACCGAAGTAGCTGCCGAATCCCGCCTCGGAAAAGAACCGCTGGCGCCGCCAGCGTTGCAGCGCTGGCCGGGTGACCGGCCCTTCCAGAAAGTCCCGGACGACTTGTGAAGCACTGGAGTAAGCCATTCCTTTTTGCCTCATTATTTTGATGATCGGTGCCTGCCAATTGCCGAGGCGTTAGCGGGCCGCTTCGATTCTGGTGACAACAATCTTGCCATCGATCTTTTCCGCCTGGAAGCGGACCTTGGCGCCGGTCTCGACCTTGTCGAGCATGGCATCGTCGTTGACCCCGAACACCATCGTCATGCCAGGCATGTCGAGATTCTTGAGCGGCCCGTGCTTGATCGTGAGCTTCTTGTTTTCCTTGTCCACCTTGCGGACCTCGCCATCGGCAAGCTCCGCGGTTACGGCTTCAGAACCGCTCGCCGAAGGCGCTTTATTGGTCATGCTGGGCATGTCCGACATGGACTTTGAGGACTGCGCGCCAGCGGCGCCAGCAAACGAAAGGGCGGCAATGAATGCCATGGGTGCTATGCGGATGTTCAACATGCGTATCTCCTGAGAATGAACTGAATTTAGAGTCCCGCGTCGCCCCGAGAGGTCGCCGCGAATTGCGCCTACTTTCCGGATCTGGTCACCGTCACGGCGCCCTTCATGCCGGCGTCGTAGTGGCCCGGCTGCAGGCATGCGAAATCGACCTTGCCGGCCTTGGTGAACTGCCACACGATCTCGCCGCTCTTGCCGGCGGCCAAAGTCACCATGTTCGGATCGGCGTGTTCCATCTCGGGGTTCTTCTTCATGGCTTCGTAATGCTCCTTGAGTTCCTTCTCGGTACCGAGCACGAGTTCGTGCTTCAGCTGTCCTGAGTTCTTGACGACGAAGCGAACGGTCTCGCCCTGCTTCACGCTGATGCTGGCAGGGTTGAAGCGCATGCCGTCGGTCATGTCGACGTGGATGGTCCGTGTCGCTTTGGCGGCCACGCCTGGCTTGCCGATGGCTTCGTCGGCATCGTGGCCGTGACCGCCAGCGTGGTTGCCCGCCGCGGAGACACCGGCGGCAGCCAAGGCCACCAGAGTCGCGAATGCGGTGTTGCGCAAAGTATGTTTCATGTGGTTCCTTTGAGGGTGGGGGTCGGAGGGTGGGAGAAAGATCAGTGCCCCGCGTGGCCGCTGCCCGGCTTGCGAACCTGCACTTCGATGTTCTTGGCCGGCATGTTCTGCGCGGGCATCGCGGCCGCGCCGGCATCACGCCGGCGCGCGGTTTCGGGCGGCGAGCCGTCGAACTCGTAGGCCACGGTGCCCTTGGGATGCCTGAACCAGCCGGGGTTCGAATAGTCCCCGGGCTTCTGGTTCTTGCGCACCTTCACCACGCTGAACATGCCGCCCATCTCGACCGAGCCGAACGGTCCTTCGCCGGTCATCATTCGCGCGGTGTTGTCGGGAATCGGCATCTCCATCTCGCCCATGTCGGCCATGCCGCGCTCGCCCATCACCATGTAGTCGGGCACCAGGTTCGTGATCTGCTTGACCACGTCCTTGTGGTCGAGGCCGATCAGCGTGGGCACGTCGTGGCCCATCGCATTCATCGTGTGATGGCTCTTGTGGCAGTGAAAGGCCCAGTCGCCTTCCTCGTCGGCCACGAACTCCAGCTGGCGCATCTGGCCGACCGCCACGTCGGTGGTCACCTCGTAGTGGCGCGTGCTCTTGGGCGTCGGTCCGCCATCGGTGCCGGTGACGAGGAATTCATGCCCGTGCAGATGCATCGGATGGTTCGTCATCGTCAGGTTGCCGATGCGGATGCGCACCTTGTCGTTCAGCCTGACGTTGAGCGAATCGATGCCTGGAAAGACCCGGCTGTTCCAGGACCAGAGGTTGAAGTCCAGCATCGTCATGATCTTGGGCGTGGCGCTCCCGGGCTCCACGTCGTAGGCGTTGAGCAAGAAGACGAAGTCGCGGTCCACCTTGTCGATCAGCGGATGCTCGGCCTTCGGATGCGTCACCCAGAAGCCCATCATCCCCATGGCCATCTGCGTCATCTCGTCGGCATGCGGGTGGTACATGAAGGTGCCGGGCCGGCGCGCGACGAACTCGTAGACGAAGGTCTTGCCGGGCCGGATCGGCGGCTGCGTGAGGCCCGTGACGCCGTCCATGCCGTTGGGCAGGCGCTGCCCGTGCCAGTGCACGCTGGTGTGCTCGGGCAGCTTGTTGGTCACGAAGATCCGGACCCTGTCGCCTTCCACCACCTCGATGGTGGGGCCGGGCGACTGGCCGTTGTAGCCCCAGAGGTTGGCCTTGAAGCCAGGGGCCATTTCGCGCACCACGGGCTCGGCCACGAGGTGGAACTCCTTCACGCCGTTGTTCATGCGCCAAGGCAGCGTCCAGCCGTTGAGCGTGACCACGGGGTTGTAGGGCCGCCCGCTCGAAGGCACGAGCGGCGACATGGTGTTGGGCGTGGTCTGCGTGACAGGCTCGGGCAAGGCGGCCGTCGCCACCTTGCTCACGCTCGCGGCGGCAATGGCACCAGTGATGGCACCCGCGCCGCTCAGAAAATTACGTCTGTTGGTCATGTCGTTCAAATCGTTGATGGGCACAGGCAATGCGCTCAGTGGGCGGCGCCGGCGGAGGCGGCTTCGCCACCCACGCTGGCGGTCGAAGCACCCATGGCCGTGGGCTTGCCGATCACCGAGGCCGCCAGCGCGGCATCGGCCAGCCAGAACTGCTGCTGGGCATTGATGGCGTTGCTCACGCTCGCGATCTGGTCGCGCGCTTCGGCCAAGAGTTCGAAGACGCCGATCAGCATGCCGTTGTAACGAAGCACGTTCTCGTCGGCCATGGACTGTCGCAGCGGCACGATCTCGTCGCGGTAATGCCGCGCGATGTCGTAGGCCGTGCGGTACGCCGAGTAGCCTTCGCGCAACTGCGACGAGGCGCCGCGCACCGCCACGTCGTAGCGGTTGGCCGCGGCCAGCGACTGCGCGTTCAGCGCATCGCGCTGCGCCGAGCCCCAGTCGAACAGCGGCAGCCGGATGTCGAGCTCGAACCCGCGCCGCGTGCTCTTCGTGCCTTCGGCGTTGTCGAACACCGTGTCGCGCCGGCCGCCCACCTCCACGTCGATGAAGGTCGACAGCCGGTTGATGCCTTGCGACTTGCCCGCCACGTCCAGCTGCGCACGCGCAAGCTGCACGTCCAGGCGCTGCTCGGTCGCGGTGGCGGCCACTTCACCGGCTTCGCGCGGTGCCTTCGGCAGGTCGGGCAGCCGATCCGGCAAGGCCAGCCGGGTGGCTTGCGCATCGTCGAGGCCCAGGGCGCGGACCAGCTCCTCACGGGCGGCGGTGGCGGCATGCCGGGCCGACGCGAGCTGCGTGGTCGCGTCGGCATAGAAGACCTGCTGGCGCGCGCGCTGGAGCTTGCTGAAGTTGCCGATCTGCTGCATGCGCCGCGCGAGTTCCGCGCTGGCCTCGGCCGAGCGGTTGACCTGCTCGGCGTACTGCAACATCTGCTGCGTGGCGACGGCGCGGACCCACGCTTGACGCACCTGCGTCACCTGGTCGACCACGGCGCCGGTGAGCTGCACCTTGGCCTGGGTCGATTGGCTGCGCGAAATGGACAGGCGCTGCGGCAGCAGGATGAGATCGACGAGTCCGAAGGAGAGCAGCCGCCCGATCTCGAGCTCGCTGTTCATGCGCATGCGCTCGAAGCTGAAGACCGGGTTGGGCGGCCGGCCCGTCTGGTCGGCCGCGGCCATGTCGCCCCAGCTCTGGGCGACCAGCGCCTGCACGGCCGGGCTGTTGGCCAGCGCGAGCTGCACCGCGTCGCTCTGCGAGAGCGGCCTGGACAGCAGCTCCTGCGCCAGCGCCGCGCGGCGGTCCCGCTGCTCTTGCGTGCGGCTGAGTTCGAGCTTGCCGGCGGTGAACTGCTGCGCCTGGGTGTTCGTGTCCTGCAGGGCGTCGTCGATGCCCACCGAAGCGCAGCCGGCCAGGAAAGCGGCCGCAACGGCGACGGCCGTCAGGCGCAAGGCGCGCGTCATGGCTTCTCCTTGGCCGCGGGCATCGGCATCGCATGGCCTGGCTGCGCGTGAGGTTCAGCGGCTGCGCCCTTGGGCGGTTCGGCCGCAGCGGGCGGGGTGCTTTCGGCGGCCTCCTTGGCGTAGGCCTGCCAGCCGCCGCGGCGGTAGACCGTCTCATTGGCCTCCTTCCACGGGATCGGCTTTACGTCGGCAAAGGGCCGGTAGCCCTCCAGCGCGGACTTGTAGTCCAGGACGGTGGGCGCGGGTTGCGCCGCGGCGGAAAGCGCCGCGAAAGCGGAAAGTGCGGCCAGCCAAGCGGCCGGCAATGAATGGAACATGGCGTCCTCGCGAATTCATGAACGGGTGCGTCGAAGCTGCCCCCGGGGCAGGCATGACGCAGGCGATGCATGCGCGCTCGCGGCAGCCCGTGACCGGGCCGCACGCAGGCGCACGAACGCTTCAGGCGCGAGGAGGTTTGTCGAGAAGGCGCGGCGGGACCGTGGCCACCGTGCTGGCGGGCTCGGTCAGGTCGGCGCGGGGAAGGCCCTGGAACACCGCGAGTTCCAGCGTGCTGATCAGGGCGGTGCCATGGCAGGCGCCGCAGGTGCCGCACTTGTGCATTGCGTCGGGTTCGGCGCTGGCGGATTTGCCGGCGCTGTCATCCGCGGTCTGCTTGGCTTCTTGATGATGGTCCGCGTGCCCGTCACCGTGCTGGTGCCCGGCGGAGGCCGTTGCGTCGGCATGAGCAGCGGTATGGGCGCCGCCATGGCCCGGATCGCAAAAGGCCATGGCTGCCGCAGCGTACCCCTGGAAGGGCACGGCGAACATCACGATCCAAAGAACGAACAGGCGAACCCGGTGCATGCGGCGAATTCTAAATGGAGCAGTGTGTCAGGTGGACTGTGTGTGTATCCAGTCCTATGCTGGACGCTCAGGGCTGCGTCTGTACGCGGGCCTTGGACAATAGGTCTCCCTCAGCGAATTGTTCGATCTGGCGAGTCGCACTCTGTCTGAACTTGCCGGACTCGTCATCGTGCCGGCGATGCCAGTCACCCGGCTGGCATGTCAAAGGAAGCGAGTCATCTGCCGTTCGCCGTCACGGGAATTGCATTGCGAAACTTGTGACGATCGGATGCAGCGCTGGCAGTACGGCGCCAAGTCACAGAATCGCAGGCAGAAGCGAGTCGCTGATTGTCGACTTACCGCGCCGGCTCGAGATGCATCACGGTCGGCTTCCCCTTCACGACTTCCACATGAAACCGGACCTTGTCGCCTGGCTTGACCGAATCGAGCATCTTCTTGTCGGCCACGTCGAAGCCCATGGTCATGGGCGGCATGGCCAGATTGGGAATGTCGCCGTGCTTGAGTACGATCACGCCGTTGGCGGTGTCGATTTTCTGAACGACCGCATCGGTCATCATGACTGCCGCCGGCTGGCCGGCGGCCGGCGGCTGCATGGACGACATGCCGTCTTTCGAGGTCTGGGCCTGGGCGCCAGCAGCCGATGCGGCGATTAGCGCAAATGCGAGGGAATGCAAGACTTTCATTGAACAACTCCTTGGTTGGGTTGGGTGGAAACAGCAGACAAACTGGAACGCGCGGCGAGGCCGCGCCGGCGCAGCAGAAACCAGGCAGCCGGGACGACCAGCATGCTCAGGAGCGGCGCGGTGACCATGCCGCCCACCATGGGCGCCGCAATGCGCGTCATCACCTCGGAGCCCGTGCCACTGCCCCAGAGGATGGGCAGCAGGCCCGCCATCACGACGGCCACTGTCATCGCCTTGGGCCGCACCCGCAGCACGGCGCCTTCGCGGATCGCGGCCAACAGGGTCTGATCGTTCATCGGTTCGCCGGCCTCCAGGCGCCGCGCCAGGGCGTTCTTCAGATACACGAGCATCACCACACCGAACTCGGCCGCCACGCCGGCCAGTGCAATGAAGCCGACGGCGGTAGCCACGGAGATCGAATGCCCCATCGCCCAGATGAGCCAGAAGCCGCCGATGAGCGAGAACGGCACGGCCGCCATCACCAGGGCCGCGTCGCCGAAGGACCTGAACAGCAGGTACAGCAGCACGAAGATGACCGCGAGCGTCGCGGGCACCACCAGCTTCAGGCGCTCGGTCGCGCGCTCCAGGTATTCGAACTGGCCGGACCATGAGACCGCGTACCCGGCAGGCATTTTCACGGCCCGGCCGACGGCCGCCTGCATGTCATTGACGGCGGAGCGCAGGTCGCGACCGCGCACGTCCACGTAGACCCAGCCCGAAAGGCGTGCGTTCTCGCTGCGCAGCATCGGCGGTCCGTCGGCGATGGCGATCTTCGCGACATCGCCCAGCAGCAGCTGCGCGCCTCGGGCCGTCACGAACGGCAGCTGCCGAAGCCGCTCCAGCGAGTCGCGGATCTCGCGCGGGTAGCGCACGTTGATCGGATAGCGCTCTCGCCCCTGGATGACCTCGCCGACGTTTTCGCCGCCGATCGCGGTCGACACCACGGCCTGCACGTCCGCCACGGAGAGCCCATGGCGAGCCGCCGCGAGCCGGTCGACGTCGACGTCGATGTAGCGCCCGCCGGTGAGCCGCTCCGCCAGCGCCGACGAGACGCCGGGAACCTTTTTTACCGCGGTCTCGATCTGCGTGGTCAGCGCATCGATGGTGGCCAGGTCGGCGCCCGCCACCTTGATGCCGACAGGGCTCTTGATGCCCGTGGCCAGCATGTCGATGCGGTTGCGGATCGGCGGCACCCACACGTTGCTGAGGCCCGGCACCTTCACGGCACGGTCCAGCTCCTCCACCAGCCTGTCGGCCGTCATGCCCGCGCGCCACTGCGCCCTGGGCTTGAACTGGATGGTGGTCTCGAACATCTCGAGCGGCGCCGGATCGGTTGCGGTGTCTGCCCGGCCGGCCTTGCCGAACACGCGCTCGACCTCGGGCACGGTCTTGATCAGCCTATCGGTCTGCTGCAGCAGTTCGGACGCCTTCGACACCGAAAGGCCGGGCAGCGCGGACGGCATGTAGAGCAGGTCGCCCTCGTCCAGCGGCGGCATGAACTCGCCGCCCAGGCGCGCGATCGGAACCGCCGTGAGCGCCAGCAGCACGGCCGCCACGGCCAGCGTTCCCTTGGGAAAGCGCAGCACCAGCTCCAGCACCGGCCGGTATGCCGCCATCAGGACCCGGTTGACGGGATTGGCCGCTTCGTGCGGTATGCGCCCGCGGATCAGGTAGCCCATGAGGACCGGGATCAGCGTGACCGAAAGCCCCGCCGCGGCAGCCATGGCGTAGGTCTTGGTGAAGGCCAGCGGCGAGAACAGCCGGCCTTCCTGCGCCTCGAGCGAGAACACCGGCACGAAGGACAGCGTAATCACCAGCAGCGAGAAGAACAACGCGGGCCCGACCTCCACGGACGCATCGGCCACCAGCTGCCAACGCTCGGCCACCGTGGGCGGCCGTCCCTGCGCGGCCTCGAAGGCTTCGAGGTGCTTGTGCACGTTCTCGACCATCACGATGGCACCGTCCACCATCGCGCCGATGGCGATCGCGATGCCGCCCAGCGACATGATGTTGGCGTTGACCCCCTGCCAGTGCATGACGACAAACGCCGCCAGCACCCCAATGGGCAATGCCACCACGGCCACGAGCGCCGAGCGCAGGTGGAACAGGAAGACTGCGCAGACCAGCGCCACCACGATGAACTCCTCGATGAGTTTGGCGCGAAGGTTCTCCACGGCACGGTCGATCAGCAATGAGCGGTCGTAGGTGGGCACGATCTCCACACCCGGCGGCAGGCCCGGCTTGAGCGCTTCGAGCCTGGCCTTGACGGCCTCGATGGTCGAGCGCGCGTTTTTGCCCGAGCGCATGATGACGACGCCGCCGGCCACTTCACCCTCACCATCGAGTTCCGCGATGCCGCGGCGCATCTCGGGCCCGACCTGTACGGTGGCCACGTCGCGCAGCAGCACGGGCGTCGTGCCCGCCACCGAGAGCGGTATGGTTCGAAAGTCGTCCAGCGTGCGCAGGTAGCCGCGCGAACGCACCATGTACTCCGCCTCGGCGAGCTCCACCACCGAACCGCCGGAGGCCTGGTTGGCTTTCTGCAAGGCCTCCACGACCATCGCTTGCGTGATGCCCAGCGCGCGCATGCGGTCTGGGTCGAGCACCACCTGGTACTGGCGCACCATGCCGCCGATGCTGGCGACCTCGGCCACGTCGGGGACGGTCTTGAGTTCGAACCGGAGGAACCAGTCGTTGAGCGCGCGCAACTGCCCGATGTCGCGCGTGCCCGTGCGGTCGACCAGCGCGTACTCGTAGACCCAGCCCACGCCGGTGGCGTCGGGGCCCAGCGCTGCGGCGGCCCCGGCAGGAAGCCGGCTCTGCACCTGGTTGAGGTATTCCACCACGCGCGAGCGCGCCCAGTAAGGATCGGTCTTGTCGTCGAACAGCACGTAGACGAAGGAGTCGCCGAAGAACGAGTAGCCGCGCACGGTCTTGGCGCCGGGCACGCTGAGCATGGTGGTGGTCAGCGGATAGGTCACCAGATCCTCCACCACCTGGGGCGCCTTGCCCGGATAGGGCGTGCGGATGATGACCTGGGTGTCCGAGAGATCGGGCAGGGCATCGAGCGGCGTTCGGGCCACCGACCACCACCCTGCGGCCACCAGGAACAAGGTGGCGATCAGCACCAGGAAGCGATTGCCGATCGACCAGCGGATGAGCGCGGCGATCATCTTTGCGCGCCCTGTTGCACACGCTGCACCGAGACGAGCTCATAGCCCATGGGGCCGCCCTCCCTGAAGTCGAAGCGCACCGTGTCGCCCGCCTTGATCTCGGCGAATGCATTGGGCGATGCCTTGCCGAAACCCATCGTCATCGAGGGCCACTGGAGCGTTGCGACCGGGCCGTGCGAAATGGTGATGCCGTCGGGCGCCACGCTCTCGACCTTGCCTTCGGCCTGGTGAGTCACCACGGCCGGCGCCGAGGCGCTTGCGGCCGGTGTGGCCGCAGGTGCCCCCATGGTGCCCAGCACGGAACGCAGCCGGGCCTCCGAGTCGATCAGGAACTGGCCGCTCGCCACCACCTGCTCGCCCTCGGCAAGCCCCGACACGACTTCGGTGTCGTCTCCCACGTCTGCGCCCAGCGACACGTCGCGCGGCTCGAAGGCGCCATCGGCCTTGCGTACGATGACGACGGCGCGCCGGCCGGTCCGGATCACGGCCTCCGAAGGCACCACAAGCCGCGTGCTGGCCGGTCCCGCCACCTGAAGGCGCAGCAGCATGCCGGGGGTGAGCTTTCCGTTCCTGTTGTCGACCTCGAAGCGGGCCTTCAAGGTGCGAGTGGTTGCATTGATCTCGGGCAGGATTTCGTCGAGCGTTCCGTCGAACGACTGCGACGTATCGGCTTGCAGAACGGCCTTGGCCTTCTGGCCCCGCGCGAGGCGCACCGCCTGCGCTTCCGGAATTTCGGTCACGGCCCACACCTTGTGCAGACCCGCGATGCGGAACAGCGTGGTGCCCGGCGCAACAGCGACGCCTTCGCGCACGCCCAGCTCAGCCACCACGCCATCGACCGGCGACGTCAGCACGTAGCGCGCCTGCGCCGTGCCGGTCTCCTCGCTGCTCCGGATGAGCTCGGCGGGGATGGACATGGCCCGCATGCGCTCGCGGGCCGCTGCAACAAGATCGGACGAAACGCCTGAGCGCCTGAGCGCAAGCCACTCGTTCTGCGGCCCGAGCCAGTCGGGCGCGAAGATGGTGGCCAGTGCCTGGCCCCTGCGCACGCGCTCCATGGGCGCGCGGACCGAGAGGCGCTCGACGTAGCCGGCCACGCGGGTCTGCACCGCGACATTGAGCCGCTCGTCGAACTGCACGGAACCGATGGCTTCGAACGAGGAAGATGCGTCGATGCGCCGCACGTTCGCATACCGGATGCCGAGGTTCTGCTGCACGGCGGCGCTGATCTTCACGCCCGCGTCGCTGCCTGTGCCGGTCGCGTTGTCCGCATACATGGGCACCAGCTGCATGTCCATGAACGGCGACTTCCCGGGCTTGTCGAAGCGCGGGCCGGGCACCATGGGGTCATGCCAGTAGAGGACCTTGCGGCCATCGGTGGAGATGGCCGCCGGCGCGGTCGTCGACGTGTCCACGGGCTGTGCTGTCTTGCGGCCCAGGTAGAAGGCGCCAGCTGCGAGCAACAGGGCGGCCAGCAGCGAGGCGCCGATCATGCGTGTGCGTTTCATTGCGCCACCTCGGCAGTGAGCGGCCGGAAGGCCAGTTGGACGTGGGTCTTGGCAAGGTCGCGCTGCAGCGCAAGCAGCTTGCGCTGCGCCTCGACCTCTGCGTGGCGGGCCTCGAACAGGGCGGCGAGGCTGGCCTGGTTGGACTGGTAGGCTGCGGTCGCGGCGGCTGTCCTTTGGCCGGCAGGGACGACGACACCGGCGCGATAGCGCTCGATGCGCTGCTGCAGGCGCTCGGCGTCGCTGGCAAGCGCGCGGTACTCGGTGCGGGCGGCACGGACCCCTTCAGCCAGGTCGGCTTCCGCCTTCTCGACCAGCGCCAACTTGGCCGCCGTGTCGCGGTCCTGCCGCTCGCCAGGCGCCACGGGCAGCGGAATGCTCACGCCCACCGACACCATGTCGGCATAGCCGGTGCGCTGGCCGTAGGCGACCTCCCAGGTCCAATTGGGTTTGCGGTTGGATGCGGTGACCGCTGCCGCGTGCCTGGCCACATCAACGTCGCGCTGCATTGCTGCGACGGTAGGGTGCCCGGCCACGTAGGTGCTTTCAGACGGCAACGCGATTGCATTAAGTGGCACCAGCTCGTGGGGCGGCACGCCGACCCACCGTTGGAAAGCCGCAGACGCGGCGCTTTGCTGCTGCAAGATGTCGGCCGTCTCGTCTTCCGAAGCACCTTTTGCACCGGCCAATGCCAGCACGTCCTGGCTGTTCCCCGCAGCCGACGACAGGCGCGCACGCGAGGCCTCCAGCTCTTCGCGCGCATGGTGCTCCATGAGCCTCGCGAGCTTCAGGCCCTCGCCCGCGTAGAAGGCGTCCACATAGGCGAGCGCCGTTTGCCGGCGGGTGTCGGCGGCAGCGGCCTGCACTTGCACCTCCTCCCGGCCGATCGAAGCCTCGGCGGCGGCCTGCCGGGCGGCACGCTTGTCGGCGGACAGCCATTCCTGGCTGATGCCGATGCGCTTCATCGTCATCGAGTCGCGGGTGGTGTGAAAGCGGTCCGGCCCAGTCGCCGGCAGGTTGTCGACGCCGATGCGCAGCGTGGGATCGGGCATTTGGGCGGCCGCGCGCGCCGCCTCCGTGGCGCTCAATGCACCGGCACGGGCGGCGCGGGTGGTCTCGGAGCGCTGGGCGGCAAGCTGAAGCGCGGCATCGAGGGACAGCGGGGCCGCCGCCGCAAGATACGGCAGCATTGCAACGGCCAATGCGGCTGCGCGTGGGAAAAGGTTGAACATGAAAACTCCGCAGACGAACGAGGTGATCGCTGGCAAGCGGACGAGCCGCAACACCAGCACCGGTCAGTCGACGGAGATTTCAGACGCGAAGTCTGCGTGTAGCGAGAAAAACGGGATCGGGCGGCGGATGTTGCCGCTCCGGCACGGCCTGCTGCGGAAGGGCATGGCCGTCCGACACCAGCACCAAGGGCATGACCACGACCTGCACGATGGCGGGCAGAGACGGGGTGGTCAGCTTCACTGGCTCGAAGGACAGCGACATGTCGGCGGCGTGCTGGAAGCACAACACCGGCTGAGCCATGTCCATGCCTTCGCACGGAGCACCTGCCGCCATCATCTCGGCCATCGAATTCGTATCCGGCACGCCTGGACAGACGTAACTTGCCAGCGCCAGCTGCGAGAACAGCAGCGACAGGATCACGAAGAGCGCGATCATGCAGCGATGGAGAGGGCGACGAGCCATACTGGTACGGAGTGTAGCGCTGCAGACCTGTGCATCCCTGAAGTAGGTGGCGAACCGCTCAACGTCCGGCACGGCCAGCACGAACGAGAACGGGCGCAGTTGGTTGTGTGAGCTACGCCTCAATGGGTTTTTTTCAGTTTTTGCACTGCATAAAAAAGGATTAGCACGTCGACTCGCAGGCATCAGAAATGCCTCTCAGCGAACGAATCGCCGCCTTGGCACATGCATGAGCAGGACAAGCATGCGACCCGTTCGCTCATGGTGTTCCACCCTCTGTAGCGGTAAAGCCGGTATCGAACGCCGCGAGGGCGGGACAACTCGGCGGCCTCCGTGAAGGCCGCATGCCCTGCGTGGGCTAAGCATATGAAGCCTATTGATGGATGCGCTGCAACCCGCACGGATGCAGAGATGAACCACATACCCGCCCTTGCGTTCCCGTTTGCACCCCTGCGTTGCAGTTGGTGCCGCGCGTGCCAGCCACGATGATGAGCCGACGTCCGCCTCGGTCCGGTAGCTCACGAGATAGTGACAAACTTCCCAAGCGGGGTTAGACAGGGCGCCCATGTGCAGCCCATGCCGAACGCTGCCGTCGGGCAGCCCCCGAAAAAATCAACGAGAACGAACCTTCGGCATTGGACGGCGGCGTCGCGTGATTCGGAACCATGTGCGGGCCGCATTGGTTCACCGCTGGATCATCAAGGCTTCGGTCAGCCGTCTTCAACGCCCGTGAAGAGGGTGGACCGCGGCGATTACTTTTCGTGCCCTGTGAAGAGAGGGGTGGACCCCGCATGGAGAGAGGCCTACGGGGCGCAAGCTTGTCGAAGCAGGCAGCTGTCTTTTTGCAGGCCATTCGGAGCGCCTAACGAGTTGATCCGCCGCGAGCTGAGCCTGGGACAAACCTGCGTTTACGAAGCCGCGACCCTTCATGTCCAAGCGGACTCAAAGGTGTTCTAGGTTCGCAGAGCGTGTGCCGCAAGATCCTCCTTTGTCCGACCCGAGTCGAACGCGGGGCATCGCTGGGGCAGTTCGAGGAGGGCGGTCGACACAATCGGTCCGCCCACTGCCGCCAGTAGCCATGCGCCGCAGCGCCGGCCGCTGAGGTGCGCGCACTCCAGGCACAGCCGCCGGTCGTCACCGTCCCGGTCACGGATCACCAGGCGGTCGGCCAGCGCCTCGGCCTCGATCAGAGAGAGCCCCTTGTCGGTGAACCTCGCCAGCCGCGCGGTGAAGCGGTCGATCTCCGCGCCAGTCATGGCATCACTGCAGGGCCAGCAATCGCGATCAGGGTCGAGGGCCGTGCCGTTCGCCTCGGGCGGCTCGGTCTCTGCGAAATTCCCGATCTGCCCCTGGGAGGGGGCTACGAAACCTACGAAACCCCCTTTTGTAGGTTTTGTAGGGTGGGGCGCAGGGCCGTTCTGATCTTTCAGTCGGGCAAGCCAGCTCATGGCGCCCCCTTCGCCGCCGGGTTGATGATGTAGCGCTCGCTGGGCCTGCCGCCCATCACACCTCCCTGCAGCACGACGCGCCGCAGCCAGTCGAAGTCGCACAGCAGGTCTGCCGCCTTACGCACCGCCTCCGGATCCGGCAGGCCCGACCATCCTTTCACAGCCACCTCGCGGGGTGCGAATGAATCACCCAGAGCCCCGCCCCTGAGTTTTTTCAGCAGCACCGCAGCCGCGCCCGTCGACGGCGTCACTGCTGCGCTGTACAGCCGCTGCGCGTGGCTGCGCAGGTAGTCGCCCCAGGCCAGGGCGCGAAGCAGCTCACGCTCGCCGATCACGCCGGCGTCGGGCGTGTCGATCAACGCGAACAAGAGTGCCAGCGCCGGAATCAGCTTGCGGTACTTCGCGAGGTGGCTTTCCATCGCCGGGTGCAGCTCGCCGCGTTTGAGTTCTTGCTCGAAGGGCGTGCGCCACTCCGCGAACAGGGCTTGCGCCACGGCATCGAACCGCCAGACCCTGGCTTCGGTCTCGCTTGCCGGCTGCAGGCATGCCAGTCGCTCGAACGCCGCCCATGCCCGCATCTTGGCGGGCGTGTCGGGCCATTGATCCACGTTGATGAACTCGCCGGCCGTGTCCGGCCACACGGTCAATGCGAAGCGCTGCAACAGGCCATCGTCGGCGCTGCCGCCCGACACCGCGCCGCGCACATACTCTTGGAGCCTGCCCGGCTGAATGCCGCCGAGCATGGCGAGGCAGACGCGCGGAATGTGCACCGTGCCGCGCCCGATACGGTCAAAGGTGTAGCCCTGATTCCCGTCATAGCTCTGCAGAAAAAAGGCGCGCGATCCCTCCTGGCCCGGCTTGTCCATGCCGGTCAGCAGGCCGTGCAACTCATCCCGATAGATCAGGGTGCCCCACGGGTTCGCCATCAGCATCTCGCCGAGCTTTTCGACGCTGGTGTCGTTCACGGTGTAGCGCCGCGCGACGGGCTCGGGCGCGGTGTCCACCGGCTCCAGCAGCGAACGTGCCGCCGCCGGGTCCTTGCCAGCGAGCCCCTTGGCCTTTTTCTCGCGCTCCGCACTTTGCAATGCGGCCAGCTTGCTGTCGAGCGCCCACGCCAGTCGCGCCGCTGTGTGCTGCTCAATCTCGGCGGCTTGCAGCTTGAGCAGCGGCTTCAGGACCTCGCTCAGGGCGGGGGACTTCATGACGCCGGGGCGGCCCACGATCAAGCCCCAGAGATTCGGGACCACCTGCCAGTCGTCGTACGCCTTGGGCTGCACCACCGCCCGCGCGCCCGCCAGGCTCGAAAGCGCCGTCACGGCGCCGACCGCCGGGAAGTCAGCGGGGCATTGCATCCTGTAGGCGATGTCGGCGACCCAGTCGCGCAGCGCCTCCGGCATCAGGTCGGGAGTGAAAGGCTGCACGGGGGGCAGCGCGTCAGGCAGAGGGGTCGGGTCGGGCCAGCCCGACGCAGCGGCATCGGCCTCCGCCATCGCGGCCCACACGTCGCTGTGGTCGTTCATACGGCCCTCCGCGCCAGTTCGATCCGCTGCCTGGCAAGGCACTCGCGTGCTGCGTCCGTCGGGCTGATGGATTTGCCCTTCACGCGGTCGTACGCGACGATGAAGAGCACTTGTTGCTCGATTTCGAGCGCCGCACCCAGTGCCGTGCGGGTGACGCCAGGCGCAGGCGGGGGGCGGCGCGGCTTGCCGTTCGCGGGGAACAGGTCGGGCATCGTCAGCCCGAGGGCGGCGACCACCCCCTGAGGGGGGCAGCCCGCGTGGCAGTGCACCAACACGCGGCCGTCATCACCTTCCTTGATCGACAGCGAGGGGCTGTGATCGTCATGCACCGGACAGCGCGCGGAGAAACCGGATCCGGATTTCTTGTAGGGTTCGAGGCGGAACAAGACGTTCTCAATCGGCGACATTGCGATCACCTTCGATGAAATTCAAAAAGCGCTCGCAGGCGTCGAGGTTGGCAAGGGGCTTGATGCAGCCCCACCGCATCGCGTAAAAGGCGGTAGCACCCTCTGCGGGGCTGCTGCGAACAAGCGCATGGCCAGCGATGGCGAACTGGGCCGCCAGGGTGGCGAAGCGCTTTTGGTCGTGTTCGGGAGGCACATTCACGTCAGTCCCCCCTGTGCTGACGCTACCAGGGCGCTCGGTGTTGATCGATTGCTCAGAAAAGAGGCACCCGGTAAACTGGCAGCGCTGATTTTTCTTGAGGGCCGTCCGGGATGTGTCCAGCATCCGGACGGCTTTTGTTTTGGGGGTCATGGCGCCCCCTTACAACGTCACGAGTTCGGCGCGCTTGGCGTGCAGGCGATGCACCAACTCGCGAATCTCGGCATCGGACTTGCCCGCGATGCGCGCGGCATTGATGGCCGAGACCTCGTAGTCGGGCAGCCCCACTGCCCTTTGACCAATTTTGATCGGCTTGGTGAGCAAGCCGGCGCGGACAGCGTTGTAGACGCTCGCGTTTGAGCGGTGCCCCATCTCTGCCTTGATGGAGGGGATTCTGAGAATCGGCATTTCTGTGCTCCTTCGTATTCGGCCTTGTTTGCCGTTGTGAGATAGGAGCGAATGTCCTTTTTCCAGACCTTCTCGGGGAGAGGGCAACAAATCGGGATTTCAGCCCCTCCCCCTGGGGCTCTCCCTGAGGCGCCTGACCTTCCGATAGGCGCTGAGGTTGTCTGCCAGACGATCCTTGACCAGTTTCGCCAGCCGCTCGGCGGGGAGCGGCACGCCCCTCGCGTCCTGTGCATAGAGCCTTGCAGTGACTTGACGCACGGCCTGCGTCAAGTTGAAGGGCCTGCCGCCAAGCTCCGCATACCACCTGTACCGCTCCACAAGGCCGTAGAGCTGTGTTGCGTGCGTGGGGGCGGGATTGCGGCGCTGGCCGCGCCCGAGCTTCTTGGTGGCCTGTTGGAATCTGTTCAACGCGCTTACCGCCTCTTGCTCGGCGCGCCACAGCGCGCGTTCCAGTTCGGAATTTTGAACTTCATAGAGCGAAGCCAAGGCCTGCCAGCGATCCCTGTTCGCTCGCAGTCGATCAAGTTCACTTCCCGATGAAGCAGCCTCGAGCGCGTCGTGGACTTCACCCAATATCTCGCGCTGAATACGGGCCTCAGCTTGAAGATCGGTCCAAGCGGGCTTAAAAGGTTCTTCCATAACAATGCTCACGTGAGGATGCCGACCCCATTTGAGGCCAGCGAGTTTTCGAAGGTCACCCTCAACCGGGCAAATACCTGACCATGCCCGAAGGGCGCTGCGTGGAGGCCTATCTCGGCTGAGAGTGATGGCCAGTTGGCCAGCACGGCAGGCAACACGTCACCCTGCCTAGTTGGGGGTCCTTGGTTTTCATGCCACGCGGCCAATCGGTATCACGTCCGCACCTGCCGCAAGCTTGTCCAGGTAGTCCGCCCACTTCTGCATCATGTCGGCCCGATGCTTTGCGTACTGGGTGCGGTTGTAGGCCCGGCCGTTCGCGTCCTTGACGGCATGGGCCAACTGAGCCTCGATCACCAGCGGTTCAACCTCCAGCACTTCGGCCAGCAGCGTGCGCGCCGTGGCACGGAAGCCATGCACGGTCTGCACGGTGGGGCCGTAGCCCAGGGTCAGCAGCGCGGCCCGCAGGGTGTTGTCGCTGATAGGCCGATCGTGACTCCGCTCGCCGGGGAACACCATGGCGCCATGCCCGGTGATCGGGTGCAGGTTGCGGAGAATTTCGATGGCCTGCCGCGGCAGCGGAACCAGGTGCGGGTCGCCGTGTTCCTTGCCGTCCTTGCGCCGCTTCATGCGCGCCGCCGGCACGGTCCACAAGGCCTTGTCGAGATCAATTTCTGACCATGCTGCGCCACGCAGTTCGTTCGGGCGCTGAAAAAGCATCGGAGCGAGTTGCAACGCAGCGCGCACGATCGGGCCACCTTGATAGGCCCGGATCACCCGAACCAGCTCGCCCAGCTTCACAGGGTCGGTAATTGCCGCGAAGTGGCGCTTCTTGTGCGGCGTGAGCGCGCCCTTGAGGTCGCCGGTGATGTCACGCGGTGCCCGCGCCGTGGCCACGGCGTAGCGCCAGACGGCGCGTGCGGTCATCAGCACCCGGTGGGCCACGTCGAGCGCACCGCGCTCCTCCACCCGGCGCAGCGCGGCCAGCAATTCGATCGGCTCGATCTCGCCGATACGCCGCGCCGCGAAGAGCGGGAACAGGTCTTTCTCGAGGTTGCGTTTTTCGCGGATGGCGTAGTGCGTGCTCCAGCGTGATTCGTGCTTGCCGAACCATTCCAGCGCGGTGGCCTTGAAGGTGTCCGACGCCACCACCTTGGCCTTCAGCTTGGCCATCTTGCGCGCCTCCACCGGGTCCCGGCCTCCGGCCTTTTGCAGTCTGGCGGCGTCGCGAGCCCTGCGCGCCGCCGTCAGGCTCACGTCGGGGTACCGTCCCAGCGCCAGCGCTTTCTCGGCGCCGGCAATCCGGTACTTCCAGAACCAGCGCCGCGATCCTGCCGGGCTGACCTGCAGGTACAGGCCGCCGGAATCGCTGAAGCGCGCCTGCCTCCGGTCTGGCGGGCATGTTGCGTTCCTGCATTGGGCGTCGGTCAACATGGGGGGCGACTCCGAGGGGTACAGCTCCAGCGGGGGCGATCGGGGGCGTTTCAGCTGGGGGGAGGGGGTACAGAGCTCTGCGTACCCCCAAATCACCCCTTTGCACCCCCATTTGTACCCCCACCCGGCGCTGGCAGTCAATGGAGCGCCCTGTTCATCCCTGTCCGCTAAGTCACGGATTTCCCAATGAAAAAGGCCGCTAGGTACATATACCTAGCGGCCTTTGTCTTTACTTATGGTCGGGGCGAAAGGATTCGAACCTTCGACCCTCTGGTCCCAAACCAGATGCGCTACCAGGCTGCGCTACACCCCGACAAGCCTTCTATTCTAGCCCGGATATTGGCCCTCTCAGCGTTTCTCGTATTGAGTCTTGCCGAAAAGGATCTCGCGCTCCTTGTCGCCGGTGATCGGCTGGCGCAGGTCGGCCAGCACTTTCACGCCGCGCTGCACGGCTGGACGCGCAGCAATGCCGTCGAACCAGGCCTTCAGGTGCGGGTAGTCGGTGAGGGTGATGCCCTGGTTTTCCCAACTGCGCAGCCACGGAAAGATGGCGATGTCGGCAATCGAATAGGTCTTGCCGGCGATGAACTTGTTCTTCGACAGCTGCTTGTCGATCACGCCATAGAGGCGCTTGGCCTCATTGCTGTAGCGCTCGATGGCATAGCCGATCTTCTCGGGCGCATACATGCGAAAGTGATGCGCTTGGCCAAGCATGGGGCCGACGCCGCCCATCTGGAACATGAGCCACTGCAGCACGTCGTAGCGCTCGCGGTCGCTTTTGGGCAGCAGCTTGCCGGTCTTGCCCGCCAGGTAGACGAGGATCGCACCCGATTCGAAGAGCGAGATCGGCTTGCCATCGGGACCGTCGGGATCGGTGATGGCCGGAATCTTGTTGTTGGGGCTGATCTGCAGAAAATCAGGGGTGAACTGGTCGCCCTTGCCGATGTTGATCGGCCGGGCGGTGTACGGCAGGCCGCACTCTTCCAACATGATGTGAATCTTGTGGCCGTTGGGCGTGGGCCATGAATAGACCTCGATAGGCGATGCAGGCATGTCGCGGGGCTCCAAATGTGAGCGGTGTGATTCGAGGCAGGCAGCATATACGCGGCCATTCAAACGCGCGCAGGCGCGGGAATTTCCCCAAGCGGCTGACGAACAGGGAAGCCGATCAGGCCACGGCTGAATTGGACGACAGATGCTGGTGGATCAGCGCGACCACGGCAGCGCCTTCGCCAATAGCGCCGCCCACGCGCTTGACCGAGCCGGAGCGCACGTCACCCACGGCAAACACACCGTGCACGCTGGCTTCGAGCGCCGTGGCCGGCCGCGCCGGAAAACCGCTGCTGGCCGCGCTGCCCGTCAGCACGAAGCCGTGCTTGTCGACCGACACACCGCAGCCGTCGAGCCAACTGGTCTCCGGTTCGGCGCCGACGAAAAGAAAGATATTGCGCGCCGCGCAGTCGTGTTCGAGCCCGGTGTCCTGGCAGCGCCATGTCGCACCCGTGAGGCCTTGCTCCGAGCCGCCGTTCAGCTTCACCAACTGCGTGTGCGGATGCAGTTCGATGTTGGGCGTAGCTTCGATGCGATCGATCAGGTAGCGCGACATGCTGGCCGTGAGCGAAGGGCCGCGCACCAGCACGTTGACCTTGGCCGCATGGCGCGACAGGAACACCGCAGCCTGGCCCGCCGAGTTGCCGCCGCCGACCAGCGCCACCTCCTGCTGCGAACAAAGCTTGGCTTCGATGGCCGACGCCCAGTACCAGATGCCGCGCCCTTCGAATTCGGAGAGCCGCGGCACATCGGGCCGGCGGTAGCGTGCACCGCTCGCAATCACCACCGTGCGCGCGTTGATGGTGCGGCCATCGGCAAGGGCGATGCGCAGGCTGCCAATCGGGTTGTCGCGCGTACAGTCCAGTGACGTGACCTTGGCCGGGATCAGCATCTCCACGCCGAACTTCTGCGCCTGCACGAAGGCGCGGCCCGCCAGCGCCTGGCCCGAGATGCCGGTGGGAAAGCCCAGATAGTTCTCGATGCGCGCGCTGGCACCGGCCTGGCCGCCGAAGGCGCGGCAGTCGAGCACGATCACGCGCAGCCCCTCGGAGGCCGCATACACTGCGGTCGCAAGGCCGGCGGGGCCGGCACCGACCACGGCCACGTCGTACAGCTCGTCGCGCTCTTCCGTGTCGACCATGCCCAAGCAGCGCGCCAGCGCATCCTCCGCCGGATTGACCAGTACCGAGCCATCAGGGCACACGGCCAGCAACTTGCAGGTGCCGTACTGTTCCAGCAGCGCCGCGGCATCAGGATCTTCTGCCGCATCGACCAAGTGATAGGGGTGGCCGTTGCGGCGAAGAAAGTTCTCCAGCCGCGCCATGTCCGGCGACTGCGGCTGGCCGATCAGCACCGGCCCGCTGGCGCCGGATTCGATCAGCGCCACGCGTCGCAGGATCAGCGCACGGGTGATGCGCTCGCCAAGATCGGCCTCGGCCACGAGAAGCGCGCGCAGCTGTGCCGGCGGGACGATCAGCGCTTCGACTTCTTCGTCGGCATGGCCATCGACCAGGGAAGGGCGGCCGCTCAACTGGCCTACTTCGGCAAGAAATTCGCCCGGGCCTTGTCGCACGATTGGCACCACGTGCCCCAGGCCGTCGCGCTGCGTGACCGCCACCACGCCCTTGAGCAGAACGAACATGCCGGGACTCGTCTCGCCAGCGGTGAACAGCCGCTCCCCGCGTGCAAAGCGCTGCACGGTTCCGAAGTGCGCAATGCGCGCGATCTCGGCGTCGCTCAGAACGGGAAAGGTCTGGTGAAGACGGTTGTCGAAATTGCTGCTTGCGGCTGTGGCCATGTACAGAAGCTCCTTGTCGCGAACCCCACGCATTAGACAACCAAGCGGCCCTCTCATGCGCATGCCCGTCGAACACGCTGTAACCCGCGTCATGCAAATGCAATGCCGCTGACATGCGGGTTTCACCGCAGGTGCAGAGACTCCATCGGCAGAAAGGGTTCCCCATGAAAGAACTGCCCAACCCGACGTTTCCGCTGTCGCAGATCGGCCTGCGCGCCGCCTGGTGGCCGGCTCCGGCCGCCGCGCGCACAGCGGTACCCGAGGCGCCCGCTGCCGTGCCGGTGCCGCCGGTCGTCGTCGATGCCAAGCAAGGTATCACCGTGAGCTGGGCGCGCCACCTGGACGAGGTGCGTGCGGCGCAACGCCTGCGCTACCAGGTGTTCGTCGGCGAAATGGGCGCGCGTGTGAGCACGCCGCTGGCGGGCCACGACATCGACCTGTTCGACGACTTCTGCGAGCATCTGCTGGTGCGCGAAGAACTCACGCAGCAAGTGATTGGTACTTACCGCGTACTCACGCCGGCCCAGGCCCGTCGCGTGGGCAGCACCTACAGCGACACCGAGTTCGACCTGACCCGCCTGCGCGACCTGCGCGAGCGCATGGTCGAGCTGGGCCGCAGCTGCGTGCATCCGGCCCATCGCCAGGGCGGCGTGATCCTCGCGCTGTGGGGTGCCCTGGCCGGGTTCATGCATCGCAACAAGCTCGACACGATGATCGGCTGCGCCAGCATTCCCATGTCGCACAACGGCGTGACCAGCGGTGATGCGGCAGCCAGCATCTGGCGCCAGCTGTCGGCCAGCCACATGGCGCCGATCCAGTACCAGGTGCAGCCCCGGCTGGCGCTGCCGATCGAAAGGCTGGATGGCGCGCTCGACGTGGAGCCGCCCGCGCTCATCAAGGGTTACCTGCGCCTGGGCGCCAAGGTGCTGGGCGCGCCGGCCTGGGATCCCGACTTCAACACCGCGGACCTGCCGATGCTGATGCGCATCGACGACCTGCCGGCACGCTACCGCAAGCACTTTCTCGGCGCATGAAACCGGCGGTTGCCCGGCCCGCTGCCAGGCCATCCGCCTCTTCGTCCAGCGTGGAGGAGCCGGGCGTTGGCCAGCCGGCGTCACAGGAGCGTCACGGAAACGTCACAAACGAGGGCGACACTGTCATATTTCCGCCTACATGTGCTCCCGTGCCGCTTGCTCCAGAATCAGTGCCCATGCAATCTGCTCCCGCTGACCGGACGCTGTCGTCCGCGGCATCGGCTTTCACGCTGCTCGACCGCGACCACAGCATCCTGTCTTTCAACGAGCGCGTGCTCGACTGGGCCCATCGGCCCGAGGTCCCGCTGATCGAGCGTCTTCGCTACCTGTGCATCGTTTCCTCTAACCTCGACGAGTTCTTCGAAGTGCGTGCCGCGCCGCACCTGATTGCCAGCAGTGCCGGCGACCAGAAGGGCAGCTACACCATCGAATCGTTCGAGCGCCTGGCCGAGGCAGCCCATACGCTGGTGGCGCGCCAGTACGCGCTTTACAACGACGAACTGATGCCGACCTTTGCAAAGCACGGCATCCACATCATTTCGCACGGCGAACGCAATGCGGCGCAGCGTAAATGGGTCAGCGAATATTTTGAGCGCGAAGTGCGCCCGCTCCTGATCCCGGTCGGATTGGATCCGGCACACCCGTTTCCGCAGGTGGCCAACAAGTCGCTCAACTTCATCGTGCGGCTCGGTGGCAAGGACGCCTTCGGACGCGAAAACCCGATCCAGATCGTCAAGGTGCCGCGTGTGCTGCCGCGCGTGATCCGCATGCCGGCCAAGGTGTCCGACGGCAAGACGCTGTTCGTGGCGCTTTCGAGCGTGGTGCGCGCGCACCTGTCCGGCATGTTCCCGGGGCGCGAGGTGGGCGACTTCTCGCAGTTCCGCGTTACCCGGCATTCCGATCTTGCGGTCGACGAGGAAGACGTCAAGAACCTGCGCACCGCATTGCGCCAGGGGCTGCAGCACCGGCACTACGGGCAAGCCGTGCGGCTCGAGGTGTCGGCCAGCTGCGCCGAATCGCTCGCGAGCTTTCTGCTGGCGCAGTTCAATCTGCCGGCGCAGGCGCTCTACCGCGTGCACGGACCGGTCAATCTGGCGCGGCTGACCCAATTGATCGATCTGCTGGAGGAGCCGCAGCTGCTCTTCCCGCCTTACGCCGCGTCGTATCCCGTCACGCTGTCTCCTGCGCAGTCGTTCTTCGAGCGGCTGCAGCGCGGCGACGTGCTGATCCACCAGCCCTTCGAGAGCTTCGATGGCGTGCTCGCGTTCTTGCGCGAAGCGGTGCAAGACCCGCAGGTGCTGGCCATCAAGCAGACCATCTACCGCACGGGCGCCGATTCCGAACTGATGGACCTGCTGCGCGAAGCCGTGCGCCGCGGCAAGGAAGTGACCGTGGTGGTGGAGCTCAAGGCCCGCTTCGACGAAGAGGCCAACATCAACTGGGCCGAAATGCTGGAGTCGATTGGCGCGCAGGTGGTGTATGGCGTGGTCGGCCTCAAGACCCACGCCAAGATGCTGCTGGTGACGCGCCGCGAAGGCAAGCAGATGCGCCGCTACGGCCATCTCTCCACCGGCAACTACAACCCGCGCACCGCCAGGCTCTACACCGACATCAGCCACCTGACGGCCGATCCGCTGCTGACGGCCGACATGGAAGCGGTGTTCGTCCATCTTGCCAGCCAGAGCCGGCTGCCCAAGCTCAACCGCATGTGGCTGGCGCCGTTCGACCTGCACAAGAATCTCATCTTGCAGATCGACGCCCTGAGCCTGGCCGCCGCCACTGGCGAGCCCACGCGCATCGTCGCCAAGATGAACGCGCTCACCGACGAGCAACTGGTGGCCGCACTCATGCGGGCGGGCCAGAGCGGGGTGAAGATCGACCTCATCGTGCGCGGCGCTTGCACCTTGCCGGCGCAGGTGCCGGGGCTGACCGACAACATCCGCGTGCGTTCGGTGATCGGCCGTTTTCTCGAACACTCGCGGGTCTTCTACTTTCGCAGCGGCGAGGAAGAATCGCTCTACCTTTCAAGCGCCGACTGGATGAACCGCAACATGATGCGGCGCATCGAGCTGGCTTGGCCCGTGACCGATCCCAGCCTTCGCCAGCGCCTGATCGACGAATGCCTGGTGGCTTACCTGCACGACGGGCGCGATGCCTGGGACCTGGGAGGCGACGGCATCTATACGCGCGTCGACCGCGACACCCATCCGGGCGAGGCGGGCGCCTCGCGCGTCATCGAAGCGCATGGCGCACAGACCGCGCTGATGAACCGATATGCATTGCGAGGCCACCACTCCGATGCATCCAGCAACTGACGACCGAAAGACCACAAGCATGGACTTGATCTTCTGGCGCCATGCCGAGGCCGAGGACTGGACCGAGGGCTGCGACGACCTGCAGCGCTCCCTTACCGGGCGCGGTGAAAAGCAGGCCAAGCGCATGGCCAGCTGGCTCGACCGGCAACTGCCCGATGGCACGCGCATCATCTGCAGCCCTGCACGGCGCTGCGAGCAGACCGTGCTCGCCCTCGGCCGCAAATACAAGCTGCGCTCCGAACTCGCGCCGGACACCACGCCCGAGGCCATGCTGGGCGCGGCCGGCTGGCCGAATGGCAAGTCGGTGGTGCTGATGGTCGGTCATCAGCCATCGGTGGGGCAGGCCATTTCTCTGCTTCTAGGCTTGAAGCAGGACAGCTGCCCGGTTCGCAAGGGTTCCCTGTGGTGGATCCGGACCCGCGAACGCGACGGCGACGTGCAGACCGTGGTCGTCACCGTGCAGTCGCCCGAGCTTCTCTAGCTCCCATAGCCGTCTTCGCGGCGGCAACCTTTGACCGCCTCTTTCGGGCAGGCGCTTTGTCATGGGGCCAGCCGGAGGCGGCGGGGCGCTTGTCTCCCGGGAGAAGGTGCGCACCGCTCATGTGCGCACGCAGCGCAATTTCTACAGTGACTCCACGGCAAGACGCCTTGCCCCGATGAGGGGAAGAAGCGGTTCCAGCCGGCCAATTCACTGGGGAACACGCATGAAACTGCTCCACCCGCTGCCAAAAAGCCTCACGAACATGCTGCGCCGAGACGCCTGCATGTCGTTGAATATGCTGACGCTTCTGCTCGTTGCCGCAGCCCTCCTGTCGGGCTGTGCGACGAACACCTCCCAGCCTGTGCTGAAGGCCCGCTACGAAGCTGCCCGCTCGATCGAGAAGGTCGAACTCATCTACAACGAGGAAGACCAGCTCATCGTCACGGACGGCGGTGGCTCCGGGTTGACGGGCTTCGCGGGGCTCCTGGGGCCCATCGGCGCGATATTGGCTCTGACCGTTGACACCAGCAGCCGGATGGGCATGGCCGCACGCACCGACCAGCGCAGCAAGGAGTTCACAGCGGCTTTGAAGAGCAGCGGCGCGGCCATGACACTCAACAGACAATTCGCGGAGCAACTGGCAACGCGCCTGCGCAGCAGCGGCCGCGAGGTGAAAGTGACGCCTTTCATGCGCGCGACCGGACAGCTCGCCGAGATGCAGGTGCCCGAACTCCGTCCCACGCCCGGCTACAGCACGCTGATCCTGCGAATCACGACGGCGTACAGCGCCGCTGATGCGACGTCGAGCTTCAAACCGTTCGTGCTGGTCGAGCAGCTGCTCCGCAACGAGCAGCAGGCAGTCATTCATCAGGCGTCCAGCTTCGCTGATGTGACTGAGCCGACCTACTTCATGTACGACGGCTTGCTCAAGGACACCGCAGGTGCCCATCAAGGGCTGAAGCAGGGGCTCGACCGGGTCGTGCAGCCGGCCTATGCAGGCATGTTCGGGGACGAGGAGCCGCGCACGGTTCGGGCGGCCTCGACCCAGACAGCTGCCTCGAGCTCAACTGAAGCTGCGCAAGCCCGCTGAGTTCTTGGCGCAATGCATGAGAACTTAGTGCGTTAAATCTGCGCCGGACGAGAACTTTTTAACGAAATCTCAAGGGCCGGAACGAGGCCAGGCTGGCATACTGCCCGGGCCAGATGCATTTAGTCACAAATAGCATCGATAACTTACAAAGTGGGCGGCGAACGCTGCCGCAACGGTCCTTCCCCGCAGTCGCCATGAAAACGCTTGTATTCCTGCTTGCAGCCGCGGCCCTCCTGGCCGGATGTGCGACACACCAGCCCGAGCTGCAGGCACGGCCTGAGGCCACTCGATCGCTGGCAAAGATCGAACTCCTCTACAACGAAGAAGACCAGTTCACCGTGGTGGACGGCGGCGGTTCCGCCATTGTGGGCTTGGCCGGGTTTCTGGGACCCGTCGGCACGCTGGTGTCGCTTGGCTTCGAAGTGGGCAGCCGGGCGAACCTGGGCGAGCGCAACGCGCGGCGCAGCAAGGAATTCATGGCGGCCCTGAAGAACGACAGCACGGCCGCGCCGTCACTCAGCAGGCAGTTCGCGGAAAATTTTGCGGCGCGACTGCGGGAGAGCGGCCGCGAAGTGAAGCTGACACCTGCCTACCGCGTGAACGGACCAGTTGCCGAGATGCGGGCGCTCGGACATCGGCCCACGCCCGGCTACGGCACGTTGACGATGCGGATCACGGCGGCGTACGGCGCACCCGACTCCACGTCGAGCTTCAAGCCCTTCGTCGCGGTCGAGCAGGTGCTGCGGGACGAGCAGCAGTCGGTGGTGTACCAGGCAACCCACACCGCCGACCTGGCGCAACCGGCCTACTTCATGTATGAGGGCCTCCTCCAGGATTCCAAAGGAGCCCGTGAAGGGCTCAGGCAGGGCTTTGCACAGGCGGTGCAGCCGGCTTATTTGGTGATGTTCGGCGCCGACGAGCCGCGTCTTGCTGCCACCGCCGAGCCCACGCGTACGGCCGGCCTCGACGCAGCTTCAACGCAAAGCGACGTGAAGTGAAGCGCCTCAGCAGCCGCTGAGTTCCACGCGCCAGCTGCTGGTCTTCTGCCAGGCCAGCACTTCTTCGCGCAGCAGGTGCGCGGACTGCGGATAGGCGTCGGCCCAGTCGGGCGCGCAGGCGATCGTGAATGCCCTGGCGCCCAGCGCCGCGAGATGCAGTGCCTGCGGATCGGGGTCGCGGCGGGCGTGGCACAGGATCACCGCAAGGCGCAGCGACAGCAGCTGCATCACGAAGGTCTCGTCGTCCAGCGCGGCGTCGAGCTTGCGCAGCTTGCCGCGCTGCCCCAGCACCAGCTGGCCCAGCGCGTGCAGTTCGTTGACGGCAAAGCCGGGCGCGTCGGTGTTGTCCAGGATGTAGGCACCGTGCTTGTGATAGTCGCTGTGCGAAACCAGTGTGCCGATCTCGTGCAGCTGGGCCGCCCAGCCGAGCTTGCGCATCGCGCGACCGGCGCGGCTGCCGGAGCTGCCGCCGCGCGCGGCAGGTGCGAGCTGCGCGAACAGTGCCGCGGCTGTTTCTCCCACCCGCCGGGCTTGGGCCGTGTCGACAGCGAACCGGCTGGCCAGCCGCGCCACGGTGGCGGTGCGCATGTCGGCCACGCCTTCGTCGCGTTCCAGCAATTCGTAGAGCACGCCGTGGCGCAGCGCACCCTGGGCCACCTTCATTTCGTCGATGCCGAGCAGGTCGAACACCGCCCGCAGCACGCTCACGCCGCCGCCGATGACGGGCTTGCGGTCTTCGCGCATGCCGTCGATTCGCAGCTTGTCGGTGCTGCCGGCCTTCAACAGGCGGTCGACCAGCCAGTCGAGGCCGTCGCGGGTGATCAGGCCCGGCTCGCCGCCTGCCGCGGCCAGCACGTCGCCCACCGCGCCGATGGTCCCTGATGCGCCATAGGCCACGTCCCACTGGTCGCGGGTGTAACTCGATAGTGCGTCGTCCAGGACGGCCTTGGCTGCCACCTCGGCGGCCCGGAATGCCGCCGGGGTGAAGAGGCCTTCCGCGAAGTGCTTCATCGACCAGGCGACGCTGCCGACGCGGTAGGACTCCATCAGCTCGGCGTCCATTGCGCGGCCGATGATCATTTCCGTGGAGCGCCCGCCGATGTCCACCACCAGCCGGCGTTCCCGGTCGGAGGCGTCGGTGTGCGGCAGCATGTGCGCCACGCCCTGGTAGATCAGGCGGGCTTCTTCCCGGCCCGGAATCACGTCGATGCCAAACCCCAGGATGGTGCGCGCGCGCAACAAGAATTCTTCGCGGTTGCGCGCCTCGCGCAGCGTTTGAGTGGCCACGGCGCGCACCTGCGAGCGCTTGAACCCGGCCAGCCGCTCGCCAAAACGGGCGAGCGCGTCCCAGCCGCGCTGCATGGCTTCCGGCGTGAGATTGCGGGCGCTGTCCAGGCCATTGCCCTGGCGCACCGTTTCTTTCAGGTATTCGGTGCGGTGGATCTGGCCGTGGTCGACCTGGCCGATCTCGAGCCTGAAGCTGTTGGAGCCGAGATCGACTGCGGCGAGGCGGGTGCCGTTTTGCATGTAGTTGTAGTGAAGAGGGCGGTATCTCTGATCGTAGCGCCGTGACAGGTGCGCCGCCCCCCGCGATTCGCCGGTGGCGAGGTTCGAAAGGCTAGGCGCGGCGAATGACGTTTGTGTGACAGCGTCACAAACGCCGAGAGGGAGCAGCGCCATTTTCCCTCGACGGCCGGGTGTCACACCGATGTCACACAAGCTTCCTAGAGTCCGTTCCAAGCCCGAAAGGGACTACTTCTTACTTCTAAACGGAAGCCATATGAAAACGACTTTCAAATTTGCAGCCGCCGGCCTCGTCGCCGCGGTCTTCGCCCATGTTCCCGCTTTCGCACAAGACGTGACCGGCGCCGGCGCCAGCTTCCCGGCACCGCTGTACGCCAAGTGGGCCTCCGATTTCAACAAGGCCACCGGCGTCAAGATCAACTACCAGTCGGTCGGCTCGGGTGCCGGCCTGAAGCAGATCGAAGCCAAGACGGTCGATTTCGGTGCTTCCGATGCGCCCCTGAAGGACGAAGAACTCCAGTCCAAGGGCCTGATGCAGTTCCCCACCGTCATCGGTGGCGTTATTCCCGTGGTGAACATTCCCGGCATCAAGCCCGGCGAGCTGAAGCTCAACGGCCAGGTGCTGGGCGACATCTACCTGGGCAAGATCACCAAGTGGAACGACCCCGCCATCAAGGCGCTGAACGGCTCGCTGGCCCTGCCGGACGCCGCCATTGCGCCGGTTCGTCGCGCCGACGGCTCGGGCACCAGCTTCCTGTTCACCAATTACCTGAGCAAGGTCAACGCCGAGTGGAAGACCAAGGTCGGCGAAGGCACGGCCGTGAACTGGCCGACCGGTGCGGGCGGCAAGGGCAATGAAGGCGTCGCCGCTTTCGTGAACCGCCTGCCCAATTCGATCGGCTACGTCGAGTACGCCTACGTCAAGCAGAACAAGATGACCTACGCCCAGCTGCAGAACGCGGCCGGCAACTTCGTCTCGCCCGACGACAGCGCCTTCAAGGCCGCTGCCGCCGCCGCCGACTGGAACAAGAGCTTCTACCAGGTGCTGACCAACCAGGCCGACAAGGGCGCATGGCCCATCACCGGCGCCACCTTCATCCTGCTGCACAAGGTGCAGGACAAGCCCGCCAACGCGACCACCGTGCTCAAGTTCTTCGACTGGGCTTACAAGGGTGGCGACAAGACCGCCGACGACCTCGACTACGTGCCGATGCCCGACAGCGTCAAGGCCACGATTGCCAAGTCATGGGGCGAGGTGAAGGACGCATCGGGCAAGCCGGTCGCGTTCAAGTAAGCAACCCACCCATCAAGCCAGGAACGGCGCATTCATGAGCAGCACTTCGCTCAAGGATGCGCCGCCTTCGTCATTGCCGGAGCGACCCGTGTCATCCACTTATCCTGCTTCCGCATCCACGCTCGACCTCGCGTCAGAGCGCGGCCGCGCCACTGCTCCACCGCCCGCCAAGGCTCCGCGTTCCGGCCCCATGGCCGACCGCATCTTCGGCTGGGCCGCCAAGGGCGCCGCGTTGCTCACGCTCGCGATGCTGATCGGCATCCTGCTGTCGCTGATCGCCGGCGCATGGCCCGCCATTTCGAAGTACGGCCTCGGCTTTCTCACCAGCAGCGTGTGGGACCCGGTGCAGAACGAGTACGGCGGCCTGGTCATGATCTACGGCACGCTGGCCACGTCGATCATCGCGCTGGTGATCGCAGTGCCGGTGAGCTTCGGCATTGCGCTGTTCCTGACTGAACTTTCGCCCAACTGGCTCAAGCGCCCGCTGGGTACGGCCATCGAACTGCTCGCTGCCGTGCCGTCCATCGTGTACGGCATGTGGGGCCTGCTGGTGTTCGGCCCGATTCTCTCCACCTGGGTGCAGCAGCCGCTGCAGAAGCTGCTTGCCGGCGTGCCATACCTCGGCGCGCTGGTGTCCGGCCCGCCGGTGGGCATCGGCATTCTGTCGGCCGGCATCATCCTCGCGATCATGATCATTCCGTTCATCGCCTCGGTGATGCGCGACGTGTTCGAAGTGACGCCGCCGCTGCTCAAGGAGTCGGCCTATGGTCTCGGCTCCACGACGTGGGAAGTGGTCTCGAAGGTCGTGCTGCCCTACACCAAGGCCGGCGTGATCGGCGGCATCATGCTCGGCCTTGGCCGTGCGTTGGGTGAAACGATGGCGGTCACCTTCGTCATCGGCAACATGAACCAGCTCAATTCGCTTTCCGTGTTCGAGGCTGCCAACAGCATCACCTCGGCACTTGCCAATGAGTTTGCCGAAGCCGGCGCGGGCCTGCACCAGGCTGCGCTGATGTATCTCGGCCTGGTGCTGTTCTTCATCACCTTCGTCGTGCTGACGCTCTCGAAGGTGCTGCTGGCCCAGATGAAGAAGAGCGAAGGGACGAAGTCGTGAGCACTGCTGAAAGCCTCTTGAGCGCGAAGGCGCTCGCCGAAACCCGCCAGGCCAAGTTTGCCGCGCGCAACCGCGTCAACAAGATCGCGCTCACGCTGTCGCTCGCGGCAATGGTGTTCGGCGTGTTCTGGCTGGTCTGGATCTTGTGGGAAACGCTGCGCCTGGGCATCGGCGGCCTGGCGCTCGCCACCTTCACCGAAATGACGCCTCCGCCGAACGAAGTTGGCGGCATCGCCAACGCGATCTTCGGCTCGTTCGTGATGGTGGGGCTTGCCACCTTCGTGGGCACGCCGATCGGCATCATGGCCGGCATCTACCTGGCCGAATACAACACCAAGGGCTGGCTCGCCTCGGTCACGCGCTTCGTCAACGACATCCTGCTGTCGGCGCCCTCGATCGTGATCGGCCTGTTCGTCTACGCCGTGGTGGTGGCCTATTTCAAGACCTTCTCGGGTCTTGCGGGTGCACTGTCGCTGGCGCTGATCGTGATCCCGGTGGTGATTCGCACCACCGAGAACATGCTGCAGCTGGTGCCGCCGGGGCTGCGCGAAGCGGCCTACGCCCTCGGCGCGCCGAAGTGGAAGGTCATCCTGAGCATCACGCTGCGCGCCGCACGCGCTGGTGTGGTCACAGGCGTGCTGCTTGCCGTGGCGCGCATCGCCGGCGAAACCGCGCCGCTGCTCTTCACCGCGCTGAACAACCAGTTCTGGACCGCCGACATCAGCCAGCCAATGGCCAGCCTGCCGGTCACGATTTTCAAGTTCGCGATGAGCCCGTACGAGAACTGGCAACAGCTGGCGTGGGCCGGCGTGTTCCTGATCACCGTCGCCGTGCTCGCCCTCAATATCCTGGCGCGTGTGCTGACGCGCAACAAACACTGAAGAAGAAGTCACCCATGCCAACTACCGTCGCACAACCGTCGCGCTCGAAGATCTCGGTCAAGGACCTGAACTTCTACTACGGCAAATTCCACGCGCTCAAGGGCATCAACCTCGAGATCCCCGAGAACAAGGTCACTGCCTTCATCGGTCCGTCGGGCTGCGGCAAGTCGACCCTGCTGCGCACCTTCAATCGCATGTTCGAGCTCTATCCCGAGCAGCGCGCCGAGGGCACCATTGCCCTGGACGGCGAGAACCTGCTCACGTCCAAACAGGACGTGGCGCTGATTCGCGCAAAGATCGGCATGGTGTTCCAGAAGCCTACGCCGTTCCCGATGTCGATCTACGACAACATCGCCTTCGGCGTGAAGCTGTTCGAGAACCTGAGCGCGAGCGAAATGGACGACCGCGTCGAGTGGGCCCTGAAGAAGGCCGCTCTTTGGACCGAGGTGCGCGACAAGCTGCAGCAAAGCGGCTCGGGGCTTTCCGGCGGTCAGCAGCAGCGCCTGTGCATTGCCCGCGGCATTGCCATCAAGCCTGAAGTGCTGCTGCTCGACGAACCCTGCTCCGCACTCGACCCGATCTCGACCGCGAAGATCGAGGAGTTGATTGCCGAGCTGAAAAACGAGTACACCGTGGTCATCGTGACGCACAACATGCAGCAGGCCGCACGCTGCAGCGACTACACCGCCTACATGTACCTGGGCGACCTGATCGAGTTCGGCGCGACGGAACAGATGTTCTTCAAGCCGCAGCGCAAGGAGACCGAGGACTACATCACTGGCCGTTTCGGCTGATGACAAGGAGGCACACATGACTGAAAAACATCTCTCCAGCCAGTTCGACAGCGAACTCAACGGCGTTTCGTCGCGCGTGATGGAGCTCGGCGGCATGGTCGAGGCGCAGATCCACCAAGCCGTGTATGCGCTGCTGCAGTTCGACCCCGAAGCGGCCGACCGCGTGATGGAAACCGAGCACCGCGTCAACGCGATGGAGATCGAGATCGACCGCGAGTTGTCGTCGATCATCGCGCGGCGCCAGCCGACGGCGCGCGACCTGCGCCTCTTGATCGCCATCTCCAAGACCACCGCCAATCTGGAGCGCGTGGGCGACGAGGCCAACAAGATCGCACGCATGGTCAAGTCGATCATCGAGAGCGGCTCCGCCCGCGCTCTGCCCTCGAACGAACTGCGCATTGCCGCCGACCTGGCCTCGGGTCTGCTGCGCACCGCGCTCGACGCGTTCGCGCGCCTGGACACGGCCGCCGCGCTGTCGATCCTGAAGGACGACGACCTGATCGACAAGGAGTTCGACGGCTTCGTGCGCAAGCTGGTCACCTACATGATGGAAGACCCGCGCACGATCTCGGCCAGCCTCGACTTGCTGTTCCTGGCCAAGGCCATCGAGCGCATCGGCGACCACGCCAAGAACATCGCCGAGTTCATCATCTACATCGTCAAGGGCGCCGATGTGCGGCACACTTCGATGCAAGAGATCGAATCGGCGCTGAAGTAACAACGAGCGCCAGACTCCCAAGAAAGCATGAAGAAACCCCGAGTCCTGATCGTAGAAGACGAGTCGTCGATCGCCGAGCTGATCGCCGTCAACCTGCGCCACAACGGCTTCGAGCCGATCTGGTCGGAGGATGGCGCGGCTGCGCAGCGCGAGATCGACGCCTTCTTGCCGGATCTGATCCTGCTCGACTGGATGCTGCCGGGCCAGAGCGGCCTGCAGCTCGCACGCCAGTGGCGCAAGGATGCGCGCACCAAGGCGATCCCCATCCTGATGCTGACGGCGCGAGGCGACGAACCCGACAAGGTGGCGGGCCTGGATGCGGGCGCCGACGACTACATCACCAAGCCGTTCTCCACGCAGGAAATGCTCGCGCGCATCCGCGCCGTGCTGCGCCGCCGCGCGCCCGAGGTGGTCACGGAGCGCGTGGAAATCGGCGAGCTTGCGCTCGACACCGCCACGCACCGCGTTACCTGGCAGGGCAATGCGCTCAAGGTGGGGCCGACTGAGTTCAAGCTGCTGGCCTATCTGATGCAGCACGCGGAGCGCGTGCACAGCCGCGCGCAGCTGCTCGACAAGGTCTGGGGTGACCACGTCTACATCGAGGAGCGCACGGTTGACGTGCACGTCAAGCGCCTGCGCGAATCGCTGGGCGCCGCTTCGCCCATGGTTGAAACGGTTCGCGGAGCCGGCTATCGCCTGACGGCCCAAGTCACGGTTTGATCGCGCCGGCTTTCATGGTCCGCGGGCGCGGATAATCGCCCGCCATGCCTTTCCGTATTGCTACATTTCTCATAGCGTCCATTGCAATAGGTGTGGGCGCTGGCGCTATTTTTGGCTGGAAGTTCGGATGGCTGGGCGCCTGGCTGGGCGCGGCGCTGTGGCTCGCTCTCGATGCATGGCGGGCCGAGCGCCTTCTGCAGGTGCTGCGCAACAACGCGGCGGGCCTGCCGACGCGCGGAGCCGGTGTTTGGGGCGAACTCTCCGAGCGCATCCGCAAGCTGCTGCGCGAACGCGAGCAGCAGACACGGCAGGCCGAAGACCGGCTGCAGGAGTTCCTGGCGGCCATCCAGGCCTCGCCCAACGGCGTGATCCTGCTGGACGAACAGGGCCGCATCGAATGGTGCAACCAGACGGCGGCCAGCCAGTTCGGCATCGATGCCGAGCGCGATCTCCTGCAGCATCTTGCCAACCTGGTGCGCGACCCGGCCTTCGTGGCCTACCTTGCGTCGTGGAACTACAGCCGCGACGTCGTCATTGACGCTTCCGGCCAAGGGCAGGCGCAGCACCGCAGCCATCCGGTGCGTCTGTCGGTGCAGGTGCATCCGTATGCGGGCAATCGCCGCATGCTGCTGACGCGCGACATCACGGCGCTGGAGCAGGCCGAAGCCATGCGGCGCGATTTCGTCGCCAACGTTTCGCACGAGATTCGCACGCCGCTCACGGTGTTGGCAGGCTTCGTCGAAACCCTGCAGAACCTGCCGCTCGATGCCGACGAGCGCGCACGGTATCTCTCGCTGATGAGCCAGCAGTCGCACCGCATGGAAACGCTGGTGAACGACCTGCTGACGCTCTCGCGGCTGGAGGGCAGTGCGGCGCCGTCCGGCAACCAGTGGATCCGCATTCGTGCGCTCATGGCGCATTGCGAGGACGAGGCGCGCGGGCTGTCGGGCCGGCTGGCGCCGCAGGGCCATCGCCTTTCGTTCGACATCGAGGCCGAGTCCGAAATCTCCGGTGCGCCGACCGAACTCCAGAGCGCCATGTCGAACCTGCTGAGCAATGCCATCCGCTACACGCCAGGTGGCGGCGAGGTGGCGGTGAGCTGGCGGCTTCTGCCTGACGGACGTGGCGAATACGCAGTGCGCGACACCGGCCCAGGCATTGCCGCGGAGCACATTCCACGGCTGACCGAGCGCTTCTATCGCATCGACCGCAGCCGCTCGCGCGAGACCGGCGGAACCGGGCTGGGCCTTGCGATCGTGAAGCACATCGCGCAGCGGCATGGCGCCGAGTTGCGCATCCAGAGCACGGTGGGCAAGGGCTCTCGCTTTGCGCTGGTGTTCCCGGCCACCCGGGTGCGTGAAGCGCGGGTGCTAGCGAAGTGAGCGCCGCATCGTCCACCGCAGCAGCGCGCCGAACAGCACGGCTGTGACCGCGAGCGCGCCCGTGCTCATGAGCCAGAACGCCAAGGGCGACTGCATCGCGGGCCAGGGGCCGAGCCCGCGGTAGGCCAAGAGGTAGCTCCCGCCGAGCCCGAACCCCCAAAGCAGTGTGCAATAGATGACCAGCGGCACCAGCGTGACCCGGTAGCAGCGCAGCACGAAAACGCAGAGCGTTTGCAGAGCATCGGCAAAGTGGTAGGCCGCGACCACCAGCAGCAGCGCCGCGGCAAGGGCAATCACGGCTGGGTTGTCGGAATACACATGCGCCAGTTGGAAGCGCAGCGCCACCAGCGCGCCCGCGAAGAACAGGGCACAAAGCGCAGTGAGCTCAAAGCCCATGCGGCAGGCGCGGCGGGCCTTGGCAGACTGTCCGGCACCGAGCCAGAAGCTCACCCGCGCGCTGGTGGCAATGCCGAGCGAGAGCGGCACCATGTAGGCGACCGCCAGCAGGTTCGAGGCGATCTGGTGCGCGGCGGCCGCGGCCGTGCCCAGGCGAGCGATGAAGAGCGCCATCAGCGTGAATGAAGTCACTTCCACCAGCACCGCGAGGCCGCCCGGAATGCCCAGGCTCGCGAACTGGCGAATCTGCCGCCAGTCGGGTGCTTCGATGCGCTCCCAGAGCCGGTAGTCCTTGTAGAAGGAGCTGCTGCGCAGGAGCCAGACTGCGCAGGCCAGCATGCTCCAGTTCACGCACAGCGTGGCCCAGGCGCAGCCCACCAGCCCCATGGCCGGCAGGCCGGCACCGCCGAAGGTGAACCAGATCGACAGCGGCAGCTTCACGAACAGCGAACCCAGCTGAAGCCAGGTCACGACTTGCGGCTTGCCGAGGCTCTGGTTTAGCGTGCTGAAAAGACGGAAGAGAAGGGCGGGCGGAAGCGCGAAGGCGAGCACCGCGAGGTATGCCTCCACGCCGGCGCGCATCTCGGGAGGCACCTGGGTCCAGCGCAACACCGCGCCGGGGAACAGCAGCACGGCCATGCCGATGGCGATGGTGATGCCGCTCAGGTAGAGCGACTGTCGCACGGAGCGGCCCACTTCACTCCTGCGGTCGGCGCCGTGCAGTTCGGCCCAGACCGGCAGCAACGCCTGCAGCACGCCCATCAGCGAAACGAACACGCTGATGAAGATGGCCGCGCCCACCGACAGCGCGGCCAGCGCGCTCTCTGCATAGCGGCCGGCCACGATGGTGTCGGTTACGCCGAACGCCATCACGGCCAACTGGCCGACCAGCACCGTGCCGGCGTGCCGCGCGATCAGGCCTCGTTCGCCAATCACTTGCTACGGCGCGATCTTCTGGTAGAGCAGCAGGTCGTCGGTTGCACTGCTGGGCCGGCGGAGGGTGCCGTTGAAGCGCCATTTCTCCAGCGGAATGATGAGGTGAAGCCGCTCGATGGTGTCGGGGCTCACCAGCAGCCAGGGGCAGTTGGTGCCGAGCAGCAGCGGCTGCAAGTTGAAACGGCCGTGGTGCTGCAGGGCCGCAATGTGCGCCCGGCTGAGCGCCAGCTCGGCGATGCAGCTTGGCTGGCCGACGCGCTCGGCCACCGCGCGCACCTGCGGCACATAGCTGCGTGCGTAATCGATGGAAGGCAGCCAGAGCGTCATCAGCAGCATCCAGCACAGGGCGGTGCCTCCGGCCGGAAGCACCAGCGTTTTCCAGAGCGCCGCGCGGTGGCGCCCGGTGCGCCAGCGCACCAGCCAGCACCAGGCGATGCTTGCGGCCAGGGCCAGCACGAAGGGAATTGCCGAGAACTCGGGCACGAAGCCGGGCACCAGCCGCGCCACGCTGGCCGCCGGCTTGGGCGGCACGCCGGTCTGCATGGCAACCCAGTAGATCCACCCCAGCACCGCCAGGCCGCTGAAGAACAGCACGTTGAACCAGTCGATCAGCGCCGCCACGCTGCGCCGGAACGTGGGCAGCGCGAATGCCGCCAGCGTGGCGAGGGCGGGCAGCGCCAGCAGCAGCGACCGGTCGGAATAGTCGGTAGTCCAGGTGGCAGCCAGCGGCACCAGCGCGAACCAGAACGGCAGCGCCACGTGGCGCGCGGTGAGCAGCCGGCGCCAGCGCCAGAGCGTCCAGAGAGCGAGGGGCCAGACGGGCCAGGTGAACCACACCAGCAGCTTGGCCTGGCTGCGGACGTCGCTCAGCACGGAAGTGCTGCTCGGATGATGGCCGGGCAGCTGAATCTTCCACTGCAGCAGGCCCAGGCCGGTGGCCAGCGCCGCCGCCACCAGCGCGACGGCAATCATTGTGGCCAGAGCATCTTTGCTATAGCCGGGACTTTCGTCGGCGGTGGTGTTTGCCTCGGCCTTGGCAGTGCGCCGCTCATAGGCCATGAAGAGGGCACTGCCTACCGCCAACGCCAGGCCGACCGTGGGGCCGCCGCTCAACGTCATGCCGATGGTGCCAACCATCAGCGCGATGACCGGGCCCAGCCGTCGGTACGGCAACGCGGCGACGCCGTAGAAAAGATGCGAGGCAAAGTACAACTGTGCCAGTGCCGGCGTGGTTTCATGGCCGAGTTGGGCCAGGCCCAGGCAGGCGATCAGTGCCAGCAGCCCGCCGTCGGCAATCGCGCGGGCGTAGTCGGTCGGGCGCGCCTCGCCGCCGAAGGCGAATGCCACCGGCTGGGCCCGCGAGGTGCGGGCAAGGTAGTAGACCGCGTACCAGGTGGCGGTGAACGTGCCCCAGAGCAACAGCGCAAAGACGATGCGCACGGCCAGGTCGGGGTGCAGCCACGAGGGCGCGATCTTGATCGCCCAGGCACCGATCCAGTACGGGATGAGCGCCGGCGTTTCGGGCCGAAGGCCCAGGAGCAGGGGGTCGAACCAGCGAGAGATGCCCTCGGTGTTGCGCGCCAGCTCGGCCATGTAGCCGAACGAGGTAATGTCCGCGCTTTTCCATGGGCCGCGGCCCACAAGGCCCGGCAGAAGGTAGGCGGCGCATAACAGCAGCAATGCGATGCGCGGCAACCGGCGCACGGCGCTTTGGGCAACGATCGCTGGGGTGGGCTGGTTCACAAGGTGGTTCGGACGGCAGTCTTGGGAAAGAAAAAGGGCAGCGCGGTAAACCGGGCTGCCCTCGATGCGAAAGCGCGTGCTTTACTTGGAAGCAGCGCCGGTGGTCTTGCCGAAGCGGTTGCGGAACTTCTCGACGCGACCGCCCATGTTGTCGACCGACTTCTGGGTGCCGGTGTAGAACGGATGCGATTCGCTCGTGGTGTCGAGCTTGAACAGCGGCAGTTCGCGGCCGTCGTCGGTCTTGCCCATTTCCTTGGTGTTCGCGCACGAACGGGTCACGAACTTGAAGCCGTTCGACATGTCGACGAACAGAACGTCGCGGTAATTCGGGTGGATGCCTTCTTTTGCCATGGTCTTTCCTTTGGGGTCGATGCGAGAGCCACAAGCGTGCCTACAGAGGGGCAAGCCATTCCGGGTGGGGAATCGCCGGGCAAAACGCCCAGCCGCACTTTTCGCGGAGCCAGCGATTATCGCATACTGGCCGTTTTGAGCGAAAGGCGGCCTCTCAGATGACCTCCAGAACGTTGCGTGCCGGCCTCGTCGGCTACGGCTTTGCCGGCCAGACTTTCCACGCGCCGGTGCTTTCGGCCGTTCCAGGGCTCGAATTGGCAGCGGTGGCAAGCTCGCAGCCGCACAAGGTCCATGCCGAATGGCCCGGCGTGGCCGTGGTGCCCGACGTCGACGCGCTTGTGGCGCGGGCGGACATCGACTTGGTGGTGGTTGCCACGCCAAATGCCCAGCATTTTCCGGTCGCCAGGGCAGCCTTGGAAGCCGGCAAGCACGTCGTGGTGGACAAGCCTTTCACGCTCGATGCCGCCGAAGCTCGCGAACTCGAGTTGTTGGCCGAGCGCAACAATCGCGTGCTCTCGGTTTACCAGAATCGCCGTTTCGACGCCGACTACCTCACGCTCAAAGATTTGCTGGCCAGCGGCGAAGTGGGCCGGCCGGTGTACCTGGAGTCGCATTTCGACCGCTTCCGTCCCGAGGTGCGCGACCGCTGGCGCGAGCAGAAAGTGCCCGGGTCTGGTCTTTGGGTCGACCTGGGCGCCCATCTGGTCGACCAGGCGGTTCAGCTGTTCGGCAAGCCCGACACGCTGCAGCTCGACACCGCGGTGCTTCGAGAGGGCGCGCAGGTCGAGGACTATTTTCATGCCGTGCTGCGCTATGAAAGCGGTCCTCATGCGCCGCTGCGCGTGGTGCTGCACGCCACCACCCTGGCCGCCCATGCCGCGCCGCGCTACATCCTGCATGGCACACGCGGCAGCTATGTGAAGCGCGGCGTCGATCCGCAGGAAGACGCGCTCCGCGCTGGTGGCCGCCCGGGCGGCGACGACTGGGGTGTGGACCCGTTGCCGGGTGAGCTGAAGACGGTGGCGGTCGAGAACTGGGTGCGCGAGAGCACGGTGCCCAACCGCCGCGGCAACTACGTCGACTACTACGCCGCGGTGCGCGACGCGATCCTCGGCATCGGACTCAACCCAGTGCCGCCGGCAGAGGCGGTGGCGCTCATGGAACTGCTCGACCTGGGTACCCGCAGCGCACAAGAGGGCCGGGCCTTGGCGCCATGAAAAAAGCGCGTCGCCCCAATGGGGACGACGCGCTTTCGGGCGACGATCGCGAGGGGGCTCAGCCGCCTCGGCGCATCATGTCGAAGAACTCGACATTGGTCTTCGTCGCCTTCATGTTCTTGAGCATGAGTTCCATCGACTCGATCTCGTCCATGTTGTACATGAGCTGGCGCAGGATGCGGGTCTTTTGCAGGATCTCGGGGGCGAGCAGCAGTTCTTCGCGACGGGTGCCGCTGCGGTTGAGCTGGATCGACGGGAACACGCGCTTTTCGTACAGGCGGCGGTCCAGGTGGATTTCGGAGTTGCCGGTGCCCTTGAACTCTTCGAAGATCACTTCGTCCATGCGGCTGCCGGTGTCGATCAGCGCAGTGCCGATGATGGTGAGCGAGCCGCCTTCTTCCACGTTGCGAGCCGCGCCCAGGAAGCGCTTGGGGCGCTGCAGCGCGTTGGAGTCGACACCGCCGGTCAGCACCTTGCCCGACGAGGGCACGACGTTGTTGTAGGCGCGGGCGAGGCGGGTGATCGAGTCCAGCAGGATCACCACGTCCTTCTTGAGCTCGACCAGGCGCTTGGCGCGCTCGATCACCATTTCGGCCACGTGCACGTGGCGAGCCGCGGGTTCGTCGAAGGTCGAGGCAATGACCTCGCCCTTCACGGTGCGCTGCATTTCGGTCACTTCTTCAGGCCGCTCGTCCACCAGCAGCACCATCATGTGCACTTCGGGGTAGTTGGCGCTGATGGCGTGGGCGATGTGCTGCATCATCACCGTCTTGCCGCTCTTGGGCGGCGCCACCAGCAGGGCGCGCTGGCCCTTGCCGATGGGGGCGATGATGTCGATGATGCGGCCCGTGATGTTCTCGTCGCTCTTGATGCCGTCGCGCTCGAGCTTCATCTGTTCCTTGGGGAACAGCGGCGTCAAGTTCTCGAACATCACCTTGTGCTTGTTCTGCTCGGGCGGACCGTCGTTGACCTTGTCGAGCTTGGTCAGCGCGAAGTAGCGCTCGCCGTCCTTGGGCGTGCGCACTTCGCCTTCGATCATGTCGCCGGTGTGCAGGTTGAAGCGGCGCACCTGGCTCGGCGAAATGTAGATGTCGTCGGTGCTGGCGGTGAAGCTGGTGTCGGGGCTGCGCAGAAAGCCGAAGCCGTCGGGCAGGATTTCGAGCACGCCGTCGGCAAAGACCTGCTCGCCGGCCTTGGCGCGCTTCTTGATGATCGCGAACATCAGCTCTTGCTTGCGCATGCGGCCGACGTTTTCGATCTCAAGCGCTTCAGCCTGCTTGAGGACTTCAGACACGTGGAGTGCCTTGAGTTCGTTTAAGTGCATGGAATGACCCCTTGCGGGGCAATCGATCGGAAAAACGGGGGGAGGTTTAGTGTGAAGCGAGAGCTGCTTCACAAACCGGGGAACTCGAACCGGTTACCTCGAAGGGGCCGGTGATCTGTGGGAGATTATGACAGCAAAAAATCGTCCGGCCAACGCATTGCGCGCTGGCCGGTTGAAATGCCTCAGGCGAGCTGCTGGTCGATGAAGGCGGTGAGTTGCGCCTTGCTCATGGCGCCCACCTTGGTGGCGGCCAACTGGCCGTCCTTGAACAGCATGAGCGTGGGGATGCCGCGGATGCCGAACTTGGCCGGGATGTCGCGGTTCTCGTCCACATTGAGCTTGGCGATCTGCAGCTTGCCTTCGTAGGCGGCCGACACTTCATCGAGGATGGGCGCAATCATCTTGCAGGGACCGCACCATTCGGCCCAGTAGTCGACCAGCACCGGCTGGCTGGACTTGAGCACGTCGGCTTCGAAGGAAGAATCGGAGATGTGTTTGATCAGGTCGCTGGCCATGAGATGTGTCCTTGTGCGCGGAGAGTTTCGGTGCAGCTAAAGTGCTGGTCATTGTGACAGAAACCAAGGGGTGGGGTGCCATGCGGGAACGCTATGACACCGATAGCAAAAGCCCTTTGCGCGTCGCGCCTCCACGCCCCCCAACCCCTCGATAGAACATGAACGAAGGCCACCCCGTCCAGGCCCTGTGGTGCGACCCCGCCGACGGCGTGGTGGCACGCATTGCCGGCGCCATTGCACAGCGCCAGCTGCACGCGGCGCGCACCGTGGTGCTGGTGCCGTATGCGCAATTGATGGGCGTGGGGCGCAGCATGTGGGCGCGATGCGGGACCCCGGGCTTCGTGCCGCGTTTCGAAACCACGCGCAACTGGGCGCGCAGCGCGGGTGGGTTCCTTCCCTCGGGCTACGACATCGCATTCGACATGGCACACGACCTGGTCACGGCCCAGGCACTGCTGTCGCAGGCCGGCTTTACCGCCGAGCGCTTTGCGCTGGCCGGGCGCGTGGTCGAGCTGGCATACCAACTTGCGCCCCTGGCGGCTGCCGCGCTCCCCGAAGAGCGGGGCAGCGAGTGGGCGCAGCGGGCGGCTCACGTGGCCGAGGCGGGCAGCGAGTCGGAATGGTTTCGCACCGAAAGCGCGCTGATCCGCGTGGCGGTGGCCTGGGCCGCCAACTCCGGCTACGCCACCGATGTGCTGCTGCGCGAGAACGTGCGCGCGCAGGTCGATGCGCTCATCGTGCTCGAAGGCTTCCAGACCGATCCGCTGACGCAGACGCTTTGCACCTTGTGGGGCGATCGCGCGATTCATCTTTCGCTGGTTCCGACGGCCTCGCCAGCCGCGGCCGCCAGCGCCCATGTCGCCGCCGACCCCGAGGACGAGGCGGAACTGGCGGCCGCCTGCGTGCTGCGGCACCTGGCCGAGGGCCGCGCGCCGGTCGCGCTGATCACCACCGACCGCGCGCTTACGCGGCGCATCGGTGCGCAGCTCCAGGCCGAGGGGATCACGGCGCACGATGAAACCGGCTGGAAGCTTTCCACCACACGAGCCGCCGCCACCGTGATGAGCGGGCTGCGCGCCTCTGCGCACGACGCCGGCAGCGACCAGGTGCTCGATTGGCTCAAGAGCGGCGCCGACGGCGATGCCATGGCTGTCCAGGCGCTGGAGGCTCGGCTGCGCCGCGAAGGTGTGCGCGAGTGGTCCGCCTGGTGCGGGCAGGTCGCGCGCAGCGAAAAGCCGCAAGACATTGCGCTGCTCCCGTTCACCGAGGCCATCGAAGGCCGCCGCATGGCGATGGCCAAGTCGAGGCCGCTGGCCGACTGGCTCCGCGCGCTACGCGAACTGCTGGAGGCCGGTGCCCAATGGGAGCCGCTCGCAGCCGACATGGCCGGCGCCAAGGTGATCGGCGCGCTGTGGCTCGATGCCGATGCGCACGGCGACGACGACGACTTTCCCGGCGGACGCCACACGCTGGCCGAGTTCACGGCCTGGGTGCGCGATGTGCTGGAAGACGCCAGCTTCGTGCCGCCCGCCGGCAGCGACACGCCCCAGGTGGTGGTGTTGCCGCTGCACCAGTTGTTGGGCCGCGCGTTCGGCGCCGTGGTCATTCCCGGCTGCGACGACCGACGCCTGCCGGCCTCTCCCGAGCCGCCGGGCAACTGGAGTGCCGCCCAGCGCGCCGAACTGGGCCTGCCCGCGCGCGAAACCCTAGAGGCCGCGCAACGCGCAGCCTGGGCCGCGGCGCTGTGCAACCCGTGCTGCGAAATTCTGTGGCGGCAGTCCGATGCCAGCGGCGAGCCCGTCCGCCCGAGCCCGCTGGTGCAGGCGCTGCAGCTCGACCATGCCCTGCAGCTTGCGACAGATCCGCGCACGCCGCGTGAGGTGGCTCTGCAGCCGACGATGTATCCAACGCCTTCCGGCGCGCTGCTACCGCTGCGGAACATCTCGACCACCGTCTATGAGGACCTGCGTCGCTGTCCTTACCGCTTCTTTGCCTTGCGGCAACTGGGCTTGCGCAGCGCGGACGAGCTCGATGCCGAGGTCGACAAGCGCGACTTCGGCAACTGGCTGCACGCCGTGCTGGGTTATTTTCATGAAGCGCTTAAAGAGCAGCCGACCTACGACGTTGCCGAGCGCATGGCCCTCATGAGCGCGGCGGCCGAGGATGCCACCCGCGAGTTCGCGCTGTCCGATGCCGAATTTTTGCCGTTCGCCGCGGCGTGGCCGGCCGTGCGCGACGGCTACCTGCTATGGCTTGCGGGGCACGAGGCAAGCGGCGCCGTCTTCGTCGAGTCGGAGCCGTGGAAGGAGCAGCCGCTGGGCAACCTGCAACTGGTCGGCCGGCTGGACCGAATCGACCGCATGCCCGACGGCCAAGCCTTCGTGATCGACTACAAGACCGAATCCGCCGCGGTGACCAAGGAGCGAGTGAAGGACCCGACCGAGGACACGCAGCTGGCCTTCTATGCCGCGCTGGTGGCCGACGACACGCTGCGCGCCGCCTACGTCAACGTCGGCGAGAAGTCGTCCGGCACGCAGACCGTCGAACAGCCCGTGGTGGTGGAGGCGCGCGATGCGCTGGTGGCGGGCATCCTCGATGACTTTGCCCGGATTGCACGAGGCGCGGCGCTGCCTCCGCTCGGGGAAGGCGCAATTTGCGACTACTGCGCGGCGCGCGGCCTCTGCCGCAAAGACTTCTGGGAGGTCGAGAGACCCCCGGTTTCGATGGTGGCTGGAGCATTGGCGAAATGAACGGCGCCGCCTACGAACACAACGGCCGGCACGTCTCGCGCGAGGCCTTCTACACCGTTGCCTGCGATCCGCGGCGATCGGTTGCCGTCGAGGCCTGCGCCGGCGCGGGCAAGACCTGGATGCTGGTGTCGCGCATCTTGCGCGCGTTGCTCGAAGAGGGCGACTCCGCCTGCGAGCCGCACGAGATCCTGGCAATCACCTTCACCAAGAAGGCCGCCGGCGAGATGCGCGAGCGGCTCGATCAGTGGCTGGAGCAATTCGCCGAGCGCAGCCCCGAAGAGCTGGTGCGCGAACTTGTGATGCGCGGCGTGAGACCCGATGCCGCACTTGCCGCCGTACCGCGCCTGCAAGGCCTCTACCGGCGCTTGCTCGAAGGCGGACGGCCTGTGCAGTTCCGCACCTTCCACGCCTGGTTCGCGGGCTTGCTGCGCAACGCACCCCTGGCAGTGCTGCGCGAACTCGGCCTGCCCGCGAACTACGAACTGCTCGAGGACGATGCCGAGGCGCGCGCACGCACCTGGCGGCCCTTCTTCGAAGCCGTGACCTCCGACAAAGAGGCTCTGGCCGACTACTACGCCGTCGTCGCCACCTATGGCCGGTCGCAGACCGCCAAGGCGCTGGGCGAAGCGCTCACGCGCCGCGTCGAGTTCGTGCTGTCCGATCCGGCCTCCGCCGTGCAGCATTTCAGCGCCATGCATCCCGCGCTCGAAGGCATGGACGATCCGACCGATGCCTTGAGCGGAGAAGCGGTCAGGCGCCGCTGGCTCGATCGTGCCGCCGCGCTCGGCCGTGAAGCCAACAAGACGCCGCAGAAGGCGGCCGAGGCGATCATCGACGTGTTCGGCACCGGTGAGCCGCCGAGCGAGTCGCGCGCCGCCGCGCTGGCGCACCTGCGCAAGAACTTCTTCGTCGCCGCCGAAGACAGGCTTACGAAGAATCTGCAGAAATACCCCGCCGCGCAAGAGGCGGAGGCCGAGCTCCAGACCCTGTGTGCAGCACAGGCGCAGCACGCGGCCTGGCTCTACCAGCAGCGCATGACGCGGCTCACGCGCATCCTCATCTCCGCCTTTGCCGAGGTCAAGCGCGCGCATGGCTGGGTCGACATGAACGATGTCGAGCAGGCTGCGCAGCTGCTGCTCGGCCAGTCTGCGTTGTCGGGATGGGTGCAGGAGCGGCTCGACGCACGCATCGCGCACCTGCTGATCGACGAATTCCAGGACACCAACCCGCTGCAATGGCAGGCGCTCTACGGCTGGCTTAGCGCCTACACCGGCGCGGGCGGCAGCGCGCCGCGCGTCTTCATCGTGGGCGACCCGAAGCAGAGCATCTACCGCTTTCGCCGCGCCGAGCCGCAGGTGTTCATTGCGGCGAAGAAGTTCGTGCGCGAAGGGTTGGGTGGCGAGCTGCTCAACTGCGACCACACCCATCGCAATGCGCGCGCTGTGGTCGGGCTGGTGAACCAGGCCATGCTGGCTGCGCAAGAGGCCGGCGAGTTCGACGGCTACCGCGCCCACACCACGGAGCGCAACGACGAAGGCGAACTGCTCAAGCTGCCCGCCATCGACCGCGATGCCCTCAACACCGTCGCCCACGCCGCTCCAGCCGACGACGGCATGCTGCATTGGCGCGACAGCCTCGTGACCCCGCGCGTGCTGCCCGAAGAGCAATTGCTGCAAAAGGAATGCGAGCAGGCTGCGCGCTGGGTCGCGCAGCGCATTGCCGACGGCACGCCGCCGCGGCAGATCATGGTGCTGGCGCGCCGCCGCAACCGGCTGGCCGCCATGCAGGACGCGTTGCGCCAGCGCCATATTCCCGTGCAGCAACCCGAGAAGAACGAACTGCATGATGCACCCGAGGTGCAGGACGTGGTGGCGCTGATCGATGCACTGGTGTCACCCGCGCACGATCTTTCGCTGGCACGTGCACTCAAGTCGCCGCTGTTCGGCATTGGCGACGATGCGCTGGTGCAACTGGCGCTGCGACAGCGCGAGCAACCTTCCCTGAGCTGGTTCGGGTTGATCCAGAAAGGCGAGGGCTTGCCAGCGGAGTTGGTCAAAGCCGGCACCAGGCTCAAGCAGTGGCAGCGCTGGCTCGCGGCATTGCCGCCGCACGACGCGCTGGACGCGATTTTTCATGACGGCGATGTGCTGGCCAGGTTCGGCGCCGCGGTGCCTGCCCCCATGCGGCAGAGCGCGCTGGCCAATCTGCGCGGGCTGGTTGCGGCATCGCTCGACATCGAGGGTGCGCGCTTTGCCACGCCCTACGCGCTGGTGCGTGCATTGCGAGCAGGCGGCGTACGCGCGCCATCCGTCGCCGTGCCCGATGCGGTGCAGCTCCTGACGGTGCACGGCGCCAAGGGCCTCGAGGCCGACACCGTGCTCATGCTCGATTGCGACGCGCCGCCGCCGCGCGCGCAGACCATGGGCGTGTTGGTCGAATGGAAGGGCAGCGACAGCGCACCGACGCGTTTCGTGTTCATGGCGAGCGAGAAAACGCCGCCTGGCTGCGCGGCCACGCTGCTCGAAGAAGAGCAACGGGCGCGCCATCGCGAAGAGCTCAACGGGCTCTATGTCGCGACCACCCGGGCGCGCGAGCGGCTGGTGCTGTCGTCGGTGCAGCCTGCCCGTGCCAACGAGAGCAGCTGGTGGTCGCGGCTCGAGTCGATGTGCCAACCAACGGAAGCGGACGAACCGCTGGTCGTGACGCCAACGGAATCGGTAGCTGGCAGTTTCTCGATGAAGAAGATGCCTGTGCTCGCGCCAGCGGCCAAAGAACCTGTGGCCGTCAAGAAGGCCGTTGCCGCAACGGTCGACGCACGGGCTGCCGCGTTCGGCCAGGCGATGCACCGGCTGCTCGAATGGGCCGTGCCGGGCGAGGCGCTGCCACCTGCGCACGTTCGCGCTGCGGCCCGCGAATTCATGCTCGATGCGCAACAGGCGCGCGGCGCCGCCGTGCTGGCCGAGCGCATTCGTGCTGGCGCCGGTGCATGGGCGTGGGATGAGCGCATGATCGACTGGCACGGCAACGAAGTGACCCTGGTCCACGAAGGCGAAACGCTGCGCATCGACCGGCTGGTGCGCGAGCGCGCCAGCGGTGCGTGGTGGATCCTCGACTACAAATCTGCCGCGCGCCCCGAGCGGGACGCGGAGTTGATCGCACAGATGCAGCGCTATCGCGCGGCCGTGCAACATGCCTATCCCGGTGCTTCGGTACGCGTCGCGTTCCTGACCGGGCAGGGCGAACTGGTAAATCTCGAATGACTCTTTCCCATACCGTTGCCGTGATCGGCGGCGGACCTGCCGGCCTGATGGCGGCTGAAGTCCTGAGCGCGTCCGGCGCGCAGGTACACGTTTATGACGCCATGCCCTCGGTGGGCCGCAAGTTCCTGCTGGCCGGCCGCGGCGGGCTCAACCTCACGCACTCCGAGCCCTTCGATGTGTTCATGAGCCGCTTCGGCGAGCGCCGCGCAGAGCTCGAACCCCTGCTCACGCAATTCGGTCCACAGCAGATACGCGAATGGGCCGCCGGCCTCGGCATCGAGACCTTCGTGGGCACGTCGGGCCGTGTGTTTCCGACCGACATGAAGGCCGCGCCTTTGCTGCGTGCCTGGCTGCACCGGTTGCGCGCGGCGGGCGTGCAGTTTCACATGCGCCATCGCTGGCTTGGCGATGCGCCATTCGACGCCGCATCGTTGCGGTTCACCACGCCAACCGGCGAGGCCACAGTCAAGGCCGATGCGGTGGTGCTTGCGCTCGGCGGTGCGAGCTGGGCACGACTCGGATCCGATGGCGCATGGGCGCCATGGCTGCAAGAGCGTGGTGTCGATATCGCGCCGCTGCTGCCTGCCAATTGCGGCTTCGACGGGGCAGGGTGGAGCGAGCATTTCTCCAGCCGATTCGCGGGCCAACCCTTCAAGTCTGTCGCAATCTCATTCACCGACAGCCAGGGACGCCGCTTTGCGCGCAAGGGCGAGTTCGTGGCGACCGCAACAGGCATCGAGGGCAGCCTCATCTATGCGGCTTCGGCATTGCTGCGCGACGAAGTCGCCGCGCACGGCAGCGCGACGCTGCTGCTCGATCTGTTGCCCGACCGCAGCGCCGAGCAGGTGCTGGCCGCCGTCAAGCATCCGCGCGGCGCACGGTCGCTCAGCAGCCACCTCAAGAGCCGGCTGGGCCTGGAGGGCATCAAGGCCGGCGTGCTGCATGAGGCATTGAGCCGGGAAGCCATGCAAGACGCCGAGCAACTGGCGACAACGATCAAGGCTGTGCCGTTGCGGTTGGTCGCGGCACGCCCCATTGACGAAGCCATCAGCACCGCGGGTGGCGTGCGCTTCGACGCGCTCGACGAGCGGCTGATGTCCAGCGCGTTGCCGGGCGTGTTCGTCGCGGGAGAAATGCTCGATTGGGAGGCGCCGACCGGCGGCTATCTGCTGACGGCATCCATGGCCAGCGGCGCGGCCGCGGCGCGCGGGGCGATCAGGCGGTTGGGCCTTTGAGGGTATAACTGAATACTTTTGTATTGTTTGTTGCGCGCGCAAGGAATAAGCTGCTATCAGACAAAAATAAAGGAGCAGCGATGACCAGCGTTCCATCGCCGCGCGCCGCGCGCGGGCTTGCTTATGCATCCCTGGTGTTCCTGGTTTGGTCCGGCGGTGACGCAGGAGGCGGCGCCCGCGCGCAGGGCGCAAATCCGACGCTGGCGGGCACGTCCGCATCGGCAAACAAGCCGGCGCCACCAGACGGACAACCGGCGTCCCTCACCAGTCCGTCCCCCGGCACCAAGTTCGCCAGCCGCAGCGTGACCTTCGTCTGGAACAACACGGGTGCCAACCAGTACGGCTTGACGATCCTGTCGGCCTCTTCGGCGACACCCGTGGTGGACACATCGACAAATGCGACAACGCTGACGGTGACAAACCTTCCCATAGACGGCGCGGGGCTCGTGGTCCGGCTGCGCTCCCGATTCAAGGGGAAGTGGCTGCCGGCCAACGAGTACCTGTTCACGGCAGCCGGATACACCGCGGCGCAATCGACCGCCGCGGTGAAGCCCTGGTCCGATCTGATCGCGCTGCCACTCGTGCCCGCATCGGCCGCCAACCTCCCCGACGGCAAGCTGCTGCTGTGGGCAGCCCGCTCGCCCACCAGCTTCAGCACGAGCAGCAGCGAGGCGTACACCTACACCTCGGTGTTCGATCCCGTCACGCGAAGCTCCAGCCCGCTGGTGGTCACGGCCACCGGCCATCAGATGTTCTGCCCTGGGCTGAGCATGCTGGCCGATGGCAGCGTGCTGGTCAGCGGCGGCAGCGATGCGACGAAGACCTCGATCTACGACCCGGCGCTGGGCGGCTGGGTGACGGGTGCGCAACTCGGCATTGCACGTGCCTACCAGTCGAGCACGACGATGTCCGACGGCTCCGTGTTCACAGTCGGCGGGTCGTGGAACGGCGGGCAGGGCGGCAAGTACGGCGAGGTGTGGTCGGCCGCCACCAAGACCTGGCGCACGCTGTCCGGCGTACCGGCCAACATGCCCGATGCGAGCAATGTCTCGAACCCGCCGCTGGCCGGCCCGGACGCGGCCGGGGTCTACCGGGGCGACAACCACATGTGGCTGTTCGGCGCCGCCAACGGCTGGGTATTCCACGCCGGGCCTGCTGCCGCAATGCATTGGATCGACACGCGCGGCAGCGGCGCCATCCTGCAGGCCGGGCTACGCAGCGACGACCCCTATGCCATGACCGCCAGCGCCGTGATGTACGACATCGGCAAGATCCTCAAGCTCGGCGGCGCGCCCAACCACGACAGCGGCAACGCCTTCAAGACCGCCTACATCATCGACATCAGCGCGGGCGCGCCGACGGCGCCCACGGTGCGCAAGCTTTCGCCGATGGCCTATGGCCGAACCTTTGTCAACAGCGTGGTGCTGCCTAACGGCGAGGTGTTCGTGATAGGCGGACAGACGCAGCCCGTTCCGTTTTCCGACTCCTACAGTGTGCTGGCGGCCGAGCTGTGGAGCCCGGAGCTGGAGAGCTTCATCACGGTGCCGCCAATGCAGAAACCGCGCAACTATCACAGCGTGGCCCTGCTGCTGCCGGACGGACGCGTGCTGGCGGGCGGCGGTGGGCTGTGCGACTGTGCGGCCGACCACCCGGATGCGGAGATCTACACGCCACCGTACCTGCTGACGAGCGACGGTTCGCCGGCGTCCCGCCCGGCCATCACGGCCGCGCCGGCCAGCGCCACATGGGGGAGCCAGATCGCCGTGGCGACCGACCGCGCGGCGGCCCGCTTTGCGCTGGTGCGCATGGCATCGGCCACTCACTCGGTCAACACCGATCAGCGCCGCATCCCGCTGTCATTCACGGGCACGGCAGGCAGCTACCAGTTGGGCATTCCGACCGATCGGGGGACGGTGCTGCCGGGCAACTACATGCTGTTCGCACTCGACAGCAGCGGCGTGCCGAGCGTGGCGCGCACCATCAACATCCGGTAGCGGCCGGCGCGCTTCGCGAAGCCAAGGCTTTCGATGATGATGCTGGCGCTTGCGCTCGGAACCGCACTGGCCGTTGGCCCGGCGTGGTCCGAAAAGCCTGAAGCCGCCGTGCCTTCCTCGGTGGCGCGTGGCGCGCGCCTGTTCGATGGCACCGAGCCACTCGCCGGCACGCTGTCCGGCCACAGCGCGCCGCTGCCGGGCGCAGCGACGCGCTGCATCCAGTGCCACGCGGGCCCCAGCAAATCCACTGACGCTGTCTCCGGTTTCGCGCCGCCGCTCGACCGGCGCCAATTGCGCGAAGTCCTCCCGCGCCGCGGCGGCCCGCCCGTCGCGTACGAGCGCGCATCCTTTTGCCGCACGCTGCGCACCGGCATCGACCCGGCCCATGTCGCGCTGCCCCGAGCCATGCCGCGCTTCGATGCCGACGAAGGGCAGTGCGCGGCGTTGTGGGACTACCTGACGCAAGCCCTTTCTCAATGAACTCAATGAACCCAATGAACGCACGGGGCCCCTTCATACCCTCGCGGGTTGCATCCCGCGGGCGTCGGCGCCTGCTTGCCGCCGGAGCACTGGCGTGGCTGGGTGTGCCTCCGGCCCGCGCAAACACCAGCATCGGCCCGGTGCTGCCGGCGGTGTCGGCTCCCGCCCTGCCGCTGCGGCGCCACGACGGCGTCACACCGATGCTCGCGGCGCAGTTGCGAGGCGCCCCAACCGCCGTTCAATTGATGTTTACCGGATGCAGCACGGTCTGCCCGATCCAGGGGGCCTTGTTCTCGACGCTGCAGGCGGCATTGCTGTCGGAGCGCTACACGGCGGTGCGCCTGCTGTCGCTGAGCATCGACCCGCTGTCTGACGACCCTGTTGCACTGAGCGCCTGGTTGCGGCGCTTCGGCGCAAGGCCAACGTGGAGCGCGGCGGCGCCCGCCCCCGAGGCACTTGAGTCGATGCTCTCGCTGTTCACGGGAGGCGCGGCAGCGGGCGACCGCCATACCGGCCAGGTTTATCTGTTCGATCGTCACGCCCGGCTGGTCTGGCGAACCAGCGAGTTGCCGCCGACCGAAGAGGTCATGGCCGGACTACGGCAGATTGGTTAGTTGGATGCAGCGGCTGCGGCGGGGAACGCCTCAGAGCCGCGCTGCGACCCGGGTGTCGGCGAAAACGCTGCGCCCGAGCCAGCGCCAGAGGTCGCGGGTATCGGATTCCGTGCCGATGACGCGCAGGCGCCGCTCGAGCAACGCAGCCTCCGCATCGAGATCGCCGGTCCAGATCTCGGTCAGGGTTCGCACGGTCGATTCGACAATCAGCGTCGGTTCGTCGCCGGGGTTGTCGCGGCAGAGGTCGGCGCTGCCCTGGTCGACGACCAGCCACCAGCGCCGCTCGCCCTCGGCTGCGTCGGTGAAGCGGAAGTGGATCACGATGCAGCGCGCGCGCGGGCACTCGTCGATCCGCACGAAGCGGCGGACGTCCCACATCAGGAAGCCGGCGTCCAGCTGGTCGCGCTTGAGCCGGCTGCCGATCCAGCGCGCACCCCAATGGCCCAGCGCCATCACGATTGGGCGCAACTCCTCACCCGCCGCAGTCAGGTGATATTCGGCCGTGCTGCCGTCGCCCTGAACCCGCTTGACGACACCCACTTCCTCCAGCTTGCGCAGGCGCTGTGCCAACAACGAGCCCGACATGCGCGGCACGCCGCGCCGGATGTCGTTGAAGCGCGTGCTGCCGCACAGCAGCTCGCGCACGACCAGGGGCGTCCAGCGCTCGCACAGCACCTCGGCGCCGCGCGCCACGGTACAAAACTGGCCGTAGTCGATCATGGTGCCAATTTAGTCCTTGAGGCGAGCCGAGGCCAGTACAAATTCTGGACTGGCGAACCTCGGGCCGCGCTGCCATTCTTGAGACTCCCTCACTCGATGGAGACCCATCATGACCACCGTCACAGCCCCGCCGGCATTCAATGCCGCCGCCTTCAAGACCACCACCCGCGCTCAGTGGCAGGCTGCCGCCGAGGCCTGGCATCGCTGGGGGCCGTTTCTCGGCCGCTGGCTGGGCGACGCAACGGAAACGATGTTCGACCTGGCTCGCATCGGGCCCGGCAGCCGGGTGCTCGACGTCGCGGCTGGCGCGGGAGAGCAGTCGATCGGAGCCGCGCGGCGCGCAGGCGCCAGCGGCCACGTGCTTGCCACCGACATCGCGCCTGCCTTGCTCGAGCGCGCGGCGGCGGATGCCAAGGCCGTGGGACTGTCGAACCTCGAGACCCTTGAACTCGACGGCGAGGCGCTCGACACGCTGCCCGCCGGCAGTTTCGACGCGGCAATCAGCCGCGTGGGCCTGATCTACTTCCCCGACCAGCAGCGCGCGCTCGCCGGCATGCGGCGCGCCTTGCGTCCGGGCGGGCGGGTGTCGGCGGTCGTCTACTCGACCCCCGAGCGCAATGCGTTCTTCTCGATCCCCGTGAAGATCATTCGCGAACGCGCGAGGCTTCCCGCGCCGCTGCCAGGACAGCCCGGACCGTTTTCGCTCGGTGCCGAGGGCGCGCTCGAGGCCGCGTTTGCCAAGGCCGGCTTGCACGACATCGAGGTGCGCCGGGTGCCGTCGCCTGTGCGGCTGGCGAGCGCGGCCGAATGCGTGCGCTTCGAACGCGAGTCCTTCGGCGCGCTGCACCAGATGATGGTCGGGCTCGACGAGGTCGAGCGTGCGAGCACCTGGGATGCCATTGAAGAGGCGCTGCGCCAGTTCGAAGGGAGCGATGGCTTCGTCGGGCCGTGCGAAATGCTCGTTGGCGCGGGAAGCACGTGAGGGTGGGAGAGGGGCCTGGAGCCCCCTTTCAACGCGCAAGTTCTTGTCTTGAGAATTCGCGATTTTTTGATGTTAGGTTGACGTTGACGAGCCTTACCGCCGCCCGTCGAACGACAAGAATTAATCAAGCACTTACGCAATCTTCGACTCACCCCGATACTCTGCTTCCAGGCTACATGCGGGGCATCGGCAGCACACCGAGGGGTTGATTTGGAAGCGGGGCGCACGGGGAGCGCGTTCCAGCGCGGCGTAATCCGACTCGATGAATCCTAAGGTGCCGCAGCGGGAGCACGATGAGGCGGCGAGAGCCACACACCAGGATCGAAGTCGGAGGCGAGCATTTATTTCCGAACCTGCCTTGAAGCAGGCTGTGCGGCAACAGACGTGGAGGATCTGGCGCCGGTGGAAGTGGCTGATCGTGCTGGATCCTCAACATTTACGAACGCAGAGGTGACAGAGTGGCGGCGCTCGAAGTCGCTGCCCACTCGGTTAACTGCGCCTCCAAGTGCATCGGAACTTTTTTCCCACGGCAGTCTGAATTCGACAAAGTACAGACCCGGCTTTTCCACTTTGGCGAGGTAGGGGATCCGGATCGTATTTCCCGGCGGAAGCGTAGAGAATTTGTAATTGAGTGTAGTGAGGTGCGAGAGGCGGAGAAGGGTCTCGTCGGCGACCAAGTTGCTCCCAAATATGTTGACCTCGGCTATGAACAGCGTTTGCTCCTTCAGATCCATCTCGATCTGGGTGTTGCCCGCGTTCTTGAGCGTGACAATCGCTTCGATAAACCGATGCGTTGGAGATGCAGTTTGAATCGCCCCGGCTTTCATGGAGGCCGGTTGGTTTAAGTCATGCCACCACCGTGGCGATCTGACTGGCGAGTTGCCGGTAATAGTTTGCCTCAGCTTC
>NZ_LMCQ01000010.1 GCF_001424835.1 Variovorax sp. Root318D1 | reverse complement strand
CAGGGCATTGGCGAACTGGCTCACGCGGGCGAGCAGTTCCTTGTAGCTGACCTGGGTGACGGCGCCGTCGTCGGCCTCGAAGACGATGGCGGTCTTGTGTTCGACGGGGGTGCCGATGTGCTTGTCCAGGCAGTTGGCGCTGGCGTTGAGTTCGCCGTCGCCGAACCATTGGTAGAAGGGGGCGTTGGATTCGTCCAGGGTCTTGGTGAAGGGTTGGGTCCAGGTGAGGTTGTCTTTCGCCAGGCGGGTCCAGAAGCCTTCGAAGTCCTGCTCGGCTTCCTGGCACAGGGCCTCGTAGGCGGGCATGCCGGAGATGCGCGCGCCCTGGGCGGCGCGGGCGTCGGGCGGGAACACGCGGTTCTCGACAAGGACGGATTCGATGGGGTTGGGGATGCTCATGTAGTTTTCGGACACGTCGTCCGTCGTTGATGTTTGTCGTTCGTATCCGATGGAATGCGCTGGCTCGATGCGTCAACTCATGGCGCCTGCCATGCGACGTGTCCCCCCTCGAACATCGTGCGCAGACGCCCGCCCTGCACCAGCGCATTGACGCTGGCCTGCAGCGCCTGAGCCAGGTCGGTCGCGTCCTTCTTAACCGCCATGCCCACCGCCCAGCCGTTGCGCTGGATGCGTACCGAAGGCAGCGGCGCAATGGCAAAGCGCGCATCGCCGTGCAGCACCGACTCCATCTCGGAGGCGAGCCCCGCGGCGGCCGCCACCTCGCCGCGCTGCAGGGCGCGTGCGGCCTCGGCGCCGTCCTTCGACTGTGTGTCGAGCTGCCCGCGGTAAGCGCCGTTGTCGGCGCCGATCATGAGCCAGCCCGCCAGCGTCTTGCCGGACACGGCAACCTTCGCATCGCCCAGCGACGAAAGCGTGTCCAGCTGCGGCAGGCGATCGAGCCGCCGCGCCAACACCACGCGCTCGCGGTAATACGGCGCGAAGATGAGCGCCTGCGGCGTGTCGTTCATCAGCGGGCGGTCCACCGGAACATGCAGCAATACATCGGCCGGGCCGAAGCCGAGATAGTGGCCCCGCCACACCATGTTGCGCAGGTCGTCGCCCATGTTCTCGTCGGCCTGGAATGGCAGCAGCGAGAGCTTCACGTCCAGCGCGCTGGCCAGCGCTTGCGCGAGCTCCACATCGATGCCCCGGCCAGCCACGTGGAACGGTGGCATGTCCTGGTAGATCGCCACGCTCAGCGTGCCGCGTGCGCGGATTTTCTCGATCGCACCTGCGCGCGCCGTGCCGGCGAGCGCGGCCACGCCGGCCGCGGCGGCCCATCGCAGGCAGTCGCGGCGCGACAGCTGCACGGAAGAAGGAAGTGTGTGCATGGCGGCCGCCTCACATCGGCTTGTCGCGCCGAGTCTCCAGGTAGGACTTGATGGACCAGATCGCCTCCTGGTTCATCGTTCCCTCGAACGGCGGCATGTAGACGGCGCCATTGCGCGTGCGGCCGCGCCGGACGGTGGTTAGATAGAAATCGTCGATCTCTTTCACGCAGGCCGCCTTGCGCGCTGCGTCCTTGAGCGAAGCGCAATCGTTGTCGAGCTTGCGCAGGTCGGGCGCAATGCCGCCAGAGATGGCGTCTATGCCGTGGCAACGCGCGCAGTTCTGGTTGTAGGCGGACGTGCCGATCTGGACGGCGCCGCCGTTGCCGCGGAACGGATTCTCCGCGCGCCACTGGTCGCCCAGCTTGGGCAGGGACGACGTGTCGACGGCCTGCGGCGTGACGTCGCCGTGCGCCCAGGCAGTGCCTGAAATGACAACGGTCAGCATTGCCGCCAGCAGAGCACCGGCCGCTTTGCGCGGCCTCGGCGCACGCGCCAGGGGCCGCAGGGTTCGTGGATCGGGATTCATCATGAAGGTCTCCGTTGTGGTGATGGGGAACCCGCACAATTCCGCAATCGCTGTGCCAACGCCTCATTGCTTCAAGCGGGAACACAAATTGCCTTAGCTGTACCGTCCCGGCGCCGGGACACTGCCCCCAAGGGCCGATTGCTGTGGCATGCTTGCCTTGGCAGCGTCGGCTTCGAACACTTCGCCCCTGGAGGTGTTCCAAAATGAAGCGATCCAGTGAGAGCATTCGAACTGGCCAGAGACAAGTTGCCGGCTCAAAGAAGCAGGACAGGAGACAGAAGATGGTTGACGCCCTTCACGCCCCAACCAGCCCTCCCCAAGGCTGGACCACGCCGTCGGCAATGGCCGTCACTCCACCTCGTGCCGGCCGCACCGAACTGATCGAGCAATGGCATCAGCGCTGCGCTGCTCTGGGCCTGTCGCGCGTCGAGCGCCCGGACTTCGAACCGATGCGGCGCAGCGATCTGGTGGTGGCGCGCGAGCGCAACCAGCGGCTGTTCACGCACGCTGCGCCAGTGATGGAAATGCTGCTCGAGCAGATCGTCGACACCGACAGCATGATCGTGCTGGCCGACACAACCGGCACCATCCTCCACTCGGTCGGCGACGACAGGTTCTTGCAGCGCGCAAACAAGGTGGCGCTCACGCCGGGGGTGAGCTGGGCCGAGCATTCCAAGGGCACGAACGCCATCGGCACCACGCTGGTCGAGGAGACGCCGACGGTCGTTCATGGCGGCGAGCACTTCATCCACGCCAACAACTTCCTCACCTGTTCGGCCGCGCCGATCTTCGACCCCCGCGGCGAGATGCTGGGCGTGCTCGACGTCACCGGCGACCAGCACTCCTACCACCAGCACACCATGGGCCTGGTGCGGATGTCGGCGCGCATGATCGAAAACCAGTGGTTGTCGGACGACTACGCCAATCGCCTGCGGCTGCACTTCCATGGCCGCGCGGAGTTCATCGGCACGCTGCTCGAAGGGATCATCGTCGTCGGTGCGGACGGCAAGATCCTGGGTGCCAACCGCAGCGCGCTGGACCAGCTCGGCATGAGCATCGCCGCGCTGCGCATGCAGAGCCTGGCGAGCCTGTTCGGCATCACGGCTTCGGCGGTGTTCGACCATTTCCGCTCGCCGCTGCCCGCGCCGATGATGCTGCACGCGGCCAGCGGACAGTTGTTCCATGTCAGCGCCCGGTTCAACGGGCCGCAGCGCGGAATGGTGCTGGACATGCCGGTGACCTCGGTGGAGGCGCGCATGTCCGGCGAGGCGGGTGCCCGTGCAACACCCGCGGCGCGCGGCGATGGCGCCGCAATCGCGCGACAGCCTTGCCCGGCTTCGAACCCGTCCTTCTCCGGCCTGCACTACCTGGACACCGGTGATGCGCAAATCGCGGCCACGCTGCAGAAGGTGCGGCGCGTCATCAACCGCGACATTCCGCTGCTCATCATGGGCGAGACCGGCACGGGCAAGGAGCTGCTTGCGCGCGCAGTGCACCAGGACTCGAACCGCGCCCGGCAGCCCTTCGTCGCGGTCAATTGCGCTTCCATTCCCGAGTCGCTGATCGAGGCCGAACTGTTCGGCTACGAGGAAGGCGCCTTCACCGGCGCGCGCCGAAAAGGCGCGGTCGGACGCATCGTGCAGGCCCATGGCGGCACGCTGTTCCTGGATGAGATCGGCGACATGCCGCTTTCGCTGCAGGCGCGCCTGCTGCGGGCGCTGCAGGAACGCAACGTGACGCCACTGGGCAGCCTCAAGTCGATTCCGGTGGACATTGCCGTGATCGGCGCCACGCACCGCAACCTGCGAGAGATGATCGGCGCAGGCACGTTCCGCGAAGACCTGTACTACCGGCTCAATGGCCTCGTGGTGCGGCTGCCGGCGCTGCGCGATCGCAGCGACTTGGACGTGGTGGCACGGCGCATCCTCCTGGCCGAATGCCCACAGGACACGCCCGAGATCGACCCTTCGGTGTTGGCGCTCTTCAAGGCGTATGCCTGGCCGGGCAACCTGCGCCAGCTGGCCAACGTGCTGCGCACCGCGGCCGTGATGGGCGCAGGCGAAAGCCACATCTGCGAACACCACTTATCGGACGACTTCCTGGAGGATGTAAGGCGCGTGCGGCCTTACGCGTCGCCGGCCGCGGCTGCGCAGGCTCCGGAGCCAGTTCCCCCTCAGGCGAGCGCTCTGTCGGAGCCCGCGAACGCTACAGCCGCGCCCGAGCACACGGTGCTTCCCTCGCGCGACGCCGACCCACTGCCCGCCGCTCTGCCCGAAGTCCCGCGCACGCTGGGTGAAGCGGAGATCGACATGATCCGCAGCGCCCTGGCGGCCGCCGACGGCAACATCTCCGTCGCCTCCAAGCGGCTGGGCATCAGCCGCAACACCATCTATCGCAAGCTGCGCTGGAACAAGGGCGAATGACGGGGCCCGTTTAAGGGCCCTGGGGAAACCCCTGTACCAGCGCCGCACGGCGCTGTACCAGCCTGGAGCAACTCGCGCGGGCCGATGTCGCATTCGAGCCCGCTCAGGCGGGTTTTCCCACCCACGCCTGACACCAGCCCTTGGCCGCGATCTGCTTTCGCCCGAACATGGCGCAGCCCGCCCAGGCTTCGGCCGGCGTGCCCTGCCACATGGCGCAGTTCACGCACTCCTGCGTGGCCGCATGGCGGGGGTACTTTTTCTTGTCGACCGTTTTCGTGTCGTGCCTGTAGCCCAGTTGCACCGCTACGTCGTCGCTTTCCTCGACGCGCGGCGGCGCGGCCCATACGACGCGCACCGGCAGCGCCGCCAACAGGCAGGCGCCGCCGGCTGCGCGGCCGACGAAGTTCCGGCGAGAGGCGTCGCCGCCCCCTTCAGTCTTGCGATTCGTCATGCCGCGCTCCTCAGTGGGACGCCACGCGAACGTCGCCCGCACCCACGGTGCGCGTCGTGCCGGCGGAAGGGATCTTGAAGACCCACACCATGCCGCCCTGCTCCAGCAGGTTGACCTTCTTGGCCACCTCGCCACCCCACAGCGGTACCGCGCCGCCCCAGCCAGAGACCACGGCCACGTACTGCTCGCCCCCCTGCTGCCAGGTGACCGGCGGCGCGACCACGCCCGAGCCGGTCTGGAACTCCCACAGCACCTTGCCCGTCTTGGCGTCGGCCGCCTTCAGGTAGCCCTCGGGCGTGCCCCAGAACACCAGGTTGCCGCCAGTGGTGAGCACTCCGCCCCACAGCGGCGCGCCGTTCTTGATCTCCCATGCGATCTTGCCGGTCTTCGGATCGACCGCACGCAGCGCGCCAATGTAGTCATCGTTGAGCGGCTTGATGGTGAAGCCCGAACCGAGGTAGGCCGCGCCCTTCTTGTAAGCCACCGGCTCATTCCAGATGTCCATGCCCCATTCGTTGGCTGGCACGTAGAACAGCTTGGTATCGGGGCTGTAGGCCATCGGCATCTGGTTCTTGCCGCCCAGGAAGCCTGGCGCCGCGAACACCGAACTGCCCTTCTTGCCATCGTCGCCGTCGACCGGGTTGCCCGGACGGTTCGAGGCCACGAAATTCGGCCGCCCGGTCTTCAGGTCGATGCCGTCGGCCCAGGTGGTCTTCTTCACGAAGGGAAAGGCGTTGAGCAACTGGCCGGTGGTGGCGTCGTTCACGTAGAAGTAGCCGTTGCGGTCGGCCTTGCCGCCCACGCGCCGGCCGTCCATGTCGAAGGTGACGAACTCGTTCACGCCGTCGAAGTCCCAGCTGTCGCTGGGTGTGTTCTGGTAGTGCCACTTGATCTGCCCGGTCTTCACGTCGATGGCCACAGTGGCGCACGAGAACAGGTTGTCGCCCTTGCGCAGATGGCTGTTCCAAGGCGCCGGGTTGCCGGTGCCGAAGTACGCCAGGCCGGTCTTGGGATCGAAGGTGCCGCCCAGCCAAGTGGCGGCGCCTCCGGTCTTCCAGAGGTCGCCCGGCCAGCTCTTGTTGGCGGTGCCTGAGACGCCCGCCTCCTGCTTGTTGCCGTCCTTGTCGTAGGTGTAGCCCATGTGGCCTTCGACCGTGGGGCGCGACCAGACCATGCGGCCCGTCTTGGCTTCGCGCGCCTCGACGCGGCCGACGATGCCGAACTCGCCGCCGGACACGCCGGTGAGGATCAGGCCGTTCGCGATGATCGGCGCGGCGGTGGCCGAGTAGCCGGCCGCGTAGTCGTCGATCTTCTCCTTCCAGACCACGTCGCCACTGTTCTGGTCGAGCGCCACCAACTGCGCGTCCAGCGTCGCGAAGATCACCAGGTTGTCGTAGAGCGCGGCGCCGCGGTTGACCACGTCGCAGCAGGGCATGATGCCCTCGGGCAGGCGGTGTTCGTACTTCCACAGCTTCTTGCCGGTGGTGGCATCGAGGGCGTAGATGCGGGAGTACGAGGCGGTGACGAACATCTTGCCCTTGTGGATCACGGGCTGCGCCTCTTGGCCCCGCTGCTTCTCCCCGCCGAAGGAGAAGGCCCATGCCGGCACGAGCCGGGACACGGTGCTGGTGTTGACCTGCTTCAGCGGCGAGTAGCGCTGGCCCTGGGTGTTCACACCCCAGGTCAGGACGTTGCCGTTCTTCGTGGCTTCGGACTGGATCATCTTGTCCGTGACTTGCGCGCCGGCGCCGCCGGCCGCGGCCAGGCCAATGGCCATGAGCGCGTTCAAGAGCTTCAATTGCATGGGGTGTCTCCTCGTGGGTGTGGATGGCGGATCGAGCGTGCCCAGGGGCATGCCTCCACGAGAGTCAAGGGCAATGACCATGCCACGCGGCATGGGGCCTTGCTGGCCCTTCCAAGGGCCCTGCCTGGGGGATTTGCCGCGGGTTTCCCCGCTGCACTGCTACAAGGTCGAACAGCGCTCGAGCGGGACCGCTGCATCTCGCCACAGCGGCGTGGCTCGCGCCGGCACATAGACGGCTCACTGCGGCCAGCGAGAGTGCGCTTGCATCGGTGCGATGCGTCCAGCCTAGGAAGGCTGCGTCAGCCGTGAGCTCCATTCCTCCACGAAACGGGCGGCTTGAAACTTCATGCATTGAAGCGCGGCTTCACGGGTCGGCTGCTGGGTGACCACCAGCACGCAGCACTGCGTGAGTTCATGCCGCAGTTCGGCCCTTCCGGCATAGACGCCTTCGACCGCGAGCTCGAGCTCCACCGCGCAGCTCCAGCCTTCGGGCAAGTCGAAATCCATCAGGGATGCGGTCATGGTGGCGAAAGCATAGGCTGCTGTTGCCGAGTATGAAATCCCTCGTGAGTACCCTGTTTGAGTCGTGTGCTGCAGCTTGGCCGGGCCAAGGCCTATGCCGGATGTGGAATCGATGGGCGGCTTCGACAAGGGTATCTTCCGGACGCGACCGTTTAGGCGGGGTGCGAGCCCGCATCGTCGATCCAAGTCGAAGCCCCGGCGGTGGCATGCCGCTTCAATTCCCCTCTCAATTGGGAGATGCACCTTGGCGTATGCGCTCTTCAACCGGATCCTGGCATCGCAGCTGCCCATGCAGTTCTCCCATCCGTCCGAGATAGACCGCCTCAAGGACCTGCGCGATGCCGGGTACATCAAGGTCGCGTTTTCGCCGCCCCACAGCGCGGTGCCACTCTGCGCGACGGTGAGCGAAGTCACGAACCTGGGCCGCGCCGCGGCGCGCTACTTTGGATCGACCTAGGGCCGCGACGCGATTCGAACGAACGACTTACTCCGCCGCTTCGTTCCCTGCTTTCCGTCCGACATGCCGTAGCGTGCGATGCGCACAACGGCATCGGGTTCGGCCTCTCCTCAAACCGCCATTGTTCGATGAATATGTTTCGACAGTGCCAGCCACACCCATCGAGTACCTGCTCGAAATCGAGCACGCGAGCTTCCCGGTCCACGTTCGAGACCCGGAGGTCATCCAGGCCATTGCGGTTCTCACCGCGCTTGGCTGCGTGGAGGCGGAAATTTCGCCGCCGCTGGATCTGCGCCGCTCCTTCGGCGACTACGAGAGCGCAGTGGTGAAGAAGATCACACCGGAAGGCATCAACGAGCTCGCCATGGAATACGGCTAGCCCGGCCGCGCTGTCCCGCGCCTCTTGAATCCAGTCCGCTCGCCCACATCATTGAGGCGACCAGAAAAATCGGAGGAAGATGATGCCGAGGTCTTCGGATGCACGCACTGTCGCAAAGCTGGCGTGGGAAGCGGCATGGGAACGTCTCGACAACGCATTGCAGCCGCCACCTGGCTACCCGGAGCCCACGCCGGAGCAACTCCGCGAGTGCTTTCGCATCGCGCAGGAAAAGCTGGACACTCTCCGCAAAATCTATGACGTTGCAGCCGTTGCAGGCGAGTGACGCGCGGCTGCCCCCTGGGCCGGGCCAAGGTTGCGCCTAGTGAAACCGTAAAAACCCGAAAAGAGGGTATTTCCCAGACCTAAAGTCAGCTATCGGGCAGCCAACGCCGCGTACATTACCGCCACGTACTATTTGCGCGGTCCATGCACTTGAACTCTTTACTCTTGGTTGCGCTTCTGCTTCTTGCGAGCGGATTGTTTTGGTGGTGGACCTTTGGAAGCGGCTTTTTCGCCGTGGTCGTCGTCGTCGTGCTGGGGCTCGGCGCCGTGCTGTATCTGGCAATCCGCGGCGACAGGACCATCAAGGACGAGCTTGACGCGCAGGTTCCCGACAACGACGGCAAGGAACTGTAGGCGCGGCTGAATCCCCTCGGGCCGGCCCGCTGGTGGCGCCAGGATCAGCGCAAGGCAAACGCCAGTGTCACGGCGCCCAGCGCCAGCAGCGCGAGGCCGGCGATGAAAACCATCTCGCCCCACGACTCCAGCCGAACGCCCGACTTGCGCGATCGCATCGAGATGAAGGACAGCAGTGCGCTGGCCAGGAAGATCAGCGCGTCGATTGCCAGCATTCGGTCGATGACGAGTCGCAGATCGTCGCGCGGCCCCAGGTGGCCGATCGACATCACCGTCATGCACACGCCGATCATGGTGGCCGACGTGGGCAGGATGTGAGCCGAAAGGCCGCCGGTCGATGAGGTCACGTTTCGCCCTGGCGCCTGTTGCCGCCGCTCATCCAATCCGCACCGGCACGAAGATCTTGTCTTCGCCGCGCTGGATCAGGAGCGCCACCGACTTGTCGGCCTTGGCCACCACCTCGCGCACCTGTTCCAGGCTCTTGGCGGGCGTGCCGTTGATGGCCAGCAGCACGTCGCCCGCCTGCACCCCGGCCAAGGCCGACGGCCCCGCGACGTCTTCGATCAGCAGGCCGTTCTCGATCGCGGCCTCGCGCTTTTCCTGCGGCTGCAACGGCCGCAGCGCCAGGCCGAGCTTGCCCTGCCCCGCTGCACTTTCGTTCTTCGCGACCTGGGTAGGCTTCTCGCTCGCATCGCCCAGCTTGGCGGAGAGCTCCTGGCGCTCGCCCTGACGCCACAATTCGATCGTCACCTTCTTGCCGGGCGTCATCTGGCCGATCACCGCGGGCAGGTCGCCTGAGGAGACGATGGGCTGGTCGTCCACCTTGCGGATCACGTCGCCCGCCTTGATGCCGGCCTTGTCGCCGGGGCCGCCCTTCTCGATGTTCGAGACCAGCGCACCCTCGGGCTTGTCGAGCTTGAACGAGTCGGCAAAGGCCTGATTCACCTCCTGCACCGCCACGCCAAGGCGCGCGTGCGTGGCCTTGCCTGTTGCAACGATCTGGTCCTTCACCTGCACGGCCACGTCGATCGGAATGGCGAACGACACGCCCTGGTAGCCGCCGCTGCGGCTGTAGATCTGCGAATTGATGCCGACCACCTCGCCGCGCGTGTTGAGCAGCGGCCCACCCGAATTGCCGGGGTTCACCGCCACGTCGGTCTGGATGAACGGCACGTAGCTGTCGTCGGGCAGCGAGCGGCCCTTGGCGCTCACCACACCGGCGGTGACCGTGCTCTCGAAACCGAAGGGCGAGCCGATGGCCAGCACCCATTCGCCGACCTTCAGGTTCTTGGTGTTGCCGAGGGCCAGCGTGGGCAGGTCCTTCGCTTCGATCTTGAGCACCGCGATGTCTGTCTTGGCGTCGGCGCCCAGCACCTTGGCGCGGAATTCGCGCCGGTCGGTCAGCTTGACGGTGACCTCCTTGGCGTCTTTCACCACGTGCGCGTTGGTCATGATGAGGCCGTCGGGGCTCACGATGAAGCCCGAGCCCTGCGCGCGCACCGGCACGTCGCGCTGCTGGGCGCGCGGGCCCATCTGGCCCTGGAAGCGGCGGAAGAACTGGAACATCGGATCCTCGGGGTCGATCCCCTGCATCTCGGCCGCTTCGGCGTCCGACGCTTTCGCGGTGCCGGTCACGCTGATGTTGACCACCGCGGGGCCATCGCGCGAAGTGATGGTCGAGAAATCAGGCAGGGTCACCATCGCGGCTGGCGCCACGCTCGCTGCGTTGGTCGGCGCATTCACGGCACGGGCACTGGTGTAGGCGCCGGCACCGACGGCACCGATCACCCCGGCAGTCGCCAAGGCAACGAGCAGGGCATGGGGAGAAGTGAGGCGGGTGTTCATATCTGGCTTTCCTTTCAATGCGTCTGTGCGCAACAAGATGAAAGGAATGTCGGTGCGCTGGCTTAAGCGCGGCTTAAACCGACGGCGCGTTGCCTCAAGAGGCTCAGGCTCTCGGAGGAAAGCGCACCACGACCCGCAACCCGCCGAGGCTCTGAGAGGCGGCAAGCGCCACCGTGGCGCCGTGCAGGTCGGCAATCGACTTGACGATGGCAAGGCCGAGCCCACTCCCCGGCGCCTGCGGCTCGCCCGAGCGGTAGAAGCGATCGAGCACTCGCTCGCGCTCTACCTCGGGCAGGCCCGGCCCGCTGTCGTCCACACTGAGCTCGACCGCCGAGCCGAGCGTCGCAATGCCAACGTCGACGCGGCCTTCTTCAGGCGTGTACTTGACGGCGTTGTCGATCAAGTTGCGCAGCAGCATGCGCAGTGCCTCGGGCTGGCCGCTCACCACGGCGTCGGGGTCGGCATGCGAAACACCGATGTCGATGCGGCGGGCCTGCGCGGCCGCGACCGCGTCCGAAATCGCCAGGCGCGCCACTTCGGCAAGGTCGACCGGCTGGGGCTTGGCACCGGCGGCCATGCTGGCCTCATGCCGCGCCAGGGCCAGCATCTGCTCGACGAGCCGCGTGGCGCGGTCGATACCCGCGACCAGCCGGCTCACCGCGAGATCACGCGCTGCGGCATCGGGCGCGCGCTGCAAGCCCTGCACCTGCAGTTTCAGCGCGGCGAGCGGCGAACGCAGCTCGTGCGCCGCATCGGCCACGAAGTGTTTCTGCGCGTCGAAGGCGTGGCGCACCCGGCCGAACAAAAGGTTGAGCTCCTGCACCAGAGGACGCACCTCGTCGGGCAGGCCTTCCTCGCTCACGGCGGAAAGATCGTCGGCCTGCCGCGATGCGACCTGCGTGCGCACGCGTGCCACGGGCGCGAGTGAAAGGCTTACCACCCACCAGACGATGAGCATGAGCAGCGGCGCCATCAACGCTACCGGCGCGATGGTGCGCAATGCCAGCGCGCCCGCCATGTTGCGGCGTGCAGCCATGTCCTGCGCCACCTGAATGACCAGCCCGCTTGTCTGCATCGAGAACACGCGGTAGGTGGTGCCGCGCGCACGCACGTCGGCAAAGCCCAGCACCGCCAGTTGCGGCAGCGCGGCCTGCTCGGCGGATTCGAAGATGCGCACGCCGTCGGCGGTCCACACCTGCACCACGAAATCGAAGTTCTGCTCCCCACTGCCGATGCCGCCGACCGCCGCACTCGGCGGCAGCCCGGCGCGCAGCGAGAGCGCCATCTGCTGCATGTGATAGTCGAAGATGTCGTCGGCCTCGTCGAGCACCGTTCGATAGGCCACGACCGCCTGCGCGCCGGCAGCAAGCACGATGGCCGCGAGCAGGAACCACAGCAGGCGCGCGCGCAGCGACCCGGTCAGCGCGCGGATCATGCCTTCGGCACCATGTAGCCTACGCCTCGCACGTTTCTGATCAGCTCGGCGCCCAGCTTCTTGCGCAGGCCGTGCACGTAAACCTCGACGGCATTGCTGCTGATTTCGTCCTTCCAGCTGTAGAGCTTTTCCTCCAACTGGGCACGCGACAGCACCATGCCGGGCCGCGCGATCAGCGGCTCGAGCACGGCCCACTCGCGCGCCGACAGCACCACCGGCTGCCCGCCCACCGAAACCTCGCGGGTGGCGGGGTTGATGCTCACGCCCATGTGCTCGTACACCGGCTCGGCGCGCCCGGCGGCACGGCGCAGCAAGGCGCGGATGCGGGCCAGCAGTTCGTCCAGGTCATAGGGCTTGAGCACGTAGTCGTCGGCGCCCGCATCAAGCCCTTCGATGCGCTGCTGCACCGAGTCCCGCGCGGTGGCAATCAGCACGGGCATCCGCTGCTTGCGGGCACGCAGGCTCCGCAGCACCTCCAGGCCGTCGCGGCGCGGCACGCCCAGATCGAGCAGCACCAGGTCGTAGTGCTGGGTGCGCAGAGCAGACTCGGCCGCATCGCCGTCTTTCACCCAGTCCACGGCGTACTGCTCGGCGCGCAGCAGGTCGAGCACGGCTTCGCCGATCATCACGTCGTCTTCGAGTAGCAGGAGTCGCATGGTTGTCTTGGTCCGTTGTCGGGATTCGAGGCAGCGGTAGCGCGGAAGTTCAGATCACAGCAATGACCTGACCTCGCGCGCCGCCTCGAAGAGCAGCGGCAGCATCTCGCGTTGGAGCATCTCTTCCTGATAGCGCGTGCCCGACAGCACCACGTTCAGCGCGGCCACCGTGTGGCCCTGCATGTCGCGCAGCGGCACTGCGAGCGCCTGCACGCCTAGCTCGTGTTCTTCGCTGGCAAAGCAGTAGTCGTTCTTGCGCACGCGGGACACCAGCTGGCGCAGGCTGCGCGCCTGGGTGGTGGTGTTTGGCGTGAGCCGCGCGAGGTGTCGCCCCTTGAGCCACTGCGTGAGCTGGGCTGGCGCCATGGCCGCGAGCAACACCCGCCCTGTCGAGGTGGCGTGCGCGGGCAGCCGCGCGCCCAGGTGCAAGCCGTACGCCAGCACGCGGGTCGGCGTGCCGTAGCTGCCGCTGCGCGCGATAATGACCACCTCTTCGCCGTCGAGCACCACGGCCGAGAACGACTCACTCGTTTGTGCCGCGAGCCGGTTGAGCGTGGGTTGCAGCGCACGCGGCAGGCGTGACGACGCCAGGTAGCTGCCCGAGAAGCGCAGCACCTTGGGCGCCATCCAGAAATAGCTGCCGTCGGTCTCCAGGTAGCCCAGGTGGGCCAGCGTGAGCAGGTGCCGACGGGCAGCGGCGCGCGTGAGTCCGGCGCGCTCGGCCGCCAGGGTGGCGTTGAGCCGCTGGCGCTCGGTGTCGAAGCTTTCGAGCACGGCCATTCCCTTGGCAATGCCCTCGATGAAGTCGGCTTTGGCGATGGTCATCCGGGTTCCGGTACGAAGTGTTGCGCGATCATCGCGCAGCCACTCGCATGATCGCACAGTGCCTCGCAAAGCGCCGCGCCAGGATGCTCCGAACGCCCTACGCTTGCGAAAACCTCAACGGAGACACGAACATGCGAACACAGGTCGCGATCATCGGCGCGGGCCCGGCCGGCCTGCTTCTCGGGCAACTGCTTTTCAAGGCGGGCATCGACAACGTCATCGTCGAACGCCAGAGCGGCGACTACGTGCTGGGACGCATCCGCGCGGGCGTGCTCGAGCAGGTCACCATGGATCTGCTGGCTCGCGCCGGCGTCGATGCGCGGGCCAAGACCGAAGGGTTGCCGCATGAAGGCATCGAGCTGCTGTTCAAGGGAGCGCGGCACCGCATCGATCTGCATGGACTCACGGGCGGGAAACAGGTCACCGTGTATGGCCAGACCGAGGTGACACGCGACCTGATGGAGGCCCGCTCGGCCGAAGGCCTCACGACCATCTACAGCGCGGCCAATGTCAGCCTTCACAGCTTCGACTCGGCACACCCTCGCGTGCGCTATGAAAAAGACGGGCAGGCGCACGAGATCGAGTGCGACTTCATCGCCGGCTGCGACGGCTACCACGGCGTGAGCCGCGCCAGCGTGCCCGCGGACGCCATCCAGACCTACGAGAAGATCTACCCCTTCGGCTGGCTGGGCGTGCTGGCCGACGTGCCGCCGGTGTCACACGAACTCATCTACGCCAACACCGAGCGCGGCTTTGCGCTGTGCAGCATGCGCAGCGCCACGCGCAGCCGCTACTACGTGCAGGTGCCGACCGAAGAACGGGTCGAAAACTGGAGCGACGAGGCCTTCTGGAATGAGCTGCGCGCGCGGCTCGACCCTGAGGCGCGCGCGGGGCTGGTGACCGGTCCTTCGCTCGAAAAAAGCATTGCGCCGCTGCGCAGCTTCGTTGCCGAACCGATGCGCTTCGGTTCACTGTTCCTGGCCGGCGATGCCGCGCACATCGTGCCGCCGACCGGCGCCAAGGGGCTCAACCTTGCGACGGCCGACGTGGGCTACCTGTCGCGTGCGTTCGAGATCTTCTACGGTGAAAAATCGCCCTCCGCGCTCGACCGGTATTCGGACCTCTGCCTGCGCCGGGTCTGGAAGGCCGAGCGCTTCTCGTGGTGGTTTACCTCGCTGATGCACCGCTTCCCGGAGACCGGTGCCTTCGGCCAGAAGATCCAGGAAGCCGAGCTCGACTACCTCGTGCATTCGAAGGCAGCCTCCACCGCGCTGGCGGAGAACTACGTGGGCCTCCCGCTCGAAGACTTCTAGCCGGCTGGCGGCGCCGGGGGTTTTTGCTCGAGCGTCTTCTTCATCGCGTCGCCGCCCTGGTCCATCATCGACCCGATGTAGGCGGCAAATTCATCAGGCAGCACGTCGGTGATCCAGACGAAGCGCGAACGGCCTTCGCCGTGCGCGAACACCTGGGCCGAGGCGTGGTGATGGCTGGCCTTGCCGCCGGTGACGGTGTAGGCAAGGCGGCGGTTCGGCTCGTCGATGCCCACGAGCAGTTCGCGCGCCACCAGGCCGTTGGCAAAACTCACGATGCGGGCGCCCTGCGCGTCCAGCTTGCAATCGGTCAGGAAGCCGGGCGCGAGACGCGTGTGCACGGCGTCAAAATCGCGCAATGCATCCCAGACCTTCGCGGCGTCGGCTTCGACGATGAATTCCTTGTAGATCGTTGCCATGGTTGTGCGCCTCAGTGGCGGTTCGCCCTCGATGAATGAATCAGGCGCTCATCTTCGAGCAAGGCTGCCAACCGGTCTTGGAAAATCTTGCGGTCGCCCTTGGCGGCTTGTCGAAAGCCACGCGGCGAGACACCAGCCGCACGGCCAAACGTGCGAACGAAGTTGCTCAGGTCGGCAAAGCCAACGTCCAGGGCCACGTCGGTTACCGGCCGGTCATCGTCTGCGAGCAGGCGCGCCGCGTGGCGCAGCCTGGAGCGAACCAGGTACTGGTGCGGCGTGACGCCGAGCACCTGCGAGAAGAGGCGCAGGAAATGGAACGAGCTCAGGCCGGCTTCGGACGCCGCGCTTTCAAGGCCGATGTCGTCGTGCGAGTTCGCATCGATCCATAGGGCGGCATCCACCGCGCGGCGCCTGTCGCGCGGAGCGGCTGGCTGGGGTGCCGGCTTGCTGCGTCCGCTCGCCACTTCGACGAACCGGCTGGCAAAGCACATGCCGAGTTCGTCCAGGCCGATGTCAGTCGGGCTCTCGGTCGCCACCTGCGCGAGTTCGCCGAGCACCATGAGTTCGGGCAGCGGCGGCAGCCCCGCGGTGCGCCAGGTCCGCTGATCGCCGCCGATCAGGTCGACGAAGCCAGGCGACAGGTGGAAAGCCAGGCATTCGTCGCCGCAGACGTGATGGTCGTGCGTGCAGACGTACTCCTCGCCCGGGCAGCCCACCAGCACCGAGCCGGCCACCAGCTCATAGGCGCGGCCGCGCGTGCGATAGCCGAAGCTTCCCTTTCGCACGTACGACACGGAGTAGTCGACGTGCATCTCGGCGAACGGCTGCGCGTCGGGGCCCGCGTCGCAGCGGTAGCTGGACACGCGGATGGGTTCGGTCTGCAGTTCGGTGGTGACGAGCATTCCAATTCACCCGCGACGAGCGCCCCAAGCCTCAGTCCACAGTGTGCATGGCCTGCCAGACCCGAGACGGGCTCAGCGGCATGTGCAGGCGCGGCGTGCCGTTCGCAAGGCCATTGCGTGCGAAGGCATCGGCCACGGCGTTGACGATGGTCGGCGTGGCTCCAATGGTGCCCAGCTCGCCCACGCCTTTCACGCCCAGCGGGTTGTTGGCGCACGGGGTCGACTCGTCCATTTCCATATGGAACAGCGTCTGGACGATGTCCGCGCGCGGTGCGGCGTAGTCCATGAGGCTGCCGGTGACGGGCTGGCCAGTTTCCTTGTCGTACACCACCTGCTCGTACAGCGCCTGCCCAATGCCCTGCACCGCGCCGCCTTCGAGCTGGCCGCGCACGATCAGTGGGTTGATCACGCGGCCCACGTCGTTGACCGAGCTGTAGGCCACCACGGCGATCTCGCCGGTCGGCGGATCGAGCTCGATCTCGCAGATGTGGCAGCCGTTGGGCCAGGTCGGGCCGGCGACGGTGCTGGTGGAGTCGACGAAGATCTCGCGCTCGGGCTGCTTGCCCGCCAACTCGAACAGGTCGAGAGCCAGGTCGGTGCCGGCCACGGTGAACACGCCGCTCGTGTAGGTCACGTCGTCGACCGCCGCCTCGAACTCTTGCGCCGCGAGTTCGCGTGCCTTGTCGATGGTGCGTTCGGCGCCGATGCGGACCGCCGAGCCGCCGGTGAACAGCGAGCGGGAACCGGCGCTTCCGAAGCCGTCGCCGCGATCGGTATCGCCGAGCACCACGCGCACCTTCTCGATCGGCACGCCGAAGGCATCGACGGCCAGCTGTGCGAGCGAGGTGGCAATGCCCTGACCCATGGCGTTGACAGCGGAGAACACTTCGATCACGCCGTCGGCCTGCACCGAGACCGTGACGCGCTCTTCAAATACATTGCCGCCGGTCCACTCCAGAAAGGTCGCAATACCGAGGCCGCGATACCTGCCCCGGCCGGCCGACTCGGCCGCCCGGGCCTCGAAACCATTCCAGTCGGACAGCGCCATTGCCTGGTCCATCACCGACTCGAACTTGCCCGTGTCGTAGGTCTGCGCCATCGGGTTGGTGTAGGGCATCTGCTCGGGGCGGATGAAGTTGCGGCGGCGCAGTTCGACGCGGTCAATGCCGGTCTGGCGCGCGGCCTCGTCCATCAGCCGTTCGATGGTGAAGATGGCTTCGGGCCGGCCCGCGCCGCGATAGGCGCCCGTGGGAGCGGTGTTGGTAAGCACCGCCTTGAAATGGAAGTCGATGGTCTGGATGTTGTAGACGCTGGTCTGCACCCACGGACCGATGAGAAGCTGGATCGCAACGCCGGTGCCGGTGGCATAGGCCCCCACGTTGGCGAGCGTCTTGATGCGCAGCGCAAGAATTTTTCCGTCGGCATCGAGCGCGAGTTCGGCCTTGGCCTCGATGTCCCGGCCATGTGCGCTCGAAAGAAACTCCTCGCTGCGGTCGGCCACCCATTTCACCGGGCGCTTGACCTGCAGCGCGGCATAGGCCACCGCGATGTCTTCGGGATAGGCGCCGGTCTTCATGCCGAAGCCGCCGCCAACGTCGCCCACCACCACACGCACCTTTTCCTTGGCAAGGCCGATGGCGGCGCAGATCGAATCGCGCACGCCCGACGGCATTTGGGTGCTCATGCGGATGGTGAGGCGCCCGGATTCGGCGTCAGGCGCGGCCAGCACCGAGCGGGGCTCGATGGTGAGTGCCACGACGCGCTGGTTGACCACGTCGAGCGCCACCACGTGTTTCGCCTTGGCAAAGGCGGCCGCCGCGGCGTCGCTGCTGCCGTGGCGCATCTCGGCGGCGATGTTGCCCGTGGCCTCCTCGCACAGCAGTGGCGCCCCGTCGGCGGTTGCGCTTGCGAGATCGACCACCATGGGAAGTTCTTCATAGTCGACCACCACGGCCTCGGCGGCATCGCGCGCCTGCTGGACCGTTTCGGCCACCACCGCCGCCACCGCCTCACCCACGAAACGGGCTCTCTCGTGCGCCATGGCAAACCTCGGGGCGCTTGCGCAATCGCTGCCGTCGGCCCGCTTGAAGCCTGCGGCACCCGGCAGCGGCTTGACGCCTGCCTCGGCCAGTTCCGCGCCGGTGAGCACGCGCAGCACGCCGGGCATGGCGGCCGCGGCCGAGATATCGATCGAGACGATGCGCGCGTGCGGATACGGAGACCGCAGGAACACCAGATGCGCCTGGCCGGGAAAGGTGACGTCGTCTGTGTAGCGGCCTTGGCCTGCCAGCAGGCTCTCGTCCTCGAGGCGGCGCACTGCATGGCCGCTGCCGAAACGCGTGGGGTTGGATTCAGTGGTCAACGAGATGGTCCTCTTGGGCTGGCGGCGCCCGCCAGGCAACACCTGCCTTGCGGGGTGCCATGGAGAGCAGATGGAAGCAGCACTATATGGGCTCTGGAATATTCCTGTGCGCTTCGCGCGCGGAGCCTGCGGCTCGCAGGCGAAATCTGTCGCCGTCCCACTGAAGAACAGCCATTTTCTTCAGCCAGATGAAGCGCGCCGCGAAGCCGTGTATACCTACGGCCATGCAACAACTGCCTTGGCTCGAACCCGGCGACGCACTGCCTGATCCTTCATCCGCCTGGGGCGAGGCCGACCCCGTACCCGGCCTGCTTGCCGCCGGAGGTGCGCTCGACGTGGACACGCTGGTGCAGGCCTACAGCCGCTGCGTGTTCCCGTGGTTCAGCGAAGACCAGCCGATTCTCTGGTGGAGCCCGGACCCGCGCATGGTGCTCCAGGTGGCCGAATTCAAGCTCCACAGGTCTCTGCGCAAGACCCTCGCCCGCTTCGCACAAACGCCCGGCTGCGAGGTGCGCATCGACTGCGATTTTGCGGCGGTCATCAAGGCCTGTTCGCAATCACCGCGCACCGGCCAGTCGGGCACATGGATCGTCCCGGACATGGTGAACGCCTACATGGCGCTGCATCGGGCCGGCCACGCACACAGCGTGGAGACGTGGGTCGACGGCAAGCTTGCTGGCGGGCTCTACTGCGTGGGGCTCGGCCGTGCGGTGTTCGGCGAATCGATGTTCACCCGCCGCCCGGATGCCTCGAAGGTCGCCCTGGCGGCGCTGGTGTGCCTGTGCCGCCGCTTCCAGGTGCGCATGATCGACTGCCAGCAGAACACCTCGCACCTGGCAAGCCTGGGAGCCCGGGAGATGTCTCGCGCGAGCTTCGTCGCGCACGTGGCCAAGGCACGCGAACAAGAGGGCCCACAGTGGCATTTCGAGCCCGTATACTGGGCAGAACTCCTTTCCACGCGGCCTTCTGAATCGACGTGACGCACCTCAAGGATCTCCCGCTTCACACGCTGCAGTTCTACGCGACGGCGCCCTACCCCTGCAGCTACCTGCCCGATCGCCAGGCTCGGTCGCAGGTGGCCACGCCCAGCCACCTGATTCACAACGACGCCTACTCCGACCTCGTGCTCAGCGGCTTCCGGCGCAGCGGAATGTTCACCTACAGGCCCTATTGCGACGGCTGCCGCGCCTGCATCCCGCTGCGCGTGCTGGTCAACAGCTTCCGGCCCACTCGCAGCCAGCGCCGCGCCGCAAAGCAGCACAAGGAGCTGCAGGCCCGTGTGCTCAAGCTGTGCTTCGTTCCCGAGCACTACCAGCTCTACCTCCGCTACCAGAACGGCCGCCATGCCGGCGGCGGCATGGACCACGACAGCATCGACCAGTACACCCAGTTCCTGCTGCAAAGCCGGGTCAATTCCAGGCTGGTGGAGTTTCGCGAGACGCTGCCCGACGGCAGCGCCGGTGCGCTGCGGATGGTGTCGATCCTGGATGTTCTGAACGACGGCATCTCGGCGGTCTATACCTTCTACGAGCCGGGGAGCCGCGAAGCGCCGGGCCGCCCCAAGCAAGCGGACGCCTCCCTCGGGGGGCAGCGAGAGCACGCAGTGCCGAGCGTGGGGGCCTCGTCCACTGGCTATGGCACCTACAGCGTGCTCTGGCAGATCGAACAAGCGCGCAAGCTGGGCCTGCCGCACGTCTACCTGGGCTACTGGATCGAAGGCAGCGCCAAGATGAACTACAAGGCGCGCTTCAGTCCCCATGAACTGCTGATCGACGGACGCTGGCAAGCGTCAGACGATTTCACAAGGTAAAATGGCGCCCGGTCCACACCGCATCGCGCCATGAGAAAAACCCAATCCGACGTTCCTGCCGTTCCAGTCATCCAGGTGATCGAGCGCATGTTCGCGCTGATCGACGTGCTCGCCTCGCGCGAGGAGGCCATCTCGCTGAAGGAAATCAGCGAAAAGACCGGCCTGCACCCCTCCACCACGCACCGCATCCTCAACGACCTGGCGGTCGGCCGCTTTGTAGACCGGCCTGAGGCCGGGAGCTACCGGCTCGGCATGCGGTTGCTGGAGCTCGGCAACCTTGTGAAGGGGCGGCTCAATGTGCGCGATGCCGCGCTGGGACCGATGCGAGAGCTGCACAAGCTCACGCAGCAGCCGGTCAACCTCAGCATGCGGCAGGGTGACGAAATCGTCTACATCGAGCGCTCCTACAGCGAGCGGTCCGGCATGCAGGTGGTGCGAGCCATCGGCGGCCGTGCAGCCCTGCACCTGACGTCGACCGGCAAGCTGTTTCTTGCGGCGGACGATCCGCAGCGCGTGCGCAGCTATGCCACCCGAACCGGACTGGCGGGACACACACGCAACAGCATCACGCAGCTGCCCGCGCTGGAGCGCGAGTTGTCGAAGGCACGCCAGTACGGCATTGCGCGCGACAACGAAGAGCTGGAACTGGGAGTGCGCTGCATGGCCGCCGGCATCTACGACGACCAGGGCAAGCTGGTGGCGGGACTATCGATCTCTGCGCCTGCCGATCGGCTGGACGAAGGATGGCTGCCCAAGCTGCAGGCCACAGCAAACGAAATCTCGGGAGCGCTGGGCTATAAGGACGCCGCCGCGGTGGCGTCCAGGGGAGCTGCGGCGGACGGCAGCGGATCTTCTTCAGCCACGGCCTGACCCAAGCCTGCGGCGCATGCGGTCGACCGGCCCTTTTCAGGGCCGGTGTCAGATCAGCCAGCCACCTGGAAGCTGGGAGCGCGCGACGCGGCAGCCGGCGTGCCTGTGGAGGCATGCGTGGCCTCGACCCAGCGGCGAACGCGTTCCGCATCGGCGATACGGCTGAACTTGCCGGCCGAATCCAGGAACACCATGATGAGCTTGCGCCCGGCCACCTTGGCCTGCATCACGAGGCACTGGCCGGCTTCGGAGATGTAGCCCGTCTTCTGCACACCGATTTCCCAATCGGGGCTCTTCACCAGACGATTCGTGGTGTTGAACTGCAGCACGCGGTTGCCGACTTCGACCTGGTACTCGGGCGACGTTGAAAGCGAGCGCACCGTGGCGTCGGAATAGGCGGCATTGACGAGCAGCGCCAGGTCTTGCGCGCTCGACTGGTTGCGGCTCGAGAGGCCCGTAGGCTCCACGTATCGCGTGTCCTTCATGCCGAGCATCTTGGCCTTGGCGTTCATGATGCTCACGAAGGTTGCAAGGCCGCCGGGATAGGTGCGGCCCAAGGCATGCGCTGCGCGGTTTTCACTCGACATCAGGGCGAGATGCAGAAGCTCACCGCGGGGCAGCGTGGTGCCGACCGTCAGGCGCGAGCGGCTGCCCTTCTCGGTGTCGACATCGTCCTGGGTGATGGTGATCAGCTCGTCATTGGGAAGACGCGCTTCACTGATCAGCAGTCCGGTCATGAGCTTGGTGAGCGATGCAATCGGAAGCACCGCATGGTCGTTCTTGCTGAACAGCACTTCGTGCGTGTCCTGGTCGATCACCAGCGCAACGCTCGACTTCAGGTCGAGCACGTCGTCAGTTCCGTGCAGTCCGGCCAACTGGCCAAAGGACTGGCGCGCGGGCGTTTCGACGCGAACCACCGAACGACGCTGCACAGCGACCACGGTCCGGCCATTTTTCTGGCGGATGGAAGCCACGACATTGCGGCCACCGCGAACGACTTTCTCGCTGCGGTCGGCCTTGGCAGTTCGCCGTTTGACTTCAACCGGCACAGGACCCGCGGCCTTCTTGGTCAGCGAGGTCTTGGCGGCGCTTGGTTTTTGTTCCTTCTTGGCGGCCTGCGCTCCGGACAGCAAAAACGCCGTCGTGCAGAACGCGACGGCGATGAATTTGACTGCGGGTAGGAACCGCTGGCTGGAAACTCGGCGGAGACGGGCTTCGGGCATTTATAAATCTCCAGCGGCGAAAATGAGAACCGCAGTGTATCCAAATCAAAAAAGGCACGCAATATCAGTTACTTGCATCCCTTTCTTAACTTAGGATGGGCAGTAAACTTAACCCTGTGCCGCCACTCTCTCAGCTTGGCTCTGGAGCTTGTTGAGCGCACTCAAATAAGCCTTGGCCGACGCGACCACGATGTCCGGGTCTGCACCTACTCCATTCACCACCCGCCCTGCATTTTGTAACCGAACTGTAACTTCTCCTTGGCTTTCTGTCGAGCCACTTATCGCATTCACCGAGTAAAGAACCATCTCGGCGCCGCTCTTGACATGCGACTCGATGGCCTTGAGGGAAGCATCAACCGGGCCATTACCGTCCGACTCGCTGGTGACTTCCTTGCCCTGGGCAGTGAAAACAACCTTTGCATGGGGGCGTTCGCCGGTTTCGCTGTGCTGCGAAAGAGAAACAAAAGCAAACTGTTCGTCAACGTGCGAATGCTCTTCCGCGCTGACGAGCGCAAGGATGTCTTCGTCGAAAATTTCGGACTTGCGATCAGCCAGTTCCTTGAAGCGCAGGAAAGCGGCGTTGACGTCGCCCTCGCTCTCCATCGTCACGCCGAGTTCCTGCAGGCGCTGCTTGAATGCATTGCGGCCGCTGAGCTTGCCCAGCACGATCTTGTTGGCGCTCCAGCCCACGTCTTCCGCCCGCATGATCTCGTAGGTGTCGCGCGCCTTCAGCACGCCATCCTGGTGAATGCCGGAGGCATGTGCAAAGGCGTTGGCGCCCACCACGGCCTTGTTCGGCTGCACCACGAAGCCCGTGGTCTGGCTCACCATGCGGCTCGCAGCCACGATGTGCTGGGTGTCGATGTTGAGGTCGAGGCCGAAGTAATCCCTGCGGGTCTTCACGGCCATGACGACCTCCTCGAGCGAGCAATTGCCCGCGCGCTCGCCCAAGCCGTTGATCGTGCACTCGACCTGGCGCGCGCCGCCGATCTTCACGCCGGCGAGCGAGTTGGCCACCGCCATGCCAAGGTCGTTGTGGCAATGCACCGACCAGATCGCCTTGTCGCTGTTGGGGACGCGCTCGCGCAGCATCTTGATGAAGTTGCCGTAGAGCTCCGGAATGGCGTAGCCCACGGTGTCGGGCACGTTGATGGTGGTGGCGCCCTCATTGATCACGGTCTCGAGCACGCGGCAGAGAAAATCGGGGTCGCTGCGGTAGCCGTCTTCGGGGCTGAACTCGACGTCGGCCACGAGGTTGCGCGCAAAGCGCACGGCAAGCCTCGCCTGCTCGTGCACCTCGTCCGGCGACATGCGCAGCTTCTTTTCCATGTGCAGCGGCGACGTTGCAATGAAGGTGTGGATGCGCCCGCGCGCCGCGCCCTTGAGCGCTTCGGCCGCGCGCGAGATGTCGCGGTCGTTGGCGCGAGAGAGGCCGCAAATCGTCGAATCCTTGATGGCGTTGGCAATGGCCTTGACGGCCTCGAAGTCGCCGTTCGAACTGGCCGGAAAGCCGGCCTCGATGACGTCCACCTTGAGCCGTTCGAGCTGCTTGGCAATGCGCAGCTTCTCGTCGCGCGTCATCGAGGCGCCGGGCGATTGTTCGCCGTCGCGCAAGGTGGTGTCGAAAATAATGAGTTGGTCGGTCATCGTGGACTCCTTTGTTCCTTTAATCGTTTCGCACCTTGCGCGTACGGCGGCGGACAGCGTCAGGCGAGCTCAACCACCGATTGTGCGCTGTGCGCGCCACGGGTCCGTGCACGCTGCACGCCCGAGACAATGGCCTTGAGCGAAGCCGAGATCACGTCCGCATCGATGCCGACGCCGAACAGTGTCTGGGCCTCGTCCACGCGCAGTTCGAGGTACGCCACCGACTTGGCATCGGCGCCCGCGCCGATGGCGTGCTGGTGGTAATCCATCACGCGCACCGTGTGGCCGGTGGCCTGGCTCAGCGCCTGCGTGAAGGCGTCGATCGGACCGTTGCCGCGGCCTTCGATGGCGCGAATTTCGCCGTCCCAGGGCAGGTCGCCCCGCAGCACGACGGAAGCATTGGCGCCCTCGCCTTCTTCTTCCTGGAGCACGCGATGCTGCAACGAATGCGCGGCTTCGATGCCGTACTCGCGCACGAACAGCTGCCACAGGTCTGCCGCGGTGAGCTCCTTGCCGGCCACGTCCATCACGCGCTGCACGGTCTGCATGAACTCCATCTGCAGGCGGCGCGGCATCTCGATGCCGTACTCGCTTTCGAGCAGGTAGGCCATGCCGCCCTTGCCCGACTGGCTGTTGACGCGAATCACGGCCTCGTAGCTGCGGCCCACGTCCTTCGGATCGATGGGCAGGTACGGCATGTCCCAGATATCGCCGTCCTTGCGGGCTGCAAAGGCCTTCTTGATCGCGTCCTGGTGCGAGCCGGAGAACGAGGTGTAGACCAGGTCGCCAACATACGGGTGGCGCGGATGCACCGGGATCTGGTTGCAGTGCTCGACCGTCGCGCGGATCTCGTCGATGTTCGAGAAGTCGAGTTCCGGCGAAACGCCCTGCGTGTAGAGATTGAGCGCGACGTTCACGAGGTCGAGGTTGCCCGTGCGCTCGCCGTTGCCGAAGAGGCAGCCTTCGATGCGCTCGGCGCCGGCCATCAACGCCAACTCGCCGGCGGCGGTGCCCGTGCCGCGGTCGTTGTGCGGATGCACGCACAGCACGATGGAGTCGCGCCGCGCGAGGTTGCGGTGCATCCACTCGATCATGTCGGCAAAGATGTTCGGCGTGGAATGCTCGACCGTGGTGGGAAGATTGACGATGCACTTGCGCTCGGGCGTCGGCGCCCAGACTTCGGTGACCGCGTCGACCACGCGCTTGGAGAACACGACGTCGGTGCCCGAGAACATTTCGGGCGAATACTGGAAGGTCCACTTCGTTGCGGGCTGCTTGGCGGCAAAGTCATTGAACATGCGCGCATGGCTGCTGGCAAGCTCGACGATCTGGTCTTCGTCCATGCCGAGCACCACGCGGCGCATCACCGGGGCCACGGCGTTGTAGAGGTGAACGATGGCGCGCGGCGCGCCTTGCAGCGATTCGAAGGTACGGGCAATGAGGTGGTCTCGCGCCTGCGTCAGCACCTGGATCGTCACGTCGTCGGGAATGCGGTCTTCCTCGATCAGCTTGCGCACGAAGTCGAATTCGATCTGCGAGGCGGAGGGGAAGCCGACTTCGATTTCTTTGAAGCCGATGGCCACGAGCGTCTCGAACATGCGCATCTTGCGCGCAATGTCCATCGGCTCGACAAGCGCCTGGTTGCCATCGCGCAGGTCCGTCGACAGCCAGATAGGCGCCTTCGTCAGCACGGCATCGGGCCAGGTGCGGTCCTTGAGGCCGATCGGGGCGAATGCGCGGTATTTGGCTTGAGGTTGCTTGAGCATGTCGATTTCTCTGGATGGTTGGTAATCAACCAGCAACCCCAAAAACAAACGGCCCGTTGCTGGTGCGAACGGGCCGTGGTGAGGGATTTGCGCGTGCGCTACCGTCTCCGCCCGTGAGGGAGGGCTAGTAGGGCCAGCAGCGAAATCTTGGTCATGAGGATTGTGAATGTAGCACAAGCTGCCGTCAGTTATGCAAGCCCCGCTCGTCCGGCTCTTCGGTCGAGGTGCTGATCACGCTCGCCTGCTGGCCCTTGGCCTTGCGCCACGCGTAGACCACGTAGCCGCTCAAGCCATAGGCCACGAACAGGCCGAACAGCACCGTGGGCGGATGGATGTTGATGACCGCAATGCCCAGGGCAATCAGCACGATCACCACGAACGGCACGCTCTTCTTCATCTGCACGTCCTTGAAGCTGTAGAACGGCGCATTGGTGACCATCGAAAGTCCGGCATAGAGCGTGAACGCAAAGGTGATCCACGTGATCTGCGTCCACGAGAGGTACAGCACCTCGCCGCCCCGCTTGCCCCACTCGGTCATGAGCCAGATGAAGCCTGCCACCAGCGCGGCAGCGGCCGGCGACGGAAGCCCCTGGAACCAGCGCTTGTCGACGACGCCCGTGTTGACGTTGAAGCGCGCAAGCCGCAGCGCCGCGCAGGCGCAGTAGACGAAGGCCGCGATCCAACCCCAGCGGCCCAGGCCCTTGAGCGACCACTCATAGGCGATGAGTGCCGGTGCGGCGCCGAAGGACACCATGTCGGACAGCGAGTCCATCTGCTCGCCGAACGCACTTTGCGTGTTGGTCATGCGGGCCACGCGGCCGTCGAGGCTGTCCAGAATCATGGCGGCGAACACGCCGAGCGCCGCGAGATCGAAGCGCCCGTTCATTGCCATCACGACCGAATAGAAGCCGCCGAACAGCGCGGCAAGCGTGAACAGGTTCGGCAGGATGTAAATGCCCTTGCGGCGCTTGCGCGGCGGCACTTCGTCGGGAACCGTGTCGTCATGCATTGAGTTTGCCTTCGTCCCTCGTGGACACCGGGCGAACGGCCACCCGGTCGATAGCGTCTTGATCTGTAATTCGCATGGGTTCGCAGTGTAGTTCAGGGGATTGTTCGCCCCCTCCATGAAAAAGGCCACCCAGCGGGTGGCCCTCGTGAAATGGGCGCCGCGGCGCCCACTTCCTGGTGGATCAGTTGCGGGTCTGGTCGACCAGCTTGTTCTTCTTGATCCAGGGCATCATCGCGCGCAGCTTTTCGCCGACCACTTCGATCTGGTGCTCGGAGTTCAGGCGGCGGCGGCTGATCAGCGTCGGTGCGCCGGCAGCGTTCTCGAGCACGAAGCTCTTGGCGTATTCGCCGGTCTGGATGTCCTTGAGCACTTGCTTCATGACCTTCTTGGTCTCTTCGGTCACGATGCGCGGGCCGGTGACGTACTCGCCGTATTCGGCGTTGTTCGAGATCGAGTAGTTCATGTTGGCGATGCCGCCTTCATAGATCAGGTCGACGATCAGCTTGAGCTCGTGCAGGCATTCGAAGTACGCCATTTCGGGCGCGTAGCCGGCTTCCACCAGCGTTTCGAAACCAGCCTTGATCAGTTCGACCGTGCCGCCGCACAGAACCGCTTGTTCGCCGAACAGGTCGGTCTCGGTTTCTTCGCGGAAGTTGGTCTCGATGATGCCGGCCTTGCCGCCGCCGTTGGCGGTGGCATAGCTCAGCGCGAGATCGCGCGCCTTGCCGGTCTTGTCCTGGTGCACGGCCACGAGGTGGGGCACGCCGCCGCCTTGGGTGTAGGTGCTGCGCACGGTGTGGCCCGGGGCCTTGGGAGCCACCATCCACACGTCGAGGTCGGCGCGGGGCTGCACGAACCCGTAGTGCACGTTGAAGCCGTGCGCGAAGACGAGCGAAGCGCCTTCCTTGATGTTCGGGGCCACGTCGTTCTTGTAGACGTTGGCGATCTGCTCGTCGGGCAGCAGGATCATGACCACGTCGGCGGCCTTCACTGCGTCGGCCACTTCGGCGACCTGGAGGCCGGCCTTCTCGACCTTGGGCCATGAAGCGCCGCCCTTGCGCAGACCGACCACGACCTTGACGCCGCTGTCGTTCAGGTTCTGCGCGTGTGCGTGACCTTGCGACCCATAACCGATGATTGCGACCGTCTTGCCCTTGATCAGGCTCAGATCCGCGTCCTTGTCGTAATAAACCTTCATGTCATGCTCCTTCGTTGATTCGGGGGTGGTAATTGCTGAGAAAAACTAGACGCGCAGGATGCGCTCGCCGCGTCCGATGCCGCTGGCACCGGTGCGTACCGTCTCGAGAATTGCGCTGCGCTCGATGGCCTCGAGAAACGCGTCGTTCTTTCCGTGGTCGCCGGTCAGTTCGATGGTGTAGCTCTTGTCCGTGACGTCGATGATGCGGCCGCGGAAGATCTCGGCCATGCGCATCATTTCTTCGCGCTCCTTGCCGACCGCGCGCACCTTCACCATCATGAGCTCGCGCTCGGTGTAGGCGCCTTCGGTCAGGTCGACGACCTTGACCACTTCGATCAGGCGGTTGAGGTGCTTGGTGATCTGTTCGATCACGTCGTCCGAGCCCGCGGTGACGATGGTCATGCGCGAGAGGCTCGGATCCTCGGTCGGCGCGACGGTCAGCGATTCGATGTTGTAGCCGCGGGCCGAGAAAAGGCCCACGACGCGGGAAAGAGCACCGGGCTCGTTTTCCAGCAGCACTGCAATGATGTGTTTCATGTTTGCGTGACTCCTCTTTTCGCCGCCCTCCCCCGTGCACGGTAATGCGCGGGCTTGGCGGGCAATAGATTCGTCAGTGAAGAGTTAAGCGAATGCGCCGTGGATCAGAGATCTTCGGCACCCAACAGCATCTCGGTGATGCCCATGCCGGCCTTGACCATCGGGAACACGTTCTCGGTCGGGTCGGTGCGGAAATCCATGAACACCGTGCGGTCCTTGAGCTTGCGTGCTTCGCGCAGCGCCGGCTCCACGTCTTGCGGACGCTCGATCAGCATGCCGACGTGGCCATAAGCCTCGGCCAGCTTCACGAAATTGGGGAGCGCATCCATGTAGCTGTGGCTGTAGCGGCCGGAGTATTCGATCTCCTGCCACTGGCGCACCATGCCCAGGTAGCGGTTGTTGAGCGAGCAGATCTTGATCGGCGTGTTGTACTGCAGGCAGGTGGAGAGCTCCTGGATGCACATCTGCACCGAACCCTCGCCCGTGATGGTGAACACTTCCGAATCGGGCTTTGCGAGCTTGATGCCCATGGCGTATGGAATGCCCACGCCCATGGTGCCTAGGCCGCCTGAATTGATCCAGCGGCGCGGCTCGTCGAAGCGGTAATACTGCGCGGCCCACATCTGGTGCTGGCCCACGTCCGACGTGATGTACGCGTCGGCGTCCTTGGTCATGTTCCAGAGGGTCTCGACCACGTACTGCGGCTTGATCACGTCCTTGTTGCCGCGGTCGTACTTGAGGCAGTCGCGCGAACGCCAGGCCTCGATGGTCTTCCACCAGTCGGCCAGCGCGCCGGCATCGGGCTTGGTGGTGCTCTCGCGGATCATCGAGATCAGCTCGGTCAGCACGTCTTTCACGTCGCCGACGATCGGAATATCGACCTTCACGCGCTTGGAAATGCTCGACGGGTCGATGTCGACGTGGATGATCTTGCGGTCGTTCAGCGCGAAATGCTTCGGGTTGCCGATCACGCGGTCGTCGAAGCGCGCGCCCACCGCCAGCAGCACGTCGCAGTTCTGCATCGCGTTGTTGGCTTCGATGGTGCCGTGCATGCCCAGCATGCCCAGGAACTTGCGGTCGCTCGCCGGATAGGCGCCCAGGCCCATCAGCGTGTTGGTGACCGGGTAGCCGAGCATGTCGACCAGCGTGCGCAGTTCGTTGCAGGCGTTGCCGAGCAGCACGCCGCCGCCGGTGTAGATGTAAGGGCGCTTGGCGTTCAGCAACAGCTGCAACGCCTTGCGGATCTGCCCGCCATGGCCCTTGCGCACCGGGTTGTACGAACGCATCTCGACTTTGTCGGGATAGCCGGCGTACGGTGTCTTCTTGAAGGAGACGTCCTTGGGCACGTCCACCACCACTGGGCCCGGCCGGCCGCTGCGTGCGATGTGGAAGGCCTTTTTCATCGTCATGGCCAGATCCTTGGGATCCTTGACGAGGAAGTTGTGCTTCACGATGGGACGCGTGATGCCCACGGTGTCGCATTCCTGGAAGGCATCGAGGCCGATGGCCGCCGTGGGTACCTGGCCCGAGATGATCACCATCGGGATCGAGTCCATGTACGCCGTGGCGATGCCGGTGACCGCATTGGTCAGGCCGGGGCCGGAGGTGACCAGCGCAACGCCCACGTCGCCCGTGGCGCGCGCATAGCCGTCGGCCGCGTGGACGGCCGCCTGCTCGTGGCGCACCAGCACGTGCTGGATGGTGTCCTGCTTGTAGAACGCGTCGTAGATGTACAGAACCGCGCCGCCAGGGTAGCCCCAGACGTACTGGACGCCTTCGGCCTGCAGTGCCTTGACCAGCACTTCAGCGCCCATGAGTTCTTGCGTTTGGTTGCCGGCGCCAGAGGACGCGGCTGCTGCGGAAGCGAGTTCCGCCTTAGAGATTTCCATGATCAACCTTTGGAGTTTTTTCGGGAACGAAAAACCTTGGGTGCCCCTTGCCAGCCCTTGTGGGGCCGCGCCAGGACTTGAGGCCAAAGCCATGAGCGGACTGATGTTCCGCCGGACCGTGACCCGTTTGCCTTTTGACTTGCAGCGCGGATTATGACATTGATGCGGCCGCCGCCGCGCCGAAATCCTCGCGAATAGGCCCCGGGGCATAATCCGCGGCAGAAAAACACAAGCGCTCCCCAGACACCATTTCCCACGCGGCGCCTGTGGCGCCCCCTCTCGCTTGGCCACTGAACAAGAACTTTCCGACTTTCTGAAGAGCGTCGAACGGCGTGCTTTCAAGCGCTCGGTCTATCACGTGCGGGACGAGGAAGCGGCACTCGACATCGTGCAGGACAGCATGATGAAGCTGGCGCAGCACTACGGCGACAAACCGCCGGAAGAGTTGCCAATGCTGTTCCAGCGCATTCTCTCCAATTGCACCCTCGACTGGTTTCGCAGGCAGAAGACCCGCCGCGCCCTGTTTTCGAACCTCGGCGACTTCGAGGCCGCCGGCGACGAGGGCGATTTCGACCTTCTGGAGAACTTCGTCTCGCCCACCGACTCTAGGGAAACAGAGAGCGCGGAGGACACCACCCGACGCGCCCAGGTGTTCCACGAGATCGAAGAACAGATAGCCGCTTTGCCGGGACGTCAACGCGAGGCTTTCCTGATGCGTTACTGGGAAGAAATGGATGTGGCGGAGACGGCCGCTGCAATGGGCTGCTCCGAAGGCAGCGTCAAAACCCATTGTTCGCGGGCCGTACACGCCCTGAGCAAGGCGCTCAAAGCCAAGGGAATTTCGCTATGAACACTAAGGTTCCAACTTCTTCTTTTGCCGTCGAAGATCAATTCGGCCAGCGAGTGGCTGCGCGGCTTTCGGCCGGCACCCAGGAGCTGCCGCATGACATCGGCGAACGGCTGCGCGTGGCACGGGCGCAGGCGGTCGCCATGCGCAAGCAGGCTCCTCAGTTGCGGGCGGCCCCGGTCATCATGCAATCGGGTCATGTGGCCACCATGGGCGGCGGCTGGTGGACACGCATCGGCTCGGTGGTCCCGCTGATCGCGCTGGTCGCGGGGCTGATCACCATCAGCGTCATGCAGGACGAAGACCGCGCCAGCGAGCTGGCCGAAGTCGACTCGGCCTTGCTGACCGACGACCTCCCCCCCGCCGCGTACACCGACCCGGGGTTCGCGCAGTTCCTCAAGGCTGACAGCGCCTCCGACTGATCCGCCGAAAGCATGCGACGCTCTTCCGTCTTCCGCACCGACGCGTCCTATCCGCTGCGCCCGCAACCGTCGGGCGCAATCATTTGGGCGCTTGCGCTTGCCATGGCGGCCTTCGGCCTGACGCTTGCCAGCGCCCAGACCACCCACTTCCCGCCGGCCAAGTCAGGCGAGACGGCTGCCCCGGCGGCTGGTTCGAGCCCCTCCGCGCCCAAGGCGACCAAACCTTACTGGAGCGAGCTCACTGCTGAGCAGCAGCAGGCGCTCCAGCCGCTCGCGTCCCATTGGCACACCCTGAATGCGGGCCACAAGCGCAAATGGCTCGCACTGTCACGCAACTACGCCAACATGTCGGCCGATGACCGAACCACGCTGCACAGCCGCATGATCGAATGGGCCGCCCTGAGCAACCAGCAGCGCGCGCAGGCTCGCCTCAACTTTGCCGAGGTCAAGCGCGTGCCTGTCGACGAGCGCAAGGCCAAGTGGGAGCAGTACCAGGCATTGAGCGAGGAAGAAAAGCGCCGGCTCGCGGAGCGCGCGCCCGCCAAGCCGCGCGGTGCGGCCATTCCGGTGCGTCCCATTCCCGCCCAGAAGCTCGTGACGGTGCCTGCAGTCACGCCGGCTGGGCAGCACACGCCCCGCATCATGCTGGCCCCGCCTCCATCTCTCTCGGCCGTGCCGGCCACGTCACCTGCGGCCGCCGTCATGGTGGCGTCGCCGCCGGAGCGCGTTCCAGCTCTTGTGACCGCGCCCGCCCCGTCCGGCACGTCCAGCGTGGCGTCGCAGCCGGTTCCCCCGGCCGAGGCCCAGGTGCTGGTGCCGCCGTCTGGCCCCGGTCCGTCGTCTTCCAATCCTTCAGGCCGGACTGCCGAGCAGCCCCTGCCCCCCTGATTCCCAAGGTTTCGATGGTTTCAAATGCGTCCGAGAGTTCGGAATCGGATCCCACTACTTCGTCCGCAGAACCTCAAAACAGCGCTCCTCATTCGATAGTGCCTGGCCTGTGGCGGCGCATGGCTTGTTGGATGTATGAAGGCATGCTGCTGTTCGCCGTGGTGTTCGTCGCGGGCTGGCTGTTCAGTACGCTCGGACAGATGCGCGACGCCATGGACGCCCGTCGGCATCTGCTCCAGGCATTTCTCTTCGTGGTTTTCGGCGTCTACTTCGTCTGGTTCTGGACCCGGGGGCAGACGCTGGCCATGAAGACGTGGAACATCCGCATCGTCGACCTGCATGGGCGCCCCCTCACTCAGCGCCGCGCCCTGGTGCGCTACCTGCTGAGCTGGATCTGGTTCCTGCCGCCCTTGGCCGCCATCTCACCTTTCAAGCTGTCGGGCGGAGAATCGGCTGTGCTGATCTTCGGATGGGTCGCCGTCTGGGCATTGCTGGCGCGCTTTCACCCCGAGCGCCAGTTCTGGCACGACGCCTGGGCCGGCACGCGGCTCATCACCTCCAAGCCCATGAGCCGCCAATGAGTGCCTTGCCCAAGCTTCCTGATCCCGCCGTCAACCCGCAGAAAACCCGCAAGGGCCTGGACCGCGTGTGGCATGCCACGCTGATTTCGCTGCATGGCCTTCGCGCGGGATGGAGCGAGCCGGCTTTCCGCCAGGAAGCCGTCATGGCCATTGTGATGATTCCGGCGTCGTTCTGGCTCGGCCGCGGCTGGGTCGAAGTAGCCCTGCTCGCGGGCAGTGCCATCCTGGTGATGATCGTCGAGTTGCTCAACACGGCGGTCGAAGCCGCCATCGACCGCATCGGGCCCGAGTGGCACGACCTCTCCAAGCGCGCCAAGGACATGGGCAGCGCCGCCGTCTTGTTGTCGCTCGCCCTGTGCGGCGGCATCTGGCTGGCGGCTTTGTGGCAGCGCTTCGCGTCATGAAGACGCCCGCCGCACGAGGCATGATGGCGGCATGAATCCTGAATTTTCGATCTGTGTGTATTGCGGCTCGCGCCCCGGCGAGCGGCTTGAGTTTTCCAGGGCCGCGGAAGCGGTCGGCCAGTGGATCGGCGCGCACCGCGGCCAGCTGGTCTACGGTGGCGGACGCACCGGACTGATGGGCACCGTGGCCGAGGCCACTCGCAACGCCGGCGGCCGAGTCGTCGGCATCATTCCCAAGGCGCTGGTAGACCGCGAACTGGCCAATCCGCTGTGCGACGAACTCCACGTCGTCGACACCATGCATGAGCGCAAGGCCATGATGGGCGAGCGCGCCGATGCCTTCATCGCGCTGCCCGGCGGCATCGGCACCTTCGAGGAATTGTTCGAGATCTGGACCTGGCGGCAGCTCGGCTATCACGACAAACCGACCGGCATTTTGAACACCGCCGGCTACTACGACAGCCTGCTCGGCTTCCTCGCCCACAGCGTGCGCGAAGGCTTCATGGGCGAATGGCAGATGGAGCTGATCCGCACCGGCACCGACGCCACCGAACTGCTCAGCGCGCTGCGCGCCGAAGTACCGCTCCACCCTCGCGGCGACAAACTGGCCGAAAACCTCTAGTCCGGCAGTCAGTCCATCCGCGCGACGATTGGCGGCGAGCCGTCAGACGGCGTTTTCGTTCTCTTCGCCGGTGCGGATGCGCACGATGCGATCCACGCTGGTGACGAAGATCTTTCCGTCGCCGATCTTGCCGGTGCGCGCCGAATTGACGATGGCTTCGATGCAGCGCTCCACGTCGTCCTCGTTGACGACCACTTCGACCTTCATCTTCGGCAGGAAGTCGACTACGTACTCGGCACCGCGATAGAGCTCTGTGTGGCCTTTCTGGCGGCCGAAACCTTTCACTTCGGTCACCGTGAGGCCGGTAACGCCCACTTCGGCCAAGGCTTCGCGCACGTCCTCGAGCTTGAAGGGTTTGACGATGGCGGTGATCTGCTTCATGGTTTTTGCGCTCCGGCGGTTTCGTTGAATTTGCTGGTGATAGGGTAACGCCAATCCTCGCCGAAGCTTCGATGTGTCACCCGGATACCCATTGGCGCCTGGCGCCGTTTGTATTCATTGATCTTTTCGGGCCGTGCACCCTGCTCGACCACCGCTTGTTCGCAGCCCTCCGAGATGGTCTCGCCGATGCTTTCATGGTGCTGCACGTAGCGTGCCAGGATGCCGTACCCGATGTTGGCTTTCACGGCATCATCACAGCCTTCGGTGAAGGCGCCGGCGAGGTCGCCCACCACAAAATCGAATTGCGCGACGGCGCGCTTGAGCGTCATTACAGAAGGAAGAAAAAGGCTTGAACGATTATGTCATTCGGGTGGCGGCGTCGCTGTCGGACCTGAGCCCGAAAGCATGGAACGCACTGCTCTCGGCCGAAGCGGACCCGTCGCCTTTCATGCGCTACGAATACCTCGCGGCGCTGCACGAGAGCGGCAGCGCCTCGCCCGAGAGTGGATGGACTGCGCAATTCATCACCCTGTGGCGCGGCGACGAGTTGCGAGCGGCCTGCCCCGCGTACATCAAGACCCACTCCTACGGCGAATACGTTTTCGACTGGGCCTGGGCCAATGCCTACGAGCAGCATGGGCTGGCCTACTATCCCAAGGCCGTGGTGGCAGTGCCCTTCACGCCGGTGCCCGGCACGCGTTTGCTGGCACGCGACGCGCAAGCCCGCACGCTGCTGGTGCAGGCCTTGGTGGCCTGGTGCAAGAAGGAAGAACTTTCGTCCCTTCATTTGCTGTTTGGCGCAGAGGCCGACATCGCAGCCTGCACCGAAGCAGGCCTCATGCTGCGCAACACGGTGCAGTTTCACTGGACGAACGCGGCGCCGGATGTGCCGGATGGAACAACCGGCTACAGAGACTTCGAATCCTTCCTTGCCAGCCTGTCCCACGACAAGCGCAAGAAGATCCGCCAGGAGCGCCGCAAGGTGGCCGAGGCCGGCGTGACCTTTCGCTGGTCGCGCGGTGCGGACATCGCCCCTTCAGACTGGGATTTTTTCTACCGCTGCTATGCGCGCACCTATCGCGAGCATGGCAACCCGCCTTATCTTTCGCGAGACTTCTTCCGTCGCATGGCCGACACCATGCCGGAGGCGTGGCTGCTGTTCATTGCCGAACGAGCGGGCAAGCCAATCGCAGCAAGCCTGATTGCGCTGTCAACGCACGCGGACGACGCGCTGGTGGCGTATGGCCGCTACTGGGGCGCTCTCGAACGCGTCGACTGCCTGCATTTCGAAGCCTGCTACTACCAGCCACTGGCCTGGTGCATTGCACACGGCGCCAGGCGATTCGAGGGGGGCGCGCAGGGCGAGCACAAGATGGCGCGTGCATTGATGCCGGTGAAGACCACCAGCGCCCATTGGCTCGCGCACCCCGCGTTCGCCGACGCGGTCGAGCGCTTTCTCGAACGCGAGGGCGAAGGCATCGAGAACTACATGGACCACCTGGGCGAACGCAGCCCTTTCAAGGCCGGTTGAGAGGCGGTTCGCGCGACCGCCATTTCAAGGCGCCGCCGCTGCGGCCCGCCTTGCGGGCTGAAGCTTTTCTTACTTCTTGTAGGCAGCAATGCCGTCGACGACTTCCTTCTTGGCTGCGTCGATGCCTTCCCAGCCCAGCACCTTGACCCACTTGCCGGCTTCCAGGTCCTTGTAGTGCTCGAAGAAGTGGCTGATCGCCTTCAGGCGCATCGGGTTCACGTCGTCGACCGACTTCCAGTGGCTGTAGATCGGCAGCACCTTGTCGGTGGGCACGGCCAGCACCTTGCCGTCCACGCCGGCTTCGTCTTCCATCAGCAGGATGCCGAGCGGGCGGCACGGCACCACGACCCCGGGCAGCAACGGATACGGCGCAATCACCAGCACGTCGACCGGGTCGCCGTCGCCCGACAGCGTCTGCGGCACGTAGCCGTAGTTGGCCGGGTAGTACATCGCGGTCGTCATGAAGCGGTCCACGAAGATCGCGCCCGATTCCTTGTCGACTTCGTACTTGATCGGGTCGGCGTTCATCGGGATTTCGATCACGACATTGAAGGCGTCGGGGATGTTCTTGCCGGGGGAGACTTTGTCGAAGGACATGACGTTTTCGGGTAGTTGAAAAGTATGAGGGGAGATGGGGACAAACCCGGAGTTTACTTTCCGTGTCATGGCACGGTCGCACACGCATGCGTTTTTGCCTGTAAATTGCAACCGTTGGCCAATCGGCTCCGCACTTCGGTGCAGCGAGCTTCGAGGAAGCAACGCGACGGAAAACCTGGGTCCCGTACGCGTTGCGCGCAGGATCCATGCTGTCCGTCTCCACAAGTCACAACGAACGAATGGAGAAGCAAAGCATGATCGGCAACACCCCCCTGATACTCGCCATCGTCTGCGGCCTCGTGGCCGTCGGCTACGGTTTCTGGGCGCGAAGTTGGATTCTCGCCAAGGACCCCGGCAATGCGCGAATGCAGGAAATCGCGGCAGCCATCCAGGCCGGCGCCTCCGCCTACCTCGCCAAGCAATACACCACCATCGCGGTGGTCGGCCTGGTGCTGGCCATCCTCATTGCCATCTTTCTCGACGCGACCACGGCCGTCGGCTTCGTGGTGGGCGCAGTGCTCTCGGGCGCCTGCGGCTTCATCGGCATGAACGTTTCGGTGCGCGCCAACGTGCGCACCGCGCAGGCGGCCACGCAAGGCATCGGCCCGGCGCTCGACGTCGCGTTTCGCGGCGGCGCCATCACCGGCATGCTGGTTGTGGGCCTGGGGCTCCTGGGCGTCTCGGTCTTCTACTGGTTCCTGGCGGGCAACGGCAACCTCACGCCGGACCGCAACCTTTCGAACATCCTCAATCCGCTGATCGGCTTTGCCTTCGGCTCCTCGCTGATCTCGATCTTCGCGCGGCTGGGCGGCGGCATCTTCACCAAGGGCGCCGACGTGGGCGCCGACCTGGTGGGCAAGGTCGAAGCGGGCATTCCCGAAGACGACCCGCGCAACCCCGCCGTGATTGCGGACAACGTGGGCGACAACGTGGGCGATTGCGCCGGCATGGCGGCTGACCTGTTCGAGACCTACGCCGTCACGCTCATCGCCACCATGGTGCTGGGCGCGCTGATGGTCACGGCGGCACCGGTCAACGCGGTGCTCTATCCGCTGGCATTGGGCGGCGTGTCGATCATCGCGTCGATCATCGGCTGCTTTTTCGTCAAGGCCTCGCCCGGCATGGTCAACGTGATGCCGGCGCTCTACAAGGGTCTGGCGGTGGCGGGCATCCTGTCGCTGATCGCGTTCTGGTTCGTCACGGCCTGGCTCATCCCCGATAACGCCATTGCCCCGAGCGGCAGCCAGCTGAAGCTGTTCGGCGCCTGCTTCGTGGGCCTGGCGCTCACGGCCGCGCTGGTGTGGATCACCGAGTATTACACCGGCACGCAGTACAAGCCGGTGCAGCACATCGCGCAGGCCTCGACGACGGGCCATGGCACCAACATCATCGCGGGCCTCGGCGTCTCGATGCGCTCGACGGCATGGCCGGTGATCTTCGTCTGCATCGCGATCATGTCGTCCTACATGCTTGCGGGCCTGTTCGGCATCGCGGTAGCCGCTACGGCCATGCTCAGCATGGCGGGCATCGTGGTGGCGCTCGATGCCTACGGCCCCATCACCGACAACGCCGGCGGCATCGCCGAGATGAGCGAAATGCCTGCCAGCGTGCGCGACATCACCGACCCGCTCGATGCGGTCGGCAACACCACCAAGGCCGTGACCAAGGGCTATGCCATCGGCTCGGCCGGCCTGGCCTCGCTGGTGCTCTTTGCCGACTACACCCACAAGCTGGAGAGCTTCGGGCTGAACATCAGCTTCAACCTGAGCGACCCGATGGTGATCGTCGGCCTCTTCATCGGCGGCTTGATTCCCTACCTGTTCGGCGCCATGGCCATGGAAGCCGTGGGCCGCGCGGCCGGCGCGGTGGTCGAAGAGGTGCGCCGGCAGTTCCGCGAGATCCCCGGCATCATGGAAGGCACCGGCAAGCCAGAGTACGGCAAGGCCGTCAGCATGCTCACCGGCGCGGCCATCAAGGAAATGATGATCCCATCGCTGCTGCCAGTGGTGGTGCCGATCGTCGTCGGCCTGGTGCTCGGGCCCAAGGCGCTGGGCGGCCTGCTGATGGGCACCATCGTCACCGGCCTGTTCGTCGCCATCTCCATGTGCACCGGCGGCGGTGCGTGGGACAACGCCAAGAAGTACATCGAGGACGGACACCACGGCGGCAAAGGCTCCGAGTCGCACAAGGCGGCCGTCACCGGCGACACCGTCGGCGATCCCTACAAGGACACGGCCGGTCCGGCGGTGAACCCGCTGATCAAGATCATCAACATCGTGGCGCTGCTGATCGTTCCGCTGGTGGTCAAGTTCCACGCCGGCGACGCGGGCGCGGCCGTACCGCACAAGATCGAGACGCCCCCCGCCGCGACCGCGCCGGCTGCTCCTTCGGTGAGCGCTGCTCCGGTTGCCCCCGCTGCACCGCCGGCAGCGGTTGCTTCAGGCGCCGTGAAGTGAAGAGCACGACCTGATGCCGTCTGCCGAAAGACTCGAGGCCTTCATTGCCGCCGTGGAAAGCGGCGCGCATGCCAGGGCCATCGAGAACTACTACACCGAAGACGCAAGCATGCGCGAGAACCAGTCCGAACCCCGGCGTGGCCGCGGCACGCTGGTTGCTCACGAGCAGGCGGTTCTGGACGGCACCGACTCCGTGGACTCGACGTGCGTGCGCCCCGTGTTCGTGAATGGCGACCATGTGGTGATCCGCTGGGTTTTTAGCTTCCGCTTCAAGGGCGGCAAGGCCATGCGCATGGAAGAGCTCGCCTGGCAGCGCTGGGAGGGCGACCGCATCGCCGAGGAACAGTTCTTCTACGATCCCGCGCAAAGCAAACCGGCCTGACGCGCGTCCGGCGCGCTACCTGAGGCTCTCGGCGGCCACCGCGCGCACCAGGCGCGTGGCCGGCGAGACCAGCTGCCGCAGATCGCCGACGCGGTCTTGTTCGATGGCCTGGAGCACCAGTTCGTTGACACCGCCCACGACCGTCATGGCCATTTCACTCGTCAGGTGCGCGGCAGGTCCCTGTGCATCGCTGCTTGTACTGCTGTTGATGGCCGTCTGGATGAAGCTGGCGATTTCGCCGTTCACCCGTCGCCGAGCCGCAAGCCCTGGCATTCCAAGACCCAGGATCTCGACGAACAGCGTGCGCAGCAGCACCGGATCCTGCGCAAGATAGTCGAGGTACGCCGTCATAGCCTGCTCCACTTGCCGGTGCCAGGGTTGCCCCGGATCGAAGGCCTCGGCAACCGCTCGCAGCGCCCGCTTGCTGGCCGCCTCATAGAGCGAAACCAGGCATTCGGCCTTGGTCGTGAAATGCTCGTAGAAGGTGCGCCGCGAAACGGCCGCCTCGCGCACGATGTCCGCGATGGTGGTGTCCGCGTAACCCTTGGCCGCCACCGCCCGCGCCATGCCTTCCAGCAGTCGGGAATAGTGCTCATGAGTCAGTGGCGCGGTGGAGTTGGCCACTGCCGGGCTTTCAGTCGCTGTGTTCATGGGGCGCACATTTTCCTACGCATTGGTACTTGACGGTACCGACTGTAGTGCGCATCATCCGATCAATCGGTACGAATGTGTACCAACCGACTTCCTCGAGGACCGCTTTCATGACCGACCTTGTCGTGCGTCGCCTTCTGATCGACCTGCAAACGCCGTTCGGCCGCAACTGGTGCGGCGGCGATGCATTCTCGACCGCCTTCTTCAACGCACTGTCGATGAGCTTTCCCTTCGGCGAGCAGTTCTTCATCGATGCCGTGCGCGACGGCATGGCCACGCTGCCCGCCAATGTCGAGGAAAAATACCGAGCCGACGTACGCGGCTTCATCGGCCAGGAAGCGACCCATCGGCGCATCCATTCGCTCTTCAACGGGCATCTCGAGAGCCAGGGCCTGAAGGACGCCTGGTCCCCACGTGCCGCCAGGCGCATGCAACTCATGGAAGGCGCGGATCCTCGCCACGCGCTGGCAATCACCGCGGCCACGGAGCACTTCACCGCCATGTTCGCCGAATGGCTGCTGGCCCACCCTGAAGTGCTCGAGGGCGCCGAACCCCGGCTGCGGACCATGTGGTTCTGGCACAGCGCCGAGGAGCTGGAGCACAAGGCCGTCGCCTTCGATCTCTACAAGGCCGCCGGGGGTTCGGACCCGTGGCGCACGCGATGGTTTCGCCGCGTGACGCTCATGTTCCTGGGCGATTTGATGCGACAGACAGTCGCAAACCTGCGCCACGAGCGGCAGTTGTGGCAATGGGCGACCTGGAAGAGCGCCGCGCGGATTCTGCTGGGCCGAGGCGGCCTGCTTCGGGGCAACTGGAGTGCGTGGCGCAGCTATTTCCGCGCCGACTTCCATCCGGCGCAGCAGGACAGCAGCCTTTCAGTGCGCTGGCTCGAAGACAACCGCGCGCAGTTCACCCTTGTGGGCTCGGCGCAGGAGGCGGCCGCCGCGCTTTAGTAGAACGTTGCCCGGTGCGCAGTTGTGCCCGCGCCTGCGCGCTGCTCGGGCCGCAGCGTCAGTTCGTGCAGGGTGTCGAAGTCGGACGGTGCGTCCGGGATGCGCATCACCGTCTCCTCCTCGGTCAGCGAGGCAACCCACAAGCCCGCGGGCGAATCGGCGGGCTCGTCGTTGGCGAAGTTGCCATCGCGGATGTAGAGGGTTTCGCCCTCTGGCCGTTCGGTATGCAGTTCGACCAAGCGCGAAATCGAGAAGTTGTAGGTCACGAGTTTTTCGCGCGTATTGCGGTCTTTGCCGCCGCAATTGAAAGAGCCTTCCGAGGCAATGACGATGCAGGAGCCCTCGACGCCATGGTCGACCTGGCTGCCAGTGCGCCAGATGGCGTTAGGCAGCCGCACGCGCACCTTGTCGATCACCAGGTCGCGCTGCCTGTTGAGACTTCCGAGCGGCGGAACCAGCGAGCGCAGCTGGCGCAGCCGCTCGGCAAAGTTGTCGTCCATGAGGAATTCGACATGGTGCGTCGCGCTGCCCGAGGAGCGCTTGACCACCTGCATCACGACATGACGCGGCTTACTCATTGCAAGTCCTTCCGCAGATCGCCCGGCGCTGGACGTCTTTGCCTGTGTACAAAATCATTTGTCGTCGACTACAAATTAAAACTTTTTAATTATGCAAACAGATGCATCATTTGTTTCTAACTGTATATCGATTCCAAGCGCTTTGGAAAGAAAAATCTGCAATGCACGCGCGGCCATGTCGCGAAAGCGACGCGCGCCTCAAACGGTAATGAATACGATTTATTCGAGCGATTCGTCCAGCGCCTTGCATGAAGGCGCGCACACCGTCTGAGACTTGCCGAGCACCTGGCGGGTACGCAATTGCGAGCGCACCCGGTGCTTTCCACACATGAAACAGGACATCGTGGCGCCGCTGAACGACGCCGAGGCGCGGAACGGCGAACCCGGTGTTTTCGACTTGTAACGCAGGCCGTCGGCCACTACGGCAGTCTTGACCTCAGCTTTGGCCATCGGCTTCATCCTTTTTGGGTTCGGTAATGCGCATTGCGCGTTCAATGGCTTTCCTGGCGCTGACTTCGGCGGCAAGCGCCGCATCGAGCGCCGAGCGGCACAGGCCAGCGTGCTGGTAGTTGAGATTTTCGTACACCTCGGCAGCAGCCGGGTACGCATCGAGCAGGCGGCCGAGATCGGCACCCGGTTCGACGTCGCTGAATTCGTGCACCAGGTGCTCGACCACCGAGCGGTATTGCTCGGCGCTGACGGGGACGGCGCTGTGCTCGAGCCGTTCCAGCAGTTGAGCCAGCACGTGGGTCACTGCCAGATCAGTCTTGGGAGACGAATGGTCGGTCGTGTTCATGGTTTGCATCTGGGGGCAGCATACGCCTATGCAAGTGGCTGCTCCGGCCGTGGGGCCGTCTCCTGGGCGGTACGCATGCGCTGAAGCAGGCTGTGGAGCATTTCTGTCGACAGCCCGTGGATCACCAGCCGGTGGCCGGCGCGCAGGGTCGACAGCGGTACCAGCGGATGCTTGTTGTTCACCAGGATCAGGTGCTCCGGGGCGCCCAGCAAGGTCGCCGCATAGATGCCGATCGTTTCATCCAGTTGCAGGGAATTGGCGGCGCGCCAGAAGTCGTTGTCCGTCAGCATCAGTTGGTACAGCGGCGTGAACAGTTCGATAGCGCTCTGCAGGTCCAGAAAGTTGAACCGGCCGCGCGGCATGTCCGAAAGCCTCAACCCAGGGTCCTTGATCATCGAAAAGTCGACATCCGGCGATTTGCCCAGCACCAGCCCCTGGTCGCGCAGCGCCTGGTTCAAGCGGATCACGAAGTTGAAGAGGTTCAGATCGTGCTTCAGGAACATCTCATCCTTGAGCGCATCGATGTCGACCGGCTCCAGCGGCGAGGTGCCCACCGGCGCGGGCGAATTGCGGCCAATGAAACCCAGTACCTGCGACCCGAGGTGAAAGTGCCGCAGGATCAGCCAATTGGCTTCCGGCGACACAAAGCGTTTCAGGCCCCAGGCCAGCAACCGGTGCAGCAGCTTCGAGTGCGACCAGTTGCGCGGCACGAACACCTTCACCACCTGGATCAGGACGATCGTCAGCCGCGCCACCGGCCGCAGAAACGGCAGCAGGTACTGGCGTGAACCCGAACTGGAATCGGCGAGCCATGCCGCCTTGACCTCGTCCGGCAGCGGCGTGCTCTGATCGAGATAGAGCGCGAGCCAGGGACTGGGATCGCGTTCGTCGTGCCCCTGCGTGAGGAAATCAGGCATTCGACTCATGTGGCATTCGCTCCGTGATGTGCTGAAACTGCATCAGGTACAGCGCCGCCGTATGGCGCGCGGTATCGATAATCTGGCGAGCCGCCCTGCTCCGTCCGGTCGCATCTTGGCCGTCTTTGCCCGCCTCCACCGCCATCACCATCTCGACCGCGGCGAGCCAGCGGTTCAGGTGGTTCTCGTCGTTGTGGCCGTGGTACTCGAGAAAGCGGAATGCATCGGGCGGCAGCTTCAGGCCGGCCTTGATGAGCGGCAGCAGCGCGGGCACGATGCGCTGGCCCGTCCCTTCGATGATGTAGATGGCACCCAGCAGGCCAATCGGGTCGCGCGTAGCCGCCAGCCCGTGCAGGTAGGCGTTGAGCGCCTCCCCGCCGGGGTTGCGGCGCAGGTCGTCGATCCGCGCCACGGCGCCCCCCGCTTTCCTGTAGTCGCTGAAGAGAATGTTGAAGTCGTCCTGCTCCTCGCCTGCATGCACGTCGATCAGTGCGGCGAGCGTCTTGTACGGACCGGTCAGCGAAGCAGCACCCTCGCGCATCCAGCGGCTGCCTTCACGCACCTGCGGAACCCACTGCTCCATCCAGTTCAGATAGTCGGGCAGTGCAAAGCGGCGCTCGCGAATCTGGCGGATCAGCGGCGTGCGCCAGACGTTGGAGCGGTAGTCGTGCCAGATGCCAGCCAGCTCGGTCAGCAGTGCGCCCAGGCCTTCAGGCGCGGCGGCCGGATCGTGCGGCGGTGCAATTGCAATCTCGTCGTCGGACGCTGCCTCGGCCGCCTTGTGAGATACGGCCACCGCTCGGGCAGGCGCATCTGCCGCCTCGACCTCCAGCAGCATGTAGGCGGCCATGAAGCGCCCCGATTCCGGTACATAGCAGAAGATCTGCTCCCCAGGCTTCAGCGCCTTGGTGTGCAGAAACTCCGACAGCATGATCAGGATCGACGCCGCACCGGTGTTGCCGCGCCAGGCCAGATTGCTCCACCACCGCTCGCGGGGAATCGCGAGGTCGGCCTTGGTCATCAGGTCTTCGACCACTGGAATGAATTTTTCCGACGAGTAGTGGCACAGGAAATGGTCGACCCGCTTCGGATCGACCCATCCGTCTCGCACCAGCGTCGCGTATTCATGGATGCCGATGTCGAACAGGTGTGGCAGCAAGCGAATGTCCTGCCGCAACGACAGGGCGCCGGCCGCTTCCGCCTCTGCCCAGGAGCCGAAATCGAGATGGCCGCGGGCGCGGTCCTCGGTCAGCCCCAACTGCATGCACACGGGGTAGTCGCCCGAGAACGCGCGCTGGTGCACCCATTTCAGCCTCAGGCGCAGCCCCGGGTTGCCGGCCATCGCGGGCATGCCGTCGGAAAGCAGCAGTGCGCCCGCGCCGTCGGAAAGCATCCAGCGAAGAAAGTGCGAATCGAAGTCGGTTTCGTAGCCGCGCGCCGCGAAGCGCGAGCGCTTGAAAAGGCGCGACGGCATTTCGCTGGCCACCGCAAGCGCGGTGCGGTGCGCGCCCAGTTCGATGCCCTGCGCGGCCGACTGGATGGCCGACACGCCCGCGGCGCAGATGCCGTGCACCGACAGCGTTTCCATTGGGGGCGCCGCCAGGTCGCCCTGGATCATGTTGGCAAAGCCCGGCATCAGCGTGTCGCCGCCCGAAGAACCGCTGGCCAGCAGCGACACGCGCGACAGCTCGGCCCCGCCGCGCTGAAGGCAATCGCGAATCGCACTTGCGGCCAGTTGTGCATTGGTGTGGCGCGTCACGCCCTCTTCGTCGATCGCATAGTGCCGCGTGAGAATGCCGTTCTCGGCCAGGATGCGCCGCTTGATGCGCTCCGACATGCGGTTGAGCGGCGCGATGTAGGCATCCATGCGCTCGTTGGGAATGGGCTCGCCGGGCATGAAATAGCCGGCGCTCTCGATGTAGACGCGTTGAAATGGAACAGGCATGGTTCAGTGGGTTGAAGACTCCGGCGGCACGGACGGCACGGGTGACATCAGCGAGCAGCTGCGAAAACGCGGCCACAGGGCTCCCAGCACAAACACGCGAACCATGTAGGGCACCAGCCCTTGCTCGTTGAGCGCGGGATCGACCCGCGCGCGGTAGCGCGTGCGGTGCAATTGCGTGAGCTCGGACCAATGGACATGCGGGTTCTCGTGATGTGCGGTGTGCAGGCCGATGTTGAACAGCAACGGGTTCACCAGACCCTCGAAATTGCGTGCGTAGTTCAGGCGTGTACTTGCGGTATCGCGCGGCGCCTCCGCATCGGCCGCGGGCCGGCGTCCGTCGGCGTGCGCATGCTGCAGATAGTTGGTCGCCAGCAGCCAATGCAACCCGTGCAACTGCGGCAAGATCACCAACAACAGGGCCTTGCGCCAGTCGAGCAGCAGCAGCGCGCTCCAGCTGCCGAGCCACAGCGCGTACTGCGCCATGCAGTAGCGCCACGGGCCCGGCCGGTGCCTGCGAAGCCGCCCCAGCCAGCCAAGGAACACCGGCAAGAGCACCCACACGGCCTGGAACGGATGCAGCAGGTAGCCGCGCAGGTGATTGGTGTCGCCGCCGAAACGGTAGGTGCGCGCTACATCGCGCGGCCCGTGCCGGTGGCGATGGTGATTGGCCACGTGCGCGGGCCAGAAAACGAAGGTCGGATGCCCTTGCAGCAGCGTGATCCAGAAGTCGGTGAGCCGGTTCATGCGCCGCCCCCGCCACATGCGCAGATGCACGTGGTTGTGGTGGATCACGCCCACGCCAAGCGTGAGGAACAGCATCGACCCATAAAGCAGCACGGAGAAGCCATGCGTCCATTGCCATGCCGCCAATGCCGGAAGCGCCGCCAGATACGCAAGGCTCTGCCAGTCGCGCCAATGGCGCAGCCGTGCCAGCCGGCGGGGCTCCTCAGGCCGGCGTGCCATGCTGTTGCCGGCGTTGCTGCTTCGAGCGAAATGCCTGGAACTGCGGCTCCGCCGCATCGGCGGCAATGCGCGTGCCGAACAGCCGGTCCATGAAAGTGAACTGGAATCCGTAGTTGCCGCCGTGGCAGGCATGGTGCAAATGGTGGCGGCGGCTGGCGGCAAACCAGTGGCTGTAAGAGACCCGGGGAAAGAAGTCGTAGTTCGAGTGCCCGACGCTGTTGAAAAACAGGCTGAACAGCGGCACCGAGGCGAGCGACCAGAAGCTGAAATCGTGCAGCAGCATGGGCAGCAGGATCACGTTGCCGAGCATTGCCGCTTCGATCGGATGAAAGCTGTACGTTGCCCAGGGTGTGGTCACGACCGAGCGGTGATGCGGCCCGTGAAAGCGCCGCAGCCAGCGCGTGTGCAGCAGGCGATGGTTCAGCCAGAAATGAACGTCGTTCCAGATCGCGAGAACCAGGACTTCAGCCACGATCTGGCGCCAGCCCGCGTCGGCGTCGAGCCGCGCCCACCCCAATTGAAGCAGGCCCCAGGGAAACACCATGCCCAGCCCGAATACGAGCACCGACACCCCCGACTGCGCCAATTCGCGGCGTACCTGCCCGGGCTGCAGCGGCCGCGGATCGAGCACGCGCCCGATGCCCAGCGCCGGCAGCACGCGATGGGTCAGCAGCCAATTGAGAGCGCCGAACCCTAGATAGATGCCGCCGAAAAACACCAACCCCCACAACATCACCTGGAGTGCCGACAACGAAGTAAAGGTTTGCGCCATCCCCCGAGGCTACAGCAGCATTTCGGGAACCAGGGGTGCAAGGATCAGGTTGTGGAGCCGTTGAAAAAAGCTCGATTCAGGCTCCGACGTCAGGATGACTTCTTTTTCGCCATCGTTCGTGAGCCATTGCAGCACGCCGGTGTCCTTGGCGAGGCGCAGGCGGTAGGAGTTCTGCAGCTTGCTGATGTTGATGACGCGCAGCATTTCGCGCGCCAGTTGCGGGCTGTCGACCACCACGCCCATCTCGGTGTTCTGGCTCGCCGAGCGCGGATCGAGGTTCATCGAGCCGATGAAGATGCGCCTCTTGTCGATGGCAGCGGTCTTGGAGTGCAGCCGCCCCAGCGACTTGCCGAACATGCCAAAGCGCTCGCCTGCGGTGGTGCGCTTCGGACTCAGTTCGTACACGTCGGCGCCGCCTCGAAGGAGGCGCTCGCGGTAACGCGCATAACCCGTGTGCACCAGCGGCTCGTCGTTGGCCGCCAGCGAATTGGTCAGCAGCGTGAGCTTCACCTTGCGCTTTGCCAAGTCTTCGAAAGCCGCCATGCCGCGCTCGCCCGGCACCAGATAGGGAGAGGTCAGGTCGACTTCGAACTTGGCGTCCATCAGCAGGGTCCAGACCTTCATCGTGACGCTGGTGGCAATGGCCTCGTCGGCCGTCATCGTGGTCGGCTTGGTGGGCGGATCGGCGATGGCCTGGGCCTCGCCCCACAAGAGCCCCATGCGGCCGCCGTCGAGCTCCTCGGCAACAGGCCCGTACCCCAGCACGTCGGAAGGCGGAAGCACGATCTTCGGCGGCGCGGCCGCCATGCCGATCCAGGAATCGAAATCTGCCGCGGTGGGCGTCCGGCCACCCTCGCCCCGGACGATGTCGGCCACCGGCCAGACCTGCTCGCTGTTCCAGTAGGCATCGAAGATCGACTCGAGCTGCGGCAGCACCTTGCCGACCACCAGCGCGTCCATGTCGATGAAGTTCTGCGCCTCGCTGAGCACGAAATACTCGTCGGCAATGTTGCGCCCGCCGACCACCGCCATCACCCCGTCCGCGATGAAGAGCTTGTTGTGCATGCGGTGGTTGAGCCGCCTGATTTCGTGCGGCGACGCTGCGAAGCGCGACAGGAACCCATTGCGACCGCAACAGAAGGGATTGAACAGCCGCACGTCCACGTTGGGCGTATTGGAGAGCGCCAGCAGGAGTTGCTGGCTCCGAGCGGTGTAGAGGTCGTCCACCAGCAGCCGAACCTGCACCCCGCGCGCCCCGGCCTCGCGCAGTGCGCGCATCAAAAGCCGGCCGGTGGCGTCGTTTTCGAACTGGTAGTACTGCACCACCAGTGAGCGCTGAGCGCGCTGCGCAAGCTGCACGCGAGCGTCCAGCGAATAAACGCCGAGTGGCATCAGCCGGAAGCCGGAGTGCTCGCCGGGCGGAGTCGACGCCGCCGCGATCTTGGCCAGCGTGGTGGTCGGATCGACTGCAGCCGCATTCACCGCCGCCCGCTCGCGCGCCGGTGGCAGCGAGCCGCAGGCCGCCAGCGCTGCGAGCATGGCGCCAGCAAGGCAGATTCGCAGAAGTTGAGTCCAGGCGTTCATGATGGATCAATCTCGCACACCAGTTTGTTTTTCCGGCTCCCTGCCATGGATACGCCCGCCGGCGCATGCCGGATTCGCTTTCAGCCAGGCTGCAGTCCAAAAAATTGCTCTCCGTCCTAGAATTCGTTCCACCCCTGTCCGGAGTTACACCATGGCAAGACCGATCCTCTCACGCATCGCACCGATGCTGGTCGCAGCCGGGCTGGCACTCCCCGCCTCGGCCGCACTGGACATCGGCGATCCGGTACCCAAGTTCACCGCCAATGCGGCGCTCGCCGGCAAGACCTTCCGCTATTCACTCGCCGACGCGCTGGCCAAGGGCCCGGTGGTGTTGTACTTCTTTCCAGCAGCCGACTCCAGCGACTGCTCGATAGAAGCCCATGCCTTTGCCGAAGCCATCGACCAGTTCGCGGCACTGGGCGCCACCGTCATCGGCGTATCGGCCGACGACATCGACACCCTCGCGAAGTTTTCGGTCAAGTCCTGTCAAAGCCGGTTTCCCGTGGCCTCGGACGAATCGAAGGCGGTGATCAACGGTTTCGACGCCCTGATGCAGACCCGGCCGGACTTCGCCAACCGTCTCTCGTACGTGATCTCGCCAGACGGCAAGGTGGCGTACTACTACCAGAACCTGAATCCGGACAAGCACGTGGAACGCATGCTGAATGCGGTGCGGGCGCTGCCGAAAGCTGCTGCGTCAAGGTAATGCATCGCCGCGCTGCGACTTCACCGAACACTGACGCCCTCGGTCCAACCCTTCTCCAGCGGATTCAGGAGCAGTTGGATCAGCTTGCGCCGGTCAGTCTGGATGTCGGCCTGGAGGCTCATGCCCGATTGCAAGGTTTGCGGTCGGCCCTTGACGAGGATGCTCGTATCGCTTGACGTCAGGGCAATCTGGACCCGGTAGGTCAGGCCGCCCGCCCGCTGGTCTGGCGCGTCGCCGCCCAGGATCTGGCTCGACGGACCTGACCGCCCGGATCCGCTCTGCCGGTCGAGCGCCTGCGGATTCTGGAATTCCGCATCGGCGCTGATCCACTTGACAGTGCCGGCGACCATGCCGTACTGGGTGAACGGAAAACTGTCCAGCTTAAGCTCGACGGCTTGGCCGACTCTGACATAGCCGATGTCGTTGTTGCTCAGGGAAATCTCGGCGATCAACGGCGTGTTCTCGGGGACGATCGTCAGCAAGGGCTGATTGGCCGAAACCGCGCTACCCAACGTGGTAATGGCGATACTTTGAACTATCCCTGACACAGGTGCGCGCAAAGTCTTCAAGGAGTTCAGCTGCTGCGCCTTTGCGAACTCGGCCTGCAGGGCCATGCCCTCCTTGCTGGCCTGCTCGGCCTCGGCCAGTATCTGGACCTTACGCTCCTGCTCCACCGCCGCCTGGCGATGGCGCGCCTCCTGCAAGCCGGCGCGCAGCTGCGCGAGCGTCTGGACTTGGGCCGCCAGGTCATGCTCGAGCGTGACCACCTCCTGCTGCTGCTTCAGCCGCTCGGCTTCACTGAAAAAGCCTTCCTTCACCAAAGCAAGGCTCTGTTGGTACCGCTTGCTAGCCAGTTCGAAGTTGATCCGAAGCTTGGTGTGCGTCGCCTCCGCCGAGGTAATGGCCTTCGTCTTTTCCTCGACGGCGGCCCTCGCTTCTGCCAGCTTGGCTTCATAGGCGGCCTCGCGTGCCTGGATGGTGGCCAATTGGCCGGCTGTCAAATTTGCCGGCGGCGTCTTGGATTGCGTTTCTCCTGCAAATCCCTGAGGCAGGTGCTGACTTTTCAACTCCATGCTCAAGCGCGCCATTTGCTGCTGGTTCTGCTGCAGGCGCTGCTGACTGCTGGAGAGGTCAGCCTGGGACAACGTAGGATCGAGCTCGATCAGCAGATCCCCCTCTTTCACTCTCTGCCCCTCCCTCACATGCACAGCGCGGACGAGCGCCGGCTCGATGGTCTGCAGCACCTTTACACGTCCGTCTGGGATAAGGCGACCCGGCGCGGTGGCTACGATCTCTATCTCGCCAATGCAGGCCCAGGCGATCGCGCTTAGCAGCAGCGCCGCGATGGCCCACAGTAGGCCCGAGGCCCAAGGCGCGACCGGGGTTTCGACGATCGCCAGTGCCGGAGAATGAAAGGTCCGCTCCTTTGCGGAGAGCAGCATTGTCATGCCGCGGCTTCCCTGTGCTCCGTGGCGCGCCCCTGCAACGGATGGAGGTTGGGTGTCCGGTGCGCCCCGTCCTGCTGCTGCATTGCCCACATCCTTGCAAAAGTACCGCCCTGCTCCAGCAATTCGTGCATGGCGCCTTGCTCCACAATGCCGCCACCGTCAAGCACGATGATTCGACCGCAATTGCGCAAGGTCGACAAGCGGTGGGCGATCATGATCACGGTACGCCCGCGACAGATCTGCGCCATGTTGGCGTGGATGGCCATTTCGCTCTCCACGTCCAGCGCGCTGGTCGCCTCGTCGAGCAGCAAGATGCGCGGATCACCGATCAACGCCCGCGCGATTGCGATGCGCTGCCGCTGGCCTCCGGATAGCAGCGCCCCGCGCTCTCCTACAGGCGTGCCATAGCCTTGCGGAAGGCCCGCGATGAAGTCGTGGGCGCCGGCTTGGCGGGCCGCGTTGACGATACGCTCCAGAGGCATGCCCGGCTGCGCGACAGCAATGTTCTCTGCCACTGTGCCGCTGAATAGGAAGCTGTCCTGCAGCACCACGCCGATCTGGCGGCGCAGGCTTTGCGCGTCGCCCTGTGCAATGTCTTGTCCGTCTATCAACACCCGACCAGACTCCACGCCATACAGTCGCTGGATCAGTCGCGTGAGCGTCGATTTGCCGCATCCCGACCGACCCACGATACCCACCACCTCCCCCGGTTCGATGGCCAGGCTCAGGTCGCGCAGGACCAAAGGAGCTTCCGGCTGGTAGCGGAAATGAAGCGACTGCAGCTCGATTCGCCCGCGAAGCATGGGCATGGCTTGGATTTCGATGCCTACGGACTCGGGCCGCGCATTCATCAGGTCGCCCAGCCGATCGACGGAGAGCTTGACCTGTTGGAAGTTTTGCCAGAGGCCGACCAAACGGGCGACCGGCTGAAGCACTTGGCCGGAAAGCATCTGAAACGCAATCAGGCCGCCGACCGATAGTTCATTCTCCATCACCAGCGTCGTGCCCACCCACAGGATGGCGAGCGTCATGGCGCGCTGCACGGCCTGCGAGATGCTCTGGGCCGCGTTGGCGATCTTCTGCACATCGAAGCCAGCAGTGACTTGCCGGGCCGCCAGCAGGTCCCATTTTCGCTGCCAGATGGCGCCAAGCGCGAGGCTCTTGACGGTATGCACGCCCTGGATGCTCTCGACCAAAAAGTTGCCCGCCTCGGCTCCACGGTCAAACTTGGCTTTCAGGGCCCTCTCGAAAAGTGGCTGCGCTGCCAGGCTGATCAATGCGAGCAGAGGCAGGCCGACCAGTGCGACGATAGTTAGCTTGATGCTGTAGAGCAGCATCACCGCAATAAAGATGCCGATGAACAAGCCGTCCAGCAGCGTGGTGAGTGCGCTCCCGGTGAAGAAGCCGCGAATATTTTCCAGTTCACGTGTGCGTGCCAGCGTGTCGCCCGCCTGGCGCTGCTCGAAGTAACGCAGTGGCAGACTGAGGAGGTGTCTGAAAAGGTCGCTAGATAACCCGGCGTCTAGTCGCGCTGAGGTGTGCGCCAGCATATAGCCGCGCAGCAGGCTGGTCACCGCCTCGAACACGATGAGCCCGGCCATCCCGACACCGAGCACGTGCAGCGTCGAGAGGCTCTTGTGCATCAGCACCTTGTCGATAATGACTTGGCTGAACAGGGGCGTCGTCAGGGCGACGAGCTGAAGCAGGAAGGCGCCGAGCAACACTTGACCGAGGGGCTTTCGGTAGCGCCACAGCAGCGGAACGAACCAAGCGAGACCAAAGCGAGGCGGAGCTCCGCCCGGCTGAGATCCCAGGCGCAGCGGCTGATGAAACACAAGCGCGGTGAGCATGTCGTGCTCGCCGTACTCGCCAGCGAGTTCCTCCAAGCCGACCCAGCGGAACCTCGCGTTTCCGGGCTCCCACAGCAGGAACTCCTCGGCGGCACCGGACGACGGCTGCGACCTCACGTCGACAATACCCGGTCGCTCGATGGCAATCGGTTTGGCAGGGGGTTTCAAGCGCCGGGCAACAAGGGTAGCGATTTTCTCGTCATGTCCAAGAAGCAGGCTTGGAACCGGAACGCCCGCGTCCCCGCGGGCTCGTTTCAGTCCGGCCCATCGCCCGGCGCGGCGCTGGACTTCGACCGGCCTGGCCCTGAGGCCGAGTGCCTGGGCGGCCAGCCGAATATCCTGCAACGTGACCATCGTCGCCGGCTGCCATCCCAGTGACTGTCCGATGGCTCGCGGCGTAAGCCCAAGCGAAAAATGCGCCGCGATGGGTTCCAGCGCAGAGAGAGCCAGGCGCGCGGGAGCGGAGGCAGCAGGATCGTTCACTCTGGATTTCGGTGCTTCGAGGGTTGCACACGAAAAGGTTGCTGCTTGCGCAGCCGCTCTCCGCGTGGCGATCACCCGGTATGCTATGTCGTCGAGGTCAGGAAAATGCTGGATTGCGCGACCTGGGCCATCGTGACATTGTGGAAGGTGATGCTCTGGCTCGCATCGGAGAACACGACGTTCTGTCCATTCTGAGTCATGTGCGACAGTGCGTCGGACGCGCTGTTGTAGCCATAGCCGTCGAACCAGAGCCGGTCGATGTTTTCCAAACCGTAGACATCATTGCTGCCGCCACCATCCGCGAAGCTGAACGAAAAGTCGTCGGCGCCGCGGCCGCCGATCAGCACGTCGTTGCCGGGCCCACCTTCAATCCAGTCATTCCAGCTGCCGAAGCTGTGCGACATGTAGTTCTTGAACCCGTCCAAGCTCGTAGAGCGAAACTCGGCGGAGTCCGAGAAACCTACTACGACATCGGCCCGGCTCATGCCGTTATTCAGTGCATTCACCCAGCTCGACAGGCCGCCAGAGTCTGGTGCGCGCCCAAGGACGTTCGTATACATGAGTGTGGCGAACTGCGTATTGTTCAGCGACCCATAGGTCGACTGGAATTCCGTCGAACCTACGAAGCCCGCAACCACCGTCTTCAGCGACTGGGCGCCAGTATCCAGCACGTTCATCCAGTTCAGGAAGCCCTCGGCATCGGGATCGCGACCCAGCGTCGCCTGATAGATCCGGTAGATCTGCCCTTGGTGTTCGTTGCTTACCTTCGAGGTCGCGAAAGCGTCCACGTCAATCGAAGTGTTGTTCTTGAATTCGGTCGAATCGGAAAATCCAACGACCACACTTGCCCGAGAGGTGCCGGCATTGAGGGCTCCCACCCATGCGGACAAGCCGCCTGCATCGGGTGTACGCCCCAGGACATTCTGGTAGAGGAGCGTGACGAACTGAGTGTTGTTGAGCGCGCCATAGACGGCCTGGAACTCCGGCGAGGCCAGGAACTGCGAGGCCGCGCTCACCACGGACGTGCCATGGCCGAGCGCATTCGCCCAGCTCTCGAATCCCACCACGTCAGGCTCACGGCCGAGTGTCGCGCGATATAGGCGGTACGTGGAACCCCAGGCACCTTCACGGAGACCGGACATCCCGTCGCCACCATCGATCGTGTCGTTTCCGTCGGAGCCGAAAAGCACGTCGCCAGCCCATCCCCCGGTTAGCGTGTCGTTGCCCTTGCCGCCCACGAAACCAATCATCGAGGTCGTGCCTTTGGCGTCGAGCGTGTCGTTGTAGTCAGAACCTACAACCGAGTAGATCTTCGACAGAGTGTCGGTCCCACCCCAGCCGTCGGTGACCAAGCCTACCCCGTCGACCCGCATGCTCAGGCTAATGGGGCCGGGGTCGAAGTCATAGCGCGCCCATACGCTCCAGCTCCCGTTGCCATAGATGGAGTCGGAGCCTGCACCGCCCCATATCAGGTCCGCGCCGGCATCGCTGTAGAGGCTGTCGTTGCCGCCATCGCCAAACAGGAAGTCATTGCCGTCGCCGCCGCGGATGATGTCGCTGCCGTCAGAGCCTGAGATCGTGTCGTTGCCCTCTATGCCGTCAATGCTGTCGCTTGCCGTGGTCCCGGCTAGAAAGTCGTTGCCCACCGTCCCGTTCACAATCGCCATCGTCCATTCCTCCAAGAGTTGGTCTTTTTTCCTTCGAGCGCCCCGCTCGAATGAGCGCACAAAGTGTAACGTTTCACACATCACCAAATAACGTGCGAAGGCAGCTATAGATGGCAATTTTTCTCACATCTAAGAGTTAAATCACAAGCTCGCTTGTCCCGCACCACCGTTAGAACCATGCAACTCAACTTCATTGCCAACGCCGACGTTCCGTCATCTTCCGGCCGCACCCTGCAGGTGCTCGACCCGTCCGACGGCCAGCCTTTCGACGAGATCCAGCGCAGCAATGCGGCCGACATCGATTCGGCGGTGCGTGCGGCGCGCGATTGTTTCGATGGCGTCTGGCACAAGGTAAGCGCGGCCGACCGTGGCCGCCTGCTCTTCAAGCTTTCGCAGAAGATCGCCGAGCACGTCGACGAACTCGCGCTGATCGAACAGCGCGATTGCGGCAAGCCCGTGAAGCAGGCGCGCGCCGATGCGGTGGCGCTGGTGCGCTATTTCGAGTTCTATGCCGGCGCCTGCGACAAGCTGCACGGCGAGACCATTCCCTACCAGGACGGCTACAGCGTGTTCACCTGGCGCGAGCCGCACGGCGTCACTGGACACATCATTCCCTGGAACTACCCGATGCAGATCTTCGGGCGCAGCGTGGGCGGTGCGTTGGCGGCGGGCAACGTGTGCGTTGTGAAGCCGGCCGAGGACGCCTGCCTGTCCCTGATCCGCGTGGCGCAGCTAGCGGCTGAAGTCGGCTTTCCGGCCGGCGCGCTCAACATCGTGACAGGATACGGCCATGAAGTGGGCGACGCGCTCGCCCGGCATGAAGGCATCGACCACATCAGCTTCACCGGCAGCCCGAAGATCGGCACGTTGATCCAGCAGGTGGCGGCCGAGCGGCATTGCCCGGTTACGCTCGAGCTGGGCGGCAAGAGCCCGCAAATCATCTTTGCCGACGCCGACCTGGACGCGGCCATTCCGGTGATCATCAACGCCATCGTGCAGAACGCCGGCCAGACCTGCTCGGCCGGCTCACGCGTGCTGATCCAGCGCGGCATCTACGAGCCGCTGCTCGAGCGCCTGGGCCAGGCCTTCGCGGCCCTGCGCGTCGGGCCGGCAGCCATGGACCTCGACGTCGGCCCGCTGATCCGCCAGACCCAGCAGCAACGCGTGTGGGATTTCCTGAGCGATGCCCAGGTCGCCGGCATTCCCATGGTGGCCCACGGCGTCGTGGTCGACGAAGCGCCCGAAACCGGCTTCTACCAGGCGCCCACCCTGCTGCGCGACGTGCCCGTCAACCATCGTCTTGCGCAAGAAGAAGTGTTCGGCCCGGTGCTGGCCGCGATGCAGTTCGCCGACGAAGACGAAGCGGTGGCGCTGGCCAATGCCACCCAGTTCGGCCTTGTCGCGGGCGTGTGGACGGCCGATGGCGGGCGCCAGTTCCGCATGGCCAAGCGACTGCGCAGCGGGCAGGTGTTCATCAACAACTACGGCGCCGGTGGCGGCGTGGAACTGCCGTTCGGCGGCGTCAAGTCGTCCGGCTATGGCCGCGAAAAGGGTTTTGAGGCGCTGTACGGCTTCACCACCCTCAAGACCGTCGCCATCAAGCACGGCTGAAGCCGAATCGGCAGCCGCTTCGCGGGGCGCTCGGCGCCGTGGCCCGATACACTGCCCCGCTGTACCTTTCCAGGAGACAAGACCGTGCGCGTCAAGGACAAATCCATCATCGTGACCGGTGCCGGCGGCGGCATCGGCGAAGGCATCGCCAAGCGGCTTGCGGCCGAGGGCGCCCAGGTGCTCGTGAACGACATCAACCCGGCGGCGGGCCAGCAGGTGGTGGAAGGGATCCTGCGTGACGGCGGCAAGGCCTCTTTCTTTGCGGCCGACGTCACCAAGTCGGCCGAGGTCAAGGCGCTGGTCGAGGCCGCGGTGGAGCGCCACGGCAAGCTCGACGTCATGGTCAACAACGCCGGCTGGACGCACCGCAACCGCCCCGCCCTTGAAGTGGGCGAAGACGAGTTCGACAAGTGCTATGCCGTCAACGTGAAGAGCATCTATCTGGCCACCGTGCACGCGGTGCCGGCGTTCCGCGCCAATGGCGGGGGCTCGTTCATCAACATCGCGTCGACGGCCGGCGTGCGCCCGCGCCCGGGCCTCACCTGGTACAACGGCTCCAAGGGCGCGGTCATCACGACCAGCAAGTCGCTGGCGGCCGAACTCGGCCCCGACAACATCCGGGTCAACTGCATCAACCCGGTGTTCAACCCGGACACCGGCCTGGCCGCCGAATTCGCGGGCGGCCCGCTGACCGAAGAGCGCAAGGCCAAGTTCCGCGCCACCATTCCGCTCGGCCGCTTCTCCACCGCCCTGGACGTGGCCAATGCCGCGCTGTACCTGGCCAGCGACGAAGCCGCCTTCATCAGCGGCGTGTGCATCGAGGTCGACGGCGCGCGCTGCGTCTAGTCCAGGCAAGGCCGCCCCGCCGAGTAGCCCTTTCCGGGTCGACCCTTGCGCCATGGAGTAAATTGGCCGCTGCCCCCATGAACAGCAAAAGCACCACCGTCATCCCGCTGTCCGAGGTCGGCCGCGCGCGCCCGGCCGTCTCGGTGCCGGAGACTGCCGTGCCCGCCACGGGGAGCCTGCTCGACCGCCTGGGCCGCCCGCTGACCGACCTGCGCATCAGCGTGACCGACCGCTGCAACTTCCGCTGCAGCTACTGCATGCCGAAGGACGTGTTCGACAAGGACTACCAATACCTGCCGCACAGCGCGCTGCTGAGCTTCGAGGAAATGACCCGGCTCGCGCGCCTGTTCGCCTCCCATGGCGTGCGCAAGATCCGGCTCACCGGCGGCGAACCGCTGTTGCGCAAGAACATCGAGGGGCTGATCGAGCAGCTCTCCGAGCTCCGCACCCCGGCCGGCGAGCCGCTCGCGCTCACGCTCACCACCAACGGCTCGCTGCTGCAGCGCAAGGCGGCCGCGCTGCGTGCCGCCGGCTTGCAGCGCGTGACCGTGAGCCTCGACAGCCTGGACGATGCGGTGTTCCGCCACATGAACGACGTCGATTTCCCGGTGGCCGACGTGCTCGCCGGCATCGACGCGGCGCTGGCCGCCGGCCTCGGCCCCCTGAAGGTGAACATGGTGGTCAAGCGCGGTACCAACGAGCAGGAAATCCTGCCGATGGCGCGCTACTTTCGCGACAACCACGGCGGCAAGGTGGTGTTGCGCTTCATCGAATACATGGACGTTGGCGCCACCAACGGCTGGCGCATGGACGAGGTGCTGCCCTCGGCCGAAGTCATCGCGCGCATTGGCGCCGAGTTTCCGCTCGTGCCGCTGGAGCCCAGCGCGCCGGGCGAAACAGCCCAAAGGTGGGCCTATGCCGACGGCGGCGGTGAAATTGGCGTAATCAGCAGCGTCACGCAGGCCTTCTGCCACGACTGCAGCCGCGCTCGCCTGTCGACCGAGGGCAAGCTCTACCTCTGCCTTTTTGCCAGCGCGGGCCACGACCTGCGGCCCCTGCTGCGCGGCACCGCCACCGACGAAGACATTGCCTCGGCCATCGGCCACATCTGGCAGGGCCGGGCCGACCGATATTCCGAATTGCGCGCACTCCGTGGCCCCGACAGCGCTGAGTCCGACGGCAACGACAACAACAAGGCGCCGCGCCGCGTCGAAATGAGCTATATCGGCGGATGACCTCCACACAAGATTCCATTTCCCCCAGCGAGATCACCGGCCTGCTGCTGGCCGGCGGACGCGGCTCACGCATGGGCGGCATCGACAAGGGCCTGCAGAACTTCAATGGCTCGCCGCTTGCCATGCATGCCGTGCTGCGCTTGGGCATGCAGGTCGGCGAAGTCATGATCAACGCCAACCGCAACCTGTCCGCCTACGAATCATTCGGCGTTCCGGTCTGGCCCGACAGCCTGGCCGACTATGCCGGTCCGCTGGCCGGCTTCCTCACCGGTTTGGAACGCTGCGAAACGCCCTATCTCCTCACCGTGCCGTGCGACACGCCCCTGTTTCCGCTCGATCTGGCCAGCCGTCTGGCCGAAGCGATGGTGGCCGACAACGCGGAGATCGCCATGGTCAGCGCTCCCGAGGCTGCCGCCGAACCCGGCGAGGCGCCGGTGCTGCGGCCGCAGCCGGTGTTCTGCCTGCTGCGCACCACCCTGCTCGAAAGCCTGGTGAACTTCACCCAGTCCGGCGGCCGCAAGATCGACGCCTGGACCGCGCAGCACCGCACGGTGCTCGTGCCCTTCGACCGGCCCGGCGATGCACCCGACGCCTTTTTCAACGCCAACACGCTGGCTGAACTGCACGCCCTTGAGAACCGATGAGCCGCATCGCCGACATTGCCGCCGCCCTTGCGGGCTATGACCCCCAGGCCCTGAGTGTCGGCGGCGTGCAGGCTTTTCTGGCGCAGCTCGTGGGCCCGGCCGTGGTTGCGGAAAGCGAAATGGTCGGCGTACGCGAAGCACTGGGCCGCGTGCTGGCCGAAGACATCATCTCGCCCGTCAGCGTACCGCCGCACGACAACTCGGCGATGGACGGCTTTGCCTTCGATGGCACCATCCTGCGCGACGATGCACCCACGGACGAGTCCATCGTGCTGCGCGTGGTGGGCACGGCCCTGGCCGGCACGGCCTGGCGTGGAACCTTGGCGGTTGGCGACGCGGTTCGCATCATGACGGGCGCCGTCATGCCCCAGGGACTCGACACCGTGGTTCCTCAGGAGTTCTGCAAAGTCGACGGCGAACGGGTGAGCTTTCCGGCCAAGGTGCTTCGCCGCGGCGACAACCGCCGCTTTGCCGGCGAAGACCTGATGCAGGGACAACCGGCCCTGAAGCGCGGCGAGCGCCTGTCGCCTGCCGCGCTCGGCATGGTCGCGAGCCTGGGGCTGCCCTCGGTGCTCGCGCTGCGACGCCTTCGCGTGGCCTACTTTTCGACCGGCGACGAAATCCTGAGCCTTGGCGAGCCGCCGCGCGAGGGGGCCGTGTACGACAGCAACCGCTACACGGTGTTCGGCCTGCTCACGCGGCTGGGCTGCGAGGTCATCGACCTGGGCCTGGTGCGCGACGATCCCGCCACGCTCGCCGCCACGCTGCAGCGTGCCGCAAGCCAGGCCGACGCCATCATCACCAGCGGCGGCGTGAGCGTTGGCGCTGCCGACCATACGCGCGCCGTGATGCAGCAGTTGGGCGACATGGCGTTCTGGCGCATTGCCATGCGACCAGGACGGCCGATGGCAGTCGGGCTGGTTCAACGCGACCAGGCTTCCTCACCTCAAGCAGGCGCTGCGGTGCTCTTCGGCCTGCCAGGCAATCCAGTGGCCGTGATGGTGACTTTTCTTGCCTTCGTTCGGCCCGCACTGCTGCGCATGATGGGCTGTCACGAAATCGCCGCGGCACCGCCCCCCCTGCTGCGCGCGCGCAGCGTGAGCGCCATCCGCAAGAAGCCCGGCCGCACCGAATACCAGCGTGGCTTCGTGCAGGCCGTGTCCGGCGCGCTGCCCGAGGTCCGCATCGCGGGCAACCAGGGCTCGGGCGTGCTGAGCTCGATGGTCGAGGCGAATGGGCTCGTCGTGCTGCACCACGATCAAGCCAGCGTGGCTGCAGGCGATGAAGTCGACGTGATGATGTTCGACGGGGTTATTTAGCTCGCCTCCAGTCTTTGCGCACTTCGTGTCGCTTCGCCAACCCCCTACCGGGGGCAACACCAGAGGCCCGGCAAAGCCGGTTCCTCGGTGTTTCACGAATGGGAACCAAGGGCTCAGATCCGACCCAGCGCCTTGTCCACGCCCTTGTTCGCCAGCATGTCGGCGCGTTCGTTGCCGGGGTCGCCGGAGTGGCCCTTGACCCAGCGCCATTCGATGACGTGGCTGCCCTCGGCCACCAGTTTGTCGAGTTTCTGCCAGAGTTCGACGTTCTTCACCGGCTGCTTGGTCGAGGTGCGCCAGCCCTTGGCTTTCCAGCCGCGGATCCACTCGGTGATGCCCATGCGCACGTACTGGCTGTCCAGGTAGAGAATGACTTTGCAGGGCCGCTTGAGGGCGGCCAGGCCCTCGATCACGGCGGTCAGTTCCATGCGGTTGTTGGTGGTATCGAGCTCGCCACCGAACAGTTCCTTTTCGGTGGCACCCGACTTGAGCCAGGCGCCCCAGCCGCCCGGGCCGGGGTTGCCTTTGCAGGCGCCATCGGTGTAGATCACGACTTCGTTCAAAACTTACTTTTCCTTCTTCTTTCGATCCATCGATCATTCATTCATCAAACAATCAGTCGCGGTGGTCGGCCTTGTGCACCTTGCCCGCAATCGACACCGGAGCCGTCGCGCGCGCCGCGGCGCGCCGCCAGTCGGCACTCAGCAGACGCATGCCGCGCACCCGCTTGACCGCCACAACGAAATACACGGCACCGAAAATCGGCCACCAGCGCTCGCCGGCAGTGTCCATCCAGCGGCAGCGCTCCAGCCAGGCTTCGCTGCGCACCGCGGGTCGGTAGACACCAAAGCGCCCCGACTCCACTTCGAAGCTCAGGAGCCGCAGCCAGTCCCGCATGCGCCAATAGCCGATGAACTCGCCGCCTTCGGGCAAAAACAGGTCGCCGAACCCGAGCTTGCGGTACAGGTGCGCGCGGCGCTGCCGCATGCCCCACAGGCTGGCTGGGTTGAGCCCGCAGATCACCACGCGTCCTTCAGGCACCAGCACCCGCTCCACTTCACGCAAGGTGGCGTGGGGGTCCTGGCTCAGTTCCAGCGCGTGCGGCAGCACCACCAGATCCAGGCTGTTGGCTGCAAACGGCAGCGCCGCAAAATCGGTGAACAGCGCAGCCTTGCCGCCCTGCACAAGCTCAGGCAGCGCCAGCCAGCGGTGCGGCATGCGGTTGGTACGCAGTCCGTCGACCCCGGCGGCGCCAAGTTGCAACGCGTGATACCCGAAGATGTCCGCGACCGCCTGGTCGAACTGGGCCTGCTCCCACGCCAGGAGGTACCGTCCGGGGGGGGTCGCGAACCAATCCTGCAAACCTATAATTTGACCGCTCATGACCCTCGTTCCGCTGCCCGCTTTCGCTGACAACTACATCTGGATGCTGCAGGACGGCTCCAACGCGATCGTGGTGGACCCGGGCGACGCTCAACCGGTGTTCGACGCGTTGGCGCGCAACAAGCTGCAGCTCGCCGCGATTCTAGTCACGCACCACCATCACGATCACACGGGCGGCGTCGCTGCGCTCCATGAAGCCACTGGTGCGCGCGTCTTCGGCCCGGCGCGCGAGCGCATTCCCGAGCCCTTCACCCCGCTCTCGCACGGCGACAGCGCCGAAGTGCTCGGCAAGCGCTTCATGGTCATCGACGTGCCCGGCCACACTGCCGGCCACATCGCGTACTTTCTTCCCGCGGGCGAAGGCCAAGCGTCTCTGCTCTTCTGTGGCGATACGCTGTTTTCCGGCGGCTGCGGCCGGCTGTTCGAAGGCACGCCCGCGCAAATGCTGGCCTCGCTCGATGCGCTCGCGGCGCTGCCGGGCGACACCCGCGTATGCTGTGCGCACGAATACACACTTGCTAACTTGCGTTTCGCCCAAGCGGTGGAACCCGGCAATGCCGATCTGACTCACTACACAGCGCGCTGCGAAAGCCTGCGCGCACAAGGGCAGCCCACGCTGCCCTCGCAACTGGCAACCGAGCGCCAAATCAATCCCTTTCTTCGCAGCCGCGAAGCCACTGTCCTTCGAGCGGTGCGCGAGCACGCCGAGCTTTCTGCCGACGCGGCCGAAGCCGACGTGTTTGCTGCGCTGCGCCAATGGAAAAACGACTTCCGATGAAACTTATCGCCGCTGTCTGCCTTGCAGGCTCACTGCTACTCGCGGGCTGCGCGGGCACCGCGACCGGCCCCTCCGCGTCAACTTCCGCATCCACTTCGACTTCTACCGCGCAGCCCACCGCGGGAGGCACCGGCTCCAAAGCCGCAAGCAGCGCCGCGCCGGTCTACCCGGGCGGCCCTCTCACCCCGATCACCAGCAGTGAAGCGCATTCGCAAAGCGTCGTCACGCTGGCACCGCCCGCCGACATGTGGGACCGCATCCGCCGCGGCTTCAAGATGCCGAACCTCCAAAGCGACCTGGTGCGCGATCGCGAGCAGTGGTATGCCAGCCGGCCCGACTACATCCAGCGCATGACCGAGCGCTCGAACAAATACATCTTCCACATCGTCGAGGAGCTCGAGCGGCGCAATATGCCCACCGAGCTCGCACTGCTGCCGTACATCGAAAGCGCGTTCAACCCGCAGGCCATCTCCAGCGCGCGTGCCGCGGGCATGTGGCAGTTCATGCCCGCCACCGGCACCGACTTCGCCCTGAAGCAGAACATCTTCCGCGACGACAGGCGCGACGTGCTGGCCTCGACCCGCGCCGCGCTCGACTACCTGCAAAAGCTCTACGGCATGTTCGGCGACTGGCAACTTGCGCTCGCGGCCTACAACTGGGGTGAAGGCAGCGTGAGCCGCGCCATCGCCAAGAACCAGCGCCTGGGCCTGCCCACCACCTACAGCGATCTTTCCATGCCGGCGGAAACGCGGCTCTACGTGCCCAAGCTGCAGGCCGTAAAGAACATCGTCGCAAATCCGCAAGCGTTCAACACCGAACTGCCGCTGATCGCCAACCACCCCTACTTCCAGACCGTGACGCTGACGCGTGACCTCGACGTCGAGTTGGCCGCCAAGCTGGCCGACGTTCGGCCCGAAGACTTTCGCGCCCTCAACCCTGCCGCGCACAAGCCGGTGCTGCTTGCCGCCGGCACGCCGCAGATCCTGCTGCCCTGGGACAACGCGGCCGTGTTCCAGCGCAACTTCGACGCCTACTCGCAAGGCCAATACGCCAGCTGGACGGCATGGGTCGTTCCCAACACCATGACGGTGGCCGATGCCGCCCAGCGCTCGGGCATGAGCGAAACCGACCTGCGCGCGCTCAACAGCATTCCGCCGCGCATGCTCATCAAGGCCGGCTCCACGCTCATCGTGCCGCGCGGCGCGCGCGTCAAGGAAGACGTAACGGCGCTCGTGGCCGACAGCGGCCACCTGAGCTTCCAGCCCGAGATCGTCAATCGCCGCACCACCATCAAGGCAGGGCGCAACGACAGCGTGGCCAGCATCGCGCGCCGCTACAAGCTCAAGCCGGACAGCGTGGCCGAGTGGAACGACGTCAATCTCAACCACTCGTTCAAGCGTGGCTACAGCGTGGTGGTTTATCTGCCGGTTCGTGCGGCATCCGCGGCGCGCGTGGGCTCGGGCGCGGCGCCGACGCGCGGACACGCGGCCGTTGCCGGCAAGCGCGGAGGCGGCGCGGTAAAGGCTGTGGCTGCGCGCGGCACCACGATCGTGAAGTCACCGGCTGGCAAACAGCAGCAGGTGGTGCGCGAAAAGCGCGGCGGCACGCCGGTAAAGAAGAAGCGCTAAGTAGCGCGGGGAAGCCCCCGAAGCGCTAGAGCTTTTCGGTTTCTCCGCTGCGCGGCTGCCATTTCATCAGGCGTTTTTCGATCAGGCCGACAAGCCCGTCGAGCAGCAACGCGAAGGCCGTCAGCACCACGATGCCGGCGAACACGGTGTTCACGTCGAAGGTGCCTTCGGCCTGCAGAATCAGGTAGCCCACGCCGCGCGCCGAGCCCAGGTATTCGCCGACCACCGCGCCAACGAAGGCCAGCCCCACCGAGGTGTGCAGGCTCGAGAACACCCAACTGGTGGCACTTGGCAGATACACGGTGCGCAGCAACTGCCGCTGGTTGGCGCCGAGCATCTTCGCGTTGGCCAGCACCACCGGGCTCACCTCGCGCACGCCCTGGTAGACGTTGAAGAACACGATGAAGAACACCAGCGTGACAGCCAGCGCCACCTTGCTCCAGATACCCAAGCCGAACCAGAGCGCGAAGATCGGCGCCAGGATCACGCGCGGCATCGAATTGGCGGCCTTGATGTAGGGATCGAGAATCAGGCTGGCCGTGGGCGCCAGCGCCAGCCAGAGCCCGCACGCCAGGCCGAGCACGGTGCCAATGCCGAAGGCCAGCACCGTTTCAAGCAGCGTGGTGCCCAGGTGCCGGTAGATGTCGGCATTGCCCTTCAGCCCCTCGGGGAACAGCAGGTTCGGCGGCACTTCGAAAGGCAGGAACCAGCTCCAGATGCGCCCCGTCACTTGTATCGGCTCGCCAAGAAAAAACGCGATTTGCTGATTGCGCGAGGCCACATGCCAGCCCACCAGAATGACCGCCAGCAGCACCAGCTGCCAGAAGCGCGCATTTCGTTCGTTGAGGCTGGGCATCATGCGGCCTTCCTCAGTTGCTGTGCGTAGCCTTTGAGTACCTCGTCGCGCAGCACTTCCCAGATTTGCGTATGCAGCTCGACGAAGCGCGGTTGCGTGCGGACCTCGGCCACGTCGCGCGGGCGAGCGAGGTCGATGGCGAACTCTCCGATCGGATGCGTGGCCGGCCCCGCCGAGAGCACCACCACGCGGTCGCTCATTGCAATGGCTTCGTCGAGGTCGTGCGTGATGAAGAGCACCGCCTTCTTCTTCGCGCTCCACAGCTCGAGCACCTCGTTCTCCATCAGCTGCCGGGTCTGGATGTCGAGTGCGCTGAAGGGTTCGTCCATGAGAATGATGTCGGGGTCGAGCACCAGCGTCTGCGCCAATGCCACCCGCTTGCGCATGCCACCCGAGAGCTGGTGCGGATAGCGGTCGCCGAAGCCCGAAAGGCCCACGCGCGAGAGCCAGACCTCGGCCTGCTCGCGCGCCTCGGCATCGGGCACGCCGCGGTATTGAAGTCCAACCATCACGTTGGCAACAGCGCTGCGCCACGGCATCAGCGCCTCGGTCTGGAACATGTAGCCCGCGCGCGCATTGACTCCTTGCAGTGCCTGACCGAAGACCTTGACGGTGCCCGACGACGGCTCGAGCAATCCGGCGCCGACATTCAGCAACGTGGACTTGCCGCACCCCGTGGGGCCCACCACAGAGACGAACTCCCCGGCCCGCACCCGCAGCGTGGTGTCGGCCACCGCGGTGTAGCGCTGGTCCGGATCGTTCTTCGAGCGAAAGGTGCAGCTGATGGAAAGAAGTTCGAGTGCGTAGTCGGACATGTCTGGGCAGGATTTCTGGCATCGGCCGCGACAAGAAAAAACCCGGCCGAAGCCGGGTCGCGGGGACGTTCGGAGTCAGGCTTTGAACCTGTCTTTCGCGCGCCTAGCAAAATCGTTGGTGTAGGTTTTGGTGAGGTCGATCTTGTCGGGTTTCACGGCCGTGTCGAAGCTGGCAATGGCCGCGAGCGCGGTCTTGGGTCCCTCGGCTGGCACAAGGCCGTCGGTGGCGATGGATTCGCGCACCTTGTCGAAAGACGCAAGGTACAGCGCGCGGTCGCCCAGCAGATAGGTTTCGGGCACCGTCTTGATGATGTCGCCCGGCCCTGCCGTTTGCAGCCACTTGAGGCCATGCACGATGGCGTTGGCCAGCGCCTGGCAGGTGTTGGGATTCTTCTGGATGAAGTCCGTCGGCGCATAGAGGCAGGCTGCGGGCATCGGCCCGCCGAACACCTGCTGCGTGCCCTTGAGCGTGCGCGTGTCGCTGATGATCTTCACGTCGCCCTTCTGCTCGAGCATGGTCATCACCGGGTCAGTGTTGCTGATGGCGTCGATCTGGCCCGATCGCAGCGCCGTGAGCGCGCCAGCTGCCACGCCCACGCCGATGTAGCTCACATCGCTGGCCTTGAGGCCTCCGCGCGACAGCACGAGGTTGGCCACCATGTTGGTCGACGAACCCGGCGCCGACACGCCGATCTTCTTGCCCTTCAAATCCTGGATGCCGGTGTAGCCCGCCATGTTCTTGGTCGACACGCCGACCGCGATCTGCGGTGCGCGGCCCTGCAGCACGAAGGCCTGGAAGAACTGGTTCTTGGCCTGCAGGTTGATGGTGTGTTCGTAGGCGCCGGAGCACACGTCCGCCGAACCGCCAACCACCGCCTGCAGTGCGCGCGCGCCGCCGGCAAAGTCGGAGATCTCGACATCGAGGCCCTCGGCCTTGAAATAGCCGAGTTGCTCGGAGATGGTGAGCGGCAGGTAGTAAAACGCCGCCTTGCCACCAACGGCAATGGAAATCTTTGTCTTCTCGAGCTTGGCTTGCGCAAAAACCCGCGGCAGCGCGATCGATGCGGCAGCGACTGCGGAGGCGGTGAGAAGGGTTCTTCGAGGAAGCATGGAACGGACCTGCGGGCTCATTGATTCTTTAGACCGAATCGAGCTTAGGGGTGCGCCCCTGTCGGGTGCATCGGGGTCATCCCGTGCGGGTTTTCACGTAAGCATGAAGGCCTCTTCGGCCTCTGCCAAACGGCTTAACGCGCGACGAAAAGAATCGCGATGTTGACCAGAAATCCGAGGGCCCAGAGCGCACTGCGTACGCTGCCAATGCCCTTGATGTAGGCCGCGAGATAAAGCACTCGCAATACGACATAGGCCACCGCCAGCATGTCGAGCCGCGCCTGGTTGGCGCCCAGCTGGTGCGCGATGATCACCGCGCCAATGAAGAACGGCAGCCCCTCGAAGCTGTTGGCTTGCGCACTGTTGGCGCGCGCGCGCCAGCCGCTCTGCCTGGCGGCCCAGTCGCGCGGATGCGTGTTGTCGCGCGGACCGAAGCTGCCGGTCTTGGCGATCCACGCCGCGAGATACGGCAGCCCGCAGGCGATGAACACGCACCAGTAGGCAACGGTGAGCAATGAGAAAGTCATTCGGTTTTCTTGTTGGCTGCGTTGGGTAGCGGCCGCACCGGCCGCTGTGCGCTAGCGACGGTCGACCAACGCATGCGCGATGGTGCCGAGGTCCACGTATTCGAGTTCGCTGCCGGCCGGTACGCCGCGCGCAAGGCGCGTCACATTAAGGCCGCGCTGCCTGAGCGCTTCGCCGATCACGTGTGCGGTGGCCTCGCCCTCGGCCGTGAAGTTGGTGGCCAGGATGACTTCGCTCACGATGCCGTCGAGTGCACGATCAAAGAGTTTCTGCAGGCCGATGTCCTTGGGGCCGATGCCATCGAGCGGGCTGAGCTTGCCCATCAGCACGAAGTAGTAGCCGCGAAAGGCCCCCGTGCGTTCGAGTGCGGCCTGGTCGGCGGGCGTCTCGACCACGCAGAGCTTGCTCACGTCGCGGCGCGCATCGAGGCACACGTTGCACACAGGTGCTTCCGTGAAGGTGTTGCAGCGCTCGCAATGGCGCACGTTGCCGGCCGCCTGCTGCAACGCGCGCGAGAGCAGCTGCGCGCCGTCACGGTCGTGCTGCAGCAAATGAAACGCCATGCGCGAGGCCGACTTGACGCCGACCCCGGGCAGGCGGCGCAATGCATCGACCAACGCGTCGAGCGAACTGGCGTCGGCCATCAATGGCTCAGAACGGCAGCTTCATGCCGGGCGGAAGGCCCGGCATGCCAGCCGTGAGCTTGCCCATCTTCTGTTCACTGGTTTCCTCAGCCTTGCGCACCGCGGCATTGAAGGCGGCGGCCACGAGGTCTTCGAGCATGTCCTTGTCGTCGGCCAGGAGGCTCGGGTCAATGGTGATGCGCTTGACGTCGTGCTTGCAGGTCATCACGACCTTGACCAGGCCGGCGCCCGATTCACCTTCGACCTCGATGGTGGCCAGCTCTTCCTGGGCCTTCTTGAGGTTGTCCTGCATTGCCTGCGCCTGCTTCATGAGGCCGGCCAGTTGTCCTTTGTTGAACATCGTTGGTCCTGATTGGTTGGAATGGGGGAAGGATAAGAGAGATGGCGGTCGAACCGGAATGCCGCAAGTGCAGGCACGAGTTTTCAGTAGCGTTCTGTCAGGCCGGCTTGAGCGTTCCGGGCACGATCTTCGCATCGAATTCGCGCATCAGCATCTGCACTTCGGGATCGTTGCGGATGGCGTCCTCGGCCACGCGCTGGCGTTCGTCGGCGGCCTGTTTGTTGCGGCGCGCGGGGCTGTCGACCACGCCGCCGATTTCAATGGCGAGTTTCACGCTGTGGCCGAGCGCAGCCAGCGCGTCGCTGAGCTTCTCACGGGCCGAAGGCTGGTTGAGCAACTCGCGCTCCACCCGAAGTATCCACTGGTCGACGTCGCGCGCCACCAGTTGCGACTGCAGCGCGAGCTCGCGCGCCAGGGCATTGATGCTCTCGGCCGCAATCATCTGCGTGACCGTGGCGTGCCAGAAATCGCCGTCTTCGCTGGGCGGAATGGGCGGTGCCGGGCTGCGCTGCTCGTCGGGGCGCGGCACGTCGCGCTGGCTCGGAGGCGGCTGGACGCGCATTGGAACGGCAAGCACCTTGGCGCCCGTTTCCCACGGCGGAGCTTCTGCCGTGGCGGGTGGCCTCGCATCGCTCTGCCGGACGGGCTCGCTGACAACGGCAAGACGCTGTCCCGCCGGCGCCGAAGGGGTCTGCCGCGCCACCGGAGCGGCGGCTGGAACAGGCGGCTCGGCGACCTCTGCAGTCCGAGCCGGCGCTACGGCCGCAGGGGCCGAAACCGTCTTCCGGGCTTCATTCAGAGTTTTTTTTTCCGTGGAGGCCGAGGAAGAAGCCGCGTTGGAAGGCTTGAAGGCCAAAAGCCGCAACAGCACCATCGTGAGCGCCGCGTATTCGTCGGGCGCCAGGCCCAGCTCTCCGCGGCCGTGCAGGCACAGGCTGTAGAGCAATTGCGTTTCGTCGGCCGGCATCAGCGCGGCAAGGCGTGCCGTGTCGGCCGCATCGGGATCGGTGGCCGAATCGGCCGACTCGGCCCGCGAAGGCACCGCCTGCAGCACCGCCATGGCCTGCAGCACGGCCGTCATTTCTTCCAGCGTGGAGGCGGCGGACATGCCGTCGCGCCGCAGCGCCTCGGAGGTGTCGACCACTGTCTTGCCGTCGCCCTCTGCCAGCGCCTCGATCAGCTTGAACACATGGCCGCGGTCCACGCTGCCGAGCATCTGGCGCACACCGGTTTCCAGCAACTCGCCATTGCCGAAAGCGATGGCCTGGTCTGTGAGCGACAGCGCATCGCGCATCGAGCCGCGCGCGGCACGGGCGAGCAGACGCAGCGCCTGCGGCTCGGCCGGCACCTGCTCGGTCTGCAGCACGCTCGTCAGGTGCTCCAGCACCGTTTCTGGCGCCATTGGCCGCAGGTTGAACTGCAGGCAGCGCGACAGCACCGTGACCGGCACCTTTTGCGGATCGGTGGTGGCGAGCACGAACTTGAGGTATTCCGGCGGCTCCTCGAGCGTCTTCAGCATCGCGTTGAACGCGGTGTTGGTGAGCATGTGCACTTCGTCGATCATGAAGACCTTGAAGCGCCCCTGCACCGGCTTGTACACCGCCTGTTCGAGCAGCGATTGCACCTCGTCCACGCCGCGATTCGATGCCGCGTCCAGCTCGGTGTAGTCGACGAAGCGGCCCGAATCGATGTCCTTGCAAGCCTGGCACACCCCGCAAGGCGTGGCCGTGATGCCGCCCTGCCCGTCCGGGCCCTGGCAATTCAGCGACTTGGCCAGAATGCGCGAGACCGTGGTCTTGCCCACGCCCCGCGTGCCGGTGAAAAGATAGGCGTGATGGAGGCGCTGCGTGGTCAACGCGTTCTCGAGCGCCTGCACCACGTGCCCCTGGCCAACCATCTCACCAAAGGTTTTAGGACGGAACTTGCGAGCGAGCACGAGATAAGACATTGCGGGCATTCTAAAAGGGGCCGAGCCGGTCCTCAGCCCCATCCGCAAATCAAAAAAGACCCGTCTTTTCGAGGGACACCAGTGACCCGGCCCTGCCGGGCCGCCGGGTTACAATGCAAGCTGACGGGCCTCCCTGCATGGTGAAGTGGCCAACCGGGTCAGGTGGGGAACCAAGCAGCCCTAACTGCGTAGTCAGTGCCAGGGGTAAGGCTCGTCAACCTAACATCAACAGCGGTGAGTTCTCAAGAACTTACGCGCCGACAAGAGGTCCGGCTATCAGGACGCACCGGCCGCGCCAAGGTAGTTGAGATAAGCGTCGATGAGTACCTGCGCTACTCGGCGACATTCGTTAAGTTCTTCGGCAGTCGCGCTCCGAAGTTCCCCGATAGTTTTTCCTCGATGACGTCCTTCGCGGACAGGTTCATTGTTGGCAAACCTCCCCAAGCTGCTCCAATCCGCATCAATCACCTTAAGGATGCGTCTGGCTTTGTGATCCCCGTTGAATCTCGTTGCCAGCGTTTCGATGATTTCGTAGAGGTGTATCAGTTCATTGGCGCCGTCCAACTGCGCAGCGCGATATGCAAGCAGCATCTTGCGAAGGATGGGGTCACGAGCATGCAGTCCTACTCGCTCCATCAGCGCCCTCTCTCGATCCCGTCGTTCCTGTAGTGAGTCGCGCACCACATTGCCATCGGCATCTACGAGTCGCCATTCCACATGATCTGAAATGATGACGGTGGAGTGGATTTCCGCGTACATGATGCGCCGCCCGTCCGATCGCACCTCTGTCAACGATGGTTCAGCAAGCGAGATCACCGCTTGTCGCATCATCCCGAGCGCAAACAGCGCGCCCTCAAGCTCGACTTGGATCCGCTCTTGAATCGCCGGTTCCTTCGTCCATTGGTCCGCCTCTATGTGAGCCCGGACTGAACCCTCTGCGAACGTCAGCGCGTAACCGCTGCAAGGCGGCGGAGAGTGGCCGACGAGAGCGCTTGGTGGCATAAAGGTCCACTCAACGAGAACGTGGGATAGCGGGGAGTTGGTCGCGTCGGCCATCGGTGCTTAGAGCGCCGCTGAGGGTCAGCCGCCGCCGAGTTGCTTGGCCGCGTATGGCAACACCACCGCACCAACGGACTGAGCGATGCCCCAGGCGCCTTCTCCAAACTTCTTAATCTTGTCAAGATTGTCACAGACCTTGGCTGTCTTCTCCACTACGCCAGCGGTCTTCGCCAGTAGCCCTTTGGCTTCGGCGGGTGCGATAGCTTGCTCTTGCTCCAGTCGCCCCTTTTCAACGGTGTAGCTGCCTGCGACTTGCTTCAGCGCATCTTGCAGTGGCTTCGCCCCGCGAATCGGATATACCCGCAGGGCGGCTCGAATCGCATCTATCTGATGCGCAACGAAGTCGCGAAGGTATGGCGATATCTCGGCGCCTGCGAGACCACCCTCCAGTTCCGCGAGTTCCGCATTGAGTGCCTGCATTTCCTCCGCGGGCATCTCCTCCTCATCCTCATCGCGCAAGGTCCAGGCCGCCCAGGCAAATTCCGCCCCGCACTCAGGCGCAACTAACTTCGCTCGATGCGAATTCCACCCACTAGGCAATTGGGCTGGTGAGGCGGTTTGGTTGAGGCGCTGAAATCCGTAGCGCAGCAACTGTTCAGGAACGCCCCTTGCTGTAAGACGTGCCCGCGCAAAGTCGATCTGACTCCTTAGTGCTAGGAGGCACACATACAGGTCGTTTTCGTGGTGGTTTTCGTCGAGCTTGAACACCTGCGCCCATACCTTGGCCATTGAAAGTTTTTCGTCTGAAATGGACTTCAGGGCGTTGTGTGTGGCGAGAAGACGGGCAGCGGGATTCATAAGGCGGGATTGTGAGGGGTCGGCGACATTGTGCCGATGTAACGCTTTACCGTGGCGTCTTCGGTGGTGGGGTAGTTGATCGCTAGCGCGTTAACCCATATGTGTTTCCTTGGAGATTGGTTGGTTGAGAGCGAAGAAAAAGCCTCGCCACCAGAGAGGCGAAGGGGCTCGGGACGAAGACGTAGAGAGGCACCCTATCGGCAGCAACTTAGGGTCACGTCGAGATCGAAGGATGAATCGCCCCGGATTTTGTGGAGGCTCAACACTCTGAGAGGATTGAGCCATGAAGAAGTCAAACAAGTTCTCACCCGAGGTGCGTGAGCGCGCGGTG
>NZ_LMCQ01000009.1 GCF_001424835.1 Variovorax sp. Root318D1 | reverse complement strand
GCCTGGATGCTGCCGGTGGCCCAGGCGGGGAAGGCGGCGGTGGCGGCGGCCACGGCGGCCTCGACATCGGCGGCGCTGCCCTGGGCGTACTGGCCCAGCACGTCGGTGAGGTTGCTGGGGTTCAGGTTGGGGCTGTAGCTGGCGCCGGCGCGCCATTCGCCGTTGATCAGGTTGTCGAAGTTTTGCATTGAGATTTCCTTGCTGCTCGATGGAAAGAAAGAAGCCGGAGCACTGCGTGTCCGGCTGCGGAAAATCGAAAACGGAGACTAAACCTTCAACGAACCATGCAGGGTTTCTTGTTGTCGAAAGTCCACCCCGGGATCAGGTATTGCATTGCCTGCGCGTCGTTGCGTGCACCGAGGCCGTGCTTCAGGTACAGCTGGTGCGCCTTCTCGACCTCGTCCATGTCGAGCTCCACACCCAACCCGCCGCGCGTCGGCACCTTCACGAAGCCGCCTTCGATCTGCAGCGGTGCCTTCGTCAGGCGCTGGCCGTCCTGCCAGATCCAATGCGTGTCGATGGCCGTGACCTTGCCCGGCGCCGCTGCCGCCACGTGCGTGAACATGGCAAGCGACACATCGAAGTGGTTGTTGGAATGCGAGCCCCAGGTCAGGCCCCAAGCCTGGCACAGCTGCGCCACGCGCACCGAGCCCTGCATGGTCCAGAAATGCGGGTCGGCCAGCGGAATGTCGACCGACTGCAGCGACAGGCTGTGCACCATCTCGCGCCAATCGGTGGCGACCATGTTGGTGGCGGTGGGCAGGCCGGTCGCACGGCGGAACTCGGCCATCACTTCGCGGCCCGAGAACACGCCTTCGGCGCCGCAGGGGTCTTCGGCATACGCCATGACGCCGTGCAGGTCGCGGCAGAGGCGAATCGCGTCCTGCAGCAGCCAGCCGCCGTTCGGATCGAGCGTGACGCGCGCGTTCGGAAAGCGCTCGTGCAGCGCACGGATGGCCTCGACTTCTTCCTCGCCGCGCAACACGCCGCCCTTGAGCTTGAAATCGGTAAAACCGTAGCGCGCATGCGTGGCCTCGGCCAGGCGCACGATGGCTTCGGGTGTCATCGCTTCTTCATGGCGAAGGCGGAACCAGTCGTTGTCGGCGCCGGGATCGGTCTCGTACGGCAGGTCGGTCTTGGTGCGATCGCCTACGTAGAACAGGTAGCCGAGCATCTGCACGGCATCGCGCTGCTGGCCTTCGCCGAGCAATGCCGCCACCGGCACTTCGAGGTGCTGGCCCAGCAGGTCGAGCAGCGCCGCCTCGACGGCGGTGACTGCATGGATGGTCACGCGCAGGTCGAAGGTCTGCTGCCCGCGGCCGCCGCTGTCGCGGTTGGCGAACGCATTGCGCATGCTGTTGAGCACCGCGTTGTGCTTGCCGAGGGGCTGGCCCACGATGAGGTCGCGTGCATCCTCGAGGGTCTGACGGATCTTCTCGCCGCCCGGCACTTCGCCGACGCCGGTGTGGCCCGCGCTGTCGGTCAGGATCAGCAGGTTGCGCGTGAAGAACGGGCCGTGCGCGCCGCTCAGGTTCATCAGCATGCTGTCGTGGCCTGCGACAGGCACAACGCGCATGCCGGTGACCACGGGCGCGCCGGAGATGGAAGAAGTAGAGGCGGATGAAGTTGTCATTTGCGCGAACTCTGGGGAAATGCAGTGCTTAGATTCTCACGGCCTGGCGGGCCAGCAGCTTCCAGTCGCCGCCCTGCTTCTGCCAGATGCCGAGGATCTTCAGCGCCACCTTGCCGGGCTTGCCCGAATCGAGCGTGTCGGCCGCGAGCGTGTGGCGCACGATGGCCGTCTGGCTGTCGACCACCTTGACGGTCTGGTCGGTGATCGTGATGGCCACGAAGTCCGACTTGCCGGCGACCAGGTCACCGATGAAGCTGGCCTTGGTGTCGACCCTGCCGCCCGAATGACCGTAGCTCAGGTCCTCGGCCACCAGCGCGCCGAGCGCGCCGGGCGTCGGGTCGATCATCGCGATGCGCAGCCGCTCGGCCGCCGCGGCCACCGCCGGTTCGGCCGAGGCACCGCCACCGCCGACCGGCACCATGGCGCAGCCCGTGAACAAAGCGACCGAAGCCGCGATGAGAAGAAGCTTTTTCATGAGCATGTGGTGTTGTCTCCGTTGTTGTTGTTTGTGGATCGTTCCGCTTACTGCGGGCCGAGCGCGTCGATCAGCGCCTTAAGCTTTTCCATCTCTGCGGGCTTCAGGTCGGTGAGTGGCGCGCGTACTGGGCCGGCGTCGTGGCCGACGATCTTGGCGCCGGCCTTGACGATGCTCACCGCATAGCCAGGCGTGAGGTTGCGCAGTTCGAGGTAAGGCATGAAGAAGTTCTTCAGCAGGCGATGCTGGGTGGCCATGTCGTCGTCGCGCACGGCTTCGTAGAACTGCACCGCGGTCTTCGGAATGAAGTTGAAGACGGCCGACGAATACACCGGCGTGCCCATGGCCTTGTAGGCCGCGGCATACACCTCGGCCGTGGGCAAACCGCCCAGGTAGGCAAAGCGATCGCCCATCTTCTGGTAGATGGCGACCATGGCTTCGATGTCGCCGATGCCGTCCTTGAAACCGACGAGGTTGGGGTTGCGCTCGGCCAAGCCGGCGAGCGTGTCGGGCTTGAGGCGGCTGGAGGCGCGGTTGTAGACGATGACGCCAAACTTCACGCTCTTGCACACCGCTTCGACGTGCGCGGCCAGGCCTTCCTGGCCGGCTTCGGTCAGGTAGTGCGGCAGCAGCAGGATGCCGTGCGCGCCGGCCTTCTCGGCCGCTTGCGCGCACTGGATGGCAAAGCGCGTCGGTCCGCCGGCGCCGGCAATGATCGGCACCACGCCGCGGCAGGTGTCGACCGCGGTCTTGATGATGCCGGGGTACTCGTCGCCCGTCAGCGAGAAGAACTCACCCGTGCCGCCGGCCGCGAACAGCGCGCTTGCGCCGTAGGGAGCAAGCCACTCGAGACGCTTCTCGTAGCTGCTCTTGTTGAAGTCTCCGTTCGCGTCGAAGTCGGTCAACGGGAACGAGAGCAGGCCGGAGCCCATGATGGATTTAAGTTCTTGAGGGTTCATCGAGACACCAATGACAAGTGAGTTGAAGAAAGAAATGAATTGATTCGTGGGCTACCGGGGAAGGCGCGCGCGACCGAAGTGCGCGCAGACTGGGCGAAGCCTAGTCCAGCTTGATGCCGGCGTCTGCAACCACCTTGGCCCAGCGCGTGCGTTCCTTGCCGAAGAATTGCTCTTCCTCGGCCGGCGCCATGGTCACGACCTCTGCGCCCTGCCCTGCAAGGCGCGAACGGATATCGGCCGAGCGGATGACGGTGATCAGTTCCTTGTTGAGGCGCTGCACGATGGCGTCGGGCGTGCCCTTGGCAACCCGCACGCCTTGCCAGGTGCCCGACTCGAAACCGGCCACGCCTTGCTCCGCGATGGTCGGCACCTCGCCGATCAGCGGCATGCGCGTCGACTTCGAAACGCCGAGCACCTTGAGCTTGCCGCTTTGCACGTGCGGCAAGGTGGCCAGCATGCCGTTCATGAGGATCTGGGTCTGGCCGGCGACCGTGTCCTGCACCGCCTGAACACCGCCCTTGTAGGGCACGTATTGCCAGCGCGCACCGCTGGCGCGCTCGAGCGCGACGCCGGCAAGGTGCGGCGCGCTGCCGGTGGCGGTCACTGCGAAGTTGATGTCCGACTTCTTCGACAGCGCGATCAATTCCTTGAGGCTGTTGGCCTGGACCGACGGGTGCACCACGAGCAAGTGCGGCGAATAGGCCAGCATGGTCACGCCGCGCAGGTCCTTGGAAGGATCGAAAGGCAGCCGCGTGTAGACCGAGGGACTGATGGCCAGCGCACCGACGTCGCACAGCAGCAGCGTGTAGCCATCGGGCTTGGACTTGGCGACGAAATCGGCACCGAGATTGCCGTTGGCGCCGGGCTTGTTCTCGACGATGACCGGCTGGCCGAGCGCTTCCGACAGCGGCTGGCTGATGGAGCGGGCAATGATGTCGGACGAACCGCCCGGCGGGTACGGCACCACAATTCGCAACGGTTTGGTGGGCCACGCGTCGGCCGCATGCACACCACCGGCTGCGAGGACGCCGCCGCCCAGGGCGCCAAGCATCAGGTCACGTCTTTTCAAGCTCATTCAGGTCTCCTGCTGGGTTGTGTTGTCAGTCATCGTACAACTACGAATGACGCTTGTCCAGCGTTTGCTCGAATTTTTGCTCAGGAAGTGGCTGGCGGCGTGGTGGCCGCAGCCTGCTGCGCCGCTTCCTGCGCCACGCGCAGCCGCTCGCGGCTGTTGGTCAGGTGGATGCGCATGGCCGCGCGGGCCGACTCTGGATCGCGGCGCGCAATGGCTGCATAGATCTCTTCGTGCTCGCGGTTCACGCGGCTCAGGTACTCGCCGCGCCGATCGTAGTTGCGAATGGCAGTGATGCGCGTGCGCGGAATGATCGTGGTGCCCAGGTGGCTCATGATGTCCGCGAAATACGGGTTGCCCGTGGCTTGCGCGATCTGCAGGTGAAAGCGGAAATCGGGCGCCACCGTGTCCCCCGCCACTGCCACGTTGCGCTCGAAATCGTCGAGCGCCTGTCGCATGGCAAGCAGGTGCTCTTCGGTGCGGCGCGTGGCCGCGAGGCCCGCGGATTCCGTCTCCAGGCTGATGCGGAGCTCGAGCACCGCCAGCACATCTACCGAGGTGGCGATGTCGGCGGAGTCGAGCCGGAACATGCCTGCTGCGCGCGGCTGCAGCACGAAGGTGCCGACGCCATGGTGCGTTTCCACCAGTCCTGCGGCCTGCAGCTTCGACAGCGCCTCGCGCACCACCGTTCGGCTCACGCCAAAGGTCTTCATGATGGCCGACTCAGTGGGCAGCTTGTCGCCCGGGCGCAGGGACTGGCTGCGAATCTTCTCGCCCAGATCCTCCACCAGCCCATGGGCCAGCCCGCGCGGGCGCGGGCGCCCGACGAAGGAGGCGCCGGCAACGGCGTCAGCCGCTGCATCTGAAATTGAGGGATTACCCGTAGCCGTTTGGACCATGGTCACGATAATAATCTCCTATTAGTTGTACGACAACAGATAACTCATCACTGAGCGTCTTGGCGCCGTTCCGTTCATTGATTTGGTTTCTGAACTGACCCAACCGCCGGATTGTCCGGCCCGCCTAGTCGGTGATTGCGCCATCGCCCCCTGGAAATCAACCTTTTTCACAAGCCAACATGTCGACGTCCCCACAAGCCTCGAACAACAAGCTGCGCCGGATTCTGCTGACCGGTGCAGCCGGCGGCCTGGGCAAGGTCCTGCGCGAACGCCTGCGCCCCTTTGCCGAGATCCTGCGCCTTTCCGACATTGCCGCGATCGCGCCTTCCGAGGGTGCGCACGAGGAGGTGGTGCCCTGCGACCTCTCGGACAAGGCGGCGGTCCATGCGCTGATCGAGGGCTGCGACGCCATCGTGCACCTTGGCGGCGTCTCGGTCGAGCGGCCGTTCGAGGAGATCCTGGAGGCCAACATCAAGGGCGTGTTCAACGTCTACGAAGCCGCCCGCCGGCACGGCGTGAAGCGCGTGGTGTTCGCGAGCTCGAATCACGTGATCGGTTTTCACAAACAGAGCGAACGGCTCGACGCCAGCGCGCAGCGCCGGCCGGACGGCTACTACGGTCTGTCGAAATCGTTCGGCGAAGACGTCGCGCAGTTCTACTTCGACCGCTACGGCATCGAGACCGTGAGCATCCGCATCGGCTCGTCGTTCCCGGAGCCGCTCAACCGCCGGATGATGAGCACCTGGCTCAGCTACCGCGACCTCACCTCGCTGATAGAGAAGTCGATTTTCACGCCCGGCGTGAAGCACACGATCGTCTACGGCATGTCCGCCAACCGCGATGTCTGGTGGGACAACAGCGCGGCGGCGCCCCTGGGCTTCGTGCCGCAAGACACCTCCGAGGTGTTCCGCGACAAGGTGGAGGCCCAGCCTCCCGTGGCGCCGACCGACCCCAATGCCATCTACCAGGGCGGCGCGTTCACGGCGCAGGGCCCGTTCGGCGACCAATGACGTCCAGCATGCAGGCCGAACTCGTTCTCGATGCGCGATGCGCCACCGGCGAAAGCCCGGTCTGGCGCGCCGATGAGCAGGCCCTCTACTGGGTAGACATTCCGGCGAAACAACTGCACCGCTGGCACGCCGCGACCGAAGCGCACGTCTGCTGGACTGGTGACGAGATGCTGGCCTGCATCGCACCGCGTGCCGGCCATCCAGGCGAGTGGATTGCCGGCATGGAAAGCGGGCTGTTCGCCATTGCCACGCGCGCCGACGGCACGCTCGCCGCGAGCCCCGTAGCCAGCGCCGTCCATCCCGAACGCGGCATGCGCTTCAACGATGGCCGCTGCGACCGCCAGGGCCGCTTCTGGGCCGGCACCATGCAGATGGACATGGCGGCAGCCCACGAGGTCGGCCGCGTGTACCGCTACCAGGGCGACGTGAATGCGGAGGTCGCGCTGCGCGCCCAGTTCGAGCACCTGATCGTTCCGAACGGCCTCGCCTTCAGCCCCGACGGCAAGACCATGTACCTCTCGGATTCGCATCCGCTGGTTCAAACCATCTGGGCTTTCGACTACGACACCGATACCGGCACGCCGCATAGCCGCCGCGTATTCGTCGACATGAAGCCGCTGCCGGGTCGCCCCGACGGCGCCGCCGTCGACGCCGACGGTTGCTACTGGATCTGCGGCAATGACGCCGGGCTCGTTCACCGCTTCACTCCCGAGGGACGCCTCGACCGCTCCCTTGCCGTGCCGGTGAAGAAGCCCGCGATGTGCGCCTTTGGCGGCCCAGAGCTCGACACGCTCTACGTGACATCGATCCGCCCCGGTGGCGACCTGTCCGATCAACCGCTGGCGGGCGGCGTTTTTGCGCTGCGCCCGGGCATCAAGGGGCTTGCAGAACCCGAATGCCGTTTCTGATTGTTTTTTAACCACCAACCCCAAGAGGAAGACAAATGAAATACACCCGCCACCTCATCGCCCTGGCCGTAGGCGCCTTGGCCATGGCAGCGAATGCGGTCGAGTTCCGTTCGGCCGACGTGCACAACAGCGACGACTACCCCACCGTCGCAGCGGTCAAGCACATGAGCGAGCTGCTCGACAAGCGCAGCAACGGCAAGTACAAGATCAAGGTGTTCAACAAGAGCGCACTGGGCAGCGAGAAGGAGACGCTCGACCAGGTCAAGATCGGCGCGCTCGAGATGAACCGCGTCAACATCAGCGCGCTGAATTCGATCTGCCCCAAGACGCTGGTGCCGACGATGCCTTTCCTGTTCGACTCGATCGCGCACATGCGCAAGTCGCTCGACGGCCCCATCGGCGAAGAAATCCTGAAGGGCTGCGAGCACGAAGGCCTGGTCGGCCTCGCCTTCTACGACAGCGGCGCGCGTTCGATCTACGCCAAGAAGCCGGTGAAGACGCTCGCAGATGCGAAGGGCCTCAAGATCCGCGTGCAGCAGTCCGACCTTTGGGTCGCGTTGGTCAGCGCCATGGGCGCGAACGCGACGCCGATGCCGACCGGCGAGGTTTTCACCGCACTCAAGACCGGTCTCATCGACGCGGCGGAAAACAACATTCCCTCGTACGACGGCTTCAAGCACTACGAAGCAGTGAAGTTTTATTCGCGCACCGAACATTCCATGGCGCCTGAAATGCTGGTGATGTCCAAGGCCATCTACGACAAGTTGCCCAAGGCCGACCAGGACCTGTTCCGCGCCACGGCCAAGGAATCGGTCGCGTTCCAGCGCAAGAAGTGGGACGAGCAGGAAGCCAAGTCGCTCGAAGTCGTGACCAAGGGTGGCGCCCAGATCGTGGCCGACGTGGACAAGGCCTCGTTCCGCTCGGCAATGACGCCGGTCTACACGAAGTTCATCTCGACGCCTGACCTGCAGCGCCTGGTCAAGGCCGTGCAAGACAACAAGTAGCGCGCCCCGGCCCTTCCCGTTCTTCGGGGAGGGCCCCATCCATATTCAGGGAAATTCCCATGACACTGACCGTTCCCGCGGTAGACACGATGGCGACCGGTGTGCCCGTCGAGCTCGAAGACCTGGTCCATCCGAACGGACGCCCTCCGTCCAACCACGCCTATTCGCGCTTCTGTGCGTTCCTCTCCAAGGCCAGCCTGATGCTCGCCGTCGCGATGCTGATCACCATCATCGTGTGCGTTCAGTACCAGGTGGTCGGCCGCTATGTATTCAACGACACGCCCACCTGGGCCGAAGGGCTTGCGCTGCAGCTCGTGCTGTATGTCACGGCGCTTGGCGTTGCCGTCGGCGTGCGGGATGCCGGCCACATCGGGCTCGACTCGCTGGTGGTGCTCCTGCCCGAATCGCTGCGCCTGAAGATCGAGGTACTGATTCATGCGCTGGTTGCGCTCTTCGGCGGAATCATGGCGTGGAGCGGCTGGATCTGGACATCGCTCAAGTGGACCGACATCAAGCCCATGATGGGTGTTCCGGTGGGCCTGGACTATCTGGCGCTCGTGATCGCGGGCCTCCTGATCGTGCTTTTTTCGATTGAACATATCGTCGCCCTGCTGCGCGATGAAGAAGTGGTGCCCGCGTGGAACTGACTGTCCTCTCTCTCGTTTTCCTGGTGCTGCTGGTGCTGGGCGTACCGGTCGCGTTCTCGATCGGCCTGGCCTCTGTCGCGACGGTGCTCTATGCGGGCCTGCCCGTTGCCGTGGTGTTCCAGAAGATGGTCGGCGGCATGCAGATCTTCTCTTTCCTGGCGATTCCGTTCTTCGTGTTTGCCGGCGAACTCATGCTCTATGGCGGCATTGCGCAGCGCATCGTCCGCTTTGCGAACAGCCTGGTGGGCCACGTGCGCGGCGGCCTGGGCATGAGCAACGTGATCGGCTGCACGCTGTTCGGCGGCGTGGCCGGCTCGCCGGTGGCCGACGTCTCGGCCATGGGCTCGGTGATGATTCCGCTCATGAAGAAGGAAGGCTACGACGCCGACTACGCCGTCAACGTGACGACGCACGCGGCCCTGGTGGGCGCGTTGATGCCCACGTCGCACAACCTGATCATCTTCACGCTGGCGACCACCGGCATTGCATCGGTCAGCGTGCTGAGCCTGATTCTGGCGGGCCTCATCCCGGCGCTGCTGCTCACGCTGTGCAACCTGGCCGCAGCCTACTACGTGGCAATCCGCCGCGGCTATCCGATTCGCGGCGCTTTCCCCGGCTGGGGCGAAGTGCTTGCGGCGTTCATCGGCGCGCTGCCGGGCTTGATGATCGTGGCGATCATCCTCGTGGGCATTCTGTCGGGCGTTTTCACCGCGACCGAATCAGCCGCAACGGCTGTGCTGTGGGCATTGGGCGTGACGGTACTCGTCTACCGCTCGCTGAGCCGCAAGGACTTTTTCAAGGCCTGCGCCAAGGCGTGCAAGACGACCGGGGTGGTGCTGCTGCTGATCGGCATCTCTTCGGCGTTCGGCTACTTCATGGCCCTGTACGAAGTGCCGCAGAAGACCGGTGAGCTCATGACCAGCGTCTCGAGCGATCCGTGGGTCATCTTCCTGATGATCAACGTGCTGCTGTTCGTGTTGGGCACCTTCCTGGACATGGCCGCGACCATCCTGATCTGCACGCCCATCTTCCTGCCCATTGCCATGCAGTTCGGCATGAGCCCGGTGCAGTTCGGCATCGTCATGCTGATCAATTGCGCGCTCGGCCTCAACACGCCACCGGTAGGCACCACGCAGTTCATAGGCTGTGCGATCGGAGGGGTATCGGTCGGGCAGGTGATGCGGTCGATCTGGCCGTTCTATGGTGCCCTCCTGATCTGCCTGATGCTCGTGACCTATGTTCCGGCGTTCTCGATGTGGCTGCCGGACCTCGTCAACGCGGTCAAGTGACAGCAAACACAAGCAACGCGGAGTTCGTTTCGATGGCCGACTCATCAGTGTCCCCTTCCCCCGCAGTACGCCCGCCGCACCGCATCCACATGCACGCGGCGGACAACGTCGCCATCGTGGCCAATGACGGCGGCCTGAAGGCCGGCGCAGCGTTTGCCGATGGTCTCGTGCTGGTCGACAACGTGCCGCAAGGCCACAAGGTCTCGCTGACCGACCTGGCCGAAGGCGACGCGGTCGTTCGCTACAACGTGGTCATCGGCTACGCGCTGAAGCCCATTGCGCGCGGCAGCTGGGTGCACGAGCGCCTGCTGCAGATGCCCGCGGCGCGCGAGCTCGAAGGCCTGCCGATCGCCACCGTCAAGCCGCCCGCGCAGCCGCCGCTGGAGGGCTACACCTTCGAGGGATATCGCAACCTTGACGGGTCGGTGGGCACGCGCAACATCCTCGCCATTACGCAGACCGTGCAATGCGTGGCGGGCGTGGTCGATTTTGCGGTGCAGCGCATCAAGGCCGAGCTGCTGCCGAAATACCCCAACGTCGACGACGTGGTGGGCCTCTCGCACAGCTACGGCTGCGGCGTGGCCATCGACGCGCCCGACGCGATCATTCCGATCCGCACGCTGCGCAACATCAGCCTCAACCCGAACTTCGGCGGCGAGGTGATGGTCATCAGCCTGGGTTGCGAAAAACTGCAGCCCGAGCGCCTGCTGCCGCCGGGAAGCATTGCGCTGGTGGATGAACGCAATGTGGCCGACATCGGCGAGACGGCCAATGCCAAGCTCGACGTGGTGTGCCTGCAGGACGACGCGCACGTTGGCTTCATGTCGATGATCGATTCGATCATGCGGCAGGCCGAGGAGCACCTGGAGCGGCTCAATGCGCGCAGGCGCGAGACTGTGCCGGCCAGCGAGCTGGTGGTGGGCGTGCAGTGCGGCGGCAGCGATGCTTTTTCGGGCGTCACGGCCAACCCGGCCGTGGGCTTTTGCACCGACCTGCTGGTGCGGGCCGGCGCCACCGTGATGTTCTCGGAAGTGACCGAGGTGCGCGACGGCATCGACCAGCTCACCTCGCGCGCGACCACGCCCGAGGTGGCCGACGCCATGATCCGCGAGATGGCCTGGTACGACGCCTACCTGGACCGCGGCCGCGTCGACCGCAGTGCCAACACCACGCCGGGCAACAAGAAAGGCGGGCTCTCGAACATCGTCGAAAAGGCCATGGGCTCGATCGTCAAGAGCGGCAGCGCGCCGATCTCCGGCGTGGTCTCCCCGGGCGAGAAGGCGAAGCAAAAGGGCCTGCTCTATGCAGCAACACCCGCCAGCGACTTCATCTGCGGCACGCTGCAGCTGGCCGCCGGCATGAACCTGCATGTGTTCACCACCGGCCGCGGCACGCCTTACGGCCTGGCCGAAGTGCCGGTGATCAAGGTGGCCACGCGCAGCGACCTGGCGCGCCGCTGGCACGACCTGATGGACGTGAACGCAGGCCGCATTGCCGACGGCGACGCCACCATCGAGGACGTGGGCTGGGAGATGTTCCGCCTGATGCTCGACGTGGCCAGCGGCAGAAAGAAGACCTGGGCCGAACAGTGGAAGCTGCACAACGCGCTGGTGCTGTTCAACCCCGCACCAGTGACCTGACTTCATTCGACGACCTCGAAAGGAAACATCCATGGAAGACCTCAAAGGCAAGACAGCGCTCGTCACCGGTGCCAGCACTGGCATCGGCGCGGCCGTGGCCGTTGCGTTCGCGGCGCGCGGCATGCGTGTGGCGGTGCACTACAACAGCTCGGCCGATGCCGCCAATCAGGTCGTCGAGACCATCCGCAAGGCCGGCGGCGACGCCTTTGCGCTGCAGGGCGACGCGCTTGACACCGCCGCCATCCGCGAATGCGTGAAGCAGACGGCCGCGCGGTTCGGCCGCATCGACGTGCTGGTGAACAACGCGGGCAGCCTGGTGAAGCGCGTGCCCATTGCGGAGTTCGACGATGCGCTGTTCGACGAAGTGATGCACATCAACGCGCGCTCCGTGCTCGCGTTTGCGCGCGAGGTGGTGCCGCTGATGCGCACCCATGGCGGCGGCAACATCATCAACGTGACTTCGGTCGCGGCACGCACCGGAGGCGGGCCTGGCGCCTACCTGTACGCGGGCTCCAAAGGTTTCGTGAGCACGGCCACGCACGGACTCGCCCGGGAACTCGTCGGCGACAAGATCCGCGTGAACGCGGTGGCGCCGGGCGTCATCCAGACGCCGTTCCAGGACCGCTTCTCCACGCCCGCAATGCTCGAATCGTTCCGCGCCGGCATCCCCATGGCTCGCCTTGGCACGCCGGATGAATGCGTGGGCGCATTCCTCTACCTGGCCTCCGAGCAGCTTTCGGGCTATGTGACGGGCCAGGTGATCGAAGTGAACGGCGGGCAATACATGCCCTAACGGCAAGACGAATTTCAGCCTTTTCCCGAGGCTTGCGGAATCAAGATCAATAACGGAGACAACAACCAATGAGAAGAAACAGATTCCTGCGCGGCCTGGCCGCCCTTTCCGCGACGGCAGTCCTCTCGCTCGGCTACGCGGCGCTGGCCACGGCCCAGAGCAACAGCAGCAACTTTCCGAACCACGCCATCGAGCTGCTGGTGCCCTACCAGCCGGGCGGCGGCACGGACGGCCTGGCGCGCGCATTCTCCGAAGCGAGCCGCAAGCACATTTCGCAGAGCATCGTGATCGTCAACCGGCCCGGCGCGGGCGGCGCCATCGGCTGGACCGAGGTGATCAACGCCCGGCCGGACGGCTACAAGCTCGCGGTGCTGACGGTGGAGCTGCTCACGCTGCCGCACCTGGGCCTGGCCAAGTTCAACTACGACGACTTCCAGCCGATTGCGCAGCTCAACGCCGACCCGGCCGCCATCACCGTCAAGGCGGACGCGCCCTGGAACACCATCGAGGAGTTCCTGGCCGCGGCAAAGAAGTCGCCTGAAAGCGTTCGCGTGGGCAACTCGGGCAACGGCTCCATCTGGCACCTGGCCGCGGCCGCGCTCGAAGACAAGACCGGCACCAAGTTCGGCCACATCCCTTTCCCGGGTGCGGCGCCCGCGGTGCTGGCCCTCTTGGGCGGACACATCGAGGCGGTGGCCGTAAGCCCTGCCGAAGTCACGACGCACGTGCAGTCCGGCAAGCTCAAGGTGCTGATGGTCATGGCCGACAAGCGCGTGAAGGGCTTCGACAAGGTACCCACCGCCAAGGAGCGCGGCATCGACCTCTCGATCGGCACCTGGCGCGGTCTTGGCGCGCCCAAAAACACACCACCCGAAGTCATGGCAAAGCTGCGCGAGATCACGGCCAAGACGGCGGCCGAGCCGCTCATGCATGAAGTGATGGACAAGCAGAACCTCGGCTATGTCTACACCGACGGCGCGGTGTTCAAGGAAACGCTGGCCAAGGACAACGCGTACTTCAAGGCGCTGATCGCCAAACTCAACATCAAGCCATGAACCGGCACACTCCCATGCTTCACGCAATTCGTGTCTCTTTGCGCACCCGCTTGCCGGGGGCGATGGTTCGGAGTACGGCCGCGCTGCTGTCCATGGCCGCCATCGGCCATGCCTCGGCGGCCACCTGGGTCTACGTGTCCAACGCGGACAGCCAGGAGATTTCGGTGCTCGAACTGGACCGCGGCCAAGGCGTGCTCAAGCCGGTGCAGACGCTCAACGTCGGCGGCACGGTCATGCCGATGGCGGTGAGCCACGACAAGCGCGTGCTTTACGCCGCGCTGCGTTCTCAGCCGTTTCGCGTGGTGTCGCTGTCGATCGATGCCGCCAGCGGCAAGCTGCAGAAGCTCGGCGAGGCGCCACTGGCCGACAGCATGGCCAACATCGACCTCGACGCGAGCGGAAAGTGGCTCTTTGCCGCCTCCTACCAGGGCGGCAAGATCTCGGTCAACGCCATCGGCAAGGACGGCGCGGCGGGTCCGATCCAGCAACTGGTCCAGACCGCGCCGAATGCACATGCGATCCATGCGGACGCGAGCAATCGGTTCGTGCTGGCCACCAGCCTGGGCGGCGACAACGTGTCGAGCTGGCGCTTCGATGCCGAGAAGGGGCTGCTGTCGGCGAACGATCCGCCGCTGACCCAGGGCGCCTCGAAATCGGGGCCGCGCCACTTCGTATGGGACAAGGCGCAACGACGCGTCTACCTGCTGAACGAACTCGATGCGAGCTTGCACGTGTACGGCTGGGACGCCGCGCGGGGAACGCTCAAGCACGAGCAGAGCACCACCACGCTGCCGCCCGGATTCACCGGCAAGCCCTGGGCAGCCGATCTGCATCTGACACCCGATGGGCGCTTTCTGTATGCCTCGGAGCGCACGTCGAGCACGCTGTCAGCCTTCAGGGTGGATGCATCCACCGGACAGCTGAAGCCGCTCGGCCAAACGCCGACCGAGAAAACGCCGCGCGGCTTTGCCATCGATTCGAGCGGCCGCTACCTGATTGCCGCCGGGCAGGAGTCGCACAGCGTTGCGCTGTACGCCATCGATCCCGCGACTGGCGCACTGGACAAGCCCGCGCGCATCAGCGTGGGCAAGAACCCGAACTGGATCGAAATCGTCGATACACCGTGACGACGAACCGCAACATCATCAAAGGAGACTTCGCCATGCAACGCCGCACACTCATTCGCACCGCCCTCGCCTCTTCGCTCGCCGCGAGCCTGCCCGCATTCGCGCAGGGCACCGGCAATTGGCCCACGGGCAAGGCCATTACCTACCTCGTTCCGTTTCCCGCCGGCGGCACGACCGACGTGCTGGCGCGCCTGATCGGCCAGAAACTCGGCCCGGTACTGGGCACGAGCGTGATCATCGACAACAAGGGCGGCGCCGGCGGCAGCGTGGGATCGGAAATCGGCTCGCGCGCTGCACCGGACGGCTTCACGATCGTGGGCGGCACCATCAGTTCGCACGCGATCAACATCAGCCTGTATCCGAAGCTCGGCTACGACCCGCAGAAGTCGTTTGCGCCCGTCACGCTCATCGGCACCAACCCGCTGGTGCTGGTGGTGAACCAGGCGAGCCCCTACAAGACCTTGAAGGACGTGCTGGAAGCAAGCAAGACCAAGTCGGGCGGACTGTCGTCTGCTTCGGCTGGCACGGGCACCTCACAGCACCTGTCGCTCGAACTGCTGGCGTTCAAGTCGGGCGTCAAGTTCACGCACATTCCCTACAAGGGAAGCGGCCCGGCCATCCAGGACGTGATCGGCGGCCAGGTCGACATGATGTTCGACACCAGCGTGGTGGCCGGCCCGCACGTGCAGAGCGGCAAGCTGCGCGCCATTGCCGTGACCTCGGCCAAGCGCCTGGCCTCGATGCCCGACGTGCCGACGGTTGCGGAGTCGGGCCTTTCGGGTTTGCAGGACTTCGAGGTGCTGTCGTGGCAGGCGATCTTCGTGCCCGCGGGCACGCCCGCGCCCGTCGTCGACAAGCTGCACACCGAGATCCGCAAGATCCTTGCAACGCCCGAGATGCAGGACAAGCTCAAGGGCTTCGGCATGGAACCCGCCGACCTGACCCCGGCCAAGATCGCCGCCTTCCAGAAGTCCGAAGTCGAGAAGTGGGCGCAGGTGATCAAGGCGGCGGGCATCAAGGCCGACTGACGCCGGACGGACAGCCTGCAAGGGGCCCTGCGTGCGAACGAGGGGCCCCGTATACAAGGGAAGCTTCCTACTTCCGGCGCGCGGAGCCCTTTATAGAATGCCCCTCCGATTCGCATTCCAGGCGCTCCACGCCTTTCACACGTGTCCGACCGCTCAGCCGTACTGCATCAATACCTGTTTCCGAAGCAGGCCCTGACGAACTTCGCCGGCTGGGTCGCGGGCAAGGAACGAGGCGCCGTCACCACCTGGATCATTCGGCGTTTCGTGGCCAAGTACGGCGTCGACATGGGCGAGGCGCTCGAGTCGGACATCAACCACTACAAGAGCTTCAACCAGTTCTTCACGCGCGCGCTCAAGCCCGGCGCGCGGCCTCTCGCAAAAGCCGATCTCGTGTGCCCGGTGGACGGGGCCATCAGCCAGTTCGGCCCCATCGACGGCCACCAGATTTTCCAGGCCAAGGGCCACAACTACACGACCACCGCGTTGGTCGGCGGCGATGCGGCGCTCGCACACCAGTTCGCCCACGGCAGCTTCGCAACGCTGTACCTGAGCCCGAAGGACTACCACCGCATTCACATGCCCTGCGAAGGACGGCTGCTGCGCATGATCTACGTGCCCGGCGACCTGTTCTCGGTCAATCCGGCCACGGCGCGGGGCGTGCCCGGCCTTTTCGCGCGCAACGAGCGAGTGGTGTGCGTCTTCGAAACCGCGCGAGGCCCCTTCGTGCTGGTGCTGGTGGGGGCCACCATCGTCGGCAGCATGGAAACCGTGTGGCACGGCGTGGTGAACCCGCCGCGGGGCGGCGAACTGCGCGAGTGGCACTACGACGACCAGCAGATCGTGCTCAAGCAAGGCGAGGAAATGGGCCGGTTCCTGCTCGGGTCCACCGTCGTCATGCTGTTCCCGCCGCCTGCGCTGGTCTTCAATTCGGAATGGTCGCCCACCCGCGCGGTCCGCTTGGGCGAAGCCATGGCCAATTTCGCTAATTTGTGAAGCTTTGTCTCAGGGGCCCCGTGCAGCATGCACGCGTAGCTATAAAACTAGTAGCATCCTGATCCTTGCGCTATAGTCGCCGGCCAATGCCATAGCAGGCCACGAGCCACTAGAACGTGAGGCATCGGCCCTGTTCCAAGGGCCGACGGCCCGACCAGCCCCGAGGAGATGATGTCGATGAGTACCAAGGAAAACGCAGCCGTCAGCCAGCTGCTCGCACTTCTCGAGGCCCGTTACGCAATGAGAGTGCTCTGGGCTTTGCGCGACGGCCACGCCCAGACCTTTCGCCTGTTGCAGGACAGCGTCGGCGGCATCACCCCCAATACGCTCAATACCCGGATCAAGGAATTGCGCGAGGCTGGGCTTGTCAGCCACGGCGGCGACGGCTACAGCCTCACCGTCAGCGGGCAAGACCTGCTCAAGCGGTTGTCGGACCTGCAGGCCTTTGCGGGCAAATGGCAGCTGGGGCAGATCAAGAAGGCTGCGGCGCCCGTAACGCCGCCCCCTCCTTCTTCTTCGACACCGTCTCCCTCATCGCCTTCTCCCGCAGGTCCTTCGCCCTCCCCTGCGGCGCCTTCCTCCTCTTCCTCCTCTTCCCCCTCGACGCCGCCTTCCAGCCCGCCTCTTGACACTGCCAATTGAGGGGCCTGCCGGGCTCGTTCCGGCGCCTCGGTAAACTTCGCGCCTTCGGTTTCCGCTTATCCATCCACATCCATTCCATTGACGCAAGGAGCGTTCAACATGCCTACCACCCCCTCCGGACTGCAATACGAAGACACCACCGTGGGCGACGGCGCTGAAGCCAAGGCCGGCCAGCACGTGCACGTGCACTACACCGGCTGGCTCTACAACGACGGCGTTCAAGGCGCCAAGTTCGATTCGAGCCGCGACCGCAACGACCCGTTCGCGTTCTCGCTGGGCGCCGGCCAGGTCATCAAGGGCTGGGACGAAGGCGTCGCCGGCATGAAGATCGGCGGCAAGCGCACGCTGATCATTCCGGCATCGCTCGGCTATGGCGCACGCGGCGCCGGCGGCGTGATCCCCCCGAACGCCACGCTGAAGTTCGACGTCGAGCTGCTCGACGCGCACTGAAGACTCGCCTCCAGTCTTCGCGCACTTCGTGTCGCGGTGACTGGAAGAAGTCCAGCGCTTTGTTCCCGTTGCGGCTCTTTGAGCCGCATTTTTTCGCTTGAAAAGCCCCTGACCAGCCCCAAGTGGCTGGCTATCGCTTGTTTCCCGGCACACGCCGGTTCTTTGAAAAATGTCTGACCCGCAACAATCCGCACAGAATTCGCAAATGCTGCAAGGCGAGCCAAGCCCCGAAGAACTGGAGGCCGCTCAGGCTGCCAACGAAGCCGAGGCGCAAGACGCCCTGGCCGCGGCCCAAGGTGAACTGGCCGCGCTGCAGACCAAGAATGCCGAATTGGCCGATCAATACCTGCGCGCCCAGGCCGACGTCCAGAATGCCCGCCGCCGCGCGGACGACGAAATCACCAAGGCCCGCAAGTTCGCGGTCGAGGCTTTTGCCGAGAGCCTGCTGCCCGTGACAGACAGCCTGGAAGCCGGCCTGGCCATCAAGGATGCCACCCCCGAGCAGATCCGGGAAGGCGCCGAAGCCACGCTGCGCCAGCTGAAGAGCGCACTCGAGCGCAACAAGGTGATCGAGGTGGCGCCCGCCCCCGGCACCAAGTTCGATCCGCACCAGCACCAGGCCATCTCGGTGGTACCCGCCCCCGAGCAGGAACCCAACACCGTGGTGAGCGTGCTTCAGAAGGGCTACACCATCAACGAGCGCGTGCTGCGCCCAGCGCTGGTCACGGTCAGCGCGCCCAAGTAACCGCGCAACGGTTCACACGATTCCCACAGGAAATCCCCGCTTCATACCTTGAATCGCGCCGGGTTATCCACAAGTTCATAACAACATATTTTTCAGGCTTTCAGGAGTAAAGAACATGGCAAAGATCATCGGCATCGACCTCGGCACCACCAACTCGTGCGTGTCGATCATGGAAGGCAACACCACGCGTGTGATCGAGAACTCGGAAGGTGCGCGCACCACGCCGTCGATCGTGGCTTACCAGGAAGACGGCGAAGTGCTGGTCGGTGCCTCGGCCAAGCGCCAGGCCGTGACCAATCCCCGGAACACGCTGTACGCGATCAAGCGCCTGATCGGCCGCAAGTTCGAAGAGAAAGAAGTCCAGAAGGACATCGACCTGATGCCCTACACCATTGCGAAAGCCGACAACGGCGACGCATGGGTGGAAGTGCGCGGCAAGAAGATCGCGCCCCAGCAGGTCAGCGCCGACATCCTTCGCAAGATGAAGAAGACTGCGGAAGACTATCTCGGCGAACCGGTGACCGAAGCCGTGATCACGGTGCCGGCCTACTTCAACGACGCCCAGCGCCAGGCCACCAAGGATGCCGGCCGCATCGCGGGCTTGGACGTGAAACGCATCATCAACGAGCCCACCGCTGCAGCCCTGGCCTTCGGCCTGGACAAGCAAGACAAGGCCGACCGCAAGATTGCCGTGTATGACCTCGGCGGCGGTACCTTTGACATCTCGATCATCGAAATTGCGGACGTCGACGGCGAGAAGCAGTTCGAAGTGCTGTCGACCAACGGCGACACCTTCCTGGGCGGCGAAGACTTCGACCAGCGCATCATCGACTACATCATTGCCGAGTTCAAGAAGGAACAAGGCGTCGACCTGAGCAAGGACGTGCTCGCGCTGCAGCGCCTGAAGGAAGCCGCTGAAAAGGCCAAGATCGAGCTGTCGAACAGCGCGCAGACCGACATCAACCTGCCTTACATCACGGCCGATGCAACCGGTCCGAAGCACCTGAACATCAAGCTCACGCGCGCCAAGCTCGAGAGCCTGGTCGACGAGCTGGTCGAGCGCACCATTGCGCCCTGCCGCCTGGCCATCAAGGACGCCGGCATCAGCGTGTCCGACATCAACGACGTGATCCTGGTCGGCGGCATGACCCGCATGCCCAAGGTGCAGGAAAAGGTGAAGGCCTTCTTCGGCAAGGAGCCGCGCAAGGACGTGAACCCCGATGAAGCCGTGGCCGTCGGCGCCGCCATCCAGGGCCAGGTGCTTTCGGGCGACCGCAAGGACGTGCTGCTGCTCGACGTGACCCCTCTGTCGCTGGGCATCGAGACCATGGGCGGCGTGATGACCAAGATGATCACGAAGAACACCACGATCCCGACGAAGTTCGCGCAGACCTTCTCCACCGCCGAAGACAACCAGCCGGCCGTGACCATCAAGGTGTTCCAGGGCGAACGCGACATTGCCTCGGGCAACAAGCTGCTGGGCGAGTTCAATCTCGAGGGTATTCCGCCGGCATCGCGCGGCACGCCGCAGATCGAGGTGAGCTTCGACATCGACGCCAACGGCATCCTGCACGTGGGCGCGAAGGACAAGGGCACGGGCAAGGAAAACAAGATCACCATCAAGGCGAACTCCGGCCTCTCCGAGGAAGAGATCCAGAAGATGGTGAAGGACGCCGAGCTCAACGCGGCCGACGACAAGAAGAAGCTCGAGATCGTGCAGGCCCGCAACCAGGGCGAAGCCATGGTCCACAGCGTGAAGAAGTCGCTCGGCGAACACGGTGCGAGCCTGGACGCCGGCGAGAAGGAAAAGATCGAAGCCGCGATCAAGGACCTGGAAGAAGCCCTCAAGGGCGAGGACAAGGCCTCGATCGAGGAAAAGACCAACACGCTGATGACGGCAAGCCAGAAGCTCGGCGAAAAGATGTATGCCGACGCGCAGGCCGCGGCAGGCGCCGCCGGCGGCCCGGGTGCCTCGGCTGGTGCTGGCCCGGAAGCTGCAAGTGCTCCGGCTGACGACAACGTGGTCGACGCCGAAGTCAAGGAAGTCAAGAAAGGCTGATCTTCAGCCCTTCGAACAAGGCTGGATCACCTGATCGGGTGCTCCAGCCTTTCTCGCTTCAAGTTACGGCTTCCCGCCCGCCCCGACCGAATCAGCCATGGCCACAAAACGCGACTACTACGAGACCCTCGGCGTTCCCAAGAACGCGAGCGAGGAGGAAATCAAGAAGGCTTATCGCAAGCTTGCGATGAAGCATCACCCGGACCGCAACCACGGTGACACCAGCAAGGATGCCGAGGCCAAGTTCAAGGAGGTCAAGGAAGCCTACGAAATGCTGTCCGACGGACAGAAGCGCGCGGCTTACGACCAGTACGGCCACGCCGGCGTCGACCCCAACATGCGAGGCGGCCCCGGTGCAGACGGCTTCGGCGGCTTTGCCGAGGCCTTCGGCGACATCTTCGGCGACGTGTTCGGCGGCGGCCGTGGCCGCACCAGCGGCGGCCGCCAGGTATTCCGCGGCAGCGACCTGAGCTATGCCATGGAAGTGACGCTGGAAGAAGCGGCCGAAGGTAAGGAAGCGCAGATCCGCATCCCGAGCTGGGACGACTGCGGCACCTGCCACGGTTCCGGCGCGAAGCCCGGGACCAAGCCCATAACCTGCACAACCTGTCACGGCGCTGGCGCAGTGCAGATGCGCCAGGGCTTCTTCAGCGTGCAACAGACCTGCCCCACCTGCCACGGCAGCGGCAAGATCATTCCCGAGCCCTGCACCGTGTGCCATGGCCAGGGAAAGATCAAGAACAACAAGACGCTCGAAGTCAAGATTCCGGCGGGCATCGACGACGGCATGCGCATTCGCAGCACCGGCAACGGCGAACCCGGCACCAATGGCGGGCCGCCCGGCGACCTGTACATCGAGATCCGCCTTAAGAAGCACGAGCTGTTCGAGCGCGACGGCGACGACTTGCATTGCGTGGTGCCCGTCAGCATGACCACGGCCGCACTGGGCGGCGAGATCAGCGTGCCCACGCTCAAGGGCGCCGCGGCCATCGACATTCCTGACGGCACCCAGAGCGGCAAGCAGTTCCGCCTGCGCGGCAAAGGCATCAAGGGCGTGCGCTCGAGCTACCCGGGCGACCTGTACTGCCACGTGCGGGTCGAAACTCCAGTCAAGCTCACCGAGCACCAGCGCAAGCTGCTGAAGGAGCTCGACGACTCCTTGAAGAAGGGCGGCGACAAGCACAGCCCGACCGACAAGGGCTGGCTCGACAAGGCCAAGGAATTCTTCAGCTGAGAAGAAGCACCTGGATGCGGCAGGCGCACATCGCTGTGCCCCGCTGCATCGTCTACTGCCCGGCGCTCAACAGTGGCCGGCGCACCGATTTTCCAGATTTTTCAAGCAGTTAGAAGCGGCCGCACGGCGAGCCTTCGATGCTGTGCACCTGCGCGCACGCGAACGGTGCCCACCGACCTTGTTCGGTGCCTTGCACCATGACGACCCCACCTCGGAACCACGCTGACCACGCCTTGGCGCGCTTTCCCACGCACACATGCGCGAGATGCCCATCAAAAGATGGCGCGGGGATTGCTTTTATATATTTTTGGATTGAGCAATAAACCCAATCGGGATGCGGCGCGTTATTGGTGGTGTAACAGCTTTGAGCCGCTCGATGCTCTTTAGGAGGTGTGTTCGCGGAAAAGATGCAATGACTGCATATGCCGATCGCCATAGGTATTTTCACTGGGCGGAGGGGTCGCGCGAAGTTCGATTGCCGAACCCTGAAATTTAGCTGGAATTGCCAAATGCTGCGGGTTTTTCTCAGGAACTTTACTCGGCACTGTGGTTCTGATTTAACAAAGAATTTTCCGGGTGCACTCTTTGCTTTATGCTGTTTGTGAAGATGTGATTAGGGGAGTTTTCCACGGCTTGCAGCCATGGGCGGGCACACCTTTAAAAAGTTGCGACGCATTGGGGCTGCAGGCTTCCGGGCCAATCAACCCGCAGACCTGATGGAGGCGTGACCATGGATGTGATCAGCAACTTTGCCGCCCGTTACGAGCGCACCCGCGAGGAGGTCCTGTCGCTGCAGGACTACCTGGATATCTGCAAACGCGATCCCACGGCGTATGCCACTGCTTCCGAGCGGATGCTCAAGGCCATCGGCGAGCCCGAGCTGGTCGACACGCGCAACGACTCCCGGCTGTCGCGAATCTTCGCGAACAAGGTCATCAAGATCTACCCGGCGTTCAAGGAGTTCTACGGCATGGAGGACGCCATCGAGCAGGTGGTGTCGTACTTCAGGCATGCCGCACAGGGGCTCGAGGAGAAAAAACAGATCCTCTACCTGCTCGGCCCCGTCGGCGGCGGCAAGAGCTCGATCGCCGAGCGCCTGAAGCAGCTCATGGAGCACGTGCCGTTCTATGCCATCCAGGGTTCGCCGGTCAACGAAACGCCCCTCGGCCTGTTCGACACCGTCGAGGACGGTGAGATCCTCGAAAAGGAATACGGCATCCCCCGCCGTTACCTGAACCGCATTCTTTCCCCCTGGGCCGTCAAGCGGCTCGAGGAGTACGGCGGCGACATCCGCCAGTTCAAGGTGGTCAAGCGCTATCCGTCGGTGCTGCGGCAGATCGCAGTCGCCAAGACCGAGCCCGGCGACGAGAACAACCAGGACATTTCCTCGCTGGTCGGCAAGATCGACATCCGCAAGCTCGAAACCTACGCTCAGGACGACCCGGACGCCTACGCCTATTCGGGTGGCCTGTGCCTGGCCAACCAGGGTCTCTTGGAGTTCGTGGAAATGTTCAAGGCGCCGATCAAGGTGCTGCACCCGCTGCTCACGGCTACGCAGGAGGGCAACTTCAAGGGCACCGAAGGCTTCGGCGCCATTCCGTTCGACGGCATCGTTCTCGCGCACAGCAACGAGAGCGAATGGAAAGCCTTCCGCAACAACAAGAACAACGAGGCTTTCCTCGACCGGATCTACATCGTCAAGGTGCCTTACTGCCTGCGCGCCTCGGAAGAAATCAAGATCTACGAGAAGCTGGTGCGCAACTCGTCGCTCGCCAAGGCGCCGTGCGCACCCGGCACGCTGCGCATGATGGCCCAGCTCTCGGTGCTCACGCGCCTGAAGGAGCCCGAGAACTCCAGCATCTACAGCAAGATGCAGGTGTACGACGGCGAGAACCTGAAAGACACCGACCCCAAGGCCAAGTCGATCCAGGAATACCGCGACTACGCCGGCGTCGACGAAGGCATGAGCGGCGTCTCCACGCGCTTCGCCTTCAAGATCATCTCGAAGGTGTTCAACTTCGACAGCTCCGAGGTGGCCGCCAACCCGGTGCACCTGATGTATGTGCTCGAACAGCAGATCGAGCGCGAGCAGTTTCCGCCGGAAACCGAGCAGAAGTACATCAGCTACATCAAGGAGCTGCTGGCGCCACGCTATGCCGAGTTCATCGGCAAGGAGATCCAGACCGCCTACCTGGAGAGCTACAGCGAATACGGCCAGAACATCTTCGACCGCTACGTCACCTACGCCGACTACTGGATCCAGGACCAGGAGTTCCGCGACGTGGACACCGGCGAAGTGTTCGACCGGGCCTCGCTCAACGCCGAACTCGAGAAGATCGAGCGGCCCGCGGGCATCGGCAACCCGAAGGACTTCCGCAACGAGATCGTCAACTTCGTGCTGCGTGCGCGCGCCGGCAACGCCGGGCGCAACCCGGCCTGGACGAGCTACGAGAAGCTGCGCGCGGTCATCGAGAAGAAGATGTTCTCCAACACCGAGGAACTCCTCCCGGTGATCAGTTTCAACACCAAGAGCAGTGCCGACGAGCAGAAGAAGCACGAGGACTTCGTGACCCGCATGGTCGAAAAGGGCTATACGGCCAAGCAGGTCCGGCTGCTCTGCGAGTGGTACCTCCGGGTGCGCAAGAGTTCATAGCGACAGCTCATAGCGGCGAGGCAGAGGCTTCGCCCCCTTTTTTGCAAGGAGCTTTGACAACATCGTGGCCATCCTGCAGCAGATCATCGACCGCCGGCTTTCGGGCAAGAACAAGTCCATTGGCAACCGCGAGCGCTTTCTCCGGCGCTACAAGGGACAGATCCAGGAGGCCGTGCGGCGAGCGGTCAGCGGGCGCAACATCCGCGAACTGGAGCAAGGTGAAGATGTCACCCTGCCGCGCCACGATGTTTCCGAGCCGGTGTTCGGCCATGCGCGCGGCGGCGACCGCGAATACGTGCACCCGGGCAACCAGGAATACCTCAAGGGCGACCGCATCGCTCGGCCCGAAGGACAGGCCGGCGGTGGCTCGGGCAATGGCGAGGCCGGGGATGGCGGCGAAGGCGAAGACGATTTCGTGTTCCGCCTCACGCGCGAAGAATTCATGCGCGTCTTTTTCGACGACCTTGCGCTGCCGCACCTCATCCGCACGCAGATCGCCGAGGTGCCCGAATGGAAGAGCCACCGGGCGGGCTTCACGAACGACGGCTCGCCCAACAACCTGCACGTGGTGCGCTCGATGCGTGGCGCCCTCGCCCGGCGCATTGCGTTGGGCGGCGAACCGCGCAAGGAGCTCAAACGGCTCGAGGCCCACCTGCTGACGCTGAGGTCGCACCCGCAGGCGGCACAGGGCCTGATCAAAAACGAAATCCGCGAAACCGAAGAGCAAATCGACGAGATTCGCCGCACGATGCGGCATGTGCCCTACATCGACCCGATCGATCTGCGCTACCGCAACCGCGTGAAGACTCCCGTGCCCAGCGCCAAGGCCGTGATGTTCTGCCTCATGGACGTGTCGGGATCGATGGACGAAGCGCGCAAGGACATGGCCAAGCGCTTCTTCATGCTGCTGTACATGTTCCTCACGCGCCACTACGAGAGGATCGACCTCGTGTTCCTGCGCCACCACACGCAGGCGCAGGAAGTGACCGAGGAAGAGTTCTTCCACGCCACGGAAACCGGCGGCACCGTGGTGTCGAGCGCGCTGGTGCTCATGGACGAGATCATCAAGGCGCGCTACCCGAGCGGCGAATGGAACGTCTACGGTGCGCAGGCCAGCGACGGCGACAACTGGCACCAGGACAGCGGCCGCTGCCGCGAGCTGCTGGTCGACCACATCCTGCCGGTGGTGCGCTACTACGCCTATGTGCAGGTCGCCGAAACCGAGCAGAACCTGTGGCAGGAATACGCGCAGCTCGAAGGCATACAGCCCAACTTCGCGATGCGCAAGGTGTCTGACGCACGGGACATCTACCCCGTGTTCCGCGACCTCTTCAAGAAGGAAGGAGTGCCCGCATGACTTCCGAGCACCCTCCCCTCGAACGCCTGGAGCGCCTGCCCAGCCCGTCGGACTGGACCTTCGACCTCATTGAGACCTATCACACCGAGATTGCAAAAACGGCCAGGGGCTTCGGTCTCGACGTGTACCCCAACCAGCTCGAGGTGATCACCGCCGAGCAGATGATGGACGCCTATGCCAGCGTGGGCATGCCCATGATCTACAGGCACTGGTCGTACGGCAAGCAGTTCATCGCCACCGAGAAGAACTACCGCCGCGGCCACATGGGGCTGGCCTACGAGATCGTCATCAACTCCGACCCCTGCATTGCCTACCTGATGGAAGAAAACACCATGGCCATGCAGGCCCTGGTGATCGCCCATGCGGCCTACGGCCACAACAGCTTCTTCAAGGGCAACTACCTGTTCCGGATGTGGACCGACGCGTCCTCGATCATCGACTACCTTGTGTACGCACGCCACTACATCGCCGAATGCGAGGAGCGCCACGGGCTCGATGCGGTCGAGCAGCTGCTCGACTCCTGCCATGCGCTGATGAACTACGGCGTCGACCGCTACCGCCGTCCGCAGAAGCGATCGCTGGCGCGGGAAGGCGCACAGCGCGCCGAACGCGAGCGCCACATGCAGCAGCAGGTCAATGATCTTTGGCGCACGCTGCCGCGCAAGAGCGAGCACGCCGCGGAGGCCGATGCGTCCCGCCGCTTTCCTTCGGAACCGCAGGAGAACCTGCTCTATTTCTTCGAGAAGAATGCGGCGCTGCTGGAGCCCTGGCAGCGCGAGGTGGTGCGCATCGTGCGCAAGATCGCGCAGTATTTCTACCCGCAGCGCCAGACGCAGGTCATGAACGAAGGCTGGGCCACGTTTTGGCACTACACCCTGCTGAACACCATGTACGACCGCGGCCAGCTGGCCGACGGCTTCATGATGGAATGGCTGAGCTCGCACACCGGCGTGATCTTTCAGCCGCCCGTCGGGCACAGGGCCTACAGCGGCATCAACCCCTACGCGCTGGGCTTCTCGATGTTCACCGAGCTGCGGCGCGTCTGCCAGAACCCGACCGAGGAAGACCGCCGCTGGTTCCCCGATTTCGCAGGCACAGACTGGGTCAAGACGCTCGACTACGCCATGCGCAACTTCAAGGACGAGAGCTTTGTCGGCCAGTTTTTGAGCCCGAAGACGATGCGCGATTTCAGGCTGTTCGCGATCCGCGACTACCAGAGCGAGTCCGAACTCGAGGTGTCCGCCATCCACGACGACAGCGGCTATCACGCGCTGCGCGAATCGCTGTCACGCCAATATGACATCGGCAGCAGGGAGCCCGACATCCAGGTGTGGAACGTCAACATGCGCGGCGACCGCGCCCTGACGCTGCGCCACACCCAGCGCAACAACCTACCGCTGCACGACGATGCGGAAGAAGTGCTGAAGCACGTGGCGCGGCTGTGGGGCTTCGACGTTCACCTGGAGAGCGTCGATGCGCAAGGCCACATCACCCGCAGCTGGAAAGCCGCAGCGCCCAAGCAGACCGACTAAATCGCTGCCGGGCTGGCGCGGCGGGTGCCCAGGCTCAGGGCACCAGCGCAGCGATGGCCAGCGCGTAGCCTTTCACGCCAAGGCCCACGATGATGCCGCGCGCCGCCGGCGAGATGTACGAGCGGTGGCGAAACTCCTCGCGGGCGTGCACGTTCGAAATGTGCAGCTCGATCAACGGCACGCTCGCACCCTTGATGGCGTCGTGCAGCGCGATCGAGGTGTGGGTGTAGGCGCCCGGGTTCATCACCACGCCGAGCATGTTACCGGCGGCCACCTCGCGGCCCGCCTCGTGGATCCAGTCGATCAAGACGCCTTCGTGGTTCGACTGGCGGCATTCGATCTCGACACCGTGCTTCGCGCCCGCCTCCGCGCACAGGCGCTCGACGTCGGCCAGTGTGTCGCGCCCGTATTGCTCTGGTTCGCGCGTGCCGAGCAGGTTGAGATTGGGGCCGTTGAGGACGAGTATTTTCTTCATGATGATGGCGGTCGGAGCGAGCCGACATTATGGGCGAGCGCCTTCACGATCACTTGCGATAAGGTAACGCGCAACATGAGCGCAGACAGCAGCATTTCGACCTGGCACCCGGTGGCCCCCTCGGCGGAACTGCGCGCCGGCGCCAACATCGTCGCGGGATTTGCCGAAGGCCGTGAACTCGCGCTCTGGCGCTCGGCCGACGGCACGGCCCAGGCATGGGAGAACCGCTGCCCCCATCGCAGCGTGCGCTTCACGCTGGGGCAAGTGGTGGAAAACCGCCTCGTCTGCGCGTATCACGGCTGGCAGTACGCGGCCGGCAGCGGCCAATGCGCCCGCATTCCCGCGCATCCCGACATGCCGCCGCCGCGCAATGTCTGCGCGAAGGTATTCAGCGCGGTCGAAGCGGCGGGCATGGTCTGGGTCAATCTTGCGGAGGCGGTGCCCGCTGCTCCACCGCCGGACGATGCCGTGCCCATGGGCTGGTCGTTCTGCCAAACACTCACCGTTCGCGCCGATGCAACAGGCGTGCGCGATGCGCTCGCGGCGCGGGGCTTCATGGCGGATGCGTCATCGCACGCCCTGCGCGGCGCACTCGACCGCATCGACACCGTGGCGCTGGTGCTCGACGCCCGATCAGGGCTGGCCTTCATTCACCTCTGGACCAATGCCACGGCCGGCAGCGAAGCGATGAAGTCGCTGCACGTTGCCGCACGCATACTGCGCAGCAATATCGAAGCACGGCAACCTACGGTTTGACAGGGAAAAGGAACGCCATGCCTTTCGTCACCGACGATCCCAACATGCTCGACGATTGGCTGGTCGCCGGACCGGCCGCCGCGCTGGCCGGCGCCTCCGAAGCAGAGCCCCGCGCGGCGCGCCTGCTCGGCGAAACGCTGCAGCTTTGGTGCGATACGTCTGGCAAGCCGCAATGCCGGCTGGGCTCGCAGGCTTTGATCGTCCAGTCGCGCCACGCCTATCTCTGGGTTTGCCCGAGCGGCAAGCCCGTGCGGCCGCTGTTCGACTTTCCGGAACATGGCGAAGCCGGGCGTCGCATCGTCGATTGCGGCGGCATCGGCGTGGCCGTATCGGGGCTGCGCGTGATCGAGAATTTCCTGGACATGGCTCACTTCCCCTTCGTGCATGCCGACATCCTGGGCCAGGTGCCGCACACCGAGGTGGCCAGGTACCAGGTGCAGATCGACCCCGGCACGGGCGAGATATGGGCGACAGACTGTCGCTTCTGGCAACCGCGCGCCTCGGCCGCCCACGAAGGCGGCAGCGAAGTGATTTACAAGTACCGGGTGATGCAGCCGCTCACCGCCATGCTCTACAAGTCGAGCTCGCGCAACGGCGAGCTCGATGCCATCGGACTGTTCCTGCAACCGCTGGACGACGAACACGTGATTGCCCACACGCTGCTGGCCTGCTATGACGACACCTCGACCGATGCCGAGCTCATCGCGTTCCAGCACACCATCTTCGGACAGGACAAGCCGATTCTCGAGAACCACGCGTTCAAGCGCATGCCGCTCGAAGGCCGCGCCGAGACGCCGACGCGCGGCGACACGTCTTCGGTTACCTACCGGCGCTGGCTGCGCGAGCGCGGGATGCGCTTTGGTGTGAGGCAGCCCGAATGATCCGGCTCTACGACTACGCGCTGTCGGGCAACTGTTTCAAGGTGCGGCAGATGCTCGCCTGGCTGGGCCTCGACTACCAGAGCGTGCCGGTCGACTTTCATCCGGGACGCGAACACAAGTCGGCCGCGTTCCTGGCGCGCGTCAACCCGCTCGGGCAGCTGCCGGTGATCGACGACGACGGCTTTGTGCTGCGCGATTCGCAGGCCATCCTCGTCTACCTCGCGAGCAAATACGACACGCAAGCCCGCTGGTACCCAGTCGACCCGCAACTGCGCGGCCAGATCGCGATGTGGTTTGCCACGGCCGACCAGATTACCCGCACGGCGTCGGCGGCGCGGCTGCACGATGCATTCAGCTACGAAACGATAGATATCGAGGCCTGCCGCCGCGGTGCGCATGAGGTCTTTCGGCTGCTGGACGACCATCTGGCCGAGCGCGCGAGCGGCGGGCTCCAATGGCTGGCCGGTCCGCACGCCACCGTGGCCGACCTGGCCTGCTTTCCGTACGTGGCGCTGGCCGGCGAAGGCGGAATATCCCTTGACGAATATCCGGCGTTGCGACGGTGGGTCTGGAACTTTCGACACCTGCCCGGCTTCATCGGAATGTCGGGTATCTTTGCTGCGGCTCCAGCCTGAACGAGGTCTGGGTATCCTTGGCTCTTCCATCCCCTCTTTGCCCAGAAGCCCCATGAAAACCAAAGCTGCCGTCGCCTGGAAATCCGGAGACCCCCTCACCATCGAAACCGTCGATCTCGAGGGCCCGAAGTTCGGCGAGGTACTCGTCGAGATCAAGGCCACCGGCATCTGCCACACCGACTACTACACGCTCTCGGGCGCCGACCCGGAAGGCATCTTCCCGGCCATCCTCGGCCATGAAGGCGCGGGCATCGTGGTCGACGTCGGCCCCGGCGTCACCACGCTCAAGAAGGGCGACCACGTAATTCCGCTCTACACGCCGGAATGCCGCCAGTGCAAATTCTGCCTCTCGCGCAAGACCAACCTCTGCCAGCTGATCCGCGGCACGCAGGGCAAGGGCCTGATGCCCGATGCCACTTCGCGCTTCAGCCTGGACGGCAAGCCGATCTTTCACTACATGGGCACCAGCACGTTCAGCAACTACACGGTCGCACCCGAGATCTCTCTGGCCAAGATCCGCGAGGATGCTCCGTTCGACAAGGTCTGCTACATCGGCTGCGGCGTCACCACGGGCATCGGCGCGGTGATCTTCACGGCCAAGGTGGAGGCCGGCGCCAACGTGGTGGTGTTCGGCCTGGGCGGCATTGGCCTGAACGTGATCCAGGGCGCGAAGATGGTGGGCGCCGACAAGATCATCGGCGTCGACCTGAACCCCGAACGCGAGGCCATGGCGCGCAAGTTCGGCATGACGCACTTCATCAACCCGAAAGACACCGAGAACGTGGTCGATGCCATCGTGCAGCTGACCGACGGCGGCGCAGACTACAGCTTCGAGTGCATCGGCAACACCAAGGTGATGCGCCAGGCGCTCGAATGCACGCACAAGGGCTGGGGCCGCAGCATCATCATCGGCGTGGCCGAGGCCGGTGCGGAAATCAGCACGCGGCCGTTCCAACTGGTCACCGGCCGCAAGTGGGAAGGCTCGGCCTTCGGCGGCGCGCGCGGCCGCACCGACGTGCCGAAGATCGTCGACTGGTACATGGAAGGCAAGATCAACATCGACGACCTGATCACCCACACCATGCCGCTCGAAGACATCAACAAGGGCTTCGACCTCATGAAGCGCGGCGAATCCATCCGCGGCGTGGTTCTGTACTGACCCCCTGAAGAGAACGCCCGCCATGAACCGCATGGAACCCTTGCGCAAGATCGAAGCGGGCGTTCTGGAAGTTGCGTACTTCGAAGCCGGCCCCGCAAACGGCCCGCCCGTGCTGCTGATGCACGGCTTTCCCTACGACATTCACACCTACGCAGACGTGGCACCAATGCTCGCGCAGCAGGGCTGCCGCGTCATCGTGCCCTACCTGCGCGGCTACGGTGCCACGCGCTTCTTGAGCGATGCCACACCGCGGTCGGGCGAACAGGCCGCGCTGGGCGCTGACCTGCTCGCGCTGCTCGATGCACTCGCCATTCCGCGCGCGGTGCTCGCTGGCTACGACTGGGGCGGACGCGCCGCCTGCGTGGTGGCGACGCTGTGGCCCGAGCGCTGCGCGGGACTGGTCTCGCTCAACAGCTACAACATCCAGGACATCGCCAAGGCGATGGAGCCTGACACGCCCGCGAACGAGCACAGCCTCTGGTACCAGTACTACTTTCACAGCGAGCGCGGCCGCGCCGGGCTGGCGAAGGACCGCAAGGCCCTCACCCGCCTGCTGTGGCAGCTTTGGTCGCCAACGTGGAAGTTCGACGACGCCACCTTCCACCGCAGCGCAGCCGCCTTCGACCACCCCGACTTCGTCGACGTGGTAATTCACTCGTACCGGCATCGCTTCGGGCTCGTTGCGGGCGACCCGGCCTACGGCTACATCGAGCGCCGCCTGGCTGCTCAGCCGGCGATTGCCGTGCCCAGCATCACCTTCGATGGCATCGACGACGGGGTGCGCCCGCCCGCCGACGCGTCGGCCCATGCGCACCGCTTCAGCGGGCCGCGCTCGCACCGACTGGTGCCCGGCGTCGGCCACAACTTGCCCCAGGAGGCGCCGCGCATCTTTGCCGACGCCGTGCTCGAACTCGTGCCCGCACTCCACAACGACACCGCCCGATGACCGACATCCTCAAGACCCTTTCCGAGCACCATGCCTTTGGCGGCGTGCAAAGCTTTCACGAGCACATCTCGCACGAAATCGGCCTGCCGATGCGCTTTTCGGTCTACCTGCCACCGCAGGCCGCGAACGAGCGCGTGCCGGCCCTGCTCTACCTCGCGGGGCTGACCTGCAATGAGGAAACCTTCGCGGTAAAGGCCGGCGCACAGCGCATGGCCGCCAGCTTGGGCCTCGCGCTGATCGCGCCCGACACCAGCCCGCGCGGAAGCGCCGTCGAAAGCCTGCCCGGCGCCACCGCCAGCTGGGACTTCGGCATTGGCGCAGGTTTCTACCTCGACGCCACCGAAGCGCCCTGGTCCACCCACTGGCGCATGGAAAGCTGGATCGTGCACGAGCTGCTGCCCTTCGTGGCGCGGCACTTCGCCATCGACGACCAGCGCCTGGGCATCTGCGGCCATTCGATGGGCGGCCACGGCGCGCTCACGCTCGCGCTGCGGCATCCCGGGCGCTTCAAGTCGCTGTCGGCGTTCGCGCCCATCTGCGCGCCCACGCAATGCCCGTGGGGCGAAAAGGCATTCGGCGGCTACCTGGGCGAGCCGGGCGGCGACCGTGCGCAGTGGCTGGCGCACGACGCCAGTGCACTCATGAAATCGCAGACGGCCGCGCCGTACCCGAAGGGCATCCTGATCGACCAGGGCCTGGCCGACAAATTCCTTGCCGAGCAGCTGTACCCGGAAGCCTTCGAGGCCGCCTGCTTTGCCGCCGGCCAGCCGCTCACGCTGCGCCGTCATGCGGGCTACGACCACGGCTACTACTTCATCCAGACCTTCATGGCGGACCACATCGCCCACCACGCCCAATCGCTCAACGGCTGAAAGGCGGATCGACCTCGGCTGGCGGGCGCCGTATCATGGAGCGCATATGTCCGCAGCACAGATTCCTGCCTTCCATTTGCGCTCCCGGGACGGCGCCCCCGAAGAGAACCTGATGCTCGCCGGCATCTGGCGCCGAGCCTGGATCGCGGCCAACCGCAGGGCCACCGTCATCGAGCCGATCACCCATTGGCTGCGCCGCGTTCAAACCGAGTTCGTGCCGCCGGCCGACGTGGTGCTGGCCGAGCGCGAAGGCCAGGTGCTCGCCTTCATGGTGCTGCTGGCGCGGCGCGAGTACGTGGCCCAGCTCTTCGTCGAACCGCATCTGCGCAACCAGGGCCTCGGGCAGGCGCTGCTCGACGAAGCCAGCCTGCGCATGCCGTCCGGCTGGAAGCTGCACGTGGCCACCAGCAACACCGCGGCGCAGCGCTTCTACGAGCGCTACGGCCTGGAGCGCGGCACCATCGACCGGCACCCGTCCAGCGGGCGCGAACGGGTCGCCTACCATTGGTATCCGCCGAGCCCGCCACGGCCGCCGCGACCCATTGGCTGAGCTCTTTCTCCCCCGTTTCTCATGCGCATCGATCACATCGCCCTCTGGACCACCGACCTCGAACGCTGCAAGCGCTTCTACATCGACTACTTCGGCGCCACGGCCGGCGCGGGCTATGTCAATCCGGCGAAGGGTTTCGCATCCTGCTTCCTCAGCCTGGGCGACGGCGCCCGCATCGAAGCCATGACCACCCGCACGCTCTCGCCCGTGCCCGCCGAACCCGGCGCGCAGCGCATGGGCTGGACGCACCTGGCGATCAGCGTGGGTTCCGACGCGGCGGTGGACGCGCTCACGCAGCGCCTCCGGGCCGACGGCTATCCGCTGCTCGACGGACCGCGCCGCACCGGCGACGGTTATTACGAAAGCGTGGTGCTCGACCCCGACGGCAACCGCATCGAGATCACCGCATGAGTCCCCGCTCGGCTGTTCCGCAAATGAGCCGCTCGCGCAATGAGTGAATTCGTAGAAAGCCTGCACGAGATCTTCGAGCGCTTCGGCCGCATCGAGCCGCGCCGCATGTTTGGCGGCCACGGCATCTTTCACGAGGGGCGGATGATCGCGATCGTCATCAAGGACACGCTCTACCTCAAGTCGGACGCCGAGAGCGCCGAGCATTTCGACAAGCAGAACCTGCCGCCCTTCACCTATGAGCGAAACGGCAAGACGATGCCGATGTCGTACCGCCAAGCGCCCGCCGATCTTTTCGAAGACCGCGAAGAAGCCGCGCTCTGGGGCCGCCGCGCCTACGAGACCGCCTTGCGTTCGGGCCAGCCGCCCAAAAAGAAACCCGCTAAAAAGAAAGTCCCCGTGAAGAAAAAGAAAGCAGCCTCCCCTTGAGCGACGACACCACACTCGCGCTGCCACCGCTTCCCGAGCGCGAGCAGATCGCGCTGCTCGACGCCTTCGAGGGCCTTGGCCTGAAAGACATCGTGGTCGTCTCCACGCTGGGCGAGGCCGAGCACGCCGCCGCTGCGCTGTTGTCCGCCGGTGTTGCCGGCTTCGACACCGAATCCAAGCCGACCTTCGCAAAGAACGAAGTGTCCGGCGGCCCGCACGTGGTGCAGTTCTCCACGCGCGAGACGGCCTGGCTCTTTCAGCTGCACCGCACCGAATGCAATCCGGTGGTGGCCACGCTGATTGCGTCGACCGAACTCAGGAAGGTCGGTTTCGGCCTTTCCACTGACCTCACGCTGATACGCAACCGGCTCAACATCGAGCCGAAAGCGGTGTTCGACATCGACAGCGAGTTCCGCCGACGCGGCTACCGCAAGTCGGTGGGCGTGAAGACGGCCGTGGCGCTGGTGTTCAACCGGCGCTTCGTCAAGTCGCGCAAGGCCACCACGTCGAACTGGGCCAACCGGCAACTGACGGAAGCGCAGATCCGCTATGCAGCCAACGACGCTTATGCATCGATCCGCGTGTTCGATGCCCTGTTCGCCCAAGCCTAACGCTGTGAACAGGCCCTAGTCCCGCCCCGCCTCCAGGATCGCCTGCGCCAGCCGCTTCGGGTTGGAGAAGAACATCTCGTGGCTGCCTGGGCACTCCACCAGCCTGAACAGACCGAGCCGCTCCGACAGGCGCGGATGCCACGGCAGGCTGTGCGGCATGGCCGTGTCCTGTTGGCAGTTGACGTAGGACTTGCCGATCTGCAACGCCGCCAGCGGCTCGCGCAGCCGGATCTTGTCGGTGAAGGTGCGGTAGGGGTGCGGATTCAGCCGCTCGTAGCTGGCCTGCGCCAGCGGCAGGTCGGCGTCGTTGATGAAGGCTTCGCGCCAGACTTCGAACGGCAGGCTCACCGCGTTGCCGTTGGCTGCCGCGACGGCGTCGAACATCGTGACGTAGTGCGGCGGAGCCATGTCGTTGAGTGATTCGCCATCGAGCGGCACGAAGGCGTTGACGTAGACCAGGCGTTTGAGCCGAGGCGCAATGCGGTCCGCCACGCCCGAGATCACCATGCCGCCGTAGCTGTGGCCCACCAGCCGAACCTCGGAGAGGTCTTTCTCTTCGATGAAGCGGACGGCCGAGTCGATCGCTTCATCGAGGCCGGTGCGCGAGCGGTCGTCGCCCGCCCGGTTGCCCACGAGCGTGGGGCAATGCACCACGTGGCCAGCCTCGCGCAGGCCGGCGGCCACGGCCTCCATCTCGCCGCCGGTGTGCCAGGCGCCGTGGATCAGAACATAGGTGTCGGACATGCGTGTCTCCTTCATCTTCGTCGTCGTTGAATAAAAGACGACTTTAGGAAACACCAGCTGGCGCGAATGGCCGCTCACTGCCAGGCGCGTGGCCGATTTGCGCCCGCCCCCGCCCCGCGCTTTCTCAGCGCTGGCGCCGCAAGGCACCTGGCGTCATGCCGAGATGGCGGCTGAACTGGCGAACGAAGTGCGATGCATCGGAGAACCCGACTCGCAAACCGATTTCCGCGATGCTCAAGCGATCGAAGCGGGCGTCGCCGAGCATGCGCCGCGCGACCTGCATGCGAAAGCCGGACAGAGCGGCCGCGAAGGTGGTCGCCCCTTCGTTCAGGCTGCGGTGCAGGCTGCGCTCCGAGATGCCCAGTCCACGCGCCACGCCGGCAGCCGTCAGGCCGGGCTCCGCATGCCGATCGCGCGTGGCGTCGAGCACGCGGCGGCGCAGCGCCGTACGGGCGCCTTCGCCGGGCGCGGCAGCCCCGCCCGCTTCGGCCGCAGTGCCGGCGGCAAGTGCAAGCAGCCCGCCGAGATGATCGGTCAGCAATGCCGCAGGCAAAGGCGGCCTCAACACGCCCTGCGGCGAAAGCTGCTGGGCGAAGCCGCTCAGCACGCGGCCCCAGCCCGTTTGCCCATCGATGCGCCGCGCCACCTGGGCGCCGGCATCGGGAAGCCACGACTCGACCCACGCGGTGGGCAGTTCGAGCGACAGCGTATCGGCCGACTGGAGCAGATGCAATTCATAGCAGCGCCGCGAGTCGACCAGCACCACGTCGCCCGGCAGCATGCGCGCCGAGCGGCCGTCCTGCACGGCGACCCAGGGCGAATCGGTCTTGCACAACATGTAGTAATAGTTGCTGCGGCTGTGGGAAATGGCCCTGCGCGTGCGGTACACGTCCTGCGCGCTGCCACGCACCCGGTTCACGCCGATGGCGCCGAGCGGCGCGGATTCGAGCTTGGCGCCGAAGCTGCCGGCGAGCGAACTGGTCACGTCCATCTCGAGAAAGCCTTCGCACACCGCGCCGATCCAGTAGTCGAGCCGCTGCGCTGGTGGCACGGCGTCGGTGGACCAGGTGTGGATCGCGGAAGAAGCGATCGCGGAGGAGGCATTTCCGTTCATCGCGCCAACATACCCAAGCCGCGCGCGCTTGCCAAGCGGGTATAGACGGCTCCCATGGCAACGCCTGGGCACCCCCGGCACAATGCCCGTCACCTCTACCGCAGACGAAAGAAGGGCCATGAGCAACAACAAAAGCGATTTCGGTTTGATCGGCCTGGCCGTGATGGGCCAGAACCTGGTGCTGAACGTGGAAAGCCGCGGCTTCCAGGTCAGCGTGTACAACCGCACCGAAGCCATCACCGAAGCCTTCGTGGCAGAGAACCCCGGCAAAAAGCTGGTCGGCGCCAAGACGCTCGAAGAGTTCGTGCAGAGCCTCGCCAAGCCCCGCAAGATCCAGATCATGGTGAAGGCGGGCGCGCCGGTCGACCAGGTGATCGAGCAGCTGATTCCGCTGCTCGACAAGGACGACATCGTGATCGACGGCGGCAACAGCCTCTACACCGACACCGAACGCCGCGACGCCTACCTGTCGAGCAAGGGCCTGCGCTTCATCGGCGCGGGCGTGTCAGGCGGCGAAGAAGGCGCGCGCAAGGGTCCGTCGATCATGCCTGGCGGGCCGCTTTCCACCTGGGAGGTGATGAAGCCGATCTTCGAGAGCATCGCGGCCAAGGTGGACGGCGAGCCCTGCGTGATCCACATCGGCCCCGGCGGCGCGGGCCACTACGTGAAGATGGTGCACAACGGCATCGAGTACGGCGACATGCAGCTGATCTGCGAGGCCTACAGCCTGTTCAAAGCCGCGGGCTTCAGCACCGACGAGATGGCCGCCGTCTTCAACGAATGGAACGAAGGCGAGTTGCAGAGCTACCTGATCCAGATCACCGCCAAGGCGTTGGAGCAGAAAGACCTTGAGACCGGCCAGCCGATCGTCGAGCTCATCCTGGACAAGGCGGGCCAGAAGGGCACGGGGCAGTGGACGCTCGTCAACGCGGCCCAGAACGCGGTGGTCATCAGCACCATCAACGCAGCGGTCGAGGCGCGCGTGCTGTCGTCGCAGAAAAAAGCGCGCGTGGCAGCCAGCAAGGTATTGCAGGGGCCGACGATCGAACTCTCGCTCGACAAGAAGGCGCTGGTGGCCAAGGTGCATGACGCGCTTTATGCGTCGAAGGTCATCAGCTACACGCAAGGCTTCGACCTCATCCAGACGATGGGCGAAAAGAAGGCGTGGAAGCTCGACCTGAGCGGAATCGCGGCCATCTGGCGCGGCGGCTGCATCATTCGCGCTCGGTTCCTGAACCGCATCACCGACGCCTACCGCACCGACCCTGCCCTCGGCAACCTGATGCTCGACCCCTTCTTCAAGGACCTGCTCAACCGCACGCAGCAGAACTGGCGCGAAGTGGTGGCGCTGGCGGTGAACAACGGCATTCCAGTGCCCGCGTTCAGCGCCTCGCTCGCCTACTACGACAGCTACCGCACGGAGCGCTTGCCGGCCAACCTGCTGCAGGCGCAGCGCGATTTCTTCGGCGCCCACACGTACGAGCGGATCGACAAGCCCGAAGGCCAGTTCTTCCACACCGATTGGCCCGAAGTCATCGGCTGACCCAAAGGCTTGCCGCGAGCAGGCAACTAATCAGCGGGCAGCCAGGCCTTCACCTGCGCGACCAGTTGGCCCAACGGCGCGGTCGCATCGACCGCGAGCACGCCCGGCTCGCCGACCGGTGATTCGAGCGTCGCGAACTGGTTGGCGACCAGGCTCGCCGGAAACATGTGCTCGCCCGCACCGGCCCGCGCGGCCACGCGGCGTTCGGCTTCGGCGCGCTCGATCTCCATGAACACGAAGCGCAGTCCCGGCACGCCCGCGCGCAACTGGTCGCGGTAGCTGCGCTTGAGCGCCGAACAGGTCAGCACCGCACCCAGCGATGAGTCGGCCAGCGTGTGGCCGAGCGTCGCGAGCCAGCCGGCCCGGTCGGCATCGGTCAGCGCAATGCCTCGGCTCATCTTCTCGACGTTGGCCGGCGGGTGGTAGTCGTCGCCCTCGATCAGCGGCAGCCCGAACCCGACCGCCAGCGCAGCCCCGAGGCTGGATTTGCCACACCCTGAAACCCCCATCACAACCAGCCATGCCCCGTTCATAGATACCTTTTCTGGCGCAACCACGAGGCATTCCCCGTGCATCGGCCGAACTTGAATCTACTTCCAAATCGACCTCGTCATGATGCAAAACTTTTTTCGCCGAAAGCAGGGCATTCCGATGGCGACCGGCATCGGCGTTGACAGGCCCTAGAACAGGCTGCCCTGCCCCGCTGCGCCAGGCGGTCGGAATGCGCTGAGGTCGAGTTCGATGCGCTCGCGGTTGAAGCCGATGCGGTTCGCCGCCTTCTCGAAGCGTTGCCGGATCAGGTCGGCCCACAGGCCGGTGCCCTTCATGCGCGTGGCAAAGTCGGCGTCGTAGTCCTTGCCGCCGCGCATCTCGTGGATGCGCGCCATGATGCGGTCCGCGCGCTGCGGGTAGTGCAGATGAAGCCATTCCTTGAAGAGCGGCGCCACCTCCCACGGCAGCCGGATCACGGTGTAGAACGCGCTGCGCGCACCCGCCTCCCATGCGGCTTCGAGCACCTGCTCCATGTCTTCGTTGACGAAGGGGATCTGCGGCGCCACGCTCACCCCTACCGGCACGCCCGCCTCGGCCAAGGTGCGGATAGTGCGCAGCCGCCGGTGCGGCGCGGCGGCGCGCGGCTCCAGTTTGCGGGCCAGCTCGCCGTCGAGCGTGGTCACGGTGATGTACACGGCGGCCAGGTGCTCTGCAGCCATGGGCGCGATCAGGTCGAGGTCGCGCTCCACCGCACTCGATTTGGTGACCAGCGCAAACGGATGCCGCGTTTCCGACAGCAGCTCGATCACCGAACGGGTAAGCCGCAGCTCGCGCTCAATAGGCTGGTAGCAGTCGGTGGCGGTGCCGATGGCGACGTGGCTGGGCTTGTAGCTCTTGCGGCCGAGTTCGGTGCGCAGCACTTCGACAATGTTGCGCTTGGCGATGAGCTTGGTCTCGAAGTCGAGCCCCGGCGAGAGATTCAGGTAGCTGTGCGTGGGCCGCGCAAAGCAGTAGATGCAGCCGTGCTCGCAGCCGCGGTACGGATTGAGCGAGCGGTCGAACGACACGTCGGGCGAGTCGTTTTCGTTCAGCACCGACTTCACGTCTTCGAAGCGCACTTCAGTGGCGAGCGGCGGCAGCTCTTCGGCTTCGGCCGCGCCTTCTTCGAGCGTGCCCCAGCCGTCGTCGAAAGCGTTGCGCTCGTCGCGCGAAAAGCGGTGCGCCAGGCGCGTGGCGGCGCCCCGGCCCTTGATGGCGTGGATGGGAATGTGGGTGGCAGGCATGGCAGATCCTTTCTCTTGAATACTGTTTATTTGTACAGTATTCCAATTGCATCCGCCGAGCAAACAAATTTTCATTTCTCTCTTGACAGAAATTTCGAAAATCCTAGACTTCGAGGCATGGAACTCACCGACATCCAACGCAAGTTCGTTCTCCACTGGGGTGAAATGGGCTCGATGTGGGGCGTCAACCGCACGGTCTCGCAAATCCATGCGCTGCTGTTCGCTCGCGGCAAGCCCATGCACGCGGAAGAGCTCTCCGAGACGCTCGGCGTGGCCCGCTCCAACGTGAGCAACAGCCTGAAGGAACTGCAGGCGTGGAACTTGGTGCGCGTCACCCACATCCTGGGCGACCGGCGCGACTATTTCGAGACGAGCGTCGACGTGTGGGAGCTGTTTCGCACCGTGGTGCGCGAGCGCAAGGAACGCGAATTCGACCCCACCATCCGCGTGCTGCGCGAGATCGTCTCCAGCCCCGATTTCCTGAAGGAGCCCGCCGATGCGCAAGACCGCATCCGCTCCACCATGGACCTGATGAGCAAGCTCGCGACCTGGGCCGACGAGATGCTGCGGCTCTCGCCCGGCACGCTCGACAAGGTGCTGACACTCGGCGCCAGCGTGCAGAAGTTCGTTCGCGGGGATGCCCCGGCGCCGACGACTCCTGCCTCGAAAAAGGACGACGACGACCCCGACGCCCATCACGCCAGCCTGCCCATGATCTGAGTTCTCCTTTTTTTGCCTGATTATTTCTGTTTTGACAGAAACAACGAAAAGCCGACATGCCCACCACTGCCGCCTATCCGCTCACCGTGTACTTCGACGCCGCCTGCATCCTCTGTACGGCGGAAATGAGCGCAATGAAGGCGCGGGATTCAGCGGCCCGGCTGGAACTCGTCGACTGCTCGCCCGCCGGGTTCGATGCCGGACCGGCGCCGCGCGAGGCGTTGATGACGGCCATCCACGTGGTCGACGCGGCGGGTCAGGTGTTCGTCGGCGTTCCGGCCATCCGCGCTTGCCGCGATGCCGTCGGGTTGCCGAGTGGCAGCTTCCTGCTCGACCTGCCATGGGTCGCGCCGCTCGCCGACCGCGCCTATGGCGTCCTTGCGCGCAACCGCTACCGGCTGCCGGGTTGGCTGGTAGCCCTGCTTGCCGGCAAGGCGGCGCGGTCGTCCCGCACCTGCGCCGGCGGCAACTGCCGTATCTGAAAAAGGAACTCTCATGCCGAATGTCTTCCAGCCCGACTTCCGCGTGCATCGAACGGCCGGTGCGTCCGAACCGCCTTTGCCCGAGGCCGCACTGCCCATCACCAAGGCCGACACGCAGGACTATTTCACCGAGGTAGCCGACGACTACCGCGCATGGAGCCCCAGCTACAACATGCACTTCGGCTTCTGGCGGCTCGGGCTGAACCCGCTGCGGCGCGAAGGCATGCTGGTGGAAATGAACCGTGCGGTGGGCCGTGCACTGAAGCTCGATGAGCCGGAGCCCGCGCAGGAGGCGCCGCGACGCCGCTGCGTGATCGACCTCGGCTGCGGCGCCGGCGCCACTGCGCGCACGCTGGTGGGCGACGATCCTTCGCTGTATGCCGTCACCGTCACCAATGTGCCGGTGCAGAACAGCATTGCCGTACGGCTCGACGCGGGCGCCGGCGTGGCCGACCGCATGGCGCACATCGAAGCCGACTACACGCGCACCGGCCTGCCCACCGCAAAGGCCGACGGCGCCTGGGCCGTGGAAAGCGCCTGCTACGCCAGCGGCACGTCCAAGGCCGATTTCGTGCGCGAGGCGGCCCGCCTGCTGAAGCCCGGCGCGCGGCTCGCGGTGGTCGACGGCTTCCTGCTGCGGCCTCGGCCGGGCCGGCTTGCCGGCTGGCTGCACCGCTTGTGGGCCGACAGCTGGGCCGTGCCCACGCTGGCCGTGCGCGGCGATTTCGTCGAGGCGCTGCGTCACCACGGATTCGAAGACATCGAGGTGCAGTCGCTGCGTTGGCGCGTGGCGCCCAGCGCGCTGCACATTCCGGCGCTTGCCACGCGCTTTGCGCTGGCTGAACTCTGGAAGGCGCGCGGCAGGCTGAGTCCCTGGCGCCGCAAGCACATCGTGGCCAGTTATTGCGCGCTGGTGCTGGGCCTTTTCTGGCGCGACTTCGACTATTGCATGGTGACTGCGAAGCGCAGCGGCTGAACGCCTGTCGGATTCAAAACAACACACGAGGAGAAGAAACCTCCATGAGCACCGAACCCACCGCGGCGGCCGCATGAAGGACACGCGCCCCGTCTTCCAGCAGGCGCTCGGCCCGGGCTGGGAGCAGTTGGGCGACGTGATTCGGCGGCACTACACGATGGCCCCGTTTTCGAATGCCCACGTATGCGTGCGTGGCACGATGGACGAGGTGCACCATTCGCCATGGGCGCGGGTGCTGATGCCCTTCGGCCGCCTCTTCGGCGCGCTCGTTCCCTACAGAGGTACCCGCGTGCCCATCGAAGTGCACTACCGCTGCCGGCCCGGTAACGCGCTCCTGTACTGGGACCGCGTGTTCAGCTTCGAAGGCCGCGCGCCGTTCCACTTTCGCTCGCACATGGCGCGCGCGCCCGCGGGCGGCGGCGAGGTGATCGAGTACGTGCGCTTCGGCCTCGGCATGCGCCTGGCGGTGAGCGCTGAAGAAGGCGCGCTGGTGTTTCGCGACCTCGGCTACGTCTGGCGCCTTGGCCGGCTGCACCTGCCGCTGCCGCTCGGCCTGTTGATGGGAACCGCCTACGTCGAGGAACGTCCCGATCCGGACGATGCCGATCGCTTCACCATGAGGATGGTGCTGCGCCACCGCTGGTTCGGCGACGTGTTTCGCTACAGCGGGCGCTTCCGGTTGGGTTCACAATGACCGCATCATGCCGCGTCGCCCCGAGAACCTCTATCCGCAATACCACGCCCACGTCTACTTCGGCCCCACGACGGTGACGCAGGCCAGGCAGCTGTGCGAGCAGGCAGGCCGGGAGCTGATGGTAGTGGTCGGCCGCGTGCACGAGCGGCTGGTTGGCCCGCACACGCACTGGAGCTGCCAGCTGGCCTTCGACGCCGCCGAGTTCGACCAGGTCATCGAATGGCTCGAGGCCCATCGCGACGGCCTCGACATCTTCGTGCACGGCGTCACTGGCGACGACTTTGCCGACCACACGGCGCATGCCATGTGGCTGGGCGAAGAAAGCCCGCTCGACTTGCGGATGTTCCGGCACTAGCCGGTATTGCCGGAACCCAGCGACGGCTCAGAACTCCGCATCGAGCTCGTCGATTTCCTCGGGCTCTTCCTTCGCGGCGGCCACCCACTCCCGCATGGCGGGCAGGTCCATCACGCGCTTGCAGTAGGCGACGCACACGCTGTCGAGCGCTACGTCGTAGCTGAGAAAGCGCGTGACCACCGGCGCATACATCGCGTCGGCCATGCCCGCCTGCTTGCCGAAGAGAAAGGGCCCGCCATAGGTCTTCAGGCATTCGCGCCAGATGGCGACGATGCGGTCGATGTCGGCCTGCGCGCGCGACCAGATCTTGAAGCCGCGGAACTGGGCCTTGATGTTCATTGGCAATGCGCCGCGCATCGAGGCGAAGCCCGAATGCATTTCGCCGCAGATGGCGCGGCAGTGCGCGCGGGCCTGGATGTCGGCCGGCAGCAGCGCGCCCTTGGGTTTTATCTCGTTCAGGTATTCGCCGATGGCCAGCGTGTCCCATACCTTGACGTTGCCGTGCTGCAGCGAGGGCACCAGCATCGACGAGGAGAGCAGCAGCATCTCGGCCTTCATGGCCGGGTCATCGGGCGGAATGATCTTCTCGCTGAAGTCGAGCCCGGCCAGCCTGCACATCAGCCAGCCCCGCAGCGCCCAGGCGCCGTAGTTCTTGCTGCTGATCGTGAGAACGGGTTTGGCCATCGTGGATCTCCTGGACGGTGCTTGCTGCCGGTTGGCTCCCATGGCCGTGCAAGGCCTGTGCCACCGCTTGGCCCACAACTTGCCTGTACTACTTTCATGTTGTACCGGGCCTACCAGAACCAAACCGACCTGCTCTCGCCGTCCCGGCTCGCAGCCCAGTACCTCGGCCAGGCGCTCTGGAAAGACGGCACCGAACGCACCATGTTGCGGCGCATGGCCGCGCAGTTCGACGTGTTTTCGCGCATGCGGCTGACCCATTCGCGCCCCGACTACGCCATTGCCAGCGTACAGGTCGATGGCGTGGAGACCGCGGTGCACGAAGAAACAGCGCTGGTCTCGCCCTTCGGTACCCTCCTGCATTTCCGCAAGGACACGCAGGCCGAGCATCCGCCCGTGCTGCTGGTCGCACCACTGTCGGGCCATTTCGCGACGCTGCTGCGCGAAACCGTGCGCACCCTGCTGCGCGACCACGACGTCTACCTGACAGATTGGCACAACGCGCGCGACGTGCCGCTGTGGCATGGCGGTTTCAGCCTCGACGACTACACGCTGCAGGTCATGCGGTTCCTCGAAGCCATCGGCCCGGGCGTGCACATGGTCGCGGTCTGCCAGCCTTGCGTGGCCGCGCTGGCCGCCACGGCGCTGATGGCCGAAGACGACAACCCCGCCACGCCGCGCAGCCTCACGCTGATGGCCGGCCCGGTCGATTGCCGCGTCAACCCCACGGGCGTGAACGAGCTCGCAAACAGCAAGCCCATCGAATGGTTTCGCCGCAACCTCATCAGCCACGTGCCGTGGCCGCATGCCGGCATGATGCGGCGCGTGTACCCCGGCTTCCTGCAGCTCTCGGCCTTCATGAGCATGAACCCCGAGCGCCACAAGAAGCAGTTCCAGGACATGGTCCATCACCTGATCGAGGGCGACGTCGAGAAGGCCCGCACCATCGGCGCCTTCTATGACGAATACCTGGCGGTGAACGACCTGCCGGCCGAGTTCTACCTGGAGACCGTGGAGCGCGTGTTCCAGACCTACGACCTGCCGCGCGGCGTCCTCACCGTGGGGAACCGCACGGTGAACCCCGCGGCCATCCGCCGCACCGCGCTGCTCACGGTGGAAGGCGAACGCGACGACATCTGCTCGGTCGGCCAGACGGTTGCCGCGCAAGACCTCTGCACCGGCATCCGGCCTTACCTCAAGTCTCATCACCTGCAAGCCGGCGTGGGGCATTACGGCGTTTTCAGCGGCAGCAAGTGGAACGCGCAGATCTATCCGCGCGTGCGCGAAACCATCCACGCCGCGGCCGAGTTGTACTGACCCGGCTGTCCGACCTCAGCGGCCTCAGCGCCGGTTGCGCTTTCCCTTGGCCGCCACACGCCGCACCGCGGCCTCGCCGGCCTGCGGGAGCCGTTCACGCAAGAATGCAATGAGCGCCTGCGCCACCACGTTGCGCATCGGCCCCGGCAGGTAGGCCAGCACCACGCGCCGCTCGACGCGCGGCTTCAGCAGCGGCAGCACCACCAGCTCGGGGTCGCGGAGCGACGAGGTGTAGAGCCGCGGCATCAGTCCCAGCGCCTGGCCGCTGCGCACCAGCGCATAGAGCGTTTCGGAATAGCTCACGCGATAGGGCTCGGCCCCCTGTTCGAACTGCGCGCGCGCCGGGTTGCCGAGTGCCGGCATGCTGCCGCTCTCGAACAGCACCAGCCGCTCCTTGCCGATGGCCTCCCAGTTCGCGTCTCCGGCCGCGGCCAGCGCATGGTCACGGCGCACCACCAGCACCAGCGGATCGCGGAACAGGTCGATGCAGGCCAGGCCGCCCGGTGGCTCGGTGATCGCAGCCACCGCCATGTCGAGCTGGCCGCCGCGCAGTTCGGCCAGCAAGATGGTGGAGGGCGCGTCGCGCCAGGCGATCTCGACCTCGCGATCGCCGGCTTGGAGAAACTCGCTGGTCGCGGCCGTCACGCGCGCGCTGGCCGACGGGATCACGCCCACGCGCACGAAAGCCCGCCCGCGCTGCACCGTGCTTTCGATGTCACGCAGCGCCACTTCGAAGGTGTTGACCAGGAAATCGGTGCGCGCAAGCACCTCGGCGCCCACGGACGTGAGCTGCAGGCGATGGGTGGAGCGGGTCAGCAGCTCGGCGCCGAGCAGCTTTTCCATCTGCTTGATGGCATTGCTCAGGGCGGGCTGGGTGATGGCCAACCGGCGCGCCGCACGGCCGAAATGCCCTTCTTCCACCAGCACCGAGAAGAACTGAAGTTGGCGCAAGGTGAGCGCCCGAAGCGGCGAAGAAGCCATGGCGATCCCGTTATCGATTCAGTGAATCAAATTATAGAAATTCAAAATTTTGCTTATGGCACTTCGCTCCCTAGACTGGCAGGCATGACCAGCCCTGCCCTGCCGCCGCTCACGCTGGAATCGATGCTGCATGCGATTCCGAAGGTGGAGCTGCACTGCCACCTTTTCGGCGCGGTGCGCCACGAAACCTTCAAGCAACTCAACCACCGCGCCGGCTCGCCGCTTGCGTCGGACGAGATCGAAGGCTTCTATACCCGTGGGGAAAAACCGGTCGGCGTGCTGCGTGTGCTGCGCGCGCTCGACGCGCAGCTGGTGCGCAGCCCCGGCGACCTGTACCAGCTGACCCGCGAATACCTGGAAGACGCGGCAGCCCACAACGTGCGCTACGCCGAGTTCTTCTGGAACCCGACCGGCACGGTGCACGGCTCCGGCATTTCGTATCCGATGGCGCAAAGCGCGATCGTCCGCGCGATCCATGACGCGCAGCAGGAGTTCGGCATCACGGGCCGGCTCATCGCCGCCATCGACCGCGAGGCGAGCCCCGAGGCCGCGGTGGAGATGGTGGAGTGGGTCAAGGCCCACCGCTGCGACGAGGTGATCGGCATCGGCATCGACTACCGCGAGGTCGACCGGCCACCCGAACTGTTCGCAAAGGCCTACGCCGAGGCGCGGCGCGCGGGGCTCAAGGCCACCGCGCACGCAGGCGAGTTCGGCATGCCGTGGACCAACGTGCGTACCGCCCTCGACGTGCTGCACGTGGACCGCATCGACCACGGCTACACCGTGGTCGACCAGCCCGACTTCGCGCGCCAGTGCGCCGAGCGCGGCGTGATCTTTACCGTGGTGCCCACCAACTCGTACTACCTGCGCACGCTGCCTCCGGAGCGCTGGGCGCTCGACCACCCGATTCGCCGCATGCCGGCCCTGGGCCTGCGCATCCACCCCAACACCGACGACCCGACGCTGCACAAGGTCACGCCCACAGGGGCCTGGCTGATGATGGCGCGCGACTTCGGCTTCAGGCTGGACGATCTGCGCGGCTTCATGCACAACGGCCTCGACGGCGCGTGGATCGACGACACGCAGCGCCGCACGTGGTGCACGCAGTGGAGCCACGAATTCGACGCGCTGCGCGCGCGCCTTGCGCCAGAGCCACCTTCCATTCAGCAGAAATGATCCACGCCATGACCCACTCTCGTCGCCTTCTACTTGCCGCAACGCTCTGTTCGATGCTGCCCGCCGCGGCGCTTGCGCAGGGCGCATGGCCCAGCGCCAAGCCGATCACGCTGATCGTTCCCTACACAGCGGGCGGCAGCGTGGACGTCAACGCGCGCCTCGTTGCCACTCGGCTGGGCGAGCGGCTGAAGCAGTCGGTCGTGATCGAGAACGTGAGCGGCGCGGGCGGCGCGATCGGCGTGGCCAAGGCCGTGAATGCGGCGCCGGACGGCTACACGCTGGTGGTCGGGCCCGACAGCGCCATCGCCATCGGTCGGCTGGTCAACCCCTCGGCCTTCAAGTTCGATCCGCTCAAGGACCTGGCCCCGGTCGGCATGCTCAACACCGCGCCCATGGTGCTGGTGGCACGGCCCGGCCTCGAGGTGCAAACCTATGCCGACTTCGTGAAGCTCGCCAAGACCAAGCCCGGTACCTACAACTACGCCACCTCGGGCGTGGGCACGGTGCTGCAGCTGGCCATGGAGCTTCTCAAGCAGCGCAGCGGCATCTTCGTAACCCACGTGCCCTACCGCGGCGGCGCGCAGATTGCCACGGACGTGATCGGCAACCAGGTCGACCTGGCCATGCTGGTCAGCACCAGCGCCATTCCGCACGTGAACGGCAACCGCCTGAAGGCGCTGGGCATCACCGGCAGCCAGCGCCTGGCCGCCCTGCCCAACGTGCCCACCTTCAACGAGATGCCCGGCCTCAAGGGCTACGACATGGTGAGCTGGACCGGCATCTTCGCCCCCGCCAAGACCCCGCCAGCGGTTGTGGCCCGCCTCAACCAGGAGTTGAATGCCGTTCTTGCCGAGGAGCAGGTGCGCAGCAAGCTCAATGAACAAGGCGCCCTTCCCGGCAGCGGCACGCCGGAGCAATTCGGCCAGTTCGTGCAGGCCGAGTACGCGCGCAATCAGAAGATCGTGCAGTCGGCCAATATCAAGGAATAAGCCAGGCCAGCGCAGGGGCGGCCAGTTACTGCTCTTCAGGCCAGTCGCGGATATAAGCTTTCAGCATCTTGTTTTCGAAGTTCTGGCTGTCGACCACCGCCTTGGCCACGTCGTAGAAGCTGATCACGCCCATCAGCATGCGCTTGTCCATCACGGGCATGTAGCGCGCGTGGCGCTCCAGCATGATGCGGCGGATTTCGTCGAGATCGGTTTCGAGGGTGCAGGTCACGGGCGCATCGTCCATGGCCTTGCGCACCAGCGTGCCGCCCACCTGGCCGCCGTTGTCGACAATGGCCAGGATCACTTCCCGGAAGGTGAGCATGCCGACCAGGTCGCCGTGTTCCATGACCACCAGGGAGCCAATGTCCTTTTCCGCCATGGTGTTGACGGCTTCGGCCAGCAGGTCGTCAGGCGTGATGGTGAAGAGCGTGTTGCCCTTGACGCGAAGGATGTCGCTGACTTTCATCGTGTGCTCCTCTCGGAAATCTTTCTCGGCGGCGGTGCCGATTTGAATATAGCCCACAATCGGCGCCGACTCTCACGCCCATGATGCGCGCGCATGATAAGCAGACGTAACGGGGCATTGCGAACGAACCCAGAAAGGTCCTCATGCCCGGCTATTCCGACCCCGGATTCGACACCCTGGCGCTGCACGCCGGCGCCGCACCCGACCCCGCCACCGGCGCGCGGGCGGTGCCGATCCATCTCACCACCTCTTTCGTCTTCGAGTCGAGCGACCATGCGGCGGCACTCTTCAACCTGGAGCGCGCGGGCCATGTCTATTCGCGCATCAGCAACCCGACCAATGCGGTGCTGGAGCAGCGCGTCTCGGCGCTCGAAGGCGGCATCGGTGCCATCGCCACCGCCAGCGGCCAGGCCGCGCTGCACTTGTCGGTCGCCACGCTCATGGGCGCCGGCTCCCACATCGTGGCCAGCACCGCGCTTTACGGTGGATCGCAGAACCTGCTGCACTACACGATGCGCCGCTTCGGCATCGAAACCACGTTCGTGAAGCCCGGCGACTTGGACGGCTGGAAGGCCGCGATCCGCCCCGAAACCAAACTGCTGTTCGGCGAAACCGTGGGCAACCCCGGGCTCGACGTGCTCGACATCCCGGCGGTGAGCGACATTGCGCACGCGGCGGGCGTGCCGCTGCTGGTCGATTCCACCCTCACCTCGCCCTACCTCATCAAGCCGTTCGACCATGGCGCCGACCTGGTCTACCACTCGGCGACCAAGTTCCTTTCAGGCCACGGCACGGTGATTGGCGGCGTGGTGGTCGACGGCGGCAGTTTCGACTGGGAAAAATCGGGCAAATTCGCCGAGCTCACGCAGGCCTACGACGGTTTCCACAACATGGTCTTCAGCGAGGAAAGCACGGTGGGCGCGTTCTTGCTGCGCGCGCGGCGCGAAGGCCTGCGCGACTTCGGCGCATCCATGAGTCCGCACACGGCGTGGCTCATCTTGCAGGGCATCGAGACGCTGCCGCTGCGCATGGAGCGGCACATCGACAACACGCAGAAGGTGGTCGAATTTCTGGCAACTCATCCGTTCGTGTCCCGCGTGGGACACCCGCTGATCGAATCGCATCCGAGCCACGCATTGGCGCAGAAGTTGTTGCGCCACGGCGCGCGCGGCGCCGGCGCGGTGTTCAGCTTCGACATCAAGGGCAGCCGTGCGCAGGGCAAGGCTTTCATTGAAGCGTTGAAGCTCTTCAGCCACCTGGCCAATGTGGGCGACTGCCGCAGCCTGGTGATCCACCCGGCCAGCACCACGCACTTCCGCATGACCGACGAGGCGCTTGCGGGTGCAGGCATTTCTCAGGGGACGATTCGGCTTTCGATTGGGCTCGAGGACCCAGCCGACCTGATCGACGACCTGAAGCGTGCGCTGAAGGCTGCGGAAAAGGCGGGGGTGTAGGAATGAAGGCTTGCCTTTTTGCTCGTCGTGTTGTGTTTGGCGCTGGCGCTCCCGCCGACGGGGTACCTTTCTCCGCGAATGTCCTCCGGCCTGCGGCCTCCCCCTTTATTTCGCTGCGCAAGGCACCCCATCGACGGGATCGTTGGGCAGAGCGGTTGTTGATCGAGCGGAACAACCGCAGCGCTCGGTGTGCACAGGGCGCCGGGTGCTCCCCGCAGCGAAATAAAGGAGGAGGCGAAGCCGGGGGACATTCGCGGAGGGGAGTACCCGGTGGCCTTTGCACGCGCCCTGAACAAGAGCACTCGAACACAAGCAAGCCAAACACGAGGCGCAGCAACTGACATGAACTACACCGTCAACGGCCACACCGCCTACTGCTACACCGGCGGCAAGACTTTCGATGCGAACAAGCCAACCGTGGTGTTCATCCACGGCGTGCTCAATGACCACAGCGTGTGGATTTTGCAAAGCCGCTGGTTCGCCAACCACGGCTGGAACGTGCTCGCGCTCGACCTGCCCGGCCACTGCAAGAGCGAAGGCCCGCCGCCCGCCAGCGTGGAAGACGCCGCGCAGTTCGTCATCGCGCTGCTCGACGTGGCCGGCGTGCAGAAGGCCGCGCTCGTGGGCCACAGCTTTGGTTCGCTGATTGCGCTTGAAGCCGCTTCACGCGCGCCTGAACGGGTGACCCATCTGGCATTGGTGGGCACGGCCTATCCGATGACCGTGTCGCCCGCGCTGCTCGATGGTGCGCTCAACGATCCGCAACGCGCCATCGCGATGGTCAACACGTTCTCGCATTCGCTGCTCGCGCCGCCGCCCTCAGCGCTCGGCCCCGGCACCTGGCTCTATGGCAGCTCGCGCGCGCTGATGCGCCGCGTGCTCGCGAGCAACCGCGACGCCAACGTGTTCCACATCGGCTTCAAGGCCTGCAACGACTACGGCAATGGCGAAAAGGCCATCGAGGCTGTCCAGTGCCCCGTGCTTTTCTTGCTTGGCGATGCCGATCAGATGACGCCGCCGCGCGCCACCAAGGCGCTGGTCGGCAAGGCGAAGAAGGCCAAGGTGGTGACCGTGCATGCGGGCCACTCGCTGATGAACGAGGCCCCCGACGAAGTGCTGTTCGCGCTGCGCGACTTCGTCGGAATGCCTGCCTGAGCCAATCGCGGGCTATTCCGCAGCAATACCCGCGCGATGCGCCAGCGCGCGGTATCGGGAAATCTCGCCCTCCATCTGGCTGCGGAACGCCGCACCGCCGATGGCGACAGGCTCCATGCCCTGCGCGCGCAGCTGCGCCTGCAGGGCCGGGCTGCCCATCGTGGCCGTGACGGCACGCGCCAGCTTGTCGAGCACTGGGGCTGGCGTGCGCGCCGGCGCGGCAAAACCGTACCAGGCATCGAAAGTGGCGTCGGGCAGCCCCTGCTCCGCCAGGGTGCGCACCTCGGGCAGCATGCTGGAACGCGTCGCCCCCACGATGCCCAGCGCACGCAGCTTGCCTGAGCGCACATGCGGTGCCACAGCGGCCACGGTGTCGAGACCGATCTCGATCTCTCCGCCGATCACCGCCATCGAACCCTGGCTGCTGCCCTTGTACGGAATGTCCTGCAGCTGGATGCCCGCGGCCAGCGCAAACAGTTCGCCCGCCAGGTGCGGCCCCGAACCGGCGCCGAAGGTGGCGTAGCGGATGCTCTTCGGCTTGGCCTTGGCGGCAGCGATGAGCTCGGGCAGCGAGCGCCATGGCGTGCCGGCACCCACCACCAGCACCAGCGGCGTGCGCGCGACGATGGCAATGGGTGCCAGGTCGCGAACCGGGTCGTACGGCAGCTTGGCGCGCAGCGCGGGGTTCACGCTGTAGCTGGTGGAACCCGAGAGCAGCAGCGTGTAGCCGTCGGGTGCAGCCTTGGCGACCGCGTCGGTGCCGATGATGGTGGAGGCGCCGGGCTTGTTGTCGATGACCACGGGTTGGCCGAGCTTCTCCGACAGGCCCTGCCCCATCGCCCGCGCGACGATGTCGGTGCCGCCGCCGGGCGGAAAGGGCACGACCAGCTTTACAGGCCTGTCGGGCCAGTTGCCTTGCGCAAGCGCGGGCGCATGAAAGGCGACGAGTGCCGAAGCGCAAGCCAGCAGGCCGCCAAGGCGATGGAAGAGAGCAGCAGTTTTCATGGATTCGTCCAGCAAGAGAAGAGATCAGGCGACGGCGTGCTGCGTTTTTCCGGCGGTCCAGGGAGCCAAGCCAGGCTCTCCCAGATCCCAATAGAGACCCGCCATGATCTGCAGGCCTTCGCGCGCCAGCGGTGCCAGCAGGTGTTCGTTGGGCGCGTGCTGCGCGCAGGCCGGGTAGGAATGTGGCACCCACAGCGTGGGCAGGCCCAGCAGGTCGGCGAAGACGTCGTTGGGCAGCGAGCCAGCAAGGTTGGGAAGCAGATCGACGCGCTGGCCGCTGCTTTGCTCGATGGAGCGTCGGGCCCAATCGACCCACGGGTTCTCCACGTCGAGCCGCGTCGCCGCGCCTTCGAGCGTGACCTGCACTTCCACGTTGTCGAAACCGTGCGCGTCCAGGTGCGCACGAACGATCTTCGCCAAATCGCGCCACGGCGTTCCAACCACGAAGCGCAGTTGGCAATGCGCCACCGCCTCGGACGGAATCGCATTCACCGGCCGCTGTGGCGAGCCGGCGCCGAGCGCGAGCACCTCGATGGTGTTCCACGCCACCAGCCGCTCGGCCGGGCTCAGGCCCGGCTCGCCCCAGTTTTCGTCGAGGGCGGGATCGTCGGCACCGCCGCCGATCGCGATGTCGGCCAGTGCGTCGCGCACGCCCTGCGGAATTTCAGGCGGACGCAAGGCCTCGACCAGGATGCGCCCGCGCGCATCCACCAGCGATGCCACCGCATGGCTCAGCACCGTGGCCGGATTGACGAGCACGCCGCCCCAATTGCCCGAGTGGTAGCCCCGCGCCCGGGCACGCAGTCTCAAGCTGAAGTTGACGGCGCCGCGAGATCCGAGAAACAGCGTAGGCCGCGCGGCGCTCACGCGCGGCCCGTCGCTGGCGATGAACAGGTCGGCGCGCAGCCGGTCGCGCTGCTGTTCGCACACCGCATGAAGGCCTGGCGATGCCGCCTCTTCGCCGGTCTCGATGAGCCAGGTGATGTTGTAGCCCAGGCGCCCGCCCCGCGCCTGCAGCGCCGCGGCCAGGCCACCGAGCGCGATGGTGTGCTGGCCCTTGTTGTCGGCAGTGCCGCGCCCGTACCAGCGGTCGCCGCGCACCGTGAGCGCCCAGGGGCCGAGGCCTTCGTCCCACTGCGCATCCTGCCCGCTCACCACGTCGCCGTGGCCGTAGCTCAGCACGGTGGGCAATGCGGGGTCTTCGATGCGGCGCGCAATCAGGAAGGGCCCACCCCCGCCCACGGGGTTCTCGACGATTTCACAGGCGAAACCCATTGCGGCCAGCGGCGGCACCAGCTCGTCGCGCAGGTAGGCGCCGAGCGCGGGCGTGGCGGCGCCGGTATCGCTCTCGGTGCGAAAAGCGACGCGCCGCTGCAGGTCGGCAAAGAAGCTGCCATCGTCGAAATAGGCGGCGGCAGCGGCAAGGCTTTGGGTACGTTGCATGAGGGGATTTCCTGTTTCCGGCGGGTGCAGCAAGTACAAGGCCTGAGGGACGATGCTCCTAGCATCGTTTTTGCAAGCTACCATTGCCTTGAAGGCAAGGCTCTCGACTTCCATGACCCCACCGCTTCTCAGCATTCCGATGCGCCATTTCCTGGAGGTGGCGCGCAGCGGCTCGGTCAGCCAGGCCGCTGCGCGACTGTTCGTGGCCTCGTCGGCGGTCAGCCGCCAGATCACCAAGCTGGAGGACAGCCTGGGCACGCCCTTGTTCGAGCGCCATGCCCGGGGGATGGCGCTCACCGCGGCTGGCGAACGGCTCGCGGCGCATCTGCGCAATGCGCAGCTCGACATCGAGCAGGTCATCGAACAGGTGCGCGACCTGGGCGGCCGCAGCGCTCACCGCATCCGCATGGCCTGCACCGAAGGGTTCGCGGCGCACTTCATGCCGCAGGTCATGCGCAGTTTCGAGTCGGCGCATCCGGGCACGCAGCTCGAACTGCACGTGGGCTCACCCGACGGCGTGAGCGCACTGCTCGCACGCGGCGAAGCAGACATTGCACTGAAATACGTGGTGGCGCCCGAGCCCGGGTTGAAGATCGAGCACTCCGCCAATGCACCGGTATTCGCGGTGCTGCGCCCCGACCACCCGCTGGCGCGGCAGCGCGTGGTGTCGGTGGCGGACGCGGTGCGCTACCCGCTGGCCGTGGGCGACAAGGGCGTGACGGCGCGGCAGCTGTTCGACCAGGCGTGCAGCCTGCAGGGGCTGCAGTACCGTGCGATCTTCGTCAGCAACTTTTCATCGGTGCTGCTGCCACTCTTGCGCACGCCGGACGTGATGCTTTCGGGCCATCTCACGGTCACGCACCTCATCGACGCGGGCACGGTGGTCGCGCGCCCCTTTGCCGAGGCGCCGCTGCAGCAGCGTCAACTGCAGGTGCTGGCACTCGAAGGCCGCACGCTCACGCCGCTGGCGCAAGAGTTCGTACAACACCTCGTGCATGCCATTGCCAGCGCGGGCCGGCGCAAGCTGGGCCGCGCGCGGGCCGGTGCGCCCGCGGCGGCGTAAGCTTCAGCGGCCCAGGGCGTTGATGTCCGCCGGGTCGAGCAGCACCTTCGGTGCACCGTGCCGCGCCACGGCCAGCATCGCCCGGCCCACCTTCTCGGTCGTCGTCACCTTGTCGGGCCACAGCCGGTATGCCAACCCGAGGACCGGCTTGAGCACCATGATCGCGGCCTGATAGAGCGGCGTCTTCGAACGCACGCCGTGCAGCGGCTGGATCATGCCGGGACGAAACATGTAGGCGGCCTTGAACGGCAGCTTCAGCAAGGCGTTTTCGGTGGCGCCCTTCACCCGCGCCCACATGCTGCTGCCGCGCTCGCTGCTGTCGGTGCCGGCTCCAGTCACGTAGGTGAAGGTCATGCCCGGGTTGAGCCGCGAGAGCACCGTGGCTGCGGCCATCGTAAGGTCGTAGGTGATGCGCTTGTAGTCGACCTCTTTCATGCCGACCGACGACACGCCGAGGCAGAAGAAGCAGGCATCGAAGCCCTGCAATTGAGGCTCGAAGGCGCTGTAGTCGTTCATGTCCTTGATCACCACCTCCTGCAGCTTCGGGTGCCGCTGCCCGGTGGCATTGCGGCCGACCGCGACGACGCGGGCCACGTCGGGCGCCAGCAGGCATTCGCGCAGCACGCCCTGCCCCACCATGCCGGTGGCGCCAAAGATCAGGATGTTCATGGCAGGGAGCGCGGTTCAGACCGCAAAGTCGGCCGGGCGTTTCTCGATCACCGCCAGCAGCAGGTCGACGTCGAGGCTGGACGGCTGCGGCGCTTGCAGCGCGCCGAGCATGCGCGAGAGCGTCTCGGCATGCGGCAGCAGCGGGCCCAGAAAGCGGGTGCCGTCGGCACCGGCAATCAACAGCGTGGGAAAGGTTTCGACGTCGAAGGCATCGGCAATCTCGGCGTGGTCTTCGATGTCGACCCAGGCATAGCGGAACTGCGGATGCGCCCGCGCCACCTGCTCGAGCAGCGGCCGGTAGTCGCGGCAAGTGCCGCACCATTCGGCGCACAGGCACACGACCCACGGCGCATTGCGGGCCGGCTCGGCGGAATCGGGGGCGGCGGGAAGAGCGCTCAAAGCTGATGCGGTGAAGGTGTGAATACAAAGCCGCGTTGGTGCGGATTAATGCTCGTGGCTATTATGAACAAAGCGCCCCCGGCGCCCAGGAGACTTGCACGATGAACACCACGACTGCTCCGGAATCTGCCGTCGATCCGCATCGTTTCAAGAGCTTCGCGGAGTTCTATCCGTTCTACCTGTCCGAGCACGCCAACCGCACCTGCCGGCGCCTGCACTTCATTGGCTCGACGATTTCGCTGCTGTGCCTGGTGGCGCTGATCGTCACATTCAATCCGCTGTGGCTCTTGGCCGGGCTCATCGCGGGCTACGGTTTTGCCTGGATCGGGCACTTCGGGTTCGAGAAGAACAGGCCCGCATCGTTCAAGCGCCCGCTCTACAGCTTCATGGGCGACTGGGCGATGTACCGCGACATCTGGCTCGGCAAAGTCAATATCTGATTGCTATTAAATCAATAGCACATCGCCCAGGCGAAGCGAATGCAGCGGACCTTTCTGCCACAGGTCTTCTAGCGGCTCCGCACGCGGCATCAGCAACTCCCTCAGAAGCGGCTCGATGGGCGTGGACGGATCGGCCAGCAGCACGTAGCGCGGATCTTCGTCGGCGGTTTCTTCGGCGAGCGGCGCAATCCAGTCGATTGCCACCAGGGTTTCGAGCACCGGCACCAGTTGCAGCGTGTCGACCCGCATGCGCGTGACGAGCTCGGCGGCGCCCATGCCCTTGGCCGGCGTGGCGCGCGCCCGTGCCAGGTGCTGCAGCACCTCCATCGCCAATTGAAGCGGCCACCCGGCCCGGCCGCCGCGGCGGGCAACGCCGGTCAAGAGGCTCGGCAGGTAGGCCGCGATGACGGCGCCCAGCAACACGATGACCCAGGCCACGTAGATCCAGATCAGAAGAATGGGCACCGTGGCAAAGGCGCCGTAGAGCACCGAGTAAGTCGGAACCAGGCTCAGGTAGTAGCCCAGCACGCGCTTGGCAATTTCGATCGCGGCCGCCACGAAGATGCCGCCGGCCCAGGCGTGCGCCCAGCGCACATTGGTGTTGGGCACGTAGTGATAGAGCGAGGCCATGCCGCCCGCGAGCAGCACGATCTCGAAGGTGTCGAAGAACAGCTTGAGGATGCTGCCGCCCACCACGTCGCGCGACGCGGCAAACACATACGAGGTGGTCGAGAGGCTCACCGCCAGGATCAGCGGGCCGAGCGTGATGGCAGCCCAGTAGATCAGCACGCGCTGCGCAAACGGCCGGGGCGAACGCACACGCCAGATGTTGTTGAGCGTCTTGTCGATGGTGAGGATCAGCGCGATGGCGGTGATCAGGAGCACCACCAGGCCCGCGATGCCCAGGCCGCCGGCCTTGCTGGAGAACTGATTGAGGTAGCCCAGCACCTGGCGCGCGATGTTGTCGGGAATCAAGCTTTCGATGAGCCAGCGCTGCAGCCGCCCCTGCAGCTTGGCGAACATCGGGAACACGGTAAAAAGCGCCAGCGCCACCGTGAAGAACGGCACCATGGCAATGGTGGTGGTGAAGGTAAGGCTGCTGGCCGTGAGCCCGAGCCGATCTTCGCGGAAGCGCTCGCCCAGCACCGCCGCGGTGTTGCCCCACGGAAAGCGCGAAAGATCCTTCCAGAGCTGCTGACGATTCATGGCCGGTATCATAAGAACCCGAACCCTCCTCTCGTCTTCGCACGCTTCGTGTCGCCAGTTCCGCGGTGTCCAATCCATGCAAACCATCACACCGCACGCCTCTTCTTCCGTCAGCGCCACCCGCTGGCTTGCCGTGGGCAGCCTCGCCGGGCTCATCGTGCTCGGGCTGGCCTGGGAGCTGTGGCTGGCGCCGCTGCGGCCGGGCGGTTCGCTGCTGGCGCTCAAGGTGCTTCCTCTTGTCATTCCGCTTGCGGGGCTCTACAAGAACCGCATGTACACCTACCGCTGGGTCAGCCTGATGATCTGGCTCTATTTCACCGAGGGCGTGGTGCGCGCATGGAGCGACACCAACGGCGTGGGTCAAGTGCTCGCGCTCATCGAGGTGCTGCTGTGCCTCGCGCTATTCACGGCCTGCGCATTGCACGTCCGGCTGCGCCTGCGCAACGCCAAGGCTGCCCGACAACTGGAGGCTTCCACCCAATGACGCCAATGACGACCACATCTTCTCCCCTGATCGACCAGCTGCGCGCCATCGTGGGTACGCAGCACGTGCTGAACGAAGGCGACCTCACGGCCTACGAACAAGACTGGCGCAAGCGCGCGCACGGCAAGTCGTTGGCCGTGGTGCGGCCCGCCAACGCACAGCAGGTGGCCGATGTGGTCAAAGCATGTGCGGCGGCCGGCACGGCCATCGTGCCGCAGGGCGGCAACACCGGCCTGGCGGTCGGCTCCACTCCCGACGACAGCGGAACGCAGGTGGTGCTGAGCTTGCAGCGGCTGAACGCGATTCGCACCGTAGACGCCGCCAACCTCACGATGACCGTGGAAGCCGGCTGCATCCTGCAGACCCTGCAGGAGACAGCCGAGAAGCAGGGTTTCCTGTTCCCGCTGAGTCTTGCGGCCGAAGGCAGCTGCACCATCGGCGGCAACCTGGCCACCAACGCCGGCGGCACGCAGGTGGTCCGCTACGGCAACACGCGTGAGCTGTGCCTCGGCCTCGAAGTGGTCACGCCGCAGGGCGAAATCTGGGAAGGCACCAGCGGCCTGCGCAAGGACAACACCGGCTACGACTTGCGCGACCTGATGATCGGCAGCGAAGGCACGCTCGGCATCATCACCGCGGCGACCATGAAGCTCTACCCGCTGCCCGCGGCGCAGCTCACGGCCTGGGCCGCGGTGCCCTCGCTCGACCATGCAGTCACGCTGCTCGGCCTTGCGCACAAGCATCTGGGCTCGGGCCTCACGGGTTTTGAAGTGATGGGCAAGTTTGCATTGAGCCTGGTCGACAAGCACATGCCGCAGCTGCGCGTGCCGTTCATCGGCGACGACGCCGTGCCCTACTGCGTGCTGCTCGAGAACTCCGACAGCGAGTCCGAAGACCATGCGCGCGCGCGATTCGAGGCGCTGCTCGAAACGGCGTTCGAAGACGGCTGCGTAACCGATGCGGTGGTGGCTGAGAACCTCGCGCAGGCACACCAGCTCTGGCACATCCGCGAGAGCATTCCGCTCGCGCAGGCCGAAGAGGGCTTGAACATCAAGCACGACATCTCGATTCCCGTCTCGAGCATTCCGGCCTTCGTGGCCGAGACCGATGCACTGCTGGCACGCGAGATCGCCGGTGTACGGCTGGTGAACTTCGGCCACCTGGGCGACGGCAACCTGCACTACAACGTGCAGGCGCCTGAGAACATCGACACCAAGGCATTCCTCAAGAACGAGGAAGAGCGCATCAACACGCTGGTGTACGACGCGGTCGAAAAGTTCGGCGGCTCGTTCTCGGCCGAGCACGGCGTGGGTTCGCTCAAGGTCGACAAGCTCGAGAAGCACAAGTCGCCGGTGGCGCTGGAGATGATGCGTGCGATCAAGCGCGGGCTCGATCCGAAGAACATCCTGAACCCGGGGCGCGTGATCCGCGTTTAAGGCTTCCAGATATTTCTCCCTCCCCTCCCGGGGGAGGGCCGGGTGGGGGCACGCGGCCTTCAACCCCGCGCTGCGATGAACGCGGGGGCAGCCCCCATCCCAACCTTCCCCCAGCGGGGGAAGGAGCAAGAAGGCAATCAGTCCGTAAAATTCGAACAACCTGGCCACGACACCCTCTCCATGACCTCCACGCCCGCCCGCCCCGTCCGCTCCCAGTACGAAGACTTCATGCGCCACGTGGACACCCATGGCGTCTTCAAGAGCGACCGCACCGGCACCGGCACCAAGAGCGTGTTCGGCCACCAGATGCGCTTCGACCTGAACGAAGGCTTTCCGCTGGTGACCACGAAGAAGGTGCACCTGAAGTCCATCATCCAGGAACTGCTGTGGTTTTTGACCGGCTCCAGCAACAACAACTGGCTCAAGGAACGCGGCGTCTCCATCTGGGACGAGTGGGCGCGCGAAGATGGGGACCTGGGCCCCGTGTACGGCGTGCAATGGCGCAGCTGGCCCACGCCCGACGGCGGCCACATCGATCAGATTTCCGAAGTCATCAAGACCCTGAAGACCAACCCCGATTCGCGCCGCATCATCGTGAGCGCATGGAACGTTGCCGAGCTCTCAAAGATGGCGCTCATGCCCTGCCACGCGTTCTTCCAGTTCTACGTGGCGCCGCCGCAAGCGCCGGGCGAGCGCGGCAAGCTCAGCTGCCAGCTCTACCAGCGCAGTGCCGACATCTTCCTTGGCGTGCCCTTCAACATCGCGAGCTACGCCCTGCTCACGCACATGATGGCGCAGCAGTGCGATCTCGACGTGGGCGACTTCATCTGGACCGGCGGCGACTGCCACATCTACAGCAACCACGCCGAGCAGGTGGCGCTGCAGCTGAGCCGCGCGCCCTATCCCTATCCCACGCTAAACATCAAGCGCAAGCCGGCTTCGATCTTCGACTACCAGTACGAAGATTTCGAAGTGCTCGACTACAAGCACCACGAGCCGATCAAGGCGCCCGTGGCGGTGTAAGGGACCGTTCGGCCTCATGACCACACCGCGCATCAACCTCATCTTCGCCCGCGCATCCAACGGCGTGATCGGCGCCAACGGCACCATGCCCTGGCACCTGCCCGAAGACCTAGCGCACTTCAAGCAGACGACGGGCGCTGCGCCCGTCATCATGGGCCGCAAGACCTGGGACTCGCTGCCTCCGCGGTTCCGGCCGCTGCCGGGCCGATGGAACATCGTCATCACGCGGCAGGACGACTGGAAAGCCGAAGGCGCGCAGCGCGCGGGCAGCCTGCAAGAGGCGCTCTCGCTGTGCGAAGAATCGCAGGTGCCGGATGTGTGGATCATCGGCGGCGCGCAGATCTATGCCGAGGCCGAGCCGCTGGCCCAACTAGCCGTCGTCACGGAGATTGCCCGCGATTACGAAGGCGATGCGCATGCGCCGGAGCTCTCTCCCTCCGAGTGGCGCGAGACGAATCGTGAATCGCACATCTCGGCGAAAGAAGGCCTCCACTACAGCTTCGTGACCTTCGAAAGAGTCGGTTCTCCGAAGGCCTGAAAAGCCGCGCCGAAGGACACGCGCGACGCCCGATTGGTTCGCAAATACACCGATACCGGTAACCGGCACAAGCGCCCAAAACCGGCACTGGCCCCGGAAAATGGGACCTTCGTTTTCAGTCTCGGTAACGCAAAACACATTGATACAACTGCGGCCTGAATGTGCGCTGCAGCAATCAGCCACAAGCGCGAATTTCTCCGCAAAATGCACGTCCGCCTATCTAGAACAAGGAGACGGCTCATGTCCATGGAATTTCTTCGGGTCATCGCCGAGCAGAGATTGCCATACGTCGTGCACACGCCGGCCGACATCGACAGACTGCGTGTATTGCGGGCCGCCGAATTGGTGACCGCCTTCATTCCTCCCTCCGCCACGCACACGCCCGACGACCGCGCGATCCGTCATTTGGCCCAAGTGGAATCGATCACCGCCAAAGGCAAGCTGGCGCTGAACAAAGCCACGTCGGCCCTCATCGAACTCTGAGCAAGCCTCAGCGCTCCGTGCGCGGGCGGGCTGCTTCGAAACCCAGCCTCTTCATCGCCGCGCCCGGACTCTTCGCCGCTTTCGCATAGTCGGCCCACGGCTGGTTGCCTCGATCGAGCCTCGCATGGATGTTTCGAAGGGTCCATTGAGCACCGCTCGTGAGCGTCGGAACCTCCTGCCATTCCACCGGCACCGACACGCCCATGCCGGGCCGCGCCCGCACCGACCACGCGCAGATGGTGGTCGCGCCAAAGCCATTGCGCAGGTAGTCGATGAAGATGCGGCCGACGCGGTTGCTCGGCCCGCTCTTCGCCACGAAGATCTGCGGCAAGGTGCGGGCCATGTGGCGCACGATGGCCTCTGAAAAATCCTTCACCGTGTCCCAGTCGTACTGCCGCTTAAGCGGCACCACCACGTGCAGGCCTTTGCCGCCGCTGGTCTTGCAGAACGAAGGCAAGTCCAGTTCGTCGAGCACCACGCGCATCAGCTCGGCCGCCTGCTGCACCATGGGCCAGGCAACGCCCTCACCGGGGTCGAGGTCGAAGGTCATGCGGTCGGGCTTTCCGATCAGCGTCTTCACGCCGTTCCAGGTGTGGAACTCGATCACGTTCATCTGCGCCGCGCTCAATAGGCCGAGGGGCCCCGCAATCTCGATCAGCGCGGGATGCGCCGGCCACAGCGCTGGGTCAAGCTGCCGCACGCCTGCCATCTGCCCCTCTTCCAGATGCTTCTGGAAGAAGAGCTGGCCGTGGATGCCCTGCGGCGCGCGCACGAACGACACGGGCCTGGCCTTGAGGTGTTCCATCATCAGCGGCGCGACAAGGCCGTAGAAGCGCACCACCTCCACCTTCGTGATGCCCGTGGACTTGTCGACCACGCGGTCGGCGTTCGAGACCTTGAAGTTCGCGGGCATCGTGGTGGCGGGCGCGGGTCCGGCCTGGGTCTCGGGTTCGCGCTTCGCGCCCGTCTGGTGGACCGGCTTCTCGCGGATGATCGCCTTGGCGGGCTTGTCGCTGCGCAAGCTGTGAAACACCGGATGGCGCACATGCCCGTCCTTGGTCCATTCGGAAAAAGTGACTTCGGCCAACAGCACCGGCTTGACCCAATGCGCGAGGCGATCGTTCTCGGTGGGGTTCTTGAAGGGCCGCTTATCCACGCGAAGCGGCTTCAGCCTCTGGAGCATGTCGACGAGCATGCGGTCATTGAAACCCGTGCCGACCTTGCCCGCATAGATGAGTTCGCCCTTCTCGTCATGCACGCCAAGCAGCAGAGATCCGATCCCCACTCGCGAGCCCTTGGGATCTGTATACCCGCCGATGACGAACTCCTGCCGCGACGAGCACTTGAGCTTGATCCAGTCGGGCGAGCGCCGCGACGCATAGGTGCTGTTCTTTTTCTTGCCGATGACGCCCTCGAGGCCGATCTTGCAGGCCGAGGCGACGATGTCCTGGGGCGGCGCGTCGAAGACTGCGCTGAAGCGGATTTCGGGCGGTGCCTTGGCAAGCAGCGTTTCCAGCAAGGCCCGGCGCTCGACCAGCGGCACGCCGGTGAGATCGAAGCCGCCGTAGTACGGCAGGTCGAAAAGAAAGTAGACGATGTTGCGCGTCTTGTCGCTGTCGAAGGCGTTCTGCAGCGCCTGGAAGTCGGTGCCTCCGGACTCATTGAGTACCACCACCTCCCCGTCCAGCCAGCCCGGCTTGAGTTTCATGCGCTCGATCGCTTGCACCAGGTGGGGCATGCGGCTGCTCCAGTCGTGTCCGTTGCGCGTGAAGAGCTGCACACCCTTGGCGTCGACGCAGGCGAGCAGCCTGTAACCGTCGAACTTGATCTCGAAGATCCAGTTCTGCGGGTCCGGCGGCGGGCCATCGACCAGCGTGGCGAGCAGTGGCGAGAGCTTGGCCGGCATGGCGGCCTTCACCGCATCGGCGGGCATGCCGCCCTTGGCCGCCTTGCCGCGTTTTGCCGACGAGGTCGAAGCAGCAGTTGCAGGCGCCGCGGCAACGGCTTCGGGCATCGGCAGCGCGGCCACGCTGTCGGGAAACTGGTCGACCACGCTGAACTCGGCCGCCGGGCGGGCATAGCCGTCGTGCTCCTTGATCAGGAGCCATGCGTCCTGCTTGTCGCTCTTGTTCTTGCCGTGCATGCGCACCAGCGCCCACTTGCCGCGCAGCTTGTAGCCGTGCAACTCGAACTTCAGGTGCCCCTCCTTGTAGCCCTTGCGCGCATCGCCGAGCGGGGTCCACGTGCCTTTGTCCCAGATGATCACCTTGCCGGCACCGTATTGCTTGGGCGGTATCTCGCCCTCGAACTGGTTGTAGGAAATCGGGTGGTCTTCCACGTGCACGGCCATGCGCTTGTCGTGCGTGTCGTAGCTCGGACCCTTGGGCACCGCCCAGCTTTTCATGGCGCCGTCGAGCTCGATCCTGAAGTCGTAATGCAGGCGGGTCGCCCAGTGCTTCTGCACCACGAACTGCAGCGTGCCGGGCGCCGATGCACCGCCTTCCTCCGGCTCGGGCGTGACGCCGAAGTTGCGCTTCTCCTTGTAGCGCTTCAGCGGGTTTGCGCGCGCCATGGCGTGTCGGCTTCCGCGCCGCCTTGCGGATGGCTTGCCGCATAGCGTTCGAGAAGCAGGTAGAGCACGACGCCGCCGCCCAGCGGCAGCAGGTAATAGAGCGCGCGGTAGGCCAGCACGGCCCCCATCAGCGCACCCTGGCGCACGCTGCCCGAGAGCAGCGCCAGGTACACGGCCTCCAGCACGCCCAGGCCGGCCGGAATCGGCGTTATGACGCCGACGATGGAAGCGGCCAGCAGAACGCTCAGCGTCGTTGCGTACGGCACCTGCCGCCCGAGCAGCAGGTACATGGCGCATCCCATCAACGACCAGTTGGCGGTGGAGAGCGTGAGTTGGATGAGCGCCAGCTTCGCGGAAGGCAGCCTCAGCTTGCGCCCCCGCAGCTGCCACTGCCGCCCGCGTGAAAAAGCGCAGGCCACCACGTAGGCCGCAGCCAGAAGAATCATGACCACGCCAAGGCCGCGCAGTGCGCCCGCCCCGATGCTCGCCTGGCGCGGCGGCGAAATGATGCCGGCCGCGAACAGGCCGCCGGCCAGCAGGCCGTAACCGAGCCAGTTGGTCGCCAGGCTGACCCCTACGACCTGCGCCACCGAGGTCTCGTCCAGCCCAGCACGCGCATAGAGCCGCGCGCGCAGCGCAATGCCGCCGACCAGCGAGCCCAGGTTGAGATTGAAGGCGTAGCTGGTCACGGCAATGGCCCAGGTGCGCCAGGCTGGCACCCGATGGCGTATGTGCCGCCGCCCGATCAGGTCGTAGCATCCATAGAGCGCATGGCTTGCGGTGGCGACCCCGAGCACGCCCAACAGCAGCGTTGCGGGGTAGCGCTGCAGTGCTTCCCATGCGCCGGCCCAGTCGACCTTGTGCGCATGCGACAGCAGCAGGCCGAGCACCGCGATTCCCACCAGCGGCAGCACCCAGCGGCGGCAGCGCCGCCAGAGCGAAGGCCGGTGGGCCGACTGGGTCGCGGCCGAAAGCGTGGTCGCATCGGGGTTCATGAATGGCCCTGCAAGATCGATATCAGCGCCGCCAGGTCGAGCGGCTTGAGCAGGTGATGGTCGAAGCCCGCCTTGGCGATGCGTTCCTTGTCGCCCCGCTGCCCCCAGCCGGTCAATGCGACGAGGATGAGCCCGGAAAGTTCGGGGTTGGCGCGCAGCTTCATGGCCAGTTCGCAGCCGTCCATGCCAGGCATGCCTATGTCCAGGATGGCGAGTCCGGGCGCCGGGCCTTCGGCGATCATGCGCAGCGCGGCCGCGCCGCTGTAGGCCACGCAGGTCGATGCGCCGAGCGAGCGCAGCAGATCGCTGAGCGCATCGGCCGCATCCCGGTTGTCGTCGACGATCAGCACCGTACGCGACAGCGATACCGGCCAGCCGCTAACGGCAGGCAAAGGCGCCTGGGTTGCGCCCGCCTCGAGCCGCGTGAGCGGCAGGCGCACGCAGAACATCGCGCCGCAGCCGAGCCCCTCGCTCCGTGCCTCCACGCTGCCCCCATGAAGCTCGACCAGGCTCTTCACGAGGGTGAGCCCGATGCCCAGTCCCCCTTGGGCCGCCTTCGAGGTGCCGCTCACCTGCACGAACATTTCGAAGATCGACTTCAGCATGTCGGGTTCGATGCCGGTGCCGTTGTCCCAGACCTCGACCACGGCGTTGCGCTTTTCCTCGCGAAGAACGACGCGGATGTTTCCACCCGGCGCGGTGTACTTCGCGGCGTTGTTCAGCAGGTTCGAAAAAACCTGGGTCAGGCGGACGCCGTCGCCCCGCACCACCAGCGGCTGGCGGCACAGTTCCACACTCAAGGTGTGGCTGGAGCCTTCGAGCAAAGGCCGGCTCAGCTCGATGGCGTCCTTGATCACCGCTTCGAGCGAGACGGCTTCCATGCGCAACTCGATCTTTCCGCGCGTGATGCGCGAGACTTCCATCAGGTCGTTCACGAGCCGCACCATGTGGTCGATCTGCCGGCCCATGAGTTCGTAGTAGCGCTGGGCATCCGCGGGCTCGTGCGGCTTGCGCATCAAGAGCGTCAGCGCGGTGCTCATCGGTGCCAGCGGGTTGCGCAGTTCGTGCGCCAGCGTGGCAAGGAACTCGGTCTTGCGCTGGTCGGATTCGCGCAGGCCGTCGAGCAGGTCGCGCAATTGGTACTGCCGGTTGCGCGCCCGCAGCACCGTTCGGACCGTGCTGATCAGCGAGGCCACGCGCATTGGCCGTTCGATCACGGTCACGTTCGCAAGCCGGTCCATGGCCGCGGCGATGACGGGCGAATCGGCGCCCTGGCGGGCAAGGATGAGCACCGGAAGATCGGACCAGGGGGGCTGCGCAGCCAGCGCTTCGGTCAATGCGGCGGCAGCCGGATCGGACAGCACTTCTTCCGCCAGCATGATGGCGCCCGCACCTTCCTGGAGCCCGCGCACCAGTTCGCACAGGTTGGCGCAGGTGTGCGAGGTGACCTGTGCGCGTGCCAGTACGGCGCTCGCCATGAAGGCATCCCTGGAGGTCGCTGTGCGCAGCAGGATGCGCTGCTCGACGGATGCGGGTAGCGAGCTCACGATGAGGGATGCACGCCGTCGATGGGAATGGGAATGCCCGTCAGGATGCCCCGGAAGTTGCGCAGCGGCTCGCCCACGTGCAGGCCCGTGGAGGTCATGGAGAAATCGCGGATGGTCCGCTCGTGCGCGCCGCCCCGCTTCTTCAGCACCGAGATCGCCTGGCGCACTTCGCCGTCCAGCTCGAAGTAGCGAAGCAGCACGACGGCGTCCGCCAGGTAGCTCGCGTCCACAGGCGTCTGCATCTGCATGCCGATGAGGCCGTGCTGCGCGCCCACCAACAGCGTGGCGACGCCGGACTGACCCAGATAGGAAAGCAGCTCGTGCAGCTGCGCGATCAAAAAGCGCTCGTCGGGCATGGCATTGAGATAGCCGTTGAGGCTGTCGATCACCACCACCGCGGCACCCGCATCGACGACCGCCAGTCGGATGAGGTGCACGAACTCGCCCGGTGACAGCTCGGCAGGGTCGACCTGCCGCACCTTGATGAGGCCGGATTCGATGTACGGCGCGAGGTCCATGCCCATGCTCTCGCAGCGCGTGCGCAGCGTATAGATGCTTTCGTCGAACACGAAAAGGGCGGCGCATTCGCCCCGCTGCGCCGCGGCCAGCGCAAACTGCACCGCGACCGTCGACTTGCCGGTGCCCGGCGCGCCGACGAACAGCGTGCTCGTACCCCGCTCGATCCCGCCACCGAGCAAGGCATCGAGCGAATCGATGCCGCTGGGAATTCGCGCTTGCGACAGCTCCGACGCGTGTTCGGCCGCCACCAGTCGAGGAAACACGCGCAGCCCGCCGCGATCGATGCGGTAGTCGTGATAGCCGCCGCGAAACTGCTTGCCCCGGTATTTGCTGACGACGAGCCGGCGCCGCGCGGCGCCGTAGTCGGAGCTGATCTGCTCCAGCCGCAGCACCGCATGGGCGATGCTCTGCACCTGCAGGTCGTGCTTCATGGCGGTCATGTCGTCGAGCAGCAGCACGGTGCACTGCCGGCCCGCAAAGAATTGCTTGAGCGCCAGGATCTGCCGCCTGTAGCGCAGGGAGCTGCCCGCCAGAAGCCGCAGCTCCGAGAGCGAATCGAACACCACGCGCGTGGGCTTGATCACGTCGACATCCGAGAGGATCTTCAAGGTGGTCTCGCTGAGCTCCACCTCCGAGGGATGGAACATCGTGTATTGCTCATCAGGCTCGAGCGCAGCTTCCGACGGAAGCATTTCGCGCACCTCGATGCCGCTCAGGTCCCATCCGTGGGAGTTCGCCACGCCCCGGAGCTCCCGCGCCGTTTCCGACAGGGTGACGTACAGCACCGGTTCGCCACGCGTCGCCCCTTCGATCAGGAATTGGAGCGCGATGGTGGTCTTGCCGGAGCCGGGGGTTCCTTCGACGAGGTAGAGGCGGTTGGACGTGAGGCCGCCGCCCAGCACATCGTCGAGCCCCGGAACGCCCACCTTCATCAGGCTTTCCTGCATCTCCGACCCCGCCGCGCCGTCGAGTTTCATTTCGTCCTCCGTCGTGTGGACAGACACTTCCTTCTGCCGTTTTCTCTTTGCGATCTGCGGGGAAAGGGGGGCTCCGCAGGCCGGGCAGCCGATGCCCGCCAACGGCTTTTTATCAAGGCGGCGTGGCCCAGGTTGTAGGGCATCGCCGTTCTTCGCGAGAAGACAAAGTCACCGCGCCAAGCTGCGGATTCACGCCTTGTCGGGAGTCTTGCGTTCGGCGTCGCCGTGGTCCTCGAGCTTCCTGTTCTCGACCTTCTTCATCATTTCCTCGCCCTCGGGGTCGGTTCCGTCCAAGGGCACGGATTCTTCCTGGGTGAGTTCGGGTTCGTCGGGGGAGTGCTTGCGGGGCGGCCGTGGCGATGGGGTGTTCATTTGGCAATCTCCTGAGTGGGATCCGATGGTGGTGCGGACGCCACTGCGGAAACGCTCAGGCAAAGGCGGATGTCAGGGTCAGCCAAGGCCGACGGCCAAGGCACGCTACGAAGTTGGCTACCGCATCCACCGGCGCGTCGCTCGATCAGCGGGTGCGGCCGGGGTCGGCCCTCCGCGAGCTTTGAGGCTTTGAGCCTCAGGGAAGGCCAAGGTAGATCCGCAGATCGTCCTTGATGGTGCCGGCGGATGCGACGGCCATGCGCAGCCGCGCCTCGCTGACGCCGAACCACTTTGTCCAGTAGTCGACCTCTTTCAGGTCGGTGATGTCGATTTGCTCATCGTTCTGCGGAACGCGGATCTCCATGTCATCCGGCATCGGGGCCTCCAAGTGGTTGGGAGACGGCAGTTTGGCTGGCGCAAAGTGTCGCCGGGCCGGACGATTTCCATGGTCGATGCAGGACAAGTTCTACTCGCGCCCGGCGTGGCTACTCTGCGCGCGCAGCTTTCGCCCGGGCGTGCACCAGCTCGAGAAAATGCTCCGCGGGCTTGGTCAGGGGACGGTCCTTGCGCACCAGGCTGCCATAGGCTTCGAGCTTCTGGCGGATGCGGTAGCGCACGATGTGAAGCAGCCCGTGCTCGGCGTCCCGGCGCGCCATGGCCTCGGGAACCACCGCGATCATTTGCGAACGCCGGATCAGGTTGATGGTGGTCAGGATGGAGCCCGTCTCGATCAGCCCCTTGGGCAGCGTTGCATGGTGATCGCGAAACTCGTGCTCGATCAGGTCGCGCATCGGGCTGCCGGCCGGCTGCAGTATCCATGGGTAGTCCAGCAACATCTCGAACTCCACCTTGCGCTTGCGCGCCAGCGGATGGTCGTTGCCGACCACCACCGCAAGCCCCTCGTCCTCGATGGCCCTGAACACGCAGTCGAAGCCCGGCTGACTGACCAGCCGGCCGATCACCACTTCGAGCACGCCTTCGCGCAGCTGCGCCAAAAGTCGGTCGCTGGTATCGACGGCAATTTCTACTGAGAGCAGCGGGAACAGCGCCTTCAGGCCGAGCAGCGCCTCGGTCAGGTGCCCGGGCGAGGCGGCCATGATGCTGCCGACGGAGAACTTGCCCGCGCTGCCGAGCCGCAGTTCGCCGAGTTCGCGGTTCAGCGCCTCCATGCTGCCGCGAATGCTTCGGAAGTAGCCGGTCACGCGTTCGCCGGCCGGATTGAGCTGCAGGCCCCGGCCGACGCGGTCGAACAGCGACTGGCCGAGCGCGCTCTCGAGTTCATGAAGCATCTTGGTGGCCGCGGGCTGCGTCAACCCGAGTTGCCCCGCCGCGGCGCGCAGGGTGCGGCGGTCCTCGATCGCCAGGATGAGCGCGATCTGCCGCATGCGCAGCCGGTTGAGCAGTTGGGGCGTGGTGTCCTGCTTGTCGATGGAGCCCATTGTTTGATCACCTCCAGTTATTGATCGATCAAGAGCTTTCAGTTTACGAGGATCAATCGCCTGCCTACGATTGGCCCCGAGGATTTTGGAAAAACAGTCGGAGACAAGCAGATGAATAGAACGCTCATGGCGGCCACGGCCGCGGGGCTGCTGGCACTTGGCGCTGGCGCCGCACAGGCCCAGGACTGGCCCACTCGCCCCATCAAGATTTATGTCGGCTCGGCGCCCGGCGGCGGCACCGATGCCATGGCCCGCGCTGTGGCCGACCGGCTCGGACCCCTGCTCAAGCAACCGGTGGTGGTCGACAACCGGCCCGGCGCATCGAACACGCTCGCGGCCGACGCCACGGCCAAGTCCACCGACGGCTACACGATGGTGATGGGCGTGGTCACGGCGCATGCGATTGCACCGCACCTGCTCAAGCTCAACTACGACAGCAACCGCGACCTGGTGCCGGTGGCTTTTGTCGGCGCGGTGCCCAACGTGCTGGTGGTGAGCAACAGCGTGCCGGCCGACTCGGTGCAGGGGCTGGTCAAGCTCGCGAAGCAGGAGCCCGGCAAGCTCAACTACGCCACCAGCGGCGCGGGCAGCACGCAGCACATCGCGGCCGAGATGTTCAAGGATGCGGCGGGCGTCAACCTCGTCCACGTGCCGTACAAGGGCAGCGGCCCCGCGCTGATCGACCTCGTCGGCGGCCAGGTGCAACTGAGCTTCGACACCATGCCTTCGGTGATCGGGCAGATCCGGAACAACAAGGTCCGCCCGCTCGCCGTGACCACGCAAAAGCGCAACCCGCAACTGCCCAACGTGCCGACTCTCGCCGAAGCCGGCGTGCCCGGCATCGAGATGAGCGCCTGGTACGGCATCTACATGCCGGCCGCAACGCCCAAGGCGGTGCAGGACAAGGTGCACGACGCCGTGAACCTGGTGCTGGCCATGCCCGAAACCAAGACCCGCCTCGACGCCATCGGCGCCGAGATCACCCCGATGACCCAGGCGCAGTTCGCGCAATTCCATGCCGCCGAATACAAGCGCTTTGGCGACGTCATCAAGAAGAACCACATCAAGCTGGATTAGGCCCACCCCGATGAATATGCAAGCCCTCCCCGTCGTTGCCCTCACCCTGGGCGACCCCGCCGGTATCGGCGCTGAACTGATCGCGCGGCTACTGGCCCGTCCCGACGCCACCGCGGACGTGAACATCGTGTTGGTCGGCGACCGCTGGCTGTGGGAAGACGGCCAGCGCATCGCCGGCGTCTCCGTTGCCACCGACGAGGTGAAGACACTGGCCGAAGTGCGGAGCCGCGCGAGCACGGCGCGTCCGGCCTTCCTGGCGGTGCGGAGCATCGATCCGGCGCTGGTGCAGCGCGGCCGGGCGGCGGCGCCGGGCGGACGCGCAGTGCTGGAGGTGCTCAACCAGTGCATGGACGCGACGCTGGCCGGCGAGGTCGATGCGATCTGCTTTGCGCCGCTCAACAAGCAGGCCATGAAGATCGGCGGCATGCAGCATGAAGACGAGCTGCACCACTTTGCGGATCACCTGGGCGTGACCGGCTACTTCTGCGAGTTCAACACGCTCGGCGAGCTCTGGACCTCGCGCATCTCGTCGCACGTGCCGCTGAAGGATGTGGCCGGCTACCTGAGCGTGGAGCGCATCGAGCAGGCGGCCGAGCTGATCTACTGCTCGCTGCTGGCCAACGGCGTGGCCGAGCCCAAGGTCGCGATCGCGGCCTTCAATCCGCACGGCGGCGACGGCGGCGTGTGCGGGCGCGAAGAGGTCGAGATCATCGAGCCGGCGGTCAAGGCTCTGCAGGCACGCAGCTGGCCCACCGCGTCTCCTTTCCACGGCCCATTCCCGGCCGACACCATTTTCCTGAAGGCCCAGGCCGGCGAGTACCAGGCGATCGTGACCATGTACCACGACCAGGGCCAGATCGCGATCAAGCTCTTGGGCTTCAGCCGCGGCGTCACGGTGCAAGGCGGCCTGCCAATTCCGATCACCACGCCCGCGCACGGCACCGCCTATGACATCGCAGGCCAAGGCAAGGCCAGCGCCGAGGCCATGTGGCAGGCGTTCCAGATTGCCGGCCGCATGGGCGCCGCGCGCCTGCGCAACGCCGCCGTCACCGCGGCGTGACCGAAACATCCATCACCACCAAGAGCAACCGACATGAAGATCAAATCCGTGCGCGCCCGTGTTTTCGAATGGAAGGGCAAGACCGTTCCGCCGCAGGGCAACTTCTGCTCCAACGCGATGGACCTGCTGTACGCACCGCAGGAAACCATGAGCACCTTCCGCTTCCATTCGTGGACCGTGGTCGAGATCGAGACCGACGACGGCATCGTGGGCCTGGGCAACGTGGCGCTTGCGCCGGCCATTGCCAAGGCCATCATCGACCAGTACCTGGCGCCGCTGGTCATCGGCCAAGACCCGTGGGACTATGAATACCTGTGGCAGCGCATGTACCGCGCCACGCACGCATGGGGCCGCAAGGGCGTGACGATGGCCGCCATCTCGGCGGTCGACCTTGCGATCTGGGACATCCTCGGCAAGTCGGTGAACAAGCCGGTGTTCAAGCTGCTCGGCGGCCGCACCAAGGAAAAGATTCCCTGCTACTACTCGAAGCTGTACCGCACCGACCTGAAGGAAATGCAGGCCGAGGCGCAGAAGTTTCTCGACCAGGGCTTCACCGCATTCAAGATGCGCTTCGGCTACGGCCCGGCGCACCTGCAGAAGGGCGTGGCGGAAAACCTCAAGTCGGTGGAGGCGGTGCGCGAAGTCATCGGCTACGACAACGACCTGATGCTCGAGTGCTACATGGGCTGGAACGTCGAGTACGCCAAGCGCATGCTGCCCAAGCTCGAAAAATTCCAGCCGCGCTGGCTCGAAGAGCCGGTCATTGCCGACGACATCGACGGCTACGCCGAGCTGAACCAGCTGACCAGTATTCCCATTTCGGGCGGCGAGCACGAGTTCTCGCTCTACGGCTTCAAGCAGCTCTTGGACCGCAAGGCGGTGTCGGTGGTGCAGTACGACACCAACCGCGTGGGCGGCATCACGGCGGCGCACAAGATCAACGCGCTGTGCGAGGCCTACAGCGTGCCGGTCATTCCGCATGCGGGCCAGATGCACAACTACCACCTGACGATGAGCACGCTGGCGTCGCCGATGAGCGAGTACTTCCCGATGCACGACGTCGAAGTGGGCAACGAGCTGTTCTATTACATCTTCGACGGCGAGCCGGTGGCCGAGAACGGCTTCGTGCAGCTGGACGACAACAAGCCGGGCCTGGGCCTCACGTTGAAGACCGAGTACCTCAAGGACTTCAACATCGTCGAGTGACGGTGCAACAGCCATGTCCCTGCCCCGCTCCCAAGCCCGCGTGATCCGGCTCCATGCCGACGACGACGTCGTGATCTCGCTCGACCAGTTGGTCGCGGGCACGCACATCGAAAGCGAAAACGTGGCCGTGGCCGGCCTCGTTCCGCCGGGCCACAAGATGGCCAGGCGCGACATCGAGCCGGGCGCCGCGGTGCGCCGCTACGGGCAGATCATCGGCTTTGCGAGCCGGCCGATTCGCGCGGGCCAGCACGTGCACACGCACAACCTCGCGATGGGCGATTTCACGCGCGACCATGCGCATTCGGCCGATGCACGCCCGACGGTGCGCGCGGCAGAGCCCGCAACCTTCGAAGGCATCGTTCGGGAAGACGGCCGCGTCGCCACGCGCAACTACATCGGCATCCTCACCTCGGTGAACTGCTCGGCCACGGTGGCGCGCGCCATCGCCGACCGCTTCCGGCGCGACATCCACCCCGAGATGCTGGCGCCGTTCCCGAACATCGACGGCGTGGTGGCGCTCACGCACGGCACCGGCTGTGCGGTCGATCCTGAAGGCGAAGGCCTTGCGATTCTTCAACGCACGCTGGGCGGCTACGCATGCCATTCCAACTTTGCGAGCGTACTGGTCATCGGCCTCGGCTGCGAGACCAACCAGGTGTCCACACTGCTGGCCACGCAGGGCCTGACGGAAAGCGCCCGCCTGCAAAGCTTCACGATTCAGGACACCGGTGGCACCACGCGCACCATTGCGCGCGGCATCGAGCTGATCCAGCAGATGCTGCCGCGGGCCAACGCGGTGCGGCGGCAGACCGTGCCCGCAAGTCACCTGGTCGTGGGCCTCCAATGCGGCGGCTCCGATGGCTACTCCGGCATCTCGGCCAATCCGGTGCTCGGTGCGGCGGTCGACCTGCTGGTGGCGCACGGCGGCACGGCCATCCTGTCGGAAACGCCCGAGATCTACGGCGCCGAGCACCTGCTGACACGCCGCGCGCAATCGCCCGAGATCGGCCGCAAGCTGGTCGACCGCATCCGCTGGTGGGAAGCCTACTGCGCGCGCAACGGCGCAGCGATGGACAACAACCCTTCGGCCGGCAACAAGGCCGGAGGCCTGACCACCGTGCTCGAGAAGTCGCTGGGCGGGATCGCCAAGGCGGGCTCGACCAATCTCGTCGACGTGTATGAGTACGCGCAACCGGTGCGGGCTCAGGGCCTCGTGTTCATGGACACGCCCGGCTATGACCCGATCTCGGCCACCGGCCAGGTGGCGGGCGGCGCCAACCTCATCTGCTTCACGACGGGACGCGGCTCGGCCTATGGCTGCGCGCCATCGCCCTCTTTCAAGCTCGCAACGAACACCGCGCTGTGGGAGCGGCAGTCGGACGACATGGACCTCAACTGCGGCGAGGTGCTCGACGGCACGCGCAGCATCGGGGAACTCGGCGCGCGGCTGTTCGAGATGCTGCTCGACACCGCCTCGGGCCAACCCTCGCGCAGCGAGCTCCACGGCTACGGCCAGCAGGAGTTCGTGCCCTGGCAAATCAGCGTGGTCACCTGACCCGCAACTTCTTTCACCACACCATGACAACCACTCGCCCTGCCCGCTTCCGCGGCATCTTCCCCGTCGTTCCGACGCCATTCACCGAAAGCGGCGAGCTCGATCTGGCTAGCCAGAAGCGCTGCGTCGACTTCATGATCGAAGCGGGCTCCGACGGCCTCTGCATCCTGGCCAACTTCTCCGAGCAATTTTTGCTGTCGGACGACGAGCGCGAGGTGCTCACGCGCACCGTGCTCGAACATGTGGCCGGCCGCGTGCCGGTGATCGTGACCACCACGCACTTCAGCACCACGGTGTGCGCCGAACGCAGCCGCCGTGCGCAGGCCATGGGCGCCGCCATGCTCATGGTGATGCCACCCTATCACGGCGCCACGTTCCGCGTGCCCGAGCCGCAGATCCATGACTTCTATGCGCGACTGTCTGACGCGGTGGACATTCCCATCATGGTGCAGGACGCGCCGGCCGCGGGCACTCCGCTGTCGGCCGCGTTCCTCGCGAAGATGGCGCGCGAGATCGAGCATGTCGCCTACTTCAAGATCGAAACGGCCGGTGCGGCATCCAAACTGCGCGAACTGATCCGGCTCGGCGGCGACGCGGTCGAAGGACCGTGGGATGGCGAAGAAGCGATCACGCTGCTGCCCGATCTGGACGCCGGCGCGACCGGTTCGATGACCGGCGGCGGCTACCCGGATGGCATCCGCCCGATCATCGAGGCGCACCGCGCCGGCGACCGCGACCAGGCTTTTGCGCTCTACCAGCGCTGGCTGCCGCTGATCAATCACGAGAACCGGCAGTCGGGCTTCCTTGCTGCCAAGGCGCTGATGAAGGAAGGCGGCGTGATCGCCTGCGAAGCGCCTCGCCACCCCTGGCCAACGATGCACCCCGAGACCCGCAAGGGCCTGATCGAGACCGCGCGGCGGCTCGATCCGCTGGTGCTGCGCTGGGCAACCTAGGAGTTCCATTCCTCGTTTCCTTCCTCGTTCCCGCGCTCCCTTTCACGACACAACAAATCCAGACAAGAGACAAACCATGCAACGCCTTTCCTTTCTCAAGCTCGCGCTGTGCAGCGCATTGCTCGCCACAGGGCTCGCCGCTCACGCCCAAGTCACCAAGATCCGTTTTGCCCACGCCGGCCCCGAGACAGCCTCGCAGCACCAGGCCGCACTCGAGTTCGCCCGCCTCGTCAAGGAGCGCAGCAAGGGCATGCTCGAAGTGCTGGTCTACCCGAGTAGCCAGCTCGGCAACGACTCGACCGTGCTCGGCGCGGTGCGCGGCGGCACCATCGACATGATGATGGCCGGCAGCGGCAACTTCTCGGGCCTGTCGTCCAAGTTCGAAGTGCTGGACATCCCGTTCCTGTTCCGCAATCCGGCGCATGCCTACCAGGCTGTCGACGGCGAGGTCGGCCAGGGCTTGATGAAGTCGCTCGATGCGCACGGCCTCACGCAGTTGGCTTTCTGGGAGGTGGGGTTCCGTTCCATCACCACCAAAAACCGCGCGGTGCGCACGCCGGAGGATGTGAAGGGCCTGAAGATCCGCACCATGCCCAATCCGATCCACATTCAGGCCTGGAGGATGCTGGGCTCCAACCCCGTGCCGATGCCACTGGGCGAACTTTACGGCGCGCTCGAATCCGGCGCGGTCGATGCGCAGGAGCATCCGGTGGACATCACCTACGCATCCAAGTTCTACGAGGTGCAGAAGCATCTCACCCTGACGCGGCATGCCTTCACGGCCATGCCGGTGGTGTTCAGCAAGCGCAAGTTCGATGCGCTGTCGCCCGAAATGCAGAAGGTGGTGCTCTCGTCCGCGGCCGATGCCAAGGCCTTCCAGCGCAACCTCAACCAGAAGAACGAGGCGGGCATCATCGCCGAGCTCAAGAAGAACGGAATGACGGTGATCGAGACCTTCGATGCCACCGCCTTCAAGGCCGTGGTCGGCGACGAGGTGCGCAAGACCTACGCAACGAAGAACGGGCCCGAATTGCTGGCCGCAGTGGACGGCCTCAAGTAAGCGCCCACTGAAAGAGTCTCATGAAACTCGATCTCTTGACGCGGGCCGTCGAAAGCCTGCTCGTCGTGCTCCTGGGCCTGATGATCATGCTGGTGTTCGGCAACGTGGTGCTGCGCTATTTCTTCAACTCGGGCATGGTCTTCTCGGAAGAGGTGTCGCGCTTCGTCTTCATGTGGCTCACGCTGATCGGCGCGCTGGTGGTGATGAAGGACAACGCGCACCTGGGCATGTCCAGCGTGATTGACCGGCTGGGCGAAACCGGCCGCCGCATCTGCCGCTTTGCGGCCGACCTGCTCACGCTCGCGTGCTGCGCACTGCTGGCGCACGGCACCTGGAAGCAGGTGATCATCGGCATGGACAACCTCTCGCCGGTGACCGGCGTGCCGCTCGGGCTGGTGTATTCCTGCCTGCTCATCAGCAGCGTGGGCATGGCCCTGGTGCTCGCGCACGGACTGTGGCGCCAGGTCACGGGCCAGATGGGCAGCGAAGAGCTCGCAATGCAAGCTGGCAGCGCCGGCGACTGACCCCGGGAATTGATCATGACCATCGTCATCTTCATGGGTTCGCTGCTCGGTGCCATGGCACTCGGCGTGCCCATTGCCTTTGCCCTTCTGGCCTGCGGCGTGGCGCTGATGCTGCATCTGGACAGCTTCGACACGCAAATCCTCGCGCAAAACCTGCTCGAGGGCGTCAACAACTATCCGCTGATGGCGGTGCCCTTCTTCATGCTGGCCGGCGAACTGATGAACGCCGGCGGCATGTCGCGGCGAATCGTCGCGGTGGCCGATGCGCTCGTTGGCCACCTGCGCGGCGGCCTGGGCTACGCCGCAATCCTCACGGCACTGGTGGTGGCCAGCGTGTCGGGCTCGGCCGTTGCCGATACGGCGGCCGTGGCCGCGATGCTGATCCCGATGATGCGCAACGCCGGCTACGACGTGCCGCGCTCGGCGGGCCTCATTGCCGCCGGCGGCATCATCGCGCCGATCATTCCGCCTTCGATCGCCTTCGTGGTGTTTGGTGTGGCGGCGCAAATCTCGGTCACCAAGCTGTTCTTCGCCGGCATTTTTCCGGGCCTCATGATGGCCGCGGCGCTGGGCTGCACCTGGTGGTTCTGCGCCAGGAAGGAGTCTTCCGCCAAGCTGCAGAAGTTCGAGATGCGCCGCCTGATCAAGGCGCTGGCGGACGGCGTATGGGCGCTCATCCTGCCGGTGGTCATCATCGGTGGCATGAAGTTCGGTGTGTTCACGCCGACCGAAGCCGCGGTGGTGGCCGTCGTGTATTCGCTCGTGGTGGGGCTGCTGGTCTACCGCGACCTCGATCTGCGCCGCCTGCCCGTTCTGATGCTCTCCGCGGCCAAGACGTCGAGCACCGTGATGTTCCTGGTCGCGGCGGCGCTGGTGTCGGCCTGGCTCATCACGATTGCGGACATTCCGTCGCAGGCGTCCACGCTGCTGCGGCCTTTCATGGACAACAAGATCCTGCTGATGTTCATGATGATGGTGCTGGTCATCATCGTGGGCACCGCGCTGGACCTGATGCCCACGGTGCTCATCCTCACGCCCATCCTGATGCCCATCGTGCGGGAAGCGGGCATCGACCCGGTGTACTTCGGCGTGATGTTCATCATGAACAACGCAATTGGCCTGTTGACTCCGCCGGTGGGAACGGTGCTCAACGTGGCGGCCGGCGTGGCCGGGACCAGCCTGGACAGCGTGATCAAAGGCGTGTGGCCCTTTCTGCTGGCGCAGACGGCGCTGCTCTTTCTTTTCGTGCTCTTTCCCTCACTGGTGATGGTGCCTGCGAGCTGGTTCCGCTGAGCACCGTGCCCTGCCCTTTTCGTATTTCAGAAAACCCCGCCAATGTCGACACGTGAAACCCTGCTGCTGGTTCAGAAGTGCGCCCATACCTTCAGCTTCTACGATCCGGCCACCGGGCAGGCCGAAAAACATGTCGTGCTGCCCGACTTTCCGCACGAGTTCGTGGTGGACCCGGTGCGCAAGCGCGCCTACGTGGGCCACTACGGAATCGAGACCGCCAGCCATCTGGGCGAGATGGGCGGGCACTCGGTGTTCGTGATCGACCTGGAGGCGCAGGCACACGTCGCGACACTCGACATCTGGCCTTTTTATCGCCCGCACGGCCTTGCCGTCGATGCCGAGGGACGCCTGTATGTGATGTCGGAAGCCCACAACACGCTGCTGCGTTTTTCCGATCCGCTGCACCGCCACGTGCCCGACCTTGCGGTGCCCTCGGGCGGCTACAAGACACACCTGTTCGCGCTGACGAAAGATGCGCAGACCGCCTACGCGCTCAACCTGCTGTCGAGCACGGTCACCAAGATCAAGCCGCACGACCCGGCCTTCACGCCCGTGGCGATGGTGCCGGGTCCGGTGCCCGAAGGCAACGCGCTGTCGTCCGACGAAAGCCTGCTGTATGTGGCGAACCGCGGCGACGACACCATCGTGGCGGTCGACACGGCGAGCATGAAGATCGTGGCAACCGGCAAGACGCGGCGGGATCCGAACCGCGTCTACCTCAGCACCGATGCACACGGCCGCGAGGTGCTGTTGACCACCAACTCGGGCGAGCAAAGCCTGTCGGTCTTCGGCACCGACCTGAAGGAGCAGCGCTGCATCGCGCTGCCGGCCAACCCGCTCGCACTGTCGCTGCCTCCTGGCGGCCGCTCGGCGTGGATCTCGTTCCAGGACCAGACGATCCGGCGTCTCGACCTCGACAGCTTCGAGTTCGAGCAGCAGATCGCCACGCTGCGCGAACCCGACACGTCCTATCTCTGGGCCAACTGATGCCCCCCATAGCCGTCGTCGACGCGCACCATCACCTGTGGGACCTGTCACGAGGCCACTACCCCTGGCTGCAGCATGCGTACGACCCGCAGGCCTTCTTCCTGGGCGAGCATGCAGCGCTGCGCCGCGACTTTCTCCCCGAGGACTACCGCGCGGCCAGCGCCGGCGTCGAGGTGATCGCAACGGTGCACGTAGAGGCGGAGCGCGACCGCGGCGAGCAGGTGGCCGAAACCGCCTGGCTGCACGAGATGAATGCATCGCATGGCCTTCCCAACGCAGTGGTCGCGCATGCCTGGCTCGATCGGCCGGACACCGAGGAGCGCTTGCTCGAGCACCTGCGCTATCCGCTGGTACGCGGCGTGCGCAGCAAACCGCTGACGTCGGCCACGCCCACGCACAGGGTCGCCGGGCAACCGGGCAGCATGCAGGACGAAGCCTGGCTGCGGGGCTTGTCGCTGCTCGAAAAACATGGCCTGAGCTGGGACATGCGCGTTCCGGCCTGGCACCTGGCCGAAGCGGCCGAAGTGGCGGCCCTGTTCCCGAAATTGCCGATGGTGCTCAACCACCACGGCTTGGCCTGGGACCGCAGCGAAGAAGGCCTCGCGTGCTGGCGCCGTGCGATGGTCGTTCTCGCGCAACAGCCGAACGTGCACGTGAAGCTCTCCGAATTCGGGCTGCGCGACCAGCCGTGGGACTGGAGTGCCAACGCGCGCATCGTGCGCGAAACGCTCGCCATCTTCGGCTGGCAGCGCTGCATGTTCGCCAGCAACTTTCCGGTGGCCAGCCTGCGCATCGGCTTCGAACCCCTGGTGCAGGGCGTCTGGCGCATGCTCGACGGCCTCTCGCCCGAGCAGCGGCAGGCCGTGATGAGCGGCAATGCGCTGCGCTTCTACCGCATCGACCTTTCATCAACCACTTCGTACCTCAACACATGGACCGCTTCGACAACCTGATCAACGGCGAATGGCGCACCGGCGCCAGCTACAGCCCCAACCTGAACCCCAGCAACCTCACAGACGTGCTGGGCCAGTACGCCCAGGGCAGCGCCGCCGATGTCGAGGCCGCCGTGGCCGCCGCCACCGCCGCCTTCCCCGCCTGGGCCACCGGCAGCAT
>NZ_LMCQ01000008.1:112197-204059 GCF_001424835.1 Variovorax sp. Root318D1 | reverse complement strand
TCGTATAGAACTGCCCCAGCGTCCCCCCGAAGAACTGCGCCGCCGCCGCAGGCGCGGTCACCAGCAGCACCGTCAGCAGCAGCCCGATGCCCCCTTGCAGCATCGCCTGGCTGGTCAGGCCCGTGCTGCCGCCTACACCCAGAAAGCTGGTGATCGCCTTGCTCGCCCACAGCCCCGCGGCAATGCGCAGGTTCAACTCCAGCACCAGCGACACCATGAAGCTGAGCACCGCCATCGAAAACAGCAGCCCGATGCCGTACAGCAGCCACTTGTGAAACAGCGACTCGGTCTGCTTGAACATCANCAGCACCAGCGACACCATGAAGCTGAGCACCGCCATCGAAAACAGCAGCCCGATGCCGTACAGCAGCCACTTGTGAAACAGCGACTCGGTCTGCTTGAAGATCAGGCACAGGATGAACAGCGGCCCCAGGCTGATGAACAGCGCCAGCCCCACCTGGTAGGTCAGCAGCAGCGCCCCGGCCGTGATCGCCGGGCTGGACACGCCCAGCGCCCCGACGAGCGAGGACATGCCCACGCTGGTGACGTTGGAGCCGCTGGTGCTCACGTCCAGGCCCTGCGCGTTGTCGATGGCCGACATGACCACCTGGGTGAGCACCAGGTTCTTGTCGATGGCCGAGACGGGCGATTCCTTCTCGCCGGTGACCATGTAGTTGAYCTCCTTGAGCAGACCGTTCGTGAAGATCGAGTGCAGGTCCGATCCCCCAAGGGCCATGGTGCTTGCAGCGATCACGATCAGGGCGTTGCGGCTCATGCTNGACATGACCACCTGGGTGAGCACCAGGTTCTTGTCGATGGCCGAGACGGGCGATTCCTTCTCGCCGGTGACCATGTAGTTGACCTCCTTGAGCAGACCATTCGTGAAGATCGAGTGCAGGTCTGAGCCCCCAAGGGCCATGGTGCTTGCAGCGATCACGATCAAGGCGTTGCGGCTCATGCTAGCCACCAGGGCAATCATCGGCTCGCGCGACTGGCCGGTGAGGATGCGAAAGCCCTGGATCAGAATCCAGAGCGTGAGCAGCACCAGTGCGACCGTGCTGACCCACTGCATGGCCCGACCCATGAACTCGACGCCGAAATCGCTAATTCGGCCGGACAGCCACTTGTAGATCAGACCGAAGACGAAGGCGCCGCCGCCGGCATCGGGCACTTGCGCATGGGCTGCGCCCATGGGCGCCAGAGCGGCCATGGTGAGTGCCGAGCGGAGGGCGCCGTGCGGCGAGTAGGGACGGGCTTCAATGTGTTGCGACATGGGGTTCCCTGAGGGAAGTTTGTGCTCGGTGCAATGGGGCGATGGCTACTTGACGGCCAGGGCCGCGGCAATGGCGGCGGCTTGAATGAGCTGACCCGCATTCATGCGGCCGAAGCTGTCGGCACTGGCACCCCCGCTCCCACTACCCTTCATGGCGGTCTTTGTGAGGGTGTTCTGCTGGCCTTCGTGGAATTTGATGGCCGCGTCGTAGGCGTCGATACGGGTGCGCCAAAAGCCCATTTCGGCTTGCAGCTTGGCCGTGGTGCGAGCGGCCTCGTTGGTGAGGGCTTGCACGTCGCCATGGGTGTTGCTGGAGCTGCGCTTGTTGTCGATGGCGGTGATCTGTTGGCTGTATTGCTCGAAGCGGTTGGCCATGTCGATCGTCTCGTTGAACGACTGCACGCGAAGCTGGATGAGTTCCTGGCAGATTTTTTGCGACATGTCGCTGCTGCCGGTTGCGCTGATGGTGGTCAGGCTGGTGAGGGGCTGGCTGCCGGCGCCCGCACCGGCCGCCGCGACACTGCTGCTGGAACTGGGGCAGGCTTGGGAGATGTAGCCGGAGACGTCGCCAATCTTCTGAAGCTTGTTGTTGGGAGTGAGGGTGGCGGCAAAGCCGAGGTTTTGGGTGCTGTTCTTGAGCTGACTGAGGATGTCGGAGGCCGATTTCTTGATGTCGCCAGTGGTCGAGTCGATCTTGTCCAGGGATTTTTCGGCCTCCGCGTCTTTGACATCCACCTGCGCATGGGCGGCACTCATCAGCATCCAGGCTGCGACGACCAGAGCGCAACGGATTGCACTGCTTGGCAGGAATCGGCGGACTTCAATGTGTTGTGACATGGTGGGATTCCCTTTAGGCATAGTTGTCGTGGTGCGGCAGCCGGTGCGGACCTGAATTCAACGTTTGGCGCTCTTGTGGTTCTTGTGGCTTGCCAGTTTTTTCACCGGCAGTGCGAGCAGAAAGCGAAAGAACCTGCTGCTGACGCGCCACCACAGCCAGAGGATCACGACTGCGAACACTGCCACGCCAAGCATCATCAGAACTCGACCGAGTGAATCCGCGGCAAACTGAGAAAGAGTTTTGGGGTGGGTGAAAAGCTGGTAGATCACCGTGCAACAAAGGACGGCAATGGCTTCTGTTCGCCAGCTCAGCAGATAGAGGCGCAGCTTCTTGTTCAGTGGGGCCTGCATGGCGCATGTGTGGGTGTGTTGCTGTGATGCCTGCGCTCACTCGACCCGCCCCCATTGGTCCATGATGGCGTCGGAAATATTGCTGTTGTTCTGGGTGTTGGTTGCGCCCGAGCAGCTGTTCATGTACTGCTTGCGGTAATCGTGAGACTGGTCTGGCCAGAATTTGACAACGGGATAGTAGGTCCAGATGGCAAGGCCACCGGGGAACGGTATGTGCCAGTAGGCGATGGCGGAGGCACAGCTGCCGGTAGGGGTGCCTTGGCCGGAGATGCTGGCCATGCAGAGGTAGAGGGTGCAGGGGTCTGGAGCCTGGGCTTGTGCCGATGTATTCACGCCGGTGATGCCCAGTGCGAGGGAGAGGGCCGCGAAAGAGGTGCGCAGTCTCATGGAAGCCTCCGAAGTATTGAAGTGATGGGTGACATGGCTTGAGGTCGATCAGGCAATGAGGCGCGGACGCGCCGCGCGCTGGGCGGGCTGATCGGTTGACGCGGAGGCGCGCTTGCCGCTGCCCTTGCGTTGATCGTAGAAGTTCTGCAACCATTGCTCGGGCCGCAAGTCGTTGACGGAGATGCCTTCGGCTCTGGCGCTTGCGTCCAGCACGCCGTGCAGGATCTCGATGTTGTCGGTGGAGGCTGAAATGACGGCCAGCGCGTCGTCCATGCCGCGCAGGTCGAGCTGGCACACCGAAGACATGTGGCCCTGCTTGACGAGGAAGCGGCGCGAGCGTTCGTCGAGGCTGACCACCACCTGGTATTCGGACTCGGTGAGCTTCAGGCCCTCGATGTAGTCCTTGCGGCTGGCGTTGGGGTTGGGCAGCAGGATCATGGTGGCGGTCTGCTCGATGAGCGCGGCCGAGATGTCGCTGCCCAGCGCATCTTCGGGGCTCTGGGTGGCGAAGATGCCCATGCCGTTCTGCTTGCGGATGGTCTTCTGCTTGTTCTTGGCAAAGTCCTTGAGGGCGCCGCCGCCGTCCAGAATTTTCCAGAATTCGTCCATCACGTAGATGAGGCGGCGGCCATCGATCAGCGCGTCGAGCCGGTGCAGCAGGTAGTTGATGACCGGGACGCGTACCTCGGGGTTGTCGATGACATCTGTGTAGTCGAAGCCGATGATGTTTGCTTTTTGCAGGTCGATGGTGTCCTTGGGGTTGTCGAACACCCAGCCCAGCGAGTTGCCCGCGGTCCACTTGCGCATGCGGATGAAGAGGCCGTCATCGCCCATGTTGGGCAGGCTCTTCTGAAAGTTGGTCATGTTGCGCAGGTGCTCGGGCGTGTCGAGCATCGCCTCGACGGCGCGGAAGATGTCGTCTTCTTCACGAGAGGTGTAGACCGGCTTGGCGGCCAGCACCTTGACGAGGTCGCTCAGAAACTGGACGTTGGCCTCGGTGCGCTCGCAGTGGAAGGGATTGAAGCCGGTGGGCTGGCCGTTTTCCAGCGAGAGGTAGTTGCCGCCGCAGGCGCGCACGAAGATCTCCGCGCCGCGATCCTTGTCGAAGAAGAAGATGGTGGGCGACGGGTCGAGCTTCTGGATCTGGCTGAGCAGGAAGTTGATGAGCGCCGTCTTGCCGGTGCCGGACTTGCCGATGACGATGGTGTTGGCAATGGCCTTCTCGCCCAGGGAGTTCTCGCCCGGCAGCGTGGCGTGGAAGTTGAAGAAATAAGGCTGGCCGTTGACGGTCTGCAGCGTGGTGACGCACGAGCCCCAGGGGTTGTTGTCTCGCTTGCCGCTGGCAAAGTTGTGCAGTGGCGACATGCCCAAAAAATTGAGCGAACTGACGTTCGCCAACCGGGTGCGGTATTTCCAGTTGCCGGGAAATTGCGCGTAGAACGCGGCCGTGACGGCCAGGTCTTCCTTGATCGAGACGAAGCCCGCGTTGGAAAGCTCGGCGCGGGTGGTGGCGATGTGCTGGGAAAGCGTCGCCTGGTCGGGCGCGTAGACGGCGATGGTGAAGTGATACTGGCCCAGCACAAAGTTGCCGGATGAAATCTGGTCCATGGCCTGATCGAGCTCGATGATCTGGCTGACGGCCTTGTCGCCGGACGAAATCATCATGCCCTTGGTGCGCTCGAGCGCCTTGAGCGCGTCGTGCCGCCCCATGGGGCTGAAGGAATGAGTGATGACGTATTCGAAGTCGAGGTACTTGAGTCCGTTGAGGATGCCGGGATGGGTACCGTCGGGGTATTCCTTGACGTTGAGGATGGCGCCGAAGTGATTGACGCCGTTCGGTGTGGTCAGCACGAAGTCACCGGTCTTGGCCGAGAAGCGCTGACGGCTGACGGTCAGGTAGCGGTACACGGGCGCCTTCAGCACCGGCACGGGCTCGTCGACGCGGTTGAGCAGGTAGCCGAAGAATTCGAGGGTTTCCGAAAAGACGATGCCGTTGGTGGCCTCGTACATGCGAAGGCGCGCGGGCGCGTAGTCCTTGAGCACGGCTTCCATGTTGCCGGCCAACTCGAGCACCTTGTCGATGGCTTGCTGCTGTTCGGACGCCAGCCGAGAGACATCGGTCGACTTTTCAACGAAGCGCTTGCCCGAGACCACGGGGCGGTACAGCATCGTCACGTAGAGCTCGTTCTGCATGAGCTTTTGCGACGACAACCCTTTGAAGTACGCATCGGACAACGATTGGTTGAAGGCTTCCTTGAACCGGCTGCTGTCCTTGACGTGCCGGCGGCGGCGCAGGTCGTGCACCCAGAAGGCCACGTTGGTGAAGTCCGGCGCGCGCAGCGTTTGCAGCATGCGGTTGAAGGTGTTGTGCCGGTGCTCGAGCTCCCATTCTTCGCGGCCGACGAAGGGCAACCCTTCCAGTCGCCAAGTCAGGAAGTAGTCGCCACCCGTGGTCTTGAGCACGGTAGGAGACACGTGCGTGGACAGCGGGATGAATTCGCTGATGGGCGTGTCAGGGCTGAAGGGGGGCGTGGACATGACTGTGGAATCCTGGCTTCTTCTAGACGTTGTCCTTGGACTGCCCGCGATATACGTTGGGCGTGAACACCCACATGCCTTCATGCTGTCCGATGTTGCGCGTACGGACACGGAACTGCAGGCGCAGCCCGAGCAGCCGGAAAATCATTTCGTCGCGCTTGGCCATCAAGCGCATGGCGAAGATGACCGGCGGGATCAGCAGCAAATAGAACAGGTTGAAGTACATGGCCAGCAACATGCATCCGCCCGCGCCCACGAAAAAGGGCACGTAGGGCACGCCCATGAACATGGGCGGACGGGTGCAGCCGCGGAACATCGCGTTTTTATGCATAGCGGGCCAGCGACTGCACGATGCTGGCGAGTTGGGTCAAGGGATCGACCGCGATGCTGGCAGAGCAGCTGGTGCCGCCGCCGACGGTGGAGCTGCCGCCAAGAAACAGTTTGGCGATCTGGGTGGCCGCGCCGATCAGCAGGGCGCCAATGAAGACTGGAGCAACGTCGCTGATGCGCTTGTGGGCGAACGCAATCTGGTAGCCCGAGAAAATGATGGCGACAGTGACCACCACGATGGACACGGCATTGAGTACGCCGACGATGGTTTTGACGAAACCACATGCGGTTTCCCCGAGCCCACCGTCTGCGGACCCCTGAGCCATGGCCAGGCAAGGCAGAACGACCAACGCGGCAATGGCGAGATTGCGAAGCGTGCGCGCGTGCGTGCTGCTAGCGAACGATGGAGTGGCGGTATTGTTGTATAGGCGGTGCATGGTGAGTTCCTCTCTGGTTGATAAAAGTGAAGGGCCGGGTCAGAAGACGAACGCGCCGTCGCCGGCAGGGCGATCGATCGGAGCGGCCTGTACTGCTGCGGCTGGCGCGTTACCCGCGCTTGGTTGGCGAACATGGGGCACGAAGACATCAGGGGCGGTGCTCGCCGCCGCAACTGGCGGGACAACGGGCGCCGCAGTGATTGCAGGCGCAGTAACTGGTTGCATGGAAGCACCCAGCGGTACCACGCGCATCGAGATGCGGGATGCCGCGGTGGTGGACTGCACCGCCGCGACGGATCGGACGCCAGCCGCGGCAGGCATGGATGCTGGCACGACGGCGTCCGGTGTCACACCGGCTGGACGCAGGGAAATCGCGGCGGGCGGCTCGGCGGGTGTTTGTGCGAGGGTGACGCCGCGGCTGATCGAGTCGTAGATTTTCTGCACGTAGCCACTGCGAAACCCGCTCACGAAGTTGCCGGAGTAGTAGCAGCTGAAGGCCTTGCCCCAGTCGCCACCGGCGCGGGCATGGCAGTTGGCCAGGATGCTGGCACCGGCGGCCAGATTGGCGCAAAGATCGAAGGCTTTCTCGTGGGTGTCGAACCCGTACTTGCGAAAGTTGACCTGGTTGACTTGCGCTGCGCCTAGCGAATAGTTGTAGCCCTTGGACTTGAGCATTTGCGCTGTGGCCACCGCCTCTTCAAGCGTTTTAGGCTGCCGCACGAGCCGGCCTCCGACGACGCCGATGGCGAACGGATTGGCGCCGGATTCGACGTGCACGACGTGTCGCATCACCTGCGCCGGAACGGCGAGGTTGGGGCAAGCGATGGCTTCCATTCCTGGGAACACGGTGTTTGCTCCTTCGGCCTCAGGAGGCGCCGGACGGCACCAGGCGACCGGGGTCGAAGTCGATGCCCGTGATGTACCGCCGCCCCGCATGGGCCTTGATGTGCACGATGATGTCGATGGTCATCATGAGCAGTCGCTTGATGGTGGCGAATTCGAGCCCGGCGCCTTCGCTCGATGCCTTGACCATGAGCGCCAGCTGGTCCCAGGTTTGCTCGGTGCTGCCCGAGTGGCAGCTCGTGATGGAGCCCGGGTGGCCCGAGGCGCAGTTGCGGATGAAATAGAACGCCTCGTCGCCACGCAATTCGGCCAGGATGATCCGGTCGGGCTTCATGCGCAGGCATGCTTCCATGCAGCTCTTGGCTGTGATGTTGGCGGTGCTCTGGCCTCCCTTGGAGTAGAGCAGGTGGACCACATTGGGCTGCTCGATGAAAAGTTCGCGTGCGTCTTCGATCGTGACCAGGCGCTCATCGGGCGGGATGTGGTGGACGAGCGACTTCATGAAGGTGGTCTTGCCGCTGCCGGTGGCACCCGAGACCACGATGTTTTTCTTGTGAAGAACGGCTTGCTTGAAAAAGTCCGCGTAGCGCCCTGCGGCGCGCAGTTCGAGCAGTTCCCTGTCGTGCGCGTTGAGGCCCGATTTTTCTTCGAGCAGCGCGTCGAAAAATCCGTCCTCGTGGTACTGGCCCAGGGTGCGGGTCTGTCTGGACGGCAGGCGGATGGTGATGGACACCTGGCTCGCTTCAACCGCTGGCGGAATGACGAACTGGGCGCGCTGGCCGGTGGGAAAGGTCAGCGAGACGACCGGGTTGACGTCGGTGATGCGCTGGCCCGTGTTGCTCTCGTTGACCACGGTGGTGCAGAACTGCAGGGCACGCGCGGCGGTGAGGCCTGGCACCTCGACGCGCTGCCAGCCGGAACGGTTTTCGAGGTAAATCTCGCCGGGCCGGTTGATGCAGATTTCAGTGACGTCGGGCGAGTGCATGAAATCCCGGATGCCCAGCACCTGGTACTGGTAATCCAGAAATTCGTTCGAGACGGCGGCAACGAGTTCGTCGGTCATGTAACGCTATGCCGTGTCAGAAGCTCGCGACCACGGCGCTGAAGTCGACATCCTTGGCGACGTAGACATTGACGACGGTGCCCTGGTTGATGGTGACCGTGTCGGGCCGGTTGGCGTTGCGGCGCACGGCCTGGCCGGCCAGGCTCTGCAACGTCTGTGCCGTGGTGCTCTCGTAAGGCGACTGGACGGCGAGCCCCCCCGCCGCAACGGTGGTCGACTGCGGGCCGTTCTGTGCCAGTGCGTATTTGAAGGCGTCGGCAAACATGCTGATCAGCAGGGCCGAGCTGATGCGCTGGGCCCAGTGCTGATCGAGGTGGCCCGGATGACCCGAGCCACCGAGGTTGTCGACGCCGGGACTGGCCATGTTCACATCGATCCCGTTCGGGGTGACGATGCGATCCCAGATGACGGCGATGCGATCCCCATTGGGTTCGGTGTCGTACTTTCCAAGTACCTTGGAGCCCTTCGGCAGCAGCAGGCGCTTGCCGGTGACGGAGTAGACCGGCTCGGTGACGACGCAGGACGTGAAACCCGGAATGTCGCTGACGATATGCGTCTCCAGCACGCAGCGGATGTAGGTGCCGCGCAGCATGAGCACGTTCGGATGGACAAGGGCTTGTGCGCTCGACACGGCCGACAGCGGCTTCATGCGATAGGCGCTGTTCGGCGCGATGCCCTGGTCGCCGCCCGCGCCGGGCATGCCGGCCATGCCGGCCATGCCTGGCGCCATGCCGGGATATTGACCTTGCCCGGGCTGGCCCCCCTCTGCGGGACCCACTGCAATCGTGCCCGCGCTCGATGCCATGCGGCGTTCCATGAGCGTCGGACCTTGTGGGCCTTGCGGACCTTGCGGTGCGGGCGGAATCGGCGGCAGCGATGGCTGGGCCAAGGGGATGGGTGGGGTTGGTGGCGTGGCAACCCGTGGCGGGGGCGGCGGTGCCGGCAGTTGGGGCGCCGCGGGGACCGTAACCACTTCTTCCTTGGCCTTTTGTGGCTTGTCGGGGCGCATCACGTTGCCGATCAGCCAGATGGCAGCCAACCCGAGCAGAAGCACGATGCCCGCGAGGAACCCGAGAGCGCGGCGATTCATGCGCTGCATTTCGCTGGATTTAAGTTCCGGCGCGTGCGCGTCAAGATTGGGTGTGGCTGACGCTCCCATGCCCTCGAATTGCCTCGAATAAGGATTGGCTTGAAAAGCAGGCTGGCTGTTGCCGTCTGTGGGATCTTGCCGGTCATAGTCAGGCACGGCGTCTCCTGTTCGGGAAGGAGGATGTTGGTTCACTGGACGGTGTTCCTGCGAAGACCCACGACGTTGTCGCCGTGGCGGATGACCAGGTAGGGATAGGTCCCGTGGACGATGAGGGTGCTGCCTTCGACGGTGGTGTTCACCAAGGAGTCTTCGCCGCGTTCCTTCTGGCGCATGTAGACGGTCGGAAAGTTGCCCGTCGGGAACTGCTTAAGGTCGCTCATCTTGATGTAGGTGAAGCGACTGTCGTCGTAGACATTGACCGGAACCAACCAGGCTGCGCCGGCGCTGCTGGTGGCAAAGTCGTACTCGAAGTTGTAGCTCCTGTCCTTGAGCAGCGCCGTATTGAGCGCGGGTGCTTCGGCGACGCTTTTGGCTTCCTTGCCGAAGGTCATGTCGGCGGGATAGGTGAACTTGATCCGGTACTGGACGCCCGCATTGCGCGCCTGCTCCAGGGTTCGCCAGTCGGCGGCCACGACCTTGAGTTCGAAGATGTAGGAATTGATCGCGGTGCGGATCATCATGTTGGTGTCCACATCGACGTTCTTCGGCTTGAGATAGAAGACGTTGTCGCGGCGGCTAAGGTCCCAGCCGCTGCTGAAGCCGGTGCTGTAGTCGAGGATTTTTTCTTCGGGACTCAGCTCGATCTGGGTGCTGATGCCCAGGCCGACACGCACCGGGTAGATGCGATCGGGCTGGTACTCGTACATCTGGACGGTTTGCGCAAAGGCGCAGGGCGTGGCGCTGGCGATGGCTGCGCACGCTGCGGCCATCAGCGCCCATCGGCGGTGGTTGGACTGTTGTGATTTCATCGGCGGCGCGTTCCCTGATTGGCACCTGTCGGCGCGACTGGGGCGGCGGGCGCGGGGGCGCCTGGGACCCCAAAATTGGGTGGAGGAGGAGTGGTTGGCATGACGGCTTGCGCAGGCAGAGTCACCGCTTGGGCACTGCCTGCCGCGCCAGCAAGGGCATCGGTGCCCGGCGGGAGCGCCGCGCCGGGAATCGCGGGCCCGCTTTCGGCGGACTTTGGATTGCTTGGGACTTCTTCGGGCGGCGATGAGGCGTAGTCGGTATCCACGCGATAGTCGGTAACCTGGAAGCCGAGCGGATTTTCGATCCGCTGCTGCTCGTCCATCGTGAGGTTCGACTTGTAGGTGAACGCCATCGTCACGATCTTGCTGTCCAGAGGCACCGAAGAGCCGTTCTGCTTGTTGTAGACGCTGCGCTGGAAGCGCACTGTGGCGCCCTTGGGAACTTCGCCTCCGCCACCGATCAGGGTGATGCTCAGGATGCGGACCCGGATGGCTTTGTCCTTGCCGTAAATGGTGTACGGGTTGATGGGATTTCCCGACGAATACAAATTGGTGTAGCCGCCGGAGACGTTGCCCGATGACATGGTCAGTACCGTGGTCCAGTCGCGCAGATTGGTGATCGCTAGGTCATAGGACTCGCGGGCCAGCACGAAGTGGGCAACATTGCTGCGATTGATTGCTTCGCTCGTGGTGATGCGCTGCAAAGCCGTGTCGTCGGTCAGGCGTGCGGCGGTGCTGGTGCCCGTGTACGCATCGGCGATGACCAGGTATGGCACTTTCTCCTTGAGCGGCAACACGTAGAAGTAGCCGCCCAGCAGCACCAGCGACATGACCACGGCAGAGCCCGCAACCCACCAGGCGCGCCGTTCGCTGCGTCGTGCGATGTCCGCAACAGTGAGTTCGAAGTTGACCGATTGACTGATGGTTTGGTCGATCTTCGAGGTCGACGCGTTGTTCTTGAACATCAGCGCGGCCCGGGTGTGGCCGGCGCAGCGGCGCTTGTGGCCTGAACCAGGATTTGTTTGCCGTCCGCCGAAATGGACACACCCTGCGGCGAGTAGATGGCGCTCAGCTCGCCCATGGCCGACTGGAGGTCGTTGGTGCGAACCTTCGCAACAGGTTGGTGGAGGGTGAAGTCGGAGCCTATTTGATAGGACAACTGCAGTCCGTTGTCCGACGCCCAGCGCTTCAGCATGGTCCTGAGCGTCGCGTCCATGGGCGAAGCGTAGAACGTATACGCGGGCGAGAGCGGGATCTCGGTAGCCGCACTCTGGAACCGGTTCACCGGCGCCCACGAGCCACCGTACTCCTTGGGTGCAGGCGCACCGCACCCGATGAGCGTGACGGCCAGAATGGACAAGGCCGTACCCGCCGAAAGGCGGCTTGTAGCGCGCACACGAGCGCCCCACGCAATAGCTTGCGTTTGGTTAAACACTGCGACTCCCTGAAGTCTTTTTTATGTCCGCCCATCTTAGGGAGACGAGGCGGCCGTGCCAGCACAGCGCCGTGCAGGAGTGCACGAATCGGCGGGATTTAATGCCACATATCGTTAGTGCGGCGAAACGCTGGCTTGTCCGCGGAGAGCGTGGGCTCCTCGTCTTCGCGGATTAGGCCGGGTTGAGACCTCGGCGCAGAGGCAATTCGTCGACGTCGGGCGGTCAGTGATGGCCCACCGAGACCAGGGATGAGCCCGCTTCAATGATAATAGTTCTCATTGTTGAGATGAACGAGTTCCAACCCGCATGACCATCCCTCTTTCCGTGGCCGCTACCCCTGTCTCTATCCGTCTGGACGAATTACCCAGCCATCAGTGGGCGACGGTGTTGGACGTCGTGCGGTCGGCCGATGCCGAGGGGCAAGAGTTGGCACTGCGCCTGACCGAAATCGGCTTTGTGCCCGGCGAAGCCGTGCGCATCGTGGCCAGCGGCCTCCCCGGGCGAGAGCCCCTGGCGGTGCGGCTGGGCCACACCACTTTTGCATTGCGCCGCCACGAGGCCGCGCTGATTCACGTGGCGCCGGGCGTGCCGGAAGGCGCACGCCATGGTTGAAGCCGTCATCCAGGGGCCGGGGCGCCTCGCGGCCACCGCACAGCCAGGGCGCATTGCGCTGCTGGGCAATCCCAACTGCGGCAAGACGGCGCTCTTCAACTTGCTCACCGGCAGCCGCCAGAAGGTGGCCAACTACGCCGGCGTGACGGTCGAGCGCAAGGAAGGGCTGCTGCGCACCGCATCGGGCCGCCGCGTGTTCGTGCTGGACCTGCCGGGTGCCTACAGCCTCAACGCGCTCAGCGCGGACGAAGCCGTGACGCGCGACGTGGTCACCGGCAAGAGCAGCGAGCCGTTGCCCGACCTGCTGGTGTGCGTGACCGACGCCACCAACCTGCGGCTCAACCTGCGGCTCGTGCTCGAGGCCAAGCGCCTCGGGCTGCCGATGGTGGTGGCGCTCAACATGACCGACATGGCGAAGAAGCAGGGCATCGCCGTCGACACGGCCGTGCTCTCCCGCGAACTGGGCGTGCCGGTGGTCGAGACGGTCGGCGTGCATTCGGGCGGCGCACAGGGCCTGCTCGAGGCCCTGGATGCGCCGGTGGCCGCCGGCGCGCCGCAGCAGCCCTGGCAGGCGCCGGGGCTCGACGACGTGCTCGCCACGCAGCGCGAAGTGCGCCGCATCCTCGGCATCGCCGTGCGCGAGCCGGTCGGCAGCCTGGCCACCAGCGACCGCATCGACCGCGTGGTGATGCACCCGGTGTGGGGCATGCTGGTGCTGGCAGTCACCATGTTCCTGATGTTCCAGGCGGTGTTCAGCTGGGCCAACGTGCCGATGGACGCCATCAAGGCCGGCACCGAGGGCCTCGGCAACCTGCTCAAGGCCCACATGCCCGAAGGCATGCTGCAGAGCCTGCTGGTCGATGGCGTGATTGCCGGCGTGGGCGGCGTGATCGTGTTCCTGCCGCAGATCCTGATCCTGTTCCTCTTCATCCTGGCGCTCGAAGATTCGGGCTACCTGCCGCGCGCCGCATTCCTGCTCGACCGCGTGATGGGCACCGTGGGGCTTTCGGGCCGCTCCTTCATTCCGCTGCTGTCGAGCTTTGCCTGTGCCATTCCGGGCGTGATGGCCACGCGCACCATCAGCAACTGGCGCGACCGCATCACCACCATCATGATTGCGCCGCTCATGACCTGCTCGGCGCGCCTGCCGGTCTATGCGCTGCTGATCGCGGCCTTCATTCCGGCGCGCACCGTGGGCGGCGTGTTCAACCTGCAGGGCGTGGTGCTGTTCGCGCTATATGTCTTCGGCATCGTCTCGGCGATGGCGGTGGCTTGGGTGATGAAGCGCTTCCGCGACAACAAGCAGCATTCGCCGCTGATGATGGAGCTGCCGGCGTACCGCTGGCCCAACTTGCGCAACCTGGCGCTGGGGCTTTACGAACGGGCCTGGATTTTCATCCAGCGCGTGGGGACGATCATCCTCACGCTCACCATCCTGCTGTGGTTCCTGTCGACCTTTCCGTCGCCGCCCGAAGGCGCCACGGGGCCCGCCATCCAGTACAGCCTGGCCGGCATGATCGGCCGCGGGCTCGAACACATCTTTGCGCCCATCGGTTTCAACTGGCAGATCTCCATCGCGCTGGTGCCGGGCATGGCGGCGCGCGAAGTGGCGGTGGGCGCGCTCGGGACGGTGTATGCGCTCTCTGCCAGCGGCGACGACGTGGCGGGGCAGCTCGAGCCACTGATCGCGGGCAGCTGGTCGCTCGCTACCGCGCTGTCGCTGCTGGTCTGGTACGTGTTCGCGCCGCAGTGCATCTCGACCCTCGCGGCGGTAAAGCGCGAGACCGGATCGTGGCGCTACGTGTGGATCATGGCGGGCTACTTGTTCGCGCTCGCCTATGCGGCATGCTTCATCACCTACCGCGTCGCGGTGGCGCTCGGAGCAGGTTAAAACCTGCAATGAAAGGCTTGAAGAAGAAATGACACAGCAACTGATCGTCGGGTTGATCGTCGCGGCCGCCGCGTTCTACGCGGTCTGGCGCTGGATGCCCGCGGGCTGGCGGCGCAGCGCGGCGCGCAAGCTCGCATCAGGTACGCACCGCGCCGGGCTGGTCGACCAGGAGCGCGCCGACCAGCTGGCGGCCTCGCTGGCCAAGACTTCGGGCTGCGGGTCCTGCGACAGCTGTGGCAGCTGCGGCCCCAAGGCAGCCGAGAAGAAGGCATCCGAAGAAGCCGGCCGCGGCGCGCTGTCCACGCACAGCCGCTGAGGCCGATGCCCGCACACATCCTCGTCGTCGGGGGCGGCATCGGGGGGCTTGCCAGCGCGCTGGCGCTCTCCGGCGGTCGGCATCGAGTCGACGTCTTCGAGCAGGCGGCCGCATTCGGCGAAATTGGCGCCGGCATCCAGATCGGACCCAACGTCACGCGGCGTCTCCATCAACTCGGCCTGACCGATGGCCTTGCCGAAGTTGCCGCCTGCCCCGAGGCCTTGGTGGTCCGGAGCGCCGGCAGCGGCGCCGAACTGGCTCGCCTACCGCTGGGCGATGCCATGCGTCACCGTTACGGCGCCCCTTATCTCTGCGTGCATCGCGCTGATCTGCATTCGCTGCTGCTCGAAGCCGTGCGCGCGCGCGGCACGGGCACCCTGGTGACTGATGCACACATCGCGCAGGTGGAAGCCGACGACGATCTGGTGTGTGTCTCAAGCAGCGGCGCGCGGGCCTGGGAGGGTGAGGCGCTGGTCGGTGCTGACGGACTGTGGAGCGTTGCCCGGCAACGGCTCGATTCGCCATCGGCGGCCGAGCCTCCCCGTGTCACGGGCCACACGGCCTGGCGCGGGATCGTTGCGCAGACTGATTTGCCGCAGGCGCTGCGTCGCCAACGGATCGACGTGTGGCTCGGTCCGCGTCTGCATGCGGTGGCCTACCCGGTGCGCGGCGGTGCGTGGCTCAACGTGGTTGTCATCGCCGAAGCCGCACCAGCCGGCTATGCGCAGGACTGGGACCAGGCCAGCAGCCTGGCCGCGCTGCAGCAGGCCACGGGACGCAGCGGCAGCGGCCTGCAAGCCTTGCTCGAAGCCATGCCAGGCTGGCGCGCCTGGACGCTCAGCGATCGCGCTCCGCTGAGTTCAGCAGCCGACATGGCGCACGAGCGCGTCGCGTTGGTAGGCGATGCCGCGCATCCGATGGTGCCCTACCTCGCGCAGGGCGCCGGCATGGCCATCGAGGACGCGGTGGCCTTGGCCGAAGCGCTCGGCGACGGCGGGGCGGCCGAGGTGCCGGCCGCCTTTGCCCGCTATGCCGAGGCACGCTGGCAGCGCAACGCCATGGTGCAGGCGAGGGCTCGCCGCAATGGGCAGGTCTTTCATGCCACCGGCCCCATGCGCCTGGGTCGCGACTTTGCGATGCGCGCACTGGGTGCGCGGCTGCTGGACCAGCCGTGGCTGTACGGGGGCTGACGGCCGCCGCGCCAGGCCTCAGAGCCTGAATGCCTGCAGGTGTTCGATGCGCTCGGCCAATCCCTCGGCACCGAGGTAGTGGCCGTGGGAGCCATCGCGAACCTCGAGCAGCGTGGCTTGGAGTTCCGCCAGCATCGCATCGCGCTCGACAGCGAATGCGGGCTGCACGTCGATGCCGGCCTGCGCGCAGGCATCGGCGATCAGGTGCGCGCTCGCCGGCGCACCGCAGGCCGCGCAATGGACGATAGCGCCCACGCTGGGCTCCGCACCGTTGGCGAGCAATGCGCTCGTGAGTTCGGGCGAAATCTGGCCGTCGACGTTGCGCAAGGCATCGGCCGCCACCGGCGCACCCGCGCGCACCAGCGCCATGGCGGCGGTGAAGGCATCCTTGCCGATGGCCACGTCGGTGGCGAGCGCGCTGCCTTGCTGCGGGCCGTCGAAGCTCACGCCCGCAGCCGCGAGTTCGGCCACCAGGTCTGCGTCGTCGGTGGCTATGGCATGGTGCAGCGCCGCACGTGCCGTGGCCGGCAAGCGGCGCAGCGTTCCATCCGCCAGGGGCGTGCGCCAGTCGATCATGGCCTGGCAATAAAAGCTCACCAGCTTGTCCATCAGGTCGAGATCCAGGCCGTGGTCCTGGTGCCTGTCGTCGAGGTACTGCAGCAGGGCCTGGCCTGAGAAATAGTCGCTCGTGGGTGCCAACGGGTTTTCGTCGAGGTGCAGGGCCGCAAAGGCGCCGCGCAGGTCGGGTGCGATGGTGCTCACGCCGTCTTCGTGCAGCGCATGCGTCCAGGCCGGCGGCAGTCCTTGTTTCCATGCGGTGATGTGCCCGTGCTGCGGGCCGGGCTCGACCACCGCGTAGACCCGGTCGAGGTACTCGAAGCCGCCGAAGGGCAGGTGCGTGAGCTTGCCGCTCCAGGGGCGGCTTTCTTCTTCGGCGGCCTCTTTGGCCAACTCCTGTTCGTGCCCGATCCAGCCCTGCAGATCGCGATAGCCGTCGCTGCCGTCCCAGAACAGCTCCGACCAGCTGACGGATTCCACGTTGCCGTTCATCAGCAGCGACAGGTCGTAGTCGAGCCGGCCGCCGGCCGTTTGCCGCCACAGCGCGGCCAGGGCCTCGGGAATCGGGCCCGCGCATTGCGCTTCGATCGCGGCGATGCGCGGCTCGGCCATGGGTGGTTGCGCATCGAAGATCACGCGGTCCGCGAACAGGACCACGCCATGCTCGCGCAGGGTTGCAAGCTCTTCGAGCGAGAACTGGACATCGTTCATTGGCAGTGCCTCCGTTGTTGCCAATGTAGCGCTTTGTGCAAACGAGGCAACAAGCCGCATCAAAGATCGGTGCGCAGCCTCCAGATTTCGGGGAACAGCACCACGTCGAGCATCTTGCGCAGGTAGCTCACGCCGCCCGTGCCGCCGGTGCCACGCTTGAAGCCGATCACGCGCTCGACGGTGGTCACATGGCGGAAGCGCCAGAGACGAAAGGCATCTTCGAGGTCGGTGAGTTTCTCGCCGAGCTGATACAGATCCCAGTGGTCGTGCGGGTTGCGGTACACGATGAGCCACGCCGCCTCGACGCCATCGCTGGCCTCATAGGGCTGGGTCCAGTCGCGCTCCAGGTGGTCGGTGGGCACCGGAAGGCCACGGCGCGCAAGCAGCTTCAGCGATTCGTCATAAAGCGAAGGCGTCCGATAGGCAGCATCGACCTGCGCCAGCAGATCGACCCGGTGCGCATGCGGCTTGAGCATGGCGGCGTTCTTGTTGCCGAGCGCGAACTCGATGCAGCGATATTGCGCGCTCTGGAAGCCGCTGGAGTTGGCCAAGTAGGGGCGCATTGCCGTGTATTCGGGCGGCGTCATGGTCGAGAGCACGGTCCATGCGCTCACCAGCTGTTCCATGATGCGGCTCACGCGCGCAAGCATCTTGAAGGCGTCGGCCAGTTTTTCTTCCGCGATGCAGCGCGTGGCGGCGCGCAGCTCGTGCAGCATGAGCTTCATCCAGAGTTCGCTGGTCTGGTGCTGCACGATGAACAGCATCTCGTCGTGCGCGGGCGAGAGCGGATGCTGCGCGTTGAGGATCTCGTCGAGGTGCAGGTAGTCGCCGTAGCTCATCGACTTGCTGAAGTCCAGCTGCGCCTTCTCTTCGTGAACGATTTTTTCAGTGCTCATGATGTTTACTGGCCAGTCATCGCGAAACCACGGCGGTATAGGACGGGCGACCCGGGATCGAGTCTTTCCGCGGGTAGACGAAGCGCACGACATCGGTCTTGCGCTTGAAATCCTGGTAGGTCTCGCCGCCGGGAATGCGGCCCTTTTCGGCCGGCGTGTAGCCCGCGGCGCGAACCTCCTTGACCAGCCGGTCGAAGGCGGCCTTGTCGGTCAGCGCGAGCTCGACGCTGTTCTCGCTGGCGCGGCTTTCGACATAGGTGGACTTCATGAGGCGGATGTTCTGGTCGTCGACCATCTTTTCGTACTCGATCATGCTGACCTCGTCGGTCACCGTCTTGTCGGCATAGGAAAAGCCCTGGGCCTTGACCTGCTGACGGAACGCATCGGGCGTGAGCGCAACGAAAGCCTTGAGCTGGTCCAGCGTGAAGTTCGGCTGTTGTGCGAAGGCCGGTGCGGCCAGCATCAGGAGCGAAGCGAAGAGGACGGTCAATCGGTGTTTCATGGGGAGGTTTTGCTCAGGTCACTGCGTTCTTGCGGTTGAATTCTTCGCGCTTCCACTCGCCGGATTCGAGCACCTGCACCAGGTGCTCGACGGAGTTCCACACGTCCTCGAAGCCCAGGTACAACGGCGTGAAGCCGAAGCGCAGGATGTCGGCCATCTGCGAATCGCCCGCGCGGTAGTCGCCGATCACGCCGCGCGCGATCAGCGCCTGCACGATGGCGTACGCGCCTTCGCCGCGGCTCAGGCACACCTGCGAGCCGCGCTGTGCGTGTTCGCGCGGCGTGACCAGCGACAGGCCCTGGCCCGCGCAGCGCTCTTCCACCAGTTGGATGAAGAGGTCGGTGAGGGCGAGCGACTTTGCGCGCAGCGCGGCCATGGCGCCTTGATCCTTGTCGAATGCTTCGGCGGCCAGCACGGTGTCCAGGCCGCATTCCAATCCGGCCAAAGCGATGATCGGCTGCGTGCCGCAGAGGTAGCGGCCCACGCCCGGTGCGGGCCGGTAGTGCGGCGTGAACTCGAACGGCGCCGCGTGACCCCACCAGCCCGACAGGGGCTGCTCGAACTTACCCGCATGCCGCGTATGAACCCATGCGAATGCGGGCGCGCCCGGCCCGCCGTTCAGGTATTTGTAGCCGCAGCCGATGGCGTAGTCGGCGTTGCTGTCGTTCAATGCCACAGGTACGGCGCCGGCGCTGTGCGCCAAGTCCCATACGGTCAGCGCACCGGCGGCGTGCGCCGCGGCGGTGATGGCCTTCATGTCGTGCATGGCGCCGGTGCGATAGTTGACGTGCGTGAGCATCAGCACGGCAACCTCATCGTTCAGTACGGCGGGCAGTTCGCCCGCCTCGATCAGCTTGAGCGTGAAACCGCGTTCGCGGCAAAGGGACTCGGCGATGTAGAGGTCGGTCGGGAAGTTGCTCCGCTCGCTCACCACCAGCTTGCGTCCGGTGTCCTTTTGCTGCGAAAGCGCTGCGAACAGCACCTTGTAGAGATTGACCGAGGTGCTGTCGGTGCACACCACTTCGCCGGGAGCGGCGCCGATCAGTCGCGCCACCTTGTCGCCCAGGCGCTGCGGGAGGTCGAACCAGCTCGCGGTGTTCCACGAACGGATCAGGCCCTGGCCCCATTCCTGGGTGACGACTTCGGCGATGCGCGCCGGCGCGGCCTTGGGTAGCACGCCGAGAGAATTGCCGTCCAGGTAGATCACGCCTTCCGGCAATGTGAATTGATCGCGCAGCGCGCGCAGCGGGTCTTGCGCGTCGAGCGCGCGGCAGTCTTCAAGAGTCATCATGGGCGGTGTTTCAGCGTGAAAGTTCGCGCAGCACGGCGCGGACGGGGGAGGCATCGGCGCTGACCAGCTTGAGCGGCAGCGCGATGAGTTCGTAGTCGCCCTCGGGCACCTCGTCGAGCACGAGGTTCTCGAGCACGCGCAGGTCGAGGCGGCGGATGCGCTGGTGGCTTTCCAGCGTCTTGCTGTCGGCCGGGTCGATGCTGGCGGTGTCGATGCCGATGAGCTTCACGCCCATGGCCGCCAGGCGCTCGATGGTGGCCGGCGCGTAGGCCGCGAGTTGCGGGTCCCAATGGCCGACGGGCATGGCCGCGTAGGTGCGCACCAGCACGCGGGGCGGCAGGTCGCCCGTGATCGCATGCGCAATGTGCTCCCACTCGATCAGCGGGCCCTTCGCAATGGCATGGATCACGCGGCAGGGGCCGATGAAGGGGGCCAGGTCCACGAGGCCGATGGTCTGGCCTTCGGGGTCGTAGTGCAGGGGCGCATCGGCGTGCGCGCCGACATGCGGCGAGAGCTTGATCTCGCTGACGTTGACTGGGCATTCCGGCGAAATGGTCGCCGCCCAGCGCTGCTGATAGGGCGTGTCGCCGGGAAACACCGGCGTGCCTTCATGCACGGGCGGCGAAATGTCCCAGATGCGTTGAGGATGTGTGGAAGCCATGGCGCGAAGTTAGCGCCCGGCAAGGGGTCGTGGTGTCGGTTATTTCCAACACCATGCGTGACCAGATGAACCGGGTCAGTGATCGAGCGGCGGCAGCCCGTGCCGCGAGCGCGCCCGCTCGCAGGCGTCGCTGCCGGCCTGCAGCTCATGGCACGGGTTGGGGCGCCATTCGTAGATGCCGCAGGCCACGGCGTGGCCGATCTTGCCGGTCAGCGCCGCGCAGCGCATCGGCGTGTGGTCGGTGCCGCGCATGCGGCAAAGCGCATCGTTCACCTCGACCGCGAGGCCCGAGGGCACGCGCCCGCCGTTGTCGTCGAGCTCATGCACGCTGAAGTCGACGCGGTAGCTGGCGCAGCAGGCGCCGCATTGCTGGCAATGGGACACGCGGCCGCGCTTCAGCTGTTCAGAGCCTGCCCAGGAGCAAGAACTCCATCAGCGCCTTCTGCGCATGGAGCCGGTTCTCGGCCTCGTCCCACACCACAGATTGCGGGCCGTCGATGACCTCGGCCTGCACTTCCTCGCCGCGATGCGCGGGCAGGCAGTGCATGAAGAGGGCGTCGGGCTGTGCGATGCGCATCATGTCTTCGTCGACGCACCAGTCGGCAAAAGCCTTGCGGCGCGCCTCGTTCTCGGACTCGTAGCCCATGCTGGTCCAGACGTCGGTGGTCACCAGGTCGGCGCCGCGGCAGGCTTCCATCGGGTCCTTGAAGACCTGGTAGCTGTCGGCCGAGCGCAGGCCCGCCACCGACTGGTCGACCTCGTAGCCGCTGGGCGTGCTCACGTGCACCTTGAAACCCAGGATCTCGCTGGCCTGCAGCCAGGTGTTGGCCATGTTGTTGCCGTCGCCCACCCAGGCCACGGTCTTGCCCTGGATCGAGCCGCGATGCTCGATGTAGGTGAAGATGTCCGCGAGGATCTGGCAGGGGTGGAACTCGTTGGTCAGCCCGTTGATCACCGGCACGCGCGAATGCGCGGCGAAGGTGTCGATCTTGGTCTGCTCGTAGGTGCGGATCATCACCAGGTCGACCATGCGGCTGATGACCTTGGCGCTGTCCTCGATGGGCTCGGCGCGGCCGAGCTGGCTGTCGCCGGTGGTCAGGTGCACCACGCTGCCGCCCAGCTGGTACATGCCCGCCTCGAAGCTCACGCGAGTGCGCGTGCTGGCCTTCTCGAAGATCATGGCCAGCGTGCGGTCGGTCAGCGGCTGGTGCTTTTCGTAGGTCTTGAACTTCTTCTTGATGATCGCCATGCGATCGAAGAGGTAGGCGTATTCGTCGGCCGTGAAGTCCGAGAACTGCAGGTAGTGGCGGATGGCGTTGGGCGTGGTGGCGGTCGTCATTGCGCTACGGGCTCCGACAGAAAGGTTTTCACCAGGGGCGCGAGGATGGCGACGATCTCGTCGGCCTCGGCAATGCTCAGGATGAGCGGCGGCACGAGGCGAATCACCTTGTCGGCCGTGACGCTCAGCAGCAGGCCCGCGTCGCAGGCGCGGTTCAGGATCACGCCGCAGGGCCGGTCCAGCTCGATGCCCAGCATCAGGCCCTGGCCGCGGATTTCCGTCACTCCCGCGAGGCCGCCGATTTCGCGCTCCAGCGCGCTCTTGAGGTGCTCGCCAACGGTGGCGGCGTTCTCGAGCAGCTTGTGCTCTTCCATGATGCGGATGGTCTCGATGCCGGCACGCATCGCGAGCGGGTTGCCGCCGAAGGTGGTGCCATGGTTGCCCGGGCCGAAGATGTTGGCGGCTTTGGGGCCGGCCACGACGGCGCCGATCGGCACGCCCGAGCCCAGGCCCTTGGCCAGCGGCATCACGTCTGGCTTGATCCCGGCCCACTGGTGCGCGAACCACTTGCCGGTGCGGCCCATGCCGCACTGCACTTCGTCGATCATCATGAGCCAGTCGCGCGCGTCGCACAGGGCGCGGACCTGCTTCAGGTAATCCACGCGCATCGGGTTGATGCCGCCTTCGCCCTGAATGGTTTCAAAGAACACCGCGACCACGTTGGGGTTGCCCTCAGTGGCCTTCTTGAGCGCCTCGATGTCGTTCAGCGGTACGCGGATGAAGCCCTCGACCAGGGGGCCGAAGCCGGCCTGAACCTTCGGGTTGCCGGTGGCCGACAGGGTGGCGATGCTGCGGCCGTGGAACGCGGCTTCGTACACCACGATCTCGGGCCGCTCGATGCCCTTGTCGTGGCCGAACTTGCGTGCGAGCTTCAGGGCGGCCTCGTTGGCTTCCAGTCCGGTGCAGCAGAAAAAGGCATTGGTCAGGCCCGACAGCTCGGTCAGCTTGGTGGCCAGCTGTTCCTGCCCGGGCACGTGGTAGTAGTTGGAGCTGTGGATCAGTTTGCTGATCTGGTCCTGCAGCGCGGGCACCAGCTCGGGGTGGTTGTGGCCGAGCGTGTTCACCGCAATGCCGCCGAGGCCGTCGAGGTACGCCTTGCCCGTGGTGTCCCAGACTCGGCAGCCCTGGCCGTGCGACAGCGCGATCGGCAGGCGACCGTAGGTGTTCATGACGTGGGGCGAGGTGGGCTGGGCGGTAGCGCTCATTCGGGTTCTCCAGAAAGGGAACCGCGGATTCTAGGCGTGCCCCATGGCGGCTTCGTTGAGGATTCCGCATCACAGCAATGCCCGCCGTCAGGGAGGCAAAAGCGGGCCGGATAGAATCGCTTGTTGCACCGCAGCACCCGCTCCGGGCGCCTGATTCAACGATGATTTCCCCCACTGCCAAAGAAATCTTCATCCAGGGCATCACCCATGATGGCCGGACTTTTCGACCGAGCGACTGGGCCGAGCGGCTGGCCGGCGTGATGTGCTCTTTTCGGCCCGGCGGCGCCTACCCCGGCAGCCACCTCAGCTATTCGCCCTGGTGCGTTCCGACGACCCTCAACGGGGTCAAGTGCGTGGTCGTGAACCGTGCCTTGCGCGATGCCGAGCCCATGGCCTGGGACTTCTGCGTCAACTTCGCGCGGGACAACGACTTGCAGGTGGCCGAAGCCTGCCTGGTCCCCGACGCGCCCGTCGCACCACTCAAAACCTGAGCCAGCGCTTCCACTTCGGGAAGCGATCGGACATGAAAAAACCGCCCGAAGGCGGTTTTTTACACTTTGCTGCAGCGCACCCCGATCAAACGGCGGACCGGAGAATTCCGATCCGGGCTTGCCTGACAGGTGTCAGGCGGCGGCCTTTTCAGGCGCGAGGGCGAGGGCCTTGACCTTCGCCGACAGGCGGCTCTTGTCGCGAGCTGCCTTGTTCTTGTGGAAGATGCCCTTGTCGGCGACGATGTCGACGATGCTCTGGGCCTTCGCGAAGAGTTCGCTCGCCTTGGTCTTGTCGCCGGCCAGGACGGCCTTTTCGACATTCTTCACGGCGGTGCGGTATTTGGAGCGCAGCGAGGTGTTCGCAGCGTTGAGCTTGGTGTCCTGGCGGACGCGCTTACGGCCGGAGGCGAGGCGCGGGTTCTTTTTCTTGGGCTTGGCGGATGCCATGATTTAGTTCCTTAGGTGTCTGAGGATGATGCAGCAAAGCCCTCCATTATAGGCTGGGTTGCCTTTTTCACCGAATCGGGGGCTTGGCGGGCCCTACACTCGCCCCGTGTCCCTGCTCAAATCCGCTTCCACCGTTTCCCTGCTGACGCTCGCATCGCGGATCACGGGCCTCGTGCGCGACGTGCTCTTTGCCTCGGTATTCGGCGTCAGTGCCCTGACCGATGCCTTCAACGTCGCGTTCCGCATTCCCAACCTGTTCCGCCGGGTTTTTGGCGAAGGCGCCTTCAGCCAGGCTTTCGTGCCGGTGCTCGCAGCGCGCAAGACCGAGGCCGGCGAAGAGGGCGCCAAGGCGCTGATCGACCACGTCGCCACGCTGCTCACCTGGGCGCTGCTGGTCCTGTGCGTGGCTGGCGTGGTGGGGGCTCCGTGGCTCGTGTGGGCCATGGCGAGCGGCCTGGCGGGGTTCGATGCGGCCGTGGTCATGACGCGCTGGATGTTTCCCTACATCGGCTTCATGTCGCTGGTGGCGCTGGCGGGTGGTGTGCTCAATACCTGGCGCAAGTTCGCGGTGCCGGCCGCTTCGCCGGTGTTGCTGAACCTTTCGCTCATTCTTGCCATCGTGGTGGGCGCGCCGCTGTTCAGGCGCTACGGCATCGAGCCCATTTATGCCCAGTGCGCCGGCGTGCTGGTCGGCGGGGTGCTGCAGCTGGCGCTGCAAGTGCCGGCCCTTCGCGCCCTGGGCCTCATGCCGCGCATCGGTGCCAGCTGGACGGCGCTGCGCACCGCCTGGACCGATCCCACCACGCGCAAGGTCATGAGGCTGATGCTGCCCGCCCTGCTGGGGGTGAGCGTGGCGCAGATTTCGCTGCTCATCAACACGCAGATCGCCTCGCACCTTGCCACCGGCAGCGTGACCTGGGTGGTCAACGCCGACCGCCTGATGGAGTTTCCGACGGCCATGCTGGGCGTTGCGCTTGGCGTGGTGCTGATGCCGCAACTGGCTGGCGCGCGCGCCGCCAAGGACGACGAGCGCTACTCGGCCTTGCTCGACTGGGGGCTCCGGCTGGTGGTGCTGCTCTCGGCGCCCTGTGCCATTGCCCTGTTGCTGTTCTCGCAGCCGCTGGTGGCCGTGCTGTTCCACAACGGCGCCTATGGCGACGACGACGTGAAGCGCACCACGCTGGCGCTGATGGGCTACGGCGTCGGGCTGGTGGGCATCGTGGCCATCAAGGTGCTGGCGCCGGGCTACTACGCCAAGCACGACATGCGCACGCCGGTGATCATTGCCGTATCGGTGCTGGTGCTGATCCAGGTGCTCAACGTCTTCCTGGTGCCGGTGCTGCAGCATGCCGCGCTCACGCTGACCATCGGCATTGGCGCGGTGGTCAACGCCATCTGGCTCCTGGTCGGCCTGATCCGCCGCGGCAGCTACAAGCCCGAGCCCGGCTGGGGCAAGTTCATCCTGCAGGTGACGGCGGGCACGCTGGTGCTGGCGGCCTTGCTCGCCTGGGGCACGTACTATTTCGACTGGCTGGGCCTGCGTGCCCAGCGGCTGCATCGCATCGGGCTGCTGGCCGCGCTGATCGCGGGCGCGGGGCTGCTGTATTTCGCAGTGCTGGCGGCCGTGGGCGTGCGATTGCGCAGTTTCATGCGCCGGTAAGGGGCCCGGACGGTGCCCGGTGGGAGCTCGCGCAACAGGGTTGTTTGCAAATTGTGCAAGCTGAAAACACCGCCTTGACGCTCCCCGAATGCTCCTCTACAAAGACACATGACGTTCAGCTTTCAGGTTCCCACCGCACTCGCGTATTTCGAATCGCTGGTGCAGAGCGACGACCATTTTCCGCTGCTCGAGGCCGCCGCCAGCATTGCGCAGGACGAATACCCCGACCTGGACGTGCAGCAGGTGCTCGGCGACGTCGACCAGCTGCTGGCGCGCCTCAAGCGCCGGCTGCCAGCCGATGCCGCGCCTCTGGCCCGGCTGCGCGCCCTCAACCAGTTCTTCTTCAACGACCTGAACTTTGGCGGCAACGTCAACGACTATTACGACCCCGACAACAGCTACCTGAACGCCGTCTTGCGCACGCGACGCGGTATTCCGATCTCGCTGGCGGTGCTGTGGATGGAGCTGGCGCAGGGCCTTGGGCTGCAGGCGCGCGGCGTTGGCTTTCCTGGCCACTTCATGCTCAAGGTCACTTTGCCGAAGGGGCAGGTGGTCATCGACCCCTTCACCGGCAAATCGCTCTCGCGCGAAGAACTGGGCGAGCGGCTCGAACCGTACAAGCGAAGCAACGGGCTGGTCGGCGATTTCGATGTGCCGCTCGGGCTGTACCTGCAGCCGGCCAGTTCGCGCGAAATCATCGGGCGCATGCTGCGCAACCTGAAGGAAGTGCACCGCGCGCAGGAAGACTGGCAGCGCGCCATTGCCGTACAAGACCGGTTGATCGCACTGCTGCCCAGCGCCTGGGGCGAATACCGCGACCGCGGCATCGCGCATGCCGAGCAGGGCAACACCGCGGCTGCGGTGCGCGACCTCGAAACTTACCTGGCCCATGCCGAAGACGCGCTCGACGTCGACGCCATTGCCGAGCGCGTAGCCGCATTGCGGCGCGAGGCCAATTGATGGATGCGACCGACGGCCTGGCCGCCGCGCCCGATCTCGGCACGCTGCACGAATTCCACGGGGTGCAGCCGGTGCTGCCGGTGTCCGACGTCACGCGCGCCGCACGCTGGTTTCGCGACGTGCTGGGCTTCGAGCTCGACTTCATCGCCGGCGAGCCGCCCAGCTATGCGCGGGTCAAGAAGGGCGACCGCAGCTACGGCGATCCGGTCTACCTGCGGCTTTGGCAGTGCAACACGCGCGGCACGCCGCCCTGGCGCGGCGAAATCGTGATCCACGTCGGCAAGGACGTCGACGGCCTGCACGCCGCCTACGTCAAGCGCGGAGTGACGGTGGTCGAGCCGCCGGCATCCCAACCCTGGGGCCTGCGCGAATTCGCGATCCGCGAGCCGGATGGACACATCCTGCGCTTTTGCGGTTATTTGCCCTGAGTTTCCGATACAGATAATTACAAATAGATCGGCGCGGACGTGTCGATCTGTCTTTCGCTCGTCCGACGTGTGAACAGGAGCACGTGGTTTTTGCGGCTCCCCAACCTCATCAACCTTCAGGAGAAACGACATGCGATTCATGGTTCTGGTCAAGGCTAACAAGGATTCCGAAGCCGGCGTGATGCCCAGCACCGAGCTGCTCACCGCCATGGGCAAGTTCAACGAGGAACTGGTCAAGGCCGGCGTGCTGCTGGCGGGCGAAGGGCTGCATCCGTCGTCCAGGGGCGCGCGCGTACGCTGCGACGGGCTGAAGCGCACCGTGATCGACGGCCCCTTCGCCGAGACGAAGGAACTGCTCGCGGGTTTCTGGCTGCTCCAGGTCAAGTCGAAGGAAGAAGCCATTGAGTGGATCAAGCGCAGCCCGTTCCAGGAGGGCGAGATCGAGATCCGCCAGGTCTTCGAAGCCTCCGATTTCGGCGATTCGATGACGCCCGAGCTGCTGGCGCAGGAAGACCGCCTGCGCGCGGAGACCGAGGCCCGCGGCAAGGCCGGCAACTGAGCCGGCCGCACCTAAGGAGACCCACCATGCGATTCATGCTGCTGATGATTCCCCACGGCTACGAAACGGCCGCCCCCGGCACCATTCCCGACGACGTCGATGCGGTGGGGGCCATGATGGCCTACAACGAGTCGATGCAAAAGGCCGGCATTCTGATCAGCTGTGACGGCCTGCACCCGCCCTCGATGGGCGCGCGCGTGAGCTTTCCGGGGCGCAAGCCCAAGGTGGTGGACGGTCCTTTTGCCGAAGCCAAGGAAGTGCTCGGCGGCTACTGGATCATCGACGTGCCCTCGCGCGCCGCCGCCATCGAATGGGCCACGCGCTGCCCCGGCAGCGAGAACGAGGTCATCGAGGTCCGGCAGATCCAGGAGATTGCAGATTTTCCGCCTGAGGTGCAGGCCCTGACCACCGAATTCGCGTCGATGCAGGCGGTCAAGAAAACTTGAGCATGAGCGCTGCGCCTGGCGACGAGGCCGCCATCCACCGCAGCATCGAGGCGGTGTGGCGCATCGAGTCCGCGAAGATCATCGCCACCGTCGCTCGCATGGTGCGCGACGTGGGCCTGGCGGAAGAGCTGGCTCAGGACTCGCTCGTTTCAGCCCTGGAGCAATGGCCGGAAACCGGCGTGCCCGACAACCCCGCGGCCTGGCTCACTGCCGTGGCCAAGCGCCGCGCGCTCGACCGCTTGCGCCATGGCCAGCTGGCCGAGCGCAAAGCCACGGAAATCGGCCGGGAGCTCGATGCGCAGCACGAAATGGCGCAGGCCGATTTTGCCGAAGCGGTGGATGCGGCCATCGACGACGACATCGGCGACGACCTGTTGCGGCTGGTGTTCACCGCCTGCCATCCGGTGCTTTCGACCGAGGCGCGCGTGGCGCTCACGCTGCGCCTGATGGGCGGCCTCACGACCGATGAAATTGCGCGGGCCTTTCTTGTGCCCGAGGCCACCGTCGCGCAGCGCATTGTTCGCGCCAAGCGCACGCTGCTTGAAGCGCGCGTGCCCTTCGAGGTGCCGCGCCGGCATGAGCTCGAAGCGCGGCTCGCGTCGGTGCTCGAGGTGCTCTACTTGATCTTCAACGAGGGTTACTCGGCCACGGCGGGTGACGACTGGATGCGGCCAGCCCTGTGCGACGAAGCCATGCGCCTCGGCCGCATCGTGGCCGAACTCGTGCCCGATGCGTCGGAGGTGCATGGCCTCGTGGCGCTGATGGAAATCCAGGCGTCCCGTACGGTGGCCCGCGTAGGCTCGTCGGGCGAACCGGTGCTGCTGCTCGAGCAAAACCGTGCGCGCTGGGACCGCGTGTTGATTCGCCGCGGCTTGGCCGGGCTCGCGCGCGCCGAAGCGCTGGGCGGCGCCCTCGGCCCCTATGCGCTGCAGGCCGCCATTGCCGCCTGCCACGCACGTGCGCGCACGGCGGAAGAAACCGACTGGCCGCGCATCGCCGCGCTGTACGAGGCGTTGGCACAGCTGTCGCCGTCGCCCATCGTCGAGTTGAACCGGGCCGTAGCGCTATCGATGGCCTTTGGGCCCGCCGCCGGACTCGATGTGGTGGATGCGCTCGTCGGTGAGCCGGCGTTGCAGGGCTATCACCTGCTGCCGGCAGTGCGCGGCGATCTGCTCTTCAAACTCGGCCGCCGCGACGAGGCGCGCAGGGAATTCGATCGTGCCGCCGCACTCACGCGCAACACGCGCGAGAAGACATTGTTGCTGGCGCGCGCGCGGGCCTGCACCCTTCCGGAAAGCTGATCTGGCGGCCTCTGCCGTGCAAAGCCGCTAAACCCTCGACGGAGCGGAAGCCGACGGCGAGCCAGGGAGCCCGAACTGGTGCCATGCGCGGCGCAACTGCGTGTCCGACCCGAACCCCGAGATTTCCGCCGCCCGCGTCACGCTCGCACCCGAGGCCAGCGCGAGCTGCGCCGCCGCAAGCCTCAGCCGGCGCAGGTAGGCCAGCGGCGCCACGCCCGCGTGCTCCACAAACAGCCGCGTCAGGTGCCGTGCCGAGGTGTGGGCCACTTCCGCCATGCGAGGCACGCTCCAGTCGGCCTGAGGCTGTTCGCTGACGGCGTCCTGCACCCGGTGCAGCGCGGCGTGCAGGTGGTTGCGGTAAGCGAGGAAGGGCGACAACTCCGGGTCGTGCGGACCGCGCCGCTGCGCCACAACCATGGTCTGCGCCACCTGGGCTGCCAGGGGTTCGCCGCATACGTCCGCGATGCGGTACAGCATCAGGTCGATGCCGGTCGTGACGCCCGCGCTGCTGTAGACCGGCGGATCGATGACGAACACGCGGTTGGCCACGACATCGCAGCGCGGCTCTGCCGCGCGCAGCTCGTCCAGGTGGTGGTGATGCGTGGTGACGCGCCGGCCTGCAAGCGCCCCCGCGTGCGCGGCGAACAGGGCGCCGGCACAGACCGTGATCAGCTCGAGGCGGCCGCGCTCGAAGCGTTGGCCGCGCAGCCAGTGCAGCAGGTCCTGGGTCTCGGCGTTGTCGACTGGGATGGTGTCGCCGGGCAGGCCGACAAGCACCACCCAGGCAGGGCCATTCCACTGCGCCGGCAAGGGCGCGAGGTTGGCGAGCGCGATGCCCACGGAACCGACCGACGTGGGGCGCGGGCTTGCGAATTCGATCTGGAAGCGATCGGGCTGGCCCGCCGCGCACAACCGCTGGTTCGCAATGCGCAGCGCCTCGGCCGGCCCGGCCCAGTCGAGCACCAGGCTGCCCGGCAGCAAAACGAACACTACACGGATGGGCTGCTGCTGGAAATCCATGTGTAGTCCATCTGGCGCGCCGTGCGCTCGGCCAGCGCGCGCCCGGCCAGCCGTTCGACCAGGTACAGGCTCATGTCGATGCCCGCGCTGATGCCCGCGGAGCTGACGACGCGGCCGCTGTCGATCCAGCGTTCGCCTTCGCGCACGTCGAGCGCGGGGAACTGCTCGCGTAAGTCCACAATGTCTTCCCAATGGGTGGTGGCGGCCTCGTGCGTGACCACGCCGCTTTTGGCGAGCAGGAAAACGCCGGTGCAGACCGAGGCGACGAGCTGCGCGCCGGCCGCACATTGGGCGATCCAGCGCAGCGTGGCGGAACTCGCCATCGGCGAATCGACCACGCCGCCGGGCACGATCAGCACGTCGGCCTTGGGGTTGTCGGCCAGGTCGTGGTCCGCCAGCAGGCGCAGGCCAGCACGTGCCTTCACGGGCTGCCCTGCGCTTGCGAGCGCCACGGAGGCGACCTCGAACGGGACTTCCGTGCCGGGATTCAGGCGCTGGCTGACGCGGCTCGCCGTGGTGAACACTTCGAAGGGGCCCGCGAAGTCCAGTGCCTCGACGCCGTCGTAGGCGAGGATTCGTACGCGCAAAGTCATGCGGCGACGCTTTCGCTGGCTTCGGCGCGGGCTCGTTGCAGCGCCTGCGCAACGCTGCACACGGTGGCGAACCGGCCATCAAGCACAGCCGCCGTACGGGCCTTGATGTCGGCCGCAGCAAGCGGGCGGCCATCGGGTTGCACCATGGCGAAGGTCAGCGTGGCTTCGGTCACATAGTCGACCTCCCAGCCCAGGTCGGAGGCGTGGCGCGTGGTGGTTTCGCAGCATTGCTCGGTGCGAATCCCGCTCACGACCAGCCGCCCGATGCCCTGCTGGGTGAGCCAGATGTCGAGCCCGCTGTTGACCAGTGCGCTGTGGCGATGCTTGGTGAACGTGGCCGCGGCTTCGAATGCCGCCAGGCCTTCGATCGGTCGCACCAGGCCCGACTCGACGGCGAAAGGGTGGCTTGCGACTGCGGGTTCATCGACATGGAAGACCCGCACGATCGGAATGCCGGCGAGTGCGAAGCCTTCGATCAGCGCGTTCTGGGCGGCGAAATAGGGCCGTGCAACATCTTCCGACCAGTAGGCGCGCTGGCGAAATGATTCCTGCGCATCGATCACTATCAGACACGATTTCATGGACATGGGGCTCGAGGGCGGAGTGAATGATGCCGCCTATTCTTCTGCGCCGCCAGGCCATGGTCCGCGCCGAAGCGGACCAGAACCGATCAAATCAGGACATTGGAGCTAAACAAGGCCCGCGGCCTGCAGCTCTTTCTTGAGGTAGGCGTAGAAAAGGGGCGCCGCCACCAGCCCGGCCGGGCCGAACACGGCCTCGGCCACGAACATCACCGCCAGCAACTCCCACACCCGCATCTGCGTGCGGCTGCCGACCACCTTGGCGTTGATCACGTATTCGGCCTTGTGGATGATGATCAGGAAGACGAGGCACGCCAGCGCCGTGATCGGCGACACGGACAGCGCCACCAGCGTGATCACCGCATTGCAGACCAGGTTGCCCACGATGGGAACCAGGCCCGCCACGAAAGTCAACGTGATGAGTGCCGGTGTGTAGGGCAGGTGCGGACCCCAGAGCGGCAGCAGGAACAGCAGGAAAATGGCAGTCAGCAGGGTGTTGAAGGCCGCGATCCAGAACTGCGCCGCAACGATCTGGCCGAACGCCTCGCCGAAGATGGTGATGCGGCGGTACAGCTGCGCGGCGAGCGGCCGGTGCTGCAGTGGCGGCGGCGCGATGGCGGCCAGCCCGCCCACGATGAGGCCCACATAGGCAAACAGCAGTCCGCCCAGCCACGCCCGCCCGGCCAGCGCCAGCGAACCGGCCTGCGCGCGGAGGTAGTTGGCCACCACGCGCTGCACTTCGGCCGCGCCCTCCGGCAGATAGACCGCAATTTCTACCGGCAGCTTGAGCCGCAGCTCCAGCACCGTGCGGGCCGTGTAGTCGAGCAGTTCGCGGTACTGGTCGGGTGCGTCGAGGATGTACTCGCGCGCCTGCGAAAGCCCCAGCGAGATCAGCCCAATGGGTGCCAGCAGCACCAGAGTGACCGCCAGTACCCGGGCCAGCACGTCGGCACGGGGTTGCGGCAGCCTCGCCCGTGCGAGGCCGCTGCCGATCAGGCGCGCAAACCGGCGGGTAGCGAGAAAGCCGATGCATACGCACAACAGTCCGGGCAGCAGGTGCTGCCACATCACCAGCAGCAGGGCGGCCGGCATCAGCAGATAGCTGGCCAGCACCACGCTGCGTGAGGCGGGCTTGGGCTTGGTGTCGATGGTGACGAGGGTGGGTTTGGACATCAGGGTCCGGGTGCTGCGCGCGGGCCTCGGAAAGGAAAGATCAACCGACGACCACGGCAGCGCCTGCGCCGCGCTCGGCAATGGTGCCGATCTCGAACACCGACTCGCCGGCCGCGCGCAGCGTGGCGGCGCAGGCGGCGGCTTCCGCCGCATCGATCACCACCACCATGCCGATGCCGTTGTTGAAGGTGCGGTTCATCTCGATGTCGTCGATGCCCGCCACCTTCTGCAGCCAGGCGAAGAGTTCGGTCTGTGGCCAGCTGCCCTTCTTGAGGTGGGCGGCCGTGCCTTCGGGCAATACGCGCGGAATGTTCTCCAGCAGGCCCCCGCCCGTGATGTGGGCCAACGCCTTGATCGGGTGCTTGGCCAGCGCTTCGAGCACCGGCTTCACATAGAGGTGGGTGGGCTCCATCACGGCTTCGCGAAAAGGCTTGCCGTCGAGCGTGGCGGGCAGATCGGCACCCGCGCGCTCGATCACCTTGCGCACCAGGCTAAAGCCGTTGGAATGCACGCCGGCCGAAGCCAGGCCCAGCACCACGTCGCCGGGCTTGACGCTCTGGCCGGTGAGGATTTTCGACTTTTCGACCGCGCCGACCGCAAAGCCGGCCAGGTCGTACTCGCCGGCCGGGTACATGCCGGGCATTTCAGCGGTTTCGCCGCCGATCAGCGCACAGCCGGAAATCTCGCAGCCGCGGGCGATGCCGCCGATCACGGCCGCGGCCGTGTCCACGTCCAGCTTGCCGCAGGCGAAATAGTCGAGGAAGAAGAGGGGCTCGGCGCCCTGCACCAGCACGTCGTTGACGCTCATGGCCACCAGGTCGATGCCGACCGTGTCGTGCATGTTCCATTCGAAAGCCAGCTTGAGCTTGGTGCCCACGCCGTCGGTGCCGCTCACCAGCACCGGCTCCTTGTAGCGCTTGGGCACCTCGAACAGCGCGCCGAAGCCGCCGATGCCGGCCAGCACGCCTTCGCGAAGGGTCTTCTTGGCGAGCGGCTTGATGCGGTCGACCAGGGCGTCGCCGGCATCGATATCGACACCGGCATCCTTGTAGCTGAGCGGGGTGGGCGTAGGGGAAGTCATGGTCGGACGGTGTCGAGAAAGGGGCGGGAAGGAGGCGAAGAGGTGGAGGCGCCGGTAACCGAAGCGGCCGGGCCGATAGAATTCCTCACGATTTTAAGGGCCCTCCGGGCCCCCTCCATGAACCTTCCCGGGATGAAACAGCTCGCGCTCGATATCGGCATTGCGACGGGCCCCAGCTTCGACGCTTTTTTTGCCGGCCCCAACGAGGCGGCGCTGCGGCACCTGCAACTGTGGGTGGGCGGCGCCGGCCAATCGGTGCCGCACTCTCCCGTGCCCACCTATCTGTGGGGCGAAAGCGGCAGCGGCAAGACCCATCTGCTCGAATCGGTGCACGTCGCGCTGCGCGAGCAGGGCGCGAGCGTGGGCTGGCTGCATGCCGGACTGCTGGAGCCGCCCGAGTTCGACGAGCGCTGGGGCGCCGTCCTGCTCGACGACGTGCACCTGTTCACCGCGGTACAGCAGCACGCGGCCTTCAACTGGTTCGTCAACGCGCAGAGCCTGCAGCGCGGCGTGGTGGCCGCGGGCGCACTGCCGCCGGCGGACCTGCCGCTGCGCGAAGACCTTCGCACCCGGCTGGGCTGGGGCCACGTGTTCCACCTGCAGGTGCTGAGCGAAAGCGAACGCCGCGCGGTGCTGCGGCAGGCGGCCGATGCGCGCGGCGTCATGCTGTCGGACGAGGTGCTCGACTACATGCTGCACCGCTTCAGCCGCGACCTGGGCAGCCTCATGGAGCTGCTCACGCAGCTCGACGGTTACGCCCTCCAGACACAGCGCGCGATCACGATCCCGCTGATCCGATCCATGCTCGAAAACGAATAAAGAAGAGCTTCAACCAACAATGATCAAGAAATTCATCGACAAGCTGCTCGGCAAATCAGCCGGCGGCGCACAGGGCAAGAGCCGTTTCGGCAAGCGCCAGGAGGTGTCTGCAGAGGTTCACAAGATCGATCCAGCCCTGGTCGACGAACGGGCGAAGAACGTCGTCACGACGCTCCAGCAGGCCGGCTACGAGGCCTACGTGGTGGGCGGTGCGGTGCGCGACCTGCTGCTGGGCCTGCGTCCGAAAGACTTCGACGTCGCCACCAACGCCACGCCCGAGCAGGTGAAGTCGCTCTTCAGGCGCGCCTTCATCATCGGGCGGCGTTTTCGCATCGTGCACGTGGTGTACGGGCGCGGCCGCGAGCACGAGGTGATCGAGGTCTCGACCTTCCGCGCCTACATGGACAACGCGGCGGCCGAGCAGGTGAAGGGCAACGAGCGCACCAGCAAGGGCGAGCTCGCAGGCATGACGCACGCGGTCGATTCGAGCGGCCGGGTGCTGCGCGACAACGTCTGGGGTCCGCAGGACGAAGACGCTGCGCGTCGCGACTTCACCGTGAACGCGATGTACTACGACCCGGCCAATCAGATCGTCGTCGACTATCACAACGGCATCAAGGACGCCCAGAAGCTCACGCTGCGCATGATCGGCGACCCGGCTACGCGCTACCGCGAAGACCCGGTGCGCATCATCCGCGCCATCCGCTTCTCGGCCAAGCTTGCGGCGCTCGGCTTCAAGATGGAAACCAAGACCGCAGCCCCGCTGGTCGAATCGAGCAAGCTGCTGGCCGACGTGCCGCAGAGCCGCCTGTTCGACGAGATGCTCAAGCTGCTGCAGACCGGCCACGCAATTGCCACGGTGGAGCAGTTGCGCAAGCTGGGCCTGGTTACGGGCATTTATCCGTTGCTCGACGTGGTGGTGGAGCGCGCCGATTCGCAATTCGTAAAGGCGGCCCTGCAGGACACCGATCGCCGCGTGGGCGAAGGCAAGCCCGTAGCGCCCAGCTTCCTCTTGGCCTGCGTGCTGTGGGCCGACGTTCGCGACGGCTGGGCCCAGCGCATCGAGGGCCGGCACGGCCAACGTCCGCAGCCGCCGTTCCCGGCGCTGCAAGATGCCATCGACGACGTGTTCAACGCCCGCATCGGCGACGTGTCGGGACGCGGCAAGCTGGCCGCCGACATGCGCGAAATCTGGATGATGCAGCCGCGCTTCGACAAGCGCACCGGCTCCACGCCCTACAGCCTGGTCGAGCAGGCGCGCTTCCGCGCCGCTTTCGACTTCATGCGCCTGCGCGCCGACGTGGGCGAAATCAGCGAGGCCATCGCCGAGTGGTGGCAGGAGTTCAGCACCGCCGACGACGTGCGCCGGCAAGACCTGCTGGAGCAGGTGCGCGACGAGCAGAAGACCCGCCAGCGCGTGCGCACGCGCGATCCCGTCCCCTCGAAGCCCCGTGGAGAGGCGACTGCGCGCCAGCAACAGGACAGCCAGGAACCGGCGCAGCCGGAGGATGAGCTGGAAACCGAAACTGCCGGCGCGTCGGCCGACGGTGACGCCGCGGCGCCGCGCAAACGCCGGCGGCGCCGGAAGCCCCGCACCGGTGGTGCCGCGGGCGGTGGCGGTGCAGGCGAGGGCGGCGGGAGCGCCGCAGGCGAATGAGCGCGCCCAACCGGCCGAAGGACGGCAAGAGCGGCGGCAGGAGCCAGCCCCCGCCGCGCGGCGGCGCCGCCAAACCGAAGAGCGGCTCGGCGCCGGCACGCCGCGCGCCCAGCCGTCCCTCGGGCAAGGTGGCACCTGGCAGCCCTGCCGCACGCCGCACACGCGAGGACTACCCGACCGTGCAGGCCTTCGTCGCCATCGGCGCCAACCTTGGGGACGCACAGGCGGCGGTGAAAGCGGCCATGGATGCCATCGGCACCATCGAACGCACCGTGGTCACGGCGCGCTCGTCGCTTTACCGCAGTGCACCGGTCGATGCCGCCGGGCCCGATTTCATCAACGCCGTGGTGGCCGTGCGAACCGGGCTCACGGCCGAGGCGTTCCTGGCCGAGTTGCATCTGCTCGAAGAGCAGGCCGGCCGCGAAAGGCCCTTTCCCAATGCGCCGCGCACGCTCGATCTCGACCTGCTGATGCACGGCAATGCGATCAAGGACACGCCCGCGCTGAGCTTGCCGCATCCCCGCATGCGGGATCGCGCCTTCGTGCTCAAGCCGCTGGCCGAGATCGCGCCCGACAAGGTGCCGCGCGCGGCGATCGCCCGCGTCTCGTCGCAGGTCATCGAACGTATCCGCGACTGAGCCGGCCGGGGTCCGGAATCCTGCCGGACCCGGCCCGCTTTGCTCCGCCCATTACACTTGCGCGGTTTTTCATGAGGTTGTCACGCATTTGTGGCAGCCGCGAATCCAGGAGAGCGCCATGTTCGGCAAGCTGTTGCCCCGCGAGGGGAATTTTTTCGAGATGTTCAACCAGCACGCCGAGCGCATCGTCGAAGCGGCACGCGCGTTCGAGCAACTCGTGGCCAATTACAACGACGTGCACCTGCGGGAGCAATACAACCGCGACGTCGACAACGCCGAACGTGCGGCCGACCGTGTGACGCACGACGTCAACCGGCTGATCCACAAGACCTTCATCACGCCCATCGACCGCGAACAGATCCACAAGCTCATCAATACGATGGACGACGTGGCCGACCTGATCCAGGATTCGGCCGAGACCATGGCGCTGTACGACGTGCGCCACATGACCGACGAGATCGTGCGCCTCACGGCACTGAGCGTGAAGTGCTGCGACCGCCTGAAGGATGCCGTCAAGTTCCTGGGCAAGATCGCCGACCCGGCCGTGGCAGAGGCCACGCTCAAGACCTGCGAGGAAATCGATCGCCTCGAGTCGGACGCCGACCGCGTGATGCGCAGCGCCATGAGCAAGCTGTTCCGCGAGGAGCCCGACGTTCGCGAAGTGATCAAGCTCAAGGCAATCTATGAATTGCTCGAGACGATCACCGACAAATGCGAGGACGTGGCCAATGTGATCGAGGGCATCGTCCTCGAGAATTCCTGAGCGGGTAGCGATTGATGGCAACGGTTCAGGTCGCCCTGTGGGTGGTGATATTGCTGGTCGCACTCGCGATCGCCTTCGATTTCATGAACGGCTTCCACGATGCGGCCAACTCGATCGCCACCGTGGTGTCGACCGGCGTGCTCAAGCCGGGGCATGCGGTGCTGTTCGCCGCCTTCTTCAACCTGATCGCGATCTTCATCTTTCACCTGAGCGTGGCGGCAACGGTGGGCAAGGGCATCGCCCAGCCCGGGGTGGTGGATGTGCACGTGGTGTTCGGCGCGCTCATCGGCGCCATCAGCTGGAACCTGGTGACCTGGTACTACGGCATCCCGAGCAGTTCGTCGCACGCGCTGATCGGCGGCATCGTGGGGGCGGTGATCGCGAAGACCGGCACCAGCGGCCTGGTGTCCACCGGCATCTGGAAGACCGTGGCCTTCATCTTCGTCTCGCCGTTTCTCGGATTCCTGCTGGGCTCGTTGATGATGGTGGTGGTGGCCTGGGGTTTCCGGCGCGCCACTCCGTCGCGCGTCGACCGCTGGTTTCGGCGGCTGCAGCTGGTTTCAGCTGGGGCATACAGCCTGGGCCACGGCGGCAACGACGCGCAGAAGACCATCGGCATCATCTGGATGCTGCTGATCGCCACCGGCTACGCCACGGCGGGCGATGCGGCCCCTCCCAGCTGGGTCATCGTGAGCTGCTATGCCGCCATTGCGCTCGGCACCATGTTCGGCGGCTGGCGCATCGTGAAGACCATGGGCCAGAAGATCACCAAGCTCAAGCCCGTGGGCGGCTTCTGCGCCGAAACCGGCGGAGCCCTTACGCTGTTCCTGGCCACTGCGCTAGGCATTCCCGTGTCGACCACCCACACCATCACCGGCGCCATCGTCGGCGTCGGCTCCGCGCAGCGCGCGAGCGCCGTGCGCTGGGGCGTGGCGGGCAACATCGTCTGGGCCTGGATCTTCACGATCCCGGCATCGGCGTTTGTTGCTGCGATTGCCTACTGGCTGAGCCTGCAGATTTTCTGACGCGCGTGCAGCCGCCCCCCGGCGGCGCACGGCTACTGCGAAATCTTTCGGCCTTCTTCGACCTGGTGTTCGAAGTAGCGCTGAAAGCTGAACACGATGCTGGCCATCAGCACCGTGGTGCCGAAGAGAAGCGCCAGCACCACCGCCCCGATGGTGGCCCAGTTGGTGCGGCCTGGCGCGGCGTCCGAAGGCGCCCCCGCGTTGAAGCGTGCATTCCACTTCTCGGGCGTCATGAGGCCGTAGATGATGGCCATCAGCGCGCATCCGGCAATGGTGAAGCCCAGGAACGGAATCAGCACCCAGCTCCAGCCGTCGTCCAGGCCGTACATGCGTGCGCGCTCGATGCCGTAGAGGCCGAGCGCCGTGGGAATGGGCAGCAGCCAGCCAAGCCAGTCGCCCATGCCGCGAAGGTAGAAGCGGTGCAGGCCCAAGGGGCCGCCCAGGAAGGAGAGCCAGGCGGCAATGGTCTTGTTTTTCATTCGGGTTTGGTGGTGCTGCCTTCGCCGAGCACCTTTTCCATCAGGACCACGTCGCGCCATTCGCCGAACTTCCAGCCGCAGTCCTTGAGCACGCCCACGTGCGTGAAGCCCTGGCTGCGATGAACGCCCACCGAGCCCGCGTTGGCCGAGTCGCCGATTACTGCGATGAGCTTGCGCACGCCCGCTGCCTCTGCGGCTTGCGAGAGGGCCGCGAGCAACTGGCTGCCCAGGCCCCGGCCGCGCGCGGCTTCGGAGATGTAGATCGAGTCTTCGGCCGAAAAGCGGTAGGCCGGGCGTGGCTTGAACCAGTTGCAGTAGGCAAAACCCAACACTTCACCGTTTTCTTCGGCAACGAGATAGGGGAGGTTCTTGCCGAGCACGTCGGCGCGCCGCGCCGCCATGTCGGCGGCAGAGGGAGGCTCGGTTTCGAAAGTGCCGGTGCCGTTCAGCACGTGATGGGCGTAAATGGCCGTGAGGGCCGCGACATCTTCGTCGCGGCTGGGGCGGATGGTGAGGGTCATGCAGGTGGAAAACGAAGCGCGCCAAGCGCTGAAATTGGAGAAAACGCGGGTCGGGCTATAATCGCAGGCTTTTCAGCGTGTCGCTGGCCGGGTGGCCATGTCGCGTGTCTCGACGTTGAAAGAACACTGTGAGCGGGCCTTCTTTTAGAAAACGGGCTTGCTGCACCACCCAAGGATAAATCATGGTCGTCATTCGACTCTCCCGCGGCGGCTCCAAAGGCCGTCCGTTCTTCAACATCGTCGTGTCGGACAAGCGCGTTCGCCGCGATGGCCGCTTCATCGAGCGCCTGGGTTTCTACAACCCGACCGCCAAGGAAAACGAAGAAAGCATCCGTATTGCCCAGGACCGCCTGGCCTACTGGAAGAGCGTTGGCGCACAAGCTTCGCCCACGGTCCTTCGCCTGATCAAGCAAGCCGCTGCTGCGGCCCCCAAGGCGGCAGCCTAAGCTGCCCGGCACGGCGATGTTGCCCGCACTCGAAGCCGCCGAATTGCCGGCGGATGCGATCGAGGTAGGACGCATCGCCGATGCATGGGGCATCAAGGGCTGGTTCAAGGTCCTGCCCCATAGCGCCCAGCCAGAGGCGCTTTTTTCTTCCAAGCGCTGGTTCCTGCAGGCTCCCGGAGCTTCGGCAACCGCAGCTTTCCGCCTCGCGATCCGCGAAGCCAAAGAACATTCCGACTGTATCGTCGCCTCGTCCGAAGAGGTGCCCGACCGAAATGCGGCCGAGGCACTGCGCGGCGCGCGCGTTTTCGTGCCGCGCTCGAGCTTTCCGACGGCCGGCGACGACGAGTACTACTGGGTCGACCTGATCGGCCTTTCGGTGGTCAACCGCGAAGGCGTGGCGCTCGGCACGGTGCGCGAACTGCTCGCCACCGGCCCGCAAACCACGCTGGTGCTCACGGCCGAGGAAGACGGCAAGACCATCGAACGCATGGTGCCCTTCGTCTCTGTCTTTGTCGACAAGGTCGACCTCGCCGGCCGCCTCATCACGGTCGACTGGCAGCCTGAATACTGACGGCCTGATCGGCTTTGCGCGCATGCGCTTCGACGTCCTCACGCTTTTTCCCGAACTCTTCGCACCTTTCATGGCCAGCGGCGTGACGCGCCGTGCCTACGAGTCGAAGCAGGTCGAGGTCGTGCTCTGGAATCCGCGCGATTTCGCGCAGGGCAATTACAAGCGCGTGGACGACCGGCCCTTCGGCGGCGGTCCCGGCATGGTGATGATGGCTGAGCCACTCTCGGCCTGCCTCGATGCGGCACTGGCTGCGCGCGGCTCCCCGGCGCCTGTCGTGCTGTTTTCTCCCATCGGCGAGGCGCTGCGCCACGAAGCGGTCGAGCGCTGGTCCGCCAGCGAGGGCGCGGTGCTGGTTTGCGGCCGCTACGAAGGCATTGACCAGCGTTTCATCGACACGCGCGTCACGCACCAGATCAGCCTCGGCGACTTCGTTCTCTCCGGCGGCGAGATCCCGGCCATGGCGCTGCTCGATGCGGTCGCCCGGCTGCAGCCCGGTGTGCTGGGCGATGAGGCCAGCCACGTGCAGGACAGCTTCAATCCGTCGCTCGACGGCTTGCTCGACTGCCCGCACTACACGCGGCCAGAGCAATGGAACGGGCATGGCGTGCCGGCACCTCTGTTGTCCGGGCACCACGTGCAGATCGAGCGCTGGCGGCGCGACCAGCGGCTGGCCATTACCGCCGCGCGGCGTCCCGACCTGATTGCCGCCGCTCGCGCTGCCGGCCGCCTCAGCAAGGCCGATGAGACGGCCCTGAAAAAAAAGCTATAATCTTCGGTTCCCCGATCCTCTGCCCGGCCGCGCCTGGCCTTGTTGCGGTCCCTTGTTGCACTAAGCGATGAGGAGCAATGAAACCAAAGGCGCCTTTTGTGTAGCGCGAGCACGATCGAATATCAGGAAATCATGAACCTCATCGAAACCCTCGAGCAGGAAGAAATCGCCCGCCTCGGCAAGAAGATCCCCGATTTCATGCCCGGTGACACGGTCATCGTCAGCGTGAGCGTCGTCGAAGGCACCCGCAAGCGCGTGCAGGCCTACGAAGGCGTCGTGATCGCCAAGCGCAATCGCGGCCTCAACAGCGGCTTCACCGTGCGCAAGATCTCCAGCGGCGAAGGCGTGGAGCGTACGTTCCAGACCTACAGCCCGCTGATCGCCGGCATCGAAATCAAGCGCCGCGGCGATGTCCGCCGCGCCAAGCTGTACTACCTGCGCGACCGTAGCGGCCGTTCGGCACGTATCAAGGAAAAGCTGCCGGGCAAGTCGCAGGCTGCCAAGTAAGCTGCTTGCTCCCGTGCAAAAAGCCGCCGCTCTGGCGGCTTTTTGCGTTGTGCGCCGTGCACGCTTCTTGCGAACCTGCGAAAAGACAGCAGGCCTTTTTTACGCTCTACTCCTTCACTGAAACTCTCTCACTTGACCAATTCCGCCGCCTCCATGTCATTTGCGCCCGACGAACCCGTCAACGCCGTGGTGCCACCCACGCTGTTGGCGATCGACCCGCGCAAAGCACCGGTGGTGGGCGGTCCTGACGGCCTGCCGGCTGTTACGCCCGCGCAGTTGACCACCGAGGCGCTGCGCAGCCGCTTTGCCGCCCCACCGGAGTGGGTGCCCGAATTGCGCCGCGAGCCGCGCATGACCGAGCGCGCGCCGGCGCAGGCCGCTGTGCTGGTGCCCATCGTGCAGCGACCGCAGGGCCCCACCGTGCTGCTGACCGAGCGCACCGCGCACCTGTCCACCCACTCGGGCCAGGTGGCGTTTCCGGGCGGCCGTGTCGACCCCGAGGACGCGAACGTCGCGGCGGCCGCGTTGCGCGAAGCCTGGGAAGAGGTGGGCCTGTCCGCCCAATTCATCGAAGTGCTCGGGAGTCTTCCAACCTACACCACGGTCACTTCGTTCATCGTGACGCCCGTTGTCGCGCTGGTGAAGCCCGACTTCGAACTCACCATCAATCCCTACGAAGTGGCGCTGGCCTTCGAAGTGCCGCTGGCCTGGCTCATGGACCCGGCCAACCATCGCCGCCACACTGTGCCCGCGCCCGACGGCACCCGGCGCGAGTGGTATTCGATGCCCTACCAGGACGGCGCCGAAGAGCGCTTCGTCTGGGGTGCCACCGCAGGCATGCTGCGCAATCTTTATCGCTTCCTCAGCGCCTGAGCTTGGCCCGGTCCGGGCCTATGCAAACTCTCTCGCTATCATCGAAGGATGAGCTTCTTTGCCATCCTGTGTGCGTTGCTGATCGAGCAGGTGCGGCCGCTCGCCCCCCACAACCCGGTGTATAGCGGCGTGCTGGCGTGGACGCGCTGGACCAGCCGCAACTTCGATGCCGGCAAGCCGCATCACGGATGGGTCGCGTGGGCCCTTGCGGTATTCGTGCCCACCTTGCTGACGCTTGGCATCCATTGGCTGCTGGTGCTCACGCTGGGGCTTCCGTTCGCCGTGCTCTGGAGCATTGCGGTGCTCTACGTCACCCTCGGCTTCCGGCAGTTCAGCCACCACTTCACTGATATTCGCGATGCGCTCGACGAAGGCGACGAGCCGCTCGCGCGTTCGCTGCTGGCGCATTGGCAGGGTGTCGATGCGGCCGACCTGCCGCGCAGCGAAATCGTCCGCCACGTGATCGAGCATTCAGTGATCGCGGCGCACCGCCACGTGTTCGGCGTGCTGGCGTGGTTCTCGATACTCGCCGCCCTGGGCCTGGGGCCGGCTGGTGCGGCGTTCTATCGCATGAGCGAATTCGTCTCGCGCTACTGGACGCACAAGAACGGCGCCGCAATACAGCCTTCGAGTGTCTCGGTGCAGCGGGCCGCGGAGCGCGCCTGGCACGCGATCGACTGGCTGCCCGCGCGCATCACCGCGCTGGGCTTCGCGGTCGTCGGGAGCTTCGAAGAGGCCATCGATTGCTGGCGCAACGACGCGCGGCGCTTTCCGAGCGAGAACGACGGCGTGATCCTCGCGGCGACCTCGGGCGCAGTCAACGTGCGCTTGGGCGGCGGAGCGCTGAGCCCGATTCCCGTTACCGACCCGTTGCCGCGTGCGCAGGCCGGCGACTCGATGGGGGGCGGCCGGACCGACAGCGGCAGCACGCCGGGCCGCGAACCCGAGCCCGGTCACCTGCGCAGCGTGGTCGGCCTGGTGTGGCGCTCGGTCGTGATGTGGATGGTGCTGCTGGCCTTGCTCACGCTGGCCCGGCTGCTCGGCTGAGAACAAGCGACGCAAACGCCATGACCGCCACAGTGCCGGCCTTCTGGAGCCCGCGCATCGGCGCGCTCGAACCCTATGTGCCCGGCGAGCAGCCGCGGATTGCCAACCTCGTCAAACTCAACACCAACGAGAACCCCTATCCGCCGTCGCCGAGCGCCATCGACGCCATCCAGCGAGCGGCTGCGAACGGCCTGGAGCGCTACCCCGACCCGACCTCGCTCGCAGTGCGCGAAGCGGTGGCGCGGCGGCACGGCCTGCAAGCCGACCAGGTATTTGCGGGAAACGGATCGGACGAGGTGCTGGCGCACGCCTTCTTCGCCTTCTTCCAGCAAGCCGAACCCTTGCTGATGCCCGACGTGAGCTACAGCTTTTATCGCGTCTATGCGCAGCTGTATGGCATCGCATGCGAACTACTTCCAGTCGACGAGGGACTGCGCATCGATGTCGATGCCATGGCGGCCCGTGCCCGTGGCGATTGTGCCGGTCTCGTGATCGCCAATCCGAACGCGCCGACGGGCATCGGGCTGCCGCTTGCGCGCATCGAGCAACTGCTCGCGGCGTGCCCCGGGCGCGTGGTGCTGGTGGACGAGGCCTATGTTGATTTCGGCGGCGAGAGCGCGCTTCCGCTGGTCGGCAAATATCCGAACCTGCTGGTGGTGCAGACCCTGTCCAAGTCGCGCTCGCTGGCTGGTTTGCGGGTGGGCTTTGCGTGCGGACAGGCGCATCTCATCGACGCACTGGTGCGCGTGAAGGACAGCTTCAATTCGTATCCGCTCGACCGGCTGGCCACGGCGGGTGCGGTGGCGGCGCTCGAGGACGAGGACTGGTTCAGGACCACGCGCGACAAGGTCGTCGACACCCGCGAAGGGCTCAGCCTGCAGCTCGAAGACCTGGGCTTCGAAGTGCTGCCGTCGCAGGCCAACTTCATCTTTGCGCGCCATCCGAAGCGCGATGCGGCAGAGCTTGCGGCGCAGCTGCGCGATCGGGCGGTGCTGGTGCGGCATTTCAAGCAGCCGCGCATTGCGCAGTACCTGCGCATCAGCATCGGCACGCGGGAGCAGTGCGGGGCACTGGTGCGGGCGCTCGAATCGATCCTGGGCGTTCAGTAGCTCAGCAGCTCAGTAACGCGACTGGCTCAGTTCGGCAAAGAGCTCGCCGTAGATCTTGTAGCGCGTCGCGCTGATCGGCCCCGGCTTGGCCGGCGAATCCACGTTCGCGATCACGCCGCATCCAGGCTCGTGCAGATGGGTGCAGTTGTAGAACTTGCAGTCGTTCGCGTGCTCGGCAATGTCGGGCATCAGCTTCGCGAGCTGCATTGGCTGGATGTGGTTGAGCCCGAATTCCTGGAACCCCGGCGAGTCGATCAGGCCGGTGGTGCGCGCTTCGTCGATCCAGTACCACGTGGTGCTGGTGGTCGTGTGCTTGCCCGAGTTCAACGCCTGCGAGATCTCTTGCGTCAGCACGGTCGCGCCCGGCACCAGCAGGTTGGTCAGGGTGCTCTTGCCCGAGCCGGAAGGTCCGAGCACGAGGGTCGACTTGCCGGCAAGCAACTTCATCAGCGACGCATAGTCGGCTTCGCCCGACGCCTTCAGCGACAGCGGCAGCACGCCGTGATGCATGCGGCGATAGGGCGCCAGCTTGTTCCATGCGCGCGCGAAGGGCTCGACCAGGTCGCTCTTGTTGAGCGCGATGATCGGCGTGATGCGCTCGGCCTCCGCCGCAATCAATGCACGCGCCAGCTGGTGCTCGGAAAACTCCGGCTCGGCCGCGATCAGGATCAGCACGTGGTCAAGGTTGGCCGCAAACGACTTGGTGCGAATCTCGTCCTGCCGGTAGAAGAGATTGCGGCGCGGCACGACCTCTTCGATGGTGCCTTCATCCTCCGTGGCCTGCCAGCGCACGCGGTCGCCGACCACGGCCTGGCTCTTCTTGCCGCGCGGGTGGCAGATCAGCCGCTCACCGGTGGGTGTTTCGACAAGGCAATGACGCCCATGGCTGGCAACAACGAGACCGTCGTGGAGTGTCTTCGCAGCAGTGGCGGCGGAGGCAGCGGCGCGGCCCGGTTTAGCCACGGGCGTGTTCCGTCATGCGGTGGGGCCCGCAACCAGCGCGTCGGCTTGGCGTGCGCACTCGAAGTCGGTGACTGAAAGCCCGCCCACGTCGTGCGTGTTGAAGCGCACGGCGCAGCGGTTGTAGTGCACCGACAGGTCCGGATGATGGTCTTGCGTGTGGGCGATGAAGGCCAGCGCATTCACGAATGCGATGGTCTCGAAATAGTTGGCAAAGGTGAAGGTCTTCTCGATGGCGACGTTGGCACCGTCGCCGCTGAGTTTCCATCCGTCGAGCTTGGCGAGGCCGGACACGATCTCGGTGGCGCTCAGTGCGTGGCGGGGAGGGATGTTTTTCCAGTCTTTGGGCTTGAACATGCTGCTCATGGTCTCGGCTTCCGGGGCAGTTATTTTTCAGGCCGCCGCCATGCGCGCGAGGCGCTCGGAGGCCGGAGGGTGGGAATAGTAGAACTTGACGAACACCGGGTCGGGCGTGAGCGTCGATGCGTTGTCCTGGTAGAGCTTGAGCAGCGCAGCCGACAAGTCGGCGCCGCTGGTCTGCGCAATGGCATAGGCATCGGCTTCGAATTCGTGTTTGCGCGACAGTCGGGCGGGCAGGGGCGCGACGAAGAATCCGAACACCGGAACCGCGAGCATGAAAAGCAGCAGCGCAAGCGCATTGTTTGGCGCCGTTGCGGCCATATTGGGCTGCACCCCCAGGCCAGTGTAGAACCAGGCCTGCGTCGACACCCAGCCCAGAAGCGCGAAGCCCGCAAGGCTCAGCGCAAACATGGCCACCAGCCGCTTCACGATGTGGCGGTGCTTGAAGTGGCCGAGTTCATGCGCGAGCACGGCTTCCACTTCGCTTGCGTTGAGCTGGCGCAGCAGCGTGTCGTAGAACACCACGCGCTTGCTCGCACCAAAGCCCGTGAAGTACGCGTTGGCGTGGGCGCTGCGGGTGCTGCCGTCCATCACGAACAAGCCCTTGGCGGCAAAGCCGCAGCGCTTCATCAAGGCCGTCACGCGATCCTTGAGGTCGGGGTCGTCGAGCGGCTTGAACTTGTTGAACAGCGGCGCAATGAAGGTGGGATAGATCAGCATCCCCAGCAGGTTGAACCCCATCCACACGGCCCAGGCCCAGAGCCACCACGTGCTGCCCGCGGCGCCCATGAGCCAGAGGATCAGCGCGGCAATGGGCAGCCCGATCGCCGCGCCGAGCAGCGTCGACTTGACGGTGTCGCCGAGCCAGAGGCGAAAGGTCATCTTGTTGAAGCCGAAACGTTCTTCGAGCTTGAAGGTTTGCCAGAGCGTGAAGGGCAGCTCGAGCAGGCCACCGATGGCTGCGAACACCGCCAGCAGGGTCAACTGCTGCACCATGCCGCCGCCCAGCCAGGCCAGCAGCAGCCGATTCAGCACGTCGAGCCCGCCCAGCAGCGTCCAGCCCAGCAGCAAAGCGGTGCTCCATGCCATCTCGACCAGGCCGAAGCGCGCCTTGGCAATGGTGTAGTCGGCGGCCTTCTGGTGCGCGGCCAGGCTGATGGTGTGTTCGAAAGCGGCCGGTACGGCGCTCCGGTGCCGCGCCACGTGGCGTATCTGCCGCGAAGCGAGCCAGAACTTCACGAGCAGGCCCGCGACCAGTGCAGAGGCGAAGGCAGTGGTGAAGATGAGCGAATAGGACATGAGCGCCGAGTTTAGCCCTCGGGTCCGGCCGGTGCAGACCTTCGACGACAATCCAGCGATGCCCGAATCCCTTGACCCCACGATCGTCACGACCACGCCGGTCCTGAAGAAAAGCGACCAGAACCTGGTCTGGCTCGACTGCGAAATGAGCGGCCTCGACCCCGAAAAAGAGCGCTTGCTCGAGATTGCCGTGGTCGTCACCGGCCCCGACCTCACGCCCCGCATCGACGGCCCCGTGCTGGTCATCCACCAGAGCGACGAGGTGCTCGACGCCATGGACGCCTGGAACAAGGGCACGCACGGCCGCAGCGGCCTCATCGACAAGGTGAAGGCCTCCACGCTCGACGAAGCCGCGGCCGAGCAGCAGCTGCTGGAATTCATCGCCAAGTACATCCCGCGTAGCGGCTCGCCCATGTGCGGCAACACCATCGGCCAGGACCGGCGCTTCCTGGTCAAGTTCATGCCCAAGCTCGAGGCGTACTTCCACTACCGCAACCTCGATGTCAGCACCCTGAAGGAGCTGGCCAAGCGCTGGAAGCCCGCGGCCTACAACGCCTTCAAGAAGCAGCAGGCGCACACGGCTCTGGCCGACGTGCACGAATCCATCGAGGAACTCGCGCACTACCGGGAAACCTTTCTAAAACTCACGGATTAGGTAAAAACCCCGACCCGTGCCATAATCGAAGGCTTCGCTGATCCGGGTTGCCGGTATTTTTGGTTTTTCTGGTCAGCGTCTCTTGCATCTCCCTATCTTGCACACCGCGCCCGATCGCATTCGCTGATCAAAAAGGGCCGCAGCCTCCGGCGTAAGCCAGAAGCTGAATGTCGTTGGATGGTTGATGTTTTTAACCACCAACGGGGCGCCGCCTTCGGCAGCGCTCGCGTTTGAGATTGATATCTACATGACCGACGCTTTTGAAGCGCAGGGCGAGTTCGCGCCTGTGCAATCCACCAACAACAACGAATTCATCGCCACCGTGGACACCGTGTCCGAGGCGCCGATTCTCGAGGCGCTCGACGCAGCAGCCCCCGAAGCGGCCGTGGCCGAAGAACCCCGCCTGCCCAACGGCTTCATCAAGCTCGGCCTCGCGCCCGAACTGATCGCCGCCGTGGCCGACCTGGGGTTCACCCAGCCCACCACCGTGCAAGACAAGGTGATCCCGCTCGCCATGGGCGGTGAAGCCGGCCAGGACGGCAAGGCCCGTTTCGTCGACCTGATGGTCTCCAGCCAGACCGGCTCCGGCAAGACCGCCGCCTTCCTGCTGCCCGTGCTGCACACGCTGCTCAAGCGCCAGGCCGAAGCTGAAGCCGAAGCCAAGGCTGAATTCCAGCGCCTGGCCGCCGAAGCCGCCGCCCGCGGCGAAGCCGTGCCGAAGAAGCCGAAGCGCAAGGACCCGACCAACGCACGCCATTTCAAGGCCGCCACGCCCGGCGCCCTGATCCTGTGCCCGACGCGCGAACTCGCGCAGCAAGTTGCGCACGACGCCATCGAGCTGGTTCGCCATTGCCGGGGCCTGCGCGTTGCCAACGTGGTGGGCGGCATGCCCTACCAGTTGCAGATCGCCAAGCTGCAGAACGCCGACCTCGTGGTGGCCACGCCCGGCCGCCTGCTCGACCTGCAGCGCTCGTCGCAGCTCAAGCTCGACCAGGTCAAGTTCCTGGTGGTCGACGAAGCCGACCGCATGCTCGACCTCGGCTTCTCCGATGACCTGGCCGAAGTGAACCAGCTCACCATCGAGCGCCAGCAAACCATGATGTTCAGCGCCACCTTCGCGCCGCGCATCCAGCAGCTGGCCCAGCGCGTCATGCGCGAGCCGCAGCGCATCACCATCGACAGCCCGCAAGAAAAGCACGCCAACATCAAGCAATCGCTGTACTGGGCCGACAACAGCCAGCACAAGCGCAAGCTGCTCGACCACTGGCTGCGCGACACCAGCATCAACCAGGCGATCGTGTTCGCCAGCACGCAAGTCGAATGCGACGGCCTCGCCGGCGACCTGCAGCAAGAAGGCTTTAGCGCCGTGGCGCTGCACGGCGCCCTGAGCCAGGGCCTGCGCAACCGCCGCCTGATGGCGCTGCGCCAGGGCCAGGTGCAGATCCTGGTGGCCACCGACGTTGCCGCCCGCGGCATCGACGTGCCAACCATCACCCACGTCTTCAACTTCGGCCTGCCGATGAAGGCCGAGGACTACACCCACCGCATCGGCCGCACCGGCCGTGCAGGCCGCGATGGCCTGGCCATCACGTTTGCCGAATTCCGCGATCGCCGCAAGATCATGGACATCGAGCAGTACAGCCGCCAGCAGTTCAAGGCCGAAGTGGTTGCTGGCCTCGAGCCGCAGCAGCGCATGCCGCAATCGCGTCCCCCGATGGGCGAGTACCGCGGTGGCCGTGGTGACAACCAGTCGCGTGACCGCAAGTTCGGCAATGGCGGTGCAGGCGGCGGCGGTGGATACCGCGGCGGCAACAGCGGCGGCTACGCCGGTGCCAGCGGCTTCAACGACCGCAATGCACGTGGTCCGGCCCCGAGCCAAGGTCACCAGGGCCCGCGCGGCTTCCAGGGCGGCAACAACGCCGGCTTCGGCGGCAGCCGTGACGACGGCGGCAATGGCGGCGGTGGCGGTGGTTATGGCCGCAAGCCGGGCTGGGGCGACAGCGCTCCGCGCGGCGGCCATGGCCATGGCGGCGGCCGCGGCGACGGCGGTTTCGCGCCCCGCGAAGGCTTTGCACCCCGCGAAGGTTTTGCACCGCGCGGCAACGGCGCAGGCCATGGCGGCCCGGGCAAGGTGTTCGTGCCCCGTGACGCACAAAAGCGTGCGTTCAAGCCCACGCGCTGATCCATTTCGAAGCAGTCGATTGGCTGCCTCGCCCCAACATAAAGCCCGCGCTTCGCAAGAAGCGCGGGCTTTTTCATTGCGGGTTTCCGAGAGGCTCCCTGCAGCGGATTTTGATTGACACATGAATCGATGAAAAGTAATGTAATAGCGCATTGCTTCCCCGGTCCGCACCGCGGCCGCCGGTTCATCGACATCTGCTTTTCAAATTTCGAACATGAAAATCGCGATTCTTGGGGGTGGCCACGGCGCCTATGCGGCCGCCGCGGACCTGTCCGAAGCCGGCCACGAGGTGCGCCTCTGGCGCCGCGACGCAGCCGCTCTCGAGCCGGTCGTGCAAGCCGGCGCCATCACGCTGAAGGATGCCGATGGCGCGCGCGAGGTGCCGCTTGCGCTGGCCACGGCCGACATTGCCGCGGCGCTGAAGGGTGCAGAACTCATCGTCGTTCCCACGCCTGCCATCGCCCAGCACGACATCGCGCTTGCCATGGCACCGCACCTGGTCGACGGCCAGGTTGTCTTCCTGCCGCCGGGCACCTTCGGCAGCTACGTGATGGCAAGAACGGTGCGGCAGGCCGGCAACCGCGCCGACGTGGCCTGGGCCGAGACCGGCACCTTGCCGTACCTGGCGCGTAAGCACGGCGAGCGCGAAGTGAACGTCACGATCCGCGCCATCCGCCTGCCCACCGGCGTCTACCCGGCGCGAAAGGAGGCGGAAGCGATCGAGGTGATTCGCAGGGCCTACCCGGCGGTGCATGCCTGTGGCGATGCGCTCTCGGGCGCGCTCATGAACGCCGGCCCTGTCATCCACCCGCCGCTGATGGTGATGAACGCCGCCCCGCTGCAGCACTTCGAGCGCTGGGACATCCACAACGAAGGCACGCAGCGCGCCGTGCGCGACGTGACCGACCGGCTCGACCGCGAGCGCATCGCGGTGCGCGAGGCCTTCGGGCAGGGCGCGCCGCACTATCCGCTGGCTGACCACTACAACAACGACCAGTGGATGTACGGCGATGCGCACAAGCAGCTCGTCAAGTCGGGCGACTGGCGCGAGAACATCGACCTGCACACGCACCGCTACATCACCGAAGACACCGAGCTCGGGCTCGCGTTCCTCGCCTCGGCCGCGCGCCATGCGGGCGTGGATGCGCCCATTGCGCACGGCCTGCTGGCCATCGTCGGCGGCTTCCTCGGCCGCGAGCTCCGCTACGGCCCGCGCACCTTCGAAAGCCTGGGCCTCGCTGAACTGAGCGCGGCGCAGCTCAAGCAAAGGCTGCACGATGGCGAATGAGCCATTGCTGCCGCGATTCGCCGCCGTCGGTGCCGGCCGCATGGGGCGCGGCATCGCAATCGCATTCGCCTATGCCGGACACCGCATCTCGCTTGTCGACCTGCGCCAGCGCAGCGATGAAGCCTGGCAACGCCTGCAGGGCGAAGCCAGGTCCGAGATCGAAGCCAGCCTCGCGAGCCTGGCGCAGCTCGGCGTGATCGATGCGGCGCAGGTTCAGCGCATCGCCGAACGCGTGAGCTTCGTCAATGCCGCATCGGCCCCGCAGGCGCTGGCCGCCGCCGAACTGGTGTTCGAAGGCGTGCCCGAGACCTTGGACGCCAAACGCGAGGCCTTCGAGCATCTCAATCGCCATTGCCGCGACGACGCAATCCTGACCTCGACCACCAGCAGCATCCTCGTGACGCAGCTCGCGGCGCTAGTGCGGTTGCCCGGGCGCTTTCTCAACATGCACTGGCTCAACCCGGCCTACGTGATTCCGGTCGTGGAGCTCAGCTGCCACCCGGGCACCGATGCCGCCGTGCTCGCACGCACCAAGGCGCTGATGGAAGAGATCGGCAAGCTGCCCGTGGTCTGCGGTGCATCGCCGGGCTACATCGTGCCGCGGCTGCAGGCGCTGGTGATGAACGAGGCTGCGCGAATGATCGAGGAGGGGGCCGCCACCGCCGAGGAAATCGACAAGGCCACCCGCTACGGCCTGGGCCTGCGCTTCGCAGCGCTTGGCGTGGTCGAGTTCATCGACTTCGGCGGCTGCGACATCCTGCATCACGCGAGCCGCGAGATGTCGGCCTCGATCGACAAGGGCCGCTACACCGCACCGGGCATCGTCGATCGCATGGTCGAGGAAGGGCGGCTCGGCCTCAAGAGCGGCAGCGGCTTCTACGACTACAAGGGCCGCGACATTGCCGCCTACCGGCGCGACGTGCTCTCGCGCACGCTCGGCGAACTGAAGCATGCGGGCCTGTGGCGCGCAGCTGCCGACGAGACGCTGTCATGACCATCCGCCGCGCCTTTGCCGACCTGTCGGTGGGGCAGGTGCATTACGCGGCGTGCGGCGGTGCAGATGCGCCGGCCGTGTTGCTGCTGCATCAATCGCCGCGCAGCTGGGCCGAATACCGCGTCGTGCTCCCACTGATCGGCACGCGGTATCGCGCCATTGCCATGGACACCGCGGGCTTCGGCGACTCGTCGGACGGCGGCGTGCCGGCAAGCATTGCGCAATGGGCGCGCGTGGCGTGCGAGCTGCTCGATGCGCTGAACATCCGGCAGGCCGACGTGGTGGGCCATCACACCGGCGGCGTCGTGGCGATCGAGCTGGCCGCGGCCTTTCCTGATCGCGTGCGCGGCCTCGTGCTGTCGTCCACGCCGTACACCGGCGAAGCCTTTCGCATCGCCAGGGCCCAGAGGCCGCCCATCGACGAGGTGGCGCCAAGCGCCGATGGAAGCCATCTGGCCGCACTCTGGCAAAAGCGCCAGGGCTTCTATCCGCCGGGCCGCCCCGATCTCCTCGAGGCCTTCGTGCTCGACGCGCTGAAGGTCGGCCATCGCGTGGAGGAGGGCCATCGCGCCGTTGCGTCCTATCGCATGGAAGAGCGCATTGGCCGCGTGACCCAGCCCGCGCTCATCATCCGCGCCACCGGCGATCCGTTTGCCGCGCCGCATGCCATAGAGCTGCAGCACCATCTGCCGCAGGGGCGCATCGTCGACATCGAAGGCGGCATGGTGCCCTTGCCCGACCAGATGCCCGACGCCTTTGCACAGACCGTGCTCAGCTTCCTTTCAACCTTGCCATGAAAGCCATACGCATCCACGGTTTCGATGCCGCACCGGTGCTCGAAGAAATGCCCGATCCGGTGCAACGGCCCGGCCGCACCATCGTTCGCATGCAGGCCGCCACTGTTGGTCACATCGACCGCACCGTGTGGCGTGGCAGCTTCCTGCGCCATCCGCCGCTGCCCTACACGCCGGGCGTGGAGGCCGCGGGCATCGTCGTCGCGAGCGGCCGGTATACAGCCGGGCAGCGCGTGTGGCTGCGTGGCAGTGGCCTGGGCACGCTGTTCGACGGCACCTGGTGCGAGCAGATCGATGCACCCGATGAAGCGCTCGGCCCCTTGCCCGACGCATTGCCGATGACGCTCGGTGCCGCATTTTTCTCGCCCACCACGTCGGCGTGGGTGGCACTGCATCAAGTCGCCAAGCTGCAAGCCGGCGAGCGGGTGCTGGTGACGGGCGCGAGCGGTGCGGTGGGTTCTCTCGCTGTGCAGCTGGCGCGCGAATTTGGCTGCACCGTGGCGGCAGTCGATCCACAGGCCGAGGCTCCGGCAAACGCAAGTGCGGACCTGCTGATCGACACGGTCGGCGGCAGCGTTCTTTCGTCGGTGCTGCCTGCCGTGCGGCCCGGTGGCCGCGCTGTGCTCATCGGCTACACGGCGGGCCCTACGCTGCAGCTCGACATCGCCCATTTTCTGCAGTGCGACGTCGCGCTGCTGCCGCTCAACATGTTCAGACGCGAAGCCGAAGGCCGCGCGGCGGTACCCGGTTTGCTCGAGCGGCTGGCCGACGGCCGCCTGCATCTCGACGTGCACAGCTTCGCCTTTGCCGATGCCGCCATGGCGCTCGACTGGATCGCGCAGCGCGGCCATCGTGGCCGCGCGGTGCTGATTCCTTAGTCTTCTTCCGGCCCCTCGACCGGCACATGCACGTGCAAGTCGATCATCTGCCGCAGGGTCTGCTTCAGCTCTTCGGCGCGACGGAGGCCGAAGGGTTCGAGCACGCGCCGCTCATGGTCGCGCGCGAGATCCATCAGGTGCTCTACCGCCTTCAGCCCCTTGCGCGTGATGCGCACCAGCGTGATGCGGCGATCACTTTCATGGGGCAGCCGCTCGACCTGTCCGCGTGCTTCCATGCGGTCGAGCAGGCGCGTCACCGTCGGCTGCTTGGTCACGGTCAGCTGTGCGAGCTGCCCGATGCTGATCGGCTCGCTGCCCGCGAGCGACGCCATCACGCGCCACTCCGACACCGAGAAACCCTGCTGCCGCGCCACCTCGTGGAACTCCGAGGAGATCAGCTGGCTGGCCTGCGCCAGCAGCGCCGGCAGGTAGTCATCGACGAAGCGATGCGGTTCGGGCGGCTGCTCAGCCATGAAGGCACCTCATGGCCATGCGCCTCACGCCAACGGCAGGCACGCAGATTGCATGTCTAGGGTAATTCATGATTGTGGATACATTCATTTGTCAACATTATAGGAACCACGGTGCAGCAGCTTGCTCGCATCGTCCCACGAGAGAGAACAAGGACCCACATGGCTGAGCGTTCGTTCGTCGAAGAAGTCAAGAAGCTACGGCTTTCCGGTGGCGAGGTATTTCGCGGTGAAGGCATTCTGGCGGTCACCAAGGCCCTCCTCGAATCGGGGGTTTCCTATGTGGCCGGCTACCAGGGCGCGCCCATCTCGCACCTGATGGACGTGCTGGCCGATGCGCAGGACATTCTTGCGGAGCAGGGCATCCGCTTTGAGAACAGCGCGAGCGAAGCTACGGCGGCCGCCACGCTGGCTGCGTCGGTCAACTACCCGCTGCGCGGCGCCGTCACCTTCAAGGCCACCGTGGGCACCAACGTGGCGTCCGACGCACTGGCCAACCTCGCCTCGGGTGGCGTGACCGGCGGCGCGCTGATCATCGTGGGCGAAGACTACGGTGAAGGCTCATCGATCATGCAGGAGCGCAGCCATGCGTTCGCGATGAAGTCGCAGATCTGGCTGCTCGATCCGCGTCCCAACCTGCCGAGCATCGTCGATGCGGTGAAGACGGGCTTCGATCTTTCCGAGGCCAGTAACACGCCCGTGATGCTCCAGCTGCGCATCCGCGCCTGCCACGTGCACGGCCACTTCATCGCCGGTGACAACAAGCGCGCGAAGTTCACGCTGAAAGACGCGCTCGAGAACCCGCAGCGCGACGTCGGCCGCATCGTGCTGCCGCCCGCGAGCTTCGTGCACGAGCAGGAAAAGGTGAAGGACCGCTGGCCCGCCGCCGTGCGCTTCATCGAGGAGCGCAAGCTCAACGAGTTCTTCTCGGAAGACGCCGACGACATCGGCATCATCGTTCAGGGCGGTAGCTACAACACGCTGCTGCGCGCGCTGGAGCGGCTCGGCCTGGCCGACGTGTACGGCAACACGCAGGTGCCCCTCTATGTGATGAACGTGGCCTACCCTGTCATCGAGAGCGAGGTGATCCGGTTTTGCGAAGGCAAGCGCGCGGTGCTGATCGTGGAAGAAGGGCAGCCCAACTTCGTCGAGCAGAACCTCGCGACCATCTTGCGCCAGGCCGGCTCGCCCACCGCACTTCACGGCAAGGACATGCTGCCGGTGGCCGGCGAGTACACCGCCTCCGAACTGCTGAAGGGCGCGCGCACTTTCTGCGAGCGCTACGAGCGCCTGGCGCCGCTGCCTGTCAAGGTGGCCGAGCGCAAGGTGATCCCGCTCAAGGAAGTGGCCGCCATCGGCGTCGATGGCGCGCCCGAGCCGGCATTGCCGTCCTCGTCGCTCGGCGAAGTGGTGCATGCGCGTCCTCCAGGTTTTTGCACCGGTTGCCCGGAGCGGCCGATCTTCAGCGCGATGAAGCTGGTCGAGCGCGAGCTCGGCGCGCACCACGTGAGCGCCGACATCGGCTGCCACCTGTTCTCCATCCTGCCGCCCTTCAATATCGGCAACACCACCATGGGCTACGGCCTTGGCGGGGCCGGTGCGGCGGCGCTCAATGCGCCGGCCGGAAAGCGCGCTATCTCGATGATGGGCGACGGCGGCTTCTGGCACAACGGCCTCACCAGCGGCGTGGCCAACGCGGTCTTCAATAAAAGCGACAACCTCACCATCGTCGTCGACAACAACTACACCTCGGCCACAGGCGGGCAGGACATTCTCTCGTCGAATGCCGTCAACAAGACGCGCAGCACCGGCCACGAGATCGAGCGCGCGGTTCGCGGCGTGGGCGTCGAATGGGTGAAGACGCTGCGCCGCACTTATGACGTGGCCGGCATGCGCGATGCGCTGAAAGAAGCGCTCACCACGACGAAGAAGGGTCCCAAGGTCCTCATCGCGCAGTCGGAATGCATGCTCAACAAGCAGCGCCGCGAAAAGCCGCTGGTGCGCAAGGCCATCGCAGACGGCAAGCGCATGGTGCGCGAAAAGTTCGGCGTCGATTCCGACACCTGCACCGGCGACCACTCGTGCATCCGTCTCTCGGGCTGCCCCTCGCTTTCGATCAAGCCCAACCCCGATCCGCTGCGCACCGATCCGGTTGCGACCGTGCTCGACAGCTGCGTCGGCTGCGGGGTCTGCGGCGAGGTCTCGCATGCCGCGGTGCTGTGCCCCTCGTTCTACAAGGCGCAGATCGTCAGCAACCCGAGCCGCTGGGACCTGCTGCGCGAGCGCGTGCGCGCCGCCGTCATCGGCTGGCTGCAGCGCGGCGAGGCGCGCCGCCGCGAAGCCTATGCCTTCTGAAGCAATGACGAACAAGCCACAGCCCATCAAGATCGCAATCCTCGCCATGGGCGGGGAGGGCGGCGGCGTGCTGGCCGATTGGATCGTCGACATGGGCGAGGCCAACGGCTATGTCGCGCAGACCACCTCTGTGCCCGGCGTGGCGCAGCGCACTGGCGCCACCATCTACTACGTCGAGCTGTATCCCCTGGCGCAGGCCGAGGCAGACGGCGGGAAGCCCGTGCTGGCACTGATGCCCTTGCCGGGTGACGTTGACGTGGTGCTCGCATCGGAACTCATGGAAGCCGGCCGTGCCGTGCAACGCGGGCTGGTCACGCGTGACCGCACCACGCTCATCGCATCGACGCACCGTGTGTTCTCCATCGCGGAGAAGAGCGCGCTCGGAGATGGCCGCGTCGACAGCGCGCAGCTGCTCGCGCACACCGGCAGGGCGGCCAAGCGCTTCATCCGTTTCGACATGGCGCAAGCGGCCGAAGCTTCGGGCAGCGTGATCAGCGCCGTGCTGTTCGGTGCGCTGGCGGGATCCGGCGTGCTGCCGTTCAGCCGCGCGCAGTTCGAGGCCACCATCGAGCGCGGTGGCGTAGGGGTCAAGCCCAGCCTGAAGGCGTTTGGTGCGGCGTTTGCGCGAGCCCAGGGTGGCGACGATGGCGAGACGCCGCCGGAGCCGGTTGTCGCCACGCCAGTGCCGCAACCTCGCCACCCCGCGGTGCGCGCGCTGGTCGAACGCGTGCAGCACGGTTTCCCGCTCGCTGCACAAGACTTCTTGCTCGAAGGCGTGCGTCGCCTCATCGACTACCAGGATCCGGCCTACGCGGCCTTGTACCTCGACCGCATGGCCGCCATCGCCACGCTGCCCGGAAGCGACGATCACCGACTGCTGCGCGAAACCGCACGACACCTTGCACTGTGGATGTCCTACGAAGACACCGCCCGCGTCGCCGCGCTCAAAACCCGCGCCACCCGCTTCGAGCGCGTGCGCGGCGAGGCCCGCGTGCAGCCGGGGCAGGTGCTCGCCATCAACGAATACATGCATCCGCGACTGCAGGAAATCTGCGAGACGCTGCCGGGCGGCATCGGCCGCTGGCTCATGAACTCAACGCTGCCGAAGAGGATCGTCGAGGGCTTCACGCAGCACGGCCGTGTGATCCAGACCAGTTCGCTGCATGGCTATCTGATGCTGCGCACCGTGGCGGCATGCAAGCGCTGGCGCCGCTCGACGATGCGCTACGCGGAAGAAAACCGCCGCATCGAAGAGTGGCTTCAACGCATTGCCGCCACGGCCCAGCGCAACCCCGAGCTGGCCGTCGAGCTGGCCCAGTGCCAGCGCCTCGTCAAGGGCTACAGCGACACGCACGAGCGCGGTATCCGCAACTACGACACCGTGATGCGCGCGGTCGAGCGTGCCGGCACGGCGCTCGCGCCTGCCACCTTGCGCGAACTGCGCGACGCGGCGCTCGCCGACGAACACGGCCACAAGCTGCAAGCCGCGCTGGCGCAGCACGCCCTGGCCTGAAGAGACCACGCACGATGACTGCTCCCACCGCCACCCTTCAGCTTCGCGTTGCCGAAGCGCGCGAACTCAATCCGCTGATCCGCATGCTGCGGCTGCGCGCGGAAGATGGCCGCGCATTGCCCGGCTTCGCGGCCGGTGCCCACATCCGCGTGCAGGTGACGCTGCCCGACGGCAAGACCGACTGGCGCCACTACTCGCTGATCAACTTCGCGACGGCGCGCAACGCCACCAACGCGCCGACGGAATATGTCATTGCCGTGCGCAAGGAGGCCGAAGGCCGTGGCGGCTCGCGCTTCATGCACGAGCAGTTGAAAGAGGGCGACACCCTTGCCATCGAGCCGCCGAAGAACGACTTTCCGCTGCACACCGGCCCCGGTGGCACGGTGCTGGTAGCAGGCGGCATCGGCATCACGCCACTCGCCACCATGGCGGCACGGCGCCGCGCCGAAGGGGCGCCGGTGCGCCTGCACTACGCAGGCCGCAGCCGCGACCTGATGGCCTTCCTGCCCGAGCTGCAGGCGCTCCTGGGCGACGACCTGCGCGTGCATGCCGACGCCGAAGCCGGCACGCCGCGGGCCGTCGATGCGTTGCTCGACGGCGTCCCCACCGGCGACCGCCTCTACGTTTGCGGCCCCAAGGTCATGCTCGACGCCGTGCTCGCCCGCGCCCAGGCGCGCGGCTGGGAACACGACCGCGTGCACTTCGAGCTGTTTACCGAACCGGTCGTGGAAGAGGGTGACCAGCCCTTCGAGGTGGAGCTGGCGCAATCGGGCCAGCGCTTCACCGTGCCGGCCGACCAGAGCATCCTCGATTGCCTGATCGAGAACGGCTGCGACCCCATGTTCGACTGCAAGCGCGGCGAATGCGGCGTATGCGCTACCCCTGTGCTCGAAGGCGAGATCGACCACCGCGACTACGTGCTGACCGCACGAGAGAAGGCGGAAGGCACCGTCATGCAGATCTGCATCTCGCGCGCCAAGGGCGCACGTCTGGTGCTCGACATCTGAAGCAAGGAGCCACGAGAACCATGACCTCGTACCGAGACAACCCGGAAGTGGTCCGCGCGTTGGTGCAGAACGACCGCGTGCATCGCGACCTGTACATCAGCCAGGAATTGTTCGAGCTGGAGCAGGAGCACTTCTTCGCCAACACCTGGAACTACGTCGGCCACGAGAGCCAGCTGCCCAAGCCGGGCGACTGGATCAGCAACGAGATTGCTGGCCGGCCGCTGATCGTGGTGCGCCACACCGACGGCAGCGTGCGCGCGATGATGAACCGCTGCGCCCACAAGGGCTCGCGGCTCGTGAGTGGGCCCTGCGGCAACACCGGCAAGTTCTTTCGCTGCCCCTATCACGCCTGGACATTCAAGACCGACGGCTCGCTGCTCGCCATCCCGCTGAAGACCGGTTACGAGTACACCGCGCTGCACGAGTGCGAATCGGCCAAGGGGCTCATCACGCTGAAGCACGTGCGCAGCTACCGCGGCTTCATCTTCGTGAAGGTCAACGATGCGGGGCCGGACTTCGACGAATACTTCGGCGACTCGCTGAGTTCCATCGACAACATGGCCGACCGATCGCCAGAAGGCGAACTCGAGATCGCGGGCGGATGCCTGCGCTTCATGCACCAGTGCAACTGGAAGATGTTCGTGGAGAACCTCAACGACACCATGCACCCGATGGTGGCGCATGAATCGTCGGCCGGCACCGCCAAGCGCATGTGGGCGGACAAGCCCGAGGACGAACCCAAACCCATGGCGGTGGAGCAGTTCGTGCCTTTCATGTCCGACTACAAGTTCTTCGAGGACATGGGCATTCGCACCTACGACCACGGCCACAGCTTCACGGGTGTGCACTTCAGCATCCACAGCAAGTACAAGGCGATTCCCGCGTACGACGACTCCATGAAGGCGCGCTACGGCGAGGAAAAGACCGCGCAGATCCTGGGCATGGCGCGGCACAACACGGTGTACTACCCGAACCTCACGATCAAGGGCGCGATCCAGGCGATCCGCGTGGTGAAGCCGATCTCGGCCGACAAGACGCTGATCGAGAGCTGGACCTTCCGCCTGAAGGGCGCGCCGCCCGAACTGCTGCAGCGCACCACCATGTACAACCGGCTCATCAACTCACCGTTCTCGGTGGTGGGGCACGACGATCTGCAGGCGTATCGCGGCATGCAGGCCGGGCTGCACGCGAGCGGGAACGACTGGGTCAGCCTGCATCGCAACTACGATCCGTCGGAGCTGAAAGGCGGCGAGATCACGACCGGCGGCACCAACGAACTGCCGATGCGCAACCAGTACCGCAGCTGGGTGCAGCGCATGACGGAGACGATGTGATGGCCGCCGTCGAAATCACCCGCCAGGACCTGATCGACTTCGTCGTGAACGAAGCGCACCTGCTCGACACGCGCCGCTATGAAGAATGGAACGCGCTTTTCACCGACGACGCGTTCTACTGGATTCCACTGGTGCCCGATCAGGAAGATGGCATCAACCACACCTCGCACCTGTACGAAGACAAGCTGCTGCGCGAGCTGCGCATCGAGCGCCTGAAGAGTCCGCGCGCGTTCTCGCAGCAGCCGCAAAGCCGTTGCCACCATCTGCTGCAAATGCCGGTGGTCGAAACGCTCGATGCCGAAGGCAACCGCTTCGTGGTGCGCACCGAGTTTCACTACACCGAATCGCAGGGCGATGAGCTTCAGTTCTATGTCGGCACCTTTTTCCATCACCTCACGGTGCAGAACGGCGCGTTGCGCATGACGCTCAAGCGCGTGAACCTACTCAACTGCGACGCGGCCTTGCCGGCCGTGCAGCTCTTCATCTAGGGACGCGATGCCACACGTCACCGTCCATCAAGTCTTTGCGGCCACCGCGGCGCGCACGCCGCAGGCCGAGTTCTTGTTCACCGAGTCGGTGACCGCTTCAGCCTACGGCATCCCGGCCGGCGTCATCCGATGGGGCGAGGCAGCGGCCGAAGTCGAGCGCCTGCGCACTGCCTATGCGAAAGCCGGCTACGGCCACGGCCATCGCGTGGGCCTGCTGCTGGAGAACAGGCCGGCCTTCCTCTTTCACTGGTTCGCGCTCAACGCGCTGGGCGTAAGCGTCGTGCCGATCAATGCCGAAATGCGATCGGCAGAACTGGTCTACCTGATCGGCCATAGCGAAATCGGTCTCGCAGTCACGCTGCCCGAGCGCGCGAGCGATCTGCTCGCAGCCGCGGCACAAGCAGGCGTGCCCTTCGAGACCATGGGGCCTGATGACGCCGTGCCGAAAGCGAAGACCACCGCGCCACGCGCCCACGAGCCGATTAGCGTCCACACCGAATGCGGCCTGCTCTACACCTCCGGCACCACGGGCCGGCCCAAGGGCTGCATCCTGAGCAACGCGTACTTCCAGCGCGCTGGCGAGTGGTATGCCGCGCTCGACGGCGTCTGCAGCATCCGCCCTGATGCCGAACGCGTCATCACGCCGCTGCCGCTCAACCACATGAACGCGATGGCGTTCTCCACCATGGTGGTGCTGGTGGCAGGCGGCTGTCTGGTGCAGCTCGACCGCTTCCACCCGAAGACCTGGCTCGCAAGCGCCCGAGAAAGCGGCGCGACCATCGTGCATTACCTTGGCGTGATGCCCGCGATGCTGCTGTCGGCACCGCCGTCTGCCGCAGACCGCGACCATGCGATCCGCTGGGGCTTCGGCGCTGGCGTGGACCGCAAGAACCATGCGCCGTTCGAGAAGCGCTTCGGCTTCCCGCTGGTCGAGGCCTGGGCGATGACCGAGACCGGCGCGGCCGCCTGCATCATGGCCAACCGGGAGCCGCGCCTCGTGGGCACGAGCTGCTTCGGGCGGCAGGAAGATTTTGTTCAGATCCGCCTCGTGGGCGAGGATGGCAACGACGTCGACATCGATGCGCCGGGCGAACTGCTCGTCCGCTCCACGGGCAGCGACCCGAAACGCTACTTCTTCTCCGGCTATCTGAAGGACGAGGAAGCGACGCGCGAGGCCTGGGCCGATGGCTGGTTCCGCACCGGCGACCTCGTGCGCCGCGATGCCGAGGGCAACTTCTTCTTCGTCGACCGCAAGAAGAACGTGATCCGCCGCAGCGGCGAGAACATCTCGGCCGTGGAGGTCGAGAGCGTGCTCAACCAGCACCCGGCCGTGAAGACCTCGGCGGTGGCCGCCACGCCCGATGCGGTGCGCGGCGACGAGGTGCTGGCCTGCATCGTGATGCGCGAGGGCGCCGATGCCTCAGAACGCGCACAGATCGCTGCCAGCATCGTAGAACACGCGCTCGCACAACTGGCGTACTACAAGGCGCCGGGCTATGTGGCTTTCGTCGATGCGCTGCCACTCACGCCTTCGCAAAAGATCCAGCGCGGCCAGTTGCGCGAGATGGCGCAGTCGCTGCCGGGGCAGGGCCATTGCATCGACACCCGTTCGATGAAAAAGAGGCAGACATGACGAAGCAACGGCTTTCCTACGAAGGCGTCGCGGTCGCCGTGCCCGTCACCGTGCCCTACGTGCGCTACTCCACGCGCACCGCGCACTGGTTCATCGGACAGGCGATCGAGGCGCTGGTCCACGCCAGCGGCGTGGTCAAGGAGCAGATCGATGGCCTCTGCCTCAGCAGTTTCTCGCTAGCGCCCGACACGGCCGTGGGCGTGACGCAGCACCTAGGTCTGTCGCCGCGCTGGCTCGACCATGTGCCCACCGGCGGTGCCTCGGGCGTGATGTGCCTGCGCCGCGCCGCGCGTGCGGTACAGGCGGGTGATGCCGACATCGTGGCCTGCGTGGGTGCGGATACCAACCATGTCGACTCCTTCCGCCAGACGCTCGGCAGCTTCAGCAACTTTGCGCGCGATGCGAGCTACCCCTACGGTTCCGGCGGGCCCAACTCGATCTTCGCCTTCATCACTGCCAACTACATGCGCACCTATGGCGCGAAGCGCGAAGACTTCGGCCGCATCTGCGTGGACCAGCGCATCAATGCGCTCGGCAATCCGAACGCGATGTTCAAGAAGCCGCTAACGCTGGAGGAGTACATGGCCGCTCGGCCGATCTCCGATCCGATTCATCTGTTCGACTGCGTGATGCCGTGTGCCGGCGCCGATGCGTTCCTGGTGATGAGCGAGGAGCGCGCGCGCGACCTGGGCTTGGCGCACGTCGCGATCCGCGGCGCCATCGAGCGCCATAACGCCTATGCCGAAGACCCGGTGATGGTGCAGGGCGGCTGGCGCAAGGACCGCGACGACTTGTATGCGCAGGCCGGCGTGCGGCCCGCAGCGCTCGACTTTGTCCAGACCTACGACGACTACCCGGTGATTGTGATGATGCAGTTCGAGGACCTGGGTTTCTGCGAGAAGGGCGAAGGCCCCGCCTTCGTGCAGTCGCACACCATGACCTTCGACGGTAGCTTTCCGAACAACACCAGCGGCGGCCAGCTCTCGGCCGGGCAGGCCGGCGCGGCGGGCGGCTTCCTCGGCATGGTCGAGGCGATCCGCCAACTGACCGACCAGGCCGGCAAGCGCGCAGTGCCCGATGCGCAACTGGGCCTCGTTGCCGGCTTCGGCATGGTGACCTACGACCGTTGCCTGTGCACAGGCGCGGTGATCCTGGGGAGACCCGCATGACGATGCCGATGATGCGCCCCCCGCGCAAGAACCCGGTGCTGCGTACCCGGCAGATGAACCTGCCGCCCGGCGCGCGTGGCCGCGTGGCGCTCGGCCTCACGGCCGCCGCCGCCGAAGGCCGCTTCGAGCTGCAGACCTGCGAGGACTGCGGCACGGTGCAGTACCCGCCGCGCGAGGTTTGCCACAAGTGCCTCTCCGCTGCGCTGCGTTGGCGCGCGCAAAGCGGCGAGGGCGAACTGCTCGGCAGCACCACGCTGCACCACAGCAACGACCTGTTCTTCCGTGAGCGACTGCCCTGGCGGCTGGGCCTCGTGCATCTGGACGCCGGACCCACGCTCATGGTCCACCTGCACGGCGAGGTTGGCGATGCGCCCCAGCGCGTGCGGGTCGGAGCCCGGCTCGACCGAGCGGGCCAGGCCGTTCTCATTGGTTTTCCGAACGAAGGGAGTGCCCATATGGCCGACGACAAGATGCTCCGTGAAATGACCAGCGACCCCAAGTTCCGCAAGGCGCTGGTGACCGACGGCAAGACCGAGGTGGGCCAGGCCCTCGTGCGCGCGCTGGTGAAGGCCGGCGCCGACATCGTCTGGGTCGGCCATGCCGAGCCCTGGAAGAAGCTCGGCGACGGCCTGGACGACATCTCCGCGCTGCCGCAGGTCACGCTGGTGCCGCTCGACCTGACCAACGGCCGGCAGGTGACCGAGCTTGCGGGCTCCATCGGCGGCAAGGTCGACATCGTCATCAACAACGCCGAGGTGCACCGCACCTTCGGCATCGGCGCACGCCGTGGCACCGACGTGGCCAAGGCCGAAATGGACATCAACTACTTCGGCCTGCTGCGCCTCGCGCAGGAGTTTGGCCCCGCGCTCAAGGGCCGCTCGGCCGACGGCGCGACGGGCGCGACCGCGTGGGTCAACCTGCTGTCGATCTACGCGCTCAGCAACTTTCCGCCGCACGGCACCTTCAGTGCGTCGAAGGCGGCTGCGCATTCGCTCGCGCAATGCCTGCGCGCCGAGATGCGGCCGGCCGGCATCCGCGTGATCAACGTGTTCCCCGGGCCCATCGACGACGAGTGGAACCAGCACACGCCACCGCCCAAGCTGGCGCCCACCGCGCTGGCCAACGCCATCGTCAAGGCATTGCGCGATGGCGTCGAAGACGTGTACCCCGGCGACGTGGCGCAGGAGTGGCTGGAGCGCTGGCGCGACAACCCCAAGGTGCTCGAACGCGAGCTGGCCGCAGGCGGCTGAGAACAGGAGCCACACGATGACGACAACGACCGAACTGATGTCCGCCGCCGAGATCCTCGGCGGCCTCGTGACCGCCATGGCGAGCGGTCGCATCCGCGTGATCGACCTCACGCAGACGCTCACGCCCGAGTTCCCGCAGATCGCGCTGCCGCCCGAGATGGGCCAGTGCTGGCCCTTTCGCATCGAGGAAGTGTCCAAGTACGACGAGCGCGGCCCGGGCTGGTACTGGAACAACTTTTCCTGCGGCGAGCACACGGGCACGCACTTCGACGCGCCGATCCACTGGATCTCGGGCCGCGACCTGCCGAACAATTCCGTCGACACGATTCCCGTGCAGCACTTCGTGGCCCCTGCCTGCGTGATCGACTGCTCGGCCGATGCGCAGGCGAACGACGACTACCTGCTAAGCGTGGCCGACATCGAGCGCTACGAAGCCGCGCACGGCCGCATCCCGAAGGGCGCGTGGGTGCTGATGCGCACCGACTGGTCCAAGCGCAGCGACCCGGCGGCCTATCAGAACTTCGACGAGACCGGCCAGCACACGCCCGGCCCGAGCACCGAGGCCGTGCGCTTCCTGGTAGAGCAGCGCGACGTGCTGGGCTTCGGCTCCGAGGCCATCGGTACCGATGCGGGGCAGGGCTATCACCTGCGGCCGCCGTATCCGTGCCATTACTACATGCACGGTGCGGGCCGCTATGGACTGCAGTGCCTGAGCAACCTCGACCTGCTGCCGCCATCGGGCGCAGTGCTGATCTGCCCGCCGCTCAAGATCGAGAAGGGCAGTGGCAGTCCGCTGCGCGTGCTGGCACTCGTGGGAGCATCGCTATGACTCGCTGCCGCGGTATTGGCTTTGGCTCCTTCTCCCGCTTGCGGGAGAAGGCGGGGGATGAGGGCTCTGTGCCTTGCGCTCGCCCTCACCCCAGCCCTCTCCCGCGTGCGGGGGAGGGGGCAAGACAGGGAGCGCGCGCATGAACAAGGTAGCAGCCGTCACCGGCGGCAGCGCCGGCATCGGCAAGGCGATCTGCGAAGACTTGCTCGCGCAGGGCTACGAGGTGGTGTCGCTCGCGCGCCGCAAGTCCGAGATCGAACATCCGAAGCTGCACAGCATCGAGGTCGACCTGAGCGACCGTGCCGCTACCGGCGAAGCGGTGCGCGAACTGGTCGAACGCTTTGCGCCGACCACCATCGTCCACAACGCGGGCGTGATCCGGGCCGCGCTGCTGCCCGAAGTCAAGCTCGACGATCTCGATGCGCTGGTCGACCTGCATCTGGGTTGCGCAATCCAGCTCGTGCAAGGCGCATTGCCTGCGATGCGCGCACGGCGGTTCGGCCGTGTGGTGCTGCTGTCGTCGCGCGCCGCGCTGGGGCTGGCCACGCGCACCAGCTATTCCGCGACGAAGGCCGGCATGCTGGGCATGGCGCGCACCTGGGCGCTCGAGCTCGCCGCGGATGGCATCACGGTGAACGTGGTGGCACCCGGCCCGATTCGAACCGACATGTTCTACGACGTGGTGGAGGCCGGCAGCGAGAAGGAACGCGCGCTTGCGGCTTCCGTGCCCGTCAAGCGGCTCGGCGAATCGGGCGACGTGGCGCGCGCGGTGCGTTTCTTTGCCGACCCGGCCAGCAGCTTCATCACCGGGCAGGTTCTCTACGTGTGCGGCGGCACCAGTGTCGGCAGCCTCGCCCTCTAGTCATTCAGCGTTCGTCACGTTCATTCCTTACTTCTGGAGCATCGCCATGAAAGTCCTGAACCGATTCCGTGCCCTCGCGGGCATTGCTGCAGCCTTTGGAGCGCTGGGCGCCGCGGGCGCATGGGCCGCCGATCTCAAGGTCGGTTTCATCACCTCGTTGTCGGGACCGGTGTCGTCGCTCGGCATTCCCTATGAGAAGGGCATGAAGGCCGCCATCGCCTACAAGTCGAAGGTGGGCGGCCGGAAGATCCAGCTGGTGCAGCTCGACGATGCGTCCGACCCTTCCACGGCCGCGCGCAACGCCCGCAAGATGATTGACGAGGACAAGGTCGACGTCATCATCGGTACGGCAGGATCGCCCGGCGCGCTGGCCATTGCCGGCGTGGCGCGCGAAACCAAGACGCCGCTGATCTCGATCGCCAACGCCAACCTGCCGGGCGAGGAGGGCGCATGGATGGTGACGCTGCCGCAGCCTGCACCATTGATGGTGAGCGCGGTGGTCGATCGCATGAAGAAGTCAGGCGTGAAGACGGTCGGCTACATCGGTTTCTCCGATGCCTGGGGCGACCTGGTGTACGACGCGCTGCAAAAGAGCGCGGAGCCTGCCGGCATCAAGATCGTGTCGAATGAGCGCTATGCGCGCGCCGATTCGTCGGTGACGGGCCAGGTGCTGAAGATCGTCGCGCTGCGCCCCGATGCGGTGATCACCGGTACCTCGGGCACGCCCGGCGCGCTGCCCTACCTGGCGCTCGCGGAGCGCGACTACAAGGGCCAGATCTACGGCATGCATGCGCTCATCAACCCGGACTTCGTGCGCGTGGGCGGTACATCTGTCGAAGGCCTGCTCGCACCCACCGGCCCGGTGATCGTGGCCGAGCAACTGCCGAACGAGAACCCGATCCGCAAGGTGTCGATGGATTTCCGCGCGGCCTACCAGAAGGCCAACGGCGTGCCGCCGACCGATGCCTTCTCTGCCTACAGCTTCGATGCATGGCTCCTGTACCTGGACGCGGCGCAGCGCGCGCTTGCGACCAAGGCCGAGCCGGGCACGCCGCAGTTCCGCCTGGCGCTGCGAGACGCCATCGTGAGCACCAAGGAGCTCGTGGGTACGCACAGCGTCTACAACTTCAAGCCGAACGATCGGTATGGATCGGACGAGCGTTCGCGTGTGGTGGTCAAGCTTGAAAAAGGCCAGTGGAAGCTGGTTCCCTGACATGAAAAAACTCACTCGATTTCTTGGCGCCACCGCGGTTGCGCTGGCCGCCGCGCAGGCCATGGCGGCCGACCTCAAGATCGGCTTCATCAGCTCGCTTTCGGGCCCGGTGGCCGCATTGGGCGTGCCGTATGAAAAGGGCATTCGCGCTGCCATTGCGGAGCGTCCGGAGATCGGCGGCCGCAAGGTCCAACTGATCGTGCTCGATGATGCCTCCGACCCCACCACAGCTGGCCGCAACGCGCGCAAGCTGGTGACGGAGGACAAGGTCGACGTGCTGATCGGTACCTCGGGCGTGCCGGGCGCAATGGCTATCGCTTCGGTAGCGCGCGAACTCAACACGCCGCTGATCTCGCCGACGCCAGTCACCATTCCGGGCGCCGAAGGCGCGTGGACGGTGACGGTGTCGCAGCCGTTCCCACTGATGGTCGCGGGTGTGGTCGACCGCATGCAGAAGTCCGGCGTGAAGACGGTGGCCTTCATCGGATTTTCCGACGCGCTCGGCGACCTGGCGTACGACTCGCTCGTGAAGAGCGTCGAGAAGGCCGGCATCAAGGTGGTGGCGAACGAGCGCTACGCGCGCAGCGATTCGTCGGTCGCCGGGCAGGTGCTGAAGATCGTCGCCACCCGGCCCGACGCGGTGTTTGCCGGCAACTCGGGCACACCCGGCGCGCTGCCCTACATCGCACTGGCCGAGCGCGGCTACAAGGGCAAGATCTACGGGACGCACGGGCTCATCAACGCCGACTTCGTGCGCGTAGGCGGCAACTCGATCGAGGGCCTGCAAGTGCCCAGTGGCCCTGTGCTGGTGGCCGATCAGCTGCCCGACAGCAACCCGATCAAGAAGGTGTCGATGGGCTTTCGCAACGCCTATCAGAAGGCGAACGGCTCGATGCCCACCGATGCTTTCTCGTCGTACACCTACGACGCCTATCTGCTTCTGGCCGATGCAGTTTCGCGCACCAAGGGCGAGCCGGGCACGCCGCAATATCGCACGGCGCTTCGCGACGCCATCGTGGCGACCCGCGAGCTGGTGGGTACACACGGCATCTACACCTTCAAGCCCGACGACCGCTACGGCTCCGATCAGCGCGGCGTGGTGATCGTGCAGATGAACAAGGGCCAGTGGAAGCTGGTGCCCTGAAATAAGCCCGAGCACGCCGATGACCAGCTACCGCCATCATCCCGATCGCATTGCCGCCCTGGTGCAGCACGACCGCGTGCACCGCGACCTCTACCTGAGTGATGAGATCTTCGCGCTCGAACAGGAGCATCTGTTCGCGACCACCTGGGTGTTTCTCGGCCATGCGAGCCAGGTGCCGGAGGCGGGCGACTTCGTGGCGCAAGACATTGCGGGACGGCCGTTGCTCATGGTGCGGCAGCCCGATGGCGCGGTGCACGTGCTCTACAACCGCTGTGCGCACAAGGGCACGCAGCTGGTGACGGACGAGTGCGGCAACACCGGCCGCTTCTTTCGCTGCCCGTACCACGCGTGGACTTACAAGCTCGATGGCGCGCCGCTCGGCCTGCCGCTGAAGAACGGCTACGAGGGCACGCAGCTCAAGGCCTGCGAGTCGGGGCAGGGGCTCTCGGTGGTGAAGCACGTGAAGGTGTATCGCGATTTCGTGTTCGTGCGCTTGTCCGATGCGGGCCCTTCCTTCGAGGACTATTTCGGCGAGGTGCTGGGCGCCATCGACAACATGGTCGACCGCTCGCCCGAGGGCAAGCTCACTGCCGGTGGCGGCGTGCTTCGCAATATCGTGCACTGCAACTGGAAGATGTACCTCGAGAACATCAACGACACGGTGCACCCGATGTCGACGCATGAGTCGGCCACCAAGGCGGCCGAGGCGCTGTGGGAAGGCCGCGCGCCGCACGATGCCAAGCCGATGGCAATGGAGCAGATCCTGCCATTCGGTTCGGGCTACGAGTTCTTCGACAAGATGGGCGGCCGTGTGTTCGCCAACGGCCACAGTGTGCTGGGCGTCAACTTCAGCATCCATTCCAATTACGCGCAGCTGCCCGAGTACGAGGCCGCGATGCGCGCCGCGCATGGCGAAGAGCGCGCGGCCGAGATATTGCAGCGCTCGCCCCAGAACTCGGTCTTGTATCCGAGCCTTTCGGTCAAGGGCTCGCCGCAGGCCATCCGGGTGATCCGTCCGCTGGCCGCGAACCGCACGCTCATCGAGGCCTGGAGCTTTCGCGCGGCAGGTGCGCCCGCGCTGCTGTTCGAGCGCGCGATGGGCTACAACCGGCTGGTGTTCTCGCCGATGTCGGTGGTCGCGCACGACGACGTGCATCTGTTCGAGAGCATCCAGCAGGGCCTGCGCGCCGGTGGCAACGAATGGGTGAGCCTGCATCGCAACTACGACCCGGCCGAACTCGCGCAAGAGACGATCACCACCAACGGCACCAACGAGCTGCTCATGCGCAACCAGTTCCGCGCCTGGGCGAAGTCGATGGCGGCGGGCATGGAGGCCGCGGCATGAACGGCGACCCGCGCGATTTTGCCGCCCACGAAGCAGCGCTGCTCGACGAGCGCCGCCTCGACGACTGGTTGGCCCTGTTCGCCGAAGACGGCCACTACTGGGTGCCGCTGCTCGGCGCGGCGCAGACGGATCCGTTCTCGTACAACTCCCTGGCCTACGAAGACCGGCTGCTGCTGCAGCTGCGAGTCGATCGCCTGAAGAACCCGCGTGCGCATTCGCAGCATCCGGCAAGCCACAGCCAGCATGTGCTGCAGCCTTCGCGCATCGAGCACGAGTCGGCCGGCGAAGTGCGGTTGCGCACGCCCTTCATCTACATAGAAGCGCGCGGCGAAAGCCAGGTCCTGCTGGCCGGCACCGCTCGTCACCACCTCGTGCGCACGACCACGGGCTGGGCCATTCGCGAGAAGCGCATCGACCTGCTCGACGCTGGCCGCGCGTTGCCTGCGGTCCAGTTGTTCATCTGAGTTTTCCCGTTCATTCCATCCTTCCTCACTGGAGCTACGACATGAAGAGCCTGATGCAGACCTTGACGCGCGGTGCCCTCGCCGCGGCACTGACCGCCTGTGGCGTTGCGAGCGCGTTAGCGGCCGACCTCAAGGTCGGCTTGAGCGTGTCGCTGTCGGGGCCCAACTCCTCGCTGGGCGTGCCGTATGCCAAGGGCATGCAGGCCGCGCTGGCCTACAAGCCGGAGATCAATGGCCGCAAGGTGCAGCTCATCGTGCTGGACGACGGCTCCGACCCGACCACCGCCGGGCGCAATGCGCGCAAGCTCATCGAGGAAGACAAGGTCGACGTGCTCATGGGAACTTCGGGCGTGCCTGCCGCCATCGCGATGGCGCAGGTGGGCAAGGAGGCCAAGGTGCCGATGATCGGCCTCACCCCCATCCTGCTCGATCCCAATGAGAACCCCTGGGTCGTGACGGTGGCGCAGCCCACCCAGCTGATGATCGATGCGGTGGTCGAGCGCATGAAGCGCAACAACGTGAAGACCGTCGGCTACATCGGCTTTACCGATGCATGGGGCGACCTGGTCTACAACGCGCTCATGAAGGCCGCGCCCGAGGCCGGCATCAAGGTGGTGAGCAACGAGCGCTACGCGCGCGCTGACGCCTCGGTGACCGGGCAAGTGCTGAAGATCGTGGCGCTGCGGCCCGACGCGGTGATGACTGGCGGCGCCGGCACGCCGGGTGCGCTGCCGTTCCTTGCGCTGCAGGAGCGCGGCTACAAGGGCGGGGTGTATGGCCAGCACGGCCTGATCAACCCGGACTTCGTGCGCGTGGTCAGTGCTTCGGGACAGAACGCGCTGATGCCCACCGGTCCGGTGATCGTCGCCGAACAGCTGCCGGACAACTATCCGACCAAGAAGATCGCGACCGACTTCCGAGCCGCGTTCCAGAAGGTCAACAACGCGCCCACCAGCGACGCCTTCTCGGCCTATTCCTTCGACGGCTGGCTGGTGTTTGCGGATGCCGCATCGCGCGCCATGAAGAAGGCGGAGCCGGGCACGGCGGAGTTTCGCGTCGCATTGCGCGACGCCATCTTCAGCACCAAGGAAGTGGTGGGCACACACGGCGTGTACAGCTTCAAGCCCGGCAGCCTCTACGGCGTGGACGAACGCGCCCGCGTGATCGTCAAGCTCGACAACGGCCAATGGAAGCTCGCACCTTGAACCGCTTCATGCCAACGACCACGATTCCCCGAGGGGCATTTCTATGACATGGGACGTGGCGCTGATCCTCGTCACCGATGGCCTCGCCAATGGTGCCGTCTATCTGCTGGCCGGGCTCGGGCTGGTGTTGATCTTTTCCGTCACGCGAGTGGTGTTCGTGCCGTTCGGCGACATCGCGGCCTTCGCGGCCCTGTCGCTCGCGGCTTTCGAAACCGGCCGCGTCCCGCCGACCATCGGCATGGTGGCCGTGCTCGCCGCGCTGGCCCTGGCCACGGAAGTCGGCAGCCTCCTGCGGCGCGGGGAGACCAAGCGCATTCCCAAGGCGGTGCTGATGTGGGGCGTGCTGCCCGCGATTCCGTGCCTGCTTGCATGGCTTGCGGCGCGGCCGGGTGTGCCGGTGGCGGTGCACATCGCGGTGGCCGTGCTGCTGGTGGTGCCCATTGCGCCGCTGCTCGCGCGGGTGGTGTTCCAGCCGATTGCGGATGCCTCGGTGCTGGTACTGCTGATCGTGTCCCTCGCGCTGCACTTTCTCCTGTCGGGCCTCGGCCTGCTGTTCTTCGGGCCCGAGGGCTCGCGCACCACGCCGCTCACGAGCGCCGTGTTCACGCTGGGCGACGGGTTCACGGTCAGCGGCCAGGTGGTGCTGATGGTGGGCGCGGCCATCGTGCTGAGCGGGCTCTTCTTCCTGGTGTTCGAGCGCACGGTGGCGGGCAAGGCGCTGCGCGCCACGGCGGTGAACCGCATCGGCGCGCGGCTGGTCGGCATCCGGCCGGTGCGCACGGCGTTGCTCGCCTACGGCTGCGCCTCGCTGCTGGCCGGGCTCATCGGCGTGCTGATTGCGCCGGTGACCACCATGTATTACGACTCGGGTTTCATCATCGGGCTGAAGGCTTTCGTGGCCGCGATCATCGGCGGGCTCGTGAGCTACCCGATGACGGCGCTGGGTGCGCTGGCGGTCGGCGTGGTCGAGAGCTTCGCCTCGTTCTGGAGCGGCGCGCTGAAGGACGTGATCGTGTTCAGCCTGCTGATCCCCGTGCTCATGCTGCGCTCCTTTCTTGCGGCCCACGCCGAAGAGGAAGAAGACGAGGTGGACCAATGAACGACAACAACAGAAACGGCAAGCGCATGGCCTGGATCGCCGCGGTGGTCGCCGTGCTGGCGCTGGTGCCGGCGGTGGCGGGCAGCTTCACGGTCTCGCTGCTCAACGACATCGGCATTGGCGCGCTGGTCGCGCTCGGGCTGGTGCTGCTCACCGGCGTGGGCGGCGCCACGTCGTTCGGCCAGGCCGCCTTCGTGGGCATTGCCGCCTATGCCACGGCATGGCTCACCACCACGCAGGGCATGTCGCCATGGATCGGGCTGCTGTTCGCGCTGCTGCTCACGGGCCTGTCGGCGCTGGCCATCGGCATGCTCACGCTGCGGCTCGGCGGGCACTTCCTGCCGCTCAGCACCATCGCGTGGGGGCTGTCGATCGCCATGCTGTTCGGCAATGTCGATGCGCTCGGGCGGCACACGGGGCTGTCGAACATTCCGGCGCTGCGGATCGCGGGCTGGTCGCTGGCCGATCCGCGCGCGATGTATTACCTGATCTGGGTGGTGGTTGGGCTGGCCTGCCTGTTCAGCCACAACCTGCTGCAATCGCGGCCGGGCCGCGCGATCCGCGGACTGCGCGGCGGTGCCACGCTGCTGGCCAGCGTCGGTGCCGACGCCTACCGTGTGCGGCTCACGCTGTTCGTCACGGCCGCGCTCTTCGCGGGCTTGGCGGGCTGGCTCTACGCGCACATGAACCGGTTCGTGAGCCCCTCGCCGTTCGACGTGCGCGCGAGCATCGAGTACCTGCTGATGGCGGTGGCCGGCGGGCTGGGGCAGTTGGCGGGCGCGCTGGTGGGCGCAGCGCTGGTGCTGGTGCTGAAGAATGGTCTGCAAGACGTGCTGCCGATGCTCACGCAGCGTGCGGGGCAACTGGAGGCCGTGGCGTTCGCAACGCTCTTCATCCTGCTGCTGCACTTTGCGCGGGGCGGACTCATGGGCCTGCTGCGGCGCTGGACCCGCCGGCGCGCCGGTGCACAAGGTGCTTCGCGCTACGACGCCGCCGTCGTTGATCCGCTGCCGCATCGCCAGTTGCCACAGCGCGGCACGCAGGTGCTGTCGGTGAAGGGTGCGGTCAAGCGTTTCGGCGGATTGGTGGCGGTCAACGACGTGAGCTTTGAAGTGAACGCGGGCGAGATCGTTGGTCTGATCGGGCCTAACGGCGCGGGCAAGTCGACCATGTTCAACCTGCTGACGTGCACGCTGCCGATGAGCGCGGGGCAGGTGCGCTTTCTGGAACACGACATTGCCGGCATGCCGCAGCGGCAGGTGGCGCGGCTGGGCCTGGCGCGCACTTTCCAGCACGTGAAGCTGCGGCCGCACATGAGCCTGCTCGACAACGTGGCGCTGGGCGCGCATTCGCGCACGCGCTCGGGCATCCTGAAGGCGGGCCTGCGGCTCGACCGCGCCGAAGAAAAGCAGATCCTGCAGGAAGCGCAGCGCCAGCTCGATCGCATCGGCCTGGGCGACCGCGCGCACGAGCTCGCGGGCAGCCTGCCGCTGGGCACGCAGCGCATCCTGGAAATTGCGCGCGCGCTGGCAGCGGACCCGGTGCTGCTGGTGCTCGACGAGCCCGCGGCGGGCCTGCGCCGCAAGGAAAAGATGGCGCTCGGCGACCTGCTGCGCAAGCTGCGCGAGGAGGGCGTGACCATCCTCATCGTCGAACATGACATGGACTTCGTGATGAAACTGGTGGACCGTCTGGTGGTGATGAACTTCGGCTCCAAGCTTGTGGAAGGCGTGCCTTCTGCGGTCCGGGCCGATGAGCGCGTGCAGGCGGCTTACCTGGGGAGCGTCGTATGAGCGCAATGCTGGAAATCGGCGACCTGCACGTGTCCTATGGGCAGGTCGAGGCGGTGCGCGGAGTGTCGCTCGAGCTGCAGCCGGGCCAGATCATCTCGGTGATCGGCCCGAACGGCGCGGGCAAGACCACGCTGCTTGCGGCTGCGATGGGCCTGCTGCCGTGCAAGGGCACGCTGCGCTTCGAGGGCGAGGACCTGCAGGGGCTCGACGTGGAGGCGCGTGTGGAGCGCGGCCTGTGCCTCGTGCCCGAGAAGCGCGAGCTGTTCGGCGAGCTCACGGTGCTCGACAACCTGCAGCTCGGCGCCTATGCCAAACGGCTGCGCAGCGATGCGATGAAGCGGCAGCTGCAGTCGGTGTACGACCGTTTCCCGCGCCTGGCCGAGCGTCGCTCGCAGCGCGCCGACACGCTCTCGGGCGGCGAGCGGCAAATGCTCGCGGTGGGCCGCGCGCTCATGTCCGCGCCGCGCCTGCTGATGCTCGACGAGCCGAGCCTCGGCTTGGCGCCGCTCATCGTGCGCGACATTCTTTCGATCGTGCGCAAGCTGCGCGACGACGGCGTCTCGATCCTGCTGGTGGAGCAGAACGCGCGCGCCGCGCTCGAAACGTCGGACCACGGCTATGTGCTCGAAACCGGCGAGATCGCGCTCTCTGGTGCTTCGGGCGAACTGGCAAGCGATCCGCGGGTGCAGGCCACTTACCTCGGCGGAGGAACGCACGATGACGAATGACCCGCGCGCGGTGCCGGCCGTTCAACGTACTTTGCCCGACATGTTGCGTCGGCAGGCGGCGCTGTTCGGTTCGCGTCCGCTGCTGCGCATCGCGGGTCGCCAGTGGTCGCATTCCGAAGCGGCCGAAGAGGCGGGCGTGCGAGCTGCCGTGCTGGCGCAAGCCGGCGTCGCGCGGGGCGACCGCATCGCCGTCATGTGCGGCAATCGCATCGAGTTTCTCGAAACCTTCCTGGGTGCCGGCTGGATCGGCGCTTCCACGGTGCCGGTGAACACCGCCTCCATGGGGCCTCAGATCGGGTACTTTTTGGCGCATAGCGAGGCCAGGCTGCTGGTCATCGAAGCCGGCTTTCTGGAACGCCTGCAGACTGCGGAGCTTGCGCAGACGAAGCTCGAGGAAATCTGGGTTGTCGGCGATGCGCCGGCGGGCAGCGGTGCTGCATGGCAGCCGCCGGCCGGCGTGCGCGTGCGCGCCTATCCCGCTGGCGGGCCAGCCATTCCGCCCGCCGATATGCAGCCCGGCGATCCGCTGGCCATCCTATATACCTCGGGTACCACGGGCCCGGCCAAGGGCGTGGTGTGCCCGCATGCGCAGTATTTCTGGTGGGGCGCGAATAGCGCGGAGGTGCTGGGCGTGGGCGCGGAGGACGTGCTGTGCACCACCTTGCCGCTGTTCCACATTAACGCGCTCAACACCTTTGCCCAGGCGGCGCTCACGGGTTCCGAGGTCGTCTTTGAAACGCGCTTTTCGGCTTCCGGCTTCTGGCCTTCGATGCGTGCGAATGGCGCCACCGTGGTCTACCTGCTGGGCGCCATGGTTCCGATACTGCTTGCGCAACCCGCGGGCGAGGCGGAGCGAAATCATCGCGTGCGCACCGGGCTCGGCCCGGGCGTGCCCGACGCCGCGGGCAAGACCTTTTTCGAGCGCACCGGTGTTCGCCTGCTCGAAGGCTACGGCTCCACCGAAACCAACTTTGCCATTGCCACGGCGCCGGACTCGCCGCGCGGCGGCGTGATGGGATGGCTTCGGCCCGGCTTTCAGGCGCGCGTGGCCGACGAAAGCGATGCGGAACTGCCCACCGGAGAAGCCGGCGAACTGCTGCTGCGCGCCGACGAGCCGCACGCCTTCGCAAGCGGCTACTTCAACATGCCCGAGAAAACGGTCGAAGCCTGGCGCAACCTCTGGTTTCACACCGGCGACCGCGTGGTGCGCGATGGCGACGGCGCCTTCCGGTTTGTCGACCGCATCAAAGACGCGATCCGCAGGCGCGGTGAAAACATCTCGTCGTTCGAGGTCGAGCAGGTGCTGCTGAGCCACTCCTCGGTGGCCTCCTGCGCCGTGTATCCCGTGCAATCCGAGCTGGCCGAAGACGAGGTGATGGCCGCGCTGGTGCCGCGCGACGGCGAGCGCATCGACCCCGCCGAACTGGTTCGCTTCTGCGAGAGCCGGCTGCCTTACTTCGCAGTGCCCCGCTACATCGACGTGCTGCAAGACCTGCCGCGCACCGAGAACGGCAAGGTTCAGAAGTTCAAGCTGCGCGAGCGCGGCGTCGGCGCGCAGACCTGGGACCGCGGGCCAGCCGCTCGTTCGGCGGCCAAGGCATGAGTTTCGTCCGCACGCTTGCAGCGAGTTTGCCGGTTGACGAGGCGATAGGTCACAATCGCTAAAATCGTTCAGAACTAAACATTTCAGGTATGCACGCAAATTCACTGACTGGCCGCCACGCCCTCGTCACCGGTGCCGCGCGCGGCATCGGCGCCGAGATTGCCCGCACACTGGCTGCGGAGGGTGCAACGTTGACCCTGCTGGGGCGCGACGCCGATGCGCTCCGGCGCGTGGCCGACACGCTCGCGGGCCAGGGGCACGGTGTTGCCGCCGCCGACGTGGCCGACGCGCAAGCGGTGCAGTCGGCCTTTGCACTGGCCCGTACCGAGCGCGGGCCCATCGCCATCCTCGTCAACAATGCTGGCGCGGCCGAGAGCGCGCCGTTTCTCAAGACCTCGGTCGAACTCTGGCAGCGCATGCTGTCGGTGAACCTGACCGGCAGTTTCCTGTGCACGCAGGCGGCGCTGCCCGACATGCTCGAAGCCGGCTGGGGCCGCATCGTCAACGTCGCCAGTACCGCGGGGCAGAAGGGCTATGCCTACGTCGCAGCCTATTCGGCGGCCAAGCATGGCGTGATCGGGCTCACGCGATCGCTCGCACTCGAAGTGGCGCGCAAGGGCATCACCGTGAACGCGGTGTGCCCTGGCTACACCGACACCGACATCCTGCGAGCAAGCGTTGCCAACGTGGTGGACAAGACTGGGCGCAGCGAAGCCGACGCGCTGGCCGAGTTCTCCAGCGTCAATCCGCAGCGGCGCATCGTGCAGCCGGCCGAGGTGGCCGATGCGGTGCGCTGGCTCTGCGGCAATGGTGCCGCATCCGTCACCGGACAGTCGGTCTCGGTCTCGGGCGGGGAGGTGATGTGATGCGCAACGATGCCTCGCATGCCGCGCTCAGCGATGCAGAAGAACTCGGCCACGAGGCCCGCGCCGGCCGCGAAGATCACGCGATGCTCAGGCTCTGGCTGCGCATGCTCGCCAGCACCACGCAGATCGAAGCCGAGATCCGGCGCCGGCTGCGTGAGCGCTTCGGTATCTCGCTGGCCCGCTTCGACTACATGGCCCAGCTCTACCGCTATGAAGAAGGCCTCAAGATGCGCGTGCTGTCGCGTTACCTGATGGTGACCGGTGGCAACGTCACGGGCCTGACCGACGAGCTCGAGCGTGATGGCCTGGTGGCGCGCGCACACAGCCCAGACGACCGCCGTTCATGGATCGTGAGCCTCACGCCCAAGGGCCGCGCGAGCTTCGAGACCATGGCCAAGGAACACGAGCAGTGGATTCTGGAAATGTTCTCGGGCCTCGACATGAAGACCGTCAAGCAGATGCACACGCAGCTCGGCCAGTTGCGCGTGCACGTGATGCGCAGCGAGCCTTCGGGCGAGGAGGGCTGAACATGACGAGTGCAGCAGCGCAGCCACAAGAAGTCTCAGGTGCAGAGTTCCAGCGCCCGCGGATGATCCGCTTTTCCGATTGCGACCCCGCCGGCATCGTCTTCTATCCGCAGTACTTCGTCATGCTCAACGGCTTGGTGGAAGACTGGGTGAGCGACGGACTGGGCATCGACTACCACGCGTTTATCAGCGAGCGGCGCATCGGCTTGCCGACGGTGCGGCTCGAGGCCGACTTTCGCGCCGTGAGCCGCATGGGCGACAAGGTCACGCTCGGCCTGGCGGTGGAGCGGCTGGGCTCGCGCTCCCTGACGCTCGTGTTGCGCTGCTTCGATCCCGCCAGCGGCGAACTGCGCATGCAGATGAAGCAGGTGCTTGTGACTACCTCGCTCGAAAGCCATCGCGCGGTTGAGGTTCCGCAGGACATGCGCGCGGCCATCTTGCGCGGCGCAACGCCGTCGCGGGCCTGAAGCCAAACGAACCTACGCAGGCTCGCCCAATAAAAAAAGCCTGCTACCGATGAGGTAGCAGGCTTTTCAGCGTTTCCGCGATGTTGGTTGGTGGGCCCTGAGTGACTCGAACACTCGACCTACGGATTAAGAGTCCGCTGCTCTACCAACTGAGCTAAGAGCCCTTGCACTAGAAAACGTTTTGCGTTTTTTGGCAAGACCGCAAGTATAGCGTAAAAATTCCTGGGTTCAACGGTTTTGTACGCGGCGGCGTTAGCATTGGCCATCATCCGCGGGTCCCCGGGGGCCCTCCACCAGGAGAATCTTCCATGCCAGATACAACCACCATGCCTCATGTTGTGATCACCGGGGCCGCCGGCGCGTTGGGGCGCGCAGTGGCGCAGCATTTTCTGGAGCAGGGCGCACGCCTTGCACTGGTCGACCACCGTGCCGACCACCTGTCCGAGGTCTTCCCGGGCCTGGACAATTCGCAGCACCTGCTGCTGGCGGGCGACGTGACCTCGGCGGCTGAGATGTCGGAGCTTGCGGGCCAGGCTCTCAAGGCCTTCGGCCGCATCGACGCGTTGATCCACATTGCGGGCGGCTTCGAGATGGGCGAGGCCACGCATGCGCTCTCGCGTGCAAGCTGGGACCGCATGATGAATCTCAACGCCTGGTCTTTCGTCGCGGTCACGCAGGCGGTGCTGCCGTCGATGATCGAGCACGGCGCCGGCCGTATCGTGGCGGTCACGGCCAAGGTGGCGGCGCGCGGCCTGCCGGCCATGGCGGCTTACATCGCATCCAAGAGTGCGCTGCAGCGCCTGGTGGAAGCCATGGCGGCCGAGGCGGCGCCGCATGGCGTGGCCGTCAACAGCGTGGCGCCCAGCGTGCTCGACACGCCGGCCAACCGGCAGGCCATGCCCGACGCCAACCCGGCGGAATGGGTGTCGACCGCAGTGGCGGCGCAGACCATCGGCTTTCTTGCGTCGCCCGCGGCGGCGGCACTGCATGGCCAGCACCTGACGCTCGACACCTGAGACAGCAGATAGATCGGTAGTGACACAGGGCCCTGGCGCAATGCCAGGGCCCTTTTTTTGCCCTCTGCGGCCGCAATGGCGCGCGTTTTGGGGGCAGGCGCTTTGTCATGGATGCGGGCAGGGCGCGCGGGGCGCTTGTCTCGCTTCAGAAGGGGCGCACCGCTCATGTGCCCGGGCGGCGCAATTTCTACAGTGACTCCACGGCGAAACGTTGGTGCCCGATGAGGGCAGCAAGGCAACGCCAGCCGACCACATCACTGGAGACCTGCATGGAATCGATCACCTTGCCGCCAAGAAATTTCATGAACCTGCTGCGGGAAGACGCGGGCATGTCGTTCATGGAATTCGCGTTGCTCGGTTCCCTCGTGGTGTTCGTGAGTTTGTTGCTGCTGTTTGCTGTACGGCGCAGCGCCTGAATGCGCAACGGCAAATCAACAACAACGACATACGGAGCCATTCATGCGTGAATTCGACGCCTTCTTCGGACTGCTGGCAATGCTGGCAACTGATTTCCGCATGGTTGCGCTGCTTGTCCTGCTGGTGATAGCCGCAGTCAGCGACTTGCGCACATATCGCATTCCCAACTGGCTGACGTTCGGCGGCATGGTCTTCGCGCTGATCTACGGAACCTTCGCGGCTCGCACGCCGCTGGTGGGCGCGACGCAGGCACTGGCTGGGCTGGGAACGGGCCTTTTGATCATGCTGCCGCTCTATGCGCTGGGAATCATGGGCGCGGGCGACGTCAAGCTGATGGCCATGGTCGGTGCCTTTATCGGCCCCTATCAGACGCTGTGGGCCATTCTGTTCACCTGCATTGCGGGCGGCGCGGCCGCGCTGATCGTTGCCATGCACCGGCGCCGCCTCGGTCACATGTTGACCAACGTGAAGGACGCCGTGAACGGCATCGCGATGTCGGGCATTGCGGGCCTGCGGCCCAACGGAACCATCGACATGCAGCAATCCATCGGAAAGCTGCCTTACGGAATTTGCATTTGCGTGGGGACGATTTCACAGGTCCTGGCGCATCAACTGGGCTACGTGTAGTCCGCCATTTTCGTCCCACCGCACTCGGAGATTCGCATGAAAAACATCAAGGCACTCGGGCTGCTGCTGCTGGCCCTCCTCACTGGTCTGGCCGCCGCAGTCTACGCGGCGGGATGGGTCTCGCGACAGGGCGGAATCGCCTCCAACAAGGTGGTCGTGGCCGCGGTCGACATCGAGCTGGGAAGCCGGGTCAACCCCCAGATGCTGTCGCTGGTCGACTGGCCGAGCGGCTCCCTGCCGTCGGGCTCGTTCAAGGACGCCAAGTCGCTGGAAGACCGGGTGGTCAAGGTTGGCGTGCTGCGCGGCGAAGCCATTCTGGAGGGCAAGCTTGCGCCCGTCGGCACCAAGGGCGGACTTTCCGCGGTCATTGCAAACGGCAAGCGCGCCATGACCGTGCGAGTGAACGACGTGGTGGGCGTAGCGGGCTTCGCACTGCCAGGCAACTACGTCGACGTAATGGTCAATGCCCAACAAGACAAGAACCGTGGCGAGGAGAACCGTCAGATCAGCAAAACGGTACTTGAAAAAGTGCTGGTGCTGGCGGTGGCGCAGGAGGCCAACCGCGACGACACCAAACCCAAGGTGGTCAGCGCCGTGACGCTCGAGCTCTCGCTCGAAGACTCGGAAAAGCTCGACCTGGCTCGCAGCGTGGGAACCCTCTCGCTCGTGCTGCGCAACCAGATGGACAAGACCACGGTTGCGACCGCCGGTATCACCAAGGGCCAGTTGTTCGGCGAAAAGGAAATTCTGCCGATCTCCACCACTGTGGCAGCGCGGCCGGCCCCCGTGCGAGTGCCGCGTGCCGCCCCCGTGGCAATGCGGCAATCTGAGTGCGTGGAAGTTATCCAGCACGCAGCCCGCTCGCTCAATTGCTTCTGATCACCCCCGCAGGAGGAACCACAAGTGCAACATCTCTCTTCTTCTTCACCCGCCTGGCTGCTGGCGGCACTCATGACGCTGGCGGCACCCGCCATGGCCGCGGACGTAGTGGCTGCGGCGCCGGCTGCTGCTGCTGCAACCCCGGCCGCAGCACCGGCCGCTCCTGCCACCCGGCGCTGCACCGCGATCATCCCGGACGACCAGCCGACCTACGCCGTGCTCGGCAAGTCGGTGGTCATCCCGCTCAAGGCGCGAGTTGCGCGCATCGTGGTCAGCGGTCAGCCGCCAAGCGGCGCGCCAGCGGCTGCACCGGCCGCTGCCGCACAGCCGCCTGCCGCTGCGCGAAATGCAGGTGATGGCATTGCGGATGTCGACGTCATGCTGCTGAGCCCAACCGATCTTTTCTTCCGCGGCCGCCAGGCGGGCTCGATGAACGTTGTACTGCAAAGCGTCGACGGCACCTGCTACATCAAGGACGTCATCGTCACCATCGATCCGGGCGCGCTGCAGTCCAAGCTCGCCGAGTTGATGCCGGAAGAAAGCCGCATCCGCGTGCGCAGCGCCGAAAAATCGATCGTGCTCACCGGCGAGATCAGCGATGCGCTCAAGCTCGACGACGTGATGAGCCTGGCCATGGCCTATGGCGCCGACGGCAAGAAGGTGGTCAACCTGATGCGCGTGGCGGCGCCGCAGCAGGTGATGCTCGAAGTCAAAATCGCAGAGGTCAGCAAGACGCTGTTGGATCGCCTGGGGGCGCGCGTCGGCCTGCAACGCACGGCCAGCGGCGGGCTCAACACCTATTCGCTGATCTCCAACTTCTTGAGCGGCGGGGGCGGCCTTGTCGAGGCGCTGCGCATTGGCCGCGCATCCATCTCTATCGACGGCCAGAAAGACGACGGCCTGGTGCGCATCCTGGCCGAGCCCAACATCATGTCCATCAGCGGCCAGCAGGCCAGCTTCCTGTCGGGCGGAAAGATCTTCATCCCGGTTTCGCAGAACTCCAACGGCCGCGCCGGTTCGACCATCACGCTGGAAGAAAAAGAATTCGGCATCGGCGTGAAGTTCACCCCCACCGTGCTCAACGGCGGGCGGATCAATCTAAAGATGATCTCGGAAGTGTCGGACCTGTCGCAGACCGGTTCACCCTTCACCACCGTGGGCGGCGCAACCGCCGTGCTGCCTTCGCTGACCGTACGCCGCGCGGACACCACCGTGCAGCTCAACGATGGCCAGAGCTTTGTCATCGCGGGGCTCATCAAGAGCAACTCGACCGAAACCGTGAAGCGTTACCCCGGCTTGGGCGAGGTTCCGGTGATGGGGGCGCTGTTCCGCAGCACCGAATTCCAGAACGACCAGACCGAGCTGATGTTCGTCATTACGCCGCGTCTCGTTCGGCCGCTCGGCGATTCGCCTCGCGTTCCGACCGACAACCACGTCGTTCCAAGCCGCGCCGAGATCTACCTGAACGGAAGCCTCGAAAGCAGCACCCCGGCCCCGGTCGCACCGGGCAGCGATACCCAATAAGGAGCATCACCATGTTCTTCAAGTCGACCATCTTTGCGCTGACGCTGCTCGTAGGCACCGGCTGCTCCCACGTCACCCCCAACTATGACGCGCGCTTTGGCGATGCCGTGCGCGACGCCAAAAGAAAGATGACGCTCAACCCCAATGCCGGCAAAGACGGGAATCCGGTGGTGGGCATGGACGGCCGCGCAGCACGCGAGTCGATGCTGCAGTACCAGGAGTCCTACAAGACGCCGCCGCCAGCGGTGAACGTCATCAATATCGGCGGGGCGATAGGGGGCCAAAAGTAGTGCGCTGGTCCAACGACCGATCGCACTTCTTTCCATCGCCCTTTTTCTTTAGCAACCAGCTTTGTACGAAAGGAGAGTCACGACCAAAGTCATCACTCTTATGCACACATTTCACTCATTCAGTAAATCTTGTTTTCTCGTTTGAACCTTGAAAGGAAAGACTCATGTCCAACATTCTCCAATCCATCGGCCAATTTACCCGTAGCTTCCTGCGTGATGAAGAAGGCGCCCAAGTCATCGAGTACGCGCTGATCATCGCGGTCGTCTCGATCGCGCTGATCGTATTGCTGAGAGGGCTTACCGAAGATCCCGCTGGAGGCTTCGCGACATTCATCGGTCGCGTTACCACCTGTCTGACTACAGGGGCCTCTTGCATCTAGTAGCTGGGGCTGAGGCGCGCGAGCGGGGCATGCCCCACGCTCGCCGCCTCGGTTTATAGGCCCGCATTCTTCTCAAAGAAAAAGGAGCAGTCCCATGGTCAAGTCCTTTCTGAAGGAAGAGGGCGGCGCCCAGGTGGTGGAGTACGCGCTGATTGTCGCTGTGATCTCAATCCTGCTTATCGTCGCGCTGCAGCCACTTGCAACTGACACCCGCCTCAGTGATCTGGTCGAGGTCGTCCGTACCTGCCTCGGCAATATGGACTGCGGCTGAAGCGCGGGGCTTTTTCGAACTGCCATCACTGCACAGGAAGACGATCATGAAAGTCCAGACTTCCGTCCGCCGCCAGCGCGGTGCGATGATCATCACCGCCGCTCTGGCCCTGCTGTTCCTCCTTGGATTCATGGGTATCGCGCTGGACTTCGGTCACCTGTTCGTTGTCAAGACCGAGCTTCAGACTGCCGTGGACAGTTGCGCCTTGGCAGCGGCGCGTGAGCTCGACAAACAAGCTACCGCGATCACCCGAGCCCAGAGCGCCGGGCAGTCGGCAGGCAACGCAAACCGGGTAAACATGCAGTCGGTCACATGGAGTGGGCAGGGCCAGATCGTCGCCGCTGACATCAGCTTTCGCGATACCGCCTATGCCCCCACGACCGATCCGCTCGTGGCCACCTATGCGCAGTGCGCGCACACACAGCCCAATATCGACATTTGGCTCATGAAGGTCATGGGCGCATTCTCCGGAAATGCTGCCGCTTACCCCGCCACGCAAAATGTCGCGGCCAGCGCAGTCGCAACCCGCGCAAGCGCGCAGACGACATGCCCCATTCCCGTCGGCGTGAAACCCAAGCCCGGTAGCGCCGCGCCCAACTACGGCTTCGCAGTCGGCGAGTGGGTGAAGCTGATCCAGGCGCAGAGCGGGGCTGCCGGTGGCGAGATCGGTTGGGCCAATCTCGATGGAAGCAACAGCGCCTCGGAGACCGAGTCCGAGATGAACAACTACTGTGGAACCGAGGTGGGCGATGTGCTCGGCACGCCCGGCGTCCAGACTTCGATCGTCGACGTCTGGAACCAGCGCTTCGGTATCTACAAGAACAGCGGAAATCCGAGCACCCAGCGACCCGACTACACCGGCTATGCCTACACGGCCCTCAGCTGGCCCGCGCAATCCAATGCCTACGACGGCCCGGCACCCGGATCGCCTGCGAGCGCCCAGAACTTCCTGACCAAGCGGGCAGCCTTTGCGTCCTGCGCCGACACCGGCACCAACGTGAAGGGCGCGAACGGCTGCGAGGCCATCACGGGGCTGTCGCTCAATGGCTTCCAGAAACTGGCAGCACCAGGCAATGTCGCGGGCGGTCACATGCAGTACGGGGCCGATCGACGCATCGTCACTGCGCCGATCATCGACGGCGCCGGGCATGTCATCGACTACGCCTGCCTGCTGATGCTGCAGCCGCTGAGCATTCCAATGACTGACACGTGGCTGGAGTTCCGCGGCAATGCCGGTGCAATCAACAGCCCCTGCACGACCAGCGGACTCGCTGGAGGTGCGGCGGGTCCGTTGGTTCCGGTCCTGGTGAGGTGATGCGAATGAAAAAGGCATCCAACTCCAGGCCGCAGCGCGGCGCAGCGCTGATCGAGCTAGCGCTCATCATGCCGCTCTTGCTGCTGCTCACATTCATCACAACCGAGTTCGGCCGCGCCATGTACGAGTACAACACGGTAGTGAAGGCGACCCGCGATGCGGTTCGCTACCTGTCGGTGCAAACGCCGGGCACGCACATCACAGAAGCTCGCAACCTGATGGTGTACGGCAACACCGCAGGCACGGGCACGCCGCTGGCTCGTGGCCTGAGCCTGACGAACGTGCCTGCGGGCAGTTGCTGCACCTGGCAGACGGTGGGGGCGAATCCAATCATCAACACGGTGACCGTGCGCATCAGCAGCTATACCTTCCATTCGCTCTTTCCGTCGGTGATGGGCGTCGTGTTTGCCGATGCAAACGGCGACATCGTCTTCAGCGACATCACCGCCACCATGAGGGCTCCATCATGAAACGCCAGATAGCCGGTGCCACCACCGTCGAGTTTGCATTGGGCCTGCTCGTCTTTCTGATGCTGTTCCTGGGCATCCTGGATTTCGCGCGCATGCTGTTCACTTGGAACGCGGCCAATGAGGCCACGCGTGCGGGGGCACGCTACGCCGTGGTCTGCGACGACACCAGCCAGCAGGCGCTGGTGCTGGCCCGCATGCAGGCCTTGCTGCCGCAGATCACCACGGCGAGCGTGGCATGGACGCCGGCGGGCTGCACCGCCTCCACCTGCGAGGGGGTCACGGTTGGCATCACCGGCCTCAACTACCAATGGATCTCGCCCATTGTCGGCGTGGCTGCGCCATTGATTCCGATGCCGAGTTTTTCCACCTTCCTGCCGCGCGAAGTGATGCGGAAGGACCCTCACAGCCCAACCATCTGCTCGTAGTAGAGACGAAACGGAACCCACCATGAAGATCTCGATCATCTCGCCCAACCCTGTCCACTTGCAAGAAATGCGCAAGGTACTCGAGGCACGCTCCCACGCCGTCTCGGTGTTCGAAGGAGGCAAGAGCCGCATGCAATGGGTCGTCGAGCGATCGGCACCCGACCTGATGCTGGTGGACGGCATGTGCTGCGACCCCCAGGAGCTGGAGATGGTCGAGCAGCTCACCATGCGCCACCCCGCCATTGCGGTGGTGCTGATGTGTGCAATGCAGACGCCAGAATTCCTGATTCTTGCCATGCGATCAGGCGTGCGGGAGGTGCTGCCTTCGCCGCCCGAGCCCGCGGCCCTCGAAGCAGCCGTGGAGCGCATTGCGATCAAGATGGCCGGCACGCTGGCGCGAGAACAGGGGCAGGTGGTTGCGTTCATGCCGTGCAAGGGCGGTAGCGGCGCGACCTTTCTTGCGACCAACATCGGACATCAGCTTTCGATGCGCCGATCGGTGCTGCTCATCGACCTGAACCTTCAGTTCGGCGATGCGCTTTCCTATGTGAGCGACCTGCGGCCGTCGTCCACGGTGGCCGACGTGGCGCGCGACATCGGCCGGCTCGACGCGTCGCTGCTCGCCGCAAGCGCGGTGAAAGTTGCACCCGGCTTCAGTATTCTTGCAGCACCGGATGATCTTTCGCGTGCGCTTGAGGTCAAGGCCGAGCACATCGACACCATTCTCCAGGTGGCTGCGGCCCAGTACGACTTCGTGCTGTTCGACCTTGGACTGCGTATGGATCCGCTCACCATTCGCGTTCTGGACCGTGCCGACCGCATCTTTCCGGTGCTTCAGCCGAGCCTGCCGCACATCCGCAACGTGACGCGCCTCATGCAGGTGTTCAAGTCGCTGGGCTATGCGGCCGGCAAGGTCGAGTTGCTGGTCAACCGCAGCGCCGGGGGCACAGAAATCGGGCTGTCCGACATGCGCCGTTCGCTCGGCGGCGCCACGCTGATCAGCGTGCCCGACGGCGGCAAGGACGTTGATGCGTCAATCAATCGCGGTGTGCCCTTAGCCGACATGTCTCGGAGCAGTCCGCTCTGCAAGCAGCTTGCGGAGATCTCGCACTCGCTCAGTCCGCGCCCAAAGGAATCGACGGGGTTCATTGGCCGGCTTTTCCGCAGAGCCTGAGCGCCCAAGGCGCCCCTGTAGATCATTTCTTCCCTATTCCTTCTTCCATAGCAAGGCAGGTTCCCCATGTCATTTCGAGAACAGCTCAATGCAATCGAAGCCGAACCGACCGCGCGCCCGCCGGGGCCGCACTTGGCAGAGGCGACGCTTTCGTCTTTTGCATCGGATTCCTACAAGCTCCTGAAAGAGCGAATGCACCTGAAGCTGCTGGACCGCTTTGACCTGGCCGCGCTCGAAACCCTGAAGCCCGAGCTTCTGCGGCAAGAAATCTCCACCATGGTCACGCGGCTGCTGCAGGAAGACCCCGAGGCGCTGAACGACATCGAGCGGCGCACGCTGATACGCGACATCCAGCACGAGATGCTCGGCTTCGGGCCCATCGAGCTGTTGATGGCGGACCCAACGGTCTCGGACATCCTGATCAACTCGCACGAACAGATCTACGTCGAACGCAGGGGTCGGCTGGAGCTGACGGACGTGAGCTTCACCGACGAGAAGCACCTGCTGCGAATCATCGACAAGATCGTGTCGCTCGTCGGCCGGCGTATCGACGAGTCCAGCCCTATGGTCGACGCCCGGCTGCCCGACGGATCCCGCGTCAACGCGGTGATTGCGCCGGTGGCGCTGGACGGCCCAATGATGTCGATTCGGCGGTTCGCAAAGATTCCGCTGAAGATGGAAAACTTGGTGAACGACCTGAAGACGCTCACGCCGCAGATGGCGCAGATGCTTGAAGGCCTGGCCCAGTCGAAGGTCAACATGCTGATTTCCGGTGGTACCGGCGCGGGAAAGACGACGCTACTGAACATTCTTTCGGGCTTCATTCCCGCCACCGAACGCATCATCACCATCGAGGACGCGGCCGAACTTCAGCTCCAGCAGCCGCACGTCGCGCGAATGGAAACGCGGCCGATGAACATCGAGGGCAAGGGCGAGATCACGCAACGTGCGCTGGTGCGCAATGCGCTGCGCATGCGGCCCGACCGTATCGTGATTGGTGAGGTGCGCGGTGCCGAGGCGGTCGACATGCTGCAGGCCATGAACACGGGCCACGAAGGCTCGCTGACCACCATTCACGCCAACACGCCCCGGGATGCGCTGGCGCGGCTGGAAAACATGATTGGCATGGCCAACCTGAACCTGCCGCACCGCACCGTGCGCCAGCAGATCGCATCGGCCATCACCGTGGTGATTCAAGTCCTGCGGATGATCGACGGCCGGCGCAAGGTCACCAGCATTCAGGAGATCACTGGCATGGAAGGGGAGGTCGTCACGATGCAGGAGATTTTTGCCTACCGCCAGACGGGCATGGGCCCCGACGGCCAGCTGCGAGGCTATTTTCATGCGACGGGCGTGCGGCCCAAATTCGTTGAACGGCTGCAGTCCTTTGGCGTCACGCTGCCCGACAACATGTTCGATCCCGACAAGCACTACGAATAGGAGGCCATCATGTTCGACAACCTGGTTGGCGACACTCTCATCATTCTGGCCGTGCTGGTTTTCGTCACGGTGCTGATGGTCATCGAGGGTCTTTACTTACTGTGGAACTCCTATCGGGGGGGCGATGCCAAAAAGATCGAAAAGCGGCTTCAGGCGCTCTCTGCCGGTGGCAGCCGCGGTGCGCAGGCGCGGCTCGTGAGAGACCGAATGCTCAGCGACGCACCGTGGTTGCAGAGCGTGCTGCTGAAGCTGCCGCGAGTGCATAGCCTGGATCGATTCATCTTGCAGGCTGGGTTGGAGTGGACGGTGTCGCACGTCCTGCTTGCCTGCCTGCTGTCGAGCGTGCTTGTTTTCCTGGCAATGATGTCGCTGGCAAACCAACCTGTGTGGGTTGCCGCATTGGCCGGCTGCGCTGGCGCGGCGGTGCCGCTGCTCTTGCTGAGCCATCGGCGCGGTCGCCGTCTGGCGCGTCTCGAGAGGCAGCTGCCAGAAGCCCTGGATCTGGTGACACGGGCCTTGCGAGCGGGCCATTCGTTTGCGAGCAGCGTGCAGATGATCGGTGACGAAATGTCGGAGCCTATTGCGGGCGAGTTCCGCATGGTGGCGGACGAGGTCAACTTCGGGGTCTCGCTGCAACAGGCACTCACGAACCTGAGCGAACGCGTGCCGCTCACAGACCTGCGCTACTTCGTGGTGTCGGTACTGATCCAACGCGATTCAGGCGGCAACCTGACTGAAGTGCTCGGCAATCTGAGCCGACTTATCCGCGAGCGGCTCAAGCTGCTGGGGCGCGTGCGGGTACTGTCGGCCGAAGGGCGCCTGTCGGCCTGGATCTTGGGGCTGATGCCGTTTGCTTTGGTAGCGCTCATGAACGTCTTCAATCCGGAGTTCATGTCGCCTTTGTGGACCGACCCAATCGGCATCATGATTATCAAGTACATGCTGGGCCTGATGGTGATCGGTGCGCTGATCCTGCGCAAGATTGTGAAAATCCGTGTCTGAAGGAGAAGAACATGCTGTTCCCTGTCCTTGTGTTCATTGCCGTTACCCTCGCACTCGGGGGCTTCATGATCTGGGTGCTGCCAACTCGCACCGAGCAGCGCTTGCGCGAAGTCGCACCTTCGGCAGGAAAGTCCGCGTGGGCCGAAACTGCCGTGAAGATCGTCGGTCCGTTCGCTCAGTTGTCCTCGCCTACCGAAGACGGCGAGACGTCGCCGCTGCGCCTGCGCTTTCTGAACGCGGGCGTCCGGCATACGGATGCGGCCCTCGTCTACTTCGGCTTGAAGACGCTGCTGCCCTTGGGTTTGGCCGGCTTGACATTCATGGCCGTACGCGCGGCAGGGGCTGGTGAGGGGCTGACAACGTTGTTGTGGCTGTCGGTTGCGGCGCTGTTCGGCTGCTACCTGCCGAACCTCGTGCTGCGGATGATGATTCGAAGCCGGCAACGCGAGATTTTCGAGAATTTTCCGGATGCGGCCGACCTGATGCTGGTGTGTGTGGAGGCAGGGCTCGGGCTGGACGCTGGGATGGTCAAGGTCACGGAAGAGATCCGCGTCAAGAGCACGGCCCTGGCGCAGGAGCTGCATTGGACCAATCTCGAGATGCGCGCAGGCGGCACGCGCGAGATGTCGCTGCGCAACCTGGCGCTTCGTACCGGGGTGGAAGAGATCGGGACCTTCGCGACCATGCTGACCCAGGCGGACCGATTCGGTACCAGCATCGGCGAGTCGCTGCGGGTGTTCTCCGACGATCTCCGCCACAAGCGGCAGGTGCGTGCGGAAGAGCTGGCCGCGAAGGTGCCCACCAAAATGCTGCTGCCACTGGTGCTGTGCATCTTTCCGTGCATTTCCATGGTCATTCTGACGCCGGCGGCAATTCGCGTGATCCGCATCATGATGCCCATGCTCGGCGGCCATTGATCCGTGGTGCACTGAAGCAAGGCGGCGGCGTCGCACGCCTCGCGTTCAGTGAGGCACCACATCCAGTTGGTGCTTGATAGCGTAGATATACAGCTCCAGCCGGTTCGCCACACCCAGCTTCCGGTAGATCGCCGTGAGGTGATTGCGGAAGGTGTGCTCGGTCACGAACAGCCGTGACGCAAGCGTCTTGTTCGGAGCGTCGTTGCCCTCGACCACGGCACGGATGACCTGCCGTTCCTTCTGCGTCAGGCT
>NZ_LMCQ01000008.1:0-112168 GCF_001424835.1 Variovorax sp. Root318D1 | reverse complement strand
ACGCGGCCACATAACCAGCATTTGCGAATCGCTGCGAGTGTTCTCGGACCCAACTTGCCGATGCTCACCGGCCACTGAGCCGGGCAGTCAACCCGGCGGCGTCACCTGCCTCGCGTTCAGTGAGGCACCACGTCCAGCTGGTGCTTGATCGCGTAGATATACAGCTCGAGCCGGTTCGCCACGCCCAGCTTCTGGTAGATCGCCGTGAGGTGATTGCGGAACGTGTGCTCGGTCACGAACAGCCGTGACGCAAGCGTCTTGTTCGGAGCGTCGTTGCCCTCGACCACGGCACGGATGACCTGCCGTTCCTTCTGCGTCAGNACCACATCCAGTTGGTGCTTGATAGCGTAGATATACAGCTCCAGCCGGTTCGCCACACCCAGCTTCCGGTAGATCGCCGTGAGGTGATTGCGGAACGTGTGCTCGGTCACGAACAGCCGTGACGCAAGCGTCTTGTTCGGAGCGTCGTTGCCCTCGACCACGGCACGGATGACCTGCCGTTCCTTCTGCGTCAGGCTGGCCAGCTTGGCTTCTTCGGGATTCACCTTCGCCGGCTTCTTAGGCGAGGTCAGCTCGGAGAATACGCGGCCACATAACCAGCATTTGCGAATCGCTGCGAGTGTTCTCGGACCCAACTTGCCGATGCTCACCGGCCACTGAGCCGGGCAGTCAACCCGGCGGCNCGCGGCCACATAACCAGCATTTGCGAATCGCTGCGAGTGTTCTCGGACCCAACTTGCCGATGCTCACCGGCCACTGAGCCGGGCAGTCAACCCGGCGGCTTCACCTGCCTCGCGTTCAGTGAGGCACCACGTCCAGCTGGTGCTTGATCGCGTAGATATACAGCTCAAGCCGGTTCGCCACACCAAGCTTCTGGTAGATCGCCGTGAGGTGATTGCGGAACGTGTGCTCGGTCACGAACAGCCGTGACGCAAGCGTCTTGTTCGGAGCGCCGCTGCCCTCGACCACGGCACGAATGACCTGCCGTTCCTTCTGCGTCAGGCTGGCCAGCTTGGCTTCTTCGGGATTCGCCTTCGCCGGCTTCTTGGGCGAGGTCAGCTCGGAGAACACGCGGCCCATCGCCTGCGCGTCGATGCACAGCTCGCCCTTGTGGACGCGTTGAATCGCATCCAGGACCTGTTCCGCCGAAGCATCCTTGCCCAGCACGCCCCTGGCACCGCGCAGCACGGCGAGGTCCAGCGTTTGCTGCCGGCGCTCCGCGGTGAGAACGAGGGCACGTGAAATGTCGTTCGACAGCAGCTTTGGCAGGATGTCGAGCGAGCACTGCCCGGCTAGGTCGAGGTCGAGCACGATGACGTCGGGCACGTAGTGCACGGTGTGTTCCAGCGCCTGCTCGAAGCAGCTTGCGGTGGCGACCACCTTCATGCGCGGCTGTTCGCCATCGATCAGCCTCGAGAGCCCCCACAACATGGTCTGGTGGTCGTCGACCAGCATGACGCCGATGGGATGATCCGCAGTGATGGGTTGCATGTCTGCCCCTTTTATCTTTTCAGATGGGTATTTCGACCAGGACCGCGGTAGCGCCACCCATGCCTTGGGTAACCTCCGCGCTTCCCCCGAGTGCTGCCGCGCGTTCGCTGATCGAGCGCGGGCGGAAGTTCGAGAAATCAGCGCCGCAGGCCTCGTTCTCGATCCGGATCTGCAGCTTGCCGTCCGTGCAGCCAATGCGGATGCGGCCGCGGTGGGCATGCGTGTGCTTGCAGATGTTGTTGAGCCCTTCGCGCACCAGCTGCAGCACTTCGGCCGTCATCCGGTCGTCCAGGTGGACGTCGCCGTCGACGACGATCTGGATATCGATGCCATAGAGCGTCTTGATGCGCGCCGCCTGGCGGTGCAGGTGGGGAAGAATGAATTCGCAGCGGCTGTCGGCGCCGTGCTTCACGGTGCCGGCAAAGTGGCGCAGATCAGCCACCACGCTCTCGGCCATTGCGGCCAGCCTGTCCAGGTCGTCGATGAGTGGGTTGTCGGCGGCTGCCTTCTTGCGAAGCGCGCACAGTCCCAGCTTGAGGCCGATATAGGGCTGGATCGCGGTGTCGTGCAGGTCCAGCGAAAACTTCAGGCGCTCTTTGGAGGCGGCTTCCGAGGCCATGCCGTCGAGCACCTTGATGGTCTCGATGACCGGAAAGACCTGGCTGATGAGGTGGTCCAGAAACAGCGCGTCGGACTTGCGGAACAGTCCTTCCTGGGAAGACACGTAGATTCGTCCCTCTCCCTGGCGCATTGGCAGCGGCGCGGTCATGAAGCTGCGAGCCTCCAGCATGGCGGCCACCGCGGCACTGCGCCGCAAACCCTGCTCGTCCTGGGGATGCCAGCGGTGCGTGCGAGGGTCGCAAGCATGTCCGTGGGCACGCATCAGGCTCATCAGCCAGGGCAGTCGGCTGCTCAGCACGACTTCCTCGGTGCCCAGCGCCATCAGCGGCGACTCGGAAACGTGTTCGATCGTCTCGACACTGACGGATTCGCCTGTGTCGCTTTTCCCCAGAGAGCGCATCACCCAGTTGCTGGTATCGGTGTCTCGCATCAGCAGGATGCAGTGGCTTGCATCGAAGAAGGCCAGCGTTTTTTCCATCGTGCTGGCAATCGTGCGGCTGACGCCGAACCGCGGGTTGGACAGGCGGCTCACCTGGCTCAGCAACGCAAGGCGCCGGCGCAATTCGACCTTTGAGCCGCCCCAATGCCCGATCATGTGTCCCAGCGCCAGGAGGAAGGTAGTGCGCATGAGCAATTGCGGCGTGTCGTTTCCCGTGCCTGTTCCCAGCCCGCAGACGGCGAACGACACCACCGAGGCCATGGTCATGCGGGCGCCTTCTTCGTAACCCCACCGGAACGACGAGGTGAGAATGGCGAAGAAGTAGAAGAGAAAGTAGAGGCTGACGCCGCCGCCTGTCACCAGGACCATCAGCGTGAACCACAGGACATCCACCCAGTGGATGGCCTTGCCCTGAAAATACGGCTGGCCGGTTCGTGTGCAGATGTAAACACCGAGGCTGTAAGCCAAGAAGCCCGAGAAGACGATCCAGACGGTCCTGCCGATGTCCTGTTCTACCTCGCCGGCGTCAACGCCAACCGCCAGCAGGGCTGAAACCGACAGCACCAGCCGCATGCGCGCCACCATCAGCGCGTCGGCTGTCAGGGTGGAGTCGGTCCCGAAATCCGGGTCGATGGAAGTGGCAGGCATCGCTGGTTTTCTGATACGCGGAGAGGCTCATACCTCACCGGTTGTCAAGAACAACGAGACGCCCATACCCCTGGGAAGGGATCTGCGGGACGTAACACCTTGGTTCACTTTTGCGCCAAAATTAATATTGTGTGAGGAATTCACATTACTACTTTTGTAGTCGAAAGCAATACTTTTTGTTAAATCCCTAGGTCAGTGTGTACTTTTGTTACCAATTGATGCGAAGTGCGAGAGTCACCCGGTAGATGTATCTACCCGGGAATGCGGCTGAAACAGGCAAGAAAAAAGGGCTCGGAAGCATCCGAGCCCTTGAATAGGTGATGGTGGAGAGGATGAGGATCGAACTCACGACCTCCGCATTGCGAACGCGGCGCTCTCCCAGCTGAGCTACCCCCCCAACACAGGCCGAATTTTAACCAGAACATGCCTTTGGGCGCAGGGGGCGTGACAAGATTCGCGCCTTCAAAAAGAAGGAGCAAAAACCGCATGGCCTCGTACGAACCCGCCTGGCTGGAAGGCATGTACAACAATCTTGCGCGGGTGAAGGATCACCCCGCGTACTTCGCGCGCTGGGCCGGTGATTCGGCAGTGGCGCGCGAAACGCTTCCCGGCCGCATCGACGTACCCTATGGCCCGGGCGTGAACGAAACGCTCGACATCTTTCCCGCGCCCGTGGCCGATGCGCCGGTGCTGGTCTTCATTCATGGCGGCTACTGGCGCGCCATGGACAAGCGGGACCACTCGTTCATTGCGCCCGCGTTCAATGATCGCGGCGTGTGCGTGGTGATGCCCAACTATGCGTTGTGCCCCGGAACGGCGGAGCAGCCCGTAACGGTGCCCGACATCGTCATGCAGATGGTGCGCGCGCTCGAATGGACTTGGCGCAATGCCGCGAGTTTTGGTGCCGACCCCACCCGCATCACAGTGGCAGGGCACTCGGCCGGCGGCCACATGGCGGCGGCGCTGCTCGCCTGCGCCTGGAAGGCCGTATCGCCCGAGTTGCCGGCGCAGCTGGTGCGCAATGCGCTTTCGATCTCCGGCCTCTACGATCTTCGGCCGTTGCAGCGCACGCCGTTTCTCGAACACGCGCTGAAGCTCACCGACGCGGATGCACTGCGCGCCAGTCCGGCGCTTTGGCCCGCGCCTGCGCGTGGCCAGCTGCACGCGATGGTGGGAGGCGACGAGAGCGAGGAATTCATTCGACAGAACTCGTCGATCCGCGAGGCCTGGGGTCGCAACAGCGTGCCCGTGTGCGAGACCTTGGACGGCCTGAATCACTTCAGCGTCGTCGATGCATTGGCCGACCCCGCCCACACGCTGCACCGGCACGCGGTGCAGCTGCTGGAAGCCTGATCCAGCCCGGCGGAGCCGGGGAGGGCGCCTACATCAGCAGGTGTTCGCCCGCGTTGTCGCCGCCCAGCGTGACGTAATTGACCTTGCGAATGTCCATCAGCGTGCGGCCGCCCGCGTAGCTGATGGAGCTTTGCACGTCCTGCTCCATCTCGACCAGCGTGTCCGCCAGCTTGCCCTTGATGGGCTCGAGGATGCGCTTGCCTTCCACGTGCTTGTATTCTCCCTTGTTGAAGTCGCTGGCCGAGCCGTAGTACTCCTTGAAGAGCGTGCCGTCGACTTCGACCGTGCGGCCCGGCGACTCCTCGTGCCCCGCGAAGAGCGATCCGATCATCACCATCGAGGCGCCGAAGCGCACGCTCTTGGCAATGTCGCCGTGGTCGCGAATGCCGCCGTCCGCAATGATCGGCTTGGTGGCCACGCGCGCACACCACTTGAGCGCGCTGAGCTGCCAGCCGCCGGTGCCGAAGCCGGTCTTGAGCTTGGTGATGCAGACCTTGCCCGGACCGATGCCGACCTTGGTTGCGTCGGCGCCCCAGTTCTCCAGGTCGATCACGGCTTCAGGCGTGCCCACGTTGCCGGCAATCACGAAGGAAGCCGGCAGCTTCTGCTTCAGGTAGCCGATCATGTTCTTCACGCTGTCGGCGTGGCCGTGCGCAATGTCGATGGTGATGTATTCGGGCACCAAGCCCTCGGCCGCCAGCTGGTCGACGGTGTCGTAGTCGGGCTTCTTCACGCCGAGTGAAATCGAGGCGAACACGCCCTTGCCGTGCATCTCCCTGACGAACTTCACGTTGTCCAGATCGAAGCGGTGCATCACGTAGAAGTAACCGTTCTGGGCCAGCCAGAGGCAGATTGGCTCGTCGACCACGGTCTTCATGTTGGCCGGCACCACCGGCAGGCGGAAGCTTCGCGCCCCCAGCGTCACGCTGGCGTCGCACTCCGAGCGGCTTTCCACGCGGCACTTGCGCGGAAGCAAAAGGATGTTGTCGTAATCGAAAATTTGCATGACCAGGCTCCTGAAGAGGAATCGTTGAGAAGAACGAATGAGCGCTTGGTCCGGCCGGTTCCGGTGCCGCTTTCGAAAAGGAAACGGGCACAAAAAACCGGACGCAAGAAACTTGGGCCCGGTGATTGATTTTACGCAGTCTGCCGGCGGCGGGTCTTCCGGTTCTTCATATAACCCGCATACGGGTTGGTTTCTACAATCGACGGATGTTGTTTAACGAACCTGCGGCTGATGCCACCCCCTTGGAACTGCCACTGCTGCAGAACCTGAACCCGGAGCAGCGCGCCGCGGTCACCCTGCCTGCGGGCAATGCCCTCATTCTGGCCGGTGCCGGCTCGGGCAAGACGCGGGTGCTGACCACCCGCATCGCCTGGCTGCTGCAGACGGGCCAGGTTTCCGCCGGCGGCATCCTGGCAGTGACCTTCACCAACAAGGCCGCCAAGGAAATGATGACGCGGCTGACGGCGATGCTGCCCGTCAACGTGCGCGGCATGTGGATCGGCACCTTCCACGGCCTGTGCAACCGCCTTCTGCGCGCGCACTGGAAGCTGGCCAACCTGCCTTCCACCTTCCAGATTCTCGACACGCAAGACCAGCTTTCGGCCATCAAGCGGCTGATGAAGCAGTTCAACGTCGACGACGAGCGCTTTCCGGCCAAGCAGACGCAGTGGTTCATTGCCGGCGCCAAGGAAGACGGCCTGCGCCCGAAAGACGTGGAGATCCGCACCGAGGACGACCGGAAAAAGGTCGAGCTCTACCAACTCTACGAAGAGCAGTGCCAGCGTGAAGGCGTGGTCGACTTCGGCGAACTCATGCTGCGCAGCTATGAACTGCTGCGCGACAACGATCCGGTGCGCGAGCACTACCAGCGGCGCTTCCGCCACATCCTGATCGACGAGTTCCAGGACACCAACCGCCTGCAGTACGCGTGGATCAAGATGCTTTCGGGGGTCACCGCGGCCGGCCAGTTCACGCCGGGCCAGAGCAGCGTGATTGCCGTGGGCGACGACGACCAAAGCATTTACGCCTTTCGCGGCGCACGCGTGGGCAACATGGCCGACTTCGTACGCGAGTTCGAAGTGCAGCATCAGATCAAGCTGGAGCAGAACTACCGCAGCTACAGCAACATCCTCGATTCGGCCAACGAGCTCATCAGCCACAACAAGAAGCGGCTCGGCAAGAACCTGCGCACCGACCAGGGACCGGGCGAACCCGTGCGCGTGTACGAGTCGCCCACCGACCTGGCCGAGGCGCAGTGGATGGTCGAGGAAATGCGCCAGCTCGTGCGCGACGGCTTCGACCGCAAGGAAATGGCCGTGCTCTACCGCAGCAATGCGCAGAGCCGGGTGATCGAAACGGCGCTTTTCAATGCGTCGGTGCCGTACCGCGTGTACGGCGGCCTGCGCTTCTTCGAGCGTGCCGAAATCAAGCACGCGCTGGCCTATTTGCGCCTGCTCGAGAACAAGGACGACGACACCAGCTTCCTGCGCGTGGTCAACTTTCCGCCGCGCGGCATTGGCGCGCGCACGCTCGAGCAACTGCAAGACGCGGCGCGCACGGCCGGGCGCTCGCTGCACGACGCGGTGCATGCCGTGGGCGGCAAGGCGGGTTCGAATCTCACGGCCTTCGTTGCCAAGATCGACGTGCTACGCGAGCAGACGCAGGGCGCGAGCCTGCGCGAGATCATTGAACTGGTGCTCGATCACAGCGGCCTCGTCGAACATTACAAGGCCGACCGCGAAGGCGCTGACCGGATCGAGAATCTGGAAGAACTGGTGAACGCGGCCGAGAGCTTCGTCACGCAGGAAGGCTTCGGCCGCGACGCGGTGGCGCTTCCCATCGACGAACTGCGCCAGTCGCTTGCGAGCCAGGGCATCGATCCGAACCGGCCGCTGATGGACGAGCCGCTCGCGCCCGATGCCGAGACGGGCGAAACGCTCAGCCCGCTGGCCGCGTTCCTCACGCATGCCGCGTTGGAGTCGGGCGACAACCAGGCGCAGGCCGGGCAGGACGCGGTGCAACTGATGACCGTTCACGCCGCCAAGGGCCTGGAGTTCGACTGCGTGTTCATCACCGGCATGGAAGAAGGCCTGTTCCCGCACGAGAACTCGATGAGCGATTTCGAAAGCCTCGAGGAAGAGCGCCGCCTGATGTACGTGGCGATCACGAGGGCGCGCAAGCGCCTGTACCTGAGCCATTCGCAAACGCGCATGCTGCATGGTCAGACCCGTTACAACGTAAAGAGCCGCTTTTTCGAAGAGCTGCCCGAAGGCGCACTCAAGTGGCTCACGCCGAAGAACCAGGCCTTCACGCCCTCGGCCTTCGGCTATGGCGGCGGCTATGCGAGCACGCGCGGCGGCGGTGGCGGCTACAGCGGCGGCGGCAGCAGCTACGGCGGCAACAAGGACACCTATGCAAGCCCGCCGGTGCCGCCGCAGAAAACCGCGCCCTCGCACGGCCTGCGCTCAGGCATGCAGGTGTTCCACAACAAGTTCGGCGAAGGCACGGTGCTGTCGCTGGAGGGCACGGGCGACGACGCGCGCGCTCAGGTCAAGTTCACGCGGCACGGCGTGAAGTGGCTCGCGCTGTCGGTCGCCAAGCTCACTCCGGTTTGAGGGCTGCCATGCCCTGGGCAAATTTGCTATTAAACAAATAGCTTAGGCCGTAATAACCACGGGCGTTTCAGCCGCTTCTTGAGAAGCAATCGCCGTACACTCCTTGCTCGCCAAAAATAAGGGGAGTTGGGATGTGGTTCCTTGGAATGATTGCCGGGCTCTTCATAGGGGCCTTGGCCGAGTCGGTTCCGGCCGCTCTGATCCTCGCGGTCGTCGGCGCGTTTGCACTGCCGAAGATCGTCGGCAAGAAAACCGCCGCCGAGCCTTCACGCACCGAGGCTGAAAGCACGGCGCCACCTTCCACCGCTGCGCCCGCGGGCGGCGTGTTGAAGCTGCAGCAGCGGGTCGCCGAACTCGAACAGCGCGTGAGCATGCTTGAACAGCGGCTGGGGCACGGCGCAGCAGGCACGGCGGTTGAGCCCATGCCTTTGGCTGTGCCTGGGCCTGCCAGGCCAGAAGTCCAGGCCGCGCAGCCTCTACCCATACCGGTACCTTTACCTGTACCCACGCCCGTCGCGCGCCCGGCGGCAGCGGCTGCGGCGCATGTTCATGCGCCGGCCGGCAGCGCCGCGGCCGCGAAGGCTCATCCCGAGCCAGCCGCACCCGTGGCCGCCAAGCCGCCCATAACCATGCCCGCGCCGCCCCGGCGCCCGCCGCCTCCGCCGCCACCTCCCGCGGTCCCGCTGCGCGACCGCCTGCCGGCGCCCATCGCCAACCTGATCTTCGGCGGCAACATGCTGGTAAAGCTCGGCGTGCTGATCCTCTTCCTGGGGCTTGCCTTCCTGCTGCGCTACACGGCCGAACGCGTCACCGTGCCGGTCGAGTTGCGCTATGCGGCGGTCGCGCTCGTGGGCGCGGGGCTGCTGGCCCTGGGCTGGTTTCTACGCCGCAAGCGCACCGGCTACGCGCTGATCCTGCAGGGCGCCGGCATCGGCGTCTTCTACCTGACGACGCTGGCGGCCATGAAGGTGCACGAACTGCTGCCGCCGACTGCGGGCTTCGTTTTCCTGTTCGGCGTGGCCGCATTGAGCGCGGTGCTGGCGGTGCTGCAGAACGCGCCGGCGCTGGCCATCGTGGCGGTGCTCGAAGGCTTTGCGGCGCCGGTGCTGGCCTCTACGGGGCAGAACCGGCCGGTGGGGCTCTTCACCTACCTGCTGGTGCTCGATGTCGGCATCGTGCTGATCGCCTGGTTCAAGGCCTGGCGGGTGCTGAACCTGATCGGCTTCGTCGGCACCTTCACGCTGGCCGCGGGCTGGGCGCACAAGTACTACACCGATGACCAATACGGCATCGTGCAGCCCTTCCTCCTGGTGTTCTTCCTGCTGTTCGTGGCCATCGGCCTGCTGTTCGCGCGCCGTACGCTGTTCGATGCACCCGTTCAGCCCGCGCAGCCGCTGGCCGCGCGCGCGCTCGATACCTTGCGCCGCGCGGGCCGGGTCGACAGCTCGCTCGTGTTCGGCACGCCCATGGTCGCGTTCGGCATGCAAGTGCTGCTGATGCAGCCGTGGGAATACGGCGCCGCGTTCTCGGCAATGGCGCTCGCAGCCTTCTACCTGGTGATGGGCCGCCTGGTTTTCGCCACGCAGCCGAAAGGCCTGGCACTGCTGGCGGAAGCCTACGCGATCGTCGGCGTGATCTTCGGCACGCTCGCCATTCCGCTCGGCTTCGAAGGCCGGTGGACGGGTGCGGCCTGGGCCGTGGAAGCGGCCGGCATGTACTGGCTGGGTGCGCGGCAGGGGCGCGTGTATGCGCGCGCCTTCTCTTTCCTGGTGTTTGCTGGTGCGGTGTGGAAGCTCCTCGAAGCCACGCAGCTCGACGCAGCGGCGGGGCATCCGCTTTTGCAGGGCTCCGTGATCGGCCCACTGCTGGTGGCGGTGAGCGCCTTTGCGATGTGGACCATTCACCGCCGCGCAAAGCTGGACGAAGGCAACGGCTGGGAAGCGCTGGTGGGCACCGCGTTGCCGTGGCTCGGCATGGGCGCGCTCACGCTGCTGCTGTGGCAGTGGTTCACGCCGCCGTGGGCGGCGGCTGCAACGGCGGTGCTGGCATCCGCCACCTTTGCGCTGGCGGTGCGCTTCGAGCTGCGGCTGCTGGCCTTCGTGACGTATGGCATGCAGGCGCTGTCGGTGGCCGGGTTTATCACCACGCTGCATCGCGTGGCCGATGCCCGTGCCGGCGACGAGGTGCTTGCAACCGGCTGGCAGGGCGCGGTGGCGGCTAGCCTGATCGCGCTGAGCCTGCTCGGCAGCGCCGCCTGGTCGATGCTGCAGGCGCACCGCGCCGCATTGGCACGCGGCATTCAGCCGGTGTGGTCGGCGGGCAACGCTGTCGCGGTGATTGCGGGCGTGAGCCTGCTGCATCTCGCGATGCTGTTCCAGGTGAGCCTTGCGCAGGCTGCCTTACTGTGGCCTTTCACGGCCACGGTCGTGCTCTGGGTGGCGCTGCGCATGGCGCACAAGCCGCTCGCGGCGCTGGCGGGCGCACTGCAGGTCATTTCGGCGCTGCTCTACGTCTTTGGCCAGATCTGGATCTACTACGGCAACAATCCGCCGCCGGCATTTGCGCACCTGGGTTTCTGGACGCCGGTGGTGCTGGGGCTTGCGGCGTTGCTGGCTGGCAGCTGGATCAGCGGCGAGTCATGGCGGCGCGACACCGAAGGCACCACCACGGCCAAGCGCACGCGCTGGATCAACGACTGGTGCGCCAATCCGGTCGTGCTGTGGGTGCCGGTGATCTGGGGCCTGGCCTGGTGGCTCTTCGGCTGGCTGGACGAATCCGGCGCGGTGCTGCGCCGCAACGGGCTGGCTGGCCATGTGGCCGCAGCCGCCTTGGCGATCGTGCTCGTGAGCTCCGTCCTGTCGGCGGTCGTGGCGCACCGGCGCGGCTGGCCGCAGCTGGGGCGCGCCACCCTGGCCACCCTGCCGGGCCTGGTGCTGATTGCCGCCCATGGGGCTGCGTTGGCGGCGCCCGCGGTGTATGTGCCGTCGAGCGCGCTGGGCTGGATCGCCTGGCCGCTCGCGCTGCTCTGGCACCTGCGGCTCCTGCATGCACAGAAGCGCTGGCTGGCCCCGTCGGCGCTGGCGCCTTGGCACGTGGCGGGCTTCTGGTTCTTTGTGCTGTTGGCAGCGCGCGAATGCCAATGGCAGCTCGGAAGCGTGGGCGCGGAATGGTCGAGCTGGCAGTTGCTGGGCTGGGCCATCGTGCCCGCGGTTGCGCTGTGGATGCTGCGTTCGCGCGCGCTGCTGCAGCGTTGGCCCGTGGCGGAGTACCGGACCGCGTACCTCGAAGTCGCGGCGATGCCGGTGGCGGCCTACGTGCTCGCGTGGGTCTGGGTCACCAATGCCACAAGCCCGGGCAACGCATCGCCGCTGCCTTACGTGCCGCTGCTGAACCCGCTGGAGCTTGCGCAATGGCTGGTGCTCTTTGCGCTGGTGCTCTGGTGGCGTGCCTTGCCAGAAGCATCGTTCGCGCGCGTGCAGCCCATGGTTGCCAAGGGCGTGCTCGGCCTCACTGGGCTTGCGCTGCTGACCGGCATGGTGTTGCGCAGCTGCCATCACTATGCGGGTGTCGAGTGGCGTTTCGATGCGCTCTACGCCTCGTGGCTCACGCAGGCGGCGCTCTCCATCACATGGGCCATCTGCGGTGTGGTCGCGATGGTGCTGGGTCACGGACGCGGGGTGCGCACGCTGTGGGTCGGCGGCGCCGCGCTGCTCGGCGTTGTGGTGTTGAAACTGTTCTTCGTCGAATTGGCCGACCGAGGCGGCTTGTTCCGCATCGTGTCGTTCATCGCTGTGGGCGCATTGCTGCTGCTGGTGGGCTATTTCGCGCCGGTGCCGCCAACGCGCAGGGACATGGAGAAAGATGTGTTGCCCGAAGGAGGTGTCGCGTGAAGCAGGGTGTGAAGGCATTTCGCCGAACGATGTGCGTTTGTTTTGCCGCGGTTGGGGCCATGGCCTGGCTGGGTGTGGCCGTGGCGCAGCCGCCGGCCACCGCGACGGCTCCCATCGCCTTGCAAGGCGACGGCCCCTACTACCGGCTCGCGCTGCCGCTCGGCATCTATGCCCATGCCGCGTACGGCGATCTGCGCGACCTCCGCATGCGCAATGCCGCCGGCAACGCCGTACCCTATGCGTGGCTGCGCAACGAAGCCGCTGCGCCGCAATTCACGTCCAAGGACGTGCCGATCTTCGCGCTGCCCGCAAGTGCTTCGGGCACCGCGGACTCGGCCGAAGACGCATCGCTGGGCTTCAGGGTGCGGCCCGACGGGTCGCTGGCCCTGGCTCGCAAGCCGGCGCGCAAGCCGGCCGAAGCAGCGCAGTGGCTGATCGATGCGAGCCAGCTCAAGGGCGGCCTGCTGCAGGCGCGCTTCGACGTGGCGCCCGAGGCGCGCGGCCTGTTCGCCTTCAGGCTCGAGGCCAGCGACGACCTGCGGAAGTGGCTGCCGGTTGGCAGCGAAGAGCAGTTGGTGCGGCTGGCGCACGGCGGCCAGACCATCGAACGCCTGGCGGTCGAGCTGGGCGGCGTGCATGCGCGCTTCCTGCGCCTGCGCTGGAGCGATCCGCAGAACGGAGCACCGCTGACGGGTGTCGCCATCGACAGCGTGCAGGAGGTCGAACCCGTGGCGCCGCTTCAATGGACGGGCGCCCTGATGCCGGAGCGTTGCGGCACCGACCATTGCGACTATGCGCTGCCGCGCGGCCTTCCGGTGGAAAGCCTGCGCATCGACCTGGCCGACGTCAACACGCTGGCACAGGTCGGTGTTTCAGGCCTGCTTGCGGCCACGCCGGCGGCGGCCGAGCCGGCATTCGTTCCACGCAATCCGCTGTATGCGCTGCGGCACCAGCAACGCCGGCCGGCGCCCGCGGCAAGCAGCCCAGGTGAAGTGCCGCTGCTCGACACCGTGGTGTACCGCCTCGCACAAGCGGGCGGCGAGGCGCGTTCGCCGTTGCTGGCGCTCGACGGCAGGAGCTACTCGCATGTGCGGCTGCGCACGGCGGGACCGGTGAGCGTGCTGGGCCCCACGCCTCCGGCGATCGCGGTGGGCGCCACGCCGCGCACGCTGGTGTTCCTGGCCCAGGGTGCCGCGCCGTATTCGCTGGCCTGGAATGTGGCGCCCGAAAAGAACGTCGTGCAAGGCGCTTCGCCCGGGGCCGCGCTGTCGCTGGCCACGCTGTTGCCGGGCTATTCGGCCAGCAAGCCCGTGGCGGCGGGCGAAGCCTCCGTCACGCTGCCGCCGGCGCCGGTGGCAGCGGTTGAAGCCGTGGTGGCCGCGGCCGCGCAATTGCCCGTTCCCGTGCAGCCCGACCCCTTCCGCAAGTGGTGGCTGTGGGGTGCGCTGGGCGTCGGCCTGCTGTTGCTGGCTGGCATGGCTTGGTCGCTTTTCGCGAGCCTTCGCAAGGACAGGGCACTGGCCGATTGAACCGGTCGGCCGGGGTGCCTTCAATTCGGGTCGAAGCTGTCGCGGAAGGTGAACCAGGTGGAGCTCATCGACATGGCCGCGAGCACCAGCGCCGTGCCGACGATCAACACGTTGCCGATGGCCGCCGCGCCGGCGCCTCCGCCCACCGCACCAAAGCCGATCACCACGGTGGCGATCAGGCCGATGCCGATGCCGGCGAGCAGGAACACGCCGAGCCATGCCAGGCCGAACAGCGCATAGGCGCCGAAGTTGCGAAACAGGGCGACCACGCTGAAGAACACGCTCTTCACCGGCTCCACGCGGTGCCAGTGCACGAGCGCAGGCGCATGCCACATGGCGAGCGAGAGCGGCAGGTTCAGGCACATAAGGAGCATGCGTGCCACTTGGAAGTCGCTGCTCGCCATCACCTCTGGCGTCAGCACTTCGTCGAGCAGGTAGGCCTTGGCAAGCTGGCCGCCGTCGACGAACGTGGTCAGCAGCACGGCCACCACGAAATACAGCGCGGAGATCGCGCCGAGCTTGACCAGCGAGCGCCACTCGGCGCGCATGGCGCCGGCCACGGCAACGAACATGGCGGAGCCGGTGGGGCGCTGCGCGTGACCTTCGGTGCCAATGCCTTCGGCGTTGTCGGTGTACGCCACCGACGTGGCCACCATCAGGCCCAGCGTCATGAAGGGCAGCAGCACCGGCGCCAGCACGCTGCCGACGAGCGGCAGCAGCGACACCGTCGAGATCAGCGCCATCAGCAGGAAGAACAGCGAGATGAAGGCGAGCGGCTGGCGCCAGAAAGTCTTGAGCCCGAGGCGGACCCATTCGGCGCCGGTTCGCGCCGGCACGAGGTGGAGTTTCATTTTTTGAGGATCAGGCGGCCAGCGGCTCGAGCGACTGCGCCATGGCGTGCGGATGGGCGGCGCGCTCGCGCAGCACGCGCTCGAAGTGCGCCGGGTCGTGCGGCTTCAGCATGCTGGCTTCGCGCGGCAGGTGAAAGTCCCAGAGGCGTGAAATCCAGAAGCGCAGCGCCGCGGCGCGCAGCATGGCGGGCAGCAGGGCGCGCTCGGCTGCGTTCAGCGGTCGCACGGTTTCGTAGGCCGACAGCAGCGCGTCGGCGCGTTCAGCGTCGTGCTGGCCGGTCGCAAGGTCGATGGCCCAGTCGTTCAGGCACACGGCCAGGTCGAACAGCCAGGTGTCGGTGCCGGCAAAGTAGAAGTCGAACACGCCGGTCAGGCGGGGTGCCGCGCCGGCGTCTTCGCCGGTTGCGAACATCACGTTGTCGCGGAACATGTCGGCATGCACCGGCCCGCGCGGCAGCGCCGCATAAGCCGACGACTCGGCCACGTGGTTCTGGTAGGCCAGTTCGGCGCGCAGCAGCCCGGCCTGCGATTCGTCCACGTAAGGCAGCACCACCGGCATAGTGTCGTTCCACCACGCCAGCCCGCGCAGGTTGGGCTGGATGCGCGGGAAGTCGAGCGCCGCCAGGTGCATGCGCGCAAGCAGGGCGCCCAGTTCGGTGCAATGCGCGGCACGGGGTGCGAGTTCGCTCCGGCCCGAGAGCCGCTGCACCAGCGCCGCCGGCTTGCCTGCCACCTTGAGCAGCAGTTCGCACGGGGCGTTCGCAGGGATTGTCAGCGCGTGCCCCGAAGGCGGCTGGATGGCCGGATCGGCAACGGGCTCTGGCACCGGCAGGCCGCGGCCCGCCAGGTGCTTCATGAGACAAAGGTAGTAGGGAAGCTGCTCGGCGCCAAGGCGCTCGAACAGCGTCAGCACGAACTCGCCGCTCTCGGTGGTCGCAAAGTAGTTGGTGTTCTCGATGCCGCCCTCGATGCCGCGAAGCTCGCGCAGAGGGCCCAGGCCCAGGCGCTGCACGAGCGCGTCGGCCTCGCCGAAATCGACTTCGGTAAAAACTGCCATGGCGGTGCTCAGCGGGGCGCTGCGGATTGAATGCGCGGCACGGTCAGAACTTCATCACGTTCCAGACCCGGGCGCCGTTGCCGTTCGAGTTGGCCTCGCCGGAACCCGTTCGCGCGCCTGGATCGTTCGGCCGCACCTCGTAGCCCGGCACGTTGGCCTTGGGCTTCACGTTGATGCTCTGCGTGCGGCCGCCGTAGCGCACCTCGTCGACCGAGGCGCCGCTGTCTTCCGTGTGGATGTGCTCGACCTTCTGGTTACGTCGTCCTTCGGCCTGCTGCTCCTGATTTTGTAGCGGTGCGGGCGGCGCAGAGGCTCCGGCGGGTGCGGGCTGCGCCTGGACGGCGGCAAAAGGGGCGGCAAAGGCCAGCGCCAGCAGGATGCGGCGGGCGACCAGGAGTGTGGGGCTAGGCATGCAAGGATTGTAGGCTCGGGCCCGCCTCTGGCGTGTCGGCGGGCGGCGCTTGCCGCCGTGGTTCGGAAGCCCGGTCCGGGCACGGCAAAATGGGCGCGATGACCGACAAGAAAACGCTGCTGCTCGTCGATGGCTCGAGCTATCTTTACCGCGCCTTCCATGCCATGCCCGACCTGCGGGCCGTGCCCGGCGATCCGAAAAGCCCCGCGACCGGCGCCATCCGCGGCATGATCAACATGATGACCGCGCTGCGCCGCGAGGTCCGCGCCGACTACGCGGCCTGCATCTTCGACGCACCCGGCAAGACCTTCCGCGACGACCTGTATCCCGAATACAAGGCCAACCGTTCCCCCATGCCCGACGATCTGCGCAGCCAGATCGAACCCATCCACGAGGTGGTGAAGCTGATGGGCTGGCCGGTGCTCTGCGTGCCCGACATCGAGGCCGACGACGTGATCGGCACGCTCGCCCGGACGGCGGCGCAGCAGGGCGTCGAGGTCATCGTCTCCAGTGGCGACAAGGACCTGAGCCAGCTGGTGGACGAGCACATCACGATCATCGACACGATGAACGGCAAGAGGCGCGACGTGGCCGGGGTGACGGCCGAATTCGGCGTGCCGCCCAATTTGATGATCGACTACCAGACGCTGGTCGGCGATGCGGTCGACAACGTGCCCGGCGTCGAGAAGGTCGGCCCGAAGACAGCAGCCAAATGGCTGCTCGAATACGGTTCGCTCGATGCGCTGATCGAACGCGCCGCCGAGGTCAAAGGCCAGGCTGGCGAGAACCTGCGCAAGGCCCTGGACAAGCTGCCGTTGAGCAAGAACCTCGTCACCATCCGCACCGATTGCGACCTGGACGGGCACGTCACCGGCCTGCCGTCTCTCGAAGGCTTGCCCGTGGGCGCGCCGCAAACCGCCGAGCTCAAGCCCTTCTACGAGAGGTTCGGCTTCAAGAGCCTGGTCAAGTCGCTCGAAGCCATGGAAGTGCCGCCCGAGCTGATCAAGGAAAACAACAAGAAGCAGCTGGCCCGCGGCGGTGCGGCAAGCAGCGACCAGGCGGGCTTGTTCGACGATTCGACCAACCTCGGCGCGATCGAGGCGGCATCTCCCGCGAGCAACCTGGAATACGAGACCCTCACGACCTGGGAGCAGTTCGATTCCTGGCTCGCCAAGCTTGAGGCCACGGAGCTGGCCGCCATCGACACCGAGACCACTTCGCTCGATGAAATGGTCGCGCAAATCGTCGGCCTGAGCTTCAGCGTCGAGCCCGGCGCGGCGGCCTACATTCCGCTTGCGCACAACTACGCCGACGCGCCCGCGCAGCTGCCCATCGACGAAGTGCTGGCCAAGCTCAAGCCCTGGCTCGAAAACCCCGAGAAGAAAAAGCTCGGCCAGCACATCAAGTACGACCGCCACGTGTTCGCCAACCACGGCATCGAGGTGCAGGGCTATGCGCACGACACCATGCTGCAGAGCTACGTGCTCGAGGCGCACCGGCCGCACGGCTTGGCAAGCCTGGCCGAACGGCACCTGGGCCGCAGCGGCATCTCGTACGAAGACCTGTGCGGCAAGGGCGCGCACCAGATTCCGTTCAGCCAGGTCGAGATCGCCAAGGCCGCCGAGTATTCGTGCGAGGACAGCGACCAGACGCTGGACGTCCACCTGGCGCTGTGGCCGCAGATCGAGCGCGACGAGAAGCTGCGCTTCATTTACCAGCTTGAGATGGATTCGAGCGAGGCGCTCTATCGCGTCGAACGCAACGGCGTGATGATCGACGCGCCCACGCTCGCGGCGCAAAGCCATGAACTCGGCACACGCATCATGGCGCTGGAGCAGGAGGCCTACGAGCTGGCCGGCCAGCCGTTCAACCTGGGGTCGCCCAAGCAGATCGGCGAGGTGTTCTTCACCAAGCTGGGCCTGCCGGTGGTCAAGAAGACGCCGAGCGGCGCACCCAGCACGGACGAAGAAGTGCTCGAGAAACTGGCGGAGGATTTCCCGCTGCCGGCCAAGATCCTGGAGCACCGCGGCCTGTCCAAGCTCAAGGGCACCTACACCGACAAGCTCGGCCAGCTGGCCAATCCGCGCACTGGCCGCGTCCACACGCACTATGCGCAGGCGGTGGCGGTCACGGGTCGCCTGTCGAGCAACGACCCCAACCTGCAGAACATTCCGATCCGCACGCCCGAAGGCCGCCGCGTGCGCGAAGCCTTCATTGCGCCGGCTGGCAGCGTGATTGCCAGCGCCGACTACTCGCAGATCGAGCTGCGCATCATGGCGCACATCAGCGGCGACGAATCGCTGCTGCGCGCCTTCCGCGAAGGCATCGACGTGCACCGCGCCACGGCGGCCGAAGTGTTCGGCTCCACGCCCGACCAGGTGTCGAGCGAGCAGCGCCGATATGCGAAGGTGATCAACTTCGGGCTCATCTACGGCATGAGCAGCTTCGGGCTTGCACGCAACCTGGGCATCGAGACCAAGGCCGCGGCCTCCTACATCGAGCGCTACTTCGCACGTTACCCGGGGGTGAAGGCTTACATGGACGAGACCAAGGCGCTTGCCAAGGAGAAGGGCTATGTCGAGACCGTGTTCGGACGGCGCCTGTACCTGCCCGAGATCAATTCGCCCAACGGCCCGCGCCGCGGCGGTGCCGAGCGCGCGGCCATCAATGCGCCGATGCAAGGCACGGCGGCCGACCTGATCAAGCTGAGCATGATCAAGGTACAGAACGTGCTTGACGACGAGAAACGCGCCACCAAGATGATCATGCAGGTGCACGACGAACTGGTGTTCGAAGTGCCCGAGGCCGAGGTCGAATGGGTGCGCACCGAAATTCCGCGCCTGATGGCCAGCGTGGCCGAACTCAAGGTGCCGCTGCTCGCTGAGATCGGCATCGGTCCCAACTGGGACAAGGCGCACTGACCCCCCGTCCGAACAAGAAGGAAGAACCAAGCCCATGAAAATCCAGCCTCGCAAGTTCCTGCTCGCCGCCGTCTGCGCCGCATGGCTCGGCAGCGCTTTTGCCGCACCCGATGCGCGCATCGCCACGCTCGCTGCCAAGGAAAAGCCCGCGCTTCTCGAAACGCTGAAGGAGCTGGTCTCGATCGAATCCGGCAGCCGCGATCTTGAAGGCCTGGAAAAAATCTCCGACCTCATTGCCGCAAAGTTCAAGGCCATGGGCGGCGAGGTCGAGCTCATCGACCCGAGTGCCGACGCCTACCGCATGGAAGACACGCCCGAGAAGCTCGGGCGCGTCGTGCGCGCCACCTTCAAGGGCACGGGCAAGAAGAAGATCATGCTCATCGCGCACATGGACACGGTCTACACCGTGGGCATGCTCAACAAGCAGCCTTTCCGCGTCGACGGCGACAAGGCCTACGGCTTGGGCATTGCCGACGACAAGCAGGGTGTCGCGGTCATCACGCACACGGTCGCGATGCTGCAGGCGCTCAAGTTCAAGGACTACGGCACGCTCACGGTGCTGATCAACGGCGACGAGGAAATCAGCTCGCCCGGCTCTCGCACGCTCATCACGCGGCTGGGCGGCGAGCATGACGCGGTGCTGTCGTTCGAAGGTGCATCGGTCAAGGAAGACAAGCTCTCGCTCGCGACCGCGGGCATTGCCTCGGTGGCATTGAACGTGACGGGCAAGGCCTCGCATGCGGGTTCGGCGCCGGAGCAGGGTGTGAACGCGCTCTACGAGCTCTCGCACCAGATCCTGCAGATGCGCGACCTGTCCGACCCGGCCACGGGGCTCAAGATGAACTGGACCATTTCGAAGTCGGGCAGCAACCGCAACGTGATTCCGGCCAGCGCCAGCGCGGGCGCCGACGTGCGCGTGCTCAAGGTGAGCGACTACGACCGCATCGAGCAGCAGGTGCAGGAGCGGGTGAAGAAGCAGCTGATTCCGGAGGCCAAGGTCGAGATGAAGTTCGAGCGCCGCCGTCCGCCACTTGAGGCCACCGATGCCTCGCGCGCGCTCGCAAAGCATGCGCAGCAGATCTACAAGGACGAGCTCGGCAAGCCGCTGGGCGCCGACGACGCGGTGGCCGGTGGCGGCACCGATGCGGCCTTTGCAGCGCTCAAGACCAAGGCACCAGTGGTCGAGCGCTTTGGCCTGCAGGGCTTTGGCGCGCATTCGGCCGACGCCGAATACGTGCTGGTCGATTCCATCGAGCCGAGGCTCTACCTGGCAACCCGCATGGTGATGGACCTTTCGCGCAGCAAGGTCGCAGGCAACTGACCTCGCCATGCGCCTGCGCCACATCGAGGTCTTCAACGCGATCATGCTCACGGGCAGCGTGAGCGCGGCGGCGCGGCTCATCAACATCACGCAGCCGGCGGTGAGCCGCACACTGCAGCATGCCGAGCTGCAGTTGGGCTTTCCGCTGTTCCAGCGCGCCAAGGGCCGGCTCACGCCGACCACCGAGGCGCTCACGCTGTATCCGCACATCGAGCGGCTGTTCGCGCAACTCGACGAGGTGCAGCGCCTTGCCGCCAACCTGCGCGCGGGCAGCGACACCGGCGAACTGCGCATCCTGAGCGTGCTGGCGCTGAGCTACGAGGTGCTGCCGCGCGCGCTCAAGGCCTTCCGCGAAAAGCACCCGGGCTATTCGATCACCGTGGAATCGCTGCACTCGCCGCAGATCATGTCGGCGCTGCTGCTGCAGGAGGCCGACGTGGGCTTTGTCTTCAGCCCCGCGGTGCATCCCTCGCTCACGCAAGAAACGCTGGCCGACACGCGCATGGTGTGCATCGCGCCCAAGGGAATGCTGCCGCGCGCGCTGGTGCGCAACGGTTCGGTGGCGCTGCACGACCTGGTCGACCGGCCCGTCATCGGGCTGGACAGCCGAGACCCGGTGGGCACCAGCTTGAGCCAGGCCTGCCGCCAGGCGGGCGTGGGCTTCCAGCAGGCGGTGGTCACGGTGCAGACCTATCACGCCGCGCTGTCGATGGCGCACCACGGGCTGGGCGTGGCGCTGGTCGATGGTTGCACGGCCCGTTCAGCGGACAGCAGCAAGGTCGACGTGCTGGCGCTGGAGCCGCACATTCCGGTGCCGGTGCGCGCGCTGCGTTTTGCGGGTAAGCCCGATTCGGTGGCGGTGCGCGGCATCACGCGCTGCATGCGCGAGGCCATAGAGCAGGCGGCCTGACGCTGCGCTGTCGCTCAGGCGCTTGCGGGCTCCAGCGCGTCGGCGATCCGCCTCGCGGAGCCAAACGCAAGCGTGAAGCCCAGCGCGCCATGGCCGGTGTTGAAGAGCATGTTCGACGGGGCTCGCGGCAGGCGTCCGATGATCGGCAGGCCTTTGGGCGTGGCTGGTCGCATGCCGGTCCACGGGTGCAGCTCTTCCAGCCGGCTTGCATGCGGAAAGAGGGCGCGCGTGGCGGCCGCCAGCGTCTCGATGCGGGTGGCCGGAATGCTCGCGTCATGCCCCACCAGTTCGGCCATGCCGGCCACGCGAAGCCGCGAGCCGATGCGCGCGAACACCACCTTGCGTGCGCTGTCGGTCACGTTCACGCGGGGCGCTGCGCCGGGCGAAGGATCGACCTCGACCGTGATGCTGTACCCCTTGAGGGGATACACCGGCAAGTACGCGCCCAGCGCTCGGCCCAGCTTATGCGAGGCCGAGCCCAGTGCCATCACGAAGGCATCGGCCTCCACGTCGCCATCGCTCGTTTTTACCGCGGCCACGCGGCCTTCGCTACGCGCGAAGCCGTGCACGTCGGCGCCGAGCAGAAAGCGCACGCTGCGTCCGCTGAGCACGCGCATCAATTCGGCGCAGACCTTGAGACAGTCTGCCGCGCATTCGCTCGGCGTGTAGACCGCACCGGCCATCTGGCTGCGGTAGTCGATGAGCGCGGGCTCGATGGCGACGCACTCGTCGGGCGACACGATGCGCTGCTCGCTGCCCATGGTGCGCTGGAGTTCAACCTGCGCACGCGCGCCTTCGAGCGATGCCGGGCTGGCGTAGAGCACCAGCTTGCCGGTGGCGGAAAAATCGCAGTCGGGCGCAACGTCGGCCTGCATTGCTTCGAATTCGGTGCGGCTCAGCGCGGCCAACGCGAGCAGCTGCTTTGTGGTGTCGCGCGAGGTTTGTGCATTGCAGGCCGCAAGAAAGGCCAGGCCCCAGCGCCACTGCAAGGGGTCGAGTTGCGGCTGCAGCTTGAGCGGGGAACTGGGCGAGAGCAGCAGCTTGGGCAACTGGCGCCAGATCGACGGATCGGCCAGCGGCTGCACGTACGAGTAGCTCAGCTGTGCGCCGTTGCCGCCGCTCGCGCCCGCACCGGGGGCCGCGCGGTCGATCACCGTGACTTGATGGCCCAGACGATCGAATTGCCAGGCAGTGGCCAGGCCCACGATGCCGGCACCGAGCACACACACATGCATGGAGGCAACTTTCCGGGAGTGAAGAAGGGACAGCGTCGACTGTAGGGGCGCGCCATGCCGGCCGGAAATGCCAAAAGCGCCGTGCCCCATAGCCAAAGCGCATGCCCCGCCGAACTGGGTGTCCGGACCCATAACCTTTGGGTATGGCCTAGGGTTCAATTGGAATTGTCGTTGTGTGTCACTCCTTCTTACACTGGCCGTTCTGTTCAACCATTCTGAAGAAGGCTCGCATGAAAATCTCCGCATTGATGGCCGCCGCCGCCGTGGTGCTGCTTTCCGCCACCGGCGTCCAGGCCGCCGACACGCTGGCCAAGATTGCCGAGTCCGGCAAGATCACGCTCGCCTACCGCGAGTCGTCGGTGCCCTTCAGCTACCTGGACGGCCCCAACAAGCCGATCGGCTTCTCGGTCGAACTCTCCAACGCCGTGGTCGACGCCGTAAAGAAGAAGCTCAACAAGCCCAACCTGCAGGTGCAGCTGATGCCCGTCACTTCGCAGAACCGCATTCCGCTGATCACCAACGGCACCGTGGACCTGGAGTGCGGCTCCACCACCAACAACAGCGCGCGCGGCAAGGACGTGGCCTTTGCCGTCAACCATTTCTACACCGGCACGCGCCTCTTGACCAAGAAGTCGTCCAAGATCAAGGACTACGCGGACCTGGCCAAGAAGACGGTGGCCAGCACCACCGGCACCACCAACGCGCTGGTCATGCGCAAGTACAACACCGAGAAGAACCTCGACATGGACATCGTGCTCGGCAAGGACCACGCCGACGCGTTCCTGCTCGTGGAAAGCGACCGCGCCGTGGCCTTCGCCATGGACGACATCCTGCTGTATGGCCTGATCGCCAACGCCAAGAACCCGGCCGATTACGAAGTGGTGGGCGAGGCGCTGCAGGTCGAGCCCTATGCCTGCATGCTGCCCAAGGACGACCCGGCCTTCAAGAAGCTGGTGGACGACACCTTCATCGGCATGATGAAGAGCGGCGAGTTCGAGAAGCTCTACACCAAGTGGTTCATGTCCCCCATCCCGCCGAAGAACGTGCCGCTGAATCTGCCCATGAGCCAGCAGCTCAAGGACAACATCAAGACGCCTTCGGACAAACCGGCGACCTGACCCGCAATACGCAATGGTTTCCACGAACGTAGTTGGCATTCTGGGTGGCATGGGCCCTGCGGCGGGGGCCGACTTCGTCCGGCTCTTCGTGCAGGCCTGTGCCCAGCAGATGCGGGCGCGCGGGGAGCCGGTGCGGGACCAGTCTTTTCCGGAGCACTGGCTGGCGCAGGTGCCGGTGCCCGACCGCACGGATGCGCTCGGCTCGGCCGAGAACGGCGCGCACCAGCCGCTCGAACCGATGCTGCAGGCGCTGGGGCGCCTTGCCGCGCTCGGTAGCCGTGCGGTGGCCATCGCCTGCAACACCGCCCATGCCTGGCATGGCCGGCTGCAGGAACGTTTTCCACAAGTCGAGCTGCTGCACATGGCGCGCGAGGTGGCACAGCATCTTGCGGCGCAAAATGCGGGCAACGTGGCGCTGATGGCCACCGAAGGCACCTACCGCGTCCGGCTCTACGAACAGGCACTGGCCGAGGCGGGACTCGATTGCCATGTGCCGCTGGCGGACGAACGACGCATCATCACGCGCGGCATCTTCGATGGTGTGAAAGCGGGCAACATGCGGCTTGCCGAAGAATGTTTTTCAGAGGTGGCGCTGCGGCTCGCGGAACGCCACGGCCCGGTCACCATCATCATGGGCTGCACCGAGGTGCCACTCGGGCTGCAGGGTTCGGCCGCGGTGGCCGGGCTCAGCCTGGTCGACCCGGCGCAGGTTTTGGCCGCCGCACTGGCCCGCCGCGCCTATCGCGCCCATTGCGGTTAGCCGGCCCGCGGGCATCGACCCTGGCAACAAACGCGCCGGGTCGATTTCGCCTACATTGCGGCGTGCGTTTCGGCGCAACGCATGCCTCTTTGTTCGACGATTCAACTGGAGCCCCTACCCATGTCCCTTCGCGACGACAGCCGTTCCGATTTCGATTCGCTTCGCCCCGGCGAGAGCACAGAACAGGGCGCCACGCGCCGCACCGCACTGAAGGCCGCCATCGGCGTCGGCTACGCGGCCGCCGTCATGCCGGTCATGGCGCAGACCGCGATCACCACCTCGGCCGAAGGGCTGAAGGCCGGGCCGATCAAGTACACCGTCAACGGTTTCGAGGTGCCGGCCTATGCGGCCGCGCCGGCCGGCAAGACCGGTCTGCCGGTGATCCTGGTGCTCCAGGAGATCTTTGGCGTGCACGAGTACATCGCCGACACCTGCCGCCGCTTCGCGCAGCTCGGCTATCTGGCCATTGCGCCCGAGCTGTATGCGCGACAGGGCGATCCGCGCGGCTACACCGACATCCCCAAGCTGCAGGCTGACATCGTGAGCAAGGTGCCCGATGCGCAGGTGCTGGCCGACCTCGATGGCGCACTTTCGTATGCATCGGCCAACGGCGGCAACGTGGCCAAGGCCGGCATTACCGGTTTCTGCTGGGGCGGGCGCCACGTGTGGCTCTATGCAGCCACCGGCAAGGTCAAGGCCGGCGTGGCCTGGTACGGGCGGCTGGTTGGCCAGCCTAGCGAGCTCACGCCGCGGCACCCGGTCGACGTTGCCGCCAACCTGCAGGCGCCCGTGCTCGGCCTCTACGGCGGCAAGGATCAGGGCATCCCCCTTGACACGATTGATAAGATGAAAGCAGCGTTGGCAAATGGGACCCCGGCTGCCAAGGCTTCGAGCTTCGTCGTGTATCCCGAAGCAGGCCACGCGTTCCATGCCGACTACCGCCCGAGCTATGTAAAGAGCGCGGCCGAAGACGGATGGCAGCGCGCCACCGCCTGGTTCAAAGCCAATGGCGTCGTCTGACGACGGCCTGTAGCCACCCACCGCCGAAGGCCGTCCCCGTGACGGCCTTTCTGTTTTTATGAACGGTATCGGGCATCCATGCCCATCGACATTGCAGCTATGAATTTGATAGTGATCATCGCGGCGACCCTGGTTGCCGGCATCGGAAGCGTATGGCTGGCGGCCTTGCTCTTGCGCGTGGGTGTGCGCAGCGGCTCGGGCGGCGTGAATCCGCAGCACCTGCTGAGCCTGGCCGCGGGAGCGCTGCTCGCCACGGCCTTCATGCACCTGCTGCCCGAAGCCTTCGAGAGCCGCATCGAACCCGCGATGCTGTTCGGCGTGCTGCTGTTCGGCCTGGTGTTCTTCTTCTTGCTCGACAAGGCGGAGCTCTGGCACCACGGACACGAGCATCACCACGACGACCCCGTGCCGGGACCGGTCGGCCACACGTCGGGCGAACATGCGCATGGCCATGATCACGGCGATCACGGCCACGGCCATGCGCATCACGGCCACGCACCCCGCGCGGGCGGCGGCTGGGCCGTGCTCACCGGCGACAGCGTGCACTGCTTCGGCGACGGCATCCTGATTGCGTCGGCCTTCATCGCGGACATCCGCCTCGGGCTGGTGGCGGCCGTCGCCGTGCTCGCGCACGAAATTCCGCACCACATCGGCGACCTGGTGGTGCTGCGCCAGAGTTCGGTCAACCAGCGCGCGGCGCTGATCAAGGTGTCGCTGGCCGGCACCATGACCATGCTCGGCGGCGTCGCCGGCTGGTGGCTGGTCGACCGGCTGCACGGCCTCCTGCCGTACTTCCTGGTGCTGGCCGCCAGCAGCTTCGTCTACGTGGCCCTGGCCGACCTGATTCCGCAATTGCAGAAGCGCCTGCCCGCGCGGCAGACCGCCGCGCAGATCGCATGGCTGATCGTCGGCATTGCGCTCGTCACGCTGGTGAGCCGGCTGGCGCACGGCGAGCACGACCACGGCCATGCGGAACACGGCCACGCCGAGCACAGCCATGCGCACGAAGGCGAAGGTGCCCCGGCGCACAAGGACTGAACAGCGCCGGATGGATACTTTCCGAAACCGACACTGTTGAGCGGAATGAGTCAGGCACCCGAAAGAGGTGCACCATTGGGGGTATGACGAATGTCTCGCCCAAGCCATTGCCGAGGAACCGATCATGAACAACGTCGACGCCAAGAAGCGTTCTGCTCCGCCATCGATAGAGGATGAGGACGACGACTCGCCTGTCGATGATTTCGAAGAATCGGAATCCGAAGTCACCGACGACCTGTCGGACGAAACCGGCATCGACCTGACGGATGCCAGCGAACTCGATGCCGACAACGTTCCCGCGGACGAAGAATTCGACCGGGTGATGAACGCGCCGGACTAAGCCCTCTTTTTTGGTCAGTCCGCGGCCGTGCCAGCCGCCGCTCGCAGCCGCGCTGGCCCGAGCATCTGCGCCGTGAGCCCGAAGCCCGCGATGCGCTCGGGCAGAGGCAGTCCGCGCGCCAGCGCCGCGCAGGCCTCGCCCATGGCCGCCGACGTCTGGATGCCGTAGCCGCCCTGCGCCGCCACCCAGAAGAAGCCCGGCGCGTCCGGGTCAAAGCCGCCCACCAGATCGCCGTCGGCCACGAAGGAACGCAGGCCCGCCCAGGTGCGCGTGGGCCGGCGGATGGCGAGGGTGGTCGCTTCCTCGATGCGGTGGATCGCGAAGGCGATGTCCAGCTCCTCGGGTTGCACGTCCTGCGGCTCGACCGGATCGGCGTTGGCCGGCGAGCCGAGCAGCATGCCGGCATCGGGCTTGATGTACCAGCCTTCGTCGGCGCCGAAAACCATGGGCCAGTGCGCGACGCTGCCGCCTTCGGGCGGCGCGAAGATGAAGGCCGAGCGCCGGCGCGGCTCGATGCCGATCGGCTGCACGCCGGCCATCTGCGCAATGGTGTCGACCCAGGCGCCCGCTGCGTTGAGCACCACCGGCGCTTCATAGGCCACGCCGCCGGCCGTCACGCGCCAGTGGTCGCCAACGCGCTCGATGGCCGTCACGCCGGCATCGCACACCAGCTTGCCGCCGGCTTGCCGCATGCCGCGCAGGTAGCCCTGGTGGATGGCATGCACGTCCATGTCGGCGGCGTCGGGCTCGTAGACGGCGCCCGCCACATGGTCCGGCCGCAGCACCGGCACCCTCTTGATCGCCTCTTCACCGCTGAGTCGCTCGGCGCCCCTGTCCATGGCGCGCAGCACGTCCCAGTGGGCTTCGAGCTCCGGCAGATGCTCCTTGCTCGCGACCATCATCGCGCCGCGCGGCGTGAGCAGCGGATGCTCTGAGAAGCCTTCGGGAGGATGCTCGAGAAAGGCGCGGCTCGCCATGGTGAGGGCGCGCACCTGCGCCGTGCCGTAGCTTTCCATGAAGAGTGCGGCCGATCGGCCCGTGGAGTGATAGCCCGGCTGGGCTTCGCGTTCGAGCAGGATCACGCGGGCGTGGGGCGCGAGCCAATGGGCCACGGAAGCGCCGGCAATGCCGCCGCCGATCACGAGGTAGTCGGCCATCGTGGGTGCTGAAGAGTTGGAAGTCATCGGCGAAAGTGTAGGTGAAAATTTGCGGATACGCAAAAAATCACCATACGATGCCAGTTAAGGAAGGCTTCGTAGCATTGGCGGCATTTGCGTTGACGCAAATTGCGTATTCGCAAATTCCGTGTCGCCTCCAGGCAGGCCCGCGCGGATGGCCGGGCACCGGGCTGGCAGAATTGCAACGCACTACAAGAGAAAGCCAAGCGTGAATCCACACACTGGGACCAAGCCGGGAACAAGGCCGAAGGACGAGGCGCCCACGCTGGACCGCACCACCTTCGGCCATCGCCTGCGCACGGCGCGCAAGCGTTTCGGCTGGACGCTGGCGCAGCTGGCCGAGCGCTCGGGCGTGTCGATCACCACCATCTCCCGCGCCGAGCGCGGGCAGCTGGCGCTGGGCTACGAGAACTTCACCGCCCTGGGCCGCGCGTTAGAGATGGACATGAACGCCATGTTCGCGGGCGCCGGCGTCAAGCCCGCGAAACTGGGCGGGCCGGTCGTCACGCGCGCCGGAAAGGGCGTCGTGTACCGCGGCCTGTCCATCGCGTATGAATTCCTCGGCACCACGGCTGCCGGCAAGCAGATGAGCCCCATCGTTGGCACCGTGCATGCGCGCCGCATCCATGGCCCGGAAGATTTCGTGCGGCACTCCGGCGAAGAATTCGCCTACGTGCTGTCCGGCGAGATCGAGGTGCACTTCGACAACGGCAAGGTCGTGCGCCTTGCGCGCGGCGACTCGCTGTATTTCGACAGCCGCATCGGCCACGCCTACGTGAGTGTGAGCCGGCAGCTCGCGAAGATCGTGGGCATGACCACCGCGGAGAGCGGGCACATGACATCTGCGCGCGAGGCGCCCGCGTCCCGGCCGGCAGGCAAGGTGCGGCCCCAGCCCAAGCCTAAATCCAGGCCGGCAGTCGCAACGAAGAAAACCGCACGCGGCCGCGCGGGCTGAGGGTTCGCGCCCCGCGCGTCAGGGCTGGTCCTTAGGCGGTTCGCCCGGTCGGCCGGGCGGACGGCGATGGGCTGCCGCGGCGGCGGCGGCCGCATGCTGCTGGGCCTGTTGCTGTTGTTGTTGCTGGCGGATCTGCTGCTGCTGCGCCTGCTGCTGGCGTTGCTGATGCTGTTGCTGCACCGCCAACTGTTGTTGCTGTTGCTGGCGCGCGGCCTGCGCCTGTTGCTGCTGCCGCTGCATCTGCTCTTGCTGCTGCTGTTGTCGGGCCTGCTGCTGCGCCTGTTGCCGCTGCATCTGTTGCTGTTGAGCCTGCTGTTGCTGGGCCACGCGGGCCTGCTGCTGGGCTTGCTGTTGCTGCTGCATCTGCTGCCGCCGTGCTTGCTCCTGCTGCGCCGACTGCCTTTGTTGCTGGCGCTCCTGCATGGCCTGTTGGTGCTGTTGCCGTTGAGCCTGCTGACTGGCAGCGCGCGCCTGTTGCTCCTGGGCCTGTTGCCGTCGCGCCTGGTCCTGTTGCTTTTGTTGTTGTTGTTGTTGTTGAAGCAGGGCCTGCGGTGCTTGCGGAGGACCGTTGCGCGCCTGCTGCCGGGCCTGCCGCTCCTGTTGTTGTTGTGCTTGTTGCTGAGCCTGCTGCGTCCGTTGCGCTTGCTGGCGCTGCAGCCGGTCTTGCTGCTGTTGCTGTTGAAGACGAGCCTGTCGCTCCTGTTGTTCCTGCTGGCGTTGGCGTGCCTGCAACTGCTGCGCCTGCTGCCCGGCTTGTTGCTGCTCCTGCTGCTGGCGCATGAAGGCCTGTTGTGGCTGCTGCTGCCGGGCTTGCTGTTGTTGCTCTTGCTGCGCCAGTTGCGCGTTTCGTTGCTGAACCAAGCCCGGAGCGCCCGCGAAATTGGCCGCGGGAGTGCCAGGCGGCACGCCGCGCGGCGCGTTGTTGTTGATGTTGTAGACATTCCGCACGTTGTTGACCACCGTCGTCGAACGCGAGATGTACGTGCTGTTGTTGTAGACCACGGCAGGCCGGGCGTAGGCCGGTTGCACCGCGCGGTTCCGGTCGCTGTCGCGGTAGCGCGGCGCGCCCCAGTTCACGTCCCATGAACGCCAGCCCCAGTCGTGGCGTTCGAGCGCGGCCCCCACGACCACGCCGAGCCCGAAGGTGAATGCCCCGGCCGCCGCCACCTGGCCGCGGCTGTAGCCGGGCGCAACCTCGACCGGCGGGGCATACGCATAGCCGGGGTACACGGGCACCGGCTCGCCGTAGATCCGCTGTGGGTCATAGCTCGGCACATACACCACGTCCGGCCGCGCAGGCTCGATGGTGATGAACTGCGGCGGTGGCTCGATCACGGCGGGGCCGGCGTAGATGGGCTGCACGTCGGGCGCCGGTGTGTAGTTCTGCGGTGCCGCGGCGCGCGCCACGCGCAGCTTGTCGTTGTTCTTGAGCCGCCCCGCCGCCGATGCGCGCTGGCGCATCACCTGGATGGCGTTCATCACATCGGCCGGATCGTTGTAGTAGGCCTGGCCGAGCGCCTCGGTCCACGCGATGTTGCCGGCCATCTGGTCCAGCACCGGGCGGAATGCCGTGAGCGACTTGACGCTCGGATCCCAGGGCTGCTGGTTGGCTGCGTCAGCGAGCGGTCCGCCCTTGAGTGAAGTGTTCTGCGCGAGCCAGCCATGCGCGGCGGTAACCTGGTCCGGATAGGTGGCGCCGGCCAGCACCTGCGCCACCAGCTTGTCGGGATACAGCGCGATGGGAGCGACAAGCTGGTAGAGCTGCTCGGCCGAAGGCGGCGTGTAGGCTGCAGGCGCTGGAGCGGCGGGTGCAGGTACGGGTGCGGGTGCAACGGCCGCTGGAGGCGCAGGTGCCTGGACGGCAGGCGTGGTGTCGGTCTTGTTGCAGCCGGCGATGGCGAGCGCGCTGATGCACAGCGAGATCGTCAGGAGCCGCGCGGTGGGCGTGCGGCGGAATGATGTTGTCATCTAAAGTTCCTGTGGGCGTAGAGGTCACGCCCTCGAAACTCTTCAACGGCGCGCCACCGGTGGCGACGACGCCAGCTTGCATCGACGATGCAACGGTCTGTGTCGGTGCTGCGCCGCCCGCCTTGTCGGCGCAGAACCACAGGACAGGGCTACTTGGCGCCGCCTGTGTACTTGGTGACGCTGGTCGCGTCCACGTGATAGCCGCTCACGCCCATCATCGAATCGTTGCGCAGCGTCTTCAGCTTGCCGGTGACCCACACCGTGTCCATGGCGCGGAACTTGGCGCCCTTTGGCGTGACCACGTGCAGGATCTGGTTGGCCGGCGGCGGCGGCGTGTGGATGCAGGCACCGAAGTACGGCACGAGCAGGAACTCGGTCACCTCGCCCTTGGCCTCTTCAAGCGGCACGATGAATCCCGGGATCTTGATGTCCGCGCCGTTCATGGCCGGGTTGGTCGGCGCGTTGTTCGACACCTCCTGCATCTTCATGAGCAGCTCGTTGGCGCGCGGGTCGCCGTCGTTGAGTGCGCTCAGGTCCATGCCCTTGAATTCCTTGGCCGGATCCCAGTCCTTGGGCACCAGCTCTTCCCAGGTGATCTGTCGGGGCTGGCCCGGAGCGGCCTTGGCCACAGCAGGCGGCGCAGCCTTGCCGCCGAGCGGGTTCGATGCGGTCGTGTCCTTGGGCGCGGGTTCGGCGGCCCATGTGGCAGCAGCGAGGCCGGCGCCGGCGAGCAGCATCGAAAGCCGGGAAAAAGCTCGGAGCGTAGGTGTCTTCTTTGCGATGCGCATGGTTTCAAATCCTCGGAGAGAGGCCGTCGGCAAGAGAAAGCCGGTAGGCGCGGATGCCGGGCAAAAGGCTTGCGAACCAACCCGCCACCAGTAGGCTTCCCATCAGCAGCCATTCATTCAGTGTAGGTTCTGAAAGGCTCAATGTCAGTCCGAACTGCGACTGCAGCCATGGCGCGAGCAGGGCGATGCCGAGCACGGCCATCACCACCCCAAAGGCCACGCCCAGCACGGTCACCATGGCCCCTTCGAGCGCAAGCAGTGCCAGCACATGGCGCAGGCTGGCGCCAACGGCACGCAGCACGGCCAGTTCGCGACGTCTTTCGTTCAGCCCCGCCATCACCACGGAGACAAGGCCCGCAAGGCTGACCAGCGCAACCAGCGCCGACATGAGCAGCAAGGCGTTCTCGCCGATGCCGATCACGCTCCAGAGTTCGTCGAGCGCCACGCCCGGCAGGATGGCCATCAGCGGTTCGCCGGTGTAGGTGGAAATCCAGCGTTGAACGCCGAACACGGCGGCGCGATTTTTCAGGCCCACGAGTGCGGCCGTCACGTTCTTGGGCGTGAGGTCGAACTTGCGCACCTGTTCGGCCGGAATCTTGACGCCCGGCATCGGCGCGCCGCCCACCCATTCGAGGTGAATGGCTTCCATTGCTTCGAGCCCGATGTGCACCGTGCGGTCGACCGGCGTGCCGGTGCGCGCGAGCACGCCGACCACCGTGAAGGGCTTGTCGGCATGTTCGGCCGTGTTGAGCTCGCCGCTGCCGTGCGCGAGTGTGATCCTTTGGCCGACGTGGTATCCGAGCTTGTCGGCCACTTCGGCGCCCACCACCGCGTCGAACAGTTCGCTGAAGGGCTTGCCTTCACGCAGCTTCAACTGCTGGCGGTCGCCATAGCGAAAACGGCTGAAGTATTCGGGCGAGGTGGCGAGCACCGCGAAGCCGCGGTGCGAGTCGCCGAGCGAGAGTGGCACCACCCAGTCGACGCCCTGGTGCGCGGCCAGCGCCTGCACGCTCTTCCACGAGATGTTGTTGGTGGCCGCGCCGATGCGGAACACCGAATACAGCAGCAGCTGCGTGGAGCCCGTGCGTGCGCCCACGATCAGGTCGGTGCCCGATACGGACGATGCGAAGTTCTCGCGCAGCTCGGTGCGTATGCGTTCGACGCCGAGCAGCAGAAAGGTCGACAGCGCAATCGAGAACACCGTGAGCGCCAGCGTGAAGCGCCGGTTCCAGGCGCTGTGCCAGGCGATCGAAAAAAGTGCTCTCATCGGCAGGCCTTCATGCGTCCACCGCCATCGCAGCCGAAGCCGCGCGGTTGATTTCGGGCAGCAGCACATGCCGCGCAAAGCGCTGCGCGATGCGCTGGTCGTGGCTCACGAACACCAGCGCACTGTGGTTCACCAAGCAGGCCGTCAGCAGCACGTCGAGGAAGGCTTCGCGCCTGTCTTCGTCGAGCGCTGAAGTGGGCTCATCGGCAATCACCACTTCGGGCTGGCCGATGAGCGCGCGCGCCGCGGCCACGCGCTGCTGCTGGCCGACCGAGAGCTGCATGGCCTGTCGTTTCCACAGATGTCGGTCGAGTCCCATCTGGTCGAGCAGGTGTTCTGCTTGTTCACGCGAGCTGCCGCCGCGCGCAGCCTGCGACTCGCGCCGCTGCGAGAAGCGGCACGGCAGCAGCACGTTGTCGAGCACGCTCAGGTATGGCAGCAGGTTGAACTGCTGAAAGATGTATCCCACGTGCGCCACGCGGCTGCGGTCGCGCGCGGCGCCGGAAAGCTTGGACCAGTCGTGCCCCAGCAGCGTGACCCGGCCTTCATCGGCCACCAGCACGCCGGCCAGGAGGGACAGCAGCGTGCTCTTGCCGCAGCCGCTCGGTCCGTGCAGAAAGACCGACTCGCCGGCCGTGATGCGAAAGGCCTCGATGTCGATACACGGCGCCTTCATGCCGGGCCACGCGAAGCGCAGTGCTTCGACGGCGAGCACCACGCGCAGTGCAGACGACTCGCCCTGGGGGGCGGTGCTCACGGCCTTACTTGCCCCAACTCAAGCGCACCGGCTGCGCGGCCTGCGCACCGGCGGGGCGCTTGAGCTGGCGCTTGAACTGGCCTTGCGCCGACGCGATCTGTGCATCGATCTGGCGCGTGCCCTTGAAGGCGGCGAAAAGATTCACGTCGATGAATTTTGCCGCGGCCGCATTGGTGCAATTGAACGAGAAGGCCGCATCGAGGTCTGCATGGCCCTCGGGCTCGCTCGCATCCGGCTTGCCGAGGCCGAGCGCGCTGGAGCGCAGGTCGACCGGACCGAGCTTGCAGTTGGCTGCCGGGTCGATCGCAAAGAGCTTGTCCGCCGCGCGCAGCTGGGCGATTGCGTCTTCGGCGGTCTTTTTCTCGGCATCGGTCTTTGGTGCTCGTTCGAAGCCTACGATGTTGTCGAGCGGCGATTCCATGCTGATCACGACCGTGGGGCCGTCAATGGCCACGTCGAGCTTGAGCTGACCGTGCACGTGCGCATGCTGCTGCTGGGCCTGTGCTGAAAGAAATGGGGCGGCTGCGAGGAATGCCGCGGCAATTGCAAAGCCGGATGAAATGCGTCGTCGAAGTCGGGTCTGATTCATGGTTCTGCGCCTTGCCGGGTCGGCAGCCCCGGCGTGTTGCTCCATTCGCTCCAGCTGCCGGCATAGAGCGCAGTGGTCCCCAGTCCGGCGATCTGCATTGCAAGCAGGTTGGGCACAGCACTCACGCCGCTGCCGCATTGGTGGACGACCGTCGCCGGATCGCGTCCCGCGAGCAGCGCTTCGAACTCGGCACGCAATTGCGATGCCGGCTTGAACTTGCCGTCGGGGCCGAGGTTTTCGGCGAAGGGCCGATTGATAGCCCCGGGGATGTGACCCGCGATCGGGTCCAGAGGTTCCACCTCGCCGCGATATCGTGCGGCGGCTCTCGCGTCGATCAGGTTCTGGTCAGGCTGGCCGAGCCGGCGCACCACGGCGTCGGTGGTCGCGAGCTTTGCCAGCGGCTCGCCCGGCACGAAGTTCGACTGGAAGTGCGTCGGCTCTTCGCGGTTCGTGACTTCGCCGCCCGCGGCCTGCCATGCCTGCAGGCCGCCATCGAGCACGGCGACCGCGTCGTGCCCCATCCACTTGAGCATCCACCAGAGGCGGCCGCAGTAGTTGGCGCCGTTGCGGTCGTACACCACGGCCTGCATGTCGTTGGAAAAACCGACGCTCGACAACCAGGCCGCGAACTTCTCGCGGCTGGGCAGCGGATGGCGCCCGCCCGAGGCCGGCACGCCGTCATCCCGCGCGACGACCACGTCGCCCTGTGCGCCAGGCAGGCCATGTTTCGCGCTGAGGTCGGTGTCCAAGTTCGCATACACGGCACCCGGAATGTGCGCGGCGGCATATTGCTGCGCGCCCGCCTCGGGCTTCATGAGATCGAAGCTGCAGTCGAAGACCATCAGAGGCACGCTGCCGGACTGCAGCTGCTGGAGTTGTTCGACGCTGACGAGGGTGGTGTACATGGTGCGGCTCCTTCGTTGTCGCTGAATACGATACGGTTCAGTGTTCTTCGGCTGGCGCCTTGGGTACTGCGCGCTGGCGCAGCACGGTGGCTGCGATCCCGCTCACGATGATGAGCGCCATGCCGGCCCAGCCGGCGGCGTCGATGCGATCGTCGAACAGCACCACACTGTAGAACGCCGCAAAGACAATGCCGGAATACTGCAGATTTGCCACCACCAGCGTGCCGGCCTGTGTCTTGGCTGTGGCGTAGGCGCGCGTCATGCAAAGCTGCCCGAGGGCGGCCAAGAGGCCGATCGGCAGCAGCCACAGCGCATGCTGCCACGTCCACGAATCTCCGCCCGAAAACCCGGTGGCGGCGGTGGCAAAGGCACCCGCTACGGCCGAGCCCACTGCAAAGTAGAAAACGGTGCGAAGTTCGGGTTCGCCGATGCGCGACAGCGCGACCACTTGCATGTAGGCAAACGCCGCGGTGAGGCCCGAGAGCAGGCCCAGCAGGCCCGCAAAACCTTCGTTCGCGTTGACCGAAGGCTTGAGCATCAGCACCACGCCCACGAAACCCGCGAGCACCGTCAGCACCAGCGGGCCCTGCAGCGGCGGGCGCTGCACGCGGCCATCGCGCCCGGGCACAGGCACCCACGCGAGCAGCGTGCCGCCGACCAGGAAGGCCGCGATCCATACGCTGCTCATGTAGTTGAGCGTGACCGCGGTGGCCAGCGGCATGTGGGCGATGGCGTAGAACCATGCACCCAGCGACACCACGCCGATGGTGCTGCGCCAGGCGTGCATGCCGGGGTAGCGGGTGGCCAACGAGACACCGCGATTGCGCGACAGGAGCCACAGGAACACGATGCCGATCAGTCCGCGTCCGAGCACCATCTCGCCGCTGTTGAACCAGGCCGATGCCACCTTGACCACCACGCTCATGGTGGCGAACAAGAAGGCGCCCAGCACCATCCAGAGTGCTTGCACTATGTGTTCAAGCGTTCTGCATTGCGCTGCGGTACCACTCGTGGAACTGCTGCATGCCGTCTTCCATCGGGCTCTGGTAGGGGCCGCTCTCGTCGTCGCCGCGCAGCATGAGAGCGCGGCGGCCGGCATCCATGCGCTCGGCGATCTCGTCGTCTTCCACGCAGGTTTCCATGTAGGCGGCCTGCTGGGCCTCGACAAACTCGCGCTCGAACGCGACGATTTCCTCGGGGTAGAAGAACTCCACCATGTTGAGGGTCTTGGTGGGGCTCACTGGATGCAGCGTCGACACCGTGAGCACGTGCGGATACCACTCGACCATCACGTGCGGGTAGTAGGTGAGCCAGATGGCGCCGTACTTGGGCGGCTTGCCCTCGCGGTACTTGAGGAGCTGCTCCTGCCACTTCTGGTAGATGGGGCTGCCCGCGCGGCCGAGCCGGTTGGCCACGCCCACCGTTTGCACCGAGAAGTTGCGGTTGAACTCCCAGCGCAGGTCGTCGCAGGTGACGAAGCTGCCAAGGCCCGGGTGGAACGGGCCGACGTGGTAGTCCTCGAGATAGACCTCGATGAAGGTCTTCCAGTTGTAGTTGCACTCGTGCAGTTCGACCCGGTCGAGCGCGTAGCCCGTGAAGTCCAGATCGGCGCGCGGGCCGAGTTCGGCCATGTCGGCCGCCACGTCGCGGCCCACGCCGTTCGGGCCGCCCTCGAACAGCAGGCCGTTCCACTCGGTGAGCGGATAGTTGTGCAGGTTGAGGCAGGGGTCCTGGTCGAAATGCGGCGCGCCAATGAGCGTGCCCGTGGCGCGCGGGTCGGCGGCCGCGTAGGTCCAGCGGTGCAGCGGGCAGACGATGTTGCCGCCGGTCTGGTTGTCGAGCTGGCCGCGGCCTTGCAGGATGAGCGCCTGCCGGTGCCGGCAGACGTTCGAAATGAGTTCGACACCCTTGGGCGTGTGCACCAGCGCGCGGCCCTGATGCTCCTGCGGCAGGGTGTGGAAGTTGCCCAACTCGGGCACCGCGAGGCGGTGGCCCACGTAGCGCGGCCCTTGCGCGAACAGCGTTTGCATTTCGCGCGCGTAGAGCGACTCGTCGAAGTACGCGGAAACTGGAAGTTGGCTCGCGGCCTGCTGCAGTTGAAGACTTAAATCAGACATGGAGGACCTGACCAAGCTCCCCACAGGGAGAAAAAAGAGAAAAAACGGAAGGCGCCGTCTGGAGTCCGAAGGGGCGACGGCCCGAAGAGTTGTGCCGGGGTGGCCGGCAAGGGAAGCTCGGATTGTACCCAAGGGGGCACCGCAGCGCCCGTGGCTTTTCACATGCCCGCGCCGAACCGCCGTGGCCGACGCCCGTGGCCCGTTCGGCCGCCATCCGCCGCGTGCTTCGGGGCGGCCGGCGGCCCTTTGGTTCCCCGACCTAAAATGCTTGATTTCACACTCGTTCGTTCGCATGCCCAAGGTTCCTTCTTCCGCCACGTCCAGCCCGGCCGCCACGCCCGACACCGGGCCGCTGCCGGCCAGCTACGAAGCCGGGCTCCAGGAGTTGGAACAATTGGTTGCAGAACTCGAGTCCGGCCAACTGCCGCTCGATCAGCTGCTCGGCAGCTACCAGCGCGGCGCCGCACTGCTCGCCTTCTGCCGCGAAAAGCTGCAGGCGGTCGAAGACCAGATCAAGGTGCTCGACGCGGGGAGCCTCAAGCCCTGGACTGCCGAATGAGCGGGGTAGTTAACGTGAGCCATTGGGACGCGCTGCGGCTGGCCAACTGGAGCGAGCCGCATCTAGCGCGTGTCGAGGCGGCGCTTTCGCGCTGGGTCGGTGTCGATGCGCCGGTGCTGCTTGGCGATGCCATGCGCTACGCTGTGCTCGACGGCGGCAAGCGGCTGCGTCCGCTTCTGGTGCTGGCCGCGAGTGAAGCAGTCGGCGGCAATGCGGCCGCGGCTTTGCGCGCGGCCTGCGCAACGGAACTGATCCACGCCTACTCGCTGGTGCACGACGACCTGCCCAGCATGGACAACGACGTGCTGCGGCGTGGCAAGCCCACGGTGCATGTCAAGTTCGGCGAGGCCGATGCGCTCTTGGCCGGCGATGCACTGCAGGCCCTGGCCTTCGAGCTGCTCACGCCCGACGGCGATGAAATTCCGGCCTCCATCCAGGCCACGCTGTGCCGCCTGCTGGCGCGCGCCGCGGGCAGCCAGGGCATGGCGGGCGGCCAGGCGATCGATCTTGCCAGCGTCGGCATGGCGCTCAGCGAAGCGCAGTTGCGCGAAATGCACCGCCTGAAGACTGGCGCACTGCTGCAGGGCAGCGTCGAGATGGGCGCGGCCTGCGCTGGCGCCATCGCGCCTGCCGCACTGGATGCGCTGCGCGACTACGGCGCCGCCATCGGCCTGGCATTCCAGGTGGTCGACGACATCCTCGACGTCACGGCCGATTCGCAAACCCTGGGCAAGACGGCTGGCAAGGATGCCGCGGCCGACAAGCCCACCTACGTTTCGCTATGGGGCCTCGACGGTGCGCTTGCACAGGCACGTCAGCTGCTTGCCGAAGCGCTTGCGGCGCTGGACCGCAGCGGCCTTGCCGACACCGCGGCACTGCGCGCACTGGCCCACATGGTCGTCGACCGCGACCGATGAACTGTTCATAGATGGATAAGAAGAACCACGACGATTCCATGGCACCGCTGCTTCCCACGCTTCACGATCCGTCGCCGATCCGCCACTACGACCGCGCACAGCTCAAGCAGCTGTCCGACGAGGTGCGCGCCTGCGTGCTCGACAACGTTTCGCGCACCGGCGGCCACCTGAGCTCCAACCTTGGTACGGTCGAGCTCACGGTTGCGCTGCACCACGTATTCAACACACCGCACGACCGGCTGGTGTGGGACGTGGGCCACCAGACCTACCCGCACAAGATACTCACCGGCCGGCGCGAACGCATGCCCACGCTGCGGCAGATCGGCGGCATCTCGGGCTTTCCGCAGCGCAGTGAAAGCGAGTACGACACCTTCGGCACCGCGCATTCGTCGACCAGCATCTCGGCCGCGCTCGGCATGGCCATGGCAGCCAAGCAAAAGGGCGAAGGCCGCCACACCGTGGCCATCATCGGCGACGGCGCGCTCACGGCCGGCATGGCCTTCGAGGCGCTCAACAACGCGGGCGTGTGCGACTGCAAGCTGCTGGTGATCCTGAACGACAACGACATGTCGATCAGCCCGCCCGTGGGCGCGCTCAACCGTTATCTCGCGCAATTGATGAGCGGCAACTTCTACGCTGCCGCCAAGAACGTCGGCAAGAGCGTGCTGCGCGCGGCCCCGCCGCTGTTCGAACTGGCCAAGCGCTTGGAGCAGCATGCCAAGGGCATGGTGGTTCCGGCCACGCTGTTCGAGCAGTTCGGCTTCAATTACGTCGGGCCGATCGACGGCCACGACATCGATTCGCTGGTGCCCACGCTCGAGAACCTCAAGCATCTCGAGGGCCCGCAGTTCTTGCACGTGGTCACCAAGAAGGGGCAGGGCTACAAGCTCGCCGAGGCCGACCCCGTGGCCTACCACGGTCCCGGCAAGTTCGATCCGCAGGTCGGGCTGGTCAAGTCCGCCGCGGTTGCCAAGCAGACTTTCACGCAGGTCTTCGGCCAGTGGCTGTGCGACATGGCGGCGCACGATGGCCGGCTGGTGGGCATCACGCCCGCGATGCGCGAAGGCTCGGGCCTGGTCGAATTCGAAAAGCGCTTCCCGGACCGCTACTACGACGTCGGCATTGCCGAGCAGCACGCCGTGACGTTCGCAGCCGGCCTGGCCTGCGAGGGCCTGAAGCCGGTGGTTGCAATCTACTCGACCTTTCTGCAGCGCGCGTATGACCAGCTCATTCACGACGTCGCGATCCAGAACCTGCCGGTGGTGTTCGCACTCGACCGCGCGGGCCTTGTGGGCGCCGATGGCGCCACGCACGCGGGCGCGTACGACATCTCGTTCCTGCGCTGCATCCCCAACATGAGCATTGCCTGCCCGGCCGACGAGCGCGAATGCCGGCAGCTGTTGTCGAGCGCCTACGAGCAGAACCACCCGGTGGCCGTGCGCTATCCGCGCGGCGCGGGCGCCGGTGTGACGCCGCATCTCGCGCTCGACGCGCTGCCCTTCGGCAAGGGCGAGGTGCGCCGCGAAGGCAAGCGCATCGCCATCCTCGCATTCGGCAGCTTGCTGTACCCGGCACTCACCGCCGCAGAACCGCTCGACGCCACGGTCGTCAACATGCGATGGGCCAAGCCGCTCGACGTCGACCTGCTGCTGCAGGTGGCAGGCACGCACGATGCCATCGTCACGCTCGAAGAAGGCTCCGTCATGGGCGGCGCGGGCAGTGCGGTGCTCGAGGCACTGCAGGCCGCAGACCTGCTGAAGCCGGTGCTGCAGCTGGGCCTGCCCGACCGCTTCATCGAACACGGCGATCCGGGCAAGCTGCTGGCATCCATCGGCCTCGATGCCGCGGGCATCCAAGCTTCGATCGCGCGTCGCTTCGGCGCTGTCGCAGGGTAAACCCCGGCGGATCGCCTGTAAGCGCGTTTTTACAATCGTTGCGACTCACAAAAGTCGTCGACGCGGCCACAAGCCGCGTTTCGTTTTTTCCAATGCACTCGGAGTGAATTCAATGGATCGTCGTTCCCTCATCAAAAACGCAGGCATCGCCGGCGTTCTGGCCGCCGGCATTGCGCCCGCAGTCCATGCGCAAGCCGCTGTCCGCTGGCGCCTGGCATCGAGCTTTCCCAAGCCGCTCGACACGATCTACGGGGGGGCCGAAGTTTTCTCGAACGCAGTCAAGGCCATGTCGGGTGGCAAGTTCGAGATCTCGGTGCATGCGGCTGGCGAGCTGATGCCGGCTTTCGGCGTGGTTGACGGTGTGCAGCAGGGTTCGGTCGAAGCTGCCCACACGGTGCCCTACTATTTCTACGGCAAGAATCCCGCCTTCGCGCTCGGTTCGGCCATTCCCTTCGGCATGAACGCGCGCCAGATGAATGCATGGATGATGCATGGCAACGGCCGCAAGCTGATGGACGAGTTCTATGGCACCTACGGCATGGTGAGCTTCAACGGTGGCAACACCGGCACCCAGATGGGCGGTTGGTTCCGCAAGGAAATCAAGACCCCGGCCGACCTCAAGGGCCTGAAGATGCGCCTGGGCGGCGGCCTGGTTGGCGACGTGATGACCAAGCTTGGCGTGGTGCCGCAAAGCATTCCGGGCGGTGAGATCTACCAGGCACTGGAAAAGGGCACGATCGACGCCGCCGAATGGGTGGGCCCCTATGACGACCAGAAGCTCGGCTTCAACAAGGTGGCTCCAAACTATTACTACCCCGGCTGGTGGGAAGGCGGCCCAGAGGTCGACTTCTTCATCAACAAGAAGGCCTTCGACGCCCTGTCGCCCGAGAACAAGGCCATCATCGCGGCAGCTTCCGCAATGGCCGCGCAGGACATGCTGGCCAAGTACGATGCCCGCAACCCCACCGCGCTCAAGCAACTGATCGGCGCCAAGACCAAGCTGCTGCCGTTCAGCAAGGAAATCCTCGACGCTTCGTACAAGGCTTCGCTGCAGGTCTACGAAGAAAACAGCGCCAAGAGCCCGGAATGGAAGAAGATCTACGCTGACTTCCTGGCCTTCCAGCGCGATCAGGTGGCATGGTTCCGCGTTGCCGAAGGCCGCTTCGACAACTACATGCAGTCCATGAAGCTCTGAGCTTCAAGGCAGCCATAAAAAAACCGCGCGATGCGCGGTTTTTTTATGGGCACTTGGTGACGACTTGGTGACGGCTGCATGGACAGCCGCGCAATCAGAGCCTGCGTGCCTGCTTGAGTTCGGCCACCAGCCGCTCGAAGTCAGCGAGGAGTTCGGGTGTGGCCGCATAGAACACTGCGAACTTGCCCACCAGTGTGCGCACGTAGAGCCGCGGTGCAATCAGCCAGTCGAGCCCCCGCACGCGTATCAGCTTGCCGAACGCGAGATCGTCGAACGCCATGTGCTTGTCCCAGATCCAGCGCTGGTGCAGGCCTTGCCGGTCGATGCGGGTGCGGCTGGTCATGATGTGGAACCAGGTCCAGCCCATCAGTGCAATGCCTGCGAGGAACCAGCCGAGGCCGCCCGTCTTGGCGCTGCCCAGCGCCCCAACCGACCAGAGCTGTGCCAGCCAGAAGGCACAGCCGCCTACGATCACTGTGGCCAGCAGCCTGAAGGGCAGCGAAAACGCCTGGCCCTCGACTGCATCGCCACCGGACGGTTCGAAACGAAACGGTGCGGGACCCAAAGGTGCCTACTTCTTCTCGGGCTCGGTGCTGCCCGCGCCAGGAGCGGCCGGGGCCTCTTCCTTGGGCGCATCGCCAAATGGATTTTCACCACCGCCGCCGCTCTCCGCGCCGGAGTTCGGGGTCATGTCGTCGATTGGCACCTCGATCTGCACCTTGTCGGTATCGATCGTTTCTTCCTTGGGTAGGAACATGGTCACCGTCTGCGGCACGAAGATCACGATTGCGACCAGGATTAGCTGCATCAGCACCCAGGGGATCGCGCCCATGTAGATGTCGCTCGACAACACAGGCTTGGCAATCCGCTTCTCTTTGAACAGCGTGTCGGCTATCCCTCGCAAATAGAACAGCGCAAAGCCGAACGGCGGATGCATGAAGCTGGTTTGCATGTTCACGCACAGCAGCACGCCGAACCACACCAGGTCGATGCCCAGCTTGGCCGCGACCGGACCCAGCATCGGCAAGATGATGAAGGCGATCTCGAAGAAGTCGAGGAAGAAGGCCAGGAAGAAGATGAACAGGTTGACCACGATCAGGAAGCCGATCTGTCCGCCCGGCAGGCCCGTCAGCAGGTGCTCGACCCACTTGGCGCCGTCCACGCCCTGGAACACCAGCGAGAACACGCGCGCGCCGATCAGGATGAACACCACCATGGCGGTGAGCCGCATGGTGCCGACCATGGCTTCCCAGATGAGCGACAGCGTCAGCCGCTTGTGGATGGCCGCGAGGATCAGCGCGCCGACCACGCCCATGGCACCCGCTTCGGTGGGCGTTGCGATGGCGGTGTCGATGCCCGGCAGGCCGCCCATCGAACCCAGCACGGCGAAGATCAGGATGGCCGACGGAATGATGCCCCGCAGGCACTTGGCCCACAGCTTGGCGCCGCTCAGCGTGCGGGCGCTCTTGGGAATGCCCGGAATGTGATGCGGCTTGATCATGCCGAGCATGAAGGTGTAGCCCGCGAAGATCAGCACCTGGAGAATCGACGGGCCCCAGGCGCCGCGGTACATGTCGCCCACCGAGCGTCCCAGCTGGTCGGCCATGACGATCAGCACCAGCGAAGGCGGCACCAGCTGCGTGATGGTGCCCGACGCCGCCAGCACGCCGGTGGCATAGCGCATGTTGTAGCCGTAGCGGATCATCACGGGCAGCGAGATCAGTGCCATGGCAATCACCTGGCCTGCCACGGTGCCGGTGATGGCGCCGAGGATGAAGCCCACGATGATCACCGAGTAGCCGAGGCCGCCCCGCACGGTGCCGAACAGCTGGCCCATCGAGTCGAGCATGTCTTCGGCAAGCCCGCACTTCTCGAGGATGGCGCCCATGAAGGTGAAGAACGGGATCGCCAGCAGCAGGTCGTTCGACAAAATGCCGAAGATGTTGATCGGCAGGTTCTCCATGAACACCGCCGGGAACCAGCCCATCTGGATTGCGAAGAAGCCGGACGCCATGCCCAGCGCAGCCAGCGAGAACGCCACCGGGAAGCCGATCAGCATGATCAGCACCAGCCCGCCGAACATGATCGGCGCAAAGTTTTCCATCTGCATAGTTATCTCGTGTTCAGCTGTGTTGGCCGTGCGCGGCGAGCGAGGTGTGCGGCTTCACGCGGTGAGCCGAAACGGGAAGAGCGGCGGTCACTGGACCGGCTTCTCGTAGTGCGTGTCCATCTCGATCCGGCCCATCAGGTAGGCCACGCGCTTGATCACTTCCGACACGCCCTGCAGGAACATCAAGGCAAAGCCCAGCGGCAGCAGCAGCATGGCGGGCCAGCGGATCAGTCCGCCCGAATTGTTCGACATTTCGCCGGACAGCAGCATGCTGTAGAAAAGCGGCCAGCTGAGCCAGGCGATGATGCCCATCACCGGCAGCAGAAAGCAGAGCAGGCCGAACAAGTCCACGTAGACTGGCCCATGGCCCTTGAGCTTGCCGTAGATGATGTCCACGCGCACATGCTCGTTGAGCTTGAGCACCACCGGCGCGCCAAGCATGACCGTGGCGGCGAACAGGTACCACTGGATTTCGAGCCACGCGTTGGAACTCGTGTTGAGGCCGAAGCGGACGAAGGCGTTGCCGGCGGAAATCAGCGCCGCGGAGAGCACCGTGAACGCGGCAACCTTGCCGAGTTGGCTGCTGATCCAGTCCATCCAGAACGAAAACTTGAGAAGTGCGGACAAGGGGGTCTCCCGGCCAGATGACAAAAGTGCGTTGCCTTGTGAGCAATCGGCACAAAGCCTGCGATGTTAACGCGGCTATGCTGAGTGGCCGCTGATGCTCATCGGGGGGTTTCCCTGAGCACCATAATGAGGCAATGGCTGCGCCGCTTTCCCTATCGCACTCGATCGATTCGCCCGACATGCAGCGGGCGGGCCGCGAACTGTTGTCGCTGGCGCTCATCGACGCGCGCAACCACACACTCCACCTTTTGTCGCTCTACGAGCAGGCGCTGGGTTCGGCCGCGCTGGACATCGCACGCACGGACGACGCCAGCGTGGTGCCGCCGATCTGGCTGGCCGGGCACATCGGCTGGTTCGCCGAATGGTGGATCGGGCGCAACACGCAGCGGGCCTTCGGTGCCGAGTGTCCGGTGCGTCCGACCCGGCTGGCCGCCATCGATCCCAACGCTGACGACTGGTGGAACCCGACGCAAGCGTCGCGTGCGCAGCTCTGGTTGCCCGGCCTGCCGGACCTCGGCCAAACCAAGGCCTATCTGCTCGAGACGCTGGAGAGCACGCTCGAACTGCTCGAGCATGCGGCCGAGACCGATCCGGGGCTGTACTTCTATCGCCTTGCCTTGTTCCACGAAGACCTGCGCGGCGAGCAGTTCATCGTGATGGCACAGACCCTGGGGCTGCCGCTCGGCATCGAGCCGACGCCCGCCGCCGTCACGCGCGAGCCGCTGCTGCTGCCCGCCACCCGATGGGAGATGGGCCTGTCCGAGGGCTGCGGCTTTGCCTTTGCGCAGGAGTGCGGCGCGCACCGTGTCGACGTGCCCGAGTTCGAGATCGATGCCCAACCCGTCACGTGGAACCAGTACATCGAATTTGTCGACGAAGGCGGCTACGACCGCGAGGAACTCTGGCACCCGGAAGGCTGGCGCTGGCTGGCTTCGCAGGTCGAGGGGCGGCGCGGGCCGCGCCACGTCGAGCAGATCGGCGCCGCACGCCATGGCACCGGCGGCTCCGTGCTGCAGCAGCGATTCGGCGCCACGGTGCGAGCGGCCGGCCACCACAGCGCGGTGCACTTGAGCTGGTGGGAGGCCGATGCCTGGGCCCGGTGGGCCGGCCGTCGCATCGCGACCGAGGTCGAATGGGAGATCGCTGCGCTGACCGCGGCACGGCGCGGTTTTCGGTGGGCCGACGTGCACGAATGGACGGCCAACACGCTGCGGCCCTGGCCCGGCTTTCGCGCCGATCCCTGGAGCGCGGGCGGCGAGTTCGATCCCACCGCCGCATTCGGCAAGGCGCGCGTGCTGCGCGGCGGCTCCTTCGCGACCCGCGCCAGGCTGCGTTCGGCGCACCGTCGCGGATTTGCACTGCCGGGCCGCGACGATGGCTTCTTCGGCTTTCGAACCTGCAGCCTGTGACTCGCCTTCGGCGTCGCTAAGGAATGCCGCCTGACGAGAGCGGCGGCGCCACTTCCTCGAGCGGCTTGCACTCCGCATCGGCCGCATAGCGCAAGGCCAGCAATCCCGCGACGATGACCAGCGTCGCGCCGATCGCATAGCCCACCATCACCGCGCCGCGGCTGCCTGTTTCGATCAGCATGCCGAACAGCACCGGCGCCACGAAGCCGCCCGCGCCTGTGCCTATGGCGTAGAAGACCGCAATTGCCATGGCCCGCATCTCGAGCGGGAACACTTCGCTGACGGTGAGATAGGCCGAGCTTGCGGCGGCCGAGGCCAGGAAGAACACCGCCGACCAGCACAGCGCCTGGCTGCGCGCATCGAGCCAGCCCATCATGAAGGCCCAGCCGGTGAGCGCAAGCCCGACGCCTGCGAGCACGTAGGTGAGCGCGATCATCTTGCGCCGGCCCACGCTGTCGAACAGCGGGCCCAGCAGCAGCGGCCCGAGCACATTGCCAAGCGCGAACGGAAAAATGTAGAGCGCCACGTTGTCTTCGGCCACGCCGTAGAAGCGCGTGAGCACCAGCGCGTAGGTGAAGAAGATCGCGTTGTAGAAGAAGGCCTGAGAGACCATCAGCGCTACGGCGACCACGCTGCGCTCGCGGTAGCGGCGCAGCAGCACGTGCGCCACTTCGCGCATGGACGGGCTGCGGTGGCGCCCGCTGGCGTAGGCCACGCGGCCTTCGGCCACCGGCAGCGGGCCGTGCTGCGCGCGCACCTGGGCCTCGATGTCCTCGATGATGCGCAGCGCCTCGTCGGCGCGGCCGTGCGCCATGAGCCAGCGCGGGCTTTCGGGTACGTTGCGCCGCACCAGCAGGATGGCCACCGCCAGCACCGCGCCCAATGCGAAGCCTGCGCGCCAGCCCCACACGGGCCCGATCACGCGCGCATCGAGCAGCACCAGACTAAGCCCGGCGCCCAGCGCCGCGCCAATCCAGAAGCTGCCGTTGATCGCCAGGTTGACGCGGCCGCGCACACGCGCAGGAATGAGCTCGTCAATGGCGGAGTTGATGGCCGCGTATTCGCCGCCGATGCCCAGGCCCGTGACAAAGCGGCAGAACGCGAAGAAGGCGAAGTCCGGCGAGAACGCAGTGGCCAGCGTGCCCAGGGTGTAGACCACCAGCGTGACCAGGAACAATTTCTTTCGCCCGAGCCGGTCGGTCAGGCGGCCGAAGAGCAGGGCGCCTATGACCGCGCCCCCGATGTAGATCGAACCCGACCAGCCGATCTGGCCGGCGCTGAGCCCCAGCGTGTCGGGCCGCTCCAGCACGGCGCCGATCGAGCCGACCAGCGTCACCTCGAGTCCGTCGAGCACCCAGGCCACGCCGAGTGCGATCACCACGCGCCAGTGCCAACGCGACCAGGGCAGGCGGTCGAGACGGGCAGGAATGTCGCTGTGCACTGCAGCTGTCGTCATGGGCTCAACCTTAACCCATGTGCTTTTGCGGCCTTTAGTGGCTGTGCTTCTTCTCGCGGGGGAAGGTCCACCAGGGCAGCAGCGCGCGCAGCGACTGCACTTCGCCGCTGGCTGCGGTTTCGTAGCCGGGCAGCGTGCCCAGCAGGTGCTGCCAGGTTTCGCTGCGCAGCACGGCCACCAGCGCCTGCATCGCCGGCTGCTCGAGCGCCGACTTGAGGCAGGCGAGGTGGTAGCGCTCGTGCACCAGGGGCACGAAGCCCAACCCCACGGCGTGGGCCGCCGATTCGAGCCCGAGCCCGGCATCGGCTTGGCCCGACGCTACTGCATACGCCACGGCGGCGTGCGAGGTTTCAGAGCGTCCGTAGCCCGCGAGCGCCGAGGCATCGAGCCCGGCCTGCGCCAGCAGTTCATCGAGCAGCACGCGCGTGCCGCTGCCGATCGCCCGGTTGACGTAGCGCGCCCGCAGCCGAACCACGTCGGCCAGCGAGCGCAAGCGCAGCGGGTTGCCCGGTGCCACGATGAGGCCCTGCGTGCGCCGCGCAAAGCCGATGATCTTGTGCTGCCCGGGTTTGAGCAGCGGCTGATAGGTGCGCTGGACCAGCGAACCGCGCGGCGGATGCTCTACCGTGTGAAAGCCCGCCATCACGCAGCGGCCCTGGTTGAGCGCACGGATCGCATCGACGCTGCCGGTGAAGTGAATGTCCAGATGCAGCTGGGCTGTGCCCGCGGCATGGGTGCGCAGCAGCGCCAGCGCATCGTCGTGGCTCGCGTGCAGGCTCAGTACGTGGGTGCGGTCATCGAAGGCGAGGGCGAAGGCGCGCTCCAGTTCGGCGTGCAGTGCCTCGATCTGCGGCGCCAGCCGGGCCTGGGCCTGGCGCTCGGCCCACAGCAGCTTGTCGCCGAATTCGGAAAGCTGGGCGCGCTGGCCCTGTTCACCCTGTATCAGCGGGCGGCCGAGCGTGTGTTCCCAGTGCTTGAGTTCACCCCACACATGGCGGTAGGAAAGGCCGAGTGCGCGCGCGGCGGCCGAGATGGAGCCGTGCTCGCGCACCGCCTGCAGCATCTGCATCAGCGGATTGCGGACCTGCCGCGAACCGCTGCGGCGGGGACGGATCGCGTAGGAAAGGTCGATCTGATGCACGGGGGCTGGCGGGCGGGAATGGAGGCCGGCTCATTATGCAGAGCCGCCCATTGCCCGCCTGCTGCCGTGCGTCAGGCCGTTTCTGCGAGCGCGTCGCCCAAGGCGTTGACCAGTCGGTCGATCTCGGCCTTCTCGGAAATGAAGGGCGGTGCAATCTGGATCGTGTCGCCGCCGTAGCGCACGTAGAAGCCCTTCTTCCAGCAGTTCATCGCGATCTCGTAAGGGCGGCGCGCCGGTTCGCCCGGGAGCGCCGAAATGGTCAGCCCCGCGGCCAGGCCGTAGTTACGGATGTCCGCCACGTGCTTGCTGCCCTTGAGGCTGTGCACCGCGTTCTCGAAATGCGGAGCGAGCGTTTTCACGCGGCCGACCATGTCTTCCTTCTGGAGCACGTCGAGCGCCGCGATGCCGGCGGCGCAGGCCACCGGGTGTGCGCCGTAGGTGTAGCCGTGCGGAAATTCGAGCATGTAGTCGGGACCGCCGGCCGCCATGAAGGTGTCGTAGATCTCCTTGCTGGCAATCACCGCGCCCAGCGGCTGCGCGCCGTTGGTCACCTGCTTGGCGATGTTCATGATGTCGGGCGTCACGTCGAAGGCTTCGGCGCCCGTGAGCGCGCCGCAGCGGCCGAAACCGGTAATGACCTCGTCGAAGATCAACAGGATGTTGTTTGCGGTGCAGATGTCGCGCAGCCGCTTCAGGTAGCCCTTGGGCGGAATCACCACGCCGGCCGAGCCCGCGAAGGGCTCCACGATCACGGCCGCGATGTTCGATGCATCGTGCAGCGCGATCAGGTCGAGCAGGCGGTCGGCCAGTTCGGCGCCGTTTTCCGACATGCCGCGCGTGAAGGCGTTGGCTGCAATCTGCGTGTGCGGCAGGTGGTCGGCTTCGACGCCCTGGCCAAAGAGCTTGCGGTTGGCCGCGATGCCGCCCACCGAAATGCCGCCGAAGTTGACGCCGTGGTAGCCCTTCTCACGGCCGATCAGGCGTGTCTTGCTGGCAAGGCCCTTGGTGCGCCAGTAAGCACGCGCCATCTTGAGCGAGGTGTCGGCGGCCTCGGAGCCCGAGCCGGTGAAGAACACATAGTCCAGGCCCGCGGGCGTCAGGTCCTTGATCTTGTTGGCCAGCTCGAACGAGAGCGGGTGGCCAAACTGGAAGGCCGGCGAGTAGTCGAGCTTGGCGATCTGGCGGCTCACCGCCTCGGTGATTTCGGGGCGGCCGTGGCCGAGGCCCGAGCACCAGAGGCCCGAGAGGCCGTCGAAGATCTTGCGGCCGTCGCCGTCGGTGAAGTAGGCGCCCTTGGCCTCCACGATCATGCGCGGATCGGCTTTGAAGTTGCGGTTGCCGGTGTAGGGCATCCAGTGCGCGTCGAGCCAGGCGGCGTCGGTGCGGAGGGCGGGCGTCGGTTCGATGGCGGGTGTTGCAAGGGTCATGGCGCTTCCCGCGCAGGGCGGGCTCCAAAAGGGTAATGAGGTGTGCAGATTGTTGGCACAGCCTTCAGTGTGGAGAATGGCGCAATATCAATGTTCACTTGACACTTCATGCAAGTAAAGACCAGGACCCGAAGCGACGCCCAAAACGGTGCGTCGAGCACGCGCAACCGCGCCGTGCTGGGGCAGCTCAGCGACATGGACCTGCGCCTGCTCAAGGTGTTCAAGAGCGTGGTCGACTGCGGTGGCATGGCGGCGGCGGAGCTGGAGCTGAACATCGGCACCTCCACCGTGAGCCGGCACGTGAAAGACCTGGAAACGCGGCTCGGCCTGGTGCTGTGCCGGCGCGGCCGGGCGGGCTTTGCGCTCACGGCCGAAGGCCAGCGCGTGTACGACGAGACGCTGCGGCTGCTGGCCTCGGTGGATGCGTTTCGCGGCAGCATCGACGACATTCACAACCGCATGGGCGGGCAGCTGGAGGTGGCGCTGTTCGACAAGACGGCCACCAACTCGAAGGCGCGCATTGGCGAGGCGATTGCGCGCTTCACGGAGATTGCGCCCGAGGTGAACCTGGCGGTGCACGTGGGGTCGATCAATGCCATCGAGCAGGGCGTGCTGGAAGGCAACTTCCAGATCGGCATCATCCCGGCGCACCGCGCCTCGAAGAGCCTGGTGTACGCGGACCTGTTCGACGAGACGATGCTGCTTTACTGCGGCAAGGGACATCCGCTCTTCGAGAGCAACAACGCAAAGCTGACATGGACCAAGCTGCGGGAGCACCACTTCGCGGGCCTTGGCTACCACTCTCCCAACATGGAGTTGAGCCACCGGGCCAAGCTCTCGCGCAAGGCGACGGGCTTCGACCAGGAGGCGATTGCCACGCTGATTCTTTCGGGGCGTTTTCTCGGTTTTTTGCCCGACCACTACGCGCAGGTGTTCGAGGAGCGTGGGCTGATGAAGGCGGTGTTGCCGGCGCGATTCAACTATGTGTGCCGGTTCGTGAGCTTGCTGCGGCGTTCGCCTAAGCCGTCACGGGCCGTGCTGGCGTTTCAGGAGTGTCTGGAGAAGGCGCACAAGTAAAGCCTGTGCGCGACCTCGCTCTTGCTCCCTCTCCCGCTTGCGGGAGAGGGCTGGGGTGAGGGTTTCGGCGATGGCAAAGGGCGTGCGGGTGTGAAGGCCCGCGGCCCTCACCCTAACCCTCTCCCCAAGGGGAGAGGGGATAACACCCAGCCGGTCACCGCTGCCCGCTGGGCAACAACAGATGCTTGGCCCCGATATGCGCCTCCATCTCATGCATGTGCGCCTCGGCATCGACCATGTGCTCGGCCATCAACCGACGGACTTCCTTCGCATCTTCCCGCCGGTAGGCCGACAGCAACTGCGTGTGATAGTCGACATTGGCCTCGCCAAAGTGGTGATGGTCCAGCGCCTTCTTGTAGACCACCAGGTCGCGCAGCAAATCATTCAAGAAGCGGCACATGAAGGACAGCACCGGATTGGGGCAGGCCTCCGCCAGCAACGTGTGAAACGCGAGCTCGGCCTCGCGCTGCGTGCGCAACTCGTCCTCGTTGGTGGGCTCGAGAGTGCAAAGGCGCACGTTCGCTTCCAGGCGCTCGAAATGTTCGGGCGTCAGTTTGCCGACCACGCTCACTGCCAATTCGGGCTCCAACACCTTGCGCAGCTGGTAGATGTGGTGCCCATCCAGGTGATGAAAGTGCAGAAAGTTGCGTAGCGGCTCCGACGCGTGGTCGACCGACACCTGCTGCAGATACGCCCCGCCGCCCGGCCCCGTGCGGATGGAGATCAGCCCGCGCACTTCCAGCGCCTTCAGCGCTTCGCGCACCGTGCTCTTCGAGTAGCCGAAAAGCTCGATCAGTTCCTTCTCATTGGGCAGCCGGTCGCCTGGCTGCTTGCGCTCGGCAACGATCCAGCGCTTGACGTCCTCGACGATGACGTCGGAGAGCTTTTGCCGCCTGGGGCGGTTCTGCCCAAAGGCCATGGCGTCCTGCGGCGATTTCATGCGTGAAGAGTCATTTCAAGAGTGATGAGGCACTTGGAGCAGATATCGGGCCCGGGTCGTCCAGGATTTTGGCACGGCCATTGCTAGCGGGTTTTTACCAGCATATTAATCCTATTTATCCGCTTAAATTCGCTGCCGACCCAGGCCGCACCCTTTCTCTACCTCCCAACCACGTCCGGAGAATTTCATGCAACGCAGACACCTTCTTCAGCTCGCCGCCCTGTCGGCCGCTCCCGCATCGCTCCTGGCCGGCCGCGCCGCCTTTGCCCAATCGGCCGACGCGATCCGCTTCGGCTGCCCGGTTCCGATGTCGGGCGCCTTCGCAGCCAACGGCAAGTTCGCGGACCTGGGCATGAAGCTGGCCATCGAGCAATACGGCAGCGTTCTCAAGCGCCCGCTGGCCTACACGGTGCTCGACACCGAAGGCAAGCCGGCCACCGCCGTTCGCAAGGTGCAGGAAGCCTCGCAGCAGCAGGGCGCGAAGTTCTTCGCGGGCGGCATCCTGTCGTCGGAAGCTTTGGCCATGGGCAAGGAGGCCGAGAAGGCCGGCGGCATCTTCATCACCACCGCGGGTGCGGACGAGATCACGGGGAAGGACTGCAACCCCGCCACCTTCCGCTGGTCGGTGCCCACCTTCGGCGCCGTGGAGCAGACGGTGCGCCCGCTGATCGCCACCATGCCCAAGGCCAAGCGCTGGTACACCATCACGCCGCAGTACGTCTTCGGCGAAGGCCTGTTGGGCGCGGCCAAGAACATCTTCCAGGAGAAGGGCATCGAGCACGTGGGCAACAGCTACCACTCGCTCAACGAGAAGGAGTTCAGCGGCTACCTCACCAACGCGATGGCCGCCAAGCCCGACGTGCTGCTGCTGCTGAACTTCGGCGCGCAGTCGTCGGCGGCGCTGCGCCAGGCGGTGAGCTTCGGCATGCACAAGAACATGACGATCCTCATTGCCTGGGCCTCGGGGCTGGAGCAGTTCGACGAACTGGGCGCCGACCTGTGCGACGGCGTCTACTTTGGCGCGCAGTACTGGCACACGGCCGACACCCCGCTCAACAAGGACCTGGTGAAGCTCACAGCCGGCAAGCTGAAGATCGTTCCCAACTACAGCCTCGCAGGCTCGTATGTCTGCACCAAGATCCTCATCGACGGCATCGTCAAGGCCGGCACCGTCGACCAGAAGGCCGTGATTGCGGCGCTCGAAGGGATGAAGTACGAAGGCCTCACGGGCGCCGAAGAAATCCGCAAGGCCGACCACCAGGTCATCAAGGACTACTACCTGCTCAAGGGCAAGGCCAAGTCGAAGATGAAGAACGCGGCCGACTATGTGGACGTGGTGAGTTCCGGCAAGTCCTTCCTCGCAGTGGACAAGACCGGCTGCAAGCTGGCCTGAGCACGCCGACAAGGACTCCGGCGCGCCCACCCATGACCGTCTACCTGCTCCAGACCATCAACGGAATCGGCATCGGCATGCTGTATTTCCTGCTGGCCGTTGGCTTGTCCATCGTGTTCGGCCTGCTGCGCTTCGTGAATTTTGCGCACGGGGCTTTCTATCTGCTGGGTGCCTACCTGTGCTTTCAGGCCATGCAGTGGGGGCTCGACTTCTGGGCCGCACTGGTGCTGGTGCCGCTGTTCGTGGGCGGGCTGGGTTGGCTCGCGGAGAAGCTGCTGCTGCGCCGCGTGTATGCCAAGGCGCACGAGTTCCACATCCTCGTGACCGTGGGGCTCGCGCTCGCGGTGCAAGAGATCGTCATCGTGTTCTGGGGGCCGCTGGGCAACAGCGTGGCGACCCCCGACCTGCTGCAGGGCGTGGTGATGTGGGGCAGCTTCATCTATCCCAAGTACCGGCTGTTCGTGATCGGTCTTACCGCCGTGCTCGCGGTGCTCCTGTGGTGGGTGCTCGAAGGCACGCGCTTGGGCAGCGCGGTGCGCGCGGGCAGCGAATCGACGGAGATGGTGTCGCTACTCGGCATCAACGTGTTCCGCGTGTTCAGCCTGGTGTTCGCACTGGGTGCGGCCACGGCGGCGCTGGCCGGTGTGCTGGCGGCGCCGATCCGCGGGGCGGAGCCTTTCATGGGCGTCGAGGCACTCGGCGTCGCCTTCGTGGTGGTGGTGATTGGCGGGCTAGGCAGTTTTGGCGGCGCGCTGGTCGGCGGCTTGCTGATCGGCATCGTGCAAAGCCTCATGAGCACCATCTGGCCGCCGGGGGCGAGCTTGATGATCTACATCGCGATGGCGGCCGTGCTGCTGCTGCGCCCGCATGGCCTGCTTGGCCGGAGCACATGAAACACCCCATGCCAAGAAAAATCACTTTCCTCCTCGCGCTGATCGTCGCGCTGGGTCTGCCGCTGGTGCTGCGCTCGGGTTCGCTCGCGAGCGAGGTGCTGATCTATGCACTTGCCGCACTGGGCTGCAACCTGCTGCTGGGCTACACGGGGCTTCTGTCGTTCGGGCAGGGCATCTTCTTCGGGCTCGGCAGCTACACCATCGCGATCCTGCTCACACGGTTGCAGCTGCCGATGCCGCTCGCGCTGCTTGCCGCCATTGCCATGGGCGCACTGGGCGCGGCGGTGGTCGGCTGGGTCGCCATCCGCCAGCGCGGCACTTACTTCGTGATGCTCACGCTGGCCTTTGCGCAGATGTTCTACTTTGTCGCGTACACGGCCTCGGGGCTCACGGGCGGCGACAACGGGCTGCTCGACGTGCCGCGCCCCGCCTTCATGGACACGCCCTGGAAGTACTACGCCTTCGTGGCCGTGATGTTCCTCATCGCCTTCGGCCTGTTGCTGCGCGTGACGGATTCGGTGTTCGGCCGCACGCTGCTCGCCATTCGCGACAACGAGGATCGTGCCGCCGCGGTGGGCTACAACCTCAAGCGCTTCAAGCTGCTGGCCTTCGTGATCTCCGGCGCCGTGACCGGCCTTGCAGGCGGCCTGCACGCAATGATGACCGGCATCGCGCCGCTGTCGAATGCCGAGTACCACACGAGCGAGATGATCCTGGTCATCACCGTGATCGGCGGCACCGGCAATCTGTTCGCCTCGGTGCTGGGCTCGGCCTTCTATGTGCTGCTGGCCGACTGGCTGTCCACGCTGTGGCCGCGATGGCTGCTGCTGTTGGGGCTGTTGCTGATCGGCGTGAGCATCGGCATGCAGCGCGGCCTCTGGGGCCTGGGCGAAAGCGCGTGGCGCCGCGTGTTCCGTAAGACGCCGCCTTCGACGCCGGCCGTGCCTCATGCGCAGGGAGAAAAAGCATGACGCAACCGGTACTCATCGAGGCCATCGGCGTTACCAAGCACTACGGCAAGTTCGCCGCGCTCGGCGGGGTCGACCTGAAGATCAAGCGCAACACCGTGCACTCGGTGATCGGCCCGAACGGCGCCGGCAAGACCACGCTGTTCCACATGCTCACGGGCACCGGGACCACGACGGGCGGCCGCATCCTGTTCGACGGCCACGACGTGACGCACGAGCCCGACTACAAGCGCGTGCAGCGCGGCATGGCACGCTCGTTCCAGGTCACCAGCCTGTTCGCGAGCCTGTCGGTGCGCGAGAACCTGCGCGTCGCGGCACAGGGCATCGCGCCGCGCCAGGCCATGAACTGCTGGCGTGCGCCGGTCGGCGAACGTGCCTGCGCCGAAACGGTCGCCGAGGTGCTGGAACGCGTGGGCCTCCAGCGGCTGGCCGACGTGCCCGCCAGCGAGCTCTCGCACGGCCAGCAGCGCCGCCTCGAAGTGGGCATGGCGCTGGCCGCGAAACCCAAGGCCATCTTCCTGGACGAGCCGACTTCGGGCATGGGCATCGATGACCTGGACGACATGAAGCGGCTGATCCGCGGCCTGCGCGATGCGCACACCGTGGTGCTGATCGAGCACAACATGAACATCGTGATGGACATTTCCGACACCGTGACGGTGATGCAGCTGGGCCGCGTGCTGGCCGAAGGGCTGCCGGGTGACATCCGGGCCGATGCGCGCGTGCGCACGGCTTATCTCGGCAACATGATCACCGGGGGCAAGGCATGAGGGGCACTGTTCCTTCCTCCCTCTCCCCKMGGGGAGAGGGGGCAACTGCCGGGCCATGGCCGGCTCTCAGAGAACGGAGGCGCCCCTATGAGCGCGAACATCCTTGAAGTCGAAGGCCTGCACGCCCACTATGGCAAGAGCCACGTGCTGCAGGGCGTGTCGATGACGGTGGGCGATGCCGAGCTCGTCACGCTCCTCGGTCGCAACGGCGCGGGCAAGTCGACCACGCTCAAGAGCATTGCCGGCGCCGTCACGCCCAGCGGCGGCCGCGTGCGCTTTCAGGGCGCGGACATCGCGGGCATGCCGCCGCACCGCATAGCTACGCGGGGCGTGTGCCTGGTGCCCGAACACCGCGGCGTCTTCAAGCTGCTGACGGTGGAAGAGAACCTGTTGCTCGGCCAGCGGCGCGATTCGCCGTGGCAGCTGGACGACATCTACCGCATCTTCCCGCGCCTGAGGGAGCGTCGCCGCAACGGCGGCGGCCAGCTCTCGGGCGGCGAGCAGCAGATGCTGGCGATCGGCCGTGCGTTGATGAATCATCCGCGGCTGCTGATTCTTGACGAACCCGTAGAAGGCCTCGCGCCGGTCATCGTCGAAGAGATCGTCGCGCAACTCAAGCTCATCAAGGCGGCCGGCGTGGCCATTCTGCTGGTGGAGCAGAACCTGGAAGTCTGCGTGCAATTGGCCGACCGCCACTACATCCTGGAGCAGGGCGTGATCGTGCATGAGGCCGGCAACGCCGCCTTCATGGCCGACCATGAAGTGAAAGACCGCTATCTGGGCGTGGGCCTTGCTTAGTGCCTGCGCACCCCTTCTTCTTTTTGCAAAGCCATGAACTCATCCACCCAACTCCGCATCAACGGCGATCGCCTCTGGAACTCGCTGATGGAACTGGCGAAGCTCGGCGCGACCGAGAAAGGCGGCGTCTGCCGCATCGCACTGACCGACCTCGACCGGCAGGGCCGCGATCTCTTCACCCATTGGGCGCGCGAGGCCGGTTGCGAGGTGCGCGTCGACCAGATCGGCAACATCTTTGCGCGCCGCGCCGGCCGTGACAACACACTGCCCCCGGTGGTCACGGGCAGCCATATCGACACCCAGCCCACGGGCGGAAAGTTCGACGGCAACTATGGCGTGCTGGCCGGGCTGGAGGTGATCCGCAGCCTGAACGACGCCGGCATCGTCACCGAGGCGCCGCTGGAGATCGCCGTGTGGACCAATGAAGAGGGCTCGCGCTTCGTGCCCGTGATGATGGGCTCGGGCGTGTTCGCCGACGCCTTTACGCTCGAGCATGCACTGGCGCAGCGCGACAACGACGGCATTAGCGTGGCCGAGGCGCTCGCGTCGATCGGCTATGCGGGCGCCGCACCGGCCTCGGCCGCGGCATCGCCCGTGGGCGCGTACTTCGAGGCGCACATCGAGCAGGGCCCGGTGCTCGAGGCCAACGAGCGCGTCATCGGCGTGGTCGAGGGCGCCCTCGGCCAGCGCTGGTACGACGTGGTGCTGCAGGGCATGGAGGCCCACGCCGGCCCCACGCCGATGGAGCTGCGCAAGGATGCGCTGCTTGCGGCCTCCGAACTGGTGCTGGAGGTCAACCGCATCGCGCTGGCGCACGCGCCGCATGGCCGCGGCACGGTCGGCTGGATCGAGAACTATCCCAATTCGCGCAACGTGATTCCAGGCCGCGTGAAGCTCAGCGTCGACCTGCGCGCGGCGGACGACGTGGTGCTGTCGGCCATGGACGCCGAGCTGAAAGAAGCGGTGCAGCGCATCGCCGCCAAGGCCAAGGTCGAGGCCACGGTGGAGCAGGTCGTCTACTTTCCGCCGCAGCCTTTCACGCCCACGCTGGTGTCCGCCATTCGCGAGGCCGCACAGGCGCAGGGCATGACCTGGATGAACGTGATCAGCGGCGCGGGGCACGATGCGGTGTACCTGGCGCGCGTGTGCCCGACAGCGATGATCTTCGTCCCTTGCCTCGATGGCATCAGCCACAACGAGATTGAGGACGCGCAGCCCGGCCACCTCGAGGCCGGCTGCAATGTGCTGCTGCAGGCGATGCTGCAAAGCGCAGGAGTGGCGGCCCAATGAAGGTGCTGATCGCAAGGCTCAACCACGAGACCAACACCTTTTCGCCGGTGCCCACGCCGCTGGCGGCCTTCGGGCCCGACGGACCCACGTTCGGAGCGCAGGCCTACAAGGACAACAAGGGCATGCGCACTGCCATGTCGGCCTTCATCGACCTGGCCGAACAGGCCGGTGCGACGCTGATCACGCCGGTTTCGGCCTCGGCCAATCCGAGCGGGCCGGTCGATGCGAAGGCCTACACCACGCTCACGCAGTGCATCGTCGATGCCGCGCCCGGCTGCGATGCCATCCTGCTCGACCTGCACGGCGCCATGGTGGCGCAGAACAGCGCGGACGGCGAGGGCGATCTGCTGCTTCGGCTGCGTGCTGCGGCGCCCGGCGTGCCCATTGGCGTGGCGCTCGACTTGCACGCCAACGTCACGCCCGCGATGGTTGGCAATGCGGACGTGATCGTCGGCTTCAAGACCTATCCGCACATCGACATGTACGAGACGGGCGAGCATGCGGGCCGGCTGCTGTTCGATCTGCTCGCGGGGCGCAACAAGCCCGCGATGCGCTGGCACCAGCTGCCGTTGATGGCGCACACGCTGCGCAGCGCGTCGTTCACCGGCGCGATGCAGCGGGCCATCGAGGCGGCGCGCGAGGCCGAAAAATCGGAATCGCTCGCGGTGTCGATCTTTGCCGGTTTCTCGTTGTCGGACATTGAGGCGCCTTGCATGAGCGTGGTGGTGGTCGATGCGCAATCTCCCGAGCGGGCGCAGGCCACGGCAGACCGCATTGCGGCCCAGATGTGGGCCGAGCGCGAAGCCTTCATCTACCGCAGCGAGCCGCTGGCCGAATCAGTGGCGCGCGCGAAGGCGATCGCCCACGGCGCGACGCGCCCTGTGCTGCTGCTCGACCACGGCGACAACTGCATGTCCGGCGGCAGTTGCGACACCATGGACGTGCTGCAGGAAGCCCTGGCGCAGGGCCTCGACGGCATTGGCATGGGGCCGCTGTGCGACCCCGAGGCCGTGGGCGAACTCATCGCGGCGGGCGAGGGCGCCACAGTCACGGTGGCGCTGGGCAACAAGGTGTCGCTCGAAGGCATCGGTCTTTCCAAGAAGCCCGTCATGCTGACCGGCACGGTTCGCACCATCTGCAACGGCGAATACGTGATCACCGGGCCCACCTACACGGGCCAGCGCAGCAGCATGGGGCGCACGGTGCTGTTCGATATCGGCGCGGCGCGCATCGTGGTGACCGAGCGCACGCAGGAGCCGTGGGACCTCGGCGTTTTCGAATGCGCGGGGCTCGATCCGCGCAAGGAGCGCTTCCTGCTGCTCAAGTCGCGCATGTACTGCCGGCCGGTCTTCGAGCCGATCTCGGCCGCGCTGGTGGAGTGCGACAGCCCGGGCGTGACCAGTTCGGACTACGGCCTGTTCCCGTTTTCCAAGGTGCGCAGGCCGGTGTATCCGCTCGACGCCGTCTGACTGTCCGGTTGGGCTGCATATGCAAAAAATTGCATAGGTATTTGGAAGTACACCGCGATACTGCGGCGCTTCACCCCATGAAGCCCTCCGCGTGAACACCTTTGCACAGAGCGCCGTCGCGGCCTGGCAGTTGCTCGTGTCCGGCGATCCGGTGCTGCTGGCGATCGTCGGGCGCTCGCTCGCGGTCAGCGCCAGCGCCTGCGCGCTGGCCTGCGGGCTGGGCCTGCTGCTGGGGGCGTGGCTGGGCGTGGCACGCTTTCGCGGCCGCGCCGGCTTGCTCACACTGCTGAACACCCTGTTGGCGCTGCCGTCGGTGGTGGTGGGGCTGGTGATCTATCTTTTGCTGTCGCGCTCCGGACCGCTCGGCTTTTTGGGCTGGCTTTTTTCGTTCAAGGCCATGGTGCTGGCGCAGACGGTGCTGGTGCTGCCGGTGGTGACCGCGCTCACGCGCCAGACTATCGAGGACGCCGAGCGCGCGCATGGCGAGCAGCTGCGCTCGCTGGGCGCCAGGCCGCTGGTACGGGCGCTTCTCTTGGTGTGGGACGAGCGCTATGCGCTGCTCACCGTGCTCATCGCCGCGTTCGGCCGCGCCGTGTCGGAAGTGGGCGCGGTGATGGTGGTGGGCGGCAACATCGACGGCTTCACCCGCGTGATGACCACCGCCATTGCGCTCGAAACCAGCAAGGGCGACCTGCCGCTGGCGCTGGCCCTGGGCATCGTGTTGCTGGGCGTGGTGCTGGTGCTCAACCTTGCCATTGCCGCGGTCCGCGGGTGGCGCGAGCGGGTCGATGGCGGGGGCGGCGAAGGCGGCGGCATGACGGCTTGGTGGCGGCCCGAGGCGCGCCCATGAACGAACACGTGCAACTGGCGAGCGCCGACAACACCGTCTTTGCGCTCTACGGCGTCGACGTGCGGCTGGGACGCGTGGCGGCCCTGCAGGGCGCGACCCTGACCATTGCGGCCGGCGAGCGCGTGGCGCTGATCGGCGCCAACGGCAGCGGCAAGACCACGCTGCTGCGGCTCCTGCATGGCCTGGTGCCGCATGCGGCGGGGAGTTTCACCAGCGCCGCGCCGGGCCGCCACCAAGCCATGCTGTTCCAGCGTCCGCACATGCTGCGCACGTCGGTGGCTGTCAACGTGGCGATGGCGCTGTGGCTGCGCGGAATGCGCTGGCGCGATGCCCGCCGCGCCGCCATTCCGGCACTGGCGCGGGTGGGGCTAGAAGACCTGGCAAACCGCAACGCTCGCGCCTTGTCGGGCGGCCAGCAACAGCGGGTGGCGCTGGCACGTGCCTGGGCGCTGCATCCGGCGGTGCTGCTGCTCGACGAGCCCACCGCCAGCCTTGACCCCACTGCCAAGCGCGAGGTCGAGTCGCTCATCGCCGAAGCGGCCGCGGGCCGCACGCTGGTGTTCGCAAGCCACAACCTCGGTCAGGTGAAACGGTTGGCCAGCCGCGTGATCTACCTGGAGCAAGGTCGCGTGCTGGCCGACCTGCCCGTGCACGATTTCTTTCATGGGCCGCTGCCGGAAGAGGCCCGCCTGTTCGTCAAAGGAGAGTTGGCATGAGTCTGTCTTTCAAGCGCCGCAGCAATGCGGGCATTCGCGCCTCGCTGGCGGCGGCGGTTTTCTTCCTGGCCGTGGGTGCGGTGCACGCTGAGACCATCACCATGGCCTCGACGACGTCCACCGAGCAATCGGGCCTGTTCTCGCACCTGCTGCCAGCCTTCAAGAAAGCCAGCGACATCGACGTCAAGGTGGTGGCGGTGGGCACGGGCCAGGCGATCGACATGGCCAAGCGCGGCGATGCCGACGTGCTCTTTGTGCACGACACCGCCGCCGAGGAGAGGTTCGTGGCCGAGGGCTTCAGTGCCAGGCGCTACCCCGTGATGTACAACGACTTCGTGCTGGTGGGGCCGAAGGCCGACCCGGCGGGCACCAAGGGCAAGGACATCGCGGCCGCGCTGAAGAAGATCGCCACGGTCAATGCGCCGTTCGTTTCGCGCGGCGACAAGAGCGGCACCGACGCGGCCGAGCGCCGCCTCTGGACGCAGGCCGGCGTGGCCGAAGCCGGACAGCTCGTGCCCAACGACCGCAAAGGTACGGGCTACAGGGAGTGCGGCTGCGGCATGGGGCCGGCGCTCAACATCGCGGCCTCGTCCGGCGCCTATGTGCTGGCAGACCGCGGCACTTGGCTCAGCTTCAAGAACCGCGCCGACCTGGCAGTGCTGGTCGAAGGCGACAAGCGGCTCTTCAACCAATATGGCGTGATGGTGGTGAGCCCGGCCAAATTTCCCTCGCTCAACGGCAAGGGCGCGCAGAAGTTCGTCGACTGGGTGATCTCGCCGGCCGGACAGCAGACCATCGCGGACTACAAGATTGGCGGCGAGCAGCTGTTCTTTCCCAACGCGCTGGCCAACTGAAATGCGTGGCGGCCACCGCCGCGCTTTATGACCTGCGAGGTCATCGACGCCGCGCGCACCCGGCGCGACCATTCCTTCACCCCGCGATGTTGCGGGCTCCACTCTCGGAAGGAATCGTCATCATGAACACCGCCGCTCACGACGCCGCCGCCATTGCCCAACGCTACATCGCCGTCTGGAACGAAACCGATGCCGCGCGCCGCGCCGCACTGATCGAAGCCCACTGGACGGCCGACGCGCACTATGCCGATCCCATGGCACAGGCCAGCGGCCGCGAGCAGATCAGCGCACTGGTCGGTGCCGTGCATCAACGCTATCCGGGTTTTCGCTTCAACCTGTTCGGCAAGGCCGAGGTGCACGGCGACAACCTGCGCTTTTCATGGATCCTGGGCCCGAGCGGCGCCGAAGACCTGATCCAAGGGACCGATTTCGCGCGGCTCGATGCGGGCAAGCTGCGCTCGGTGACCGGCTTCCTCGACAAGGTGCCGGTGGGCGCCTGAAGCTTCAGTCCGTCGACCCGGCGGCGCGGCCGCGCCACAGTTTGCGGTAGACGGTAGCCCGGCTGATGCCGAGGGTGCGCGCGGCTTCGGCCACGTTGCCGCGGGCGTCGGTCACGGCCTTGCGAATGAGCGCGGTCTCGACGTCTCGCAGCAGGGGCCGGGTCTCGGGCGCCGCACTCGCCGGGCTCTTGCCGCCGCGCCGCGGCCGCACCTCGATGCGCAATCCGGACCAGAGCGGCACCTCGAGCACGGCCTCGCCGCGCCGGGCCGCATCGAACAGCATGTCGAGCGGCAGCGCGAACAAGTCGTTGCAATGCAGGGTATTCGGGCCGCGCGTTGCGAGCGGCTGGTGCAGCATCTGCCGCGCTGCGGCATTGGCGCCCGTGACCTTGCCCTCAGCGTCGATGCACAGCAGGCCCTCGGTGGCATCGTTGCCCGGCGGGCAGCCGGGCCACGAGAGATGCAGCCGCAGCTCGCACGGCTCCTTCAGCACCAGCATGTTCTCGATGCTGCGCGCCGAGAGCGTGGCCAGGTGCCGCAGCTCCGGCCGCTCGACCACCTGGACGCCGGTCAGGTCGAGCATGCCGATGCAGTCGCCCCGCGGGCCGAAAAGCGGCGCCCCGGCGCAGCTGTAGACGCTGGTGTCTTCGAAGAAATGCTCGCCGCGGTGCAGCCACACCGATTCCTGCTCGGTCAGCGCGGTGCTGATCGCGCTGGTGCCGATCGCGCGCTCCGACAAATCGACGCCGACGCGCGCGATGTTGCGGACATGGAGGCTGGCGGCGCCGGTGCCGTTGGGCAGGGGGCCCACGTCGACCACGATGCCAGCGGCATCGGTCAATACGGCGAAATAGCGCGTGTCGGCAATGGCGCGCGACAGCCGCTCGATCACAGGCCGGGCCGCCGCCACCAGCGCCCGGTTGCGCTCGGCCACGTGGCGAACCGCCGACCGGCCCACCGGTTCGAACTCCACCCGCTGCTGCGGCTGCCGCCCGGCTTGGATGCAGCGCTCCCAGGACCGGGCGATCCATGGTTCGATGCGCATGCTGCCGCGGGAGTGCGAGCCTTCACCGTGGATCAGCTCCCGACGGGCCTGCGCAATGGTGAGCGAGCGCTCGGGCGGGGGCGGGACGAGGGAAGCGGGCATGGGGTCGGGTGGCTCGGGCGAGAGGTCTTTTTCTTGATTCTTGCCACTCGGCAAGTTGTTTCATTTTGAGAATTTCGCGCATGCTGCGCAAGCGGCGAGGGTTTTGCCTAGGATAGTGCACGGGGCAGGCATCCAAGATGCCACTCGCTGAGCCAGCCATCACCTTCAACGGAGACAGCCAAAATGCAGGTAGCTTTCACGGTCAACGGCCGACCGGCCACAGTCGACGCACCCCCCAACACATTCCTGGTGCACGCCATCCGCGAGCATCTTCATCTCACCGGCACCCATGTCGGCTGCGACACCGCCCAGTGCGGCGCCTGCACCGTTCACGTGAACGGGCGCGCCGTCAAGTCGTGCAACGTATTGGTCGGGCAGGTGGCCGGTGCGCAAATCACCACCATCGAGGGCGTTGCCCAGCCGGACGGCACCATGCACCCCATGCAAGCCGCTTTCAAGGAGTGCCACGGCCTGCAGTGCGGGTTCTGCACCCCCGGCATGGTCATGAGCGCCATCGACCTGTGCACCCACCACCCCAAGTCGAGCGAAGCCGAGATCCGCGAGCTGCTCGACGGCAACCTGTGCCGCTGCACGGGCTACCAGAACATCGTCAAGGCCGTGAAGATGGGCGGCGAGGCCATGGCCTCGGGCACCCCGGTCAAGACCACGGCCACCGTTTAAGGGAGCCACATCATGGGTGCTTCCGACTTCTCTAATCTGCCCCACATCGGCGAAGCGCTGCGGCGCAAGGAAGACTACCGCTTCCTGACCGGCGCGGGCAACTACACCGACGACATCACGCTGGCCAACCAGAGCCATGCGGTCTTCGTGCGCTCGCCGCACGCCCACGCGGTCGTCAAGTCTGTCGACGTTGCCGAGGCGCTCAAGATGCCCGGCGTGGTCGGCATCTTCAGCGGCAAGGACATCGAAGGAAAGATGGGCGGGCTGCCTTGCGGCTGGCTCATCAACAACCCCGACGGCACCCCCATGAAGGAGCCGATGCACCCGATCCTCGCGATCAACAAGGTGCGCTACGTGGGCGACCACGTGGCCATGGTGGTAGCGGAAACGGTTGAGCAGGCCAAGAACGCCGCCGAGGCCGTGGTGGTCGACTATGACGTGCTGCCCGCGCTGGTGAGCGTGGCCGACGCGGCCAAAACGGCCAGCGGCGTCACGCTGCACGACGAGGCACCCGACAACCGGTGCTACAAGTGGGCGCTGGGCGACAAGGCCGCGGTTGATGCGGTGTTTGCCAATGCTGCGCACGTGACCAAGCTCGACCTCGTCAACAACCGGCTGGTGCCCAATCCGATCGAGCCGCGCGTGGCCATCGGCAGCTACAGCCGCGGCACCGACGACTACACGCTCTACGTGTCCAACCAGAACCCGCACGTCGAGCGCTTGCTGATGACGGCCTTCGTGCTGGGGTTGCCCGAGCACAAGGTGCGCGTGATCGCGCCCGACGTGGGCGGCGGCTTCGGCTCCAAGATCTTTCTGTATGCCGAAGACGTGTGCCTGACCTGGGCCGCCAAGCAGCTCAACCGCAACATCAAGTGGACGGCGGAACGCTCGGAATGTTTCCTGTCCGATGCGCATGGCCGAGACCACGTGAGCCATGCAGAGATGGCGCTGGACAAGGATGGCAAGTTCCTTGCGATGCGGGTGCACACCGACGCCAACCTGGGCGCCTACCTGTCGACCTTCTCGACCGCGGTACCCACCATCCTCTACGCCACGCTGCTCGCGGGCCAGTACACCACGCCTCAGATCTACGTCGAAGTCGATGCGTGGTTCACCAACACCGCGCCGGTCGACGCCTACCGCGGGGCGGGGCGGCCCGAAGCCACCTACCTGCTCGAACGCCTCGTTTCGCGCTGCGCTTGGGAAATGAATCTGGGCCAGGACGAGATCCGCAAGCGCAACTTCATCACCACCTTTCCGTACCAGACACCGGTGGCGCTGCAGTACGACACGGGCGACTTCCATGCCTGCATGGACAAGGCTCGGGTGCTGGCCGACGTCGAAGGCTTTGCCCAGCGCAAGGCGGCGACCGAGGCCAGTGGCAAGCTGCGCGGCATCGGCTACTCGAGCTACATCGAGGCCTGTGGCATTGCGCCGTCGAACATCGCGGGTGCCCTGGGCGCGCGCGCGGGCTTGTTCGAATGCGGCGAAATCCGCGTGCACCCCACGGGCAGCGTGACGGTGTTCACCGGCTCGCACAGCCACGGCCAGGGGCACGAAACCACCTTTGCACAGGTGGTGGCGGCGCGGCTGGGCATTCCGGTCGACAACGTCGACGTGGTGCACGGCGACACCGGCCGCGTGCCCTTCGGCATGGGCACCTACGGCTCGCGCTCGATCTCGGTCGGCGGCGCCGCCATCATGAAGGCGCTCGACAAGATCGAGACCAAGGCCAAGAAAATTGCCGCGCACCTGATGGAGGCGAGCGACGCCGACATCGAGTTTGCGAACGGCGAGTTCACGGTCAAGGGCACCGACAAGAAGATTCCGTTCGGCCAGGTGGCGCTCACGGCCTACGTGCCGCATAACTACCCGCTTGATAAGCTCGAGCCTGGCCTGAACGAAACCGCCTTCTACGACCCGACGAACTTCACCTTCCCGGGTGGCACCTACATCTGCGAAGTCGAGGTCGACAAGCAGACCGGCGAGGTCCGCGTCGACCGCTTCACCGCGGTGGACGATTTCGGCACCATCATCAATCCGATGATCGTCGAGGGCCAGGTGCACGGCGGGCTGGTGCAAGGCATCGGCCAGGCGCTGCTCGAAAACTGCGTGTACGACAACGAGACCGGCCAGCTGCTCACCGGCAGCTTCATGGACTACGCCATGCCCAGGGCAGCCGATTTTCCGCAGTTCAAGCTCGACACCGTGTGCACGCCATGCACGCACAACCCGCTCGGCACCAAGGGCTGCGGCGAGGCGGGCGCCATCGGCTCGCCACCGGCGGTGATCAACGCCGTGCTCGACGCGCTGTCGCCGCTCGGCGTCAAGGATCTCGACATGCCTGCATCGGCCAACCGCGTCTGGGAGGCCATGCAGAAAGGCAGCGGCAGCGAGGCGCAGACTGCGCCGCCGCAAGAGCCCTCGCTGGCCGCCAGCACCCAAGGCCGTCCCGCCCCCTGAACACAGAAGGAACCACACACCATGTACCCCTTCACACTCGAACGGCCCTCCACCGTGGCCGACGCGGCCAAGCTGGTCACCGCCGGCGCCAAGCCGCTGGCCGGCGGCCAGACGCTGCTCGCCTCCATGAAGCTCAGGCTCTCCGCGCCCGAGCGGCTCGTGGACCTTGGCGGCATCAAGGAGCTCACCGGCATCAAGAAAGACGCTGGCACGATCACCATCGGTGCCATGTCGCGCCACCTCGACGTGGCCAACAACCCAGACGTGAAAGCCGCCTTCCCCGCGCTCGCTGATCTGGCCTCGCGCATCGGCGACCGGCAGGTGCGCGCGATGGGCACCATCGGGGGCTCCGTGGCCAACAACGACCCGGCTGCGTGTTATCCCAGCGCGGTGCTGGGTTCCGGCGCCACGGTGATCACCTCGAAGCGCGAGATCGCGGCTGACGATTTCTTCCTGGGCCTCTTCACCACGGCCCTGGAAGAAGACGAGTTGATCACCGCGATCCGGTTTCCGATTCCCAAGCGCGCCGTGTATGAAAAGCTGCGCCAGAAGGCGTCGAACTTTCCGCTCGTCGGCGTGTTCCTCGCGCAGTACGACAGCGGCGTGCGGGTGGCGATCACCGGAGCCGGCAACGGCGTGTTCCGCCATGCGGGACTCGAAGATGCGCTCAACAAGAGCTTCACGGCGGCAGCTGCCGCAGCGGTGAAGATCGATGCGAGCGACCTCAACAGCGACCTGCATGCGTCGGCCGCCTACCGTGCCAACCTGATCAGCGTGCTGACGCAGCGCGCGGTGACCAGGGCACTGGGCTGAAACAGTCGGGTTTCGACCGGAAGGCGCGGCATCCTCGCGTCTTCCGCTACGCTTTGCCATGATCTTCCCGACCATCGATTCCCTCTCCGCCGGTTTGATGCAGGCCGGCTACTTTGCCGACCGCCGCCTGGCTACGGCCGTGTTCCTTGCGCTCAAGCTGCAACGCCCGCTGCTGCTCGAGGGCGAACCCGGCGTCGGCAAGACCGAGCTGGCCAAGGCGTTGTCGAAAGCGCTCAACCGCGAGCTGCTGCGCCTGCAGTGCTACGACGGATTGGAGCAGCGCGAAGCGCTTTATGAATGGAACTATGCCGCGCAGCTCTTGCATATGCGCGCGGCTGAGGCCACGGGCGCGGCACGCGACGTCGAAGCCGAGGTTTACCAGCCGCACTACCTGATCCGCCGGCCGCTGTTGCAGGCCTTGCAGACCCCCGCGCCCGGCGCCGTGCTGCTGATCGACGAGGTCGACCGCGCCGACGAACCCTTCGAGGCCTTCCTGCTCGAATACCTCGGTGAATACCAGGTCAGCATTCCCGAGCTCGGCACCGTGCGCGCCGTGGTGCCGCCGGTCACCATCCTCACCAGCAACCGCACGCGCGAGCTCAACGATGCGGTCAAGCGTCGCTGCCTTTATCACTGGCTCGACTACCCCGAGCGCGAACGCGAGCTGGCGATCGTGCGCGCGCAAGTGCCAGAGGCGGGCGAAAAGCTTTCGGCCCAGGTGGCCGCTTTCGTCGCACGGCTGCGCGATGCACCTTTCGTCAACGCGTTCCAGCGCGCACCCGGCATTGCGGAGAGCGTCGAGTGGGCGAGGGCGCTGATTGCGCTCGATACCGTCGAGCTCGATCCCGAAGTGGTGGTCGACACGGCCGGCATCCTGTTCAAGCAGCGCGACGACGTGGCCGCGCTCACGCGTGAACTCGCATCCGACCTGCTGAAGCCCGAGGAACCGGTTGCGCCCTGAGCGCGGCCGAAGGTAGCGGCCGCCCATGACCGGCATCCAGCAACTCGGCGACGTACGCAGCGGCAAGCTGGCCGGTAACATCACCGCTTTTGGCCGCGCGCTGCGCCGCGCCGGCGTGCGCACCGATGCCATGCGCATCGCGCTTGCTGCCGAAGCGGCCACGCTGGTGGGTGTGGAGAGCCGTCTCGATCTGAGTGCCGCGATGGAAGCTGTCATGGTGAGCCGCGAGCAAGACCGCATGGTGTTCCGCGAACTCTTCGATGCGTGGTTTCGCGACCCTGAACTGGCCAACAAGCTGCTCGCGCAGATGTTGCCGAGTGCAGAGGGCAAGGCCGAGCCCTCCAAGCGTCGCCCTCGCGTGCGCGAGGCACTCACCGCGCCGCGCGATCCGGCCAAGCCAGCCGTGGCCGCCAAGCCCGACAAGGAGGTCGAGTTCGATGCCGCCATGACGTCGAGTGACCGGCAACGGCTGCAGCATGCGGACTTCAATGCGCTCGGCGCTTCGGAATACCGGCTGGTCGAGCGCCTTGCGCGCGACATCTCCTTGCCCATTCCCTCGCTGCCGTCACGCCGGCTGCGCCCGGCCAACGATGCGGGTTCGCAGCATGCGCGCATGCACTGGCCCGGCGTTCTGCACGAGGCGGCGCGCACGGGCGGCGAAATACTTCGCCTGCCCAAGCTGAGCCGCCGCGAGCAGCCGCTGCCGCTCCTCGTGCTGGTTGACGTGTCGGGCTCGATGGAGCGCTATGCGCGGCTGCTGCTCGCGTTTCTGCACGCATCAACCCGCCGCGCTGGCCGGCGCGACGTGTTCGCGTTCGGCACCCGGTTGACCGACCTGACGCCCGCTTTCAGGTTGGCCGACACCGACGCCATGCTGGGCGCCGCCAGCCTTGCTATCGACGATTTCGCGGGCGGCACGCGGCTTGGCAGTTCGCTCGCCGAACTGCGCCGCGCGCATGCCCGCCGCCTGACGGGCCGCCGCACCCTGGTGCTGGTGATCAGCGACGGGCTCGACACCGGAGAGCCGGCGCTGCTCGAGAACGAACTGCTCTGGCTCAAGCGCCACTCGCGCCGGCTGCTGTGGCTCAACCCGCTGCTGCGCTTCGAGGGCTACGCCCCTTTGGCGCGTGGGGCCAGCGTGCTGCACCGCCATGCAGACGCGATGCTGGCGGTCCACAATCTCAGTGCCCTCGAACAGCTGGCCGCCAGCCTTGCCGCCTTGATGCGGTCCAGCCGCTAGCGGCTCACAGAAAAGACAAAAGGAAACTCCACCATGGAAATGCTCGGTAACCGCCGCCTCGGCATCACGCAACAACAGGCGTGGGAAGCGCTCAACGATCCCGAGACGCTCAAGAAGTGCATTCCCGGCTGCGACAAGTTCGAGCTCACGGGCGACAACCAGTACAGCGTGGCGCTTGCGGTCAAGATCGGTCCGGTGTCGGCCAAGTTCAGCGGCAAGGTGGCGCTGTCGGACATCGTCGCGCCCGACGGCTACAAGCTCACCTTCGAGGGGCAGGGCGGTGTGGCGGGGTTTGCCAAGGGCTCGTCGAGCGTGACGCTCAGGCCGCTGGACGGCGCCGCCGCGGTGCCGCCAGTCATCGACGGCGTTGAAGCCGCTTCCGCCGACACCGTGCCTTCGCCTGTCGGCTGCGAGCTCGACTACACCGTGCAGGCGCAGGTCGGCGGCAAGATCGCCCAGCTGGGCCAGCGTCTCATCGATGGCGCCGCCAAGTCGACCGCCGACGATTTCTTCAAGCGCTTCGAGGCCGAAATGCAGAGCCGCTACGGCCCGCCTCCTGCCGCCGCCGAAGAAACGGCGGAGGCCCCCGCGGAGAAGGCGGGCGTCATGTCCGGCTTCATGAAGAAGATCGGCCTCGGCAAGAAGGACGACAAGGACGCGTCCGCCGGATCGGACGACGCGAGCTGAGGACACGAAACAAGCCATGGAAAATCTCGACGTCATGGTGCTGCGCACGCTGCGCGACTGGCGGCAGGCCGGCAAGCGCGCGCTGCTGACCACGGTGGTGCGCACCTGGGGCTCGTCGCCTCGGCCGGTCGGCTCGATCATGGCGCTGGCGGACGACGGTGCGGTGGTGGGCTCGGTCTCCGGCGGCTGCATCGAGGACGACCTGATCGCCCGCTACAGCCACGCCCACGGCAACGGCGAAGAGGTGCCGCCGGGCACCCCGCCCGCCCTCGTGAAGTACGGCATCACGGCCGACGAGGCGCATCGCTTCGGGCTCCCCTGCGGCGGCACGCTGGAGCTGCTGCTCGAATACGACCCCGAAGCGGCCTCGCTGGACACGCTGGTGGCCGAGCTCGAGCAAGGCAAGCTGATGCAGCGCACCGTCGCCCTCGCAACCGGCGCCGTGCGCCTGGCCGAAGCGACCGCGCCCGACGAACTCAAGGTGAACGACACCGAGCTCACCAACACCTTCGGCCCGGAGTACCGCATGCTGCTGATCGGCGCGGGGCAGTTGGCCGAATACCTTGCGACGATGGCCAAGTTCAGCGGCTTTGCAGTGACGCTGTGCGACCCGCGCGCCGAGTACCGCACTGCGTGGTCGCTACCGGGCGTGGAGATCACCACCGAGATGCCCGACGACGCGGTGCTGGCCTTCAAGCCCGACCGGCGCAGTTGCGTGGTCGCGCTCACGCATGATCCCAAGCTCGACGACTTGGCGCTGCTCGAAGCCCTGCAGAGCGAGGCCTTTTACGTGGGAGCCATCGGCTCGCGCCGCAACGCCGAGGCGCGGCGCGACCGGATGATCGAGCACTTCGGGCAGACGGCCGAGTCGCTCGCGCGCCTGCGTGGCCCCATCGGCATCTATATCGGCAGCAAGACGCCGCCTGAAATCGCGGTGAGCGTGATGGCCGAGATTCTTGCGGTGAAGAACGCGGTGACGCTGCCGCGCGAAATGGAAGTGGCGCGCGCCAAGGGCATGCAGCAGCTCGCCATGAGCTGAATGAATCGCGGCCTGGTCGCGTCAGTCAGCCGACTTCGCCGCCGGCGGCACGTCGCCGCCCTTTTGCCGTTCGCGAAAGAGTGCGGCGCGCATCAGGAAGATGGTGGTGATGGGCGCGGTGAGCGCAATGAAGAGAACGATCAGCACGGCGTGCAGAAACAGGCTGTAGCCCTGCACCGAGAAATAGACGATGGTGGCGATCGTCATGCACCACACGCCCGCCGTGGCACCGAGCGTTGGCGCATGAATGCGGCGGAAGAACGTGGGCAAGCGCACGAGGCCGAATGAGCCTATGGCGGCGAAAGCGGCGCCCAGCACCGCGAATACTGCCGTGATAACTTCCGCCCACAGGGGCAGCGGCCCCACGATGAAGTCATTCATTCAATGACCTCCCCACGCAAGAGAAACTTCGCCATGGCCGTCGATCCCACGAAGCCGAACAGCGCCGTGAGCATGGCTGCCTCGAAGTACACGTTGCTTGCATAGACGATGCCGAGCACCAGCATCATCAGCATGCCGTTGATGTAGAGGCAGTCCAGTGCCATTACGCGGTCTTGCGCGGTCGGGCCGACGAGAAGGCGGGTGAGCGCGCAGATCATGGCCACGGCCAGCAGCAGCAGCGCGAGTCTCAAGGCCCAGAAAAGAACAGGCGTCATGATTCGAAGATCTCCATCAAGGGGTGCTCGTAGCGCTCTTTGATCGTGGCGATGAAAGCGGCTTCGTCTTCGACGTCGAACACATGGATCAGCAGCGCACTGCTGTCGAACGAAATCTCGCCCCAGGCGGTGCCGGGCGTGAGGCACATGATCATGGCCAGCACCGCGAGCCCGTTCGGATCGCGCAACTCGAGCGGCACGTTCACGAACTTCGACGCGATGCGCGACGTGCGGCGTGTGAGCAGGCGGCGCGCCACGAAGAGCGCGGAATGCAGCATGTCGGCCGAGGCCCGGCCCGCGAGCCGCAGCGCGACCCAGGGCTTGCGCATGCGAACGGTGGCGGGCCGCAGGCCCTCGGTGAGCAGCGGAACGGCAATGGCCAGCACCAGCGCGGATGCCAGCGTGGCAGGGTCGAGCGACTGGTTGAGCAGGAGCCACACGGCAAACAGCGCGATCGACAGCGGCAGCGAAGGAACCCAGCGCTTCATGGGGCAAGGCCTATCGCCGGGGCCACCGGATTGGGCACCTGCCGCGCATTCATCACGGCATTGCGGTACACCGCGGGCGCATGCAGCCCTTCGGCGGTGAGGAGCGCATGGCGCATGACCGGGCCGGCCCACACCGTCAGTGCCACGCAGGCCGCGAGCAGGCCGGCCACCGGCAGCACTTCGAGCAAAGGTAGCGAAGGCATGGTGGGATGCGGCTGAGTCCAGAAATGGCGCATGCCGGTGCGGCTCAGTGCAGTCAGCGCCAGGAAGCCCGAGGCGATCAGCAGGGCCAGGAAGATCCATGCGGCCGTGGAGGTGCCGCTGGTCACGAAGGCGCCCGACAGCATCGCGAACTTGCCGACGAAGCCCGAGAGCGGGGGCAGGCCGGCGAGCAGCAAGGTGCAGCCAATGAAGCTCAGGCCCAGGAAAGCCACACCCGCGGGGATGGCGCGCCCGTAGAGCGCCTGCGCTTCGTCGTCGAGATTCACGTCGTCGAGCACGCGCAGGTCTTCCGCCAGGAACGGCGCGTTGCCTGCCTGTTCATGCGGCGCGACGCTCAGGCCGGCGTTGCGCCAGCGCTCGATCATGTCGACCAACAGGAAGAAGGCGCTGACGGCGAGCGTAGAGCTCAGCAGGTAGTAGAGCGCTCCTGCCCACACGGCCGGTTCCCCGAGGCCGATGGCCGCGATCAGCGTGCCGGCCGACACCAGCACGCTGAAGCCGGCAAGATTGGATAGCCGCTGCGTGCCCACGATGCCGAGGGCGCCCGCGAACAGTGTTGCCAGGCCGATTGCGATGAGAACCGACTGCCCGAACGCGGCTGAGCTGCCCGCATCGGGCGCGAAGAGCAGGGTCCACAGGCGCAGCAGCGTATAGATGCCGAGCTTGGTCAAGAGCGCGAAGACGGCGCCCACAGGCGACACCGCCGCGCTGTATGCCGGCACCAGCCAGAAGTTGAGCGGCCAGGCGCCGGCCTTGGCGAAGAACGCGGTCGCGAGGATGGCCGCGGCCGCATGCACCAAGCCGCGGTCGGATGGCGCGAGCTCGGCAATGCGCACGCTCAGGTCGGCCATGTTGAGTGTGCCGGTCACGCCATAGAGCAGCGCCGCGCCGATCAGAAAGAGAGACGAAGCGGCCAGGTTGATGGCGATGTAATGCAGCCCGGCCTGCACGCGCAGCCGCCCCGACCCGTGCAGCAGCAAGCCATAGGATGCCGCGAGCATCACCTCGAAGAAGACGAACAGGTTGAACAGGTCACCGGTCAGGAAGGCGCCGTTCAGGCCCATGAGCTGCAGCTGCAGCAGCGGATGGAAATGCACGCCTGCGCGGTCCCAGCGCGAGGTGGAATAGATCGAGGCCGCAAAGGCGACGACTCCGGTAAGCGCCACCATCATGGTCGACAGCCGATCGGCCACCAGCACGATGCCGAAGGGGGCTTGCCAGTTACCGGGCAGGTAGACGCCGATCGAACCGGGTCCGTCGCCAGTGCCGGGGGCATTCACCCAGCGCAGCAGCGCCAGCGCCGCCAGCAAGCCCACCAGCCCCGAGACCACGCTCAAGGCCGACTTGGTGCGGCGGCGCCTTTCGCCGAGCAGCAGCATCAACGCGGCCGTGAGCAGCGGCACGAGGATCGGCACCGCCACGAGATGCGGCATGCTGAAGTCGAGCAGCCGGTCGAGGAGTTGAATGAGCGCCGTCACTCCGCCGCCCCCTTCCGCTCTTCGCCGTCCACGTGGTCGGTGCCGGCCAGGCCACGCGAGGCCAGCAGCACGACGAGGAACAGCGCGGTCATCGCAAAGCCGATGACGATGGCCGTCAGCACCAGGGCCTGCGGCATCGGGTCGGCGGTATTCGCCAGCGTGGCGGTAAAGCCCTTCACCAGCACGGGCTCGCTGTCGAGCTTGAGCCGGCCCATGCTGAAGATGAACAGGTTGACGCCGTATGAGATGAGCGTGAGGCCCATGATCACCTGGAAGGTTCGGGGACGCAGCAGCAGGTACACCCCCGAGCCGGTGAGCACGCCGATGGCGAGTGCGAGCACGATTTCCATCAGTGCGCGCCCTCCACCGCCTCGGCCTGCGCAATTGCCTCTTTCTCGCGCTGCTCGTCGGCCCAGCGGTGGCTGCGTACCGATTGGTGCGCCAGCGCGGTGAGGATCAGCATGGTGGCGCCGAGCACCAATGCGAACACGCCGATGTCGAAGAAAAGCGCGCTCGGCACGTGCAACTCGCCCAGGATCGGAAGGTGCAGGTGCGCGGTGTGCGTGGTCATGAACGGATAGCCAAATAGCACCGCGCCCCCGCCAGTGGCCAGCGCGAGCAGCAGGCCGATGGCGATCCAGCGGCGCGGATAGATGCGCAGATGCTCCTCCACCCATTCGGTGCCGGAGACGATGAACTGCAGCAGGAGCGCCACCGACATCACCAGCCCCGCGACGAAGCCGCCGCCCGGCGCGTTGTGCCCGCGCATGAAGAAGTAGACCGACACCAGCACTGCAAGCGGCAGCAGGAGCCGCACCAGCACCGCCGGCACCATCAGGTAGCCGACGGCCGTGTCCTTGGCGAGGCGCGGGTTCAGCAGGTCGCTGCTTCCGTCGTCGGCCTGTGCGCGCTGCTGCACCGGCAGCGCCATCGATTCGCGCGCCGGCCGGAAGCGGCGCAGCAGCGCATAGACGGTGAGCGCGACCACGCCGAGCACGGTGATTTCGCCGAAGGTGTCGAACGCGCGAAAGTCGACCAGCATCACGTTGACCACGTTGGTGCCGCCACCCTCGGTGAGCGCGCGCTCGAGAAAGAAGGGCGAGATGCTCTGCGGGAACGGGCGCGTCATCATCATCCAGGCCAGCGCCGCCATGCCACTGCCGGCGGCTGTCGCCACCAGCAGGTCACGCCCGCGCCGGCCCCAGGGGCGCAGCCGGGTGCGCGCAGACTGCACGGCGTCCTTGCTGCGCATCGGCAGCCAGCGCAGGCCGAGCAGGATCAGCACCGTGGTCACGGCTTCGACCACCAATTGCGTGAGCGCCAGGTCGGGCGCCGAGAACCAGATGTAGGTCACGCAGCACACCAGGCCCGCGCCCGCAGCGAGCATCAACGCGGCAAGCCGATGGAACTTGGCCTGCCATGCCGCGGCCAGTGCGCAGACGCCGCCGATGAGCCAGGTCATCGCGAACATCGTCGAGAACGGCAGCAGTTCGCGGGTGCCGCGCGTGACGGGTGCGGTCCAGAGCGAAACCGCGGCGCCCGCGCCCGCCACCCCGATCAGCAGCAGCAACTGCGTCTGCATGCGCCGGGTGCCCAGCACGCGGCGGCTGCGCCGGCCGGCTTCGCTGAGCTGCGCGAGCAGATGCTCGAAGATGGCCTGGCCGTCGAAACGGTGCAGCAGCGGCGTGTGTGCGAGATCGCCTTGCGCGCGGCGGCGGCGCTGCGACAGATACAGCACCACGCCGCCCGCCAGCGCCACGAAGCTCATGGCCAGCGGCAGGTTGAAGCCGTGCCACACAGCCAGGCTGTATTCAGGCAGCACACCGCCCACCACCGGCAGGGCGGCGGCCGCGAGCAGCCCACCCACGGACCAGTCTGGCGCCACACCCACCACCAGGCAGACGAGCACCAGCAGTTCGACCGGCACCCGCATCCAGTGCGGCGGCTCATGCGGCTGCCGCGGCACGTCGGGCCCGCACGGCGGACCGAAGAACACGTCGAACACGAAGCGCGCCGAGTACGCCACGCTGAAGATGCCGGCGATGGTTGCGATGATGGGCAGGCTCACGTTGACCCATGGCGTCGCCTTGATGAACACCGTCTCGGCGAAGAACATCTCCTTCGAGAGAAAGCCGTTGAGCAGCGGCACGCCCGCCATCGAGGCGCTTGCGATGATGGCGAGCGTTCCCGTGATCGGCATCAACCGCAGCAGGCCGCTCAGTTTGCGGATGTCGCGCGTACCGCTCTCGTGGTCGATGATGCCGGCAGCCATGAAGAGCGACGCCTTGAAGGTGGCGTGGTTCATGACGTGGAATACGGCCGCCACCGCAGCGAGCGGGCTGTTGAGCCCGAGCAGCAGCGTGATGAGCCCGAGATGCGAGATGGTCGAGTACGCAAGCAGCGCCTTCAGGTCGCGCTGGAACATGGCGACAAAGCCCCCGAGCAGCAGCGTGAGGGCGCCCGCGCCGCCGACGAGCCAGAACCACTCCTCGGTGCCCGACAGCACCGGCCACAGCCGCGCCATCAGGAACACGCCGAGCTTCACCATGGTCGCTGAATGCAGGTAGGCAGAAACGGGGGTCGGTGCCGCCATGGCGCGCGGCAGCCAGAAGTGAAAAGGGAACTGCGCGCTCTTGGTGAACGCCCCCAGCAGGATCAGCACCAGCGCGGCGGGATAGAGCGCATGAGCGCGAATGGCATCGCCCGAAGCCAGCACCACGTCGAGCTCGTAGCTGCCCGCAATGCGGCCCAGCACCAGCACGCCCGCCAGGAGGCACAGTCCGCCCGCACCGGTGACGGTGAGCGCCATGCGCGCGCCGCGCCGCGCATCACGCCGGTGATGCCAGTAGCCGATCAGCAGGAACGAGAACAGGCTGGTGAGCTCCCAGAACAGCACCATCTGGATCAGGTTGCCCGAGAGCACCACGCCCACCATCGCGCCCATGAACGCAAGAAAGAAAGAGAAGAAGCGCGGCACTGGGTCGGAGGCCGACATGTAGTAGCGCGCATAGAGCACCACCAGTGCGCCGATGCCGAGCACCAGCATGCAGAACAGCCATGCGAAGCCGTCCATGCGGAACACGAGGTTCAGGCCGAGCTCCGGCAACCACTCGATCTCCTGGCGCAGCACGTTGCCGTGTGCGATCTGCGGAAAGAGCCATGCAACCTGTAGTGCGCAGCCCAGCGCGACGAGTCCCGCGAGCGTCGATTCCCGGTTGCGCGCGTTGGACGGCATCAACGCCGCCAGCACGCTGGCAATGAAAGGAAGAGCGACGAGGAGGACCAGGGGCATTGCGATCGATTCTATCGACCGGCCCCCTGGTCGACCCTGGGTCATACCGCAGTTTATGGGCGGTTTTCGGGGGCTTTCAGCCTGAGAAGGACTGCACGGTGCGCAGGCCGAGCCATGTCATGCACAGCGACCCGCCCAGGTGCAGGGCCACGGTGCCCAGCGCGAGGCCGAGCCTTCCGTTCATCAGCATTCCGACGACCTCTGCGGAGAAGCTGGAAAAGGTGGTGAGCGTTCCAAGGAACCCGGTAATGACCATGAGCCGCCACGCGGGATCGATGTCGGGCAGTCCGTTGAAGACGCCGATGGCCACGCCGATCAGGTAGCCGCCGATGAGGTTGACTGCGAGCGTGCCCCAGGGGAGCGCGCTGCCCGGGTTGAGCCAGAGCGCGAAGCCCCAGCGCATGAGGGCGCCGACGCAGGCGGCGAGGCAGATGACGAAGGCGTTCAGCAGCATGGCGGTGATTATCCGCAGGCCGCCTACTTCTCTTTGCCCATCACGACATCGGGCAGGATCGTCACGATGCTCGGGAACAGCGTGATCAGCACGATGCACAGCACCAGGCAGAAGAAGAACGGAATGGCCGCCTTGGCGATCACGTTGCTGTCTTTGCCGGTCATGTTCTGCAGCACGAAGAGGTTGAAGCCCACCGGCGGCGTGACCTCGGCGATCTCGACCAGCAGCACGATGAAGATGCCGAACCAGATCAGGTCGAAACCGGCTTTCTGGATCATCGGCAACACAACCGCGCTGGTCAGCACGATCATCGAGATGCCGTCGAGCGCCGTGCCCAGCACCAGGTACACCACCACCAGCGCTCCGATGAGCGCATAGGGCGAGAGATGCATGCTGTCGACCCACTCGGCCAGCTCGCGTGGAATGCCGGTGAAGGCCATGGTCTTGGTGAGGAAGGCGGCGCCGGCCAGGATGAACATGATCATGCAGCTGGTGCGCGTGGCACCCATGATCCCCTCCTTGAAATTCTTCCAGGTGAGGCTCTTGCCCCACGCCGCGATGCCCAGCGCGCCCAGCACGCCGAAGGCCGCGCATTCGGTGGCCGTGGCCCAGCCTGCCACCAGCACCCAGACGATGAAGACGATCAGCAGTGCACAAGGAATGAGGTTGCCCGAGAGCCGGATCTTTTCCCTGAAGGTGGTCGGCGGGTCGGCGGGCGGTACCTGGTCCGGGTTGCGCAGGCTCCACCAGCCGATGTAGCCCGAAAACAGCAGCATCAGCAGGAAGCCCGGCAGGAAGCCGGCCAGGAAGATGCGGATGATCGAGGCATCGGCCGCCACGGCATACACCACCATCGTGATTGACGGCGGAATCAAGATGCCCAGCGTGCCGGCGGTGGCTAGAGAACCGATGGCCAGCTTCTCGTTGTAGCCGCGGCGCTTGAGTTCGGGCAGCGCCACCTTCGCGATGGTTGCGCATGTGGCGGCCGATGAGCCCGAGACCGAGCCGAACACGCCGCAGCCGAGAATGGTGGTGTGCATCAGCCGGCCGGGCACGCGGTTGAGCCAGGGCCGCAGGCCCTCGAACATCTCTTCGCTGAGCTTGGTGCGAAAGAGTATTTCGCCCATCCAGATGAAGAGGGGGAGGGCCGCGAGCTCCCAGCTCGCATTGCTTTCCCAGAAGGCCGAGAACAGGTTTTTCCCCGGCAGCGTGTTGGTGAAGAAGGCCTGGCCGACCCAGCCCACGATGGCCAGCGTCATGGCAATCCACACGCCTCCCGCCAGCAACAACAGCATGATGGCGAGCAGCAGGGCGCCCATCCAGAGGTTCTCGAACATCGGTGTCTTTGTTGTCGTGGTTCAGACGTCGGAAGAGAAATCGCCCGCGGCGTGGCGTTCTTCGATGGCGCGCTGGTAGCTCGGCTTCTCGCCGCGCACCACGCCCACCATTTCATCGATCATGGCGATCAGCAGCAACCAGCAGCCGATCACGAAGGTCGATTGCGGAATCCAGATCGGGATGACGACGAGGCCGGTCGCCATTTCGGCGAACTCGTAGCTCTCGTAGGTGAAGCTGGTGGCCCAGTAGGTGAGGTAGGCCACCGATACCGAGGCGATCAACAGGCACACCACGTCGAGCACGCGCCGCACCTTGGCGGGCACGGCGTCGAGCAGCAGCGTCACGCGGACGAAGTCGCCGTGCCGGAAGGCATGCGCCATCGCGAAGAACGCGGCGGCGGCGCACAGCCACGCCACTACGTCGTTGAGCCCGCTCACGTGCCAGTTCATCTGGCGGCCCACGCCGGCCAGGATCATCAGCACGAAGATCAGGAACACGCAAAAGGCGCCGAGCGCGCCTGCGCCGTCGTACAAATGGTCGAGGAAACGGCGCACGGTTCAGACCTCCCGCGATGAGCGTGGAGGCTTCATCACTTCTTCTTGTAGGCGTCGATGATCGCGGCGCCCTCTGCACCGGTGGCCTTCAGCCAGTCGGCCTGCATGATGCCGCCGACCTGGCGCATGTCGGCGTCGAGCTTGGGCGAGGGCTTGTGAACCTTCATGCCGCGCTCGGCGAGCAGGCGCTTGTATTCGTCGTTCTTCTCCTGGGCGATTTTCCAGCCGCGGGCTTCGGCATCGGCCGCGGCCTTGGTGACGGCGGCCTTGGTGGTGGCGTCGAGCGCATCAAAGGCCTTGGCGTTGACCAGGATCGCGTTCTTCGGAATCCAGGCCTGGGTGTCGTAGAAATTCTTGATGTGCTCGTAGGTCTTGGTGTCGTAGCCGGTGGAGCCCGAACTCATGTAGCTCTCGATCACGCCGGTGGCCATGGCGGCGCTGAGTTCGGCCTGCTGGATCTGCACCGGCTGCGCGCCGATTAGCTCGGCGATCTTCGCGGTGGCCGGGCTGTAGGCGCGCCACTTGATGCCGCGCAGGTCGGCCACCGAGCTGATCTCCTTCTTGGAATAGATGCCCTGCGGCGCCCATGGCACCATGAACAGCACCTTGATGCCTTGCGCCGCAAGCAGCTTTTCCATGGCGGGCTTGGAGGCCTCGTAGAGCTTCTTTGCTTCGGGGTAGGTGGTGGCGAGGAAAGGAACGCCGTCGAGCGCGTAAATCGGATTCTCGTTCGCGTAATTGGCCAGCAGGATCTCCCCGGCCTGGGCCTGGCCGCTTTGCACGGCGCGCTTGATTTCAGGGGCCTTGAACAGGGACGCGTTGGCATGCACCGTGATCTTGACCTTGCCGCCGGTGGCGGCGTCCACGTCTTTTGCAAACTGCGTGATGTTTTCGGTGTGGTAGTTGGTCGCCGGATAGGCGGTAGGCAGATCCCACTTGGTTTGCGCGAAGGCTGCGGCACCGAGGGTGAGGCCGGCCAGGGCAATACCGAACTTGTGATTCATGAGTGCTCCGGAACGAATGAGAGTGAAAACGGAAACGAGCATACGTGCAAATTCCGGGCCACTCCTGAGGCATTTCCCTGCCACGCGGCGTCGCGCGGCAGCACGGTCTGGTGCTGCGGCCCACGTAAAAAAACCGCCTCGAGGGCGGTTTTGCGTGAGCTGCCAACGGTCCGCGCATGCGGGACCGAGCAACTGGGTCGTGGCCTTTCGGTCAGGGCTTGGCTGGCTTCGCATCCGCAGCAACGGGGGCTGCCTTCACGGGCTTTGCGGCCTTGTCTGCCTTGGCGGCTGCCGGTGCGCTGGCTTGGCCACCGAAGGCTTGGCCGTTGATCGTGAGTCCTTCGGCGGACAGCTTCTCGGCCTTCTTTTCCTTCACGCCCTTGATGCGCTGCATGAAGTCGGGCCAATCCTTGAACTCGCCTGTCTTTCGAGCATCGAGGATCCGCTTGGACATGGCCGGGCCGATGCCCTTGATGCCATCGAGATCGGCGGCGGTGCTCTTGTTGACGTCGACCGCGGCAAACGAAGCAGCCGCAAACAGCATGGCCAGCGTGGCCAGAATTTTCTTCAGCATGATTTCAAACTCCCTGATTGTTGATTTCGTCTTGCCGACGAAGTCGCCGGCTCGCGTTCAACGAGTGCAGGGAAAGAGGCGTTGACGGCGCGGCATGCCGCAACGACGCTGGTCACCATTGTTCCGAAACATGTTCGGAACGTTGCTCAGAGTTCTTCGACGCGGCGCGGCGGATAGCTGTCCCAGGCCTGGCATCCGGGGCAGTGCCAGAAGTGTTGGTGCGCCTCGAAGCCGCAGGCCGCGCAGCGGTAGCGCATCAGCGGGCGCGTGGCCTGGTCGAGCGCGCGCTGAACCTGCGGGTGGAACTGTTCGTGCTCGAAGCGCTCGCCCGCCAACCAGCGCGAAGCGGCCACCAGCGAAGGCTGCTGCGCAAGATGAGCGATGTAGCCGTCGCGCGGGGCGAGCGGCGCACCTTCTGCCGCGGCGACCGCACGCGCCGGAGAACCGCCGAGTGCCATCAGCGCCTCGAGCACGTCGATCGACGGCGACTCGGCATAGCGGCGCTGCAGCAGCTGGAGCGCCTCGCCCTCGCGGTGGGCGGCCACCGCGGCCTGCTGCAGCGCAGCGGCATACAGCGGTAGCGCAAGCGGCGCTGTGTCGCTCAGTGCGATGAGCGTGTCGAATGCCGTGGTGGCCTCGCCATTGCGCAACTGCAGCGTGGCGGAGTCGATAGCCGGGCGCGGCGCTTGCGGCGCCAGTGCAACGGCTTCCGAGAGCAGCCGGTTGGCCGCGGCCAGGTCGCCGGCCGCGACCTGTTCGGCCGCCTGCTCGCACAGATGATGGGCCCGTCGCGTGCTGTAGCTCGCCTGATCGGACTCATCGAGTTTTTGCGCCACGTCGGCGGCCTGGGTCCATTCGCGCGAACGCTCGTAAATGGCCAACAATGAAAGACGCGCCTCGTTCTCGTAGCGCGTGCCTTCGAGCTTTTGCAGTGCGGCTTCAGCACGGTCGAGCAGGCCGGCGCGCAGGAAGTCTTGCGCCAGCGCATGCTGGGCGCGCTCCCGGTCGCCGCGGCTCAAATCGCCGCGGCCCAGCAGATGCTCGTGCACGCGCACTGCACGCTGGTATTCGCCGCGGCGGCGGAACAGGTTGCCGAGGGCGAAGTGCAGCTCCTGCGTGTCGGGGTCGTTCTGCACGGCCTCGATGAACGCATCGATGGCCTGGTCCTGCTGCTCGTTGAGCAGGAAGTTGAGGCCGCGGAAATAGGCCTTGGGGGCTTGCCTGTTTTCGAGCTTGAGCTGACGGATGTCGAAGCGCGAGGCGAGCCAGCCCAGAACGAAGGCGATGGGCAGGCTGATCAGCAGCCAGCTGGGATCAAAGTCCATGTTGGCGTACGGCAGGTAGGTCGGTGGCGGTGATGGACGGTATCGGCGTGGGCGCGGGTGCGACAGTCGATCCGCTCGTTGCCGGAGTTTGCTCGGGCGTGGAGGGCTGCTGGGCCGCTGCTGCGGCGCGGTGCTTCCACCATCCGGGCAGCATGCCGAGCGCACCGACGACGATGCCCCCCGCAAAAGCCGCGAGCACCACGAGCACCAGCGGCGCGCGCCAGTGGGTGCCAAAGAAGAAGTAGACCGTCGCGTCGTGCTGGTTGTTCAGCGCGAAAGCAAAAAGCGTAAAAAAAATGGCTGCCTTGAGCAGCCACAGGAGGTATTTCATAGCCATTCCCGTTGCCGGGAGCATTCTACGTTTGCATCATCCACGCGGATCATCAGGCCTTGCGGCCCTTGGCTTCCTTGCCTGCATCCAGTTCGGCGGTCTTGGCGTCGACGGCTTCGCGCAGCGCCTTGCCCGGCTTGAAATGCGGCACCCGTTTTTCGGGAATCTGAACGCTTTCGCCCGAACGCGGATTGCGGCCGATGCGCGGCGGACGCCGGTTGACCGAGAAGCTGCCGAAACCACGGATCTCGATGCGATGCCCGCGCACCAGCGCGTCGCTCATCGCGTCGAGGATGGTCTTGACGGCGTATTCGGCATCGCGGTGCGTCAACTGCGCAAAGCGCGCTGCAAGTTCTTCGACGAGGTCAGAGCGGGTCATAGGCCAAACAAAAACGTAGACGAAAAAAAAGACAGAGCGGCCCCAGGGGCCTGCTCTGTCTTCGGACGAGCTTACTTGCTGTCGTTGTTGTCCAGCTTGGCGCGCAGCAGGGCGCCCAGGCTGGTCGTGCCCGCGTTTTCGCGCGCCGACTGCTGGCTCAGGTTGGCCATGGCGCCTTGCTCGTCGACCATGTCCTTCTGCTTGATCGACAGCTGGATGTTGCGGGTCTTGCGATCCACATTCACGACGATGGCGGTGACTTCGTCGCCTTCCTTCAGCACGTTGCGTGCATCTTCCACGCGGTCGCGGGAGATTTCGCTGGCGCGGAGGTAGCCGATGATGTCTTCGCCGAGGTCGATTTCAGCGCCGCGGGCGTCCACGGTCTTGACCTTGCCGGTCACGATCTGGCCCTTGTCGTTCACGGTGGTGAACGTGGTGAACGGGTCGCTGTCGAGCTGCTTGATGCCCAGGCTGATGCGCTCGCGGTCGACGTCCACAGCCAGCACGATTGCTTCGACTTCCTGGCCCTTCTTGTAGTTGCGAACGGCGGTTTCGCCGGCTTCGTTCCACGAGAGGTCCGAGAGGTGCACCAGGCCGTCGATGCCGGCAGCCAGGCCCACGAACACGCCGAAGTCGGTGATCGACTTGATCGGGCCCTTGACGCGGTCGCCGCGCTTGGTGTTTTGCGCGAACTCTTGCCACGGGTTGGCCTTGCACTGCTTCATGCCCAGGCTGATGCGGCGCTTGTCTTCGTCGATTTCGAGGACCATGACTTCGACTTCGTCGCCCAGCGAGACGATCTTGTTCGGAGCGATGTTCTTGTTGGTCCAGTCCATTTCGGAGACGTGCACCAGGCCTTCGATGCCGGGTTCGAGTTCGACGAACGCGCCGTAGTCGGCAATGTTCGTGACCTTGCCGAACAGGCGGGTCGATTGCGGGTAGCGGCGCGAAACGCCCATCCACGGGTCGTCGCCCATTTGCTTGAGACCCAGCGAGACACGGTTCTTTTCGGTGTCGAACTTGAGGATCTTGGCGGTGATTTCCTGGCCGGCTTGCACCACTTCGCTCGGATGGCGAACGCGGCGCCATGCCATGTCGGTGATGTGCAGCAGACCGTCGATGCCGCCGAGGTCGACGAACGCACCGTATTCGGTGATGTTCTTGACCACGCCGCGGACAACGGCGCCTTCCTTCAAGGTCTCCATCAGCTTGGCGCGCTCTTCGCCCATGCTGGCTTCGACCACTGCGCGGCGCGACAACACGACGTTGTTGCGCTTGCGGTCGAGCTTGATGACCTTGAATTCCATGGTCTTGTTTTCGTACGGCGTCAGATCCTTGATCGGACGCGTATCGATCAGCGAACCCGGCAGGAAAGCGCGGATGCCGTTGACGAGCACGGTAAGGCCGCCCTTGACCTTGCCGCTGGTGGTGCCGGTGACGAAGTCGCCGGATTCCAGTGCCTTCTCGAGCGCGAGCCACGAGGCCAGACGCTTGGCGGTGTCGCGCGAGAGGATGGTGTCGCCGTAGCCGTTTTCAACGCTGCCGATGGCAACGGAAACGAAGTCGCCGGCCTGGACTTCGAGTTCGCCCTTGTCGTTCTTGAACTCCTCGATCGGCACGTACGCTTCGGACTTGAGGCCGGCGTTCACGACGACGTGGTTGTGTTCGACACGCACGACTTCGGCCGTGATGACCTCGCCGGTGCGCATTTCGGAACGCTTCAGGGACTCTTCGAATAGGTCGGCAAAAGATTCAGACATTTATGGTTCCTTCCGTCAGGCAGGGTTGGCAGGCGCTCTTGCGAAATTGCGTGCGGCTGCTGTGAGTCTGGAGACGGCGGTTTTGTGGGCTGGTGCCCGGTTGGTTGAACAACCAGCAGGCCAGTGCGCTGTCGCGCGAGAGGAGCCTGCTGGAGCGGTATGCGCTACCCCGGAATCCGGTTGGCGCGAGCCTTTCGGGCGGACCTGAAAGGCTGTAACTTCAAACCGCTCAAGCGGGCTTGAACGGCTGAACTTCCTGCCACCAGTTCAACACCTGGTCGATCGATTGCTCGATGGACAGCTGAGAGTTGTCGAGGTGGCGGGCATCCTGCGCCGGCTTGAGGGGAGCGACATTGCGGGACGAGTCCCTGGCGTCGCGTGCTTCCAAGTCGGAGCGAAGACTGTCAAGTGTAGTCGAAATACCCTTTGAAATCAACTGCTTATGCCGGCGTTCGGCCCTCTGCGCGGCACTGGCCGTCAGGAAGACCTTCAGCGCCGCATCGGGGAAGATCACGGTGCCCATGTCGCGTCCATCGGCCACCAGGCCCGGAAGCTGCCGAAAGCGCTGCTGGAGGGCCAAAAGCGCCGCGCGCACCGCGGGCAGGGTGGAGACGCGGGAGGCGTCCATGCCGGCGGCTTCGGTACGGATGTCGTCGCTCACGTCTTCGCCGGCCAGCAGGACTTTGCCTTCGGTGAAGTGCAGCGGCAGGGACGCTGCCAGGGCGGCGATCTGCGCTTCGTGCTGCGGATCGGCGCTGAGCCCGGCGCGCCGCATGGCCAAGCCGGTCACGCGGTAGAGCGAGCCTGAATCGAGGTAGTGGTAGCCGAGCAGGCGGGCCACTTCGGCCGCCAGCGTGCCTTTGCCCGAGGCGGTGGGGCCGTCGATGCAGATCACCGGGACCTCGTGCGCTTCGGCCACCGAAAACAGGGTTTCGAAGTAGTCCGGAAAGGTCTTGGCAACGCAGTGGGGCTCGAGAATGCGCACCGGCACCTGGGCTGGATTGAACGCCGCGAGCGAAAAACACATGGCCACGCGGTGATCGTCATATGTGCGAATGCTGGCCGGCCGCCAGTCGGCCTGCGCGAGCGGGTGCACCCGGATGAAATCGGGACCGGATTCGACCGTGGCGCCGAGCTTTCGGAGCTCGTTCGCCATGGCGTCGATGCGGTCGGTTTCCTTGACGCGCCAGCTGGCGATGTTGCGCAGGGTGCTCGGACCGTCGGCATACAGCGCCATGACGGCAAGCGTCATGGCGGCATCGGGGATGTGGTTCGCGTCGAGGTCGATGCCCTTGAGAGGCCAAGCCCCGCGGCGCACGTCGAGCCAGTTGGGTCCGCTGTCGATCTCTGCGCCCATCTGCCGCGCGGCGTCGATGAATCGGATGTCGCCCTGGATCGAATCAGCACCCACGCCTTCGATGCGGATGCTCTTCTGGCCGGCGGCGCCCGTTGCTATGGCACCCAGCGCGATGAAATAGCTGGCAGAGGAGGCATCGGCCTCGACGTGGATGTCGCCCGGCGAGCGGTAGCTGCTTCCGGCGGGAATGGTGAAGCGCTCCCAGCCGTCGCGGCGCACCGTAATGCCGAAGCGCGCGAGCAGATTCAGCGTGATCTCGATGTAGGGCTTGGAGATGAGCTCGCCGACCACCTCGATCACGATGTCTTTGCGGGCTGCCAGCGGCAAGGCCAGCAGCAAGGCCGTGAGGAACTGGCTCGACACGTCGCCGCGCACGCGGATGGGTGCATCGAGCGCCAGCGCGCCGTGATCAACCGGCCGGATGCGTAGCGGCGGATAGCCGGGATTACCCAGATAGTCGATCTGGCAGCCGAGTTGAGTCAACGCATCGACTAGGTCGCCGATCGGCCGTTCGTGCATGCGCGGCACGCCGCTCAGTTCGAATTCGCCGCCCAGCAGCGACAGGGCGGCGGTCAGCGGCCGCATTGCGGTGCCGGCGTTGCCGAGGAACAGCGGCAACAGCGGGCCGCCGGGCTTCAATTGGCCGCCAAGGCCGGTGATGCGCAGCGTGCTGCCCGCCGCGTCGATGCCGCATCCGAGCGCGCGCAACGCGTCGAGCATCACGCGGGTGTCGTCCGAGTCGAGCAGGTCGTGGATGGTGGTGGTGCCGCTTGCCAGCGCCGCCAGCAGCAGCACGCGGTTCGAGATGCTCTTGGAGCCGGGCAGCCGAACGGTGCCTGAAGCCGCCGCGAGCGGGGGAATGTCCAGGAAGGCCGTCGAAAACATGTCAGGCGTCCTGCGAGGCGTCGGTGTTGGAATGCCAGGCGGAGCGCACCTTGCTCGCCGCGGCAATCGCATGCTCCAGCGCCTGCGTGTCGGTGGCCGCCATCAGCGCCTCGAGTTCCAGCAGCGCCTTGCGAAAGGCCTGCGATTGCAGCAGCACCTGCTCTCTGTTGGCAAGCAGCACGTCCCGCCACATCACCGGGTCGCTGGCCGCAATACGCGAAAAATCGCGGAAGCCCGGACCGGCAAGGCCCAGGAAGCGGTCGCCCTGCGGCTGCGCGACGAGGGCGTTGATGTAGGCGAAGGCCAAAAGGTGCGGCAGATGGCTCACGGCCGCGAAGGCGCTGTCGTGTTCCTCGTGCGTCATCGTGACCACGTTGGCGCCAATACCGCTCCAGACCTGGGAAGCGCGCTGCACGTTGGAGCGCAGCGTGGCTTTGACGGGAGTCAGCACGACCTTGCGGCCGGCGTAGAGCGAAGCGTCGGCGTGCTCGATGCCCGACACCTCCTTGCCGGCAATCGGGTGGGCCGGAACGAAGTGGGCAAACTGGTCGTGAAGGCCAATGCGCGCGGCTTCGATGACGTCGCCCTTGGTCGAACCCACGTCCATTACCAGCGTGTCGTTCGAAATGCCGTGGCGAATGGCCTTGAAGGTGGCTTCCGAGGCCGCCACCGGCACGGCCAGAAGCACCAGGTCGGAGCCCGAGACCGCCAGCAGCGCGGAAGGCGCCACGACGTCGATCACGCCGAGCTGGCGCGCTCGTTCGGTGGTGGAGGGCGACTTGCTGTAGCCGACCACGCGTTTCACCAGCTTTGCGCGCTTGAGCGCAAGCGCAAAGGAGCCGCCCATGAGGCCGCAGCCGATCAATCCCAATTGCTCGAACATGGTGCTTGTCCGGCTCAGGCTTTGACGGGGTAGGCGCCAAGCACCTTGTAGAACGCGCAGAGGCCGCGGAGCTCGGCCAGGGCCGCAGCCACGTTGGGCTGCGAGGGATGGCCGTCCAGGTCGATGTAGAAGTAGTACTCCCACTGGCCGGTACGCGCGGGCCGCGACTCGAAACGGGTCATGGAAACGTTGTTGACTTTCAGCGGCACCAGCAGGTCGTGCACGGCGCCGGGGCGGTTGGGCACGGAAACGATCAGGCTCGTGCAATCGCGCCCGGATGCCGGCGGCATGGCCAGCGTCTGGGGCAGGCAGATGACCGAGAAGCGGGTGCGGTTGTAGGAGTCGTCCTGGATGGCGTGAGCAACGATGTGCAGGCCGAAGCGGGTGGCGGCACGTTCGCCGGCCAGGGCGGCCCAGGCCGGGTTGGTGGCCGCGAGCCGCGCGCCTTCGGCATTGCTCGAGACGGCGCGCCGCTCGGCATTGGGCAGGTGCTTGGACAGCCAGGTCTGGCACTGGGCCAGCGCCTGCGGATGGGCCAGCACCGCCTCGACGCCGTCGAGCGTATTGCTGCTGCGCAGCAAATGGTGGCGCACCAGCAGGCTGACCTCGCCGACCACGTGAGTGGGCGAGTGCAGGAACAGGTCGAGCGAACGCGTCACGACGCCTTCGGTCGAGTTTTCGACGCCCACCACGCCGTACTGGGCGCTACCGGCCGCCGTGGCGTGAAACACCTCGTCGAAGCTGGCGCAGTAGATCAGGTCGGCGGCGCCGCCGAAGTATTCGATGGCGGCCTGTTCGCAGAAGGTGCCTTCGGGGCCCAGCACGGCGACGCGCTGAGGCGATTCGAGCGCCAGGCAGGCCGACATGATCTCGCGCCAGATGGCCGCAACATGCAGGTCCTTGAGCGGACCGCCATTGCTCTTTTGCATCTTTTCGATGACCTGGGCCACGCGGTCGGGGCGGAAATACGGCGTACCTTCGCGCTTCTTGACCTCGCCGACCAGCTCTGCCACGTGGGCCCGCTCATTGAGCAGGCTGAGCAATTGCTGGTCGAGCGAATCGATCTGCACGCGCAGATCGGCAAGGCTCTCGGAGTTGTCGGGGGAGGAGGGCGGAGTTGGAGCGGAGGCGGTCATCGGTGCGAGCAGCTGGGCATGCGCCTAGGCATGCGATCGCTCGAATTCTCGCATGTAGCTCACAAGCGCCTGTACGCCTTCCAGCGGCATGGCGTTGTAGATGCTCGCGCGCATGCCGCCGACCGACTTGTGGCCCTTGAGCTGCAGCAGCCCGGCCTCTCGCGCGCCAGCCAGGAAGGCGTCGTTCCGGCTTTCGTCAGAGAGGAAAAACGGCACGTTCATGCGCGAACGGCAGCCTGGATCGATCTTGTTGGCGTAGAAGGAAGAGCCGTCGATGAAGTCGTACAGCAGCTTCGCCTTGGCGATGTTGCGCTGCTCCATGGCGGCCACGCCAGTGAGCGTGCCTTCGGTCTGTTGCAGCAGCCACTGGAAAGTCAGCCCCGCCATGTAGATGCCCCAGGTCGGGGGGGTGTTGTACATGGACTTGTTGTCGGCAACGATCTTGTAGTTGAACGCGCTGGGGCATATTTCGAGCGCATGGCCGAGCAGGTCGTCGCGCACGATCACGAGCGTGAGTCCGGCCGGTCCCAGGTTCTTCTGGGCCCCGCCGAATGCCAGGCCGACGCGGCGCCAGTCGATTGTGCGCGAGGCCACGTGCGACGAAAAGTCGATGACCAGCGGCGCATTGCTGCCCAAAGCCGCCAGGTCGGGCAGTTGGTGAAACTCGATGCCGTTGATGGTTTCGTTGGTGCACAGGTGCACGTACGAGGCGTCTTGCGCCAGTTGCCAGGTCGACGGGTCGGGCAGCCGCGTGTGATGGTCGCCGACGTTGCTGGCGGCGATGTTCGCTATGCAGTAGCGCTGCGCTTCTTTTTGCGACTTGATGCTCCAGCTGCCGGTGATGACGAAGTCGGCGGATTTGCCGCGCGACAGGTTCATCGGCACGATGGCGTTCTCACCGAGCCCGCCACCCTGCATGAAGAGGATGTGGAAATTCTCGGGCACAGCCAGCAGCGTGCGGATGTCGGCTTCAGCCTGGGTGCAGATGGCGCCGAACTCCTTGCCGCGATGGCTCATTTCCATCACGCTCATTCCGCTGCCTTGCCAGTCGAGCATTTCGGAGGCGGCGCGTTGCAGCACCGCCTCCGGCATAGCGGCCGGACCTGCGGAAAAGTTGTACGGGCGTGTGCCGACTGGCTTGGGCTGCTGCTGCTGTGTCACGTCACTTCTTGGCGGGAGCCTTGGCAGGGGCCTTGGCGGGAGCGGCACCTTGTTGCGCACCGCCGGTGGGAGCGCCCAGCGCCTTGGCCACGTTTTCGTCGAGTGCGCGCATCTTGGGTTCGATGCTTCCGCGCGTTTCGGCCACGAGCTTCTCGGTCAGGGCGGTCTGCATCTTGGGATTCAGGTCCTGGTACTTCTTGCTGAGCGGCGAGTTGATCCAGGCCAGCAGCTGCTTGAGTTCGTCTTCGCTGAAGTTCTGTTCGAGCAGCGGGGTGAGGGCGCCCGGCGCCAGCTGCACCGCCTTGTCGCGCACGATCGGGTAGGCATCGTCGAAGTACTTCTTCAGTTCGGCGTCGGCGGCCTTGGCGGCCGACTCGCGCTTGGCTTCGGGCACCTGGGTCTGCAGGTACTGCGAACCAGCCTGCGCGATGGGCGCGCTCGACTGCTCGACCAGGCCGCGTGCCAGGGATTCGATGCCAGGACGCTGCACGTCCACGAACTGCTTGATAAGCGCGGCTTTGTCCTGCGCCATGGCAGCCATCGAGCTGCCAGCCAGGGCGACAGTCATAAGTGCGAGCTTGAATTTTTTCACTGAGGATTCTCCGTTGAAGATGTGGAAGTATCGTCTGCGCCCGGCTCGGTCTCGCCGTTGGCGTCGTTTTCGACGATACGCTGTAGCCCGCTGAGTTTGGCGCCTTCGTCGAGCCCGATCAGCGTGACGCCTTGCGTTGCGCGACCTAGTTCACGAATCTCGGCAACCCGGGTGCGCACTAGCACGCCCTTGTCGGTAATGAGCATGATCTCATCGTCCGCATGCACGAGGGTGGCGGCAACGACTTTGCCGTTGCGCTCGCTCTGTTGAATCGCAATCATGCCTTTGGTTCCCCGGCCATGACGGGTGTACTCGGTAATGCTTGTGCGCTTTCCGTAACCATTTTCGGTGGCGGTGAGCACGCTTTGCTGCTCGTCCTCGGCCACCAGCATGGCAATTACGCCTTGCCCCGGGTCTAGCGACATGCCGCGAACGCCGCGCGCATTGCGGCCCAGCGGACGCACGTCTTCTTCGTCGAAGCGCACAGCCTTGCCGCCGTCGCTGAACAGCATCACGTCGTGCTTGCCGTCGGTAAGGGCGGCGCCGATGAGGTAGTCGCCCTCGTCGAGGTTCACCGCAATGATGCCGCCCTTGCGGGGGTTGTTGAACTCGTCGAGCGTGGTCTTCTTGACCGTGCCCATGGAGGTTGCCATGAACACATACTGATCGGCCGGGAAGTTGCGCTTCTCGCCAGTCAGGGCGAGCGCGACATTGATCTTCTCGCCTTCCTGCAGCGGGAACATGTTGACGATCGGTCGGCCGCGCGATCCGCGGGAACCCGCCGGCACTTCCCACACCTTGAGCCAGTACAGCCGGCCGCGGTTGGAGAAGCACAGGATGTAGTCGTGCGTGTTGGCAATGAAGAGCTGGTCGATCCAGTCGTCTTCCTTGGTGACCGTGGCCTGCTTGCCGCGCCCGCCGCGCTTCTGCGCCCGGTATTCATGCAGCGGCTGGCTCTTGATGTAGCCGCTGTGCGAGAGCGTCACCACCATGTCGGTGGGGGTGATCAGGTCTTCGGTCGAGAGATCGAAGGCGCTGTGTTCGACCAGGCTGCGGCGCGCGCCGAGCTTCGATTGGCCGAACTCCTGCTTGATGGTGCCGAGTTCGTCGCCGATGATGACCGAGACCCGTTCCGGCTTGGACAGGATGTCGAGCAGGTCGTCGATCTCTGCCATGACCTCTTTGTATTCGGCAACGATCTTGTCCTGCTCGAGCCCGGTCAGGCGCTGCAGGCGCATCTGCAGGATTTCCTGGGCCTGGGTTTCCGACAGGCGGTAGAGACCGTCCGAACCCATGCCGAACTCGCGCTCCAGTCCTTCGGGGCGGTAGTCGTCGGCATTGACCACGCCGCCGTCCGCGCGTGAGCGCGTGAGCATCTCGCGCACCAGCTTGCTGTCCCAGCTGCGGGTCATGAGCTCGGCCTTGGCGACCGGGGGAGTTGGCGACTCGCGGATGATGCGGATGAACTCGTCGATGTTGGCCAGCGCCACCGCCAGGCCTTCGAGCACGTGGCCGCGTTCGCGGGCCTTGCGCAGGGTGAAGACGGTGCGGCGCGTCACCACTTCTCGGCGGTGCTGCAGGAAGACCTGGATCAGGTCCTTCAAATTGCACAGCTTGGGCTGGCCGTCGACCAGCGCCACCATGTTGATGCCGAAGGTGTCCTGCAGCTGTGTCTGCTTATAGAGGTTGTTCAGTACCACCTCGGGCACTTCACCGCGTTTGAGTTCGATCACCAGGCGCATGCCCGACTTGTCGGACTCGTCCTGGATGTGGCTGATGCCTTCGATCTTCTTCTCGTGCACCAGCTCGGCCATGCGCTCCTGCAGCGTCTTCTTGTTGACCTGATAGGGGAGCTCGTCCACGATGATTGCCTGGCGCTGGCCGCGGTCGATGTCCTCGAAGTGGCACTTGGCGCGCATCACCACCTTGCCGCGTCCGGTGCGGTAGCCGTCCCGGACGCCATTGATGCCGTAAATGATGCCGGCGGTGGGGAAGTCGGGCGCGGGCACGATTTCCATCAGTTCGTCGATGGAGGCCTCCGGATTGCGCAGCAAGTGCAGGCAGGCGTCCACCACTTCATTGAGATTGTGCGGTGGAATATTGGTGGCCATGCCAACCGCAATACCGCCGGACCCATTCACCAGCAAATTGGGCAGTTTGCTCGGCAAAACCTTGGGTTCTTTTTCGGAGCCGTCGTAATTGTCTTGGAAATCGACAGTTTCCTTGTCGATATCGCCCAGCATTTCGTGCGCAATTTTGGCGAGCCGGATTTCCGTATACCGCATTGCAGCCGCGTTGTCTCCGTCGACCGACCCGAAGTTGCCTTGGCCGTCGACCAGCATATGGCGCATGGAAAAGTCCTGCGCCAGCCGCACGATGGTGTCGTAGACCGACTGGTCGCCGTGCGGGTGGTACTTGCCGATCACGTCGCCCACGATACGGGCGGACTTCTTGTAGGCCCGGTTCCAGTCGTTGTTGAGCTCGTGCATGGCATACAGCACACGCCGGTGCACAGGCTTGAGGCCGTCGCGAGCGTCGGGAAGCGCCCGGCCCACGATCACGCTCATGGCGTAGTCGAGATAGCTGCTGCGCATTTCCTCTTCGAGACTGATGGGCAGGGTTTCTTTGGCGAAGGAGGTCATTGAGCGAGAGGCTGGCGGCAGGAAGGCGAAATTTTACGCTGTGAGGGGTGTCGCACCGCCGCAACACAAGGCGGCTATTCCGCCTCCGTCCTACGCTTCCGGGCCGTCCAGCGGCCTGTTTGCCAAAGACCCTATGGCACAATCGCCTCAACGTTTTGGGTGGTGGTCACTTAAAGCGTCCTTGATTCGCAGCGCGGCTGCGGCTTTTTCCCCAAGAGGAGAACCATGAAGAAACTGAATAAAGTGGCGATGATGTTTGCAGTCGCTGCGCTCGCCACTGCCGCCGGCGCGCAGACCCGTGTCACCGCTGCGAATGGCGGTCCTACGATCGACAACTGGCAGAACGGCACCGGCGAACTGGTTTGGAAGAACGGCACGAACGAACTGTGCTGGCGCGATGCCAACTGGACGCCGGCTACCGCCGCCGCCGGTTGCGACGGTGCTTTGGTCGCCGCAGCACCTGCTGCAGTTATCCCGACTCCTGCTGCACCGGCCGCTCCCGCGCCTGCACCGCAAGTCGCCGCTTCGAAGGTGACCTTCGCTGCTGACGCATTCTTCGACTTCGACAAGTCGGTTCTCAAGCCTGAAGGTCGCGCTAAGCTGACCGACCTGGTCTCGAAGATCCGTGACGTCAACCTCGAAGTGATCATCGCCGTGGGCCACACCGACTCCATCGGTTCGGACACCTACAACCAGCGTCTGTCGGTGCGCCGCGCCGAAGCCGTCAAGGCCTTCCTGGTCTCGAAGGGCATCGAACGCAACCGCGTCTATACCGAAGGCAAGGGCGAGAAGCAGCCAGTGGCTGACAACCGCACCAAGGAAGGCCGCGCCAAGAATCGCCGCGTGGAAATCGAAGTGGTCGGCACCCGCGCCAATCGCTGATTCGATTGAATCGCTAAAAGAAACCCCGCTTCGGCGGGGTTTTTTTATGCCTTTTGAATTCTTTCCGGGTACGGGACGAATGCCCCGAGGCCGTTCGTCTGCAGATTCTCCGTTTCATAATCGCGTCATGACAGATAACGTGAATGCCGATCCGGCAGAACTCGCCAAGTTTTCGGAACTTGCACATCGCTGGTGGGATTTGGACAGCGAATTCCGTCCGCTCCATGAAATCAATCCGCTGAGGCTGGATTGGATTGACGGTATTGCGCCCATTTCGCAGCGCAAGGTGCTCGATATCGGATGCGGCGGCGGCATCCTCGCCGATTCGATGGCCCGAAAGGGTGCCGACGTGCTCGGCATCGATTTGGCCAGCAAGGCGCTCAAGGTGGCGAGGCTGCACGCGCTCGAAGCCGGCACGAGCGGCGTCAAATACCGTGAAATCAGCGCCGAGGCGCTTGCGGCGGAAGAGCCTGGCAGTTTCGACGTCGTCACCTGCATGGAAATGCTCGAGCACGTGCCCGAGCCCGCATCGATCGTCCGGGCTTGCGCCACGCTCGTAAAGCCCGGCGGATGGGTGTTCTTTTCCACGATCAACCGCAACCTCAAATCGTTCATGTTGGCCATCGTCGGCGCTGAATACGTGCTGGGCATGCTGCCTCGCGGCACCCACGAGTACGCCAAGCTGATCCGGCCCAGCGAGCTGGCGGCCCATTGCCGGGCAGCGGGACTCGACTTGCGGCATACGCGGGGAATGGAGCACAACCCGTTGACGCGCCGCTATTGGCTCAGTGCCGATACCAGCGTCAACTACATGTTCGCCACGCAGAAGCCAGCCTCGGCGACGGGTTCGCCAGCGTGACGGCCGCCGCAATCCAGGCCGTGCTGTTCGATCTGGACGGCACGCTGATCGACAGCGCGCCCGATCTTGGCGCTGCGGCCGACAAGATGCGCACCGATCGCGGCCTCGAGTCGTACCCATTGGAACGCTATCGGTTCATGGCCGGGGCGGGCGCACGGGGCATGCTTGGCGTCGCATTCGGCATCACGCCCGACGCGCCGGAGTTCCCCGAACTGCGTGAAGAGTTCTTTGTTGCCTACGAGAACCGCATGCTGCTCAATACGCAGGTGTTCGACGGGGTGCAGGCGCTCATCGACGCCATTTGTGCGCGCGGCCTGGCGTGGGGAGTGGTCACCAACAAGTCGGCCCGCTTCACCGATCCGCTGACGCGCGCCATTCCACTTTTCAGCAGCGCCGGCGCCATTGTGAGCGGCGACACGACGCCGTTCTCCAAGCCCCATCCCGAACCCCTGCATGAAGCAGCGCGGCGACTTGGAATTCCGTCCAGCGCCTGCATCTACGTGGGAGACGACGAACGCGACATCATCGCGGGGCGGGCCGCGGGCATGCGCACTGTCGCCGCTACTTATGGTTACATGGGCCCCCAGGCCGATGCCACTCTCTGGGAGGCCGATGCCGCAATTACTTCGCCCCTGGAGCTCTTGCAATACCTCAACCCGGCCTAAAATGGTGAGCTTGGGGCTGCACTGGTTTCGACGTGGGTTCGGAATCGCAGCGGGGCATGTCGAGCTGAATGCGCTCGTAAAACAGATTCAAACAAACTAACTGCAAACGACGAACGTTTCGCACTCGCTGCTTAATTGCCAGTGAGCCTTGCAACAGTTGGCCGATGGGCTGGGCAAGGGGGTCTGGAGCAATCCTGACCTCCCGGCTGCAAGGATAATTACATGGGCTGGCTCCGATCCGGGTACCTTGGGTCGGGGCGAGAAAATAGGGTGCTGGCGTCCGGTTTAGCGTGTGACTGCGCGACTCCGGAAGCGAGACTTAAATCAGATCACTAAACATGTAGAACTGCGCGAAGAAGGCTTGCGGACGGGGGTTCAAATCCCCCCAGCTCCACCATCCAGCACAAAAAGCCAACCGCATGCCGGTTGGCTTTTTTTTGGTCTGACGCACGGCTATAGTCAGCGGGCGCTGTCACGCCACACCGGCTCCGCGTCTCGCAAGGGACGCGGCTGCCCGCCTCGATCCGCCATAAAAGGACGCCGTGCCCGATTCACTGACTTCGACGCTCACGAGCTATTACGACACGGTGCCCTATGAATCGCACCCGTTCCCCCAAACGGCAGTCGAGCATCTCGAAGCCATCGCGTTCCTGTTCGGTCTTCGGACGCCCGCTCCCGCCCAGGCGAGGGTGCTGGAGCTAGGCTGCGCGGCAGGCGGCAACCTGATTCCGTTCGCCGCACGCCATCCAGAGGCCAGCGCCCTCGGGCTCGACTTGTCGAAGGTACAGGTGGAGCAGGGCGCTGGCGCCATTTCCCGCGCGGCACTGTCGAATGTGGAACTGCGGGTGTTCGACCTCTCGGAGGTCGATGCATCGTTCGGCCAGTTCGACTACATCGTCTGCCACGGGGTGTACAGCTGGGTGCCGGGCCCGGTGCAGGATGCGATCCTCCGTATCTGTTCCGAGAACCTTGCGCCGGACGGCGTCGCCTACGTCAGCTACAACGTGTACCCGGGCTGGAAGGCGAGGGAGATCGTGCGCGACGCGATGATCCTGCGCGGTGGCCCTCGGGATACACCGGAAGAGCAGTTGTCCTATGCGCGCGGCATGCTCGAGTTTCTGGAGCAGTCGGCCCGTTCCGACAGTGTCCTCAAGAAGACGCTCGAGGAAACGATGCCGATCGTGCGTGGCGCCAGCAGCTATTACCTGCTGCACGAATTCCTCGAGCCCTGCAACGCACCTTGCTATTTCAAGGAGTTTGCCGCGCGCGCCGAGGCGAATGGGCTTACCTACCTCGCGGATGCAGAGCCTTCGACGATGTTCGTGCAGAACTACGGCGACCAGGTTCGCGAACCGCTGCTGCGCGAGTGCGGCGGCAGCCAGGTCCTGATGGAGCAGTACCTCGACTTTCTGGTCAATCGCACCTTTCGCCAGACCTTGCTGGTCAAGCAGGGCCGTGGCGGCGACATCCGCTATCAGCTCGATCAGGCCCGCATTCGCGGTCTTGAATTCGCCGGTGTGTTCGCGGCGGCGGACGGCGGCGCGTTGACCCTCGATGCGCGAGAGCAGCCGTGCAAGACGTTACGCAATCTCTCCGTGACACTGCGCCTGCCGGTACACAAGGCCGTGGCTCAGGTGCTCGATTCCCGCTATCCGGCCAGCATGTCGTTCGAGGCGCTGGCCGCTGCGGTGGTGATTGCCACGGCCGAACCTCGCCCCTCCGTCGAGCCGTACGTGCTGTCGATGCTCGAAGAGCTGCTCATCCTCGGTGCCGTGCGTATCCGGCTCGCGCCGGTACAGGTCGCCGCCGAGATATCGGCGTGGCCGCGTGCCCTGCCGTCGGTGCGTACCGCATCCGGCCTCGCGTTGCTGGCCGGAAGCTCGGCGAGTGTCTGCAACCAATGGCACGATTCCGTAGGACTCACCGCGCTCGAGCGTTGCCTGTTGCCACTGCTCGATGGCGCGCATTCGCACGAGATGCTGGCCGACCACTTGGTGAACGAGGTACGTGCCGATCGCCTGCGCTTCATTCACAACGACGAGCCGCTCGCAGAAACTTCAGCGTTGAAGGAATTCGCGCTGAATCAAGTGGCGCTTGGCTTGAACGATTTGCGGCGCAAGGCGCTGTTGGTCGCATGACGCCATCTATCGCCTCCCACCATCCAACTCAACGAGGGACTTTCTCCATGCAGCAACTCCACTGGACTCCAACACTGCGCGCCGCGGTGGTGGCCGCACTCGTACTGGGGGGCGCTAGCGCTTCCAACGCCGCCTCGCAGGCGCCAGTCGCGGCCGAGCACGGCATGGTGGTGAGTGCGCAGCACCTGGCCACCAAGGTGGGCGTCGACGTGCTCAAGCGCGGCGGCAACGCGGTCGATGCGGCGGTGGCCGTGGGCTATGCGCTGGCGGTGGTGTATCCGGCAGCGGGCAACCTTGGCGGCGGCGGCTTCATGACCGTGCAACTGGCCGACGGCCGCAAGACCTTTCTCGACTTCCGCGAGAAAGCCCCACTGGCCGCTACCGCCAACATGTACCTGGACAAGGACGGCAACGTCATCAAGGGCCTGAGCACCAACGGACATCTTGCGGTGGGCGTGCCCGGCTCTGTATCGGGCATGGAATACGCGCGCGAAAAATACGGCACCATGAAGCGTGCCGACCTCATCGCCCCCTCTATCCAGCTGGCCGAGAAGGGCTTTGCGCTGGAGCAGGGCGACATCGACATGCTGCGCACCGCCACCAACGACTTCAAGAAGGACCCGGTCTCCGGCGCCATCTTCCTGAACAAGGGCGAGCCCTTCGCAGCCGGCCAGAAGCTGGTGCAGAAAGACCTCGCCAAGACGCTGCGCGCCGTCAGCGCCAAGGGTGTCGACGGCTTCTACAAGGGCTGGGTCGGACAGGCCATCGTGGCGTCGAGCCAAGCCGGCAAGGGCATCATCACCCAGGCCGACCTGGACCAATACAAGACGCGCGAACTGGCGCCGGTCGAGTGCGACTACCGCGGCTATCGCGTGGTGTCGGCGCCGCCGCCGAGTTCGGGTGGCGTGATCATCTGCGAGATGCTCAACATCCTTGAAGGCTATCCGCTCAAGGACCTGGGCTTCCGCTCGGCCGAGTCGGTGCACTATCAAATCGAGGCCATGCGCCATGCTTATGTCGATCGCAACAGCTACCTGGGCGACCCGGACTTCGTGAAGAACCCGCTCGACCGTCTGCTCGACAAGGGCTATGCCGAAAAGATCCGCGCCGCGATCGACCCCAAGAAGGCCGGCGTCTCCAAGGACATCAAGCCCGGCGTCGCGCCGCACGAAGGCAGCAACACCACCCACTACTCCATTACCGACCAGCAGGGCAATGCGGTGGCGGTGACCTACACGCTCAACGACTGGTTCGGCGCCAAGGTCACGGCCGACAAGACCGGCGTACTGCTGAACAACGAGATGGACGACTTCACCGCCAAGATCGGCGTGCCCAACATGTACGGCCTGGTGCAGGGCGAAGCCAATGCCATTGCCCCTGGCAAGCGTCCTCTGAGCTCTATGAGCCCGACCATCGTCTCGAAGGACGGCAAGCCGGTGTTCGTGGTCGGCACGCCGGGCGGCAGCCGCATCATCACCGCGGTGCTGCACACCATCCTGAACGTGGTCGACTACGGCATGAACGTGCAGGAGGCCGTCGATGCGCCGCGCTTCCACCAGCAATGGCTGCCCGACGTGACCAACGTCGAAACCCTTGCGTTGAGCCCCGACACTCGCAAGATCCTGACCGACATGGGCCACAACCTGGGTGTGCCGCAGCCGGCCAACCACATGGCGGCGATCATCGTCGGCGCGCCGTCGCTGGGCGGCAAGCCTGTCGGTGCCAACCGCTTCTACGGCGCGAACGACCCCCGCCGCAACACCGGGTTGGCACTCGGCTACTGAATTCCAAGATACCAATACCCCGGCTCAGCTTTTTTCGCATGCGCGGAACACCGTGGAACCGGCTTTGCCGGGCCACTGGTGTTGCCCCCGGTAGGGGGTGGGCGCAGCGACACGAAGTGCGCGAAGCCTGGGGGCGAGCCATGCACCTTCAAGACATTCTTTATTCCCAGGGCTTCGGCACGCGGCGCGTGTGCGCGGGGCTGATCCAGCAGGGCCTCGTGACCATCGGGGGCAAGGTCGTGAACGACCCGTTCGCCGACCTCGATCCCGAAGGCCTCCTTTTCACGGTCCAGGGCATCGAGTGGGCGTACCACGAGAAGGCCTACTTGATGCTCCACAAGCCGGCGGGCACCGAGTGCTCGCAAAAGCCATCGACTTATCCGAGCATCTACACCCTGCTGCCGTCCCCGCTGCGGTTGCGGCCCAACAAGGGCGCAGTGCAGGGCGTGCAGGCCATCGGCCGGCTCGACCAGGACACGACCGGGCTGCTGTTGCTGACTGACGACGGCCAGTTCATCCACCGGATGGGCTCCCCCAAGCACCACGTGCCCAAGGTGTACGAGGTCACGGCCAAGCACCCGGTCGACGAGGCGCAGATGGCCAAGCTGCTGGCTGGCGTGGTGCTCGACGACGATCCGAAGCCTGTGCGCGCAGCCGCCTGCGAATCGGACAGCCCGCTGCACTTGCGGCTGACGCTCACCGAGGGCAAATACCACCAGGTCAAGCGCATGCTGGCCGCGGTCGGCAACCGGGTCGAGGGGCTGCACCGCTCGCGCATCGGCCAACTGGCACTGCCGGCAGACCTTGCGCCCGGCCAATGGCGCTGGCTCGACGCCGGACAGGTTGCCGCGCTTCGTGAAAAAACACCGGATAAGGCCACCGGAAACCCGGAGGTCAGCCAGCCGTAGGGTCCGGACGTTGATAATCGACAGCACTCTTCCGGAACTTCTCCCTTGCGATTCCTTGCCCGACCGAACGGCCGCTTTGCGGCCTTCCTGTTCTCCTGCCTGACGGTCTGGGTGGCGCAAGCCGCCACTGCTGCACCGCCCGAAGCTCCGCCGATCTTCGTGCTCAATTCGCTGGATGCCAGCGTCAGCGTGATCAACCCCGTCGACTGGTCCGAGAAGCAGCGCATCGCGACCGGCAAGGAGCCGCACCACATCTACATGACGCCGGACGAAAAGTCGGTCATCGTGGCCAATTCGGCGGGCGATTCCCTCACTTTCCTCAACCCCAGAACAGCCGAAGTGCAGCGCGTGGTCTACGGCATCATCGATCCGTACCAGCTGCAGTTCTCGCGCGACATGAAGTGGTTCGTCACGGCCGCCAACCGGCTCAATCACGTCGACGTCTATCGCTGGGACGGAAAGGACCTGAAGCTCGCCAAGCGCATTGCCACCGGCAAGACGCCCAGCCACATCTGGATCGACGGTACCAGCACCATCGCCTACGTGACCATGCAAGACAGCGACGAGCTCATCGCGGTCGACCTCCCCACGCAGACCATCCGCTGGCGCGTGGCCACAGGGCCCATGCCGGCCGACATCTTCGGCGTGCACGGCGACAAGACCCTGCTCGTGGGCCTCACCGGCAGCGACGGCGTGCAAGTGTTCGACGTGGCGGGCGCCGAGCCCAAGCTGGTCGGCAAGATCCTGACCGGCAAGGGCGCACATGCCTTCCGTTCGGCCGGCGACGGCAAGAGCGTCTTCGTGAGCAACCGGGTGGCCAACACAATCAGCCGGATCGACCTGGCGACCCTGAAGGTCAGCGCAACGTATCCCGTGCCCGGCGGCCCCGACTGCATGGATGTGTCGGCTGACGGCAAGACCTTGTACGTTACTTCGCGCTGGGCCAAGAAGCTCAGCGTGGTCGATCTGGCGAGCCAGAAGGTCGTGCGCCAGATCAATGTCGGCCGTTCGCCGCACGGCGTCTGGACGCTGGAACATGCGAAAAGAATCTGAGCGGATCGTCGGCAACCGGCTCCGCGGGGTCTACGGCTTCGTCCTTGCCGCCGTCATCGCATGCGCAGCCATGCCTGCCACCTGGGCGCAAGGCGCCTCCTGCGAAAAACCGGTCTACCTGACCCTCGACACAGGCCACATGGGCGTTGCGCCGCTGGTGGCCGACGTGCTCAAGCGACAGAACGTGCGCGTCACCTTCTTTGCCGCCGCCGAGCGCACCCAGACCGACGGCGACAGCCTCGACAGCCACTGGGCCCCGTGGTGGAAGGCGAGGGCGGCCGAAGGCCACGAGTTCGCCTCCCACACCTACGACCACGCGTACTGGCGGGGCGACATCAAAGGAGCGGAGCCGAGCTTCCGTATCAAGCCATCGGCGGGCGCGTTCGCGGGGCGCGAGTTCACCTGGACGGCGGCCGAGTACTGCGCCAACATCGGCAAGGCGTCCGAGCGGCTGGCCCTCATCACCGGCAAGAAGCCACTGCCTTTGTTCCGCGCGCCGGGCGGCAAGACCTCGCCCCGGCTGCTCGCGGCAGCCAAGGCCTGCGGCTTCGAGCATGTGGGCTGGTCGCCCGCCGGGTTCCTGGGCGACGAGCTGCCGAGCGAGAAATTCAGCAATGAAAAGCTCCTGGCGCAGGCGCTGGAGACCATCCGCCCCGGTGACATCCTGCTCGCGCACCTGGGCATCTGGTCGCGCAAGGACGCGTGGGCACCGGCCAATCTCGAGCCGCTGATCATCGGGCTCAAGGCCAAGGGCTTCTGCTTCGAGACCCTGCGCCAACATCCGCAATACCGCGCCTGGATCGCGTCCCACCCCTGAGGCATTTGCCGTGATCGATTGGTTGACGGACGCATTTTCCGCGCTACAGGGCTGGTTCTTCGAGACAGTGGTCCAGCCCCTGGTCTTTGCGGTCGGCCTTGGCGGGTTGACGGAAGACGCCTTCGATGCCACTGGCTGGCTGCTGGTCGGGCTGATCCAGGTCCTGGTGCTGCTCGCGGTCATTGGTCCCCTGCAGCGCTGGCGAGCCGTCGAGCCGGTCACCGACCGCCGCGCCATCCGCATCGACGTTCTCTACACGCTGATCCATCGCCTGGGCCTGTTCCACCTGGCCATGTTCTTCACGCTCGAGCCCTTCTTCGACGAAGCCATCGGGAGCCTGCGCGCTGCGGGCTGGGGCACGTTTCACCTCGACGAAGCCTGGCCTGGCGTCACCGACGTGCCGTGGATCGCGTTTGCGATCTACCTCGTGGTGCTGGATTTCGTCGGCTACTGGATCCATCGCGGCCAACACCAGCTCAACTGGTGGTGGGGCCTGCATTCGCTGCACCACTCGCAGCGCCAGATGACCATGTGGAGCGACGATCGCAACCACCTGCTCGACGACATCGTGCACGACGCCCTCATCGTCATCGTCGCGCAGTTGATCGGCGTGCCGCCCGGCCAGTTCATTGCATTCGTCGCGTTCACGCAGCTCAGCGAAAGCCTGCAGCACGCCAACCTGAAGCTGGGCTTCGGCGCCATTGGCGAACGGCTTTGGATCAGCCCGCGCTTTCACCGGCTGCACCACAGCATCGGGTTGGGCCACGAGTCGCGTGGAGCCCACACGCTGGGCGGCCACAACTTCGGCGTGCTGCTGCCCTGGTGGGACATGCTCTTTCGCACCGTCAACTTCGAGCAGCGCTACGACCCGACCGGAATCCGCGACCAGGTCGAGCGCGGTGCCGATGGCCAGTTGCGCGACTACGGGAGTGGCTTCTGGGCCCAGCAGTGGCTCGGCCTCAAGCGGATGTTCGGCCGCGGCTGAGCGGCCGAACACACCGAGCCGGTTATCCTTCGCACCCAAATGCGTCTGCTCCTCGACTCCTTCTGGCGCGCGGTCGCCTATTGCATGCTGCCGCGCGTGATTGTGCTGTCGCTGCTGCCCCTGGGGCTGATGCTGCTGCTGGCCGCAGGATTCGGCTATTTCTTCTGGGACACCACCGTGGCATGGACCCGGGAAGCGCTCGACGCGTGGCCCTTGCTGTCGAGCTTCTGGGGCTGGATCGGGCGCCTTTTTTCCGGCGACGCGACGGCCGTGCTGGCGCCGCTGGTGGTCGTGGTGGCCGCCACGCCGTTGATCGTGGTGGTTTCCCTCCTGATCGTTGCAAGCCTCATGGCGCCGCCGCTCACGGCACTTGTGGCGCACCGCCGCTTTCCCACGCTCGAGCGCAAGAAGGGCGCCTCCTTCTTCGGCAGCGCGGTGCGCTCTCTTGGTGTGACCATGCTGGCGCTGGTGGCGCTCGTGGTCTCCATGCCGCTGTGGCTCATTCCTCCGCTCGTGCTGGTGCTGCCGCCGCTGATCTGGGGCTGGCTCACCTACCGTGTCATGAGCTTCGATGCGCTCGCCGAACACGCGAGCCCTGAAGAGCGGGCCACTCTCCTGCGTGGGCATCGGCTGCCGCTCTTGTGCATTGGCGTGCTGTGCGGGTACCTGGGTGCAGCGCCCAGCATCGTCTGGGCCTCGGGCCTTTTGTTTGCCGCCGCCTTCTTCGTGCTGGTGCCCCTCGCCATCTGGATCTATACGCTGGTATTTGCCTTTTCGGCGCTTTGGTTCGGCCACTACTGCCTCGATGCTCTGGCCCAGTTGCGTGCGCAGCGTGGAGCCGCCGCCGCTCCGACCGAAGGCGCGCCAGCCCTGGAGGCCGACCAAGCCGTTCTTTCACAGTGGAAATCCCCATGACCCGCGCATTCGGACTGATCGTCGTCGGCGATGAAATTCTCTCGGGCAAGCGTGCCGACAAGCACATGCCCAAGGTCATCGAGCTGCTCGCCGCCCGCGGCTTGCAGCTCGGCTGGGCCGAATATGTCGGCGACGAGCCCACGCGCATCACGGCCGCCCTTGGCCGGGCCTTTGCCTCGGGCGACATCGTTTTTTCGACCGGCGGCATCGGCGCCACGCCGGACGATCACACCCGCCAATGCGCCGCCGCGGCCCTGCGCGTGCCGCTCGAACTGCACCCCGAGGCTGAATTGCTGATCCGCGAGCGCATGCAGGGCACCGCGCGCGAGCAGGGCATTGCCTACGAGCCCGACCGGCCGGACAACATCCACCGCCTCAACATGGGCGTGTTCCCGAAGGGCGCGACGATCATCCGGAACCCCTACAACAAGATTCCGGGCTTCAGCGTCGATCACGTCCATTTCGTGCCCGGCTTTCCCGTCATGGCCTGGCCGATGATCGAATCGGTGCTCGACAGCCGCTATGCCGACATATTCACCAACGGCCAGTCGGCCGAAAAATCGGTCATCGTCTTTGGCGCCATGGAAGCAACGCTCACGCCGCTGATGCAGGCGATCGAAGCAGCCCACGCCGGCATCAAGGTGTTCAGCCTGCCCAGCGTCGATCATCCCGAGTACGGCCGCCACATCGAACTCGGCGTCAAGGGCGACCCCGTCCGCCTGGAAGCCGCGTATGCGCAGTTGATCGAGGGCCTGCACGCCTATGATGCAAGCCTTGGCCCGGAACTGGTGCGCTGAATTTCAATGCACCAAATTAGTGATTTGTCGCCTCCTTTTGGGGTTTGCGGCGCGCGTCGGGGCCTCTTCCCGAGAGGCGACAATGGCACAGAAACTGCATCCCTCGTCCCTGTATTCCTAACCACCATCCAACTCAGGAGAAACTGATGGCAAAGACCGTCGCCGATGTACTCAAGCTCGTCAAGGAAAACGAGGTCAAGTTCATCGACTTCCGCTTCACCGACACCCGCGGCAAAGAGCAGCACGTGACCGTGCCCGTCTCGGCTTTCGATGAAGACAAATTCACCTCGGGCCATGCTTTCGACGGCTCGTCTATCGCTGGCTGGAAGGGAATCGAAGCCTCGGACATGCAGCTCATGCCCGACCCCAACACCGCCAACATCGATCCCTTCTTCGAAGAAACGACGCTGATCCTGACCTGCGACGTGATCGATCCCGCCGACGGCAAGGCCTACGAGCGCGATCCGCGTTCGCTCGCCAAGCGCGCTGAGGCGTACATGAAGGCTTCGGGCCTGGGCGACACCGCCTACTTCGGACCGGAGCCCGAATTCTTCGTGTTCGACGGCGTTCGCTGGAAGAACGACATGTCGGGCTGCTTCGTCAAGATCGACTCCGAAGAAGCCTCGTGGAACACCGACAAGGAATACGAGCACGGCAACACGGGCCACCGTCCCGCAGTCAAGGGCGGCTATTTCCCGGTTCCCCCGGTCGACAGCTTCCAGGACATGCGCTCGGAAATGTGCCTGGTGCTCGAATCGCTCGGCATCCCGGTCGAAGTGCATCACCATGAAGTGGCCAACGCCGGCCAGATGGAACTCGGCACCAAGTTCAGCACGCTGGTCCAGCGCGCCGACTGGGTCCAGCTGCAGAAGTACGTGATCCACAACGTGGCCCACGCCTACGGCAAGACTGCCACCTTCATGCCCAAGCCCATCGTTGGCGACAACGGCTCCGGCATGCACGTGCACCAGTCGGTCTGGAAAGACGGCAAGAACCTGTTCGCTGGCGACGGCTATGCGGGCCTGTCGGACTTCGCGCTGCACTACATCGGCGGCATCATCAAGCACGCCCGTGCCCTGAACGCCATCACGAACCCCGGCACCAACAGCTACAAGCGCCTGGTGCCCGGCTTCGAAGCCCCGGTGAAGCTGGCCTACTCGGCCAAGAACCGCTCGGCCTCGATCCGCATCCCGTTCGTGGCCAACCCGAAGGGCCGCCGCGTCGAAGCGCGTTTCCCCGATCCGCTGATGAACCCGTACCTCGGCTTTGCTGCATTGCTGATGGCCGGTCTCGACGGCGTGGAAAACAAGATCCATCCGGGCGAAGCCGCCAGCAAGGACCTGTACCACCTGCCGCCGGAAGAAGACGCGCTGATCCCGACCGTGTGCCACAGCCTCGACCAGGCTCTGGAATACCTCGACAAGGACCGTGCGTTCCTGACCAAGGGCGGCGTGTTCACCGATGCCTACATCGACGCGTACATCGACCTGAAGATGCAGGAAGTCACGCGCTTCCGCATGGCGACCCACCCCGTGGAATTCGACATGTACTATTCGCTGTAAGGGCGAACCCCTGAGGGGGAATCAAGACAGAAAGGACGGCCTCGGCCGTCCTTTTTTGTTGGGCTGGAACATCTTGTCACCGGCAGAGTCGAATTGCAGGAAAATGGCCGTTTGTCGCGCCACCACTGATATTCATGAAGATTGCCTCACTGATTTTTCTGGCCGCATCGCTCGCAGCCTTGCCCGCGCTCTCCCAGGAGCGCGTATGGCGCTGCGGCAATGAGTACACCAACAACGCGACCGTGGCGCAGCAAAAAGGCTGCAAGGTCCTGGAAGGCGGCAACGTCACCGTCGTGCAGGGCACCAAGCCTTCGGGCGGCGGGTCCGCGAGCAGCGGTTCCGCGCCGGCCGCCACCCGGGCGCCGGCCGGCAGCCCGCGTGTCGAGGGCGTCGACCAGCGCGCCCGCGACGGCGAAGCCCGCTCCGTGCTCGAGGCTGAGCTCAAGAAGGCCGAAGCCCGCCAGGCGGAGCTGCAGAAGGAATACAACAACGGCGAGCCCGAAAAGCAGGGCAGCGAAGGCCGCAACTACCAGAAGTACCTCGATCGCGTGGCTGGAATGAAAGCCGAACTGGCGCGCAACGAGAGCGACATCGCCGGTATCCGCCGCGAACTCGGCCGCCTGCCGGCCCGGCAGTAAGCCATGGTGTTCGGGAAGAAGGCGACTGGCGCCGGCCTGCGCTTCCAGTCCTTCGACCTGCTGTCGACGCTGATTGCGGTGGTCAGCACCAATGGCTCGGTGCTATTTGCCAACGCGGCGCTCGAAGACGCGCTGGGCACGTCGCGCCGAACGCTCGAAGGCTCGCAGTTCGGAGCCTGCTTTCACGAGCCGCACGTGCTGCGCACCGCCATCGATGGCGCGCGCAGCAACGACTTCGCCACGCTGCGCTACGAGGCGTTTCTGCGCCGGGTCAACCACGAACTGATGCCGGTGCAGGTCACGCTCGCACAGGGCGACAAGACGGGCGAACTCATCATCGAGATGTCGCCGCTCGAACAGCAGGTGCGCCAGGACCGCGAAGAACGCTTGCTCGATCAGGCGCAGGCCAACAAGGAACTCATCCGCAACCTCGCGCACGAAATCAAGAACCCGCTGGGCGGTATTCGCGGCGCGGCGCAGTTGCTGCAGATGGAGGTCGAGTCGCGCGACCTCATCGAGTACACGCAAGTCATCATCCATGAAGCCGATCGGCTGCAGACGCTGGTCGACCGCCTGCTGGCGCCGCATCGCAGGCCGCACGTGGTGGGCGACGTGAACATCCACGAAGTGTGCGAGCGCGTGCGCTCCGTCATCCTTGCGGAGTTTCCGCGCGACCTGCACATCGAGCGCGACTTCGACCCGTCGATTCCCGAGTTTCGCGGCGACCGCGAGCAACTCATCCAGGCCACGCTCAACATCGTGCACAACGCCGCGCAGGCCCTGGCGGAGCGCCGCGCCGCCGGCGATGCCCAGATCACTTTCCGGACGCGAATCGCCCGGCAAGTGATATTCAACAAGCAGTGGTATCGATTGGCACTGGAATTGCATGTCATCGACAATGGACCGGGTGTGCCGGACACGATCAAGGACCGCATCTTCTATCCGCTCGTATCGGGCCGGGAAGGCGGGACAGGGCTTGGATTGACGCTCGCACAAACCTTTGTGCAACAGCATCACGGCGTGATCGAGTGCGACAGCGTCCCGGGCCGGACCGATTTCAAGATATTGATACCGCTGCCCTAGCAGCCACGGCAACAAGGAGATGCATGAAGCCGATCTGGATAGTTGATGACGACCAATCGATCCGCTTCGTGCTGGAGAAGGCCTTGCTGCGCGAAGACTTGCCCACGCGCAGTTTCACCAACACGCGCGAGGTGTTGGCCGCGCTCGAACTCGCCGAAGACGACGAGCAGCAGGGCCCGCAGGTCCTGGTGAGCGACATCCGCATGCCCGGCGGCTCCGGGCTCGACCTGCTCGACAAGATCAAGGCCAAGCACCCCGGACTGCCGGTCATCATCATGACGGCGTTCTCCGACCTCGACAGCGCCGTGTCGGCATTCCAGGGCGGCGCCTTCGAATACCTGCCCAAGCCTTTCGACCTGCCGCGAGCGGTCGAGCTCATCCGCCGCGCGGTCGACGAAAGCCAGCGCGAGGAAGTGGCCGAGGAGCGCATGGTCGCCGCGCCCGAAATGCTCGGCCAGGCACCGGCCATGCAGGACGTGTTCCGCGCCATCGGCCGCCTTTCGCAAAGCAACGTCACGGTGCTCATCACCGGCGAATCGGGCTCGGGCAAGGAACTGGTGGCCCGCGCGCTGCACAAGCATTCGCCGCGCGCCAACGGCCCCTTCGTGGCCATCAACACCGCGGCCATTCCCAAGGACCTTCTGGAGAGCGAACTGTTCGGCCACGAGCGCGGCGCCTTCACCGGAGCGCAAACGATGCGGCGCGGCCGCTTCGAACAGGCCGAGGGCGGCACGCTCTTTCTCGACGAAATCGGCGACATGCCGTTCGACCTGCAGACGCGCTTGCTGCGCGTGCTGAGCGACGGCCATTTCTATCGCGTGGGCGGCCACAACTCGGTCAAGGCCAACGTGCGCGTCATCGCGGCCACGCACCAGGACCTGGAGCAGCGCGTCAAGCTCGGCGGCTTCCGCGAAGACCTGTTCCACCGCCTCAACGTGATCCGCCTGCGGCTGCCGGCCCTGCGCGAGCGCGGCGAGGACGTGCCCGCTCTCACGCGCCACTTCCTGCAGGTGAGCGCGCGCCAGCTCGGCGTCGAACCCAAGCGCATCTCCGACGCCGCATTGGCCAAGCTCGCCGCCTTCGGCTTCCCGGGCAACGTGCGCCAGCTGGAGAACATCTGCCACTGGCTGACCGTGATGGCCCCGGCCCAACTCATCGAAGCCAAGGACCTGCCGCCCGAAGTCATGGCCGCGGCAGGCGGAACGCAAGTTCAAGCCCCGGAGGCAGCCGGTGTCGCCACGACCGCGCAACCCGCCCCGCAGCTTTCACCAATGAGCCCCGAGCGCGAAACGGCGCCGGCAGCAGCCCTTTCAGAGCCCGCCGAAGGCCTCGTCGGCGCAAGCAGCTGGGAAAGCGGACTCGAGATCGAAGCTCAAGCGCTGCTCGCAGCCGGCCGCACCGACGTCTGGGACGTGCTCTCCCGCCGCTTCGAATCGCGCCTGATCCTCACCGCCCTCGCCAACACCCGCGGCCGCCGCATCGAAGCCGCCCAGAAGCTGGGCATCGGCCGCAACACCATCACCCGGAAGATCCAGGAACTGGGGATCGAGTAAAGCCTTCGCGCGAAGACTGGGGGCGAACCTAGTTACCGGCTTCGCTGCCCCAGCGTCAGCGAATCGAGCTGGAAGTTCCCGCTCTTGTCCCAGAGCCACGTGTCGACGTACGTATGCCCGCCTAGGCGCCCGGGGCTCGGCAGCGGCGAGGCCGCCTTGATGAGTTCCGCAATCTTGGGCGGCACCTCGGGTGCATGGCTCGGCACGCGGCTGAACGTCACGTTCTTCACGTTGCCGTTGGCGTCCAGATCGGTCTCGACCACCACCACCGCGTAGACAAGCGGAGGAATCTTCCCCTTGTAGATGCGCTGCGGATAGGCGTTGTAGATCTGGCGAGCCCCCGTCTTGCGATAGGCCCGCACGACGGGAGTCTGCGCGGTGATCAGGCGAACGCTAGGGACATCGGCTTTGGGGCTGGCCACCTCGTCGGGTGCAGAAGAAGGGCCCGGCTTGCCGTCGCCGGCCTTGTCCGCCGGTTTGAGCGCCGAACAGGCGGCGAGCGCCAGTGCGGCTGCAAGGGTTGCGAGTGTGCGTATGTTCATGGTCATCAGGCGCCTTGGTCGAGTTCCAGCACCACGGGGGCGTGGTCACTTGGTTTTTCCCACTTGCGCGGCACGCGGTCAATGATGCAACCCCTGGCGCGCGGCACCAGGGGCTCGCTCACCAGGATGTGATCGATCCGCAGGCCGCGGTTCTTCTGGTAGCCGAGCATCCGGTAGTCCCACCACGAATAGCTTTTCTCTGGCTGCTCGAAGAGGCGAAAACTGTCCGCCAGGCCGAGCTGGAGCAGCGCCTTGAAATGCTCGCGCTCCTCGGTCGTGTGATGAATCGTCTCCTTCAGGCCGATCGGGTCGAAACTGTCGCGGTCTTCCGGCGTGATGTTGAAGTCGCCCAGCAGAACCAGGTTCGGATGAGCCGCCATTTCAGCGCGCAGCCATTCGCGCAAGGCGCGCAGCCAACCCATCTTGTATTCGAACTTCTCGGTACCGGGCGCCTGGCCGTTGACGAAGTAGCCATTCACGACCCGCAGCGGACCCGACGGAGTTTCGATGGTGGCTGCAATCACGCGCGACTGGTCGTCGGTAAAGCCGCCAATGTTCCTGGCCACGTCATGCATTGGCGCGAGGCTCAGGATGGCCACGCCGTTATAGGTTTTCTGGCCGAACACGGCCGCCTCGTAACCGGCGGACTTGAGCACGTCGAGGGGGAACTTGTCGTCGCTCATCTTGAGCTCCTGCAGGCACAGCACATCGACCGGATTGGCGATCAGCCAGTCGAGCACATGCTGCAGGCGTGCAGTGAGGGAGTTGACGTTCCAAGTGGCTATTTTCATGAAGATGCAAAGTGATGGCGATCGGCCGCGAAGGGTCGCCAGCTTAGCAAAAGCATTCGAAAAACCTGGTTACACCCGCTCCAGGCCCGCAGGAGATCGCTCTCCCCGTCGCGATACGCCTCAAGCCAGCGTATACGCCGTCTTCACCGTGGTGAAGAACTCCTGCGCATACTTGCCCTGCTCGCGCGGCCCGTAGCTCGACCCCTTGCGCCCGCCAAAGGGCACGTGGTAGTCCACCCCCGCCGTGGGCAGGTTCACCATCACCATGCCCGCCTGGCTGTGGCGCTTGAAGTGCGTGGCA
>NZ_LMCQ01000007.1 GCF_001424835.1 Variovorax sp. Root318D1 | reverse complement strand
TATGCGCCGAGGAGCGCAGATGGAGGCGGGATCAGGGCCGCAGCTGTTTGAGCGAAGCGAGTTCTGCGGACCCCCGCCGGAGTCGAGCACCGCAGGTTTCCCGTAGCGCAGCGAAGGGACGCAGACAGTAGGGGTCGCCTTTCTTTGCTTACTTTCTTTGGCGAAGCAAAGAAAGTGAGTCGCCCGCCGGGGCGACACCCGGCCTCGGGAAAACAACCAAGCCCACATATACCCGGACCAAAACCCACGCCAAAGGCAGAGGGCACAATATCCCTTCCCCGTGGAGAGCAAGACATGAAAGCAACCTGGAACGGCGTCACCATCGCCGAAAGCGACGACACCGTGCTCGTCGAAGGCAACCACTATTTCCCGATGAGCGCGCTCAATCGCGACCACGTCACCTTCAGCAACCACAAGACCACCTGCCACTGGAAGGGCACAGCCAGCTACTACTCGCTGCTGGTCAACGGCGAACTCCACACCGACGCCGCCTGGTACTACGCCGATCCAAAGCCCGAAGCCGAGGAAATCCGCGACCGCGTGGCGTTCTGGAAAGACGTGAAAGTCAGCGCGTCGTGACCACGGCCGCGTTCGCACCGCCGTTCATCGAGCCGGGCGAACTGCCGGCCGCTCTGCGCGAACAAGGCTATGCGGTACTGAGCCCGCAAGGCGCGAGCGAGTGGCTCGGCGTGCCGCTCGCGCAGCTCGAGGCGCTGCATGCCGATTGGAACGATCTTCCACCCGATGAACACCTGAAGGACGGTGGCCGCTACCGCACGAGGCGCCACGCGTGTTTCACGGTCGAGGGCGAGTCGATCGCGCAAGTGCCGCATCGTGCGCACTGGCAGCCGGTCGAATACAACGCGCTGCATGGCGGCATGCAGCGCTGGTTTGCGCCCATGCACGAGGCCACCGTGGCGCAGCCAGTATGGCAGCGCCTGCTGCAACGCCTGGGCGAAGCGGCCAGCGGCATGCGCGGCACCAAGGCGCAGCCATGGTTCGTCGAAGCGCACCAGTTCCGCATCGACACGGCGGGCGGCATCGGCCGGCCCACGCCCGAAGGCGCGCACCGCGACGGCGTCGACCTGGTGGCGGTGGCTTTGGTCGGACGCAGCGGCGTCAAGGGCGGCGAGACGCGCGTGTTCGAGGCCAACGGCCGACGCGGCGAGCGCTTCACCATGACCGAGCCGTGGACGCTGCTGCTGCTCGACGATGCGCGTGTGATCCACGAGTCCACGCCCATCCAGCCGCTCGAAGAGGGTATCGCCGGCTGGCGCGATACCCTTGTCGTCACTTGCCGCGCTCAGGGTTTCCAGGGGGATTGAGCCCGCTGGCTTGAGTCCTACAGTCACGCCTCCGCGCAGGGGGTAAATTCGAGGGACGGTTCGGTTGCGAGCCGCGACTGTCCGCGAACGATAAAGTGAGGTCCGCCATGTTCAATCACATCCTGGTTCCGATCGACGGCTCCGAAACTTCCATGCTCGCGGTCAGCAAGGCGAGCGGCTTGGCGCTGGCGTTCGGGAGCCGGATCACGCTGATTCACGTGATCGACAACTATCCCTTCATTGGGGTGGGGGCGGACTACGCACTGGGCCAGAACGAGTACCTGGCGGCGGCCACCGCAAGCGCGAATGCGGCCTTGGCGCGCGGTGTTGCGGCACTTGCCGCCGAAGGCCTGCACAGCGACCAGCGCGTGATCGACGGTCACGTGGTACACGAAGGCATCGTCGACACCGCCATTGCCATCGCGGCCGACCTGATCGTCATGGGGTCGCACGGCCGCAGCGGCATCGAGAAGCTTCTGCTCGGCAGCGTCACGCAGCGCGTGTTGCAGGACGCGCCCATGCCAGTGCTGGTGGTCAAGGGCGGCTGAGCAGCGAGAAGTCCGGAGGGCTTTCGAATCGAAGGGTCTGCTGCGTCGCCGGATGCACGAAACCCAGTTCGCTTGCATGCAGCAGCAAGCGCGGCGCACGCGCCTGAATCTCTTCACCGCCGTAGAGCGCATCACCCAGAATCGGATGGCCGATCGAGAGCAGATGCACGCGCAGCTGATGCGATCGTCCCGTGAGCGGCTCCAGCAGCACGTGCGTGGCCGCGGCGGATTCGTTTGGTGGCGATGATTGCAATGCCCGCCAGCGCGTGATGCTGGGCTTGCCCGCCGCATCGACCTTTTGCAGTGGGCGCCGCGGCCAGTCGGCCATCAGCGGTGCATCGATCACCGACCACTCATCTTTCACCGGCAGCACGCCATCGACGATGGCTTGGTATCGCTTGTGCACCCGGCGTTCGGCAAAGGCATCGCCGAGGGCACGCTGCATGGCCGCGCCACGCGCCATCAGCACGAGACCGCTCGTGGCCATGTCGAGCCGATGAACGATCAGCGCGTCGGGCCAGAGCCGCATGGCGCGCGCGCTCAGGCAGTCTTGCTTGTCTTCGCCGCGTCCGGGCACGCAGAGCAGGCCGGCGGGCTTGTTCAGCACGAGCAAGTGAGCGTCCTGGTAGACCAGGTCGATGGGATCGATGAGGGCGGTGTCCGGCATGGGTGCCGAGAGTGTAGAGAGCCCACGCTCATGCGCGGCTCATGGGGCCTCGGCTATCCTCGAACGAATGTCCGGCCCTGCCTCCGCCCCCGCTTCCGCCTCCCCGCCACCGAGCTTTTCCGACCTCACGCGCGAACGCCCGTTCATGCGGATGTGGGTGGCGCGCCTCTTTGGCACCGCGGCTTCGCAGATGCTCATGGTGGCGATCGGCTGGCACATGTACGAACTCACCAGCAGCGCCTGGGACCTCGGGCTCGTGGGCCTCTACCAGTTCGTTCCCGCGCTGTTGCTCGCGCTCCTGGCCGGCCACGTGGTCGACCGCCATCACCGGGGCCGCATCGTGGCGGCCTGCTTTGCGGTGCAGGGGCTGGTGGCGCTGGTGCTTTTTCTCGCGGTGTTGCAGCGCTTCGATACGCGCGGCCTGCTGCTGGGCCTCTCGCTGGTGCTGGGCGCGGTGCGGGCCTTCCAGATGCCGGCGCAGCAGGCGCTGACGCCGCTCCTGGTGCCGCCCATCATGCTGCCGCGCGCGATGGCTTTCAGCTCTGCGGGCATGCAGGGTGCGATCATCGGCGGGCCGGCCCTCGGCGGGCTGCTTTTCGTGGCTGGCATGCAGGTGGTGTACGGCGCCAGCGTCCTGTGCTTTGCGGTGGCCTGCGTGCTCGTATTGCGGCTGCGCTATGCCCATGCGCCCGCCGCGCGCGAGCCGGTCACGCTGGCCACTGTGTTTGCCGGCGTCGACTTCATCTGGAGGCGCAAGCCCGTGCTCGGCGCCGTCTCGCTCGATCTTTTCGCGGTGCTGCTGGGCGGCGCGGTGGCGCTGCTGCCGATCTACGCCAAGGACATCCTGCACACGGGGCCCTGGGGGCTCGGCCTGCTGCGCGGGGCACCCGCGGTGGGGGCGCTGGTGATGTCGATCGCACTCACGCGCCGACCCATCGAGCGCAACATCGGCCGCACGCTGCTGATGGCCGTGGGGCTTTTCGGGCTGTGCATGGTGGTGTTCGGAATCTCGCGCAGCTTCATCGTCTCGCTGATTGCGCTGATGGTGTCGGGCGGCGCCGACATGGTCAACGTGGTGATCCGCCAGACCCTGGTCCAGCTCGAAACCCCCGACGCCATGCGCGGCCGCGTGAGTGCGGTCAATTCGATCTTCATCGGCGCCAGCAACCAGTTGGGCGAGTTCGAATCGGGCGCCACCGCGGCGCTCTTGGGGCCGGTGGGCTCGGTGGTGGTGGGCGGCGTGGGCACCATGATGGTGGCGCTGGGCTGGTTCAAGCTTTTCCCCTCGCTGGCGCAGCGCGACCGGCTGGTGGCCGCGACGCCCGCGGCGGCCATCAAGTAGGGCGAAGTTTTTTTAAAAGACTGAAAACGCCTTGGGCGCATCGATCGTGAGGTCGCCCTCGGCCTCCGCCACGCAGGGGAGGATCCAGCCCTCGGCTTTTTCGTCGGCGCTCAGGCCGGGCCATTCAATGACGTGGCGGATGGCGCCCGACATCAGCTGGCAGATGCAGGTGCGGCAGGTGCCGTTGCGGCAGGAGCTCGGCATCTCGATGCCGGCCGCCTCGGCCGATTTCAAAAGCGTGGTGCCAGTCTCGGCTTCGAAAGCCAAGCCCGACGGCTCGAGTCGAACCCTCATCGCTCTGGAGGTTGCTGCTGTTGCTGTTCGCGGCGCTGTTCGCGCAGCATGAAGAGATAGAGGCTCTCGACCTTCTCGCGCGCCCAGGGTGTCTTGCGCAGGAACTTGAGGCTGGAGCCCACGCTCGGGTCGATCGCGAAGCAGCGGATGGGAACCAGCTCGCCGAGCTGCTCCCAGCCGTAGTAGTCGGCCAGCGCCGTGACGATGGCCTCCAGCGTGAGCCCGTGCAGCGGGTTGCGGGGCTGGGCAGGCTTGGCGGGCGCCGGTGGCGGCACAGGCCCCGCTGGTGCCTCTTCGGTCACTTGTTCTTGAGCTTGCCGCGCGGAATCACCGCCGTGGTGATCGTGCGGACAGGCTCGATGCCACCGGTGCCTACCGGCTTGGGCGGCGAAGTGTCCTTCTTCGGTTTCTTGGCTTCCTTGTTTGCGCGCTGTTGACCTTTGGCCATATCGACTCCTTTTGATGCTGCGTATGCGACGTAAGTAGCGGGCAGTTTAGCGGTGCGGCGACAATACGCGGTTCCATTTGATTTTCCGCAACCATGTCAGATTACGAAGTTCGCCCCGCCACCATGCGCGACGCCAAGGCCGTCGCCGAAGTCCACGCCCTGGCCGCCAAGGCTGCCTACGAAGGCATCCTGCCCGAAGAAGAGCTGCGCTTGCTGGCTCCGGCCTCGCGCGAAGCCAAGTGGCGCGAAGCCATCGAGTTCAGCGAGCCGCAGGTGCAGGTGGCCGTGCTCGACGGCGAAATCGTCGGCTTCGTCGGTTTCGACCGCTCGCGCGACCCCAAGACGCCTTCCACCACGGGCGAGATCTGGGCCATCTACGTCAAGCCCGAGCACTGGGGCAAGGGCATCGGCGTCGCCCTCTGGGACGCCGCGCGCGAAGGCCTCGAGGAAGAGGGCTGCACCACGGTGACCGTGTGGGTGCCCATTCGCAACGACCGCGCCATGCGCTTCCACGAGCTCGCCGGCTTCAAGCGCGAGATGAAGACCGCCAAGACCACAGCGCTTGGCACCGTGCGGGTCGAAGAGATCCGCCTCAAGCGCAGCGTCGTTTGACGCGGCTGACGCGTTCGCCGCGGCCGTCCCGTACGGGTATTGCCGGGGCGGGCCGCGCTTGCGGCTAAGCTCGCCGGTTCTTTTTTCCCACAACGATTTTTGCCATGGCCACCAGCCTGCTTCTGCTGCTCGACGACATTGCAACCGTACTGGACGACGTCTCGGTCCTCACCAAGGTCGCCGCCAAAAAAACGGCCGGCGTACTCGGCGACGACCTTGCGCTCAATGCGCAGCAGGTCTCGGGCGTCAAGGCCGACCGCGAACTCCCCGTGGTCTGGGCGGTGTGCAAGGGCTCGTTCATCAACAAGTTGATCCTGGTTCCGGCGGCTCTGGCCATCGGCACCTGGCTGCCTTGGCTGGTCACCCCGCTGCTCATGATCGGCGGTGCCTTTCTCTGCTTTGAAGGCTTCGAGAAACTGGCGCACAAGTTCCTGCACAAGAAGGAGCACGAGGCCGACACCGCGCGCCATGAGCGCGCTGTGGCCGACGAAACCGTCGACGTGGTCGCGGTCGAGAAGGACAAGATCAAGGGCGCGGTGCGCACCGACTTCATCCTCTCGGCCGAAATCATCGCCATCACGCTGGGCACCGTGCAAGGCCAGTCATTCACCACGCAGTTCACGGTGCTTGCGGGCATTGCGCTCATCATGACCGTGGGCGTCTACGGCTTGGTGGCCGGCATCGTGAAGCTCGACGACGCGGGCCTTTACCTGAGCCGGCAAGCCAACAAGGCCGCGCAGGCTGTGGGACGCGGCATTCTCGTGGCGGCGCCGTGGCTCATGAAGGGCCTATCGGTTGCGGGCACCGCGGCCATGTTCCTGGTCGGCGGCGGCATCCTGGTGCACGGCGTGCCCGCGTTCGGCCATGCGGTCGAAGACTGGGCCAAGGCCACGGGCGGCGTGTTCGGTGCGCTCGGGTCGATGGGGGTCAACGCCGGCATCGGCGTCGTGGCGGGCGCCATCGTGCTGGCGGGCGTAGAACTCGTTGGCAAGCTCCGCGGAAAGAAGGCCTGAACCCTTGCGGGCCTTGGGCTGCTCCTGCGCTCGCTATTCGCCGCGTTTAAAGAGGCCGACCGCCACCAGCGCCACCCCCAACGCCAGCGCGAACCAGCCGACCACGTAGGCGCCGGCCACCATATCGAACCAGCGCGTGCCTTGCAGGAAGCGCGGCCCCAACAGAACGGCCGCGCCGATCGCCAGGCAGAGGATGCCGCGTTCCAGCGTGCGGAGTTGTCGTTTGGGTTGCGCCATGGCGTTGCGTTCAGGTCGGGTTGCGTTGAGCGTTCATTCGGTCAGTGCGACATTGTCCCGCGCATCGCGGCCGGATGCCCCTGCAGCGGAAACGACTTGCCCGTAGGCACCAGCGTGTCGCCGTCCACGCGCAGGATCGTGATGTCCTGGTCGATGAAGTTGCCCACGTACAGATACTTGCCGTCCGCGCTCCACACGGCCCCTTCGGGCAAGCCGCGCACCACCACCTCGTTGGCGCGCGTCACCTTCTTGCCGTCGATCTTCAGCAGCACCACCGAGCCGTTGCGGTTGTAGAAGTAGGCGTTCTTCGCCGCGTTGCTGCCGCGCAGGAGCACGGCCACTGCATGCCGGCCAGTCGGGCTCACGGCCAAGCCTTCGGGGCCGTCGCCCACCACCACCTTGTCGACCACGCGCGGTGGCGTGGCTTCCAGATCGATCACGCTCACCGTGTCGATCTGCCCGTCCGAGGCGCCCGAGTTGCCGTTGTCGGCCGTGAGCGCAAGCTTGCCGTCCGGCGTCACGTCGACGTTGTAGGGCCAGAGGCCGGCCGCGAGATCGACCTTGTTGTAGCTGACCTTCTCGCCGTTCACCTCGAGCAGTGCGATCTTGTGGGTCGGAAACTTGGCCGCCAGCGCGCGCTTGCCGTCGGGCGTGAAGCGCACATGCGCCACCGAATCGTTCATGGCGATGGTGTCGATCAGTGTCACCTTCTTGCCCGCGATGCGCAGCACGCTGACCGAGTTGTCGGCGCGATTGGCCACCAGCGCAAGATCGCCCGCGCGGTTGATCGACAGGCCCGACGGCTGCTTGCCCACGGTGAGCGTATCGATCAGCTTGGGCGGCGTGGTGGTCAGGTCGATCACGAAGAGGCGGTTGTCGGGCACTTGCTTGCGCACGCCATTTTCTTCCACCACGTTGAGCGAGTTGGCCACTAGCGCCAGCGTTTCGCCCGGCGTGATCGCAAGGTTGACGGGCGGGCCGGCAATGGTGTTGTCGAGTTGCAGCGTGCCGACGAGCTTGGGTGCGAGCGGGTCGGTGCCGATGTCGAGTACCTGCACCGTGTCGCGGCCCATCGGACCGAGGATCACGGCACCGGCATCGCTCCACGACTGCTTTTCGTCGTTCGCCACCAGCATCAGCTGGCGCTGCGGTACGGTGGGTGTCAGGTTGGTGCAGCCGGCAAGAGCGGCCAGGGCCAGGGCGGCCATTGCGGCCGGAGGGAATTTCATGAAGCGGTCTCCGTGTTGTAGGTCTTTGTGCTGCGGGCCGCGCGCGGCCGCAGCGGATGGTAGCGGCACAATGGATCGGACCCATTTCAAGCAATCGAAGAGCACTCCGCATGACAATCGAAATACCCAAGGAAGCACGCCAGCAGGCCATCGCGTCGATCGAGCGCTACTTCAATGAGAACATGGAAGAGAAGATCGGCAACATCGCGGCCGGTGCGCTGCTCGGCTTCTTTCTTGAAGAGGTCGGCCCGATCGTCTACAACAAGGCCGTGGCAGATGTGCAGGAGCGCCTGCAGTCGCGCATTTCGGAAGTCGATCTCGAAGTGCATGAAGACGAATTTCAGTATTGGCGCAAGTTCGACCGGCAGAAAAAAGCCAAGTAGACGTGGCGCTCGCCACGAAAAGATGCTTCCAGACGTTGCAAAATCCAGAGCCATGCAACCACAACGCCCGACCAACCCTTTCGTCGCTCAGTCATTGCGGCTGCGCACCTGCGTCGCCGTGCCGCTGCTCATGCTGGCCGCATCTTTCGCCAGTGCCCAGCAGGCGCCCTCGGACTTTCCGCTGGATTCCGTCGGCTACCTGAACGAGGAACTGCCTCGCATGGAGGCGGCCATTGCCGCCAGGGATCGCAGCTTCTTCCACGGCGCGATGGCACGCACGGTGCAGTTTTCAGAGCGCTGGGGCTTCAAGGCGCAGGCCAATCCCGATCTGGCGAAGTACCCGATGTGTACCGAGGCTGTGATGGACTACGTGGTGGTCGGCATGTGCAGGCTGAATCCCTCGAGCGACGGGTGCGAGCCGGGGCTGGCATCGCGCTTCGAGGCGAATGTGCAGCGCTGCCGCGAGGTTGCAGCGCGAAAATAGGCGGCCCGTCTTTCGACGCAAAAAAGAAATCCTCGCACGTGCTGCGGGGTGGAGACACGCCATGGACTACACCCGCTACCAGACCCTTGCCATCACCCGCCGCGGCATCGGCGATGCGGTGCTCGACATCCAGATGCGCGCGACCAACGGCAAGCTGCCCACGGCGGGCCATGACGGCCATCGCGAACTGGCCGAGATCTGGCGCGACGTGTCGGCCGACGACACGGTGCGCTGCGCTGTGCTGAGGGGCGAAGGGCTGGGCTTTTCGGGCGGCGGCGACCTGGGCATGGTGCAGGACATGACCACCGACGACGCAGTGCGCCAGCGCGTGTGGAAAGAAGCGCGCGACCTCGTCTACAACCTCATCAATTGCGACAAGCCCATCGTGAGCGCCATGCATGGTCCGGCCGTGGGCGCGGGACTGGTGGCAGGGCTGCTGGCGGACATCTCCGTTGCCAGCAAGGGCGCGAAGATCGTCGACGGCCACACCCGCCTGGGCGTAGCCGCGGGCGACCATGCAGCCATTGTCTGGCCGCTCTTGTGCGGCATGGCCAAGGCCAAGTACCACCTGCTGCTGTGCGAACCGGTGAGCGGCGAAGAGGCCGAGCGCATCGGTCTGGTCTCGCTCGCGGTGGACGAGGCCGACCTGCTGCCGCGCGCCTACGAAGTGGCCGACCGGCTCGCGGCCGGCAGCCAGAGCGCGATCCGCTTCACCAAGTACGCGCTCAACAACTGGCTGCGCCAAGCCGGGCCGACCTTTGATGCCTCTCTGGCGCTCGAATTCATGGGCTTTGCAGGTCCCGACGTGCGCGAAGGCGTCGCCTCGCTGCGCGAGCGGCGCGCGCCGAACTTCGGCTGATCAGGCCGGCGGATAGACGACGCCGATTTCGCCCGGCGTCCACGGCGCGTACTTCCGCATCGCACGCTCGAACAGCGGTGAAGCGGTCCAGCCCGTGAGCCAGACGTGCAGCAATGGCCAAGGCTGACTTTCGAACCATGCGGGATCGACCATTGCGAACTGCCGCACGAACGGCATGACGGCCGCATCCGCCAGCGAGGCCCGCGCGCCGAAAAGCTGCCCGGAGCCGGCGAGCCTCGCCTCCAACTGCAACAGGAACCGGCCGCCCGTCTCGCGCGCATCGGCGGACGAGCCCTCGAATCGAGCCGGGTATTTGTAGCGGTCGAGCTGCGGCTTGAAGTGGTCGTCGCACTCAGCCACGAGCGCGAGCATGTCTTCGAGCGTTCCAGCGTCGGGCTCCAGCCAGCGCAACGGATCGTTGCGGCGCAGTGCCCACAGCATGATGTCGAGACTCTGTTCCAGCACGGTGGCATTGGCCAGCACCAGCACGGGCACGGTGCCCTTGGGCGAAGCCGCGAGCATCTCGGCCGGCTTGTTCTTCAGCACCACTTCGCGCAGCTCGCAGCGCTCGCCGCTTGCGGCCACTGCCAGGCGCGCGCGCATTGCGTAGGGGCAGCGGCGAAAGCTGTAAAGAACGGGCAGGGTAGGGTGTTGCATCGCGCGCAAGAGTCTATGCCGGCCGGCACGGCAGTGGAAAGGCTGGTCCCCAACAAACGCAACATGGTTGCATTGGTTCCTATAATGCAATTCTGTTGCATATATAGCCATACCCATGACCGACCGCCTTCCCGTCACCGTGCTGTCCGGCTTTCTCGGCGCCGGCAAGACCACCCTGCTCAACCACATCCTGCACAACCGCGAGGGGCGCCGCGTGGCGGTCATCGTCAACGACATGAGCGAGGTCAACATCGACGCGGCCCTGGTGCGGGACGGTGGCGCCGAACTCTCGCGCACCGACGAGAAGCTGGTCGAGATGAGCAATGGCTGCATCTGCTGCACGCTGCGCGAAGACCTCCTCATAGAAGTTGGCAGGCTCGCGAAGGAAGGGCGCTTCGACCAGCTCGTGATCGAATCGACCGGCATTTCGGAGCCGCTGCCGGTGGCCGAGACCTTCACTTTCGCGGGCGAGGACGGCAAAAGCCTTGCCGACGTGGCCCGCCTGGACACCATGGTGACCGTGGTCGATGCCTTCAACTTCCTGCGCGACTACGGCTCGCCCGACAGCCTGGGCCAGCGCGGCCAGTCGCTCGGCGACGAAGACACCCGCACGGTGGTCGACCTGCTGATCGAGCAGGTCGAGTTCTGCGACGTGCTGGTGGTCAACAAGGCCGACCTTGTCACGGCCGAGGAGCGCGAGCGGCTGATGGCGATTCTGCGCAGCCTCAACCCGCGTGCGCGCATCGAGACTTCGGAGTTCGGTCGCGTCGCGCTCGACCGCGTGCTCGACACAGGCCTGTTCGATTTCGAGCAGGCCGAACGCGCACCCGGATGGCTGGCCGAACTGCGCGGCGAGCATGCGCCCGAGAGCGACACCTACGGCATCCGCAGCTTCGTCTACCGCGCACGGCTGCCATTCCATCCCCAGCGCTTCTGGGACTTGGTGCAGAGCGAGTGGGATGGCGTGGTGCGCTCCAAGGGATTCTTCTGGCTCGCGAGCCGCGCCACGCGGGCAGGCTCATGGTCGCAGGCCGGTGGTGCCTGCCGCTTTGGCGTGGCGGGTTTGTGGTGGGCCGCGGTTCCACGCGAGCACTGGCCTTCCGACGAGGAAGCACTGGAGGCCATTCGCAAGAACTGGGACCCGGCCACCGGGGACGCACGGCAGGAGCTCGTGCTGATTGGCATCCGCATGGACGAAGCCGGCTTGCGTGCGCGGCTCGATGCCTGCCTGCTGACTGAAAGCGAAATGCGCCACGGCGCACCGTGGTGGACCAACTTCCCCGATCCTTTTCCGTCCTGGAACGTATAGCCCCGGGCTTCAGCCCCTGCACTCCCCGCAGGTGCCGTGCAGCGTGAGCGCGGTATGGCGGGTGTCGATGCCTTGCTTGCGCAGCTCCCGCCCCAGCCGGCTCATCACCTTGGGCAGTTCGGGATCGGAGGGCAGCGCCAGCACCTTGTGGCACTGGTCGCATTCGAAGATGTTGCCCGACGCGGCTTCCACATGGCGCGAGAAGCGATTGACGCGGTCCGCGCCCACGCGGCGGTCGCACAGGCCCGCTTCGACCAGGCGATCGAGCACGCGGTAGATGGTCACGCGGTCAGGCGCCTCGCCGGCGGCGGCTGTGTAGGCGGCAACCACGTCGTCATGCGTGAGCGGCTGCGAGGCGCGCGCGAGCAGTTCCAACACCGTTTGTGCGGCGCGCGTCACGCGCAAGCCGCTGCTGCGCAGCAGGGTTTCACTGTCGAGCGCCGTAACGGCGAGAGGGGGCTTCGGATGCAGGCTCATGGGTTCTTCGCGGAACCGCCATTGTGTTGCATTCCGCGAGACCGCGCCCCGGCCGGCCCGAATGCGCTAAGGTCTGGTTTTTCGCGTCTCTGAATACCTTCTACCGACCATGTCCCGCTCCCCGATCGAAATCGAAACCGCTCCCCATCCCACCGCCACGGTGATCGTGATGCACGGCCTGGGTGCCGACGGAAACGACTTCGTGCCGATTGCCAACGAACTCGACCTGTCGAGCGTGGGCCCGGTTCGCTTCGTGTTCCCCAACGCCCCGGTTATCCCGGTCACCATCAACGGCGGCTACCAGATGCCGGCGTGGTACGACATTGCCGTGGCCGACCTGGCCGCGCGCGAGGACGAGGCGGGACTGCGCCGTTCGCAGGCCACCATCGAGACGCTCATCGCCAGCGAGAAGGCCCGCGGCATCGCGGCCGGCCGCATCGTGGTGGCGGGTTTTTCGCAAGGCTGTGCCATGGCGTTGATGACTGGGTTGCGCCATACCGAGCGGCTGGCCGGCATCGTCGGCCTGTCGGGCTACCTGCCCATTGCGGCCACCACCGCGGCCGAGCGGCATGCGGCCAACCACGAGACGCCGGTCTTCCTGGCTCACGGCCGGCAAGACCCGGTGGTGCCGCTCCAACGGGCGCTCCAGTCGCGCGACGCGCTCGTCGCGCTCGGCCATCCCGTCGAGTGGCACGAGTACACGATGGCGCATTCGGTCTGCATGGAGGAGATCGCCGACCTCAACCGGTTTCTTCTGCGCGTGCTGGCTTCCTGACGCGTTCGGCGCCTTCCCGCATTCGCGAAAAAGAAGGAGAAAGCAAGATGATCCTCGTCATCGGACACGCCATGGCGAAACCCGAGACCCTGCAAGCGATGCTGGCCATCAGCGTCGAGCATGTGCTGCGTTCGCGCACCGAACCCGGCTGCATCTCGCACGAGGTCAGCGCCGACATTCAGCAGCCGCTTCGGCTCAGCTTCGTCGAGCGCTGGAGCGACATGGCGGCGCTGAAGGCGCATTTTCGCGTCGAGGCTTCGCGCGCGTTTGCCAAGGCATTGGCCGGCATGGCCGATGGCATGCCGCAGATGTCGGTCTACCAGTCGGAAGAGATCGACCTGGCGGCGGGACGCGGCTGATCCTTTCAGCTTTGGATGAAATTTGCAGGCGAATCCGATGGAGTTTGCTATCAATACCGTAGCGCCTCGCAGCATAGCGGAAGCCGGGATTCCCTGCACCAGCAATGCCCGCGCCGCCGTGCTACCTTCCAGCCCCTCAGAGAACGACGGGTCATAACAATATGAGCAGCAGATTGCAGGAGAGGTTGGGTTCACTCTCAACCGCGCGGTTGAAGGGAATGCGGCGCGGCATCGAGAAGGAAAGCCTGCGCGCTCTCCCGGATGGCAAGCTTGCGCTCACGCCGCACCCGATCGCCTTGGGCTCGGCGCTGACCCACCCGCACATCACCACCGATTTCAGCGAGTCGCAGCTCGAGCTCATCACGGGCGTGCATGCGGGCGTCGAATCAGCACTCGAGGAACTGACCCGGGTGCACCAGTTCACCTACCACGTGCTCGATTCCCTCGGCGACGAACGGCTCTGGGTTTCGAGCATGCCCTGCGGCCTGCCGACCGACGAAACCATTCCGATCGGGCGCTACGGCTCGTCGAACGTCGGGCGCGCCAAGAGCGTGTACCGCATGGGCCTGAGCCACCGCTACGGCCGGCGCATGCAGACCATCTCGGGCATTCACTACAACTGGTCGCTGCCCGGCGTGTCGAGCGAACAGTATTTCGCGCTCATCCGCAATTTCCGCCGCCACGCCTTCCTGCTGCTGTACCTGTTCGGCGCATCGCCGGCGCTGTGTTCGAGCTTTGTCGCGGGCCGCCCGCACGAGCTGCAGCCGCTGGGCGAAGGCAGCATGTTCATGCCGCACGGCACCTCGCTGCGCATGGGCCGCCTCGGCTACCAGAGCGATGCGCAGGCCTCGCTGGCCGTGAGCTACAACAGCCTCGAAGGCTACGCCGCCTCGCTGCAGGACGCACTCACGCGGCCTTGGCCTGCCTACGAGGCCATCGGCATCCAGAACCTCGGCGGCGACTACAACCAGCTGGGCACCAGCCTGCTGCAGATCGAGAACGAGTTCTACGGCACCATCCGGCCCAAGCGCGTGATCAACCCCGGCGAGCGTCCGCTGCATGCGCTGCGCGAGCGCGGTGTCGAGTACGTCGAGGTGCGTCTGATGGATCTGGACCCCTTCGAACCGGTAGGCATCAACGCCCAGACGATGCGCTTCCTCGATGTGTTCCTGCTGCAGTGCCTTCTGAGCGACAGCCCAGCCGACACGCCGCAGGAAATTGCCGAACTGGCCCACAACCAGCACCTCACGGCCGCACGCGGGCGCGAGCCGGGCCTGCAGCTGCTGCGCGGAGGCCGCGAAGTGCCGTTGACCGGCTGGGGCGTGGAACTGGTCGAGCAATGCCTGCCCATTGCGGCCGCGCTCGATGCCGCGAACGGTGGCACGCAGCATGCCGACGCAGTGCGTGCGGCGCTTTCCGCCCTGCAGAACCCGGACAGCCTGCCTTCGGCGCGCGTTCTGGCTGCTGTCGACGAGAGGCACGGCAACTCGTTCATCGGCTTCGTGCGCGCGCAGTCCGAGCAGACCCGCGCCACGCTGCTGGCGCTGCCGTTCTCGGCCGAGCAGCAAGCCGAGTTCGAGCGCATGACCGAGGAGTCGATCCAGGAGCAGAAGCGCATCGAGGCCGCCGACACCATGCCCTTCGAGATCTACCGCGAGCAGTACGTGTCGCCGGCGCGACTGGGGCTCGGCCGCGGTCGGATGGCCGTCGCGGCCTGACGCTCGGCTGTCCTACGCGTCTCACCGGCACGCAGCCCGCCTGACGACAGCGGCGGGGGCCGATGGCCTACAGGCATTGGCCGGCATGACCCACTGCGGGCGCCGCGGCACCGGCGACGATGGAGGCCATGCACCCCGCAAGCTCAAGTTTTTTGACCCGGTCCGTGGGTGGGCCGGAAGTTTTGGTATGACTTTCAAGGCCTATCTCGTCGAGGACAGTGCCCTGATCCGTGAAAACCTCGTCGGGTTTCTTCACGACGTGGCCAACGCGGACGTGGTGGCATGCGCCAGCAGCGAGGAAGAGGCGGTGCGCTGGCTGCGCCAGCATCGCGACGACTGGGACCTGACCATCGTCGACCTGTTCCTGGAGCGCGGCAACGGCCTTGGCGTGATCAAGGCCTGCCGCAACCGCAAGGCCAAGCAGAAGGTGGTAGTGCTGAGCAACTACGCCACGGCCGACATGCGCCAACGCTCCGAACAGCTGGGCGCCGATGCCTTCTTCGACAAGTCGGCCGAACTCGACCAGCTGGTCGCTTATTGCGAAACCCTGCGTCACGCGCGCGACTGAGCTGGCGGCCGGCCCGCCGGGCCCGCGCGCTTTCTGAGGTAAAACGCCTCGCGGCCGCCATGGCCCGCACATTCCCATTCCCCAGCAAGGCAGCGAAAGCGACACATGAGCAACAGCACCATCGATTTCAAGGGCCGAGTGGCCATCGTTACCGGCGCGGGCGGCGGCCTGGGCCGCCAGCATGCGCTGGCCCTCGCGGCGCGCGGCGCCAAGGTGGTGGTGAATGACCTGGGCGGCACCGGCGACGGCTCCGGCGCCTCGGTGAGCGCGGCACAGGCCGTGGTCGACGAGATCAAGGCCGCGGGCGGGGAGGCCATGGCCAACGGCGCATCGGTAACCGACTTCGACGCGGTGGAGGCCATGGTGCAGCAGGCGGTCGATGCCTGGGGCCGGGTCGACATCCTGGTGAACAACGCCGGCATCCTGCGCGACAAGAGCTTCGCCAAGATGGAGCTGTCCGATTTCAAGCTGGTGATCGACGTGCACCTGATGGGCGCCGTGAACTGCACCAAGGCCGTCTGGGCCCTCATGAACGAGCAGAAATACGGCCGTATCGTCATGACGACCTCGTCGTCGGGCCTGTATGGCAACTTCGGCCAGAGCAACTACGGCGCCGCCAAGCTCGCACTGGTGGGGCTGATGCAAACGCTGAGCATCGAAGGCGCCAAGAATGACATCCGCGTCAATTGCCTGGCCCCGACGGCCGCCACCCGCATGACCGAAGGCCTGATGCCGCCGGAGGTTCTCGATGCGCTCAAGCCGGAAGCCGTGGTGCCCGCCATGCTGGTGCTGGCTTCCACGGACGCGCCGAACCGCACCATCCTCTGCGCGGGAGCCGGCACCTTCGAGGCCGCGCACATCACCCTGACGCAGGGCGCCTGGCTCGGCATCGGTCCGGACACGCCGGAGCAGCTGGCGGCGCGGCTCGCCGAGGTGACCTCGCGCGAGGGCGAGATCGTGCCGCAGAGCGGTACCGCCCAGGGCAGCAACGAGGTCGGCAAGGCCATGGTGGCAAACGCGAAAAAGGGTTGACGCACTGATCCTGTCCGTGGCGCTTGACCTGGAGTGCACTCGAGCATTTCCAATGAATCGACCGGGGCTTCCGGTTATTTCATTCCACGAGGACAAGCAGCCATGAACGCGACGACGACAGACAACAAGGCGCTGGTGCAGCGCATCCATGCCGAGCTGGACAAGGGGAACGGCCAGGTCTTCATCGACAGCCTGGCCGACGACGCCCGCTGGACGCTGGAAGGCACCACGCCGTGGTCGCGCACCTACGCGGGCAAGGCCGCCATTCGCGAAGAGCTGCTCAAGCCGCTGTTCGCGCAGTTCGCGGGCCCCTACGTGAGCAAGACGGAGCGCATCATTGCCGAGGACGACCGGGTGGTGGTGCTGTTCAGCGGGGACGTACCCACCAAGGCCGGCAAGCGCTACAACAACCGCTATTGCTACATCTATCGAATCGAAGGAGGCAAGGTGAAAGAACTGACCGAGTACTTTGACACCGCACTGGTTCAGGAGGCGCTCCAGGCGCCGTCCGCCATCGCCGATGCCGGTTGACGGCGGCGCGCCTTTTCACATCGGCGAACTCGCGAGCCGCACCGGACGCACGGTGCACGCCATTCGCTGGTACGAGGCGCAGGGCCTGGTGCCCGGCGTCTCGCGCGACCAGGGTGGCCGGCGTCTCTATGGCGAGATGCACGTCGGCTGGCTCGGCCTGATGGAGCGGCTGCGCCTGACCGGCATGTCGATTGCCGAGATGCGCGAATACACCGCGCTCGCGCTGCAGGGCAAGGCCACGCTGCCCGAGCGGCGCGCAATGCTCGCGGCGCATCGCGCGCGCGTGCTCGACACCCTCGGCGAATGGAAGCGTGCCTTGTCGCTGGTCGACCGAAAGATCGACTTCTATGACGAATGGATGCAGACCGGCCACCGGCCGCCGCTGATTCCGGCCGAAACACCCCGCGTCCGGGCGCTCGCGCCGAAACCGTCAAAACCACGGAAATCCCCATGACCATGACCATCGCCGAACTCGCCCCCATCCCGCTGCCCGCGGGCATCCGCTCGCGCCAGGTCGACAACGGCAACGGCCTGTCCATGCAGGTGCTCGAAGCCGGCTTCGACGCCCCGGGGCGCCCTTGCGTGCTGTTGCTGCACGGCTTTCCGGAGCTGGCCTATAGCTGGCGCAAGGTGATGTTGCCGCTGGCCGAGGCGGGCTTTCACGTGGTCGCACCCGATCAGCGCGGCTATGGCCGCACCACGGGCTGGCAGCAGGGCTACGAAGCCGGGCTGGACGAATTTCGCCTGCTCAATCTGGTACGGGATGCGGCGGGGCTCGTGTCCGCGCTGGGCCACCAGACGGCGGCCGTGGTGGGTCACGACTTCGGCTCGCCGGTGGCGGCCTGGTGCGCGTTGACTCGTCCGGACGTGTTCCGCTCGGTTGTATTGATGAGCGCGCCGTTTCCCGGCCCGCCGAACGCTGCGGCGACAGCCATGTTCGCGCAGGCCACCCTGCACCTGCTCGATGGCCTGGCCGCACTGCATCCGCCGCGCAAACACTACCAGTGGTACTACTCGGGGCCCGAGGCCGATGCCGACATGCGGCAGGCACCGCAAGGGCTGCATGCCTTCCTGCGCGGCTATTACCACCACAAGAGTGCCGACTGGCCGCAGAACCAGCCCTTCGCGCTGGCCGCAATGAGCGCGGACGAACTGGCTCGCCTGCCCACCTACTACGTGATGCGGGCCGACCAGACCATGGCCGAGACCGTGGCTGCAGAAATGCCCTCGGCCGAACAGATCGCCGCCTGCCGATGGCTGCCCGAAGAAGACCTGGCCGTGTACACCGCCGAATACGCGCGCACTGGCTTCCAGGGCGGATTGCAGTGGTATCGCTGCGGAACCGGCGGGGGCTACCTTCGGGAAATGCAGGCTTGGTCGGGACGCACGATCGACGTGCCCGTGTGCTTTATCGCGGGCCGCAGCGACTGGGGCGTGTTCCAGAAGCCGGGCGACTTCGAAGCCATGCAAGCGACGGCCTGCACGCAGCTGCGCGGCGTGCACTGGGTCGAGGGGGCGGGGCACTGGGTCCAGCAGGAGCAGCCCGCCGAAGTGAGCCGCCTGCTGCTGGATTTTCTGGCTACTCGGCGATAAAGCCAGCGTCCCTGCGGATCGATTCGCGGTCGCGGTGGTTGCTGAGACGGCCCAGCGTGTTGTCCAGCAGGCGCTTGAGTTTGTCCGCCGCGCCACGGAAGGCCTCGTCGAGGCTGGCGGCGTGTTGCGTAACCGCAAGCGGTTGGTGGTGGGCAAGGCGGGCTTCCATCACGCAGCACTTGTCGCCGCCGCCGGCCTTGTCGTGGTTCTCGTCGCTCAGATGCACCTCGACGCGTGTCACGTCCTCGACGAAACGGCCCAGTTGCTGCTTGATCTCGGTGTCGGCCCAGCGCTCCAGGGCGTCCTTGTTGTTGATGCCGTTGCTCGTGTTGACCTGAATCTGCATGCCATGTCCCTGCTGATGGATGAACGAGCCCCTACTGTGCGCCCGAAACGGTGACCGTGCGCGTAGGCGTGTTCCCCACCCCCGGACCGGCATGGTCCGGGACGGGGCACTTTTTTCAGCTCCGGATGTAACTGGTGAGCTGGTCGATCGTCTGCTCGTGCTCGCTGATGATGTCGTCCATCAGGTCCTGGATGGAGATCATGCCCACCACCTTGTCGCCGTCGACCACGGGCAAGTGGCGAAACTTGCGTTGGCTCATGAGCGACATGCAAGCCCGCGTGTGGGTCTGCGGAGTTACGGTCATCACGTCGGGCGTCATGATCTCGGAGACCTTCATCTCCTTGGAGTTCTTGCCCTGCAGCGCCACCTTGCGGGTGTAGTCGCGCTCGGAAAGAAAGCCCACCAGCCGGTCGCCGTCCATCACCATCAGCGCGCCCACCTCGAAGTGGGCCAGTGTGGCCAGCGCATCGAACACGCTGGTGTCCGGCGAGGTGCGCCAAGCCGCGGAATCGTGGCGCTTGAGCAGTTCGGAGACGGGTTTCATCGCGGTAACTCCATCAAAAAGTTTCGATTCGACCGACGCGTCCACGCGCCGCACTCGGTCAAATGATAGGGGCGATATCGGCGGAACCGCCCCCCGCGTTGCAAAAACCTCTAGGGGATTGCGCGCGTCACGCCGCCCGCGCGCCTCTTGGCAAACTAAGGTGTTGGCACCAGCACGCGGCTGAGTGCCACGGGGTTGCCCGCGACGGTCTTGACAAGACCCTTCTCGTCGAAGATGACCTGGTACTCCGACCAGCTGTCGCGCCAGTAGCGCCACGTGAGCGCGTCCAGGCTGGGGTTCTCGCCGGCCACTGGGTAGCCGATGGCCATCAGCACCTGTTCGCGCGTCATGCCGGGAGCCACCTTTCCGGCGACGATGGCGTCGCGGACGACGGGCGGGAACGCCGCCATCTTCTGCTTCGGGTCTTCGGCCACCACATAGCGCTTCGCGAAGTCGGCGAGCGTGATGTTGCGGCTGTAGTCGTTCTTGATGCGCTGGGGCTTGCCCGCAAGATCGGCCTCGAACCAGCGGAAGTCGTAGGCCGTGATGCGCGCCGGCGTGCCCACCGCCACGATGCTCGTGCCTTGCTCGTCGTAGTTGATGTCGCTGATTGAGCTGCCGTAGGTGCGCATGTTGCAACACAGGTAGCCGCTGATCATCGGGCCCTGGGGCGGCGAGGGGCGCTGCGCGTGAACGACGGTCGCAGGAAGGACGGTGGCTGCCAGCAGTGCGGCAGCGGCAAGGCGCTTGAACATGGATTTCCCTCAGTAGTTTTTGGCGATGGCTGCGGGTGCAGCGCGCGGATTCTAGGGGCCGGAAGCCTCCCAGGTGCAGGCAGAATGGGCATGCAGAGCTATGGAAAACATAGCGACGTGATCCAGTTCACATTCACGGCCGACAATGCGCACCCGGCCTTCGTGCCAACCCCTCCCAGACAAAGCGAAAGAAAGAGCATCCATCGATGGCGATCCAGTGGTTCCCCGGGCACATGTACACGACCCAGAAGGCCATCACCGAACGGGTGAAGGACATCGACGTGGTCATCGAGCTGCTCGACGCGCGTCTGCCGGGCTCCAGCGCCAACCCGATGCTGGCCGAGCTCACCGCGGGGCGGCCCTCGCTGAAGGTGCTCAACAAGCAGGACCTGGCCGACCCCGCACGCACGGCACTCTGGCTCGCGCACTACAACGCGCTGCCGGCCACGCGCGCCATACCGCTCGACGCAAGCCAGACCACGCCAGCGCAGGCCATCGTGCGCGCTTGCCACGAGCTCTCGCCCAACCGCGGCGGCATGGCCAAACCGATGCGCGTTCTGATCTGCGGCATTCCGAACGTCGGCAAGTCGACCCTCATCAACACCCTGACCGGCAGCCGCAAGGCCAAGACCGGCGACGAGGCCGGCATCACCAAGCTGGAGCAGCGCATCACGCTGGCCGATGACTTTTACCTGTGGGACACGCCCGGCATGCTGTGGCCACGCATCGTGGTGCCCAAGAGCGGCTACAACCTTGCGGCCAGCGGCGCCGTGGGGCGCAATGCCTTCGACGAGGAAGAAGTGGCGCTGGAGCTGCTCAACTACCTGAAGGCAAACTACGCGGAGGGAATCACCGCGCGCTTCAAGCTGGCAGAGCACGACGCCGCCGCCATCGCCGCCATGAAGGACGAAGAGGTGCTCGACGCCATTGGCCGCAAGCGCGGCGCGCTGCTGGGCAAGGGCCGCGTCAACCTGCAGAAGGCGGCCGAGATCGTGATGCACGAGTTTCGCGCCGGCAACCTCGGGCGCGTCACGCTCGAGACGCCTGAAGAGTTCACGCAATGGCTGGCCGAGGGCCAGCGCATCGATGCGGAACGCGCGGCCAAGAAGGCGGCTCGCGGAAAGAAGCGCAAGCCGGGCGCCGAGCCCGCCGAAGGCCAGATGCCCGAGCCGCGCTGAATTGCGCGCGCTCAGCGCATCTGCAGCCGAGCGTCCTTCGGGTAGCTGATGGTGTAGTCGGCCGCCACGCGCGCGGTCTTGCCCGCGTCCAGGTCGAAGCTCCACATCGCGAGGCCGGGCCGCTTGTTCCAGGCCAGTTCGCCAGGCTGCGGCGAGAACTGCGTGGCCACGCGCACCTGCTCGTCGACCGACACCGGCGCGGCCTCCAGCACTTGCACCGCGATGGGCGTGCGGTGGCGGTTCTCGACCACGTAGGCACGCTGTACCTTGCGCTCGGCGCGGGAGCCGACGAACCCGCCCGTGCCCTGGCTGTCCTGCTCGGGCTCGGCTTGTACGCGCACCAACTCGTCGCGGCCGAAGGAGAGCGTGAGCTTTGCATCGCTGGCCGCGTTCCAGCGGCCGCTGCCCACGAAGTTGCCGTCGCGGTAAAGCTGCAACGCACCGGCCGGCCACACGCCCGCCGGCTGGGCGAGTTCGGCGATCAGGAAAGCGCTAGCGTCCACGCGGGGGCTGGTGCGCGCGGCAAGTTTTGCCGTGTCTTCGTGCTGGCCCAGCGCCAGCGTCACGCGCTGACCGTTGGAAGGCACGTCGATGCTCTGCGGCACCGCGAATTCGGTGGCAAAGCTGTTGTCGAACACGTTCACGTCGAAGAGCGGCTCCGAAGCCTCGGCCATCACACGCTTGTCGGCCGATGCCAAGGGAGCCGGCGCCGCCATCATGGCGGCCGGGGCCGGGCTCGCCGGCGCACGCTGTGGCGGCTCGATGCCGATGCGCCATGCGCCGGGCGTGCGGCCGGTGGTTTCGCGGCGCGGCTGGCCGGTGGAAAGCACCAGCTTCACGCCGCGCCAGTCTTCGCCCGTGGCCTGCGCCACCAGGGCCTGGCGTTCAATGCGCACCTTGCGCGTGGCGGTGTCGAGCAGCGCGCGATACGTGGGGGTCCAGCCGGGGCCGTTGACCTGGTAGCTGAGCTTCACGTCGGCATCGGCGCTGGCGGCCAGGGTGACGGTCACGGCCACCACCTGCGCGCCATTCCCTTGCGTGCGCGTGCGCTCGGCCAGCAGCGGGTTGAGCTGGCGGTCGAGGTCGGTTTGCCTGCGCTGGATCTGGTGCTGCTTCAGCAGCGACTCTTGCCCGGTGCGGCGCATCGCGTCAGTCATTGCGGCAAGGTTGCGTACGTCCAACGGCGCGCGCGCGCCATGGGCCGATTCGCCACCCCCGCCCGAAAGGCCCTTGAGATAACCCGTCACCATGCCGAGCGCGTCGTTCTCGGCCTGGAGCGCGGCCTTCTGGTCTTCGAGCTCGCGGATGCGGCCGTCGAGCGCGCTGGTGGCGCAGCGAGCCGAGAGCTCGCGCGGTTCGCTGAGCACCGAGGTCTCGCCCACGCGCACCGATGCCCCGGCCGAAACCTGAAGGCTCTGCACATCCAGCCCCGCGGGAAGGCAGGCGAAAGTGACGGATCGGCTGCCAGCCGCTACGCGCGCGACGCGCTCCACCGTCGCACTGCCTGGATAGACCTTCACCTGGGTGATGCGCGATGGATCCGCGGCGGAGGAGGTCTGCGCTTGAGCGCCGGCGGCAAAAATCAGCCAGGCCGCGGCGACGAAGGTGGCGCGCAGGTCGGCAGAAAAGAAGAAAGAGGAAGAGCTTGTTTTCATCGGAGCCTCGGTAGTGGATCGTTCCTCCACTCATACGGCGGGCCTCGGCGACCGGGGTTAAGCCTCCGCAAAAAAAGTGCGCTGTCGCCTCGGCAACTGGCCGGGCGTTGCGCGTCGCGGGCGCGACGGCCTGCAGCGGGGCCGCTTCGTAGAGTGGCTTTTTCGACGCTTCATCCTTCTTCGTGAAAGACCGCCATGCTCGACACCCTCCAGGCCATCAACAAGACTGCCGCCTTCAATCGCTGGGCCGGCTTCGAAGTGACCCGCGCCGCTGACGGCGAAGCCGAACTGCGCATGGCGTGGCGCGAAGAAGACATGGGCCAGTACGCCGGTTTCCTTCACGCGGGGCTTATCGGCGCCATGCTCGACACCGCCTGCGGCTTCGCGGCTGCCACGGTGGCGGGACGGGTGCTAGCCTCGCATTTCTCGGTCAACTGCCTCTCGCCCGCGCTGGGCCGCGCCTTCATTGCACGCGGCAAGGTAGTGAAGGCCGGGCGCAAGCAGGTGTTTGCGACCGCCGAGCTCTATGGCCAGGGCGAGGGCGACAGTCTCAAGCTCGTGGCGACGGGGAGCGCCATCCTGGTTCCGGTGGAAGAAGCGCCGCCGGCGAAGTAGCCCCCGATTCGGTGCGGTTTGAGCAGGGAGAGCCCGCTTTCGGACCTCCGTGCACCATCAAAGAGCTTTTGGGCACCATTTTTGCTTCCTTGGCGCGCTGACCCGAGCAATTCGGGTGCACGCACCAATTCAAACCAAAAACTTGAAGAAGCTTCAATGGACGCACTCAAACAGGGCGCAGACGCGCTGTTCATCCTTCTCGGCGCCATCATGGTCTTGGCCATGCACGCCGGTTTCGCCTTTCTCGAGCTTGGCACCGTTCGCAAGAAGAACCAGGTCAATGCGCTGGTCAAGATCCTGGTTGACTTCTCCGTCTCGACCATCGTGTACTTTGTGGTCGGGTATGGCGTGGCGTACGGCACCCACTTCTTCGTGGGCGCCACCGAGCTTGCGGCCAAGAGCGGCTATGAGCTGGTGAAGTTCTTCTTCCTCTTGACCTTTGCAGCGGCCATTCCGGCCATCATCTCGGGCGGTATCGCGGAGCGCGCCAAGTTCTGGCCGCAGCTGATCGCCACGGCGGTCATCGTCGGAATCATCTATCCGCTGTACGAGGGCATTGCCTGGAACAAGGCTTTCGGCATCCAGGCGTGGATCGCCTCGGCCACCGGCAGCGAGTTCCATGACTTCGCGGGTTCGGTGGTGGTGCATGCGGTGGGAGGCTGGCTCGCGCTGCCCGCGGTGCTGCTGCTTGGCGCGCGTCGCAACCGCTACCGCGGCGACGGTTCGCTGAGCGCGCATCCGCCGTCGAACATCCCCTTTCTGGCGTTGGGTGCCTGGGTGCTGTGCGTGGGCTGGTTCGGCTTCAACGTGATGAGCGCGCAGAGCATCGACAAGATATCGGGCCTCGTCGCCGTCAATTCGCTCATGGCGATGGTGGGCGGCACCTTGGTCGCGCTGGCGCTCGGCAAGAACGACCCGGGCTTCGTCTACAACGGTCCCCTCGCCGGGCTGGTGGCTGTGTGCGCCGGCTCCGACCTGATGCATCCGTTGGGCGCCCTGGTGGTCGGCGGGATCGCCGGCGCCATCTTCGTCGTCATGTTCACGCTCACGCAGAACAAATGGAAGATCGACGACGTGCTTGGGGTGTGGCCGCTGCACGGCCTGTGCGGCACCTGGGGCGGCATCGCGGCCGGCATCTTCGGCTCGCAGGCGCTGGGCGGCATCGGCGGGGTGAGCGTGTGGGCGCAACTCATCGGCACCTTGATGGGTGTGGCCTGGGCTGCCCTGGCGGGGGCGGCGGTGTACGGCGCGCTCAAGGCCACGATGGGGCTGCGGCTCACGCAGGAAGAGGAATATGACGGGGCGGACCTGTCAATCCACCATATTTCGGCTACGCCGGAGCGTGAGGTGAATTGGTAAAAGCCAACGGTGTGTCGGGTTGCATGGCCTTGAGCTGGGCCACAATGGCTGATCCGTCGCTCCTTTGGCGAGGTTCGTGGCGGGTCATACAAACAAGTCAATTGAACAGGGAGAGAACATGGCAATTCTGACGGGCACAGAGAACCCCGATATCCTGACAGGGACCGGCGAGGCCGACACGATCCACGGTCTCGGCGGCGCTGACATCATCTACGGGAGAGCAGGAGACGACGCCCTCTACGGTGATGCCGGAGACGACAATCTTTATGGCGAAGATGGCAACGACGTCATAGATGGAGGCGGCGGATACGACTACATCTCGGGCGGTGCCGGCAATGACGTTCTTCGCAGCAGTGCTATCGGGGCCGCCAACTCCGCTGTCATAGATGGCGGTGATGGCGACGACATCATCACTGGCACTGCTGGCCAGGAAGCTTTGATAGGCGGAGCTGGCAACGACACGATCACCGCTCTATCCAGCTATGGCAGCGTCACTGGCGGGCCGGGCGCGGATGTGCTGCGTTCGACAGGTAGCTTTGCCATCAACATGATGTTCGTTGACTACTCCAACGATCCGAGTGGCGTGCGTGTCGATCTCATCTCCGGGACCGCAATCGATGGGTGGGGTAATGTCGATTCGATTTCCGGATTTCGCAACATTTCCGGTTCGGCTTACAACGATATTCTGCTGGGCAACCAAAGTGGGGCGTCGTACATTTCGGGCGCAGGGGGCAACGATTTGATTATGGGGGGCGGCGGCAACGACACGCTCTACGGTGGTTTCGGAAACGATTTCGTCGATGGTGGCGACGCATCGCGAGGTAGCAGCACCGGTTCGACCGGGACCGTGTACAGGCTCTATCGAGCCGCGTTAAACCGCGAACCCGATCTGAAAGGGCTGGAGGACTGGAGCCGCGCAGTCGATTTCGGCCGGACCCCAGAATCGGTGGCCGCAGACTTTTTGTCCTCCAGCGAATTCCAGAAGACCTATGGCGGTTTGGACAACACGGCTTTCGTCACGCTGCTCTATCAGAACGTGCTGCACCGCGCACCCGATGCGAACGGTCTTTCGAACTGGGTGAATTCGCTTGATGCCGGAAATTCGCGCGCAAGCGTGTTGCTTGGTTTTTCGCAATCCTCTGAATTCAAGACCACTACGGCGTTCGAGCAGGGAATTTTCTTGACCTCGTATACCAACGAGCACGAGGGAACGGTGTTTCGGCTGTATCAAGCAGCCCTTGGCCGCGCACCGGATGCGAATGGCTTTAACGGCTGGACCAAAGTGTTGGACGACCATCGCAGCACCATTGTCGAAGTGGCTCAATCCTTCGTGAACTCCAGCGAGTTCCGAACGAAGTACGGCAATCTGGATAACACCCAATTCGTGACACAGCTCTACGCCAATGTTCTTGGGCGGGCTCCCGATGCAGAAGGGCTTGCTGGATGGGTGGGTGTTCTCAACGCCGGATCGAGTCGCGCGCAAGTGCTGGAGGGCTTCGCCGAGTCGGGCGAACTCCGCGCAAAATCGATAAGCGGGTTTCGAACCTTCAAGGCGCAGCAGTCCTATGGACATGACTATATCGAAGGCGGACCGGGCAATGACGTTCTAGTTGGCGGTTCTGGGGCGGACACATTCAACTTCAACTACTTCGACCCGATTTTTACGGGTGCGGGCGTGCCGCTTTCCGATCACATCTACGGCTTTGAGAATATCGACACCCTGCGGCTGGGCGGATACGGTTTCCAAACTGCCAATGACGTGTTCGCCGCAATGCAGCAACACGGTAGCGATGTGGTGCTGACGCTGTCGCCAAGCAACACGGTCACCATCCACAACACCACGATGGGTCAGGTGTCGCAGGCTGGCATTCTGTTGGCGAGCTTTTGAGGGGGGAAAACCATGCCAGTTCTGACCGGCACGGACGGCAAGGATCTTCTGCAGGGCACCGAGGGGGATGACACGATCGATGGCCTCAGGGGCGATGACCTCATCTTCGGCAACGGTGGCAACGACACGATCAATGGCGGATGGGGCAACGACTACGTTTTGGGCGGAGTCGGTGACGACATTATTCGCGGAGGCGGAGGCACTGATCCCTACGCCCCACTCGATTTCTCCCTTCCTCAAGACCGCGGGTCGAAGTACTTCTTCGGCGAGGAAGGCAATGACACTCTCTATGGGGGAGTAGGCAACGACTACCTGCTGGGTGGCATCGGCGACGACACCATCATCACCCAATCTTCTTCCGGCTACGTGGTTGGCGGACCAGGCGCCGACGTTCTGCACCACGTCGGATTTGCGTCCGATGGCATGTATCTCGAGTACGGCGAGGACGCTGGGGGCGTGAGCGTGGACCTCCTCGCCGGCAGGGCGGTCGATGGCTGGGGCGACATCGATAGCGTCTCGGGTTTTATCGCAGTGGACGGCTCCCTTTTCGACGATGTTCTCATCGGAGGGGCCTGGCTGAACGGTAGCGCCGGTAACGATGTACTGATTTCGTCCTTCAGCAATGCCACACTGCTTGGCGGTCCTGGCGACGACCGACTGGATGCCTCCGGCTTCGGCAGCAATGACAGTGTTTCCACGGGGGCTATCTACAGGCTCTACCGTGCGGCGCTGAACCGCGAGCCAGACGTGTCGGGGATGGAGCATTGGCGCCGGGCTATGGATCGCGGGTTCTCCGCGGAATCAGTGGCTGACGGCTTCCTGTCTTCTTCCGAATTCCAGACGACGTACGGTGCACTGGACAACAGGACGTTCGTGGCGCTGCTCTACCGGAACGTGTTGCACCGAGAGCCCGACGCCGGAGGCTTGTCGAGTTGGGTTGCCTCGCTGGATGCGGGCGCTTCGCGCGCAGGCGTCCTGCTGGGTTTTTCGGCGTCCGCCGAGTTCCAGGCAAGCACCGCGCTCGACCAGGAGATGTTCCTGAACTCGAAGTACGGCAACGCACATCGGGGCGAGGTCTACCGGCTCTATCAGGCTGCGTTCGATCGTGCGCCCGACGTGGGCGGCTATGCCGCCTGGGTCGCGTTGCTGGACAGCGGCAAGAGCAGCCTTGGCGAAATCGCCCAGGCCTTCACGAACTCGAGCGAGTTCCAGTCCATGTATAAAAACCTGGACAACACCCAGTTCGTGACACAGCTCTATGCCAACGTGCTAGATCGCGCGCCGGAGCCCGCTGGGCTAGCCGGCTGGGTCGGTGCCCTCGGTGCCGGCGCAAGTCGGGCCGACGTGCTGAGGGGCTTCTCCGAGTCTTCCGAACTCCGCACGAACTCTTTGCCCGGCATGAGAGTCTGGCTAGAACAGTCGTCGGGCCACAGCACGATTGTCGGCGGGCCCGGCAGCGATGTGCTGATAGGAGGTGCCGGCGCCGACACCTTCGACTTCTACAGCTTCGACGCGCAGCAATCGGACGCCCCCACGGTGGATCACGTCTACGGCTTCGAGAGCACCGATACCCTGGGGTTTCGCGGCAGTTTTTCGTTTGCCAGTATGAGCGACGTGTATGCCATGTTCCAGCAGCAGGGCACGGACGTCGTGATGTCGCTTTCCCCGACAAGCACCGTCACGTTTCACAACACAACGCTGACGCAAGTGACTCAGGCAGGTTTCGCGTTCGGGCCATTCTGACCTCACGGTTCAGTCAGTCGATAGCGGACGGTGTGCCGGCGGGCGCCTCGTTCTGCACGAATGCCCACCATGTAGCAGACTCAGACCCTCCGGTTCGGTTCAGCACATCTTCAAACGCACGCTCGCCCGCCTCATGACGCAATCCCCCCCCGTCCTCGAAGTCCTCCCACGCGACCTCTCCGCCTACCGCAAGGGCAACATCGGCATCGACTACGTGCACCGCTTCGAGTCCGGCAAGCCTGGCCCGCACGTGCTGATCAACGCACTCACGCACGGCAACGAAATCTGCGGCATGACCGCCGCCACGCACCTGCTCGACACCAACGTGCGCCCCAAGATCGGCACGCTCACCGTGAGCTTTGCCAACGTGGAAGCGTACGAGTCCTTCGACAAGGCGCTGCCCTTTGACAGCCGGCAGCTGGTGCACAACCTCAACCGCATCTGGTCGGCCGAATGGCTCGACGGCACCGAGGACAGCCCCGAACTGCGCCGCGCCCGCGTGCTACGGCCGGTGGTGAGCGCGGCCGACCATATCCTCGACATTCACTCCACCAGCCAGCCCGTGATTCCGTTCTGGGTGTACCCTGCCTACGACCGCAATGCAGAAGCGGCGCTGGCCATCGGCCGCCCCTCGGTGCACCTGGTCATGCCCGACGGCCTGGGCTCCGGCACGCCATTGATCCAGCACGGCCGCCATGGCCTGCCCGAAGGCAAGGGCGTGGCGCTGGTGGCCGAATGCGGCCAGCACTTTCTGCGCTCGGCCTCCGAGCTGGCCACCGCCATCTCGCTCGATTTTCTGGCGCACTTCGGCCTCATCGACAAGGACCCGGCCGTGCCCGCGCCCGGTCCGCAACGCCGCTTCGAGTTGCTGCAGACGCACGTCATCAAGTCGGAAGACTTTGCGTTCGTGCGCCCGCTGATCGGCTTCGAGACCTTTGCCAAGGGCGAACTCATCGCCACCAACGGCCCGGACGAGATCCGCGCGCCTTGCGACGATTGCACGATCTTCATGCCCGCACAGCGGGTGATCGTGGGGCGCGAGGCGGTGTATTTGACGAAGCCGCTCTGAGGTCGGCCGGCAGAAAGAGCCTGTTCGAGGCAATTGAGGCGGCGACGATTTCAGGTGTGGATGCGTCGCCGATGTCGAGTCTTCTCAACCCGCAATGAATAGCGCCGGATCCACCATCGCGCGATTGAGCATCACAGACCAGTGCAGATGCGGCCCGGTCACGCGCCCGGTGGCGCCCACGGCCGCGAGCTGCTCACCGGTCTTCAGCACATCGCCTACCTTCACATCCATCCGGCTCAGGTGGCAATACATCGTGAGCAGACCGCCGCCGTGGTCGAGCCACACGGTGCCGCCGTTAAAGAAATAGTCGCCCGTGTCGATCACCCGCCCCGGCAGCGGCGCCAGCACCGGCGTGCCCGTGCCCGCGGCAATGTCCATGCCGCTGTGCGGATTGCGCGACTGGCCGTTGAACACGCGGCGCAGACCGAACGAACTGGAGCGGCGGCCCGGCACGGGGACGCGCATCTGCAGCGAGGCATCGGGCCGCAGGTCGGTGAACGTGGCCATGACGGTGGCCAGGTGCGCGCGTTCGCGTTCGTAGCGTGCTTCGTCTTCGGGCGACAGGTCGACCGTGCGCGGTGGCACCGTGAGGCGTTGCTCGCGGTACTGCTTGGGGGCTACGGTGTAGGCCACCTGTTTGTCGGCGCCGCTCTCGGAGCGCACAACGATGCTTGCGTCGCCTGGCGTGGCGGCGAGCGGAATGCCCACGAGCGCTGTCCATTCGATGGCGTCGCCCAGCACGAGCAATGGCACATTGCCTGAAAAGGCGGCCGGTCGTTTGGCGCTCGGACCGAGCGACAGGCGTGCTACGCCGCCCGGCACCTGGGACGCTTGTGGCCAGACGTCGGGCCGCTGTTGCTTCGGCTTCGCAGGGGGCGCGGCACTGACGTGCGTTGCAGCGGGCAGCGCCAGCAGGCTCAGCGTGCCCAGCAATGCGCGGCGGCGATTCAGCAGAGCGGTCGAGAGGAGGTCGGGAAAATGGTATCGGTTGCTGCGCATAAAGGGTCGAACGAATGAAGGTGTGTCGTGGCGCTGCTGCGCTACTCCAGCCAGGTCCCCGGCGCCAATCCGTCCAGCGTGTGCGGCCCGATGGCAGCGCGAATCAGGCGCAGGGTGGGAAGCCCCACGGCGGCGGTCATGCGCCGCACCTGGCGGTTGCGGCCTTCGCTGATCGCCAGTTCCAGCCATGCGGTCGGAATGCTCTTGCGTTCGCGAATGGGCGGTTGCCGTGCCCACACATCGGGCGGTGGATCGAGCAGACGCGCACGAGCCGGGCGCGTGAGGCCGTCGTTGAGCTGCACGCCTTGGCGCAAGGCGGCAAGCGCCTCTTCAGTGGGCACGCCTTCCACCTGCACCCAGTAGGTTTTCTCCATCTTGAAGCGCGGATCAGCGATGCGCGCCTGGAGCTGGCCATCGTTGGTGAGCAGCAGCAGGCCCTCGCTGTCGGCATCGAGGCGGCCGGCGACATAGACACCGGGGATGTCGATGAAGTCTTTCAGCCCGCGCCAGCGGCCCTCGGGCGTGAACTGGCTGAGCACGCCGTAGGGCTTGTTGAAGCGGATCAGGCGGGAAGGGATTACTTGCCCCAGCTGTCCCGCATGCCCGCGGCGCGATTGAACACCCGCTTGCCGTCTGCACCAGCCTTCGCGTCGAGCACGAAGTACCCATGCCGCTCGAACTGAAATGCCGCGCCATCCTGGGCCTTGGCCAGTGAGGGCTCGGCGTACGCAGTGCAAACTTCCAGGCTCTGCTTGTTCAGTTCGTCCATCAACTCTCCGCTACCCGGATTCGCCGCCGCAAACAGCCGCTCATACAGGCGCACCTCGGCCTGCACCGCATCAGCCGCGGCCACCCAGGTGATGTTGCCCTTCACCTTGATGGCGTCCGCGCCGGGTGTGCCGCTCTTGGTGTCGGGCACCAGCGTGGCCTGCACTTCGATGAGCTTGCCGTTCGCGTCCTTGGTACCGCCGGTGCATTCGATGACGTGGCCGTATTTCAGCCGCACCTTGTTGCCCGGGAACAGGCGGAAGAAGCCCTTGGGCTGCACTTCTTCGTAGTCGGTGCGTTCGATCCACACCTCGCGGCCGAGCTTGAACTCGCGCTTGCCCATCTCGGGGTGGTGCGGGTGCACGGGGGCGGAGCAGTCGTCGAGGACGCTTTCATCCTTGTTGGGGCCGCCCATCAGCTCGCCCCAGTTGGTAATCACCAGCTTGACGGGGTCGAGCACGGCCATGGCGCGGGGCGCCGTGGGGTCGAGCGTGTCGCGCAGCGCGGCCTCCAGGCTGGCGTAGTCGATCCAGCCGCCGGACTTGGTGGTGCCGCTGCGTTCGCAGAACAGGCGCAGCGCCTCGGGCGTATAGCCGCGGCGGCGCAGGCCGGCCAGCGTGGGCATGCGGGGGTCGTCCCAGCCGTCGACGTGCTTTTCTTCGACCAGCTGGCGCAGTTTGCGTTTGCTGGTGAGAACGTGCGTCACGTTCAGCCGCGCGAATTCATACTGGCGCGGATGCGGGCTGGCGATGAGGCCGCCTTCGGCCAAACGGTCGAGCAGCCAGTCGTAGAAGGGGCGCTGGTCTTCGAACTCCAGCGTGCAGATGGAATGGGTGATCTGCTCCAGCGCGTCTTCGATGGGATGCGCAAAGGTGTACATCGGGTAGATGCACCACTTGTCGCCGGTGTTGTGGTGAGTAGCCCGGCGCACGCGGTACAGCGCGGGGTCGCGCATGTTGATGTTGGTGCTGGCCATGTCGATCTTGGCGCGCAGGATGGCGGCGCCGTCTGCCACCTGGCCATCGCGCATTGCGCGGAAGCGCTCAAGGTTTTCGTCGGGCGTGCGGCTGCGAAAGGGGCTGTCGGTGCCGGGCGTGTTGAAGTCGCCGCGGTTGGCGCGAACTTCTTCGGCCGTCTGTTCGTCCACGTAGGCAAGGCCGGCGCCGATCAGGTACTCGGCGGCGCGGTACATGAAGTCGAAGTAGTCGCTCGCGAAGTATTCGTGCGGCTGCAGGGTGCCTGGCGCGCTGGGCCGGTCGGCCAGGTAGGTTTCGTAGCCGAGCCACTGGACGGCATCGCGGATGGAATCGACGTATTCCTGCTCTTCCTTCTCGGGGTTGGTGTCGTCGAAACGGAGGTGGCACACGCCGCCGTACTCCCGGGCCAGCTCGAAATTGAGCCAGATGCTCTTGGCATGGCCGATGTGCAGGTAGCCGTTGGGCTCGGGCGGAAAGCGCATGCGCACCTTGGCGGGGTCGGGCATGCCCTGGGCGTGATGGGCGGCGTCGCCGGGGGAGCCACCCCATTTGCGGCCAGAATAGGCCCCCTGCGCAAGGTCGTTCTCGATCACGTGGCGCAGGAAATTACTCGGTGCAGCGGCCGTTTTCGCGCTGTCTTTGTCGGTCGGGGAGGTCATTGCGGCATTCTAGAGTGCACCCCCTGGCGGTTACGTTTTGCAACGTTCTTCACATTGCGGCGGGCAACCGCTTTGCATTTGGCGCGTTCAATACCTACATGGGCGGGAAACGCCCCAACAAGGAGTCCTAGATCATGAGCCTCACACGTTCAACCTTCTTCAAATGGGCCGCCGCGGGTGTCGTGGCAGCCGGTGCATTGTTTGCGGCCACTTCGGCCAGCGCTCGCGGCGACGTGAGCTGGTCGGTGGGCGTGGGCCTGCCAGGGGTGGCAATCGGTGTGGGCGCTCCGGCCTACTATCCGGCCCCGGTTTATTCGGCCCCCGCGCCGGTGTACTACGCGCCGCCGCCCCCGGTTTACTACCGTCCGCCGCCGCCGGTCTACTACCGTCCGGCCCCGGTGTACTACGCTCCCCCGGCGTATTACGCACCGCGTGGCTACTACCGCGGTCATGGGCACGGCCACGGCCATCGCCACTGGCGTTAAGCCATAGCGCCTTCAAGGCGCGATTCGCAAAGTCAAAAAAAGCCGGCTCCCTTTGAAGGAGTCGGCTTTTTCATGCGCATTCGACTGTCGATTTCACATAGCGCGAAAGAGGTGGCCGTAAAGCCGGCTGACGGGAATTTTTTCGGGCCGCCCCTTCAGGTCCAGGTGCAGCTTGCCGGCCTCGTCGCGATGCACTGCCTCGATGGCCGAACTGCGCACCACCACCGCGCGGTGCACCTGCCAGAAGACCTCGGGGTCGAGCTGGGTCAGCAGCTGCTTGAGCGGCGTGCGAATCAGGTATTCGTGCGTGGCGGTGAGCACGCGGATGTATTTGTCCGCCGCCTCGAAATACAGCACCTCGTCGATCGGCACCATGCGCACGGTGCTGCCGCCGGCTTCGCTGGCTGCAATCATCCGGAGCGGGGCGGTGGCTGGTGCCTGTGCGCCGCCGGACGCAGCCGAAAGCACCTGGCGCCATTGCGCAAGGGTTTGCTCCAACACTTCGTCGGCTCCGTGCGGGGCCGGTTTCGATGGCTGCTGCGCGGTCAACGCCTGCTGCAGCCGCAGCACGGTCTTGCGCAGGCGTTCGGGCTGAACGGGCTTGAGCACGTAGTCGATGGCCTGAGTCTCGAAGGCACGGGCGGCGTATTCGTCATAGGCGGTCACGAAGACGAGTTGTGGCATGGGCGCCTCCTCGGTGGGCCAGCTGTCGGCCAACTCGGCGGCCGCGCCCAGGCCGTCCAGACCCGGCATACGGATGTCGAAGAACAGCACCTGCGGCAGCAGGCGCAGCGCCTCGCGCACGGCACCGCGGCCGTCGCCGGTGATGGCAAGCACCTGCAGTTCGGGCCATGCAGCGGCCAGTTCGGCCTTGAGCGCCTGGGCGAGCAGGGGCTCGTCTTCGGCAATGAGGGCGGTGGGGTTCATGTGCGTGGCGGCAAGGGAAAGCTGATGATGGTGCGGGTCCCGCCCGCGGGCCCGGGGGCAACGCTCATTTGGCCCTGGTCTCCATACATGGTGGCCAGCCGCTCGCGGACCTGCGCGAGCCCGAAGCCATTGCCTTCCGCAGCAGGCCGGTCCGCCTCGAGGCCGACGCCGGTGTCGCTCACTTCGATGACCAGCCGGCCGGCGTCCTGGTGCGCACGCACGGCGATGCGGCCACCTTCGATCTTGGGTTCGAGCCCGTGGTGGATGCTGTTTTCCACCAGCGGCTGAAGCAGCAGCGGCGGCACGGGCGTGTCGCGCAGATCTTCAGGCAGGTCGAGCGTGTAGCGCAGGCGCTCGCCCATGCGAACGGACATCAGCTCGAGGTAGTCGGCCAGCCGGTCGAACTCGGCCGAAAGCGGATGCGCCAGCGCGCGCGAGCCGCTGAGCGTCATGCGCAGGTAGTTGTTCAGGCGGTCGAGCATGGCAATGGCGCGGGGCGGATCGGTTGCGATCAGCGCGCGCAGGTTGGCCAGCGTGTTGAACAGCATGTGCGGCTCGAGCTGGGTCTCGAGCAGCTTGAGCCTCGCCTCGGTGGCATTGCGCTGCGCCAGTTCGATCTGGCGGCGCATGTGCTTGGTCCGGCCGAGGCTGTAGAAGAAGAAGCACATGCAGACCGTGGCCGTCAGCGTGATGATGATCGTGGTGGCAAGCTTGCGCTCCGTGAAGCTGCGGAAGTCGAGCAGGGGCTGGTTCGTCCATGCATCGCCGATGGCGTTGCCTCCCAGAAAACCGACCGTCACACCGCCTGCCACCAGCAGGTAGCCCCAGGGGCCGGACGGCCAGAGAATTTCCTTGTGGCCACTGATCAGCAGCCGGCCCACGTCGATGAAGAGCCAGCTGATCAGCCCGATCGAGAGTGAATACACCATCTGCACGCCCCAGCTCCCGTGCTGCGTGATGGCCAGCGCCGCGGCAATGAAGCAGCAGAAGACGACGGTGATCAGGCCATGCCGAAGCATGCCCCGCACGTTCTCCGCACGGAAGCGAGGGAGCGCGTCAACGCTCATCGGGTGCACCCTAGGCGTTGCGCGCCGCTCACCCGCGCTCCCCGGAGCGCAGCGCGCGCCGCTCGCGCTCCACCAGCCGGTGATAGAAATTGCCGCCAGGCGCAACGAACCAGATCACGGCGCCGTGAATCAGCAGGCCCAGGCCCCAGCCCATGAGCGGGTAGACCGCCCAGGTATGGCCGCGCGATGCCGAGAGGGCCACCAGCCCTAGGTTGACCAGCACGTAGACGAAGGCATGGATGTACCAGCCCATCTTGGCGCCTGCGCGTCGGCGGGCGAGCTTCTCGACGTCGTGGGTGGAAGAGGTTGCTTGTGTGGGGTTCATGACAGTTCTCCGATAACGAACGATGAGGGGCAGTCGATGAATCGGCTGGCGATCTTAGGCCGCGCGGGCTCCCACGGCCACGGCATCGGTGCGGATGGCCAGCTTCCACAGCCGTACGGCCCGCGCCGCGAAAATGCCGCTGAAGGCGCCGTACAGCATGGGGATTGCGACGGCGAAGCTGGCCTGCTGGCGCAGTTCAGGGTGCATGGCCAAGGCCGCGCCCACCACATACTTGGTGAAGAAGATGCCCATCATCAGCACCAGCGGCACCGCGCTGCCCGCCACATGGAACTCACGTGCGGTCCGGTCGTAGCGCGTGCTGGCGGGCAGGGCCTGCTGCAGCACCAGCAGGATCAGCGCAGCAGCCGCCACGGCCCAGCCGAGCAGGGCGCCGGGCGAATCGCCAAAGGCCGAGATCACGCCGGCCAACGAAAGGCCGGTCATGGCAATCGGCATCACCGTCACCTTGGCCAGGCTGACACTGCCGGACATCAGCTGCTTGCAGCCGAGCCACAGAAGCAGCACGAAAACGGCGAAGACCCACTTCGGGGTGTGAAGAATGATTTGCAGCAGCATGGTGTTTCTCCAACGAAAACGTGATTCGATGGACCGGACTGTGCCGGCGACCCCACGCTGCTGCCACGGGCCTGCGACGAAACGCAGGCCGGCGGCGCCAAGTGCAGCGGCTTGGCGCGAAACGTGCCCTTCGCCTTAGCTTTACCGGCGCTTTACGCTTCATAAGACAGGCGCGCTACGATGCGGCGCTCCACTAGCAGCCGTACTTGGGCACCGCCACATCACACATGGAATCTCCGAACTCCGAGCCTTCTTCCGGCGATTCGCCTGCTGTTCAACCGGTACAACATTCCTCGTCCCCTCCGCCCCGGCCGCCGTCGCGCCGCAGGCGCTGGCTCGGCAGCCTGGTTGCGCTGCTCGTGCTGCTGGCGCTGGGAGGCGGCGCCTGGTACCTCATCAACCGCAAGGCAAGTTCCACCGGCGGGCCGGGTTTCGGGGGCGCGACCGTCACGGTCGGCCATGCCGCGGCGCGCGAGGTCGAGCTGCCGGTCACCATCGATGCGCTCGGCACGGTCACGCCGCTCGCAACCATCACGCTCAAGGCGCAGGTCGGTGGGGTGCTGACCGAGGTGCTCTTCACCGAAGGGCAAACCGTTGCCAAGAACCAACTGCTTGCGCGCATCGACCCGCGCCCCTATGAGCAGGCGCTGATGCAGGCCCGCGGTACCCGGCAGCGCGACGAAGCGCAGCTCGAAGCCGCGCGCGTCACGCTCGCGCGCTACCGCACGCTGCTGACTCAGGATTCCATCGCGCGGCAGGACGTCGACACCCAGGCCGCGCTGGTCCGGCAGCTCGAAGGCACGGTCACCACCGACCTGGCCGCCGAGGCCGCGGCCAAGCTGAACCTGGACTACACCCGCATCACTTCGCCGGTGGCGGGCCGCATCGGCCTGCGCGCGGTGGACGCCGGCAACACGGTCACGGCCAACGCGACCACGGGGATCGCGGTCATCACGCAGATGACCCCGATCGACGTGCAATTCTCGGTGCCGCAAGACCGGGTGCCCGACATCCAGGCGCAGCTTGCCAAGGGCGAGCCGCTGGCGGTCACCGCATTCGACCGCACCCGTGCCGTGACACTGGACGCGGGCACCTTCTCGACGCTCGACAACCTGGTCGACACCACCACGGGCACGGTGAAAGCCAAGGCCCGATTCGGCAATGCACAGACCACGCTCTTCCCGAGCCAGTTCGTCAATGTGCAGATGCTGCTGCGCAAGGTGCGCGCGGTGGTGGTGCCGGTGACGGCCGTGCGCACTGGCCCCAACGGCGACTATGTGTATGTGATCAGCGAAGACCGCAAGGTCTCGACGCGTCCGGTGAAGCGCGGCGAAGCCAACGTCGAGGTGGTCGCCATCACCTCGGGCCTGCGCGTCGGCGAGAACGTCGTGACCGAAGGCGGCGACCGTATCAAGGACGGCGCCGTCGTGCAGCTGCAGGGCGACCGGGCCGCGGCAGGGCCGCGCGGCGGTGCATCGGGTCCGCGCGGCGCACGCGGCGAGCGTGGAGAACGCGGCGAGGGCGGCGGAGAGCGGCGGCGCCAGCGCCCGCCGCAATGACGAGCAACCACGACACCACACGGAACCAGCGAGCGCGTCTGCGATGAGCCCCTCCCGCCCTTTCATTGAACGGCCGGTGGCCACGGCGCTGCTGATGGTGGCCATCGTGCTGGCCGGCCTCGTCGGACTGCGGCTGCTGCCGCTGGCCGCGCTGCCGCAGGTCGACTACCCGACCATCCAGGTGCAGACGCTCTACCCCGGTGGCAGCCCTGAGGTGATGGGCCGCACCGTCACGGCCCCGCTCGAGCGCCAGTTCGGCCAGATGGCGGGCCTCAACCGAATGAGCTCGGTGAGCTCGGCGGGCGTGTCCATCGTCACACTGCAGTTCGCCCTCGACCAGACGCTGGACGTGGCCGAGCAGCAGGTGCAGGCCGCCATCAACGCGGGCAGCTCGCTGCTGCCGGCCGACTTGCCGGCGCCGCCCGTGTACGCCAAGGTGAACCCGGCCGACGCGCCCATCCTGACTTTGGCCGTGAGCTCCGAGACCATGCCGCTCACCGAGGTGCAGAACCTCGTGAACACGCGGCTCGCGCAGAAGATCAGCCAGGTCAGCGGCGTGGGGCTGGTGTCGCTTTCGGGCGGGCAGCGCCCAGCGGTGCGCATTCAGGCCGACACCAACGCGCTCGCATCGGTGGGCATTGGCCTGGACACGCTGCGCAGCGCCATCACCGCGGCCAACGCCAACAGCGCCAAGGGCAGCTTCGACGGGCCGAGGCGGTCCTACACCATCAATGCCAACGACCAGCTCGTGACGGCGGACGACTACAAGAACCTCATCGTCGCGTGGAAAAACGGCGCACCAGTGCGGATGACCGACGTGGCGCGCGTGGTCGACGGCGCCGAGAACACGCAGCTCGGCGCCTGGGCCGCACTGCGCGCCGGCGAGCAGCAGACTACGCTTTACCCGGCCATCATCCTGAACGTGCAGCGCCAACCCGGCGCCAACGTCATCGGCACGGTCGACGCCATCAAGAAGCAATTGCCCGAACTCGAGGCCTCGCTGCCCGGCTCGATCAAGGTGGAGGTGCTGAGCGACCGCACCACCGGCATTCGCGCCTCGGTCTCGCACGTGCAGCTCGAGCTCGGGCTGGCCGTGGTGATGGTGGTGCTGGTGATCTTCTTCTTTTTGCACAGCGTGCGCGCCACCATCATCGCGAGCCTGGCGGTGCCGATCTCGCTCATTGGCACCTGCGGGCTGATGTACCTGCTGGGCTACAGCCTCAACAACCTGAGCCTGATGGCGCTGACCATTGCCACCGGCTTCGTGGTGGACGACGCGATCGTGATGATCGAGAACATCGCGCGCTACCTCGAAGAGGGCGATCCGCCGTTCAAGGCCGCGCTCAAGGGAGCCACGCAAATCGGCTTCACCATCATTTCGCTCACGGTGTCGCTCATCGCGGTGCTTATTCCGCTGCTGTTCATGGGCGACGTGGTGGGTCGGCTGTTCCGCGAATTCGCCGTCACGCTGGCCATCACCATCCTGATCTCCGCCGTGGTGTCGCTCACGCTGGTGCCGATGATGTCGGCGCGCTGGCTCAAGCCGCAGGCCGAAGAGGGCGGACGCTTCGGTGCCAGCGTGCAGCGCTTCTTCGATCGCGTGATTTCTCGCTACGACGTGTGGCTGCAATGGGTGCTGCGCCACCAGCCGCTGACGCTCATCGTGGCGCTGGCCACGCTGGCGCTCACGGTGCTGCTCTACGTGGTGATTCCGAAGGGTCTTTTCCCGACGCAGGACACCGGGCAGCTGCAGGCACGCATCGAGGCGGCGCAGGATGTGTCGTACACGCGAATGGCCGAGCTGCAGCAGCAAGCCGCCAAGGCCATCCTGGCCGACCCCGAGGTGGCCAGCGTGAGCTCGGTGGTGGGCGTTGACGCCGCCAACAACACGGCGCTCAACACCGGCAGCATGCTCATCAACATGCGCGCCGACCGCGGCAACCAGGAAGCCATCATGCAGCGCCTGCGCGAGCGCGTGCGCGCCGTGGCCGGTGTCACGCTTTATCTGCAGCCGACGCAAGACCTGACCATCGACGCCGAAACCGGCCCGACCGAATTCCGCGTCTCGCTCGAAGGGGTGGACACCAAGACCGTCGATACCTGGGCGCAAAAGCTGGTGGAACGCCTTCGCTCCGAACCGCTGGTGCGCAATCCCACCACCACAGCGGGTGCGCAGGGCCTGGCCGCTTACGTGGACATCGACCGCAACACGGCCTCGCGCCTCTCCGTCACGGCCAGCTCGGTGGACGACACGCTCTACAGCGCCTTCGGCCAGCGCATCGTCTCGACCATCTTCACCGAAACCAACCAGTACCGCGTGATTCTGGAGGCGCAGCGCGAAGCGCTGGCCTCGCCGCAATTGCTGGGTAACCTGCAGCTGCGCACCGGCAGCGGCGGCGCCACCACGCTGTCGTCGATTGCCACGGTGCGCGAGCAGCCGGCCCCGCTTCAGGTGACGCACGTGGCGCAGTATCCGGCCGCCACCGTGGGCTTCGACACGGCGGAGGACGTCGCGCTTGGAAAATCCGTGGCGGCCATTCGCGCGGCAGCCAAGGAAATCGGCATGCCGTCGAGCATGACCATGACTTTCCTGGGTGCGGCGGGCGCTTACGAAAAGTCGCTGTCCAACCAGCTGTGGCTCATTCTGGCGGCGGTGGTGTGCGTGTACATCGTGCTTGGCGTTCTGTATGAGAGCTACATCCATCCGCTGACGATTCTTTCGACACTGCCCTCGGCCGGCGTGGGCGCGCTGCTCGCGCTGATGGTCACCGGCAACGACCTGGGCGTGATCGGCATCATCGGCATCATCCTCTTGATCGGCATCGTGAAGAAGAACGCGATCATGATGATCGACTTTGCCATCGACGCCGAGCGGCGCGAGGGCAAGTCGCCGCAGGAGGCCATCCATCAGGCGGCATTGCTGCGCTTCCGGCCCATTTTGATGACCACGCTGGCGGCGCTTTTCGCGGCGCTGCCGCTGATGTTCGGCTGGGGCGAGGGCGCAGAGCTGCGCCGGCCGCTGGGCCTGGCGATCTTCGGCGGGCTGGTGGTGAGCCAGGTGCTCACGTTGTTCACCACGCCGGTGGTCTACCTGGCATTCGACCGGCTGGGCCGCCGCTTCCGGCCCAAGCGGGAGGCCGCACCCGCATGAACCTCTCCAGGCCTTTCGTCGAACGTCCGATTGCCACGGTCCTCTTGACCATCGGCATCGCGCTGGCCGGGATTGCCGGGTTCTTCGTGCTGCCTGTGTCGCCGTTGCCGCAGGTCGACTTTCCCACCATCTCGGTGACGGCCAGCCTCGCGGGTGCGAGCCCGAGCACCATGGCATCGAGCGTGGCCACGCCGCTGGAACGGCGGCTCGGCGTGATTGCGGGGGTCAACGAACTCACCTCGACCAGCTCGAACGGCTCGACCCGCATCAGCCTGCAGTTCGATCTCAAGCGCAACATCGACAGCGCCGCGCGCGAAGTGCAGGCCGCAATCAACGCGGCGCGGGCCGACCTGCCAGCCACCTTGCGCAGCAACCCGACCTACCGCAAGCGCAACCCGACGGCCGCGCCCATCGCGATCCTTGCGCTCACCTCCAAGACGCGCACGCCGGGCCAGATCTACGAGGCTGTGTCCAACATCGTGAGCCAGAAGGTCTCGCAGGTGGAGGGCGTGGGCGAGGTCGAGATCGGCGGCGGCTCGCTGCCAGCCGTGCGAGTGGAGCTCGAGCCTTTTTCGCTCAACCGCTATGGCATCAGCAGCGAAGACGTGCGCGCCGCCATCCAGGCCAACAATGCCAACCGGCCCAAGGGCGCGATCGAGAACGACGACCGCCGGCTGCAAATCTACACGCCGTCGCCGGGCCGCCACGCCGTGGAATATCGCGACATGGTGATCGCCTGGCGCAATGGCGCGGCCGTGCGGCTGGGCGACGTCGCGCGAGTGATCGACAGCGTGGAGAACACGCGCACGCTGGGCCTTTTCAACGGACAGCCCGCGGTGATCGTGCTGGTCACGCAGGAGCCGGGCGCCAACATCATCCAGACGGTGGACGGCCTGCGCGAACTGCTACCCGAACTGCGCGCGCAGCTACCGCAGGACATCGAGGTGCAGGTGGCCTCCGACCGCACCAACTCCATCCGCGCCTCGCTGCGCGAGATCGAGGCCACGCTGATGATTTCCATCGCGCTGGTGGTGCTCGTGGTGGGCGTGTTCCTGCGCCGTGCGCGTGCCACCATCATTCCGGCAGTGGCCACGGTGGTGTCGCTGCTCGGCACCTTCGGCGTGATGTACCTGCTGGGCTACAGCCTCAACAACCTGAGCCTGATGGCGCTCACGGTTGCCACCGGATTCGTGGTGGACGACGCCATCGTGGTGCTCGAGAACACCAGCCGCCACATCGAGGCCGGCATGGGACGCGTCGAGGCGGCCCTGCGCGGCGCACGCGAGGTGGGCTTCACCGTGCTGTCGATCAGCCTGTCGCTGGTGGCGGTGTTCATACCGCTGCTGTTCATGGACGGACAGATCGGCCGGCTGTTCCGCGAATTCGCGGTCACGCTGTCGGTGGCGGTGCTGATTTCTCTGGTGATCTCGCTCACCACCACGCCCATGCTGTGCGCCATGCTGCTGCGCGCCGAGCAGCCCGATGCCAAGCCGCCCGGACGCCTGGCGCGCATGGCCGAAAGCGTCTACCAGTGGAGCCTTCGCACCTATGCCCACAGCCTCGACTGGGCGCTCGCGAGCAAGGCCGTGGTCATGGTGGTGCTGCTGGCGGTCATCGGGCTCAACGTGTACCTGTTCTCCGCCATTCCCAAGGGCTACTTCCCCGAGCAGGACAACGGCCAGCTCAATGCGGGCCTGCGCGCGGATCAGAGCATTTCGTCGGCCGCGCTGAGCGAAAAACTGCGCCAGGCGGTCGACATCATCCACAAGGACCCGGCGGTCGATACCGTGGTGGGCTTCGCGGGCGGCAGCCGCTCGGGTGGCGGCTTCATGTTCGTCAATCTCAAGCCGCTGTCGCAGCGCACCGAGAAGACCTCGGCGGTCGTCAACCGGCTGCGGCCGCAGCTCAACCAGCTGACCGGCCTGCGCGTGTTCCTGAGCCCGGTGCAAGACCTGCGCATGGGCGGGCGGTCGAGCAATTCGACCTACCAGTACACGCTGAAGGGCGACAACCTGGCCGACCTGCGCACCTGGACCGCCAAGCTGGCCGACCGGTTGCGCCAGGAGACGGCGCTGACCGACGTGGACAGCGATCAGGCGGACAACGGCGTTGAGACTTATGTCGATGTCGACCGCGAAAGCGCCGCGCGGCTCGGCGTGACCTCCAGTGCAGTCGACAACGCGCTTTACAACGCCTACGGCCAGCGCTCGGTCGCCACCATCTACGACGAGCTCAACCAGTATTCCGTGATCATGGAATGGGCGCCGCGCTACCAACGCGCGCCCTTGGTGCTGAAGGACCTGTACGTGCCCTCGACACTCACCACCAGCACGACAGCAAGCGGCGCCACCATCGTGAGTTCGCTGGCCAACACCACCGACGCGACCACCGGCACCTCGACCACCACGTCGGCCAACCCGGCGCTGCGTACCGCGTCAACGGGCCAGGCGCTGGCTGCGAACACCACGCTCATGGTGCCGCTCTCGGCCATCGCCAAGGTGAGCGAGCGCGCCGTGCCGAGCTCCATCGACCACCAGGACACCGAGCTCGCGAGCACCGTCTCCTTCAACCTGGACGAGGGCGTCACGCTCCAGGATGCGCGGCGCATCGTCGCGCAGGCCGAGGCCGACATTGCCATGCCCGTGAACGTGCGCGGCAGCTTCCAGGGCACGGCGCTGGCGGCCCAGCAATCGCAGGGGCAGCAGCTGGCGCTCATCGTGGCGGCCATCGTGGTCATCTACATCGTGCTCGGCATCCTCTATGAGAGCCTGATCCACCCGATCACCGTGCTGACCACGCTGCCTTCTGCGGGCGTGGGCGCGGTGCTGGCGCTGCTGCTGTTCCGCATGGATTTTTCGATCATTGCGCTGATCGGGCTTTTCCTCCTGATCGGCATCGTGAAGAAGAATGCGATTCTGATCATCGACTTCGCGCTCGAGGCGGAGCGCGCGCGCGGCATCTCGGCCGTGGAAGCGGTGCGCGAGGCGTGCCTGCTGCGCTTCCGCCCAATTCTCATGACCACGCTGGCCGCGGCGCTGGGCGCGCTGCCGCTGGCCATCGGATTCGGCCAGGGCGCAGAACTGCGCCAGCCGCTGGGCGTAGCGATCATCGGCGGACTGGTGGCGAGCCAGCTGCTCACGCTGCTGACCACGCCGGTGGTTTACGTGCTGCTCGACAAGCTGCGCCGGCGCTCCGGCAATGAGCGGCACCTGAGCCGCGCGGCAAGCTCGCCTGTATGAACCCCACCCCCGTCCCTCGCTCACTTCGTGTAGCTCGACTCCCCCCTCAAGGGGGCAACACCGGCGGCCCGGCAAAGCCGGTTCCGCGGTGTTCCCGGCCTCCGAGAAAATGAATCCCTTGCCATGACACATCGCACCCGCATCCCTTCGCTGTCCGCGCTCGCCTTCGCGGCCATGGTGGCCGGCTGCGCCGTAGGCCCTGCATACCAGGTGCCAAGCTCGGCCGCGCCCGCCGGGTGGAAGGAGCAGAAGACCGCTGAAGGCTGGCTCCCCGCCGCCCCGGCCGATGCGCTCGACCGCGGCGAATGGTGGAAGCTTTTCGGCGATGCCACGCTCGACGAACTGGCGGCCCGCGTGCAGGTGTCCAACCAGAACATTGCCGCCGCCGTGGCCAACTACGCGCAGGCAAAGGCTTTGGTGCGTGGGGAGCGCGCCGCGCTGTTTCCCACGGTATCGCTCGACGGCAGCGGCCGGCGAAGCGGCAACATCGGAGGCTCCAGCAATGCGTCCAATGCCTTTTCGGCCACGCTGGGGGTCGACTGGGCACCGGATGTGTGGGGCCGGCTGCGGCAGGCCGTGACCAGTGCCGAGGCCAATGCGCAGGCCAGCGAGGCCGACCTGGCCTCGGCGCGCCTGTCGGCCATCGGCGACCTGGCTATCAATTACTTTTCGCTGCGCGAAGCCGATGCGGAAATCGTGCTGCTCGACCAGACCATCGAGGGCTACCAGCGCGCCTTCGAAATCACCAGCAACCGCTACAAGGCCGGCATCGTGGCCCAGACCGACGTGCTGCAGGCGCAGACCCAGCTCGTGAGCGCGCAGGCCGACCGCGTCGGGCTGCAGCGCACCCGCGCCACGCTGGAGCACGCCATCGCCATGCTGGTGGGCGTGGCGCCGGCCGAATTCAGCCTGCCAGCCGCGCAGTGGACACCCACGGTGCCGGGCATTCCCACCGGCGTGCCATCGACGCTGCTGCAGCGCCGGCCCGACATTGCCGCCGCCGAACGCGCGGTGGCGGCGGCCAATGCGCAGATCGGCATTGCGCGGTCGGCGTACTTCCCGAACTTCGGGCTCAGCGCTTCCGTGGGCAGCAATGCGAGCCGCGTGAAAGACCTGTTCAATGCCTCCAACACACTATGGGCGCTCGGCCTTTCCGTGGCGCAGGTGGTGTTCGATGCCGGCGCCATCGGCGCGAGCGTCGACTCGGCCAAGGCGGCCCACGAGGCCAGCGTGGCGCGCTACCGCCAAGCGGTGCTCACGGCCTTCCAGGCAGTGGAAGACCAGCTGACGGCCGGCGCCGCGCTCGCGCAGCAGGAAGGCCTGCGGCGCGAAGCTTCGGCCGCCGCCGACAAGACGGAGCAGCAGCTGCTCAATCGCTACCGCGCGGCTCAGGTCAGCTACACCGAGGTGGTCACAGCGCAGGCAGCCGCTCTCAGCGCGCGGCGCACGCTGGTGCAGTTGCAGGTGAATCGCCAGACCGCCGCGGTGGCACTCATCCAGGCTCTGGGCGGCGGCTGGCAACAGCCCACCCCTCTCCGCTGAGCGGAGCGGACTGGCTGTGCGCGAGATGGGCGGCTGCCCATCTCCTCAGCCCCGGCGCGGATTGCGCGCGGAGCCGTTCTCCTTCACGGTGCGATGATGGCCATGCGCTCAGTGCGCGTGACTGTCCATCGACCCGCCGAGGTAGTCCTTGTCGGTCACCAGCACCCACAGCGCGAGCACCAGGATCGCCGCCGCCACGAGCACCGCATTCACCATTGCTTTCTCGACGGTGGCAAAGCCGAGCACCCAGGGCGACACGGCCAACCAGATGGCGATGGCGCCTTCGGTCCACTCTTCCCAGGCACGCGGGACCAGGGTCGCCCCCAGCGCCACGGCGCCTAGCACGATGCCTGTCGCCACTGCGCTCCACATTGCGTAAGTGACGTCCTGGAAGCCCAGTACCCAAGGCGAGATGATCAGCCACGCACCGAGCGCGACGCTGACCGGGTCTTGCCAATGTTTCACCTGCTTCATGGTCATACCTCCTGTCGCGGCACACAACCGCGACAGTCGTTCGACCATTCGGGCTAGATGGGGTTCCGCTATTGCGGCACCGCAGCACGCAGATTCGGCTCGGAGGCCTAATTTCCGCGCGTCACCGGCGGCACCAGGTAGGCCCCTGACTCGAACAGCTGCGCCTCGGCTTGGTCGATGCGCCGGATCACCGGCTTGCCCGCGCGGCTTGCGAGCAGTTCGACCAGCGCCTCGGTCACGGCAACCCCCGCCGCCACCGACGGAAAGAAAGAAGGGCTGTTGATCGTGAAAAGCAGCGTTTCGTCCGCCAGCAGCGACAGCGGCGACGCCACGCTGTCGGTAATGGCCACGATGCGGCAGCCGGCCGCCTTGGCCGCCTCTGCCACTTGCAGCGCCTCGCGCGAGTAGGGCATGAAGCTGGCCACCACCAGCGCGTCGCCCTTGGCAAAGGCGCGCTGCTGCATTTCGAGCGAGCCGCCCTGGCCATCGACCAGGTGCACGCTGGCGCGGAAGAGCCGATACACGTAGACGAACGAAAACGCGATTGGAAAGCAGGCCCTGAAACCCGCCGCATGCACGGCCGGCGCCTTCTCGATCAGCGCACAGGCTTTTTGCAGCGCCTGCTCGCTCTGCTGGTGCGTGGCCTCGAGGTTGCGGCGCTGAACCTCGAACATCTCGGCCGTCAGGCTTCGGTCCTGCACGCGGCCGATGAGTTGCTTGGCCCGCCCGCCATAGGTTTCGCTGCCCAGGCCCATGTCGCCGGCAAAGGCTTCCTTGAGTTGCGGCCAGCCCGCATAGCCCAGGTGCTGCGCAAAACGCACCAGCGTGGCCGGCGTGCTCTGCGCGCGCGTGCCCACGTTGCGCATCGATGCGGTCACCACCTCGTTGGGATGGTCGAGCACGTAGCGCGCAACCTGCTGCAGGGCCGGGCTCAACTCGTTGAAACGCTGGCGGATCTGTTCTCTGGCGCCCATGGCGGTGTCTCTCTTCTGGCGGTCGTTGGAACGAATGTACCGGACATGGAACGACGGAGCAGTTGACGGAACAAATGTTCCAAATAATAATCCGGCGGAAACGTTGGTTCCAAACACGCATCCGCCACCCACCGCCGCCCAGCCGCCATGACGCACGTCTTCCATCGCCACCTTCGCCACACGCCCCCCCTTGCCACAGGCTCCGGCGGCATGTTCATCCGCGACGCCGAGGGCCGCGAATACCTCGACGCCTCGGGCGGCGCAGCCGTTTCGTCACTCGGCCACGCGCACCCCGAGGTGCTGGCCGCCATGCATGCGCAGATCGACAAGCTGGCTTACGCGCACACCAGCTTCTTCACGAGCGAAGTAGCCGAGCAGCTGGCCGACGAACTGATCGCTTTCGCCCCCGAAGGCATGAGCCATGCGTACCTGGTGAGCGGCGGCTCCGAGGCGGTCGAGGCGGCGCTCAAGATGGCGCGGCAATATTTCGTCGAGATCGGCCAGCCGCAGCGCACGCACTTCATCGCACGCCGCCAGAGCTATCACGGCAACACGCTCGGTGCGCTGGCCGTGGGCGGCAATGCATGGCGGCGCGAGCCGTTCGCGCCCATCCTGGTGCCGGCCACGCATGTGGCGCCGTGCTACCCCTATCGCGAGCAGCGGGCCGATGAAAGCGCCGAGCAATACGGTTTGCGCCTTGCGGCCGAACTCGAAGCCGCCATCCTCGCGCAGGGCGCCGATCGCGTCATCGCTTTCGTGGCCGAAACCGTGGGCGGCGCCACGGCCGGCGTGCTCACACCCGTGCCGGGCTACTTCAAGGCCGTGCGCGCGGTGTGCGACAACTACGGCGTGCTGCTGATCCTCGACGAGGTGATGTGCGGCATGGGGCGCACCGGCACGCTGCACGCCTGCGAACTGGAGGGCGTGGTGCCCGACCTGATGACCATCGCCAAGGGCCTGGGCGGCGGCTACCAGCCGATCGGCGCGGTGCTGGCGCAGGGCAAGGTCGTCGAGGCCATGTCAAAGGGCAGCGGCTTCTTCCAGCATGGCCATACTTACCTCGGCCATCCGATGGCCTGCGCGGCGGCGCTCGCGGTGCAGCAGGTGATCCGGCGCGACGGCCTGGTTGCCAAGGTGCGTGAAGACGGCGCGTCCTTCGGCGCCATGCTGGCCGATGCGCTCGGCGGCCATGCGCACGTGGGCGACATCCGCGGCCGCGGCTTTTTCTGGGGCATCGAGCTGGTGGCCGAGCGCGCGAGCAAGGGGCCGTTCGACCCTGCCTTGAATGTCCACGCCGCGATCAAGAAGGACGCCATGGAGCGCGGCCTGCTGTGCTACCCCTTCGGCGGCACGGTCGATGGCCGGCAGGGGGACCACGTGCTGCTCGCGCCACCGTTCATCGCGACGCGGCAAGACCTGCGGGAAATCGCCACCCGCCTCGCTGCTTCGATCGACGCGGTGACGAGTGCCGCCGCGCGCTGACCACTGCCCAATTTCTTTCGCCGTTTTCTTCAACCGCCGTTCCGAGGAGCGCTCCCATGCCCAAGCTTCGTCTGCCGATTCCTTTCGGTGCTGCCGCCCTCGCGGCCGCCTTTGCCATCCTGCTGCCGCAAGCGGCCGCACAGGCGCAGGACAACAACGACACGCTCGCCAAGATCAAGGCAAGCGGCACCATCACCTTCGGCTACCGTGAGTCGTCGTTCGGCTTTTCATATCTCGATGGCAACCTGAAGCCCGTGGGCTATAGCATCGAGATCTGCAACCGTATCGTCGAGGCGGTGAAGAGCGAGCTCAAGCTGCCGGCCATCGAGATCAAGTACCAGGCCGTGACCTCGGCCAACCGCATTCCGCTGGTGCAGAACGGGACGGTCGACATCGAATGCGGTTCCACCACCAACCTGGTCGAGCGCCAGAAGCAGGTGGCGTTTTCGCCCGACATCTTTCGCTACAACGTGCGCATGCTGGTGAAGGCCGACTCGGGCATCAAGAGCATTGCCGACCTGCAGGGCAAGACGGTGGTCACCACCACCGGCACCACCTCGTTCCGCCTGCTGCGCGAGGCCGACAAAGGCCGCAATCTCGAGGTGAACAACCTCGGCGGCAAGGACCACAGCGACTCGTTCCTGCTGGTGGAAAGCGGCAGGGCGCAGGCCTTCGTGCTGGACGACATCCTGCTGGCCGGGCAGATCGCGAATGCGCGCAACCCGAAGGACTTCGTCATCACCGGGGAGAGCCTGCGCACCGAGAACCAGTCGCTCATGTTCCGCAAGGACGATCCGGCCTTCAAGGCGCTGGTGGACCGCGTGGTGTCGGGCATGATGAAGTCCGGCGAAATGGAGAAGCTCTACAACAAGTGGTTCATGTCGCCGATTCCGCCCAAGGGCATCAACATCAACTACCCGCTCAACGCAGAGACGAAAGAGGCCTTTGCCAGCCCGTCTTCGAAGGGCATCTGACCGCCGTTCCCGCATGACCCGCATCGCACTGATCCACGCGCTTTCGCATTCGGTCGCGCCCATCAACGCCGCCTTCGAGCGCGACTGGCCCGAGGCTGTGCGCATGAACCTGCTGGACGACAGCCTGTCGGCCGATCTGGCGCGCGGCGGGAGCGGTCTCGACGCCGCCATGCACGCGCGCTTTCAGCGGCTTGCGCAGTACGCGGTCGACACTGGTGCAGAGGGCATTCTTTTCACATGCTCGGCCTTCGGGCCGTGCGTCGAGGCGGTGGCGCAGCGGCATGCGGGCATTCCGGTGCTCAAGCCCAACGAGGCCATGGTCGCCGAGGCCGTGCAAGCTCAATCCGAAGGGCAAGGCAAGCTCGGTCTCATCGCGACCTTCGCGGCCACGCTGGTGTCGATGCCGCCTGAATTCCCGTCCGGCGTTGCGCTCGAACCCGCGTTGGCCGAAGGCGCGCTCGATGCCTTGAACGCTGGCGACACGCAGCGCCACGATGCCTTGATCGCCGCGCAGGCGGTGGCTCTGCGCAATCGCGGCTGCACGCGCATTGCGCTCGCGCAGTTCAGCATGGCGCGCGCACGCACGGCCTGCGAGCAAGCGAGCGGCTTGCCCGTGCTCACCACCGTAGACAGTGCGGTGCGAGCCCTGCGGCTGCGCGCCGGTCAAGTCCCTCGATAAGGCCCGCAACTGTCCGGGGACAGCTGAACCTGGCCTGACTCGATGCCTCGCCATAATTGACGCTCTTTAAAGGAGTAAGCGTGGACATCGTTTTGCTGGTGAAGGCCGCCGTCATGGGCATCGTCGAGGGGCTGACAGAGTTTCTGCCCATCTCGTCGACCGGACATCTGATTCTTGCGGGCTCGTTGCTCGGCTTCGACGACGCCAAGGCCAAGGTGTTCGACATCGCCATTCAGACCGGTGCGATCTTCGCGGTGATCCTGGTGTACTGGCAGAAGATCCATTCCACCGTGGTGGCGTTGCCGCGGCAGGCCAAGGCCAGGCGTCTCGCGCTCAACGTGATCATCGGCTTTATTCCCGCCGTGCTGCTCGGGCTGATATTCGGCAAGATGATCAAGGAGCAGCTGTTCACGCCCGTGGTGGTGGCCAGCACATTCATCATCGGGGGCTTCATCATTCTGTGGGCCGAGAAGCGTCCGCCGGGTTCCATCCGCATCGAGCACGTCGACGACATGACGATGTGGGATGCCCTCAAGGTTGGGCTGGTGCAGTGCTTCGCGATGATCCCGGGCACCAGCCGCAGCGGCTCGACCATCATCGGCGGCATGCTGCTCGGCCTGTCGCGCCAGGCGGCCACGGACTTCTCGTTCTTTCTTGCCATTCCGACGCTGATCGGCGCTGGCGCCTATAGCCTCTACAAGGAACGCGCGCTGCTCTCGATGGCCGACGTCCCGATGTTCTCCGTGGGGCTGGTGTTCTCGTTCGTCAGCGCGTGGCTCTGCGTGCGCTGGCTGCTGAAGTACATCAGCACGCACGACTTCATTCCGTTTGCCTGGTACCGGATCGCCTTCGGCATCGTGGTGCTGGCCACGGCGTGGACAGGCACGGTGGTCTGGGCGGAGTAGTCAGAAAGATTGCGCGTGCAACGCAGCACGGCCGCGAACCAACTGCTTCAAGAAAGCAGAACGGCCCTGTTGCTCAGGGGATGCGCCGAACCGGCCCGCGAGCCGAGCGCCAGCTTTCTGTAGATGTTGCGGGTCCGGCGTTCCACCGCGAGCCGAGGCGTCGAGAGCGTTTCGGCAATGTCGCGATGCGTGAGCCCCTGCACCACCAGTTCCAGCATGTTGCGCTCGCGCAGCGTCAGCATCGCCTCTGGCATGGAGAGCAAATCGCTGGCGTGCTCCGCATGCCACGCGAGAATGCGCCGGGCAATGCCCGCATCGATCAGCGCGCCGCCCTGTTCAATGCTGCGCAGCCCGATGCTGAGTTCGAGATCGTCACGCTCCTTCAGCAGATAGGCTACGGCCCCCGCGCGCAATGCCGAAAAAATGGCTATCTCGGTGCGCGACGAGGCAGAAATTGCCACCGCGGGCACTTGCGGGTGGTGGGTTTGCAGCCATTCGATGAGTTCGATGCCGCGGCCGTCCGGCAGCCCAATGTCCACCAGTGCGACTCCGAAGCGTTCGCTCTCGAGCAGATGCATGGCCGCCGCGTCGTCGTCGGTCCATGCGATCTGCGGCTCGTCGCAGCCCAGCATCGACAAAACGTAGTGCAAACGTTCCTGCATCGCCCGATCGTTTTCGACCACGAGGGGCGGGCTCAGCGAGATGGCTTCAACGGCTTCCGAAAGGGAAGTTGACATTTGTGCTGCATTCTGAAGCGACGGCCAAGGAACTGGGACGTTTTTACTTATTTTCAGTAAATCTTACCGATGTTAGCAATTTGTATCATCTGGTTTATCCCCGTCTTGACACTGTGCCAAAAGGCTTAACGGGGATTCCAGGCGAGAATCCATTGCCCCTAAAGCTCGGCCGCGGTCGGCCGGCAAACCGTTCAGCCAGCCAGGTTGCGCAGCGACGCCTCGATGGCCGCGGCGGTTGCGAGCGGCTTTTCCATGGGGAACAGGTGCGTGCCGTCCAGCATGGCAATGCGCCCCTTGGTGACCTGCTGGGTCATCTTCATGCCCACCTGCTTCATCTCGGCCGACTGGCGCCCGCCGATGAAGGCCACCTTGCACTGGAGCGGATTGCGGCGCAGCAGGCCGCTGAGGTTGTGGGGCAGGGTGTTGTAGATCGCGGTTTCCACGTTGCGGTCGAAGCTCAGCTCACGCGTGTCCTCGCTGTCGAAAGTGCCGTGGTCGATGTAGTCGTGCAACACCTGCTCGTCCCACTTGGCAAAGGCCTTTTTGCGGCGAAAGTGCTCGAACACTTCCTCGCGGTGCGCCCAGCGGTTCTTGCGCTGGCGGCTCACGGCGCCGGGCGACACGGTCTTCATCAGCGGGGTGCGCTTGACCAGGTTCAGCGTGTTGGCACGCCAGCCGCCGAGAACGGGCGAGTCGAGCAGCACCACGCCGCAGGCGAGCGCCGGATGCATGGCCGCGCACATCAGGCTCAAGAAGCCGCCGAACGAATGGCCCACCAGGAACACCGGCCCGCCGGCGCGGTCGGCCTGCTGCCGGGCAAAGTCGGCCAGCTGCTGCACCAGGTACGGCCAGTTGTCGGTGACTGGGTACTTCGGATCGTGGCCGAACTTCTCGATGGCATCGACCTCGAAGCCGCGGTTGCGCAGGCTGTCGAGAACGACGCGGTAGGTGCTCGCAGGGAAACTGTTGCCGTGCGAAAAAATGACCGGAGGCACGGGGTTCAGATCAGCTTTTCGTCGGGCGTGGAAATTTTCCGCAGCGGGCTGTGGCGGGTTGCCGGCATCTTCAGCGGATGCTCGGTGACGGCGTCGTCCCACACTGGGTCTTCGATGCTGTCGAACACCTCGCGCAGCTTCTGGCCCCAGCTGTTGTGCATCATGCGGTAGTAGGGGTTGTCGGCGTCGATGCAGATCACGCGGTCGGTCTCGAACTTGTTGGCCTCGTACACCACCAGGTCGAGCGGCAGGCCGACCGAAAGGTTCGACTTCATGGTCGAGTCCATCGACACCAGCGCGCACTTGGCGGCTTCGTCGAGTGGGGTTTCGGGCGTGAGCACGCGGTCGAGCACGGGCTTGCCGTATTTCGATTCACCGACCTGGAAATAGGGCGTCTCGGTGGTGGCCTCGATGAAGTTGCCAGCCGCGTAGACCAGGAACAGGCGCATGCCTTCGCCCTTGACCTGCCCGCCGAAGATGAAGGACACGTTGAAGTCGAGGCCCGCATGCTTGAGCGCCTCGGCGTCGCGGTCGTACACGTGGCGCACGGCCGAGCCGAGCACGCGCGCGGCGTCGAACATGCTCTTGGCATTCCAGATGGTGATGGGGGCGCCCTGCGTGCCGTCTTCGCGGGTTTCGCGCAGTTCCTCGATCTGGAGGATTTCGCGCACCGACTGCGAGATGCTCAGGTTGCCCGCCGACAGCAGCACCATGACGCGGTCGCCGGGCTGCTCGTAGACGATCATCTTGCGGAAGGTGCTGATGTGGTCCACGCCCGCGTTGGTGCGCGAGTCGGAAAGAAACACCAGGCCGGCGTTGAGTTTGATGCCTACGCAGTAAGTCATGAGTTCGTCTCGCATGAATCAGGCCCGCTCAGGCGGCACTGCGTTCACGCGTGTTCAGTTTTTGGAGGGCATAGAGCGCGTCGAGGGCTTCGCGCGGGCTCATGGTGTCGGGGTCGAGCGCAGCCAGCGCGGATTCTACGGCGCTGGCCATGGGAGTTTCGGCCGCGGGCGGCGGTGCAAACAGGTCGACCTGTGCACGAGTTTGCGCATGCTGCGATTCAAGTGCCTCCAGCGCCTGCCGCGCATGGTTGACCACCGCGGCGGGCATGCCGGCGAGCCGCGCCACCTGGATGCCGTAGCTCTTGCTGGCCGGGCCTGGCTGCATCTCGTGCAGAAACACGATGTCGCGGCCCGCTTCGGTGGCGCTCACGTGCATGTTCACTGCGCAGTGGTGTGTGGCCGGAAACTCGGTCAGCTCGAAGTAGTGGGTGGCAAAGAGCGTGAAGGCCTTGCTGCGGTCGTGCAGCTGGGCCGCGATGCCGGCGGCCAGCGCCAGCCCGTCGAAGGTGCTGGTGCCGCGGCCGATTTCGTCCATCAGCACCAGCGACTGTGCGGTGGCGCTGTGCAAAATTTGCGCGGCCTCGGTCATCTCGAGCATGAAGGTCGACTGCGCGTTGGCCAGGTCGTCCGCCGCGCCAATGCGTGTGTGTATCGCATCGATCGGCCCGAGCCGGCACGCCGCGGCCGGCACGTGCGAGCCGATGGAAGCCAGCAGCACGATGATCGCAACCTGCCGCATGTAGGTCGACTTACCGCCCATGTTGGGGCCGGTGATGATCTGCATGCGCTGCTGCGGGCCCAGCTGCGTGTCGTTGGCAATGAAGCCGCCCGACGACTTTTCGGCCAGCCGCGCTTCCACCACCGGGTGGCGGCCCTGCTGGATCTCGATGCACGGGTGCGACACAAAGCTCGGCGCGCGCCAGTGCAGCGTGTGCGAGCGCTCGGCCAGCGCGCACAGCGTGTCGAGCGTGGCAATGGCACCGGCCAGTTGCGTGAGCGCCGGCACCGAAGGTTGCAGCGCATCGAGCAGCTGTTCGTAAAGCCATTTCTCGCGCGCCAGTGCGCGGTCTTGCGCGCTCAGTGCCTTGTCTTCGAAAGTCTTGAGCTCGGGCGTGATGAAGCGCTCGGCATTCTTCAGCGTCTGGCGGCGGCGGTAGTTGTCGGGCACCTTCGAGAGCGCGCTTTGCGTCACCTCGATGTAGAAGCCATGCACGCGGTTGAACTGCACCCGCAGGTTGCTGATGCCGGTGCGTTCGCGTTCGCTGATTTCGAGCTTCAGCAGAAAGTCGTCGCAGTTCTCGCTGATGGCGCGCAGCTCGTCGAGCTCGGCATCGTGGCCGGTGGCGATCACCCCGCCATCGCGCACCAGCGCCGACGGGTCGGGCTTGATGGCGCTCACCAGCAAGTCGGCGCAGCCCGGAGGCGGCGCGAGGCGTTCGGCAATCCGGTCGAGCAGCGCGGCCGACGGGGGCAGAAGCGGCGCCAGTTGCTCCGCCTTCGCGAGTGCGAGCCGCAGTGCCAGCAGTTCGCGTGGACGCACTTGCCTCAATGCAATGCGCGCCGCAATGCGCTCCACGTCGCTCGTGTTCTTGAGCTGCTCGCGCAGCGAGCGCCAGGGCGCGGCCGTGCCGCCCAGCACCGTGGACTGCAGCGCGCCGATGGCTTCGAGCCGCGCCTGCGCCTCGCTGCGGTCGCGCCGGGGCGACAGCAGCCATCGCTTCAAGAGGCGGCTGCCCATGCCCGTCATGCAGGTGTCCAGCAGCGAGAACATCGTGGGCGAGTCTTCGCCGCGCAGCGTCTGCACCAGCTCCAGATTGCGCCGCGTGGTCGGCGGCAGCTCGATCAGGTCGCCGTCGCGCTCCACCGAAAGTCGCTGCACGTGCGAGAGGGCGCGACCCTGCGTGTGCTCGGCGTAGCCCAGCAGCGCGGCCGCCGCGGCATGCGCGTTGGAAAGCGTTTCGGCGTTCCAGGCGGCAAGGCTGTTGCTGCCCATCTGCTCGCTGAGCTTGCGTTCCCCCAGCCCGCCGTCGAACTGCCAAGCCGGTCGGATCGAGAGGGTGAAGGGCGTGGCCGCGCGCGCGGCCTTCAGGCGCTGCTCGAAGGCGGGTGTGACTTCAGCGCTGTAGAGCAGCTCGCTCGGCGCGATGCGCGCGATCCAGGATTCGAGCGCGTCGGCCGGGCATTCGGCCAGCCGCAGCTCGGCGCCGGTGACGTTGAGCCAGGCCAGCCCGCAGAAGTTGCGCGTGCCCGCGTGCACCGCGAGCAGCAGCGATTCGCTCTTGTCGTTGAGCAGTTCCGAGTCGGTCAGCGTGCCGGGCGTGACCACCCGCACCACCTTGCGCTCCACCGGCCCCTTGCTGGCGCCGACCTCGCCCACCTGCTCGCAGATGGCGACCGATTCGCCGAGCTTGATGAGCCGCGCAAGGTAGGTGTCGACCGCGTGAAAGGGCACGCCGCACATCACCACCGGCTGTCCGGCCGACTGGCCGCGCTGGGTGAGCGTGATGTCGAGCAGGCGCGCGGCCTTTTCGGCGTCGGCCCAGAACAGCTCGTAGAAGTCGCCCATCCGGTAGAACAGCAGGGTGTCCGGATGGTTCGCCTTGAGGCCCAGATACTGCGCCATCATGGGCGTATGCCCGGAGAAGTCGCTGGTCGAGGGGGAGGGTTGCGCAGTCGTCGTTTTCACTCGGACGATTATCGGGGACGCCGGATGGCTCAGCCGATGGCCGACCTGGCCGGCTTGCCGATGCGAATCAGCGTCCACCCCGCCGTTCTAAAATCTGCCAGCGCGAACCCCGCGTGAAGAACAAGGCGCCCATGGTCCACCCGGATGAATTCAAAGGCCCTGACGCAGACGCGCTGCCCGACACCGCCACCCTGCCCGCAGAACTCGCCGCGCTGTATCTCTGCATGTCGCCGGCCCAGCTTGCCGACCTGCGCAAGTCGAGACGGCCCGATGGCCGAGCTGGCAACGGTCCGCCCATCATCAAGCCTGCCGAAAGCAGCGCAAAGGGATCGAAAGAGCCGGTGCTCTACGAACTCGGCACCTTGCGCGACTTTGCGAAGTCGCACACCGCCCCCACCGCGTTCGACACCGCGTTGAACTCCGGGATGCTGGGCTGGGTAACCGCCAAGCTGCCTTTCTTTGCCGAGCTCGAACCGCGCGTCAAGCGTGGCCGGCGCGTGCTCATCGGCGGCGCGTGGGACCGGGCCGACCCATTGCGCGAGAAACGCTTCGTGGAGCTGGCGAAGGGCCGCATCCGCTTCACATCATTGACATGCGCCGAAGCCGCTGCGAGCCTGTGGGCCGACGTTGCAAGCCACACAGCGTTCGCCGAAAAGGGGCTCGCCCTGCTCAGGAGCGAGACGGAGGCCATCGAGGCTTCGCTGGCAGCCACCGGCCTCCTGGCCGCGGCTGCGAACCAGGATGCGGTGAGGACCTGATTCCACATTCAGTTTGACGATGGACGAGTACCGATGCTGATCAACTGCGTTGCCTATGAAAACGGCGCCAAGCTCGCCGATATTCCTGTGGAGGACATCAGCGAGTACATCACCCGGCCGGGCTGCTTTGTCTGGGTTGCGCTGAGCGACGCCTCGCCGCAAGAGCTGGCCCAGATGCAGGAGGAGTTCAACCTGCATCCGCTGGCAGTGGAAGACGCCCACCATGGCCATCAGCGGCCCAAGGTGGAAGAGTACGGCGACTCGCTCTTCGTGGTGATGCACATGGTCGAACCTGCGCCGGAGGGCGAACATTCGGTGAACGTGGGCGAGGTCGACGTGTTCGTGGGCAAGAATTACGTGCTCTCGGTGCGCAACCGCAGCAAGCAGGGCTTTCTAGGCGTGCGCGAGCGGTGCGAGCGCGAGCCGGAGCTGCTGCGCAACGGCGCGGGCTTTGTGCTCTACGCATTGATGGACGCGGTGGTCGACCGCTACTTTCCGGTGATCGATGCGCTCGAGGTGGAGCTCGAATCCATCGAGCAGCAGATCTTCACGCAAGGCGGCGCAGCGCGCGACAAGATCAAGCAGCTGTACGACCTGAAGCGGCGCAGCCTCATCATCAAGCGCGCGGTGGCGCCGCTGACAGAGGCGGCCGGCAAGCTGCACGGTGGCCGGGTGCCGCAGATCTGCGTCACGTCGCAGGAGTATTTCCGCGACGTGGCCGACCACCTGGTGCGCATCAACGGTTCCATCGACGCCATGCGCGACACCATTGGCACCGCCATTTCGGTGAACCTTTCGATGGTGACCATCGAAGAGAGCGAAGTGACCAAGCGGCTTGCCGCCTGGGCCAGCATCTTTGCGGTGTGTACCGCGTTCGCCGGCATCTGGGGCATGAACTTCGAGCACATGCCCGAGCTGAAATTGCGCTATGGCTATGCGGCGGCGCTGGCGTTGATGGGCGGCACCTGCAGCTACCTTTACTACCGGTTCAGGCGGGCCGGCTGGATCTGAGTTTCTTTCTCCCTCCCCCTTTGGGGGAGGGCAGGGGTGGGGGCAAGCGGCGTATCAAGTGATAGCGGCTTTTTCGTAGGCCGCCTGCCCCCATCCCAACCTTCCCCCAGAGGGGGAAGGAGCAATTCGGGTTACTCGTCGTGCGTGTCGTGCGTCGCCACTGCGCCGCGCCGCCAATAGCCTGACGCGCGAACCCACTTCGGGTTGGCGCCGCGCTCGCCCACCAGATGCGCACGCAACGCCTTCGCAATCGCCGATTCGCATCCCACCCACGCATGGAAGTCGCCGGCCGGCAGCTTCGTCGCCTTGAGCGTGTCGAGCAGCACGGGGCTCAGGCCCGGCTCGGCGCCGCGGCGGTGCACCCATTGCAACGTGAGTTCGGCTTGCGTCTCGAACGGAATCTGGTCGGCTTCGCTGTCGACCTCCGCCAGCACCACCACGCGCGCGCCGGCCGGCAGCTCGGCCAGGCGCCGGGCGATGGCAGGCAGGGCGGTGTCGTCGCCGATCAGCAGGTGCCAGTCGAACTCGGTCGGCACGATGAACGAACCGCGCGGGCCGCCTACGCCCAGTATGTCGCCAGGCTTGGCCTCTTCGGCCCATTGCGTGGCGGGGCCGGCCTCATGCAGTGCGAAGTCGATTTCGAGCGTGTTGGCCGTGGCGTCGTATCGGCGTGGCGTGTAGTCGCGCATGGTCGGTCGGCCGCCCGCGGGCCACACCGGACCGTCTGGGCCCACAGTCGGAAGCGTGAGCTGGCCCGTGGCGGCATCGGGGAAAAAGACCTTCGAGTGGTCGTCGAAGCCCAGGCTCGTGAACCCCGCGAGGTCGTCGCCCGTGAGGGTGATGCGGATCAGGTGCGGCGTGATGCGCTGCGCCGTCTTCACGGTGAGCTGGCGAAAGCGAAGCTCGTGGCGCACGCGGCGCGGCGTGCGGTCAGGCGCGCCGACAGGGGAGGTTGCGGTGGTGAAGTCAGTCATTCAAGAAAATTCTTTCTAGAGTCGTTCCAGTTGCTGGGCGGCGCTGTCGAGCACCGCGGCGAAATCGTGGGCTTGTTGTTCGGTAAGGGGTTTGCCCGAGAGGCGCATGCGCATCGCGAGCTTCAGGTTCTCGATGGCGCGCGTGACCTGTGGCGGGCGCCCGCCGCGCGGGCCGGCGCCGTCGACGCCGCCGTTCATGCGGGCCATCATGGCGTCGGCCGTGTCGCGGTTGGCGGCCAGAAACTCCTGGCCGCTGGCGGTGATGCTGTAGCGCTTGCGGCCGCCGGTGTCGGCCGTTTCAACGCTCAGGTAGCCCATCTCTTCGAGCAGCGTGAGCGTGGGGTAGACCACGCCGGGGCTCGGCGCGTAGCTCCCGCCCAGGCGATCTTCGATGGCCTTGATGAGCTCGTAGCCGTGCGCCGGCTTCTCGGCGATGAGCTGCAGCAGCACGAAGCGCAGGCCGCCATGGCCGAAGACCCGCGCGCCGCCGCGTCCGCCGCGGCCTCCGTGCATGCGCTGCTCTTCACCTCCGCCGTGGCGAGGGCCGCAGCCGCCGGAGGCGCTGTCTTCGTGTTCGCCACGGGGAGCGTGGCAGTGGTGATGCTTGTGATGGCCGAAGTGGAAATGTCGCATGGCGGGTGTCCTTCTCGAAGCGTATCTGAACTATTTTAGATATATCTAAATAAAAGTCAAACCAATACACGTCGGACGCCCGCACCTGTCAGGAACCTCGGCTCAGACGCCCTCCGGAACCCAGCCGGTTTGCGTGCGCTTGAAGTTCTGCTTCAGCTGCATCGTGCCGGCCCCGCGCACCACGCGGTCCATCATCGGAAAAGCCTTCTGCACATCGGCATCGCCGGTCCACGGCGCGGCGTCGATCTTGTAGGTGTAGGTGACGACGACGGCGGATGCGTCTTTCTCGTCTTTGCGTGCTTCCCAGCTCACAACCTTGTCGAGCGTCAGGTGGGCGGCGCAGAAGTCGCCCTGGGTTTCGCGCGTGTGGAAGTATTTTTTTCCTTCTTCGGTCAGCGTATAGCGCGTGACGGCGATCTCGGCGGGCTGTTCGCTTTCCTTGGTGTCTTGCACCTTGGCCGCGGATGCGCTCACCAGCCCGACGTGCTCGAGCACCGGCATCTGCACCGCGTTGCGCGAGCGCGTGCCCGCTTCCCGCTGCGGCACGTCGATGGGCCACTGCGTCTTGCCCAGGCACAGGTCGCCCTTTGTCGCCAGGTAGGCGTTCATCGCGGCCGTCAGGTTCTGCAAATTGGCTTCGGGCTGCTGCGGGCCGCAACCGGCGAGGAGGGCGGCCAGTGCAACCGCGCCCAGCACCGTGGAGATTTTTTCGTTGTTCATGGAAAGAGAAAGGAAGGAAATCAATTGACGCATGCACCCGGCTTCGTGGGGGTCGCGGGCTTCGTGTCCGCATCGCTCAAGGTGTTCAGGAAGCAGATCAGGTCGGCAATGTCCTGTTCGGACATGGGAGGCACCGAGCCCGCGGCGCGGCCGTCCATCGGCAGCTGGGTATCGATGTTCGGCGCGTAGGCCGCTGGCAGGTCGTCGTATTTCTGGACCTTGCCGCCCGTGTACTGCGTGGTGACGAGGCCGTAGCCCGGAAAGCCGGGGTCGTTCTTCGCCTTGGGCGTGCCGCCCACGGTGGGGTACCAGAGTTCGGGCTGCGTGTCGCGCGTGTTGTAGAAGCGGATGACCTGTTCCAGCGAATGCATCACGCCGTTGTGGAAGAAGGCCGTGCGCGTGGCCACGTTGCGCAGGGTCGGCGCCTTGAACATGCCGCAGAAGCTGTTCGCGGCATTGGGCGCGGCCGGCGCATGGTCGGTGCGCAGCGGACCGCACACGCCCATGTCGAAGTACTGCACGTTGTTGTTGGCGGGAATGCCGGCGTTGCGCGGCACGCCGATCGCTTCGTAGGAGAAGTCGGTGAACAGCGCCGAACTGCCGTTGAGGCCCGCGCCCTGGTAGTGGCACGACGCGCAGTTGCCCGTGGCCGGATTGGCAAACACCTTGAGGCCGCGCGTTTCCGCCGGCGTGAGCGTGCCGCCGATCTTGTTGCCCGCATACAGGTCGAACTTGCTGCTGTACGGATGAAAGCTCTTGTCCTCGAGTTGATAGGCCTGCAGGGCCAGCAAGGCATTGGCGAATGCGGCGTCGCTGTCGTCGAACACCTTCGCACCGAAGGCCTTGGCGATGAGCGGTGCGTAGTCGGCGGCCTGCAGCTTCTTCACCACTTCGGCGCTGCTGGCGTTGGCCATCTCGAGCGGGTCGAGCAGCGGAATGCGGGCCTGCGCGGCCAGCGTGTCGGCGCGGCCGTCGGCGGTGAAGCCGCCGCCGGGGCCCGGCACGCTGATGCCGTCCGGGTTGTCCAGCAGGTCGGCGTAGGGCGGGGTGACGTCCTTGTAGCGCAGCGAAGGCACGGCACGCAGGCCGGCCAGGTCCATGTGCACGCCGCCGAGCTGCACAGACAGGTCGTTGGCGGGCGCGTGCGCATGCGCCGGGTCGTGGCAGCTGGCACAAGACATGGCGCCGGAGCCCGAGAGCTTCTTGTCGAAGAACATCTTCTGGCCCACCTGCGCCGCAAGGCTCAGCGTGCTGGGCGGCGCGGGCGCCGCTGTCGGCGATGCGGGTGCGGATGCGCCCGCCGTGGCGCCCGTAGCCGTGCCCGGCAACGCCACGGCAGGGCCACTGCCGCTGCCGCCGCATGCAACGACGAGCATCGCGCCTGCGATGCCCGCCGCACCGAGCGCCCTCATTGCTTCAGCGACCAGACATTCAGCTGATTGGCATCCGGGCCGACCTGCGCCGTGGTCGAGACGTCGCCCGACTGCTTCTGCGTGTAGCTCGCCGGAATCACGAAGGCGTGGTTGATCGGCCGCACGCTGTCGAAGTGGGTGTCCGCGCTGCCTGCGTATTCCGGCAGGTTCATGATGTTCTCGGCGATGAAGGCCTCGGTGTACTTCGAGCGGTTCATGTACGTGCCGTCGACCACCGGATCGGCCAGCTGGAACATGTCCTGCAGCGTGCGAACGAACGAGAAGTGGCTGTAGGCGTCGCTGTCGGACACGCCCTTGGGTGCGTTGGTCTGGTTGGTCAGAATGCCGAAGATGCTCTCGCCGTGGCCGCGGTTGCCCTTGGTGTAGTTGTTGATGGTCGCGTCCACCGACCAGGTGCCGTCCGCGTTCTGCTTGACCGGATTGGCGACCGTGCTGTTCGACACGTTCCAGCCGCAGCAGGAATTGAAGCCGCTGGTGGCGCTGCCTTCGTCGAACATCAGCACGATGGCCACCCGCTTCTGCGGGTTCTGCCACAGCGGTGAAGCCTGGATGCGCTTCACCGTGAAATCGACGTAGTTGTCGCCGCGCGTGATGATCGGCGAGACGGCGGTGGCCGACACGTTGTTCGCCACGCTGCCGCAGTCGCTCGCGGTGCCGACGCCGCCGGTGCCCTTCACGCTGATGCCGTGCATGTCGTCGCACTGGTCGGGCACCAGGAAGTTCAGGTTGCCGACGTTGCCACTGGCCAGGTCGGCGCCGAGTTGGTCGTAGTCGTAGTTGGCGGGAATGGCGTAGTCGGTGCTGTTCTTCAGCGTCGCGTCCCACTGGCCGCCGCCCATGGTGCGGTTGCTGTACTTCCATTCGGGCGCGCTGCGCACGTTCTGGTAAGCCATGCCGGGGTGGTGCTTGGTCTTGTACAGGCCTGCGGGCAGCGGCAGCGTGAGCGTAGCGTCGCCAATGGCCGCGGTGTTGCCGCCCAGCGTGCCCGGCGCATAGACGTTGTCCTTGGCGGTGACGGCCGCATCGGCCACGCTGTCGGTGCGGAAGTCCTGGCCCGGATTCATCGACTCGCTGTACGTGCGCCAAGTCAGGCCGGCGCTCGTCATCGCATTGAACAGGTTGGGCTTGCCGACGATGTTGTGGTTCACCGCGGCGGCCTGCGTGCAGGTGGCTGCGAATGGTGACTTGGACAGGCCGGGCTGCGTGTTGTCCGGCACGGGAGTGTCCCGCACGGCATTGGTGCCGGTCGCGTCGCAATTCCACTGGCTGTCGTCGGTAATGCCCCAGTCGTCCGCGCCACCCAGCGCCGTGTAGTTGGGCTCGCTCGGGTTGCCGGTGGCGTAGTAGCTCACCAGTTGGTTGCCGGCCTTCAGGTAGCCGTTGATCTTGGGCGCGTAGGCCGAGTTCAGGATCGACATCGTGGCCTTGTTCTCCAGCATCACGATGAAGATGTTGTCGTAGCGCGGAATGCCCTCCACGTTGAAAGCCGCCTGCTGCGACTGCAGGAAGGTGATGGGCTTGCGGTTGTCCACCACCTTGGCCGTAGCCGTGGTCACGCCGGCCATGCCGGCCAGGCGCGGATCGCCGCCGGGGTTGGCCAGCGCGTCGGGAAACTTGTCGCCGCGGTCGAGCTTGGTGGTGGCGTAGGCGAAGCGGTTGTTCAGCGCATTGGCTTCGTTGAGCAAGGCGGTCTGCACGGTGCCGCTGGCGGCATTGACGTCGCCGAGCACCGACGCGACGGGCACGCCCAGGCGCGTGGCCAGGTTCTGCTTCTCGACGGCATAGCTCGTGGCGTTGGCTTCGACCAGCCGCGCCACTTCGGACGACAGCGGGCTCACCACCACGGCCGTGCCTTGCTCCTGCACCTGATCGAGCATGACGCGCAGCACTTCGCGCGTGGGCACGTTGGTGTTGGTTGCGGTGTTTCTGGCATTGGTGCCGATGTCGGCAATGAGTGCCGACGCGCCGGAGAGCGACAGGCTGAACTTGCCGCTGCCGTCCGTGACCGCCGCAGGCTCGCCGGTGTCGCAGCGGCCGTTGCCGTTGGCGTCCACGCAGACGGTGGCGCCGGCGTAGTAGCCGGCGCCGATCACCGGGTCGGAGCTGCTGCCGGGCTTGAAGGCGCTGGCCGTGAGCACACCGCTGAAGGTGGTGTTGCCGGGGCCGGCGGGTTGGCTCGCGCCGGGCTGGTTTGCGGGCGGCAGAAACGCGAACTGGCCTGTGCCGTTGTCGCCACCTCCGCACGCGGCCAGCAACGACGCTGCGAGCACGGTCAGGGTGGGGTACAGCAAGCTGGATCTGACGTTTGGAGTGGCTTCTCTAATCAATTCGTTCTTTCGGCGTGGAGGGGCATGACGCAGCGCCGCGCAGGGTGCGTCGGCACTGGGGGGCCGCGAACGAATCTAGGTTTGCCCTGTGTCAGTCAAAAGGCAAAAGGCTTAGGGGCGAATTAGGGAGGCGCAATGCTCGACCAAGCGCAAAAACGCGAACTGCTCAGGTTCGGTCAAGCCGTCCCCGCCATGACCCGACTGTGGGTAGGACAAATCGCGTGACGTTTCGGTAACCTTTGTATATATTGCGACAAAACGATACAAAATACTGCGTTCTCTGCGTGCTGCACTGCCGCATACAGAGCCAACCGGTCTGTGCAACGACGGGAGTCGAATCCAATGTCATTGTCCGTCTGGGTCAGGATTCGCTTGCCGCTGGTGATTTTCGTTGCCGGCGCGGCGCTCTCGATCGCCCTCGGCGTCTCCGCCCGGCAGGAGATCGGACGCAGTGCCCAGGCACGCTTCGACGCAACCGCCTTCGACCTGGCGCGCAAGGTCGAAGCCCGCTTCGACGACTACATTGCCGTCCTGACCGGCCTGCGTGCACGATTCAACACCTCCGAGGCCGTGACGCGAAGCGATTTCACGGATTACGTCGCGGGGCTGAACCTGGCGAGCGCCTACCCCGGTTTCCAGGCCGTTAACTATGCGCCCCGCATTGCGGCCAATGACAAGCAGGCCTTCGAGCAGCAGGTTCGCGGCGATGCCAGCCTCGACACTGTCGTTGCCTCCAAGTTCGCCATCAAGCCACCCGGTGAGCGGGACACCTACTACCCACTGGTCTACATCGAACCGCGGGCCGGGAACGAAAGGCTGATTGGCAATGACCTGGGCGCGATGCCCGACAGAGGAAACGCACTCGAGCAGGGGCGCGACACCGGTGGGCTCGTCATGTCTGGCCGGAAAGTCCGCATCGCGGGTCGCGAATCCGACGTCGGATTGGCGATGCGGCTGCCGGTTTATCGCCCAAAACAACCGCTCGACACGCTCGAGCAGCGGCGCAATGCCTACATAGGTTCGGTTGGCGCGGGCTTCAGCGTCGCGGGAATGCTGAGCGACGTGGTGGGTGCCACTGCCGCGAGGACGTTCCGGTTGCGCTTGATCGATGCCGGGCCGGGCAAGGGGGCGATCGGGACACGCGTGGAGACTCGGTTTGTAGCGACCACTTCGTTCGGCGAGCGGCAATTGATGTTCGACAGCGGAGCCTTGGCGAAGCCCAGTGCTGCCGCGCCGGCGCGCAGCCTCGAACGCATGCTCGGCTTCGAGCTGGGCGGCCACTCCTGGCTCGTGGAGGTCGCCCAAGACGAAAACCAGGCCTTCGGCCCGCTCGACAAGTCCATCCCTTGGTTCATCGTCTTCGGCGGCCTGGCCACCAGCATGCTGCTCGCCGGCATCGTTTTTTCGTTGACCACCTCACGCAGCCGAGCCCAGGTCCTGGCGAACAAGATGACCATCCACCTGCGCACCAGCGAGCGGCAGTTGGAAGAAGCCCAGCACCTGGCAAGCCTGGGTAGCTGGATCCTCGATCCGCAGACCGGAGCCCTGCAATGCTCCGATGAAGCTCGGCGCATCCTGGGCTTTGAACCCGGCCCTTCGCAGCCGGACCTGCCCGCGCTGCTGTCGCGGGTTCCACCTGCGGAACGCGTCGCGGTTGAAGAGCACATCGCGCTGGCCTCCCAGTCCATGGAACGCAGCGAATTCGAGCACCGCTTGTGCCTGCCCGATGGCACCGAACGCTGGCTCCACGTCATCGCGCAGTCGGCCGTGGAAGACGGAAAGACACTGGTGCGCGGCACCGTGCGCGACGCGACGCGGCCGCGCAAGGATGCCTTGCGCCAGAAGCTCGAATACAAGATCGCTCGGCTGCTTGCCGGCGATGGCCGGGCCGAAACGGTCATCACGCTCGCATTGGAAGCCGTATGCACCGACTTGCGCTGGGACTGCGGCGCGTTGTGGAGCGTCGGCGAGGACGGTTTAGTTCGCTGCACCGCCGCCTGGCATGCCAACGACATCCCTCTGGCAGTGCAGCAGTTCGTCTCTGACAGCCGTTTGCTCGAGTACCAGGCTGATGAAGGCTCGCTGGGCCGCGCCTGGAAAACAGGCGGCATCGTCCAGATTGACGCGCAGGCGGCCCCGAAGAATTTTGCGCGCGATGTGAGCGCCAGGCAGGCCGGACTGACCGTTGGTGTCGTCGTGCCGATGATCATTACCGGATCGACCACGGCGCTGGAACTCTTTGGCTCCAATCCGTACGCAGTCGAGGCCGAGACGATGGAGTCGCTGCGAGTGATCGCCTTGCAGATCGCCCAGTACAAGCAACGCAAGCTGGCCGAGAGAAGTCTCCGCTTCATGGCCAGTCACGACGAACTCACCGGGTTGTTCAACCGCGCCGCGCTGCAACACGAGCTGGTTCGCGCCATCAAGCGCAGCAACCGCCACCAGAAGCAGTTCGCGGTGATATTCGTCGACCTGGATCGCTTCAAGCACATCAACGACACGCTGGGCCACGGCGTGGGCGACGAGATGATCAAGATCTGCGGCGAGCGCCTCACGGCGCTGCTGCGCGAGGCCGACGTCGTGGCGCGTTTCGGTGGCGATGAGTTCGTGCTGCTCCTGGAGAACCTGTCCAGCGCGAACGATGCCGCGGTGCTCGCCGAAAGAGTGCTCGCATGTTGCGCCGAGCCTTTCATGATTGCGGGGCGCGAGCTGCACGTTACCGCCAGCGTTGGCGTGAGCGTCTACCCGGACAACGGCGGCGACGCCGAAGCGCTCTTGAAGAACGCCGACACCGCGATGTACCGGGCCAAGGAAAGAGGCCGCAATACCTTCAGGTTCTACGCGGCAAAAATGAACGCGCAGAGTACCGAACAGCTCATGCTGGAAAGCGCGCTGCGCCATGCCCTGGAACGTGGCGAGCTGGAAATGCACTACCAGCCGAAGATGAATCTGCAGACCCAGCGCATCGTTGGCGTCGAGGCGCTGATGCGGTGGCACCATCCCATCCTGGGCATGATTCCGCCGGTGCAGTTCATCCCAATTGCCGAAGAGATCGGCTTGATCGTGTCCCTCGGCAAGTGGGCGCTGGAGAAGGCCTGCGCCGATTCGCGTTCATGGCAGGAATTCGGTTTGCCGGAGGTGTTGATGAGCGTCAACCTGTCGCCGCGCCAATTCGAAAGCCGCACGCTCATTACCGACATACGGTCCGTGCTGGAAACCTCGGGCCTGGAGCCGTCGCTGCTGGAGTTGGAAATTACCGAGGGCGCGGTGATGGCCAACCCTGAGCGCGCGGCTCAATTGCTCCGGACGATTCGAGACATGGGCGTCGGACTTGCCATAGACGATTTTGGAACGGGCTATTCCTCGCTCTCCTACTTGAAGCACTTTCCGCTGTCGACGGTCAAGATCGACCGTTCCTTCATCAACGACCTTTCGCAGGACGCTGACGCACGCGCTCTCATCGACGGCATCATCACCCTGGCCCACGGGCTGCGAATGAAGGTGGTGGCCGAAGGCATCGAGACCCAAGCCCAGTTCGACTACCTGCGCAGCCGCGGTTGCGACGAGGCCCAGGGCTACTGGCTCTGCAGGCCCGTGCCTGCCGACGAGGTGCGCAATTTCATGGCGCGTCACCTACACAACCAATTTGCTCCATCGGTCGCGGCCTGACGGCCCAACCCTTGAAGCATCGTCACCGAGCACGTTCGCTCGGACATTGCAGCAACTCCACAGGAGCATTCATGATTCATTCGACCCAAAGCAGAACACTCGACCAGACCATCGCCGCCATCGAGGCGCTCGACCTCACGCCCATCAAATTCAAGGCCTGCCGCAAAGAAGACGGATACGGCTGGTCCCCAAGCTACGCGAACCAGATGGAAGTGGCCTACAAGCGCTACCTGATCCTGCACGCCAAGCACCCCGACCTGACGCTCGCTCCCGAGCAGGACGTCGACCGCTTCTGGCACATGCACATTCTGGACACGAGAAAGTACGCCGCTGATTGCGAAACTACCTTCGGTTATTTCTTGCACCACTTTCCGTACCTTGGCCTGCGCGGCGAAGACGATGCGAAGGCGCTGCAAGCGGCCTTCGAGGAGATGCAGCGGCTGACGGCTGAGGAGTTTGGCGAGGCTACGCCTGCAACGCCTCAACGTGGAGTTGGCAAGGATGCGGCCGCTTGGTGTTCGCTTGAAGCGGGCAAACCTGCGGCGGCTTGGTGCTCGTTGGAGGCCGGTAAACCGGCGGCTGCGTGGTGTTCGCTGGAGGCGGGCAAAACGGCGGCTGCATGGTGTTCGCTCGAGGTAGATAAACCTGCAGCCGCATGGTGCTCGCTTGAGGCTGGCAAACCAAAGGCTGCCTGGTGCTCGCTTGAAGCGGGAAAACCAGCAGCTGCATGGTGTTCGCTGGAGGCTGGCAAACCAACAGCTGCTTGGTGCTCGCTTGAGGCAGATAAGCCATCAGCCGCATGGTGTTCGCTGGAGGCGGGTGCTCCGGCGGGCATTGCCTCCGCAGGGCCCTCGCCGAAGGCCGGTGCATCGGCAGGTTCCATGTCGGTGTGAGTGGATGGAGGTTGGCGGGGGATGAGTGGCTGGCCTGAGACGCCTGCTCGCTCACCTCCAGTTCTGCTGCACCCAGCTACGCACCGCCGCCCACTCGGACGAGGTCTCCATGTAGTTCTGCGTCGCGCTCACCAATTCGCCTACGTTCTTGTAGTCGTCCAGGCCGAACGGCTGGCTCAGCGGCACATTGCCGCGCATGTAGTTGCTGCCGAGCAGTTGCTGCGCCTGGATCGCCGCCAACTCGGCGGTGGCATCCATGGTGAGATTGAGCAGTGCCGTGGCCGGCACCGCGCCATCGCTGAACGGCCACAGCCAATGGGTGACGCCCCAGTCCAGCGGATTGGACACAGAACCCGGCGGCACGCCCACCGGATTGGCGCCGGTCCCCAGCGACAACATCACGATGTCCGACGTGGAGGTGGCGTAGCCCTGGTAGATGGCTTCTACGAGCGCAGTCATCGAGGGGTTGTTGGCGAAGGTGCCGCCGTCGGCGAAGTAGCCGAAGTCTCCCACCTGGTACGGCGGGAAGTACGTCGGCGCAGCCGAGGTGGCCAGCGCGGCGTCCACCATGCTGATGCCACGGTAGGTATTGTTCGGACCGTTGGAGATGGTGCACGGCGCCCAACTGTTGTCGCTCGCATCCCATAGCCGCGCGGAGTTGACGGCCACGAAGCGGCTCGCCGACGACATCGCGCCTGCGCCCACCAGTTTCTGGGCGACTGCCTGCAAGCCAGTGTTGACGTACTGGCATCTGAAGATGCCAGGGCCGCTGCCCAGCAGTTCTTCCGTCGACTGCGCCGGCGCCCGGTCCTGCTGCTTGGCCTGTGCGCTCAGCAACCAGCCGTTGGGTTCGAAGATCGTGGCCCCTTCGTTTTGGTAGAGATTGACGATGGCGTCGATGCCCACATTGCTCACGAGGCCCAGCGAGATCAGGCCACCAGTGGAAGTGCCGGCGAAACCATCTGCGTTTTGGACGATGCCGAAGCTTCGGTCCAGGTCCTGGATCAGCAGCGCAGTGATGACGCCGCGGATGCCGCCGCCGTCGCAGCAGAGAATCTTGAAAGACATGGCTGTGCTCCTTGCTTGTGTGGATAGATGAAGAAATATGTGCGCTCGTCCCCGACGTGAGGGGAATGCCCATCTCCACCCACGCCGGAAACCGAACCTGAGGACTGTGGCGCCTCTTCATGCGCCAGTCCATTTCACGGCATTACAGAACAGGGTTCTGTCCGATGTGACGAAATTCACGGGAATGCCAAGTTCTAGTAAGTTGAGCATGCGTCGAGAGCGGTAGAAACGCTGCATCAGTTGTCGGCGCTACACGACTATGCAGTGTGAGCGGTCGTTGGGCTTACGCTCGTGTACCACCGTAGTCGGCCAGAGGCGTCCTTGTATGAGGGGGTACAAATGACGATTGAAGAACTATTGAATCTGAAATTCAACGGATGTGATCTCGACCTTCACTGGGGACATGACCACCTCTCTATCATTCCTGTCGAAGTCGAATGCGCGGCTCAGAGGATCTCGGCGTTGTCTTTTGAAGCCGTGCGCGATACGTGGGCTGTGCTTTGGGAGGACCTCGCGCAGCAATGGTCAAATCGCCTTGACCTTCTTCCCAACGATCGATGTCGTGTAAGCGGAATCGACGCAAAATCTGTCTACGACAAGATCAAAGTCAGTTTCGCGTGCGAACACCCTGACGGTTTACTACGCTGGGGATTTACGACAGCTGGCGTGACGCGAGACGTATGAAGTCTTCAGTCGGGCCAGGACCAGTCATTGCCCAGAGCTTTTTACTTGCAGATTCGATGCGAGCTGATATCAGTGAAGGCCTCCGAACCTCGGGACTGTTCGAAGCGGAGGCGGCTGCGGATGCTGCCCTCGTCCCTGGCGGCATCGAAGCGCTTGGCGACTCTGTCATCACGCCCGCGCTCGTGAAGGTCTATGAAACCCGAACGAAGGCCCTAGCGGCACGACCGGACGCGTACTTCCAACGCTTGTCGACGTCCGCCGGCGAGCTTGCTCGCAACCTGGTGGTACACCTTGCAAGTGGTATCGAGTGGTTGAAGGTTCCCGGCGTGCGCGGCACCGCGTTTCTGTGCGTTCGAGTGGCTGAAACTGGCACGTTTCTGGGCTGCATGTTCGTGCGCGAAGCCGAGGGCCCATCATCGGCAGTTGTATAAGTTTGGAAACCTTCGGCCCAGTATCGGACGCTCGTCCGCCGCCTTCAGAGAACCCGGAATCGCATATGAACGCACGAAACAACCAGTTCAAATCGACCAACAGACTCCTTCCCTCGGTGCTTCTCACGGCACCGCTTGTGCTGCTAGGTTGTGCAACTCCCTATCAAGAACCTACCGGAAAAGCGGTTGCATCGATCGAGTTTGTCGACGATGCACCAGGACCAATGTCGGTGCATCTGCATGGCGATTCGAAGGAGTGTACGGATCGAGTGAATCCGGGTTTGGTCCAGCCGAAATCGTCTCGCAAGCTAAAGGTTCAAGCCGGTCAAAGCCTCGTGTTCACAACGGGCATTGACGCTCCAGGTAGCTTAGTGCTGTTTGCAATGGGGGCCGTTGGTGCGCTGGCTGGACCAGCGTTCATCAAAGGGTGCTCGGCAACCTTAGAGTTCATACCGGAAGAGGATCGCGCGTACATTTTCACCATGAGATACATCGATGGTGGCTGTGGATATCGGCTCGTGGAAGCGTCGTCTCCGAATTCTTTCTCGGGTCCAGCAGTTCCCGTTAAGTTCGAGGTGCGCAAGTGGATTCGGGCTATGACTGAAGCGGGACCATTCTGCGAGAAAAAGCTGTAGGCAGCTCTTTAATGACTCGGCTCGTAATCGATTGACGAGTTTTTGAGTACGCGAACCTTTGCTTACGACCCGGTCGCATGCGACTGTTGTCACCTTAACCCGCGTGTCCGCCCTAACCAGCTACTCGACGAGGCTCCTTCAATCGATTACTTCGGGTGGGGCATTCACGGCGCGCGAGCCCACCCCATTGCACCCCCTACCTCTGCGGCATATCCTTCACCGAATACCCCAAACTAACCGTCGCATCCTCCGGAATCCCAGGCATCGTCGCATTCCACGCCGCCCAATCCGCCCGCATCGCGGCCAACCTCTCCGGCTCTTTCTTCCCCAGATTCGCCCGCTCGCGCTCATCGGCCGGAATGTTGAACAGGTACTCGTTCCCATCCACCTTCAGGTACTTCCAGTCCCCATCGCGCATGGCTTCTTGCCCGCGATGGTTCATGCGCCAGTGCAGCGGGCGGCGGAAGCTGTGCTTTGCATCCTTCAGCACGGGCATGAGCGACACGCCGTCCAGCGGGTAGGCCGCATCGGCCTGCACGCCGGCCGCTTCAAGCATGGTGGCGGACCAGTCCATGGTCATGCACAGCTGCTTGCTCTCGCCGCCCTTGGCAATCACGGCGGGCCAGTGCGCGATCCATGGCACGCGGATGCCGCCTTCGGTCAAATCCATCTTGCCGCCGACCAGCGGCCAGTTGTCCGAAAAGCGCTCGCCGCCGTTGTCGCTGGTAAACACCACCAGCGTGTTGTCGGCCATGCCGTGCTTTTGCAGCGCGGCCATGATCCAGCCGATGCCTTCGTCCATGTGATGGATCATCCGGCGGTACACGTGAATATTGCCGCCGGCCAGGTCGAAGAGGTTGTCCTTCACGGTCGGTGCCTTCTCGGCGTCGTCGCGGGTTTCCCACGGCCAGTGGGGGGCGGTGTAGTGCAGGCTGAGGAAGAAGGGGGCTTCCTGCTTTGACATGCGCTCCACGTAGTCGACTGCGCGTTTGGAGAGGATGTCGGTGAGGTAGCCCTCTTCCTTCTTGTCCTCTTCGCCAAACCACAGGTCGTGGCCGCCGGTGGAGTCGCAGTGGGTAAAGTAGTCGACGCCGCCCGACATGGGCCCGAAGAATTCGTCGTACCCCGAGCGCAATGGCCCGAAGCTGGGCGGATAGCCCAGGTGCCATTTGCCGATGAGCGCAGTCTGGTAGCCGCTGGCCTTCAGTAGTGATGGCAGGGTGGGGTGGTCGGTCGGCAGGCCGAGCGTCGTGCTGCCGCGGCTGCTGCTCCTGATGGGCTCCTCGGCCGCGCCGCGCAGGCGGTATTGGTAGCGCGCGGTGATCATCGCAAAGCGCGTGGGCGAACACACGGGCGAGTTCGAGTAGCCCTGCGTGAGCTTCAAACCGTTGGCGGCCAGGCCGTCGAGCACGGGCGACACGGGGCCGAAGGCGGCATCGCGGCCGCCGTAGCAACCCAGGTCGGCATAGCCGAGGTCGTCGGCCACGATGAAGATGATGTTGGGTCTGGTCATGTGTCTGAAAAGGTTCAGGGCTGGTAGCCGGACTTCTGGACGACGGGGGCCCACTGCGCGCGGTAGGCCTTGAGCATGGCCGCGGTCTGCGCCTGCGTGCTCACCACTGGCGTCATGCCGGCGTCCTTGAACTTGCGTTGCGTGTCCGGGTCTTGCATGACTTCGCGGATCAGGTTGGACAGGCGTTCGACCTTCTCCTTGGGCATGCTGGCCGGCGCGAAGAAGGTGTTCCAGCCGGTGGCGGCCAAGTCGAGGCCGGCTTCCTTGAAGGTCGGAATATTCGGCGCAAACGGCGAGCGCTTGGCGCCGGAGATTGCAAGGATGCGGAGCTTGCCCGCGTTGTGCTGCGGCAGCACCACGTCTTCGGTGTCGATGGAAATCGGCACCTGGCCGCCGATCAGGTCGTTCAGCAGCGGGGCCGAGCCGCGGTAGCCGATGATTTGCGTCTGCACCTTGGCCTTCTCGCCCACCATGAGGCCGAAGAAGTGCGGCAGGCTGCCGGTGGCGGGCACGCCCACGTTGGCCTGGTTCGGATTGGCGCGCATCCACGCCAGCAAGTGGTTCAGTTCGCGCACCGGCAGCGCGGGCGAGACCGACAGCGCAAAGTCGTAGGCGTTGACGTGCGACACGGGGACGAAGTCGCGCTCCGGGTCGTAGTTGTTGTCCTTGAAGACCAGCGGCGCTACCACCATCACGGCGGGGTTGGCGAGCATCAGCACGTTCTGGCTGGCTGGCGTGGTTTTGACCTGCTGAGCCGCCAGGCGGCCACCGGCGCCGGGCTTGTTCTCGACGATGACCGGAACGCCCAGCCGCGCGCCGAGCTTGTCGCCGACGATGCGCGCTACGCGATCGGTGGCGCCGCCAGGCGCATAGCCGACAACGACGTGCAGCGGGCTGTCGAGTGCCTGCGCAGCCGCGCTGGTGGCCATGGTGGCGATGGATGCCATGAAGCCGGCTGCGGCAAGCAGCGTGGCCAGGCGGCGGGTGATGGGGGTGTTGTTCAGCATGATGGGGTTCCTCCTCGTTCGGTCATTCGTCGATTCATTCATTCAGTCGTCGGTTCGTTCACTCAATCGTTGGCCTGAAAATTCACGGCCTTCATGATGCCCGCCCAGCGCGCGGTGTCCTCGCGCATGGTTTTCAGCAATGCCTCGCTGTTGTCGCCAACGGGGTACATCCCGTTCTGCAGCAACTGCTGACGCACCTCGCGCGTGTTGACCGCGCGGGTGAACTCGGCACGCAGCTTGTCGATGACGGGCTGCGGCGTCTTCAACGGCGCGTAGTAGGCAAACCACGCGGTGGCGACCACGTCCTTGTAGCCGCTCTCCGCAAAGCTGGGAAGGTTGGGCATCAGCGGAGAACGCTTTTCGCCGCTGGTCGCCAGCACTTTCACGCGCCCCGAAGGCAGCAGTTGCTGCGCGCCGCCGATGGTGTCGAAATAAACCGGCACCGAGCCGCCCATCACGTCTTGCCGCGCCGGCGTGGAGCCGCGGTAGGGCACATGAACCATCTTGAGGCCGGCGGCGCGGTTGAGCATTTCGCCCAGAAAGTGCGAAGGCGTTCCTGCGCCGTAGGAGGCAAAGCTCAGCTTGTCGCCCTGCGCCTTGGCCCAGGCGATGAATTCAGCCAGCGTGTTGGCGGGCACGTCCTTGTGGACGACCAGCGCCAGCTCGAAACGCGCAGCGTTGATGATCGGCACGAAGTCCTTGATCGGGTCGTAGGAAAGCTGGCGGTAGGCGCTCGGGAACATGGTCATCATGCTGGCGGTGCCCAGCAGCAGCGTGCGCCCGTCGGGCGGCGCCGTCTTGACCGCTTCCACTGCAATGCGGCCTGCCGCACCCGAGCGGTTGTCGACGATGAGCGGGCCCAGCGTGTCCCGCACCTGCTCGGCAATGGCGCGCGTCAGCACGTCCTGCGTGCCGCCGGCGGGCACGCCGATGAGCACCTTGATCGGCTGGCCCGGCGTGAAACCCTGGGCTCGCGCGGGGAGGGCGAGCGGCGCCAGGGCGAGCCCGCCCAGTGCGGCGAGCGCGCGGCGGCGGTCGATGTTGGATGTGGGCATGGGCGGTGTCTCCGGGTACTGGTCGTGCAAGCGTTCGATCCCGAACGACTGTAGAGACGCTACAGTCGATTGATCTAATCAACCATCCCCCGGACTAACCCCCAAATGACCGCGCCGCGCCGCCCTTTGGACGACCTGCTGCTGTACCGGCTGTCGCGGCTGGTCGGGGTCGCGGGCGGCATGGTGATCCGGCTGTGCGAGGGGCGCTTCGGCATCACGCGGCGCGAATGGCGGCTGATTGCGGTGCTGGCAAGCCGGGGCGAGCTGGGCTCCTCCCAGCTGGCCGAGCACGCGCAGCTTGACCGCGCCCGCACCTCGAAGGCGGTCGGCTCGCTGGTGCAAAAGCAGCTGGTCTCACGCGTGGCCCGCGCGGGCGACCGCCGCCAGGTGTTGCTGGACCTCACCGAGGCGGGGCATGCGCTGTATGAAGAGCTTTTTCCGCTGGTCACCCAGATCAACGCCGAGCTGATGGGTGCTCTTGGCAAGCAAGACGCGGCGCACTTGGATGAATTCTTGCATCGGCTGCAGGCGCGGGCTGACCGCATGGTGCAGGAGGCCGTGCTGCCCAAGGCGGATCGCGGGCGACGCGGCGCAGGGCCAACTCCCAAACCTGGAAAGCCCGCATGACGACGCAACTCTCCGCGCTGGACCCCAGCCCATCGAACGAGCGCCAGCAGATGGTCGACGCACTGCGCGGCTTCGCGCTGCTCGGCATCCTGGTGGTCAATATCGCGAGCTTTGCCTCGACCTACTACGGACTGGGCATTCCCGATCCGCTCAACATCTCTCTGGCCGACCGCAGCGCATCGTTCGTGCGCGCCTTTTTGTTCGAGACCAAGTTCTACCTGCTGTTCTCATTCCTCTTCGGCTACAGCTTCACGCTGCAGATGCGGGCGGCGGAGCGCGATGGCAAACCTTTCGTGCCGCGCATGGTGCGGCGGCATGTCGCGCTGTTTGTACTCGGCGTGGCGCATGCCGTGCTGCTTTATTTCGGCGACATCCTCATGGCGTATGCGGTGCTGGGCGCGGTGCTGCTGATGCTGCGACGGCGCGGTGATGTGCTTCTGGCGTGCGCGGCCATCGGGCTGGTGTTGCTCACCTCGCTGCTGTGGGCCGGCGTTGGGCGCATGTATTCGCAACTCGACATGCAGATGGCCGTGCAGGCAGCCTACGGCGACGCGGCCGCGGCACTGGCGGCGTACCGCGCCACGCCTCTGTCGGTGGTCGTGCAGCATGTACGCGATCTTTCGCAGACCTGGTGGGTCACGGTGCTGGTGCAGGCGCCGGAGGCTCTGGCCATGTTCTTCCTGGGCTTCATCGCCGGCAAGCGCGGGCTCCTTGCACACGTCGATGCGCATCGCGCCTTGTTGTGGCGGGTGTTGTGGTGGGGGCTGGCCATCGGTTTGCCGGGTGCGCTGGCCTATGCGCTTCCAACCCTTCGTCCGGACGCGGTGCGCGAGCTCCAGGGTGTCGCGGTCACCCTGCTCACGGCACCGTTCCTGGCTGCTGCGCATGCGGCCGGCATGCTGCTCGTGTTCCAGACCCGAAGCGGCCGCGTGTTGGCGCGGGCGCTCGCGCCGGCGGGTCGCATGGCGCTGACAAACTACCTGCTGCAATCGGCGGTGTGCGCGTGGATCTTTCTCGCCTTTGGCTTGCGGTTGATCGGAGTTCTCGGACCGCTGGCCACGTTCGGTGTTGCGCTGGCGATCTTCGCGGGCAACCTGTTGCTCAGCGCCTGGTGGATGGGCCGCTTTGCCTATGGTCCGGTGGAGTGGCTGCTGCGGGCGTTCACCTACATGCAGCTGCCGCCGCTGCGGCGCAGCCGCCAAGCCGCAGGTCAGCGCGGCGGCGCGGCGTCCTGAGCCAGCGAAGGGGCTGCCGATGCGGGCTGCATCGCGTCGCCCTCGATGCGCATCTTCGGCAGAAACTGCGGATACTCCCGCTGCATGAAGTCGATGAGCCCCTCGCGCACCTTGCAGCGCAGGTCGAAGGCAAGGCTCGAATTGCCCGCGGTGCACAGCACGCGGATCTGCATGGTGCGCTCGGTGGCGTCGGTCACCTGCAGGTTGAAAAAGCGGCCGTCCCATTCGGGTGCGCCCTTCACGATGCGTTCCACCTCTGCACGCAGCGGCGCCACCGGCATGCCGTAGTCGACATAGACGAAGACCGCGCCCAGCAACTGCGAAGACTTGCGCGTCCAGTTCTGGAACGGCTTCTCGATGAAATAGCTGAGCGGCAAAATCAGCCGCCGGTCGTCCCAGATTCTCACAACCACGAAGGTGCCGGTGATCTCCTCGACGCGGCCCCATTCGCCCTCGACCACGAGCACGTCGTCCATTCGGATGGGCTGGGCCAATGCAATCTGCAGTCCGGCAATCAGGTTGCTGAACACCGGCTTGGCCGCCAAGCCCGCCACGATGCCGATCACGCCCGCCGAGGCCAGCAGGCTGGCGCCGACCTGGCGTGCGCCCGGAAAGGTCATGAGCATCATCGCGCCGCCGGCCACCAGCACCATCGTGATGGCGGTGCGCGCCAGCACGCGCGTCTGCGTGAGCACGCGGCGCGCATGCAGGTTGTCTTCGATGTCGTGCGGGTGCTGCGCCAGCACGCCGTCGGCAAAACCGTTGATGGCCTTGACCAGGAGCCAGGTGGTGGCGCCGATCAGCAGCAGCCCGTTGAAATGCCGAACGCTGCCGATGAAGCGCAGGTTGTCGGGCGCGGCCTGAAACACCAGCAGCAGCGCCACCAGCGGCAGCACCAGCCGCGCCATCGCCTTGCAGTTGACCACCATCGCATGCAGCGCGGGCGTCGGGCGCGTGACCCGCATCAACACGAGGCCGCCCACGCGGTGGATCAACAGGGCGAGCGGAACGCCGACAAAGGCTGCGAGCCAGGTGCCGAACCAGGGGTGGGCAAGGATCTCTTCAGTCATTGGGCGGTGGCGGTCGCGGTGGTCTGTGTTGTCTCGTTCAGGGGTTGAAGAATGCGCGCCGCGTCGTCGCGCAGCTGCGTGGCAAGCGCCGTGGCCAGGTCGAGCCGGCGCAGCAGCCAGGGGCTCACGTCGTTGTCGAACGGGTCGGGCAGGGGGATGGGGCCGCCCACGGTGGTGGAGCCGGGGCTTTCGGGCAGCGAGGGACCGGTGGTTGGGGCGGTGCCGATGGCGGCGTCGATGCGCTGCACCGTGCGCTCCAGCGGTCCTTCGATGTCTGCGGGTGTGAGCCGGTCGCGCCGCAGCACCAGCATCGACTTGACCGCGCTCAGCTGCGCCAGCAACTGGTAGCTGTGCGCCTGCAGGTGCTCGAGCGGTTCGAGCGGCGGCTGCACCGCGCGCGGCTCGGACAGCGAGCGCTGCGTGGCCTGCACCAGCGCCGAGAGGCTGTCGTAGGCCTCGCGTCGTGCCAGCCGCCATTCGAGTTCGGGGCTGCTGTCGACGGCCTTCAATTGGCCCAGGCCCAGCGCCAGGCGTGCATGCCGCGCCTGCGCGGTGAGCGTGCGCGCCACCAGCGCCGGAATCTGGCCGCGCTCCCACGAGGGCAGCACATAGCAAAAGCCCCAGGCCAGGGCGGCGCCTATCAGCGTGTCGGCAATGCGTTCGAACAGCGCGAAGATGGGTGCGGTGCCGGTGTTGAGCATGTGCGCCTGCACCAGGCCGAGCACGGTGGCAGCCACCGCGGTGATCAGGTAGCGCCGCACCGCAAAGCTGTGGGCGATGGCCTGCGACACCGTGACGATGGCCAGCAGCATCAGGGGCGAGGGATGCGCGGAGAGCAGGCCCACCGCGAGCACGCTGCCCAGCAAGGTGCCGGCCACGCGGCTGTTGCGCCGCTCCAGCGTTTGCGAGAGGCTGCCGCGCAGCACCACCACGATGGTCAGCAGAATCCAGTAGTCGTGCGATCCCCAGGGCAGCGACACCGCAATGGCGTAACCGGCCGCAATGGCCAGCGCCGCGCGAATGGCGTGGCGCAGCGGCGGTGCGTCCCAGCGCCACAGCGTGAGAAAGGGCCGCAGCGACCAATCGGTGGGGCTCACGAACATCTGCCAGTTGGCGCGCACTACCGCAAGGTTGGGCTCGGCGTCGCCGCGCGCCATGGCCGACAGGCGCAGCACCTCGTCGTTGATGTGGCCGATGCGGCTCGCAAGGCCGCGCGCGAGCATGGCGGCATTCGGGCCGGGCAGGCCATGGCCCGCGCCATCGTCCTCGCCGGAAAGATGGATCGACGCGAGCCGCGGCCGCCGGTCGGCCACTGCTTCGGGCTGGCGGCCCATCAGCAGCGCATCGCCGAGCGCGGTGGTTTCGTCGGCCAGTTCTTCGAGCACGCGGCGCATTTCGATCAGAGCCTCGGCATGCGCGGGATGGCTCTTGAGCGCATCCAGGTCGAGCTCACTCGCGAGCAGCTGGTCGCGCATCTCGAGCACAATCACCAGCATGGCCGCCAGCCGCTGCCGGCGTGGCGTGCGCGGCGACTCCAGCACGATGTCGCGCGTGGCCTGCAGCTGGTCGGCCAGCGCGGCCTGTTCGCGCAACAGCTGGCCCAGCAATGGCGCGGGGGTTTCGCGGATGTCGCTGGTGTCGTCGAGCGGGGTGAACTGGCCGGCCTCGGTGCGCATCAGCGCGGCCAGCGAATAAAGAACGTCCGAGACCGACTGCACCCGAAAGCGCGTGTTGAGCGCATGGTTGGCCAGCGTGGCCCAGATCACGTAGAGCCCCGCGCCCAGGCCGAAGTGCCAGGTGCGTTCGAGCGCCTCGGCCATGCCGCTGGGCGTGGGCGTGGCCATCGAGAAGATCATCGAGAACATCACCGCGATGGCAATGGGGATGCCCCGCTTGCCCCACGCCATGGCCAGGAAGGCAATGAAGGTGGCGGGCACCAGAACCAGGCCGAGGCGGATGGGCGCGGCGTGCAGCAGTTGCACTAAAAAGAACAGTGGCAGCCCGATCAGCGGTGCCGGCAGCATCTGAAAGAACTTGCCGCGGCGCGGGCCGGGCAGGTCTGGTGGGGCCGTGACGATCACGCCCACCGCGGCCGACGCCGCCGCAATGGCGCCGAGCCACAGGTGCGCGCCGGCCGAGATGACCAGCAAGCCAAGCGCAACGCTGAAGCCGTTGGCGACGTACTGGCTCAGCGCAACACGCAGCGCGGCACGAAACCGGAGGGCGGCACCGGGCCCCTGCATCACTTGGCGGAAGCGTCGCCTTCGGAGGGGCTGCCGTCGGCAGGCGCGTCGCGGCGAATGCGCGTGAGCTTGCGCGACACCGGTGCCGCTGCGGCAGCCGGCGCGGGCGCCTCGCCGTCGAGCGGCGCGGCGGTCAGCTCGGTGACGGTGCTGCGGGCGTACAGGTCGACCGATTCGTCGGCACCAGGCCGCGCGGCGGCCGATACGGCGCGCACGCGGTCGCTGGCGCGCATCTTGTCGTCGATGCCGGCAAACTTGGAGTACTTGGCGAGCAGCGGCACCATCTGGCCGTAAATGCGCGGCGCGCCGGCCAGGCATTCGCGCTGTTCAAGAAAGTCGGGCTCGCCCGTGAAGTTGCCGATCAGGCCGCCGGCCTCGGTCACCAGCAGCGAACCCGCGGCCACGTCCCAGGGGTTGAGGCCGGTTTCGAAGAAGGCGTCGGTAAAGCCGGCGGCCACGTAGGCCAGGTCGAGCGCTGCCGCGCCGGGGCGGCGCAGGCCGGCCATGCGGGGCATCATGTCGGCCATGATGGCCAGGTACTGCTTGAAGTTGTCGCCACTGCGGAACGGAAAGCCGGTGGATACCAGGCATTCGCTGAGCCGGGTGCGTTTGGAAACGCGGATTCGGCGCTCGTTCATGAAGGCGCCGCGGCCCTTGGTGGCTGTGAAGAGGTCGTTGCGGCTCGGGTCGTAGATGACCGCTTGCTCGATCTTGCCGCGCACCGACAGAGCGATGGACACGCAGTAGACCGGAAAGCCGTGGATGAAATTGGTGGTGCCGTCGAGCGGATCGATGATCCAGACGTAGTCCGAATCCTTGGCGCCATGCTGGGCGCCCGATTCTTCGGCCAGGATGCCGTGCCCCGGATACGCGCCAAGCAGCGTTTCGATGATGACCTGCTCGCTGGCGTGATCGACTTCGGTGACGAAGTCGTTGACCTGCTTTTGCGAGATGCGCACGGCCTCGACGTCGAGGGCGGCGCGGTTGATGATCGCGCCGGCGGCGCGTGCGGCCTTGACGGCCACATTGAGCATGGGATGCAGGTTGGGGGACGACATTGGATTGTGAGAAGAACGGCGGAAGGAGCGGCTGGCGCCCCGATGAGCGGCCCGGCGATGCGGGCGGCGAGAATCGGACATTTTACCGGCTCCGCCCGTTTTGTGTCTCCAAACCCTCCATGCGCACCCGATTTATCCTGATCCAGACCAGCCATGCCGGCAATGTGGGCGCCGCCGCCCGCGCCATGAAGACCATGGGTTTCGACGACCTGGTGCTGGTGGCGCCACGGTGGGCCAACGTGCTGCGGCGGGAAGAAACCATCCAGCGCGCGAGCGGTGCGCTGGACGTTCTGAACAACGCCCGCATCGTTGAAACGCTGGACGAGGCGCTCGACGGCGTGACCCACCTGTGCGCCACCGCCATGATCCCGCGCGACTTCGGCCCGCCCACGCGCACCCCGCGCGAGCACCTGGAGCCGCTCGTGAAGCAGGGCGACCAGCATGTGGCCTTTCTGTTCGGCTCGGAGCGTTTCGGCATGCGCAACGAAGACGTCTACCGCTGCAACGTGGCCCTGAGCATTCCCACGGATCCGAAGTTCGGCTCCCTGAACCTCGGCGCCGCCATCCAGGTGGTTGCCTACGAATGGCGGCTGGCCCTGGGTGGCTACGAGGTGCGCGACGCCACCGCGCCCGTGCAGGCGGCCGATGCGAAGGCGGTGGCCGGCATGCTCGACCACTGGGAACGGTCGCTGGTGGACATCGGTTTTCTCGACCCGCAGGCGCCCAAGAAGCTGATGCCCCGGCTGCAGCAGCTTTTCAACCGCGCCCAGCCGACGCCGGAGGAAATTCACATCCTCCGCGGCATCGCCAAGGCCATGGCCGACGCCGCCCGCGAGCCTAAAACCCCATCGCCCGTACGCGAAGACCCTGCGCTTTAGACTGCCCGGCCCCTATCGATATAACGACAACAAAGGCAGCGATGTTTTCTCGAATGCGCGCCGACATCCGGTGCATCCTCGAACGCGACCCGGCCGCCCGCAGCGCCTGGGAAGTGATCACGGTCTATCCCGGCTTCCATGCCGTGGTGCTGCACCGCTGGGCGCACGCATGTTGGACGCACGGCTTCAAGTGGCCGGCACGCGCCATCGCGCACTGGGCCCGCTGGCTCACCGGCATCGAGATTCATCCCGCGGCCAAGCTCGGTGAGCGGGTGTTCTTCGACCATGCCATGGGCGTGGTGGTCGGCGAAACCGCCGAGATCGGCGACGGCTGCACCATCTACCAGGGCGTGACGCTCGGCGGCACCTCGCTCTACAAGGGCACCAAGCGCCATCCGACGCTGGGGCGCAACGTGGTGGTGAGCGCGGGGGCCAAGGTGCTGGGCGGGTTCGTCGTTGGCGATGGCGCCAAGATCGGCAGCAACGCGGTGGTCATCAAGCCGGTGCCGGCAGGGGCGACCGCGGTGGGCATTCCCGCGCGCATCATCCCGTCGAAGGCCGGCGAGAGCGCCGATGTGGCCGCTCCGCAGAAGTTCTCCGCCTACGGCATCACGCAGGACGACGACCCGCTGAGCCAGGCCATGCGCGGCCTCGTCGACAGTGCCGCGAGCCAGGAGCACCAGATCGCCCTGCTGTGGCAGGCCATCGAGAAGCTGTCTGCGCATCCCGGTACCAAGGACTGCGTGCCCTGCGATGCGGCGCTTGACGAGAGCTTCGAGGCGGAGAAGCTCACGCAGCTCATCGGCAAGTAGCGGGGCCTTTCAGGGCGATCGTTTGGTGGCCGCATGCAGCGAGCCATGCACATGGCCTGCGTGCTGTCCGAAGGGTTCGGTCGCCGGCGCGGCAGTGTCGAGCTCTTGCAGGATGCCGCAGTTCTGCGCCGATTGAGGGGCGCCGCATTGCTGGCGCAGGGCCTTCAGCTGCTTCTCCAGAGTTTTGAGCTCGGAAATGCGCGCAGCCACGTGGCCGATGTGGTCGTCCAGCAGCTGGTTGACCTCGCCGCAGTCTTCGCCGGGCGCATCGCGAAAGCGCAGCAGGCTGCGGATTTCATCGAGCGTCATGTCCAGCGAACGGCAGCGGCGGATAAAGCCCAGCCGCTGCGCATGCTCGTCGTCATAGATGCGGTAGTTGCCTTCGGTGCGCGCCGGCTCGGGCAGCAGCTGCTCGCGCTCGTAGTACCGGATGGTTTCGACCGGCGTGTTCGCGACCTTGGCCAGTTCTCCGATTTTCATGATGCGGCAAGAAGGGGAGTGGAGGAATCTATCGTTTGACTCTACACCTGCTTCAGGGTTTCCAATCGGCTTCATGACGAACCAGAACGCTCTGAAATCGGTGGCGCCGCATGCGCATGCTCATTCGCATGCACCGGCCGAAACGGCCTGCTGCGGCAGCTCCGCATGTGGATCGGCGGCAGTGGTTGCCGCCGTCGATACCGCAGACATCCCGAAGGGCGCCTTGCTCTTCCGTATTCCCACCATGGATTGCGCCGTCGAAGAGTCCGAGATCCGCCGCGCGCTGGAGCCTGTCGGCGGCATCAGCGGGCTGCGCTTTCGGCTCGGCGAACGGACGATGGCGATCACTGCCGATGACGCAGCCTTGCCCGACGCGCTCGAGGCCATCCGCAAGGCGGGGTTCAAGCCTGAGGCGCTGAACGACGTGGCCGGTGCGCCGCCCGTTCCCGGCACGGCGCGCACCACCGGCCTCATGACGCCGGAGCTCTTGCGGTTGGTGGCCGCGCTGGTGCTGGCGATCGCGGCCGAGACGATTTCATTTCTCGCCCCGGAGGGCATCGCGTTCACGGCGGTGGAGATGGGGGTGGCGCTCGCAGCCATCGCGCTGGCCGGGCTCGACACCTACAAGAAGGGCTTTGCCGCATTGGTGCGCTGGCGCCTCAACATCAACGCCCTGATGGCGGTGGCGGTCACGGGCGCCTTCGTCATCGGCCAATGGCCCGAGGCCGCGATGGTGATGGCGCTCTATGCCATTGCGGAAATGATCGAGGCGCGTGCCGTCGACCGCGCCCGCAATGCCATCCAGGGCCTTTTGGCGCTGGCGCCTGAACTGGCCGAGGTCAGGCAGCCCGACGGAAGCTGGAAGACGGCAAAGGCAGACGCTGTGGCGCTCGGCGCCCTCGTGCGCATTCGCCCCGGCGAGCGCGTGTCGATGGACGGCGTGGTGACGGAGGGCATGAGCGCCATCGACCAGGCGCCGGTCACGGGCGAGAGCATTCCGGTCGACAAGTCGGTGGGCGATGCGGTGTTTGCAGGCACCATCAACCAGACGGGTGCGCTGGAATTCCGCGTCACGGCCGTGGCTGCAAACACCACGTTGGCTCGCATCATCCATGCGGTCGAAGAAGCGCAAGGCACGCGCGCCCCCACGCAGCGCTTCGTCGACCGGTTCGCGGCTGTCTATACGCCCGCGGTCTTCGTGCTGGCAATCGCAGTGGCGGTGCTCACGCCCTGGCTCATGGGCTGGACCTGGATGGAGGCCGTCTACAAGGCGCTGGTGCTGCTGGTCATCGCTTGCCCCTGCGCGCTGGTGATCTCGACACCCGTCACGGTGGTGAGTGCGCTGGCCTCGGCCGCGCGGCGCGGCATCCTGATCAAGGGCGGCACCTACCTCGAAGAGGCGCGCAAGCTCAAGGCGCTGGCGCTCGACAAGACGGGCACCATCACCGAAGGCAAGCCGAAGCTGGTCGAAGCGAGCCTGCTCGACAGGGCGGCGGACGAGGGCGAGATCTTCGCCATTGCCGCGAGCATCGCTGGTCGCTCCGACCACCCGGTGTCCAAGGCCATTGCCGCGGGGTTGGTAAAGCACGAGCCCCGGCCGATCGTCGACTTCACGGCCTTGCCGGGACGCGGCGTGCAGGCCACGTATGGAGGCCGCAGCTATGTGCTGGGCAACCATCGCCTCGTCGAGGAACAAAAGCTGTGCAGCCCCGCGCTCGAAGCCGAGCTGAAGCGGCATGAGGAGGCTGGGCGCACCGTCACCTTGCTGGCCTCCGGCCATGCGGTGCTGGCGCTGTTCGCGGTGGCCGACACCATCAAGCCGTCTTCGCAGGCGGCCATGGCCGAACTGCGCGCGCTGGGCGTCACGCCCGTGATGCTCACCGGCGACAACGCCGCCACGGCCAGGGCCATCGGCGTTCATGCGGGCATCGACGACGTGCGCGGCAACCTGATGCCCGAGGAGAAGCTCGATGCCATCAAGGCGCTGCAGCAGCGCTACGGCATGGCCGGCATGGCGGGCGACGGCATCAACGACGCGCCGGCGATCGCGCAGGCCGACATCGGCTTTGCGATGGGCGGCGCGGGTACCGACACGGCCATGGAAGCGGCCGACGTGATCATCATGAACGACGACCTGCGGCGCATTCCCGAAACAATCCGCCTCTCGCGCCGCGCACATTCGGTGCTGTGGCAGAACATCACGCTGGCGCTCGGCATCAAGGCCGTGTTCTTCGTGCTCGCGGTGTTTGGCGGCGCAACGATGTGGATGGCGGTGTTTGCGGACATGGGGGCGAGCCTGCTGGTGGTGGCAAACGGGCTGCGGCTGATGCGCGCGTCCAGGTGAGTTGCCGGGGGGCAAGCGCCTCGCGCTGAACCAGTGGGCCAACCGTTGGCTCGGCGACACGGCTTCGAACTAACATCGGCTGCCTCGCCTTCCGACTCCAGCCCCCCGATGTCCGTCACCTCCCTCCTGTTGCAACTCGTCGTCATCCTGACCACCGCGCGCCTCTGCGGCTGGGTGCTTCGCTACCTTGGCCAGCCAGGGGTGGTGGGTGAAATGGCGGCGGGCCTCATGCTCGGGCCGGCGGTCATGGGCGCGCTCTTTCCCTCGCTGCACGCGCAGCTGTTCGCCAAGGAATCGCTGCAGGGCCTTTCTTCGCTGTCGACGGTGGGGCTGGTGCTGTTCATGTTCGTGGTGGGCCTGGAGCTGCGGGCCACGCGGAACATGCGGGCGCAGCTCAAGGCGGCGGGCGCGGTGGGCGTGCTCAGCGTGATCGTGCCCCTGGCGCTGGGCATTGCGATCTCGCCTGCGCTGTACCCCACGCTCGCGCCGGCCGGTGTCGCTTTCTGGCCCTTTGCGCTTTTCATGGCGGCGGCGCTTTCCATCACGGCTTTTCCCGTCATGGCGCGCATCCTCAAGGACCGCGGGATGACGCGCACGGCTTTCGGCCAGCTCTCGCTCAGTGCCGCGGCCGTGGTCGACGTGTTCGCCTGGATCCTGCTGGCCTTCGTGGTGGCGCTGGTTGGCGCGGGCGAGGGCTACGAGAGCCTCATCAAGATCACCGTCGGCGTGGTCGTGATGCTCGCCTTCCTTTTCTTCGGCCTTAAGCCCGCCTTTGCCTGGCTGCTGCGCGTGAAGGCGCCCGACGGCGAGCCTTCGACCACGGTGATGGCCTCGCTCATGATTGGCCTATTGCTCACCGCGCTGCTGACCGAATGGCTGCACCTGCACGCGGTGTTCGGCGCCTTCCTGTTCGGCGCCTGCCTGCCGCGCGACGACCGTCTGCTGCGCTCGCTGAGCGAACGCATCGAGCCGATTTCCATCGTCGTGCTGATGCCGCTGTTCTTTGCGCTTGCGGGGCTGGGCACCACGGCGAATGCCTTCTCCGGTGCGAGCCTGGGTGCGATGCTGCTGATCGTGGGCGTGGCCACCGTCGGCAAGATTGCCGGCGGCGCGGCCGGAGCGCGCATCGCAGGCTACAGCTGGCGCGACAGCCTGGCCACCGGTTCGCTGATGAACGCGCGCGGGCTCATGGAGCTGATCGTGATCAAGATCGGGTTTGACGTGGGACTGATCGGCCCCGAGCTGTTCACCATGCTGCTGGTGATGGCCCTGGCCACCACCGCGATGACGGGGCCGCTGATGACGCTGTGCATCGGCCGCAAGGCGCTGCATGCCGGCGACGCTGGGGGCAAGCCTGAGGCAGAGCCGGAGGCGCCGGCCAAGCCCTGACACCGGTTCGTCGCCTGGTCCGGGCACGCGTTCGATGAAAAGAATTCGCATCGCCTGCGAACTGCAAGGGCATTGCAGACCAGCGGCTCCATGTCGCCGATATACTTTTTTGGACCATGCGCCGCTGGCTTCTGATCTTCTTGCTGCTTTTGCTTCCGTTCCAGTTCAGCTGGGCGGCGTCGGCGGCCTATTGCCAGCATGAACGCGATGTGCAACCGGGCCACTGGGGGCATCACGAGCACGAGCCGAGCAGCAGTGCCAGCGATTCGCGCATGACCGATGACGCGCAGAAGAGCCCCGGCACCCAGCCCAACGCCGTGCTGGGCGATTGCGCCGTCTGCCACCTGGGCCACGCGCAACACCTGCCGACCATGGCCGATCGCGTGCAGGCGCCGCCAATGGCGCAGCCCCTGCGCGCCACGCGCGCGGATCATTTCATCTCGCACATCTCCGAAGTGCCCGTGCCTCCTGCGTGGCCTCTCGCCCTTTGATTCGGCGAGAGAACAACCCATTTTCCTGATACCCATCATCAGCTGAGCTCTCGCCGAATTCCCCCGCCCGTTGTTTTGCAACCCAGGAGAATTCGATGCGCACGCTCTTCGTGCCGCTGGCCGTCATGGCCTTGGCGGTGTCCCCGGCATTTTCACAATCCACTGCCGGTTCCAATCCTTCGTCGCTCGGGCACGCTGCCCCGGAAGCGCCAGAGCCCGCAGGCCCGCTGGACCTGCGCAGTGCGCTCGCGCTGGCACGGCAGTTCAACCCCGGGCTCTCGTCCGCCGCGCGCGAGCGGGAAGCCACCGATGCTGCCGTGGTGCAGGCCGGTGCCTGGCCCAACCCGGTGTTCGGCGCGCAGGTGGAAGACCTGCGGCGCGGCAACCGCACCACCACGCTGCAGCTGAGCCAGCCCATCGAGCTGGGCGGCAAGCGCGCGGCCCGCGTGACGGCGGCCGAGCGCGCCCGCGACCAGGCCGCATCGGCGCTGCTTGCGCGGCGTTCCGAGCTGCGCGCATCGACGATCACGCTGTTCTTCGAAGTGCTGGCCGCGCAGGAGCGCTTGCGACTGGCGCAAGACTCGGTCGGACTTGCAGGGGTGGCAACCCGCGCGGCCGCCAACCGGGTGGCGGCGGGCAAGGTTGCGCCGCTCGAAGAGAGCCGGGCGCGCGTGGCGGAGGCGGGCATTCGCGTCGAGCTGCTGCAGGCCGAGGGCGCCTTGCGCTCTTCGCGCCGGCAACTCGCATCGCTCTGGGGCAATGCGAATCCTCGCTTCACGCACGCGGACGGCGCGATCGACTTGCTGCCCGCAGCGACTGCGGACGCCGTGCAGCATCGGCTTTCCGAGGCACCGGTGCTGCGCCAGGCGCGGCTCGAGGTCGAGCGGCGCCAGGCGCTCTCGGCACTGGAGCAGGCCCGGCGCGTGCCCGACATCACCGTGTCGCTGGGCGCGAAGCGCGTGCCGGCCGATGAAGGCATGGGCAGCGGCAGCGGCCGCAACCAGGTCGTGGTAGGCGTGTCGGTGCCGCTGCCGATCTTCGACACCAACCGCGGGAACGTCGCCGAAGCGCTGAGCCGTGAAGAGAAGGCGCGCGACGACCTTCTGGCGGCCGAACTTCAACTGCGTGCCGACGTGGCGCAGGCCACCGAACGCCTGCGGTCGGCGCGCGCCACCGCAGAGACTCTCCAGCGCCACGCGCTGCCCGGCGCCGAAGCCGCCTACAAGGCAGCAGCCCGCGGTTTCGAGCTTGGAAAGTTCAGCTTTCTCGAAGCGCTCGATGCGCAGCGCACGCTGTTCCAGGTGCGCAACCAGTACCTGCTCGCCCTGGCCGATGCACATCGCGCGGCGGGCGAGCTCGACCGGCTGCTGGGCACTGAAGGCGACGAACCCCTGCGCGCGACGGCCGTTGCGCGCTGACTTCAGGAATTCACAAGATCATGAACACAGAAGAACGCAACACGCTCGCCGAGCGCATCGGCAAGAAGCAGTGGATGGCCATCGCGGTTGTTCTGGTGATGGGCCTTGGCGCGGGCGCGCTGATTTTGCGCACCGCGCCGGCCAAGCCCGAGGCGGCCGGCCATTCGGAAGCCGGCGGGCATGCCGATGGCGAGCATCACGAAGAAGGAAAGACCGAAGGCAAGGACCATGGCCACGACCACGGTCATGCCGATGCGAAAGGCCACGCCGACAAGGAGCATCACGGCGAGGAGCACGCGGAGAAGCACGCGGAAGAGCACGCGGAGAAAAGCACATCTGGCGAGGCAAAGGGCGAGCCGAAGGCCCACAAGGAAGACGAAGAAAAGATCGCCTTCACTGACGAGCAGATCAAGGCCGCCGGCCTGGCCATCGGGAGCGCCGGCCCTGCGCGCATCAAGTCGTCTCTGCAGCTGCCGGGCGAGATCAAGTTCAACGAAGATCGCACGGCCCACGTGGTGCCGCGCGTCGCAGGCGTGGTCGACAGCGTATCGGCCAACCTCGGGCAAGAGGTGAAGCGCGGCCAGGTGCTGGCCGTGCTCTCCAGCCCGATGCTCTCGGAGCAGCGCAGCGAACTTCAATCCGCGCAGCGCCGGCTGGAATTGGCCCGCACCACCTACCAGCGCGAGAAGAAACTCTGGGAAGAAAAGATCTCGGCCCAGCAAGACTATCTGCAGGCCGAGCAGGCCATGCAGGAGGCGCAGATTGCCGTGGCCAACGCGAACCAGAAGCTGCTGGCGCTGGGCGCCACGCCGGGCTCGCCGGCCCTTGGCCGCTACGAACTGCGCGCGCCCTTCGACGGCATGGTGGTCGAGAAGCACATCTCGCTCGGCGAAGCGGTGAAGGAAGACGCCAGCGTCTTCACCATTTCCGATCTCTCCATCGTGTGGGCCGAGATCAGCGTGGCCGCGAACAACCTGAACCTGGTGCGCATCGGCGAGCCGGTGACCATCCGCTCGACCGCGTTCGACCAGACGGCCAGCGGCACTGTGTCTTACGTGGGCTCGCTCATCGGCGCCCAGACGCGCACGGCCACGGCACGCGTGACGGTGACGAATCCGCAGCGTGTCTGGCGGCCGGGCCTGTTCGTGAACGTGGAGCTCGTTTCGTCCGAAGCGGATGCTCCCGTGACGGTAGCGGCCGACGCGGTGCAGACGGTGGAGGAAAAGCCCACCGTCTTCCTCAAGGTGCCCGGCGGCTTCGTGCCGCAGCATGTGCAGACAGGCCGCAGCGACGGCCGGCGCATCGAAGTCTTGAGCGGCCTGAAGCCCGGCACGGCCCATGCCGCGAGCGGCAGCTTCGTCGTCAAGTCGCAGCAGGGCAAGAGCTCTGCCACGCACACCCACTGAGGACGCCGCATGTTCGAACGAGTCATCCGGTTTTCCATCGAACAGCGCTGGCTGGTCTTGCTGGTCGTGCTAGGCATGGCCGCGCTCGGTGTCTTCAGCTACCAGAAGCTGCCCATCGACGCGGTGCCTGACATCACCAACGTGCAGGTGCAGATCAACACCGCCGCGCCCGGCTATTCGCCGCTCGAGGCCGAACAGCGCGTGACCTATCCCATCGAGACGGTGATGGCCGGCCTGCCGGGCCTGCAGCAGACGCGCTCGCTCTCGCGCTACGGCCTCTCGCAGGTGACGGTGATCTTCGAGGACGGTACCGACATTTACTTTGCGCGGCAACTGGTGAACGAGCGCATCCAGTCGGCGCGCGAGAGCATGCCGGGCGGCATCTCGCCGGTGATAGGGCCGATATCGACGGGCCTCGGCGAGATCTATCTCTGGACCGTGGAAGCGGAAGAGGGCGCGAAGAAGGCGGACGGCAAGCCCTACACGCCCACCGACCTGCGCGAGATCCAGGACTGGATCATCAAGCCGCAGTTGCGCAACGTGAAGGGCGTGACCGAGATCAACTCCATCGGCGGCTACGCCAAGGAGTTCCAGATCGCGCCCGACCCCGCCAAGCTGCTCGCGCATGGCCTCACGATGACCGACCTGGTCACCGCGCTGGAGCGCAACAACGCCAACGTGGGCGCGGGCTACATCGAGAAGCGCGGCGAGCAGTACCTCATCCGTGCGCCGGGGCAGGTGAAGTCGGTGGAAGACATCGGCAACGTGATCCTGGGCAACGTGGGGGGCGTGCCGCTGCGCGTGCAGGACGTGGCCGAGGTCGGCATCGGCCAGGAGCTGCGCACCGGCGCGGCCACCGACAACGGCCGCGAGGTGGTGCTGGGCACGGTGTTCATGCTCATCGGCGAGAACAGCCGCACCGTCTCGCAGGCGGTCGACAAGAAGATGCAGGAGATCAACCGCACGCTGCCCGCGGGCGTGAAGGCCGTGACGGTGTACGACCGCACGGTGCTGGTCGACAAGGCCATCGCCACGGTGAAGAAGAACCTCTTCGAGGGCGCGGTGCTGGTCATTGCGGTGCTGTTCCTGTTTCTCGGCAACATGCGCGCGGCGCTGATCACCGCACTGGTCATTCCGCTGTCGATGCTCTTCACCTTCACCGGCATGGTGAACCAGAAGGTCAGCGCCAACCTCATGAGCCTGGGCGCGCTGGACTTCGGCATCATCATCGACGGGGCGGTGGTGATCGTGGAGAACTGCGTGCGAAGGCTCGCCCATGCGCAGGCAAGGCACGGGCGGCCGCTCACGCGCAGCGAGCGTTTCCACGAAGTGTTCGCTGCCTCGCAGGAGGCGCGGCGCCCGCTGCTGTTCGGCCAGCTGATCATCATGATCGTGTACCTGCCGATCTTTGCGCTCACGGGTGTGGAGGGCAAGCTGTTCCACCCGATGGCCTTCACCGTGGTGATTGCGCTGCTGGGCGCGATGATCCTGTCGATCACCTTCATTCCGGCGGCCGTGGCGCTGTTCATCGGCAACAAGGTGAGCGAGAAAGAAAGCCGCCTGATGCAGTGGGCCAGGCGCGGCTACGAGCCGCTGCTGGCGCGCGTGATGACGGCCAAGCCGCTGGTCATTACCACGGCGGTGGTGGCGGTGCTGCTCTCGGGCCTGCTGGCCACGCGGTTGGGTACGGAGTTTGTGCCAAGCCTGGGCGAGGGCGACTTTGCCGTTCAGGCGCTGCGCATTCCGGGCACCAGCCTCACGCAATCGGTCGAGATGCAAAAGCAGATCGAACGCTCGCTGAAAGAAAAGTTTCCGGAGATCGAGCGCGTGTTCGCGCGCACCGGCACGGCCGAGATCGCATCCGACCCGATGCCGCCGAACATCTCGGATGGCTACGTCATGCTCAAGCCCGAGAGCGAGTGGCCCGCGCCCCAAGGTGCATCTCGCCGCACGCGCGCCGAGTTGCTCGCGGCGGTGCAGGAAGAGGTCGAGAAGCTGCCGGGCAACAACTACGAGTTCTCGCAGCCGATCCAGCTGCGCTTCAACGAACTGATCTCGGGCGTGCGCAGCGATGTGGCCGTGAAGATCTTCGGCGACGACATGGACGTGCTGAACAAGACGGCGGCCGAGGTGTCGAGAACGTTGAGCAAGATCTCCGGTGCCGCCGAAGTGAAGGTCGAGCAGACCACCGGCCTGCCGATGCTCACGGTGAACATCGACCGCGGCAAGACCGCGCGCTACGGCCTCAACGTGGGCGATGTGCAGGACGCCATCTCCATCGCAGTGGGCGGGCGTGAGGCGGGCACGCTGTTCGACGGCGACCGGCGCTTCGACATCCTCGTGCGCCTGCCCGAGAACTTGCGCACCGATCTGGAGGCGATCAAGCGCCTGCCCGTGGCATTGCCAAAGAGCATTGGCGCGGAGGCGCAGCGCACCAGCTTCATACCGCTGGGCGAAGTGGCCACGCTGGAGCTTGCACCCGGCCCCAACCAGGTCAGCCGCGAGAACGGCAAGCGCCGCATCGTGGTGAGCGCCAATGTGCGCGGCCGCGACCTCGGCTCCTTCGTGGCCGAGGCCGAAGAAGCGATGCGCAAGGTGAGCATTCCACCCGGCTACTGGACCGCGTGGGGCGGCCAGTACGAGAACCTGGCTTCGGCCACCGAGCGGTTGCAGGTGGTGGTGCCGGTGTCGCTGCTCCTGGTGTTCACGCTGCTATTCGCGATGTTCGGCAACCTGAAGGACGGCCTCCTGGTGTTCACCGGCATCCCTTTTGCGCTCACCGGCGGCATCGTGGCGCTGTGGCTGCGCGGCATTCCGCTGTCGATCTCGGCGGCGGTGGGCTTCATCGCACTTTCAGGCGTGGCGGTGCTCAACGGGCTGGTGATGATCTCGTTCATCCGCAACCTGCGCGAGGGCGGGCTGCCGCTCGACGCGGCGATCCGCGAAGGCGCGATCACCCGGCTGCGGCCGGTGCTGATGACCGCCTTGGTCGCTTCGCTGGGCTTTGTGCCGATGGCCATTGCCACGGGCACCGGCGCCGAGGTGCAGCGCCCGCTGGCGACAGTGGTGATCGGCGGCATCCTTTCCTCGACCGCGCTGACGCTGCTGGTGCTGCCGCTGCTCTATCGCATTGCCCATCGGAGGGACGTCGATTCCAAGTAGTTTTTCGGTCCTGGTGTCACAAACTATCCCCACCGGACGTCTTGCTTGAAAGGACGTCCAAAGGGGGCGTTCTCTGGACTGCCTTTTCACAAGGAATCAACCATGAAGATCATCATCATCGGAGGCTCCGGCCTCATCGGCTCCAAGCTCGCCGCACGGCTGCGCCACACCGGCCACGAAGTCGTTGCCGCCTCGCCTTCCACGGGCGTCAACACGCTCACGGGTGAAGGGCTGAAGGAGGCCCTGGCGGGCGCACAGGTGGTCGTCGACGTGGCGAACTCGCCGTCGTTCGAGGACGAGGCCGTGCTGCGCTTCTTCGAGACCTCGGGCCGCAACCTGCTCGCGGCCGAGGCCGAAGCCGGCGTGGCCCACCACATCGCGCTCTCGGTCGTCGGCACCGACCGGCTGCTGGCCAGCGGCTATTTCCGCGCCAAGCAGGCCCAGGAAGACCTGATCGAGGCCTCGCCCGTGCCCTACACGATCGTGCAGGCGACGCAGTTCTTCGAGTTCCTGGGCGGCATCGCCAACGCGGGGGGCGCGGGCAGCGAAATTCGCCTGTCGCACGCACTGGTGCAGCCGATTGCGGCGGAGGACGTGGCCGCGGCGCTGGCCGAGATCGTGAACGAGCCGCCGTCAGGCAGCAGGGTGGAGATCGCCGGGCCGGAGGCCGTGCCACTCGACGACCTGGTGCGCCGTTTTCTCGCTGCAACGGGCGATGCCCGGCAAGTGGTCACCGATGCCAACGCGGATTACTTCGGGGTGCGCCTCGACGACCGCTCGCTCACGCCGGCTGCCGGCGCGCGCCTGGCGCCGACCGGCTTCGAGGCCTGGGTCCGGCAGCGCCCGAAGGCCTGACCCCGCTGGCTCGCCGCCTAGCGCGGCGGTCGGATGGCCGACTTCGGCCGGAACGCCTTGCAGACCGCGTCATCGGTCTCAAGGTACGGCCCGCCGATCAGGTCGATGCAATAGGGCACCGCCGCGAAGATGCCGGGCACGACCTGCACGCCTTCGGTGTCCTTGAGCCCTTCGAGCGTTTCCGCAATCGACTTCGGCTGCCCCGGCAGGTTGATGATCAGGCTCTTGTCGCGGATCACCGCCACCTGGCGCGAAAGGATCGCGGTGGGCACGAAGCGCAGGCTGATCTGGCGCATCTGCTCGCCGAAGCCGGGCATTTCCTTGTGGGCTACGGCCAGTGTGGCTTCGGGCGTCACATCGCGCAGGGCCGGGCCGGTGCCGCCCGTGGTCAGTACCAGCGAGCAGCCGGCGTCGACCAGCTCGATCAGCGTGGCGCTGATGCGGGCGGTTTCGTCGGGAATCAGCCGGGACTCGAAATCGATGGGGTTCTTCAGCGCCCGGCCGAGCCATTCTTTCAGCGAAGGCAGGCCCTTGTCTTCATAGGTGCCGCTGGAGGCCCGGTCGCTGATGGAGACGATGCCGATGCGGACGGGGTCGGGTGTGCTCATGGTGTTGCTCCTTCCCCCTTTGGGGGAAGGTTGGGATGGGGGCAGCCAGAGCGCCCGATGGATGCGCCGCTTGCCCCCACCCCGGCCCTCCCCCGGGAGGGGAGGGAGAAAGGCAAGGGGTTCATGCGTCGTCTTCCCGGTCTTGCGCGGCGGCCTCCGCAGCGTGGTCGGCGCCACCGTGCACCGCCAGCTGCGCGCGCACCAGCTGGAAGATCTCGCGGTACGCCTTGCCCTGGCGCGGCGCTTCGCCGGCGGGGCCGGCCTTCAAGTCCTTGCGGGCCTGGCGCACCAATGCGCGCAGCTGCTGCGAATCGGTGGCAGGGTGGGTTTCGATCCAGCCGCCCAGCGCATCGTCGTCGGCAATCAGCCGGTCGCGCCAGCGTTCGGCTTCGTGCAGCGCGGCGGTTTCGGCCGCCGGCACGCTGTTCTGCTCGGTCAGGGCGAGCTTCACGGCCTCCAGCACCTCGGGCTCCAGCTTGCGCATCAGCTTGCCGATGAACTGCATCTGGCGGCGCTTGCCCTCGAAATTGGTGATGCGCTTGGCCTCGGCCACGGCGTCGACCAGTTTTTCGTCGAGCGGGAGCGCATCGAACAGGCCGGCACGCAGGCCGAGCAGCTCGGTGCCCAGCTTTTGCAGTTCGTCGCTTTCGCGCTTGAGGTCGGTGCGGCTGGCTTCGTCGGTGCCCTTGAGCTCGCGCTTGAGCTCCAGGTCGAGCTCGCTGCCTTCGGCGACGAACTGGCCACGGACGAAATAGCCTTTTTTGGGTTTGCGGGACATGGGGTGGATTCTGGGCCGCACCGTGCGGCGTTGCAACGCGTGCAATGCGCAGTGGGAAGCTGAAGGGAAAACGGAATGTGGGGGGCGCAAGTATCATAGCCACCACATGACGACATCCTCCTCGCGCGCCGATTCCGGCTTCGCCTACAGCCGCTCCTTCTTCGAAAACCTGGTCGACTCGGCCCTGGCCCACGCCAAAAAGCTCGGTGCAACCGATGCCGGCGCCGAAGCCTCCGAGGGCTGCGGCCTCAGCGTCTCGGTCCGCAAGGGCGAACTCGAGAACGTCGAGCGCAACCGCGACAAGTCGCTGGGCATCACCGTGTACGTGGGCCACCGCCGCGGCAACGCCAGCACCTCCGACTTCTCCGAGGCCGCCATTGCCCAGACGGTGCAGGCCGCCTACGACATCGCCCGCTTCACGGCCGAAGACCCGGTCAGCGGCCTTCCCGACGAGGAAGACATTGCCAAGGAGCACCCCGAACTCGACCTGTTCCACCCCTGGGACGTGACCAGCGAGCAGGCCGCCACGCTGGCGCTCGAATGCGAAGAGGCTGCGCTCTCGACCGACAAGCGCATCACCAACAGCGAAGGCGCGGGCGTCTCGGCCCAGCAGAGCCACTTTTTCAGCGCCCACACGCACGGTTTTCGCGGCGGGTACGCCAGCTCGCGGCATTCGATTTCGGTTGCGCCCATCGCCGGCAAGGGCAACGACATGCAGCGCGACTCCTGGTACAGCTCGATGCGCTCGGCCGGCGAACTGGCGAGCCCGCAGGCCGTGGGCCGTTACGCCGCCGAGCGGGCCCTGAGCCGGCTCAAGTCGCGCAAGATCAAGACCACCGAATGCCCGGTGCTGTTCGAGTCGCCGCTGGCCGTGGGCCTTTTGGGCGGGCTGGTGCAGGCCGTGAGCGGCGGGGCGCTGTACCGCAAGAGCACCTTCCTGCTCGACTCGCTCGGCAAGCCGGTGCTGCCCAAGCACGTGGACGTGGCTGAAGATCCGCACGTGATGCGCGGCAAGGGCAGTTCGCCCTTCGACGACGAAGGCGTGGTGACCCGCGCGCGCAAGGTGGTGGATGCCGGCCGGCTCGAAGGCTACTTTCTCTCGACCTATTCGGCGCGCAAGCTGGGCATGAAGACCACCGGCAACGCCGGCGGCTCGCACAACCTGATCCTGAATTCGCGCCTCACGAAGCCGGGCGACGATCTCGACGCCATGCTCGCCAAGCTCGGCACCGGCCTGTTCGTGATCGAGCTGATGGGGCAGGGCGTGAACTACGTGACTGGCGACTACTCGCGCGGCGCCAGCGGCTTCTGGGTGGAGAAGGGCCGGATCGCCTTCCCGGTGCATGAAATCACCATTGCCGGCAACCTGAAGGACATGCTGATGGGCATCGAGGCCATTGGCGCCGATGCCTACACCTTCGGCGCCAAGACCACGGGGTCGGTGCTGGTCAACCGCATGAAGGTGGCCGGCAGCTGAGCACTTGCGGACCGTGCAATTTGATGGATTGCCGGTTCGCCTACAGCGGACAAAGCGCATCAGCCCTTCAGTAGCGCGGCTAAGATGTGCTTTCCATGAATCAAGACCCAGAAAGACAGGCCCGTCCGCAGATCTACCTCGCGGGCCCGGACGTCTTTCGCCCCGACGCCAGGGACCACTTCGTGCGGCTTGCGGCGGCTTGCGATGCGCTGGGGCTTTCGGCCTTGCTGCCGGCCGATGGCAACGATCAGCCAAGCGCCGGCGCGCCGGAAGAGCAGATCTACGAGGCCAACATGCAGCGGCTTCGCGGCGCGGACGGCGTGGTGGCCAACCTCGCAAGCTTCCGCGGCCTGGAGCCCGATTCAGGGACGGTGTTCGAGGTGGGCGCTGCGGTGGCGCTGGGGATTCCGGTCGTGGCCTACGGCGTGCCCGCGGGCAGCTATGCGGACCGCGCCCGGGCCGCGCTGCCGTGCACGCCCGATGCGGCCGGGGTGCTGCGCGAGACCGGCAGCGGCATCGCGGTGGAAGACTTCGGCCAGCCGCTGAACCTGATGCTGGCCTGTTCGATCCACATCGCGCCGACGCCGGAAGAAGCGCTGCGGAAGATGGCGGAGCTGCTTGCACTCCAGCCGCGCTGAGCCGTAGCCGGCCTCGCGTTCAGGTTACTTCGCCGCAGGCTTCTCAGGCGGCGCCAGCAAGTGCTCGAGCATCCGACGAGCGTTGAGCGGCAGATCTTCCGATGAACGCACGCAGGCCATCAGCGTGCGCTCGGCCCATGCATCGCTGAGGTTGGCGCGCGCGATCTTCATCGAGCGGGCGCAGCGCGCGGCCGCGGTCTGCGGCACGATGCCCACGCCGATGCCATGCGCGACCATGCCGCACACGGCCTCGAAATTGCGCACGCGCACGCGGTAGGCCAACTGCTTGCCGAGCGCACGGGCATGCTGCGTCACCAGCTGCTGCAGCGCGCTGTCCTCGGTCAGCCCGACGAATTCGCTGTCGGCCACCTCGGCCAGCCGCACGCGCCGGCGCCCCGCCAGCGCATGGCCGCGCGGCATCACGAGCACCAGGTCGTCGCGGCGGAAGGGGTGGCATTCGAGGCCCTCGGTGCCGACCGCGTCCGAGACGATGCCGATGTCGCACAGCCCGGCCCGCAGCGCATCGACCGATTGCGGGCTCGGCCGTTCCTCGAGGTCGACCGAGATGCGCGGATGCTGCGCAAGAAAGCGGCTCAGCACCTCGGGCAGGTGCTCGTTCAGCGCCGAGGTGCCGCACATGAAGCGCACGTGGCCCTTGAGGCCCTGGCCGTATTCGCCGAGTTCGCCCCGCATGCGCTCCATCTGCTGCAGCACGACACGCGCATGGTGCAGCAGCGTGCGGCCGGCCTCGGTGGGGCGCACGCCCTGCGCGTGCCGCGTGAGCAGCGGGCTGCCAAGGGCGTCTTCCATGCCGCGCACGCGCTGGCTGGCCGAGGCGAGCGTCATGTGCGAGCGCTGTGCGCCGGCGGTCAGGCTCCCGGCCTCCACAACGTGGAGGAAGAGCCGCAGGTCTGTGAGATCGAATCGCATGATGAGGTCGCAAGGTAGCACGGGAGCCTCAGCCTGTGCCTGAGGCTGGCTTCGCGAATGCCGCATTTTCAGCGTCGGCCCAGGCCGGCAGACTGGGCCGCAATGACGATCTCGAACGAACTGGCAACAGGCCACTGGGCCGCCGCCGCCGCGGTATTTCTCTTGGCCGGCGTGATCAAGGGCGTGGTCGGGCTCGGGCTGCCGACGGTGTCGATGGCGCTGCTCGCGCTGTGGATGCCGCCGGTGCGCGCGGCCGCATTGTTGATCGCACCCTCACTGGTCACCAACCTGTGGCAGACCGGGCCGCGTGAGACCTTCTGGCGGGTGTTGCGGCGCATCGGCGGCATGCAGGCAGGCATCGTGGTGGGCACCCTGGGCGGCGCGCTGTGGCTCGGGGTGCCGGCTGGCGCCTGGGCTTCGGTGGCGCTCGGCGCGGCGCTGGTGGCCTATGCGCTCTGGGGGCTCACGGGGCGGCAGCTGCATATGCCTGCGGCGCACGAGCGCTGGCTGGGGCCGCTGGTGGGTGCCGCGACGGGTCTGGTGACGGCCGTGACCGGCGTGTTCGTGGTACCGGCCGTGCCCTACCTGCAGGCCCTGGGTTTCCAGCGCGATGCGCTGATCCAGGCGATGGGTATTTCGTTCACCACCTCCACCGTGGTGCTCGCCATCGGACTGGCTGGCAACGGCAGCTATCCCGCTTCGGCGGTCGGCGGGTCGGTGGCGATGTTGCTGCCGGCTCTGGCCGGCATGGTGCTGGGAACGTGGTTGCGCCAGCGCTTGTCGGTGGCGGTGTTCCGGCGCTGCTTTCTGGCCGGGTTGGCGCTCCTGGGGTTCTACATGGTGGCGCACGCGCTGGCCTGAACCAGGTGAGCCCCGAACCCCGGCGATCCTCAGGCGGCGAGCAGGGCCGCGCGAACGCGCGCGATGGCTTGCCTGTAGGGCAGGGCGAAGTTCTCGATGCCTTCGTCGGGCGCGAGCCAGCTGAACGAAAACACCAGGCCGTCTTCCTCGGGGCTGCCCATGGCGACGTGCTCGAAGGTTTCGGGCAGCGCGCCGTCGGCACGCATCAGGAAAACGTGCCAAAGCTGCGGGTGGCGTAGCGTATGGCCTTCGGCGCCGGCCTCGCAGTCGCGCTCCAGGGTGCCGAGCGGCTGCAGCTCGCCGACGTGGTCGATGCCGGATTCCTCGAGCAGCTCGCGGCGCACCGCCGCCTCGGGCGATTCGCCGGGCTCGATGGTGCCCTTGGGCAGCTGCATGTTCCCATCGCCGGGATGGCGGAACACCAGCAGCCGGCCCCTGGCATCGACCAGGCAGGCGCAAGCCTTCGGAATCGTGGTGGTGGCGCCGGCACCGCCGCTGCGCATCAGGCGCTCGCCAGGGCCGCCTTGACCGCCGCGCTCACCTGGCCCATGTCGGCCTTGCCCGCGAGGCGCGTCTTGACCGCGCCCATCACCTTGCCCATGTCGCCAGGGCCCTTGGCGCCGAGTTCGGCCACGATGGCCTTCACTTCGGCAGCCACTTCGTCGGCGCCCATGCGCTGTGGCAGGTAGACCTCGAGCACCTTGATCTCGGCCGCTTCCTTGTCGGCCAGGTCGGCGCGCCCGCCTGTCGTGAACGCCGCGATGGAGTCCTTGCGCTGCTTGACCATCTTGTCGACGATGGCGACGACCATGGCGTCGTCGAGCTCCACGCGCTCGTCGACTTCCTTCTGCTTCAGGGCTGCCAGCAGCAGGCGAATGGTGCCGAGGCGCTCCGAGTCCTTGGCGCGCATCGCGGTCTTCATGTCTTCGGTGATCTGTTCCTTGAGGCTCATGCTCTGGGCTCCTGGTTCGGGAAAAACAAAAGCCGCGGCAGGTTTCCCTGGCGCGGCTGAGGCAGCAATCGGATCGCTGGGCCGACTTGCGTCAAAGGCCGGCGATCCTGTTGCCAACGGGCATCAGTACAGCTTCTTGGGGAGCTGCATGCTGCGTACGCGCTTGTAGTGGCGCTTGACGGCGGCTGCCTTCTTGCGCTTGCGCTCGGCGGTCGGCTTTTCGTAGAACTCGCGGGCGCGCAGGTCGGTCAGCAGGCCGAGCTTTTCGATGGTGCGCTTGAAGCGGCGCAGGGCGACGTCGAAAGGCTCGTTTTCTTTAACGCGAATGGTGGTCATTGATGAATCGTTGAACTGAATTTGGCTCGGGGAGATCGAGGCCCCAAGCCGGGGTTCCTCAACTGAAAAATTTTTGCGGCCGTTGAGGGGAGGCCAAAGTTAGCCCGCGATTATAGCGCGGTTGCGCACGCATGTGCGCTCGCCCAGGCCCATTGGAAGTTGTATCCGCCCAACCACCCCGTCACGTCGACCACTTCGCCGATGAAATACAGGCCCGGCTGCTTCGATTCCATGGTCTGGGAGGACAGATCGCGGGTGTCGATGCCGCCTGCCGTGACCTCGGCCTTTTTATAGCCCTCGGTGCCGCTGGGGGTGATCTGCCAGCGGGCGATGCGCTCGGCCAGGGCGGCCAGGGCTTTGTCGGCGGCCTCGTTGACGGGCCGCTGCAGGGCCGGATCCTGTCCCACCCACGCGTCGGCCAGCCGGGAGGGCACCAGCATGGCCAGTTCGTTGGCGATGCGCTTCTTCGAGCGGAGCTTGGCGTCGCCCAGGGCCTCGGCCACGTCCACGCCGGGCGCGAAGTCGAGCGTGAGCGGGGTGCCGGGCTTCCAGTAGCTCGAAATCTGCAGCACGGCCGGGCCCGAAAGGCCGCGGTGGGTGAACAGCAGGTCTTCCAGGAAGGCCATCTTTTCTTTCTTGGCCCCTGTTTCGATGCGCACCGGCAGCGCCAGCCCGGCCAGTTCGGCATACGGCGCCCAGGCTTCGCCGCCGAAAGTCAGCGGCACCAGGGCCGGGCGGGGCGTGACGACGCGCAGGCCGAACTGTTCGGCCAGGCGGTAGCCGAAATCGCTGGCGCCGATCTGCGGGATCGACAGGCCGCCTGTCGCAACCACGAGTTTGGGCGTTTCGATCAGGCCCTTGCTGCTATCGATCTGGTAGCTGCCTGCGCTCGTCCCGTCATCGCTGGAGGCCGAAAACACGATCTTTCCGAGCTTGCACGGCTGCCAACGCGTGGCGTTGCCCGCGTCGCATTCCGCCAGCAGCATGTCGATGATCTGCTGCGAGGGGCCGTCGCAGAACAGCTGCCCCTTGTGCTTCTCATGAAAGGCAATGCCGTGCTTCTGCACCAGTTCGATGAACTGCTGCGGCGCATAGCGCGACAGGGCCGAGCGGCAGAAATTCGGGTTCTCGCCGATGAAGTGGCGCTGCGGCGCGCGCACGTCGAGGTCACGATTGGTGAAGTTGGCGCGGCCGCCTCCCGAGATGCGGATCTTTTCCGCCACCTTCTCGCTGTGGTCGACCAGCAGCACCTTCAACCCGCGCTGCCCGGCCAGCGCCGCGCAGAACAGGCCCGCGGCACCGGCGCCGACAACGACGACATCGAATCGAAAAGGCGCGCTCAAATCAGTCAGGGTCCGTCGGCCGCCAGCAGGGGCGGTGGGTTGTATTTGAGGTGGCCCACGTAGCGCAGCGGCTGCGTGGCGGCAATCGAGGGCACGTCGCCCTCGCGCATGTGGAGCAGGTCGGCCGGGCTCACCCAGCGCGGGTCGGCGTTGGTGATCGGCAGACCGGCCCGCCTATAAGCCTCGAGCACGAACTGCGAACAGAAGAACTGGTCGTCGCGGCTCGCGCCCAGCTGCACCATGGCCATGCCGCTGATGCAGTAGTGGCTGACGGCCGAGGGAATCAGCGGCAGCTCGCACAGGCGCCGGTTCAGCACGAAAGGCGCATTCAGCAGCACGCCGGTGGTGTTGTAGCGGATTCCCACCTGGGAGTTGGCCCAGGTGCGCAGCTTTTCGGCACCCGCGGTGTCGAGCCCGGGTACGCGAAAGGCCACGACCATCTGTTCTTCGTCCACCACGTCGGCCAGCGGACGCGCGCGCACGCCGGTGCCCACCGCCTCGGCGATCAGGCCGTCGCCCAGGTACAGCACCGCATGGCTCACGGGTGAGAAAGTGCCCAGCCGGATGCCGAAGGAATTGACGGTGGCAATTGAGGTCAGCAGGATGTCGCCGGGCTGCAGCGCATCGGCGGCGATCAGCTCGCCGCCGTTGCCGGGGGCGATGACGGAGCTCTGCACGCGCAGGCGCAAGCTGGTGTCCTTGGACGGCAGGTCGACGCGGGTGGCGCAGGCCGAGAGCAGCAGCAATGCGGCAGCGCCGAGCACCGCCGCGCGGAGATGGCGGCGCATCATCCTTTCCAGACGAAGGGGAACTTCAACTGCTTGAAGAAGCCGTTGGGCACGTAGTCGCCGAGCACGCCGTATTTCTCCGGCCAGAGCTTGGTGCTCTTCACTGCGGTGCCAAAGAGATAGTCGAGAAAGGCGTAGTGCGCCGAATAGTTCTTGTCGAGCGCCTCGACGTCCTGGCTGTGGTGCCAGTGGTGGAAGTTGGGCGTCACGATGATGTAGCGCAGCGGCCCGAGCCGCACGCTCACGTTGCAGTGGTTGAACACTGCCTGGAAGCCCACCACCACGATGTACGCGTCGATCACTTCCTTGGAAAAGCCAAACACGTAGATCGGCGCCAGCACCAGCGTGCGCGTGATCAGCAGCTCGAGGATGTGCTGGCGCGAGCCCGCCATCCAGTCCATGCTCTTCACGCTGTGGTGCACCGCATGCAGGCGCCAGAGCACTGGCACCTCGTGATAGGCGCGGTGGGTCCAGTACTGCACCAGGTCGGCCACCAGGACGATCAGCAGCAGCCCGGCCCAGAACGGCAGGTTGCCCACCCAGCCGCGAATGCCGTCGTTGGCCGCCCAGCCGAAGAACTTGTGCACCATCAGGTTGGTGGCCAGCAGCACGAAGCCCACGATCATGTGGTTCACCACGAAATGGTGGAAGTCGGTCTGCCATTCGGCGCGAAAAACCGGTTGGTCCTTGCGCAGCGCGAAGAGCTTCTCGATGAAGATGAAGATCAGCGACGAGCCCAGCAGGTCGAGGATGAACCAGTCCAGGCCGATGTAGGGCGTGTTGTCGGCAAAGTCGTTCACCGGCACCTTGTGCCCGCCCAGCAGCGCCGCCGCCACCACCAGCAGGAACGCGGCCGAAGACAGCCAGCGCGAGCGGTTGAAAATGATGTTCACCAGCGCCAGCCCGCCCGAAACCACCATGGCCGCCAGCAGGATGAAGCGCATCACGTCGACGTTGTAGCTCTTGCGCAGCTCGGGCGTTGTGAGGTACTGCGGAAAGTGGAACGCCAGCACGCCCAGGAAGCACAGGATGCCCAGGCTCAGCGCAATGGTTCCCGTGACGAGGCCTCGACCGCGGCGCAGCTCGCCGTGGGTCTGGGTGAATTCATTGAGTTTCTCGATGTCGAGCATGCCCGCCTCTCTCTCGCTTGTGTCTTGTTGCGCGAGATTTTAGGCGGCTGTAGGAAAACTCTCACGTCGACCGAACGGGGTAGGCGGGGCACGCGGCGTTCTCGGCCTCGTGTGCGGTTGTGGCGTCAGCGTGGCCGAACGGCGCGGCGGCGCAGCAGCGCGGCCGTGCCCAGTGCCACGGCCATCACGAGCAGGGACACGACGGTGGTCACCGTGCCGAGCGCATAAATCGAAGGCGTCGTGACGGTCGAGGTCAGGCCCTGCAACTCGAGCGGCAGCGTGTTGACGTCGCCAATGGCCTGCGAGGTGCGGGCGATCTCGTCCCACGACAGCGTGAAGCCGAACATGCCGATGCCGACGATGGACGGCCCGATCAGCGGCAGCACCACATGCCGGAAGGTCTGCCACGGCGAGGCACCGAGGTCGCGCGCCGCCTCTTCGTAGGCCGGGTTGAAGCGGTTGAACACCGCGAACATGATGAGCAGCCCGAAGGGCAGGGTCCACGTCAGGTGGGCGCCGAGCGCGGAGCTGAACAGGCCGAGCGCGGTGCCGTAGCCTTCGAGCAGCGTGGTGGCGTCCATGGCCTCGAGCAGGCTCTTGACCCCAGTGTCGATGAGCCGGAATTGCAGGCCGATGCCCAGCGAAATGATGATCGACGGCATGATGAGGCTCGCCACGGTGACGAAGAACAGCGCGTTGCTGCCCGCGAGCTTCTTGCGGAACGCAAGGCCGGCCAGCACCGAGAGCACCACGGTGAAGCCCATTACCACCGCGCCCAGCGCCAGCGAGCGCCTGAAGGCGGCGCCGATGTCGACCGTGCCCAGGCCTTCGGCCAGCTTGTAGAACCAGTGCAGCGAGACGCCGCGCAGTGGAAATGTGAGGCCGCCTTCGGGGCCCTGGAAGCTCAGGATGAAGATCGTGATCATCGGGCCGTAGAGGAACAGCACGAAGAGGGCGAAGACGATGGCCAATGGCCAGAAGCCTGGGCTGCGTTGTTCTCCTATGCGTTGGCTCATGTGTGTTGTCCTTGCTTCGGGGCGTTCACGTTCAGTTCAGGAGTGTTCAGGGCGCGTGCAAAGGCCACCGGGCACTCCCCTCCGCGAATGTCCCCCGCCTTCGGCTCCTCCTTTATTTCGCTGCGGGGAGCACCCGGCGCCCTGTGCACACCGAGCGCTGCGCTTGTTCTGCTGGATCAACTGCCGCACTGCCCAACGATCCCGCTGGCGGGGTGCCTTGCGCAGCGAAATAAAGGGGGAGGCCGCAGGCCGGAGGACATTCGCGGAGAAAGGTACCCCGTCGGCGGGAGCGCCCCCCGAACAAGGCTCCTCATGCACAACGGGACGAACAGACAAGCAAGGCTTCATCTCAGAGCTCCTTGCGAATATCGACCATCCGCGTCAGCCCCCAGATGATCATCAGCACCACCGCCAGCAGGATCATCGCGTTGGCCGCGGCCAGCGGAAACTGCAGATACGAGGTCTGCACCTGAATGATCTTGCCGATCGATGCGATCTGCTGCCCGCCCATCACGCCGATGGTGACAAAGTCGCCCATCACGATGGTGATGACGAAGATCGAGCCGATGAGAATGCCGGTTCGCGACAGCGGGACGACCACGTTCCACAGCGTTTGAAAGGCCGAGGCGCCCGCGTCGCTGGCGGCTTCGAGCAGCGAGCGGTCGATGCGCATCATGCTGTTGAAGATCGGCACGATCATGAACATCGTGTAGAGGTGCACGAAGGCGAGCACCACCGAGAAATTGGAGAACAACAGCCACTCCACGGGATGGTCGACCAGGCCGAGCCCCGCCAGCATCTGGTTGACCAGACCGTTGCGCCCCAAGAGCGGCACCCACGAAATCATGCGGATCACGTTGGAGGTCCAGAACGGTACCGTGCACAGCACGAAGAGCACCGTCTGCATCGTCGACGAGCGCACGTGGAACGCCAAAAAGTACGCCACCGAAAAACCGATCAGCAGCGTGATGCCCCACACCAACAGACAGAACTTGAAGGTGCTCAGGTAGGTGTTGAGCGTGACGCACAGGTCGCCGTTGTCGGTGAGCTGCGAGCAGCCTTCGAACAAGCTCGCGTAGTTGCGCAGCGTCACCGCTGGGATCAACTCGTACTCGTTGAAATTCCACAGGCTGACCATCGCGATCAGCGCCAGTGGAATTAGAAAGAACAGCAAGAAAACCAGCGCGAATGGCGCAGCCTGCCACCATGCCTTCACGGCGTGGACGGACGGGCTGGGTGCATGCGCGCTGGCGGTTGGAGCGCTCACAGCGTCAGGCGGCAACGAACTCGTTCCATTTCTTGACCATGTACTCGTTCTCGTCCATCACCGCATTCCAGCAGGCGATGCCGCCCATGCGCTGTTCGTAGCTGCCGCCGTCGCGCACCGCGCCGGCCTTGGCCAGCAGGTCGCCGTTCGGGCTCTTGATGTCTTGCGAAGCCGGCTTGCCTTCCATCCAGTAGGCCCACTCGTAGGCTTCCATCTTGGCCTTGGCCGTGTCGAGCACCGCGCTGTAGTAGCCCTGGCGGTTCAGGTAGGCGCCGGCCCAGCCGTCGAGGAACCAGTTGATGAATTCGTACGCGCCGTCGAGCTTCTTGCCCGACAGCGTGGCCGGCAGGCCGAAGCCCGCGGCCCAGGCGCGGTAGCCTTCCTTGAGCGGCTGGAAGTTGCAGGCAATGCCCTTGGTGCGTACGGCCGTGACGGCGGGTGACCACATCGACTGGATCACCACTTCGCCCGAAGCCATCAGGTTGACGGACTCGTTGAAGTCCTTCCACAGCGCGCGGAACTGGCCGGCCTTCTTGGCTTCGATCAGGGTCTTGATCGTCAGGTCGATCTCGGCCTTGGTCATGTTGCCCTTGTCCTTGTACTTGTGGATGCCCTTGGCCTCCACCACCATTGCCGCGTCCATGATGCCGATGGACGGAATGTTCAGGATCGCGGCCTTGCCCTTGAATTCCGGATTGAGCAGTTCGGCCCAGGAGCTGATCGGCCGCTTGATCAGGTCGGGGCGGATGCCCAGCGTGTCGGCGTTGTAAACCGTGGGAATCAGCGACATGAACTGCGTGGGCGAGGTAGCGAACTTCTTCGATTTCTCGCCTTCGAGATAGATCACCTTCTTGGGTGCGGTGCCCTGGTCGCCCACGGCCTTGCCGCCGACTTCGCCCTTGGTGAAGAGCGTGGTGATCTTGTCCGCGTTCTTGATCTTCTTGGTGTCGATGCCCTTCAGGTTGCCGGTGGGCACGATCTTCTTGAGCGAGAAGAACTCGGTGTCGATCAGGTCGAAGCTGTTGGGTGCGGTCACGGCGCGCTTGGTAACGTCGTCGGTGGTCACGGCCACGTACTGAATCTCGATGCCGGTGTCGGCCTTGAACTTCTCGGCAATCGCCTTGTCCTGGTTCACCGCGGTGCCGAGGTAGCGCAGCACGATTTTTTCCTGCGCATGCACGAAGGGCGCGATGCCCGTGGCCAGGATGCCGGCGGTGCCTTGCAGCAGGGTGCGGCGCTGGACGCCGGCGGACGAGTCGATGGGGTCGGTCATGATGAAAGAGCCTCCGTGTGGAAAGTGGCGGGTGAGGGAACGGGGATAGAAATAGCCGGCGGCGCTTGCGGGGGCGCAGCGAGCGCGCGTGCATCGGCTTCGGCCCAGGACAGGCGAACCGTTTCGCCTTGTGCGTAGGGACTCGCGAGGAAGGCGGCTTCGCCCATCAGCACCGACACGTTCTGGCGGCCGGGCGGGGTGGCTTGCAGCGCCAGCCCGAGCAGCACGTAGGTGCCCTGGTATTCGACGTCGGTCACCGTCGCGGCAAGGCCACCGGAGGCGGCGCCATCGGAAGCCGGAGCAATCCGCATGTGGTCGTTGCGCACGGCGATGGGCCCGGCGGGCGTGTCGAACACGTTGTGCCCGCCCATGAAGCGCGCCACGAATTCGTTGGCCGGGTGGTTGTAGATCTGGTGCGGCGAGCCGACCTGCTCGATCACCCCGTGGTTCATGACCACCATGGTGTCGGCCAGCGCCATCGCTTCTTCCTGCGAATGCGTGACGTGCACGAAAGTCAGCCCCAGTTCCTTCTGCCAGCGCCGCAATTCGGCGCGCATCTGGATGCGCAAAAAGGGGTCGAGCGCCGACAGCGGCTCGTCCAGCAGCAGCACGCGCGGTTCGGTGATGAGCGCGCGCGCCAGCGCCACGCGCTGCTGCTGTCCGCCGGAGAGTTCACCGGGCTTGCGTTCGGCCAGGTGGCCCATGGCCACGCGTTCCAGCAGGTCGCGCGCACGCTTCTGGCGGTCGGCCTTGCCGACGCCCTTCATCTTGAGGCTGAAGGCCACGTTGTCCGTTGCGGACAGGTGCGGGAACAGCGCAAAGCTCTGGAACATCATCGCCGTGCCGCGCGCGGCCGCGGGCAGGTTCGTGATGTTGCGGTTGTCCAGCAGGATGTCGCCGCTCGTGACCGACTCGTGGCCGGCGATCATGCGCAGCGTGGTGCTCTTGCCGCAGCCCGAAGGGCCCAGCAGGCAGCAGTAGCTGCCGCTGGCAATGCGCAGGTCGATCCGGTCGACGGCGGCCGGCGTGCCTGCGGCGTAGCGCTTGCTTAGGGCAACGATTTCAACGGCGGCGGGCGGAAGCGCGGCGACTGCGTTCATGGGTGAGCGACGGACGCCGAAAGCGATCGAAAAACGGGCATGCTGGCGTTAAGCACGCTCCATGCCACATCTTGGTGCCAGCGCGTTGCGCCCGGGGCTGTCCGCGGATGGCCCGGGCCTTCTCCTTCTGACGGCTGCTCAGGTGCCGAAGCGGCCCGCGTCGGTGCCCACCGGCAGCGCCGCCGCGGCCAGCCCGCGCAGCACGTCGCCCACCACGATCACCGCGGGGCTCGCGAGTCCGGCCTCGGCAATGCCAGCCTGGAGCCGGTCGAGCGTGGTCGTGATGTGGCGCTGCTGCGGCAGGCTCGCATGCTGCACCACGGCCACCGGCGTGTCGCCGGGCAGGCCCTGCAGCAGTTCGCGTTCGATGTGGCCAGCGCCCGCCACGCCCATGTAGATGACGAGCGTGAGCCGTGCGTTGTGCGCCGTGGCCGCAAGCGCGCGCCAGTCGGTCGCGTCTTCGTGCGCGCCGGCGCCAGTCTTGGCATGGCCGGTGACGAACACCACGCCCTGCGCATGGTCGCGGTGCGTGAGTGGCACGCCGAGCGAGGTGGCGGCCGCGAGGCCGGCGGTGATACCGTTGATCACGGTGCACTCGACGCCGGCTTCGCGCAGGTGCTCGACCTCTTCGCCGCCGCGGCCGAAGATGAAGGGGTCGCCGCCCTTGAGGCGGACGACGGTTTCGCCTTCATGCGCCGCGGTGATCATGAGCCGCTCGATGAAAGCCTGGGGCGTGCTCTTGCAGCCGCCGCGCTTGCCCACGTGGACGATGCGCGCGCCGGGCCGGGCGTACGAGGCCAGGATGCTTTCGCTCACGAGGTCGTCCACCAGCAGCACGGTCGCGGCCTGAATTGCTTTGACAGCCTTGATGGTGAGCAACTCGGGGTCGCCGGGGCCGGCGCCCACCAGCGTGCAGCTTCCGGTGGCAAACGAAGTGATCGGTCTGTTCATGCGTGGGACGCCAGTTGCGTGATGTGCCTGACCTGCGTGGCGATGGCTTCGGGCACGGGAAGCTCGCCGTTCAATACGCGCCGCGTGTACTCGGCCGTGGTCGCGACGTCGATTTCTTTCGGCAGGCCGGGCACCTCGCTCGATGTGCCCGTGGCCTGGGCCTGCAGTTCGCTGCGCACGCCGCGCACGAAGCCGTCGATCTGCGCGGTGCGGCGCGGGTCGGACACCACTTCGCCCTCGAGGCCGCGCGAGAGCAGGGCGGTCATGCCCATGAGCTCGAAGGTTTCGCCCATGGTGCGTGCGTATTCCGGATGGGTGTAGCTTGCCACGATCACGCAGGGACCGGTGGTCGGCTGCATCAGCTTGACCACGCTGTGGCCAGGGTTGCGCAGGCCCACCACGCGGCGCACGTCGAGCAGCCGCTTGAGGGCCGGGTTGAGCAGCTCGGTCGGCGCAAAGCCCACTTCGCCGGACGGGATTTGCCTGATCGTCGTGAGCTGGGGCACGTCCAATGCCTCCAGCACGTTCGAGGCGAGCACGCGCGATGTTTCGGTGGCGCTGCCGTGCACCAGCACCGGCAGCCCTTCGCGGGCGAGCAGCAGCGCCAGCAGCGGCGTGAGCACCGGCAGCTTGCGCGCACCGTTGTAGCTCGGCAGCACGATGAGCGGGCGGTCGGCGGCGGGCAGGTGGTTGAGCCTGGTGTGCGTGGCGTCGAGGAAGCCGGCCATCTCTTCCGGCGTTTCGCCCTTGATGCGCATCGCGAGGCAAAAGCCGCCGATCTCCAGGTCGGTGACGGTGCCGTCCAGCACCTGCCCGAACAGGTCGGTGGCCTGTTCGCGCGTCAGCGGCTTGGCGCCTCGCGCGCCGCGGCCGATTTCCTTGATGTATTGGCTGATTCCCATGGGTGCACGGATTGTCCCGCAATGCTTATGCCCGAAAGCAAGGCGGCTTATGCACCCTCCACCGCGGTTTCGGCGGGAGTGGCCCGCACCATGCGTTTGAGTTCGGGCAAGCATGAGCCGCAGTTGGTGCCGCATTTGAGCGCGCCCTGCAGGGAAGCCAGCCGTTCCTCGGGCGTGCCGCTGCAGCGGCCCAGCTCGGCCCGGATCGCCAGGTCGGTCACGTTGAAGCAGGTGCACACCGGCTGGCCGCGCGACTGCACCGCCACGGGCGCGCGGGCGCCCGGCGACAGCAGCAGGCGGCCATAGGTTTGCGCCGGGATTTCTTCCCGCAGCAGGGTGCCGATCCAAGCTTCGGCACTGGTGTCGCCGCCCAGCAGGAAGGCCTCCAGGCCGGCGTTGCCATCGGTGCGCCGCACCAGCCGTGCCACGCGGCGCTGACCGCGCCGGCGGTCGGCGTAGCGCAAGGCATCGCTGCCGACGAGGCCGAGCAGGTTTTCGATGCGATCGACGAGCTCGTCCGCCGGTGCGTCGTGCGCTGCGGCGCGAAACAAAATGCCGCTGCGTTCCTCGCCCGGGGTGTTGCCCGAGAACGGCACGCAGGTGGCAAACGGGAACATCGCCATCAGCGGCTTGAGCGCCTGGTGCGCGGCCAGCGCCGTTTCGGGCGGCAGCCACGCCATGGCGAGCAGCGACCACGGCAATTCGGCCTTGAGGATCTTGACCGGCGTGTGCTTGAGCTCGGGTTGCTTCGACGTGGGGCAGTAGGCCGGGGAGGTCAGCGCATTGATGCCCGCCAGCGGCGTCCCGGTCGACGAGCATCCGCTCAGGTATTCCTCGCCCCAGTGCATGGCGACGAAGGCCTGGCTCAGCCCGATCTCGGCACTCGCGCGCGCGGGCAGCAGGATCGAGCCGCGCTTGGAGGTGAGGTGCACCAGGTCGCCGTCGGTCAGCTGGCGGCGCGCCATGTCTTGCGCGTTCATTTGCACCACGGGCTCGGCCACGTGGCCGAAGAGCCGGCCGACCGTGCCCGTGCGGCTCATGCCGTGCCACTGGTCGCGCAAACGGCCCGTGTTGAGCGAGAACGGATAGCGCGCTTCGCGCGCCTCTGCCACCGGCTTGTAGACCGTGTCGACGAAACGCGCGCGCCCGTCCGGCGTCGGGAAGATGCCGTCTTCATAGAGGCGGGCGCGGCCGGTGGTTTCGCCTTCTTTCAGCGGCCATTGCTGCGGACCCGCGGTCTCGAGCATCGCGTAGCTCATGCCGGTGATGTCGAGGTCGCGGCCGCGCGTGGATTCGCGGTGCTCGTTCCACACCCTTTCGGCCGAGTCGTAGGGAAACAGCGTGGGAGCGCGGCCGAGCCGCTGCTCGAGTCGGCGCGCGAAGTCCACGGCGATCGACCAGTCGTGACGCGCCTCGCCGGGCGCCGCCACCGCGGGGCGAACGCGCGAGATGCGACGCTCGCTGTTGGTCACGGTGCCTTCCTTCTCGCCCCAGGTGGTTGCGGGCAGCAGCAGGTCGGCGAAGGCGCAAGTCGACGTGGTTGAAAAGGCTTCCTGCACCACGACGAATTCGGCGCGCTCCAGGGCGCGGCGCACGGTGGCCTGGTCGGGCATCGACTGGGCGGGGTTGGTGCAGGCGATCCACAGCGCGCGGATCTCGCCATCGGCTGCGGCCTGGAACATCTCGACCGCGGTCTTGCCGGGCTTCTCGGGCACCGAGGGCAGGTTCCACAGCGCCGCCACTTCGGCCCGGTGCGCCGGATTGGCCAGGTCGCGGTGCGCGCTCAGCAGATTGGCCAAGCCGCCCACTTCGCGTCCGCCCATCGCATTGGGTTGGCCGGTGAGCGAGAAAGGGCCTGCGCCGGGCTTGCCGATCTGGCCGGTTGCCAGGTGCAGGTTGATCAGCGCAGCATTTTTTGCGGTGCCGCTCGACGACTGGTTGAGGCCCTGGCAGTAGAGGCTCAGCGTGGCCGGCGAGGTCGCGAACATGCGCGCCGCGGCAAGCAGGTCTTCCTTCGAAATTCCGCAGATCTGCGCCACCTTGTCGGGCGTGCATTCGCGCACCGTGGCTTTCAGTGGATCGAAGCCGTTGGTGTGGGCCGCGATGTAGCCGTTGTCGGTCCAGCCTTCCCACAGCATCAGGTGCAGCATGCCGTTGAACAGCATCACGTCGGTGCCGGGCTGGATCGGCAGGAACAGGTCGGCGATCTCGACCGTGTCGGTGCGGCGCGGGTCGGCCACGATGATCTTCATGCCGGGGTTCGCAGCCTTCGCATCTTCGATGCGGCGGAACAGGATCGGGTGCGCCCACGCGGCGTTGCTGCCCACGATGAAAAGGCACTCGGCGTGCTTCAGGTCGTCGTAGCAGGCCGGCGGCGCGTCGGCGCCCAGCGTCTGCTTGTAGCCCGCCACCGCACTGCTCATGCACAGGCGCGAGTTGGTGTCGATGTTGTTGGTGCCGATCAGGCCCTTTGCGAGCTTGTTGAAGACGTAGTAGTCCTCGGTGAGCAACTGCCCCGAGACGTAGAAGCCCACGGCGTCGGGGCCGTGGTCGCGGATGACCTGTTCGAACTTGTCGACGGCGCCATCGAGCGCGGTGTCCCATCCGATGGGCGCCGGCTCGCCGCCGCGCGCGGCGCGCCGCATGGGTTGCAGCAGCCGTGTCTGGCGCGTGACCGTGGCCGTGGCCGTGAGATGCAGTGTCGAGCCCTTGGTACAGAGGCGCCCGAAGTTGGCCGGGTGGTCGGGGTCTCCGCGCACGCCGGTAATCTGCGCGCCGTCGGATTCGATGATCACACCGCAGCCCACGCCGCAGTAGGGGCAGGTGGAGCGAGTTTCTTCCATGGGTCGATGCCTTGTTGTGCGCCTAGCTGCCGTGCGGCGCCTGCACGTCGAAGCTCTCGTCGCCCAGCTTGCCGGCCGTTGCGGCGCCGGGGCCGGCGCGCGGCGGAGCCAGATCGATGGCATGCGTCTTGAGTTCGAGCGCGTTCATCATGACCTGGCCATCTTCGACCTTCACCGCGAACCTGGGGGTGCACCCCTCATCGGGCGACTTGGCGCAGCCGTCTTCCAGCCCGATGGCCCAGTTGTGCAGTGGACACTGGCTCAAGGGGCCACCCTTGTGCGGGCAGCGGTCGAGCAGCGCGAACACCTGGTTCTCGGAATTGCGGAACACCGCCACGTCCACGCCCACCGGGCGTGCCACGCGGCGAGAGCCGAGCACGGGGATGTCGTCGATGCGGCAGATGGTTTTCCATTCACTCATGATGGGGGTCTCTAGGTTTTGAGGTCGGAATACAGGCCCGTCACGCGGTCCATGATGGCCAGCATGTTTTCGCTGGTCACGAACACGTCGGACATGAGGGCGGGCGAGGTGCCGGCGCCTTCGAGGCGCTGGAGCCCGCGATTGAAGAACATCCATTGCGCGTCGGCCAGCACCAGCTCCTGGCGTATCTGCGCGGTGGCTTCGGGCGCATTGCGCAGAGTGTCCAGGCCGGCCAGGAATTCGGTTCGTGCCTTGGCGATCTCGGCCGTGCTGCCGGCCGCGTCGATCTGCATCGCACCGGCCAGGTAGAACTTGGCCATGCGCTGCGACAGCATGCGCTGCCGGCCAGCGATGTTGACCAGCCGGCCCACGGACTTGCCCGAGGCAGCTTCGTACTGCGTGGTGCCCTGGTGCGCAAGCGCGAGAACGGCGGCGTCGAGCTTGACGATCCGCACGGCTTCTTCCTTGCCGGCCGTTGGGCCGGTGAGCTCGCGCTTGAACTCGCCCCAGGCGCCGTCGAGTGCGTCGTAGGTGCTGCGAATGGCAGGGCTCGGCGCAAAGGCCTTGAGTTCGGCCAGCTGCTTTTCAAACAGCACGATGGACTTGTCGAGCACCTGCTGGGCGTTGCGCGTTTCTACCTTCTGCGCCAGCGCGAGATAGGCCTTGCTCGCGCGCTGCGACAGCATGCGCTGGCGGCCCGCCTTGTTGATGGCGTCGTTGAGGTCGGCCACCTGCGCGTGCACGCCCACCGCGGCCAGCGCGGACGAAGCAATGAAGAGTCTTCTTTTCAATTTTTTATCCTGCGCTTTGCGCTTAAACCGCGAGCGGCGTGAACTGCCGCACATCCACCGATGCCTGGCTCGACTCGAACCAGGGATCGGGCTCGCCATCCAGCGCGAACTGCAGCCGCTCCCACAGCGCCTTGCGGCCAGCCTCGTCTTCGAGGATCTTCTTCTTCACATAGTCCAGCCCGACCCGCCCGATGTAGTGCACCGTGCGCTCCAGGTACCAGCCTTCCTCGCGGTACAGCTGCAAGAACGCGCCCGAGTACTCCATCACCTCGGCCGCCGTCTTCACCTTCACCAGGAACTGCGCCACCTCCGTCTTGATGCCGCCGTTGCCGCCCACGTACAGCTCCCAGCCCGA
>NZ_LMCQ01000006.1 GCF_001424835.1 Variovorax sp. Root318D1 | reverse complement strand
GTGATCGCGGCCTGGCTGGTGGTGACGTTGCCCTGGGTGGCGGTGATGGCGATGTTGGCCGCGCTGGTCTTGCTCGATGACAGATCGACGCTCGCGCCCTGCAGCGTGGCATTGCCGGCCGCGAGGTTGGTGCCGTGGGCGACCAGCGCGCCACCGGTCGTGACCAGCAAGTCGCCTGCCGTAGCCAGCGTACCGTCGCTCTGGATGCCTGCGCCAAGCACGCCGGTGCTGCTGCCTTGCAGGCTGCCCGCGGCGATCGTCGTGTGGCGTCCGGCCGTGATGCTGCCGTCGTTGGTCAGTGTGCCGCCGACCGCCACGGTCGCATCGTTCGCGCCGCGCAGGCTGCCGCCATTAACCAGCGAACCGGCCTGCACATTGAGATCGGTGGCCGCACCGATGATGCCGCCGCTGCCGTTGAGGAGCTGGTTCGCCACCGCGAGCTGCACACCGGCCTGCGCCGATTGGATGCTGCCCTGGGTGTTCGAGAGAGAGCCGGTGTGGAGGGTCAGGGCCTGGTTGGAGACGAGTGTTCCGGCGTCGTTGACGGTGGTTCCGGCCACGTTCGCGCTCAGGCTGCCCGTCGCCGAGATCGTTCCCCGTGTGTTCTCCAGCGTCCCGCCCACGGAAAGGTTCGCGTCGGTCGCGCTGGTCAGCACGCCGTCGGTGTTCACGAAGTCGCCGCTGGTGGCGATGTTCAGGCTGCCCGCGTTCAGCGTCCCTGCCGAGTTGTCGAAGGTGCCCAGATTGCCCGTGAACGCGCCGGAGACGTTGAGGGTGCCCCCGTGATTGGAAAAGCTCGGCTGGCTCAGCGCCATGCTGGCGACGCTCAGCGTACCGCCGTTGTTGATGACGTTCGCGCTTTGCAGCGTGATCGGGCCACCCCCGTAGATCTTGCCGCCGTCGTTGCGGATCGCGCCGGCGGCGGTGATGGTGCCCGGCTCGATTGGGGGTGGTGCGGGGGCGGTGGTCGTCGCCGAAGTCGTTCCGCTGGTCGTCGTGGAGGTGGTGCCGGATGTCGAGCCCGTGCCGGTGGTGCCGCCTGACGTGGTGCCCGTGCCGGTCGTTCCTCCCGTTCCATGGTCGTCGTGGAGGTGGTGCCGGATGTCGAGCCCGTGCCGGTGGTGCCGCCTGACGTGGTGCCCGTGCCGGTCGTTCCTCCCGTTCCAGCGGTCGGCGCCGGTGCGGGCTCAAGACCGATCACCCCGCCGCTGGTGTTGCTCAGCGTCGGCGCGGCAAGGGTCAGCGCCACGCCGCTGGTCTGACGGATGGTGCCGCCCCGGTTGTCGATGTCGCCAGCCGTGCTCGTGAGCTGGACGCCCTGGGCTTCGAGCGTGCCGCCCGTGCCATTGAGCGAGTTGGTGAGGTTGGCCTGCGTTGTGACCCTGAGGTTGCTGCCGCTCGAGACAGTGCCGCTGTTGGTGAATGCCGTTGCCGAGAGCTTCGCATCGGCCGTTGCCTGGATCGTGCCGATGTTCTCGAGTCGCCCGGCGCTGGTGACGATGAGCTGCCCTGCTCCTGCGAGAGCGGTGGTGCCCGGGGCGGCCTCGATGCTGCCGGCATTGCGCACGCCCAGGCCAGCTTCGGTGCCGATGAGCGTGATCTTGCCCGCGTACATGCCGCCGAGCGCAGCCACATCCAGGGCAAAGGTAGGCGCCGTGCCGCTGCCCGCCGTCGGTGTGACCTGGCTGTGGTCGGCGCTGATCTGGTTCGCGCCAGTGACAACCTTGAGCTCAGTCGCCCAGATGCCGGCGTTGGCTTCGACGGCGCGTGCGAGGATGGCTGCGTAGTCGGTCCGGCTGGCATCGAAGCCCGCGCCGTTGATGGTGATGGTGCCGCCGCGCACCAAGAAGCTGTCCAGGCCGCCGTACGCGTTGAACTGCGGCGTACCCGTGGTCAATGTCGTTCTCGACGCGTTGATGAAGCCAGCGCCGTCGACGTTGATGCCGGCCGGATTGGCAATCACCACTTCGGCGCGCTGCCCACCGACTTCGATGTAGCCGCGCAGCTGGCTGGGGTTGCCGCCGTTCACTTCGTTGAGAATGATGCGTGCGGCACCTGTGGCGAGATAAGGATTGCCCTGGACGATGCCGCCGAGCTGGGTCTGCACATTGGAACGGCTGTTGTTCAGGATGGCGCCGCTGGTGCCGACGTTGAAATCGCTGTAGACATTGCGCGAGACACCGGCGGCGCTCGGAGTTTGTATGTTGATGAGGGGCGTGCCGTTGGGCGCCACGAGCACGGTGGGGCGAAGGTTGCCGGGGACGTTCGGGGCGCCCGCGATCTGGGCCTGTCCAGGGAACGCGGCCAGCACACCGAAGAGCGCCACGGCCGCTGCTGCCGCACCGGCGCTTCCCGTGGCCTTGGAGGCACCCTTGCCAGCGCTGGTCGCCGCCTCGGGAACGACGACCCGCATGGCGCGCGCCGCGCTCCAGATCACCCTGAAAAAATTCTTATTCATCTCGTTCTTCTTCCCTGATCGCCCATGTGACAGCAACGCACGCTGCGAAAGCAATGTGCTGGGGCGCCGATGCGGGGCGCCCACATAAGGGGATTTTCGAATCCAGGGGCAGAAATAAACGTCAACAAACTGTGGCGCGCACAGATTCAGGCCGGAGACGCGGCTTATGTCACACCCTCAGTTTTTGCGATGAATGCTTAGGTTTGCCACCGGCGCATTCGGGTGTTGGGCGGCTGCCACGGGCTGAGCCGGTAGCCCATTGGCCCCCATCTCAACGCACCAGATCCCACCCCATCATCAGCGCCGCGAACCCCATCAGCGCCGTGCCGCCCCAGCCGAGCCAACGCGTGCGCCGCCCCGAAGTGAACACGCCCATCACCTTCTCGCGCGTCACCAGGACCATCATGGCCGCCATGATCGGCACCGCGACCACGCCATTGATCACGGCGCTCCAGTAGAGCGCCTTCATGGGGTCGATGGGCGTGAAGTCGAGCGCGGTGCCGACAAGCGTGGCGACCGCGATGATTCCGTAGAACTCCTTGGCCTCGCGCCAATGCCGCTCGAGCCCCTCTTCCCACCCGAAGGCCTCGGCCACCGCATAAGCGGCCGAGGACGCCAGCACGGGAACGGCCAGCAGGCCGGTGGCAATGATCCCTCCGGCAAACAGCCAAAAGGCGAAGTCGCCGGCCAGCGGCCGCAGCGCCTCGGCCGCCTGCGCCGCCGATGTGACGTCATGCACGCCCGCCGCAAACAGCACCGACGCCCCGACCACCATCACGAAGAACGCGATCAGGTTGGAAAAAGTCATGCCGATCCAGGTATCGAGCCGCACGCGCCGCAGGTCGCGCCGCACGTCGTTCTCGGTGCCGCGCTGGCCGCCCTTCAGCCGCAGCTCCTCGACTTCCTGCGAGGCCTGCCAGAAGAACAGGTAGGGCGAGATCGTGGTGCCGAGCAGCGCCACGATCATCATCCAGTAGTCCCCGCTCCACTGCAGCCGGGGCACGACCAGGTCGTGCAGCACCCGCGCCCACTCCACCTGCACCGAGAACACGGCCGCCACGTAGGCGAACAACGTGAGCGTCAGCCACTTGAGGATGTGGGCCAGCTTGCGGTAGGGCACAAACACCTGCAGCAGCACCGTGACCACGCCGAAGACCAGAGAATAAAAGTGCGCGCCGCCGCCCGCCACCAGTTGCATGGCTTCGCCCATGGCGGAGATATCGGCCGCGATGTTGATGGTGTTGGCCGCCACCAGCAGCGCCACCAGCACAACCAGGAAGCCGCGGGGCATGTGCTCGCGCATGTTGGCCGCCACGCCCTTGCCCGTGACCCGGCCGATGCGCGCCGACACCAGCTGGATCGCCACCATGAAGGGCAGGGAGAGAAACACCGTCCAGAGCAGGCCGGTGCCGAACTGCGCCCCCGCCTGCGTGTAGGTGGCAATGCCCGACGGATCGTCGTCCGCCGCACCGGTGACGACACCGGGACCTACGTGGCGCAGAAAGGAGGGAATGCGTTTCTTCATGGATGCCGCGATGGTGGCATCCGAGCCTGACCGCTGCATGAACGGGTCTCCCTTCAGGAACGTTCCGAGAACAGCGCCGTGACCACCTGGCGCAGCCAATGGTTGGCCGGATCGGCCTCGAAGCGCTTGCTCCAGTGCAGCGATACCGTGAAGTCGCGCAACGGAAAGGACGGCTCGACGATGGCATAACCGCCCTCTTCCGCGAAGCCGCGCGCAATGTTGCGCGGCATCACCGCGGCAAGGTCGGTGGCACGCACGATGGCCGGCAGCACCATGAAGTGCTCGGTCGTGAGGCGCAGGCGGTCTTCCAGGTTCAGCAGCTGCAGGATGCGTAGCGTGTCGGCATGCGTGCGCACCGCCACGTAGTCGAGCTCGTGCAGCGCCTCGAGCAGCGCCTGCCCGCTGCGCCGCCGCTTCGCGAAGGGATGCCCCTTGCGCAGCAGCACGATGTAGCGGTCTTTCAGCAGCTGGGCGCGCTGTGTGTCCTTCACCTTGGGGAGGAATCCGAAGGCGAAGTCGACCCGGCCGCTGTCGAGCGCCGCGCCAATGTCGCCGGTGGCCAGCGGCATCGTCTCTATCCGCACGCCCGGCGCCAACTCGCGCAGCCGGGCCATCAGCGCCGGCAGGAACCGGCCCTCTCCGATGTCGCTCATGTGGATGCGAAACAGCTTGCGCGTCGTGGCCGGGTCGAAGCGTTCGGGCTCTGCCAGGGCTTGCTGCAGCATGGCCAACGCGGCCTGCACCGGCACCGCCAGCCGTTCGGCCCGCGGCGTGGGCGCCACCCCGCCGGGGGTGCGCGTGAAGAGCGCATCGCCCAGCAGCAGGCGCAGCCGCGTGAGGCCGTGGCTGGCCGCCGGCTGCGTGAGGCCAAGGGCATCGGCCGCACGGCTCACGCTGCGGGCCCTGAAGACCGCATCGAAGAGCCTCAGCAGGTTGAGATCCAGCTTTTCAATATGCATGGCATTCATGTCGCATAGCTTGCTTATTTTATTGATGTATGGCGATTCGGCGGCCACACTGCGCAACCTCCAGAAGAAAAGAGACACGATGGAAGTTTCATTCAGCAAGGAAGTCGAGTTGCTGCGCCTCGGCGCCGGCGACACCTTCCACGGCGAGGGCATCCTCGCCATCACCAAGGGCCTGCTGCAATCCGGCGTGGCCTACGTGGGCGGCTACCAAGGCGCGCCGGTGTCTCACTTGCTCGACGTGATGGTCCAGGGCAAGGCCTACATGGACGAGCTCGGCGTGCACGTGGAGGCCTGCTCCAACGAGGCCTCGGCCGCGGCGATGCTCGGCGCGTCCATTCACTATCCGCTGCGCGGCGCCGTGACGTGGAAATCGATCGTCGGCACCAACGTGGCAGCCGACGCACTTTCCAACCTGTCGTCGCCGGGCGTGACCGGCGGCGTGCTGGTGGTGGTGGGCGAGGACTACGGCGAAGGCGCCAGCGTGATCCAGGAGCGCACGCATGCCTATGCGCTCAAGTCGAGCATGTGCCTGCTCGATCCACGGCCCGACCTGGGCGTGATGGTGCGCATGGTGGAAGAAGGCTTTCGCCTTTCGGAAACCTCGAACATGCCCTGCCTGATGGAGCTGCGCATCCGCACCTGCCACGTGCGCGGCAGCTTCGAGTGCAAAGACAACATCGCGCCCGCCGTGTCGACCCGCGCGCTGATGAGCGAGCCCGCGGGCTTCGACTACATGCGGCTCGCGCATCCGCCCGTCACCTTTCGCCATGAAAAACTCAAGGGCGACGAACGCATTCCCGCGGCGCGGCGCTACATCGTCGAACACGGGCTCAACGAACTGATCCCGGGCGGCCGGCATGCCGACCTCGGCATCGTGGTGCAGGGCGGGCTCTACAACGCGCTTGTCCGCAGCCTGCAGCAGCAGGGCCTCGCCGACGCATTCGGCGAGACGGACATTCCGATCCTGGTGCTCAACGTGACCTACCCGCTGGTGCCCGAACAAGTGGCCGACTTCTGCGTGGGCAAGCGCGCGGTGCTGGTGGTGGAAGAAGGCCAGCCCGAATACATCGAGCAGGACATTGCCACCCTGCTGCGCCGGCGCGACATCCAGACGCCGCTGCACGGCAAGGACTTGCTGCCTTCGGCCGGCGAATACGGCGTCGAGGTGCTCTCGGGCGGCATCGGCACGTTCGCGGCAAAGTACATTGAAGTCGGCGAAGCCTTGTCGTCGGCCGAGGCCTGGCTGGCCGGCAACAGAGAGCGTCGCGAGGCGGTGGCGCGCCAGCTCTCTACGCCCTTGCCCAACCGGCCGCCGAGCTTCTGCGTCGGTTGCCCCGAACGGCCGGTGTTCTCGGCCCTGAAGCTCGCGCAGCAGGAGACCGGGCCGGTACACATCGCGGCCGACATCGGCTGCCACGCCTTCGGCACCTTCGAGCCGTTCTCGATGGGCCATTCGATCCTGGGCTACGGCATGAGCCTGGCCAGCCGCGCGGGCGTGGCGCCGATGATGAATCGCCGCACGCTGTCGATCATGGGCGACGGCGGTTTCTGGCACAACGGACTTCTCACAGGCGTGCAGAGCGCGCTTTTCAACGACGACGACGCGGTGCTGCTCATCTTCAAGAACGGCTACACCTCGGCCACCGGCACGCAGGACATCATCTCCACGCCCGACGACGAAACGAAGGAACGCGCGGTCGACAAGCAGCAGAGCCTGGTCGACAAGAACCAGACCATCGAGGCCACGCTCACCGGCCTGGGCGTGAAGTGGATGCGCACCGTGACCACCTACGACGTGGAGCGCATGCGCAAGACGCTGACCGAGGCGCTCACCAGCGACTTCAACGGTCTGAAGGTGGTGATTGCCGAAGGCGAATGCCAGCTCGAGCGCCAGCGCCGCATCAAGCCCTGGATCGCCAGCCTCTTGAAAAAAGGCGAGCGCGTGGTGCGCGTGAAGTACGGCGTGGACGAAGACGTGTGCAACGGCGACCACGCCTGCATCCGCCTCTCGGGCTGCCCCACGCTCACGCTCAAGGACAACCCCGATCCGCTCAAGGTCGACCCGGTGGCCACAGTGATTGACGGCTGCGTAGGCTGCGGCCTGTGCGGCGAGAACGCGCACGCGGCCACGCTGTGCCCGAGCTTCTATCGCGCCGAGGTGGTGCAGAACCCGAAGTGGCACGAGCGCCTGCTGCATTCGCTGCGCGGCGCATTCGTGCGCGCCCTGCAACCCGCATGAAGGGCGAAGACATGGAACAGAACCGACCCATCACCCTCCTCGTCTGCGCCCTGGGCGGCGAAGGCGGCGGCGTGCTCACCGAATGGCTGGTCGACATCGCCCGCCATGCCGGCTACGCCGCGCAGAGCACCTCGATCCCCGGCGTGGCGCAGCGCACGGGCGCCACCACCTACTACATCGAGGTGTTCCCCGTGCCGCTCGCGCAGCTCGGCGGCAGGCGCCCAGTGTTCAGCCTGAGCCCGGTGCCGGGCGCGCTCGACGCCATCGTGTCGTCGGAGCTGCTCGAGACCGCGCGGCAGATCGGCAACGGCATGAGCGCGCCGCTGCGCACGCTGGTCATCAGCTCGTCGGCGCGCATCTTCACCACGGCCGAGCGTATGCAGCCCGGCGACGGCCGCGCCGATGCGCAGCAACTGCTCGACGTGGTCAAAGCCTTCAGCCGCGAACACCATGTATTCGACATGAATGCCGTGGCGCGTGAGGCCGGCACGGTGGTCAGCGCGGTGATGCTCGGTGCCATCGCGGGCAGCGGCTTGTTCCCGTTCCCGCGCGCGGCCTACGAGCATGTGGTGCGCGGCGGCGACAACAGCGCGCCCGCGAAGCTGAACAAGATGGCCGCGGCGAGCCTGCGCGGCTTTGCCGCCGCCTTCGCCGCCGTGAGCGCGCCGCGCGCACAAGCCGCCTTCGTGAGCAGCGTGATGGCCGGCGACACGCATGACGCGCCTCCGCCGGCGCGTGCTCTCTCCAGCGAACTGGCACAGCGCTTCCCGCCCGCCGTGCACGACATGCTCGCGCTGGGCCATGCACGCGTGCTCGACTACCAGGACGCCGTCTACGCCGAACTCTATGCCGCGCGGCTGGCCAAGGTGCTCGAAGCCGAGCGCGCCGGCGACCCGGCTGGCGCCCAAGGCTTTGCCGTCACCCGCGAAACCGCGCGCTGGCTCGCGCTGTGGATGGCCTTCGACGACATCGTGCGCGTGGCGGCGCTCAAGGGCCGGGCCAGCCGTGCGCAGCGCGTGCGGCACGAAGTGCGCGCGGCCGACGAAGACATCGTGAAGGTCTACGACCACTTCAAGCCCGGCACCGCCGAGTTCGCCGCGCTGCTGCCGCCAGGCTTGGCGCGCCGCGTGCAGGCCTGGGACCAGCGGCGCCAGACGCGCGGCCGCGAGCCCTGGGCGCTGCCGCTCAAGGTGGGCAGCCACTCGGTGTTCGGCATGGCTTCGCTGCGGCTCCTGTCTTCGCTCAAGTGGCTGCGCCGCCGTGGTCAGCGCTTTGCCGAGGAGCAGGTGCTGATCGAACGCTGGCTCGCCGCCGTGGAGGCCGGCACGCGCGAAGCCTGGGCGCTGGGCCGCGAGCTGGCGCTGTGCGGCCGGCTCATCAAGGGCTACGGCAGCACCAACGAGCGTGGCAAGCACAACCTGCTGCACGTGGTCGATGAACTCGCGGGCCGCACGGCCCTGCCGGCGCCCATGCGCACCGACGCGATCGCCGCGGCGCGCGAAGCAGCCCTGGCGGACGAAGGCGGCAAGGCGCTCGACGCCGCGCTGGTGCGCCACGGCGCCGCGCCGCGGCCGGTGCAGGCGCAGCCGATACGCTGGATGAAACGGCCGCCCTCCACCACTGTCTGACTGCCGATTTTCATAACAACCAAGGAGACACGACACCATGCCCCGCTACACCCTTGCCTGGCGCCGAAGCCTGCTGGTCGCCGCCGCCTGCGCGCTGCTGCCATCCGTGCACGCACAGACGCAGGCCACCCCCTGGCCCACCAAGCCGATCAAGGTGGTCGTCAACTTTCCGCCGGGCGGCGCCGCCGACCAGATCGCACGCGCGGTCTCGCAACCGCTGCAGGAATTTCTCAAGCAGCCGGTGGTGGTCGAGAACCGCGCGGGCGCCAACGGCAACGTTGGTGGGGAGGCCGTGGCGCGCGCGCCGGCCGATGGCTACACGCTGCTCATGAGTTCGGGCGGCATGGTGTCTGTGAACCCGCACCTGTATGCGCGCATGAGCTTCGACCCCACCAAGGACCTGATGCCGGTGGCGGCGGCCGCGCGCGTGCTGGTGTTCCTGGTGACCCGGCCTTCGCTGCCGCCCACCAATGTGCGCGAATTCATCACCTACCTGAAGGCGAATCCGGGCAAGCTCTCCTACGGCTCGCCGGGCAACGGCAGCTCGCCGCATCTGGCGGGCGAAATGTTCAAGAGCCAGGCCAGTGTCTTCGCGCTGCACGTGCCCTACCGTGGCGCCGCGCCTGCGCTGCAAGACCTTCTGGCGGGCCAGATCGACTACGCCTTCGATCCCGGCATCGGCCTGCAGCAGGTGCGCGCCGGCAAGCTCCGGTTGCTGGCGGTGGGCAGTCCGCACCGCTCGCCGCAGTTCCCGGACGTGCCCACGCTCGACGAAGCGGGTTTGCGCGGCTTCGATGCCGACACGGTGTTTGGTTTCTACGCACCCGCGGGCACGCCGCCCGAGGTGGTGGCGCAGCTCAATGCCCAGATCAACCGCGCGCTCGCGCTGCCGGCCGTGAAGGAACGCATCGCCGCGCTCGGCGGTGAAGCGGTGCCGGGCTCGCCGGCCGAGTTCCACCAGCGCGCGGCGGCCGATTCGCAGCGCTTCGGTGCAGTGATCCGCGACCGCAAGATCAGTGCGGATTGAGCGCGCACTTCGCCTGCTGATTGCCGACGAAAATGAGCCCATGAGCAGCAGCAAAGAAGTCATCTACACCGCACGCGTCGAGTTCGGCGACTGCGACCCCGCCGGCATCGTCTGGTTTCCCAATTTCTTCCGCTGGATCGATGCGGCCTCGCGCCACTTCTTCGCGGAATGCGGCGTGCCGCGTTGGGAGGAAACGGCCCGGACGCTGGGCGTCATTGGCACGCCGCTGGTCGACACGCACACGCGCTTCGTCAAGGCCGCGAGCTACGGCGACGCGCTGCAGATTGCGGTGCGCATCACCGAGTGGCGCGACAAGAGCTTCGTGCAGACCTACAGCGTGGCGCGCGACGACGACCTGATCCTCGAATGCGAAGAGGTGCGCATCTTTGCCGCGAAGCGTGAAGGCGGCGGCATCCGCGCAGTGCCCATCCCGCCATCCATTCGTGTGCTTTGCGAATAAGGCTCGGTCTTAGAATGCCCCGATGAACTGGCGCACCCTTCTTCCGCTTGCCTTGCTTGCCACCGGCTGCTCGTCACCCCCCAACGAGGTGGTGCCGTTCCGCGACGGGGCCTTGCGTGCTCCCAGCTACACCCAGGCCGCCGACTATTGCCGCGCCAAGGGCGCAACGCCGCGCTGGCTCGGCAGGGCACCCGCGGAATCCGGCGTGCTGTTCCAGTGCAACTGAGCTTCGCGGCCTGTACCGCGAGCGTCTTGGTCACCGCGCCATAGCCCTGGGCAATGCCGAGACAAAGGGTTGACGGCCCTCATGACGCAGTGCAACAATCCCGTATCTTTACTTCGGAGCCCCGTGCGTGGACAGTGCCAGTTGGATCAGTGACAAGACGCGTGCCTCGGCAGGCGTGACACATCCGGCCCTCTAGCGCAGGCTCTTTGCGCTGCGGCCGCCGTGCACGCAGCGTGACCCGTTCGCCATTCAGGCAAAGCGGTTCTCCCCTCCCGAATCCCGTCGTTCTCCGTCACTGACTTATTCCGTCAGCTTGCGTGTGTCCGTGCACGAGGCCCTTCATCGCGAAGGAGCCTTGCCATGCGTCAATTCGAATCTCGTCAACAGCAGCAGCAACAGCAGCCGGTGCAGGACTCCGCTCGCCCGAAGGCGCATGTGCCCGCGCGTGCGGCGCCCACAAAGCAGGATGTCGAGAACGAAATGCTGGACCGCGCGGCCGCGCTCTGGACCACGCGGCGCATCCGCAGCTTCTTCCTGCTGCTCGAACAACCGTCGCGCACGACACAACGCTGACGCGTCACCCCGCCCCGCTCGGCAAGCAAGAACAAGGAGGCTCCATGGATCCCGCTTCTCATTGGCGCCCCTGCGCGCCGCCCATGTTCCGACCGATCAATAACAACGAAATGCAGCGCACCGCGCCGCAAGGGGATTCCCACGCCTGATTGACGGACGCGGGAGGTTCTTCCCTTCGCGGCCCGCGCCGCGAAGGAAAAAAAGTGAAGAACGTCCTGAAGTCCTTTTTCGATAGCTTTCTGCGCAGCCGCCGCATGCTGCATCATTTCGAGCGCTGGCAGACGCTGCTGGGCTCGAAGCCAGTGGGCGTGGCGTCCGCCGCCATGCCGGCCGACATCGCCAAGGCACTCGCCGCCGCGTCGCACACCGATGCCGGCGAACTGCTCTCAAGGCTCGACAGTTCGCCGCAGGGCCTTGGCGAAACCCACGCACAAGCGCTGCGCAAGCGCCTCGGCAGCAACGAGGTGCGCCACGAGCAGCCGCTGCCGTGGTGGACGCATCTGTGGCAGTGCTACCGCAATCCCTTCAACCTGTTGCTGACCGTGCTGGCGCTGACCTCGTACGTGACCGAAGACATGAAGGCCACGCTCGTGATCGGCAGCATGGTGGTGCTGTCGACCGTGCTGCGCTTTCTTCAGGAGTCGCGCTCCAACAAGGCGGCCGAGCGGCTCAAGGCGATGGTGAGCAACACCGCCACCGTGATGCGGCCCGCGCCCGATGCAGCGGGGGCGCTGCGGGTCGAAGTGCCGATGCGCGACCTGGTGCCGGGCGACGTGATCGCGCTCTCGGCCGGCGACATGATCCCGGCCGACTGCCGCCTGTTGGGTGCCAAGGACCTGTTCATCAGCCAGTCCGCCCTGACCGGCGAAGCCATGCCCGTAGAGAAGTTCTCCATCGACCGTGGCGGCCCCGGAGCCGGCGTGCTCGAGCGCGAGAACCTGCTCTTCATGGGCACCAACGTGATCAGCGGCACCGCCACCGCGCTCATCGTGCACACGGGCGACCGCACCTTCTTCGGCGCCCTCGCACAGCGCGTGACGGCTGCCGACAGCGGCACCAGCGCGTTCCAGGCCGGCATCAACCGCGTGAGCTGGGTGCTGATCCGCTTCATGCTGGTGATGGCGCCGCTGGTGCTGGTGATCAACGGCGTGGCCAAGGGCGACTGGTGGGAGGCGGCGCTGTTCGCGCTGTCGATCGCGGTCGGACTCACGCCAGAGATGCTGCCGATGATCGTGACCGCGACGCTCGCCAAGGGTGCGGTGGTGATGTCGCGCCAGAAGGTGATCGTGAAGCGGCTCGAAGCCATCCACAACTTCGGCGCGATGGACGTGCTGTGCACCGACAAGACCGGCACGCTGACGCAGGATCGCATCGTGCTGGAGCGCCACACCAACGCGTGGGGTGAAGTGTCGGACCACGTGCTGCAGCTCGCCTACCTGAACAGCTTTCATCAGACGGGCCTGAAGAATCTTCTGGACAAGGCCGTGCTGAGCCACGCCGAGATGCAACCCGAAACGCAGCTGCAGACGGCCTGGCGCAAGATCGATGAGGTGCCTTTCGACTTTTCTCGCCGCCGCATGTCGGTGGTGGTGGAGAACGGCGGCAGCGAGCACCTGCTGATCTGCAAGGGTGCGCTGGAAGAGATCCTGTCGGTATGCACTTTCGTCGAGCGAGGCACCGAGGTGCTGGCGCTGGATGCCGAGCTGCTCGCGCGCATCCATCGCGTGGCGTCGGAGCTCAATGCGCAGGGGCTGCGCGTGGTGGCGGTGGCCAGCCAGGCGCTGAAGGCCGAAGCGCGCAAGCCTGCCTACGGCGTGGCCGACGAATCGGGGCTCACGTTGCTGGGGTACGTGGCGTTTCTCGATCCGCCGAAGGAATCCACCGCCCCCGCGCTGCGCGCGCTGGCCGACCATGGCGTGGCGGTGAAGGTGCTGACGGGCGACAACGAACTGGTCACGCGCAAGGTCTGCGGCGACGTGGGCATCGACGCCGGCCACATCGTGCTCGGCCGCGAGATCGAGGACCTGCGCGACGATGAACTGCGCGCGCTGGTCGAGCGGCACCAGGTGTTCGCCAAGCTCACGCCCGCGCACAAGGAGCGCATCGTGCACGCGCTGCATGCCAACGGGCACGTGGTCGGCTTCATGGGCGACGGCATCAACGACGCGCCCGCGCTGCGCGCCGCCGACATCGGCATCTCGGTGGATGGCGCGGTGGACGTGGCCAAGGAGTCCGCCGACATCATCCTGCTGGAGAAGAGCCTGATGGTTCTGGAGCAAGGCGTGGTCGAGGGCCGCCGCACGTTCGCCAACATGTTGAAGTACATCAAGCTCACGGCAAGCTCGAACTTCGGCAACGTGTTCTCGGTGCTGGTGGCGAGCGCGTTCCTGCCATTCTTGCCGATGCTGCCGCTGCACCTGCTGGTGCAAAACCTGCTGTACGACGTGTCGCAGATCGCGATTCCGTTCGACAATGTCGACCCGGAGTTCCTGCGCAAGCCGCAGAGTTGGAACCCCGCCGACCTGGGCCGCTTCATGGTGTTCTTCGGGCCGCTGAGCTCGGTGTTCGACATCTTGACCTACGCGGTGATGTGGTTCGCGTTCTCGGCCAACACGGTGGCGAACCAGACCTTGTTCCAGTCGGGCTGGTTCATCGAAGGCCTGCTGTCGCAAACGCTGATCGTGCACCTGATCCGCACGCGAAAAATCCCGTTCCTGCAAAGCCGCGCCGCCTGGCCGCTCTTGGCCATGGGCGCGGCCATTGTCGTGGCCGGTATCTGGCTGCCAATGGGGCGGCTCGCGCACTACTTCAGGCTGCAGGCGCTCCCGCTCGCCTACTTTCCGTGGCTGGCGGCCATGCTGGCGGGGTATGCCGCTCTGACGCAAACGGTCAAGGGCTGGTATGCGCGGCGGTATGGGTGGCAATGACTAGCGGGTGCTCTTGTTCTGGGGCGCTTTTGTTCGGGGGGCTTTTGTTCAGGGCGCGTGCACAGGCCACCGGGTACTCCCCTCCGCGAATGTCCCCCGGGCTTCGCCCTCCTCCTTTATTTCGCTGCGGGGAGCACCTGGCGCCCTGTGCACCTGGGCACGCTCTGGGTGTACCGCTGATCAACCACCGCTCTGACTAACGCTCGCGCTGGCGGGGTGCCTTGCGCAGCGAAATAAAGGAGGAGGCCGCAGGCCGGGGGACATTCGCGGAGAAAGGCACCCCGTCGGCGCGAGCGCCGCCCTGAACAACGCCACGCACTGCATAAAAAAAGCGGCACCGCCGCGAAGCGATGCCGCTTTTCCAATAGAACCCAAGCAGGCCGAACGAGCCGCTTACACGCTCATGATCGAAACAGCCTTGGTGTTCAGGTAAGCCTCGAGCGCCTCGGGGCCACCTTCCGAGCCATAGCCCGAATCCTTCACGCCGCCGAACGGCATTTCGGGCGAGGGCGCGGCGGGCTGGTTGATCCACAGCATGCCGAGTTCGAGCTTTTGGCTCAACAGGTGCGCGTTCTTGATCGACTTGGTGAAAGCGTAGCCGGCCAGGCCGAACGGCAGGCGGTTGGCTTCGGCGATGGCTTCTTCGAGCGTGTCGAAGCCGCGGATCGCAGCGATGGGGCCGAAGGGCTCGTTGTTGAACACGTCGGCATCGAGCGGCACGTCGGTCAGCACCGTGGGCGCGAAGAAGTTGCCCGTGTCGCCGATGCGTTCGCCGCCGGCGGCCACGGTGGCGCCCTTCTTGCGCGCATCGTCCAGCACGTGGGCCATGGCCGTGAGGCGGCGCGCATTGGCGAGCGGGCCGAGCGTCGTGCCTTCGGTCATGCCGTCGCCGAGCTTCAGGCCTTCGGTGTACTTGACCAGCGTGCCGGCGAATTCTTCGCGCAAGCTGTTGTGCACCAGGAAGCGGGTGGGCGAGATGCAGACCTGGCCTGCGTTGCGGAACTTGGCGGCGCCCGCGGCCTTGACGGCCAGTGCCACGTCGGCGTCTTCGGCCACGATGACCGGTGCGTGGCCGCCCAGTTCCATGGTGACGCGCTTCATGTGCGAGCCGGCCAACGCGGCCAGCTGCTTGCCGACCGGCGTGGAACCCGTGAAGGTCACCTTGCGGATGATCGGATGCGAGATCAGGTAGTTCGAAATTTCGGCCGGGTTGCCGAACACCAGGCCCACGGTGCCGGGCGGAATGCCGGCATCGACAAAAGCCTGCAGCAGCGCGGCGGGCGATGCCGGGGTTTCCTCGGGCGCCTTCACCAGGAACGAGCAGCCGGTGGCCAGCGCCGCGCCGAGCTTGCGCACGATCTGGTTGATGGGGAAGTTCCACGGCGTGAACGCGGCGACGGGGCCCAGCGGCTCCTTGATCACCAGCTGCTGCGCGGCCAGGTTGCGCGAGGGCACGATGCGGCCGTAGACGCGGCGGCCTTCGTCGGCAAACCATTCGATGATGTCGGCCGCGGCCAGCGTTTCGCCCTTGGCTTCGGCCAGCGGCTTGCCTTGTTCCTGCGTGAGCAGCTTGGCGATTTCGGGGGCGCGTTCGCGGATCAGGCCGGCGGCGCGGCGCATGATGGCGGCGCGCTCGTTGGCGGGCGTGTTGCGCCACTTTTCAAAGCCGCGCTGGGCGGCGGCCAGGGCACGGTCAAGGTCGGCGATGCTGGCATGCGCCACCTTGCCGATGGCCTTGCCGGTGGCCGGGTTCACGACGTCCAGCGTCTTGCCGCCGGTGGCGTCGACCCATTCGTTGTCGATCAGCAGGCGGGTGTCGGTGTAAGTGGCGGTCATGGCGAACTTTTCCTTCGAGGACTGGATGATGGTGAAAAGGGGGAAATCTGGATGCGCGGCGCGGCACCCCGGAGGGTGCGCCTTGCGACAGCGGCGGCAATTTGCCGCCGGGTGCATAGATTAACCCGAGTTCACGAAGGCCGCCGAAGCGGGGATTCCGGCCCCTCCCGCCGCTACAGGATCAGGAGCGCGCGGAAGTCGTTGACGTTGGTGTTCGTGGGGCCGGTCACGAACAGGTCGCCGATGGCGTCGAAATAGCCGTACGCGTCGTTGCGGTCCAGGTGGTCCGACAGCTTTTTGCCCGCGGCGGCGGCGCGCGCCAGCGTGTCGGGCGCAACGAAGGCGCCGGCATTGTCTTCCACGCCGTCGATGCCGTCGGTGTCGGCGGCCAGCGCCCACACCTGCGGCTGGCCCATGAGCGCGCCGGCCAGCCCCATGCACAGCTCGCCGGCCCGGCCGCCGCGGCCCTTGGCCTGGCCCGGCTGGCGCGGCCGGATGGTGACGGTGGTTTCGCCGCCGGAAAGAATGACGCAGGGCCGCGCGAACGGTTGGCCGCGGTGCGCCACGGCGCGCGCCAACGCGGCATGCACCTTGCCGACCTCGCGAGATTCGCCTTCGATCTCGTCGCTGAGGATGTGCGCCTCGATGCCGGCGTCGCGCGCCGCCCTGGCCGCGGCTTCGAGCGACTGCTGCGGTGTGGCGATCATGTGGACTTCATGGCCCGCGAACACGGCGTCGCCCGGCTTCGGGGTTTCGAGCGCGCCGCTTTCGAGCTGGGCTCGCACCGGCGCCGGCACCTCGATGCCGTAGCGGTCGAGGATGGCCAGCGCATCGGCGCAGGTCGTGGCGTCGGGCACCGTGGGCCCGCTTGCGATGACGGCCGCGTCGTCGCCCGGCACGTCGCTGATGGTGAGCGTCACCACGCGGGCCGGCGCGCACGCCGCCGCCAGTCGGCCCCCCTTGATGCGCGACAAATGCTTGCGCACGCAGTTCATCTCGCCGATGCCGGCGCCGCTGTCGAGCAGTTGCTTGTTGATGCGCTGCTTGTCGGCCAGGGTGAGGCCTTCGGCGGGCAGCACCAGCAGCGACGAACCGCCGCCCGAGATCAGGCACAGCACGAGGTCGTCGGCCGTGAGCCCCTGCGTGAGGGCGAGGATGCGCTCGGCCGCCTGCTGCCCGGCCGCATCGGGCACCGGATGCGCGGCCTCGACGAGTTCGATGCGCTGGGGCACGCCTTCGGGGCGCGGCGGAATGTGGTCGTAGCGCGTGACGACCAGGCCCGACAGCGGCGCATCGGCCGGCCAGAGGGCTTCGAGCGCCTGCACCATCGAGCCCCCTGCCTTGCCGGCGCCGAGCACCACCGTGCGGCCCTTGGGGGGCGGCGGCAAATGCGCGCCCAGCGTGGACAGCGGCAGGGCGCGGTCCACCGCCACGCGGTAGAGATGTTCGAGGAAGGCGCGCGGTGCTTCGCGCGGGTCGGGGGTTGGGCCGAAAGAAGGGCTCGTTGCGGTCATGGCTTGCTTTGTCTCCATCCGGCAATTGTGCGGCGAACGGCGGCCCGCTCTCTTGACCGCGGTCTATCTCTCTGCCTAGTTGGTCTTGGCGCCGGCCTGGAACCACCGGCCGATCAATGCGCGCTCTTCATCCGTCATGCCGGTCGCGTTGTTCATCGGCATGATCTTGGTCACCACCACCTGCTGGTAGATCGCCTGGGCATGCGCCGCCACCTGGTCGGGCGTGTCGACCCGCACGTTCTTCATCTGCACGGCCGCGCCGTGGCACATGAAGCAGCGCTGCTCGAGCACCTTCTGCACGTCCTTGAACGCCACGGCAGGCGCTGCTGCGGCGGCCGCGGGCGCAGCCACCGGCTCGGGCTTCATCCACACGATGGTGAGCCCCAGCACCACGATGCCGATCAGCGCGTAGGGCAGCGGGTTGCCCGCGTTGCCGAGCTTGAACCGATGCCGCACCACGAAGAACTGGCGAATGGCCGCGCCGCCCAACATGATGAGCAGCAACACGATCCAGTTGTACTTGTGCGTGTAGGTAAAGCTGTAGTGGTTGCTCAGCATCGCGAACAGCACGGGCAGCGTGAAGTAGGTGTTGTGCACGCTGCGCTGCTTGCCGCGCTGGCCGTGCACCGGGTCGACCGGCCGGCCTTCGCGCAGCGCCTGCACGTTCTTGCGCTGGCCCGGAATGATCCAGAAGAACACGTTGCCGCTCATGGTCGTGGCCATCATCGCGCCCACCAGCAAGAAGGCTGCGCGGCCCGCGAACCACTGGCAGGCGAGCCAGGTCGCGAACACGATGAAGATGGCAATCAGCACGCCGACGATGGTGTCGCCGTTCTTGCGGCGGCCGAAGATCTGGCAGATGCCGTCATACACCATCCAGAACACGACGAAGAAGGCCAGCGCCACACCGATGGCGGCGCCGGGCTGCCAGTCCATCTTCGACTTGTCGATCAGGTAGGTGCTCGCGTTCCACAGATACGACATGGTGAAGAGCGCAAAGCCCGTGAGCCACGTGCTGTAGCTCTCCCAGTACGACCAGTGCAGGTGGTCCGGCAGTTTCTTGGGCGCGAGCGCGTACTTCTGCATGTTGTAGAAGCCGCCGCCGTGCACGGCCCACTGCTCGCCGCCCACGCCCTTGTCGATCGACTCAGGGTCCTGCGGCTTCTCGAGGCTGTTGTCCAGCATCACGAAGTAGAAGGAGGCACCGATCCAGGCGATGGCGGTGATGACGTGGACCCAGCGCAGCAGCAGGTTGGCCCAGTCGAGGTAGTAGCTTTCCATGTGGTGCTCTCTCTCATCAGATATGAATGAACCTACTGCGCGTCCTGATCTCGCATCTGCGGTCCTCACCGTACGGGAGTACGGTTCCGGTCCTCGACGCGACCTCGGGTCGCTCGCTACGGTTCCTTCACATCTGCATAGCTCTCGCGGCGCGTGGGGCGCTAACGAGGGGTTTCAGCCTGCTCACCACTGCGGGCGCTGTAAGCAGAGAAAGTGCCGCGAACGCAGGCTCCATGGAATGGGCCTCGCTCCGCTGCGGCTTGTTGTGGACCGAAAGTGTATACAGTTTTGGCAAGAGGCGGATGCTTTTTTTGGGTCGTCGCCAGCGGGAAAACCCCGGTCAACCCAGCGATTGCAACAACTGTGCCGCCACCGCCACGGCAATCACCTCCGGCTCCTTGCCCGTGATGCCGGGCACGCCGATGGGGCAGGTGATGCGGGCCAGCTCGTCGGGCGCGAACCCGCGCGCCTCGAGCCGATGGCTGAAGGTGGCCCACTTGGTCTTGCTGCCGATCAGGCCGATGTACGGCAGGTCGTCGTGCGTGCGAAGGCGCTTCAGGCAGGCGATGACGATGTCGAGGTCTTCGGCGTGGCTGAAGCTCATGATCAGCACGCGGCTGCCCGGCGCGAGCGCGGCCACGGCGTCCTGCACGGGCTCGGAATGCTCGGTGTCGACCTGCGCCGGCAGCGCGTCCGGAAACACGCCGTCGCGGCTGTCGATCCAGCGCACGCTGAACGGCAGGCTGGCCAACAGTCGCGCGAGCGCGGCGCCCACGTGGCCGCCGCCGAAGAGCGCCACCGGCCTGAGCTGAGCGACCAGTTCGCGCTGCAAGGTCGGCGCATCGGCGGCGGTGATGCGGCGGTACGAGAGAAACACCACGCCGCCGCAGCATTGGCCCAGGCTCGGGCCGAGCGGATAGCGCCGGATGTCGTCGATGGTGCGCTGGCCAGCGAGCAGTTCGCGCGCTTCCTGCGTGGCCTGGAACTCGAGCTGGCCGCCACCGATGGTGCCCGTGAGCCCTTCGGCCCACACGGCCATCCACGTGCCCGCCTCGCGCGGCGCCGAACCCTGCGTCGATTCGACGCGCACCAGCACCGCGTCTTCGTATGCGAGACGGGCCAGCAGCTGATCGACAAAGCCGTTCATTTCAGATACCTTCGATTGCGGGTATGCACAAGACTCACGGTATAACTCGATGATGAAACGTCAGCTTACGCCGCACCGCCTTGCATTGGCGGTGACCGCACTTTCTTCCGCCCTGTGGCTCGCGGGCTGCGGCGGCCCCAAGTCCGTTCCCGGCCAACTGAGCGAAGTCAAGACCGAACCGGCCGGGCCGGCAGCCGCCATCGGCCCTGCGGCGCGCGCATCGAATGCGGCCACCGCGCGCGAGTACCGCCGCGATGCTGCGCGCCATATCTACGAGGCCAACAAGTCCCGCATCTACAGCGGCCAGCTGCCACCCATGCTCTATGCCGTGGGCACGCTGCAGGTGCACCTCGATGCCGGCGGCAAGGTGGTGTCGCTGCACTGGATGCGCGCGCCCAAGCATGCGCCTGAGGTCATCGCCGAGATCGAGCGCTCCGTGCTGCAGGCCTCGCCCTTCCCGGCCGCCACGCGCCTCGGCGCGGTCACCTGGACCGACACCTGGCTGTGGGACAAGAGCGGGCGTTTCCAGCTCGACACCCTCACCGAAGGCCAACAGTAGGCGCACTGGTTCAAGACCCGCGGTAGGTGGAGTAGCTCCACGGGCTCACGAGCAGCGGCACGTGGTAGTGCTGGTCGGTGTGTGCCACGCCGAAGTCCAGCGCCACCTTGTTCAGGAAGTTGGGCTCGGGCAGCTTCACGCCGCGCGCCTTGAAATAACCCGCCACGTCGAACACCAGCCGGTAGGTTCCGACCTTCAGCGTGTCGTTGTCGTAGAGCGGCCCGTCGCTGCGGCCGTCCGAATTCAGCGTGAAGCGTTTCACCAGCGTGGCGTCGTCGCCCACGGTGGTGTACAGCGCCACCTCCATGCCGGCCGCGGGGCCGCCGTGCATCGTGTCGAGTACGTGGGTGCTCAGGCCCATGGGACGCTCCTTCGTCAAAACAAAACAGTGCGGGAAATTCCGGTGGACAAAAGTGTATACAGTTCCCGGCTTTGGGTCTATCATGAAAAACATGGAGTCCTCCACCACCCGTTCGATCGTCGACGCGCTGACCAAGGCGATCGTCGAGCACCGGCTTCAGCCCGGCACCAAGCTGGCTGAGCAAAAGCTGGCCGACCACTTCGGTGTGTCGCGCACGCTGGTGCGCCAGGCGCTGTTCCAGCTGTCGCAGAACAAGCTCATCCGGCTCGAGCCCGCGCGCGGCGCGTTCGTGGCGGCGCCTGCGGTCGACGAGGCCCGGCAGGTGTTCAAGGTGCGGCGCATGCTCGAAGCCGAGATGACACGCGAGTTCGTGCGCACCGTCACGCCCGCGAAGATCAAGGCGCTCAAGGACCATGTGTCGCTCGAAAAATCGGCCGTGTCGGGCGAAGACATCTCGGGCCGCACCGAGCTGCTCGGCGACTTCCACGTGCGCATGGCCGAGCTCATGGGCAACCAGGTGCTGGCGCAAATTCTCGGCGAGCTGATCTCGCGCTGCGCGCTCATCACGCTCATGTACCAGAGCACCAGCGCGGCCGAGCACTCCAATGACGAGCATGCCGACATCGTGAAGGCGCTGGCCGCGCGCGACGAAGAGCGCGCCGTGCGCCTCATGACCGAACACCTGGAACACGTCGAGGCCAACCTGACCTTCGACCGCAAGGTTCCGACCAACGACATCTCCCTCGCGCTGTCCTGATCCACGCCATGACCGTCTACGACACCACCCTGCCCTACCCGCGCGACCTCGTCGGCTACGGCCGCAACCCGCCCCATGCCCAATGGCCCGGCGGCGCGCGCATTGCGGTGCAGTTCGTCCTCAACTACGAAGAGGGCGGCGAGAACGCCACGTTGCACGGCGACACGGGCTCTGAACAATTCCTCTCCGAGATGTTCAACCCGGCCAGCTTTCCGGACCGGCACATCAGCATGGAAGGCATCTACGAATACGGCTCGCGTGCCGGCGTGTGGCGCATCCTGCGCGAGTTCGAAAAACGCGGCCTGCCGCTCACGGTCTTCGGCGTGGGCATGGCACTGGAACGCTACCCCGAGCTCGCCGCCGCCTTCAAGGAACTGGGCCATGAGATCGCCTGCCACGGCTGGCGCTGGATCCATTACCAGAACCTGGACGAGGCCACCGAGCGCGAGCACATGCGCCTGGGCATGGAAGCCATCGAAAAGCTCACCGGCGAACGCGCGCTCGGCTGGTACACCGGCCGCGACAGCCCGCGCACCCGCCGCCTGGTGGCCGACTACGGCGGCTTCGAATACGACAGCGACTACTACGGCGACGACCTGCCCTTCTGGATGAAGGTGCAAAAGACCGACGGCACCGTGGTGCCCCAGCTCATCGTCCCCTACACGCTCGACTGCAACGACATGCGCTTTGCGCTGCCGCAGGGCTATTCGCACGCCGACCCGTTCTTTCAATACATGAAGGACACCTTCGATGCGCTCTATGCCGAAGGCGATCCGCAAGGCGACAACAGCCCCAAGATGATGAGCATCGGCATGCACTGCCGGCTGCTCGGGCGGCCCGGCCGCATCACGGCGCTGCAGCGCTTTCTCGACCACATCGGCCAGCACGAGAACGTGTGGGTCTGCCGGCGCCTGGACATCGCGCGCCACTGGAAGCAGGCGCACCCCTTCGACGCTGCCGCCACAGGGAACCAGACATGACCCTCACCATCGAACAACTCAACGCAGCCGCGCCCGAAGAAGCCATGGCGCTGCTCGACGGCACCTACGAGCATTCGCCATGGATCGCACAGCGCGCACTGGCAGCGCGGCCCTTCCGCTCGCTTGCGCACCTGAAGCATGCGCTGGTGAAGGTGGTGGGAGCGGCTTCGGCCGACGAGCAGCTGGGCCTCATCCGCGCCCACCCGGAGCTCGCGGGCAAGGCCATGGTCAGCAAGATGCTCACGGCCGAGTCGACCAACGAGCAAAGCAAGGCCGGCCTGACCGACTGCACGCCCGAGGAGTTCGCGAAGATCCAGCAGCTCAATGCCGGCTACAACGCGAAGTTCGGCTTTCCGTTCATCCTCGCGGTGCGCGGACCGCGCGGTACCGGCCTTTCGAAGCGCGAGATCATCGACACCTTCGAGCGCCGGCTGCATCACCATCCGGACTTCGAGCTTGGCGAGGCGCTGCGCAACATCCATCGCATTGCAGAGATCCGCCTCGACGACAAGTTCGGCGCCGATGTTTCGCTCGGCAACGACGTCTGGGACTGGCAGGAGGCACTCTCCGTGCACACCGATCCCGGCTATGCCGAAAAGGGCCAGCTCACCGTCACCTACCTGACCGACGCGCACCGCGGCTGTGCCGCGCAGATCTCCGGCCTGATGCGCGAATGCGGCTTCGACTCGGTGCACATCGATGCGGTGGGCAACGTGGTGGGGCGCTACGAAGCCGCAGGCTTCATCGAAGGTTCTGGCAGCACGCCGGATGCCAAGACCCTGCTCACCGGCTCGCACTACGACACCGTGCGCAACGGCGGCAAGTACGACGGCCGCCTGGGCATCTTCGTGCCGATGGCCTGTGTGCGAGAGCTCAAGCGGCAAGGCAAGCGCCTGCCCTTCGCCTTCGAGGTGGTGGGTTTTGCCGAAGAAGAAGGGCAGCGCTACAAGGCCACTTTTCTCGGATCGGGCGCGCTCATCGGCCACTTCGATCCGCGTTGGCTCGACCAGAAGGATGCCGACGGCATCACCATGCGCGAAGCCATGCAGCGCGCGGGCCTGAACGAGGCCGACATTCCGAAGATCCAACGCGATCCGGCACGCTACCTCGGCTTCGTCGAGGTGCACATCGAGCAGGGCCCGGTGCTCACCGAACTCGATCTTCCGCTCGGCGTCGTCACCTCCATCAACGGCAGCGTGCGCTACGTGGGCGAAGTCATCGGCATGGCCAGCCACGCCGGCACCACCCCCATGGACCGCCGCCGCGACGCGGCCGCCGCGGTGGCCGAGCTCATTCTCTACACCGAACAGCGCGCCGCCAAGGACGGCGATTCGGTCGGCACCGTGGGCATGCTCGAAGTACCCAGCGGCTCGATCAACGTGGTGCCGGGCCGCTGCAAGTTCAGCCTTGACCTGCGCGCGCCCAACAACGCGCAGCGCGATGCGCTGGACGCCGACGTGGTCGCCGAACTGAAAGCGATCTGCGAGCGCCGCGGCGTGCGCTACGAGCTCGAGGAGACCATGCGCGCCGCCGCCGCGCCGAGCGCACCCGACTGGCAGCAGCGCTGGGAAAAAGCCGTCGACGCGCTCGGCATTCCGCTCTTTCGCATGCCCAGCGGCGCCGGCCACGACGCGATGAAGCTGCACGAAGTGATGCCGCAGGCCATGCTCTTCGTGCGCGGGATCAACTCAGGCATCAGCCACAACCCGCTCGAATCGAGCACCAACGACGACATTCAATTGGCCGTGCAGGCCTTCCAGCACCTGCTGAACGGCCTCGCAGCCGAACAAGCTCACTGAAAAGAAAAAAACATGACCGACTACGCCAAGCTCGACGCCTGGATCGACGCCCACTTCGACGAGGAAGTGCAGTTTTTGCAGCAGCTGGTGCGCGTGCCCACCGACACGCCACCCGGCAACAACGCGCCGCATGCCGAGCGCACGGCCGAGCTGCTGAAGGACTTCGGCCTCGACGCCGAGAAGCACGCGGTGCCCGCGCAAGAGGTGAACGAGTACGGCCTCGAATCGATCACCAACCTGATCGTGCGCCGCCAATACGGCAGCGGAGGCCGCACCGTGGCGCTCAATGCCCACGGCGACGTGGTGCCCCCGGGCGAAGGCTGGACGCACGACCCCTATGGCGGCGAGATTGAAGGGGGGAGCCTCTACGGCCGCGCCGCCGCCGTGAGCAAGAGCGACTTCGCAAGCTTCACCTTCGCGCTGCGCGCGCTCGAGGCCGCGGCCAAGCCCACCAAAGGCAGCGTCGAGCTGCACTTCACCTACGACGAGGAATTTGGCGGCATCCTCGGCCCGGGCTGGCTGCTCAAGCAGGGCCTCACCAAGCCCGACCTGATGATCGCGGCCGGTTTCAGCTACGAGGTGGTCACGGCCCACAACGGCTGCCTGCAGATGGAAGTCACGGTGCACGGCAAGATGGCGCACGCGGCCATTCCCACCACGGGCGTCGATGCCTTGCAGGGGGCCGTGAAGATTCTCAATGCGCTCTATGCGCAGAACACGCTCTACCAGCAGGTGACGTCGAAGGTCGAGGGCATCACGCACCCGTACCTCAACGTGGGCCGCATCGAAGGCGGCACCAACACCAATGTGGTGCCCGGCAAGGTCGTGTTCAAGCTTGACCGCCGCATGATCCCCGAAGAGAACCCGTCCGAGGTCGAGGCGACGATCCGCAAGGTGATCGCCGATGCGGCTGCCGAAAGCGCCGGCATCACGGTGGAGATCAAACGCCTGCTGCTCGCCAATTCGATGAAGCCGCTGGCCGGCAACAAGCCGCTGGTCGATGCCATCCAGATGCATGGCCAGGCGGTGTTCGGCGAACCGATCAAGGCCATGGGCACACCGCTCTACACCGACGTGCGCCTGTACGGCGAGGCCGGCATTCCCGGCGTGATCTACGGCGCTGGCCCGCGCACCGTGCTCGAGTCGCATGCCAAGCGCAGCGACGAGCGCGTGGTGCTCGAGGACCTGCGCCGCGCCACCAAGGTGATCGCGCGCACGCTGAGCGACCTGCTGGCTTGAGCTGATGAGCGGATGTCCCCGTTGGGGGCGTCCGACTCGGCAAGTCAATCGGCACCTACAGCAGCGCGGCGACTTGGGCATGCAGCATGGCTGCATGACCGAACGCACATTTTTCACACCCTCCACGTCCCCACACGCCGCCTCCCCGCTGACCGCCGACTCCCGCGCGGTCAAGCACCGCTTCACCGATGTCGACGGAATGCGGATCTTCTACCGCGAAGCTGGCCCTGTTGACGCGCCGGTGCTGCTGCTGCCGCACGGATACCCATGCTCGTCGTTCCAGTACCGCCGGCTCATGCCGGCACTGGCGGACCGATGGCGCCTCATGGCGCCGGACTATCCCGGCTTTGGTCTGAGCGACACACCGCCCGCTGATACTTTCGGCTTCGACTTCGATGCCTATGCAGGCTTTCTGGAAGCCTTCTGCGACCAACTTGGACTTGATCGGTACGCGCTCTATCTGCACGACTACGGATCGCAGATCGGCTTGCGACTGGCGATCCGCCGCCCTGAGCGCGTGACCGCGGTGATCATCCAGAACGGCGACATCTACGAGGACACGCTCGGCCCCAAGTACCGGGTCATTCAGGAATACTGGCGCGATCCATCGGCCAAGCACCGCGCGGTGCTCGAAGAGGCGGTGAGCGAAGACGGCTTTCGCGCCGAGTTCGTCGGCGAGGTTTCCGCCACACAGGCCACCCAGATTCCGCCCGACCTGTGGAAGATGCACTGGCCCATGATGGACACACCGCCGCGCCGCGAGCTCTCGCTCAAGCTGATGGAGGGGCTGAAGCAGAACCTCGAATGGTTTCCGCGCTACCAGGCCTATTTGCGCGAGCACCAGCCGCCGGCGCTCATCGTCTGGGGACCGAACGACGGCTACATGCCCGAGGCCTCCGCGCGGGCTTACCTGCGCGACCTTCCGAAGGCCGAACTGGTGCTGACGGACGGCGGCCACTGGCTGCTCGAGACGCATCTCGAGCAGGTGGTTCCTGTCATCGGGCGGTTCCTGTCCGAAACCCATTCGCGCTGACGGCAATCTCTTGCGTCACGTGGAGAAATTTCTCCACGTCGGCGATCGAGTGGCAGTGCAGCGGTGACACGCGCACCGTGCCTTCGAGCCCGAACGAGTCGAGCATGCGCTTCGAGTAGATGCTGCTGGCCACGCGCTCGTACACCGTCACGCCGCGCTGGCCATACTCGACCACCGCCTGCGTGCAGTCGAGCTGCTCGAAGCCGATGCCGATGATCAGATCGCGCTTCGTCAGGTCCGGATGATCGAGGAAGACCTTCACGCCTTTGATATTGCGCAGGCCCGTGGCCTTGCCGCTCCCGTCCAGCAGCGCCGCGAGCAGGGCCCGTTCGTGCAGCTCGATGTGCGCAATGCCCGCCACGAACAGCGCGCGGCGCTCGGTGGCGTCCGAAAAATGTCCGCCGAGCCAGCACACGTAGTCCACGATCTCGGTGAACACGGCAAACTGCCAGGGCGCGGAGCTGCCCAGGTCCCAGAAGTCGGGCTTCTTGCCCGCGAGCTTGTGGTGCGGCAGCAGCGCCGCGCGGTCCGAAACCCAGGAGAGCCCCGAGCCACGGCAGCCAAAGAACTTGTAAGGCGCCATGTTGATGCCGTCCACGGGCGTCTTCTCAAGGTCGATCAGGCCGTGCGGCGCGTGCTGCACGGCATCGACCACGATGTAGAGATCGGGTTTGATCGCGCGCGCGCGCCGGACGATCTGTTCCATGTCGAGCTTGGCACCCGAGATGTTCGATGCATAGATCACGTTGAGCAGGCAGGTGTTTTCGTCCACCAGCCCCACGATCTCGTCGACATCGACGCCACCCGTCTCTTGGTTGCTTTTTGCGACCCGCAGCTCGCGGCCGGTCTTGCCTGCATAAAGGCTCATGGCGTCGAACGACGAGGGATGCTCGAGCACGGTGGTGACCATGTTCGTGCCCGGCACGTTTTCAGCCACCGCGCGCACCATGTCGAACATCGCGCCCGATGCGGTCAGCGATGCATAGACGCTGCCGCCCCGCGCGTTGAGGATGGTGCGCACGTCGGCCGCGGCCCTGGCCTGGATCTGCTGCAGCTCGACGGCAGTGGCGTGAATGCGCTCCGCGTTGTCGGGGATGGCATCGACCTGCATGAAGCGCTCGGCCGCCGCCTTCAGCCGGAACGAGCCGCCCGCGTTGTCGAAGTAGAGGCGTTCGCGACCGTGGTGATCGTGGTCGACATGGAGAAAGCGCTGTTTCACCTCGCGCATCAGCGCGTCGGAAAACGCCAGCCCGTTGGCGTGGTTTGTGTTTGCCGGCATCTTCACACGCCCTTGTTGTTCGGGTTCTTGTAGGCCTCGCGCACGGCGTCGGACATCGGGAAGTTGAGGTTCACGTTGCGCGGAGGAATGGGTGTCATGAACCACTTGGCATAGAGCTTGTCGATGGCGCCCGACTTCATCATCTCGGTCACGGCCTGGTCGACGATGGCCTTGAACTGGGGGTCGTCCTTGCGCATCATGATGCCGTAAGGCTCCTGGCGCAGCACGTCTTTCAGCAGCTTGTAGTCGGAGGCATTCGGCTGGTTGGCAATGAGGCCGGCCAGCTGCACGTCGTCGAGCACATAGGCCACGGCGCGGTCGCTCGCGAGTAGCAGGAAGGCGTCGGCCGTGTCCTTGCCCGCGATTTCCTGCACCTCGATGTTCTCGGTCTTGCGGAAGCCGCGCAGCAGCTGCATCGAAGTGCTGCCGGCCACCGTGGCCACGGTCTTGCCCTGCAGGTCGGCGATCGAGTTGATGCCCGAGTTCTTCTTTACCGCGGCCGTGATGTTGGTGACGAAATGGCTCGGCGCAAAGTCGACCTGCTGCTGGCGCTGCACCGTGTTGGTGGTGGTGGCGCAGTCGAGATCGACCGTGCCGTTCTGAACCAGCGGGATGCGGTTGGTCGAATTGAGCAGCGTGTAGCGCACCTCGATCTTCTGAAGGCCGAGCTTGCCCTTGATGGCATCGACCACCTTCAAGCAGATCTCGTTGGTGAAGCCGATGGGCGCGCTCTCGGCGCCGGTCTTGTAAGAGAACGGAATCTGCGTGTCGCGGCTGCCGATCTGCACCGTGCCTGTTTCCTTGATCTTTCGCAGCGTGGGGCTCTCTTGCGCGGCGGCGGCGCCGCAGAGCAGCGCAATGCAGGCGCCGAGCGCGAGGGACTGTTTGAGGTTCATGGAATGTTCCTTTGAAGATGAGGCAGGAAGTACACGGGGCAGGACCGGAGCGAATCTTCTGCGCACCCTCAAATTTCTAAAAGCGATTTTTTGTGATCGAATAACATGAATAAAAGGATTCAATACAAGGGTAACGCACCGTGATGACCTTCAAGCAGCTCGAAGCCCTCTACTGGATTGCCAAGCTCGGCGGCTTCGCGCAGGCGGCCAACCAGCTTCACACCTCGCAGTCGGCCGTGTCCAAGCGCGTGCACGAACTCGAGCTGCTGTTCGACACCGCGCTTTTCGACCGCAGCCAGCGCACCGCGCGCCTGACCGAAAAAGGCGAGGAGATGTTCGTGCTCGCGGCCAGGCTGCTCGAGCAGCGCGACGCCGCGGTCGAGCAGTTCAGCAAGCCGGGCGTGGTGGAGCGCCGGCTGCGCATCGGCGTGACCGAGCTCACGGCGATGACATGGCTGCCGCGGCTCGTTGGCCTGATCCAGCGGCACTACCCGAAGGTCATTCTCGAACCCGATGTCGACGACAGCCTGCAGCTGCGCGACAAACTCTTGGCCGACGAACTCGACCTCGTCATCGTGCCCGACACCTTTGCCGATGCGCGCATGCAGAGCAAGGCCATCGGCGACGTGAAGAGCGCATGGATGTGCAAGCCCGGCGTGGTCCAGGCCACCGGCAGCGTGCGGCTGCATGAACTCGCGCGGCACCGCATGCTGGTGCAGGGCAAGAGCTCCGGCACCGGCCGTGCCTACGACGCCTGGATGAAGGACCAGGGCGTGCAGCCTTCCGACACCATTGTGGTGAGCAACCTCGTGGCCCTGACCGGGCTCACCGTGTCGGGCCTGGGCGTGAGCTACCTTCCGCGCCAGTGCCTGGAGCCGCTGGTCTCGGCCGGCATGCTGGCGGTGATCGACGTGACGCCCGCCCTGCCGGTGGTGCGCTACGTGGCCATGCACAAGGGCGAGCACCGCAGCGCACTCACCTCGTCCATCGTCATGCTGGCGCAGGAATGCTGCGATTTCACGCGCATGTTCCAGGCCCAGTCCGACGAAGAATCCGACGGGTGAGAGCACAGCTGGTGCACACTTGCACACTCTCCCGTCTCTCAACTCCCCGGCTCTTTCGCACATGAAACCCCGCAAGCAAACCTCGTCCACACCCCACATCCGGGTCGCGCCCAGCGGGGTGCACGGGCTCGGTGCGTTTGCAACGCGCGACCTGCCGGCGGAGGCGTTCCTCGGCCTCTACGAAGGCCGGCGCTACACGCCGCAGGAGATCGCCGCCAAGTCGTGGGACGACCAGCTCACCTACCTGTTCACGCTCTCCAACCACGAGACGATCGACGGCGCCAAGGGCGGCAACGGCACGCGCCACCTGAACCACGCCTGCGACCCCAACTGCGAGGCGGTCGAGGAATACGACGACGCGGGCGAGCTGATGCTGAAGTTCCAGACCCTGGTGCCGGTCGATGCGGGCGACGAGTTGTTCATCGACTACTCGCTGACTGCGGACGACGGTTCGCCGGCTGAAAACTACCCTTGCCATTGCGGCTCGCCCAATTGCCGCGGGACCATGCTGGCGCCGGCCTAGAGCTGCAGGTTCACCGCCACCCTGGGGTCGTCCGGCGACGTTTGCGCCACCACGAAAAGCAAAAAAGCGGCGCCCCTTTGGGGACGCCGCTTTTTTTCGGGCCGCTCCAGCTGCCCGCTGTTACAGCGGATCGAACCCCGGCGCCTGCGCCATCTCGGAAGCCTTGTAGATCTTGTGCTGCGCCGTGGGGCCGAGCGCGTCGGAGACCACCAGCAGGCGCCAGAGCGGCTCGCGCGCCGAGCACGCCCGTTCTTCGTCGGTGAGCTGGAAGGCCGGCAGGCCCGTGGCGGTCCCCTTCACCACGACCCTGAGAAGTGTCGCGCCCTTCGCGTTCGACACCTCGATGTCATAGCCGAGGCCTTGGCTGCTCACGTCCTCGGCGTTGTAGCCGTAGCCCTTGAAGTGGCGCATCACGTAGGCCGCGGCGGCGGCCTGCACGTCTTCGCGCGAGACTTGCCCGGAGCCCGGCTGTCCCTCGGCCGCGGTGTCGGGAACGCTGCCTCGGGCCCTGGAAGCCTTGATTTCGGCTTCATCGGGAATCCAGCCGCGCGGACCGCGGACCAGCACCGCGAGCTTTTGGGCCGGCTCCCAGATTGCCACATGCCATTCGCTCTCGTCGCGCACCCGCGTCGACACCTTCGCGCCCTTGTTGCTCTCGAGTTCGGCGATGGGCACGCGGTTCGTCTGCACAACGGCGCGGAAGCCCTGGCCTGCATCGAAGGTCCGCTTGAGCAGCGCCAGGCGGTCCTTGGCGCGCTGGATCTGGTAGGGCGTGCGTTCGCTGCCGTCCGGCCGATGGTGCGTGTCCAGCGACTCGAGGCAGAACCAGCGTCCTTGCGCACCCACGCTCACGTATTCCGCCCAGATGGTGGCAATGACGTTGTCGCCGGTGGCCAGCCAGGCTTGGTCGAACGGCTTTTCGCGCGCATCGAACACGCCCATCTTGGCGACGATTTCGACCGGCGTGAGCCTCGGTCCTGACAGGCGCATCTCGTCGATGACGGCGAGTACGGGGGGATCGACTTCCTTGTCCATGCAATGGGGTTTTGGCGAATTGGGGGGTGGGAGTATGCCGTATCGGCCGCCGCACTTTTGAGATGGCCGGCCGTTCGCACACCTGTTACGGCGACCCTACATTGTTTCGCTTGCCGAAAGGGTACTCATCGGCCAAGGCAGAATCCGGCGAAGGCCTCCTGCACATGAATCCCCCGACCCCGCACCCCATCCTCCAACTCGACGACGTGGGCTTTGCCTATCCGGGCCAGCCGGCGCTGGCATCCGGCTGGTGCGCCTCGGTGGGCGAAGGCGTCACGCTGCTGTATGGCGACACAGGGACCGGAAAGTCGACCCTGCTGCGCGTGATCGCGGGCACGCAGCCCGCTTCCGGACGGCTGACACTGGCTGGCGCGCGCCTCGACGCGGAGCCCGAGGCCTACAAGCGCCACGTGTTCTTCTGCGATCCGGCCACGGATGCCTTCGACCAAGTGACCGCGCGTGCCTGCACGGCCGCCCTGGGCGAAGGCGATGCGGGCTTCGATGCGCCGCTGTGGCAGACGCTTGTCGAGGGCTTCTCGTTGCTGCCGCACATCGACAAGCCGATGTACATGCTCTCGACCGGATCGAAGCGCAAGGTGTGGCTCGCGGCCGCACTGGCTTCCGGCCGGCCGCTGGTGCTGCTCGACGAACCCGAGGGCGCGCTCGATGCGCGGTCGATCGGCTGCCTGTGGAAAGCCATCGAATCGCTCGCGGCACGCCCGGGCCATGCGATCGTCATTGCGAGCAGCGCGCGCCTCGAACACGTTCCGCAGATTCAGCTCGTTGGCTGCATCGAGCTGCCGCTTCGTCGTTGAACGCGGCGCCCTCCCCGGCTTACTTGCCCCAGATCCGTTTGTAGGCGTCGCGATAGCCGTTGCCGGGATCGAAGCTGTTGGTCGGCCCGCCATCGTTCGCGATGTTCTCCGCCGTGACCAGGTGCACCGGCGTCGAGTAGCCGCTCGGGGCCTGACTGTTGAGCGCACGGTTGATCTCGTCGACCATCTGCCAGCCATGCAGGCTCAGCGGCTCAGGCACCGTGCCGGCCTGGAAGCGCTTGCTGCGGATGCGCTGGTAGGCCGATTCCGAACCATCGCCGCCCGAGAGGTTCTGCAGGTTCTTCGCCATGCCGCCGGCGGATTGCAAGGTCGGCCCCATGAAGTCGAAGTAGAGATCGTTGATGCCCAGCGAATAGGTCCACTTCCCGCCGTGCCGCTGGATCAGCGAGGTGGTCAGCTGCGGCATGCGGGTCGACGTATCGGCCAGTGGCGTGTCCTCGACGCCCAGCAAGGTGCAGCCGCCGCACTTCTTGATGACCTCGGCCATGGCGTTCGACTTGGCAATGGCCACCGCGTAGGCAGAGTCGGTGAAGACCACCACGCCGGCCTTGCCGTCGGACTTGGCGACCGCGTAGAGCGCCGCGATTTCCGCCACGTCCTGCGCATTGGTCGTCACGTTGAAGAACAGGCCGTCGACGGCGCCGGATTCCTTCGCGGCATGCCAGCCGACCACGGGGATCTTGGCCTCGGCCGCCTTCTTGACGCTGGTGGCCTGCTCCTTGGCGTCGAAGCCACCGAGCAGGATGCCGGCCGGCTTGAGCGCCATCGCCTGGTTGAAGGCCGCCGTGCGGCCTTGCACTGTCCCCTGCCCATCGAGCACCCGCACCTTCCAGCCGATGACCTTGGTGGCCTCTTCCACGCCCTTGGAGACGCCGAGCACGCCGCCGTTGCGCATGTCGGAAGCGACGAACACGATGGTCTTGTCGGCCGCGGCCTTCGGGCCGGTGGTTGGGCCGTCCCACTTGGTCTTCGGCGCGGTCGCGGCAGCGACCTTGGTCTTTGCGAGCTCCAGAAAATCGTCGGCCATGGCGTGGCCGGACAGGGCGGCCAGGCTCGCGGCCAAGGCGGCGGCGAACACCGTGCGGCGTGCACGGTGCAGGGATGCATGGAGGAAGTTTGTTGTCATGTTTGTCTCTCGTTGCTCTGGTTGGTGGTGGGAAAGGAAGACCTCAGGACTCCGCGGGCAGCTTCGCAGCGCCGGTGGGATGGGACGCGATCTGCTGCTCGGCGATGCGGCGCTTGATCGACTGGCCGCGCTTGCGTTGCGCATAGCCCGCGATACCGATGGACACCAGCAGCGTGATGCCGTTGAACAGCGGCTCGACAAAGAACGCGCCGCCGAACTGCTGGATGCCCGAGATGCCCACGGCAAGGATCGCCACGCCGACCAACGTGCCCCACACGTTCACGCGCCCAGGCCGGATGGTGGTGGAGCCGAGGAAGGCGCCGACCAGCGCCGGCAGCAGGAACTCGAGCCCCACGCCGGCCTGGCCGATCTGCAGCCGCGAGGCCAGCACCACCCCCGCAAAGGCCGACAGCGTGCCCGAGGCAACGAAAGCGCCCATCACGCACTTCTGCAGCGGAATGCCGTTGAGCACGGCGGCCTTCGGGTTGGAGCCGATCACGTAAAAGGCGCGGCCAATCGGCGTGTGCTCGCTCACCAGCCACAGCACCACGGCCAGCGCCATCACATAGAAGGCGGTGACCGGCAGGCCGAAGAGATCGGCGCCCGCGATGTTCAAGAAGCCGTCGGGCAGGTTGCCGATCACCTGGCGCCCGCCGCTGTGCCACATCGCGACGGCGTACAGCACGGTGCCGGTGCCCAGCGTGGCGATGAAGGAGTCGATCTGCGCCTGCTCCACCAGCACGCCGTTGAGCACGCCAAAGAGCGCGCCGCACAGCAGCACCACGGCCACCGCTGCCGGCCACGACAGGCCGAACTGCGTCTGCAGGCTGATCGCGAGGATGTGCCACAGCACGATGCCGTAGCCGACCGTGAGATCGATCTTGCCGGTCATCATCGGAATGGTGGCGGCGAGCGCGAGCAATGCGATCACCGACTTGTCGCTGAGGATCGAGCGCAGGTTGAACAGCGTCGGGAAACTCTGCGGCAGCAGAATCGAGAACAACACGATCAGCCCGATGGTCAGCACCGGCAAGCCGTAGACCGGCATCTGCCGCCCGATGCGGCCGAGCAGGCTCAGCGTATGGGCGGTGTCGAAGGACGGATCGGGTTCGAGCGCGGTGGCCCGGATGGAAGTGGTCATGACGCGATTGCCTCTGGTGTTGTAGTGGATGTCTTCTTGGCTTGTGTGGCGGCGTCGTCGCCGCCTGCGGCTGCGACCAGCAGTCGCGCGACGCTGAGCCCGGCGCCGTCGAGCTCGCAGGCCACCGTGCCGCCGCGAAACACCATGGCGCGCGTGCACACGTTGGCCACTTCCTCGAAGTCGGTGGAAATCACCAGCACGCAGACGCCGGCATCGGCCTGCTCGCGCAGGATCTCGTAGATCTGCCGCTTGGCGCCGACGTCGACGCCCGCGGTGGGCTCCTCCAGGATGAGGAGCGGCAGCTTCAGGTTCATCCAGCGCGCCAGCACCACCTTCTGCTGGTTGCCTCCGCTCAAGTTCTGGATCTCGGCATGGGGCGCCGGAGGATTGATGTCGAACTGGCGGATCAGCCGCTGTGCGTCGGCAGACTCCGCGTGCGGCGCGAGCCGCGCCATCAAGGTACCGAGCGCGAGCGCGGGGTTGGGAAACAGGTTCTCCTGCACACTGAGGCTGGCACCGAGGTTTTCGTCGATACGGTCGGCCGCCACCAGCCCGATGCCGAGGCGGATGGCCTCCGCGGGATTGCGCGGCGCAACGGATCGGTCGCCGATCAGGATGCGGCCACGCTCCAGTTCCATGAGGCCGAACAGCATGCGCCCGATCGCCTCGTGTCCGGCGCCGCGCAGGCCGATCAGGCCCAGCACCTCACCGCGGCGGGCCTGCAGGGTCACGGGGCCGGCGTTGGCCGCATACACCGCGTCGAGCGTGAGCAGGGTCTCGCTGCCATCGCCGCGGGCCTTGGGCAGAGATGCATCGAACTTGCTGCCGACGATGAGTTCGACCAGCTCCGCCGCGCTCGCTTCTTGCGTGACGCGGGTGCCGACCAGCTTGCCGTCGCGCATGACCGCCGCGCGATCCGAGATGTCCATGATCTCGTCGAGCCGGTGCGAAACATAGATCATCGCCACGCCGCGCTCACGCAGCTGCCGCAGCAGCGCAAACATGCGCTGCACGTCGGCCATCGGCAGGCTGGCGGTGGGCTCGTCGAGCACCAGCACGCGCGCGTCGGCATCGAGCGCGCGGCCGATCGCGAGCAGCGACTTCTCGGCGCGCGTCAACGTGAAGACGCGGCGCCGCGGATCGATGTCGCAGCCGACGTGGCCGAGCACGCGGCGCGCGTTGCGCTCGACCTGCTTCCAGTCGATGAGCCCGAACCGGCGCGGAAATCCCATGCCGAGCGCCACGTTCTCGGCCACTGTCATCCATTCGACCAGCCCGAGGTCCTGGTGGATGAACGCCATGCCTTGCTGGTCGCGGGGCACCGCGCGCCACTCGGCCTCGGGGCGGTCCTGCAGGAACACGCTGCCGCTGTCCTGGCTGTAGACGCCCGCCAGGATCTTGATAAGGGTCGACTTGCCGGCGCCGTTCTCGCCCAGCAGCGCGAGGATCTCGCCGGCATGCAGGTCGAGCGAGACATCGTCGACAGCCTGCGTGCCGCCAAAGCGCTTGCTCAGCGCCTCGACGCGCAGCACGGGGCGCGCGGTGGCCGGTCCGTTCACAGCATCACCACGCATGACACGTCCGGCTCGCGCTGAGTGGCGATGAAGCGTTCGAAGGCCAGTGTCTCCATGTTGAAGTAGCCGAGCTTGTCGTTGTCCTGGCTGACGAAGGCGAGCGAGCGGGTCGGGTGGAAGCTCAGCGCGATCGGGCGCGCCTCCATCGGGATGCGGGCCAGTTCCTGGAGGCTTGCCGCGTCGACCACCGAGAGGCTGCGCTCGCCATAGTTGGTGACCACCAGCCGCCCATCGCGGTACAGGTACAGGCGCGTCGGGTCCTCGCGCGACGGGGCTTCGCGCACCACCTTCATGCTCGCGGTGTCGATGGCCGCGAGCGTGTTGCTCCAGCGGTTGGTGACGTAGAGCGTCTGCTCGTCGGCCGAGAGAGCGTAGCCCTCGGGCTTCTCGCCGGGCGAGCACGACACCGGCGCCGCCGTGGCGTCGTGCGGCCGCACCTTGGTCACGGTGTGCGAGAGCAGGTTCATTACGTAGGCCGTCTGTCCATCGCGCGTCAGCGCGAACAGGTGGCTCTTGATGCCGCCGGCGGGCACGGCGCGGCGCGGTGCGGTGTCGGTCTCGGGGCGGTCGAGCACCACCAGCTGCGCGCGGTCCTCGCTCAATGCATAGAGCCGGCCCTGTTCGTCCATCTGCATGCCGTGCAGCCGGTTGAAAGGCGCGATGTCGATGGTGCGCGCGAGCTTGCGCGCGGCAAGGTCGATCTGGAAGATGCGCGTGCCGCCGTGGCCCAGGTGGCCCGAAGTCTCGACACCGTAGTGGCCCACGTAGGCGAAACGCTTCGCTGCGTCCACTACGAACTCATGCGGAAACTCTTCGAGCTGGATGCTGTGCAGCCGCTCGCCGCTCGCTACGTCGTAGTAGCTGAAGCAGTGGCTGCACTTTTCCACCAGGAGCAAAATTTCTTGTGTCATGGACGCTGGATTCCTTCCGTACGAAGCGTGATGCGGTAGAGCGAGGTGCTCGCTGCGATGTAGAGCTGGTTGCGCCGGGCGCCGCCGAAGCTGAGGTTGCCCACCTTCTCGGGCACATGGATCTTGCCGAGCAGGCTGCCGTCGGGGTGATAGACCTGCACGCTGTCCAGGCTGCTGGTGTAGAGCCAGCCCTGCGCATCAAGGCGAAAGCCGTCGGGCAGGCCGGGGTTCACCTCGGCAAAGACGCGCGGGTTCGAGAGCCCCTCGGCATTCACGTCGAACACCATCAGGTGGTGGCGTCCGTCGCCGTCGCTGCGCATCGCAGCCGAGGTGTCGCTCACGTAGAGCAGTGATTCGTCGGGCGAGAACGCGAGGCCGTTGGGCTCCTCGACCGCATCGGTCATGGCGTCGAGCCGGCCGCTGGCCGGGTCGAAGCGGAACACGAAGTTGGCGGCCTGTTCGCGCTCGGCGCGGTGGCCCTCGCGGTCGCTCGCAATGCCGTAGGGCGGGTCGGTAAACCAGATCGTGCCGTCGCGCTTGACGACGATGTCGTTGGGAGAATTGAAGCGCTTGCCGAGGTAACGGTCGACCACGATCTCGTCCGGCGTGTCGGCGTGCACCCCATTGGCCGAAGCCCGCGTGCGCACGATGGCGCGCAACCCATGCGAGCAATGCAGAAGATCGCCATTCAGGTCGCGCGTGTGGCCGTTGGTGAACTCGACCCCGCTACGCCAGACCGCCATGCCGCCCTGCGCGCTCCAGCGCAGCATGCGGTTGTTGGGGATGTCGCTCCAGAGCACGGCGTCGTCCTCGTGCATCCAGACCGGGCCTTCGCTCCACTCGGCGCCGGTGCACAGCTGCTCGAGCCGGGCGCCCTCGACGACGGGAGAGAGGCGAGCGTCGAAGATTTCAATAGGGGTGTCCATGCGTTTCATCTTTCGCATCAGCCGTTGGAACGGCCTTCCTTGATCCAGCCACCACTTCGAAGCAACGATTCAAGCGGCGAAACGGTGGAGGCAAGGGCCTCGCGCGCGGTGCGCCTGCCCGTCAATACATCGGGCAGGGCCTGTCCAATGATGCTCTTGCTCATCTCGTCCCATTCAGGGATCAAGGGCCGCCAATCCGGATTGGCTGCACGCAGCACGAAAGGCAAGATGCCTTGTTCGGGATTCCTGATCTTGAAATCGACGTTGGCCAGTGTCGACCATCGGCCCGTGTTGCCGCCGAGCGTCGCGACGCGAAGATCGTTGGCCTTGCTGGTCATCCATTGGATGAATGCGCAGGCCGCTTCGGGGTGGCGCGCGTTCTTCGGAATGGCCAGGCCGAAGCCGCCGGTCTGCCCCGACAGACGCTTCCCGCTGGGATGCATCGCGTAGGCGACCTTGTCCACCACCTTCGATCGCTTCGGATCCTTGGCCGGACCCATCACGGCCAGCGTATCGAGATAGAACGCGCATTCGCCGTTGAGGAACGCGGCCTGCATTTCGTCGAACCCCGCATTGCGGGCCACGGCCGGACCGGTCTCGACCAGGCGGCGAAGCGTCTCGGCGGCCTTGACGCCTGGCTCTTCGTGCAGCACGGGCTTGAAGCCGGAATCGAACACCTGCCCACCGAATGGCGAAAGATGCAGCAGCCAGGCATGCGTGATCTGATGGCCTGCCTGCGAGCGCGAGCTGACGCCGCCGATCTTTTCCTTGTCTCGAATCACCTCGCAGGCGTACAGCAATTCGTCGTAGGTGGACGGCACTTGCAGCTTCTGCCGCTCCAGGATGTCGCGGCGAAAGCCCAGCACGCTGGTTTCCGCGCCGTAGGGCACGCCGTACAGCCGCGCGTCCGGGCCGGACGGATGGGTCTTCGGACCACCCGCCCTGCCGATGGCTTGGACATAGGCGGGAATCAGGTCCTTGAAGTCGTAGTCCGTCATGGCCAGCAATGGATCGGCCAGCATCTCGTCCAGCGGCCGAAGCAGGCCCTCCTTGAGGTACTCCGCCTTCCACACCACAAGATAGGTGATGACGTCGTGGTCGCCCTGGGGCTTGCGCATGCCCGCGAGCTGGCGGCTTTTCATGTCGAGGTAGGGCGTTCGATCGCGCTCGATCTTGATGCCCGTCTCGCGCGTGAAGTCGTCGAAGAGCTTTTCGGCCGCGTCGTAGTGCGGATGCGGGCCGGGATAGCTCACGCGGATGGTTTGTCCGCGCAGCTTGCCCCAGGCCGACTGGCTTGCGCCCTGCGCATGGGCGCCGAGCCCCCAGCAAGTGGCGCCATACGCGCCCGCCGCCTGGATCAACGCGCGCCGGCCGATCGACGAGCGATGCTTCAGCATGCTCGTCATCCCTTGACCGCTCCGGCGGTGAGCCCGGTGATGATCTGGCGCGCAGCAACGAAGGTGAAGATCAGCGGCGGAATCGCGATGAGGCTGCCCATGGCCATCACCTTGCCCCAATCGACGCCCATGTCGGTGATGAACAGCGAGGCCGCCACGGGGAGCGTGCGGGTGTGGCGGTCGGTCAGCACCAGGGCCAGGATGAACTCGTTCCATGCGATGCGAAAGGTAAAGATCGAAGCCGCGGCAAGGCCAGGTGCCATGAGCGGCAGCAGCACTTTCATGAACACCTTGATGGGGCCGCAGCCGTCGATGGCGGCAGCTTCTTCCAGTTCGATCGGAACCTGCAGCACGAAGCCGTAAAGCAGCCAGATGGTGAACGGCAGGTTGACCGCCACGTAGAGAAGCACCAGTCCCCACAGGCTGTTGATCAAGTGCCACTGGCTCCAGATCATGAAGACCGGAATGGCCAGCACGGCCAGCGGCACGGTGCGCAGCAAGAGCGTGGTGTAGGCAATGGTGTTGCGCCCCGCAAAGCGGAAGCGGGCGAGGCCGTAGGCGGCCATGCAGCCCAGCACCAGGGTGACGGCCGTGGAGACGATGCCGACGAACAGGCTGTTCATCAGGTAGCTGCTGAACTTGTCTTCCTGCAGCACGGCGCGGTAGTTCTCCAGCGTGGGCGTGAAGATGAAATTCAGCGGCTCGGCAAAAATCTGCACCTGCTGGCGAAGGCTGGTGGTAAAGATTACGGCAATGGGCGCGATGCACAGCGCCGCGAGCGCAATCAGCATCGCGTAGTGCAGCACCGTGACGAGAGGGGAGCGTTTCATGGATGCCGCCTTACCTGTCGTTCTTGAGCGGATTCGACAGCCGCAACGCGCCCCAGGACAGGGCCACCACCACCAGAAGCAACAGCACCGAGATGGCGGCCGCAGCACCCAGCTGCTGGCCGACGAAGGCCGTCTTGTAGATGTGCAGCGCGAGAATCTCGGTCGAGTCGCCCGGGCCGCCGAAGGTCAGCACATAGATCACCTCGAGCACGCGGAACGCATCGATCAGCCGCATCATCAGCGTGATGGCGATCACGTGCATCACCATCGGCAGCTTGACTAGGAAGGTCATCTGCCACCACTTGGCGCCATCGATGCGCGAGGCCTCGATCACAGCGCCGTCCACGTTGGCCAAGGCTGCCACCATCATGATGAAGACGAAGGGCGTCCACTGCCAGATGTCGGCGACGACGATGGCTGCGAAGGCCAGGGTGGGGTCGGACAGCCAGCCGCGCGCCGCGATGCCGAACAAGCCCAGGACCGCATTGACCAGGCCGAACTGCGCGTCGAACAGGTAGCGCCAGGCCAGGCCCACCGCAATGGGCGCGATCATCATCGGCAGGATGAACAGCGTGCGAAAGAACGCCGTGCCGCGCACCGGGCGCTCCAGCGCGAGCGCCAGGGCAATGCCCAGCACCATCTCCGCGGTGACGCTCACCGCTGCGAACTGCAGGGTGGTCCACAGCGACGACCAGACGCGCGGATTGGAAAAAGCCGAGACAAAGCTGTCGAGCCCGACCCAGCGGGCGTCGCTCCACGGTGTGCCCATGCTCCAGTCGAAGAAGCCGAGCTGAAAGGCCGACACGACGGGATAAAGGCAGGCGGCCGCCATGATGAGAACGGCCGGGCCAAGATAGAAGGCCGGAACCCAGGGGGATGTTCGCATCGCGATCAGACCTTGTAGCTCGCTTCGCGCATGATCTGCGTGACCGGCCCCACCAGATCATTGAGCGCGGCCTCGGCGGTCTTCTTGCCGGTGAGTGCCTCGGAGATACCGACGCCCAGCGCCTGCACGTTGATCTTGTCCCACACCGGAATGATCGGCCGCCAATCGGGGTTGCTGTACTTCAACGCCTCCCTGAAGGTGATGAACTCCGGGTACTGGCGAATCAGTTCGGCATCGACCATGGTCGAGTTGCGCACCGGCGTGCCGCCGGCCCGGGTGCAGGCTTTGTCCTGCGTTTTCGAAGTGAGCCACTGCATCAACAGGAAACCGGCATCGGCGTTCTTCGCGTTCTTCGGAATTGCCAGGCCCAGGCCGCCCGACTGCGATGCGCGCCGGGTGCCCATGGGGTGCAGCGCCCAGCTCACCTTGCCGGCGACCCTCGATTTGGAAGGGTCGTTGACCAGCCCGGCGAGCGAGGTGGAATCGAGATACATGGCGGCCTGTCCTTGCAGGAAAGCGGTATTGCTTTCGCCCTGTCCATAGGCCGGGATGCCGGCCGGCCCGGTGGCCACCACCTCCTGCAGGAACTTGAGCGCCTTGACGCCCGCCTCGTCGTTGAAGCGCACCTTCCAGTTGTTGTCGAAGATGCTGCCGCCGAGCGGGTTCAGGTGCAGCAGCCAGGCATGCACGCACTGGTGGCCGGCCTGTCCGCGAGAGGCCAATGCGCCGATGCCTTCCTTGTCCTTCAGGACGCGCAGCAGCTTGGCAAACTCGTCGTAGTTGCCGGGCGGCTGCAGGTTGTGCTTGGCGAAGATGTCGCGGCGGTAGGCCAGCACCGAGGTCTCGGCGCCATAGGGCAGGCCGTAAAGCTGCGCACCGGGACCTGCCAGGTAGCCCTTGGGACCACCGACCATGCCCAGGTTTTCCAGGTAGATCGGGACGATGTCCTTCAGGTCGTAGTCGGGATCGGCCAGCGCAGGGTTCTTGAAGAATCGCTCCAGGGGATGGATGAGATTCTTGGCGACGTACTCGCCTTTCCACATCACCACGTAGCTCACCAGGTCGTAGTCGCCCTGCGGCTTGGCCATCTCGAGCAGATGCTTTTCCTTCATGCGCCCCATGGCCAGCTTGTCCACGTCGACCTTGATGCCCGTCTCCTTGGTGAATTCGGGCAGGATCTTCAGCATCGCGTCGTAATGCGGATGCGCTGGAATGCCGAAGGTCACGGTCTGGCCCGCGTACTTGGCATAGCGACTCTGCGCAAGTGCCCCACTGAGGGGAAAGCCGGCGCCGAACACGGTGGCGGCACTGCTCATCACGAAATCTCTTCTCTTCATGGCGGTTTCCTTTTTTCGTTGTTGTTGGACGCGGCATCAAGGGCGCAAGGAGCGTCCGCTGTCGCTGTCGAAGATGTGCAGGTCCGCGCTGTCGAACGCCAGGTGGACGTTGCTGTGCAGCTGGCCATGGGCATCGCCCGGCAGCATCGCGGCCACGCGCTGGCCCGAGGGCGTGGCCATGCGGCCAACGATCTGGCTTTCGGTGCCGAGGTACTCCACCACATCCACCTTGACGGTGAGCTGCGCCGCTTGCGGGCTTGCGCGAAGGGCCTGCGGACGCAGGCCCAGCGTCAGCTCTTGCTCGGGGCCGGGTGGATGGGCCGCCAGCCACGCGGGCGGTTGCCAGGCAAAGCCTTCGCCGCGCAGCAGGCGCTGGCCGTCTTCCAGGGCATAGCGGGCCTTGAAGAAGTTCATGGTCGGCGTGCCGATGAAGCCCGCCACGAACAGGCTCGCCGGCCGCGTGAACACTTCCGACGGCGTGCCCACCTGCTGGATGCGGCCCTTATCGAAGATCACGATGCGCGAGGCCAGCGTCATGGCCTCGACCTGGTCGTGCGTCACATAGACCGTGGTCTTGCCCAGGCGCTCGTGCAGCAGCGCCAGTTCGGCGCGCATGTGGCCGCGCAGCTTGGCATCGAGATTGGAGAGCGGTTCATCGAACAGGAAGACCTTGGGCTCGCGCACGATGGCCCGGCCGATCGCCACGCGCTGGCGCTGCCCGCCCGACAGCTCCTTGGGTTTGCGCGCAAGCAGATGCCCGATGTTCAGCACCTTGGCGGCCGCGGCCACTTTGCTGTCGATCTCCGCCTTGGGCCGGCCCGCCAGGCGCAACGCGAAAGACATGTTGGTGCCGACGTCCATGTGCGGATACAGCGCGTAGTTCTGAAACACCATCGCGATGTCTCGCGCCATCGGTGCCACCCGCGTGACGTCGCGCCCGCCGATGGTGATGTGCCCTTCGCTGACCTCTTCGAGCCCCGCGATCATGCGCAGCGTCGTGCTCTTGCCGCAGCCCGATTCGCCCAGCAGCACGACGAATTCGCCATCGCCGATGGCGAGGTCCATCTGCTGCACGACGGTCACGTCGCCGAAGCGCTTGACCACATTGTTCAATTCCAGACCTGACATCTTGTTGCCTTGAAGTTTTCGTTTTTTGGGAAAGGGTCAGGGTGGGCCGAAGCGTGCTCGCCAGGCTGCCGGCGTGTAGCGTCGCACGCCCCAGCCGACCGCGGGCTGACGGTTGCCGGGGTGCGCGCCGCTCGGTCCCCAGATGGCCTGATAGGTGTCGATGCAACGGCCGCGGCGCTGGAACACGGCGAATACCACCGCGAAGGCGCACCACCAAAGGGCCAGCACGACCGCCATCCAGCGTGGTGCGTCGGCGATGGCAAGCCCGAGAACGATGGTCATCACCGACAAGGCGATGGCCAGCCAGCCCAGCGACTTGTGCGCGCGCTCGAAGCCGATGCGCCAGCGGGTCATGTCGTAGTGGTCGCCACGCAGCCGCACATCGGTCGGGCCACCCTTGCCGCCACGCAGCATGCCGCCTGCCACCTGTGCCCACCCTGCGATACACAGGCCCCAGCCGAGCCATGCATGCACCTGCGCCGCGGCGCCGTGCCTGGTGCCAAGGCCCCATGCGAGCCAGAGGCCAAGGGTCATCGCCAGTACCCCGGCGTACTGCATCGCGCGGTGCGCATGCCACCACGCCTTGTTGTCGAGCTGCTCGGGCCAGTTTTGCCCGGGCACGATCTTGAAGAAGCGCGCCGCCAATGCGCCAAGCGGCAACAGGACGCCCCAGCCGAGCACCATCAGCCGCGCGTGCCAGGCCGTCCAGTCTGCAATGTGGTGTTCGATGGCGCCGGAGAGCGGCGCCAGCAGCCAGTTCCACGGCTCTGCCAGCGCTGCATGGGCCGCGGCGGCGGCCATGAGCGATCTTTCCATCTGCTTGTCTCCGACTGTTATTCGGGAATCGTTGGCGGCAATCGTAGGCAGGCGATTGATCCCCGTAAATTGAAAGCTCTTGATCGATCAATAACCGGAGGTGATCAAACAAGAGCATCGCCAGAGGCCATGCGAGCGCGCATGAGAGCCCCCTCCACGCAGTGGAGCCAAAGCAGAGTCGAAGCGGATCGATACCGGCGCACGGACGCACGGACGCACCAGAAGCTGGTGCGCCCGGGCGGCGCCGTGCAAGCTCAGGCCACGAGCACCTGCAGGTTGCTGGCGCCCGGCAGCACGCGCAGCGTGGCGGCCAGCCGCACCGAATAGTCGCGGCTGAACACCGTGCTGATCTCGATGTATTCGCAGCGCGCTTCGCCCGTTGTCAGGGTCAGCACGGCGTAGCCGCGCTTGCTGGTCTCGGCGTAGCGCAGGTCGTCGACCGTGCGCTTGAATGCATCGGCCAGCAAATCGCTGGCGATCAACGGCAGCGCCCGCTCGAAGCCGGGAGACGACACTGACGAGGTGCCGAACTCCACTCCCACCCGCTGGCCGGAGGGATCGGTGAGGTTCCCGGCCCAGGCGTTGTGCGTGTCGCCAGCCAGCGAGATCAGGTTCTTGCCCTGGTTGCGCGCCATGGCGAGCACGGCGTCGCGCGCGGCCGGGTAGCCATCCCACGCATCCAGGTTGTAGGGCACCTTCTGCTGTGCAATCAGGGCGCGCTGGCTTTCGCTGCGCGCGGACTCCGGCAGCGCCAGCGCCGCCAGGTACTCGGTCAGCGCCTCGAGGCTGAAGTTGGTCGCGATGCTCACGGGAATGTGCATGCGCATCATGAGCACCTGCTGCCCGAGTACCTGCCAGGTGCACGGCGATGCGGCCATGCGTCCGGACAGCCAATCGACCTGCGGCTGGCCCAGCAGCTGACGCGTGGGCGCGGAGGCCTCGCCTGCCAGATATTGGCTGAGCGTCACCTGCTTATCGCGGCCGACCAGGCGGGTGTCGAGCATGTGCATCGACGCCAGCGTGCCGAAGTCGAACGAGCGATAGATCCGCAGCGGATTGGCCGGGTCGGGCAGCCGCGTCGGCAGCCACTCGTGGAACGCCTGTACGGCAGCCGCACGCCGCGCGGCAAAGCTGCCTTCGGTCCCCTCGTCGTGGTTCTCTGCCCCGCCCAACCACGCGTTGTCGGCCACGTCGTGGTCGTCCCACACGACGATCATGGGCAGGCGCGCATGCAGGGCACGCAGGTCGTTGTCGGTGCGGTACTGCGCATGGCGCAGGCGGTAGTCCGCGAGCGTCAGGAGCTCGTGGTCGGGGTCCGACACCCGGTCGATGGCAATGGCGAGTTGCGACGCATAGCCTACCCGTCCGAATTCGTAGATGTAGTCGCCCAGGTGCAGCACCAAGTCGATGTCCCCGCGCTTGGCAATCTCGGCATAGACGTTGAAATAGCCGCTCGGGAAGTTGGAGCACGACACCACTGCCAGCTTGGCCTGCGACACGCCGCCCACCGGCAGCGTCTTCGTGCGGCCCACGGGCGAGCGGTCGCTGCCCATGGCAAAGCGATAGAAATACGTGCTGGCAGGTTGCAGGCCGAAGGCGTCCACCTTGACCGTGTAGTCACGCTCGGGCCCCGTGCTCGTGGTGCCGCGCGCGACGATGATGCCGAAACCTTCGTCGCTTGCCACTTCCCACTCGACATTGATGGTGCCCGGCGCGGACGCTGTCACGCGCGTCCAGAGCATCACGCGATCGGACAACGGGTCGCCGCTGGCGATGCCATGCTTGAACACCGAGGCGGAGCCGTCTGGCGGCCTGCCGCCCCCCATGCCGCCACCGAAGCCCCCTCCGTGCCCCCCGCCGCCACCCCCGCCGCAAGCGGTCAGGCCGATGCCGCCGCCCGAGAACATCGCGAACAGCACTGCGCTCTGCAAGAGCGATCGTCGCGTGGTGCCTGTCAGGCCTTGCTGGGGATCATTGCCGCCGTCGTGGGCGATAGGGCTTGCCTGGTCATTCTTCTTGTCGTCAGTGCGCATGGCTGTCTCCTGGTCCGCCGACGGTGAGACGCACCGCACGCCTCAATCCCCTTTCGACGTCGGCGCCATTGAATGTGAAGACTTTTGTTTTTTGCGTAGGCTTGCGCCGACGGCCGCGTCAGCCGCAAGCGCACGGCGCGCTTGCCGCAATTCTTTCGAACGGTGCAGAGGCCGGCGGGCTTTTTCGCACCATCAGCGCACTGCGTTGGGCGCAATGGGAGTGGCAGGCGCGGACTGGCGATCCGCGCGCGCAATGCGTTGCTGCGCCCACTCGGCAACGAACAGCGCCACCGCAATGAAGACCGCTCCGACAAGGCCAAGAAAATGGCTGTCGAACCACGCGAGCGCCGCGCCGCCCGCGAGCCCCGAGATCGATACGCCCACATAGACCGCCGCCGAGTTCAGCCCCAGCAGCAGCGGCGCCGCGCTCGGCGTGATGCTGATCAGCCGATGCTGCTGCGGCACAAGCAGGCCCCAGCCGCACACGCCCCAGACGATCAGCGCAGGCACGGCCGTCGCAAGCGAAGCCGAGCTCCAGGGCAGCAGCGCAAAGTCGAGCGCCAACAGCGCGATGGCCACGTTGATGATGCGGCGGTTGCCGAAGCGGTCGGTCAGTCGGCCGGCGGCCAGGTTGCCCGCCGTTGCCGCCACGCCCCAGAGCAGCAGCAGACCGGCCAGCACGCGCGCGTCGCCGCCCGTTGCGCGCTCGAAGCTCGAACCGATGTAGGTGTAGACCAAAAAGAGGCCCGCATACACCAGCCACGTGGTCAGGAGCGTGAGCAGCACGCGCGCATCGCCCAGCGGTGCCAGGCGCCGCGCGAGGCTGACGGCCGGCGGGTTGGGAATGTTGGGCAGGCGCCAGGCCACGCCGACTGCCGCGATCGTGCCGACGATGGCAACGAACCACATCGTCGCGCGCCAGTCCAGCCAACCTCCAATGAAGGTGCCCAGCGGTGCCCCCAATGCCGTCGCGCTGGACAGCCCCGCAATGACGATGGCGAGCGCGCGTCCGCGCTGCTCGGGCGGCACCAGCGAGGCACCGGTCGCGGTGGCCGTCGGGCTGAACATGGCCGCGCCAAGCCCAGCCAGCAGCCGGCTGGCCAGCACCAGCTCGATGTTCGGCGCCACCGCGGTGATCACATTGCCGACCACGAACACCGCGAGACCCGCGAGCAGCAGCCGCTTGCGCGGCCAGTGCGCCGCCGTCGCTGCAATGACCGGCGACAGCAGCGCATAGCTCAGGGCATAGAGCGTGACCATCTGCCCAGCCAATGCGATGGACACATCAAGCGAGGAAGACACCTGGCCCAGCACGCCGGCCACGACGAAGCTGTCGGTGCCGATCGCAAACATGCCGGAGGCCAGAACGAGTAGGCGTTTGTCCATGAGGAACTCCTGAGGAAGCCTGGCCTGGGACCGGGCGAGACGAAAACGAAAATAGTTGCGTGACGAAACTTGAATGTAGCTGGTTAAGTTGCGTCACGCAACTTATGAAGTTAGAATAGCCCCATGTACCGAAAGACCTTTGACGGCATGAACTGCTCGATTGCGCGCGCGCTCGACGAGGTCGGCGAGTGGTGGAGCCTGCTCATCGTGCGCGAGTGCACACTGGGCACCACGCGTTTCGACGACTTCCAGCGCCGCCTGGGCATTGCGCGCAATGTGCTCACGGCCCGCTTGAACAGCCTCGTCGAACACGGCGTGCTCGAGAAGGTGCTGACTGAAGGCAGCGAGCGGCGCAGCGAATACCGGCTGACCGAAAAGGGCGAGGCGCTCTACCCGGCGCTCGTTGCGTTGATGCAGTGGGGCGACCAGTGGTGTGGGCACGATGCGCCGCTGCAGCTCGTCGAGCACGCAAGCGGCCAGCCGGTCGAGCCGGTGGGCCTGCGCGTGGGAAAGCGCAGCCTCGGGCTCCACGACGTGCGCCTTGAAGCCGGCCCGGGCGCGACCGCAAAGACGAAGGACGTCATCGAGGTGCGCAACCGGGCCATCCTCGGCGTGGATTGAGGCGCAGCCGGCGCACCGATGCCTCTGCGACGCCTACGGCAATCGGCGCCTCGTCAGTCGCATGCTTGAAAGCGCTTGCACTCCGGAGTGACGCGGATCGACGTCAGCGTGTTCTCGCCATCGACGTGCTTCGCGGTGAACCGCACCCATGAGCCCTCGGCGATACCTTCCAGAAGTGTGCGGTCCCTCACCCTGAAAGCCTGGACCGTAAACGGAAGCTTCGCCCGCGGGATCAACTTCAGCCGAACGTAAAGCTTGCCGTCCGGCTCCTCCTTGAAGGAGGTAAGACGCGCGTAGGTGGTCACCGGCTTCGCGGCCTCGACGGCGGAGTCGACAGCCTTCGGTTCAGCCGAGTGAGCAGGCGCCGCCATCGCCGTGGCAAGGCTCGACGCGATCACGAGAACGAAGCGCAGCATAGGGATCGATGAAGTGAAGCTGTCCGATTCTGCCAACTACCCCACTCCGCCGAGATCTGGCCCCTGCAGCGACATCGACTCATCCATAAGGGCCAATACTCTTGACACTCCCGTTCTATGTCGACTGGCCAGCTACACCGAAGAGTTGCTTGAGACTACATTTCCAAAACCAAAAACGGGCCGGCTTTTTTTTGGCAGATTCATTTGCCGGCAATCGGAGGAATGAATGCCGCTCTTGTTCCTGATGAGACTGAAGCACACGCCGCTTCCAGTCCGGGTCGTCCAGCCGGAGGAGATCCGCAATGTCTCCGTGCTCGTGGCCACGGGTTTGATAGAGGCCGAAATCGCAGCCCTCAAGCCGACCGACCCGTACGCTGCGTCCCGCATCGCGACGGTGATCCGCATCACCGAGGAGGGGCTGGCAGAGATCGCAAAGATGGGTGACGTTCCCAAGCTCGTGAAGACCTCGATGCTGTTCGCGCGCGGGCTACGGCTGATGTGAGCTTCGGCGCCCAGCTCTGCATTGCGGGGCAAGCGACTGCTGCAAAACGCGCTTCGTCAACTTCGGCCTGACGAACAGAACGAACAAGTGGCGCGTGCCTGATCTCCTTGGGGAACGCCATCCACGCATAATCTCGCCCTTTTTCCTTGGAGATCCATTGGAATTCGAGATTGCGCAATCCACACCCACCGCAGCCAGCGTGGCCATGCTCGTGCAGGCGCACTACAACCTGGGAGAAGTGGTCGAGAGCGAATTCCTGCGGCGCAGCTTCAACCAGGTTTACAGGCTGGGCTTTGCCAGCGGACAACGGGTGGTCGCGCGCCTCTGTGCCGAGCGTCCGCGCGGCGGCCCCAATGCGTTGTTCGAGGCCGCTGCGCTGGAACATTGGGCACGCCGCGGATGCCGGGTCGCTCGCTGCGTGCCGTCGGCAAACGGTGAGATCGCCATACAGGTCCCGTTGCCCGAAGGCCTTCGGGCGCTGATGCTTTTCGAACATCTGGATGGTGAGGCCACAGGCGATTCGGCCGACGACATCGAGGCCCTGGCACGTGGCCTGGCCACGCTGCACACGGCTGGCGAAAGTTACCAAGGACTGGACAGCATCTATCGCCTGGATCTGGACTACCTGCTGGTGAAGCCGCTGCAGGGCCTGCTGCGCGCCCCCACCATGACCTCCGAGCTGCGTGCGCAGTTCGAGCAACTGGGCCAGCACCTGCATGATGACATCATTGCACTGGGCGAACTCAGCCGCGTGCTGTGCCACGGCGATGCGCACGGCAGCAACAACTTCGTCGTGCCCGGTGCAACGGGACAGCGCGAGGCGGTGTTCTTCGACTTCGACGAGGTGGGCCCCGGCTACCTTGCCTACGAGTTGGCGGTTTACCCCTGGAGCCTGTATCCACGCGCACCCGACGTTCCGGCAAGCGACAAGGTGAAGGCGCAGTGGCGCCACTTCATTTCGGCCTATCGCGAAGCGCGGCCCGTCGCCGACGCCGACCTTGCCGCCATCGCGCGCTTCATGGCGGCGCGGCAGTTCTGGCTGCTGGGAGAGTACGCGGGGCGTGTGCCCGTATGGGGCTCCCAGGCCATTTCGACCGACTACCTGCGGCGGCAGGTCAGCATGCTTCGCGCTTGGGAGACGCTGGAGCTGCCGCTGTAGATCTGCTTCGAGCCACAGTCGCACGCGCCCTTCACGGGTTGAATGAAGGAACGTGAAACGTAGTGTGTGGATTCCTTGCGCCGATACAGAGGCATACGTGATGTGCGTCCAAGGGGCTGCAAGCGCCTGAAGATCCGGACATCGATCCAGCGCATCAAGGAAACACTGTGCCATCCATCTTCAGACCGCTCGGCCTCGCCGCCGCAGGCGCCCTCCTCTGCGCCGCAGGATGGGCGCAGGCTGTCACCGACATCGGCCGTCCGGCGGCCGTGATTCCGGTCGCATCGGAACCGCCGCCGAAACTCGTCGTGTATCCACCGCTGGCCGAACCCTTGGCGCGCGGCGTCGTCATCGTGCAATACCGGACCGAGAACCTGCGCATCATCCCCGTGTTCGGCAAGGCCGCCGTCGATGTGTCGCCGCGTGTCGGCCACCTGCACGTGACCGTTGACGACCGGCCCGGCACCTGGGCCCACACGAGCGGCGATCCGATCATCGTCGTCGGATTGAAGCCTGGCGTGCACAAGATGCTGATCGAGCTTGCCGACCCCGGCCACAAGATCCTGGGCAGCGAGACAGTGTCTGTGAATGTTCCGGAGCCGAAGGCTTCGTCGGAATCCCACGCGCATTGACCAACGATCGGGCGGCCGGCCGCCGGACTACTCGATCGTCACCTTCCCGTCTTTCACGAGCTTGGCGAACTTGGTGGTTTCTTCGCGGATGCGGGCCGCCATGTCGGCCGAGCTGTCGCCAATTGGATCGGCGCCAATCGCGCGCATCCGCTCGCCGAACTCTGGCGACTTGATGATCTTGACCATCTCGGCGTTCAGCTTCGCAACGACTTCCTTCGGCGTGCCCGCAGGCGCCAGCACGCCGAACCACGTTCCGATGTCGAAGCCCTTGAGCCCGGCCTCTTCGAGCGTCGGCACATCGGGCAGCACGGCGGAGCGCTTGGCAGTGGTCACAGCCAGTGCGCGCAGCTTTCCGCCCTTGATGTGCTGCAGCACCGGCGTGATGGTGTCGAAGGACATGGCCACCTGCCCGCCGAGCAAGTCGGTGGTGAGCGGGCCGCTGCCCTTGTAGGGCACATGCAGCAGGTTGACCCCGGTGCTGGCCTGGAACTGGGTGCCGATGAGATGCTGCGCCGTGCCGTTGCCGTTGGAGCCGTAGGCCAGCTCCTTGGGCGACGACTTGGCAAGGGCAACGAGCTCGGCCACCGACTTGGCCGGCGTCAGCGAAGCGTTGACCACCAGCACGTTGGGCACCATCGCCACCGTGGTGATGGGCGCCAGGTCTTTCTGGAAGTCGTACGGGAGCTTCTTGTAGACGCTGGTTGCGATGGTGTGGTGCACCGCGCCCATCAGCAGCGTGTGGCCGTCCGGCTTGGCCTTGGCAACGTAGTCGGCGCCGAGCGTCGCGCCGGCGCCCGGCTTGCTTTCCACGATCACCGGCTGGCCCAGGCTCTTGGACAACGCATCGGCCAGCGCGCGGGCCAGCACGTCGGTGGTGCCGCCCGAAGGAAACGGCACGACCAGGCTGATCGGCTTGGACGGCCACGGCTCCTGCGCTGCGGCCCAGGGCGCAATGCAAAGGCCGAGCGCCGCAATGGCGGTTGCAGCAAGGGCGCGGCGCCCGATGGCGAATCGTGGGATCGTCATGATGTCTTGTCTCCAGATTGACGGTCTGCGCCGTTCTTCTTGCGGGTTTGTATGTGAATCTCTATGCGGCCTGGCGCTGCCGCTCGGCGGACGCAAGCTGTGCGCACACGGCCTGTGTGACCTGCACGGTGGTGGCGTTGCCGCCCAGGTCCCGCGTGTGAAGCGCCGGGTTGGCCGTCACGGCCTCCACGGCCTTCATGACGCGCCGGGCGGCCTCGGCCTCGCCCAGGTGCTCCAGCAGCATCACGACCGACCAGAAGGTGCCCACCGGGTTGGCGAGGCCTTTGCCCATGATGTCGAAGGCGGAGCCGTGGATCGGCTCGAACATCGAGGGGTAGCGGCGTTCGGGATCGATGTTGCCGGTCGGCGCGATGCCCAGGCTGCCCGCGAGTGCGGCCGCCAGGTCGCTGAGGATGTCCGCATGCAGGTTGGTGGCCACGATGGTGTCGAGCGACGCCGGGCGATTGATCATCCGCGCAGTCGACGCGTCGACCAATTCCTTGTCCCAGGTCACGTCCGGAAACTCCTGGGAGATCTGCAGCGCGATCTCGTCCCACATCACCATGGCATGGCGCTGCGCGTTGCTCTTGGTGATGACGGTCAGGAGCTTGCGGGGGCGCGACTGCGCCAGCCGGAAGGCGAAGCGCATGATGCGCTCCACGCCGGCGCGCGTCATCATCGACACGTCGGTGGCGGCTTCGATCGGATGGCCCTGGTGCACGCGGCCGCCGACACCAGCGTACTCGCCTTCGGAGTTCTCGCGCACGATCACCCAGTTGAGGTCGTCCGGTCCGCAGCGTTTCAGCGGACCGTCGATGCCGGGCAGGATGCGCGTCGGGCGCACGTTGGCGTACTGGTCGAAGCCCTGGCAGATCTTCAGGCGCAAGCCCCAGAGCGTGATGTGGTCGGGAATGTGCGGATCGCCCGCCGAGCCGAACAGGATCGCGTCCTTGTCGCGCAGCGCGTCGAGGCCGTCGTTGGGCATCATCACGCCGTGCTTGCGGAAGTAGTCGCCGCCCCAGTCGAAGTTCTCGAACTCGAACTTGAAGCCGCTGCCGGCCGCGGCCAGCGCTTCCAGCACCTGCTGGCCAGCGGGCACCACTTCCTTGCCGATGCCGTCTCCGGGAATGGTTGCGATCTTGTAGGTCTTCATTTGCGGCTGCGTCCTGTGATTGGGTAGCGCCGATTCTGTCGGTTGCAACCCATGGCATCGCACGGGTAAAGTGAATCCATCCTTAACCGCAAGTCAACAATCAGAACGACCATGAGCCATGGCATCCAGCCTTCCGAACTGGGCTTCTTCGTGCAGATTGCCACCGGCGGGAGCCTCAGCGCCGCGGCGCGCAACCTGGGTGTGTCCACGCCGGCGGTGAGCAAGCGCCTGTCCCAGATGGAGCAGCGGCTTCGCATGCCGCTGGTCAACCGCACCACGCGGCGCATGAGCCTCACGCCAGAGGGCGAGGTGTTCCTGGAGCATGCGCGGCGCATCCTCGGGGACCTCGACGACCTCGACCAGCTTCTGGCCAAAGGCCGGGGTTCTCCGAAAGGCCTGCTGCGCGTGAATGCGACCCTGGGCTTCGGCCGCATGCACGTGGCGCCGGTGATTTCGCGCTACTGCCGCCTGTTTCCCGACGTGGAGGTGCAGCTGCAGTTGTCGGCCGATCCGCCGCCGCTCACCGACGATGCCTTCGACGTCTGCGTGCGCTTTGGCGAGCCGCCGGACGCCAGGGTGATTGCAAAGCGCCTGGCGCCGAACCGGCGGCTGCTGTGCGCGTCGCCCAAGTACCTGGCTCAGCGCGGCATGCCAGCGGTGCCGAGCGACCTGGCGCGCCACGACTGCATCGGCATCCGCCAGGGCAACGACGCTTACGGTGTCTGGCGGCTGTCAAGCGGAAAGGGCCGCAAGGAACACACCGAGGCCGTCAAGGTGCGCGGCGCGCTCACCACCAACGACGGAGAAATCGCGGTGCGCTGGGCACTCGATGGACACGGCATCGTGATGCGCGCCGAATGGGACATCGAGCGCTATCTGGCGAGCGGCCGCCTGGTGCAGGTGCTTCCGCAGTACCGAACGCCCAGCGCCGACATCCATGCCGTCTATGCGCAGCGGCATCAGCTCTCATCGCGCATCAGGGTGTTCGTCGATTGCCTGGCGGAAGCCTTCGGGCGGCTCGGTGCCGGCACTGGAGCGAGCTGAGGTCGAATGGATTCATGTTGACCACGGCGTGCCTCCTCGACGAGTATTGAAGGGGGCGTCGACTGATGATGATGCCTTGCCAGCGCGCCTGCGACGCCGGCAATTCCGCAAACACGGAGACAAACAATGAAGAACAAACTGGCAGCCTCGGCGCAAGCCCTGCGCTGGCGAATCGCGATCATGGCGGCGGCACTGCTTGCCGCTCTTGCCGGTTGTGCGCAAATGTCCGCTTCGGGCGCTGCGCCCGCGGTGGTCGAGCAGCTGATCGTGCGCGAGCGCCAGCCCGCATTCGGCGGCAGCGCGTTCGGCAATGCCGGCCCTTACGAGCGCGTGGTTGCGCAAGCCCAGGTGGCGCTCGATCCGGCGCATCCGGCCAACCGCGGCATCGTCGACGCGGGGGCGGCCGCATCCGCCGACGGCAAGGTCCGCTACAAGGCCGACGTCGTCATCCTGCGGCCGCGCGACGGCGCCAGGTCGTCGGGAACGTGGGTGGTCGAAGTCGCGAACCGCGGCCGCAAGCTGATGCTCGAGATCGTCAACGGCGGCAGCCTCCAAACCGACCGCGCCGATGAAGCTGGCACGGGGTGGCTGATGCGCCAGGGCCACACCCTGCTGTGGGTCGGCTGGCAGGGAGACATTCCGGCGGACGCCACCGGCAAGACCGTCGGCATGGTGCTGCCGACAGCCATGCAAGGCGGGCAACCGATCACCGGCGCCGCGTTCGAAGAGATCGTGTTCGATGCGCCCGGTCCGCGCGGCACCTTGCCCTTGAGCTACCCGGCCGCCTCGCTCGATCCGGCCATGGGCGAGCTGAGCGTGCGTGCGCGGCCGGAGGCTGCGCCCACTGTGATCGGACCCGCGCAGTGGCGCTACAAGGATGCCAAATCGATCGAGTTCGAACGCCCCGCCGGCTTCGATGCCGGCGCGATCTACCAGTTCAGGTACACGGCGCGCGACCCGCGTCCGATGGGCCTGGGCATGGCGTCGCTGCGCGATGTCGTGTCGCACCTGAAGACCGGCCTGCCCGACGCGAGCGGCCAACCGAGCCCCGTGGCCGACCTGAAACCCAGGGCCACGGTGGCAATCGGCATCTCGCAGTCGGGACGCTTCCTGCGCGACTGGGTGTGGCAGGGCTTCAATGCCGGCCCGGGCGGCCAGCGCGTGTTCGACGGCATGGTCGCGACCATCGCCGGCTCGCGCAAGACCTACACCAATGTGCGCTGGGCGCAGCCCGGCCGCTACTCCCGCCAGCACGAGGACCACTTCTTCTACGGCGACCAGTTTCCGTTCAGCTACGCGACCACGACCGATCCGCTGAGCGGCCGGCAGGGCGGCCTGCTTGCGCGCTGCGCTGCCGACCGGACATGTCCGAAGGTCTTCCATCTCGACAGCGCCCTGGAGTATTGGCAAGGCCGCGCCGCACTGGTCGTCACCGATGGCGCCGGGCGCGACATCGCGCTCCCCGACGAGGTGCGCGTGTACCTGATGTCGTCGACGCAGCACGTCACCGCACGCAACGCGACCTCCCCCATCTGCGAGACGCCCATCAACCCGGCGCAGCAGCAGCCGGTGTACCGCGCACTGCTCACGCGCATGATCGAGTGGTCACGCGACGGCAAGGCTCCACCGGCCAGCCGCTACCCGACCGTGCGCGACGGCACGTTGGTGCAAGCGACTGCCGCGGCGATGCGCTTTCCTGATCTGTCGCCGCTCGGCGTGACGCTGCCGGCGCCCAACCTTCTCACGGTGAACGATGACAGCGCGGTGCCTGCAAGACCCGACGCCACACGCGCATACACGGTGCTCGTTCCCAAGACCGACGCCGACGGCAACGACGTGGCCGGCATCCGCCTGCCCGACGTCGCCGTGCCGCTCGCCACCTACACCGGCTGGAACCGGCGAAAGGCCGGTTTTGCGCCGGGCCAGTTGTGCGGGCTCGACGGCAGCTACCTGCCGTTCTCGGCGACCGCCACCGAAGCCGCCTCCAAGCGCGACCCGCGGCTCCCGATCGCCGAACGGTACCCCAGCCGCGAGGTCTACCTGGCAAAAGTCAAAAGCGCTGTGCAGCGCTTGCAAGCGGACGGCCTGATGCTCGACGAGGATGCCGCACGCTGGATGGACAACGCAGCCAAGGATGGACGGATCGCCGTACTGCCCTAGCCTTTTTTCTTGGAGGTCCTATGACTTGGAGGTCCTATGAATTACCAAGGTAGCTGCCACTGCGGCCGGATCGCCTTCGAGGTCGAAGGCGACATCCAAGGTGCGATGGCATGCAATTGCTCGATGTGCCAGCGCAGAGGATCCCTGCTGTGGTTCGTGCCGCACGATCGCCTCCGGCTCAAGACGCCGCCCGAGGACATGAGCACCTACATGTTCAACAAGCATGTGATCTCGCATCGCTTCTGCGCCGTCTGCGGCATTCACACCTTCGGCGAGGGCACCGATCCGAAGGGCAACAAGACGGCGGCCATCAACATCCGATGCCTTGAGGGCATTGATCTGGATGCGGTGCCGGTACAACATTTCGACGGGCGCTCGAAGTAAGTAGGTGCTACGCGGCGCGACGGTTGTTGCCTGCGTTGCAACTGCGCAATCCTGCGCATCTACAGACCCAACCTAGGAGAACCAGGATGACCAGCAAGAACACGATCTGTCTTTGGTACGACGGCACCGCGTTGGACGCCGCGAAGTTCTACGCCGATACATTCCCGGACAGCGCGGTGGGCGCTGTCCATCGCGCGCCTGGCGACTACCCCGCCGGCAAAGAAGGCGACATCCTGACGGTCGAATTCACGGTCATGGGCATCCCATGTCTCGGCCTGAACGGGGGCCCGGTGTTCAAGCACAACGAGGCCTTTTCATTCCAGGTTGCGACCGACAGTCAGGCCGAGACGGACCGCCTGTGGGACACCATCATCGGCAACGGCCGCCAGGAAAGCGCATGCGGCTGGTGCAAGGACAAGTGGGGTCTGTCCTGGCAGATCACGCCACGGGCGCTGATAGAGGCGATCGCGGACCCCGATCCAGCAGCGGCCAAGCGCGCGTTCGAAGCCATGATGGAAATGACAAAGATCGACATCGCAAAGATCGAGGCGGCTCGGCGCGGCTGAAACCCAGGCTCGCAACAAAAAGCGCTGTACATGCGCTGAAAATATCGTATGATACGCATCATGCGAACCGCAAAGCACAACGTCAGGACAGCCGCCAAGGAGGCCTCGCACGAGCGCATCGTCTCCGCGGCCGCCCGGGCGATCCGTCGCAGCGGCTACGACGGCACGGGTGTCGCCGACATCATGAAGGAGGCCGGCCTGACCCACGGCGCCTTCTACGCCCACTTTCCGTCCCGCGAGGCCATGCTGGCAGAAGCAGCGGCCCGGGCTTGCGCCGAAACAGCCGCCGCGACCGCGGGCGTGGTCGCCAGCGTGCCGCCTGCGCAGGCCTTGAACTCCATGCTGCGCACCTATCTGTCGCCCGAGCACCTGGCGCAGGTGGAGCTGGGCTGCCCCCTGGCCGCACTGGGCTCGGAAACCCCGCGCCAGGCGCCGGAAGTGCGCCGCGTGACCACTCGGCACATCAAGGAAATGATCGATTTCGTCGCCCGCCAGTCGCCGGACTGGGGTCAGCCTGCTGCCCACGAACGCGCACTCGTGACCGTCGCCGCCATGGTGGGCACGCTGATGTTGGCGCGCGCGGTCGACGATCCCGCGCTGTCGAGCAGCCTGTGCGAGGCGACGCTGAAGCACCTGCCCCCGCGTTGAATCCAGGTCGCGAAGCAACGCCTTTTTTTTCGCCCATATATATGATGATCATCATGCGACACAAGAAAACTGGCGACATCAACCCGCCTACGCCGATCCGTCCGCAAACCCGCGTAAGCCAGAAACGAGGAAAGATATGAAAGCACTCACCTTCAAACGCTACGGCAAGTCGCCCGAGATCGGCGTCACCGACGTTCCCCGTCCCACGCTGAAGCCCGACGAGATGCTGGTGCAGGTCCACGCTGCGGGCGTGAACCCGATCGACAACATGATCCCGACCGGGCTCTTCAAGGCCGTCCTGAAGTTCGAGCTTCCGGCCACGCTGGGCAGCGACCTGGCCGGTGTGGTGACCGAGGTCGGCAGCCGCGTGACCCGCTTCAAGCCAGGCGATGCCATCTTCGCCAGCATCTTCGACCTGGGCACGGGCTCGATCGCCGAGTTCGCGGTGGTGCCCGAGAGCGCTGCCGCGCTGAAGCCGGCCAACCTGGACTTCGTGCAGGCGGCATCGATACCGATGGTCGGGCTCACCTCGTGGCAAGCGCTGAAGGAACGCGCCGGTCTTCGGGCCGGCCAGAAGGTGTTCATCCCTGCGGGCTCCGGCGGCATTGGCACCTTTGCGATCCAGTTGGCCAAGCACCTGGGTGCCAAGGTGGGAACGACCACCAGCACGGGCAACGTCGAACTGGTGCGCAGTCTCGGCGCAGACGAGATCGTCGACTACAAGAAGCAGGAATTCGAGAACGTGCTGCGCGGCTACGACGCGGTGCTTGGCACCGTGCGCGGTGATGCGATGGAGAAATCCGTCGGCATTCTCAAGTCGCGGGGCGCGATGGTTTCCTTGGTCGGGCCGCTGGACGCGGCATTCGCTCGCGCCCGTCGGCTGAACTTCGTCCTGACGTTCGTCTTCGCGATGATGAGCCGAAAGATCAAGCGCCTGGCGAAGAAGCGCGAAGTCACCTACTCATTCTTATTCGAGCGTCCCGATGGCAATCAACTCGCCGAGATCGGCGAACTCCTCAAGGCCGAGCGCATCCGGCCGGTGATCGACAAGGTGTTTCCGTTCGAGCAAGCCAAGGAAGCCCTCGAGTACCTCGCCCAGGGACGTTCCAGGGGCAAGGTCGTCGTCAAGGTGCGATAGCGGCAAGTGGTATTGGTCCCCCTTTTTCTTTTTATTTGGAGATTCTCATGAAGATCGAAAATTCCGTCGCCCTCGTCACGGGCGCCAATCGCGGCATCGGCCTGGCATTCGCACGCGATCTGCTCGCTCGCGGTGCCCGCAAGGTCTACGTGGGTGCACGCGACCCCGCCACCATCACGCAAGCTGGTGTCCAGGCCCTGCGGCTCGACGTCAACAAGCCGGAAGACGTGGCCGCCGCCGCGGCGCTGGCGTCCGACGTGACGCTGGTGATCAACAACGCCGGCATTGCACAGCCCGGCGGCTTTCTCGCGGCCGACAGTGAAGAGATCGCACGGCGCATCTTCGAAACCAACTTCTTCGCCGTGCTGCGCGTGAGCAAGGCCTTCGCGCCGATTCTCAAGGCCAACGGCGGCGGCGCGCTGCTCAACGTTCTGTCGGTGGCGTCATGGGTGAACGGCGGCGAACTGGCCGCCTACTCGGCAAGCAAGTCCGCCGCGTGGTCGCTCACCAATGCGCTGCGCACCGAACTGTCGGCGCAGAAGACCCAGGTGCTGGGGCTGCACATGGCCTATGTCGACACCGACCTCACGCGCGGGTTCGATGTGCCCAAGTCGAGCGCCGAGGAGATCGTCGCGCGCGCGCTCGACGGACTCGAAGCTGGCCTCGACGAAGTGCTGGCCGATGAGCTCACCCAGCAGGTCAAGCGCGGGATGACGGCGCCCAGGCCCAGCTATCTGCCGCAGTCGGCCTGAACCGTTCACGCATCCCAGGAGATCATGCAATGCGTCATTCGTCCAAAGCCGCCGCGCTCGCTCTCGTGCTTGCGGCATCCACCATTTCGCCGTCGGCGGGGGCAGCCGATGCACCGTCCGACAGCGCGAAGCCCCGTACGCCGGTGACGGACCAGGTGGCGCGCGTCACCTGGTCCACCGTTCCCACGCAATTCATCTCCGCGGGCGGCATCGATTTCGCATACCGCGAAATGGGAACGCAGAATGGCGGAACGCCCGTGGTGTTTTTGGTCCATCTGGCCGCCGTGCTGGACAACTGGGACCCGCGCGTCATGGACGGCATTGCGGCCAAGCACCACGTGATTGCCTTCGACAACCGCGGCGTCGGGGCGACCAGCGGATCGCCGTCCAGTTCGATGGAGCAGATGGCCGACGACGCAATCACCTTCATCAAGGCGAAGGGCTTCGAGCAAGTCGACCTCTTCGGCTTCTCGATGGGTGGAATGATCGCCCAGGAGATCGTGCTCAAGGAGCCGCAGCTCGTGCGCAAGATGATTCTCGCGGGCACGGGCCCTGCCGGCGGCGAGGGCATCAGCACGGTCGCTCGCATTGCGAACTACGACCTGCTGCGCGGCTTGTTCACCGGTCAGGATCCGAAGCAATTCCTGTTCTTCACCCGCACGCCCGGCGGCATCGAGGCGGGCAAGGCTTTTCTGCAGCGGTTGAAGGAACGTTCGGAGAATCGCGACAAGGAGATCACTCTCAGCGCGTACGCAGCGCAGTTGCGGGCGCTTGGGGCCTGGGGTCGGAAGGAATCCGCCGACCTTTCGGTGGTCAAGCAACCCGTGCTCGTTGCCAACGGCGACGACGATCGGATGGTGCCCACCTCGAACACGCGCGATCTGGCGCGGCGGTTGCCCAACAGCACCCTGGTCATCTATCCCGATGCCGGCCACGGCGGCGTGTTCCAGTTCCACGCCGAGTTCGTGCCCACGGCGCTCGAGTTCCTCGCGCGATAGGGGCCCCCTGGACGCGCTCCCGCCAAAGGCAAGGCACCAGCGGATCGCTTCAACCGGTCAAGCGCGAGGCGTTCCGGGCACCCCCGCCAGCGCCTTGTCCAACGCGGCAATGGCCTCCGCCCGCAGCGCCGAGGCCGAGGCCGACCTGTCGTGCTGGATAAGCAGCACCGCGACCATGCCGATGACCGCCGGAATCGCGATGGCAATGAAGTTCTGGTGCAGCGGAAGACTCATGCCCACCAGCACGCCGATCAGGATGGGTGCCAGGATCGCGCCGCTGCGGCCAACACCCAATGCCCATCCGAGGCCAGTGGCGCGCACGGCCATCGGATAGAACTGCCCGGCGTAGGCGTTGGCCACGATCTGCGTGCCGATGGTCGAGGCACCGGCCAGCCCGATGAGGACGAAGAGCGCCGGCGTCGGCATCTTGTAGCCCAGCAGCGTGAGCGAGACGGCTGCCAGCGCATACATTCCGGCGAGCACGTACTTGATGTGGAAGCGGTCGGCGAGCCACCCGCCGCCGATGGCGCCGACCATGGCACCTACGTTCAGCACCAGCACGAAGGTCAAGGCCGAGCCCAGGCTGTAGCCCGCGCTCGCCATGAGCTTGGTGAGCCACGAACTCAGCGCGAAGACCATGAACAGGCACATGAAGAACGCGATCCAGAACATCACCGTGCTGAAGCCGCGGCCGTCGTAGAAGAGATGCTTGATCGGCGCGCTGTCGGCCCGGTCCTTCGCAGGCACCACGAAGCCGTCGGTGGCCGATGGTTGATAGTTCGGGTCGAGGCGCGAGACGATTTTCTTGAGTTCTTCGGTGCGGCCCTTGGCCAGCAGGAAGGGCATCGACTCAGGCATCGACTTGAGGATGAGTGGAATCAGCAGCACCGGCAGGCCGGCCGCGAAGAAGACCGATTGCCAGCCGTAGCTCTCGATGAGCCCCTTGCCGAGGATCGCCGCGATGATGCCTCCGACGGCATAGCCGCTGAACATCAGCGTCACGAGGGTGGACCGGATCTTCTTTGGCGAATACTCGGTCATCTGCGCCACCACGTTCGGCATCACGCCTCCGATGCCGAGCCCGGCCAGGAAGCGCATCGCGCTGAATGCAATGGGACCCTCGGCCAGCCCCGCCGCGGCGGTGAAGACGCTGAACAAGCCCACGCAGATGGCAATCGCCCAGCGGCGGCCGATGCGGTCGGCAATGGTGCCCATGAAGATGGCGCCGAACATCATGCCGAAGAGCGCGGAACTGACCATGAACCCCGCATTGGTCGCGTCGACGCCCATCTTCTTCATGATCGACGGCAGTGCGATGCCGACGACCGCGAGGTCGTAGCCGTCGAACACGATGATGAGTGCGCACCAAAGCAGCACCAGCCCGTGGAAGCGGTTGAAGCGGGCATCGTCAGCCAGCTTGTGAAGGTCGATTTGGCGCATGACGCTTGTCTCCGATTCGAATGGCAAAGATGCCTGATGCACCGCCCCGGTCTCGCAACGGGGAGTTGCAGAGCTGTGCGGCGATGTTGGCGATCATGGTCTTGCCGGCCCGGCGGGTCCAACGCATTTTCCGGATGCCCTTTATGCGGCCTGTGAATGTTGGGGCGGGTCTACCCACAGGTCCCACCCACCCAGCGGCCGATGCTGCTCCCATGCGATCTCCGAATGCGCGCTATCACCGATCTTTGTTGGACCGTACCCCTGCGCTCTCATAGATTGGCCGGCAGGTTGAGCGCCGTTGTGGCGCTGCCCCCGCACCAAGGAGACAGGTATGCAAGGAAAGATCGGCCTCGAGGAACATTTCGCGATTCCTGAAACGCTGCAGGACTCGGCCGGCTTCGTGCCCGGCGCGTATTGGAAGGAGCTCAGCATGCGCCTGCTCGACCTTCATGACGTGCGCCTGCGCCAGATGGACGCGCACGGCATGGAGATGATGATTCTCTCGCTGAACGCGCCCGCCGTGCAGGCGGTGCCGGACCCGAAGAAAGCGTATGAGCTCGCGGTGCGCGCCAACGACTTTCTTGCCGAGCAGGTCGCGAAGCGGCCCGACCGCTTCCAAGCCTTTGCTGCCCTGCCAATGCAGGACCCCGACAAGGCCACAGAGGAACTCGAGCGCTGCATCAACGTGCTCGGCTTTCGCGGCGCACTGGTCAATGGCTTCTCGCAGGTCGGCACGCCCGACAACGTCGTCTACTACGACGCGCCGCAGTACGCGTCGTTCTGGGCTGCGGCGGAGCGGCTCGACGCGCCCTTCTATCTGCATCCGCGCAATCCGCTCGCGAGCTGGGCGCAAATCTACGAAGGCCACCCGTGGCTGCTCGGCCCCACCTGGGCCTTTGCACAGGAAACCGCCGTTCACGCGCTGCGCCTGATGGCGAGCGGCCTCTTCGACCGGCACCCTGGGCTCAAGATCATCCTCGGCCATCTGGGCGAGGGTCTGCCCTACAACATGTGGCGCGTCGACCACCGCAACGCCTGGGTCGAGGCGCCCAAGGGCTATCCGGCCAAGCGCAAGCTATGCGACTACTTCAACGAGAACTTCTATCTCACGACGTCGGGCAACTTCCGCACTCAGACGCTGATCGATGCGATGCTGGAGATCGGATCGGACCGGATCCTGTTCTCGACCGACTGGCCGTTCGAGAACATCGATCACGCCTCCAACTGGTTCAACGATGCGAGCATCAGCGAGGCGGACCGGAAGAAGATCGGCCGCACGAATGCGTTGTCGCTGTTCAAGCTGCCGCAATCCTGAGCCGCGCCCGAAAGCCAAGGTCATCCATGATCGACATCGACGAGTGGACCATCACCAGCGCTGCGCTGAAAGCGCAAGGCGCAACGCCCAACCCGCGCCTGAAGACCGTGATGGACAGCCTCGTGCGGCATCTGCACGACTTTGCGCGCGAGGTGCAGCTCACCGAAGCCGAGTGGTCGCAGGGCATCGGCTTTCTCACGGCCGCCGGAAAGATCACCGACGACAAGCGCCAGGAATTCATCCTGTTGTCCGACGTGCTGGGCCTGTCGACGCTCGTTACCGCGCAGTGCAACCGGCGTCCTTCCGGCTGCACCGAGGCCACGGTGTTCGGGCCCTTCTACGTACCGGATGCGCCGGAGTACAAGCATGGCGACGACATTGCGAACGGCGCGAGTGGCGAACCCTGCTTTGTCAGCGGAACCATCCGCGGCATCGACGGCGAGCGCATTGCCCATGCAAGCATCGACGTGTGGCAGTCCGACGATGAGGGCTGGTACGACGTGCAGCGCCCCGAGCTGGACCATGCGCAGGGCCGGGGACACCTCACGAGCCTTGAGGACGGGCGCTACCACTTCAAGTCGATCGTGGCCGTGCCCTATGCCATTCCCCACGACGGTCCGGTCGGCCAGTTGCTGGAGCAGCTCGGTCGCCACCCGTGGCGTCCCGCGCATTTGCATTTCATGATCAAGGCGACGGGCTACGAGACGCTCATCACCCATGTGTTCCGCGCGGGCGGCAGCTATCTGGAATCGGACGCCGTGTTCGGCGTGCGCTCCTCGCTCATCGCCGACTGGAAGCGCCACGAGCCCGGCATGGCCCCAGACGGAACGCGCATGGACATACCGTTCTACACGCTCGACTACGACTTCGTCTTGAACAGCGTACCGAGGGACTAGACGCATGGACCGCTTCGTCTACACCGCGAGCGCCTCGCGCATCGTCTTCGGCGCGGACAGCATCGACCAGCTTCCGGCAGAAATCGAGCGCCTGGGCGCCCGGCGCGCGCTGGTGCTGTGCACACCCAACCAGCGCGGCCAGGCCGAGGCCATTGCCGACCGGCTTCCTGGCCGCGTCGCATTCATCTTCGACGAAGCGGCCATGCACGTACCGATCGAGGTCGCGCGCAAGGCCCGCGCGCTGGCATCGGAGCTGAAGGCGGACTGCGCCCTGGCCGTCGGAGGCGGCTCGACCATCGGCCTGGGCAAAGCCATTGCGCTGGAGTCGGGCCTGCCCATCATCGCGGTGCCGACCACCTATGCGGGCAGCGAAGTGACGCCCATCTATGGCATCACGGAAAAAGGCCTGAAGAAGACCGGGCGCGATCCACGCGTGCTTCCTGGTGTGGTGGTCTACGACCCCAAGCTCACGCTGTCGCTGCCCCTCGATCTGACGGTCACGAGCGCGATCAATGCGATGGCCCATGCGGCGGAAGGCTTGTACGCCCACGACGGAAATCCCGTGATCGCGTTGATGGCCGAAGAGGGAATCCGCGCGTGCGCTGCATCGCTGCAACCGCTTCGAGACAACCCGCACGATCTGCCGGCACGCAGCCTGGCGCTCTACGGTGCCTGGCTGTGCGGCACGGTGCTGGGCGCCGTGTCGATGGGGCTGCACCACAAGTTGTGCCACACCTTGGGCGGCAGCTTCGACCTCCCGCACGCGCAAGTGCATACCGTGGTTCTGCCGCATGCGCTCAGGTACAACGCCGCGTCTGCGCCCGAAGCCATGGCCCGCATTGCGAGAGCGCTCGGCGCCGCGGATGCGCCGATGGGCTTATTTGAATTGGCGCAGGCCCATGGCGCGCACGTGTCGTTGAAAGCGATCGGCATGCCCGCCGACGGGCTTCACAAAGCGGCCGAGCTCGCAGCGTCGAATCAGTATCCGAATCCACGCCCGCTCGAGAAGGCGGCACTGCACGCCCTGCTCGAACGCGCCTTCGAAGGCGCCCCGCCAACGGCTTGAATATCAGCTCCGCGCCTGCGGCGCGGAATCGCGGCTCGATCGCTCGTGAAAGAGGCCGAAGATCAGCTCGCGCAGCCAGCGGTTGCCGCTGTCCTGATGAAAGCGCTCGTGCCACTGCTGGCGAATCTCGAAGGGCCTGACCTCGAAAGGCGCGTCGACGCTGCGCAGGTCGGCGCGCGTCGCCACCATCGCCTTGGCAAGGCGTGCCGGCGCGGTCAGCAGCAGGCCCGAGGTAGCGACGATCGAAGTCAACCCCAACGAATGGGCGGCCGTGAGCACGACCCGCCGCCGATCGAGCGCGCCCGCACGGTCCAGGGTTTGCTGGAGCTGAGAATCGGTCGTCCCCTGAGGCCGGTACGCGATGTGTTCGGCCGCGAGGTAGTCGTCGAGCTCGATACGCTCGCGCGCGCCCAAGGGTGACGCCTTTGCCATCAGCACCACGAAGGTCTCGTCGAACAGCCGCTGCTGGTAGAACGAAGGCCCCATCGATTCCCAGCTGCCTAACGCGATGTCGATCTGCCCATGCAGCATCCGCTGCCGGGCGTCGGCCATGGAAACGTCCACGGTTTCGAAACGAACTCCGGGAGCAACGCTGCGCGCAACCGACAGCAGCTCGGGCATCATGACCAGCTGCCCGATGTCGTTGACCGCAATCCGGAAGATGCGGCTCGATGTTTCCGGCTCGAAGGTCCGGCCCTGGTCGACGGCCTGCACCAGGCAGGCAATGCCTTCCTCGATGGGCGCGATGAGACGCTCGGCGACAGGCGTGGGCACCATCCCGTCCGCCGTGCGCACGAACAGCGCATCGTTGAAGCGCTCGCGCATGCGCTTGAGCGCGTTGCTCACCGCCGATTGCGTCATGCCGAGGCGGTCGCCTGCGAGCGTGACGCTGCGCGTGGCATAGATCGCCTGGAACACCAGGAAAAGGTTCAGGTCGATGGAGTTGATGTTCATTGCGCCGTCTCCTTTTCCGAGCCGCTATTCGTTGTCCAGCACGGCCAGGTTGTCGTAGACCATCCGCAGCATGTCCCGGAGGGACTCGGCCTGCGCGGCGGTTAGCCCGGACAACGAAACGCGCTCGTACACCTGGGCCAAGGGAATGATCCGCAGCGTGAGATCGCGGCCGGCTTCGGTGAGGCTCAGCGCGAGTGCGCGGGCATCCTCGTCCGACCGGTCGCGCACCAGGATGCCGCGCTGCAGCAGGCCGTCGACCACGCGGGAGAGCGTGGAAGGGTCCGTCGAGGTGTGCAGCGCCAGGTCGGAAAGCCGCTGGTGCGCCTTGTGGTGCAGCGCGACGCACACCCGCCATTCGGTCAGCGAGAGCTTGAACTGCTTGAGTTCCTTGCTGAACGATTGCCCCATTCGCATGCCTGCGCGTGCAAGCAGGTAGGGAATGGCACGCTCCAGATCGTGGTCCGGCAATTTGTCTGCAGTTGCATTCAATTTGGCGGGTGCATCGGCCCGGGTTCTGCGCAGTTGCCGAGGTTCCGGCGCGGGGGATTTTCTTGTGGCCATGCCGAATGCTACAGGCAGATTCAGCCGCGGATATAGCGTAAACCCCAAGCAGTTATTAGTTGCGTTTGCAAGTGTTATGGATTTCAATCGAGGCCTTCGCTATCGCATGCCCCTTAAATTATCCGGAGACCACCATGACTGAAGCCGCGAACCCGTTTGCTCAACTCAACCGCGTCGACTTTCCCGCTCCAGGTCGGAAGTCTTCCGTGAAAGACGCGCCTTCGATCGAAACAATAGCTGCATCTGCAAGCAATTTGGTGCCCATGCTGCGCGAGCGGGCGCAGCGCACCGAGCAGGACCGCCGCGTTTCAGAGGCAACCACGCAAGCCTTCCATGACGCCGGCTTCTTCAAGCTGATGCAGCCCGCACGCTACGGCGGCTACGAGTACGGGTTCACCGCGTTCATCGACGTGGTTAGCGAACTGGCACGCGGCTGCACGTCGTCGTCATGGGGCTGCTCGCTGGGCGCGATTCACCAGTGGCTGGTCGCCATCTTTCCTGAGGAGGCGCAAGACGACGTCTGGCGCAAGGACCCGAGCGCGATCGTCTGCGGCTCGTATGCGCCGGCGACCATGGCCGAGAAGGTCGATGGCGGCTACATGGTGCAAGGCAAGTGGCTCTTCGCGTCCAACGTCGACAACTCCCAATGGGCATTGCTGGGCGTCCAGTTTCCGCCCGAAGAAAAAGGCGCCCCGCCATCGGCCGGCTTCCTGCTCGCGCCGCGGTCGGACTGGGCCATCGAGGACAACTGGCACGTGGCCGGCCAGGCGGGCACGGGCTCCAAAGCCATCGTCATCGACAAGCCGGTGTTCATTCCGGGGCACCGCAAGCTGACCTTCGCGGAAGCTTCGTCCAACAACCCGCCGGGCGCCAAGGTCAACGCGAATCCGATCTACCGCATCCCTTTTCTTTCGGCGGTGCCAGTTTGCCTTGTGTCGCCGATCATCGGCACCGCACAAGGCGCGGTCGACGAGCTGATCGAGCTGGCCGGAACGCGCGTCACGCGGGGCGCTGTGGCCGGAGGCGGCAGCCGGCTGAGCGAATTCTTCCCGGTGCAGTCGCGCCTGGCCGAAGCCTCGGCCAGCGTCGATGCGGCGCGGCTCCTGCTCTATCGGGACACGGCACAGGTGGAGCAAATGGCGGTCGACGGCCATGTCATCAGCATCGAACAGCGCATCCGCAACCGCCGCGACCATGCCTTTGCTGCACGCCTCTCGCGCGATGCGGTCGAGGCGGTGTTCGCCAGCGTGGGAGGCGCGGGCCTCTCGCTGAACCAGCCGATCCAGCGCATGTGGCGCGACACCAATGCGATCTCGCGCCACATCAGCCTCAACTGGGACGCGGTGTCTTCGATGGTTGGGCAATACCTGCTCGGCCTTGAGCCCAAGGGCCAGTACTGATCGGGGCGCCGGCCATGTACTCCTGGGCTCTTATTACGGGCGATGCGGCCGAGACGGTCGATGCCCGCCAGCTGCGTCAGGCGCTTGGCGCCTTTCCCACGGGCGTGTGCCTCGTGACCACCACCACGCCGGACGGCAAGCGTGAGGGCATGACGATCAACTCGTTCGCTTCGGTGTCGCTCGATCCGCCATTGATCCTCTGGAGCATCCGCGACGACACGCGCAGCGCCGACGCGTTCCTTGCAACCCGGCCGTTCAACCTCAGCGTGCTGACCGCCGGACAGCGCGACCTCGCCTGGCACTTCGCCAAACCCGCGGCGGACAAGTTCGAACGTTTTGCCGAAGCCTTCGAGGTCGGCTCCAATGGATGTGCGCGGCTCGTCGAAAGCGTGGCGACCTTCGAATGCTCGACCTACTCACGCCATCAGGAGGGCGACCACACCATCATCCTCGGCCGCGTGGACCGCTTCTCGCGCACGGACACGCCGCCCCTGCTCTTTCATTCAGGGCAGATGGGATCGCTGTGGGAGCTTGCCGAAACGCTGGCGCGGCCGCGCTGACGCCGCCTTTCGCTCAATGCCTGTGCCGGCCGACGTACTCGACCAGCGCCTTCAGCTTCGAGGGCTGGTCATGCCGGCTCGGGTAGTAGAGATGGAAGCCCGGAAAGGTCGGCGAGAAAGCCGTCAGCACGCGCTTCAACCGCTTGGCCCGGATGTGGGGACGGGCCAGCTGCTCGAAGGTGTAGGCCAGCCCGACGCCGTCGAGCGCGGCGTCCAGGCCGAACATCGTGTCACTGAGGGTGAGGTTGCCCGCGATGTCGTACTCCGTGAGCTGGCCGTCCACCTCGAACTCCCACTTGTAGATCGCGCCCGTGGCTGCAAAGCGAAAGCGAATGCAGTTGTGGCGCACGAGATCATCCGGGTGCCGAGGCGCCGGCACACGCTGCAGGTACTCAGGCGAAGCCACCACCGCAACGGCGACCGGCCCGCCGATGGGCACGGCCACCATGTCGCGGTGAATGCTCTCGCCAAAGCGGATGCCGGCATCGAATCCCTTCTCGACGATATCGACGAAACCTTCGTCATTGGTCAGCTCGAGGTGGACATGCGGATTGGCACGCAAAAACCCATCCAACAGAGGGCGCAGCACCAGCGCGGTTGAAACCCGCGCGGCATTCAGCCGCAGGGTGCCAGAGGGCCGACCCTGGAGAACGTTCAGCTCGTCGCCCGCATCGATGACCTGCCCTAGGGCCGGGCCGACACGCGCCAGATAGGCCTCGCCCGCTTCCGTGAGGCTCACGCTTCGCGTGGTCCGGTTCAACAGGCGCACGCCCAGCCGCGCCTCCAGTTGCCGGATGGCCTGGCTCAATGCGGAGGGCGACACCGCCAGGTCCGCGGCGGCCGCGGTAAACCCGCGATGCTCCGCAACCTTCCAGAACGCCATCAATCCGTCGAGTTGGTTCAGCTTCATACCTTGAAGCTTAACTTCACACGGTATGCAGCATTGGCCCATTTTTCTTTCAGATGCATGTTCGTACAGTCTGCGCACCCACAGCCCACGAAAGACCAAAGACATGGCAAGAGCACGCACAACGCGAGCCGCGGCCGAGCGCACCACAGCCGTTCGGCATTCCCTCGCGGCGACCCTCGCTGCAGTGGTTGCGACCTGCGCGGGCATCGCATCGCCGACCGACGCCGCGGCCAGTCAGGCGCTAGCGCAGAAGTACACATGCGTCGCGTGCCATCAACCCGCGACGAAAGGGGTCGGTCCCTCGTGGCAGGACATCGGGGCGAAATACGGCGACGGCAAAGGAACGGCCGCGCAACTTGCGGCCAGCATCAAGGCCGGCAGCTCGGGCAAGTGGGGTTCCATGCCGATGCCGCCGCAAGCGCAAGTTCCCGATGCGGATCTGCAGGCGCTCGCGCAGTGGCTGGCCGATGGCGCCAGGTAGCCGCCGCATCCCTTCTGATTTTTCTTTCTTTCATTCCTCCCACCTTCGGAGATCCGCACATGAGCGCGCTCAACGTCAACGGCCGAAACCACACGGTCGACGCCGACCCCGGCACCCCCATCCTCTGGGCCCTGCGCGACACGCTAGGCATGACCGGCACCAAGTTCGGCTGCGGCGCCGCGCTGTGCGGCGCCTGCACCGTGCACCTGGACGGCCAGGCCATCCGCTCGTGCATCACGCCCATCTCCGCGGCCGAGGGCAAGAAGATCGTCACCATCGAAGCCGCGACCGATGGCAGCGACCCGGTCGGTGCCGCAGTGCACGCCGCATGGGTCAAGCATGACGTGGCCCAGTGCGGCTACTGCCAGAGCGGCCAGATCATGAGCGCCNGATGGCAGCGACCCGGTCGGTGCCGCAGTGCACGCCGCATGGGTCAAGCATGACGTGGCCCAGTGCGGCTACTGCCAGAGCGGCCAGATCATGAGCGCCACGGCATTTCTCAAGTCGCAGCCCAAGGGCAAGCAACCCACCGCCGCCGAGATCGATGGCGCCATGGCCGGCAACATCTGCCGCTGCGGTACCTATGCACGCATTCGCGCCGCGGTGGCCGATGCCGCCCGAGCCCTCGCCTGAAAGAGCACCCACCATGTTGCCCACCCACATCGACCCCAGCGAACTGCCGCGCACGCTGCAGCGCCTTTTGGCCTCAAGCCAACCCGACGAAGCCGCAGCCGCCGCGCTGCCGCGCCGCAGCTTCCTGAAGCTGGCCGGCGTCGGCGGCCTGGCGATCGGCGCGTTTCCGCACCTGGCCATGGCACAAGCCGATGGCGCGGCAAAGCCGGCCGGCGCACTCAAGCCCACGCAGCAGCCGCTCGCCTTCGTGCAGATCGCTGCCAACGGCGAAGTCACCGTGACGCACAACCGGCTGGAATTCGGCCAAGGGGTGCAGACGGGCCTGCCGATGATCCTGGCCGAAGAGCTCGATGCCGACTGGAGCCTGGTGCGCAGCAAGAGCGGCACCAACGACGCGGCCTACCACGACCCCGTCTTCGGCATGCACCTTACGGGCGGCTCCAACTCGATCAAGAACAGCTTCACGCAATACCGCGAGCTTGGCGCGCGCGCGCGGGCCATGCTGCTGTCTGCGGCTGCGGCGCGATGGAAGGTCGACGTGGCCACGCTGCGCACGCAGGCCGGCACGGTGCTGGGCCCGGGCGGACGCAAGCTGGGCTATGGCGAACTGGCCGAAGCGGCGATGGCACTGCCTGTGCCCGAGAAGGTCGTGCTGAAAGACCCGAAGGATTTCAAGATCATCGGCCGCCCGACCACGCGGCTCGATGCGCGCGCAAAAAGCAGCGGGCGCCAAGACTTCGGCATCGACGTCAAGCATCCGGGCCAGCTCACGGCCGTGGTCGCGCACCCACCGGTGTTCGGCGCGCACCTGAAGTCGGTCGACGACGCCGCCGCGCGTGCCGTGAAGGGCGTGAAAGCCGTGCTGCGCGTGCCGCTGGACCGCGGCGCCGAAGGCGTGGCCGTGGTGGCCGACGGCTACTGGCCCGCCAAGCTCGGGCGCGATGCGCTGAAGCTGCAATGGGACACGGCCGCCGTCGAGAAGGTCGACAGCGACAAGCAGCTGGCGCAGTACCGCGAACTGGCCTCGAAGCCGGGTCCGCGCAAGTTCGACGCCGACATGGCGCCGCTGGCCAAGGCACCTCATCAGCTCGAAGCCGAGTTCCTGTTCCCCTACCTCGCCCATGCACAGATGGAGCCGCTGAACTGCACGGTCAAGCTGTCCGGCGACCGCGCCGAACTGTGGGTTGGCACACAGTCCGCGGGGCTGGATGCGGCAGCGGCAGCGCGCGTGCTGGGCCTCAAGCCCGAGCAAGTGAGCGTGCATGTGCAGATGGCGGGCGGCGGTTTCGGCCGGCGCTTCGTGGGTTCGAGCGACTACGTGGTCGAGGCCTGCGAGATCGCCAAGGCCGCGCGCGCCGCCGGCCTGAACGTGCCGGTGCGCCTGCTGTGGAGCCGCGAGGACGACGTCAAGGGCGGCTACTACCGCCCCATGCACCTGCACCGCGCGCACATCGGCTTCGACGAGCGCGGCAAGGTGCTGGCGTGGGACCACGTCATCGTGGGCCAGTCCATCCTCACGGGTACGGTGTTCGAGTCGTTCCAGGTCAAGGATGGCATCGACGCGACGGCCGCCGAAGGCATGCGCGAGCCGTACCCGATTCCGATGCGCCTGACGGTGCACCATCCGAAGGTCAATGTGCCGGTGCTGTGGTGGCGCAGCGTGGGTTCCACGCACACTGCTTTCGTGATGGAGACCTTGCTCGACGAGATCGCGCGCAGCACCAAACAGGACCCGGTGGCCTACCGCATGCAGCTCTTCGGCGACAAGCATCCGCGCCACAGCGCCGCGCTGCAATTGGCGGTCGACAAGAGTGGCTATGGCAAGAAGCAGCTGGCTCAGGGCCGTGCCTGGGGCGTGGCCGTGCACGAGTCCTTCGAATCCGTGGTGGCCTACGTGGTCGAAGCCTCGGTCAAGGACGGCCAGCCTGTGCTGCACCGGGCGACCGCCGGCGTGCACTGCAACCTGGCGGTCAACCCGCGCAGCGTGGAAGCGCAGGTGCAGGGTGCCGCGGTCATGGGGCTGTCGATGTGCCTTCCTGGCGGCGCCATCACGCTGAAGGACGGCGTCGTTCAGCAGAGCAACTTCGGTGACTTCAGCGTGGCGCGCATCACCGACATGCCCGAGTTCGCCGTGCACGTCGTGCCCAGTGCGGACCCGCCGAAGGGCATCGGCGAGCCGGGCCTGCCGCCACTGGCGCCGGCCTTTGCAAACGCCGTTGCGCAGCTCACCGCCAAGCCGGTGAGGCAGCTGCCTTTCAATCTGCAGGCCTGATGTCGCGTTCCATTGGCAATGGAATTTTTTCATTGAGCTTGGGACTGGCTGCTGCCGAGGCCGGCCACCAGGCCGTCGTCGACGGATAGCAAACTGCCCTTCGGTCGACCGCCTGCGCATCTTGGGTGTCTTGCTCGTCGCATGGCGGTGCCACCAGCCGCGCTGCACGCGCGCTGGGCTTGCCACCGGCGCGGTCCGCAGACCCGGCAGAATGCGATCGACGGCCGCACTCGGCCAGTACCGGACGCTCGCTGGTGGCGCTCAAGTCGTCAGATAGCAGACGTAGCGGGACCTGGTGTCGTGGACGAGTGCGTTAAAAAAACAGATGAGGAGAGAGATGTTCCTTAGAACATTGATGGCGGCTTGTGGTGCGCTGTTGACAATTGCGTGCACCAGTTCCAACGGCGGGAGAAAAAGCTGCGAGTTGAGTGCACCACCAAGCAGCGCTCAGGTCCAAGAAACTCATGGTGTGACCCTCCTGATATATCCAAGCACGGTTTCACCCCAGTACTCTGGATGTAGGAGTGTTTGGTTTTCCACCGGCCAGCTATTCGCTCGCGTTCGAGTGGAGGATGGTGAAGTGAGATCCGTCAATATCCAAGAGCCTGACAAAGCTCCAGTTGTGTGCGAGTTCGAGACATCGGGGCAGCTGAAGCTCGGAGACGCTGGCAGATGCCTTCCCCAGAAAAGATGGCTGCTGAACTGAAATGCTTACGATGCGGGGCGGTGTCGTGTCCGTCGGATGACGTGTTGCAATATGCGTCTCGGCGATGGCAACCTCGGCCTTTGGCCCACATCGCCGGAGGCGCGTAGCGGCCACAACCCGACCTTCCCGTAGACCTCCTGATGACTGTCGAAAACACCTCGCGTTGGCGCCGTCGGCATAGATAAGGAAACCGGCGAGGTTCGGCTGGGCATCTTTGACCATCACTTCAGCTGTCACGGCGAAGGGCTCCGCCTAGCGACGGGGCTTTTTGAAGAGGCGTAATGAACCAGGCGGGATTCACGAAGGTACGATCACGCCCTCAATCGAGGGAGAGTACTTTGAGCAGATGGATGAAAATTGTGATCGTGCTTGTTGTCTTGGCAGGCGTGCCTAAGATTTTTGAAACCGTCATGCTGCGAAAGCAGAGGATGGCGGCAATGAAAGACATTGAGGATCAGGTCAGAGCGATCAACCTAGCGCTCCCCCAGAAGGTAGATCGGTTCACGACTTTGACGAAGGTAGATCTGGGCAAGGATCTGTACCGCGTGAGCTACACCATGTCCCCCGACGCACCGATCGAGGCAGCGAACAAGGACGTATACCAAGCCATTGCCGTAAAGCAGGTCTGCAACACCACCTACAAGAAGATGATTGATAACAAGATCTCTGTCGAGTACGTCTACACCTATACCAAACTCAGCGGCGGTGACGCCGAGATGATCATCCGGGTGCCTCCCGGAAGCTGTAGCTGATTCTCCCGAGACGCATACATTTTCGAGCTTGCGCTTCCGGCTAGTAGGACCTTGGTGAACGCAGCAGAATTTGCTCAGAGGCAGTTGTTTCAGGTGGGGATGGGATGAAATTTCGAGTCGAATACGTCTTTCATCAACAGCGACCGGTGTCGCAGTTTGCTCGCCAGATCGAGCCGGGCGAGTTCTCCGTTTCGGATGGTCGCGTCCGGAGGGGGCGCGACCGGACATTTGCCCCGGTTCTCTGATTTCGATGCGGCCCACGTCTGAAATCACGGAACTCGCAGCTACAGTTCAAAACAGAACTCTTGGGCAACCGCGATGCAGGTCTGCCGCGCCTTTCAAGCATGACATCTGCCGCACATCAGCACGCCTACGCCATCTTTAATGCCGCAACCCCGGTCATCCGTATTCACGGAATCGGCGGAAAGCGCTGGAAGCGTAACGTGGCCCAAGGTGCTCGCGTCGGTCCATGGCTCCAAGCTGAGTACGACATTCTCGATACGGGATTGTGGAAAGCCCGTACGCCATGTCTCTACCTCGTGGCCGGAAACGACGGAGTGATCCGATACGTTGGCACCTCCCGCAATCGACTTGCCGACCGTTGGCGCGTCTCACCAGCTTTGGACGCTGAGGCCATGACGCCGCTTTCGGAGCGGCAGCTTTTCCATAGCCAATGTTGGATCAGAATCGAGCAGGAGGTCCAACGCCTGCCCGAGAGCACATACGAAGTTCGCTGCATCGACGGCACTCGGCTTTCCTCAGTGCTCGCGAAGTTGGGACCGCCACTTGTGGCGTTCACAGCGTTGGGCGGCGATGGCGAAGGCATCGTTGCTGGCGTTGAACGGTGGATGTGCAACAACCAGGGGCCGCAGCTTGTGTCCTGGAACGTGGCAATGACCGGTCGCTGAATGAGCCATGCGACGATGGGCAACGACCGCCTGCGGCCAATAGCGGAAGTCCCTCCCGTTTCTCCGTTTTGATGCCAGAACGTTGCTCTAATCCGGACTCGGCATCTGTTCATTCATCTCATCGCCTTCGTGCGCCTAAGCCTAGCTCCGGTCAGAAGCGGACGTCGAAAAGCATCGCTCGCAGCGCCTCCTTAGAAGAGACAATAGTTCGCATGTGCGACAAACGTTTGATTTTCCAAGCTCTGCGCAGGAGCGGGCTGAAGTTGGCGGTCTGTAGCTTGGTCGTGACACTAGCAGCCTGCAACGGGCCCGCGAAAACCGGATCGCCCTTTGCTGTCGCTGAGCGGCGTGCTTGGCGGGCGACGATCGACCGCTGTGTGAAATCGAGCAGCCGCGGAGAAATGTCTAAGGAAGCATGCCAGCTTCGCTGGGACATGCTTTCCGTACCGGGTGTTCGCTGGGCGAAGTCACAGTTGCAGCCGGATGGAACGCTGCGTGAAGGCCGGGTGGAATTTGATCTTGCCTTAGCAAGAAAAGCCCAAACAGTAAGACGAGACTGCCTGAACGGCTGGCTTACTCAAGAGGGGAAGAACGGACCACCAAATTTGGATCCTACGGTGCTTGGGCAAACTCGAGCTATGTGTTTCGGATTCTCCGTAGTTTTCTCCGAAGGCGCCAATGCGCTGATCGACGAGATAAGCGAAGAGGGCAAACCAACATCAGGCCGAGTGGCAAGATGACGGCGTTCGGCCAACTGCAGACTTTCCGGCACCCTTCAGGGTAGTAGCGTGGATGTGCGCGGACGGCGGGTTCGCGGTGACCGTCTCCCCAGACGCGCGGCGCGGACAGAATGCTGCCAGGGCCGCGTCAGATGGCGCAGCCTCAACAAGAAATTCGGAGCACAAGATGCGGAGATTCGTCGTCTGGCTTATTTCGATGGTTGCGGCCACCGCGCTTGCGCAGGAGTTGCCGCCTTGGCGAACGTCGACACCCGAAGAGCAGCGCCTCGACGCCGCCACTTTCGAGGGCTTCGACGAAGGCATTGCCACGGCCTTGGGTGATGTCCAAAGCGTGGTGGTCGTCCTCCAAGGCCGCAGGGTGTACGAGTATTACCGTGATGGCAGCCCCGACACTCTGCGAGACGCGCAATCCGTAACCAAGAGCGCCTTGGCCCTGCTGGTGGGGACGGCCCTGCAACGAGGACAGCTTGCCTCGTTGGAACAGCCGGTGGTCGACCTCATCCCTGAGTGGCGCGCTCTCAATGCGGACCCTCGTTCGCAGGCCATCACGCTTCGACACCTCCTCGCCATGACAACTGGCTTTGAGGTCAATGACAGCACAGGGACTGCCGCACCACTTGCTCCGGCGGTGGCGTGGGCCAGGCCGATTCGGGCAGAGCCAGGCGAACGATTCGCTTACGACGACAGCGGTCCGCTCATGGTTCAAGGCATTCTCGAACGTATTACCGGCCGCCGCACTGCCGACTTGGTGCGGGACCAACTCGTGACGCCTCTTGCCTTACGAGAGCCCAAATACCTTCATGGCAGTGCGTGGATGAGAACTGTGGACATGGCGAAGCTAGGCTATCTTCTGCTACAGGAAGGGAGCTGGGCAGACGAGCAGGTGCTGCCTCCCGGGTTCGTGGCGCAATTGGTTAGGCCGCAAAGTACTGGCGGGCCGCCTGTCGGCTTGCCATACGGACTGTACTGGTGGGCTGCATCGGGCCCTACTTACATCGCCAGCGGCTACGCAGGCCAAGTCATCTGGGTTCACCCGCCGCTGGATCTGGTGGTTGCCGTGAACTCCACGGTGTCACAGGATAGCTGGCAGCGCGGCCAAGCCATGCGACTCACACGAGGGCGCATCTTTCAAGCCGTGCAGAAGCGGCTGGCATTGAATGGCAAGTAGGCAGCATTCGGGCCAGGAACGGACATTCCTTCTCTTCCGCTGATGAATATCATCCGGTCTCTTGGCCCCAATACCGGTTTCAGGGCACGAACACAGCCAGTGACCGGCCGGTTCCGAGCGAGCACAACGCCCCCTAGCGCCCCGTCTTGATGGTCTTGCAGTTCTTCTGATCAGCGATGACGTCCGATAGATAGCTGACCGTACCCTCGCCTGCGACGCGATCAATTCTCAGATCAGCCCGACCGGCTTCCTCTTGCCATTTGAACTCGGTGTCGGAGATCGTGCAGGGCTGCCCGTTGCAAGTTCGTGCGTCCAGGTCGATGCGGTTCGTTCTGTCGTCAAGCTGACCCAAGCGCTTGTGCCAATACTCACATTTCACCTCAAGCTTCTCGGCGCTCACTGTAGACGCGCCGAATGCCAGCACTGCGACCGTTAACAAAACCTGAAGGTTAGTCATTGAGGCCTCCTTGGCCAAAGTGCCCATTGGAGATGAGTCGGAATCGCTCGCTACTGCATTCCGTCTTTCTTCATTTCATCCAGCGCCCAGCCCTTGTGCGAAGTGAAAAAGAATAGTCGCCACTTGCCGCCTTCGAAGCGCCAGCGGCCGAAGCTTGGATCGCTGACGTCTTCACGCTTGTACTTGCCATCGGTCTTGGGCGGTATCAAGCCGACCTGACGCAACACGACGCTAGCGGTCCCGTCGGGCATCATGCGGACGGCTTTCACCTCCCACCGGAGGTCGGTGTTCTTCACGTCGTACTCGAAGGCAGTTTTCACCGCCGCCTTGCCCTTCATGCGGCCGTAGTGGTCGAGCGATTGGGTGAACCAGACGTCCTCGGTCATCGAGGCCAGGCAGGCATTCACGTCGTGCCGGTTCCAGGCTTTCTCGAACTGGACGATGGTGTCGCGCAGGGTGGCTTCAGTGTTGCTGCCCTGGGCTTTCTTCGGTTGCGCGCTTGCGTGACGCCCGAACGGCGTCGTTACGGCGGCCAATCCAATCAGAAGAGCTTGTCGCTTGTTCATGGTCCGGCACCTCCTGACGGAAGCTTGGTCGCCGGCTTGAGCGTTGTCAATACAGGTCGCCCGGCAGTCAGCGAACTCGCGTCAGGTTTGGCGGCGCTCTCGTTCACCTGCGCGAGTTCACCACTTTTGTGCGACTTGGAGGTCGGTTGGAGCCAAGGCTCTCGCCAGAATGCGGCCGAAAGGCGGCGCTAAGGATCGGAAGCGCCGATCTGAGGTCCGCTTCGTGGTTTGAGGAATGTCTCTTCCGGGCCCAAAGCGGCTATGCGTTTCGCTCCACAGCTGTCGTTGATGGAACATAACCGGGGAGGGCAAGTGCGGACTACGAGGGCGCGGCCAAGTCCGCTCGGACGCCCCATACCAAGTCATCTCCGTTCCGGTCGCAGCAGATCAGCGTTCGCCGCGATCGAGCACCCAGGGCATCTTTTCCCACAGTGCGCACTTGTGGAGCTCTGCAAACTGTGCGACAGGCGAGGCTTGGCTCCGTCCGCCCGGCCGCAGCGACATCAACGATCCGTCCGCGATCAGTCGAGGCCACGCCGCCTGGCCGGGAACCTCCGGGTTGAAGTTCTTGGCGAAAGCGGCCCAGTAGCGGGTCATCTCCTTCGACAACTGCCACTGCGCTTCTGTGAACCGTGAGGAGGACTGCGCCATGTGAGGCGAATCGGGCCATGTGAACGGAGTATCGAGACCGTGTGACGCGCGAAACTCATAGCCGGGCGGCGTCGAGGGTGCCGGTGGGTTTGGATCCTCGAATTGATAATAGTAGGTGGGCGTTTGCCGCGCGAGATGTCTCGCCAGCGCCAGGTTGGTACAACCACCGAGACCGCGCATTCCGCTGTCGGTAACGAAGTCACCGACGACGTAGGGCAGCGCGTACTGGCCCGAATATTTGTCCGCTGGATAGGCTGCCAGCAGCGCTGGAGCACGGTCAGCCCCGACGAGCCGGGTGACCCAGGCCGCGTACGCCTGGGCCGTGAAGTTGGCGAAAGCCACGCCGGAACCACGCCCTTCTTCGCGCATGCTGCCTATCAATACAGGCACCGCCCTCCATTCGCCTGCCGCGATCGCGTCGATCGCAGGCTTGCGGTGAAATCCTTTGGGGTCAACGTGTGGATTCCAGGCACCTCCGGCAGTCACCAACTCGCCGGCGCTCTTGGAGCGCAAGCAGGCCAGGACATTCCCCGGGTTCGCGCATCCAAGCTTGGCTGCAAAGGCTGCCGCGCGCGCCTCCGATTGCGCGACCGTGTCGACGTCCCGCAAGCAATCATCACTGGAAATAATCGCAGCATGAAGAAGCCCAGCTGTACCAGGGTTGACAAGGAGCGCGCAAACATTGGTTGCTCCCGACGAGGTTCCTCCCAACGTCACTTTGTTGGGGTTGCCGCCGAATGCACCGATGTTGCGTTGAACCCATTCGAGCGCTGCTTTGATATCGAGCAACGCATAGTTTCCCGCCAGGCGATCCTTGGCCTGCTGGGCGAGCGCGGGATGATTCAAGAAGCCGAGCGATCCGAGGCGGTGATTGATGGCAACAACCACGATCCCGTTTTCTGCCGCCATGCGAGCGCCGTCGATCTGGATTGCGCCGCCGACCGTATTGGCCCCGCCATGGACATACACAAGCACTGGGAGCGATGCGCCCGAAGCAGTACCTGCGGGACGATAGAGGTTGAGATAAAGGCAGTCCTCGTTCTCTGTCCGACCGATGACCGGGGAACTACCCGCCTGCGGGCAACTAGGTCCCGCGACCGTCCCATCTCGCACGCCCTGCCAGGAAGCGGCTCTCTCCGGGGGCGCCCAACGCAGGCTTCCCATTGGCGGCGCCGCGAAAGGCAGTCCGAGGAACACCTCTGAGGCTCCCTTCGCAAGGCCTTTGATCTGGCCGTTCTCGGTCGTCACGGTCGAGCGGCCTGCATCGGCCATGACCCCGGGTTTGTACGCGCAGCCAACCTGTGCAAGGGCCGCGGCACTGATGGCAATCCAGAAGGCTAGCGAGAATGAACGATGGGTCATGGGGACTCCTGGTTCGTGAATTAGCGGCCGCGCTTCCATCCATCTCGTGGCAGCGGCGTTCTATTGGCGCCGGAAAGGCAGGAAATCTTCAAGGAGACAAACCCCGAAGAATTCCAACTTAAGTGAAACAACGGCGCAGCGATTGATCAATGCGTAGATGGTTGATTCCAAAGATGCAGGGCTCATTCCTTCTGATAGTCGACACCTGAGTTCAGACCAGGCCGAGTGCCTTGCGCAGGCTGGCGTCGACCGGACCGGCCGGCATGAAGCGGCGCAGCTTGCTCAGGAGCGATGCCTGCCCGGCCGGCGTGCGGCGCATGCGCCAGGGGCCAAGGGCGGCGTCGACGATCGTGTCGGCCACGCCATCGGGTCCGGGAGCGCCGTCGATGCTGTGCGCCACAGCGCGCGCCGCGATGGCACGCTCGCGGTCGTAGTCGGCGATTGTCGAGCTTGCCTGGGGCGAATTGGCATCCAGGTTGGTCCGGGTATAGGCCGGTGCGACCAGCGTCACGCGAATGCCGAACTGGCGCACCTCATGGTCCAGGGTTTCGGACAGACCCTCCACCGCATGCTTGGAAGCCGAATAAAGCCCCATGTACGGCGCCGGCAGAAAGCCCAGCACCGAACTGATGTTGACGATTCTTCCGCGGCGTTGCGCTCGCATGTGCGGGAGCACCGCATGAGTCGTTCGCAGCACGCCGAACACGTTGATGTCGAACAGCGACGCCGCCTCAGAAACCGATGTTTCCTCCACCGCGCCGAGCATGCTCATGCCCGCGTTGTTGACGAGCACGCTGATGCGGCCGGCCTGGTCGATGATGTGCTTGATGGCGCGTTCAACGGAAGCGTCTTCGCGAACGTCCATCTCGACGAGCTCGACGCCGGGCAACGGTGGCGTCTTGTCGATGCTGCGCACGGTGCCGAAGACGCGGCAGCCGAGCTTGGCAAATTTCTCTGCGGCGGCACGTCCGATGCCCGACGACACGCCGGTGATGACGACGACTGTATCCAGCATGGCAATTCCTTTTTCGATACTCACGGACAGCAGGGAGAGCGGACTCACGACGCGGGTCCTGTTCAGGCCGGCTGCGCGACCAGAGGCACGCGGCCGCTGTCGGGCCTGATCCGGAACCAGATGGCATACACGGCCGGCAAGAACACCAGCGTCAGAGCAGTCCCGGCAAAGGTCCCGCCGATCAGCGTGTAGGCGAGCGTTCCCCAGAACACCGAATGCGTCAGCGGAATGAAGGCCAGGATCGCGGCCATGGCCGTCAGGATCACCGGCCGGGCACGCTGCACGGTGGCCTCGACCACCGCTCGGAACGGGTCGAGCCCCGCCTGTTCGTTGTGGTGGATCTGCCCGATCAATATCAGCGTGTTGCGCATCAGGATGCCCGACAGCGCGATCAGGCCGACCAGCGCATTGATGCCGAAAGGCTGCTGAAACAGGATCAGGGTCGGCACCACGCCGATCAGCCCCAGCGGGCTGGTCAGGAAGACCATGACCATCGCGGAGATCGAACGCACCTGCAGGATGATGATCAGCAAGGTGATGGCCAGCATGATCGGAAAGAGCGGCAGCATCGCAGCCGTCGCCTTGCCCGACTCCTCGATGGAACCGGCCTCCTCGATGCGATAGCCGCCCGGCAGTTTGTCGATGAGCGGCTGCAGCTGCGCGGTGACGGCCGCCGACACGTCCGGCGGCTGCAAGCCTTCGGCGATGTCGCCACGCACGGTGATCGTCGGCACCCGGTCGCGCCGTCGCATGATCGGTTCTTCCATCCGCACGTCGACCTGGCCCACTTGCGACAGCGGAATGCGCTGGCCGTTGGCGCCGGCGAGCGTAAAGTCGCCGATGCGGGCCGGGTCGAGCCGGATGCCGCCGGCCGAGCGCGCGACGACCTGCACCGTGCGGATGTCCTCGCGCACGGCAGTCACCGGCGCGCCGCTGAGCAAAAACTGCAGTTGTTGCGCCACGGCGCTGGAGCTCAGCCCCACAGCCTGCAGCCGGTCCTGCTGCAAGGTGAAGTGCAGCGTGGGCGTGCGCGCGCCCCAGTCGGTGTTGACCGTGCGCATCATCGGACTGGCATCCATCACCTGCTGCACGTCGGCCGCGATCTTGCGCAGCTTGTCGGGATCGGGGCCGGTGACACGGTAGGCCACCGGGAACGGCGAGTACGGGCCGAAAACCAGCTGGGTGACGCGCAAGCGCGCCTCGGGCGCGAGGCCATCGGCAATGGCTTGCCGCAGGCGATGCTTCAACGCTTCGCGTTCGTCCTGGTTCTCGGTACGCACCACGATCTTGGCGAACGACGGATCGGGCAGCTCCGGCCCCATCGAGAAATAGAAGCGCGGCGCGCCCTGGCCCACGTAGGCGGTGACGATCCGGGCTTCGGCCTGCTTGGCCAGCCAGTCTTCCACCTTGGACGTGGCGGCGCTGGTCTGGGTGATCGACGTGCCATAGGGCATCTGCACTTCGATCAGCACTTCAGGTCGGTCGGAGATCGGGAAGAACTGCTTCTTGACCACCGCCATGCCGAGCACGGCCAAGACGAAGAGGCCAATGACCGAGCCGGCGACCAGCCACTTGCGCGCGATGACGCGCGCCAGCAGCTGGCGAAAGCGGTTGTAGCGCGGCGTGTCGTAGATCGCTTCGTGGCCGCCCTCGACCTTCTTGAAGTCGGGCAGCAGCTTGACGCCGAGGTAGGGCGTGAAGATCACTGCGACCACCCAGGACGCGATGAGCGCGATGCCGACGATCCAGAACATGTTGCTGGTGTACTCGCCTGCCGTGGACCTGGCAAAGCCGTTGGGCATGAAGCCCACGGCAGTGACCAGCGTGCCCGAGAGCATCGGCGCCGCGGTATGGCTCCAGGCATAGGCGGAGGCGGCGATGCGGCCGTAGCCCTCCTCCATCTTCACCACCATCATCTCGATGGCGATGATGGCGTCGTCCACCAGGAGGCCCAGCGCGAGGATCAGCGATCCCAGCGTGATGCGATCGAAGTTCTTGCCGCTTGCGAGCATCACCACGAAGACCACCGCCAGCGTCAGCGGCACGGCCGCGGCCACCACGAGGCCCACGCGCCAGCCCATGCTCACGAAGCTCACCAGCATCACGACCAAGAGCGCGACGAAGAACTTGACCATGAACTCGTCCACCGCGGCGCTGATGTTGACGGCCTGGTCCGTGACCTTGTCCAGGCGCATGCCCAGCGGTTGCTCGGCGTTGATGGCGCGGACCTCGCTGTCCAGCGACTTGCCCAGGTCGAGCCCGTTCCAGCCGTCGCGCATGACCACGCCCAGCAACAGCGCCGGCTCACCGCCATTGCGGATCATCACGGTCGCCGGGTCTTCATAGCCGCGCTTGACGGTGGCGACGTCCGACAGCTTGAGCGTGCGGCCCTGGACCACCACCGGCGTATCGCGGATCTTCTGCAGCTCGTCGAAGGCGCCGTCCAGGCGAATGAACACTTCCGGCCCCTTGGTCTCCACGGAGCCGGCCGGCGTCAAGACGTTCTGGCTGTTGAGCGCGGCGAACACGTCCTGCGGCGAGACGCCCAGCGTGGCCAGCCGCTCGTGTGAGAACTCGACGTAGATGCGCTCCGACTGCTCGCCGACGATGTTGACCTTCTTCACGCCCGGCACGTGCAGCAACCGCTGGCGCAGCGTCTCCGCGTCGCGCACCAGGAGGCGCTGCGGTTCACCCTTGGCCTTGAGCGCGTACAGCGCGAAGGTCACGTCGGAATACTCGTCGTTGAGAAAAGGCCCGATCACGCCTTGCGGCAAGTTGCGCGCCTCGTCCCCGACCTTCTTGCGGGCCTGGTAGAACTCGGCCTCCACTTCCGACGGCGGCGTGCTGTCCAGCAAGGTCAGCATGGTGAAGGCAAGGCCGGGTCGGGTGTAGGTCTCCGTGCGTTCGTACCAGCGCAGTTCCTGCATGCGCTTCTCGATCTTCTCGGCCACCTGGTCCTGCATCTCCTGCGCGGTGGCGCCGGGCCAGGCGGTGACGATCGTCATCACCTTGATCGTGAATGCGGGGTCCTCGGCGCGGCCGAGCTTGAAGAACGCGACGCCTCCGGCCAGCGAGATCAGGAGAATCAGGAACAGGCTGATCGCGCGCTCGCGCACCGCGAGCGCCGACAGGTTGAAGCGGCCTTCGCTCACGGGTGGGCTCGCTGTGCAACGGCGCCGGCGGCAGGGGATTGGGCTGCAAGCCGAACCTCTTCACCTTCGCGCAGCAGATGCGCGCCGAGTGCGACGATCCGGTCGCCTTGCTTGATCTGGCCGGCGACGCGTGCACCATCGTCATTCAGCTGCTGGATCTGGACCGCGCGCCATGAAACTTTTGCGGGCGTGCCGTCGATGATCCATACGCCCGACCCCTTGCCTGCGTCGAACAGGGAACCTGCAGGCACTTGGAAGCCTGCTTGCATAGAAGAAGAGCCATCCGGAATCTGGATGGACACCGTGGTGCCCAATGGCGCATTGGCCAGCTCTCCCTCCAGCACGTAGCGCGCATCGAAGGTACGGGTGAGCCGGTCCGCGGCGTCCGAGAGCTGCCGCAGCCTGGCCGCAACGCCCGGGCCTTCCTTGCCGAAAAGCGTGGCTTGCGCAGTGGAGCCGACCACGGGGCGCAGGGTTTCCGGCAGCTGGATCACGGCTTCTCGGCGCCCGGCGTGGGCCAGGCGCACCACGGCCTGCCCCGCGTTCACGACCTGTCCTGGCTCGGCCAGCGTTTCCATGACGACGCCGTCGCCGTCCGCCACCAGCTGCGTGTAGCGGCTTGCATTGAGCGCAACGTCGGCCTGGGCCACGGCCGCGTTGAGCTGGGCCTTGGCCGCATCGGCCGCGCTCTTGATCTGGTCGTAGGCCGAAGCCGAGATGGCGCCGGTACCGCGCAGGTCGCGGTAGCGGGCTTCGTCGTCCGCCGTCTGCTGGGCACGCGCTCGCGCCGCGGCCACGGCTTCTTGCTGCGCCTGCGCGGCAAGCTTCAGATCGGCGGGATCGAGGCGCATCAGCGGCTGGCCGCGCTTCACGGTTTGCCCGCCGTCCACGAGCCGCTCCAGCACCTTGCCCGAGACACGAAATCCCAGGTCGCTCTGCACCCGGGCGGCTACGGTTCCCGTGAAAGAACGCGACCCTGGGGTTGCGCCCTGGACGATGGCGGTGCGCACCAGGGGCGCCCCCGTACGCGGATCGGCTGGCGCCTTTTCGCCGCACGCGGCCAAGGCGAATGGCAATGCGCAGATGACTGCGAAGGTAGCAAGGGAGCGCCGGCGCATGAAAGTCCCACTGAGGAAGTGATCGGGACCTTCATTCTGCTACTAGTGACTATATTAGTCAATAGTCACAAAGAAATAGGAAGTCAGGGCGACAGGCTGCGGAGGACCAGGTTCGACAGGTGCACCGGCGCTTCCTCGGCATAGTCGGCGCTGCTCTGCAGCAGCACCGGGTTGATGTAGGGGCGGATCACCAGGTAGATGGCCGTCGCCGTCTCATCCAGCGGCGTCTTGCGCTCGAAGTCCCCGCTCTGCCTTCCTTCCTGCAGGATGTCCCGGAGCAGCTTCTGGATGCGTTCTTCATAGGCATGCACCGCCTGCCAGCGCTCCGTGGCGGCCGAGGCGGCAATCTCGTAGAGCTTCTGGTCCTGGAACAACAGCCGAAGGGTTGCCTCTGTAATGGACTTGAACATGCGGCGCAGCTTTTCCGGCGGCTGCTTGGCTTCCGCAACCGCCGCGCCGACCTGGGCTTCGATCTCGCGCAGGCAGTTGGCGCAGATCATCTCGCCAATGGCCTGCTTGGATTCGAAGAACTTGTAGATGTAGGCCTTGGAAAAGCCGATGGCCTTGGCAAGGTCGGAGACGGTCGTTTTTTCGTAGCCGTAGCGGCTGAAGTGCTCGGTGGCCGCGGCCACGATCTGGTCTCGCACCTCATGGTCGGCCGGGCCTCGGGCCGAAACGGGATAAGCGCTTGTTGTCTTCATGGGTCCAGCTTACGCGAGTCCCAACAATTGGACAACTTGTGACCATCTGGTAATATGGTCACTACTTATCGATGAAGGAAATCCCATGCTGGCCAAACAAGCCTTTGCGGCACTCGTTGTTGCAAGCCTTTCGACAGGCTGCGCGGTCGGGCCCGATTACGTCCGGACCGACGTGCTCATGCTGGAACGCTTCCAGGGCCAGTCCGCGGTGGATCTCCGGCACGCGAGCGCTCCGGCCGACCTCACCGCATGGTGGACGGGATTCGGCGACCCGCAGCTGACCCGGTTCGTCACGCTTGCACAGGAACAGAACCTCGACCTTGCGCAGGCCTCCGCCCGCGTGGCCCAGGCGCGTGCCGGCGTCGGCGCGGCGAATGCCGCATTGCTGCCCTCGGGCAATGTGAGCGGCCAGGCGGCCAGGGGCTACCAATCCATCGAGACTCCCCTGGGGCAGGTGCTGAATTCGACGCCGGGTTTCGACCGCTGGGGCAGTTCTTATGAGGTCAACGCCGGCGCGAGCTGGGAGCTCGACCTGTTCGGCGGCCTGCGGCGCGGACGGGAAGCAGCCCTTGCCGAGTACCAGGCGTCGGAAGCCGGCGCCACCGCCACCCGCCTGGCCGTGGCGGCGCAGACAGCCGACATCTACATCAGCATCCGCGGCTTGCAGACCCGTCTGAAGATTGCACAAGGCCAGGTGCGGACACAGCAGGACCTGCTCTCGACCGTCAAGCTTTTGCATGGCAAGGGATTGGCGGCGGAGCTCCAGGTGAATCAGGCCGAAGGCGCCCTCGCCCAGGCCCGCGCCGCCGTGCCGGAACTCGAGGCGGGCCTGGACGCCGCCATGAACGCACTCGACGTGATGCTGGGCTCTGCACCCGGCACGCATCGGGCGGAGCTGGCAGAAGCCGGCGCCATTCCGCTCCCCCCGCAGATCGCCAACGCCGGATCGCCGGCCGAGTTGCTCAGGCGCCGGCCCGACCTGATCGTGGCCGAGCGTCGCCTGGCCGCATCGAATGCGCGCATCGGCGCTGCCATGGCCGAGTACTACCCCAAGCTTTCCTTGAGCGGACTGATCGGCAGCGCAACGGCCGTGTCCGGCGGCAACCTGTTCACCAGTGGTGCGAGCCAGACGGCCGGCGTGCTGGGCCTGCGCTGGCGCCTGTTCGATTTCGGCCGCATCAATGCGCAGATCGACCAAGCCAAGGGCCAGGAGGCCGAGATGCTGGCGGCCTACCGGCTTGCCGCGCTGCGCGCGACCGAGGACGTGGAGAACGCCTTCTCCGCCCTGGTCAAGCGCGAGGAGCAGGCAGCCGTGCTCGGGCAAGGCGTGGCGTCGCTCGGCCGCGCGCGAGGCGCTTCGTTCGCGGCCTACCAAAAGGGTGTGGTCAGCCTGATCGAAGTCCTGCAGGCCGACGACAACCTGCTGCGCGCCTCCGATGCGCGGGCGCGGGCGCAAACCGAATCCGCACGCGCCGCGGTCACGGCCTTCAAGGCGCTGGGCGGTGGTTGGCAACCCGACCGACCCGAAGCGCTGGCCATCCGATAGATCAGGATGGCCAGGCCGGCCGGATCACGGCGAAGTGCAGATGTAGTTCGACGCGAGCTTGGCCGCCTCCGCGTCGTTCGACGGGCCGGTGTAGCGTGGATAGCGCGGGAACTGGCACAGCGGCCTGCTGAACGCATTGGCACCCGCAACGATCTTGCTGGCCTCCAGCGTTCCAGGCGCGGTTCCCTTGTCGGCCCATGCATCCAAGGCGCCCAGCAGGTCCGACACATCGGCGCCGGGCCCGCCCGCACAGTGATTCACGCCGGGTGCGAGGTACAGTCGAGTGAAGGTGTCCGCGGTGCCCTGTCCGCCGACGGCCGCCACCATGTTGGTGTAGTACTCCGTGGTGGTGCGGTAGCTGAGTGCGGCATCGTTCTCGCCATGCCAGAGGATCAGCTTGCCGCCGCTGTTCTGGAACGGGCGCAGGTCGACGTTGGTCGCGTCATTGAGCGCCGCCAGTCCATACAGCGCGCCCGTGTCCTGGTCCCAGGTGTAGGCAAGCGAATCGGCGGCAAGATTGCGCGCGAGGTAGGTCTTCACCGTCGTGTCCTGGAACAGGTACTGCAGCGCCATCTGGGGGTTGCCGGCGCCTGTCGTCCACAGGCCGAATGCGGCCGGATCGTCTTCATTGCCGGCCAGCGGCCGACCGGGATCACGGTAGGTCGGGCTGCCCGCAAACACGGCCGGCGAGGTGGTGGACGCCACCGACGCCAATTGCGCATCCGACAGGCAGTTGCTTCCCGTGTCCGCACCGCCTACGCACCGCAGCACCTGGGGATCGAAGTTGCAGGCCGCGGGGTTCGACACCACGCCGTCGACGATGCCGTCGTCGGCATCGCACGCGTCCCTCACGGCCTTGGACAAGGTGGCAACCTTGGCGGCATCGAGCGATCCGCCCGGCGCCGACATCGCCTTTGCCGTGCGGTTGAAGCCGCCCATGAAGCCGACCCAGTTGTAGGCCGGTGCCCGCGCAATGATTCCGTCGAACAGGTTGGGATAGCGCTGCGCGGTCATCAAGGCTTCACGACCTCCGTTCGAACAGCCTTCGAAGTACGACTTTGCAGGTGCCGTGCCGTAGGCCACTTTGAGCATCTCCACCACCGAGGACATGACCGTTGGAACGGACAGGCTGCCGAACAGCTGCGCGGCCGTCGGGTCGTCCAGTGCCCACGAGGCGTCGAGGCCCGAGGCTTGATGCCCCGAGTCGCTCCCCACGGTGGCAAAGCCTTTCTTGACGGCTGGCAGGCTCAACAGATCCCCCGCCACGAGCGGTGGGATCGACCCGTTGTATCCACCGCCGCCGAAGTACTGGAGCTTGTTGTTCCATGCATCAGGAAGTCGCAGCTCGAAGTTGAGCTTGGGGTCGATCCTTGCGTTGACCTTGCAATAGGCAGGCACTTCGCCGCTGGCCGCGACCACCGCCGCCGCCGTGACTGTCGCCGCGCCGACAGTCTTGCCTTCAAGGCTTGTACAGGCTTGCTGCGCGGTGACCGGAGCCGGTGCGGGTGCAGGCGCCGGAGGCGCTGCGCCATTGTCCGCGGCGGGCGGTGGCGCCACGGTCACCGGAAAGAATCCGCCCCCGCCATTGCTGCCGCCTCCGCCGCATCCCGCGAGCGACAGGAGCGCTGCCGTGAGGCCGGCGGCCCGCCATCCGAAAGTCTTTCTATCGCGCATGAACTTGTCTCCTGTTGTTGACTGCTTCTCTCGACGGCGCTTATTCTTTGTCGGATTTTTCTGGCAGTTTGTACGCAGCGAGACAATGTGAGGCAGCACAAACCCGAGTGCGATCCGATGCGGTCCAGCGTTGATCGCCGGAGCCTTGACCCCCAAAGCCGACCCATGAAGAGAGCAGACAAAACACTGATCGCACTGCTCGCTGAAATGCCCGGCACGCGCACGCTGCCCGAGCCGGTGCGCGAGCGAATTGCGTGCGAGGCCTACGACTCCATTCACCAGAGAAACGAATTCGTGGTTCGCGCGGGCGATCCCGTTCATTCATGGGTGGGCGTCGCGGACGGGCTGCTCAAGATCACCAATGCCTGTCGCAGCGGCAAGGTCGTCATGTTCACCGGCGTGCCAAGCGGAGGCTGGTTCGGCGAAGGCTCGGTCATCAAGACGGGCGTGCGGCGCTACGACGTGATCGCCATGCGGCCGACGCGCGTCATCCACATTCCACGGACCACGTTCCGGTGGCTCCTCGACACCAGCTTCGAGTTCAACCACTTCATCATCGGACAGCTGAACGAACGCCTCTCCCAATACCTTGGCATGGTGGAAGCCGACCGGCTGACCGACCCGGTGGCGCGGCTCGCGCGCGCGATCAGTGGAATGTTCAATCCCGTGCTCTACCCCAACATGGGCGAGAAGCTGCCCATCTCCCAGGAAGAACTCGGCGAGCTCGCGGGGCTGCCACGCCAGCGCGCGAACATCGCGATCAAGCAGCTGAGTGCCATGGGTTGCGTTCATGCCGAATACGGCAGCCTCGTGGTCACCGACCTTGCGGCGCTGCGCAACTACCAGGAGCGCGAGGTGTAGGCGCCTTCCTTGCACGTGGCACGATTTGCAAACAAGGTGGCGCGCCGAGTGACGCTGCGGCGCCTATGCTTTGCGACAGGCATTCACATGATCACTCTCTACCACTGCATGAGCGCGCGCTCGTTCCGGCCCCTCTGGATGCTCGAGGAGTTGGGCATGCCCTACGAGCTCGTGATGCTTCCGTTTCCCCCTCGCGCATTGCAGCGAACCTACCTCGACGTCAATCCGCTCGGGACCGTGCCGCTCATGCTCGACGGCGACACGCGAATGACCGAATCGGCAGCGATCTGCCAGTATCTTTGCGCCTTGAGCGCGCCGACGCCTCTTCAGGTCGAGCGCGGTGAAGACGACTTCGGCGCCTATCTCAACTACCTGTATTTCGGCGAAGCGACGCTCACGTTTCCCCAGACGCTCGTGCTGCGCTACGCGCGTTTCGAGCCCGCGCACCGCCAGCAACCCGCCGTTGCCGACGACTACGCGAAGTGGTTCCTGGCCCGGCTGCGTACCCTGGAGCCGCTGTTTTCAACGCACACCTATTTGTGCGGCGGCCGTTTCACCGCTGCCGACGTGTCCGTCGGCTATGCGCTGTTGCTGGCCGAGCATCTGGGACTCACGGCCCGCTTCACACCGGCCGTCGCTGCCTACTGGAAGCGGCTCCAGACACGCGACGGTTATCTTCGCGCCCTTCGTGCGCAAGAGGAGGCGGCAGTGGCGCAGGGTGTCTCGACGTTGCCGGCACCGGACGCGCCCGCCGACCCGGTGCCCGTCACCGCGTAACGTCGGGCGGCTTTCGGAATTCTCCAGGCGTCTTTCCTGTCCATTCCTTGAAGGCCCTGTTGAAGCTCCCTTCATTCTGGAATCCCGCTGCAGCGGCAATCTGCTTCACCGGTTTCTTCGTGCGTGTCAGCTGATCGATCGCAATGTCGCGGCGCACCTCGTTCTTCAGCTGCTGCAAGGACGCGCCCTCTTCCGCCAGATGCCGGTGCAAGCTGCGGGTGGACAGGTTGAGCTCGCCGGAAAGGGCCTCCGCGGTCGCAAGCGCCATGCCCCGCGCCTTGAGCAGCTCCCGGATGCGTCCAGAAAGAAGCCGGTCGCGCCGGTACTGAAGAACGATGAGGGGCAGCGGACGCTGGAGCATCCGGCGCAGATCGCGGTCATCGCGCAGCACCGGCAGGCTGAGGTAGCGCGCGTCGAAGCGCAAGCTCGCGCACGGTTGATTGAAGCTCACCGGTCCACGAAACATCCACTCGTACGCTTTGACGTGCGGCGGTGGAGAAAATGGAAACGCGGCATGGGACAGCGGAATGCGTGAGTCGGCCAGCCAGCATACGTATCCGTGGATATTCCGGAACGAGCTGACGAGGCAGAACTCGCGCTGCTCGCCAAGGTCCGCATGCTCATGGATCGAGAGGCAGGCCGTCGCTCCATCGACGCTGAGCTCCAGCCGGATGTCTTCGGTCAGAAGCGCATAGTGCCGGCACCACCGCGACAGCGCGACATGCAGATCGGGCGAAGGCAAAGAGGCTCGGCAAAGCATGCCGTTCGCCCCATGCCGAAGCGGCCGTGAAAACCATCCGAGCGCTTCGTCGTCGAGTTCGCGCATGGCAAGGCCGGAGAAGGTTTCCATCTGCTCGGCCGTCACCCTCGCATCGATGCGCTTCAGCTGCGACGGAAGAATCCGCGCTTCATGCAGCGCATGCGTGGGATCCTTTCCATAGCGCTCGTACGCACACACGATGGATCGGATGAACGCCATCGGCGTCTCGGCGGGTGCCTGCTTCATCGAAGCAGTATGCCGCCCATTTCGGCCTCGCATCGACTACTGCCTGGGTATGGCGACGCTGGCCGGCCAAGCGCCGGATCCATTGGTGCCCGAACTGGCGACGCGCATTCTGGACGCGATGGCGCAGCGCGCAGGGCCCAACGCATTCAGGGTCGAACATTGGCAATACCGCGGTTCCTCCTGGGCTTCAGCCCTGATCGAAGCACGCATCCGTCCGTCCCGCCGCTCGGCCGATGCACGGCCAAGGGTTGATCAGCGCTTGGCGTTGGGATTCCCCAATCCGAGCTTCTCCATGGCCTCGTGTGCGTCGATGATCATCGCGGAAACCTCGGCCACGGTGATCCTCAGCTTGGTCGCGCGAGCGCGCATGTGCTCGTAAGCCTGCGTCTCGGAAAGCTGCTGGCTTTCCGACAGCAAGCGGATGGCTTTTTCAATCTGGCGGCGCGACTTGATCGTGTCCTCGAGCTTCATCACCTTGCTCTGAAGCCGCGCCTGGAAACTCTGTGCGGAGCGCGCCAGCACCAGCGTGCTCAGCACGCCTGCCGATCGAAACGGGCGCGTGATCACGCCATGCGCACTCGTGTCCAGCAGCAGTTTCAGAGTCGTCGGGCTCTCGTAGTCCGACAGTGCGATCAGCGTCGCGTCGATCACGCTGGCGCTCCAGGACGCGCTGCCCTGCAGTTCCTGCGAGACCTGGAAAAAGATGACGTCTGCGGTCGGCGGCGTGCCGGGAAACGGCCAGGCGACATGAAGCCGGCAACCGATGCGCTTGAGCTGGTCGATCAGCACGTCGCGTTCTTCGCCGGGCGGGTACACCACGGCAACGCTGATGCTGCGCAGGTCTTCGTACAGACGGCGGAGACTGCTCATGGCGTCAATCCAGCCAGAACTCGGAAAAGCCGAGGGTCGACAGGTAGGGGTCCGCCTTGATCGGCTCCTTGCCCTCCCAGACGATGTCGAACTGTCCGTCGCTGCGGCATACGCCGATGCGCGGCGTCAGCGCGCAGTGGTTGTTGTCGGCATCGATGGACAGCAGGCCTTCGGGCGAATCGAATGTCACGGCATGGGCGCTCTGCACCAGGCGCGCCGTGTCGAGGCTGCCCGTGCGCTGCAGCGCGCGCGCGAACAGGTGGACCTGGCTGTAGGCCATCTCGGACCAGGTGCTGGTGGGCCGGTCGCCGAAGCGGGCGTGCCACAGTGAAACGAAGCGCTCATTGCTCTCGTTGTCCAGCGAGTTGAAGTACGTGGCCGAAGTGATGTGGCCTTCGCACAGGTCGGCGCCGATCAGCCGGATCTCTTCTTCCGCCATGGACAGGCTGGCGATGGGAATGCGCTTGGGATCTAGCCCGTGCTTTCGGTACAAGCGATAGAACTGCCGCGCGGACTCGCCGACCAGCGTCGAGAAAACGACGCTGGGCTGAAGCAGGACGATGTCGCGAATGACTTCCTCGAGCTGCGCTTCGCCGGCCTCGACCGGCAGGTAGACCTCGTCGAGGATTTCTCCGCCATGCTGCTCGACCATGTCGCGCATCACCCGGTTCGATTCGCGCGGGTAGATGTAGTCCGCGCCGACCAGAAAGAACCGCGACCCCTTGTTGCGCAACAGGTAGGCCGCCAGCTGCATGGCGTTCTGGTTGAGGCAGGCGCCGGTATAGATCACGTTCGGCGAGTACTCGAATCCCTCGTAGAACGAGCAGTACCAGAGCAGGCCGTTGTTCCGTTCGACGACCGGCAACACCGCCTTGCGGCTCGACGACCGGGAGCAGCCGAAGATCACGTTCACTTCATCGTCGATGAGCAAGCGCGTGGCCAGGCGCCGGTACTCCGCGGAGTCGCCCTTCGGGTCATAGACCACCGGCGCCAGCTTGCGGTCGAGCACGCCGCCCATCGCGTTGATCTCCTCGATCGCCAGGGCCGTTCCAAAAAAGTGCTCCGACTCGGTCACGCCCGTCGCACCCGACCGGGAGAACAGGACGCCAATGCGCCAATCGGCGGCTGATGTGCTCATGGTTGCCATCCTGGGTGATCCTAACGATCGAACAAGGCCTGCAGCGAGGCGGTGGATTGCGCTGTCTGCAGCGCCAGCATCAAGAGGATCCTGGCCTTGTGCGGACTCAGGTTGTCCGCAAATGTCGCCCCGACATTCTTGAGCGTCTTGCCACCGCCTGTAAAGCCGTAGATCGGCCGTACCCGCCCGTTGGGCACGCGCGTGGAGATCACCACCGCAATGCCTGCATCGATGGCTTCCGCGATCGCCTCGTACATGGCCAGGTTGACGTTGCCCCAGCCCAGCGCCTGTACGACGATGCCCTTGACCCCAGCGCTTGCCGCGTGGCGAATCAACGAGCCGTCAGCGCCGCCGTACATGCAAATGATCGCCACATCCGGCAGTGCGATACCGGCCAGCGGGAGTTGCTGCCGCCGCTGCGGTTTGCGGGAGAACACCACCTTGTCGTCGTCCACTGTGCCGAGCAAGCCGAAGTCGCCGGATTTGAACGCCTCGACGTCCGACGTGTGCGACTTGGTGACCTCGCGCGCCGCATTGATCTGGTTGTTGAGCACCACCATCGCGCCATTTCCGCGGGCCTCCGGGGCGATGCAGACGCGTGCGGCATTGAGCAGGTTGCGCGGCCCGTCAGAATCGGGATCCGAGGCATTGCGCTGGGCGCCCGTCAGCACCACGGGCTTGCCGCTCGCGATCGTGAGGTCCAGGAACCAGGCCGTTTCTTCCAGCGTGTCGGTGCCGTGCGAAACGATCGCGCCCGCCACATCGTCCTGCGCCAGCGCCGCTTCGACCGCGCCGTGCAGTGCCACCCACTCCGCGGGGCCCATGTAGTCGGACGGCACGTTGAGCAGGTTCTGCACACGCAGGTCCGCGATGCGCTGGAGGCCCGGAACGCGCGCGAGCAATTCGTCGCCGGAAAGGGCCGGCACCGGCGCATTCCCGGCCGGGTCGGTTTTCATGGCGATGGTGCCGCCGGTCGAGATGAACTGGCAAACAGGCATCGCCGTGCGGGTTGAATTTTTCATGAGCTCAGACCCGAAGATGATTGAAGACCTGCTCCACGGCTTCGCCGGCGCGGGCATTTCCTTCATCGACGATCTCGCCTTGCTTCAGCACGACGAACCGATCGACGACCTTCAGGGCGAATGGCACGTTCTGCTCGACGATGAGCATGGCGGTGCCGCGCTTTTCACGCTCCCACAGCAGTGCGTCGGCCAACCGGTCGATGACGGAGGGCTGCAGCCCTTCGGTGATCTCGTCCAGCAAGATCACGGACGGCCGCATCATCAGCGCGCGCGCCAGCAAAAGCATCTTCTGCTCGCCGCCCGAGAGCGTACCGGCGTACTGCCTGAGACGTGTCTTGAACACCGGAAACACGGGCTCGATCTCCGTAAAGCGCTCGTCGAAGGTCGACTCCTTCGCCAGCCCGAGCCGCAAGTTGTCGCGGATGCTGAGATCGGCAAAAAGCGCTTGCTCCTGCGCCGCGTAGGCAATGCCGAGGCGGGCGATCTTGTGCGGCGCAAAGCGCGTGATGTCGCCGCCCGCCAACTGGATGCCGCCCGACTTTTTCGGCAGGTAGCCCATCACCGTCTTCAGCAAGGTGCTTTTGCCCATGCCGTTCTTGCCCAGCAGAGCCACGGCCTCGCCGGCGCCGATGATGAGCGACACATTCCGGAGAACGACAGAGGCCTTGTAGCCGCTGGTCACCGCGTTCAATTGCAAGGCAGCCTGGCTCATGCAGCCTCCTTGGCGGCGTGCGCGCTGCCGGCGTAGATGGTCTTGACGAGATCGGAGTTCACCACTTCCTGGAAGCTGCCCTGCATGACGATCGTGCCTTGATGCAGCACCACGATGCGCGTGGCAATCTCCTCGACGAAATCCAGGTCGTGCTCCACGAGCAGGCAGCACAGGCGGTAGCGATGCGCGAGCGACGAGAGCACCTTGCCGATCTGCGTGCGCTCGGTCTTTGTCAGGCCGGCGGTCGGCTCGTCCAGCAGCACGATGCGGGGCTCCAAGGCCAGCACCATCGCCAGCTCCAGGGCTTGCTGCTCCCCATGCGAGAGATCCCTGGCCACCACGTTCAGCTTGCGGTCCAGCCCGGTGGTGCGCACCACATCGAGTGCATATGGCGGAAGCCGCAGCGCACTGTCGTTGCGCAAGAGCGATGGAGACTCGAGGATGGTGCCCGCGATGCGCAGGCATTCCGCGACGGTCAGCGACTCGAACACGTTCGCGTTCTGGAACTTGCGGCCCAGCCCGAAGCGCACGCATGCATTGGGCGGCAGCAGGCCGATGTCGTTTCCGCACAGCTCGACCGTGCCCGCACTGCGGTCGGCGCCGTCGCTCATGCAGCGCATCAGCGTCGTCTTGCCCGCACCGTTGGGGCCGATCAGGCCGACCAGTTGGCCCGCATGCGCCTCCAGGTCGATGCCCTGCAAGACCTTCAGGCTCCCGAAGCTCTTGGTCAGGCCGCGCATCGCCAACGCCGGCTTGCCCGCGTCGGCTGTCGATGCACGAACCGGCCGCTCGACCAGCGCGAGCACCCGCGCAGGCTGCCGGCCCAAGCCCAGCGGCTTCAGCAGCAAGGGCACCAGCCCCTGTGGAAACAGCACGATGACCAGCACGAAGGCGACGCCCAGGATGAGTTGCCACGCGAAGGGCATGCTGCCGCTCAGATAAGCGGTCGCGACGTTGATCAGCACCGCGCCGATCAATGGTCCCCACAACGTGCCGCGCCCCCCGAGCGCCACCCAGATGATGAGCTCGGTGCCGAAGACGAAGCCCGTGAGTTCGGGTGCCACGACGCCGCTGAACGAGCCGTAGCCGAAGCCGGCCAGCCCGGCAATGACGGCGGTGGCGACCAGCAGGGCGATCTTCACGAGCGACGCATCGATGCCGAGGTAGGAGCAGCGCGACTCGTTGTCGCGAATCGCGGCCAGGACCCGGCCGGCATCGCTGCGGACCACCTTCCAGGCGAGCAGGGCCGCAACGACAAGCGCCGCGCCGGACACCCAGTACCAGGCTTCCAGCGAGAGATCGAATGTCTGGTAGCCGGTGAGCCCCGAACTCGATCCTGTCCACTCGCCGCCGCTCAGCAGCAGCTGCGTCAGCACGATCGGCAGCACCAGCGAGATGACCGTCGCGAAGAACGGCGATGCACCGCGATAGAACGATAGCCAGCCGACGAGCGCGGCCACGGCCGCCGTCACCAGCACCGCCGCGCCGATGGCGAGAAACACCGTCGAGGCGGAGAACCCGCCATGCGTGAACGCGAGCCCCGCCGCATAGGCGCCAATGCCGAAGAAGGCCGACTGCCCGAACGTCAGGTAGCCTGTGTAACCCCAGAGCACATCAACAGTGATGGCTGCGATGGCGAAGAAGAACGACTTGATCAGGATGTTGAGCAAGTAGGTATCGAAGACCCACGGCCCGATGGCAATGAGCAAAATGCCCGCGATGCCGAGCGCCAGCAGGCCACGCGCGGAGCGCGCCGGTCTTTGATCGGCTTCAGCCATGTGCGAACCCCTTCGGGCGGATGCGCAGCGTGACGGCCGCGAGAACCGCGATGGTCAGGCCGCCGAGGACCGGACTGGCGTAGGTGCTGACCAGCACCTGGCAAGCGCCGAAAACCAGGCAGGTCAGCATCAGGCTCACCATCGAGTGGCCCGAAACCATGACCAGCATGAAGGCGCTCACCAGCCAGGCCATTCCCATGTTCGGATCGACGCTCGACAGCGGCGTGATCATGGTGCCGGCCAGGGTGCCCAGGCCTGCGCCGAGACTGAAGGTGACGAAGCGCACCCAGCCCGCGTGAATGCCGAGGCCGCTGGCCAAGTCCTCGTTCATGATCACGGCGCGGGTGCGGATGCCGAAGCGCGTGCCGTTGAGCAGACCGGTCAGCAGGAGACACATCACAATGGCGACGGGAACCAGCAGCAGCCGGTACGCAGAGTAGTCGATGCCGAAGAGCGACCAGGTGCCCGACAACGGCGAATCGACGAACTGCACCTCGCGGCCGAAGGCCATCACGATCAGCTGGCCGATGACGATGCCGAGTCCCCAGGTCGCAAGGATGGCGTCGAGCGGCCGCTTGTACAGCGGCCGGACGATCAGTCGTTCGACGGCCATGCCGACCACCATGCCCGCAGCGAAGGCCAGCGGCCAACTGAGCCACGGATCGAGCTTCAGCTGCGTGACGACGTAGCTCGCATAGCCGCCCAGCGTGAGCAGCGCTCCATGCGCGAAGTTGACGATCTTCATCACGCCGAAGATCATCATCAAGCCTGCCGTGACGACGAACAGCATGGCCGCCGTCGTCAGCAGGTCCAGTAGCAGCACCATGAATGTCTCCTGCGGCTTTCTAGCGTTGCGGCTTCAGTTGAGGTTGGGGCACTGCGCGCCCGGATCAACGTTGGCGAAGGTCTGGAGGATCTTGACCGAGCCGTCCGCCTGAACCTGGCCGAGGCGCATCGACAGCGGCGTGTGGCGGCTCTTGTTCATCTGCACCGTGCCGCGCGGGCCGTTGAACGACACCTCTGCCAGGGCCGGGATCACCTTGGCCGCGTCGGTCGACCCCACCTTCTCTGCTGCTGCCTTGTACAGGTAGAACGCCTCGTATTGCGGCTCGGACAGCTCGTTGGGCGTTTTCAGGTCGGCGCCGAATTTCTTCGTCATGGCAGCCACGAATTTCTTGTTCTCGGGCGTGTCGATGCTCGTCAGGTAAGAGGCCGACATGTACATGCCGCTGGCCGCATCGCCCATGGTCTTGGCCGTGCCCTCGTCGATGGCGAGGTTGCCGTAGGGCAGCGTCATGCCGGCACCCTTGAGCTGCTTGGCCAGCGAGACATTGGGTGCACCGCCGGCGGTCGCGCTGATCAACGCATCGGGCTTGACCGAACGGATCTTCGAGATGACCGATGTCCAGTCGCTGCCGTCGATCGGCAGGAACTCCTCGCCGATGACCTTGCCGCCCTTTTTCTCGATGTACTTCTTGGTGAAGTTCAGCATGCCGCGCCCGAACGAATAGTCGTTGCCGACCAGGAAGAAGGTCTTGGCGCTCTTGCTTGCCAGAAAGTAGTCGACCACCGGCGCCACCTGCTGCTCCGGCACCCAGCCGTTGACGTACATCGCGTTGTTGCAGGAACGTCCTTCGTAGAACGACGTGTAGATGTAGGGCACCTTGCCCTTGCTCACGATCGGCAGCGCGGCATTGCGCGCGGCGCTGGTTTCCATGGCGATGATGGCGGCAACCTTCTTCTGGAACACCAGCGTGTCGAAGGCCTTCTGTGCGCCGACGGCGCCCGATGCGTCGTCGACGATCTCCAGTTCGACCTTGCGCCCGAGGATGCCGCCCGCTGCGTTGATCTCTTCCACCGCCAGTTGCGACGACTGAACGACGGCCGGCGCGACGACGCTGTTGGCACCGGAAAGACCGACGGCCACGCCGATCTTGATGGGGTCCGCGGCGTAGGCACCCGCGGTGATGGCGGCCATGGCGGCGACGGCGCTCAGGCGGAAAAAGCGTTGGAATGTTTGCATGACGAGACCTCGTTGAGTGAAGAGAGGGTTGAATGGCGAGTGGGTGGAACGGGAAATCAGTGGCGCGGCAGTTTCCAGCCGGTGCCCAGCATGGGGTCGTAGATGTCGTCTCTGCGGTCTCGCAGAACATCGTTGAAGACGTTGAGATGTCGCGCACTGCGCGACTTCCTGAGATTGATCGACGCATACAGGATCTCTTCGCTGTCGCGGCTGGCCGGGCCTGCGACAGGCCAGCCTTGGGCACCGACGATCAGGCTCTGGCCGATGAAGGGCTGACCGCGCTCGGTGCCGACCCGATCGGCGCAAATGATGTTGAGGCCGTTGCTGTGCGCATTTGCCATCGCCAACGTATTGGCCATTGCCGCATGCCCTTCGACCTGACCCGGCATCGGCACCCAGTTGGTCGGCATGCACACGAAGTCCGCGCCCTGCATGGCCAGCAGCCGGTAGACCTCGGGGAACCACCCGTCGTAGCAGATGATGGCGCCCAATCGTCCGATTTCGGTATGGAACACCGGTAGGCCGAGGTCGCCGGACTCAAAGAAAAGATGCTCGTCGCCCCAGAGATGCAGCTTGCGGTAAGTGCCGATGTAGCCGTGCGGGCCGGCTACCAGCGCGGCGTTGAAGAGCCGGTCGCCGACCCGCTCCGCGATGCCCGCAACAACGTGGATCTTGCAGCGGCGCGCCACCTCGAGCCACACCTGCGAGCTCTCGCCGTCCGGCACCGATTCGGCCAGCGCGAAAGCCTCCTGCCGCGAGGCGAACACGTAGCCAGTGTTCGCCAACTCGGGCAACACTGCAACCACCGCACCCTGCCGCGCCGCCTCCTCGATGAGGTCGACCGACCTCCTGAGGTTGGCCGCCTTGTCGCCGATGCGCGGCGCCATCTGGATGCTGGCCACCTTCACGTCTGGGAAAACGTTCGCCTCTTCGGCGGTTTGAACCATCGTCATCTGAGCTCCAAAAACGAAAAAGCCCTCGACGACGCTTTCGCGTATATCGAGGGCTTTAATAGCCGGTATGTGAAGCAGCGCTGTTGCTGCCCGACAGCAAACTTAACCGGTTGCTGTCGTGAGGCTGAAGGTTAAGAAGATGATCAGCTCATGTCAATGGAATTTTGAACTCATCTGCTGGAGTAAACCCTAGAGCGACAGGAAGTGATGCACCTCGGGCCTGCCCGGCCCTGTGTGAAAGCGCAGGGCTTCGGCTTGCAGGTCCGCGTCGGCATGCGACACGCGATGGTGCTGGCGCAGATGCTCGGCCCACGACTCCACGAGGAACCACTCGACGATGCGCTCGGCATCGACCGTGTGTTCGGTGATGCCCCAGGCATAGGCGCCGTCTCGGCGGCGCTCCAGCGAGAGCCGCTTCATCACGGCCAGAAACGCGGCGCGGTCCTCCTTGCGGATGCGGTATTCGACCTGAATCATCACGGGCCCACGGTCATGCGCGACGGGCTCGGCCACCAGCGGTTCGGGCCAATGGTTGGAGGGCTGCAGATCGGCCTCACCGGCCGGCAGCTTCACGCGGTGGAACGCGAGCGCCACCCCGACGAGCCCCACCGCACCCACCACCAGCGTGGCCGGCACGCCCACCTGCTGCGCGACCAGGCCCCAGCCCAGGCTGCCGGCGGCCATGGCGCCGTTGAAGACGGTGAGGTACACCGCCAGCCCGCGCCCGCGCACCCAGTTCGGCAGGATGGATTGGGCCACGCCGTTGAGCGTGGTGAGTGCAATGATCCAGCCGAGCCCCAGCACCAGCAGCAACAGCACGGCGAGCCACTTCGGCGGCGCGAACACAAGGCTGCCCATCACCGCCGCGGTGAGCAGCGACGCGAGCAGGATGAGCCCGTCGGCGTCGAGCCGAGCGCGCAGCCGCGGCATGACAAGCGCACCGCCGATCGCGCCCGCACCCACAGCGCCCAGCAGCACGCCGTAGAAGCTCGCCGTGCCGCCGAGCATCTGCCGTGCGACCAGTGGCAGCAGCGCCCAGACCGAACTCGCGAACAGGAAGAACACGGCCGCGCGCAGCAGCACAACGTGCAGCTCCTTGCTGGCACGCGTGTAGCGCAGCCCGGCGCGGAAGGCGCCGAGAAAGTTCTCGGACAATCCGCTGTCCGCGGCCGCCGGGCGCTTCCACCACAAGAGCGCCGCGATCACGAAGGCATAGCTCAGCACGTCGACGCCATAGGTGACCGCCGCACCGAAGCTCGCGAGGATCAGCCCGCCCGCGGCCGGGCCGATGGAACGCGCGATGTTGATGCCCAGCGAGTTCAGCGCCACCGCGCCCTTGAGCTCGGCCCGCGGCACGAGCTCAGGCACGATCGACTGCCACGTCGGCCCCATCAGCGCAGCGCCGATGCCGCCTACGAAGGTCAGCGCGATGAGGTACTCCACGGTGAGCGCGCCGGTGTGCGAGAGCACGAGCAGCGCGCCGCTGACGGCCGCGAGCACCAGCTGCACGAAGATCAGGAAGCGCCGCCGGTCGAGGATGTCGGACAGCACGCCGGCCGGGATCGCGAGCAGGAAGATCGGCAGCGTGGCCGCGGTCTGGATCAGCGCCACCGCGGTGGGGTTCGCCGAAAGATCCGTCACCAACCACGAGCTGGCCACGTCGCGCATGAAGCTGCCGATGTTGCCGAGAACGGTGGCGGCCCACAGCACCGCGAACACCGGCTGGCGCAGCGGCGCGAAGGCGCCAGGCTGCGGGGGCGACGCGACCGCGCCGGCTTGGGGTTCAGTCATGCGCACGCTCCCGCAGGTCATGCCAGGCCACCAGCAGGAAGCCGCCGACCAAGCCCAGGTGTTCGAAGAAGGAATTGGCCGCCATGAAGCGCTCGGGCTGCGGCATCTCCCAGAAACGCAGCGCGACGAAGGTCGCGAGCAACGTGAAGCCGCCGAGCGCCAGCGCGCCCAGCCAGCGCAAGACACCCGTGAGGATGAGCGCCGAGGCGCCCAGTTCCAGCACGATGACGGCGATGGCGAGCGGTGCCGCGGGCGACAGGCCGAAGTGGTTCATCTCGGCGATGGCCGCGTTGAAGTCCATGGCCTTGTTCAGCCCGCCCTGCAGGTAGGCCGCGCACAGCAGCAGCAAGGCGACCCAGCGCACTGCGGGTGAAGAGGTCCAGCGCATGGCCATCACACCGCCCAGCAGGCGCAGCCGAGCGCGCCCCAGAAGCTCTTGAGATCCGCGATCGGCAGCTTGCTGCTCCAGGCCGTCGCGTGCTGGTGACCGTGCACGCTGCAGTTGTTGGCGCAAGCGCAGGACATGGCCGCGTGGCGCATCGCCTTTTGCAGCGGTGCGCCCTCGGCATCGCCCCAACCGGCGTAGCCGCCGAAACTGCGCACCGGCGACCAGTCGGGCATGGCCGGCGGCGGCGCGCCCTCGTCGTGCGACTGGAACGGCCCGGCGCCATACACCACCTTGCCGCCCACCATGGTCAAGAGCGCCGTGGTGTCGGCGATCTCCGATTCGGCGCAGGCGAAGAAGTCGCGGTCGGGCACCACCAGGTCGGCGAGCATGCCGGCCTCGATGCGGCCCTTCTTGCCGACCTCGTTGGAGAACCAGGTCACGTTCTCGGTCCACATGCGAAGCGCCGCCTCGCGGTCCAGGCAGTTGCGCTGCGGGTACAGCTGCATGCCGCCCACCGTCTTGCCGGTGACCAGCCACGAGAGCGACACCCACGGGTTGTACGAAGCGACGCGCGTGGCGTCGGTGCCCGCGGACACCTTCACGCCCTTCTCGAGCATGCGCTTGACCGGCGGCGTGGCCTCGGCCGCACCGGCGCCGTAGCGCTCGACGAAGTATTCGCCCTGGTAGGCCATGCGGTGCTGCACCGCGATGCCGCCGCCCAGCGCGGCGATGCGGTCGATCGACTTCTCGGAAATGGTCTCGCAGTGATCGAAGAACCAGTTCAGGCCCGCGAGCGGCGTGTCGCGGTTGACCTTCTCGAACACGCCGAGCGCGCGGTCGATGGTCTCGTCGTAGGTCGCGTGCATGCGCCACGGCCACTTGTTCTGCACCAGCACACGCACCACTTCTTCCAGATCGTCTTCCATTTCTGGCGCCATGTCGGGCCGCGGCTGGCGGAAGTCCTCGAAGTCGGCGGCCGAGAAGACCAGCATCTCGCCCGCGCCGTTGTGGCGGAAGTAGTCGTCGCCCTGCTTGTACTTGGACGTGGCGGTCCAGTTGAGGAAGTCCTGCTTCTCCTGCTTGGGCTTTTGCGTGAAGAGGTTGTAGGCCAGGCGGATGGTGAGCTGGCCGGCATCGGCCAGCTGCTGAATGACTTGGTAATCCTCGGGAAAGTTCTGGAAGCCGCCGCCCGCATCGATGGCGCCGGTCACGCCCAGTCGGTTGAGCTCGCGCATGAAGTGGCGCGTGGAATTGAGCTGGTATTCGAAGGGCAGCTTCGGCCCCTTGGCGAGCGTGGCGTAGAGGATGCTCGCATTGGGCTTGGCCAGCAGCAGGCCGGTCGGGTTGCCGGCCGCGTCGCGCACGATCTCGCCGCCGGGTGGCGCGGGCGTGTCCTTGGTGTAGCCCACCGCACGCAACGCGGCGCCGTTGAGCAGCGCGCGGTCGTACAAGTGCAGCAGGAACACCGGCGTGTCGGGCGCCACCGCGTTGAGCTCTTCGATGGTCGGCAGGCGCTTTTCGATGAACTGGTGTTCGGTGAAGCCGCCCACCACGCGCACCCATTGCGGCGCGGGCGTTATGGCGACCTGGCGCTTCAGCATCGCCATCGCGTCGGCCAGGCTGCGCACGCCGTCCCAGCGCAGTTCGAGGTTGAAGTTGAGGCCGCCGCGGATGATGTGCAGATGGTTGTCGATCAGGCCCGGCAGCACGCGTTTGCCCTGCAGGTCGATCACGCGGGTGCCGTCGCCTGCCAGCGAGAGGATGTCTTGCGCGCGGCCCACACGGGTGAAGCGGCCGTCCTTGATGGCCACGGCGTCGGCGACGGGGTTGGTGCGGTCCAGCGTGGTGAAGCGGCCGTTGTGCAAGATGAGGTCGGGAGTGGTGGTGGTGCCTGCCATGTCGGGTGTCCTCGAAGGATTGGATTGTGCCGATGCGGCGCCGGCCAGCGCGGCGCCAAGCGTGCCGAGGCAGAGCCGCCGGCGCTGTTCGTCGAATGATGGATCGCTCATGCGTCTTTGCCCGGTGCAGCGGCCTGGCCGGCCTTGGCGCATTGTGGCAACTCGCCGAACACATGCGGCTTGACCTGGTGGTGCAGCCACGAGGTGGCAGCCACGGCCTCGGGCTTGAGCCAGCCCTTGACCAGGGGCGGAATCTGCTCGCCGAGCAGAATTCCGAGAAGCCCCACCAGGGCGATCACCGGCGGGGCCGGGGAGCGCACCTGAAAGAGCGCGTAGATCACGCCGACCAAAAGGCCCAGCGCAAGCGACAGGACATAGGGCTTCATCGGAATGCGCCCGCTCAGCCTTCGTGCGCGCCGAACATGGTCTTGGCGTAGGTCACGCCCAGGCCGTAAGCGCCGCCGAACTTCTTCGCAATGCCGGTGGTCAGTTCGTAGGTGTCGGTGCGGGCCCAATCGCGCTGCAGCTCGAGCAGGTATTGCAGCGAGGTCATCGGCTGCGCGCCGGCCTGCACCATGCGGTCCATCGCGCGGTTGTGCGCCTCGGTCGACACGTCGCCGCAGGCGTCGGCGATCACGAACACCTCAAAACCCTGGTCGAGCGCCGACAGCGCGGGGCCCACGATGCAGACGCCCGTCCACAGCCCCGACAGCACGATGCGCTTTTTGCCGATCTCGTTCACGCGGTCGATCACTGCCGCGTCTTCCCAGGTGTTCATCGAGGTGCGGTCGAGCATCTTCTGGCCCGGGAAAGCATCGGTGATCTCGCTGAACATCGGGCCCGAAAAACTCTTCTCGGCCACGGTGGTGAGGATGGTCGACACGCCGAAGCCGGCCGCCGCATTGGCCACCAAGGCGGCGTTGTTGCGCAGGTTCACCGCGTCGATCGAGTGCGTGGCAAAAGCCATCTGCGACTGGAAGTCGATCATGACCAGCGTGTGGTCGGCGGGGGTGAGCAGCTTGGCGCCGGCGGTGGGGGTGGCTTTGATGGACATGAAGTACTCCGTTTGAAAAATTGAAAAGTAAGGGAAGGGACAGGGAACCGGGACGCGTTGACGCGTCAGTGGAAGGAAGGCAGCTCGTTCGGCCGCAGGTCGAACACCAGCACCTCGGCGCCTTCGCCCCGGGTCAGTTCGATCCGCTGTTCGCCGCGCAGCCGCGCGCCGTCGCCTTCGCCCAGCCGCTGGCCGTTGAGCTCGACGCTGCCGCGCGCCACATGCACATAGGCATGCCGATCGGGACCGAGCTCGAGCGAGGCGGATTCATCGCCGTCGAACAGGCCGGCATAGACGCGGGCGTCCTGGTGCACGGCCAGCGAGCCGTCGGTGCCTTCGGGCGAGACGATCAGCCGCAGGCGGCCGCGCTTTTCTTCCGGTGCGAAGTGCACCTGCTGGTAGCGCGGCGCCACGCCCTTGGCGTTCGGCGTGATCCAGATCTGCAGAAAGTGCAGCGGATCGGCGGCCGACGAATTGAACTCGCTGTGGCGCACGCCGGTGCCGGCGCTCATCATCTGCACGTCGCCGGGGCGGATGACGGAGCCCGTGCCCATGGAGTCCTTGTGCTCGAGCGCGCCGTCGAGCACGTACGAGAAGATTTCCATGTCGCGGTGCGGGTGGGTGCCGAAGCCGCGGCCGGGATGCACGCGGTCATCGTTGATCACCAGCAGGTCCGAGAAGCCCTGTTGCGCGGCGTCGTGGTAGTGGCCGAAGGAGAAGGTGTGGCGCGACTTGAGCCAGCCGAAGTCTGCGAGTCCGCGGTCATTGGCGCTGCGAATTTCCAACATGATTTCCGTCCTTTGTGGTTCGATGGATTCGATTTGATTCACAATGGCCTCGGAGAAGAATCTCCGAGGCATGTCTGAATCATCTTTCTTTCCGAGAGACCTGTTGACGAAACTTTTCACCTTCAATCATCGAATTTTTCGATGATTCAATTTCCAAGGACTTGCCCGTGCTGAAACTCAGCCTCGAAGCCATCGAACTCGTGGACGCCATTGCGCGCCATGGCTCCTTCGCCGCCGCGGGCGCGCGACTGAACAAGGTGCCCTCGACCATCTCGTACGCGGTGGGCAAGCTTGAGGAACAACTGGGCATGCTGCTGTTCGTGCGCAACGGGCCGCGCGTAACGCTCACCGCGGCCGGCGAAGAAATGCTCAAGGAAGGCCGCTGGCTGCTCGGCGCCGCCAGCGATCTCGAATCGCGCATGCGGCAGATCGCCACCGGCTTCGAGTCGGAGCTGCGGCTGGTGCACGACTCGCTGATTCCCACGCAGGCGCTGATCGACGACATCCGCGCCTTCGAGGAACTGCGCTGCGGCACGCGGCTGCGCATCGGCTGCGAGGCGCTCACAGGCAGCTGGGAGGCATTGCGCGAAGGGCGCGCCGACATCGTCATTGCCGCTGGCGAAGGGCCGGCCGGCGGGGGCTACCAGGCCGTGATGGTGGGCAGCCTCGAGTTTGCGTTCTGCGTCTCTGCGACACATCCGCTCACCCGGCTCGGCCGGCCGCTGCACCGCGGCGACCTGCTCGAGCACAACGCCATCGTGGTGAGCGACAGCGCACGCACGCTGTCCGACCGCACCGTGGGGCTGCTCGCCGGACAGCACCGCGTGGCCGTGCCGTCCATGGCGGCGAAGATCGCCTGCCAGGCCGCGGGCCTGGGACACGGCTTCCTGCCGCGGGCCTGCATCGATGGCGAACTGGCGCGCGGCACGCTGGTCGAACTGACCACCGAGGAACCGCGCCCGCCCGAGGCCTTCTGGCTCGCGTGGAAGACCAACGCGCGCGGCCAGGCGCTGCGCTGGTGGCGCGAGCGGCTCAACCGCACGCTGGTGCCGGCGCTGCTGCCGCGCTCGCTCTAGGGGCGTTACACCGAGTCCCGCATCGTCGCGCAGCCATCGAGCGTCCAAAGCCGCTCGAGCAATGCCCGCGCGCGTTCCTCACCGATGACGGGCGAAGACAGTTCCATGAACTTGCCCTCGAGCTCGGCATCGGTCAGCGGCTCTTCCGGGTCGCCCTTGCGGTTGGGTTGCAGGTGTTTGAGGCGCCGGCCATCGCGGGTCTCGATCACCACGCATGCGGCGCGCTGGCCCGGGAAGGCGGCGTCCAGTTCGGGATCCACCGCGACGCTGATGCGCTCCATCAGGGCGCGCGTGACTGGGTCGTCCAGCCGTGCGGGTTCGTAGGCCGCGAGGCGCACGCTGCCATGCGCCAACGCGGTCGCCACCACGTAAGACAGGCTGAAGCGCGCTTCATTCGCCGTCGTCGGATGCGTGTAGCAGGCGATGTCGAGCGCGGGGCGATAGGTTGCGACGTGGACGCGTTCGATATCGCCCGGCGCGATGCCATGGCGCTCTTTGAGCGCCAACGCGCCATCGATCGCGGCAAAGGTGTGTCCGCAGCCGATGTGGTTCTTGAAGGTCAGGCGCGTGATGTGGAAGTCCTGCCCCAGCGTCGTGCCCACTTGCGACCAGTCGGGGCCGTTGCTCATGGCGCGCCCCAGCCCGGCCTCGCCGTCGAGCACATCGAGCGAGCCCGTTACGCCGCGCCGCGCGAGCTGGGCAGCGAGCACGCCAGCCTCGGCCGCGCGGCCGGCATGCAGCGGCTTGGACATCGAGTCCATGCGGAAGGCCTGCTGCAGGCCCGCCGCGAATGTGGCGGCCGTGGCCAGCGCGTGCGCGAAGGCCGCTTCGTCCAAGGCCATCAGCCCCCCTGCGGCGGCCGCCGCGCCGAAGCTGCCGACGGTGCCCGTGCTGTGCCAGAACCGGTAGTGCGGCCGGCCCATGACGACGCCGATGCGTGTCGACACCTCGTACCCCAGCACGACGCCGCGCAGAAACTGCAAGCCGCTGGCACCGACATCCTGGCCTGCCGCCAACGCCGCGGCGATGGTGGCAGCACCCGGGTGGTACATGGCATCGCGAAAGCTGTCGTCCACTTCCGCCGCATGCGCGGCAGTGCCGTGGATCAGCGCCGCGGCGCGGGCCGTGGCGGCACGCCCGCCCGCAAGGCAGGCGCGCCCGTGGTCCAGATCGTCTGCCAGGGCTTCTTCGAGCTGTTGCACCGGCGCGGTGCCAAGGCCTGGAAACAGCGAGGCGTACCAGTCGATCACCGCGCGCTTGGCGTGGTGGATGACTTCGGCCGGCAGCGCCTGCGTTTGAAACTCGGTCGCGTAGCGGGCAAATACTTCGGTGGCGTGCATCCGGGCTCTCCTTCGCTCAGCCAGCCAGCACGACGACGCCGTCGGCCGCGCGCACGCCCTGCCCCTCAGGCAGCACGAACAGCGGATTGATCTCCGCTTCGACGAGGCGATCTCCCAGTTGCGCGGCCATCTGCGAGAAGGCGACGATGGCGGTCACTAGCGCTTCGATGTCGGCCTTGGGACGGCCGCGAAAGCCGTCGAGCAGCGGCCAGGTCTTCAGGTCCCGCGCCATGCCGATGGCCTCTTCCCGAGTCAGGCCGCCCTGCGGCGGCAAGAGGCGCATCGACGTGTCCTTGAACAGCTCGGCGGTGACGCCGCCCATGCCAAGCAGGATGGCCGTGCCCAGCACGTCGTAGTGCACGCCCAGGATCAGCTCGCTACCGCCGCCCACCATTTCCTGCACCAGGAAGCGCTGCGGCCGCACGCCGGCCTTGGCCTCGACCTCCGAAGCCATTGCCTGCAGGCGCTCGCCCACCGTCTGCGCCGTGAGGTTCACCGCAACGCCGCCGACATCGCTCTTGTGCGTGATCTCGCCCGACAGGATCTTCAGCACGACGCGGCCACCGAGCTCGCGCGCCGCGGCTTCGGCCTGCGAAGGCGTCGCCACCACCCGCTCGCGCGCGCAATCGACACCGAAGCGGGTGAACAGCTGCTTGGCCTGGGCTTCGTCCAGCGAACCCGAAGGCAGGTCGTCGATGGACACCCATTCAGACGCTACGCCGGCTGGCGCCGGTGCCTGCCATTGGCCGGCCTTGAGCATGGCGCCGAGCGCGGCCGTGCAGCTCTCGGCCGCGGCAAAAGCGGGCACGCCACGTTGCGTGAGCAGCGCACCGACCTCCGGCGCGTGCGGGCTCACATAGGCAATCACGGGCTTGTCCGAATGGGGCAGGCAGTCCTCGATGGCGCCTGCCATCAGTTCGGGCATGGCCAGGCTGGACGATCCGACGATGATGGCCAGCGCGTCGTAGCTCGGGCTCTTGAGCAGCACGTCGATGGCCCCGCGGAGCAAGTCCGGCTGCAGGCCCGCCAGAGTCACGTCGATGGGATTGCGGTCCAGCACGGCATGGTCGCCGCTCTGCAGTGCACGCAAGGCCTCGGCCGTTGCCGCGTCGGGCGCGGGGGTTTCGAAGCCTTGCATGCCCAGGTCGTCGGAGACCAGCGTTCCGGCGCCGCCGGTCGAGGTGAGGATGGCGATCCGCTTGCCGCGCAGCTTGCGGCCGGTGGCCAGCGCCACCGGAATGTCAAGCAGGTCGCCAAAGGTCTGGGCCCGGATCACGCCGACCTGCCTGAACAGCGCGTCGTACATGCTGTCGGCACCGGCCAGCGCCCCGGTGTGCGAGACGGCGGCCTTGGCGCCCGCTTCGGAGCGGCCGATCTTGAATGCCACTACCGGCTTGCCTGCCTGCGCGGCTTTCAACGCAGCGGCGCGGAACTTCTCGGGATTGCGCACGCCCTCCACGTAGAGCGCAATGACTTTCGTGTCCGGATCGTCGGCCAGGTGGTCGACAAAATCCGCCAGCTCGAGATCGACTTCGTTGCTGGTCGAGATCAGCTTCGACAGGCCGATGCCGCGCGGGGCGGCGCGCGACAAGAGCGCGCCCAGGATGCCGCCGCTCTGCGAGACCACGCTGATCCCGCCGACCGGGAAATGGTCCATCTCGAGCGCACCGCTGGCGGAGAGGACGATGTTGTCGGTCAGGTTGACCATGCCAATCGTGTTGGGCCCCAGGATGCGCATGCTGCCGGCCGCCTCGATGAGCTGCCGCTGGCGGCGCGCGCCCTCTTCGCCGGTCTCGGTGTAGCCGCTCGCGAGCACGATCGCGGCGGCGGTTCCCTTCGCCGCGAGCTCGCGAACCGCCTGGTGCGCCCGCTCGGCGCCGAGCAGCACGATGCCCACATCGGGCGTGCCGGGAATCGAGGCAATGTCGGGATAGCAGCGCAGGCCGCCGATCGTTTCGGCGCGCGGATTGACCGGGTAGATCTCGCCGGTAAATCCGTGCTTGCGCAGGTATGCAACGGGGCGCCCCGCGGTCTTTGCGGCATCGCCGGAGGCGCCGATGACCGCAACGCTGCGCGGCTTGAGAAGCCTCGCGATTGCATTCAGGTCGTTCATTGCGCGGACTCCTTGTTCGCACCGCTCTTGGCGAGGAACGCCATCACGGACTCGCGGTGCTCGGTGCTGGTGTAGCAAATGCCTTGCGCCTGGCTGCCTTGGGCAAACACCTGGTGCGACGACAACTCGAAACTCTGGTTGAGGATCGTCTTGCCCAATGCGAGGGCGGTTGGCGAGCCCCTGCTCATCTCGGCAGCCCAGCGCTGCGCGTCCGCGACGAGGTCATCGGCGTCCGACTTCCGGTCGACGATGCCGAGCTGCAGTGCCTCCCCGGCTTCCACCTTGCGGCCACTGAAGATGAGTTCCTTGGCCTTGGCCAAGCCCACTCGGCGCGGAAGAAAGTACATGCCGCCGCCGTCGGGAACGATGCCCCGGTGGATGTACGACCAGCTGAAGCTTGCCGCGTCCGACGCGATGATGAAATCGCAGGCCAGCGCCGTGTCGGCACCCAGGCCCGAGGCGGCGCCATTGACGGCGGCGATCGTCGGCTTGGGCATGGTGTGCAGGAGCGACTGCGTGTGGTGCACGCGCTGCTGGCGGCTCCATCCGTTGAAGCCGACCTCGCCCGGCGGCGCCTGCATCCGGCGCTCCATGCCGGCGATGTCGCCGCCCGCGCAAAAGCCCTTGCCGCGTCCGGTCAGCACCAGGGCGCGAATGCTCTTGTCATACGTCACGTGCTCCAGCGCGGCGATGAATTCGGTGCGCATGCCATCGCTCATCGCATTGCGCTTTTCGGGACGGTTCAGCCACAGGGTGGCGATTCCGCCTTCGACTTCCAGTTCGATCAGTTTGCTGCTGCTCATTTCGATATCTCCGTTCATTCCGCGGTGATGTTGTTTTCCTTGACCACCTTGCGCCAGCGCGCTTCCTCGCCCTTGGCGTACTTGTCGAAGTCCTGCGGCGAGCCGCCCTGGATGACAAGGCCTTCGGACTCCACCCGCTTGCGGAACGCCTCCGTCTGCACGGCCTTCTTCGCAGCGGCATGGAGGCGCGCAATCACGTCGGCCGGGGTTCCGGCGGGCGCGTACAAGCCATACCAGCTGTCCGCGACGTAGCCGAGCACGCCGCTCTCCGCGATGGTCGGTACTTTCGCGAGGGCCGGGGCCGCGGACCGCGTGGCGGTCGTCACGGCCAGCGGACGCAGCTTTCCGTTCTCGACGAACGTGCCCACCGCCGCGGCGGTCGCGAACATCACGTCGACCTGTCCACCCAAGAGGTCGGTGATGGCCGGGCCCGCACCGCGGTAGGGGATGTGCGTGATGTTGGTCTTGGTGAGGTTCTTGAAGAGCTCGCCGGCCAGGTGGGCCGACGTGCCTGCGCCCTGCGATGCGAACGAGAGCTTTCCTGGGTCCTTCCGGGCCGCATCGATCAGGTCCTTGACCGACTTGAGCGGGCTGTCCGCGCGAACCACCAGCACGTTGGGGGAAATGCCCACCAGCATGACCGGCGCGAAGGCCTTGTCATGGTTGTACGGGAGCTTGGGTTGGATGCTCGGGTTCACCACGTGCGCCACGGTGGCCATCACCATCGTGTAGCCGTCGGGTGCGCTCTTTGCCACTGCGTCGGTGCCGATGATCGTGCCCGCGCCGGGCTTGTTGTCGATGATCACGGGCTGTCCCAACTCCTGGCCCATCGTGATGGCCATGGTGCGCGCCACCAGGTCGGTGCCGCCGCCGGGTGCGAAAGGCACCACGAGCTTGATCGGCTTGTCTGGAAATGCGGCGCGAGCTGGCATCGTGGCGAGGCTGGCGGCAGCCGCGCAGGCGATCGAAAGAAAAAATGCGTTCCCGGCACGTGCCAGGGTCATGGTGCTCTGCATGGTTTGTCTCCGTCAAAAAGGAATATGCGAAAGGCCGGCATCGAGGGCGGCGCTGCTGCTCTTCTCATCGACTGGGGACAAGCTTAGGGACATGGGCTCCGCCGCGCATCCCCCAATTTCCACTGAATGGAAATTGCGATAGGCTTCGCCTTGTCGCTTCGAACCCCTTTCATGCACCCTCCTCCTCCAAGCTCCGCGCCACGGCGCCAACACCATGAAGATCCACTTCTGAACAGGTCCCTGGTGCGGGGCGTCGAGATCCTGCGCGCCTTCCGGCCCGGCGCGGACTTGCTGGGCAATGGAGAGATCGCGGAGCGCACCGGACTCTCGCGCGCGACCGTGAGCCGCCTCACGCAAACGCTGGTCGACACCGGCCTGCTCGAGCACGATCGAAGCCGTCGGGCCTATCGGCTTGCGGCGCCGGTGTTGAGCCTCGGCCACGCCATGCGCTCGGGATCGCCGGTCCTCCATGCGGTGGCGCCGCTGATGCGCGCGCTGGCCGAGAAGATGCGCATCAACGTCGGCCTGGCCGCGCCCGACCGGGACGAGATGGTGTACCTGGAGTCCGTGCGCTACAACCGAAAGGTGGCACTGCGCAATGTGGTTGCGGGTCAGCGCGTGCCGATGGAGCTCACCTCGCTCGGGAGGGCCTATCTGGCCGTGGCGCCGCAGGGCGAGCGCCGTGCGCTGCTGGCCAAGTTCAGGGATGCACGGCGCTCCGAATGGGGCCGCATCCGGGACGAGATCAAGGCCGCGATGGCCAGCGTCGAACAGCGGGGCTATTGCGTGGCTTCATGGCAACCGGAGGTCGTCGCGCTTGCGGCACCCCTCGTCATTGCCGAACGGCCCATCTACATTTTCAATGTGAGCGTCACCACGGCGGCAAGCGTTCGTGATACCGAAGAGGAATTGAGGGGACCGCTGCTTGCCCTGCGGGACAAGGCGCGGGCGGTCCTGATGGCGGCGGAACCGCCGCCTTTGCGTGCGGGCGGCGCCTGAGGCACCGCCGGTTGCGGCAGAAAGTCGGAGTCGGCTCGCGACACCTCCTCAGTACACCAGGCGGGGCGCATCCTTTCGCAAGAGCGCGCACGCTGCCGGCGGCGCCCAGGCCTCGGCCAGCGACTCGGACAGCGCGGCCAACAGCCTCGGCACGTCCTCGGCGGCATTGGCATGCAGGGCTTCGGCCACGATGAGCACACGGGAGGTGTCTTCGCGCACGGCGGATCTGGCGCTTTGCCGATGCGTCCACCGCCGGGCGTGCGCGCGGCCGTCGGCATCCGCGAAGATGACTTCGCCGCGTTCGGGCGTTTCCGTTTCGCCCGAGAACGCCAGGTAGCTTTCCGTGCCGTCCGCGCACCGCACCTCCAGCCCCTCAGACACCTGCGACAGGTCGAACACCGCGATCGGAATCGCGAAGGCCACCGACACCGCATTGCAAAGATCGACGAGTGGATGGATCGGCGGCAGTGAACCTTCCTTCCTGAACCGCCGCAGCAAGGACTCGGACGCGCAGCGGTACTGCGTGGGCTTGAGGCCCATGCGCCCGAAGGTACGGCGCCAGGCCTGGACCTCCGGAAGATCGGCTTCCGTGCCGACGGCGCCGAGCCTGGCTCGCGCGATGGCGTGGTAGTGCGCCACCTGAGCCTGCACGGTGGCGTTCCTGAGGATGCCCTGGGCCACGAGGACCCCGGGCACCAGTTCGGGATGGCGCTCCCAGATGTCCGGCGAATGAGAGAAGAAGAAGTGCATGCCGCAGTGTGTCGCTCCCATGGCGGCACGTCTTGAACGCTATTGCAGCGGTACAGGCTGTATCCACGCACGCTGCCATGCACCGGGCGTGTAGCCGAAATGCCGGACGAACGCGCGTGTCATGTGGCTCTGGTCCGCAAAGCCGGCAGCCATGGCCGCTTCCGTCAACGCGGCGCCCTGGCGGACGAGTCCGCGTGCGACTTCCGTGCGCTGTTGCAGCAGCCACGCAAACGGCGTGACGCCATGGACATCCTTGAAGCGCCGCAGCAGCTGGAATTTGCTCACACCTGAAGCGGCGGCCAGTTCGCCCAGGCTTGGCGGCTGTGCGAGGTTGTATGCGAGCATTTCGCGGGCCCGCGAAACGTCGGCCGATGCCGCAGGGGCGGTCAGCCGGCCTGCGCCGTGACGCCCGACGAGCAGCGTGCAGGCCTGCACCAGCATTTCCTCGCAGCGCAGTGCATCGGACTGGGCCTCGGTCTCCAGCATGCGCAGGAGCTCGCTGAGCACACGCCGCAATTCGTCGTCCACGATGACCGGGCGAATCAATGTCATGTCCTGCGCCGCGCCCGCCGAAGTCGCATCTACCGCCCATCGAAGCGCATGGGGTTCGAGGTACAGCATGCGCCAGCGCCGGGCGTTTGCGCCGAGCGGCCTGCCGTCATGCACCTCACCCGGATTGGTCGCGATGAGGTTGCCTGCATAGGCATCGACGTTGCCGCATCCGCTGGCCGAACTTTGGGCGCCCTCGTCGATCACTCCCACGCCGAAGGTGGCATGCCAGTGCCGGCCGTAGTGTCGATTGCTCGAGATGCTCGTGCCATGCACGCCCTCCCAGGGAGAGCCGAAGACGCGGCAGACGTGGTGCGAGTTCCTCATCGCGCGGAGTATGCATGCGCCGGGTCCAGTCCCTCGTCGGGGGTCGTTCGATATATGCTGGTGTTCCGTTGCGGCATCGCGGAACATCGCGAATCGCTCGAAAAGCCAAGAACCAACAAAGACACATGAGCCGCATCCTTGTCATCCTGCTAGGCCTGCTGCTCGGCCTTGCCGGCTGCGACGGCGGCAGCTACACAAAAAATGGTCTGCAATGGTCTTACGACGGCACGCCCTTCACGCCCGCCGACCTGAAGACCTTCCGCAGCCTGGACAAGCACTTTGCGCGCGACGCGAAGCGCGGCTACTACCGAGGCAGCACCATCGACGGCAGCGATGGCGCGAGCTTCGAAGCGCTGTCCGACCATGAAGCACGCGACCTCCAGACGGTCTACTACTGCGATACCTACCGCAAGGGCCAGGACTACTGGGCGATTCCATACGTTCGCGTCACGCCCATCCGGGACGCGCATGCGCCGACCTATCGCGTCCTGGGCTTCGGCTATGCGCGGGATCGCTCGCGCGCGTACGAAGACGGTGTGGGCTTCACGGTGCGAGACGCGGCGAGCTTCGAGCCATTGGGCTCGCAGTTTGCGCGCGATTCGGAGCGCGGCTATTTCGCTCGTGCCGAGATTCCCGGCAGCCACGGACCGACGTTCTCGCTGATCGACGCCGGGTACGCGCGCGATCGCGTCAGCGCCTACCACGGCCACATCGAAACAGACACACCCAACCGGGGACCATACCCCGTGGTGCGCACTCTGCGCGGCGCGGACACCGAGGCCTTGCGTGTTCTCGGGCGCGGCTACGCCGCGGACGCCGCGCATGTCTGGTACAGGGGCGCACCCGTGCTTCATGCCGATGCCGTGAGCTTCGCGGTGGTGGACGATGTCACGAGCGACATCGATGCCAACGACCGCACGGGCTCCTGGAAACAGGGGCGAAAAGCTGCCGCCTCCACACGCTGAGCCCGACCGGCCTAGGCAGATGCAGAAAGTTTCCCCTGCCGCCGCATGCACTGGCTACGATGTGTCCACGCTTACAAGGAGCAGAGACATGTCGAATCACGTTTACAAGTCGCTCGAGCTCACCGGCTCGTCGCCCGTCAGCATCGAGGATGCCGCGCAGACGGCCATCGCCAAGGCGCACGAGACGGTCCGGAACATCCAGTGGTTCACCGTCACCGAGACGCGTGGCCACGTGGTGGACGGCAAGGTCGCGCACTGGCAGGTGACGCTGAAGATCGGGTTCACGCTCGAATAGCAACCGACTGGCTGGGGCCACCAGCGCTAGTCGGCGATGACGTGAAGGCTGTGCTTCTGGCGATGTGCGCGGGAGCACATCCTTGCCAGGTCCAGCAAGAAGCCGGCCACGGCTGGCTTGTCCGCGCAGCCCGGTACGACCGCCATGATGTCCTTGCGGAGCGCCGCCAGGTCGTCGCCTGAAAGCACCATCTCGGCGGAGGCGCCGTAGTAGTGCTTCCAGAACTTCTGCAGCGCTCCCTGCTTCAGTTCATCGATGACGAGCGAATAGCCATCCTCCCAGATCGATTCGTCCATTGGAAGACTGGGCAGGCCCGGCGTTTCGGGCTCCATTCCTTCCGGCGCCTGGATGATTCGCCGCATCTTGTCAGCCGCTAGCTGCAACTGCCCGGCGCACCGGCGAGTTCGGGAAACTCGGTGACAGTCGTGCCATTGGCTGCGCTTTCGATGATGAGGCGTCCACACTTTTCGCCCGCCGTGCCGACGACCTGGTTGAGGTTCGAGTCATAGCGAATCCGATTGTCGGGCTGCACGGTGCGCGTCTGGTTCGGTGCATTCTGGACCATGCGGCAGAAGTTCTGCGCCGCGGCGGCATTGCCGCAGTACTGCGGCAGCAACTGGCTCGCGCCGGATGTCGCTGTGCAATGGCGCGCGAAGATGTGCTGGTAGCCGGATGCGGTGACGACGCACTGGGCGTCCACGCCCACCTGGGTCGCCTCCGGCTTCGATCCCAGGCCGCCCTGGCAACCGGCCAGCACGGCCATCGAGAAGACGCAAACGATGGCAAGTCGACTCGTGTTTTTCATGATCTTTCTCCTCAGCGAAATTTGATGATGTAGTTGATCGAAAGGTTCTTCGGCCGCGTCTCAGACGTGAGCCGTGCAGGGTTGATGGGCGCGCTGGTCTCCAGGTCGCCCGACGACTGGCCCGCCGCATTGCCGCTCTGCGACACCGCCGCCAACGTGACTGCTTTGTAGGTGTGCGTGTGCGTCTGCATGGCATCGCACTGGTAGGAGCCCACGCCGTTGACAGTCCCGCTGCCCGTCGGCGCCATGCGCAACGCGGCATCCGGGTCCATGCCCGAGCCCGCATCGTTGCCGCGCAGAAAAAGGCCGCGGTAATCAGGGATGCAGAAGTCGTCGCTCGCCCCGCCGTACAGGTAGCCCAGCGCGGCGAAGAGCTCCGGGTACGCGCTGACCTTGAGCTTGCGCCCGTCGCACAGCATCCAGCCCTGCGCCTCGAGGTAGGCGATCGGGATGTCGTCGCGCTTGGGCGCGGCCACCGAGTTCTGGCTCGCGCAGGCGGTGTTCTTCCAGATGTTGTTGGCGTCGCCCGAAACGGGGTTCACCTGTCCCGCGAAGCCGCAGACGCTGCCCACGCATGCATCGAACATGTCACATTTCCTTTTTCAGTCACGCCCGTTGCGAATGGCGGCGTCGGACATCGACGCCGCCATGGCGCTTCGGGCCGTCTGGCCGATGGCGGTCAGCGGGAGAGCAGGCGCAGGCGCTGCTCGTTGGACTTGGCCGTCGATTGCGGCGCATCCCAGCTGCCATCGGCGTTCAACGTCGTGGTGAGCGCGTAGATGCCGGTGGGGTACGGCAGCTCGAGCGGGTTGTTGATCGAATTGACGTCGATCACGTCGCCTTCCACATAGTCACCATAGGCGATGTAGTACTTGGGGTGCGGCGAGAAGGTCAGGCTCTGGTTCGGGCGCGCCTGTACCGCGTACACGGTGCTGCCCGACATGGTCACGCCGACCGAGGCACTCGACTTGATTGGGATGTTCGGCGATTCGCTCAGGTAGAACCGTGCCGGATCGGGACCTTTGGTGGGGTTCACGAACTGATAGGCCTTGTTGTAGTCCAGCGTGATCATGTTGTTGCCGCCGGTGGGGTCGTAGGTTTCGGCGGTCGAGTACTCGATGCCGGGCTGTAGATCGCCCGTATCGGCCCATGAGAATCCGGTGTCGACGGTCCACTGGAACTTGATGCGCGTGGTCGGACCCGGATTGGAAAATTTGGAGAACCAGGCGAGCGACATGGCGTTGGGTGCCCAGTTGGTCGGATCGCTTTGGAACACCATGAAATACGCCGAATGGCTCGCATGGTTGTTGACGCTGACGGAATAGATGTTGCCCATGTCGCTCTCCAGATGAAGTGGTTGGTGGAACAGTCCGGACCGCTGTGGGACCGAACTGGAACCAACTCTAGGGAGCCACCCTCTTCAACGGAATTACAGGCGATTACACGAAGCGCAGCCTTCGGCCGCGCGATCTTTCAGCGACGTGCGCCGCCCTCGATCAGGAAGGGATAGCTCCCAAAACGCACGTCGCCGCGCCGCCGCTCGACCAGCGACGCGTCGGCCGAATGCGTGGGCAGCGCATTCAAGATCTGGTGCTTCGCGCGAAAGATCTGGATGTTCACGTAGGACGGTTCCACGCCGAGCATGCGCGACAGTTCGTCCAACGCAATCCAGCCCTGGCTCTGCGGCGCGAGCCCGCGTTGCGCGTCCTCGGAGCGCACTCTCGCCAGGGTCACCAGGGTGTAGTGGTGAATGCGCTCACCGAGCGAGACCGACTTGCCGCCCGCGACGAGGCGAAGGCTCGTGTGCTCCTCGTCCTGGCTCACGTCGAAGTGCAGCGCCACCTCCACGGGCGTCGGCGACGCCGTCGCAATCGGGTTCTCCGCGGTCGATTCCAGGTCGTCGCACAGCACGAACTCCCAGCTGCCGACGGAGGTCCGCACTGTGGCGCCGTCGCCCAGCTGGTCGACACCATCGATGTGCTCGAGCACCCATCGGCCTTCGTGGAAATAGACGTTCACCTCGGGCTGCTGCGTGTCCGGCAGCAGGTTCTCGCGCGGGCTCAATGCCACCAGCGCGCCCTGTCCGTCGCTCGGAAAAAGACAGGTCGCCGGAGGTGCCAGGTCTTCGGCGACCCAGATGGATTCCTCGCCCAGACCGAGTTGGATTTCGGCGCCCGGCGGCACCACAGTCCACCGGCCGCTGACAAGGCGTTCGCCATTCAGCGTGGTTCCATTGCGGCTTTGATCGACGATCTCCCAGGCCACACGATTCCATCGGACCAGCGCATGAATCTGCGACACGTCCGGCGCCTGCAGCACGGTCTGGCAGGCCGAGGGGCGCCGGCCGAAGGCATGCATGGGGCGCAGCACAGTGCGGCGTTGATCGAGGTTGTTGCGGAAGATGGCCATCGCTTATTTTTGCTGCTTCGCGTTCAGACGTAGAGCGCCTGCGGGTTGAGATCGCTTTCCTGCAGCGGGGTGTCGCGCCATCCCATGGCGACCGGCACGTGGTAGAGGCGCGGGTTGCCCAGTTCGGGCCAGATGTGGCACAGGCCGGGCACGACCACTTTCACTGTGCGAAGCGGAATGTCCGGCCGGGTGTAGTCAAGGACCACCGTCTCCATGCCGAGGGACGCAGCAATGCGCACGCAGCGGTCGATCTCTTCGGCGATGTCCGCGCTTGGCGCCACGGCGGGTGGCCGCATCGGCGCCGCGTCGCCTTCTTCCGCTGGCATGAGAAAGCGCGGCCCTTCGCCTTCCGGGCGACCCGCATGCGGTACGGAAAATTTCTTTCCGGCGGCAATCAGCTGGCCCATCTCCGTGAGCGCGCGTTCGCAGGCGAGCGCCGCGCTCGGGCTGCACCCGAAGCCGACGGCCCACTCGCCCGTTGCGTCATGCCGGCCGATGGCGGCCACGACCGGAATGCCGAAGTCATGGGTAAGGTCCAGCGCCCAGTACTGCCATTGCGGCCCCAGGCTGCGCGCGATGCGCGCAAGCCTTTGAGCGCCGAGGCCGGTGAGGTCGACGCCGGGCCTGCGGATTTCGCCATACCACCAGATGGCCGCTGCATCGCGCTCCACCAGTTCGAGAAAGCCTTGCAGGATGGCTTCTTCCAGCGTGTTTCCGGCGGCGCAGCCATTCGACGTCCACACCGAGTGGCGCTGGCTCTGCGCCGGAGCATTGGCATAGCAGAAGGCCAACGGCAGGTAGCAGCGGGACTTGGACGTCAGCGACCAGGCCGGCGCCCACCATGCCGGCTCGTGCGCAGGCAGCGCGGCCGCAGCCAACGCATGCGGCGGACTGTGCGCTGCCGATTGCACGCGCTGCTTTTCGCTGAAGAGCGCAAGCGACTGCGGCAGGATGCAGTGCGCGTGCAGCGCCGACGCCGCCGCGCAGACCGAGGCCTCGTCGCCCTGATGAAAGGCGGCGTAGCGCTCGACCGCTTCGCACATTGCGCTGGCGCGGGACTGCTCGGTGGACATGCCCTTGCCGAGGCACACCTGGACCAGTGCGCTGGCGGAAAGATCGCCGTGGGCGGCTGGCGTCCTGGAGATCTCACTGCGATAGACCGTGAGCGCGCCTTCGGTTTCGGTGCCCAATGGCACGACACGCGCAATGACGCCGCACAGCGGATCCAGGTGCGGCGCCAGGCGCTCAAGCGTGGCAGCCGCGGGCATCGTGCGCCAACCGCCATCGGGTTGAAGATTCGACAGGCAAGGTGCCGGCACCACCGGTCGATGCTGAAGTTGCGCCATGAGTCCCGCATCGCCGCACTGCGGGCACTGGGGTCTTGCGACGACGGCGTGGGCCTGCATGGGATCGATGGTCCACAGCAACTGGCCGGTCTGTGCAACGATCTCGCGCGCCAACGGAAGCAAGCGCTCCAGCCGCTCGCGGGCGAACTCCGTATCGGCGCGCATCGGCAAGGCGGCGGCTCCGCCTCCGTGCCTGTGCTGCCACCAGGCCCTTGCCGGCTTGTTCCGGAGCAGTCGATGCGCAAGGCAATGCCAGCATGCCGTGGCGGCGGTCGCATGCGGCGTGAACAGCGGTCCGGTCATGGGCTGCTCTCCCGTCGGCTTGACCAGCAGCCAGGGTCGCCTTGTAGCCCTCTGCTGCGCGTCGACCAGGCCGAGCCGGGGATCGAGGTAGTCATCGCAGAAGACGATGGTGCGCGCTTCATCATGCACGCCCACTGCCCTCGCCCAGCACAGGGCCGCTTCGGGATCGAGCGTTTGCGACAGCATGATGGCGTCGACGTTCGCCTCCACCGGGACGCGTTCGAACGGCACCGAGAAATCGGGAACGACGTGGCGCTCGGTGTCGTTCACCGTCGCCGGTCTTGCCAGGCCTTGCCGCACCAGGGCTTCGAGCGCATGCAGCATCTGCGCGAGCAAATCGGGAACGCCCTCGGTCCTGCAATGCGAGGCCAGGCTCACACGCCCGCGCAGCATGGGTTCGACCGCCAGCACGCCGGGCGCGTCGAGCAAGAACAGGTCGCTCTCGCTCAACAGCAGCAGCCCGTCCGGCCGCACCAGCGGCGGCAGGAACCTGCCATGCCACTCGAAGACATCGGTGAAGAAATCCATCGGTTGCAGGCTAGGCGTCATGCGGCGGCCCCAGCGCAAAGCGGGCGACCGTGTAGGGCCAGCGGCCGGTCGCCGCGCGGAATGCGGCCTCGAAGAGCCGGTGCGGCTCGGAGAACTGCGAATACGGATGGTCCTCGGAGACCACGCGAATCGATGGATGGATGGCTGCGATGCGGGCCGAATCCTCGAAGCCCGACACCAGCGGCAGATGCATGCCGCCCACCTGCATCGGCTGGCTCGCCAGCACCGGGTGAACGTAGTCGAGCACGACGACTTTTGCGGACTTGCGCTGTTCGAAATGTTGGGCCAGATGACGCAGCATGGCCTCCAGGGGTGCCTGCGGCAGATAGGGACACACCCCTTCCAGCATCACGAGCACGGGCCGGCCGGCCGGCAGGTCGGCAAGGTCCAGCCACGCGGGGTCGAGGATCGAGCACGCGAGGTTGCGCTCGCCTTCATCGGGCTTCATATGCTGCTCGCGCAGGCGTATCGCATCCGGCAGATCGACGTTGAGCCAGTCGACACCGCCGCTTCGCGCCACACGCGGCCCCAGCCGTGTGCGGCGCGTGCACAGCCCGGCTCCCAGCGTGATGCCGATGCCGAGCGGATGCGCCGCGAAGAACTCGGCCGCCAGGCGATCGATCAGTGCGGCCCGCAGGACCACGCCGCGAACGAACGCCGCATCCCGCGTGCCGGCGGACAGGTCGTACGGCAGCTCTGCGGCAATACGCCGCGCCTCGGAATCGGAGAACGCCGACGCCGCGATGACGCTCTCGGAACCGGCACGGGCCGCAAGCGTCAACAGCAGCGTCGCAGTGGCGCCTTGCAGCGCCGTCGGCAGCAGCCCTACGACCGGGGGCTCAGCAAGTGAAGGGATAGGCACTGCCCGTGTTGTTGTACGCGGTGAGCGCGATCGGACGCATGCCCTCCTCCGCCGGTGCCTGCGGATAGTTCAGCTGGATCGTGTTCTTGATCAGCGAACCCTCGGGGCCGCCTTTCAGGTTCCACTCGCCGCGTGCGGCGTCCCAGGTGAGCTTCGGATGCGTGGCAAACCGGATCTGGAAATTGAATGGGTTGTTGTAGCCCAGCCATTGGCTCAGGACCGGGGCCTTGTCGGTGGCGGGATCGCCGGTCAGGTCGCTCAGGAACTGCGGCGATTGCCATGCAAGGGCGATAGCGCGCAGCACCACGCCGCCGAAAGCCAGCAGCGAATCCGGACCGCCCCCCGGAATGCCGAGCCCCGTCGGCAGCGCGCCTTGCGGTGGCCCGACGGGTGTGTCCGTTTTCTCGAAGGCCGCGGCCGCGCCCATGAAATTGGGGAACAGCTGGTAATAGGCGGCCAGGGCTTCGGCCGCTTGGGACGACGACGGCGCCTGCGGCAGCACGATGACGAAGGCATCGTCGGGGCTGATCCAGCCGGCCGTCAGTACCGGCTTCCATTCGGCCCGCTGCGTCGGATCGCTGTTGAGGTACAGGCCGATGTTCACCAGCGGCCACAGCGTCGGCAGGCCGAAGTCGCGATGCAGCATCGGCTGGATGTCTTCCTGATCGAGCAGTTCGCGCCGGTACGCGTCGTCCTGCCACGACCGCGCAAGGGCCCGGAGGTAGGCGAGACGGAACTCGAGCAAGGGCTCGGATGCTGCACTTTGGCGCTGGGTCATGATGACTTCTTCCTTGGTTAAGAAAAATGCGCAGGCATCGGCTTGCGCGGGCACAACTCCGGCCGCATGGCGGCCAGATCCTTCAGGCGTCTGGACACGTCCCGGTCGGCCGGCGCCAGGGCCTGCAACGCGGCCAGCGCATCGAATTCGGTTCTGTGTTTTCCACCTTCACGCGCGACCTTTGCGGCGCGCGAAAAAGACAGCATCGCCGCCCCGCGTTCGGCGCCCGCGCCCAGCAGGTAGCGGGCCTTCTTCAGGTGGAGCTCGGCGCCGTACAGCCGTTCGTTGAGTTGCTCGACCAGGCGCAGGCAATCGTCGATGCGATCGATCGCTTCGTCCCATCGACCATGGCTGGCCAGCGTCTCCGCGGCAAAGGCGCGGTAGTAGGTCTGGCAATAGCGGCACCCCATGTTCCACAGGGCCTGCACCGTGGCGTCGGCTTGCGCGATGTATTGCACCTCGCCCGTCGACCAGCAGCGGATGATGTCGGCATAGCCCTGGAATGCCGGCAGGCCGAAGCGCGCCGTGATGTCGAGCAGCTCGGTGGTGCTCGCCAGCGCCGCCGCCTTGTCGCCGCGGGCCTGGTGGCCCAGGCTCTGGTACAGCAGTGCCATGCTCAACGAAGGAATGTGGGACATATCCCTGGCCCACTGAACGGCCTGGGCGGCATCGGTAGACGCCGCCTTGCCGTGGCCCGTGAACCAGCGCACCAGCGAACGCCCCGTGGTCGCCCACACGCGCGTGTCGAAGCCGAAGTCCGCCGCATGGTGGGCGTGGGCTTCGGGGTCGTAGCGCTCGATGGCGTCGGTCAACTCGCGTTCCGCCATGGCGAACCGGCCATCCGAATAGTGCGCAAGACCCAGGTAGGTCTGGCCCGCCACGAGCACACCCTGGTCCTGCTGGCGCCTGGCATGGCCCAGCAGCCTGTGGCTCAGCCGCCGGACCTCGTCGCGGTTGCTCGCCACATGATGGAAGGTGATCATGGCCCACAGGTGCTGCACCTGCTTCTCAGCGGCCACCGTGTCGTCCAGCAGTTCCTGCGACAAGGCGATGCGGTCCACCACCTGGTCATGGGCCCAGCCGTGCTTGTTCATCATCGCCTGCGTGACGTAGCTGTTCACGTCCAGCCGGGCTTCGCGTTGCACCACGCCGGTCAGATGCCCGATCCAGCCGTCGATGTGCTGCGCATAGGCGATGGTTTCGTCGTTCAGCGAACGGTGCTGCGTGAGGCGAAGCTGCCGCACCGCATGCGCCACCGCCTGCGCGTGGTCTCCGGCCTCCGCCCAATGCTGCGCGACGATGCCGGGCTCGCTGACGACGCGCTGCGAGTCGCTCTGCAGCAGGGCCTGCGCCACTTTCCGATGCTGCTGCCGACGCTGCGCGACGAGCATGCATTCATAGGCGGTGTCGCGGATCAGCGCATGCCGGAACATGAAGGCGTCCGCGCCCGCGCCGGACGGCTCGGCCGGCATGACCAGCCCCGCCTCGCGCAGGGCTTCCAGTTCTGCGTCCACCATGTCGCGGTTCTTGCCGGAGCAGGCGCACAGCAACTGCGCATCGAACTGCCGCCCGATGGTCGCAGCCAGCTGCAGAAGGCTCTTCGCTGCCCCGAGGCGGTCGAAGCGGCTCACCAGCGAGTCGCGCAGCGTGACGGGAATGGCGGCCGGCTGCATGGTGTCCTTGAAGACCCAGGCACCGTCCTGTTCGATAAGGTAGGTGTCCAGCAGCATGCGTGCCATCTCTTGCACGAAGAGCGGCACGCCGTCGGTGCGCGCAACGATGTTGCGGATCACCGCGGCGTCGACGGTCCTCGGCGCGAGCACCTGGTGGGCCAGGTGGCTGGCCTCTGCATCGTCGAGCCTTCGCACCTCGATGCATTCGGCCGTCAGGCCTTCGGGCTTGGCCCATTCAGGCCGCGCGGTCAGTACCAGCAGCACAGGCTGGTCCGCCAGCTGCGCAATCAATTGCTCGAGGAACTCGATGCTCGTGGGGTCGGCCCAATGCACGTCCTCCACCACCAGCAGCAGCGGCGCCGCGGCAGCCATGTGCAGCAGCCACCGCGCAGTCGATTGCAGCAGCAGCGACTTCTGCATCGCGGGCGATGCCTGGCTTGCCTGATGACCAGCGCCCAAGGGAAGCGACAGCCACGAACAGAAGATCGGCGTCAGGGCGGGGCCATCGCAACCGGCGGCCTGCAGGGCCTCGTACAGCTGGTCGCGTTGATCGTCCGGCGATGCGCCCGGCACGGCTTCGAGCTGCTGGCGCAGCAGCGCCAGGAACGGCATCAGCGCGCTGTTGCGGTGTTCCGGCTGGCATTGGGCGTTGACGGACTTTGGGCCGCCTTCCTCTGCGACGTGCTCTCTCAGCACGTCGACGAGACAGGACTTGCCGATGCCCGGCTCGCCGCGGATCCACACCGCGCGCCCATGGCCCATGCTGGCCTCCGCCCACTCGCCGCGCAACAGCGCCAACTCCCGGTCGCGCCCGATGCACAGGCGGCTCAGTGTGCCCGGCGTGGATGCAGGCGGCGATGAAGATTGCTTCTGCGCGTCCAGCCGGTAGGTCTGCACGCCGGCGGATTGGCCCGGCACGCTCACGCTGCCGGCCGCGTCGAAATGCGCATGGCGCGCCAGCAGGCGATAGCTGCTTTCGCTGGCGAGCAGCGTTCCCATCTCGGCCATGCCTTCAAGGCGCATCGCCACGCTCACGGCGTGGCCGGAGGGGATCTCGCCGCCGGCCACCACGGCCATGCCCGTGTGCATGCCCATGCGGATGCCCAGGTGCGCGCCGTGGGACTGCCTGAGGAGCGCCGACCTGCTGCGGCCCAGGGCCGTCAACTCGAGCGCCGTCATGCACGCCTGCCGCGCATCGGTGTCGCTCGCATGCGGATAACCGAACAGGACGATCATCCGATCGCCGAGCGTGCCGGCCAGCAGGCCGCCGCGCCGCGTGGCCGCCTCGGAAAAACGGCTGAGCTCTTCGCGCTGCAGCAGCTCCAGGTTCTCAATGTCCGAGGAGACGGACACGCCCTCGCCCGCTTCGCTCTCGCCGGCCTCGGGCCAGACCGCGACGCTGCAGCACAGCACCGTCAATTGCCGCTTCTCGGAGAAGGCCTTGGTCGTGGCCACGGTACGCGCGAGCGCATCGTCCGCTTGGCCCTGCGCCCGTCCGAAGGCACCCACGAGATCGTCGAGCCTGAGGCGGCTAAGTTCTTCGAGCAGCGCGGATGCCGATCCGCAGCGTTCGGCCTGCTTCTTCTTCAGCACACGCCGCAGCAGCTGCGCCACCGGGTGCGCGGCAATCTCGGCCGGCAGCTGTATGTCCTGCGGGCTCAGTTGCCGATGCACGATCTCGGCGGCCGAATCGCCCTGGACCGCGGGCGCGCCCGTCAGGCATTCGAGGAACATCAATCCCCAGGCATAGAGATCGGACCCGGCGCTCGGCGGCTCGCCGCGAAGCTGCTCCGGCGCACTGTATGCCGGTGTTCCGAGGCACTCCTCGTCCATCGTGAGCGTTGCCACATGAACCTCTCCCTGCAGCGGGATCACGGTACTGATGCCGAAGTCCAGCACCTTCGCATGCGGCAGCGCGCCGGTGAAGCTCACCATCACGTTGTCGGGCTTCAGGTCGCGGTGGACGATGCCGGCGCGATGCGCGCAGTCCAGCGCATCGAGCACTTCTGCCATGAGATGGCCAGTCTCCGCCGCGGTCAGCGAGCCTCTGCGCCGGATCAAGCTCTTGAGCGTTTCTCCGGGCACGTATTCGAAGACGCCATACACGCACTCGCCCTGCTCGCCCTTGTCGAGCAACTGCACGATGTGCGGATGATGCAGCGTGGCGCAGAGTCTGGTCTCGCGATGAAAGCGAGCCACGCGCTGCCGGCCCTCCAGAAGCTTCACGACCTTGATCGCGACCGTGTTTCCCGTGTGGTGCTGCGTGGCGCGATAGACGGTGCCGTAGCCACCGACGCCCAACACGTCGAGCAAGTCATAGCCCGGAATGAACAACGGCTCCGGCGCAACCTGTTCGGTCGCGTCAATGCGCGCAATGACGGCATCCTGCATTTCAGCCCCACCTGGTTGATTGGCCAACGCAATACCGAAGTGCGTTGCGGCTACGGTTGGCCGCGCAGTCAAATCGATCGAAACACGATTTTTTACTGTAGCCCAGAGACGATTTAATACGTAAGAGATTCTTCAAAAAGAAAGCGCAGCGCAAGGGCAATGGAGGTCTTTTTAGCGCGTGGTTCTTCGCTTGTAGGTTGAAAGAACTCTCGGTTTTTGGCGATCAGCGCCCAACGGAAATCCATGCCGTGGTTTTTAGGCGCCAGCCAAAGGGCGCGAATGCCGTCAGCGGCTCGACTATCCTCCGCTGCGTTTGCTGCGACTCTCGTCCTGTGTGTCCGTCGATGGCACACCGCTCATTCAACTTTTGCCAACAGAGAAAGCCACCGTCCCATGTTCCGCACCCTGCTCAAGTCCAAGATCCACCGCGTTGCCGTGACCGACTGCGAACTGCACTACGAGGGCTCCTGCGCCATCGACGAAGACCTCCTCGATGCCGCCAACCTGGCCGAGAACGAGCAGGTCCACATCTGGAACATCAACAATGGCGAGCGCTTCGTCACCTATGCGATCCGCGGCGAGCGCGGCACCGGCATCATTTCGGTCAACGGGTCGGCCGCGCGACGTGCATCGGTGGGCGACCTGATCATCATCGCGGCCTTCGGCCTGGTGCCGGAAGACCAGGTGGCGGGCTACAAGCCCAAGCTCGTGTTCGTGGATGGCGCCAACCGCATCAAGGAAGAGCGTGCGCACATTCCGGTGCAGGCAGCGTCTGCCGAGGCAGCAATGGCGTAGCCTCCTCAGGCCGCAAGGAGCGGGGGTTTTCCAGGTTGGCCTTATCGACGAGTATTCTTCGGCCACCGAAGACGCAACGGAGACAGCAGTGGCCATGTACACGGAACAAGGCGGCGAAGGCCCGGACCTGCTTCTCATGCTGCACGGCATGGGCGCGACGGGGGCGGTGTGGTCGCCCATGTGCACTGGCGCCAACGCGCGCTGGAACGGCCGCTGGCTCGTTCTCGACCTCCCCGGCCACGGCCAGTCCGATCGGCAGGACTCCTATGCCATCGGTCAATACGCAGCCAGCGTTGCGCGCGCCACGCTGCCGCACATTCACGCTGCCGGCCGGCTCGTGGTTCTCGGACATTCGCTCGGCGGCCTGATCGGCCTGGCGCTGGCCACTGGCTGGTTCGGCGTCACGCCGCACCAGGTCTTTGCAGCGGGCATCAAGATCGCATGGAGAGATGAAGAGCTGCGCCGTATGGAGACGCTCGCATTGCAACCCGCGAAGAGGTTTTCCAACGAAGAGGAAGCGTGGGACCGTTACTTGAAGGTGTCGGGTCTTGCGGGCATTGCCGATGCGGCCTCACCCGTCGTGGCGCGTGGCATCGCGCACGATGCCGAGGGTTGGCGCCTCGCGATGGACCCTTGCGCCAATGGCGTGGGCAAGCCCCCGATGGCCGAACTGATGGCTTTGGCGCGCTGCCCCGTGCACCTGGGCCGCGGAGGCAATGATGCGATGGTGACGCTGGCGCAGACTCGCGCGCTCGACCCCGGTGCGCGTGACCTCGGACCCCATGGCCACAACGTGATGGTCGAGGCGCCCGATCAAGTGTGGGACTGGGTCGCCCCGTCTGCATGAATGAAAGCCGGTGCGCGGTCGGCCGGTCTCAGGCCCTTCGAAGCGTCACCACTTGCACTTCGGCGGCGCGTGCCCTCAGCTGGCCGCATCCGCCGTCCACATCCTGGCCAGCCGATTGGCGCAGCTTCGTCAGGATGCCGCGCTCGTGCAGCACGCGTGCGATCTCTTCGCAACGCTCCCACGAGGGGCGGCTGAATGCCACGCCGTCCACGGCGTTGAAGGGGATCATGTTCAGCACCCCGTATTTGCCGGAGAGCAGCCTGACGATGCCGTCGATCTCCTCCGGCCCGTCGTTGACACCTTCGAGCAGCGTCCACTGGTACTGGATCGGGTAGCCGGTGGCGCGCGCATAGCGCTCGCCTGCGGCAACCAGTTCCTCGGGCGTCATGTTGGGCGCCCGCGGAAGGAGTTTCTTGCGCAGGTCGGCCTTCGTGGTGTGCAGCGAGAGCGCCAGCGCAGGCCTCACGCGGGCCAGGCTCAGCCGCTCGAACGCGCGCGGATCGCCCACGGTGGAGAACACCAGGTTCTTGTGGCCGATGTTGCCCACCGTGCCAAGCAGCTCGATCGCCTCGATCACGTTGTCCAGGTTGTGGGCCGGTTCGCCCATACCCATGAACACCACCTTGCGCACCGGCCGGCGCATGCGCGCGAGAGCGACCTGGGCAATGATCTCCGCGCTTCCCACCTGGCGAAGCAAGCCATCGCGGCCCGTCATGCAGAACTGGCAGCCGACCGCGCACCCGACCTGCGACGAGACGCACAGGCCGTCCCTCGGCAGCAGCACGCTCTCCACGGTCTGGCCGTCCGCAAGGGCCACGAGCAGCCGCTCGGAACCATCCGCACCGGGATGCACCGCGTGGATGCGCGCCAATCCCGCCAACTCGGCCTCGATGGACGGCAAGGCCTCCAGCAGCGATGACGGAAAGAACGTCCCCGGCAGACGCCTGCCGCTGTTGCGCGGCAGCGCATGGGACCACAGCCGCAGGATCCGCTGCTCGTGGCTCGGGCCCGCGCCGGCTTCGCGCAGGCGCTGTTTCAATTCATGGATTCGCATGCGCTGCTTGAGACTAAGGGGCTGTTGGGCGTGTCGGAGGTGGCATGAGTTGCCTTGCGGGTGACTGGGTACCATCGGCCATGCTTCCATAGGCGAAGTTTCTGTGTCTGCGGTCGCAGGCTTCAGACCCAGACCCGCGCCCCGGTTTCCCGATTATCCCGCCACTCGGAGTGCGCAATCCGCGCTCATTCATGCCAGACCAACCCCTCACCCCCATCGAATTGGCCGACACCGCCCGAGCGGACACGCGCTCAGAGACTCCCAAACGACGCTGGCCGTCCATTGTGGCCGCGTTCATGCTTCACGCGTGCATCTTGCTCTGCGTCGTCTTGCTGCCTCCCATCGTTTACGACGCCGTTCGTACGTCGAGCTACCAGGGGATCGAGTGGCTGCATTTTTCAGGTGGTGCCACTTATCCGCTGTACGCCATCTACTGGATATCGAAGCTCAAGAATTTCCGCGCCAAGTTCATACTGCTTCATCTCACCGTCGTTCTGATGGTCGCGTTGGTCACGGCCTTCGCGAGCAACCGATCCACGCCCTTGTTCGTGGCGTTTCTGCCGACCGCGGCTTCCGCACTTCCGCTTCTGGCTGCGTTGGTTTCATGGCTGCATGACCGTCGCAAGCGGGCGGTCACCTATATGGTTGGGAGCCTGCTCGCACTCCTGCTCGCCGTACCCTGTTCCTTTCTGATCATCTACGGCATGGCGATGTCATCCGTTGGCCCCATGCGGTATTAGGTCACCAGGAAAAGTCGATGAACTGAGCTGGCTGGTCGGCATGTCCGAGAAGGACAGCCGTGCCGTGCGTCGGCTGCGGCCGCTACGACTGGATACAGCTTCTCGCCGCGCGAGATGCGCTGAAGCGCAGCGATCAGGCTTCGGCGATCGAGTGCCATTGCCGCGCCTCAGTTGTGCCGGGGCGTCTTGCCCTCGAACGACACCGGCTTGCCCAAGGGCGTGTACTGCACGCCATCGAAGCGCACGAGTTGCAGGCTTTCGATCGGGTACGGGTCGGCCGAGCCCTGCGTGGTGAGCGTGATCCCCGGCAGCAGCAGGCCGACTTCCACCTTGTTCATCTGGCGCGCCGCGTCCATCATGGCCTGGCGCGTGGGCTGCTTCATCAGTTCCAGCACGCGAATCAGCGCCTCGCCGGTGACGTAGCCCACCTGGCCCTGCGAGTCCGTCTTGTCGAAGCGCGGCTTGGCGGCCGCATGGTCGGCCAGGTAGCGCTTGACGGCCGCGTCGTCCGCAAACGCGGGCGCCTCTACCGGCTTGATGAACTGACTCGTGATCAGGCCCTTGGCGTTGTCCAGCCCCGCAGGTCGAAGCGCCGCCACCGAGGACGCGATGTACGAGAGCAGCGTGACGGGCTTCCAGCCGCTCTCCGCCGCGAATTTCACCGCCTGCGCGCCCTGCCGCGGTGGCGCGATGATGACCAACGTGTCGGCGCCCGATGCCTTGAGGTTGCTCATCTGCGTGTCGATGGTCGGATCCACCGGCGTCACCGCCTGTTCGGCGAGGACTTTCACGCGCGAGCCCTTGAGAGCGCCGGCCAGGGCCGACTTGAAGGTCAGGCCCGTTTCGGTGTTCAGGAACAGCAGCGCCACCTTGGCGTCCGGTTGGGTCGCCCTGAGGTGCTCGGCGAAGGCCGCCGCCTCGGTGGTGAAGGACGGCACCAGGCCGATCATCCAGTTCGGGCCTTCCGCGAGTTCCTGCACGCCGGAGTACATGAAGAGGTTGGGCACCTTCTTCTGCTCGACGTACTTGCCGATCGCTTGGTTGTTCGGCGTGCCGGAGATGCCTACCAGCGCGAACACCTCGCCCTGTTCCACCATCTTTCGCACGTTGGTCAGGGTGCGCTGCGGGTCGATACCGTCGTCCTGCACCGCGAGTTCGATGGTGCGGGTCTTGCCATCGCCCATCTTCACGCCACCAGCGGCATTGGCCGCGGCGACGCGAACCTTGATGCCCTCCGACACCGCGCCCACCGCGGCTACCGGGCCGGTGAGCGGCGCGGAAATGCCGATGCGGATTACGCTGTCGGTGACGCCGGGGGTGGCCGAGTGGGCCAGCGACGCTGCGGCTACGCCGAGAACGGCCAGTGCGCCGCGCAGAGCGAAGAAGGTATGGCGAGTCATGGGGTTGTCTCCTGGGGAAGGGTGGCTGCCGCAAGCGGCCGGGTGGGGAAGAAAGACTTGCGCCAGCGGGCGAATCCGCGCGCGGCGAGGCCTGCAAGACCATCGCGTGCGACGAGCATCATCCCGATCAGGCAGGCGCCGTAGATCAGGCCGCCGAGCGCGGGGCTCAGGTCGGCCGTCCATTCGGGAACGAACACCACGAACAGCGCGCCGAGCAGCGCACCCGGCAGGCTTGCGATGCCGCCGACGATGGCGCCGATCAGAATCTCGATCGACTTGGCGGCAAGGAACGATTGCGGGCTGACGTAGCCGTTCAGGATGGCGTACAACCCGCCGCCGAGGCCGGCGAAAGCCGAGCTGAGAGCGAAAGCACTCAGGCGCAGCCGTACCAGGTGCACGCCCATCGAGCACGCAATCAACTCGTTGTCGCGCATGGCGCGCAGGCTGCGGCCGGTGTCGCCGCGCAGCACCCGCATGGCCAGGCCCATGCACAGCGCGACGGCGGCGACGCAGATGCCATACAGCCAGACGTCTTGCGTCGCCGGCAGCCAGCGCGGCGGCACCGGTGCATCGAAGCTGATGCCGGTCACGCCCTGCGTCAGCCGGTCGAACTTCAGGATCAACTGCGGCACCAGCACCGCCACGCCGAAGGTGACGATGGCCAGTTGCAGCCCGCCCAGGCGCAGCGCGGGCAGGCCGATGGCGAGGCCGGCCAGCGCGGCGGCGCCAGCCGCCGGCAGCAAGGTTGCGAGCGGGTGCCAGCCGGCTTGGGCCGAGAGGATGGCGGTCGTGTAGGCGCCGACAGCGAACAGGGCGCCCTGCGCCAGGCAGACCTGACCCGCGAAGCCGAGCAGCAGGTTGAGCCCGAGGATCGCGAGCGCGAAGCAGAGGGCCATGCTCAATTGCAGCAGCAGGAACTTGGGCAGTACGGCTGGCGCGACCGCTGCCAGCAGCAGCAAGGCGAGCCACGGAGAGAACGTCTTCATACGCGCACCGCCAGCTTCCGGCCGAACAGGCCTTCGGGTCGCAACAGCAGCACGGCGAGCATGGCTGCGAGCGGAATGGCCAGGCGCAGTTCGGCGCCGATGAAGGGGAGATAGGTCGCGCCCACGCTTTCTGCCACGCCGATCGCGAGTCCGCCCACAATGGCGCCCACCGTGCTGCCCCAGCCGCCGAGTGTGGCGGCGGCCAGCGCGTACACCAGCACCGGCGCCATCATCGTCGGGCTGAGGAAGAGACGCGGCGCCACCAGCACCGCCGCGACAAAGCCCGCGAGAGACGCCAGGCCCCAGCCGAGCATCAGCATGGAGTCCACCCGGATGCCGACGATCAGGCTCTTTTCGCGATCCACCGCGGCGGCGCGCAGCGCGAGCCCGATGCGTGTGAAGCGCAGCAAGGCCGCGAGTGCGAGTGCCAGCGCGAGCAGCACCGCGAGCACACCGAGCGTGCCGGTCGTCAGCCGAACGCCCCCGAACGTCCATCCTCCGGACGGGAATACTGGCGGAAAGGCTTGCTGGTCGGAGCCCCACAGCCACAGGCACAGCGCCTGGAAGAACAGGAAGAGGCCCAGGGTGACGACGACCACCGTTTCCACCGATGCGCGCGACACCGGCCGCACGACGGCCCGGAACACGAACACGCCCAGCGCGAACGCGGCCACGCCACCCAGCGTCAACGCCAGAGGCCACGGAATGCCCCATTCGGCGAGCTGCCAGGCGAGATAGGCGCAGAAAGTCGCCATTTCGCCCTGGCCGAAGTTAACGATGCGGGTGGCGCCGTAGATCAGCACCAGAGCCAGCGCGAGCGCCGCGTAGATGGCGCCGGCTGCAAGCCCGTCGAGAATCTGCTGCAGGAGAAGTTGCACGTCAAGCTCCAAGGTAAGAACGCTGGATATCGGGGGAGGCAAGCAGCTCCCTGGCCGGGCCCTGCATCGTGAGCGCGCCCGTTTCCATCACGTAGGCGCGGTGCGCGAGGCGCAGCGTGACGTCGGCGTTCTGCTCCACGATCAGCAGCGCCGTGCCCTGCTCCTCGTTGATGCGCCGCAGGATCGCGAACATTTCTTGCGTGACGGCGGGGGCCAGTCCCAGCGAGGGTTCGTCACAGAGCAGCAGGCGCGGCCGCGACATGAGTGCGCGCGCGATTGCCAGCATCTGCTGTTCGCCGCCGCTGAGCATGCCGGCCTGCTGGCGGCGGCGCTCGCGCAGGCGCGGAAACAGCTCGAACCAGCGCTCGGTGTCTTGCCCGATCTGGCGGCGCGAAGTCACCGTGTAGGCGCCGAGCGCCAGGTTCTCTTCCACGCTGAATTCGCCGAAAGTGCCGCGGCCCTGCGGCACCAGCGCCAGCCCGAGCCGCACACGCTGCGCCGGCGACGCGGCTGTGACTTCTGCGCCATCCAGCGCGATTCGGCCGCGCGCGGGCAGCAGGCCCGCGACCGCGCGCAAGGTGGTGGTCTTGCCGGCGCCGTTGGCCCCGAGCAGGGCCACGATCTCGCCCGGTTGCACGTCGAAGGCGAGGTCGTGCAACACCTCGACCGCGCCGTAGCCCGCACACAGGCTACTCACTTGCAGGAGGGTCATGACCGCTCTCCGACGGAGTTCGATGGGCGCCCCAGGTAGGCGGCCACCACCTCGGGATTCGCGCGTACTTCAGCGGGCGCGCCCTGTGCGAGATTGCGCCCCAAGTGCATCACCACCAGCCGGCTGCACAGGCCCATCACCAGTCCCATGTGGTGCTCCACCAGCAGCACGGTGAGACGATGCGCATCGCGGATGCGCCGCACCAGGTCGCCGAACTGCGCCACTTCGCCGTGCGTGAGGCCGCCGGCCGGCTCGTCCAGCAGCAGCAGGCGCGGCCGCGAGGCGAGCGCGCGCGCGATCTCCACGCGCTTCTGTGTCGGATACGGTATGGCGCCGGCCGGTTCGTTGCGCAGCGCATCGAGATCGAGCTCGTCGAGGATGGAACGGCACCGCGCGACGAGGCCGTGCTCGGCCTGGCGCGCCGCCGCGGGCCGCAGCAGGCTGCCGAGCATCGACTGGCCCGCCGAATGGTGCGCGCCGAGCATCACGTTCTCCAGCACGGACATTCCGCCGTAGAGCCCCACGTTCTGGAAGGTGCGGGCGATGCCCGCGGCGACAACCTCGCGCGGATGGATGCGATCGATGGCGCGGCCTGCGAAGCGGATGCTGCCGCCAAACGTGTCGTACATGCGCGTGATCCCGTTGAACAACGTGGTCTTGCCCGCGCCGTTGGGCCCGATCAGCCCGCAGATCTCACCTTCGGCGAGTGTCAGGTTGACCGCGTCCAAGGCACGCACGCCGCCGAAGCGCACGCTCACCCGGTCGATTTCCAGCAGGGGCGGCGGCGCGCCCGGCTGCGTTGTTGGCGTCATCGTTGTCTCCGTCTTTGTTTTGTCTAAGTGGCCTTAGCTACTTGCCAGGGCCTTGGAAAATTCCCGCCGCGCGCGCACCCCGTGGATGTGCTCGTAGTCCGGCGCAGGCATCGTGTCTCCCGGCTCCAGGTAGAGCTCGACGAACGTCGGGCCAGGCGCGCTCAGCAGCGTCGGCACCTTCGCCGCGAAAGTGGAAAGTTCCGAGAACGATTCGGTACGGCGGTATCCGGCATTGCGCGCGATACCGGCGAAATCGAGGACGCCCTGCGCCGGGATAGGATGACCGCCGTTGGCCTCGTAGCTCCCGTTGCGCGAGACGAAGTGAATGAGGTTCTTTGGCGCGGCTGCCGCGATCGTGACCAGCGTGCCGAGATTCATCAGCAGACTGCCGTCACCATCGAGCACCACGATGCGCCGCTGCGGCATCGCCAGCGCAAGACCCAGCGCGTGGGACGAGGCCAAGCCCATCGCGCCCACGGCCACGTAGTTCAGGGGATGCGGACGGATCGCGAGCCACTCGAAGGCGGACGAGTAGGTGGACACCACGATGTCGTCGGGCAAGAGACTGGCGAGCAGCTGGAAGCAGGCGTCACGTTTCATAGGTCAGGCACTGGGATAGCGTGTGATGAGGACGGTGAGCGGTTCGCTCAGGTCGAAGGCGCGCGTGATGGCGGGCGCGATCCCGGCGGCGTCTTCGTCGTTTCGCGCGAGCCGATAAGGCATGCCCATCGCCTCGATCAAGGGGACCATCCGGTTCACCCCGTAATTGGCGGATTGCCTCGGGTCCTCCGGCGCATCCGCGAACAAAAGGCCAACCAGCATGCAGATCGGCTGGCGATATTCCATCGCGATCGCGCGGATCGCGTTCATGGACGCCAGGAAGCCCGTGTACTGGATGAGGATCGCCGCGCGCTTGCCGCCGGCCAGGAGCCCCGCGCTGATGCCGATCGCTTCCTCCTCCCGGCATACCCGCAAGAGCTTGAGCTGTGGGTCCGTGGCGAGGGGGCGCAGCACGCCCTCAGAGGTTGTCAGGTCTGGAACGGAGACGACGTACTCGATCCCGGCGGCCTTGAGGGCGCCCAGGATCGCAGCGCCACTGAGTGGGGAATGTGCTTGGCTCATTGGTACTCAACCCAAACGCTCTTGGTCTGCAGGAACTCGCGAACCGCCTCCTGGCCGTTCTCGCGGCCGAAACCCGACCTCTTGAAGCCGCCCAGCGGCGTCATGCTGCTCACTCCGCGGTAGCTGTTGATCCACACCGTCCCAGCTTCGAGCGCTTCGTGCATCCTCAGCGCGCGGTCCAGGTCGCGCGTCCACACGCCGGCGGCCAGGCCGAAGGGGGAATCGTTGGCGAAGGCGACCGCCTCGGGTTCGGTCCCGAAGCGCATCACGGCAAGCACGGGCCCGAAGACCTCCTCCCGCCACACGCGCATGGAGGCCGTCACGCCGGTGAAGATCGTGGGCGGAACGAACAAGCCACCGGAAGGGCAGCCTGCACTGAGCTCGCCCTCGAACGCGCGGATCGCACCTTCCCGATGCGCATCGGCGAGGTGCGATTGGATCGCGTCGAACTGGGCGCGGGTGGCGATTGGCCCCATCGTCGTCCCCCCGGAAAGAGGGTCGCCAACCACGATGGCACGCGCCTGCTGCGTCAGTCGCCGCACGAATTCGTCGTAGATGCCCGCCTGCAGCAGCAGCCGTGAGCCCGCGACGCAGGACTGGCCGCTGGACGAAAAGATGCCGGCCGCCACCGTCGGGACCGCCCGGTCCAGATCGGCATCGTCGAAAACGATGACCGGCGACTTGCCGCCAAGCTCCATCACGGTGGGCTTGAGGTGCTTCGCGGCGAGCGTGGAGACGGCGCGCCCGCCAGCCTCCCCCCCGGTAAATGTGACTTTCGCAACTCGCTCGTCTGCAACCAGGGCTTCACCGATCTCATGGCCATAGCCGGTCACTACGTTGACGACGCCCGCCGGAAAACCCGCTTCGGCCACGAGCCTGGCGAAGTGCAGCGTGGAAACCGACGCGTGCTCCGAAGGCTTCACGATCGTCGTGCAGCCTGCGGCAAGGGCCGGCGCGATCTTCCACGAGGCAATGACCAGCGGGGAATTCCAGGGCGTGATGGCGAGCACCACGCCCACCGGCTCGTGCCGCGTGAAGTTGAAAACCCCGACGCGGTCGACCGGGATGACCTCGCCCTGAACTTTGTCGGCCAATCCCGCGAAGTAGCGCCAGTGCTGCGGCAGGTAGGCGTACTGCTTGCGCAGCTCGGAGATGGGCTTGCCGTTGTCGCGCGCGTCCAATCCCGCAAGCAGTTCCGCGTCCCGCTCCAGGAGCCCGGCCAGGCGCAACATCAGCGCGCCGCGCTCCGTGGGCGTCAGCTGGGCCCAACGGCCGCGCAACGCCTCGTGGGCGGCGGCCGCCGCCGCGCCCGCATCCTCCGCGTTGCCGCGGGGGATCATCGCCCAGGCTTTCTCCGTGGCCGGATTCATCGAGGCAAGCCACTCACCGCCGGCGGGCTCGTACGCTTTCCCACCGATCTGCATCGGGTATCGCGCCACTTCAACCTTCTCTGTCGTCATTCCATCATTCCAGCATTTGGACCAAACATGCACGATACTTTCCATCAGGCGTCAGCGACCTGCCAAATGCCCTTCGTTTCATTCCACATAATGGACCACCCATGACAACTCAAACCCTCGAACGGGCCATCGGCCTGATCCGCATCCTTGCCTCGGCCGGGGCAGATGGTCGACGCCTGGTCGAGCTGCAGCAGGCTTCGGGGCTGACGAAGCCCACGGTCCACCGCATCCTCGATACGCTGAAGCAAGAGGGGATGGTGGAGCAGCTGGACGAGACGCGCCGCTACCGGTTGGGCCAGGAGCTCGCCGTGCTGGGCTGGTCGGCCAACCGGACCGTCTACGACCTCAAGGAGCTCGCGGCCGAAGAGATGGCGGCGGTGGCCGCCAAGACGGGCGACACCAGCTTCCTCGCGATTCGAAGCGGGATGGACACCGTCTGCATCGACCGCCAGACCGGCGACTATCCGGTGAAGGCCTTCACCGTGGAGGTGGGCACACGCCGCCCGCTGGGGATAGCGGCAACGGGTGTGGCGCTGCTGGCCGCGTTGCCTCCCGAGGAGAGCGCCGTCGTTCTCGAAGCGATCAAGGCACGCCTAGGGAGCTTTCCCAACGCGAGCGTCCGGCAGATTCGGGAAGCGATGGAGCGCGCCAGGACGGCGGGGTACGCGCTGAGCGAGGGACTGATGCTCAAGGAAGTGCGAGGTGTCGCGGTGGTCATCAGGGACGGCGCCGACCGCCCGATCGCCGCCATCGGCACCGCCGCCATCAACGACCGCCTTCGGAACTCGCGCATCCCCGAGATCGTGAAGATCCTGCGGATGCATGCCAGCCATATCCAGCAACGCATCGTCACGGCCGAGAGCGGCACGGGAACAGGCAGCGTCCGCCAGTTTCGCGGCGCGGCGGCCAGAAAAAAGGGGAGCACAAAGTCCAAATAGCGGAACATTTTGAAGGCAATTTGCGGGTGATTGAAGATCGCATCGAAGATTCGGTTGTCGAAAAGGTCCACGTTGTGGATCGCGACCCGAACCCCAATCACCCTCATGTTCAAAATCTTCGATCTTCTCAATGGGTCGCGCCTGACGGCCCCCTATGTGGAAAGCTGTCTTGCGAATGGTGTGGCCGCCGTTCACATCACCCTCAACAACTTCCAGGGCATCAATCCCGTCCCTGACCTGCGTCACTCGCTCAATCAGCTGGCCAACTACCGCGCGCACCTGCGCACGCTGGACGGCCTGGTCAGGATCGTCGAATCGTTCGACGATTTCGAGCGAGCCCGTGCCGACAAGAAGCTCGCCGTTGTGATGGGCTACCAGAACGTGCCAGGCGTCGAGCGCGATCTGAACCTGCTGCGCCTGTTCCATGACGCCGGCGTGCGCGTGATCCAGATCGCACACAACATCCGCAACCTCTATGGGGACGGATGTGCGGAACCCGCCGACGCCGGCCTGTCGACGTTGGGGCGTGAGCTGGTCGGGGCCCTGAACGAGCTGGGCATCGTGATCGATCTGTCCCATGTGGGCGATCGCTCTGGGATCGAGGCGACGAGGCTGTCGAAGCAGCCGGTCTCCGTCACGCATGCCAACGCTTTCGCAGTCTGCCCCAACATGCGCAACAAGTCCGATGCGCTTCTGGATGCGCTCAAGATCAATGGTGGCGTGATCGGCGTCACCTATCTGCCACCCGTGGTTCGCATGCCCGGTGGCGATGCGCCTACCGCCAACGATGTCATCGCCCATATCGCGCACTGCTCGACGCGCATCGGTGTCGAGCATGTGGGCATCGGCTCGGACTTCATCACCGACCAGCCGGCGGAACGGTATCAGGAGTTCATGCGCAAGCCTGAGGTGTATGGCACCTGGCCCTGGCGCTATCCGGTGGACAACTTGCAGCAGCAGCAAGAGCTGCTCGAGTCCCTTCTCGCGCAGGGCTTCACCCGCGCCCAAGTCGAGGGCATCGCCCAGGACAATTTCATGCGGCTTTTCAAAGCCGTTCTCGCATGAGAACGCCAGGAGACAACATGGTCAAACAACCCCTTGGAAAAATCCCGCGCGAAGCGATCCTGCAGCTGAGCATCCCGCGCTATGACCGCGAAATCATCGAAGGCTTCCACCAGCTGGAGGATCTGACCGGCACCGTCTCCGACGCGCTGGACGAACTGGGTATCGACACCGTGGTGCCCGGCTGCAACCTGCCGCCCAACCTCCCCTCGGCCAGGATCGTCGGGCCAGCGCTCACGCTTCGCAACGTGGAGCAGCGGGACAACGCCTACCGCGGAGCGAAGGATCGGGTTTCGAAGATGGCGGAGATCGAAGCTCACAACCTGGCCGAGCCTGGCGACGTCCTCGTCATCGAGGGCGTCGTGGGTATCTCCAACATGGGCGGACTTTCGGTCACCATCGCGCAACGCCAAGGCGAAATCGGCGCCATCATCGACGGCAGCGTCCGGGATGTGCAGCACTCGCGCGAGCTCCAGTTCCCCGTCTGGTCGCGCGGTCCCAGCTCCATCACCGGCAAGTGGCGCCTGGAGACGGTGGCCGTGAACGGGACCGTGACCATTCTGGGCGTCCAGGTGCGCCCTGGCGACCTGGTGGTGGCGGACGAGGGCGCCGTGTGCTTCGTCCCACGTGACGCGGTGGAGGCGGTGCTCAAAAGGGCCCACGAGATCGCAGCCGGCGAAGCCAAGCGGTACGCGGATATCCGGGCGGGTGTGCCGGTGCCGGAGCTGGCCCAGCGCACGCACGTGTACAAATTCAACCCGCAACAGCAATGTTGAAGAGACGCCAGATCACCCGCGCGATCCTCGCCGCCAGTTGTGCTGCCGCTATGCCGCTGCGCGCGCAGGAGCCCTATCCGAACAAGCCGGTTCGCGTGTTGGTGCCATCGACGGCCGGCGGCGGCATCGACCTGCTCGCCCGCATGTTTGCGCAGCGCCTGTCCGAACAAATGGGGCAACAGTTCGTTGTGGATAACGTGGGCGGCGCGGGCGGAACCATCGCCTCTGGCACCCTGGCCAGGGCGGCTCCTGACGGCTACACATTGATTTTCCAGGCGACGACGGCGGCTGTGAATGCGGCCTCCCTTACGAAGCTCCCGTTCGACCCGGTCACTGCGCTGACACCGATTTCCATGGCGGCGGAGTTTCCGCTCGTGATGGTCGTCAATCCCGACGTGCCGGCCAAGGACATCAAGGAGTTCATCGCCCTGCTGCGCGCGAATCCAGCCAAGTACAGCTATGGCTCGGCGGGCGTCGGCACCGGCACGCACCTCGCCGCGGAGTGGTTCAAGCTGATGGCCAAGGTCCACATCCTCCACATCCCGTACAAGGGCACCGGATCTGTGATGCCTGACCTCATCTCGGGACAGGTGCACATGCTCTTCGACGGCGTGCCCCCGCAGTCCGGGCATATCAAGCAGGGTCGGGTGCGCCCCCTGGCCGTCACCTCGAAGAATCGCTCGCCCGCACTGCCCCATGTGCCGACGATGGCCGAAGTCCTTCCCGGTTACGAGCTGCCCTTCTGGACCGGAATCTTCGCGCCCCCCAACACCCCGGCGCCCATTGTCGACAAATTGGCCGGCGAGATCCGCAAGGCGACCGCGTCGCCCCAGCTGGCCACCAAGCTGCAGGAGTTCGGTGCCGAAGGCCACCCGATGACGCCCGTGGAGTTCGCAAGCTTCTGGAAACAGCAGGTCGGCCTCTTCAGGAAGATCGTCAAGGACGCCAACATCAAGCTCGAAGAGGGCTAACGCATGTTCAAGATCACAGACATGGCGGAGTTGCCACTCGTGGACACCCACGCCCACATCTACACCACCTCCATGCCGCTCGCCAAGGATGCGTGGCGGCAAGTGGAGAAGCCGGCGCCGGTAGAAGCTTTTCTTTCGACGCTGGATTCGCATCACATTCCGTTCGGCGTGATCGCCGCCGCCAGCATGTTCGGCGAGTACAACGAGTACACGCTGCAGTCGCTGCGGGCGTCGCCACGGCTGCGCGGCACGGTCATCGTTCCGCCGACCATCGATCCCTACATCCTGCGCCGCATGCGCGACGACGGGGTGGTGGGTGTCCGTTGGGTGTGGTTCATGCAGCCCGAACTCCCGGATGTGCGTTCCGCCGAGTACCGATTGTTCCTGGCACGCCTGGCGGACCTCGACATGCACGTCCAGATTCTGCTGGGCGGTGAGCGCTTGGCGCCGGTGCTGGAGGCGCTCGCGGATTGCCCGGCGAAGGTGGTCGTCGACCACTTCGGCTTCCCGGATCCCAAGCTCGGTACCCAGTGCCCCGGCTACCAGGCGGCTGTGCGCGCCGTGGACAACGGACGCACCTGGGTCAAGATGGCCGCGTGGCATCGCCTCGGCGAGTCTGGCCCGCAGGTCGGCGCCGCTTTGCTCGCCGCGCTCGGCACCGAGCGCGTGCTCTGGGGCAGCGACTGGCCCTTCGTCGCCGCGCATGAGGGCTACGCCTACGGCGAAGCGGTCAAGTCCTTCTTCGACGCTGTCCCCGACCCTCTGCAGCGGCGGCAAATCTCTGAAACAGCACTGCGGCTGTACTTCGGCCACTCAACCCCATGAACAAGCTATTCATCACCCCTGCCTCCCACTTCACGCGCAAATGCCGCGTCACGCTCATCGAACTCGGTCTGGAAGACCGCTTCGAGCTGATCCCCACCAGCTGGCCGCACAACTGGGGGACCGAAACCACCCCGTACCGGGAAGACTTTCTTGACGCCTCCCCCATCGCCAGGATTCCGGCGCTGCTGACCGAAGATGGACTGCGCCTGGCGGACTCGTCCACCATCTGCGAGTACCTGAACGACGAGCTCGGCAACTTCCGGTTGTGCCCTCAGGCCGGGAGGGAGCGCTGGGAGATTCTCTCCGTCGTCTCCGTCGCCACGCATGGCTTGATGGAGGCCCAAGTGCTGCGGCGCGCAGAGATGCTGCGCAAGCGCGAGGGATCGCCCAGTCCGCAGGAATTTTCCGGCAGCTTCGTGCGCAAGATGATGGACCGCCAGGACCGCTGCTACGAGTACCTCGACAAGATCTGCGGAAACTTTCGCGATGAGCCTGACCTGGGGCAGATCGCGGTGGCCTGCGCTTGCGCCACTTCTGATTTTCGATTCCCGGAGGATGACTGGCGCAATCCGGCACCACGCTTGGCGAAGTGGTACGACAGCTTTGCCCAGCGTCCTTCCATGCAGACCACGATGCAGGGCGAGACCCCGCGCTGATCCAGGAGAAAACACCACATGAAATTCATTTACTACCGCGAGGAAAGCTCGAATCTCTGGCGCTGGACGCTGTACGGCGACGATCGCCGAAAAGTCGCGGAGAGCGTCGAGAAATACTACAACCAGGCCGACTGCCTGGCGGCCATCGAGTTGGTCAAAAACTCCAAGGATGCGGAGGTCACCCAGCGAGAGCGCCACGACCACAACTAGCCCTACCGCCGGCATCGCAGCCGTGGCTCGCGTCAACCACTGGATCGATGGCTAGATCCTGCCGGCCGCCGGCGCCCGAACCTCGCCCGTTTTCAATCCCGCAACGGGAGCGAACACCGGCCGTGTTGCGCTCGCCACCCGCGACGATGTCGACCGTGCGGTCGCATCCGCCGCCAGGGCATTCCCCAAGTGGTCACAGACCCCGCCCATCCGTCGCGCGCGGGGCCCGTGACGGCTACGGGGAGAAAGGTGTGCGCTACTACACGAAGCAGAAATCATGCAGCGCAGGCCAGCGAGCAAACGCGCGGGCGCTGAGTTCAGCATGCCGGCCGACGTCAACCGCCATCTGTGGCGGCATGACGCCGGAGGGGGCGGCTTAGCTCGGCACGTGGATCAGCGACTGATGCTCGGCCGAGATGGCCACAAGTCGCTTGAGATCAGGCGACGTGGGCGAAATCTCGCGATCGATGTGTTCGAACATCGCCGAGGCGGCTTCGCGGCCGGTCATGGAGATCATCTGGGCACCGCCCTTGCCGATACGAAACCAGTGAACCGTCCCGGCCGGCAAGTGCACGAGCGTACCGGCTCTGGCGACATGGTCCTGGTCGTCGAAGCCGAACTCGACGTCGCCGCTCACCACATAGAACGACTCGTCCCACGGATGATGGTGCGGCGGCGCGCCACTGCCTTCTACGCCGTCCTGCAGGAAGATTTCGTATCCGCCCGTGTTCTTGCCCGAGGCGAGGACCTTCACCTGCAGGCCGACCACCTCGAGCGGGCGCGGGTAGGTGGCGGGTTCGATGAAAAAAGCGGACCGCTTGACGGAGTCCATGAGTTATCTCCTGAATTTGTTGATACGAGCGCCGCGAGAACTTTTGCGAGAAGGCGGGGTGGTGCATTCCTGGTCTGCGGGCAACCGGTGCGACCTCCGCCTCGGTTTTTGACATGCTAGTCAGTAACTCATGCGCTACAAGTTTTTTTCGGCATGTTCCATGATGTGGACCTCTTGAGTGGGGAAAGATCATTGGCGCATGGCCATCCGACGCCGGAATCTCGGGGTGCTGTTCCGTAAATTGGACCAACGGGCGAGCACCCAGACACTGGAGTGTTGATTGGAGTGAACCCCTGCAGCTGGACCACAGGGAAAGCAGACTGATACGCTGAGGGATGCGCTCTACTGTTGGTTTGCGCCCATCTCTGACCCTAGGGGGATGCGGATAAAAACTTGGACTGGGTTAAGCCGTAAGTCCAAGACTCTCTCTGTAGCGCTGCGACTGGGTGATGCCCTCCTTCGGCAAGGAGGTCGATGAACATGGACCGGCGTTCTGCGCACTGCAACACCGAACTGGGCCTGATCGTCGACAGCCCGGCGCTGGCCGGCGAGCTGGCGGATCTGATCCAGCGCGTGCGCATGCCCGCAAGCTTCAGCGTGAGCGAGACAGCCGCGCGGCGCGGCGGGCTGCAATGGAGTTTCCTGCGGGACGGACGCCGCTGGGTGCTGCACCGCGAGCCGGAATCAAACTGGGCGCAGCGGCTTCGCTGGTCAATGCTGTCGCTGTTGGTGGACGAAGATTTCCTTTGACGCTACCCGTGACGGCCGAAGAGGTCTCCGATCTACCGATCACAATTGCGCGCACTGGCAGCGGTCCTCGCGGCCGCGAAGCCATTCGAGTTTTCTCCCTCTGCGAACCATGTTCACCCTCACGCGCTTGACCATCGACCGCGCCCGCAAAGAGCGCCTGCCCCAGGTCGCCGGCAGCCTGGCGTTCACGACCTTGCTGTCGATCGTGCCCTTGCTGGCAGCGAGCTTTGCGCTGTTCACGCGGTTCCCGGTTTTCACGCGGTTCAAGGATGCCCTGCAGGAGTTTCTGCTGAACAGGCTGCTTCCGGCCGACATCGCCCGCACGGTGCTGAAGTACCTGAACCAGTTCGTTGGGAATGCCAGCGGCCTCACCTGGGTCGGTTCGCTCTTCCTGCTGGGCACCGCCATCGCGATGCTGCTCACGGTGGAGAACGCGCTGAACCAGATGTGGAAGGTGCGCAAGAACCGGCCGTTCTTCAAGAGGGTCGGCCTGTACCTGCTGATGCTGGCCGTCGGCCCTCCCGTGCTGGGCCTGAGCCTGTGGGCCACGTCGTACCTGCTGGGCATCTCGCTGGGTCTCATAGGCGCGCTGCCGCGTTCGCTCGCATTCGTGCTCGACCTCGGGCCGCTCCTGCTCGGCGTGGCCGTGCTGACGAGCATGTTCTATCTGGTTCCGAACACCAAGGTGCGACTGCGCGATGCCTTCGCGGGCGGCTTGATCGCCAGCGTGGCCTTTGAGCTCGGCAAGCGCGGCTTCACCAACTATCTTGTGAAGGTGCCGACGTACAAGGCGCTGTACGGGGCCTTTGCGGCCCTGCCCATGTTCTTGCTGTGGGTGTATTTTTCGTGGCTGGTCACGCTGGTCGCGGCCATGCTCACGGCCAACCTGGCGCTCACGCGCCGCAGGCCGGCAAGCAAGGCCACCCGAGGCTCGCAGCCAGGCCGGGCGCGCCCCGACTAACGATTCTTGAGCGGGGTTTGTATGAAGTCAGCAGGCTTGAAGGGAACGGTTTCCATCGAGTTGGTGCACGAGGCGATCCATGCCGCCGCGCTACGGAACATGGACCTCAGCCGTGTCCTCGAAGCCGCGAAGCTCGATCGCGACCTGCTCAACGCACCGCGCGCGCGCGTGTCGGCCGAGGCGTATTCGCGAATGTGGGTGGCCTTGGCCGATCTGATGGACGATGAGTTCTTCGGCCTCGACAGCCATGGACTGCGCCGGGGGAGCTACGCGCTCATGACGCGGGCGGCAGTCAGCTCGGACAACCTGGAGCACGCCATTCGTCGCATCCTCAGGTTCCTGCACGCCACGTTGGACGACTTTCAAGGGGAGCTGGTCCGCTCGGCGGACGAGGCGCGCGTGATCCTGCATGACGGCGGCGTGCTGCGCCGGCTGTTCGGCTACGGCACCTGGTTCATCCTCGTGCATGGGTTGGCATGCTGGCTCGTGCACCGGCGGATTCCTTTGCGCGAGATGCAGTTCCGATGCCCGCCTCCTGCCGATGACAGCCACTACCGCACGCGGTTCTGTGAGAACGTGAAGTTCAGCGGCAAGACCACGCACATCACTTTCGCGAGCGATCTGCTGGATCTGAAGATCGCTGAATCCGCTGAGACGGTCGACAACTTCTTGCGGGCGGCGCCGGCCAATCTGCTGGTCAAGTACCGCAACGACGCGAGCACGAACGCACAGGTGCGCCATCGGCTGCGCAGCCAGCGGCCCGATGCATGGCCCGACCTGGAGCAGCTCGCGCAGGAACTCTCGGTTTCCGGCACCACGCTGCAACGGCGCTTGCAACAGGAGGGCCTGAGCTACCAGCGGGTGAAAGACGATCTGCGACGTGACATCGCCATCGATCTCCTGTCGAGTGCGTCGTTGACGGTGGCCGATGTCGCCGAGCGGACCGGATTCCAGGAAACAAGCGCCTTCCATCGCGCATTCAAGAAATGGACGGGCGTCAGCCCCGGGGCCTATCGGTCGGCAGTGCCTACGGCCGAATAGCCGCCAGCGTTCTGGCGCGAGGACTGAAGCCACTGCACTTGGAGTACCCGGAGGGGTGCCCGGGTACCTCGGCCGTGCCGCTGTCTTTGGGCATCGACCCGCAAACCCTTGACCGATAGAGTGGCCATGAACGAGCACCTGCAGCGGGTGCATGGCCGTGAATTGCAAGGGTATCTGGAATGAATCGAATGATGGCGCCGCCGTTGAACGCGCAAGCCCTGCGGGACGCAGTCGATTGGGCAATCGCCTCTCGGCGCAGCGTCAGGGCGTTCTTGCCCAGGCCGGTCTCGCAAGAAGAAATCGAATCGATTCTCTCGACAGCGCGCTACAGCGCGTCCGGCATGAACATGCAGCCTTGGCATGTGCATGTCCTCACTGGCCCTGCGAAGACCCGCCTGTCCGCTGCGATTGCGCAGCTCGACGACGATCCTCGCAGGTCACAGGACCTGGCCGAGCCTTACGACTATTACCCGCGCGAATGGTTTCCCCCCTACCTGGAGCGGCGCCGCAAGGTGGGTTGGGATCTCTACGGCTTGCTCGGCATCGCCAAGGGCGACAAGCAACGCATGCACGTGCAGCACGGGCGCAACTACCGGTTCTTCGATGCACCCGTGGGATTGTTCTTTACGGTAGACCGCGCGCTGCAGGAAGGAAGCCTGCTGGACTACGGCATGTTCCTGCAAAGCGTAATGGTCGCCGCGCGAGCCCGCAATCTCCACACCTGCCCCCAAGCCGCCTTCCTGAAGTTCCATCGCCAGATCGCCGCGCTGCTGGAAATTCCCGCGGGCCAGATGCTCGTTTGCGGCATGAGCTTGGGCTACGCCGACCCGTCTTCGATCGAGAACTCGCTCGTCACCGAACGAGAGCCGGTTTCCACATTCACGACGTTCCACAACACCGCCAAGGAGACAAAACCATGAGTGCGGAATCCTATGGAAAAGGCCTTGATCGCTGCGAGGCAAATCATGTGCCGCTGACGCCGCTCGGCTTCCTCGATCGCGCTGCCCAGGCGCATCCGAAGCGCCTGGCTGTGGTGCACGGCGATCTGTCGCGAACATGGGAGCAAACGCGAGAGCGTTGTCATCGGCTTGCGTCGGCGCTGGTGACCAGAGGCATCCTGCCGGGAGACACGGTCTCGGTCTTGGCGCCCAACACACCGGCCATGCTGGAGTCGCACTTCGGCGTACCTCTGGCCGGCGCCGTGCTCAACGCGATCAACCACCGCCTGGACCCTGAAGGGATCGCGTTCATCCTGCGTCATGGCGAGTGCAAGCTGCTGATGGTCGACCGCGAGTTCTCCGGGACGGTCGCGGCCGCCTTGAAGCTTCTCGACAATCCTCCTGTCGTCGTCGACATCAACGACCACCTCGCTCCGCCCGGGGAAAGCATCGGCGAGGCCGACTACGAGTCTCTGCTGGCGAGCGGAGATCCGCGCTTTCCCGGCTGCTGGCCGAGCGACGAGTGGCAGCCGATTGCCCTGAACTACACCTCCGGTACGACAGGCGATCCCAAGGGTGTGGTTGCCAGCCACCGCGGGACCTACCTGATGAGCCTGCTGCAAATCACCAACTGGGCGATGCCGCGCGCACCGAAGTATCTGTGGACGCTGCCGATGTTCCACGCGAACGGATGGTGCTTCACCTGGGCCATCACGGCGGCAGCGGGTACCCATGTTTGCCTGCGCCGCGTGTCCGGCGACGCGGTGCTGCAAGCCATCGACACGCATGAGATCGATCATCTCTGCGCAGCGCCGACCGTGATGGCGATGCTCGCGGACTCGGCGCGGCACGTCCGATTGTCTCGTCCCGTGCGCGTCCTTACCGCGGGCTCTCCCCCTCCCCTTTCCGTGCTGAATGCGGTTCTGGCCATGGGCTTCGATGTGGAACACGTCTTCGGCATCACGGAGGTTTCTGGAACGCCGGTGAGTTGCGTGTGGCAAGACGGCTGGAACGATCTGCCGCAGGCGGAACAGGGCAAGTTCCGGGTGCGCCAGGGCGTGCGCGCCGCCATGTTCGAAGGCCTCATGGTCGGCGACGCAGACACGCTCGAACCCGTTCCGCACGACGGAAAAACCGCAGGGGAACTCATGCTGCGCGGGAACACGGTGATGATGGGCTACTTCAAGAACGAGGCCGCAACGCGCAAGGCGCTCGCCGGTGGCTGGTTCCGTACCGGCGACGTCGCGGTCCTTCATGGCAATGGATATGCGCAGATCACCGACCGGTCGAAGGACGTGATCATTTCCGGCGGAGAGAACATCTCGTCCGTGGAAGTCGAGGACGTCGTTCATGGACACCCGGCGGTCCTGCATGCCGCCGTCGTCGCACAGCCCGACAAGAAATGGGGCGAGGTGCCGTGCGTGTTCATCGAGCTCAGGGCAGGTGCGCCGGCACCTTCCGAGCAAGAGATCATCTCCTTCTGCCGCGAACGGCTGGCCCACTTCAAGTGCCCGCGCCGGGTGATATTCAGCAGCTTGCCGAAGACGGCCACGGGAAAAATCCAGAAGTTCCGGCTGCGCGAGCAGGCTGGCAGCCGCGAAGCCATCACCCTCCTCTCGAACCATGAATGAGATCGAACCGGCGGGCGCGCCCATCGCGCCTGGATACCGCTTCGTGCGGACCCATGCATTCAGCGAGGAGCAAGTGAGCCGCTTTGCGATGGCCGCGGGCGACGAGAACCCGCTGCACCACGATGCGGAGTTCGCGCGCGGCACGCGCTTCGGCGGATTGATCGCAAGCGGTACCCACACCACGTCTCTCCTGCTGGGACTCACCGCCACGCACTTCGCCAGGAGAGGGAGCGTGCTGGGCACCAGCTTCTCGGTCGACCTGCTGCGCCCGGTGCTCGCGACCGAGACGGTCCTCATGGAATGGCAGGTGACGTCGATCGCCGCCCACTCGAAGGGCGGCAGCATCCTGGAATTGCAAGGCGCGATGAAAGGCGCAGACGACCGGACCCGCGTTCTCGCGCACGGCACGGTGCTTTTCACGCCGGATTCCTGATCCATGCGTGGCGCACCGGGCCGCGGTCCTACTCCTGCGGTTCCAGCGCCAGGGGCGCGGGTGCAATGGCCCCTTTCCTCCGGGCCTGAAGAATGAACGAGACCACTTGCCACACGACGAAGATGCCGATCATGCTGAGCAAGGTGCCGCTGATGGGACGCGAGACGAAGGTGTTGAAGCTTCCGCGGCTCAGCAGCATCGCGCGGCGGAAGTTCTCCTCGAGCATCGGGCCGAGGATGAATCCGAGCATGAGCGGCGCGGCGTCCAGTTCGAGCCGCATGAACATATAGCCCATGAAGCCGAAGGCGGACGTGATGAAGACATCTTCGAGGTTGTTGTTGACGCTGTAGGTACCGATGCAGCAGAAGAACAGGATCGACGGGAAAAGCACGCTGTACGGAATCTTGAACACGGAGAGCCAGTAGCGCACCAGCGGCACGTTCAGCACCAGCAGGAACACGTTGCCGATCCACATGCTGGCCACCAGGCCCCAGAACAGCTCGGGGTGGGCGCCGATCATGTTCGGCCCCGGCTGAATGCCCTTGATGATGAAGGCCGCCAGCATCAGCGCCATCACGGCGTTCTCGGGAATGCCGATGCTCATCAGCGGAATGAAGCTCGTGCGCGCGGCCGCTTCATCCGCCGCGGCCTGGCCGGCCACGCCCTCGATGCAGCCGGAGCCGATCTCGTGCTTGTACTTGCTGACCTTCTTGTCGAGCGCGTACGCGGCGAACTGCGCGATGGTGGGGCCGCCACCGGGCAGGATGCCCAGGAGAGAACCGACCACGCTGCCGCGCAGCGCACTGGGGATGATCCGCTTGAACTCCGCCCAGGTGGGAATGAGGTTGATCTTGCCGTTGAAGGGCGAGCGCTCTTCGCGGGAGTCGAGGTTCTTGGTGATCTCGGCAATGCCGAAACAGCCCAGCGCGATGCTCACGATGCCGACTCCGTCGGTCAGGAAAGGCATGTCCAGCGTGAAGCGCGCCATGCCGCTGTTCACGTCGGTGCCGATCGTTCCGAGCAGCACGCCGATCATGCACATCGCCAGGCCGTTGAGCAGGCTGCCGGTCGTGACGAAGCTCACGCACACGAAGCCGACCAGCATCATTGCGACGTAGTCCGCGGGACCGAACAGGAAGGCGACCTCGCCCAGCATGGGCGCGAAGAACGACAGCACCAGGATGGCGACCGTGCCGCCGATGAAACTGGAGAAGCCGGCCGTGAAGAGCGCGAGGCCCGTCTGCCCCTTCAGCGTCATCGCATACCCGTCGATGCAGGCCACGATGCTGCTCGCATGCGGGATCTTCATGGTGATGGCGCTCACGCTGTCGCCATATTGCGCACCATAGTAGATGCCGGCCAGCATGATGAGCGCGCCGGTCGTTGGAATGGAATAGGTCAGCGGCAGCAGCAGGCTGATGGTTGCCAGCGGGCCGAGGCCCGGCAGCAGGCCGACCAGTGTGCCCACCGTGCAGCCGATGGCGCAGAACATCAGGTTCTGCCACGTGAGGGCGTGCGAGAAACCGAACGCCAGATTGTTCAGGACTTCCATGGTCGTGGCCTCAAAAAAGCGGCAGGTTCAAGCCGAGGAGTTTTTGAAGCGCGAACGCCATGGCGATCAGGCCGACCGAAATCTTGACGTTGCGCACCCACGAGTTCGAGCTGCCGGCGAAGGCCGAGCAGAACACCATGAAGACGATGCCCGCGACCATGTCCAGGTACATCGAGATCAACGCAAAGCCGCAAAGGCTTCCGAGGATGAGTGCGATGTTCTTGAAATGGAGGTCCAACCGCACCGGCTCGACGAAGAACGCACGGACCACCGTCGAGGCGCCGATCAGCAGCAGCAAGCTGCTCACCATGACGGGAAAAAGACCGGGTCCGGCGCGGCTCAGGTCTCCAATGGGGTAGCGAAGCGCCGTGAGGCCGAAGGCCAATGCGATTGCCATGAGGAAGAGCCCCCTGACAAGGTTTCTGTTTCTCATACGTTCCCGATGCAGTGGGTTATCGAACGCAACCGGCGCAGCTGAAGCTGGTCGGGCTTGTCTCCGTCCGGGTGAAGCCGGACGATCGAATGCTCTTGCGTCGAGCTGATCGCAATCTGACGCCGAGGCGAGGGGAACTACGTACCTTGCGAGCGATGCGATCGAGAGGCGAAGGCCGCCTGGGCGGGACCGTCGTATGTCAGGGTGGCTTCGGGCGGATTGAAGCCCTAGTCACGCCCATCGAAGTCCGCATCGTCCGGTCCAACGTGCGCTGGCGAGCGCCAGGTGGCGTCGCGCATCGAACGTGCCACCTGTTTCTCCACGCCCATCAGCACCGCGAACAGCGCCATTCGCACCGGGATGCCGTTGTCCGTCTGCCTGAAGATCGCCAGCCGCGGGTCGTGGTTGAGGTCGACGCTCAAGTCGTTGGCGCCCGGGCGGCCGTCGCGCGGCAAGGGGTGCATGAGGATGGTGTCGGGCTTGCAGACCGCGTCCACCAGGGCCTTGCGCACCTGGAATTCGGGCGTGTAGCCCTCGATCATCTCTTCGCCCACGAAGCGTTCCTTCTGCACGCGCGTGGCGTAGACCACGTCGGCGCCCCGCAGGCCCTGCTCCAGCGACGGGGTCTGCTCGACCACATGGCCGTTGCGGGCGACCAGTTCCACCAGATACGCCGGCATTTCCAGCGAGGGTGGCGCGATCAGCGTGAACTTCAGCCCGCGGTAAAGCGACAGGAGGCGGATCAGCGAATGCACCGTGCGACCGTACTTCAGGTCGCCGACCATCGCCACGTGAGCGCCGTCGACCAGCTTGCCCAGGCGCGAAAACTCACGCTGCATCGTGTAGAGGTCGAGGATGGCCTGGCTGGGGTGTTCGCCCGGACCATCGCCTGCATTGATGACCGGAATGTTGGTGGCGCGCGCGAACTCGGCCACCGAGCCCTGCTCGGGATGGCGGATGACCAGCGCATCGACATAGCCGCTCATCACGCGGCTGGTGTCGTAGATCGACTCGCCCTTTGCCATCGACGAGAAGGTGAAGCCCGTGGTGTCGCACACAGTGCCGCCGAGGCGGCAGAAAGCCGCGCCAAAACTTACCCGCGTGCGCGTGCTGGCCTCGAAGAACAGGCTGCCGAGCACGGCGCCTTCGAGCACCCGCGTGACCTTCTGGCGCCGCGCGATGGGCTGCATGACGTCGGCGACCTGGAACAGGTCTTCCAGGCTGCCACGGTCGAACTGCGCGACCGACAGCAGGTGTGAGCGGCCTTCGACCGCGATGCGCTGTGCAAGCGGGCGGTCGGGATTGGCGCCGCCCGCGGCCGCTGCACCGAGCGCCTCGCGATCGAGGATCTCGGCCACGAACTTGCCGACCATCTCCGGCATGGCTCGCGACTCGCGCGAGTCGTCCGGCAGCAGCCACGTGTCCAGTGCGCGGCGCCGCACGCCGAGCCGCTCGGAAAACGCGTCCCGCGTGAGGTTCAGGCGGCGCATGGCGTCGCGCAGGATGTCTTGCTGGTGGCTCATGCGGCGACTATATACGCCATGCGTAGGCATGAATACGCACAGCGTCTATTTTTATGGATTTCTACGACCGCAGTGCGTAGAAACGCGGAACGGCGCTTAGATACCAACCACCCCGCGCTGCAGTGCAAAGTCCAGCAGCACCCGGTCGGTCGGCTCCTCGGGCCAGGTGTCCTGCGCGAGCCAGCGATAGAAGGTCGTCGCGGCCACCCGGCTGGTCGGACCATCGCGCCGCCAGGCGCGCGCGATCGGGGCCGCCATCTGGTCAAGGCGATCGGTCTCGAAGCGTGTGCGCACTTCGGTCTGCATGGGCTGCGGCATTTCGGCGAACACCGCGCGCGCCTGCCCCATGCGGTCGTTTTCCCAGAGCTCGCGGATGCGCCGCAGCCGGTCGGCCTCGGACAGGGGCGCCACGGGCGGCGCGAGCGCGGGCGGCTGCCCGTTGCCGCCGCCCGCGGGCTCCATGGGGGTCACGCCGGCATAGCCTTTCTTCAGCGCGTCCTTGAAATAGGCGGCCGGCGACTTGAGCTCCGGCATGGCGGCGTTGCGCAGCCGCTGGTCCACGTGGTCGAGCGTCGCCCGAATCTGCCCTTCGTCGGTCGTGGCGTAGAGGTCCTGTGCCTCGTCCTGCTTGAGGCCGAGGGCGATCAGGCGTCCGACCAGTTCCAGGTCGAAGACATTCCGGTTCGATGCGCTGATGTCGCCCAGGCGCTGCTGGACCTTGGGAACCACCCTGAACTGGATCTCCTCGATCTTGCGGCCGCGCTTGTGCTCGATCAGTTCGAGCCCGAAGTCCTCGCACAGCGCGTCGATCTCGGCCAGCGCCTTGCTGATGACGTCGCGCTTGAGAAAGCGGTAGTCGACCTCCTTGATGTCGCTGCGGCCCGTGAGCACGGCCGCCCACCAGACGACGTCCTCGCGCATCGAAAGGCGCCCGGGCGAGGTGAGATAGCGCGCGCCGATCTCGTAGAGCACCGCGGCGGAATAGCTGCGCATCTGGCTGCTCATCTCGAGCAGCACCCGGGTGTACTGGTGCGGCTTGACCAGCCGCTCCTTGATCTCGTCGGGATAGCGCCAGGTCACCATGCAGGGTCGTCCCCTGCCCTGTTCCTCGATGGTGACGGTACCCAGCAACTGCGACGACACCCACCGCTTGAGGGAACTGCTGCTGGTCGACCACTCGATGGTCGTGGCCTGCATGTCGCGCAGGTGCGATTTCAGCAATTCGGTGTTGTTCGAATTGAAGCGGGCGTCGCCGATCAGCTCGCTCAGCGTCAGCTTGTAGACCGGTTCGTCCACGCCCTGGCGCTGGGAGTGATAGAGCAGCGCGTTGTAGATGCGGCGTGACAGCAAGGTGAGCCGACCGCGCTTGGGGCGGATGGCGATGGCCTCGTTGGCCTTGGCCACGCTTTGCTCCTCGGCGGTGGGCAATTGCCGGGGCGGAGCCCGTGAATTTGAATTTTCTTCCTCGTCCATGCGCTGCACCGGCAATAAAGTGGTTTCACATCATGCCTTTGCATTGTGATTCAGTCAATTCACATTAGACGTGCAACGGTGCCTTGGTAAGTTTGCAATAAACACTTGGGATATTGAAGAGTTGAGCTTGCGCTTTCCCGTTTCGTGACAGGTACTTACGTCAATGTCTGTGAGTAGGGTTGGGATTGAATGTGAGAACGGTTGGGGTTTGATGTGAGCCTCGTTGGGAGACAAGCGCTACTTATGTGAGTGCGGATGGGTTCCAATGTGAGTGGATATGGGCTGCCACCCTCCGCCGGACCCGCAATCGGGCCCAAAGCGGGCGATGCGCCCGGCTTGGTGGCTGCCCAAGGCGCCCTGCCCCCGTTTGCGGCTGCTTGCGGGACTGCATCGGCAGCCCTCGAGGACCTTGGTCCCCAATCTTCCTCACAATACTTGGGAGCGCTGAGGCGGGTCTGTCGGTAAAACTTGTCCATTCGACAGATTCTCATAGAATTGCCAGATTCTGTCGAATAGGGCTATCCAAAATGTCAGTTCCCGTCCCGTCGGTCAGTGGAAACCTGGTTTCCACCGAGCTCCAGGTTCCACCCCGCCAAACCATCAACATGCAAAAGATCGCGGCGCTTGCCACGCGCGCCGGATCGATGGTGGAGCAGATCCGCGGCATGCTGCTGGCACCCGAGGCCCGCAAGATTCCGCCGACCTACTCCACGGCCCAGCTGGCCGCGCTCTGCGGGGTCGACAAGGCCCATGTCGCCTACCGCATCACCAAGGAAGATCTCCCTGCCGGTCGCCTCACCCCTTCGGGCGGCAAGCGGACCTTCGAGCTCGACGAACTGCGCCGTTGGACCCGAACCTACCGCGCGGAAAAGATGCGGCCCGCGGGCCGCAAGGCCATCACCATCGCGGTCGGCAACTTCAAGGGCGGCGTGGCCAAGACGACCACCGCCATGGTGCTGGCCCAGGGGCTCAGTCTCCGGGGCCACCGCGTGCTGGCCATCGACACCGATCCGCAGGGTTCGCTCACCACGCTGCACGGCCTGTTGCCCGAGGCCGAGGTCACCGAAGACATGACCATCGGTCCGCTGTGCGACGGCAGCGAGAACGACATCCGCTACGCCATCCGGTCGACCTACTGGGATGGGATCGACCTGGTCGCTGCCGCGCCCTTTCTCTTCTCCGCGGAATTCGCCCTCCCCGCCCGCCAGATGCAGCAACCCGGCGCGAAGTTCTGGGACGTGTTGAACGAAGGCCTGGAGTCGGTGCGGGATTTGTACGACGTGATCGTGATCGACACGCCCCCTTCCCTGTCTTACGTCACCATCAACGCGTTATGGGCCGCCAACGGCATCGTCGTTCCGGTGCCGCCCTCGGGCCTCGACTTTGCGTCGTCGGCCCAGTTCTGGTCCTTGCTCGCCGACCTTGGCGGCAACCTCGACGGCCAGAGCAAGGACCGCGAAGGCAAGGCCTTCGACTTTCTCCATGTGCTGCTGAGCCGCGTGGACGCGGCCGATCCGGCCATGCCGGCCGTGCGGCAGTGGATCCAGGCGACTTACGGTGAATACACGCTGCCAGTCGAGATTCCGAAGACGAGCGTGACGAGCAACAAGGCGGCCGAGTTCGCCACGGTCTACGATGTGCAGAAGTACGAGGGCGCAGCCAAGACCTACAAGCGGGCGGTCGACGCCTACGACTCGTTCGTCGAACTGGTCGAGCAGTCGGTGATCGGCGCCTGGACCGCGCAAGGGAGGGCTTCGCAATGACCGTGGTGCCGATGCACGCCCACAATCCTTCAGGTGGAAACCTGGTTTCCACGCGGCCGGTCCTTCGGTATGTTCCAGCGGGACCGCAGATTTTGAAGTCCGTGGAAACCTGGTTTCCACGGCGTGAGTTTCCAGCACCTGCGAGGGCGGGGGAGGGCGCCGGTTGCGCCGACCACACATCGCATTTCACGACATCGAGCGCCGCGCACGCCGCGCCAAGGAGCGTCCATCATGGCTAGCACCCGCAAGCGGCTGGAGGCGTTGACCGCCGGCTTGATGCTTCCTGAAGCCGCCAGGGATCCGGTTGCCGCGCCAGCGTCGGCTGCATCGGCCGCCGAGCCGCCCTCCGCATCCAACGCAGTGGAAACCAGGTTTCCACCGGCCGTGGGTGGGAGCCTGGCGCCCCGCACCGGCCCGGGCCAGATGATGGCTTTCCGCGGCCAGATCCAACAGGTTGAAGGGGAGATGGCTGCGCTGCGCGAGAAGCTGAGCCAGTACGAAGGCTCGCTGCCGACGCGAAAGATCGACCCCAAGACCATTCGTCCAAGCCGCTGGGCCAACCGCCATGACGCCTCGTTCTCGAGCAGCGCCTTTGCCGGCCTGAAGGCGGACATCGAGCACGCCGGCGGCAATGTCCAGCCGATCCTTGTGCGGCCCATCAAGGAAGAGCCTGGGCAGTTCGAGATCGTCTTTGGCCATCGCCGGCATCGCGCCGCGCTGGAACTCGGCATTCCTGTGCTGGCGTCCATCTGGGTCGACGAACTGGGCGATGCGGCGCTTTTTGCCGCAATGGATCGCGAGAACCGCGAACGCGCGGACCTGTCCAATTACGAGCAGGGCCTGATGTACCAGCGCGCGCTCGAGGAGCAGCTGTTTCCGACCCAGCGCCAGCTCGCCGAGGCGCTCGGCGTGAGCCACACCTGGGTGCGCAAGGCATTGATGGTCGCGCAGCTGCCGCCGGCCGTGGTGGAGTGCTTTCGCAGCCCGCTCGAAATCAGTTTCCGGCATGCCGAGCAGATCAACGCGGCGATGGAAAAGGATCGGCGCGGTGTGCTGAAGCGCGTCGAAAGGCTGCGGGGCCACAGCCTCGCGCCCGCCATGGTCGTCGCCCGGCTGCTCGATGCGAAACCGGGGTTCGAGCGATCGGAAAAGCTCGACGTCGTTTCGGGCGGCCAGAAGCTCGGAACGCTGGTTCGCGCGAAGAGCGGCGAGATCACGATCACCCTCAGCCCCGAGGCCGCGACCGACGCAAGCCCGGATGCGCTCGAGGCGGGCATCGCGGAAGCCTTGCGCAAGGCACGCACGCTGTGAAAGAGGCCGCCCCGCGCGGGTGGTCCCTTGATTGTGAGAGGCGTTGGGATTCTTTCGCCCCGTAAAGCGGGAAACTTGGGGGGCGAGGGCGGCAGTTCCTCGCGGAGCTTGGCGCCTGTCGCGCAGTGAAAAATGCGAGGGCAGGGCAGGGGAGCGAGTCCCTTGTCGGGCGAATGTTCGGCCCGGGCACGTCGTTTGCCGGTCATCTGGCATGCACATTGGCCCCCTTCACGAGCAGGCTGTGGAACTGACCCCCAAGGCCGCACGGATTGCCGCTCTTCTTCTCGTTGCCGACGATGGCCTCCCGGTGCCCCTGCGGCGTTCGCTCGGCATGGCGCTGTTGGCCTCCGCTGGGTCGGCGGGCGATGCCGCAGCACAGTGGGCGCCAGAGGACCCGGACGCCACCGCCGCACGGCGCTTCGTGGCCGCCTGCCTGGAGGTTGGCAGGCGCTTGCCCTGCAGCGACCCGCGGTGACCAAGGGCCGCCCCCATCACCTCCGCGGCCTGGTTCTTGGTCTTTCTCCCTCGTGGCCGGGGCGGCATAGCCAAATACGGCCAACTTTGCAGCCATCGATGGCGAATGCAGGGGCCACCGTCGCCCCGGCGGGGCGAGGGCGGGAGCTCGCGCGGTCCTTCGTCGGGAAGCTGTCCGGATGAGCGGACTCCTGGAGGGCTGGGGAAGGAAATCTGGTCCCGCCGAGCCTGCGGACGGGCAAACCTTGGCACTGGACACACCTCAAAGGCCCGATAAAATCGTTAGGTATCAACAACTTAGGCGCGACACCTTACCTAAGTGCGTTATTGCAACACAAAATGTGTATTGATGATTACTTCATTTATCATCAAGCAATTCATGACACAGACCATCGTTCAAGCTCCCGGCAAGCCGCCGCTCAATGCCATATCCCGCCTCGCTGCGCCGAGCCGGCTGATCTCCGCCTAGACTAGAACGCCATGGCTTCCGTTCCCACACCTTCCCAGTTGGCCCATATCGACGATGACGAGCTTGCCCGGCTTGCAGTGAGCTGGCGCGCGCTCGCAGGCCGCGGCGATCGCGAAGCCTTCGGGATCGCGCATGCGCTCGAGGTCGAGCAGCGCCGGCGCACGCGAGAGAGCCAGCTGCAGCAGTTGCCGCCCGAGCCTCCTGCCGCGCCGCGGCCATGGTGGAAGTTCTGGCAACCGACCGGCGAGCGGAACCCGACATCGGTTTCATGAAGACCGGCGCCGCGCGCAAGCTGCACCGCGGGCACTTCGCGTTCATGCGGGCGCTGGCCCAGGGCCTGGATGAACGGGCCAGTTGGGACCGCTACCTGCGGCTAGAGGGCGAGCACACCGATCTGCGCACGGTGCGCCGCACCATCGGCTGGATCCGCGACGAATTCGCGGCAGCGGCGCGGCGCGAGCGCAGGCCCGGCACCGCCCGCCTGATCCTGCTCGATCCCGACCGCTTCCCGGCGGCACCGGCACTGCCGAGCCTTGCCGAGTTCGCCGCGGCGCAGGGCCTCGAAGACTTCTCCGAGACCGAGCAGATCGAAGCCTACGAAGCGGCCTATCCCGCCGCCGGTGGGGGAGGGCAGGGCGCGCGGCCGTCGCGGCGCGCCCAGGTGATCGAGCGCCAGCTCGAAGCGTTGCGCTGGCTCGAAAACCTGGTCGCGCAGGATCCGCGTCCCGGCGACAGCGTGGCCGCCTGGCTCAATCCATCGGTGGCCGCGCGCCTCGAGCGCGCCGCCGTCCCAACGCTGTCCGCACTGGTCGACCGCGTCAACGGCATCGGCGCGCGCTGGTGGGCGCACGTGCCCGGCGTGGGCGAACTCAAGGCTGCACGGATCCTCGACTGGCTCTGCGCGAATCAGAAGGCGCTCGGGCTGCACATCGGTTCCCACGCCTTGAAACCCAGGGCGCAGCTCGCGCCACTGGCGCTCGCTGCCGTTGTGCCGACCGGAACCGCGCTGGTGCCGTACGAAAAGTTCGTTCTGCCTGCCGATCTCGACGGCAGCGCCGGCACCAACCGCGCAGCGCGCGAACGCTGTTTGCTCATGGCCGCGAACGACCACGAGGCGATCGGCGCATGGCTCAGCGCCAAGCGCCCCGGCGACGGGGGCGGCGAGCTGTCGGCCACCCAGCGCGCATACCGCAAGGAGGCCGAGCGCCTGCTGCTGTGGGCCGTGCTGGAGCGGCGCAAGGCACTGTCGTCGCTCACGGTGGAGGACGCCACGGAGTACCGCGACTTTCTGCTCGATCCGCCCGCGGGCTGGTGTGGTGCGCGCCACCACCAGCGCTGGTCGCCGCTGTGGCGGCCGATGGAAGGGCCGCTCGCGCCGTCGGCCCTGCGCCAGGCGATTGCGATCCTGCGAAGCCTCTGCGCGTTCCTCGTCAACCAGAACTATCTGGTCGGCAATCCGTTCGCGACCCTCGCGCCGCCATCCGGCCTGCAGCAGCCGCTCGATTCGCGCCGCGCGTTGAGCTTCGCGCAGTGGGACCACGTCGACGCGCTGCTCCAGGCGCATGCCGACACCGAAGCCCGGCGCCGGCTGCGCCGCGGCATGCGCTGGCTCTACGCGACCGGGCTGCGGCTGGCTGAGATCACTGGGGCGAAATGCGAGGATCTGGAACAGGTCGAGTACCACCCTGGCGACGGTATGGCCGCGACCGGCTGGCAGCTCGCGGTGGCCGGCAAGGGCGGGCGCCGCCGGCAGGTGCCGGTGCCGTCGGCGCTGGTGGCCGAACTCGAGGACGAGCTCGCTCGGCATGGCTTCGAGCGGCAGGTCGGCGCCGTTGGCAACCGCGGCATCCATGTGCTCGCACGTTTCGACACCGCCTCGCGGCGCCCGGCGGCCTGGTCCGCTTCGGGCCTTTACCAGGCGATCAAGGCCTTCGTCGCCCAAGCCGCCTCCAGCCTCGAGGGCGCGGAGGCGCAGCAACTGAAGAAAGCGAGCACTCACTGGCTCCGACACTCGCACGGCGCACACGCGCTGCGGGGCCGCGACGGCCAGATGCCCGTGCCGATCCAGGTGGTGCAGAACAATCTCGGACATTCGTCGGTGGGAACGACGGCGATCTACCTGACCGCCGATCGCACTCCGAGCTTGGCGCCGGTGCGCGCCGCCGGCTGAAGGACAAGGCCGCGCGGGCCGTGGAGTGGAGCGCTCCGCCAGCCCGGCAAGCCATACCGAAACTCGCTAGCTGCTAGCGCGTTTGCATGCTCGCTCGGCGCCGCCGATCCGCGCAAGATGACCGGCATGCATACCCGCGCAACCCGCTCTTATTCTTCTTCTTCAACGGCCATGGCCATCCGCCATGCCGGCTAGCACCATGGACAAGGACTGGCTCTCGTTCCATCCCGCCCCGTCGAAGCCGCGCTTCACGCCGCCGCCCGGCGCCGTGGACGCGCACTGCCATGTCTTCGGCCCCGCAGCGGAGTTTCCGTTTGCGCCCGAGCGCAAGTACACACCCTGCGACGCTTCGAAGGACCAGCTCTTTGCGCTGCGCGATCTGCTGGGCTTCGAGCGCAACGTGATCGTGCAGGCGACCTGCCACGGCAACGACAACCGCGCGCTGCTCGATGCGCTGGCGCATTCGAACGGCCGCGCGCGCGGCGTGGCCTCGGTGGCGGCAGATGTCGGTAACGCCGAACTCCGCCGGCTGCATGAAGCCGGCGTGCGCGGCGTGCGCTTCAACTTTCTCAGGCGCCTGGCCGACTTCACGCCGCGCGAAGTGCTGATGAGCATCGCCGAACGCATCGCCCCGCTGGGCTGGCACGTGGTCGTGTATTTCGAGGCCGAGGACCTGCCCGAGCTCTGGGACTTCTTCACGCGCCTGCCCACCATCGTGGTGGTCGACCACATGGGCCGCCCCGACGTGAGCCGGCCGGTCGACGGGCCGCAGTTCGAGCGCTTCGTGCGGCTGCTGCGCGAGCACCCGAACATTTGGTCGAAGGTGAGCTGTCCCGAGCGCCTGTCGCTGTCCGGGCCTCCCACCTACGACGACGTGGTTCCCTTCGCGCGGCGCCTGGTCGAATCATTCCCCGACCGCGTGCTGTGGGGCACCGACTGGCCGCATCCCAATCTCAAGTCCCACATGCCCGACGACGGCACGCTGGTCGACATGATCCCGCGCATCGCGCCGACCGCCCAGCTGCAGCGCCAGTTGCTGGTGGACAACCCGATGCGCCTGTACTGGTCCTAGACGGCTGAGAGGGCAGCGCAGCCTAGACTACGTGTCATGGACCTCAAGCAGCTGGAGTACTTTGTCCGCGTGGCGGAGCTCGGCAGCTTCACGCGTGCGTCGATCGTGATCGACGTCGCGCAGCCCGCACTCAGCCGACAGGTGCGCCAGCTCGAAGTGGAGCTGCGGCAGAACCTCTTGACCCGCAACGGCCGGGGCGTCACCGTGACCGATGCCGGCAAGCTGCTGCTGGAGCACGCCCGGGGCATCCTGCACCAGATCGAGCGCGCGAAGGAAGACCTCGGCCGCATGCGCGGCGCGCTCGCCGGCCGTGTCGCGGTGGGCCTGCCGCCCAGCATCGCGAAGCGTATTGCCGTGCCACTGACCCGCGCCTTTCGTCAGCAGCTGCCCGATGCGCGCCTCTCGATCACCGAGGCGCTCTCCAGCGCCATGCAGGAGTCGGTGATCGCGGGCCGCATCGACCTCGCGCTGCTCTACAACCCCGCACCCTCGGCCGACATCGACAGCGTGGTCATCCTCGAAGAAGACCTGTACCTCGTCCGGCCGGCGCAGCCAGGCGGCGGGGCCGAAGGCGAAGTCTCGCTGCGCGACGTGGCGTCGCAACCGCTCGTGATTCCGACCAAGCCCAATTCGATCCGCATGCTGGTGGAGGCGGAGATGGCGAACATCGGATGCCGCCCGACGATCGCAATGGAGATCGACGGCGTGGCCGCGATCCTCGACCTCGTCATCGACGGGGTGGGGCTGGCCGTGCTGTCCTCGAATGCGGTGCTCACCGCGCCGCGTCCGGAGGCTTTTGCAATCCGCCGGATCACGAATCCGCAACTGCGCAGCCGCCTTGCCCTGGCCGTCAGTTCCCAGCGGCCCGCCACGCTGACGCAGCAGGCCGTGCTGAAGCTGGTGCGCGAGGTGGTGCATCAGACGATGAACGGATCGGCGCCGCCTGCGTGACGGGGCTCACGGCGCGACGCTCACTGCTTCGGAATGCCGGCCAGCCGGATCACTTCCGACCAGCGCTGGATCTCGTTCTTCAAGAGCTCCGCCTGCTGCTGCGGCGTGCTGCCCTGTGCCTCGACGCCGATCTGGCGCAGCCGGTCCTTGACCTCGGGCGCGGCCAGCGCGGCATGGACCTCTTTGTTCAGGCGTTCGATGACGGCCGGCGGCGTCTTGGCGGGCACCGCAAAGGCGTTCCACGAGGCCACGTTGAACTTGGGCGCACCGCTCTCGGCCACGGTCGGCGTGTCCGGCAACGCGAACGAGCGCTTCGTGCCCATGACCGCGATCGGCCGCAGTGACTTGCCGCTGATCTGCCCGAGGAGGGGCGCGAGGATCTCGACCCCGGCATCGATCTGTCCGCCGCGCAGCGCAGTGATCATGGCCGGCGAGCCGTTGAACGGGATCACCTGCGCGTCGATGCCGGTGCTGCGCTTGAGCAGCTCGGCCGCCAGGTGCTGCGTGCTGCCCACGTTGATCGTTCCGATGTTGACCGTGCCCGGATGTGCCTTCGCATGCGCGAGCAGCTCCTGCATGGTCTTGAACTTGGAGTCCGCCGAGGTCACCACGGCCAGGTCGAAATAGCCGATCGTCGAAACCGGCGCAAAGTCGCGCACGGTGTCGAACGGCAGGCGCTTGAACAGGCCCACGCTCACGGCATTGCCGTTGGACATCAGCAGCACCGTGAGTCCGTCGGGCGCCGCCTTGGCCACGGTGTCGGCGGCGACCACGCCGCCCGCGCCGGGCTTGTTGTCCACGATGATGCTTTGCCCCATCGACTCGGACATCTTCTGCGCGACGACGCGCGCCGTGAGGTCGGCCACGCCGCCGGGCCCGAAAGGCACCACGAGGCGGATCGGCTTGGTGCTGGCCGGCTGCGCGTTTGCGCCCATGGCGATGGAGGCTGCGGCCAGCACGAGCGCCGACCGCCGCGAGAGTGAGAAGAAGGTGTTCATAGGGTTCGATTCACTGTGGAACAAGCTTGCACAAAGAGGCTTCAGAAGCGGTGCCGCATGCCAAGCGCCAGGCTTGCGCGCCGCTCGTATCCGGTGAGCCGGTCCGAGAGATAGACCGCGTAGAGATCGGTGCGCTTGGAAAGATAGTGGTCATAGCCGAGCGCTGCCGTCGTGCGGCTCGTATCGGCAATGGGCATGTCCCTCTTCGTCTGCGCGATCGACGCCATGATGCGGCCGGCGCCCACAGGCACCGCCACGCCAAGCTGCGCGGTCCGCGTGGTGGTGCGAATGTCGGGCGTGTCTGTATGAAAGTACTGGCCGTAAAGCTTCACCGCCTCGAAGTCGTACGAGAGTCCGGCCATCTGCGCCTTCTGGCTCGAGATCGGCGCCGCAAGGCCCGGACCGGCCTTGACCTGCTGCGCCGAGATCACCGCCGCGAACGGGCCCTTCGCATAGTTGATGGTCAGGTTGACGTTGCGCACGCCGCCGCGGTTGGTCACCTCGCCGAGCCCGTAGGCCGCGGACACGCGGAACCCCGCCATGTCAGGTGACGCGTACTGGAGCGTGTTGTCCCAGACGCTGTCGCCCAGCACCGCGCGGTTGTACCCCGTGCTCCAGACCTGCAGCATCACCGGGCTCAGGTTGGCCGATGCGAGAAAGGGATTGAAGTTGCCCGTGGCCGCGTAGAGCGCATTGGTCTGCCGGCCCGCGCTCACCTGTCCGTAGGCGCCGCCGAGCCCGACATAGGCATTGCGCGAGAAGTAGGGGTCGGCCGTCGTCCGGCCGAAGGTACCGCTGTCGGCCTGGAAGAAACTCTCGAGCGCAAAGAACGAGCGCAGGCCGCCGCCCAGGTCTTCGCTGCCCTGTACCCCCCAATACGAGGTCGTCATGCCGCCACTGTTCAATACCTTGGTGCGGCCGGGCTGGTCGCTGCGGCGCAGCGAACCCACGTATGCGTCGACGACGCCGTAGATGCTCACGCTGTCTGCCGCCGATGCGCTTTGCGCGAGGGCGGGAAACGATCCGAGCGAAGCGGTGGTGAGGCCTGCCGCAAGGCAGGCGCGGGTGCGCATATCCATCTTCTTGTCTCCGTGTTCCATGAAGCGCCGGCGGATGTCTTCAGCTCCTACCCTGGCGTGATGGACTATCGCCAGTCCGCGCGCACGCCGCTATCCGACCCCGCCACTTCTAGATATGTCGCAGCGGCATGGCTCGGCACGCCACGGCAACGCGCATTCCTCACGCGGACTTTGGATCGGGTCGCTTCGCGGCCCGTTGCTATCATCGAAAAATGCAGCCTAGAACCACCGCCTCGGCGGCGAAGGAGACACAGTGCGGCTCAAGTTGAGAACGAAAACCGCGCTGCTGATTACATTGCTCGTGCTCGCCCTGGTGGGTGCCACCGGAGGGTGGCAGTACCGAAGCCTCTCCAGCGAGTACGTCGACCTGATGCGCGAGCAGCAGCAGGCGTTGACCGAAAGCGCCGCGGCGGATCTCGACTACAAGCTGGGCGTTCATTTGGCCGCCCTGGCGCGTGCGGCCCGCGAACTAGGCGAGCGCGGCTTCGCCGATCCCGCGGCGCAGCAGCGTTTCCTTGCGGACAAGGACCTGCGCGCGATGTTCGACAACGCCGCGCTGGCCACGCTGGACGGCGCCATCGTTGCGATCAATCCGCCTGCAGGCCAGCCGCCGAACGTCGCCGACCGCGACTACTTCAAGCGGGTGCGCGACTTGCGCCAGCCCGCCATCTCGGCGCCCCTGCTCACCAAGGGCAGCCAGCAGCCTGCCGTGGTGATGGCCGTGCCCGTCGAAGCACCGGACGGCCGCCTCGTCGGCGTGCTGGGCGCGGCGCTGAACCTGCAGCGCGCCAACGTGCTGGGCGATCTCAGCCGCGCCACCGTCGGCCGCGGCGGTCACTACGAAATCGTCACGCGCGGCGAGTCGCCCCGGATCGTGATGCATCCCGATCCGAAGTGGCTGCTCAAGCCCGCCGCCACCACGGTGGCCTTCACCGACGGTCCCGAGAACGACCTGGCAACACACGCCACGGTGCGCAGCGCCGACTGGGACCTGCGCCTGGTCGTGCCAGCACGCGCTGCCTACGCGCCCCTGGAACTGGCGAGGCGAAACCTGCTGCTGCAGTTGTTTTGGCTGGGCCTGGGCTGCGCGTTTCTCGTCTGGCTGGGCACGGCCTGGGTCATGCGTCCCCTGGAGGCGCTGAGCAACGCGATACGCACTCTGCGCCATTCACCCGACAGCCAGGTCAAGCTCGATGTGGTCGCCAACGACGAGCGCGGCGATCTGGCGCGCGAGTTCGATGCATTGATGACCGAGCTGCGAGAGCAGCGGCTCGAGGTGGCAGCCGTCACCGATGCATCGCCCGTGGGGCTGTTCCGCTGCGACAGTGGCGGCCGCATGACCTATGTGAACGACGAGTACTTGGCGATCCACGGGCTCGAGCGTGAGGAGGCGGCAGAAGGCTGGCTCACGCTGGTGCGCGAGGAGATCCGGGAGAAGGTCCGCCAGGATTGGATTCGCCTCGTCAGCGCGGCCGAACCGCTGAACGCCACGCGCCGGCTGCATCGCAAGGACGGCACCCAGGTGCTGGTGGCATTGCGAAGCCGTCCCGTGATCGCAAGAGGCCGCGTCCTGGGGCATGTCGGAACGGTGACCGACATCACCGAGCGCACGCGGGCCGAGCGGGCCCTTCGCACGCTCACGGCCGTCTTCGACATGACGACCGACTACATCGTCCAGCTCGATGCGGCCGGCCGGGTCATCTACATGAACCCGGCCGCGCGCCGCCGCACGGGAATCGATCCCCAGGCACCGATCGAACAGCTGAGCGTGGCCGACTTCAATCCGCCGAAGACAATCCAGAGATTCAGGTCGGAGGTGGTGCCCACCGCGGTCAGCACTGGCGTCTGGGTGGGCGAGTCGATGGTGTGGGATGCGAAGCGGCAGGAGTTTCCGGTCAGCCACATGGTGATTGCGCACCGCGACAAGCTCGGCAAGGTGGAGTATTTCTCGGGGCTGATGCGCGACATTTCGGCGGCCAAGGCCGCGGAGCAGGCACTGCGCGAAAGCGAGCACCGCTTGCGCATGGTGACGGACCATCTGCCCGCACTGGTCTCCTACATCGACCGGGACCTGCGCTTCAGGTTCGTCAACAAGGCCTACCAGGATTGGTTCGGGGTCGAGCCCCAGCAGCTGCTCGGCCGGAGCCTGCAAGCGTTCTACGGCGACGAGGCGTGGGCGCAGATGGAGCCGTACATCCGGACGGCCCTGGGCGGGCGCCAGGTGACCTATGAGCGCAGAGTGACGGGGCCCGGCGGGCGTCGCGACATCCAGGCCACGCTGGTGCCCGAGCGCAACGAAAAGGGCGAGGTGATGGGCCTCTACACGCTCGACAGCGACATCACGGCGCATCACGAGGCGGAAGAAGCGCTGCAGGAGAGCGAGGCCCGCCTGCGCACCGTGGCCGACGCGCTGCCAATGCGCGTGGCCTACATCGACGCGGACGAGCGCTACCGCTTCAACAACTTGGCCTACGAGCGCGAGTTCGGGCTGTCCCGAGACCAGATCCAGGGACACACCGTCCATGAACTCCTGGGCGACCCTGCCTACGAGAGCGTCAAGCCGCACATCCGCGCCGCCCTGGCCGGTGAGGTGGTCACCTTCCAGAGCGAAGTCAACCAGAGCGACAGCTACAACTGCTACGAGGCCCAGTACATTCCCCAGCCCGCCGCAAACACCGAAGCCATCGTCGGCTTCCACGCCGTGATCACCGACATCACGCGCCAGAAGCTGGAGGAGAAGCGCTTGGTGAATCTGGCGCAGATCGATCCGCTCACCGGTCTGGCCAACCGCGCGGGCTTCGAGGCGCGCCTGGGGGAGGCCATGGACCGCAGCCGGAGCGCAGGCGCCCTGATGGCGCTGATGTACCTGGACATCGACGGCTTCAAGCAGATCAACGACCAATTCGGTCATCAAGCGGGCGACGAGCTGCTGAAGGCTTTCTCGAGCAGGTTGTCGCAGGGCCTGCGCTCCACCGACGTGCGCGCGCGCCTGGGCGGCGACGAGTTCACCGTGATCATGGAGGGGCTGCCCCATGCCGACATTGCGGTCTCCGCCGCCACGAAGCTCGTCATGGTCATGCAAACACCTTTCGTTGTCGGGCAGCAGCGAACCATCAAAGTCACAGCGAGCATCGGCCTGGCGTTCTACCAGGGCGGCACTGCAACCGCCGCCGCACTGGTCGGGCAGGCGGACGAGAAGCTCTATCAGGCCAAGCGGGCGGGCCGCAACAACGTGCAGGCGGCGACACAGCCGGTCGAAGGCGATCGGCCATAGTTTTTTTGGCTTCGGCTGGAGGTTTGCACGGCGTGTGTTGAAGTCTTGCATCCCGAGCCAGGGCCAAGCGAAGAGGGATCCGGGGAGCGGCGGCTCAGAAGCTCACGTGCCGATGAACAGTTCTTGCGCCGCCTGCTCCAGGCACTCAGCGAAGGTGGCATCTCCGGTGTAGGGCGAGTGTCCGCGCAACCACAACAGTCCCACCGGGCGAACCAGGCGCGGCATCTCCGTGCGCAGTGGGGCCAGGGTGCCGAGTTCCGCATACTTGTGGACGAGCGAGGCGGGCAAAGTCGCGATCGCGTCGCTGCCCTGCAGGTAAGCGAGCGTGACGTTCAGCGAAAGCGTCTCGACGAAACTGATGGGCGGTTCGACGCCGTTCATTTCGAATGCGGTGAGCAGGGGCTGGCGCAGCAGCGAGTCATGTGGCGGCAACACCCACGGACATTCCACCAGTTGGCGCCAAGTCGGTTTGCATTCGCCCCGCGCCAGCGGGTGGCCGTTGCGGGCAACCAGCATGGTCGCGTCCTCGAACAGGGCCTTTTCCTCGAGGTTCGTTGCGGCCAACTGGGACGGTAACGTGCCGACGATGAGATCAAGGTGCCCGAGCCGCAGTTCTCCCAGGAGGACGTCCATGGTGGCCTCGCGAACCATGATCGACGACTTGGGAGAGGCTTGCTTGAAGAGCATCAGCGCCTTGGGGAGCAGCCAACCGGCCGACGCCGGTAGCACGCCTACACGGATCTTGCGGGACGTTCCCGTGGCCAGCGCGTGCAGTTCCTCGCCTGCCTCCGACAGATCCTGCAGGACCTTGCGAGCGTGCCGGATCAGACATTCACCGTAAGGCGTCGGCCGGAGTCCGCGACCGGTACGTTCGAAAAGCGCATGGCCCATGGCCGCCTGCAAATCCGTCAGCGTGCGGGACAGCGCTGGCTGCGTCACGTTCATGGCGGTGGCCACCTTGCCTTGATGACGAAGGTCATCGAGGGCCACGAGGACCTGCAGGTGGCGCAGCTTCAATCCGGCGCGGATGTACCAATCCAGTTTGGCCATCGGATGTCTCCTGATATGCATTCCCGCGAGAGCGGCAAGACGCGAATCATCGCAGCAACCAAGACGAGCCTGGATTCAGGGGGTGGCGTTTTAACAAAAACGTTATATCGAGCACTTATTTTTCTAATTGTCACGGGGACTTTGCGCGCCCATCATTCGGCTCCCGGGGATAGAAAAAGGCCCCAAAAAGTACACAGATCGCTAGCCCGACCAACGTTCTGAAGGAGCACGAAAACATGTTGAATAAGTCGCTGCGCTGGGCCGCCGGCTTGGTGCTTGCCGCCGGCCTGGCCTCAGGCGCGTGGGCGCAGGCCCCCATCAAGATCGGCTTTCATGCCGGCCTCACCGGTCCTGCCGCGGCCGACGGCAATGCAGCACTCGCAGCCGCCCGGGTGGCGATCGAGCAGGCCAACGCGCAAGGCGGCATCGCCGGCAGAAAGCTTGCGCTCGTCGTCGAGGACGACCAGGGCAAGCCTGAACACGCGGCGCAGGTTGCCAACCGCCTGATTGGCGAGGGCGTGCGCGCGGTGATCTCCGCCGCCTATTCCGCGCCGGCGCGCGCCGCCGCACCGGTTTTCCAGAAGGCGCAACTGCCCTACGTGGTCGCGGTGTCCTCGGCGCCCGAAATCACGCGGGGCGGGAACTACATGTTCCGCGTCACCAGCGTGGGCGAAGTGCAGGGCCGCGCTGCTGCCAAGGCGATGAGCGAGCTGCTGCACAAGAAGCGCGTCGTGCTGCTCACGGTGAAGACGGACTTCGGCAAGGCGCTGGTTGCGGGCTTCAAGGAAGCGGCGCCACGCTTTGGGTTGGAGATCGTGAAGGAGTACGAATACGCACCGACCGATCGCCAGTTCGGGCCGCTGATCGCATCCATCAAGGCAGACAACCCGCAAGCGATCTATGCCACCGGGTTCTATTTCACCGGAGGCCCGCTGGTGTCGCAATTGCGAAGCGCCGGCGTCACGGCCGACATCATGGGTGCGGAATCGCTCAGTCCACAGCAATTCATCGACATCGCCGGCCCGGCAGCCGAAGGCACCGTGATCACCAACGTCATCGACTGGGGCTCACAGGACCCGGCGATCGTGGACTTCCTCGGCCGCTACAAGGCGGCGACAGGAACGCCCGCAGCTGCGGTGGCCGCGACGACGCATGCCGCGACGACCGTCCTGCTGGCTGCCTTGCGCAACGCAAAGTCGGACGAGCCGGCCAGGATCCGTGCGGCGCTGGAGACCACCGAAGTCATGACCGTCATGGGTCGGGTCAGCTTCAACAAGCTGCGCGAGGTGAAGAAGAACTTTCCGCTGTCCATCGTCCGCAACGGCAAGTGGCAACGCTTCGGTGTCATAGACGACGCCGGCCTGCTGGCACCTCCTGAGCAGTGAAACCCCCGGAAAAGACCATCGCACCCCTGGTGCGTCAATGAAGGTGAAACACAAATGACCTATCACGCCCGTACACGCAAAGTGGCCCACGATGACCTGGCCTGGGACTTCGGCACGCAGACCTACCAAGTCTTTCCATACGAACACTATCGCTGGTGCCGAGAGAACGACCCCGTACACCGGGTCGATCTGCCGAACGGCAATGTGGTCTACATGATCACGAAGTACGACGACATCAAGGCGGCGGCACTGGACCACAAGCGGTTTTCCGCCGCGGTCACGGACACCGTCGGCTGGCTGATGTTCAAGGATCCGCCCGAGCACACCACGATCCGCAGCAGCGTGCAATCGCATCTGTCGAAGAAGGGCATCGATCTGATCGATGCGGCCATCGACCGCATCAACCGCGAGACCTTCCAGTACCTGCTGGACGGCCGGGGTGGCGACGCCGCCACGTACTGCCAGCTGTTCCCGGCGGCAGTGGTCAACCACATGCTCGGGATCAAGATCGACCCGCAACAGATCGACTATTGGATCGGCTGCTCGCTCAGGGCAATGGGCCAGGCCTTCGGCTTGCCAGGCAAGCCGGAAGACCACAAGGGCCAGGCGGATCTTGTCGCGTTCCTCGAAGGTGTGGTGCGCGACTACATCGCACATCCGGAAGACAACATCGGCTCGCTGCTTGCCCAGAACGCGGTACCGGGCGGCAAATTGTCCGTGCGCAACGTGGCCGACTTCATGAACATGCTGTTCACGGGTGGACATGAAACGACCACCTTCACCCTCAGCAGCGCGATCGGCATCCTGGCGCAGGACCCGGCGCTGTTCAGGCGCATCAAGGACGATCGCACGCGCATCCCCGCCTTCATTGACGAGACCCTGCGCTACCGGCCGGTGCTGCAGTCGAACCCTCGTATCGCAGCTGAGGACATCACGATCCGCGGCGTGACGATTCCCAAGGGCTCCATCGTGAAGCTGTGCACCGGCAGCGGCAACATGGACGAAGACGTCTTCGAGAACCCCGAGGAGTTCAACATCGACCGGCCCAACGTGAGTGAGCATCTGTCGTTCAGCCGCGGGGTCCACACCTGCATCGGCGCCGTCCTCGCCCGACGCGAGTTGTCCAAGGCCATGACGCATTTTTTCGAGACGATCGCTTCCATCCAGCTGGACCCCGATCGCCCCGTGAAACCCCACCTCGGGGGAACCGGCAACGAGCACGGCTTCGATTCCGTGCCCGTCGTGATCGAAGCGGATGCGGTGAGGGCCTGAGCCGTGAAATACACGAGCATCGAACGATCGAGTCCGCAGTCGCAAGCGGTGCGTGAGAACACGCGCGGCTTTCGCGCAAGCTGCGAGCGCCCCGACGCGGTGTCGGTGCAGGAACGCAGGCTGGCCATCATCGGCATGATGGAGGAGGGCTACAGCGAGTACGTGCGGCGCGAGGGCGACCTCTTCGGTTCGGTGGACATGAACGGTGTAGCGGCCGAGGTGGTCAGCATTTCGGGAACGAAACCCGATTGCAATCTGCTGTTTCTCCACGGCGGTGCCTACTTCCTTGGCAACCCCCAAACCGCCCGGACCCTCACGGTTCCATTGGCGCGTCTCGCCAATGCCAAGGTGTTCGTGCCCGACTACCGCCTGGCCCCGGAACACCGGTTTCCTGCCGCGGCGGACGACGCCTTGGCCGCGTACAGATACCTCATCGAAGTGGAGGGAGTCGACCCAGGCAGCCTGTTCGTCGGCGGAGACTCCTGCGGCGTCAACCTGGCCTTCAGCGCGCTGCTGAGAGCGCGAGAAGCAGGGCTGCCCAAGCCGCGCGGCATCGTCGCTTTCTCGCCCTGGCTCGACCTGACTTCTTCGCTGCCGTCATTCCGCACCAATGCGCAGCTCGACGAGTTCGTGCACGTCAATATCGTCGATACGTGGGTCGCGCAATACATGGGGGAGGAGAGCTGGGCCCATCCGCTCGCATCGCCCTTGGGCGCTGACCTGAAAGGCATGCCGGCCTGCTTCATTGCCTGCGGCAGTACCGAAATGTGGCATGACGATGCCGCGGTTCTCGCGCACAGGCTCGACAAGCTCGGCGTCGATGTCGAACTCGAAGTCTGGAAGGACATGCCACACGTCTGGCCCATCTTTTCCGGGCAGCTACCTGAAGCAGACCAAGCCCTGAGCAATGCAGCGCAGTTCATGCGCCGCTGTCTGCGCTGATCGACCTCATCCCTTGACTGGAAAGAACATGGACTTCAAAAGCTATATCTGTTTGAGCTGCGGTTGGGTGTACCACGAGAGCGATGGTTTGCCCGAGGAAGGGCTCGCCGCGGGAACGCGCTGGGAGGACATCCCGGCGGACTGGCAGTGCCCGCACTGCGGCGACAAGAAGTCGGATTTCAACATAGTGGAGTTCTGATCATGACTGTCATCGTCACGGAAAAATGCGATGGATGCCGGTTCACCGACTGCGTGACCGTCTGCCCTGTGGCCTGCTTCCATACCGACGGCACGATGGTGTACGTGAACCCGGTCGAATGCATCGACTGCGGTGCCTGCATCCCGGTGTGTCCGGTCCATGCCATCTACGAAGCGAGAGACCTGCCGGCCGAGTTCGAGCACTGGAGAGGGGTGAACGCCGAGCGCGCCGCTGGCCTGCCGAACATCTCCGAGAAGCTCGAGCCATTGCCGACGGCATTCAGCCGCCAGCAGGCCATGGGCTATGGCAGTTGAGCCGATTTCCTACGCGGGAATGAACCCCATGCGCATCGCGATCATCGGTAGCGGACCTTCGGGCTTCTACGCTGCAGAAGCCGTACAGAAGAAGGTGCCTGGCGTGGCCATCGACATGTTCGAACGCCTGCATGCGCCCTATGGCCTGGTTCGCTATGGAGTGGCCCCCGATCACGAAAAGCTCAAGTCGGTGACCAAGGTCTTCGACATGGTCGCGGGCAAGCCCGGCCTGCGATGGTTCGGCCAGGTGGAGCTCGGGCGTGACATCCAGCTGGAGGACCTCACGCGGCGGTATCACGCAGTTGTGCTCGCCACCGGCGCCCAGGCCAGCAGAAGGCTCGGCATCCCCGGGGACGACAAGCCGGGCAGCTACAACGCCGCGGACTTCGTCGCCTGGTACAACGGCCATCCCGACTTCCGTCACCTTCAGTTCGACTTGTCAGGCGAGACGGCGGTCGTGGTCGGCCATGGGAACGTGGCACTGGATGTCGCGCGCATCCTGCTCAAGCCGGTCGACGAGTTGGCTTCTACCGAGATCGCCAGCCACGCGCTGGAAGCGCTTCGCAACAGCAAGGTGCGCAAGGTGTGCGTGGTCGGCAGGCGTGGACCGGCTCAGGCCAAGTTCACCAACAAGGAACTGGCCGAGTTCGAGCAGCTTGCAGGCGTTACTGCGATGGTGCGCGACGACGAGCTGACATTCAACGAGGCCAGCCGATTCGAGCTGGAGAGTCCGGCCGGAGACGAGGCCCGCAGGAACGTGGTGCTTCTGCGCAAGTTCTCCGATGTGGCCGCCGATGCCGTCTCTCCCAACGAGCGGTGCATCGAATTCAGGTTCTGCCTGGCACCCGTGCGGCTGGAGGGGAACGACGAAGTCGAAGCGTTGGTGCTGGAACGTACGGCCTTGACCGGATCCGCCTTCCAGCAGGGATCGCGCGGCACGGGCGAGTTTTTCCTCATGCCCTGCCATGCCGTATTTGCCAGCGTTGGCTACAAGGGTGTTGCACCGGCCAACGTTCCCTTCGACGCACGCGCAGCGACCGTGCGCCATGTGAACGGCAGGATCGTCGACGAGTCAGGCGTGCAACAGCCGGGCCTCTATTGCACCGGTTGGATCAAGCGCGGCCCGAGCGGCGTCATCGGCACCAACCGCAACGACAGCGTGGAAACCGTGGCGACGTTGTTGGCCGACCTGCAGGCCGGCGCGCTGGGTGAGCCGGCGGCTGGCGACGACATTGCCGACCTGCTTCGCGACCGCGGCGTCGATTTCCTGGACTTCCAGGCGTGGTCCAGGTTGGACGCGTTCGAAAAACAAACGGGAGCGCGCTCCGGTAAAGCGCGAGAAAAACTGGTCCAGCGGCACGAAGTGCGCGCGGCGCTTCAAGCAGTCGCTGGATCTTCATTGACATGCACTACGTGAGAAACACATGGACCTAAATCTTTCCGGCAAGAAATTCTTCGTCACTGGCGTGGCCTCAGGAATCGGTCACGCCACCGCCGAGCTGCTGATTCGAGCTGGCGCCGAAGTCGTGGGCGCCGATCGCGCCGAGTTGAGCAAGCCGCTGCCACTCGCAGCCTTTCATCACCTGGATCTGAGCGATCCCGCGCTGATCGATCGCGCCGTCGCTGCGGCAGGTGACGGCTATGACGCGCTGATCAACGTCGCGGGGGTGTCGTCGCTCGCTTCGACCGACATGCAGTTTCGCGTCAACTTCCTCGGCACGCGGCACCTGACCCTCGCGATGGTGCCGAGGCTCAAGGCCAAGTCAGCTGTCTTCAACGTCGCCTCCAGCACGGCGGTGCGCTGGGAGCAGCACCTGGACCGTTTCACGCCGCTGGTCGAGACCAAGAGTTTCGAAGAGGGCCTGCAGTGGCTCAAGGCGAATCCTCAGGAGAGCCCGATTTCTTATGCGTGGTCCAAAGAGGCGCTGATCATCTGGACCATGAGGACGGGGCTTGAATGGATCGGCACGGGGCGCCGCATCAATGCCTTGAGCCCGGGACTGACCTACACGCCGATGCATGCGGAGTTCGTGCAGGCACACGGCGAGGCCCTGCTGAAGAAGGACGCCGAGCGCACCGGCGACGCAGGCAGCGCCGAAGACGTGGCCAAGGCCCTGGTCCTGCTGCAGCACGACTACGCCGGCTGGTGGAACGCAGCCAACATCAACGTCGACGGCGGCTTCAGCGCCTCGGTGTTGATGGCGAAGGAAAACTTCGGCGACGTCTGAGGGCCCGCTGGGCAAGTGTCAGGACAGTTGAGTCAATCCAGGAGACATGATGAAAACCGCAATCCGTTCCAAGATCCGACCGGCCTTCGTGCTGGTCACACTGATGCTGGCAGCCGCCACTGCATCGGCTCAAAGCGCAAGCACGGTCGAGTCCAGGCTCAAGGCCGAACTGACCGCCATGGGCTACCCCGAAGGCAAGCTGCCGAACCTGCTGCCCGACAGCGGTCCCTGGCTGCATGGCGCCGTAGTCGGAAACCTGCTGTTTCTCTCGTCCGCCGCTCCGCAAGATGCCAACGGCCAATGGGTCAAGGGATCCATTCCGGACAAGATTTCGGTGCAGAACGCACCCATGCTCGCGCGCCGTGCGTGCGTGCGGCAGATCGCCCGGATGAAGCACGTGCTGGGGGACCTGGATCGGGTCAAGCGGATCGCCTACGTGCGTTTCAACATTGCCGTGGAGCCCGGATTCACCGACCTCACCCCGATTGCAGAAGGCTGCTCGACGCTCTACGCGGCGGTGTTCGGTGAGGCCGGAAAGCATCCGCGGGTCATGGAAGGTGTGAGCGCCAACCCGAGCAACACGGCGATGGAAGTCGAAACGATTGTGGAAGTCCGGTGATCCGGATTCTGAAGGAGCAGATATGGAAGTGATTGTTGTTGGGGCAGGCATCGGTGGACTGAGTACGGCACTCAGCCTCCACGATGCAGGAATTCCCGTCAAAGTTTATGAAGCAGCGCCCCGCATCGAAGCGATGGGTCTTGGTATCCACCTGCAGCCCAATGCCGTGCGTGAACTCACCGAGCTGGGCTTGGGTGACGCGTTGATGGCGATTTCCGTCGGCATCGAGAACCTGGGCTTCTACAGCGTGCATGGCCAGAAGATCTGGAGCGAGTCGCGCGGCAGCGCTTCGGGCTACCGCTGGCCCCAGTGCGCAGTGCACAGAGGCGATTTGCAAGTGCTCTTGCTCAAGGCCGCGAGGGAGCGCATTGGTGAGCAGAACATCGTCACCAATCACACCTTGACCGAGTTCGAACAGGACAAGGATGGCGTCACGCTGCACTTCATCGACAGCGAGACGCGGCAGCGGCTGCCCTCCGTCAAGGGCAGCATCCTGGTGGCCGCAGATGGCCTGCATTCGAGCGTGCGCAAGCATTTTTATCCCCAGCAGGGGTTGCGATTCGGCGGGCAGCTGATGTGGCGCACGGCCGTGGCCGTGGAGGCCTGGCTCGGCGGCAACACGATGACCATGATCGGCCACCGCAACCAGAAGCTGGTGGCCTACCCGATCCGTCAATTGCCCGATGGCCGCGTCCTTGGCAACTTCATCTTCGAACTGGGTCAGTCCGGTGACGGTCCGCCGCGCGAGGAGTGGAACCGCAGGATCGACAAGGCCAAGTTCGCGCACGCCTTTGCGGATTGGAAGTTCGACTGGCTCGACGTCCCCGCGCTCATTCAAGCGGCGGACAGCATTTTCGAGTTTCCGAAAGTCGATCGCGACCCTGTCGAACGCTGGTCATTCGGGCGTGTCACCTTGCTGGGGGATGCGGCGCATCCGATGCACCCAGTTGGATCGCAGGCCGGCTCCCAGGCCGTGGTGGACGGTCGCGTGCTGGCCAAGCATCTGGCCGACCATCCGGACCGCCCCGAGTTCGCCCTGCAGGAATACGAAGCGGAGCGGCTGGCTCCGATGCGCGACATCTGCCTGTCCAACCGCAACCTGTCGCACGAGATCATCATGGACCTCGTGCAGGAGCGTGCTCCCAACGGGTTCAGCGACATCGACGATGTCATCCCGGCAGCCGAGATCGCGCAGCGTGCCGAGGCATTCCGCACCAGGGCGGGATTCGACGTGACATCCCTGAATGCTCGCGAGTCCCACTCGCGCCATCGGGGGTGCCCGGTTCTTCGCGCTTGAGGCCCTGGCCTCCACTTGACCATCTTCAAGCAAGAAGTGCGCTTTCCATGAACCTTATTCTGAATCTCACCACCCAGGGGCTGATCAACGGCGCGATCTACGCGCTGGTCGCGATCGGCCTGGCCATGGTGTTCGGGTTGCTGCGGGTGCTGCACATTGCGCACGCGGGCCTGTTCACCCTCGGAGGCTACCTGGGCCTGGTCATTACCAACGCCACGGGCAGCTTCGCATTGGGCATGCTCCTGAGCATGGTGGCCGTAGCCGGCTGCGGAATGCTGATGTACCGGTTCTGCTACGAACCGATCCTCGAGCAGCCGCCGTATGTGCCCCTGATCGCTTCCGTGGGCATGTTTCTCGCCATCGAGGAACTCCTGCGACTGGTGTTCGGCGACTATGGCCTTTCCTACCGCGTGCCGCCGCTGCAAGGCGCCGTGGTGCTCGCTGGCATGCAGATCAAGTACGCCGAACTGGGCGCCGTCGCCATGGCGGTCATTCTGCTGGTGGGCCTTGCAGTCTTTGCCGCGCGCACACGCGTCGGCATGGCTTGGCGCGCCAGCGTCAGCGAGCCGCGCATGGCGGCATCGTGCGGCATCAGCTTGCGGCAAGTGCGCTATCTCAATTTCGCGATCGGCTCCGCCTTCGCCGCGGCCGCCGGTGTGATGGTGGGCGTGCTCAACAACCTGGTGGAGCCATCGATGGGCGCGGTGCCGACCTACAAGGCGCTGGCGATCATCGTCCTCGGGGGGCTGGGCAACATGGGCGGCACCTTGGTGGCATCACTGCTGCTGGGCCTGGTGGAAGCATTTGGATCGACCTACCTCGCCAACGTGCTGGACCGCGACAGCGTGGCATTCGCCGCAATGCTCGCCGTGCTGCTGGTCAAGCCGGAAGGCCTCTTCTCCGGCGGCCACTGGCGTCGCCGGCTGGTGCAGCTTATGAAACAGAAAGGAGCGACTCAATGGGCGCTTATGAAACGTCACTCCTGACCCTGGTGGCCATCCACGTGATCCTGGCGCTGAGTCTCAACCTCATCACGGGCTTGTGCGGGCAGGTGAGCCTGGGGCACGCGGCGTTCTTCGGCGTTGGCGCATATGCGACCGCGCTGCTCGCCAAGGCCGGCTTCGGCATGGCTGTCACTTTGTCCTCTGCCTTGCTGCTGGCTGGCATCGTCGGCCTGGTGGTCGGCTTCTGCAGCCTGCGGGTGCGGGATGATTTCCTGGCGATCGCGACCATGGCGGCGGGCTTCCTGTTCGTCGGCGCGGTGCGCACGACCGATGCACTGGGGGGAGAGCTCGGCATCTCGCAAATACCTGCGACCGGTCTCGGTACTGCCTACCCGCTCCTGGTGGTTGCCTGTGCGGCATTGACAGGGTTGGTCTGCTGGGTCGTCAAGCGCAGCTGGCTGGGCTATGTTTTCGAAGCGGTCAGCGCCGATGAGCCGGCTGCGCGCAGCCTTGGAATCGACACGCCGCTCTACAAGCTGGCGGCGTTCACGATCGGCACCGCGCTGGCAGGCCTGGCCGGTTGCCTGTACGCGTATCACCTGGGCAACGTGGGCGCCGAGGCATTCGGGTTCCCCGTCTCGGTGATGATCCTCGCCATGGTGGTGATCGGCGGCATGGGTTCGCTGTGGGGCAGCGTGCTCGCCGCGACACTGCTGACCCTTGCACCCGAGTGGTTCCGCTTCGTGAACGACTACAAGCTTCTGGTGTTCGGGCTGCTGCTGTTCGCCATCATGCGGATCGCCCCGCAAGGACTGTTTCCCTGCCTGGTGCAGCAGCTGCGCCTGCTGCGGGCGAAGGAGATCGCATGAGCACGAAGCTGTTGCAGGTGCGTGACCTGGGCGTGCGCTTCGGCGGAGTCGTTGCGGTGAACGGTGTCTCGTTCGAACTCGCAACGGGGGAGCTGGTGGGGTTGCTTGGACCTAACGGGGCCGGCAAGACCACCCTGCTGCGGCTCATTTCCGGAGCGGTCGCACCCGGATCGGGCGAGATCCGATTCGGCGGCCGTTCGATCAGCCGGCTGGCCGCGGCTGCGCGCGCGCGGCTCGGAATGGCGATGTCGCACCAGATCGTGCGTCCATTCCGCAACATGAGCCTGTTGGACAACGTGGTGCTGGCCGCCGGAGCCGAGATCACCCTCACACCATGGCGCGCTGTTGCCACGCTGGATCGCAAGTGCCTGCGCGAGGCAGCGCTGCGCTGCCTGGACATGGTCGGCATCGCGGCTTTGGCGAACAGCATGCCCTCGACTCAGCCGCTCGGGGTGCTCAAGCGCCTGGAGGTTGCCCGGGCCCTGGCGACGAGGCCCCAGTTGCTGCTGCTGGATGAACCGCTGGCGGGCCTCGGGCACGACGAGGCGGTGCGACTGGCCGACCTCATCCAGCGGCTGAATGCATTGGGGACCACGATCCTCCTGATCGAACACAACCTCGCAGAGGTGATGCGGATCTGTCCGCGCATCGTCGTGCTGGACAACGGCCGCAAGATCGCCGACGGCCGCGCCGCCGAAGTGATGGCGAACCCGCACGTGGTCGAGGCTTACCTCGGCGAAGGAGCAGTCCATGCTTGAAGTCGAGCGCTTGAGTTGCGGGTATGGCGCCGCCGTCGTCCTGCATGAACTCTCTTTGACGGTGAAGAGGGGAGAGATCGTCGCGCTGATCGGGCCGAACGGCGCTGGCAAGACCTCCACGTTGCAATGCATCGCCGGCCATGTGCGCGCGACCAGCGGCAATGTCCGTTTCGGTGGCCGGGATATCACCGCCTTGACGCCGCAGGCGCGGGTGCGTGCCGGCATCGCCATCTCGCCCGAGGGCCGCAAGCTGTTCGGCGACATGACGGTGCGCGAGAACTTGTTGGTGGGAGGCTATTCGCAACCCGGCCGCGTGGCTGCGTACAACATGCAGCGCGTGCTGGACATGTTCCCCCGGCTGCAGGAACGATTCGGATCGATGGGACGCACGCTCTCCGGTGGCGAGCAGCAGATGGTGGCGATCGGCCGCGCGCTGATGGCGCAGCCGGATCTCATTCTCATCGATGAGCTGTCGCTGGGCTTGATGCCGAAGAATGTGGACATCTGCTATGCGGCGCTTGACCAGCTCAAGCAGCAGGGGCTGGCGGTGCTGCTGGTCGAGCAGAACCTGTCCAAGGCACTCGCGTTTTCGGATCGCGTGTACGTCCTGGACTCCGGACGGCTGGTCTGGTCGGGCAGCGCCAAGGCCGCGCGTGCGCGCGGCGACCTGGCTGCCACCATTCTGGGACATGCGCCCGCCGAGGCCGGCGCGCAAGAGGAGGCACTCCCATGAAGGCGATCGACCTGGCCTATGTGCGCTACCAGACGCCGGATCTGTCGCGACTGGAGACCTTCCTGCTCGACTTCGGCATGCATCCGGCCGCGCCCTGCGACGGCAAGCGCCTGCTGATGCGCGGGAGCGGCACCGCGCCGTTCGTCTACGAGGCCGTACTGGGCAGCGAACCTCGCTTCCTCGGCGCCGGATTGCAGGTGGCGTCGCGCGCCGACCTTGCTGCGCTGGCGCGCTTGCCGGGCTCGAGCGCGGTTGAGCCGGTGTCCGAACTTCCCGGCGGTGGCGAGCGCGTGCGCATGCGCATGCCCGACGGCTTCGAGATCGATGCTTTGTACGGCGCCGTGCCCGCGCAGCCGCTGCATCTTCCGCGAGCGGATGATTTCAACGCCGCCGCAGCCAAGCCGCGCAAGAACGTGCCGGTTCGGGTGGCACGGCAGACCCAACCGGTGCGGCGCCTGGGCCATTTCGTACTGCACGTCAGTGATCACGAGGCGTCGGTGGGCTGGCTGCGCGAACGCTTCGGGCTCATCGCCTCGGACTACCTGGCCGTGCCCGGCCAACCGGGTCGCACCATCGGCAGCTTCCTGCGGGTGGATGCGGGGGAAGCGTGGGTGGACCACCATTGCATGCTCGTGCTGCAGGCGCCGGTGGTCGGCGTGCATCACTGCTCGTTCGAGATGGACGGGCTGGATGCGGTGATGAGCGCGCACGACTTCCTGCTGGAGCGAGGCTACACGCTCGACTGCGGTGTCGGCAGGCACCTGCTGGGAAGCCAGATCTTCGACTACTGGCGCGATCCCTTCGGCTTCCGGATCGAGCACTACACCGACGGCGACGTGGTGAACCACCTGCACCGCGCCAGCGTCTTCGCCGGCACGGCCGACGAGACCACCCAATGGGGGGCGAAACCGCCTCTGGACTTCTTTTCTTGACGGAAACAAAGCGAATGACGATACAACGCATCAGCAGCCCCGAAGTCACCGAGCCGGCGCCGGGCACCTGGTCCAACTGCCTCAAGGTGGGCGACACGGTTTACGTCGCAGGCCTCACGGCCCGCGATCGCAACATGCAGCCCGCGGGCGGCGACGAGTACCACCAGGCTCGCTTGATCTTCGAGCGGATCCAGCATCTGGTCACTGCCGCGGGCGGCACCATGCGCGACGTGGTGAAGCTCAACATCTACGTCACGCAGATCGCAAATCGCGAACAGGTCTGGCGGGCTCGCCGCGAATTCTTCGATGGCGCGTTTCCGGTCGCCACATTGGTGGAGGTCAGCGCGTTGGCGCAGGCCGCGATCCTGGTGGAGATCGAAGCGGTCGCCGTGCTGGGACATGGAGGAAGGCCATCATGAACCTCAGGGAACAACCGATTCACAGCGACGTCGCACCCGGTCTGTCGCCAGCCACACGCGAGAAACTGTCGCAGGTGGGGACGGCGAACATTGCCAACTCGCTGCTCAGGCGCGGGTTCCGCAACGCCTACCTGTTGGGGCTCCATCCGGTTTCCGGAATGCAGGAGTCGATGGTGGGCCCGGCCTACACGCTGCGTTTCATGCCGGCGCGCGAGGACATCGACACCATGGCCAACTACGGCCGTGACGACAACCTGCACCGCCGCGCCGTGGAGGAGTGTCCGCCCGGCCACGTGCTGGTGATCGACACGGGCGGATGCGTGCGCTCGGCTGCCGCGGGCGACCTGATGGCGTTGCGCATGCGCCAGCGTGGCGTGGCAGGCGTGGTCACCGACGGAGGCTTCCGGGACACACCCGGTATCCGCGCCACGAACCTGCCGGCCTATCAGCGGCAGGCCGCGCCGCCGGCTACGCCCATCGCCATGCACCCGGTCGAGCTCAATGGGCCGGTGGGCTGCGCAGACGTGGCGGTGTACCCGGGCGATGTGCTGGTGGGCGATGCCGAGGGCGTGGTGGTGATCCCGCAGCACCTGGTTGACGAGATCGCCCAGGAAGCACTGGAGGCGGTCGATTACGAGCGCTTCGCGGCACTGCACATCTCACGCGGGCGCCCGATCTTCGGGTTGTTTCCGGCGACCCCGGAAAGCCGCAAGGAATACGACGGCTGGGTCGCGGCCGGGCGTCCCTCACTGGAGGTTCTGCAATGAATCCGCCCAACGAAGCCACGATGAAGACCCTTGAACTGCTGATCCGAACGCAGGAGCTCGATCCGGCCAAGTGGATCGACTTTTCCGAGTACGGATTTCGCCAGTACTTTCTCTGGAAAAACGCGGACACCGGGGCCAGCATCGCCTTGCTGGAGTACCAGAAGGGCGGCCGCATCCCCGTGAAGCACTCGCATGCGTCCAACCAGTTCATGTACTGCCTGGAAGGCGACTACGAGTACACGGACAGCCAGCTTCGGCTGACTCCGGGTTCGTTCTACATGAACCCGAAGGACCATCCGCACGGCCCCACGGTCGCGCACGAGCGCAGCGTGCTGATCGAAATCTACGACGGCCCCCACTACTACGAGAAGCCGGCGTTCCACACGGACCAGTCCATCTCCGGCTTCCTTTCCAAAACCTGAGGAACTCACGCAAATGTTTGACACGCAAGAAGTGCTGCGCCAATTCGGCATCCAGCCGATTCATGCCGGCGCCTGCTCCGGCCCCCAGGGCTGGAGCACAACCGAAGACCGCGCACTCATCGACGCAGTCAATCCAGCCGACGAAACGGTGACCGCCCGCGTTGCTGGTGCGAATGCCGCCGACTACGAGAAGGTCATGGCCGCGGCAGTCGCCACGCAGCAGTCCTGGCGCATGGTGCCGGCACCGCGGCGCGGTGAACTGGTGCTGCGCATCGGACAGCTCGCAACCGAACACCTCGAAGGTCTGGCGGCCATCGTCGCGCTCGACACGGGCAAGTCGCTGATGGAGGCTCGGTCGGAGGTGAAAGAGCTGGTCGACATGGCGACCTTCGCCGCGGGCCAGTCGCGCATGCTGTACGGCTTCACGCAGCAGTCGCAGCGCGCAAAGCACCGCATGTACGACCAGTGGCTTCCACTGGGCGTGGTGGGCGTCATCTCGGCCTACAACTTCCCCGCGGCCGTGTGGGCCCAGAACGGCTTCCTGGCCGCGATCGGCGGCAACACCGTGGTCTGGAAGCCGAGTCCGAAGGTGCCGCTCACGGCCCTGGCGCTTCAGCACCTGAGCAACATCGCCATGCAGGAAATGGGCTTCGAAGGCGTGTTCACGCTCTTCATTCCAGAGAGCAACGAGCTCGCCGAATTGCTCGTGGCCGACGCGCGTGTCGCACTGGTCTCGTTCACCGGGTCCACCACGGTGGGCCGCAAGGTGGCCAGCGTCGTGGGCCGCACGCTCGGGCGGCGCTACATGCTGGAGTGCTCCGGCAACAACGGCTGCATCGTGGACGAGACGGCGGACCTCAAGCTGGCCGCGCGCAGCATCACCTTCGGCGCCGTGGGCACGACCGGGCAGCGCTGCACCAGCACGCGCCGGGTCATCGTGCATCGTTCCGTCGAAGGCGAGCTCGTGGAGCTGCTGAAGAAATCCTTTGCACAGATCCGAATCGGCGACCCGCGCGATCCCGGCGTCGTGGTCGGGCCGCTCGTGGACAAAGCCGCCGTGGGCCACTTCGAAAGCGCGGTGCGCGACGCCGCTGCATTGGGCGGCCAGGTCGTTTTCGGCGGCCGGCGCATCGATCGCCCCGGCCACTACGTGGAGCCGACGCTCATCACGCAGGTTCGTCCGGAGTGGCCTTGCGTGCAGCACGAAACGTTTGCACCCATCGTGTACGTGGTGGCGTACGACACCATCGAGGAGGCCATCGACATCCACAACGGCGTGCCCCAGGGCTTGGCGTCCGGCATCCACAGCACGAACCTCGGCAACATCGAGCTGTTCCTCTCGGCCGCGGGCAGCGATTGCGGTATTGCCAAGGTCAACATGGGCACGACCGGCGCCGACATCGGTGCTGCGTTCGGCGGCGAAAAGGAGACGGGCGGCGGTCGAACTGCCGGGTCCGATGCCTGGAAGGGCTACATGCGCCGGCAGAGCGTGTGCATCAACTGGGGTGGCGAGTCGCCCTGGGACAGCCGGCTCAAACTCTGAGGAAAATTCTTGAAACTAGGAACTGTTGAACTGCGCACCGGCGAGGAGCGCCTCGCCTGTCTGCGCGCGGAGGGCAACGTCGTGATAGCTCCGCGTGAGTTCGGTGACATGCAACGCGTGATCGACGCATGCGACAGCGCGATTCCGGCATTGCGCAAGCTCTGCGAGTCTCCGCAGTCCGAAGGCACTGCGCTCTCCGAGCTGCGGCTTCTGTCTCCGATCCGGCGCTTGCGCCGCGACGTGCTGTGCACGGGATGGAACTACTGGGACCACTTCTACGAGAGCGAGGGCAAGCGCGAAGGGCAGGACGTCCCCAAACCCGAAGCCCCGACCTTTTTCACCAAGGGACCGGATGTCCTGATCGGGCCGCACGACGACATCGCGTTCGACGCCGTCATTTCCGGAAAATGGGACTACGAGGCCGAGATTGCGCTCGTCATCGGCAAAGAGGGGCGCAGCATCCCTCGCGAGCACGCGATGGCGCACGTGTTCGGCTATTGCCTTGCGAACGACGTTTCCCAGCGCGACCTGCAACGCCGGCACGGCGGCCAGTGGCTCAAAGGAAAGAGCATCGACGGCACCATGCCCCTCGGCCCGTGGCTCACGCTGCGCGACGACGTCGACCTGGCGAACGTCACTCTCGAATGCGAATTGAACGGCGCAGTGATGCAGCAGGCAAGTGCATCGCAGATGGCATTCGGCATTGCCGAGCTGGTGAGCGAACTCTCGTTTGGAATGACCCTGAGGCCGGGCGACGTGCTCCTCACGGGCACCCCCAGCGGGATCGGCAACGCACGGACACCGCCGGTGTTCCTCAAGGAGGGCGATCTGGTGGTCGTCCGCGCGACCGGCCTGGGCGAACTGAGAAACCGGCTCGTCGCCAAAGACCTGGGTGCCTACGAGACCCCCGCCTGACATCCCCAACCCAACGAAACCAAATCAAAGGAATTTTGCATGCCCACCATTGCAGTCGTCTTCCACTCCGGCTACGGCCACACCCAGCGCATGGCTCAGGCGGTGGCGCAAGGCGCCGGCGCAGAGCTCATCGCCATCGACGCCGAGGGCAACCTCCCGGCCGGCGGCTGGGAACAGCTCAAGGCGGCCGACGCCATCATCTTCGGCACGCCCACCTACATGGGCAGCGTCAGCTGGCAGTTCAAGAAATTTGCCGATGCCTCGTCCAAGTACTGGTATGCGCAGGAATGGAAGGACAAGATTGCCGCCGGCTTCACCAACAGCGCCGGCGTGAACGGCGACAAGCAGTCGACGCTCACCGCGCTGTTCACGATGGCCATGCAGCACGGGATGATCTGGGTCAGCCAGGGGCTGATGCCCAGCAACACCAAGGACGCGAAGCGCAACGACGTGAACTACCTCGTCTCCTTCAGCGGCGCCATCGCGCAGTCGCCTTCCGACGCGGGCGCCGGCGAAATGGCAGCGGGCGACCTGGAGACGGCGCGCCTGTTCGGCGAGCGCGTGGCGTCGGTGACGGCCCGGATGGCTGCCGGCCAGCCGCAGCATTCGAACGCTGCACCAGCTTGATCGCCGAGGCCATCAGATTGGCCTGAGGCGATTTCCTCACGATAACTACCAGGAGCAAACCGAGTGAAAACGCCCACCATCTTCAGCCGCCGAACCGCGCTGCTCGCGGCGGCCTGTTTGCTCCCCGGGGCGGCGGCTTTCGCGCAGGAGCCGCAGTTTCCCACGCGGCCGGTGCGAATAATCAGTCCGTTCCCCGTCGGAAGCGGGCCTGACGGCGTGGCGCGTCTCGTCGCGGACAAGCTCGCACGCGCCTGGGGCCAGCCCGTCACCGTCGACAACAAGCCGGGCGGCAACGGGTTCATCGCCATCAATGCCTTCAAGCGCGGCGCTACCGACGGGCACGACCTGATCCACCTGGAGAACGTGCACCTGACGGCGTACCCGCATCTCTTCAAAAAGCTGCCTTTCGACGGCAACAAGGATTTCGAACTCATTGCGCCGGTGTTCAAGACCTATTTCTTCATCACCGTTTCGGCCGACAGCAAGTACCGCAACGTGGCCGACCTGGTCGCCGATGCCAAGGCGAACCCGGGCAGGCTGAGCTATGGCTCCTGGTCGGTCGGCAACCCCGCACATCTTGGATCGGCGCTCCTCGAAACAATGACGGGCACCCAGATGCAGCACGTCGTCTACAAGGAGACGAACCAGCTTTACGGCGGTGTCGCCAACGGTGAACTGAACTTCGCGCTGGGGACCATCGCCACGGCGGGGCCGCTATACCGTGGCGGCAAGCTCAAGTTTCTCGCAATCGCGGCGCCCCGCAGGCTCGCGGCGTACAAGGACGTGCCCACGGTCGCGGAAGCGGGTGGGCCTGCGGGGTTCGAAGTCAGCGGCTGGACCGCCTTCGCCGCGCCGCGCGGCGTGTCCCCGGCGGTGCTGGAAAAAATCCGCCGCGATGTCGCCAAGGCCCTGAGCGAGCAGGATGTTCGCGACAAGTTCGCTGCTTTCGGCTACGAGCCCTTTATGGCAACGCCCGCCGAATTCGCCAAGCATATTTCCGCTGAATCGTCCCGATTCGCCGACGTCATCAAGAAAGTCGGCGCGCATCTGGATTGACGCGTCCGCTTTCCGGCTCGGGCGTGTGTGGCGCTATTGCCTGTAAACAGAGCCCGCGGACGGCTATGCCTTCTCGATCGACCGTGATGGCAACAGCCTGACCGCATGCGCCGCGATCCGGGCCAACTCGGCGTGAACCAGTCCGTCGCGTGCGTGGACTGACATGCCTTCCAGCATAGTGCTGAGTGTGGCTGCAAGGGACTTGACGTCGGTCTTCTCGGGAAGCTGGCCATCCCTGACGCCTTGTTTGAGACGCTGCGCGAACCGCCTCTTGCTGACTTGACGCAATGACTTGATCGCTTCGGAGACTTCTGTGGAATCCGCTGACACGTTGATGGCAGCCAGTACCACCAAGCACCCGCAGGGCGCGTGGGGCGACAGGAGGATGCCCGCCGCCTCCTTGAAGAACGCTTCGACCGCGCGGTACACGTCGGGCTCCGTCTCCAAGCCCGCCCAGGTCGCATCCCAATAAGTGCGTTCGTAGAAATCCACGGCCTCCAGAAACAGTTTGGCTTTGTTGCCGAACGCGGCGTAAAGGCTCGGCGGGTTGATGCCCATCGCCGTGCAGAGCTCCACCATCGATGCCGGCTCGTAGCCCCGGCGCCAAAACACATCCAATGCGCGCACCAAAGCCGCGTCGCGGTCGAACCCGCGGGGCCGTCCTTTGCTGCGTGGTGGGGTTGGAGGAGATGCGGCGTTTGACATGGTCATCAATCTTCTGGGATCAAAGCGCTTGACACTATCTGTAGTGATTACTATACAATGAAGTCATTCTGTAGCAGTCGATACAAATCATCAGCAGGGCAGGTGGAACCGGTGAATCATATTTGGCAGCGCTGCATGCAGCCGCGTGGCATTCGATTCGCTCGATGCAATCGGCACCAGCAGGCGAGAACGCTGGCGGTCGTAACCACTGCCCGGCCTGCCCGCAAGGCCATCAATCAATCTATCAATAGTGAGTTGGAAAATGAGCAAGTTATTTGAGCCTTTGACCTTGCGCGGAGTGACGCTGCGCAACCGCCTGGCACTGAGTCCCATGTGCCAGTACACAGCCAGCAACGGCTTTGTCAACGAATACCACATGGCCCACTATGGGCGCTTTGTGCTGGGCGGCTTCGGCCTGGTGATGGTCGAGGCCACCGGCGTGTCCCCCGAGGCACGGATCACCCATGGCGATGTGGGCATCTGGGATGACGCCCATGTGGAGGGCCTGGCTCGGATTGCGGCCTTTGCCAAAGAATACGGTGCCGTCCCAGGTATCCAGATCGGCCATGCCGGTCCCAAAGCCAGCATTCAGCGCGCCTTCGAGGGGAATGGTCCGCTGAACGAGCGTGATGTTGCGCGCGGCGAGCATCCATGGCAGGTGGTCTCTCCCAGCGCGCGTCCAGCGGCCGAGGGATGGCTGGTACCCACCGCGCTCGATGCAAGGGGCATCGCCAAGGTTCGGGCTGACTTCACCTCGGCGGCGCGCCGCGCACTGATGGCTGGCTTCGAGGTATTGGAGCTGCACTGCGCGCACGGGTTCTTGTTGAATGCATTCATGTCGCCCCTGACCAACGACCGGACCGACGAATACGGCGGCAGCTTTGAGAACCGCATCCGTCTGCCGCTGGAGATTGCCCGCGAGGTGCGCGAGATCTGGCCGCAGGACAAGCCGCTGTTCGTGCGTATCTCGGCGGTGGACGGCAGTCGGGATGGCTGGACCATTGATGACAGCGTGGCTTTCGCCAGGGAGCTGGCCAAGGTCGGCGTCGATGTCGTTGACTGTTCTTCCGGTGGTTTCGGCGTCTTCGACTATCCGATCGGCTATGGTTTCCAGGTGCCGTTTGCCGCCCAGATCCGTCGCGAGACGGGTATCGGCACCATGGCCGTCGGCCTGATCGTCGACCCGCATCAGGCGGAGACAGTCGTGACCTCGGGCCAGGCTGACATCGTCGCGCTGGGGCACAGCGCGCTACGCGATCCGCAATTCCCGCTGCATGCGCAGCAGACGCTGGGTGCGGCCGACCCGCATAGTCCCTACGCCGACTGGAACGTTCAGGCTGGCTGGTGGCTCAACAGCCGTGAAAGCAGACTTCAGCGGCTGGGCCCCAGGGCTTTTGTCGAAGAGCGCGTTGCAGAAATGAGCGGCGCCTGA
>NZ_LMCQ01000005.1 GCF_001424835.1 Variovorax sp. Root318D1 | reverse complement strand
GATGACGCCGCGCTCGACGGCGCCGGTCACGACGGTGCCGCGGCCGGAGATCGAGAACACGTCTTCGACGGGCATCAGGAAGGTGCCGTCCACGGCGCGTTCAGGCGTCGGGATGTAGGTGTCGAGGGCTTCGGCCAGCTTCATGATGGCCTCTTCACCGAGCTTGCCCTTGTCGCCTTCCAGGGCGAGCTTGGCCGAGCCGTGGATGATGGGGGTGTCGTCGCCCGGGAATTCGTACTTGTCCAGGAGCTCGCGCACTTCCATTTCAACGAGCTCGAGCAGTTCGGCGTCGTCGACCATGTCGCACTTGTTCAGGAACACGATGATGTAGCCCACACCCACCTGGCGAGCCAGCAGGATGTGTTCGCGGGTCTGGGGCATCGGGCCGTCAGCGGCCGAGCACACCAGAATGGCGCCGTCCATTTGAGCGGCGCCGGTGATCATGTTCTTCACATAGTCGGCGTGGCCGGGGCAGTCGACGTGAGCGTAGTGGCGGTTGGCCGTTTCGTACTCGACGTGGGCGGTGTTGATCGTGATGCCGCGGGCCTTTTCTTCGGGCGCCGCGTCGATCTGGTCGTAGGCCTTGGCCGCCGTCAGCGTGGTCTTGCCGTGGTCGACGTGACCGATCGTGCCCACGTTCACGTGCGGCTTGGTGCGGGTGAATTTACCTTTTGCCATTTTTCAATCCTTGAAAGAGCATTCCCGTGTATTGGTTTTATGTCTGCACCCGATTGCTGGTTCGCCTCGCACGGGAACGTGGCGGCACCGGATCGCAGACAAAGAGAGCCACGCACTGCGTGACCCTGCATTCTTGAAAACTTACTTTGCGCGGGCAGCCACGATGGCTTCAGCAACGTTACGCGGAGCTTCAGCGTAGTGCTTGAACTCCATCGTGTACGTGGCGCGGCCTTGCGACATCGAACGCAGCGTGGTCGAGTAGCCGAACATTTCCGACAGCGGCACTTCGGCCTTGATGGACTTGCCGCCACCGATCATGTCGTCCATGCCCTGCACCATGCCGCGGCGTGAGGACAGGTCGCCCATCACGTTGCCGGCGTAGTCTTCAGGCGTTTCGACTTCCACGGCCATCATCGGCTCCAGGATCACGGGGCTGGCCTTGCGGGCGCCTTCCTTGAAACCGAAGATCGCGGCCATCTTGAACGCCATTTCGTTCGAGTCCACGTCGTGGTACGAACCGAAGTGCAGCGTGACCTTGACGTCGACGACGGGGTAGCCCGCCAGCACGCCTTGCGTCAGTGCTTCCACAACGCCCTTTTCCACCGCGGGAATGTATTCGCGAGGAACCACACCGCCCTTGATGGCGTCGACGAACTCGAAGCCCTTGCCCGCTTCCTGCGGCTCGAGCTTCAGGATGACGTGGCCGTACTGGCCCTTGCCGCCCGACTGGCGAACGAACTTGCCTTCAGCATCTTCGACGGTCTTGCGGATCGTTTCGCGGTAAGCAACCTGGGGCTTGCCCACGTTGGCTTCCACGCCGAATTCGCGCTTCATGCGGTCCACGATGATTTCAAGGTGGAGCTCGCCCATACCGGCGATGATGGTCTGGCCCGATTCTTCGTCGGTCTTGACGCGGAACGAAGGATCTTCCTGAGCGAGGCGCTGCAGGGCGATGCCCATCTTTTCCTGGTCGGCCTTGGTCTTGGGCTCGACGGCCTGCGAGATCACCGATTCCGGGAACACCATGCGCTCGAGCGTCACGATCGCCGCGGGATCGCACAGGGTTTCGCCCGTGGTCACTTCCTTCAGGCCCACGCACGCGGCGATGTCGCCGGCGCGGATTTCGTTGACTTCTTCGCGGTTGTTCGCGTGCATTTGCACGATACGGCCGATGCGCTCCTTCTTGCCGCGCACCGGGTTGTAGACGCTGTCGCCCTTGGTCAGCACGCCCGAGTAGACGCGCACGAAGGTCAACTGGCCCACGAACGGGTCGGTCATGAGCTTGAACGCGAGGGCCGAGAACTTCTCGCTGTCGTCAGCCTTGCGGGTGACAGGCGCTTCGTCTTCGTCGAGGCCGTTGACCGGCGGAATGTCGGTCGGTGCCGGCATGTATTCGATGACGGCGTCGAGCATGGCCTGCACGCCCTTGTTCTTGAAGGCCGAGCCGCACAGCATCGGCTGGATTTCGCCGGCGATGGTGCGCTGGCGAATGGCCTTCTTGATTTCTTCCTCGGTCAGCTCATTGCCTTCGAGGTACTTGTTCATCAGCTCTTCGCTCGCTTCGGCAGCGGCTTCGACGAGCTTTTCGCGGTATTCGTTGCAGACGTCGGTCAGGTTCGCGGGGATTTCACCGTAGGTGAAGGTCACGCCCTTGTCTTCGTCCCAGATGATGGCCTTCATCTTCACGAGGTCGACGATGCCCTGGAAGTGCTCTTCGGCACCAATCGGGATCTGGATCACGACGGGATTGGCCTTCAGGCGGTCGACCATCATCTGGCGCACGCGCAGGAAGTCGGCGCCGGTGCGGTCCATCTTGTTGACGAACGCGAGACGCGGAACCTTGTACTTGTTGGCTTGGCGCCAGACGGTTTCCGACTGGGGCTGCACGCCGCCAACGGCGTCGTACACCATGACAGCGCCGTCCAGCACGCGCATCGAGCGCTCGACTTCAATCGTGAAGTCCACGTGGCCGGGGGTGTCGATGATGTTGATGCGGTGTTCTTCGAACTTGCCGGCCATGCCCTTCCAGAAGCAGGTGGTGGCAGCCGAGGTGATCGTGATGCCACGCTCTTGCTCTTGCTCCATCCAGTCCATCGTGGCGGCGCCATCGTGCACTTCACCGATCTTGTGGTTCACACCGGTGTAGAACAGGATGCGCTCGGTCGTCGTGGTCTTGCCGGCGTCGATGTGCGCGGAGATGCCGATGTTGCGGTAGCGCTCGATGGGGGTCTTGCGGGACATGATTTACTTTCGGGTTAAATGCGTTGAGCGCTGGGCCTTGAGCCCGGGCGACATCGCCCGACACTCAACGCCCAACGCCCAAGCGAAGTTTGATTCTTAGAAGCGGAAGTGGCTGAAAGCGCGGTTGGCTTCTGCCATGCGGTGCACTTCGTCGCGCTTCTTCATGGCGCCGCCACGGCCTTCCGTGGCTTCCATGAGTTCGTTGGCCAGGCGCAGGGCCATCGACTTTTCGCCACGCTTGCGGGCGGCTTCCTTGATCCAGCGCATCGAGAGCGCCAGGCGGCGGACCGGACGCACTTCGACCGGCACCTGGTAGTTGGCACCGCCGACGCGGCGCGACTTCACTTCGACCATCGGCTTCACGTTGTTGATGGCAACGGTGAAAGCTTCGAGCGGGTCCTTGTCAGGGTTCTTCTTTTCGATGAAGTCGAGTGCACCGTAAATGATGCGCTCGGCGATCGCCTTCTTGCCGCCTTCCATGATCACGTTCATGAACTTCGACAGCTCGACATTGCCGTACTTGGGATCCGGCAGGATTTCACGTTTGGGGACTTCGCGACGACGTGGCATGTTACTAACCTCTTTGCTTCAGTTGGCACCGTTTCCGGCACCGCGAGAGCCATTCCGGACTCTCACTTACTCGACCCGACATTGGGTCACTTCGTTCGATGTGCCCGCCAAGGCAACCGAACACCGTTTGTTTTTTGCGACAGGAAGGCTTAAGCCTTCTTGGGACGCTTCGCGCCGTACTTGGAGCGCGACTGCTTGCGGTCTTTCACGCCTTGCAAGTCGAGCGAACCGCGCACGATGTGGTAGCGAACACCGGGCAAGTCCTTGACACGACCGCCGCGAACCAGCACGACGCTGTGTTCTTGCAGGTTGTGGCCTTCGCCGCCGATGTAGGAAATGACTTCGAAGCCATTGGTCAGACGGACCTTGGCAACTTTACGAAGCGCCGAGTTGGGCTTCTTTGGCGTCGTGGTGTAGACGCGGGTGCAGACACCGCGGCGTTGCGGCGAGTTCTGCATGGCAGGGCTCTTCGAATTGATCTTTTCGACCGTTCGACCCTGACGCACCAGTTGATTGATGGTTGGCATGAATGAATTAGTCCCAAAACAACCCGGCTTTGGCTCTGAACCGCCCTTGTCCTTGACGTGACGCAAGGCAAGGAAGCCGGGAATAACGAAAACGTGAAACCCTTCGGAAAATTCCGAAAAGCCCACGAGTATAGCAGTCGCCCCCGCCGTCAGCAATTGCTGTGTGCTGGCGTCACTTGATCCAGAGCCGAACGGCATCCCAGGCGCGGCCAAAAATGCCCGCCTGCTCGACGCCCTCCAGGGCGACCAGCGGCACGTCCGCCAGCGGCTGGTCGTCCAGGGTCACCTTGAGCGAGCCCACGGCTTGGTATTTGGTGAACGGCGCCACCAGCGGATCGGGGCGCGCCACCTGGGTCTTGATCTTGTTGGCGGTACCAGCCGGTACCGCGACCACGATCGCTTCCGGGCGACCCAGCTTGAGCGTGTTGGTTTTGCCCTTCCAGACTGCTGGCGTGGCGGCCGGCTGGCCAGCATCGAACAGGCGAACGGCGTCGTAGGCGGTGTAGCCCCAGTTCAGCAGCTTTTGCGATTCGTTGGCACGCACGGTTTCGCCGGAGGTGCCCAGCACGATCGACAGCAGGCGGCGGCCTCCGGTGAGGTTTGGAAAATCGCGCTTGGCGGTGGCGATCATGCAGTAGCCGGCCGCCTCGGTATGGCCGGTCTTGAGGCCGTCGACGGTCGGATCGCGGAACAGCAGCAGGTTGCGGTTGGTGTCGTTGGTCGAGGGTGTGCCGGGATAGCGGTACTTCTTGATGGCGTAGTACTTGGCTTCTTCGGGGAAATCGCGCACCAGCCGGGTGGCAAGAATGCTCAGGTCGCGCGCCGTGGTGGTATGGCCCGGCGCGGTGAGGCCCTCGGGATTCTTGTAGCTGGTGTTCTTCATGCCCAGTGCCTTGGCCTGGGCATTCATGAGCTCGACGAAATGCTCCACCGTTCCGCCCACGCCTTCGGCCAGCGCCACCGTGGCGTCGTTGCCCGACTGCACGATGAGCCCCTTGATCAGATCGTCGACCGGCACTTGCATCTTGGGGTCGATGAACATGCGCGAACCGGGCATCTTCCAGGCGCGCTGGCTGACGGGCATCGTCTGGGTCAGCGTGATCTTCTTGGCGCGCAGCGCGTCGAACACGATGTAGGCCGACATCAGCTTGGTGAGCGAAGCCGGCTCGACCGGGCTGTCGATGTCCTTCTGGGCGAGGATCTGATTGGCCGTGACGTCGAGCAGCAGATAGCTGCGCGCGGCAATTTCCGGCGGCGCCGGGACCTGGGCACCGGCAATCGTGCAAACCGAGGCGGCGGCGGTCAGCACCAGGGCGCGAAACGCGTCAAGAAAACGATTCATGGGAGAAATTGGGAGAAAACGAAAACAAGCCCGCAGGGCTTTCATGCGATGCCCGCGCGCAGATGGCGGACGACCAGACTTTTGAGCAGCGGCAATTGTCCGTGAAAGAAATGGCCGCCCCCGGGGACAACCGTGACAGGAAGTGACTGCGGCCGCGCCCAGTCCATGACGGCCGACAGCGGCACCGTGTCGTCCGCTTCCCCGTGGACCACCAGGGTGCGCTCGTGCGCGTCGGCCGGCAGCGTGGCCACGGCAAAGCGCGAGGCAGCAGTTCCGACCAGAACGAGCTGCCGAATGTCGCGCGACGCCCAGAGCTTTTCGGCCGTGCAGCTCGCCACGAAGGCGCCGAATGAAAACCCGGCGATGGACAGCGGGCCCTCGGGAGCGAGTTGTTCGACGACGTTCAGCATGTCTTCGCGCTCGCCGCGGCCTTCGTCGTGCACGCCTTCGCTGGCACCCACGCCGCGAAAGTTGAAACGCACCGCCGTCCAGCCGCAGGCGACGAATGCGCGCGCCAAGGTCTGCACCACCTTGTTGTCCATGGTGCCGCCAAACAGCGGGTGCGGATGGGCGATGACCGCGATGCCGCGCGTACCGTCAGCCTCGGAGGGCTGGTCGCGCTGGACCTCGATCACGCCGACAGCGCCTTGGAGGCGGATTTTTTCGGTCTGGGAATTCATGGTGCTGTGGATGAAGCGGCCCGGCTGCGGCCGGCCGGGTGCAGGGTACGAGCGCGGAGCATCCGCAAAAGTTCAGCGGCCGACATCGGGCGGCAACACCAGACGCTCGACGATCTTGCCGTTCTTCAGGTGCGACTCGACGATTTCGTCGATGTCTTCGGCATCGACGAAGGTGTACCAGACGGCCTCCGGATAGACCACCGCCACCGGCCCGCCGGCGCAACGGTCGAGGCAGCCGGCCTTGTTGACCCTTACCTTGCCCGGCCCCGCCAACCCGGCTTCCTTGACCTTGGCCTTGCAGCGGTCGAAGCCTTGCTGGGCGTTATGCAGGGCGCAGCAGTCTTCACCGTTCTTGCGCTCGTTGAGGCAGAAGAAGATATGGCGACCGTAGTAGCCGTGCGGCGCGGCTGGAGTGGAACTGGGCATCAAGGGATTTTAGTGACGCCCGCCATGCGCCATCGGTTGCCGCGTTCAGTGGGCCGGACGCCCCCGGCGCGACAGCGCGGCCACAACATAGGCCAGCACCGCGAACGGCCACACCCAGCCCAGCCACTGCACCAGGCCGTGGAAGCGGATGAATCGCCCCTGCTCCCAAGTGGCCAGTGTCTGCGCGAAATACGCGCTCTCGGGCGCCTGGTTCAGCAGGCTCAGCTGGATCACCAAGCCCACCAGCAGCAAGGCTGCGCACAACCGGCGCGGAGCTCCCAGCAACAGCATGCCCGCAACCAAGGCGCTGGCGATGCCGACCTGCACCGGCAGGCCCAGCCATGCCCATGCATGCTCCGGTCCGTAGCTCAAGGCTGCCGAAAGCGCTGAGGCGCCGATGCCGGCCAGCAGCGTGAGCGGCAGCAGCACGGCACGCCGGGCCACCGTACGCGTCACCAGGAAAGCCAGCAGGCAAGGCACAAGGGCCCCGAGCATCACGCACAGCAGTTCGGCGGCGGGCACAAGCGGTTCAAGCTCGAACTGGCGCAGGGGCATCCAGTCGATGAAAGGCGTGTCGAGCAGCCATTCCGAGATGGCGACTTCGAGCCGCTCGAACACCTGGCCGAGCCCGAAGGTCACGGCCGCCGGAAACAGGAGCGCGATCGGCCAGAGTGCCAGGAGCACCAGCGCGCCGCGCGACTCTTCGACGAACCATTGCGAGCGGGTGCGGCTCCAGTGCGCCACCGCGCCAAGGCGCTCCAGGCCCACCGCCAGCATGGCCCCCAGCAGGGCGCCGGAAGTGTTCAGGCCCAGGTCGACATTGGAAGGAATGCGCGCGGGAAGGTAGCTCTGCAGCGTCTCCATCGCAAAGGCCACTGCCGCGCCGGCCATCGTCGCGCGCAGCATGGCGCGCCAGACGCTCGCATCGCGCCGCGTGCGCAGCACGGTCAACGCGCACAGGAACCCGAAGGGCACGTAGCCGCCGACATTGATCGCGAAATCGAACCCCGTCCAGTACTTGGGCCACGACGCCGACAAATAGGCCCAGGGTGCAATGCCCTGGTCGCGCCAGTCCGCGAATGGATAAAGGCTGGCATAGACGATCAGCGCCGCATAGGCGAGCGCAAGGGGCAGCGCGGCGGTCTTGTGCTGCGTCTCCACCTTGGCGGCTCAGAACGGCTTCACGACCACCAGCACCACGATGCCGAGCAGCAGCAAGACGGGGAGTTCGTTGAACCAGCGGTACCAGCGATGGCTGCGCTGCTGGCCTCCGGCCACGAAGCGGCGCAGCAACACACCACAGCCATGGTGATAACCGACGGCGACCAGCACCAGCGCCAGCTTGGCATGCATCCAGCCGTTGCCCGGGCCGCGCCCGATGCCATAACCCAGCCAGAGCCAAAGACCGAAACCCAAGGCCGGAACTGCCAGCAAAGTCGTGAACCGCAGCAGCTTGCGCGCCATCAGCAGCAGGCGCTCACGTTCGGCAACGGACTCCGGCGGCACCATCGCCAGATTGACAAAGATGCGCGGCAGATAGAACAACCCGGCGAACCAGCTTGCAATGAAGACGATGTGAAAAGATTTGACCCAGAGCATGGCGGCAGTTTAGTGGCCGGGCTGCGCCCTTCCGGTCCTGGCCTGCCGTGAACGATGCAGCAGGCAAAAAAAAGCCCGACGTCTGCACGCCGGGCTGGGAAGCCCTTTTGCTGTCACACATCAAGGCACCCGCTCAGGGAGGAAAAGCGGGGAGCGGCAAGCCGCCCGCTTCAGAATTTAACAAAGACGAAACAAGGTTTCAAGCGAAACTGCCACTTTCTTTGACATTTCCGCCCAAAAAAAGAGAACCTTCGAGCTACGGATTCAAGCCATAAACAGGTGATCCTCTTGCGGCTGCCTCGCCCGCGAAACGGCGCTTCAGGCACAATTTTCCGCTTATGACGCCATCCTCCTTCTCCTCCTTCGCCATGTATCCCGCCGGCCGGCCGCGCCGCTTGCGCCGCGATGCGTTCAGCCGCAACCTGGTCAGGGAGCACGCGCTCACGGCGCATGATCTGATCTACCCCGTGTTCGTACAGGAAGGCCAAAAAAAGCGTGATGCCGTGGCTTCGATGCCCGGCGTGGACCGCCTGAGCCTGGACATGCTGCTGCCGCTGGCCGAGCAATGCGTGGAAGCGGGTATTCCGGTGATGGCGCTTTTTCCGGTGATCGATGCAAGCCTCAAAACACCGTCGGGAGACGAAGCCTTCAACCCCGACGGGCTGATTCCGCGCGTGGTCGCGGCGCTCAAGTCGCGCTTTCCGGAACTCGGCGTGATGACCGACGTGGCGCTCGACCCCTACACCAGCCATGGGCAGGACGGCCTGCTCGACGAGACCGGCTACATCCTCAACGACGCCACCGTCGAAGTCCTGGTCAAGCAGGCGCTCGCGCAATCGCAAGCCGGCGTGGACATCGTGGCGCCCAGCGACATGATGGACGGCCGCATCGGCGCCATCCGCAGCGCGCTGGAGGCCCGCGGCGACGTTCACACCCGCATCATGGCGTACAGCGCCAAGTACGCCAGCGCCTTCTACGGTCCGTTTCGCGATGCCGTGGGCTCGGCCGCCATGCTCGGCAAGAGCAACAAGAAGGTCTATCAGATGGACCCGGGCAACAGCGACGAGGCGCTGCGCGAAGTGGGCCTCGACATTGCCGAGGGCGCCGACATGGTGATGGTGAAGCCTGGCATGCCCTACCTGGACATCGTGCGCCGCGTCAAAGACGAATTCCACGTGCCCACCTTCGCCTATCAGGTGAGCGGCGAATACGCGATGCTCAAGGCCGCCGCTCAGAACGGCTGGCTCGATCATGATGCGGTGGTGCTCGAAAGCCTGCTCGCGTTCAAGCGCGCCGGCGCAGACGGCGTGCTCACGTACTTTGCGCTTGACGCCGCGCGGTTGCTACAAAAACAATAGTTCTCGATCAGAGGGGGCCGCGGTGCGGGCCCGAGCGACATATAGAGAGAGCAACAAGGCGGCCCATGCGCATCATCGAAATCAATCGCTCGCAGGTGAGCGAGCATCAGGCGCTGGCGCCGCTCGCGGTGCCCGGCGCCTGTGGCGCACAAGGCTATCTTTGGATTTCGCTCACGCGCGAGGAGTTTCGCGCTTCGCTTGCGGAAGTCCAGCAGATCCTGCAGTCGCTCTGCTTGACCCAACTCGTCGACCTGCACGTGGCCGACCTGCTCAACGACCAGCTGCCCTCCCATTTCGACTACACCTCGAAATACGACGTGCTGGTGTTCCGGCGTCTTTCAAGCGGACCGGGCAAGGCGGCAGCGGGCAACGGCAAAGGCACCAGCGTCGGCGAGCCTCCCCTCGTCGGGCGCCGCGGCCCTCCAGTGCTGCGCCGGGTCGACACTCGCCCGGTTGGTTTCGCGCTGTTCGACCGCGTGCTGCTGTCGGTGCACCCCGAGGAAGGCGCGGGGCGCGACGCCTTTGCCGCGCGGCTGCTGGCGGCCGGCTCGCCAGACGACCAGGGCGCTCCGGCGCTCGACGTGCGCGCCACCTCGGCCCGCGTGCCGACTGGCACCGCCGACCTGATGCTGCGCGTCATCAACCAGATCGTCGACGGCTACCTGGACATGCGCCGCGACCTCACCCGCCAGCTCGACCATTGGCAGACCGAGCTGATCGATCCGCGCAGCCGCTTCACCAACTGGGGCGCGCTGATGGAAACCCGTCAGTCGCTGCACCACCTCGACGAAATCTGCGAGGACCAGCGCGCCGCCATACAGGACTGGATCGATTTGCTCGAAACCTTGCCGTCGCCGAAAGGCGAGGCAGAGCAGCGCGAGCGGGAACTGATCATGGTGCGCAGCCGCGATGTGCTCGAGCACATCGAGCGCGTGGTGCATCACGTGCGCCGGCTCGAGCAGAACGCGGAAACCGCGGTGCAGATGCACTTCAGCGTCCAGGGCCACCGTGCCAACGACATCATGCGGGTGCTCACCGTGCTGACCGCGATCTTTTTGCCGCTCAACCTCATTGCCGGCATCTTCGGCATGAACTTCGAGTTCATTCCGCTGGTGCACAAGGCGGACGGTTTCTGGATCGCGATGAGCGCAATGTTGGCCATCGCGGTGCTGTTGGTCGTGATTTTCTGGCGCAAGCGCTATCTCGCGCGCACACGCTGACGCCTGCCCAACAAAAAAGCCACGCTTTCGCGTGGCTTCTTTTTTAAAGTGGCCCTGGCGGAGGGCCAGCTTTTTCGACCGGCTTACTTGGCGACGGCGCCCGAGCCTTGTTGGGCTTGGACGCGTGCGTCCATCGGGTGGGCCATCGTCGAGACGACCTTGCTGTTGACGCGCGAACCCGAGCTCACATTCTGGTCGGGAGCGTAGGCGGTACGGACCGCTTCGGCTTCGACGAGCGAACGCTCCTTCGACACGGCGACCGTTTCCGGGCCGCGCGAACCGCGGGTCACGTTTTGGTTCGGAGCCGCTGCGGTGCGCACGGCTTCGGCGTTCACTTCGTCACGGCTCTTGGTCGAGACGGCGGTGTTCACGCCGTCGTAGCTTTCAGCTTGGGCGCCGGTAGCGGCCAACAGGGTCAGGGCGGCGGCAGCGAGGATGTGCGAGGTCTTCATTTCAATTCCTTGTGTTCGTTGGATGGTTCGTCCACCAGGCTCGCTCGTTCGCTCACCTGTGCGGCGAGTTTCCAACTGAAACCGCGCTGCAAAACACGTGGAACAGAGACACCGTGTTTCCTCTATTGAAACAATGACAGCCCGAAGGCAGGCACCCGTCGAGGGTGTCCGGATGCCCTGCAAACTTGGGGCTTCCCGGAAAATCCGGGCATGCCGCTCCCGGAGCGGAAACAATGGGCACTTTGACATGGACAGTCTCGATCTGATCAGAACCTTCCGGGAGGTTGCTTCGCAGGGCAGCTTTTCGAATGCGGCCAAGAAACTGGACATGTCGAAAGCCACCGTCAGCAAATATGTGGCGGAACTTGAAACGCGCTTTGGCGTGCGCCTGCTCAACCGCTCCACGCGTTCGGTGAGCCTGACCGACGCCGGCCAATTGCTGCTCGAACGCAGCACGCCGGTTCTCGAGATGGTCGAACTCACGCAGGCCGAGTTGCAGGAGCGCGCCAGGCAGCCCGGCGGGCGCCTGCGGATCTCGGCACCGCACGGCATGGGGAACGGCGAATTTCCGGGCCTTTTGGCCGACTTCATGCGCTACTACCCCGATGTGAGCATCAGCCTGCAGCTGACCAACCGCGCAGTCGATCTGGCCGAAGAAGGCATCGACGTCGACATCCGCAGCGGCCCGGTGGCCGACGCCAACCTGATCGTGCGCAAGCTGATGTTGATGGAGATGGTGGTCTGCGCATCGCCGGTCTACTGGAAGAAGCACGGCAAGCCCGAGCATCCGCGCGACCTCGCCGGCCACGAGGCGCTCACGCATTCGCTGCTGGGCGCCCAGCCGGTCTGGCGCTTCGACGATGGCGGCCAGCCGCTGGACGTGCCGGTCAAGAGCCGCATGGACTGCACCGAGGGCGCGCCGCTGATCCGGGTCGCGATGCGCGGCTTCGGCGTGATCTACCTGCCCTCGATCCTCGTGCAGTCGCACATCGACGATGGCGAACTGGTGCCGGTGCTGCAGGGCTATGCGCGCAAGGACATGTGGTTGTCGGCCGCCTACCTGCAGCGGCGCCACAACAGCGCCGCGCTGCGTGCGCTGCTCGACTTTCTCCAGACCCGCGTCGGCAAAGGGCCGGGCTCCCAGAAGAAATAGAAAAGCCCGGCACGGGCCGGGCTCCGCTTGGCGCAGGCTCGTTCAGCCGACGTGCTTGGCAAAAAACTCCAGCGTGCGCGTCCGCGCGAGCTTGGCGGCCTCGGCGTTGTACGAACCGCGCTGGTCGCAATTGAAGCCATGGCCCGACTCGTAGACATGCACCTGAACCTCGGGATGCGCCTTCTTGAAGGCTTCGATGGTGTCCAGCGGAATCCAGTGGTCCTGATTGCCGAAATGCGCCAGCACCGGCACCTTGGGCTGGCGCGCGGTTTCTTCCGGCGTCGTCATTCCGCCGCCGTAATAGGGCGCCGCGGCGGCAATGCCCGGAACCAGGCTCGCGGCGCGCCAGACCAGCAGGCCACCCCAGCAATAACCCACGATGCCCACCTTGCCGGCTTTGGCCGCATAGGCCACGGCAGCCTCGACGTCCTGCAGCACGCCGGGAGCGGGCAGCGCCTCCACGGCCGTCTTCAGGGCGAAGCCGGCCTTCATGTCATCGTCGCTGTAGCCGAGCTCGACGCCGGGCTTCACGCGATGAAAGGTCGAGGGCGAAACGGCCAGGTAGCCGTCTGCGGCATAGCCGTCGGCCACCGATCGGATGTGCGAGTTGACGCCGAAGATTTCCGGCACCACCACCACGGCACCCCGCGGCTTGCCGGCAGGTTCGGCCACGTAGGCCGGAAAGACAAAGCCGTCCTTGGCGGTGAGATCGATGAATTGACCCATGGTTGTCATGCTCCTTGATAGCGAATGAGTTGAATCGAATGAAAGGGTTGCCGCTAGCGCTTTTGCTGCAGCGCGCGCTCGACGAAATCAAGCCGGTCCTGGCCCCAGAATATCTCGCCGTCGATGACATAGCTTGGCGCACCGAACACCTGGATGTCGATCGCTTCCTGGGTGTAAGCCTCGTAACGCTCCTGCACGGCTTGGCTCAGCGACTGCTCCGTGCGCTTGGCCGGCAGGCCGCATTCCGCGACCAGCGATTCGAGCACCTTGGGATCGCCGATGTTCCGCTCCTGCACCCACACGGCGGCAAATATCGCGCTGCACACGCGCATGGCCACATCGGTGCCGTCGTGCAGATCGACTGCGATGATCAGCCGCGCCGCATCGTCGCCCGACACCGGAAAGAATTTGGGCTTGAGGTTCAGCGGCAAATCGAGGTGGCGCGAAAAACGGGCCAGTTCCAACAGCCGGTAGGCTTGGCGCTGCGGTGCCCGCTTGCCGAGGGGCAGCCCGCCCGAGATCGGATAGACACTGCCCAGGTCCACGGGCCGCACGCGCACCGTGGCACCCGCTGCAGCCGCGATGGCGTCAAACCGGGCATGCCCCAGATACGTCCACGGGCTCTGTGGCGCAAAGTAATAGTCGATCGTATGGCTCATGCGCTCGCCCTCGATGATGTAATCCAGCGAACGGTTTTAACTGACACGCAGTTTTTGTGCAGGAGGTCGGATTTGGACCAGGTACTCTTGATCACGGGTGGCGGCCGCGGCATCGGCGCTGCCACCGCCTTGCTGGCGGCAAAGCGCGGCTACGCGGTGGCCGTCAACTACGCGAGCAACTCGCTTGCCGCGGACGAGGTGGTGCGCACCATCCGCGCTGGCGGCGGCACAGCGGTGGCCGTGCAGGCCGACGTAGGCGACGAGGCGCAGGTGACCGCCATGTTCCAGAAGGTCGATGCCAGGCTCGGCCGCCTCACGGCACTGGTCAATTGCGCCGGCGTTGTCGACGTGCAGGCCCGCGTCGATGAAATGACTGCGCTGCGCCTGGAGCGCATGTTCCGCACCAACGTGATCGGCAGCTTCATCTGCGCGCGCGAAGCCGTCCGGCGCATGAGCACCCGGTACGGCGGCGCGGGCGGCGCCATCGTCAATGTCTCCAGCGCCGCGGCGCGGTTGGGCTCGCCCGGCCAGTACGTCGACTATGCGGCCAGCAAGGGCGCCATCGACACCTTCACCATCGGCCTGGCCAAGGAGGTCGGCGCCGAGGGCATCCGCGTCAACGCGGTGCGCCCGGGGCTGATCGACACCGAAATCCACGCTTCGGGCGGCATGCCCGACCGCGCCTTCGAGCTGGCGCCCACCGTGCCGATGCAGCGCACCGGCAGCGCGGAAGAAATTGCGGGCGCCATCCTGTGGCTGCTGTCCGAAGAGGCCAGCTACACCACCATGGCCCTGCTCGACGTGACCGGGGGGAGGTAAGTGAGTACCTCGATGGACCTGATCAAGCCGCTGGTCACGCTGGTGGCCATCGTCAACCCGCTGGCCATCGTGCCTTTCTTCATCCACTACACGCAGGGGTATTCGGATGCGCAGCGCCGGCACACGGTGCGCATGTCGGCCTTCAGCGCCTTCGTGGTGATTGCGGTCAGCGCGCTCATCGGGCTGCAGCTGCTGGCGTTCTTCGGCATCTCGATTGCCAGCTTCCAAGTGGGCGGCGGCCTGCTGCTGCTCATGAGTTCGCTGTCCATGCTCAATGCGAAGCCGGCCGAGAGCAAGACCAACGTCGAGGAGCTGCGCGCCACCGAGGTCAAGGCCTCCATGGGCGCGTCCATCGCGGTGGTGCCGCTCACCATTCCGCTGCTCACCGGGCCGGCCACCATATCGACCGTGGTGATCTACGCCGACAAGACGCAGCACCTGTGGGAGCTCGGGCTGCTGGTGGGCTACGGCGTGGTGGTGGCGCTGGCCACCGCGCTGGCCTTTTCGCTCGCGCAGCCGATTGCGCGCGTGCTCGGCAAGACCGGCATCAACATCATGACGCGGCTCATGGGCCTGATCCTCGCGGCGCTCGCGGTCGAGGTCATGGCCGACGGCCTCGGCAAGCTGTTCCCGATACTGCAGCGCGTGGGCTAGGGCCGCTTCAGGTCAGCATCTTCTCGATGATCCGCCAGTGCGCGGGCTCGACCGGCGTGATCGACAGCCGGTTGCCCTTGCGCAGCACGACCAGGTCGGCCAGCTCGGGCCTGGCGCGCAGCTCGGGCAAGGCCAGCAGCCGGGTCTTGCGAACAGCCTGCACGTCGACCAGCAGCCAGCGCGGATCGTCCTTCTTCGATGCTGGGTCGTAGTACGGCGACTTGGGATCGAACTGCGTCGGATCGGGCTTGATGCCCGAAGCCACGCGCGCAATGCCCGCGATGCCCGGCTCGGGGCAGCTCGAGTGATAGAAGAGCACGCCGTCCCCGACCTTCATGCCATCGCGCATGAAGTTGCGTGCCTGGTAGTTGCGCACGCCGGTCCACGCCACCGTGGCGCCGGGCGCGGCAAGCGCGTCGTCGATCGAGACCTCGTCGGGCTCGGATTTCATCAACCAATACTGGGACATTGCGGGCTCGTCACGGGAGTTGGCCGCAAATATAAACCCGCCTCAGCCTGTGACTACGGTGTCACATAGTCAGACACGACGACCCATTTCCCGTCCTTGATCTGGGACAAACGGGATTGGTCGTTGCCCAGGCGCTTGGTGGCGGTGTAGGTGCTCTTGGCGCTGCCGAACATGTCGGGCTCGAAGGTCATGGTGTCCATCGCCTTGATGAAGCTGTCGGTCGTCAGGTTGGGGCCGGCCTTCTGCGCCGCCTTGATGAACGAGTCGATGATGATGTAACCATAGACCGAGAACACCGTCGGGTCTTCGTTGAACTTGGTCTTGTACTTGTTCGCCCAGAAGCGCAGCGGCTGCGACTGTTCGTCGGTGTAGGGATTCTGCACCGTCATGGTGGCGTAGATGCCGTCCATCGCCTTGCCGCCGAGCTTGTGGATCAGGTCGGTATAGGAGGCGCTCGAGCCCAGGAAGGTCGGGTTGAAGCCCGTCTTGCGCGCCTCGCCCACGGTGCCGATGGTCTCGCGGATGATGGTGCCGAGCACCACGAGGTCGCAGTTGGCGGCCTTCATCTTTGCGACCTGCGAGCTGAAATCGGTGGCGCCGCGCTTGAACGACGTTTTCTCGGCCAGTTCCAATCCAGCTGTCTTGAGACCGGCCTCGGCACCTCGCTGCACCTCGAGCCCGAACTCGTCGTCCTGGTAGATGGTGCAGACCTTTTTTGCACCCTTCTCCTTGATCATCTTGGGCAGGGCCAGGCGGATCTGGTCGTAGTAGGTAGCAGCGAACGAATACTTGAGCCGGTGCAGCGGCTCGTACATTTCGCGCGCGGCGGTAATCGGCATGAAGTTGACGATGTTCTTCTCGAACTGAACCGGCATGGCCGCCATGTTCTGCGCCGTGCCGATGTGGCCGGCCATGATGAAGATCTTTTCCTGGTTGACCAGCTTCTGCGCCGCGAGCACGGCCTTCTTCGGGTCGTAGCCCGAGTCTTCGACGAAGAGCTTGAGCTTGCGGCCGTGGATGTTGCCCTGCTCGTTGAGTTCGTCCACGCGCAGCTGCATGCCGTTGCGCGCCTGCTTGCCGAAGCCCGCGAGCGGGCCCGAGAGGTCCTGGATCGTGCCGATGCGGATCTCGTCCTTGCTCACGCCCTGTTGCTGCGCGGACGCGAACGTCGCGATCAGGCCCAGCACGGCCAGAGTCGTCAGTGTCTTGAGCTTCATCATGGCGTTGTCTCCTCGGGTTGACAAAAAACGATTCGGCGATGCCGGTCAGCGGTACATCGCCTCGATGCGCTCGGCATACTTGGTCTGCACCAATTTGCGCTTGAGCTTCATCGTCGGCGTGAGCTCTTCGTCCTCGGCACTCAACTGCGTTTCGAGCAAGAAGAATTTCTTGATCTGCTCGACCCGCGCAAACTTGGCATTGACGCGGTCGATCTCGCCCTGGATCAGGTCCAGCACCTCTTGCGCGCGCGTGAGGCTTTCGTAGTTGCTGAAAGGCACATCGTGGTCCTGCGCAAATTTTTCGACGTTCTCCTGGTCGATCATGACGATCACCGTCAGGTAGGGCCTCTTGTCGCCGATCACCACCGCATCGGTGATGTAGGGGCTGAACTTGAGCTCGTTCTCCAGCTCGCTCGGCGTGATGTTCTTTCCACCTGCCGTGATGATGATGTCCTTCATGCGGTCGGTGATGCGGAAATACCCTCCCGCGTCGACCGTCCCCACGTCGCCGGTGTGCAGCCAGCCATCGGCGTCGATGGTCTCTGCGGTCTTCTCCGGCAGGTTGAGGTACCCCATGAAGACATTGGGGCCGCGCACCAGGATTTCGCCGGTCTGCGGATCGAGGCGCACCTCGTTGTAGCTGGTGGCCGGGCCAATGGAGCCCGGCATGATGCGCGACGGCGGAACGCCCGTGGAAGCGCCACACGATTCGGTCATGCCCCAAACCTCCAGCATCGGCACGCCCAGCGCCAGGTACCAGCGCACCAGTTCGGGCGAGATGGGCGCCGCGCCGGTCACGAGAAACCGCGCACGGTGGATCCCGATGAGCTTGCGCACGTTGTCCAGCGCCAGCCAGCGGGCCAAGCGAAACTTGAAACGCAGCCCCGCACCCACCGGCTGGCCCTGGAGCACGCGTTCGGCAATCTGCCGGCCCACGCCGATGCTCCAGCCGTAGGCGGCCTGCTGCAGCCGGCTCGCCTCTTTCAGCGCGATCATCACGCCGGAATAGAACTTTTCCCACACGCGCGGCACGGCGGTGAACACTGTGGGCGAAATCTCGCGCACGTTCTCGGGCACCGTCTCGGGGTTCTCGACGAAGTTGAGGATCGAGCCGGTGTACATCGCGAAGTATTCGCCGCCCATGCGCTCGGCGATGTGGCACAGCGGCAGGAAGCACATGCGCTCGTCGCCCTCGCCCTGCGACAGCAAGGAGTTGTAGCCGCGCATGGTGTACACCAGCCCGCGGTGGCTGTGCATCGCGCCCTTGGGCTTGCCGGTGGTGCCCGAGGTGTAGACGAGGATGGCAAGGTCCTCGGGCCGGCAGCCGGCAATGCGCTGCTCCAGCGCCTGCGGGTGGTCCTGCAGATGGGCGCGGCCGAGCGCACGCAGTGCGTCCAGGCTCATGACGCCGGGATCGTCGAGCTCGCGCAAGCCCTCCATGTCGAACACGACGACCTTGCGCAGCAGTGGCAGTTGCGCGCGCACTTCGAGCGCCTTGTCGAGCTGCTCGTCGTCCTCGACGAAGAGCACGGTGGTGCGCGAGTCTTCGCAAAGGTAGTGCACCTGTGACGCGGCATCGGTCGGGTAGATGCCGTTCGACACGCCGCCGCAGCTGAGCACGGCGACGTCGCACAGCACCCATTCGATGACGGTGTTGGCCAGGATCGAGGCGCATTCGCCCGTCCCGAAGCCGAGCGCCAGCAGGCCACCCGCAATCTCGCGCACGGCCTCGGCGGTTTGGCGCCAGGTCCAGCTGCGCCAGATGCCGAACTCCTTCTGCCGCATCCAGACCTTGTCGGCGCGCAGTTCCACGGCCTTCCAGAACACGGCGGGAATGGTGTCGCCGGGCACGACGACGCCTGGCGTGGGCTGCAGGTGCGCCAAGTCCCACAGGCCGGCGGGCGGGCGCAAGGCGACGGGGGTGGTCATGCGGTCATCTCCACGTCTTCTTCTTTTTCCAGCGCCGCTCGCCGCGCACGCCGTCATCCTTGACGCCGAGGTAGAACTCCTTGATGTCTTCCTTCTCGCGCAGGCGTTCGCAGGTGTCTTCCATGACGATGCGGCCGTTCTCGAGCACGTAGCCGTGGTCGGAAGCGTTGAGCGCCATGTTGGCGTTCTGCTCGACCAGGAGGATGGTGGTGCCGCGCTCGCGGTTGATGCGCACGACGATCTCGAAAATCTCTTTCGTCAGCTTGGGGCTGAGGCCGAGGCTGGGCTCGTCGAGCAGGATGAGATGCGGCGCGGCCATGATGGCGCGCGAAATCGCGAGCATCTGCTGCTGGCCGCCCGAGAGCAGGCCGGCGTCCTGCGTGGCACGCTCGCGCAAAATGGGAAAGTAGGTGTAGACGCTCTCCATGTCCCGCGCCACGCCGTCGCGGTCCTTGCGGGTGTAAGCGCCCATGAGCAGGTTTTCCCTCACCGAGAGCAAGGGAAACACTTCACGGCCTTCGGGCACGTGGCTCAGGCCCTGCTGGACGATGTAGGCCGGGTCCTTGGCCGTGATGTCGTGCCCCTTGAATTCGATGCTGCCTTTTCTCGGGTCGATGATTCCGGAGATCGTCTTCAGAATGGTCGTTTTTCCTGCACCGTTCGAACCCAGGACTGTCACGATCTCGCCCTGCCTGACTTTCAGGCTCACGCCGCGAATGGCCTTGATGGGGCCGTAGGCGCTTTCGACGTTGAGCAGCTGGAGGACGACGTCGGTCATGCTCGGATTCCTTCGCAGGGGCGGCGTTGAGCCCCATGCCCCCGGCGGGCCGACGTCACCGGCCGCTTCGCGGCTCCCCTGCGCTGCTCACGACAGGCGGGGTCTCGCAGAACTCGCTCCACTGCGTTGCGCTCAAACAGCTGCGAGCCCTGATCCGCCTGTCGCTCCGCTGCTCGGCGGCGCCTCAACGGCCCGCCGGGGGCATGGGGCCCAACGCCGTGGGCACGCTCAAGGTGTTTCCTCCACCCCCAAGCCCGGTGTGCGGTGCGGGGTGGGCGCCCCCTCTGTGCCGCCGAGGAGCGCAGCGTTTCGCGGATCAGGGCTCGCAGCTGTTTGAGCGAAGCGAGTTCTGCGAGACCCCGCGAAACGTGAGCACCGCAGGGGAGCCGCGAAGCGGCCGGCATAGTGGGGGCGCCCGCGCCGTGCCGCATACCGGGCGTCTCTCCAAAGGTAGCGAACAAGAGGTTCACGCCGCCACCCTCCTCAAGCTGCTCACGTCGTCCACAGTCCCAAGATAGGCTTCGATAACGCGCGCATCCGCCTGCACTTCGCGCGGCGTGCCCGTGGCCAGCACCTCGCCCATGTTCATCGCCAGCACGCGGTCGGACACCTTCGACACCAGCGACATGTCGTGCTCGACCATCAGCACCGACACGCCCAGCTCTTGCTGGATGTCCTGAATCCAGAACGCCATGTCGGCCGTTTCCTCGACATTGAGCCCCGACGATGGTTCGTCCAGCAGCAGCAGCTTGGGTTCGGTGCACAGCGCACGCGCCAGCTCCACCACCTTGCGAACGCCATACGGCAACCCCGCCACCATCGAATCGCGATGATGCTGCAAGTCCAGCAGTTCGATCACCTGCTCCGCCTTCTCGCGCGCCGCGATCTCGGCGCGGCGCGTGGCGGGCGTGAAGAACACCTCGCTCCAGAAACCCGTCTGCCGGTGCGTGTGGCGGCCGATCAGCAGGTTGTGCAACACGGTAGCGTGCTCGAAGAGCTCGATGTTCTGGAAGGTTCGCGCAATGCCGAGTGCGGCAATCGCATGAGGAGCCTGGTGCGTCAGGGCCAGCGGACCGGCTGCTTCACCGTGCCATGTGATCTCGCCCATGGTCGGCGTGTAGATGCGGCTGATCAGGTTGAACACCGTCGTCTTGCCCGCGCCGTTGGGGCCGATCAGCGTGAACACCTCGCCGCGCCGCACGTCGAAGCTCACCTTGTTGACCGCGAGCACGCCGCCGAAGCGCACGCTCAGGTCTTTCGCCGAAAGAAGAACGTCGCCGCTGCTCATCTCAGCCGATCCGACTTGGTGAATGACTTCTGCCGCTTGAACAAACCCTTGCGGTAGAACGGAAAGAGCTGCAGCCACGTTCGGATCTTGAGCCAGCGTCCGTAAAGCCCCAGCGGCTCGAACAGCACGAAGGCGATCAGCACCAGGCCGTACACCAGCCCCTGCAGCCCCGGTGCCTGTCCGACCACGGCCGGCAACCAGTCCTTGCCCATCGAGATCAGTTGCGGCATCGCGATGAGGAAGATCGCACCCAGGAATGCGCCGTGCACCGACCCCAGCCCGCCGATCACCACCATCAGCAGCAGGTCGATCGACTGCAGGATGTTGAACTGGTCCGGTGAGATGAAGCTGAGCTTGTGCGCGTACAGCGCACCGCCCAGCCCCGCGAGCGCGGCCGAAATCGCGAACGACATCGTCTTGTAGCGCGCCAGGTGAATGCCCATGCTCTGCGCGGATATTTCCGAATCGCGGATGGCGACGAAGGCGCGGCCCGTCGGCGAGCGCAGCAGGTTCAGGATGCCCAGCGTGCTGAGCACCGCCACCACCAGACACAGAAAGTAGAAGCCGTTGCCCGACCCCAGCGACCAGCCGAAGAGCTGGGGCGACTTCACGTGCAGCCCCGAATTGCCGCCCGTGACGCTCTCCCAGCGCGCGAACACCTCCTCGACGATGAAGCCGAACGACAGCGTCGCGATGCCGAGGTAGATGCCCTTCACGCGCAAGGCCGGCAAGGCCACCACCACGCCCACCGCCGCCGAGAGCGCCGCGGCCGCAAGCAGCGCGATCGGAAACGGCACGCCCAGGTTGGTCAGCACGCCCTGCGTATAGGCGCCCGCGCCAAGAAAGGCCGCATGGCCGATGGAGAACTGCCCCGTGAAGCCCGCCAGCAGCATCAGCCCCAGGCCGACGATGCCGTAGATCAGCACGAAGGTCAGTTGCGCGAGCCAGTATTCGTCGATCACCCATGGCGCGACGATGAGGAACGCGACCAGGAGCCCATACCAGAACACATGGCCGCCGTGCCGCGCAAGGCGGATGTCCTGGTCGTAGCTGGTCTTGAAGATGAAGCGCATGGGTCAGATCCGCCGAAGAGCTTGGGCGCGCATGGTTCAGACTTTCTTGCGCAGCTTTTCGCCGAACAGGCCGTTGGGTTTGATCATCAGCATCAGCAGCACCACGATGTAGGGCGCCGTGTCCTTGAAACCGTCGGGCAAATAGAAACCCGCGAACGATTCGACGATGCCGATCACCAGCCCGCCGACGATGGCTCCCGGCAGGCTGCCGAAGCCGCCCACCACCGCGGCCGGAAAGGCCTTGAGCCCGATGAAGCCCATGTTCGCGTGCACGAAGGTGATGGGCGCGAGCAGCATGCCGGCAATGGCCGCGACCGCTGCCGCCAGGCCCCATACCAGCCCGTTGAGCCGCTTCACCGGAATGCCCATGTAGTACGCCGCGAGCTGGTTCTGCGACGAGGCCTGCATGGCGATGCCGAGCTTGCTGTAGCGGAACATCGCGAACAACAGGCCGCACAGGATGGCTGTGGCGATGATGATGGCCAGCTGCTCGAGGTTGACCACCAGCCCGCCCAGCTTCCAGATCTGGTCCTTGTAGGGCACGGCCAGGGTGTGGGTGTCGGTGCCGATGCCCGGCACCATGGTGATGAGGCCGCGCGCCACGTAGGCAATGCCGATGGTCAGCATCACGATGGAGAACTGCGGCTGCCCGAGGATCGGGCGAATTACCACCAGCTCCAGCAGCACCCCGAAAGCCGCCATGGCCACTACTGCCAGCAGGGCCGCGAGCCAGAACGGCAGGCCGAACAGCGACATGCCGGCAAATGCGCCAAAGGCGCCGAGCATCATCAGATCGCCCTGCGCAAAGCTCACGGTTTCAGTGGCCTTGTAGATCAGCACGAAGCCCAGCGCGATCAATCCGTAGATGCAGCCCTGCGCAATGCCGGACAGAAGGAGCTGGAGAGTCTGCATGCGGCTTCTGCCCTCCTGTATGCCTAGTGCCTAGGGCCGCCGGCTGCGTCGTGCAGCGCCAGGCGGCGCGAACCGGCCAGGATGTCGCTCGGCTTGAGCCCATACACCTGGCGGATCGAATGGCTGAAATGCGTCGAATCGGGATAGCCGGCGTCCAGCGCAATGTCGGTCAGCGTGCTGGTCTGGCGCACGTAGCGCAGCAGGCTGCGCGCGCGCTTCCAAGCCCGGAAGGCGCGAAACGCCATGCCAGTTTCCTGCTTGAACAGATGCAGGAAACGCGAGAAGGACAGGTGCACCGAGGCTGCGCAGTCTTCGGCCGAAGTGGGCGCGGCCGGGTCGGCGTTGATGGCGTCGATGACCTTGCGGATGCGTGCATCGAGCGCGCGCGGCGCCAGCGCCTCGCCGAAGAACAGATGGTCGAACTCGAGGCCTTCGAAGCCCTGGCGGCCCGAGAGCGCAAGCAGCTGCGCATGGGCATCGCGCACGCGCTGCAGGAACGCCGGCGCATCGACCGGCCCGCAATGCTGGAGGAAACCCGGCAGCTGCGCGGGATCGACCGATTCCGACTCGATCAGCAGGTTGAAGATGAGCGGATGGGTGCTTTCCACGCGGTGCGGCACGTGTGGCGGCACCACCAGCAGCTCGCCCGTCTGCCAGGCGCCCCCGCCGATGCAGAGGCGGTTGGGCGGCGCACCGGCCGGCGACACGTACACGCCGTGCCCGCCCACCGTGCGTTCGGCCGCGGCGCCGAGCAGCCCGGCGTAGAACACCCGCTGATGCGTGAGCCACATCAGGCGCTCCCCGCGCTCTTCGCCGCCGCTTTCCGGCGACGCCGTCTTCGTTCGCTGCATGGTGTCCGTCTCCTGCATCCGGCCGCCGTCGGCCAGGGGCCAGCGTTGCGTTGGCTGGATCGTAGCGGCGGGGGCCTGCTGCAAGGCGTCCATTTGCGCGGGGACTTTCCCTAGGCCGGCGCGAGCGCGCGGCGGAGTTCAGCGCAGCACAGCGCGATGGCCGTGTCAGCCTCGTCGAGCACCTTGCCCATGGTGATGAAGCCATGGATCTGGCGCTCAAAGCAGACGTACGCGGCGCGATTGCCAGCGGCGGTCAGCGCGTCGGCGTAGGCCATGCCTTCGTCGCGCAGCGGGTCGTAGCCGGCGGTGAGAACCAGCGCGGGCGGCAGGCCCGAGAGATCGGCGTGCAGCAGCGGCGACGCGCGCCAGTCGAGGTCGTGCCGAGGGTCGTCGATGTAGTGGTCGTGGAAGTACGCCATCGTGTCGCGGGTCAGCAGCAAGCCTTGGCCGTTGGCGTGGTGCGAGGGGTGGCCGCGGCGCTGGTCCGTGGCGGGATAGATCAGCAGCTGGAAGGCGATGGGCAGGTCGCCCGCGTCGCGCGCGGCAATGGCCGCCACCGCCGCCAGATTGCCGCCAGCGCTGTCGCCGCCCACCGCGAGGCGGGCGGCATCCAGGCCGAGCGAAGCGGCCTCGCGGTGCATCCAACGGGTGGCCGCCAGCACGTCGTCCACGGCGGCCGGAAAGCGATGCTCCGGGCCCATGCGGTAGTCGATCGAGGCGACCGCGCAGCCCGCGCCGTTGGCGAGCGATCGGCACAGCACGTCATGCGTGTCGAGATCGCCGATGACCCAGCCACCGCCATGAAAGTACACCAGCACCGGCAGCGCCGCACCGGCCGTGGGGCCCATTGGGCGATACAGGCGCACCGGGATGGTGCCGTGCGGCCCTTCGGCCTTCAGCTCGCTGACTTCGGCAACCCGCGGGGCTTCGGGCTGGGTGGCGGTACGCCGGTCGCGATAGAACGCGCGCGCCTCGGCCGGAGAAAGCGTATGGGTCGGCGGGATGCCGCGCGCCTCGATGAAGTCGAGCAAGGCGCGCGCCTGGGGGTGCAGCATGGTGTCTCCGGTGGGTCGGGCAGAGGTTCTCCCGATCTCATCCGCACGATGCCCGCAGGCGCCAGTCTCTGCTTGCGAAAACTGGCTGTCACCCGTTGGCTGGGCCGGGCGCGGCGCTTCAGGCCTTGCGTGGCTTCACGCGCGAGGCGGCTTCCTTGGCGAGCCTGCGGGCGGTGCCCGTGTCGGCCGCATGCACCAGCGCCACGCCCATGCGGCGCTTGGCAAAGCTCTCGGGCTTGCCGAACAGGCGGATGTCGCTGCCAGGCACCTGCAGCGCCTCGGCCACGCCGTCGAAGGCAATGCCGGTGGCATCGACGCCGCCATAGATCACCGCGCTGGCGCCCGGGCTCTTGAGCGAGGTGTCCACCGGCAGGCCCAGGATGGCGCGCGCATGCAGCTCGAACTCGTTCTGCCATTGCGTGGCCATGGTGACCATGCCGGTGTCGTGCGGACGCGGGCTCACTTCGCTGAACCACACCTCGTCGCCCTTCACGAACAGCTCGACGCCGAACAGGCCTTGGCCGCCCAGGTCGGCCGTGACGGCTTCTGCGATCTGCTGCGCCTTCTGCAGCGCGGCCGTTGCCATGGCATGCGGCTGCCAGCTCTCGACATAGTCGCCGCTCACCTGCACATGGCCGATGGGTTCGCAGAACTGCGTCCGCACCGCGCCGTCGGCGTCCTTGGCGCGAACGGTCAGAAGCGTGATCTCGTAGTCGAAGTCGATGAAACCCTCGACGATCACGCGGCCGTGGCTCACGCGGCCACCGGCCATGGCGTAGTCCCAGGCCTTCTGCACGTCGGCCGGGCCGTCGATCTTGCTCTGGCCCTTGCCGGAGCTGCTCATCACGGGCTTGACGATGCAGGGGTACCCAATACCTTTCCCGTCCGCGCCGTCGATGGCGGCCTGCAGCTCGGCCAGCGAGTCGCAGAACTTGTAAGGGCTGGTGGGCACGCCCAGCGTTTCGGCCGCCAGGCGGCGAATGCCTTCGCGGTCCATCGTGAGGCGGGCGGCGCGGGCGGTGGGAATCACGCGCACCACGCCGGCGTCTTCGAGCTGCTGCAGCATCGGCGTGGCGATGGCCTCGATTTCGGGCACCACGAGCAGGGGTTTCTCGGCCTCGATGAGCGCCTTGAGCTGCTCGGGGTCGCTCATGGTGATGGTGCGTGCGTGGTGAGCCACCTGCTGGCCGGGCGCGTTGTCGTAGCGGTCGACCGCGATGGTCTCGACGCCGAGGCGCTGCAGGGCGATGAGCACCTCCTTGCCGAGCTCGCCGGAGCCGAGCAGCATCACGCGGGTGGCGGAGGGGGAAAGAGGGGTGCCGAGGGTGGTCATGGTCGGGATCGAAAAGAGAGAAGAAAAGGCGACCGCCGCACTGTAAGCCACCCGCGGGCGCCCCGTGTCACGCGCGGCAACGGAGGCCTGGCGGGGCTGCTTCACAATCGATCTCCTGTCGCGGTGGCGGCCAGCGCCCCACCCGCTCCCCTTCCCCCATTTTTTTCTTCAAGGAGTTTTCTCATGACGATCCAGACTGTCGGCATCATCGGCGCCGGAACGATGGGCAATGGCATTGCACAGGCCTGCGCGGTGGCCGGCGTCAACGTGGTGATGGTCGACATCGCCCAGGCGGCGGTCGACAAGGGCCTGGCCACCGTTTCGGGCAGCCTCGACCGGCTGATCAAGAAAGAGAAGCTCACGGCCGAGCAGAAGAGCGCGGCGCTTGCGCTGATCAAGGGCTCGACGAACTACGACGACCTGAAGAGCGCGCAACTCGTGATCGAGGCCGCCACCGAGAACCATGCGCTCAAGCTCAAGATCCTGAAGCAGGTCGACGACCTGCTGGGGCCCGAGGTGATCATTGCCTCGAACACCTCCTCGATTTCGATCACGCAGCTGGCCGCCGCCACCTCGCGGCCCGACCGCTTCATCGGTATGCACTTTTTCAACCCCGTGCCGATGATGGCGCTGGTGGAACTGATTCGCGGCTACCTCACGAGCGACGCCACGCACGACGCCGTGAAGGCGCTGGCCGTGACGCTCGGCAAGTCGCCGATCACCGTGAAGAACGCGCCCGGCTTCGTGGTCAACCGCATCCTGGTGCCGATGATCAACGAGGCCTTCTTCGTGCTGGCCGAAGGCATTGCCACGGCCGAAGACATCGACGCCGGCATGAAGCTGGGCTGCAACCAGCCCATCGGCCCGCTGGCGCTGGCTGACATGATCGGCCTGGATGTGTGCCTGGCTGTGATGGAGGTCTACCTCGAGCAGTTCGGCGACTCCAAGTACCGCCCCTGCCCGCTCTTGAAGGAGATGGTCGCGGCCGGCCAGCTCGGGCGCAAGACGGGGCGCGGCGTGTACACGTACTGACCGCAAGCCAAGAACAACGAAGGAGACAAGCGCCATGGCCGTGACCCCCACCACCCCGCCTGCAGAAGGCTGCATCGACACCCAGGTGATCGACCACGTGCTGCTGATCGGCATCAACCGACCGGCCAAGCGCAACGGCTGGACGCCGCCGATGTTCAAGCAGCTGGCCGAGGCCTACACCCGGCTCGACGACGATCCCGACCTGCGGGTGGGCGTGCTGCACGCCTTCGGCGACCACTTCACGGCAGGGCTCGACCTGCCGGCGGTCACCGAGTACATGAAGCGCGGCGAGAAGGCCATTCCGGCCGGGCTGGTGGAGCCGCACGACTTCGGCCTGCCCGGCTACCGCCGCCGCACCAAGCCGATGGTGGTGGCGGTGAAGGGCATCTGCTTCACGGTCGGCATCGAGCTGATGCTGGGTGCCGACATCGTGGTGGCGGCCGACAACTGCCGCTTCTCGCAAATGGAAGTGCAGCGCGGCATCATGGCCACAGGCGGCGCCACGCTGCGCATGGCTGAGCGCGCGGGCGTGGGCAGCGCAATGCTGCACCTGCTCACCGCCGACGAGTTCGACAGCGCCGAGGCCTATCGCCTCAACTTCGTGCAGAAGGTGGTGCCGGCCGGGCAGGAGCTCGACGCGGCGCTGGCCATTGCGCAGCGCATCGCGGCGCAAGCGCCGCTGGCGGTGGTGGCGACGAGGCTCAACGTGATCAAGGCGGTTGAAGAGGGTCCGCTCGCGGCGGTGTCGGAGTTCATCGAGACGCAAAAGCGCCTGTCGAACAGCGAGGACGCGGCCGAAGGCGTGCGTTCTTTTGTCGAGCGCCGGCCCGCGCGCTTCAGCGGCCGATGATGTTGATGCATTCCATCGGAACGCCCGCGCCCATGTCTCTGTTCAAACGCACGGCGCTCGCCGCCGCCTTCACACTCCTTGCCGTGAACACCTCCAACGCCCAGACTTCCCCGCCCGCCGCGCCCCCCGACCCCGCGGCCACTTCGGTGGAGGCCCTGGGCTGGATGAAGGGCTTTCCGCCCCCGCCCGACAAGCTGATCACCTTCGACAACCCGGCAGGCGGCGTGTTCCCGCGCACGCGCTGGAGCTTTTCGCACGTGCGCGAAACCGTGCCCACCGCCAACGTGTGGCGCGGCAGCGGCGCGGCCAGCCCCCTGCCGGCGGCACCGCGCAGCGACATCGAAGCCGTGACCTTCAAACCGATGGGCAGCGATGAGACGGTGACCTTCGCCCAGATGATTCCGCGCACCTACACGGACGGCATCCTCGTGCTGCACCGCGGCCGCGTGGTCTACGAAAAGTACTTCGGCGCGCTCACGCCCGAACGGCCGCACCTCGCGATGTCGGTCACCAAGTCCTTCGTGGGCACGCTGGCGGCCATCCTCGCCGACGAAGGCAAGCTCGACCCGTCGGCGCCGGTCACCCGCTACCTCCCCGAACTCAAGGACACCGCCTACGGCGACGCCACGGTACGACAGGTGATGGACATGACCATCGGTGTGCACTACTCGGAGAACTACGCCGACCCGAAGGCCGAGATCTGGGACTACGCGCGCGCCGGCGGCATGCTGACCCAAGGGCCGAACTACGCCGGTCCCAAGTCGTTCTACGAATTTCTCGCCACGCTGAAGAAGGAAGGCGCACACGACGCCGCCTTTGCCTACAAGACGGTGAACGCCGAAGTGCTGGCCTGGATCCTGCGCCGCGTCAGCAACCAGCCGCTCGCCGATCTGCTGAGCGAGAAGATCTGGCGTCGCATCGGCGCCGAGCAGGACGCCTATTTCATGGTCGACCGGATTGGCACCGAGTCGGGCGGGGGCGGGCTCAACACCGTGCTGCGCGACATTGCGCGCTTCGGCGAAACCATGCGAAGCGGCGGCCGCGCGCCCAATGGGCAGCAGGCCATTCCCAAGGCGGTAGTCGAAGACATCCAGCGCGGCGGCGATCCGGCCAAGTTTGCCAAGGCCGGCTACGCGCTGCTGCCGGGCTGGTCGTACCGCAACATGTGGTGGGTCACGAACAACCCGCACGGCGCCTACATGGCGCGCGGCATCCACGGGCAGAGCATCTATGTCGATCCGAAGGCCGAGATGGTGATCGTGCGCTACGCCGCGCATCCGGTGGCCGCCAGCGCCGGCAACGACCCGCTCACGCTGCCGGCCTTCCAGGCGGTGGCCGAGGCGCTGATGCGCCCCTGAGCCTTCTTGAAAGGCTCAGCCCGCGGCGCGCTCGCGGGCGATCACCAGGAGTCCGTCCATGATCAGGCTTTCGACGAGTTCGAAGTCGCCGTTCATGACGGGCGCCATCTTCCAGCCAGCGCCGCCCGTCATGTAGCAGGCGGGCTCGGCGCCGCAGTGCGAGCGCACGTGCTGCACCATGCGCTCGACGGCGCCCGCAATGGCATAGGTGCCACCACTGGTGAGCGCGTCGCTGGTGTTGGTCGGAAATTCGCGCACCTCGCCGGTGGGTACGTGCAGCCCGGCTGTGCCCGATTCGAGCGCGCGCAGCATGATGCCGTGGCCCGGCAGGATCAACCCGCCCAGGAACTTGCCGCTGGCATCGATGGCCTCAACCGTGACGGCCGTGCCAATCATCACCACCACCATCGGCCGCGCCGGCCCGGCGTCCAGCATCCGCTGTCGCGCACCGATCATCGCCACCCAGCGGTCGGCGCCCAGCCGCGTGGGATGGTCGTAGCCGTTGACGATGCCGGCCTCGGCCGCGCTCGACACCACCCAGCGCGGCGCGCAGTCGAAGCGCTCCTCGATCTGCTCCTCGGCGCGGCGGCGCACCGCATCGCCCGCCACCACGCAGCCCAGCATGGAACCGGGGGCGGGCAGGTCGGCCCAGGGGCCTTCGGCCAGCCGCTCGATGTGGTCCAGGAACTCGGCCCCATGCGCCTGCAGCACAGCCCCCGGATGCGCGGCATCGTAGAGAGCCCATTTGAGGCGGGTGTTGCCGATGTCGATCGCAAGGAAGGGGGATGCCATGCGCGGGATTATTGCGACTTTGTCGGCGTTCATGCTGGCACATCGTTGACACACGCGGCGCGGGCCTACGCCGGCACCTGCCGTTCCGCCGCTACATTCGCCAGTTCCATCCACCACGGCACAAGGAGATCACCATGGGATTGCTCAGTTTCATCAAGGAAGCCGGTGAAAAACTGTTCGGCGGATCGTCGGCCCAGGCCGCCGAGCCGGACGCCAACACCAAGGCCGCGGCGGCCATCAAGACCTACATCGAAAGCCAGAACCTCGGCCTGACCGGACTCGCAGTGACCTACACCGCCGCGACGGGCGTTGTCACGCTGGCGGGCCAGGCCCCCTCGCAGGAAGCCAGCGAAAAAGCCGCCCTCGCCGCCGGCAACGTAGCCAACGTGACGAGCGTGGACAACAACCTGGTTGCCCCGGCCGCACCGCCGGCCCAGTACCACGACGTGGTCAAGGGCGACACACTCTCGGCCATTTCGAAGAAGTACTACGGCGATCCCAACAAGTACAACGCGATCTTCGAGGCGAACAAGCCGATGCTGAGCCACCCGGACAAGATCTATCCGGGCCAGAAGCTGCGCATCCCGGTGCTCTGACCTTCCCCGCTTGAAAGGCCCGTCGTTCCCGGCGGGCCTTTTTCATTTCAGTTCTGCTTCCAGGGCAGGCCGCGCTTGCGCCAGCCGCCGATCGTGCCGCGGTGCCCCTGGTCGTCGGGGTTGCCCTCGAAGCCTTCGAGAATGTTGTAGGCCTCAAAGCCGAGTTCGGTGGCGCGCTTGGCGGCGGCAATGGAACGCACGCCGCTGCGGCACAGCAGCACCAGCTTCTGCTTGCCCTCGCCCGCGGCACGAATGCCGTCGTCGAAGGCCGGATTGGGCGCCATGCCCGGCCACTGCTTCCAAGCCAGCGGCACGGCGCCGGGCACGTAGCCGACCCATTCGCGCTCGGCGTCGCTGCGCACGTCGACCAGTACGGCCTCGCCGCTCGCCATCCACAGCGCCGCCTGCTCGGGCGTCACGTCGCCGGCATAGCCTTTTTCCCCAACGGGTTCAGTCATCTCTCTGCGTCCTTTCGATAGACAGGGTAACTACGTGGGACGGCTCCCTTGAGTTTTGCCTCAGCCACGTCCGGATGATGGAATTTTTCACCAGTTCGTGAAAACCCTGTTTGTCACATATTCCGGCGAGCCAAAGATGCGGATTGGGCCTGCCGAACATAACTCCAGGAAGGTGGGCAGGATTTCTTCCGGTCAGAACTTGTTTGGAGAGAGACAACATGACAATCAGCAAATCACCCCGCCGCCGCAGCCTGCTCAAGGGTGCGGCCGTGGCCGCCGGCGCCATGTCGGCGCCGATGGTCAGCATGGCCCAGACCACCTCGCTGCGTTTCCAGAGCACCTGGCCGGCCAAGGACATCTTCCACGAGTACGCGCAAGACTTCGCGAAGAAGGTCAATGACATGGCGGGCAACCGCCTGAAGATCGAAGTGTTGCCGGCAGGCTCCGTCGTGCCCGCCTTCCAGCTGCTCGACGCCGTCGCCAAGGGCACGCTCGACGGCGGCCACGGCGTGGTGGCCTATTGGTACGGCAAGAACTCGGCGCTCGCGCTCTGGGGATCGGGCCCCGGCTACGGCATGGACGCCAACATGGTGCTGGCCTGGCACAACTACGGCGGCGGCAAGGCGCTGATCGAGGAGATCTACAAGAGCCTGAACCTGGACGTGGTCTCCTACCTCTACGGCCCCATGCCGACGCAGCCACTGGGCTGGTTCAAGAAGCCGGTAGCGCGGGTGGAAGACATGAAGGGCCTCAAGTTCCGCACCGTGGGCCTGGCCGTGGATGTGTTCACCGACATGGGCACGGCCGTGAACCCGCTGCCGGGCGGCGAGATCGTCCCGGCGCTGGACCGCGGCCTCATCGACGCGGCCGAGTTCAACAACGCTTCGAGCGACCGCGTACTGGGCTTCCCCGACGTGGCGAAAAACTGCATGCTGCAGAGCTTCCACCAGTCGGGCGAACAGTTCGAGGTTCTGTTCAACAAGGGCAAGCTCGCGGCGCTGCCGGCCGATCTCAAGGCCATCATCGACTACGCGGTGCAAGCCGCCAGTGCCGACATGAGCTGGAAGGCCATCCAGCGCAATTCGCAGGACTACATCGAGCTCAAGAAGGCCGGCATCAAGTTCTACAAGACGCCCGACGCGATCCTGCGCGCGCAGTTGGCGTCGTGGGACAAGACCGTTGCCAAGAAGGCCGCCGAGAACCCGATGTTCAAGAAGGTGCTCGACTCGCAAAAAGCCTTTGCCGAACGCGCCGGCCAGTGGCACAACGACTACACGGTCGATTTCAAGATGGCCTACAACCACTACTTCGGTTCAGGGGCGAAGAAGTCCTGACGCCGATCCCGTGATGCGAGGGCACCCGGCGCGGTGCCCTCTTCATGCCCGTCCGTGCTGCGCCGGCCGCAGCGAGGAGTTCTCTTCGATGCAATCTTTCCTGTTGGCCGTCGATCGTTTCTCGACCTGGATCGGCAAGACCTTCGCATGGTGCGCGCTGCTGCTCACGCTGCTGATCAGCTGGGAGGTGTTTTCGCGCTACGTGCTGAATCACCCGCATGCATGGGTGCTCGACGCGCAGATCATGCTGTATGGCGCCATGTTCATGACCGCCGGCGCGTACACGCTCTCCAAGAACGGCCATGTGCGCGGCGACGTGCTCTACGGATTCTTTCGCCCGCGCACGCAGGCACTGGTGGACCTGGTGCTCTACATCGTCTTCTTCCTGCCTGGCATCGTCGCGCTGACCTGGGCCGGCTGGATCTATGCGGGCGAATCGCTCGCCATCCGCGAGCAGACCTTCTCGGCCGAGCCGCTGCCGCTGTATCCGTTCAAGTTCATCATTCCGCTCGCCGGCTTCACGCTGCTGCTGCAGGGCGTGGTCGAGATCATTCGCTGCGTGCAGTGCATCCAAAGCGGTGCGTGGCCTTCCCGCGAGCAGGACGTGGAGGAGGTCGACGTCGAGAAACTCAAGGAGATGGTCAACGTCAAGGATGAAGACATTGCCGCGCTCGACCGCGTGGTGGCGGCCAAGGAGAGCGCGCGATGATGATCCGCCGCGAACTTTGGTTCGGACTCTCGTTCATGGCGCTGATCGTGATCGGCGCGGCCGCGGTGCTCGTGAGCGCCGAAACCATCACCAACGGCCACCTGGGCCTCCTGATGCTCTCCCTGGTGGTGGTGGCCATCATGCTGGGCTTTCCCACGGCTTTCACGCTGATGGGCATGGGCATGCTCTTCACCTGGCTGGCCTACGACCGCGACTGGCACCGCACGCTCGACCTGATGGTGCAGGCGGCCTACAAGACCATGGCCAACGACGTGCTCATTGCGGTGCCTCTGTTCGTCTTCATGGGCTACCTGGTGGAGCGCGCCAACCTCATCGAGTCGCTGTTCAAGAGCCTGCACCTGGCGCTCGCTCGGCTGCCGGGTGCGCTGGCGGTGGCCACGCTGGTCACCTGCACCATCTTTGCGACTGCAACCGGCATCGTCGGCGCGGTGGTCACGTTGATGGGCCTGCTGGCACTGCCGGCCATGCTGCGCGCGGGCTACAGCGTGCCGCTGGCGGCGGGTGCCATCACGGCCGGGGGGTGCCTGGGCATCCTGATTCCGCCTTCGGTGCTGCTGATCGTCTACGGTGCGACCGCGGGCGTTTCGGTGGTGCAGCTGTATGCGGGCGCATTCTTTCCGGGACTGATGCTCGCCTCGCTCTACGTGGTGTACGTGATCATCGTCGCCCGCCTGAAGCCGCAATGGGCGCCGCCGCTGTCGCAGGCCGAACGCGTGGTGCCGCTGTCGCCGATGTCGCAGCGGCTGGCCAAAAGCCCCGCCGCGCATGCGGTGGTCGGGCTGCTGAAGGGCCGGCGCAACGCTGGCGTGCCGTTCTCGCACGTGCTGCGGCAGCTGGCCATCGTCGCAATGCCCGGTGTGATCTTTCTCCTGCTCGCCGGCTTCAGCTACAAAGCCGTAACCACGGTCGAGGCTCAGGCGCGCTACGACATCGAGGAGATTGGCGCCACGCGCAGCGGCACCGCCGAAGGCGCGGGCGGACTGCAGGAGCCCCCCTCTACGGGCGGGCTGCAGGAACCACCGTCGGCAGGCGGCTTGCAGGAGCCGCCTTCGGGGGACGCGCCTTCCTCCGGTCCGCTGGCGGAACCGCCGGGCGCATCCATCGCGCCGGCCGAAGCAGCCTCCGCGGCCCAACCACCGGCCGCAAGCCCGGCCGCTGCCGCACCCGCGGCCGAAGGCGCCTCGGTACGCCCGGCGCCCACCTGGTGGTGGGTCACCTTCGCCATCTTCGGCGCGCTGGTGACGCTGTTCTATCTGTTCCTGAGCTTCGCGCGGCTCGAGATCTTCAAGATGCTGCTGGCCTCGTTCTTCCCGCTGGTGCTGCTGATCCTTTCGGTGCTCGGCTCGATCGTGATGGGCCTGGCCACACCCACCGAGGCGGCGGCCATGGGCGCACTCGGCGGCATGCTGCTTGCGGCAGCCTACCGGCGGCTCAACTTGTCGGTGCTGAAGGAATCGGTGTTTCTCACGGCCAAGACCTCGGCCATGGTGTGCTGGCTCTTCGTGGGCTCGGCCATCTTCTCGGCGGCATTCGCGCTGCTCGGCGGGCAGGCGCTGGTGGAGGAATGGGTGCTGAGCATGAACCTCACGAAGGTGCAGTTCCTGGTGCTGAGCCAGGTGATCATCTTCCTCCTGGGCTGGCCGCTGGAGTGGACCGAGATCATCGTGATCTTCATGCCCATCTTCATTCCGCTGCTCGACAACTTCGGCGTCGATCCGCTGTTCTTCGGCTTGCTGGTTGCAATGAACCTGCAAACCGCATTCCTGAGCCCCCCGGTGGCCATGGCGGCGTTCTACCTGAAGGGCGTGAGCCCGCCGCACGTGACGCTGAACCAGATCTTCCTGGGCATGCTGCCTTTCATGGGCATCCAGGTGCTGGCCATCGTGCTGCTCTACATCTGGCCGCAGATCGGGCTCTGGCTGCCGCAGCTGCTCTACAAGTAAGGCACCGCCCAACTCAGCGGCGCCGCTCCACGTAGGGGCGCGCCTGCAACAGCACGATGCGGTCGCCCACGGTGGCCCACTCGATGTCCTGGTCGACGCCGCCGAATGCCCGCTTCACGGCCGCGCCCACGCTTGCGAGGCGCAGCACCAGTTCATCCGTCAGCACGGTGCGGCCGGCTTCCACCGGCACTTCCTTCACGCCGCCGTCCTTGTCGAGCTGCAGGGCCGTTTCTTCCGCCGAGCGGCTCAGCACCTGGATGGCTTTCGACCAGCTCGAATACATCACTTGCTCAGCGACGCGCTGGCCTTCGACAACGCGAATGCCGATGCCGCGCTTGGCCGAGATGTAAGTCACATGGGGGTGACCCGCGTCGAAGGGGTCGCGCGTGATCATCACGCCGGCGTTGGCCGAATCGATGGCGGTCTGCACGAACACGCCCATCAGCACCGACTCGGCGCCGAAGCCCGCGGCGCTGCGCGCCTCCCACGCTTCGGGGTTGAAGACCGAGGCCCACACCTTTTTCACCGCGAGTTCGAGCCCGTCGCCGGTCTTGACGTTCGGCACCGTGCTGTAGAGCCCCGCGCCGCTGAATCCGGGCAGGTCTTCTGAGTTGGACGAGCTGCGCACGAACACACCGCCGCCGCCCAGTTGCGAATGCCAGGCAGCGCGCCAAGCGGCCGCGGTGGCGGGCTCGACCGGCCATTTGACGATCTCGTCGCGCAGCAGCGCCAGCGCCTTCTGTCTGATCTGTGGGTCGCTCGCAAACCCGGGCTGCTGCTGCATGCGCGCGATGCGCCCAGCCAGGTCATTCGCGCGCATGAAGCGGTCGTAGTGCGCAAACGGAATGCAAAAGCCGTCGGGCACCGTGGTGGACGGAATACGGGCGGCCAGCACGGCGCCCAGATTCGCGGCCTTGGTGCCGCACTGGGCGCTGTTGCGCGCGCGCAGCGATGCGAGCGGCAGCAGGCGGGTTTCGCGCAGGTCGGGCCTGGCGGCTCTCGCACTGCCTGGCACCGCGCCGATGGCCGCGCTGCGCACGTTGCGTGGCGGCAGCGCGGCCACCTCGTCGGGCGTGAGGCGGCGCAGCTGGTAGCCCGAGGCCGCGACCCTGAGCGCCACCCACTGCCCGGCATGCTCGCGCAGCACGGTTGCGGCGTCGCGCACGTAGGCATTGGGTATGCCCCAACCCTTGGCCAGCAGGTTGACGTGCGAAAGCGCGGTCGACGGCCGCTCGGTCAGCACACCGGCCACGGGCGGCAGGTTGATGGGCACCTGGCGCAGCACGGCGATGTCATCGGGCAAGAGCACGTTCAACGCGTTCGGGCCCGAGGCCTCGTCCACGATGCGCACGCGCCCCGTGGCCGTGCCGAGATTCATCGGCATGTAGGGCTGCTCGCGGATCAGCGCTTCCTGGCTGACGGAGTCGATGCCGGCTTCCTTGGCGACCCGATCGTGCAGCGTCGAGTTGGTCTTGAACTTCACGGGCGCGAAGAAGCTGGCCTTCACCTCTGCATCGGCCTGACGCAGCAGCGCGGGCGTGAGCTGGTCGCCCTCCCAGAATTCATAGGTGAAGCTGCCGATGTTCTGCTGCCAGCTCAGCGTGCCGAAGAGAAAGCGGCGGTCTGCCGCGAGGTAGTTGCGGTCGATCTCGCGCTTGCCGGCATGCGGCGCAAGGCCGGTGTCGCGCACGAAGCGCACATGCAGCTGGTAGCGCGGCGTGTCGATGTAATAGGTGCGCACCGGCCTGGCCTGGCGGTCGACCGCGAACAGCACGTGGGCCAGTTGCATCGGCGTGCCGGGGTCGTAAACGCGAGCCAGCCTGTCGAAGTCGCCCCGGCTGCGCAGCGCGGCAAGCGATGCGGGAGCCGCCACGCGCGGGGCGGGCTGCGCGGCCGCGCCCTCGGGAGCAGCCTGGTTCTGCTGCTGGTAGTAGGAAGGCTTGCGCGCGAGTTGCGCCGCCACCTGTGGAATAGCGATGGCCGTTGCGCCAAACGCAACCGCCAGCGTGGACAGCCATTGCGCCCCGCTCTTGTTTCGGTAGCGTGATTGGCCCGTTGCGCCTTGATGTTTGTCGTTTTTCATGCAGGGTCCCTCATTACATGCGGTTGCCGAATGTGCGTGCGCTTCACCAAGCAGGGGACCTGCGCTGACAGCGGCAGCGGATTCTCGCGCGTTACATATCCATTGCTTTCATCCGGTCCCGCGAACCAGAGACAAACCATGAAACGCCCTACCATTTCCATCGTTCCTGCCCGGCCGCTGTATCGATGGCTGATCGGCCTGGCACTGCTTTGCATCGCCGCGGCAGCCAGCGCACAGCAAGACCCGCCCGGCCGCGTGGCTCGTTTGAACCTGCACGAAGGCGCAGTGAGCTTCGCACCGGCCGGAGAAGACAGCTGGTACGACGCGCAGCCCAACCGCCCCATGACCACCGGCGACCGGCTCTGGACCGACCGCAATGCGCGTGCCGAAGTGCACATTGGCTCGGCCACGCTGCGAATGGACGGCCAGACCCACGTCGAGTTCTCCGAACTCGACGACGACACCATCCGCCTCACCGCGAACCAGGGCAACCTGCAATTGCGCGTGCGTGACGACCTCTCCGGCCAGCGTGTCGAGGTCGGTACCGGCAACCTTGCCGTGGTGATCGACGCGCCCGGCGAATACCGCATTTCGGCCGATCCCGCCGCCGACACCACCTGGATCGCCGTGGCTTCCGGCCGCGTCACGCTTCATGGCGAGAACGGCGAATCGCAATCGCTGGGCGCGCGGCAGCAGCTCACGGTGGGCGGCCGCAACCTGGCTGCCATGGGCGGCGCACCGGCGCAGAACGGCGGCTTCGATGCCTGGGTGGCGGAGCGCAACCGCATCGAGGACCAATCGATCTCCGCGCGCTACGTGTCGCGCGAAGTCGTCGGCTATCAGCAACTGGACATCCACGGCGACTGGCAAAGCGACCCCACCTACGGCGACGTCTGGTTTCCGCGCAACGTGGACGCCGACTGGGCGCCCTACCGCGACGGCCAATGGGTGAACATCGCGCCCTGGGGCCTGACCTGGGTCGATGCCGCGCCATGGGGCTTTGCGCCTTTCCACTACGGGCGCTGGGCGCGCGTGGGTCCGCGCTGGGCCTGGGTGCCGGGGCGGACGACCACGCGGCCCGTGTATTCGCCCGCACTGGTCGGCTTTGTGGGCGGCGGGGCGAACGCCACCCTGCAGATCGGCGACGGCCGCAGCGGCGTGGGCTGGTTCCCGCTGGCGCCCGGCGAGGCGTGGCGGCCCGGCTATCGCGCGAGCCCGCGCTACATCGACCAGGTGAACCGCATGGCGGCCTACCGCAACCGGCAGGCCGAGCCGCGCAACGAGTTCTACGCCAACCAGCGGATGCCCGGCGCCGTGACCGTGCTGCCGGCCGACCGCTTCGGCCGCGGCCCCTTCGGCCGGCGCGACCTGGTGCGTGTGCCTGACGACCGCTTTGCGCGCGTGCCGGTGGCGCCGGCGCCGGGTGTACCCGTGCAAGGCTTCGGCAGCGGCTTCGGCCGGCCCGCGGCGGCGCTGCCGCCGCCGACCCCGCCGATGCTGCGCCAACAGCAGGAACTGCAGTACGAACAAGCGCGGCAGGCCCGCCAGATGCAGCAGGCGCAGCAGCGCGCGTTGCAGGGTCAACCCTCCCAGCAGTTGCAGCAACGACAGCAGATGGAATGGCAGCGCCAGCAGGAGTTGCGCCAGCAACAGCAGCAGCAGCAGGAGTGGCCGCAGCGCAGCGACCAGGACCGGCAATGGCAACACCGGCAGCAGCAACAACAGAACCAGCAGATGCAACTGCAGCAACAGCAGCAGCAACAACAGGCGCAGCGGCAACAGCAGGAGATGCAGCAGCGTGCGGCAGCACAGGCACAAGCCCAGCAGCAGTTGCAGCAGCAACAGCGCGCGGCGCAGCAACAAGCCCTGGCCCAGCAACAGATGCTGCGCCAGCAGCAGGAGATGCAGCAGCGCGCCGCCCAGGCGCAGCAGCAGCTCCAGGCACAGCAGCAGGCTCAGCGCCAGGCACAAGAGGCGCAGGTGCGCGCGATGCAGCAGCAACGCGGCTTCACGCAATCGCAAGCCCCGCAGCCTCAGGCACAGCCTCAAGCTCCGGCCCAGCCGGGCCAACGCCCCGGCGCCGACGAGCGCCGCCGGCTCGTGACCTCTCCCGACCAGCGCTGAACGCCGCGCGCGCGGCGGTGCATGGCGCCGCGCGCAAGCCTAGCCACCACCGGCGCCTCCTTGGCGGCTACAGTCGCCGCCAAGGAGCGTCTTTTCCATGCCCACATTCGACTTCGATCTTTTCGTCATCGGCGGCGGCAGCGGCGGCGTTCGCGCCGCGCGAATGGCCGCGCAGCAAGGCGCGCGCGTGGGATTGGCCGAGGCGGCCGAACTCGGCGGCACCTGCGTCAACGTGGGCTGCATTCCGAAGAAGCTCTACAGCTACGCAGCCGGGTACGCCGAATCCTTCGAGGAATCCGCCGGCTACGGCTGGAAGCTGCCCGAAGCGCCGCAGTTCGACTGGGTCTACCTCAAGACCCAGCGCGCCAAGGAAATCTCGCGGCTCAACGGCGTGTATGCCTCGCTGCTGAAGAATTCCGGCGTCACGCTGGTCGCGGGCTGGGCGCAGCTGGCCGATGGCCACACGGTCGAGGTCGACGGCAAGCGCCACACGGCCCGCCACCTGCTGGTGGCCACCGGCGGCACGCCCTACGTGCCGGAGATGCCGGGACGCGAGCACATCGTCACCTCCGACGCGATGTTCGATCTCGCCCCTTTTCCAAAGCGCCTGCTGGTAGTGGGCGGCGGCTACATCGCCTGCGAGTTCGCGTCGATCTTCAACGGCCTGGGCGCCAAGGTGACTCAGCTGCATCGCCGCGCGCATCTGCTCACGGGCTTCGACGACGACGTGCGGCAGTTCGTCGCCAACGAAATGGGCAAGGCCGGCATCGAAGTGCGGCTCAATGTCGAGGCGGCATCCATCGCGCGCGGGCCGCACGGCCTCGTGGTCACGCTGGCCCGCGGGCAGCAGATCGAAGCCGACACGGTGCTTTTTGCCACCGGCCGCGTGCCCAACACGCAGGGCCTCGGCCTGGAGGCCGCGGGCGTGGCGCTCGACGAGCGCGGCGCGATCGCGGTCGATGCGCACTACCGCAGCTCGGTGCCGTCGATCTACGCGGTGGGCGACGTTTCCACGCGCGTGCAGCTCACGCCGGTGGCTCTGGCCGAGGCAATGGTGGTGGTCGATGCCTTGTTCGGCAAAGGCAAGCGCGCTCTCGACTACGAATACATTCCGACCGCGGTGTTCACGCACCCGAACATCGGCACCTGCGGCTACACCGAGCTGGACGCGCGCGCCAGGTTCGGCGAGGTCGCGGTGTTCTCGACCGAATTCAAGTCCCTGCGCCACACGCTCTCGGGACGCGGCGAGCGCACCTTCATGAAGCTGGTGGTGCACAAGGCCACCGACCGCGTGGTCGGCCTGCACATGGTGGGCGCCGATGCGGGCGAGATCGTGCAGGGCTTTGCCGTGGCCATGCGCGCGGGCGCGACCAAGGCGCTGTTCGACAGCACCGTGGGCATCCACCCAACTGCGGCCGAAGAGTTCGTGACGATGCGCGAACCTATGCCAGGCTAGCTGCCGGCTTTTTGCTGCTTGCCTTCGAGCAGCTTCACCAGCACCAATAGCACGCGGTTCGCGGGCGTGGGCACGCCGAGCGCCTCGCCGCGCCGCACGACGAAGCCGTTGAGATGATCGATTTCGCTCGGCTTGCCGCGCGCGAGGTCTTGCGCGGTCGATGAGTACTGCGAGGGCATCGTCTCTGCAATGCCGCGCACGGCGGCGTTGGTGTCGCCGGGTATGGCGACGCCTTCGGCTTTGGCGACGGCGAGGCATTCGGCCACCACGTCGCGGATGACCTCGGCCACGCCCTGGCCCTTCACCACCTCGCCATAGGGCAGCTGGGTGATGGCCGATAGCGCGTTGTAGGCGCAGTTCAGAACCAGCTTGGCCCAGAGCGAGCCGCGCACGTTGTCGGAGATCTGCGTGGGCACGCCGGCCGCGGCCAGGTGTTGCGCCACCTGCTCGCTGCTGCGCGAAGGAGCGATCACCAGTTCCCCGCGGCCATGATGCTTCACGTGGCCCGGCCCGGCCATCTCGGTGGCGACGTAAACCACCGCGGCGGCCACGTCGCTGGACGGCAGCACCGAGCGCACGCGCTCGTCGTTGTCGACCCCGTTCTGCAAGGTGAGCACCAGCGCGTCGGGCGAAAGATGCGGCTTGATTTGCGCCGCGGCCGATTCGGTGTCGGTGGACTTCACGCAGAACAGCACCAGGTGGGCGCCCTGCACCGCGCCCGCTTCGGTGCTCGCGTCGAGCTTCACCTGCTCGTCGAAAGCCTTCGTCTCCAGCCGCAGCCCGTTGGCGCGCACGGCCTCCACATGCGAGGCCCGCCCGATCAGCACCACCTCGTGGCCCGTCCGCGCCAGCATGGCGCCGTAGTAGCAGCCGACTGCGCCGGCGCCCATGACTGCGACCTTCATTGCTTCACCTTTCACGGTTGTTGAGGGGAAAGCCGTCGAGGTTAAACGTTCTGAAGCCGGGCACAATCGCGCGGCCCCACAGTTCTCCAACCCTCTGCCCCCAAGGTCTCTGCCATGAGCGTTTCCGCCCTTCGCCTGCGCGAAAACCTGTCTGTCGCGTTCCAGCGCGGCAAGGGGAGCGAGCAGCGCACCGGGCCACTGGGCGCGCCGGCCGTCGCAGGCGACGACCCACCGGCTGTCTACGACTACCTGGGCGACATGCAGCTGCGCTTCATGTTCACGGCGCCCGACGGCACCCAGGCGGTTGCCAAGGAGGCCGACCTGCAACGCCTCAACCTCACGCCCGAACTCGCGATGACGCAGGTCGCGGTGAACACGCGCCGCGCACGCGGTGCGCCCAAGCATGCGCTGTTCGGCCAGGGGGTCTACCAGTTCACGGGTCGTGGCGACGCGGACACCGACGCCAGCTACCTGCTGGACCGCGGCTTCTGGCGCACCCAGTTGCAAGCTTTCCCCAAGGGCGTGGTGGCGGCGATTCCGCGGCGCGGCAGCCTCTTCTTCGCAGATGCCGGCGACAGCGCCTCAACGGAAGAACTCACGCGCATGGCTTCACGCCTGCACGATGCGGCGGGCGAGCACCGGGTGTCGGGCCTGCTGTACCTCTTCAGCGCGCGTGGCTGGGAAGTCCTTGGCGCCCTGCCCGCCGCAGCGCCTGCGACGGCGTCCGCGGCAGAAAGCCGGGCCAGGCCAGGTGTCCGCCCGCGGGACCCCGAAGCCGCCCAAGCGCACGACGACGAGGAGCTGCCGCTCTCGCTCGTCGCCGGCGGGCAGAAGTTGGTCATCTACTGCCTCATCGCGAACTTCGTGCTGTCGGCTGCCGCGCGGGGAGGGTCGATTCCGCCGCTGGTTGCCTCGGCGCTGTACATCGCCACGGCCGCGGTGAGCTTGTTCGGCATCGTGCGCATCTGCTCCGGGCTGGGCCATGGCACAACGATCAAGGTCCTGTTCATGGTGCTGGCCTTCGTGCCGCTGGTGAACCTGATTGCGCTGCTTTACCTGAGCAGCAAGACCACCCGCCTTCTGCGCGGCGCCGGCTGGCGCGTGGGCCTGCTGGGGGCCAAGGCATCATGAAGAAGACCCAGAAAACCGGAGCACGCCGATGAGCGGCCACAGCATGTTCGCCATCCCCGTCGGCCAGCAGGCCAGCCTGTGGCTGAGCTACGCCGTCGTGCTGATGCTGTTGCCGGTGTGCGCGGTGATTGCCGGCGTGGTCGTGGGCGTCTCGAACCGCGGCCAGTCGCCCGAAGACGGCAGCCTGGTGCGGCAGTTCCTTTTGTTCCTGGCCATCTTTGCGGCCGCGACCTGGGGCATCAGCCGGCTGCCCTCGGTCCAGTCGCGCATCAATCCCGAGGTCAAGCTTCAGGAGCAGCTGCACGAGAACATTGCGTACCAGGCTATCGATAAATATTCGCCGAGCGACTTGGTCACGGTGCAGGCGGCGCTCGGCAAGGAGGTCGCCGGCGGGGCGAGCGTCGCCGACGCCTTCGTGCGCATCCGGCCGGTGTTCGCAGCGCTGACCCGCGAGCGCCTGGGTTTTGCCGACCAGGCCACGGCCGTGATGTGGACCCACGTTATGCGCGACGTGCTGCAGCAGATGAAGGCGTTCGATCCACAGAACTGCGTCCGCACGCTGCATCTCGTGCCGGGAACGCCGCATCCGCTTTCGGGGCCGGTGCTGAGCGAAGAGAGCAGTGCCGCCTTCCTGAAAGCGGTCGCGGATGTCTACGCTTCGGCCTCGGAAGGCATGCGCCACGACACCGTCCGCAAGGACCCGCACGTCGAACTGCAGGCTCTGCAGATGGAATACCGGCGGGTGATGGATCAGATGCAGGGCGAGTTCGGCGAGGACGCCGTCCGCACCAAGGACCCGGCGTGGCGCGAAGCGCATCCGGCCCTCTATTGCGACATGGTGCTGCGCAAGACGCAGCTCGTCCTGCAGCGCGAGCCAGCCATGGCGGGCTCCTTGCTGCGCGCCTATTGGCGCGGCGATACGAACTGATAAGGCCGCGTTGGCATTGCACAATGCCGATATGCCTTACATGCCCACCTTCGTCGCTCCCGCCCGCTTCACCGACGCCGCCGCCGCTCTCGAACAGGTCAGGGCCATCTACCAGGCCGGCCTGGCGCACCTGCGCGAGTCGATGCTGCGCTTCGTCGCTGGCGAGGCGCTGCCGGGGCGCGTGCGGGCCTGCTACCCCTTCGTTCGGGTGCACACGCACACCGTGTCGCGCCACACGCCGCCGGCCAACGCGGGCCTGAGCTACGGCTTCGTGGCGGGCCCGGGCCGCTACGAAACGACGCTCACGCGGCCCGATCTTTTCTCGCACTACTACCTCGACCAGTTCCGCCTTCTGCTGGAGAACCACCAGGTCGACATTGAGGTCGGCACCAGTACCCAACCGATTCCCATCCACTTCTCGTTTGCCGAGAACGACCACATCGAAGGCACGATGAGCGAGGAGCGGCGCGCGCTGATGCGCGACGTGTTCGACCTGCCCGACCTCGGCGTGATGGACGACGGCATTGCCAACGGTACCTACGAGGCGCAGGCTGGCGAGGCGCAGCCGCTGTCGCTCTTCACGGCCGCGCGCGTGGACTACTCGCTGCACCGCCTGCGCCACTACACCGGCACGGCGCCCGAGTGGTTCCAGAACTTCGTTCTGTTCACCAACTACCAGTTCTACATCGACGAGTTCGTGCGCCTCGGGCATGAGGCCATGGCCGACGAAAACAGCGAATACGTCGCCTTCATCGAGCCCGGCAACGTGATTACGCGCCGGCGCGGGTTGCCCGCGGGCGCAAGCACCAACTACGGATCGCTGCTCGACGGCAGCCAGGGCACGGCGCCGCCGCGCCTGCCGCAGATGCCGGCCTACCACCTGGTGCGCGAGGATTGCAGCGGCATCAGCATGGTGAACATCGGCGTCGGCCCGGCCAATGCCAAGACCATCACCGACCACATCGCCGTGCTGCGACCGCACGCCTGGATGATGCTGGGCCACTGCGCGGGCCTGCGCAACGCGCAGCAACTGGGCGACTACGTGCTGGCCCACGCCTATGTGCGCGAGGACCACGTGCTGGACGAGGAGCTGCCGCTGTGGGTGCCGATCCCTGCGCTCTCGGAGATCCAGCTCGCGCTGGAAAAAGCGGTGGCCGACGTCACGCGCTACGAAGGGCCCGACCTGAAGAAGATCATGCGAACGGGCACGGTGGCGAGCACCGACAACCGCAACTGGGAGCTTTTGCCCGGCAACCAGCCGCAGCGCCGCTTCAGCCAAAGCCGCGCGGTGGCGCTGGACATGGAAAGCGCCACCATCGCGGCCAACGGCTTCCGCTTCCGGGTGCCCTACGGCACGCTTTTGTGCGTGAGCGACAAGCCGCTGCACGGCGAGATCAAGCTGCCGGGCATGGCCAACCATTTCTACCGCGAACGCGTGGAGCAGCACCTGCGCATCGGCATGCGGGCGATCGACATCCTTCGCGAACAGGGCTCGACCCGCCTCCACAGCCGCAAGCTGCGCAGCTTCGCGGAGGTCGCTTTTCAGTAATAGTTGGCACTTCCTAGGGTTTTCACCTACTTCCAGGTGTAGGCAGGCGACGCAATTCGCGTGGATCATTCAGTTACTATTCTGAACAACTGGAAACAAAATGCCTCGTTCGTCGCTCGCGGGCCTTTCACGCCGCAATTTCAACGCATGGATGGCGGGCGCGGCCGCCGTCGCGGGCGCCGGGCACGCCGCTCTGTGGCCGCGTGCCGCCGGGGCAGCCGAGCCGCAACTCGTCTCCAAGCTGCGCATCGTCATTCCGGCCAATGAAGGCGGCGGCTGGGACCAGACCGGCCGCGCGCTCGGCGCGGCGCTGCTGGCCTCGGGCGCAGCGGGCGAGGTGGCGTACGAAAACATTGGCGGCAAGGGCGGCACCATCGGCTTGGCCAAGTACGTCGAAAAATACGATGCCGATCCCGACACGCTGCTGATGAGCGGCATGGTCATGGTCGGTGCGGTGGCGCTGCAGAAGCCGGCCGTCACCATGGCGCAGGTCGCGCCCGTCGCGCGTCTCACCAGCGACTACGAAGTGGTGGCGGTCAAGGCCGACTCGCCCATCAAGACGCCGAAGGACCTGATCGCCCAGTTGCGCGCCGATGCGGCCAAGACCGTGATCGCCGGCGGCTCGGCGGGGGGCGTGGACCACATGTACGCCGGCATGCTGGCCCGCGTGGCCGGCAACGCCGCCAACTTGGCCTATCAGCCCTACCCCGGCGGCGCCCAGGTGGTGGAGGCGCTCACCACCGGCAAGGCCGTGGCGGGAATCTCGGGCTTCAGCGAATTCAGCGAGAGCCTCGCCAGCGGCAAGCTGCGCGCCATCGGCGTGTCGTCGAAGCGGCCGTTTCTCGGCATTCCGTCGGTGCGCGAGCAGGGCGTGGACGCCGACCTTGCCAACTGGCGCGGTGTGCTCACCGGCAAGAAGGTGCCCGCGGAACGCAAGGCCGTGCTGCTCGAAGCCGTGCACCGCGCCACCACCGCGGACGTTTGGCAAAAGACCATCAAGCGCAACAATTGGGATGCGTACTGGATGGCGGGCAAGGATTTCGAGAGCTTTCTCGAACTGGACCTGGCCATGGCCGGTCCGATGATCTATCTGCTCAAACTGAAGGCCTGAAGAGGCTTTTCAGGGGAACAACTCCGGCATCTCGCGCTGCGCCTTGGGCGTGAGTGTCAGCTCGCGCCCATCAAGCGCCTGCCGCACCCAGCCGCGGCGCAGCGACAACTGGAGCCACGCCGCACCGAGCGCACCTCCCAGATGCGGACGGCGCTCGCTCCAGTCGAGGCAGGCGCAGGCAAAGCGCCGCCGCGAGCGGCGCACCGCGTCGATCTCGACACCCAGGCTCTCCAGCGCGATGGCACCTTCGGGCGTGAGCTCGTACGAACCGCTCTGCAGTCCGCTGAGCCAGCCCTGCGCATGCAGCCGGTCATGCAGCGCGACGCCGGCCGTGCCCGCCATGTGGTCGTAGCAGGTGCGCGCGGTGCGCAGCCGGCTTGGTGTGCTTGGCTTGAACTCGGCCACGCGCGGCGCGCCGGCCACCACCATGAGGCTCTCGAGCGCAGCGGCAACGTTGTCGCCGGCCAGGCGAAAGTAGCGGTGCTTGCCTTGCACCAGCAACTCGACCAGCCGCTCTTCCTTAAGGCGTGCAAGATGCGCGCTGGCGGTGGAAGCGGCCACCTCGGCCACCGCAGCGAGCTCGGTGGCAGTGCGCGCATGGCCGTCCATCAGGCAACTCAGCATGCGGGCGCGCGCGGGCTCGGCAATGGCGCCGGCCAAACGGGCCAGCTGGAAATCGGCGTTCGATGAGGAGGATTGGGAGGACGTGTCCATGCGCCGATCGTAAGTCGCCGACGCAATCCACACTTCGTTCACGGGCGAAGTGTGGCGACGGCCTCGATTGCACACTGCGGCCATGAATCCGAGCTCCACTTCTTCCGCCGTCAACCCTCTCGACCCGGTCGCCGCCGTCACGCACATCGACCCCTATCCTTTCTATGCCGAACTCCGCGCGGGTCTGCCGCTCGTGTGGAACGATACGCTGCGCGCGTGGGTCGCGAGCCGCGCCGACGTCATCGAGTCGCTGCTGCTCGCGCACGGCGCGCTGCGCGTGCGGCCAGCCGCCGAACCGGTGCCGAGCGCCATCCTGGGCAGCCCGGCCGGTGAGGTGTTCGGCCATCTGGTGCGCATGAACGATGGCGCCGCGCACGAAGCGCACCGCCCCGCGCTGCAACGCGCATTGGCCGGGCTGGACCTCGGTAGCGTTTATTCGGCGGCCTTGCAGGTTGGGCGCGGTGTGCCCACACAACCCTTGTCCAATGCGCTGTTCTCCATGCCGGTGCGGGCGGTGGCTCATCTGCTCGGCTTCGCCGACGAGGCGCTGCCGCAGGTCGACCGCTGGATGCGCGATTTCGTCGCCTGCCTGTCGCCGCTCTCCAGCGCCGACCAGTTGCAAGCCGCCAGCGTCGCAGCGAACGAACTCATGGCGCGCTTCGAGGCTTTGACCGCGGGCACGCCGCCGCGACGCGGAAGCTTGCTCGCGGCGGTGCTGGCCGAAAGCGATTCTGGCGCACGTCTTCCGCGTTCGCTGCTTGCCAACCTCGTCGGCCTGCTATCGCAAACCTGCGATGCGACGGCGGGCCTGCTGGGCAACAGCCTCATCGCGTTGATGCGCGAGCCTTCGCTGCGTGAAGCCGCACGAACGCGCGTCGGACTACAGGCCGTCGTCGAGGAGACCGCGCGGCACAACCCATCGGTGCAGAACACGCGCCGCTTCTGCGTCGAACCCATCACCATCGCAGGCACGACGTTGGCGGCTGGTGATGCGGTGCTGCTCGTGCTGGCGGCTGCGAATCGCGACCCGGCCTTCAACCCCGACCCCGACCGCTTCATGCTTTCGCGCGCACGGCGCCGTAATCTCGGCTTCGGCCACGGCGTGCACGCCTGTCCGGGGCAAGCGCTGGCCTGCACGCTCGCGGCCGCGGGGCTCGAGGCTTTGCTGAGTCGTGCGCCCGATCTCGGTGCGATGCGCGAACGCGGCTGGAGCTACCGCCCTTCAACCAACGCGCGCATTCCGGTTTTTCACTGACGGGCCCAGCGCCCCGTGCCCGCCAGGTGCGGCGACAGCTCGGCATCGCCCCAGCGCAGCGGCAGCGCGGCAGGCCGGCGCAATGCATGGTCGACATGCAGCCGCAGCAGCCGCTCTGCCCCTTCGAACTGGGCGAGCTCCGGCCCGTCCAGCACGATCTCGGCCGTGGCCGCCACGTGCAAGAGCTCGCCGCTGTCGAAGTCGATGAACAGCAGGCCCGCGCGCGGATGCGCCACCAGGTTGCCCAGCGTGTTGAAGAAGCGATTGCCGTTGAAGTCCGGCACCGTGAGCACGCCGCCTTCGTCGACGCGAATGAAGCCCGGCAGGCCGCCGCGGTGCGACACGTCGACGCCGTGTGACCTTGCATCGGCATCGTCGCCGGCCGCAGCTTCTTCCGGGTACGCCGTGGCGATGAACAGCGTGTCCGCGCTGCCGATGAGCCGCTCGGCAGCCAGGTCGAGCCTGTCGAGCCGCTGCACCGGCGCGCCGATGTTGTTGCGCGCAGCCGCAAACACGGGTTCGCGCGCCTGGATGTAGCGCGGGCAGTTGCCGAAGCTCTGCTGCACCTCGACCGTGAAGCCCGCGCCATCGAGCGACTCGACCATGCCGTTCATGCGGTTGCGCCGCCGCGTGTGGGGCTCGATGCCCAAGAGACCCAGCGAAGCGCCTTGCGCGAGCTGGCCGGTCAGCGGATCGCCGGCCGCCGGTAGCGCATCGATGCGCAGGTGCGTGGCGTCGGGCGAATGTACGAACCCCGCAGGCGCCGCGAGCATGCTGGCCCAGGGCTGCAGGCTGGCATCGAGGCTGCCCACCACGAGGAACGGCAGCTGCGCGAAGAACTCGCGGTGCTGATCGGGCATGTAGTCGCGGATCACGCGCGGGCCCGCGGCCTCCATGCGATCGCGCCAGCCGGTCTGGGCTTGCAGCGCGCGCTCGCCGGCGTGGAAGGGTGCGGCGATCATGATGCCGCCGCCGCGAGGCCGACCGGCGTGCGCACCATCGGCACGAAGCCGGGCAAGGTCTCCACGCGCGCGAGCCAGGCGCGCACATGCGGATACGGATCGAGCGACACGCTGCCTTCGGGCGCATGCGCCACGTAGGCGTAGTTCGCAATGTCGGCCAGCGTGGAGGAAGGGCCGGCCAGGAAGGGCAGCTGCGCCAGGTGGATCTCCATCACCGCCAGCAGCGCATGCGAGCGCGTCGCAGCTTCGCCGGAGTCGGTGCGGCCGAACAGCGCCATGACGCGCGCCGCCGCCGGACCATAGGCCAGCGGCCCCGCCGCCACCGAGAACCAGCGCTGCACACGCGCCGCGCCAACCGGATCGCGCGGCATCCAGCGCGCCGGATCGGAGGCATAGCGCTCGTTGAGGTAGACCAGGATCGCGTTCGAATCGGCCAGCGTGACCTCGCCGTCCTCGATCACCGGCACCTGGCCGAAGGGGTTGCGTGCCAGAAACTCGGGCGTGCGGTTCGCGCGCTGCTTCAGGTCGAGCTCGATGCTTTCGAAGGGCAAGCCGAGCATCGAGAGAAACAAGCGCACCCGGTGCACATGGCCCGAGATGGCGCTGCCGTAGAGCTTGATCGGTTGGGCGGGAAGGCTGGCAACGGCGTTCATGGAGAAGTCCTTTTTTGCAATGGTTTGATGGCGTGTCCCGATTCTTCTCTCTTGCGGCAAATGAATGAATAGCCATTCTTGAATTTGACTGCTGCTTTTTCCGGTTTAATTGGGTCATGGACCGCTTCAAAGCCATGCAGACCTTCGTGCAGATTGCCGAGCAGGGCAGCCTGACCCGCGCCGCCGAATCGATGGGCAGTTCGCTGCCCGCGGTCGTGCGCTCGCTCGCGGCACTAGAGGCGCACCTGGGCGTGCGCCTCTTTCATCGCACCACGCGCCGCCTCTCGCTGACCGAGGAAGGCCGCCACTATTTGCCCAGCGTGCGGGAGGTGCTGCTCGCGGCCGACGCCGCCGACCTCGCGCTCAAGGCCGAGGCGCACGAGCCCGCGGGCCTGCTCACCATCACCGCGCCGGTGCTGTTCGGCCACATGTACGTGGCGCCGGCCATCACGCGCTTCATGAAGCGCTACGACAAGGTGCGCTGCAGCGTGCTGCTGTACGACCGCACGGTGAACCTGCTCGAGGAAAACATCGACATCGGCATCCGCATCAGCCCGCTGCAGGATTCATCGCTCGTGGCGCAGACGCTCGGCACCATCCGGCGCGTGGTGGCGGCGAGCCCCGAGTTCCTCGCGCTCCATGGCACGCCGCGGCACCCGCGCGACCTTGCCGGCGCCCCCTGCGTGCGCGGCCGCATCGACGCGCCGCCGCAGTGGCAGTTCCACGAGGGCGGCAAGACCGTGAGCGTGACGCCCAGCAACCGGCTCGAGTTCAACCACCTCGCGCCCGCCGTGGAGGCGTGCGCCGCGGGCATGGGGTTTGGCACTTTCTTCTCGTACCAGGTGTTGCCGTACGTGGCGCAAGGCCGATTGAAGCTGGTGCTCGAAGACTACGAACCGCCACCGCGGCCAGTGAGCGTGATCTACCCGAACGCGCGGCTGCTGCCGGCGCGCACGCGGGCTTTCATCGACTGGATGAAGACCGAGTTCAGCGGCTTGCGGATGTAGGGCTCCCGCACCTGCTGCCCCGAACTCCCGAGCGTTGTCCATCGGTTGAAGCGTGGGCGGCAGGCTTCGCGCGCCTGGGCCAGAATGACCGCGTGCCATCCTCCTACTCTTCTTCGTCCACCCCCCTTTTCCGCGCCAGCCATCTTCAGAAGCGCTATGGCGACACCACCGTCGTCGACGACCTGTCGTTCGAGATCTCGCCCGGCGAATGCCTGGGCGTGATCGGGCCGAACGGCGCCGGCAAGACCACCACGATCCGCATGTGCCTGGGCCTGACCATGCCCGACGGCGGCGAGATCTCGGCGCTGGGCCTGCAAATGCCGCGCGATGCGCTCGCCATCAAGGCGCAGCTTGGCGTGGTCTCGCAGTTCGACACGCTCGACCCCGACTTCAGCTGCGCCGAGAACCTCGTGGTGTACGGCCGCTACTTCGGCTTCAGCAAGTCGCAGGCGAGCGAGCGCGTACCGCAGCTGCTGGAGTTTGCCGCCCTCTCGCACAAGGCGAATGCGAAGCCGGGCGAGCTGTCGGGCGGCATGCGACGGCGCCTTTCGCTGGCGCGCGCGCTGGTGAACGACCCCAAGCTGCTGCTGCTCGACGAGCCGACCACCGGGCTCGATCCGCAGGCGCGGCACCTGATGTGGGAGCGGCTGCAGGTGCTGCTTCAGCAGGGCAAGTCGATCCTCCTGACGACGCACTTCATGGACGAGGCCGAGCGCCTGTGCTCGCGCCTGCTGGTGCTCGACCACGGCCGAAAGATTGCCGAAGGACGGCCGCGCGACCTGATCGCCGAGCACCTGGAACCCGATGTGGTCGAGGTGTATGGCAACGGCGCGCTCTCGCTGGCCGAGTCGCCCGAACTCAAGGCCATGGCGGCCCGCGTGGAAGTGAGCGGAGAGACGGTGTTCTTCTACACGCAGGATGCACGCCGCCTGCTCGATGCGCTGGCGCAGCACGGCCGGCTGCGCACCTTTCATCGGCCCGCGAACCTCGAAGACCTTTTTCTCAAGCTCACGGGCCGGCAGATTCGCCAGGAGGGCTGATCCATGAACACGACGACGACAACACCATCTACGGCCCTCGGCGCCACGCCGCCACCGCCTTCGGTATGGCGCGCGCCCGAGCTTTCGCTGCGCTGGTGGCCGGTTTTCCTGCGCAACCTGCTGGTGTGGAAAAAGCTCGCGATCCCGAGCCTCATCGGCAACATCGCCGAGCCGCTGATCTGGCTCGTGGCCTTCGGCTACGGTATGGGCGCGCTTGTCGGCGAGGTGTCGGTCAACGGAACGCGGGTGCCCTACATCCTCTTTCTGGCGAGCGGCTCGATCTGCATGAGCGCGATGAACGCCGCGAGCTTCGAGGCGCTGTACTCGGCCTTCTCGCGCATGCACGTGCAGAAAACCTGGGACGGCATCATGAACGCGCCGGTCGGGCTCGATGACATCGTGCTGGCGGAGATGCTGTGGGCCGCCTTCAAGTCGATCTTCACCGTGACCGCGATCCTTTTCGTGATGCTCGGGCTGGGGATCAGCCACAGTCCGAAGCTGGTGGTCGCATGGATGGTGCTGATCGGGGCCGGCATCACGTTCTCGTCCATTGCGCTGATCTTCAATGCGCTGGCGAAGGGGTATGACTTCTTCACCTATTACTTCACGCTGTTCATGACGCCGATGATGTTCTTAAGTGGCGTGTTCTTTCCGCTGGAGCAATTGCCTTCTGCTGTTCGGGCTGTGGCGGCTTGGTTGCCGCTGACTACTGCGGTGGCGCTGGTGAGGCCGCTGTTCATGGACCAGTGGCCTACGGACTGGTGGCTGCACGGGGGAGTGTTGGCGGTTTATGCGGTTGTGGCCTTTTGGATTGCTTTGGCTTTGACTCGGAAGAGGTTTCGGGGATAGCTGTTTTTACGGGTTCTTTTTCTTTCCCGAGGCCGGGTCTCGCCCCGGCGGGCGACTCACTTTCTTTGCTTCGGCAAAGAAAGTAAGCAAAGAAAGGCGACCCCTACTGTCTGCGTCCCTTCGCTGCGCTGCGGGAAACCTGCGGTGCTCGACTCCGGCGGGGGTCCGCAGAACTCGCTTCGCTCAAACAGCTGCGGCCCTGATCCCGCCTGCATCTGCGCTCCTCGGCGCATACAGAAGGGGTGCAGAACTCGCTTCGCTCAAACAGCTGCGGCCCTGATCCCGCCTGCATCTGCGCTCCTCGGCGCATACAGAAGGGGTGGGAGCGGGCAGCCTTCGCTCTCGCTCGGCCCCAAGACCAACAGCCAATACCGAAGCCCAAGCCCAGGCTCATACCAACCACCGAGGCGCGCAGCGCCGCAGTGGCCTGGTGGCCGAGCGAAGCAAAGGCCCGTGTGGTTTGCCCTCCCCTCTGTATGCGCCGAGGAGCGCAGGGTTTCGCGGATCAGGGCTCGCAGCTGTYTGAGCGAAGCGAGTTCTGCGAGACCCCGCGAAACCCGAGCACCGCAGGTTGCCCGCAGCGMAGCGRAGGGTCGCAGACAGTGGGGTCGCCTTTCTTTTGCCTACGTTTCTTTGGCGAAGCAAAGAAAAGTAGGTCGCCCGCCGGGGCGAGTCCCGGCCTCNAGCGRAGGGTCGCAGACAGTGGGGTCGCCTTTCTTTTGCCTACGTTTCTTTGGCGAAGCAAAGAAAAGTAGGTCGCCCGCCGGGGCGAGTCCCGGCCTCGGAACTAAAAAAGAAGAAGTCAGGCCGCAAGCCAATGCACACTAAAAAGCCTCTCAGGATCCGTCCAAACCGCCAAAGGCCGAAACCCCGCCTTCACAGCCAGCGCCCTCAACCCCTCCACAGTGAACTTGTGCGAGTACTCCGTATGAATCGTCTCACCCTCAACAAAGCCGAACCGCTCACCGTTCAATGAAACCGCCTGGTCCCGGCGGCTCACAAGATGCATCTCGATGCGCTGCTTCGGCGCGTTGTAGAACGCCGCATGCGCAAAGCCGTCAACGTCGAAATCGGTGTCGAGCTCGGCATTCGCGCGCCGCAGCAGATTGAGGTTGAACGCAGCGGTCACGCCTTGCGCGTCGTTGTAAGCCGCGTGCAGCCGGTCCGGGTCCTTCACGAGATCGACGCCGATCAGGAGCCCTCCGCCGCGCAGCATCCGCGCAGCGAGTTGCAGAAAGGCCAGGGCCTCGTCAGGCTCGAAGTTCCCGATGGTCGAACCCGGGAAAAAGCCGACGCGCTTGCCCGCGCCCGGCAGTGGCGCGGGCAGCACCAGGGGCATCGTGTAGTCGGCCGCAATCGGCTGCACCGCCAGTTGCGGGTAGTCGGCCTTCAGCCGCTCGGCGGCGGCCTCCAGATGTTCGCCCGAGATGTCGATGGGCAGGTAGCGCCGGGGCGATTCCAGCGCATCGAGCAGAAGCCGTACCTTGGTGAGCGAGCCGGCGCCGAACTCCACGATCTCGGCACCGGGACCGATCTGCCCGGCGATTTCCGTAGCGCATTCGCCGAGGATGCGCAGTTCGGTGCGCGTGGGGTAGTACTCGGGCAATTCGCAGATGCGGTCGAACAGTTGCGAACCCGCCGCGTCATAAAAATACTTCGGCGAAATCCGGCGCGGCCTGCTCGCCAGGCCGGCCTGCATCTCGCGGCCGAACTCAGAAAGCGGCACGGGCGCAATGGGCTGGCGCTTTTGCTGCTGCGCGGCGGAAGCAAACGGATAGGAGGACGAGGAACTTGGATTGCGCATGATTCAAACGTCTTTCGCGAGCCGCAGCCCCGAGAACTGCCAGCGCGCGGCCGGCGGAAAGAAGTTGCGGTAGCTGGGCCGCGTGTGCCCGGCCGGGGTGGCGACGCTGCCACCGCGCAACACCAGTTGACCCACCATGAACTTGCCGTTGTATTCGGCCGCGATACCGGGCATGGGCCGAAACCCGGGGTACGGGTCATAGGAGGACCGCGTCCACTGCCAGACATGGCCGGCCATTTGAGAAATGCCGGGCGCGTCGAAAGCGGCCTCCCATTCGAACTCGGTGGGCAGCCGCGCGCCGGCCCATTCGGCGTACGCGGCGGCTTCGTAGAAACTGAGCTGAGACACCGGTGCGTCGGCTTCCATCGGCCGCACGCCGTGCAGGCCGAAGACCTGCCAGCCGCCCTGTTGCTGCTGGGTTCCGAGTCGCGGGTCGTTGGCCTCGATCCAGTACGCGGGGTGCCGCCAACCCTGCGCCTGCACGGCAGACCAGCCGTCCGACAGCCAGAGCTCGGGCCGCTGGTAACCGCCGTCGGCAATGAACTGCGCGTAGTCGCCGCAATTCACCAGCCTGTCGGCAATGGCATAGGGCTGCAGCAGCGCCGCATGGCGCGGCGTCTCGTTGTCGAAGGCAAAGACTTGTCCTTCATGGCCCACCTGCACCATCCCGCCGGGCTGCGGAAGCCACCGCATCGCCGGCGGCACCGCAGCAAGCCGCAACGCGGGCCCGGCGGCGGGCTTGTAGGCCGGCAGCAGCGGGTTGCATGACAGCGCATGAAGAATGTCGGTGAGCAAGAGTTCCTGGTGCTGCTGCTCGTGGTTCAGGCCGAGCGTGACGATGGGTTCGATGGCGGCCCAGTCCTGGTCGCCGATGTCGCTGTCGAGCAGCGTCAGCACCGCCTCATCGACATGGCTGCGGTAGGCATGCACCTCGTCCACCGAGGGCCGCGTGAGCAGCCCGCGCTGCGGCCGTGGATGGCGCGGGCCGAGCGCCTCGTAATACGAATTGAAGAGGTAATGAAACCGTGTATCGAACGGCCGGTAACCCGCGGCGTGCGGCTGGAGCAGCACGGTCTCGAAAAACCACGTGGTGTGCGCCAGGTGCCACTTGGTCGGGCTCGCGTCGGGCATCGACTGGATGCACTGGTCTTCGGCGGAGAGCGGCGCGGCGAGTGCCAGGCTGGCGGCGCGCACTTCGCGGAACCTGTCGCGCAGTGCGCTTGCCGCCTGGGTGATCGGCCGGGAAAGCGTCATGGTGTCTCCAGTCGGGTCAACCGCAATTTGTAGCCGATCGGTGTTGCCGCATCACGTAGGACAAGTGCCCGCCCTGCCCTGTGCCGCGTGGGCCGCCCGATCGGCGGGGGAGCCACTTTGGCACAAGATGGGCTGGCGTGCAGGGCGCCTGCGTATCATCCGCTCGATGCAAACGAACAACGCCTCCGCCCGCCCCCGTGTCGTCATCGTCGGCTGCGGATTCGGCGGGCTCGAAGCCGCCCGCAAGCTCGAAGGTGCCGACGTGGACGTGACGGTGATCGAAAAGACCAACCACCACCTGTTCCAGCCCCTGCTCTACCAGGTGGCGACCGCCGGGCTGGCCGCACCATCGATTGCAGCGCCGGTGCGCACCCTGTTCCGCCAGCAGCCGCGCATCACCACGCTGCTCGGCGAAGTGAGCGCCATCGATACCTCGGCACAAGCGGTGCATTTGGCCAACGGAAACCGCGTCCCGTACGACCACCTGGTTGTCGCGGCCGGCGCCACGCACAGCTATTTCGGCCACGACGAATGGGCGCCCGTCGCGCCTGGCCTCAAGACGCTGGCCGATGCCTTCGAGATCCGACGCCGCGTGCTGATGTCGTTCGAGGCGGCCGAAACCGCCACCGACCCGCAGCGCCGCCGTGCCCTGCTCACCTTCGCGGTCATCGGCGCCGGGCCGACCGGTGTCGAAATGGCGGGCACGCTGGCCGAGATTGCCAAGCACACGCTCTCCGGCGAGTTCCGTCATATCGACCCCGGTAGCGCACAGGTGCTGCTGATCGAAGGCGGGCCGCGCGTGCTGCAGGCCATGCCCGAGAGCCTCAGTCAGAAAGCGCTAGATCAACTGGAAAAGCTCGGTGTCGAGGTGCGGCTCAACGCCCGCGTTACGGCCATCGATGCCACCGGGCTCGAAGTGCAGACAGGCGGGGGTGCGGACGGCGCGCCGGCCACAAGCTACCGCATCGACACCAGCTGTGTGGTGTGGGCGGCGGGCGTCGCCGCGTCACCCCTCGGCCGCATGCTGGGCGAGGCGACCGGGGTCGAGTGCGATCGCGCCGGCCGCATCAAGGTCGAGCCCGATCTGAGCCTGGCCGGCCATCCCGAGATCAGCGTGGTGGGCGACCTTGCGGCGGCCCTGAGCCATGCGCCCGGCAAGCCGCCCAAGCCCGTGCCCGGCGTGTCGCCCGGCGCCAAGCAGATGGGCCGCGCGGCGGCCGCGAATATTCTGCGCCGCATCAAGGGCGAGCCTACCGTGCCCTTTCGCTACCGCGACTACGGCAACCTGGCCACCATCGGCCGTAACTCTGCCGTGGTGGACCTGGGTACGCCCTTCGGGCCGCTGCGCTTCAGCGGCCGGCTCGCATGGCTCTTCTGGCTGTTCGCGCATGCCTACTTCCTGATCGGCTTCCGCAACCGCATCGTGGTGATGATGGACTGGGCCAGCGCCTATTGGAGCTTCCAGCGCAATGCGCGCGTGGTGGCGGACGTGCAGGGCAGGAGCGAGTCGTAGCAGCGGCACATCCCCTGGGAGCGGGTGGCCGCAGCAGGGCTCAGAACAGGGCTTCGCTCGAATCGCTCTCGCGCTGGCGACGCCGCCATTCCCATGGCGGCGTCGGCTTGGCACCGGCCCACAGCCCCAAGCGCTGCGTGCGGGCGCTCTCCTGCAGCTTGAACAATCCGCCGCCGCGCCGCGTGGCGATTCCGTTGAAGTCGTACACCCAGGCCCAGCCTTCAGTGACCTGATGGGTGCCCGCGTCGTGCCCCTTGCAGCTCACATCGGCGACCGTGCGGCCATAGCGGTCGGTGTCGCGTTCGGTGATCACGGCCTGCTCGAAATAGCAGAGGCGGCTCAGTGCCTGCCGGCTTCGTTGGCCATACGGCTGCGATCTTTCGGGTGCGTCGATCGCGGCGATGCGCACCTTGACCTCTTCGTAGGAACCGAAGCGGCCACATCGGGCGGTGAGCGTGTCGCCGTCGCTGATGCCGACCACGAGGCAGGTTCGAGGGGCGGCGTGCGACAGCAGGGGCAGAAGCGCAAGGCAGATGGCGGAGAGAAAGCGCAAGCGCATGAGCGGAGAAACCGTGGCGATCAAAGGCACGGATTCTCGGCGCGAAGTGCAGGAGCGCCGGGGCTGGAACCCGCTGTTACGCGACGCTGCCGTTCTCGTCTTCCTGCAACAGCCGCCACATCACCTTCCCGCTCCCGCTCTTGGGCAGTGCATCGACGAACTGCACCTTGCGCGGGATCTTGTAGACGGCCATGTTCTCGCGGCACCAGTCGATGATCTCTTGCTCGGTGGTGTCCTTGTGCGTGGCGCGCAGCACCACCACGGCCTTGACCGATTCGCCGCGATAGCTGTCCTTGGTGGAAATGACGCAAGCCTCCTGGATGGCGGGATGGCGGAACATCAGCAGCTCGACCTCGGCGGGCCACACCTTGAAGCCGCTCGCGTTGATCATGCGCTTGAGGCGGTCGGTGATGAAGAAATAGCCGTCCTCGTCCATGCGGCCCATGTCGCCGGAGCGAAAAAAGCGCTTGCCTTCGAACTCGACAAAAGCGGCACGGGTGGCATCGGGGCGCTTCCAGTAGCCCTGGAACACCTCGGGGCCGTGGATGATGATTTCGCCCGATTCGCCGATGGGCATTTCGGCCAGCGTGTCGGGATCGACCACGCGCGCGTCGGTGCTCATGAACGGAATGCCCAGGCACTGCTGCTTGGGGTTGTCGGATGGGTTGGTGTGCGATGGCGCCGCCGTTTCGGTGAGGCCGTAGCCCTCCTGGTACTTGAGGCCGTATTGTTCGAAGAGGCGCTGCGCCACGGCCTGTGGCATGGCGGCACCGCCGCCGCCGATGTGGGTGATGCTCGACAGGTCGTAGCTCGCAAAGTGGGGGCTGGCCATCAGGTCGATCACCATGGTCGGGATGTTGGTCCAGCTCGTCACCTTCCAGCGCGAGATGAGCCGCCCGGCCACGTCACGGTCCCAGCGCGGCATGATGACCAGCGTGCCCCCCGCGACGATAGAGGTGTGCATCATGCTCACCACGCCCGTGATGTGGAACATGGGCACCACGGCCAGCACCACCGCTTCCGACGTCGCCTGGCCCCAGAACTGACCAGCCACCGCGTTGTGCATGAGGCTCGAGTGATGGTGCACGCAGCCCTTGGGCAGGCCGGTGGTGCCGCTGGTGTAGGGCAGCAGCGCCATGTCGTTGGCGCCCACCACGTGCTCGGGCGCGGCATGGCCCGCGGCCAGCGCATCGGTCCAGGCCATCGCCTTGCCGCCCGCCAGCTCGGGCAGGGGATGGCGCGTGGTGAGCCACTCCTTCCACGCGGGTGCAGGTGCATCGTCGCCGGTTGCATCGGCGTCGAAGGCGTCGGTGAACTGGGTCACGATGATGTGCGACAGCCGCTGCTCGGCTGGCAGCGCATTGCTGGCCCTGGCCAGCTCCCCAGCCAGGTCGCCGGTGGTGATGGCCACCTTGGCGTCGGGGTCGACGATGTAATGCTTGAGCTCCTCGGCCCGGTTCATCGGGTTAACCGGCACCACCACCGCATTGGCGCGCAGGATCGCGAAATGCGCGATCACGAGCTGCGGGCAGTTCTGCATGTCCAGCACCACGCGGTCGCCGCGCTTCACGCCCAGCGCATGCAGCGTGCCGGCCAGGCGCTCGGCCTCGTCGGCGAAATCGCGGTAGTTCACCACGCGGCCGAAGAACACCAGCGCAGCCTTGTCCGGATAGCGCGCCGCCGACGTCGCGAGGTTGTGCCAGAGCGAGGTTGCGGGCACGGTGATCGAATGCGGAAGGCGCTTGGGCCAGAACTTGTAGTGCGGGCGTTGTTGCATGGTCGGGCAGTCGGTCGAAGGGAGAGAAAAAGGAACAGTCCGCAGCCTAAGGCGACCCGTCCGCCGCTCCCATCGGGGAAGCCCCCGGGACCGTCACCTTGGCGACGCCCATTTGTTTCAACGTCGCGATCCGCACCGCACGCGCTCTGCGACTACAGACAAGACCGGCGTTCCGCGCGAACCTTCGGCTCCCCACCGTCACCCCTATGAAGGAGAGATTTCATGGCAGCAGACAAGCACGCAAGCGTTCACTGGGAAGGCGCCGGCAAGACCGGCAAGGGCCAGGTCAGCACCGAGACTGGCGCGCTCAAGGACTACCCGTATGGTTTCGCAAGCCGCTTCGAGGACGACAAGCGCGGCACCAACCCCGAGGAGATCGTCGGTGCGGCCCATGCGGCCTGCTTGACGATGGCCTTTGCCTTCGCGCTCGAGAAAGAGGGCTTCACCGCCACCAGGATCGACACCAAGGCCGCGGTACGCCTGGCCAAGGACGGCGAAGGCTTCAAGATCGACCGCATCGCGCTCGAGCTCGACGCCACCGTGCCAAAGCTCGACGAACCCAAGTTCCACCAGATCGCGGCCGCCGCCAAGGCCGGATGCCCGCTGTCGAAGGCGCTGGCCAGCGTGCCGGAGATCACGCTGAAGGCCACGCTGGCCGGCTGAGCGCTGCTTATGATCGTCTCCACTACAAGAGGAGACGATCCATGGCCCACCGCCACCCGGTCCGCGCCGCCATCATGGCGGCTTTTTCAATCGCGTCGTTCGCATCGTTCGGCATCGGCGGCCATGCACAGGCCGCCTATCCCGACAAGCCCATCAAGGTCGTCATCGGCTTTCCGGCCGGGGGTCCGCTCGATCAGCATGCGCGCCTTTTGACCGACAAGCTGCAGGCCGTGCTCGGCCAGCCGCTGATCGTCGACTACAAGCCCGGCGCGGGCGGCTCGGTGGGCGCCGACGCCGTCGCCAAGAGCCCGGCCGATGGCTACACCCTGCTGCTGGCCAACACCGGCGTGGCGGTGATCAACGGCGCGCTCTATAGCAAGCTGCCCTACAACACGCAGCGCGATTTCGTGCCCATCGCGCGCACCGCGATGCAGCCCCTCGCCCTCTTGGTCACGCCCAAGCTGCCGGTGCAAGACCTCAAGCAGTTTGTCGACTACGCCAAGGCGCGGCCCGGCCAGGTCAACTACGGCTCGGCCGGCAATGGCGGCATCAGCCACCTGGTGCCCGAGATGTTCAAGACCGCGACCGGCATCTTCATGGTGCACATTCCCTACCGCGGCAGTGCGCCGGCCTTTACCGACCTGATGGCGGGGCAGGTGCAGTTCATGGCTGAATCGATTCCGCAAGCCGCCAACTACCACAAGCAAGGCAAGGTGCGCGCCCTGGCCGTGACCAGCCGCGAGCGCAACCCCGCCCTGCCCGACGTGCCAACCGTCATCGAGTCGGGCATCAAGGGCTTCGAGGTGGTGGGCTTCTATGGCTTTCTCGCCCCGAAGGACACACCCAAGGACGTTGTCGCCAAGCTCAGCGAAGCGTTCCGCCAGGTGCTGACCAGCCCCGAGGTGCGCGATCGCATGGTGAGCCAGGGCGCGGACCCGGCCTTCCTGGGCAGCGAGGAGTTCGCGCGCTTCCTGGCCACGGAAACGCCGCGCTGGGAGAAGGCGGTGAAGGCTTCGGGCGCCCGGATGGACTGAACGGACGACGGGCCCGACGCCCGCATTTTGGGCGGCTTGTGCGCAGCCGCGACCCATTTCGGTGCACATATCTTGCATACCAGTTGGCATAAAAGCTGCTGGTATGCAGGCTATGGCCATTTCCGCATCCGAAATCAGTGCACGCATCGTCGAAGCGGTGATGGCACAAAAGCTCGCGCCGGGTTCGCGCCTGGGCGAGCAGCAGCTTGCCATGCTGTTCGACTGCAGCCGCACCATCGTGCGGGAAGCGCTCACCCGCCTGGCCGCGCGCGGCATCGTCACCGTGAGCGCACGGCGCGGCTGGTTCGTGATCGAACCCTCCCAGGACGAGGCGCGCGAAGCTTTCGAGGCCCGGCGCGTCATCGAACTGGGCCTTATCCGCAGTGCGGGCAGCACCGGCAAGATCGACAAAACCGCCCTGCGCCAGTTGAAGGCGCACCTCCAGCGTGAAAAAACCGCGCTGAAGGAAAACGACGTCGGCAACCGCAGCTTCCTGCTCGGCGACTTTCATGTGTGCTTGGCCGAATGCCTGGGCAACACCCTCCTGGCCGACACGCTGCGCGACTTCACGGCGCGCACCACGCTGATCGCCATGCTCTACCAGTCTTCGCACGATGCCGTGCAGTCCTGCGAAGATCACGTGCAGATCGTTGCCGCACTCGAACGGGGCGATCACGCCGCGGCCGAGGCATTGATGGCCGCGCACATCGGCACGGTGCAGTCGGCCCTGCGCGTGCAGGCGCCCACCGACCCCCTCGCGCAACTGCGCGATGCGCTGGCACCGCTTCAAAACACCTCGGCCAAGCCGAAGCGGCGCAAAGCCGTGCCCTCCCCCGACGACACCGATTCAACGACTTACCTAGGAGCCCTGCTATGAACTTCTCTTCGTCCAAACGCCACCTCACGCTCGCGCTTGCTTCCGTCGCCATGCTGGCTGCAGCGGGCACCGCCCAGGCCCAGAACGCCCTGGACAACGTGCTAAAGGCCAAGACCATCAAGATCGCCGTGCCGACCGACTACCCGCCGTACGGGTCGGTCGACAAGAACATGAAGCCGCAGGGCCTGGACGTTGAAATGGCTGAGCTCATCGCCGCCAAGCTGGGCGTGAAGGTCGAGCTGGTGCCCGTGACCAGCGCCAACCGCATCCCCTACCTGCAGACCCGCAAGGCCGACCTCGTGATCTCCACGCTGGGCAAGAACCCCGAGCGCGAAAAGGTGATCGAGTTCTCTTCGGCCTATGCGCCTTTCTTCCAGGCTGTGTACGCGGCCAAGAGCATGAAGCTCACCAGCTTTGCCGACATGGCCGGCAAGACCGTCGCCGTGACGCGTGGCGCCATGGAAGACCAGGAACTGAACAAGGTGGCGCCGCCCAACGTCGACTACCGACGCTTCGAAGACAACAACGCGACCATCGCCGCCTTCGTGGCCGGCCAGACGCAGACCGTTGCCACCAGCGCGGCGGTGGCCGGCGACATGCTCGCCAAGAACCCGAAGGTCAGCGCCGAGTTCAAGTTGCTGCTGAAAGACAGCCCCTGCTACGTCGGCGTGGCAAAGGGCGAGACCGCACTGAAGACCAAGGTCAACGAGATCATCGCCGCGGCCAAGAAGGACGGCACGCTCGATGCCATGTCCAAGAAGTGGCTCGGCAAGGCAGCCGGCGATCTGCCCGTCTGACCCATCACGCTGAACCTCAGATAAAGGCGCCGCCATGGAATTCGACTTCGGTGCAGTTCTCGTCGACTGGCGGCTGCTCGCCAAGGGCATAGCCTGGACAGTCGGCCTCACGGCCATTGCGACGGTCATCGGCATGGCCGTGGGCGTGGCCTGCGCATGGGCGCGCGCCAACGGGCCAACGTGGCTGCGCTGGGTGGCTGGTAGCTACGTGGAGCTGATCCGCAACACGCCCTTCATCGTGCAGCTGTTCTTCATCTTCTTCGGGCTGCCGGCCGCGGGCGTCAAGCTCACGCCCGAGACGGCTTCGATCATCGCGATGGTGATGAACCTCGGGGCCTATTCCACCGAGATCATCCGCGCCGGCATCGAGGCCACGCCCAAGGGGCAGATCGAGGCGGCCGTGAGCCTGGCGCTCAACAAGGTGCAGGTGTTCATCCGCGTGGTGCTGCCGCCGGCGCTCAAGAAGGTGTGGCCCGCCATGGTGAGCCAGATCATCATCGTGATGCTGGGCTCGGCCGTCTGCGGACAGATCTCCACCGAAGAGCTGAGCTATGCGGCCAACCTCATCCAGAGCCGCAACTTCCGTGCTTTCGAGTCCTTCATCATCGCCACGCTGCTCTACCTGGCGCTGGCAGTGGCGCTGCGCAAATTGCTCAACTGGGCCGGGCCGAGATTTTTCTTCGGCCGCTGAACGCAGGAAGCCACACCATGGTCGATTTTTCTCTCTGGGACATCCTGCGCAACCTGCTGATGGCACTGCGCTGGACGGTTGTCCTGTCATTCATCGCCTTTATTGGCGGCGGGCTTGTAGGTGGCCTGTTGCTGTTTTTGCGCTTGCGCGGCGGCAGCGTCATGGACCGCGCCGTGGGTCTCTACGTGCAGCTGTTCCAGGGCACGCCGCTGCTGATGCAGCTCTTTCTTGCCTACTTCGGCATTGCGCTGTTCGGCGTCGACGTGTCGGCGTGGACCGCTGCCAGCGTGGCGCTCACGCTCTACACCAGCGCCTTTCTCACCGAGATCTGGCGCGGCTGCGTGGCCTCGATTCCCAAGGGCCAGTGGGAGGCTTCGGACAGCCTGGCTCTGAGCTTTGCCGAACAGATGCGCCATGTGATCCTGCCGCAGGCCGTGAAGATCGCGATCGCACCGACCGTCGGCTTCCTGGTGCAGGTCATCAAGGGCACCGCGCTCGCCTCGGTGATCGGCTTCGTCGAACTCACCAAGGCCGGCAGCATGATTTCGAACGCCACCTTCCAGCCCTTTGTGGTGTTCAGCTGCGTGGCGCTGCTTTACTTTGTGCTGTGCTTCCCGGTAAGCCTGTACGCCAAGAACCTCGAGAGGAAATCCCATGGCCGCCGTGCTTGAATCCCCCGCCGCTTCCGCCTCGTCCTCCGCCGCGCCGATCGTGCGCGTAACCGCGCTGCGCAAATCGTACGGCACCAACGAGGTGCTCAAGGGCATCGACCTCGACGTGAAGCGCGGCGAGGTCATTGCCATCATCGGCAAGAGCGGCTCGGGCAAGAGCACGCTATTGCGCTGCATCAACGGGCTCGAGGTGTTCCAGGAGGGCTCGCTCACCGTCGACGGCAAGCCCCTGCTGCACGAAAGCGCCATGGCTATGCGCGAGCTGCGCCAACGCGTGGGCATGATCTTCCAGAGCTTCAACCTGTTTCCGCACCTCTCGGTCGGCAAGAACGTGATGCTTGCGCCCACGCTGGTGAAAAAGCGCGGCGGCATGGAGGCAGCGTCGCAGGCGCGCAAGCTGCTCGAGCGCGTGGGCCTGGCCGAGAAGTTCGACGCCATGCCCGACCAGCTCTCCGGCGGACAGCAGCAGCGTGTGGCCATCGCCCGCGCGCTCGCCATGGAGCCCGCCGTACTGCTGTGCGACGAGATTACGTCCGCGCTCGACCCCGAGCTGGTGGGCGAGGTGCTGCGCGTGGTGGAGTCCCTGGCGGATGAAGGCATGACGCTTCTCATGGTCACGCACGAGATGAGCTTTGCGCGCAAGGTGAGCGACCGCGTGATCTTCATGCACCAGGGCCGCGTGCATGAGATGGGCCCGCCGGCGGAAATGTTCGGCAATCCTCAGACGGCCGAGCTCAAACAGTTTCTTTCGTCGCTGCACGACTGAGGCGGCAAGCCACCGCTCACGCTACTTGCGAGCCTGCGCCTTCGTGCGCTTGCGCACGGCCATGCCAGGCGGCGGCTCGAAGTTGTCGTCGGGGCCGAGGCCGGTGGCCACGCCGAGCCGGGTGGCCAGATGCGCGGCATCGTAAGGTGCGTGCACCTTCACGTCATTGTCGAAATAGCAGTACACGTCGCGCCCCTTGCGACCGGACAATCGACGCGAAGGCGCGGCCAGCCTGGCATCCTTGACCTGGCGCCCGTGGCGCCACGCATCGATGCGCTCGGCCCAGCGATCGAGCGCTTCGTCGCTGTAGCCGCTGGCGTAGAGTTCCTTGTCGCCATGCAGCCGCATGTAGACGAAGTCGGCGCACAGGTCTTCGAGCAGCGGCCAGCGCCCTGCCGTGTCGGCAACAACCAGCGCGACCTTCTGCCGGCGCAGCAGCGCGATGAATTCCGGATTCGCGAAACTGTCATGCCGCACTTCCAGTGCATGGCGCAGGCGCAGTTTCGCGGGCACCCTCAACAACGCACGGTCGTCACCGACCTTTTCGCTGTGCTGGCGCGCGAGCGCCAGCGCGGAACGGCCGTCCCGGGGCAGCAGCGTGAAGAATTCCTCCAGGCGATCGGCGTTGTAGGCAAAGTACGGCGGCAGCTGCCACAGGATCGGCCCGAGCTTGGAGCCGAGTGCGAACACGCCCGAAGCAAAGAAGTTGGCGAGCGCGGTGCGCGGTTCCTTGAGCCGCAGGTTGTGAGTGATGTAGCGCGGCCCCTTCACCGCAAACACGAAATCGTCCGGTGTCGCGTCATGCCATGCCCGGTAGGACTCGGGGCGCTGCAGCGAATAGAACGAGCCATTGATCTCGATGGTCGGCAGCATGCGCGAGGCAAAATCGAGCTCCAGGCGCTGCGCCAGCCCCTTCGGGTAAAAGCGCCCCCGCCACGGCGGATAGCGCCAGCCAGAAACTCCGATTCGCGTGGCGCCCTGCATCGTTCGTCTTTTTCTTGCCGAAGCCCCGAACGTGGCTCGGCAGGGGGCGCCGGCGCGTAGGAAATATTCCCTTCCGCATAGCAGCATGGGGAGCCCGCGAGCGCGCCGGACCCGCTGGCTGGAACCACGCGGGCTGTGGCAAGCTCCGAGAAGTATGCAAATCCCTCCCATGCCCTTCAACTCCCGCCGCTGGATGCTGCGCGCGCTGCTCGGCGCCACGGTCCTGCAATCGCCGCTTTCGGCGCTGGCAGGTTTCAATTTCTTCCTGAGCGAATACACCGCAACCCGCGACGAATTGCAGGCGCAGATCGCCAAGCGCTTTCCGGTGGCCGAACGCTATGCCGAGATCTTCATGGTCGGGCTGCGCGATCCGCAACTGGGCCTGGACGCGCGCGGCAACCGCGCGGCCATCACGGCCACGCTGACCATCGCGAGCCCCCTCTTGGCCGCATCGCCGGTGCAGGGCGTGGTCTCGGTCAGCAGTGCGTTGCGCTACGACGCTGCCACGCGCGCGCTGCGGCTCGACCAACCCAAGGCCGAGCGCCTCGAGTTGCAGGGCGTGCAGGGCCGCGATGCCGAGAGGCTGCAGAAGATAGGCGCGGTGGTCGCCCAGGAACTGCTGCAAGGCCAAATACTGCGCAGCTTCACCGCCGAAGAACTCACCGTCGGCCGAAAGACCTACGAAATCGGCGACATCAAGGTGCAAGACGACGGCATCAAGGTACAGCTCAAATGAAATACCCCTTGCTTGCTGCCGCACTGCTGATTGCAGGCTGCGCGGCCATTCTCCCCAAGGCCAAGCAGCACTTCGATCTGGAGGCCCACCGCGGCGGGCGCGGCCTTGCACCCGAGAACACGTTGGCGGCTTTCTCGAAGGCCATCGACCTGGGCGTGAACACGCTCGAGCTCGACATTGGTCTGACGGCCGACGGCGTGGTCGTGATCTCCCACGACACTGCGCTCAACCCCGACCACACGCGGGACGCGAACGGCGCATGGCTCGCACCGAAGAGCGGCGCCACCGTGCGCTCGCTCACCCTGGCGCAGCTTCAGGGCTACGACGTGGGCCGCCTCAATCCCGCGAGCAATTACGGCAAGCAGTTTGCATTGCAAATCCCGCAAGACGGCGAACGCATTCCCACTCTGGCCGCCCTGTTCGACCACGTGCGTGCACGGGGCGCCGCGGCCGCCACGGTGCGCTTCAACATCGAGACCAAGATCGATCCGGCCAAGCCGGAGGAGACCGCCGCGCCCGAGCCGATGGTGCGCGCCCTGCTCGCCGAAATCGACAAGTCGCAGATGGGCGGCCGGGTCACCATCCAGAGCTTCGATTGGCGCACGCTCGCGCTGGTCGGCCAGCTGGCGCCGCAGTTGCCGCGCGCCTATCTCAGCAGCGCGCGCACGCTCAAGGACAGCCGCTGGACGGCCGGGCTGGATAGCGCCAACTTCACCTCCACACCGCAACTGGTCAAGGCTGCGGCAGGCAAGTCCGAGGGCCCGGTGATCTGGTCGCCGGCCTACAACGACCTGACCCCGGCGGCCATCAAGGAGGCGCAAGGCTTCGGCTTCAAGGTGCTGCCCTGGACCGTGAACCAGCGCGCCGACATGCTGCGGCTGATGGACTGGGGCGTGGACGGCATCATTACCGACTACCCCGATGTGCTGCGCGACTTGATGCGCGAACGCGGCCTGTCGTTGCCGCCCCCCGGAAAGGCCGCGTCATGAACACCGCCGCACGGCAACTCGAAGACCTCGGCAGCCGCATCGCGGCGCTGCAAAGCGGCAGCGGCTCGGCCTCCGTGCTGTCGAACGAAGCGCGCGCCAGCACGGACCTGCTCGGCGCCCTGCCGCCGCGCTACGCAGAAGTACTGCTGAACCTGCTCGACCGGCTCGAATCGGGCGCGCTCTTCAGCGAGGAGAGCTGCTCATTCAGCCAGAAAGACCTGCTCGACAATCTGCAGGTGTGGGTCGACAAGGCCCGCGGACAGCTCGTGTCTTGAGGAGAACCCACATGCAAAGACGCACACTTCTTCTGCGCGCCGGCCCGGTGCTGGCGCTCGCCTCCACCGCGGCATGGCCGCTCGCCGCGTTGGCCGCGGCGCCGATGGTCGAGATCTGGAAGGACCCGAACTGCGGGTGCTGCCAGGATTGGGTGAAGCACCTCAATGTGAACGGCTTCGCAACCCGCGTGCACGATGACGGCAACACCGCCGCGCGCGCACGGCTCGGTGTGTCCAACAAACTGGGCTCGTGCCACACCGGCCTGGTGGGCGGCTACGCGCTCGAAGGGCACGTGCCCGCACGCGAGGTGCACCGGCTGCTGCGTGAGAAGCCGAAAGCCATCGGCCTTGCCGTGCCGGGCATGCCGGTCGGCTCGCCGGGCATGGACGGCGCGGTCTACGGAAACCAGCGCGATCCCTACGACGTTCTGCTGGTACTGACCGACGGCGGCACCCGCGTCTACCAGAGCTACCGCTGAACCGGTACGGCCCGGTCAGCTAAAGCGGACAGGATCAAACGGAGCCAGCGCCGTCTCGGGCGTGGCGCCCGCCAGCAACTGCGCCGCCAGCCTGCCGGTGCGCGCGGAGCCGCAGAGGCCCACGTGTCCATGCCCGAAGGCGAGCACGACGTCCGGGCTGGCCGCGGCGGTGCCGATGCAAGGCAGCCCATCGGGCAGACTGGGGCGGTGGCCGAGCCAGTGCTTCACCGCGACCGACGCCACCGGCTGATCGGCCAGGCCTGGAAACATCGATTGCAGGTGGCGATGCAGGATCTCGGCGCGGCGCCAGTCGGGCGCGGCCTCGAGCCCGCCGATCTCGACCTGCCCGGCCGCACGCAGGCCGCCGTCCATCCAGTGCGCGATGAGCTTGCCGTCGGCCACCATGGTCGGCGTGTGCGGACCCACGGCAGCGCCTTCGACCACCACGTGGTAGCCGCGCTCCGATTCGAGTGGCACCGGGGAGCCGGCCGCCGCGGCGAGAGGGCCCGAGCGCGCGCCCGCGCAGATAGCCGCGGCATCGCAGGCGATCTCGCCGGCCTCCGTTTGCACTGCACGCAGCCGCCCGCCTTCGATACGAAAGCCCGTGGCGCGCGCCGCCACGCGCTGTGCACCGGCCTCCATCGCATGCTGCGCCAGCGCGGCCACGTAGGCCCCAGGGTTGCGGCAGTGGCCGGCCTCGGGCACGAAGATGCCGAGCGTGTAGCGCGCGTCGAGATCGGGTTCGCGCTGCCGCAGTTCCGGCTCCGGCCATTCTTCCCACCGCACGCCGGTGCGCTGGCGCACGCGCCAGCCGAGCGCGTCGCCCTCGAACTCTTCGCGCGAACGGTATGCATGCAGCAGCCCGCGCTGCTCGATGAGCTGCGGCACACCGGCCTCGGCGGCGAGCCTGGCATGCAGCGCCGGTGCGTCGGCAAGCAGGGTGCGCAGTGCGTCGGCCGTGCGCTGCACCCGCGCCTCGGTCCAGCCCGAGGCCAGGTAGCGCAGCAGCCAGGGCAGGGCCCGCGGCAGGTAGCGCCAGCGCAGCGCGAGGGGCCCCAGCGGATCGGCCAGCCAGCCGGGCACCTTGCGCCACGCACCGGGCAACGCGGGCGGCACCACGGAATGCGATGACAACCAGCCCGCATTGCCATAGCTCGTGGCTTGCGGGCCGCCCGGCTCGCCGGGTTCCACCACCGTCACGCGCAGGCCGGCGCGCAAGGCCTCGATGGCCGTCGCACTTCCCACGGCACCCGCGCCGATCACGACCGCGTGGCGCCCGGCGCCGCCTGCGGAGAAACTTCTTGCAACTGTCATGGGCGCCTATCGTAGAGGGGCGGTCCCATAATCGGCCGCCATGTCCGTTCCCTCTTCCGATCTTTCGCCTTCAGGCGCCATCACCGATGTCGCCGGCATCGAGGTAGGTCATTTTTCCGACACGCGCCGGCCCACCGGCTGCACCGTGATCCTCGCGCGCGAAGGCGCTGTTGCGGGCGTCGACGTGCGCGGCGCCGCGCCCGGCACGCGCGAAACCGACCTGCTCTCGCCCGGCAACCTGGTGCAGCAGGTGCACGGGATCATGCTGGCGGGCGGCAGCGCCTGGGGCCTGGCCGCGGCCGAGGGCGCGATGCGCTGGCTCGAGGAGCGGAACATCGGCATGGACGTGCGCTTCGGCATCTTGCCCATCGTGCCGGCCGCCGTGCTGTTCGACCTGCCCATGGGCGACGCGCGCGTCCGTCCCGACGCCGCATCCGGCTATGCAGCCTGCGAGGCGGCCAGCAGCGCCCCCCCGGCCGAAGGCAACGTGGGCGCCGGCAGCGGCGCACTTGTGGGCAAGCTCTTCGGCGTGCATCGCGCGATGAAGGGCGGCATCGGCACGGCTTCGGTCACCGTGGGCGGCGTGACGGTGGGCGCGCTGATCGCGGTCAATTCGCTCGGCGACGTGATCGACCCCGACACCGCGCAGCCGGTGGCCGGCGCGCGCACTGAAGACGGCCTGGCACTGCTCGACACGCGCCGCGCCCTGCTGCGCGGCGAGCAGCCCAAGCCGCTGCTTGCGGGCACCAACACCACGCTGGGCGTGATCGCGACCGATGCGGTGCTGACGAAGGTGCAGGCCAACCGCCTCGCCAGCGTGGCGCACGACGGTCTCGCGCGCGCCATCAACCCGGTGCACACGATGAGCGACGGCGACACGCTCTTTGCGCTGGCCACCGGCCGCGTGCCGCTCGAGGGCAATGCCCCCGGCATGACCGTGCTCGGCACCATGGCCGCGGAGGCGGTGGCGCGCGCCACCTTGCGCGCGGTGCTGGCCGCGCGTTCTGTCACCGTGGGCGAAATGCACGTGCCGTGCGCAGCCGACCTCGCCACTACCAAAATTTGAATTGATTCCCATGGCCATGCCCAAGACGCTGAAGCTGATCCTGCTCTCGATCCGCGACCTGATCGCATCGGCCGGCCCGATCGTGTTCCTCGTGATCGGCCTGCTGATTGCCGCCTACTGGTGGCTGCAGCCGCAGCCACCCGGGCATGTGACCCTGGCCACCGGGCCCACAGGCAGCGCCTACTCGCAGTTCGGCAAGCGCTATGCCGAACTGCTCAAGAGCAGCGGCATCGAGGTGGAGCTCAAGGCCACCACGGGATCGTCCGAGAATTTGGAACTGCTTCGCAGCGGCGGCGCCGACGTGGGCTTTGTGCGCGGCGGCAGCGCCGATCCGGTGGCCGACGAGGAAGCCGGTCTCACTTCCCTCGGCAGCCTGTTCTACGAGCCGATCTGGCTCTTCTACCGAGCGGATAGCGCACAGAAGATCGACCGCAAGACGAGCACGCTGACATCGCTCGCGCAACTGCGCGGCTTGCGCGTGAATGTCGATCTCGCGGGCAGCGGCCTGCCCGAGATCATGGAGCGGCTCTTCAAAGCCAATCACCTGGACCCCGACGCGCTGCAGCTTTCCAACCTTGAACAGGCGGCCGCCGCCGAAGCGCTGCAGGCCGGCCTGCTCGACGCCATCGTGCTGTCCTCCGCGCCGCAGTCGCCGCAGGTGCAACGCCTGCTGCGCGCGCCCGACATCAAGCTCATGGACTTCGGCCAGGCCGATGCTTATACCCGGCGCTTTCCGTTCCTCTCGGCGGTCACGCTGCCGCGCGGCGTGGTCGACCTGTCGAGAGACCTGCCGCCTTCCGACGTATCCCTGCTCGCGGCCACAACCTCGCTGCTCTCGCGCGACGAAACGCACCCGGCACTGCGGCAGCTTTTTGCGCAGGCCGCGCAAGGCATGCACAGCGATGCCGGCTGGTTCAACCGCGCGCGCGACTTTCCCAACACGCGCACCAGCGAACTGCCCGTAAGCCCCGAGGGCGATCGTGCCATCAACGGCACGCCGCCCTTCTGGCAGCGCTACCTGCCGTTCTGGGCCAGCAACCTGATCGAGCGCATGTGGCTGGTGCTGGGCGGTTTGCTGGTACTGATGCTGCCGCTGAGCCGCGTGGTGCCGCCGCTCTACCAGTTCCGCGTGCGGCGGCGCGTGTTCCGCTGGTATGCGCGGCTGCGCGATATCGAATCCAAGGTGGATGCGCGGCAAGGCGAGCGCAAGGAGCTGCTCGACGAACTCGACGAGTTGGACCGCGTGGTGAACAAGGTGGCCGTTCCGCTGTCGTACGCCGACGAGCTCTATGCGCTGCGCAACAACATCCACACGGTGCAAAAGCGCGTGCAGATGCGCTGGCCGGAACCGGGCGACTTCGCGCCCCGAACGCCGCTGCCGAAGGAAGCCGCGGAAAGCGCTTGACTTCGAGCGCGCTCCAACTTCGAGAATTCCCGCCATGGAAACCAGCTTGACCATTGCGGAAGTCGCGCAGCGCACCGGCCTCACGGCCCACACGCTGCGCTACTACGAGCGCATCGGCCTGATCGCCGCAGTGCCGCGTGCACCGGGCGGCCAGCGCCGCTATGCAAGCGCCGACATGGACTGGCTGGCCTTCCTGTTGCGCCTGCGCGAGACCGGCATGCCCATCCAGGGTATGCAGGCCTTCGCCAGGCTTCGAAGCCAGGGGGACGCCAGTGTCGGGGAGCGGCGCGAGATGCTCGAACAGCATCTTGCCGAGGTCCAGGCCAAGGTGGCGGCGCTGCAGCAATCCATGCAGGCGCTGTCGCTGAAGATCGCGCATTACCGAGCCATCGACAAGAAGCGTCCCTCGTCACCGGGCACTGCCCCGGAAAGGAAGACGAGCGATGACGAACGCACACGCAAGCCAGAACGGCAAAGACAACCTGCGCTACGAACGCGGGCTGGCCAAGCTCCAGCAAATCGACGGTGAAGGCGGCATCAAGGTCGTCGAAAGCCTGGCCAGCATCGCGCCGGATTTCGCCCGCCTCTTGATCGAGTTTCCGTTCGGCGACATCTACTCGCGCCCCGGCCTCGACCTGCGCTCACGCGAGATCGCGGTGGTGGCCGCGCTCACAGCCATGGGCAATGCCGCGCCGCAGCTCAAGGTGCATATCCAGGGCGCGCTCAACGTTGGAGTCACGCGTGCCGAGGTGGTCGAAGTCATCATGCAGATGGCGGTGTACGCGGGCTTTCCGGCCGCGCTGAACGGGCTGACGGCCGCGCGCGAGGTGTTTGCCGCGGAGGCCCCGGTGGGGGAGCCCGCATGAAGCACCGCAGTTTTCGCGTCCGGATGCCGCTGCTCGGCCTGGCGCTGCTTGCGGCTGCGATGAATGCGCCCGCCTCGGCGCAAACGCCCGCCCTGCCGGGCTGGACGCTGGAGAAACGCGCCGTGCACAGCGACCTCTCCTCGCCGGTCGGCATGGCCTACGACGCGGCGGGCCATCTCTATGTCGCCAACTGGTCGGCCGGGACCGTCCTGCGCTTTGCGCCTGACGGTGCCCGCTCGGTGTTCGCATCGGGCTTGAGCGGCCCCAGCGGGCTGGCGATCGGCCCTTCCGGCGACATCTTCGTCGCGTCCTACAGCCAGGACCTTGTGTGGCGCTTCACGCCCGGCGGCAGGCAGAGCGTGTTCGTGAGCGGCCTGGCAACGCCGGCCGGCCTGAGCTTCGACCGCAAGGGCCGGTTGCTGATCGCCAACCGTCGAACCAATCAGATCCTCGCGGCGCATCCCGACGGCAGGATCGAAATCGCCGCGGAGGGGTTGCAGACACCGGTCGGCGCAGTCGAACTGCCGGGCGGCGAGCTGATGGTCAGCAACATCGCGGGCGGCATCTCGCTGGTCGGCCAGGACGGCCGCGCGCGAAGCATTCACGGCGGGCTGCGCAGCCCTGGCCCCGGCATCGTCGCGGACCGGGATGGTGCTGCCGCCTATGTGGTCGACTACGGCGGCACGACGGTCAGCCGCATCGACCGCGAAGGAGGCCGCGTCGTGGTGGCGGACGGCCTTTCGAGCCCGGTCGGACTCACCCGCACACCCGACGGAAACCTGCTGGTCGCCACATGGGGGGCGAATGCGGCCTTTCGGCTGGTGCAGGCGCGTTGAGAAGCCGGCTTGCGCGGCCCATGAAAAAAGCGCGCCACCCTCCAAGGTCGGCGCGCCGTTCGCGTTCCGGAAGAACCGGTGCAGGCTTACTTGAGGGCTTTGTAGCGCATGCGCTTGGGCTTGGCGCCTTCTTCGCCAAGTCGCTTCTTCTTGTCGGCTTCGTACTCCTGGTAGTTGCCGTCGAAGAAGGTCCACTGGCTGTCGCCTTCGGCCGCAAGAATGTGCGTGGCAATGCGGTCGAGGAACCAGCGATCGTGGCTGATGACCATGACCGTGCCGGCGAACTCGAGCAGCGCGTCTTCCAGCGCGCGCAGGGTTTCGACGTCAAGGTCGTTCGAGGGTTCGTCAAGCAGCAGCACGTTGCCGCCAGCGATCAGCGTCTTGGCCAGGTGCAGGCGGCCGCGTTCGCCGCCCGAGAGCGTGCCGACTTTCTTCTGCTGGTCCGCGCCGTTGAAGTTGAAGCGGCCCGCATACGCACGGCTCGCCATCTGGAACTTGCCGACGTTGATGATGTCCAGGCCGTTCGAGATGTCTTCCCACACGGTCTTGTTGTTGGCGAGTTCGTCGCGGTGCTGGTCCACGAAGGCCATCTTGACCGTCGAGCCGATGACGACTTCGCCGGTGTCCGGCTGCTCCTTGCCCGCGAGCAGCTTGAAGAGCGTCGACTTGCCGGCTCCGTTCGGGCCGATGATGCCGACGATCGCGCCCGGCGGCACGGTGAAGCTCAGGTTGTCGATCAGCATGCGGTCACCGAAGGACTTGCTGACGCCGTGGAACTCGAACACCTGCTGGCCTAGCCGCTCCGCCACCGGAATGAAGATTTCCTGCGTCTCGTTGCGCTTCTGGTATTCCATGTCGCTCAGCTCTTCGAAGCGGGCGAGACGGGATTTGCTCTTGGCCTGACGCGCCTTCGGGTTCTGGCGCGACCACTCCAGTTCCTTCTTCAGTGCCTTGGCGTGGGCTTCTTCGCTCTTCTGCTCCTGCGCCAGGCGTTCGCCCTTCTGCTCGAGCCAGGTGCTGTAGTTGCCCTTCCAGGGAATGCCGCGACCTCGGTCCATTTCCAGGATCCACTCGGCCGCGTTGTCGAGGAAGTAGCGATCGTGGGTGATGGCCACCACGGTGCCCGTGAAGCGCTGCAGGAACACTTCGAGCCACTCCACCGATTCGGCGTCCAAGTGGTTGGTCGGCTCATCGAGCAGCAGCATGTCGGGCTTGGACAGCAAGAGGCGGCACAGCGCCACGCGCCGCTTTTCGCCGCCTGACAGCAGGCCGATCTTCGCGTCCCACGGCGGAAGGCGCAGTGCGTCGGCGGCGATTTCCAGTTGGTGTTCGGAATCGGTGCCGGCGGTGGCGATGATGGCTTCGAGCTGGGCCTGCTCGGCCGCCAGCGCGTCGAAGTCGGCGTCTTCGGCACCATAGGCGATGTAAACCTCTTCGAGGCGCGCCTTGGCCGCAAACACCGCACCCATGGACTCTTCGACCGATTCGCGCACCGTGTGCTCGTTGTTGAGCTTTGGTTCCTGCTCCAGATAGCCGATCGTCATCCCGGGCATGGGCAGCGCCTCGCCCTCGAACTCCTTGTCCACACCCGCCATGATCTTGAGCAGCGTGGACTTGCCCGAGCCGTTCAGGCCGAGCACGCCGATCTTGGCGCCGGGGAAGAAAGAGAGCGAAATGTCTTTCAAGAGCTGCCGCTTGGGCGGCACGGTCTTGCTGACGCGGTTCATCGAATAGACGTATTGAGCCATCTGGGGGTAGTTACCTTGGGTAGCGGAGATTCGGGGAAATCGCGGGCATCCGAAAGCGATATTCGGGCGCGGCAAACCACGCATTATCGACTCATGCCACAATACTCACCGTTGCCGGGTCCAGTTGCCCGCAACACCGGCTCTCTGCCGGGGACGAAGAAAGCCCTCAATCACGACGGGTTTTTCGGCTCCCACCCCTGACCTTCATCAGCCTTGACTGGCTCGGCGTTGCAAAAAGCGCCAAGCGGGCCGATGCCACTGCGCCGTGTATGGCGCTTATTGTTTCCAATGAATTTTGACGAACTGAAGCTGGCTCCCGCCATCTTGAAGGCTGTGCACGAGCACGGTTACGACACCCCCACCCCCATCCAGGCGCAAGCCATTCCCGCGGTTCTCGACGGGCACGACCTGCTCGGCGGCGCCCAGACCGGCACCGGCAAGACGGCCGCCTTCACCCTGCCGATGCTGCACAAGCTCAGCACGGGCGCGAGCGCCACCAACAAGTTCGGCGGCATCGGCATTCGTGCCCTGGTGCTCACGCCCACGCGCGAACTCGCGGCCCAGGTCGAAGAGTCGGTCCGCACCTACGGCAAATACCTGGAGCTTGACTCCACGGTGATCTTTGGCGGCGTGGGCATGAACCCGCAGATCAGCAAGCTCAAGAAGGGTGTCGACATCCTCGTGGCCACCCCCGGCCGCCTGCTCGACCTGCAGCAGCAAGGCATGCTCGACCTGAGCCAGGTCCAGATGCTGATCCTGGACGAAGCCGACCGCATGCTGGACATGGGCTTCATCCACGACGTGAAGAAGATCCTCGCCCTGGTGCCCCGGGAAAAGCAGAGCCTGCTGTTCTCGGCAACCTTCAGCGACGAAATCCGCGACCTGGCCGCCACGCTGCTCAAGAACCCGCAAAGCATCCAGGTCACGCCGCGCAACACCACCGTGCAGCGCATCACCCAGGTGATCCACCCGGTGGGCCGCGGCAAGAAGAAGGCGCTGCTCGCGCACATCATCAACGAGAACAAATGGAGCCAGGTGCTCGTGTTCACGCGCACCAAGTTCGGCGCCAACAGCGTGGCCGAATTCCTGACCAAGAACGGCATCGAGGCGATGGCGCTGCACGGCAACAAGAGCCAGAGCGCGCGTACGCAAGCGCTGGCCGGCTTCAAGAGCGGCGACATCCGCGCGCTGGTGGCCACCGACATCGCAGCCCGCGGCATCGACATCGATGAGCTGCCGCACGTCGTGAACTACGAAATCCCGAACGTCAGCGAAGACTACGTTCACCGCATCGGCCGCACCGGCCGTGCCGGTTCGAGCGGCGAGGCCGTGAGCTTTGTCTGCCTGGACGAAGAAGGCTTCATGCAGGAGATCGAACGCTTCACGAAGCAGACGATTCCGGTGCAGTTCGTCGAAGGCTTCGGCCCTGAAGACGGCGAACGCGCCGAGCCGATCGCCATGGGCCGCCAGACGATCTGGGGCGGCGCCGGCCGTCCGCCGAGCCGCGACGTGATGCAGGCGGCCGCCAAGGCTGCCCGCACCGAAATGCTGCAACGCATTCGCGAGAACAAGGCCGGCCAGGGCGGCGGCGAACGCGCCGGTGGCGGTGGTGGCGGCAACGGCGGCGGTCAACGCCGCGGTGGCGGCCAGGGCGGTGGCGGTCAAGGCCGCAACGCCAATGGTGGCGGTCAAGGCCAGGGCCAGGGCCCGCGTGGCCAGGGTGCCCGTCCGGCACAAGGCCGCGGACCGCAAGGCCCGGCACGCACGCCGCACCATGCGCCCCAGCATCATCATCAACAACAGAATCACCTGCCGCATGACGAGCGCCAGCCGCGCCATCACGGCAACAGCCACAGCCCGACGCAAGCCAACCAGGTGGCACACCTGCGCGCCGAAGCAGTCGCAGGCGGCGATGGCCAGCCGGATCCGTTGCGCACGAGCGTTGACCACATGGGTGGCGGCCGCGGTCGCGGCCGTCCGGGCGGCGGCGGTGGTGGCGGCTACGGCGGCAACCGTTCGGGCGGCGGTGGCCGTTCGGGTGGCGGCGGTGGCTACGGCGGCGGTGGTGGTGGCAATCGCTCCGGCGGTGGTGGCGGTGGCCGTTCTTTCGGCCGCTAAGCGGAACGTCGGGTAGAACACAACTATCCCGCAAACGAACAAGGGCACCTCGGTGCCCTTTGTTTTTTCTGTCCGGGCCGTCAGCGCGGCGGCGCCGTGTTCACCCGGATGTTCTTTGCGATCCGGGTGGCCAGGGCGGTCACTGCGTCGTCATAGCTGCGGGCCACCGCTTGCGGCTGCGCCACCAGTTCGCCAAAGCTCCCCCAGCGATCGCGCGCATTGGCCGGCACGCTGCCTGAAGAATCGCCGCTGGCGTCGGCACCGTAGTAGATGGTCTCGGAGTACACGGTATCCCCGTCCTTGGCGCTCATCAGGTAGGCGCTCAGGTTCACGCGCGGCACATAGTCGGTCGAAAAGCGCGCCGAAGACATGCCGACTTCGTTGAAGTAGACGTGCAGCACCGGCTCCGAAGTCGGCAGGAGTCCGTAGTCGATGTTGTCGGGCGACGCCGCCGGCCTGGAAACACCTTCGAGCGCCTGCGCCTGGTAACCCTGTGCACTCAGCTGCGCGACCAGCGCCGCCGTCATCTTCGGGCCCATGTCGTTGCGGACGGACTCCATTCGTTCGTTGAATTCAGAGCCCTTGACCCGATCGGCAATCGACTGCCACAGCACCCCGAGCGGGATGCCCTTGTTCTCGGTGTGAAGCTTCTTGATCGGCGCCACGGGAATCACCATGACGCGGGTGACGGTGGGAAGCTCCGCCACGGTAGCGGGCCTGGAGCCGCAACCCGCGAGCACCAGGAAGCCCGTGGAGGCCAAGGTTAAGAGAACGCGGCGGGATGGGAGGCGGTTGATGGGTTTCACGGTGTCGCTTCAGAGCTTCCCGCTGTCGGCGGAGTTGTGCACGATCTGGATCAGCACGTCGGGCGTGTAGGCCCTCGTGCGCGAGATCTCGGCAATTTCTCCGCCTGCGGTGCCGGCGAAGACCAGCACGCCCTGCCCTTTGTAGGCAAGGTAATGGCGCCACCGATCTGTGCCGTTGTAGGTGGGAATCCAGGCCTTGCCTGTGTTCCGGACGGTTTCGGCGCTGGGCTTACCCGCGATCTTGATGACTTCCGCGTAGCTCATGCCGGGCCGAAGCTGCGCGAAAGGGGTGCCGGGCAACGGCTGGCCGACCGCGGTGCGCTCTTCGTCTTCTTGCGCTGTGACCAGCGCGCGCCGGCTGGGCTCGTACAAAGGGGCAGATTGGCAGGCGGCCAGTGCAACGCAAACCAGCAAGACAGCACAGGTCGATCGAATCATCATCTTTATTCCTCCCGTTGAAATTTGGCGCGAACATGAGAGCCCGCCAACACGGATGAAAAGTCCGCAGCATCGAATTGTCGTTTTACAAGTCCCGACACAATCGTTGCCAGGGTGCGAACCCGGCGCATTTATTGCGTTTTTGTCAACTGCTCCACACAACCGCATTCACGGTGGTTTTGCCTATTAGTACCAAAGGCGTCTCCCAGACTTGGCACAGCGCCGGACACAATCGCGAGCCATGCAATACATCCCGCCCAACTACGCCACCCTCTTCGTCGCCACCTGCAACCTGTTGAATCTCGCGAATCCTCATCGCGTGTTCTACGAGAACCAGGACCCATACGACGAACGCGAATACGAGCGCAAGATCGACTGGATCGGCGAGCGCATTCGTGCGCTCAATGCCGACGTGCTCGCGGTGCAGGAAGTCTGGGACGAAAACGCGCTGAGAGCCGCCATTGCGCGCAGCGGCTTGCGCTACGACTTCGTCGCGGTGCCTGGTGCCGAAAACACGCCGCCGCACAACGGCGCACAGGGCACGCCGCGGGTCGGCATTGCCACGCGGCTGCAGGTAGACCGCGTGCAATCGTTCGTCGACTTTCCACCTGGTTTCGGGGTCGAGGTGCCGGGCCTCGGCCCGCACACGCGCTTCGAGCGCCCGCCGCTTCTGGTCACGCTGCGCATGAAGCACGGGCAGCAGGTGCACGTGCTCACGGCGCACCTCAAGTCGAAGCGGCCCAAGTTTCTGCAGGACGCGCAAGGCAACTCACTGGAAGACCGCGAGGACCGCAAGGTTGGCGTGATGGCGTCGCTGCGCTCGCTCGTCATGCGCGGCGCCGAGGCCGCCGCCCTGCGCTGCATCGTGCTCGATCTGCTGCAGGGTACGAACACGCCGCTGGTGGTGATGGGCGACTTCAACGACGACCCGCACAGCGTCACCACGCAACTGGTGGCCGCCACTTCCGAAGTGGCCTACGACAAGGCCGCGCGCGACGTGGCGCTTTTCAACGCCTACGAGATGCAGGGCGAATCGGCGCTCAAGAAAGACGTGGCCTACTCCCACATCCACCAGGGCTTTCCGGCCGTGCTCGACCAGGTCTTCGTGAGCGAAGAATTCGTGGCGACGAGCCGCAACAGCCTGGGCGACGTGCGCCGGGTCGACTACTTCAACGACCACCTGCACGAAGGGCGCGACCGCTCGCGCTCGGACCACGGCTTTGTGCGCGCGCTTCTCCGGCTGCGCACGGACTGAGCCGAAAGTCGAGAAAACTCAGGGCATGCGCCGGCCGCTCTGGCGGTCGAACAAGTGCACCCGGTCGACGTCGATGGCAAGGCCCACGGTCTCATCGGGCTGCGCGTCGACACGGCCATGCACCGCCAGCACCAGTTTCGCTTCGCCCACCTGCACCAGCAGTTCGGTCTCGGCGCCCGTGGGCTCGACCACGATCACCTGCGCATTGACGCCGCTGCCGCCGCCCAGCGTGATGTCGCCCGGACGGATGCCGTAGTGCACCGGCTGGCCATCGGGTGCCGAGGTGCCCGCTGGCACGGGCCAGCGCGCGCCGTGCGCCTCGACCCAGCATTCCAAGCCAGAGCGCCGCACGGTGCCTTCGATCACGTTCATCGACGGCGAGCCGATGAATTGCGCGACGAACAGGTTGTCGGGGCGGTCGTACAGGTCGAGCGGCGTGCCGATCTGCTCGACGATGCCGTCGTGCATCACCACGATGCGGTCGGCCATGGTCATGGCTTCGATCTGGTCGTGCGTCACGTAGACGGTGGTGGTCTTCAGCCGCTGGTGCAGCGCCTTGATCTCGGCGCGCATTGCCACGCGCAGCTTGGCGTCGAGGTTGGAAAGCGGCTCGTCGAACAGGAACACCTTCGGGTCGCGCACGATGGCGCGCCCCATGGCCACGCGCTGGCGCTGGCCGCCCGACAGCTCGCGCGGATAGCGTCCGAGCAGTGCATCGAGGTTGAGGATCTTGGCGGCGCGCGACACGCGCTCGTCGGTCACCGACTTCTCGGCGTTGCGCAGCCGCAGGCTGAAGCCCATGTTCTCGCCCACCGTCATGTGCGGATAAAGCGCATAGCTCTGGAACACCATGGCGATGTCGCGGTCCTTCGACTCGAGGTCGTTGACCACGCGGCTGTCGATCATGATCTCGCCGCCGCTGATGTCTTCGAGGCCAGCGAGCATGCGCAGCAAGGTCGACTTGCCGCAGCCCGAAGGGCCGACCAGCACGACGAACTCGCCGTCGGTGATGTCGAAGCTCAGGCCTTGGATGATCTGGACCTTGCCGAAGGATTTCTGGATATTGCGAAAGGATACGGAAGCCATTTTTATTCCCAGGTTTCGCTCAGCTCTTGACGGCGCCGGCGGTGAGCCCGCCCACCATGTAGCGCTTGAATGCGTAATAGATTGCCGCGGGCGGCAATGCGTAGATGAGACCGGTCGCCATCAGCAGCTCCCACGGCGAATCGTCGGCCGAGAGGAAGTTGCCGAGCGCCACCGCCAGCGTCACGCTCCTGTCGTTCGACAGCAGCAAGAAGGCATAGAGGTACTCGTTCCACGCCAGCAGCAGCGAATAGGTGCCCACCGCCACCAGCGACGGCACCATGAGCGGCAGGTACACCAGGCGGAACAGTTGCAGCGGCGAGGCGCCGTCCATGCGCGCAGCCTCGTCGAGCTCGTAGGGCAGCTTGTCCGACGCCTGCTTCAGCACCCAGATGCAGTACGGCGATGCAATGGTCACCATGGCAAGGATCAGCGCCCACTGGCTGTTGAGCAAGCCATAGTTGCCCATGGTCTTGTACATCGGCACCGCAAGAAAGGCCGCGGGAATGAAGTAGGTGAAGAGCGCCAGGTTCATCACCGTGCGCCCGCCACGCACGCGCAGACGGCTGATCGCGAACGCGGCCGTGGTCGCCACGAACAGCGTGAGCACGCCGACCGAAACCGCGATCAGCAGCGAGTTCCCCAACTGCAGCCAGAAGTGGTCGAGATAGAAGTGCTTCTGCTGGAACACGATGCTGAAGTTGTCCAGCGTCGGGTTCTTGGGCCACAGGTGGCCCGAGGTCGCGGAGTCCTTCGACGAGATCGCGAAGAGCACCATGTGGTAGACCGGGATCAGCGTCCACAGCAGCACTGGAATGCCGATCAGCAGCAGCTTGGCCTCGGTCGCTATGGCCTTGGGGGTCCAGCGCTTCATTTCGAGAGCCTTTTCATCATGAAGTAGACAAGCGGCAGCACGAGGGGCAATGCCACCACGATCGATGCCATCGACAAGTCGACCTGGTCCAGCCGCAGATAACGGATGCCCAGCGTTGCGAGCACGTGCGTCAGGTCGGCAGGTCCGCCGCCGGTCAGCAGGTAGACGCTGTTGAAATCGCCCAGCGTCCAGATCATCGAAAGAATGAGCGACGTGACGTAGAGCGTCTTCAGTGCGGGCCAGCTCACGAAGCGGAACTTCTGCCACGACGAGGCGCCGTCGACGGACGCAGCTTCATACTGCTCGGTCGGAATGGCCAGCCGCCCCGCCACCAGGATCAGCGTCCAGAACGGCAGCGACTTCCATATGTGCACGACCATCGCCAAGGACAGTGCCAGCGAAGGATCGTTGAGCCAATTGGGACCATCCGCGCCGGTGAGGCGGAAGATGGTGCTGTTGATCACGCCCCACTCGGGGTTGAGCATGAAGCGGATCGACAAAATGGTGGGAATCGACGGCATCGCCCAAGGCAGGATGAAGATCGCCGAGACGATCTTGATCCACCATCGCGATGTCACGAAGAAACCCGAGAGCACAAGGGCCACGAGCATCTTGATGTTGATCGCCACGACCAGGAAGATGGCCGTGTTGATCACCGAGCGGAAGAAGATCGGGTCTTCAACCAGCTTGACGTAGCTTTGCGGATGGCGCGCGAGCCACAGCCCGTACCCCACCGGATAGAGCACGAACACCACGAACACCAGCAGGTAGGGCACGACCATGACCGCGCCCCAGAACTGCCAGCGCGCGTGCCGCGCCCCAAGATTAACAACAGGCGCCAGGGATGGCGCGGCGGTGGCAGTGGAGCTCATGCGAGTCAGCCCGGTGAAGGTGTTTCCGAATGCGGCTTACTGCGCCGCGACCGTCTTGATGCGAGCGATCATCTCGTCGACCGCCTTGTCCACCGGCACCTTGTCGGTGACCACGCGGCTCATGGCCTTGGCCCAGACGTTCTCGTTGTTGAGCACGGTGAACTTGTAGTTCTTGGTGAACTCGAAGGTCACGGTGCCGGCGGCGTACTGGTTGAAGACCGAGAGGCGATGCGGATCGGCCTTCCAGAAGTCACGCTGCTGCGCGGCCTTGGTGACCGGGAACCAGCGGCCCAGCGAACCCTCGACGTACGGCGTCAGGTTTTCTTCCTGCAGCAGGAAGGCAACGAACTCCTTGGCACGAGCCTTGTTCTTGGAGTCCTTGAACACCACGCCGGTCTTCACCGCGCTGCGGTAGACCATCTTGCTGCCATCCGGCTTGCTCGGAAAGCCCGCCGTGCGGATGCGCTCCGTGTAGTTCTTGCGCGCTTCCTCGCGCTGCTCGGGCGTGAGCGTCGCGTTGTTCGAGTCGTCGAGCCACTTGGCGGCAATGGAGATGGTCGCGTTGTGCGTCATCAACGTCGTCTTGTTGTGGAACGCGACGTTGTTGTCCGGGTCTTTCCAGCTGGTCGCCGACGGCGGCGTGCAGCCCTTGGTGTAGGGCGAGGTGTAGTCGGTCAGAGCGCCGATCAGGCCAGTGCGGACCTTCGGGTCGTCGACCAGCAACTTGCCGTTGTCGTCCACCAGCTTGACGTTGTACGCATCCATGAAGGTCAGGAACGAATAGAACGAGTCGCTCGAATCCACGCCCATGGGCATGCCGATGCCGAAGGTGCGCTTGCCGCTTTTCTGGCGGCTGGCGGTTTGCGCCTTTTCGCACCAGAAGGTCCAGTAGTCCTTCCAGGTGGTGGGAATGTCGGTTTCCTTGAGGCCGGCTTCGGTCAGCATGTCGAGCCAGTACTCGACGTGCATCGTCTGCTGCTTGATCGGGAAGGCGTAGTACGCCTTGGTCTTGGTCTGCTCGTTGTGCAGGTACGTGGTCTCCAGCGTGTTGGGCGCGAAGCGGTCCTTCATGGGCGCGAGCACGCTGCTGAGGTCTTCGAGCTTGCCGTCGTAGGCCCACTTGCCCGTGACCTGGAAGTCGTACACGTCGGCGTACGCCACGTCGGGCGGGCTGCCCGAGTCGAGTGCGGACACAGTCTTGGGGATCATGTCCTGGATCGGGTACTGCGACAGTTCGATCTTCACGTTCTTGTTCTTGTCCTCGAACTTCTTGATGGCGGCGAACAGCGCATCGTCCTCCGCCTTGTAGAAGCCCTTCACCCACCAGACGGTGAGCTTTTCCTGCGCGGCGGCGGGGCCTGCCGCGGCCAACAACCCCAGCGCAAATAGCGTCGGCGCTATCAGCGATTTGACGACTTTCATGGTGTCTCCTCTTCTTCGGTGGAAATGCTCGAAACACGAGCGTGGTGAAAAACCTCTTGCAACCTGCCAGGAAGGCTAATGCGCCTTGAGCCGGGGCGGCGGGCGGCTGAGCCGCGGCAGCCGCCTGCGCGAACCGAGCACGTCCTCGATGTCCTGGCGCGCGCCGTCGATGAGGCGGATGATCGCGCGCTCGGCCTTGGCCGGATCGTGCGCAATCACCGCATCGAGCACCGCGCGGTGCATCGGCAGCGAGAGCGCCGGACCGTCGGGCTTGGTGGTCGAAATCTCGAAGCTGGTGCGCAGCAGCGCATTGAGCGCCTTGCTCATCTGAGCCAGCATGCGGTTGCGCGCGGCGCTCAGTAAGCCGGTGTGAAAGCGCAGGTCGAAAGTGACGTAGTCGCCGCCGTTTTCCACGGCCTCTTTCATGCCGGCGTAGGCGCGCTCGATCTCCTGGATGTCCTCCGGGCTCGCGCGCTCGGCCGCGAGTCGCACGGCGGCCGGCTCGACCACACGCCGCAGGTCCTGCAGGTCGCGCAGGAACTCGGGCGTGAGCCCGGCGCGCGACTGCCAGGTGATGACGTCGGGGTCGAACCAGTTCCACTTGTCCTGCGGCAGCACCCGTGTGCCCACCTTCGGCCCAGTCACGATGAGGCCCTTGGCGGCGAGCGACTTGATCGCCTCCCGCACCACGGTTCGGCTCACGCCCAGTTCCTCGCCCAGAATGGGTTCGGCCGGGATCGACGCACCAATTGCATAACGGCCGGCCACGACAGCTTCGCCGAGAAGCTCGAGCGTGCGACCGTGGATGTTCTTGATCATGTGCGTGATGTGAAATTTGATATGCCGACGCTCGAAAACACTAAGGGTCCGACATGTACTTCGCACTTATCATATGATGATTGAAATGACCGATTGGCAGGACAAACCCTGAGGTTTGGAGTCGTAAGCGGTCGTAAACGGAGACAACCGATGAGCACTTCCCCCAAGAAAAAAGCCAGCGAACTGCGCAGCCAGCAATGGTTCGGCCGCAATGACCGAGACGGTTTCATCTACCGAAGCTGGGTCAAGGGCAAGGGCGTACCGCACGACCAGTTCGACGGCCGCCCGGTCATCGGCATTTGCAACACCTTCAGCGAACTCACGCCCTGCAACTCGCACTTCCGCACACTGGCCGAGCAGGTCAAGATCGGCGTGTACGAAGCCGGCGGCTTCCCGCTCGAGTTCCCGGTGATGTCGCTCGGCGAAACGCTGCTGCGCCCCACCGCCATGCTGTATCGCAACCTCGCGAGCATGGACGTGGAAGAAAGCATTCGCGGCAATCCGCTCGACGGCGTGGTGCTGCTCATGGGCTGCGACAAGACCACGCCCGCGCTCATGATGGGAGCAGCCAGCGTCGACCTGCCGACCATCGGCGTCTCCGGCGGCCCCATGCTCTCGGGCAAATGGCGCGGCCAGGAACTGGGCTCCGGCACCGGCGTGTGGCAGATGAGCGAGCAGGTGCGTGCCGGCACGCTCAAGCTGCAAGATTTCTTCGAGGCCGAAAGCTGCATGCACCGCAGTCACGGCCACTGCATGACGATGGGCACCGCGAGCACCATGGCCTGCATGGTCGAGTCGCTGGGCATCGGCCTGCCCGGCAATGCGGCCTACCCGGCTGTGGATGGGCGTCGCAACGTGCTGGCGCGCATGGCCGGGCGCCGCATCGTCGACATGGTGCATGAAGATTTGCACATGTCGAAGATCCTCACGCGCGAGGCGATCGAGAACGCGATCAAAGTGAACGCGGCCATCGGCGGCTCCACCAACCTGGTCATCCACCTGCTGGCCATTGCGGGCCGCATTGGCGTCGACCTCAAGCTGGACGACTTCGACCGGCTCGCCTCCGAACTGCCTTGCCTGGTCGACCTGCAGCCCTCGGGCCGCTTCCTGATGGAAGACTTCTGCTACGCGGGCGGGCTGCCGGTGGTCATCAAGGAGATCGCGGAGTACCTGCACAAGGACGTCATCACGGCCAACGGCCAGACGCTGTGGGACAACGTGAAAGACACCGAGAACTACAACCCGCAGGTGATCCGTCCGCTGGCCGAGCCGTTCAAGGAAAACGCCGGCATCTGCGTGCTGCGCGGCAACCTCGCGCCCAACGGCGCCATCATCAAGCCCAGCGCCGCCACGCCGGAACTGCTGGTGCACAAGGGCCGCGCGGTGGTGTTCGAAAACGCCGACGACTTGCACCAACGCATCGATGACGAGAACCTCGACATCGACGAGCATTGCATCATGGTGCTAAAGAACTGCGGCCCGCGCGGCTACCCTGGCATGTCCGAGTCGGGCAACATGCCGCTGCCCCCCAAGGTGCTGCGCAAGGGCATCACCGATATGGTGCGCATCAGCGACGCCCGCATGAGCGGCACCGCCTACGGCACCGTGGTGCTGCACACAGCACCCGAGGCCGCCGCCGGTGGGCCGCTGGCGGTGGTGCAGGATGGCGACATCGTCGAGCTCGACGTGCCCAACCGCAAGCTGCACCTGCACGTGAGCGACGAAGAACTGGCGCGCCGTCTCGAGAAATGGGTTGCGCCCAAGGCGCCGCTCGATTCCGGCTACTGGAAGCTCTATGTCGACACGGTGCTGCAGGCCGACCAGGGCGCCGACCTGGCTTTCTTGCGCGGCCGGCGCGGTGCCTTCGTTCCAAGGGACAATCACTAGCACTGGGCACACCCCAGGCTTTCCCCAAGGAGTCGCATTGACATGAGCAGATTGGTGGCGGTCGACTGGGGCACGAGCTCCCTGCGCGGCGCGCTGCTCGATGCCCGCGGCAAGGTGCTCGAGGAGCGCAGCGATGCGCGCGGCATTCTCAAGGTGCCGGCGGGCGGCTTTCCGGCGGTGTTCGAGTCGCTGTTCGCCGACTGGATGCAGCCCGCGGGCACGCGCTGCCTGATCTCCGGCATGGCCGGCAGCAAGCAGGGCTGGGTCGAGGCGCCCTATTGCGCCTGCCCCGCTGGCCGCGTCGAAGTGGGCCGCCAGATCATCGACATCGATGCGCTGCCGGGCGCGCGCATCTCCATCGTGCCGGGCCTCAGGGATGAGCACGCCGGCGTTCCCGATGTGATGCGCGGCGAAGAAGTGCAGATCTTCGGCGCCATGGCGCTCATGGATGTCGATGAAGGCGTCTTCGTGCTGCCGGGCACGCACAACAAGTGGGCCACGGTCAAGAAGGGCCGCGTCAAGGGCTTTCGCACCTTCATGACGGGCGAGTTCTATGCGCTGCTGAGCCAGCATTCGATCCTATCGCGCACGCTCGATGCCAACGCACCGCTCGACGAGGCGGCCTTCGTGGAGGGCGTCACGCGTTCCGACAACGGCCAGGGCCTGCTGCACAACGCTTTCGGCGCCCGCACGCTGGCGCTGTTCGAGCGCATGCCGACGCAGGAACTCGCCAGTTATCTATCGGGCCTCCTGATCGGCGAAGAGCTGCGCACGCAATCTCTGCATGCCTCCGGCGAAGTGGTGCTGATCGGCTCCCCGGCTCTGACACAACGCTACGCGCTGGCGCTGCACGCCACCGGCATCGCCACGCGCACGATGGGCGCCGAAGCCACCTGGGCCGGGCTGCATGCGCTGTCCGTTTTTCTCGACGCAGACAGAACCTCCTCATGACCACTCCGCAAGAAAAATTCGAAGCCGCGATGCGCGAGCTGCCGCTGGTCGCCATCCTGCGTGGGCTCACGCCCGCCGAAGCCGCCGACGTGGGCGACGCCATCGTCGAGTCCGGCTTCCGGCTGCTCGAAGTGCCGCTCAATTCGCCCAAGCCCTACGCCAGCATCGCGCTGATGCGCACGCGCTTTCCCGAAGCCCTGGTGGGTGCCGGCACGGTGCTCGACGTGCAGCAGGTGCGCTACGTTCATTCGGCGGGCGGCGAGTTGATCGTTTCGCCCAATTTCAATGCCGAGGTGGTCGCCGAAGCGGTGCGGCTCGGGATGGTCTGCCTGCCCGGCGTGATGACGCCGACCGAGGCCTTCGGCGCGCTGGCCGCGGGCGCGACCGGTCTCAAGCTGTTCCCGGCTGAACTGGCATCGCCGGCCGTGGTGAAAGCCCTGCTCGCGGTGCTGCCCGCCGGCACGCCGCTGATGCCCGTGGGCGGCATCACACCCACCAACATGGCCGAATGGCGTGCGGCCGGCGCGGCCGGCTTCGGCATCGGCTCTGCGCTCTACAAGCCCGGCAAGCAAGCGTCGGACGTGCGTGCCGACGCCGAGAGATTCGTCGCCGCCTGCACGGGCGCAATCCACGCCTGAAAAAAGGCTTCACCTCTTTCGTCGTTTTCTTCTTCACCCAACATCCACGAGGCCCCGTCGATGTCCGCAGATTCAGACTACGCCAGCCCCGCCGTGCGCAAGTTGCGCGAAGACCTCTCGCTCGCCTTGCGCGCAGCCGCCCACCATGGCCTCTCGGAGGGCGTCTGCAATCACTTCAGCGTGATGCTGCCCGGCGCGCAAGACCGCTACCTGATCAACCCGCGCGGCCTGCACTGGAGCGAAATCGGTCCCGACGACATCGTGCTCATCGACGTGCACGGCGAAGTGCTTGCCGGCCGCCACCGGGTGGAGCCGACCGCGCTGTTCATCCATGGCGCGGTGCATCGGCTGACCGGCCACGCGGTCGTGCTGCACTGCCACATGCCCTACGCCACCGCGCTCACGCTCACGGCCGATCGCGCGCTCGATCCCACGCTGAGCCAGAACGCAATGCGCTACATGAACCGCATCGCGATCGATGCGGTCTACAACGGCCTGGCACTCGACGACGCAGAGGGCGAGCGCATCGCGCATGCCATGGAAGGCAAGGACGTGGCGTTCCTGGCCAACCATGGCGTGATCGTGGCGGGCGCCACCATTGCACATGCCTACGACGATCTCTACTATCTGGAACGCGCCAGCCTGCACCAGGTGATCGCGCAATCGACCGGGCGGCCACTGATCCCGGTCGATGCGAAGCTGGCGGCGCATGCCGCGGCGCAGATCCAGGGCGAGCGCGAGCAATCCGACCTGTTCTTCGAGGCGCTGCGGCGCATGCTGCCACCCCCGCCACACGGCTGACGTCCGTTCGGCTGCTTTCGCATCGGAAATGCGGCGCTTACGATGGCGGAACTGCCGCGCAGCGGCTTACAGCTCTTTATCCGATTTCGCTCCAGCCTTACACAGCGTTCACATGGAGCCACGACGATAGGGCTTCCAACCACTCCATTGGAGTTGCCATGAAAAAGCTCACTCTCGCATTTGGCGCCGCGGCCCTGCTCTCGCTGGCAGCCCTCAGCGCACCGGCGCAGGCACAGGCCGGCGGCCGCTTCATCCAGACCCAGGTGTATGTGGTGCCTGCGCCGCCGCCGCCGCCGCGCCATCACTACTACGTGGCGCCGCCTCCGCCGCACCACTACTACGGACCGCGCTACAGCGACCATGACCGCTACGAGCATCGGCATCGCCGGTGGGAAGAGCGCCGCCACGGCCGCAGGGACTATGACGGGGACGGCGTGCCCAACCGTTACGACCGCCGGCCCGAGAATCCTTACCGGTACTGATTCGCCGCAGCGCGAGGTTCGGGCCTGTGCGGCGGCAAATGCCACCGCATAGGCGGGCGAATTGCCGGCAGGCTTTGTGCCCGCTCAGGCTTGCGCCACCCGCCGCAGCAGCCCGGTGGTCGTGCGCGGCCAGCCCACGCGGCCAAACCATGCGCCGCCCGCAATGGCCGAAGCGATGACCGTGCCGTACAGCACCAGCGCCACGCCCTGCGCCGCAAAGACGCCGGTCAGCCCGCCGCCCCATTGGAAAGCGAGCCAGCCGCCGATGCCCGCCACGGAAAGGCGTGTGATGTTGCCCAGCACCGGCCACAGCAGGCGCCCTGCCCCCTGCGAGGCGAAATACAGAACCAATCCGACACCGAAGAAGCCATAGAGCGGCCCCACCAGCCGCAGGTAGTGCGTGCCGGTTTCGAGCATGGCGGGGTCATTGCCGAACAGCAGCAGCCAGGGCCGCGGAAACAGCGCCGCCGCCAGGCCAATGCTTTCAGTGAGCACAAAGGCAATGGCCGCACCGGCCCAGGTGGCGCGCAGCGCGCGTTCCCGCTGGCCGGCGCCCATGCAGGTACCGACCATGGCGACCAGCGGCGCACCCAGGCCGAACACCAGCGGCACCAGCAGGTACTCGAGCCGCGACGCGGTACCATAGCCGGCCAGTGCGCCGGGACCGAAATGGCCGGTCAATGCAGTGGCGGTGCCGATCGACAGATTGGTGGCCACGGTTGCGACCGCGGCCACGAGGCCGACGCGCAGGATCTCGCGGAACAGCGGCCAGCGCAGCTTCATTGCGGCAAGCGTGGGTCGCAGCAGGCTGCGCGGCGACCGCAGGTAGACGATGAGCGCCACCGAGCCCAGCAGGTAGTACAGCAGCAGCGCCATCGCGCCGCCCGCGATGCCCATGCCGGGCAGCGGGCCCCAGCCGAAGATCAGGAGCGGCGATGCGGGAATGAGGAACAGCACCCCGACCACCGAAACATTCGCCGGCACCGACATGTTGCCGGTGCCGCGGATGACGGCCGCGAGCGAGTTGAAGAGCCACACCAGCACGGCGCCCGCGAACACCCAGTTCGAATAGGTCAGCGCCGCGTCCAATGCGGCGCCCGTGCCGCCCATGACGCCGTACAGCCAGCGCCCGCCGAGCAGCAGCGCGAGCGAAAAGCACAGGCCGAATCCGAGCGCGATGACCACCGCGTGCCAGACCAGCGCATCGGCATCATCGCGGCGGCGCGCACCCAGTGCACGGGCAATCGACGAGGCGATGCCGCCGCCCATCGCGCCGCTCGACATCATCTGCATCAGCATGACGATGGGGAACACCAGCGCCATGCCCGCCAGCGCATTCGTGCCCAGCTTGCCCACGAAATAGGTTTCGATGAGCCCGACGGAGGCCTGCGCCAGCATCACGAGCACATTGGGCGCGGCCAGGCGCAGCAGCGTGGGCACGATGGGCGCCTCGAGCATGCGGCGCGTGCGCGGATCGAGTTCCTGGCTCATTCATCGACCTCCGTGCTGTGCGCCGCGGTGCGCGCTCATGCGGCCGCCAGCTTTGAACGCGCGAGCCGCGCTTCGCGGATCGGCAGGTGCACCAGCGCGGCGCCCGCGGCGAGCGCGATGTCGATGTACCAGACGATGTCGTAGTTGCCCGTGGCCTGGAACACGTAGCCGCCCAGGTACGCGCCCAGGAAACCGCCGATCTGGTGCGCCAGCATCACGATGCCGAACAGCATCGCCATGTTGGCCGGCCCGAACATCTTGGCGACCAGGCCGGCGGTGGGCGGCACGGTGGACAGAAAGGTCACACCCATCACGGCGGCGAACACAAGCATGACCAAGGTCGTCTTCGGCGCCAGCAGGAACACCAGCACGGCGATGGCGCGCGTGGCATAGACCAGCGACAGCAGCGACTTCATGCGCCAGCGCCCGACGGCCCAGCCCATCGCAAGGCTGCCGACGATGTTGAAGAGCCCGATCATTGCGAGCGCCCAGCCACCGACCTCGGCCGGCAGCCCGCAGGCCGCGACGACGCCGGGCAGGTGCGTGGCCAGGAAGGCAACGTGGAAGCCGCAGACCAGGAAGCCCAGACTCAGGTAGCGGAAGCTGGGCGTCGCGAGCGCCTGGCCGATGGCCTGGCGCGCACTCAGCGGCTTTGTGCCCGATGCGGCCGCTGAAGCCGCGGCCATTGCGTTCGAATTGCCCTTGAGCACCCATGCGGCCGGCAGCGCCAGCAGCACCAGCACGCCGAGCCACTGCATGGCGCCGGCCCAGCCCACGGCCGCCGTCAGGCCGACGGCGATCGGCGCCATCGCGAACTGTCCGAAGGAACCGCCGGCATTCACCAAGCCGGTGGCCAGGCCGCGCTTGTCCGCCGGCACCAGGCGCGTGGTCGCGGCCATCAGCACCGAAGGGCCCGCCATGCCGGCGCCGCCGGCCGCGAGCACGCCAATGGCGAAGATCAGGCCCGCCGTGCTCGTCATGAGCGGCGTGATGAGCGTGCCGACGGCCACCAGCAGCACGCCGATGAACACCACGCGCCCGGTTCCGATGCGGTCGGCCACGGCGCCCGCAAAGGGTTGCGTGAGTCCCCACCAGAGCTGCCCGAACGCGAACGCGAGGCTGATGCTGCCGATCCCGAGAGCGGTCGAGGTGTTGAGCGCCGAGAGGAACAGCCCCATCGTCTGGCGCACGCCCATCGTGAGCGCAAAAGCGCCCGCGGCCGCAAGCAGCACGAGCCAGAGCGCATGGCGCCGCAAAGAGGTTTCATTCATCGCGGGCTCCTGTTTGGTCTTCCGGCTGTCCATCGCCCAGGCCTGCGCGCTGCAGCAATTCCAGGCTCTCGTCGAGAAGGGCATGCAGCGCCAGCACGCGCTCCGTGCCGAGGATGTCGTTGAGCGCGAGCTGCGCGCCGTGCCAAAGGCGCTGCGCCTCGGCTCGCTTCTCGCGGCCCGCATCGGTGATCGCCAGCATGCGGCTGCGCGCATCGGGGCCCTCGGTCTGCACCAGGAAGCCCGCCGCCAGCATAGGCTTGAGATTGCGCGTGAGCGTGGAGGCGTCGACGTTCATCTCGCGCGCCACGTCGACGGGGCGGAGCGGCCCGAAATGCAGCACGTGCGAGAGCAGTGAATACTGCGTGGTCTTGAGCCCGCTAGGCGCAACGTGCGCGTCATAGAGGCGCGACGCCAGCCTGGAGAGCCGGCGCAGACGGAAATTGGTACATCCTTGGGGCTTCAGCTGAGGCTTCAGAGCGGTGTTCATGCTTTTCATTGTAGCTACAATGATTGTATATGCAACTATCAAGGAATTCTTTCATGACCGAGCCGTCCCATGTCATCGACGCGTGGATCGCCCAAGAGGCCGAGATCGTCCAACGCCTCGATGCGGGACCCGGCCCTGGCCTGGCACGGCCTGAGCAGATCGCCGGCAAGACCGGGCTCGAAATGATGCAGGCCATGCTGAGGGGCGAGATTCCCTTTGCGGCCATTGCCAAGACGCTCGACTTCACGCTGCTTTCCGTCAGCCCCGGCGTGGCGGTGTTCCAGGGCACTCCGCTGGCGCAGCACTTGAACCCGCTCGGCACCATCCACGGCGGCTGGATTGCCACGGTGCTCGATTCCGCGCTGGGCTGCGCGATCCACACCATGATGCCGGTGGGCCGCAGCTACACGACGGCCGAGCTGAGCGTGAACTTCGTGAGAGGCGTCACACCCCAGGTGCAGCGGGTTCGCGCCGAGGGCAAGGTGATCCATTGCGGCCGGCAGCTCGCCACCGCCGAGGCACGGCTCGTCGGGCCCGACGGCAAGCTGTACGCGCATGCCACCACCACCTGCCTGGTGTTCGAGATTCCAACGCCACGCTGAACCGGCCACCGCCATGCCTCCGACGCCCGACGACCCCTCGCTTGCACCGGCCTTCAAGGCCCTTCTCGACCAGCGTTACAGCTGCCGCGGCTACCTTGCCGATCCGGTACCGAGAGAAATGATCGATGCCATCCTCCAGCTCGCGCAGCGCACCGGCTCATGGTGCAACTCGCAGCCCTGGCAGGTGATCGTGACCAGCGCCGCCGCTACCGAGCGGCTCCGCCAGGCCTTCGACTCGGCAGAAGCCGCGGCCGATGCCGCGTTCGACATCGCGCCTCCCTCCGAATACCGCGGCGTGTACCTCGAGCGCCGGCGTGAATGCGGCTTCCAGCTGTACGAAAGCGTGGGTATCGCACGCGGCGACCGCGAGGCTTCGGAGCGGCAGGCGCGGGAGAACTTCCGGTTCTTCGGCGCGCCACACCTGGCCCTCGTCACTACCGAGGCGGTGCTCGGCACCTACGGCGCAGTGGACTGCGGCGCCTATGTCAACAATTTCGTGCTCGCGGCCCGCAGCTTCGGTGTGGCCAGCATCGCCCAGGCGGCCGTGGCCTCGCGCGCAAAGTTCCTGCGCCGGTGGTTCGACATTCCGGACGATCGCCAGGTGGTGTGCGGCATTTCGTTTGGCTACGAGGATGCCTCGCATCCCGCGAACCGCTTTCGCACGACGCGCGCGGCGCTGGAACAGGTCTGCCGCTGGGTGGATTGAAGGTCCACAGGGGCGGCAGGCCCATCCGGGAATCCTTCACCGTGTAAGTGCAAGGACGTAAAAAGCACCCCAAGGGCAGTGATAATGATTCTCATCGTCAGCCACATGGCTGCGATGCTTTTTCAAATACGTCTCTGCACCTGGAGGATCCTTCATGACCGACCGCTTCGGCGTCCAAGGCCGCGCCGCCCGCGCACTGATCGGCGTCTCCGCCGCCTGGCTGGCAGCCGCCGCCTTGCCGGCCTACGCCGCCAATGACGAACTCACGCTCTACACGACGCGCGAGCCCGCGCTGATCCAGCCGCTGATTACCGCCTTCAGCACGCAGAGCAACATCAAGGTCAACACCGTTTTCGTGAAAGACGGCCTGCTGGAGCGCGTCAAGGCCGAGGGCGCGCGTTCGCCGGCCGACGTGCTGATGACGGTAGACATTGGCAACCTGATGGATCTGGTCGATGGCGGCGTGACGCAGCCGGTGAAGTCGGCCGCGATCGAATCGGCTGTGCCCGCCAACCTGCGCGGTGCCGATGGGCAGTGGGTCGCGCTCTCGTTGCGCGCGCGCGTGCTCTACGCCGACAAGAACCAGCCGCTCACCAGCTTCCGCTATGAAGACCTGGCCAACCCGAAGTGGAAGGGCAAGGTCTGCATCCGCGCGGGCCAGCACCCCTACAACACGGCACTGGTGGCGGCGATGATCGCGCACGACGGCGAGGCCAAGGCCGAACAGTGGCTGCGCGGCGTCAAGGCCAACCTGGCCCGCAAGGCCACCGGCGGCGACCGCGACGTGGCGCGCGACATCCTGGGCGGCATCTGCGACATCGGCCTGGCCAACTCGTACTACGTCGGCCAGATGAAGAGCGCCAAGGAAGGCACCGATGCACGCAAGTGGGGCGACGCCATCAAGGTGATCCGCCCGACCTTCGCCAACGCCAAGAGCGGCGGCACGCACGTCAACATCAGCGGCGCGGCCGTGGCCAAGAATGCGCCGCAGCGCGCCAATGCGGTCAAACTGATCGAGTTCCTGGTGTCGGAGCCGGCGCAGACGCTCTACGCGCAGGCCAACTACGAGTACCCGGTGCGCAAGGGCGTGGCGCTCGACTCGATCATCGGCGAGACCATCGGCGGGGTGAAGGCCGACGCGCTGCCGGTGGCCGAGATCGCCAAGTACCGCAAGCAAGCCAGCGCTTTGGTGGACAAGGTCGGTTTCGACCAGTGATCGAGATGGCCGGGCACGCGTTCCTGGTGCCCGAATGCTGATCGCGCGGCGCCACTTGCCGGGCCTGCATGCTGCAGGCCCGCTCTGGCGCTCGGCCTCGTTCGCCATCGCCATCGGCGTGCTGGCGCCGGTGCTCACGCTGGCATGGCTGGCGTTCGGGTCCGGCGTGGGGCACTGGGGGCCGCTGTTCGCGCACGTGCTGCCACGGGCCGCACTCAACACGGCCGTGCTGCTGGCAGGCGTGGGCACGATGGTGCTTGTGATCGGCACCGGCTGTGCGTGGCTGGTCACGGCCTGCGACTTTCCGGGCCGGCGCGTGCTGCACTGGGCGCTGCTGCTGCCGCTGGCAATGCCGACCTACATCGTCGCCTTCGCCTATCTCGACCTGCTGCACCCGATCGGTCCGGTGCAAGGCGCGATCCGCTGGGCACTGGGCTTCGACAGTCCGCGCCAGTTCCGCCTGCCCGACCTGCGCTCGATGCCGGGCGCGATCTTCGTGCTCGGCTTCGTGCTGTACCCCTATGTCTACATGACCGCGCGCGCCATGTTCATGACTCAGCCCGCGCACCTGATGGAAGCCGCCCGCACGCTGGGCGAAAGCCGGCGCGGCGCGTTCTTTCGGGTGGCGCTGCCGCTCGCTCGGCCGGCGCTTGCGGTGGGCCTGAGCCTCGCGCTGCTCGAGACGCTGAACGACATCGGCGCCTCTGAATTCCTCGGCATCAACACGCTCACGGTGGCGGTCTACACCACGTGGATCACGCGCTCCGACCTGGCGGGCGCGGCGCAGATCGCCTGCGCGATGCTGTTCATGGTGGTGGCGCTCGTCTGGCTCGAGCGCAACGGACGCCAGCACCAGCGCTTCGGCTCGGCGCAACGCATGCGAGCCATGCAGCCGCGCCGCCTGCACGGCAGCGCCGCCTGGCTCGCAACCGCCATCGCCACGCTGCCGGTGCTGATCGGTTTCGTGGCGCCAGCCCTCTACCTGGTGTGGGAGAGCGCCAAGCGGCTGCACCAGGGTGGCGGCGTATCGCATGGCCTGCTCGCAAGCCTCGGCAACACACTGGCCCTGGCCGCCGGAGTGACGGTGGTGGCGGTGGCGGGGGGGTTGGTCGTCGCATGGACAGCGCGCAGCCAGGGCTCGCGACCCAGCCGCGCACGCTGGCAGGCACGCGTCGCCACGCTGGGCTACGCGGTGCCGGGCACGGTGCTCGCCATCGGCCTGCTCACGCCCGCGCTCGCGGTCGACGCCGCGCTCGCCAATGTGCTTGGCCTGCAGGGCCTGCCGCTCATGGGTGCGGGCATCGTGCTGGTGGTGGCCTGCGCGATCCGTTTCCTTGCCATGCCGGTCGGCGGCATCGAAGCCGGACTCGCGCGCATTCCGCCCGCCATCGAGCAGGCGTCGCGGCTGCTGGGCGAGACCAGTGGCAGCACGCTGCGGCGAGTGCATCTGCCGCTTTTGCAGCCCGCCATTGCCACGGGCGCGCTGCTGGTTTTTGTCGATGCCATGAAGGAACTGCCCGCCACACTGCTGCTGCGGCCGGCCAACTTCGACACGCTGGCCACCTGGCTCTATGCCGAGGCCGCCCGCGGCACGTATGAGGAAGGCGCCATTGCCGCGCTCGCCATCGTCGCGGTGGGCCTGCTGCCCGTGATTCTGCTGGCGCGCAATCAGCTGGGCACGCCATCGGCGCTGCCCGGCCCGGACAAGACATGAGTTCCTCTCTTTCCATCGAATCGATCCAACTCGCCTACGAGACACCGCGCGGCCTGCACACCGTGGTGAGCGACTTCTCGCTCTCGCTGCCCGCCGGTGAAATCGCATGCCTCTTTGGCCCTTCGGGCTGCGGCAAGACCACCGTGCTGCGTGCGATTGCGGGCTTCGAGCCGCTACGCGCCGGCAGCATCCGTCTGGGTGACGTGCTGCTCTCTTCGACAGAGGTGCACCTGCCGCCCGAGCAGCGGCGCGTGGGCATGATGTTCCAGGAGTACGCGCTCTTTCCCCACCTGACGGCGGGCCAGAACGTGGCCTTCGGCCTGCGCCGTTCGAGCCGTTCGATGCAGCAGGCGCGCGTGGCCGAGATGCTGGCGCTGGTCGGCCTGGCCGATGCCGGCGAGCGCTTTCCGCACGAACTCTCGGGCGGCCAGCAGCAGCGCATCGCGCTGGCCCGCGCGCTGGCACCTTCGCCCGCGCTGCTGCTGCTCGACGAACCCTTTTCCAATCTCGACGGCGGCACACGCGAGCGCCTGACGGCGGAGGTGCGCGGCATCCTCAAGCGCGCCGGCCAGACCGCCATCCTGGTCACCCACAACGACGCCGAGGCCCATGCCATGGCCGACCGTATCGGCGTGATGCACGGGGGCCGAATCACGCACTGGCTGGACACCGCCCAGTAGCACAAGGCGCCCATTCGGCGAATGGGCTTTTCGGGAAAAGGTTGTTCGGGCCCGCAAGAATCGCGGCGCTCCATTCAACTTTTCTTCTTCGAGAACGCAAACGCCATGTCCAAGCCACTCACCCTCGTCAGCCACCTGCTGTGCCCTTACGTGCAGCGCGCAGCCATCGCACTGGCCGAAAAGAAGGTGCCGTTTCAACGCGTCGTGATCGACCTTGCCAACAAGCCCGATTGGTTCGTTGCGATCTCGCCGCTCGGCAAGGTGCCCCTGCTGCGGCTGGCACGGCCCGACGGCAGCGAAGCGGTGCTGTTCGAAAGCAACGTGATCTGCGAGTACCTCGAAGAAACGCAGCCGGGCTCGCGCCTGCATCCGGAAGATCCGCTCACCCGTGCCGAACACCGCGCGTGGATGGAATTCGGGTCGGCCATCCTCGGCGACCTGTGGGGCTACGAAACCACGCGCGACGCCGAAGTGTTCGAGCAGAAGCGCCTGGCACTCGCCGCCAAGTTCGAGCGCGTCGAAGCCGCGCTGGGTGCGGGGCCCTACTTCGCCGGCGCCGACTTCAGCCTGGTCGACGCGGTGTTCGCGCCGATCTTTCGCTATTTCGAGGTGTTCGAAGAAATCAGCAACTCGCACATCTTCGACGCCTTGCCGAAGGTGAATGCATGGCGCCATGCGCTGGCGGTGCGCCCGAGCGTGCAAAGCGCCGTGGTGCCGGAGTATCCGCAGCACCTGCGCGAGTTCTTGCGCAAGCGCGAGGCGCACTTGCTCGAGCTCGCGCAATAACGAAAATCGGCGTTCCTTCCCCTCACCACAACTACCACGAGATGCGATTCCTCCACACCATGCTGCGCGTTGGCAACCTCCAGCGTTCGATCGATTTCTACACTCAGGTGCTGGGCATGAACCTGCTGCGCACCTCGGAGAACCCCGAGTACAAATACAGCCTCGCCTTCCTCGGCTACGGCACCGGCAATCCCGAGCAGGCCGAGATCGAGCTCACCTACAACTGGGGCACCGAAAGCTACGAGCTGGGCACCGCCTATGGCCACATCGCACTTGGCGTGCCGGACGCCTATGCCGCCTGCGAGAAGATCAAGGCGGCTGGCGGCAAGGTCACGCGAGAAGCCGGCCCGGTGAAGGGCGGCACCACGGTGATCGCCTTCGTGACCGATCCCGATGGCTACAAGGTCGAATTGATACAAGACAAATCCAGGGCCCAGGGCCAACCTGAAGCCGGCGCCGACGCATTGCGCGCCTCCTAGCCGGCCGCTGCGCCGCCCGCTCGCCCCTTCGAAACGGGCCCCAAGAGGGTGCCGTTTAAAATGAAAGCGCGGCGAATTGGGGATACAAATGATCACCGTTTCGCAGGCGATCGGCATATTCTTTGCTGGTATTTTCTCGGGGTGCGGCGCGGCTGCTCAATGCTCCGCGCGCCGTTTCCTGAAATCGCAATCAAGCCCCTTTAGAGTTCGGCAAGGCCGTCCATTCGGATGAATCGTCCGGTGGCGCGCCTTTGAACTATTTTCTACCTTTTCGCTTCTTTTAAGCGGCCAGCCATTGACCATTCTCAGCATCCGCGGCAAAGCCATTGATCCGGCCATATCGCTCATCATATTTTTGTTTGCCGCCCTGATTGTGGGAGCAATACCTTTTGCTTACCACGACACGGCCGCACAGAATTTTCCTGATGAAGAAACGCTGCTGAGCTTCTTCGGTGCCGACTCATGCCAGATCGCCTCCACGTCGGTGGAGGAACGAAACTCCTACGCATGCAGCGCCTTCCTGCTCGAATCGGTGGGGCTGAGCGCCAAGACGGCTCCGATTGCGGGCGCCCTGCTGAGCGTCTCGCTCACCCTCATACCCATATTTCAATTCAGCCGGATATCCCTCGGCGTTTTTCTTGTTTCACTGGGATGGGGTTTCATCAGGGCCATTTTTCTTTCGGTTCTTTCGAAAGACATGCTCTCCGCCTGCGTGGTGCTGCTTTCGATCATGGCGGCGCAGCACAGCGGGTTCGGGCTCACGTGGTTTTTATCTTCCACGGTCTACGGCTGGGTGGTCAGAAAATACTGGCTGCTGGTCAGCGCCACATGGCTCGGATTGAGGCTCGTAAGAAATCAGCTCACCGTATTCAGGCTGTTCGTTGTCATCGTTTTGATTTACATCGCGCTTTCGCTGACGTTCCAGATTGCATTGGGCGCCACGCTCGACTTCGCCCGCGCCGCAGTCAATGAAAACAGAGACGTGGGCGCCGAAGGATCGCGAACTGTCATCGATGCGGTGATTGCTTCCGACAATGCAATGCTTCAGGCACTTAACGCCACGATCACCTTTTTCCGATTGGCATTTCCTCTTGAGCTTTTGCGTTTTGGATCGGTCAGCCAGTTGGCATTCATTTCGATCATGCCCTTCACCTTCATCTGGATGGTGCAAGCCATCGTCAAGGGCGTGAAATCAGACAGCAAGTATTTGATCCAGGCCGGCAAGGTGGCGCTGGCACCACTGGCTTTTCTCATCATCGAGGGCGTGTTCGAGCCTGATTTCGGTTCGTTCGCCCGCCACTTCGCCATCGTGAGCCCGCTGGTCTTTTCCGCATTGGCGCTGGTGCAAAAAAGCGAGCTGGCGCAGGAAAAGCGACTGCGGCGCAGGCAAGCCGCCACTCCTACGACCACTTCTGCCGCCGCGGCTTTTGCTCGCCCGCTTGCTCAGGATCGCAACTCGTGAAGTCCCAATCCATTGCGGTCGATCAGCCCCAGTACGTAGAGTCCATCCAGGCCGGACGAGGCATTGCCGCCCTCTTGGTCGTCATTCACCACGCAGCGCAAAAGGCGCACGCGCTGTCTGGCGGCACCATCCCGCTGTTCGATTTCGGAATCGTCGGGGTCGACGTCTTCTTCATGATCAGTGGCTTCATCATCTACTTCGTCACCGCGAACAAGACGATGACGCACGTGGAGTTCATGGAAAAGCGGATCGTGAGAGTGTTTCCGCTGTACTGGGGACTCTCGCTGCTCGCGCTGCTCGTCTTCATTCTTGCGCCCAAGCTGATCAACAGCAACGCGAAAGAAGCGACCGATGTCGCCGCATCGTTCTTCTTGTGGCCGACCTCTGCGCCCTATCTGGTCAACAACGGCTGGACGCTGACCTACGAGATCATCTTCTACGGGCTGTGGGCGCTTGTCGCACTTCCCGTGGCCAAGCCGAGAAACGCTTACATCGCCTGCCTCGTATTGGCAGCCGCATCGTTTATTGGCCTGCTCTCCGGCATCGACTACAAGGTCATGAATTTTTCCTTGTTCGTGGAGTTCGCGTTCGGGGTCGCTATTGGCGTCGCGTTCAAGAAGGGACTGCTGCGGCAGAGCATTCCCTTGTCGATTGTCTTGACCACCGCCGGTGCTTTTCTTGCCTACCTGGCCATTTCGTGGGGCTTCGGAAACAGCGAACTCCGGGGGTTTGCACTGGCAATCCCATCAGCCATGATGTTCGTCGGAATCATCCTGCTCGGATCGGTGTGGGCCAAGGCACGCACGATCCTGGCCATTGGGGACAGCTCCTATTCGCTGTACCTTTTTCACCCGTTCATATTGGTGGCCATTCCCATCGCGGTGAAGGCGCTCGGACTCTCGTCGCCGATCCAAATCCTTGCCATTGCCGCTGCGGTCTGCGTCGCCTCGTTCTGGGCTTCGCACATGGTCTACAGGTTCGTGGAATTCCCGCTCACGCAAATGATGCGCGGCATGATCAAGTCCGCAAAATCCCTGGGCGCAGCCAGGGCCAGGTGACCGCGCTCAGCAGCCCAGCAGGTCGGCCAGCTGCTTGATGTCGCGGGCGTGCAGGTTGTTCTCTGGGTTGGGAGAAACGTCCTTCGGCTGCGCGCGGCCGAATTCGTTGGGCCGTTCGATGTAGGCGGTCTTGAGGCCGCAGACGCGCGCCGCGGCCAGGTCGTCGTGGTGCGCCGCGGCCAGCATGACCTGTCCGGGCGTTGCGTCGAATACGCCCGCCACGCCCAGGTAGGTGCGCGGGTCGGGCTTGTAGGCCTTGAACACTTCAGCCGACAGCACGCAGTCCCAGGGCAGCCCGGCGCGCTTGGCCATTTCGGTGAGCAGGCCGATGTTGCCGTTGGAAAGCGTGCAGATGGTGAACTTGCTCTTCAGGCGCGTGAGCCCCTCGACCGCATCGGGCCAGGCAGGCAGCCGGTGCCAGGCGCGGCTCAAGTGGCGCTTGGCGGGGGTATCGAGTTGCCCGGTCAGGCCGAAATCATGCAGCACCTGTTCGAGCATGCTCAGGTGCAGTTCGTCCAGCAGCGTGAAGCCGCCCTCGCCCGCAGCGATGCGTTCCATCACGGACTTCATCGCGGGCAAATAGCCGGCGCGCCAGGCCAGCGCGAAGGTCGCGCCATCCACACCGGGCAACGCAAGCTCGGCCTCGGCGGCAACGCCGCTGTGCCAGTCGACCACGGTGCCGAAAACGTCGAACGCGATGACCTTCAGGTCGCTCGCGTCGAAATCCGCGCGCATGGTCAGCGCGGCAGCTGGCTCGCTGCGCGGGCCAGTTGCTCGATCAGCGCCCAGTTGCCGCCCTGGATCGCGTCGGTCGGCACGATCCAGGAGCCACCCACGCACGCCACGTTAGAAAGGGCGAGAAACTCCGCCGCATTGCCAGCGTGGATGCCGCCGGTGGGGCAGAAAGTGACGTCGCCGAATGGCCCTTGCCACGCCTTGAGCATGGGCAGGCCGCCGGCCTGCAGCGCGGGAAAGAACTTGAGTTCGGTGTAGCCGTCTTCCTGCGCCATCATGATCTCGCCGCCGGTGGCCACGCCCGGCAGCAACGGAAGGCCGAGGTCGTGGCAGGCCTTGCCGACTGCTCGCGTGTAGCCCGGGCTCACGCCGAACTTGGCGCCCGCCAGCGCCGAGGCCTGCGCATCGGCGGCGCTGCGGATGGTGCCCGCGCCTGCCACTGCATCGGGCACGTCCCGCGCAATGGCTTCGATGCATTCGAGCGCCTGCGGCGTGCGCAGCGTGACTTCGAGCATGCGGATGCCGCCAGCCACCAGAGCGCGCGCCAACGGAACGGCATGCTTCACATCGTTCAGCACGATGACCGGAATGACCGGTGCATCGCGCATCACGTCGAGCGCGGTGAGTTTGTTGTTTTCTACAGCCATGAGCAGGCTCCTTCTTCAGCTGTCAATGCATTGCGGCGCATGCCGGCGAACAGTTCGCGGCCGAGGCCGTGGCCGTCGGCGATGCGCTTGGCCTCGGGGAGCGTAACGGTTTCGCGCTCGGCCCATTCGTCGTCGGGCACCAGCACAGCCAGCGTACCCGCCACGGCGTCGAGACGGATCACGTCGCCATCGCGCACCTTGGCGAGTGGTCCGCCGGCGGCGGCTTCGGGCGACACATGGATGGCGGCCGGGACTTTGCCCGAGGCACCGCTCATGCGGCCATCGGTGACAAGCGCCACGCGGAAGCCCTTGCCCTGCAGCACCGAGAGCGGCGGCGTGAGCTTGTGCAGCTCGGGCATGCCATTGGCCTGCGGGCCCTGCCAGCGCACCACGCACACCACGTCGCGCTCGAGCTCGCCGGCCGTGAAGGCCTGGTGCAGCGCGGCCTGCGAATCGAACACACGTGCGGGCGCCTCGATCACGTGGCGGTCGTCCGGCACCGAAGACACCTTGATCACGCTGCGCCCCAGGTTGCCGTTGAGCAGCTTGAGGCCGCCGGTGGCGCTGAAGGGGCTCTCGACGGGCCTCGCAACGGCTTCGTCCTTCGATGGTGCGGCGGAACTCCAGACCAGGCGCTTGTCGTCCACCAGGGAAGGAACGTCCGCAAATTCGCGGATGCCGCCGGCGCGCACGGTCAGCACGTCGGCGTGCATCAGCCCTGCATCGAGCAGTTCGCCGATCACGAAGCCCGGGCCGCCCGCGGCCTGGAAGGCGTTCACGTCGGCGCTGCCGTTGGGATAGACGCGCGTGAGCAGCGGAATGACGTCGGAGAGCCGGGAGAAGTCGTCCCAGTCGATCACGATACCCGCCGAGCGCGCCACGGCTACCCAGTGGATCAGGTGATTGGTGGACCCGCCGGTGGCCAGCAGCGCCACCATGGCGTTGACGATGCAGCGCTCGTCGACCATCTCGCCGATGGGAGGGCAGTTGAATTTCGCTTCGCTCGCGCGGCCCAGCACCGTGCGAACGGCCTCGCGCGTGAGCGTTTCGCGCATCGCGTCGCCGGGCTGAATGAATGCGGTGCCGGGTACGTGCAGGCCCATGGCCTCGAGCAGCATCTGGTTGCTGTTGGCCGTGCCGTAGAAGGTGCAGGTGCCGACCGTGTGATAGGCCGCCATCTCGGCGTCGAGCAGGCCCTGCCGGCCGACCAGGCCTTGCGCCGCCTGTTCGCGCACCTTGGACTTCTCGCCGTTCGACAGGCCCGAGGGCATGGGGCCGGCGGGCACGAACACCGTGGGCAGATGCCCGAAGTGCAGCGCGCCGATCAGGAGGCCCGGCACGATCTTGTCGCACACGCCCAGGAGCAGCGCACCGTCGAACATGTCGTGCGTGAGCGCCACCGCGGTGCTCATGGCGATCACGTCGCGGCTGAAGAGGCTCAGCTCCATGCCGGGCGTGCCCTGCGTCACGCCGTCGCACATGGCCGGCACGCCGCCGGCCACTTGCGCCGTGGCACCGAGGCCGCGCGCCTCCTGCTTGATGATGTCTGGATAGCCCTGGTACGGCGCGTGGGCCGAGAGCATGTCGTTGTAGGCGGTGACGATGCCGATGTTGGGCGCGCGCTCGGTCACCACCCTGAACTTGTCATTGGCCGGGATACCGGCCACGGCGTGCGCCACGTTCGCGCAGCCCATGCGGTCGGAGCCCCGGTCGCGGTTGCCAATTTCTCTCAGGCGCTCGAGGTACGCGCTACGCGGCCCCCGGCTGCGTTCGCGAATGCGATCGGTAACGTCAAGGACGGTGGGATGTGTGCTCATGGGGATGTGTTCGGTCGCGTGGCCGGCCTGTCGGCACTGTCGCTTTTGCGACCTTCGACTCGGAAGTCAATGGTACCAAGACAGCAGGCGCCGGGCCGATGGAAATCACCACCCCGGCTATACGCATTTACCATCCGCGCCCATCGAGCGGCAGGCGCGAGCCTCGTCAGTCGACCAGCTTGACCTCGACGCGGCGCGCCTCGGCGTTGTTGCCCGACCCCGCGGTGACCGCGGGCCTCTGCAGATCGACCTTGCTCGCGGGCACACCCAGACCGACCAGCACGTCGCGTATGGTTTCAGCGCGCTTCTTGGCAAGCTGTTCGTTCATGGTCGCGTCGCCCGTGGTGTCGTGGAAGCCGGAGACCACCGCCTTGCGGCCGCTCTCCACGCCCTTGATGACCGCCGCCAGCGCCTCGGCCGCACCGGGCGCGAGATCGGCGCTGCCGGTGGCGAAATAGAAGTTCACCACGCCATCCTTGGCCACGCGGATGCTCGCGCCATCGGGGATCACGACCGTCACCGTCTCGGTCACCTCCGCCACCGTCGTGGTGGGTGCCGGCGCTGCGGGCGCGGCTGGAGCAATCGCTGCCGCCACGGCGGGCTTGGCATTGGCCGGCGCCACGGCGTGCCCCTTGTGCCAGACCGCGATACCGACGACGAAGAAAATCACCAGCGCAATCAATGCCAGGAGAAATCCGAGGATGAAATTTTGCTGGCTGTCGTCGTCGCTCATGAGGGGGCGTACTCCATAGGAAAGAGGTCGGTAAATAATGGTGCGGTGAACCATGATCACGAAATTGTAGGCGCCGGCCCTTCAGGACCGTTGCCAGACCCTGGGCCACCGGGCCTGGACCCGATGCCCAAGCCCCTGCGCGACCCGCAGCCCATGCTCGAACAGGCCATTGCCGACTGGGGAGGCCGCGAGGATCTGTGGCTCTTCGGCTATGGGTCGCTCATCTGGCGCCCGGAGTTCGACTTTGTCGAGCGGCGGACCGCCTGGGTGCACGGCTGGCATCGAGCACTGAAGATGTGGAGCCGCATCAACCGCGGCAGCGTGCAGACGCCGGGCCTCGTCTTCGGCCTGCTTTCTGGCGGCAGCTGCCGCGGTATGGTGTTCCGAGTGCCTTCGGCGCACGGCCTCGACACGCTCCGCAGGCTCTGGCTGCGCGAGATGCCGACCGGCGTATACGACCCGAGGTGGCTCAAGTGCAACACGCCCGAAGGCCCCGTGCGCGCGCTGGCCTTCACCCTGTCCAGGCGCAGCCCCAACTTCACCGGCGAGCTCAGCGACGACCGCTACCGCCACATCTTTACCCATGCCGTGGGCCGTTACGGCAGCTCGCTCGACTACGCGCGACAGACCTTGCTGGAGCTGCGCCGGCACTCGATCCACGACGCGGCGTTGGCGCGGCTGGTGGCGCTCGCGCACGAGAAGCAGGAGCAGCAGGAGCAAGACGCCAAAGAGGCGCGGCAAAAGCAGTCCGCGGCAGCCGCCGATTGCGATATGCCGCCGGGTCCGGTATATGTTCCGGGGTCTCCGAACCCATCTTCCAAAAAGGAAAAACCATGAACCATCGCCTTTTCGCCGCCACCGGCACCGCCCTTATCGCCGCCGCCCTGCTGTCTGCCTGCGGCAGCATGAGCGGCATGATGAGCGGCAAGCCGCGCGCGGCCGCCGAACTGATGCCGACCGCGGCGATCTCGCCCAATCCGACGCGCGGCTCGGTGACCTTCACCGCGCTGGACCACGGCGTGCGCATCGCCGGCGAGGTGCGCGGACTGGCGCCAGGCAGCGAGCACGGTTTCCACATCCATGAAAAGGGCGACTGCGGCGACAACGGCAATGCCTCGGGCGGCCACTTCAACCCCGCCGGCGGCACGCACGGCAAGTTCGGCGCGCCGGGCAGCCATGCCGGCGAGTTGCCGAGCCTGGTCGCCGATGCCAGCGGCGTGGCGCGCTTCAGCGTCGACGACCACGCCATCTCGCTGACCGAGGGCGCTGCCAACAACGTGGTCGGCCGCGCGCTCGTGGTACACCGCGACCGAGACGATTTCACGACCCAGCCGGCCGGCAACTCCGGCCCGCGCACCGCTTGCGCGGTGATCACGCGGCGCTGATCGGCTAGCCGGGGCGGCCGGTGGAGCGCTCCCGCCACAGGACCTCGGCGCGCGCCAGGGCCTCGGGCGTGTCGATGTCGGTCACGATGCCGACGTCGTCGACCACCAGGTCGGCCACGGCATCGATGGCGCGCATTGCCTTCAGGACCGGTGCCGCGCCGAAGTTTCCCCGCAGCGCCGCAAGCTGAGCCCGGCATCCCGGTGCGAAGCCGACCGGATGCCCGCGCTCGCCCCTGTATTGCGGCTGCGCCGCGCAGATGCGGCCTGTGAGCGCCGCGGCCACGGCGCGCAATGTCTCGGGGCGCACCAGCGGCAGGTCGCCCGGCAGGATCAGCCAGCCCGCGGCATCGGGCGTGGCGCGCACCGCGGCGGCAATTGAATCGCCCATGCCCGGATGCCCGGCGTCTTCGAGCCGCCACGGCAGGCCACTGGCGCGCACGGCGTCGAGCGTGCGTTCGAGCAGCGGCTTGCCCGCGAGCGGCGCCTGCAGCTTGGAGCCGAATCCCCCGGCCGCGATGAAACGCTCGCCGCGCCCCGAGGCCAGCACGATCACCAAGGGGGAAGTCGCCTTTGCCGCCATGCGCCGAGTATGTGCGCGGAATGGCCGGGATGCCGTTTGGTGGTGCATGCGCAACAATGCCGCCATGACTTCTTCTCCCACCAACGAAACGTTGGCCGCGCTGCGCAAGAGCTACGAGCGCGCCGAACTCGGCGAAACCCACAGTGCCGACGATCCGCTGAAGCAGTTCGAGCGCTGGCTCGGCGAAGCCATCGACGCCCAGGTGCCCGAGCCCAACGCGATGACCCTGTGCACCGTGGCCAGCGACCTGCGGCCTTCGAGCCGCATCGTGCTCATCAAGGGCTTTGATGCGCGCGGCATCGTCTGGTACACCAACTATGAAAGCCGCAAGGGGCGCGAGCTCTCGGGCAACCCGTATGCGGCATTGCAGTTCCACTGGGTCGAGCTCGAGCGCGTGGTGCGCATTGAGGGCCGCGTGGAAAAAACCAGTGCCGAGGAAAGCGATGCCTACTTTTCGAGCCGCCCGCTCGATTCACGCATCGGCGCCTGGGCCAGCCCGCAGAGCGAAGTGATCAGCGGGCGCGACGTGCTGGTGAAGAACGCGGCCGTGGCGGCCGCCAGGCACCTGCTCTCGCCACCGCGCCCGCCGCACTGGGGCGGCTACCGCCTCGTGCCGGATCGCTGGGAATTCTGGCAAGGCCGCAAGAGCCGGCTGCACGACCGACTGCGCTACCGGCTCGAAGGCAGCGCGTGGGTGCGTGAACGCCTCGCACCTTGAATTTCGTCAAGCCTCGCAGCCGACAACCTTGAACTCGACGCGGCGGTCCAGCGCATCGCTTGCATCGTCCGCACCCGTGCCCACGATGTTCTCGCGGAACCCCATGCCGGATTCGCGCAGCTTCTTCGACAAGGGCGGCGCTTCGCCCACCAGCCGGGTCTTCACGCTGACCGCGCGCTGCAGAGACAGGCGCTCGTTGACCGATTCCGAACCGGTGCGGCTCGTATGGCCCGTGACCACCACGCATGAATCGATTTGCGCGGCCTGGCGCGCGATCTGGCGCAGCCACATCGGGTAGGCGGCGCTGATCTTCTGATCGGCCAGGAAGTCGGTCGAGCCGGGCTTGAACAGGAACTTCACGCTCAGGTTGTTGGTTTCCAGCCCGAGCCGCGCGATGGTGCCGAAGGTCTTCTCCGCCTCCGCGGTGCGACCGAGCTGGGCCTGCGTGAGGTACAGGCCGCTGTAGATGCGCAGCTGCTGGCCGTCTGACCGGCGCGAAGCGGCTTCGTAGCGGCTGAGCGCTTCGCTCATGCGGCCGGCCTCGTAGGCCGCGGTGGCTTCCTGCAGCACGGTCGACGTGGGCAGGCGCTCCAGGTACAGCGCGTCGGCCGCCTGGCCCGGCTGCGTTTCGGCGGTGCGGATGTAGCCTTCCACGCCGCGGTCCTTGCCGTTCACGGGGCTGTCGCGAAAGAAGGCGGTGGGCCGCGTGTCGAGCGTTGCATCGCTGATGCGCGCCACCGATTGCGCGATGACCACGCCGCTCTTGATCTCGGTCAGCGCCAGGTTCAGGCGGTAGCGCCCGTCTGCCGCGTCCTTGTCGCGCACCAGCGTGCCGTTGAGGACGTACTGCGCGCGCTCGATCTCGGCGTTGTTGAACGGCGTGACGGTGAACTGCTTGAACTGCGACTGCATGCGCTGGACGATGCGCTGCTCGGCCACGCGCGTGACTTCGGTCTGTTGGCCGCTAGAGCCCTCGAGCAGCGGATCGATCACGATGCGGCTTTGCTTGATCGTCGACTCCACCTTGGCCAGAAAGGCCGGCAGCTTCTGGGTCTGCACGATCAGGTCGTCCACCGCCTGGTTGACGGCCTGGTCGAAGGGCATGGCATTGCTTGGTGCCGGCCTGTGCGCGCACGCAGCGGCAAGCACGGTGGCGCACAGCGCCAGCATGCGCAGCGCCGAGCGAATGGGACGGGTGGTGTTCATCATCAGCATTGACTCCTCAATATCTTCATGTCTTCGTCCGACAGCGGCTCCCCGACCGCCGCGCGCATGTTGATTTCGCTGCAGCGCCTGGAGGGCGAGGGCCGCTTGGCGGCAGCGGCTTTCTCCACCTCCGGTGCGGGCGGTGATGGCGGCTGTGCAGCCACCGCAACGGCCTGCGGCCTCGGCTTGGCATTCGGCCGCGTTGCCGCGGCAGGTGCAGACGCAGACTTGGGCTCCGCCTCCGTTGGCTTCACCGGCGCTGCTGGCGGAGTTGGCGTCGACTCGCGCGGCACCGCGGCCGAAAGGCAGGGCGTCCGGCACGGCTTGGTATCAGCCACCGCCGGCAAGGCAGCACAGCACAGCGCCATCACCATCGCGATCGGCGCCATGACGGAAAACGGCGAAGACCGCGCCTGGTAAATCATCAGCGGGCAAATGTAGAGCGGCAGCCGCCGCTCGCCATCTCGCCAAATGGCCACCCTGCCGAACGGCATAGGCGCCCGCCGTTGCACGCGGTCGGCGCGTCGGTAGAGCTAAAGGCTTATGAAAAATTCAGGGAAGCCACTGCACCAGGGTCATCACCAGGGTCAGCGTGGCCAGCGCGAGCACTGTCGACATCGCGACGCTGGCCGTGACCAGGTCTTCGGCCGTGCGGTAGCGCTGCGAAAAGAGAAAGACGTTGGCGCCAATGGGCAACGCCGCCGCCACCACCATCACGGTGAGCGGAATGCCGCGCACGCCCAGCAGCCAGCCGATGCCCGCCACCAGCAGCGGATGCAGCAGGTTCTTCACCAGCGACTGCACCATGGCGCCGCGCCAGTGCCGGCCGATGGGCGTCAGCGCGAGCGTGATGCCCACCATCACGAGCGCGACGGGACCGAAGGCCTGGCCGAGCAGCATGATCGGCTTGTCGATGGATTCGGGCATCGTGAGCCCCGTCTGCGCGAACAGCAGCCCCGCGATGATCGGCAGCGGCACCGGGTGGATGATGGCGTTGCGGAGCGCCCGCATCACGGTGCGCGCCATGGGGCGCTTCGCTTGGCCGCTCACCGCCGCATGCTCGCGCGCCACGGCCAGTTCCAGCACCACCGTGGCGCTGGTCAAGAGCACCAGCGAGTGCAGAGAGATCAGCGTGAGCAGCACCACCATGCCCTGCTCGCCATAGGCAAGGCCGACCAGCACGATGCCGATCATCACGGTATTGCTGTAGGTGTTGGCCAGCGCAATGACGGCCGCCGTGCGGTTGAAGCCGCGCAGCGCCAGCGTGGCCGCGAACAGCAGGCCCGAGGCAATGAAGTACGCCGCCACCGGCTTCAGGCTCAGCTCCTGCACGTGCACCGTGCTCATGGCGCGAAACAGCAGTGCCGGCGCGAGCAAGAGGAAGATCAGGTTGGACAGATCCTTCACGGCGTTGCCGCCGATCCAGCGGCGCCGGCCGGCCAGGTAGCCCACGGCAATGAGAAAGACGACGGGAAGCAGCGACGAGATGACGAACGAATTCACCCGCCGAGGATAGCCTCTTGCCTGCCCCTCCTTCCGCCCCGCGAGGACGGAAGGAGCAGGTCCAGCGCCTTTAGAACGTCACGCGCAGGCCGACCTTCAGCGAACGCCCCGGCAGCGGCGCATTCGGGTACACCGTCGTCGTCAGGATCGAAGTCGGGCTGTAGGCCAGCTTGTTGGTGATGTTGTCGACGCGCGCATACCAGGTGAGGTTGGCGCGCTGCACCTTCATGCGATAGGAAATCGACGCGTTCCACAGCGTGTAGGCATCGGTCTCCCGCGCGCCGACGCTCGGCACATGGCGCTGCGCCGCGTTGTAGTCGAAGCCGAAGCGCGCGCTCCATGGGCCATTGCCATATGCCAACGTCGCGCCCGCGCGGAACGGCGCGATGCGCGGCAGCGGCTCGCCAGTGTCGAGGTTCTTTGCACGCACCACGTCGCCGCGCCACTCCAGATCGAGCGTCGAGGCATCGGCCATGCGCGCGAATCCTTCGGTGCCCAGGAGGCGCAGGTTGCCGCTGGCTTCGATGCCGGTGAAGCGCGCGCGCACGCCGCTGTAGAGGTACTCGGCCAGCGTGTCGGTCGCCGCGGGGTCGGTCACCACCTGGCCTTCTTCATCGAGTGTGCGGCCCGAAGCCGTCAGGCCGATGTAGTTGCGAAACTGCGTAACGTAAGCGTTGACGCGAGCCGTGTTGGCGCCCGACTTCCATTGCGCGCCGACATCGAAGCCGGTCGACTTTTCTTTCTGCAGGTCGGGATTGCCGACCTCCCAGGCGGCCGTTGCCACGTGCGGCCCGTTGGCGAGCAGTTCGTAATCTTTCGGCGCCCGCTCGGTGTAGGCGAGGTTCGACGTGAGCTGCCATTGCGGCGTCAGGTTGACCAGCGCACCCAGGGCCGCGCTGTGCGGGTTGAACGTGCGCTCGCCAATGGCAAAGCGCGTCACCGTTGGATCGTCCGGATAGCCGAGCGACGTGACGCGGACCTTCTCGGTGCGCGCGCCAAAGCTCAGGCGGCCCCACGAAGTGCCGAGTTCTTCATACATGAACAGCGCATTGGAGCGGGTGCGGCTGTGCGGCGCAAAGGCTTCCTCGCCATCGGCGGCAAAGCGGTTGCTTTCGCTGGAAAAGCCGACCAGGCCTTCGAAGTTGCCGATCTTGCGGTGACGCGCCTCGATGCGCAGGTCGTTGCTGATGTTGGAGAACGTCGTGCCGGCCTCGCCCCCTTCGTATTCCGTGTGGCGGTAGTTGGTGTGGCTGGCCTTGACGTGAACGGTGCTGATGATGCCGCCCGGACGCCATTCGCCTTCGATCGCATAGCGGTCGGACTTCATGCCGATGGTCACATCGTCTTCGGCCACGGTGCCGTAGTTGCTGCGGTAGGTGCTGGCCGAGGCGCCGATATAGCCCTGGTCGAAGAACAGCGTGCCGCCCACCGCGCCGCCGTGCGCCTCGTTGGCCGAGTTGCAGATCTTGCGCGCCAGCCAGGGGCGCCCGGGCTTGCTGCATTCCAGGTCGATGGGCGCCGAGACGTCCTTGGCGTCACGGTTGAACGCATCGACGTGCAGCGCGAAGCGGTCATTGCCGCCTTCGAGCACCACGCCGCCGCTCTTCTCCTTGCTACCGGTTGAAAAGCCCAGGTCGGCACGGCCGCCGAAACCGTTGATGGGCTCGGTGGGAATGCGGTTGTCGATCACGTTGACCACGCCGCCCACCGCGCTGCCGCCGTACTGCAGCGCCGAAGGCCCGCGCAGCACTTCAATCCGGTCGGTGACCAGCGCGTCCACCGGCACGGCATGGTCGTAGCTCAACGCCGAAGCGTCAGGGGCGCCGCCGCCGTTCTGCAGGATGCGGATGCGGTCGCCGTCCTGGCCGCGGATGATCGGCCGGCTCGCGTTGGGGCCGAAGTAGCTGCTGCTTACCCCAGGCAGGTTGTTGAGCGTTTCGCCCAGCGTCGATTCGGAGCGCATCAACAGTTTGTCGCCCGACAGCGTGGTGGTGGGTGCGATCAGCTCGCTGGCACCCAGCGGATTGCCGGTGACGGCGATCTCGGGCAGGCTGGCCGCGGCCGCGTCGGCAGGTTGCGCCTGGGGTGCCGGCTGGGCTTGGGCCATGCTCGCAAAAGAGGCGAGCGAAAGAACAGCAGCGCCAATGGCGTTGCGACGGAAATTGGGAATCATGAATGAGCACTCGTTGAATCAAGGGACGATCTGCCGCCACCCGCAAAGGCGCGGGTGCAGCAACCGGAACACAGGGAAGATTCAGCGAGTGGAAGGCGGGCCGCGCGCGTCGAACAGCGCAACCCAACGGGCGATGGCCTCGCCCTGCAGATAGGCAAAGGTGGCCGACGGCAGCAGCACCGGCAGCACCACCGTGGGAACGCCCAATGCGCCCGAGCCGTGCGACAGCTGGTCGTACAGCCGGCATTCGGCATCGGAGTGGCCGCTGAACAGGTCGCCTATGCCGCGCGGGACCGCATGCTCGTGCGCCCCATCGGGGTGAACGGCTTGTGCCGATGCCTGGGCAGTCGCTTCGGCATGCGCCAGGCCGGGCACGTGCAGCGTCCGGTGCATGAGTCCCAGCGTGCCTGCGAACCACAGCGCAACCACCAGCGCGACAGCAATCGCGCGCGTCGACAGGATCGAGCGGCGATAGGTTGGGCAGGGGGCAAAGTGCACGGAACGCGGGGCCTGCAGAACGATCAGCCCTTGACCCGGGACGCGAAGGTCTTCTGGAACTTCTCGACCTTGGGACCCACCACGAATGCGCAGTAGCCCTGGTTCGGGTTGTTCAAAAAATAGTCCTGGTGGTAGGCCTCGGCCGCCGAGTAGTTGGCGAGCGGCGCCACCTCGGTCACGATCGGCGAAGCGTAGGTCTTGCTCGCCTCGATTTCGCGGATGACGTCTTGCGCCACCTGCTTCTGCGCGTCGCTCGTCACATAAATGCCGCTGCGGTATTGCGTGCCGGCGTCGTTGCCCTGGCGGTTCAAGGTGGTCGGATCGTGCACCACGAAGAAAATCTCGAGAATTTCGCGCAGGCTGATGACGGCCGGGTCGAATTCGACCTTCACCACTTCCACATGCCCGGTTCGGCCGGTGCAGACCTGCTCATAGCTAGGATTCACCGTCTGGCCGTTGCAATAGCCCGATTCGACGTCCACCACGCCCTGCACACGGTCGAACACGGCCTCGGTGCACCAGAAGCAGCCGCCGCCGAGCACGACGGTTTCGGTGGGCGACGGTGAAGAAGACATGGGGCTGCTCCGGCAGGTGGAAAAAAGGCGAACCCGATATTGTCGCGGCTTGACGGGCCGGATGCTGGTCACTACATTACTAACCCGCGAGTCATTAATCTCATGCCCACCCCCCGTTCCTTTGTCGACAAGCTCTGCCCGGTGCGCTCCAAACGCGAGCGCCGCAAGGAGGCGCGCCCCGGCGAACTGCTGGCGGCGGCGCTCGATCTCTTCGTCGAGAAAGGCTTTGCAGCCACCCGCGCCGAAGAAGTCGCGGCCCGCGCGGGGGTCTCCAAGGGCACCCTCTTTCTTTACTTTCCGAGCAAGGAAGAGCTCTTCAAGGCCGTGGTGGTCGAGAACCTCAGCGGCCGGTTCTCCGAGTGGAACGACGAGTTCGAGGCCTTCGAGGGCACCACCGCCGACATGCTGCGCTACTGCATGCGCGTCTGGTGGGAACGGGTCGGCATGACCAAGGCCTCGGGCCTGACCAAGCTCATGATGAGCGAAGGGACCAATTTTCCCGACCTGGCCGAGTTCTACCGCCAGGAGGTGGTCCGGCCGGGCCACGTGCTGCTGCGGCGCATCCTGCAGCGCGGCATCGACCGCGGCGAGTTCGCGCCGGTCGACATCGATCACGCCATCTACGCGGTGGTGGCGCCCATGATGTTCCTCATGCTGTGGAAGCACTCGGCCATGATCTGCGTCGACGGGCAGGCCTCGCTCGACCCCGAAAAATACCTTGCGACGCAGGCAGAGACCGTGCTTTACGGCCTCACGCGGCGGCCGGAACAGCGGCAGGACGCGCAAACGCCAGGCGAGCCTTCCACCGGCGCGGGCCGGGCCACCTAAAATTGAAGGTTTGTCCTGAGTCCCACAAGGTAAAGCCCTCCAATGAACCCGACCCCCACCCTCGAGCGCTTGCGCTTCAACATGATCGAGCAGCAGATCCGGCCCTGGGATGTGCTCGACCTGGAAATCCTCGACCTCCTGGCCAGCATCCGGCGCGAAGACTACGTGCCGCCCGAGCATCGCACGCTGTCCTTTTTCGACATGGAGCTTCCGCTGGGCGACGGCTCCGTTCCCGGCCAGGTGATGCTCTCGCCCAAGGTCGAGGCGCGCATACTGCAAGACCTGCACGTGCAAAAGCACGAGTCGGTGCTCGAGATCGGCACCGGATCGGGCTTCATGGCCGCCCTGCTCGCCCATCGCGCGGCCCAGGTGCTGTCGCTGGAAATCGACCCCGTACTGGCCGCCCGCGCCGCCGAAACGCTGCGCCAGAACGGCGTGGCCAATGTCGAGGTGCGCAATGCCGACGGCGCCGTGCCGCTGCCAAGCGGCCCGAGCTTCGACGTGATCGTGCTCAGCGGCTCCGTGGCGCGCATTCCGCAGAACCTGATCGGCTCGCTGAAGGTGGGTGGCCGCCTTGCCGCCATCGTGGGCGACGAACCGATGATGCGCGCCCACTTCGTCACCCGCACCAGCGAAAGCAAGTGGGACACCATCCAGCCGTGGGACACCGTGGCACCGCGGCTGCTCAATTTCCCCGAGCCTTCGCGCTTCTCGTTCTGATCGGGCACCACCGCATGATCGATCAAGTCCGCCCCACCGACCTGGCCGCCTGGTTTGCGCAGAACCCCGGCGCGGCGCCCGTGCTGCTCGACGTGCGCGAACCCTGGGAACTGCAGACGGCCAGCGTCACTCCGCAGGGCTTCACGCTGGTCGCCATTCCGATGAACGAAATTCCGGCGCGGCTTTCGGAACTCGACGAAGGCCAGCGCGTTGCGTGCCTGTGCCATCACGGCGCGCGCAGCCAACGCGTGGCGGCCTTCCTGAGCCAGAACGGCTTTGCCGAGGTGGCCAACGTGGCCGGCGGCATCGACGCCTGGTCCGCACAGCACGACCCCGCCGTGCCGCGCTACTGATTCTTTCTCCCAAGGACGTTCAATGCCTTCCAGGCCCAGGCTTTTGCCTCTCTCCGCAGCGCTCGCAAGTCTCTTTGCCACCCTGCTCGCACTGCCGGCCCAAGGCCAGACACTGAACGAACTCTACGAATCCGCACGCGGCTTCGACGCCACCTACCAAGGTGCGCGTGCCCAATACGACGCAACCGTGGCGCGCGCCGCGCAGGCCAAGGCCGGAATCCTTCCCGCCGTGGGGCTCACAGCCGGCGCGACCCGCAACGCGCTAGACATCGACACGCTCACCGGCGCCGGCCGCGGAACAAGCACGCCGCGCGACTTCACCACGCAGAACGTCGGCGTCAACGCCACGCAGCCGCTCTACCGGCCTGCCAACTGGGCCACCTACGAGCAGGGCAAGCGCCAGGCCGAGATCGCCGAAGCGGTGCTCACCGCGGCCGAGCAGGACCTGATCGTGCGCGTGAGCCAGGCGTACTTCGACGTGCTCGCAAGCCAGGACAGCCTGACGCTGGTGCGCGCGCAAAAGGTGGCCGTGGCAGAGCAGCTCGCATCGGCCAAGCGCAATTTCGAGGTCGGCACTTCCACCATCACCGACACGCGCGAAGCCCAAGCGCGCTACGACCTCGTCATTGCGCAGGAGATTGCCGCCGAGAACGACCTGCAGGTGAAGAAGGTGGTGCTCGACCAGCTGGTCGGCCGCCCCGGCAGCGTGCCTGTGCCGCTGGCACAGCCGGTGGTGCTGCCCACCGCCATGCCGGCCAACATCGAAGCCTGGGTCGCGCAGGCCGATGACGTGCATCCCTCCATTCGCCAGGCCCGGCTCGGCCTCGACGTGGCGGGCCTCGAAATACGCAAGGCCGAGGCCGGCCACAAGCCCACGCTCGATGCCAACCTGGGATACAACATCACGCGCAACCCCCAAGGGACCGCCACCAGCACCGTGGGCACGCGCATCAACGCTGCCTCGGTGGGCGTGGTGTTCAACCTGCCGCTGTTCGCGGGTTTTGCCACCGAGAACCGCATCAAGGAAACGCTCGCGCTCGAAGACCAGTCGCGCAGCGTGCTCGAAGGCACCCGCCGCAGCGTGGCGCAGGCCACGCGTGCGGCCTACCTCGGGCTTGTTTCCGGCGCGGGCCAGGTGAAGGCGCTCGAAGCGGCCGAGGCCTCGAGCCAGAGCGCGCTCGATGCCAACCGGCTCGGCTACCAGGTGGGCGTGCGCATCAACATCGACGTGCTCAATTCGCAGAGCCAGCTGTTCCAGACCAAGCGCGATCTTGCGCAGGCGCGCTACAACGTGCTGCTCGGCAACCTGAAGCTGCGCCAGGCCAATGGCACGCTCACCGTTGAAGACATGAACGCGATCAATGCGACGCTCGCGAAAAACGGGAGCACGCCAGCGCCGTCGCTTGGCGAGCGCCCGCAGGCCGTGCCGGTCACGCCGCCCAGTATTCCGGTCGTGCCGCCAGTGCTGGTGCCGCCATTCAACCCGCCGGCGCCGGTCATGCCTACGGCACCGCCGCCGCCAGTCATTCTGAATCCGCCAGCGCGCTAGAACGCCGCGAAGCGCGCAAGCCGCCGGATCTGCGCGGCTCGCTCAGAGAAACAGGTATTCCCTCGTGACGCTGGTGCACCCGCCGGGCGTGCGCATCAAGTACACATGACTTGTCGGGCTTGCCGCCAGCACTCCGACGCGCAGTCCGATGACGGGAACGCTGCCGATTGCGGACCCGGCCTTCAGTGCGTAGTCCTGGCATGACATGCGCCATAGCTGGACGACTTCGTAGACGACGTCGCAGCCGCCCCGAATCGTGGGAGCGAAGGTGGCCGACACCAGATCGGAAACGTCCTCACGGGCACGCTCTATCGCCACGGTCCAGGCGCTGGCATCGGGGGCCACCGGATGGCTCATTGAAAGGACCGCGTAAGAGCCCTCCGGGCCCGTGAGTAAAGGCCCAGCACTGCGCACAGCATTCAGACACGTGCCGAGGCCGGATTGAGCCGCCAGTCGCTGCAGCGTGCCCGCCTCCCGCCCTTCCTGCGCCAGCGCCAGAGAGTTCAGGAAGCACCCGAGCAGCGCCGCGGCGATGGGCCCTCTGGCGCCGCTGCGAAGAAAGGGCAAGCGCCTTCCAGATGCTGTCGGACCGCCACCCGCAATGATCTTTTTCTCCACTGTCGCCCTCCTGAACAATGACGATGTCGCATTGTGGGAGGAGTGCCTTCACGGCAGTGGGTTTATTTCACGAAGTCATCGCCTCTTTTCCTTGGGCGAAACAATCGTGAATTTTTAACTATTGTCAGGTCACTCCAGCGTTGGCTCTGCTCTGGAATCGTCCAGGGGCGCGCGTTCGGTGACGACGGGATCGGCGGCCTGTGCAATGGCCAGAACCGCCGCAGCCGTGCGTTCGGCCGCACCGCGGTTCGACGACGAGAAAGCCAATGCGGCCTCCGCCATGGCGGCGCGGCGCTCGGGGTTCTCGACCAGCTTGAGCGCCGCGGTCACGGCCTGCTCCATGTTCTCGACGCGCAAGGAGGCACCGGCCGCGAGCGACAGCTGCGCCGCCTCGGCAAAATTGAAGGTCGATGAGCCCATGACCACGGGACAGCCGCATGCGGCGGGCTCGATGAGGTTTTGACCGCCCAGCGGCTCGAAGCTTCCGCCGAGCAGCGCGACGTCGGCCAGGCCGTAGTAAAGGGCCATTTCGCCGAGCGAATCGCCCAGCCAGATCTCGGCTTCGGCCGGCTCGCCAGCGGCGCTGCGGCGCGCCACCGCGAAGCCCTGCGATTCGATCAGCGCGGCCACTTCGTCGAAGCGCTGCGGATGGCGCGGCACGATCATCCATTGCACGTCGTGCACACGCTTGGCAATCGAACGAACGGCACCCTGCTCGGGCGGCACGGGCGAGGTGGCGCCAAAGCGCTTGAGCACGTCGAGCAGCATGCGCTCCTCACCGTCGCGCGAGCTCGCGAGCACCACCATCGGACGCGGCAAGCGCTCGCGCAGCGCCACGGCCGCGGTGAGCTGGCGCGCATCGGGCGAGGCGTCGAACTTGAGGTTGCCGTAGATGCCGGCCACCTTGGCGCCGAGCGACACCAGCCGGTGCGCATCGGCTTCGGTCTGCGCCCATACGGCGGCCAGCGCCGAGTACGCGGGCCGCGCGAGCCAGCCCAGGCGCTCGGCCGCAGCCAGCGATTTTTCGTTGAGCCGCGCATTGGCCAGCACCAGCGGAATGCGGCGCTCGGCACAGGCCGCGGCCATCTCGGGCCAGACTTCGGTTTCCATCAGCACGCCGATGCGCGGCTGGAAGCGGTCGAGAAAACGCGCCACGGCCCCCGGCGTGTCCCACGGCTGCCAGACCTGCGTATCGCCGGGTTCGAGCAGCTTGGCGCCCTCTTCGCGGCCGGTGGCCGTGCCATGCGTGAGCAGGATCGGGATGCCCGGATATTGCCTGCGCAGCTCCGCGATCAGGATGGCGGCGGCGCGCGTTTCGCCGAGCGAAACCGCGTGCACCCAGCACTGGCCTTCGCCGGTGACGGCATCGTCGTAGTGGCCGAAGCGCTCCTCGACGGCCACGGCGTAGCCGGGCTCGGCTTCCGCGCGGCGCCGCAGCTTGCGGCGAACCAGCGGTTGCACGGCGGTGGTGAAGGCGCCATAGAGGCGCAGCAGCAGCGAACGCACGGGGCTCAGTGCGACGCTTCGGCCAGCGTCGCGTCGGCTTTGACGGTTCGAAGGAGCGCGAGCATTTCGGCTTCGATGCGCTTCAGGGCCGCATCGGTCTGGCCCTCGAAGCGCAGCACCAGCACCGGCGTGGTGTTGGAAGCGCGGATGAGCCCGAAGCCGTCCGGCCAGTCAACGCGCAGGCCGTCGATGGTCGAGACCACCGCGGGTGCCGCGAAGCTCGCGCCGGCAACGAGTTGGTCGACCACCACGTGCGGTTCGCCTTCGGCGCACTTCACGTTGAGTTCGGGGGTCGAGAAGCTCGTGGGCAGCGCGTTGAGCGTGTCGCTCGCGTTCGGCGTCTTGCTCAATATCTCGAGCAGGCGGCAGCCGGCGTAGGTGCCATCGTCGAAGCCGTACCAGCGCTCCTTGAAGAAGATGTGGCCGCTCATCTCTCCGCCGAGCGGCGAATCGATTTCCTTCATCTTGGCCTTGATGAGCGAATGGCCGGTCTTGAAGATCATCGGCTTGCCGCCCGCGGCCTCGATGGCCGGCGCCAGGCGCTGCGAGCACTTCACGTCGTAGACGATGGTGCCGCCGGGCACGCGCGAGAGCACGTCCTGTGCAAACAGCTGCATCTGGCGGTCGGGGAAGATGTTCTGGCCGTCCTTGGTAACGATGCCCAGGCGGTCGCCGTCGCCGTCGAAGGCCAGGCCCAGTTCGGCATCGCCCGTGGCCAGCGCAGCCATCAAGTCCTTGAGGTTCTCGGGCTTGCTCGGGTCGGGGTGGTGATTGGGAAAGTCGCCGTCGACTTCGCTGAACAGCTCGGTCACTTCGCAGCCAATGGCACGAAAGATGGCGGGTGCCGTGGCGCCCGCGATGCCGTTGCCCGAATCGACCACGATCTTGAGCGGTCGCGCCAGCTTGATGTCGCCGACGATGCGCTGCACGTAGGCATCGGTCACGTCGACCTTGCGCACGCTGCCGCCGGGTGCGAGCTTCGCTGTGCCTTCTTCCATCACCTTTCGCAGGCCCTGGATCTCGTCGCCGTAGATGGCACGCCCCGCCAGCACCATCTTGAAGCCGTTGTAGTCCTTGGGGTTGTGGCTGCCCGTGACCTGAATGCCGCTCGAGCACAGCGTGTGGGCCGCAAAGTAGAGCATGGGCGTGGTGACCGCACCCACGTCGATCACTTCGATACCGGTGGCGACCAGGCCGTCGATCAATGCCTCGACGAGCGCGGGGCCCGAAAGGCGGCCATCGCGGCCCACGGCCACGGTCTTTTCACCGGCCGCGCGGGCGGCGCTGCCGAAAGCCCGGCCGAGCGCTTCTGCGACCTCTGCATCGAGCGTGACGGGCACCACGCCTCGGATGTCATAGGCCTTGAATATCGATGCGCTGAGTTGCATGAAGAGGCATTCCCTGTTGGTTCTGGAGACCGGGCCATTGTAGGCAAGCGTTCCAGCGCCCACATGTCCGAAAACGGCCAGTTGAAACGACTCGAAACCTTATCATTTGCCCATGCCTATCACTCATGCCTTCACCGAAGCGCTCGAGAGCGACGCCTGCTACCTGGCGATGAAGACGCATGACGCGCGCTTCGACGGCTCCTTCTTCACCGCGGTGACCTCCACCGGCATCTATTGCCGGCCGGTCTGCCGTGTGAAGCTGCCGCGGCGCGAGAACTGCAGGTTCTTTCGCCATGCGGCACAGGCAGAGGCCGAGGGCTTTCGCCCCTGCCTGCGCTGCCGGCCCGAACTCGCGCCCCGCGCGGCAAGCTGGTCGACCGAAGACGCCTCGCGCATCCTCGCCTTGCAGGCCGCGCGGCTCATCGACGAACCCGATGCATGGGCCGAAGAAGGCCCCGGCGCGGCGCAGATCGCGGCGCGGCTCGGCGTGAGCGACCGGCACCTTAGGCGCATCTTCGAGGCGCAGTTCGGCGTGTCCCCGTTGCAGTATCTGCAGACGCGCCGCCTGCTGGCCGCCAAGCAGCTGATTGCCGACACCCGGCTGCCGATGACCCAGGTCGCACTGGCCAGCGGCTTTGCGAGCGTGCGGCGCTTCAATGCGGCCTTCGTGGAGCATTACGGCCTCAACCCCAGTGCGCTGCGGCGCGCTGGCGGTGCCGAGGGCGGCGAAGGCAAGGCCATCGAGGTGCGGCTGGGCTTTCGTCCGCCTTACGACGCGGACGCGATGCTCGGCTTCTTTGCACGGCGCGCGCTGCGCGGTGTCGAGGTTGCAAGCACGGCCGACGGCAAGGTGCCCGTCAAGGGCAGCACGCCGACATATGTTCGCCTGGCCCGCACGCTGCGCGTACAGCAAGGCGGACAGACGCACGCTGGCTGGCTGCAACTGCGCTTCGACATGGAGCGCGAGCAGATGCTGCTCTCGGTGAGCGATTCGCTCGCCGCGGTACTGCCGATCGTGATCAGCCGCGCACGCGCAATGCTCGATCTCGATGCCGAGCCGATGGCCATCAACGCCGCGCTGCACGAGGCTTTTCCGCACGGCGACGGGCTGCGCGTGCCGGGCACGGTCGACGGCTTCGAGCTTGCGGTGCGCGCGGTGCTGGGCCAGCAGATCACGGTGGCCGCGGCGCGCACGCTGGGTTCGCGGCTGGTCGAGGCATTCGGCGAGCCGATCGCCACGCCCATCGAAGGCCTGGACCGCTTGTTCCCCACGCCCGCGGCACTCGCCGCGGCAAGCGGCAATGCACTCGGGCAGCTAGGCATCGTGCGGCAGCGGCAGGCCGCATTGCAGGCCATTGCCCGCGAAGTCGCTGCCGGCAAGCTGGCGCTGCATGCGGGTGCCGACGTGCCATCGACCATCGCGGCGCTGCAGGAACTCCCCGGCATCGGCGCGTGGACCGCGCAGTACATCGCGATGCGCGCACTGCGCTGGCCCGATGCGTTTCCCGCGGGCGACGTCGCGCTGCAGAAGGCATTGGGCGTGACCACCGCGCGCGCGGCCAGCGAGGCATCGCAGGCATGGCGGCCCTGGCGCGGCTATGCGGTGCTGCGTGCCTGGCATGCGCCGTCGCCTATTGCTTCGGTCGCGTCCACCGCCGCAGAAGCTTCCTTCAACAACCTCACCACGGCAGGCGTCTCCGCCTGAAATGTCATGAAGTTCAAGAGCAAAGTCATCTACACATCGACCATCGATACGCCGCTCGGCGGCATCACGATGGCAGCCACCGACGAAGGCCTGGCGGGCGTATGGTTCGACCAGCAGCGTCATTGGCCCGACACCACCGGCTGGCAGACCCGGGACGACCATCCCGCGCTGGTCGAAGCCGGCGCACAGCTGCGCGATTATTTCGCCGGCAAGCGCGACACCTTCGACGTGAAGCTCGATCTCTCGCACGGCACCGCGTTCCAGCAGAGCGTATGGCAGGCGTTGCTCGCCATACCGGCGGGCAAGACCATGACCTATGGCGCATTGAGCGCCAACGTGGGCAACCCAACCGCGGTGCGCGCAGTGGGCGCGGCCGTGGGGCGCAACCCGATCAGCGTGATCGTGCCCTGCCACCGCGTGCTGGGTGCGGACGGATCGCTGACCGGTTACGCTGGCGGGCTTCATCGCAAGACCGCGCTCCTGGAGCTGGAATCGAAGTAGAGCCGCTTCCAGGGCGATGCGCACCATCGAGAACGTATGAGCACGAAAACGAAAGACAACACCCCCGCGACCACGCCTTCGACCAAGCCCAAGGCGTGGCTCCTCGACCTCATTTTGCTGGGCGCGCTCTGGGGCGCATCCTTTCTTTTCATGCGTATCGGCGCGGCCGAGTTCGGTGCCCTGCCGGCGGCCGCGGTGCGTGTGGCGGTGGCCACGCTGTTCTTGCTGCCGCTCTTGTTCCTGCGCGGCCATGGCCCGGCGCTGGGGCAGCACTGGAAGGCATCGATGGCCATCGGCGTGCTGAACTCCGGCATACCCTTCGCGCTCTTCTGCTTCGCACTCCTGACCATCAACAGCGGCCTGGCGGCGGTGCTCAACGCCACAGTGCCAATGTTCGGCGCGCTGGTGGCATGGGCCTGGTTTCGCGACCGGCCCGATGGCTCGCGCATCGTCGGCCTCATCATCGGCTTTGCGGGCGTGGCCATGCTGGCGAGCCGCAGTGCGGGCCTGCACGCCGATGCGGACGGCAATGCCGCGCTGTGGGCCGTGCTCGCCTGTTTGGGCGCCTGCGCGAGCTACGGTGTGGCGGCCAGCGCCACGCGGCGCTACCTGGGCGGTGTGCCCGCATTGGCCACGGCCACCGGCAGCCAGATCGGCGCCACGCTGTTCCTCGCGCTGCCCGCGCTGTGGTTCTGGCCCACGCAGATGCCGAGCCTGCGCGCATGGCTGGCGTTGCTTGCGCTGGGCGTGGCGTGCACGGGCCTGGCGTACATCCTGTTCTTCCGGCTCATCGCCAATGCGGGTCCGGCGCGCGCGCTCACGGTGACTTTCCTGGTGCCGGTGTTCGCGGTGTTCTATGGCGCGGTGTTCCTTGGCGAGAACATCACGCAATGGATGCTGATCTGCGCGGCCGTCATCGTCTGCGGCGTGGCGCTGTCCACCGGCCTCGTGAAGCTGTGGCCGGGCGCGGGCTCGCCGGCCGCTACATCGCCGCCGCGACCACGTTGACGGACAGCGCGAGCACCAGCATGTTGAAGGCGAAGGCCAGCACGCTGTGCACCAGCGTGATGCGGCGCATCTCCCGCGACGTGGCCTGGACGTCGGACACCTGCGTGGTCATGCCGACGACGTAGGCGTAGTAGAGAAAGTCGAAATAGTCCGGCTCCTGCTTGCCCGGAAAATCCAGCCCGCCGTCGGGCGAACCGTCGCGCTGGTCGATGTAATAGCGGTGCGCGTAGTGAAAGGCGTAGATCGTGTGCATCATGAGCCACGAGCCCACCAGGGCCACCAGCCCCAGCGCGATATGCCCTGCGCGCACCGGCCCGCTCATCAGCTTGACCTGCTGGAGCAGCATCGCGATGGCCACCACGCTCGCACCAATGGCCACCAGCATCGATACCAATATCACCACATTGGGTTGATCGAGCGATTGCGCGCGCTCGCGGGTCTGCTGTGCATCGAAAGTATCGGCCAGCCACCATGTGAGCACGAGGAACACCACGCAGTTGGTGCACCAGCCCGCAAGTCCGCGCGCCATGCCATCGAGAGGCCAAGCGATGGCCGCGACGACGAGGCCCGCCACGCCGGCATAGAGAAGACGCTGCGGACCGGTGGTCACAGAAAGATGTTTGCGCATCTTCAAAGCTTAGCTTGAATACTTTTTCAGGCTTGCCAATGCATGCTTCAACATCGTCTTACACGCAAAGCGGCAAATCGACGCATGGGCGTTTTAAAGCTGCGCTATAACTTCTCAGTCATCAAAAGGGAGCCGCCGCCTGGCGCTTTGCGCGCATAAAAATTGCGTGTCGAGCCGAGGCTTTTTTGTCCTCTTCTCTTCTCTCTTAAGGACCTCCTCATGCTGTTGCTCCGCTCCCGCCCGCTCGCCAGCCCCGCACGGTTGACGAAGCTGGGCGCACTGGCCGGTGTCGGGTTTTTCTTTGCGCCCGCATTGGCCTTCGCCGAACCGTCGCCCGCGCTCGATCGTTTCAGCTTTTCGGTGGGAGCCTACAGCGCCGATCCCAAATTCAATGCGACGGTCAGCTCGCCGTACGGTGCGCTGCGCACGCGCGACCTCGAGCCTGGCCGCGTGACCATGCCGCGCGTCACGGCCGACCTGCTCATCGGCGACAGTCACGGCCTCTCGTTCGACTACTACCGCTACAAGCGCGATTACTTCGGCCAGGCCGGGGGCAACGAGTCCTTCGGCGGCTTCGGTACGGTCAGCGCGGTGGGCAATGCCAACCTCAACGTGAAGCTCGACTTCGCGAAGCTCTCGTACAAGTGGTGGCTCGGCTCGGGCAACACGGTGTTCGGCCTGGGTGCGGGCGCGGCCTACTACAACATCGGCGTCGCCACCAACGCCAACGTCGCGGTGAACGGACGCATCCGCACATTGAACGAAGACTCGAGCGACAACGCCGTTGCGCCACTGCTCGAAGTCGGCGTGCGGCATGCCATCAGTCCCGACCTGCGTCTTTTTGCCGACTTCTCCGGCGTGCGCAAGGGCGGCGGCCGCTTTCACGGCAGCATCTACAACGCCTCCGCCGGCGTGGAGTGGTTCCCGGTAAAGAACGTCGGCCTGGTGCTGGCCTATGGCGCCACCCACATCGACATGGCGCGTGAAACCAGTACGGCGGAAACCCGCGTCAAGGTCAAGCTGAACGGGCCGTCGGCCTTCGTCAAGGCTAGGTTCTGAGTCTTCGGCGACCGACCTACACTGAGCCCATGACCGACCTGTCCCGCTTTCCCATCACCCAGAAATGGCCCGCACTCCACCCTGACCGGCTGCAGCTCTATTCGCTGCCCACGCCCAACGGGGTGAAGGTGTCGATCATGCTGGAAGAAACCGGCCTCCCCTATGAGCCGCACCTGGTGAGCTTCGAAACCCACGACCAGATGTCGCCGGAGTTTCTGTCGCTCAGCCCGAACAACAAGATCCCCGCCATCCTCGATCCCGACGGGCCCGGCGGCAAGCCGCTCGCGTTGTTCGAGTCGGGCGCGATTCTTCTCTACCTGGCCGACAAGACCGGCCGGTTCATTCCGCAGGATGCCGCGGGCCGCTACGAAACCATTCAGTGGCTCATGTTCCAGATGGGCGGCATCGGCCCCATGTTCGGCCAGCTCGGCTTCTTCAACAAGTTCGCGGGCAAGGACTATGAAGACAAGCGTCCGCGCGACCGCTACGTCGCCGAAGCAAAGCGGCTGCTCGGCGTGCTCGACAAGCGTCTTGATGGCCGCAACTGGGTGATGGGCGACACCTACACCATCGCGGACATCGCCATCTTCCCGTGGGTGCGCAACCTGATCGGCTTCTACGAAGCGGGCGAGCTCGTGGGCTTCAGCGAGTTCAAGAACGTGGCGCGCACGATCGAAGCCTTCGTGGCGCGGCCCGCCGTCGTGAAGGGCCTGAGCATCCCCAAGCGGGTCTGATTTCCGGCCTGACTTCTTCGGCTGGGAGGCTCCGCCGCTCAGCCGAAAACAGAACTACTCATTTTCTGGCCGAGTGTCTTTTTCAGGGCACGCGCTGACGGTTCCCGCATCCTTTCCCGCCTCGTTCAGCAGCGGTTAAGGTTACACTTCAATAAGAATAATTCTTATTCAAAGTACCGAGTCACCCCGCAGATTGCGCCGGTGACCGGCCCGGGAACCACCACTGCGAAAGCTTGCAAGAAGGCGATCGGATGCGCGACCTCGTCCAGGAACTCGTGGCTCACTATGCGGACTTGCGCCGTCAGCTGACGCGCGACCTGCGGGACCCCCACTACGCGGCGGACATCGCGCAGTCGAGCTTCGAGCGGGTGTATGCGCACGCGCTCAAGTTGAACCACGACATCCGCATCGATACGGCATCGGACGGCACGCCAGGCGGCATCGAGTCGCCGCGCGCCCTGTTGTTTCGGGTGGCGCGCAACCTGTGCGTGGACGACGCCCGCCGGCGCAAGGTGGCGCAGGACTGGGTCAGCTCGCATTTCAGCGTCGGCTCGCGCCAGACGGCGCCATCCTGCGAATTCATCGCGTCGCAGCAGCAGGTCCTGGCGCGCGTGGTCGAGACGCTGGAGACGCTGCCGCCCCGCCGGCGCGAAGTGTTCCTGCTGTTTCGCGCCTACGGACACACGCGCGCCGAGATCGCCCAGCAACTGAACATCACCGAGATGGCCGTGGCCAAGCATCTGCTGCGCGCGGCCATCGACTGCTCGCGCGTGTTCGCCCGGCTTCGCTCGGAACTGATCGAACAGACGACCGTCTCCAACCGCACGGGCTTCGACGCGAAGCTGGCCGAAGACTTCGCCTGAGCGGCGCATCGTGGCAAGCGCGCCGGACGAAAAGCTCATCGAACGCGCGCTCGCGCTCATCGTCGAGAGCGAAAGCGCGCCGCACGACGCCGCGGTTGCCGCGCGCCTGGCCTTGGCCCGGTGGCGCAGCAGGTCAACCGAACATGCGGCCGCCGCCCAGGAAGCACGGCGGCGCTGGGATGCCCTTGGCGGCATCGCAGCCGAGTGGCGCGACTTTCGGAAGTAGCGCCGCAACCCTTCACTGCAGGCGCTTCTCTTCATGCCGCGCCTCCTCCAGCGCAGGCTTCATGAGCGCAGCCCCGGTCAACGCCCACAGGGTCAGCACGTCGTCCAGCGCGCTGATATTTTCGGGATCGACGCCGAGCCAGCGTACGAGTTGCTCCGCACGTTCCGGCGAGGGCTCGTCATGCAGCGTGCAAAAGAGCGTCCAGGCGACGTTGAAGGCGGGGCCATCGGGCGGCCGGCTCTTGTGGGTCTTGTCTTTCATTCCCCTCCTTCACGCGGCGAGGCTTTCCCGCGATTCGCGCACCCTGTCTTCCGCGATCTTGCCCGCATGCATCTTGATGACGCGATCGGCCAGGTGAAAGTAGCGGTCGTCGTGCGAGATCACCACCAGCAGGTGGCCCTTGGCACGCAGTTCGGGCAAGAGCTCGGTGTAGAAGAGGTGGCGGAAGGTCGGGTCCTGGTCGGCGGCCCACTCGTCGAACACCAGCACGGGCCGGCCTTCGAGGTACGCGTGCACCAGCGCCAGCCGCTTGCGCTGGCCGGTCGAGAGGTCGGTGGTGCTGAACGCGCCGTTCTTCAGGCTCACCTTGTGGGCGATCTCCAGCCGTTCGAGATACGGCAGGGCCGTTTCGGGCAGCACCTCCATGCCGGCACCGCCCTCGCTCTCTTCGCCCGCCACCAGATCTTCGAACAGGTAGAAGTCCGAGAACACCGTGGTGAAGAGCTGGCGGTAGTCGTCGCGGCCCTCGGGCTTCACGACCGAACCGTCGATCAGCACTTCGCCCGCCTGCGGCGCATAGAGACCGAGCAGCAGCTTGATCAGCGTGGTCTTGCCGGAGCCGTTGTCGCCCACCACGAACACCATCTCGCCGCGGCGCAGCTGCAGGTCGATCGGCCCGAGCGTGAAGGCCTCGCCGCCATCGGGCGCATCGAAGGCGTAGCGCACGCCGCGCATGCCGATCTCGTTCTTCAGGATCACGCCGTTGGACGCGCGCTCCAGGTGCAGGTGCGGCTCTGGCGTGGCAAAGCGTGCCGACAGGTCGCCGATGCGCTGGAAGGCGACCTTGGCGCGGCCCACGCCGGGCAAGGTGAGCGCGATCTGGTCCAGCGGCCCCTTGAGGAACAGCAGCACCAGCACGAAGCCGCTGACCACCGCGGGCTCGGTCGTGCGGAACGCCGCCCAGCCCAGGATCAGCGCGATCAGCAGAAAGAACAGTGCCGAGCCGAAAGCGGTCGCAATCACGTAGGTGTTGATCGCACGCCCGTTGACCACGCGGATGGTGTCGACGATGCGCTCGATCTGCCCCGCGAACATGCGCGTGCGGCGCGTGCGGTGCATGCGCAGCTCCTTCGCGCCTTCGCTGATGGCGCGGTAGGCCTTGTGCAATTGGTCTTCCTGTTCGCGCGCCTTCCAGAACCCGGCCTCGCCGCGGATCTGCGCCATGAGCTGCACGGTGATGCCGATCACCAGCGCCACCAGCATCAGGCCGAACAACGGCAGCGAAAGAAACGCGAGGTAGCTCAGGCAGCCCAGCGCCACGGCCAGCGCAATCAGCGTTCCCGACAATGCAAACGCCACGTCGCTGATCATGTCCACGTCCTGCGACAGCACCGGCATAAGGCGGTGCGTGCGGTAGCGCTCCAGCGCATCGATGGGCGCCGAGAGAATCTTCTGCGCCAGGCTCTTGCGCACCTGGGCCACCAAACGCTGCCCGACGAAGTTGGTCGACACGTCCGACGCCATGCGCCCGAACAGCGCCACGCCGCACAGGCCGATGAAGGTCAGCAACAGGCCCCCCGCCAGCCCGCCGGGCTGGTTGAGCACCCGGTTGATGGTGCCGAGCAGCGCGACCGTGGCGGCCCCGGCGCCGACGCCCGTGACCGCGGACAGCACGATCCACGGAAGAAAGGGTTTCAGCAGGCGCCCGATCTCGGCGCCGTTGCCTGTGGTGGTAGTTGTCATGCAAAGGCTCTTTCCGCCCGGGGGCGACAGCGGTGGCTTCGTGCCACCTACTGCCTAGACGGCTGAGCCTCGGCAATGTTCAGCGCGGCGCCACATGAACAGCCGCCGCGCCAATCCGTCTTGAAGGCATGACCCCGCCGAACGCCGACCCATGATCCCGCTGCTGGAGCCGTTGTTCCAGGGCGATCTGGCCGCGCATGGCGAGAAGTTGCAATGCGCGGACACGGTGCCCGCCGATGCGGTGCGCGTGGCGGAACTCGCACGGTCACCCGCGCTGCTCGCCGACGTGCTGCAACGCAACGCGCGCTACCGAGGTGTCAGCGGCGCCGATTGGCGCCCTGTCGCATCCGCGTGGAGCCTCGAATACATCGCTATGCTGTTGCCGCCCGTGATGGCCGCGGCCAGCATGCTGCGGCATGTGTTTCCCATTGCGGCGGAACACACCTGGGTGCGGCTGGATGCGCACGGCGGCCCGGTCGGCTTTCACATCCGGCACCCGGGCCAATCGCAACATGGGGCCGATGCCGCCGAGCGCTATGAACCGCTGCTGTGGCAGCACCTCGCCCCACTCTTTGCAGCTCTCTGCGACCTCACGCGGCTCGCGCCCAAGATCCTCTGGAGCAACACCGTGCGGCTCATGGAACCGGTGTTCGACGTGGCGCTGGCCGCAACAGACCGCGCGCCATCGATTGCACACGACCGACAGCTGCTGCTTCACACCGCGACATGGCCGCGCGACCTTCGCGCCAATCCGCTGCACGGCCGCCTGCGCAATGCACCCGTGAAGCTGCACCGAGAGTGCTGCCTCAACTACCTGTTGCCGCACGAGCACCACTGCAACGCATGCCCCTTGGCGCCGGAGCACCGCGGCTTCGGGTGAACAGATTGCGGGGCATTCCGTCTTCGTTCTATCCATTCATTCCACACCTATGTCCAAGGCCAAGCTCGTCTACATCCTGTCTTTGAGAAACGCCGCGGCCGACAAGGCCGGCCAGCACATTGCGTACAAGGGCGAGCAGCGCTACATGGCGTCCCCGCTCGAGTACCTGGCCCGGGCGCTCGATGAAACCCCGCTGGGCGACGCCTATTCGCTCGAAGGCATCGTCATCGACGACGACCCGCGCTCGCCGCGCGACCAGGCCGCGCTGCAGGACTACGGCTTCTCGTGTCAGCCCGGCAAGAGATGGATCTTTCCGAGCGGGCTCAAGACGCAGGGCAAGACGCTCACCGACATCTTCCATTCGGTGCCTTCCGAATACCGGCGGCTGCCGCTCGATGCGGCCGATCGCGTGGCCGGCAAGAGCCGCTTCGAGCGCACGCTGCTCGACAAGCTCTTGACGCTGCAGGCCGATATCGTCGTGCTCGACGGGCTGCTCGTGATCCTGGACGAACTGGTGCGGCCCGGCGCACCGTTCCACCGCAAGATCGTCAATATCCATCCGGGCATCACGCGCATCGAGTCCCCCTACGAACGCCGCGGCGCCTACGCCACGCTCGATGCGCTGCACGGCGCACAGGGCCGCAAGATCGTCGACTGGGCAACGATGGAGAGCACCGCCGTCGCGCCGCTGTTCAAGACGGGCGCCTCGCTGCACTATGTCGACAACGGCATCGACTCCGGCGAGGTGATCCACGACGCGCTGCGCACCACCATCGAATCCGAGGACACGATCCTCGAGCTGCGCTGGAACAACTTCAACCACAGCCTCTTCCCCGCCCTGCACGAGGGCCTCGCCCTGCTTGCAGAGCAACGGCAACCGCTCACCGAAAGAATCGCATGACGTCCGCTCTCCATGTTTCCTATGCGGACGGCATGCCGCACGCGATCACCCGCGAAGGCGAGATGCTCGGCGTGCGAAATACGCAGGACGGCTCGCGCTCGCTATGGAAGACCGGCCAGGGCGCCACGCTTGAGTGGGTGGACGGCAGCGACGCCTCCACGGCTCATCTGCTCGCGGCGCTCGAAGGCGCGTTCGAATACCAACCGGCGAACAAGACCTGCACCGTGGCCCCGAGCCATCCGGCCGCAGCACTCGTGCAGGCCGGCGTGTTGCTGCAAGCCGAAGATGGCAAGGCCCTCGCCTGCCGCGACATGCTGTGGCAGCAGCCCTCTCTCTGGCTGCCCACCGTGCACCCGCCCATCGCGCTTCAATACGCATTGAGCAACGGAAAGCGCCACCCCGTGCGACCGCCCAAACCGCGCGGCGTGCTCTACCAGCGCTTCATTCCCTGGCTCGGCAAGACTTTTTCGTTTCGCAGCTTCGACTTCGAGGCCGACCTCGCGATGTTCAACCGCTGGATGAACGACCCCGACGTGGCCGTGATCTGGAAGGAAGAAGGCGACCTCGACAAGCACCGCCAGTACCTTTCGGCCATCGACCGCGACCCGCACATGCATTCGATGATCGCCTGCCTCGACGACGAGCCCTTCGGCTACTTCGAGATGTACTGGGCCAAGGAGAGCCGCATCGCGCCTTTTTATGACGTGGCCGACCACGACCGCGGCTGGCACGTGCTGATCGGCGAGCCCGCATTCCGCGGCAAGGCCTTCGCCACCGCATGGCTCACCTCGATCTCGCACTACATCTTTTTGTGCGACCCGCGCACCCAGCGTGCGGTGGGCGAGCCGCGCATTGATCACCTGCAGCAGATCCGAAACCTCGACAAGTCCGGCTACGCCAAGGTGAAGGAGTTCGACCTGCCGCACAAGCGCGCGCTGCTCGTGGTGATGCTGCGCGAACGCTATTTCACCGACGCCCTGTGGCTGCCCCGCAGCGACGGCGCCGCCACGCCTGCCCAACACTCTGCGTAAAGGAAAAACCGCCATGGTGATTCACGACCTCATCGGCATCGGCTTCGGCCCTTCGAACATCGCGCTGGCCATTGCGCTGGACGAGAAACGCCGCGACGGCCGCCGCGTCGATGCGATGTTCATCGAGAAGCAGGCCGGCTTCGCCTGGCACAAGGACATGATGCTGGACCAGGCGCACATGCAGATCTCGTTCATGAAGGACCTGGCGACGCTGCGCAACCCGACCAGCCGCTTCACCTTCATCAACTACCTGCACGAGAAGAAGCGCCTGCAGGACTTCATCAACCTGAAGACCTTCTTCCCCAGCCGCCACGAGTTCAACGACTACCTGGGCTGGGCCGCGGCCCAGTTCGAGGACGCCTGCGTGTACGGCGAGGAAGTCTTCGAGGTGCTGCCCGAAAAGGAAACTCACGGCGGCGAGGTTTCATTACTGCGCGTGCGCTCGCGCGACGGTAGCGGCCAGGTGACCGAGCGGCTCGCGCGCAACCTGGTCGTCAGCATCGGCGGCATGCCCAACATTCCGGAAGGCTTCGGGCCACTCAGGGACGATCCGCGCGTGTTCCATTCGAGCAGCTACCTGCGGGACATGGCCCGCCTGCCCGACGCCGCAAGAATCGCCATCGTCGGTGCCGGCCAGAGCGCGGCCGAGATCTTCATGGACCTGCAGGGCCGGCCGCACGCGCCGCAGGTCGACCTGATCATGCGGTCCCGCTCGATCCGACCGTCCGACGACAGCCCCTTCGTGAACGAGGTGTTCAACATCGAGTTCACCGACTACATCTACAGCCAGACCGAGGACGAGCGCGCCGCACTGATCGACGAGTTCGGCCACACCAACTACGCGGTGGCCGACCTCGACCTGATCCAGCAGATCTTCAAGATGTTCTATGAGCAGAAGGTCCGCGGGGAGGAGCGCATGCGCTTCTTGCGCCGGCACGAGATCCGCGGCGTGCATGCCACGGTCGACGGCATCCACCTCACCCTCTCCGACCAGGACACCGGCCGCGACAGCACCTCGCGCTACGACGCCGTGGTGCTGGCCACCGGGTATGCGCGCGAACAGCACAAGGCGCTGCTGACGCCGCTCGCCCCGTATCTTGGAGATTTCTCGGTCGATCGCCACTACCGCCTCGGCAGCACGCCGGACTTCCATCCCGCCATCTTCCTGCAGGGCGCCTGCGAGTCTTCGCACGGGCTGAGCGACACGCTGCTGTCGGTCACCTCGGTGCGCACGGGCGAGATCGGCAATGCGCTGCTCAAGGCGATTCCGGCGGGCACGCCGACGGCGGCCAATGCCGCAAACAGCGCCCTCCGCGAGCGCCAACCGGTCCGCGCCTAGGCAGGTCCTTGCCCCCGGGGAGGGTAGGCAGAAAGAAAGGAGACAGCCCGCTGTCTCCTTTTTTTTAAGTCAAACGTCTCATGTATGGAAGCACCAAGGCGCCGGCATCGGCCGCTTTGGGCGCCGAAACGTGAACACGTCGTATTCAAGCACCCTGGAGTCATCAACCTTATGCGTCCCCTGCCCCGTCAACGTCTATTGAATACCGCGCTTGCCGCGGCTTTCGGCACAGCCTTTTCACTTTGCAGCGTGAGCGCCTCGGCGCAAGCCACGGGACAGCAGCCGCGTCCCGCAGACCCGACCCTGCCCGCGATCACCGTGAACGCCACCACGGAAGAATCCGCCACCGGCCACGTCAACGGCTACCTGGCCAAGCGCAGCACGGCCGGCAGCAAGACCGACACGCCGATCGTGGAGACGCCGCAGTCGATCTCGGTCATCACGGCCGACCGCATGGACGCCATCGGCGCCACCACCGTCAAGGATGCGCTTGGCTATACGCCGGGCGTCGCCATCGCCCCGTTCGGCGCCGATTCGCGCTACGACTGGATCGCGATCCGCGGATTCGACGGCTATGCGCCCGGCTTCTACCTGGACGGCCTGCCACTGCGCAACAACGGCACCTGGGGCGTCTGGAAGACCGAGAACTACGGCAGCGAGCGCATCGAAGTGCTGCGCGGCCCGACCTCGGTGCTCTACGGCATGGCGAGTCCGGGCGGCGTGGTCAACATCGCGAGCAAGCTGCCCACGGCGGAGCCGCTGCGCGAGATCCAGCTGCAGTACGGTAACGATGCCCGCCGCCAGGTGGCCGGCGACTTCTCTGGCGCGCTCGATGCGGAAGGCAAGGTGCTCTACCGCATTACCGGCGTGCTGCGCGACGCCCAGCTGCCCGGAGGCAACTCGCGCGACGACCGCACCTACATCGCGCCTTCGATCACCTGGAAGCCCTCGAGCGACACCACCTTCACGCTGCTGGCCCAGTACCAAAAGAACCGCGCAGGCGCCTACAGCCGGATCCGGCCCGTCGAGGGCTCGCTGAAGCCGACGCGCATCGGCACCTTCATTCCGAGCGACCTGAACGTCGCCGACCCGAGCTTCGATCACTTCAACCACGACCAGAAGATGATCGGCTACCAGCTGGAGCATCGCTTCAACGACACCTTCACCGCGCGCCAGAAGCTGCGCTACGGCAAGCTCGAAGTCGATTACCGGACCCTGCAGTCGCCGAGCTTCGCGGTCATGGATCCCGCCAATGCGCTCAGCCCCGCCAACTACCGATACCTGAACCGCGGCGTCTTCGGCAGCCAGGAAAGCACGACCTCGCTCACCATGGACAACCAGTTGCAGGCCGACCTGCGATCGGGCGACTGGCAGCACAAGGTGCTGGTGGGGCTGGACTACCAGCGCACTCGCATCGACCAGTACACGTTCAGCAGCATCGTCGGCGCGCCGCTGCTCGACATCTATGCCCCCGTCTACGGCGGCGCCATCGACCTTCCCGCCCCGTACGTCAACGGCGTGAACCGGCTGGCGCAGACCGGCATCTACGTGCAAGACCAGATCAAGTGGGGCGACCGCTGGTCGCTCACGCTGGGCGGGCGCTACGACACGGCGCAGAGCAGCAACTACAGCCGGCTCGACGGCACCACGCAGCGCATTTCTGAGCACAAGTTCACCAAGCGCGCGGGCCTCGTCTACCTGGCGCCGAACGGACTCGCACCCTATCTGAGCTACTCCGAATCGTTCGCGCCCATTGGCGCGCTCGATCCCGCCACCAAGACGCCCTTCAAGCCGGAAAGCGGCCGCCAATACGAGGCCGGCATCCGCTACCAGCCGCCGGGCGGCAAGTCGCTCTACAGCGCGGCCATCTTCGACCTGCGCCGCAAGAACTACATCACCTTCGATGCGAGCTTCATGCCCAAGCAGACGGGCGAGATCTCGGTGCGCGGCCTCGAACTCGAGGCCACCACCGAGCTCATGCCGCGCCTGAACCTCACGGCCTCGTACGCCTACACGCCGCGCGCCATCGTCACGGCCAGCAGCCGGGTCGAGGAGATCGGCAAGCAGTCGATGTCGGTTCCGCGCAATCGCCTGTCGGTGTGGGCGGACTACCGCTTCAGCAACGGCCTGAAGGTGGGCGTGGGCGCGCGCTTCAACGGCTCGACCCATGGCGACGGAGAAGTGGTCGCGCCGGCCAAGGTGCCGTCGTACACGCTGCTCGACGCGATGATCGGCTACGACATCGACCGCTGGACGCTGGCGCTGAACCTGCGCAACCTGACCAACAAGACCTACGTCGCGAATTGCGCCTACGCTTATTGCTACCTGGGCACACAGCGCACGGCGGTGGCGACGGCTACCTACCGCTGGTAAGCGCGGCGCTCCAGAGCAAAAGCCGGATGCCCTCGCGGGCATCCGGCTTTTTTTTCGTCTTTGCCGCGTCTTTGCCGCTACGCGGGGTCGAGCTCTAGCAAGCGGCTCTTCACGATGGTGCCGAACTGCGCGTCGCGGATGATGTCCAGGTGGCCGGTGCCCGCCACCACTTCGGTCGAGAGCACGCGTGCCCGGTCCGGCCATTGGCGCAGGACACCCGGCGCCTGCAGCGAGCGCTCGGCATGGAACACCTGCACGGGCAGGTCGGTTGGGGCCTCCTGGTAGCGCGCGGACTGCACGCGGCTGTCCAGCGTGGCCCACAGCAGGTACTCGTAGGCTTCGTCGCCGGCGCCGTCGAGCGGCGAAACCCAGGCCGGGGCCAGCAATTGCTCGGCCACCCAGGTTCGCTCCGCATCGGTCATGCGGGCGAACAGCGCCTTCCACTGCGCCGCCATGTCCGACTTGGCAAGCCATGCGGCCAGCACCTCGTCAGCCTGCGCGCGCTGCGCCGGCGTCAGGGTGCCCGCGGGAACCATCGGCTCCGACTCGAACACATCGACCGCGCCGAAGAACACGATCTCGATGCGCCCCTGCAGTTGACGCGCCACCTCGAAGGCCAGGTCGCCGCCGAGCGACCAGCCCAGCAGCGCGCAGCGGCCGCCAGTGGCGGTTGCGACGATGAAGTCCGCATATTCGGCCGCGAGTTCGCGAATGGCAAAGCCGCGCCAGCGCTTGCGCGTGTAGACGTGGCTCACGAAGGCATACACCGGCCGGTCGCCTTGGACCGCGCGCGCCAGCGGCTGGAACTCGCGCGAGTTGACGATCAAGCCGGGCAGGCAGAACAGCGGCACACCCGTGCCTTCGGCATGAAGGCACACCGCATCGCTGGCGGTGGCCGCACGCTGGTGCACGCGCGCCGCGAGTTCGCACAGGCTTGCGGCTTGCATCACGTCGGCCAGGCTCAGGTGGCTGCCACCGGGCAGCTGCTTTCGGATGCGCGCGACCAGCTTGAGGCTCAGCAAGGAATCGCCGCCCAGTTCGAAGAAGTTGTCGTTGCGCCCCACGCGCGCCACGCCCAGCACGTCGCTCCAGATCGCGGCCAGTGCCTCTTCGGCATTGCCTTGTGGCGCTTCGTAGGCGCGTTCGCTGCCCAGCCCTTCCGGCTCCGGCAAGGCCTTGCGGTCGACCTTGCCATTGGCGTTCAGCGGCAAGGCCGCGAGCGTGACGACCAAGCGCGGCACCATGTAGTCGGGCAGCACCTGGCCGAGGCGTTCGCGCAGCACCGCGCTGTCGACCGCGTGGTCCGCATGCGCCGCGATGTAGCCCACGAGCGAGGTGCTGCCCGGGCTTTCGCGCGCCACCACCACCGCCTCGCGTACTTCGGGCTGCGCGAGCAACTGCGCCTCGATTTCGCCGAGCTCGATGCGCAGGCCGCGGATCTTCACCTGGTGGTCGATGCGGCCCAGGTACTCAATCTGCCCCTCGGCATTCCAGCGCACCAGGTCGCCCGTGCGGTACAGCCTGCCGCCGTTGCCGCCGAACGGATCGGCCACGAAGCGCTCGGCGCTCAAGCCCGGCCGGTTCAGGTAGCCCCGCGCGAGGCTCACGCCCCCGAGGTACAGCTCGCCCGCCACACCGCGCGGCACGAGGTTGAGCTCGGCATCGAGCACATAGGCTTGCGTGTCGGTGATCGGCTGGCCGATGGGGACGAGACTCTGCCCATCGTCACGGCAGGTCCAGCGCGTGACGTGGATCGTGGTTTCGGTCGGGCCGTAAAGATTCTGCAGCGTCGCACCACTGAGGCGTTGCAGCGTTTCCTTCTGCGTCTCGGCCGGCATCGCCTCACCGCCGCAGATGATGTGCCTGAGCCGCGTGCTGGCCTCGATGCCTTCGTGCGCGAGAAAGGCCTGCAGCATCGATGGCACGAAGTTGAGCGTGGTGACCTGGTGGTGCTGGATCAGTTCGACCAGCCGGGCCGGATCGCGATGGTCGCCGGGGTTGGCAACCACCAGCCGCGCACCGGAGGTCATGGGCCAGAACAGCTCCCACACCGAAACGTCGAAGCCGAACGGCGCCTTGTGCAGCACGGTGTCCTCGCGGGTAAGGCCGTAGGTGCGCTGCATCCAGGCCATGCAGCTGTGCAAGGCATCGTGCCGGATGGCCGCGCCCTTGGGCTTGCCGGTGGAGCCCGAGGTGTAGATCACGTAGGCGAGGTTTTCGCCGTGCAATGCAACCTGCGGATCGGTGTCGGGCTCGCCGCCGAAATCGATGCTGTCGATCTCCAGCGTGGTCAGGCTGCTGCGGTCGTCAAGGCAGTCGCGCGTGGCGCGGTGTGCCAGCAGCAGTTCGATGCCGCTGTCCTGCACCATGTAGGCGAGGCGCTCGGCCGGGTAGTCCGGGTCCAGCGGCAGATAGGCGCCGCCGGCTTTCAGGATGCCGAGCAGTCCCACCACCAGCTCGACCGAACGCTGCATGACGATGCCCACGCGCATGTCGGGCTTCACGCCGAGGGCGATCAGGCGATGCGCCAGGCGGTTGGCCCGGCGGTTCAGTTCGTCGAAGCTCAATGCCTCGTCGCCGAAGAGCAGCGCGATGGCCTGCGGCTGCGCGCGGGCCTGTTTCTCGATCGTCCGGTGCACGGGTTCGTGCTGCGGCTCGCGCTGCGCGTTCACGCTCCATGCCGCGAGCTGCGCTTTTTCGGGCGCGTCCATCAGGTCGACGTCGCCCACGGCGTGCCCGTCGTCGCCGCCCAACGCACCGAGCATCGCGACGTAGTGCGCGGTCATGCGTTCGATGGTGCCCTGCTCGAACAGCTCCGATGCGTAGATGAAGCTCGCATGCATGCGCCCGTCGGCATCCTCGCTGGTGCTCAGCACCAGTTCGAACTGCGCCACCGGCGCCGCCAGCGCATAGTCTTCCAGCGCCAGGTCGGGCAGCCGCTTCAGCGTGCGGGAGTCGGTCCGCTCGTGGCTGAACATCACCTGGAACAGCGGGCTCACGCTCAGGCTGCGCTCGGGCTGCAGCGCCTCCACCAGTTGTTCGAACGGCAGGTCCTGGTGCGCCTGCGCGCCCATCGCGGCCTCCTTCGCCTGTGTCAGCACCTGTGCCAGGCTCATGCGGCTTTCGACCGCGCTGCGCATGACTTGCGTGTTGACGAAGAGCCCGATGACGCCTTCCGTCTCCCCGCGATGGCGGTTCGCTACCGAGACGCCCACGCGAATGTCCTGCTGTCCGGTGTAGCGGTGCAGCAGGGCCTGGAATGCGGCCAGCAGCACCATGAAAAGCGTCGCACCCTGGGCGCGTGCGCGCTTGTGAAGGCCTTGCACCAGCTCGGGCGGCAGGTCGACGCCGTGCCGGGCCGCGGTGTAGTGCCCGCTCGGCCGCCGGCTGTGGTCCGTTGCGAGCTGCAGCACCGGGTTGCCGGTGCCCAGGCGCTCGGTCCAATAGGCGAGTTGCCTTTCTTTCTCGCCCGCTTCCAGCCAGTTGCGCTGCCATGCCGCGTAGTCCACATAGCGGATCGGCAGCGGCGGCAGGTCCATCCCATCGCCGCGCACCCGCGCACGGTACTGCGCCACGAACTCGCCCACCAGAAGATGCAGCGAGGTGCCGTCGGCGATGATGTGGTGCATCACCAGCACCAGCACATGCGCCTGCGGCGCGAGCCGGATGACGCCGACCCGCATCAGCGGACCCGTCGTGAGGTCGAAGGGCGTCGCGCTCAGGCGGCGGGCTTCTTCGCGCGCATGCGCTTCCACATCGCCCTCTGCACCGGCCAGGTCGATGACCGGAATGTCGAGAGCGACGTGGTCCTGCACGATCTGTTCGCACAGCCCTTGCGCGTCCGGCTGGAATACCGTGCGCAGCGAGGCATGGCGTTCGACCAGCGCCGCAAAACTCTTCTTCAGCGCATCGATGTCCAGCACCCCATGCAGCTTCAGCGCGCCGGAGATGTGGTACGCCGTGCTCTTCGGGTCGAGCTGCCACAGGAACCACTGGCGCAACTGCGCATAGGAAAGTTCGGCCTTCGTTCCAGGCGGCACCGCCACGATGGGCAGCTTGGCGAAGTCCACGCCCTGCTTCTGCAGGAGGCCGAGAAACACCTTCTGCTTTTCCCGGGACAGGCGCGCGAACCGGTCCGCGATGCTGTGTTTGTCGATCTCCATCAATCCTCCAGAAGGTCGAGCAGCGCGGCCATCTGCGCGAGGTCTTCGGACCCTCCCGCCGCCGCTGTGCCGACCTCATCCTGCACGACGCCGGCCATCGCGGCCAGCGTCGGGTTTTCGAAATAGCGCTTGAGCGGCAACTGCACCGCCAACTGCTTCTGCACTTTGGTCTGCACGGCCAGGAGGCTCAGCGAATGGCCGCCCAGCTCGAAGAAGTTGTCGTTGCGCCCGATGCGGTCCACCTCGAGCACTCCGGCCCAGATGGCGGCGAGTGCGCTCTCCACATCTCCCATGGGCGGCACATACGCGCTGCCGCCCGCCAGCTCCGGATCGGGCAACGCCTTGCGGTCGACCTTGCCGTTCGAATTCAGCGGCACGGCATCGAGCACCATCAGGGCCGCCGGCACCATGTAGTCCGGCAGCTTCCGCAGCAGCCGCTCGCGCAGCGCCATGGCGTCCGCCGTCTGCCCCGCCCGTGCGGACACATAGGCCACCAGCCGCGTACCGCCCGCGCCCTCCTTCGCCAGCACCACCGCTTCGCGCACTTCGGGCTGCGCGAGCAATTGCGCCTCGATCTCGCCGAGCTCGATGCGAAAGCCGCGGATCTTCACCTGGTGGTCGATGCGACCGAGGTAGTCGAGCTCGCCGTCGCCGCGCCAGCGAACCAGGTCGCCGGTGCGGTACAGCCGCCCGCCCGCGGGGCCGAAGGGCGCGGCCACGAAACGCTCCGCGCTCAGGCCGGCGCGGTTCAGGTAGCCGCGCGCCAGGCCCGCGCCCGAGACATGTAGCTCGCCCGCCACACCGACGGGCAGCGGGTTGAGGTCGCTGTCGAGCACCCACAGGCCGAGGTCCGGAATGCAGGCGCCCACCGGGCTGCTCTGCTCGTCGAGGTCGGCGCGCAAGATCGGCCGGTAGGTCACGTGCACGGTGGTCTCGGTGATGCCGTACATGTTGACCAGCTGCGGTTGCCGGTCGCCGAAGCGTTCGATCCACGGACGCAGGCTCTCGGGCTCGAGCGCTTCGCCGCCGAAGATCACGCAGCGCAGCGGCAGGCGATCGCCCGCGGCCAGCGCCGCACTGTGGATCAGCTGCCGGAAGGCCGACGGCGTCTGGTTCAGCACGGTGACCTTTTGCTCGCGCAGCAGCGCCACGAAATCGTCGGGCGAACGGCTGACCCAGAACGGCACGACCACCAGCTTGCCGCCGGTGCACAGCGCGCCGAAGATTTCCCACACCGAGAAGTCGAAGGCGTAGGAGTGGAAGTTCGTCCACACGTCTTGCGCACCGAAGCCGAACCAGGGCTGTGTGGAGTCGAGCAGCCGCGTCACGTTGCGGTGGGTCAGCTGCGTTCCCTTCGGGCGCCCCGTGGAACCCGAGGTGTAGATGACGTAGACCAGGTGATCGGCATGCACCGCCACCTCGGGCGCGTGCGAGGGCTCCGCGCTCAGGTCGGCCGTATCGAGCGCCAGCACACGCACGTCGTCCTGCAGCGGGAGCTTCGGCGTCACGTGGCTTTGCGTGAGCAGCAGGCGAATGCCGCTGTCCGCGATCATGTAGGCCAGGCGGTCGGCGGGGTACTCGGGGTCGAGCGGCACGTAGGCGCCGCCGGCCTTCAGGATGGCGAGCAGGCCCACCACCATCTCGATGGAGCGTTCCACCGCAATGCCCACCTTGACCTCCGGCGCCACGCCAAGGCCGATGAGCCGGTGCGCGAGCCGGTTGGCGCGCAGGTCGAGTTCGGCGTAGCTCAAGCTTTCATCGCCGAAGACCACCGCCGTCGCATCAGGATGCAATGCGGCCTGCCGTTCGAACCAGCGGTGCACGGGTTGCCCGGTGGCGCTGTCGTGCAGGTTCTTCGCGGGCTCCGGTTGCGTTGAATCGCCTTCGTCCCGCAGGCCGATGTCGCCCACCGGCGCACCCGGCTCGTGCGCAAGCGCTTCGAGCAGTGTCTCCATGCGGCGCGCCAGCGTCTGCACGAGCGCTTCGCCGAACTGGCTGCGCGCATGGCTGTAGCTCAGCACCAGCGTCTCGCCCTGGTTGACCGAGAGCGTCATCGGGTAGTTCGTCTCCTCGCGGTTCCAGACTTCGCCGAAACGCAGCCTGTCCGGCGCGCCCTGCTTCAGCGCCTGGTCCAGCGGGTAGTTCTCGAACACCACGATGCTGTCGAACAGGTCTTGCCCGCCCTGCCCCGCCCAGCGCTGGATCTCGTAGAGGGGCGTGTGTTCGTGCTCCTGCGCTCCGAGGTTCTGCGCCTGCAGCTCGCGCAGCCAGTCGCCCACGCTCCGTGCCGGCTGCAGCGCGGCGATCACCGGCAGCGTGTTGATGAAAAGGCCCAGCATCTGCTGCGCACCGGGGAGCTCCACCGGCCTGCCCGCCACGGTGGCGCCGAAGCTCACCGTGCGCTGCCCGGTGTGGCGCGCCAGCAGAAGGGCCCAGGCAGCTTGCACCAATGTGTTGAGGGTCACGCGTTCGCGCTTCGCCGCTTCCATCAGTGCGCGCGTGCGCTGCGCTCCGATCTCGAAGCGGTGCATGCCATGGCCCGTCTGCGCATCGCGCGGCTTGGGCAGGGTGTTGGCCAGCCATGTGGGGCCTTCGGTACGGCCGAGCTGTTCGCGCCAGTACAGCTCGTCGGCCTTGCCGTCGCGCTGCTGCAGCCAGGAGATGTAGTCCGCGTAGCGCCCACTCGGGGATGCGACGGCTTCGCCGGCATAGTGCCGCAGCATCTCGCCCATCAGCTGCGAGGTGCTCCAGCCGTCCAGCAGCAGGTGGTGCATGGTCCAGATGAAGTGGTGCTTGCCGCCCTGCGCATGCACCAGCACGAGCCGCATCAATGGTGGCTGCGCAAGATCAAAGCCCTGCGCGAGCTGTGCCCGCGCCAGGTCGTCGAGCGCATGGGCCACGTCGGCACGGTCGCGCCAGTCGTGCTCGGCCATCGGCAACCCGGTCTGCCGGGCCACCCATTGCAAAGCGGGTTCGCCCACGAGGAAACCGGTGCGCAGCACGTCGTGCCGCTCCAGCACTGCACGCCATGCGGCCCTGAAGCGCACAACATCGAGCCCGTCGATATCGACGCGCAGCTGATTGACGTAGGCGCTGCCGCCGGGTGCGTACAAGCTGTGGAACAGCATGCCCGCCTGCATCGGCGAGAGCGGGTACAGGTCCGCCAGGTTCGCCGCCGGAACCGGCAGTGCGTCGAGCAGTTGCGAACCGATGCGTGCCAGCGGAAAGTCCGACGGCGTCACGCCCTGTGCACCGCTGGTGCAATGCGCCACCAGCGCTTCGAGCTCCTGCTGGAACCGTTGTACCCAGCCTTCGACGGCCGCGCGATCGTGGCGCGCCTGGCTGTAGCTCACGCGCAGCGCCAGCACGCCGTCGTGGACCTGGCCGTTGACCGCGAACTCGTGCGTCAGCGGTGCGCCGGCATCCACCGGCGCGCCGCTCGGTTCGTGGGCCAGCACCCATTGCGCGCGCTCGTCGGCGCCGGCATCGAACTGGCCGAGGTAGTTGAAGACCACTTGCGCACGGGGCAGCGCGCGCAGCGCCTGCCGTTGCGCGGGATTGCCGAGGTACCTGAGCACGCCATGGCCAATTCCCTTGTCGGGAATGCTGCGCAAGGTTTCCTTCACGCGCTTGATGGCTTCGCCCGGTTCGCCCAGCGGATCGAGCGCAACGGGGAACAGGGTCGTGAACCAGCCGACGGTGCGCGACAGGTCGATGTGGTCGAACAGGTCTTCGCGGCCGTGGCCTTCGAGGTCGACCAGCACCTTGGCGTGGCCGGCCCACGCGCACAGCGCGCGGCCCAGCGCGGCCAGCAGCAGGTCGTTGGCCTGCGTGCGATAGGCCGCGGGTGCGTCCTTCAGCAGTGCCTGCGTCGTTGCCTTGTCCAGCCGCAGCTCGACGGTCTGCTGGTCGGCGACGGTGTTCGGCCCCTCAGGGTGGGCGCACGGCAGCGCCGCGGGAACGTCCGCCAGGGCCCCCCAATGGCCGATTCCTTCGGTATGACTCTCCGCATAGCCCTGCAGCGCGGTGGTCCAGTCCTTGTAGCTGCTGCTCTTGGCGGGCAGCACGATGACTTGGCCCGCGAGGGTCTGGCGGTAGGCGTCCTGCAGGTCTTCCAGCAGGATGCGCCACGACACGCCATCGACCACCATGTGGTGGATGGCCACCAGCAGCCGCGATTCGCCGGTCGGCAACTCGACCGCGAGCCCACGCAGCAGCGGTCCGCGCGCGAGGTCCAGGCTGCGCTGTGCTTCATCGCAGAGCGCTTCGAGCTGCGCCGCATCGCGGGCCTTGCGCACCCACAGCAGCTCGTCGAGTTCGCTCTGCGGCATCGCGGTATAGCGCTGATGCCACGCGCCTTCGGCGTCCTGGCTGTAGCGCAGGCCCAGGCTGTCGTGGTGCTGCGCCACCGCGCGCAATGCCTGCCGGAAGGCCGGCAGCTGCAGCGGCTCGCGGCACTTCAGCAGCACCGCCTGGTTCCAGTGGTTGCGCACCGGCATCTGCATCTCGAAGAACGCATGCTGGAACGGCAGCAGCGGTGCCTCACCGTGCGCATCGCCGGCAGCCGGGCGCTTGGCATCGCCCACGGGCTCGGCCGCGCCCGCGAGCTGCGCCACGGTCTGGCGTTCGAAAATCTGCTTGGGACTCACCTTCCAGCCCGCGAGGCGCAGCCGCGCCACGATCTGCAGGCTCAGGATGGAATCGCCGCCCAGCTCGAAGAAGTTGTCGTTCCGGCCCACGCGCTCCAGGCCGAGCACGCCGGTCCACACTTTGGCGATGGCCTGTTCGGCCTCACCCTGCGGCGCTTCGTAGGCCTTCTCGTCCTGCGCAAGTGCGGGCTCCGGCAGGGCCTGGCGGTCGACCTTGCCGCTGGGGCTCAGCGGCAGCGCATCGACCACGACGATGGCCGAAGGCACCATGTAGTCGGGCAGCGCGTGAGAAAGTCGCTCCTTCAACACCGCCACGTCGACGGACCGTTCCGCCTTCAGCGACACATAGGCCGCGAGCCGCGCACCGCCCGGCCCGTGGCGCGCGATCACCACGGCTTCGCGCAGCTCGGGCTGGGCCAGCAGCTGCGCCTCGATCTCGCCGAGCTCGATGCGAAAGCCACGGACCTTCACCTGGTGGTCGATGCGCCCCAGGTATTCGAGCTGGCCGTCGTCGCGCCAGCGCACCCAGTCGCCGGTCCGGTAGATCCGTCCGCCGGCATCGTCGAAAGGGTCGGCCACGAAGCGTTCGGCCGTGAGCGCGGCACGATGCAGGTAGCCGCGCGCCAGGCCCGCGCCGCCGAGGTACAGCTCGCCCGCGACGTTGCGCGGCACGAGGTTGAGGTCGGCATCGAGCACGCGCGCGCTGCGGTCGCCCACGGGCCGGCCGATGGGCGCGTAGCCCTCTTCGAAGCTCGCCGCGCCATCGACCTTCCAAAGCATCGGCGTCACCACTGCTTCGGTGGGGCCGTAGCCGTTGATCAGCAGTTCGGGCTTCAGGTGCCGGCGCACGGCATCGAAGCCTTCGCGCGACATCGCCTCGCCGCCGAAGGAATACAGATGCACCGGCGGGCAGCGGCCGGTGTCGCGTGCCCAGTCGGCCAGCTGGCGCAGGTAGGCCGGCGGAAAGCCGGCATTGGTTACGCCGTGGCGCTGCATCGCGTTCAATGTCTGCTCGGCGGTCCACAGCGACGCATCGCGCAACAGCAGCGAGGCGCCGCAGCACAGGGCCGTGAAGAGGCGCTCGTGCGCACCGTCGAAAGAGAAAGAGAGAAAGTGCAGCTCGCAGGAGTGCGGCCCCATCTCGTACAGCACGGCCGTCTCGACGCAATGCGCGGCGAAAGGCCCGTGCGACACCATCACGCCCTTGGGCATGCCGGTCGAACCGGAGGTGTAGATGATGTAGGCCAGGTTGCCCGCATGCACCGCGATGCCTGGCGAATGCACCGGCTCGGCACCCAGGTCGAGGGTGTCGAGTTGCAGCACGCTCACATGCTCGCCGCAGGGAATGCGCGCCTTCACATGGCTTTGCGTCACGAGCAGGTCGATGCCGCTGTCCGCAACCATGTAGGCCAGGCGGTCCGCGGGGTACTCCGGGTCCAGCGGCACATAGGCGCCGCCGGCCTTCAGGATGCCGAGCAGGCCGACAACCACGTCGAACGACCGCTCCACCGCGATGCCGACGCGCGTGTCGGGCTTCACGCCGAGCGCGATGAGCCGGTGGGCCAGGCGGTTGGCGCGGCGGTCGAGCTCGCCGTAGCTCAGCACCTCGTCGCCGAACAGCAGGGCCGTGGCTTCGGGGCGCTCGCGGGCGTGCCGCTGCATCAGGCGATGCACGGGCTCGCTGCGCTGGCCGGCCTGGGCGTTGACGCCCCACAGCGCGAGCCGATCTTTCTCGGCAGGCGCGAGCAAGTCGATGTCGCCGACCGCCTGCGCCGGAGTGCCGGCCAGCACGCCCAGCACCGCCAGGTAGTGCCCCGCCATGTGCGCGACGGTCTCGGCATCGAACAGCTCCTGCGCATAGTGGAAGCTGGCCTGCACATGACCCTGCGCGTCTTCAAGCACGCTCAGCGTGAGTTCGAACTGCGCGGCCTGGCCGCCCAGTTCGTGGTCCTGCAAGGTCAGGCCGGGCAGGTTCTCCAGCGCGCGAAGGTCGCGCCGCTGGTGGTTGAACATCACCTGGAACAACGGGGCGGTGCCAAGCCTGCGCTCGGGCTGCAGGGCCTCCACCAGCTGTTCAAACGGCAGGTCCTGGTGCGACTGCGCGCCCATTGCGGCATCGCGTGTGGCTTCCAGCGCCTGCAGCAGGGTCGTGCGGCTGGTCAGCACATTGCGCAGAACCTGCGTGTTGACGAAGAAACCGATGACCTTTTCAGCTTCCACGCGATGGCGGTTGGCCACCGGCACGCCGACACGGATGTCTTGCTGCGCGGTGTAGCGGTGCAGCAGCACTTGCAGCCCCGTAAGCAGCACCATGAAGGGCGTCGCGCCCTGGGCCTGCGCGCGCTTGTGCAGTGCATCCGCCACCTTTTGCGGCAGCGCGACGTCATGGCGGGCGGCGCGGTACCGGCCGTCCGTGCGGCGCGGGTGGTCCGTCGGCAATTGCAGCACCGGGTGTTCGGTGCCCAGATGCGCCTTCCAGTAGTCGAGTTGCCGCTCTTTCTCGCCGGCTTCCAGCCAGTGCCGCTGCCAGACGGCATAGTCGGCGTACTGGATCGGCAAAGGTTGCAGCCTCGACGGCTGCCCGTTGGCCCGCGCGCGGTAGTGCGCCACGAACTCGTCCACGAGAATTTTCAGCGACCAGCCGTCGGACACGATGTGATGCATCACGACGACGAGCAGGTGTGTCTGTGGGTCCAGGCGGATCAGCGCGACCCGCAGCAGCGGATCGGCCGTCAGGTCGAAAGGCGTCTCGGCAACGCGCCGGGCTTCTTCCTGCGCCCGCGCATCGCGTTCGCCGTCCGCGAGCGCGCCGAGGTCGATGAGCGGAATGTCCAGCCCGGCGCGCTGCTGCACCACCTGCTCGACCAGGCCTTCGGCATTCGCGCGGAACACCGTGCGCAGCGATTCGTGGCGTTCGACCAATGCGTCGAAGCTCGCCTGCAGCGCGTCCCTGTTCAAGAGGCCCTGAAGCCGCAGCGCACCGGTGATGTGATAGGCCGAACTGCCCGGCTCCAGCTGCCAGAGAAACCACTGGCGCATCTGGGCATACGAGGGCGCGCAGGCGGGGCGCGTCGCCTCGTCGCGCGCAAGGATCGGGAACTGCCCGATGGTCAGCCCCTCGGCGCGGATCTTCTGGTACACCGCGCGGCGCTGCGCCGGGTTCAGGCGCGAGAAGCGCTTGCCGATCTGGTCATGGGTGGCCGCGATGTCCATCAAGCGATCTCCAGGCTGTCCATGAAGGCGTCGATGTCGGAGAGAGACTGGGCCACGGGTTTCCTTTCGCCGGCACCTGCAATGAGTCGGGCCATGTCCATGAGAACCGGCTGCCTGAAAATGTCGCTGACGGTCAGGTCCGCATGCATCGCGCCCTGCACCCGGGCGACCACCTGCACGGACATGAGCGAATGCCCGCCGAGCTCGAAGAAGTTGTCGTGCCGGCCCACGCGCGGCACGCCGAGCACCTCGGCCCAGACCGCGGCCAACGCTTCTTCCACGGCACCCTGCGGCGCCTCGTAGGCCTGTGTGCTCGCGCGCTCGGGCTCGGGCAATGCCTTGCGGTCGACCTTGCCGTTGGCGTTCAGCGGCAAAGTCTCCAGCACCACGACGAGGCTGGGCACCATGTAGTCGGGCAGCGCCCGGCCGAGGTGTTCGCGCAACCGCGCGGTGTCGATGGCCTGCCCCGCCTGCGCCGAGATGTAGGCCACGAGCCGCGCGCCGCCCGTGCCCTGGCTCGCGACGACGACGGCTTCGCGCGCTTCGGGCTGCGCGAGCAACTGCGCCTCGATCTCGCCCAGCTCGATGCGAAAGCCGCGGATCTTCACCTGATGATCGATGCGGCCCAGGTAGTCGAGCTGGCCTTCGCTGTTCCAGCGCACGAGGTCGCCGGTGCGGTACAGCCTGCCGCCGCCTTCGCTGTCGAACGGATCGGCCACGAAGCGTTCCGCGGTCAGGGCCGCACGCCGCACATAGCCTCGCGCAAGCCCTGCACCGCCCAGATAGAGCTCGCCCGCGGCACCCGGCGGCACGAGGTTCAGTTCGGCATCGAGCACATAGGTCCGCGTGTCGTCGATCGGTCGCCCGATCGGCACCTGGCTGCGCCCGTCGTCTCGGCACGTCCAGTGCGTCACGTCGATGGCCGCCTCGGTGGGACCGTACAGGTTGTAGAGCGCGGCCTGCGGCAGCCGCCGGAACACCTCGTTCTGCGCTTCGGCCGGCAATGCCTCGCCGCTGCAGACGATGCGCCGCAAGCTGGTGCAGGCCTCGACGCCCGGGTGCGCGAGAAAGGCTTGGAGCATCGAGGGCACGAAGTGCAGCGTGCTCACTTCATGCAGGCGGATCAGTTGCGCGAGGCGCACCGGTTCGCGGTGGTCACCGGGGTTGGCGACGGCCAGCCGGGCACCGAACATCAGCGGCCAGAAGAACTCCCAAACCGACACGTCGAAGCTGAACGGTGTCTTCTGCAGCACGGTGTCCGCTTCGCCGAGCTTGTAGGCCTGCTGCATCCACACCAGGCGGTTGTAGAGCGAACCATGGCGGTTGGCCGCGCCCTTGGGCTTGCCGGTCGATCCCGAGGTGTAGATCACGTAGGCGAGGTTCTCGCTGTCGAGGGCCACCGCCGGGTTGCTTTCCAGATAGCCGCCGAGGTCCAGCGTGTCGAGTGCAAGCATCGGAATGCCGGACCGCAACGGCAAGCATTCCTTGAGGCGCTCCTGCGTCAACACCAGCGCGAGCCCGCTGTCTTCCACCATGTAGGCGATGCGGTCCGCCGGGTATTCCGGGTCGAGCGGCACATAGGCGCCGCCGGCCTTCAGGATCGCGAGCAGGCCGACCACCAGCTCGGTGCTGCGCTCCAGCGCCACGCCGACCTTTACCTCGGGGCGCACGCCCTCCTCGATCAGGCGATGTGCCAATTGGTTGGCCCGGCGGTCGAGTTCGCCGTAGCTCAAGACTTCCGCACCGAAGATCAGCGCAGTGGCATTCGGGCACTCGGCCGCCTGTTGCTCGATCAGGCGATGCACGCATTGCGCTTCGCCGCGGCGATGGGTGTTGACGCCCCATTGCGCGATCCGGGCACGCTCCGCATCGCCCAGCAGATCCAGTTCGCCCAGCTTCGATGCCGGCTGGCCCACCAGCGCTTCGAGCACGCGCTTGTAATGGCCGGCCATGCGTTCGATGGTCTCCGGCTCGAACAGCTCGGCCGCGTAGCGGAAGTTGGCCCGGATACCGCCGTCTTCGCGTTCGATGGTTTCCAGCGTCAGCTCGAAGGGCGCCGCGCGTTCCTCGAGGTCGATTCGCCGCACCTGCAGATCGGGCCAGCCCCGCAGCGGCCTGTCCCCCTGTCCCAGGTGGTTGAACATCACCTGGAACAGCGGCGCGGCCGCGTGCCCGTGCTCCGCGCGCAGCGCCTGCACGAGGCACTCGAAAGGCAGGTCCTGGTGCGCCTGGGCTTCGAGCGAGGTGTCGCGCACCTGTGTGAGCAGGTCGGCCAGGCTCGTTTTCGCATGCAGGCGCGCATCGAGCACGAGCGTGTTGATGAAGATGCCGATGACGCCCGCGGTCTCCGGACGGCTGCGGCCCGCGACGGGCACGCCGACGCGAATCTCGTTCTGACCTGTGTAACGGAACAGCAGGGCATGGAAGGCCGTGAGCAGCGCCATGAACAAGGTGCCGCCCTGCGCACGAGACAGCTGCTTCAGCTCCTGCGCAAGACCCGTGGGAATGTCGAGCGAGTGCTGTGCCGCGCTGTAGCGGGCCTCGGCGGACCGCGGCCGGTCGGTGGTCAACGCGAGCACCGGCTGGCTGCCGCCGAGGCGCTTGCGCCAGTAGCCGAGTTGCCGTTCGCCCTCGCCGTCGGCCAGCCATTTGCGCTGCCACAGCGTGAAGTCGACGTAGCAGATCTCCGGCTGGGGCCGCGTGTCCGGCAGGCCCTGCGTTCGCAGGGCGTACGCCTGGGCAAGGTCGTCGAGCATGAGCTGGACCGACCATGCGTCGGAGATGATGTGATGCATCATGAGCAGCAGCTGGTGCTCACCGTCGGCCATCTTCAGCAAGGCGCAGCGCAGCAAGGGGCCGGTTGTCAGGTCGAAGGCGGTGCGGCAGACCTGGGCCACCACCTCGTCGTAGCGGGATTCGCGCGTCTGCGCATCGAGCACGCTGAGATCGACAAAGGGAATGTCGATGCGAACCTCCGCCTGAACGCGCTGCTCCGGCAGGCCTTCGGGGCCGGGACCGAACACGGTTCGCAATGCTTCATGGCGCCTGGCGATCGCCTGCATGGCATCCTGCAGCGCCGCCGCATCGAGCGGCCCCGAAAAGCCCAGGCCGCCACCGACGTGGTAAGCGGTGTTCGCGGGGTTCAGCTGCCACAGGAACCACTGGCCCTGCTGCGCGAAGGACACGGGCACGGGCCCGTCGATGTGGCCGCGCACGATGGCCTCGCGCGCGGGCGCCGCGTTGCCGCCTTGTTTCAACCGGCGCTGCAGCAGGCTCAGCTGCTCGGGCGAGAGCCTGGCGCGCCGTTCGGAAAGAGGAGATGTTTCGCTCATGATGAAAAACTTGCAGTGATGCGATCCGTGGCCGGATGCGGGTCGTCGGTGGCAGGGGCCTCGCGCTCGATCTCCTCGATCAGCCGCAGCTCGACCAGCGCGGCCAGCTCGGCCACGGTCGGCGCCTTGAAGAAATCGGCCGGCTGCAGCTCCACGCCATAGGCCTTGCGCACGCGCGACAGCAGGCGGATCGCCAGCAGCGAATCGCCGCCCAGTTCGAACAGGTTGTCGTGCACGCCCACGGACGCGATGCCGAGCGCTTCGGTCCACAGCGCGGCCAGCCCTTCTTCCAGTTCGCCTTCGGGCTCGGCATAGGGTGTGGGCAGCACGGGGCGTGAATGGCTGGCGCGGGCTTCGGTTGCCGGTTGGTCAGCGCCCACGGTGTCGAGCAGGTTGCCGAGCGGGCGCAGCCGCGGCGCCAGCGGCGACACGGAGACCACCGTCTGCGGCAGGTCGGGCCCGTTGACGATGCGCTCGAAGGCGAGCACGCCCGCGCGCTCGGCGAGGCCGACGCCCTCGGGCAGGTCCATGTCGGCCGCGGCGCCGACATCGCGCCAGGCGTCCCAGTTCACCGAGAACACCGGCAGCGCCGACGTGCGGCGGTGGGCCGTTGCCAGCGCGTCGAGGTAAGCATTGGCAGCGGCATAGTCGCTGCGGCCCAAGCCGCCGACGAGCGTAGCGATGGAGGAGCAGAAGAGCACGAAGTCCAGCGGCTCGGCGCGCAGCGCGTCGAGCAGCGCACGCGTGCCCGCCACCTTCGGCGCGAAGGCTGCTTCCACCTGCGCCCGGGTGCGCTGGACGATCATGCCGAGCCCCGGGTCCATGACCGCGTGGACCACGCCGTTGAGCGCGCCGAAGCGCGCGTGTGCCGCGGCCAGGGCTTCGCGCAGCTGCGCGGCATCGGTGACGTCCGCCGTCAATGTCAGCACTTGCGCGCCGGCGGTTTCGAGTTCGATCAGTTGCCGCAGCTTGCGGCGCAGTGCCGCGGGCTCATCCGCCGATGCGACGATGCGCTCCCAATCGCCACGCGCGGGCAGCGGCGTGCGGCCGAGCAGCACCAGTCGCGCCTTCCATGCGCGGCTCAGGTGCCGCGCCAGGGCGAGGCCTACGCCGCCCATGCCGCCGGTGATGAGGTACACGCCGCCTTCACGAAGCCGTGGCGTGGCGGGTTGCGCAGGCAGCGGCTCGTAGTTCTTGACCCAGCGATGCGGGCCGCGATAGGCAACAACAAAGTCTTCCTGCGCGGACGCGGCCTCGTCGGCGACCCGGCGTGCCAGGTCGCTTTCGGCCGCGCTTTCCGGCGCGGGCAGCACCACGTCGACGACGCGGCAAGCGACCGACGGATATTCCTGGCTCGCGACCTTGGCGATGCCCAGCAGGGTGGCCTTCTCGGGTACCAGTTGTTCAGTGCCGGAGACATCCTCGAGGCCGTCGGTGACGATGGTCAGAGCCAGGGGATCGCGGCCCGATCCGGCCGAGGCGTCGAACGCATGCACGAGCGCGAGCAGGCTGAAGTAACCGGCTTCGAAAGCATCCGCATTCAGCGGCGTGGGCCGGCCGCCGTCGAGGCTCCACAGATGATGAATCCGGCGGACCGGACCCGCTTCGGCTTCCGCTTCCCGCAGCAGGGTTTGATGATCGGCGCGCTCGCCCGATCGCACCGTGTACTGCCCTGGCGCGGTGCGTTCAAAGCCCTTGCCGCGCAAAGCTAGAACCACCTGTTCACCGCGCTCCCGCAGCGTGCGGGCGAGCCGGTCGGTGAAGCTGTCGGCATCGCCCAGGATCAGCGTGCAGCCTGTGCGTTCCGCAGGCTGTGCAGCAGCCGGCAACGGTGTGCTTCGCTGCCAGTTCGGCACATAGAAGATATCGGAGGTTGCAGCTTGCGGCGAAGGACGTGTGGCATCGCCGGCCTCGACCCAGAAGCGCTGGCGCTGAAAGGCATAGGTGGGCAGTGGCACGCGTCGCCGACCGCCGCCTTCATGACATGCGGACCAGTCGATGTCCACACCGGCGCTCCACAAGCCCGCCACCGCATTCGCCAGTTGCTGGCTGTTGCGCGCTGTCTGCTGCGCATGCGCCTGGCTGGCCCACAGGCCCGCAGCCGAGCTGCTGCCCGGATGCTGGCGCGCGAGTCCTGTCAGCGTTTCTCCGGGGCCGACTTCGAGCACCACGCGGCCGGGCTTGTCGAAGATGTGGCGCAGGCCGTCTGCGAAGCGCACGGTGTTGCGCAGGTGCCGGCCCCAGTACGCGGGGCTGGTGGCCTCCTGCGCGGTGATCGGCAGGCCGGTGAGATTGGAGATGAAAGGAATGCGCGGCGCGTGGCGCGGCACCGATGCGACCAGCTGCTCCAGTGCGGCCACGGCCGGATCGATCAGGCGCGAATGAAAGGCCACGCCAACATGCAGGCGGCGCGGCAGATGCTGGCGCGCGCGCAGTTCTTCTTCGGCGCGTGCGATGGCTTCGGGTGGTCCGGCCAGCACGCAGAGCTGCTCGCCGTTCACTGCCGCAAGATCGCAGCCTGTCGCGAGGAAAGGCGCCAGCTCGGATTCCGGCAGCGACACGGCGAGCATGGCGCCGGCCGGCAGCGCCCGTACGAGGCGCGCGCGTTGCGCGACGATGCGCAGCGCATCCTCCAGCGAGAACACGCCGGCGACGCAAGCCGCAACGTATTCCCCGAGGCTGTGGCCCATCATCACAGCGGGCTTCACGCCGCAGTGCAGCCACCACTGCGCCATGGCGTACTCGACGGCAAAAAGCGCCGGCTGTGCCACTTCGATGTGGAACAGGCGCTCGTTCGCCAGTGCTTCTTCGCCGGCAGCAGGGAACAGCAGCGGATGCAGATCGATGCTGCTTTGCGTACGCAGAAGGGCCATGCAGCGATCAAGTGCTTCGCGGAACACGGCGCGCTCGCGGTAGAGCGCGGCGCCCATGAAGGCATGTTGGCTGCCGCTGCCCGGAAAGAGAAAGACCACCTCGGGCGCGGAGGCCGGTGCCCTGCGCGATGCGGCGGCGGGAGAGGACAGCATCTGTGCGGCCATGTCCGGGTCGGTCGCCACTACCGCGCTGCGCCATGCAAAGGCGCGGCGTCCGATTTGCAGGGTGTGCGCCACGTCTTGCAGTGCCAGCGCAGGCTGCGCCTGGAGATGCGCCGCGAGCTGCGTGCGGCCTTGGGCCAGTGCCGCTTCGTTCTTTGCCGACACCGGCAAGACCTGCCAGGCCGGCGCATCCGCCGCCTGGGCCGCATTCACAGCGACCGGCGCTTCTTCGAGCACCACGTGCACGTTGGTGCCGCCGATGCCGAACGAACTCACGCCCGCACGCCGCGGCATGCGTCCCTCGACCCAGGCACGCGCTTCGGTATTCACGTAGAACGGGCTGGCCGCGAAATCGATCTGCGGATTGGGCTCCTCGAAATTCAGGCTGGGCGGCAGCACGCGGTGCTTGAGTGCCATCGTCGCCTTGATGAGCCCCGCCACACCGGCGGCCGCGTCGAGGTGGCCGATGTTGGTCTTCACGGAACCGATGGCGCAGAAGCCGCGCCGCTCGGTGTCGGCGCGAAATGCCTGGGTGAGCGCAGCCATCTCGATCGGGTCGCCGAGCGTGGTGCCGGTGCCGTGCGCCTCCACATAGCCGATGGTGTCCGCCGCCACGCCCGCGATGAGCTGCGCCGCGCGGATGACTTCGGCCTGACCATCCACGCTGGGCGCGGTGAAGCCCACCTTCGCGGCACCGTCGTTGTTGGCGGCCGAGCCCTTGATCACCGCATGGATGGTGTCGCCGCCCTGCAGCGCATCGTCCAGGCGCTTGAGCACGACCACGCCAGCGCCGCTGCCGATGAGCGTGCCGGCGGCCTTCGCGTCGAAGGCGCGGCAATGGCCGTCGGGCGACAGGATGGCGCCGGCCTGGTAGCGGTAGCCGCCCTCTTGCAGCAGGTTGAGCCACACACCGCCCGCAAGGGCCATGTCGCAGTCGTGGCTTAGCAGCGCCTGGCACGCGGTGTGCACCGCGACCAGCGATGTCGAGCACGCCGTCTGCACCGTGACCGCGGGACCGCGCAGGTCGAGCTTGTAGGCCACGCGCGTGCAGAGCGAGCCGCCGGAGTTGCCGTTCATCAGACCCAGCAGGTCAGCGATGCCGCTCTCGGCGCCGAGGCCGAAGGACGGGAGCAGATTGCGGATCAGGTACAGGTTGGTGCCCTCGCCCGCATAGACGCCGACCTTGCCCGGCCAGCGCGCGACGTCGCAGCCCGCATGTTCGAGCGAAGCCCAGGCGCACTCCAGGAAGATGCGCTGCTGCGGATCGAGGGTCTCCGCTTCGCGCGGCGTGTAGCCGAAGAAGCCGGCATCGAAGCGGTCGAAGCCGTCGAATTTCACACCGGCCTTCACGTACTCGGGATCGTCCAGCAGGCTCTGCGGCACGCCGCGCGCGCGCAGTTCGTCGTCGGTGAAGCGCGACACCGACTCCACGCCCCCCTGCACATTGCGCCAGAAGGCGTCCACATCGTCGGCGCCGGGAAATCGCCCGGCCATGCCGACGATGGCGATCTCGATGCCCGTCGGTTCAGGGAGCTCGTTGGGGTGGGACATCAGTTGACTCTCTCTGCCGCCTTGCGGCGTTGAAGCATGGCGGCGCGCTGGCGCAGTGCCCGGTCGTCGCCGGCTGCAGCCGCTGCGGCGGACGATGCGGCACCGGCCGGTGCCTGCTCGATCCACTGGGCAAGCGATTCGATGGTGGGGTACTTGAAGAGGTTGACCACGGGAATCGCAGCCTGCAGCCGGTCTTCGAGCAACCGGTGTGCGCGAATCAGGAGCAGCGAGTGGCCGCCGAGATCGAAGAAGTTGTCGTGCTGGCCCACCTGTTCGACCTGCAATACCTCGGACCAGACGCCGGCCACGGTCTGCGCGACATGGCCCTGCGGTGCTTCGTAGGCAAGCTCGCTGGCGAAGGCCGGCTCCGGCAGCGCCTTGCGGTCGACCTTGCCGTTGGCGTTCAGCGGCAGACTGTCGAGCACGGCGAAAGCGCGCGGGACCATGTAGTCGGGCAGCACCTGCGCAAGGCGCTCCTTGAGCGCGGCGGTGTCGATGACGTGATCCGCATGCGCCGCGAGGTAAGCCACGAGGCGTGCGCCGGCCGGGCCTTCCTTCGCCACAACCACGGCTTCGCGCACCGCGGGTTGCGCGAGCAACTGCGCTTCGATTTCTCCGAGTTCGATGCGGAAGCCGCGGATCTTCACCTGATGGTCGATGCGGCCGAGGTACTCCAGCTGCCCTTCGGCGTTCCATCGCACCAGGTCACCGGTGCGGTAGAGCCTTCCGCCGCCTTCGCTGTCGAAGGGATCGGCCACGAAGCGTTCCGCGCTCAGGCCGGCCCGCTTCAGGTAGCCCCGGGCCAGGCTGATGCCGCCCAGGTACAGCTCGCCTGCAACGCCCTGGGGCACGAGGTTCAGGTCGGCATCCAGCACGTGGGTGCTGGTGTGGCTGATCGGCTGGCCGATGGGCACCTGGCTTTGGCCATCGTTGCGGCAGGCCCAGTGGGTGACGTGGATGGTGGTCTCGGTCGGGCCGTAGAGGTTTTGCAGGCCCGTGCCGTGCAAGCGCTCAAGCGTCTCCTTCTGCGTTTCAGCCGGCATCGCCTCGCCGCCGCAGATGATGTGGCGCAGGCGCGTGCTGGTTTCGATGCCCTTGTGCGCGAGGAATGCCTGCAGCATCGAGGGCACGAAGTTGAGCGTGGTGACTTGGTGGCGCTGGATCAATTCGACCAGCCGGGCCGGATCGCGGTGGTCGCCGGGGTTGGCCACCACCAGCCGCGCGCCGGAGGTCATGGGCCAGAACAGCTCCCACACCGACACGTCGAAACCGAACGGCGCCTTGTGCAATACGGTGTCATCGCGGGTGAGGCCGTAGGTGCGCTGCATCCAGGCCATGCAGCTGTGCAATGCATCGTGCCGGATCGCGGCGCCCTTGGGCTTGCCGGTGGAGCCCGAGGTGTAGATCACGTAGGCAAGGTTCTCGATGTGCAGGCCGATCTGCGGATCGCTGTCGGGCTCGTTGCCGAGGTCGACTGCGTCGACTTCCAGCACGGTCAACGCACGGCGGTCGGGCACGCAATCGACGAGGCTGCGCTGCGTGAGCAGCAGCCCGATGCCGCTGTCCTGCATCATGTAGGCCAGGCGTTCCGCCGGGTATTCCGGGTCGAGCGGCACGTAGGCGCCACCGGCCTTGAGCACGCCGAGGATCGCCACCACCATCTCGACGGAGCGCTCCATCGCGATGCCCACCAGCACCTCGGGCTTGACGCCGAGAGCGATAAACCGGTGCGCGAGGCGGTTGGCCCGGCGGTTCAGTTCAGAGAAGCTCAGCGCCTCATCCCCGAAGAGGAGCGCGGTGGCGTCGGGCTGCGCGCGCGCGTGCCGCTCGATCATGCGGTGCACGGGCTCAGGCTGCGGCTCGCGGTGCGTGTTCACGCCCCATTGCGCCAACCGCGCCTGCTCGGGTGCGCCGAGCAGTTCGATGTCGCCGACCGGCTCGTCAGGGCGATCGGCCAACACCTGCAGGATCGCGACGTAGTGGCCAGCCATGCGCTCGATGGTGTCGGGCTCGAACAGCTCGGCCGCATAGATGACGGACAGCGACAGAGGGCCATCCGGCCTTTCGCGCGCTTCGAGCGTGAGGTCGAACTGCGCCGCGAGATCGGGCAGCGCGTGGTCTTCTGCCGCGATGCCGGGCAGCTGCGCGAATGCGCGATAGTCCTCGAACAGGTGGTTGAACATCACCTGGAACAAGGGCGTGTGGCTCAGGCTGCGCTCGGGCTGCAGCGTCTGCACCAGCTGCTCGAAAGGCAGGTCCTGGTTCGCCTGCGCGCCCAGCACGGCGTCGCGGGCCTGTGCCAGAACGCGCGATGCACTCAGGCGGCCGTGGACCGGATTGCGCAGCACCAGGGTGTTGACGAACATGCCGACCACACCTTCGACCTCCATGCGGTTGCGGTTGGCAATGGGTGCACCGATGCGGATGTCTTCCTGCCCCGTGTAGCGATGCAACAGCGACTGGAAGCCCGCGAGCAGCACCATGAAGAGCGTTGCGCCCTGGGTGTCCGCCATGCCGCGCAGCTTGCCGAGCAGGCTGGCCGGCAACTCGAAGGCGTGCCGCGCGGCGCTGTAGCCGGCCTGCGCCCGGCGCGGATGGTCGGTGCGCAAGTCCAGCACCGCGTGCGTGTCGCCGAGATGGGCGCGCCACCAGGCCAGTTGCCGTTCACCCTCGCCTGCCGCAAGCCAGTCGCGCTGCCAGAGCGCGTAGTCGGCGTACTGGATGCGCGGCGCGGGCAGTCGCTTGGTTTCTCCATCCAGATGCGCGGCGTAGCCGGCGGCCAGCTGGTCGATCAGCAACTGCATCGAGGCGCCGTCGGAAATGATGTGGTGCATCACCACGGCGAGCACATAGGTGTCGTCGGCGGTGCGGATCAGTGCGGCGCGCAGCAGCGGGCCCTGCGTCAGATCGAAGGGCTCGGCCTTGAGGCGCCGGGTTGCTTGTGTCAGTTGCTCGTCGCGCTCCCCGCGCAAGTCGATCATCGCCAACGGCACGGAGCCCGAGGGCTTGACCCATTGCTCCGCATGACCATCGGCGGCGGCGCTGAATACCGTGCGCAGCGAATCGTGACGTGCGACGAGGTCATCGAGACCGGCTTGCAGAGCATCGGCATTCAACACACCCGTGAGCCGAAGCGCGCCGCTCACGTGATAGGCCGCACTGTGCGGATCGACCCGCCAGAGAAACCACTGGCGCTCCTGCGCATGAGAGAGCGGCATCGGCAGAAGCCGGCGCTCCGCCGAGAGCACGGGAATCGGTGCGCTCTGCGGGCGCAGGCCTTGCGCCTGCAGTTGCCGGATGGCCGCTGCGCAAGCCTGCAGGCGCGGTTGCTCGAACAGCATCCGCGCGAGGAAATCGATCTGCCAATGCGCCGAGATGCGCGCGGCCGCTTGCGTGGCCGTGAGAGAGCTTCCGCCGCGGTTGAAGAAGTGTGCGTCGCGCCCAAGCGCGAGGTCATTGCCGTGCTTCCAGACCTCGCGCCAGATGCTTGCCACGGCGTTTTCAACTTCGTCCAGCGGCGCCTGGGTGGCCCCTTCGCCGGGGCCGCCCCGCGCGAAAGCGCCGTACTGGTAGATCGCATACGCATCGGCGGTGCCGTCGATCCATCCGGTGCGGCAGGCGCTGCGCTGCAGCTTGCCGCTGGTGGTCTTGGGGAGGCCTCCGGGGTTGAGCAGCAGCACGACCGACAGCGGCTCGCCGAACACCTCGCTCACGGCAGCGCCGAGCGCATCGACCAGCACCTCGGGCGGCACCAACTTCTGCATGCTGCGCGACACCTCCGCCGCAACGCCGATGCCTTCGCCTTCCGCGCCCTGCACCGCGAATACAGCGACGCGGCTCTTGCGCACCGCGTCGACCTCGGCCTCGATGAGCCGCTCGACGTCTTGTGGATAGATGTTGTGGCCGCGGACGATGATCAGGTCCTTGATCCGTCCCGTGACGTAGAGCTGGCCTTCGTGCATGAAGCCCAGGTCACCGGTGCGCAGCCAGCGCTGGCCGTCGCGCAGGACGAAGGTCTCGCGGGTCTCGCGCTCCTTGCCCCAGTAGCCGAGGCAAATGCTCGCGCCGCTGGTCCAGATTTCACCGATCTTTCCGGGTGACGCCGGCAACAGCGACTCGGCATCGACGATCTCGACGCGATGCCCTGGCGCCGCAACGCCGCAGCCGACCAGCATCGTGCCCTCGTCAGCCGGCGTCCCTTCGCCTCGGGCCAGGCCATCGATGGAGAAGGTGCACGCCACCATGCCGCCGCCGGGCACGCCACCGGTGACGAAAAGCGTCCCCTCGGCCAAGCCGTAGCAGGGATAGGCCGCGCGGGGGTCGAAGCCGGCGGAAGCAAAGCGTGCGATGAATTCGGCTTCGGTGTCGGCGCGCACCGGCTCCGCACCCGTGTAGGCCACGCGCCAGCTCGACAGGTCGAGCTGCGCCAATCGCGCATCGTTCACTCGTTCGAGACAGAGGCGAAAGGAGAAGTCGGGTCCGCCGCTGTGGGTGGCGCGATGACGCGAGATCAGCTCGAGCCAGCGCACCGGGCGTTCGAGAAAATGCGCTGGCGATGTAAGCACCAGCGGAATGCCGTTGTAGAGCGGCAGCAGCAGCCCGCCGATCAACCCCATGTCGTGATAGAGCGGCGCCCAGCAGACGAACTTATCGTCTGGACCCACGCCCATGCCGTGCGTCATCGCCGCTTCGTTGGCCATCAGGTTGCCGTGCGTCACCATGACGCCCTTCGGCGCCGAGGTCGAGCCCGAGGTGTACTGCAGGAACGCGATGTCGCCATCGGCGGGATCGAAGGGCGCCCATGCATCGGCAAGCGCGGCATCCACCGCATCGACGGCGATGACTTCGGCGTTGCCGAACGGTCCACCGGCATTCATTGCGCGCGCGATTGCGGCGGAGGTCAGCACGCAGCGCGCTTCTGAATCGGCGGCAATGCCGGTGAGCCGGGCCAGGTGTTGCGGACGCATGGACTCGGGCGGGAACACCGGTACCGCGATCACGCCGCTGTAGAAGCAGGCCAGCATGCACACTGCATAGTGGTCGCCGTTGTCGAGCATGACCAGGGCCCGCTCGCCCTTGGCGAACTGCTGCTGCAGCCGGGCCGCAAGGGCGCGCACGCGGCGCTCAAAGACACCGTAGCTGACCGGGTCTTCGTGGTACTCGCCATTCACCGTGCCAGCCACGGTGAGCCAGACGTCGCCCGGTCGCGTGCGTGCCAGCGCACGCAGGTGGGCGACGAAGTTCTTCGGCTGCGGGTTTGCCTTTTGCGGCATCTCGGTCATGTCGTTTCTTCCTTTGCGCGCCAAGCGAGCGCGGCTGCATAGCCGATCGGCGCCCTGAGCGTCACGGCTTGAAAATTCGTCCATTCGGGAACGGCACATTCGAGGGCGAACTGCCCGTTGGCGCCAGGCCGGATGCCGATCGACTTCAGGTGCGCGCCCACGCCGACGCCGATGGCCTTGAACACCGCTTCCTTGCCGACCCAGCGGGTGTAGAGCGCATGCAGCCGATCGGCGGCATTGCGCACTTCTTCGCATTCGCAGGTGGTGAATGCCAGCGAGGAGATAGCCTCGACGTCGACATCGGCCTTGCACGCTTCGATGTCGATGCCGATCTCGGTCACAGTCCGTGCATCGCCCAGCGCAATGAGCGCATGCGACCCGGAGTGCGAGACGTTGAACTGCGGCGCATTGCCGACTGCACACTCGATGAACGGCTTGCCATGCGCGCTCGCCACAAGCGGCACCTCGGCGGGCTCGCAGCCCACGCGCCTTGCAAGCAGATTGCGAAGCGCGGTACGTGTCACGGTGAAGCGCACGCGATCGGCCGTTCTTGCGAACCTGCCGGCCTTTGCACGCTCGTCGGACGTCAGCACCCGCCGCGCCTCCGCTGCTTCGATGGTCAGGTCGAAGTCGAGGCGGTACACCTCGATGCCCGCGGGCAGCGGATCAGGCCAGGGCGTGAGATGCATGGCGATCCCGTGCGACGACCTTGCCGAGGCGCTGCGAAAGCGCCGCCAAAAATGCCGTTTCCTGCTGGCGGATGAAGAAGTGCCCGCCGCCGAACCAGTCGAGCGAAAAGGCACCACCCGCCTCGGCCGACCACGCGTAGATGCGCTCGGCTTCGATGTCGTCGTCGCGTCCCGCGAAGACGTGCACCGGCATCGGCAGCGGCGCCTCTCCAGCGTATCGAAAGCCTTCGCACACGCGGTAGTCGGCGCCGAGCACGTCGAGCGTGATGCGCATCAACTCGGCGCTCGCAAACACTTCTTCCGGCGTTCCTCCCTGCTTGCGCAAGTCGGCGATCAACGAGGCGTCGTCGGTCTTGTCAGCGAAGCGACCGGGATCACGCCGAGACGGCGCGGCGGCGCCCGAAGCAAGCAGTGCAACAGGCAATGCGCGCCCCGTCGACCGCAATCGGCAAGCCATGCCGTAAGCGAGCAATGCGCCCATGCTGTGGCCGAAGATCGCGAACTCGCCGCGCATGGCCTCGGCCTGCTCCGCGCAGAGTTGCGCAACGAGGCTGTCGAAATCCTGAACCGGGCTTTCGGCCAGCCGGCTGCCGCGGCCAGGCAGTTCCACGGGAACGATGCGGATCCAGAGCGGCAGCAGGCGGCGCCAGCGCAGGTACATCGTGGCGCTGGCGCCCGCGCACGGCAGGCACAGCAGCGAGACGCTCGTCTCCACGCGCGTCAACCGGCCGCGGCTTGCGTGTTCGTCGGATTTTTTTCCTGCTGCGCCATCCACTCGCGCAGCGAGCGGGGCCGCATGTCGGTCCACGCCTCTTCGACGCAGGCGAGCACGGTCTTCTTGTCGCCCTTCACGCCGTCGACCGCGGTCCAACCCTTCGGCACGGCCTTCCAGTGGGGCCAGATGGAATACTGGTCTTCGTGGTTGACCAGAACAATGAAGGTCTCGTCTTCGCGATCGAAGCAGCTCGTCGACATGGATACGTCCTTATGCGGTTGAACAGAAAGAGCGAGGCGATGGCGCTGGGCCATCTCTTCGCTCCTGCTCAACAAGACGTTTCAGGACGAGATCTGTTCACTCCGAAGCGGAAGGCGGCACCAGGCCGGCGAGCAGCCACAGGCGGGCGGCCTTGTCGTAGGCCTTGCGATGCAGAGGATCGGCAATGAGCCAGGCTGTCATCTCGGCGCGTGCGGCCGCATCGAAGTTCTCGCGGTCGTGCTCGCGCTGCACCCATTGCCATGCGGCGCTCCAGATAGGGTCGTCCTGCTCTTGTGTCATGCGTGAAGGGTGTGTGGCATTGCGCGTCCGCACGATGCGCCAGCGCTAAGGCTTTCACCTTACACCAATCCCGCGCCCGCCAAGACGCGCTCAATCATCCACAAGCAGGCGGCCGCATTCCTTGATGGCTTGCGCCGCTTCGGCGATGAGACCGTTCACCAAGCCGAGCGCGCAACCCAGGCGCAGCGCGATCTCGCGCTGCGTGAGACCTTCGAGGCGATAGAGCTCGAACACCAGCCGCGTTCGCGCGGGCAGCCCGGCCAGCACCTGGTCGATGGCGTGGATTGCCTGACGCTCGCGCATCAGGCGATCGGGCGCGGCCGGGCCGGCCACGTCCAGCGCTTCGACATCAATATCGAAAGTGCGGTAGCTCGCCTCGACCGTGTGGCGCCGGCAGCAGTCGAGCGCCACATTGCGCACCACCTGGCAGCAATAACCGATGGGCCGGTCGACCTTGCGCACGCAGGGACCGTCGGCAATTTTCAGGTAGGCGTCCTGCATGACGTCGTCGGCAAGCTCCGCGGTGCGGACGATTCTTCGCGCCACGCGCAGCAGCTGCGGACGGTTGGCAATGAAGACCTCGGCGAGCGTGGGTTCGGACAGATGCAGCGCCACGTCGATGGGCTCTCTCATCATGCGAGGCGGGGCAGAGGCCGCCCGGAAGAACGTCGGCAAAGGTGCAGACCTGTGAACATGAAGGCGATACTCCTGAAGTGTTCAATGCAAATGAGAATTATTACTACTTGTGGATACAAAAAAGCCCCATTTCCCGATCCTCTTCATGCTCCATACCCAGTAGACGTTCGAGCACGCGAAAGCGAGACACCCGGCCTGAGGATTTCAGGCAACCAAACGTTCGCCGATGGTGGGTCGGCCTAGAATTCCGCCCCTTTCCCCGCTCCCTTGCCCATGAACATCGTCGTCAACGAAGAACTCAAAGCCTATATCGATCCAATGACTCCGGAGGAGCACGAGGCGCTGGAACGCAGCATCCTCACCGAAGGTTGCCGCGATGCGCTGGTGCTGTGGGGCGACGTGCTGGTGGACGGCCACAACCGCTACGGTATCTGCCAGAAGCATGGCTTGCCGTTCCAGACGGTGCAGAACACGCGATTCAAGACGATCGAGGACGTGCACCTCTGGATGATCGACCAGCACCTGGGCCGGCGCAGCATTTCCGATTTCTTGCGCGGCGTGCTCGCGCTCCGGAAGAAAGACATCGTGGACGAGCGCCGCGCACGCGCGTTGGTGCAGACGGCTTCATCGGACGACGATGCGCCATTCGATGCCGACCCGCCCGCCACGGAAGCGTCCGCTGCTGCCAACGCCTCCGCCCTGCCTCCGCCCGCGCCGCTCAGCAGCCGCGAAGCCATTGCCCGTGCCGCGCGGTTGAGCAGCAACCAGGTGGTGATGATCGAGAAGATCCAGAAGCAGGCCGCGCCCGAACTGGTGGCGGCCGTGAAGTCGGGTGTGATTTCGATCAACACGGCCGCGGCCGTGGCCAGCCTGCCCACTGAAGAGCAGGTCTTTGCGGCCAACGCCGGCAAAGACGAACTCAAGCAGGCCGCCAAGCGCGTCCGCGAAGCCAAGCGCAGGCCTCGCGATGAGTCGGCCGAATCGAATTCGTCCGAAGCCGCGGCAACTGAGACCGACGCGCTGCAATTTCTGCAGCAGCGCGTCGCCGAACTGACGGCCGAGAACGCGGCGCTGCAGCGGCAGGTCGCCGAGCTGCAGGCGCAGCTCGCAAGCGAGGCCGCCAGCTAATTGCCTACAGCCGGATCTCGCTGATCTTCGCGCCCGATATCGAGACGCCGGCTTCGAGGCCCACGTTGGTCAGCACGAAGCCAACCACGGGTTGCTGGATCGTGTTGGTGTCGATGCTGCCGTTGGCACCGAAGGTTGCCGCGGCCACCGTGGCATCGGCGCCGGCCGTCCAGCCCTTGCTGTTGCGGAATTTGTCGAGCGCGGCCTGCGTGGTGAACACGTAGATCACGGCCTTCGACTGCGCGCCGGCCTGGAAGCCGATCGAACCCGCGGTGGTGCTGTAGTAGGCCTGCGTGCGTCCACCCACGCGCAGCGCGCCGCGGCCGTATTCGGCGCCTACGCCCATGCTGGCCCCGATCACGGCGGGAAACACCAATACGCCCCGGGACGAGGCAACCATTTCGCGCGAGCCCCTGACGGAGTCATACAGCTTGGACAATGCGGCGTCGACCTGGGCGTCGATCGAAGTGCGCGTCGATGCGCTACTGGCCTGGTCCTGGGGCCGCGTTGTGGTGCAACCCACGACCGCGATGCTGCCGACAGCGACGGCGCACGCAAGCGCAAGGCTGCTGAAACGAATGGATCGCATGGCGCTCTCCTTTGCAAGAAAACGGTAGAAAAGCCGAGCGTTCTCATACCGCCCGGCGGCCTTCTGTTCGACCGATGCTAGCCCCGGAAAATCCCATCGGAACCGGCTGGCGAAAACGGCCTACGCGAAGTTGCGCCGTCGGAGAAGCGCGGGCGGGCCGTGGCCGGGGCAGAAAGGCCTAGTCAGCGCCGCGCTGCCGGCAGCTTGCCCAGTGACGCGTTGAAAAACCCGGGGAGTGCCCGCGCAGCGGCGCTGAGCGAGGGTGCCTGTGCGCTGCGGCAAGCTGGAGGTCTTGGACATGGAACATTCAGCCGCGCTTAACGGTCGATGCAGTTTTTTTAAACCACGCACGCCCGTCGAATCCCTACAGTACGGCGCATGCACACACCATCGCACCTTGCGGCGCTCGACACGCCGGCCGCCGTCATCGACCTGCCGCTCATGCAGCGCAACATCGACCGCATGCAGGCGCGCGTGAACGCGCTCTCCAAGCGTTTTCGTCCGCACGTGAAGACCACCAAGTGCGCACCGATCGTGCGTGCGCAGCTCGCCGCCGGCGCCCAGGGCATCACCGTTTCCACGCTCAAGGAGGCCGAGCAATTCTTTGCCGACGGCATCACGGACATTCTCTATGCCGTTGGCATGGCGCAGCACCGGCTGCCGCAGGCGCTTGCATTGCGGCGCAAGGGATGCGACCTGAAGATCATCACCGATGGCGTGTCTTCGGCCGCCGCGATCACCGAGTTTGGCCGTGCGCAAGGCGAGGCGTTCGAAGTCTGGATCGAAATTGACACCGATGGTCACCGCTCCGGCATCAAGCCCGACGAAGCGGCGCTGCTCGACGTGGGACGCATATTGCATGCGGGCGGCATGCGGCTTGGCGGCGTGCTCACGCATGCGGGCTCCAGCTACGACCTCGACACTCGCGAGGCGCTGGCCGCCATGGCGGAACAGGAGCGCGCAGGCTGCGTACACGCGGCCGAACGGCTGCGCGCGGCCGGCCTCCCCTGCCCCGTTGTCAGCGTCGGCTCGACGCCCACCGCGCTGTCGGCAGAGCACCTGGACGGCGTGACCGAAGTACGGGCCGGCGTCTACGTGCTGTTCGATCTGGTGATGAAGAACATCGGCGTCTGCGGTACGTCGGACATCGCACTCAGCGTGCTCACCACGGTGATAGGCCACCAGGCCGACAAGGGATGGACCATCGTCGATGCGGGCTGGATGGCAATGAGCCGCGACCGCGGTACGCAGAAGCAGAAGCAAGACCACGGCTACGGCCAGGTTTGCAGTGTCGACGGGGCGGTGCTCGAAGGCTATGTGCTGAGCGGCGCCAACCAGGAGCACGGCATCCTGTCGCGCGAAGGCGCACCCGACGCAGACATCGAGGCTCGTTTTCCGATCGGCACGCAACTTCGCATCCTGCCCAACCATGCGTGCGCCACTGGTGCGCAGTTTCCCGAGTACCACGCGCTGGCGCACGACGGAACGCTGGCCACCTGGAGCAGGTTTCACGGCTGGTAGAAAAGAACATGAGCACCAGCATTGAACCCATTGCGCCAGCGAGCCTTGCAGCACCGGGCGGACACTACAGCCACGCCATCGTGGCCAACGGCTTCGTCTTCGTCTCCGGGCAATTGCCCATCACGGCCGACGGCACCCGGCTGGCCGAAGCCTCCTTCGAGCAACAGACGCGCCAGGTGCTCGACAACGTGAAGGCGGCACTGCTGGCGGCCGGGAGCGGCATCGATCGGCTGGTGCAGGTGCGCGTCTATCTCGATGCCATCGAGAACTGGCCGGCATTCAATGCGATCTATGCGGAGTGGGCCGGCAATGCCCGGCCCTCACGCGCCATCGTGCCGACGGGACCGCTGCATTTCGGCTTCAAGGTCGAGGTCGAAGCCGTCGCGCTGGGCTGAACTGCCGGGCCCGCGCTCAACCGCATAGCGCGACCGGCTTGCATCTGCTTTTTCTCGCCCGCGCTATGCCCGCTTGACGAGCCGGACAATGATCAGCAGTACCACGGCACCCACCGTTGCGACGACAAGGCTGCCAAAAAGACCGCCGCCACTCGAAACGCCGAATGTACTGAACAGAAAGCCTCCAAAGACGGCACCGATCACACCTACGACGAGATCGCCGATGAGGCCGAAGCCGCCACCCTTGACGAGCATGCCAGCCAGCCAGCCAGCAACCAGACCCACGACGAGAAACCACAACAAACTCATTTATCTACTCCCTTGATTAGGCCGAAGCGGCCATGAAAGCTGAGACTAGCAGTCATGGATGCGCGAAAAAGTCAGGGCGCCTCAGGGTTGTGATTTTTTGCTGTCTGGCGAGAATATTTTTTCCTGCACGTCCAACGCTGTATCACCTACCTGCGTCCGGCAGAAACTTGAAGTACTCGCGCGCAGGCTTTTTCTCGGGCAGTACGTAGATCACGCCGGGTGCATTGCCGAACAGCGGCTTCACGTGAGCATCGTAGAAGTCGGCAGGAACGTTGACGCAACCATAGGAAATGCGGTGGTCCTCGGGATGCGCCGAAGCAAGCCGCTCCAGCCGCCGCTCCTTCTTGTTGTTGGTTCGGACGCGATGCATGGACACTGCCGCGTCATAGTCGATCCAGACAATGTCTTCGCCCTGCAAGTTGATGCCAGGCTCCGAATTGAAGCGCCCCGCCGGCGTGGTGCGCTCTTCGGGGCGTATCTCGGACATCTTCCGCTCGCCGATTCCCGGCACGGAGTCGTCCCCGCGCGCGAGCCCCAGCAGCACGGGCGATGCTCCTTGCAAGGCACCGCGCGCCCCATAGATGAAAACGCGCGCCCTCTTTTTGTCGACGATCGCGAAAGGAAGGCCCTGGTTGTCGCGTGTGCCAACCGCTGCTTGCGCAAGCACGCGAACGTCGGCTGGTTCTGCATCAACTACAGGTGGAGCAGCTTCTGTGGCACCCGATGCCTGAAGGAGCAGCGCGGCGCAAACGACAGCGAGGCAGAAAAATCGCGTAGCCGAGAAAACTCGAAGGATGCATCCGTGCATGCAAAGGCAAATGAAGAACACGCGGCGCAACCAGAAAGGTTAAGCCGCGTGTGTGTGCAATGGGGAATCAGCCTCGGTCGGCACGGGCGCGGCGTACGACCGGGCGGCGGGCAGGTTCTGCCTGAGGAGCCGGCGCCATGGCCACGGCGCGGGCCGTCGGCTGTGGGCTTGCAGCAGGTGTTGCGGCTTGCATGGTCGTACCCGTTTCGCCCATTGGGCCGCCGGTCTGGTTCTGCGTGCCTGCCGGCATCTGCGTATTGCCGGAAACCGACGGCATGTCTGCCTTCTTTGCTGCCGGTGCAACACCTTGCGCGAGTGCAGGCGCAATTGCGAGAGCCATGGCGGTGGCCACCAGGATGCGGGACATCGTGTTTTGAATCTTCATGTGATCTCCTTGAGTTTCAGAATCGGCTGCACCCCGCCCGGGGAGCCAAGCGCAAGCGCAGCCTGATATCAAGAACGCCCGAGGGGCCAGGAGAGACGCACAAGGCATACACGTCAAAACTCGTTGGTTGTGACTTTTGACGCGCTTCAGCCTCATGTCTGGTCAACCAGCCCCCATCGCGCAATCACTTCGATGCCGCTTGACCAGTGATGTCGACCACCACTCGGCGATCCGGCTGCAGGCATGCAATCAGTTCGGGCGTGCGGGCCGTGCCCTTGCAGTTCATGGTCACGGGCTCACGCGCACCACTCGAGCCGACGTGCATTGGCACCCGAAGGCCAGATGTCTTCAGATAGTCGCGTACCGTGCTTGCACGGCGAAGCGCCAGTTCCTGGTTGTAGGGCTGACTGCCAAGCCGATCTGCGTGACCGGTGATCTGCAGGCTTTGAACTTCCACGCCTTGTTGATGCAGGGCCCGGGCGAGTTCATCGAGTTCGGCGCGCCCCTTGGGCAGCATGTCATTAGCGGCCGACCGATCGAACGCGAAAAGGGCATCCGCGCTCAAGGTGACGCGCTTCTGCATGACCGGAGCAGGTGCGGGCGCGGGCATGGCCATTGCCACAGGAGCAACCGGCTTCAGCATCGCCTCGCAGTCCGTTCCCTTCCAGTGGAAGTCCTGGCTTTTCATGTCCTTGTCGAAATGCACCATGTACTGGCAGGTGATGAACTCGTGGCCCTTGCCTGTGCGAAAGTTGAAGATGTAGTTCCACTCGCGCGGACCGAACAGGCCTTCGCTGAAGTGCGGATAGCTGATGAGTTCGCGAACCTGGTTCTTCGTCATGCCAGGACCGATGCGGCGCAGTTGCTCCACGTCGACGAACGTGCCGTTCTTGAGCCAGGCCCTGTCCATATCTGGGAAGTTCACCGAATGCTCGGCCGAGGCAGCCGAAGAGCCGTTCGTCGACGCACAGCCGACGGTGGCAGCCAGCACCACAGCCGACAGGAAGAATTGAATTGCTTGTTTCATGCGATTGCTCCTAAGTGCTCGATCAATCGAACGAAAAACCGAAACCAACACGAACGATCGCCTTGCCGCCGCCGGAGCCCCAGCCCACGCCTCCGTGCAAAGTGGTCTGTCCGTTGTCGGAACGCTTGAGCAGGTTGATGCCTATCGCCGCCTGGCCGTTGTAGCCGGCGACTGCGCCGCTCACGTGATAGCGGCCCGGCTCCACTGGCGTGACCACCGCCATGGCGGCGGATGCGGCGATGCCGCCCGACAGCATCTTGGTGTTGCGTTCGATGGTGTTCTGCAGGCTGTTCACCCGCGAGTCGGTGTACGCGTTAGCCGAGGCAATGCCGCTGTTCAACTGGTTCACGTTGACCGCATCGGTGCCGGCAACGCCGGGCGCCACGTTGCTGATCTTTACCGGGCCGGTCGAGCTGTTGCCACCCATGGTCACGCTGTTGTAGTTGATCGTGCCGTCGGGGTTGGTGTCGTACTTGACCGTTGACTGATCGATCACGGCCACCGTGCCTTGCACCGCCTTCAGTTGGGAGACGTTCACCGCATCACTGTCGGCAGCGCCCGCGGCCACGCCCGTGATCTGGCGGAACTGGCCGCTGGCCGCGTCGCCGACCGACACCGCCGCGAGCGTGCTGGTGGTTGCTCCGATGGCTACACGCTGCGAGTCTGTGGCGGTAGGCGGAACATAGCCTGCCACGCCTGCAGCTGTCGAAGCGATCGAGCCAGCGCCGAGCGCGACACCCCCGGCTTGGTTAACGATCGTTCCCGCACCGATGGCCACACCTTGAGCAGCCGCGGCCGAAGACTGAGTGCCCAACGCAATGGAGTCCGCCATGTGCGACGTGGCTGCCTGTCCGATGGCAATGCCGCCGGGCGCGCTCTGCTGCACCACGGCACCGTTGCCGATGCCCACGCCGTTGTTGCCGTTGACCACCGTCTGAGGACCCACGGCCACCGACTCAGTGCCGATCGCCAGCGAATCCGCGGCGCTGGAGTTCGCGTGGAAATACAGGGTGGGGGTGACAGCAAAGGATTGCAGCGCGCCGGACAACTGCCGGACCGTGACGGCATCGTTTGCCTCCGTCCCGTCGGCCACATTGGTGATCTGGCGGTAGCTGGTGGCATTGCCGACGGAAACCGCACCGAGGAGCGTTCGGTCGGTGGTGTTGTAGTCGATGACGAAGCTGCCGGCTGGAATGGTGCCCGTTGTGGGAGCTACCGCACGGTCGGAGATGGAGCCCGCGCCCAACGCCACCGCGCCGGCCTGGCTCGCCTGGCTTAACGCACCCAGCGCCAAGCTTTGGTCCGCAGTGGCTCTCGCCCCTGACCCATTGGCCGTCGCCAGCACACCTGTTGCCTGTGTGTCTACGAAGCTGTCGGACGCCGTTGCGAACCCCGTGCCTGGGGTATAGGTGCTGTCTAGCGGAGCACCATTGAGCATGTAGACCCGTCCGCCGGTTGCCGTTGCATAGTTGCCGGTGGCCTTGGCCATCGATCCAACGGATGTTGCCGCGATGCCCGATGCCACCGAGTTGGCGCCGAGGGAAGTGGTTCGCACGTTGCTCGCAGTCGCCAGGCGCCCCATGCTGACGGCGTAGTCATTCGTGGCCACTGCACTCTGGCCCAGCGCCACTGTGGAGAACGCATTGGAAGTCGTTGCATCGCCGATGGCGACGGCGCCGTTACCGGCAGAATTGGACGCAAAGCCAATGGCGATGCCCAACCGGACGCTCGCCGTACCGCCAATGGCGATCGTGTTCTGTGCAAGCGACTGGGCGCCAGCGCCTATAGCCACCATGCCGCCATTGCTCGCATTGGCATTGACGCCCAGGGCAACACTGTTTGCAGTAGCTGCTGTGGCGCCATAGCCCACGGCCAACGTGTTGGCGGCAGAGGCAACCGCGTTGGGGCCAACAGCAATGGAGTTGGCACCAGTGGCCCCCGAATTTGCCAAGGTCGAATTGCCCGTCAGGTTTGAATTGGTGTGGAAGTACGGCGTCTCGTCCACGCTGATCCATTGGCCGTTCTTCCACACCACCAGGCCTGCCTGTAGTCCGTTGACGCCCGTTGTTGCAGTGCTGTTGTAGACCACCATGCCTTCGACCGGCTGGTTCCCATTCAGGCCCCAGGTGTTGCGGTCGGTCAGCGCAATGCGGCTGAACAGGGCGCCTCGGTTGGTGCTTTCGAGTTCCAGCAGGGAACCCGGATTGATGGTGGTTGGGTTGTCGCCGATCTTGATCTGCGCCTGCGCGGCAGACGCGGCCAGCAACACCAGTGCAGTGCTTACCGCGCGCTTGGTCAACTGACCTCGGGTTGTGCCTGAATTAGTCCAATCTGTTCTCTGCATCGCTACCTCCTTGTTTGGGTCTCGGGTGGCCTTGTCCCGGCAATACAGCCGTAGAACTTTCTTAGGCCTCACTGCCCTTATGGTGTCGAGCGAGGTGCGAGCGAGAGGGGCTTTCGCGAGGTTTAGCGAGAATTGAGTTGAATAGGTGCAGGGGAATGTGATCTAGTTATCAGATCGGAGTAGTTTGGTATTAAGAGATCAACCAATCTACGCAACCCGAGCGCCGACAGTTCAGGTTAGATCGGCCGGAAAGTGGCGAGGCAAGTCCATCACAAAGGTGGTGCCCACGCCGGGCTCGCTATGGCCGTCGAGGCGTCCGCCGTGGCGATCGACCACGGCGCGCACAATGGCCAAGCCCACGCCATGCGAACGCGCAGCAAACCCGCTCGGTGCAGCAGCATCCGTATCGCTGCCTCGGGCCGGCATCACGGCTTCCGCGTCTTTACGCAGCAATGCCTCCATGACCTCCGGCGACATGCCCGAGCCTTCATCGCTCACGGCAATCAACACCCGTTGCGCCGCTCCCTCGCCGCCCACCGATACGTACAGCCGGATCGACGCGCCCGAAGAGCTGTGTCGGATCGCGTTGTTCAGCAGGTTGACGGCGGCGCGCGTGAGCAGCGGCGCATCCGTCCACAGCTCGACGTCTTCTTCCGTCGGCACTTCGGCAGAGAGCTTGACGCCTCGCTGCGCCGCGTGTGCCCACACCTGGTCGACAGCGTCCAGCGCGATGGTCCCTGCCGGCATCTGCACGAACCGATAGCTGTGCATGCGGGCCTTCAAGAGATCGACGAAGTCGTCGGCGAGACGGAGAGACCGCTCGGCCTCGCGGCGCAGGCTCTCGGTCAGCTTGGGCTGGTCGAGCCAGTCAGCACCGTGGGCGCGCAGATCGAGCAGACTCAGAATGTTGACCTGCGGCGTGCGCATGTCGTGCGACATGAAGCTCAGCCACTGCTCGCGCTCCTGCTCGGCGCGGCGCTCTACAGTGAGGTCGTGCAGCACCACCAGCCAGTTCGTGTCGCCCATGCTGAGCCGGTTCAACGCTGCAGCCTGAGCGCGCAATACCTTGCCGTCCGGGGTCGTGCGTTCAACGCCAATGCCTTCCGACCAATGCCGCATGGCGTCGCACTCGGGCGGAGCGGCAGCCCCATCGCTGCTCGTTTGCGCAAGCAGGGCCTCGACAGTGCGGCCGCGCAGCGGATCGTCCGCCTCGGCGCCTCCTGCCGCCTCCGCATTCAGCAGCGCACGTGCCGCCGCATTGCTGGTGGTGATCGTGCCGTCGTCGCGGCACACGAGCAGCGCCACCGGCATTTGCCACAAGCTCATGCTGAGCAGCGTACGAATCTGCGCGATGCGGTCGATGGCATCGTCAAGCACTAGCGTATGTGCATGCAAGTCGTCCCAGGCCCGCACAGGCGCACGGCGTTCCGGATCGAAGGCACCGCTTGGCACCGCATTGAGTGCCGCGGCACTCTGTTGGAAAAAATGGATCAGTGCGTCCAGCCGCCGCCAGCTCCACAGGATGTAGCCCAGGATGATGCCCAGCACGGGCGCAGAGGGAGGAAGCCACAGGTGCGCCGTCCCGAAAAGACCAAGGCTGAAGCCCACGCAAATTGCCACCAGTGCAAGGGCCACGGTCCACGCCTTGCGCGCATACCGGCGAAAGAGCGCCAGCGCCAGCCAGATGGGCACGGCGATCCACGCCGCCAGCCATGCCCCGCTGACAAAGTGCACCGTCGTCCCGTGGCGCAGGGCGTCGATGGCATTGGCGTGCAGCTCGATGCTTGGAAGCGAGGTGATCGCTCCCGCGCCAGCTACAGACAGTTCGTCTTCCAACCGCGAACTGCCGACAGCCCCGACCAGGATCATCTTGTGGCGCAGCAGCTCCGGCGGCACCTCGCCTCGCAGCACACTCACGTAGGGCACTGTGCGCCAGCTGCCCGCAGGTCCGGCCAGCGGAATGCCAAATTCGCCTTGCATCTGCCAACCATCAGCGCGCTGCCGCAAGGGCGAGCTATCGGCTTCGCGCGCCGCAATGTGGCCTGCCAGGTACGAACCGAGATAGTCTTGCAGCTTCCCTTGCCGTCCCTCGCGCAAGAACATCCGACGTGCTACGGCATCACCATCGCGAGTGATGTTGACGTGCCCGAGCGCCTTGGCGCTACGCGCGAACTCGGGCAAGGGCTCCTGGAAGCCAGATACGTTGTCGAGCGGCGTGTCGCCAGGCCCCGTGAAGTGCAGCGGCAAATACACCGGAACCCGTGTCATGGCCCGCGCCAGCAACCGGTCTTGCTCGGGGTCCACCGATGGCGTGTCCAGAAACAGGTCGAGCAGCACGCCCTTGGGCTCCATGGGCGCCAGCCGCTCCAGCAGCTGTGCATGCACGCTGCGCGGCCAGGGCCAAGGCCCCAGCGCGTCGAGGCTGCGTTGATCGATCCCGACCACCAGAATGTCTGACGATGGCGTGGCCCGCGCCTCGCTCATCACATGGTCATACACCTTGAGGTCAATTTGCGACAGGTCGGACGACCCCTGCAGCCACCACATCGCCAGAGGCAGCAACGCCATCATCAGCAGCCATTCGGCGTGAAAGCGGCGCCACACGGGTCAGGGGTTCTTCAGTGGTGGCGCGGGAACGTCGAAGCTGCCCTCGAAGACCACGGCCTCTGCGCCGGGCGCTGTGATTTCGCGGCTGCGCCAGTGATAGCGCCCCGGCACGTCGAGCGGGCCGACCAGCGCGCCGCCGCTATAAAGCGCGGGCTCGCTCACCAGCGCAGGCGCAAAAGCTGGCGTGCGCGCCAGTTCGAACGCAAAGCGCTGACCCGGCCGCGCAGGCCAGCTGATCTCGTAGCGGCCATCGTCCATGCGACGTACGCCGGCCTGAGCTGCGGGCACGCCGATGTAGACGATGCTGTCGCCCGGCATGCCCTCGAGTTGCCGTGCATCGAACGCCGTGAGCCGCAGGTGATAGAAGCCGGGCTGCAAATCCGCGGGCAATGCAAAGTCGCCTTGCTTCGAACGCTGCTCATAGGTCAATTGCAGAAAGTGATCGTCGCGCGCCAGCTGCATGCGATAGCCCGTGGCCCCTGTCACCGGTACCACGGAGGTCTGGGCACCGCCTTGCTGCGCATTCTGCGGTGGCGGCAACAACGGCTGCGCCTGCAGCGCGCCCGGGCCCTCCAGCAAGGTGCCACTTGCCGCTGCAAGCAGCAAGGCCGGACGGTCCGCGCTGGACACAGCCACCGCTCCCTCGATCACCTCCGCCGTCGTCACACCTTCTTCGTTGCGCGCGCGAAAGTGCGTGCCGCGCACCGCCAGCCCCGCCGTGCGGTTGCGGATCTCGAATTCACGACCGCGCTGTTTCTCGACATGCGCCTCGACGCGCCCGTCCAGCAGTTGCAACCGCGTGACTCGGCCATTGGCCACCAGGACCTGGACCGCACTGCTCGAAGGCATGACCAGGCGGCTGCCGTCGCCCAAACCCAGACTGAGAAAGGCGCCACGATCCGTCATCACCACATCGTTGGCCCACACCGCAGCGCCTTGCGCCAGCGCGCGCGGCGCTGCGGTACCTCTTTTGAGCCATGCGTTGCCCGACAACTCCACCACGGTGGCGACCGCAGTGCCGCCGGCAAGCTTCAGTATCTGACCCGGTTTCAGATGCTCGGGTACCGGTACGGCGTTGCCGCGCTGCAGTTCGGGCCAGCGCAGCGGCGTACTCATGTGCTGGCGCGATATGTCCCACAGCGTTTCACCGGGCCGCACCACGTGAGTGGACTGTGCCCGCGCAGCGCCGGACAGGAGCGTCAAAGACAACACAGCGAGCAACGCAAGGCTGCTGCTTGACGGGGGCCGCCTAGACTGGCCCGACGGCCGCATGCTCATTGCCATGCGATGCCTCCAGGCGATAGCCGTGTCCGTAGACGGTGTGCAATTGAAGCCCATGCGCAACATTCAAACGTAGCTTGATACGGAGCCGATAGATCTGGCTGTCGAGCGCGCGGCTGGGCGTTTCGCCCTCGCGGCCGGCGCACTCCAGCAAGTGCGCGCGCGACACCGGCCGGCCCAGGTTTCGAAACAGCGCCAGCGCCATGCGAAATTCGCTGTCGCTCAGCGCCACCCGGCGCGCCGGCTCCGCGCCCGCGGCGCCAATTCCCACGCTCGATGAGATGCGGTCGAACACCCAAGCGCCGAAGTGCTCCAGCGCGCTTGCCGCCGCAAGGTGCCTCGACTTCAGAAGGCGTTGGATGCGCGCGGCCAGCTCCAGCGGGCGAAAAGGCTTCACCACGTAGTCGTCGGCCCCCGTGCCAAGGGCACTTGCCACATCGCGTTCGGAGTGGCGCGAACTCAGCATCACCACAGGAACCGTGCTCTCCCTCTGCTTGCGCAGCCAGGCCAGCAGTTCCACGCCATTCAGGTCGGGCACGTTCCAGTCCAGCACCAGCAGATCGAAGCTTTCGGTGCGAAGCGCCTCCCGCAAGGCTTCGCCACTGCTGAAAGGCACGCACGACACCGGCTCCTCGACGACGAGCAAGCGGTGCTGGAGCATGTCGACCAGCAGACTCATCTGGGCCGGCTCGTCTTCGAGTACAGCAATACGCATAAAAGTGTGGCGTGAGTGAGAAGACCGGAGCGCTCAAAATGATACTTTTAATACTAAAAGTTACATTATGTCTTGGCATCCTTACTGATCGCCCGCCACCTCGATGTCCACGCGGCGATTGGGCTGCAGGCAGCTCACCAGCGCGGGCGTCTTTGCGGCGCCAGGGCACTGCGCCACCGGCTGCCGGTCACCCATGCCCGCGGTGCGGATGGCGTTGCGCTCAACACCCTGTTGCGCCAGCAGCTCACGCACGGTGTTGGCCCGTGCCAGCGACAGCGCTTCGTTGTAGCTGGCGGTGCCCAGCCGGTCGGTATGCCCCGTCACGGCAACGGATTGCACGCGCTTGAAGTTGCGCTTGATATCCGCGGCCAGGCGCTCGACCTTGGCGCGGCCTTCGGGCATCAGGTCGCCGAGGGCACCGCCGTCAAAGCGGAACAGGCCATCGGCGCCAAGCGTCACCTTCTGCGGCGCGGTCATCACCGGCGCAGCTACGGGAATCGGCTTGACCTGCGGCGCATCGACCAGCATTGCGCAGTCCGGCTCTTTCCAATACATGCCGTGGGTCAGCCTGTCGCCGTTGTAGCGAACCATGTACTGGCACGTGGTGAACTCCGGGCCTTTACCGGTGCGAAAGTGGAAGATGTAGTTCCACTCCCTGACACCCGCCAGGCCCTCGCTGAAATGCGGCGAACCGAGCAGCTCGCGAACCTGGTCCTTGCCCATGCCCGTGCGCATCATTCGCAGCGCCTCCAAGCTGGGAAAAGCGCCCTGCTTCCACTTGGCCGCGTCGAGCTTCGGAAAGTCCTCGGCCTTGGGCGGTGGCGGCATGTCCTTGGCGGCGCTTGCCTGGGCTTGCGGCGCAATGGGATAGCCGGGGCTCGCGCAGCCGCCCAGTGCAATGACGCACAAGAGGGCAAGCAGGGGCGGCAGGCCGACCAGCGTCGACACCAGCAGAGTGGCACGTTGTTGCAGTTGTTTTTCCATGATCGTTATTCCTTGAATCAATCGAAGACCCACTCGGCACCGACGGTCGCCGCCGCGCCCGCGCGGCTCATGCCCACGCCGCCGGTCAAACTCCAGCCGTTGTTCTCGGCAGTGCGGCGGAAGCTGATGCCCACGGCGCTCTCGCCCTTGAAGACGCCGTAACCAACACGCATCACCGTCTTGCCCGGCAACGATTGGCCCGGCATCTGCACGGCCATGGCGGCTGCCACACCGGCGTAGGCATTGCGGCCCACCTTGTCGATCTGGTCGCCCAGCGCGTTGACGCGGTTGCTCACGCCGTTGAGCTGGTTGACGTTGACGGCATCGGTACCCGCGACGCCAGGCGCCACGTTCGAAATAACGGTTCCGTTGGGTGCCTGCCCGTTGCCCAGAACGATCTGGTTGTAGTTGGTGGTGCCGTCGACGTTCGTGCTGTAGCTGATGGCGCCGTCCTTCACTGCCTGCAACTGGCGCACATTGACCGCATCGGTGGCTGCGGTACCGCCGGCCACGTTGGTGATCTGCCGCTCGCCGCCCGCGCTGCCGACCGACACTGCACCCTGCGTGGAAGACACCGAGACGTTCGAGAAGGCTTCGCGCTGCCCGTTCATGCCTGCTCGAGTCGCCGTGGACCCCGCACCCAACGCGATCCCGCCCGCGCTCGAAGCCACGGAGCCTGCGCCAACCGCAATGCTGTTGCCCCCGGTTGCCACCGAGTTGAGGCCCACCGCCACGCCGCCCGCGCCGGTGGCGCTGGCCCCCACGCCGCTTGCCAGCGAGTTCACACCCGTGGCGCCGTCGTTGTTGTAGTTGGCCTGCTGCACACCACCGTCGTTGACGCTGTAGTAGTGGGTCTGGGCCGCGGTAACGGCCGTACCCAGGTTCGAGATGGCGGTATTGGTTGCATACAGCTGGCTGCCATTCACCGCATCGGTGCTGGTGGCGGTCAACTGCCCTGCTGCCACGTTGGTGACCTGGCGCTCGGCGCCAGCGCTACCCACGCTCACCACACCCGTCGGCGCCGCACCCGCAAAGGTGTAGCTGGTTCCACCGATGGTCGTGCCCGTTACCGCGGTGGCAGTGCCCGTGGTGCTGTCGTTGCCCAGCGCCACGCTGTTGGCCGTGGTTGCGGCGGCACCGGTGCCAACGGCCACGCTGTTGGTTCCGGTGGCCGAGGAGCCCGAGCCCACTGCCGTGGCGTTGGTGCCCGTCGAGACGGGCGCCACGTAGACCGTCGGCGAACCGGTGATCCACATGTTGGCCGCCGTGGAGGTTGCCGTGTTCAACTGGCTCAGGTTCACCGCATCGGTCAGGTTGACACCCGCGCCCACGTTGGTGATGGTGTTGCCGCCCATGTTCAGCGTGTTGCCGGCATTCATGGTGATGCCGCTGCTGTTGATGGTCGGCCCGCCGCTGATCGTCAGGCTGTTGGCCACCAGATCGGGCGACGTTGCCACCGTGATGGTGTTGCCGGTGTGCGTAAGCAGAATGTTCTGCCCGTTCACAAACTCCACCGTGCCGCCCGGCACCACGTTGGTAGCAATGTCGCCATTGGCCTGCAGGTTCCAGCCAAGGTTGGCCGTCGTGCTGACTGCATTGAGTTGCGTCACGTTGACCGCATCGGTGCCGGCCACACCGGCGGTCACGCCGCTGATGATGCCCGTGCCGCCGGCGTTAATCGTCGTGGCGCCAAACACTGGCGAGTCGGCCATCTGCAGGTTGATCGCACCCGTGACCGGATCGGTCACCGTCTTCAGGTTGCCGCCCGAGTAGCTGCCGGCCGTTGCAGCCGTGCCCTGGATCGCCAGCGTGGTGCCGAGATCCCGGTGCACCACCCCTGCGGTCGCATCGTTGCCCGTGAAGTTCAGGCCAGCGCTGGTCAGCGCATTGGTTGCACTAGTCACCTGGCTCAGGTTCACTGCGTCCGTCGGGTTCGTGCCCGCCGCCACGTTGGTGATGACGTTGCCGCCCATGTTTACCGTGGTGGCCGGGTTCAGCGTCAGGCTGCCGCCGATGGTGGTGCCACCAGTCAGCGTGGTCGGGCCGGTGGCCGTCAGGTTGGTCGTCGTCACGCTGGTGAAC
>NZ_LMCQ01000004.1 GCF_001424835.1 Variovorax sp. Root318D1 | reverse complement strand
TGAATCGCCCCGGCTTTCATGGAGGCCGGTTGGTTTAAGTCATGCCACCACCGTGGCGATCTGACTGGCGAGTTGCCGGTAATAGTTTGCCTCAGCTTCTGCAGGCGGGATGTAGCCGATGGGTTCGAGCAGGCGATGGTGGTTGAACCAGGCCACCCACTCGAGCGTCGCTAACTCCACCGCCTCCTTGGTCTTCCACGGTGCTCGGCGATGGATCAACTCGGCCTTGTAGAGACCGTTGATCGTCTCGGCCAGGGCGTTGTCATAGGAGTCGCCTTTGCTGCCCACCGATGGCTCAATGCCAGCCTCGCCCAGTCGCTCGGTGTACCGGATGCTGACGTATTGCGACCCGCGATCCGAGTGACAAATCAAGCTGCCATCGCGCTCGGGTTGACGGTCGTACAGCGCTTGCTCCAAGGCATCGAGCACGAAGTCCGTGCGCATCGAACTGCTGACCCGCCAGCCCACGATGCGCCGGGCGAACACATCGATCACGAAGGCCACGTACAGCCAGCCCTGCCAGGTCGAGACGTACGTGAAATCCGAGACCCATAGCTGGTTCGGGCGCTGCGCCCGGAACTGCCGGTTGACCCGATCCAGCGGGCATGGCGCTCTGGCATCGCTGATGGTGGTCTTCACCACCTTGCCTCGCATCACGCCTCGCAGCCCCAGGCGCCGCATCAGCCGCTCGACCGTGCAGCGCGCCACCGCCGTGCCCTCGCGTGCCAGCTGCCGCCAGACCTTGTCGGCACCGTAGACCTGCATGTTGGCCTGCCAGACGCGTTGTATCTCTGGCACGAGGGCATCGTCGCGTCGCGCCCTGGCGCAGCGCCTGTGCGGCTCGCGCAGCAGCGCCGCGTGCCGTCGATAGCCCGACGGGGCGACCTGCAAGACCTTGCAGATCGGCTCGACCCCGAAGGTGGCACGATGCTTGTCGATGAAATCCCTCAGGACTTCAGCCGGCGGTCGAGCTCCGCCTGGGCGAAAAACGCGCTCGCCAGCTTCAGGATCTCGTTGGCCCGACGCAGCTCCTTGACCTCGCGCTCGAGCTCCTTCATCCGCTGGGCCTCGCTGGTCGTGACGCCTTCACGCACGCCGTTGTCGATCTCGTCGCGCTTGACCCATTCGTTCAGCGTCTGCGGCACGCAGCCGATCTTCGGTGCAATTGATTCGATCGCAGCCCATAACGACGGGTACTCTCCCCGGTGCTCCTGCACCATCCTCACCGCGCGCTCACGCACCTCGGGTGAGAACTTGTTTGACTTCTTCATGGCTCAATCCTCTCAGAGTGTTGAGCCTCCACAAAATCCGGGGCGATTCATNACCGCGCGCTCACGCACCTCGGGTGAGAACTTGTTTGACTTCTTCATGGCTCAATCCTCTCAGAGTGTTGAGCCTCCACAAAATCCGGGGCGATTCATTATGCCAAGACGATTTGATCCGCTCAGCTCCGATTGAACATCTGTTGGGCCTCGCGTACCGCATTGCTCAACTCTGGATCTTGAAGCCATTCCGGAATGGCCAACTCAATGAATTCGCGCATGGCTGAGAGGTCATTCATATTGGCGACGTCATGCGACAGATGGTCGACTATTGCCTCCCGGTCAACCTTGAGCTTGGCTACATATTCGTCAAAAGATGAAGCGAGTTCTACGAGCGCTGATTGCGTTCTCTTCCCAGCCCATTCCGGCAGACCATGTACGTATGCCACTACTCGACCGCTCCCTGTCGGGGTGAGGTCGAGAAAGGCAGTGGACCCGCCTCCATCGCAAGCAAATGGAAGAATGCCGATCGGCATTTGCATGCTCTCGCGATGGAGCGCTATTTCGTCGGCGAATATCTCCCCACCCGATGAGGTCGTGGAAAAGAGACCGCAGAACGAGATTGGTTCGGTCTCTCCGCTTTCCGTCGCGATCTCAACCACGTACTCCAGATAGCCACCGTTGGCGACTTGAAGGTATTGCTTAAACGATCGCGGCAAGCTTGCGCCCAGCACAGACTCAAGCTGCGCGAGCTCCACAGCAGTTGGGGCTGGGCCTGGATCTCGAATAACCAAGTGCTCATACTGCGAAAGCGTCATGCGATTGTGTCCTTGTACGGCCACTTTTTTCTCGAGCGTTGTCACGAGTAAGAGGAAGGCCCGCTCCTAGCCAAATTCTGCCGTATCGATGAACGTCCCGTTCTGGCCGACTGTAGCCGGTCGCGCTACCGTCGCGAAGGGCCCCTACCGGCCGTGTCCGGCTCCCAAAGCAGCCCATCTAGAACATCGAATTTGTTCCGCACCGACGATAGGTGTTTTAGGCGTTCACAACGTATGTGCCTGCAGCATGGTCGCCGAGGCGTCTGTTTTCACGGCCGAGGGCAAATAGCCAATCAATGAAGCCCAGTCCATTAAACGCGTTGCGGACTAGAGAGCGAGGCAGGCTGCATGAGTCACCTGTAGCCCTCTCCAAAACCTTGATCTTGAGGAGTCGCTTCCCGAAGCTTTGACCGTTCAGGCCATCCTTGAAAAACAAGTATGCCAAGGCTACCCCGATGGATGCGTATCCAACCAAATCAGAGAAGGTCTTCGGGGTGTACAGATATATTGGGAAGTTCACACCGAACAGCACGAAGAAGAGTCCAGCATAGTCGAGTGTCGCAGCTACAAATCGCCTCCACAGCGGAGCCAGCAATGACTGGTCGAGCGGGCGCAGCGCAGAGGCGCTGGCAGGCACTGTAGAAAAAGAGTGCGCAACATCCCGCGACGCCAATTCAGCTTCGAGCACGACCTTGGCCTCAGGCGTCAGGTCAGTCGAGCGAAGACCGATCAACTCGTCGGTTTCAAGGCGGTCGTAGTGTTGCCTGAGATATGCGGCGTCCATGTTTCCCTCTGTCAATTCGGATTCTTGTATGCCGACGCCAAAAGACGGCACTTAGTCGATTGTTATCTAAGACTCGGTCAGCGCGCGCACGCGCTTTCGAGGGCCGAGGCCGACAGGCCGCTTTTGGCCGACTGTAGCCGGTCGCGCCACCGTCATGAGCTGGCCCGAAGCGGTCATCGGGCTTGCTCCGGAGCGGTCACTCGCAGCGTGCCCTAGGCGGACTTTCATTCGACACCCAGTGGGCGTTCGCGGCTCATCCGAAAGGCTCACGAAGTCTACGTCGCACCCCTTCGGCGCGGCGATTCGCCGAGCGCGCCAACCCTTCAGCGCGCCAGGCTCAGGGAGACCAAGCGGCACAGGAATCGTTCGGCTCAGCGGGGCTGGGAAAATGGAACATCGCGTTGAAATGCATCGCGAGGCGTCCGCCAATTTCAGACGCCGCCACCGCTTCCGGCCACGGAGGGACTTGGCCGTTGAACAGCCGAATATCGCCGCCCTGTGTAAAGGTCCCTAAGTGATGTTCCGAGTATTCGCCCGAGTTCTCAACGATGGCTGACATCCGGACAAACCATCCGTTTGTATCGCCATCCCAAAGCGCCTGAATGCAAGCCAGCTTTCCAGTCAGAGAATCAATCTTCGATTGGAGATTTTCGAAGGAGACGGCCTCGATGGCCTTAGCTTTTTCGACTTCGCGCAGACCTGCCAAGAGAGGCTGAAGTCGAGCAAATTCGACGTCGCATTGTTCCAACGTCCAAGGCAGCTTTACACCTGAACCGACGATGGCGCGTATCGTCTGAAAGTCAAAAAAAGGCATCCAAAATGTCAGAGTGCGCTCTCTCCTTCCAATGCCACACTTGGTCGATGAGCGACCAATGCTCGCATTCCGGAAATGCTGCAACCAGGTCATGAGCCAATCCATGTTTTGTCACGTCCTCCGACTGCGACATGAGTTGGCGCAGCACAACTGACGGGAGCGTCCCCAGCCGAATCTGCCTCGAGAGTAGTTCGACTGCCTGCGAATCTGACATGATTTTGGTTCACCTTCAATGGATGGACGATGGCGAGCGGCGCGCCTCAAGGACCGGTATTGGCCGACTGTAGCCGGTCGCGGCCTAGGAGCTTCGGGCCCTGAGCGGACATCGCGCCCCGCGGAAAGCGGTCGTTCGCGAGGGCCTGCGGCCCTGAGGCGCTAAGCCTCCGATCGGCAAGGTTTCGGGCATTTCGCTCTAGGAATGGGGTCGCTTCGCACTTAACTGCCTGTACCATTTGCCGCAACATTTAAATCGCGAGGGAAATAGGTGGACCAGAGAATCATCACCGCAGTAATCCTCTTCGCCTTTGTTCTTGTCGTGATTCTGTCGCTGGCTTGGGTCATCAACAAAGTTGTCGGCAAGCTGCGGGTGAACGGGGCTGGCATTTACTTTTGGCTTTTGGTCGCAGCAAACGTTGCGCTCCACACCTGGCTTATCAATGCATCCCACACCACTGTCGAAATTGCTACCTACGCCGGCAAGATGACCGGAGTCAGCCTTCCGTTCATCCTTCTAGCGTTCTTCATGTCTCGCAGCTTAAAAAAGCGCAAGGCAAGGCAAAGCGCAACTGTCGTAGCGCGAGTCGAGACACTGGCCTAGTTGCGCTTCACCCTCGAAAGGCTGCTTGTGGCCGCAGGCTGACCTAAGTCCCGTGGCGGGAAGGGTTCCTAAGACTATGTAGGTAACCGCCAAAAATCGCTGATGCCATAGGAATTCCGAACGACCAGCCAATGAACCAGATTGGACCGGTCTGGGCCCCGGGGCTTGCAAGCATAACCAGCGGAAACAGCAAGCCAAGCGCTCCCGCGGCGCTCGCTTGAACCAACGGTCGGCCCCGCCCGTAGTGGGCGGATATATAGCCGCCGAGTGCGCCTGCGCAAACAGTTGCGAGCAAGCTCAGAAGGCCGACCGTCGAAAAAAAGCTCGACGCAAGCAAGCTGGCTGCTTGCTCCCGCGACGCTCCCTTCGCCATCCACACTCGTTGGCTAACAACCGCGACTAGCGTGCCAAGAAAGGCTTGGCCACCGGCGGAAAATCCGGCGCCGAGCACCGCGGCTCTCCATGAAAAGCCTGAAACGCCGGTGTGCGCAGCCGAAGGTGTGGTCATTTTTACGGTTCTGGTATGGACGGCAGGGCATCTCGGCCGAAGAAGCAGGCCCGGCCTTGCCCGCATTCTGCCGCCAGCGAATGAATGGTTCTGGCGGAATGGGCCGTGCTACCTATCCACCAGCTTGCGTAGGACCATGTTGCGTTGAACGACGCGAAAGCCACAGCTCTCGTAAAGTCGAGCGGCCTCGTGTGCATTGTCGGCATCCACGCCCAGCGCGGATTCGTTCATGCCAGCGTCGCGTTGTGCATGCAGGGCCTTCGCGATGAGCGCGCGCGCCAAGCCACGCCGGCGCCACGGCGCACCGACGCTGATGAATTCCGTCTCGCCGCGCCTGCGGTTCTGCGTCGTGTTCTGCTCTTCGTTGATAAAGGGCTTCACCTGCCCGGCCACGCGCTCGCTCTCGATGTGCCATGCCACCTGCCACAAATGCGGCTGGAAGGTCGGCAGCGTCGTCCAGCGCTCGAAGTCGCCTGGCTTCGGTGGTGCGACGCCCCAGTGTCCCTGCAAGGCCTCCATGTGGGCGTCGAAGATTGGGCGCAAATGTTCTGAAAGCACCGGACGGACCTCGAAGCCTTCGGGCAGGGGGACGTCGGGCATATCGTCGAGCGAGCGCCGCTCCATGAGCATGAAGTGGCGAGCGGGCACGTAATCGGCACGGCGCAGCATTGCTACGCGGCCGACTTCGCCCTCGGTCACGAAGACGTGATGCACGGACACACCGCCTCGGACCCTCGCAATCTCGCGCTGTCGCGTTTCCACCCAGCGCAGCAGTTCGGTGCCAATGCCGCGACGCCGGAAGGCCGGATGGACGAAGCCGATCTGGGTCTGAGCCAGCCATTCGTTCTCGTCGGTCCAGTGCGAGGTGCGCACATACCCCACCAACTGGCCGTCGAGTTCGGCCATCACGATGTCGCGTAGGGGATCGAAGTCGGTGAACCGGGCGTAGTCTCGACGTATGTGTTCCGGTGTGCGAATCCAGCCCATCTTGTCAGCGACAAACACTGCGTTGGCCACGTCCGCCATCGCAGGAAAATCGCCATCGCCGGCAAAACATCGCAATCGAAGGCCTGGTGGAATTGTTCCGATCATCGTAGGCAAATGTCTGCTCCAGGGCCGATTGTTGCTGCCTCCTCGGTCAGTGGGCAGGTGACCACGGCAGTGTGAGCGGGTATGAGAGCGGTGTCGGGCATGACTCGTTGTCGGCTGTGGCTGGCGGTCGACCCTGATGCGGGCCACGCCAGCAGGACGAGATGTGCTTACATCGTGCAGACTAACGACCCAACAGCGGCCGATTCTGCCAAGCCAAACCTGCGGCTAACCTAAAGACGTGTGCCCCGTACCCTTTCGCGGCCGACTGGCTCCAGTGCGGGGAGCCGTTACAGGGCAACATTGGCGGAAAACGCGACTTCCGTGATGAACTTCCGAACCTGGCCGACTGTAGGCGGCTGGCGCTGCGGCCTTCCTTGAGGGGTGTTCGCGAACTGGGCGGGCGTGAGGACTTCCGGTATTGGCCGATCACGGCCGCTCGCAAAGAACCTCACGCGATAACCGCCGCGAATGCCCCGACGCTGGCGCCCGTCGACCAGAGCGCCAGGGATCCGTCAGGCTTCCGTCTGCTCAGCCATCTCTAGTGCGTCCTCGACCTCGATTCCGAGGTAGCGCACTGTGCTCTCGAGCTTGGTGTGGCCGAGTAGGAGTTGCACCGCGCGAAGGTTCTTCGTTCGGCGGTAGACCAAGGACGCCTTGGTTCGGCGCATTGAGTGGGTGCCGTACTCGGCCGGGTCCAGTCCGATCTCCTCTACCCAACCATCAACAATGCGGGCGTACTGCCTGGTCCCGAGATGCGGAGACGAATGCACCCGGCTCGGGAACAGGAAGTCCTCGGAACGAAGGTGGGCCAGATTGATCCAGCCGGACACGGCCTCACGCGTTGGATCGGTGAGTTCAAATTGGACCGGTCGCCCGGTCTTTTGCTGGACCACGTTCGCCCGTGCGGCCGTCCGATCGCCGTTGGCAACATCGCGGACCCGGAGCTTGACCAGGTCGCATGCCCGGAGCTTGCTGTCGATTCCGAGATTGAAAAGTGCAAGGTCTCGAGTACGGCGGGACAACTGGAGCCGAGTGCGGATCGCCCAAATTTCCTTGAGCTTGAAAGGCCGCTTCTGCCCCACGAGTTTGTTTTTGTTCCACGGGGGCCGTGGTGCTGAGACGGTGAGAGCGTCCATGTCGATCTCCTGTGCAGTTTAGGGATCGAAACTTTGCGCCAGAGGGGCACTTGGGGGCTCCAAGTGATTGGCCGACCTTTTCAAGAGCGGTCAGTCGTTGCGCGAGGTTGTAGAGTCGGTCAAGGTGCGCATGCCATAGACCCGAGGCTGTGCGAGTTTCTGCTGCTCAAGCCTTTCCTTTCTCGAAGGCTTGGGCTCGTGCTCCTGGCGAGGGCGCGCGCATTCGCCGATACCATGCAGCCGCGTATGCTGGTTGATGTCAGCGTAGTACGCCAAAGCCTTTGGGACGCCCTCGCTGCGACATTCTTTCACGTAGCTGCTCTCCGAACTGAACATGGCTCAGCTCACCTCAAGCGGCCGACGATCCATCGATGTACTTCTGAGCGTCAAGGCTTGCTGGTCCATCGCAGAGGTTCTTCGGGACCGATGCCGCTTTCGCGACGCTTCTGCCCGCAGTCGCTGTTCCATTCTCCGGGGAACGTGGGCCAGTAGCACAGCCGCTCGGCCAGGCTGTGCAGCGGCGCCCATAGAAAGTTCATCGCGTAGTTGCTGTAGGTTGCATCCGAAGTTCCCTTGCCCACGATGTCGTCACGCATGTGCGAACCATGCATGACGGTTTCTTCCAGGTGCTCGCCGGGGCCGCTGAAGCCCTTGCGCAGCCACTCGTGCTCGGAAGGTCTGGGTACGGCCTCCATGCCTTCCTCCATGAAGGTTCGGATGTATTGCCACAAAGCCTCGCGGCTGCCGCTGGGACCGACCCAGAGTACGTCTTCTCCCTTGCGCTCGGGATCGTTGGCATCCAGCGGGGGCCAGTACAACAGCAGGTTGCTGTCCAGGCCCGCCGAGCGCAGGCGCTCTTCGCGCGCGGCCTCGCTCGTCGCCAGTTGCTCGGCTGTCCAGGATTTTGGGGGTGCCCATCGAACGTGCGCCTGCACGCGGTCCCAGTCGAGCACAACATTGCCGCCGTACTTCTTTGGGCGCAGTGCGTAGACCTTGCGTGTCGTCCGATTGAAGCGGTAGCGTGCGCGCAGGCTGGTAAAAAAAGCTGGCGCGAGCACGTGCGGGTAGATCAGGAAATAGATCAGAAGAAAGGCCAGAAAGCCAATGGCCAGCAAGATGCCCATCGCGATGTACCAATCCTGCGGGTAAGGCTTCCGATCGGTCAACAGAAGGCCAATGAAGTAGGCCGGCATCAGGGCGATCAAACCAAACAACACGAGAAGCATGAACACGAGTGAGCGCTTCTCCTCTCCCGCATTACTTAGTTCAACGAAGTGTTCGTTGAAGTCCAACAACGTCCGCATGCCAGACAGCCGAGGCTGGGCGATTTCCTGTTGCTTAAGCCTTTCCTTTCTCGAAGGTTTGGGCGCTTGCTCTTGGCGAGGGCTCGCGCCTTCGCCGATATCGTACAGCCGCGTATGCTGGTTGATGTCGGCGTAGTACGCCACCGCTCTGGAAGCGCCCTCGCTGCGACGCTCATTGCGGTAGCTATTTTCCGAAATAAACATGCTTCAACTCACTCCATATCCGCAATCGCATTTGCGAGCTGGCTGAGCATGAGCCGCTCGCTGGTATGCGGGGTTTTCTTGCTGTCCAACTTGCGGAATGGTTCGGCTTGGAGCCAGTCGATCCATTCCTTTTCCTTGAGCTTTTCAATCGCATAACTGGCAGCCAGTGTGAGGGCGCCGGCGAGAAGATTGATTCGCGTACAAATCCGGACGATCTTGACGACATCGTGGAAATAAGCGCCCGTGAGCGCCGTGCCGATGGTGACGCCACCCGCGAAAGCACGTCCGACATAGGCCGCCATCAAGAGGCGATTCTCCTCGCGATGCGCGGTTACGCCATCGATCACATCCCAGACCACCCCCACGACGGCTGCGGACGCCACCCAATGGGCCGCACCAATTTTCAACATGCGCAATTCGTGGTCAAGTGCCTTCATCAGGTTCTCGCGTGCCTTCAGTGGCATATCGGCCTTGATCGCTTCGTAGACGTTCCTTTCGTAGTAATCGGAGCGCCAACTACTCCAGGTTCCCATCGCACTGACGATTGCCCCAGCCCCCTGGCTGCCCGCCCTCGGATCATCGCTGCGTTCGCTCGCTCGCCCCAGCGTAGGAATCAGGCCGAAGATTTCGAGGCCACCGATCACCGAGGGAATGCGCATGTTCTGCACCGCTTTCTCCGTGCCCAGGGTCAGCGCCCGATCCACACGCGCCTGTAGCTTCTCGGCCTTGTGGTCGTAGCGCCGATTCCATGTTCGGCCACCCGGCTGGGGATTGCGCTTGTTGCTGTACGCGACGCGCTTTCCATCGGCCTCCAGCTTCTCGTTCAGCAGACGGTTCTCCTGGCGCACGAACTCGATGGCGTTGTCACCCAAGCCGTGCGACAACAACACGATCTGCGCTTTTGCCAGGTTCAACTCCAACGCCGAGGCCCCTAGATTCTTGGCCGCCTGCACCACTGCGATACCCCATACCGAGTGAACATTCTTCATCGCCGTTTCGGCGATCTTCTGCAGCGACTGAACTCTCGCCAGCGTGCTCGATCCGCGGTCGCCAAGCTTCTTGGCCTCTTTGATCAGCGTCTGGCTGCCCTCGAGCGTCTTCGGGATCTTCTCCAGCGCCGCCGCCATCGCGGCCCATGCCCGTTGCTGGCGCGCGCTTTCTTCGGCCGTTTCCGCATCCGCCACCTCGGTGGCCGGCGGCAGCGTGTCCTTCAGGGTGTCGAGCACGCGCAGCAACTCCTGCGAAATCGCCTCGTTGTTCAGGGTCGCCATGCGCCACACGAGGTTCTTCGGATCGTCCTTGAACAACTGGAGATCGGCGTACCACTTGCGCCCGCGCGGGCTGCTGTCCATGGTTTCCAGAATGGCGCACAACTGGCCCGCGCAGCGCGCGCCATCGCGGGTTTCGATGCCGCTCGGCTTGCGGTCGTAGCGGCCGAGCGTCTTGACCAGGAGGGTGTCGCACTGGAGCCAGGCGATCAGATCCTCGCTGATCTTGTCCATGCGCTTGTCGCGCTCCTGTATCTGCGCCATGTGATCGGCGTCGAACTTCTTGAGCCGGGTTTCATCGACATGCGCAAGCGTCGTCTCGAGGGCGGCCTTGGACTCCGAATCGCTGACGAGCCGCCGGTCCGATTCACGCGCGGCAATTTCTCCCTCCAGTGCGTCCCTGCGCTGCGCCCGCATCGCCTCAACGGACATCTCGGCATAGGTTCCGTCCTTTTGCCGAACCATCGTCGTACTCACGGGATAGGCGCGCCGCTGGCCCAGGACATCGTGCACGCGCTTCAGGCGGTCCGTTTCGGCGTCGTACATGCCCATCGCCTTCTTGTGGAGGGCCCCACGCACGGTGTTGATGCTCTCGCTGGCGGCGTGTTTCCACGCATTCGTCACAGTCGCGTTGCCGGGATCCGAGGCATCGACCTCCTTGAGCCATTGCACATACGACATGGCCGCGGTGAGATGGTGGAGGCTGAGTTCCTGGGCAATGCCGATGGGGTCGTCGCATGCGACGACGGCGCCCTTGTGCTGCGTCAGGAACTCGGCCATCTTCCGCAGCCGGGGGCCATGCGCGTCTTTGTAGAGCGGGCCGGTGATGCGTGCGATGTAGGGCCCCACCGCCATGCCGGTCACGGGGCCCGTGTCGGTGACGGCCACGCTGCCGTCGGCGCGGCGCGTCTCGTTGCGGACCTTTTCGAAATGCCGGCCGGTGCGTGCCTCCTCGTAAGTGCCCCACTCGCGCTCAGTGCCGTGCACGCCCATAAGTCCATAGTGCTGTTCACTCCCCACGGTCTGTACGGCGGTGTCCTTCAGCGCCGAAAATTCCATCACCTGGCTGTTGAGCTGCCCCGGTTGGCAGGTGTCCTTCTGGCTCGTGCTGCCTCCCAGCCATCCTGCGACGTCGAACTTCTGCATGTAGGTGTCGCGCTGGGGTTCGATGTGCTCGAACAGATGCTTGGGCACGATCGGGTCCGGATGGAACACGTAGTGCAGCTCGGTGACGTTCTTGGCGTCCGCCACCCATACCATGGAGGCGTTGGCGCCGCGCACTTCCATTTCGCAAGCCGGATTCGACTTGGCAGCCTCCGGAAACCCGACGTCGAACTGCGCCAAGTAGCCGTGGGGATGCACGATGTAGGCGAGCCACTCGGGATGGGCCTTGCACACATTCATGATGCGCACGTACAGGTAGCCTGGCCTCAGCATGCGCACGCCGTACAGGGCTGTGCGCATGGCCACGCCACCGGGCTGGGCCTGGAAATTTCCCGTGGGCTGCAACTGCTTGAGCGCAGCGAGACCCTGCTCCTGCGCGCTGAAGGCGGCGGCATACCGGGTGAACAGGATGGGCAGGCCCTTGCGATCGCAGTTTCGGCAGGGTGTGGCGCAGGGCATGGGCTTCAGTTTCTTCGCGGAAATTTCGGGTGGGTTGAGTTCGAGAGGGCTTGTTCGGCTTCATACAGCGCACTGGCAAAGCCAGGTGACACAACACGGCTGCTGACTGGCTGATTTGAGCCAGCGGGTGTCGGATGCATCAGGGCAAGCGCCTGCCGCAGCATGGCCGCATCTCGGGGCGCCGACCAATCACGAACGATGAGTCGCTCATCGTAGTGATGTGCCTGCCATGAGGCGTCGACGAATTCGAACAGATCCGATTCCTGGATCAATCCCAGTTCTGCCCCAAAGCGAAGGAGGCGCGTCATCGTCTCTCCATCAGGTTGCCGTTGGACGGGAATTCGTCGCGAAGCCATGCTCAGCCACAGCCGCGTGCCCGTCGTTGCGCCATGTGCCGCGTGCCATTGATCCAGACGCAGAAGGTGGCGTATGGTTTCGCGCTGTGGTTCCCGAGCCGCAGCCCGGGACAACACTGGCCGGGTGGCAACGAACCATTCGGACGCATCTTCGCCACTGCTGGCAGGTATTTCTCCACCCGTAGCGAATGCTTCGGCGTATGACCAGGGCCCCCAGGGTTGGCTCAGCGCCCACCATTCCGTCACAGGCCCGAGCCATTGCAAACGCTGCTCGTCGTCGAGCAGCGGCCACACGCGCTGCATGACGCGTGCATCCTGATAGCGCAACAGCTTGTCTTTTCCGTCAACAGGCGAAGTCTGAAAGCCGAGGTGGGTCCAGTGCATTGCGATGCTCGCAGGCGTTGCCGGACTGAAGACGACGGCGCACAACATCTGATCTACCAGGCGGCGCTCGCTCTGCAGCCGTGCCGCAGCAAGCGCGAGCGCCATCGTGTGAAGGAAGGCCTGGGTGCTGGCACCAGGCGCATCGACCGCCCAGTCTTCGGGCAGTGGCACGAGGGTGGGCGCAGCTTCGGGGCGTCCGAGGTAAATCTCGTCGGGCACGTCGACTCGTTCGGCGGCCAACCACGGATGGTGCTCCTGCAGATGCTCGGCGAGCGGGTTGTCTCGCCAGCGTTCCAGCACCAGAAAGGCCGACATGGGACCGGCGACCGATGCGTGCGCATGCGACGCCTGCATCCGCGCCCTGGCAAAGCCTTTTTGCAGACGGCGCAGCAGAAGCGAGGCATCCGGGCGCACGGGCAACAGGCTATCCATCAACGGGAGGCCGACGCGCCACCCGCTGCGCCGCTGTCCTGCAATTCGCACTTGGCCTCGTAGCCCTTGGACGGTGGCAGGCTCTTCGGTCCGAGAAGGCTGTGCGAAGCGGCGTGCTCACGCCAAACGCCGTTGGTTCCGTGCTCGATGCCATCCGCATTCCACCGGGTGTAGCTGGAGCCGCCGTTGATCAGCACCTCTTCCTGGGCCGAGATCGTGATGCGGCTGGCTTCCAGCTTGATGTTGAGCTTGGCGAGAACGTCGATGCTGGCCTTCAAGGCTCTGATGTCGATGTCATCCTTCGCGGCGGTCATGCGGATGCCGGCCTTGGAGGCGAACAGTCGTACGGCGTCCTTCGCAGAAACGAGGAGACTCTTCCCAGCGCTCACGCTGGTGTGGCCGCCACTGGTGGTGGCGGTGTGCTCGCCGCTCACAATGTGGCTCGAACCCTGTGCCGTGCTTTGAATGCCAGCCGGACTGGCCAGCGTGAGGTGCGGATCCTGGAATTCGGGGAAGATTCCGTGCTCCCTGTTCCCGCCGTCGCCTTTGATCGCGTCGTTCTGTGCCTTCAGCACCTTGGCCACCTCATCCTGATCACCTGTCTCGTGCGCATGGGCATCCCGGGCGGCTTGGCTCAGGCCCTCGTGCAGGTCGCGTCCCTGCGTGAGTCGAGCGATAGTCTCGGGTATGTCGGTAACGTAGGCCTGGGCGTTGGGGCGTGCCTCGGTGGTCACCAGCAAGCCCTTGGCAGCACGGAGGGTTCCATGACCGTCGGTGCGCAGCTCGAAGCCCTGGCCGCGCAGATCCTTGCGGCCGGCGGTGTCCTCGATGCGTGCGATATGGCCCAGGCTTAGGCTGGAGCTCTGGTGATCGCTCTTGAGCTGCGCCTGGATCTTCCCGTCCGAGTCATCGAGGACCAGGTGGTTGCTGCGCCCACCGCCCAGCTCCCGGCTGCGAATTCCCGAGAGATGCTTCTGGTCGGGCAACTGCCACGCAGGCATCTGGTCGGCGTTGTGCACGCGTCCGGTGACGATCGGGTGATCGGGGTCGCCGTTGAGGAAATCGACGATGACCTCCTGTCCGATGCGGGGCAAGGCCGCGCCGCCGAACGTGGCTCCGGCCCATGCCGTGGACACACGTACCCAGCAGCTGGAGTGCTCGTCGTGCTGGCCCAGGCGGTCCCAGTGGAACTGCACCTTGACGCGGCCGTACTGGTCGGTCCAGATCTCTTCACCGGACGGTCCCACGACGACGGCCGTCTGCGGACCGTGCGTGCGCGGTTTGGGCGTGGTGCGGGCGGGACGCCACGCCAGGCTGGTGGGCTGGACCTCGAAGGCGAAGTGCTGCACCGAACCTTCGGTGGGCCCGACACCTTCGCTGGCTTCGACGTTCTCCCGCAGGTGGTAGCTCACGCTGAGCAGCAGGTATTGCTGGTTCTGGTCGAGCCGCGGATGGTGGGCCAGCTGCATCGTGTAGCCCGGTGCCAGCTCCCGCAGATTGGAACGCCCCCTGGCGCGGCTGCGCTCGCTCAACTGCTCTTCATTGCGGATGCGCGCATAGACCTCGCCGTCCTCGTGCCGGAGGTAGTCGCCAGGCCATTCGTACCTCTGGTAGGCGTCATGGTCATGGCCAGCCGGCATCTGCCGCACGCTGGAGAGGTCGGCCCGGGGGTGCTCGAAATCGAAGTGGTCACGGTAGTGGTGGCCGGAACGGATCTCTTCAGCCTGCTCCCACTCGGTGATGCGCTCACTCGGCTCGAGCCCGCCGGTCATGCCGGCCTTCTCATGCGGGTGGTAGCGCACGGCTTCGCCGCCGGGCAAGGGGCCGTGGGAGATTGCGACCTCGTCCGCAAAGACCAGCACGTGCTGCTCGGCCTCGTGCCGGAAGAAGAAATAGATGCCCTCGTGCTCGCACAGGCGCGAAATAAAACCAAAGTCGTCTTCGCCGTACTGGACGCAGTAGTTCCAGGATCGGTAGCTGCGGCTGAGCTTCAGCTCGAGCGGATGGCCGTAGCGGCCAAGGACCGCCTCCAGGATCTCGGGAACGGTCTGGTCCTGGAAGATGCGGAAGTCGCTGCGCCGCGTGGCGAGCCACAGCCAGGGGCGCAGGCGCATCTTGTAGAAGGACTGCCGGGCATCTTCCTGCGCCAGCCCGAAACGGGTGACCAGGCCGCAGAGGTACCGGACGCCGGCTTCGGTCTGCACCGTGACAGTGGCGGCCTTGCCGAGCAGCGCCTTTGGATCGAGGGCGTTCGTGTTGCCCAGCAGGTCGATGTCGAACGCATAGGCCTGGCTGAGCGCTTCGCGCCCCACCAGGCGGTGGAACTTCAGCGCGTCGCCCAGCGGAGTCTGGATCGTGACGCGCCGTTTCATTGCAGCAATTGATGCGCGCGCGGATATGCGCGCATTCCGGTGAGGATGGACATGGAACTCACTCCCTGACGAGGCTGGCCGCTCGGAATGAGGGCCGGCTTTTGCGGGGGATTATGTAAGCCCCAGTACTGTCGCCGTAAGTACACGAAAGTTGCAGCGTCGAGAATTAATCCGCATTTGCCCTGCTCGAAAAGTCTTTGCAGCAGACAGAGGGCGCGGAACCGCGCTCGGGAGCTTCGGTAGACAGAGGTGCTCGGCGAAACATTCGGTCAACGCGCGTACTTTGACTTCGCCAGAGCACGGGGATTGGTCAGGTCCTCGATTGCGATGGCGATGATGGACAAACCGGCGGATGGTCCTGAAGGTCCGGTTCTGGCCGTCAACCGCCTGTCGGCCCGGAAATCTGTGATCGCGCGGCTTCCTGTCATAGCAGCTCGTTGAACGCGTAGAACACGTTGTCCTTGCAGCGATGCCACAGGCCGCGGTGCGCCCACGCGTCGGCCTGCAGCTCGATGCAGTCGCGCGTGTCGCGCTCGAAGATGGCGTCCAGTTGCGCGGCCAGCGCGTCGTCGCGCAGGCCGAGCGTGATTTCGTCGTTGGTTTCGAAAGAGCGGTCGTCGAAATTGCTCGAACCGATGGCGCACCACGCGCCGTCCACCGTCATCACCTTCTGGTGCAGCAGGCACTTCTGGTACTCGAAGATGCGCACGCCGCCGGCGAGCAGCAGGTGGAAGTTACGGTGCGCGGCGTGCTGCACCATGGGCATGTCGGAAGCTTCGGCCGACGGCACCATCACGCGCACGTCGACGCCGCGCTTCGCCGCCTTGCACAGCGCATCAATCGCCTCGCTGTCGGGCAGAAAGTATGGGTTCTGGATGCGGATGCGCTGGCGTGCGATGCACACTACCAAGTGGTGCAAGATCTTCACCGCCGGCGGCGAACCTTCCGGCTTGATGCTCGCGACGTGCACGGCCACGTCGCCCATGCGGTTGAGCGGCGGGAACACCGCGTCGCCGACAAATAGCTCGCCAGTGTCTTCCACCCAGTTCTCGCTGAAGGCGGCCTGCACCGCATGCACGATCGGCCCCCGCAGGCGCACGCCGAGGTCGCGCACGTTGTCGCATTCCCGCCCTTCACCGAGCCAGCCGTCGACGATGCAATGGCCGCCGACCAGGGCGACTTTGCCGTCGACCACCACCAGTTTGCGGTGGTCGCGGTCGTTGAAGACACCGATGTTGCGCACGTGGCGCGGGTGATGCATCTCGAGCCGGCAGCCGGCCTCCCGCAGTCGGCGCGACGCGGCCTCGCCCATCTTCTTGCCGCCGTCGGCGTCGACCAGCACGCGCACCGGCACGCCGGCGCGGCGGCGTTCGACGAGCGCATCGACCAGGTGCGTGCCGAGCACGCCGTCCTTCCACAGAAAGGTCTCGAAGTGCACCGAGCAGGCGGCCGCACGGATCTCCTCGAACATGGCATCGAAGAAGGCGCCGTTCTCAAGCAGCTCGACGACGTTGCCTTCGTAGATGGTGCCCTGCGTCAGGCCCGAGAGCGAGGGCAGCAGCTCGGTGATCGGCGCTTCGCAGTCGATGACGAGCCGCGGGTCGCGATGGCGGCGGATCGACCAGATGACGAGGCCCTGCACGACGATCAGCAGCGCGAACACGAAGGCAAGCGCCGAAGGCCAGGACAGTGTTGCAAGGAAACCATCGCTCATGACGGTCGATTCTCTGTCATGTGCCCAACGCCCATCTGTGCCCGATTGACCATAGCCGCCGGTTTGTGTGCGCGCGCTTCAGGTCAAGCCACCTCGACTCCGAACGGAATCGTTGTGCGCGGCCTCGAACGGCTGCTAAGCCGCGAATTCTGCGGAGTGGCCGACCGGCCGCTTTTGGCCGACTGTAGCCTCACGACCGGTCAGCGCAACGGGGGCCCGAGGGAGACATCCGCGATCCGCGATAGCGGTCATTCAATAGATTTGGATCTAACTACGCTTCATCACAGCGAGTCAGTTGCGAACGCCAATAGAAGTCGTCTGGAGTATCAAGAAGGGCAAGAAACCCGTATCGCTCGTCCTTGATCACTACACCGTTGGACATGATGTCATCAGGAACGCCGCTTTCGTCCGCATCGTCCGCGACGAAGGTGAAGCGTTTGCCGACGGCTTCTTCCAGCTTGAGGCCTAACTTGCTCAAGTCCCGGATTGAACCCATTCGTTCCAGCGAATACCCACGATCGGTCATCCTCGCGTTGAAGTCGCAGTAAATCTCCGGATGGGGGTGGGGCTCACGCATCATCTAGACGATCCTGCAAAGAATGGCCAGCTGCTCAGGTGAATGACCCGGTCCTGCCGACTGCAGACCCTCGTCTGTCCGCCTCGAAAGGAGGCAGCTCAATCTTCGACCCGGAATCCACTGCATCCTTCCTTGCCGCGCCCTTCTGCCTTGAGGTCAACCTCCACGCGTCCGGACCATTGGAAGGAGGGCTGGGCCGCTCCTTTTCCTTCTTGGTAGATGCGCTTCCTTGGCATACCGAACGATTCAAGGAGCTGGCTTACATAAGCAGCTCGAGTCACAGATAGCTCCATCAAACCACCAGGCGATGTAGCCTCCGAGGGGTCCGCATGCCCGCTGACAATCGCCACCATAAAGCCGCACCAGGTACGCGCCAAGTCGACCGTCGCGGCGACGCGGGTTCGAGACTCCGCATCCAGAGCAACAGCATGCCGCTCAAAATCGAACTGCGCTCCGGCGCTTTCGTAGGTGCTCATCGAGGCGCACGGCAGTTGGTATGTCACGAGCACAAGTGCTAGTGCAGCCCAATGGCATCGATGAGGCACTTTGAATGCTCCTCGAATGCCTTTTAAAGGTATGACATTCACGTTTCCGACAGTGGACTTGTCTGCATCTGACATCGCGCAAATTCTGTTGTACTGACCAGCACAACCAAAGTCTGGTTGTGGCCGACTGTAGCCAGTCAGCTCGCAGCTCGAACTGCTGACCTATGGGGCGAATCCCGAGAAGCGAAAGAATGCTCGAAGGATGAGACTTTCCACAAACCACCATTGGCCGACCAGCAAGCCCGTGGCTACTCCTGCCATAGGCCAGACCTTCGTGCCAGTCTGAAAGAGAAGTCGGGCCGCGAGAAAGACACTCACGCTTCCCAGCAAAGACAGGTACACGTAATATGAATTGGTGCTCCAAAGAGTCTCGGAAGCCAGGATGGTTAGGCAAGACGCACTGGCGAACGGCCCCCAAAGTTTGACTTGTTGCAAGGTCATAAAGCTGATTTTCGAGGCTGGGCCGAACTTCCGCTCGTGGCCGCGTCGAGACCTCGAGTTAGCCCTCTGACTCAGATTCGTGAACATCCTTGCCCGACTCAATGGCCGTCAGGGATTTCGCTTCGCCTATGACCTTCTCGATTTCCTTGGTCGAGAGGCCTTCCGCATGCACGACCATCCCATCCTTGGTGGTGATGATTACTTTTCGCCCTCGTCGCCGGTTGATGAACGCTACGATGACAGCAGCAAGGGCGCCCCACATTGCTGCCGACTGTAGAACCTCAAAAACATGGCCGGAGGCCATCGGGCCGCCAGCTCTTGGGTCTTGGTATCTATGTGCAATGCCGTGGGCGTCGAGAAGTTCGACAAAAGGGTCCAGGCTATCTTTGAAAAGATGAATGCGCAGCGATTCCATGCGAGCTCCAAGTAATGTCGTCGAGAACTTCTCGGATTTCGGCCAACAGCAAGTGTCGGCACGAGCCAAATATTGCTACCCAGGCGCGCTAGGGCTGGCTCAGCACCTTCTTCTTCTCCTGCTCGAATTCGGCCTGCGTGAGCGCGCCGCTGTCGAGGAGCTTCTTGAGGTTGCTCAGCTTCGTGAACTTGACATCTTCCGCTTGGGGACTTCCCGCCGGCGCGGCTTTGGCGCTGCATTCAAAGACGAGTTCCGCCCGGGGGAAGTTGCCCAGGATGTGCGGCGGGGTAGAAGTGGTTTCCTGCAAGGCGTTCATCGATTGGCCCTTGCGTTCACAGAACTGGACGGCACGCAGCTCGACGTCATCCCTGACTGATTGAAGCGATACGTACCCAGTGGCCCCTTGCTGGAACAGTCGAAACTGTTCGCTGTCCTTCGTGGGCTGGGACAACACAACGGTCTCGCCCTTAAACGCTGCGTCGGCGAAATGCGATTTCGATTTGTCTGTCGCCTGAATGGCTGAAGTCTGGCCGCACCCGGCCAGGCTCACCGCAGTGAGCAGCGCAACAACCCTAGCTATCGTAGTTAGCACTTGGCACCCTCGTTAAAATTTGTTGGGCCAGTTCAGGCTTTAATTCATGTCGCGGTCGAATGTAGTCCCAACGTCGAGCATTCTTGGGGGCAGGTCGACGAAATCGAACTCCGTGACGAACTTTCGCTGTTGGCCGAAAGTGCCACTGCGCGATGCATCATTGCCGGGCAAGGCGTGAGGCGATCACCCCACGGCGACAGAGCACCCAGCCGCGCTCGATGTTCACGCTGAATCCAGCGTAGACGGAATCCTGAAGCCATCCCTTGCACTGCTCGACATCGACGACATTTCCGTCGGGCAGAAGACAACGCATGGTTCGCGCCTCGTCTTCCACTATTTCGATCAGTTTCGACCAAGCTTCGATCCACAGGTCTTCAATTTCAGAGTTCGTCACAGCTATCGGACTCGGCCGGCATGTCGCTCGACAAACAGCTTAGCTTCGGCCAAGGTCCCAGGGTAGTCCACGAGTGATCCACCCGGCTGCTCGTGGATGGATCGAAAGCGAAACCCGTGGCTGACCAGGAACTCGACCTTGCGCCACTGCTCAACGTCGGTCGTTCTGGGCGCCGAAAATTTCCGACTCAGCATCACCATCGGTCCGTGACACTGCGGGCAGAGCCGAGCAATCTCCCGCGTTGGCTTCTTGAAGGACTTACGGCACGAGAAGCAGACGTGCGGAAACAGATGCCTCTGCTCCTGGCGCGGCTTGGCAAAGTACACGTGATGTTTGAACTTCTTCATGGCTTTTGGGGCGGCGACCAATAGATGCGAAGGGCAGCTTTTGGCCGAACTCAGTCCGTCGATTGATCGTCGGCACGCGAGACGCGGTTGAGATCGCGAACTTCTGCGATACGAGGCTCAGTCAGCCACAAAGCATCCACCAGGGAGAATGCTTGCTCAGCCAGCGATGCGTTGATGACCTCGTGCCGACGCAAAGCTCGACCACAAATTTTCCGATCATCGGCTCGGCGACCGCCCGCATCCACAACCATAAATGACCCACCGCGGGTGCTTGGCCTATATGCCAATGAGACAAGATCTCTTGCTGCGGGCTCCGAGCCTTCCCCCCAAGGGCCGATGATCAGATCGATGATCGGGTCATGTTCTGGAGCGCTCACTGTCCACTGTACAAAGTAGACAGCAAGCGCCCCTGATTTGTCAGACAGATCGCCCCAGATCGTTTTTGAAGTGCGCCCGCAGCAGTCGCAGTGACCAGTTGATTCATTCCAGAACTGGGAGGTAATTGGTGCAGGGGTAGCCATGTGATGCTAGGTATATGCGCGCAAGCTCTCGCCATTCCGTCTACTCGGGTCGATTTTCACGTGAGCCATCATGAGTGGGGGCCCATTGCCACGCTACTTCTTGCGATGCTTACTGCCCTCTTCGATGAGCGCAGCGACAAGGGCGCCACCACCGGCGCCTAAAAGGATGATGGGCAGTCCGACTGCGGTTCCAAATGCGGCCACGCCAGCCATTGGCCCACTCAGCGAAGCTATAAGCCCCAAAGCCGAGCCTGCGAGAACCCCTCGCATAGCGCCAGTTCGCTCGTCCCAGCCCACGCGTTTGGCCTCGGTCCAAACTTGCTCGAGAAAGGTCGTCGTCAAGCCGTGGCGATGGGTCGCTTTTGCGATGAGCAGAGCTTTTTGCGCGAAGTTTTCCTTACTTTCGCGAATAGCGAGTACGTCCCGGGCCCATTCTGCAACCGCAATTCGCTGCTCGTCAGAAGCCTTGGCGAGCACAGCTACCGCGACGCTTTGGGCGATTGGAGGCCGCTGGTCAGTCTGCTTTTTTCCCACTGGCTAGCTCCTGTATTGGCACGCAGGACTATAGCTTTGGTTGGAGAGGTCGCGGCGCGTCCTGTCAGCGAGACTGGGAGGGCGTGACGACTTTCCGCTTCTGGCCGACTACGGCAGTACACGAGCATAGTCCCAGCGACCGCAACCGCTGCAAAAGCGGCTGCCCGCCGCGACCTTGAACGAGCAGCCGGACCAGCCGCCGTCAGTGCATCTCTGCTAAGGCTTCCTTGACGCCTTGTTCCTGCAGCGGTGTGTCAGCGCCTTCCAGATGTAGCGCCGCGTGCGAGGGAACAGGCGTCGCGCAGTCCTTGTGAATCACACCGTCCTTCATGACCAGTTGCACCTTGGCCGGATCCGTCAAAAGCGAAAGGTCTTGCAGCGGGTCACCGTCGATGAGCACGATGTCGGCGAGAAAGCCCGCCTTCAACTGCCCCAGTTCGTCGGGCCGCAACATGATCTGCCCCCCCAGGCGCGTTGCCGCCATCAATGCCTCCTTTGGCGTCATGCCGATGTAGTCGACAAAGTACTGGAGGTCGTTGGCATTGGTGCCGTGCGGCATCCATGCAAAGCCGTAGTCCCCGCCGGGCAGGATGCGAATGCCGCGCTTGTGCATCTCGCGCAATGAGGCCGACGCAATCTCCAGCTCGCGCTTGTAGCCCATCTGCGTCGCCACGGCCTCGGTGATGCCGTATTCAGCCGCGTTGTAGGTCGTGCGAATCAGCCAGCCGATGCCGGGCGCGACAAAGTGCTGGTTCTTGGCCGCCTCCAGCATGTCCAGCGCTTCCGAATCGGCAAAGCTCGCGTGGTAGACCATTTCGATGCCGTGGCGCACGCATTGTTTGACCGACTCGCTCGATCGCGCGTGTGCCGCCATGCGCTTGCCGTAGCGTTTGGCTTCTTGCGCCAGCATGGCGACTTCGTCCTCCGCAAAAGGCGACATCTCCGCCGGCAGGCCGGCGATGTACTCGCCCGAAAGGTTGATCTTCAGGTGGTCGACGCCGTACTTGATGAAGGTGCGGGCCGACCTGCGGATCTCTTCGGGGCCGCTGCACACGCTGCCGAAGCTGAGTTCCTCGAACTTCATGTGCGGCAGCGTGTTGTCACCCAGCGCGCCGATGGTGGTGATCTCCTGGCTGCCCGCCAGGTAGCGCGGACCGGGGAATTCTCCCGCGTCGATGGCGTTGCGCAAGACCACGTCGAGCCGCGGCTTGGCCGCTGCCGCGCCGATCGCCGAGGTCCACCCCATGTCGAGGTAGCGCTTGGCGACGCGCACGCACCAGAGCATGTGCTCTTCGGGCGGCATGAACTGGATGGCCGCAAGGGAGGGTTGGTCGTTCCAGGAGAAATGCGTGTGGGCCTCGGTCATGCCCGGCATGAGAAAGCGGCCCTTGCCGTCGATCACGCGCGCGTCGTCGGTGCTCACGCGCTTTGGAAAGCGAGCGACTTCTACGATGCGCTTTCCCTCGACGAGGAGGTCGCCGGCGTAGGGCTCCTCGCCCGAGCCGTCGAAGATGCGGACGTTGGTAAATGCAATACGGGTCATCGTTGTCTCCTCCGGCTCGTGCTGCCGGCCATGGGTTGTCGAAAAAGGGGGCTTCGCGCCGTCTCAGCGCAGTGCCGCGTAGAAGGCATCGAGTTCTTGTGCGCAGCGCTGCGGCTGCTCGAAAGTCGTCCAGTGGCCGCATCCGTCGAAGACGACGAGGCGGCTGCCGACGATGCGTTCGTGCATGGCGCGGACGTTGGCCACCGGGGCTACGCCGTCCTGGTCGCCGGTGACCAACAGCGTCGGCACGTCAATGCGCGCGAGTGCGGCCGACTGTGCATCGGCGAGCGCCGCACAGCTCTGCGCGTAGCCCTCGGGCGACTGGCGCATGACGCTCTCGCGCACCAGCGCGAGCACTGCCGGTTGCTGTTCCTTCGTCTGCGTGCTGGTCGCAGCCTTCACGATGGCATCGGCGATCTCCTGCATGGCCGCCACACCGCCGCGCGCCGCGTGGGCACGGGCCGCGATGTTGGGGCGCGCCGCATCGGGTGGCGCCGCCAGCGGGCCAAAAAGCGCCAGCGACTTCACAAGGCCGGGGTTGCGCACCGCCAAGTGCTGGGCGACGATCGTGCCCATCGAATGCGCCATTACATGCACCGACCCGACGTCGAGCGCCGAGAGCAGCTGCAGCATTGCGTCTGCGTAGTGCTCGATCGACAAGGCCTTGCCGTCCGCTGGTAGCGGTGACCTCGCGCTGCCCGGCAGGTCGGGCCTGATGCGCCGAAAGCTGCCGAGCGCCGGCAACACGGGCGTCCAGTTGTTCGACGAGCCGCCCAACCCGTGGATGCACAGCAGTGCCTCGCCGTCACCGTCGATTTCGACAGTCAGATCATTCAGAACTCGAGTCGTCATGCGCAGCCCTTCAGACGAACTTGTTCTCGATGGCGCCGAGCCGATCGATCTCCACACGCACCACGTCGCCGGCGCGCAGGTAACGCGGCGGGCTCATGCCCATACCCACGCCGGCCGGCGTTCCGGTTGCGATGACGTCGCCGGGATAGAGCGTGATGCCGCGCGAGACTGTCTCGATCAGCATCGGGATGTCGAAGATCATGTTCTCGGTGGGGCCGTCCTGGCGCAGCTCGCCGTTGACCCAGCAGCGCACGCGCGTCCTGGTGCCGTCGAACTCGTCGGCCGTCACGATCCACGGGCCCATGGGGCAAAAGGTGTCGAAGGACTTGCCCAAGTCCCATTGCCCATGGCGCATCTGTACGTCGCGCGCGGTCACGTCATTGACGACCGTGTAGCCGAACACGTGCGACATCGCAGCGGAGCGCATGATGTTCTTGCCGCCCTTGCCGATGACGACGGCCAGTTCGGCTTCGTAGTCGATCTGCGTGGACACCTCGGAAGGCACGAGCACGTCGTCATGCGGGCCCACGACGCATTCGGGCACCTTGGTGAAGACAATGGGCCACTCGTCGGTTTTGAGCGCGTTGTCCTTGAACACCGAGGCAGCCAATTCCTTGGCGTGCGCATGGTAATTGCGGCCGACGCACCAGAGATTGCGACGCGGCTTGGGCAAGGGCGCATCGAGCATCACATCGCCAAGGCTGACAGCGGGACCGGCAGCCTCCGGAAGCGAGCCGCCCTCGGCCAGGGCTTCGATCAGCGTCAGCACGCCGCTGTCGGCTTGGGCCTGCGTAAGCTCCAATGGGGTGACGGTCTTCCCGTCTGCGGAGACGAGGCCCACCTTGCGGTGGCCTTCGCTCGTGAAAGTGGCGATTCGCATGAAGGTTTGCTCCTGTGTTTTAGCGATGCGCCTACTTTAGAAATGGCGAGCCGAGGGCGCTTATCGGCCGATCCGGCGGCGTATCAAATCGTCTGGTGTGCTCCTAAGGACTTACCCGAGGCGCTGTGCCGGCCAGGGGCGTGGGGAGGAACAATCGCCGCAAACGACCTCGATGAAGCACGCAGATGCAGGAAGCCTATGCACTCCACGAAGGCGCGTTCGGCACGGCGATCGTCCTGGAGGCGAGCGCCAATCTGGTGTCGCACGCGCACTCGGAAACGCAGCTCGCCCTTTGGCTGGGTGGAGCGCGCGCGTGCGCGCACGTCGGTACGGAAACCGTGCCCTACAGCGAAAGCGTGGCGCTGGGCGTGAACGCGTTTGAGGCGCACGACATGGTGCGCCTGGACGACAGCGGGCCGAGCCTGTTCATCGTCTTCATGATCAAGAAGGATTGGCTTGACGAGCTCAGCCACACGAAGGAACGCAGTTTCCGGTTTCCATCGCCGCGCGTGCCTATCGGTGACGCGTTGCGGCGTTCGTGCTGGCGCGTACTGGACCTGATGATCTCCGCCGGCGGCGGACGCGAGCAGATCGACAAGGAAGTCGAGCGCTTACTGGAGGCCGCCATCGCGGCCTCCACGACTGGCGGCGATGCCACCGCTGTTGCGGGTGGCATCGGCGTCACGCTGGATCATCGCCTGCGCGCTGCCATCGCCCACATGCGTGCCCACGTGTCTGAAAAGACGACCATCGACGAGATCGCGGCCAAGGTCGGCCTGTCGCGCGCGCACTTCTTCGCGTTGTTCCGCGACCAGCTGCACACGACGCCGCAGGTGTTCTGGAGCGGGGTGAGAGTCGAGGAAGCGATGCGGCGCGTCAGTGAGGGCGGCGAGCTCACGGACGTGGCGCTCGACCTGGGATTTTCAGCGCCCGGCAACTTCTCGCGCTTCTTCAAGGAGCACACCGGGATTTCGCCGTCGATTTTCAAGCGAGCCACACGTGCACCTTCGCCTGTCACTGTGACGGGAATACCGCGGGAAGGCCAGTCGTCTTAGGCACTCAGAAGAAGTGAAACAGCGGTTCCATGCGCAGTGATTGATCATCGCGTAAATGGTTTGACTCCAAGAGGATGCAGGGCTCATACCTTCTGATAGTCAACATCACTGTTCGGGCCTCGATGGGTGAACCGCAAGGTGGCCTGCAGCCTTTAGAAATCAGCCACCTTGCCCCAGGCCGACTTTTTGAACCGCTCCGGCCGGAAAGGCGCGGCATCGAAGATCGGCTCTGCGCCGGTGACCAGGTCGGCTATCAGGTGGCCGGCGCCTGGACCGATGCCGAAGCCGTGCCCGGAAAAGCCCGCGGCCAGGATGAATCCGGGCACCCCCGGCACTTCTCCGACACCGGGGACGCCGTCGGGCGTGCTGTCGATGTAGCCCGCCCAGGTGCTGGCGATGAGAGCCTTGCCAAGTGCGGGCAACAAGTCGACGGCACGGCGGTGAGTCTCGCGCACGCTCGCCGGGTCGGGCTTGGGATCGAGGATGCGCGCCCGTTCCATGGGTGTGGGCGCGTCCAGCTTCCATAGCGCGCGAGTTTCATGACCCCAGCGAATGCCTTCCAGTCCGCCGGGAAACACATTGCGCCAGCGCTTGGCGAACATGGGCACGAACTGCGGCGCGAAGCGCATCAGCTGCGGCGTCGGGTCCACGCGCCCACGGCCGCTGATGGCCAGGATGTAGCTGTTATCGGGGCGCCGGGTAACGGCGACACGCGGGCCCGCCAGGGCGTCCGGCAGGCGCTGTTCGAGCGGGGACACGCGCACGATGGATTGGCGCACCGTGGCGAGCGGGAACTGCACCCCAAGCTGGTGGCAGAACGAGGATGCCCACGCCCCACCTGCGAGAACCGCAGTGCGGGTCTTGATGGTGCCCGCTTCGGTGATGACGCCGCTGACCCGGCCGCCCTCGAGCTCGATGCCCCGTGCTGCGCAGTTCTGGTGAACGCTGCCGCCCAGCTTCATCAGCGCGGCTGCCACGGCGGGCGCCGCCTTGGCGGGATCGGCAGTGCCGTCGGTGGGCGAGAACACGCCGCCTTTCCATGCGCGGCCGGTCGCCTGACCCCGCTGCGAGGCCTGCCGGCCGCTCAGCATGTGCGTGGTCACGCCCGCCGTCTTCGCAAAATCGCGCCAGCGGGCCCAGCGGGCGATTTCGTCATCGTCGTCGCTCAGGTAGAGCAACCCGTGGCGATTGAAGCCCGTGTCTTCACCGGTATCCGCGGCAAACTGCTCCCACAACTCCAGGCTCTTCGTGGCCATCGGCAGTTCGCGCGCGTCGCGATTCTGCTGGCGGCACCAGCCCCAGTTGCGGCTCGATTGCTCGGCGCCAATGCGGCCCTTTTCAACCACGGCAACCGACAACCCACGCCGGGCCAGGTAGTACGCGGTAAACACACCGATGATTCCGCCGCCGATCACGACGACGTCGGCACGGGCCGGTGGGTTGGGCGAAGTCTGGACAAGGCGCAGTGGCTGTGACATGGCTGGAGCTCGATCGCCGTCGGGGCGGTGCAGCAGCATGGCTTCGGTCATGGTCGTTGGTCCTTTAGGATGGCCTTGGTCTGAAGATATTCCTCCAAGACCTCGACGCCGTATTCAACTCCATATAAAGGAGGTGCAGATGACGAGTTCAAGATTTGACGACCCCAACGTTCTGCAGGCATCTTGCCATTGCAAGGCTGTCCGATTCACCGTCTTGTTGACCGATGGCTTGCGAACTGCACGCCGCTGCAATTGCACGTACTGCAGCATGCGTGGCGCGGTTGCCGTCTCAGCAAACCTCGGCGACATCCACGTACATGCAGGCGAGAACGTCCTCACGCTTTACCAGTTCAATACAGGTGAAGCAAAGCACTACTTTTGCTCGAAGTGTGGCATCTACACATTTCATTCGCGGCGCTCCGTACCCAGCCAGTATGGTGTGAACGCGGCCTGCATCGAGGGTCTGACCCCCTTCGATTTTTCGGATGTGCCTGTCCTTGAAGGACGAAATCACCCGACAGATGGAGATGGGCGATCGTCTGTTGCTGGTTGGTTGAGCTACCGATCCGGCTCCAAGCATGTTGAAGGGTGAGTGCTCCACACATTGTTCGTGAGTGATGCGCGTGCTCGACTTCGAAGAGCGGTGCGAGCTTGTCTCAACGGCAATAGCAAGCAGCTAGGCCCGGTTGACTGAAGCTGACTTCGGATCAGAAGTCGTCCGCGAGACAATCGCCCCATGACTCCGCGCATCAGTGATCTTCAAACTCGCGACTTCTCGCAATTCGCGCAGTACTTGAACGATCACATTTCCGACAACGGGGCCGAAGGACAGCCTCTGTTTCAGCCCATCGCTCGAGTGGACTGCCACTTTGCAGGCGAGAGAGCAGCTGGCTTCCGCCGAGCCCTGGATGTGGTTCCTCCCACTCCAGGATGGCGACGGGCCTGGGTCGCCTTGACTGGCAAGGACAGGATTGTGGGCCACGTCGACCTGAGGGCTCATCCGGCTCCCTACATGGCTCATCGGTGCCTGGTAGGGATGGGTGTGCATCGCGAGTGGCGGCGCTCGGGCATCGGACAGCGTCTACTGGACGTGGCAATCGACTGGGCGAAAGCCGATCACCAGATGGAGTGGATCGACCTGCAAGTCATCGCTTCCAACGCAGTCGCCATCAGGCTCTATGAGCGTGCCGGGTTCACGGAGACCGGACTTATTCGAGACTGCTTCCGTGTGGACGGGGGCCAGGTGGACTATCTGTCTATGACACTACCCGTTCGTCGAGACTAGGTCGCGCCTGCACCCCGTTCCAACAGCGACGTTCTTGCCCTGTCGAATATGCGTCGCCTCGCGTGGCACACAGCTTGCATACCGCTCCCTCGGATAACATTCACACCAATAGGCCGCCGCCTCCATGTTCCATTCGCGGACGGCTTGCCTGAATAAGGTTTTTTGATTTGGGTACCGAGAACGCTTTCGCCGAACTGGGATTGGCACCTGACGCAACCGAGCGCGAGGTGAAGGCGGCATGGCGCCGGCTGGCCTCGCAATGGCATCCGGATCGCAATGACAGCGCCGGTGCTGTTGCCAAGATGCAGCGCATCAACCAGGCATTCGAAGAAATCCGCCGCGCCGGATTCGGTGCCCCGGCGACCGCCGACGTCGACACGCCCGGTGCACCCGACACCAACACCCCCGACGGATTCGACGCCGACCAAGCTACGGCGGCATCCCACGCGGCCGGAGCGCAACGGCAGCGCCGAACCCTGCACCGCAAGGTCAGGATGACTCTGGAGGAAGCGGCCGTCGGTTGCATCAAGGTGCTGCGGGGCAAGTTCACCGACATCTGCGCCACCTGCGCGGGTGCCGGGCACCAGGTGCTGGGCGGAAATTGCGCTGGGTGCGGGGGGTCGGGCGCGATCCCGAAGCGCTCCTTTTTCGGTTGGCCCGCCGGCGTGGCCGAGTGCGAGGCTTGCTTGGGCGGCGGTATCGCGAGGCAGCCGTGCGCGGCGTGCCGCGGTGTCGGCAAAATGGCGCCGCGCGGCTACAAGATGAACGTGCGCATTCCGCACGGAGTGCGCGACGGCGATCTGCTCCATGTCGACGGACGGCGCGTGCGCGCCGATGGCCCTCCCGCCGACGTCGAGATACGCGTCGAGGTGTCCGAGCACGCGTTCTTCAAGCTCGACGACGACGGCACCATTCGATGCGAGATGCCGGTCGATGGATTCGCATGGATCGCCAATCGGCAGGTCAAGGTGCCGACCGTCACCGGCTTCCAGGCGCTGCAGCTCAGCCGCGACCGGCTGTCTTACCGCTTGAAGGGCCAGGGCTTCCCGGTACAGCGCCGCGGCACGCGTGGCGACCATCTGGTCACGCTGGTGCCGATATTTCCAGAACAGCTCAGCACCGATCAGCAGATCCTGCTCGACCAGCTCTTGGCCACCAGTTCGGGCGCTGGCGGAGAAGCATTGGACGACCGGCTTCGCACATGGAATCGGAATTTACGCGCCTGGGAACGAAGCCTGTAGACAGCGGTAGCTGAACCTGCAAAAAATCGCGGTTCCGGATCATCCTGCGTTGCCAGGCACAGGCGTGTTGAGCAGCTGCTGCTCCCACAGGAACGCGATGCCGCTGCCGCCGGCATGTTGGGTGATCACTTCCGTCAGTGCAACGGCTTGATCGGTCCGAGCCCAATCGCGCTGCCATTCGGCAGCTAGCGCCAGCCAAGTCATCATGTTCGCGCCGGCCGCGATCATGCGCTGAATGGCGACCTCATGGGCCTCGACTGAAACACCGCCCGACGCATCGGTGATCACCGTAACGTCCCAGCCTTCGCCAAGGGCCTGAATTGCCGGCATCGCGACGCACACCTCGGTCCAAAGGCCTGCGATGACCAGCTGCTTGCGACCCGTCGCCTTCACCGCGTTCACCACCTTCTGATCTTCCCACGTGTTGATGAACGTGCGGTCGATCACCTCATGCTCAGGGAATACATCGGTGATCTGGGGAAAGAGAAGCCCGCCTCGGCCAGCGACTACCGACGTCAGGATGGTAGGGACGCCAAAGGCCCTGGCGGCCTTCGCCAGCCCCGCCGTGTTATTGATCACCATCTGCGGTTCGTGGCTGTTCACGTTCGCAAGTTGGTAGGGCTGGTGGTCGATCAAAACGAGCACCGAATCTTCTGGACGAAGAAGTGAAGCAAGGCCGTTGCGAAAAGTCATTGATGCATCCTTTGTTGCTGCGTTGAGTGGGATTGATTTGCGAAAGCGTTCGCCGGTGGCGACGTTGCCTGATCGCATTGTGTTGTTCCCGAATTCGCTGCGGTAGTACCATTTCGCGGCGAGCTGTGTCGCGAAAAGAGGAACGCTCAGTTGGACATCGAAGAGCTACAAACCTTCGTAGAAGTTGCGGATGCAGGGGGCATTTCGTCGGCCGCGATCCGGCTCGGCGTAGCCAAGTCCATCGTCAGTCGTCGCCTGTTGCGGCTTGAAGCGGAACTTGGTGTCCAGCTGCTTTCGCGATCCACTCGCGGGGCCGCGCTCACAGAAGCCGGGGCTACATTCCGCGACTATGCGGCCAGGGTCTGCGCCGAGATCGACACGGCCAGGGAAGCGATCCTTCCCGCCGGCGAGCTTCGCGGCCGTTTGCGGGTTGCCGCGCCGCTTTCTTTCGGCCCGACCCACTTCGCCCCCATCCTCGCGGAGATGGCACGCCGCCACCCTCAGCTTCACATCCAGGCCTGCTACAGCGATCGCTTCGTCGACCTCATTGGGGAGGGCTATGACTGTGCAATACGGGTTGGCTATCTTCAGGACTCCGGCTTGATCGCAAGACGCATCGGTCGTATCCAAGGGAAGCTGGTCGCAAGCCCGGACTATGTCAAGGCGCATGGGTCGCCTGAGACCCCAGATGAGCTCGCCGCCCACCAAGCCCTTATGCAGGGAACCGAAGCCTGGCAACTCATGGACGGCGACAGGATCATCACGGTTCATCCGCAGGGGCGATTCAAGAGCGACAACGGCACCGCATTGGTCGCTGCCGCCACAGCAGGACTCGGCATCGCTTACTTGCCGGATTGGCTCACCCACGAACATTTGGCCTCCGGGGCACTGGTGCCGGTGATGACACGTCATCCGCCACCGCCGGCAGGTGCCTATGTCATCCGCCCGCCCGGTCAGCATCCGGCACGGAAGATTCGGGTCCTCACCGAGCTCCTGATTGAGTATTGCGACCGGTCTCCACACCTTGCGGGAGCTGCACCGGTGTGAAGTGCGCATCAACGTTGATGCGCGGCTCAGGGTGAAGCCAATGGAACGCTTCACGCTCTTGCCCCTGGCGCTATATCTCGTGCGTGCCAGGGCACATTCACCCAACACCGGGCGCCCAGTTCGGCTATAACCTCGGTTCCCCGCGTGCCGTCCAGGCGAAGGAGTTCTTAATGAGTTTGGATTTCCCTTTTGGTCGCATTGCACTCGCCTTCTGCGTGCCGCTGCTCACCATGACTTCCGCGATCGCCGATGAGGCCACCAGCCAGGCGACAAATGAGCATCTCGTCGCCGAAAAATTGGCTGCTCGCACGGGACCGGACAGCGTTGTCGTAGAGAGTGCGGGCCCCTACGGCGTCAACACGGAAAACATCAGGCGCCATCTTGCCAACACCTTGGCAGCGGATTCGGCGCTGACACCTCTTCCGCGCAACAACGAGCGGTACAGCTTCGATGGCAAGGTTCGCACCTATGTCGTACCGGTGCGTCCGGCCATCGACAACCCCATCAACAGCTATTCGCCCTACGACAGCAGCTCGTTCCGTCGAGATGCAGTGGCCGCGGATGTGTCGAATCTCGGCTTGCTTCAAGCGGTGTTCAAGCGCCTCGCCGCGGATTGAACATAAGGCTGGCAACGGCACGTACCGCCCCACCTCACGCCGCGGCGATATCCGCGAACCGGCCTGCCGAGATCGGCACAAGTTTTGATCCTGACCGGAACACCTGGCTCGGGAAAACAATTGCGGCAAACGGCATCGCGCAATGCCGGGCTGCCAAATGACTCAGCTGGATGCGGACGACGTCTGGCGGCTGGTAGTCGCTCTCTGGATATCCCGCCGGCGCGCGGCGGACGGGTAGGCACATACGGTGAGCTCTGTCTCACCGGCCACTGCGTGTTCGTTGCTCAGATTCCATCCTGTCGACGCACTCCCCCTCACAGCACAACGATGACATGCGAACCGCCATTTACTACTCGCTGATGCTCCTGCTCGGATTTGCTTGGTACAAGTTCGGGCAGAACCTGCTTCGGAAGGGGCGTTGGGATGAGAGCGGCAAACGTACCGAAGGACTTGTAGGGCCGGTGGGATTGCTCGTGACTGCTGTCGGGGTCTGCTACTTCCTGTTCGAGTTTTTGCGTGCGCTGGTTCGGGGTGAGGTGCCATGCGTCGGCAAGGCTTGCAGGATGCAGATCTACACCCTGGCCACAAATGCTGGCGATTACTGGGCCAACATGTTTTTCCTGGCGTGGATGGTGCTTGGCCTGAGCTATGCGGTGTATGTGACACTCAAGATCTGGTTCCGAGCATAGAGCTGCCGGAGGGGATCGCTGCGATGTGCCAGTTGCCACGGTCCGGGGTTGCAGGGGACGAACTCCGGCGCGGCACGGCTCGCAGGGCAAAAGGTGCGTTACACCGCCTGGTCGCTGCAGTCGATGCGAAGCGGCACGCGGTCTCACGGACCCTCCGCGAATCCGGATCCGCTGCTTGCCGGCCTCAGCAACGCCCTGGCGGCCGGTGACCGGCTTACTATTTGGTAGTGGGTGCCGGCGCAGCCGCAGTTGTGGGCGCGTATTCAGGCCAGTAGGCCGCGACTTCCTGATCCGACAAATAGCGGCACTTCTCTTTCGCGGATTCCAGGAAGAGCCGTTGTGCAGTGTCGAGTTTGGGCGACCGGCTGTTGTAGCAATGCTCCGCATCGCACATGATTCCGTTCATTTTGCTTCCCGCCGAAGTTGTCGTTGTCGGACAAAAATAGACGCTGCCATCGTTGACGTCGAGAGCGAACGCATGCTGCTGGACGAGAGCGGCAACGCCAAGGAATGCAGCGGTCAAGAGCCCTCTTGGGCGCATAGAGTGATGGCGGGAAAAATTCATGGCTTGTTCCTTCTTGTGGGTTGGTTTGATCTTCGAGAAAGCTCACCGCAATTGCTGCGCCCTCGTTCGCCAATCGTTGGCAAGCTGACGCTACCCAGGGGGACGATCAAGGCGGGGGCAATGCGCAAGGGTTTCGTTGCAACAGCGATGGAGGCGCGGTGGAACGTCGGCAACCTGTCGTGGAAAGTTGGGAGAGTTCATGTGTCGCGAGACTAAGGAGACACGGTCTGCGCCGCATCATCGATTCAGATGACGATCGTGCCGATGGTCGATACCTGGAGCACCCGGTGATCTAACCCCTTGCTCCTTCGTACGCTTCTTGCGCTCGGCCTTTTGAACGTACAGCGGATGCGCCTTTACAGAGGGTGTCCCGAAAATTCGATGCTTTGGCATGGTCGCTACTCCGGAGCTGCGAGCATGTTTGAAGGCCCTCGGTCGAGAGGTTTGCCGCAAGGCGCGCCATTGACCAAATCGGCCGTCGGTGCAAACGCCACCACGGTCTCAAGCACACCGCGAATGACTACCACCTGACCCTGTGTAAGGGTGACAACGCCGCGCGGATTCGCTCGTGATTTTGAGTGATTCTCGTTACTATTTTCGGCTTGATTCGTGATTGAAAGAACGCCGCCATGCCCCTCCTGCCTCGCCTCCTGGGCTGCCTGATGCTGCTTGCCCTGGGTTGCGGATTGAATGCCACCGCCTCTGCCGAAGAAAGCCAGTTCGGCTACGTCTACACAACGGACTTGTTGCCCAAGGGGGCCATGGAAATTGAACAGTGGCTGACATGGCGCAACAAGAAAATAGCGGGGGTTTACGACCAGCTCGAGGGTCGCACCGAGTTCGAATACGGCGTGTCCGACCGGCTCCAGGTGGCCCTGTACGCCAACTATGCGTGGGCTCGCGCCTATCACAACGGACCCTACGGAGCGACCACGCCGCCCGAACAGTTTTCCGACAAGAACGTGGGTGCCGACGCGCGCTGGAGCAGCACGCGCTTCGTTGGCGTGTCCGGCGAGGCGATCTACCGAGTGCTCAGCCCCTACACCGACGGCGTGGGCCTGGCGTTCTACGTAGAGCCCACGGTGGGTCCCTCGTTCAGGGAACTGGAAACCAAGATCATCCTGCAGAAGAACTTTCTGGACGACAGGCTGACCACTGCCTTCAACTTCACCTATGCGCCTGAGTGGCGACACCTGGACGACGACAGCACCCCATCGGGCAGAAGCTGGCAGCACGAGACCGACATCAATTTCAACGCGGCCCTGTCCTATCGGTTCGCACCGAACTGGTCGGCCGGGTTCGAGTTCGTCAATGAACACGAATACAACAGCTACCTCTTCAAGAACCAGTCGAACAGTGGCTACTTCTTTGGCCCAACCATCCACTACGGCGGAAAAAACTTCTTCATCACGGCCACGTTCCTGGAGCAGTTGCCCTGGGCAAAGAGTCACTCGGATACCGTGGCAGGTGCCCTCGTCGACGGCCGGATCTTCGACAACGACTTTGAGCGGTATCGACTCCGTGTCAAGGCCGGCTACTATTTTTGACCGAAACCCGGCATGAAGCTCAATCAATGGGCGTGGCTTCCAATTGCCGCGATCTCCACGTCGGTTTATGCGACGACCTATTTCACTACCGAAGAAGCGCAGCAGGCGATTTTCCCTGGCGAGAAGCTGACGCCGGCGTTCATCACGCTGACCGATCAACAGGCCAAGAAGATCGAGGACGCCACCGATGTCAACGTGCGGCACAGGGAGATCAAGGCCTGGAAGGCCAGCGGCGGCGGATGGTTCATCCTCGACGAAGTGGTGGGCAAGCACGAGTTCATCACCTATGCGGTCGGACTGAGTGCCGACGGCAGCGTCAAGCAGATCGAAATCGTCGACTACCGCGAGTCCTATGGCTACGAGGTTCGCAATCCCGATTGGCGCAAGCAGTTCACGGGCAAGACCACCGCAGCACCTCTCAAGCTGGAGCAGGACATTCACAACATCAGTGGTGCGACGCTGTCCGCCAGGCACGTGACCGACGGCGTCAAGCGTGTGCTGGCCACCTATGCCATTGCGCTCAAATAGTCTGCGCCGGGCAAGGCCGCTGCTCGGGACCCTGGTCGAGATCACCGCGAGCGGCGCATCGGCCGGCCTGCCGACGGCGCTCGACGCGGCATTCGCAGCCATCGAGCAGATCGATCGGCTGATGAGTTTTCATGCGCCGAACAGTGATGTTTCCAGGATCAATGCCGCCATTGCCGGCTGCGAGATCCGCGTTCATCCGCACACCTCCAGCGTCCTGCATTTCGCCCGAAAACTGAGTGCGCTGTCGGACGGCGCCTTCGACATCACGATCGCCGATGTCTTGATGCGCAACGGCTTCCTGCCACGGCCGGAAGAAAGCGCTGTGGCGCGTACCGCCGCGGCGGCCACCTTCGACGACCTGGTGCTGCTGCCCGACCATCGCGTCCGCTGGCGCCGCAAGGGATGGATCGACCTGGGCGGCATTGCCAAGGGGTATGCCGTCGATTGCGCCATCGGCGCGCTGCGTGCTCATGGCCTGGCCAGCGCCGTCGTCAACGCAGGCGGCGACCTGCGCTTCTTCGGCGACCCGCAACCGATTCATGCGCGCCATCCCGATGCGCCGACTTCGCTGGTGCCGCTCGGTGTTTTCAGCGATTGCGCCGTCGCCACGTCCAGCGGCTATTTCTCGGGCCGGATATCCGGCAGCGGTGTGACGGAGCCGCTGGTCGATCCCACGCGGCGCGCCTGTGTCCGCTGGGGGCAAAGCGTCACGGTCGTTGCGCCCGACGGAATGACGGCCGACGCGTTGACGAAGATCGTGCGGCTTTCAGCGCAGGCCGCGCCAAGCATCCTCGAACGCCTGCGCGCGCAGGCCATGGTGATCGACAGCCGCGGGATGCGGAGATGCGGCATCACCACGCCGGCCGAGGCAACCGCAGCATGAAGCCGCCTCTTCACCACGGCTGGCCACAGCCCGTTCGGCTGGGCCGCAGGCACGAGAGCTGGGTCTACGGCATAGCGGGACTGCTGTTGCTGTCGGGCGCGGGTTGGCTGGTCGCCCACTACTTGCTCGCCGTCCCGGGCGAATTCGGAGACCCGCATCATCCTTCCGAGCCTTGGTGGCTGCGCCTTCATGGCGCTGCGGCCATGGGCTTCCTGGTGATCGTCGGCACGGTGCTGCTGAACCACATCGTGCGTGCGTGGCACCTGCGCAAGAATCACCAGAGCGGTCTTGTCTTCCTGGGCCTGCTGGCCGCCATGGTCCTGACGGGCTACGCACTCTATTACTTCGGCGGCGAAGAGGCGCGCCCATGGATTAGCAAGGTGCATTGGATCGCAGGGCTCATCTCGGCCGCCGCACTGCCGATCCATGTCGTGCTGGGCCGCCGCCGCAAGCAGTGAGGTCTGCCTGTGCGGCCGAATCGACGTGACCGTGCAAAATCGCGGACGGCGCAACCATGGAGACATCATGAATCACTTCGCTTCTCGCGCATTCCTTCATGCCGGCTTCGCGCTGCTTGCCCTGGCCTTGTCGGCCTGCGGCACGGCCCCGAACGCCGACCAACTCGCAAGCTCCTGCGCCAGCCTCGCGCGCCATGTCATCGCACCGGGTGCGATAGGGTTGCCCAGCGGCAAGGCTTCGGTCACTTCGGCCGTTCTTACGCCGGCCTCCGCTGCAACCGTGAATGGCGGGGCGTTCCAACCGGCCCTTCCTCAGCTCTGCAAGGTCAGCGGCACCATCGCATCGCGCGACCCCGCGGCCCAGGCCATCAACTTTCAGTTGAACCTGCCGACCACCTGGGACGGCAAGGCCCTGCAGTACGGCGGCGGAGGCTTCAACGGCGTGCTGATCACCGGGTTGGCGCCTCTGCGCGACGCGGCGCCGGACGATCCGCTCCCCATCGCGCGGGGCTATGCCACCTTCGGCCAGGATTCCGGCCACCAGGCCTCGACGTTCGCGCCCGGCGAGCCCGGCGCGTTCGCGCTTAACGACGAGATGCTCGAGAACTTTGCCTTCGCGTCCTACAAGAAGGTGAAAGACGTGGCCGTGGACATCATGCGTGCGTACTACGCACGCCCTCCGCAGCGCATGTATTACTTCGGCGGTTCCGAAGGCGGCCGCGAAGGGCTGACGATGGCGCAGCGGTTCCCGGCGGACTACGACGGCATCGTCAGCGTCGTCCCGGTGATCAACTGGACCGGCCTGTTCCATGCCTTCGTCCGCAACCAGGTCCCGCAGCACGAGGACTGGCTGCAGGCCGGGAAAGCCGCGCTCATTGCCAAGGCCACCTCCGACGCGTGCGACGCGCTCGACGGGCTGGCCGATGGCGTCGTGAACAACTACATGGGATGCCAGGGCCGCGTGGATCTGCAGCCCCTGCGCTGCCCTGATGGCAGCGACGCAGGCATGCACTGCCTGTCCGATGCCGAGCTGCGCCTGATGCGCGCCATCCATTCGCCTTACGTGTTCCCCTTCGCCCTTGCCAACGGCGTCACCGCTTATCCGCAATGGCTCTATGGGCACGAGGACAGCCTCGACGGCCCCTCCGCCGTCAGCATGGTGCGTTGGGTTTCCGGCACGGCAGCACCCGCCGTGCCACCGGACGCGGCCCGCAATTCCACCCAGTGGATCTATGGAAGCAACTGGATCCGCTATGCGATTGCGCGGGACAAGAACCACGACGTGCGCCGCTATCGTCCCGAGGATTTTCGCGCCCAGGTGCAGAAAACCTCGGCGTTGATGGACTCCACGAACCCGGACCTGTCGGCGTTCTTCGCGCGCGGCGGCAAGCTGATCCTGCGCGAGAACGCCGCCGATCGCGCGCAGAGCGCGCTCATGGGCATTCAATACTACGATGCACTGGTCGCGCGCCTGGGCGCAGCGGCAGCCGAAAGCTCGGTGCGGCTCTACGTCTCGCCCGGCTCGACGCACGCCGGCAACGCTCGCGCGGTTGCTGGCGGGCCCGCAGTGCCGACGATGGTGGATCTGCTGGATCCGTTGGACCGATGGGTGAGCGCCGGCGTCGCACCCGCGAATGCCCTGGTGCAGGTTGTGAAGGTTCCGCTTCCGCCGTTTGCAATGCAAGCCTCGCGACCCATGTGCCGCCATCCCGGCTACCCGCACTACATCGGCGGCGACCGTGCGCAGGCGTCCAGCTATGAATGCCGGCCTTCCTGAGTGGGCGATGGTCGGCGCCTAGCCCGCGCTGATCGACAGTCGCGGCCACCGCTCACCAAACCGTTTCGCAGCAAGATGCTCCCGGTAGGTGCCGGACCAGCCTCGACGTCGAAGTAGACAACGTCCATGTCTTCGACCGGCGAACGCCGATCGAATTCATGAAGGGTGTCCCATACCAACGACCGGATGGCGCCTGCGCCAATGCACCAGGACTGCAGTCCCAGCGAGCGGACCACACGCAGCGCGGCCATCAACTCAGCCGATGCAGTCACCATGGCGGCAAGCCTCTGTGCATGGTCTGCCTTGGGGTCGGAAAAAGTCATGTCTCGATGGTAGATCGGCGGAGGCACCGGATCGTCACGGCGCACGGCGTCGCGGCAGCAGCCCAAGCAGCGCCAGCGCAAGTCCAAGAATGCCGGCAGCTGTGCCCATGGCTGCTCCTTTCGGCAAACGAGCATATGCCACTCGTGCCTTGAATTCCAGCGGGCGCGGCTTGCAGGCCACGACCTGCTGACGCTTTTCGCCAATCGGCCGGAGCGGTGCTGCCATTGCGGCGATGCGCCGCACCGCCTAGATTGCAGCCCACATGACCACTTCTCCTGAATCCACGGCGAGCGCATCCAAGGGTGCGCCGCTCGCAGGCGTGCGCGTGCTCGACCTGACCCGTCTGCTTCCCGGGCCGCTCGGCACCATGCACCTGGCCGACCTGGGCGCCGACGTCGTCAAGATCGAGGACACCGGCGCCGGCGACTACGCGAGCCCCTCGGTGCGCGCGCTCGTCAACCGCAACAAGCGCGCGATTCGCATCGACCTGAAGCACGCGCAAGGCGTGGCCACGCTGCTTCGCCTGTGCCGCGATGCCGACGTGCTGGTCGAGGGCTTCCGGCCCGGCGTGATGCAGCGGCTGGGCGTGGGCTATGAAGCGGTGGCGGCGGTGAACCCGCGCATCGTCTACTGCAGCATCAGCGGCTTCGGCCAAACCGGCCCGCTCAGCGACACGCCGGGCCACGACCTGAACTACGCGTCGCTCGCGGGCGTGGCCGACCAGATCGGCAATGCCGCGGGCTCGGCCCTCTCGAATCTGCCGGTGGCCGATCTGCTGGGCGGCACCATGACCGCGGTGGCGGGCATCCTGGCCGCGCTGTTCGATGCCGCGCGCAGCGGCCGCGGACGGCATGTCGACATCGCCATGGCGGACGGCGTGCTGGCGCATGCGGTGCTGCCGCTGGCCGGCCTGCACCAGCACGGCCAGGTGGCGCGCATCGGCCAGAGCGCCCTGACGGGCGCCCTCGCCTGCTACGGCTACTACCGCACGGCCGACGACCGGCAGGTGGCCGTCGGCGCGCTGGAGCCCAAGTTCTGGCACGACCTGTGCCGCCTGCTCGAGCGCCCCGATCTCGCACCGCTGCACCGCAGCGGCGATGCCGCCACCGAGGAGCGTCTGCGCACCGAACTGGCGGCCATCTTCGGCGCGCGGCCGCTCGCACACTGGCGCGCCCTGTTCCATGACGGAGTGGGCTGCGTGACGCCAGTGCTGCGCATCGACGAGACACTGGAACATCCGCATTTTCGCGCGCGCGGCATGCGCGTTGCGGCCGACGACGCGGCGCCGCCTCAGCTCGGCTGCCCCATCAAGATGACCGGCTTCGAGCCTGCCGTGCCGCGCCCGGCTCCACGTGCCGGCGAGCACACCGACGAAATCCTGCGCCAGGCCGGGCTCGACGCATCGGCCGTGGCCGAACTGCGCGCGGCCGGCGCCATCGATTGAGGCAACAGCTTCCCCCGCGGGGGCGCTGCCTACAATCCCAACGGCCGCGTTGCAGCGGCCGCCCATGATGACGCTCACCCACCACACCGTTGCCATCCAGCAGGTGCACAGCATCCTGATGGGGGCGCGCCACCGCGGCATCGATCCGGCGCGCGTACTGGCGCGGGCGGGCATCGCGGCCTCGCTCCTGGAGTCGCCGCTCGCGCGCATCTCGCAGCGCCAGTACGCGCTGCTGATCCGCGCGCTGCGGCGCGAACTGCGCGACGAAATCTGGGGCCTCTTGAGCGAGCCGCTTCCACCCGGCAGCTTCGGCCAGTGCATGCGCCAGCTGGTGCGCTGCGCCACCCTCGGCGAGGCCCTGCGCGACGGCTTCGCCGCCTACCATCTGCTGCTGAACGACTTCGTGCCGCGTCTCACCGTGCAGGGCGGCAGCGCGCGCGTGCAGTTCGTGTTGCGCCGCGACGCCGATGCGCGGATGGACTACGCGGTGAAGGCCTTCATGCTGTTCGCCTTCAACGCCTCCTCGTGGCTGGTGGCGCGCCGCATTCCGCTGCTCGAGGTCGACTACACGGCCGAGCAGACGAACACCGAAACCTCGCGTGTCTACCAGGTGCCGATCCGCTACGGCCAGGCGCACGTCGGCATGTCGTTCGAGGCGCGCTGGCTCGACCTTCCCGTGGTGCAGTCGCCGCAGAGCCTGCGCGAATTCCTCGCTGGATCGCCGGCCAACCTGATCGTGAAGTACCGCGACACCAGCAGTCTCACCGAGCGCATCCGACGGCTGCTGCGCAAGGGCCTGGGCAGCGAGCTGCCGTCGCTCGAGGAAGTGGGCGATGCGCTCGCCGTCACGCCGCAGACGCTGCGCCGGCGGCTGCGCGACGAAGGCCGCGGCTTCCAGCAGATCAAGGACGAGCTGCGCCGCGACGCCGCCATCGAATACCTGCTGCACACGCCGCTGCCACTGCTCGACATCGCCAATCGCGTGGGCTTCTCCGAAGCCAGCACCTTCCACCGCGCTTTCAAGCAGTGGACCGGCGTGGCGCCCGGCGAGTACCGGCTGACGCACGCCCCTGAGCGCTGACAAGGTCACTCACCTCGGGCGCGCAATGCCTCCACGACCAGCGCCAACGCGGGCGAGGCACTTCGGGTGGCGTAGTACAGGTGATAGCCGGGGTAAGTCACAGCCCAGTCATCTAGCACCGCCACCAAGCGGCCGGCCGCAACACTCTTGTTGACGAGATCCGCGGGGAGCCAGGCCAGCCCATGCCCGGCCAGGGCAGCGGCGAAGATCAGGTCTGTCTTGTTGAACACGAGCCGCCCCGTCACCTGGGCATTCGTGCTTCTTCCCCGCCGCTTGAACTCCCAGTTCAACAGTCCGCCATGGGTCGGCAAGCGTAGGCAGATGCAGTCGTGTTCGGTGAGATCTCGCGGTACGAGAGGTTCCGGGTGGTGCGAGAAATAGGCGGGACTGCCGACAACCGCCATGCGCATGTCGGGCGCCATGCGCACCGCGATCATGTCCTTGGCAACGTCGTCCCCCGAGCGCACGCCAATGTCGAACCGCTCGGCAACGATGTCGGTAAAGCGGTTATCGCTGCTGAGCTCGATCTTGATGCCCGGGTACTTCGCAAGTAACGGCCGCAGCCTCGGCCAGACCAGTGTTCCTGCCGCATATTCGCTCGCCGTGATGCGCACCGTGCCCGCCGGCTTGCCGCGCAGCTCGCCCAGCACCGTCAGCTCGGCTTCGATGTCCGCGAAGCGCGGGCCCACGGTCTGGTACAGCCGTTCACCCGCTTCGGTGGGCGACACGCTGCGCGTCGTGCGGTTCAGCAGTTTCAGATCCAGCCTGCGCTCCAGCGCCCGGACTGTCTGGCTGAGCGCGGACTGCGATACGCCCATTTGCGCAGCTGCGCGTGTAAAGCTGCGCTCGCGAACGACGGCCGCGAAGGCGGCCAGGTCGTCGAATCGTGTCATTGATTAGCCTGTCTTATGAGTCTATGGCGATCCAGCAGTCTAGTCATTCGACAGAGGCGTACCTAAAGTACTTGTCACGAACAACTGCAAGTCAGTTTCAACAGGGACCTGAATATGATCAAGCGAAAGCTTGGAGCAAGCGACCTCGAAGTTTCTGCCATCGGACTCGGCTGCATGGGGCTGAACTTCGCTTACGGCCCTGCCACCGACACGCAGGAGGCGATCACGCTGATACGGTCGGCCGTCGAACTTGGCGTGACTTTCTTCGACACTGCCGAGTGCTATGGCCCATTCACGAATGAGGAAGTCGTGGGAACGGCCTTGGCCCCGTTCCGTGACGAGGTCGTGATCGCCACCAAGTTCGGCTTCCGATCCGGCAACTCGAGCGGGGGGCTGGACAGCCGGCCCGAGAACATCAGGGCGGTCGCCGAGGCGTCGCTGAAACGACTGAAGACTGACCGGATCGATCTGTTCTACCAGCACCGCGTCGATCGCGAGGTACCGATCGAGGACGTGGCCGGCACGGTCAAGGATTTGATCCAGCAAGGAAAGATCAAGCATTTCGGATTGTCCGAAGCGGGCGCACAGACCATCCGCCGCGCGCACGCGGTTCAGCCCGTCACCGCGCTTCAGAGCGAATACTCGCTATGGTGGCGAGAGCCCGAGCTGGAGATCCTGCCGACACTCGAGGAACTGGGGATCGGCTTTGTCCCGTTCAGTCCGCTCGGCGCAGGCTTCCTCACCGGCGGCATCAATGAGAACACCACTTTCGACAGTACCGATTACCGCAATACCGTTCCGCGCTTCGCACCGGCCGCCCGCAGGGCAAACCAGGTCTTGGTGGAGTTGGTCGCCGGGATTGCGTCGCAGAAGCGGGTAACGCCTGCGCAGATCGCGCTCGCCTGGCTTCTGGCCCAGAAGCCCTGGATCGCTCCCATTCCCGGCACGACGAAGCTGCATCGCATGAAAGAGAACGTAGCGGCCACTGCCGTGGAAGTCTCCCCGGAGGAGCTTCGCGAAATCGACGTCGCCGTGTCAAGCATCACCGTGCAAGGCGGCCGGTATGCGGAAGACCGGCAACAACTCGTCAATCGTTGACCGACGCAAAAATCCGGCTCATTCGCGAGCCACCGTTCTCCCTTGAGGGAGTCTTCGCCAAGCCCTGATCAATCTACGGAGACCTGCCCATGAGCGCGCTCAACGTCAACGGCCGAAACCACACGGTCGACGCCGACCCCGGCACCCCCATCCTCTGGGCCCTGCGCGACACGCTGGGCATGACCGGCACCAAGTTCGGCTGCGGCGCCGCGCTGTGCGGTGCCTGCACCGTGCACCTGGACGGCCAGGCCATCCGCTCGTGCATCACGCCCATCTCCGCGGCCGAAGGCAAGAAGATCGTCACCATCGAAGCCGCGACGGATGGCAGCGACCCGGTCGGTGCCGCAGTGCACGCCGCATGGGTCAAGCATGACGTGGCCCAGTGCGGCTACTGCCAGAGCGGCCAGATCATGAGCGCCNGATGGCAGCGACCCGGTCGGTGCCGCAGTGCACGCCGCATGGGTCAAGCATGACGTGGCCCAGTGCGGCTACTGCCAGAGCGGCCAGATCATGAGCGCCACGGCATTCCTCAAGTCGCAGCCGAAGGGCAAGCAACCCACCGCCGCCGAGATCGATGCCGCCTTGGCCGGCAACATCTGCCGCTGCGGTACTTACGCCCGCATCCGCGCCGCGGTGGCCGATGCCGCCCAAGCCCTCGCCTGAAGGAAACATCATGCTGCCCGATCTTGACTACGGCGAAATGCCGCGCGCCCTACAGCAGATTCTGGAGCGCGAGCGGCCCGAGCCAATCGCCACACTGCCGCGCCGCAGCTTCCTGAAACTGGCCGGTGCCGGTGGGCTCGCGCTCGGCGCATTCCCGCACTTGGCCATGGCACAGGGTACCAGCGCCGATCCGGCGACAAGTGCCCTCAAGCCAACGGAACAGCCGTCGGCCTTCATGCAGATCGCATCCAGCGGCGAAGTCACGGTGACCATCAACCGGCTCGAGTTCGGCCAAGGCGTACAGACCGCGTTGCCGATGATCCTGGCCGAGGAGCTTGATGCGGACTGGGCGTTGGTACGCAGTCGGAACGGCTCCAGCAGCGCTGCGTATCTCGATCCACGCTTCAACATGCACATCACCGGCGGTTCCAACTCGGTGAAGAACAGCTTCACACAGTACCGTGAACTTGGCGCCCGTGCCCGCGCCATGTTGCTGTCTGCGGCGGCGACTCGCTGGAACGTCGACGTGGCCGTGCTCCGCACGCAGGCGGGCACGGTGATGGGGCCGGGCGGCCGCAAGCTCGGTTACGGTGAACTGGCGGAGGCCGCCATGGCATTGCCGGTGCCGGAGAAAGTCACGCTGAAAAACCCGAAGGACTTTCGCATCATCGGCAAGCCGACCACGCGCCTGGATGCGCGCGCCAAGAGCAGCGGACGCCAGGACTTCGGCATCGACGTCCGCTTGCCCGGTCAGCTGACAGCGGTCGTGGCCCGGCCGCCGGTGTTCGGCGCCCGCCTGAAGTCGGTGGACGACAGCGCAGCGCGTGCCGTCAAGGGCGTGAAGGCCGTGCTGCGCGTGCCGCTGGACCGCGGGGCCGAAGGCGTGGCCGTGGTGGCCGACGGCTACTGGCCCGCCAAGCTGGGCCGCGATGCACTCAAGCTGCAATGGGACACCGCCGCCGTGGAGAAGGTCGACAGCGAAAAACAACTGGTGCAGTACCGCGAACTGGCCACGAAGCCTGGCCCGCGTCATTTCGAAGCTGACATGGCACCACTGGCCACGGCGCCCAAGCAGTTGGAAGCCGAGTTCGTGTTCCCTTATCTGGCCCACGCTCCCATGGAGCCACTGAACTGCACGGTCAAGCTGACCGGCGATCGCGCCGAGTTGTGGGTCGGCACCCAGTTCCCAGGCGCCGACAACGCGGCAGCCGCACGCGTGCTGGGCCTCAAGCCCGAGCAGGTGCAGGTGAACGTGCAGACGGCGGGCGGTGGCTTCGGCCGGCGCGGCGTGGGCAGCAGCGACTTCGTCGTCCTGGGCTGCGAGGTCGCCAAGGCAGCGCGCACCGCCGGTCTGAACGCACCCGTGCGCACGCTCTGGAGCCGCGAGGACGACATCAAGGGCGGCTACTACCGTCCCATGCACCTGCACCGCGCGCGCATCGGCTTCGACGAGCGGGGCCAGGTGCTGGCCTGGGATCACGTCATCGTGGGCCAGTCCATCGTCACAGGCACCATGTTCGGAGGCCGGGTGAAGAACGGCATCGACCCCACGGCATCGGAGGGGATGCGAAACCCCTATCCACTGCCGATGCGGCTGACCATGCATCACCCCGCGCTCAACGTGCCGGTGCTGTGGTGGCGCAGCGTGGGCTCCACCCACACCGCCTTCGTGATGGAGACGCTGATCGACGAGATCGCCAGCGCGACGAAGCAGGACCCGGTGACCTACCGCATGCAGCTCTTCGGCGACAAGAATCCGCGCCATCGCGCCGCGCTTCAGTTGGCGGTGGACAAGAGCGGCTATGGCAAGACACCCTTGCCCGCCGGGCGTGCCTGGGGTGTTGCAGTGCACGAATGCTTCTCGAGCGTCGTGGCCTATGTGGTGGAGGCCTCCGTGCAGGACGGCAAGCCGGTCCTGCACCGGGCGACTGCCGGGGTGCATTGCAACCTGGCCGTCAACCCGCGCAGCATCGAGGCCCAGGTGCAGGGCGCCGCACTCATGGGCCTGTCGATGTGCCTGCCAGGCGCGGCCATCACCTTGAAGGACGGCGAAGTGCAGCAGAGCAATTTCGGGGACTTCGCTGTTCCTCGTATCACCGACATGCCCGAAATCGCCGTGCACATCGTGCCCAGCGCCGAACCGCCGACGGGCATGGGCGAGCCTGGCCTGCCGCCGCTGGCCCCTGCCTTCGCGAACGCCATCGCACGGCTGACCGGCAAGCCCTTGCGCCAATTGCCCTTCAACCTTGCCTAGGCGATCACGAGAGCCCTCGTGAGGAACGAGCAGGGGGCGGGCTGAAAGCGCACCGTCCCGGGTCCCTGCAGCTGACCGCTTTCGCCAAGCACTTTGGCGCTTCCCGCCATTGGTTGGGGCCGCACGCGGATCTAACCTTCGCTGCATCCTCAACAAGGCGGCGGCTTCCATCGTGTACCTCACCCAAGGCCTGCATCGCGCGCTCCAGCGCAACTCCGACGCGGCAGCGCTCACCCACGTAAGCGACAGCGGTGTACGCCGCCAGACCCATGCGCAGCTGGCCAGCGGGGTGGCGCGGCAGGCTTCCGCACTGGCGCGGCGCGGCATCGCCTGCGGCGACCGCGTGGCGCTGCTCGCGCCCAACAGCGACCAGCTGGTGCGCGCCATCCTCGCGTGCTGGTGGCTGGGGGCCGTCGCTTGCCCCTTGAACATCCGCTGGAGCACGCCCGAGCTCGCGCACGCGCTGCAAGACAGCGAAGCCTCGCTGCTGCTGGTCGACGACACGCTGCAGGCGCTCGCACCGGCCGGCGAGACGCCGCTGCTGCGCCTCGGCGCGCTCGAAGAAGAAGCGGCCGCGCTCGAGCCGCTGGCCGACACGCGCACCGGCGGCGACGCGCTCGCGGCCATCCTCTACACCGGCGGCACCACCGGTCGCTCCAAGGGCGTGATGCTGAGCCACGCGAACTTCTGGACGGCGTCGATGACGCGCGGCGCCGAGCTCAACAACGCGCCGGATTCGGTGTCGCTGCTAGTGGCGCCGCTGTTCCACGTCGCCGGGCTCGGCCGACTGGTGGGCCAGCTGATCGTCGGTGGCAGCTGCGTGACGATGGCGCAGTTCCGGCCCGCGGCGGTGATCGAGGCCATTGCCGAGCACCGCATCGGCGACATCATCGTGGTGCCGAGCATGCTGCAGTCGCTGCTGGACGATCCTTCGTTCACGCCCGAGCGCGTGCGCAGCCTCACGCGCATTGCCTTCGGCGCCGCGCCGATGCCGCCCGACCTGCTCGACCGCGCGCTGGCCGCCTGGCCGCATGCCGAGTTCTTCCAAGCCTATGGCCTCACGGAAACCGCGGGCGCGGTGTGCATCAACCTGCCGGCCAATCACCGGCCCGAGGCGCGCTCGCTCGGCCGGCTCAATGCCGTCGGCCGCGCCGGGCTCGGCGCGGAGATCATCGTCGCGGACGAGAGCGGCCGCGAGTTGCCGCGCGGCGAGGTGGGCGAGATCCTCGCGCGCGGCCCCATGGTGATGCAGGGCTATTGGCGCAACCCCGAGGCTACGGCCGCCGCGCTGCGTGATGGCTGGCTGCGCACGGGCGATGCCGGCCGCATGCTGGACGATGGGTACCTGTTCATCGTCGACCGCCTGAAGGACATGATCATCAGCGGCGGCGAAAACGTCTATTGCGCCGAAGTGGAGGCCGCGCTGCGCAGCCATCCGCAGGTGCGGCAAGCGGCGGTCATCGGCGTGCCCGATGCGCGCTGGGGCGAAGCGGTGCACGCGGCGGTGGTGCTGGACGAAGGAAGCGTCGCCACGGCCGACGAGCTGCGCGCCTGGTGCCGCGAACGGCTGGCCGGCTACAAGTGCCCCCGCAGCATCAGCTTCATGCGCGAGCTGCCGCTGTCGGCCGCGGGCAAGGTGCTGAAGAACGTGCTGCGCGAGCGGGTGCAGCCATGATGAAACCCGTCACGGGTGCGGACCGCCGCCACCTGTTCGGCCAGGTGCCGTTCATGCGGCTCCTGGACGCGCGCCGCGAGTTCTCCGAAGGCGGCCGCGCGCGCCTCGTTCTCGACGAGCGGGCCGAGCTCGGCAACGTCATCGGCGCCGTACATGGCGGCGTGCTGGTCACGCTGCTCGACGTGGTCATGGCCAGTGCAGCCGTGTCGCTGTTCGACTTCGAACGCACCGCCGTCACGCTCAACCTCAACACCAGCTTTCACGAACCGGGCCGCGGCCGCCTCACGGCCGACGGCGAAGTGGTGCAGCACGACGCCAGCGTGGCCTGGTGCCGCGCCTCGGTCAGCGACGACGCGGGCCGCGTGGTCGCGCGTGCGCAGGGCTCATTCCGCTACCTGCCGCTGCCGCAGGCCGCCTGAGCCGCACCAATTTCAAACGACAGGAGACAACACCATGACGAAGATGCATCGCCGCGCGGCCTTGGCCCTGGTGGCCGCCTGCGCGCTGGCCGCGCCGCTGGCACAGGCGGCCGACCCCTACCCCCACAAGCCGATCCAGCTCGTGCTGCCCTTCCCGCCAGGCGGCTCATTCGATCCGATCTTCCGCACGCTGGCCGAGGCCGCCTCCAAAGACCTGGGCCAGCCCATCGTGTTGATGCACCGGCCGGGCGCGGGCGGCATCACCGGCACCGCATCGCTGGCTACGATGAACGACGCCGACGGCTACACGATCGCGGTCATGCACAACTCGGTGATCCGTGCGCCGCTGGTGCAGAAGGTGACCTGGGACCCACTCAAGGACTTCACCTACCTGATCGGGCTGGCCGGCCTCACCACCGGCATCGTGGTGGCCGCCGATGCGCCCTGGAAGTCGCTGCCCGAGCTGCTGGCCGATGCCAAGAAGCGCCCCGGCGTCGTGAGCTGGGGCAACGTCGGTGCGATCAGCATCAACCGCATCTATGCCGAGCGGCTCGCCAAGCAGGCGGGCACCTCTTTCAACCTGGTGCCCTACAAGGGCGGCAGCGAGGCTTTCCAGGCGGTGATCGGGCGTCATCTCGACGTCTACGGCGACCCAGGCTTCGGGCCCCAGGTGCAGGGCGGCAAGGTTCGCCTGCTCGCCACCTTCACCGCGGAGCGCCTGAAGCGCTACGACGCGCCGACCGTGAAGGAGCTGGGCCATGACATGGTGATCGAGTCGCCGGTCGGCCTGGTGGCACCCAAGAACCTCGATCCGAAGATTGCCGCCAGGCTGCACACGGCCTTCAGCAAGGCTGCGACGGACCCCGCCTACCTCCAGCAGCTGGAGCTGTTCGACATGCAGCCCAAGCTGATGACCGGCGAAAGCTACGCCGACTACGCCCGTGCCCAGTTCGAGCGCGAACGGAAGATGCTGGCCGAGATCGGCTTCAAACCCGAATGACAGGAGCAATGAACCCCATGGACTTTTCCGCTTTCGATTTCAAGGGCCGCCACGTGGCCGTGGCCGGTGGTTCCAGCGGCATCAACTTCGGCATCGCGCAGGCCTTTGCGCGCGCCGGGGCGCGGCTCACCGTGCTCAGCCGCTCGGCCGACAAGGTGGCCAGGGCTGCGCTGCAGCTCGAGGCGCTCGGCACGGAGGCACTCGGCATTCCGGCCGACGTGCGCCAGCCCGAGGCTCTGGAGCGCGCCTTCGCCGAAGGCGCGGAGCGCTTCGGACCGATCGACGTGCTGGTCTCGGGCGCCGCGGGCAACTTTCTCGCGAGCGCACTCGACATGTCACCCAACGCATTCAAGACGGTGGTCGACATCGACCTGCTCGGCAGCTTCAACGTTGCGCGGCTCGCACATGCGCACCTGCGCAAGCCCGGCGCCTGCGTGATCCAGATCTCCGCCGGGCAAGCCTTCACGCCCACGCCCTTCCAGGCTCACGTGTGCGCGGCCAAGGCCGGTGTCGACATGCTGACGCAGGTGCTGGCGCTGGAGTGGGGCCCGCAGGGCATCCGCATCAACTCCATCGTGCCCGGCCCCATCGCCGACACCGAGGGCCTGAAGCGGCTCGCACCGACCGACGACACCATGGCCGCAATGGCGCAGCGCGTGCCGCTCAAGCGCCTTGGCCGCATCGAGGACATCAGCCGCATGGCCATGATGCTGGCGAGCGACTGGGGCTCGTACATCACGGGCGCCATCATTCCCGTAGACGGCGGCCTCGCGCTGACCGGGCCGCGCGACTTCACCGCGGCGGCCGCCGCGTCGAAGCGGGGAGCCGCGCCATGAGCCTGCACCTTGCGAGCGCGTCGCCCGAAGGCGACGACCGGCCGCGCAGCGGACCGCAGCGCTATGTGCCGTTCTCCGAGCACCTCGGCCTCAGGGTCGAGCGGGCCGAGGGCGGCGAATCGCTGGTGTCGGTGGCGCTGCGCCCCGAGCTGCTGAACAACCATGCCGCCGGCCACGGCGGCGTGCTGATGACGCTGCTCGACAGCGCCATGGCGCATGCGGCGCTTTCGCGCGTCGGCTATGCGCGCGAGGTCGTCACCGTCGACATGCACATCGCCTTCATGCGGCCCTCGAGCGGTGTGCTGCAGGCCGAGGGGCGTGCGACCGGCGGCGGCCGCTCGGTGTGCTTTTGCGAAGCCACCGTTACCGACGCGAGCGGCGAAGTGGCGGCGCGCGCCATGGGCACCTTCCGCTACCGCGACCCGGCGTGAGCGCAGCGCCAAGGGTGCACCAGTGAGCGTTTCGGCCAATCGTTTTGGGCCGATCCGCGATTGTTGAATCCGGCGCATCGGCAGAGACTTCATTCCATCGTCACCGCATCCATCAGGAGTTTCAATGACACGTATGCAACGCCCCGTCCATGTGGTCGGCGTGGGCATGATTCCCTTCACCAAGCCCGGCGCCAGCGACCCGTACACCGTGATGGGTGCGCGCGCCGCCAAGCTCGCGCTCGATGACGCCGGCGTCGACTATTCGCTGGTGCAGCAAGCCTATGTCGGCTACGTCTACGGTGACTCCACCGCCGGGCAAGCCGCCATCTACGGCGTCGGCCTCAGCGGCATTCCGGTCTTCAACCTCAACAACAACTGCTCCACCGGCTCCAGCGCGCTGTTCCTCGCGCGCCAGGCGGTCGAAAGCGGCATGGTCGAATGCGCGATTGCGCTCGGCTTCGAGCAGATGCAGCCCGGCGCTCTCAAGGGCGCCTACGACGACCGGCCCTCGCCCATGGCGCGCTTTGCCGACGTGATGGCCGAGAAGCAGGGCTACATTCCCGAAGCGCCGCGCGCCGCGCAGTTCTTCGGCGGCGCCGGCCGCGACTACATCGCGCAGCACGGCATCCGCCGCGACACCTTCGGCCGCATCTCGGTGAAGGCGCGCCAGCACGCCGCGCGCAACCCGCTCGCGGTGTTCCGCCAGACGTTGACGCTCGACGAGGTGATGGCCTCGCCGGTGGTGTTCGATCCGCTCACGCGCTTCCAGTGCTGCCCGCCCACCTGCGGCGCGGCCGCGGCCATCGTCTGTTCGGCCGAGTTCGCGGAGAAGCACGGCCTCGACAAGCGCGTGGTGATCGCCGCGCAGGCCATGACCACCGACACGCCCTCCACCTTCGAGAGCAAGGACATGCGCAAGCTGGTGGGCTACGACATGACGGCCGCCGCGGCCCGGCAGGTGTACGAGGACGCCGGCATCGGCCCCGAGGAACTGGACGTGGTCGAGCTGCACGACTGCTTCACCGCCAACGAACTCATCACCTACGAGGCGCTGGGCCTCACGCCCGAAGGCACGGCCGAGCGCTTCATCGTCGAGGGCGACAACACCTACGGCGGTCGCGTGGTGACCAACCCTTCGGGCGGCCTCCTGTCCAAAGGCCATCCGCTCGGCGCTACGGGCCTCGCGCAATGCGCGGAGCTGGTGTGGCAGCTGCGCGGCCGCGCGGAGCAGCGCCAGGTCGAAGGTGCACGCCTCGCGCTGCAGCACAACCTGGGCCTCGGCGGTGCCTGCGTCGTCACGCTGTACCAAGCGGTTTGAGATGCTAGCCCCCACGCTTGTCACTTCGTGTACTGCGCTGCCCCCCGAGAGGGCTCCAGCCGCCTTGGGGCGGCCCGGCGGTGGCTGGTCATGATCGACCGCCGCCACATCGGCCACCAACTCCCACCCTTCCAGGTGGAAGTGGAAAAAGGCCGCCTGCGCTTCTTCGCCAAGGCCACCGGGCAGACCGATCCCGTCTACGTCGACGAGGCCGCGGCGCGCGACGCGGGCCATCCGGGCCTGCCGGTGCCGCCCACCTTCCTCTTCTGCCTGGAGATGGAGGCGCCGAACCCGGCCGCGATCCGCGAGCTGCTGGGCATGGACTACCGCAGCCTGCTGCACGGTGAGCAGGGCTTCAGCTACCACGCCATGGCCTACGCCGGCGACACGCTGACCTTCCGCCAGCGCATCGAGGACATCTACGACAAGAAGAACGGCGCGCTCGAATTCGTCGTGCGCAAGACGCGCGTCAGCAACCAGCGCGATGAGCTCGTGGCCGAGCTGCGCTGCGTCACGGTGGTGCGCAACCAATGAACGACCGGAGCCCGACGATGACCACCGCCACCCTTCCCGACTGGAGCGCGCTGCAGCCCGGCGATGCGCTGCCCCCGCTCGAACTCGCACCGATCAGCCGGCTCGACCTGGCGTTGTACTGCGGCGCTTCAGGCGACCACAACCCGATCCATGTCGACATCGACTTCGCCAAGTCAGCGGGCATGCCCGATGTGTTCGCGCACGGCATGCTCTCGGCGGCCTGGCTCGCGCGGCTGTTGAGCAACTGGGTGCCGCAGACGGCGATCCGTTCCCTCGACGTGCGCTTTGCCGCACTCACCCAGGTGGGCGAACGCATCCGCTGCACCGGCACGGTCGGCGAGAAGTTCGAACATGAAGGCCGCCGCAGCGTGCGGCTCAAGATCGCGACCGCCAACGCCGACGGCGGCATCAAGCTGAGCGGCGAAGCCCTCGTCGCCTGGCCCTGACACATCCTCCAGGAGACACCCCATGAACAGCAGCAGCAACAACAACAGAAAACTCGAAGGCAAGGTCGCCATCGTCTCCGGCTCCGGCCGCGGCATCGGGCGCGAGATTGCGCTCAAGCTGGCGAGTGATGGCGCGCGCGTCGTCATCAACGACCTCGACTCCGAACCGGCCGCACAGACCGTCAACGACATCGTGGCCGCGGGCGGCAGCGCCATTGCCTGCGCCGGCAGCGTGACGGACAGCGGCTTTGCCGACCGCTTCGTGCGCACCGCTGTCGACAGCTACGGCGGCCTGGACATCATCGTCAACAACGCCGGCTACACCTGGGACAACGTGGTGCAGAAAATGAGCGACGAGCAGTGGGAAGCCATGCTCGCCGTGCACCTCACGGCGCCCTTTCGCATCCTGCGCGCCGCCTCCAACTTCATCCGCGATGCCGCCAAGCGCGAAGCCGACGAAGGGCTGGAAGTGTTCCGCAAGGTGGTCAATATCTCGTCCACCTCCGGCGTGTACGGCAACGCGGGTCAGGCCAACTACGCGGCCGCCAAGGCGGGCATCAACGGCCTGACCAAGGCCATGGCCAAGGAATGGGGCCGCTACAAGGTCACGGTCAACAGCGTGGCCTTCGGCCTCATCAAGACCCGGCTGACCGAGGCCGATGCCAGCGCGGGCGCGAGCATCGACATCGAGGGCCGTCAGATCAAGGTCGGCGTCAATCCGCAGATCCTCAAGAACGCCGAAGCCATGATTCCGCTCGGCCGCGGCGGCACGCCGCAGGAAGCGGCCGGCGCGGTCTACATGTTCTGCATTCCGGAGTCCAATTACGTCAGCGGGCAGGTGCTGGTCTGTGGGGGCGGCAGGCCGTGATGAACATCACCCGGCCGTGGATGAACGAAGAGCTGGAGATGCTGCGCGACAGCGCGCGCCGCTTCTTCGAGCGCGAATGCGTTCCCAACGAACCACGCTGGCGCGCGCAGCACCACGCCGACCGCGACATCTGGACCAAGGCCGGCCAGGCCGGCCTCCTGTGCGCCAGCATTCCCGAGGAATACGGCGGCGGTGGTGGCAGCTTTTTGCACGAGGCGGTGATCTGCGAGGAGCAGATGCGCGCCATGGCGCAGAGCTTCAGCAACAACGTGCACAGCGGCATCGTCGCGCACTACCTGCTGGCCTACGGCACCGAGGCGCAGAAGCTGCGCTGGCTGCCGCGCATGGCCAGCGGCGAGCTGGTGGCCGCCATCGCGATGACCGAGCCCGGTGCCGGCACCGACCTGCAGCGCATCAAGACGCAGGCACGGCGCGACGGTGACCACTGGCGCATCAGCGGCAGCAAGACCTTCATCACCAACGGCATGCATGCCGGCCTGGTCTGCGTCGCGGCCAAGACCGATGCAGCGGCCGGCGGCAAGGGCATCTCGCTGCTGATGGTCGAGACCGAGGGCGCGGCGGGCTTTCGCCGCGGCCCGCTGCTCGACAAGATGGGCCAGAAGACGCTGGACACCACCGAGCTGTTCTTCGACGACGTGCGCGTGCCGGCCGACAACCTGCTGGGCGGCCAGGAGGGCTGCGGCTTTGCGCAGCTCATGGCGCAGCTGCCGCGCGAGCGCATGCTGATCGCAGTCGGCGCGGTGGCGACCATGCAGCGGGCCATTGGCGACACACTGGAATACGTGCGGGACCGCCAGGTGTTCGGCCAGCCGCTCTTGAAAATGCAGAACACCCGCTTCAAGCTGGCCGAGTGCGAGACCCAGGCGCAGGTCGCGCGCGCCTTCGTGGACGACTGCATCGCCCGCCTGATGCGCGGCGAGCTCGACGTGCCGACCGCCGCCATGGCCAAGTGGTGGACCACCGACACCTGCTGCCGCATCGTCGACGAATGCCTTCAGCTGCACGGCGGCTACGGCTTCATGAACGAATACCCGATTGCGCGGCTGTATGCCGACGTGCGCGTCGGGCGCATCTACGGCGGGGCCAACGAGGTGATGAAAGAGATCATCGCCCGCGCCCTCGAAAAGCAGTGAGCGCCGCCCCATGACCGACCGGCCGCCGCACTTCCGCTTCTGGCCCAAGGGCGTGGCGCGCCAGCTGCGCGTGCCGCGCGCCACGCTGCTCGACTACCTGGACACGACCGCGCGGCGCTACCCCGACAAGCCGGCCATCGTCTACTGCGGCGCCCTCGTCACCTATGCGCAGTTGCGCGGGCGCGTCGATGCCCTGGCCGGGTACCTGCAGCAGCGCCTCGGTGTCGAACCGGGCGACCGCGTGTTGCTCGCAAGCCAGAACTGCCCGCAGTTCGTCACGGCCTTCTACGCCGTGCTGCGCGCGGGCGGCGTGGTGGTGCCGGTCAACCCCATGAGCAAGGCCGCGGAGGTGCGCCACTACGCGCTCGACAGCGGCGCCCGCGTGGCCTGCGTCGCGCAAGATCTGCTGCCTGCGCTCACGCTAGGCGAAGGCGAAGGCGACGGCGAGCTGCGGGGCGTGCTCGTCCACGCCTATGCCGATGCGGTGGACACGAGCGCAAGCGACGACGTGTTGCCCGATTGGGTCACGGCGCCGCGCGCGCCGCTCGATGACGCACGTCTGCACGGCTTCGAGCATGCGATCGCGCTCGACCTCGCACCCGCCGAATTGCCCTTATCGCCAGACGACCTCGCGGTGCTGCCCTACACCTCGGGCACGACCGGCCATCCCAAGGGCTGCATGCACACCCATGCCACGATGCTGGCCTCGCTTGCATCCTCGGCAGTGTGGAAGCAGCTGCACGTGGAAACGGTGACGCTCGCCGTCGCGCCGCTCTTCCACATGCTGGGCCTGCAGAACGGCATGAACATGCCGATGTTCCTCGGCGCGACCGCGGTGATGATGCCGCGCTGGGACCCGGCCATGGCCGTGCGCCTCATCGAGCGCCATGCGGTCACCGCCTGGTCCGCGCCGCCGGCGATGGTGATCGACCTGTTCTCGCATCCCGATGCCGAGCGGCGCGACCTCTCCAGCCTCGCACTGCTGTCGGGCGGCGGCGCCGCCATGCCCGAGGCCGTGGCCGCGATGCTCCTGCAGCGCCACGGCCTTTCATACAACGAAGGCTACGGGCTGACCGAAACCGCCTCGTTCCTGCACGCGAACCCGCCCGCGCGCGGCAAGCGCCAGTGCCTGGGCATGCCGACGCAGGGTGTCGATTCGCGGATCGTCGATCCGGTCACGTTCGAGGAACTTCCGCCCGGCGAAACCGGCGAGCTGGTCACGCGCGGCGCGCAGGTCATGAAAGGCTACTGGCGCAACCCGGAAGCCGACCGCGAGGCTTTTATCGAGATCGGCGGCCAGCGCTTCTTCCGCACTGGTGACCTCGCCTTGATGGACGAGGAAGGCTACTTCTTCCTGCGCGACCGGCTCAAGCGAATGATCAACGCCTCGGGCTACAAGGTGTGGCCTACCGAGGTGGAGAACGCGATGTACGAGCATCCGGCCATCCACGAGGCCTGCGTGATCGCGGTGCCCGACGGCAAGCGTGGCGAGTCGGTCAAGGCGCTGGTGGTGCTCAAGCCTGCGCAGCGCGGCCAGGTGCGCGAAGAAGAGATCGTCGCGTGGTGCCGCGAGCGCATGGCCGTGTACAAGGCGCCGCGCGTGGTCGAGTTTCTCGATCGCCTGCCGAAGTCCGGCACCGGAAAGATTCTTTGGCGCGAACTGCAGGAAGCGCATCGCGCCGCTACGCCCCAGGAGCCAACTTGATGAACGATTTCACCGCACTGCGCTACGAGCGACACGGCAGCGCCGCGCTGCTGACGCTCGACACGCCCGCCAACCGCAATGCCTTCACCCCCGCCATGCGCGACGACCTCGCGCAGGCCGTTGCAGAAGTGCGGGCCGACACCCAGGTGCGCGCCCTGGTGCTCACAGGGGCCGGCGGCCAATTCTGCTCGGGCGGCGACCTGCGCGGAATTGCCGATGCCAAGCTCGACAACGCCGGCTGGCGCGGCCGCATGCAGGCCACGCAGCGCTGGTTCAGCGAACTGGTCCTGCTCGACAAGCCCGTGATCGCCGCGGTCGATGGAGCCGCCTACGGCGCAGGCTTCAGCCTGGCACTCGCGGCCGACTTCGTGCTCGCGAGCCCGCGCGCGCGCTTCTGCATGTCCTTTCTGAAGCTGGGCCTGGTGCCGGACTGCGGCGCTTTCTACACGCTGCCGCGCGTGGTAGGTGCGCAGCGCGCACGTGAGCTGATGCTCTCGGCACGCGAGGTTGGTGCGGACGAGGCGCGCGAACTCGGCATCGCCATGGAATTGCATGCGCCCGAGCAGCTGCTGCCGCGCGCATTGGCGCTGGCCGAAAGCTTTGCCGGGGCCTCGCCGCTCGCGGTGAGCCTGGTGAAGCGCGCCACCGGCGACGCGGGCGCGCTGGCCGCGATGCTCGACACCGAGGCGAACGTGCAGGCGCTGGCCTTCGGCAGCGCCGAGCACCGCGACGCCGTGAACCGTTTTCTGGACAAGAAGCCGCTGGCCTTCCAGTGGCCGGCGAACAAGGAACCGAACCAATGACCGACACCATCACCGGCGTGCAGGCCTTCCACCAAGGCGAACTGGACGCCGGCCGCTTCCTGCTTCAGCGCTGCGGCGACTGCGGCCGCCATGTGTATTACCCGCGCGAGAGCTGCCCGCACTGCGGCGGCGCGTCACTCGAATGGAAGACGCCCGGCGGGCTCGGCACCGTGCATGCGGTGACGACGGTGCGGCGCAAGCCGGCCGACGGCGGCGACCTCAACGTCAGCCTGGTCGAGCTCGACGAAGGCGTGCGACTGATGAGCCGCATCGAGAATCTCGCACCCGCCTCGGTACGCATCGGCCAGCGCGTCAAGGCGCGGGTGCAGGTGAAGGACGGCCGCGGGCTGGTGCTGTTCGACGCCGTTGAAGGAGCACCTGCATGAGCACCGGACTCAAGGCATTGCGCGGCAGCGCCGCCATCGCTGGCGCCGCCACCTTCGGCTGCGGCGAGACGCCGGGCTTCACCGATATGGAGCTGCTCGCACGCGCCGCGCGCGCGGCCGTGGCCGATGCAGGCCTGGAGATGCGCGACATCGACGGCCTCTGCACCGCGAGCGCCTCGGCTGCAATGTGGGCCTTGCCGGTGGTCGAATACCTGGGCCTCAATCCGCGCTACATCGACGGCACGATGCTGGGCGGCAGCAGCTTCATCGCGCACCTGCTGCCAGCGATGCAGGCCATCCGCTCGGGCCAGTGCAGCGCGGTGCTCATCTGCTACGGCAGCGCACAGCGCAGCGCCGCCTTCGGCCGGCGCGAGATCGTGGCCGCGCGCCGCTTTCTCGATCCGCAGCCCTACGAGCATCCTTACGAACCGATGCTGCCGGTGTCCGCCTACGCGCTTGCGGCATCGCGCCACATGCACGAGTTCGGCACCACGCGCGAGCAGCTCGCCGACGTGGCGGTGGCGGCACGCGCCTGGGCCGGGCTCAACCCCGAGGCCTTCATGCGCGAGCCTCTCACACGCGAGGAAGTGCTGGATGCGCGCATGGTGTCGGACCCGCTGAGCGTGCGCGACTGCTGCCTGGTCACCGATGGTGCGGGCGCCTGCGTACTGGTGAGTGCCGAGCGCGCCAGGGACCTGCCGAAGAAGCCAGTCTATGTGCTGGGCAACGCCACGGCGGTGTGGAACCGGCAGATCTCGTCGATGGCGGACCTCACCACCACGGCGGCCAGCCAGTCGGGCCGCGAGGCCTTCGCGATGGCCGGGCTCGCGCCCAAGGACATGGACGTGGTTCAGCTGTACGACGCCTTCACCATCAACACGCTGCTGTTCCTCGAAGACCTGGGCTTCTGCCCCAAGGGCGAGGGCGGCCGCTTCGTGGCCGACGGCGCCATCGCACCGGGCGGCCGGCTCCCGGTCAACACCAACGGCGGTGGGCTCTCGTGCGTGCACCCCGGCATGTACGGCATCTTCGCGCTGATCGAGGCGGTGCGGCAGTTGCGCGGTGAATGCGGCGAGCGCCAGGTGAAGAACGCGCGCACCGCCGTCGCACATGGCAACGGCGGCATGTTGTCCAGCCAGGCCAGCGCCATTCTCGGCACGGCCGAAACGCTTTGAGAAAGCAGCAGGAAGAATGATCCGCGACCCGCAAACCCTGGAAGCCCTGCTCGACGCCGTCAACCGCTTCGTGCGCGAGCGACTCGTGCCGGCCGAAGCCATCGTGGCGGAGACCGACGAGATCCCCGAAGACATCGTGCGCGAGATGAAGGAGCTGGGCCTCTTCGGCTTGACCGTGCCCGAAGAATACGGCGGACTGGGCGTGACGATGGAAGAAGAGGTGATGGTGATGCTGGCCATGGGCCAGACCTCGCCCTGCTTTCGCTCGCTGTTCGGCACCACCGTGGGCATCGGCTCGCAGGGCATCCTCTTCGACGGCACTGAGGCGCAGAAGGAGAAGTACCTGCCGCGCCTTGCCACGGGCGAGCTCATCGCATCGTTCGCGCTGACCGAGCCCGACACCGGCTCCGACGCGGCGTCGCTTCGCACCAGCGCGATCCGCGAAGGCGACCACTACATCGTCAACGGCACCAAGCGCTTCATCACCAACGCGCCGCATGCGGGCATCTTCACGCTGATGGCGCGCACCAATCCGCAAGACAAGGGCGCCGGCGGTGTGTCGGCCTTCATCGTCGAGGCCGACACCCCGGGCATCACGATCGGCCGCAAGGACCGCAAGATGGGCCAGCGCGGCGCCCACACCGCCGACGTGATCTTCGAGAACTGCAAGGTGCCCGCGAGCCAGCTGATCGGCGGGCGCGAGGGCCAGGGCTTCAAGACTGCGATGAAGGTGCTCGAGAAGGGCCGCATCCACATCGCCGCCATCTGCGTGGGCGTGGCCGAACGCATGCAGCGCGATGCGCTGCACTACGCGATGGAGCGCAACCAGTTCGGCCAGCCCATTGCCGAGTTCCAGCTGGTGCAGGCGATGCTGGCAGACAGCCAGGCCGAGATCTATGCCGCGCGCTGCATGGTCATTGATGCAGCGCGCCAGCGCGACGCGGGCCGCAACGTGGCCACCGAGGCTTCGTGCTGCAAGCTCTTCGCCTCCGAGATGTGCGGCCGCGTGGCGGATCGCGCGGTGCAGATTTTCGGCGGCGCCGGCTACGTCTCCGACTACGGCATCGAACGGTTCTACCGCGACGTGCGGCTTTTCCGGCTGTACGAAGGCACCACCCAGATCCAGCAGATCGTCATTGCACGCAACCTGGTGCGCGAAGCGATGCGCTGAGTTTTTCCGATACAACCAGGAGACAAGACCATGAAGACATCAAAGATGCGAAGACTCTGCCTTGCAGCCGGCCTGGCCGTGCTGCTCGCCCCGCCGGCCCTGGCGCAGACGGCCTATCCGGCGCAACCGCTCAAGCTGATCGTGCCCTACCCCGCTGGCGGCGCGACCGACACGCTCGCGCGCACCATCGGACAGAAGCTGCAGGAAGCCTGGGGGCAGCCGGCCATGGTGGACAACCGGCCCGGCGCGGGCGGCACCATCGGGAACAGCTTCGTCGCAAAGGCGCCGCCCGACGGCTACACCGTGCTCATCGGCATCACCGCGCTGATCCAGCAGCCGATGCTCATGGAGAAGCTGCCCTACGACCCGCTGAAAGACCTCGCGCCCGTCACGATGATTGCGCGCAGCCCCAGCATGCTGGCCGTGCCGCTCGACTCTCCCGCGAAGGACCTGAAGGGCTTCATCGCGATGGTGAAGGCCAGCCCAGGCAAGTACAACTTCGGCAGCTACGGCGCGGGCACCTCCTCGCACATCCAGGGCGCGCTTCTCAACATGCAGGCCGGCATCGACCTGGTCCACGTGCCGTTCCAGGGCGCCGCACCGCTCGTGACCAACCTGGTGGGCGGGCAGCTGGCCTCGGCCTTCGTCGACAGTGCGAGCGCGCGGCCGCACCTCAAGTCGATGCGGCCGCTGGCCGTGACCGGCACGCAGCGCATGCCCGGCCTGCCCGACGTGCCCACCTTTGCCGAGCTGGGCTACCACTCGTTCGATCCGTATGGCTGGTTCGGCGTGTTCCTGCCGGCCGCCACGCCGGCGCCCGTGGTGCAGAAGCTCTCGGACGAGATCAACCGCATCGTGCACCTGCCCGAGGTCAGCGCCAAGATCGAGGCGCTCGGCCTTCAGGTGGCCGGCGGCAAGCCCGAAGAGTTCCAGAAGGTGGTGCGCTCGGATGCCGCCGTCTACGCCAAGATCATCAAGGACGCCAACATCCGCGTGGCGCAGTGAGCGCGGCGCCCTGAGGCGCCAATATTTCGCATGAATGGGCCACGCCTCTCGCCGCGTGGCTCTGGCGTGGGGTCCGCGGCCCTCGTGCCCTGTTCGCAAACTCGCGAACGTGCACCGGCGCAGTGATCAGCAAGCGCACGGCCGGTGCGTGAGCTTCGACACGGTGCGTTCGCACCGGCTTTCTTCTTCGGCTGTTCCAGGGTCTAGAACAGCGTCTTCCCTCTGAAAAACCGTGCGGCACTGCCATGCCGCACCCGCTGGCACGCGTTCTGCTAGGTATGACTCGTCATAACAGGTCATTCCCGCTCATGAATGCACTCCGCAAGCCAGACCAGCCAGCGAGCGCCGAAGCCCGCGTGGTACCGATGTCGTCGGTGCCGATGCACACGCAAATTCGCGAGATCATCCGGCGGCGCGTGCTCGACGGAACCTATCCGCCGCACTCCCAGATGCCTTCCGAGAGCCAGATGATGCAGGCCTTCTCGGTCAGCCGCATCACCATTCGTCAGGCCATGGGAGACCTTCAGAAGGAAGGCCTGGTCTTCAAGGTGGCCGGCAAGGGCAGCTTCGTTGCCAAGCCAAAGGCGTTCCAGAACCTCTCGCGCCTGCAGGGCTTCGGCGAGGCAATGGGGCCCTGGGGCTACGAAACCTTCTCGCAGGTGCTCAGCACGCGCCAGGTGGCCGCGAGCGAGATCGTGGCGCGCCGCCTGCACGTTGCCATTGGCGAACCGGTGTACGAGATCCAGCGGCTGCGCTACCTCAACCGCGAGCCGATCTCGGTCGATCAGAGCTACTTTCCGCTCGCGCTCGGCGAGCGACTGGTGCAGGAAGACCTCGCCACGCGCGACATCTTCGTGATTCTGGAGAACGACCTCGGGCAGCACCTCACGCATGCCGACGTGCAGATCGAAGCGATCTCGGCCGATGCGTTCCTGGCGCGCCAGCTTCGCATCGAGGAAGCGTCGCCGCTGCTGCGCATCGAGCGGCTCACCTATGCCGACGAGCACCCCATCGATTTCGAGTTTCTCTACTACCGCGGGGACGCGTTCCAGTACCGCCTGCGCATCGACCGAACCTAGCCAGGAGCTGAAGCATGAAAACTATCGACATGGAATTCGACCTCGTCGTCATCGGCGGCGGTACCGGCGGGCCGATGGCCGCGGTGAAAGCCAAGGAGCAAAACCCCAAGCTGCGCGTGCTGCTGATCGACAAGGCCAACGTGAAGCGCAGCGGCGCCATCTCGATGGGGATGGACGGGCTGAACAACGCCGTCATACCCGGCCACGCCACACCCGAGCAGTACGTGAAGGAGATCACCGTCGCCAACGACGGCATCGTCGACCAGGAGGCCGTGATGGCCTACGCCGCGGGCAGCTTCGACATGATCCAGGAGCTGGACCGCTGGGGCGTCAAGTTCGAGAAGGACGAGACCGGCGACTACTCGGTGCGCAAGGTCCATCACCTCGGCGCCTACGTGCTGCCGATGCCCGAGGGGCACCACATGAAACGCATTCTCTATCGGCAGCTCAAGCGTGCTCGGGTCGAGATCACCAACCGCGTGGTCGTCACGCGCGTTCTGACCGGGCCCGATGGCGAGGTGGCCGCGGTGATGGGCTTCGACTGCCGCACCGCCGAGCTCTACATGATCCGCACCAAGGCCGCGGTCATCTGCACCGGCGCGGCGGGGCGCCTGGGCCTGCCGGCCTCGGGCTATCTCATGGGCACCTACGAGAATCCGACCAACTGCGGCGACGGCCATGCAATGGCCTACCACGCGGGTGCCGACCTGGCCAACCTCGAGTGCTTCCAGATCAACCCGCTGATCAAGGACTACAACGGCCCTGCCTGCGCCTATGTCACGGGTCCTCTGGGCGGCTACACGGCCAACTCGAAAGGCGAGCGCTTCATCGAATGCGACTACTGGAGCGGCGCGATGATGCAGGAGTTCTACAACGAACTGCTGAGTGGCAACGGTCCGGTGTTTCTCAAGCTCGACCACCTGGCGGAAGAAACGATCCAGGAGATCGAGACCATCCTGCACAGCAACGAACGGCCCAGCCGCGGGCGCTTCCACGAGAAGCGCGGCAACGACTACCGCAAGCAGATGGTCGAGATGCACATCTCGGAAATCGGCTTCTGCAGCGGTCACAGCGCGTCCGGAATCCACATCAATGCACGCGGCGAAACATCCGTCAAGGGTCTGTATGCCGCGGGAGATTGCGCGAGCGTGCCGCACAACTACATGCTCGGCGCCTTCGTCTACGGCAAGCTCTGCGGCGAGAACGCCGCGGCGTATTGCGCTGAAGTCGGCCAGGCCACGCCCGACGCCGAGGCCGAGGCGGCCGAGCGCGAACGCATCCTTGCGCCGCTCTCGCGCAGCGGCGGCCTCACGCCCTACCAGATCGAATACAAGACGCGCCGCCTGGTCAACGACTACCTGCAGCCGCCCAAGATCACGAGCAAGTACGAGATCGGCCTGCGCCGCTTCGCGGAGATCCGCGAGGACACCGAGTCGATGTCTGCCAGCAATGCGCACGAGCTCATGCGCGCAATGGAAGCGCATTCGATCCTGGACTGCGCCGAGATGGCCGCGCATGCCTCGATGTTCCGCACCGAGAGTCGCTGGGGCCTGTACCACAACTACGTCGACCACCCCGAGCGCGACGACGAGAACTGGTTCTGCCATTCGCTGCTCAGCCGCGACGCGCAAGGCCGCATGGCCATGCGCAAGAAGGCGATCGAGCCCTACATCGTGCCGGTCGACGACGAAGAACGAACCGCCTACCAACGCCTGCGGGTCGCGAGCAGCGCCGAGGCCGCCTGAACCAAGGAGTTCCGAATGACCATTGCCGCCACCATCACCCAGGTTCCCGTGCGCGTGGACGAGTCCAAGTGCATCGCGGAGAAGGGCTGCACCGTCTGCGTCGACGTGTGCCCGCTCGACGTGCTCGCGATCGACATGCTGACCAAGAAGGCCTACATGAAGTTCGACGAGTGCTGGTATTGCCTGCCCTGCGAGCAGGACTGCCCGACGGGCGCCGTCACCGTCGACATCCCTTATCTGCTGCGCTGAGAGGGAACGCCATGGACACCGGACTCCAGACTTTTGCCGAGCGGCTGGCCGATGCCGACGCCACCGTGCGCCGCCTTGCGGTGATCGACCTGCCCTACAGCGACGAGGACGACATCGTGCCGCTGCTGCTGCCGCGCCTGGCCGACAGCGATGCGCAGGTGCGCACCGAAGCCATTCGCGCCCTCGAAGGCTTCGAGGAACCAGAGGTGGTGCAGGCGCTCGCGCCGATGCTGCTCGATTCCGAGCCCGAGGTGCGCAAGGCCGCCGGTGAGGTGCTGGCCGAACTGAAGGAAGCAGCATCGGCCGCGCCGCTCTTGCCGCTGCTGCTCGAGGGTGCCGCCGAAGTGCGCGCCCTCGCCTTCCATGCCATTCGCGCGCTGCGCTCGCCCAAGGCCTTCGAGCCCGCGATGCTGTCGCTGCGCGATCCCGATGCGGCGGTGCGGCGCGAAGCCGTCGGCGTGCTCGGCTACCTGAAGGACCCGGCGGCCATCGGCGACCTGGCCGAAGTGGCGGCCAATGACCCCGACTCCGAGGTGCGGCGCATCGCGATCGGTGCGCTCGGCTACGCGACCTCCGTCAGCGTGCTGCCGGCGCTCACGCGCGCGCTCGGCGACAGCGGCTGGATGGTGCGCGAGGAAGCGGCGCAGACCGTCGGCAAGCTTCGGCTGTCGGTCGCCATTCCCGACCTCGTGCATGCGATGCAGGACGACTACTGGCAGGTGCGCGTGAAGGCCGCGCGCAGCCTGGGCCTGCTCAAGGCCGAGGCCGGCCTGCCGTCGCTTGTTGCCTCGCTCACGCACACCATCAGCAACCTGCGCAAGGAAGCGGTGATTGCGCTCGGCGAGATCGGCGACACGCGCGCCATTGCACCGCTCGAAACCGCGCTGGCCGACCCCGACCCCGACGTGCGCAAGCTCGCGCGCCTGGCACTCACGGGCATCGGCCTGGCGCAGAAGGCGAAGCGCGAAGGGGCCGCGCCATGACCTTCGTCGTCACCGAAGCCTGCATCCGCTGCAAGTACACCGACTGCGTGAGCGTGTGCCCGGTCGACTGCTTTCACGAGGGGCCGAACTTCCTCGTGATCGATCCCGTCGCGTGCATCGACTGCGCGGTGTGCGCGCCCGAATGCCCGGTCGGCGCGATCGTGCCCGACACCGAGGTGCCCGCGGGGCAGGAGCACTTCGTCGAACTGAACGCCCGCTATGCCACGCAGTGGCCCGTGATCAGCCAGGCGCAAGCGCCGTTGTCCGACGCCGAGGAATGGGCTTCGGTGACCGGGAAGCTCGAGCACCTCGATCTCGCGGAACCCGCCTGAGCCGCCACCCCACGCCCTCTTTCCAGATCCCACGGAGAACCAGTCCATGAAGCACATCATCTTGCGAATCGGCGCAGTCCTGGCGCTCGCGTTGGCCTCTGTTCCGCCAGCCCTGGCGCGGCAGGAAGTGGTCATCGGCATCGGCACGCAGAACACGACCACGAACACCGTCACCGGCGGCGTGGTGCTCAAGGAAATGAAGCTCATCGAGAAGTACCTGCCCACCACCGGCAAGTACAAGGACATCGACTTCAAGCTCGACTGGCAGAACTTCACCTCGGGCCCGCCGATCACCAACGGCATGATGGCCAAGAAGCTGCAGATCGGCATGATGGGAGACTACCCGCTGCTGGTGAACGGCGCCACCGGCCAGGCGCAGCCGGGCAACGAGACGCAACTGGTGGCCATCATCGCGTACAACGCCTTCGGCTCGGGCAACGGCGTGGTGGTGCACAAGGACTCACCCTACTACGAGCTGGCCGATCTCAAGGGCAAGCTGATCTCGGTGCCCTTCGGCTCGGCCGCGCACGGCATGGTGCTGCAGGCTATGCAGTCGCGCGGCTGGAAGGACGACTACTGGAATCTGGTGAGCCAGAGCCCCGAGGTGGGCACCACCAACTTGCAGGAAAAGAAGATCGAAGCGCACGCCGACTTCGTTCCCTTTGCCGACCTGCTGCCCTACCGCGGCTTTGCGCGCAAGATCTTCGACGGCGCCGAGACCAAGGTGCCGACCTTCCACGGCGTGGTCGTGCGCAAGGACTTCGCGGCCGAATATCCCGAGGTGGTGGTGGCGTACATCAAGGCACTGGTCGAGGCCAATACCTGGGTGCGCACCAACCCGGCGGCGGCCAGCGCCAAGATCGAGGAGTGGACCAAGATCGAGAAGGAAGTGGCCTACCTGTACCTCGGCCCTGGCGGCATCCACACGCTCGATCCGACCATCAAGCCGCGCTGGCTCGACACCATCAAGACGGGGCATGAAGTGCTCACGCGATTGAACCGCGTGAAGCCGCTCGACATCAACGCCTGGGTCAACGAGAACTATGTGCGCCAGGCCTACAAGGAGCTCAAGCTCGACTACGACGCGCAGAAGCAGACGCTCGCCAACTACGACGTGAGCGGCACCGACGCGCTGTGCAAGACGCCGATCACGCGGCCCAAGGAGGCCGGCGAGGTCTGGCTCGACGGCGCGCCCATCGCCGCCTATTCGTCGCCCGCCTGCACGCTGGCCGCGATCCACAAGGCACAGGGCGAGAACAAGAAGGTCAAGGTCGCCTACCTCAACGACAAGACGCTGGGCATCAAGCTGTTTGCCGACAAGGCCTTCTACGCGGTGAACGCGAGCGATCCGCGCAAGCCGCAGATCGTGCCCTTCCTGCTGAAGAAGGACGCGCAGGCAGAGGCCACAGCCATCGGCGGCAAGCTGGCCACCTACCCCGAGGCACTGGCCGCGGCCGGCCTCTGAAACCCAGGAGCCGCGATGTCCACCGCCACGCAACGCCTGTTCCACGAAGTGCCCGAGCATGGCGAGCCCGACGAGTCCGCGGCGCCAACGCGCGGGCTGGCCCGCCCCGAGGAAGTGCTGCGCGCGCCGCTGCCCACACCTGCGCCCCCTCCGTTGGCCGCAGGCACGGCCGAACGCGCCTGGCAGGCCCTGCGCCAGCACGCGCCGGCCTACCTGATGGGAACCTGTTCTCTTTTGGGCATCGTGCTCTTCTGGCACCTGGCCACCACCTACCGGCTGGACTTCTACATCCGCTTCGCCAACATACCGACGCCGCTGGAAGTGTTGTCGAAGGTGATCGAGGTCAACGGCTCGCCCAAGTTCATCAAGAACGTCGGCATGAGCCTGCGGCGCATCTTCATCGGCTTTGCGATTGCGACGGTGCTGGGCGTGGCGCTGGGCATGCTGATCGGCCGTTACCGGCTCACGCGCGGTTTCCTGTTTCCGGCGATGGAGGTGTTCCGACCGATCCCGGCCATTGCCTGGGTGCCGATCTCGATCATGCTGTGGCCCGACAACGAGGTGAGCATCGTCTTCATCACGTTCATCGGCGCGTTCTTCCCGATCCTGCTGAATACCGTCAGCGGCGTGCAGGCGGTGGACGGCGTGCTGCTGCGCGCGAGCCAATGCTTGGGCGCGCGGGAGCGGCAGATCATGTGGTACGTGGTGCTGCCGGGCGCGGCGCCGCAAATTTTCACCGGCCTGGCCGTGGGCATGGGCGTGGCCTGGGTGTCGCTGATTGCGGCCGAGATGATCTCGGGGCAGTTCGGCATCGGCTATTTCACGTGGGAGGCCTATTCGCTGATCTCTTACCCCGAGATCGTGCTGGGCATGATCACCATCGGCGTGCTGGGACTCATGTGCAGCGGCCTGATCCGTTTCATCGGCAAGGCGATGATGCCTTGGCTGACCTATGGCGCACGCGCCGGGAGCAACCCATGAGCGCCGCTCCCAACACCCCGCGCAAGGGGCATGTGCAGATCCGCGACGTCTCGGTGCGCTTCGGCACCAAGGGCCAGACGACCGAGGCCGCGAGCCGGGTGTCGCTCGAGGTGAAGCCCGGCGAATTCGTCAGCATCATCGGCCCGTCGGGCTGCGGCAAATCGACGCTGCTGAACATCGTGGCGGGCTTTCTCAAACCGAGCGAGGGCGAGGCGCTGCTCGACGGCAAGCCCATCGGCGGGCCCGGCGCGGACCGCGGCGTGGTGTTTCAGCAGTACTCGCTGTTCCCTTGGATGACGGTGCGGCGCAATGTCGAGTTCGGCCTGAAGATGCAGGGCCTTGGGCGCACCCAGCGCGAGTCGGCGGCGCGCACGCTGCTCGGCATGACCGGCTTGCTCTCGTTCGAGAACCACTACCCCGACCAGCTCTCCGGCGGCATGAAGCAGCGCGTGGGCATCGTGCGCGCGCTGGCCACGAGCCCGCAGGTGATGCTGATGGACGAGCCCTTCGGCGCACTCGACTCGCAGACCCGCGCGGTGATGCAGGAGATCCTCACCAACATGTGGCAGCAGCTGCAGCTGTCGGTGCTGTTCATCACGCATGACATCGAGGAAGCGATCTTTCTGTCCGAAAAGGTCTACGTGATGACCGCGCGGCCGGGCCGCATCAAGGCCGAGGTGCCGATTCCGCTGCCGCGCCCGCGCACGCCCGAGATGACGGCCTCGCCCACTTTCCAGGCGCTGGTGCGCCAGCTCAAGGCGCTGATCCGCGAGGAGAGCCTGGCCGCGATGGGCGGTGAGCTCCACAGCGGCGGGCTGCAGGGCATGGACCACCAATTTGCCCGCGACGGCATGAAGGCGCTGACATGAACGCGGCGACGCTTCCACCTGCGTTGCAAGAGCTGCATGAGTTCCCCGTCGACATCGTCGACCACCAGGCGAGCGGCGTGCTCGAGCTGTGCTGGCAGGACGGCAGCACCAGCCGGCTCGCGCACGGGCTGCTGCGCGCGCGCTGCCGCTGCGCCGCGTGCGAGCAGGCCTTTCGCGAGCGTGGCAGCCATCCCGAGCCCCAGGCATCGGTCCGGCTCGCGGCGATCAACCCCGTGTCCGACAAGGGGTTGAACCTGGTGTTCTCCGACGGGCACGGGCGCGGCATCTTTCCATGGGCCTACCTGCGCGGGCTGGGCCTGTCCATCACCTCCTGACCCATCCACGCACGATCACCATGTCTCAACTCGCCACCGAACGCGTGCTGCATGTGCACCACTGGAACGACACGCTGTTTTCATTCCGCACCACGCGCGATCCGGCCCTGCGCTTTCGCAACGGCCACTTCGTGATGCTCGGCCTGCCGGTCGAAGGCAAGCCGCTGATGCGGGCCTACAGCGTTGCGAGCGCCAACCATGACGAGCACCTCGAGTTCTTCAGTATCAAGGTGACGAACGGCCCGTTGACTTCGCGCCTGCAGCACCTGCAGCCGGGCGACGAGGTGATCGTTGGGCGCAAGCCGGTCGGCAGCCTGGTGCTCGACGACCTGCGGCCCGGCCGGCACCTTTACCTGCTGTCCACCGGAACCGGGCTCGCCCCCTTCATCAGCATCATCCAGGACCCCGAGACCTACGAGCGCTTCGAGAAGGTGGTGCTGATCCACGGCGTGCGGCAGGTCAGCGAACTGGCCTATGCGCGGTTCATCGAGCACGACCTGCCCAACAACGAATTCATCGGCGAGCTGGTGCGCGAGCGGCTGATCTACTACCCCACCGTCACGCGCGAGCCGTTCCGCAACCAGGGCCGGCTCACCGAGGTCATCGAATCGGGCCGGCTCTTCAGCGACACCGGCCTGCCGCCGCTCGACCCCGCGGTGGACCGCGCCATGATCTGCGGCAGCGCCGCCATGCTGGCCGACAGCTGCAAGCTGCTCGATGCACGCGGCTTCCAGATCAGCCCGCGCCAGGGCGAACTGGGCGACTACGTGATCGAGCGCGCCTTCGTCGAGAAATAGCGCGAACTCCCACTGCGCCCGCAAACGCCATTGGCTTTGAGCACGCGGCACTGAGTTTTCGGACGCGGTCAGGCGCACAAACGGGGGCAGATATCCTCCGGTGCCGATCGTGGTCCGCCGCGGCAAAAAGGCCAGAACCGGGCGGTCATATGTGCGGCAGAATTCCGCCATCACCTGACATTGCTATTGGTCGCCTCACGCGTAAGAAGTCAGGACGATACGGACCTGACTTGCCGGTTTTCAGCCCACAAGCGACTAGCGTTCTCTGAGAAACCGCCAACTCTCTATCTCTTCTGATGTCGTCGATGTCTCCATGGCTACAGATTGCCCATCTCTTCGATAGGGACGATGGCTCCTTGCCCGACGTTTTTGTGGACAACCTCTCTTCTGAACAGTTGGTGAAGATCTACGGCTGGGTGATGTCGCAGTGCGTTGTACTTGGAAATCCTTCCACTTGGCACGTCGCCGAGGAGAAGGACATCGCCCTCAAGGCCATCTCTGATCCCGCTAAAGCATTCTTGGATGGTGAAATAAAGACGTTCCGGCATGGGCTCGGTGGTCTAACAATCAATGGATGCGTACTGCCTCTGCTGACCATTAGCCTTGAAACGCCAACGTGCATCTCCTTCGATTACCGAAGTGGTTCGGAATGGAATGAGCGGACGATTACTGCATTTCTCCAGTTTGTTTTTGGTATACGTGAGCAAGCTCCGAATGCACGCATATGGCGTACTGATGAAGGCGCCTGGGATCGACCGAGTTCAAAGTTCACAGCCGCTCTCAAACAATTCGAGGCGGAAACGAAAGGCTCCGTAGCACAACGGCCGCGATGAGCACGCACCATCAAACTCATCGCTGACCACAACCGGTGGCGGGTTCAGCCGCCATTAAAAGACATTCGATGAGCCATGCGAAACAATGCATTCAACGCGAAAAACACGATTCCTCATTCGGCTCAAGATGGCTGGACGTTAGGCTATATCGGCATCCCTTGGCCCAAGCTGAAGGGCGACTTATTTGCCACAGATCCCACGGGTTGGCAGGTTGGGCTGGCTTGGGAAAGCAACGGGCCGGCGCTCATATCGATTGATGGCGCGTGCGCAGGACCAAGCCGCTAGCGACAATCTGCCAACACCAGGCAGACGGAGACCAATCCGACAACGTCTCGAATCTGAATGCAGAGGCAGGTCGCGAGCCATCGCCCTGGCCCAGCTTTTCCCTTTCTAGAGCATGACGACAACCGTTCTCCCTCTCATCTGTCACGGCGTTCCTCCGGAAGGGCTGGCTCGCAATTTGGTCGGGCGGACAGTGACCGCTTATGCAATGCCTCCCAAGCACTCTCTCAAGGCGGCGTGGCTGTTCACGCTGTACTTTGAAGACGGTGGCAACCTGGAGTTCTGGTCTGAGTTTTACAACACCGCTGGCTGGAACGAATTGGGCGTCTTGGTCGTCTCGTCGCCTGGTGAGGCGCCCAATGGGCGGAGCTTGAACCTTGAGCAGTTTCGCGTGGAGATTCCTTCCATTCACATCGCGGGCTGCCGGAAACTCCTCTGCGAAGAAGACGGCTTTCTCGCGGAGTGCGGCTTGCTGCTGGCAGGCGAGGATGAGGAGAATCTAATCATCGCGGCCGGCATTTCACCAGGCTCAGTGTCTGTCAGCCTGCCATCCGACGAGAGCAACTTCAGCCCGTTGCTCGACCTTCCCTACTGCACCTGGCAAGAGTTGGATGCGTGAGGCTCTTGTCGGCCAGAGGCGGTCATTCAGCGCTCCGTTTTTGAAACACCGTCGAATACTGAAGCTGCAAACCGGCCAGGGTTAGCCTCGGTCTCATTCTGACAACTCGCCCGACTCATTCACAAGGAACACCTTGATCCATCGCATTCGCTCTGTCCTCGTGACCTGCGCTTTGGGCACGGCGGTGCTGGCCGCTTCCGCGCAGGTAAAAATCGGCTTTGTCGGCACGCTGTCCGGCCCGGCGGCAACGCTCGGACAGGAACAGTACGACGGCTTCATGCTGGCGGTCGAGCAACGGCAAGGAATGCTCGGCGGCGTCTCCGTGACGGTCATCAAGGAAGACGACCAGCACAACCCCGACCTCGGGGCGCAGCTGGCGCAGAACCTGATCGAGAAAGACAAGGTCAGCTTCATCACCGGCGTGACCTTCTCCGACGTGATGATGGCCATGGCCAAGCCGATGGCCAGATCGGGCATGCTGTTCGTCGGCTCGAATGCCGGCCCGGCGTCGATTGCCGGCAAGCGGTGCAACAGCAAATTCTTCTTCACCTCGTACCAGGACGAGTACCAGGCCGGGATCGTGGGACGGTATGCAGTCGATCGGCACTACTGGAAGACGCTGTTCCTGGCGCCGGACAGTCCGTCGGGCAAGGACCAACTGCGGGGCTTCAAACGCTACTACTCGGGCGAGGTGGTCAGCGCAATCTACGTCCAGCCCGACCAGACCGACTACGCGGCAGCGCTGGCGCAAATCAAGCGCGTCGCTCCCGATGCGGTGGTTGCCTTCTTGCCGGGCGACATGGGCGTCAACTTCATCCAGCAGATGAATCGCTCGGGCCTCCTGAACAAGGTGCCCCTGCTGACGGTCGGTACGGTCGATGGCACGACACTGCCGCTGCTCAAGGATGCTGCGCTCAATGTGCTGGCAGGCGCGGTCTGGGGCCCCGACCTGCCGAGCCCGACGAGCAAGGCTTTCGTTGCCGCCTTCGAAAAGAAGCACGGGCGCATCCCATCGCAATACGCCGCGCAAGGTTTCGATGCGGCGCTCTTGATCGATAGCGCGCTGAAGGAGACCAAGGGCTCTGTCGCCGATCGCGATGCCTTGCGCAACGCACTCGACGCGGCCGACTTTTCTTCGGTGCGCAGTGGCTTCAGGTTTCTACGCAACGGTTTCCCGGTTCAGGACGGGCACGTCTTCGTTGTTGCGAAGGACGCACAAGGCCGCGCGTCGCTCAAGCGGATCGCCACACCGCTGGAGGGGAATCCTGATTGGTACTGGGACGAGTGCCGGTAGGCGATGCGGCGTTCATGGGCGGGTTCTACGGTTCTGGCGTTGATGCGCTGCAGTACGCGCTGCATTGCCTGGCGGTCGATGAATCCGTTCGTGCAGTTGCGGCTCGGTCAATCCGAGCTTGAGCCCGACAGACTCACAACGCGGCCGAGCATCCCGCGAGGGCGTACATGCTTGACGGAAAAGAAATATTCTCACGCGAAAGCCCGAAGTATTTTGGCTTTCTGAAGATGCGCCTAAAACGCCTGTTGTCGAAGCAAACCTGATGAGGCTGCCTCAGCGCGCCAAAGATTTCTTCATGGACGCCAGGTAGAAGCCGGGCGCATAGTCGTCGATGCGCGCGTACTCCTCGTAGCCGTGCTTCTGGTGGAACGCGGGCGCCTGCCATTCGAAGGTGTCAAGCTTCGCATTGGTCGCACCCAACTCGATGGCCTGCCGCTCGGCCTCGGCCAGCAGGCGGCTGCCCAGGCCCGAGCCGCGCACGTCGGCTTCGACAAAGAGTACTTCGATGTTGAGCCAGTAGAGAAACACGAAGCTTCGCAGCCCGCCGAGCAACCGGCCGTTTCCGTCCCTCGCGTTGAGCCGAATGTACTGCTGCTCGGGATACTCGCCGACGAAGCCGTAGTTATAGTGGCGCAGCTTGTGGCCGAGCTCACCGGAGCGGAGTTCTTCGGGCGTGGCGGCGGTGATGGCGATGTTGTCCATTCGGGAGATGGCCAGGGCAATGAGTGGGGGTTGGTCCTCATTCTGCCGTGCAAGCGAAGGGCGCTTCGCTCAAATCTCGACTCGGAATCTCAACTCGGGTGAACCACCCAATTCGGGTCGCTTGTTGAATTCCTCGACCAGGACTCCGCCGTTCGCTCGTATAACCTTTTGCGACGCGAAGTTGTCCGGACTGGTCGTGATTTCCACATAGGTCAGGCCCTCGTTAGCGGCATCCAAGAGCAGCGAGCCCAATGCCTGTGTCGCATAGCCTCGCCCGCTCTTCCATGGAACGATGCCGTACCCGATGTGGCCCAAGCAATAATCGGGCAAGCGATTTGTACCCGGCTGCCAGCGAAGGCCGATGCTGCCGCAGAATTCCCCGTCCCACATCCAGCGACGGTATCCCGGAAGTCGGGGGACGGTGGTGCCATCGGGAAGCGCGACCGGAGCGCCTTTCGCTTCCCGGTCCACCAAGCCATCGAGAAAGCCGGCAGCGTCGGCCCGGATTGCCGCAAGCTCTTCCTGCGCGGCCTCAGGCCGAAGATTGTCGGGCGACCATCCACGTTCGAGCGCCGAGACATAGCTGGGGAGATACTCCCTCGACGGCCAGACGAGCTGCATCGCTGAGTTCATTTGAAATAGAAGCTTGAAGCGGGCCGCGGTCGACTACGCCGGCGCCTTGCCCTTCACGGCCCAGGCCATTGCCACATATGAGCGCGCACCATCGGCCTCGCCGTCGAGGTAAGCCGCCTGCACAGCCTCACGCAGCCGCGAGCGCGCGTCCGCATCCAGCGTGGCGACGTATTCCGCGCCAGGACCCTCCTTGCCCTCGTAGGGACCCCAGTAGTCCGCGAACGAGGCGAACTCCATCCGGATCGCGACCGTCGTTTCTTCCACGCCCTTGAATCCGGCCTCGCGCCACGCCTTGCCCAGTTCGCCGGGCCGCGTCATGGGCCGCGTGTAGTTGCGGGCCCGTCGCGCACCGGCCTCGGGGTCGAGCATGGCCGCGGTGTCGAAGAACATGCGGTTGGCGACGCAGCCGCCCCTCACGTCCCACACCGCGGCAGCGACCACGGCGCCGGGCTTGGCGACGCGGCGCATCTCGGCAATGGCCTTGCCCGGCTCCGGAACGAAGTGCAGCACCAGCAGCGAGAGCACGCGATCGAAGCTCTGCGCCGGGTACGGCAGCGCGCAGGCGTCGGCCACCTCGAAGGAGATGCGCGCATCCTCGTTGTGGCGCCTGGCATGTTCGATGTAGGGCTGCGCGACGTCCACGCCCCGCACTTCTCCGGCGCCGGTGCGTCGCGCCACGGCAAAGGCCAGGTGGCCGGTGCCGCATCCGACGTCGAGGATGCGGTCGCCGTCCGCGGTACCGGTGAAGTCGAGAAAGGGCAGTGCGAGGAGGCGGCTCCAGCGGCCCATCAGCCGTTCATAGCCATCGCCGTCGCTGGCGACGAAGGTCGAAGACATGGTGCTCATGACAATCCCTCCGCACGGCCGGGGCGCATTGAAGAGTGCCGCGCAGGCAGATGCTATGCCTCGGCCGATGATGGCGTCAACGCCGCCGGTGCGCCGCAACCGGTCGAGTGCGTCCGATGCGAAGGCCCCTGACGAATGCGCGACGGCAGGATCTGCTTATAGCGACTCGCACAACCGCAGCCTGCTTTGTGCAAGACCCTCATTGCAGCATCGGCGCGAGGGCACCGCAGCCTAAACTTTTAGGCATCCAAAGGCCCGACCTCAGCCCCTTCATGTCGTACCCCGCCGCATTGCCCAACATCCGTAGCCACGCTTCATGGACGCCGATGAACAGCCCTGACCTCGTTTCGAAAAGGCCCACTCCATGAACTCCTCCATCGTCGAGCGCCTCAGGCGCGCTGGCCATCTGGACCGCATCTTCGTCGACGGCGAATGGGTCCTGCCCGAAACGCCAGCGCGCAGCGCCGTCATCGACCCTTCGACGGAAGAGCCGGTCGCCGAGATCGCACTGGGCAGCGCCAGAGATGTCGCGGAGGCCGTGGTGGCCGCACGGCGCGCCTTCGCCACCTGGTCCGTGAGCTCCGCCCCGAGCCGGGCCTTGCTGCTCGATCGCATCCACGCCCTGATCCTGGAGCGCGCCGAACTTTTCGCGCAGGCCATCTCGCTGGAGATGGGCGCGGCCATCGGCTTCGCGCGCCTCACGCAGGTGCCGTCCGCGGCGGAGCACATCCGCGTGGCCCGCGACAACGCGCGCACTTACCCCTTCGTCACCCATCGCGGTGACATGGCCCTCGTGCGCGAGGCCATCGGCGTGTGCGGCCTGATCACCCCGTGGAACTGGCCGCTCTACCAGATCACAGCCAAGGTCGGCGCCGCCCTGGCCGCGGGCTGCACGGTCGTCCTGAAGCCCAGCGAGCTGTCGCCCCTGAGCGCCCTGCTCTTTGCCGAGGTGGTGCACGACGCGGGCCTTCCGCCGGGTGTGTTCAACCTGGTGAACGGCAGCGGGACGGAGGTCGGCGCCGCCTTGGCCGAGCATCCCGACGTGGACATGATCTCGTTCACCGGCTCGACCCGCGCCGGCGTCCTGGTGGCGCAAGCAGCGGCCCCGACGGTCAAGCGCGTGGCCCAGGAACTCGGCGGCAAATCGCCCAATGTGATCCTGCCGGACGCGGACCTCTCTGTGGCCGTCCCCAAGGGCGTGGCGGCCGCCTTCCGCAACGTCGGCCAGTCCTGCAGCGCACCGACACGCATGATCGTGCCCCGCGCGCGCCTGCCGGAGGTGGAACGGCTCGCGCTCGAAGCGGCATCGGCCTTTGTCGTGGGCGATCCGCGCTCGCAGCAGACCACGCATGGGCCAGTGGCCAACCGCGCGCAGTTCAACCGGGTGCAGGAAATGATCGGCATCGGCATGGCCGAAGGTGCGCAGCTGCTGTGCGGCGGCCTGGGACGTCCCGAGGGTCTGGACCGCGGCTTCTACTGCCGCCCGACCATCTTCTCCGCAGTGCACTCCCAGATGCAGATCGCGCAGGAGGAGATCTTCGGCCCGGTGCTCGCGATCATTCCCTACGACAGCGTGGACGAGGCGGTGGAGATCGCCAACGACACCGTCTATGGCCTGGGTGCCCATGTGCAAGGCCAGGACCTGGCCGCGGCGCGTGCCGTGGCGGCGCGTATCCGCTCCGGGCAGGTGCACATCAACTACCCGGCGTGGAACCCCGACGCCCCGTTCGGTGGCTACAAGCGCTCGGGCAACGGCCGCGAGTACGGCATCGAAGGTTTCGAGGAGTACCTGGAAACGAAGGCCATTCTTGGCTTCCAGGATGCCTCGGCACCCAGCAGCAACTGACAGACTTTCAGTGAAGACATCGCGCATCGCGCAGGAGCAATCATGACCGTGGCCCTAGTACTGCATCGCGCCGATGGCGCGCCTGTTTCAACCGCTTTCCGCAGGGCGCCGTTCGGCAAGGACGACCCCTTTGCGCGGCATCGCGAGATCGCGTGGGAAGGACCGGGCGAGATGAGCGCCGGCCGCACCAGCTTCATCGGCGAACTCGACGTCGAAAGCTATCCCCACATCGAAACCATCGTCGTGGTCGAGGGCGAGCTGACCCTGACGGCAGAAGGCTCAGCCCCGCTGGTGGTCGGTCCCGAAGCGGGTGCCGTCATCGGATGCGGCACCTCGCTTCGTATCGAAGCCGGATCCCGCGTGCGCTTCGTGTTTTGCGCGGCCGCCTGCGACAAGCCGACGAAGCGCGGCGTCTTCCCCCTGCACACCGACGCCAACTTCACGCCCACCGGCACGCTGCCCGCCGAAGTGCTGCTGGGCCCCGTGCCGGAGTGCCGCAGCGACAAGGTCTTCACCGATGACGCCGCGCAGTACCTTGCGGGCGCCTGGGACTCGACCCCCTACCACCGGATCGTTCGCGCGCATCGCATGAACGAGTTCATGCATCTCGTGGCGGGCAGCGTGCGCTTCGCAGCACCTGACGGCAGCGTGCTGTCTGTGGGCACGGGAGATTCGCTTTTCGTGCCTCAGGGCGCGCCGATCGGATGGGAAAGCAGCGATCGCGTGGCGAAGTTCTACGTGTGCCAAACCGTCCCGGCCTGAGCGGGTGAGCGAGATTCATCATGTCGCCTCCGCTTCGCCACATCCAAACTTCGCCCACGCTGCCGGCCTCGGCGGACGTCGTCGTGATCGGCGGCGGCATCATCGGCGTCTTCACCGCCTACTACCTGGCCAAGCGCGGCATTTCGGTCGCCCTGGTGGAAAAGGGCACCATCGGCGCCGAGCAATCGAGCCGCAACTGGGGCTGGTGCCGGCAGCAGAACCGCGACGCCCGCGAACTGCCATTGGCGAGCAAGAGCCTCGACCTGTGGGAACAATTTGCCGCCGAGAGCGGTGAGGACACAGGCTTTCATCGCTGCGGGCTGCTGTATCTCAGCAATGACGAGGCCGAGATTTCCCGCTGGGCCAGCTGGCGCGATTTTGCGAAGACCGCCGGCGTGACGACGCACATGCTGAGCAGCCGCGAGGCCGCCGAGCGCGGACAGGCAACCGGCCGCGCCTGGAAGGGCGGCGTCTTCTCGCCCAGCGACGGCACCGCCGATCCCGGCAAGGCCGCACCGGCCGTGGCCGCTGCGCTCATCAAGCTCGGGGGCAGCGTCCACCAGAATTGCGCCGCCCGCGGCATCGAGACCGAAGCCGGACGCGTCAGCGGCGTCATCACGGAAGCCGGCGTCATCAAGACCAAGACGGTTGTGATGGCCGGTGGCGCCTGGGCGTCGTCGTTCTGCCGGCAGCTGGGCATCCGCTTTCCGCAGGCGTCGATCCGTCAATCCATCCTGAGCGTGTCCCCGGTGGCACATCGCTTGCCGGATGCCGTGGTGAGCGCGGGCGTGTCCGCCACGCGCCGCAACGACGGACGCTATGCACTGGCCATCAGCGGCCGCGCGCGGGTGGATCCGACAGGTCAGTTCGTGCGCTTTGCTCCGCAGTTCGTGCCCATGTTCGCCAAGCGCTGGCGCAACCTTCGTCCGGGCGGCCTGGAAGCCATTCGGAGTGGCCATGAAACGCTGGCGCGGTGGCGGCTCGATGCGCCAACGCCCATGGAACGCGTGCGCATCCTCGATCCGAAGCCCGATTCCGTGAGCATCAAGGAGACCCATCGCCGCGCGGTCGAACTGCTGCCCCAACTTCGGGACGCAAAGATCACACATGCCTGGGCTGGCTATATCGACAGCACGCCAGACGGTGTTCCAGGCATCGGCGAAGTGCCGGGGCTGCCCGGATTCATTTTGGCCGCGGGCTTTTCCGGCCACGGCTTTGGCATCGGACCCGGCGCCGGCCACCTGATCGCGGACCTTGCCAGCGGCGCCGAACCGATCGTGGACCCCGTCCCGTACCGGCCGGCGCGGTTCAGTGGCTCGGCATGGGGCAAGGTTGCTGAGTTCTAGCATCGATGCTCGCGAGCGATGTGATCGTGGTCGGCGGCGGCTTGGTCGGCACCGCAGTGGCCTATGGGCTGGGCCAGTCCGGCAAGAAGATCACGGTCCTGGATGAAGGCGACGACGCGTTCCGCGCTTCGCGCGGGAACTTCGGCCTGATCTGGGTCCACGGCAAAGGCCGCGGCTTTCCGCAATATGCCCGCTGGACCCGGGAATCCGCCCGCCAATGGCCCGCTCTGGCGGCGCGCCTTCAGCGCGAAACCGGCATCGACGTCCAGGTCAGGCAGGCGGGCGCATTCAACCTGTGCTTTTCCGAGGCAGAGCTCGAGGCGCGCGCCGAACGGCTTGCCGCCGTGCGCGATGAGGTGGGCGGCGACTATCCGTACGAGATGCTGGACCGCGCGGCCCTGCTGCAGCGATTGCCCCACATCGGACCGACGGTGCTCGGCGCCAGCTACTCGCCGATGGACGGCCACGTCAATCCACTCAAGCTGCTGCGCGCCTTGCACACCGCGTGCTCCCGGCAAGGCATGGTGCTCAAGACGGGGCACGGGGTGCAGCGCATCACGCATGCAGACGGCCTGTTCACGGCGCACAGCGGCGGCCAGCAGTTTCGCGCGCCCAAGCTGGTGCTGGCCGCGGGGTTGGGCAATGCACGCCTGGCCGGGCAAGTGGGCCTGCATGCGCCGGTGCGACCGAACCGCGGGCAATTGCTCATCACCGAGCGATGCGAAAAGATCCTCGACCATCCCACGGGCCATATCCGCCAGACCTGCGAGGGCGGCATCCAGATCGGTGAGTCGATGGAAGATGCGGGCTTTGACGACAGCACAACGAACAGCACGCTCGCCGAGCTCTCGCGCCGCGCCATCGCCAGTTTTCCCGTGATCGGCCAGCTCAACGTGGTTCGGGTGTGGGGCGCGTTGCGGGTGATGACGCCCGATGGCTATCCGATCTACCAGGAATCGAAGTCGTGCCCTGGGGCCTACGTCGTCACGTGCCACAGCGGCGTGACGCTGGCCGCAGCCCACGCCTTTCGCATCGCGCCGTGGATCGACGGCTCAGCCGCGCCCGAGGAGCTTGACGCCTTCACGGGCGACCGCTTTCCCGCCGCCGACCCTGGGGCACAAGCCCTGGACCACCACCATGCCCACTGAACCGCTCTTTCGCCCGATCTCGGCCACCACCGAGCCCCACATCGAAGTCGAGTTCGACGGCCGCCGCCTTCCGGTGCTGGGCCAGCGCTCGGTGGCTGCCGCCTTGTTGGCGACCGAGGTGTCGCGCTTTCGCTCCACGCCCGTGTCGGGTGCGCCGCGTGCGCCCTACTGCATGATGGGCGTTTGCTTCGAATGCCTGCTGGAGATCGACGGCATTTCCAATCGTCAAGCCTGCCTCGTGACAGTGCAGCCAGGCATGAAGATCCGCTCGCAGGAAGGCGCACGCCGTGCCGCTTGAAACGGTGGACGTCGCCGTGGTGGGCGCGGGTCCTGCGGGCCTCGCAGCCGCCGCCACCGCGGCCGAACGGGGCCTGTCGGTCGCGCTGCTCGACGAGCAGGTGCATCCCGGCGGACAGATCTACCGCGACGTCGCGCGCGCCGGTGCCGATCGGCTGCAGGTGCTCGGCGACGACTACGCCGCAGGCCGGGCGCTGGTGGAGCGCTTCACGCAATCGACGGCGCGGCACGTGGGCGGCGCATCGGTCTGGAACATCACCCGCGATCGAGCCATTCACTACTTGAAGGATGGGCGATCCCAGTCCATTACCGCCGGCCAGGTCATCCTGTGCACCGGTGCAATGGAGCGGCCATTTCCGATTCCGGGCTGGACACTGCCCGGCGTGATGACCGCCGGCGCGGCGCAGATCCTTCTCAAGAGCGCCGGCGTGGCGCCATCGCAGCCGGTCGTGCTCGCCGGCTGCGGGCCGTTGCTGTACCTGCTGGCGTGGCAGTACTTGCGGGCCGGTGTTCGCATCGGCGCCATCGTCGACACCACGCGGCACAAGGACTACCTGCGGGCCTTGCGACACATCGGTGGTGCCCTGGCGGGATGGCGCGATGTGAAGAAAGGCCTGGCCCTGATCCGCAGCATCAAGGGCACCGGCATCCCCTTCTATCGCGGCGCATGCGATCTATCGGTGGAAGGCGGCGAACGAGCCACGGCCCTGCGCTTTCGCATCGGGAGTACGTCGCACCGCGTGCAGACCGACCTCGTGCTGCTGCACCAGGGCGTGGTGCCCAACAACCAGATCACGGCGTCGCTGCGGCTCGCGCACCGGTGGGACGACCAGCAGCTGTGCTGGCTGCCGCAGACCGATGCCTGGGGCCGCCTCGCGCTGGACGGCTTCCTCATCGCCGGCGACGGGCGTGGCATTTCCGGCGGTGCAGCGGCGGCCGTGCAAGGACAGCTCGCTGCACTGGCCGCGGCGCACAGCGCGGGGCGCTTGCCGGAACTCGAGCGAGACCGCGAGGCCGAGCCGCTGCGATCGGCGCTGCGTCGGCAGCTGCACATCCGGCCCTTCCTCGATACGCTCTACCGCCCCAAGATCCAGCATCGCGTGCCGGCCGACGACGTGATCGCGTGCCGCTGCGAGGAGGTCTCGGCCGGCGAGCTGCGCCGGATGGTCGCGCTCGGCTGCACGGGGCCGAGCCAGACCAAAGCCTTCTCGCGCTGCGGCATGGGCCCCTGCCAGGGCCGCCTATGCGGCCTCACGGTCACCGAGGTCATCGCATATGAACGCGGTGTCTCCCCGGCCGAGGTCGGCCACTACCGCATCCGCCCTCCCATCAAGCCGATCACGCTCGAAGAGCTGGCCGCACTTTGAACCCCCGAAAGCTTCCATGATCCGGCGCATTGCCTTCATCCATACGGTCGCCATGCTGGTCGAGCGTTTCCGCCCGCGCTTCCAGTCGGAACTGCCAGACGCAGACTGCTTTCACATGCTGGACGAAAGTGTCCTGCAGGACCTGATCCGGCAAGGTCCTTCAAGCGGCATCACGCGCCGCATCGTCACGCTCGCACAAATGGCGGCCGATGCGGGTGCCGAGCTGATCGTATTCACGTGCTCCTCAACCTCGCCGGCCATCGATATCGCGCGACAGACGGTGGGTGTGCCGATCCTCAAGATCGATGATCCCCTCTACGCCCGCGTGGCAAGCACGCCGGGCCGCGTCGGCCTGATCTGCACGGCCTCGTCGACGGTCGCACCAAGCCAGGCACTGCTGGCTGCGCATGCGCGGAGCGCCGGTCGCGACATTCCAGCGGAGAGCGTCCTGTGCGCGGCGGCATTCGACGCCCTGGCCAGTGGCCGGCGTGACCTGCACGATCGCCTCGTGTGCGAGGCTGCGGCAGAGTTGGCGCCACGCGTCGATCGCATCGTCCTGGCACAAGCTTCGCTGGCGCAGCTGCCGGAACCGCTCGCCGCGCAACTGGGGCTGCCGGTGTTCGCGAGCCCGGAGCTGTTGGTGCAGGAGGTGATTGCCCGGGTGCGGGATTCGGCCTGATGCTTGCCCGCCTTGACCGAGATCGACCCGTTCAGGGCTGGAAGCCCGAGCGCCGCACCACCGGCTCCCACTGCTGGCGAAAGTTCTTGAGCATCTGCACGGTCTCGGCCTGCGTGCTGACGATGGGCGTGATGTAGGCCGCATTGGCGGCCTTTTGCAGCGCCGGGTCCTGCATCACGTCGCGGATGGCGGTGGCCAGCAGCTGCACCTTGGCCGGCGGCATCGCGGCAGAGGCGAAAAAGGTGTTCCACCCATCGGCTTCGATCTTCATGCCGGCCTCGCGAAAGGTCGGTATCGCTGGCGCGAAGCTCACGCGCTTCTTGCCCGACACCGCCAGGATGCGGATCTTGCCAGCGACGTGCTGCCCGTAGAGCGAATCGAGCGTGTCGATCGCGATCGGCAGGCTGCCGCCGCTCAGGTCGGCCGACAGGGGCGCAGATCCGCCGTAGCCCTTGATCTGCGGCTGCACGCTCAGCGCATCGCCCACCATCAGGCCGAAGAAGTGGGGCAGGCTGCCGGTGGCCGGCACGCCGAAGACGGCCTCTTCCGGATGTGCCCAGAGCCGGCCCACGAGGAACATCGCGCGGTCGAGCTGCAGCTTGTTGCCCACGGCCAGCGCGAAGTCGTAGCTGCTGACCTGCGACACGGGGACGAAATCCTTGTCCGGGTCGTAGCCCAGGTCCTTGAAGACGAGCGGCGCCACCACCATGACGGCGGGGTTGCCGAGCATCAGCACGTTCTGTCCGGCGGGCGCGCGCTTGATCTCCTTGGCGGCCAGCCGGCCGCCTTCGCCCGGACGGTTCTCGACTGTCACCGCCACGCCGAGCTTCGGGCCGAGGCGCTCGGCCACGAGGCGCGCGATGCGGTCGGTGCTGCCGCCAGCGGTGTAGCCGACCACCAGCGTGAGCGGGCCGTCGAAGATCGGCGTCTGCGCGTGGGCCAGCGGCGCGACACATGCCGCACACGCGGCGAGTGCGAGGCCCCATGCGTTGAGCTTGCGCCGGGAAAAGAATGCGGTCATCGGGTTTCCTGCTTGCGGATGGTGGCGGCGACACGGGCGCGCGCAGGACTTCGCGGCGACAATCGCCGCCCTGCGTTTGTTTCATCCCGTGTTATTTGTTACCGTTTATACGCAGGCCACAAACAGTTGATCTAATCCATCACTCCCCGCCGAGGCGCGCGGACCACACCCTTTCACGCTTCCTGATTTCCATGCACGGTCCGCAAGACACGCCCGCCTTTCCAGATGCCAGCGCGGTGCTCGCGCCCCGTTCGCTCGACGACCTGCTCCTGTATCGCTTCTCGCGCGCGGTTCGCGCGAGCAACGGCATGGCCACGCGCCTGGTCGAGGGCGGGTTCGGCATCACGCGGCGTGAATGGGGAATGATCGCCACGCTCGCGCAGCAGGGCGAGATCCGCTCCTCGGCGCTGGCTGCACACCTGCACCTGGACCGCGTGCGCACCTCGCGCGGCCTGCGCGGCCTGGTCGACAAGAAGCTGGTGGTGCGCCGACAGGACGCCCACGACAGGCGCGAAGTGCACGTGCAGCTGAGCCCCTCGGGCCAGCAGCTCTTCGGCCGCGTGTTTCCGCGCATCGCGGATCTGAACGTCGACCTGCTCGAGGGCATCGCGCCCGCGCACCTCGACATCTTTTTGCAGTGCCTGCAGCACCTCGAACAGCGCGGCAACGCCTTGAGCGCGCAGGGGGCGGTGGCCGAGAAGGCCGACCGGCGATCTGGCGGCACGCGGCACCGGTGGCCGGAGTCGCGCCAGGGTTAGCGGCGCGCGCTCAGCGCAGATCGAACAGCGCGGCCGCGTTGCCCCATGCAATGCGCCGCGCCACCTCGGGAGGCAGGTCGCCGAGCCAGGCGCGGTAGCTGCGCATGATTTCGTCGTAAGCGCTCCAGCGCTGGTTCACCCAGGTGTCGGAACCGATCATGAAGCGCTCCGGGTACTTGAGGATCAACGCGCGCCACTCGGGGCATAGCTTGCCGCCTTCGCAGGTCAGCCCCGGCCGGTACGAGAGTTCGCCCATCAGCAACGGGTAGCGCTCGAGCAGCGCCTGCACACGCTCGATGGGTGCGCCGCCGATGCCGGTGTGCGCCCAGATGAGGCGCAGGTTCTTGCCCTTCGACGGCGCGTGGGCCATTAGCAGATCGATCGCCACGTCGTCCACATGCGCCAGCACCGCGAGCTTCTGCCGCTCCGCCAGCGCGATCAATTTCCTGGCCACCGGGCCGTTGGCATTGGCGCTCTCGTACAGGTGGAATTCGCCGATCCCGCGGTAGGGCCCGCTCGCCGTGCCGCGCGCCAGCTCAGCCAGCACCATCTCGTGGATGGTCTCGTCGCGGAACCAGTTGCTGTAGTCGTCGCGGTTGCGGTACAGGCGCACGAAGGGCACCACCGTCACGCCCGCGGCGCGGGTCTCGCGTGCCGCGGCCAGCGTCTGCGTGCCGGCGTTGGGCCGCGAGTTGGCAATGATCGCCGTCACGTGGTTGCGCTGCATGCGAGCGAGCGCCTCGGCGGGCGGATAGGGCCCCGTGTTGCCGTCCCAGGCCTCCTGGTTGTAGTGCAGGTGCGTATCGAACAACGGGCCGTCGTAGGGCTGCGGGCTGCTCTGTGCGGCCTGGCCATGGGCAAGTGGCGCCAGGGCGATGCCGCTGGCCAGGACAAGCGCCAAGACAAGGGTCATGAGGGAGGCGATGGCTTTCATGTGTGCTGGATTCTGGCGCAGTCCTTGACTCCGCGGGGGCATGGCACGCAACGCCTGTAGGTCAAAACGCCCACTTCCCTCATGCGCTGCATCGCCGTGTAATAGGAGCGCCTGACCGGCACCTGCCCACCGCCTGCTTCCGACCGGCCGGGCCGCGTCAGCGCATGGAACACGAATATGGAATCCCTCCTCCTCGCCCGCGTCCAGTTCGGCTTCACGATCTCGTTCCACATCATCTTTCCGGCGCTGACCATCGGGCTCGCGAGCTACCTGGCCGTGCTCGAAGGCCTGTGGCTGCGCACCGGCCGCAAGGTGTACATCGACCTGTACCAGTTCTGGATCAAGGTCTTTGCGGTGGCCTTCGGCATGGGCGTGGTGTCGGGCCTGGTGATGGCCTACCAGTTCGGCACCAACTGGAGCAACTTCTCGCGCTTTGCCGGTGGCGTGACCGGGCCGCTGCTGGCCTACGAGGTGCTGACCGCGTTCTTTCTCGAAGCCGGCTTTCTGGGTGTGATGCTGTTCGGACGCGAACGGGTGGGACCGGGCCTGCACTTCGTCTCGACACTGGCCGTGGCGGTCGGCACGCTGGTCTCCGCCACCTGGATCCTCGCGTCGAACAGCTGGATGCAAACGCCGCAGGGCCACGAGATCATCGACGGGCGCGTGGTGCCGGTCGACTGGTTCAAGGTGATCTTCAACCCGTCCTTTCCCTATCGGCTGGCGCACACCGTCACGGCGGCCTACCTTGCAACGGCGCTGATGGTGGGGGGCGCTGCGGCCTGGCATCTTTTGCGCGGCAACGACAACACGCGCGTGCGCACCATGCTGTCGATGGCGCTGTGGATGCTGCTCGCGGCGGCGCCGCTGCAGGCGCTCATCGGCGACCAGCACGGCCTCAACACGCTCGAGCACCAGCCCGCCAAGCTCGCCGCGATCGAAGGCCACTGGGAGCGCACGGCGGAGGGCGAAGGCGTGCCGCTGATTCTTTTCGGCTGGCCGGACATGAAAGCGGAGGTCACGCGCTTCGCGATCGAAATTCCGCGCGCCGGCAGCCTGCTGCTCGCGCACAGCTGGGACGGGCAGATTCCTGCGCTGAAGGAGTTCGCTCCGGAAGACCGGCCGAACTCCACCATCGTGTTCTGGACCTTCCGCGTGATGGTGGGCCTGGGCGTGCTGATGATCGCGCTGGCCTTCTGGGGGCTGTGGCTGCGCCGCGGCCAGCGGCTGTATTCGCAGCGCGGGTTCCTGCGGCTGGCGGTGGCCCTCTCCCCCGCGGGCCTCGTGGCCATCCTGGCCGGCTGGTTCACCACCGAGATCGGCCGCCAGCCCTGGGTCGTCTATGGCCTCATGCGAACGGCCGATGCGGTGTCGCCGCAGCATTCGACCTCGCAGGTCGGGTTCACGCTCGCACTGTTCGTCGTCGTGTACTTTGTGGTGTTCGGTGCCGGCACGGCCTACGGGCTGCGCCTGATCGCCAAGGGTCCCACGGGCGACCATGGCGATCCGCCCATGCATGGAGGGCCCGGAGAACCGCGGCAGCCCATGCGCCCGCTTTCAGCAGCACCGGAGTCCGACGATGGGCATTGACCTTCCCCTGATCTGGGCCGTCATCATCCTGTTCGGCATCATGATGTACGTGGTGATGGACGGCTTCGATCTCGGCATCGGCATTCTCTTTCCGTTCTTGCCGGCCAAGGAAGACCGCGACGTCATGATGAACACCGTGGCGCCGGTGTGGGACGGCAACGAGACCTGGCTGGTGCTCGGCGGGGCCGGCCTGTTGGCGGCGTTTCCGCTGGCCTATGCCGTGATCCTCAGTGCGTTCTACCTGCCGCTCATCCTCATGTTGGTGGGGCTGGTGTTTCGCGGCGTTGCGTTCGAATTCCGCTTCAAGGCCCGGGCGGGCAAGCGGCGCTGGTGGGACGCGGCCTTCATCGGTGGCTCCTTCACCGCCACCTTCTTCCAGGGCGTGACGCTGGGCGCGTTCCTCAACGGCCTGAAGGTCGTGGACGGCAACTTTGCCGGCGGCTCGTTCGACTGGGTCTCGCCGTTCTCGCTTTTCACGGGCCTCGCGTTGGTTGCGGCTTACGCGCTGCTCGGCGCCACCTGGCTCGTGATGAAGACCGAAGGCCGCTTGCAGATGCGCATGCGCAGCCTGGCACGGCCTCTGGCGTGGCTCATGCTCGCCGTCATCATCGTGATCAGCATCTGGACGCCGCTCGCGCACAAGGCCATTGCAACGCGATGGTTCAGCCTGCCCAACCTGCTGTACTTCGCGCCGGTGCCGCTGCTCGTGGCGCTCGTGGTCTACAAGCTGCTGCAGGCACTGCGTGGCGACGGCCACGCGTCGCCCTTCGTGCTCACGCTGGCCCTGCTCTTCCTCGGCTACACAGGCCTGGGCATCAGCCTGTGGCCGAACGTCATTCCGCCCGACATCTCGATCTGGCAGGCGGCGGGCCCCGCGCAGAGCCTGGGCTTTGCGCTGGTGGGCGCGCTCTTGATCATCCCCATCATCCTGATGTACACGGCCTGGAGCTACTGGGTTTTTCGCGGCAAGGTGCGGCATGGCGATGGCTACCACTGACGCGCCGGGCTCAGGACGGCGCAAATGGTTGCGCCGCCTTGGTTGGCTCGCGGCCATCTGGCTCGCGAGCGTGGTCTCGCTTTATCTGCTGGCCTTGGTGCTGCGCTTTCTCATGAACGCGGTCGGCCTGAGCCATTGAACTGCCGCCCGGGGTACCCACAACCTACCCAAGGCGTCGGCGCCGTCCGACAGGGGCCGCCCCTCGCGCGCGCAGGCTGAGAAACATCCGGCACGCAGCGGTGTCGAACAAGCCCAAGACCATGAAGAACCGGACGGCTCATGAGGCGACCGTCACCTTGAAGCTGCCTTCGGGCGTGAAGGGGCGTGCGCTGGTCGAGACGCTTCGACGAGCGGGCATTCCCGTCGATGCGCTCGGCAGCGTGACATCGGGCTATCTGTTCGTGCGGACCACCGGCCGCTTCGGCAGGCGGGCCAATACCTTTCGATGGTTTGCTGCCGGCAGCAGCGAAGAGTCGGTGGCCGCGATTGCTTCGCCGCGCGCCAAGGAGGACGCCGACAACCATTCGGCTGCCAAAAGCGGGCAAGGCCTCGTTCTTCCGGTCGCGCATCCGCCCGTGCCCGCGCCCGTGACCTACCTGCGGGTGTGGAAGGAGCTGGAACAACACGCGCGCCGCGCGGAAACCGAGTTGCACGCCAAACGCATCGCGTTCTTCCGGGATCTCGGGCCGCCGCCCGATGCCCTCGACCGGGAGTTGGTGAAGCGCGCGTGGGCAACGGCAAACCAGTGTCTTGCGGCCGCACACGAGGAGATGAGCGGCAGGGCTTCCGAGAGTGAATCCGAGAGCGAACCGCTCGCCGGTCCCGTCGGGCCTTCGGCTGACAGTATCCCTGCGTCGGTCAGCGAGCCCGATGCGGCAACCCGTCAATGACGTGCGGAATGAGCTGCGTACTCGCTTCAAACGATGTGATTACGTACCCGGCTTTGCTATAGAACTTTCCGCGTAAACACTTGCGCGGGTCGCGCGGATTCGATGGTTTTCGGCAGGGATATCCCGCATGGAATGAGTCGGCTGCGACGATGCATCGAGGGTCTAATGAACTCCGACGCCAGTCAGAACAAACCGCACGGCATGAAAAAAAAGGCACCCCTGAGGCTCGTCGCAACATGGCGCTTTGCAGCGCTCCCGCTGGCGGCGCATGCCGAGCAGGTCGTGTGATGCAGAGCGAAAGCGGTGACGCACCCCGACAAAGAGGGTCCAGGAGCAGGCCGCGATCGAGCGGGTTCCTGGGTGGCTTTGCGTGGTGGAGAAAACCGCTCACCCTGCGGGCGGAAATCGCACTCGGCTTCGGCGTCGTCATCGCGCTGATGCTCGCACTGGGCGTTGCCTTCTATCTCAGCGAGCAGCGGTCCTCGGCCGCCATCGACAAGCTGCTGAACAGCGACAGCCGGATGGCCGAACTGAGCCTGCGCAGTTCGCTCGCGATGTACAAGGCGCGCGACGCCGAAAACGAACTGCTGCTGTCGGTGGACCGTCTCGGCGTGGCGGAGGCCAGCGCGCGCTCCCTGCCGGCCATGCGGAACCATCTGCTGGACATGCGCGAGTACCTTTCCAGCCTGCGGATCATCTCGACCGATGCACAGTTTCGCGACCGGGTCGACCGGATCGAGGCGCAAACGCAGCAATACGAGGACGGGTTTCTCGCCTTCCTCAAGCAGCGCGGCAAGGAAGGCAATCTCAGTTCGGCACGCACGTCTCGCCAAGGCTACGTGGACGCGGCGGTGGCCGTCGAGTCGTCGGTGGAAGCCCTGCACACCGCGGCGAGCAAGCAAGCTCTGCAGACAAGAAGCGATGTCGCGCGCGCAGCCAGTTTCTCGCGCTGGGCTGCCATTGCCATGATCGTGCTGGCCGCCGTCATGGGCCTCGTGGTCGCCAGGATCGTCTCGCTGCGCATCGCGGGCTCCGTCGCGCAGCTCATCGCCTTTTCGCGGCGCGTGGCCTCGGGAGATTTCAGCGCAAGGGCGCAGCAAGGCCGCGACGATGAATTCGGTGTCCTGGCAAGAGCCATGAACCAGATGGCCGAGTCGATCGAGAATTCCAATGTGCTGCTGCAGAGCAGCGCCGACACCTTGAAGCATCAGGCCACCCACGATGCGTTGACGGGGCTTCCGAACCGCGCGCTGCTGGAGGACCGGCTCAAGCAGGCCATATCGTATGCGGATCGATACGGCCGCCTGATGACGGTGGTGTTCATCAACCTCGACGGCTTCAAGTTGGTCAACGACAGTCTCGGCCGCAAGGCCGGGGATGAATTGCTGAAGGTCATGGCGGCACGCATGAGCAAGTGCCTGCGCAGCGTGGACACGGTGGTGCGCACAGGCGGCGACGAGTTCGTGATCGTTCTGTACGACCGGCCAGGACAGGGCACGGAGATCACCCCGGCCCTGCAAAGGCTGCTCGAGGCCATTGCGCGGCCCGTTCAGATCAGGGGCCAGGCGGTCGAGGTCACGGCCAGCATGGGCGTGGCCACCTATCCCGCGGACGGCGCCGATGCCGACGCCTTGGTCATGAACGCCGACGCCGCGATGTACCGTGCCAAGGAGGCGGGGCGAAACGCCTTCCAGTTCTATGCGGCCGAGATGAACGACACCATCCGCGGCCGGCTCGCCATGCGCGAAGAGTTGCGCAATGCCATCGCACGGGGCGAGTTCTACCTCGTGTACCAGCCCCAGCTGGAAATGAGATCGGGCCAGGTGATCGGCGTGGAGGCATTGATCCGCTGGCAGCATCCGGAACGCGGCGTGATCTCGCCGGCGGAATTCATTCCACTGGCAGAAGAGACGGGGCTCATCGTCCCCATCGGCGAATGGGTGCTGCGCACCGCCTGCTTCCAGCACATGGCGTGGCAGCGTGCGGGCCTGCCCACCTTCGGCGTTTCGGTCAATGTGTCGGCGCGGCAGTTCAGGGAGCGGACCTTGATCGAGCAGGTTGCGCGGGCGCTCGCAGACAGCGGACTCGAAGCCCATTTGCTCGAACTCGAACTGACCGAAAGCATGGTCATGGAAGATCTCGAGAGCGCCCTTTTGTCGATGAACGCGCTGCAAGCGATGGGCGTGCAGCTCTCCGTCGACGATTTCGGTACCGGCTATTCGAGCCTGAGCGCGCTCAAGCGCTTTCCGATCGCCAGGCTGAAGATCGATCGCGCCTTCGTGCGTGACATTCCCGACGACGATGAGGACAAGGCAATTGCCAAGGCCATCATCTCGCTGGGGCACGAGCTCAATCTCAAGGTCATCGCCGAAGGGGTCGAGACCGAGCAGCAGCTGGAATTTTTTCGCGCCAACGGCTGCGACGAGATGCAGGGCTACCTTTTCAGTCCCCCGGTCTCACCCTCCCAGCTTGCGACCTTGGTCGGCACACGCTCCGGCGCCGTACACGAGCTGGGCCCGCGGATCGACCCACGCAAGAAGCATCGCGCCTAAGGCGGCGGGTGCTGCACCGGCGCACGCTGCGCCATCAGCGCAGCAACCCAGTCGATGAACACGCGCAACTTGGCGCTCACATGCCGGTTCGGCGGAAACGCGATGTAGATGGGCATCGGATCGAGTTGCCAATCTTTGTCGAACAGCGGCACCAGCTCGCCGCGTGACAAGTGCGCCTCGGACATGTAGTGCGGCAGCCAGAGGACGCCCAGGCCTGCCAGGCCGGCCGCGAGGTAGGCATTGCCGTCGTCCACCGCCAGCACGTAGCGGCCCTGCACCTGGAGGCTTTCGCCGCCGTCCAGGCGGTGCAGGGTGTACGGCAAGGCCTTGCCGGTGCGCGGCCAGTGGAAGGCGACGACGCGGTGATGCGAGTTTTCGAGCTCCCGCGGGTGCGAGGGCGCGCCGGCGCGTTCGAGGTAGCTCGGCGCCGCGTAGATCCCCAGCTGCAGGTCGCCCACGCGGCGCGCCATCAGCGACTGGTCGGTGAGTTCGCCGCCGCGCACCACGCAGTCCACGTTCTCGCCGATCAAGTCCACCATGCGGTCGCTCACGCCCATGTCGAGCTGGATGTCGGGATAGCGTGCGTGGAATGCCGGCAAGGCCGGCACCAAAATCAGCCGCGCAAGCGGACTGGGCACGTCCACCCGAAGCCGCCCCCGCGGCAATGCCGACGCATCGGACAGGCTGGTCTCGGCATCGTCCATGTCTCCCAGCAGCCGCACCACGCGCTCGTAGTACGCCGCGCCGTCGGCCGTGACGTTGACCTTGCGCGTCGTGCGATTGAGCAGCTTGACGCGCAGCCGCGCTTCCAGTTGCTGCACCAGCTGCGTCACGCTGGTCTTGCTCATGTGAAGCGTCTCCGCCGCCTTGGTGAAGCTGCCTGCTTCCACCACGCGGGCAAACGCCTGCATTGCATCGAAACGGTCCATCTCTCTCTGCTCCTGATGCTTCCTGGATTGTTTGGCATTCGCAAACAGTGATTATTGGCTTTGCTGGTTTATCGGCAAGGCGGGGATGCGTAGAGTCCCTTCATCGCAATCAGGGGCCGGCCGGCTCGGCCCATTCAAGAAAGAGGAAGGAACATCCATGGCTACACGCGACGTCGTTTTTCCGCCGGGGCGCCAGGCGCTCTATGAAAAGAACCGCTATTCGCCGGCGATCCGCTCCAACGGCTTCCTGTTCGTTTCGGGCCAGGTCGGCAGCCGCGAGGACGGCTCGCCCGAGCCCGATCTGGAAGCGCAGGTCCGGCTCGCATTCGGCAATCTGAACGCAGTGCTTGCGGCTGCAGGCTGCACCTTCGACGACGTGATCGACGTGACCGTCTTCATCGTCGATCCCGAATCGAAGTTCGAGAGAATCTGGAAGCTGGTGCCCGAGTATTGGGGCAACGCGCCGCACCCGACGCTGACCGGCGTCGGCGTGACGTGGCTCTATGGCTTCGACTTCGAAATCAAGGTGATTGCGAAGCTCCCCGAGGCGAGGGTGGACTGAGCTGGCCGGCGAGTGGGCGCTGATGAGGACCTCCGGTGGTCGGGTCCACCCTGTCGAGCGTCTGCCAGAATCAGCTCTACCCTCCCATCCGGACCACCACTGATGCGCCGCGTGCTCTTTATCTGCAGCAGGAACAGGCTCCGCAGCCCCACCGCCGAAAGCGTGTTCGCAGCGCCCGGCATCGAGACGGATTCCGCCGGCCTCGCGCCGGACGCAGACTGCGTACTGAGCGCCGAACAGGTTGAATGGGCCGACCTGATCTTCGTGATGGAAAAGCAGCACCGGGCAAAGCTCAAGCAGCGATTCAAGGCATCGCTGCATGGGAAAAAGATCGTGTGCCTTGACGTTCCCGATCGCTATGAGTTCATGCAGCCTGAGCTCGTCGCGCTGCTTCAGCAGAAGGTCGGTCAACATCTTCGTTAGAGAAGCAAGAGCGAGGCGCGGTCGAACGGCCGGACGCAGCCCACTTATCATCCGAACGACCCTTTCACTTTGCACCGCAATGACACAGAAGAACAATATCATCGTGTCTCTCGACTTCGACTCGGCCAGTGGGGCATTCGAACTGGTGGAGCAGCTCGGACCATCGGCGCGGTTCTACAAGGTCGGCCTTCAACTGTTGACTGCGGTAGGCCCGGCCGTGGTGCACAAGCTGATTTCGGGCGGCAAGGAAGTCTTTCTCGACCTGAAGCTCCATGAAATACCCACGTCGGTCGCCGCTGCAGTACGTGCGGCTGGTGCCTTGGGAGCGTCGATGGTGACCGTTCACGCATCCGGAGGCTCTGCCGTGCTGCGAGCCGCAGTGGAAGCTGCTCGCGCCTACCCCAAGTTGAATGTGCTGGCGCTGACGGTGATCACGAGCTTGCGAGATGAAGACCTCCGGGAATTGGGCTTGGACACGACGGTCCCGGAGCAAGTCGTACGACTGGCCAAGCTGGCCGCTGCGACCGGCTGCCATGGCGTGGTCGCCTCAGCCGAAGAGGCCCGGCTGCTTCGCGACCTTCTCCCGCCGGAAATGCTCATCGTTACCCCAGGCACGCAGCTGCAGACCGATGCGAAGAATGACCAGGCACGAGTGGCTACGCCGTTCGACGCGATACGTTGGGGCGCGAGTCACATCGTGATCGGACGCTCGATCTCTCGCTCGCCGAATCCGGCCGATGCGTTTGCTGTCATCCAGACGCAGGTGGATGGGGCCGTCTCCTTGTGATCGCGTTTCATCGGGAATGGAATTTCTTTCGCTGAGCTTGGAACTGCGCCGCCAAGCCGCTCAGCGCTGGCCTCGGTCGCGGCAGAATGCGACCGGCTGTTGGATTCCGCCGATCTGACCCCAGAGGGTCAATTTTTGGTGGCAATCAACAGCATGTGCCTCATTTCGCATCAGGCCAGTTTGACCGCCTCTGCTTGATAGATCGCCATCTCCGGCCTTCCATCGGAAAGCTGGGCCATGGACTTCGCAAACTGTCGCGATGCCTCGACTTGAAAATGGGCTTGCAGCGCGGCCATGTCCCGCCAGCGTTCAACGAAGACGAATCGTTGCGGCTGCTGCACGTCGCGGCACACTTCATGGGAAACGCATCCCGGCTCGGCGCGAGACCGAAGCACGTGTTCGACGGCAAGCTTCTGCATCGCCTCGTCGGCGCCTTCGCGCGCAATCGCATGGCCTGTCACGATGATCATCGTAGGTACTCCGTGTGGTGATGGGGGAAGAAAGCAATTGGCAGTCAGCGGGCGCTGGCGCCGCCGTCGATGGGGATGATGGCACCCGTCATGTAGCTCGACGCCGCGGACGCCAGCAGCAGCGCGAGCCCCTGGATCTCCTGCGGCTGCGCGATGCGACCCAGGGGGATATAGCTGCGCATGCGTTCCACGCTTTCGGGCAGGCGCAGGCGCCCACCGTTGATGCCGGTGGCGAAGGGACCGGGCGCAATTGCATTGACCAGCACGTTGAAGGGCGCCAGCTCCACAGCCGCCTGGCGCACGAGATTGTTGACCGCCGCCTTCGAGGCGACGTACGCGTAGCCGGAAAGCGCTTCGGCGCGCAAGCCGGCAATCGACGAGGTCACGACGATCCGGCCCCGCCCGCGCGGCTTCATGTGGCGGCTGGCGGCGCGCATGGTTGTGAGTACACCGTCGAGATTCACCCGAAGCACCCTGTCCCACGCGGCCATTTCAACGTTCTCCAGGCGGCCTGCATCCACCAAGAAACCGCGGCCGGCGCTCATGCCCGCATTGGCAAACACGCAATCGATGCCGCCAGGCTGCGCCGCCAGCGCATCCACCAGGCCGTCCACCGCAGCGGTATCGCTGACATCCAGCGGCGAACCTTTGGCCTTCGAGTAGTGGGGCTGCAATCGGTTCAGCTCGACTCCGAGCAGTTCGGCGTCGAGGTCGGACATGATGACCTCGGCACCGGCTTCAAGCATGGCCTCGGAAATCGCCAATCCGATGCCGCTCGCGGCTCCGGTGACGAGGATCCGTTGACCGCTCAGATCGAATAGCGAAGGCAAGCTCATTGGTGCTCCTGTTCAGCTCTTCTTGAGTGGGATCAGCTCGTCCCAGCGCTCGGCGGCTTCGATCATGTAGTGCACGCTCAATACCACCCGCTGGAACATCCACTGCCCGTCAAGGCGGATGTACTCGTCGTCAAACCGGCCTACCACGTAGTAGCTCTTGCCGTCACGCACGGGACGACCATCGAGGTAGCTGAATCCGGTGCCTCGCTCCCCCTGGACGTCAACAACATGGCTGTGGATGAACTGCCGCGCCGACTGAACGGGGAAAGTGGCAAAAAAAGCCCGGATGTTCTCGCGTCCCCGCACCTCGGGGCGGCCTCCGTAGACGATCGCCGCATCCGGTGCGAAGAGTTCGTACAGCCGTGGGCCGGCGTCCTCGTTGACCAGCTCGTGGTAACTCGCGCGCAGCGCGCGGATCGCTTCGATGCTCTCGAACCGTTCGACCTGAGCCTGGAGGGCGTGGACCTGCCGCTGGAGTGCCGCGAATGCGGCGGTGTCGGGTGCTGTCATCGCGTACTTTCTTGATGGATGGCGCGGAAGTCGCCGAGGATCTGTTGCATGCGGCGCTCGACCGAAGCGCCGGTATGTGCATGTGGAATGACGTAAAAGCGGCGCGCGTGAATTGCTTCCAATGTCATTCGTGCGACGTCGCTGGCGTCGATAGTGGATGCCGCCATGCCGGCGCGTACCCGCTCTTCGTGGGCCGGGGCGGTCGGACCCGAGACTCCCAGAGAAACCGGCCGGTTGCGCTGCGACCGAAGGATGCCTGTGGGCAGCAGCGAGGGGCACAGCACCGAGACGCCGATCGGGACGCCAGTCTGTTCCAGGTCCTTGGCCAAACACTCGGAGAACGCCACCACGGCGTGTTTGGTGGCGCAATAGACGGCGGAGCCCGGCAGCGTCGCAAGCCCTGCGGCCGAAGACGTATTGACGACGTGTGCCGGCGTGCCGCGCTCCAGCATGCGAGGGACGAAGCTGCGGACGCCATTTGCCACGCCCATCACATTCACGCCTAGCACCCATTGCCAGTCCGCCTCGGAGGCCTCCCAGGCCGGACCGAGCACGGCGACGCCGGCGTTGTTGAAGAGCCAATCCACGCCGCCCCATGTGCGCCAGCACGCCTGCGCGAGTTGCTCGACGTCGGCCGCTTTCGAGACGTCGCAGGCCTGCGCGAGGCAGGGGGCCCCGACTGCTTCGACCAAGGCCTGCGTCTGCGCGAGCGCGGCGGCTTCGATATCGGAAATCACGAGTTTCATCCCTTCGCGCGCACACGCGAGTGCCAACTCCCTTCCGATGCCGCTGCCCGCACCTGTGACAACGGCGACCTGCGGCGCCGTCATTCGAGACTGGCTCCGGACTTGCGGATCACTTCGGTCCACTTCCCCGCCTCGCTGGCGACATAGGCCTGGAACGCCTCGTGCGGCATGCCGATCGTGAAGCTCGCAGCCGAATCGAGCGCGGCCTTGACAACCGGCGAGCTCATGACCTGAGTCACTTCGTCCGAGAGCCGCTTCACGATGGCGGCCGGGGTATTGGCCGGTGCGAACAGGCCACCCCAGCTGAGCGCTTCCACACCGGCGAAACCCGCTTCGGCCATGGTCGGGACGTTCGGCAGGACCGGGATGCGGCTGGCGCTGGTGACCGCAAGGGCACTGATCTTGCCGCTGCGAATGTGCGGTGCCGACGTCTGGACGAAATCGAACATCACGTCCAAGTTGCCGGCCATCAGGTCGACCAGTGCCGCGGAACTGGCCTTGTACGGAACGTGGGTGAAGCGCGCTCCAGTGCGGGTTTGCAGCAACTCCAGGCACAGATGGCCCGAGGTACCGTTGCCACCCGACCCAAAGTTGAGCTTGCCCGGTTGCTTCTTGCCGAACTCGACCAGTTCGGCAACGGTGTTGAAATTTCGTCCCGGGTTTGCGACCAGCACGTTGGCGTTGCCCGTCAGTCCATGGATGGCAACGAAATCCTTGATCGGGTCATACCGTATCGTCTTGTACAGGGCGCTGTTGGTGCCCTGCGTTCCCTGAGTGCCGATCAACAGCGTGTACCCGTCGGGCGCGGCCCGCGCCACGTATTCGGCCCCAATGGAGCCGCTTACACCCACCCGGTTGTCGATGACGATCGGCTGGCCGAGGCGCTCGCTGAGCACGCGCGCGATCACACGGGCTTGCGCATCGACGACGCTTCCTGCGGAAAACGGCACCACCAAGGTGATGGGTCGCAGTGGATAGACGCCCTGTGCGAACGAGGGCCGCGATAGCGGCAGCGCGCCAATGGAAAGCATGAAGATGCGGCGATTGATCATGGGCGTGTCTGGTTATTCGGCAAGTCAAATCATGGTGAAGCCGCCTGAGGCACCAATCGTCTGTCCTGTGATGAACAGCGCTCGGTCCGAGGCCAGGAAGGTCACCAATCCAGACACATCGGTCGGACGAGAGAGCCGGCCGACGCCCTTGGAGATCGGGTAGGCGCCGAGCATCTTGCCCAGCAGTTCGTTGTTCTCCAGCGTGGCGTTGACGTTCAGCGGACCGTCCTTGATGCCTTCGTGCGATACCGCGCCTAGCGCCACCGAGTTGACGGTGATCGCATGGCGCCCGTGCTCGCGCGCCAGCGCCTTGGCAAAGCCGGCGATGGCCGCCTTCGCACCCGAATAGACCGCCATGTTCGCTTCGCCGATGCGCCCGGCTTCAGAGATGATGTTGACGATGCGTCCGCTCCTGCGTTCGACCATGCCAGGCAGCACGGCGCGACAACAATGCATGGTGCCGTAGACATTGAGATTCACGATCTTGGCCCAGTCGGCGACGGGCATATCAAGGAACGGCGGTGTGCGGCCGCCTTTTTCGCGGCGTTCGGGAATGATGCCGGCGTTGTTCACCAGCACGGTGACCGGCGTCCCGAAATGGCTGGCAGCGCGTGCAACCATGCCCTCGACCTCATCCTGCTTCGTGATGTCCGCGGGCGCGGCCCAAGCGCGGCCGCCCGCTGCCGTGATCTCGCCCGCCACGGCCTCGGCGCGATCGGCGAACAGGTCGTTAACGACGACCTGGGCCCCCTCGGCCGCGAGCTCGATGCAGATTTGCCGGCCAACGCCTTGGCCTCCGCCGGTGACGAGTGCCACTTGTCCGTTCAATCCGAGTTGCATGTGAGTCCTTTGTTGGTGTGCGGGTAGGAGATCAGCGTCCCGTGAAGCGGGGTTCGCGCTTCTCGACGAAGGCGCGCATGCCCTCGGCGCGGTCCTCGCTGTCGACGATCATGGCGGCGGCGTAGCGCTCGTACTCGAGCCCTGAATCCAGGTCCGTTTGCATCCCGCGGTTGATGGCGCGCTTGGCGAAACGCACAGCGAGCGGTGGGTGCTGCGCGATGCGCCGGGCCAGCTCTAGTGAGGCCGGCATCAGTTCGGCGGGCGGCAGCACGCGGCTCACGAGGCCGTAGCGATGTGCCGTTTCGGCGTCGATGAGGTCGGCCGTGAGGATCAATTCCTTGGCGCGCGCCTCACCGATGAGCCGCGGCAACCGCTGGGTGCCGCCGGCAGCGGGGATCACACCGAGCTTGATCTCGGGCAGGCCGAAGCGCGCGCTCGACGCGGCCAGCCGGATGTCGCAGCACAGCGCAATCTCCAGGCCGCCGCCCAGCGCCACGCCATTGATGGCCGCGACGACCGGCTTCTCGAATTCTTCGATGTTGCGAAACAGATCGTGCGTGGCCTTCTGGCGCACGAAGTACTCGGTGCCTCGTACCACGTCGGTGGCGCGCTCCTTGATGTCGGCGCCGGCGCAGAAGGCGCGGTCACCGCTGCCGGTGATCAGCACCGCGCGCACACGCTCGTCTCCTCTCGCCAACTCGAAGAATGCGCGCGCCAGGTCGGGCTTCATCGTGCCGCCCAGGGTGTTCATGCGGTCGGGGCGGTTCAGCGTGATCACGGCAACCTGGCCCTGCACTTCGTAGAGCAGCGTGCCCAGGTCTTGAATGTCGGTGGAAGTCATGAAGGTGTTCCTCGTGTTGAAACGCGTCGGCGCTCAGGTGGAAGCGGAGAGCACGTGCGCGATCGACACAGAGCCCAGGCCGATCATGTGCGCCATGCCCCAACGGGCTTGCGGCTGCTGTCGCCCTTCTGCCTCGCCGCGCAGTTGACGCGTCAGTTCTGCCAACTGGCCGATGCCCGTGGGGCCCAGCGGATGACCCATGCCGATCAAGCCGCCCGAGGCGTTGATGGCGCAGCGTCCGCCGATCTGCGAGTCGCCGCGCGCCAAGAACCGCGCCCCCTCGCCGGCTTCGCAGACGCCGATGGCCTCGCTGTACAGCAGCTCCTCCACCGAGAATGCGTCGTGCAGTTCGAGCAAGTCGAGTTCCGTTGGAGCGATGCCCGCCTGTTCGAAGGCGGCCCGGGCACTGGAGCGCACGAGTTCGATGGCGGCGTCGCCATAGTGGCGCTCGTCGCGCTCGCTGCCGGCCACCGAGGCGCGCACGCGCACACACCGACGCGCATCAAGGCCCATCCGCTGGATGGCTTGTCCGGACACGAGCAGCACCGCGGCCGCACCCTCGCCGCGGGGGCAGCACTGCTGCACGGTGAGGTCTCCCGCCACGCGTGGCGACGCCAGCACCTGCTCGAGCGTGCGCGGCTTGCGGAACTGGGCGAAGGGATTGCGTGCCGCATTGCCGTGGTTCTTGACGGCAACCCCCGCCATTTCTGCCACGCTCGCACCCCGCTCACGCAGATAGGTGCGCGCCATCATCGCGAACTTGACGGCAGGGATGGTGGCCGTGTCGCTCAACCGGTCCAAACCGTCCTTGTTCGCCGCGCGGCGTCCGTCGCCGTGCTTGTCCACGCCCACGGCCAGGACCGCGTCGCTCATGCCGGTCGCAATCTCCATGCAGGCCTGTCGGAATGCGAACGAGCCCGAGGCGGAAGCGTTCTCGACCTGTGTCACGCCCAAGCCGGTCGAGCCCAGGTGGCGCAACATGACGCGCCCGGCGGCCATGCCGATCGAGGTCGTGCCAACATAGGCACTCTGCACCTGGTTCCAGCGCAGGCCCGCGTCGTCCAGCGCTGCGCGTACAGCCGTCAGGCCCAAGTGGGTGTAGGGCGTCTCGCTGGGGAACTGATAGGGGTGCAAGCCGATGCCGGCGATGTAGACGCCGCCGCTGGCGTCAATCCAGTTGCTGGCCGGAAGCGTGTTACCACTCATGGCGTCACCTTGGCGTCGGCTGGTACGAAGCGGCAGGCATAGACACCCTGGGCTTCACGCACCTCGGCAACCGCTCGAAGCGTCATGCCTGGGCGCAGCGAGGTCTCGTCATTGGCCCATATCACCCCTTCCTCGACGATCCCGTCGGCGATGCGTATATCCCCTGCGATGCTGGGCGCGGCCATGCCCGGTACCAGTGGAACGTGGAGCGTGACGTACTCCAGCAACTCACCACCGCCTGGGCGGCTCAGCTTCTGCGCGTCGACCAGCGGGTCACCGCAGTGCGTGCAGCCCGGCACGTTGGCCGGAAAGCTCACAGCGCCGCAGGCACCGCACTGCACGAAGAAGAAATCGAGTGAATGGCCGTCCTCTGCCAGCTCGTAGAGCGTGGGATGCAGCGGCTTCAAGGTAGTCTGTTGTTCGGTCATGTGAATCGAAGGGATGACAGGGAAAGTGGGACGAGCCGAGGAGCGAACTCAGTCGAGCTTGGCGCCGGACTGCTGCACGACCTCACGCCAGCGCGTCATCTCCGACTTCACGAAGGCACCGAGCTTCTCGTCGCGCAGGCCTGTGAGTGGGACGCTGCCGAATTTCTCGGTGCTCTGCAGCATTTCGGGATGGACGATGGCTTTCGCGATTTCATCGCCCAGCCGCTTCACGATCTCAGGGGGTGTCTTCGCCGGGACGAACACTGCGCCCCAGGCGGTTGATTCGGCGTTGGGGAGGCCAAATTCACTGAGCACCGGAACGTCCGGGACACTGGCAAGCCGCTTCTTGGCGGTGACCGCCAATGCCTTGAGCTTTTGTGCCTGGATGAAGGGCAGCATCACCGCCGGGTAGTCGAACATCACATCGATGTTCCCAGCCATCAGGTCGGTCAAAGCAGGACTGCTTCCCTTGTAAGGAATGTGAGTCATCTTGATGCCGGCCGCGGTCTGGAACAGCTCGGCCGTCAAGTGCGTCCCCGTCCCTGGCCCGGCGGAACCGAAGGTCACTTTGCCGGGATTGGCTTTGGCAAAGGCGATCAGTTCGGAAACCGTCTTGTAGGGCCGCGCGGGATGGGTCGCCAGCATCAACGGCGTTTCCGACAGTGCGTGAACGGGCACGAAATCTTTCACAGGGTCGTAGCCCACGTTCTTGTAGAGCGCGAGATTGGCGCCATGCGTGCCCTGAGTACCGTAGATCAGGGTGTAACCGTCCGGTGCCTGGCGCGCGGCGGTTGCCACGCCGATCGATCCACCAGCACCAGGCCGGTTGTCCACGAGCACGGTCTGGCCCAACTGCGCTCCGAGCAGCTTGGCCAGCAAGCGCGAGGTGTTGTCGGTGATGCCGCCCGGGGTGAATGGCACGACAAAGGTGATGGACCGCGTCGGCCAGGCTTCGCCAGCGGCGTGGAGCGTCCCCAGCGCCAGTGACCCGACCACAAGAACAACCAGTTTCTGCAGACCTCTGCGCATGTTTGTCTCCATTTATTTGTTGCCGCTGAATCGCGACTGATCGTAGAATACTTCAACCTCTCGTAGAAATGCAATAGGAAAGAGTCACTGACCGATCGCGATCTGAGTCGGTTTTGCGTACTGAGTTATATGGATTTCCTTCGCTATGATTCGTACATGTCTACGAAATACCGGAGGTAACCGTGCCCACACTTGTTCCTGCTGCCGCCCGCACCATGTCTTTGCTCGAAGTCTTCGCTCGTGAGCGCCGCGAACTGTCCAACTCGGATCTCGCGCGCCTCATGGACTTGCCTGAGAGCAGTTGTTCCGATCTGCTGCACACGCTGCACGAGCTGGGCTACCTGCTGCGCACGGCACGCAGCCGCCGGTTCTATCCAACGGCGCGGTTGCTGACGATTGCGAAGGACATCTCTGCGGGCGATCCGCTCTATGCGGTCGCTTCGGAAGCCTGCGAACTGCTGCGCGACAAGACCGGCGAGACCGGCATGTGCGGTCGCCTGGAAGGCGGCGTGGTGAAGGTGCTGGCCTTTGCCGAAGGCACTCATCCGCTGCGCTACGTGGGGAACGTTGGCAACAAGATCGCTTTGCACGTGTCCGCGCTCGGCAAGGCCGAGTTGTCTCTCGGCACCCCCGAGGAGGCTGCGCGCCAATTGCGGCTCAAGCCCCTGAAGCAGATCGCCGCGGGCTCCATCACCGATCTCGCGGTTCTGGAAGCGCAGGTCGAACAGGCGCGCCAACAAGGCTGGATGTGGGTCGAGAACGAAGGCTTCGATGGCCTGGCGGCACTCGCGGTGGCCGGCTACGTCGGAGATGAGCCGTTGGCCCTCTCCATTGCCGGACCGACCGACCGCATGCGCCAGCACCGCGACGCCTGCCTGCAGGCGCTGAAGGAGGTGCAGGCATTGGTCTTCCATCCTCGCAGCCCCTCACTTCCGCCGCGCACCGCACCCACCCGGCGCGGCGCCGGGTCCAAGGAATCTCGCCCCGCGTAGGCATAGGGGGCTCTTTACACCAACCTCCAGGAGACAGACCCATGTATTTCGTACCGGATGCCGAACAAGAACTGCTGCGCGACAGCGTGCGCCGCTTCATGAAAAGTGAAGTCGCACCACGGGTCGCCCAGCACGACAAGGACAAGACTTTTCCCTTCGAGCTCCTCAAGGAGCTGTCCCAGTTCGGCTACATCGGCGGCCGGTTGCCCGAGGCGCTGGGCGGCATGGACATGGACCAGATGACCTGGGCCCTGCTCATGGAGGAGGCCGGCTATGCATGGCTGTCGTTGCGGACCATGGTGAACATCACCAACGCCGCCATCAACAAACTGGCCGCAGAAGCAACCGAGGCACAGCGGGAGCGCTTCCTGAAGCCCTTGCTGGCTTCCGAGCGGCGCGTCTTCAATGCCATCAGCGAGCCGGGTTGCGGCTCGAACATCGCGCAGGTGCAGACACGGGCCGACCTGCAGGGCGATCACTACGTGCTCAATGGCCGCAAGCTGTGGATCACCAACGGCGCATTCGCCGACTTCGGTATCGTCGTTGCGCGCACCTTCAGCCCCGATTGCCAGGGGCAACTTTCGACGTTCCTTGTCGAGCGCGAGGTGTCTCCCTATGAGATGCGCAGCGTCGACACCATGGTCCTGCGCAGCACCGGCACTGCCGAACTCGGCTTCGACAACGTGAAGGTTCCGCGCGAGAACCTGCTCGGCGAGGAAGGCAATGCGCTGAAGAAAATGCTGATCGGCCTGGACAGTGCGCGCGTGAACATTGCCATGGGCGCGGTGGGCGCGGCCCAATCGGCACTCGATCTGTCCATCGACTACGCCCGCACACGGACGCAGTTCGGCAAACCCATCGGCAGCTTTCAACTGGTGCAAAAGCTCATCGTCGACATGACGATACGGGTCGAGGCGGCGCGCGCCCTGGGCCTGCGCGCGGCAGCGGCGCTCGACGCGAACCGGGATGCGCGCACCGCCTGCTCGATCGCCAAGCTCTACGCCACGGAGGCCGCGCACGAAGTGGCCAGCATGGCGTTGCAGGTGCACGGCGGCTTGGGCTACGCGACGGACTACCCGATCGAGCGCATCTTCCGCGACACGCGCGGCGGCACGATTCCCGAGGGCACGACGGAAGTGCAGACCTTGATTGCCGGCCGCGAGATCCTGGGTATCTCGGCCATCGCCTGAAAGAAAATCTCATGGAGTCAAAGTTGACCGACCTGTCCAGGCTTATCCGTCCGCGTTCCATCGCGCTGGTCGGCGCATCGGACCGCCCGCACAGCATTGGCGAGCGAACGCTGACCAATCTGCTGGACCACTCCGAATTCGGTGGCGACGTCTACCTCGTCAATTCCAGCAAGGCCGAAATCCGCGGGCAACGCTGCTGGCCGAGCGTCGCCGCCTTGCCCGCCACACCAGATCTCGCGGTGATCGTCGTGCCGGCGGCCGGTGTGCTGGCCGTTGCCGAGGAATGCGCAGCCCGCGGTGTGCTCTTCGCCATCGTCCTGACATCCGGTTTCGGCGAGGCCGGGGAGGAAGGCGAGCGCGCCCAGTTGCGCCTGAAGGAAATTGCCGACGCCGGCGGGATGCGCGTGTACGGCCCGAACTGCCCGGGCCTGACCAACGTCAACCAGCGTCTGGGTCTGACGTTCTCTCCCTCGTTTCCGCACGACCTGGTCAAAGGCCCCATCGGCTTGGCCACGCAAGGCGGCGGCTTGGGCCGCAACGTGATGCAGGCAATGGACCGCGGCATCGGCATTGGCCTATGGGCTTCGACCGGCAACGAGGTCGATCTGCAGGTGGCCGACTTCATCCACTACATGGCCGATGCCCCCGACATCAAGGTGATCGTCACACTCCTGGAAGGCATCAAGGATGGTGCCAAATTCGTGGCGGCAGTCCAGCGGGCGGCGGCCAACGGGAAGCCCGTCATCGCGCTGAAAGTGGGCAAGTCGGAGTATGGACAGCGAGCGGCGCAGTCGCACACCGCATCGTTGACCGGTTCGGCAGAGGTCAACAGTGCCGTGTTCCGGCAGTTCGGTGTGATCGAGGTCGACGACATCGACGAGCTCGTGGACACGGCCTGGTTGTTCGCGCGTGCCGAACCCGACGCCAGCGAGGGCATCGCCATCTACACCTCCTCGGGCGGAACGGCCGCCCTCACGGCGGACGCCGTGGGCTCCTCTGGCCTGATGCTCGCGCAGTTCGCCCCGCACACCCGCGAGCTGCTTCGCAATCACCTGCCGGACTTCGCCGCCATCGACAACCCGGTGGACACCACCGCAGCGGTGCTGAGCGACGCGAGCCTGATTGAGAAGACTCTCGGCGCGGTCGCCAGCGACCCCAACCTCGGATGTGTGATCGTGCCGATCGCGCTGGACTACGGCGACACGACGATCCAGCTGGCTCGCACCATCATCGCGGCACAAAAAGGGCGTGCGACGCCCATCGTGCCGATTTGGATGAGCGACCGCATGGGCGAGGGTTATCGCATGCTGGTCGAGCACGGCTTTGCGCCGCCCCGTTCCGTAGGCAAGGGGATCAAGGCCATCCGGCGCTGGGTGGAATACGGGCGCTGGAAGCGCGCGCACCGATTGGTGGACGCCGCAACCCCGACCGCAGCGCTGCCTGCGGCGCTTGCCACGCGCTCCCTGTCCGAGGCGCAGGCCAAGCAGCAGCTTCTTGCTGCTGGTGTGCGCCTGTTGCCGAATGCATTGGCCAGGACATTGGAAGAAGCGCTTTCAATGGCTGATGGCATGGGCTACCCAGTAGTCGCCAAGATCGCGAGCGAGCAGATCGTGCACAAGTCCGATATCGGCGGCGTGCAGGTGGGCTTGCAGGATGCGCAGCAGGTCGGCGAGGCGTGGCGGGGCATCATGGCGTCCGTTGCGCGGCATCGGCCCGACGCTGCGATTGAGGGGTTGCTGATCGAGAAAATGGCGCCGCAAGGCGGCCTGGAGTTGATGGTCGGCGTTACGCGCGATCCGGTGTTCGGTCATGTGATGACGTTTGGCCTTGGTGGCATCTATGTGGAAATCCTGCGCGATGTCACTCGCCGCATGCTGCCGCTGGGCGCGGGTGACGCCGCAGCAATGATCCGCGAGATGCGCTGTTTTCCGCTGCTCGCCGGTGCTCGGGGCCGCCCGCCCGCCGACGTCGAGGCACTCGAAGCGCTGCTGCTGCGCATCTCGGCGTTCGTTGTGCAAAACGCGGACAGGATCGAGGAAATGGACCTTAATCCGGTATGGGTGGGTGCCGTGGGCGAAGGCGCGCTGCCGCTGGACGCCGTCATCATCGAGCGCACCGCGCAAGAGGTGGTCGCATGACGGTGCCGTCCGCTCGCCCGCCGCTGGACGGCATCACCGTCGTCGACTTCAGCGAACTGCTGCCCGGTCCGTTCTTCACGCAAAGCCTGGCCGAAATGGGCGCGCGCGTCATCAAGATCGAGCGACCGCCTTTTGGGGACAATGCGCGCAGGCTGGGGATGGGCGCGTTCGAGGCCGTGAACCGCGGCAAGCAAAGCCTGCTGGTCGATCTGAAGGACGAGGCCCAGCGCAGGAAGGTGCGCGATCTTCTTGCGACGGCTGATGTTCTGGTCGAATCCTACCGGCCCGGCGTGATGGCGCGCCTGGGCCTGGATGCCGCCTCGCTGCGCGAAACATGCCCCCGGCTTGTGTACGTGTCGCTTAGCGGCTATGGGCAGACCGGCCCGTGGGCCGACCTGCCGGGACACGACATCAACTACCTGGCGGCGGCCGGTGTGCTGGCGGTTTCCGGTGCGCCCGGCGGCGGCCCGGCGCAAAGCTTCGGGCTGCCAGTGGCGGATCTGTGCGGCGCTATGTATGCCCTGTCGTCCACTCTGGCCGCCATTCTCCAACGCGAAGGCACGGGCCTGGGCCAGCACCTGGATGTCTCCCTCGCCGACTGCGCACTCCACTGGATGAACCCGCGTCTCGGTGCCTATCGCGAAGCCGGGGCGAGCTCGCTGGAGGCGCAGCGCGAGACCACGCTGGTCAAGGCTGCCTACGGCGCGTTTCGCTGTCGCGACGGGCGCTATTTGTCGGTCGCCGCACTGGAAGACCACTTTTGGAAGCGCCTTTGCGCCGCGCTCGACCTGGCGCCATTCGGCGATGAGGCCCATGGTTCGCACAAGGCGCGCAAGCTGGCCGCTGAAGCCATCAACCGCCGCATTGCCGAAGTGCTCGAAGGTATGGATGCGGACGATGCCTTCGAGCTGCTGCGCCGGCACGATGTGCCCGTCGCACCGGTGGTGGAACCGACTCAGCTCGCCGCGCTGCCCCAGTTCGCGCTGCGCGGCAAGTTCGAGCAGGGGGCGGTGATGCCCACGGTGCGCTATCCCGTTCCCATGAGCGGCGTGGTGGCGGGTGGTCTGGGCGCCGCGCCCGCACTCGGCAGCAACCTGGTTTGAATCTGTGGCCCCGCCGCTGCGCACGCGGATCACCCGGCTGCTGGGGATTGAGCATCCGATCCTGGGCGGGGGGCTCATGTGGCTGTCGGACGCACGCTATGTGGCCGCGCTCGTCAATGCGGGGTGCATGGGCTTCATCACGCCGCGCTCCTTTCACAGCGACGAAGCCTTCGGCAATGAATTGCGACTCTGCTCGGACCTGACCGGGGGTAGGCCGTTCGGCGTGAACCTGACGCTGTCGAGCCGTCCTGAGGCGAACGCAGCTGTGCAACGCTGGCTGGACATGGCGTTGGCCCATGGCGTTCGCATCTTCGAGACGGCCGGGCATGCCCCAGTCGAACTGATCGACACACTCCACAAGGCCAGTGCCATCGTGGTCCACAAGTCCTCGAGCATCCGCCATGCGTTGTCGGCCGAGCGCGCAGGTGCCGATGCCGTCGCCCTGGTGGGGATGGAAGAAGGCGGCCACCCAGGGACCAACGAGTTGCCCACCATGCTGATGGGAGCGTTGGCCGTCGATCGGTTTCGCGTCCCCGTCGTGCTGGGCGGCGGCATCGGCCGAGGACGGCAACTCGCGGCGGTGCTCGCACAGGGGCTCGACGGCGTGCTGATCGGTAGCCGCTTCCTGGTGTGCGAAGAGATCGGCGCGCACCGCCGCTACAAAGAGCACCTGCTGAATTGCGACGAGCACTCGACCGTGCGCCTGCTGCAATCACTGGGCAACACCTGGCGCGTGCTGCGCAACGACACCGCCCGCCAGATCGATGAGATCGAACGCGCGGGTGCGGCCGACCATGCGGTCTTCGGCGAACTGATCAGCGGCCAGACGGCGCGCGACCATTGCTATGCCAATGGGGACTGGCAGCGCGGAATGCTCTCGCTCGGTCCGTCGATTGCGTTTGCGAAACGCATAGAACCACTGAAATCCATCGTGGCCGATTTGCTCGAGGAGGCGCGGGCGTCGATCGCCTGCCTTTCTTCACTGGAACAAGAATGAAGCGACTACCTTTCATGGACCGCCTCGTGGTGCCCGTGATCGCGGCGCCGATGCTGCGCGTCTCTGGCATCGAACTCGTGTCGGCGGCTTGTGCGGCGGGCGTCATTGGTGCTTTTCCCACGGCAAACTGCGCCTCGCTTGAAGAGTTCGAAGCTTGGCTCCAGCGGCTGAACCGGGAAGCCGCTGGGGACCGCCGTAGCGCACCTTGCTGCCCGAACCTCATCATGCGGCGGGACCCTGCACGGCTGAAGGCGGAGGTCGAATTGATCGTTCGGCATCGAACCGAGTTGGTCATCACCAGCGTGGGTTCGCCTGCCTCGGTGATCCCGACCCTGCACGATGGTGGTTGCCTGGTGCTCGCCGACGTGGCATCGGTACATCACGCGGAACGCGCCCTCGAAGCGGGGGCCGATGGACTGGTCCTGCTCACGGCAGGCGCTGGCGGACATACGGGCTGGGCCAACCCGTTCGCGTTCGTTCGAGCGGTGCGCGCCTTGTTCGATGGTCCCATCGTTCTGGCGGGTGGACTGTCGGACGGGTTTGCGCTCAAGGCTGCCTCGGTGTTGGGTTGCGACCTGGGCTCCATGGGGACCCGATTCATCGCTACCCAGGAAAGCCTGGGCTCGGTTCCCTACAAACAGATGCTCGAGCGAAGTTCGCTGGACGATGTCATGGCCACGCGCGCCTTTACGGGGTTGCCGGCCAACTTTCTAAAGCCGTCCATCGTTCAAGTTGGATTGGATCCCGCCGCGCTTGATGAAACAGTGTCCGTGCAGGAAGCCCGAAACAGGTTCGGCGGGGGCTCTGAAGGTGCAGTGATCCAGCGGTGGGCTGATCTTTGGAGCGCGGGCCATTCCGTATCAGGCGTCACGTCGGTCCCGCCGGTCGCCGAACTGGTGCAAACCCTGCGCCATGAATTCAACGGTTCGGCCTAAGCCTCTGGCGCTCTTCGCGAAAACTTCTGCAATCGGTACGAGTCATCTATGCCATCGCGTGCAACCGACTTCAATCGGCCCAAAAGCGGAACTTCGCCGTGACTTTCCAGCTTTGATTCCGTGGCCAATACCGGTGTAGCGCCCAGTCACGTGCCCTGAGGCGGCGATGCCAAGCATTCCCCTCAGGACGTGTGGCGCTTGCGCATCCGCACTTCCACGTCACGCGTCGCGTTGCGCAGCAACTCGATGATCACCTGAGTCCGACGTTGGTTCAGGCGCTGCGTGAGAGCCGCCACGCTCAGGGCGCCGACCGCATGGCCCATCGAGTCGCGGAAGGCGACGCCCACGGCACGCACTCCGAGGCTCACGCGGTTCTGGATGACTGCCGCGCCGTCCGCGCGTGCTTGAGCGCATGCCGCGTCCAGATCCGACGCGGTGAGCTTCCCGAAAGCGGACAGATTCGGCGTCACGCGCTGGATGATCTCTAGTCGCTCCTCTTCGCCGATCGCTGACAGGATCGCGAGCCCACCTGCACCCACGCCCAACGGTCGCCGGCTGCCGACCTCCAGCACCAGTGCGCGTATCGGGAACTCGCCTTCGCGCCGGTGCATGCACACTGCGTCGAAGCCGCTGCGCACCACCAAGTAGACCGTGTCGCCGGTCTCCTGCGCGAGCGAACCCATCGCGCCGTCGCACAGGTCGCGGATGTCGTGCATGGTCGAGCCGGCCACGCCGAGCTCAAAGGCGAGCGCACCGAGCCGGTATCGGCGGGTCTGTGCGTCGTGCACCGCAAGGTTCTCAGCGATCAGTTGCGCCAGCACGCGGTGCGCCGAGGGATGCGGCAACTGCGCCTTGGCCGCCAGCTCAGTCAGCGCCAGGCCCTTGCGGCCGGCAGTCGCCAACAGCTTGAGCAACGCGACGCCCCGCTTGAGCGAGCCTGCATCGGAAGTCGTTTTCGTGTTCATCTATCGGACAGATGCCTGTTTTGTTTTCAGCTATTAGAAAACAATTCGCACAGCAGTGCATACCGCCGTTCCGATAAACGGACACAAGGACGGAAGCGCTGCCAAGCCTCGACGAGCATCGGTCCGACCGACCCACCAGGAGACAATGACATGAAATTCCAAAGCAGCTTTCGCTGGATCGCCGCTGCGCTCGGCGCGGCCTCCCTGTTCGGCGCCGCGGACGCCATCGCGCAGGGCGGCAAGGTGCGCATCGCGGTCGTCACGCCATTGACCGGCCCCCTGTCGGTGGTGAACGGCCCGGGCCAGAACGCCGCGCGCATGCTGGCCGACGCCATTAACAAGGGCGAGCTGCCGGCACCGTACAACACCGGCAAGGGGATGGGCGGCAAGGAAGTCGAACTGATCTTCCTCGACGAGAACGGCGGCAACGCGAAGCAGGTCGCGGAGTTCCGCGGGCTGGTGGAGCGGCAAGGCGCAGACGCGGTGATGGGCTTCGGGTCGGCCGCCACCTGCGTGGCGATCGCACCGGTGGCCGAGGAACTCAAGGTCCTCACGGTGATGTCCACCTGCGCAACGCCGCGAATCTTCGAGGACGGCAAGTACGAGTACGTCTTCCGTACGACGGGCTCCACCACGATGGACAGCGTCGCGCTCGCGCTGTACGCGCAGGCCCGCATGCCGGCCGCAAAGACGGTGGGCCATATCAACCCGAACTACGCGTTGGGGCAGGATGCATGGCGCGATTTCAGCGCCGCGCTCAAGTCGGTGAAGCCCGGCATCGAGGTGGTTGCCGAGCAATGGCCAACGCCGGGTTCGGGGCAGTACGCGGCGGAGATCTCGGCGCTCGCCACCAAGCGGCCCGACATCATCCACACTTCGATGGCCGGTGCCGACCTGGAGGCGTTCTTCACCCAGATGCGCCCGCGCGGCCTGCATGAGCGCTCGAAGATTTATGCGCCGCTGCTCGAACTGTCCATGTACCGGATGGGCGCACAGGTTCCGGACGGCGTGGTGTTCACCGCGCGCGGCACCAACGGGCTGTTCGCGCCTAAGTCGGCGCTCAACGACTGGTTCACGGCCGCGTACCAGGGCCGCTACAAGGACGCGCCGGTCTACACCGCCTACCAGTACACCAATACGCTGCTCGCGCTCAAGGCCGCCTACGACAGCGCAGCCAAGGCTGGCGGCACAGGCACGCCGGCCCTGATCAAGGCGCTCAAGGGCCGAAGCATCGAGACCCCGAGCGGCACCATCCGCCTCGCGTTGGGCAACGGCCACCAAGCCATCCAGGACATGGCCGTCGGCGAGGCGTTCTACGACGTTGAGAAGAAGACGGTATCGGTGCGCAATGCCATGCGCTTTCCGGCCGAATGCGTGAACCCGCCCGAGGGGATCAAGAGCGAGGCCTGGCTGGCGGGCGGAATGGCGGGGCGCAAGTGCGAAGGCACGGTCGCCGCCAAGTGATATGGGGCCTTGGCTGACCGACCATGTCGACACTGCTCACCATCCTCATCGACGGCCTGATCTACGGCGCCTGGCTCTTTCTCGTGGCCGCCGGGCTAACCCTGATCTTCGGCGTGATGAAGGTCCTGAACATCGCGCACGGCAACCTCTATGCCATTGGCGCGTATGTCGCCGCCACGGCCATGGGCTACTGGTTCGCCGACCGACCGCCCTCCTTCGCCGCCTTTGCGATCCAGCTCGGCACGGCCGTGGTCGCCGGCACCGCGCTGGGCCTGGCGCTGGATCGCGGTGTGCTGCGCCGCCTGCGAGGGCGCGACGAAGTGTCGCTGGCGCTCGCGACCTATGCGTTGTTGCTGGTGCTGGACGACGTGATCCAGTTCATCTGGGGCACCTCGGCCTATCCGGCCAGCGCACCCTACGGCCTGCTGGGCAGTTCGGAGATCAACGGCCTGCGCTTCAACAACTACGAGTTCGTGCTGCTCGCCGCCGCGGCCGCGGTGGGGCTACTGCTGTGGTGGCTGCTGCAGCGCACGCACACCGGGCGCTGCCTCGCGGCCATCATCCGTGATCCCGAGATGTCGGCCGCCATGGGCATCAACGTCGAGCGGCTGTACCTGGCGACCTTCATGCTCGGGGCGGTGCTTGCCGCGCTCGGCGGGGCCCTGACCGCGCCGATGATCCAGGTGGCGCCGGGCCTTGGTGCCGAGGTCATTGTCGTGACCTTCGCGGTGATCGTGATCGGCGGCATGGGCAGCATCCCGGGCGCGGCCGTCGGTGCGCTGGTCGTCGGGCTGGCGCGCGCCGCAACCATCCATCTGTTCCCCTTTGCCGAAGTGTTCATCGTCTATGCGGTGATGGCACTCGTGCTTGCCGTCCGGCCCGAGGGCCTGTTCCCCCAAGCCGCGCTGAGAAAGATATGAACTCCCTTCGCCGAACCGACGCATCCCTGCTCGGGCTGCTGGCCATGCTGTGCGCAGCCGCCTTCATCGCACCGAGCTGGCTGATGAGCCTGCTGGCCGTGGCGCTTGCCAAGGGGCTCGTCGCACTCGGGCTGCTGCTGCTGCTGCGCGCCGGGCTGGTGCCCTTCGGCCACGCGCTCTACTACTGCCTGGGCGGCTATGTCGCCGGTCTGGGCACCCCCTGGCTCGGCATCCGCGACACGCTGTTGCTGCTTGCGCTGGCCAGCCTGCTCTCTGGCGGCGTGGCCTTCGCCGCGGGCTTCCTGATGCGGCGCTACCGAGGCATCTTCTTCGCGATGCTGTCGATGGCGCTGTCGATGATCCTGTACGGCGTGCTGCTCAAGTCGCAGAGCCTGGGCTCGTCGGACGGCTTCACGGTGGGGCGTGCGTCCTTCTTCGCTGTGCAGACAGCGGGCGTGGGCGCGATCCGCTCCGTCTACCTGCTCACGGCGGTGGTCACGCTGCTTGCGGCCTGGGGCGTTTCGCGCTACCTGAAGACGGCCATGGGCCACGTCGGCCCCGCGATCCGCGAGAACGAGGTTCGCGTGGAGTATCTCGGCTGTTCGCCAAGCCGGGTGATCCACATGGAGTACACGGCCTCCGGTGCGCTGGCCGGCGGCGCGGGCGCGCTCGTCGCCATCCTGGTCGGCCAGGTCGATCCGGGCATGGGCTTCTGGATGACCTCCGGCGAGTTCGTGTTCATCGCGATCCTCGCCGGTGCCGGCGGCATCTGGGGATCGCTGGCCGCGGCCTTCGTGCTCGAAGGCATCCATGCGCTGGCCTTCGAGTACGCACCGCAGTACTGGAAGTTCGTGCTCGGTGCGACCCTGCTGCTGCTGATCGTGCGCTTTCCGAGCGGGCTGTCCAGCATGCTGGCGAATCGCGCGGGGGCTCGCTCATGAGCACGGCATCGCTGCTCGAAACGCGCGGCCTCACCGTCCGGTTCGGTGCCGTCGTGGCCGTGAACAAGGTCAGCGTGCGCATCGACAGGGGCGACGTCGTGGGCCTGATCGGAACCAATGGCGCCGGCAAGACCACCTTCCTCAACATGGTGACCGGCTACCTGCGCCCGACCGGCGGCGAGATCCTGCTCGACGGCAGCAGCACCCTGGGGCGCAGCCCGCGCGAACTCGTGGCGCACGGCATGGCGCGTTCGTTCCAGGTTCCGCAGCTCTTCCCGGAAATGACGGTCCGCGAGCACCTTCTCTTCGCCCTGGCGCTGGCCGACGGTTCCGCAGGCGGCTTGCTGAAGCCGCTGCATTCCGCACAGCGCCAGGCGCGCGCCGACGAGGTGCTCGGGCGCTTCGGCCTGCAGGCCATCGGCGAGCGGCCGGTCAACCTCGTTCCCCAGGGGCAGCGCAAGCTGATCGATATCGCCATGGCCCTGTCACTGAAACCGAAGCTGCTCTTGCTCGATGAACCCACCAGCGGCGTGTCCTCCGCCGAGAAGATGCCGTTGATGGAGGTCGTGTTCGACGTCATCCGCGCGAGCGGCGTCACCGTGCTCTTCGTGGAGCACGATATGGACGTGGTGCGCCGCTACGTGACGCGCATCCTCGCCTTCCGCGACGGATCGATGATTGCCGACGGCGCCCCCGGCGACGTCATGCGCGACGCCCAGGTGGCTTCCGCGGTGCTGCGCGGCAAGGCGCCTGCCGCCCTCGCAAAGGCAGGTGCAGCATGATCGAGACGCGCAAGCTTTGCGTGGCTTTCGGGCCCGTATCGATCCTGGAGCAGGTCGACCTGGATGCGCCCCCTGGCGCGGTGCTGGGCGTGGTCGGCCACAACGGCGCGGGCAAGACGACGCTGATGCGCACGCTGATCGGCGCGCTGCCCGCCGCCTCGGGCGAAGTCCGGCTCGATGGCATCGATGTCACCGGCTGGCCCAGTCGGCAGCGTGCGCGGCTGGGCATCGGCTACATGCCCGAAGACCGGCGGCTGATTCCCGAGCTGACGGTGAGGGCCAACATCGAGTTGCCGCTGGAGGTTGCCGGGCTTGCGGGCGCCGAGCGCAATCGCCGCGTGAGCGGCGCGCTCGACATGATCCCGGAGCTTGCACCGCTGATCCAGCGGCGCGGCAACCAGCTTTCCGGCGGGCAGCAGAAGCTGGCCGCGCTCGCACGCGCCATCTGCCAAGGGCAGCGCCTGCTGTTGCTCGACGAGCCGTTCGAGGGCGTTGCGCCGGCGCTCGTGCAGCGCCTCGTCGAAGTGCTGCGTGCCCTTCGGCGCCAGGGCCCGACCATCCTGGTCACCGACTCCGAGGGCGCGAACCTCGAAGGCCTGTGCGACCGGCGCTTCACCATCGAACGCGGCCGCGTGCGGCTGGACGACTCCCTCCATCACAACCCAGAGGCTCTTCCGTGAACACGTCGCAAGACTATGACTACATCGTGGTGGGGGGCGGCTCCGCCGGCTGCCTGCTGGCCAACCGCCTGTCCGCCGATCCGTCGCAGCGCGTGCTGCTGATCGAGGCGGGCGCGCGCGACAACAGCATCTTCATCCGCATGCCGGCCGGCTTCAGCCGCGTGTTCGGCACGCACCGGATGTGGGACTACCAATCCGAGCCGCAGGCCGGCCTGGGCGGCCGTACCGCTTTCGTGCCGCAGGGCCGCACGCTGGGCGGCAGCGGCTCCATGAACGGGATGATCTACATCCGCGGCGATCGCCAGGACTACGACGACTGGCGCGACGGCGGATGCAGCGGATGGGGCTACGAGGACGTGCTGCCGTGGTTCCGCAAGTCCGAGGGGAACCAGCGACTGTCCGACGCGTACCACGGTGCCGCCGGGCCCCTCAAGGTCATCGACACGCCGTACCGCCATGCACTCAATGCCGCGTTCGTGCGCTCCGCGCAGGAGATCGGCCTGCCGTTCAACCACGACTTCAACGGCGCCTCCCAACTGGGCGCAGGGTTCTATCAGATCACCTCCTTCGAAGGCGAGCGCGGCAACACGGCGCGCTTCTTCCTGCGGCCCGCGATGGGACGCCCGAACCTCGAGGTGCGCACCGACCTGACCGCCGCCCGCGTGCAGTTCGACGGCATGCGCGCCACTGGCATCGAGTGCCTGGAGAGCAAGGGGCATCACGCCGGCGTGGCCTTCCGCGCCAAGCGCGAAGTGGTCCTCTGCGCGGGTGGCCTGGGCAGCGCCAAGATCCTGCTGCAGTCGGGGGTCGGACCGGGCGCACAGCTGCAGGCGGTCGGGGTTCCCCTGGTGAAGGAGCTGGCCGGCGTCGGCCGCAACTATCAGGACCACCTCGAAGTGCCGGTGTATGGCCAGACGCGCGAGCCGATCAGCCTGTTCGGACATGACCGCGGCCTCTCGGCCCTGCGGCACGGCGCGCAGTGGGTACTCTTCAAGAGCGGCCTGATGACCTCGAACGTGGTCGAGTCGGGTGGCTTCTTCGACACCGATGGCGACGGTCGCGCGGACATCCAGTTCCACGTGCTGCCGGTGCTGGTCGGCGACGCGGACCGCGCACCGCCGATGGTGCACGGCATCACGCTCAACCCCTGCCAGCTCGCACCCAAGTCGCGCGGCGAATTGCGGCTGCGCAGTAACGACCCGCTCGACCTGCCGTGGCTGGATGCCGGCGCGCTGGCCGACGAGGACGACGTGCGCGTGCTGCGCGAAGGCGTGCGGCTGGCGCGCCGGATCCTGGCTGCACCGTCGCTCGCGGCGCTGGTGAGCCGGGAGATCGAGCCCCTGCCCGAGTTCGCCGGTGACGACGACGCCGCCATCGATGCCCGGGTGCGCCATTACGCCAAGACCGTCTACCACCCCGGCGGCACCTGCAAGATGGGGACCGATGCCATGGCAGTGGTCGACCCGCAATTGCGCGTGCACGGCCTGCAGGGACTGCGCGTCGCCGACGTGTCCATCATGCCGGCCATCCCGCGCGGCAACACCAACGCCGGCACGATCATGATCGCCGAGCGGGCCGCCGACTTCATCCAATCCGAAAGGGCCTGAGCATGCTTCAGAACAACCTGGGGCTGCTGGGCGCAGCCGCCCGTGCCGCACTCGACCACGCGCCGCGCGTCTTCATCGGCGGCGAATGGCAGTCGGTCGCAAACAGCCTGCCGGCGGTGGATCCAAGCAGTGCGATGCCAGTCTCCCGCATCGCGGCCGCCGGTGCGGCACAGGTCGATGCGGCCGTGCGCGCCGCGCGCGCCGCCTTCGAGACGGGTCCGTGGCCACGTATGCAGGGCGCCGAGCGGGAAGCCATGCTGCGCCGGCTCGCCGACCTGATCGAACGCGACTGCCAGACGCTGGCCGAACTGGAGGTGCTCGATGTCGGCATGCCGATCTGGATGGCGCGCGACTTGAACGTCGGTGGCGCGATCGGCGTGCTGCGCTACATGGCCGGGTTCGCGGGCCGCGCGAACGGCCGCACCGTCCAGGTCGGCGTGCCGATCCCGGGCTCGGCCTTCTTCGGCTACACGCAGAAAGAAGCGCTGGGCGTGGTCGGCGCAATCATCCCTTGGAACGTGCCGCTAATGATGTCGGTGTGGAAGCTCGCACCCGCGCTCGCGGCGGGCTGTACCGTGGTGCTCAAACCGTCCGAGGAAGCCTCGCTGAGCGTGCTGTACCTCGCAGGGCTCGTACGCGAGGCTGGCTTCCCAGCGGGTGTGGTCAATGTGGTCACCGGCACTGGCCCCGAGGCCGGCGCAGCGCTCGCGGCGCATCCGGGGCTGGACAAGATCACCTTCACCGGCTCGACCCGCACCGGCATCCAAGTGGCGCAGGCCGCAGCGCGCAACGTCACCAAGGCCACGCTCGAACTGGGCGGCAAGTCGCCGCAGATCCTGTTTGCGGACGCCGACCTGGACCAGGCCATCCCGGGCATTGCCGGCAGCATCTACCTCAACTCCGGACAGGTGTGCGTGGCGGGGTCGCGGCTGTACGTGGACCGGCGCATCTACGAAGAAGCCATCGACCGGCTGGCGCGGCACGCCGACGCGATGCGGCTCGGCCCCGGCCTGGCACCCGATACCGAACTCGGGCCGCTGGTGAACGCCCGCCAGCAGCAGCATGTGCTCGGGCACCTGGACGCCGCCCAACGCGCCGGCGCCGAACTGCTGACCGCCAACCCGCGCATCGATTCCGCGGGCTTCTATGTGCGCCCCACTGTGGTCGCGGTGGCAGACCAGGCCGCGGCCATCGTGCGCGAAGAGCTGTTCGGCCCGGTCATCACGGTCACGCCGTTCGACAGCGTGGACGAGGCCGTGCACATGGCCAACGACACGGACTATGGCCTCTCTGCCTGCCTGTGGACGCGCGACCTCGCGACGATGCACTCGGTGGTGCCGCGCATCCGCTCGGGCAAGGTGGCCGTCAACACCGAACCGATGCCCTGGCCGGGGCTGCCGGAAGGCGGCCGGGGCGCGTCGGGCTATGGGCGCGACCTGGGCGAGGAATCGTTCGTGTCGTTCCTGGAGACCAAGTCCGTGTTGGTCCGCTACGCCTGACCCTCATTTCCTACTGCGAACCATCATGACTCTTTCACAGCCCGGCGCATCCGATGCGCTGAACGGCAAGGTCGCCGTCGTCACCGGCGGCAGCAGCGGCATCGGTGCCGCCACTGTCCGATTGCTGGCCGCATCGGGTGCGGCGGTGGTCATCGGCTTCAACCAGGGCGAACAACGCGCCGAGCTGCTGCGCAACGAGCTTCCCGGCGGTGGGCACCGGACCTTGCACATGCCGCTGGCCGACAGTGGCGCGCATGCGGCGCTGGCGGATTCGCTGCGGGCCGCATACGGCCGCATCGACATCCTCGTGAACTCGGCCGGCTTCACCCAGCGCATTCCGCACGCCAGGCTCGAAGCCCTGACGCCCGAGCTCTTTAACGAGATTCTGCTGGCCAATGCGGGCGGGCCGTTCTCGATCATCCGCGCGCTGATGCCCCTGCTGCGCGCCTCGGGTGCCGCCACCGTGGTGAACGTGTCGTCGGTCTCGGCCTTCACGGGCCTGGGCAGCAACATCGCCTACTGCGCGGCCAAGTCGGCGCTGGACACGATGACGGTGTCGCTGGCGCGCGCCTTCGGCCCGGCCGTGCGCTTTCTCAGCGTGTCGCCGGCCTCGGTCGACACCGATTTCGTCCAGGGGCGCAACCGCGAGGAGCTGGAGATGAAGGCTGCGGCCACGCCGCTGGGGCGCATCGTCACACCGGAGGACGTCGCGCTCTCGGTGCTGGCCTGCGTGACGCACTTGCGCACCGCCACGGGCACGCGCATCGTGATTGACGGAGGGCACAGCCTGTGAATCCGATGCTGAATGCCACCCACGACCCCGCCCTGCGCAGCTGGGTCGCCTCGGCCAATGCGGCCGGTGCCGAGTTTCCGATCCAGAATCTTCCCTTCGCCGTGTTCCGGCCATTGGACGACAACGGGCCGCCGCGTTGCGGCGTAGGCATTGGCGATCGCATCCTCGACGTCGGCGCTTGTGCGCAGCAACTCGACGGACTCGCCAGGGCGGCCGCGCTTGCGTGCTGCGCCCCGGCGCTGAACGACCTGATGGCGCTGGGCGCATCGGCCGCTTCAGCCTTGCGCACAGGTCTGTCGCAACTGCTGGCCGAGCGCGCCGGCTCCGGGCCCAATCGTGACGCCGCCAGCCGCGCGCTGTTGGGCCTGGACGAGGTGCAACTGCTGATGCCGGTGAAGGTCGGCGGCTTCACCGATTTCTTCGCGTCGATCCACCATGCGACAAATGCGGGCCGCCTGTTCCGCCCCGACATGCCGCTGCTGCCCAACTACAAGCATGTGCCCATCGCCTACAACGGCCGGGCCAACAGCGTGCGAGTCAGCGGCGCGCCGGTGCAGCGCCCCTTCGGCCAGCTCAAGGGGCCGAACGATGCGGCGCCGCGCTTCGCACCGGCCCAAAGGCTCGACCACGAGGTGGAGCTCGGCGTCTATGTCGGCGCTGCGTCCACGCAGGGACGGCCCATCGCGGTCGGTGATGCATGGCAGCACGTGTTCGGCTTCTCGCTGCTCAACGACTGGTCGGCGCGCGACATCCAGGGCTGGGAATACCAGCCCCTGGGACCGTTTCTCGCGAAGAGCTTCGCGACGACGGTGTCGCCCTGGGTGGTCACGGCCGAGGCGCTGGCGCCCTTTCGCGTGCCGGCAGCGGTCCGGCCCGCGGGCGATCCGGCGCCTCTTCCCTACCTGTGGGACGACGCCGACCAGCGCCACGGGGGGCTTCGCATCGTGCTCGACGCGCACCTTCGCAGCGAGCGGATGGCCGCTGGCGGCCTGCCGCCGATGCGGCTGTCGCGCTCCGACGCCAGCCTTCTCTACTGGACGGTCGCCCAGATGCTGGCGCACCACACGAGCAACAGCAGCGCGCTCGACACCGGCGACCTGCTGGGCTCCGGCACCGTGTCGGGCGAGAGCGCCGAGGCACTCGGCAGCCTGCTCGAGATCACATCGGGCGGCAGCCGGCCGCTCACGCTGCCCGGCGGCGAGCGGCGCACCTTCCTGGCGGATGGCGACGAAGTGATCCTCAGCGGCCGCTGCGAATCGCCGGGCCACGTGGGCATCGGCTTCGGGCAGTGCAGCGGCATCGTGCGTGCCGCAAGGAATTGATCCACAGGAGAACAAGGCATGATCGTCGAACAGAGAACCTATACGACCCATCCCGGCAAATGGCGCGACTACCTCGCGCTCTATGAAGCCGAAGGACTGGAGATCCAGAAGCGCATCCTCGGCCGCATGGTGGGCTACTACCGGTCCGAGACTGGCACGCTGAGCCAGATCGTCCACATGTGGGCCTACGAGGACCTGAACGAGCGCACGCACCGGCGCCATGCGCTGATGGCGGACCCGGGCTTCAAGGCGTATGCCGCGAAGATGCTGCCGCTGCTGCAGAACCAGGAGTCGCGCATCCTCGTGCCAGCCGATTTCTTCGCGCCGCAATGGCAACAGTGACCCGCACCATGCAGGAAGACACCCCGATGGCGCGCAACGAACCTGCCGCAATGGCCTACCAGAGCGGCTTCGGGAACCAGTTCGCGAGCGAGGCCCGCCCGGGCGCGCTGCCGGTGGGGCGCAACTCGCCGCAGCAGGCGCCTCTGGGGTTGTACGCGGAGCTGCTGTCGGGGGCAGCGTTCACGGCCCCCCGCGAACACAACCGGCGGACCTGGATGTACCGCATGCAGCCCAGCGCAATGCACGACGCCTTCGTGCGGATCGACGACGGACGCTGGCGCAGCGGCCCGTTCAACGAGGCCGAGACGCCGGCGAACCGCCTGCGCTGGGATCCGTAGCCGATGTCCGGCGGAGCGGCCGATTTCGTCGATGGCATGGTCACCATCGCAGGCAATGGCGATGCGCATGCGCAGACCGGCTGCGCGGTGCATGTCTACCTCGCCAATCGCTCGATGGAAAAGCGCTACTTCATGGACTCGGACGGCGAACTGCTGATCGTTCCGCAGGCGGGTGCGCTGCTGCTGCACACGGAGCTCGGAAAGCTGCATGTGCAGCCGGGCGAAATTGCGCTCGTGCCCCGCGGCATGCGATTCAGGGTCGAATTGCCCGAGGGCGATGCGCGCGGTTATGTCTGCGAGAACTATGGCGCGCCGTTCCGGCTACCAGAGCTCGGCCCGATCGGCTCGAACGGCCTGGCCAACGCCCGGGACTTCCTTGCGCCGGTTGCGGCCTTCGAAGCCGACACGGGTCCGGTGCGCATCGTCAACAAGTTCCTGGGCCATCTTTGGGAAGGCGGCCAGCCGCACTCGCCCCTCGACGTCGTGGCATGGCATGGCAACCTCACGCCCTGCAAGTACGACTTGGCGCGGTTCATGGCGATCGGCACCATCAGCTTCGATCATCCCGACCCGTCGATCTTCACCGTACTCACCTCCGGCACCGACACCCCGGGCGTGGCGAACTGCGACTTCGTGATCTTCCCGCCGCGCTGGCTCGTGGCCGAGGACACCTTCCGTCCGCCCTGGTTCCATCGCAACGTCATGAGCGAGCTCATGGGGCTGGTCCGCGGCGTATACGACGCCAAGGCCGAGGGTTTCGTCCCTGGCGGCATGAGCCTGCACAACTGCATGCTGCCGCACGGTCCCGATGCCGCGACGTTCGAGAAAGCAAGCGCCGCGGAGCTCGCCCCCCACCGGATCCGGGACACGCTGGCCTTCATGTTCGAAAGCCGGCATGTCTTCAGGCCCACTGCCCAGGCCCTAGCCGCCGACAACCTGCAGGCCGGCTACGACGCTGTCTGGCAGGGCTTCATGCCCGGCCATCGGTAAGTCAGCAAAAAGGAGACAGACATGGTTCAGATCAGCAGACGCAGCTTCATGGCCGGCGCGGCTGGAAGCTTGCTGGTGCCCACGGCACTCGCTCAACATGACAGGTACCCCTCGCGCGCCCTCCAGCTGACGCACGGCTTCGGTGCGGGCGGCAATGCGGACGTGGTGTCCCGTCTCTTCGCGCAGAAGATGCAGGACGTGCTCAAGCAGCCCGTGGTGGTCGACATCAAGAGCGGCGCGGGCGGTACCATCGCAAGCGACTACGTGGCCAAGTCGAAGCCGGACGGCTACAACCTCGTCATGCTGACCGGTGCGCACACCGTATCGGCCGCGCTTCGCAAGTCGCTCCCCTTCGACGCGGTGCGGGATTTCTCGTTCATTTCCACCGTGACGAGCTTTCCCTTCGTGATCGCGGTGCGCGCGGAGCATCCTGCGCAGAACCTGCAAGAACTGCTCGCGCTCGCGCGGAAGAAACCCGAAGAGGTGACCTTCACCTCCGTCGGCGTCGGCTCCACGCAGCACATGGTGGGCGAACTGCTCGGCGTAACTGCCAACGTCAAGTTGCTGCACGTGCCCTATCGTGGCGGCGGGGCGCCCGTTCAGGCCGTGATCGCTGGCGACGTGGACGTGCTGGCCGATACGCTTACCGTCGCCTCGCCGCACATCAAGTCGGGCCGGTTGCGCGCGCTCGCCGTCACCAGTGCGCAGGCTTGGCCGTCGATGCCCGGGGTCCCGCCTGTATCGGCTGTGCTGAAGGACTTCGAGGTCCGTTCATGGCTGGGTCTCGCGGCCGCAGCCGGCACCCCACAGGAGATCGTCGATCTGCTCAACAAGGCGGTCAGGACGGCGGCGGAAGCCTCACCTGTAAAGACCACGCTGTTTAACCTGGGGAGCGAGTCTGCGCCGTCGTCGTCGGTTCAGATGACCGGCATGGTCAAGCAGGAGATCGAACGCTGGCGCTCTGTGGTCGCCAAGGCCGGAATTCAGCCGCAATGAGCGCCACCGCTCGCATCCGAGTCGTAGGGCTGTGCGGGAGCCAGCGAAGCGCTTCGTACAACGCCATGGCGCTTGGGCTTGCCGGCGATTGCATGCCGGCGGACTGACGATGGAAGTGCTCGATTGGCGAGCGCTCCCGGCCTTCGACGCGGATCTCCTAGCACCCAGCATGCCCGATGACGTTGCGTCGCTCGTGACGCGCATCCGCAGCGCCGATGCGGTGCTGATCGCCACGCCCAAATACAACTTCTCGGTACCGGGAATGCTGAAGAACACCCTCGACTGGGTGTCGCGCGCGGAAGACCAGCCCTTCCGGCGGAAGCCAGTCGCAATTTTGTCTGCCGCGACCGGCCCTCTAGGGGGCGCACGTGTGCAATACGAATTGCGCAAGATCCTGCTGTTCCTCGATGCCCTAGTCTTGACGAAGCCTGAGATTTTTATCGGTCGCGCGTTCTCGAAATTCGATCCGCAGGGGCGCTGCACCGATGCGACGACACGCGATTTCGTGACCGCGCAGATGACGGCATTTCAACAGTGGTGTATCGAGACCCGTGCGATAAAAGTCGGGGCTGGGGCAGAGCGACCGGTATGGAAGTAACGACGAAGATTCTTATCTGGCGAGGACCTGGCGGATCGCGTAGATCCGAATCCTGTGGCCCTTGCTGCATCGGGGCATTGGGTATGCGTCCAGCAGGCGAACTGACCCCTTCGCGATTGAGGCTCGTCAGTTCACAAGGTTGGCGATCGGGAATCAAGGGCGGCGCAGGTTTCCGTACACGCAGCATTTGTCCGCTTTGGAGAAAGCTGTACAGCCGCTTAGGGCCCCCAAGCCGACGTACGAATGTTCATGGGCCACGAAGACACCAAGCTGGTGTTCTCGACCTATTCGAAGTGGCTGCCCGACCAGCTAGAGTATCGCGAGTCGAAGACGCTGGAGCTGGCGATGGGCCGCCTGCATGCCTAGTTCGGGTCGCTATGGTCACCTTCATTTCGCCCTGCGGAAGTGAAATGTGGCCGTGCGTCTGCGTCCGTCGGCCGGACTGACGATGACGGGAGTGCGTACGCGAAGCGTGTCTCCCTCGAAGCTGACGTACCGCACTTGATCCGTGCCCACCCATGCAGGATTCCACGCTACTTCCACGTGGTGCACGATCCGGTCGGACTCCACGGTATATCGTCCCGCATAGGCGGTCATGCTTGCAAACAGCTTCGCCCTCTCTTCCGTCAGCTTTTCCCCGGCGCCAGTTGGCGCCGTCCGACCGTCCGCCGTGCCCACAGCTGCCATGTAGCCGTCTGCGGTGTACATCATGAGTCCCTGAGGCTTCTCTCCCCACGGCTTGGTCTCCACGCCGGTTTCCTCGTCTCTCGACACGTAGGAGATCGGCTTCCACACGCCGACAATGCGGTCACTGGCGCGGACATCTGCGCTGAAGAGACCGATGCCAATGAGTGCAGCGAGGAACAGCACCGTCGAGCGCTTGGAATCCATATTTGTCTCCTCAGCCTAGCGAAACCACCGTAGCATCTTCAGCCGCCCAACGCAAGCTATGCGGCAGCGCGTTCCGGAGAAACTGCCGGCTGCGCGATAAGCTGGCAGACCAGCTGCGCAAGTGCTTGTCGTGCTTCGCGTTTCGGGCAACGACGCGAATGTCCGTTGTTGGCCCGAATGAGAGGCCCGTTCACCCGACGACGGGGCGACAGGCCAGCTTCCTGCGCCCGACGCTTCAGGCCGCTCAAAGTCGCTTTCTATAGAACACACGCTCGTAGCCGCTCTGGGCTCGGCGGTCGTACTCGACGTAACCAATCTTGGGATAGAGCACCTGGTTCTCCGTCATCTTGGAATTAGTGCAGAGGTAGATGGACTCGAAGCCTCGTCCACGAGCCTCGCCTTCGGCAAACTCTAACAATGCGCGGCCCACCCCAGTACCGTGCGTGTGTGGAGACGCTGCAACCGTATCGATGTAGAAGCCGTCTGCGGTCTCGTACTGAACCAAAACACCAACCACCTGCCCACCCAGCTCCGCGACCCAAACCTTCCCATCAGCGGCCAGTGCTGCATAGTCGTAGAGCATCGGTGCGGGCGGCTTGCCGATTCGCTCCACATACGGCTCGAAAGCAGCGTTGATGCAGGCCGCCGCCGTGAGAGCATCACCCTCGTACGCTGCGCGGACTGTGATTGAAGGTTCTGTCATCGCTAAGCCTCAACTCATCTCCGCGATTGTGCTCCCGCGGGGTCATCCGGTGTGTCGCGTCAGCGCCGGTGAACGGCCGCTTCCTCCATCCATCGTGCATCGACCGGTTGAATCCGCCGCGGAATTCAGCCGTTCACTATTGCCATTCGAGCGGGCCTGCGCGAGGTCGTCGAGGGCGCAATTTAGCCGCTAAATTCCAAACTTAAGGGGGACAAACCCCAGAGAATTCCAACCAAAGTAAAACAACGGTTTCCTAGCGCGGTATTTGATCGGCGCGCAAGTATTTGACTCCATGGGACGCGGGACTCAATCCTTCTGACAGTCGACACTTGTGATCGTAGCAGCGGTCCGTTAACCAAAACACCTCGGCGCGAACTACATGCACATCCATCACAACGTCCCGCCCTTGTGTCTGCTCATTTGGGCGACACACTGCTTTTCATCGACGGGCATCGAGGACATGCGTTCCAACGACGCGGTGCACGGCTTGTACGAGATACGGGAGGAAGCGCGCAATTTCGTGGACCAGGAAAACGCAAGAAACCCCCAGAACGAATGGAAAGCGCTGGATCCGAATCTGAAAGTTCTCGTTCCTCGATGTGCCGTCCCCCTGAAGGCACGGTGGCATGAGATCTGGTGGTTCGACACCAGTGCCGAAAGCAAGCTACTGAAACGCAGCCGCCGGGTCATCGCGGTGGAATGCACCCGGACCGCGAGCCCCGCACAAAAATGGGACGTGCACGTCCCGGTGTTTCAACGCACGCGTCCCTGAATCATTTTCCAGCCGTTTCCCGACGGGTCGCGAAAACCGGCGTCCACGGTGCCGAAGCGGTCCACCGGCTCCTGCGTGAACTCGACCCCCGCGGCAAGCATGCGGCCGTAGGCAGCGCGGCAGTCGGCCACCGTCAGCACGAGCGGCGGCATTGCGCCTTTGGCCACGAGGGCGCGCACGGCTTGCGCCGTTGCTGCATCGAGCACCGGCGGCCCAGGCGTGACCAGGCCGAGCTGAAACGACGGCTGCTCCGGGTGCTGCACCGTGAGCCAGCGATAGTCGCCGTTCTTCACGTCCGTATGGACGCGAAAGCCGAGCTTCTCCACATAAAACGCCAGCGCCTCGTCCTGATCGCGCACGTACAAACCGACGACTTCAATACCCTCTTTCATGGACTCTCCTGTTGTTGGGGCTCGTTTGTACCGCCGGCCTCGAGGCGCCGCTTCTCCGAAACTGCGGTCGTGAGATCGGGCCGGCGCGCGGCGTTGGCAATGCAGACGGGCACGCGGCCGATCTCGTGCGCCGCCGGCTTGCCGCGCGCGCGGACCGCGCTCGGGCTTTCACCGGTGATGTCGCGGAAAGTGCGCCCGAAGGTGCCCAGGCTCGCCCAGCCCGTGTCGAAGGCGATGTCGGTGATGGGCAGGTCGGTGTCGCGCAGCAGCGCCATTGCGCGCTCGATGCGCCGCGTGAGCAGGTAGCGGTGTGGCGGAATGCCGAAGGCCTGCTTGAACGACCGCGCGAAGTGGGCTTCGGACACGCCGCTCACCTGCGCCAGCCGTCCGACGGGCCACTCCTCGTGCGATGCGGCATCCATGCGGTCTTTGGCGCGCAACAAGCGGCGCAACAGGTCGGGGTCCTGGGTGGCAGGGCTTACGCTCATGCGGGCACGCGCGGGCTCGCGTTTTCAATCAGACCTGCAACGGTCATGCGTCAGAAGGCTCGCAGCGTTCGCGTTTCCGAGGGTCGCTCGCCGAAGCGGGTTCGGTACTGCGCTGCAAAGTGGCCCATATGAAGAAAACCATATTTTTGCGCAACGTCGCGCACGCCGCCATGGCCCGACACTCGCAACTCAGCGCGCACCTTGTCCAGGCGCAGCTCGCGCAGAAACTCCATCGGACCCAGGCCCGCATGCTGGCGAAACGCAAGTTGCAGCGCACGCGCGCTGCAGCCGACTTCGCGGCAGACGTCGGCCAGCGACAAGGGTTGCTCGACATGCGCCGCCATGTATTCCTGCGCCCTGCGGACCACGCGCGGCAGCAGGCTGCGCTGCGCGTCGCCGGCCAGGGGGCGTGAGTGGTTGTGCCCCGCCGACATCAAGAGGCTGGCCATCAGGTACTCCTCGGCATGCTCGGCCAGGCGACCGCCGGCCTGCAGTGCGTTGCCAGCATCGAGCGTAAGCCGCAGATAGTCGATGAAGTGCACCATGGGCGCGAGGGCGGGGTTATCGAGCGGCACGCCGAGGTCGAACACCAGCGGCTGCCTGACGGGCGCCTGGAGCAAGGCTTCGAGCCGGGAGAGCAGCGCGGAGCGCGACAGCTGCACGATGAGGTGCGGGCTGTCGTCGGCCCAGCGCATCGACAGCGGCTCGGTCGGCGAAGGCAGTGAGGCCAGGCGAGGCGTCGCGTCCACATGCTGCGCGCCGCAGCGGATCTCGGCGCCGCCGCGCAACGGAATCTGCAACAGGAAGAACTCCTGCAGGTAGCCGGGGTCGATCTGCACGCCGGGGCCGTACTGCACATAGTTGAGGCTCACGTCCCGATGGAGACGCGCGCTGTGATGGCAGGCGTCGAGCTCGGTGCGGGGCCGCAGCATGACCAGCCCGTGCGGGCAGAACACGCGGGCCACGCTTTCGCGGGCCTCGTCCATGTCGTGGCTCTCGAAAAGCCGGTAGCGCTGCAGCGGCAGCGGTGGGGTCGTGGCGGTGTCCATGGGGCCAAGGCACCCTAGCAAAAACCATCCCCGCCCACAATTCGGACCAGCCCTCGATAAAAAACCTGCGCGCCAGGGACACGGCCTTGCGTTTGCGGGATTCGCCAAGGGCCTGCTCTCCCATAACGTTCGCTCCACAGGCCAACCCGGCCTGCCCGATCAACCGAGGAGAGCAAGCGTCATGTTCAAGGGACTCGAAGGCAAGAGCGCCATCGTCACCGGTGGCTCCACGCTGATAGGCGCCGGCGTGGTGCGCGCGATGCACGCGGCCGGCGTGAGGGTCGTCATTGCCGATATCGATGCCGACAACGGCCAGGCGCTGGCGGACTCGCTCGGCACCGGCGTGCACTTCATGCGCACCGACATCACCGACGACGCGCAGGTGCAGGCTTGCGTGGCACAGGCGGCCACGCGGCACGGCGGTGTGCACTTTCTCATCAACCTGGCGTGCTCCTACCTGGACGACGGCTTCAAGTCGCCGCGCGCCGACTGGCTCGCTTCGTTCAACGTGAACGTGGCAAGCGCGGTAGCCATGCTGCAGGCGGTGCACCCTCACATGGTCGCGGCCGGCGGCGGGGCGGTGGTCAATTTCACGAGCATCTCGTCGCGCGTGGCCCAGACGGGGCGCTGGCTCTATCCGGTGAGCAAGGCCGCCATGGCGCAGCTCACCCGCAACATGGCGATGGACCTGGCGCCGGACCGCATCCGCGTGAACAGCGTGTCGCCAGGCTGGACATGGTCGGCCGTGATGGACCGGCTCAGCGGCGGCGACCGCGCCAAGACCGACCGCGTGGCAGCGCCCTTCCATCTGCTCGGGCGCGTCGGCGATCCGGACGAGGTGGCGCAGGTGGTGCTGTTTCTCTGTTCGGACCATGCGAGCTTTGTGACCGGTTCCGATTACGCGGTGGACGGCGGTTATGCCGCCATGGGTCCCGAGCAGGCCGTGCCCGCCATTCCCAAGTTGATGGACTAGCTCCGAACGGAGCATCAAGGAGCAAGCAATGAAGCGAATCGCCATCGTCGGCGCGGGCCAGTCGGGCCTGCAACTGGGTCTCGGACTGCTCGCGGCAGGCTACGAGGTCACGATGTTCAGCAACCGCACGGGCGAGGACATCCGCCGCGGCAAGGTCATGTCGAGCCAGTGCATGTTCCACACCTCGCTGCAGATCGAGCGTGACCTGGGCCTGGACCTCTGGGCGCAGGACTGCCCCACCGTGGATGGCATCGGGCTGGCGGTGCCGCACCCCGAGCAAAAGGGCGACAAGGCCATCGATTGGACCGCGCGGCTGAATTCGAGCGCGCAGTCGGTCGACCAGCGCGTGAAGATTCCCGCCTGGATGGACCTGTTCCAGAAGAAGGGCGGCGAACTGGTCTTCAAGGACGCCGGCATCGACGAACTCGAGGCCTGCACCCAAAGCCACGATCTCACGCTGGTTGCCAGCGGCAAGGGCGAGATTTCGAAGCTCTTCGAGCGCGACGCCCACAAGTCCAGCTTCGACAAACCGCAGCGTGCATTGGCGCTGACCTATGTGAAGGGAATGACGCCACGCGCGCCTTTCTCCGCGGTGTCTTTCAACCTCATTCCGGGCGTGGGCGAATACTTCGTGTTCCCGGCGCTGACCACCACGGGGCCCTGCGAGATCATGGTGTTCGAGGGCGTGCCGGGCGGCCCGATGGACTGCTGGGCGGACGTGAAGACGCCGCAGGAGCACCTCGCGCGCAGCAAGCGGATTCTCGACACCTTCACGCCATGGGAAGCCGCGCGTTGCGGGAACATCGAGCTGACCGACGACAACGGCATCCTCGCGGGCCGCTTCGCGCCGACGGTGCGCAAGCCGGTGGCCACGCTGCCTTCGGGGCGCCGCGTGCTGGGCCTGGCCGACGTGGTGGTGCTCAACGATCCGATCACCGGCCAGGGCTCCAACAACGCGGCCAAATGCGCCGATACCTATCTGAAGAGCATCGCCGCGCGCGGCAATGGCGCGGCCGATGCGGCGTGGATGCAGCAGACCTTCGACCGCTACTGGTTCGGCTATGCGCAATGGGTCACGCAATGGACCAACATGCTGCTGGCACCGCCGCCGCCCCATGTGCTCAAGCTGCTCGGCAGTGCCGGCGCCATGCCGCCGCTGGCCAGCGCCTTCGCCAACGGCTTCGACGATCCGCGCACCTTCTTTCCGTGGTTTGCGGATCCCGCGGAAGCGGACCGCTACATCGAAACCTGCGCGGCCGTCGCGTAGCCAGGAGTGAACCCATGACGCAACGCGTGGCCATCGTCGGCGCCGGACAGTCCGGCATGCAGCTCGCGCTCGGCCTGCAGCGCGCGGGGTACGAGGTGACAGTTTTTTCGAACCGCACGGCGAAAGAGATCTTCGAAGGGCCGGTGATGTCCAGCCAGTGCATGTTCGAGACCGCACTGCAGACCGAACGCGAACTGCAGCTGGACTGGTGGGCGGACGAATGCCCCGCTGTGGAAGGCATCGGCTTCGCAGTGCGCAACCCGGAAAGCGGCAAGTCCATCGAGTGGAGCGCGAGGCTCGACGGGCCCGCGCAGTCGGTCGACCAGCGGCTCAAGATACCCGCCTGGATGGCCGAGTTCGAGAAGCGCGGCGGCCGGCTGGTGCTGCAGGACGTCGGGCTCGCCGCGCTGGAAGCCTGCGCGGCGGCGCACGATCTCGTCGTCGTCGCCAGTGGCAAGGGCGAGATTTCGCAACTGTTCGAGCGCGACGCCGAGCGCTCGCCATTCGACCAGCCTCAGCGTGTATTGGCACTCACCTATGTGAAGGGAATGAAGCCCGCCCTGCCCCATGCGCGCGTGTGCTTCAACCTGATCCCCGGCGTGGGCGAATACTTCGTGTTCCCGGCGCTGACCACCACGGGCCCTTGCGAGATCATGGTGTTCGAGGGTGTGCCGGGCGGCCCGATGGATTGCTGGGCGGACGTGAAGACGCCGCAGGAGCATCTCGCGCGCAGCAGGTGGATTCTCGACACCTTCCTGCCCTGGGAAGCAGAACGCTGCACGGACATCGAGCTGACCGATGACAACGGCATCCTCGCAGGTCGCTTCACGCCGACGGTGCGCAAGCCGGTGGCTACACTGCCCTCGGGGCGCAAGGTGCTGGGCCTGGCGGATGCCGTGGTGCTCAACGATCCGATCACCGGCCAGGGCGCCAACAACGCGGCCAAGTGCGCCGACATCTACCTGAAACGGATCCTCGAACACGGCGATGCACCGTTCGACGCGGCGTGGATGCAGGAGACCTTCGACCGCTACTGGGAAGGCTATGCCCGCTGGGCCACCTGTTGGACCCACAGCCTGCTCGCGCCGCCGAAGCCGCACTTGCAGAAGCTGCTGCAGAGCGCGAGCCAACTGACCGCGGTTGCGAGCACCATCGCCAACGGCTTCGATGACCCGCGCGTTTTCGCACCCTGGTGGTTCGATGCCGCCGAGGCAGACCGCTTCCTGGAAACCCGGGCGCGTGAGGCAGCTTGCGACCGCTTCGACCGGCGCGACTTCCGCAAGGCGCTCGGACAGTTCACCACCGGCGTGACCGTCATCACCACCCGGTCGATCGACGGCCGCCGCGTGGGCATGACCGCCAATTCGTTTTCGTCGGTGTCGCTGGACCCGCCGCTGGTGCTGTGGAGCCTGGCCCGGCAGGCGCCGAGCGTGGCCGACTTCACCGGCGCCAGCCATTTCGCGATCAACGTGCTGGCGGCCGACCAGCATCACCTGTCGCGGCACTTCTCGACACCGCAGGCGGACAAGTTCGGCGGGGTGGAATGCTGCGACGGCGCGGCCGGCGTGCCACTGCTGAATGGCGTCATCGCCCGGTTCATCTGCCGCAACGTGAAGCAGTACGATGGCGGCGACCACCTGATCTTCATCGGTGAAGTCGAGCGCTACGACCGCTTCGATGGCGAGCCGCTGGTTTTTCATTCGGGCTACTACCAGGTGACGACGCGACACCCGGAATGCGTGCAATGAACGCATGGCCCGCATCCTCCCACCCTTGAACGGAGCAGTTCACATGCAGGAAAAAGCACCCGGCGCTACGCCCCGAATCCGCATCCCGGCCACCGACGGCAGCGGCAATTTCAGCGGCTACCTCGCCGTGCCACGTTCGGGCAGCGGCCCGGGCCTGGTGCTCGCGCAGGAGATCTTCGGCGTGAACGCAACGATGCGAGAGGTGGCCGACTACTACGCCGAGGAAGGCTACGTCGTGCTGGTGCCCGACCTGTTCTGGCGCCAGCAGCCCGACGTCGAACTGGGCTACTCGCCGGACGACTGGCAACGCGCATTCGCGCTGTACCAGGGCTTTGACGAGGCCCGTGGCATGGAAGACATCCAGGCTTCCATCAGCACGCTGCGCCAGCGGCCCGAAGTTCAGGACGCCAAGGTCGGCGTGCTCGGTTTCTGCCTGGGCGGCAAGCTGGCCTACCTGGCGGCTTGCCGCACCGATGCGGACGTCGCCGTCGGCTACTACGGCGTGGGCATCGATGCGGCGCTGGATGAGGCCGACAACATCCGTTGCCGGCTCGCCCTGCATGTGGCCGAGCTCGACGGCTTCTGCCCGCCCGAGGCACGCGAACGCATCGTGCAGACGCTGCGCGTCCGGCCGAACGTCGAGGTGCACGTGTACCCGGGTGTCGACCACGCCTTTGCACGCACGGGCGGCGAGCACTACCACCGCCCCTCGGCGCTCATGGCCCACGAGCGCAGCATCGCCACGCTCAAGTCGGCCATCGGTCCGCACCACGACCTGGCCGCGCTATGGGACAAGCACTGCGAATACGAGTTCGGCACGCGCAACGTCGACGACACCATGCAAACGATGGTGCCGGAGCCCTACGTCAACCACATTCCGACCATGACCGGCGGCGTGGGCTACAAGGCGCTGCACCACTTCTACACGAACCACTTCGTCAACAGCAATCCGCCCGATACCTCCCTGGTACCGGTCTCGCGCACCGTGGGCGCCACGCAAGTGGTCGACGAGATGCTGTTCTGCTTCACGCACACCACGGAAATCCCATGGATGCTGCCGGGCGTTCCTCCTACCGGAAAGCGGGTGGAGATTCCGTTGCTGGCGGTGGTCAAGTTCCGCGGCGACAAGCTCTACCACGAGCACATCTATTGGGACCAGGCCAGCGTGCTGGTGCAGGTGGGCCTGCTCGATCCGAAACTGCTGCCGGTGGCCGGCGTCGAGACGGCGCGCAAGCTGCTGGACGAGACGCTGCCATCGAACGGCTTGCTGCAGCGATGAGGGCACGCACTATCGGCTAGGCCGACTGGCGCACGGACGCCCGCGCGCACGCCAGGAAAGGCTCGATCAGGGGGCTCTGCCAATCGCTGCGCCAACACACGGCGATGTCCATCTTCGCGTCGACGTTGCGCAAAGGCCTGAACACCACGCCCGGCGGCCGGCCGATACGCGCGCAGGCGGGCAAGATGGCCACGCCCCTGCCCGCCAGCACGAGCGCCAACGCCGACACCATGGTCTCCACGCGCTGCGCGATCGGCATGCTCACATCGTGCCGCCTGAGCATCGAAGCGATGATGGATTTGTCGACGTCGCCATCGGGCACGGGGAGCCCGATGAGGGGCATGCCTGACAGCCGCGCCAGTGGAATGCTGGCCATTCGGGCCAAGGGTGAATCCGCACGCACGGCCAGCATCAAGGGCTGAGTGCCGATGCGCTCGACCGCAATGCCCGCGTGGGCGAGGGGCGGAATGCAGATGGCCACGGACACTTGCGAATCGGCGATGGCCGAGACGTTGTTGGCGGCATTGAGCTCTACGTACTGGATCTCCACGTCCGGCAGCTTCGCGCGCAGCGCGTTCTCCAGGCGTGGCAGCACCAGGTAGGAAAGCACGACCATGGTTCCGACCGTGAGTCGTCCCCTGCTGCCCGAGCCGATGGCCCGCGCGGCGTCGAATCCTTCATTGGCAAGCAGCAGTGCTTCCTTCGCCCGCTGGAAAAGCGCATGGCCAGCGTCGGTGATTTCCATGCCGCGCGCCGCCCTGCGAAACAACGGCGTGCCCACCGACGCCTCCAGATTCTTGATGTGAACCGACAGCGGCGGCTGGGCCATGTTGAGCCGACGTGCCGCCTTTCCGACGCTGCGTTCCTCGGCGACGGCGACAAAGTAGCGGAGCGTTCTGAAGTCAGGTGCTGCCATACGCTGTGCATATGCCTTTTCAAGAAAACAGTATTGGACCCGAAGGTGCGGCGCATCGATCATTTACACATGAAAAAGTTTCCTCGTCTTCCGAAATCCGAGATCTGCGAAATGTCCGCTGGGACGATGCGCATGCTCGTTGCGCAGCGGAAGCTCTCGCCGGTGGAGATCGTCGAAGAAGTATTGCGCCGCGCCGATGCGGTCCAGCCGTACCTGAACTGCTTCATCACGCTCTGCCATGAGCAGGCGATGGCAGAGGCCAAGGCCGCCGAAGCCGCGCTGATGCGGGGCGAGCCTCCGGGCCTTCTGCACGGCTTGCCCTTCACGGTGAAGGACATCGTCGACACCGCGAACGTCCGCACGACTTATGGCTCGGTACTGCACCGCGACCACGTTCCCACGCAGGATGCCGTGGCCGTGGCGCGCATGCGCGAGGCGGGCGCCATCCTGATCGGCAAGACGACCACGTCCGAATTTGGCGCCAAGTGCCTGACCGATGCGCCTCTTTTCGGAAGCACCCGCAACGCATGGGATGCCACGCGCACCAGTGGCGGCTCGAGCGGCGGGGCAGCCTCGTCCATGGCGGCGGGTGTCGCGCCTCTAGCCATTGCCACCGACGGCGGCGGCTCAACGCGCATACCGGCCGCATGCAACGGCGTTGTCGGCCTGAAACAGAGCCTGGGCGTGGTGCCCCACAGCCAAGTGCAGGATGCCTTCGGCAACTACACCTATGTGACGCCCACCACGCGCAACGTGGCCGACACGGCGCTCATGCTGCAGGCCATGACGGGTGCCCATGGGGCCGACCCGTGGTCGCTGGGCGTGCCGGCGCAGCGCTACTTCGACGCGCTGCAGCCCGCCGGCGATCTTCGTGGCAAACGGGTTCTGTATTCCGCGAGGCTCGAGGGGCGACCGATCTCCGCCGACGTAGCCGCCGCCTTCGAGGCCGCGCTTGCCACCCTGCGCGCGATGGGCGCGCAACTCGAGGAGATGTCGAGCGAGGGCTATGACGTCGAGCCGGTGTGGCGGGTCATCAACCACACCAGCTGGCGCGGCCGTTTCGCGCCACTGGCCGAAGCACATGCCGGCGCGTTGAGCCCCTCGCTGCTGCAGCAGCTCGCGCTCGCAGAGCACGTCGACGGCGTCGCCTTCCAGCAGGCCATGTTTGCCAGGACCGCGCTCTTTCGCAAGGTCCAGGCCCAGTTGGAGACCCACGACTTCATCTTCACACCCACCCTCTCGCGCACCGCCCTGCCGATCGACCAGGACCTGTTCGGCAGCATCGAGATCGATGGCGAAGCGTATGCCGAGGTGCGGCCGAACTGGTTCCCGTGGACGATGCCGTTCAACCTCACGGGCCATCCCGCCATCAGCCTGCCGTGCGGTGCAGGCCGCGACGGCCTGCCCATCGGCATGCAGCTGGTCGGCCGCTTTCGCGAGGACCAGCAGCTGCTGCAGGCCGCGTCGTCTTTCGAAGCCGCGCACCGTCCCGCGAACGCGCTGCCGGCCCTCGCCTTCTGAGTCCGTCCCCGTCCTGTTCCGTTCTCAACTTTTGAAGGTACCTCCACCATGGCCTCGTTCCTCAAGACACTTTTCCTCGGAGCGTCGATTGCATTGATCGGCGCGGCTGCGCAGGCCGACAACGGCGCGCCCATCCGGCTGATCATCGGCTTTCCACCCGGTGGCGCGCTCGACAACCTGGCGCGCTCGCTGGCCGAGGACTTGCGCACCACGCTCAAGGAGCCCGTGCTGGTGGAAAGCCGGCCCGGTGCATCGAGCCGGATTGCCATCGAGGCCGTGAAGTCCGCAAAGCCCGATGGGCACACCATCCTGCTCAGCGGGACGCCTCCCTTCGTGCTCTTTCCGATGACCTATGCGCGGTTGAGCTACGACGTCGACAGGGACTTCATCCCTGTCGCGCACTTGGCGAATGTGCCCAGCGTGATTTCAGCGGGCGCAGGCCAGCCGTTCAAGACGATTCCCGAATACGTTGCTTGGGTCAAGAAGAATCCGGCCGGCGGCGGGGTGGGACTGACCAACCTCGGAGGCGGCCTGCACTTCAGCGTGCTGCAGTTGTCCAAGGCCATCGGCGTGCCGCTGGCGCCGGTCACCTACAAAGGCGGTGCGCCGCTTGCCACCGACATCGTCGGATCCCACGTGCCGCTCGGCACCGACGCGCTGGCAAGCCAGCTCGAACTCCACCGCGGGGGCAAGCTGCGGATCCTGGGCGTTGCAGGCACCAAGCGCCAGAGCTTGCTGCCCGACGTTCCGACGATCAAGGAGGCGGGCTACGACGCCTTCGACCGCGCCAACGCCTCCTATGCCGCCTTCGTGCCCGCGGGGACGCCGAAGGAAGTGGTTGCCAAGCTGGAGACCGCCTTCGTCGCCGCCATGCACAACGCGCAGGTGCGCGCGCAGGTCGAACGCATGGGCCTCGAGCCGACGGGGCTCCCCGGCGCGGAGTTGAAGCGCATCATGCGCGAGGACAGTGCGTACTGGCGGCCCATCGTCCAGGCATCGCGGTTCAAGAGCGAAGACTGAATCGATGATGGCCGACGACGCGCAGGACAAGGCCGGCTGGGCGGTGCTCGTTGCCGCCAGCTCGGGCGCGCTGCTGTGCTTTCTCAATCTCAGCGCACTCAACGTCGCGCTGCCTGCCGTGGCGCACAGCTTGCGCGCTTCGCCTACGCAGGCGAGCTGGATCCTGCTGTCGTACATGCTGGTCAGCACGGTTTGCATCCTGAGCTTCGGACGGCTCGCCGACCTGTGGGGACGGCGCCGGCTCTTCCTTGCGGGCCTGTCGCTCTTCGTGGCCGCCTGCGCGGCGTGCGCCCTGGCGCCGACCGCCGAGCTGATGCTTGCGAGCCGCACGGCGCAGGCCATCGGCGCGGCCGGCGTCATGGCCAACGCCAGCGCATTGGTGGGCGATGCGTTCGGGCGCCGCAAGATGGGGCTGGCACTCGGCATGCTCGCCATGGTCGCGGCCCTGGCCCAGGTCGTGGGCCCGCTGGCCGGCGGTTTCGTCGTGTCGTGGTGGGGCTGGCGCGCGCTCTTCATGCTCAACGTGCCCATCGGGCTTTGCGTGCTGGCGTGGTCGTGGAAGGTGCTGCCCCGAAATGCGGCTGCCCAGCCCGAGCGCTTCGACCTGGCGGGCGCAGCGCTGTCCCTCATCGGCATCGGATGCGTGACCTATGCACTCTCGATGGCCGGCACCCGCGGATGGACGAGCACGCCGGTGTGGGCCTTCATGCTCATTGGTTTTTGCGCGTTTGGCCTTTTCGCAGCCGTTCAGATGCGCGTGGCCAGCCCGTTGGTCGACCCGTCGCTCTTCGGCGATCCGGCGCGCCGCATCGCCTACGCCGGCATCCTGCTCCTGTCGATGGCGCAGGCGGCGCCCCTGCTGCTGGTGGCCTTGTACCTGCAAGCTTGCCTGGGCCTGCAGCCCTCGGAGGCGGGACTGCGCATCGCACCCGTGGCATTGGGCATGCTGATGGCCGCGCCCGTGGCGGGCGTCCTGCTTCGGCGCCTCAGGGCTGAATCCATCTGCGTGGGCGGCATGCTGCTTGCCGCATGCGCATTGACGCTGCTGGCGGTTTTGCTGCGGCCCACGATCGGCGCCGTGCAGCTGTCGATGTGCCTCTGGGTGCTGGGCCTGGGCATCGGGAGTTTCGTGACGCCGAACAACGCATCGATCCTCCAGAGCGTGATGCCCCAGCGCCGAGGCATTGCCAACGGCGTCCGGTCGACGCTGCAGAACACCGGCATCATGATTGGCACCGCGCTCACGCTCAGCGTGGCGCTGGCACAGCTTCCCTCCGGTTCGCAACGCATCATCATGGGACATGGCGGCGGCACGGGGCCACTCTCCAGCGCGGATGTGACCGCCTTCACCCAAGGCGCCAGTGCCGCGCTGGCCGTGCTTGCGCTTCTTTGCCTGGCCGGCGCGGCCCTGATCGCGAGCGCTCGCCGCCGAGGCGCCCCGGCGGCGGCCACAGTGGCGTGATCTCCGCAGCTCACGCCACCGGCGGCAGGCGATCGAGCAGCTTGTCGAGCGTGATCGGATAGTTGCGCACCCGCACGCCTGTCGCGTTGTAGACCGCGTTGGCCACGGCGGCGGCAACGCCGCACATGCCGAGTTCGCCCACGCCCTTGGCCTTCATCGGCGAAGAGATCGGGTCGGTCTCGTCCAGGAAGATCACCTCCTGGTGCGGAATGTCGGCGTGCACCGGCACCTCGTAGCCCGCCAGGTCGTGGTTGACGAAGAAGCCGTGCCGCTTGTCGAGCGCCAGCTCTTCCATCAGCGCGCCGCCGACGCCCATCGTCATCGCGCCGATCACCTGGCTGCGGGCCGACTTGGGATTCAGGATGCGGCCGGCGGCGCAAACCGCGAGCATGCGGCGCACGCGTATCTCGCCGGTGGCGGCATCGACGCCCACCTCCACGAAATGCGCGCCGAAAGTGGACTGCTGGTACTTCTTGTCGAGGTCGCCGTACTCGATGCCGTCCTCGGCCACCAGGCCGTTCGCGCCCGCCGCTTCTGCAATTGGCACCACGCGTTCGCCGGACCTCACCATGCCGTCTGAAAATTCCGCGCCCGCCGCGGTGAAGCCCAACTTGCTTGCCACGGCTTCGCGCAGCTTCATGCACGCCGCATAGACGCCCGACGTCGAGTTGTTGGCCCCCCACTGCCCGCCGGAACCGGCCGAAACGGGATACGCCGAATCGCCCAGGCGCACGAGCACCTTGTCGAGCGGCAGCCCCATCGTCTCGGCCGCGGTCTGCGCAATGATGGTGTACGAGCCGGTGCCGATGTCGGTCATGTCGGTTTCCACCGTGACCATGCCCCGGTTGTCCAGGCGCACGCGCGCGGCCGACTTCGCCAACAGGTTGTTGCGAAACGCGGCGGCCACGCCCATTCCCAGGAGCCAGCGTCCGTCGCGCTGCCGTCCCGGTGCCGCGTTGCGCTTGCTCCAGCCGAAGCGCTCGGCGCCGGTACGAAGGCACTCGATGAGCTTGCGCTGCGAATAGGGGCGCTCCGGCTTCTCGGGATCCACCTGCGTGTCGTTGACCACGCGAAACTCGACCGGGTCGATGCCGAGCTTCTCGGCCATCTCGTCCATGGCAATCTCCAGCGCCATCATGCCCGGCGCCTCGCCGGGCGCGCGCATGGCGTTGCCCTCGGGCAGGTCGAGCACGGCGAGCCGCGTGGTGGTCAGCCGGTTGGCTCCGGCATACAGCAGCCGGGTCTGGTTGACCGCCGTTTCCGCCTGTCCACCCGGCAGGTCGCCGGACCAGCCCTCGTGGGCGATGGCGGCGATCTTGCCGTCCCTGGCGGCGCCGATGCGGATGCGCTGGATGGTCGCCGGCCGGTGCGTGGTGTTGTTCATCATCAATGGTCGCTGCAAGGCCACCTTCACGGGCCGCTTGGCCGCCCGCGCGCCCAGCGCGGCAAGCACTGCGTCCGCGCGCACGAACAGCTTGCCGCCAAAGCCGCCACCGATGAAAGGCGAGACCAGGCGGACGTTCGTCTTGGGAATGCCCAGCGTCTTGGCCACGTCGCCGACGCCCCAGGCGATCATCTGGTTGGATGTCCAGAGGGTGAGCTTGTCGCCCTTCCATTGCGCAATGGATGCATGCGGTTCCATCATCGCGTGCGATTCGTCGGGCGTGGTGTAGCTCGCGTCGATCTGCACGGCGGCCGCGGCGAATGCGCCGGGGAAATCTCCCGTCTTGGTTTCCGGCTCGCCGGAAAACGGATTGGCCTTGGGCAGTTGCGCCGCATCCTTTTCGGCGGCCAGGTCGAAGCGGCCCGGTGCGCGCGTGTAGGCGATGCGCACCAGCTGCGCCGCGGCACGCGCCTGCTCGAAGGTATTGGCAACCACCAGCGCCACTGCCTGGTGGTAGTGGTCGATCTCGGGCCCGCCCAGCAGCTTGGCCGTGTTGAAGTCGCCCTTGCCCAGCTTGCCCGCGTTGCGCGCGGTGACGATGGCCAGGACGCCCGGTGCTGCGCGCGCGGCATTCAGGTCCATCGAGGCGATGCGGCCTTTCGCGATGCCGGCGCCCACCACGTACCCGTAGGCGGCGTTGGGCACTTCGGTGTGGCGTTCATAGGCGTAGCGTGCGGTGCCGGTGGTTTTCTGCGGCCCGTCGATGCGGTCGGTCGGCTTGCCGATGATCTTGAGCTGGTCGATGGGGTTGGTCGTGGCGGGTGTGTCGAATTTCATGATGTTCAGCTCCTCGCTTGCACCAGGGCCGCGGCCAGCGCGCGCTCGGCCAGTGGCAACTTGAATGCGTTCTCGTGCGTCGGCTGCGCGCCGGCCAGCAGCTGCGCCGCCACGGCCTTCGCGCCCTGCGGCATCGCGGCCTCGGCAGCCTCGACGCGCCACGGCTTGTGCGCCACGCCGCCGAGGGCCACGCGGCCCGAGCCATCGCGCTGCACGATCGCGGCGACGGAAACGAGAGCGAACGCATACGAGGCGCGGTCCCGTACCTTGCGGTAGATCTGCGTGCCGCCGATGGGCCTTGGCAGCGTGACGCTGGTGATCAGCTCGTCCCGCTCCAGTGCCGTCTCGATGTGCGGCGTGTCGCCCGGCAGGCGATGGAAATCGGCAATCGGGATCACGCGCGTGCGGCCATCGGGGCGCACCGTCTCGACCGCTGCGTCGAGCACGCGCATCGCCACCGCCATGTCGCTCGGATGCGTCGCAATGCAGGTCTTGCTCGTGCCGATCACCGCATGCTGGCGGGTAACCCCGCCGATGGCACTGCAGCCGCTGCCGGGCTGGCGCTTGTTGCAGGGCTGGTCGGTGTCATAGAAGTAGGGGCAGCGCGTGCGCTGCAACAGGTTGCCCGCCGTCGTCGCCTTGTTGCGCAACTGACCCGAAGCGCCGGCCAGCAGCGCGCGCGAGAGCACGCCGTAGTCGCGGCGCACGCGCTCATCGGCGGCCAGGTCGGTATTGCGCACCATGGCACCGATGCGCAGGCCGCCTTCGGACGTGGGTTCGATCTTGTCCAGCGCCAGGCCGTTCACGTCGACCAGGTGCGTGGGCGCCTCGATCTGCAGCTTCATCAGGTCCAGCAGGTTGGTGCCGCCCGCAATGAACTTGGCACCCGGGCTCCGCGCGACAGCCGCCGCAGCCTGCGCAGGAGATTGCGCGCGCTCATAGGTAAATGGCTTCATGTCCGGCTCCCCGCCACTTCGGTGATGGCATCGACGATGTTGGAGTAGGCACCGCAGCGACAGATGTTGCCGCTCATGCGCTCGCGCAGTTCGTCGGCCGACAGCAGCGGCCGCACGGTGAGGTCGGCGCTCACGTGGCTCGGTACCCCGCGCTTGATTTCGTCCAGCACGCCCACCGCCGAGCAGATCTGCCCAGGCGTGCAATAGCCGCACTGGTAGCCGTCATGCTTGACGAATGCGGCCTGCAGCGGGTGCATCTTCTGCGGCGTGCCGAGCCCTTCGATGGTGGTGACCTGCCCGCCGTCATGCATGACGGCGAGCGTCAGGCAGGCGTTGATCCGCCTTCCGTCGGCAATGACGGTGCAGGCGCCGCACTGGCCGTGGTCGCAGCCCTTCTTGGTGCCGGTCAGGTGCAGGTGTTCGCGCAGCGCATCCAGCAAGGTCGTTCGCGTATCGAGCTCCAGCGAATGAACCTGGCCGTTGACGTTCAGCGTCAGCTTTGCGCGCGGTATCGGCATGGCCGAGGCCGCAGGCGCTGCCGCGGCGGGCGCCGAAGAGGAAACCGCCGCGGCGGTGGCGGCTCCGACGATGAGTGCGTCGCGCCGCGAGATCAAGGGGGTCGTGGGACTGTCCATGTCAGCTCCTGTTGTTCGAAGTTCGGGCTAGTCGTGGGAGGGAAAGCTCCGCCTGGAAGCGGGCGCCCTGATCGCCATTTTTCTAGAGCTGCGCGGCGATTGATAGAGCATTCCGCTCGTTTTCTTGCCCGATCCGCTGAGTCCGCAATGGGCTGCGGACCAAAGTTCTCACGCGAGATTCGCCAGCCCTTGCTCGCGCCCATCGATACCCCTGGCTCCCCCGCGCAACACGCCGATATCGCGCTTGGGCGGGGCGCCGAACATGCGGCTGTATTCGCGGCTGAACTGGGAGGGACTTTCGTAGCCGACCCTGAAGGCCGCACTGGCCGCATCCAGGTGCTCGTTCAGCATCAGCCGTTTGGCTTCGTTCAGTCGCAGCCACTTCTGGTACTGCAGCGGGCTCATCGCGGTGAGCTGCCGAAAGTGATGGTGAAACGTCGGTGCGCTCATCTGCACGCGGACCGCGAGTTCATCGACGCGAAGCGGCAGGGCGTAGTTCAGCGTGAGCCAGTCGATGGCCCTTGCAATCCGATGGCCTTGTCCGTCCACCGAGGCGATCTGCCGCAGCTTGCCCGCTTGATCGCTCCCCAGAAGCCGGTAGTGAATTTCCCGATGGATCATCGGCGCGAGAACGGGAATGGCCGCGGGCTCGTCCAGCAACTCCAGAAGGCGCGCGATGGGCGCCAGCAGCGCAGGCGTTGCTGTGCCAATACCCACGCCGGCGCCCACTGAGCGATCGCGATGCGACGGAAGGCCGCCCTGCGCAATCAGCTCGGCCACCACGCGCACGTCGAGCTTCAGCACCAGGCCCAGGCAAGGCTGCTCTGGGCTTGCCACCCTCACCTCCGAATTGGCGGGCAGGTTCAACGAGGTGACGAGGAATTGCGAGGTGTCATAGGGATAGGCCTCGCCGCCGACCCACATCTGCTTGGCGCCCTGGGCGACCAGGACGATGCTCGGCTCGATCATGCAGGCGGCAGGCGGCGCGGGGCAATCGCGCCGGAAGAAGCCGAGCCCGGGGATCGGGGTTGCGAAGTCGCCCGTCCCCGGAGTGCGCGCGCCGATGATGTGCGCCATTGCTTGCTGTAGCGATGTGCATTCCGCGGCTGCGTCGGGTGGTTGTCTGGATGCCATGTTGCTCGAAGCCTCCGCGCAAGACTCTAACTCTCAAGCCAATCTCCATCCACAAAAGAGGAGCTACGCCAGAGGATCAGGCAAGAAATCCAGCGAAGTGCGCAATCCGGGCGCGAGCAGCGGCGGCTGTGTCCCTGTCTTGCCGAGCTAGCCGATCTTCGGCAGCCCGAAACCGAATCCGAAAGCCGCGCCGCTTTTCTTCTTGCCCTCTTCGGGCTCCCGCTCAGTCTTTGGCTCAGGTTCGGGTTCGGGCTCATCTCCGCGCGGGCCCACGTCGAGATCCTCGATCATCTTCTGCAGTTCGACGAGGCCGGCCGCCATCGCGGCCTTGTAGGTCTTCGTCGATCGAGACTGCTGGCCCAGCACCCGCCAACCCTCGTCTTCGAGTTCGACAAGGCGCCAGCGGTAGGCACCCTCCTTGTCTTCGACAACGGTCACGGCAATGCTTCGAAGCGATGGCATGAGCCGATGGTCGGGCATCTTTGGCCGGCGCGGTGTCGGACGCGGCGCTGCCCGGTTAGCGCACCACCTCGCTTGGCGATTTAAGCAGGCGCACCCTGCCGGGCCAAGACTTCCAACAGATTCTTCGCAGCAGCGACCCCCATGTTGACGTAGGCATCGCTCGTGACGCCTCCGATGTGCGGACTGAGTACCAGGTTCTTCTCACCTTGGAACGGATGACCCGGCGTCATGGGCTCCACCGCGAAGCTGTCGAGCCCGGCCATGGCCACGTGGCCAGATCGGATCGCCATCAACAGCGCGGCCTCGTCGATCAATCCCCCTCGCGCGGTGTTGACCACGATGACACCGGCCTTGCATCGCGCCAGCGTGTCTGCATTGAGCAGGCCGCGGTTTTCGTCGGTCAGGGGGCAGTGCAAAGAGACGACGTCGGAATCGCTCCAGATTCGTGGCAGCTCAACGCTCCGGACATAGTTCGGCAGGTTCTTGGCGAACGGATCGAAGCCAATGACCTTCATGCCCATCGCATCGGCCATGCGTGCAAATCGCAAGCCGATGGCGCCGAGCCCGATCAGTCCGATGGTTCGACCGCCCAATTCCAGGCTCTTGTGCGTTGCCTTGTCCCAATGGCCCTCGTGCATGCGCGCATTCAACTGCACCACCGACTTGGCACAGGCCAGCAGCAAGGCGAGAGCCTGTTCGGCGACCGCAGCGGCATTGGCACCAGTCGCTGCGACCACTTCGATTCCCCGTGCCTTGGCCGCAGCCTTGTCGATCGTGTCGGTGCCGCTGCCATGCTTGGAGATGACCCTGAGCGACGGCGCGGCGTCCATCACCGCGCTGCCGACCTTGCCATAGCGGACGATGATTGCCACGGGGTCATGACCGCGGCACAGCGCGACAAGATCGGCCTCCGTGGGGGTCTTGCCCGCGTACACCACGTCGTGGCCTTCAAGCAGCCTCAAGGCTTGGGGCGCCAAATCGGCGCCGGTGACGAGAATCGCGCTCACAGCGTCTCTCCCTCTTTCAGCACGCCGGCCGTGCGCAGCGCACCATCGAGCCACTTGGCAGCGGTGTCGCCTTCCTGGATGGCGGCAATGCGGGCCGCCTCGTCCTTGACCTTCTTTGCCGCCAGAGGAAGCAGCGCTTCGATCTTCTCGCGCTCGACGACGACCACGCCGTCGCCATCACCGATGATGAAATCGCCCGGGCGGACGGTCACATCTCCGACCGACACAGGGTGCCCGATGCGGCCGGCGATGCTCTTGGTGGGTCCGTTTGGATTGGTGCCGACCGAGAACACCGGATAGTCCATCTCGTCGATCTCGAGGCTGTCGCGGCATGCGCCGTCCATGACCACGCCCGCAATGCCGAGTTTCTTGCATGCGGTCATCATGATCGTGCCCATGAGTGCGGAGCTCTGGTCGGCCTTTCCGTCGATGACCAGCACGTCGCCGGGCTTGGCCATGGCGATCGCGGCATGGATCATCAGGTTGTCGCCGGGGCGAACCTCGACCGTAAAGGCGGTGCCGGCCACCTTCATGCGGGGGCGAAGCGCCTTGATGCGGCCATTCATCGCACCGCGGCGGCCGGCCACGTCGGCCAGGATGGCGGGCTGAAGTTCTGCGGCCTGCGCAACGATGGCGGCGGGAACGCGCGAGAAGTCGCGAATGATTTCGGGAAGCTGGTCGCTCATGATGGTCTTTCGGTACGTAGATGGGGAAGTTGAGGCCTGGGCTGTCGGTCAGTCCACCTTGGCCCCGGACTCCTTGACGACCTTGCCCCAGCGGCCGATGTCATCCTGGATCAGCTTGCCGAACTGCTCGGGCGTGCCGCCGAGCACCTCGACGCCCTGGCCTTCAAGCTTTTTCTTGACTTCGGGGTCCTGAAGTGCCTTGTTGAAGGCCCCGTTGAGCTTGACGACTGCGTCCTTGGGCATCGCCGCAGGCCCCGCCAGCCCGAACCATGTCACGGCTTCGAATCCCTTGTAGCCGGACTCACTCACCGTCGGCACGTTGGGCAAGTCGTTGATGCGTTGCTGCGAGGTGACCGCGATCGCGCGCATCTTGCCGCTGCGGATGTGGCCGATCAGGGTCGGGATCGAAGACATGTAGAGCTGGATCTGACCGCCGATCAGGTCGGTGGCGCCCTGCGCCGCTCCCTTGTACGGTACGTGGGTGAGCTTGATGCCGGCGATCTTCTGGAACTGCTCGACCGCGAGATGGGCGACGGTTCCGCTGCCCGAGCTGGCGTAGTTGATGGCTTCCGGTTTGGCCTTGGCCGCCACGATCAGGTCCGCGAGCGTCTTGTAGGGCGAGTCAGTCGCGACCACGAGCACGAGCGGCGAGCTTGCGACGAGGCCGATCGGCGCGAGGTCCTTGACGGGGTTGTAAGGCAGCTTCGCGTAGAGCGTCGGATTGATCGCCAGGTTGCTCGTCTGGCCGAGGACGATGGTGTAGCCGTCGGGCGTCGCCTTGGCCGCCGCATCGACGCCGAGATTGCCGCCCGAGCCTGGCTTGTTGTCGATGATCATCGTCCAGCCCTGCTGCGTGGCCACCTTGTTGGCCACCTCGCGCGCCACGGCGTCCGTGCCGCCACCTGCCGGGAAAGGAACGATCAGCTTGATCGGACGAGCGGGATAGTTTTGCGCGAATGCGGCGCAGGAGGCGAATGCCACGACCGCCACCAAGGCGGCGCGGCGAGAGGATGCGAGCTTCGAAATCTTCACGGTTGTCTCCGGTTCGTAATTGACTGTTCATCGCCCGTTCGGGGCTTGAGCGAACTGTAGTTTTGCGTTCCGGTAGATACAATGGGGGTCCACTGTGTGAACCGCGAACCATGGTACGAACCAAAGCGAGCAACAAGCCTGCGCCCCCTCCTGCTGCAGAAACCGATGCGTCCGATCCTGAGCAGCCGGGCGGCGTCACTGCCGTCACGAGGGCACTCCAGCTGCTCGAATCATTCGGCATGCAGGACCAGCGCCTGTCCCTGGCCGAGCTGACGCGCCGCAGCGGCATGCACAAGACGACAGCCTTGCGCCTGCTGCGGACCCTCGCTCTCAGCGGCTATGTGGTTCAGCGGGAGGACGGCGAATGGCGCCTGGGGCCAGCCGCGGGCTGGCTCGGTGCGCGCTATCAGGCCGCGTTCGACGTCAACAATGTCGTCGAGCCGATGCTGCTCGAATTGACGCAGGCCACTGGCGAAAGCGCAGCGTTTTACGTGCGCGAAGGAAACATCCGAACGTGCATTGCGCGCGTCGAGGGACCGCAGCCAATTCGGCACCATGCGCGGATGGGTTCGGCCCTCCCCCTCGACAAGGGTTCACCGGGCCGCGTGATCTTGGCCTTCTCGGGCGAGCCCGGCGCCATCTACGAGGAAATTCGACAGCACGGATACCACTTCTCCATCGGCGAACGCGAGGAAGGTGTGGCGACGGTCTCCGCGCCTGTGTTCGGCTTGAACTGGCGACTGCTCGGATCAGTCTGCATCTCGGGACCAGCGGAACGCTTGCCAAAGAACAAGTTGATTCGATACGCCAAGACGATCATGAAGGCCGCAAATGAGTTGTCGTATGCACTTGCTGGCAGTTCAACCCCGCAGACGCCAAGGGTGGTCTCTTCGTGGCACCCGCATTGACGTGGGACGCCATCGCCGCGGGCGAAGCGCCGCTTGGGGCCGGAGTTCAGCACTGCGTCCTGATTGGGGTATCCGCGGCGGCATGTGTTGAAGCGCTTCGCTGGGCGCGACCGAGCTAGTGCGCGTGGTGGGTCCTCCCACGAAACGCTCAGTCCAGCTTGATCGCCATTGGCTTGACAATGCTTTCCCAGAAGGCCACTTGCTCGCGGCTGAATGCAGTTACCTCGGAACCAGTCTTGAGGAAAACCTGAGCGCCGATAGTTTCGAACTTTGACTTGGCTTCCGGCGACTCAAGGGACAACTGCGCGGCATGCGCCAGGCGCGTCACCGCGGCCTCGGGTGTGCCTGCCGGAACGGCAAGCGCAAACCAGAGTGAGATGGGGACATTCTTGACCTCGAGTTCGTCGAGGGTGGGTACGGCAGGCAGTTGGGACAGCCGCTTCTCCGTGGCGACTGCGAGGATCTTGATCCGTCCGGACGCGGCGAAGGATCTCGCGGAGCCGAAGTCGACTAATGCGGCTCCGATTGTTCCAGTCGACAGGTCCGTCAGAATGTTGCCCATTCCGCGATAGGGCACGTGCTGCATCTTCGTGCCAGTCCGCGTCTGCAGCAGTTCCATCCCCACGTGCAGAGGCGATCCGACGCCGGGGGAACCGTAGCTGATCTTTCCTGGGTTGTCCTTTGAGGACTGGATGAAATCCTGAAAGTTCTTGCTTGGGCTGTCGCTAGGCACCGCCAGCACGAGCGGAATGCGCACGAGCGTGGCGACGAGTTTCAGGTCTTTTGGTGCGGCATACGCCAGCTTGCTGAAAACCAGATGCGCGGTCGTGAAGAGTGAGTTATCAATCGTCAAGACGGTGTAGCCGTCCGGCGCGGACTGGGCGACATAACCGGTCCCGATCGTACCTGCGGCGCCCGTGCGGTTGTCAACAATAACCGGCTGGTTCAGGGCGGTGGCCATCCCCGCGGACACGATCCGTGTCACCGCATCCATCCCGCCGCCCGCCGGGACCGGGACCACCCACTTGATCGGCCTGTCGGGGTATGTTGTCTGCGCCCATGTGTCCGCTCCAACCATCGCTAGGATGACGGAGCACAGGGCGGTCAACATGGTCTTCGTCAGGACACGCCGACCGGGCTGGGTCTTCGAATGGTTCAAGGTTGTCTCCTGGAGTATTTGTGGATCGAACGGTGCTCGCAGGGATCCTAATTTCGGCTACTGCCGCCACGATGGTCATTCATCAACTGGCCATTCGCGAACGGAGAAGCGCGCAGGGCTGATTCGCGGAACGCCACGCGCGCCTTGTCGAGCGCAGGCGGGCGACTTCGCATTTGGAGAACGGGAGGCTGCGCAATGGGAAGTCCTTCATCCTCGCGTCGAAACCTAGACTCGCAGGAATGGAGAGACACCAATGACCTACCTCGAACTTCCTGGCCGTATTCTTTTTCTTTGCAATGACGAGGAAAAGGTGCGAGCCCAGCTGTCCGGCACGAATCTGAGCCTCAGCGATGCGGGGCAACTGCGCAATGACATCTCGACTGACGAGATTACGCCGGGCCCATCTTTGATCTATGTCGATGAGCAGTTGGGCCGGCACGTCTACACAGGTTTTAGCGCCGGAGACACCCAACCCATCAACAAGGATGCCGCGCTCGCGGGGAAATTTTCAGTCACCGTCGGTGGTCGACGGTATGGCAAAGGCTCCTCGCGTGAGCATAGTCCAGTGGCCGAGAGATATGCGGGGATACGCTTGGTTATCGCCGAAAGCTTCGAGCGAATCTACCGCCAGAACGCTGACAACGTCGGCCTCTACACCTCAACGGATTTTGGTCTGATTGAGCGCATTCAGCGTGGCGAGCCAATCGAGATCGAAGAACTGCTTGCGCCGCGGGACAAGTTGGCGGCCTCCATCTTGCGCATGGGCGGGCTGCTCCTTTATGGGCGCGAGCACTTGAAATCGGTACGACGCAGTCACGTGTCGGAGGTCGATCACCGACCCTTGACGCTCACGCAAAAGATATTGGCGCGGAACGTGGTTGAAACCAATCACACCAGTGGCGAGCTGATTCCAGGACAAGGCGCGTTCGTCCGCGCGGACTGGCGTTACATCATCGAGGTCTATACCGGAATGGCAGCTCACATGATGCATGCCGCCTTTGGCCGGCCGTTGAAGCTCGTTGACGTCCCCTCCATCTTGGGATTCGCCGAGCACGCTTCGTATATCAATCGGCATCCCAAATACGTTCATCCAGGTAAACCGCCGGTGCGCATGAGAGTCATGCACGAAACCCACGAAGAGTTCCTGAAGGAGTATGGCATTCGTTCACACGGTTACCTGCCTGGCCCCGGCGGGTCCGAGGGCATCTGTCATCCCCTCATGGCAGAGCGATATGCGCTACCTGGCCAAGTATTGGTAGGAACTGATTCCCACACTCCTCATTCGGGAGCCCTTGGCTGTTTGGCCTTCGGAGTGGGCACAACCGACATGGCCAGCGCCATGCTGACGGGCGCAGTGCGTATCACGGTGCCCGAAACGCTACGGATTGAGTTCAATGGCGAGGTTCCGGCAGGCATCACCGGCAAGGACCTCGCCTTGAACCTGCTCGCGCATCCCAAGATTCGAGGAGGACTCGGGCTCGGAAAGGTATTCGAGTTCTCCGGCACGAGCATGCGTTATTTGTCGATCGACGAGCGGACGACCTTGACAAACATGGTGGCAGAACTCGGCGGGTTTGCTGGGATTGTCGAGCCGGACGAGAAGACCTGCGAGTTCCTGCGTGAAAGGCGCGGCATTGACTTTACGCTCGAGCCCTGGATGAAGAGTGACCCGGGCGCGAGCTATTCGGACACCATCGTTGTCGAGACAGCCCTTCTGTCCCCGATGGTTGCTGCACCGGGCGATCCCGGGAACGGCGTCCCACTGTCCAGCCTGCCCGAACGGCCGAAAATTGACATCGCCTTTGCGGGGTCATGTACCGGCGGGAAGCGAGAAGACTTCGATGCTTATCATGCCGTCTTATCTTGGGCGGCCGACCGAGGCATGAGGGTGGCCGAGGGCGTCGAGTTCTACCTTCAGTTCGGCACGATGGCGGTCCGCGACTACTGCGAGGCCAAGGGCTATTCGGAGACGTTTCAGCGGGTCGGCGCAACCGTCCTTCTGCCCGACTGCGGCGCTTGTGCCAACTCCGGCCCGGGAGCGTCGCTGAGGCCCGACCAAGTCACGGTGAGCGCGCAGAACCGCAATTTCCCCGGTCGCTCTGGTCCGGGTCAGATCTGGCTTGCCAGTCCGCCTACCGTTGCGGCAAGTGCGATCGGCGGCGAGTTGTTGTCATTTGCCGAACTCAAGTCGCGTTTCGGTGAGCAAGCCATCGCCGCGGACAAGGCAGGCCTTCCGCTGGGGAAATGACAAAGAATTTCGCTTCAGCCGGTGCGCTCGCCGGCCTCAAGGTGCTTGACCTTTCGCGCGTCGATTTGACTGACGAGAACTGACGACAAAACTATGCGCCTTCCCCTCATCTCCCTCAAGCAACGTGCCGCCGCAGCCGGCGGTGCAGTGAGCAATGGTTATTGCATGATGCCAGGCACCTTTGGTGCCGAGATATTTTCATCTCAGGGTTTCGACTGTGTCACGGTCGATCTACAACATGGATTGATTGGGTGCTCCGATGCAATTCCCATGCTTCAATTGCTTAGCCGCTTGGATGTGAGTCCTCTGGTCAGGGTGCCAGCACTGGACGAGGGAGTCATCATGCAAATGCTAGATGCCGGCGCAATGGGCGTTACCTGTCCAATGATAGAGACGAGGGAGCAAGCCGCACGCCTAGTCGAATACGCCTACTACCCTCCCCTCGGTCGCAGAAGCTTTGGGCCCACGCTGCCGCTAAGTCAGTATGGCAATGAGTACTTGAAGCAGGCAAACTCCAGCATCGCTACATTCGCGATGATCGAAACTATTCGAGGAGTTGAGAACATCGAGGCTATCACTGAAGTTGAGGGGCTGACTGGGATTTACCTGGGAACCATGGACCTAGCGATGTCTCTCGGGCGCCCAAGGGCGAAGCTGTTCGAAGATGAAGTTTTAGATGCCGCAGTGTCCTCTATCGTGAGTCACGCAAAACGCCGAGGATTGATTGTTGGCTTGCTTGCTTCAGGCGCCGGCGGCATTCGGAAGAGCATTGATTTCGGATTCAACTTCATTACCGCTGCAACCGATATTGGCGCCATGAGGTCGGACGCGGAGCGAGCAGTAAAGGACTATAAGAAGGCCCTCGAACATCCCATTCACTCGAACGCGGAAATTTGGCGGGATGAGACTTGAAACGATATCAGCACCGCATCCGTTAGCGAGTTGTTCACCTGAGCACGAGAACATAAAGAAGGAGACAAGGATGCCTCGAAATTTGATTCACTCGGGCCGTCACTACGCAACTGTGATCGTGCTGGCCTGTTTCGTCGAGACCAAAGCGGTGATGGGCGCGCAGCCGAATGGCGATTGAAGGAGATCCCATGGGTATCGCGGTAGCAGACCTCACATTTATCGGCAGCGATTTGGAACGTCCCGAGAGCGTGCTGGTCACGTCAACCGACGTATTTGCAGCTGACCACGTTTGTGGGGTCACCCGCGTTGGAGGAGAGCGAATTCCGCTTCGCGACGTTCCAGAAGGGTTTCTGCCGAACGGAATCGCATTGACTCAAGCCGGAGAGTTCTTGATTGCCAACCTCGGTGATGAGGGTGGCATCTGGCGAATCGATGCAGACCGTCGGCTGCACCCATTCCTCCTCGAGGTGAACGGGCGCCAACTCAGAAACAGCAATTTCGTCGGGTACGACGACCTTGGCAGATTATGGGTGTCGGTGTGCACGCAGCAGCGCCCTAGAGCGAAGGCATTCGACCGATACACCGCAGATGGCTATATCGTGCTTGTAGATGAGCACGGTGCGCGCATCGTGGCCGAGGGTCTAGGCTTTGCCAATGAGTGTCGTGTAGACCCGACCGGGAACTGGCTCTATGTGAACGAGACCATGTCGCGTGTGCTCTCACGTTTTCCGATCGAGATCGTCGATGGTCGAGCGCGCCTCGGTTCGAAGGAGCAGGTGTATACCTTCACCGACGGCGACTTCCCCGATGGTCTGAACTTTGATGTCGAGGGGGGAGTATGGGTAGCATGCGTTGTCTCCAATCGCGTCGTCCGCATTGATTCGACGGGCCGCCGCGAAGTCATCTTGGAGGACGCCGATCCTTTGCTGATCGCTGAAGCAGAGCAGAAGTGGGCCATCGATGAGTTAAGCGATGCCGCTCTACGCGCTGGCCTGACCAGAACGCTGCACAACGTCTCGTGCATTGCCTTTGGGGGCGATGACATGAAGACCGTCTATCTCGGAAGCCTCGCAGGCAAGAGGCTCGCAACATTTCGTGCAGAGATCGCGGGGGCGCGTCCCGCGCATTGGCACCTCGAGTCAGTCATTTCGCGGTAAGCGCCGAACTCACGCACTCGCAAACTGGTAGTTCGGGAGTTGAGGGTGCGCGCGAGTAGTGCTCTACTTTCATTTTCTGGTGTCGGTGAGAAACGTGGTCAACGCCGTCAGCGCGACGGAGTGGGGGCGCGCCGCCAGTGTGAGGATGCACAGATCTCGCTCCGCCCACTTGTCCGCGATCGGGACTGAGCGGACCCGCTCCGCATCTTCATAGGGCCAGACCATCCCCGATGGTTGTATCGACACGCCGAAGCCGGCGCGGACGAGACTGCGTGCGGCTTCGCCGGAAGCAACTCGATACTTGGGCTGGTATTTCATCTTCAGCTGTGCCGCCGCCTGTTCCAGCAACCGGGTCATTCCGCTTTTCGTGCCGCCGCCGATGAGATCGGTTCCGAGCAGGTCCAGAAACGTCAGCTTCTCCGCATTGGCGAGAGGATGCAGCACACTGACCACCGCCACCAGGCGGTCCGTGCGATAGGGCTGGATCGATAGCTTGTGCGAGGGATCGAGCGGCGGCGCACAGATTCCGACGTCGGCAAGTCCGGATGCCACAGCGTGTTCGATCTCAGCTGAATTGCCCTCGTCGATGTCCAGCGTCACCGACGGAAAGTTGCGACTGAACGTGCCCAGATCATCGGCCAGGTATTCCACGAGCGCGGACGCGTTGGCCCAGAGTCGCACGTGCCCCTGAACACCCACGACGAAGTCACCAAGTTCATGGTGGAGATCATCAATGGCGGCCAGGATGCGCTTCACGTGAGAATCCACTATCGCGCCCGCCGCTGTCAGGCGGGTCCCTTTCGGGTCGCGGTACATCAGCCTGAAGCCGAGCGTGTCCTCCAACTGCTGGATTCGCTTCGTGACGGCCGAAGGAGCGATTGATTCGCGGACGGCAGCCCGTCCGATATTTCGCTCCTCGGTAATCGAAGCAAACAAGCGCAACGTCATGAGATCCAACTTGCGGATCCACGTCCGCACGTTCATGGGGACCATTCGCGATCGATCAATCTTGGCTTCGTTCGACATCTCTGCTCCCGTTACACAAAGGGCATCAGGCCCATCGAACCTGGCGGGTTGAAGGCAGGGGGCTTCTCCGTCACCTTCGCAGGACCTCGCTACGGAAGGGTTCGTCGCGGGAGCACAGGCCTGCAACCGAACTGCAGGCGGGAATCCGCTTGGTGAGCGCGGGGGCTCATTCAGTACGGTCTGAATCACATAGCCACGGAGGATTAGCCTGCAACGTACTTGGCGGTAGCCGCGATGGCATCATCGACCTTGATACTGGATTCGTTCAGCCCTGGCGGCAAGACAATGACTCCGTCCTCGTCCGCCACAAGACGCGCACCAGGAGTGAATGTGATTCCGCCAAAGTGGACCGGGACATCCAATTCCCCACTGCCGCCGATGATCGCGCGGCGCGGAACCGTTCCGAGCGCCTTGACGCCTACATCCATCCCGTCGATCTCGACCCGATCCCGGATCGCCCCGTTGACGACCACGCCGGCCCAGCCGTTCCGCGCCGCCAAGCCGGCCATGACATCTCCGAACAGCGCACGCCATCCCGCTTCCGCGCCATCGATGACGAGCACTTGACCGTGTCCCTGCTGGTTGATCAGGTCGCGCAGAACATTCAGGCCCTGCGAGTAGCGCGCCGTGCGGATGGTGCCGGCGAATGTGCGTTTCCTGCCGAATCCCATGAAGGGCAGCTCACACGCTTGCGCTTCGTCGCAGGCGTCGCATAGATCCGTTGTCTTGTACTCCATACGCAAATGGTAGATGGGTCTCGAACCTTTTTGGTATGCCAAGACGCGATAGCCCCCAATGCGCATCAGCACTACACGCCAACGCCGGGCCCCATAAAGTGCCGACATCAAGCGGGGGACACACTGGGGTACATCAAACTGATCAAGAGCGAGCCGGAAGTCGATGCGTCAGACCACTGACACCTTGCAATGCTCACACCCGCTCGAAGATTGCCGCAATACCCTGTCCGCCACCAATACACATCGTAGCCAGGGCGTACCTTCCGCCAATGCGCCGCAGCTCATGGACGGCTTTGGTGGCAATGATGGAGCCGGTCGCTCCCACCGGATGTCCGAGCGAAATGCCCGATCCGTTGGGATTGACCTTCGCGGGGTCGAAATGAAGGGCCCGGCTCACCGCACATGCCTGCGCTGCAAACGCCTCATTCGATTCGATCACGTCAAGGTCGTCTGCAGTCAATCCCGCCCGCTGCAGTGCCAAGTGGGTTGCAGGGACAGGGCCGAGCCCCATGTATCTGGGGTCCACGCCCGCATGCGCATAGCTCACGAGCCGTGCCAAAGGCTTCAACCCTCCCTGCCGGAGGGCATCCTCAGTAGCCAACACCACGGCGGAAGCGCCGTCATTGATACCGGAAGCGTTGCCTGCCGTGACCGTCCCGTTCTCCTTGAACGCGGGTTTCATCTTTGCAAGTTGCTCGAGGGTGGTGCCGCCGCGCACGTGTTCGTCGGTATCGAAGATCACTGTTCCCTTCCGGCTGGGGATCTCGATGGCAACGATCTGCGACTTGAACCGGCCTTCGGCGACGGCGCGGGCAGCCCGCATCTGGCTTTCCAACGCCAGTTCGTCCTGCATCTCGCGTGTGATCGCAGCTTGGTCGGCAACGTTCTCCGCCGTGATCCCCATGAGGATCCGATGGAACGGATCGTGCAGAACGCCCATCATGTAGTCCGTTGCCTGGGTGTCCCCCATCCGGCTGCCCCAGCGGGCGGCAGCCAGCAGGTAGGGTCCTCGACTCATGGATTCCGCGCCGCCGGCCACGGCGATCGAAGCTTCACCAAGCACAAGCGTCTGCGCGGCCGAGATGATGGCCTGCAAGCCGGATCCGCAGAGACGATTGACATTGAACGCTGGAGTCTGAACCGGAATCCCGGCTTCGATTGCGGCAACACGAGAAAGATAAGCGTCGCGCGGTTCTGTGGGTATGACATTGCCCATTACGACGTGGCCGACGCTTGCAGGATCGACCCCGCTGCGCTCCAGTGCGGCCTTGACGGCCGCGGTCGCCAAGTGACAAAGCGGGATCTCCTTCAGCGATCCGCCGAAGGTGCCGATGGCGGTGCGGACAGCACCGACGACGAATACATCTTGGTTCTTCATTTCATTTCCTCAGACAACTTGGGGTTCGCGGTCCTGCACTTGTGCATCCTTGGCTGCGACCGGCTTGCGCAGCTGTTCGAGAACGTAAGCCTCGCGCCTGCGCGCAGCGGTCACGTTCGCTTCTTTCACATGCCCATAACCGCGCATGGTTTGCGGAAGCCTGGCGAGTTCCAGAAGAATTGCAGTGTGTTCGGGCCGCGCCTCGGAGAGCACCTGCCGCATCTGCCCGAGGTAACGCGCGATCTCGGCACGCTCGCTGCGGCGCTCCGCCGTGTAGCCGAATACGTCGAGAACAGTGCCCCGCAGGACCTTGCCCTTGGCGAGCCACCGGAAAGTGGCTGCCACCCATGGCCCGTATGCCTTCTTCAGCAAACGTCCATTGCCGTCACGCTTGGCCAGGAGCGGCGGTGCCAGGTGAAAGTGCAGCTTGTAGTTCCCCTCGAACTCGCGGTCGATGCGCTCGAAGAAGCCGCTCTCCGTGTAGAGGCGGGCCACCTCGTACTCGTCCTTGTACGCCATCAACTTGTAGAGGCTTGTGGCGACCTCGCGAGCCACGCGGTCAGTCCCCAATGTCGCTTTCTCAAGGGCTGCAAGTTCACGAACACGGGCCTCGAAATGCTGTGCGTACCTATCGTTCTGGTAGCCGGAAAGGCGCGTTTTGCGATCGGCAACTACCGTATCCAATGACGGTGTGCGCTGCGGCAGCAGCATCACTTGCGCAGTGTCCATGCCCGCAGCGGAACGCACCTTGTCCAACTCCAGGGCAGCCTGCCGCCCCCAGGCAAATGCCGCCGTGTTCATCGCCACGGCGGCGCCGTTGAGTTCAATCGCACGGAGTAGCGATGCCTCTGAAAGGGGAATTCGGCCCGACTGCCACGCGAACCCCAGCATGAAGACATTCGTCGCCACTGCGTCGCCCATCAGCTTGGTTGCAAGGCGAGACGCGTCGATCGTCGCGGTCTGCTTTACCCCCGACTTCAACTGCTCCAGCAACTCTTCGGGGCGAGCCTGCCAATCCAGGTTCCTCGTGAAGCCGCCGGTGGGCGCGACATGGGTGTTCACCACGGCGTGGGTTCGCTCGGTGCCGGATGCGAACAGTGCCTCCTTGCTTGCCGCGACCATGAGATCACAAGCCAGCAGCAGGTCCACTTGCTTCTGGCCAATTCGCGCACCATGCAGTGCGTCGGGCTTCGCAGCCAGACGAACATGCGACATCACAGCACCGCCTTTCTGCGCCAGGCCCGCCATGTCAAGGATGACGACGCCCTTGCCTTCGATGTGAGCAGCCATGCCCATGAGTGCACCGATGGTGACGACGCCGGTTCCACCCACGCCGGTGATCAACACGTTGTACGGCTGGTCGAGCGGCGGAATGACAGGTTGGGGCAGATCTGCCGGCAATGCGTTCTTGGACTTGGAGGCCTTGCGAACAGCACCGCCCTCGACGGTCACGAAGCTGGGACAGAAGCCTTTGACGCAGGAATAGTCCTTGTTGCACGAGCTCTGATCGATGGTTCGCTTGCGGCCGAGCGGCGTTTCGAGCGGCACAATAGAGACGCAGTTCGACTGCACACCGCAGTCGCCGCAGCCTTCGCACACTTCCTCGTTGATCACCACGCGCCTCGGCGGATCGACCATCTCCTTCTTCTTGCGCCGGCGCCGCTTCTCCGCCGCGCAGGTTTGCGCATAGACGATGACCGACACGCCCGACGAGTCCCGCAACTGACGCTGCACCTCGTCGAGCCGGTCCCGATGACTGACGATGACGCCCGCTGGCAAGCCTCCCAAGGCCTGCCAGGACGCTGGGTCGTCGGACACCAGGTGCAAGTTCTTGACACCCTCGGCTGCCACCTGCTGCAGGATCTGGATGGCGGTCAGGCTCCCTTCCACAGGTTGCCCGCCCGTCATTGCCACCGCGTCATTCGCCAGAATCTTGTAGGTGATGTTGACCCCCGCGGCAACCGCGGCGCGCAGTGCCAGCGAACCCGAGTGGCTGTAGGTGCCATCGCCGAGGTTCTGAAAAATATGACCTTCTGAGGTGAATGGTGCATGGCCGATCCAGGCCGCCCCCTCACCGCCCATCTGCGTGATGTTGCCGGTGTTGCGGTCCATCAAGATCGCCATGCCGTGACAACCGATCCCCGCACCAGCACGCGACCCCTCGGGGACCTTGGTCGAAGTGTTGTGCGGGCAACCCGAGCAGAAGAACGGCAGCCGTTGCGGGAGCGTCGGGTCGAGGGCTGCCGCGCAGCCAGCACTGGCCAGAACCGCTGTCGCCGACTGCGGGAGTGCGCCGGCGCCGAGCACTTGCAGCAGACGCTGCGCGATGACTTTGGCGATGAGGGCCGGCGTGAGTTCGCCGTTCGGAGGTAGTAAGAAGCCGTTCGGCGACCGGACCCATTCCCCTTCGCCCTCCGCTTTGCCGACAACGCGCGGGCGGCTGTCGGCCGGTGCGTTGTAGAGCTGTTCCTTGATCTGCGGCTCGATCACGCCTCGCTTCTCCTCCACGACGAGGATCTCGACCAAGCCTTCGGCAAACTCGGTCACGCAGACAGGTTCGAGCGGCCAGCTCATGCCGATCTTCAACAGGCGCAGCCCAAGGGATTTGGCGCCGGCCTCGTCAATGCCAAGCAACGACAGCGCTTCACGCGTGTCCAGGTAGCTCTTGCCGGTGGTCACGATACCCAATTTGGCGTTCGGGACTTTCCACTCCTGCCGGTTCAATGCGTTCAGCCGAACGTACTCGAGCACGGCCTGAAGCTTGTCGCGCAACAGCCGCGCTTCCTGCTCCATGGGAGGGTCCGGCCACCGGATCGACAGCGAGCCCGGCTGGACCTGCTGGTTGTCCGGCACCCTTGTCTCGATCGCCATCGGGTCGATTTCGAAGGATGAGGTGGTCTCGATCGTTTCGCTGACGGCCTTGAAGCCGATCCAGCAGCCCGAGTACCGTGACATCGCCCAGCCGTGCAAACCGAATTCCAGGAATTCACGCACGCCCGAAGGATTGAGCACGGGCATCGCGGCGGCGATGAAGGCTTGCTCGCTCTGATGTGGCAGGGTCGATGACTTGCATGTGTGGTCGTCGCCTGCGATCGCCAACACACCACCGAATCTGGACGTGCCCGCGATGTTCGCGTGCTTGAAAACGTCGCCGCTGCGATCCACACCCGGACCCTTCCCGTACCACATGGCGAAGACGCCATCCACCGTCGCCTTTGGATCCATGCCAGCCATCTGCGAACCCCATACCGAGGTTGCGGCGAGCTCTTCGTTGAGACCCGGGTTGAACCTGACGTTGTGCTTCTCGAGGAGCTTTTTTGCCTTCCAGAGCTCTTGGTCGACGGAGCCGAGCGGCGATCCGCGGTAGCCGGAGACGAAGCCGCCGGTCTTCAGGCCAGCCGCTTCATCGCGCGCCTTTTGCACCATCAGCAGCCGCACGAGCGCCTGCGTCCCGGTCATGAACACGCGGCCCTTCGGCAACTCGTACTTGTCGTTGAGGGAAACGGTTGTGCTCATGACTTCAGTTCCTTGCATTGGGGATCGGAATTGCGCGGGATCAGTCGGCCGTGGCACCGGAGCGCTTCACGAGCTTTCCGTGCTTCTCAAGTTCAGAGATCAGGAGGGGTTGCGTCTGCTCGGGTGTGGTCGCCATCGACGTGAAGCCTTGCGCCGCGAAGCTATCGTGAATCTCTTTCGTTGCCAGTGCTTCCTTGAGCTTCTGGTAGGTGCTCGCGACCACCGCAGGTGACAAGCCTGCAGGGCCAATGATCGCCACCCAGCTATCAAATTCGAAGTTCGGAATGCCGCTTTCGGCCACTGTTGGCACGTCGGCTAAGGCTGGGTTCCGCGATGCAGTACTCACCGCAAGGGCGCGCAGCTTTCCAGCCTTGATCTGAGGCGCCGCGACCGCCAGCGGCAGCATGCCGAAATGGACCTGCCCGCCGATGAGGTCGGTGGTCATGTTGCCCGTTCCCTTGTAAGGGATGTGCAGGGCCTGGATGCCTGCCTCGCTGAGGAAATACTCCGCAGCCAAGTGCAAAACTGTCCCATTGCCTGCTGAACCGTAGGAGAACTTCTTGGGACTGGCCTTCAGCTCAGCGATGAACTCGCGCGTGGTCTTTGCCTTGACCGTGTCCGGATTCACCACAAGCACAAGAGGCGAGGAAGCGATCACGGAAATCGGCGTGATGTCCTTGATGGCGTCGAACGGTACGTGCTTGTAGATGAAGGGATTGATGACGTGGTTGGAAGACACCATGCCAAGGACCGAACCGTCCTTCGGGGCACGCACGATCTGCTGCGTCCCGATCAGGCCACCGCTTCCTGGCACGTTCTCGATGACGATGGGCCGCCCGAAGGCAGTCGCCAGGCCATTGCTCATGGAACGAGCCACAGCGTCCACGCCGGACCCCGCCTGGTTGGGAACGATCAGGCGCAACGGCCTGTTCTCGACGGGTTGGGCCTGCACCGGCGAGAACGCGGCGTTGATGCTCAACAGTGAAAGGGCGATTGCGGCGCTGCGGCCGAGAAGCAATGAAAGGCGCATGGATGTCTCCGTGGGATTGGCGGAAGTGCGACTGCCTCGGCGGCTGCGCCGCCTGGCAGTTCTTGTGAAGCGATGCTCGCTCGAGGGCACTTTAGGTGCGATGCCGCCAATGGGCGAAGTGCTCTTGCGTCAGAAGGGATATGTCGGTACGCGATACCCTTGCACCAAGCCGCTCAGCAGCACGGCCGCAGATGGTCGGGCCGAGCAGAAATCGCGTGTGAGGATCAGCCGCGCAGAGCAGCGATCATGGCGTCCACAGCCCGGAGCCGGCTTGATTTCTTGAGCGCGAACACGCGCAGTTCCCGATCCTTCCACGGCTCATCGAGGGGGCGTCGCACGAAGCGCTTCGTGCCCGCGAGCGCTCGCAACGCGCTGCCGGTCATGATTGCGACCCCCATGCCGACCTCCACCATGCGGCAGGCGGCTTCGTAGCTGCTGACCGCAACAACCGGCATATACGGCATCCGGAGCTTTTCAGCCTGCTCTTGTATGAAGCTGTCGCCCGCTCCACCGGACTGAATGCGCACGATCGGATGACGCAGCAGTTCCGCGAAACGAATCGCGCGTTGCTTGGTCAACGGATGATTCGGCGGCAGGATCACGATGAGCGGGTCGTCAGCGAAATGCCAGGACTCCAGCGCGGGCAGTGCCGCCACGCCTGCGAGGCAGATCGCCACATCCGCACGGTCGTCCAGGCAAGCACGGATGCACTCGCTTGACGAACGCTCCTGCAGCACGATCTCCACGTTCGGGTGCTCAACCCGAAACGCATGCAGCCGCTCGGGCAGAAATCCGACGATGGAGGAGAGGTTGGCAAACAGGCGGACCGTGCCGGCGACTTCCCCGCTCAACGCTTGCACCTCTCTTGCGAACGATTGAATGTCGGCATCGAGTTTTTCACCGAGGGCGTACGCTCGTTGTCCGGCTTCCGTAAGGGTGACGCCGAGGGGGGAGCGGCTCAGGAGCTGCACTCCCAGCGCGTGCTCAAGGTCAGCGATGCGCCGGCTGAGTGCAGATTGCGCGATGTGCTCGGCATCCGCGGCGCGCTTGATCGAGCCCTCGCGTGCGGCGGCAAGGAACAACTGAAGGCTGACGGGATCGACGCGGCGCATGTTCCGATGCTGGGCTGAGTTCACTGCATTGTCGCCGAGAGACGGCGATCATGATGCGTGCTCGTAGATCCTCCGCAGCGCCTGGTCATTGCGCACGACCACGCCGCCGGGTTCAACGCGGATGGTTTGGTCGCGCTCCATCAGCTTCAATTCCTGATTGAGCCTCTGCCGCGAGCAACCTATCAGATCGGCAAGCTCGGTCTGCCGCAGACGCAAGCCGATCCGGACCTCCGGGTCGCCTTTGTGCGCTGGCGCCCCGTAAGTGCGCGCAAGTTGCGAAAGATGTCTTGCAATCCGGGCCCGCAATGTCTTGGTATTCAGATCCTCGACGAGTCGATAGAGCTGCCGTGCGCGCTGCGATTGAAGCCGCAGAAGCGCGACGCAGAATTCGGGATGATCGGCCAAAATCTGCTGCACGTCCTCACGTCCGACACACAGCAGGGTAGTGTCTCCATGCGCCAGAAAATCGTAGGGGCGGCCCTTCATATCGAACATCTCGACTTCGCCGAACCACACGCCCGGTTCAACGTAGCGCAGAGTGATCTGCCTGTCATTGGGTGTATGGGATCCGATGCGTACCGCACCAACCAACACTGCGAGCCACGCATCGGCAGGATCACCACGCCGGCAGATCACACTCGCGTCAGGATAGTGGCGCACCTGGGCGCGTCGCAGGATGTCGTGACGAAGGCTGGCCGAGAGCGTCGAGAACCATGGATCGGCGGCGAGCGCTTCGCGCTCCTGATCGTGGAGGCTCAGCTTGGCACCCGGGCGCCGAGGGCATGCCTGCTCAGCCGGCATGCAAGGATCCTTCGTCAGCACGGGCCTGCACCTCCGAAAAAGCCGCGATCTCGCCCGCAATCGCACTCGCCACTACTGTGGCGGGACTGGCGAGCCACACCTTTCCAGGACCGCACCGTCCAGGAAAGTTGCGATTGATGGCACTGATGGTGACCTCGTCCGCTTGCTCCGACGTTCCGGGCCCCCCGTTGATGCAGGCGCCGCAGGACGGTTGCAGCATCTCGGCGCCTGCGCGTTCGAAGACATCGAGATAGCCCTTCTCCACACAGTAATCTCGAACATCGATCGTGCCGAACTGGAGATAGAGCTTCACGTCCGCATGCACGCGCAAACCGCGCTTCACGGCCCACGAAAGCACCTGGTGATACGCGTCGAAGTCTTCGCGCTTGCCGCCCGTGCATGAACCGCCGTAGGCGATGTCGACCTTCGGACGCTCCCGCAACTCAGTGACAGGCACGCCGTTGCCTGGATCGCCAGGGCGAGCCACCATGGGCGCGAGCGTGGAACAGTCGACCTGGATGATCTCCGCATAGGAAGCTCCCGGGTCGCTGTGCATCCAGTCCTCCAGCTGAAAATCGATGCCCCGGCGTTCGCGCAAGAATCGCACGGTTTCCTGGTCGGGAGCAACGATGCCGGTGAAGCCGCCGAGCTCCGCGGTCATGTTCGTCAAGGTGGCCCGCTCGTCGGTGGAAAGCTGGGCGATCACCGGACCGGTGAATTCAAACACCTTGCCGACCCCGGAGCCGGCTTGGATGCGAGGGTCGGCCAGCAAGTGCAGGACGACGTCCTTGGCACTCACCCCTGCGGCCAGTCGGCCCGCAAGTTCGATTCGCAGAGACGCGGGGACGGTGATACGAACCAATCCGGTGACAAGCGCGTTGGCCATCTCCGTGCTGCCGACGCCGAAGGCAATGCAGCCAAGCGCACCGCTGTGGGTGGTGTGCGAGTCGGTGCCGACGATGATCTGGCCGGGCAGTGCATAGCGCTCGGACATCATCGGGTGCGAAATGCCTTCGCTGCCAACGCCATCCGCCAACAGGCCGTGGGCGATCAGGCCGTACTCCTCGACAAACTTGCGATGCTCGCGGACGACGTTCTGAATGGCAGGCACCAGTCCGGCGCGCGTGTGGGCGATGCTGCGATGAACATAGGAGGTGTGGTCCTCGAACAGCCTCACGCTCGGCGCATCGTGCAACTGCAATGGTCGGCCGAATTCTGCGTGCAGCATGTGCGCACACATCGGTGTGTAGTACTCGATGAGAAAACGCCAGTCGGGCCGAACGAAGGCGCCGCTACCCGCTTTCAGACTTGAGCCGCTGTCCCCGGTCACGGCCAAGTGCGTCGCGATGATCTTCTCGACCAGCGTTCGAGGGCCAGTGCTTGCGGCATCCGCGGGCGGCAGGCTGATCTTCTGCATCCGCTCGCGCCCATAGCGCAGCAACCCGCCATGGCGCAGGATGGCCGCGGCCTGAGCGTCACGCGAAGCCACCAGTTCCTCGATGTCGATCGGCTCGCCGTTCTGGATTCGTTCGACGAGACTGAAGTCGGTGGACGTGAACAGGCCGAGGTTGTCCGCGTTCTGGCGGTAGATTCGCTCGAAGCTCTCCGCAATGACCAGGCGAATGCCGGCCAAGCGCTCCGACCTCGGACTGTGCTCGCGCGAGGAACCCTTGCCGTAGCGCTTGCCGGCGACAGTGACAGCGAAACCGCCGTTCTTCACCGCATCGATTCCGATTGGACAGCGCCCCCCCGACACGAAGCCCGTGTAGGGATAGCGGCCGAGCCGCTCGTCCCAGACTGTGGCTACCGTCGCCGGGGTGATCTCGTCCGTTGAAATGCTGTCGCGGAGCGCACCAGCCTCGACAAGGGCCAGGTTTTCACCCTGGAGCTGCCGCTCGACGACGTCGGGGTCATCGCTCAGGAAAAGGATGCGCGAATTGAGTTGGATGGTCGTCATGGGCTGAACCTTGTGGCGACACTTTAGGGCGCGTGAGACTCGCGCCTGTAGTGCTGATGCGCCACGGGGGCTATCGCGGAATGCGCTATCCCTTGGGAGCTGCGCGCACCTACCATATGCGCATGCGCTTCAAAACAACCGATCTTTGCGACGCCTGCGACGGCGCGCAGGTATGCGAACTTCGCTTTGTGGGATTTGGCCGGAAACGCGGGTTCGCGGGCGGCATTCGCACGGCGCGCTACACGGACGGGATCAGCGCGCTTCGCGTCCTGATCAATCAGGCCGGAAATGGCCAGGTGCTCGTCATTGACGGCGGCGCTTTGGAGTGGCGTGCGCTGTTTGGAGATGTCATGGCCGGTCTGGTGGCGCGCAACGGATGGGCCGGTGTGATTGTCAACGGCATGATCCGCGATGGGGCCGAGATCGACCAGATGGACATTGGAGTAAAAGCGCTCGGAACGATTCCGCGCCGAGCCGACATCGGCGGCCGGGGCGAGATTGACCTCCCGGTCCACTTCGGTGGAATCACATTCACTCCTGGCGCCCGGCTCGTCGCCGATGAGGACGGCGTGATCGTGCTTCCGCAGGGGCTGATGGAATCGAACATCGTCATTGCCGATGCAATCGCCGCGACCGCAGCGTACGTGGCTGGCAGCCGCGATTGCGCTAGCCCAGGCGGGCCCGCCGCAATGTGACGGATGGCGATTCGCCGAACGCGCGCCCGTAGGCTGCCGCGAATTCGCCAACATGGAAGAAGCCCAACTCCAGGGCCACGTCCGCCACGCGCAAGTCGCCGCGCGCGGGCTTCTCGAGCAACGCGCGTGCGGCTTCCAAACGGCGCTGTCGCAGCCATGCAATCGGACCTGTGGCGTGATGCGCCTGAAATGCGGCAAACAGCGAGCGGCGCGACACGCCGCAGGCAGTGCTGACCTCATCCGCCGTCACCGGTTCACGCAACCGCTGCAGCATGAACTCCTCGGCCAGCCGGACCACGCGGGGCGCAGCCGCCTTGGCGTCGGACTCCAGCATGAAGCGATGGTTGTGGGGGTGCTGCGTCAGCAGCACCGAAGCCACGCTGGCGGACAAGGCCGATTGCGCATACTCGCGCGCCGCAGTGCCCAAGGGCAGTCTTGCCACGCTCTCGCCCAAAGTCACCAAGGACATCCAGCTGGCCGCGAGCGTCGGTGAATCGGGCATGGCGGGGTCGAAGAACAGGGGCGCAGTGAGCGGCCGGCCCGAAATCCCTTGCCATGCACGCGCGAGGAACGCGGCATCGATGCGCACCAGGAGATGGTCGAATCCCTCGTAGGCCTCGATCTCGAAGCTGCGCAAGGGGCTGAACACGCCGCACGTGCCATGCGCCAGTGGCTGCACGTGCGAATCCTGCCGCACACGCGCCGTGCCGCGGATGGGCAAGTTGACGAGGTAGTAGCCCGGCAGTGCTTCGGCCTTGGGGACGAGCGCGGTATGGGCACCCCAGCTCATGCGGTCGAAAGACACCGCACCGAAGGGCACGTGGTCGTGCGTGAAATGGAACGCACCACCGGCGCGCAGCCGGCGCATGCGTGCAGAGCCGAACAGGCGGGCGGAAAGTTCGTTGGACTGGTCGACGTCACGGCAGTCCGCCAGGCGCAAGCCGGCGATGCGATGGCCGGCATATTCGATCCGGGAAGGCAGGGAGGAAACGCGCATGGCCGCACTCTCGGACCGATGGCAGGAATGGGCAATGGGGGAAACCGCAGTTCCTGCACGCAATCCTCCGGCCTGCACCTTTCCGATATTCGTACGTGCGGTTCGGCGCGAAGCTGCAGGCATCTTCTGAAACCCGACCCCCATGTACCTCACCCAAGGATTGCACCGCTCGCTCCAGCGCCACCCCGGCAAGGACGCATTGGTCCATCTCGGCGACGGCGCTCCGCGGCGCCTGAGCTTCGCCGAGCTGCTGCAAAGCACGGCGCGGCAGGCGGCCGCGCTGGCCGCACGTGGCGTGGGCGCGGGTGACCGCGTCGCCTTGCTCGGGCCCAACGATGACCGGCTTGTCCAGGCGCTCCTGGCCTGCTGGTGGCTCGGCGCGGTCGCCTGCCCGCTCAACATTCGCTGGGGCGCGCACGAACTTGCCGATGCGCTTTCCGACAGCGCCGCGGTGCTGATGCTGGCCGACGAATCGCTCATGCATCTCGTGCCGCAGGTCCCGACCCAGGTGCTTACGCTGGACGCCTTCGCGGCACAAGCGCGCGGATGCGAGGGGCTGCCCGATACGCGCACGGGCGGCGACGCGCTCGCCGCCATCCTCTACACCGGCGGCACGACCGGCCGCGCCAAGGGAGTGATGCTGTCGCACGCCAACTTTTGGGCCGCCTCGGTCGCGCGCGGCGCGGAGTTGCCGAATTCGCCGGACTCGGTGGCACTGCTGGTCGCGCCGCTGTTCCACGTCGCCGGCCTGGGCCGGTTGATCGGGCAGATCGTCGTGGGCGGCACCTGCAGCACGCTGGCCCGGTTCCAGCCCGCTCGCGTGCTGGACGCGATCGAGCACCATGCCGTGAGCGACATTGTCGCGGTACCGACGATGCTGCAGTCGTTGCTCGATGCACCCGAGTTCAGCCGTGAGCGGGTGCAGGGCCTCACGCGGGTCGCATTTGGCGCGGCGCCGATGCCGCCGGACCTGCTGGCCCGCGCATTGGATGCGTTGCCGCAGGCCGAATTTTTTCAGGCCTACGGCATGACGGAGACCGCGGGCGCCGTGTGCATGAACCCGCCGGCCAACCACCGCGCAGGAGCTCGCGAGCGCGGGCTGGTCCATTCCGTCGGCCGCGCCGGCCTGGGCGCCGAGATCCTCGTCGTGGACGAAGAAGGCCGCGAGCTGCCGCGCGGGGACGTGGGCGAGGTGGTGCTGCGCGGGCCCATGGTGATGCGCGGCTACTGGCGCCAGCCGGAGGCGACGCGAGCCGTGTTCCGCGACGGATGGCTGCGCACGGGCGACGCCGGCCGCATGGATGAAAGCGGCCATCTCTTCATCGTTGACCGCCTCAAGGACATGATCATCAGCGGTGGCGAGAACGTGTACGGCGGCGAGGTCGAGACCGTGCTGCGAGGCCATCCGGCAGTGGCGCATGCGGCGGTGGTCGGCGTGCCCGACACGCGCTGGGGCGAGGCCGTGCACGCGGTATTGGTACTGCGGCAAGGCTCAGCCCCGATCGAGGGCGAAGTGCTGCGCGAGTGGTGCCGCCAACGGCTGGCCGGCTACAAGTGCCCGCGCGCCTTCAGCTTCGTGCCCGAGCTGCCGCTGTCAGGCGCCGGCAAGGTGCTCAAGAACGTGCTGCGCGCGCAGGTCCGCGGATGAAGGCGAACCGATGAAGTACGGCATCTACGGCATCTCCGGCGGACGCCGGCAGCCCAAACCCTTGCTCGATGTGCGGAACGTCACGGTGCGCTTCGGCGGCGTGGTGGCCCTGGACCACGTGTCCTTCGATGTCGCGAGCGGCGAGATCTGCGGGCTGATCGGACCCAACGGGGCGGGCAAGACCACCTTGTTCAACTGCCTGTCGCGCCTGTACGCGAACCATACGGGCGAGATCCGTTTCGCGGGACAAGCGCTCGGTGCATTGCCGCAGCACCGGATGGCGGCCCTGGGCATCGGGCGCACGTTCCAGAACCTTGCGCTGTTCAGGACGTTGACGGTGCGGCAGAACATCGCGGTTGGCACCACCTGCCGCCGCGGCATCGGCTGGCTTGCGCATGCGCTGCGCCTGCCCGCGGTCGCCCGCGAAGAGCTGGCGCAGGCAGCGCGCGTCGACGAGCTGATCGAGCTGCTGCAGCTGGGCAAGGTGGCCGACGTGCCCGCCAGCGAATTGCCTTTCGGCACGCAGAAGCGCGTGGAGCTCGCGCGTGCGCTGGCCTCGTCGCCGCGCCTGCTGCTGCTGGACGAACCGGCGTGCGGCCTCAACCACCAGGAGGTCGACGAGCTCGCCGTCCTGATCCGCACACTGCGCCGGCGATTCGAGCTGACGGTGCTGCTCGTGGAACACCACATGGGACTCGTGATGGCTCTGTCGGACAACATCGTGGCGCTGAACTTCGGACGCAAGATCGCCGAGGGCCCACCCGACGAAGTGCGGCGCGACCCCGAGCTGGTGAAAGCCTATCTGGGCGAGTCGGCAGAACCGAGGGTTGTGCAATGAGCGACATCCTGCTCGACGTGCGCGGGCTCGAGGCCGGCTACGGCAATGGCCGCGTGCTCTTCGGCATCGACCTGCAGCTGCCTGCCGCAGGCGTCACCGCGCTGCTCGGTGCCAACGGTGCGGGCAAGACGACGATGCTGCGCGCCCTGTGCGGCATGGTGCGCCGGCAGGGCCGGGTCACGTTCGGCGGCCAGCGCATCGACAGCTTTGCCACCGAAGACATCGTGCGCCTCGGCGTGGCCCACGTTCCGGATGGCCGCGGCACGTTCGCGGGTCTCAGCACGGAGGAAAACCTGCGCATGGGCGCATGCACGCGGACCGACAAGGCCGGCGTGCGCGAGGACTTGGAGCGCCTCTACGAGTATTTCCCCCGGCTGAAGGAGCGTCGCCACCAGCAGGCGGGCACGCTGTCCGGCGGCGAGCAGCAGATGCTCGCCATCGCGCGCGCCCTGATGCTGCGACCCCGGCTGCTGCTCATGGATGAACCGTCGTTCGGGCTGGCGCCGAACGTGGTGCAAGACATCTTCCGCATCATGCGGCGCGTTCGCGACGAACAGCGCGTCGCGATCCTGCTGGTCGAACAGAACGCCGGGCTCGCCCTGGACCTGGCCGACACAGCCTACCTGCTCGAAACCGGACGCATCGTCCTGCATGGGCCGGCGGCGGCCGTGCGCAACAACGAGGCCGTGCACGCGGCCTACCTGGGAGGAGACATCGCATGAACACATTGCTGCCGCAGCTCGCGGCGGGCCTGGCGACCGGCGGGATCTACGCCAGCCTGGCACTGGCGCTGGTGATGGTGTACCGCAGCACCCACCACGTGAACTTCGCGCAGGGCGAGATGGCGATGTTCTGCACCTTCATCGCGTCGCTCCTGATCGAGGCCGGATGGCCCTACTGGGCGGCCTTTGCCGCCACGGTCGCGATCGCGTTCGCCCTGGGCGTCGCGATCGAAGCCGTTCTGATCCGGCGGCTGCGCCATGCACCGGTGCTGTCGATCGTGGTGGTGTTCGTCGCACTGCTGGTCATCCTGCACAGCATTTCCGGTTGGCTGTTCGGCTATGCGATCCGATCTTTTCCCAGCCCGTTTCCGCAAGCCGGCGCGTCGGGCGGACTCGTCTCCGCCCATCAGCTCGGCGCGGTGGGCATGACGCTCGCCATGCTCCTGGTGGTGTACCTGTTCTTTCGCTTTTCGCCACTCGGGCTGCAGATGCGCGCGACCGCGGAGAACCCGGTGTCGAGCCGCCTTGTCGGCGTGCGGGTCGATCGCATGCTGGCACTCGGCTGGGGGCTCGCCGGCGCCATTGGTGCGGTCGCCGGGATGATGATCGCCCCGGTCGTTTTTCTTGACGTCCACATGATGTCGGGCGTGCTGGTGTATGCCTTCGCCGCGGCGGTGCTCGGCGGCATCGGCAGCGCACCGGGCGCCGTCGTCGGCGGGTTCATTGTCGGCGTGCTCGAAAACCTGGTCGGCACCTACGTGGTGGGTGCCGAACTCAAGCTCACCGTCGCCCTGGTGCTGATCATCGCGGTGCTGGTGGCCCGGCCCAGCGGCCTGTTCGGCAAAGCCGTCGTGGTGAGGGTCTGACATGCAGCGCCACCTGTTTACTGTCGTCCTTCTTGTCGCGATCGCCTGCGCCCTGCCGTTTTCGCTGCCGAGTTATGCGGTGTTCGAGGCCACACTCGTGATCACCTATGCGGTGGCCCTGCTCGGCCTGAATCTGCTCACGGGATTCAACGGTCAGATCTCGCTCGGTCACGGCGCGTTCTTCGCGCTGGGCGCCTATACAGCCGCGGTGTTGATGGAGCATGCCGGTTGGCCCTACTGGGCGACACTGCCGGCCGCCGCGCTGCTGGGTGGAACGCTCGGCTGGCTGTTCGGCAGGCCGGCCCTCAAGCTCGATGGCGTCTACCTGGCATTGGCGACTTTCGCGCTGGGCGTGGCGACGCCGCAACTGCTGAAGTACAAGGGCCTGGAAACCTGGACAGGCGGCTCCCAGGGCCTAGTGCTCATGAAGCCGGAGGCGCCGTTCGGCCTGCCGCTGGATGCGGACCAGTGGCTCTATTTCTTCTGCCTTGCTGTGGCGGCCGCGCTGTTCGCCGCCGTGCACAACCTGCTGCGCGGCAGCGTCGGGCTGAACATCGTCGCCGTGCGCGACCACCCGATTGCGGCCCAGGCCATGGGCGTGGACAACGCACGAATCAAGACGCTTGCATTTGGTGTGTCGGCACTGTGCACCAGCGTTGGCGGTGCCCTGTCGGCCATCGTGGTGCAGTTCGTCGCGCCCGACAGCTTCTCGATCTTCCTGTCGATCACGTTGCTGGTCGGCGCCGTCGTCGGCGGCTTGTCGTCGCTTCAGGGTGCGGTCTACGGCGCACTCTTCATCCAGTTCGTGCCGCGCGTGGCGGAGCAGGTCTCCAAGTCCGCGCCCTGGGCCGTTTACGGCGCCATCCTGATCGCGCTGGTGCTGCTCTGGCCCACCGGCGCGGCCGGCGGCATCCGTCATCTCAAAAACCGCTTTCTTGCGAGGAGCAAGCCATGAAGATATTGGCCCTGGGACTGGCAGCAGCAGTAGTGCTGGCATTGGCATGCGGCAGCGCTGCCGCGCAGAAGAAATACGATCCGGGCGCGTCCGACACCGAAATCCGCATCGGCCAGACGATGGCGTACAGCGGCGCCGCCTCGATCTATGGCGAGGTCGGCAAGACGCAGGCGGCCTACTTCCGCATGGTCAACGACCAAGGCGGCATCAATGGCCGCAAGCTCAACTTCATCAGCCTGGACGACGGGTACTCGCCGCCGAAAACGGTGGAGGGCGTGCGGCGCCTGGTGGAGCAGGATCAGGTGCTGCTGCTCTACGGGATGTTCGGCACTGCCACCAATTCCGCGGTGCACCGCTATGTGAACGCCAAGAAGGTTCCGCACCTTCTGCTGCTGACCGGCGCTTCGAAGTGGAACGACCCGCAGCGCAACCCCTGGAGCATGAGCTTCTATCCGGACTATGCGTCCGAAGCGCGCGTCTACGCGCGGCACATCCTGGAGCAAAAGCCCAACGCGAAGATCGGCATCCTGTATCAGAACGACGACTACGGGCGCGACTATCTGCGCGGCTTCAAGGACGGGCTCGGTGCGCGCGCCAAGTCGATGATCGTGGCGGAAGCTTCGTACGAAGTGAGCGACCCCACGGTGGATTCGCAGATCGTGCAGTTGCGCGGCGCGGGTGCGGACGTGCTCGTGAGCTTCAGCACCGCGAAGGCGGCGATCCAGACGCTGCGCCGGGTCCATGACACCGGCTGGAAGCCGACGCACTACCTGGCCCAGGGCGCCGCGCTGATCGGCGCCGTGTTCAACCCGGCCGGGCCGGAGAAGGCCGTTGGCGTGATCTCCACCGCGTATTCCAAGGACCCCAACGACACGCAGTGGGAGAACGATGCGGCGTTCCGCGAGTGGCTGGCCTTCATGAAGAAATATCGGCCCGAAGCCGACCTGCGCCTGGGCTCCCATGTGTACGCGTACTCCAGCGCGCGGCTCATGGTCGACATCCTGCGTGCCTCGGGCGACAACCTCACCCGCGAGAACGTGCTGAGGCAAGCCGCATCGATCAAGGCCGTGCAGCTTCCCATGTTCCTGCCCGGCGTGGTGGTGAGCAGCAGCCCCGACGACTACCGGCTCATCAAGTCTCTCCAGCCGGTCGTGTTCGACGGCAAGCGCTGGAACCGCCTCGGCGAATTCGTTTCCATCTTCTGAACGCCATGTCCATGCATCCTGTATTCCGCACGCTGCGGCTCCCCGTCGTGGCCGCACCACTGTTCATCATCAGCACGCCGAAACTCGTCATCGCCCAGTGCAAGGCCGGCATCGTCGGCTCGATGCCGGCGCTCAACGCCCGGCCCGCCAGCCTCTTCACCGACTGGCTGGCCGAAATCACCGAGGAACTCGCTGCGCACGACAGACACCATCCCGAAGCCCCTGCGGCGCCGTTTGCCATCAACCAGATCGTGCACCGGAGCAACGACCGGCTAGAGCAGGACATGGCGGCCTGCGAGCGCTACAAGGTGCCGATCGTGATCACCTCGCTGGGCGCGCGGCCCGAGATCAACGACGCCGTGCACGCCTGGGGCGGCGTCGTGCTCCACGACGTGATCGACGACGTCTTCGCGCGCAAGGCGGTGGAGAAAGGTGCCGATGGCCTGGTGGCCGTGGCCGCGGGTGCCGGCGGCCATGCCGGCACCGTCAGCCCCTTCGCGCTGGTGCACGAGATTCGGCGCTGGTTCCGCGGACCGCTCGCCCTGAGCGGTGCCATCGCCACCGGCGACGCGCTGCTCGCCGCGCTGGCGGCCGGCGCCGACTTCGGCTACATCGGCTCCGCCTTCATCGCCACCGAGGAAGCACACGCCGACGCTGCCTACAAGAAGATGATCGTCGAAAGCAGCAGCCGCGACATCGTCTACTCCAACCTGTTCACGGGCGTGCACGGCAACTACCTGCGCGGCTCCATCGCGGCGGCTGGGCTCGACCCCGACGCGCTGCCGCACGGCGAAGCGCGCATGATGAATTTCGGAAGCGACCGCAAGAAGCCCTGGAAAGACATCTGGGGCTGCGGCCAAGGCATCGCGGCGGTGACCGAGGTGATGCCGGCCGGCGCGCTGGTCGACCGCCTCCGCCGCGAATACGCTGCGGCGCTGCGTCGCCTCGGCGAAACGGCGCTGGCTGCCTGATGCGGGACGCTTGCCGCGATGTGCCTTTCAGGGCCTGCGCTTGGTATCGATGCGCGTCTTGCGACGCGACGGCGGCGGTGGCTTCCGGTCCCAGGGCGCCAAGTCCCCGCCAAAGCGCTCGGCCAAGAAGTCGATCAGCAGCTTGAGCGGCCGCGGCTGGTGCTGGCGCGACAGGATCACGGCATGGAGGCCCAGCACCTCGGGCTCGTGGTCCGGCAGCAGTCGCACGAGCGCGCCGCGCGCGAGTTCGTCTTCAACAAAGTAAGTGGGCAGCATCGCAATGCCAGCGCCCGCCAGCGCGGCCTCGCGCAGCACCGCCGTCTCATTGCTTGAAAGGCTGCCCCTCACGGCAATGTTGACCAAGCGTCCACCCTTGCGCAGCCGGTACTCGGCTCGACTGCCGAAGGCGTGCGTGATGCATTCGTGAGCCCCAAGGTCCTCTGGCCACTGGGGCACGCCGCGCTGCTCCAGGTAGGCGGGCGATGCGCACAGCACCGAGCGACAGGTGCCGATCTGGCGCGCCACCACGCCGTCGTCCAGTCGATTAGAAATGCGGATGGCCAGGTCGATGCGTTCATCGACGAGGTCGATCGTGCGATCCACCGTGAGCAGTTCGACCTCGATGCGCGGATAGCGGCTTTGGAACTCGACGATCGCGCGCGTGAGATTCGAGACCGCGAACGACAGGCTGGTGGTGAGCCGCAGCTTGCCCGCGGGCTCCGTTCGGCGCGCGCCAGTGACGGCCTGCACGTCCGAGGCCAACTCGAGCATCTGGCGCAGGCGGGGCAGCGCCTCCTGCCCCGCATCGCTCAGGCTCACGCGGCGGGTCGTGCGATGCAGGAGCCGCGCGCCGAGCCATTGCTCCAGGCCTTCGAGATGGCGGCTGACCATGGCGCGCGAGAGGTCGAGCACCTCGGCCGCGCGGGTGAGGCTGCCCTGGTCGGCGATCTCGATGAAGGTGCGGATGGCGCCGAGGTGGTCCATGGATTGATTCGATCCAGTTGACAATCAATTGAGCAAACCGAAGTTTATCCTCGAGAACCGAATCAATACGATGAGCCCATCCGCAACCCTCAGCTTCGATGGAGTCCCTCATGAAAACGATCAAGTTCTTTTCCCTTGCCCTGCTGCCGGCCGCCATGTCGCTCGGCATCGTCGCCACCGATGCATCCGCGCAGTCCGCCCCTCCCCTGACGCTCCAGGTTTACAACGCCGACGCCAACAGCTTCCACGTCAACTCGGTGCTGGTCGCCGGGCAGACCGACGCCGTGCTGTTGGACACCGGCTTCACGCGCGCCGATGCGCTGCGCATCGCGGCCATGGTGCTCGACAGCAAGAAGACGCTCAAGACCATCTTCATCACCCAGGCCGACCCGGACTACTACTTCGGCATCGAGGTGCTCAGGCAGTACTTCCCCGACGCCAAGGTGGTGACCACCGCGCCCACGCTGAAGAAGATCCAGGCCACGCTGGCCACCAAGCTGCAGGTGTGGGGCCCGCGCATGGGCGCCAATGCGCCCAAGAGCGTGCCGCTGCCCGAGGTGCTCGCAGGCAACACGATCTCGCTCGAAGGCCAGTCGATCGAGGTGCGCGGGCTCGACGACAACCAGCCGCATCGCAGCTACGTGTGGATTCCGTCACTCAAGGCCATTGCCGGCGGCGTGAACGTGTACGCCGGCCTGCATCTCTGGACGGCCGACGCGCAAACGCCGCAGGAGCGCGCGGACTGGGCCACCAAGCTCAGCGCCATGGCCGCCCTGCAGCCGACCCGGGTCATCCCCGGCCACAGCGCCGTGGGCGCCAAGCAGGACGCATCGCAGATCGCCTGGAGCCAGGCCTACCTGGTGCGCTACGAGCAGGAACTGCCGAAGGCCGCCAACAGTGCCGCGCTCATCGGCGCCATGAAGCAGGCCTACCCGGACGCGGGCCTTGGCGTGGCGCTGGACATCGGCGCCAAGGTGAACAAGGGCGAAATGAAGTGGTGAGTGCGCGCCACCGGGATCAGCCCTCGCTCTGCAGCGCTTCCTCCAGGAAGTCCAACCGGTCCTGTCCCCAGAAGAGTTCTCCATCGAGTAGGTAAGAGGGCGAGCCGAAGACACCGGCTGCGACGGCGGCATCGGTGTTGCGCACATAGGCGGCCTGGACGGCGGGCGTCTCGGCAAGGCGCAGCAATGCGTCGGCGTCCAAGCTCTGCGAGAGGAGGATCGCCCGCAGTGTCGTTGCGTCGGAAATATCCTGTTCCTCGCACCACTCGGCCGCCAGGATGGCCTTGTAGAGCGCAGCCACCCGCACGCCCATCGACTCGGCCGCAATGACCACCCGCGACGCGAGCCCGGCATCCGGGCACATGAAGCTGGGTGTAGCGTTGACATGGATGCCGAGGCGCTTGCACCAGCGCTTCAGCTCGGCAACGCGGTAGGCCTGCCGCTCGGGCGCGCGCTTCGGCAGGATCACGCCGCCGGTGCGCGCATACACGGCGGGAAGATCGACAGGCATGTAGCGGATCGACGCGCCCCGCCGCGCCGCCAGCTGCTCGAGCCGATCCGCACCCAGGTAGGCCCAGTCCGAGTTCATCCAGAAGTAATAGTCGATCGTGCGCGGCATCTTCAGGGTGCCTTTGTCGCAAGCGGCGATGCAAGGAGCACCTTGAAGCGTGCGTCTCCGAGCATCTTCCACGCGCTGAAACATGCAACGGCGCCGAGGGCGCTCAGATACCAGACCACGTACTGCGGATCTCCATTGCCCTTGCCCAACAGCCAGGTTGCGACGATCGGCGCGAGGCCGCCGCCGATGGCGCCGGAGACCTGCACCGCCAGCGAGATGCCGGTGTAGCGGACTTCCGCGGGAAACTGGCTTGAGAAAAGGCTGCCTTCCGGTCCGTAGAGCGAGGCATACACCAGGCCCACGGCAAGCACCAGCGCGGCGTTGATCCAGAAGACCTCGCGTGTGTGAAGGAACGAGAAGAACAGCGGTGCGCATGCCAGGATGCCCACGGTGCCAAGCATGAACACCCACTTCTGGCCGATCTTGTCGCCCAGCCACCCGAAGAAGGGCATCGTGACCAGCGCAGCGGTGGCGCCCCAGATCGTCGCGTCGAGCATCGTGCTGCGCGCAATGCCGAGGGTCCCGGTGGAATACGCGAGCGCGAACGTCACCGTGGTGTAGAACCACGTCACCTCGGCCAAGCGGGCGCCCACGACGATCAGCGTCTCGCGCGGGTACTTCTTCAGCACCTCGACCACAGGCACCGGCACCTTCTTGCCTACCTGCTCCATGCCCTGAAAATCGGGCGACTCGGCCACCTTCGCGCGGATGTACCAACCCACGAGGAGCAGCACGACGCTGGCCAGGAACGGAATGCGCCAGCCCCAGGACAGCATGTCTGCTTCCGGCAGCTTGGCAACCGCGCCCATCGCCAGGGAAGACAGGATGAGGCCGGGTGCCACGCCGACTTGCGGCAGGCTCCCGAAGAAACCCTTCTTGCCTTCGGGCGCGTGTTCGACCGCCATCAGCACCGCACCACCCCATTCGCCGCCCACCGCCACGCCCTGCAGGAAGCGCATGCACACCAGCAGCACGGCACCCCAGTAGCCAATTTGCTCGTAGGACGGAATCAGGCCGATCAGGATCGTGGGCACGCCCATGAGCATCAGGGTGATGAGCAGCATCGACTTGCGCCCGACCTTGTCGCCGAAGTGCCCGAACACGATCCCGCCGAGCGGCCGCGCGAAGAAGCCGACGGAATAGGTGGCAAAGGCCGCCATGGTGCCGACGATCGGATCAAAGGCCGGGAAGAAGATCTTGTTGAAGATCAATGCGGCGGCCGTTCCGTAGAGAAAGAAGTCATACCACTCGATGGTGGTCCCCATCATGCTTGCGAGGCCGGCCGTCACATAGCGGCGCTTGGCTCCGGTTTTCTCGCTTGCACCGCTGTCAGTGTGTGTGTTCATGGTGTCACCAGGTAATGTTGCGAATGCGTGTGAGATTCAGGAGGTTGCATGGCCTGTGCGCAGGGCCGTGGTCTGGCGGCACCAGTAGTTGAACGTCGCGTTGACGATCGAAGGCTTCAGCAGATAGTCGTGCGCCTCCCTGGCCAATGCGTCGTCAACGGGCGTGAGCGGCCCGAATGCAGCCTGCGCCCGAAGCTGCATGCATGCCGCGCGCTCCAGGTAGACGGCAAGGTAGGTCGCCTCTTCGATGGTGTGGCCGGCCGTCAGGTAACCGTGATGAGCGAGCACGATCGCCCGCCTGCTGCCGAGCGCTTCGGAGATGAGCACGCCTTCCTGGTCGGCAATAGGCACGCCCGGCCAGTCGGCAAGGAACGCGCAGTCTTCGTGAAGCGGCGTCATGTCCATTTGCGCGATGACGAGCGGCTGGCGCGCCGCCGCCAACGCCGAAGCCCACGGCGAATGGGTGTGGATCATCGACTGCACGTCGGGTCGGGCACGGTACACCCACAGGTGGAATCGGGTCGCCGGATTGGCCATGCCCGCGCCGCTCAAGGTGTTCAGGTCCTGGTCGACTTCGATGAAGTCGCCTGGCGTGGCCTCGTCGAAGCCGAGGCCGAAACGCAGGGTCCAGTAGGCGCCTGGGCGCTCCGAGCGGGCGCTGATCTGGCCGGCGAGGCCGGCCTCCTGCCCCGTCATCGCAAGGATTCGGCAGGCAAGGGCCAGCGTATCCCGCATGTCGCGCGGCGTGTCCTTCAGGTGCTGCGCCATCTCGCGCGTCGCGCGCTCGTCGAAATATTCCTTGGTTCGCAGGTCGTCTCTCATCATGCATGCCGTCCGTGGTTTGGGTTTGCGGCTGCATGAGCACCCCACGCACGTCCGCTGCCGTGGGAAGTATCGGGACAGGGGTCTTCGCGAGCCATGCAGCAGACCGCATAGCACCTATGCGGCGGCGGGGCTCAGGAAGAGGCGGCGATGGCGATGGCGGCGTCGACCAGGTGCTCGACGATCGGCGGCAGCACGCGTCCTGCCTTGACGATGACGACGACCCGCCGGCGCAGCGCCGGCCGCGTGATGGCGACCTTGCGCAGGCGGTGGTCGATCAGCAGCTTGTCGGGAATCCGGCACGGCAGGATGCAGCACCCGACACCTGAAGACACGATCTCGAGCATGGCGTCGACCGTTTCGGCCTCGGCCACGATCTGGGGAACGAGCCCACTGCTGTGCACCATGCGCCGCAGCATGTAGTGGGAAGGAAATGCGACAAGCTTCGGCAGATGCACGGTCAGGTCGATTCGATCGCCGATGTCGCTGGCCTCCGGCACCAGCAGGCACATCTCGTCGTCGAACAGCGGCCGCGAGACCAGGCCGGCCGATGCAACCGCCGAGTCGTAGACGAAGCCGACATCCGCCTTGCCGCTTTCCACGAACTCCACCACCTCGGGAGAGCTGCGAGCCAGCAGCGAGAGGTTGACGCTTTCGTGCTGGCTGACAAAGCGGGCCACAACCTCGCCCATGAAGTAGTAGCTCAGAGTGTGGATCACGGCAAGCCGCACCGTGCCCTGCGTCACGCCGTCGTGGACCCGTAGCGTCTCCAGCGCCGTGTCGATGCTGCGGAATGCGCCTTCGGTCTGCTCCTTGAGCTGGCGGCCCGCCTCCGTCAACTCGACGCCTCGTCCGGTGCGTGTGAACAGCGGCTTGCCCACGTGGGCTTCGAGCGCGGCGAGCTGCCGGCTCAGGCCCGACTGCGTCTGGTCCAGATCTTCAGCGGCTCGCGAGAGCGACTTAAGCTGTGCGATCTGCAGAAAATAGCGAAGCTGGCGGTCGAAGGTTTCCATGTGACCTTTGGGCCTGGAACGGAAGCGCCCTCTGAGGGATTCGAGCGGACGCAGTATCGTACGACGCAAGGATCGGGCCCGCCAGCGACGACTGTGGGCTGCAAGTCCTTTGTTCGAACGTACGCCGGCCTGCACCTCTGGACGGCCGGTACGCCGTCAACGACAAATCCGCAGCGATTCTTATCAATCGATTCTCATGTTGCTCAGCAACTAAATAAATCACTTTCGATCATGAGATGGGCTGCTTAAAGTTGCGCCTACTGCAACTCTCCCGATGAGAAATCTCCATGTCCTCCGCAAGTGCTCGCATCCCGTTCCATCTGGCGTTTCCCGTTCGCGATATCTCTGAAGCTCGTGCGTTCTATGGCGAACTGCTCGGCTGCCCCGAGGGTCGCAGTTCGCCGGAATGGGTCGACTTCGATTTTTACGGCCATCAGATCGTGGCCCATCTGGCACCGGATGAATGCGGTCATCGCCAGAGCAGCGCCGTCGACGGTCACGATGTGCCGGTGCGTCATTTCGGCGCAATCGTTCCAATGGATCAGTGGCAGCTCATGGCCGACAAGCTGGTGGCGCGCGGGACCAAGTTCGTTATCGAACCGTACATCCGCTTCAAGGGAGAGCCCGGCGAGCAGGCAACGATGTTCTTCCTCGACCCATCGGGCAATGCCATCGAGATGAAATCCTTCGCCGACCTGAGCTCGCTGTTCGCACGCTGAGAGATCGCGATGATCAAGAGCAACATGAGATTCGTGGCATTGGCTGCCATGCTGATCGCCTGTACATCTGCTTCGGCCCAGTCCGAAACGTTAGGAAAGATCAAGGAGACGGGCGGCATCACGATGGGCGTCCGCGATGCTTCGGGAGCCATGTCATTCACGTTGGGCCCCGGAAAGTACACCGGCTTTCATGTGGAGATCTGCGAGCGAGTCATCGCCGACATCAAGAAGGCGGCACAGCTCGACAAGATCGATGTGAAGTACCAACTCGTGACACCGCAAAATCGAATCCCCCTCGTTCAGAACGGCACGGTGGATATCGAGTGCGGGACGACGACCAACAATGCCGCGCGGCAGAAGGACGTCGCATTCGCGCCCACCTTGTATGTCGAAGGCATCCGGATCGCTGTCAAGACGAATTCGGGCATCGCATCCTCCGCACAGCTGACTGGCAAGACAGTCGCGGCCACCACCGGCAGTACGTCTGTGCAAGCGCTGCGAAAGCTCGGACGCGACGGCGTGACTGGCGTCTCCGAGGTGCTGTCCAAGGACAACAGCGAAGGCTTCCTGCTTCTTGAAGGCGGCCGCGCTGAGGGATTTGTCGCCGACGGCCAGATCCTCGCGACGCTGATCTCCAAGAGCAAGGAGCCCGAGAAGTACAAGCTCCTGGATCAGGTTCTCAGCGTCGAACCTATTGCCATCATGTTCCGCAAGGGTGATCCGGCATTCAAGAAGGTGGTTGACGACAGCATTTTGGCACTCGCCAAGAGCGGCGAAGTCTCGCGCATCTACGACAAGTGGTTCATGCAGCCAATCCCCCCGAGTGGCTCAAAGGTGGGGTTGCCGGCAAACGCGATGACCAAGGCCGCTTGGGCCGCCCCATCGGACAAGCCGCTGGAGGCTTACGAGGCGCGCTGAGGCGAACCATCGGAAAGATCCGGCGCGAGCTTGGCCCGGTAACGAGTTCCAGAGTCCTCGCTACGACGTGCGCGGCCGGCCCGACTTGCCCGCGCGGTGACGCTTCGGCACTAGCGAGCTGCTCGGCTGCGCGTCAGCTGCTTCGCGCAGATGCTGAGCAAAATGCGCCACGATCGGGGGACTGGCCCGTGACTTGCGTTGAAGCAGGCCAATCTCCCGGTAGAAGGTGAACTCCCCGAGGGAAACGACACGCACTCCCGAAGGCAGAGGAAGGTGCGCCTCGACCAGCGGGACAAGCGCAACCCCCAGCCCCTTGGAAGCAAGGTGGATCAATCCCGGGATTTCATCGATCTCGATCGCATCATTGACCGAGATGCCCTCGCGGCGAAGAAATCCTTCGACCATTCGCCCGCCGAACGACGCCCTGTCATAACGCAGGAACGGTTGCTCCTGGATCAGTGTGCGCCAGTCCCTCGTCTGGGGCACAGCCTTGGGTACGACAAGCACATAAGGCTCGTGCATCAGCGCTTGCCAGGTCAGATCGGGAGGCATGCCGAACGGGGGGCGAATGATCACCGCCGCATCGATCTTGCCGGCGTCGAGCTCATCCATCAGCCGCATTGACACGCCCGGCGACACATGGACGCGTACCAGAGGAAAGGCTTTGCGAAGCTTTTCGAGCGCTCGTGCCAGCAACGTGGGTTGCGCCGAAGCAATCGAACCTATCCGCAGCAATCCTCTGGTGGCATTGTCCTCGGGGAGCTCTCCAAGTTTTGCGAACAGCGCACAGATCTCTTCCACGCGCGGCAGGGTCGTTTGGCCCGCAACGTTCAAGGTGGCAGAGCGCCCTGTTCGATCGAACAGTTCGAAACCCAGTGCTTCTTCGAGCCGCTTGATCTGGCTGCTCACAGCGGACTGCGTGAGGCCGATGCGGTCTCCCGCAGCGGCGAAGGTGCCGTGCTTGCACACCGCGATGAAGGTCCTCAGTTCACTGATCACGCGCCGAGCATCTCAAAAATCGATCAGCAGGTCAATCAACGATCGATGCACGATTCATCGACATTATTGATGCTAAGCGCGAATTTATATTGCTTTTCTTTGACACTCCGCGTTCATAAACTTCGCGGCATCGACAGGGAACACCACGAAGAAATGCGATCAGGGCATGAGGAAACCTCGGCCCGAATCACCGGAACAGGAGCCAGAGAATGAAGAGAATCCTGATCGCCAATCGAGGCGAGATTGCCTGCCGCATCATCCGGGCGGCGCGCGATCTGAACATCGAAACCATCGCGGTCTATTCAGATGCTGATGCAGGTGCCCTGCACTGTGAGATGGCCGACTTCGCCGTTCGCGTCGGACCGGCTCCTGCGAGCGAAAGCTACCTGAACGTCGATGCGGTTCTGCAGGCCGGCCTGCAGCACGAGGCCCAAGGAGTGCATCCGGGCTATGGCTTTCTCTCCGAGAACACCGCCTTTGCAAGGGCTGCGGAGCAGCATGGGATCAGATGGATCGGCCCGACACCGCAATCCATTGAAGAAATGGGTGACAAACACCGTGCGCGAAGCATCGCCCACGAGTGCGGTGTTCCGGTTCTACCGGGCAGCCGCGCGTTTCTTCCTGGCGAGCATGAGGAACAGCTAGAGCTTGAGGCTGCGCGCGTTGGCTACCCCTTGCTGGTCAAGGCGGCGGGCGGCGGTGGAGGCATTGGCATGAAGCGAGTGGACGCGCCCGCCGCCTTGGCGTCGGCCGTTGCGTCAACCCAGTCGCAGGCATTGAAGGCGTTCAACGACGCCTCGGTGTTTCTGGAGCGCTTCGTGCCACGTGCTCGGCATATCGAGGTGCAGGTTTTCGGCTACGGCGACGGCACCGCGATCCATCTCTTCGAGCGCGATTGCTCCGTACAGCGACGGTTTCAGAAGATCGTGGAAGAGAGCCCCGCACCAGGGTTGGCGCCCACCGTGCTCGAGCAAATGCTCGCCTGCGCCGTCTCGCTGACGGCGGGTCAGTGTTACCGCGGAGCCGGAACTGTCGAGTTCATCCTGGACGCGGACAGCCAGGCCTTCTACTTCCTTGAGATGAACACCCGCATCCAGGTCGAGCACGGCGTCACCGAAGCGATTACCGGCCGGGACCTTGTGCGCGATCAGATTTTGCTGGCTGCCGGAACCCTGGACCGCACTCCACAAGCTGCAATTCGCCGTCAAGGCGCCGCGATCGAGTGTCGGGTGTATGCCGAGAATCCATTGAAGAACTTTCTTCCATCGCCAGGTCTGCTTGAGCGATTTGTCCTGCCCTCAGGAATCGATGGCCTGCGAGTGGATACCGGGGTCCGGCAGGGAGATTCGATCAGTCCGTTCTACGACCCGATGATCGCAAAGCTCATCGCCTCGGCATCAACTCGTGCTGAAGCACTGCAACGCATGGATGCGGCACTGCGATCCATCGAGATTGCAGGCATACGCCAGAACACGGCCTTTCTGCAGCAAGTCATCCGTCATCCCGCCTTCCAGGCCGGTGCGGTTGACACGAATTTCGTTGATCGCGAGAAGCAAGCACTGTTGGCCAACCTGAGTGAGCTTGCGAGCGACGCAGGCTCGCCGAAAGGCACGTCATGACCGACCTCGAAGCACTCGCCGATCGACAGGTGCAGTGGCGAACGGCGCCTTCCGGCGACAGCTGTCTTGTGGTGGAGATCCGATCGGATGCTCGCAGTGCCGGCAGGCGGTGGCCGGCAGCCACTGCAGCCGCATTGCGCGAAGCCAACATCCCGGGAGTGACGGACATCGTTTCCGCAATGACGACCGTTGGAATTCACTACCGGCCAGAGTCGATCCAGCGTCTGGCGACGACCAGGGAAACGCCCTACGAAGCGGCGGCACGCCAGGTCCTGACCGTGCTTCAGGGTTTTAGAACCGGCAGTTCCGTTTCCACACGCCGCGTCGAAATTCCCGTCTGCTACGGCGGCGACCACGGCCCCGATCTTGAGTCGGTGGCCGACGCATGTGGTTTGTCGCCTCGGGCATTGATCGATCTGCATGCAGGCATAGACGTCGAGGTTCAGATGATCGGCTTTGCGCCCGGCCACCCCTACATCGGCACCTTCGACGAACGATTGGCACCGCCGAGGCGCGCGCAGCCCCGAACAGCCGTGCCGGTTGGCTCCATCGGGCTGGCGAATCGCCAGAGCGTGATCTACCCCTTCATCCTCCCCGGCGGATGGAACCTGATCGGCCGAACCCCGCTGATGCTTTTCGAGTTGACTCGCGATCCGGTGTGCTTGCTGGAGGCAGGCGACGGCGTCCGTTTCGTGCCCATCTCGGCGGGCGAGTTTGAAGCCATGAGGGGGAAGTGATGACGATCGAAGTCCTCAAGCCCGGTGCCCTGTCGACCTTTCAAGACCTGGGCCGCTTCGGCCACCAGCACCATGGCATTCCAGTCTCTGGCGTCATGGATGAACGCTCGCACCGGCTGGCATGCATGCTGGTGGGAAATGCGCCCTCTCAGGCCACCCTGGAAGTCACGCTGATTGGCCCCACACTGAAGTTCGAGGTGCCTGCCGTGATTGCCATATGCGGTGCGGACCTGGGTGCCACGGTGAATGGAAGGGCACTGCCGCTCGGCACTCCGGTCGCCGTGGCCGCGGGCGACCTGCTCTCCTTCGGCAAACGGGCAAGCGGATTGCGCGCATACATCGCGGTCGCTGGCGGCTACGCACTCCAGCAGGTCATGGGCAGCACGAGCACGTACGTTCGCGGTGGCTTTGGCGGCGCGCAAGGCGGTCCGCTTCAAAAGGGCGATCGCATCGCGCTTCGCGACGTGCCCGCGCGAACTTCGTCGCTCGACGCAAGCGGCTTCGTGTTCCCGGAAGAGGTGCAACGTCCACCTGGGGCGCCGCTTCGGATCGTTCCAGGCAGGGAGCGGGAAGCGTTCGCGCCCCAGGCCCACCGTGCGATGACCGCTCAGACCTTCCGTGTCAGTCCACGCTCTGATCGCATGGGCTACCGGCTGGAATGCGAACCCTTGCGCTTGTTGCAGCCCCTGGAGTTGCAGTCCGAGGCCGTGAGCTTCGGGGCCATTCAGGTCCCGCCGGACGGATTTCCTATCGTTCTGTTGGCCGATCGCCAGACCACGGGCGGATACCCTCGCATCGCGAATGTCGCGACAGTGGACCTTCCCAGCCTCGCGCAACTCATGGCCGGCGAGACGGTGCGCTTCGAATGGATTTCGCTGGACGAAGCACAACAGCTCTCAGTGGCGCAGGGCGAGATCTTCCGGGCGATGGAGGCAGGCCATGGCGTCCATTGATTTCAACAGCGACGTGGGCGAGAACTTCGGGGTCTACCGGCTTGGCGATGACGCGGCTGTGCTGGACCACGTGACCTCCGCCAACGTGGCCTGCGGCATGCACGCCGGAGACCCGCAGACGATCGCCGCAACCATCGGGCTCGCGATAGCCCGTGGCGTCTCGATCGGCGCACATCCCGGGTTCGCCGATCTTCAGGGATTCGGGCGCCGGCCGATGCAACTCGGGCCGGATGAGTTGAACCACCTGATGGTCTACCAGATCGGCGCCCTGCAAGCCTTCTGCAAGGCAGCAGGAACCCGCTTGGCGCACGTCAAAACACACGGCGCGCTCTACAACATGGCAGCACGCGATCCAGTGATGGCACGCGCCATTGCCGACGCAGTGTTCGCCGTCGATCCGCAACTGGTTTTCTACGGCCTTGCAGGGTCAGAACTTGTACGCAGCGCTCGAGAGGCGGGACTCGTCGTAGCTGAAGAAGTATTTGCGGACCGGAGCTACCAGGACGATGGCACCTTGACGCCGCGCTCGCACCCGAGAGCGATGATCACCGACATCGAGCAATCCGTGGCGCAAGTCTTGCGCATGGTTCGCTCCGGCGTGGTGAGGTCGACCAACGGCGTGGACGTGCACGTCCAGCCGGACACGCTGTGCATTCATGGCGACCAACCCGGTGCGGCGAATTTCGCGCGCGCAATCCGCCAGGCACTTGAAGCGGAGGGGGTTTCCATTCGCCCTGTGAGCCAACGCTCCATCGCCCTTCGGCCGATTTCCCCCCTCACCCCTGGAGCCCACGCATGAGCCAAGAAATCGAGATTCGCACAGACACCGCAGGCACGCTTCTGAAAATCGTTGCAGCGCCGGACGCACTCATGTCTGCCGGGGACGACATCGCAATCATGGAGTCCATGAAGATGGAGATTCCGCTGCAAGCGCCCGCAGCCGGATTCATCGCCGAATTCTTCTTCGAGGAGGGGGCATTGCTTGAAGAAGATGCCGTCCTCGCGCGCTTCGTCCTCAGTTGACGCTGTCCGCGGCGGCGCGCTCTATCCCATTGCGCCGCTAGCAACACCTGGTTCTCTTGACCCCAATTCGAAACGGACGACGCATCGTCCGGGTCGAGCCGCGGCCTTCTTGGAGGCTATTTGATTCCTTCCCACATGCCGGAGACAAAATGAACACTTCCCAAACGTTGGACTTGACCGATGCGCCGGGCGCACGACCGACGCATTCGTTCTCCAACGATGCGGCCAACCCTCTTGCTCGAGCGACTGCGCGCAAGGCTGCCCTTGCCGCGTCCGTGGGAACAGCCATCGAGTACTACGAATTCGGTGTCTACGGCTACATGGCCGCTACCATCGGTCCCTTGTTTTTTCCGAGTACCGATGCGACCGCATCGCTTCTGGCCATTCTTGCCGTATTCGGAAGCGCGTTTCTGATGCGCCCCATCGGCGGCATTGTTCTGGGTCGATTGGGTGACCGGATCGGCCGGCGCGGGATCTTGCTCGTCACGGTGATCGGCATGGGCATTGCCACCGCGGCCATCGGTCTCTTGCCTGTGGCCTCGACCGCCGGTATCGCCGCGCCTATCCTGCTGCTGGCAATACGGTTGGTGCAGGGCTTCTTCGCTGGGGGCGAAGTCACAGGCGCGGCTGCGTACGTGGCCGAGTCGGCGCCTCCTGGAAAGCGGGGCTTCTATGGCGCATTTACGCCGGTGGGCGTCGCAGTGGGGGGCGCACTGGCGGCCTCTGCTTGCGGATTGACTTCTGCCCTGTTGACCACCGACCAGATGCAGCAATGGGGTTGGAGAATTCCGTTTCTGCTTGCGATACCCATGGTGATCGTGTCGACCGCCGTCCGGCGCCGGGTCGAGGAATCTGCGGCATTCCAGGAATTTCAGGCGCACAACGAACCGACCAAGGCACCTCTGCGCGAGGTTCTGACGCAGCATACGTCCAAGGTGCTGAAAGTGACCGCGTTGGCGTTCGGCCAGAACGTCGGGTACTGGGTGGGCCTGGTGTTCATGAACATCTATCTCACCACCTACCTCAAGTACGACAAGACGACCGTCTACTGGATCATGGCCGCGGTTGGCGTGACCATGGCCATGCTCATGCCGTTCTGGGGCGGCCTCTCGGACCGATGGGGGCGTCGTCGCGTTCTTGGCATTGGCTTTCTGGGGTACATGCTTCTCGTGTGGCCCATGATGATTCTCATGGATCAGCAAAGCATCGGCTTGGCGGCGCTGGCCATGTTCATCATTGCGTTGCCTCTTCCCATCGTGCAATCGGTCGGTTATCCCACCTATGCCGAGCAATTTCCAACGCGCATTCGTTACACCGGAATGGCATTCAGCTTCAACATCGGCGCGATCCTCGGAGGAGGCGTGACGCCGTATGTGGCCACAAGCCTGATTGCCTCCACCGGCAACTTGAAATCCCCCGCAATACTGCTGATAGCTGCGGCGATCTTCAGCTTGCTTGCATTGTTGACCGTGCGGGAAACTGCAAAGGATCGGCTCGCGTAGGAGCGCAGCGGCGACTGCAAGGCTCAAGCTCTGGCCGACCCGCAGAGTCCCTACGCCGACTGGAACGTCCAGGCTGGCTGGTGGCTCAACAGCCGTGAAAGCAGACTTCAGCGGCTGGGCCCCAGGGCTTTTGTCGAAGAGCGCGTTGCAGAAATGAGCGGCGCCTGNCAGGCTGGCTGGTGGCTCAACAGCCGTGAAAGCAGACTTCAGCGGCTGGGCCCCAGGGCTTTTGTCGAAGAGCGCGTTGCAGAAATGAGCGGCGCCTGAGCCGGGTTGCGGCTGTGCCTATATCCATAAATTCCCCAACCTCGACCGGAAGTGAAACCATGAACAAACCTACCTACGTCCCCGAGTACAAGGCCATTGTCGAAGTGCTGAACAAGTACAACGATGGCTGCAAGCAGGCCAAGAGCAGCATCATGAAGCCCGCCTTCAGCGACCAGGCAACCATGTTCAGCGTGGGCGCCGACGGCAAGCTCTCAGGCGGAGCCATCCACAACCTGTTTGACGGTATCGACAAGGATTTCCGTCCGTCGCCTGAAGCTCAAAGTGCCATTGTCCGCATCGAGATCGTCGGCACCGCCGCCAGCGCCCGCATCGACACCAACGACGTCTCGGGTTTCTGCTTCACCGATTTCTTCCACCTGCTGAAGGTCGAAGGCAGATGGACTGTGATCAGCAAGATCTTTCACACGCACGTCGCTCCCTANGGGCGCCGACGGCAAGCTCTCAGGCGGAGCCATCCACAACCTGTTTGACGGTATCGACAAGGATTTCCGTCCGTCGCCTGAAGCTCAAAGTGCCATTGTGCGCATCGAGATCGTCGGCACCGCCGCCAGCGCCCGCATCGACACCAACGACGTCTCGGGTTTCTGCTTCACCGATTTCTTCCACCTGCTGAAGGTCGAAGGCAGATGGACTGTGATCAGCAAGATCTTTCACACGCACGTCGCTCCCTAACGACGTCTCCGGATTCTGCTTCGCACTCACTCACTAAAAAGAAAACAACATGAAAACCCTCACCTCCGCTCTCGCCCTTCCCGTCCTGGCCCTGTCGCTTGGTAATGCCTTGGCAGCTAACCTGCCCGGCGTCGAACACAACACGGCAAGATTCTTGCAATCCCTTGAAGGCGGCAAGACGCTCGACACCATGACGCCGACCGATGCCCGCGCCGCGTTGGTGGGCGCGCAGGCTGACCCCAAGGTGGCCTTGCCGGTGGCTGACGTCAGCGAGAAGACGATCCGCATCAATGGCCGCGATCTGAAGCTCACCATCGTGCGTCCGGCAGGCAGCAAACAGAAGACCCTGCCTGCGTTCATGTACTTCCATGGCGGCGGCTGGGTGCTGGGCGACTTCCCGACCCACGAACGGTTGGTGCGTGACCTGGTGGCAGGCTCGGGCGCGGTGGCGGTCTTCGTCAACTACACCCTGTCGCCTGAGGCGGGATTCGGCGTCGCCATCGAGCAAGCCTATGCTGCGACCAAATGGGTGGCCGAGCATGGCAAGGAGATCAACGTCGATGGCAAGCGCCTCGCCGTAGCTGGCAACAGCGCGGGCGGCAATCTGGCCGCCGTGGTTGCCTTGATGGCGAACGAGAAGGGTGCACCTGCACTGCGTTCGCAGGTATTGCTGTGTCCGGTGACAGACGCAAACTTCGACACGCAGTCGTACAAGGAGTTTGCCAACGGCTACTTCCTGACGAAGGAATTGATGGTGTGGTTCTGGAACAATTACACGACCGACGCCAAGGAACGCAAGCAGATCTACGCTTCGCCCCTGCAGGCGACGCCCGAGCAGCTCAAGGGCTTGCCGCCGACGCTGATCCAGACCGCCGAATTCGATGTCCTGCGTGATGAAGCCGAAGCTTACGGCCGCAAGCTCGACGCCGCGGGCGTGCATGTGAAGTCGGTGCGCTACAACGGCATGATTCACGATTTTGGGCTGTCGAACGCGTTCAGCCATCTACCGGCGCCCCGCAGCGCGATGGCGCAGGCGTCGCAAGAGCTCAAGGCCAACCTGGGCAAATAATTTCAAAGGCAAGGAACCCCTCAGCTCATGGCAAAGCTGCGGGACTTCATGACAGAAAACACACCGGTGCTCCTGCCTTTGACGCTGCAAGCGTCGAGCGCATCTTCAACCCAGCAGCTGATCGAGATCGAGACCAGGCTGCGCAACGAAGCAAGACCCAGTGATTTCTCGAGCGCACCCAATTGGCGGCATAGTTCGGAAATCGATGCACGATGCGAGCGGGATGCAATACATGAGCGTTTCGATTTCGGCGCGTACTTCTTTTGCGAGCAACGGGGGGTTTCGATTCTGAAGATCGAAGCGATGCTTGGGCTCGCCAAACTCGTCAGGCGTCAATGACAACGAGCGGATCGCCAATGGCATAAAAATGGCCGCCAGCGATGTAGTGCAGGCTGCGCAAGGCCGGATCGGCAGTCTCGAAGTTCCAATGCCCGTCCTTGAACACACGTCTATCGGACCAAGCACCGACAATCTCGCCGATGAACAGGTCGTAGGTCTGTTGGTTGTGCGGCTCGGGCACGACCTTGCAGGCCAGCCAGGCTGAGCATCCGGCAACAAAAGGCAGGTCGTAGTCATCCATCGCGAAAAGTTCCACGCCGCTCTTTGCCAGTTTCCCAGGCTCATCGAAAAGGCTGCGATGCCCCACCTGGTAGGTAAGGTCGAGCTGGGCCACGGTGGGCACCTGGATAACGAAGGTACCGCTCTTCTCTACGAGCTCCCGGGTCTTGGCGCTCTTGTCCAACACGACGGTCAGCTTGGGCGGCTTGTAGTCCAGCGCGCAGGCCCAGGCCGCCGCCATGACGTTGTCCACACCACCGTGACGCGCCGACGCCAGCACCGTAGGACCATGGTTGAGCAAACGGTAGGCCTTCTCCAGCGGTACCGAAGCAATGTGTTTATCCATGAGAACTCCTATGTTGAGGGATCGGGATTCATTTCGCGCCGCCACATGCTTGCCTTGCGGATCGGGATCCCGGGTTTTGAAGCTCGCAGTCCGTTGCACGAAAGGCTTGGCCTGGACTGTGCCTTCGCTATCAACGGAAACGGAGTTGTGCCGCGCCAATCAAGTCATCCGGTCCGAGGTCACGACATGAACACCCCTCTTCGGACGGATGGCCGCCTCGAGTAGCGCGTTGGCGATCTGCGGGGCCGGGTTGAGGCGCCAGCGCTTGGGCAATAGCGGCCCAGTCAATGTCATTCCCATCATCATCATCCGTTCGCCCAGACGGAACTCGTCCCGGTGCCCGCCGATGACTCCGGGCCGCACGAAAGTCAGTGATTCGAAACCCTGGCCGGTCAGCGCTTGTTCCAGCTCACCCTTGACCCTGTTGTAGAAGAAGCGCGAGCTGGCATCCGCACCGATGGCCGAGTTCAGCACATAAGTCGGCGTGCCATGCGCACGAACCAATCGGGCGACGGCCAATGGGTAGTCGAAATCCACGCGGCGGAATGCTTGCTCGGAGCCCGCAGTGCGCATGGTGGTGCCCAGCGCGCAGATCACCGCATCCGCCTGCCACCAGTCGGCGTCCTGCGGCAGACGATCGAAATCCACCTGCGGGCTGCGCAGCTTCGAGTGCGCCGTCAATTCGCGTCGGGTGGGTGCAACCACGGTTACCACGCGTGGATCGGCCAGCGCGAGTGTCAGGACGTGGCGCCCTACCAGACCAGTAGAGCCGACCAGCAATAGTTTCATATGGGTGCCACGGTGCGCGCGGGTCCTCAGGAGCTTGCGAGCCAGGAGGCTCTAGGGAGCGACGTGCGTGTGAAAGATCTTGCTGATCACAGTCCATCTGCCTTCGACCTTCAGCAGGTGGAAGAAATCGGTGAAGCAGAAACCCGAGACG
>NZ_LMCQ01000003.1 GCF_001424835.1 Variovorax sp. Root318D1 | reverse complement strand
CCGCGCAACTGCGCCGAGGCCGGGATCAAGGACGTGGGCGTGATCGGGGTGGATTCGGGCTGGGAGCTGTACGTGGGCGGCAACGGCGGCATCAAGACGGAGGTGGCGCAGTTCCTGGTGAAGGTGAAGACGGCGGCCGAGGTGATGGAGTATTCGGGCGCGTTCTTGCAGCTGTACCGCGAGGAAGGCTGGTACCTGGAGCGCACGGTGCATTACATCGGGCGGGTCGGGCTGGACTATGTGAAGAAGAAGATCCTCGAAGACGAGGCTGGCCGCAAGGCGCTGTGGGAACGGCTGCAGTTCGCGCTGGACGGGGAGCCCGATCCCTGGTTCGAGTCGAGCCAGGCATCGGTGGATGTGCGGCAGTTCACGCCCGTGGCTGTCGTGGACGAAGCAACGCAGGCAGCGTGAGCGAAGGAGCAACAGCAATGAACGACAACAACGAATGGAAAGTCATCTGCCGCGTCGAGGACATCCCGGTGCTAGGCGCACGCCGAGTGGCGCGCCCGGTGGGCGTGGACGTGGCGGTGTTCCGCAATTCCGAGAACCAGGTGTTCGCGCTGCTCGACCGCTGCCCGCACAAGGGTGGCAGCGTGGCGTGTCCACTGCACAACTGGGCCATCGGGCTGGAAGACGGCTGCGCCAAGTCGCCCGATGAGGGGTGCACCCCCAGGTTCGCGGTGAAGGTGGCCGAGGGCGTGGTGCACCTGGACGCGGGCGAACTCGCAACGCATGCGGTGGAGCTGGAGCGCCCCGTCGCGGGCCCCGCGAACCGCGCGTGCCTTCAAGCCGAAGACTCCGCCGCCTGACACCGCCGAGCAACAACACATGAGCCTCCTCACTCTCACCTCCCCGTCCGCCGCAATGCGCACCGGAACGGCCGGCAACCGTAGCGCAGGAATGCAGCCGATGCAGGGCCGCTGCACGCTCGTCGGCGCCGGCCCCGGCGATCCTGAACTGCTCACGCTGAAGGCGCTCAAGGCCATCCAGTCGGCCACGGTGCTGCTCGTCGACGACCTGGTCAGCGACGACATCGTCGCCATGGCGGCGCCCGGCGCACGCGTGATTCACGTCGGCAAGCGCGGCGGCTGCAAGAGCACGCCGCAGAGCTTCATCGAGCGGCTGATGATCATGGCCGTTCGCGAAGGCGAGCACGTGGTGCGCCTGAAGGGCGGCGATCCGTTCATCTTCGGCCGCGGCGGCGAAGAGGTAGAGCACCTGGCCGAGGCCGGCATTCACGTCGAGGTGGTGAACGGCATCACGGCCGGGCTGGCGGGGCTGACTTCGCTCGGCGTGCCGCTCACGCACCGCACGCATGCGCAGGGCGTGGTGTTCATCACCGGGCATGCCAAGCCCGGAGCGCCCGGACCCGACTGGCGCACGCTGGCCGCCACGGCCCATTCGGCGCGGCTGACGCTGGTCATCTACATGGGCGTATCGAGTGCCGGCTCGATCCAGGACGAGCTGCTGAGCGGACTGCCGCCAGAGACTCCCGTCGTGGTGGTGCAGAACGCCAGCCTGCCCTCACAGCGGCACGCCGTCGGCACGCTGGCGACGCTCCGGCAGACCATTGCCGACAACGGCCTTTGCAGCCCCTCGATCATCGTGGTCGGCGACGTGCTGCAGGGGCTGGCCGCCGCAAGTTCTCCCGCGCATCTTGCGCTGGAGAAGGCCGCCTGAGGGGCAGCCTCCCCTCGCCTGTTTTCTTCCAGCTTTTCCAATCAAAACCAAAGCAACGCCATGGCCTATCTCCTGCCTTCCGAATTCGTCACCAAGATGGTGGACGCCGGTGAGTCCAAGATCTTCATGTCCACCCGCGACACGCTGATTCGCGCCTTCATGGCGGGCGCCATTCTTGCACTGGCAGCCGTGTTCGCCGTCACCATCAACGTGCAGACCGGCTACTCGATCATCGGAGCCATCCTGTTTCCGGTCGGCTTCTGCATGCTGTACCTGCTCGGCTTCGACCTCTTGACCGGCGTGTTCGTGCTGACGCCGCTCGCGCTCATCGACAAGCGGCCCGGCGTCACCATAGGCGGCGTGCTGCGCAACTGGGGCCTGGTCTTCGTCGGCAACTTCCTTGGCGCCTTCCTCGTGGCCGTGCTCATGGCCATCGTCTTCACCTTCGGCTTCACGAGCCCGCCGGACAAGGTGGGCCAGGTGATCGCCACCATCGGCGAGGCGCGCACGGTCGGCTACTCCGACCACGGCGCCGCAGGCATGCTGACGCTCTTCGTGCGCGGCATGCTGTGCAACTGGATGGTGTCCACCGGCGTGGTGGGTGCGATGATCTCCACTTCGGTGACCGGCAAGGTGCTGGCCATGTGGATGCCGATCATGGTGTTCTTCTTCATGGTGTTCGAGCACTCGGTGGTCAACATGTTCCTGTTTCCGTCGGCACTGCTCATGGGCGGCAATTTTTCGATCATGGACTACATCATCTGGAACGAGATCCCGACCGTGCTGGGCAACCTCATCGGCGGCCTGTCGTTCACCGGCCTGACCCTGTACGCGACCCACGTACGCACGGCGCCCAAGCGCGTCGCCCGCTAAGCCACCCAACCGCCGTCGTCGCGCCACGATGCGTCCCGGACTCGCGATATCGATCGGACAGCATTCCGACAAGGGACGCAAGGACGCCAACCAGGACTTCCACGGCGCCGCCCTGCCGGAGGCGTCCACCCGCCACGCGAAGGGCGTGGCCATCGCCATAGCCGACGGCATCAGCAGCAGCGACGTCAGCCACGTGGCCAGCGAGGCGGCGGTCCGCAGCTTCCTGACCGATTACTACTGCACCTCGGACGCATGGAGCGTGAGCCGCTCGGCGCAGCGCGTGCTCACCGCCACCAACGCCTGGCTGCACGCACAAACGCAAAGCGGCGGCGGCCGTTTCGACAAGGACCGCGGCTACGTCTGCACCTTCAGCGCCCTGGTCATCAAGTCGACCACGGCGCACGTCTTTCACGTCGGCGACACGCGCGTCTACCGCTGGCACGCGGAGGCGCTCGAGCAACTGACCGAAGACCATCGGGTGTTGGTGGCTGACGGGCACAGCTATCTGAGCCGCGCGCTCGGCGTCGGCCCGCACATCGAAATCGACTACCAGGCCGTGGCCGTCGAGAAAGGCGACGTCTTTCTGCTGACGTCAGATGGCGTCCATGAACATATGGACGCCGCCGCCATCGGCGCCGCGCTGGCGGCCCATCCAGCCGATCTCGACGCCGCGGCAAGGAGCATCGCCGAGGAAGCCTTTCGGCGCGGCAGCCTCGACAACCTGACGGTCCAGGTTGTCCGGATCGACGCGCTGCCCCACGGCGAGTTGAACGAACTGCAGGCGCAGCGCGCGGCACTGCAACTGCCGCCCGTGCTCGAAGCGCGCATGCGGTTCGATGGCTACACGATCGTGCGCGACCTGCACCGCAGCCACCGCAGCCACATCTATCTGGCGGTGGACGACGACACCGGCCAGAGCGTGGTGCTCAAGACGCCGTCCGTCGACCTGCAGAACGACGAGGCGCATCTGGACCGCTTCCTGCTGGAGGAATGGGTGGCGCGGCGCATCGACAGCGCGCACGTGCTCAAGCCTCATGTTCCGGACCGCAAGCGCAATTACCTCTATGTGGCCATGGAGTTCATCGACGGGCAGACGCTCGCGCAATGGATGGTCGACAACCCGAGGCCCAGCCTGGAGTCGGTGCGCCGCATCGTCGAGCAACTGGCCAAGGGCCTGCAGGCCTTCCATCGCATGGAGATGCTGCACCAGGACCTGCGGCCCGAGAACGTGATGATCGACCGCACCGGCACCGTGCGGATCATCGACTTCGGATCGGCCTGGGTGGCGGGCCTGGGCGACAGCACGCGGGTCGAGCCGGACCCGATACTGGGCACGGTGCAGTACACGGCGCCCGAATACTTTCTGGGCGAAGGCGGCTCGGCGCGATCCGACCTGTTTTCACTGGCCGTCATCGTCTACCAGATGCTGACCGGGCGGCTGCCCTACGGCGCGGAGGCCGCGCGCATCCGCACGCGCGCGGATCAGCGCAACCTGCAGTACCGGTCCGCTCTGGACGCGCAGCGCGCCATTCCGGCCTGGATCGACGAGGTGCTGCGCAAGGCGCTGCATCCCAATCCGCTCAAGCGCCATGAGGCGCTGTCGGAATTCGTGCAGGACCTGCGCCAGCCCCACCCGGATTTTCTGAACCGGCGCGGCACGCCGCTGGTCGAGAAGAATCCCGTGTTGTTCTGGAAATGCGCCACCCTGGTGTTGGGCATTGCGCTGGTGGTGCTGCTCGGCGCGATCAGCCTGCGGGGCTGAATCCGCGCCGGGTGCTAAGCCTCTGCTCAGGCCGACTCAGGAATTCGAAGCGCTTGTGGGCCGCCATGGTTTCGGGCAGCACGTAAACCACCCCACGGCGGCTGCCCAGCACGGGCTTGATGTAAGCGTCGTAAAAGGCGGCCGGCACGTTGATGCAGCCGTAAGAAATACGGTTGTCGGCCACGGTTGGCGAAGCCAGCCGCTGCAGGCGGCGTTCCGATTTCTTTGTGGCGCGCACGCGGTGCATGGAAACCGCCGCGTCGTAGTCGATCCAGACGATGTCCTCGCCCTTGGTGTTGAGGCCCGGCTCCGTCTCGAAACGGCCCGCCGGCGTCGTGCGCTCTTCAGGCCGTATCTCGGACATCGCGCGTTCGCCGATGCCCGGCACCGAATCGTCGCCGCGCGCCAGCCCCAGAAGTACCGGCGATGAAGCCTGCAGCCGCCCCTGGGCGTCGAAGATGAAGACACGCGCATTGTGCTTGTCGATCACCGCGAAAGGCGCATTCCGGTTGTCCGCTGCCGCAACGGCCGCCCTTGCGAGCCATAGCGCTTCGTCCCCCGCGCCCGCCACGGGGATATGGGCGAACGCGAGAAGAAGGACCGCAGCGAGCACGGCCAGCGGCCTGCTCGCTGCGCCCGTTCCTGGCCTCACGGCATTCATGGCTACGCCGCGTTCGGGTGCGTGCGGTCAGCCGCTCAGTTGCGGTCGGCGCGTGCGCGGCGCATTGCGGGCGTGTCGCCCGAAGCCGCCATGGTCGTGCTGGAGCTGCTGCTCGTGTCGGGCGAGCTTTGAGCCGTCGGCGGGGTGGTTCGCGCGGCGCCGCCGCTTTCCGGGGTCACGCCAGTGGTGCCCATTGGGCCGCCCGAGGGATTTTGCTGGCCGGCCGCGGTGGCCGGATTGGCTGGCGCCGTGGTCGGCGGATTGCCCTGGGCGAACGCCGCGCCTGCGGCACCGAGCGCGAGTGCGGCAAGAAGTCTGGAAGTGCTGTTCATGGTCGTGTCTCCTGAAGAAAGCCGGCAGTGCCGGAAGGAAGAGGCCGTGCCGGACCGAGTGCCCGACTCCAGGAAAGCTAGGTCGTTGCGGGCCGCGGCGGGTCAGCTTGCGGCGCGGCACGGTGTAGGAGAAGAGAAGCGCGAAGCGAAGGGGCTACCTCTACCCTTCCCTATCTCCTATCTCTTTTCATCCGACTTGCGCGCCTCCTCCGCCTTGTCCTGCGGTGCCTTGGGCAGCTTGACCTTCGTCACGGTGACGGACACCGGGTCGCTTGCGGGAAAGGATTCTTCCACCCCGCTGTCCAATGCCTCTTCGCTGGGCGCCTGCTCGACCGGCTTGGCCGGCTCGCTGGCGGGCTTGTCGTGGTTCTTGGATGTGGGAAAGGGAAATGCCTTGTCGGATGTTTCAGTGGTCATGGGGACTCCGTCCGGCCCCTGTGCGCGCAAGCGCCCAAGGATATAAGTTGGAACGAATCGATTCTGGGCGCGGCGCCGGCCCCGAGCGTAGGACGGCACCAGCGTCCGCTAGTCGGAAGCTTCCTCCCCACTGAACAGGACAACGGGAGGGGACGCCACGACTTCGTCCAATACACTTCATTGGCTCCAGCGCGCCTGAACACCTTAGTGCGGATTTTTTGTGACATCCTCGCGGAGACGAGGACAATAGTGCACCAAGCTGCGCGATTTCCAGGCCCTGCCGGCCGAAATTGCTGCGCTGCAACCTGCACTGCCAAAAAACCGCTTTCGCTTCATGGAACACCAGTTGGATTGGGCACTTGCCGCCTGCGCCCGCATCTTGCGGCCGGTGGTCAGGCTCGCCCTGGCCATGGGGGTGAAGCACCCGCATCTGGAAGTCCTGCTGCGTGACCTGCTGCTGGAAGAGGCCGCGCGCTCCTGGCACAAGCAGGGGGTGCCCAAGCCCAACATCAGCCAGCTGTCCATCACGACCGGGCTCAATCGCAAGGCCGTGACCGCGAAGGTCCGCGAGACTGTGGACGCCCTGCCCCACACCGAACTGTCGGCCGCGGCCAAGACTTTCACGCTCTGGCTGCAGCTGGTGTCGGAAAACCAGGCTTTGCAGCGCCTGCCCATCACTGCCAACGCGGCCGACGCGCCCTCGTTCGAAACCATGGCCAGGCTCGGCAGCCGCGGCAACGTCCACCACCGCACCATCCTGGACGAGCTGGTGCGCCTGAACATGGTGGCCGAAGAGGACGGCTGCGCCGAACTCAAGGTCGACGGTTTCGTGCCGGTCGACGACCTGCAATCGATGCTGGCCTTCCTTGGGGACAATGGCCGCGACCACCTGCTGGCCGCGGTGTCCAACACGCTCGGCGAGGAGCCGCGGATGCTCGAGCGCGCGGTGTTTGCGCGCGGCCTCAGCGTCCAGGATTGCGAAAATATCCACCAACTGGTGCGCGAGCGCTGGTCTGCCATGCACCTGGAACTGGTGGGCGAATTGACACGCGCGGTCGACCGAGCTCCGAGCGGCGCCAAGGGGCGAATCCGCGTCGGGATCTACACCTACCATGAAGACGAGGCGGTGCCGAATGCGCCGGCCGTCGTTCCCCCGCGGGAAGAAGAAAGAGAAAGTACACAATGAAGACCCACTACCGATGGATGCGCGGCATCCTCTTTGCCGGAGTGATGGCCCTGTTGCTTTCTTGCGGCGGAGGCAGCGGCGGGAGTTCCTCGGGGAGCCTGGGCACCCTCAGCAGCAGCTCGTCGGGCACCGGAATCGGCAGCTCGGCCGATACGGGCACGGGCGGCTCCGGTACTACGGGCAGTGGCAGTACTGGCACCGATGGCACGGGCACCGCCGGCAGTACCGACGGTACGGGCGGTACCGACGGCACGAGCACCGCGGGCAACGGCAGCGACGACGGGTCGGGCGTTGGATCGGGTGGTACCGGCGTGAGCACCGCCGACGCTACCGGCGTCGGTTCGGTCGGCGGGCTCGGCAGCATCATCTTGAATGGCGTTCGCTACAACACCGACACCGCAACCACCAGCCTCGAAGACACCACCGAGCTGCAGATCGGCATGAGCGTGCGCATTGCCGGCAAGATCGACAGCGAGTTCACCGCCGCCACGGCGCAGCAGGTTGAATCGGCTGCCGAATTGCGAGGCGCCATATCGGCCATCGACGTGACGGGCGGCGGGAGCTTCGTGGTCATGGGGACCTCGGTCACTGTCGACAATGCCACCGTATGGAGCGGTGCGAACAGCCTCGCCGATGTCGCGGCCGGCTGCGTGGTGCAGGTCTGGGGCCTGCCTTCGGCGCCGGGCACGTTGCGGGCTACGCGGGTCGAGCTGAAGCCAGCCTTGGTCGAGCCGCTGGCGACAGGCATCGTGCAGAACCTGGACAAGACCGGACAGAGCTTCACGCTCGGCCAGCTCACCGTGCAGTACAACAACCAAACCGTCTTCTCCGGCGGCATCGACGCGTCCACACTGGCCGAAGGCGCCATCGTTCGCGTGCGCGGCAGCGTGGCGCCGGATACGGGCGTCTTCAACGCAACCAAGGTGCAGGGCTGGTATGCGGTGCCGAAGCGGGATGCCGCAGCCCTGCAGCTCGCAGGCGTCATCACCAACTACGCCGGGCCCAATGCCTTCACGGTGCTCGGCATGCCGATCGATGCTTCCAATGCTCAAGTCACGGGCGGTCCCGCGAACAACCCATGGAATTCGATCGGCAACGGCGTCAAGGTGGAAGTCGACGGCTTCATGACCAACGGCGTGCTGGTAGTGAAAAAGCTGCGAATCCGCAACATTCCAGGCACGGGCGGGCCGGTGGTTTTCACTGTCATTGGCCCGATTGCCCACTATCAATCTGCGTCCGAGTTCATGGTGAAAGGACAGCGCGTGAATGCCGGCGGCTCTGGAACAGTATTCGAAAACGGTACGGTCGCCGATCTCGCCAATCTGCCCCCTGGCCGTCAAATCGCTGTAGTTGGCAACGCCGTGGTGGACGGCGTTCTGATCGCGCAGACAGTCAGCTTCCTCCCGCCATGACGAGGTTCGCCGGCCCAGAGAGCCCGAACTCCGTCTGCGGAGACCGCACCTGAGCCGGCTTCAGCGCACCAGCAGCACCGGCACTGCGCAGCGCGCCAGCACCTTCATGGCGACCGAGCCCAGCACGAGGTTGGTCAGTGCGCCCTGCCCGCGCGACCCCATCACCACGAGGTCGAACTTTTCGTTTTCCGCAAACGCGGCAATCTCGTCCGCCGCGTGGCCGACCTTGTGCGCAAAGTTTGCCTCGATGTCATGCGCAGCCAGCGTGGCGCGCACCGGCTCCAGCACCACGCGCGCCTCGTCTTCGTAGTAGCCGTGCACGAGGTCGGGCCCCGCGAATGCAGCGGCCCGGTGCGGTACCGGAAGCACCGCATTGAAGACCGTGAAAGCATGGCCCGCGTGCGACCATTCCTTGTGCGCGGCCAGGTAATCGAGCATGCGCGTGGTGTATTCGCTGCCGTCAACGGCAAGGAGAATTTTCATGGTGTCCTTCGGTGGGCCTTGTTCGATGGCCGGATGTTCGCCCCTGGCAGGAGGGGCGCGCCTTGCGCCAGATCAAGCCTCTGCGCCCAGCCCGATCGGCGCGGGCACGATGTTCACGATGCGGCTGAAAAGCGCTTCATATTCCCGCTCCGGCGGATAGCCGGTCAGCGGATCCCGGTTGCGGCCGAAGGCCTCGTCGAGCTCGCGCCAGTCTTCCGCGGTCAGCACGCGTTCGGCAAGCGGCAGGATTTCGCGCTCTTCCAGCGCCATGTGGTTCAGGTAGAAATCCACGTATTGCTCCACGGCGCTCTCGAAGGCTACGCGCCGCGAGTCGCCCAGCATTTCGAAAGCCAGCAGCGCGTGCTCGACATTGCGGATCTTCCGTTCGCCCCATGCGTGGTCGTTGTCGAGCCGGTCCATCAACTCGCGGGATATCGGCGTCCTGGCCCGCAGCTTCGGAAACAGCAGCTCGCTTTCCTTGCGGTGGTGGCGCTTCTCGGGAAATTCGTCCACGTAGAACAGCATGGCCCGAAGGGACGTGAAATCGGGCCGCGTGCCCTTGCGGCGGTGCTGCTCGAGCAGCATGACGATGGAGCGCAGCATGGCGGCCAGCGCCGCGTGCTCCTGGCGAATGATGCGAATGGTGGCGTGGGTCATGAACGGCTCCTGTGCGTCCCCGAAGGGTCTCAGGTCCAGCGCCGTCCGGGGTTGCGGCAGATCAAATGGGGGGCATTCCGCTGATTGCTTTCGCCCTTGCGGCGACGCATTCTCTTGATCGGCATCAAGCAGCGTCCCGCGCCCGTCCGGATACTGGCTGTATCAACATCTCAAGCAAAGCGAGGACAACCATGTACCAGCGAATTCTTGTTCCTGTCGATGGAAGCTCGACATCCGCCCACGGCCTGGGCGAGGCGATTCGCCTTGCCAAGGTCACCGGAGGCCGCCTGCGCTTGATGCATGTCATCGACGAGCTTTCCTTCGCCCTGGCGATGGATGCCTATTCCGGCCATTCAGGCGACTGGCTCCGCGAACTGCGCGACGCGGGCACCCAGTTGCTCGAAGATGGAAAGGCAAAAGCTGCCGCGGCAGGCGTCGAGGCCGACGCGGTGCTGTGCGACAACTTCAGAGGCGCCGTTCCCGACCGGGTCACGGCCGAAGCGGCTTCGTGGTCCGCGGACTTGATCGTCCTGGGAACGCACGGACGCCGCGGCCTCGGCCGCATGGTGATGGGAAGCAGCGCCGAGCACATCCTGCGAAGCGCCAACATTCCAGTGCTGCTGGTGCGGGCGCCCGAGGTGCACGCCAAGGCCGAGGCGGCGCGCTTCACCCTGCCTAGCGGCGCCGTCGCCAGCGAGTAAGCCGGCGGGCGCGGCCGCCCTACCCGTCCAGCGGCACGCCGCCGCCAAAGCGGCTGGTCCACTGGTCCCACAGCTCCTGCTGAACCGCCTTGGCCGTCTGCTGCCAGGCGGCAAGCATTCCGAGCTGGATCTGCTGCGCCTGCAGCGCGCTCGTACCGCAGGCCGCCTGCCAGTCGAGCAGCGATCGAAGGTAGGCATCGGTCCATGCCGATGCCAGCGGAACATTGCTGTCCATGTGTTCTCTCCTTTGTTCCTGAAGGTAAATCGTGCAAGCAGGACGCTTGCACGTTGCCCTTCAGCCCATCATGTGTCCCCGGGGCCGGCAAGCTTGTCTGCAGCCCGTCAAGCGTACGAACGCAGGCGCCTGGAGAACTCGGCCAATGGCGCGATACCGCTGGCCTCGGCACGCTGGCACCAGTCCTGCAATTGCCTGACGAGCTGTTCGCCCGTGGCGGTGGAACGGCTCCAAAGCGCAGTCAGTTCACGGCGCATCGAATACATCGTATCCAGCGCCTGCGATCCGCGCAAAGCCATGGTGAGCCGCATGCGTCGCGATTCGTCGAGCATGCGCTCGTCCTTGGCCAGCCAGCGCTTGACGGACTGCAGCGAACGGGCTTCGTCCGGCGACAGGCGGCGCAGCCGGCCGAGCTCTTCCACGTAAGCCTGCTTCAAGGAGCGCGCGTAGCTCGAAAGCACGTCGTAGTGGCACCGGATGACCGCCTGCACCGTTTCCAGGTCGACGGCGGGCTTGGGCGCCGCAAGCCGCGGCGTCGGCGCCACGTGCTTCACCATGGCAAGACCGAACGCCTGCAGCACACGGATGTAGAGCCAGCCGATGTCGAACTCATACCACTTGCTCGACAGCTTGGCCGAGGTGGGAAAGGCATGGTGGTTGTTGTGCAGCTCTTCCCCGCCAATCAGGATGCCGATGGGCGAGATGTTCGTGCTGGCGTCTGGCGCGGGCCAGTTGCGATAGCCCCAATAGTGGCCGATGCCGTTGACCACGCCGGCAGCCCAGAACGGAATCCACGCGATCTGCGCAAGAAGAATGAGCCCGCCCGGCACCACGCCGAAGAGCGCCATGTCGAGCAGGCCCATCAGCACGATGCCGAGGATCTTGTGCTGCGAGTAGAGCTTTCGTTCGATCCAGTCGTCGGGCGTGCCGTGGCCGTAGCGCGCAATGGTCTCGGCCTTGTTCGACTCGCGGATGTAGAGGAACACGCCGCCCCACAGCACTCGGTTGATGCCCAGCACCTGCGGGCTGTGCGGGTCTTCGGGCGTGTCGCATTTTGCGTGGTGCTTGCGATGCACCGCGGCCCACTCCTTCGTCACCATGCCCGTCGTCAGCCAGAGCCAGAAGCGGAAGAAATGGCTCGCCACCGGATGCAGATCGAGCGCGCGATGCGCCTGGTGACGGTGCAAAAAGATGGTGACCGAAGCAATGGTGACATGCGTCAGCGCCAGCGCCACGAGCACCACGGCCCACCATGGGAGATCGAAAAAGCCCGAGAAGAACAATGTTTGCATGAGTGCCTTTTGGCCTTTTGAACAGTCGCGGCATTCTGCAAAGCGGCCGGTGCGGGGACTTTGATGCAGGTCAAGGTCGCGGCCGCAGGTCCGCCGCAAGATCGATCCAGGCGCCATCGGGCGGTTTGCAGGCATCGCGCTTGCCGCCAGCACGCACAGGCCATGGGGTTTCATGCGAGGTGCGTTGACAACCGCGATGGCCGGCTCAAACTCGCGAGAAGCCCGTTGCCGCGCGCCCCACACGTGCTAATTTTTTGAAAGGTTTGAAATGAACCCCGATATTCAACTCAGGCACGAGGTATTCGCCCAGCTGAACTGGGACCCGGCGGTGTTCGGGTGCGACGTCGACGTGCACGTGAAAGATGGCGTGGTCACGCTGCAAGGCAAGGTCGCCAGCGAAAGCCTGAAGCTCGCGGTCGAGCGCGCCGTGCGACGGGCGGAAGGCGTCTCCACCATCGTGAACAAGCTCACCGTGGCAGCGGATGCGGCCGACTGCGCGAACGGCGCCGAACTGCCGGGCGTCGAAAGATGAAAGCGGCGGCGGAACAAGCCGACTTCGCACTGCTCGACGCCTGGTGGCGGGCCGCCAACTATCTGTCGGTGGGCCAGATCTACCTGATGGACAACCCCTTGCTGCGGGAGAAGCTGAGCCTTTCGCACATCAAGCCGCGCCTCCTGGGCCACTGGGGCACCACGCCGGGCCTCAACTTCGTCTATGCGCACATGAACCGGGCCATCAAGGCCCGCGAACTCGAGGCCCTGTTCATTGCCGGGCCTGGCCACGGCGGGCCGGGCGTGGTCGCCAACACCTACCTGGAAGGTACCTACAGCGAGGTCTACCCGGACATCGGTCGCAACGCAGAGGGCCTGAAGCGGCTCTTCACACAGTTTTCGTTTCCGGGCGGCATTCCGAGCCACGTGGCACCCGAAACGCCGGGCTCCATCCATGAAGGCGGAGAGCTGGGCTACTCGCTGCTTCATGCCTTTGGCGCTGTGTTCGACAACCCCGGCCTGCTTGCTTGCTGCGTGGTCGGCGACGGCGAGGCGGAGACCGGCGCGCTGGCGGCCAGCTGGCACTCCAACAAGTTCTTGAACCCGGCGACCGATGGCGCTGTGCTGCCGGTGCTACATCTCAACGGCTACAAGATTGCCGGCCCCACGGTGCTCGCGCGCATCGGCGACGAAGAGCTGGCGCAGCTGATGCGGGGCTACGGCTACGAGCCCGCATTCGTCTCCGGGCACGAACCCGCGCAGATGCACCGCCTGATGGCGGCCGCGCTCGACAAGGCGCTGGACGACATCCACGCCATCCAGCAGCGCGCCCGCAACGACGGGTTCCGCGAACGCCCGCGCTGGCCGATGATCGTGCTGCGCTCGCCCAAGGGCTGGACCGGGCCGCGGCAGGTGGACGGGATTCCGGTAGAAGGCACCTTCCGCGCCCACCAGGTGCCGCTGACCGGCTTTGCCGGCAAGCCGGAGCATGTCGGCCTGCTCGAAGACTGGATGCGCAGCTACCGGCCCGAGGAACTGTTCGATGCCCATGGCGCGCTGCGGCCCGAAATTGCCGCACTCGCGCCCGAGGGGCCGAGGCGCATGAGCGCCAATCCGCATGCCAACGGCGGCCTGCTGCTCAAGGACCTGGCCATGCCGCTCTTTCGCGAGCACGCGGTGGCGGTGGCCAAGCCAGGCGCAACTGACGCCGAAGCCACGCGCGTTGCCGGCGAATTTCTGCGCAATGTGATGCGGCTCAATGAGGACGCGCGCAACTTCCGCGTGATGGGCCCCGACGAGACCGCGTCGAACCGGCTCGGCGCCCTGTTCCAGGTGACCGATCGCACGTCGACCGCCGAGATACTCGAAGGCGACGACCACGTGTCGCCCGACGGCCGCGTGATGGAAGTGCTCAGCGAGCATCTTTGCCAGGGCTGGCTCGAAGGCTACCTGCTCACCGGGCGGCACGGCTTCTTCTCGTGCTACGAGGCCTTCATCCACATCATCGATTCGATGTTCAACCAGCATGCCAAGTGGCTCAAGGTGACTCGTGGCATCGGCTGGCGGCGGCCGATTGCATCGCTCAACTACCTGCTCACCAGCCATGTCTGGCGGCAGGACCACAACGGCTTCAGCCACCAGGACCCCGGCTTCCTCGACCACGTGGTCAACAAGAAGGCCGAGGTGGTGCGCGTGTACCTGCCGCCCGATGCCAACACCCTGCTCTCGGTGGTCGACCACTGCCTGCGCAGCCGCAACTACGTGAACGTGATCGTGGCCGGCAAGCAGCCCGCCCCGCAGTGGCTGGACATCGAATCGGCGGTGCGCCATTGCACGGTCGGCCTCGGCATCTGGACCTGGGCCAGCAATGACACAGGCGCGGCGCCCGACGTGGTGATGGCCTGTGCGGGAGACGTGCCCACGCTCGAAACCATGGCCGCGGTCGACCTGCTGCGCGAGATGCTTCCGGACCTGAAGGTGCGCGTGGTGAACGTGGTCGACCTGATGGCGCTTCAGGCGCCGAATGCCCATCCGCACGGCCTTTCGGATGCGGACTTCGACGCCATCTTCACCACCGATCGCCCGGTCATCTTCGCGTTCCACGGTTATCCCTCGCTGATCCACCGGCTGACCTACAAGCGAACCAACCACGACAACTTCCACGTGCACGGCTATCAGGAGGAAGGCACCACCACGACGCCCTTCGACATGACTGTGCTCAATCGGCTCGACCGCTTCCATTTGGCCGCCGATGCCATCGGCCGCGTCGAGCGCTTTCGCAACAGCGCGGGCCATGTGCAGCAGCACCTGCGCGACAAGCTGCTGGAGCACCGCGCCTACATCACCGTTCACGGCAAGGACATGCCGGAGATCTCGGACTGGCGCTGGAAACGTTGACCCTTGGGCATGCACCAAAGGCATGCGCCGCCGGGGCGTGCGTGCTACGCTTCCACGGCTCCAACAATGCCGTGGCGTTCGCGCCCCACTCCATGCTTTCCGAATGACATCCGCCTTTCACATCGCGGTCCTCGACGACGAGGTCGACATCACGCAACTGCTGGCCGGTTACCTTCAAAGCCACGGGTTCCGGGTGACCCAGCTGCACAACGGCGCCTCGCTGATGGCTTTGATGGGCACCGATCCGGCTGACCTCGTGCTGCTCGACCTGGGCCTGCCTGGAGAGGACGGTTTTTCCATTGCACGCCGCATGCGCGAAAACTGGCGCTGCGGGCTCGTCATCGTCACCGGCCGCGGCGATGCTGTCGACAAGGTCGTGGGCCTGGAGGTAGGCGCGGACGACTACGTCACCAAGCCCTTCGACCTGCGTGAACTGGTGGCACGCGTCAAGGCGGTGCTCCGGCGCCTGGCGCCCAGCGATACCGCGGACGCATCCCTGCCCGCATCCGCACCGGCTGCCCCTGCCGCTACCGACAAGCTCCGTTTCGCTGGATGGCAGCTCGATGTCGCCGCACGGAGCCTGGCCAATCCGCAAGGGCAGAACGTGGCGCTCACCGGCGGTGAGTTCGACTTGCTCTGTGTTTTTGCGCGGCACCCCGGCCGCGTGCTGTCGCGCGACTTCCTGCTCGAGCAGACACGCGGGCGCGAAGCCGCCCCTTTCGACCGCACGATCGACGTGCAGGTCGGGCGGCTGCGCAAGAAGATCGAAGCCGACGCGGACGATCCGCAGATCATCAAGTCGGTGCGCGGCGCCGGCTATATCCTGGTTCCGCCCGTGGCTCGCGGGTGACCCGATGAACCCTCCCTCTTCTCCCTCCGTCGGCGCGTTGCCGAGGCTGCCCTCGGGCGTCGAAGAGAGCAGCGTCTTCCGCTCGCTGTTCGTTTCCTACCCGGACTCGCTGCTGCTGGTCGACCAGGCGGGCGGCATCGTGTTGGCCAACCCTTCGGCGGCCAAGCTGCTGGGCTATGACGTCGATGAACTGGTGGGCGTGAACGTGGACGTCTTGGTGCCCGACAGCATCCGGCCGCGCCACGCCGCCTATCGCGAAGCCTATGGCCAGGCGCCACGGCCGAGGCCCATGGGCACGCAGATGGAACTCGTCGCCAAGCGCAAGGACGGCAGCGAGGTGATGGTCGAGATCGCGCTCAGCCCGCTGCAAAGCCAGGGCTTGCCGTTCGTGGTGGCCGCCATCCGCGACATTGGCGCCTACCCGCGCGTGAAGCAGGCGCTGCAGCGCGCGCGCTACAGCGACTACCTCGCGCAGCTGGGCCGCCTGGCCGTCGACACGCGCGACCTGCAGGTGGTACTCGACCACGCGCCCGCCATGGCCGCGGAAGCACTGGAAGTCGAAGTGGCCATGGTGCTGCTGCTGGACGACAGCCGACTTGAATTTCGCGTCGCTAGCGGCGTGGGCCTTTCGCCCAGCGAAGAGATCGGCGCGCGCATTCCGAGCCACGCGAACACACCGCCCGGCTTCGTGTTTGCAGAGGGCGCGCCGGTGGTGGTGGCCGACTTTGCAAAGGAGCGCCGCTTCGCGGTGCCGCAGGCTTACCTCGATGCCGGGCTGGTCAGTGCGCTGGCCGTGCCTTTCTATGACAGGGGCCGGTTCATCGGCGTGCTGACCGTGCGCTCGCGCGAGGCCAAGCGCTTCGGCGACGAGGAGCTCCGATTCCTGGAGTCGCTCTCGAACCTGCTGGCCACCAGCTTGCAGCGCGTGCAGACCGAAGAGGCGCTCAGCCACGCGCAGCGGCTCGAAAGCGTCGGCCAACTCACCGGCGGCATTGCGCATGATTTCAACAACCTGCTCACCGTGATCCAAGGCAATCTGCAGGTGCTCGAAGAACTGCCCGCCATCGCGAACGATGGCTACGCCCAGCAGCTGGTGGGCGCGGCGGCGCGGGCCTCGCGGCGCGGCGCAGAGCTCACCGGCAAGCTGCTGGCCTTCTCGCGCCGGCAGATGCTGCAGCCCCATGCAGTGGACACGCATGCCATGCTGCACTCCCTGGCCGACATGCTGCGGCGCACGCTCGACCAGCGCATCGGCATTTCGATCGACAGCGCACCGAGCTGCCCGCCAGTGCTTGCCGACCCGGGGCAGCTCGAATCGGCGTTGCTGAACATTGCAATCAATGCGCGCGACGCCATGCCCGACGGCGGCACGCTGCACTTTCGTACCGAGGCCTGCAGCGCGCTGCCGCCGGAAGTGCACAACGAGCTGAGCGACCGCGATGCGCACGGCAGCTTCGTGGCCATTTCGATCACCGACAGCGGCACCGGCATGACCGAGGAAGTGAAGGAGCGCGCGTTCGAGCCCTTCTTCACCACCAAGGAAGCCGGCCGCGGCACGGGCTTGGGCCTGAGCACGGTCTACGGGTTCGTGAAGCAGTCCAAGGGCGCCATTGCCATCGCCACCCGGCCGGGCGCCGGCACCACAGTGACGCTCTTCCTGCCGCAGCCGAATGAAGCCGCCGCCCCTGCCATGGAAGAGGAAGACGCCGAACAGGCGATTCCGCCCGGCCTGCGCGTGATGCTGGTCGAGGACGACCCTGAAGTGCGCAAGGTCGTGCAGACCTTTTTGACAACCCTGGGCTGCAGCGTGGTCGCGGCCAGCAATGCCGAGCAGGCCCTGATGAGCCTGGAAGCCGATGCGGGCTCCTTCGATCTGCTGCTGAGCGACATCGCACTCGGGCCCGGCATGCGCGGAACGCGGCTAGCAGCCGAGGCGCAGCAGCGCTTTCCGGAGCTCGCGATTCTCCTCATGTCCGGCTTCTCGTCGGAGCTGCTGGAGGCCGACCGGGAAGTGCCGCAAAGCTGGGAGCTGCTGCGCAAGCCGTACACGCGGGCCGAGCTTGCGCGTGCCATGGCAAGGGTGCTTGCGCACCCGTAGTGCGGCGCGTTCAGCGGCACCAGGCCTCGATCTGGTGGCCGATATCCAGCCAGAGCGCCTGCAGCGCCACGGCCGCAAGCAGTGCGCCAGCCAGGCGCGCGCCCCAGACCTGCGGCCCACCGCCGCCGCTCCACCTGAGCTTCTGCCAGAGCCACGGCGCAAGCACCAGCGAAAGGCCGCTGCCGATGGCGAACAGCATCATCGCAAGTCCGCCCTGCAGCGGTCCGTTGCCGAGGCTGGCCAGCAGCAGCGCCGAGTAGAGCAACCCGCACGGCATCGCAACCCACAGCGCACCGGTCGCGAGCACGCCGAGCAGCGAGCCTCCGGCCAGCGGACGAAGCCGCGCCTCGAGCGTGCGGCCGATGCGCCGCGCCCATTGCGGCTGGCGACCCGAAACGGCGAGGACCACGCCCCACGCGAACACGAATACATGCAGCAGCATCCAGAGCGGCCTGAGCGCAGCCAAGTGCGTGCTGGCCTGGGCAAGGCTGTCGACGCTTGCGGCTGCGATGGCGCCTGCCGTGGCGTAGCTCACGATACGCCCCAGGTGAAAGGCCGCCTGCGAAGTGAACGCGGTGCCGACTCCGGCAACCGCCGATGCAGAGGCCGCCGACAAGGGCACGATGCGGATCACGGCGGCCGACGCCGCACCGCACATGGCCACGCAATGCGGCCCGCCCGCCAGGCCCATCAGCACCGCAGCAGTGGCCAGCCCGGTCTGCATGTTTTCAGACCACGCGCGAAAAGCGGGTGCGGTTCTCGCGGCAGTACCGGTCGAACACCATGGCAATGGCGCGCACCACGAACCATCCCTGCGGCGTTACTTCGATGTCGTGGTCGGTCATCCGTACCAATCCCTGCGCCACCAGGGGCCCGAGCGCCGCGAACTCGGTGGCGAAGTAGTGGCGAAAGTCGATCCGGTGCGTTTCGCTCATGGCGTCGAAATTGACGTGCCCCCTGCACATCAGGGCCATGATCACGGCACGCCGCAACAGGTCGTCGCGCGAGAGCGCAAGCCCGCGAACCACGGGCAGCCGGCCCTGGTCGAGCAGGTCGTAATACGCGTCGATGGTCTTCACGTTCTGGCTGTAGGTGGCACCGATGCGGCCGATGGCCGAGACACCGAGCGCCACCAGGTCGCCGTCGGGCTGGGTGCTGTAGCCCTGGAAGTCGCGATGCAGCCGCCCTTCCCGCTTGGCCACCGCAAGGGGGTCGTCCGGCAGCGCGAAATGGTCCATGCCGATGTAGACGTACCCGGCGTCGGTGAGTGTGGCCACGGCGCGCCCGAGCATCTGCACCCGCGCCGCCGCATCGGGCAGCTCGTCCGCGGCAATGCGCCGCTGCGGTTTGAAGCGCTCGGGCAGGTGCGCGTAGGCATACAGCGCAATGCGGTCGGGCCGGAGCTCGCAGACCTGCGCCATCGTGCGGTCGAACGATGCTTCGTTCTGGCGCGGCAAGCCGTAGATCAGGTCGACGTTGATCGACTGGAAGCCCAGCGCGCGCGCCTCGGCCATCAGGTCGAACACCTGGTGCGCTGGCTGGATGCGATGCACTGCCTTCTGCACGTCGGGATCGAAGTCCTGCACGCCAAAGCTCAGCCGGTTGAAGCCCAGCGACGCCAGGTGCGCGAGCCGCGCCGCATCGACGGTGCGCGGGTCGATCTCGATGGACCGCTCGCCACCGGGAAGAAAGACGAATGCTTCGCGCAGCGTGGCAAGGAGCTGGCCCAACTCGGCATCATTCAGGAACGTGGGCGTGCCGCCGCCCAGGTGCAGCTGGCTCACGGTGGTGCCGCGCCCGAGCTGCGCAACCTGGAGCCGGACTTCGCGTGCCAGGTAGGCCAGGTATTGGGTGGCCTTCTCGTGGTGCTTCGTCACGATCTTGTTGCAGGCGCAGTAGTAGCACAGCGATTCGCAGAACGGGATGTGCACGTACAGTGACAGCGGCGCCGCCGACGCGCCCCCATCGCGCCGGCCCTGCAGCGCCAGCGCGTAATCGTCGGCATCGAAGGCGTCCACGAAACGGTCGGCCGTCGGGTACGAGGTGTAGCGCGGCCCCGCGACGTCGAACTGGCGCAGCAAGGCGGTCGACAGGGGCGCCGCGTCTGGAACGACGAGGCGGTCGAGAAAGGCGATGGAAGTCGAGGTCATTGCGGATGCTCGGGAAGGTCGCGGGACGGCGGCATGGCCAGGAGCGCGGTGAATGCGCTCGACGCCGCCGCCATGGCCCAGAAGATGAAGAAGGCGACGGTGTAGACGCCCTGGCGCGACATGCGCAGCGCCTCCCCGCCCCAGTGCAAGTCGGACGGATCGACCATCGCGAAAATCAGGATCTCGATGGCGCAGGCCAGCAGGAAGGCCGGCCACAAGACGCCGATGAGCTGGCGTGACCAAGTCATGGCCTGGCCTCGCGGCGCGGCAGCGGCACGGCTTCTTCGGGCGTGGCCGCATGGTTCCTGCCGCTGACGGCGGGCATCAGTTTCTTGTCCGCCAAGGTCTTGTTGATCTCGACGCCGCGTCGGTAATAGTCTTGCGACACCAGCGGGTCGGAGCTTCCCCACGCAACCCAGAAGGTCACGAAGCTCGCGACCACCACCAGCGCGGGCCCGGCAATCACCATCCAGAGCAGCGGATAGCGCCACCATGGTTTGTCGCCGGCCGTCTCCGTCCAATTGTTTTTTGTCGCCTTCATTTTTTGATTCCTTGCTTCAGCGCGGCACCAGGAAGACCGCTTTCTCGGACACTGCGGCCCCGCCCTCTTCGTCCCGGATGTCGAAGTGCACCGTGTGCGAGCCGGACGGCACCACGCCGTAAGGCACCTGCAGGCGCACGGCAACCCAGCGCGACTGGGCCGCATCGATCGTGACGCGTTCGTCGGGCGAGACGCTCAGTCCTTCGATGCCGTGCGCCGCGATGCGGTAGTGGCGCGCCTCCTCGGTGGCGTTCATGATCTGGAGCCGGTAGACGTTCTCCAGCCGACCACCCTCGACGATGCGGGCCAGCGACGCGCGGTCGCGCACCACGTCGACCTTCAACGGCGTGCGCGCGACCAGGCTGGCCAGGAGCCCCGCCACCAGCAGCGCCAGGATGGCGGTGTAGACCAGCACGCGCAGACGCAGCACGCGGCGCAGCAGCTGGCGGCGCGTCCATCCGGCTTCCATGCCGTTCTGCGTGTCGTAGCGGATGAGCCGCGGCGCATAGGCCATCTTCTGCATCACGGTGTCGCAGGCGTCCACGCACAGGCCGCAGCCGATGCATTCGTATTGCAACCCCTCGCGGATGTCGATGCCCGTGGGGCACACCTGCACGCAAAGCCCGCAGTCGATGCAGTCGCCCAGCGCCACGCTGCGCGGATCGAGGCCCTTGCGCCTCGGTGCGCGCGGCTCGCCGCGCTTCGGGTCGTAGGTGACGATGAGCGTGTCGCGGTCGAACATGGCGCTCTGAAAGCGCGCATACGGGCACATGTACTTGCAGACCTGCTCGCGCATGAAGCCCGCATTGCCATAGGTCGCAAAGCCGTAGAAGAAAACCCAGAACACTTCCCACGAACCCATGCGGGTCTGCAGGAACGCCAAGCCCAGGTCGCGGATGGGCGTGAAGTAGCCCACGAAAGTAAAGCCGGTCCACAGCGCGATGCCGATCCACACCAAATGCTTGAACCACTTCTTCACCAGCTTCTCGAGCGACATCGGTTCGGCGTCCAGCCGCATGCGCGCCGTGCGGTTGCCTTCGATCTTGTGCTCCACCCACATGAAGATCTCGGTGTAAACCGTCTGCGGGCAGGCGAAGCCGCACCACAGCCGCCCGGCCACGGCGGTGAAGAGAAAGAGCGCCAGAGCACTGACCACCAGCAGGCCCGACAGGTAGATCAGGTCCTGCGGATACAGCACCAGCCCGAATATGTAGAAGCGGCGCGCCGCCAGGTCGAACAACACCAGCTGCCGCTCGCCCCACTCCGCCCACGGCAGGCCATAGAACACCAGCTGGGTCAGGAACACCAGGGCCCAGCGCCAGCGCGCGAACATGCCGCGCACGGTGCGCGGATAGATCTTCTTCGTGGCTTCGTACAGGCCGACCGCGTCGCTCTCCACCGGAACGATGGGAATGATCTTGCGCGCGCCGGAGCTGGCAGCCGGTGCCGATGCAGGAACGGGGACAGGTGAATTCATGATGGAACGGCCGCGGAAGTCAGGGCCCCGCCACGGGGTTCGAAAGGCCCCAAACATAGGAAGCAAGCAGCTTGATCTGCGCCTCGGTCAGGCGGCCTTCCTGGGCCGGCATGTCGCTGTGCTTGCCGACATTGACGATCTGCACGATGGCGCTTTCGCCATAGCCGTGCAGCCAGACCTTGTCGGCGAGGTTGGGCGCGCCCACGGCCTGGTTGCCGACACCGCCGATGCCGTGGCAGGCGGCGCACACCGTGAACTTGGACTTGCCGAGGCCCGCGCGCACCGAGTCGTGCGGCGCACCCGAAAGGCTCAGCACGTAGTTGGCCAGGTTCTTCACCTCTTCCTGGGTGCCGACGGCCGCTGCCAGGGGCGGCATCACGCCGGTGCGGCCCTTGGTGATGGTCTCGGCGATCTTCTCGGGCGCGCCGCCGTGCAGCCAGTCCTTGTCGGTCAGGTTGGGAAAGCCCTTGCTGCCGCGCGCGTCGGAGCCGTGGCACTGGGAGCAGTTGTTCATGAACAGGCGTTCGCCGATGGCCATGGCCTTGGGCTCGCGTGCGACGTCTTCCATCGACATGGCGGCAAAGCTCGCGTAGACCGGCGCCAGCGCCTGGTTGGCCTTGTCGACTTCGGTGTCGTACTCGCTCCTGGTGCTCCAGTTCGCCTGCCCGCTGAAACTGCCCAGGCCCGGAAAGACCACGAGGTAGCCGACCGAGAAAAAGATGGTTATCACGAACAGGCCGACCCACCACAGGGGCAGCGGGTTATTGGATTCGCGCAGGTCCTCGTCCCAGACGTGGCCGGTGGTGTTGTCCGCATCGGAGGCCACGCGCTTGCGGGCCGTGAGCCACAGCAGCAGCATGCACCCGACGATGCTCAGCACCGTGCCGGCCGCAACGTAGTTCGACCAGAAGTTGTTGACGAAATCGCTCATCGTGGGCCCCTCTTCTTCAGTCTTGCTCGAATGGCAGGTGGGCGGCTTCGTCGAAGCGCGCGGCGTTGCGGCGGGCGTAGGCCCAGGCCACGATGCCGAGGAAAAGCGCAAAGCAAAGCAAGGTGGCGGCAACGCGCAGGGTGGTGAGGTCGGTCATGGTCGGGTGCTCCTTACTTGAGCGCGAGGCCCAGAGATTGCAGATACGCCACCGTCGCGTCCAGCTCGGTCTTGCCGCGGACGTCTGCGGCCGCGCGGGCGATTTCCTCGTCCGAGTACGGCACGCCGACCTGGCGTAGTGCGCGCATGCGGCGCGGAATGGCTTCGGCGTCGACGATGTTCTTGTCCAGCCATGGATAGGCCGGCATGTTCGACTCGGGCACCAAGTCGCGCGGGTTGTTCAGGTGGATGCGCTGCCACTCGTCGCTGTACTTGCCACCCACGCGGTGCAGGTCGGGGCCGGTGCGCTTGCTGCCCCACTGAAACGGGTGGTCGTAGACGAACTCGCCCGCCACCGAATAGTGGCCGTAGCGCAGCGTCTCCGAGCGGAAGGGCCGGATCATCTGCGAGTGGCAGTTGTAGCAACCCTCGCGCAGGTAGACATCGCGGCCAGCGAGCTGCAGCGCGGTGTTCGGCTTCAGGCCCTGGATCGGCTCGGTGGTCGACTTCTGGAAGAACAGCGGCACGATCTCGACCATGCCGCCGATGGCGATCACCACGAGGATCAGCACGATCATCAGCAGGTTGTTGGTCTCCACCTTCTCGTGGGTGAAGCCGCTGCTCTTTTGTTCAGGGTTCGGGTTCATGCGTATTCCTCAGGCGTGGGCAATGGCAACGGATGGAATCGACGCCGGAACCGAACGCCCGGAGATCACGGTCATCCACACGTTCCAGGCCATCACCAGCATGCCGCCCAGGTACAGCAGGCCGCCGGCCAGCCGCACCACGTAGAACGGGAAGGTGGCCTTCACGCTCTCCACGAAGGTGTAGGTGAGCGTGCCGTCGGGGTTGATGGCGCGCCACATCAGGCCCTGCATGACGCCCGCGATCCACATGGCGGCGATGTAGAACACGATGCCGATGGTGGCGATCCAGAAGTGCGCATCGATGGCCTTCACGCTGTACATCTCCGTGCGGCCGTACATGCGCGGGATCAGGTAGTAGAGCGATCCCATGGTGATGAAGCCCACCCAGCCGAGCGCGCCGGCATGCACGTGGCCGACGGTCCAGTCGGTGTAGTGGCTCAGGGCGTTGACGGTCTTGATGGACATCAAGGGTCCCTCGAAGGTCGCCATGCCGTAGAACGACAGCGCCACGATCAGGAAGCGCAGGATCGGGTCGGTGCGCAGCTTGTGCCAGGCGCCCGAGAGCGTCATCACGCCGTTGATCATTCCGCCCCAGCTCGGCGCCAGCAGGATCAGCGAGAACACCATACCCAGCGACTGCGTCCAGTCCGGCAGCGCCGTGTAGTGCAGGTGGTGCGGGCCGGCCCACATGTAGGTGAAGATCAGCGCCCAGAAGTGGACGATGGAGAGCCGGTACGAATACACCGGCCGTCCGGCCTGCTTGGGGATGTAGTAGTACATCATTCCGAGGAAGCCCGCGGTGAGGAAGAAGCCCACCGCGTTGTGGCCGTACCACCACTGCACCATGGCGTCCTGCACGCCCGCATAGGCTGAGTAGCTCTTCATCCAGCCGGCAGGAATCTCGGCGCTGTTGACGATGTGCAGCAAGGCCACGGCGATGATGAATGCGCCGAAGAACCAGTTCGCAACGTAGATGTGACGCACCTTGCGAACGCCGATGGTGCCGAAGAACACGACCGCGTAGGACACCCACACCGCCGCGATAAGGATGTCGATCGGCCATTCGAGTTCGGCGTATTCCTTGCCCGTGGTGTAGCCCAGCGGCAGGCTGATGGCGGCGGCCACGATCACGGCCTGCCAGCCCCAGAACACGAACGACGCGAGCGCCGGTGCGAACAACCGGACCTGGCAGGTGCGCTGCACCACGTGGAAGCTGGTGGCCATGAGCGCGCAGCCGCCGAACGCGAAGATCACCGCGTTGGTGTGCAGCGGCCGCAGGCGGCCGTAGCTGAGCCATGGAATGCCAAGGTTGAGCTCGGGCCATGCCAGCTGCGAGGCGATGATCACGCCGACGAGCATGCCGACCACGCCCCAGACGACGGACATGAGGGCGAACTGCCTAACGACGGTATCGTCGTAAGCCGCTGCGGGAGGATTGGGTTCTTGCATCGTGCTGCCTCTTGATGGACCGCAGCCAGTGTCCCCGCGCACCCCTCGGGCGGGTTTGATGCAGATCAATCGCCTTGCAGGATCCGATCGCCTTCGATCTCGATGTCGTCGAATTGACCACGCTCGATGGCCCACCACAGGCCGCCCAGGATGGCGAGCACCAGCACGACCGACAGCGGGATCAGGAGAAACAGGATGTCCATCAGCGAACCGCCTTGTTCCCGGTGTCCCCGGTCGCGAGCCGCGCCGCGTTGAGCACCACCACCAGCGAGCTCGCCGCCATCCCCAGGCCCGCGAGCCATGCGGGCAGCCAGCCGGCAATGGCCAGCGGCACGCACAGCGCGTTGTAGCCTGCCGCCCATGCAAGGTTCTGCCGCACCACGTGCAGCGTTCGCCGTGCCTGCGCGATGGTGCGCGGAATGGAAGAAAGCGCATCGCCGAGCACGACGAAGTCGGCCCGCGCACGCGAGAGCGGCACCGCGCGGCCGAAGGCGAAAGAAGCATTCGCGCGTGCCAGCGAAGGACCGTCGTTGAGGCCGTCGCCCACCATCGCCACCTGCCGGCCTTCGGCCTGCAGCCGCCACAGCACCTCCAGCTTGTCCTCGGGCGTGCAGCCGCCCTGTGCAAAGGCAATGCCGGCGCTCGCGGCGATCTCGCGGGCCGCGCTGTCGCGGTCGCCGGAGAGCAGGCGCACCGTGATGCCTTCGGCCTGCAGCGCCGCCACCGCGGCGGCAGCATCCGGGCGCAGTTCCTCGGCGAGCACGAAGCTCGCGAGCCAGCCCTCTTCGTCGCTCAAGTGGACCTGCGGCGACTCGACCTGCAGCGCCGGTACCTTGCAGTGGCTTGCCGAGCCCAGCCGCACGCGTCGGGCCAGCGCATCGGCACTCGTGCCTCGGCGCAGCAGGCCTTCGAGGCCGAGGCCTGCCAGCTCGGCGGGCTGCGTCACCTCCCATGCGGGCGGCAAGCGGAACTGGGCATTCCATGCGTGCACCAGCGCGCGGGCACCGGGATGCAGCGAGTGCGCGCCCAGTGCGGCGCCGATCTCCAGCGCATCGCCGGGGCGAAGGCCCTGCCGGCAATACACGCGCTCAAGGCGCGGCGTGTCGCCAGTCAGCGTGCCGGTCTTGTCGAAGACCACCGTATCGACCGAGGCCAGCGCCTCCAGCGCCTGCAGGTTCGAGGTCAGCACGCCGCCCCGCGCCAGCGCCCCTGCGCTCGCGAGCATGGCGGCCGGCGTGGCAAGGGACAGCGCGCATGGGCAGGTCACGATCAGTACCGCCACCGCCACCATCAGGGCCTTGCCCGAATCGACGTGCCACCAGAAGGCCGCGGCCCCGGCGGCCGACGCCAGCACGAGGATGAGAAACGGCCGCGCGATCCGGTCCGCCAGCTGGGCCAGGCGCGGCTTGCTCAGCGCGGCGCTTTCCATCAGCCGCACGATCTGCGCGAAGCGCGTGCCCTCGCCCACCGATTCGATGCGCACCTGCACCGTGGCCGAGAGGTTGTGGCTGCCCGCCAGCACGCGCTCGCCGCGCGAACGCGGCACAGGACGCGATTCGCCGGTGAGCAGCGCCTCGTCAGTGCTGGTGCCGCCGTCGATCAGCACGCCGTCGGCTGGAAACGCCTCGCCGGGGCGCACCCGCACCACGTCGCCCGCGGTCAGGCGGCGCACTGCCACGCGCTGCCAGCCGCCATCGGCTTCCAGGCGTTCGATGCTGTCGGGCAAGCGGTTCATCACGGCCTCGAGCGAGCCTGCCGTGCGGTCGCGCAGCCGCGCCTCGAGCCAGCGGCCGGTGAGGAGGAAGAACACGAACATGGTCAGCGAGTCGAAATACACCTCGCGGCCGAGCACTCCCGCGCCGTCGAAGGTGGCTGCGCTGCTGACCGCGAAGGCAATGGCGATGCCGAAGGCCACCGGCAGATCCATGCCGATCCTCCCGTTGCGCAGGTCACGCCATGCGCTGCGGAAGAACGGGCCGCACGAAAAGAAGAGCACCGGCAGCGTGAGCACCCACGAGGCCCAGCGAAGCAATTGCGCCGCGTCCGCCGTCATCTCGCCGGGCTGCGCGATGTAGGCCGGGTAGGCATACATCATCACCTGCATCATGCAGAAGCCCGACACCAGCCAGCGCCACAAGGCAAGCCGTAGTTCGCGCGAACGGCGCTCGCGCGCGGAGCTGTCCGCGGCCGGCACCAGCCGATAGCCCGCAGCCTCGGAGGCCTCGAACCAGCGGGAGGGCCGCGTCTGTGCGGCGGACCACACCACGCGCGCACGCTGGCTCGCGGCGTTGACCTGCACTTCGAGCACGCCGGGCACGTGCAGCAGCGCCGTTTCCACGGTGAGGCCGCAGGCCGCGCAATGCATGCCTTCCACGGCCACCTGCGACTCCCATCGCCCGGCGGCTTCGTCGAGCGCGCGGCCAAACGCAGTCCATTCGGAGGGATCATCGAGCACCTGCCACTCCTCACGGGGTGCCCGTGGGAACGCGGCGGCCGGGGAGAAAGGGGCGAGCGCAGCTTGCATCGGGCAAGGCTAAGGGCCGGGGCCGGGCTCTCGTTTGATCTGCATCAAGGGGCGCGCGGGGCAACGTGCCTAAGCTGGCTGCACATTTCCTCCGAAGAGAACACCATGTTCAAGCGCATCCTCGTGGCCACCGACGGCTCCACGCTTTCCAAGAAAGCCGTCACCAGCGCCATCGCCATCGCGGCCCGGAACGAGGCGGATCTGGTGGCGCTCACCGTGGTGCCGCGCTACCCGAAGAGCTACTTCGACGGCGCCATGTCCTTTTCGCCCGAGGACATCGCGCGGGTGGAAAAGCGATGGGCCGACAAGGCGCAAGACATGCTCGACGCGGTAGAGACGCGCGCGGCCGCGAGTGGCGTGCCGCTGAAGACGGCCATTGCCAACTCGGACCTGGTGGCCGAATCGATCGTCGCCACGGCAAAGAAGCACAAGTGCGACCTGATCGTGATGGCCTCGCACGGCCGCAAGGGCATCAAGCGGCTGCTGCTGGGCAGCGAGACGCAGCACGTGCTGACGCACTCCACGCTGCCGGTGCTCGTGCTGCGGTAGGCCGCAGCAAAGGCTTTTCCTCAGGCGGCCTGTACCGAGGCGTCGCCGAGCGCGTCGTTCTGCGCTTCGCTCAGCCAGCGCCGCTTGTCGCGCAGCGGCGGTGCGCCGAACATGCGGCTGTATTCGCGGGCGAACTGCGACGGGCTTTCGTAGCCCACGCTGTGTGCGGCGCTCGCCACGTCCACACCCGCCATCAGCATCTGGCGGCGCGCCTCCTGCAGCCGAAGCTGCTTCTGGTATTGCAGCGGGCTCATGGCGGTCACGGCCTTGAAGTGATGGTGGAACGACGACACGCTCATGTGCACCGCGCGCGCCATGTCCTCGATACGAAGCGACTGCGCATAGTTGACGCGCAGCGCGCTGATGGCCTTGGCCACGCGCTGGGTGTGGCTGTCCTGCAGCGCGATCTGCCGCAGCCGCGCGCCCTCCCCGTTCACCAGCAGGCGGTACATGATCTCGCGCTTGATGAGCGGCGCCATGATCGGTACGTCTTCCGGCGTTTCGGCCAGCCGCAGCAGCCGCAGCACCGGCTCCAGCACCGGCATGGCGATGCGGTTGACGTACATGCCGCGCGACGCGGGCGCGTTGGCCTTCGCGGGCAGCTTCTCGTCGCCGATGAGTTCACCGATGTCGTCGATCGCAAGCTCCAGCCGCACACCCAGATAGGGTTCGTTGTCGCTCGTCAGGCGCACCTGGCCGCACACGGGCAGGTCGACCGAGGTCACCAGGTAGTGCATCGGGTCGTACACATAGATGTCGTCGCCCACGATGATCCGCTTGGAACCCTGCGCGATCAGCCCGAGCGCCGGGGTTGCGAAGGCATGCTTGGGACCGTCTGGCTTGCTGATGCAGAACACCTGCAGCCCGGCCACCGGCGTTTCCACTGTGCCGTCCTGGCCGCGCGTGATGCGGTTGATCAGCGCGACCAGTTCCTTCCTGGCTTCGTCGAGTTGCGGGTCCAGCGGCATCGGCTGGGCAATGGCGGCAGCGATTTCGGGTGTTTCGTCGGACATGTTCAGGGCTTTGTCTGGGTTGATTCACGGCGCCGCGGCGGCGCGGAGGATCGGGTGGTTCAAAGCTTAGCGCCGCATCCGCGAATCTGCACGGGCCAGGACGGAGGTCTGGAGAAATAGGCAAAGACTTTGCAGGAACGCGCTGGCCGCCCGGCCGCCGCCGGCCGGATACTTTTGCCAGGCCCTCCGGGGAACCTTCACCATCCAGCAAAGGAATGTGCGATGCAATACCGCAAATTCGGCCGCACCGGCCTGTTCGTTTCCGAGCTCTGCCTCGGCACCATGACCTTCGGCGGCGCGAGCGGCATATGGGGCCACATCGGCAACCTCCAGCAGTCCGAGGCGGAAGGCCTGGTGGGCCGTGCGCTGGACGCCGGCATCAACTTCATCGACACCGCCGACGTGTATTCCGAAGGCCTTTCGGAAACCATCACCGGCCAGGCGCTGAAGAACCTCAAGGTGCCGCGCGAAAACGTGGTGGTCGCCACCAAGGTGCTGGGCGAAACCGGCAAGAGCCCCAATTCGGCCGGCGCCTCGCGCTATCACATCATGGAAGGAGTGAAGGCCAGCCTGAAGCGCCTGCAGCTCGACCACATCGACCTGTACCAGATCCACGGCTTCGACCCGGTCACACCCATCGAGGAAACCGTGCGCGCGCTGGACAACCTGGTGCGGCAGGGCCACGTGCGCTATGTGGGTGTTTCGAACTGGGCCGCCTGGCAGATCATGAAGGCGCTGGGCATTGCCGAGCGGCAAGGGCTCGCGCGCTTCGAATCGCTGCAGGCCTACTACACCATCGCGGGCCGCGACCTGGAGCGCGAACTGGCGCCGATGCTGCAGAGCGAGAACGTCGGGCTGATGGTCTGGAGTCCGCTGGCGGGCGGTCTCCTGAGCGGCAAATACGGACGAGACACTGAAGCCGAGAAAGGCAGCCGCCGCACCACCTTCGACTTTCCGCCCGTCAATGTCGAGCGCGCCTACGACTGCATCGACGTGATGCGCCAGCTGGCCGAGGCGCGCAAGGTGTCGGTGGCCCAGATCGCGCTGGCGTGGTTGCTGCACCAGCATGTGGTGACCAGCGTGATCGTCGGCGCCAAGCGCGTCGAGCAGCTGGACGACAACATCGCGGCCACGGCCATCCGGCTCGATGCGGGCGAGCTGGCCGCGCTCGACAAGGTGAGCGCGCTGCCCTCCGAGTACCCCGGCTGGATGCTCGAGCGCCAGGGCGGCGCACGGGCCAAGCGCCTCGTCGAATCAGGCCAACGCGGCTGACCGTCGTGCGGCGTGCGCCGCGGTGGCGCGCAATGCACGCAGATCGAGATGCGCCGCCGCGCTTGCCGCAGAGGGCTCGGCAAGGTGCGGCACGATGCCCAGCAAGGGCGCACCGAGCCGGCCGCGCAGGGTTTGCAGGTTGGCCTCGGGTGCCAGCATTCCCGGCTCGATGACGCTCGCGATCCACCCCGCCAGCACGAGGCCGCGCGCCCGGATGGCTTCCGCCGTGAGCAGCGCGTGATTCAGGCAGCCGAGCCGCAGCCCGACCACGAGGATCACCGGCAGGCCCAGCGCCACGGCCAGGTCGGCGCTGTCGAGGTCGTCGCCGAACGGCACGCAGAACCCGCCCACGCCTTCGACCACCACCGCGTCGGCGCGCTGCGACAAAGATGCAAAGGCCGACAGCAGCGGCGGCAACTCGATGCGCACGCCCTCCTCCCGCGCCGCCAGGTGCGGGGACATCGGCGCGCGCAGCAGATACGGGCAGCGCAAGGCCAACGGAACGTCGACATTGCCGGCCTCGCGCAAATGCTCCACGTCTTCATTGCGCCAGTCACCGTCGATGAAGTTCAGGCCAGCGGCCACCGGCTTCATGCCGACCGCCCGCAGGCCCGAAGCGGCCAGCAGGCTCAGCATCGCACTGCTGGCCAGCGTCTTGCCGACACCCGTGTCGGTGCCCGTGACGAACCAGCGGCGGTGCGTCATTGGTGCATCGTTGGCGCTCATGCGGCCTTCTTCCAGGGCGCTTCCAGCGCATCGCCCAAGGCGTCGAGCAGCCGTGCCACGTCGGCCTCGCTGTGGCTGGCCGACAGCGTGATCCGCAGCCGCGCGGTGCCGACGGGCACGGTCGGTGGGCGGATCGCACCCACTCGCAGCCCGCGGGCATCGAGCTGCGCCATTGTCTCCATCGCGCGCGCGTTGTCGCCGACGATCAGCGGCTGGATCGCGGTGGGCGAATCCGGCAGCCAGGCGCTGCCGTCCGGCGGCAGGAGCGCCTCGAGGCCCCTGCGCAGCTGCCCGATGCGGGCCCGCAAATCGGCGCGGCGTTGCTTGCCTTCTTCGCCTTCGATCAGCGTGAGGCTCGCGAGCAGCGCATGCGCGAGGGCCGGCGGCGCGGCGGTCGTGAAGATGTAGGGCCGCGCCCGCTGCACGAGGTAGTCGATGACGGTGCGGTGCGCCGCCACGAAGGCGCCCGACACCCCGGCCGCCTTGCCGAGTGTGCCGATGAGCACCAGCCGCTCCGATCGCAGGCCCATGGCCTGCAGCACGCCCCGGCCCGTGGCGCCCAGCACGCCGAAGCCGTGCGCATCGTCCAGCACCAGCCAGGCGTCATGCCGCTCGGCGAGTGCGAGCAGCTCGGCCACGGGCGCGATGTTGCCGTCCATGCTGAAGACCGCATCGCTCACGATCAGCTTGACCGGCGCATCGCAGGCGCCGATCTGCGCATCGAGCGCGGCCACGTCGCAATGCGGATAGCGCTCGACGCGCGCCTTGGCCAGCCGCGCACCGTCGATCAGCGACGCATGGTTGAGCGACTCGGAAAAGATCACCGCTTCGGCGCCGCCCAGCGCCGACAGCACCGCGAGGTTGGCCATGTAGCCGGTGCAGAAGAACAAGCTTTGCGCCTCCGGGATGTGCGGCGCCATCCAGTCGGCCAACCGCTCCTCGAGTTCGGCGTGTGCGCGCGAGTGGCCGAGGATCAGGTGCGAGCCGCCGCTGCCCGTGCCATAGCGTGCCGCGCCTTCGGCCAGCGCGGCCGCCAGCGCCGGATGCGCGGCAAGGCCGAGGTAGTCGTTGCTGCTGAAGCCCAGCATGGTGCGCTGCGCGCTCGCGCCGGCCAGCGTCAGGGACTGCTCAGGCGCGCAGGCCGTTTCGGCGATCTGCCGGCGGCGGCGCAGCGACTTGGCGTCGAGAGCCATGATCTCGTCCTGCAAGAGTTCAAGCAAGCGCGGCATCGCGGCCTCCTTCTGCGTGGTCTGCGTGGCTGGGCGCGGCCACCGCTTGCAGCGTGGCCAGCGTGGCGTCGACCAGCAGGTCGATCTCATCGTCGCCAATCACATAGGGCGGCATGAGGTAGACCGTCGCACCGATCGGACGCATCAGCAGCCCGTTCGCGCGTGCGGCCAGGTGAAAGCGCTCAGCAAACCGCGCACCGGGCTCGCGCACGTCGAAGGCCGCGATCATTCCGCACTGGCGAAGGTGAGCGACCGGCATGCCGCGCAGTCCCTCGCGCAGCTTGCCGATCAACCGTTCGCCACGAGCGCAATTGCGCCGCAGCGCGTCCTCTTGCTCGAACAGGTCGAGCGTCGCAATCGCCGCGCGGCAGGCCAGCGCGTTGCCGGTGTAGGAATGGGAATGCAGGAAGCTGCGCGCCACGTCGTCGTCGACGAAGCCTTCGTAGATCGCATCGCGCGTCATCACCAGCGCAAGCGGCAGGTAGCCGCCGCTGATGCCCTTGGAGAGGCAAAGAAAGTCGGGCCAGATGCCGGCCTGCTCGCACGCGAAGAAAGTGCCGGTGCGCCCGCAGCCCACCGCGATCTCATCGGCGATGAGGTGCACCTCGTAGCGATCGCACAGCGCGCGCACGAGGCGCAGGTACTCGGGGTCGTGCATCGCCATACCGGTGGCGCATTGCACCAGCGGTTCGACGATGACGGCGGCGATCGATGCATGCCGTTCGGCCAGCAGCGCTTCGAGTTCTGCGGCGGCGCGCCGCGCAACGTCGGCTGCGTGCTCGCCCGGCCGCGCGGTCCGTGCATCGGGCGAGGCAACAAGGTGGGCATTCGCGAGCAACGGCGCATAGGCGTCGCGGAACACCGGCACGTCGGTCACATGCAGCGCGCCGAGTGTTTCGCCGTGGTAGCCGCGCCGCACCGCGACGAAGTTCTGCTTGCCGCTGCGCCCCGCATTGCGCCACGCATGAAAGCTCATCTTCAGCGCGATCTCCACGGCCGAGGCGCCATCGGAGGCATAGAAGCAATGACCCAGCGCGTGGCCGGTCAGCGCGGCAAGCCGCTCAGCCAGCTCGACGGCTGGTGCATGCGTGCAGCCGGCGAGCATCACGTGCGAGAGTTTGTCGAGCTGGTCCTTCAACGCCGCGTTGATGGCCGGATGCGCATGGCCGAAGAGATTGACCCACCACGAACTCGTCGCGTCGAGATAGCGGCGTCCGTCGTGGTCGAACAGCCAGACGCCCTCGCCCCGCGCGATCGGCAATGGCGGCACCGCTTCCAGACGGATGCTCTGCGTGCACGGATGCCAGACATGGCGCCGGCTGCGCTGCTGCCAGGCGGCGTTTTTCGACGGTGCGGGCGTCGAGGGAAAAGCAATCGTTGGCGGCATCCGCGCATTCCTTTGGGGCAAGGCGCGGGATCGTATCGACGCAAATCCGCCCCGGCAAACGGCGCGCCCGTGCGTGGAAACTCTCGCATTTGGACGACGTTGGCCGGCGAACACTGCGCGTTCGAATCCACATCGCGCAACAGGGCCGCCTAGCATACCGGGGCCGCGCTCGAGGGACATCGCAAGTTGTCCTATGGACGACAAAGATAGTGAAGGAATGTCGGGTTCATGCCCGATACGCCCCGGTTTTTTTGCAATCGGACGCCCTGGTGTCCGATCTGAACTATCGCCACCACTGCCTCCTTTTCACTCTCCGTCCCAGCCCAAGGATGAGGCTTGGACGACGCCCCCCGTGGGCCAATTCCGACACCGGCGGCTGTTCACGGCGGGGACAACTGAATGTCCATCCATTCTTGAAGGAGCAGCCCATGTCCAAGACGAACCCCAACACGCCCGACGAGCGCGGTTCGTTGCCTCCCCAGCACAACAAGGCCGGCCACCAGAGCCCGACACCCCGCAACGAGCCCCGCCGGACCATCGAGAGCCGCAACGACCGGGAGGACCATCTCGGCAGCAGCAACCAAAACCAGGCCCGGCGCGGTGGCGCCAAAGGCAATCCCAATCACTGAGCCCGGAGGCGCCTGAACCCCAACGGCACACCGTTGCGGCACCGTGTCCCATCGCAACGAAGCCACAGCCGCGCTGAAAGCCTTGAGCGTGGCCACCGACGCGTGCCGGGAGTGCCCCTTGGGCGCGTATGCCACGCAGTCGGTCTTTGGGGAGGGGCCGGTGGGCGCGGTGCTGATGGTGGTGGGAGAGCAGCCGGGTGACAAAGAAGACTTGGCGGGCCGCCCTTTCGTCGGCCCTGCGGGCAAGCTGTTCGACCGCGCCGTGGCCAAGCTCGGCTGGTCACGCGAAAAGCTCTACGTGACCAATGCGGTGAAGCATTTCAAGTATGAACTGCGCGGCAAGCGCCGCGTTCACAAAACCCCCGCCCAGCGCGAGGCCGAAGCCTGCCACCACTGGCTCGAAAGCGAAATGGAGCTCGTGCAGCCGCGCGGCTACGTCGCATTGGGCGCCACGGCCGCGCGCTCGCTGCTCGGCCGACCGGTCGCAGTGATGAAGGAGCGCGGCCGGTGGATCGAAGACGAGGCGACCGGCCGCCGCGTGCTGGTCACGCTGCACCCCTCCGCCCTGCTGCGTGGCGATCCAGCGCAGCGGGAGGTGGCGTGGAAAGCCTGGCTCAAGGATCTCTCGGTCGCGTCGAGCCTGATGAAGAAAGCCTCGGTAAAGCAGCCGGCCGCAAAGCGGCCTCCCGCCACACCCGCAGCAGGTCACGCACGCCGACGCGTGCGCATGGTGATGGAGTAGCGCAGCGCCTCGGTCGGCGCGATGCTGTGCTGCCACGCCCACCGAGCTTCGCCGCGCAGCATGTAGATGGAGCGCGGCTCGATCAACAGTTGGAGGCTGGCAGGCGCGGAAGCGCTGGCCGGCGGATAGGGGCGCAGCTGCATCACGGCGTTGCTGCGCAGCGAGACGCCGACGATGTCTTCGAAATCGGGCACGTCTCGGTGCCAGCCAAGAGGCGTGCCCGGCCTGTATTCGGACAACAGCATGTGCGTGAAGTCCTCGGGCGCCATGCCCATCCATGCGGCCACCCTTGCGCGCAGCGGATGCAGCGGCTCGGGCAGCGGAGGGCCCGGGCGCAGGCGGTGGTTCTCGAAGTCGTAGCTGCCGCCAAAGCTGATGCCGCGGCGCCGTGCGGTGTATTCCTTGTAGCGCATCTCGCGAAGTTCAAAGCCCTGCACGATGCGCAGCAGTTCGTCTTCTTCTGCGCGCGTAAGAAAGTCACGCTCGTACCGAAGCCCTTCGATGGCGGCCACCGGAGCCTCGCCGAACAGGTCGGGTTCGTCGGCCAACTGGATGTGGCTAGCGGACCGCATCGACGTCTTCTCCCTTCCTGCCCGCGTGCGCCGGGCCGCCCAGGCGCAGCTCCCACCACGGCGGCAGCAACTCGCGGATTTCGGCGCGCGCAAAGCGGTCGTCCAGCAGGTGCAGCACGCCCTCGTCCTGCTCGGTGCGGATGACGCGGCCGGCCGCCTGCACCACCTTTTGCAGCCCTGGGTAGAGGTAGGTGTATTCGTAGCCCTTGCCAAAGCGCGCCTGCATGCGCTCGCGCGTGATCTCGTTCAGGGCGTTGTGCTGCGGCAGGCCCAGGCTGGCAACGAAGGCGCCGATCAGCCGGCTGCCGGGCAGGTCAATGCCTTCGCCGAATGCGCCGCCCAGCACTGCAAAGCCGATGCCGCGGCCGCCCTCCTCGAAGCGCGCGAGAAAGCCGTGGCGATCGGCTTCGGCCATACCGCGCGTCTGCGTCCACACCGGCACGCCGGGGTGCCTGGCGTGGAAGGCCGCGCAGGCCTTTTCCAGGTAGTCGAAGCTGCTGAAGAACGCGAGGTAGTTGCCGGGCAGGCGCGCGAACTGGGCACCGATGATCTCGGCCACGCTGCGAAGCGAGCCCGCGCGATCGCGGAAGCGGGTCGATACGTTCATCGCCACCTCGACCCGTAGCTGCCGGCTCTGGAATGGCGAGGCCACGTCGAGCAGCAGCGTTTCCGGTGGCAGCCCCAGCGCATCGCGGTAAAAGACGAACGGCGACAAGGTGCCCGAAAAACAGGTGACCGACGCGGCCTCTGCAAAGCGCGGCTCGAGGAATGGCGCGGGCACGAGGTTGCGGATCGAGAGGCTGCGCTGCTGATGGTCGATTGCGGGCCCCAGCGTGCGCTCGAACACCGAATGGTCATCGAAGGAATCGGCCAGCCGGGCGAACTGCAACGCATCGAAGAAGAAGCGCTGCAGCGGCCCCTGCAACGCGTCGGGCGTGGCAGCAAAGTACTCGCCCATGGCCGTGTTGGCCGCCTGCAGCGTGCGAGTGAAGCGTTCGGGTATTTCGTCCGCCGTGTCGTAGGGCTCGGTCTGCGATTGCTGCACCGTGTCCCATTCCCGGTACAGCCGCCCGAGCGCGCCGCGCACAGATGCGGGCGCCACGCGGTGGGCTTCTTCGAGTGACGGGCCGTCGAGCTCGGCGGTGTACATGCCGCGCGCGCGCTCCAACAGGTTGTGCGCCTCGTCGACCAGCACCGCCGCGTGCCAGTCGGAGTCCTTCATGGTGGCGTAGAGAAAGGCGCTGCCGTCGAAGTAGTAGTTGTAGTCACCGACGATTACATCGGACCAGTGCGCCATTTCCTGCGTCAGGAAATAGGGGCATACGGTGTGCGCCAATGCAATCTGCCGCAGCGCCTGCCGGTCGAGCCGGGCTGCGCGCGCGGCGTCTTCACGCGCTGCGGGCAGGCGGTCGTAGAAGCCCTTGGCCAGCGGACACGAATCGCCATTACAGGCGCGGTCGGGGTACTCGCAGACCTTCTCGCGCGCGGTGAGTTCGAGAACGCGCACCGGCGCGCACCCTTCTCCCATCACGCGAAAGGCTTCCAGTGCCACGGCGCGGCCCGAGGTCTTGGCAGTGAGAAAGAAGATCTTGTCGATCTTCCGTGCGGCGCGCGCCTTCAGCAGCGGAAAGATGGTGGCCAGCGTCTTGCCAATGCCGGTGGGCGCCTGCGCCATCAGGCAGCGCTCATTCGCAGCGGCGCGGTACACGGCCTCGGCCAGTTCGCGCTGGCCGGCGCGGAACGTGCCATGCGGAAATTCCAGACGGGCCAGCGCGCTGTCGAGCACAGCATGGTGCGCGGCTTCGCTCTGTGCCCAGTCGCTGTAGCGTTCGCACAAGAGCTCGAAGTGCGCCTGCAGCGCTGCCCGGGTGTGCTGCTCTTCCAGCACGGTCTCTTCGCCGGTGCCGAGATCAAGGTACACGAGCGCCACGGTGATGTGGTCATGGCCGTGCAGCTCGCACAGCATCCAGCCGTAGGTGCGGGCCTGGGCCCAGTGCAGTGCGCGGTGGTTGCCCCGGATGGCGTCGAAGTCGCCGCGAAAGGTTTTGATCTCTTCGACCCGGGGGGCGCGCGGGTCGTACCCGTCGGCGCGGCCGCGCACCTTGAGCGCGCCGCAATGCGAGACCAGCGCCACTTCGCTTTGGTAGCTCTCGCCGCGGCGGCCCTGCACGAGTGCGTGGCCGGCCATGCCCTCGAGCGCGCTGGGCGCGGGCACGAAACGCAGGTCGAGGTCGCCCGCCTTGGCACCGAAGGCGCACAGGGCCTTGACGGACACCGTGCGGGCCTCATCGGACGGCACTGCCTGCGGCTTGGTGGAAAGATCCGTGGTCACTGTAGCTGTATAAAACAACAGTATAGCGGCGCTCCGTTGGCCATGCGCCGCAGAGGTATCAAAAGCTTGTCGGGGCCTTCTCCGACACGGGGGGCCCCGGATATCGGCAAAACTTCAAAAGTTTTGCTTACAAATCGCCGTGAATGAAATCCCCCTCCGCGATCGACCCTGATGACTTCGAGCGTCTGCTGAGCCGCAACCTGAAGTGGCCTTTGCTTGGCGGCCTGATCGGCGCGCTGGTGTTCGTGGGGTTGATCGTGTTTCTGCTGTCGGCCATCAGCCGGGTCGAATCCACCGACCGCGTCGTGCGCAACGCGAGCGAACTGCAGCGCCGCACCATCGACATGGAAACCGGCCTGCGCGGCTTCCTCATCACCGGCGAAGAAAGTTTTTTGGAGCCCTACCAGAGCGCCCTGCCGAGGATCAAGGGCGACATCGAGGCACTGCAAGGTCAAGTCTCCGACAACCGGCAGCAAGGTGAGCGGATCGCACGCATCGCCGCATTGCAAGCGGAGTGGAATGAATTCGCGACCGAGATGATCGCCGCACGGCGCAACGGCGGCGACTACCAGGGGCTGGTGCGGCAGGGCCGGGGCAAGCGGCTGAGCGACGACATGCGCGCCGAGTTCACGGCCTTCATGGACACCGAGCAAGGCCTGCGCTTCCAGCGCAACGAGGAGGCCAACCGCACCAGCTGGCTCGTAGTGGGTGTGTTCATGCTCTTCACGCTGGTGTTCACCGGCATGGTGGCCTACTTCGGCCGGCGGCAGCTCATGCGGCTTTCGGACAGCTACGACGCAGTGCTGCGGGAGCAGGCCACGCACGCCGAGCGGCTGGCGCAGCAAGCCTGGCTGCGCAGCGCGCAAACCGAACTGGTCGGCGAACTGGTGGGCGAGCTGAGCGCAAACGACCTGGGCCGCAAGGTGCTCGCGTTCTTCTCGCGCCGCCTGGGCAGCGCCGTGGGCGCGCTGTACGTGCGGGAGCGCCATGGCACGCTGCGGCGCGCCGCGAGTTACGGCTTCTCGATGGAGGCCGAGGCGACGCCGCAGGTGTTCTCGCCCACCCAGAGCCTGGTCGGCCAGGCCGCGGCCGAGCGGCGCCGCATGCTGATCGAGCCCATTCAGGCCGACTACCTGAAGGTCAATTCGGGCCTAGGCGAAATGGCGCCCTCTGCTGTGCTGCTGGTGCCGGTGTCCAGCGACCGCATCGTGAACGGCGTGGTCGAACTCGGCCTTCCGGGCGTACCCGATGCGCGGACCAACGAACTGCTCGACCTCGTGGCCGAGGACATCGGCGCGTCGCTCGCGGCGGCACGCTACCGCGAACAGCTGCAGGACGCGCTGGCCGAAACGCAGCAGCTCAACGAGGAACTTCAGGTGCAGCAGGAAGAGCTGCGCACCGCCAACGAGGAACTCGAGGAGCAGTCGCGCGCGCTGCGCGCCTCGCAAGCCATGCTGGAGAACCAGCAGGCCGAACTGGAGCAGACCAACAGCCAGCTCTCCGAACGCACCGAGGCATTGGACCAGCGCAATGCCGCCCTGCGCCGCGTGCAGCGCGATCTCGAAGACCGCGCCGACGAACTGCAGCGCGCCAGCCGCTACAAATCCGAATTTCTGGCCAACATGTCGCATGAGCTGCGCACCCCGCTCAACAGCGCGCTCATCCTGGCCAAGCTGCTCGGCGACAACCCGCAAGGCAACCTGAGCCCCGAGCAGGTGAAGTTCGCGAATGCCATCTACTCGTCGGGCAACGACCTGCTGGTGCTGATCAACGACATCCTGGACATCTCGAAGGTCGAGGCAGGCAAGCTCGAAGTGGTGATCGAAGACGTGGCGCTCGACAAGCTCGCGCGAAGCCTGGAGAGCACCTTCGGCCCGATGGCCGCGGAGAAGCGCCTGGGTTTCAAGCTCACCATGCATCCGGACGTGCCTGCATCGCTGGTGACCGACCGGCATCGCGTCGAGCAGATCCTGAAGAACCTGCTCTCCAACGCACTCAAGTTCACCGACAGCGGCGACGTGGCGCTGGTGGTTTCGGCCGCACCCGACGGCGGCGCGGTGTTCGCGGTTTCCGATTCGGGCATCGGCATTGCGCCGGAACAGCAGCAGCTCATCTTCGAAGCCTTCCACCAGGCCGACGGCACCACCAGCCGGCGCTATGGCGGCACCGGCCTGGGGCTCTCGATCTCGCGCGACCTCACCCGCCTTCTGGGCGGCGCGCTGTCGGTGCAGAGCCAGCCCGGCCAGGGCAGCACCTTCACCCTGCAGCTGCCGGCGGTGGCGCCGCAGGCGTTGCAGCGCACGCCGGCCGCTGCTTCCGCAAAGCCTGCGCCCGCCTTGCCGCCCTCCCCGCAGGCTGTTCCGGCCGCGCCCGCGCCGCCGGCCGTGGTGCCGCCGCCGCAGTTTTCCGACGACCGTGCGCTGCCGCGCGACCAGGTGCGCCGGGTGCTGGTGATCGAGGACGAGCCGCAGTTCGCGCACATCCTGTACGACCTGGCGCACGAGCTTGGCTACCGCTGCCTGGTGGCGCATGGCGCGGCCGACGGCTTCGATCTGGCGCAGCAGTTCGTGCCCGACGCCATCCTGCTGGACATGCGCCTGCCCGACAGCACCGGCCTCGACGTGCTGCAGCGCCTGAAGGACTCGCCGCAAACGCGCCACATTCCGATCCACGTGGTGTCTGCGGCCGACAACGCGCAGGCCGCCGCGCTGCACATGGGCGCGATCGGCTATGCGCAGAAACCGGCCACGCGTGCCGAGCTGATGCAGGTGTTCGCCCGGCTCGAGGAAAAACTCGCGCAGAAGGTCAAGACCGTGCTGCTGGTAGAGGACGATGCGCTGCAGCGAGAAAGCGTGATCCGTTTGATTGGCGACGAAGACATCGAGATCATTGCCGTGGGCTCGGGCGAAGATGCGCTCGACCTGCTGCGAAGGCGCGTCTTCGACTGCATGATCACTGACCTGCACCTGCCCGACATGCAGGGCGGGGAGTTGCTCAAGCGCATGGCGGCCGAAGAGATCGTTTCGTTTCCGCCCGTGATCGTCTACACCGGCCGCAACCTCACGCGCGACGAGGAAGCCGAGCTGCAGCGCTATTCGCGTTCCATCATCATCAAGGGCGCGCGCTCGCCGGAGCGCCTGCTCGACGAGGTGACCTTGTTCCTGCACAAGGTGGAGGCCGAGCTTTCCAGCGAGCGCCAAGGCATGCTCAAGGCCGCGCGCGGGCGCGACCGCATCTTCGAGGGCCGCACCATCCTGCTGGTGGATGACGACGTGCGCAACATCTTCGCGCTGACCAGTGCGCTGGAGCAGCGCGGCGCGGCGGTCGAGATCGGCCGCAACGGCCGCGAGGCGCTAGAGAAGCTCGAGCAGGCGCCCGAGATCGACCTGGTGCTGATGGACGTGATGATGCCGGAGATGGACGGCCTGGAGGCCACGCGCCGGTTGCGTGCCGACCGGCGCTTCGAGAAGCTGCCCGTGATCGCCATCACCGCGAAGGCCATGAAGGACGACCGCGACCAATGCCTGGCCGCGGGCGCCAGCGACTACCTGGCAAAGCCTGTGGATTTGGAGCGCCTGTTCTCGCTTCTGCGCGTGTGGATGCCGAAAATGGAGCGGCTGTGAACCAGATCGCCACGCCCTCCCCCGTGCCGTCTCCGTTGAACAACACGGAGATCGAGCTGCGGCTGCTGATGGAGGCGATCTACCTCAAGTACAGCTACGACTTTCGCAACTACACCGTGGCCTCGCAGAAGCGGCGCGTGCTGCACGCGCTGGCGCAGCTCGGGCTTCCGAGCATCTCGGCGCTACAGGAAAAAGTGCTGCGCGACCCGGGGCTCTTCGGCCGGCTGCTGCAGTACCTGACGATTCCGGTGAGCGAGATGTTCCGCGACCCGGCCTATTTTTTGGCGCTGCGCCAGCACGTGGTACCGATCCTGCACACCTACCCCTCGGTGAAGGTGTGGGTGGCGGGCTGCAGCACCGGCGAGGAGGTGTTTTCGCTCGCCATTCTGCTGCGGGAAGAGGGTCTGCTCTCGCGCACGCAGATCTACGCGACCGACATCAATCCGGACTCGCTCGAGAAGGCACGGCAGGGCATCTTTCCCATCGAGTCGATTCGCGGCTACACGGCCAACTACCAACGCGCAGGCGGACGAAGCTCGTTCTCCGACTACTACACCGCCGCCTACGAAGCCGCGCGCTTCGACCCCTCGCTGTGCGCCGACGTGATCTTTGCCGACCACAGCCTGGCGACCGACAGCGTGTTTGCCGAGACGCAGCTCGTCTCATGCCGCAACGTGCTCATCTACTTCAACCGCGAGCTGCAGGACCGCGCGCTGGGCCTGTTCCACGAGTCGCTGTGCCACCGCGGTTTTCTGGGCCTTGGTGCCAAGGAAAGCATCGATTTCTCGAGCTATTCGGAACGTTTCGACGCGCACGCGAAGCCGGAGCGCATCTACCGCAAGGCCACATGAAAACGGACGTCACGCCATTTCCTGGGAGGCGCATCGAGGCCGCGGTGCTCGGCGCCTCTGCGGGCGGCATCGATGCGCTGCTTCGGATGCTGCACGACCTTCCCCTGCCGTGGCATCTTCCGCTGGTGGTGGTTCTTCACCTGCCCGAAGGGCATGAAAGCCACCTGGCCGAGATCTTCGCCGAGCGCCTTCAAGTGCCGGTGCACGAGGCCGCTGACAAGATGCCGCTCGCGGCCGGCCATGTGTACTTCGCGCCGCCCGGCTACCATCTGTCGATCGAGCGCAACCGCCGCTTCTCGCTCAGCTGCGAGCCGCCGGTGCGCTTTTCGCGGCCGTCGATCGATGTATTGATGGCCTCCGCGGCCGACGCCTACGGGCCGGCACTGGCCGGCATTCTGCTCACCGGCGCCAACAACGATGGTGCCGAAGGCATGCAGCGCATTCATCTGGCCGGTGGCATCACCGCCGTCCAGGACCCCAACGAAGCCCAGATTTCCATCATGCCCGAAGCGGCCATTGCCTTGCACTCTCCCGACCACGTGCTTCCCTTGCGCGAGCTTCGCGCCCTGCTCTTGCAACTGGAGTCTGCCCATGTCCATTGACGTCGAAAGCAAGCTGCTGATCGTCGATGACCTGCCTGAAAACCTTTTGGCGCTGGAGGCCCTGATCCGTGGACCCGGGCGCGCGGTGTACCGCGCGACTTCGGCCGAAGAGGCCCTGGCGCTGCTGCTCGACCATGAATTTGCGCTGGCCATTCTCGATGTGCAGATGCCCGGCATGAACGGCTTCGAGCTGGCCGAGCTGATGCGCGGCACCGAACGCACGCGGCCCATTCCAATCATCTTCGTGAGCGCAGCGGGCCGTGAACTCAACTACGCGTTCCGGGGCTACGAGAGCGGCGCGGTCGACTTTTTGCACAAGCCGCTCGACCCGCATGCGGTGACGAGCAAGGTCAACGTATTCGTCGACCTGCACCGCCACCGCAAGGCACTCGGCCAGGAAATGGAAAAACTCGCGGCCGCCCACCAAAAGCAGGAAGAACTGGTCGAGCAGCTGCGGCACACGCAGCGCAAGCTCGAACACGCGGTGCGCATGCGCGACGATTTCATGTCGATGGTTTCGCACGAGCTGCGCACGCCGCTCAACACGCTGTATCTCGAAACGCAGCTGCGGCAGCTGCATGTGTCCAAAGGCAGGCTGGAGTCCTTCGCAGCGGACCGCTTGCCAGCCATGATCGAGCGCGACCAGCGGCAGATCCGCAACATGGTGCGGCTGATCGACGACATGCTCGACGTGACGCGCATGCGGCGGGACGCACTTTCGATCCAGCCCCAGCCGGTCGACCTTGCCGCGCTCGCGCGCACCGTGGTGGAGGGCCTGCGGCACCAAGCAGAGGCCGCGGGCTCCGAGATTGCGCTCGAGGCGCCGGGCGAACTGCGGGGTGTGTGGGACGAATTCCGCATCGAACAGGTGCTGACCAACCTGCTGACCAATGCGCTGCGCTACGGCCGCGGCAAGCCGGTGGAGATGATGCTGAGCCAAGCCAACGGCATCGCGCGCATCACAGTGCGCGACCAGGGCATCGGCATTGCGCCCGAAGACCAGGAACGCATCTTCGAGCAGTTCGAACGCACCGACGACAGCCGCAAACATGCCTCGGGGCTGGGCCTCGGGCTCTACATCACGCGCAAGATCGTGGGCCTGCACCACGGGCGCATCGAGGTGGAGAGCACGCCCGGCCACGGTGCCCTGTTCAAGGTGGAGCTGCCGGTGCAGGCGGAGGCAAAGACTGCGACGCAAGCGCGGGCGTAGGCGCCTTCCTACTGCGCGGGGGGCGATGGACCAGGATACTCGAAGCTTCGATTTCTCCTGACCAAGGCTTGCCCCAGTGAATGTGCTGATCGTCGACGACAACGTAGCCGCGGCAGACTTGCTGCAGGAGCTCTTGACACTGCAGGACCATACCGCCCGCTGCACCTACACGGCACAGCAGGCCCTGGATGCGGCCGCGGCGGAGCACTTCGATGCGGCGCTCATCGACCTCTCGCTGCCCGACTTTCCGGGCACCGAGGTGGCGCGGCGCTTGCGCTCTGCCCCGGCGGAACGCAGCCCTAAGCTGCTCATCGCCATTTCCGGCTTCTCGGTGGAAGATGCCGCCGGCGCGGCGGCGCGCGAGCTGTTCGACCATCACCTGCAAAAGCCGATCGACATCGGCGAACTGGCCGCGATTCTGGAAGCGCCGCGCTGAGCGCTGGCGGCTCCTAGCGCGCGACTTCGCGGCGAGAGAGCTGCACTTCGGCACCCGCCGTATTGAAGGCGATGGTTGGTGCGGTGAAGTCGCTCAGCGGCGCGCCAAGGCCGATTTCGCCGCTGCCATGCAGCACGCATTCCTCGCGCCGCAGCGCGATCTCGTTGCTGGGCCCGCCGTTGCCGTGAAACCGGACCCAGGTGCCATAGGTGCTGAGATCGGTCAGCACGCAGCTGCCGCTGCGCAGTTCGATGCGCGCATGCAGCCGCGACACACGCGGATCGTTGACCACGAACTGGGCGTCATTCACCCGACCGAGGTGGATAGGAAGCTCTTCGGTGCGGAACATGGAACGCACGTCGAGCCACGCCAGCTCGATTTGCCCGAAGTTCGAATCGGTCAGCCGAACCGGCGTCAGCGCGGCCGGTACGGTCAGGAAGGAGGTCAGCTCCTCCTGCCAGTCGATGCGGTGAACGGCCGACATCTCACTGCGCCCTCGAATGGTGATGAGACCCAGGTCGCGATGCCGGACGCCCACTTCGCCCATTTGCGCGATGACGGCGTCGGCCGCCCAGATCTGGCCGGGCCCCGCCAGGTCGCTCAGGCGCGACGCCAGGTTGACCGCATCGCCGAAGCAGTCGCCCTCGACCTCGAGCACTTCGCCGCTGGCCACGCCGATCTGCAGTGCCATGCGCAACGGCACCGGCCATGCCATGAGCCGCTTGTGGTGGTAGCGCTGCAGTTCGATCACCGCGTGCGTGGCCGCGGCGGCGTTCGAAAAAGTTGCGAATACGCCGTCGCCCAGAGACTTCACCACCCTGCCGCCGTGGGCCTGACAAATGCTGCCGATCCACTGGGTGAGCCGCGTCACCGTTTCCGTGGCCCGCGCGTTTCCCATGGCTTCGAATACCCGAGAACTACCGGTCAGGTCTGCGAAAACAATTGTGGAATTAACACCCATGCTTGAAGGAACTCGTGGTGGCAGCGGCTCTTGGCTACGTATTAGAAGCGAGGGACGCAAAGGTGCAATGGATTCGCCCGCAAACCTTCGCTCCATGCAGGCTGCGTCTCCATTGATCGTTATTTCTTATCACTTTTGCACTCACAATTTCGCGCTTAAATCAAGTGAACCGTAAAGTATGTTGTTTACAAACAAGAAACAGTGTTCCAGATCTTGTGAATTGGCGCGTCGAGGCTTAAGGTAACAACCGTTCCGACTTACAGCAATACGCTTTTGGTGCTCATGTCTTCCTTTCGTCGCTTTTTCCGCCTGTTGGGAATTCCCGGCCTCGGGTCTGGCCGTGTGGGAGAAAACCAACTGGGGCGCATCCGAACGGCCATGCTGTCGGTGCTGCAGGCGCACGGCGGGCATTCGGTCCAGCGCGTCGCTCAACGCGTGCGGTTTGCAACCGACGTCGAAGCACTCTGGTATTTGCGGCAGGACGTGATGGTGGCGCTGAGCGCCATTGACGGCGAGGCGGCCGCCCGCCGCCAGATGAAAGCCATCAACAGCATGTTCAAGGGCGGCCTGCCAGGGTCCATGGGACCGCGAGCGCACCAGCGCATCACACACTGAGCGCCCCGAGGCTGCTGCGGCAGCTTTCTGCGGCTGCCGCTTTTTCATTACTTGTGCTGTCCTTGAAGCGAGACGCCGTCTTGCTCAATGGGCATGGCCGTGGTGGGCATGATCGTGCGAGTCGCCGTGGGCATGCCGATGGCCCCACACCATGAAGACTTCGCGGCCTTCGGCGGCCAATTCAACCTTGGCGCCTACGGGGAGCAGCACCTTGGTCTGCACGTGGCCGAACGGCAGGCCGGTGAGCACCGGCACCTTGAGCGCGGCGCGCAGCCGGTCGACCACCGAGTCGAAGCCGAAGCCGCGGTCGTAGCCCGGCACCTTGCGCATGCCGGTGAACTGGCCGAACACGATGGCGCGCTGGCGTGCCAGTACGCCCGCCATGCGCAACTGGTCGAGCATGCGTTCGATGCGGTACGGATGCTCGTTGGTGTCTTCGATGAAAAGCACGCCCTTGTCGACCGCCGGGAAATAAGGCGTTCCCAGCAAGCTCGTTAGCACGCACAGGTTGCCGCCCCACAGGGTGGCATCGTGCACGGGCTTGAGCTTCAAGCCGGCATCGCGCACCGGCATGCGCCAGCCGGTGCCTTCGCCCTGCCCGCTCACGAGGTCGTCGAAGCAGGCTTCCATGATGTCGTCCGAGCCGCCTTCGGCGCCGAAGTCTTCGCCGACGGCCGGGCCGGCCCAGGTCACTGCACCGGTCTTGACGAGCAGCGCGCTCTGCAATGCGGTGAAATCGCTGACCCCGACGAATTCGGTTCCGCGCTGGATGGCCTTGGCAACCGCCTTGTAGGGAATGGCGTCGAGGATGCGCGTGAGCCCATAGCCGCCGCGCCCGATCAGGGCGATGTCGGCACCGCTGGCGGCCGCGCGGCCAATGGCGGCGAGCCGGGTCGCGTCGTCGCCCGCAAAGCGCTGGTAGGCGGCAAGTGCCGCTTCGTCGAGTTCGACTTCGTAGCCCAGGGTCTTGAGTCTTGCGACGCCGCGGCGGAAGGCGGCCTTGTCGCGAATCGCGCTGGAGGGGGAATAGATGTAGATGTGTTTCTTGGTCACGGCGCCGAGTATCCCATTGCGTTGCGCACCTGCCGTGCGAGCAACGCAGCCTGCGAGCCGCTCGGACCGGAGGACGACGCCAAGGGGCCGAGCGCGCGCAGCGCGGCCTGGTAGCCGCGGTCCGGGAATGGGGCGCGCCATGCGTCGGCGACTTTCTCGCTGCCTTCGGGAGCCAGGAGCACGGCTGTGAAAAAACCGGGCCTCGCGGCCTGCAGCAGCGCGGCCAGCTCGGCGCCCGCGGCACTGTGCACCAACGCCACGGGCGCCGGCGCCGTGCGATCGAGCCATTCGCTCACCACCTGGCAGTGCCATTCGAGCTGGTGCGCTGCTTCTCGCTTGGGCTTGTCGCTCTTGCCGAATCCGATGAGGTCGGGCACCAGCGTGCGGAGGCCGGGCATTCCGACGAGGTGGCGAAAAAAGTAGCCCCATTCGCCCGGGCCGTGCAGGCAGATGCAGCAGGCCGCCTCCGCAGCACCCCGGGGACCTTCGTCGATGTAGTGCATGCGCCAGCCATTGAGGCTGGGCAGATCCTGCACGTAGCGCGGCTCGAAGGCGTAGGCGCGAAGCGCGTCGAACCGCTCGGCCGGCGTGCGCAGCGCGTCATCGCGCAAGGGCTCGGCCTGCTCGCGCGCCGCCTCGCGACGCTGCTGGAAAAACTGTTGCAGCACTGCGCTGCACTCCGCGGCCAGCACGCCGCCCTGCACTTGCGTGCGGTGGTTCAGCCGGGGTTCGGCAAAAAGATCGAGCACCGAGCCGGCCGCGCCAGTCTTGGGGTCGGCCGCGCCGAACACCACGCGCGCCAGCCGCGAATGCAGCATGGCGCCCGCGCACATGGCGCAGGGCTCGAGCGTGACGAACAGCTCACAGCCGTCGAGGCGATAGTTGCCCAGCGCCGCGGCACCGGCGCGCAGGGCATTGATCTCGGCGTGGGCGCTCGGGTCATGCTGCGCGACCGGTGCGTTGCGCCCCGTGGCGACGAGCTGCCCGCCCCTGACCAGCACCGCGCCCACCGGCACCTCGCCGGCTTCGGCCGCCGAGCGCGCCTCGGCCAGCGCCAGCGCCATCCAGTGCGCGTCGTCGTTCGGCTGCGAAGGCTGCGTGGGCTCAGTTGTCATCCGGCATCTTGCGCGCCTCGGCCGCGGCGTCTAGCGCTTCCTTGACCTGCTTTTGCACCTGCTCGGCCTGCGTGCGCGCATTGACAGGCGCGTCGCCCGGCGCGGGAGCGGCGACACCGGGCACCGACGGCAATACGGGCGCCGCGGCGGTAGCCAACTGCTTCTTTGCGAGCAGGCCGACGATCACGAGCGCCAGCACCAGGCTGAGCAATGCGAACACGCGCATCTCAGCTTCCTTCCTTGGCGTTGAACTGCGTGGGCATGTACATGGGGCGGTTTCCTCGTGGCGAGCCGCCATTGTCCCCGAGCCGACGCTATCTCGGGCGCGGCGCTTCCAGCAGCTTGACCATGGCCGTATAGCCGCGCGCGCTCGCCAGCTGGAGCGGTGTGTTGCCCTGGCGGTCGGTCAGCTTCAGATTGGCGCCGGCGTCGATCAGCGCGGCGAGCGTGCGCTGGTGGCGCGGCCCGCCGTCGCCGAGCACGATGGCTTCGATCACCGCCGTCCAGTGCAGGTTGTTGACGTGGTCGAGCGGCGCACCGGCTGCGATCAGCTTGCGGACCACCTCGTCGTGGCCCAGGTGAGCCGCGGCGATCAGCGCGGTGCCGTCGTAGCGGCTCGTCACCTGCCCGGCATTGGCGCCGAGCGACAGCAAGAGCGCGAGTGTCGCGGAGTCGTCGGCCACCGATGCGATGGTCACCGCGTCGTAGCGGTCGTCTTCGAGCGCATCGAGGTTTGCACCGGCCTTGGCGAGCAGCTTCACCGCCTCGCGCTGCCGGGCATGGGTGGCGACGTGCAAGGGCGTGCGGCCCCGCGCGTCGCGCGCATCGAGCTTGGCGCCAGATGCGATCAGTGCCTTTACCTTCGGCAAATCGCCCTGCCAGGCGGCCCGGTGCAGCCCTTCGTAGGCCAGCACTTCGGCCGCTTGCGGCGGCACCTGGGCCGATACGCCGGCCGATGCGCCGATGCCGAGCGCGATCACCAATACGCCGGACCAGATACCGCGCTTCATCGTCTTCAGCCCAGGAGCCCCTTGACCTTTTCGAGCGCGGCATTGGCGCACTGTTCGTCAAGGTTACCGCCCGGTGCACCGCCCACGCCCACGGCGCCGATCACGTCGTTGCCCGACTTCACCGGCACGCCGCCGCCCAGCAGAAGGACGCCCGGCAGGTAGACGAGATTCGCGCCGCCGGGGTTCTTCTGCGACCCCTCCATCATGGCCTGGGTCGCATTCTTGGCGGAGGCCGAGGTCCAGGCCTTGCGCTCGCTCGAAGCCAGCGTGTGCGGGCCTGCGTTGTCGGCCCGCTGCACGGCGCGCACGGTGCCCGCGCGGTCGACCACGGTGGCGGCCACGTTGTAGCCGTTGGCGGCGCAGGCCGCCACGGCTTCGGCCGCGATCTGGTTGGCCAGCGCGAGGGAAATATTCTTTTCGGTGCGCACCGCGGGTGCGGGCGTCTGGGCCTGTACGGCAGATGCGGCAAGCAGGACGACAAGGGAGCCAAGGCGAAGGGTGGAATGCATTTTTTAGTTTCTCCAGTGGATGCGAGGTGATTGCGCCAGCGAGTTGCCGGCGGCTGCACGACTGTAGAAAACACCGGCCGCCCAGGCCATTCGTACGGCTACGCCCGGCGCTCCGTAGAACTACGGAGCGCCGGGTTTCACGAGTCCCCGGCCACCAGCACGGCGTAGCCCCGGATCAGCTGCGCGAGCGAGTCGCAGTCGAGCTTGGCGAACAGGTTGGCGCGGTGCGTTTCCACCGTGCGCGGCGAGAGCGCGAGCGTGCGCGCAATCTCCTTGTTTGTGAGGCCCTGCACGATGAAGGCCAGCACTTCTCTCTCGCGCTCCGACAGTTGCGCGAACCGCTCGCGTGCGGCGTTGTCGGCCTGCGAGCGCTCGCGCGAACGCACGTGCTGGCGCACGGCCTGCTGCAGCGCCTCGAGCAGCTGCTCGTCGTCCACCGGCTTCTCGAGAAACTCGGCCGCGCCGGCCTTGAAGGCGCGGCGGCACATCTCGACCGTGCCGTGGCCGGTCAGCATGATCACCGGCTGGTCGACGCCTTGCGCCACCAGTCGGTCGAGCACCGTGAGCCCGCTGATGCCGGGCATGCGCACGTCGAGCACGATGGCGCCGACACTCACGCGGTCGAAGCCGTCGATGAAGGCTTGCGGATCGGCCCAGCCCTGCACCCGCAGGCCGACCGTGCCGATCAGCAGCGAGAGACTCTCGCGCACCGCCTGGTCGTCGTCGATCAGGTGAATCAGCGGCGACTGCGGTTCATGAGGGGCCGGAGCGTTCATGCCGCATGCTCCGCCGGTCGGGCCACCAGGGGCAGCGCGAGCGTGAAGCGCGCGCCATGCGGCGGTACGTTGGCAGCGCTCAGGCTGCCGCCCATGCCGCTCGCCAGCGTTTCGCTCAGGCTGAGGCCAAGGCCCAGGCCGCCCTCGCGCGTACTGAAGAAGGGTTCGAAAAGGCGTGGAAAAGCTTCCGGCGAGATGCCGCGGCCGTTGTCCGTGACGGTCAGCACGCCCTCCTGACCGTTGCGGCCGACCGAGACCGCCAGCCGCCGATCCGGGGCTGGCACGAGTTCCAGCGCCTGCAAGGCATTCATCAGCAGGTTGTGCACGATCTGCTCGAGCGCCACCGCATCGGCTTGCACCCGCACAGGCGCCTGAGCGGCGGCATCGAACTGCGCCGAGACCGAGCGCTTGGCGAACTCGGGTGCCAGCAAGTGCATGGCGCTGCGAACCAGTTCCTGGAGCACGAGGGGGCGCACCTCGCCCTCGGCCTCGGGCCGCTCGATGACGCGGCGCAGCCGGCCGACCACGCCAGCCGCCCGGCGCGCCTGCTCGACAGCCTGCCCCATGGCATCGCGTGCCGTGGCCAGGTCTGGCGGATCGTCGTCCAGCAAGCGGCGCGCGGCCTGTGCGTTGGCAAGCACCGCGGTGAGCGGCTGGTTCAGTTCATGCGCGAGGCCGGCCGAGAGTTCGCCCAGCGCGTTGAGCCGAGCCACCTGGCCGAGCCGCAGCAGCTCTTCGGCCCGGCGGCGCGCAATGCGCTGCCGCTGCGCGGCCCAGAGTCCCGCCAGCAGCAAGCCCACCGCCGCAGCCCAGCCGGCCATGCTGCGCCAAGGCAGTTCGCCCCAGCCCACGTGGCGCACGGCGACCAGTTCAAAGGGCTGGCTCGGCGAGGCCAGTGCCTTGGTGAGATCGAAGCGCCAGCCACTGCCGTCTCCTGGCTGGCCAGGCTGCAGCACCAGTTGTTGGCCGTCACGCTGCAAGCTCAGCCGTACCGGGCTGCGCCGAGGGTCCATGGGCCAGTCGCGCCACGGCACCGAGCCAGCCAGGTCGATCTCCAGCGCGTAGCTGAAAGGCGTGGCGCCCATCACGAGCTGATAACGGCCGCGCGCAAGATCGGGCGCCGCCAGTTCGGCCCGGCGCTCGCTGCGCGAACGCGCTTCCGCCGCGGCCAATGCGTTGGCCTGCTTTTCGTCCGGCCAGGGTTCGTCTCCTTCGCGCCGCTGCACGCGCAGGATCGAGGGATAGACCGACGGCAGGCGCTGCTCCGGACGGTCGGCGCGGGTGCCAGGCTCCAGCAGCGCGACCGTGGCCAGCACCGCGTCGTACTGCACCACCTGCTGGCTCAGGATGCGGTGAGCGATGCGCACGTCGGAGCCGAAGTCCTGCTGCATCTGCGCAAGTTCTGCGCGCGCGAGCCAGACGGCACCCACGCCCGTCAAGGCGAGCCATGCCAGCCACCAGCCACCCTGCGCACGCAACCACTGTTTCATGGCGCGGATTGTGCCTCTCGCTGCGAGCCCGGCCCATGTGGGCCGAGAATGCGGCCCCAGACATGGCTGAACTGCAGGACTCCCTCTTTCCCGATCTCCCGCGCCCACCCGAGGCGCCCGCGCCCTCGCCGCCGCCTCTTGAGGTGGCGCCTTCCGCCGAGGTGCCGGCCCGCAAGAAAACACGCGGAAGCACCGTGGCCGCTGCACCGGTCGATCCGGCACTGGTCGAACTGGCCGAAACGCTCCCTCCCCTGCTTCGGCTCGGCACCTCTTCATGGAGCTATCCCGGCTGGGCCAATCTCGTCTGGGACGGCGACTACGCCGAAACCGCACTCTCGAAGAACGGGCTCGCCGCATTGGCGCGGCACCCGCTTTTTCGCACCGTGAGCCTGGACCGCAACTTCTATCGCGCCCTCACGGCGAGCCAGTACGCACGCTATGCGGCGATGGTGCCGGACGACTTCCGCTTCATGGTGAAGGCGCCGAGCCTGGTGACCGACGCCACCGTGCGCGACGAAAGCGGCCGCGGCACACAGGTGAACCCGGTGTTCCTGAACAGCGACATCGCCATCCAGGAGTTCGTGCAGCCCGCGCTCGAAGGCCTTGCCCACCGCATCGGCGCGCTAGTGTTCCAGCTGAGCCCGATTCCGTCGCAACTGCTGGCCGACCAGCCCGCCCTCTTGGCGCGCATCGGCGAGATGCTCGAAGCGCTGCCCGGTCTGAAGCCGGTCGCACCCGACGCCGTGATTGCGGTCGAAGTGCGCGACCCGCAATTGCTCTGCCCCGCCTTCGCCGACATGCTGCGCAGCGTGGGCGCCACCTTCTGCATGGGCCTGCACGCCAAGATGCCGCCCATCGAAGACCAGCTGCCGATGCTGCGCGCGCTCTGGCCCGGGCCGCTGGTGTGCCGCTGGAACCTGCATCGCCGCCATGGCCGCTTCGGCTATGAGGATGCGGAAAAGCTGTATGGCCCGTTCGACAAGATCGTCGATCCCGACCCCGAGACACGCGCGGCGCTGGCCAAGGTGATTTCCGGAACCACCCGTGCGGGCCAGCACGCCTACGTCACCGTGAGCAACAACGCCGAAGGCTGCGCGCCGCTGACGATCGCCTCGCTGGCTCGGGACATCGTCGAGCTGCCGAAACGCTAGGACCTGGCAGTCGCCGTCATCTCGAGTTCGACGCTCGCATTCTTGGGCAATGCATAGACGCCGACCGCGGTGCGCACATGCACGCCCGCATCGCCGAATACGCGGTGCAGCAGGTCGGATGCCGCATCGGCCACTTCGCTTTGCTGCGTGAAATCGGCTGTGCATTGCACGAAGACGCCCACGCGCAGCAGCTTTTCAACGCCGTCGAGCGAACCGAGCTCGCGCCGGAGCAGGGTCAGGCAGCGCAAGGCGCAGATCTGGGCGCCTTCGCGGGCCTTCTCGAGCGACACCTGCTCGCCCACGCGGCCGGTCACGACCACCGTGGTGCCCACGCGTGGCACCTGGCCGCTGGTGTAAAGCGTGTTCCCGTCGCGCACGACGGGCGCGTAGTGGCCGCCGGCGACAAGCTCGCCCTCGAAGCTATGGCCCAGCTCGGCGGCGATCCGGTCTGCAATCTGGTCTCTGGTTTGCGCTGTCATTTGGCTTCCATTGATGAAACCTCATTGTCGCGAGCCGAGTTCCGAAGAACAGATACAGATCGCGTACGCCCGATACGCAACAGTTCGCCCGCCCTCAGTTTGCGGAAGGCGATCAGACGAGCGTCGTGGAAGGTTCCGGTGCAGCCGGCCACCGTCCCAATACCTCATAGACACGCTTGCCCACGTGGCTGTCGACCAGTGCGACTGAATCGGCGGTCCACCGGATCGGCTCGATGGGATGCGCCTCGATCTTGCTGCTGGTGTAAGCAAGGGTCATGTGAGGCGTGAAGGACGGCTCGCACGCGAACCCTGCCTTCGCCAGTGCCTCGCTCAATCGCTGCCTGAACGCCGCCAGCGCGGCCGTGCCCTCACTGCCGCACAGCACGAAAGCCTTGCTCTTCTCGAAACGCAACGCCTCGTCGAACACGACGTCGAATGACGGGGGCGCCACAGTGGCAGCCGCGCCGAGGGCTGCTTGCAACAGCTCGGCAGGCACAGCGGCAAACCTGCCGAAATGATGCAGGGTGACGTGCAGGCGATGCAGCTCGGTCATCTTTCCCTTCAGCGCATGCCGCTCGCCGAGGCGCGCACTCTGCGCGGCGATGCGCTCGGCATCGCCCGGCCGCGGAAAGATCGCGAAAAAGACCGAGTGGGCCAAGTGCTCCCTGGGCAGCGCAATGCCAGGGGTCTGGCGCGGCGGCGGCGGCGGGCCGGTCATTTGCAAATCTGCACCTCCTGCAAATAGGATAGCTGCCTTCGAAACGGCGCGGAGAGCACCCGGCCACAACAACACATGAATGCATTGATCGACGGTCCCGACGGCCACCCCCGCTGCCGCTGGTGCGCAACCGCTCCTGAATTCCTGGCTTATCACGACACGGAATGGGGCTTCCCGGTGAAAGACGATCACCGCTTGTTCGAGAAGATCTGCCTGGAAGGTTTCCAGTCCGGCCTGAGCTGGCGCACCATATTGGCCAAGCGGGAGAACTTTCGCGCGGCGTTCCACAGTTTCGACTTCGACCAGATCGCCCGCTTCACCGCGCGAGACGTCGAACGCCTGCTGCAGGACCCAGGCATCGTGCGCCACCGCGGCAAGATCGAGGCGGTGATCCACAACGCCGCAAGGGCCCAGGAGCTGGTCGCCCTCCACGGCTCGCTGGCTTCATTCTTCTGGCGCCACGAGCCAGATGCCGGACAGCTCGGTGAGCCTCAGACCGCTTCGACCTCCGAGGCGTCCATTTCCCTGTCCAAGACACTGAAGAAGCTCGGCTGGAAGTTCGTCGGGCCGACCACTGTTTACGCCTTCATGCAGGCCATGGGCCTCATCAACGACCATGCGCAAGGCTGCGTGATCCGGTCGAAGGCGCAACAAGCGCGAAGCGCATTCAAAAGGCCGCACGCCGCACGAGGCTGAACCGGCGGTCGGTGCCCGACAGTATGATTCCGGCCTTCGCTGTCATGATGCGCCGCATTCTTCTTCGACTCCTGCTGCTTGCCGTGTTCTTCAACACGGCCGTCGGCATGCCCTTGCACGAAGCAGAACATCTGCTGCAGACAGGGCCGGAAGTTGCGCAGGAGTGGCGCTCGCTGGATGCTGGCGTCAGCGACAGCGATGACGGCCACGAATCGGAAGCACAGGCGCCGTGCTCGTGGTGCGTGGCGTTCGCGCAGCAGGCCGGCGCCCTCTGGGCACCGCCGATCTACCTGGCCAGCTGGACCGAACCGGCTGCACCTCAGGCCACGCGGCCCGCGGCCGCATTCGTTCCCGATCCTGAACGCTGGCCTTTCGCCTCGCGCGATCCCCCTGTACTCGCCTGACGTCCGCCGCTGAGGCGGACCGTTCCTGCTCGTCCTGCTGACCGGTGCTTCACAAGCAACCGGCGGCGTACGTACCAGTTTCTTTTCGCTTTCTGCCTTGCCGCGCCTTTGTCGTGCGGCCGGGCCGTCTCTCGTCGAGTGCCGTTCATGATTTCCAACTTCACCTCCATCCCTTTCGCGGGAAGCCGGATTCCCGGTTTTCGCCTGCTTCCCCCTGCCCTTGCAGTGGCGAGCCTTTTCGCCGGAACTGCCTTCGCCCAATCGGTGACCGAGCCCCCGGCGACAGCCGAGCTGTCGACCATCGAGGTCATCGGCCGCACCGAGTCCGGCGCTTACCACTCCGAAGAAGCCGCCGGGGCCAAGACGGAGCTGCCGCTGCGCGAGCTGCCGCAGTCGGTACGCATCGTCACGCGCCAGGCCATCGACGACTTGGGCGCCACCAAGCTGGACGACGTGCTCGACTACGTGGGCGGCGTTTCGCGCCAGAACAACTTCGGCGGCTTGTGGGACAACATTGCGATCCGCGGCCTTCCCGGCAACGAGAGCACGGGCATGGCCACGCTGCTGAACGGCTTCTCGTCGAATCGCGGCTTCAATGCCCCGCGAGATCTGGCAGGCGTCGAGCGCATCGAATTTCTCAAGGGCACGGCCGCAGCGCTCTACGGCAGCAGCGAGCCGGGCGGCACGCTCAACATCGTGTCCAAGCGGCCGCTCTGGAAGGCGGCGCATTCGGTCGAGGGGTATGCCGGCAGCTACGGCTTGAAGCGCGGCGCGTTCGACAGTACCGGCCCCATCGGGGAGACCCTCGCCTATCGTCTCAACGTCGCGGTGGAAGACCGAGACAGCTTCCGCGACCATGTGAGCGCCAAGCGCCAGGTGATTGCGCCGGCCTTCACATGGAAGCTGGGCCGCGACACGGTGCTGGAGTACGCGGGCGAGGTGCTGCGCCACAAGACGCCGCTGGACCGCGGCGTGGTGGCCGTCAACAACCAGCTGGGCGCAATTCCGCGCAGCCGTTTCCTGGGGGAACCCGCAGATGGCGACGTGACCGTCGACAACCAGACGCACCAGTTCGTTCTCTCGCACGAATGGAACGCCAACTGGCGCAGCCGTGTGGGCCTGTCTTATCGTGAAACCTCGATCAACGGCTTTGCAACCGAAGCGAACGCGCTGCTGGCCAACGGCAACCTGACGCGTCAGCGGCGCTTCCGCGACTTCGACTCCCACGACACAGCCTTGCAGGCCGAACTCCAGGGCAAGGTGCAGACAGGCGGCATCGAGCACGAGTTGCTGTTCGGCGTGGAGAGCTTCCGCTTCACGATGGACTCGGTGATGCTGCGCGCCAATCCGAGCGCCGTGCGGCCGTACGCCATCAACATCTACAACCCGGTCTATGGCCAGGCCCAGCCCACGCCGGCGGCGAACACCGATACGCTGGAGCAGCAGCGCGGCACCGCGTTCTATGTTCAGGACGCGATCAAGCTCGCACCCGAATGGCGGCTGGTTGCCGGTGTGCGGGTGGACAACTACCGCCAGTCGCTGCTGAACCGCCGGACGAACACCGCGGCCGACCAGGACCCTTCCTCCACCTCGCCGCGCATCGGCCTGAGCTGGCTGCCGACGCCGCAGTGGACTTTCTATGCAAACGCCGGCCGCTCGTTCCGCCCGAACGTCGGCTCGGACTTTGCGGCCAACAGCTTCGCGCCGGAGACCGGCCGCGCGCTGGAGTTGGGCACCAAATGGGAGAGTGCGGACCAGCGCATTGGCGCTACCGCCGCGCTGTTCGACATCCGCAAGCGCAACGTGCTGACCTCCGATCCGGTGAACACCGGCTACTCAGTCTCCGCGGGAGAAATTCGCAGCCGCGGCCTCGAACTCGACTTCGCCGGCCAGGTCACGAAGAACTGGCGCGTCAACGCGAGCCTCGTGTTCAACGACGTGGAGATTGCGAAGGACAACAGCCTGGAGGTCGGCGGACGCCTGCTCAACGTGCCGAAGGTCAACGGCAGCGTGCTTGCCGTGTACGAGGACGCGCTGGCCAATGGGCAGCGCTACGGCATTGGCGGCGGCGTCACTTACGTGGGCAAGCGTCTGGGCCAGGCCCGCACGCAAGCCGAGGCCAACGCCGGCACGCCCGCGTTCGACCTGCCCAGCTACACCACGGCCAAGCTGGTCGCCTACTGGCGCCTCAATCCCACGTTGCGGCTGACGCTGGACGTCGACAACCTTTTCGACAAGACCTATTACGCGAGCTCCTACAGCCGCGTGTGGGTGACGCCGGGAACAGCACGCACCATCACCGTCGGCCTGCAGGCGCGGTTCTAACGCGAGGAAATACAGATCATGGCCATGAACGACTTTTCACCGCCGCGCACCGCGGTCCGCCCTGCGCTGGCGGCCCATGGCGTGGTCGCCGGCTACGGTGCGCACACCATCCTGCACGGGCTGGATCTCACAGTACAAGCCGGTGAAATCTATGCACTGCTGGGTGCCAACGGCGCCGGCAAGACCACCACGCTGAGCCTTTTCCTGGGCTTTGTGCAGCCCGCGAGCGGCCGCGTGCGCGTGAACGGCACCGACCCCGTGGCGGACCCGACAGCCGCACGGCGCCAGCTGGCGTACATACCCGAGAACGTGGCGCTCTACGAGCACCTGAGCGCGCGCGAGAACGTGGCCTACCTGCTCCATCTCGCGGGCCAGCCCGCCGACTCCCAGGCCATCGACGAAGCACTGGCCGCCGCCGGGCTGGACGCCACCGCGCACGGGCGGCGCGTGTCGGGTTTCTCGAAAGGCATGCGCCAGAAGGTGGCGATTGCGCTGGCACTCGCGCGCAAGGTGCCGGCGCTGCTGCTCGACGAGCCCACCTCCGGGCTGGACCCGCAGGCCACCACCGAGTTCAGCCGCATCCTCGGACTGCTGCGCGCTCAGGGCGTGGCCGTGCTCATGGTGACGCACGATCTGCTCAGCGCCGCCGACGTGGCCGATCGCATCGGCTTCATCGAACGCGGGCGGCTGATCGAGGAAGTCGCCGCCTCCGGCGCTGAACGCTTCGACGTGCGTGCATTGCACCGGCGCTACGCGGGCCAGGAGGCGCAGCGATGAGCGCCGCGCTGCATATCGCGCGCGAAGAATGGCGCCTGCTGCGGCGCGACCGCGTGGCAGTGCTCGGCCTTGCGTTGCTGCTGCTGCTGACGGCCGTGGCCACCTTCACCGCCTGGGAACAGCGCCGCACGGTGGATGCCGAACGCGCGCGCCACCAGGGGCAGGCGGACCACGAGTTCGAGGCCCAGCCCGACCGGCACCCGCACCGCATGGTGCATTACGGGCACTTCGTTTTCCGCCCGCTGAACCCGCTTGCGGCTTTCGATCCCGGGGTGGACGCCTATACGGGCCATACGCTCTTCCTGGAAGGGCATCGGCAGAACAGCGCCAATTTCGGCGACGTGCGGCAGTCTTCGCTGCTGCTGCGATTCGGCCAGCTCACCCCAGCATTCGTGCTGCAGGTGCTGGCGCCGTTGCTGCTCATCTTCGTCGGCCATGCGGCACTGGCGCGGGAGCGCGAATCGGGCACGCTGCGGGTGCTGCTGGCGCAAGGGGTCCGGCCGCGGCAGATCGTGGCGGGCAAGCTGCTGGCCTTGTGCGGCGTGGCGGCCGTGGCATTGCTCCCCGCATTGCTGGCGCTGCTGTGGATCGGCGCCGCGACACCGGCTCCCGCCAGCCTGGCCGTCGCGATGGCGGCAGGCTACGGGCTGTGGCTGCTGATCTGGGTTGCGGGCATCGTCAGCGTTTCCGCGTGGTTCGGGCGCGGACGCGACGCCCTGGTGGCATTGCTTGCGCTCTGGGCCGTGAGCGTGGTGCTCGTGCCGCGGCTGGCTCCCGAGCTGGCGGCATCGGCCATGGCATTGCCCACGCGCTTCGAGACCGACATCGCAGTGGCCCGCGACCTGGCTGCGTTGGGCGACAGCCACGACCCCGACGATCCCTACTTCGCCGGTTTCAAGAAGAAAGTGCTCGAGCAATACGGCGTTTCACGCGTGGAAGACCTTCCCGTCAACTACAAAGGCCTGCTTGGCATGGAAGGCGAAAAGCTGACCAGCGCCCTGTTCGAGCGCTACGCCAATGCGAGCTTCGAGCGCCAGGCCGCACAACTGCGGCGTGTCGACGTCTTTGCGTTGATCAGCCCGGTGATTGCGCTGCGCCGCCTCTCGATGGCCGCTGCGGGCACCGACCTGCAGAACTACCGCCGCTTCGTCGAGCAGGCCGAGCTCCATCGCTATCGCCTGGTGCAGGAGCTCAACCGCCTGCAAGCCGAAAAGCTCAGCTTCGCGGGGGACCGCTCCAGCCGCGACAGCCGCATCAGCCACTCACACTGGCACGGCTTTGCGGACTTTCGCTACGAAGCCGCACCGCCCATCGAGGCGCTGCGCCGCGCGGCGCCCGCTGTGGGTGTGCTGCTGCTCTGGCTGGGGGTGCTTGCCGGGTTGCTGGTGTTGGCCACCCGCCGTCTAGGAAGGGTTACGCGATGAGCTGGCTCACCCACGAACTGCGCCTGCTGGTGCGCTCGAAACTGGCGCTCGCTGCGTTGACGTTGCTGTTGGTTCTGTCGGCTCTTGCGGTGCTTGCGGGCATGCGCGAAGTCGCGCGCCAGCAGCAGACCATTGCGCGCCTGGACGGGCTGCAGCAGCAGGAGCTGGATGCGCAGGCTCGCCAATACATCCATGGCGGCGATGCCGGCTCGGCCGCCTACTACACCTTCCACGGAACATGGGATGCACCGTCGGCCACCGCCTTCCTTGCGCTCGGCCTGCGCGATGCCGCGCCTTACGTGCTGCGCGTGCGCGCCTTGGCGCTGCAGGCCCAGTTGCACGAAGGCGAAAGCTTCAACCCCGAACTGGCGCTGGCCGGTCGCTTCGACTTCGCTTTCGTGCTGGTGTACCTGGCGCCGTTGTTCCTCATCGCGCTCTTGTACGACCTGGTTTCGGGCGAACGCCGCTCAGGCCGCCTGGGCACGCTGCTGGCCATGCCCGGCGCCGGCCGCAGCCTGTGGCTGCGCCGCGCCGGCTTGCGCGCCGCGCTGGTCTTCGGCTGCCTGGTGCTGCCGGTGCTGGCCGGAGCGATGGGGAGGGGCCCCTCTGCCGCGGCCGTGGGCACCGTCCTGTTGGTCGCAGCGGCCTACCTCGCGCTCTGGAGCGGGCTGGCGCTGATCGTCGTGACGCGAAGCGGAAGCTCCGCGGCCAACGCAATGGCACTCATGGGCTGCTGGGCCGTGCTGACGCTCATCTTGCCGACCATTGCCAACGCCGTGCTCGCGCGCGCCGTGCCGGTGCACCAAGGCGTGGAGTTGATGCTGGCGCAGCGCCAAGCCGTGCATGGCGCGTGGGACCTGCCGCCAGAGGAGACGATGGAAAGGTTCTTCCGCACGCACCCCGAGTGGGAGCACACCGCTGCGCTGCCATCGGGCTTTCACTGGAAGTGGTACTACGCCTTCCAGCAGCTTGGCGACGAGAGCGCGGCACCGCAGGTGGCCGCTTACCGCGACGGCCTGCTCGCGCGCCAGCGCTGGACCTCGCGGCTGGGCTGGCTGCTGCCGGGCGTCGGCGTGCAGGCCGCACTGCACCGCCAGGCCGATACTGACCTGCAGGCGCAGCTGGCCTATCAGGACAGCATCGCTGGATTTCATACCCGGCTGCGCGCCTTCTATTACCCCTACCTGTTCAACGACCTGCGCTTCGACGCGCAGGACTTTGCCGCCCAGCCGCGCTTCAGCCCGCCGTCGCATTCGGCGGAGACGCCGCTCGGGCAAATGCTGGGATTGCTGCTGATGGGCGCGGCGATTCTGGGGCTGGGCGTGGCCGCGGCCGGCCGGGTGCGACCGATGGCCGGTTGACCAAAGCACGGAACTCGCGCGTGCGCCGATGCTCTGACAAGCCATGCACGCCACGCCAGAACCAGGATCTGTCCGGGTTGAATTCGGAGCGGATCCAGAGAGACCCGAGCGGCCCCGCCCGGCAACGGACCTTGCGCGGCGCACCGTCGCCGCGGCGATGGTCGCTTTCCCCGCGCTCTGGCTGGGTGCCCGTGCGCAGCCCGCGGCAGGCCGGATCGCCACGCCTTCGCAGACCGAAGGGCCGTTCTATCCCGTGCGCCTGCCGACCGATTCCGACAACGACCTGCTGCGCAACGGAACACTGGACTACCGCCGCGGCCAGCCAGCCAGGGTCGACGGCACCGTGACCGACCTGGACGGCAAGCCGCTGCGCGGCGCGCAGGTCGAGATCTGGCAATGCGACGAAAACGGCCACTACCACCACCCGGGCGACGGCGACCGCGCCGACGCGGCCTTCCAGGGTTTCGGCCGCGCCACGGTCGGCGAGGACGGCAGCTACCGCTTCCGCACGATCCGGCCGGTGCCCTACGGCGGCCGCACGCCGCACATCCACGTGAAGGTGAAGCTGGGCACGCGCGAGCTGCTGACCACGCAGCTCTATGTGGCCGGCGATCCGGGCAATGCGCGCGACTTTCTCTGGCGCAATCTTTCCCAAACAGCGAGGGACGCCGTTACCGTGCCTTTCGAGCGTGGGGCGGATGGGCTTCGGGCGCGTTTCCCGATCGTGATTACGGCCTGAGCGCGCTCGGCGCTAGGGGTTGCTTGCGCTTCTAGCGCTTATTCCCACTCGATCGTCGCCGGCGGCTTGCTCGACACGTCGTAGGTCACGCGGTTGATGCCGCGCACTTCGTTGATGATGCGGCCCGACACCTTCTTGAGCAGCGCATACGGCAGCTCGGCCCAGTCGGCGGTCATGAAGTCGCTGGTCTGCACGGCGCGCAGCGCGACGACGTAGTCGTAGGTGCGACCGTCGCCCATCACGCCCACGCTCTTCACGGGGAGGAACACGGTAAAGGCCTGGCTCGTGAGGTCGTACCAGGTCTTGCCCGACTCATCCTTGAAGTTGCGCAGCTCCTCGATGAAGATCGCGTCCGCGCGGCGCAGCAGATCGGCGTATTCCTTCTTCACCTCGCCAAGAATGCGCACGCCCAGGCCCGGTCCGGGGAACGGGTGGCGGTACACCATCTCGGGCGGCAGGCCGAGCGCCACGCCGAGTTCGCGCACTTCGTCCTTGAACAGGTCACGCAGCGGCTCGAGCAGCTTGAGGCCGAGCTGTTCGGGCAGGCCGCCCACGTTGTGGTGGCTCTTGATGGTGACGGCCTTCTTGCTCTTGGCGCCACCGGACTCGATGACGTCGGGGTAGATGGTGCCTTGCGCCAGGAAGGTCGCGCCCTTGTGGCCGCCATCGCCCGCCTTGAGCTTGGCGGCCTCCTGCTTGAACACGGTGACAAACTCGCCGCCGATGATCTTGCGCTTGGCTTCGGGGTCGCTCACGCCCGCGAGCTTGCCGAGGAAAAGGTCGCTGGCGTCGACGCGAATCACCTTCGCGTGCAGCTTGCCTTCGAACATCTCCATGACCATGTCGCCTTCGTTCAGGCGCAAGAGGCCGTGGTCGACGAACACGCAGGTGAGCTGGTCGCCGATGGCGCGGTGGATGAGCGCGGCAGCCACGCTCGAATCGACACCGCCCGAAAGGCCGAGGATGACTTCCTCGTCGCCGACCTGCTCGCGGATCTTCTCGACGGCTTCGGCGATGTGGTCGCGCATGACCCAGTCGGGCTTTGCCTCGCAAATGCCGAGCACGAAGCGATCGATGATCGCTTTGCCCTGCACCGTGTGCGTCACTTCGGGATGGAACTGCAGCGCGTAGTAGCGGCGCGCCTCGTCGGCCATGCCGGCGATCGGGCAGCTGTCGGTGGAGGCCATGAGCTTGAAGCCCGGGGGCAGTTCGGTGACCTTGTCTCCATGGCTCATCCACACGTTGAGCATGCCGTGGCCTTCGGGCGTGGTGAAGTCGGCAATGTCCTTCAGCAGCGCGGTGTGGCCGTGGGCGCGCACGGACGCAAAGCCGAACTCGCGCTTGTGGCCGCCTTCGACCTTGCCGCCGAGCTGGTGTGCCATGGTCTGCATGCCGTAGCAGATGCCGAGCACGGGCACGCCCAGGTCGAACACGGCTTGCGGGGCCTTGTCCGTGGTCTCTTCGTAAACGCTCGCGTGGCTGCCCGAAAGGATCACGCCCTTGAGGTGACCGTCGGCGGCGTATTCGCGCACCCAGTCGTCGGTGACGTCGCAGGGATGCACTTCGCTGAGCACGTGCGCTTCGCGCACGCGGCGTGCGATGAGCTGCGTGACTTGCGAGCCGAAATCGAGGATGAGGATCTTGTCGTGTTGCATGGAGAAGACTCGGTCAGAGCGTTGAAATGTCGAACAGCTTCACGCCCGCTTGCGGCGCGGCCTGGATGAGTTGCTCGTCGAAGGTGGCGAGCGGAAGATTGAGCGACTTGGCGAGCCACAGATAGCCCGCGTCGTAGAGCGATACACCCACGTCGATGGCCACGGCCAGAACGGCTTTGTGCTGGGCCGGCGCGAGCTCGTGCAGTTCGACGCGATGGCGGATGGCGTCGAGCACGCTCCACAGCCCTTCAACCGCCGAAGTCGGAATGCGGCCGCTGCGCACGCCGTTGGCGAGGATGTTGGCGCACTCCCACTGCCAGGCGTTGGGCGCCTGCGGCTCCACCTCGTCGCGGCGGATGGCGGCGTAGAGCTTGCGGGTGTGTTCGCTGGCCTGGTCTGGCAGCAGCCAGGCGGCGGTGACGGAAGCGTCCATGACGAAGGCTGTCACGATTGACGCCCTTCGTCGAGCAATGCGCGCACCGGGCGGCCGGGCTGGATGGTGGCGTGCAGCGCGTCAATCTGGCCGAGCTCGCGCTCGATCTGCTCGTCGGTGATGACTGGCTTGCGCCGCACCGGCAGCATGCGCACGACTTCCTTGCCGTGGCGGGTGATGCGAACCTCCTCGCCCTTTTCGACCGAGTCGATCAGGGCGGAGAAGTTGTTCTTGGCTTCGGCGATGCCGATGGATTGCATTTGGGCCAGAAGATATTAGTCTGGCCAAATTTTAAACTTATTCTGGCCTGACTTTCAAGATCTGGCCAGAACCCGCTTACTCAGCCCGGTAATTGGGCGCTTCCTTGGTGATCTGCACGTCGTGCACGTGGCTTTCACGAATACCGGCCGTGGTGATCTCCACGAACTCGGCCTTGTTCTTCATGTCCTCGATGGTCGCGCAGCCGCAGTAGCCCATGCTGGCACGCAAGCCGCCCGACATTTGATAGACGATGGAGACCATCGAGCCCTTGTACGGTACGCGTCCTTCGATGCCTTCAGGTACCAGCTTGTCGGCGTTGGGATTGCCGGTGGTGGATTCCTGGAAGTAGCGGTCGGCGCTGCCCTGCTGCATGGCGCCAATGGAGCCCATGCCGCGGTAGCTCTTGTAGCTGCGCCCCTGGAACAGCACGATCTCGCCCGGCGCCTCTTCGGTGCCCGCGAACATGCCACCCATCATCACGGTGCTTGCGCCTGCGGCAATGGCCTTGGCGATGTCGCCCGAATAGCGGATGCCGCCGTCGGCGATCAGCGGAATGCCGGTGCCTTGCAGCGCGGTAGCCACGTTGTCCACGGCCATGATCTGCGGCACGCCCACGCCAGCGACGATGCGCGTGGTGCAGATCGAACCGGGGCCGATGCCGACCTTGACCGCGTCGGCGCCGGCGTCGGCCAGCGCACGCGCTGCATCGCCGGTGGCAATGTTGCCGCCGATCACGTCGACCTGCGGGTAGTTTTTCTTGACCCAGCGCACGCGCTCGATCACGCCGGCGCTGTGGCCGTGCGCAGTGTCGACCACGATGGCGTCGACGCCGGCCTTGACCAGCGCCTCGACGCGTTCCTCGGTGCCCTCACCCACGCCGACCGCGGCGCCCACGCGCAGGCGGCCCGAGGGGTCGCGCGCGGCATTGGGAAAGCTGGTCTGCTTGGTGATGTCCTTGACGGTGATCAGGCCCTTGAGTTCCCACGCGCTGTTGATGACCAACAGGCGTTCGAGCTTGTGCTTGTTCAAGAGCGCCTTGGCCTCGGCCAGCGTGGTGCCGTCGGGCACGGTGATGAGCTTTTCGCGCGGCGTCATGATCTCGCTCACCGGCACGTCGTAGCGGTTCTCGAAGCGCAGGTCGCGCCCCGTGACGATGCCAACCACCTTGCCGCCATCGAGCACCGGGAAGCCCGAAATGCCGAGTTCGTCGGACAGCTGCATGACCTGCAGCACGGTGTGCGTCGGCGTGATCACCACGGGATCGCGCAGCACGCCCGATTCGTAGCGCTTCACCTTGGCCACCTGCGCGGCCTGCTCGGCCGCGGTGAAGTTCTTGTGCACGATGCCGATGCCGCCTTCCTGCGCGATCGCGATGGCGAGGCGAGCCTCGGTCACCGTGTCCATCGCGGCGGAGACCAGCGGCAGATTCAGCGCGATGTTGCGGGAAAAACGGGTGGCGAGAGAGGTGTCCTTGGGCAGGACCTGGGAGAACGCTGGCACCAACAACACGTCGTCGAAGGTGAGCGCTTTGCCGAGAAGGCGCATGGGTGAAGCTCCAAAAGACGGATTGTAGCGATGCTCGGTACTTACCCGCCCCGGAGGGGGCTTCAGGCGGCTGCAAGTTGCCCGGACAGGTGGCCGAACGTAGCCAATTTCCAACTCACCTTGCTCGAAAGCTCGCACCGGCCATGTTGCCAAACGTAAGGCAACGCTAAACTCGCCGCATGAAATTCGCGCATTGGCTCGTACTTGGATGTGTTTGCCTGCTGCCGCTCTCGGCCAGCGCGCAATGGCAATGGATCGACAAGAACGGCAAGAAGGTCTTCAGCGACCAGGCGCCGCCGCCGGACGTGCCTGAAAAGAACATCCTGCGCCGCTCGGGTACACCCCCACCGCGCGGCGGCTCGACGCAAGCCCCCGCGGAGGCCGATGCGCCCGAGGCATCCAAGCCGCGCGAAGTCGCGACCGCGCCCAAGCCGTCGGGCGTCGACAAGGAACTCGAGGAAAAGACCAAGAAGGCGCAGGCGGAAGAAAAAGCCAAGCAGGCGGCCGAGGCAGAAAAGAACGCCAAGATCAAGGCCGAAAACTGCGACCGCGCCCGCCAGGGCAAGGCCACGTTCGACAGCGGCCTCCGCGTGGCCAGGGTCAACGCGAAGGGCGAGCGCGAAATCATGGACGATGCCGCGCGTGCCGCGGAGCAGAAGCGCCTTCAGTCGGTCATCGAAAGCGACTGCAAGTAGTAACTGCAGCACCCAGGCCGGTTCAGTAGCCGGCCTTGCCGCCCTTGCGGCGGTTCGCAAAAAGACCGGTGCCGCGTGCGCCTTGGCGCTGGAAGCGCTCGCGGCGCGCCACCTTGGGATCGACGGCCAACGGCCGGCACAGTTCAACGCGATCGCCGTCTTGCAGCGGCTGGTCCCAGCCCACCTCCCTGCCCCAAATCCCCGGCGTCATGGCCTGGCGCCAGTCCAGCTGCGGAAAGCGCTGCGCGAGGCCGCTGGCCTTCACGGCATCGTCCAGGGTGGCACCAGGTGCGAGCCGCAGGACCTGCTCGAACACCTCGCGCGGCGCGGGCGAGCAGCTCAGCGTGACTTCGATCATTGACTAATCAGGCCGCGCCGTAGACCTGCTCGGCGCGCTTGACGAAAGCTTCGACGAGGCTGGAGGCGACGGTGTCGAACACCGGCCCCACCAGGGCCTGCAGCGCGAAGTTGCTGAAGCCATAGCTCATGTGCAGTTCGACGCGGCAGGCGCGCTCTCCGGGCTCGCCCACGGGGGCGAATTTCCAGAGGCCGTCGAGGTTTGAGAACGGGCCGTCGACGAGCTTGAGATGCACTTCGCGCCCCGGCACGTGCGTGTTGCGGGTGGTGAAGCTCTGGTGAAGGCCCGCGAAAGCCAGGCCCACTTCGGCGGTCATTCCGGCTTCGTCCTCCTCGATGACCCGCGACTTGTCGCACCACGGAAGGAACTGCGGATACTTCTCCACATCGGTGACGAGCGCGTACATCTCTTCGGCGCTGTACCAGATGAGGACGGACTTGTTGACTGTTTTCATAGAATCGGGACAGCGTGCGCGACGGATTGTATTGAAGCCATGCGCCCCCACCTTTCCGAGCCATGGCCACCAAGAAACAAGATACCTCCTCCCGCATTGCCGACAACAAGAAGGCCGCGTACAACTATTTCTTCGAAGAACGCTTCGAAGCCGGCATCGTCCTCGAAGGCTGGGAAGTCAAATCCCTGCGCGAAGGCAAGGTCCAGCTGACCGATGGCTACGTGGTGATCCGCGACGGCGAGCTGTTTGTCGTCGGCCTGCAGATCAACCCGCTCAAGAGCGCTTCGACCCACGTCAACCCCGACTCCATCCGCACCAAGAAGCTGCTGCTGCACAAGGAAGAGATTCGCCGCCTGGTCGGCAAGGTCGAGCAAAAAGGCTACACGCTGGTGCCGCTCAACCTGCACTGGAAGGCCGGCAAGATCAAACTCGAAATTGCGTTGGCCAAAGGCAAGGCCGAGCACGACAAGCGCGACACCATCAAGGATCGCGAAGGCAAGCGCGAGGTCGAGCGCGCGATGAAGAGCCGCAACCGCTAAATTTTTGCGCGGCATGGAATAGAACGCGCGCTGCAGGCGTTTGTGCGGTGTCATCGGATCGTCGATGGCACCAACCCAGGAGTCATTCCATGTCGCCTTTCCGCACTTCCTACGCCGGCCTTGCCGCCGCGCTGCTGAGCAGCCTGCTCGCGTTTCCCGCGTTCGCACAGCCCAAGGCCGCCGACGGTGCGCTGGTCGGGCCGAACGGCATGACGCTGTACACCTTCGACAAGGACACGGCCGGCAGCGGCAAATCGGCCTGCAACGGCGGCTGCGCGGCCAACTGGCCGCCATTCATGGCCACCGACAGCGACAAGCCCGCCGGCGATTTCACGATCGTCACGCGCGACGACGGCAAGAAGCAGTGGGCCGCCAAGGGCTGGCCGCTCTACTACTGGGCCAAGGACTCGAAGCCGGGCGACAAGACCGGCGACGGCGTCGGCGGCGCCTGGAAAACCGCCAAGCCCTAAGCACGATCCACAGCCCGCCTTTCCGTGGACGCCCGCCTGATCGCTGAACAGATTCCGAGCCTGCGCCGCTATGCGCGCGCACTCACGGGCGACGCATGGGCGGCCGACGACCTGGTGCAGGACACGCTCGAGCGGGCCTGCGGCAAGTGGCGGCTCTGGCGGGTAGGCAGCGATCTGCGCGCGTGGCTGTTCACCGTCATGCACAACATCTTCGCGAGCCAGCGGCGGCGCATGCCATCGCCCCACAGCGTCGTGCCGCTGGACGACGTGGCGCATGAGCTGCACGGTGCCGTCGATGCGGGCCGAGACCTCGGCAGCGGCCTCGATCTGCAGCGCTGCCTGATGCAATTGCCCGAGGAGCAGCGTGCCGTGCTGCTGCTGGTGGCGCTCGAAGACCTTTCCTATGCCGAGGTGGCGAAGGTGCTCGGCATACCCGCCGGTACCGTGATGTCGCGCCTGTCACGTGCCCGCGCCCGGCTGCACGAGTTGATGGATGGCGCCACCGCGCCAAGCCGCCCCGGCCTGCGGCGCCTGAAGTGAAAAACATGAACCGCCCTGCCCCGCCCCCTACCGACGACGAGCTGCATGCCTTCGTCGATGGCCAGCTGGCACCGGACCTCAACTCCGAGGTCGAAGAAGCCATGGCGCACGACCCGGCCATCGCCGAACGTGTCGCGGCCTGGCGCAGCCAGCGGGACGCCTTGCGCCAGCTGCACGGCGAACTGCTCGGTGAACCCGTTCCTGCCCACTTGATAAGCGCACTCGATCGCATCGAGCCGCGGCACGCTCGGCAAGGCCGATGGATCCGATGGGGCGGCATGGCGGCCAGCGTGCTGGTCGCCTTTGCCGCAGGATGGTTCGGCAATGCCCAATGGTCGATGCAGCGCGCTGGGCCAGCCCAACTGGCCAAGGCACCCGCGATGCGCGAGTTCGTGCACGACGCGTCGGTGGCGCACGCCGTCTACGCACCCGAGAAAAGACACCCGGTCGAAGTGGCCGCCTCGGAGCAACAGCACCTCGTGCAGTGGCTGTCGAAGCGGCTCGACAAGCCGCTCAAGGTGCCCGACCTGGCATCGATGGGCTACACGCTCGTCGGCGGCCGACTGCTGCCGGGAGAAAGCGGCGCGCGCGCCCAGTTCATGTTCGAGGACGCGGCGGGCGAGCGCGTGACGCTCTACATCGGCACGCTCGACAGCCGAACAGCCGCCGGTACGACCGCATCGCGCGAAACAGCGTTCCGCTTTGCCTCCGAAGGGCCGGTGCCCAGCTTCTATTGGGTGGACCAGGGCTTCGGCTATGCGGTTGCAGGCAAGCTACCGCGAGACGTTTTGCTCAAACTGGCGACGCTCGCCTACCGGGATTTGTCTTGAGCCCGGCATAAACTGCCGACTCGCGCAACCAAACCAACTGGCTCGATTTCGCGATTTATCAACTGAAGGAGAAACTGCATGAAATTGCTCAGCGCCTCGATCCTCGCGGCGGCACTGCTCGCCGGCTGCGGCGGCATGTCCAACAAGACCGCCAGCGCACCCGACGCGCCTACCCGCACCGCCGACGGCGTACTCGTCGGACCGAATGGCATGACGCTCTATACCTTCGGCCGCGATACGGCCGGTGCGGGCACCTCCGCCTGCAACGCCCAGTGCGCCGCCAACTGGCCGCCGCTGCCTGTGGCCGAAACCGCCAAGCCCATGGGCGGCTACACCATCATCGTGCGCGAAGACGGCAAGAAGCAGTGGGCCTACAAGGGCGCTCCGCTCTACTACTGGACGAAGGACAGCAAGCCCGGCGACAAGACGGGCGACGGCGTGCTGAACGGCGCCTGGAAAGTCGCGCGTCCCTGATTGCGCGTCTCTTGAATGCGAAAAGGCCCCGGCAAATGTCGGGGCCTTTTTCTTTTAGCACCTGGATGCGCTAATGCGCGCTGGGAAGCGCGTCATCTGCCACCGTGGCGCGGCGTCCGCGCATGGCGAGCAGCTCGTTGAATACCAGCGCGCCGATCACCAGCACACCGCCGGTCAGCACGCTCACCGCAGGTTCTTCGCCCGCGCCGAGCCACGCCAGTGCAATACCGAAGATCACTTCGAGCAGCGCAAGCAACGCGACCTCGGGCGCCTTCAGCACCCGGGCGCAAAGCACTGACAGCACGCACGGAATCGCAAGCTGGAACACGCCAAGGAAAGCCAGCAGGCCAAGGTCGTGCGCAGTCGCCTTGAACGGCAGGGAAAACGGCAAGGTGGCCAGCGTGCTGAGCGCGGCGCCAATGAGCACCGCGGGAACCAGATCGATGTCGCGCCCCTTGGCCTGCGCATGCTGAACCACCGTCCAGTTGGTGGCGCCCGCGAGCGGCACGCAAAGCGCCACCAGCGTTCCGAGCAGCGATCCGCCCGCCGTATCGCCGCCCTGCATCAGTTGCGTGCCGTACATCCAGGCGATGCCCAGCCCGGCCACCACGATGGCAAGCCAGGTTCGCGCGGGCAGCCGGTGACCGATGAAGATTCGCGCGGCCAGCGCGGTAAGCAACGGCCCGAGCGACATTGTGACCAGCACGCTGGCCGTCGAGGCCAGCGTGAGCGCCACCATGAAGGCCGTGAACATCACGGTCCAGCAGACCCCCGAGATCCAGAGCTCGCGCCCGCCGCTGCGGATTTGCGAAAACACCGCACGGCCCCGCCAAAGCGGCAAGATCACCAGCAGCGCCAGCATCGTGAAGAGGCTGCGCCAGAAGGTGATCTCGAAACTGTGCGCCTGTGCGAGGTGCCGCGTGACGACGCCCGCCGTGGCCCACATCAGGGTCACGGCGACCATCAGCCACACGGCTCCTCCGTGCGTCAGGCGCAGCATCGGTCGATGTCGGCGATCAGCTCGCCGTTTCGCGGCTGGCGCGCTTGCGGTCGCTTTCCTTCAGGAAACGCTTGCGCAGGCGCACGCTCTTGGGCGTGATTTCGACCAGTTCGTCGTCCTCGATGAATTCCACGCCGTATTCCAGCGTGAGGTCGATCGGGGGCGTGATCTTGATCGCATCTTCCTTGCCGCTCACGCGGAAGTTGGTCAGCTGCTTCGTACGCGTGGCGTTCACCACGAGGTCGTTGTCGCGGCTGTGGATACCGACGATCATGCCTTCGTACACCGGATCGTTGGCCTTCACGAACATGCGGCCGCGGTCGTCCAGCTTGCCCAGGGCGTAGGTGAAGATTTCACCATCGTCCATCGAGATCAGCACGCCGTTCTTGCGGCTGCCGATGTCGCCCTTGTGCGCCTCGTAGCTGTCGAAGATGTTGCTGATGAGGCCCGAGCCGCGCGTCAGGTTCAGGAACTCGTTGGTGAAGCCGATCAGGCCGCGCGCCGGAATGCGGTACTCGAGGCGAACACGGCCGCGGCCGTCCGGTTCCATGTTGACCAGCTCGCCCTTGCGCTCGCCCAGTGCCTGCATCACGCCGCCCTGGTGCTGCTCTTCGATGTCGGCCGTCACCAGCTCGATGGGCTCGTGCTTCTCGCCGTTCACGGTGCGGAACACCACGCGCGGCTTCGACACTGCCATTTCGTAGCCTTCGCGGCGCATGTTTTCCAAGAGGATGGTCAGGTGCAGTTCACCGCGGCCCATCACTTCGAAGATACCTTCTTCGTCGGTTTCGTTCACGCGCAGCGCAACGTTGTGCTGCAGTTCCTTCTGCAGGCGGTCCCAGATTTGGCGGCTGGTGACGAACTTGCCTTCGCGTCCGGCCAGCGGGCTGGTGTTCACGCAGAAGTTCATGGTCAGGGTCGGCTCGTCGACCTTGAGCATGGGCAGCGGCGCGGGCTTGTCCTTGTCGGTCACGGTGACGCCGATGCCGATGTCGGTGATGCCGTTGATCAGCACGATTTCGCCGGGGCCGGCTTCAATCGATTGCACGCGGTCCAGGCCTTGGAAGGTCAGCACCTGGTTGACGCGGCCCTTGACGGTCTTGCCGTCCGGACCTTCCATGACCAGCACGTCGGTCATGGGCCGGAGCGTGCCCTGGCTGATGCGGCCCACGCCGATGCGGCCGACGAAGGTCGAGAAGTCGAGCGCGGAAATCTGCAGCTGCAGCGGCGCGTTCGGGTCACCCTTTTGCGACGGAACGTGCTTCAAGATGGTGTTGAACAGGGCCGACATGTCGGGGCCCCACTGCTCGCCTGCAGCGCCTTCTTCCAGCGACGACCAGCCGTTGATGCCAGAGGCATACACCACGGGGAAGTCGAGCTGTTCGTCGGTGGCACCGAGCTTGTCGAACAGGTCGAAGGCGGCGTTCACCACCTTGTCGGGGTTCGCGCCCGGCTTGTCGACCTTGTTCACGACCAGGATTGGCTTGAGGCCGAGGGCCAGTGCCTTCTTGGTCACGAAGCGCGTCTGCGGCATCGGGCCTTCCTGCGCGTCGATCAGCAGCACCACGCCGTCGACCATGGACAGCGCGCGTTCCACTTCACCGCCGAAGTCCGCGTGGCCGGGGGTGTCGACGATGTTGATGTGCGTGCCTTCCCAGGTCACGGCGCAGTTCTTGGCCAGGATCGTGATGCCACGTTCCTTTTCAATGGCGTTGTTGTCCATCACCGTGTCGACGACTTTTTCGTGCTCGGCGAAGGTGCCCGACTGGCGCAGCAATTGGTCGACCATCGTGGTCTTGCCATGGTCCACGTGGGCAATGATGGCGATATTGCGGATTTGCTTGGTACTCATGGTGTCGCTTCGGTCTGTTGTGCGTTCAAAAGAATTTGCTGGATTTCGATGGGGTTCAGCAAGCGCCCCGGTATCAATTCGTTGGCAGCGACATGCGCCGTGCCGAGGAAGGCAGGAGGCGTTTCGCCGAACACCGCCACGTGGTCGGCATCGGGCCAGGTGCCGCGGCGGCGCAAACCGGACAGAAAGCGCCCCGCATCTTCGCTGCCCAGCATGACGATCGTATGGCCCTCGACCAAGGATTCGGCAGGCAACAATTGGGCCAACCGCTCTTCCTCGCCCATGGCTTCGAGCGCCTCGAGCGTGATGCACTGCGCCACGCCGAAACCGCCGGTGGCCGTACGGCGCAGCGACGTAAGATGGGCGCCGCAGCCCAGTGCCTCGCCGATGTCTTCGCCCAGCGTACGGATGTAGGTTCCCTTGCTCACGGAAGCCACTATTTTTATCGCATTGCCCGCCGATTCGGCTGCTGCCTGTGTGATCTTCAATGCATGAATGACCACGTCGCGCGGCGCTCGCTCGATCTCGATGCCTTCGCGGGCGTACTCGTACAGCGCCTTGCCGTCTTTCTTGAGTGCGCTGTGCATCGGCGGCACCTGCCGGATCGGGCCGGTGAATTGCGCCTCGACGCGGGCCAGGTCTTCAGGCGTGACGTGCACCGGACGCTCGGCGATCACCTCGCCCTCGGCATCGCCGGTGGCGGTCTTGATGCCCAGGCGGGCCGTGGCCTCGTAGGTCTTGTCGGCATCGAGATGCAGCTGGCTGAACTTGGTGGCCGCGCCAAAGCACAGCGGCAGCACGCCGGTGGCCAGCGGATCGAGCGTGCCGGTGTGGCCCGCTTTTTCCGCGCGCAGCAACCACTTGGCCTTCTGCAAGGCCTGGTTGCTGGAGAGTCCCAGCGGTTTGTCAAGCAACAACACCCCATGCACAGGGCGCCGCTGCACCCTTGTGCGTGGCGCATTCATCGCTAGTCGTCTTTCGAACGCGAAGCGACGGCCTGCGCGATGAGCGCATTCATGTCGGCCGCACGCTCGGTGGTGCGGTCGAACAGGAAGTGCAGCGTTGGCACGGTGTGGATGTGGAGACGCTTGAACAGGCCATTGCGGAGGAACCCCGCGGCCTGGTTCAGCGCTTCGGTGGTCTCGGCCACGTCGCCCGTGAGCATGCTGAAGTACACCTTCGCATGCGCATAGTCGGGCGTGACCTCGACCGCCTGGATCGTGACCATGCCCACGCGCGGGTCCTTCAACTCGCGCGCGATCAGCTCCGTCAGATCCCGCTGGATCTGGTCGGCAACCTTGAACGCGCGGTTGGGGGCGGCGGCTTTTCTTTTCGGCATGGTCTCTCTCGCGTCGAACGCTTACAGCGTCCGGGCGATTTCCTTGATCTCGAAGAATTCCAACTGATCACCTTCTTTGATGTCGTTGTAGTTCTTGAGCTTGATACCGCACTCGAAGCCTTCGCGCACTTCGCGAACATCGTCCTTCATGCGCTTGATCGAGTCGACTTCGCCGGTGTAGATCACCACGTTGTCGCGCAGCAGGCGGAAATGCGCCGTGCGGTTGACCGAGCCCGAGGTAATGTACGAACCTGCGACCGTACCGATCTTGGAAGCCACGAACACCGTGCGGATTTCGGCCGAGCCGATGATTTCCTCGCGGCGCTCCGGTGCCAGCATGCCCGACATCGCGACCTTGATCTCGTCCACGGCGTCGTAAATGATGCTGTAGTAGTTCAGCTGTACGCCATTGCCTTCGGCCAACTTGCGCGCACCGGAATCGGCGCGCACGTTGAAGCCGATCACGATCGCCTTCGAGGCGATGGCAAGGTTGATGTCGCTTTCGCTGATGCCGCCGACGCCGGCGTACACCATCTGCACCTTGACCTCTTCGGTCGCCAGCTTGAGCAGCGACTGGGCCAGCGCTTCCTGCGAGCCCTGCACGTCGGCCTTGATGATGATCCGCAGCGTCTGCACTTCGCCGGCCGAGAGGTCGGTGAACATGTTCTGCAGATTCGCGGCTTGCAGCTTCGCCAGCTTGGTGTTGCGGAACTTGCCGGCACGGTAGGTGGCGATTTCGCGCGCACGGCGCTCGTCGGCCATCACCATGAACTCGTCGCCCGCTTGCGGCACTTCGGTCAGGCCCTGGATCTCGACCGGAATCGACGGACCCGCGGACTTGATGGCCTTGCCGTCTTCGTCGAGCATGGCACGCACGCGGCCATAGGTCGAACCTGCCAGCACCACGTCGCCGGTCTTGAGCGTGCCGGACTGCACCAGCACGGTCGCAACCGGGCCACGACCCTTGTCGAGCTGCGCTTCGATGACCAGGCCCTTGGCGGCGGCATCCACCGGCGCCTTGAGTTCCAGCACTTCGGCCTGCAGCAGCACCTGCTCGAGCAGTTCGTCGATGCCCTGGCCCGTTTTGGCGGACACCGGCACGAACGGCACGTCGCCGCCGTACTCTTCGGGCACGACCTCTTCGGTCACCAGTTCTTGCTTCACGCGGTCCGGGCTGGCATCGGGCTTGTCGATCTTGTTGATCGCGACCACGATCGGCACACCGGCAGCCTTCGCGTGCTTGATGGCTTCCTTGGTCTGGGGCATGACGCCGTCGTCGGCCGCCACCACGAGGATGACGATGTCGGTGGCCTGCGCACCGCGGGCACGCATGGCCGTGAAGGCCTCGTGACCCGGGGTGTCGAGGAACGACACCATGCCGCGTTCGGTCTGCACATGGTAGGCACCGATGTGCTGCGTGATGCCGCCGGCTTCGCCCGCGGCCACCTTGGCGCGGCGGATGTAGTCCAGCAGCGAGGTCTTGCCGTGGTCGACGTGGCCCATGACGGTCACGACCGGTGCGCGCGGCAGGGCTTCGGCGGTTTGCGCCGACACGTCCTCGTCGGTGAAGGCTTCGGGGTCGTCCAGCGCGGCAACGACCGCGTTGTGGCCCATTTCCTCCACCAGGATCATGGCGGTGTCCTGGTCCAGCGACTGGTTGATGGTCGCCATCTGGCCCAGCTTCATGAGCTGCTTGATGACTTCCTGCGCCTTGACGGCCATCTTGTGCGCGAGCTCGGCCACCGTGATGGTTTCGGGCACGTGCACTTCGAGAATGCGCGCCTCGACCGGTGCGGCCTGCACATGCTCTTCATGGCCTCCACGGTCATTGCTGCCACGGCGGCCGCGCGGGCCTCCGCGCCAGTTGCCGCGGCCAACACCACCGCTGGCATCGCCGCGGGTCTTGATTTCTTTCTTCTTGGCCGGATCGCCAGCCCAACTCGACGAGAGTTTGGCCGACTTGACTTCCTTGCCGGCACCTGCAGCGCCAGGGGCTGCGGCAGCACCTGGTGCGGCTGGCGCGCCGGGGCGCGCGGCCGGGGTGGCTGGCTTGTGCAGCGTTCCCTTGACCGCGGCCTTTTCGGGCTGCGGCTTCTCGGGCGCCTTGTGCGGCACCAGCACGCGGGCCGGTGCATTCATCATGGCGCGAATGGCTTCGGCTTCGGCGAGTGCCTTGCGGCGACGCTCGTCGAGGTCCTTGGCGCGGGCGGCTTCTTCGTCGGCACGGGCCTTCGATTCGGCGGCGGCCTTGGCCTTCGCGTCTTCCTTGGCTTGCGTGGCGGCGGTTTGCGCAGCCAGCTTGGTGTCAGCGGCTTGCTGTTCGGCGGCGGCTGCTGCGGCTGCGGCAGGCGCGGCAACTGGCTTGGCGGTTTCCTTCGGGGGCGCGGCAGCGGCTTCGGCAGCGGCCTTCTTCTCGGCGGCGATGCGTGCGGCTTCCTGCTCTGCCTGTTCGGCGCGCTCGGCCTTTTCAGCCTGCTCGCGTTCGCGCGCTTCGGCTTCTTCGCGCAGGCGGCGCTTCTCAACCAGTTCTTCTTCCTGGCGGCGGATCAACTCGGCCTGGCGGCGCGCTTCTTCCTCGCGGCGGGCCAGTTCAGCTTCGTCGACGCGGGGTGCGGCGGGAGCCGCGGGCGCTTCGGCCACCGGTTGTTGTGCTTCGGGCACGGCCGGGTGGCCGTCGTCGCGCTGGATGAAGGTGCGCTTCTTGCGCACCTCGACCTGGATGGTGCGGGCGCGGCCGGTGGCATCGGCCTGCTTGATCTCGCTGGTCGACTTTTTCGTCAGCGTGATCTTCTTGCGCTCGGGCTCGGCGGTGCCGTGGCTGGCTTTGAGAAAGCCGAGCAGGCGCTGCTTGTCAGCCTCGGTGAGTGCATCGGTGGGTGCCGCTTTGGGCACGCCTGCGCTCTTGAGCTGGTCAAGCAAGGTTTCGGGAGTCTTCTTGAGCTCGTTCGCGAACTCGGCGACAGTGGTACTGGACATATTGGTTTCGTGCCTCCATGACCATCACTCTTGGCCGGCGAACCAATGTTCGCGGGCTTTCAAGATGAGGGCTTTGGCGTCATCGGCGCTGTGGCCGGTGATCTCGGTGAGTTCATCGACCGCGAGGTCGGCGAGGTCGTCGCGGGTGTGTACACCCGCCTCGGCCAGCTTTGGAATCAGCTCGGGGTCAAGGCCTTCGAGGTCGCGCAGATTCTGCGAGACGGTCTCGACGCCCTCTTCCTTGGCGATTTCCATGGTCAGCAGCGCATCCTTGGCGCGCGTGCGCAGCTCATTGATGGTGTCTTCATCGAAAGCTTCGATCTCCAGCATTTCGGAGATCGGCACATAGGCCACTTCCTCGAGGCTGTTGAAGCCCTCGGAGATCAGGATGTCGGCGATTTCCTCGTCGACGTCGAGCTTTTCCATGAACAGCTTGCGGCTGGCGTCGGTTTCGACGGCCTGCTTCTGCGCAGATTCGTTGGCGTCCATGATGTTGATCTTCCAACCCGTGAGGTCGGAAGCCAGGCGCACGTTCTGGCCGCCGCGGCCGATGGCGATGGCGAGGTTTTCCTCGTCGACCACCACGTCCATGGCGTGCTTTTCCTCGTCGACCACGATCGACGACACGTTGGCCGGAGCCAGGGCGCCGATCACGAACTGGGCCGGGTCTTCGCTCCACAGCACGATGTCGACGCGCTCGCCGGCGAGCTCGTTGGTGACGGCGTTGACACGGGTGCCGCGCACGCCGACGCAAGTGCCAATCGGGTCGACACGCTTGTCGTGCGAGAGCACGGCGATCTTGGCGCGCGAACCGGGGTCGCGGGCGCAGCTCTTGATTTCGAGCAGGCCTTGTTCGATCTCGGGCACTTCCTGGCGGAACAGCTCGATCATGAACTCGGGGGCCGAGCGCGACAGGATGATCGGCGCGCCGCGCAGCGTCAGGTCGACCTCCATGATCATGGCCCGCACGCGGTCGCCGTTGCGCAGGTTTTCCTTGGCAATCATCTCGCTGCGGCGCAGGCGCCCTTCGACGCGGCCGGCCTCCACGATGATGTCGCCCTTGTCCAGGCGCTTGACGGTGCCCACGAAGATCTTGTCGCCGCGCGACATGAAGTCGTTCAGCAGCATCTCGCGCTCGGCGTCGCGGATCTTCTGCAGGATCACCTGCTTGGCGGCCATGGCGCCGATGCGGCCGATCGGCACCGAGTCCACCGATTCCTCGATGTACTCGTCGACCTCGATGTCGGGCATTTCTTCCTTGGCTTCGAACAGGAGGATTTCCTGGTCGGGCAGCTGCAGGCCGGCCTCATCCGGAACGACGTGCCAGCGGCGGAAGGTTTCGTAGTCGCCGCTGTCGCGGTCCACGGCCACGCGGATGTCCACTTCGCCCGCATAGAGCTTCTTGGTGGCTTGCGCCAGTGCGGATTCGACCGCGCCGAAGACCACGTCGCGCTCGACGTTCTTCTCTCGCGAGATCGCATCCACCAACATCAACATTTCGCGATTCATGCCACCACTCCTCTGTTCAGTCCGGAACATTCGTTCCGTCGTCAATATCCGAAAAACCCGGTTGGGTTTTGGCCCTGCGGCCCTTGAAATCCACAATTGGCGCGAGCCGCGCATCGCGCAGCTCGTCCAGCACGAAGCCGAGCGCCTGCAACTTTGCAGGCGCGCGCTTCTTGCTCACTTTTTGTCCCGGTTTGGGCTCGGGCGCATCGCTCCAGACGATTTGCCAGCCCGGGGCTCCGTCGGCCCCTTCCGCTCTTTCAGCACGCTCCAGCGTGCCGCGAAATTTCTTGCGGTTGGCAGACACCTGCCCCGCCGCCGCGGCACCCATCGGCGCCTTGAGCGTGATGTCGATCACCTCACCGACGAAACGCTCGAAATCCTGCTCATTGCGAAGCGGACGGTCAATACCCGGCGAGGAAACCTCGAGCCGCTTGTAATCGACACCATCGACCTCGAGCGCAAACTGCAGTTGCCGCGTGACCTTTTCGCAATCCTCGACGGTCACGAAGGGCTCGGGAATTCCCGCAGCCACAGCTTCCGAGGTGGGGGCTGTCCAGGGCAAATCAATCGTGACGCGCAGCAATCCCCCGGCCGATCTTTCGATCTCGACCAGGTCGTAGCCGAGTCCGGCCACGGTTTGTTCCACTGTCTGCTGCAATGCCACGTGTTTGAAAATGCCTTGTAAAAATGCCTGTGCGAAATGCTTGTACGCGCCACCCGCCCGCCACGGGTGCCACGCATCGAGAATGCATAGACCAAAAAAAACGGGCGGTTGGTACCCGCCCGTTTGGTCGTGAGCCTCGAATTATATGCTATTCGTGTGAGAAATGAAGGGGCTTTGACGCTCAGTTGCCTGTTATGCGGCGAGATTTCGACCACACCAGCGCAAACAGCGCGGCCCCCAGCGCCAGGGCCGCAGCCGCCACCAGCAGCGGCAACTGGAACGAACCGGTTCGCTGCGCCAGCGGCGCGGCAAAAAGCGGCCCGATGATCTGCCCGACGCCATAGGAAGCCGTGGCGTAGCCGATCAGCCCAGCGGCGGCATTGCCCCGCAGCCGGCGCGCATCCCGCATCGCAAAAAGAGTGATGGCCGTGAACGGCATGCCGAGCAGCAGGCTGCCAAGCGCAAAGCCGGCAATGGTGGGCCACGCCACCGACAGCAATACGCCCAGCGCCTGCAGCGCATACGCCGCCGCCAGCAGCAGCCGGTTGTCCCAATGGAGGGGCGCGCGGGCGCCGATCAGCGCGCCCGGAATGATCGCCAGCCCGAAAAGCGGCCAGAAGAAGTCGGGCCAGGGCGAGCCCGGCAGCGCCTGGCGGGCAATCACGGGCAGGAAGGTCGCCGTGATGATGTAGCCGAAGCCGGCCAGGCCGTAGAGCGCGACCAGCCAGACGGCGTCGCTGCGTGCCGAGGCCGAAGCCGGCGTACCTGCCGCGGCTGCAGGCGTGGCTGCGGAGCCGGCAGCCACTGGCAGCTCGCCGTCGTCGAACACCCGCCAGATCGCCGCCACCAGCACCACCGCCAGCAGCCCGAGACCGATCCACCCGGTTTCTGAACCCCACCGCCCCAGGGCGCCGCCGAGCAGGCCGGTCATGGCAATGCCGATGCCGGGGCCCGTATAGATGACGCCGGCCAACGCCGGGGAGTTGGTTTCGGCCAACCGGCGCAGGCCCCATCCGGACGCGAATACGAAGACCCAGGCACTCATCACGCCGGCTGCCGCGCGCAAGATGCCCCAGCTCGTGAAGCTGTGGAGCACACCCATGCCGACCAGCAGCACAGCCGTTGCGGCCAGCCCGCCGCGCACCATGGTCTTGGCCTTGATGCCGATGGCCGCGCAGCTGACCGCGCCCAGGAAGTAGCCCAGGTAGTTGAGCGACGCCAGCACGCCTCCCGCCTCGAGCTGGAGCTTTCCCTCGTGCAGCATGATCGGCAGCATGGGCGTGAAGGCGAAACGTCCCAACCCCATGGCCACAGCCAAAGTGACCATGCAGGCCAGCGCCGCGCGCCAGGCCCCGCGCCGGCCTTGTCTGATTCCCGACATGGCTCTGAATTCCGTTGTTCTATTCCAGCAGCGCGGCGGCCACCAGTTTTCTTGTGTAGGGGTGCTCTGGCGCATCGAGCACGCGCTCGACGAGGCCGGCTTCGAGGATGGCGCCATCCTTCATCACGATGACCTGGTGCGCCATGGCGCGAATCACTTCGACGTCGTGGGTGATGAGCAGGTAGCTCAGGCCGCGCTCGCGCTGCAGGCGCTGCAGCAGGCCCAACACCTGCTTCTGGATCGTCACGTCGAGCGCACTGGTGGGCTCGTCGAGCACCAGCAGTTGCGGATCGACGATGAGCGCGCGCGCAATCGCAAGTCGCTGGCGCTGCCCGCCCGAAAACTCGTGCGGGTAGCGGTCGAGCAGCGACGGAAACTGCGTCTCGCTCAAACCCACGTCGGCCAGCGCCGCCAGGGCCCTTGCCCGGCGCTGCTCGGTGTCAAGCTCGGGTGCATGAACGCGAAGTCCCTCGCCAACGATTTGCTCGACCGTCATGCGCGGCGAGAGCGAAGAAAACGGGTCCTGGAAAACCACCTGCATGACCCGGCGCAAGGCCAGGTCGGACCCCCGGTCGACCGCCCAGCCCTTGCCATCCACCTTGAGCGCCCCGCGATACTTCAGCAGTCCGAGAGCGGCCAGCGCCAGCGTCGACTTGCCCGACCCGGATTCCCCGACCACGCCCAGCGTTTCACCAGGCGCGATGCGGAAATCGGCGTTCTGCACCGCGATGAATTCGCCCTTGCGGAACCAGCCGGCAACGCCCGGCCGGGACACCGGATAGCTCACCCGCATGCCCGTGGCCTCGAGCAGCGGCCGTGCATCGGCGCCCGCGGCCACGGCGGCGACGTTGCGCTCGGGATGGCTGTCGATCAACTTGCGGGTGTACGCATGTTGTGGCGCTTGGAACACCGTGGCCACCTCGCCCTGCTCGACGATGTGGCCGTCTTCCATCACCGCGACGCGGTCGGCGAACCGGCGCACCAGGTTCAGGTCGTGGGTGATCAGCAACACCGCCATGCCATGCTTGCGCTGCAGGTCGGCCAGCAGATCGAGGATCTGCGCGCGCACGGTCACGTCGAGCGCGGTGGTCGGCTCGTCGGCCAGCAGCAGGCGCGGCTTGCAGGCGAGCGCCATGGCGATCATGGCGCGCTGGCGCTGCCCACCCGAGAGCTGGTGCGGAAACGCCCTCGCCCGCCGCTCCGGCTCGGGAATGCCGGTGTCGGCAAGCAACTGGACGGCGGCGGCTTGCGCGTCGCGTGCCGAGAGCCCTTCGTGCAGTTCGAGCACCTCGGCAATCTGGTCGCCCACGCTGTAGAGCGCGTTGAGCGCGGTCATCGGCTCCTGGAAGATCATTGCGATCTCCTTGCCGCGAATGCCGCGCAGTTCCCGCTCCGGGATCGACAGGAGGTCGCGCCCGTTCGAAGCCTGGGGGTCGAACAGCTTCGCGACACCTGCGAGGTCGGCGTTCTGGGCCAGGCGCAGCAGCGCCAGCGCCGTGACGGTCTTGCCCGAGCCCGACTCGCCCACCAGGGCGAGCTTCTCGCCGGCGGCAATGTGGAAGTCGATGCCATGCACCACCTCCTTGCCGCCGAACGCGACGCGCAGGCCCTTGACGTCCAGCAGCGGCTGATGAGGGGTCGTCATTGCGCTCACTTGTCGGCCTTTCGCGGATCGAGCGCATCGCGCAGCGCGTCTCCCATGAAGGTCAGGAGCATCAGCGTCACGACGAGCACGCCAAAGGTTGACAACGAGATCCACCAGGCATCGATGTTGGCCTTGCCCTGGCTGAGCAGTTCGCCGAGGGACGGCGTACCCGGCGGCACGCCAAGGCCCAGGAAGTCGAGCGACGTCAGCGCCAGGATCGCCGCGCTCATTCGGAAAGGCAGGAAGGTGACGACCGGCACCATGCTGTTGGGCAGGATGTGTCGCCACATGATCTGCAGGTTGCCGACGCCGAGGGCGCGCGCGGCGCGTACGTAGTCCATCTGGCGGTTGCGCAGAAATTCGGCGCGCACGTAGTCCGACAGGCCCATCCATCCGAAAAGGCTCAGCAAGATGAGCAGCAGCGCCACGCTGGGCGAGAAGATCGCGCTGAAGATGATCAGCAGGTAGAGCTCGGGCATGGAGCCCCAGATTTCGATGAAGCGCTGGAATGCGAGGTCGGTCTTGCCGCCGAAGAAGCCCTGCACAGCTCCCGTCACGATGCCCAGCACCACGCCGATGACCGTGAGCGCCAGTGCAAACAGCACGCTTACGCGAAAGCCGTAGATCAACTGCGCCAGAAGGTCGCGGCCGCGGTCGTCGGTGCCAAAGAAGTTGTCGCGCGATGGGGCCGACGGATTCGGCAACTTGGCAAAGTAATTGAGCGTCTGCGGGCCATAGGTGTTCGGCGCATAGATTGCCCAGTTTTCCCCCGCTGTGATCCGCTCGCGGATGAACGGATCGAGGTAGTCGGCCGGTGTCTCAAAGTCGCCGCCGAAGGTCTTTTCGGGGTAGTCGCGCAGCACGGGGAAGTAGGTGTGCCCCTCGTAATGCACGACGAGCGGCTTGTCCGTGGACAGCACTTCCGCAAAAAGGCTGAGGACGACGAGCACCGTGAAGACGACGAGGCTCCAGAACCCGAGCGGATTCCGGCGAAAACGGCGCCAGGCGCGGCGCGCAGGGCTCAGCGAAACGGGCAGCGCGTCAGTCAAATTTCACCCTCGGGTCGACCCAGACGTAGCAGAGATCGGAAATGAGCTTGGTCAAGAGGCCGATCAGCGTGAACAGGTACAGCGTACCGAGCACCACGGGATAGTCGCGCCGGATCACGCTTTCGTAGCTCAGAAGGCCCAGCCCATCGAGCGAGAACAGCGTCTCGATCAGCAGCGACCCTGTGAAGAAGGCGCCGATGAAGGCTGCCGGAAATCCCGTGATGATCGGGATCAGGGCGTTGCGGAAGACGTGTTTCCAGAGCACCTGCCGTTCGGCCAGCCCCTTCGCGCGCGCCGTCAGCACATATTGCTTGCGGATTTCCTCCAGGAAAGAATTCTTCGTGAGCATGGCCGTCACGGCAAAGCTGCCGAGCACCATCGCGGTCACGGGCAATGCAATGTGCCAGAGATAGTCGACGATCTTCGCGCCCCAGCCGAGCGTTTCCCAGTTGGGCGAGGTCAGCCCCCGCAACGGAAACCACTGGAGCTGCCCGCCGAAGATCACGAGCAGCGCCACCCCCAGCACAAAGCCGGGTATCGCATAGCCGACCAGCACGATGAGCGTGGTCACAAAGTCGAAACGCGAACCCGCGCGCACCGCTTTCGCTACGCCGAGCGGCACAGCGATCAGGTAGCTGATGAAGAAGGTCCAGAGGCCCAGGCTGATCGACACCGGCAGCTTTTCCTTGACCAGGTCCCACACCGCCTTGCGCTGGTAGAAGCTCTGGCCCAGGTCGAGCTTCGCGAACGACTTGAGCATTTGCCAGAAGCGCTCGTGCGCCGGCTTGTCGAAGCCGTAGAGTGCCTTGATCTCGGCAATGCGTTCCGGCGGCAGCCCCTGCCGTCCGCGATAGCCGGCTCCGCTGCTCGCTGCGCGCTCGCCACCGGAATCGCGGCCCTGCAGTTGCGACACCATCTGCTCAACGGGTCCGCCGGGCACGAACTGGATGACCACGAAGGTCAGCAGCAGCACGCCGAGCAGCGTGGGCACCATAAGGAGCAGGCGTTTGAGGATGTAGCTGGCCATGGCGTGCGCGATTTTCTATTTGTTCGTGGGCGACGCCCACCAGGTAGTCATCGCCCAAGCGTCGGCCTGGTAATACGGGGGAACGACATCGGGCAGTACGACAGGCCGCGGCCGGTAGCCGACCAGGAAGGCGCTCCCGTAGTACTGCGGGATCGAGTAGTAGCCGTGCGACAGCACGCGATCGAGCGCGCGCACCGCCGTGCGCAGTTCGGACCTGGTTGTGGCGCTGAGCACCTTCTGCACCAGCGCATCGACGGCCGGATCGGCAATGCCCCAGATGTTGGAAGAGCCATGGGTCTCGGCCGCCTTGGACCCGAAGAAGTCGAGCAACTCGCCTCCGGGCGCGGTACTGCCCGACAAGCGCAAGCTGGTCATCTCGAAGTCGAAATTGTCCATGCGCTGCTGCGACAGCGAGAAATCGACGGTGCGAAAGCGCATCTCGATGCCAAGCTTCTGCAGCGCGCTCTGGAACGGCGTGGCAACCCGGATGAGCGAGGGCTGGTCGTTCAGGAACTCGATGGTGAACGGCTCGTTCTTGGCGTTGCGCAGCGCGCCATCGCGGTAGGTCCAGCCCGCCTCGGCCAGCAACGCCCTTGCGCGGCGCAGATTCTCGCGCAGGCTTCCTGGCGGCGCGGTGCTAGGCGAGATCACGGCCGGTCCGAAGACTTCGGGGCGAAGCTTGTCGCGCAGCGGTTCGAGCAGCGCCAGCTCGTCGGGTTTTGGCAAGCCTTCGGCGTGAAACTCGCTGTTGGGGAAATAACCCTGCACGCGCGTGTAGAGCCCGTAGAACAGCTGGCGGTTGAGCCATTCGAAATCCATCGCCAGCCCGATGGCCTGGCGCACCCGCACGTCCTTGAATTTGTCCTTGCGAAGGTTGAATACGTAGCCCTGGAAATCGCCGGGGTTTCGGGTTTCGAAAGCGCGCTTGACGAGCTCGCCGCTCTCGAACTGCTTGCCCTTGTATTGGCGCGCCCAGTTGCGTGAAGTGAATTCGCGCATGAAGTCGAATTCACCCGCCTTGAGCCCCTCGAAGCGGGAGGTGTCGTCCAGGTAGTTCTTGAAGGAGATCCGGTCGAAATTGAACTGTCCCCGGCGCACCGGCAGCTCGGCGCCCCAGTAGCGCGGGTCGCGTACGTAGGTGATGTCGCGGCCCAGCCGGGCGCTCGCGGGCTTGTAGGGGCCGGAGGCAATCGGCACCTCGCTGATGATCTGGTCGAAAGGCTTGCCGCCGCCCCAGGCGCGGCTGAACACCGCCATGCCGCCAACCACCAAAGGCAGCTCCGGATTGGGCCTTGCGAACTCGAAGCGCACCGTGCGTTCGTCGAGTGCGCGCACGCCCTTCACCTCGGCATAGATCGTTCGGAACTGGGGCGCTGCCAGCTTGCTGTTGAGCGTTTCAAAGGAATACACCACGTCAGCAGCCAGCACCGGCGAGCCGTCGTTGAAGCGCGCCTTGGGATTGAGCCGGAATGTGGCGGAAAGCTTGTCGGCTGGCACCTCGACGTCTTCCGCCAGCAGGCCATAGGCTGTGGTCGGCTCCTCCGAATTGCCTGCGAGCAGGCTTTCGAACACCAGGACGCCCTGCCCATAGGGCGCCGTGCCCTTCAAGGTGAATGGGTTGAACTTGTCGAAGTTGGTGGGCCGGGTCGGCGGCACCATCCGGATCTCGCCGCCCTTGGGCGCATTCGGGTTCACGTAACTGAAATGGGTGAAGCCGTGCGGATACTTGACGTCGCCGAACTGCGCATAGGCATGGGCGGCCCATGAAGGAGCCACCCAGAGCATCAGGAGAAAAAGCAGCCAAGCCCGCATGCGAGAATTCTGCCCAAGATTTTCACGAGGCAACTTCATGGGCTTTCTTTCCGGCAAAAAACTGTTGATCACCGGCGTGTTGAGCAATCGCTCCATTGCCTACGGCATTGCCAAGGCGTGTCACGAACAAGGCGCCGAGCTTGCTTTCAGCTACGTCGGCGAGCGATTCAAGGACCGTATCACCGAATTCGCCGCGGACTTCGGCTCCAAGCTTATTTTTGACTGCGACGTGGGCGACGACGCGCAGATCGACAAGCTCTTTGCCGATCTGGCGCAGACCTGGCCCAAGTTCGACGGCTTCGTGCACAGCATCGGGTTCGCGCCGCGCGAGGCGATCTCTGGCGACTTTCTCGAAGGCCTGTCGCGCGAGGGTTTCAAGATTGCGCACGACATCAGCGCCTACAGCTTCCCCGCCATGGCCAAGGCCGCCCTGCCCTACCTCAACGACAAGGCCGCGCTGCTGACGCTGACCTACCTGGGCGCTGAACGCGCACTGCCCAACTACAACACCATGGGCCTGGCCAAGGCTTCGCTCGAAGCTTCGGTGCGCTACACCGCGGCGTCGCTCGGCCCCAAGGGCATGCGTGTCAACGGCATCAGCGCCGGCCCCATCAAGACGCTGGCAGCCAGCGGCATCAAGGGTTTCGGCAAGATGCTGTCCGCCGTGGCCGAGGCCTCGCCGATCCGCCGCAACGTGACCATCGAGGAAGTCGGCAACGTGGCCGCCTTTCTGCTGAGCGACCTTGCCAGCGGCGTGAGCGCCGAGATCACTTACGTGGACGGCGGCTTCAGCAACGTCGTCGCGGGAATGGGCGAATAAGGACTCGTGCCCGGCAACCTACGCCGAACATTGCGTCTTCATCGATCGGCAGCCGCACCTTGCTGACCCGACGTTCCCTCCTGCTTGCCGGGCTCGGCGCGCTGGCGGCCCGTGTGGCCGTCGCGCGCGAGGCCGCGCCGGCACTGATGCTGGCGGAGGTCTACCGCCCAGGCATGTCGCTGGCGGACTATTGGGTCAGCGAAAAATACGACGGGGTGCGCGGCTACTGGGACGGCCAGCAGCTCTGGACGCGCGGCGGCGAGCCGGTGGTTGCGCCCGCCTGGTTCACGGCAAAGTTGCCCAAGCAGCCACTCGATGGCGAGCTGTGGGCCGGCCGGGGTCAGTTTGCGCATGCCGTTTCCACCGTGCGCAGCCAGGCGCCGCACGACACCGCCTGGCACAGCATGCGGTTCATGGTGTTCGATCTGCCGACGCAGGGCGGCGATTTCACGGCGCGGCTCGCGGCCCTGCGCAAGCTGCTCCCGATCACCGACGCGCCGTGGATCGTGCCCGTGCCTCAAGAGCGCGCCACCACGCATCCCGAGTTGCAAGCGCTGCTCGACAAGACCGTGAAGATGGGCGGCGAAGGCCTGATGCTGCACCGGGGCGGTTCGCTCTATCGCGCAGAACGCAACAGCGACCTGCTCAAGGTCAAGCTCCACGACGACGCCGAGGCCCGGGTGGTCGGGCACGTTCCGGGCAAGGGCCGGCACGGTGGCCGGCTGGGTGCGCTGCTGGTCGAAACGCCCGAGGGCAAGCGCTTCAAGCTCGGCACCGGCCTCACCGACGCCGAGCGCGAGAACCCACCCGCCATCGGGAGCTGGGTGACCTACCGCTTCAACGGCACCAACCCCAGTGGTCTGCCGAGGTTTGCCCGCTTCATGCGGGAGCGCATCGACCTGCCCTCTTGAAGCGAAGCGCGCCGGCCGCGCGCTGCCCTGCTTTGTGCCTATTTCTTCGGCGCGGCCACGCAATCGGCGTAGTAGCGCTTCTTGCCGGTTTCATCGATGCGCGCCACAAGCCCGTGGATGTCGGTCTCGAAGCCCGGGCACTGCAGGTTGAACTCACGCGAGAACCTGAGGTAATCGACGATCTTCTTGTTGAACACTTCGCCGGGAATCAGCAGCGGAATGCCCGGCGGGTACGGCGTGATCAGGCTGGTGGTGATGCGCCCTTCTAGCTCGTCGATTTCCACGCGCTCGGTCTTGCGGTGCGCGATGTGGGCGAAGGCATCGCTGGGCTTCATGGCCGGCGTGAGATCGCTCAGGTACATCTCGGTGGTGAGGCGCGCCACGTCGTAGCGCGCATACAGCTGGTGGATGTGCTGGCACAGGTCGCGCAGGCCCAGGCGCTCGTAGCCGGGGTGCTGCTGGCAGAACTCGGGCAGGATGCGCCACATCGGCTGGTTGCGCGCGTAGTCGTCCTTGAACTGCTGCAACGCCGTGAGCAGCGTGTTCCAGCGGCCCTTGGTGATACCGATGGTGAACATGATGAAGAAGCTGTAGAGCCCGGTCTTCTCCACGATCACGCCGTGCTCGGCGAGGAACTTGGTCACCACGCTGGCAGGAATGCCCGTCTCGGCAAAGTTGCCCTCGAGGTCGAGGCCGGGGGTCACGATGGTCGACTTGATCGGGTCGAGCATGTTGAAGCCGTCGGCCAGTTCGCCGAAGCCGTGCCAGTTGCGCGGCGACTTCTTGCTCTTGCTCGGCTTGCCGTTCTTCTCGCCCGTCATGATCCAGTCTTCGGCGCGGCCGATGCCTTCGTCGACGAGCTTCTCGGGGCCCCAGACCTTGAACCACCACTCGTCCTTGCCAAACTCGTCCTCCACCTTGCGCATGGCGCGGCGGAAGTCGAGCGCTTCGAGGATGCTCTCCTCCACCAGCGCGGTGCCGCCGGGTGGCTCCATCATGGCGGCGGCCACGTCGCAGCTCGCGATGATCGCGTACTGCGGGCTCGTGGACGAGTGCATCAGGTAGGCCTCGTTGAACAGGTCACGGTCGAGCGCACGGTTCTGCGAGTCCTGCACCAGCACGTGGCTGGCCTGGCTGATGCCGGCCAAGAGCTTGTGGGTCGACTGGGTCGCGAACACCAGCGACTCCTTCGGCCGAACGCGGCGCTTGCCCATGGCGTGGTAGGCGCCGTAGAACGGATGGAAGGCCGCGTGCGGCAGCCACGCTTCATCGAAGTGCAGCGTGTCGACATAGCCGTCGAGCATGTTCTTGATGGTCTCGGTGTTGTAGATCACGCCGTCGTAGGTCGACTGCGTGAGCGTCATCACACGTGGCTTGACCTTGTTCGGGTCCACGTCGGCGAGCAGCGGGTTGGCCTTGATCTTGGCCTTGATCGCGCTCTGCTCGAACTCGCTCTTCGGAATCGGGCCGATGATGCCGAAGTGGTTGCGCGTGGGCTTCATGAACACCGGAATCGCGCCGGTCATGATGATCGCGTGCAGGATCGACTTGTGGCAGTTGCGGTCGACCACCACCACGTCGTCCGGCGCCACGGTGTGGTGCCACACCATCTTGTTGCTGGTGCTGGTGCCGTTGGTCACGAAGAAGCAATGGTCCGCGTTGAAGATGCGCGCCGCGTTGCGCTCGCTGGCCGCCACCGGGCCGGTGTGGTCCAGCAGCTGACCGAGCTCTTCCACCGCATTGCAGACGTCGGCACGCAGCATGTTCTCGCCAAAGAACTGGTGGAACATCTGGCCCACCGGGCTCTTCAGGAACGCCACGCCGCCCGAGTGGCCCGGGCAGTGCCACGAGTACGAGCCGTCTTCTGCGTAGTCGATCAGCGCCTTGAAGAAAGGCGGCTGCACACCCTCCAGGTAGCTCTTGGCCTCGCGGATGATGTGGCGCGCCACGAACTCGGGCGTGTCCTCGAACATGTGGATGAAGCCGTGCAGCTCGCGCAGGATGTCGTTCGGGATATGGCGCGAGGTCTTGGTTTCGCCGTAGATGTAGATCGGCACGTCGGCGTTCTTGCGGCGCACCTCGCCGATGAAGCTGCGCAAACTGAGCACCGCGGGATCCAGGTCGGGGCCCACGGTAAATTCCTCGTCGTCGATCGACAGGATGAAGGCGCTGGCACGGCTTTGTTGCTGCGCAAACTGGCTCAAGTCCCCATAGCTCGTGACGCCCAGCACCTCGAAGCCCTCGCTTTCGAAGGCCTGCGCAAGCGCGCGAATACCAAGGCCCGAGGTGTTTTCGGAGCGGAAATCCTCGTCGATGATGACGATGGGGAAGCGAAATTTCATGAGCGGGGTCCCGGACAGGCAATGAGGCGCGAAGTGTACGGAATTCGGATGAAGGATTCCGTGACCTTTTGACTCAGAATGTCGGGCGTCCATCAAAGAGGAGAAGACATGGCGAATTCCACCATCTGGTGGCTGATAGCGGGGGCTGCCATCGTGCTCGAGTTGCTCTCGGGGACGGTTTACCTGTTGCTGCTGGCCACGGGCTTCGCAGCGGCAGCGGTGGCGGCGCACCTCGGCGCGGGCACCGTCGCGCAATTGGTCGTGGCGGCCGTGGTCGGCGTGGGTGCGGTGCTTGCCTGGTACGTGGTGCATGGCCGGCGGCCGGCTGCGCCACCCACCGGGTCGAATCGCGACATCAACCTGGACATCGGCGAACTCATTCATATCGAAGCGTGGAATCCCGACGGTACGGCCACGGTGCGCTATCGGGGCGCCCAGTGGACAGTCGTGCCACGCCCCGGCCACTCCCCGGTCACCGGCGAGCACCGCGTGGTCGAGGTCATTGGCAGCCGCCTCGTGGTCGAGAAAACCTAATCAGAACTCAAAAGGAAAAAACATCATGGAATTTTCAGTTCCCATCATCATTCTGGTGATCGCGATCATCGTCATCAGCCAGTCGGTCAAGTTCGTGCCGCAGCAGAACGCCTGGGTGCGCGAGCGCCTGGGCAAATACCACAGCACCATGACGCCGGGGCCCAACTTCCTGATCCCCTTCATCGACAAGGTCGCCTACAAGCACAGCCTGAAGGAAATTCCGCTCGACGTGCCGAGCCAGATCTGCATCACGCGCGACAACACCCAGCTGCAGGTCGACGGCATCCTGTACTTCCAGGTGACCGATCCGATGCGCGCGAGCTACGGCTCGTCGAACTACATCGTGGCCGTGACGCAGCTGGCTCAAACGTCGCTGCGCAGCGTGATCGGCAAGCTCGAGCTCGACAAGACCTTCGAGGAGCGCGACGTCATCAACGCCCAGGTGGTTGCGGCCATCGACGAGGCGGCTCTCAACTGGGGCGTGAAGGTGCTGCGCTACGAAATCAAGGACCTGACCCCGCCCAAGGAAATCCTGCTGGCCATGCAGGCGCAGATCACCGCCGAGCGCGGCAAGCGCGCGCTCATCGCGGCCTCCGAAGGCCGTCGCCAGGAGCAGATCAACATCGCCACCGGCGAGCGCGAAGCCTTCATCGCTCGCTCCGAGGGTGAGAAGCAGGCCCAGATCAACAACGCCCAGGGCGAGGCGGCCGCCATCACCGCCGTAGCCACCGCCACGGCCGACGCCATCGAGCGTGTGGCGGCAGCCATCCGCCAGCCCGGCGGCGAACAGGCCGTGCAGCTCAAGGTGGCCGAACGCGCGGTCGACGCCTATGGCAAGGTCGCGGCCGATTCCAAAACCACCCTGATCGTCCCCAGCAACATGTCTGAAACGGCCGCGCTCATCGCCTCGGCCATGCGCATGGTCCAGGCCGGCAAGCCATCGAATCCGGCCTGAGCGACTGCTACAATCGAAGGCTCAGGAGCGGTGGATGAGCGGTTTAAGTCGCACGCCTGGAAAGCGTGTGAGGGTTAATAGCCCTCCGCGGGTTCGAATCCCGCCTGCTCCGCCAGAGAATTGATTGTTCGCAACCGTTCGCGAGCATGAGAGTCAGAACAAGAAGCCCAGGTTGCCTCCAGCATCCTGGGCTTTTTTATTGCGCGTTGCGCCCTTGCAACGCGCTCCTGGCTGCCCGCCAACCTCAACTGGCGGTACGATCCAAAGTCTTACTTTCACGCCTGCAAAAGGAGCCCGGATGGCCGGACAACCACAACCTACCCCGACTGGCGATACGTCGCTCGAACAGACATTGGAGAAGACCGAAGCGGTTGCCGCCGATGTGCAGCGGGCGTCGGACAACCTGGCGGTCGTGAGCACGGTCCTCGAACAGGAGCTGCCCGAGGAAATCCAGGTGGGCGACGTGGCCCAGGCCATCGAGCACACAAGCCAACTCGAGGAAAAGCTGGCCAAGTCGGCCGAGACGCTGGCTGAGGTGAACGCCGCCTTGAGCGAGGAAATCGAGAAGCGCCTTGAGATCACGGCCCAGCGCGACGAAAGCCAGGCGCAGGCCGAAGAGCTCAAGGCAAGGATCCGTTCCAACGCTTCGGACTGATCGTCTCCACGGTCTTTCCAGTCGAACGGAACGCTCCGTATCCCTTCTCCTACGCTGCGCACGCATCCGGCACGCTACGCTATTGGTTCTCAAAGCGAAACCACGGCATGGCCCTCATCACGTTCCTCGTCGAGGACAACAAGACCATCAGGGACAACCTGGTCCCGGCTCTCGAAGATCTGGTCAATGGCCACGTCGTCGGCTTCGCCGAAACCGAGTCAGCCGCGCTCGCCTGGCTCGCTTCACACCCCCATGACTGGCAGTTGCTCATCGTCGACCTGTTCCTGAAGGAAGGGTCCGGCCTGGGTGTGCTCTCTGGCTGCAAGACACGCGGCCCAGGCCAGCGCGTTGTCGTGCTGAGCAACTACGTGACGGCCGACATCCGGGCGCGCTGCGAGGCCCTGGGCGCCGACGCGGTCTTCGACAAGTCGCGCGATCTCGACGCTTTCATCGAATATTGCAACACCGACCGGCCCTCGGGCTTTGCCGGGTTGAACTGACGACGGTTGCCGCCAGCCAAAGAAAAAGGGCCCGAAGGCCCTTTTTCTTTTTGCGCCTAGGCGCAGAGTCGTGTCGCGAAACCGATCAGCGCACCACGGCGATTTGCGTACGCACGCCACCCTTGTAGGTGAAGAGCGTCAGCGCGCCGTTCTTGATGTCGCCCTTTTCGTCGAAAGCGATCGGGCCGGTCACGCCCTTGTATTGCACCTTGCCGACTTCCGGCAGGTACTTTTCAGGGTCGGAAGAACCGGCCTTGACCATGGCTTCAGCCAGAACGTTGACGGCGTCGTAGACGTACGGTGCGTAGATCTGGACTTCCACGCCGTTCTTGGCCTTGAACTTGGCCTTGAAGTCTTCCAGCGGCTGCTTGAAGTCGCCATCGACACCACCGGCTTCGGCGCAAACCACCATCTCTTCGCCGATGGCATCGCCAGCCAGCTTCGGCAGTTCGCCGGTGCACAGGCCGTCGCCGCCCATGAACTTGACGTTCAGGCCGAGTTGCTTGACCTGCTTGAGCATCGGGCCGCCCACGGCGTCCATGCCGCCGAAGAACAGCACGTCGGGCTTGGCGGCCTTGAGCTTGGTCAGGATGGCGTTGAAGTCGGTCGACTTGTCGGTCGTGAACTCGTGGCCGACGATGGTTCCGCCGGCAGCCTTGGCCGCCTTCTCGAATTCTTCGGCAACGCCCTGGCCGTAGGCCGTGCGGTCGTCGATCACGGCAATGTTCTTGCCCTTGAGCGTTTCGACGGCGTACTTGCCCAGCGTGCCGCCGAGTTGCGTGTCGTCAGCCACCACGCGGAACGCGGTCTTGAAGCCCTGGCGCGTGTACTTGGGATTGGTTGCCGAAGGCGAGATCTGCGGAATGCCGGCGTCGCTGTAAAGCTTGGAGGCAGGAATCGTGGTGCCCGAGTTCAGGTGGCCGACGATGCCGTTGACCTTGCTGTCGACCAGCTTCTGGGCCACTGCGGTGCCTTGCTTCGGATCACCTGCGTCGTCTTCTGCGAGCAGTTCGAACTTGGCAACCTTGTCGCCGATCTTGAGGCCCTTGGCATTCAGGTCTTCGATGGCCATCTTGGCGCCGAATTCGTTGTCCTTGCCAAGGTGGGCAATGGCGCCGCTGGTGGGGCCCACGTGGCCGATCTTGACGACCAGCGTGCTTGCCGGAGGCGCTGCAGGTGCGGGGGCCGCTGCCGTGGGCGCCGGGGCGGCCGGTGCAGCAGCTTCTTCTTTCTTGCCGCAAGCCACGAGCGTGAGAGCAGCCAGTGCGACCGCAGTCCATTTCAATTGCATGAGAACCTCCAGAACATTGATAAATAAACTAAAAACCGGTCGTGTGATCCGGGCGCGCAGACCTCGCAAGTTTCGCGCCGCAGACCAGCGGCACCCTCCCGCCCCACCGACCTGGCGCGCAGTTTAGCTGAAGCTTTACGCTCCGGAAGTTGGCACAGACCCTGTGTTTTCAGAGAGCTCGGCGGCCATTGCCTCGATCACCAAGGCACGCAAAACAGCCTCTATTTCTTCGCGCAGCCGAGGCACCATGGCATCGAGTTGCTGCTGCACGGCGGCCGACACCGCGTCGCTCAAACGCTCCTCCAAAGAGAGGTCGACGCGCTGCAATACCCGGTGCAGTAGCTGCTCTTCGAGGCGGACGATTTCGGCGTCCGAACGCTGCTCGGCCGGAGGCAGCGCAACGGCTTCGGCGGGGTCGATGGGCGCGGCTGGCGCGGCCACAGGGCTTGCCGGCTCGGTGCCCGCAGGCTCGCCCGGCAGGTCGAGCACCGTAGTCAGGGTGGGGACGAACCGGGGCGGTGTACGCAGCGTGCTGGCCATCAGGAAGCGCTCCTTGCAAAGTCGTGCGGCTGGATCGTGTAGCCACGGTCGGCATAGTGGCGCCAACGCGATCGGCCGATCTGCCGCTCTGCGGCCTCGTCGCTCACGATGTCGATCAGGCGCTCGAAACGCTCGAAACCCGCCGGGACCTCGGCGCCCAGGTTCACGAGCATCTCGCGGTGCGGCAGCGACGCGGCCTCCGCGCCCTCGGCCGAAAGAATGACCGGCGAACGGGCCACCACATGAGGCTGCGCATCGGCCCGGCAATGGGCGATGAAGTCGGAGGGCAAGAGCTGCCAGAGCGCGGCATCCACCGCCTCGAGCGTCTGCGCCTCGCCGACCACCACCACCCGCAGCCCGCGCGCGTTCACGGCCTTGCGAACCAGCCGGCAGGCGTAGTTCACCTTGTCCGGCGTATTGAAATGAAAGCCGATTTCGGTCACTGCGCGGACCGGGCCTTTCGGGTGGCCGAACCGGTGCTCTTGCGCGAGGCCTTCGACGGGGCCGCCGCCTTGGCTGCCTCGCCGCGTGAGCGTTCCATCAGATAGGAAACCAGCAGGCCCACTGGCCGGCCGGTCGAGCCCTTGGCCGCCCCGCTCTTCCAGGCCGTGCCCGCGATGTCCAGGTGCGCCCAGGCGAAATCGCCGACAAAGCGCTGCAGGAACTTGGCCGCCGTGATGGCCCCGCCCGCGCGGCCCGCCACGTTGGCGACATCGGCAAAGTTGCTCTTCAGGCCATCGGCATATTCGTCGTCAAGCGGCAGGCGCCAGCAGCGGTCTTGCGACTCCTCGCCGGCCGCCTGGAGTGCCGCAGCCAAGGTTTCGTCGGCGGTGAAGAGGCCGCTGCGCACGCCGCCAAGTGCCACCGCGCACGCACCGGTGAGGGTGGCTATGTCGATCACGGCGGCCGGCTCGAAGCGCTTGGCGTACGTGAGTGCGTCGCACAGGATGAGCCGCCCCTCGGCGTCGGTATTGAGCACCTCGATGGTCTGGCCGCTCATGCTGGTGACCACGTCGCCAGGCTTGATTGCTCGGCCGTCGTTCATGTTCTCGCACGTAGGCACGAGGCCCACCACGTTGATGGCCGGCTGGATTTCGCCCAGCGCGCGGAAGGTGCCCAGCACGCTGGCCGCGCCGCACATATCGAACTTCATCTCGTCCATTTCGGCAGCCGGCTTGAGCGAGACGCCGCCGGTGTCGAAGGTGATGCCCTTGCCGACCAGCACCACGGGCGCCTGGTCCTTGGGGCCGCCCTGGTAGCGCAACACGATGAAACGCAGCGGTTCGGCGGAGCCTTGTGCCACGGCAGCGAACGAGCCCATGCCGAGCTTCTGCACCTCCTTGGGGCCGAGCACCTCGCATTTGATGCGCGACAGCTTGGCCAGGCCCTGGGCCGCCTCGGCAAGCAAGGTGGGCGTGCAATAGTTGCCGGGGCGGTTGCCCCACTCTTTTGCGAGCTCGATGCCGGACACCGTCGCGCGGGCTTCGTCGAAGGCCTTGCCGACCGCCGCGGCGTCCGCCACACCGAGCGTCAGGTTGCGGACGGTGCGCCCGTTCTCGCCGTTCGAGGCCGTTGCCTTGGTCGTGGTGTAGACGTAGCTGGCGTCGGCGGCGGCGGCCACGGCGCTTGCGACGGCCGCGCCATCGGCCTGTTGCGCGAAGACCATGACCATGCGCTTGGGCGCGTTGGCCTTGGCTGCGTTGACCGCGGCAATGACGCCGCTGCGCACCGACGCGGGCTTGCCGTCGCCAATGGCGGCGAGCACGACGCGCGACGCGACCACCTCGTCGGGATGGTAGAGCGCGAGCAGCTTGCCGGCCTTGTCGGGCAGGTCGCCAGCCTTGCGGGCGCTGGCAATCAGCGCTGACAACGGGTCCTTGGAAGTGAGAGGTGCGCTGCCGACGAGCACGATCAGCACGTCTGATTTTTCGGCCGCGGCGCGGGCAAGGGTGAGGGTCTTGAGCTGAAAGTCCATAATCCTTTTTTTCCTCGAACGATGTTATTCCATTCTTCCTTACGCAAGGAGCTGTCGCGCAGCTTCGGAGCGACCCTCGTTGTCCTGGTCACCATCGTGATGACCATGATGCTCATCCGCACGCTCGGGCTTGCCTCCAAGGGCAGCGTGAACCCGTCCGAAGTGTTCCTGGTGATGGCGTACACGGTGCTCGGCTACATGCCGACCATCCTGAGCCTGAGCCTGTTCATCGCCATCGTTGGTACCTTGTCGCGCATGTATCGCGACAGCGAAATGGTGATCTGGTTCTCCAGCGGGCGCGGCCTGGCCGATTTCGTCAAGCCATTGTTCCGCTTTGCCTGGCCGGTGCTGGCGCTGATTGCGGTCATGGCGCTGCTGGGCTGGCCGTGGGCCAACTCCCAGACCATCGGCATGCGCGCGCAATACGAAAGGCGCAGCGACATCGAACGCGTCACGCCGGGCGAGTTCCGCGAATCATCGGGGCGCATGCGCGTCTTCTTCATCGACAAGGACACCCCGGACGGCGCCACCGCGACCAACGTCTTCATCTGGGCGATCGAGCGCGGGCTGCAAATCACCACCTCCGCGCGCAGCGGGCGCATCGAGAACGTCGGCGAGAACCGCTTCCTGATGCTGAGCAACGGGCAGCGGCTGGAGCGTCCGCTGATGCCCACCGCGGGCCTCAAGATCAGTGAGTTCGAAACCTACGGCACGCGCGCCGGCGGCAATGCGGACCTGGATGGCGACAGCACCCCCGCGCGCGCCAAGCCGACGCTGCAGCTCCTGCGGGAGCCAGGCGACGCAAGCCGGGGCGAACTGGCCTGGCGCATCGGCATGCTGCTGGCCGCCATCAATTTCGTGCTGCTCGCACTGACCGTCTCCAGCGTCAACCCGCGCGTGGGGCGCAGCGGCAACCTGCTGTTCGCGCTGTTCGCCTTCGTCGTCTACTACAACATGCTCAACCTCGGCCAGAGCTGGATCAGTTCCGGCCGCTTCGGCATGGGCTCGTTCATGCTGATGCTGCACGGCGGCGTCCTCTTGATCGGCGTCGCGTGGCTGTTCCTGCGCAACAACAACTGGGGGCGGCGGCGCAAGACCGAGCACGTCATGGCCGGCGGCCTGCCCTCCCAGCCCGCAAAAACGGACCCGACCCCGTGAAGACAATCCGACGCCTGATCTATGTCGAGGCACTGAAGGCCGTGGCTTTCGTGACACTCGGCTTCCTGAGCCTGTTCTTCTTCTTCGACTTCGTCGACGAACTGCAGTCGATCGGCAAGCCCGAAAGCCTGGCCTACGGGCCCGCGCAGGCGCTGATTTATGTGGCTCTGCTGATTCCAAGCCACCTGTATGAACTGCTCCCCATCACCGTGCTGATCGGCTGCATCTTCGTGATGGCGCGCCTCGCGCAGAGCTCCGAATACACGATTCTCCGCACCAGCGGCCTCGGCCCTTGGCGCGCCTTGCGCACTCTGCTGCTGCTCGGCGTGGGATTCGTCGTGCTGACCTTTGCCATCGGCGACTACATCGCGCCAGCCTCGGAGCGCACCGGTCAGCTACTCAAGTCGCGCTACCAGGGCTCGTACTCGCTGGTGGGCAATACCGGTGCGTGGCTCAAGGAGAAACGCGAGAACGTGTCCTATGCCGTCAACGTGCTGTCCATTGCACGCGATGGCTCGCTGAAGAATGCGCGCATCTTCGAGTTCGACGCCAACGGCTATGTGCGCAAGCAGCTCTTCGCGTCTTCGGCGCGCATTTACGACGACCACTGGACCCTCTCGGACGTCGAACTGCAGGACTACGACACCCGCACCTCCGCCGACAAGGCCCGCATCGTCACGACCAAGGTGCCTCAGCTCGACTGGCCGACCACGCTGACGGCCGAGATGGTGTCGGTGGCACTGCTGCGGCCGGACCGCATGGGCACCATCGACCTGTTCGACTACATCAGCCACCTAGAAGCCAACGGCCAGACCGCACAGCGCTACGAGATCCAGTTCTGGCGCAAAGTCTTCTATCCGCTCTCGTGTCTCGTGATGGTGGTGCTCGCCCTGCCCTTCGCGTACCTGCACTTCCGCCAGGCCGGCATCACCACCTACGTTTTCGGCGGCGTGATGATCGGCATCAGCTTCTTCTTGCTGAACAACGTGTTCGGCTACCTCGGCAATCTGAGTAACTGGTCGCCATGGCTCACAGCGGCGGCGCCGGGGCTCATTTATTCAGTCATGTCGCTTGCCGCGTTCAGTTGGCTGGTTCTTCGAAGATAGAAGAGAAGACGATGGCGATCGGCAATGCAAGGGGCATCATCCTCTTGGCCCACGGTTCGCGCGACGAGCGCTGGCGCGCACCGATCGAGGCCGTGGCTGCGCGTGTCACGGCGCTCGATCCGCAGGCCCGCGTGGTGTGCGCCTACATGGAACTGGCCACGCCAGACCTGCGCACCGCCGCCGCGGCCTTGATTGCGAGCGGTGCCCGTTCGCTTCGCGTCGTTCCGCTGTTCCTGGGCATGGGAAAGCACGCGCGCGAAGATCTGCCGCTACAGCTCGAGGCGCTTCGCGGCAGCTGGCCAGACGTGCACTTCAAGCTTGCCAACATCGTCGGAGAGGAGCCCGAACTGGTCGAGCTCCTCGCCAGAATTGCAAGCAAATCTTGAATTCACGGCTATTTCGATAGACTCCGAAGGCATAATGAATTCCGCAATAAGACGGAATTTGATATGAATCTGCACCAGTTCAAGTTTGTTCAGGAAGCCGTGCGGCGCAACCTGAACCTCACGGAAGCGGCCAAGGCGCTCCACACGTCGCAGCCGGGGGTGTCGAAAGCCATCATCGAGCTCGAGGAAGAACTCGGGGTCGAAATCTTCGCCCGCCACGGCAAGCGGCTCAAGCGGGTCACCGAACCGGGCCAGCATGTGATTGCCAGCATCGAACTGATCATGCGCGAGGTCGGCAACCTCAAGCGCATCGGCGAGCAGTTCAGCGCGCAAGACAGCGGCACACTCTCCATTGCCACCACGCACACCCAGGCGCGCTACGTGCTGCCGGTGCCCGTGGCTAAGCTGCGCGAGGCCTACCCCAAGGTCAACGTGAGCCTGCACCAGGGCTCGCCCGACCAGGTGGCGCGCATGGTAATCGACGAAATCGCCGAGGTGGGCATTGCCACTGAATCGCTGGCCGACTACACCGAGCTGGTGACGCTGCCTTGCTACGAATGGCAGCACGTGCTGGTGCTTCCCAAGGACCACCCGCTGGCCGCCAAGGAACGCATCTCGCTTGAAGACCTGGCGCACGAACCCATCATCACCTACCACCCGTCATTCACGGGCCGCACGCGCATCGACCATGCGTTTGCACAGAAGAAACTTACCCCTCGCATCGCGCTCGAAGCGATCGACTCCGACGTGATCAAGACCTACGTGCGCCTCGGCCTGGGCGTGGGCATCGTGGCCGAAATGGCGGTGCGCGACGAGTCGAACGCCGATCTCGTGGTGCGCCCCATGGGCCATGTGTTCGGACAGAACATCGCGCGCGTGGCGTTCAAGCGCAGCGCCTACCTGCGAAACTTCGTGTTCAAGTTCGCCGAGCTTCTGTCCGACCGGCTCGACCGCAACCTGATCGCCAAGGCCCTGAGCGGCCATCAGCAAGACTACGAACTCTGAGATCCAGCCCCGGCTTCAGACCACGACCATGAGCACCGCTACTTCTTCCTCTATCCGCACACCGGCCATCGGCACCAAGCTGCCCGCCGTCGGCACCACCATCTTCACCGTGATGTCCGCGCTGGCGGCAGAGAAAAATGCGGTGAACCTCGGCCAGGGCTTTCCGGATTTCAACTGCGACCCGAAGCTGCTCGAGGACGTGACCGCCGCCATGGCGGCCGGCCATAACCAGTACCCGCCGATGCCCGGCATCCCGGCACTTCGCCAAGCCATTGCGGGCAAGATCGCAGCGCTCTACGGCCACAGCTACAGCGCCGCCGACGAGATCACAGTGACCGCCGGCGCCACGCAGGCGATCATCACGGCCATCCTCGCCGTGGTGCGCGCGGGCGACGAAGTGATCGTTCTGGAGCCCTGCTACGACAGCTACGTGCCCAACATCGAACTGGCCGGCGGCAGCGTGGTGCGCGTGCCGCTCGTGCCCGGCACCTTCCGCCCCGACTTCGACAAGATTGCTGCGGCGCTATCGCCGCGCACGCGCGCCGTCATCGTCAACACGCCGCACAACCCGAGCGCCACGGTGTGGACCGCGGCCGAAATGCGCAAGCTCGAAGAGCTGCTCGCCCCCACCGACGTGTTCGTGATTGCCGACGAGGTGTACGAGCACATGGTCTACGACGGCGCACAGCACGAAAGCGTGGCGCGTTTCCCGGGCTTGGCCGCGCGCAGCTTCATTGTGAGCAGCTTCGGCAAGACCTACCACGTCACTGGCTGGAAGGTCGGCTTCGTGGCTGCGCCGGCGCCGCTCATGGCCGAGTTCCGCAAGGTCCACCAGTTCAACGTGTTCACCGTCAACACGCCTATGCAGCATGCGCTCGCGCAGTACATGGCCGATCCAGCACCTTACCTGGAACTGCCGGCCTTCTATCAGCGCAAGCGCGACCTGTTCGCCGCCGGCCTGGCCGAGAAGACCCGCTTCAAGCTGCTGCGCAGCGAGGGCAGCTACTTTCAGTGTGTCGACATCTCGGCGGTCAGCGAGCTTTCGGAGGCCGACTTCTGCCTGTGGCTGACCCGTGAGATCGGCGTGGCGGCCATTCCACTGTCGGCTTTCTATGGCAACGGCTTCGACCAGCGCGTGGTGCGCTTCTGCTTTGCCAAGAAGGACGAGACGCTGCTTGCCGCGTTGGACCGCCTCGCACGGCTATAAAGCCGACGCCACCGGTAGGATAGTCCTGACCACCGAAGGAGCGGCTTTCCGGCGTGTTTTTCGACCTTGGACAGCGAGCATGCAGGCTCGTAACAACAACGTCCAGGAGAAAAGCATGTCCCTCTCGTTCATTCTGCTGATCGTTTTGATCTTGCTGTTGATAGGCGCGCTGCCGAGCTGGGGCTACAGCCGGAGCTGGGGCTACTGGCCCAGCGGTGGCCTGGGCCTGGTTCTGCTGATCGTCATCATCCTGGTGCTCATGGGACGCATATGAAGCTTCCGGACAATTCGCGCACCTGAAAGAAGCCCGCGGCAAGCGGGCTTTTTTTCGTCCGCTTGCCAGGATCAGGCCTGCAGCTGCGCCCAGGCCTTGTCCAGCCGCTTGATGCTGACCGGCTGCGGCGTGCGCAACTCCTGCGCGAAGAAGCTCACGCGAAGCTCTTCGAGTAGCCAGCGGAATTCGAGCATGCGATCGTCCACCGCGCCCTTGCGTTCCGCGACCAGCCGCCAGTAGCGCTGCTCTTGCGGCCGAAGCTCGGCCAGCTTGGCGGCGTCGCGCGCGGGATCGGCGCGCAGCTTGTCGAGCCGCAGCACGATGGCCTTGAGATAGCGCGCGAAATGCTGCAGCTGCGTCCACGGTGTATCCGCGATGAAGCGCTTGCCGACCAGGCGCTGCAATTGCTGCGCGGCGTCTTGCACGGCCTCGGGCTGGATCTTGGTGTCCTTGATCTTGCGCGCCGCGGCGGCGTACTCGATGAGGATGACCGATGCCAGCCGCGCCACCTCGTTGGCAATCAAGGTGAGCCGACCGCGGCCTTCTTCCAAGCGGCGCTTGAAGGCGAATTCATCAGTCGGCAGCGGCTCCTGCAGAAAGGCCCTGTCGATGGCCACATCGATGATCTGCGTGCGCAACTCTTCCGAAGTGCCGAGCGGCATGTAGGCCACTGCCATCTTCTGCAGATCGGGGATGTTCTTCTCGAGGTACTTGAGCGCGTCTTTCAGCTGCAGTGCAAACAAGCGGCGCAGACCCGCACGGTGCTTCGCGGCCGCCACGGCCGGCTCGTCGAACACCTCGATGGTGACGGCATCGCCTTCGTCCCGCAGGGCCGGAAATCCGATGAGCGACTGCGCGCCGCGTCGCACTTCCATCAGCTCGGGCAGCTCGCCGAAGCTCCAGCTCGTGTAGCGCTGGCCCGCGGGCAGGCTCGGCGTTGCCGGAGCCGGCGCAGCGGCACGGCCCTTGGCTTGCGCCTGTCCTTCGGTCGCCTCGGCCGGCTTGCGGTCGGGGGAAGCCTTGACGTTGAGCCCGGCCAGCGCCTGAAAAGCGCCTCGCGCCTGCGCGCCCAGTTCCGCCTTGAGCGCGCCCAGGTTGCGCCCCATGCCGAGCTGGCGTCCATGCTCGTCCACGATGCGCAGATTCATGAACAGGTGCGGCGGCAGCATGTCGAGCTTGAAATCCGCGCGCTTCACATCGATGCTCGTCGCATCGCGCACACGCTTGAGAAGCACGTCGGTCAGCGAACCGTGGCCGAACACCTCGGGCGCCGAGAGTTCTTCCGCGAGCCTTGCCGCCGAATCGGGCAGCGGCACCAGCCGTGAGCGCGGACGCTGCGGCAGGCTCTTGAGCAGTGCCTGGATCTTGTCCTTGAGCATGCCCGTCACCAGCCATTCGCAGCGCTCTTCGCTCACCTGATTGAGCACGAAGAGCGGCACGCTGACCGTGAGGCCGTCCTTCGCATCGCCGGGTTCGTGCAGGTAGCTCGCCGCGCAGTCGACACCGCCAAGCCGCAGCGTGGACGGGAACGACTGTGTGGTGATGCCCGCCGCCTGGTGGCGCATCAGCTCTTCGCGGGTCAGGAAGAGAAGTCGCGGCTGATCCCTCGAGGCCTGGCGGTACCAGTTCTCGAAGGTGATGCCGCTCGCCACGTCGGCAGGCAGCTGCGCGTCGTAGAAGGCGAAGATCAGTTCGTCGTCGACCAGCACGTCTTGCCGGCGCGACTTGTGCTCCAGCCCTTCGACTTCACGCACCAGCTTGCGGTTGGCCACGAGAAACGGAAACTTGCTCTCCCATTGCCCGGCGACCAGCGCTTCGCGGATGAAGATCTCGCGCGCAGCCACGGGATCGACCTTGGTGAAATCGACGCGGCGCCCGCTGTAGACCACGAGCCCGTACAGCGTTGCACGTTCCAGTGCCGAAACCTGTGCGCCCTTCTTCTCCCAATGCGGGTCGAGCAACTGCTTTTTCAGCAGATGGCCCGCCACCTGTTCGAGCCACTGCGGTTCGATGTTGGCAATGCCTCGCCCAAAGAGACGCGTGGTCTCGACCAGCTCGGCCGCGACGATCCAGCGGCCCGGCTTCTTCTTCAGGTGCGCGCCCGGATGGCGGTAGAACTTGATGCCGCGCGCACCCAGATACGCCTCGTCGTCTTCCAGCTTCCAGCCCACGTTGCCGAGCAGGCCTGCCAGCATCGACAGGTGCAGCGGTTCGTAGCCGGCAGGCTCCGCGTTGATGCGCCACTTGTGCTCTGTCACCACAGTGAGCAGCTGCGAGTGGATGTCGCGCCATTCACGCACGCGGCGGATGTTGATGAAGTTCTGCCGCAGCAGCTGCTCGTACTGCCGGTTGCTGAGCTTGTGAGTGTCTCCGTGGCCGCCGCGCGCATCGGCGATCCATTTCCACAGCCGCAGGTAGCCGCTGAACTCGCTCTTCTCGTCGTCGAATTTCGAATGCGCCTGGTCGGCCTGCTGCTGCGCGTCCATCGGGCGGTCGCGTACGTCCTGCACGCTGAGGGCCGACGCGATGACCAGCACTTCTTCGAGCGCGCCGCGCGTGCGCGCTTCCAGAATCATGCGGCCCACGCGCGGGTCGAGCGGCAGCTTGGCGAGCTCGCCGCCGGTGGCGGTGAGCTCGTTGGCATCGTCGACCGCGCCGAGTTCGTTGAGCAGCTGATAGCCGTCGGCAATGGCACGCGGCGAAGGCGCCTCGAGAAACGGGAACCGCGCCACGTCGCCAAGGCGCAGCGACTTCATCCGCAAGATCACGCCCGCCAGCGACGAACGCAGGATTTCGGGGTCGGTGAAGCGCGGGCGGCCTTCGAAATCCTTCTCGTCATAGAGGCGGATGCAGATGCCGTTGGCCACGCGGCCGCAGCGGCCCGCGCGCTGGTTGGCCGCGGCCTGGCTGATCGGCTCGACAAGCAGCTGCTCGACCTTGCTGCGGAAGCTGTAGCGCTTGACGCGCGCGGTGCCGGTGTCGATCACGTAGCGGATGCCCGGCACGGTGAGCGAGGTTTCCGCCACGTTGGTGGCGAGCACAATGCGCCGGCCCGAATGGCTGTCGAAGATGCGGTCCTGCTCGGGGCCCGACAGCCGCGCGAACAGCGGCAGCACCTCGGCATTGCGCAGCAGCGGCTGGTGGCTCAGGTGGCGGCGCAGATGGTCGGCCGCCTCGCGGATTTCGCGCTCCCCGGGCAGGAACACGAGGATGTCGCCCGCGTTGTGCGGATCGCGCCAGAGCTCGTCGACGCCGTCAGCGATCGCATCGTTCAGGTCATGCTCACGGGATTCTTCGAAGGGCCGGTAGCGCTGCTCGACCGGAAAGGTGCGCCCCGATACATAGATGATCGGCGCCGGCCCCCTGCTCGACGCAAAGTGCTGCGCAAAGCGGTCGGCATCGATGGTGGCGGAGGTGACGATCACCTTCAGGTCGGGCCGGCGCGGAAGAATCTCGCGCAGGTAACCCAGCAGGAAATCGATGTTCAGCGAGCGCTCGTGCGCCTCGTCGATGATCAGCGTGTCGTAGGCCTTGAGCAGCGGATCGGTCTGGGTCTCGGCCAGCAGAATGCCGTCCGTCATGAGCTTGACCGAGGCGTCGCGGCTCAGCCTGTCCTGAAAGCGCACCTTGAAGCCGACCACGTCGCCCAGCGGCGTTTTCAGCTCTTCGGCAATGCGCTTGGCCACCGAGCTGGCGGCAATGCGCCGAGGCTGCGTATGGCCGATGAGCCGGCCCTTGCCCGGCGGCGCATTGAGCTTGCCGCGGCCGAGCGCCAGGGCGATCTTCGGCAGCTGCGTGGTCTTGCCCGAGCCGGTTTCGCCGCAGACGATCACCACCTGGTGCGCCTCGATGGCGGCCATGATTTCGTCGCGCCGGCCGGAGACCGGAAGCGATTCGGGAAAGTCGATGCGCAAGGGAGCGGAAGGTGTCGTGGTCGTCAAGGGAAAAGCTGATTCGCGAAGGCGCGGCGGGCAAACCGGCGATTATCGGTCCGCGCCACCCCTGCTGCACGCCTTGCGACACGCCGGCTGCTGCGGGCGGACAGCCCGCCCCGCGCGAAACGCCCTTCAAGAATGCACAATCACGCTCCATGTCCACCGTTTTCAACTTCACCTTCGTGCCCTGGTTCCGCTCGGTCGCGCCCTACATCCACACGCACCGCGGCAAGACTTTCGTGGTCGCCCTGGCGGGTGAGGCGATCGCGGCGGGCAAGCTGCAGAACATTGCGCAAGACCTGGCGCTGATCCAGAGCATGGGCGTCAAGATCGTGCTGGTGCACGGTTTTCGCCCGCAGGTCAACGAGCAGCTCGCGGCCAAGGGGCACGAGGCGCGCTACTCGCACGGCATCCGCATCACCGACGAGGTGGCGCTCGACTCCGCCCAGGAAGCCGCCGGCCAGCTGCGCTACGAGATCGAGGCCGCCTTCAGCCAAGGCCTGCCAAACACGCCGATGGCTGGTTCGACCGTCCGCATGATTTCGGGCAACTTCATCACCGCCCGACCCGTGGGCGTGGTCGACGGCGTGGACTTCAAGCATTCGGGTTTGGTCCGCAAGGTCGATGCCGTGGGCATCCGGCGCACGCTCGATTTCGGCGCCATGGTGCTGATGTCGCCCTTCGGCTTCTCGCCCACCGGGGAGGCCTTCAACCTGACGATGGAGGAAGTGGCCACCAGCGTGGCCATTTCGATCCAGGCCGACAAGCTGATCTTCCTGACCGAAATTCCGGGCATTCGCATCGACAGCGAACTGCCGGAGAGCGAAGACAACCCCATCGACACCGAGCTGCCGCTTGCCGCGGCCGAAAAGCTGCTGGCGTCACTGCCGCCACCGCAGAAGCCGACCGACACCGCCTTCTACCTGCAGCACTGCGTGAAGGCCTGCAAGGGCGGCGTGGAGCGCAACCACATCCTGCCTTTTGCGCTCGACGGCGCGCTGCTGCTCGAGGTGTACGTGCACGACGGCGTCGGCACCATGGTGATCGACGAAAAGCTCGAGAGCCTGCGCGAAGCCACGGTCGACGACATCGGCGGCATCTTGCAGCTGATCGAGCCGTTCGAGCGCGACGGCACGCTGGTCAAGCGTGACCGCACCGAGATCGAGCGCGACGTGGGCCACTACACGGTCATCGAGCACGACGGCGTGATCTTCGGCTGCGCGGCGCTCTACCCCTACCCGGAGGCCAAGACCGCCGAGATGGCCGCGCTGACCGTCTCGCCTCAATCGCAGTCGCAGGGCGACGGCGAACGCATCCTCAAGCGCGTCGAGCACCGCGCCAAGGCCATGGGCCTGGAAAGCATCTTCGTGCTCACCACGCGCACCATGCACTGGTTCCTGAAGCGCGGCTTCCAACAGGTCAACCCCGACTGGCTGCCCGAGGCCCGCAAGCGCAAGTACAACTGGGACCGCAAGAGCCAGGTGCTGGTCAAGAAAATCTGAACCTTTGAACCTTTAGAGGAAAGCCCGCCGCCATGACGTTCGCCACCGCCTTGCTGTTCTCCATCGTCGCGCTGGCCGCCATCGCAACTCCCGGGCCGACCGTGCTGCTGGCGCTGAGCAACGGATCGCGGCGCGGCGTGCGCGGCGCGCTGCCAGGCATCCTGGGCGCCGTGCTGTCCGACTTCGTCCTGGTCGGCGCCGTGGCGCTGGGCCTGGGCGCGCTGCTGGCAGCCTCGGAGTTCTGGTTCTCCATGCTCAAGTGGGTGGGCGCCGTGTACCTTGCCTGGCTGGGCATTCGCATGCTGCGCTCCAAGGGTGGCAGCTTCGATGCGCCGCGCGCCGAGGCTGGCGAGCCCGCTACAGGCATGAATGGAGACGGCCGCAAGGTCTTTCTCAAGTCGTTCCTGGTGGCGGTCACCAACCCGAAGGGCTATCTGTTCTGCTCGGCACTGATGCCGCAGTTCATCGACCCCGCCGCCGCGCAGGGCATGCAGTACGCCATCATCGCCGTGCTGTTCGCCTCGCTGGACGCGTTGGTGATGCTGGTCTACGCCTTCGTGGGCGCACGGGCAATGCGGCTGCTGACGGTCGCCGCAGGCCGCTGGATCGACCGCACCTGCGGCGCGATGCTGCTGGCGCTGGCCGGCTCGCTGGCGTTCTACCGGCGCAGCGGCCCCTGAGCGGCGCGGGGCCTGAGCGGCCGGCGACCCGTCGCCGATAATTGCTCTCCATGAATCCCCTGCTTTCCAAGCTTCAGCCCTACCCCTTCGAGCGGCTGCGGCGCCTGTTCGAGGGCGTCACGCCCAATGCCGATTTCGCACCCATTAGCCTGGGCATCGGCGAGCCCAAGCACGCCACGCCGGCCTTTATCAAGGAAGCGCTGGCCGCGAGCATGGCCACGCTCGCAGCCTACCCCGCCACGGCCGGCACCCTGGCGCTGCGCACCGCCTTCACCGACTGGCTGCAGCGCCGCTACGCCCTGCAGGTGGACCCGGCTACGCAGGTGCTGCCGGTCAACGGGTCGCGCGAGGCGCTGTTCTCGCTCGCGCAAACGGTGATCGATGGCAGCAAGACCCCGGCGCCGGTGGTGGTTTCGCCCAATCCGTTCTATCAAATCTATGAAGGCGCGGCTCTGCTCTCGGGCGCCGAGCCTTACTACGTGCCGAGCGTGGCGGCGCGCAACTTCGCGGTGGATTGGGACAGCGTGCCCGAAGCCGTCTGGGAACGTACGCAACTGGTGTTCGTCTGCTCGCCCGGCAACCCGACCGGCGCAGTGATGCCGCTGGACGAGTGGCGCAAGCTCTTTGCTCTTTCGGACCGCTATGGTTTCGTGATTGCAGCCGACGAGTGCTACAGCGAGATCTACTTCCGCGACGAGCCGCCGCTCAGCGGGCTGGAAGCCGCCGCCAAGCTCGGCCGGGGCGACTTCAAGAACCTGATTGCGCTCACGTCGCTGTCCAAGCGCAGCAACGTGCCGGGCTTGCGCAGCGGCTTCGTGGCGGGCGACGCGGCCATCATCAAGAGCTTTCTGCTCTACCGCACCTACCACGGCAGCGCCATGAGCGGCACCGTGGCCGCGGCCAGCATCGCGGCCTGGGGCGACGAAACCCACGTGGTCGAAAACCGCGCCAAGTACCGGGCCAAATTCGCCGCCGTGACGCCCCTGCTCGAACCGGTGCTCGACGTGCGGCTGCCCGATGCCAGCTTCTACCTCTGGGCGGGGGTGCCCGAAGTGTGGGCTGGCGACGACGAATCCTTCGCCCGTGCGCTCTACGCTCAATACAATGTTACGGTTCTGCCGGGGAGCTATCTGGCGCGCGGCACGGCACACAGCGCCAACCCCGGCCGTGGCCGCATCCGCATGGCCTTGGTGGCCGAAACGGCCGAATGCGTGGAAGCCGCCGAGCGCATCGTCCGCTTCGTGCAATCCGGCCAAACAGGCCGGGGCTGAACCGCTGCTTTCCCGGCTCCCATTTTTCACACGAGACTTTCTCCATGACCCAGCAACTGCAACAAATCATCGACGCCGCGTGGGAAGACCGCGCCAACGTTTCGCCCAGCGCCGCCTCGGCCGAAGTGCGCGACGCCGTCGAGCACGTGATCTCCGAGCTCAACAACGGCAAGCTGCGCGTTGCCACCCGCGAGAGCGTGGGCAAGTGGACGGTGCACCAGTGGATCAAGAAGGCCGTGCTGCTGTCGTTCCGCCTGAAGGACAACGAGCAGATGCAGGCCGGCTCGCTCGGCTTCTATGACAAGGTGCCGACCAAGTTCTCGCACCTGTCGGCCGGCGAGCTGAAGGAATCGGGCGTTCGCATCGTGCCCCCGGCCGTCGCACGCCGCGGCAGCTACATCGCCAAGGGCGCGATCCTGATGCCCTCGTACGTGAACATCGGCGCCTACGTGGGTGAAGGCACCATGGTCGACACCTGGGCCACCGTGGGTTCATGCGCGCAGATCGGCGCCAACGTGCACCTGTCGGGCGGTGTCGGCATCGGCGGCGTGCTCGAGCCCCTGCAGGCCGGCCCCACCATCATCGAAGACAACTGCTTCATCGGCGCCCGCTCCGAAGTGGTCGAAGGCGTGGTGATCGAAGAAAACTCGGTGCTCGGCATGGGCGTGTACATCGGCCAGAGCACCCCGATCTTCAACCGCGACACCGGCGAGACTTTCTTCGGCCGTGTGCCGTCCGGCAGCGTCGTCATCAGCGGCAACCTGCCCAAGAAGACCAAGTCGGGCCAGGACTACAGCACCTACGCGGCGATCATCGTCAAGACGGTCGATGCGCAAACGCGCTCCAAGACCAGCCTGAACGACCTGCTGCGCGATTGATCGACAGGTTCCCGCCTTTGTCCCGTTAGAAAACAACAGCACCCGAGGAGAGTGAGAGCGATGAACATGATGGAGCGAATCCTTCGTCTGATGGCCGAGCGCAAGGCATCCGACATCTACCTCTCGGCGCACTCCCCGGTGCTGATCCGCATCAACGGCACCTGCGTGCCGATCAACGCCCAAGTGCTGCCGGCCACCGCGCCGCTGGCGCTGCTGGCCGAAGTGGTGCCCGAAGCCCGCATCCAGGAGCTGGAGAGCAAGGGCGAGCTCAACATGGCCGTGATGCTCGAAGGCGCCGGCAACTACCGCATCAGCGCCATGCGCCAGCGCGGCAGTTATGCGGTTGTGGTGCGGCACATTGCCTCGACCATTCCCAGCTTTGCCGACCTGAACCTGCCCGACATTCTCAAGACGCTGATCATGGAGAAGCGGGGCCTGATCCTGATGGTTGGCGCTACCGGTGCAGGCAAGACCACCACGCTGGCGTCGATGCTCGACTACCGCAACGAGCACGCCACGGGCCACATCCTTACGGTGGAAGAGCCCATCGAGTTCACCTACACCAACAAGAAGTCGCTGGTGAACCAGCGCGACGTGGGCAGCGACACCGAGTCGCTGCATGTCGCGCTCAAGAACGCGCTGCGGCAGGCGCCCGACGTGATCCAGATCGGCGAAATCCGCGACCGCGAGACCATGACGGCGGCCATTGCCTACGCGCAGTCGGGCCACCTGTGCGTGGCCACGCTGCATGCCAACAACAGCTACCGCGCGCTGAACCGCATCCTGAGCTTCTTCCCGGTCGAGGTGCGTCCCACGTTGCTGGGCGACCTGGGCTCGGCGCTGCGCGCCATCGTGTCGCAGCGGCTGCTGCGCACGCCCACGGGCGGCCGCGTGCCAGCGCTCGAGGTCATGCTCAACACCGCCCTGGTGGCCGAGCTGATCGAAAAGGGCGATTTCTCCGCCGTCAAGGAAGCCATGGAGCAATCGATGGCCGAAGGCTCGCAGACCTTCGAGGAAGACATTGCCCGCCTCATTACCGAAGAGCGCGTGACGCGAGAGGAAGGTTTGGCCCAGTCCGACTCGCCCACCAACCTGATGTGGCGGCTGCAGAACCGCGCCGCGCCCAAGCAGAAGGCCGAAGAGCGCAACCTGATGGACCAGGTGGACGAACCCACCTTTACCGACATCACGCTCGACGTGAAGTTCTGACCCAGTCTCTTTGGCTTTTTTCCGATGTCCCGTACGCTCCAGCTCGCCGAACAACTCATCTCGCGCCCCTCGGTTACTCCTGACGATGCGGGCTGCCAACGGATCCTTGGCGAGCGGCTGGCGCCACTGGGCTTCACGCTGGAGACCATCGAGAGCGGTCCTGCGGATTTCCGCGTGACCAACCTCTGGGCGGTGCGCCGGCCGGCCGCTGCCGCGGCCACAAAGACGCTGGTGTTCGCCGGTCACACCGATGTGGTGCCCACCGGCCCGGTCGAGCAATGGACCAGCCACCCTTTCACGCCCACGCACCGGGGCGGCAAGCTCTATGGCCGGGGCGCATGCGACATGAAGACCTCGGTCGCGGCCTTCGTTGTCTCCATCGAAGAATTCCTGCGGGCCACGCCCGATCCGAAGCTCACGCTGGCGCTGCTGCTCACCAGCGATGAGGAAGGCCCGGCCGTCGACGGCACCGTCGTCGTCTGCAACACGCTGGCGGCGCGCGGCGAGGTGCTCGACTACTGCATCGTCGGCGAGCCCACCGCCGTCGAGCGCTGCGGCGACATGATCAAGAACGGCCGCCGCGGCACCATGAGCGGCAAGCTCACGGTCAAGGGCGTGCAGGGGCACATCGCCTACCCGCACCTCGCAAGCAACCCCGTGCACTCGGTGGCGCCTGCGCTGGCCGAACTCGTGGCCATCAACACCGCCGGCGGCTGGGATGCGGGCAACGACTACTTCCAGCCGACCAGTTGGCAGATCAGCAACTTTCACGCGGGCACCGGTGCGAGCAACGTGATTCCGGGCAACGCGGTGATCGATTTCAATTTCCGCTTCTCGACCGAGTCGACGCCCGAATCCTTGCAGAAGCGCGTGCATGCGGTGCTCGATGCCCATGGCGTCGACTACACGCTGGCCTGGACCGTCGGCGGCCTGCCTTTCCTGACCACGCCGGGCGAACTCGTCTCGTCGGTGCAGGCAGCCATCGCCGATGAAACCGGCATCGCGACCGAGCTCTCGACCAGCGGCGGCACCAGCGACGCGCGCTTCATCGCCAAGATCTGCAAGCAGGTGGTCGAGCTCGGCCCGGTCAATGCGAGCATCCACAAGATCGACGAGCACATCGACGTGGCCGAGATCGAGACGCTGAAGAACATCTACAGGCGCACGATGGAGCGGCTCGAAGCGTCGCTGGTCGGATGAGCGCCGCGCCGGGCCTCCCCAAGCAACCTCGCACCGCAGCGCGAAGCGCGGAGGTAATTCAGTGAGCACGGTCATCGAGCTGATCGAGGCCGGCGCCAAGCGGCTCGAAGACGCCGGCGTCGCCTTCGGCCACGGCACGGCCAACGCCTTCGACGAGGCCGCCTGGCTGGTTCTGTGGCGGCTGAAGCTGCCGCTCGACGACATCGACGCCGTGGCCAACACACCCGTCTCCCCGGCCGATGCGGGCAAGGTCGCCGCGCTGTTGGACGAGCGCATTGCCACACGCAAGCCTGCCGCCTACCTGACCAAGGAAGCCTGGCTGCAGGGCGTGCCCTTCTACGTGGACGAACGCGCCATCGTGCCGCGCAGCTTCATTGCCGAGCTGATGGCCGACGGCAGCATCGATTACTGGCTTGGCGAGCACACGCAGCGCGTGCTCGACCTGTGCACGGGCAATGGCAGCCTGGCCATCCTCGCGGCCATGACCTATCCGGAGACCACCGTGGACGCGGCTGACCTGTCGGTCGAAGCGCTCGAGGTGGCCGCCATCAATGTCTCGCGACACCAGCTCGACAGCCGCATCAGGTTGATCGAATCCGACGGCCTGGCCAACCTGCCCGGCCCGTACGACCTGGTGCTTTGCAACCCGCCGTACGTGAACAGCGCGAGCATGGCCGCCCTGCCCGCCGAATACCGCGCCGAGCCCGAACTGGCACTGGCCGGCGGAGACGACGGCATGGACTTCGTGCGCCGGCTTTTTGCCGACGCCCCCTCGCGCATGAGCGAAGAGGCCGTGCTGGTACTGGAAATCGGCAACGAGCGCGACTACTTCGAAGCGGCGTTTCCGCAGCTCGAAGTCGTGTGGCTTGAAACCTCCGCGGGCGAGGACCAGGTTCTGCTCGTGACCCGGGCCGCGCTGCTGGCCGGTGCCGGCGCTCGTTAGCTGCGCCAGCCCTCCCCCCTTCCTCCTCTGCCACGTTCCGCAGCCACGGCTGCGAACCCTACTTTCTACCGGGCGGCCTTCCCATTTGCCCCTTCGCGCCGAGCCGCCATGGCCGGGCGGGATAATCGCCCCTACGGTTCCTATTTCATGATTACTCTCAAAAACGTCATTCTTCGCCGCAGCGCCAAGGTTCTGCTCGACGGCGCCACCGTCACCATCAACCCTGGTGAAAAGGTCGGCCTCGTCGGGCGAAACGGCGCCGGCAAGTCGACCCTGTTCGCGCTCTTCAACGGCTCGCTGCACGAGGACGGCGGCGACTTCTACGTGCCCAAGCAGTGGCGCATGGCCCAGGTCGCGCAGGACATGCCTGAAACCGAGGAGTCGGCCACCGACTTCGTGGTGGGGGGCGACACCCGCCTGGCCGAGCTGCGCGCCACGCTGGCGGCCATTGAGGCCGCCTACGAGGCCAACCCCGACGACTCCGACATCGGCATGGAGTTGGCCCACGCCTACACCGACCTGGCCGACGCCGGCGAGCACGATGCCGTGCCGCGGGCCCAGGCCCTGATCCTCGGACTGGGATTCAAGTCGCACGAACTCGACGGCCCCGTCAACAGCTTTTCGGGCGGCTGGCGCATGCGCCTGCAACTGGCCCGCGCGCTGATGTGCCCGAGCGACCTGCTGCTGCTCGACGAACCCACCAACCACCTGGACCTGGACGCATTGGTGTGGCTGGAAGCCTGGCTGCAGAAATACGCCGGCACCATGATCGTCATCAGCCACGACCGCGAGTTTCTCGACGCCGTGACCGACGTGACCTTGCACATCGCCAACGCCCAGCTCACGCGCTACGGCGGCAACTACAGCAAGTTCGAGGACATGCGTGCGCTGCAGATGGAGCAACAGCAGGTCGCCTTCTCCAAGCAGCAGGACAAGATCGCCCACCTGCAAAAGTTCATCGACCGCTTCAAGGCCAAGGCCAGCAAAGCCAAGCAGGCGCAAAGCCGGGTCAAGGCGCTGGAGCGCATGGAAAGGGTTGCGCCGCTCCTGGCCGAAGCCGACTTCACCTTCGAGTTCAAGGAGCCGGGCAACATCCCCAACCCGATGCTGTCGATCAGCAACGCCAGCTTCGGCTACGAGATCGAAGGCGAAGAACCCAAGACCATCCTGCGCGGCGTGAGCCGCTCGGTGCTGGCAGGCCAGCGCATCGGCATCCTGGGCGCCAACGGCCAGGGCAAGTCGACGCTGGTGAAGACCATCGCGCGCGAAATGGGCGCATTGGCCGGCCAGGTCACCGAAGGCAAGGGCCTCAACATCGGCTACTTCGCGCAACAGGAACTCGACGTGCTGCGCCCGCAGGACAACCCGCTCGAACACATGGTTCGCATGGCCCGCGAGCTGGGCAGCGCCGTCAAGGAAAGCACCGGAGAGCAGGCCTTGCGCGGCTTCCTCGGCAGCTTCAACTTCAGCGGCGACATGGTGAAGCAACCCGTCGGCACCATGAGCGGCGGCGAAAAGGCGCGCCTGGTGCTCGCGATGATGGTGTGGCAGCGCCCCAACCTGCTGCTGCTGGACGAGCCCACCAACCACCTGGACCTGGCCACGCGCGAGGCCCTGGCCGTGGCGCTGAACGAGTTCGAAGGCACGCTGATGCTGGTGAGTCACGACCGCGCACTGCTGCGCTCGGTGTGCGACGAGTTCTGGCTCGTGGGACGCGGCGTGGTCGCCGATTTCGACGGCGACCTGGACGACTACCAGCGCTACCTGCTCGACGAAGCCAAGCGGCTGCGAGAGGAAGCCAAGATTGCCGTACGGGACGCCGCCGCCGCGATCGCCGCCGAACCCGTGGCCATTGCTGCTCCTGCACCCGCCGCCATCGAAGCTGCCGCCGCAAACAAGAATCCGCAGCAGCGCAAGCAGGACGCCCAGGGGCGCCAGCAGCGCAGCGACCAGGCCAAGCCGATCAAGCGCGAGATCGCGCAGATCGACGAACGGCTGGCCGCGGCAGGCACCGAGCGCGCCGCGCTCGAAGCGCGCCTGGCACAGCCCCTGCCGTCCGCCGAGATTGCAGAGGCGGGCAAGCGCCTGAAGACCCTCAACGACGAAATCGGCCGACTCGAAGAGCGCTGGCTGGCCCTGTCGGACCAGCTCGAGACGCTGGCGGCCTGAACCCTGCAAAGGAGGCACCTCGCATGCCGTCTGCCATCGAACTGGCCCGGGGCGACGAAAAGCTGATTGCGGCCATCCACCGCAGCCGCCGCCTGATCGGCCGCAAGGCGTTGATGGCCGCGGCCGCCAGTGCCATTCCGTTGCCGGGCATCGACTGGGCCGCCGACGCGGCCCTGCTCACACGCCTGGTGCCGCAGATCAGCGCCGAGTTCGGCCTTTCCGTCACGCAGGTCGAAAAGCTCGCACCGCATCAACGCGAACGCATCCAGAAGGCCGCCACCACGGTGGGTGCCTTGCTGGTGGGCCGGCTCGTCACGCGCGAGCTGCTGATCAAACTCGCCCGGTATGCGGGCGTGAAGCTCACTGCCAAGCAGGCCACCAAGTACGTGCCGGTTGCCGGGCAGATCGTGTCCGCCGCGCTCGGCTATGCGGCCTTGCGAGCCCTCGGCGAGCAGCACATCAAGGATTGCGTTCGCGTGAGCACGACGCTCGCCCTGTCGCCGCCCGAACCGCATTCGCCCGCCTGAAGGCGCAATCGTCGAACAAGACAATTTCTTCTGGTCAGGTGGCATGCAGGTTCAGCGAACATAGTGAAGGCTCTCCCTGTGGCCTGCACTCCCTCTGATCCTCCCTCCTCCAGCAGGTCACCTTCCAGCCCGCCTTTGTGCGGGCTGCTTTTTTTGCTGTGCAGCAAGAAGTGATTCAGCCGACGCAGCATAAAAAAAGCCGCTCGATGGAGCGGCTTCTTGAGGGGTGGTAGGACGTACTGGATTCGAACCAGTGACCAACGGATTAAAAGTCCGCTGCTCTACCAACTGAGCTAACGTCCCGGAACCATTTTTCGTTTTGAAGATTTGCCAGTAGCAAATGCAGCAAAGCCAAAGATTATAGCGCGGCGCTGCTCGCAATCTTGTCGAGAACCCAACCTGCCGCACATTGGCCGAAAGTGGCCGTCACGCTCACCACCGAGCCGTAGCCGTGGCAGTTGAGCGAGCCGTCGCCTTCGATGGCGCAGGAGGCATCGGGCGGCGCGACGCTCTCGCGGCTGAAGACGCAGGTGACGCCGATCTTGCGGCCCTCGCGCGGAGCGCCATGCTCCTTGCGAAGGCGCTGGCGCAGCTGGGCCAGCAGCGGGTCGTGAGTGACGAGCGAGAGATCGTCGATGTCGACCTTGTGCGCCTGTCGCTTGCCGCCAGCCGCACCTGCGGTAACGAAAGCCGTGCCCGAGGCGCGCGCCCATGCGGCCATAGTGAGCTTGGCCTTCACCTGGTCGCAGGCATCGATGATGGCAGTTGCGGGGCCATTGGCTTGCTGCGCCGTTTCGAGCAGCGTCGTCCAGTTGCCTGGTTCGACGAACTCGTCGATCGCGAGCACCTTGCACTCCGGGTTGATCTGCGCAATGCGGTCACGCATGGCCTCGACCTTGGCTCGCCCAACCGTCGAGTCGAGCGCATGGATCTGCCGGTTGATGTTCGACTCCGACACATGGTCGAGATCGACCAGCGTCAGCCGACCCACTCCACTGCGCGCCAACGCTTCGACGGCCCACGAGCCGACACCGCCGATGCCGACGACGAGCACATGGGCGTTCCGGATGCGCGCAGCACCAGCCACGCCGTAAAGGCGTTCGAGGCCGCCGAAGCGGCGCGCATAGTCGGGCGCCGCCGCGGTGTCGGTGACGACATCCACGGCGGCGTTCGATGCTTGCGAAAGGGTTGCTGCGCTCAAGCGGAGAGCTCCGCCGGCGTCAGCGCAGACGCGAGAGACGCTCGCGGCCCGCCTGTGCGGCTTCGGATTGCGGATAGGCCTTGGTCAGGTCTTCCAGCGTGCGGCGCGCGGCGCGCGTGTCCTTCAGCTCGATCTGGCAGTTGGCAATCGACAGCACGGCCTCGGGAGCCTTGGCGTGGTCGGGTGCCAGCGACAGCATGGAGCGGAAGTTGGCAATGGCCTCGTTGTAGTTGCGCGTGGCGTACTGCGCATTGCCGAGCCAGAACAGCGCGGATGCGTTGTAGCCGCTTTGCGGGTAGCGCTTGACGAACTCCGCGAACGCGGTTTGCGCCTGCGCGAACTGGCCCGCGCGGAAGATACCGAGCGCCGCATCGAAGTCGGCTTTTTCCTTGGGATCGGCAGTGAATTCGCGACCGTCCACCGAAACCTTTGCGGGTTCGTTCTGCTTGAGCCGGTCGTCGATGGTGGTCTGGCGCGACTGCAGTTCGCTCAGCGTGCGCTGCAACTGCTCGTTCTGCCCGGTCATACGTGCAAGGTCGCCCCGCATCTGCTCGATCTGGTTTTGCAGTTCGAGCAGGCTGCGGCGCAGCTGGCCGTTTTCGTCGGTCAGCCGCTGATCGGTCTGCTGGCGCATCGCCTCCACCCGCTGCCGCAGGTCAAGGATGGCTCGGCGCGCCTCATCATCCTCGAACAATGCAGCTTGCGAGCCGATCGAAACGCAAAGCAAGGCGGCAGCCAGGGCCGCGCCTCGCAACAAGGCGCGTTGCATCACCGTGTGTATCGAATTTCAGCGCGGCGGTTCTGCGCCCAGGCTTCTTCGCCCGAACCCTGGGCCGCCGGCTTTTCCTTACCGAAGCTCACGGCTTCGATCTGGGCGTCGTTCACACCCAGGAGCGTGAGCGCGCGGCGGACGGCTTCGGAGCGCTTCTGGCCGAGTGCCAGGTTGTACTCGCGGCCGCCGCGTTCGTCGGTGTGGCCTTCAATGGAAATGCGGCGCTGCTGGTTGGCCTTGAGGAAACGGGCATGGCCGTCGATCAGGGCTTGGAACTCGGGCTTGACCGTGTAGCTGTCGAAGTCAAAATAGACGATCCGTTCGATCCCGACCGGGCCTTGCGCGGTGGAGGCATTGGGATCGATGGAGACGGGAGCGACTGCACTCGCGCTGCCCTGCTGCTGGCCACCGGCGGAGCCGGAGCGGTCGGTTACCGGTGCATCGTTGAGCTTGGTGCCCGACGAGCAACCGGCAATCAGGGCCACGATGGCCAGCGAATAAATCGTACGTTTCAACATTGGGTACTCCTCAAATAAACCTTGATCATTGCTTTTGAAACGGACCCCAGTCCGGTTCTCTTATGTCTCCCGCCTGCCCGGCCAGCCGTGCTTTTATCTTGCCGTCGAGCGTGGTCGTCATGAGCGCTTCGCGGCCTTGCAGCTGCGTTGCATAGACGATCAGCTTGCTGTTGGGTGCGAAACTTGGACTCTCGTCTGCCGAGGTGTCGGTGATGGCCGAGACGTTGCCGGTGGCCAACTCCATCACATGGAGTTTGAACGCACCCCCCACGCGGGAGATGTAGGCCAACCACCGGCCATCGCCGCTGACAGACGGAGAAATGTTGTAGGTGCCGCTGAAGGTCACACGGGTCGGCGCGCCGCCGCTGGCGCCCATCTTGTAGATCTGCGGTGCACCGCCGCGATCGCTCACGAAGTAGATGGTGCTGCCGTCGGCCGAGTATGCAGGTTCGGTGTCGATGCTGGCGCTTTGCGTCAGGCGGCGCGGCTCGCCGCCGCCTGCCGGAATGGTGTAGAGCTGCGAGCCGCCGTCGCGGCTCAGCGTGACGGCCAGCGAGCCGCCATCGGGTGCCCATGCCGGTGCGCTGTTGGAGCCGCGGAAGTTCGCCAGCAGGCGGCGCTGTCCGCTCGCCACGTTGTGCACGTAAACCACGGGCTTGCGCGATTCGAAGGACACGTAGGCCAACTGCTGCCCGTTGGGCGACCAGCACGGCGAGATGATGGGTTCCGGGCTTGCGAGCGCGGCCTGCGAGTTCTCGCCATCGGCGTCCGCCACCCACAGCGCGTATCGGTTGCCGCCCTTGGTCACATAGGCGATGCGCGTCGAGAAGATGCCCTTGTCACCCGTCAGTTTCTCGTAGACGTAGTCGGCAATGCGGTGCGATGCGAGCCGCAGGTCGCCTTGCGGCACGGTGTAGCTCTGGCCGCCGAGGTCTTGCCCGCGCACCACGTCCCACAGGCGAAAGCGCACATCGAAGCGGCCGTCGGCCAAGCGCGTGACGCTGCCGACCACGAGCGAATCCGCCGTGCGCTGGCGCCAGAGCGAGAGATCGGGGCGCGAGGCTTCGTCGAGCGCCTGGCCCGAGGCATCGACGCCCCGGAACTGGCCGCTGCGTTCCAAGTCGGCCTGAACGATGTCGGAGATTTTCTGCGGCGATGCGTCCTGTCCCTTGAACGGAACCAGCGCGATCGGCCGCTGCGTGAGGCCCACGCCCGACACCTCGACCCGGAACTGGGCGAGCGCGGGCAGCATGGGAGTTCCAGCAAGAGCCGCAATCAACGTGCGGCGTGCAAAAAACGATGAAGAAGGAGTTGAAAAGGAAACTGGCAACGGCTTGTTCATGCGGTTCGGAGATGTTTCGGGGTAAAAAGTTCTCCCCAAGTGCGACGGGCCACATGTTACACACTGGTTTGGCCGCAAAATCACAAAAGGTGTATCGGTCGGTGCAGTCCTACAGCGGCGCCATCAAAGCGTCTGTCGGGCCCCCCGTAGAATCCGCCGCCATGCAAGCATCCCCCGGCAGCGAGACCGCGCGCCCTCCCCTGATGCGCCGGCTGGCGCGACTCATGACCTGGTTCGGCGGCTCGCGCCAATGGTGGGCGGTCGCGCTCATTGGCGCCCTGATGGCGGCCATCACCGAGCCGCTGATGGCCGCACTGCTGAAGCCGCTGCTCGACCGCGGCTTCAACCGTGGGCAGCTGGCGCTGTGGATGGTGCCGGCGGCTGTGCTGCTGCTGTTTGCGGTGCGCGGCATTGCCCAGTTCATTTCGCAGTATGCGCTCTCGCGCATTGCCAACGAAGGCATGCAGCGGCTGCGCCGCGTGCTGTTCCAGCGCTTGCTGGGCGCAGAGCTGGCCCTGTTCTCGCGCCAGTCGGCAAGCACGCTTTCCAACACCGTGGTGTACGAAGTGCAGACCGGCTCCATGCTGCTGGTGCAGGCACTGCTCGGCCTTTCGCGCGACGGCTTCACGCTGGTGGCGCTGCTCGCCTACCTCGTCTATCTGAATTGGAAGCTCACGCTCATCGTCGCCTTCCTGGTGCCGAGCATCTCGTGGATCATGAAGGTGTTTTCCAAGCGCCTGTACCGCCTCACGCAGCAGGGACAGCAGGCCACCGACGAGCTGGCCTATGTGGTGGAAGAAAACGTGCTTGCGCACCGCATGGTGCGGCTGCACGGGGCCGAGGAAGCGCAAGGCGAGCGCTTCGAGCAACTGAGCCAGCGCCTGAACCGGCTGGCCGTGAAATCAACCATCGCGCAAGCGGCCACCACGCCGCTCACGCAGATGATGGCGTCGCTCGCGCTGTCGGTCGTGGTGATGATCGCGCTCTGGCAGAGCGGCGAGCAGGGGCTGACCGTGGGCGGATTTGTCGCCTACATCACGGCCATGCTGATGCTGATCGCACCGATCCGTCGCCTGGCCGACATGGCCGCGCCGATCACACGAGGCCTCGCCGCGCTCGAGCGCGGCCTGGTGCTCATCGACGACGTGGCCCCCGAGCCGCAGGGCACGTTCAGCCTCGCGCATGCGCAAGGCCGCATCGAACTTCGCGACGTGAAGGTCAGCTACCGCGGGGAGGATGAAGCCCGTGCGCTCGACGGCGTCAACCTGGCCATCGAGCCGGGCCAGGTGGTCGCCTTCGTCGGCCCCTCGGGATCGGGCAAGACGACGCTGGTCAATCTGCTGCCGCGCTTCGTGCTGCCCAGCGGCGGACAAGTGCTGCTCGACGGCCACGACACCAGCGAATGGGAACTCAAGAGCCTGCGCGCGCAATTCGCCATGGTGAGCCAGGACGTGGTGATGCTCAACGACACGCTGGCCGCCAATGTGGCGCTGGGCTCCGAAATCGATCGCGCGCGGGTGCAGCAATGCATCGAGGCCGCTAACCTCGCGAGCCATGTCGAGAGCCTGCCGGAGGGCGTGGACACGGTGCTTGGCCACAACGCGACGCAGTTGTCGGGCGGCCAGCGCCAGCGCCTGGCTATTGCGCGCGCTCTCTACAAGAATGCGCCCATCCTGCTGCTCGACGAAGCCACCTCGGCCCTCGACACGGAATCGGAGCGGCTGGTTCAGGACGCCCTGCACCGCTTGATGCAGAACCGCACCACGCTCATCGTCGCGCACCGGTTATCGACCATCCAGCATGCCGACCGCATCATCGTGATGGAACAAGGCCGGGTGGCCGAGCAAGGCAGCCATGCGCAGCTGATGGCGCTTGACGGGCTCTACGCCCGCCTGCAGACGCTGGCCGTGCGCAGCGCGACTCCGGGACAGGACCCGACGCTCTGACAGGCCGTCAGAGCAGCACGATGTCGTACTGGCCCTGCCCGATGGCGGGCTCGGACTGCAACGAAATCGGCTTGCCGATGAAGTCGCTGAGGCCCGCCAGGTGCTGGCTTTCCTCATCGAGAAAAAGCTCGATCACCTGCGGCGATGACACGATGCGGAACTCACGCGGCGTGAACTGCCGCGCCTCGCGCAATATCTCGCGCATGGCGTCGTAGGCCACGCTGCGCGCGGTCTTCACGATGCCCTGCCCGCCGCACGCGACGCAGGGCTCGCACAGCATGTGGGCCAGCGATTCGCGCGTGCGCTTGCGCGTCATCTCGACAAGCCCGAGCTGCGAGAAGCCGCCGGCCGTTGTCTTGACGCGGTCGCGCGCAAGCTGCTTGCGAAACTCCGCCAGCACCTGTTCGCGGTGGTCGTCGCGGCCCATGTCGATGAAGTCGACGATGATGATCCCGCCCAGGTTGCGCAGCCGCAATTGCCGCGCAATGGCTTGCGCCGCTTCCAGGTTGGTCTTGAAGATGGTGTCGTCGAAATTGCGCGCACCGACGAAGCCGCCGGTGTTCACGTCCACCGTGGTGAGGGCCTCGGTCTGGTCCACCACAAGGTAGCCGCCCGACTTGAGTTCGACCCGCCGGCCCAGCGCCTTGGCAATTTCCTCGTCGACCGAATACAGGTCGAAGATCGGCCGTTCACCCTTGTAGTGCTGCAGCTTGCCGGCCGCCTGCGGCATGTATTCGAGCCCGAACTTGAGCAGCACCTCGAACTGTTCGCGCGAATCAATGCGGATGGTCTGCGTGTCTTCGCTGGTCATGTCGCGCAGCACGCGCTGCAGCAGGCTCAGGTCCTGGTGCAACAACGACATTGGCGGCATCTTGCCCGACGCCTCACGGATGCGCGACCAGGTCTTGCGCAGGTAGGCGATGTCTTCGGCCAGTTCGGCATCGGACGAGTCTTCGCCGTTGGTACGCAGGATGAAGCCGCCCGTGTTGGCGGGCACCACGCCGCCGCTGTCGGCCGCCGCGGCCGCCTCGATCAAGGCGAGCATGCGCGTGCGCAACGATTCGCGCTGGTCCGAAGGGATCTTCTGCGAAACGCCGATGTGATTGTCCTGCGGCAGAAACACCAGCAGCCGACCGGCAATGCTGATCTGCGTCGACAGCCGCGCGCCCTTGGTGCCGATCGGATCCTTGATCACCTGCACCAGCAGCGACTGGCCTTCAAACACCTGCTTCTCGATGGGCACGATCGGCCCGCCGTTGCGGTGGTCGCGCTCGGGTGCCGGTGTGCTGGGGCGCGAACCCGGCGTGAACGGCGCCACGATGTCGGCCACGTGCAGAAAGGCCGTGCGTTCCAGGCCCACATCGATGAAGGCCGACTGCATGCCTGGCAGCACGCGCGACACCTTGCCAAGGTAGATGTTTCCGACCAGCCCGCGCTCCAACGTGCGTTCGACGTGCAGCTCTTGTACCGCGCCGTGCTCGACCAGCGCCACACGGGTCTCCTGCGGGGACCAGTTGATCAGGATGTCTTGCATGGGATTGGAATTCTCAGGTATTGAAACCGGCGCTGCGAAGGAGCTGCGCGGTCTCGAACATCGGGAGTCCCATGATGCCCGAATAGGAGCCGCTGATGTGCTCGATGAACGCGGCCGCCGCGCCTTGGATCGCATAGGCGCCAGCCTTGCCGAGCGGCTCGCCGCTCTCGGCATAGCGCGCGATCTGCTTCTTGGTTATGGCCGCGAAGCGCACGCGCGAAACACTGAGTGCCGCATGGCGGCGGCGGCCATGCTGCAGCGCCACGGCCGTTAGCACGCGATGCGTGGTGCCAGACAAGAGCGCGAGCATGCGCTCGGCATCGCGGGCATCGTCGGGCTTGCCGAGGATGCTGCGCCCCAAGGCCACCGTGGTGTCGGCGCAGAGCACCGGTGCATCGGCGAGCCCGAGGCGCTTGCGCCGCGCAACCGCGGCATCCAGCTTGAGCGCAGTGACGCGCTGTACGTAGGCGGTGGGAGATTCGTTGGCCAGCACCGCCTCGAGCGATTCGGCATCTTCTTCAGGACCGGCAAGGAGGAGCTCGTGGCGAACGCCGAATTGGCCGAGCAGTTGGGCGCGGCGCGGGCTCTGCGACGCGAGGTAGATGAAGTCTGGTGTCATTCCCGGTGGTACGGATGGCCCGCGTTGACCGACCAGGCCCGATACAGCTGCTCCACGAGCAGCACGCGCGCCATCGCATGCGGCAGGGTCAGGTCGGAAAGGCGGATGCGCTCATGCGCCGCGGCCTTGAAGGCCGGGTCGAGCCCGTCGGGCCCGCCGATGACGAGGGCCACGTCATCGCCCCCGCCCTGCCAGGCTTGCAGGCGCGAGGCCAGCGCCTTGGTGGTGAGCGCGGTGCCGCGCTCATCGAGCACCACGATGCGCATGCCCCTGGCAATGGCGCCTTCGATGCGCTCGCGCTCGGCAGCGTAGATGGTTTCGAGCGACTTGGAACCGCGGGGTTCGGTCTTGACGGCCCGCAGCTCAAGCTTGAGCTCGGGCGGGAAGCGCTTGGCGTAGTCGTCCCAGGCAGTCTGCGCCCAGTCGGGCATGCGTTGCCCGACGGCGACCACCAGGAGCTTCATGCGCGGCGGGCTGGCGCCTTCTTGGCAGGCGCCTTCTTTGCCGCGGGCTTCTTTGCCGCGGGTTTCTTTGCGTCCGGCTTGCCGACCACCTTGACCGGCACGCGCGCGGTCGTGGTCTTCTTGGCCGGCGCCTTCCTGGCGGCGGTTTTCTTGGCTGGGCTGCGGCTGGCCTTCTCGGCCTTGGCTTCCTGCTCGGCCGCGCGGATGGCGGTCTTGGCCGCACTGGTACGGCGCAGGTTGGGCATTTTGGCCGCCACCGGCTTCTTCTCCTCGATGACCTTGGAGGCCGTGGCAAGCGCCGGCTTGGTGCCGCCGAGCTTGGCGCGCACGGGCTTGTCGCCCCAGATCTCTTCGAGGTGGTAGTACTGGCGGATGGCGGGCTGCATGATGTGCGCAACAGCGGCGCCGCAGTCCACGATGATCCACTCGCCGTTGTCCTCGCCCTCGATGCGCGGCTTGCCGAAGCCGGCCTCTCGCACCGCATCGCGAACGCTGGCGGCCAGCGCCTTGGTCTGGCGGTTGGAGGTGCCCGAGGCAACGATCACGCGTTCGAACAGCGGTGAAAGATGCTCTGTGTCGAAAACCTGGATGTCCTGCGCCTTGACGTCTTCGAGTCCATCGATGATGGCTCGCTGGAGTTTTTGGGTGTCTTTCTTGGCGGCGGCTTCAGTGGTCATCAGGCAGGGCGGTAAAGGTGGTGTTGGTCAATATAGCGTGCAACGGCTGGCGGAACCAGCGAGGAAATGTTCTCGCCAAGCGCCGCGCGCCGCCGTATGTCGGTGGCGCTGGTGTCCATGGCCGGCAGTTCGAGCGCTTCGAAACGCGCGCCAGCCGGAAGGCCGGGCAGCAACTTCGGATCAAAACGAGCAGTGCCGCCCGTCGATAATGCGCGATACGCTACAGAAACAATAGCAATGCCGAGTATAGCCTGCCAGCCGTGCCATGTCGGCAACGCGCTGGCCTGGTCGGCGCCCATGATCAGAACCAGTTGGGCGCCGGGCTGCTCTTGCTGCAATTCGTGCAGGGTGTCGAGCGTGTAGGTGGGTCCGTTGCGCAGCACTTCACGGCTGTCGATCACCACCGTGCCCTTCAATCCCGAGAAGGCCAGCTGGGTCATTGCCAAGCGGTCTTGTGCTGGCGTCAGGGCCCGGCTCTTGTGCCAGGCCTGTCCCGTGGGTATGACGTGCAATTCGGCCAGGCCGAGCTGCGCAAGCGCCGCCTCGGCCAATGCCACGTGGGCGTTATGCGGCGGATCGAAGGCGCCGCCAAAAATGCCGATGCGCGGGGGTGATTTGCTGGCGGAAGTGTTCACAACCATTCGCGCCGCACGATGAAGTCGCTGTAGAGCGCGGCTTCGGGGCTGCCCGGCTCCGGCTGCTGGCGGTAGGCCCAGCTTGCGAGCGGCGGCATCGACAGCAGAATCGATTCGGTGCGCCCGCCCGACTGAAGCCCGAAGTGCGTACCGCGGTCCCACACGAGGTTGAACTCCACGTAGCGTCCGCGCCGGTAGAGCTGAAATGTCCGTTCGCGCTCGCCCCAAGGCATGGCGCGGCGGCGCTCCACGATGGGAAGATAAGCCGGCAAGAAGGCATTGCCCACGGAGCGCAGCATTGCAAACGCGTTCTCGAATCCGCCCTCGGCGAAGTCGTCGAAAAAGATGCCGCCGATGCCGCGCTGTTCGTTGCGGTGCTTGAGAAAGAAATACTCGTCGCACCAGGTCTTGAAGCGGGGGTATTTGTCGTCGCCGAAAGCAGCGAGCGCATCGCGGCACGCGGTGTGAAAGTGCACCGCGTCTTCTTCGAAACCGTAGCAGGGCGTCAGATCCATGCCGCCGCCGAACCAGCACACCGGCTCCTTGCCCTCGGGCAGCGCGGCCAGCATGCGCACGTTCATGTGAACGATGGGCACGTAGGGGTTGCGCGGATGGAACACCAGCGAAACGCCCATGGCCTCGAAAGGCGCCCCCGCGAGTTCAGGCCGGTTCTGCGTGGCCGATGGCGGAAGCTTGGGCCCGCGCACCTGCGAGAAGCCGCAGCCCGCGCGCTCGAACAGCTCGCCGCCCTCGAGGATGCAGGTGAGGCCGCTGCCTTGCAGCGCCTCGCCGGGATCTTTTTGCCAGGTGTCGCGCGTGCAGGTACCACCGTCGGCCGCTTCAACGGCCGCGACGATGTCCTGCTGCAGTTTGCGCAGGTAATCGCCGACCGCGGCCGGATTGGTCTGTTGCATCAGGCGTGCGGGTTGCCGCGCGCGTGGACCGCGCGGTGCCCGATGTCCTTGCGGTATTGCGCTCCGTCGAAATTGATGCGCGCGGCGACCTCGTAGGCCCTTTGCTGCGCAAGCTTGACGCTGTCGGCCAGCGCCGTCACGCACAGCACGCGGCCGCCGCTGGTCTTGAGCTCGCCGTCCTGCTGCGTGGTGCCGGCGTGGAACACCACGGCATCGGGCGCTTCTGCCGGAATGCCGGTGATGCGGTCGCCCTTGCGCGGCGCGAGCGGATAGCCGTGCGCCGCCATCACCACGCCAAGCGCCACGCGCCGGTCCCACTGCAGCTCGACCTGGTCGAGCGTGCCGTCGGTGGCGTGCCAGAACACTTCGAACAGGTCGGACTTGAGCCGCATCATGATCGGCTGCGTTTCGGGGTCGCCCATGCGGCAATTGAATTCGAGCGTCTTCGGGTGCCCTGCCGCGTCGATCATGAGACCGGCGTACAGGAAGCCCGTGAACGGAATGCCGTCCTTTTCCATGCCGCGGATGGTCGGCAGGATGATCTCGCGCATGGCGCGCGCATGCACCTCGGCCGTGACCACCGGCGCGGGCGAATACGCGCCCATGCCGCCCGTGTTGGGCCCTTCGTCGTTGTCGAGCAGGCGCTTGTGATCCTGGCTGGTGGCCAGTGCGGTCACGTTCTTGCCGTCGCACAGCACGATGAAGCTGGCTTCCTCGCCCTGCAGGAATTCTTCGATGACGACGCGCGCGCCGCCGTCGTTGTGCGACACGCCGAACTTGTTGTCGACCAGCATGAAGTCGACCGCCTCGTGCGCCTCTTGCGCGGTCATGGCCACCACCACGCCCTTGCCGGCGGCCAGGCCGTCGGCCTTGACGACGATGGGAGCGCCCTTGGCGTCGATGTAGGCATGGGCCGCGGCCGCATCGGTGAAGGCCTCGTACTCGGCGGTGGGGATCTTGTGGCGCTTCATGAACGCCTTGGAGAACGCCTTGGAGCTCTCCAGTTGCGCAGCGGCCCGCGTGGGCCCGAAGATGCGCAGACCGTGGGCGCGAAATTCGTCCACCACGCCGGCCGCAAGGGGTGCTTCGGGGCCGACGACGGTGAGCGAGATCTTTTCCTTGGCGGCCCACTCGCGCAGCGCGGCGGGCTCGGTGATGTCGATGCAGTCGTAGCGCTCGTCGCTCACGGTGCCGCCGTTGCCCGGCGCCACGTACACGCGGCTGACCCGGCTGGCCTGCGCCAGCCGCCACGCCAATGCGTGTTCCCGGCCCCCTCCTCCAATTACCAGTACCTTCATTCGTGGGCCTTCTTCATTCGCTGTGGATCAATGGTCATTCATTCGGAAAGTGCGGCGTTGTGATAGACCTCTTGGACATCGTCCAGGTCTTCCAGCACATCGAGCAGCTTCTGCATCCTGGCGGCGTCTTCGCCGGTCAGTTCGATCGTGTTTTCGGCCCGCATGGTGACCTCGGCCACCTCGGGCTTGAGGCCGGCGGCTTCGAGCGCGTTCTTGACGGTTTCGAAATCGGCAACGGCCGTGATCACCTCGATGGCGCCGTCATCGTCGGTGACGACGTCTTCGGCGCCGACTTCGAGCGCGGCTTCCATGACTTTGTCTTCATCGGTGCCGGGCGCGAAGATGATCTGCCCGCAGTGCTTGAACTGGAAGGCCACCGAGTTTTCCGTTCCCATGTTGCCGCCGTGCTTGGAGAAGGCGTGGCGTACTTCGGCCACGGTGCGCACCCGGTTGTCGGTCATGGTGTCGACAATGATCGCCGCGCCACCGATGCCGTACCCTTCGTAACGAATTTCTTCGTAATTGACGCCTTCTAGATTGCCGGTGGCCTTGTCGATGTTGCGCTTGACGGTGTCGATCGGCAGGTTGACTGCCTTGGCTTTTTCTACCGCCAGCCGCAGCCGGGGGTTGGCGCTCAGGTCACCCCCGCCGGCGCGCGCTGCCACCGTGATTTCGCGAATGGCGCGCGTCCAGAGCTTGCCGCGCTTCTCGTCCTGGCGGCCCTTCCGGTGCTGAATGTTTGCCCATTTGCTATGTCCGGCCATGGCTTTCTATCTCGCAGTCTTGTGTTTTCAAAGCAGGCTCCGAGTTTACTGTCCGGCGCACACAACGGCTGGCGAGTCGGCGCCGAGGCGGCGCTCCCTTTTGGTGATAATCCCCCGATGACGCCATCGCCTTCCGTCGGGCCCGGGAAACCGACCATCCTGCCGCCTCACACCCCCCTGCCGCTGTACTACAAGAACGAGACGGAGCACCAGGCGTTCCTGCGTCGCATCTTCGACAGCACCGCCGCCGACTACGACCGCATCGAGAGCGTGCTCGCCTTCGGCACGGGCCCGTCCTACCGGCGGGACGCGCTGACGCAGGCCGGGCTGGCCCAGGGCGCGCAGGTGCTCGACGTCGGCATCGGCACCGGCTTGGTCGCCCGCGAGGCGCTCAAGATCATCGGCCCGACCGGCAAATTGACGGGTGTCGATCCCAGCGTCGGCATGATGGAGCAGATCGACCTGCCTGGCGTCGAACTGGTTGCCGGCGTGGCAGAAGCACTGCCCCGGCCCGACGCCAGCTGCGACTTCGTGAGCATGGGCTATGCCATGCGCCACATCAGCGACGTGGCGGCGGCCTTCAGTGAGTTCCATCGCGTGCTGCGCCCCGGCGGACGTCTGGTGGTGCTCGAGATCACCAAGCCGAACGGCCGCATCGCCACCGCGCTGCTCAAGGGCTACATGCGCGCGGTGGTGCCGCTGATCGCCCGCGTGGTCGGACGCCGTTCCAATACCTCGGAGCTGTGGCGCTATTACTGGGACACCATCGAGGCCTGCATTCCGCCCGAACGCGTGCTTGAGGCACTGCGCGCCGCCGGTTTCACCGACGTGCGCCGGCACGCAAGCCTGGGTGTCTTCTCCGAGTACATGGCCCGCAAACCGGAAACCATCGTCGAGGCCGGCTGACCGTGCAAGTCCAGGGCGAAACCTCACCTCTGCGCGTCGAGCGCCTTTCACTGCCCGCCTGCCTCGCGCTGGCCGCGAACGGTGCCGCGCCTTTTGCGGCGCTCGGCTACGGCACGCCGCACGAGCTGGCGTGGATGCCCACGGTCAATGCGCGCGTTCTCTCGGCGCAAGGCGCCATGGCCGATGTCTGGCACGTGACCGCGGCGCACGTCGAATCGGGCACCACCGGCATCGTCCGCTGGCGCAGCGACGGCCATTGGCTGCTGGGCGCCATCGATATCGATGAATCGGTCGAAAAGCAGAACCTCGCCGAAATTGCCCACCGCGCCTATCGCGATCTGTTCAAGACGCTGGACCAGGCCGCCACACCGCACCTGCTGCGCATCTGGAACTACCTGCCGCAGATCAATGCCGACGGCGGCGGGCTGGAGCGCTACCGCCAGTTCAACCTCGGACGCCAGGAGGCCTTCTTCGAAGCCGGCCGCGCCGCCTTCGAAGGCGCGCCCGCGGCTTGCGCGCTGGGCATCCACCAGGGCGCGTTGTCGATCCGCTTCCTGGCCGGCCAGAAGGCGCCGTTGCCGGTCGAAAATCCGCGCCAGGTCTCGGCCTACCGCTACCCGGAAACCTACGGGCCGCGTTCGCCCACCTTCTCGCGTGCCGCGCTGGCCGACATCGGCAATGGCGAGGTGGCGCTATTCATCTCGGGCACCGCGAGCATCGTGGGCCACGAAACCGTTCATCACGGCGACGTACTGGAGCAAACCCGAGAAACGCTGCGCAATCTCGAAGCCGTGATTGCGGCCGCCAACAGCCAGGTCACCCACGTCTCGGGAGCGTTCTCGCTCGCCACGCTCGACTGCGTGGTCTACGTCCGACATCCGGCGGACACCGACAAGGTGCGCGGCGTGATCGAAAGCGCGGTCGGTGCCGGCGCGCCGATGATCCGTCATGCCGTCTACCTGGAGGCGGACATCTGCCGCAGCGACCTCTTGGTCGAGATCGAAGCCCATGCGGTCGCGCCGGGTCGCCTGCGGGCCTGACCCGTTGCGATCGATCGGACCGACGACCCCATGTCGATGACCCGCGTGCTGCGCATTCTCACGGCCATTCCACTCGCGTTGATGCTCTACGCGCAGCTGCTTTTCCTCGGCCTCATTTCGCTGGCCTGGAATTTCGTCGCCATGCTGCTTTATCCGGTGATGCCGGAGGCGCCTGCCCGCACGCTGGGGCGGCTGACCATCGCCCTTGCGTACCGCATGTTCTGGGGCCTGGCCTCCGTGACCGGGATGATGCGCATCGACGCCAGCTGCCTGGACCCGATGCGCAACGAGCCCGGCGTGATCTTCGTCGCCAACCATCCCACGATGCTCGACGCCCTGCTGCTGGTGGCGCGGCTGCCGCGCAGCGCCTGCATCATGAAGGCCGACCTGCTGCACAACATCTTCCTTGGCGCGGGTGCGCGGCTCGCGCGCTACATCAGCAACGAATCCGCGCGCACCATGGTGCGGCTGGCCGTGGCCGACTTGCGCAACGGCGGCCAGCTGGTGATCTTTCCCGAAGGCACGCGCACGGTAACTCCGCCGGTCAACCCCTTCGGCCACGGCGTGACGCTGATCGCCAAGCTCGCGCAGGCGCCGATCCAGACCGTGTTCATCGAGACCGACTCGCCCTACCTCAGCAAGGGCTGGCCGCTGTGGCGCGTGCCGCCGCTACCCATCGTCTTCAAGCTGCGGCTGGGCGAGCGGTTCGCGCCGCTTCCGGACAGCCACCTGCTGCAAGCGGAGCTGGAACAATACTTTCGCAAAAACATGGAACAGCGCGCCACCGACGCGTCCCCCGCATGCCAGACGCCTCGCGCACACACCTTGTCCTGATCCCCAGCTACAACACGGGCGAACGCCTGTTCTCGACGGTCGAAGCGGCGCGCGCTCAGTGGAATCCTGTCTGGGTGGTGGTGGACGGCAGCACCGATGGCACCGGCGAGCGCCTGCAGCAAATGGCCGAAGGCGACCCGGGTCTGCGGGTGTGGCTGCTGCCGCAGAACCAGGGCAAGGGCGCGGCCGTGCTGCACGGCCTGCGCGAGGCTCGGAAAGCTGGCTTCACCCACGCATTGACCATGGATTCCGACGGCCAGCATCCGGCCGATCTGATTCCTGCTTTCATGCATGCATCGCAGGCCCGGCCGGAAACCATGGTGCTAGGCCGACCAGTATTCGATGCTTCCGCCCCGCTGCTGCGGGTGCGCGGGCGGCGCGTGTCCAACGGCTGGACCCAGCTCGAGACCCTGTTTGCCGGCGTGGGCGACTCGCTCTACGGATTTCGCGTGTACCCGGTGGCCGAACTGATCGGCGTGATGACGCGTCAGCCGTGGATGCGCCGATTCGACTTCGACACCGAAGCCGTCGTGCGGCTCGCATGGCGCGGCGTCAAGCCAGTGAACATCGATGCGCCGGTGAAATACCTGACGGCCGCGGAAGGCGGGGTGTCGCACTTTCGCTATGGGCGCGACAACGTGCTGCTGACCTGGATGCACACGCGGCTGATGTTCGAATTCGCCTTGCGCCTGCCCGGGCTTCTGTGGCGCAAGGCGCGGCGCATGCCGCCGTTCCAGTCTTGAGAAACTCGGCGGGCTAGATCATCCCGCCGTTGATCGAGATCACCTGCCCCGTGATGTAGGCCGCCTCGTCGCTCACCAGAAAAGAAGCCAGCGCCGCCACTTCCTGCGGCGTTCCGGCACGCTTCATCGGGACCATCTGGTTGACCATGGCGGGGTCGAACACCGCATCGGCCATGGGCGAGGCGATGATGCCCGGCGCAATGGCGTTGACGGTCACGCCGCGCGACGCCACTTCGAGCGAGAGCGCCTTGGTCGCGCTGTTGAGCGCGCCCTTGGCCGCGGCATAGTTGACCTGCCCGCGATTACCGGTCAGTGCCGACACCGAAGAAAGATTGATGACGCGCCCCCAGCGCGTCCGCATCATCGGCAGCAGCAACGGCTGCGTCACACGGAAAAATCCGTTGAGCGAAATGTCGATGACCTTGTGCCACTGCTCGGCGCGCATGCCGGGCAGCACGGCGTCGTCGTGCACGCCCGCGTTGTTGACGACGATCTGCACCGGCCCGCCTTCGAGCATGCGTTCGCACGCCACCCGGCAGGCGTCGTCGCTGCGCAGGTCGAACACGTGGCACTCGGCCTTGCCGCCCGCGGCCACGATGGCAGCCGCCAGTTGCTCCACCGCCTCGGGGCGCGAGTTGGCATGCAACAGCACCGTGGCGCCGTCGCGCGCCAGGCGCTCGGCCATGGCGGCGCCCAAGGCACCGCTGGCGCCGGTAATCAGCGCGCGTTTTCCTTCAAGAGTCATGGGTAAACCTCCGCCCTGCGGGCTGTGGTGCAAGTCCCCTTCGGGCGGCCGGCGGGACTCATGGCGTCGTGGCTCCGGTTGCAAGCGGCGTGTTCAGCACCACCACGGCGCGGCCCTCGGCCAGCACACGCCCGGCGCTGTCGTTCACCGCGAATTCATAGAGGATCTGGTTCGTGTCGCCCGAAAGGCGTCTCGCCTGCACCTGCAGCGCGCCAGCAATGTCGTCGAGCCGCACGACCGAGAAGCGCACGTTGCGCGCGCTCGCCAGAAAGCCGGCCGATGGTGTGCTTCCCTCGGCGGCCAGCAGGCCGCCATGCAGCGCCATGGCCTGGGCCGCGTACTCGATCGCGTTGGGCGCAAGCAATCCACCCGTCGTCCGCAACGGATTGTCGGGCTGCAGGTGCGTGTGGGTGCTGCAATGGATGGACTCGGCGTCCCAGCGCTCGAGCCGCTCGAGCAGGCACATGCTGCCGCTGTGCGGAATGCGCTCGGCAATCCCCGCGCGGTCGAGTGTCTGCGGAGCCATGGTCACGCGGTGGGCTCCAGGTCGGCCACGAGCAGCACGTTGGCGAAGGGCGTGCCTTCGCTCATCGGAATGCTCTGCACGCGAAACTCCAGCCGCTGCAGCACCGCCACCCAATCGGCCAGCGGGCGGCCCCAGGTGGGCGACACCTTGTGGCCGCGAATGCGTGTCACGGTGCGATCGACCCACTGGCTGATGGCGAACCCACGCTTGCTCGACGCGTCGCCAATGCGCAGCAGCAGCCGGGCATTCGTATTGCTGCCGCGCCGCAACGCGTCGCGCACGCGCTGCAGCACGCTGTCTTGCGCCTCGATGTCGACATAGTGCAGCACGTCGAGAATCACGACCAGGTCGCACTCGGGCAGCGGTGCCGTGCACATGTCGGCACAAAGCAGCCGTGGCGCCGGTTGCAGGTGCCCGATGGACGCCGCGGCACGCGCCACGTCCTTGGGCATCAGTTCGATGCCCGTGTAGTCGGCTGCTACCGGCGTGGCCTTCCACGACGAGGGCCAGCGGCCATGCGCCTGCATGCGGCTCATCGACGCCAGCAAGCTCGCGAAGAGCCCCTGCCCGCAGCCGATATCGACCACACGGCGATGCGCCGAGTCGATCAGGCCGCGTTCGAGCAGCCCGCGAAACACGGGGTCGCGCCCCAGCTTGCCGCGCGCGAAATGCCAGGCGAAGGTGCCTCCCTTCTTGTAGGGAACCGTGGCGGCCTCGTGAAGTTCGCGCCAGGCTGTATCGGTGGAAAGAGGCGGCATGGCGCTCATGGTTCAAGGCCTTCCGGCAGGGTGACGGCACGCAGTCCGCCAGCGCGCAAGCGTTCGAGAAGCAAGGGCAATACCTCCAGCAAAACGGGGGTTCCTTCAGGGGTGCGCGCGGCGTTGCCGTCGTGCAGAAGCAGGATGTCGCGCGCCTGTAGGTTGCGGGCGAGGCGCGCCATGACCTTGGCCGGGTCGCCTTCGCGCGTGTCGAAGCCGCGGCGCGTCCAGCTTACGAGCGACAAGCCGAGCCGGTGCAGCACGGGCTCCAGGAACGGATTGCGCAAGCCGGCTGGCGCGCGGAAACAGGTAGGCCTTTGGCCGGTGGTTTCGGCCAGGATGTCTTGCGCCCGCGCAATCTCGCTGGCAAAGCCGCGGGGGCCTAGAAAAGAAAAATTGTGCCGATGCCGCGCGGTGTGGTTCTGGATGCTGTGGCCCCGCGCCACGATCTCGCGCGCCAATGCCGGGTGGGCAAGCACGCGCTCGGCAATGCAGAAGAAGGTGGCGCGCTGGCCGTGCGCATCCAGCAGGTCCAGCACCCTCGGCGTGACCTCGGGATCTGGCCCGTCGTCGATTGTGATGGCCACCTGGCGCCGGGCGCCGGCCGCCTCGGGCAGGCGCGTGACGTTGGGGCCCAGCAGGTTGCTGCGCGGCGTAAGCCCCGCGCCAGTGATCAGCGCATGGTTCAGCACGATGGCACCGATGGCCCAGGGCATGGCGCCCGGCACCAGGGCGCCCACGCCGATGGCCGCCACGTGCCAGGCCGCGCTGGCGCGAATGGCTGGGGGCCAGGGCCAGGATTCGGACGATGCGGCGGAAGCGGAAGACATGGCGCGGGATTGTCCCATCAGCCGTGCGCGGGCGGTGGCCCCAATCGCCGGGCAAATGCGGCCGACAGCAACAAGGCCAGCAAGGCACCCGGCGCGACCACACGGCCGATCGACGACAGCGCCGGGATGTCCGAGATCGCAATCAACCCGAAAGACACCACCGTGGTCAGGTTGGCCAGCATCAGCGACGCCAGCGTGTCCTCGTCGGCCCGCCCGGCCACGCGCAACTGGTCGAAGAACAGCGCGTAGTTGGAACCCACCGCCACGATCAGCAACAACCCGACCAGATGCAGGATGCCCAATGGGACCTGAAGCACGGCCATGCCGCCGAGTGTGAGCACCACTGCGACGACCAACGGCTGGCACACCGCGAGCAGGCGCTTGCCTGAACGCAGGTAGATGCCGAGCAGCACCACCACGGCCAGCGCGCCGAGCAGCACCTGCACGAAGGCCTCGTGCAGGTAGCGCTGATACAGCCCCGCCAACTCGCGGCCGACGTCGACCACCTGCACTTCGGGCACGCCCGCGAGCGCCTTTTCGAGCCGGCCTGCGTTGAAGTTCGGACCAGGGTGCAGAACCACCAGCGTCGACCAGCCGCCGCCCGGGCGCTGGTACATGAGCGTGTTGACCACCGAGCCGAGTGGCCCGCCGGTCAGGTCGGCGCGCCGCACCGGTGCCAGCTTGCGCGCGGCCTCGACGTCGGCCAGGAAAGGCCCGAGCCGCGTGGCCGGAAGCGGCGAGCCTTGCGTGGCCTCGGCCAGCCGGGTGCGCAGCGCTTCGCTCTCGGGCAGGCTGGCCAGGCGCGCCGCCTGCGTCGCCACGCTCGGCAGCACGCGGGTGACGGCCTCGAAACCGCCGAGCTCGCCCTTGTCGACCAGCGCCTCGAGCCGTGCCGTGGCGGCTTCAGTGTTGCGCAATGCCGTTTCTTCATCGGCGCCGTAGACCACCACCAGCGTGCCGCCGTCGCCAGTGCCGATATCGGCACGCAGCATTTCGTCGAGTTGCTGTGCCGACTTGGGCACCGGGCTCATCGCACCGAGGTCGGCGCGCCAGAGATGGCCGCCCTGCCAGATCACCACCACCAGCGCGGCGGCGCCAAGCCCGGCCAACACCCAGCGCAGGCGCGGGAGGCCGCGAACGAGCATGCCGGCAGCCTGCGCCATGTACCTGCGCATGCCCATGCCGGTGGCGCCATCCGGCGCGAGCATAGGCAGCGCATAGCGCGTGGCCAGCGCGGCAGCCACGAGCCCCGCGATGGAAAACACACCCAGTTGCGCCAGGCCCGGAAATCCCGAGAACACCAGAGCCGCGAAACCGCACACCGAGGTCAGCAGTCCGAGCCGCACGGTAGGCCAATGCACCTCGCGCCAGCGGGCCCAGCCGGTGCCGGCCACGGCGGCGCCGCGGGCCTGGATCAGGTAATAGATGGCGTAGTCGACCGTCTCCCCGATCAGCGTGCTGCCGAAACCCAACGTCATGCCGTGCACCGAGCCGAACACCACGCTCACCGCGGCGGTTCCGACCACCACGCCGGTGGCCACCGGCAGGAACGCGATGACCAGCGCGCGCGGCGAGGCGAACGCGAGCAGCAGCAGGCCTCCCATCACGATACCGCCCACGATGGCGAGGTGAATCGCCTCGGTCTTGATCTTGTCGCGGCTCAGCACCGAGAAAACGGGCGGGCCGCTCAGCAGCAGCTTCGGCTTGTTGGCCTCGGCGATGCCCTGCGTTGCAGCATCGAAAGCTGCTTGCACCCGTGCGATGGCCACGGCCTGCGCGTCGAGATCGCTGCCCGCCGCGCGTGTGGTGGCGATCATTAGCGCGCGCGGCGCGGTGCGGGACATCCAGACGCCGTTTTCGCTGCGCGGCGCGCTGGCCGGCGTCAACTCCACGGCGATGCGCTGCGTTTCGCCGGTCGGATCGCGGTCGAGCAATGGCTTGATCGCATTGCCGGCCGGCGTGCCCAGCATCGACAGCGTTTCGTAGATCGCGTCGCGCAGGCCGGCGACCGTGAACTGCTCGGGCCGCACGCCGGGCGAGAGCTGGTAGCGGTGCTCGAAGACCCAGGTGCCGGCTTCGCTCCAATCACCGGTGTCGCCGTTCTGGATCAGGTCGAACAGCTGGCTTTCGCGCATGGCCTTGGCGACAGCGCGCGACACCGCGGCGCGCACCTCCGCGCTGGCACCGCCTTCGATGCCGAGCATCAGCGTGCGCGATGCCACGCCGCTTTGCAGCTGCTCGATGAGCACCTGCTGCCGCACGTCGGGGCTCTTGGGCAGGAAGGCCGAAAGGTCTGCGCTGAAGTGCGTGCGCGCAATCTGCAGCGCGCCGCCGAGCAGGACCAGGGCCCACACCAGCAGCACCACCGCGCGGCGCTGCCAGCTCGGCGGCCCTCCTCCGGCCTCGCGTGCCTTCACGGCGTGGTGCGTCCGGCGGCGCCCGGGCGTTCGGGCGTGATGCTCATGACCGAGCGGTCACCGCCCACGAATTCCATTTCGAGGCCGATCACCTCGCTGGCGCGCCCGCTGATGCGGATGCTGCGCACCTGGGCGGCAAGCCGGCTGTCGGCCGGCAGCAGGTCGAGCGTCCAGTTGGCGGCCGAGCCGCTCACCGTGCTGCGGAAATACCGCTGCAAGGTCGTGCCGTCGCCGCTCAGTGTGCCGCGCATGGCTTCGACCAGGCCGAGCAGTTCGGGCATGCTGTCGAGCGTCAGAGTGCGGTTGCGGCCGCCGCGCGACAGCGTGAGCGTGTTGCCTTCCACCGCCATCGTCTCCTCGCGTGGCGACAAGGTGCGCCGCACCAGCTTGTCGGGGGCGTTGAAACTCAGCGTGCCGCGCGAATCGAGCGGGCCTTCGAGGCCGTGCACAAAGCGCTGTTCGGTGAAGCGGGCCTCACCGCTTTTCTGCTTGGAGAGCAGCCCCATCAGCTCGGGCAGGTCGAGAGCCCAGGCCGGCGCGGCGCAGCAGGCCATTGCCAGCAGCAAGCTCCTGCACAGCCAGTCAAACCGAATCTTCGAGCCAGAAATCATGAAAGTTGAACCAGTTGTACGGATAGGCGCGGCACAGCGCTTCCAGGCGCGCCACGTAGGCTTCGACCGCCGCCTGGATGCGGCGTTCCCGCTCGGCGGGATCGATTGACCGCTCGCTGAAGTCGGCCAAAAGGTCGAACTGAACATCGTAGCGCGCGCCCCCGCCATAGAGGCCGGCCATGAAGAACACCTTGCGCCGCAGCAGCGCCGCAAGGCGGAACGGGCCGTCGTTGAAACTTGCCGGCTGGCCGAGGAATGGCAGCACGATGGTGTTGCCGCGCTGCTGCGCCGGCTGGTCTTCGCTGCCCGGCAGGGTGCGGTCGGCGAGCATGCCGCCGAGGCCGCCGCCATCGAGCCAGTCGCGCAGCGCCAGCATCGAATGGGGGCGGCCCAGCGCGATCACGTGAGGCCGCAGTTCGGGCAGGCTGATGGCGTTGAGGATGGCGTTGATGCGCTGCGCATTGTCGGGATACATCAGCATCGCGAGCCGAAGCTCTTGCTTGTGCTCGCTTTTTTGCTTGCAGGCGCCCATTGCCTCGAAGCTGCCGACGTGCGCACCCAGCAGGAAGGCGCCGCGTCCGCCCAGCGCCTCGGCTTCCAGCGCGGGGTTGCCTTTTACATTCACGTCGAACAGGTTCATGCGCCCGCGCAAGAAATACACGCGGTCGAGCACGGTGGAGGCAAAGGCATGCAGCAGGCGGTAGCCGTCGATCCAGCCGGCGTGCGGACCGATGGCCCTGAACAGGTAGCGCTTGATGTGGCGACGCGGCGCGGGCGCGAACAAGAGAAAGTACAGGCTGATCGGCGGCAGCAGCAGGCGCGTGACATGCCGGCCGCACACCAGCGCCACAAGGCAGATGAGACGCAGGGCCAGCATGTTGCTGCGCTCGGGCGTGTGCGCCCAGTCGCCGCGGTGCCCCGCTTGCGCTGCGTCGTTCACGGCGCGCGTTTCGGCATCGGTGTGCTTCATCACGCGGACTCTTGCACAGCGGCCAAGCGGCCGGTGACAGCCACCACGCCGTCGCAGCGCACGTCGAAGCGCACGCCGCGCGCGGCGCCGGACTCGGGATGCAGCTCGATCAAGAGCATGCTGCCGGGCCGCACGGGCGCGAGAAACTTGGCGGCCGCCAGCGTGGGATGGCTGCCGAGGCGCGCGACCAGCGCCGGCACGCGCTGCACGGCTTCCATCACCTCGGCCAGGATCAGCGCGCCCGGCAACAGCGGCTGGCCCGGAAAGTGGCCGGCGAACGCCGGATGGTCGATGGGCACCGCATGCGCCAGTTGCACCGGGGTGGTGTCGTCCGCAAGCTGAGCGAGTGCGAATTCACGCAGTGCCCGCACCGTGAGCTTGCCGGTGCCTTCGCGCGGAAAAGCCTTCACCTGCACCACGCGGCGCGGCACGAACACCGGCTCCAGCCTCTGCCGCAGCGCGGCGATGATTTCGCCGGCCGAGAGCGTGGGCGCCACCACGAAGGCCACGGGGCGCACCACGCCGTCGGCCACTTCGTCGGGGAGCCAGAACGCGCCGTCCTGCACGCCAGCAATGCTGTTGAGGTGATAGTTCAGGTGCGCGAGCGAACTGCGCCGGCCCGCCACGTGGATCAGGTCGTTGGCGCGGCCGAACAGCCGGAAGCGGCGCGCGTCGAGCAGTTCGAGCACGTCGGCCATGGGCGTGGGCTCGGGCAGGAAATCGCCGCTGAAGATGAAGCGCTCGGGACCGTCGCCCTCGCCTGGCTCGACATGCACGCGGATGCTGCCGAAGTTTTCCCAGATTTCGCTCTGCGTGGTGCGGCGGGTGGCGACTTGTCCCGATTCGGTGCTGCCGTAAATTTCGATCAGCACGCCCCCGAGCGCCTGCTCGGCCTGGGCCGCAAGTTGCGGCGACAGCGGCGCGGTGGCAGAAAGAATCAGGTCGACCGCCGGCAGTTCAGTGCCCGACAGAAGCAGCGTCTTCAGGTGGAAAGGCGTGGTGACCAGCGCGCGCGGACGTGGAACCGATTCCAGGGTTCTGGCGACATCGGCCGGAAAGAACGGCCGTCCGCTTTCGAACGCGGCGCCGCCGAGCATGGCCAGCAGTGCGGACGATTCCAACCCATAGCTATGTTGCACCGGCACGGTTGCCACCAGCGTCAGGCCGGCGAGTGACGGCAGCCCGAGCAGGCTGGAGAGCCTCTCTACGGCCACCGCAACATCGCCGACCAGCGTTTCCCATCGCTTGGCGTGCGGCTGGGGCACGCCGGTGGAGCCGGAAGTCAGCAGGCTCACCGCGTGCATGGCACCGTCGATGAGCGGTACCTCCAGGCCGTCCCCGCCTTCAGGGCTGGAGCGGTCCTCGATCAGCACGCGCGGCATGCCAAGCGTGGCGAGATCGGCATTGTCGGTCAGCGCGAAAAGCTTCGATCCGCCGGATTCGAGCAGGCGCGCCAGCGTGTCGGGCCGCGCGTCGGGCGGCAACAGGCTCGCATGGCCGCGCACCAGCGCAGCCGCCAGGCTGACGGCAAAGGCGTAGCGGTCGACGCACAGGTTGACGGCCTTCCCCTCCGCCGGTAGCTCTGGCGCGAAGCGGGCCACGTCGGCCAGGAACTGCCGCGTGCTGACCGGCACGCCGGCCCGCCAAGCCAGCGGGGCATCGAGGTCCCGGTTGGCAATCAGCGGCAGCAGTCGGGTTTCGGCGGTCACGCGGGTGGCCCCTGTTTCACCGGCCGCCGGTGCCGTGGTCGATGGTCGATGTGCCCTGGAACGCACGCACCGCATCGATGAGCCGCGTGCGCTCGAATTCGGGATGCAGCCGATAGCGCACCAGGTGCTCGCCCACGAAAAGAAGCGTCACCGAAAGCGGGGTCAGCACGTTCGCGAGCAACGACCAGGCTGAAAAAGGCAGCGTCAGGTAAACCACGATGGACGACACCACCACCAGAGCGAAATAAGCGGTCCAGATGCGGGTGAGCTGCGTGGTGTAGGCCAGCATGTGGCCTTTGAGCGGATGCACGCGCTGCGCGAACTGCGTGATCAGCGGAAGCCCCGGCCCGCGCAGCGAAGCGCCGAACCAGCCGCACAGCAGGCCGTTGATGGCCACGTGCTGGAATACATAGAGCCGGTTGGTGTCGCCCGCTTCACCCAGGAACACGAGCGCGAAGCCAGCAATGCCGAGCAGCATTGCCGCAATGAAACCCAGGCGGCCGAACTTGCTGGCGGCAAAGCCCATGGCGGCAAGCCAGAGCGGGCCGAGCAGCACCACCACCGCCCACGGCTCGGTGGGGTGGAACAGCATCATCCAGTGAGAGAGGCCGGCATAGGCCACCCCCACCAGCAGCAGGAGCGCCAGTCGCCATCGTGACATGGATCAGGAAGCGCTGCGATGCTGGGCGACGTGGGTCGCGAGCGTGCGCAGCGACTGGAAGATCTGTTGGTTGCGCTCGTCGTCAGAGCGCAGCTGGAAGCCGTAGCGCCGGGAGACTTCGAGCGCAACTTCGAGGATATCGATCGAGTCGAGGCCGAGGCCTTCGCCGTACAGCGGATCGGTCGGCACGATGTCTTCGGGTGCCACTTCTAGATTGAGCGCGTTCACAAGCAGGACGGCCAATTCTTTTTCAATCGGCGACTGTTCAGGTGAATCGCCAACGGCGGGAATGGGGGGCTGAGCAGTCGATGACAAGAAAACCTCCTGAAACTTTTTCGGTTACTACCTCGGGGGTCGTGGATTATAGGAGGGCCGCTTGATTAGACTGCCCGCTTCGATACGACCCGGAGCCCCGCATGGCCGACCCCCTTCTCATTGCACGCCACGACACCATCGAGTGCGCCCTGCTGCCCAGCCTGGCCAACCGCCACGGCCTGATCACCGGAGCCACCGGCACCGGCAAGACGGTCACCCTGCAGACCATGGCCGAGAAGCTTTCGAGCATCGGCGTTCCGGTGTTCATGGCCGACGTGAAGGGCGACCTGACCGGCATGAGCCAGAAAGGCGCCATCGGCGAAAAGATGGCGGCCACGCTGAAGGAACGCGGCATCGATCTGCCCGAATCGGCCGCCTGCCCGGTCACCCTGTGGGACGTGTTCGGCGAACAAGGCCATCCGGTGCGCGCCACCGTTTCCGACATGGGTCCCCTGCTGCTGGGCCGCATGCTCGACGTGAACGAAACCCAGGCCGGCGTGCTCAACCTTGTGTTCAAGATCGCCGACGACAACGGCCTTCTGCTGCTCGACCTGAAGGACCTGCGCGCCATGCTGCAGTACGTGGGCGAGAACGGCAGCCAGTTCACCACCGAGTACGGCAACATCAGCGCCGCCAGCGTGGGCGCCATCCAGCGCGGGCTGCTGCAGATCGAAACGCAGGGCGGCGACAAGTTCTTCGGCGAGCCGATGCTCAACATCGCCGACTTCATGCAGACCGTGGGCGGCAAGGGCGTGATCAACATCCTGGCCGCCGACAAGCTCATGAATTCGCCGCGGCTCTACGCCACCTTCTTGCTCTGGATGCTGTCGGAGCTGTTCGAGCAATTGCCCGAAATCGGCGACCCCGACCAGCCCAAGCTGGCCTTCTTCTTCGACGAGGCCCACCTGCTCTTCAACGAAGCGCCCAAGGCGCTGGTCGAACGCATCGAACTCGTGGTGCGGCTGGTGCGCTCCAAGGGCGTGGGCGTCTATTTCGTGACGCAGAACCCGCTCGACATTCCGGATTCGGTGCTGGCGCAGCTCGGCAACCGCGTTCAGCATGCGCTGCGCGCCTTCACCCCGCGCGACCAGAAGGCGGTGAAAGCCACCGCCACCACCATGCGGCAGAAGCCGGGCCTGGACATTGAAACGGCCATCACCGAGCTCGCCGTAGGTGAAGCGCTGGTGAGCTTTCTCGACTCAAAGGGCCGCCCGAGCGTGACCGAGCGCGTGTACGTGGTGCCGCCCGGTAGCCAGATCGGCCCCATCACACCTGAGCAGCGCCAGGCGGTAATAGCCAATTCACTTGTGGCCGGCGTGTACGAGAAGACCGTGGACCGCGAGTCAGCCTACGAAAAGCTCAAGGGCCGCGCCGAAACAGCGCCCGATGCACCGCCGGCCAAGCCGGGGGGCAAGGGTGCGGCCGAATCGTCCGAAGGCAGCAGCATGCTGAACGACCTGCTCTTCGGCAGCACCGGCCCGCGCGGCGGCAAGCGCGACGGCCTGGTGCAAACCATGGCCAAGTCGGCGGTGCGCACCATGGGCACCTCGGTCGGCAAGGAAATCTTGCGCGGCGTGCTGGGCGGGATCTTCGGGGCCAAGAAGCGCTAACCGAGGTGGGCCGGCCGGTTCCGGGCCGGCCAATCGGCTTACCAGCGCAGCAAGCGCGGCCCGAGCACGGCGCCCACCAGCACGGGCAGCGCGATGCCGCTGACGTACCAGACCGCCAGGAAAGGTGCCGTCAGTTCCATGCAGTGCAGCGCATAGACGGCCGCCCCCACCCCGCCCGCCAGTCCGCCGGCGACCGCACCAGCTAGAGCCGGCCGCGTGGGCGCCAGGCCTTTCAACGCCATCAGCGCCGCGGCGAAGACCGGCAGTGCCATCAGCCCGATGCTGAGTGCGCAAACGCGCCACGACTCGCCCATGAGCAGGGGCATGCGCTCCTGCGGCGGCGCATTGAACCAGGCCATGGCCGCCAGCACCCACACCGCGAGCACCGGCACGGCGACGCCGAGCCAGGCGCGCCGCACCTGCACGCCGGGGCGCGCGAGGCGCTGCACCATCACGAAGGCGGCCGCCGCAATGCACAGCGGAAACAGCACCTTGACCCAGAACATCGGCCAGAACATGGCCTGGACCAGATCGCGGCGCAGGCCGTACTCGGTGAACAGGATGGCGAACGACAAGGGCAGCGCCGCCAGCAGCGCAAAGGCCAGGCGGCGCCCCGCGGCACGGCGCGGCGCGGCCGTGGGGCCGCTGGCCAGCATGGCGACGAGGTCGTCGGTCTTCATGATGCCTTGCCTCCCATCTTTGCCGCGAGCGCCTTGAGCCCGCGATGAATGCCGACCTTCACGGCCGACTCGGACATGCCGGTCAGGCTTGCGGTCTCGGCCACCGAAAGGCCTTCGAGCTTCACGTGCACGATCGGCAGGCGCTGGCGCTCGGGCAGCGTCTGCAGCAGACCACCCAGGTCGCGGCGCGCGTCGCTGGCATCGGTGGCCGATTCGGCGAACACCGCCAGGTCGTCGTCCAACGGGTCATGCAACGCTTCGCGTGCCGACTTGGCGCGCAGCAGGTCGATCATCTTGTACCGCGCAATCGCATGCACCCAGGCCGTCAACGGCTGGTCGCTTTGATACGTGTGGCGCTGGTTGTGCATGGCGAGCAGGCATTCCTGGACAAGATCTTCCACTTCATCGGGCCAGCCGAACAGGCGCTTGCCCAGAAAGGCGCGCAAGTGCGCGCTGAGTTTTTGCAGGAACTCGCGATAAGCCACTGCGTCGCCGTCCAGGCCGCGCAGGAACAGGCTCCGCAGCGCCGCCTCGGCTTCGCTCATTCGCGTCCTGCTGTCCACTGTGTTTCGTACCATCGGACCGGCTGGTTACAGCCCTTTCGAAAAAAGATTCCGCCGAATTGTGCCGTGCCCGGCGGCGGCGCCAGGCTCCGTGGTCGGCTAAGCTCGGCCGAACCCATGCAAGGAGCGCTCATGCAAGCAGTCACCTCATGTCTCCCGGGCCGTGAACAGCGCCCAACCGGGGCCTGAAGCCGATGCTGTCCGGCCTCGCTTCGAACCCGTGGGCCTATCCGGCGCTGGAAGTAGTGCACATCGTCGGCATTGCGCTGCTGTTCGGTGGCCTGCTGGTTTTCGAGTTGCGCGTGCTCGGCCTCGGCCGCGAGCTTTCGGCGCCGCAACTGGCCCGCCTGACACTGCTGCCGGCATTGGTCGGCTTTGGGCTGTGCGCCGCTACCGGCCTCACCATGTTCTCCACGCAGCCGAGCGAACTGCTGGCCAACAACGCGTTCCGGGTCAAGCTGGTCCTGATCGGCCTGGCAGGCGCCAACGCCATCTGGTTTCACGTTCGCGGCGGCCCCGCCGCAACTGGCGGAGTGGCCAAGGCCCAATGCATGTTGTCGCTGGGGTTTTGGCTCGCTGTCATCATCTGCGGGCGCTGGATTGCCTACATCTAAGCCAAGGAGACCGAGATGATTCAGAGAAGACACTTGTTCGTTGCCGGTTCGCTGGGCCTGGCTTTGCCGGCCTGGGCGCACCATGGATGGAGCAGCTTCGACCAGGACCGGCCGCTCTACCTGGAGGGGCGTGCGACCAAGGTCATGTGGCGCAATCCGCATGGTGAGCTGGAACTCGAACTCCCCGAGAACCCCACCCTGCCGTCCGACCTGAAGCAGCGTGCGTTGCCCAGCCAAAGCGCGGCCGTAGATGGCCCCGGTCTGCTGGCCAAGGCGCAATTGCCTTCGCGCCGCGACCGCAAGTGGACCATCGAACTGGCACCCCTCACGCGTCTGCAAGCCTGGGGCGTGGACGAGATCAAGCCCGGCACTTCCGTCGCGGTGCTGGGCTTCACCTTCACCGGCGAAAAGGGGGACCCGGTGCTGCGCGCCGAATACCTGTTCGTCGGCGGCAAGGCCTACGGCCTGCGCTCCTCGCCAGCCTGAACGGCACTCTGGCCGCGCTAGATGGCGCGGCCACCGGCGGCAATGACGACATTCGCGCCCTGCTTGCCAGCTGCGCGAGTGATCGGTACATTGCATTTTTTGAGGGCCTCCAATGTCCGCAGATAGCACAGCGACCTCTTCGGCGATCCCAGCGACTCCGGCAACTCCTGTCGTCTCCCCCCTTCCCCCGCTCCACCCTTCGTCGTCGACCGGCCACATCCGGCTGACCTCCCACGCCGGCGGCTTCGGCGCGCTTCCCATCCGATGGGGCGCGGCCACTGCCACCGAGCGCGGGCCTGTGGTGGGCACTACCACGAAGCGGGCGCATCGCAACGTGATCGGCACGCACAGCGGGTCATACAGCGTCTATCGCGCACTGGCCGTGGCGGCCGGCGCTCTCAAGCGCGAGCACAAGGCCGACCTGACCAACACCGCGCCCACCGACGTGATCGGCCCATACCCGCAGTGGAGCGAGCCGGGCCGCATCGTTTCGCTCGACCCCTGGGGCGCATTGGTGGCCGATGTGTTTTCCGCCGAGCTGGCAGCGGGCTACGACATTCGCCCGACCATCGCAATCACCAAGGCGCACGTGATCCTGCCCGAGGTGATCGAGGCGCTGCAGAGCGGCCGCCTCAAGGCCGACGGCCACTTTCTCACCACCGGCGGCGCTGCCATGGTGACCAAGGCCGCCATCGAGCCCGTGTGGTACCTGCCCGAGGTGGCGCGGCGCTTCGGCTGCTCCGAGACGGACCTGCGCCGCACGCTCTTCGAAGAGACCGGAGGCATGTACCCCGAGCTGGTCACGCGTTCCGACCTGGAAGTGTTCCTGCCGCCCATCGGCGGGCAGACGCTCTACATCTTCGGCAACCCGCGCGACCTGGCCAACCCGGACGTGGAGCTCACCGCGCGCATCCACGACGAGTGCAACGGCTCCGACGTGTTCGGCTCCGACATCTGCACCTGCCGCCCCTACCTCACGCACGCCATCGAGGAGTGCATCCAGGGTGCGCAGCGCGGCGGCGTCGGCCTCATCGCCTATTCGCGCAAGGAAGGCCGCGCGCTCGGCGAGGTGACCAAGTTCCTGGTTTACAACGCCCGCAAGCGCCAGGTCGGCGGCGACACGGCCGACCAGTATTTCGCGCGCACCGAGTGCGTGGCCGGTGTGCAGGACATGCGCTTCCAGGAGCTGATGCCCGACGTCTTCCACTGGCTCGGCATCAAGAAGATCCATCGGCTGGTGTCGATGAGCAACATGAAATTCGACGCCATCACCGGCTCTGGCATCGAAATCGGCGAGCGCGTGAACATTCCCGACGAACTGATTCCAGCGGACGCCCGCGTCGAGATGGACGCCAAGATGGCGGCCGGCTATTTCACGCCCGGCCCGGTGCCGGACGCCGAGGAACTCAAGAAGGCCAAGGGCCGGGGATTGAGCGAATGAGCGGCAACAAGCAAAGCAGCGACTACCTGCCCGCAGACGGTTCAGGCAACCTGCCGCCGGGCAGTGCGGGCGACATCGATCCGGCCATCGAGTTCGCACCGGACACCAGCCACCCCGCAGGTGCCGCCACCGTGCTGCGCACCACGGCTGCAATCCGCGAGCGTGCGGCCGCGCTTCTGGCGCGCGCACGCCGGGGCGAGTCGCAGTGGTTCCGCATTGGCGGCGCCGACGCGCTGGACGACGCGGCACGCACGGTGGCCGAGGTCACGCGCGAGCGCTACCCCTGGGACACCATTCCGTATCACAGCCGCTGGCGCCACTTCGAGGCCGGCGGCGTCGACCGGCTGAAGCAGCTCGACCAACTGCTCGGCAAGCGCATCGACGCGCGGCAGCGCGCCCGCGCACACATCGACCTGGTGCTGGTGAGCGTGCTGCTCGATGCCGGCGCGGGGCCCGACTGGCACTACACCGAGCCCGCCTCGGGTGAGCGCTTTGCACGCTCCGAAGGACTGGCGGTCGCAAGCTTCCATGCCTTCACCAGCGGCCTGTTCTCATCCGACCCCGACCATCCGCTGCAAGTGGATGCGGCCGGCTTGCGCGGCCTCGTGACCGACAGGCTCGGCGACGCCTTCCAGGTCAGCGACGTCAACCCGCTGGTCGGCCTGGCCGGCCGCACGGTGCTGCTGCGCCGGCTCGGTGAAGCCATGAGCGAGCAACCCGAGACCTTCGGCGACGAAGGCCGGCCCGCCGGCATGTTCGATGCGCTGGTCGCGCCGTTCGGCGCTGCCGCGCCGCCCACGGCCGAGATCACGGCCCACCAGATCCTGTCGCTGCTGCTCGAAACTCTCTCGGGTATCTGGCCCTCCGCCAATGCCATCGACAGCATTGCTGCCGATGGCAGCGATGCCGCGGGCGGCGTCGGCTGGAGCGACCCGGCCCTCGCGCTCGGCGACTGCTGGCGCCACAGCGCGGTGCGCGGCCCGGGCCTCACCAATGGCTGGATGCCGTTCCACAAGCTGTCGCAATGGCTCACCTATTCGCTGCTTGAGCCCTTCGAATGGGCGGGCGTGAAGGTGCGTCATCTCGATGCGCTCACCGCCCTGCCCGAGTACCGCAACGGCGGCCTCCTGCTCGACAGCGGCGTGATCGTGCCGAAGGACCCGGCCTTTCTTTCGCGCACCTGGAAGGCCGGCGACGAGTTCATCGTCGAGTGGCGCGCGCTCACCGTGGCGCTTCTCGACGAGCTGGCCCCGCACGTGCGCAAGATGCTCGACCGCACCGAACAGGAACTGCCCTTGGCGTGCGTGCTCGAGGGCGGCACCTGGGCGGCCGGCCGCGTCTTGGCACAGCGCTTGCGAGACGGAGCGCCACCGCTCCTGATCGAAAGCGACGGCACCGTCTTTTAGACTCCCCGCATCAGCAACGGCAGAAATAAAATCCAATGAGCAACGTCCATCTCCTCGACCATCCCCTCGTCCAGCACAAGCTCACGCTGATGCGCCGCAAGGACGCCTCCACCAACAGCTTTCGCCGGCTCCTGAACGAAATCAGCATGCTCATGGCCTATGAGGTCACGCGCGACATGCCGATGCAGGACATCGAAGTCGAGACCCCGCTCGAGACCATGCAGGCCAAGGTCATCGACGGCAAGAAGCTCGTGCTGGTTTCCATCCTGCGCGCGGGCACCGGCATCCTCGACGGCATGCTGACCGTGGTGCCGGGCGCGCGCGTCGGCCACATCGGCCTGTACCGCGACCCCAAGACGCTCACGGCCGTCGAGTACTACTTCAAGATGCCGGGGGAAATGGAGAACCGCGACGTGATCGTGGTCGACCCGATGCTGGCCACCGGCAACTCGGCCGTGGCCGCGGTTGAGCGCCTGAAGGAGCTCAACCCCAAGTCAATCAAGTTCGTCTGCCTGCTCACCTGCCCCGAAGGCATCGCGACCATGCAGAAAGCGCACCCCGACGTGCCGATCTACACCGCCGCGATCGACCGCGAGCTGAACAGCCATGGGTACATCCTGCCGGGCCTCGGCGACGCGGGCGACCGCATCTTCGGCACGAAATGAACCCACCCCCGTCCCTCGCTCACTTCGTGTAGCTCGACTCCCCCCTCAAGGGGGCAACACCAGCGGCCCGGCAAAGCCGGTTCCGCGGTGTTTCTGGAAGAGGCACGGGGAGCGCGGTCGAGAATTTTTTATACCGAGGAGAAGCACCGTGACAGCACGCCGTCAGTTGATCATTCGTTCGGTCGCCATCGCAGCGGCAGCGCTTGCAGCGGGCGCGCCCGGCTTTGCGCTCGCGCAGACCAAACTCAAGGTGGCGGCGGTGTACACCGTGCCCTTCGAGCAGCAATGGGTGGGCCGCATCCACAAGGCGCTCAAGGCGGCCGAGGCGCGTGGCGAGATCGAATACAAGGCCACTGAGAACGTCAGCAACGCCGACTACGAGCGCGTGATGCGCGAGTACGCCACGGGCGGCAACCAGCTGATCTTCGGCGAGGTGTTCGGCGTGGAAGCGGCGGCGCGCAAGGTCGCGAAAGACTTTCCCAAGGTCGCCTTCTTGATGGGCTCGTCGCTCAAGCCGCAGGCGCCCAACTTCAGCGTGTTCGACAACTACATCCAGGAGCCGGCGTATCTCTCCGGCATGGTGGCCGGCGGCATGACCAAGACCAATCGCATCGGCATGGTCGGCGGCTTCCCGATTCCTGAAGTGAACCGGCTCATGAACGCTTTCATGGCCGGCGCGAAGGAAACCAACCCCAAGGTCGAGTTCAGCGTGAGCTTCATCAACAGCTGGTTCGATCCGCCCAAGGCCAAGGAAGCGGCTTTCGCGATGATCGACAAGGGCGCCGACGTGATGTACGCCGAACGCTTCGGTGTCTCGGATGCGGCCAAGGAAAAAGGCAAGCTCGCCATCGGCAACGTGATCGACACGCAAGCGCAGTACCCCGACACGGTGGTGGCCTCGGCCCTGTGGAACTTCGAGCCCTCGGCCGACCGCGCAATCAAGCTCGTGAAGGAAGGCAAGTTCACGGCCGAGGACTACGGCGTCTACTCGACCATGAAGCACAAGGGCTCGGAACTCGCGCCGCTCGGCACTTTCGAGAAGAAGGTGCCGCCCGACATCGTCGCCAAGGTGAAGGCCAGGCAGGCCGACATTTTGGCCGGCAAGTTCACGGTGAAGGTCGACGACTCGCAACCCAAGTCAACGGCGAAGTGAGGAAGCCGACGATGATGCGCTGGCGCTCCCTTCTAGCGGCCAGCGTGCTGGCACTCGGCCTTTCGGGTTGCGCTGGCGTCTACAAGACCGGTAGCGATGGCAGCCTCAGCGCCCGGCTGGACGACACGCCGCGCATCGCCGTGATCTCCGCTTTTCAGCCCGAACTCACGCTGCTGCTGAACCGCATTCAGGCACCGGCGAAGCACAGCGTCAACGGCGTCGAGTTCACCACCGGCACGCTCGAAGGCAAGCCGGTCGTGCTGTTCCTCTCGGGCATCAGCATGACCAACGCGACGATGAACACGCAGGTGGTGCTCGACCGGTTTCGCATCACCAATATCGTCTTCAGCGGTATCGCGGGCGGTGTGAATCCGCAGCTGCACGTTGGCGACGTCACGGTGCCGGCGCAATGGGGTCAGTACCTCGAAGTGCTGATGGCGCGCGAAACCACGCCGGGCAAATACACAGCGCCGCCCTTTATCAAGGATGCCACGCTGCCCAATTTCGGCATGATGCATCCGCGCCCGGTCGAAGTGCGCTCGGCGGCGCATCCACAGATCGTGCGCAAGTTTTGGTTCGAGGCCGATCCGAAGATGCTCGACGTCGCGCGCAGCATTCGCAATGTCGACCTGGCGAACTGCAGTGCCGGCAAGTGCCTGGCGCGCAAGCCTCAGCTGGTGGTGGGCGGCAACGGCGTTTCAGGACAGGCCTTCATGGACAACAAGGCGTATCGCGAATACACCTTCAAGACCTTCCAGGCCAATGTGCTCGACATGGAGACCGCCGCCGTGGGCATGGTGGCCTACAGCAACGGCGTGCCCTACATCGCTTTCCGTTCCCTCAGCGATCTTGCGGGCGGCGGAGACGGCGAGAACGAGATGGGCACCTTCATGGGCATTGCGGCGGACAACTCGGCCAAGGTCATGCTGGCGTTCCTGGCTGCATGGAAGTGATCCCGCTTTCACTCCCTCCCCTCCCGGGGGAGGGCTGGGGTGGGGGCACGCGGCTCTCGAATGATCACGGTGGTGTGGCAAGCGCTGCTTGCCCCCATCCCGGCCTTCCCCCAGAGGGGGAAGGAGCAAGATATCCATGAGCAACGCCACCGTTCTGCGTCTTCAGGGCATCACCAAGCGCTTCGGCTCTCTCGTTGCGAACGACGGCATCTCGCTCGACCTGCAAGCCGGCGAGGTGCTCGCACTGCTGGGCGAGAACGGCGCGGGCAAGTCGACCTTGATGTCGATCCTGTTCGGCCACTACGTCACCGACGAGGGCACCATCGAGGTGTTCGGTGCGCCGTTGCCTCCCGGCAATCCCAAGGCCGCACTGGCCGCTGGCGTGGGCATGGTGCACCAGCACTTCACGCTGGCCGACAACCTCAGCGTGCTCGACAACGTGAGCATGGGCACCGAGCCGTTGTGGCGGGTGTTCTCGCGCCGTGCGGCCGCGCGTGCCCGGTTGCTCGAAGTGGCGCAGCGCTTTGGCCTGCCGGTGCAGCCCGACGCGATGATCGGCAACCTCTCGGTCGGCGAGCGGCAGCGCGTCGAAATACTGAAAGCGCTATACCGCGGCGCGCGCATCCTGATCCTCGACGAGCCGACCGCAGTGCTGACGCCGCAGGAAAGCGAAGCGCTGTTTGCCACGCTCGCGCAGATGGTGGCGCAGGGCCTCTCGGTCATCTTCATCAGCCACAAGCTGGGCGAGGTGCTGCGCGTGTCGCAGCGCATTGCCGTGTTGCGCGGCGGCAAGCTCGTGGCCGAGGCGCGCACGGCCGAGACCACGCAGGCGCAGCTGGCGCTCTGGATGGTCGGGCATGCGGTCGACGCCCCGCAGCGCCGGCCGGCCAAGTCGGTGGGCGATGCGGTCTGCGTGCTTGACCACGTGAGCACCGCATCGGCCAGGGACGACGGGCAGGACCATTCGAGCGCCCTTCGCGATGTGTCGCTGACGCTGCGCGCTGGAGAAATCACCGCGATCGCGGGTGTTTCGGGCAACGGCCAAGTGGCGTTGGCCGAGTTGCTGTGCGGCACGCGCCGCGCCACTTCGGGCACGGCCCAGCTGATGGGCCGCGCGCTGCCGCCCTCGCCTGCCCGGCTGGTGCAGCGCGGCGTGGCGCGCATTCCCGAAGACCGTCATGCGGTGGGCGTGGTCGGCGATCTGCCGGTGTGGGAAAACGCGGTGTCGGAACGGTTGCGCAGCCCGGTGTTCTCGCGCTGGTCGTGGTTCGTGCGGCGTGCGGCCGCGCGGCTTCATGCCCGGCGCATCGAAAAAGCATTCGACGTGCGCGGCGCCGGCCTGATGGCGCCGGCCCGCTCGCTCTCCGGCGGGAACATGCAGAAGTTGATTCTGGGGCGGGCGCTGCTCGCGCCCGAGCAGGCCGAAGACGCCGACAACAAGAAATACCCGACACGCGCGCCGCGCCTGATCGTCGCGCACCAGCCAACCTGGGGCCTCGACATTGGCGCCGTGGCCTATGTGCAGCAGCAGCTGATCGCCGCGCGGGATGCGGGCGCGGCGGTGCTGGTGATTTCCGACGACCTCGACGAAGTGCTCGCGCTGGGCGACCGCGTGGCCGTAATGCATGGCGGCCAATTGGGCGAAGCGCGCCCGGCCGCGGCCTGGACGCGCGAAGCCATCGGGCTGGCGATGGCCGGCGCGACGCAGCAGCAGCCAAGCGCAGGAGCCTTGCCATGATGCGTCTCGAACAGCGCCACGAAACCTCGCGCGCCGCACTGGTGCTGGCCCCGATCGGCGCTGTGGCGTTCACAATGCTCGTGAGCGCGCTGCTCGTGCTGTGGGCCGGCGCACCGGTCGGCCGCACCTACGCGCTGCTGTTGCAGGGCGGCTTCGGCTCGGTGTTCGCATGGAGCGAGACGCTGACGCGCGCGGTGCCGCTGATCCTCACCGGGCTGGCCGCGACGGTCGCCTTCAAGGCACGGCTTTTCAACATCGGCGCCGAGGGGCAGCTGTTCGCCGGCGCCCTTGCCGCCGTGGCCGTGGGCGGCATGCACGGCGGCACCGGCTTCGAGCTCGCGCCCTGGCTGCTGTTCCCACTGATGATGCTGGCCGCGGCCCTCGCTGGCGCCCTGCTGCTGCTAGGCCCGGCGCTGATGAAGAACAAGCTCGGCGTCGACGAAGTGGTGACCACGCTCTTGATCAACTTCATCGTGCTGCTGGGCGTCTCGGCCCTGCTCGACGGACCGATGAAAGACCCGACCGCCATGGGCTGGCCGCAGAGCGTGTCGCTGCAGCCCGACCTCGAACTCGGCAAGCTCATCGCCCAGACGAGGGTGCACACCGGGCTCGTGTGGGCCGTGTCGCTGGCGGTGGTGGTGTGGGCGATCTTCAAGTACACGGTGCTGGGCTTCGACATTCGCGCCATGGGCGCCAGCGCACGCGCCGCCGCATTTGCCGGCGTGCCAGTCACGCGCACCGTGGTGCTGGTGGCGCTGCTCTCGGGCGCGCTGGCCGGCCTCGCGGGTGCCATCGAGGTAGCAGGCCGCACGAGCTACGTCACGCTCGACATGTCGCCGGGCTATGGCTACACCGGCATCGTGATCGCGATGCTCGCGGGCCTGCATCCGCTGGGCGTGATCGCCGCGGGCGTGTTCGTGGCGGGCGTGCTGGTCGGCGCTGACACCATGAGCCGCGCCGTGGGCGTGCCGACCTACATCGCCGACGTGATCGTGGCGGCCTCGCTGATCGCGGTGCTGGTGGCGACCTTGCTGACGAAATACCGGCTCAGGCTGAAATGACGAGTCTGCGCTCTTCGGTCTTGCTCCTTCCCCTCCCGGGGGAAGGCTGGGATGGGGGCATCGGCGTCCACAGCGAGCGCCGCCTGCCCCCACCCCAACCCTCCCCCGGAAGGGGAGGGAGAAATTCGACATGACGGATTTATTGGACATCCTCGCCAACCCGGCCTTCTGGGTCGCTGTGCTGCGCATCGCCACCCCGCTCATTCTCGGCACGCTCGGCGTGCTGTTGTGCGAGCGCGCGGGCGTGCTCAACCTGGGCATCGAGGGGATCATGGTCGCAGGCGCCTTCACGGGCTGGCTCGCGGTGTATGCCGGTGCGCCGCTCTGGGCCGGGGTCGCCGTGGCCGCGCTCACAGGCATGGTGTTCGGGCTGCTGCATGCCTTTCTCACCGTGGGCCTTGCGCTGTCGCAGCACGTGTCGGGGCTGGGCATCACGCTCTTGGCTACGGCGCTCAGCTACTTCGGCTACCGCGTGAGCTTTCCGAAGGTGAATACGCCCCCGACCATCGCGCCCTTCGCGCCGATGGAGTGGCTGCCGGTGCCGATTCTGAACGCGCAGACCTCGCTCACCCTGTTCGCCCTGTTGCTGGTGCCGGCCATCGCCTGGGTGCTGTACCGCACGCCGCTCGGGCTCGCGCTGCGCATGGTCGGCGAGAACCCGCAGGCGGCCGAGAGCCAGGGCGTGTCGGTCGCGGCCACTCGCACCGGCGCCATCGTGGCGGGCTCGGCGCTGATGGGCGTGGCGGGCTCGTTCCTCACGCTTTCCGCCTTTAATGCCTTCTTCTTCAACATGGTGAACGGCCGCGGCTGGATCTGCGTGGCGCTGGTGGTGTTTGCCTCGTGGCGGCCGGGCAAAGCCCTGCTGGGTGCGCTGCTGTTCGCGTTTTTCGACACGCTGCAACTACGGCTGCAACAATCGGGCGATGCGGTGCTCCCCTACCAGATCTACCTGATGCTGCCCTACCTGTTGTCGATCCTCGCGCTGGTGCTGGTGGCGCGAAAGGCCAGCTATCCGCAGGCACTGATGAAGCCTTATCGCAAGGGGGAACGCTGATGCGCAAGCCGGCCACGATGTGCGCGGGGCTGCTCATGGCATTGTGTTGCGCGGCCGTGCACGCGCTGGGCATCGACCAGCCCTATGAGCGCTTCAAGACGCCTGACGCGGTCGATTGGGTGCAGTTGTGCGGCACTTGGGGCAAGGACCACAAGGGCACCTACCGCGTGATCCACGCCGACTTGGACGCGCAGTCTTTCCTGTACGTGCAATGGATGGGCCGCGACGCCGCTGGCAACCTGCATGCAGAGCACACGGTGGCGATTGCCGAACTCGACAACGACCACGCTGAAATTGTGCTCAGCGACCTGACCTGCCGCGCCACGCCGCGGGGCATCGTGGTTTCGGCCAAGGCGGATTCGAGCCACGACGACAAGCTGCGCCGCGTGATGATCGAGGTTGGACCTGCGCCGGGGCAATACCGGTATCGGGCGCAACGCACGCGCTAAGCCAAATCTCGGTCGGCGCCCCTTTCATGGACGAGAAGAAAACGCTACTCGCCAAAAATTCTTCATCACCCCAGATACCGCGCGCATCGGCGCGGTCACACGCCACGAGTGCGATGCCTGCAATGAGACAACGCGCCGCTCCATTTGCGCAATGCAGATTGCCGACTCCTTCAGCCTCTGATTCAGTTCGGTTTTTTCCAGCGTCAGTTGCGCAGTACGGGTGGTTGCTTCATCCCGCTCCCGTTGCAGTGCGGTTTTGCCCGACGTCAATTGCTCGGCATGAATCCGAGCCTTTTCCAGTTCCCGTTCCAACGCCGCATTTTCCAAGGTCAGTTGCTCGGCATGAATCACCGTCTTCTCCAACTGGCGCTTCAACGCGGTTCTGTCGAGCACCGCGTGGCTTGGGAATGCAATGCCCGGCGGCATTGCGCCGGATTCTGGTGGGCATTTCATAGCGTCATCAGAAGTCAGTTCCTTGCCAATGCGAACCTTCGAAGGCACCGCAATTCGCTCATGCGCACGCAGGGCCGATGCACGATCGACCTTGTTCCCTAGGACAGGACGCAACGCCTCGCAGAGATAGTCTGGATCGTCGACGAAACGCGGAAAATCGAGCAGCACGACCGGAATGCTTCGCTTCACGAGCGCGTGCAGAAGTTCATGAAAGCCAAGTGCAAGAAGACGCGCCTGGTCGAGGGGATTGAGTGAATAGACGATTCCGCCCGCCGTCGTTCCCCAGGACTCCCATTGCTTGCAATCGTCGGGCATCGTCGGGTTTCCGTAACGTGCGCGCAACTCGTTGATGGAACGGCTGGTTGCCGCTTCGACGATGCTTCGCATTGGAATAATGACCGCATCCACCACGATCTCTCGAGCTGCCAGCAGGCGCTCCACGTACTCGTACAACCAGGGCGACTTGACGACGTAGGGCGCATCGGGATTATCCAGAAGCAAGTCTTCCAGCCCCGCGTTGGCATCCTCGTCGTAGCCAGGATGCGGATTGCGGGCAAGATGAGTATCCAGACCGCATTCGGCAAGGTATTGCACCAGGAATGTCGTGCCAGCACGGCCCGTCCCTGCGATGAGCAGATGATTCTTCATTTTCTTCCGTCCCTCATGCGCCACGCGCGGAAAGCCAACATCAGAGCGCTCGTTGCATGAGCGACTTCGCAGTCCGACGTATCGATGACCAGGTCGGGCTGAAGGGGCGGTTCGTAGGCATCTGAAATGCCCGTGAATTTAGTGACTTCGCCCCGGCGCGCACGCGCGTACAGACCTTTGACATCACGCCGTTCGCAAGTTGCGAGAGGGGCACTTACATAGACCTCACGGAAGGCCGTGCCGATGATGTTCCGCGCCAAGGCGCGGAGTTCACGCATCGGAGATACGGCGGCCACGATGACCACAAGCCCCTGGTCACTCAGCAAGCGGGCGACTTCTGCAATTCTTCTGATGTTCTCGCGGCGATCTGCCTGGCCAAACCCCAACCCTTGGCTCAGGCCGCGACGAACGTCATCTCCGTCAAGAATGGCGACTGCAACACCGTCGGCCATTGCGCGCTGGCGCAGACTTTTGGCGATTGTGGATTTACCGGCGCCTGAAAGTCCTGTCAGCCAAATAACGCACGGGCCGCCACTGCGCTGCGTTTGCGGCGATATCGGATCACGATCAATCCTCATGACTTTCGGCCTTTGGACAAGCTTGGTATATCGGAGCATGAGAGGATAGGCAGCACTTTCTTGCGCTTTGTCTCCGCAGCGCAAAGTTTTCTGACATGAAAATTAGGCTCTATCTCGGGCCCACTGGAAACACCGCCACGCAGGTCATCCAATGCTGAATCTTCTCGTCACCAACGCCACCCTCCCCGACGGCCGCACCGGCATGTCGATTGCCGTCGAGGGAGGCCGCATCGCCGAAGTCACCCAAGGCCTCGTCGCCTCTGCCGACGAAACGCTGGACGCGCAAGGCCTGCTCGTCGCGCCTCACTTCGTCGACCCGCACTTCCACATGGACGCCACGCTGAGCTACGGGCTGCCGCGCGTGAACCAGAGCGGCACGCTGCTCGAAGGCATCGCGCTGTGGGGCGAACTGAAGCCGCTGCTCACGGCAGAAGCGCTGATCGAGCGTGCGCTGGCGTATTGCGACTGGGCCGTGGCCAAGGGGCTTTTGGCCGTTCGCTCTCACGTGGACACCAGCGACCCGAGCCTGCTCGCGGTCGATGCTCTGCTCGAAGTCAAGCGGCAGGTGGCGCCCTACCTCAACCTGCAGCTGGTCGCCTTTCCGCAGGACGGCGTGCTGCGCTCTCCCGGCGGCGTCGAGAACCTGAAACGCGCGCTCGACAAGGGCGTGGACGTGGTCGGCGGCATTCCGCATTTCGAGCGCACCATGGCCGATGGCGCCGCCAGCGTGAAGCTTCTGATGGAGCTTGCGGCCGAGCGCGGCAAGCTGGTCGACATGCACTGCGACGAGTCGGACGATCCGCTCTCGCGCCATATCGAGACGCTGGCCTTCGAGGCTCAACGCTTGGGCATGCAGGGCCGCGTGACGGGCTCGCACTGCACGTCGATGCATTCGATGGACAACTACTACGTGAGCAAGCTACTGCCGCTCATTGCCGAGAGCGGCGTCGGCGTGGTGTCGAACCCGCTCATCAACATCACGCTGCAGGGCCGCCACGACACCTACCCCAAGCGCCGCGGCATGACGCGCGTGCCAGAGCTGATGGCCGCTGGCGTGAACGTCGCCTTCGGCCACGACTGCGTGATGGACCCCTGGTACGGCATGGGCTCGGGTGACATGCTCGAAGTGGCGCACATGGGCCTGCACGTGGCGCAGATGACCAGCCAGGCCGGCATCCGCCAATGCTTCGAAGCCGTGACCACGAATGCCGCGCGCGTGATGCATCTGGAGGGCTACGGGCTCGAGGCGGGCTGCGACGCGAGCTTCGTGCTGCTGCAGGCGCGCGACCCGGTCGAAGCGATCCGCCTGCGCGCCACGCGGCTCAAGGTGTTCCGCAAGGGACGTTTGCTGGCGGAAACGCCCGCTGCCACGGCCGCGCTGCATCTGCCACGCCGCGCGCAGGCCACCAGCTGGATGATCCAGAAGCCCTAGCTGGGCGTGGCGCTCGCCACAAAATTCATGCGTCGGGTGCGATGGCCTCGGCGTACTCGTAGAGCGCACCAAGGATTTCCTCGCCACGCTCGTCGGCGGTTTCGGACAGCGCATCGACCTCGCTGAACAGCATTTCGATGGTGCGAACCCCGCCCTCGCCCTTGAAGAGCCGCGCGACGCGCAGCGCCTCCCAGCGTTCGATTTCTTCCGGGCTGAGCGTTTCGGGCCAATTGCGCGCACGGTAGCGAAAGAGAATTTCCTCGAGGCGCCCGTCATCGAAGCCAGTGCGATCTTTTGCAAGCTCTTCAGGCGACAGCGCGCGCAGCTGGTTCAGCCGCCGCCGGTCGCCGTTGCCGACGAAGCCGCCGTACAGGTCTTCATCGACGTCAGGCGTGGCCTCCTTGGGACGGGCATACACCTGCGACCAGATGGCGCTCATGTCGGGCAGGTCGCGGGCGATGGCCGCATGGCGCATGGCCGCATCGAGATCGACGTTCCAGCGCTCGGCCATGGCCGGCGCGAGCGTGCGCAGGTTGCCGACCACCATCGGCGACTTGTTCAGGTGAATGCCCTTCATCGGCAGGCGGACCACGCCCTCGGGCAGGTCGGCGGTGCGCGTGAAGAGGCGCAGGCGCAAGGTCTCTACATCGATGTCGCGCAACTCGCTCGGGTCGTGGGCCAGATCCCAGGCGAGCAGCTCGTTCTTGTTGGTCGGGTGGCTCGCGAGCGGCCACATCACGCTCAAGCAGCCGCGCTCGACCGGGAACATGCCCGATATGTGCAGAAAGGGCTTGGCTGTTTCACGCATGGCCGGCAGGCCCAGCTCACTGGCGACGCGGTCCTTCTTGTGCAGGCCGAAGGCGAACTCGAACAGCTTGGGCTGTCGATCGCGAATCAGCCGCGCCAGCGCGATGGTGGCGCGCACGTCGGAGAGCGCATCGTGCGCCGACTCATGCAGAAGGCCGTTGGCGCGCGCCAGGTCTTCGAGTTTGAAGCTGGGCTTGCCGTCCTCCTTCTTTGGCCACTCGATGCCGTCGGGGCGCAGCGCGTAGGTGAGGCGCACCACGTCGAGCAGGTCCCAGCGGCCGCAGTCGTTCTGCCATTCACGCGCGTACGGATCGATGAGGTTGCGCCAGAACAGGAAGCGCGTCACCTCGTCGTCGAAACGGATGGTGTTGTAGCCCACGCCGATGGTGCCGGGCTGCGAGAAGGCTTTTTCGATTTGCGCGGCGAAGGCGTGCTCGGGGATGCCACGCTCGAGGCACAGCTGCGGCGTGATGCCGGTGATCAGGCAGGCCTCGGGGCTGGGCAGGTAGTCGGGCGCCGGCTTGCAATAGATCATCAGCGGCTCGCCGATCTCGTTCAGCTCGGCGTCGGTGCGGATGGCTGCGAACTGCGAGGGCCGGTCGCGGCGCGGCACGGCGCCGAAGGTTTCGTAGTCGTGCCAGAGAAAGGTGTGGTTCATTCAGAGCAAGGGAGAAAGCAATCGTGCAATCGCGTCGCCGAGGCGGCGCCAGAAACTCTGCGGCCGGTGGGCGCGCACCGCGCCGGAGCTGTGGAGATCGGTTTCGAACTGCGCGGCCAGCGGGCGCGCCAGCTCTGGGCCGTAGACCACCGCGCTCACTTCGAAATTGAGCCGGAAGCTGCGGTTGTCGAAATTCGCGGTACCGATCATCGCGCAATGGTCGTCGACCACCAAGGTCTTGGAGTGCAGCATGCGGGCCTTGTACTCCCACACCTTCACTCCGGCCGCAATCAGCTCGTCGAAATAGGAGCGCGCGGCGGCACTCACAATGGCCGAATCGCTGCGGCGCGGGACCAGGAGGCGCACGTCCACGCCGCGCAGCGCTGCGCTGGTGAGCGCCATCAGGGCGGGCTCGCCGGGCACGAAGTATGGCGTGGTGAGCCACGCGCGCTCGCTCGCTGAATGAATGGCCTCCACGTGCATGCGGTGGATGGGCTCCAGCGCGTTGTCCGGTCCGCTGGTCACAATCTGCACCGGAATGTTGCCAGCCTCCACCTGCGGCAGCATGGCGTCCATCAGGGGGTCCATGTTCCGCAGGTCTTCGCCGGTGGCGTAGGCCCAGTCTTCGAGAAAGGTCGTCTGCAGCCAGCGTACCGCGCTGCCTTCGATGCGCAGGTGCACGTCGTGGTACGCGTCAGGACGGGTGCGCTTGTCTTCCTCGTCAGTGATGTTGACGCCGCCGGTGAAACCGACGCGGCCGTCGCACACCACGATCTTTCGGTGGGTGCGGTAGTTGGTCACTGGCCGCAGGCGGCGGCCGATGCGCGTGTCGTGGAAAAGCGCGACCTGCACGCCGGCGGCATGCAGCGGCGCCATGAACTTGCGGCCGATGCGCTTGGAACCGAGCGCATCGAGCAGGAGGCGCACGGCCACGCCCTGCCCCGCACGCTCCACCAGCAGGTCGCGCAGCGCGGTGCCGATCTTGTCGGGCTCGAAGATGTAGTACTCGAGGTGGATGTGGTCGCGCGCCGCGCGTACCGCCTCAAAAATCGCGTCGAAGGTACGCGCACCGCCCGAAAGCAACTCGACACTGATGGCGCTGGAAACCGGCAGCCCGCAAGCGGCGGTGCCGAGCCGGGCCATCTGCTGCAGCGCCGGCGGCGCATTCTGCGCTGCGTCGCGCAAACGTGCCAGTTCGGCCTGGGTGTGGGCTTTGGCGCGGCTGCGCAGGCGCTTGACGCGCTGCTTGCGCAAGCGCTGCGGCCCCAGGAAGTAATAGACGACGAAGCCCGCAAACGGCAGCAGCGCCAGCGACAGTATCCAGCTCATGGTGGACACCGGCGCGCGCTTCTGCATCACGATCCAGACCGAAAGCACGGCGATATAGCCGCTCCAGGCCAATGAGAGGCCGGTTTTCCATTCCTGGCTGAGCTCGGGAAGAATCAAGGTGTGCGGTACAGGTAGCTTCCGGCAAAAAAAAGCCGGCAGCGAATGCTACCGGCCTTTTTGGTACTGCCAGAAATACCGCGGAACCGGCTTGGCCGGCCGCGCTTTATCCTGCAGCAGCCTCTTCGGCTTCGGGCTTGGACTTGCCTTCCTTCTTCGGCAGCGGCTGGATGTCCAGCAGCACTTCGCCCTTGTCGTCGATGTCGACCGACAGGCGGCCGCCATCGATCAGGCGTCCGAACAGCAGCTCGTCGGCCAGCGCACGGCGGATCGTGTCCTGGATCAGGCGCTGCATCGGGCGGGCGCCCATCAGCGGGTCGAAGCCCTTCTTCGCCAGGTGCTTGCGCAGCCCGTCGCTGAACGTGACGTCGACCTTCTTCTCGGCCAGCTGCGTTTCGAGCTGGAGCAGGAACTTGTCGACCACGCGCAGGATGATCTGCTCGTCCAGCGCCTTGAAGCTCACGGTCGCGTCCAGGCGGTTGCGGAACTCCGGCGTGAAGAGGCGCTTGATATCGGCCATTTCATCGCCCGCCTGGCGCGGGTTGGTGAAGCCGATGGTTGCCTTGTTCATGGTCTCGGCACCCGCATTGGTGGTCATCACGATGATCACGTTGCGGAAGTCGGCCTTGCGTCCGTTGTTGTCCGTCAGGGTACCGTGGTCCATGACCTGCAGCAGCACGTTGAAGATGTCCGGGTGCGCCTTCTCGATTTCGTCGAGCAGCAGCACCGCGTGCGGCTTCTTCGTGATGGCTTCGGTCAGGAGGCCGCCCTGGTCGAACCCGACGTAGCCCGGAGGCGCGCCGATCAACCGGCTCACCGCGTGGCGCTCCATGTACTCCGACATGTCGAAGCGGATCAGCTCGATGCCCATGATGTAGGCGAGCTGCTTGGCCGCTTCGGTCTTGCCGACGCCGGTGGGACCGCTGAACAGGAACGAGCCAATCGGCTTGTCTTCGCGGCCGAGGCCTGAACGCGCCATCTTGACCGCGGACGCCAGCACTTCGAGTGCCTTGTCCTGGCCGAACACGACGCTCTTCAGGTCGCGCTCGATGGTCTGCAGCTTGCCGCGGTCGTCGTTGCTGACGTTGGCCGGGGGAATACGCGCGATCTTCGCGACGATGTCCTCGACCTCGGTCTTGCTGATGGTCTTCTTGCGCTTGTTCGCGGGCAGGATGCGCTGAGCGGCACCGGCCTCGTCGATCACGTCGATCGCCTTGTCGGGCAGATGGCGGTCGTTGATGTACTTGGCGCTCAGCTCGGCCGCGGCCTGCAGGGCCGCCACCGCGTATTTGACGCCATGGTGCTCTTCGAAGCGCGACTTCAGGCCCTTCAGGATGTCGACGGTTTCCTGCACCGTCGGCTCGACCACGTCGACCTTCTGGAAGCGACGCGACAGGGCCGCATCCTTCTCGAAGATGCCGCGGTACTCGGTGAAGGTGGTGGCACCGATGCACTTGAGCTGGCCGCTCGAGAGCGCCGGCTTGAGCAGGTTCGACGCGTCGAGCGTGCCGCCCGAGGCCGCGCCCGCACCGATGAGGGTGTGGATTTCGTCGATGAACAGGATGGCGTTCGGCTTATCCTTGAGCGACTTGAGCACGCCCTTCAGGCGCTGCTCGAAATCGCCGCGGTACTTGGTGCCAGCCAGGAGGGCGCCCATGTCGAGCGAGTAGACCTGCGCCTCGGCCAGGATTTCCGGCACGTCGGACTGCGTGATGCGCCATGCCAAGCCTTCGGCGATGGCAGTCTTGCCCACGCCAGCCTCGCCCACCAGCAGCGGGTTGTTCTTGCGCCGGCGGCACAGGATCTGGATGACGCGCTCGACCTCGTATTCGCGGCCGATCAGCGGATCGATCTTGCCGTCCTTGGCGAGCTGGTTGAGGTTTTGCGTGAACTGCTCGAGCGGCGAAGCCTTCTCGTTCTTTTCGCCGCCGCCCTCTTCGCCCTCGCCCGAAGATGATTCGCTGCTGCCCTTGACGGCTTCAGGCGGGTCGCTCTTCTTGATGCCGTGGGCAATGAAGTTCACCACGTCCAGGCGGGTCACGCCTTGCTGGTGGAGGTAGTACACCGCGTGGGAGTCCTTCTCGCCGAAGATCGCGACCAGCACGTTGGCGCCGGTGACTTCCTTCTTGCCGTTGCCGGTGGACTGCACATGCATGATGGCGCGCTGGATCACGCGCTGGAAACCCAGCGTCGGCTGGGTGTCTACATCGTCGGTACCCGCCACCTGGGGCGTGTTGTCCTTGATGAAGTTGGTAAGCGACGCCCGCAGGTCGTCGACGTTGGCCGAGCAGGCGCGCAGAACTTCCGCGGCGCTCGGGTTGTCCAGCAAAGCGAGCAACAGATGCTCCACGGTGATGAACTCGTGGCGCTGCTGCCTGGCCTCGACGAAGGCCATGTGCAAGCTGACTTCCAGTTCCTGGGCAATCATGTGATTTCCTTTTGCCTTGCTGTAAATAACTTCTCAGATGGGTTGGAGCTTGCGCAATTCAACTGGTTCACGCAACAGGCTCGCTCACGCACTGCAACGGATGCCCGGCCTGATGCGCCGCCTCCATCACCTGATTGACTTTGGTGGCCGCGAGGTCGCGGGAATAGACCCCGCAAACCCCGCGTCCATCCAGATGAATCTTTAACATGATCTGGGTCGCAGTTTCACGATCTTTGTTGAAATATTCTTGCAGCACGACGATCACGAACTCCATGGGCGTGTAGTCGTCGTTCAGCATCACCACCTGGTACATCTGGGGAGGCGCGGTTTTTTGCGGCCGCCGCTCCAGAACGACCGAATCTCCGTCATCCCCGGCCGGTTTCTGGGCCGGCGGAGTGCTGGGAGTCTTGGGAATTCTCGTTGCCATAAAAAAGATTCTATAGAGCGTGCAAGCAACGTGCCGGCGCAAGAAGACTTGGTGGCGCGTATTCGACAAATCAAGGGGCTTGCGCCGTGTGCGACAGCACGGTCGGCTTAAAAAAATTTAGCCGCCCGGCGGCCGCTTTTCAAATTTGCGCTTTGCCGGGCCGGAAAGTCGGCGTACCGGATTCTCGGCGCCCGATTCCTCGCCGCTAAAACGGTTTCGATCCCGTGGCATGCCGACTCCGGAGCAAGGTGTACCAGTCTGTCCCGGCTGCGCGACTGGTCACACTGCCCCGCGCCGAGGCCAGCAAGAAAAAGCCCTCGAGACCGGCACGGTCTCGAGGGCCCATGGCTTCTTGGCGCCTGGGCGCCAAAACGCTATTGCTCGCGCAATTACATGTGGTCGATCATGACCTGGCCGAAGCCCGAGCAGCTCACTTGCGTGGCGCCGTCCATCAGGCGGGCGAAGTCATAGGTGACCTTCTTGCTGGCAATCGACTTCTTCATCGAGCTGATGATCAGGTCGGCTGCTTCGGTCCAGCCCATGTGGCGCAGCATCATTTCGGCCGAGAGGATTTCGGAACCGGGGTTCACGTAGTCCTTGCCAGCGTACTTGGGAGCCGTGCCGTGGGTGGCTTCGAACATGGCGACGGTGTCGCTCAGGTTCGCGCCAGGGGCAATGCCGATGCCGCCGACCTGGGCCGCCAGCGCGTCGGACACGTAGTCGCCGTTGAGGTTGAGCGTGGCAATGACGCTGTATTCGGCGGGACGCAGAAGAATCTGTTGCAGGAAGGCGTCGGCGATGCTGTCCTTGACGGTGATTTCCTTGCCCGTCTTGGGATTCTTGAACTTCATCCAGGGGCCGCCGTCGATCAGCTCGGCGCCGAATTCCTTGGCAGCCAGGGAGTAGGCCCAGTCACGGAAGCCACCTTCGGTGAACTTCATGATGTTGCCCTTGTGCACGATGGTGACGCTGGGCTTGTCGTTGTCCACCGCATATTGCAGCGCCTTGCGAACGAGGCGCTCGGTGCCTTCCTTCGAGACGGGCTTGACGCCGATGCCGGAGGTGTTGGGGAAGCGGATCTTCTTGACGCCCAGTTCGTCCTGCAGGAACTTGATGAGCTTCTTGGCCTTGTCGCTTTCGGCTTCGAATTCGATGCCGGCGTAGATGTCTTCCGAGTTCTCGCGGAAGATGACCATATTGGTCTTGTGCGGCTCGCGAACCGGGCTGGGCACGCCTTCGAAGTACTGGATGGGGCGCAGGCAGACGTACAGATCGAGTTCCTGGCGCAGCGCAACGTTCAGCGAGCGGATGCCGCCGCCCACGGGCGTGGTCAGCGGGCCCTTGATGGAAACCACGTAGTCGCGCACAGCGTGCAGCGTTTCTTCCGGCAGCCAGACGTCGGGGCCGTAGACCTTGGTCGACTTTTCGCCGGCATAGACTTCCATCCAGTGGATCTTCTTCTTGCCGCCGTAGGCCTTGGCCACCGCCGCGTCCACCACCTTCAGCATCACCGGGGTGATGTCCAGACCCGTGCCGTCGCCTTCGATGAAGGGAATGATCGGCTGATCAGGCACATTGAGCGAATTGTCGGCGTTGACCGTGATCTTCTGGCCTTCGGCCGGGACTTTGATGTGCTGGTAGCTGGACATGAGAGGGAATGACTCCGGGAGTGACGTAATTCGGACGACTGTCTGCGAATTCAGACAGCGATGGGGAATCGCTGTACAGCCCGCGAACAAATCGCTGTACATTTTAGACGCAACCCATCAGCTGGCGTTTGTCAACCTGCGAGGCAAGGACCTCGTTAGTGGCTGACCTTCTGCTCGCCGGGAGGCGTTTCCAACCAATTCTCGATAGAGGAATCAATCCAATGAGCAAAATTCTCGCAGTCATGATCGCTGGCCTGTTCGCCGCTGGCGCCTACGCCCAGAACCCCACCGGCACCACGCCCGAGCAAGGGAACGCCACCGGCAGCAAGCCGCAAGCCCGCGCTGAAGCCAAGAAGGAAGCCAAGCCCGCTGGTCAAGTGGCTGCTCCCGCTGGCGACATCGCCAAGACCCCCGAAGGCGGTGCAATCGGCACCGACAAGGCTGCAGCATCTGGCGAAAAGCGCGCCGAAACGCGCGACCAGCGTCGTCGCAACAAGGACGGCAGCGTGAAGCGCAAGTCGACCCAAGGCGGCACGCCCCAGTAAGTCGGCCTTGGCCGTACAGGAAAGCGCTCTTCGGAGCGCTTTTTTTTCGCTTGCGATGGCACAAGGGCTGTCAACCAGGGCAAGCGGCTGACGCGTTGAGTGTTGACCTTCCACCGGGAGGTGATCCATATCAACAATCTCAAAGGATGTCTTCATGAACAAGCTGCTCGCAGCCCTCGTCGCCGGTCTCTTCGCAGCCGGTGCATTCGCGCAAACCCCGCCCGCTCCGGCACCCGCCGCGCCCGCCGTGGTCCACAAGGCAGCGCAGCCGTTGAAGCACACGGTCAAGAAGCACAAGGCTCGCCACCACGTGACCAAGGCGCACGCCGCCAAGAAGGTGTAAGCTGCCACGGTCACCGGCAATGCCCGCATCAGCGGGCATTTTTTATTGGCCTTCCGCCCTTGAACCCTGCCCTGAAAGAAGCCGCTCGATGTTTCATCGTTTTGCCGCCCTGCTCGTGCTTGCCGCCTCCCTCATGGGCCCGGCGCACGCCCAGCAGCAACCCCAGACCGACCTGCAGCGCACCAAGTTATCGGTCGGCTTGTACAAGATCGATGCGCAAGTCGCGCAGACGCCCCAGCAACGCGAGATCGGCCTCATGTTCCGCAAGGAAATGCCGCAGGCCGAGGGCATGATCTTCGTCTTCGATCAGCCGGCCACCCAGTGCTTCTGGATGCGCAACACGCTGCTGCCACTGACGGCCGCCTTCGTGGCGGACGACGGCCGCATCGTCAACCTGGTCGACATGCAGCCCATGACCGAGAACTCGCATTGCTCCGAAGAACCGGTTCGCTTCGTGCTCGAAATGAACCAGGGTTGGTTCGCCAAGAAGAACATCAAGAAAGGCGCCAAGCTGGGCGGCGAGCTGTTTGCCGCCACCAAGCGCTGAGCTTCGCCTGCCGTCCCGGGCCCAATGAAAAAGCCGACCCGAGGGTCGGCTTTTTTTCAACCAAAAATCCGGATCAACCGAAGTTCTTGGCCGCGAAGTCCCAGTTGACCAGCTTGGCCAGGAAGGTCTCGACGAACTTGGGGCGCAGRTTGCGGTAGTCGATGTAGTAGGCGTGCTCCCAGACGTCCACCGTCAGCACCGGGGTGTCGCCGGTGGTCAGCGGCGTGCCCGCGGCGCCCATGTTCACGNTTGCGGTAGTCGATGTAGTAGGCGTGCTCCCAGACGTCCACCGTCAGCACCGGGGTGTCGCCGGTGGTCAGCGGCGTGCCCGCGGCGCCCATGTTCACGATGTCCACCGAACCGTCGGCCTTTTTCACCAGCCAGGTCCAGCCCGAGCCGAAGTTGCCCACGGCCGACTTCACGAAGGCTTCCTTGAAGGCGTCGTAGCTGCCCCACTTGGCCTCGATGGCCTTGGCCAGCGCACCGCTGGGGGCGCCGCCGCCCTGAGGCTTCATGCAGTTCCAGAAGAAGGTGTGGTTCCAGATCTGGGCGGCGTTGTTGTAGATGCCGCCGCTGGACTTCTTGACGATGTCCTCCAGGGGCATCGACTCGAACTCGGTGCCCTTTTGCAGGTTGTTGAGGTTCACCACGTAGGCATTGTGGTGCTTGCCGTAGTGGTACTCGAGGGTTTCCTTCGAGTACTCGGGNCTCGAACTCGGTGCCCTTTTGCAGGTTGTTGAGGTTCACCACGTAGGCATTGTGGTGCTTGCCGTAGTGGTACTCGAGGGTTTCCTTCGAGTACTCGGGTGCCAGCGCGTCAAGGGCGTACGGCAGGGGTGGGAGCACATGTTCCATGGTTTTTTCTCGTGGGTTGGTTGCGGGGAATAAAGGATTCTAGAAAGGAATCACAGGTCAGGCGTCGGACGTGTTCCCGTTTTGCCGGGCATTCACGGTCAGGTCGACCGAGCCGTCGGCGAGCCGTGCAACCACGGCATCGCCCGGATTCAATTTCTTTGCGCTGACGATTGCACGGCCGTCCGCACCGGTGAGCCAGGCATAGCCGCGCTGAAGCACCAGCGCGGGATCGAGCAGCTTGAGCCGCAGCGCCACGCGCTCGAGCCGCTCGCGGCGTTCTGCCACTGCACGCTCGAGCTTGCGAGGGAAATCAGCCGAGATGGAGCGCGGCACATGCGCCAGGCGCTCTGTTCTCGAGAGCACCGCATAGCGCAAACGCTGCGACTGGTGTGCAAGCCGAAGCTGCTGCCTCGCCACCAGCGCCGACGGCCGGCCCAAACGTGCCGCTGCCTGGTCGAGGCGTTGGCCCAGCATGTCGATCCGGGTGCTCATCGCGTCTTCGAGCCGTTCGCCCAGAAGATCGATCGCGCCGAGCCACATCGCCTGCGGTGCGCTGACGAGTTCCGCTGCCGCCGTGGGCGTGGGCGCGCGCAGGTCGGCGCAAAAGTCGGCGATGGTGAAGTCGGTTTCATGACCCACCCCGCAGATCAGCGGAACCGGACTTTGAACGATGGTGCGGGCAAGGGTTTCGTCGTTGAAGGCCCAGAGGTCCTCGATGGAGCCGCCGCCGCGCACCAGCAGAATCACGTCGACGGCGGGCTCCAGGTTGTAAAGCAATTGCAGCGCGCGTACGAGTTCCGCCGGGGCGCCGGCGCCCTGCACTACCGCAGGCGCCAGGATCACCGGGATGTGCGGCACGCGCCGCCGCAGCGCGGTCACCACGTCGTGCAGCGCGGCGGCGCCCAGCGACGTGACGAGGCCCACCGCGCGCGGCATGACCGGCAGTGCCCGCTTGCGCTCAGGCTCGAAGAGCCCTTCAGCCTCTAGCCGCGCCTTGCGTTGCAGGAATTGCTCGAACAGCGCACCTTGTCCGGCACGTTGCAGGCTTTCGACCACCAGCTGCAGATCGCCGCGCGGTTCGTACACCGCCAGGCGGCCGCGCACCTCGACCTGGTCGCCGTCGCGCGGGGAAAAATCGAGCAGGCCGGCCGCTCGGCGGAACATCGCACAGCGAAGCTGGCCCGAATCATCCTTGAGCGCGAAGTAACAATGCCCGCTCGACGCGCGTGAAAAACCGGAGATTTCTCCGCGCACCGTAACCGGGTTGAAGCGCGCGTCGAGCGCATCGGCAACCGCGCGGCACAAGGCGCCGACGGGCCAGATGCGCGGACCCGGCGTTGTATAGGAATCACGCAAAGTCACAATTCGGCCGGATAGCGGGTGACCACTCTTCCACAGTGCGGCGGCAAGCCCTTGTGCCCTGCCCCCGATGCGGGACAAGTGCACGGTTTGTCGTGCAAGTCATTGATTTCATTCAAAAAACTGCTGCTCAAAATTCAGTCGATCTAATGGAAAGCCCACGCCATGCGGGTCGGAGCACGTTGCCCAGCGTGTTAATCACAAAGTTATCCACAGAATCTGTGCGTCTTCGCTTACAAGTAAACAAGCCGCTTGGAGATGGTGGGCTCGGGGGATAATCGCCGCGCATTTGCAGTCTACGGGGCCGGAGGATTCCTTGTTTTCCATCATAGTTGCCGCGGGCTGGCCGATCTGGCCATTGCTCGCTTGTTCGATCATCGCGCTCGCGCTGGTTATAGAACGTTTCACAAGTCTTAAAACCGTGAAGGTCCTGCCGCCCAAGCTGCTCGACGAAGCCATCACCGTGTCGCACGGATCGGTGCCGGGTCCCGACGTGGTGACCAAGCTCGAGCGCAATTCGATGCTCGGGCAGGTGCTGGCCGCCGGCCTCCGTGCTCTGAATGCGAATCCGCGCTGCACCGAGGACGACCTTCGCGCAGCCATGGAAGCCTCTGGCCGATCGGTGGCGCACAAGCTGGAGCGCTACTTGCCGGCGCTGGCAACCATTGCTTCGGCTGCGCCGCTGCTCGGCCTGCTTGGCACTGTGATCGGCATGATCGAGATCTTCGGCTCGCAATCGCCCGGAAGCGGCGCGGTAGGTTCAGGCAACCCGGCGCAGCTGGCGCACGGTATATCCATTGCGCTGTACAACACCGCCTTCGGCCTGATCGTGGCCATTCCGACCTTGATCTTCTGGCGTTATTTCCGCAGCAGGGTCGATGAATACCTGCTGAACCTCGAGCTCTCGGGCGAGCGCTTCGCGCGCCACCTGAACGCAATGCGGAAATGATGGCTTTCACGTTTGTCACTGCAAAGGCCCCGCTTTCGGCCGAGGGTTCGCCATGATCCGCAGCCGCATGCAGTTTCGCCACGGCGCGCGCGACGAACCGGAGATCAACCTCATCCCGTTCATCGACGTGCTGCTGGTGGTCCTCATTTTCCTGATGCTGTCGACCACTTACAGCAAGTTCACCGAAATGCAGCTGCGCCTCCCTACGGCGGACGTCGATTCGCAGCGCGACTATCCCAAGGAAGTGATCGTGGCGGTGTCCGCCGACGGCCGCTACTCGATCAACAAGACGCCGCTGGCCGACCGCAACGTGGCCACGGTGGCCGCCGCGCTGGGAGCGGCAGCCACCGGTGGCAAGGACAGCGTGGTGATCATCAGCGCCGACGCCAGCAGCCCGCACCAATCCGTGATCACGGTGATGGAAGCCGCGCGCCGCATTGGCCTGGTGCAGATCACGTTCGCAGCCCAGTCGACGGCACAGGCTGGGCACTGAGTGCCGTTGCAAGGCCGCAGCAGCACTCCAGGCAACAACAGCGCGACCAGCGCAACGGCCTCGCGGCTTCAGCGTGCCTGGCTGCGGCGAGGCGCGCTGGCTTGTCTCTTGTGGCCGCTGTCGCTGCTGTACACGGCGCTGTTCGCGGTGCGGAGATGGCTTTATCGCCAAGGTCGGCTGAAGACGTATCGCGTGCCGGTCCCGGTCATCGTGGTCGGCAACGTTATTGCGGGCGGCGCCGGCAAGACGCCGGTGGTGATGGCCGTGGTTCGGCATCTGCAGGCCCGCGGCCTGCGCGTCGGCGTGGTGTCGCGCGGCTACGGCCGACGTACCGACGACTGCCGTGAAGCACTCGAAGAAAGCGACCCGCAGGATGTCGGCGACGAGCCCGCGTTGATCCGCCGTGCCACTGGCGCACCCGTGTTCGTGGCGCGGCGCCGCGTCGAGGCCGCGCGTGCGCTGCTCGCCCGCCACCCGGCCACGCAGGTCATCGTGAGCGACGATGGCCTTCAGCACCTGGCACTCGCACGCGACATCGAGATTTGCGTGTTCGACGACCGGGGCGTGGGCAACGGCTGGCGGCTCCCCGCAGGCCCCTTGCGCGAGCACTGGCCGCGCCCGTGCGACCTGGTGCTCCATAGCGGCGAGCACCCGGCATTCGAGGAAGGCTATACCGCCACTCGCGCCCTGGCGGAAGACGCGGTTGCGAGCGATGGGAAACGTACCCCGCTCGATGCCCTGGCCAGCAAACCAGCGATCGCGCTTGCGGCCATCGCACGGCCCGAGGCCTTCTTCGAGATGCTGCGCGCGCGCGGCCTCACGCTGGCCAAGACGATCGCGCTGCCCGACCATTTCGACTTCGGCGGCTGGCAACGCCCTTCCGGCCTTGAATACCCTCTGGTCTGCACCGAGAAAGATGCCGTCAAACTTTGGCGGCAAGCTCCGGATGCGCTGGCCGTGCCATTGCACTTCGTACCCGAGCCGCGGTTCTTCGCGGCGCTCGATGCAAAGTTATCATCGCTCGATGGATCCCAAGCTGCTTGAACTGCTCGTCTGCCCCGTCACCAAGGGCCCACTGACCTGGAACCCCGAGAAGCAGGAGCTCTGCTCGCGCAGCGCGCGCCTGGCCTACCCGGTGCGCGACGGCATTCCCGTGCTGCTCGAGAACGAGGCTCGCACGTTGTCCGACGAAGAGCTGGGGCTGTGAGCTTCACAGTCCTGGTGCCGGCCCGCCTGGCTTCGACGCGGCTTCCCAACAAGCCGCTGGCGGACATTGCCGGCCTGCCCATGGTGGTGCGCGTCGCCCAGCGCGCGAGCCAGTCGGGCGCCACCCGCGTTGTGGTTGCCGGGGACGATCCTTCCATCGTCGCGGCCTGCATGGCGCATGGCGTGGACGCCATCCTGACCCGACAGGACCATGCCAGCGGCACCGACCGACTGGCCGAAGCCTGCGAACAACTGGGCCTGGACGGCGACGACATCATCGTCAACGTGCAAGGCGACGAGCCGCTGATCGATCCCGCCTTGATCGACGCGGTGGCCGCCACGCTCGCGGCTCACCCGGAAGCCGCCATGAGCACGGCGGCGCACGAAATCGATTCGCTGGACGACTTTCTGAACCCGAACGTGGTGAAAGCCGTGCTTGACGCCACGGGCAACGCGCTCTACTTCAGCCGCGCGCCCATCCCCTGGTGGCGCGACGGCTCCTCCGGCGGCGCGCCACCGGCCGTGCTGCCTTCACCTCGGCCGCTGCGCCATATCGGCATCTACGGATACCGCGCCGGTTTCGTGCGCAAGTTTCCTTCGCTGTCGTCCGCCCCCATCGAGGCCACCGAAGCGCTCGAGCAATTGCGCGCGCTGTGGCACGGCCATCGCATTGCCGTGCATGTCAGCCAGGTTGCTCCCGGCCCGGGCATCGACACGCCAGAAGACCTCGCCCGCGTGCGCGCGGTCTTTGCAGCCCAGTTGACCCCTTGAGTTGCGTCAATATCCGTGGCAATTGACGGAAATTCTTCACGCTTACGCATGCTATCCTCGACGCAACTCCGCCTTGTACGGCTCTAGGGCCGGTGCTGGGCGCGACACAAGATCCAAGAACCGTCCGAGGACACCATGAGACTAATTTTGCTGGGCGCGCCCGGGGCGGGCAAAGGCACGCAAGCGGCTTTCATCTGCCAGAAGTACGGCATTCCCCAGATTTCGACCGGCGACATGCTTCGCGCAGCCGTCAAGGCCGGTACGCCGCTCGGACAACAGGCGAAGGCCGTGATGGAGTCGGGCGGCCTCGTGAGCGATGACCTGATCATCAACCTTGTGAAGGAACGCATCGCGCAACCCGATTGCGCCGATGGTTTCCTGTTCGACGGATTCCCGCGCACCATTCCGCAGGCCGACGCCATGAAGGCGGCCGGCGTCAAGCTCGACTACGTGCTTGAAATCGACGTGCCGTTCAGCGACATCATCGAACGCATGAGCGGCCGGCGCTCGCACCCGGCATCGGGCCGCACCTATCACGTGAAGTTCAACCCGCCGAAGGTCGAGGGCAAGGACGACGTCACCGGCGAAGACCTGATCCAGCGCAAGGACGACGAGGAAGAAACCGTGCGCAAGCGGCTCGAGGTCTACAGCCAGCAGACGCGTCCGCTGGTCGAGTACTACTCGGCCTGGGCCAAGGCCGATGCGGGCACCGCCCCCAAGTACCGCGCCATCAAGGGCGTCGGCACCGTCGACGAGATCACGCAGCGCGCACTGGCTGCGTTGAGCAGCTAACGCGCGTCGCCGTCAGGCGACGCCTGGCGTCTAGAGCAGTTCCAGCATCAACGCGATGCGTGCCTTGACGGGCGTCAGGGCACCGGCGTCGCGCAAACGATCATCAGCCTTCGGCAGGATGCGCCCATTCGCGCAGCGAGTGGCGCGCAGTACGGCCACTCCCGCGTCCTGCGCACGCAGCGCGGCAGCCTCCAGCGCGTAATGCACCGTGCCGTTGCCCGTCGCGGCCAGCACCAACCCGCGAACCGGCTCGGCCACGCCCGCGGCCCGCTCCTGCAACAGCAAATCGACAATGGCGCCGCTCGCACCGGCATGGCTGGTGACGATCTCGACCCTCGGCCAGCGCAAGGCCTCGCCCGCCTTCATCGCAAGAATTTTCGAGGGCCCGCTCGCCGGCGAACTTGGCCAGGTGCGAAGAAGCCGCACGTCCCCCTCTTCCACGTAGCCCACCGGGCCCGCATCGCCCGATGAAAAGGCATCCGGGCGATAGGTGTGCACTTTCTGCACATCCAGTGCGCCGTGGATCGAGCCCGCGCAGACCACCGTCACGCCCTGCGCTCCCGGCGTAGCCGCAACGGCGATGGCATCGCGCACGTTCTGCGGACCGTCTGGCGAAAGCGAGCTTGCCGGACGCATGGCACAGGTCAGCACCACGGGCTTGCCGGTTGCGAGCACTGCCTGGAGAAAAAAAGCTGTCTCTTCGATGGTGTCGGTACCGTGCGTGATCACCACGCCCGCCACGTCGGGGTCAGATAGAAAGAGTGCGCAGCGCCGAGCCAGTTGCAGCCAGACATCGAAGCCCATGTCCTTGCTGTCGAGCTGCGCCACCTGTTCGGCTTCGAGCACCACGCCCTCGGGCGCATCGATATCGCCGAGCAGGTCAGCCACCGCCACCTGCCCTGCGGTGTAGCCGATGTTGTCGCCGCCGCTGGCTGCGCGGCCCGCGATGGTTCCGCCGGTGCCCAGCACCACAACGCGCCGCAGGCTTGGCGAAAGGGAATTGACCATGCTTGCCAACTTTTAAAAACTGGTTAAAAATACAGGTACTGGATATTCAGCCAGTGCCGCAAGGAACCCACATATGCAGTTCGCCGTGAAGCTTACCGCCCGCCAGCAGCAAATCCTGGATTTGATCCAGAGCGCCATCGCACGTACTGGCGCTCCGCCCACGCGGGCCGAAATTGCCAATGAGTTGGGTTTCAAGTCGGCCAATGCCGCCGAGGAGCACCTGCAGGCGTTGGCCCGGAAGGGCGTGATCGAACTCGTCAGCGGTACTTCGCGCGGCATTCGCCTCAAGGGCGATGCGCTGCGTTCGCTCAACGAGTCGCGCAACAACCAGTTTTCCCTTTCGCTGCCCGGCATGGCGCAGCTTGCGCTGCCGCTCATCGGCCGCGTCGCGGCGGGCTCGCCCATCCTTGCGCAAGAGCACGTCGACCAGACCTACTACGTCGAGAACACGCTGTTCCAGCGCCAGCCCGACTACCTGCTCAAGGTGCGCGGCATGTCCATGCGGGACGCCGGCATCATGGACGGCGACCTGCTCGCCGTGCAAGCCACCAAGGAAGCACGCAACGGCCAAATCGTGGTGGCCCGCCTCGGCGACGAAGTCACGGTCAAGCGCCTCAAGCGCAACAAGCAGGTCATCGAACTGCACGCCGAGAACCCCGACTACCCCACCATCATTGTCCAGCCCGGCGAACCCTTCGAAATCGAAGGCCTGGCGGTCGGCCTCATTCGCAACACCATGCTGATGTAGGCCCTTCGGCCTGCAGAAACCAGCATCCCCATCCGGCCGCAACAGGTGGCGGGCGTATGGCGCAATGTCGCCATCACCCTGTTGCGTCCCTTCAAAGAAATCCTGCCTGTGTTCAACCTCAGACTTTTTTGGAGTTCACATGGGAATCGCCCTCCTCACCATCGTTGATTTGTGGATGCCGCTGCAATCGCTGGCAAGCCGTCTGCTGCCGGCGCGCCGGCCTCGTCACCGCGACAGCGTCAGTGCGTCCGCGGGGTTGCGCTACGTTGCGGTGCGCCCGGCCTGCACGGCGCGGGCTCATGCTTCGGCACCCCCCAAAGCGGCGCCGGCACCGAGCCGTCCGCTTCGCGTCATTCGCGTGGTCGATGGACCCCAGGGCCAAAAACGCAGCACCAACCGCATGGTGATCTCGGGTCGAATGGCCGACGTCTGCGCCGAACTCGACCGGCTCGCCGCGCTCGAAGCCATGGAAGCGCTCAGCGCCGCAGCGCGCCCCACGCACCTGCACTGAATCCGTGCATGCCCCGGTGACCATGGCCCGGGGCGGGTATCCAAACGTTCACGCGAGCGTCAGGTCAATGCTGCGAGGCACAATTGCACGCCATGAACATTGTGATCCTCGACGATTACCAGGACGCCGTGCGCAAATTGCGCTGCGCCGCCAAGCTGGACGCGTACGCGGCCAAGGTCTATACCAACACGGTCAAGGGCATCGGCCAACTTTCGGTTCGCCTGAAGGATGCCGATGTGATCGTGCTGATCCGCGAGCGCACCCACATCTCTCGCCAGCTGATCGAAAAGCTGCCCAAGCTCAAGCTCATTTCGCAAACGGGGCGCGTGGGCGGCCACATCGACGTCACGGCCTGCACCGAGCGGGGAGTGGCCGTGGCCGAGGGCACCGGTTCTCCCCAGGCGCCGGCCGAGCTGACCTGGGCGCTGATCATGGCGGCGATGCGCCGCCTGCCGCAGTACATCAGCAACCTCAAGCACGGGGCTTGGCAGCAGTCAGGGCTCAAGTCGGCCTCGATGCCGCCCAACTTCGGGCTGGGCTCGGTGCTCAAGGGCAAGACGCTCTGCATCTGGGGCTATGGCCGCATCGGCCAGTTGGTGGCGCGCTACGGGCAGGCCTTCGGCATGCAGGTGGTCATCTGGGGCCGCGAGGCCAGCTGCGCCAAGGCGCGGTCCGACGGCTTCCAGGTGGCGCAGAACCGCCACGAATTCTTTGCCGCCGCCGACGTTCTGTCGGTGCACCTGCGGCTCAACGAGGAAACCAGCGGCCTGGTCAAGCTCGAAGACCTTTCGCGCATGAAACCAACGGCACTCTTCGTCAACACCTCGCGTGCCGAACTGGTCGAGGCCGATGCGCTGCTGGCCGCGCTCAATCGCGGCCGGCCGGGGCTGGCTGCCGTCGACGTATTCGAGAGCGAGCCGCCGCTGCAGGGCCATGCGCTGCTGCGCCTGGAAAACTGCATCTGCACGCCGCACATCGGCTATGTGGAGCAGGACAGCTACGAAAGCTATTTCGGCCAGGCTTTCGACAACGTCGTGAGCTTCATCAAGGGCAACCCCACCAACATCGTGAATCCCGGCGCGCTGCAGGTTCGCCGGTGATCCCGAGCCGCCGGGCCGCCCCAAGGCGAATACGGCAGCCGAAGGCGAAGGTTCTTCAGTGAGCCAGCCAGCGCCCCGGGGCGCGCTCTGGGCGCTGCTGGCCGGCAATTTCGTGATCGGCACGGGTGTGATGGTGGTGCCCGGCACGCTCAATGAAATCAGCACCTCGCTTGCCATCACCGTTGCCACCGCTGGCCAACTGATCACGGCCGCCGCGGTCGTGATGTGCCTCGGCGCTCCGCTGCTGGCGGCCGTGGTTGCGGGCTGGGACCGCCGCCATTTGCTCGCCCTAACCCTTCTCTGGTACGCCGCCGGGCATGTCATTGCCGCTTTGATGCCGAGCTTCGGCGCCTTGCTGCCGGTGCGCATGCTCACGGTGGTCGCACCTGCCATCTTCACACCCCAGGCCGCGGCTTGCGCCGGCATGCTGGTGCCGCCGGAGCAGCGCGGGCGTGCCGTGACTTTCGTTTTTCTTGGCTGGTCGATGGCCTCGGTGCTGGGCCTGCCGCTCGGCGCGCTGATTGGCGGCCACCTGGGCTGGCGCATGGCTTTCACGGCCATTGCGCTGCTCAGCCTCGTGAGTGCCGTGTCGATCTGGCTGACGCTGCCGCGCGGCATCCGGCCCGCCGCGCTGACAGCAGCCGCGTGGTCGCGCGTGCTCCGCAGCCCCGTGCTGATGGGCATCGTGTCGGTCACGGCGCTCCAAGGTGGCGGCCAGTTCGTCCTGTTCAGCTATTTCGGGCCCTTGCTGAAGCAGAATTTCGGCGCGGACCCCACCACGCTGAGCCTGATGTGGGCCCTGTTCGGCGCCTTTGGGCTGGTGGGCAACATGCTCGTGAGCCGGTTCATCGATCGCGCGGGCGCGGGCCGCATGGTGCTGCTGACAAGCTCGCTGATCGCGCTCAGCCTCTTTCTCTGGCCCTGGGCCGGCTCACTCCCATGGCTGGCGGCGGTACTCGTGCCGTGGGGCCTGGGCTGCTTCGCGACCAATTCGGCGCAGCAGGCGCGGCTGGTGGGCCTGGCCCCGGCTCTTGCGCCGGGCTCGGTGGCGCTGAACAGCTCGGGCATCTACATTGGCCAGGCAGTTGGTGCAGGGCTGGGCGGATGGCTGCTTGCCAACGACGCGGTGGCTTGGATGAACTGGGTCGGTTTTACCTTGCTGCTGCTGGCCATCGGCCTGAGCGTGGCCATCGATCGCAGCCGCCGCGCGGCCTGAAGCGCGGACCCGCGTAAAACCGGGCACGCGGCCGCGGTCCATGGCTGCAAAATCGAAGGCTGCGCAAATTCCGGGGCCCGGCGCCTGCAAGCGGGCTCGGCTCCATCAACCAGCGAAAATCTTTTTCAATGACAGTGAACTACACCCGGATCGGCGTCGTCGGCGCCGGCGCCATGGGCCGAGGCATCGCCCAGATCGCCGCCCAGGCAGGCAGCGAAGTGCTGCTGCTCGACAGCTTCGCAGGAGCGGCCGAGCGCGGGCGCGAAGCTCTCGCGGCCCAATGGAACAAGCTGCACGAGAAGGGCAAGATCGACGCCGCGGCGCGCGATGCGCAGATCGCACGCGTCAAGGCGGTCGATTCGGTGGCTGCCCTCGCCCAGTGCGACCTCGTGATCGAAGCGGTGGTCGAAGACCTCGAGGTCAAGCGCTCGCTGTTCCGCGAACTCGAATCGGTGGTCGCGCCCACGGCCACGCTCGTCACCAACACTTCGTCGCTGTCGGTCACCGCCATCGCCGCCGAGCTCAAGCGGCCGGAGCGGGTGGCGGGCTTCCACTTCTTCAACCCCGTGCCGCTGATGAAGGTGGTCGAGGTGGTGGCCGGCTTCAAGACCTCCGCCGAAGTCTGCAAGCAGCTGGCCGGCTATGCGGTGCAGATGGGCCACAGCGCCGTGCAGGCGCAGGATACGCCGGGCTTCATCGTCAACCACGCCGGACGCGGTTACGGCACCGAGGCGCTGCGCATCGTGGGCGAAGGCGTGGCCGACTTCGCCACGGTCGACCGCATCCTCAAGGAGCAGGCCGGCTTTCGCCTGGGGCCCTTCGAGCTGCTGGACCTGACGGCGCTCGACGTGTCGCATCCGGTGATGGAATCGATCTATCGCCAGTACTACGAGGAGCCGCGCTTCCGCCCCAGCGTCATCACGGCCCAGCGCCTTGCGGCGGGCGTGCTGGGCCGCAAGACCAACGAGGGCTTCTACAAGTACCACGACGGCGTGATGCAGCAGGTGGCCGAAGCCCCGACGCCCACGGTCGAGGCGCTGCCCTCGGTCTGGGTTTCTCCCCGCGCCGCGCGCAGGGCGGAACTGCTGCGGCTGGTGAATGCGCTCGGCGCCCAGATCGACAGCGGCGCCGCGCCCGCACCCGGATCGGTGATCCTGGTCGCGCCATTGGGCTTCGACGTGACCACGGTGGCCGCAGTCGAACGCCTGGATGCCACGCGCACCGTCGGCATCGACATGCTGATCGACGATGCGGCCACCAAGCGCCGCGTGCTCGCCACCAATCCGGCCACGCGGCGTGACATCCGCGATGCGGCGCATGCCCTCTTCGCGCGCGACGGCAAGGCCGTGAGCGTGATCCGGGACAGCGGCGGCTTCGTCACGCAGCGCGTGATCGGCACCATCGTGAACATTGCCGCCGACATGTGCCAGCAGCGCGTCTGCTCGCCGGCCGATCTTGAAACCGCGGTTCAGCTGGGCCTCGGCTATCCGCGCGGTCCGTTGGCCATGGGCAACCTGTATGGCCCGACCAACATGCTCGAGGTGCTGTTCAACCTGCAGACCGTCTACGGCGATCCGCGTTATCGCCCGAGCCCTTGGCTGCGCCGCCGCGGCGCGCTGGGCCTGAGCCTGCTGCACGAAGAAGAATAAACAAGCAAACATCAACGAAAGCATCACAGCGATGACCGCCGAACTGAAGAGCACCAGCGAGGGACGCACCATGGTGCTCACCATCGCCAATCCGACCCAGCGCAATGCGCTGGGCCCCGAGATCTACGCCGCGGGCATCGAGGCGCTCAACGGCGCCGAGAGCAGCGATGAAATCCGCAGCGTCGTCATCGTGGGCGAAGGCGCATGGTTCTGCGCCGGCGGCTCGCTGCAGCGGCTCTCGGACAACCGCCAGCGCGATCCTTCGGTGCAGGCCGAAAGCATCGAGGGACTGCACAACTGGATCGATTCCATTCGCGCCTTCCCGAAGCCCATCATCGCGGCGGTCGAGGGCGCGGCGGCAGGCGCAGGTTTCTCGCTCGCGCTGGCCTGCGATTTCGTCGTGGCCGCGCGCGATGCGGTTTTTGCGGCTTCGTACAGCAACGTCGCGCTGTCGCCCGATGGCGGCCTGAGCTGGCACCTGGGCCAGGCATTGCCGCGCCAGCTGGCGAGCGAATGGCTGATGTGCGGCGAGCGCATCGGCGCGCCGCGGCTGCATGCGCTCGGGCTGGTCAATGAACTGAGCGAAAACGGCCAGGCGCTCGCCAGCGCGCTGGCGCTGGCAACCCGGCTCAACGCCCGCGCGCCGAACTCGCTCGCCAGCATCAAGGAGCTGCTGAGCGAGGCGCGCGGCGCCACGTTCGCGTCGCAGCTCTCGCAGGAGCGCGACCACTTCGTGCGCAACCTCCACCATCCGAATGCCGGCATCGGCATTGCCGCGTTTCTCGAGAAGAAGCCTCCGCAGTACGAGTAGCAGCGCAACGTCGCTCTCGTGACACCCTCCAGCCTTTCAGTCGCCGACAGGACAGACCAATGGACGACCCCATTCTTACCATCGAAGAACGTGAAGCGATCAACAGTGGTCGCTGGTTTTCTTCTCTATCTCCCTCGCTGCGGCACGACATTCTCCGATGTGCTTTCGTCAAACGCTACAAGGACGGCGACCTGATCGCCGCCCGAGGCGATCCTCCCGACCACTGGATTGCCTGCGCCAAGGGCGCGGTGCGCGTCAGTTCGACGGCCGTGTCGGGCAAGCAGGTGACGCTGACCTACGTGGAGCCGGGCATCTGGTTCGGCGACGTGGCGATGTTCGACGGGGACCGGCGCACGCACGACGCCTATGCGCATGGGGATACCACCAATCTGTGCGTGGCGCGGGCCGATTTCCAGAAGATTCTGGCCACGCACGTGGAGCTGTACGAGGCGCTGATGCGGCTGCAGGCGCGCCGCATCCGCACCCTCTTCGGGCTGGTGGAAGACCTCAACACCCTGCCCTTGCGCGCACGGCTGGCCAAGCAGCTCATTCACCTGGTGCGCAGCTACGGCGTACCCAACCTGGAAGACGGCAGCCAGATGCGCATCGGCCTGCAGCTTGCGCAGGAAGAGCTGGCGCAGCTGCTCGGCGCGTCGCGCCAGCGCGTCAACCAGGAACTCAAGACCATGGAACGCGAGGGCACCATCCGCATCGAGCCGGCCGGCCTCGTGGTCCTCGACCGCGTCGCATTGATGCGCGTCTCCGAAGCGGACATCTGACATGAGCCAGGACTTCTCCAACTTCATCGGCACCCGCGCGGTTTCGCAGCAGCACGCCTTCGACGTCGACGCACTCGCAGCCTGGCTCGAGAAGAACCTCGATGGCTTCAAGGGTCCGCTCACTGTGGAGATGTTCAAGGGCGGCCAGTCGAACCCGACCTACAAGCTCGTCACGCCCACGCAGAGCTACGTGATGCGCGCCAAGCCCGGCCCAGTCGCCAAGCTGCTGCCGTCGGCCCATGCGGTGGAGCGCGAATTCAAGGTCATGAGCGGCCTTGCCGGCACTGACGTGCCCGTGCCGCGCATGCACTGCCTGTGCGAGGACGAAGCCATCATTGGCCGCGCCTTCTACGTGATGGAGTTCATGCAGGGCCGCGTGCTCTGGGACCAGTCGCTGCCGGGCATGAGCAATGCAGAGCGCTCGGCCATCTACGACGAGATGAACCGCGTCATTGCGGCGCTGCACACAGTGAAGTTCACGGAGCGCGGTTTGGCGGACTACGGCAAGCCAGGTAACTACTTCGAGCGGCAGATCGGCCGCTGGAGCAAACAGTACAAGGCTTCGACCGATGGTGCCGGAGAACTGTCGCAGCCGATCGAGGCCATGGAGCGCCTGATCGACTGGCTCCCCGCCCACATGCCGGCGAGCGCGCGCGACGAGACCAAGGTCTCGATCGTGCACGGCGACTACCGCCTGGACAACGTGATGTTCCACGCCACGGAGCCGCGGATCATCGCGGTGCTCGACTGGGAGCTCTCCACGCTGGGCCATCCCCTGGCGGACTTCAGCTACCACTGCATGTCCTGGCACATGCCTCCCACCACCGGCCGCGGCATCGGCGGCGTGGATGTCGCGTCGCTGGGCATTCCCACCGAAGGCGAATACATCCGCCGCTACTGCGAGCGCACGCGCATCACCACGCCCGAGGCGCTGGCGCCGGACTGGAACTTCTACCAGGCCTACAACCTGTTCCGCATGGCCGCGATCCTGCAAGGCATTGCCAAGCGGGTCGAGGCCGGTACCGCATCGAGCGAGCAAGCAGTGGCCTCTGCCCGCGGCGCGCGACCGATGGCCGAGATGGCCTGGCAGTTTGCCCAAAAGGCGTAGCTGCCCCACACCCCCACCAGGAGACAAACGATGGACTTCGAATACTCGGCAAAAACCAAGGAACTCCAGAAGCGCGTGAGCGCATTCATGGACGAGCACATCTACCCGGCCGAAGCCGAGTATTCGGCCGAACTGGCCGCCAACACGGCCGCCGGCAAGCGCTGGACCGCGCTCAAGACCGTCGAGAAGGTCAAGGAGAAGGCCAAGGCCCAGGGACTGTGGAACCTGTTCCTGCCGGTCGACAGTGCCTCGGCCTCGGGTTATGAAGGCGCCGGCCTCACGAACCAGGAATACGCACCGCTGGCCGAGATCATGGGCCGCGTGCCATGGGCCTCGGAAGCCTTCAACTGCTCGGCGCCAGACACCGGCAACATGGAGACCATTGCCCGCTATGGCTCAGAAGCCATCAAGGCGCGCTGGCTCAAGCCGCTGCTCGAAGGCCAGATCCGCTCGGCCTTCGCAATGACCGAACCCGACGTTGCCTCGAGCGACGCAACCAACATTTCGACCCGCATCGAACGCCAAGGCAACGAGTATGTGATCAACGGCCACAAGTGGTGGATCTCGGGCGCCGCCGATCCGCGCTGTGCCGTGTTCATCACCATGGGCAAGAGCGACCCTGACGCGCCGAAGCATTCGCAGCAGAGCATGGTCATCGTGCCGGCAGACGCCAAGGGCATCCGCATCGTGCGCCCGCTCAACGTGATGGGCTATGACGACGCGCCGCACGGCCATGTGGAGATGTATTTCGAGAACGTGCGCGTGCCGGTCGACAACATCCTGCTCGGCGAAGGCCGCGGCTTTGAAATTGCCCAAGGCCGCCTTGGCCCGGGACGCATTCACCACTGCATGCGCCTCATCGGCCTGGCCGAGCGCGCGCTCGAGCTGATGTGCAAGCGTGCCTCGTCGAGGGTGGCCTTTGGCAAGACGGTCGCTTCGCAGACGGTGACGCAAGAGCGCATTGCCGAAGCGCGCTGCAAGATCGACATGGCCCGCCTGCTCACGCTCAAGGCCGCATGGCTGATGGACGTGGCCGGCAACAAGGTCGCGAAGAACGAGATCGCGATGATCAAGGTAGTGGCGCCGAGCATGGCCTGCCAGGTGATCGACTGGGCCATGCAGGTGCATGGCGGCGGCGGCATGAGCGACGACTTTCCGCTGGCCTACGCCTATGCCGGTGCACGCACGTTGCGCTTTGCGGACGGCCCGGACGAAGTGCACCGCAATGCGATTGCCAAATGGGAGTTGGGCAAGTACGCGCCCAGCAAGACCGACGCCGAAGCGCCCGTTACGCGCTTCTGATCTGTCTTACTCCCTCTCCCCTCGGGGAGAGGGTCGGGGTGAGGGCCGACGGCGCCAAACGCGCCCCGGCCCTTTTTCTTTTTCAGAGCTTCTTCTGCAAAAACACCGCGTGCCCGAACGCAGGGTCGAGCTGATAGCCGATGAACCCTTCGCGCTCGTAGCTGCGTAGCGCAGGCACATTGCCTGAGAGCACTTCGAGCGTGAGCTTGCAGGCGCCACGCGCACGGGCTTCTTGCTCCACCCGTTCGAACATGCGTTGCGCAACCCGCTGCCCGCGATGGCTGGCCAGCACGACCACGTCATGCACATTGACCAGCGGCTTGCAGGCAAAGGTCGAAAAACCTTCGATGCAGTTGATAAGGCCGACGGGCTGCGCACCGTCGTAAGCGAGCACGCTGAAGGCTTGCGGCCGCGCGGCCAATGCCGCGGGCAGCCCGGCGCGCACGCTGGCATCGAGCGGCGTGCCGCCGCCGGCGGGATCGCGTGCATAGCTGTCGAGCAGATCGACCAGCGCAGCCGCGTGCGCGGCGTTGCGGTAATCGACGAGAACGACCTCGATCATCGTTGCTGCGCGGACTCGAGGGTTGCCGCAAGGCGTTTCGCGCAAGACTCGGCCTGCTTGGCGTCTCGCGCCTCGACCATCACGCGAACCAGCGGCTCGGTGCCGCTTGCGCGAATCAGTACGCGGCCGCCGTCGCCAAGCTCGGCTTCGGTACGCTGCGTTTCGCTCGCCAAAGCGTCGTTGTTCTTCCAGTCCTGGCCGGGCGCCAGGCGGACATTGATCAGGACCTGGGGAAACAGCGTGAGATCCGCAAGCAGCTGCGCCACGGTCTTGCCGCTGCGCACGCAGGCTTGCAGCACCTGCAGCGCGCTCACGATGCCGTCGCCGGTGGTGTGGCGGTCGAGCACCAGCAGATGGCCCGAGCCCTCGCCGCCCAGCAGCCAGCCGCGCTTATCGAGCTCTTCGAGCACATAGCGGTCGCCCACCTTGGCGCGCACGAACTCGATGCCCTGCCCGCGCAGCGCCACCTCTACGGCCTTGTTGGTCATCAGCGTGCCGACCACGCCGACTGGCTTGTCGCCGCGCGCAATGCGCTCGGCCACCATCAGATAGAGCAGTTCGTCGCCGTTGAACAGGCGTCCGCTCGCGTCGACGAGCTGCAGGCGGTCGGCGTCGCCGTCGAGCGCGATGCCGTAGTCGGCCTTCTGCTCGGTCACGGCGGCCACCAGCGCAGCGGGATGCGTGGCGCCAAAGCCGTTGTTGATGTTCAGGCCGTCGGGTGTGCAGCCGATGCTGGTGACCTCGGCGCCCAGTTCGTGGAACACGTTCGGCGCGACCTGGTAGGCAGCGCCGTGCGCCGCGTCGATCACCAGCTTCATGTCGCGCAACGTCAGGTCGTTGGCGAAGGTGCTCTTGCAGAACTCGATGTAGCGGCCGGGCGCGTCATTGAGGCGGCGCGCCTTGCCAAGCTCGGCCGAGGTTGCCCACACTGGAGCCTCCTCGAGCGCGGCCTCCACCGCAAGCTCCCACTCGTCGTCGAGCTTGGTCCCCTGCGCGCTGAAGAACTTGATGCCGTTGTCGGGGTAGGCGTTGTGGCTGGCGCTGATCACCACGCCCAAGCTGGCACGCTGCGCGCGCGTCAGGTACGCCACGCCAGGGGTAGGCAGCGGGCCGAGCAGCACCACATCGACGCCCGCGGAATTGAAGCCGGATTCGAGTGCGCTTTCGAGCATATAGCCCGAGATGCGGGTGTCCTTGCCGATCAGCACCGTGGGGCGCGACTGGCTCTTCTTGAGCACGCGGCCCACGGCATGCGCGAGGCGCAGCACGAAATCAGGGGTGATGGGCGACTGGCCTACCGTGCCGCGGATGCCGTCGGTGCCAAAGTATTTTCGGGTCAAGGGATATCCTCTTGTTGTTGATCTTGTCAAACTTGCAGATCGGTATGCGGCTCTTCGGCCTTCATGGCGCGCCACACGGCGAGTGCCGACACGGTTTCGCGCACATCGTGCACCCGCACGACAGCCGCGCCGCGCTCTACCGCAAGCACCGCAGCCACCACGCTGGGCACGATGCGCCCGCTGGCAATCTCAATGCCGCTCACCGCGCCGATCGACGACTTGCGGGACCAGCCCAGCAGCAGCGGAAAGCCGGCTCCCAGCAATTCTCGCTGCCGCGCCAGCAGGGAAAAATTCTGCGCCACGGTCTTGCCGAAACCAATGCCCGGGTCCAGCGTGATGCGCGAGGGATCGACCTTCAGCGCCCGGAGCTGCGCCACCTGCTGCGCCCAGAACGACAGCACCTCGGGCACCACGTCGCCCTGCATTGGCGCAGCCTGCATGGTCTGCGGATCGCGGTGCATGTGCATCAGGCAGATGCCGCATGACGGATGCGCGGCCACGGCTTCGCGCGCACCGGGCTGCCGCAGCGCCCAGACGTCGTTGATGATGTCGGCGCCCAGATCGAGCACCGCCTGCATCACTTCCGGTTTGTAGGTATCGACGGACACCGGCACGTTGAGCTTGACCGCTTCACGCACCACGGGCAGCACGCGCGCCAATTCAGCGTCGAGCGGCACGGGCGGGCTGCCCGGTCGGGTCGATTCGCCGCCGATATCGAGGATGTCGGCGCCCTCTTTCAGCAACTGCTCGCAATGGCGCAGCGCAGCCTCTGTGGAAGCATGCGCCCCGCCGTCGGAAAAGGAATCCGGGGTGACGTTGACGATGCCCATCACGCGCGGCTGCGCCAGATCGATGGCAAAGCGCGCCGTCTGCCACACGGTTGCAGGGGCCTTCGTCATTCGGCACCTTCATCGAAAACGGGGCCCAGGGCCCCGTTGCTGTTTGACGCCGGTTGCACTTCAGGCAACTGTGGGCGCCGGATCCGGATTGACCGCCGGCGTGCCGCCGCTGCCGCCACTGCCCGAAGGGGGGGTGCGCGGCGTCCAGTCCTTGGGCGGACGCGGTGCGCGGCCTGCCATGATGTCGTCGAGCTGCTCGCTGTCGATGGTTTCCCACTCGAGCAGGGCCTTGGCCATGGTGTGCATCTTGTCGCTGTTCTCCTCGATGAGGCGGCGCGCCAGGGCGTACTGCTCGTCGATGATGCGGCGAACTTCGGCATCGACCTTTTCCATGGTCTGCTCGCTCATGTTCGTGGTCTTGGTGACCGAGCGGCCGAGGAACACTTCGCCTTCGTTCTCGGCGTAGACCATCGGGCCCAGGGCGTCGGTCATGCCGTAACGCGTGACCATGTCGCGGGCGATGGAGGTTGCGCGCTCGAAGTCGTTGCTAGCGCCGGTGGTCATCTGATGCATGAACACTTCTTCGGCAATGCGGCCGCCGAACAGCATGCTGATCTGGTTCAGCATGTACTCGCGGTCGTAGCTGTAGCGGTCTTGTGCCGGCAGGCTCATGGTCACGCCCAGGGCGCGGCCGCGCGGAATGATCGTGACCTTGTGGACCGGGTCGCACTTGGGCAGCAGCTTGCCGATGAGGGCGTGGCCGGACTCGTGATAGGCCGTGTTGCGGCGCTCTTCCTCGGGCATGACCATGCTCTTGCGCTCGGGGCCCATGAAGATCTTGTCCTTGGCCTTTTCGAAGTCCTGCATTTCGACCACGCGCGCATTGCGGCGTGCGGCCATCAGGGCGGCTTCGTTGCAGAGGTTGGCCAGATCGGCGCCGGACATGCCGGGCGTGCCGCGCGCGATCACGCTCGGGTTCACGTCCTGGCCCAACGGCACCTTGCGCATGTGGACGGCGAGGATCTGCTCGCGGCCGCGGATGTCGGGCAGCGTGACATACACCTGGCGGTCGAAGCGGCCGGGGCGCAGCAACGCGGCGTCCAGGATGTCGGGGCGGTTGGTGGCTGCCACCACGATCACACCAAGGTTGGTTTCGAAACCGTCCATCTCGACCAGCATCTGGTTCAAGGTTTGTTCGCGTTCGTCGTTGCCGCCACCCAGGCCGGCACCGCGCTGGCGGCCCACTGCATCGATTTCGTCGATGAAGATGATGCAGGGAGCGTTCTTCTTGGCGTTTTCGAACATGTCGCGCACGCGGGCAGCGCCCACGCCAACGAACATTTCGACGAAGTCGGAACCCGAGATCGAGAAGAACGGAACCTTGGCTTCGCCGGCGATCGACTTGGCCAGCAAGGTCTTGCCGGTACCCGGAGGGCCGACCAGCAGCAAGCCGCGCGGGATGCGGCCGCCTAGTTTCTGGAAGCGCTGCGGGTCTTTCAGGAAGTCGACGACTTCACGGACTTCTTCCTTGGCCTCGTCGCAGCCTGCGACGTCGGCGAAAGTAACCGTGTTGTTGTTTTCGTCCATCATGCGGGCCTTGCTCTTGCCGAAGCTGAACGCCCCGCCCTTGCCGCCGCCCTGCATCTGGCGCATGAAGTAGATCCAGACGCCGATCAAGAGCAGCATCGGGCCCCAGCTCACCAAGAGCGTCATGAGGAGCGAGCCTTCTTCGCGCGGCTTGACGTCAAACTTGACGTTGTGGTCGATCAAGTCGCCGACCAGGCCGCGGTCGAGCACGGTGGCGGTTGTTCGGATCTTGCGATCGTCGTTGGTGACGGCGACGATTTCTCCGCCGCCGGCGCCTTCAGGAATGATGGCGCTCTTGATCTGGTTGTTTCGGACCTGATCCAGGAACTCCGAATAGCTCACCGCCCCTGAGCCGACGCCGCCACGGGTGTCGAACTGCTTGAACACAGTGAACAACACCATGGCGATGACGAGCCATACGGCAACTTTGGAAAACCACTGATTGTTCAAACGAAGCTCCAGTCGAAAGCGCGTGACAAGATTGTGAAAGAACGCGCTATGGATACGCAATTGCGCCCCATTTTAGGCTTTTCAAGCTACGAAAAGCGGGCATTTCCCTAAAGCAGCCATAGCTTGATAAGGGTTTGCGCCTGGTTGGCGCCCTGCCAGGGCCTCCGGCATCAAGGTATCAAGGCGTTTCCTGGGCTTTCAGACCCATGCCAACGAGAAAGGTTTCCGACGATTTGTCGCGCGAAGCCTTGGGTTTGAAAGGCTTGACCGTGCGGAAATTCGCCTTGAACAGCTTCACCAGCTCGTCATAGCCACTGCCATGGAAAAGCTTGGCGACCAGCGCCCCTTCCGGCTTCAGATGGTGCTGGGCGAAATCGATTGCAAGCTCGATCAGGTGGGCTACGCGTGCGGCGTCTGCCGAATGGATGCCCGACAGGTTGGGCGCCATGTCGGACACCACCAGGTCGGCCTTGCGGCCCGCCAGCACGCCCAGCACCTGTTGCAGCAGCTCCGCCTCGCGGAAGTCGCCCTGCAGGAAGGTCACGCCCTCGATCGGTTCCATCGGCAGCATGTCGAGCGCGATGATGGTGCCGTTCAGTTCGCCGGCCGCGGCGCCGCCAGGCGACATGCGCCGCCGCAGGTACTGGCTCCAGGCACCGGGCGTGGAGCCCAGGTCGACCACCAGCTGGCCCGGTTTGACCAGGCCCAGTGATTCATCGATTTCCTTCAGTTTGTAGGCCGCCCGTGCGCGGTACCCCTCCCGCGTGGCCAGCTTGACGTACGGATCGTTGATGTGGTCGTGCAGCCACGCTTTGTTGACTTTTTTGCTTTTCGCCTTGGTGCTCATGGGGAGCCTCTCGTGCTTCGCGCTGCGGTATTCGCCTTGGAAGCGGCCGGGCGGTTCGAGAGGATGCTTTCTACCCTCGATAATACGGGGATGCCCGCCATTCAACTTACCCCTGCCGAGCGCAAGGTGCACCGCGCCGAAGCTCACCACCTGGATCCGATCGTCATGGTCGGTGGAGACGGGCTGACCCCTGCCGTTAAAAAAGAAGCCGACGCGGCGCTCAAGGCCCATGGCCTCATCAAGGTGCGAGTCTTTTCCGACGACCGCCTGGCCCGTGACGCCATGCTGCGCGAACTGGCCGAGGAGCTCGACGCAGCGCCCATCCAGCACATCGGCAAGCTGCTGGTGCTGTGGCGTCCGAAACCTGAAAAAGAGCGCGTGGTCGACGAAGACCGCATGCCCGGCCCGCGCGACATCAAGGTACTGAAGTACAGCAAGCGCGGCGGCCAGCGCCCCGAAATCAAGACCCTGCGCGTGCTCGGCAACCAGCGCCTCACCCCCGGCGGCACCATCAAGCGCGCCAAGGCGAAGCGACCGCTCTCGGCCAAGAAGCGCAACCAGTCGGATTGAGCTGGGTGACACGCCACATTCTCTGCATGAAGTGGGGCACCAAATACGGCCCCGAATACGTCAACCGCCTCTACGCGATGGTGCGCCGCAATCTCAGCGGCGACTTCAAGTTCGTGTGCCTGACGGACGACGGCACCGGCGTCCGCCCCGAAGTGACGTGCCTGCCGATTCCGCCGCTGAACCTGCAGCTGGCGCCCGGCCAGCGCGACGGCGCGTGGAAGAAGCTCACGACCTTCGAAAAGGACCTGCATGGCCTGCGCGGCACCGCCCTCTTCCTGGACGTGGACGTGGTGGTCGTGGGCAGCCTCGATGCCTTCTTCGAGCAGCCCGGCGAATTCCTGATCATTCACGACTATGCGCGCCCCTGGCGCCGCGAGCGGATCACGGGAAATTCATCGGTGTATCGCTTCGAACTGGGCGCCCATGCCGACGTGCTGGCGTATTTTCGCGACAACATGGACAAGGTGCAGGCCGAATACCGCAACGAGCAGGCCTACCTGTCCGACATGCTGCACAAGCAGGGCAAGCTCTCCTACTGGCCCACGGCCTGGTGCCCAAGCTTCAAGTACCACGGCATACCCATGTGGCCGACCAACTACTGGGAAGAGCCCTTCGTGCCCGAGGGCGCACGCATCATGGTGTTCCATGGCGAATGCAACCCGCCCGATGCGCTGGCGGGCCGTCGCAACCGGACTTTTCGCTTTATCCGACCTGCGAGCTGGGTCGCGAAGTTCTGGAAAGAATGAACTGAGGGGTTGGCGGGCGGGACACAGCCTGTCCTGCCGCCCCGCTTCAGCCTGCCGTGGGCGCCCTGACAGCGCCCATGCGCCACAGCAACACACCGGCGCAGAGCCACTGAACCAGGTACATACCGCTTCCCACGGCGTGCCACAGCTTGAGGTTGTCGCGCGCCAGAATGCGGGGCGCCACGGCATATTGCTGGAGCAGCGCCAGCAGCAGTGCGGCCAATATCAGAAAGATCGCGCCCATCGAGGCGCTGTCGATGCGCTCGTCCATCTTCGTCCTGAAATGAACCAGGAGCAGCAGGCCGCAGCCGATGGCGATCCAGCTCTGCGCCTCGAACAGCTGGCCGGCAAAATTGCCCGCGACAGCGGGATTGCCAAGCTTCGAGAACAGCATTGGCACCACGACGAAACCGATCGTCGTGAGACTGCCCCACCAGAAGGCGGCCAGCAGCAGCGCGAGGCGGTCTTTCATGCGGCGCGGCAGGTCAGAGGTAGCGGACCGCGACGATCTCGTACCGCTTGAGGCCGCCCGGGGCCTGCACTTCCGCAACGTCGCCCTCTTCCTTGCCGATGAGCGCACGCGCGATCGGGCTGGAGATGTTGATGAGGCCCAGCTTCAGGTCGGCTTCGTCCTCCCCGACGATCTGGTATTTGACGGCGTCGCCAGATTCTTCTTCCTCGAGCTCGACCGTGGAGCCGAACACCACCTTGCCGCCGGCGTCGAGCTCGGTCGGGTCGATGATCTGCGCGGCCGAGAGCTTGCCCTCGACTTCCTGGATGCGGCCTTCGATGAAGCCCTGGCGATCCTTGGCGACTTCGTACTCGGCGTTCTCGCTCAGGTCGCCCTGCGCTCGGGCCTCGGAAATCGCATTGATGACCCAGGGACGGTCCACGGTCTTGAGCTGATGCAATTCAGCGCGCAGCTTCTCGGCTCCGCGCTTGGTAATTGGAATGGTCGCCATGTTTGGTTCTCCATAAAGCGAAACCGCCGAACGCTGCCGTTCGGCGGTCGATGAGGGAAAGGATCAGACGAGGGTACGTCCGGTCAGCCGGCTCAGGATGGCGAGCGGGCTCGAATCTGGATTGTATTGCTTCGCTGCGGGCAGATGAAGGGTCTGCTCGAGCATGTACTGCCCCGCCATCACGGCGTGCGAGGTTTGGTCGGAAAAGCACACCCACACCGAACCTGGCGGGAACTCCGCCTTCTCCTGCGGCGATTTTTCCTGGTAGGCCATGTCCGACTTCATTCCGTCGTGCAGCTGCAGCATCAGGTGGTCGTACTCGCTGCGGAACGACTTGGTCACGTGCAGCGCCTGCAGCAGCTTCGCTTGCCAGCGCACATAGGGCTTGGCGCGCGGCAGGAAACGCCTGGCGATGTCCTCGAAGGGCTCGCCCACGCGCCACACCCGCGGCGCGCCATCGGGATTCACGTTGGTGAACACGCGAAGGATTCGCTCGCCGTAGTTGGGCCGCGAAGGAAACGCATCAACATGCAGGCGGCGGTCGTCGGCACGCCACGACTGCACGCGTGTTTCGACCTGCGCGGGCCGGTAGCTGGTCGGCGCCAGTCGCAAGGCCGGCGTGTAGTGCGGCAGCAGGCCGTGGATGAGTTGCTGTGCCTGCGCGCGAAAGCGCCCTACCATCGCCTCAGCAGCGCGCTGCACCTGCTCGTCGCCCGCCACTCCCTTGATGTGGCCGTTGGCATCGAGGCTGATGTTGCGCACGTCGGGAGACAGCAGGCTGGGCGTCAGCAGGCTGCGCTCTTCCGGCAGCAGTTCGAAGCCCAGTCGCGGAAAGTACAGCACCTTGCCAGCCTCGAGCGCCGCGATCCACGCCTCGTTGGGCGTGGCCGCGTTCCAGTCGGCCAGATCCAGTTCGACCAGCTGGGTTTCCATGACGCTCAGGCGGCAGCCAGTTGCGCGTGCATCTCCTGCACCGAGATCACGCCGAGCTCGTCCATGAAGCCCATGCCCTCGACCGCGGCTTCGGCGCCGAAGATCGTAGTGAACGTGGTCACGCGCGCCAGCAGCGCCGAGGTGCGGATCTGCCGCGAATCGGTGATTGCGTTGCGGCGTTCTTCCACCGTGTTGATGACCAGCGCAATCTCGTTGTTCTTGATCATGTCCACGATGTGCGGGCGGCCTTCGGTCACCTTGTTCACCGTCGCGCATTCGATGCCCGCGGCGCTGATGGCGGCTGCCGTGCCCTTGGTCGCGATCACTTCAAAGCCCAGCTTGACCAGCCCGCGCGCCACTTCGACCGCGCGTGCCTTGTCGTTGTTCTTCACCGAGATGAAGACCTTGCCCGACTTCGGCAGGTGCGTACCCGCACCGAGCTGCGACTTCACGAAGGCTTCGCCGAAGGTCTTGCCCACGCCCATCACTTCGCCGGTCGACTTCATCTCGGGGCCGAGGATGGTGTCCACGCCCGGGAACTTGACGAACGGGAACACGGCTTCCTTCACGCTGAAGTAAGGCGGCGTGACTTCCTTCGTCACACCCTGCGACGCGAGCGACTGGCCGGCCATGCAGCGTGCAGCCACCTTGGCGAGCTGGATGCCCGTGGCCTTGCTCACGTAAGGCACGGTGCGGGAAGCTCGCGGGTTCACTTCGAGCACGTAGATGACGTCCTTGCCGTCCTTCTGCTGGATGGCGAACTGCACATTCATCAGGCCGACCACGTTGAGCGCCTTCGCCATCGCGGCGCTCTGGCGCTTCAGCTCGGCGATGGTCTCGGCGCTCAGGCTGTAAGGCGGCAGCGAGCAGGCGGAGTCGCCCGAGTGCACGCCGGCTTGCTCGATGTGCTCCATCACGCCGCCGATCAGCGTGGCGCCTTCGCCGTCGCGGATGCAGTCGACGTCGCACTCGACGGCGTCGTTGAGGAAGCGGTCGAGCAGCACCGGCGAGTCGTTGCTCACCTTGACGGCTTCGCGCATGTAGCGCTCGAGGTCGCGCTGCTCGTGCACGATTTCCATCGCGCGGCCGCCGAGCACGTAGCTCGGGCGAACCACCAGCGGGTAGCCGAGAGCCGCAGCCTTTTCGAGCGCTTCGGGCTCGGTGCGGGCGGTGGCATTCGGCGGCTGGCGCAGGCCCAGCTCATGCAGCAGCTTCTGGAAGCGCTCGCGGTCTTCGGCCGCGTCGATCATGTCGGGCGAGGTGCCGATGATCGGCACGCCGTTGGCTTCGAGGTCGAGCGCGAGCTTGAGCGGCGTCTGGCCGCCGTACTGCACGATCACGCCAAGCGGCTTTTCCTTGTCGACGATCTCGAGCACGTCTTCGAGCGTGAGCGGCTCGAAGTACAGTCGGTCGGAGGTGTCGTAGTCGGTCGACACGGTCTCGGGGTTGCAGTTGACCATGATGGTCTCGTAGCCGTCCTCGCGCATGGCGAGCGCGGCATGCACGCAGCAGTAGTCGAACTCGATGCCCTGGCCGATGCGGTTAGGACCGCCGCCGAGCACCATGATCTTCTTCTTGTCGGTCGGGTCGGCTTCGCACTCGTCCTCGTAGGTCGAGTACATGTAGGCCGTGTTGGTCGCGAACTCGGCCGCGCAGGTGTCCACGCGCTTGTAGACCGGACGCACGCCGAGGGCACGGCGCTTCTCGCGAATCGCGGTATCGGTGGTCTTCAACTGGCGCGCCAAACGGCGGTCGGAGAAGCCCTTCTTCTTGAGCGCGAGCAGCGTGTCCTTGTCGATGTCGTCGAGCGACTTGGTTTCGAGCTCGAGTTCGATCTTCACGATCTCTTCGATCTGCACCAGGAACCACGGATCGATCTTGGTCAGCGCGAACACTTCGTCCACGCTCAGGCCCATGGCGAAGGCATCGCCCACGTACCAGATGCGCTCGGGACCGGGCTCGCCCAGTTCCTTTTCGAGCACTTCGCGGTCTTGCGTCTTCTCGTTGAGGCCATCCACGCCCACTTCAAGGCCGCGCAGCGCCTTCTGGAACGACTCCTGGAAGGTGCGGCCCATGGCCATCACCTCGCCCACCGACTTCATCTGCGTGGTGAGGCGCGAATCGGCCTGCGGGAATTTCTCGAATGCGAAACGCGGAATCTTGGTGACCACGTAGTCGATCGAGGGCTCGAACGACGCGGGTGTGGCACCGCCCGTGATCTCGTTGCGCAGCTCGTCGAGCGTGTAGCCCACAGCCAGCTTGGCCGCGACCTTGGCGATCGGGAAGCCCGTGGCCTTGGAGGCCAGCGCCGACGAACGCGATACGCGCGGATTCATCTCGATGACGACCATGCGGCCGTCCTTAGGGTTGATGGAGAACTGCACGTTCGAGCCACCGGTGTCCACGCCGATCTCGCGCAGCACGGCCAGCGAGGCGTTGCGGAGAATCTGGTATTCCTTGTCGGACAGCGTCTGCGCGGGGGCCACGGTGATCGAGTCGCCGGTGTGCACGCCCATCGGGTCGAGGTTTTCGATCGAGCAGACGATGATGCAGTTGTCGGCCTTGTCGCGCACGACTTCCATCTCGTACTCTTTCCAGCCGAGCAGCGACTCTTCGATCAGCAGCTCGTTGGTGGGCGAGGCTTCGATGCCGCGCTTGCAGATGGTCTCGAACTCTTCCGGGTTGTAGGCGATGCCGCCGCCGGTGCCGCCGAGCGTGAAGCTGGGGCGGATCACGGTGGGAAAGCCGACCGACTTCTGCACCGCCCAAGCCTCTTCCATCGAGTGGGCGATGCCGGAGCGCGCCGAGCCGAGGCCGATCTTGGTCATCGCGTCCTTGAACTTCAGGCGGTCTTCGGCCTTGTCGATGGCTTCGGGCGTGGCGCCGATGAGTTCGACTGGCTTGTTGGTGGCGGCGCCCGTGTACTTGTCGAGCACGCCGTTGCGCCAGAGGTCGAGCGCGCAGTTGAGCGCGGTCTGTCCGCCCATGGTTGGCAAGATCGCGTCGGGGCGCTCCTTGGCGATGATCTTCTCGACCGTTTGCCAGGTGATCGGCTCGATGTAGGTGACGTCGGCCGTGGCCGGGTCGGTCATGATCGTCGCGGGATTGCTGTTGATCAGGATGACCTTGTAGCCTTCTTCGCGCAAAGCCTTGCAAGCCTGCACGCCGGAGTAGTCGAACTCGCAGGCCTGGCCGATGATGATCGGGCCGGCGCCGATGATGAGAATGGATTTGAGGTCTGAGCGCTTGGGCATCTTATTTGTCCTTGGTGAAACCGATGCCGCGGCCGCTGTAGGCGCCCGGCTTCGGCTCATCCATCAGTTGATGGATCGCGTTGAATACATCGCGAAAGTTCTGGTCGTATCGCTGTTCCAGCGCGTTCAGCTTGCGCTTGAGATCGGCGTGCTCCGACAGCATGCTGCGCAGCTTGACGAAGGTACGCATGATCTCGATGTTGACGGCCACGGCGCGTTCGCTGCGCAGCACGCTCGACAACATGGCAACGCCCTGTTCGGTGAACGCCACGCTTCGGTAGCGCGCGCCGCCCGAGCCCGGCTTCTCGGGTTTTGAGATCACAAGTTGTGATTTCAAATTCTCGAGATCCTGGTCCTCCAGGATGAAGGCGAAATCAGCCGGAAAACGATCAAGGTTGCGGCGCATGGCCTGCAACAACACCCGGGTCTCGACGCCATAGAGCGCGGCAAGATCTTGCGCCAGCATGACCTTCAGGCCGCGCAGCACATAGATCTTGCCCTCGGCATCGCGCAAGGCGGCGATGACCGAGACGTCGAGCACCGCGGGCGCATCAGCCACGTGCCTGCTCCATGAGCGCGGTGAAGCGGTCGAACAGGTAGCCGATGTCGTGCGGGCCGGGCGAGGCTTCAGGGTGGCCCTGGAAGCAGAACGCCGGCTTGTCGGTGCGTGCGAGGCCTTGCAGCGTGTTGTCGAACAGGCTGATGTGGGTGGCGCGCAGATTGGCCGGCAGCGACTTCTCGTCGACCGCGAAACCGTGGTTCTGGCTCGTGATGCTCACGCGGCCGTTGTCCAGGTCTTTCACCGGATGGTTCGCGCCGTGGTGGCCGAACTTCATCTTGAAGGTCTTCGCACCCGAGGCCAGCGCCATGATCTGGTGTCCCAGGCAGATGCCGAAGGTGGGAATGCCGGTCTCGATGAGTTCCTTGACCGCGCTAATCGCGTAGTCGCAGGGCTCCGGGTCGCCCGGGCCGTTGGCCAGGAAGATGCCGTCGGGTTTGAGCTTGAGCACATCGGCGGCAGGCGTTTGGGCCGGCACCACGGTGATGCGGGCGCCGCGCTGCGCGATCATGCGCAGGATGTTCTTCTTGACGCCGTAGTCGAAAGCCACGACATGGAACTTGGGCGTGATCTGCACGCCGTAGCCCGCGCCCAGCTTCCACTCGGTTTCGGTCCACTCGTAGGTTTGCTTCACCGAAACGACCTTGGCCAGATCAAGCCCGGCCATGTTGGGCGCGCCCTTGGCGGCGGCAATGGCCTTGTCGATCAGCGCCTGCGTGACCGCCTCACCCGCGGCGAGGCCCAGGATGCAGCCGTTCTGCGCGCCATGGGTGCGCAGGTGGCGGGTCAGCTTGCGGGTGTCGATGTTGGCAATGGCCACCGTCTTGCCGGCCACGAGGTATTCGCTCAGCGTGGCCGTCTTGCGGAAATTGGACGCGACGAGCGGCAGGTCTTTGATGATCAGGCCAGCGGCATGGATCTTGTCGGCTTCGATGTCTTCCCCGTTGACGCCGTAGTTGCCGATGTGCGGATACGTGAGTGTCACGATCTGCTGGCAGTAACTCGGGTCGGTGAGGATTTCCTGGTAACCGGTCATGGAGGTGTTGAACACCACTTCACCGGTCGTGGAGCCGATGGCTCCGATCGAATTGCCTTGAAAGACCGTGCCGTCTGCGAGCGCCAGGATGGCGGGCGGGAAACTTCCCTTGAGAGACAAAAGCACTGGGTTCTCCGGATGGTTACGGTCGCCCGGAGCCCCAGGCGCGTTGCCTGCGGACTGCTGCTTAAGGGAAAGATGGCGTTGAAGGCGGCCGGGCGACGCTATTGCGAGTAAGCCCCCGATTGTAGCCCGGCGGCATCGCTCTCCCGCCGTGCGGGACCGTAAAACATACGCTGCTCATGCCTTTACGGCATCGGCAAATCAGGAAACGGCCTGCCCGAGCCCGGCCGCGCCGCTCGCGTGCAGGCAGATGGCCGCCGCGGCGGCCACGTTCAGCGACTCCTCGCCGCCCGGCTGCGCAATGCGGATGAGGTGCGTTGCCCGTGCTTCGAGTGCCGGCGAAACGCCCTGCCCCTCGTGGCCCATCAGCCAGGCGCACGGGCTTGGCAAGCGCGCCTGATGCAGCCATTCGCCCCGGTGAGAACTGGTGGCCACCAGCGGCACCTTCAGCTCGTCGAGCGCGTCCGCCTCGACGCCTTCGATCAGCCGGAGGCCAAAGTGCGCGCCCATGCCGGCGCGCAGCACCTTCGGCGCCCACAGCGCCGCCGTGCCCTTGAGCGCGATCACCTGTTTGAAACCGAAGGCCGCTGCGCTGCGCAAGATGGATCCGGCATTGCCGGCATCCTGCAGCCGGTCGAGCACGACGCTCGGCGCGTTGGGCAGCAGCGCGGGCCGGGAAGGCAGTTCAAGCACGAATCCCATGGGTGCCGGCGACTCCAGCCCGCTGGCAGCGCGCAGGAGTTCGTCGGAAACCACTACGGTTTTAGTAGCGGAATTCGCCCACTCGGCGGGAGCCAACGGCCAATATGTCTCCGAAAAAACGGCAATGGCGGGCTTGACTCCCCGCGCCAACGCTGCGCGGCAGAGATGGTCGCCTTCGAGCCACACGCGGCCGAGCTTGCGGTAGGCGCCCGGGTCCTGGGCCAGCTTGCGCAAGTCTTTGAGCAGCGGGTTGTCGCGCGAGCTGATGTGGCTCACGCCGTCAGGAGTGGTCATTTCGCGGCTCAGGGCTCGGCGCGCAGGTCGAGATGCACGGTTTCGACCGTTGCAATCAGCGCCGGCGTCGGCAGGGCGGCTTCGTCCAGCGCGGCGGCCTCACCCATCGTGCGCGCCAGCGCCGCGGCAACCGGACTGAACGACCGCCGGTGATGAACGCATGCCCCGTGGCGCAACAGCGCCTCCAGATGCTCCGGCGTGCCATAGCCCTTGTGGCCGGCAAATCCGTAAAGGGGGAACTCGACGTGCAGCTGCTGGCACAGGCGGTCGCGATGGACCTTGGCAAGAATCGATGCAGCGGAAATTGCCTTGATCCGGGCGTCTCCATTGACGATGGCTTCGGCCAGCACGTCGAGCGTCGGCAAGCGGTTGCCATCGACCAGCACCTTGGCCGGCTTCAAGCGCAGGCCCTCGACCGCGCGGCGCATTGCGATCATGGTGGCCTGCAGGATGTTGTGGGTGTCGATTTCTTCCACGCTGGCCTGCGCCACCGAGCAGCACAGGGCCTTGGCCAGGATCTGGTCGTTCAGGCGTTCGCGCTGCAGCGGCGTAAGCGTCTTGGAATCAGCAAGGCCCCGGATCGGGCGCTTGTCGTCAAGGATGACGGCTGCCGCGACCACAGGTCCGGCAAGCGGGCCGCGGCCCGCCTCGTCCACGCCCGCAACGAGGCCCGGAGCGTCCCACACGAGGGCAGCCTGCTCAGCCTTCAAGAACTTTCTGGATCGCATCGGCGCAAAGTGTCGGCGTATCGCGCTGCAGTTGCACGTGCAGCTCTGAAAATTTTTGTTGCAGCGCCCGCGTCTTTTCAGGTGCGTCAAGCCAGTCGAGCGTGGCTTGGGCCAGCGCTTGCGGCGTGGCCGAATCCTGCAACAGCTCGGGCACGACGAATTCACGGGACAGAATATTGGGCAAGCCCACCCAGGGCTGGAGTTGCTTGCGCTGCATGAGGCGCCACGACAGCGCGTTCATGTTGTAGGCAATGACCATCGGGCGCTTGAACAAGGCCGCCTCCAGCGTCGCGGTTCCGCTGGCGATCAGTGTGACGTCACAGGCCGCCAGCGCGGCGTGCGACTGGCCATCGAGCAGCATCACGCGGTCAGCGATGCCGCTGGCCTGCAGCAAGGCTTCCACCTCGACGCGCAGGCCCGGAAGGATGGGTGCGACAAACTGGAGCGCGGGCCGTGCCTTCAGCATTTGCGCGGCGGCGGCAAAGAACCGGGCTGCCAAATAGCGCACTTCCGACCGGCGGCTGCCGGGCAGCAAGGCGACGACTTCCGCATCCGGTGCCAAGCCCAATGCGGCACGGGCCGCGCCACGATCTGGCGCCATGGGAATCACGTTGGCCAACGGATGGCCGACGTAGCTGCCCTGCACGCCGTGCCCTGCAAGCAGCGCAGGCTCGAACGGAAAGATGCACAGCACATGGTCGGCCGCGGCACGGATCTTTTCGACGCGGTCCGGGCGCCATGCCCAGATCGAGGGACAGACGAAATGCACGGTCTTCATGCCGCGGGCCCGCAACCCCGCCTCGAGATCGAGGTTGAAATCGGGGGCATCGACACCGATGAAAAGCTCCGGCCATTCGCGCAGCAGCCGCGCCTTGAGCTGGCGTCGAATGCCTGCGATCTCGGCATAGTGGCGCAGCACCTCGATGTAGCCACGCACGGCCAGTTTTTCTTGCGGCCACCAGCTCTGCAGGCCATGCGCAAGCATGCGTGGCCCGCCGATGCCCACCGTCTGGAGCGAAGGCCAACGCGCCTGCAGGCCATCGAGAAGCAGGCCCGCGAGCAGGTCGCCGGACGCTTCGCCCGCGACCAGCGCGAACCGCCGCTGTTCGTCCTTGTCCATGCCGACAGCTACTTCAACGCGCGATGCCGCGCGTCGAATTGGCCAGGAAGCGCTCCATCAGCGCCACGTCCTCGGCTGCCTCGGGGGTATCGGCCGCCAGTGCGGCGATTCCGGCCCGAGCCTCTTCGAGTGTCTTGCCCTGCCGGTACAGCAGGCGGTGCATCTGTTTGACCGCGGCAAGGCGCGGCGCCGAAAAATCGCGGCGGCGCAGGCCGACCAGATTGAAGCCGCGCACCGCCAATGGATTGCCGTCGACCAGCATGAAGGGAGGCACATCCTGCGACACCGCACTGGCAAAGCCCACCATCGCGTGGGCGCCCACCGAGACGAACTGATGAATGCCGGTCAGTCCGCCGATGGTGACCCAATCGGCCAGGTGCACGTGGCCCGCCAGCGTGGTGTTGTTGGCCAGCGTGGTGTGGTCGTCGACACGGCAGTCGTGCGCGATGTGCGTGTACGCCATGATCCAGTTGTCGTTGCCCACCCGCGTGATGCCGCCGGCCCCCGGTACGCCGAGGTTGAAGGTGCAGAACTCGCGAATGACGTTGCGGTCGCCAATGACCAGCTCGGTCGGCTCGCCGGCGTATTTCTTGTCTTGCGGCACGGCGCCGATCGACGAAAACTGAAAGATCCGGTTGTCGCGGCCGATGGTGGTGCGACCCTCGATCACGCAATGCGCACCAATGGTCGTGCCGGCACCGATCCGCACGTGCGGACCGACGATGGTGTAGGGCCCCACCGAAACCGAGGCGTCCAGTTCTGCCTTCGGGTCGATGAGCGCTGTCGAATGAACCTGCGTCATGCCTTGTCGTAACCGCCGCAGGATCAGTTGATCTGGCGCATGGCGCACATCAGCGTGGCCTCGCAGGCAAGCTCGCTACCAACCAGGGCGCGGCCCTTGAACTTGGAGATGCCGGCCTTCATGCGCTCGATTTCAACCTCGAGCGTGAGCTGGTCGCCGGGCTCCACGGGGCGCTTGAAGCGCGCGCCGTCGATGGCAGCAAAGTAGTAGACCGTGTTGTCGTCGGGCACGATGTCCAGCGAATGGAACGACAGCAACGCCGCGGCCTGCGCCATCGCTTCGAGCATCAGCACGCCCGGCATGACCGGGCGATGGGGAAAGTGGCCGTTGAAGAACGGCTCGTTCATCGTCACGTTCTTGAGCGCCGTGATGCGCTTGCCCTTTTCCATGCCCAGCACGCGATCCACCAGCAGAAACGGATAGCGGTGGGGCAGCAGCTTGAGGATTTGATGGATATCGAGCGTCGTCGTCATGATTTTCTGTTCCTGCATCGTCTTCACTTTTTCTGGGGGGCCTTTTCCAGCGCCTTGAGTCGTTCGCGCAGGCTGTGCAACTGCTTGAGCGTTGCAGCATTTTTTTCCCAGCTCGCATTGTCGTCGATGGGGAACATGCCGGTGTACTGCCCGGCCTTGTGGATCGAGCGAGTGACCACCGTCGCGGCGGACACATGAACGCCGTCGGCAACCGTGAGATGGCCCAGCACGATGGCGCCGCCGCCGAACGTGCAATGCGCCCCGATGGTGGCGCTGCCCGCCACGCCAACGCAGCCGGCCATGGCCGTGTGCTTGCCGACTCGCACGTTGTGGCCGATCTGGATCAGGTTGTCGAGCTTGACCCCATCTTCGATGACGGTGTCGTCGAGCGCGCCGCGGTCGATGCAGGTGTTGGCGCCGATCTCGACGTCGTTGCCGATGCGCACCGCGCCCAGTTGCTCGATCTTGACCCACGTGCCCTGGTGCGGCGCCAGGCCGAAGCCGTCGGCGCCGATCACCACGCCGGGATGCAGCAGGCAGCGCTCGCCCACCACGCAGTCTTCGCTGATCGTCACGCGCGACTTCAGCACCGTGCCGGCGCCAATGCGTGCGCCCCGCTCCACCACGCACAAGGCGCCGATGCGCGCGGTGGCGTCCACGTGGGCTTCGGCATGGATCACCGCCGAGGGATGGATGCGGTCGGCCTCGGGACGCGCATGGTGCGCCTTCCACAACTGCGTGAGGCGCGCAAAGTAAAGGTAGGGATCAGGAGCGACGATGTACGCCCCGCGTGCCGCCGCGGCTTCGCGCATGGCGGGCGAGACGATCACGCAGGCGGCCTTGGAGGCCGCCAGTTCCTGCTGGTATTTGGGATGGCTCAGGAAGCTGAGCGCATCGGCCTGCGCATTCTGGAGCGGCGCAAGCCGCTCGATGGACAGCGCCGCGTCCCCGTGGAGCTCGCCCCCCAGGGCGCTGACAATGGCTCCGAGCTGCAGTGACACGCCGTCTTTTGCGGCGTTACTTGCCGCCCGTTGCCGAAGAAGGAGCCGAGGCGTTCAGCGCCTTGATCACCTTGTCCGTGATGTCGTGCTTCGGATTGATGTAGATCGCTTCCTGCAGGATCGCGTCGTACTTTTCAGCCTCGGCCACTTGCTTCACCACGCGGTTGGCACGCTCGTAGACCTGCTGGAGCTCTTCGTTCTTGCGCGCATTGAGATCTTCCTGGAACTCGCGGCGGCGCCGCTGGAAATCGCGGTCCTGGTCGACCAGCGCGCGCTGGCGCGAAGCACGCTGGGTTTCGGACAAGGTGGGCGCCTCGCGCTCGAATTTTTCAGAGGCCGTCTTCAGCGCCTCGCCCTGCGTCGTGAGATCTTTCTCGCGCTTGAGGAACTCGGCCTCGAGCTTGGCTTGCGCGGCCTTGGCCGGCTGGGCTTCACGCAGCACGCGGTCCGGATTCACGAATCCGATGCGAAAGGTTTCCTGCGCCTGGGCCGCGGGCACGGCGACCAGTGCAAAAACAGGAATCAACAACGCGCCAGCCGCAGCGCGAATCAAATGCTTCATTTAGAAAGACGTTCCAATCTGGAATTGCAAGCGCTGGATTCTATCCTTCGGGATCAAGACGAAGCCGGTATTCGGATCCAGCACTTCCTTTTGGGATTTGATGGGGAAGGCGTAGGCAAGGCGCAGCGGACCCAGCGGCGAGATCCAGCTGATTCCCAGGCCAACCGAGGCGCGCAGCTTCTTCTGGGCCTTGTACTGCTCGTCGGTGAGGCCTTCGGCGCGCGAGCCGAACACGTTGCCGACGTCGAAGAAGCCGTAAAGGCGCAGCGTGCGGTCATTGCCGGCGCCGGGGAACGGCGTGCTGAGCTCGGCATTGAAAACAGCCTTCTTGGTGCCGCCCAGCGCTGCGCCTTCGGTCTGGCCGATCAGCGGCACGTCGCGCGGACCGAGCGAGTTCTGCTCGAAGCCGCGGATCGAACCCAGGCCACCGGCGTAGAAGTTCTTGAAGATCGGGTAGACCTTGCCGCCCAGCGGCTTGGCGTAGCCCACGTCCGCGTTGATGGCGAAGGTGTATTGCTTGTTGATCGCGAAGAACTGCTGGTACTGGTAGTTCGTCTTGATGTACTGCATGTCGCCGCCGACACCAAGCTCCAGGTTGGCACGCTGCAGGCGTCCGGTGGTTGGAACCAGCGCGCTGTCGCGGTTGTCGCGGCCCCAGCCGACGGTGAGCGGCACGCCCCAGACGCTCTTCTGGTCGCACTCGGTCACGAACAAGCCGGTCGCATCCTTGGCGCACTGGAAGTAGCGCAGGTACGACGCTGGCGTGAAGAGCCCCGAGAACGAGGTCGAGGTGTTCGGATCGAACGCGTAGCGCTCGAGGCCGGCGCCGAAGAAGACCGTGTCGACTTCGCTGAACGGCACCCCAAAGCGGATCGAAGCGCCCTGGTTGACCAGCTTGTAGTCGCCGTCGATGTTGGTGGAGTACGGACGCGTGGTGGTGTGGTACACGCTGATCGTGCGCGAGATGCCGTCCTTGGTGAAGTACGGATCCGTGGTGGTCAGCGACAGCGTGCGGTTGTACTTGCTGGTGTTGACCTGCACGCCAAGGAAGTTGCCCGAACCGAAGACGTTCTCCTGCGAGATGCCGAAGGTAAGAGCCACCTTTTCAGCGCTGGAGTAGCCGGCACCGAGCTGAAGGCTGCCGGTGGGCTTTTCGTTCACGTTGACGACCAGGTCGACCTGGTCGGGCGAACCTGGGATCTCCTGGGTCTCGACATTCACTTCGGTGAAAAAGCCGAGGCGGTCCACGCGGTCGCGAGAGAGCTTGATCTTGTCGCCGTCATACCACGAGGCCTCGAACTGGCGGAACTCGCGCCGGATCACTTCGTCGCGCGTCTTGGCGTTGCCGCCCACGGCCACACGGCGCACGTAGACGCGGCGCGAAGGCTCGGCCTGCAGCGTCAACGTGACGCGGTTGTTCACGCGGTCGATTTCGGGGCGCGCCTGCACGCGGGCGAACGCGTAGCCGAAAGTGCCGAAGTAGTCGGTGAAGGCCTTGGTGGTTTCCGTGACCTGCTCGCCGTTATACGGCTCGCCCGGCTTGATAGTCACCAGTGACTTGAACTCCTCGTCGCGGCCAAGATAGTTGCCGTCGAGCTTGACGCCCGCCACCACGAACTTTTCGCCTTCGGTGATGTTGACGGTCACCGACATATCCTGGCGGTCCGGCGAAATGGCGACCTGGGTCGAATCGATGCGGAATTCGAGGTAGCCGCGCGTGATGTAGTACGAGCGAAGCGTCTCCAGGTCGGCGTTGAGCTTCGAACGCGAGTACTGGTTGGACTTGGTGTACCAGCTCATGAAGCCGCCGCTGTCCTGGTCGAACAGGCTCAGCAGGGTCGATTCGCTGAATGCCTTGTTGCCGACCACACGCACTTCGCGAATGCGGGCGGAGTCGCCCTCGGTCACGGTGAAAGTGAGGTTGACGCGGTTGCGCTCGATGGGCGTGACCGTGGTCACGACCTGTGCGTTGTAGAGATTGCGGCTCACGTACTGGCGCTTGAGCTCCTGCTCCGCCCGGTCGGCCAGCGCCTTGTCGTACGGCCGGCCATCGGCCAGGCCCACTTCGCGCAGCGCTTTCTGGAGCGCGGCCTTTTCGAATTCCTTGGTGCCGACGAAGTCGACGTCGGCAATGGTGGGCCGTTCTTCGACGATCACCACCAGCACGTTGCCGTTGACGTCGATGCGCACGTCCTTGAACAAACCCAGGTCGAACAGCGCGCGAATGGCAGCGGAGCCCCGTTCGTCGCTGTAGGTGTCGCCGACACGCAGCGGCAGCGATGCGAAGATCGTGCCGGGCTCGACCCGCTGCAAGCCCTCGACGCGAATGTCGCGCACCGTGAAAGGCTCGACGGCCCAAGCTGCCGTGGCCGCCAGCGCGCTGGCCACCACCGCGGCAACGCTACGCAGGCGAAAGCGACTGAAGTTTGTGTTCATCTGTGAATTGGGCCGGCGCGGAAAGGGCCAGCAGAAAGTTAACCAAAGAGCCGCGTGACGTCGTTGAAAAGTGCGACCGACATCATGACCAGCAGCAAGGCGACACCGCCACGCTGCAGCCGTTCCATCCAGGCGTCAGAGACGCTCTTGCCGGTCAGGCCCTCCCAAAGATAATACATCAGGTGTCCCCCATCGAGGACCGGCAGCGGCATGAGATTCAGCACGCCAAGGCTCACGCTGATCAGCGCAAGAAACACCAGGTACTGGGTCAAGCCGAGACTCGCGGACTTGCCCGCATAGTCGGCAATCGTGAGCGGCCCGCTCAAATTCTTGAGTGAAGCCTCGCCGATCACCATCTTGCCCATCATGCGAACGGTGAGCGCCGAGACCTCCCAGGTGCGCACGATGCCGAGCCAGACACCATCGATAGGGCCCTGTCGAACCATGACCATTTCGGGCGGCGCACCGACATACGCCCCAATGCGGCCGACCTTCACGGCGCCCTCTTCGCGCAGTTCAGGCTTGACTTCAAGCTGGACCGGCTGGCCGCCGCGCTGGACCTGCCAGGTCTGCGCACGCGGCTGGTCGCCGTCGATCGAGGTGCGGATCACCTCGCGCAATTGCTGCCCGTCGACGATGGCGGTGTTCCCCACGGCGCGAACCAGGTCGCCGCTGCGAAGGCCCGCGCGTTCCGCGGCGCTGCCAGCCATCACCTGGCCGATCTCGGGCAGGGTCAACGGCGCTATCACGCCGATCTTGCGGAACATCTGCGGGTCGGCATCCTTGGCTTCGATGCGGCTCAGCGGCAGCACGATCTGGCGCGCGGCCTTGCCGCCCTCTCCCGCGATTTCGAGCGTGAGATCGCGGCCGTCGAGCGCGCCGCGCGTCAGGCGCCAGCGCAGGTCCTCGAACGATTGCACCGGCTCCAGGCTGCCCTCGAAACCGGCACGCGTGACGTGCTCGCCACCGCGCAGGCCAGCGTCTTCCGCGATCGAGGCTGCGACCGGGCGCCCCAGCTTGGCGACGGGCTCGTCCACACCGATCCAGTTGACGGCCGTGTAAAGCACCACCGCGAGCAGCAAATTGGCAATGGGTCCCGCAGCAACAATCGCAGCACGCGAGCGCAGCGGCTGCGTGTTGAAGGCACGCTGGCGCTCTTCCGGGGCAACCGGCCCTTCGCGCTCGTCGAGCATCTTGACGTAGCCACCAAAAGGGAACGCGCCAATGACGAATTCGGTTTCCTGGCCCGGATGCTGCCGCTTGGGCTGCCAGCGGTAGAGGGTCTTGCCAAAGCCCACCGAGAACCGCAGGACCTTGACGCCGCAGGCTACCGCGACGCGGTAGTGGCCGTATTCGTGCACGGCAATGAGGACGCCGAGTGCAACCACGAAAGCGATGACGGTGAGCATCCGGTTCCTCTATCGACGGGAAGGGTCAGGCCGCGAAGCGCAGCGCCGCGGCATTGGCGGCCGCACGCGCACTGGCATCGAGCGCCAGCAGGTCGGCCAGCGATGCGGGCTTGGAGGGTGCAACAGCCTCCAAAGTTTCCATGTTGACCGCATGAATGCGGTCGAATCGCAGGCGCCGATCAAGAAAGGCCTCGACTGCGACTTCATTGGCAGCGTTGAGCACCGCCGTGGTACCGGGTGCCGCGCGCAATGCATGCCAGGCCAGGCCCAGGCCCGGAAACAGCGCCGCATCGGGGGCATCGAAGCTCAGGGCTGCCATCTGGCGGAAGTCCAGGCGCCCTGCTCCGCTTTCGATGCGCTCGGGCCATGCCAGGCCGACGGCGATGGGCACGCGCATGTCGGGAGTGCCTAGTTGGGCGATGACCGATGCATCGGTGAACTGCACCATCGAATGCACCACGCTCTGGGGATGGATGACCACCTCGATCTGCTCGGGCAGCACGCCGAACAGGTGGCGCGCCTCGATCACCTCGAGCGCCTTGTTCATCATGGTGGCGGAATCGACCGAAATTTTGCGGCCCATGACCCAGTTCGGATGGGCGCAGGCCTGCTCTGGCGTGACTGAACCAAGGGTTTCGGGTGCGCGCGTGCGAAACGGGCCGCCCGACGCGGTCAGGATGATCTTGTCGATGCGGCGCGCCCAGGTCGATGGATCTTCCGGCAGCGACTGGAAGATGGCCGAGTGCTCGCTGTCGATCGGCAGCAGCGTGGCGCCGCCCTCGCGCACGGTGCGCATGAACAGTTCGCCGCCGACCACCAGCGCCTCCTTGTTGGCCAGCAGCAGGCGCTTGCCGGCGCGGGCCGCGGCCAGGCATGGCCCAAGACCCGCGGCACCGACGATCGCAGCCATGACCGCATCGACCTCTTCGTGAGACGCTATTTTTTCAATAGCATCAGAGCCAATCAGGACTCGCGTCGGAAGATTGTTCTGCTTCAGCTTTTCTGCCAGCTGTGCTGCATGCACCGGGCTGGCCATGACCGCGAAGCGCGGCAAAAAACGCGCGCACTGCGCCAGCAGTTCGTCGACCTTGGTCGAAGCGGACAGCGCGAAGACCTCGAAACGGTCAGGGTGCCGCGAAATGACATCGAGCGTGCTGACCCCGACCGAACCGGTCGAACCCAGCACCGTGATGCGTTGTTTGGGTGTGTTCACAAGGAAGCCAGCATCATTGCAATGGGGAGTACCGGCAAGAGGGCATCCACGCGGTCGAGCACGCCGCCGTGGCCCGGCAGCAGCCGGCTGCTGTCCTTGGCGCCGGCGCTGCGCTTGATCAGCGATTCGACCAGGTCGCCGACGACGCTCATCGCCGCAAGGAACACCACGCCCACCAGCAGCAGCCACCAGCCGCGTTCATGCAGCCGGGTATAGAGGCTTGCCACCGTGGCGCCGGCGGCCTTGTCGGCCCAGACCCAGGCGAAGGCCAGAACCACCACGCCAGCCATGCCGCCCCACACCCCTTCCCAGCTCTTGCCGGGGCTGATGGCAGGCGCGAGCTTGCCGCGTGTGAACTTGAGGCCGAAGGCGCGGCCCGCAAAGTACGCGAAGACGTCGGCCACCCAGACCAGCACGAGAATCGAAAGCAGGAAGTTGATGCCGACCATGCGCGCCTGCACCGCCGCGAGCCACGCCACCCAGAGCGCCAGCAACCCGCCCACCAGGCGCAGGCCGCGCGGAATGCGAGGCCAGCCCGGAACCGACACCCTCAACAGCGCAGCCCCGCCAAGCACCCAGGCGGCGCTGGCCAGCAGCCACATGAGCATGAGCGGCTGCGCGAGCAGCCCGAGCCACCATGAAAGCGCGCACAGCACGACCGTTTCGAGCCCGAGGAACACCGACAGCCGCTGGCTGTATCCGTTGAGGCGGCCCCACTCCCAAGCTCCGGCGCCAATCAGTACCAGCATGACACAGGCAAAAGGAACGTGGGACGGATAGAAGAGCGCCGGCAGCAAGATCGCCAGCAGGACGATCGCCGTGAGGATGCGTTGTTTGAGCATGCGGCTGAGTTGTCGGGCCGTGAAGGCCCTCAGGCCATCTGGCGATCTGAAGTGGAATCGCTGCCGGCCGTGACCTGCGCGGAAGTCTTGCCGAACCGGCGCTCGCGAGCCTGGAACGCGGCAATTCCGGCGTCGAGTTCGGCTTCGTCGAACTCGGGCCAGAGCTTGTTGCTGAAGAAAAGCTCCGCGTAGGCGCTCTGCCAGAGCAGGAAGTTCGACAGCCGCTGCTCGCCGCCGGTGCGGATGAGCAGGTCAGGGTCGGGTACGTGCGCCAGGGCCATGGCGCGGTCGAGATTGGCTTCGGTGAGCGCTTCGCCGCGCTCCATCAGCGTTGCGGCGGCGCGTGCAATGTCCCAGCGGCCGCCGTAGTTGAAGCAGACGTTGAGGATCAGCTTGGTGTTCTGCGCGGTGGCTTCCTCGGCATCGACCAGGCCCTGCACCATTTTCTTGGAGAGTCCGGCCCGTTCGCCGACGAAGTGCAGCCGCACGCCGTCGCGACTCAGCTTGGGCACCTCGCGCGCGAGCGCACCGACCATGATTTCCATCAGGCCCGACACCTCTTCGGGCGGACGGTTCCAGTTTTCCGAGGAGAACGCGAAGACCGTGAGAATGCCCACGCCGCGATCGACGCAGGCCCTGACGCAGCGCCGCAGCGACTCGACGCCCTGCTTGTGCCCCGCCACACGAGGCAGGAACCGCCGCGTGGCCCAGCGTCCGTTGCCATCCATGACGATGGCAATGTGACGGGGAATCTGCGGCAAGGAGGAGGCCATGCGCAGCTTCAAACGGCCATGATCTCCGCTTCCTTGGCCGCGACCAGCCGGTCGATTTCCGCAATGTGGCGGTCGGTGACCTTCTGGATCTCGGCTTCGGCGCGTTTCTGGTCGTCCTCGGAAGCGAGCTTTTCCTTGACCAGTTTCTTGACAGCTTCGTTCGCATCGCGGCGCAGGTTGCGCGTGGCGATCTTGGCGGTTTCGCCTTCGTTGCGGACCAGCTTGGTCATTTCCTTGCGGCGCTCTTCGCTCATGGCGGGAAGCGGCACGCGGATCAGGTCGCCCATCGAGGCCGGGTTCAAGCCCAGGTCGCTTTCGCGAATGGCTTTCTCGATCTTGGCGCCCATGCCTTTTTCCCAGGGCTGGACGCTGATGGTGCGCGAGTCGAGCACCGACACGTTGGCCACCTGGCTCAGCGGGACTTGCGAGCCGTAGTAATCGACATGGATCGAGTCGAGCAGCGCGGAGTTGGCGCGGCCGGTACGGATCTTGGTGAGGTTGTTTTGGAACGCAGCGAGCGACTGGTTCATCTTCGCATCGGTCGTGCTGCGAACTTCTGCAATGGTAGGGGTCGTCATCTCAATACTCCTCAGGCATGCACCAGCGTGCCTTCGTCCTCGCCCATGACAACGCGCTTGAGCGCGCCGTTCTTGAAGATCGAGAACACCTTGATCGGCAACTTCTGGTCGCGGCACAGCGCAAAAGCCGTGGCGTCCATGATGCCGAGATTTTGCGCGATCGCCTCATCGAAGGTAAGCGTCGAATAGCGCGTTGCATTGGGGTTGGTCTTCGGGTCGGCGGAATACACGCCATCGACCTTGGTGGCCTTGAGCACCAGCTCTGCACCGATCTCGGCACCGCGCAGCGCGGCCGCCGTGTCGGTGGTGAAGAAGGGATTGCCAGTGCCCGCGGCAAACACCACGACCTTGCCCTCTTCGAGATACTGCAACGCTTTGGGCCGCACGTAAGGCTCGACCACCTGCTCGATGGCGATGGCCGACATGACGCGCGCCACCAGCCCCTGCTTGTTCATGGCGTCGGCCAGTGCCAACGAATTCATGACCGTGGCCAGCATGCCCATGTAGTCGGCCGTGGCGCGGTCCATGCCAACGGAGCCTCCCGCGACGCCGCGGAAGATGTTGCCGCCGCCGATCACGACCGCAAGCTCCACACCCATGTTCACCACCTCGGCGATCTCTTCGACCATGCGAACGATGGTGGCGCGATTAATACCAAAGGCATCGTCTCCCATTAATGCCTCGCCCGACAGCTTCAACAAGATTCGCTTGTGGGCTGGGCGGGGAGCAGACATGGGCAATTTCCTTACTTGGGGTTGGCGGGGCGAGTGTAGAACGAGGCGGTGAAAAAGCGGCGGCACACACAAGTGCACAGCCGCTTTGGGGCGTAACAGTTTTTACGCGGCGGCCTTGGCGGCAGCAACCTGGGCTGCAACTTCGGCTGCGAAGTCGTCGACCTTCTTTTCGATGCCTTCACCGACCACATACAGGGTGAAGCCCTTGATGCTGGTGTCGGCGGCCTTGAGCATCTGCTCGACGGTCTGCTTGTCGTTCTTCACGAACGGCTGGTTGTGCAGCGAGACTTCCTTGAGATACTTTTGCACGCCGCCTTCGATGCGCTTGGCAACGATGTCTGCAGGCTGCGGCTTCTTGCCTTCGGCTTCGGCCGTCTTGCGGTCTTCCTCGGCCTTGCCGGCGGCAACAGCACGCTCTTTTTCAATCAGGTCGGCGGGCACGTCGGCGGCCGAGATGGCAACCGGCTTCATGGCGGCGATGTGCATCGCAACGTCCTTGGCCGAAGTGTCGTCGCCTTCGAACTCGACCATCACGCCGATGCGCGTGCCATGCAGGTACGAAGCCAGCTTGCCGTTGCCGCCAAAGCGCTTGAAGCGGCGGAAGCTCATGTTCTCGCCGATCTTGCCGATGAGGCCCTTGCGCACGTCTTCGAGCGTGGGACCGAAGCCATCTTGCTCATAGGGCAGCGCGCCCAGCGCGGCGATGTCCGCGGGATTGTGCTTGGCGACCAGCATCGCGGCAGCGTTGGCCAGGGCCAGAAAGCTGTCGTTCTTGGTGACGAAGTCGGTTTCGCAGTTGATCTCGATCATGCCGCCGGCAGCGCCGTCGACGAAAGCCGTGACCACGCCTTCGGCGGTGATGCGGCCCGATGCCTTACCTGCCTTGTTGCCGAGCTTGATGCGCAGCAGCTCTTCGGCCTTTTCCATGTTGCCGTCGGCCTCGGTCAGGGCCTTCTTGCACTCCATCATCGGCGCGTCGGTCTTTGCGCGCAGTTCGCCGACCATGCTTGCGGTGATTGCAGCCATTGTTGTATCTCCGTAAATCCAAAAATCAGGTTAAAAAAAAGGGGCACCAAAGCCCCTTCTTCAGGCTCGCGAGAGCACCAATCAGGCCGAAGCGCCTTCTTCGACTTCGACGAATTCGTCGCTGCTGCCTTCGGCGATGGCCTTGACCACGTCACCACCAGCGCTGTTGCGGCCTTCGATGATCGCGTCGGCGATGCCGCGTGCGTACAGCGTGACGGCCTTCGACGAGTCGTCGTTGCCCGGAATGACGTAGTCGATGCCTTCGGGCGAGTGGTTGGAGTCAACCACGCCGATCAGCGGAATGCCGAGCTTCTTGGCTTCGGCCACGGCGATCTTGTGGAAGCCCACGTCGATCACGAAGATGGCGTCCGGCAAGGCGGCCATATCCTGGATGCCGCCGATGTCCTTCTCGAGCTTCGCGATTTCACGCGAGAACGTGAGCTGCTCTTTCTTGCTCAGGCTGTCGAGGCCGGCTTCCTGCTGGGCCTTCATGTCCTTCAGACGCTTGATCGAGGTCTTGACGGTCTTGAAGTTGGTCAGCATGCCGCCGAGCCAGCGGGTGTCGACGAAGGGCACGCCGGCACGGCGAGCTTCTGCCGCGACGATTTCACGGGCCTGGCGCTTCGTGCCGACCATCAGGATCGTGCCGCGGTTGGCCGTGAGCTGCTTGGCGTACTTCATCGCGTCCTGGAACATCGGGAGCGATTTTTCCAGGTTGATGATGTGAATCTTGTTGCGATGACCGAAGATGAACGGGGCCATCTTGGGGTTCCAGAAGCGGGTTTGGTGACCAAAGTGGACACCGGCTTCCAGCATTTCGCGCATGGTGGTAGACATTGAAATTACTCCAAAGGTTGGGTCTAAAATCCAGCCCGTTTTGCGCCTCCTTCGAATGGAGTCGCAACACCTTGATTGGGCCGGTTTGCGGATGTGTCAGGCTGTGTGTGGCGGTAGCCGTCACGCAGTCAGCGAAACCCAAAGAGTATAGCACGGCCCACCCTGTCTTTTCCCTTGCACCACTCTCGCAACCGAGCCGTCTGCGCCCACGCACCTACCCATGAACGACCTTCACGCCACCCGTCTGAATCTGTTGGCAGGTGGCACCGATGCACGCACCGAATTGGAGCATGCCATCGGCATCGCCCAGTCTCCGGCCTGCAGCCACGTCTTCACCCGCACGCTGTTCGACGAAGCCCGCCAGCAGGTCGAACTGGCGGCGCCGCAAAGCAGGCTCGCAGGGCTCGCCTTCACCGCCAAGGACCTGTTCGACATCGAGGGCCAACCAACCCCCGCTGGCTCCGTCGTGCTTTCGCATGCCCCGGCAGCCAAGGCCGACGCCGTGGCGGTCGCGCGGCTGCGCGCCGCGGGCGGCGTGCTGACCGGCCGCACCAACATGAGCGAGTTCGCTTTCTCGGGCGTGGGAGTCAACCCGCACCATGGCACGCCGGTCAACGTGAGCGACGCCGCCACGCCGCGCATTCCAGGGGGTTCGTCGTCCGGAGCCGCCATTTCGGTCGCGACCGGGGCGGCTTTCATGGGGCTCGGTTCGGACACGGGCGGCTCGATCCGCATTCCGGCGGCACTGAACGGCATCGTGGGATTCAAGAGCACCGCCCGCCTCGTGCCGGCCGATGGCGCCCTGCCGCTCTCGACCACGCTCGACACGGTCTGCGCCATGACGCGCTCGGTCCGGGACGCCATCGCCGCGCACGAGATCCTCGCAGCCCGCCGTGTGACCGCCGGCGCCGCCTCCCTGGCGGCCTACCGGCTCGCCGTGGTGAAAAACGTATTCTTCGACGGCATCGAGCCCGCGGTGGCCAGCGCCTTCGAGGACGCGCTGCAAACACTGCGCAGTGGCGGTGCCCAGGTCGAGGAAATCGAGCTGCCGGAACTGGCCGAGTTGCAGGCCATCAACGCCACGGGCGGGTTTTCGGCGGCCGAGTCCTATGCCTGGCACCGGCTGCTGCTGGAGCGCAGCGGCGCCGGCTACGACCCGCGCGTCGCTCAACGCATCGTCCGGGGCGCCGGCATGAAGGCGCACGAATACATCGACCTCGTGAATGCCCGGCGCGCGTGGATTGCCCGCATCGAAACAGCGCTGGCGTCCTTCGACGCCGTGCTGTCACCGACGGTGCCGATCACCGCACCCTCCATCGCCAGCGTGGCGCCGGGTGCCGAGCGCGACGACGAATTCTTTCGCATCAATGCACTGCTGCTGCGCAATCCGTCGATCGTCAACATGCTCGACGGCTGCGCCATCTCCCTGCCCTGCCATGCGGCCGGCAAACTTCCGGTCGGCCTGATGGTGTGGCACGCCGCGCTGCACGATGACGCGGTTCTTGCGATTGCCCTGCAAGCGGAACACGCACTGCGAAGACAATAGCTCCACGCCCATCGAAGGGCGTCAGCCATCCCTTCTTACTCAAAAATTCAATGAAAATCGCGATCGTGGGCGCCGGCATCATCGGCGTCACCACCGCCTGGGAACTGGTTTCAGATGGGCATGAAGTCTCCGTGTTCGAGCGTCGCGGCGCCGCCGCCGAGGAGGCCAGTTTTGCGAATGCAGGCGTGGTCGCGCCGGGTTATGTGACGCCATGGGCCGCGCCCGGCATGCGGGGCAAGGTGCTGCGCTCGCTGCTCTCTCCGCACGGCGCCATCAAGCTGCGCTGGCCGCTGAGCACACGCGATCTGGGCTGGATGTCGCGCTGGCAGAAGGCCTGCAAGCTCGAAACCTATCTCGCCAACCGCGCCCGCATGCAGCGCCTGGCGTTCTACAGCCGCACCCGGCTGCACGAAGTGACCGAGGCGCGCGAACTCACTTATGAGCGCAGCGACGGGTACCTCGTGCTGCTGCGCTCCAAGCGCGAGAAGAAACTGGTGCAACCCGGGCTCGAGGTGCTGCGCGCGGCCGGCAGCGTCTTCAAGGAAGTCGACGCCGACGAAGCCCGGCGCATCGAACCCGCGCTCAACGCCGACACGGCACTCGCGGGCGCTATTCACCTGCCCGAAGACGAGGTGGCCAACTGCCGCCAGTTCGCGCAGTTGCTCAAGTGGGAGTGCGAGGCGCTCGGTGCCCAATTTCATTTCAATTGCGACATCGCACCCCTGAGTCGCGCCGACCCCACCTCGATCTCGCTTGCAGGCGGTTCACCGCCGCTGCGCTTCGATGCGGTGGTGGTGTGCGCGGGGCTTGCCTCGGCCCAGTTGCTGCGGCCGCTCGGCCTCAAGATTCCGCTTGCGCCGGTGTATGGCCATTCCATCAGCGCGCCGATTCGCGAATCGCTCAACGCCCCCCGCAGCGCCGTGATGGACGAGCGCTACAAGATCGCCATCTCGCGCCTGGGCCAGCGCGTGCGGGTGGCGGGCAGCGCCGAGATTGGCGGTTCGCTGAGCACGCTGAATGCATCCGCGGTGCAAACGCTCTACAAGGTGCTCCACGACTGGTTTCCCGGCGCCGTCACGCTGCAGTCGGGCGTACAGCAATGGAAGGGTGCACGGCCGATGCTGCCCGACGGCCCTCCTGTGCTCGGTGCCAGCGGCGTGCCGGGCGTGTGGCTCAACCTGGGCCACGGCTCCAGCGGCTGGGCTTTGTCGTGCGGCAGCGCACGCGTAGTGGCCGACCTGGTCGGTGGCCGCGATGCCGGTGTCGACCTCGAAGGCCTTGGCGTCGAGCGGCTCGGCCTCTAGGATTTCAGGCGCCAGAGCGCCATTTATTCAAGCGCTTCATTCATCGTCGCCGAGCGGCAAAATGGCCCGATGCAACGCATCACGTCCGCCACCGCCGCCGATCTGTTCGACATTGTGGCGACGCGGCGCATCGAGCACGCGGCCGCGGCCACCCTGCCCTCCCACACGTTGATGCAGCGCGCGGGCCTCGCCGTGGCGCGGCTTGCCATGGCGCTCGCGCCGCACGCGCGCACGATCTGGATCGCCTGCGGGCCGGGCAACAACGGCGGCGATGGCTTCGAGGCCGCGGCGCAGTTGCAGCGCCGGGGCTTCCAGCCGACCGTCACGTTCGTGGGCGATGAAAACCGCCTGCCACCCGATGCCAAGGCCTCGCTGCAACGCGCGCTCGATGCGGGAGTGATCTTTGCACCGCAGCCGCCTGCCGCCTATGAACTGGCCATCGATGCGCTGCTCGGCATCGGGTCGACCCGGCCGCCCGCCGGCGTCATGGCCGAGTGGCTGCGGCAGATGCATGCAGGCGGGCAACCGGTGCTCAGCGTCGATTTGCCTTCCGGTTTGAATGCCGACACGGGGGTCTGGCACGCAGCCCATCCAGCGGCCGACACCTCGGCTTGCGTGACCTTCCTGACCCTGAAGCCTGGCCTCTTCACGGCCCAAGGCCGCGATGCGGCGGGCACAGTCTGGTTCGACGACCTGGGTTGCAGCAGCAAGGCCGAGCCGCCCGTTGCACGCCTTGCAGGCGCACCAACGAACCGGCCGCGCAGCCACGCATCGCACAAGGGCAGCTATGGCGACGTCGCGGTGATCGGCGGTGCACCTGGCATGGCGGGCGCCGCACTGCTCGCTGGATCGGCCGCGCTGCATGCGGGTGCCGGACGCGTGTTCGTCGGCTTGCTCGACCCCAGTGCAGCCCCAGTTGATTTGGCACAGCCCGAGCTGATGCTGCGAGACGCCAACACGCTCGATCTCACCGGCATGACGGCGGTCTGCGGATGCGGTGCAGGCACAGCCGTGCGCGCGGTGCTGCCGCGCGTGCTGGCGACAGCGGCTGCATTGGTGCTCGATGCCGATGCGCTGAACGCCATTGCGGCCGACAGTGGATTGCAAACGCAACTGGCGTCGCGCGCTCGGCGCGGAAAGCCGACCGTGATCACCCCGCACCCGCTCGAAGCCGCACGCCTTCTGAACTGCACAGCCGTCGACATCCAGGCAGACAGGCTCGCAGCAGCCCGTCAACTGGCGTCCCGCTACGGCGTGGTTGCCGTGCTCAAGGGCTCAGGAACGGTGATTGCGGATGGCAGCGGTGCGCCGCCGGTCCTCAATGCGACCGGCAACGCCAGGCTCGCGACCGCCGGCACGGGCGACGTGCTGGCCGGAATGATCGGCGCCGCGCTGGCGGCGCAAAACCCGGCCTTCGAGGCAGCGCACGAAGCCGTCTGGCGCCATGGCCGCATCGCCGATACGTGGCCGGCCAGTGCGCCGCCGCTGACAGCTGGCGCCTTGGCGCGCCAGGCGCCGCGCTGACCAGGTTTTGCTCTACCCGCGCCCGACGAAGGGCATCTTCGTCGCCATGACGGTATGGAACAGCACGTTGGCTTCCAGTGGCAGGTTCGCCATGTAGAGCACTGACTGGCCCACGATCTTGACGTCCATCAGCGGCTCGATGGCGAGTTCGCCGTTGGCTTGCGGCACACCTTTGGCCATGCGCGCCGCCAACTCTGTCATGGCATTGCCCACGTCGATCTGGCCCACGGCGATGTCGTACTTGCGCCCGTCGAGCGAAGCGGTCTTGGTGAGGCCCTCCACGCCGTGCTTCGTCGCGGTGTAGGCCGCCGAATTGGGCCGCGGTGCCGTGGCCGAAATAGAACCGTTGTTGATGATTCGGCCGCCGCGCGGGGTTTGCGCCTTCATCGTGCGGAACGCCTGCTGAATGCAGAAGAACATGCCGGTCAGGTTGATGTCGACCACGCCGCGCCATTGGTCCGCCGTCCAGTCTTCGAACGGGCCTGGGGGGTTGCCCACGCCAGCGTTGTTGAACAGCAGGTCGACGCGGCCGAAGCGTTCCACCGCGGCGGCGAACAGCGCCTGTACAGATTCGGCGTTGGCCACATCGGTAGGCACCGCGAAGGCCCGAGCGCCGGCGCCCGACTCTTCCGCCACCTGCTCCAGCGGCTCCAGGCGGCGCCCGGCCAGGGTCACGTTCCAACCGTCGGCCAGCAAAGCCAGCGCTGCGGCGCGTCCGATGCCGGTGCCAGCGCCTGTGACGATCGCGATGCGGCCCTTGTTGTTTTCCACGCTCATGTTCAGTGTCTCCTTCTCGGTGTGTCTGTAAGGGATGGGTGCAGTGCGTTGCTCGTCATGCGCGGCGCGGCTTGCGCCCCTTCATCTTGTTGGCGGCCTTTTTGACCGCCGACTTGAAGGCCTGCATGGCCGACTGCGGGCCCACCGCAACGGCGCTCGCGCCGCGCTCGATGCGCGGCTCGGGAACAGCTTCGGCCTTGTGTTCGGCCTTGTGGCGCGAGCTGCGCTTGGCCGATGCCTTGACCGGCACGCCGCCCGCGCCAACGCCCTTGTCCTTCATGGCACGCGCCGTGAGCTCTTCGCCTTCGCGCACCAGGCGGAAATCGATCTTGCGCCCATCCAGGTCGACACGGCTCACCTGCACCCGCACGCGCGTGCCGATGGCATAGCGGATGCCGGTGCGCTCGCCGCGCAGTTCCTGGCGCATTTCATCGAACTTGAAATACTCGCCGCCGAGTTCGGTGATGTGCACCAGTCCCTCAACATACATGGCGTCGAGCGTGACGAAGATGCCGAAGGTGGTGGCCGCAGTGACCACGCCGCCGTATTCTTCGCCCAGATGCTCGCGCATGTACTTGCACTTGAGCCATGCCTCGACATCGCGGCTGGCTTCGTCGGCGCGGCGCTCGTTGGCGCTGCAATGCAGGCCCGCTGCTTCCCAGGCCAGCACTTCCTTGGTTGGCGCGACGGTGGCTTTCTGCGGCTTGGTGGTCGGCGCCTTGACACGCGAAGCCAGCCGCTTGGCCAGCTTGGCATGCGCCTCGCCCGGCGTCGGCAGCATCGGCAGCTGATAGCGCGTCTTGCCGAGAATTGCCTTGATCACGCGGTGCACCAGCAGGTCCGGATAGCGCCGGATCGGGCTCGTGAAGTGGGTGTAGGCCTCGTACGCCAGGCCGAAGTGGCCGCTGTTGATGGGCGTGTAGATCGCCTGCTGCATCGAGCGCAGCAGCATGGTGTGGATCTGTTGCGCGTCGGGCCGCTCCTTGGTGGCGTCGGCAATCGCCTGGAACTCGCCGGGCCGCGGATCGTCGGTAATGCTCAACCCCACGCCCATGGCCTTCAGATAGCCGCGCAAGATTTCCTTCTTCTCGGGGGTCGGGCCTTCGTGCACGCGGAACAGGCCCGGGTGCTTGCCTTCGGCGATGAAGTCGGCGCTGCACACGTTGGCTGCGAGCATGGCTTCTTCGATCAGGCGGTGCGCCTCGTTGCGCGTACGCGGCACGATCTTCTCGATACGGCCCGCGTCGTCGCAGATGATCTGCGTCTCGGTGGTTTCGAAGTCAACCGCGCCGCGCTTGCCGCGCTGCTTGAGCAGTGCCTTGTAGACGTCGGCCAGGTTCAACAGGTCCTTCACGCGGTCTTTGCGCTTGGCCGCCTCGGGGCCACGCGTGTTGCCAAGAATGGCAGCCACTTCGGTATAGGTGAAGCGTGCGTGGCTGAACATCACAGCCGGATAGAACTGGTAGGCGTAGATCTCGCCGTCGGCCGCCACGAGCATGTCGCACACCATGCACAGACGCTCGACCTCGGGGTTCAGCGAGCACAAGCCGTTCGAAAGCTTTTCGGGCAGCATCGGAATAACGCGGCGCGGGAAGTAGACACTGGTGGCGCGGTCGTACGCATCGATGTCGATCGCCGAGCCGGTCTGCACATAGGCGCTGACATCGGCAATGGCAACCAGCAAACGCCAGCCCTTGCCGCGGCCAACCTTCGCGGGCTCGCAATAAACAGCGTCGTCGAAGTCGCGAGCGTCTTCGCCATCGATCGTGACCAGCGGCACGTCGGTCAGGTCGATGCGGCCCTTCTTGTCGGCGGGCCGGACCTTCTCGGGCAACGCCTTGGCTTCGGCCAGGCAATCCGCGGAAAACTCGTGCGGCACGCCGTACTTGCGCACGGCAATTTCGATCTCCATGCCCGGGTCGTCGATCTCGCCCAGCACTTCCTTCACGCGGCCCACGGGCTGGCCGAACAAGGCCGGCGGCTCGGTGAGCTGCACCACCACAACCTGTCCCACCTTCGCGGGACCGGTTGCGCCTTTGGGGATCAGTACGTCCTGACCGTAGCGTTTGTCTTCAGGCGCGACGAGCCATATGCCGCCTTCGTGCAACAGGCGGCCGATGATCGGCTGCTCCGGGCGCTCGACGATTTCGACCACCCGCCCCTCGGGACGCCCGCGCCGGTCTTGCCGCACCACACGCGCCTTGACGCGGTCCTTGTGCAGCACCGCACGCATCTCGTTCGGGGGCAGATAGATGTCGGCTTCGCCGTCGTCGCGCTGCACAAAACCGTGCCCGTCGCGATGCCCTTGAACAGTTCCTTCAAATTCATCCAGCAGACCGCTGGAGTGGCCATTATTTTTGATATGATTCTCTCTTTCCTGAAATTCAAAACATAACTGCTTCGGCAGCTATGTGGGCCCAGATGGCGGAATTGGTAGACGCACTAGTTTCAGGTACTAGCGAGTAACATCGTGGAGGTTCGAGTCCTCTTCTGGGCACCACCCCTACCAAGCTGAAACCCCTGTGAATCATCGATTTACAGGGGTTTTTTCTTTGCCCTGGGAACATGAGCGAGGGATGCTCTCCCTCGCGAAAGCCGATCGCGGCCAAACAAGGCCGATCCGATAGCAAGCCGCCGCGTTCGCACACACCTTCGCTGCCCCGGTTCGGGACCTCTTGCGGGATTGTTTCGGGTGGCACGGATTCGAACAGATGCAACGGGCTTCGTCTTCTCATGAAATGCTGCGGCAACCGCTCAAGGAGAGCGGCTTTCTCGCCATTCTGACGCAGTACATCGACGAATGATCGCGCACAGTCCCAAGAAGCGGGGCAACCAATCAATACACCGTGTTGCCAGTAAAGGTGAACCGCAAACCCAACCTGATGGGCGCGGCGCCGAAGATGATCATGGTTGGATCCGAGTTCGCGGCGGGCTGTCAAGCCGATGTGCACCTTACCACGCGATGCGCTCTGGCAATCTCTACGTTCATGGCCATTTTTCAAAGCATCAAACTGTGGGCGTCGCGCATCAAGCGCGACGCCGTCACGCTCTGGTTTGCCTACCGCCACCCCGGCACGCCCTGGTTCGCCAAGGCGCTTGCAGCCTTTGTCGTCGCCTACGCGCTGAGCCCGATCGATCTCATACCTGATTTCATTCCGATCCTGGGCTACGTCGACGATGCCCTGCTGCTGCCCGCCCTCATCTGGCTGAACATCCGGCTCATTCCGGCCGCTGTGCTGGAGGAATGCCGCGCTCAGGCCGACAAGTGGATGAAAGAACAAGGCACCAAACCCCAAAGCATTGCCGGCGCAGTGATCATCGTTGGCATCTGGCTCGGCCTGGGCGCTGCTCTTTGGGCGTGGTTCAACAGGCACGGTTGAGTCCACTCGCCAAGCTGGACAGATCTTGAAATTACTGTACATTTATACAGTCTTTTCACAAAGGATAACTACCATGTCCAAGCCTGAAGAAACCCCCTCCCCGCGCAACCATGCCTTGGCAGAAGCCCTGGCTTGGATCTCAAGATTCGCCCACGCATGGAAGGCAATCGAACCCACGCCTCACCGGTTGAGCATCGATGGATTCATCATCTGGGGGCCCGTACTTTACGAAAAGCACGGCAAAGATGACCCCGTGGCACTCGCCGCACAGCTGTACGGCAACGCGGGCGAGTACTCCAAATACCTCTATCCAAGCCTCCCGCGGGCCGGTGGCGAAGCGCTTCCGTTTTAGCGAGGGTCGGGGAAGCAAAACCCGGCGCTCAGCACATGTTTTCAAATGGCAAAGTCGTGGCAAAAATCACACTTTTCCACCAAGATGCTTCAGAAAGTAACGCCGAAGCGATGCAAAATGTTACCTTTGGTTTGAGCATTCAAATTAAGGAGCCCATCGTGGTCGCAGCATTTACTCTGATAGCCGGCATGTTTCTTGGAGCGTTGTTCATGAGTCTTCTGGTCATCTCGCGTTCGGATGACTAGGAACAACCGGGCCTTGCCAGCCCCGATCAAGCCTTTGAGAAAAGCCCGCTTCATGCGGGCTTTTCCATTTGGCGGATCTCAGATCGGCAGCGCTATCAGGTCGTGGCCCTCGGCACCCACGACGCGGGCCTTGGTGAATTCACCCACTTTGAGCGTCTTGCTGATTTTCTCGGGCGGCAAGAGGCGCACGGTGCCGTCGATCTCAGGTGCGTCGGCGTAGGTTCGGCCGACCCCGCCTTTTCGGCCCATGCCCGGCGCGGAATCGACGAGCACCTGCATGGTGGCGCCGATGCGCTGCCGCAGTTTGGCGATCGACACCGCTTCTGCCACTTCCATGAATCGGGCCCGCCGGGCTTCGCGCTCGGCCGGCGGCAGCATGCCGGGAATCTCGTTGGCCGTGGCACCCTCGACGGGGCTGTAGGCAAAGCAACCGGCCCGGTCGATCTGCGCCTCGCGGATGAAGTCGAGCAGGTGTTCGAACTCCTGCTCGGTTTCGCCGGGAAAGCCCGCAATGAAGGTGCTGCGGATCACGAGCTCCGGGCAGACCTCGCGCCAACGCGCGAGCCGCTCCAGGTTTTTCTCGCCGCTGGCCGGCCGCTTCATTCGCTTGAGCACGTCGGGGTGGCTGTGCTGCAGCGGCACGTCGAGGTAAGGCAGCACCTGCCCGCTCGCCATCAGCGGAATGATCTCGTCCACGCTCGGATACGGGTACACGTAATGCAGGCGCACCCAGGCACCGTAAGGCTCCGCGATTTCGCCCAGCGTGCGCACCAGCTCGAGCATGCGCGTCTTGACAGGCTTGCCGTCCCAGAAACCGGTGCGGTACTTGACGTCCACGCCATAGGCCGAGGTGTCCTGGCTGATGACCAGCAGCTCCCTCACGCCGCCTTCGAACAGGGCCTTGGCCTCGCCGAGCACGTCGCCGACAGGACGCGACACCAGGTCGCCGCGCATCGACGGAATGATGCAGAAGGTGCAGCGGTGATTGCAGCCTTCGCTGATCTTCAGATATGCATAGTGCCGCGGCGTGAGCTTGAGGCCTGCGATGCCGAAGGTGTTGGGCACCAGGTCGATGAAAGGATCGTGCGGCTTGGGCAGGTTCGCATGGACCGCATCCATGACCTCTTGCGTGGCGTGCGGACCAGTCACGGCCAGCACGCTGGGGTGCATCTGCCGCACCAGGTTGCCGCCCTGGTCGCCGGTCTTGGCGCCCAGGCAGCCCGTGACGATGACGCGGCCGTTTTCCGCCAGTGCCTCGCCGATGGTGTCGAGGCTTTCCTTGACGGCATCGTCGATGAAGCCGCAGGTGTTGACGATCACCAGGTCGGCGCCTTCGAAGGTCTTGGCCGTCTGGTAGCCCTCGGCGCTTAGCTGGGTCAGGATCAGTTCGGAATCGGTCAGGGCCTTGGGACAGCCCAGGCTCACGAAGCCGACTTTGGGGGCAGCCGGCTTGGCAGTACGTTCAGGGGAGGCAACTTCGCTCATATGCCCCTATTGTCCCAGCTATCTGCCAGCGCAGGGATTTCAAGGGCGTTTGATGCCGAATGCGCCCAGAACCTGTTCGGTGTTCTTCTGCATTTGTTCCTGCATTTGCAGGAACACGTTCTTGGACTGCTCGACGTAGTTGCCCATCAACCCCTGGAGCACGGGTGACTGCAAGGTCATGAAGCGCGACCACATCTCGGGCGTGAGGCCTTCGGCCTTGTCTGCAAGCTGGGCCTGCACCTCGGTCATTGCCTGGATGTTCTTTTCCAGATAGGGACCCATGTAGCCCTGCATCGCCTGTCCGTAGAAACGGATGATGTTGGCCAGCACCTGCTCGGTGAACATCGGCGCGCCACCTGCTTCTTCTTCGAGAATGATCTGCAGCAGGATGCTTCGCGTGAGGTCGTCACCGCTCTTGGCATCGCGCACCACGAACTGCGCATTCTGGATGACGAGCTGCTTCACCTCGGTGAGGGTGATGTACGTGGATGTCTCGGTGTCGTAGAGCCTTCGGTTGGGGTACTTCTTGATTACACGTTGCTCCGGCTTGACCCCGGACTTCTTGCTCTGCACTGAGGACTCCTTCACATGGACTCCCATGTCATCCGATCAATTCTAGGTAGCGGTTTTGCTGCATCGCGACAAGGTTTACCCTGACCGCCTGGCGCAACCTGCATTCATCTTTCAGTCGAGCGTTGTCGCGTACTCGGCGCCGCATGCAGCGCAGGCGGCCGTCTCGGGGCGTTCTTCGGTGGCCTCCCTGAAGCGCAGGGGGCTCTTGTGGCCATAGACCACCCAGCAGCGCGGACAGTGCTCGTGGCCGGAGGTCGGCAGATACGCGCGCGCACGCTGTTCGGCGCGCTCTTGCGTCACGGGCATGCCCTGCCGCTGGGCGCGCGCCACTTCGCGCGCAGCCATGGTGTCGGTGCGGCCGCCTGCGTGGTCGTTGATGCCATAGACCGCGCGCGCAAATTCAATGGGGGCTTGCCTGAGCAATGCGGCCAGGCGCTTTTCAGCATGAGCCCGATCAACCAGCGTTGATCGCGTATTCATCAGATCGCTTGTCAAGAAATTTGGAAAAGGTTTGCAGTGCGGCCAAGGTAGCACAACAACGTGGCCATGGTCTTTGTCTGCTTCACCGAAAGGACGATTGAGACACCGGGGAACCCGGTGAAAGCTCTGTTCAACAGACCCGGTGGTTGGCCGGATGTTGGAACAGAAATTGGTAGGCGCGATTGGACTCGAACCAACGACCCCCACCATGTCAAGGTGGTGCTCTAACCAGCTGAGCTACGCGCCTAAGGATGTGTCCGAGAAGCAGCTATTGTAGCAGGAGAAAACGTGCTTTTTAGCGCCGACGTGCAGATCGCACACCGGCAACTGCCGTCACGATGCCGAGCACCTGCGTCAAGCGCGCCGCATCGGTGATCTCCACAGTGAAAGTCATCCACGCCGTGCCCTTGACCGACTGCGTCTGCACACCGATCACGTTCATCTTCTCCCGTGCGAAGACGTCGGAAATGTCGCGCAAGAGGCCTTGGCGGTCCGCCGCTTCCACGGCCACGTCCACCGCATAGACCGGCGCCTCGCCGCCCTTCTTTGCCGCTCCCCATTCGACATCGATCACGCGCTCGCCGTCGCGCGCAGCCATCGTGCGGAAGTTGCTGCAATCGGTGCGATGCACGCTGACGCCGTGACCCCGGGTCACGAAGCCGCTGATGGGATCCGGCGGTGCCGGCTTGCAGCACTTGGCAAGCTGCGTCATCAATGAAGACACTCCCACCACCAACACGCCGCCCTTGCCAGATTTTTCGCTCGCGCGCGGCTTCTTGATCTGCACGCCGTCATCCGGATTGGGCGCGGGCTCCGGCGGGCGCAGCAGCATCTCGATATTGCGCAGCGAGAACTCGTCCTTGCCGACCACTTCGAACAGATGGTCCGCCGACTTGAAGCCCAGCTGCGAAGCGAGGTCCTCGAGCCGCGTCGACGTCTTGCCTTCGCGCTGCAGCAGCTTCTCGACCGCTTCGCGTCCGCGCGCCACGGTCTCGTGCGTGATCTGCGCGTTGAACCACGCGCGCACCTTGGCACGCGCGCGGTGGCTCGCAAGATAGCCCAGCTCGGCATTGAGCCAGTCGCGCGACGGGCCGCCCTCCTTGGCCGCGATGATCTCCACCGTTTGCCCGTTAGAGAGCGGCGTGTTGAGCGGCACCATCGCGCCATCGACACGCGCGCCGCGGCAACGATGGCCGAGCGTGGTGTGCACGGTGTAGGCAAAGTCGACCGGCGTCGCACCCTGCGGCAGCTCGACGATGGCGGCATCCGGCGTCAGTACATAGATGCGATCGTCGAAGAGCCCCTGGCCCTGCGAGCCGCCCGAAAGATCGCGCTCCCATGCCAGTAGCTGCCGCAGCACGGCGATCTTGGCGTCGTACTCTCCGCTCGCCCACACGCCCGCGTAGCCCTTGTGCCCTGCTTCCTTGTAGGCCCAGTGCGCCGCCACGCCGTGCTCGGCATGGTCATGCATTTCTTCCGTGCGGATCTGGATCTCGATCGGCTTGCCGGGCTTGCCGTCGACCATCTCGCGCACCACCGTGTGCAGCGACTGGTAGCCGTTGGGCTTGGGGCGCGCAATGTAGTCGTCGAACTCTTCGTCGATCGGGAGGAAATGCGAATGCACCCAGGCCAGCGCCGCGTAGCAATCTTTCACGTCGGGCACCACCACGCGCAGCGCGAGGATGTCGAACACCTGCGCGAAGTCGAGCGACTTGCCGCGCATCTTCTTCACGATGCTGTAGATGTTCTTCGGCCGCCCCTGCACGATGGCGCGTACGCCCTCGGCCTGCAGTTCGCTTTCGAGCTGCGAGCGCAGCTGCTCGACGTGGCCTTCGCGTTCGACCCGCTTCTCGTCGAGCAGGCGCGCAATCAGCTTATAGGTTTCAGGTTCCAGAAAGCGAAAAGAAAGATCCTCGATCTCCCACTTCACCTGCCAGATGCCCAGGCGGTTGGCCAGTGGCGCAAACACCTGCAGCGACTCGCGCGCCACGCTCTCGGGCGCCGGCTGCTTGCTGGCCGCGGCATGCCGCAGCGTCTGAAGGCGAGAAGCCAGGCGCAGCATCACCACGCGCAGGTCGCGCGAGAACGCGAGCAGCATCTTGCGCACGTTCTCGGTTTGCGCTCCCGCGCCTTCCGACAGGTGATGGCCCTGCGAAGCCGAGCGGGCTTGCTCCTGCACGCGGACCAGCTTGGTGGTTTCGACCGCCAGCGCCGCAAAGTTGTCGCCGAACACCTTGGCAATCACTTCCTGCGGCCGGTTCAGGTGCTGGCAGGCATAGACCAGATAGCTCGCGGCCTGCATGGCTTCGGAGCCGCCCATCTTGGCGACGATGGCCGCCACGGCATCCGCGTGGGCCAGCGTGTTCTCGCCAGTGTCTAGCTTTTCGTCGGCGATCAGCGGCTCGGCAAATGCGCGCGCACGGGCGAGCATGTTCTCCATCACCGGGGTGCGATCGGCCGTGGCGGCTGACAGCGGATAGTCCGCCACGGCCGAATCGGGACTGTGTGCCGTTTGAAGGCTCGAAGAATCGCGCTTCACGCTGCCCTCAATCGAACAGGAAGGATGTGACGACGGACACCTGCGCGGGGTCGACGAAGGTGGGCGCGTGGCCCACGCCTTCGAATTCGACCAGCGCCGCGCGAGGTCCGCGCTGCGTCATGGCCAGCGCCGTTTCGCGCGCCAACAGATCCGATTGGGCGCCGCGCGTCACCAAGGTTTTCGCCTCGATGGCGTCGTAGAGGCTCCACATCACCGCGCCGCCTTGGGCCGCGGCCTCGGGCGTGATGGCGCGCAGCGAGACTGCGATGGACGGGTCGTAGTGAAGCAGAAAGGGACCGGCTTCGGTTCCGCCGGCCTCCTCGGCCTCGACCTTGCGAACACCATCGCCTGTGCGTCGCGACGCCGGCACCACCATGTGCTGCGACAGCGAAAGCCATTGCTCAGGCGTATGCGGACCGAAGCTGGTCGAGATCGCCCACATGGCGTCGGCTGCTTCCTGCACCGTTGCATAGCGGCCGCCCTGCCCCACGTAGCCGCCAATGCGCTGGATGGCCGCGGCCTCGACCGTCGGGCCGACGTCGTTCACGATGAAGCGGCGGATAGGCCGAGGTAGCGGCAATTGCTTGTGGCCGGCCAGCACGAAACCGATGAGTCCGCCCATGCTGGTACCCAGGTAGTCGAGCGTCTCGATAGGCTGTTCACGATGCAGTTGCGCCAGCAGCGCCACCATGTCGGCCGCATAGACCGGCACCTGGTAGAGCGCCGGATCGCGCAGCCAGTCGCTTTGGCCGCGCCCAGCGACATCGGGGCAGACCACGCGCACGTTGCCGCCGGCGCGCGCCACGATGGCCTTGGCCAGAACGTCGAAATCGCGCCCCTGGCGGGTCAGGCCGTGCACGCACATCACCACATGCGCACTGCGCGCGCTGCCCCATTGCCAATAGGCCATGCGATGACCGCCCTGGGGGTCGTCGCACGCCACGTAATGAAGCGTCGGTTCTGTCATGAAAACGAAGTCGTCCTGGTGCGGATAATGTCTCGTCCATCCTAATTCATTCGGAGATTGAACTTCATGCTCAAAGGCAAAACCGCGCTTGTCACGGGGTCCACCAGCGGCATTGGCCTTGCCATTGCCGAGGCCCTTGCACAACAAGGCGCACACGTCGTGCTCAACGGTTTCGGCGATGCCGAGACGCCCAAGGCCCGCATCGAAGCGCTCGGCGTGCGCGCCGAATATCACGGCGCCGACATGAGCAAGCCCGACCAGATCGAGGACATGATGAAGTTCGCCGCGTCCAGGTTCGGCCGCGTCGACATCCTCGTCAACAACGCCGGCATTCAGCACGTGGCCAAGGTCGAGGACTTTCCGCCGGAGCGCTGGGACGCCATCATTGCAATCAACCTCACAAGCGCGTTCCACACGACGCGGCTCGCGATTCCCGCCATGCGCGAAGCCAATTGGGGACGCATCGTCAACATCGCGTCGGCCCACGGGCTCGTCGCTTCGGCGCGGAAGTCTGCCTATGTAGCGGCCAAGCACGGCATCGTCGGCTTCACCAAGTCGGTGGCGCTCGAAACCGCGACCACCGGCATCACCAGCAACGCGATCTGCCCAGGCTGGGTGCTGACGCCGCTGGTTCAAAAGCAGATTGACGACCGCGCGGCACGGGACGGCATTTCGGCCACCCAGGCGCAGAACGATCTTCTGGGAGAGAAGCAGCCCTCACTGCAGTTCACCACGGTCGAGCAGCTCGGCGGCCTGGCGGTGTTCCTGTGCTCGCCGGCGGCCGACCAGGTCCGCGGCGTGGCCTGGCAGATGGATGGCGGCTGGACCGCACAGTAAGAAAGAGAAAGAAAGAAGCGGGAGCTACTTGAGCTGCACCGACCCCGACACGTTCACCACCACACTGGTCTTCCCAGCTTCCACCGGCACCGGCGCGTCGGGGGAAAAGGATTTGGCCGATGCGGCCATGACGCGCGGCCGGATCGGGCCGCTGTCGTTCGCGTTCACCGCGACCTCGCGCAGCGTGTAGCCCGCAAAGCCGAAGCCCTTGGCCAGCTCGGTCGCCTTCTGCTTGAAGTTTTCAATTGCGATGGTCTGGGCCTCGGTTTCGCTTTTGGCGCGCTGCTCGCGGCTCAGTGCAAAGCCGACGTTGCCGACGTTGAGCGTGGTGATGCGGCCCGCGGTCTGCGTGATGCGCGGGAAGTCGCGGCCCTCGAGCACCATTTCGGCCGAGCCCTGCCAGCCGTTGATCTTTCCTTCCCGGGTGTAGCGCGGCGACAGGCTGAAGTTGCCGGTGCGCACGTCGAGCTGCCCGGGCTGGGCATTCTTCTTGGCTTCGGCCAGCGCGGAATCCACCGCGGCCTTGAGCTGCGACTGGACCGTGGCGGCATCGACGGCGTCGCGCGTGGTGGTGAGCGTCATGCTCAGCAAGTCCTGCTGCACTTCGACCGTGCCCGACGCAGTGAGCTGCAGCACGTTCTGCGGCGGCGGGGTCATGCTCTGAGCCGTGGCGCTGCCTGCGGCCGCTGCCGCGGCCAAGGCGGCGCAGGCCGCGATCCAACTGATTTTCTTCAAGACGAGTTACCCCCTGGATTGGTATGCAAGAAACGCAGAAACGCGCGCCGCGCCGCCTTAGCGGCGCTGGCTGCGGGGCAAGGTCAACGCGCGGGCCGCCGACATCGGCGGCGACGGCGCGATTCGCTCGGCCGGCTGCGATTCTGCCGAATTCATTGCCCTGGGGGGTGTGCCGGGCGGCGTCCACTGGCCGCGCACCTGCTGCCGCAATTCGAAGAGTTCGGCGGCCGTCAGGCGCCTGCCGGCCGCCGCCTCCTCCCGCCGGATCTCGGCGCGCTGCGCCGCGCGGTGAGCCGCCACCGCCTCGCGCACCTCGCTGCGGCGCGAATCCCCAACCTTGAGGAATTCGTCAGCCGTGGCCCATGTGGAGCCGCAGCTGCAGGCAACGAGGATCGGCAACGCGGAAAGGAGGGTTCTCATTGAGCAGAAGTCATAGGACAAGTGGACTTTGCCACCGCTGGACAAACGGCGGATGGCTAGACAGCTAGCGACCGCAAGTTTTGTAACTTAGTGTCAAACCATAAGTAAAACTGGCTCAGCGACGGCTCAACGCCTTCAGAATCGACGCTGTTACAAATTCAACGTTGTAGAAATGACTCAAGTTCCCGCTCGCACCGACAAGATCGTGATCGTCGACGACGACGCCCGCATCCGCGACCTGCTTCGCCGCTACCTGACCCAGGAAGGTTTCGAAGTGATCGTGGCCGAGGACGGCAAGGCGCTCAACCGCATCCTGTTGCGCGACACGGTCGATTTGATCGTGCTCGACCTGATGATGCCCGGCGAGGATGGCCTTTCGGTCTGCCGCCGCCTGCGCGCCGCCAACGACCGCACGCCGATCATCATGCTCACCGCCAAGGGCGAAGACGTCGACCGCATCGTCGGTCTCGAAGTCGGCGCCGACGACTACCTTGGCAAGCCCTTCAACCCCCGCGAACTGCTGGCGCGCGTGCACGCAGTGCTGCGCCGACGCCCGCCGCTGGAGGCGCCCGGCGCGCCTTCCACCGAGAACGAAACCGTCACTTTCGGTCCGTTCGCCTTCGACCTCGGGTCGCGCACGCTCAAGAAGGACGGCGAAGAGCTCTCTCTCACCACCGGCGAATTCGCGATGCTGAAAGCGCTGGTGCGCCACCCGCGCCAGCCGCTTTCGCGCGAAAAACTGGCCCAGCTGGCACGCGGCCGCGAATTCGAGCCCTTCGACCGCAGCCTCGACGTGCAGATCTCGCGCCTGCGCAAGCTGGTCGAGGCCGACGCCGCGGCGCCCCGCTACATCCAGACGGTGTGGGGCGTGGGCTATGTCTTCGTGCCGGACGGCACGGCCTGACGACATCCCGAGGTGGCCATCGGCCTGAATTCAGCCAGACCCAGCCCAGCCCAGGAGGACGGCGCCCAGGTCACGATGCCGAGCCCTCTGGAGGGCGCCGGCCAGCGTGACCGGCGACCGGGCCTGAAGCTCGGCTTCAGCCTTTTCTGGCGCACGTTTTTCCTGCTCGCGCTGTTGCTGGTCGGCTGCACGGTCGCCTGGCTGCAGACCTTTCGCTCACTCGAGTACGAGCCTCGCGCCATCCAAACGGCGCACCAGATCGCCTCGCTCGTGAACCTCACGCGCGCCGCGCTGGTGTATTCCGACGCGATCACGCGGGTGTCGCTGATCAAGACGCTGGCCGACCAGGAGGGCGTGCGCATCCTGCCGCGCGAACCCAACGATCGCTTCCAGCCCTACACCAGCGGCGCGCTCGACCAGCGCGTGACCGAGGAGCTGATCGACCAGCTCGGCGAGGGCACCACCGTGGCCAGCCGCGTCAACGACGAGCCCGGCCTTTGGATCGGCTTCACCATCGAAAGCGACGCCTACTGGCTGCTGCTCGATCCGACCCGCTTCAGCCGCGTGGGTGGCCGCACGTGGCTGGTCTGGCTCAGCACTGCCATGGCCCTGTCCCTGGCCGGTGCGGCGCTGATCACCCGGCTCATCAACCTGCCGCTCAAGCAGCTGTCGCGCGCCACCATGCAGGTGCGTGAGGGCGAGTACGAGGCGCACCGGCTCGACGAAAGCGCGCGCACCAACGAGATCCGCGCGGTCAACATCGGCTTCAACCGCATGGCCGACCAGCTCGCCAAGATCGAGCAGGACCGCGCCATCATGCTGGCGGGCATCTCGCACGACCTGCGCACCCCGCTGGCGCGCCTGCGGCTGGAAACCGAGATGAGCGTGGCCGACGAGGACGCGCGCGACCACATGGCGGCCGACATCGCCCAGCTCGACGCCATCATCGACAAGTTCCTCGACTACGCTCGGCCCGACCATGTCGATCCCAAGCCCGTGCTGCTTCGCGACGTGGTCGATGCCTGCACCTATGCCGTGCAGGATTACGAAGAAATGAAGATCCGGGTCGACGTGCCGTCCGACCTTCGCGTGCTGGGCGACGAAGTCGAACTCACCCGCGTGATCTCCAATCTGGTGGAAAACGCGCGGCGCTACGGCAAGACGCCCTCCACCGGCGTGGCCGACGTGGTGATCCAGGCCCAGGCCAACAACGACGCGGTGCTGATCAAGGTGCGCGACCACGGGGCGGGCGTCGATCCCGCCCTGCTCTCGCAATTGACCAAGCCGTTCTTCCGGGGTGACGTGGCGCGCACATCGGCCGCCGGCGCCGGCCTTGGCCTGTCGATCGTGGCCAAGAACATCGAGCGTATGGGCGGCACCTTTGCGCTCACCAGCACGCCGGGACGCGGCCTGGCGGCGCACATCCGCATGCCGCGCGCCATGCCAGAGCCCAGGCCCATGGAAGCCCCCGGCCGTCGCGCCTGATTCAGCGGTGCAGCAGCACCACCGCGCGGGCTTCCATTGCGCGGCCTTCGCCGACCGGGCCAAGCTTTTCGGCCGTCTTGGCCTTCACGTTGACCTGGTCGGGCGCAAGGCCCAGAGCCATTGCAATGCGCTGGCACATGGCCGGAATGTGCGGGGCCAGCTTCGGCGCCTGCGCGATCACCGTGCTGTCGACGTTGCCGATCTCCCAGCCCGCGGCACGCACGCGGCGCGCCGCCTCGCCAAGCAGCACGGCCGAGTCGGCGCCGCGAAACTGCGCATCGGTGTCGGGAAAATGCCGTCCGATGTCGCCCAGGCCCGCCGCACCCAGCAATGCGTCGGTGATGGCATGCAGCAGCACGTCGGCGTCCGAATGGCCCAGGAGGCCGGTGGTGTGCGGCACATCGACACCGCCCAGGATCAGCTTGCGTCCCGCCACCAGTTGGTGAACGTCCCAGCCCTCGCCGACGCGGATGTTGAAAGGTGCGCTCATTGGGTAACCTCCGTGCTACGCACTGCGGCGCGAGCCCCCTTCGGAACGGCCGGGCGGGGGCTCATGCCCTGGCCTTCTTGCGGCCCAGCAACACCGCTTCGGCCAGCGCAAAGTCTTCCGGATAAGTCACTTTGAAATTCTGCGCGCTGCCAGGCACCAGCAGCGGCGCGAGACCGATGGCCTCGATGGCGCCGGCTTCGTCCGTCACCGCGTCGCCAGTGCGCTCCAGCGCATCGAGCAGCATGCCGATGCGAAACATCTGCGGCGTCTGGGCCAGCCACTTGTCGGCGCGCGGCAGCGTCTGCGACACCCGGCTACCGGCGGACGACACCTTGAGCGTGTCGGCCAGGCGTTGGGCCAGCAGGCCGCCGACGGCGTCGTGTTCGCAGGCCGCGATCAGCGCCTCGATCTGGCTCGACGTGACCAGGCAGCGCGCCGCGTCGTGCACCAGCACCCAGTCGTGCGCCCCGGCCCCTTTCTGCCGCAGCGCCGCCAGGCCGTTGCGCACCGTGGCTGCCCGCGTGACGCCCCCCACCTGCAGCAGGAACTCGCCCGTAGCCGGAAAGCGCGGCAGCGCCGCCTGCACGTCGCGGTCGTCCGGCGCCACCACCACCGCCAGGCCGGCAAAGCGGCCTGCCAGCGCACGGAATGCCTCCACCGTGTGAGCCACCAAGGACGCACCCGCAAGACGCTGGTATTGCTTGGGCTGCGCGCCACCCGCGCGGTGGCCGGAGCCGGCGCAAGGAATCAGAACGAAAAGACGGGAGGAAGACATGGGCTCCGGCACCGGGCAGCGGCCGGCAAGCGAACAAGGGGCCGCCATTCTAGAATCGACCATCTCACACCCCTCGCCAGCGGCGCGGGGTGTTCTGCATTTTCAAAGCGTTCCATGGACCTCCCCCACCTCACGGCGGGCAAGCGATTCACGCTGCCGCGTCCTCCTTTGTCGGCCGATGCCTTGATGCTGGCGCAACTGGGCATGCGCGAGAAGGCCGCGGGCCGCGCCACCGCGGTGTTCACGGCAGACGCCAACGACGCCCAGCGCCTGATCGACGAGATGGCGTTCTTCGCGCCGGACCTGCGCTGCGCCCTCTTCCCCGATTGGGAAACGCTGCCCTACGACAGCTTTTCCCCGCACCAGGACCTGATCAGCGAGCGGCTCGCCACGCTCTGGCGCATCAGCCAGAAAGAAGCCGACGTGGTGCTGGTGCCCGCCACCACCGCGCTCTACCGGCTGGCGCCGCCCGCCTTCCTGGCCGGCTACACCTTCCACTTCAAGGCCAAGCAGAAGCTCGAGGAATCCAAGCTCAAGGCCCAGCTCACGCTGGCCGGCTACAGCCATGTGACGCAGGTGGTGAGCCCGGGCGAATACGCGGTGCGCGGCGGCCTCATCGACCTGTTTCCCATGGGCTCGCCGGTGCCCTTTCGCGTCGACCTGTTCGACGACGAGATCGACTCGATCCGCACCTTCGACCCTGACACCCAGCGCAGCCTCTACCCCGTGCCCGAGGTGCGCCTGCTGCCGGGTCGCGAGTTCCCGATGGACGACGACGCCCGCGCACGCTTTCGAAGCCGCTGGCGCGAACTGCTCGAGGGCGACCCGACCAAGAGCCGCATCTACAAGGACATGGGCAACGGCGTCGCCACCGCCGGCATCGAGTACTACCTGCCGTTGTTCTTCGACGAAACGGCCACGGTGTTCGACTACTTCGGGCCCGATGCCACCGTGGTGCTGCACGGCGATCTCGAACCCGCCTTCCAGCATTTCTGGCAGGACACCAATGAGCGCTATCGCTTGGTGCGCGGCGACCCCGAGCGGCCGGCGTTGCCGCCCGATGCGCTGTTCCTCAATGCCGAGCAGTTCTACCAGCGGGCCAAGCCGCATGCGCAGCTGGCCATTCGGGGCGACATCGCCACCGACACGCCCTACGCCGAATTCGACAAGCTCCCGCCCTTCGCGGTGGTGCGCGGCGCCGAGGACCCGCTGGTCGGCCTCAAGGCCCACATCAAGGCCACGCCACACCGCGTGCTGCTGATTGCCGAAAGCGAAGGCCGGCGCGAGAGCCTGCTCGACTTCCTGCGCGCCAGCGGCGTCAGCCCACCGGCCTTCGACTCGCTGGCCGAGTTCGAGGCCTCGAACGACGAAAAGATCGGCATTGCCACTGCGGCGCTGGCCTCGGGCTTCGCGTGGCGCGAACAGGGCATCGACCTTGTTACCGAGACTGAGCTCTTCGCCACCGCGCCCACCACCCGCCGCCGCAACAAAAAGCAGGAACAGGTCAGCGACGTCGAGGCGCTGATCAAGGACCTTTCGGAGCTGAACGTGGGCGACCCGGTGGTCCACACCGCGCACGGCATCGGCCGCTACCGCGGGCTGATCCACATGGACCTGGGCCAGGGCGTCGATGCCGAAGGCAAGCCGCTGCTGCAGGAAATGCTGCACCTGGAGTACGCAGACAAGGCTACGCTCTACGTGCCCGTTTCGCAGCTGCACCAGATCAGCCGCTACACCGGCGTCAGCGCCGACGAGGCGCCGCTGCACAAGCTGGGCTCCGGCCAGTGGGAAAAAGCCAAGCGCAAGGCGGCCGAACAGGTGCGCGACTCGGCCGCCGAACTGCTCAACATCTACGCTCGCCGCGCCGCGCGCCAGGGCCATGCGTTCCGCTTTTCGGCCGCCGACTACGAGGTGTTCGCCAACGACTTCGGCTTCCAGGAAACGGCCGACCAGAAGGCCGCGATTCACGCCGTGGTGCAGGACATGATCTCGCCGCAGCCGATGGACCGGCTGGTCTGCGGCGACGTGGGCTTCGGCAAGACCGAGGTCGCCCTGCGCGCCGCCTTCATCGCGATCACGGGCGGCAAGCAGGTGGCCTTCCTCGCGCCCACCACGTTGCTGGCCGAGCAGCACTACCAGACGCTGGTCGACCGCTTCGCCAAGTGGCCGGTCAAGGTGGCCGAAATGAGCCGCTTCCGTTCGGCCAAGGAAATCACCGCGGCCGCCAAGGGCCTGGCCGAAGGCACGGTCGACATCGTGGTGGGCACACACAAGCTGTTGTCGCCGTCGATCAAGTTCAAGAACCTGGGCCTGCTCATCATCGACGAGGAGCATCGCTTCGGCGTGCGCCACAAGGAGGCGATGAAGGCGATGCGCGCCGAGGTCGACGTGCTCACGCTCACGGCCACGCCCATTCCGCGCACGCTGGGCATGGCGCTCGAAGGCCTGCGCGACCTGAGCGTGATTGCCACCGCGCCGCAGCGGCGCCTGGCCATCAAGACCTTCGTGCGCAATGAAGGCACCGGCGTGATCCGCGAAGCCGTCCTGCGCGAACTGAAGCGCGGCGGGCAGGTGTACTTCCTGCACAACGAGGTCGAGACCATCGAGAACCGGCGCCAGAAACTCGAGGAGATATTGCCCGAGGCCCGCATTGCCGTCGCCCACGGCCAGATGCCTGAACGCGAGCTGGAACGCGTGATGCGCGACTTCGTCGCGCAACGCTACAACCTGCTCCTGTGCTCGACCATCATCGAGACCGGCATCGACGTGCCCACCGCCAACACCATCGTGATGAGCCGCGCCGACAAGTTCGGCCTGGCGCAGCTGCACCAGCTGCGCGGCCGCGTCGGGCGATCGCACCACCAAGCCTATGCCTACCTGATGGTGCCGGACACCGAAGGCTTGACCAAGCAGGCGGCCCAGCGGCTCGACGCCATCCAGCAGATGGAAGAGCTGGGCTCTGGTTTCTACCTCGCGATGCATGACCTGGAAATTCGCGGCACCGGCGAAGTGCTGGGCGAGAACCAGAGCGGCAACATGATGGAGATCGGCTTCCAGCTCTACAACGAGATGCTGAGCGAGGCCGTGCGCGCGCTCAAGGCCGGGCAGGAGCCCGACCTGCTCGCGCCGCTGTCGGTCACGACCGAAATCAACCTGCATGCCCCCGCCCTGCTGCCCGACGACTACTGCGGCGACGTGCACCTGCGCCTGTCGTTCTACAAGAAGCTGGCCACTGCGAAGACGCCCGACCAGATCGACACGCTGCTGGAAGAGATCGTCGACCGCTTCGGCAAGCTGCCGCCGCAGGCGCAGACGCTCATCGACACGCACCGCCTGCGCGTGCTGGCGCGGCCCTATGGCGTGGTCAAGGTCGATGCGGCCCCGGGCGTGATCCACATCACGTTCAAGAAGGATCCGCCTGTCGATTCCATGGCCATCATCCATCTGATCCAGAAGAACAAGCACATCAAGCTCGCCGGCAACGAGAAGCTGCGCATCGAGCGCGAACTCAAGGAACCGAAGGAGCGCGCACAGATGGTGCGCGACGTGCTGCGCAGCCTCGGCCAACCGATCGTCAAGGAACCCGTCCCCGCATGAGCGCTACAGAAATTTCTCCCGGTCTCGTCGTCCAGCGCGTGAAGGCGCCGCTGGCGCTCGCCGACTTCAAGCTGATCGCGTTCGACATGGACTCGACCCTGATCAACATCGAATGCATCGACGAGATCGCCGATGCCGTCGGCAAGAAGGCCGAGGTGGCCGCCATCACCGAAGCCACGATGCGCGGCGAGATCAAGGACTTCAAGGAAAGCCTGCGCCGCCGCGTGGCGCTGCTGAAAGGCGTGCCGGTCGAGGCGCTGCAGCAGGTGTACGACGAACGGCTGAAGCTCAATCCGGGCGCGGCCGAATTGGTGGCGGCCTGCAAGGCGGCGGGGCTCAAGGTGCTTCTGGTGTCGGGCGGCTTCACGTTTTTTGCCAACCGCGTGAAAGACCGCCTGGGCATCGACTTCGCGCGCTCGAACCTGCTCGACGAGGCCGATGGCCAGCTCACCGGCCAGTTGGTGCAGCAAAGCTGGGGCGACATCTGCGATGGCGCCGAGAAGCGCCGCACGCTGCTCGAAGTCGCATCGCTCATGGGCATTTCGCCGCAAGAGACCATTGCCGTGGGCGACGGCGCCAACGACCTGCCGATGATGGGCGAAGCCGGCCTCTCCGTGGCCTACCACGCCAAGCCCAAGGTGCGCGAACAGGCCATGGTGGCCATCAACGAAGGCGGCCTCGACCGCTTGCTGGAGATTTTGAAATGACTGACGACACCCCCCTGCTCTACAGCGCAGACGCACTCAGGGATTACGGCAGCGCCCTGCTGCAGAAGGCCGGCCTCGCCGCTTCAATGGCGGACAGCGTCGCCCGCACACTGGTTGAAGGCGACCTGCTGGGCCACGACACCCACGGGCTCGCGCTGCTGGCCGGCTATGTGAAGGAAATCGAATCCGGCGGCATGACGCGCGACGGGGCGCCCGAGGTGCTGTCGGACCGCCCGGCCGCCGTGCTGTGGGACGGCAAGCGCCTGCCCGGTCCCTGGCTCATGGACCAGGGCCTGGACCTGCTGCTGCCGCGCGCGCGCGAGCTCGGCACCGCCTCGCTCGTGATCCGCCGCAGCCACCACATCGCCTGTCTCGCGGTCTACATGCTGCGTGCGCTGCAGGAAGACATGCTGATGCTGCTGGCGTGCTCCGACCCCAACGCCGCGAGCGTCGCGCCCTTCGGCGGAACGCAGGCCGTGTTCACGCCGAATCCGCTGGCGATGGGCTTTCCGCTGTCGCAGGGTGGCGTGATGGTCGACATTTCGGCTTCCATCACCACCAACGGAATGAGCAACCGGAAGCGCGCGGCCGGCGAGACCTTTGCCGAGGAATGGCTGATCGACGCCACCGGCAAGCCGTCGAACGACCCGCAGGTGCTGTTCGACCAGCCGCCCGGCACGCTGCTGCCGGTCGGAGGCTTGAGCCACGGCCACAAGGGCTATGGCATGGCGCTGCTGGTGGAGACGCTGACAGCCGGCCTCGCGGGCCATGGCCGGGCCGATCCGCCGGAGGGCTGGGGTGCGACGGTGCACATCACGCTGCACGACCTGAATGCTTTCGGCGGCAAGGAGGCGTTTCTCCGCCAGATGGACCATGTGGCGGCGCAGTGCCGCAACAACACACCTATCGATCCCGCGAAGCCCGTGCGCCTGCCCGGCGAAGGCGGCTTGAAGCGCCGCGATGCGCAATCGAAGAACGGAGTGCGGCTGCATCCGTCGATTGCGCGTGCGCTGCACGATGCGGAGCAGCGCCACGGGCTGCAACTGGCCCAGGCGCTGATGTGAAGGGCTAGATTTCTTCGGGCGGCTCTTCCGCCCGCTCCCCGGCCGGGCGCGGCGTGCGCTTGCCGGGCTTGGCCAGGATCTCGACATAGAACTGCTTGCCGGCGTCCTTGACGACGCCGTCGATCAGGCCCGTGATGGCCGAAAGATGCACTGTTTCGGCGGTTTCCGCCGAGGTGCCGAACTTGCAATCGAAGTCCCAAAAGTCGCTGCCCTCGGGCAGAACGCGCCGGCGCTCACGCTTGATGTACTTGCGAATCTCGTGCTTGATGGCTTCGAGGAGGCGGTCGGGGTGCTTGCCCTCGACCTGAAGCTGAAAGGTTTTTCTCATGGGTGATGGTAACCAATGACCGGCAGCAGCCGGACACGCTGCCCGGCTGTGTACAGTCGGCGGTTCAATTGAAAGCAGGTGAAGACATGGCGCGCGCGAACGACTGGGCAAGCAAGGTAATGGCATTGGTCAACGGCGGCAACGCATCGGCGGCCATCGCGCAGATCAAGGTTGCGCCCTCGGTCAAGGACCTGAAGGCGCTGCAGACCATCATGACGCTATCGAAAATGAAAGGCCGCCATCCGAACGTGGATGCGGCCATTGCGGAGAACCTGGCGCTGCTGGCGGCGCCCCGCCTGCATCGCTCGCCCTGAAGACTTACAGGGCCTGGCCGAGGCGTTTCACGCCCTCTTCGATCTTGGCCACGTCGGCCGTCGCAAAGCTCAGCCGCAACGTCGCCATATCGGGCTTCTCCGCATAGAACGGCGCCCCGGGCACGAAGGCCACGAGCTGCTCGATGGCGCGCTTTGCCAGTTCGCCGGCATCGGCCAGCTTGCCGTTGGCACCCGTGAGGCGAGCCCAGAAGAACAAGCCGCCCTGCGGCTGAGTGAAGCTCACGGCGTCGCCCAACTCGCGCTTTAGCGCCGCGCCCATGGCCTGCGCGCGCTGGCCGTACACCTCGCGCACGTGCGCGAGCGTGGCGGGCATGCGGCCGCTCTTGAGGTATTGCGCGGCGGTGGCCTGGGCAAAGGTGCTGGTGTGCGCATCGCTGAACTGCTTGCACATCGTGGCCTTGGCCAGCAACTCGGCGGGCGCGATCATCCAGCCGATGCGCAGGCCCGGGCTCAGCACCTTGCTCAGGCTGCCGCAGTGCGCCAGCAATTCGCGGCTGCCCGGCACATCCTTGCTCAAAGCCAGGATCGAAGGCGGTGGCGCCTCGCCGAAGTAGAGATCGCCGTACGGGTCGTCTTCGACGATCAGCGTCTGGTACTTGACGGCAAGCTCGAGCACCTTCTTGCGGCGCTCCAGCGTCAGCATGGCGCCGCTCGGATTGCCAAAGGTGGGAATCAGGTAGACGAACTTGGGCTTGTGCTCGGCGATGAGCTTTTCGAGCTCGTCGGTCTTCACGCCGTTGGCGTCGATGGGCGCGCTGATGAGCTGCGCGCCATACAGGCGAAAGCATTGGATCGTGGCCAGGAAGGTCGGGCCTTCGACAATCACCTTGTCGCCGGGCGAAATCATGGTCTTGCCCAGCAGGTCGAGCGCCTGCTGGCTGCCGGTGGTGACGATCAGGCCGCTCGGGTCCACGTCGACGCCCTTGGTCTTCATGAAGGCGCTGAGCTGCGTGCGCAGCGGCTCGTAGCCTTCGGTGGCGCCGTATTGCAGCGCGCCGCCGGGCTCCTCGGTCAGTGCCTTCTGGCTCGCCTCCTTCAGGCCCTCCACGTCGAACATGGCGCTGTCGGGAAACCCGCCCGCAAAGCTGATGATGCCGGGCTTGCCCAGCAGCTTGAAGAGTTCGCGGATGGCGGAGGTTTCGACGTTGTCGAGGCGGGAAGCGAATTGCATGGGAGGTCTCACTTTCTGGACGCCATTGTCGCGAAAGCCGCGGGCAATAAAGCTGCGTAAGGCTATCGCCTTTCAACGATATATTGCGTCTATCGCCGCCCTGCCCCGAATGGCCGACGCGCGCCGCGTTTCCCGGACCCCATGAAAAAAGACAACATTCCCCTCTTCTTCGCCACCCTGCAGGCGGCCAACCCCACACCTGAAACCGAGCTCGAGTACGCCACGCCTTTCGAGCTGCTGGCCGCCGTGCTGCTCTCGGCACAAGCCACCGACGTGGGTGTGAACAAGGCCACGCGCAAGCTTTTTCCGGTGGCGAACACGCCGCAGGCGATCCTCCGGCTGGGGGTGGAAGGCCTGGAGGAATACATCAAGACCATCGGGCTCTATCGCAGCAAGGCCAAGCACCTGATCGAAACCTGCCGCATGCTGGTGGAACTGCACGGCGGCGAAGTGCCGCGCACGCGCGCCGAACTGGAGGCGCTGCCGGGGGTCGGCCGAAAGACCGCAAACGTGGTGCTCAACGTCGCGTTCGGCGAGGCCACCATCGCGGTCGACACGCACATCTTCCGCGTCGGCAACCGCACCGGGCTCGCGCCGGGCAAGACGCCGCTCGAAGTGGAACTCAAGCTCGAGAAGCGGGTGCCTTTCGAGTTTCGCCTGCATGCGCACCACTGGCTCATCCTGCATGGGCGCTACATCTGCGTGGCGCGCACGCCGAAGTGCTGGGAATGCGCAGTGGCGCCCTACTGCGACTACAAGCCGAAGACGCCGCGGCCCAAGTCGGCCTGAATCCGGCCTGAACCTGGCCTGAACCTGGCCTGTTCTTCGGCTACATCTCGAACGCCTCGACCTGCCGGCCGTCGATGTCGGTAAAGCCGTACTCGCGCGCGAGGTCGGCCACGCGGTGTACGCCGCCAGTCTTCTCCATGACCCCTGCATCCCCGGCCAGTGCGGCGACTGCGCGACCGAGATAACGTGGTGATTCGGTCCGCGCCAGCGCCGGGCGTTCCTGCCAATGCGCCTCGTCGGTCTTGTGGCCGGCCAGCACGAACTCGGTTCGCATCCAGCCCGGCGACACCGCAAGCGAAGCGACGCCATGGGGACGCAGCTCCTGCGCCATGCCGAAGGCCAGCCGCGTCATGGCGGACTTGGCGAGGTCGTAGAACAGGTTGCCACGCAGGTAGTTGCCGCGGTCCCAGAAGGTGGTGGTCAGGATGAGCCCACCCTTCTGCGCCACCATGAGCGGCGCCGCGCACCGGCTGGCCAGCAGGTGATTGCGCACGCCGCGGTCGAACATCGAGTCCCAGTTGGACAGCGGATGCTCCCAGAACGGCGCCTCGAACACGCCGGTGAAAGTCTCGTGGCCACCCCAGGCGTTGTTGACGAGCAGATCGACACGGCCTTGCTCGCGCTGCACCTGCGCAAAGAGCCGCTTCACTTCGTCTTCCTGCGTGTGATCGCACCGAACCGCAATGCCGCGTCCGCCGAGGCGAGTGACTTCGTCGGCCGTTTCGTCGATGCTGCCCGGCAGGGCTTCGAGCTCCGAGAGGGCGAGCAACTGGCCGTAGGTGGTCGCCGGCTGCTCCCGCGTGCTTCGCCCCGTGACATACACGGTGGCGCCCGCGGCGCCGAGTTCCATCGCGATGCCGCGGCCGGCACCGCGGCTGGCGCCGGTCACCACGGCCACATGGCCCTTCAACGGCCGGTCATTGCTTTCTCTTTCTGCATGCATCAGTTTTCTCCTTTCGTTCCGGGTTCGAAGCGACAGTAAGGCCGCTTCAGCCCGCCGTCTTGGAAGAACCCGAAATCGCGCGGCCCAGAAACTCCGTCGGCGTGAGGCCGCAGAGCGCCTGGAACTCGTTGACCAGGTGCGATTGGTCATAGAAACCACCGTCCAACGCAAGACTCGCCCAGGCGGGCGCACGCTGCAGGCGCAAGGCGCGCAGGCAGGCATGCAACCGCGCGAGCCGGCTCCAGACACGGGGCGACAACCCCACCTGCTGCTGAAAGACCTGCTGCAGCCGCCGCTCGCCGAGCCCGACGGCCGCCGCCACCTCGCGCAGCGGACGCCGCCCGCCCGACGCCGCAATGAGTTGCGCCGCGCGCATCGCGGCTGGGTGAACGGTGGCATCGCCATCGGCCAGCTGCCGCTGCAGTGCGGTGCAGAGCACCGACACGCGCGAGGCGTCGTCCGGCTGCCCGGCCATGCGCTCCAGCAGTTCGGCACCCCGGCCGTGCCACAGTTCGTCCAGGTGCACGGCGGTGCCGGCGATCTCGCTGGCCGGCATTCCCAGCAGGGCCGCGGCCGCGCCGGGGCGCAGGGTTACCGACAGTCCTTCCATCTTCCGGCGAAGGCGCACCAGGACCGGGGCTGCGGAAGCACCCAAGGCCTCGACAGCTTGCCCGGCGCTTTCGCCCGCCGACGGCGCATCGCCCAGATTGAAGACCAGGCGCACCGCCCCGTCGGGCAGCACGCGCTCGACAACCTCATGGCCTTCGGGCAGCGCTTCCCTGTAGAGAAGAATGTGCGCGACATGCGCCGCGAGCGGTGCCGCAACCGGAAAGGCGCACAACGTGCCCGCGGGCATGTCGGCCTCCGGCCCGTGCAAGGGATCGCCGTCGAGGCGTACGTACAGGCGTTCGTTCGTGAAGGGCTTCGGCATCGCGGTGACGGCGGCAGGCCGCCCTGTCGCTTTCCATCAGCCGCATTCGATCAGCTGGCACGCCCCGTAGTCAATGGGCGCCGACGGCCATTGCGTGGCGTCGTCGACGCGCCGCACGCCGCGGTGCAGCAGTTGCACGGCGCGCATCACGCCTGCATGCGTGACCCACACCGCGTCTTGCCCCGACACGCGCCAATCGTCGAAGGCTGCGCCCGTGCGTTGCAGAAAGCGGGCCGTGCTTTCGCCGTGGCCGCCCGGCAGGCCCTCGGCGAAATTGCAGGTCCACGCGTCGAACTCGGTGCGAGCGATGGACGACCAGGGCCGGCCTTCCCAGGCGCCGAAATCCATCTCGGCCAGACGCGCATCGGCCCGCACCACGAGGTCCGGGCGCAGCGTGCCGATGGCCTGTGCCAACTCGGCACAACGCCGCAAGGGCGAGTGGACCAGCGCGATGCCTTCCGGTATGCCGGACACCACCGCGTGCGCTACCGCCAGCGATGCCCCGGCCGGCACGCCCACATCCGCCCTGCCGTAGCAAAGGCCCGGCGCGGCGTCGGTCTCAGCATGGCGCACCAGCCACAGCTTCATGCCTGCCACGCCAGCGCAAGATAGATCGCAAGCTCGCACACCTGCTGCGTCGCACCGAGCCCGTCGCCTGTGAAACCCTGCAGCCGGCGCCGGAACATGCGCGCCATCACCAGCGCCGCAAGAGCGCATGCCACTGCCGTGGCGAGCGTTCTCGCCGGGCCTTGCGTCAGCAGCACCAGCCCGGCAGCAGGCACCGACCAGAGCACGCCGACCAGCAAGGCACCACCGCCGATTGCATCGGCCAGCGGCTTGGCCTTGCTCGCGCCGGCATCGCCCACGTAGGGCAACCAGCGAATCAGGAACAGCGGCGCCAGCCGCGAAAGCACATGCGCGCTGGCGATGGCAGCTGCCAGCGCCAGCGCGCCCTGCCCCGCCATCGACGCGAGCAGCGCGGCCTTGAGCCCGAGTGCCAGCACCAGCGCAATGGCGCCGAAGGCACCGATGCGCGAGTCCTTCATGATCTCCAGTGCGCGGCTCCGGTCGGACGCTCCGCCCAGCCCGTCGGCCACGTCGGCGAGCCCGTCCTCATGAAACGCGCCGGTGAGCAGCACCGTCGCGGCCATGCTCAGCAGCGCCGCGGCCAGCGCACCGGCCGTGCCCGGCAAGCCCTGCAGTGCGAGCACGAAAACGGCCGCGCCAACGCCACCCACCAGCCAGCCGACGCCGGGAAAATGCGCCGCGCTCGCACGCAGCATCTTCGGACTGAACCCGACCCATTCGGCAAGCCGGCCGGTTACCGGCACGCGCGTGAAGAACTGCAGGGCCAGCAGGTAGTGGCGAACACCGTTCATCGAGTTCAGGCGTCCTTGCGCGACACGCCCGCCGCCTCGAAGCTCGCCATTTCGCGCAGGATGCGGCAGGCCGATTCGAGCAGCGGCCAAGCCAGTGCCCCGCCCGAGCCTTCGCCCAAACGCAGGTCCAGGTTCAGCAAGGGCTCCAGCCCGAGGTGCTTCAGCAGCAGCGCATGCCCGGGCTCGGCCGAACTGTGCGCGGCCACGCAGCGCTGCGCCACATGCGGCTGCAATGCCTGCGCAACCAATACCGCGGCGCTGGCGATGAAACCATCGACCACGATCACCCGGCGTTCCTGCGCTGCTTGCAGCACCGCGCCGACCAGCGTCGCGATTTCGAAACCGCCGAACGCAGCCAGTGCATCGAGCGGCGAAACCGCCGATGCATGCAGCGCCAGCACTTCGCGCAGCACCGTGCGCTTGCGTGCCAAGCCCGCGGCGTCGAGCCCCGTGCCGGAGCCGGTGCAGGCATCGATATCGAGCTGGGCCAGCCGCGCAAGCAGCATCGCCGCCGCCGAGCTGTTGCCGATGCCCATCTCGCCCAGCAGCAAGGCGTTGCCGGGCAGCAGGTGCACCACGTCGCGGCCGTTGGCGACGGCCTCGGCGCATTGCGCCGCCGACATTGCAGGGCCCGCCGATGCATCGGCCGTACCGGCGGCTATCCGCCGCGACACCAGGCCCGGGCGCGCCTGAAAGTCGCGCCGCACGCCGCAGTCGACCACCGTCAGCGCCAGCCCATGCTGGCGCGCCAGCACGCTCACGGCCGCGCCGCCGGCCAGGAAGTTCTCGACCATCTGCCAGGTCACGTCGCTCGGAAACGCCGAGACACCACGCGCCGCCAGCCCGTGGTCGCCCGCGCACACCAGCATCTGGGGGGCCTCGAGCATGGGCGTTTCGCTGCCCAGGATCAGGCCGAGCCGCAAGGCCAGGCTCTCGAGCCGGCCCAGCGCGCCGAGCGGCTTGGTCTTGTTGTCGACCGCGCTCTGCAGACGCGCCGCCAGGGCATCGTCATGAATGTCGGCGATGGAAGGAATGGTGTCGTTGTTGTCGGTCATGCGATCAGGCCCTGCAATACGCCGGGCTCGAAGTGGGTGTCTATGAAGTCGGCCAAACCTTCGAAGGTGGCATCGAGCGTGGGTGCCGCGGCGCCGAAGAGCGCGTGCAGCGCGGCCGCATCCTCGAACAGGCCGTGCAGGTAAAGGCCCAAGACATTGCCGCGCGCGTTCTGCCAGGCCAGCCCGTCGGGCATCACGGCACGGCCGTCTTGCGCCATCTGCGGATGGATCGCGGTGTTGCCGTGGTGAATCTCGTAGCCGGCAACCGGCACGTTCGAAAGCGAAGCCCATGGCCCGCTCAACTCGCCGAAGCTGGCGGACCGGTGGCGCACGGTCTTCTCGCGCTCGAACACGGTCACCAGCGGCAGCAGGCCCAGGCCGGGCGCGTTGCCGTCGATGCCGTGCGGGTCGACCAGCGCCTCGCCCAGCATCTGCAAGCCGCCACAGACGCCCAGCACGGCACCGCCGCCCGCCGCGTGCGCGGCAATGGCGCGGTCCAGCCCCTGCGCGCGCAGCCACGCGAGATCGCCGCTGGTGTGCTTGGAACCGGGCAGCACGATCCAGTCGGCGCCCGCCACGTCCGCCGGCGTGCGCGCCCACACCAGGCGAACGCCGGGCACGTTCTTGAGCGGCTGGAACTCGTCGAGGTTGCTGATGCGCGGATATGCCACCACCGCCACCGTGCGCGTGACGACGCCGCTCGAGCGGCTCCGGTCATCGAACACGCCGTCTTCCTCCGGCAGGCCGTGCTGCCACCACATCGGCAGCGTCGCAACGGTGGCGATGCCGGTCAGCGCCTGCAGCTGCTGCGGCGCGGGCGCCAGCAGCGAGGCATCGCCGCGAAACTTGTTGAGCACGAAGCCACGCAGCAGCGCGCGGTCGCTCTCGGGCATCAATGCCCAGGTGCCGTAAAGATGCGCGAAGGCGCCGCCGCGGTCGATGTCGGTCACCAGCAGGCAGCGGGCATCCGCATGGCGGGCCACGCGCAGGTTGACGATGTCGCTCGCCATCAGGTTGATCTCGGCCGGCGAGCCCGCACCCTCGATCACCACCACGTCGTTCTCGGCGCGCAGCGAATCGAATGCCCCTGCGATCTGCGGCCAGACGCGCTCGCTGCGCCCACGCCAGGGCATGGCCGTGAGTTCCGCGCTCACCTGCCCCATCAGAACCACCTGGCTATGGGTGTCGCGCTCGGGCTTGAGCAGCAGCGGGTTCATGCGCACGTCGGGCACGGCGCGAGCCGCCAGCGCCTGGAAATATTGCGCGCTGCCGATCTCGCCGCCGTCGACCACGCGGGCGTTGTTGCTCATGTTCTGCGCCTTGAAAGGCGCCACCTTGAGGCCCTTCCGCGCATACCAGCGGCACAGCGCGGTCACCAGCCAGCTCTTGCCGGCGCCACTGGTCGTGCCGAGAACCATCACGCATCGGGTTGTCATGCGGCTATTGTCGTTGCCGCCGCATGCCGTTTCCGAAGCGGAAGCGGCAAAGAAAAAGGGGCTTGCGCCCCTTTGGTGTTCAGCGTGCCGCGGTCTGCAGCGCGGCAGCCCCGCCGGGCTGAGCCTGCGCCGTAGCGGGCGGCACTTCCCAGCCGCCACCGATGGCGCGGATCAGCCCCACGGCCGCCTGGTACTGCGCCGACTTGACCTGCAGCGCCTGGCGCCGGTTGCGCAATTCGCTGCGACGTGCATCGAGCAGGTCGAGCTGGCTGATGTAGCCATTGCGGTAGCGCGTATCAGACAGGCTGGTCGCGCGCTGGGCCGACGTGACGGCCTGCGCCTGCACGGTCGACTGCTCCTGCAGGATGCGGATGGCGGACAGCTGGTCTTCGACCTCCTGGAACGCCACCAGCACCTGGTTGCGGTAGTTCGCGAGCGCGCCGTCGAGCTGCGCATTGGCGCCCTGCACGCCGGCTTCGCGACGGCCACCGTCGAAGATCGGCAGCGAGAGCAGCGCACCCACGCCCCATGAGCGGGCCGACCACTTGAACAGGTCGCCGATCTCCGGCGATGCATAGCCGGCCGCGCCGGTCAGCGAAATGTCCGGAAACCACGCCGCCTGTGCCACGCCCACCCGGGCCTGCGCCGCAAGCACCGCGTTCTGCGCGGCCGACACGTCCGGGCGGCGCGTGAGCACCGTGGCGGGCACGCCGGGCGGCACGGACGGCAGCGCGGTGGCCCAGTCGTCGGCACGCAGGCCGAAACTGGAGGCCGAATCGCCCACCAGCACCGCGAGCGCATGCTCGACCTGGGCGCGCTGCCGGTCGAGCGCCAACGCGTCCGACTCGGTGGACGACACCTCGGTCTGCACGCGCGCCACGTCGAGCTCGGCGATGTCGCCGGCCTGCTGCCGGCGCTGCGTCAGGCGCAGCGTGTCGCGGTAGGCCTCGACCTGCTCTCGCACGAGCGCGCGCTCGGCGTCGAGCGCACGCAGTTGCAGATAGGTCTGGGCCACCTCGGCCTGCACCGCAAGTCGCGTGCTTTGCAGCAGCCCTTCGCGGCCCGCCGCATCCAGCTTGGCCGCATTGCTCGCGCCCGAGAGCCGGCCGAACAGGTCGAGCTCGTACGAGAACGTGGCGCCGATGTTGGTCATGGTGGCCGGCCTGGTACTGGCCGTAGCCTTGTCGAGGCCAGCACCGCGGTTGGCACCGGCCCCCAGCCCGATCTGCGGCATGCGATCGGCGTTGGCGCTGCGCGCCAGGGCGCGAGCTTCCGCCAGCCGGGCCGCGGCGGCCTGGATGTTGTTGTTGTTGACGTCGGCCTTCTCGACCAGCGCATTGAGCACCGGGTCGTTGAATGCCAGCCACCAGGCGCCGCGCGTCTGCGCTTCGGAAGGCACGGCACGCGTCCAGCCGGCCGGCGGCGCGGCGCCCTGCTCCTTGAACTGGGCGGTGGTCTGGATCTCCGGCACGCCGGAGGGAACGCTCGCGCAGCCGGCCAGCGCCAGGGCTGCCACCAGCGGCAGCAAGGCGGTGCGAAGTGGCTTGACCCAAGGTTGTACTGAGAATTTCATGATGAGCTTTCTTCTCGATCAGTCATGCGAGCCGTGCGAAGGACGCGGCGCAGCAGGCAGCGGGTGCAGCCCGCCACCGCCGGAACCTCCGTGGGACGGCGCAGCCGGATGCGCCGCCGAAACGAAGTCTTCCCCATGCGGCACGTCGCCGTGCAACTTGAGCGGACGGTTGCCCGCGAGGCGGCGCATCAGCACGTAGAACACTGGCGTCAGGAACAGGCCGAAGGCCGTCACGCCGATCATCCCGGCGAACACCGCCACGCCCATGGCCTTGCGCATCTCCGAGCCCGCGCCGGTCGACAGCACGAGGGGCAGCACACCCATCACGAAGGCCAGCGAGGTCATGAGAATCGGGCGCAGGCGCAGGCGGCTGGCTTCGATCGCAGCCTGGATGGGCGTGCGTCCGGCGAACTCGAGCTCCCGTGCGAACTCCACGATCAGGATCGCGTTCTTCGCACTCAGCCCCACCAGCACGATCAGCCCGATCTGCGTGAAGACGTTGTTGTCACCCCCCGATATCCATACGCCCGCCATCGCGGCCATGATGCCCATTGGCACGATCAGGATGATCGCGATCGGCAGCGTCAGGCTTTCATACTGCGCGGCCAGCACCAGGAACACCAGCAGGATGGCCAGCGGGAACACCAGGAAGGCGGAGTTGCCGGCCAGGATTTCCTGGTAGGTCAGCTCAGTCCACTCGAAGCTCACGCCCTTGGGCAGCGTCTCGGCCGCAATCTTGGTGATCGCGTCCTGCGCCTGGCCCGACGAATAGCCGGGAGCCGGGCCACCGTTGATGTCGGCGGCAAGATAGCCGTTGTAGCGCATGGCGCGTTCCGGGCCGAAGGTCGAATTCACCTTCATCAGCGCCGACAGCGGCACCATCTCGCCCGTGGTCGAGCGCACCTTCAACATGCCCACGTCTTCGGCACGGGCGCGGTAAGGCGCGTCGGCCTGCACACGCACGCTGTACGTGCGGCCAAACTTGTTGAAGTCGTTCGCATACAGGCTGCCGAGGTAGATCTGCATGGTGTCGAAGATGTCCGTCACCGGCACGCCGAGCTGGCGGGCCTTGGTGCGGTCGATGTCCGCATACAGCTGCGGCACGTTGACCTGCCAGCTCGTGAACATGCCCGTGAGCTCCGGCGCTGCATAGGCCTTGGCCATGAAGGCCTTCACCGCCGCGTCCATCTGGTCGTAGCCGACCGAGGCGCGGTCTTCGATCTGCAGCTTGAAGCCGCCCGTGGTGCCCAGGCCCGCCACCGGCGGCGGCGGGAACATCACGATGAACGCGTCCTGGATGCTGGCGAAGGCACCGTTGAGCTGACCGGCCACCGCACCGCCGCTCTGGTCGGCGCGCTTGCGCTGGTCGAAGGGCTTGAGCGTGGCAAACACGATGCCCGAGTTCGAGCTGTTGGTGAAACCGTTGATCGACAGGCCCGGGAAGGCGATGGCGTCTTCCACGTTCGGGTTCTTCTTCATGATCTCGCCCATGCGCTGGATCACGTTGTCGGTGCGGTCGAGCGTGGCGCCGTCGGGCAGCTGGGCAAAACCGATCAGGTATTGCTTGTCCTGCGCCGGCACGAAGCCGCTGGGCACTGCCTTGAAGAGTCCGAAGGTCACGCCGACCAGCGCGAGGTAGATCACCAGCATCAGCGTCTTGCGCGAGATCACGCTCTTGACGCCACCGCTGTAGGCTTCCGAACCACGGCTGAACAGCTTGTTGAAGCCGCGGAACAGCCAGCCGAAGACCTTGTCCATGCCACGCGTCAGCGCGTCCTTGGGCGCATCGTGGCTGCGCAGCAGCAAGGCGGCGAGCGCAGGCGACAGCGTGAGCGAGTTGATGGCCGAGATCACCGTCGAGATCGCGATGGTCACCGCGAACTGCTTGTAGAACTGGCCCGTGAGACCGCTGATGAAAGCCAGCGGCACGAACACGGCCACCAGCACCAGCGCGATCGCGATGATGGGCCCGGACACTTCGCGCATCGCACGGTACGTCGCCTCACGCGGCGTCAATCCGGCCTCGATGTTCCGCTCGACGTTCTCCACCACCACGATGGCGTCGTCCACCACGATACCGATGGCCAGCACCAGCCCGAACAGGCTCAGCGCGTTGATCGAGAAACCGAGGACGTGCAGCACCGCGAAGGTACCGATCACCGACACCGGCACGGCGAGGAGCGGAATAATCGATGCGCGCCAGGTCTGCAGGAACAGGATCACGACCAGCACCACAAGAGCAATGGCTTCGAGCAGCGTGTGGATCACCGATTCGATGGACGCACGCACGAACTGCGTCGGGTCGTAGGCGATGCGGTATTCCAGCCCTTCCGGCATGTTCTTGTTGAGCTCGGCCATCGTCTTGCGAACGTTGGACGAGATGTCGAGCGCATTGGAGCCCGGCGCCTGGAACACGCCCATGCCGACGGCCGGATCGTTGTTCAAAAGCGAACGCAGCGAGTAGTCGGCGGCGCCCATCTCGAGGCGGCCGATGTCGCGCAGGCGGGTCACGGCGCCGTCGGTGCCGCTCTTAACGATGATGTCGCCGAACTCTTCTTCGCTCTGCAGGCGCCCTTGCGCATTGATCGAGAGCTGCATGTCCACGCCCGAAAGGCCCGGCGAAGCGCCGACCACGCCGGCCGCGGCCTGCACGTTCTGGCCGCGGATCGCAGCCACCACGTCGCTCGCCGAGAGGCCGCGCTGCGCGACCTTCTGCGGGTCGAGCCAGACGCGCATCGAGTAGTCGCCGCCGCCGAAGATCTGCACCTGGCCCACGCCTTCGATGCGCGCGAGCGGGTCCTTGACGTTCAGCACCGCGTAATTGCGCAGGTAGTTGATGTCGTAGCGGTCGTTCGGCGAAACGAGGTGCACCACCATCGTCAGGTCAGGCGCGCTCTTGACGGTCGTGATGCCGAGGCGGCGCACTTCCTCCGGCAGGCGCGGCTCGGCTTGCGAGACGCGGTTCTGCACGAGCTGCTGTGCCTTGTCGGGATCGGTGCCGAGGCGGAAGGTGACGGTGAGCGTGAGCACGCCGTCGGTGGTCGCCTGGCTGCCCATGTAGAGCATGCCTTCGACGCCGTTGATCTGCTCTTCGAGCGGGGTGGCAACGGTTTCGGCAATCACCTTCGGGTTGGCGCCCGGATACTGGGCGCGCACCACCACGGAGGGCGGCGCGACTTCCGGGTATTCGGAAATCGGCAGCCCGCGCAGTGCGATCAGGCCGGCTATCAATATCAATAGCGACAGCACGCCGGCAAAGATCGGCCGGTCGATGAAGAATTTAGAGAGATTCATGTTGTTTCTCCGGCGAGCGCAAACGCGCTCCCCTCCGAGTTCAGGACTTCGCGGCTTCCGCGACGCGTTCCGGTTGTTGTTGCTTGGTATCGGCCTTGGCGTCCATCGTCACGGTCTGCGGCACCACCAGGGCACCCGGGCGGATGTGCTGCAGGCCGTTGACCACCACGCGGTCGCCAGCCTTCAGGCCCTTGCTCACGACGCGCAGGCCGTTGATCGACGCGCCGAGCGTCACTTCGCGGTACATCGCCTTGTTGTCCTCGCCCACCACCAGCACGAACTTCTTGTTCTGGTCGGTACCGATGGCGCGTTCGCTCACCAAGAGCGCGGAGTCGCTGCGTGCCTGGCCCATGCGGATGCGGGCGAACTGGCCGGGGATGAGCGCGCCGTCCTTGTTGTCGAAGGAGGCACGCACGCGCACCGTGCCGCTGCGGGCGTCGACCTGGTTGTCGATCAGCTGCAGCTTGCCGACGAAAGGCGTGCCTTCGAAGCCCGAGGTACCCATCTGCACCGGAATGCTCTCGATCTGGCCGCGTGCGCTGGCGCCGCTCGGCAAGTCCTTCAGGGCCCGCGTGATCACCTGCTCGTCGGCATCGAAGCTCGCGTAGATCGGGCTCACCGACACCAGCGTGGTCAGCACCGGCGCGCCAGGGCCGGCGGCCACCAGGTTGCCCACGGTCACTTCGAGCTTGCCGATGCGGCCGGGCACGGGAGCACGCACCTGCGTGTAGCCCAGGTTCAGGCGCGCCGACTGCAGCGACGCTTGCGCGGCGCGCAGGTTGGCGTCGGCCTCGCGGCTGGCGTTCACGCGTTCGTCGTATTCGCGCTGGGCGATGGCTTGCTGGTCCCACAGGCGCTTGGCGCGTTCCTGCTCGCTACGGCTGAAGGCCTGGCGGGCCTGGGCCGATGCCACCTGCGCTTCGGCGCGCTCCGCTTCGGCCGCGTACGGGGCCGGGTCGATGGTGATCAGCAGATCGCCCTGCTTCACCAGCGCGCCTTCGCGAAAGTGCACCGCCTGGACGGCGCCCGCCACACGGGAGCGCACATCCACGCGCTGCACCGCCTCTAGCCGGCCCGAGAACTCGTCCCAGGCGTTGATCTCGCTCGACGCCACGGCCGCCACCGAAACCGGTGTGCCCTGCGGCGCCGCGGCGGGCGCGGTGGCCTCGGCCTTGAAGCTGTGCATGCCCAGCACCGCGGCGGCCACGGCCAGCACGGCGGTGAGGCCGGTCACGGCGGGCCACAGGCCCTTGCGGGCGGCGGAAGACAGTTTTTGATTGTTGTTCGACATGATGATTCGTCCTTCTCGATGACGTTTTGGGATGCAACAGGCCATCCCGGTGCTTGTGGCACCAGGAGGCGGAACTCGAAAATGACCGGGGTTACCGGTGGGCCGAGGGGCGGCGTCGCGTCGTCAGCCAGGCTGCCGCGACAGGGCCACCTAGCTGGGCTTGGGCGCTACGGGAGGCGGTGTAGTGGCACTGAAAAATTCGCGGAAGTGCTGCTGCACGCTGGCCTCGCACGCCTTGCAGCCCGAGGGCTCGGGGTCGTACAGGGCCTTGGGCCAGTTCGCAGCGCCAGGCAGCACGCTGCTTGTGACGTCGATGCCGGCCGCGCGCAGTCGCCCGGCAAAAGTCATCGCCTCGTCGCGCATCGCATCGTCCGCCCCCACCAGCACCAGGGCGGGCGCCAGCGAAGACAGCCGGAGCGATCCACTCGGCACCGCATAGGGGTGCATCGCGTTGGACGGGCAGCTCAAGTACTTTTCCCAGCCCTTGGCCCAGCGGCATTCGGCCTCGTCGTTGGTGGCCTTGCGCAACGAAGCCGTGCCCGCACACGGGTCGAGCATGGGCGACAGCAGGATTTGCCCGGCCAGCGGCGGATGCGCCCGGTCGCGTGCAATCAGTGCCACGCCGGCCGCCAGGTTGCCGCCGGCTTCCTCGCCAGCCAAGTACACCTGGGCGCCCTTGCCGCCGAGCTTCACGCGCTGCTTGTAGAGCCACTCGAGCGCGGCATAGCCCACCTCGATGGGTTCGGGGAACGGCGATTCGGGCGCCAGCGGATAAGCCACCGACACCACCACCGCGCCCGCGCCGGCAAGGAGCCGGGCCACGTTGCGGCCGTTGTCCAGGTTGCCGCAGACGAAGGTGCCGCCGTGGAAGTGCAGCACCAGCGGCACGGTTTCGCCTCGGGGACGCTGTCCATACACCCGGGCGCCCACGGGGTCGCGGCCGGGCAGCTCGATCGAAAGATCGGCTTCCACGCCTTCTGCCGCGGCGAGAGCAGCGGCTTCGGCAGAGCGGGACGACGGACGGGGTGACATGGAGGCAACCTCAGGAGGATTGGCGATAGTCGAAATATAAGGCGGCCAGTGTGGGGTTAAACAGGCAACCTGCCCCTACTCTGTTTCCAAACCGCTAACAATCCGGGAAACGCTGTGGGATTGTCACCTTGTGTGAGAATCCGCGTCCTCCCGGCATGGCCGGGCTCCCAGGAACAGTCATCAATGGATCAAATCCAGGCAATGCGGATCTTTGTCCGCGTCGTGGAAGCAGGCACGTTCACCCGGGCGGCGGACTCGCTCGCCCTGCCCAAGGGAACGGTCACCAAGCAGATCCAGGCGCTGGAATCGCGCCTGCGGGTAAAGCTGCTCAACCGCACCACGCGGCGCGTGACCGTGACGCCCGACGGTGCCGCCTACTACGAGCGCGCGGCGCGCCTCTTGAACGACTTCGACGACATCGAATCCAGCATGACCAATGCGCAGGCCAACCCCACGGGGCGGCTGCGCATCGACGTCGGCACCTCGGTGGCGAGGCTCATCATCCTGCCGGCGCTGGCCACGTTTTGCGACCGCTATCCCGAGATCCAGGTCGACCTGGGCGTGAGCGACCGCACGGTCGACCTCATCACCGACAACGTCGACTGCGTGATCCGGGCCGGCGAACTGAGCGACCAGTCGCTGGTGGCCCGGCGCATCGGCACGCTGCACTTCGTGACCGTGGCGTCCCCGGCGTACATCAAGCGCTATGGCCATCCGCAGCATCCCAACGACATCGAGAAGCGCCACCACGTGGTGAGCTACTTTTCGGGCAGCACGCGGCGCGTTTATCCGCACGAGTTCAAGAAGGGCGACGAGTCCATCGAGCTGAACGGGCCCTACCGCGTGTCGGTGAACGAGAGCAACGCCCACATGGCGGCCGTGCTCGGCGGGTTCGGCATTTCGCAGTGCATCACCTTCATGGCCGAGCCGCTGCTGGAAAGCGGCGAGCTGATCGAAGTGCTGCCCGAGTGGCACCGCGACCCGTTGCCGATTCACGTGGTCTATCCGCCCAACCGGCACTTGAGCGCGAAAGTGCGGGCGTTCGTGGATTGGGCCGCCGAACTGTTTGCGAAGAGCCCGCGGCTGCAGCGGCGATGAGTTCGTTCGCTGCCCGCCGGTTCAGTCGGCGGCGGCGATCACCGGCTCGCAACGCACCTCGGTCTTGACCGAGTTGGCAATGAAGCACTCTTCATGCGCCCGGTGGTGCATGTGCTCGATCTGCTCGCGCGTGGGCAGGTTCGCGCCCGAGAACGTGACCTCGGGCCGAAGCGTGACCACCGTCATCGCGAGCCTGCCTTCGGCGTTCTTTTCCATCGTGCCGCTCGCCGCGTCGAAGTAGCGGTCCACGTTGAACTTGCGCTTCATGGCCATGGTGAGAAACCACAGCATGTGGCAGCTCGACAGCGAAGCGACGAAAGCCTCTTCGGGATCGACAGCCGCCGCATCTGAAAACGGCAGCGGCACCACGTGCGGCGACGAGGAGCCGGGCACCTCCGCGCCGCCATCGAAGCGCATCGAATGCCTCCTGCTGTAGGTGTTGCCGAGGAAGTCCTGCTCGCCTCGCTGCCAGAGGATTTCTGCGGTGTACTGGGCCATGCCTTGCTCTCCAGCGCAAATAGTGGCCGCCATTTTGCGTCAGGAGGCCATCGGCCGCTAACGCCCTCAAACGCCCATGAGCCTGACCAGCAACGGCACCAGCAGCGCCGTCGCGATGCCGTTGAGCCCCAGGGCCAGTGCCGAAAACGCACCGGCCGTTTCGTTCACCTGAATGGCGCGCGCGGTGCCGATGCCGTGCGCCGCCATGCCCACCGCAAAGCCGCGCACCGCGGGCTCCTCGATGCGCAGCAGGTTCAGAAGACCGGTGGCCATGATCGCGCCCGAGATGCCCGCCACGGCGGCCGCCACCGCGGCAAGCGACGGCAGCCCGCCGATCTTCTCGGCCACACCCATCGCGATCGGCATCGTCGCCGACTTGGGCGCGAGCGACATCATCAGTTCGTGCGATCCGCCCAGCGCCCAGGCAATGCCGATGGCCGACACGATGGCAGCCACCGAGCCCACCAGCAGCGCCACGCCGATCGGCAGCCACAGGCGCCGCAGCCGCGCGAGCTGGCCGTAAAGCGGCACCGCGAGCGCCACGGTGGCCGGCCCGATCAGGAAGTGCACGAACTTGGCGCCTTCGAAATACGTGTCGTAAGGCGTGCGCGTGATGAGCAACACGCTCACGATGGCGATCACCGACACCAGCACCGGATTGACCGCCGGATTGGCGCCGCTGCGCTTGTGCAGCCACAGCGCGCCCAGGTAGGCCAGCAGCGTGAGCGACAGCCACAGCAGCGGCGACTGCGCCAGGAAGACCCAGATTTCGGAGAGTTTCGGGGGGGCGCTCATTCCGCGTCCTTACCCGTGACGCGGATCATCCAGCGCAGGGTGAGCGCGGTCACGGTCATGGTGAAGGCCGCCCCCACGATGCCGGCCGCCAGGAACGGAAGCCATTCGCGCCCTACCCGCTCGAAATGCAGCATGACCCCGGTCACGGCGGGAATGAACAGCAGCATGAGGTTGCGCAGCAGATGGCCCGAGGTCTCGCTCAACGCGTCGGGCACGCGGCCGCGAACGAGCAGCACGATGAAGAGCAACAGCATGCCGATCAACGGACCCGGGATCGGCAGGCCCAGCCACTGCACGAGCAGTTCACCGGCCAGTTGGCAAAGAAAGAGCGTGGTGATGGCGTAGAGCATGCGGATGTCCTGCGATGGATTGACCTTCAATGTTCGGCCGAGGCGACGGCGCGCGTCCAGGCTTCTTTCAGCGCCTGCTGGCTCTGCGGCGGCAGAACGCCCAGGCGGACGAACCCCGGCAGGCCGAAGGATGCGCAGTCGCGCAGCTTGATGCCTTCGGCGCGCAGGGCCGCGGCGAACCGCGGGTAAGGCGCATCGGTGCGCGCGCAGAAGAAGTTGGCATCGCCCGGCAGGCATTGCCACCCCAGCGATTCGCAGAGGGTTCGCTGCTGCGCCTTCCAAGCCCGCAGGGCGTGCAGGCTCTGCGCGAGCCAGGCCTGGGCTTCGGTGCCGATCCAGGTTTCGAGCAATGCCACGCCGTGGGCACCGACCGGCCATGACGGGGCCAGGCGTGCGAGACGCTTCAACATTGGCACGGCCGCTCCGCCGTCGGGTGCGATGGCGTAGGCCGCGCGAACGCCGGTGAGGCCCATCGCCTTGTTGGGCGTCCACAGCTGCCACACGCGGTTTCGCTCGGCCGCATCGAGCGATGCAGCGCCTTCGAGACGCAGCGGTTCATAGGCCAGGTCAAGCACGCAGAGGCCGCCATCCGCTCTGGCATGCAACGCGAGATCGGGCTGAGATTGGCCAAGCGGACTCGAGGGCTCGCAACACCAGCGCAGCGCTGCAGCGTCGCGCGGCTCGGGCGACCGCAGCACTTGCAGGCCCCAGGCCAAGGCCGTACGCTCGTAGTCGCCGTAGCTGTGCAGAGGCAGCCAAGCCTCGCGGCCACCGCCCTGCGCGAAGGCGGCGCTGATGCGATGGATGAATTCGCTTGCGCTGGCCGCGATCACGACGCGCTCCGGCGTCACGCCATGAAACTTCGCCAGCGCGCCGCGCAGCTTTGCATAGCTGGGGTCTGGATAGTGGGCCGCGTCCGCCGCGCGCAGCGCCGACAGCACAGCCGGGCACGATCCCGTGGCATTGCCGTTGGTCGAAAAATCGTGCCAAGGGGTGCCGCCCTCGTCCGGCCCGCCATGCACCGCAGCTTCGAAGGTTTCATCTTCCTCTGTCATGCCGGTCTCGTGATCGCGAAGATCGCCAATGATGCACACACGGCCAGCACAAGCACCGCCCTGCCGCCCAGCTGCGCAGCGCGATTCGTATCGGCCGCTTCGGCCGGCCGGCCTTCGGCATTCAAGACATAAACCTCCGGCTTGGCGAGCCGCACACCAAGCAGCAGCGCCATGGCCGCCATCGGCCAGCCGCTGTTGGGCGACGGGGTGCGGCGCGCCTCGCGCGCCATGCCCATAGGCCATTGCCATGCCGCGAGCGCGAGCAGCAAGGCCGTGAGCCGCGCCGGCAGCCAGGAGAGCACATCGTCGGCCCGCGCGGCCCATTTGCCGAACCAGGTCCATTCGCGGCCATTGCGCTCGCCGCGATAGCCCCACATGGCATCGGCCGTGTTGGCGAAGCGATAGACAGCCGCGCCCGGCAAGCCCAGCAGCACGAACCAGAACAACGGCGCCACGAGCGAATCGTTGAGGTTCTCGGCCAATGATTCGATGGCGCTTTCGCGCACCTCGCGTTCGTTGAGCACGGAGACATCGCGGCTCACCAGCCGCGCGAGTTGCGCGCGGCCGGCTTCGAGCGACACCCCCAATGCGGACTCGACCGCAAGCACTTCAGTGCGCAGCATGCGCCATGCGAAGAGCGGCTTGAACGCGAGGCCCAGCACCAGGGCTGCAGCCCACCCGGGCAGCCATAGCGCGGCGCTTTCCTGCAATGCCAGCGCCAGTGCGCCAGACAGCATCGCGCCAACGCCCCAGGCCAGCCCGCCGGCAAGAAAGAGCGGCAGGTCGCGCGGCCTCGCATCAGCCGCATGCGGGGCCGCGCGGGAACCGATCCAGCCGAGGTAGCGCCCCATCCACACCACGGGATGCCAGCGCGCAGCGGGTTCGCCCAGCCAGCGGTCGATGGCCAGGGCAAGCCACAGGGCTGCAACGGCAGCCAACAGCTCAGTCCTCGATGCCGCGCTGCGCCGGAATACCGGCCTTGAAGGCGTGCTTGACCATGGCCATTTCGGTCACGGTGTCGGCCAGCTCGACGATCTCCGGCGGGCAGCGGCGGCCGGTGAGCACCACGTGCACGTGCTTGGGCCGCTCGCGCAGCGTTTCGAGCACGCCTTCGAGCGGGAGCCAGCCGTAGATCAGCGGATAGGTGATCTCATCGAGCACCACCAGGAAGAATTCACCCGAAAGAATGGCCGCCCTGGCTTTTTCCCAGCCGTCGCGCGCCAATTGGGCCGAGTGCTCGAGGTCCTGGCTCTTCCAGCTGAAGCCGTCGCCCAGGCCTTCGATCGGAATGCCGATCTGCTCGAACATGCGGTGCTCGCCGAAACGCGCCGAGGGCACTTTCATGAACTGGTAAATCTTCACCGCCTTGCCGCGGCCGTGCGCGCGCAGAGCCAGGCCGAAGGCCGCGGTGCTCTTGCCCTTGCCGTCGCCGGTGTTGACGATGACGATGCCGCGGCGTTCGCCCTCGGACTTTTCGTACGGCTTTTCGGTGGGGGGAGTTTCGATTTGCATGATTTATGTAGGCCTTGTGTTGATGTTCGTCAGTTCGGCAGCGCGATCCATTGATCGGCCACGCGGTGCACGCGGATGCGATGGTCGAACACCTCTTCGAGCGCGGCGTGGGTGGCCGGGTCGCTGCTGCCGCCATGGTGCACCACGCGGCCGTGGTTCATTACCACCAGTTCGTCGGCGGCCAGCGCCATCGGGAGTTCGTGCAGCACGCTGACCACGGTGCGGCCTCCGGCCACCAGCGCGCGCGTGGTCTGCATCCAGTCGGCCTGGTGCGGCGGATCGAGGTTGGCGAGGGGCTCGTCCATCAGCAGCAGTTCGGCTTCCACGGCCAGCGCACGGGCGAGCAGCACGCGCTGGCGCTCGCCGCCCGAAAGCTGGCCCAGCGGCCGTTCGCGCCACTCCCAGGCCTGGGTGCTGCGCAGCGCGCGCTCTACCGCCTCGCGGTCGTCCTTGCTCGGCGCAGCGAGCCAACGCTGGTGCGGCAGGCGTCCGAGCATGGCAATGTCGTAGACCATCAGGTCGTCGGCACTGCCCTCGCCCGCCGCGCCGCTCTGGCCGAGCCACGACAGGCGCTGTGCGCGAACGCGGCCCGGCACCTTGGTCGAGGGTTCGCCGAAGAGAAAGACATCGCCGCGATGCGGGAGCAACCCCGCCAGCGCCTTGAGCAAGGTCGACTTGCCCGCGCCGTTCGGCCCGACGATGCTGGTCCAGCGCGCGGCGCCCAGCTTCAGGTCGATGCCGTGCAGCACCTCGGCAGTGCCGAGCGTGGCGCTCACGCCTCGCGCTTCGAGTGCGGAGAAATTACCGCTCATGCCACGCCCCCTCGCGCGCCGCGCCTGTGCATCAGCCACAGCAAATAGCTGCCGCCGAGCACGGCCGTGAGCACACCCACGGGCAGTTCCTGCGGCGCGATGAGCCAGCGCGCCAGCAGGTCGGCGGCCATCAGCAGCAAGCCGCCCATAGCAGCCGACAGCACGATCAAACCGGCGTGCGTGGTCTTGACCACGGAGCGCACGAGATGCGGCGCGGCCAGGCCCACGAAAGCGATCAAGCCGGTCTGCGCCACAGCCGCGCCGGTGGCCAATGCGAGCACCACCACCAATGCGGCGCGCATCGCACCCAGCGGGAGGCCCAGGCTGCGGGCCGTCGCTTCTCCGAGCGCAAGTCCGTCGAGCACCGGCGCGAGTGCCCAGGCCAGCAGCAGGCAGGCCGCGCCGACCGCGGCCATCACGGCGCACGCGCTCCAGCCGACCAGGCCGGTGCTGCCCAGGATGAAACCCTGCAGCGCCTGCAGGATGTCGGCCGAGGCGATGGTGATCAGGTCCTTGGCGGCACCGAGCACCACGCCGACGATCACGCCCGCGAGCAGCAGCCGCAAGGTCTGCTGCACCCCGCGCGCCAGCATCAGCGTGAGCATCACCGCGCATACCGCGCCCACGAAAGCCGCTCCAGTGAGCCCGAGGCGCATCGCCCATTGCATGCTGGCGGCCGAACCGCCGAACAGCATGAGCGCCACGGCCACGCCCAGCGACGCGCCCGAAGCGCTGCCGAGCAGGTAGGGATCGGCCAGCGGATTGCGGAACAGCCCCTGGGCCACCGAACCCGCGAGGCCGAGCAGTGCACCCGCAAGCCACGCGCCGAGCGTGCGCGGCAGCCGGATGTCCCAGACGATTTGCAGCGCCACCGCATCGTGCCGCGCCGCCAGCAGGCTCTGAAAGCCAGTGCTGCCGATGCCCAGTCCGAAAACCGCCAATGCGCTGCCCACGCCCAACAGGGCGATGCCGAAGAGCCAGACGCGGCGCCGATGGTGCGTGTGCATGAGATTCGCGCGGCTCAACCGGCTTTCTCCGCGATGCATCGGGCCATGAGCCTCGCGGCCTCGTCCATGCGCGGACCGGGGCGCACGAGCACGTCGGCCTGCGCGGCATCGAAGCGGCAGATACGCCCTTCGCGCACGGCGCGAATGCCGCTCCAGCCCGGGCGCTGCTCCATGCCCGCGGCGCTGCGCACGCTGACCATGATGAGATCGGGATTGGCGCGAACCACGTACTCGGGGTTGAGCTTGGGAAACGGACCGAGCGACGCGGGCACGATGTTCTTCATGCCCAGGCGCGTGAGCGTCTCGCCGATGAACGAAGACTCGCCGGCCGCATAGGGCGCGCTGTTGACCTCGAAGTAGACGCGCTGCCCCTTCGCGGCGGCCGGCAGCGACTCTGCCGCGGCCGACACGCTGGCATCGATCACGCGCCAGATGTTCGCAGCCTCGTGGGTGCCGAGCACCTGGTCGAGCTTGTCGAGCACGCGCCGCACGTCGGCATGGCTCTTGGGTTCGAGCACCACGACCTTGAGGCCCAGCGCTTCGAGCCGCTGCGTCACGCGCGACGACTTGGCAAGCAGCACCACATCGGGCCGCAATGCGACGATGGCTTCGACATTGGGGTCGATTCCGCCGCCCAGCCGAGGCAAGGCAAGCACCGCGTTCGGCGAGTTGGAATAGTTGTCGGTACCCACCAGCCGCGAACATGCGCCCAGTGCGCAAACCCCTTCAGTCAGTGACGGCAGGAGCGTGACGATGCGCTGCGGCGGTTGCGGCAGGCTCACCGTCACGCCGCGCTCGTCGACCACGTCGAGAGCATGCGCCGCCATCGCAAAAGCGCCCAGGCCGATGGCGAGCGAGAAAGATCGGATCCAGTGTTTTGTCATGTGGCGGGCGCCTTCAAGGTCAGCGGCAATCCGGCCACCATCAGCGTGACCCGGCCGCACGCGGCCGCCACGTCCTGGTTGAGGCGGCCCAACGCGTCGACGAAGGCCCGCGTTTCGCCGCCAAGCGGAATCACGCCCAGGCCGATCTCATTGCCGACCAGCACCACCGGTCCGCGTGCTTCACGCAGCGCGACGAGCAGCATGGCGACATGCGTCGCCGGCGTGCGCGTGATCGGCCTCGCCGATTCGGAACGCAGCGGCATCAGCAGGTTGGTGAGCCAGAGCGTGAGGCAGTCGATCACCACCAGCGTGTCGGCCGCACTCTGGGTGACGATTTCGCGCGCCAGCTCGACGGGTTCTTCCACGGTGCGCATGTCGGGCACGCGCTGCGCGCGGTCGGCCTGATGGCGTGCGATGCGCTCGCGCATCTCGTCGTCGTGGGCTTGGCCCGTGGCAATGAGCACGGCGCGCCGCGTTGCGGGCGCTTCGGCCAGCCAGGCGATGGCGCGCTGTTCGGCGCGCCGCGACTTGCCGCTCTTCTGGCCGCCGAGGATGAGTTCGTGCTCAAGCATGGGCATGTGCATTTTCCTCCGGGGTTTTGCGTTCAAGTTCGATGGGTACGGCGCCGAACAGTTTGGCGGTCGCTTCGGGACTGGAAGCGAACCACGCGTGGAAATAGCTCGCACGCACCGGGCCGTGCACATAGAGGGCTTCGCCGGCGCGTGCGCCCGCAGCCGCCGCCGCATCTGGCTTGGCTGTGAACGCGGCCGGCACCAGCGATGTTTCGCAGCTCGAATAGTGGAAGGTGTGCCCACGCAGAACATGGGCACCCAAGCGCAGTTGCTGGGGACCCAGTGCAGTCAGCCGCTTGTGCATCGTCACGCGGCCGGGCAGCAGGCCCCAGAGCGGGTGCGCTGCGCCGTCGGCAGCTTGCAGTTCTTCGAACAGCGCCATCATGCCGCCGCATTCGGCCCATACGGGCTTGCCCGCCGCGACGTGCGCGGCAAGCGCGTCGCGTAGCGCGGTGCGGGCCGAGAGCGCCTTTGCATGCAGCTCGGGATAGCCGCCGGGAAGCCAGACCGCATCGCACGCGGGCAACGCGTCTCCGGCGAGCGGCGAGAAAAAAACGACCCGCGCACCCAGTGCCGCGAGCACGTCGAGGTTGGCGGGATAGATGAAGGCAAAGGCCGCATCGCGCGCGACGGCGATGGTGCGTCCTTCGAGCAAGCGGTCGACAAGTGCCCCCGACTCGACTGTGGGCGCCTCGAAGCGAACCTGCGGCAATTCATGCAGCGCGCGCCGGCCGAGGGGCGTTGCAGCGAGCGCATCGGCCGCCGCATCGAGCCGCGCCGTCGCGTCGCCGAGTTCATGCGCCCCGACGAGGCCCAGGTGCCGCTCGGGCAATGAAAAATCGGCGCCACGCGGCAAGGCGCCGAGCCATTGCGCCGGTTCGCGCAGGGCTTCTTCGAGCATGGCGGCGTGCCGCTCGCCGGCCACGCGGTTGGCCAGCACGCCGGCCCATGGCAGCGCGGGGCGGAAATTCTGCAACCCGTAAGCCAGCGCACCGAAGGTACCGGCCATGGCTTGCGCATCGATCACGGCCAGCACGGGCAGGCCGAAGCGCTCGGCCAGGTCCGCCGCGCTCGGCGTGCCGTCGAAGAGGCCCATCACGCCTTCGACGATCAGCAGGTCGGCCTCGCCGGCTGCCGCATGCAGCCGCCGCCGGCAATCGGCCTCGCCTGTCATCCAGAGGTCGAGCGAGTGCACCGGCGCGCCGCTCGCGAGCGCCAGCCAGTGCGGGTCGAGAAAATCGGGGCCGCACTTGAAGACCCGCACGCGACGGCCCTGGCGCACGTGCAGCCGCGCCAGCGCGGCCGCCACGGTGGTCTTGCCCTGCCCCGAAGCCGGCGCCGCCACCAGCACGGCGGCGCAGGTATGCACGACACTCGTAGCGCCGTTCGCCCCGGGTTGGCTTATTGCGGTGTCCACTTCAGGCCGATGTAAGCGTTGCGGCCGCCGGTAGCGTAGCCGCGTGCAAGCGTGTAGTCCTTGTCGCCCACATTGTCGACGCGGGCCACCAGGCCGATGTCGCGCGTGATCTGCGTGCTGGCCACCAGGTTCAGCACCGTGTAGCCGCCCAGGGTGCGGGTGTTGGCCGCATCGTCGAAGCGCTTGCTCGACGATTGGATCTCGGCACCCAGCGTCCAGCCGGCCACGCGCCAGTCGGCGCCCAGCGTGCCGTGTCGACGGGCGCGGCGCGCCAGCAGGTTGTCGGTGTCCAAATCGCGCGGATCCTGGAAGTCCGCCGATGCGCGCAAGGTCACGTCGCCGATGCGATGCCCGCCCGACAGCGTCACGCCCTGGTAGCGGGCACGCGCGGTACTGGCATAGCAGCCGAAGTCGGAGCGGCAGTTGGTGGCCGAACCGTCGAACACGATCAGGTTGTTGACGCGGTTCTGGTAGACGACGATGCCCGCATGCGTGCCGCCATCGGTGTACTGCAGTCCCAGCTCGACGTTGCGGCCCGACTCGGGCTTGAGGCTGGGCGTACCGTATTCGCTGAAGCGCTGGTATAGCGTGGGCGCGCGGAAAGACGTTCCAGCCGACACGGTGGCGCGCAGCTTGGGAGTGATGGAGAAGCCGTAGGCCGCGCTGCCGGTGGTCTTGCCGCCGAATTCGCTGTCGTCGTCGCGGCGCACGTGCAGTTGAAGCGAATGCGCACCTTGCACGAAGCCGTAGCCGAGCGAAACCGCATCTTGCGAGCGCTTGCTGGAGAGCAGGCCGCTGCTGGTGGTCGGGGCGTTTTCCAGCGCGTCTTCGCGGCGTTCGAGCGAGGCCGTCACCAGGTGCGGGCCGAAGCGGAATTCGTTCTGGAACAGGTAGCCGCGCAGATTTGTCTCGGTGCGATAGAACGAAGGCTGCGTCTTGTAGACCGATTGCGAATCGGTGACCTGCACGCGCGTGCTGTACACATCGTTCCACTTGGCCGACCACGAAAGCCCGGCCGTGCGCAGCGTGTTGTTGCCGATGTCGTTCCTGAACTGGATCGGCGGGCGGGCCCTGGCGCTGACCTGTGCGTCGTAGCCAGCTTCCATGTCGCTGTAGAGCAGCGTGGCGTCGAGCCGCTGGTCGGGAGTGAGCTGGTAGCCGAGCCGCAGGTTGCCGGAGTTGCTGCGGTAGCCATCGCGATCAGGGCTGGTGTAACCGTCTCTGGAGGGCGTGCGCTTGTCCAGAGGCTGCACGTTGAAGCCCCTGCTCTCCTCATGCGCAACACCCAGCGAATAGTCCAGCGCGCCGGACTTTCCGCTCACGCCGGCCTCGGCCTTGCGCAGGCCGTGGCTGCCGAAGCCGACGCCCGCATAGGGTGACACGCCTTCTTCGCCGCGCTTGGTGAAGAGCTGGATCACGCCGCCCACGGCGTCGGAGCCATACACGGCGGCAGCCGGGCCGCGAAGCACTTCGATGCGGTCGATCTGCGAGAGGGGAATGCTCTCCCAGCCGGCGCCGCCGGTCGATTGCGAGTCGACACGCACGCCATCGACGTACACGGCCGTGAAGCGCGTCTCCGCGCCGCGAATGTAGAGGCTGGTGGTGTTGCCCACGCCGCCGTTGCGCGTGATCTCGATGCCGGGCAGGCGCGCCAGCACGTCGGCCACGCCGACCGCCCCGCTGCGCTCGATGGTCTGCCGGTCGACGACCGATACGTCGGCAACCAGATCCGACAGCGGCTGCGGCGTGCGGTTGGCCGTGACCACGGTTTCCCCGAGCGAAGGGGCGGCTGCGACTTGCTGCGCATGCGCCGCCAGCGGCAGTTGGAAGAGCGCCATGCCGCCGAAAGCGGAGGCCAGCGCAAGCGGCAGGCAGGCAAGGCGGCGACGGCGCGCGGGAACACGGCCGAGGGAAAGGGAACCACAGGAAGTCATGAATGGAGCGAACGAACGTCTATGCCCGTCGCCGGCCTCCCCGCCAGCGTTTGGGCGCAATGGCTGCCTCATGCATCGAAATCGATCGCGCATGCGGCAGCCGCCTCGTTGGCCGGTATCCGGGCTGGCAGTACGACCCCACCGCCTTCCCAGGTGCCTGTTTCAGGGCACCCAGTGGCTGGATGGATGAGGTTGACGCTCGCGGCGTCGACTGCTTGACCGTTGCGGGGGCAGCGCAGGCGGCTTCGGCCCGGTTCCGTTTCCGGTGGGCGTTCACTCCTGCTTCCCGTTGAACCGCGGCATGTGAACCACGCCGCAGGCACCAACGGGCAGGATTTTAAGGGCCTTCGACCGTGCAGTAAGCCAAAAGTTGCGCGGCCCGTGGTTCGGCGGGAAACTACAATCGCCAACCATGCCCGCCTCCAGCCCCATCGACCAGATCGCCGAGCGTGTGGACCGCCTGCTCGTGCGTCATGAAGAGGTGCAGCGCACCAATGCGCTGCTGCAGGAGCAGGTCGAAGCGCTCACGCGCGAGCGCGACGCACTCAAGTCGCGGCTCGCCGCGGCCCGCACGCGCCTCGACGCGCTGCTCGAGCGGCTGCCGGCCGAACCACCTTCCGAAGATTCCCCCGCATGAAGCAGATCGAAGTTCAAATCATGGGCCAGAGCTATCTGCTCGGCTGCCCCGACGGCGGCGAGGCGCAGTTGCGCGACGCGGTCGATCGCGTGGACGCCGCCATGTGCAAGATCCGCGATGCGGGCAAGGTCAAGGCGCGCGACCGCATCGCGGTGCTGGCCTCGCTGAACCTGGCCTTTGACCTGGCCGCGCAGCAAGCCGCCGCCGCAACCGCAGCGGCATCCGCACCTGCTGCTGCCTCTGCCGAGGGCGACGCCGGCGACACCGGCGACGCCGATGCCAAGGCTGCACAACTCATCCAGAAACTCGATCAAGCCCTCGCGGGCGACGACCATTTACTCTGAGCGGCGGCGCCCGGCCCGCCAGAGGCGTAAAATCCGAACTGTCTGCGGTGCGCGTCGGGCTTAATATTTCCTTGTTCCAATGCTCTCCGGAGCCGGGCTTGGTACATCGCTTGACGGGCGTGATCATCTCGCGTTAGATGAACCCGAAGTCTTGCTGCCCTCGCCCACCTGAACCCTGGTTCAGGATGCGGGTTCGGCGCCCACTTGCAGACACCTTTTTCGTTCATACGGCCCCTGCATGCACTGCACGGGGCCGTTGCTTTTTTTCAAGGCCCGCTGCGTGACTTCCCTGCTCGACCCCGTCCTGATCGCTGAATTGGTCGCGCTCGGCCTGGGCACCGGTTTTCTGGCCGGCCTGCTCGGCATCGGCGGAGGGATGCTCATGGTGCCGTTCATCACGATCATCATGGGCCACCGCGGCGTTGCGTCCGATCTGGCGGTGAAGATGGCCATCGCCACCTCGATGGCCACGATCATCTTCACCTCGGTGTCCAGCGTGCGTGCGCACCACAAGCGCGGCGCGGTGCGCTGGGACATCGTGCGGCGCCTTGCGCCCGGCATCGTCATCGGCAGCCTGCTGGGCAGCCTCGGTGTGTTCGCGCTGCTCAAGGGCACGGTACTGGCCATCGTCTTCGCGCTGTTCGTGGGCTTCTCGGCCACGCAGATGTTCCTCGACCGCAAACCCAAGCCTACGCGCCAGATGCCGGGCACCGCGGGGCAGTTGTCGGCGGGCGGCGCCATCGGCTTCATCTCGGGCCTGGTGGGCGCGGGCGGCGGCTTCGTCAGTGTGCCGTTCATGACCTGGTGCAACATCTCCATTCACAACGCCGTCGCCACCAGCGCCGCGCTGGGCTTTCCGATTGCAGTGGCAAACGTGCTGGGGTATGTGGTCAGCGGGCAATCGGTGCAGGGCCTTCCGGGTGGCTCGTTCGGCTACATCTGGCTGCCCGCACTCGCGGTAATCGCGGTGTGCAGCGTGCTCACCGCGCCGCTGGGCGCGAAGGCCGCACACAACCTGCCAGTCAAAAAGCTCAAGCGCGTGTTCGCGAGCATCTTGTACCTGCTGGCGGCCTACATGCTCTGGAAGGGCCTGCAGGGCTAGGCCCTCTGGCCTAAAGCCCCTTGGCTCGCGGGTGACACCCGTTGCGACACCGCGGCCCCGGCCGTATAACGGTCGCATGAAAATCCTCATCGCCGTCGACGGCAGCGCCTACACGCAAAAGGCGCTCAGCTACCTCCTCGCCAACCGCGCCATGTTCGTAGATGGCCACGAGCTGACCATCGTGCATGTCTGCACCGGCATCTCGGGCCACGTTGCGCGCCACCTCAGCAAAGAGGTGATCGCCGACTACTACGCCGAGGAAAACGCCAAGGTCATCGAGCCCGTGAAGGCGCAGTTCGCGGAGAACGGCGTCACCAACTACACGGTCGACAAGCGCCATGGACACGCGGCGGAAGAGATCCTCAAGTCGGCCGCCGCGTCACACGCCGAGCTCATCGTGCTCGGCACCCACGGCCACGGCATTTTTGGCCGTGCGTTGATGGGCTCGGTGGCCACCAAGGTGATTTCGGAGACCGACACCACCGTGATGCTGGTGCAGTAGCAGGCACCAAGCCCTTTCAGCTATTGCACGCGCTGCTGCCGCCACTCCCGCGGCGAGCAGCCGAAGCGTTCGCGGAAGGCGCGGCTGAAGTGCGCCGCGTCGTTGAAGCCGCGGCTGTAGGCAATGTCGGCCACCGGCCGTCCGGCCATGCGGGGCTCGAGCAGGTCTCGGCTGCAGGCTTCGAGCCGCCGTTCCCAGATGTACTGAGACGGCGTGAGCGGCTCGCTCTTGAAGATGCGGTGGATGTGGCTTGCCGACACGCCAAGCTCCGCCGCGAGGCTTCCCACCGAAAGCGATGGATCGGCCAGTTGCGCGTCGATGCGGCGCTTCACGCGCGCCAGGTGGTACGCCGTGAGACTGCTCAGCCCCGGCGAGCGCGCCGCGGGCAGCGTCTGCAGGCCCGCAACCAGAATGCTTTGCACGCCGTTGGCCACCGCGAGCGCAGAGGCCGGTTGCAGCGTATCGATGTCTTCGCGCAGCGTGCGGATCATGCCGAGCAGCAGGTGCCCCGCGCCTTCGCGGCCCGAGACGGTGGTGGCCGTCAGCGCCTCGGTGTCGTGGAGTTCGCTGCGCAGGCGTTCGCCGGGCAGCTTGAGAACGATCTGCTCGAAGCTGTCGTCGAACAGCAGCTCATAGGGCCGGGTGCTGTCGTACAGCGCAAAGTCGCCCGACGCCAGCACGGCATCGCGACCGTCCTGCCGCACCACGCCGTGCCCGCGCGCCTGGATGCTGACCAGGAAGTAGTCGTCGCCCGAGCGCGAGATGTGGCCTGGCGTGCGCATGACCTTCTGCGGCCCTGACTTGACGACCGACACGTCGAGGCTCGGCAGCGTGTGCTGTCGAATGCTGCCTTCGAAGTGGCCCGCGCCGCCCTCGCGCACCGGGTCGCAACCGAGCTGCACATAGACGTTGCAGATCATGTCTGTCCAGTAGGCGAGCCGCTGGTCGCGCGGGACGGCATCGGTGCTGAGCAACTGGTTCATCGGGGGTCCTTGGGGTTCCTTGGGGGAGTCGGCATGCAACGCTGGAACAAGAACGCCGCAAGTTCGGATCAAGGCGTTTCGCGGCGGCGAATCTACGCTTGAAGCAACCCGCATGCCACCGCGCAAACCCGGTGCGGCGTGTGCGAAGTTGTTTCATCACCCCCAAAGCTCCTGGAGATCCGCCATGCCCACCACCGTTCATCCCAAGCTTCGCGTTGCTGCCGTGCAGGCCGCACCCGTGTTCCTCGACCTCGACGGCACCATCGACAAGACCATCGACCTCATGGCCCAGGCCGCAAGCCAGGGCGTGAAGCTCATTGCCTTTCCCGAAACCTGGGTGCCGGGCTACCCCTGGTGGATCTGGCTCGACTCGCCGGCCTGGGGCATGCAGTTCGTGCAGCGCTACCACGACAACGCGCTGGTCGTCGGCTCCAGTGAGTTCGACCGCATCAGGGAAGCCGCGCGCAAGCACAAGATCTGGGTGTCGCTCGGCTACAGCGAAAAGGCCGCCGGCAGCCTCTACATTGCCCAGGCGCTGTTCGACGATGAGGGCAACACGGTGCAGACGCGCCGCAAGCTCAAGCCCACGCACGTGGAGCGCACCGTGTTCGGCGAAGGTGACGGCTCCGACCTGGCCGTGGTCGAGACACCCATCGGCAACATCGGATCGCTCTCGTGCTGGGAGCATCTTCAGCCGCTCAGCAAGTATGCGATGTATGCGCAGAACGAGCAGATCCACTGCGGTGCCTGGCCCAGCTTCTCGCTCTACCGCGGCGCGGCCTACGCGCTCGGCCCCGAGCTCAACAACGCCGCGAGCCAGGTGTACGCGGCCGAGGGGCAGTGCTTCGTCGTTGCGCCGTGTGCCACCGTGTCGCAGGCAATGAGTGACCTGATGTGCACCGACGCGGGTAAGCAGCAGATGCTGCGCGTCGGCGGCGGCTATGCGCGCATCTACGCGCCCGACGGCTCGCCGCTTGGCACGCCACTCGCCGAAGACGAGGAAGGGCTGGTGATTGCCGACATCGACCTGGGAATGATCGCGCTCGCCAAGGCGGCGGCCGACCCGAGCGGCCACTATTCACGGCCCGACGTCACGCAGCTGCTGCTGAACAAGACACGCCGCGAGCCCGTGGTGCTGCGGCGCGCGCCCGAGGTCGAAGGCGGTGCCTTCGAAGCCATCGTCGCCACGCCCGAGCCGGCAGCGGCGCCGCGCCAGCAGCCGCTGGCCGCCTGAAGCACCGGAGCCACGCCATGGAATCCGCCATTGCCGAGCACCTGAAGTGCCCCCGCACGCGCCACCGCCGCGTGGAGGACGACTATGCGCCGCCCTACCCCGTCTGGTCGGCCCGCGCGCCGGCCGCGGTCACGCAGGTCGTGATGGGCTATTTCGGAGTGCAGTCGCGTGGGGCCGAAATGCGGGGCCGCGCATGCGCGGCGCTGATGAAGATCGCAGCCGGCTTCGCCCTGCCCGACGGTCCCGGCCACCATGATTTCGCGCACCACGTCGACGCCGACGGCTACGACAACATGATCGCCGTCGCCTACTGGAGCGACCCCGCGGCGCACGCGCGATGGTGTGCGACACCCGAGATCGATGCCTGGTGGCGCTCCGACGAGCGGCTGATGGAGGGCCTCGGCTACTTCCGCGAAATCGTTTCGCCGCGTGCCGAGCACTTCGAAACCATGTTCAACACGCCGGACCGCCTCGAAGGCGTGGGCGTGGTGATGGGCGGCGTGAGCGGCGAACTGCAGGAGCACGGCTACTGGGGTTCGATGCGCGACCGCATCCCGTTGTCGCAGACCGATGCCATGGCGCCTTCGGGCACACGCGCCATCACCCTGGGCACTCCCGCGCCAGGGGAGCGGGTGCGCGTGGCGGGCCACGAGAACATCGCGATGATCCGTTCCGGCCAGGAGTGGGCCGACACCACGGGCCAGGAACGCGCGCTCTATCTCGGCGAAATGGAACCCGTGCTGCGCGAAGGCATGGACTTCTTGCGCGACCAGGGCCTGGGCATCGGCTGCTACAGCAACCGCTACATGCACCACCTCGACGCCAAGGGTTCGCCGCTGGAGAAATCGTTCGGCCTGAGCTTCTGGCGCTCGCTCGCCGACATGGAGCGCTGGGCCGAATCGCATCCCACGCACGTCGCGATCTTCGGCAGCTTCATGCGCTACGTGCAGGCGCTGAACTTCCAGCTGCAGCTGCGCGTGTACCACGAGGTGTCGGTGCTGAAGGCGGACGAGCAGAGCTATGAATACATCAACTGCCATGCGCGCAGCGGGCTCATGAACGGGGCGCGCGTGGCCTGAGCAGTTGCCCAGCGCCGCGCACCGCAACCCGCGCGTGCTGCCAAGGCGAGGCCTTAAGCGAACAGCCCCTTGTGCTGCTCTCGCAGCAGCGCCTTCTGCACCTTGCCCATCGCGTTGCGTGGCAGTTCGCCGACGACGAAGCAGCGCTTCGGAATCTTGAAGTTCGCGAGTTTCGACTTGAGTTCCGCAACGATGGCATCGGCGTCGAGCACCCCGCCCGCCTTGGGAATGACGACGGCGACCCCGACTTCGCCGAAGTCGGGGTGCGGCACGCCGACCACGGCGCTCTCGGCCACGCCGGGGAGCTCATTGATGTAGCCCTCGATCTCGGCCGGGTAGACGTTGTAGCCACCGCTGATGATCAAGTCCTTGCTGCGCCCGACGATGGTGATGTAGCCACGGCCGTCGATCTTGCCGACGTCGCCGGTCTTGAAGAAACCGTCGGCGGTGAATTCTTCTTTCGTCTTTTCGGGCATGCGCCAGTAGCCCGCAAACACATTGGGGCCGCTGACCTGGATGTTGCCGATCTCGTCGGTCGTGCAGTCGCGGCCGCTGTCGTCGCGCACGCGCAGCTGCACGCCGGGCAAAGCAAAGCCGACCGTACCGCCGCGGCGCTCCCCCTGCGCGGGGCCGTAGGGGTTGGAGGTGAGCATCACCGTCTCGCTCATGCCGTAGCGCTCCAGAATGGTGTGGCCGGTGCGCTCGCGCCACTCGTCGAAAGTTTCGATGAGCAACGGCGCGGAGCCCGCGATGAAGAGGCGCATGTTGCGCACCGCTTCGCGCGTGAGACCCGGTTCGGCCAGCAGTCGCACGTAGAGCGTGGGAACGCCCATGAACACGGTGGCTTCGGGCAGCTTCTCGACCACGCGCTTCGGGTCGAATTTCGAGAACCAGATCATCTTGCTGCCGTTCAGCAGGGCACCGTGCAACGCGACGAAGAGGCCGTGCACGTGGAAGATGGGCAGCGCATGGATCAGCACGTCGCCTTGGGTCCAGCCCCAGTAGTCCTTGAGCACCTCGGCGTTCGACAGCAGGTTGCCATGCGTGAGCATCGCGCCCTTGCTGCGGCCGGTGGTGCCGCTGGTATAGAGAATGGCGGCGAGGTCGTCGGCTTTCTTCTTTGCAATCGCGTGCTGGTCACTGCACTGCGCGGCCACTTCCAGCAGCGTGCCAGTGCGGTTGTCGTCGAGCGTGAACACATGCCGTGTGCCCGCCGCGTTGGCAATGGGTCCGACCCACGAGGCATTGCGGCTGGTGCACACCACCACGGCCGGTTCGGCGTTGTCGATGAAGTATTCGATCTCGGCGCTTTGATAGGCGGTGTTGAGCGGCAGGAACACGTAGCCCGCGCGCAGCGTGGCGAGATAGAGAATCATCGCCTCGACCGACTTCTCGACCTGCACCGCGATGCGGGCGCCCTCCTCCAGGTCCAATGCGCCGAGCAGGTTGGCCATCATGGCGCTGGCACGGTCGAGGTCTCGCCATGAATAGAACAGGCCGTTGTCGGTCTCTACGGCAATGCTGTCGAGGTCGTCAGGAAAGGCCGCGCGCAGGGCGGCAAACAGGTTGGCGTTGGCTTTCGTCTTCATCGGGCGGGTCTTCAGAATTTCGGTGTGCGCTTGGCAAGAAAGGCGTCGATGCCTTCGCGGTGTTCGGCGGAGTCGGCGTAATCGTAGGCGGTTGCGAGCAGGCTCTCCGTCGAATGCGCGCCGGCCTTCAGCATGGCGAAGGTGCGCTTGTGCAGTCGCGCGGCCTGCGGCGCCAACGCTGCGATGCGCGCGGCATGGGCCTGTGCGGCGGCCACCACCTCGTTGTCGGGCAGCACTTGCAGCAGAAAGCCGGCATCGTACAGCCGCTGTGCGCCGTGCACGCCGGTGGCCAGCAGCATGTCGCGCGCCAGCACGTCGCCGATGGCGCCATGGACCAGCGCGGCCTCTCGCGGCGCCATCGGAAAGCCGAGCTTCGCGATGGGTGCGCCAAATCTGGAGGAAGCGCCCGCAAGGCGGATGTCGCAGCAGCTCGCAATCTCCAGGCCGGCGCCCATGCACGCGCCTTCGATCTGCGCGACCATGGGCAGCGGGCAATCGAGCATGGCCTGGAGCGCGCCCCAGACCTCGTTCTCGTGAAATTCGCGCAGGCTGGCTTCGTCGAAGCGGAACGACGGGTATTCGGAAATGTCGCCGCCGGCGCAGAAGGCGCCGCCCTCGCCGCGAACCACGACGCAGCGCAGCTCGGCATCGTCCCCCTGGCGGATGCCGTCGAACACCGCACGCAGTTCAAACCACATGCCGCGCGTCATGGCATTGAGGCGCCCCGCGTTCGAAAGAGTGACGAACGCAACGGCGCCCTCGCGGCGCAGTGAAACGTGTCGCTCGTCCATCACTCGAGCTTGGCGCCCGAGGCCTTCACCACCTTGGCCCAGCGCTTGATCTCGGAGTTGACGAAGCCGCCATACGAACCCATGGTGAGGTTCGGAATCTCGGAACCGTTCTGGGTCCAGATGGCCTTGAGCTCATCGCTGGCCAGCGCCTTTTTCATGTCGTCGACGATGCGCGCCTGCAGGTCGGCCGGCGTGCCCTTGGGGGCCCACAGGCCATACCACGTCGTGACCGTGTAGTCGGGTAGGCCCACCTCGGCGGCGCAGGGCACGTCGGGAAACGCCGGGTTGCGCTTGCTGCCCGCGACCATCAGCGCCTTGATGCGCCCGCCCTTGATGTGCTGCGACGAAGAACCGAGGCCGTCGAACATCAGGTCGACGTTGCCGGCAATCAGGTCGGACAGCGCCGGGCCCGCCCCGCGGTAGGGAATGTGCGTGATGAAGGTGTTGGTCTGCAGCTTGAACAGTTCGCCCGCCAGGTGGTGCGACGTGCCCGCACCGGCCGAGCCGTAGTTGAGCTTGCCGGGGCTGCGCTTGGCGGCGGCAACGAATTCCTGCAAGGTGTTGGCCGTGACGCGGCGCGGGTTGACCACCACCACTTGAGGCACGTTGGCCAACAGCATCAGCGGCACGAAGTCTTTTTCGAGGTCGTAGTCGAGCTTGGGGTAAATCGATGGCGCGATGGCGTGGTGCACCGCGCCCATGAAGAGCGTGTAGCCGTCGGGCTGCGCCTTGGATGCGATGCTGGCACCCACCGTGCCGCCGGCGCCGCCGCGGTTGTCGATGACCAGCGTCTGGCCGGTGACCTTGGCGAACTGCGCCGAGAGCGGACGCGCGAAGGCATCGGTGCCGCCGCCGGCCGGAAACGGCACGATCATGTTCACCGGCCGGGTCGGCCAGTTACTCCCCTGCGCACGCGCGCCGCCACCGCACAGAACGGCGGCACCAGCCGCGGCCAGACGCAGCACATCGCGTCGTTGAAAACTCTGGGTCATCTGTCATCTCCTGTCGTTGTGGATTGCCGCGCCATGCGGCCGCCGGCACTTCGCGCGCCGAACTTCTTCTTTCAGAACTCAGCCCTTCTTGAAAAACAGGCTTTCAACATCTCCCGATACCGCGACCTTCCCCTCGGCCAGCCACGCGCGATGCTTGTCGAGCCGTTTCAGATCGTAGAGGTAATTCACCATCAGTCCGTAAGACTGCTTCTGCCCTTTGGGCGAGGGATCGCCGCCCCAGTTGAGGCGTTCCACGCGGGCGCCGTTGCCCAAGTGGAAGCGCGCCACCGGATCGGCCGGTGTGCCGTCGATCAGCGTGTGGCCCAGGTATTCAGCGGCGGCCTGCAACAGCCACTGGCGCAGCGGCGACCTGGCGTCCAGGGTGGCGGCGTCGCCGTCCACCGCAGCGAGCAGGCGATCGGCGGTGGGCGGCAGCGAACCGATCAGCCGGCCGAGCTCGGCTTCGCGTTTTTCGTCCAGGCGCTGCAGCAAGTCCGCGGCGTTCTTCGCGAGCCAGCTGCGAAAGCCGGGAACCGGCGAGAGCGTGGCAAAGACCTTGAGGCGCGGCAGCTCGTCCTGCAGCGTCTCGACCACGCGCTTGATGAGCGAATCGCCGAAACTCACGCCGCGCAGGCCGTTCTGGGTATTGCTGATCGAATAGAAAATGGCCGTGGTGGCCTTGGCCGGAAGGATCGGCACAGCGGTCTCGTCGAGCAGCGGCGTGATGCCCTCGCTGATGCGGTCGACCAGCGCCACCTCGACGAAGATCAGCGGCTCGTTGGGCAGCCGCGGGTGGAAGAAGCCGTAGCAGCGGCGATCGCTGTCGTCGAGCCGGTTCTTCACGTCGGTCCAGCTCTTGATGTCGTGCACGGCCTCGTAGCGGATCAGCTTCTCGATCAGCGACGCCGGCGAATTCCAGTCGATCCGGCGAAGTTCGAGAAACGCGACGTCGAACCAGGTGGAGAACAGGTGCTCCAGTTCGGCGTCCAGCGCGATCAGCCGCTTGTCGGACTTGAGGAAAGGCAGCAGTTCGGCACGCAGGTCGACCAGGAAACGCATGCCTTCGGGCTCGACCGCGAAGCGCTGCAGCAGGCGCATGCGCGGCGAGACCAGCGCGCGCCGCAGCTTGAGTTCGGCCTGGCCTTCGTCGGGCGTTCCCACTGCGGCCTGGTGCTGGTCGCGCGCGGACTTGAGCTTGTGCGGATCGGCCGCGAAATGCTCGCTCATCAGCGCCCAATAATCGCGCCGCTCCTCGGGGGTGGCGCTGGCGTACGCGGTGGCAATGGCATGCGCCCTGCGCCCGCCCTCGACCTCGCTCACGCGCGGATCGATCACGGCCTGCAAGGCGGCGAGCACGCGGCGCAGCGCGCGCGGCGACAAGGCTTCGTCGGCCTTGCGCAGAGTAGCCTGCATGCGCTCGGCAGTGGAACGCAGGCTCGGCTTGGCGGCGGACTTGGACGCACCGCGGGCGGCGCCCTCGAGGGCCACCGGCACCTTGTTGCCGGACTTCTCGCCAGAGCGCAATCGCGCCTGGAACCATTCGGTCGCACTCATCGACAAACTCCAATGTTGTGAGGTGCGGGGAGGTCTTTTTCCATGTCGTTCATGACATTACCCTGGATTTCTGTTGCCGCGCCACCTCGCGCAGCGCTTCGCGCTGCCGCGTCAGGTGCGTGCGCATGGCCGCATCCGCGCCGTCGCTGTCGCGCGCCTTGAGTGCCGCGAACACCGCCAGGTGCTCCGACAGGCTCTGCTCGAGCCGGCCCGGCGCATGCAGCTGCTGGAGGCGCGCGAGTTTGAGGATCTTGCGCAAGTCGCCGATCACCTGCGCCAGCCATCTGTTGTCAGCCAGCTGGATGATCGCCTCGTGAATGAGGTGGTTGGTGGCGTAGTAATCGTTGATGCGCTTGGACTTGGCGTGTCGCACCAGCCGTTCGTGCAGCGCATCGAGCTCGTGCAGCTCGGAATCGCTTGCGTTGCGCGCGGCTTCGTAGGCGCAACGGCCTTCGAGCAGCGCAATGACCGGAAATATCTCGTCGAGATCGCGCTCCGTTACCTCGCGCACGAAGCAGCCGCGCCGCGGTTCATGCCGCAACAGGCCTTCGGCCGTGAGCACCTTGAGCGCCTCCCGCAAGGGGGTGCGCGAGATCGACAGCCTCTCGCACAGTGCGGCTTCGTCCAGGAAGCTGCCCGGTGCCAACGCGCCCGCGAAAATCTGCTCGCGCAGCGTGGCGGCCACTTCGTCGTGCAGGGAGTTGGGGACCAGGCGCATGAGGATGTGAAACGCGGGGCAGGCGTAATTTCCTGTAATTACGCGTAATTGTGAATCCGCGATGAACGCGGCACAAGGCCGCGCGGCGCGCCCGCGGCCCGTGCTTACCCTGAGTGCCGGAGGCTCAGGCCGTCGCCGGCTGGCGGCGCTGCGCCGCCCAGATCCACAGGCCGATGCCGAAGATCACCATCGGCACGCTGAGCCACTGCCCCTGGCTCAGGTTGAGCGCGCGCAAACCCAGAAAATCATCCGGCTCGCGGAAATATTCGGCAATGAATCGCAGCGCGCCATAGCCGATCATGAACACCGCGGCCACCTGCCCTTGCTTGCGTTCCTTGCGAGCGTACAGCCACATGATGACGAACAGCAGAAGCCCCTCGAGCAGGAACTGGTAGACCTGCGAGGGATGGCGCGGCAGCATTGAGCCGCTCTGCGGAAACACCATGCCCCACGGCAGGTCGGGGCTGCTGAAGCGCCCCCAGAGCTCGCCGTTGATGAAGTTGCCCACACGGCCGGCGGCCAGGCCCGTCGGCACGCAGGGCGAGACGAAATCCATCACCTGCCAGAACGGCCGGGCACGCGAACGTGCGAACCAGAGCATCGCGCCGATCACGCCCAGCAGGCCGCCGTGAAAGCTCATGCCGCCCTGCCACACGTAAAGAATCTGCAGCGGATTCGCGAGATAGAAGTCGGGCTTGTAGAACAGGCAGTAGCCAAGCCGGCCACCCACGATGACGCCCATCACGCCAAGAAAGAGAATGTCCTCGATGTCCTTGCGCTGCCACGCGCCCGCGCCGACCAGCGAGCGATACGGCTCGTGCCTGAGGCGGCGCGTGCCCAGAAAATAAAACAGCGCGAACGCGGCCAGGTAGGTCAGGCCGTACCAGTGAATGGCAACAGGCCCGAGCTGCAGGGCGACGGGATTGATCTGCGGATACATGAGCATGGCGCCGATTGTGCCCCGGTCGAGTGACCCTCTCCGGGCGCAACCGCGGACCGCTCAACCGCCCTTGTGCGTGCGCTCGCGCACGAACTCCACGAATCGCTCCAACGCCGGATGCGTGGCGCGCGCGGGCCAGACGAGGCTGGTTTCGCAGGCGGGCAGCGCCACGCGGCCGCGCCCGGCGCCTTTGAACTCCTGAGCCTGGCGATAGATCACGCCCGCGCGCCGGAACTGCATCACGCTGTGCGGCACCCAGGCTATGCCGATGCCACCGGAGACGAGATTGACGATGGTCTGCATCTGGATCGCTTCTTGGGCCACCTGCGGCACGCGGCCGGCCGAGTGATAGAGGCCAAAGATGGCGTCGTGCAGCGAAGGCACGATGCGGCGCGGAAAGATCACCAGCGGCTCGGCCAGCACCTCGGCCAACGGCACAGGCGCAGCGCCCGCCAGCCGGTGCTGCGCCGGCATGGCCAGCACCAGCGGCTCCTGTTCCACCGTCAGGCGCGAGAGTCCCGGAGGCGCGGAGCCCGGCGAATGGAGCATGAGCCCGGCGTCGATGTCGCCGCGCGCAAAGGCTTCGAGCTGCACGTCGCCCGTGGCTTCGACCAGTTCGAGCGCCACCTCGGGGCACAGCACGCGGAATTCGCGCACCCAGGCCGGTAATTTTTCGAAGCCGATGGTGGAAACGAAAGCGATGCGCACCCGCCCCACCTGCCCGGCCGCCGCCGCACGCGCGCGCTCTGGAAGGGCCTGGGCCCGCGCCAGCAGCTCGCGCACGTCGGGCAGCAACGCCTCGCCGGCGGGCGTGAGCGCCACGCGCCTGCGCGTGCGGTCGAACAGCAGCACGCCCAATGTTTTTTCGAGCTGGGCAATGGCCTGCGTGACGGGAGGCTGCGTCATGTGCAGGCGTTCGGCGGCGCGGCCGAAATGCAGTTCCTCGGCCACAGCCACGAACTGCCGCCAGGCGCGCAGGTCGATCAAGCTTTCTTTCATATGCCGAGCATATCAATCCGCACTGAAAAACGGATTGGAATGAATCAATGAGAAGTCCGATACTTGGGCTTCCCTCGATCTCCCCACGACACAAGAGACACCATGGACACCAAGCCGATCCAGATCAACCGCCGCAGCGCCAACATCGTCGAAGGCAAGAGCCGCGCGCCCAACCGCTCGATGTTCTATGCCATGGGCTACGAAGAGAGCGACTTCAAGAAACCGATGGTCGGCGTGGCCAACGGCCACAGCACCATCACGCCTTGCAACTCGGGTCTGCAGAAGCTGGCCGACGCGGCCATTGCGGGCATCGAGGAAGCCGGCGGCAACGCGCAGGTGTTCGGCACCCCCACCATTTCCGACGGCATGGCGATGGGCACCGAAGGCATGAAGTATTCGCTGGTGAGCCGCGAAGTCATCTCCGACTGCATCGAGACCTGCGTCGGCGGCCAGTGGATGGACGGCGTGCTGGTGGTCGGCGGCTGCGACAAGAACATGCCCGGCGGCCTCATGGGCATGCTGCGCGCCAATGTGCCGGCCATCTACGTCTACGGCGGCACCATCCTGCCGGGCCGCTACAAGGGGCAAGACCTCAACATCGTGAGCGTGTTCGAAGCGGTGGGCCAAAACGCCGCCGGCAACATGAGCGACGAAGACCTGCACGAGATCGAGAAGCGCGCCATTCCCGGCACGGGCTCCTGCGGCGGCATGTACACGGCCAACACCATGTCCAGCGCGTTCGAGGCGCTGGGTATCTCGCTGCCCTACTCGTCCACCATGGCCAACCCGCACGACGAAAAAGCCAACTCGGCCAAGGAATCGGCCAAGGTGCTGATCGAGGCGATCAAGAAAGACCTGAAGCCGCGCGACATCGTGACCAAGAAGGCCATCGAGAACGCGGTGGCCGTCATCATGGCCACGGGCGGCTCCACCAACGCCGTGCTGCACTTCCTGGCCATCGCGCATGCGGCCGAAGTCGAGTGGTCCATCGACGACTTCGAGCGCATGCGCAAGAAGGTGCCGGTGCTGTGCGACCTGAAGCCCTCGGGCAAGTACCTGGCGGTCGACCTGCACCAGGCCGGCGGCATCCCCCAGGTGATGAAGGTGCTGCTGAATGCGGGCCTGCTGCACGGCGACTGCATCACCATCACGGGCCAGACGATTGCCGAAGTGCTGAAGGACGTGCCCGACGTGCCGCGTGCCGACCAGGACGTGATCCGCCCGATCGACAAGCCCATGTACGACGAAGGCCACCTGGCCATCCTCAAGGGCAACCTGTCGCCAGAAGGCGCAGTCGCCAAGATCACCGGCCTGAAGAACCCGGTTATCACAGGCCCGGCGCGCGTGTTCGACGACGAGCAGTCGGCGCTCAAGGCCATCCTGGACGGCAAGATCAAGGCCGGCGATGTGATGGTGCTGCGCTATCTCGGTCCCAAGGGTGGCCCGGGCATGCCCGAAATGCTGGCCCCCACGGGCGCGCTGATCGGCGCGGGCTTGGGCGAAAGCGTGGGCCTCATTACCGACGGCCGCTTCTCGGGCGGCACCTGGGGCATGGTGGTCGGCCACGTCGCACCCGAGGCAGCGGCAGGCGGCACCATTGCGTTCGTGAACGAAGGCGACTCGATCACCATCGACGCGCACAAACTGGTGCTCGAACTCAACGTGCCCGAAGCCGAACTCGCCAAGCGCCGCGAGGGTTGGAAGCCGCCGGCGCCGCGCTACACGCGTGGCGTGCAGGCCAAGTTCGCTTTCAACGCCTCGAGCGCGAGCTCGGGCGCGGTGCTCGACAAGTTCTGAGGCCCGGTCAGGCCATCATCCACGCGCCGTAGCCAAAGGCCAGGAAGCCAAGGCCCACGATCGCGAGGATGCTGCGAAATTCGAATTCCATCGACGGCGGCAAGCTCTGCACAATGAAGTGCAGCAATGCGCCGGCGCCGATGGTCATGAAGCCGGCACCGAGCGCCCTTCCCAGCCGCTCGTCGGGATAGAAAACGCAGACGGCAAAGCCGGCCACGAAGACAAGGTTGGCCAACACGGTGCCGCGCGTGCGCCAGCGCTGCTGCGCGGGCGTGGCCTTGCGCTCGACCGCCGCGCTAGCCGGGGGGCGCCCCTCCTTGATCGCCATGCCGGTAAAGAAGAGGCCGAACATCGTCGGAAACAGCCCGAAGAGGCCGAATCCCCAGACGGCGCCCCACATGTTCTGGAAATCGGCCACCAGGGCTTGCGCCGGGTCGGCCACGCTGTAGCGCACCTCGACCGGGTCGCCCCATTCCTTGTCCGACAGTCCGCCGCCGAGGCCCTTGACCCGGCGCTTCTGGCCGTCAGGCGCGATGTATTCGACGACGGGGGCGCGCGAGACCGTGGTGCGGCCGTTGCTGTCCTTGCTGCGCTCGTCGACGAACTCGACCAGGCTGCCCTGCACACTGGCCGTGCCCTCAATCGACTGGTAGCGGTGCCAGCCGATCGTTGCCGCGGCGTAGAGGCCCGCAAAGCCGATCAGCAGCGCCCCGATCCCCACGCCCCAGAACATGCCCTTGCGCCATCCTGCGAGACCGCCGATCGCCGGTCCGACCAGGAGCGAGAGCCCGAAGACCAGCATCGCTTGCCGGGTCGCTTCTTCATCCATGGCAGCGCAGCGGTGCAGGCAGCGGTAAGGCCCTGATGCTGCGTACCCGTTCAGCGCTTCGGTCGCTGGCCCTTGCTGCCCGGCAGGCCCATGTTGCTGCGCTGGCGATCGATGCGCGCCTGCTTGCGCCGTTCTTCGCGCTCGATGACCTTGCGCTTGGTATAGCCCGACGAATCGGCCCATGCCCACCATGCCATGGCCATGGCAAAAGGCGACAGCACGATCCACCAGCTCCAGCCGGCAACCATGCCCACCTCCAGGTATTTCAAGCCCACGGCGAGCAGGCCCAGCAGCAGAAAAAGCATCGCGAATCCCTCGGGGTTTTGTTGGAAACGCTTCCGGGCGCCGGTGCACGGCGCTACCTACAATCGCGTTAGATCGAATGTAACCCAGCCATTACGAAATACACCCCCATGAAGAGACTCCTGTCATTCGCGGTCCTGGGACTCGGCCTCGCGGCTCCCGCCTTCGCCGACCTGGCCCTGGCCACGTCGAAAAACTGCATGAGCTGCCACGCGGTCGACCGCAAGGTGCTCGGCCCTTCTTTCAAGGACGTGGCGGCCAAGTACAAGGGCAACGCCGGCGCCGCCGACATGCTCGCGGCAAAGATCATCAAAGGTGGTTCGGGCGTCTGGGGCCCGGTGCCGATGCCAGCCAACAACCAGGTGAGCGAAGCCGACGCCAAGAAGCTCGCCGCCTGGGTGCTGATGGCGCGCTGAGCCTGGACCGACGCCAAGCCCGTATCGTCAAACCCGCGGATCGATATCCGTGGGCAGCGGCCGGCGCTCGATGCGGTCTTCGAGCTGGCCGATGTGCGCGGCCACGGTGTTGTCGGACTGCTCCGAACGCTGGCGCACCACGCTCTCGACCTGTCCCAGCCGAGTCAGCAACGAGGCATGCCGCTCGGCGTTTTGCGCCATGTGCCTGTTCTCTTGCACTTCCAGGAAATTGCGCAGCTCGGTAAAGCGCGAAGCCTCGGCCTTGTCGGCAAGATCGCGCTGCACCTGCATTTCCTTGTTGTGGCGCTTGGCGTCGAGCAACACCGAGCTGTGCAGGTACAGCACGTAGACCAGGAAGAACACACCGAGAGCGATCGTCAGCGCCAGCATCATCAAGCCCAGCGGTGCGGAAATCGTCATGAAGCCCAGCGAGACCGGCACGGGCGCCGACAGTGTTCCCCAGTTGAGCGCGGCAAGGGCCGCGATCAACAGCAGAATGACGAACAGGAAAGCAGATCTCACGCCCATGGGGGGCCTCCTTCGGAAAATCGAACACAACGGAACTCGCCGTGCGCTCTAGGCGCACGGCTGCTCCGCTGGTTTTACCTCAGGCCGCGAGGCGCAATAGCCTCTGCTTTCCAGTAACGGCCGTGTCCTACAGAACCAATCAATTGGTCTGTGACAACTGCTCCAGAATGGCCGGATTCTCCAGCGTGGACGTGTCCTGCGTGATCGCCTCCCCCTTGGCGATGCTGCGCAGCAGGCGCCGCATGATCTTGCCGCTGCGCGTCTTGGGCAGGTTGTCCCCGAAGCGGATGTCCTTGGGCTTGGCAATGGGCCCGATCTCCTTGGCCACCCAGGCACGCAGCTCGTTGGCGATCTGCTTGGCCTCCTCTCCCGTTGGGCGGCTGCGCTTGAGCACCACGAAGGCACACACCGCCTCGCCCGTCACGTCGTCGGGCCGGCCCACCACCGCCGCCTCGGCCACCAGGTCGGTCTTGGACACCAGCGCCGATTCGATCTCCATCGTGCCCAGGCGGTGGCCCGACACATTGAGCACGTCGTCGATGCGCCCGGTGATGCGGAAGTAGCCGCGGTCGGCACTGCGCACCGCGCCATCCCCGGCCAGGTAGATGGTGCCGCCCATCTCCTCGGGGAAGTAGCTCTTCTTGAAGCGCTCGGGGTCGTTCCAGATGGTGCGGATCATCGAGGGCCAGGGCCGCTTGATGACCAGCATGCCGCCCGCGCCNCTCGGGGAAGTAGCTCTTCTTGAAGCGCTCGGGGTCGTTCCAGATGGTGCGGATCATCGAGGGCCAGGGCCGCTTGATGACCAGCATGCCGCCCGCGCCGTTGGGCAGGTCCTTGCCGGTCTCGTCCACGATGGCGGCCATGATGCCCGGCAGCGGCAGGGTGCACGAGCCCGGCACCAGGGGCGTGGCCCCGGGCAGCGGCGTGATCACGTGGCCGCCGGTCTCGGTCTGCCAGAAGGTGTCGACGATCGGACATTGCTCGCGGCCGATATGGCGGTGGTACCACATCCAGGCCTCGGGGTTGATGGGCTCGCCCACCGAGCCGAGGATGCGCAGGCTCGAGAGGTCCCAGTTCTTCGGGTGCACCTTCTCGTCGCCTTCGGCCGCCTTGATGAGCGAGCGGATGGCGGTGGGCGCGGTGTAGAAGACGCTGACCTTGTGCTTCTCGATCATCTGCCAGAAGCGCCGGCATGCGGGAAGGTGGGGATGCCT
>NZ_LMCQ01000002.1:342-217784 GCF_001424835.1 Variovorax sp. Root318D1 | reverse complement strand
AGGAGCGTCCGCGGCACATTCTCCTGAACAAGGTTCCGCTGTATGGCGGCGAGGACTACGTCACGACGCAGAACATCGGCGCCGGCTGCTTCGCGCCGGTGTACGTCTACAACCGCAAACACTTCATCGAGGAGATCGAGACACTGGGCTACACCCTTCAAGACCAGTGGGAGGTCCATGAGCGTTCGATATACCTGCCAGGGTTTGCCGAGCGCACTGTTCCGACCTTCAGCGGCCTGTACTTCAAAAGGTGAAGCGGCGCAACCCGAAGAAAGTCGGAGTGCCTTGCCTTATGCGACGCGAAAAAGCTGATCCGCCTGGGCCGGACTGGTTGGATCAGAAATCGCAGCTCCCCGTAGCGGCGCCGGTAAGGCGTCGCGAAGTGTGATTTTTCAGCCAAAGAGGAAACTAACTCATGCTCCCCGATCTGCTGCCCTTGCGTTACCGCGTCGAAGCCTATCGGCGCAAGTTTCTGGTCAATGAAACGGAGAACCTTTTCATGGGCTCGTTCGAGAGCTTTGCGGCCGCGGAGGCTGGCGCGCCAACTTCGAAGGCTGTCGGCTACAGCAACGCCAAGGCGGCTGGTGAGCTCTACAGCCATCAGATTTATTTCTACGACTACCCGGGCCTTTTCTGGCTCGGAAGATCGTTCGACGATGGCATGCGAAGCGTGTTCGACCTCGGTGGTCACGTTGGAATTAAGTACTACGCATTTCGCCGTGTTCTGCCTTTTCCCGAAGATCTTCGCTGGACCGTCTGCGATGTTCCCGGGGTGGTGCAAACAGGGAGAGAACTGGCCGTTCAGCGCGACGCAACCGCCCAGATGGACTTCACCACCAATTACAGCGATGCAAGCGGCTGTGACGTGCTGTATGCCTCCGGCAGCCTGCAGTATTTGCCGCAGCGCATCGGCGAAATCCTGGCCAATCTCGCGGTAAAGCCGAAACGGATCGTGCTGAACACGACGGCGGTGCACCCCGAGCGCACGCTCTACACGATCAACAGCATCGGCATTGCGTTCTGCCCCTATCGCATTCAGCACGTCGAGGAACTGTGGGCCGAGCTCAGGAACGCTGGCTACAAGCGTCGGGATGCCTGGCGCAACGAGGGCAAGCCGATCGAAGTGCCATTTGTCGAGGGTGGCGACAAGCCGTACTACGTGGGTTGTTGCTTCGATTTGGCCGTTGTAGCCACCAGCTAGGCGAAGTTTCTCAACACGTTGTCCCGGTCGAAGCCCAGGAGAGTGATGGTAGAGCGATGTGAAGAGGCCGACAGCGTCAATGTAGGACCCGGCCAGCGTTACGAGGTGATCTGGAAGACCTTGCGGCCTGGAAAATGGCTGGTCCACTGCCACATCCCGCACCTCACGACCGACAACAACGTCGAGCAGGACGAAGGCGGCGGGCTGATGATGTCCTGGAGGTGGAAGCCTGAAAGCAAGGAACAACACGAGGTTGGAGGATCTTGCGCCAGACGCTTGACCTTCACACGATGTCAAGCCTGACACTGGGATCACTTTCAATCAAGGAGTCTCTCATGCAAGAGTTCGTCATCCAGTCAATGTCCTGCGGTGGCTGCGCCAGCCGGATTGCTCAGGCCGTCAAGAATCTGGACGCTACGGCGAAGATCGAAGTCGACCTACCGACCAAAAGATTGCGTGTCGACAGCGCAGAGGACCGTGAGTCTGTGGCTGCGGCCCTGACGGAAGCGGGCTACCCGCCGAAGTGATTCACCCGGGACAGCGGCTTCAGTCGGCTGAATGGCCTTGGCGAGCGTGTGTGAACTGAGCGCACCGCCGCGTGGGATGCAGCCAATTCTTCGTTGGAGAACTCGAATGAACCCTACGCCTTCCAACCTGCATGAACACCACCAGGGGCATCACGGAGCGCACTCGCCCACCTCTGGAGAGCCTTCGCAGGAGACCGATTCGATTCTGAAAGATCCCATATGCGGGATGGCAGTGACCACGCGGTCCGCACACGTCTTGCAGCACGACGGCGGCTCGGTCTATTTCTGTAGTGCGGGGTGCAAAGCCAAATTCGAGGCCCACCCGGCCAGGTATGCGAAGGGCGGCGCGCAGCCGACGGCCCCGCTCGTGCTTGCGCCCGCGGCCGCGGCGCCAACCGAGTCGGCAGGCACCATCTACACCTGCCCCATGCATCCGGAGATCCGGCAGAACCATCCCGGCAACTGCCCCAAGTGCGGCATGACGCTGGAACCCGTGATGCCGACCCTCGATGAGGGCGAGGATCCCGAACTGCGCGACTTCAAGCGGCGCTTCTTCTGGACTCTGCCACTCACCATCGCGGTCACCGTGCTCGCCATGGCGGGACACCGCCTGCAATGGTTCGAGATGGCGACGCAAAGCTGGATCGAACTGGTTCTTGCCGTTCCCGTGGTGCTGTGGGCCGGGTGGCCTTTCTTCGAGCGTGCGGTGCAATCCGCGGTGAACCGCAGCCCGAACATGTGGACGCTCATCGGCCTGGGCACCGCCGCGGCCTTCATCTACAGCGTGGTGGCCACCGCGGCTCCGCGCGTGTTTCCCGAGTCGTTCATGTCGATGGGCCGCGTGGCGGTGTACTTCGAGGCGGCCGCGGTGATCATATCGCTCACCCTGCTCGGCCAGATTCTGGAACTCAAGGCGCGCTCGCAAACCTCGGCGGCCATCAAGTCGCTGCTGGGCCTTGCACCCAAGACGGCACGCCGCATCAAGGCCGATGGCGTTGAAGAAGATGTTCCCATCGCGCATGTGCATGTCGGCGACAAGCTGCGCGTCCGGCCCGGCGAAAAGGTGCCGGTGGACGGCGTGGTGGTCGAGGGTGCCAGCGCTGTCGACGAATCCATGCTCACGGGCGAACCGCTGCCGGTCACCAAGCGCGTCGGCGACAAGCTCATCGGCGCGACACTGAACACCAGCGGGTCGCTGGTGATGCAGTCGGAGAAGGTCGGCTCGCAGACCGTGCTCGCAAGCATCGTGCAGATGGTGGTGCAGGCCCAGCGCTCCAGGGCGCCGATGCAGCGCATGGCCGACCGGGTGGCCGGCTACTTCGTCATGGCCGTCATCGGCATCGCGGTGCTGACCTTCTTTGCATGGGGCTTCTTCGGGCCGGCCCCGAGCTGGACCCACGGGCTCATCAATGCCGTGGCGGTGCTCATCATCGCCTGCCCCTGTGCGCTCGGCCTGGCCACGCCGATGTCGATCATGGTCGCCACCGGCAAGGCGGCCACGCAGGGCGTTCTGTTTCGTGATGCGGCCGCCATCGAGAACTTCCGCAAGGTCGACACGCTCATCGTCGACAAGACCGGCACGTTGACCGAGGGCAAGCCGCGCTTCGAACGCGCGGCGGCCCTGCCCGGCTTCACCGAGGACGAAGTGCTGCGCCTCGCGGCAAGCCTGGACCAGGGGAGCGAACATCCGCTGGCGCATGCCATCGTGCAGGCGGCGCGCGAGCGCAGCCTTGCGCTGGCCACGGCGGACGACTTCGAATCCGCCAGCGGCATCGGCGTGAGCGGCAGCGTCGGCGGCAGGAAGCTGGCGCTGGGCAACACCGCGCTCATGGATCAGCTGGGCATCGCGGTCGGCGACCTCAAGCCGCAGGCCGAAGCCCTGCGCGCCGAAGGGGCCAGCGTGATGTTCCTCGCTGCGGATGGCCGCTTGGCGGGCCTGCTCGCCGTGTCCGATCCGGTCAAGGCCACGACCATGGAAGCACTGCAGGCGCTGAAGGCATCGGGCATGCGTGTGATCATGGCCACCGGCGACGGCCTGACCACGGCCCGCGCTGTTGCCGCCCGGCTGGGCATCGACGAGGTGCACGGCGAAGTCAAGCCCGCCGACAAGCTGGCGTTGGTGGACAAGCTGCAGCGCGAAGGACGCATCGTCGCCATGGCCGGGGACGGCATCAACGATGCACCCGCGCTCGCCAAGGCCGACGTGGGCGTGGCAATGGGCACCGGCACCGACGTGGCCATGAACAGCGCGCAGGTCACGCTGGTCAAGGGCGACCTGCGCGGCATCGCACAGGCGCGCATCGTCTCCGAGCAGACCATTGCCAACATGAAGCAGAACCTGGGCTTCGCGTTCGTCTACAACGCGCTGGGCGTCCCCCTTGCCGCCGGCGTGCTGTACCCATTCACAGGGTGGCTGCTGTCGCCGATGATCGCGGCGCTGGCGATGAGCCTGAGTTCGGCGTCTGTTATTACGAATGCGTTGCGGTTGAGAAGAGCAAAAAGCGATGCCCAGGGAACGGTGATGTCGCCAGCAAGGACAAAGCGGGGGTACAAACGGGGGTACAAAGGAGGGCGCGTGTGATTGACCCTTAGGATCCACGGGGGTTGTAGCCCCTCTTTAGATCGGTTTCGCCCGACCAAAAATGTGAACGCCTGCAATGACGTAAGTTGTTGCAGGCGTTTTGCTTTTGGGCTACCCCATGACAAAAGCCCCAGGCACAAATGGTTGAAGCGCCCATGCGCGGCCCGCCACCGGTGGCTACCGTGGTGCCATGTCTACTTCGACATGAACACCATACCCAGGAGCCAGCCAATGAAGGATTGCACATATCCACATGCCGCCCCGACTGCCCACCTGATTCGCCGCGTTGCACGCTCCACCGCCGTATTGGCCATCCTCCTGTCCTCGGCGTTGGCTGGGGCGCAAACAGGCGGCGGCCAGAAGGCGAACAAGAGCGAGATCCAGCGCGGCCGCTACCTGGTGATGATCGCGGGCTGCAACGATTGCCACACGCCCGGCTACGCCCCAAAGAACGGGGAGGTCGACGAGAAGCTGTGGCTCACCGGTGACGCCTTGGGCTGGTCCGGCCCATGGGGCACCACCTACGCGGCCAATCTGCGCTTGCTCATGGCTGACATGAGCCAGCAGCAGTGGGTGAAATATGCGCGAACCATGACGCCGCGCCCGCCCATGCCATGGTTCAACGTGCGCGCGATGACCGACGCAGACTTGAAGGCGATCTACACGTACACCCGCTCGCTCGGCCGCGGCGGCGATCCGGCGCCCGCGTTTGTTCCGCCGGGCACCAAGCCTGGCGGTCCGGTGGTGCAGTTTCCGGGATGAATGACTTTCGCCGCAGGAAGGCCTGCGGGAGAGCCAGTGCTTGCGTGAAGGTGTGAGGTGGCCTGCCCGGAGGGGATCGAACCCCCGACAACCTGCTTAGAAGGCAGGTGCTCTATCCAACTGAGCTACGGGCAGATTCCGGGCCGGAAAGGAAGGCCGAATTCTACCCACACATGACGCGCGAGCGGCTGTCGAGGCATGATGCTGCCAACTGCGATCTTCCGCATATGCACACTGCTGAACCCGCCCCTCGACCGCTCATTCCTTCGTGGTGGCGCCTCGGGGCGCTCGCCTATACGGCCGTGGGGGTGTTGTGCGTGGTTTCATCGGCAGCATTTCCCGACAGCGAGACGGCCCTGCTCGCGGCCATCGCGGGGGCTTTGCCGTGGTCGCTGGCGCTGCTGGCGCTCGATCTGGCGCCGGGCGTGGCGCAGACCGCGCTCGCCGTGCTTGCAGCAGGCTGGTCCATCAATGCGGCGCTCCTCTGGTGGCTGGCGCTCAGGCGCTCCGCGTCTCGGGCGTCGCCGCAGGACGACTGAAGATCCCTGCGTTCGCGCGACTGCGCGAACTGGCACCCGAATGCCTTTCGGTGCGATCATTTCGCTGTTCGATTTCGCGGCCCGGCCAACCCTCGCGCCCAACCCAGCCCTCGAAAGCTTGTCATGCTTCCTGATACCCAAGTCAATAAACCCCTGATCGGCCTTGCCGGCGGCCGGCAGTCGCTCGATACACCCGCGCTCCTGCTCGACCTTGGCGCGCTGACGCGAAACATCGAGCGCATGGCCGCGTTTGCCAAGGCGCGGGGCGTGGGCCTCCGGCCGCACGTCAAGACGCACAAGTCCGTGGAGATCGCGCGCCGCCAAGTGGCTGCGGGTGCCTTGGGCGTGAGCTGCGTCACGCTGGGCGAGGCGGAGGTGATGGTCAAGGCCGGCATACCGGGGGTGCTGATCACCTCGCCTGCCGTCACTCCGAGCAAGATCGCGCGGGTGGTCAAGCTGGCCAGGCTGGCGGGCCCCGGCGGAATGATGGTGGTGGTCGACGATCCGCGCAACGCGGCCGACCTTGCCGAAGCCACGCTCGGCCTGCCGCACCCGCTCGAGGTGCTGGTTGACTACGGCGCCGGCTACAACCGCACCGGCGCCGTCAGCGAGGCGCAGGTGCTCGACCTCGCACGCCGCATTGCGGCCGAGCCACGCCTGAAGCTGCGCGGCCTGCAGGCCTATGCCGGCAATCTGCAGCACATAGCCGACCGGCAACAGCGCAGCGCCGCGGCAGCCAGCCTGCGCGAAACCATTGCGCACATTGTGGCCGAGGCCAAACGCGGCGGCATTCATTTCGAGATCGTCACGGGCGCGGGCACCGGCACCCACGATCTCGATGCAGGACGCGACGCATTCACCGAACTGCAGGCCGGCTCCTACGTCTTCATGGACGCCGAATACACCCAAGTGCTCGCCGGCCCGGGGCAGCCTTCGCCCTTCGAGGTGTCACTGTTCGTGCAGACTGCGGTGGTGAGCACCCATGCGGTGGACTGGGTCACGGTGGACGGCGGTACCAAGTGTTTTGCAACCGACAGCGGCGTTCCGCTGGTGGCGCGTGGTGCCGATCCGGCGAGCCGCTACGCCTTCTTTGGCGACGAACACGGCAAGCTGCTGTTTGCCGGGGAACGGCCTGCACTTGGCGACCGCATCGAATTTGTCACGCCGCACTGCGACCCCACCGTGAATCTGCATGATGCGTACCACGTGGTTGACGGCGATACCCTGGTGGCAATCTGGCCGGTAGACGCCCGCGGCAGGCACTGAGCGGCACGCGGCCGGCGGGTCTGCCGTTCAGGCGCGGGGCAATGCCGCAAGAAAGGTGGACACCACGATGGCCGCTGCGCGGTCCAGATGAAGCACATCGGCCACCTCGAACGAATGCGGCACGGTGCGTCCGCTCGTTCCAAGCGGCTTGCGGACCTCGACAAGGACTTCAGATGCCAGCTCGCGGTCGCTGCGCGGGCCGCCGCCGGGGTGCATCACCCACTTGTCGATCTGGTCGACCGGGATGCTGCGGAACACCCCAACGACAGGGACGTATTTGTAGCGATCCTCGGCCACCAGGATAGGCACACTGAAGTTGCAGAAAAAGGTGGTCGACATGCAGTAGCGCCGTCGCAGTCAAAAAGAAATAATTGTTAAGGAATGTGACAGGCGCCGCCACCCCTCGCCTCCCCCTAATTCACGGCAGAGGTGACCTTCCTCACACAAAGACAGATCTTTCTGTGGCGAAGGACACACGCCTGAAATAGAGATACTTAATTCTTACATTTTGAGCGACTTGGGCCTGCCGCGCGGTTTATTGGGCTGCAAAAGCGCCAAAAAATGCCGCAAACACCCTCTAGTGCGCCCCATCGGGGGCACCGATCAGGCCGGCGCGTTGAAATTCGGCGGACGCCGCTCAATGTTCGCCGTCACTGCCTCGACCTGGTTGCGGCTGCCGATCAGCGCCTGCTGCTCCACCGACTCCGCGATCAGCAGATCGCGCGCGCCGAGCGACAGCGACGCATTGAGAAGGCGCTTGCCGGCGCGGATGGCGTCAGGGCTCTTGGTGGCGATGTCGTGCGCCATCTGAAGCGCCTCCGCCAGCGGATCGGCAGCCAGCCTGGTGGCAAAGCCGAGTTGCAGCGCTTCCTCGCCCGAGAAGACGCGTCCCGTGAACGTGAGCTCGCGCACCACGTCGCTGCGGGCGAGCTCGCGCATCAGCACCATGCCGCCCATGTCGGGCACAAGGCCCCATTTGATTTCCATCACCGACAGCTTCGTGTCGGGCGCAACGATGCGGATATCGGCACCCAGCGCCACCTGAAGGCCGCCGCCGAACGCCACGCCATGCACAGCGGCAATGACGGGCACCGGCACCTCGCGCCAAGCCATTGCCACGTACTGGGCTGCGTTCGAGATGCCATGCGTGCGCGTCGACAGATCGGCACCGCCCGCCGCCGCACCCAGCACCGAACTCGCGGCGCCCTGCCCCATGCGCTCGAATGAGGCCATGTCCAGGCCGGCGCAAAAGGCCTTGCCCTGACCCGACATCACCACCGCGCGCACCGTGGCGTCGCCGCACAGCGCCTTGCCTGCGTCGATCAGCGCGTCGAACATCGCGGGGTCGAGCGCGTTCATCTTGTCGGCGCGCGCAAGCTGCAGTTCCACCACGCCGTCGGAGTGGCGGGTCCATTCGATTCGTTCGGCCATTCGGTGTCTCCTTCGGTTTTCTTCACCCCAGTATCGCCCCGTGCAGGCGCTGGGCGATGATGGCGGCTGTCGCCTACCCAACACCACCCTCGCTCATGCCCCTGGACCGTCGCATCTTTCTGCAATCGGGCGCTGCCACCGTGGTGGCGCTGCTTCACCGGAGTGGCGCGATGGCGTCGCCCCTCCCTCCGAGCCAGGCCGTGCTCGGCTTCACCGGCGTGCCGGCGTCGCTGCGCGATGCCGTCGTGGTGCCGCCCGAATACGAATGGCAGCTGCTCTACCCCTGGGGCACGCCGACCGGCACGGCGGGCCAGCCGGTGCCGGCCTTTGCGCCCGACGGCAGCAACAGTGCGGAAGACCAGGCACTGCAGGCCGGCATGCATCACGACGGGATGCATTTCTTCCCGCTCACAGCACGGGGTCGCGCACTGCTGGTGATGAACCACGAGTACACCGATGAACAGCTGCTGCACACGGACGGCATCAAGGAGTGGGACGCAGGCAAGGTGCGCAAGTCGCTGCACGCGATGGGCGTCTCTGTCATCGAGATCCAGTGGACGCGCGAAGGCTGGCGCCAGGTACGGCCTTCAACCTATGCGCGTCGCGTGCACGGGCGCACGCCAATGCGCATCGCCGGCCCCGCCGCCAACACGCCGCTGATGCGCACCGCGGCCAATCCAGCCGGCGACGAGGTGCTCGGCACCTTTGCCAATTGCGCGATGGGCGTCACGCCCTGGGGCACCTACCTGACATGCGAAGAAAACTTCCATGGCTACTTCGGCGGTCCGAAGGAAGCGGCGAAGGACGCGTCGCCCGCGCAGCGCCGCTACGGCACCGTGCCGGGCTCGCAATGGGTGGAGTACTGGCGCTTCGACGATCGCTTCGACCTGAGTCGTCATCCGAACGAGGCCCATCGCTTCGGCTGGGTGGTGGAGATCGACCCCTTCGATCCGGCGGCCAAGCCCGTCAAGCGCACGGCACTCGGCCGCAAGCGCCAGGAAAGTGCGACCTGCACGCTTGCCAAAGACGGACGCGTGGTGGTCTACACGGCTGACGACGCAAGATTCGAATACATCTACAAGTTCGTGAGCCAGGGAAAGGTTTCGGCTCGAGGCGGAAGTGCAGCCAACAGCCGCCTCCTCGACGAAGGCACGCTTTACGTCGCGCGCTTCAATGCCGACGGCCGCGGCCAATGGCTCGAACTCGTGCATGGCCGCAACGGTGTCGACGCGGGAAGCGGCTTTGCAGACCAGGCCGAGGTGCTGATCCACGCCAGGCTGGCCGGCGACGTGGTGGGCGGCACCCGGATGGACCGGCCTGAGTGGATCGCGGTGCATCCACAGACGGGCGAGGTGTACGTCACCCTCACCAACAACAGCCAGCGCGGCAACCCCGGCAAGCCGGCGCCCGATGCCGCCAATCCGCGTGCCGACAACTTCTTTGGCGGCATCCTGCGCTGGCGCGAGGACGACGCCGATGCCGGCAGCACGGGCTTTGCGTGGGCGCACTTCGCGCTGGCCGGCGACTCCGCGCAAGAGAGCAGCGGCGCGCGTTATCCGTCCGTCGATGCCGACATCTTCGGCAGCCCCGACGGGCTGCACTTCGACAGCGGCGGCCTGCTCTGGATCCAGACCGACATGAGCGGCCAGCTGATCGGAAAGCCTCCGTATGCGTCGCTCGGCAACAACCAGATGCTCTGTGCCGATCCGGCGACGGGCCGCATCAAGCGCTTCCTGACTGCGCCGAACGGCAGCGAGGTCACCGGCTGCGTGGTGACGCCGGACCGGCGCACGCTGTTCGTCAACATCCAGCATCCGGGCGAGTCGCGCGACGATGGCACCGCCACACCGAACAGCGCATGGCCGGATGGCACGGCACCCGGCAGCGCGCGCCCGCGCTCGGCGACCTTGGCCATTCGCCGGCGCGACGGCGGGATCGTCGGCACCTGAAGTTCATCGCAAGAAGAGAAGGAGCTGCACATGAGCATCCGCATCGTTCGCCTCGGTACGCCGCGCGCCAGCGGCGAGGGCCTTCGCATCGGCACCGTGCGCCGGCCGCCGCGCGGGGTTCCCAAAACCGAGTTCGCCTCGCAGAACTGGTATGACGTGTGGTACCCCAATCTCGCACCTTCCGCTGAGACCATGAAGCTGGGCCAGGAAGCGGAAACGCCCGCGCAATGGAACGCCTTCATGCGCAAGTACAAGGCCGAGATGGCCGAAGCCGACGCGAGCCGCAGCCTCGACCTGCTGGCCGCCCTTTCACACAGTGCGGCGCTTTCCGTGGGCTGCTATTGCGAGGACGAATCGCGCTGCCATCGCTCGCTGCTGCGCAGCCTGCTGGCCGAGCGCGGGGCGGACATCGCGAACTGAATCAGACCTGCGGAAGCGCCAGCAAGGCCGGCAGCTTTTCCGCATTGGCGGCAAAGGCAGCAAGCGACGGGTAATCGGCCGGCGCAATGACGTCGGGAATCACCAGTTGCGTGAAGCTCCATGCCACGGCGCTCGTCAGGGCAGCCTGCCCCATGGAGGCTTCATCGGCCACCGCGGGCAGTTTCCGTATCTCGGCCTCGAGCCCGGCATAGGCGGCGGCCAGCTGGTTGCGCACCCTGTCGACCCACGGGGCATGCTGCTTTTCGAGCGGGCGCAGTTTGCGCTCGTAGACGATCTGGACCGTCTTCTCGCACGCTGCGAGCGCGAGCCCCAGCACCTGCAGCGCATGCTTCCGGTCATTGGCGTCCGAGGGCATGAGACTACGGTCGGCGATCGTCTCCGCGTAGTCGATGATGAGCGAAGAATCCATCAGCAGCGTGCCGTCGTCGCACACCAGCGTCGGTGCCTTGACGACGGGATTGATTGCCTGGAACTGTTCGAAGGTGCTGAACACCGAGACCGAGCGGTGTTCGAACGGAAGGCCCAAGAGGCGCAGCGAAATGGCCACGCGGCGCACATAGGGCGAATCGAGCATGCCGACGAGTTGCATCTTCTTTCTCCTGAATTTCTTGTCGAAGCGCAACGATACCCTCTGGCCCGCTGTGCTCGTCAGCGCTGCGCCTTGTCCTTCTGGTTCTGCGCCTCGATGCGCTCGCGTGCGGCCTGCCAGTCGTCGTCGCTCCATTGGCGCAGCTCGTAAAAATTGCCGCCCGTGGCCAGCGCATTGCCGCCATCCATCATGATGCTCTGGCCGGTGAGCCAGTCGCACTGCCCCGGCGCCATGAGAAAGGCCGCCAGGTTCTGCAGCTCGCTCATGCGGCCGGTGCGCGCCATCGGGTTGGTCTTCTTGCTGCGCGCGCCGGGCTCTTCGCCGGGATTCAGGCGCTTGCTCATGCCTTCGGTCGGAATCTCGCCCGGCCCCACGGCGTTCAGCCGAATGCCGTGGCGCGCCCACTCCACCGCAAGCGACTTGGTCATGACCTCGATACCGGCCTTGCTCATGGCCGAAGGCACCACGTAGGGGCTGCCGTTGTCGACCCAGGTCACGATGATGCTCATCACGCTGCGCAGCGCGTCGCCCTCCTTCCATTTGCCGGCCTTGGCTTCGGCCACCCAGCGCTTGCCCACCGCCTGCGTGACGTAGAAGCTGCCGTGAAAGACGATGTTCGCAATGGCATCGAAGGCACGCGGCGACAGGCTCTCGGTCGGCGCCACGAAGTTGCCCGCCGCGTTGTTGACGAGCCCGGTGAGTCCGCCATCCTGAAACAGACTTTCCACCATTTCGTCGACGTTCTGCGCATTGCGGATGTCGACGCCGAAGGTATCGATGCGGCGCCCCGGAAACTGCTGCCGCCACTCGGCGGCGGTTTCATCGCAGACCGATTGGCGGCGTCCGCAGATTGCGACGTCGGCCCCCAGGCCCAGAAAGCGCTCGGCCATTGCGCGACCCAGGCCGGTGCCGCCGCCTGTCACGAGAATGCGCTGGCCGCTCATGAGGGAAGCTTCAAACATGGTGGTCTCCTTGGTCATTGCAACAGCGGCAAGAGGCGGGTCTGCCATGGCACATGCTACGCCGCAGCGGGTGACATGGCTTGCGAAATCTGGCTCCCCCGTCAAGTGAAAATGGCTGTAGCCCTGTACTCTGGAACTATGCCCATGCCAAGTCCCGCCGCCTCCTCTTTTCAGCCGCTCGCGGGCGTCCGCGTCCTGAGCCTGGCGCTCAACCTTCCCGGCCCCGCCGCCCTGTTGCGCTGCCACGGAATGGGCGCCACCTGCGTGAAGCTCGAGCCGCCCGCCGGCGACCCGATGGCCCTCTACAACAAGGCCGCGTATGCCGCCATGCACGAAGGCATTGCCGTTCAGACGGCCGACCTGAAGACCGACGCCGGACAGGCGCAACTGCACGCCGAACTCGCCCGGACCGACGTGCTTTTGACTTCCTTCCGGCCCTCCGCCCTCGGCAAGCTGAAGCTGGACTGGACCTCGCTCCAGTCGCGTCATCCCTCGCTGTGCCAAGTCGCGATCGTCGGTGCCCCCGGTGCGCGCGCCGAAGAGCCGGGGCACGACCTGACCTATGTCGCCGAAAGCGGACTCGTCACCGGCACCGAGCTGCCTCCGACGCTGTACGCAGACATGGGCGGCGCCCTGCTCGCAGCGGAAGCGGTGCTGCAAGCGACCCTGCACGCACGTTCGGCCGCAGGCGCAAAAGGCATCTACCTCGAAGTGGCGCTGAATGCCTCGGCAGACTGGCTGGCTCTGCCTCGCACCTGGGGCCTCACCCGGCCCGAAGGTGCGGTCGGCGGGGCGCACGCTGGCTACCGCGTCTATCCCTGTGCCGATGGCCGCGTGGCGGTGGCGGCACTGGAGCCGCATTTCGCAGCCCGCCTCTGCGAAGCGGCGGGCGTGGCGCCGCCCGACATGATGGCGGCGGCCACGCACGAGGCCCTGGCCGCCTGGCTGGCGGCCCGCACGCGCGCCGAACTCGAGGCCATGGGCCGCGAGCGCGACGTGCCGCTGCTCACGCTGGCCGACTGATCAAAGGCGCAGTTCGCTCAGCTTGCGATCGAGCTTGATGAGCCAGATGCGCGTCGGCCGCTCCAGGTCGCTGCCACGCGTGATGCGCGCGCCCGTCACGCCGGTCGGGCACTTGGCGATGATCGCGCCGGCCGCATCCACCGTGCAGTCCTCGATGCTGCCGGCCACGGTCTTGCCGTCGGCGTCGAGCAGGATCGTGCTCAGGCCGAAGTCGTTGTCGTTCACCAGCGCCAGCGTCTGGTCGTCCACCACGGCCAGGCCCTCGGCCTTCTCGGCCAGCCAGCCCAGTGCGTTGAGATCGAGCAGCTCGGTCTTGCGCATGGTCACCACCGCGGAGTAATCAGCAGCTCCCGAAGGCGCCTGCGTGATGCTGCTGACCTCCAGGTTGTGGTCGAAGGCCGCGATGTCGGTTGCATCGGCCGGCAGCTCGACCAGCATCAGCTTGTTGAACACCTTGCCGTCGCTCTTGCGCGCACCCTGCTCGATCACGATGAAGCGGCCGTTGCCCAGGCTCACCACGTCGCCGAGCTTGGCATTGCCGGTGCGGTTCTTGTCGTACTGGCTGCCGTCGATCGGGTAGGCGTAGAGCTTCGATGTCTCGGTGGCCGGGTCGAATGCGAGCCAGCGCGTGAACTTTGCGATGTGGCGCACGTCGGTTTTGCTGCCGCCCGGCGGCGTGGCCTGGATCGACTTGCCCGCACCGTCCTTCGGGTCGATCGGGCTCTGCAGGAAGCCATGCAGCTTGCCGTCCGCCGCGTCGAGCGTCAGCCCCTCCATACCGCGGTTGGCGCGGCGCTGCGCGAGCACCAACGGCAGGTCGGCGGCGCCGCTGCCGGGGGCGTATTTCTTCTCGATCACGCCGGTTGCGATGTTGATGCGTGCGATGAAGGGGCCGTATTCGTCGCTGGTCCAGAGCACGTTGCGCGCCTTGTCGAGCACCAGCGTCTCGGGGTCGAGGCCGTTGGCGTCGTAGTTCGCCCTGGCGGCATCGAACACGTAGCGATCGGTCAAGGGCGTTTCGCCCGTCGAGCCCACGCCGGACTGCGGCGGCAGGCCCGTGATCTTCTTGCCGGCATCGAGCTTGAGCGGCAGGCTCGATGCGAGCACCGCACCGGTCTTGCCGATGCGCACGATGCCGAAGCTTGGCGCGAACGACGGGGCCGGAAACACCTTGCTGATGTTGGTGGCGCCGCCGCCGTTGGGCACAGGCGCGGTCGGGCCGTCGCCGTTCGGGCCGCGGTCGGTGATCGCATAGAACTCGAGCGTGCCGTCGTCGGCCTTGCCCTTGAACGCCAGGCCCGAGCCGTAGGCCGGCAGGAAGCCGGTGAGGAAGTCGGCCCTGGTCTTCTCGTTGTCGCCTTCGTAGGGCACGTTGAAGCTGGCATCGGCCTGCAGTTGGTAGCGGGTGACGTCGATGCCGATGGTGCCAAGGGCGTTGGTCTGCGTCGAGGCTTCGACCGCCGGTGCGGCGAGGCGCGAAGCCAGCGTATTCTCGAAATGTTCCCGCGCCAGCATGCGGCGGCTCGAATCGACCATGCGGGCATTGTAGGGAGCGGGCAGCCTCGCGAGCACCGCATTGAGCGCGGTGTTGAAGCTGTCGGCCGCGGCGCTGAAATCGAGCGCCCCGGCCGTGAGCGCAGCCTTCAGCGCTGAGGTCAGGCGAATGCCGTTCGAGGGATCGCGGTCCTCGTCGAAGCTCTGCAGCGCGAGCAGGCGGTTGACGACCGGATCGGCCTTCACGTCGGCGCCGCCGGCCAGGTTCAACGGCGTGATCGCCGTACCGCAGGCAGCGCTGCCCAGAACGAGCGCGCCGGCACTGAAAGCCACTGTCTCGCCTTCGTTGCAGGTGAATTCGCCGTTCGCATTGGTGCTGGCCTTGGCGCTGCTGCCTGCCGTGTAGTCAAGCCCCTCGACGGCCGCGTCGAGGAAGATGCCGGTCTTGGACTGGGCCACTGGCGGTGGGTTCGTGCCACCGCCGCTGCCATTGCCATTTCCTGCAACGGGAAACGCCCATCCCCCTCCACCGCCGCTGCCGCCACCGCAGGCAGTGACCAGAGCGGCGGCACCCACCAGTGCCAGCCACCCCATCCTCGATCCTCTTTTCATTGCTTGTCCTTGTCGTGCACCTGCACAACAGGTACAGGCCCGGCGATTAGCGCCGCGGCATGTGACAAGCCCGTGAATTCAGCGGCCGGTGCCGTCGCGCTGCCGGTCCTCTCGCTTGATCGCCAGATAGGTGTCCAGGTCGATCTCGTGCAGCTGCCGCGGATACTGCTGGGCGGCTGCGAACCAGGCACGCTCCCGCCGCTCGGCGGATGCGCCGGCCCCGGACGAGAGATAGGCATCCAGAGTGAGAAAGTAGCGCATGGCATTGCGCTCGACCAGCCCACGCAGGCCGCGGATGTATTCGGGCTGGCCGTCCGCGCCTTTGCCCTCCACGGTGAAGCCCACCTTGTCGCGGCCGAAGGTGGCGAGGTAGGCCTGCGTGGCCATGCGAACCATCATGTTGTGGTCGTAGCTGTAGCTGAAATGAAGGAAGCTCCTTCGATCGTCGAGCGCCACCGCTTCGAGCGTGACGCGGTAGTTGCTGGTGCCCAGCGGGCCGCTGGCCGCGTTCATCTCGACCGACAGGTACTCCGGCGTTGCACTGGCCACGCGATAAACGAAAGGCAACTCAAAGGCCTGCTCCACCGGCTTGTCGTAGCGCCGCACGACGAACAGCGTCAGCATGTCTTGGCCTTGCGGCGTCGTGCCCGTGCGGCAGCGGCGATTGTTGACGTGCAGCGCGAGCAATTCGCACCAATGAGACGATTGCTTGAGTGCGGCACTGATCGCAGGCAGCGGATGGTCCACCACCGCATGGATGTCGCCCTGCAGCCCAGTCGGGGTCTCTTGCGAATCGAGCTGGATAGGCCGCCCGAAACTGCTGCGCGCGAGCTTGCCGCTCATGCGCTGATGCGCGGCGCGCAAGGCATCGGCGGCGGCGGAAGCAGAAGCGGAATTGCCTGCAGGCTCGGATGGCAGCGCCAGGGCATGAGCCGAAGCCGCAAACAGAACAGCCCCTGCCAAGGTGCGCAACCAAGATGCCGGCAGAAAAATGGGACTGCTCATAGGGCCACACCATACAACGAGTGGTATCAGTGCGCCGCACAGAAGCCAGGCACGTCAGCGGCAAGGGAGAATCGGACGCATGTGCCCCACCCCTGCTCGCCACCGATCATGAAGCGCCAAGGCCGACTCGTACGCTGGGAAGCCGAGCGCGGCTTCGGGTTCATCCGCAGCCCGGACGGGTCGGCGGATGTGTTCGTGCACCTGCGCGACTTCAGCGACCGGCAGCTGAAACCGCAGGTCGGCATGGACCTGAGCTTCGAAGAGATCCACGTCGGGGGCAAGGGACCACGCGCCGTGGCCGTGCAGGCGACGTCGGCCGGTGCCTCGCGGCCGCCACCGAGCCCTGCGCCGATCAACAGCAGCCGCCGTCCTGCATCTCGCGCAACTCCGCGTCGCGCGAGTGCGTCCGAATCACCTGCTTTGTGGGGCGTGCTTTTCATCTTGGCCTACGGTGTGTTGCTTGGCGCAGCCGTCTGGTCCGGCCGCTTGTCACCCGTGGCGCTCGGTGTCGTTCCAGCGTTGAGCTTGCTGACCTTCTGCGCCTATGCGCTCGACAAGAACGCGGCCCAGACGGGCCGCTGGCGAACGAAGGAGAACACCCTGCACCTGTTCGCGCTGACAGGCGGCTGGCCAGGAGCCTGGGCCGCGCAAAGGGTGTTGCGCCACAAGTCGAGCAAGCGGAGTTTCCTGACTGTATATCGCGTCACAGTCGCCGTTCACTGCGCCGCAGTGCTGGCTTGGGTTTTCTGGCTGGCGGGTGCTTCGCCAGCGCTCTGGCGTTAGGCCCCCCGCTCAGCGCACCTTGCGCGAGGGCTTGCCGATCGGCTTGCTGCCATTGTCCCGCGGCGGCAGGCCGGTGTGCTGCGTGAGGATGCGGCCCTTGGACGGCTTCACCGGTGCCAGCCTGACCGGCGCCGATGCCTTCGTCGCGACAGCCGGCGCGCTGGTCGAGTTCTTGCGCCGCGCGCTCGTGTAGCCGCCGTCGGTTAGCGGCTGCCACGTCGGGATCAGGTGGTGCTTGCCGTTGCCGATCAGGTCGGCGCGGCCCATGCTCTTCAAGGCCTCGCGCAGCAGAGGCCAGTTGTTGGCGTCGTGGTAGCGCAGGAAGGCCTTGTGCAGGCGGCGGCGCTTGTCGCCGCGCACGATGTCCACCGTCTCGCTTTCGCGCGTGATCTTGCGCAGCGGGTTCTTGTTGGTGTGGTACATCGTCGTGGCCGTGGCCATCGGGCTCGGGTAGAAGGTTTGCACCTGGTCGGCGCGGAAACCGTTCTTCTTGAGCCAGATCGCGAGGTTCATCATGTCCTCGTCGCTGGTGCCCGGATGCGCGGCGATGAAGTACGGAATGAGGTACTGCTTCTTGCCCGCCTCGGCCGAGAACTTCTCGAACATCTGCTTGAACTTGTCGTAGCTGCCGATGCCGGGCTTCATCATCTTGGTGAGCGGGCCCTGCTCGGTGTGCTCGGGCGCGATCTTCAGATAACCGCCGACGTGGTGCTGCACCAGCTCCTTCACGTACTCGGGCGACTGCACGGCCAGGTCGTAGCGCAGGCCCGAGCCGATCAGGATCTTCTTGATGCCCTTGAGCGCACGCGCCCGGCGGTAGATCTTGATGAGCGGATCGTGGTTGGTGCCAAGGTTCGGGCAGATGCCGGGGTACACGCAGCTGGGCTTGCGGCACGCCGACTCGATCTCGGGGCTCTTGCAACCGAGCCGGTACATGTTGGCCGTGGGCCCGCCCAGGTCCGAAATGGTGCCGGTGAAGCCGCTCACGCTGTCGCGAATGGCCTCGACTTCCTTGATGATCGATTCTTCCGAGCGGCTCTGGATGATGCGGCCCTCGTGCTCGGTAATCGAGCAGAAGGTGCAGCCGCCGAAGCAGCCGCGCATGATGTTCACGCTGAAGCGGATCATTTCCCACGCGGGGATCTTGGTGGCGCCGTCGTGGCTGCCGTTTTCGTCGGCGTAGCGCGGATGCGGGCTGCGCGCATAGGCCAGGTCGAACACGTGGTCCATCTCGGCCGTGGTGAGCGGAATGGGCGGCGGATTGATCCACACGTCGCGCGCCGTGGTGCCCTCGCCGTGCGCCTGCACCAGCGCGCGGGCGTTGCCGGGGTTGGTCTCGAGGTGCAGCACGCGGTTGGCGTGGGCATAGAGCACCGGATCGGCGCGCACCTGCTCGTACGAAGGCAGGCGGATCACGCTGCGGTCGCGCGGCGGCACCTTGATTCTGGTGCGCTGCGCGAGCGCGGGGTTCGGCATGAAAGTCAGCGGCTTGATCGCCGGATTCACCGGGTTCACCGCGGCGCCGGCTTCGGCGGCTTGCGCCACGGCCTGGGCTTCGTCTTCCTTCGCGCAGGTGGCGCCATTGGCCTTGGCCTGCTCCGACACCATCAGGTAGGGGTTGACGTGCGCCTCGACGCGGCCGGGCTCGTCCACGCTGGTCGAGTTGATCTCGAACCAGTCTTCGGGTGTTTCGCGGCGCACGAACGCGGTGCCGCGCACATCGGTGATTTCGTGCACCGCTTCGCGGGCCGCCAGTCGGTGCGCGATTTCGACGATGGCGCGCTCGGCGTTGCCGTACAGCAGCAGGTCGCACTTCGAATCGACCACGATCGAGCGGCGGACCTTGTCCTGCCAGTAGTCGTAGTGGGCAATGCGGCGCAGCGACCCTTCGATGCCGCCGAGAATGATCGGCACGTCGTTCCAGGCTTCCTTGCAGCGCTGCGAATACACGATGGCCGCGCGGTCGGGCCGCGAGCCGCCGACGTCGCCGGGCGTGTAGGCGTCGTCGCTGCGGATCTTCCGGTCCGCCGTGTAGCGGTTGATCATCGAATCCATGTTGCCGGCGGTCACGCCGAAGAACAGGTTCGGCTTGCCCAGCGCCTTGAAGGGCTCGGCGCTCTGCCAGTCCGGCTGGGCGATGATGCCCACGCGGAAGCCCTGCGCCTCGAGCATGCGGCCGATCACGGCCATGCCGAAGCTCGGGTGGTCGACGTAGGCGTCGCCCGTCACCACGATGATGTCGCAGCTGTCCCAGCCGAGCGCGTCCATTTCCTTGCGTGTGGTCGGCAAGAATTTGGCCGTGCCGAAACGGGCCGCCCAGTACTTGCGGTAGCTGGTCAGCGGCTTGGCGGCACGCGCAAAAAAGGAGACGTCGACGGGGGCGTTCATCAGTGGGATATGGCAGCGCGGCTTGGCGGGCTCGGCGCAGCAGTGGGCAACCCACGATTTTAGGGTTTTCCATCACTTCTGTCGCGTCCAGCGTCGTTGGCGCGACCGGAGCAAGGCCTTTAATTAATTGCCAAAGTCAATCATCAACATGACAATGGCAATCATGCCGAGCAACCTGGCCACTCCCGATGCCGCCGCCGTCAAGGCTATCAGGCAGTTCAACCGCTTCTATACAAGCCGAATCGGCGTGCTCGACCCGTACCTTGGCAGCAACATGTCGCTGACCGATGTCCGCGTGCTGTACGAGCTGGCCCACCGGCAAACGCCCGTGGCGAGCGAGATCGGGCGCGACTTGCGGCTCGACGCCGGCTACTTGAGCCGCATCCTGCGCCGCTTCGAAGCCGAGGGCTGGCTCACGCGGCAGCCCCATGCCCGCGACGCGCGGCAAAGCGTGCTGCGCCTTACCGAAGCGGGCCATGCCACATTTGCGCCGCTGCAACAAAAGTCGCGCGACGAGGCGGCTGCCCTGCTCTCCCCCTTGCCGCCGCACGCCCGCCAGCAGGTGGTCGATGCCATGGCGCGCATCGAGCGCCTGCTCGATCCGGCCGCCGCCCCTGCGGCACGCACCCGCACCGTGTTGCTGCGCGATCCCGTGCCCGGCGACATGGGCTGGGTGGTGCAGCAGCACGGCGAGCTGTATGCGCGCGAATACGGCTGGAACAGCGAGTTCGAGGCCCTGGTGGCCGAAATCGTGGCCCAGTTCGTCCGCAAGTTCCAGCCGGCGTGGGAGAAGTGCTGGATTGCGGAGCTCGACGGCGAACGGGTGGGCGCGATCTTCGTGGTGCGCAAATCGGCCACCACGGCTCAACTGCGGCTGCTGCTGCTTGCGCCCTCGGCACGCGGCCTGGGGCTGGGCGGCCGCCTCACCGATGAATGCATTGCCTTCGCACGCGCCAAGGGCTACCGGAAGATGGTGCTCTGGACCAACAGCTGCCTCGATGCCGCCCGCGCCATCTATGCCAAGCGCGGCTTCAAGCTGGACAAGTCCGAGCCCTACGAAGGCTTCGGCCAGCAACTCGTGGGCGAGACCTGGTCCCTCAAGCTGCAGTAGACGCGGCGCGCCGGCTTCTTACCCACAGCTTTCGGAGCAAGGGCGCGAGCCACACCAGCAGCACCACCACGGCCAGCGATGCGGCAATGGGCCGCGACACGAAGCCCGCCAGGTTGCCGTCGGACTTGATCATCGAGGTGATGAAGTTCTCCTCGAGCATGCCGCCGAGCACCACGCCAAGGATGGCGGGCGCGATGGGGAAACCGTTCTCCTCGAGCAGATAGGCCACGATACCGGCCGCGAGCATCACGCCCACGTCGAACAGTGAATTGTTGATGGCAAATGCGCCGACGATGCAGAACAGCAGGATGAGCGGCATCAGCACGTTGCGCGGCACCCGCAGGATGCGCTTGGACACCTTGATGCACAGGATGCCGAGCGGAATCATGATGATGTTGGCAATGATGAACAGCATGAACACCGCGTAGATGTTCTGCGGGTTCGTGGTGAACAGGGTCGGCCCCGGATTCAGGTTCTTCATGTAGAGCACGCCAATCACGATGGCCGTGATCGAGTCGCCGGGAATGCCGAACACCAGCGCCGGAATCCACGCGCCGGCCAGCGCGCTGTTATTGGCCGAACCCGACTCCACAATGCCTTCGACATGGCCAGTGCCAAACTTCTCGGGTTCCTTCGAGAATTTCTTGCTCATGGCATACGACATCCAAGCCGCAATGTCGGCGCCCGCGCCCGGCAGCGCGCCAACCGCCGTGCCCAGCACGCTGCCGCGCAATATCTGCACCGGGTACTTCTTCGCCAACGCCCATTGGCCCGAGAGCACGCGGCCCACTTTCTCGACCACGATCTCGCCCGGCGGCAGCGTATCGACGGCGAAGCGGATCACCTCCGAGATGGCAAACATGCCGATCATCATCGGGATCATGCCGATGCCGCCCGTCATCTCGGCATTGCCGAAAGTGAAGCGCGGAAAGCCCGCCGGGTTGCCAAGCCCCACGCAAGCCACCAGCAGGCCGAGCAGCAGTGTGACCATGCCCTTGAGCGGCCGGTCCGAAGTAATGAACACCGCGCAGGTCAGCCCCAGCAGCACGAGCCAGAAGTACTCGAAGGAACTGAAATTGAGCGCAAAGTCGGCCAGCGCAGGCGCCGCCACGATGAGCACCACCGTGCCGAAAAGCCCGCCCACGGCGGAGAACACCAGCCCCGCGCCGAGTGCGGTTTCGGCCATGCCTTTGCGCGTCATTGCAAAGGCTTCGTCGGTATAGGCGGCCGATGCGGGTGTGCCCGGAATGCGCAGCAGGCAGCCGGGAATGTCGCCCGAGAAGATGGCCATTGCAGTGGCCGTCACCATGGCCGCGATGGCCGGAATGGGCGGCATGAAAAAAGTGACCGGCACCAGCAGCGCAACTGCCATGGTCGCCGACAACCCCGGTACCGCGCCAACGAACAGGCCATAGAGTGAGGCCAGCACCATCACGAGGATGGTGTACGGCTCGAAGACCATCGAGAAAGCCTGCAAGAGTGCTGCCGACATGAATATGGGCCCCGGTTACCAGGCAACGGGCGTCAGCACACCCCAGGGAAGAGGAACGCGCAGCAGCTTGTAGAACGCAGCATGGATGAGCAGCGAGGCAATGAGCGCAACCAGCACCGCGCGGCCCGCCGGCACGCGCATGGCAAGCATCAGCGCCAGCAGCGAAATCGCCGCGGTCGGCAAGAAGCCGAGCCGCTCCGAGGCAAAGATGTAGAACAGCACCGCGCCGATCACCAGCGCGGCCGACAGCACGTGACGCGGCGAAGCGGCCCAGTCGCCAAGCCGCACCCATGCTGCGGCATGCCGCTCTCGCCAGCCCTTGACCAGCAGCATGGCGCCGCAGACGCACAGCCCCACTGCAATCAGCCCCGGAAAAAGCGCCGGCCCGACCTGCTGGCCTGGTATGCCTGGATAGCTGCGCACAACGGCCAGCACCAGCGCGCCGAGCACCAGCAGAATCAGCCCGAAGACCGCGTCGTTGAACTTCATTGCGCAGCCCCCTCGCCGGGCTCGCACGCACGCCGCGCGGCGCTCACTTGACGATACCCACGGCCTTCATGGTTGCGCCGAGCTCGGCATCGGACTTGGCCATGTAGGCGGCGAAGTCGTCGGGGCCCGCATAGATCACGCCAAAGCCGCGCGAAGCCATGAAGTCGGTGTACTCCTTGCTTGCCACCACCTTCTTGAGGGCGCCCGCGAGCTTGTCGCGCACGTCGGCCGGAAGACCCTTGGGCGCAACAATGCCCCGCCAGGCCGCCATCGACCAGTCGCTGCCGATGGCGGCCTTGAGCGTGGGCACGTTGGGGTACAGCGCCGAAGGCTTGTCGCTCATGATGGCAAGGCTCTTGACCTTGCCGGCATCGATGAGCGAGCGCGCCTCGGGCAGCGAAACCGGCGCGATGTCGACACCGCCGGCCACCACGTCCTGCAGCCCCGGCGCTGCGCCGTTGCTCGGCACCCACGGCACGGCCGCGGGATCGATCTTCTGGTCGCGCAAGAGGCCCGCAATGGCCAGGTGCCAGATGCCGCCCTGGCCCGTACCCGAGGCCTTCAGCTTGCCGGGGCTGGCCTTGATGGCCGCGAGCAGTTCGGCCACGGTCTTGTAGGGTGCATCGGCGCGCACCTGGATGCCGGCCGGGTCGATGTTGGCAAGGCCGATAGGGGTGTACGACGTGCTCGTGAGCTGAGTCAGCCCCTGCCAATGCATCATGCCGATCTCGACTGTCGCCATGCCGATGGTGTAGCCATCGGGCGGCGCGGCGGCAATGGCCGCGTGGCCGACCACGCCGTTGCCGCCCGTGCGGTTGACGACCGTGAATGGCTGGCCGAGCTCCTTTTCGAGCAGGCTCGCGATGATGCGGGCCGTGGCATCGGTGCCGCCGCCTGCACCCCACGGAACGATCAGCGTGACGGGCCGGCTCGGATAAGCCTGGGCAGCCGCGGGCGCCGCCGCCGCGAACATGGCGAGCCCCGCAGCCACAGCTGCGGCATGGGCCACGAAAGAGCGTCGCGAAAAGAAGCGGGCTGAAGGAACACGCATGGTCTTTGTCTCCTTGCAAATGTCATTGGTATGACGATTGAACTGCAAGAAAGGTTTTTCTCACAGTTCGCTCACCAGAGACATTAGGGTGAACCATCGTGTCCCGTCCGAAGCGGGTGCGCTTTCCGTTACTGCTACTGCATGAACCAGCCGTGGCTCACGACCAACGACTGGCCGGTCAGTGCATTGGTCGGAAAAGCCGCGAACAGCAGCGCCACCCGGGCCACGTCGTCGGTGGTGGTGAACTCGCCGTCGACCGTTTCCTTGAGCATCACGTTCTTGATGACTTGTTCCTCGGTAATGCCGAGCGTCCTGGCCTGCTCCGGAATCTGCTTCTCGACCAGTGGCGTGCGCACGAAACCGGGACAGATCACGTTGGCGCGCACGCCGTGCTTCGCGCCTTCCTTGGCGACCGTCTTGGCCAGGCCGATGAGGCCGTGTTTGGCGGTGACGTAAGGCGCCTTCAGCAGCGACGCCTCTTTGGAATGAACCGAGCCCATGTAGATCACACTGCCGCCGCGGCCCTGGGCGTACATGTGCTTGAGGCACGCCTTGGTGGTGAGGAAGGCGCCGTCGAGGTGAATGGCGAGCATCTTCTTCCAATCGGCAAAGCTGAACTCCTCGACCGGATGGACGATCTGCACGCCGGCATTGCTGATCAGGATGTCGATGCCGCCGAAGGCCTTGGCGGCCTCTTCGACCGAGGCATCGACCTGCTCTTCGCTGGTCACGTCGACCGCCACGCCGATTGCCTGCGCGCCCGTGGCTTGCAGTTCGGCCGCGGTGGCGTCGGCGGCCTGCTTGTTGAGGTCGGCGATGACGACCTTGGCCCCCTCACGCGCAAACAGAATGGCAATTTCCTTGCCGATGCCGCTGGCCGAACCGGTGATGTACGCGACCTTGTCCTTGAGTTGCATGGTGAATGTCCTCGGGATTGGAAAGTGAAGAAAGGAAACGGGAATGCAAGAACCGGGCGGGCCGCGCCTTGCGTTCAGGGCGACAGCCCGGGACGCTTGACACGCCCCAAACCGGGCTCGCCGAGGTCGAAGGTGGTCACGCCGTTCACCGTGGCATCGCTGCGCAAGGCTTCGGGGTGCGCCAGTGTCTTGCGCATGTCGCGCGCGCCGGCTTCCCAGTGCTCTTCGACGGCGGCGCGCGAGAACTCGTAGTCCTTCGTTTCGATCTCGTAGGGCTTGTCGCGGTAGATCAGGTGAAAGATGTCGATCGGATGGTGCGTGAGCTCGGCCTGCACCGCGAGCACCGAAGGGTCGTTGCGCAGGTGCACGGGCAGCTTGGAGATCAGGTCCGCAATCGCCTGCTGAAGATTCAGGTTGGCGGCTAGCACATCCGTGTTCATGCGGGTGCGGCTCGAGTAGGTGATGTCCTTCTGCCGCTCCATCACGCCCGACAGCGTGCTCGGCATCTCGCCGCGTGCGTTGAAAAGATCGACCTGCAGCACCACCAGAGGCTCGGAGCGCGGATGGATGTCGAGCACGTATTGCAGCGGCGTGTTCGAGACGATGCCGCCATCCCAGTAGTCGTCGCCGTCGATGTGGACGGGTGCGAAGCCTGGCGGCAGCGCGCCGCTGGCCATGATGTGCTCCGGCCCGATGCGCTGGCGCGTGTTGTCGAAGTACACCGAGTTGCCGGTGCGCACATCGACCGCGCCCACACTGAATCGCGCCTCGCACGCGTTGATGCGGTCGAAGTCGATCAGGCGCTCGAGCGTGAGCTTGAGCGGCGTGGTGTCGTAGTAGCTGAGAAGGGGCGCCGCGCCGCCCAACAGCAATGCGGGCGAGTAGCGGGGTTCGAAGAAGCCCGGGATACCCACCAGCGACGCCATCGTGGCGCTCCACTGGTTTTGCGTCGCGCGATCACCCAGCCAGGCCGGCAGGCGCTGCGCCGGTCCGGAGGACACCAGGTGCCAGAACTCGCGCAGCCGGTCGACCCGCTGCTCGGGCGCATTGCCCGCGATCAGCGCCGCGTTGATCGCGCCAATCGATACACCGGCAATCCAGTGCGGCTGCAAGTCGGTTTCGCTGAGCGCGGCATACACGCCGGCCTGGTAGGCGCCAAGCGCGCCTCCTCCCTGCAGCACCAGGGCCTTGCGCGCGGCGCGCATGTCGTCGCGGCGCGCCTCGAAATTGTTGGGGTTGTTCTTGCGGTCGGTCCGGGTCTTCTGGGGCTTCGTCGTCATAGGGTGTCATTTGACACCAGCGCCCCAGCCGCAAGCTGACCAGCCGCCTTACATCTTGGGCAGCATCTGTCCCCGGATTTCCCCCGCAGGATTGGCGGCAGTGTGGATGTTGGCGTACCACTTGCCCGACATCAGGTCGGCCGCCTGCGCCGGCGTGAGAGTGGCTTGGCCTTCGATCGGGCTCTCTGTTCTGGCAAAGGGCAGCACTACGCCGGCATTCGCTCCCGCTGCCGCAGGGCCGTGGAAGTGACCTGCCGTGGCCGGGCCGCTGAGGCCGGTGTAGGTAATCTTGTACTTCAGGACATTGGTGTCCTTGTTGAGCCAGGCCTCCGCCATGCCGCTGCCGCGCGTCATGTTGGGGGGCACTTCGCTCGCGGCATTCATGGCGCCGCTGAAGCTCGCGGTGTTCGACCTCGACATCATTCCGCAACCGGCGAGCGCGGCAGTGGCCACGCCGGCGATGAGGGTTGCGCGCAAAAAGGTGCCATATCGGTTCATGAGCTGTATCTCCTGAGTTATGAGGACCGCTACAGCATAGGCAGCCTGGGCGCAAGGCGTTGTCGGCCACCACCGCGACTTTGCGGGGTGAAAGAAAATGCGGCGATGACCTCTTCCCACCTCCCCGCTGCCCGCGACATCGTCAGCTTCTGGCGCAACGCCGGACCCGAACGCTGGTTTGCCAAGAACGATGCTTTCGATGCCGAGTTCCGCGCGCGCTTTCTCGCCGCGCACGAAGCGGCCGCCCGAGGCGAACTCGACCATTGGGCCAAGGAGCCCGAAGGCGCGCTGGCCCTGCTGGTGCTGCTTGATCAGTTTCCGCGCAACACCTTTCGCGGCCACGCGCGCGCATTCGCGACCGATCTCAAGGCGCGGGCCGTCGCCCGGGAAGCCATCGAGGCGGGCCTCGACTTCCAGATCGACGAAGCGCTCCGGCGCTTCTTCTACCTGCCCTTCATGCACTCCGAATTGCTGGCGGACCAGGAGCGCTCGGTCGAGCTGAACGCCGCGCTCGATGCCAACACCCAGCGCTTTGCGGTCTTGCACCGGGACATCGTTGCGCGCTTCGGCCGGTTTCCGCACCGCAACGCGCTGCTCGGCCGCGCCACCACGGCGGAGGAGCAGCGCTTCCTGGACGAAGGCGGCTTCGCGGGCTAGTCCTTTCGGGGCAGCGGCGCCTCGCGCGTCGGCGATGGGTTGGCCGCTTCGCCGCTGTCCTTGGCATGCTTGAGCGAGCCATAGGTCTTGGCATAGACCCAGGTGAACTCGGCGCCCAGGAGAAAGATCTGCGCCGAGTAGTACACCCACACCAGCACCACCACCAACGAGCCCGCGGCGCCGTAGCCCGAGGCCACGCTGCTCTTGCCGATGTAGAGGCCGATGAGGTGCTTGCCGACCGTGAAGAGCAGCGCCGTGACCGCGGCGCCCACCCACACGTCGCGCCACTGCACCTTGGCGCGCGGCATGATCTTGTAGATCATCGCGAAGATCGCCGTCACCATGGCAAAACTGAAGACGAAGTTCACCGCCTGCGCGAGGGTGGCCCAGGCGCCGAACACCGGCGACCACCACTTGCCGAGCGCCGCCAGCGCTGCGCTTGCCACCAGCGACACCATGAGCAGGAAGCCGATGCCCATGATCATGGTGAACGACAGCAGCCGCACGCGCAGCAGCGTGAACAGGCCCTTGTTCCTGGCGCGTGCCGGCGCGCGCCAGATCCGGTCCAGCGCATCCTGCAGCTCGCCGAAGACCGTGGTCGCGCCGATCACCAGCAGGCCGACGCCGGCCAAGGTGGCCACGATGCCTTCGGCCGGCTTGTTGACCGCTTGCAGCATGCCCTGCACCGCGGCGGCGCCCTGCGCGCCCATGAGGTCGGAAAGCTGCAGGAAGATCTCGCCGCGCGCGGCCTCCTGGCCGAACACCAGCCCCGCCACGGCAATCACGATCAGCAGCAGCGGTGCAATCGAGAACACCGTGTAGTAGGCCAGCGCCGCGCCCATGCTGGGCGCGTAGTCGTTCGACCACGACGCGACCGCCTCCTTGCAGAGATCGAACAGCGCGCGAAGTTGCATGACCATGGAGTCTCCCGTCGAGTGATGCAGGGGCATGTCAGCCCGATGCCCGGCACATTGCAGGCATGGCTACGATAATCGCTCGCACATGCATCCGTCCCCTCCAGGCGCGGCAGCGCCGACCACCCCGCCGCAACCGACGTCGCCACGCGACCTTTTTATTTCATTCACCTGGCTTGCGCTGCAAGGATTCGGTGGCGTGCTGGCCATCGTCCAGCGCGAGATGGTCGAGAAAAAGCGCTGGCTCACGCCTGAGCAGTTTCTCGAGGACTGGGCAGTGGCCCAGGTCATGCCGGGCCCGAACGTGATCAACCTGGCCTTGATGATCGGAGACCGCTACTTCGGCCTGCGCGGCGCAATTGCCGCGGTGGCCGGCATGCTCGCGATACCGCTGGTGGTCATTTTGGTGCTGGCCGTGCTCTACGCCCACTACGCCGCCAACCCGCAGGTGGCGGCGGCGCTGCGCGGTATGGGCGCGGTATCGGGCGGGCTGATCGCCGCCACCGGCATCAAGCTGATTCCACAACTGCGCAAGCACCCGTTGGGCTTTGCCACCTGCCTGGCGTTCGTCGCGCTGGTGTTCGGCGCCATCGCCATCTTCAAGATGCCGCTGGGCTGGGTGCTGCTGGCAGTGGGCGGCGTGGCTTGCGCATGGACCTGGCGGAGGATTAGCCCATGAGCCACATTGCCATCGCCATGCAATGGCATGACTGGCTCGCGCTCTTCGGCCAATACATGCTGCTCTCGCTGCTGTCGATCAGCGGCGCCATCACCACCGTTCCAGACATGCACCGCTACCTGGTCGCGCAGCATGGCTGGCTCACCGACGCGCAGTTCAGTTCGTCGGTCGCCATCGCCCAGGCTGCGCCGGGACCGAACGTGCTCTTCGTCGCGCTGATGGGCTGGAACGTCGGGCTCAACGCCGGCGGCGGCATTGGCGCCGGGCCGGGCGCCTGGCTGCTCGGCTTCTTCGGGCTCCTGGTCACCATGCTCGGCATCATGCTGCCGAGCACCACCCTCACCTACCTTGCCACGCGCTGGGGGCATCGCAACCGCGACCGGCGCGGCGTGCGCGCCTTCAAGCAGGGCATGGCGCCGGTGGTGGTCGGCCTGCTCATCGCCACCGGCTGGGTGCTGGCGGCGGGTAACCATGCCGGCGATGCGCCCGCATGGCATCTGTGGCTGCTGAGCGCGGTGGCCGCGCTTATCGTCTGGCGCACGCGCGTCCACCTGCTCTGGCTGCTGGGCGCGGGTGCGCTGCTCGGCGCCGTGGGCTTCGTCTGATCCTCGCTCTCTTTAGGGAAACAACTTCATGTCGCAACTCCGCACCCTCGGCCGCTCCGGCCTCCTGGTTTCGCCCCTCGCCTTCGGCGGCAACGTGTTCGGCTGGACGGTGGACGAAGCCACCTCGTTCCGCCTGCTCGACGCCTGGCTCGATGCCGGATTCAACTTCGTCGACACCGCCGACGTCTATTCGAGCTGGGTGCCGGGCCACACAGGCGGCGAGTCCGAGACCATCATCGGCAAGTGGCTCAAGCAAAGCGGCAAGCGCAACCGCGTGGTGCTGGCCACCAAGGTCGGCAAGCCGATGGGCGAAGGCAAGTCGGGCCTCTCGCCGGCCTACATCCGCGAAGCGGTGGAAGCTTCGCTCAAGCGCTTGCAGACGGATTTCATCGACCTGTACCAGTCGCACGACGACGATGCCGCCACGCCGCTCGAAGACTCGCTGGGCGCCTTCGACGATCTCATCAAAGCCGGCAAGGTGCGCGCGATCGGCGCCTCGAACTACAGCGCACCGCGACTGGCCGAGGCTCTCGACATCTCAGAACGGCTCGGCATTGCGCGCTACGAAAGCCTGCAGCCGCTCTACAACCTCTACGACCGCGCAGTGTTCGAAGATGCGCTGGAGCCGCTGTGCGTGAAGCGCGAAGTGGGCGTCATCAATTTCTATGCACTGGCCGCAGGCTTCCTGACCGGCAAGTACCGCACCGACGCCGATGCTTCCAAGAGCGCGCGCGGCGCCAACACCACCAAGAAGTATCTGAACCCGCGCGGCCTTCGCATCCTCGAAGCGCTCGACAAGGTCGCGCAGCAGTACAACGCCAAGCCGGGCCAGGTGGCCATTGCATGGCAGATCGCGCGGCCCTCGATCACGGCGCCAATCGCCAGCGCCAGCTCCATCGCGCAGTTGGAGGAGCTGGTGGTGGCCACCCAGCTGAAGCTCGATGCGGGCACCATCCAGATGCTGGATCGGGCCAGCGCCGAAGACCCGGCCTGAGCCCGTCGCCTAACCGTCGACCGGATTCAGCGGCGTCGAGAGAATGCGCTGGTAGAAAGCCACGTCGAGCCAGCGTCCGAACTTGAATCCGGCCTGCCGCACTGTGCCGGCATGTTCGAAGCCCAGCCGCTCGTGCAGGCCGATGCTGCCCGCGTTCGCGGCGTCGATTGCGCCGACCATGACATGCACGTCGCGCGCAACCGCCTCGGCAATGATCGCCTCCATGAGCGTGCGGCCCAGGCCCGCGCCGCGGTGGCCGGCCTCGACGTACACCGAATGCTCCACCGTGTACTTGTAGGCGGGAAAGGCGCGGAAGGCGCCGTAGCTTGCAAAACCCAGCAGCTTGCCGTTGTCGTCTTCCGCGCCGATCACTGGAAACCCGTTGGCGCACTTGGTGGCGAACCACGCGGCCATGCTCTCTGGCGTGCGCGGCTTGTAGTCGTAAAGTGCCGTCGAATTGACGATGGCTTCGTTAAGGATGGCGAGGATGGCGCCCGCGTGGGCTTCTTCGGTGCAGGGGATCAGGCGCATGGGTGTTCCTTTCGACAAGCGACGGATTACGTTCTGAATAGATCGTCCAATATAGGAGAAGTGTGGCGCGATCCCGAGGCCGGTTACCTGCGGCGCCAGGTCGCGGAGCGCGACGCCGCCAGCGGTGTCGAGATGGTCGAGATCGAACTGCCGCGCTCGGCGCAGCTCGGCTATCCGCGGTGGAGCGGCAAGCCGTATCGGCAATGCCTGTGGATGCTCGAAGGCGCGCTGCTGCGGGTGGACTACGGCGACGAGCGATTCGAACTGGCGACTGGTGATTGCCTGGATTTCGGCGTCGATCGGCCGCTGGTCTTCAAAGCGCTCGGCCGCACCGGCTGCCGCTACCTGCTGGTCGCTTCCCCGGCATGAAGGCGCACGAGCAGCAGTAGGTAAGTTCCCACAGCGACTGGGGACGACGGCCTCTGCTGGCCACGGCATCGCCCGGGATACTGCAAGGCATCCAAAGCTTCCGGGGGAACAAGCATGTCCTTTGCGCTCTACATGATCGGTTTTTTGATTTTCCTGGCTGGCGTCGCCTGGGGCGCTTCGGTGGCCGGCGTGCCCACGCTCTACATCGGCATCGGCGCGCTCATCATCCTGGGCATTGGCATCTTCAGCGCGGTGGCGCGCACGCGCAGCAAAGACCCGTCCTGAAGCCGTCGCGCTTCGAGTTCACACAGGCTTCACGCCACGCGCACATGGCGTAGCTAACTTTCGCGTGCGCACCGCAAGTCGCGGTGCACAACGCCAAAGTCAGCTCGCCCATGTCCGCTTCAAGTTCCTTTTCTCGCCTCGACACCCCTCCCTTTTTCGCCGCCTGCCCTGCCCCTCCGGCGGTCGGGGAGCGCAGCTCGAATACCGTGGTCGACCTGCTCGTGGTCGGAGCGAGCTTCGCAGGGCTGGCCTGCGCCCGCGCCGCTGCATTGGCCGGGCTCCGCGTGATGGTGCTGGAGAAAAAGTCCAGCGCCGGCGCCAAGCTCCACACCACCGGGATCATCGTCAAGGATGCGGTCGACACTGTGCCCTGGCTCGCGGAAGTGCCGCCCGCCCTGGTGCGCCGCATCGACGGCGTGCGGCTCTATGCGCCCGACATGCGCCATGTGGACCTGCACGCGCCGGGATATTGGTTCTGGGCCACCGACGCGCCCGCCCTGCTCGACTGGATGGTCGATTCCGCCCGTGCCAGTGGGGTTGACGTGCAGCTTGGTGCGCTGTTCGAACAGGCGCTGTGGATGAATGACCGCTGGGAGATCCCGCTGGCCCACGGCCCTTGCCGAGGCACCTGCATTTCAGCCCGCTACATCGTGGGAGCAGACGGCCCGCATTCGCGCGTTGCCAAGGCCCTTGGGCTGTCGCGCAACACGCGCTTTCTCTACGGCATCGAGCATGAATACCGGGGCGCGCGCATGGCGCCCGGCTTTCTGCATTGCTTCGTCGACCGCCAACTGGCGCCGGGCTACATCGGATGGGCGCTCGACGGCGTCGGCGTGAGCCAGATTGGCCTCGCACGCCGAATGGGTACGCAGGCGGCGTCGGGGCTTCGGATCGACCCGCTACTGCAAAAGATTGCCTCGGTCGTCTCGCCCGGCGATGCGCCGCCCGTGGCGATTCGCGCGGGAATGATTCCGTGCGGCGGCGTGCTGCCCGTGGTCGCACGCGAACGCGCGCTGCTGGTGGGCGATGCGGCCGGCATGGTGTCGCCGGTCACGGCCGGCGGCATTCATACGGCGCTCCAGCACGGCGAGCGCGCCGGCGAGGCCATTGCACAGTTCGTCCGTGGCGAGGTGGAAGACCCGGCGAGCTGGTTCGCGCGCAGCTATCCGCGCTTCCGGCTCAAGCGCGCGTTGCGCTGGGCTTTCGATCATTTCCAGAGCGATTGGATGTTCAACCGCCTGCTGGGTACGCCGCAGATGCGGCGCATGGCGGAACTCGTGTACTTCCACCGCAAGGCCAGCCCCTTGCCCAGGGGCTAGCAGCGCGTCTTCAGGCGCCGCGCTGCCGCATCGCCTCATAGAGGCATATCCCGCTGGCCACGGAAACGTTCAGGCTCTCGACTGCACCCGCCATCGGAATGCTCACCAGCTCGTCGCAGGTCTTGCGGGTGAGCTGCCGCATGCCCTCGCCTTCGGCGCCGAGCACAAGCGCCAGCGGCCGCTTGAAGTCGCTCTGGTAGAGGGTGCCGGGCGCATCGTCGCTCGTGCCGACGCACCAGATGCTGCGTTCCTTGAGTTCGTTCAGCGTGCGCGCCAGGTTGGTCACCATGAAGTACGGCACGGTTTCCGCGGCGCCGCTCGCCACCTTGGCGACCGTCGCGTTGATGCCGGCTGCATGGTCCTTGGGGGCGATGACCGCATGCGCCCCGGCACCGTCGGCCACGCGCAGGCAGGCGCCGAGGTTGTGCGGATCGGTCACGCCGTCGAGCACCAGCAACAGGGGCACGGTGCCGGCCTCCTCGAGGCCTTCGAGCAATTCGTCAAGCGAGCGGACCTGCGCGATGGGTTCGACCCGGGCCACCACGCCCTGGTGGCCATGGCTGCCGCTGAGCTTGGCGAGCCGGAGGCCGTCGGCCTCGACCAGCCGCACGCCGGCTTCCTGCGCGCGTGCGATGAACTGTTTCATGCGCGCATCGCGCCGGCTGGTGTCGAACATCACTTCGAGCACCGATTTGGGCGCGGTCTTGATGCGCACGCCCACGGCATGGAAGCCGAAGATCACTTTGGGGGAAGACATCTGTCGATTATCGAGGGCTGCGCGCCCTCTCCTTCATGCAATAGGCAATCCGCTGTGCGCCCGGGTCCGTTCGTCGTGCAGTTCCTGCACGGCCAGCGCATTCGGATGCACGCGCGCGCTGTTGCCGGCGCTCTCCAGGTACTGGCAGGCGGCATGGCCCTCTGCGGCCTTTTCGTAGTGCGCAACCCAGGCATCGCGCACGGGCAGCTTCTCGGGCGACACGGGCCACACGCCCGGCCGCGGCCGGATGTGCTCGCCGATGCCGATGCGCCAGGGCTTGGCGCTCAGGCGGGCGCGAAAGCAGTTCTGGTTGCGGCACATGCGCGCATAGGTCTTGTCCACGCCCAGCGCGTGGAAGCAGTCCGCAACCGCCATGTCGGCCGGGCTGAAGACGTCGTGCATGGCCAGCACCCGGAAGCCGGCCGGCGTGCGATAGAGGCGCAGGTGCCAGTCGGGATGCTGATGGACGAAGCGCCCGATCCGGTCGGCCGCGCGCTTCTCGGGCGCGGGGTTGCTGCTGGCCTCGCCGCGCTTCTTGGCCAGGCCGATGCGGTAGGCGACGATGAAGACCACGATGGCGGCGATGAGCCCGCCCTCCCAGGTCTTGGCAGTCCAGCCGCCGACGACGCCGGCGATGAGTGCGGGCGCAATTGCAAAGGCAAACAGGCTGCCGCGCAGGGGCTCGTCGAAATCGATGTCGACGAACAGCACGTCGGGCGTGTTGAGGCAGCGCGCACCGTAGCTGTTGCGGGTGATGACGGTGTCGCCCTGCCGCTCGATGATCTCTTCGCGGATGGGCACGCCTTCGGCCCCGTTGTAGGCCAGCTTTCGCTCGCGGCGGTTGAGCTTCTCGCCACTGGCAATGCGATCGAACGCCTCTCTCGTGCGCTCGTCGGCATGCGCCTGCGCGGCGATCGGGCTGTCGTCGGACCAGCCGTAGCGCCGCACGGTAATCTGCTTGCCCGCCACCTGCTCCTGAATGCGGCCTTCGGCCCAGAACCGGGGGACGATCATGCTTCGAGCGAGGCCACCAGAACGGGCCTGGACTCGTTGAGCGCCATTTGCCCGGCCTCGATGGTGATGCGGCGTTCGCACTGGGCCGCGATGCCGCGGTCATGGGTGACGAGCACGAGCGTGGTGCCAAGCTCGCGGTTGAGGTCGAACATCAGCCGCATGACCTGCTCGCCGGTCGCGAAGTCGAGGCTGCCGGTGGGTTCATCGGCCAGCAGCAGGGCCGGCTGCACCACGAAGGCCCGTGCGAGCGCCACGCGCTGCTGCTCGCCGCCCGACAGCACTTTGGGGTAGTGCCCCAGGCGCTGCCCGAGCCCGACGCGCCCGAGCATCTCGGTGGCGGCCTTGCGGGCGTCCTTGCGGTCGGCCAGCTCGAGCGGCAGCATCACGTTTTCCAGGGCGCTCAGGTTGCCCAGCAGCTGGAAGCTCTGGAACACGAAACCCACGCGCTGGGCACGCAGCGCGGCGCGCTCGTCCTCGTCGATGGCGAAGATGTCGTCCCCCGCCAGCCTGACCGTGCCGCGGGTGGGCGTGTCAAGGCCGGCGATGATCGACAGCAAGGTGCTCTTGCCCGAGCCCGAGGCGCCGACAATGGCGGCAGTTTCCCGCGCCCCCAGGGTGAAATCGATGTTCTGCAAAATGTCGAGCGTGCCGGTCGAGTCGGTCACCGACTTGAACACGTGCTCGACAGCGACAATGGCATCAGGCGAGGGTTGGGACATGAAAAGGCTTTTCGTTTTGAATCGACGTGACTTTATCTTGACCGCGGCCGCATTCGGCAGCGCAGGGACATCGGGGCTGGCGCACGCCCAGGCCGCACAGGCTGCGGCGCCCCGCCAGCCGGTGATTCTGGTGCTGGGCGATTCGCTGAGCGCCGAGTACGGCCTCAAGCGTGGCGAAGGCTGGGTGCCCCTGCTCGAAAAGCGCCTCGTGGCGCAAAAGATCCCCGCCACGGTGGTCAACGCCAGCATCAGCGGCGACACCACCTCGGGCGGGCGGGCCCGCTTTGCCTCGCTGCTGGCGCAGCACAAGCCCAGCCACGTGGTGGTCGAGCTGGGTGCCAACGACGCGCTGCGGGGCCTGCCGCTGCAGAACACCGAGGACAACCTGCTGCAGATCACCAAGGCCGCGCAGGCGGCGGGCGCCAAGGTGCTGATCGTCGGCATCCAGGTGCCGCCAAACTACGGCGGCGACTACACACGGCGCTTCGAGGCCGTGTTCGGCAAGGTGGCCGGCGCCACCAAGGCCGCGCTGGTGCCGTTCCTGCTCAAGGGCGTCGCCGACGCGCCCGATGCGCTCTCGCTGTTCCAGGCGGACCGAATCCATCCCACCGCCGCGGCCCAGCCGCAGCTGCTCGACAACGTCTGGCCGGAGCTGCGCAAGCTGCTGGCGGCCAAATAGGCTGGGCTCAAAAGCAAAAAGCCGCTGCAAGCCCGAAGGCCTGCGGCGGCTTTTTTCGTCGAGAGCCCGGTTTCGAAGAATCAACCGTTCTTGGTGGGCAGCTCGGGGACGGTGGGCGGATCGCGTTCCAGCGACGCGACATCGGTTTCCGGGTCGCCCGGCGCAAGGCCATCGCTGCTTGGAGATAGCTTCCGATTGGCCTTCTCGCGGAGCTTTTCTTCCTTCTTCTTTTTCTTGGCCAGTTCTTTCTGGCGCTTTTCGTAGCCGTAATTTGGTGTTGCCACTGCTTCTCCTTGAGGCGAGACAGTCCCGGTGACTGTGCGTCGCCTACTGTAAGCGATAACGGTGCGGTCTCAAGGCGGCGGGCGGGGTGCCGTTTCGAACTCGAACACACCTTTCAAACCGGATAGCGCTGGAACATGAACCCAGCCCAACGGCCCCTAGAGCCGCGCCAGCGCCTGTTGCAAGTCGGCCCGCAGGTCTTCCACGTCTTCGAGGCCGACCGAGAATCGCACCAGCGTGCCCTTGTGCGGCCAGCGTGCCACGGCCTGGTCGCGCATAAGGCCGATGTCGTAGGGCACCACCAGGCTGACCGGGCCACCCCACGAATACCCGAGGCGAAAGAGCTTCAGGCTGTCGCAGAAGCGGTCGACCTGCTCGGTGCTGAACTGCTCGTCGAACACGATCGAGAAGAGGCCGGCGGCTAGGTCGGACGCGCCGCACAGCGCACGCCAGTTGGCATGGCCGGGCGATTCTTCGAGCGCGGGATGGAGCACCTGGGCGATCTCGTCGCGGCCGCTGAGCCAGCGCGCCAGTTCGCGCGCCGAACGGTCGTGCGCGGCATAGCGCAGCCCGATGCTTGGCAGCGAGCGCAGCAGCGTCTCCACGTCGCCCACGCCCACGCCGAAGCCCATGCGCATGTGGGTGAGCTTGAGCGCGCGGTGCAGGCGATCGTCGCGGGTGACGACACTGCCCATCAGCACGTCGCCGCCGCCGCTCGGGTACTTGGTGAGCGCATGCACCGAGACGTCCACGCCCTGCCCGCTGCCGTTGAAATCGAAAGGCGCGAAGGCCAGGCCGGCGCCCCAGGTGTTGTCCAGCGCGGTGACCACCCCGCGCGCGCGGCAGACGTTCACGAGCGCCGGCAGATCGGGAAACTCCATGGTCACCGAGCCCGCCGCCTCCACCCACACCAGCCGCGTGCGGTCCGACAGCTTGGCAGCCAGGTCGGCCGGGTTCATTGCGTCGTACATGCGGTGCGTGATGCCGAAGTTGGCCAGTTCGCCAGTGGCCAGCGCCTTGTTGGGGCCGTAGGCGTTGTCGGGAATCAGCACCTCGTCGCCGCTTTTCAGGAAGGCAAAGGACACCAGCGAAATGGCCGCGAGCCCGCTCGGTACCAGCAGGCATTCGGTCCCGCCCTCGAGCGTGGCCAGGCGCTCCTCGAGCGTGAAGGTCGTTGGCGTGCCGTGCAGGCCGTAGGTGTAGCCGGCCTTGGTCTTCCAGTCGCGTGCGCGCATGGCAGCCACGTCGGCGAAAAACACGGTCGAGGCCTTGTAGATGCCCGGCTGCGGCGCCGCAAAGTTGGCGGGCGGGGTGTAGGGATGGTGGATCAGGGTCGTGGAAGGCTTGCTCATGTGCAGATGCTAGCGCGGCCGCCGCCCGGCGAACGACCGACCTGGGGCACCCCCGCGGCCCAAGGCTTGAGAAAGCAGCCGTGCAGAGCCCAGAATGTCGCCCTGCCCCGCTTCTTCTTTGTCCGGAAAGGCAATCCACATGGCAATCCACGAACTGTTCCCGTACCTCTGTGTCGACGATGCCGGCGCCGCCATCGAGTTCTACTGCAAGGTCTTCGAGGTGAAGGAGATCTTCCGCCTTGTAGAGCCCAGCGGCCGCATCGGGCATGCGGAACTCGACTTTCACAACGGCGCCATCCTCATGCTGTCGGACGAGTTTGCCGAATACAACATCCGCAGCGCCAAGACGCTCGGCGGCACCGCGGTGACGCTGCACCTGCATGTGGACGACGCGGACGTTGTGGTAGCCCGCGCCGTCGCGGCCGGTGCCACGCTCGACATGGCACCGCAAGACCAGTTTTATGGGGAGCGTTCCGGCGTGTTCCGCGACCCCTTCGGGCATCGCTGGAACGTGGGCCACAGCATCGAGCAGCTGACGCCGGAGGAGATGCAGCGGCGCTACACCGCGATGTTCGATTCGGCCGGCTGAGCGGGCAACCGGCGTGCGTGGATCAGGTCAGACCGACCACTTTTCGAGCAGCTTCTCGGGGCCGAGCGCGTCGTAGCCTTCGAACGGCTGGTGGATCCACGGGTTGGTGGCCAGGTACTCGACCGAGTAGTCGGGCGTGAAGGTCGAGAGCGCCTTGGTCCAGAGCACCGCGCTGCGCAGCTCGCTGATGGGCTTGTAGTTGTTGCGCAGCATGTCCATGACGGCGTGCAGCGTGTGGCCCGAATCGGCGAGGTCGTCCACCAGCAGCACCCTGCCCGCGATCTCGCCCTTGGGCGTGGTGATGAAGCGGGCGATGTCGAGGTGGCCTTGCACCGTGCCGGCATCGGCGCGGTACGAACTGGTCGACATGATCGCCAGCGGCTTGTCGAAGATCCGCGAAAGCACGTCGCCGGGGCGCATGCCGCCGCGTGCCAGGCACAGAATGGTGTCGAACTGCCAGCCCGACTGGTGAATCTTGATCGCGAGTTTCTCGATCAGGTTGTGGTACTCGTCATAGCTGACGTAGAGATGCTTGCCGTCTTCGGTCAACATGGTGGGGTTCGTTCCTGGTCAGTCAGCAAGGTAGGGGTGGCGCATCATGATCGTGTGGTCGCGATCGGGGCTGGTCGACACCATGTGGATCGGGACGCCCGTGATTTGCTCGATGCGCTGCAGGTAGAGCCGCGCATTAACCGGCAACTTGTCGTACTGCGTGACGCCGACCGTACTTTCGGTCCAACCTTCGAGGGTTTCGTAGATGGGCGTGCAGCGCTCGATCTCGTCGGCTCCCATCGGCAGGATGTCGGTGGTTTCGCCATCGAGTTCGTAGCCGGTGCAGAGTTCGAGCTTTTCGAGTCCGTCCAGCACGTCGAGCTTGGTGATGCACAGGCCCGACAGGCCGTTGACCTGCGCCGAGCGCTTCAGCAGCGCCGCGTCGAACCAGCCGCAACGGCGGCTGCGGCCGGTCGTCACGCCCTTTTCGGCGCCCACGGTGCTCATGTGGTAGCCGGGCGTACCCGGCGTGGCCCAGTCGAGCTCGGTGGGGAACGGACCGCCGCCCACGCGGGTGCAGTAGGCCTTGGTGATGCCCAGGATGTAGTGCAGCATGCCCGGGCCCACGCCCGAGCCGGCGGCGGCGTTGCCGGCCACGCAGTTGCTCGAGGTAACGTACGGGTAGGTGCCGTGGTCCACGTCGAGCAGTGTGCCCTGCGCGCCTTCGAACAGCAGGTTGGCGCCGGCCTTGTGCGCATCGTTCAACTCGCGCGAGACGTCGGCCATCATCGGCTTGAGCAGCACGGCGTGGCGCATGGCCTCGTCGAACACGGTGTCGAAGTCAATGGCGGGAGCGCCGAGCACCTGGGTCAGCACGTGGTTGTGCAGATCGAGCAGCACGCGCAGCTTGGTCGCAAAGCGGTCGGGGTGCTTCAGGTCCTGCACGCGCAGCGCACGGCGGGCAATCTTGTCTTCGTAGGCCGGACCGATGCCGCGGCCGGTGGTGCCGATCTTCTCGACACCGCCCTTTTCGCGGTAGGTCTCGCGTGCGATGTCGAGTGCGGCGTGAAACGGCAGGATCAGCGGGCAGGCCTCGCTGATGCGCAGGCGGGAGCGCACTTCGACGCCGGCCTTCTCCAGCCCTTCGATTTCCTCGAACAGCTTGGCGGCCGACAGCACCACACCGTTGCCGATGTAGCACTTGACCCCTGGCCGCATGATGCCGCTGGGGATCAGGTGCAGCGCCGTCTTCACGCCGTTGATGACCAGCGTGTGGCCCGCGTTGTGGCCGCCCTGGAAGCGGACCACGCCCTGGGCGCTTTCGGTCAGCCAATCGACCAGCTTGCCTTTGCCCTCATCGCCCCATTGGGTGCCGACGACGACCACGTTTCTTCCGGTGGTTACGCTCATGCTCGTTCCATTACTTCAAAAATTCAGATGGCTCGGACTTGCCACTGCCCTGCTTGCTCGACGAGCTCGCGGTCGCAATGGAATTCATCGATCTCGCTGCCGTGGCCCGGCAGCACGCAGACCACGGTTTCGCCGGCCTTGCGCAACCCGGCAATGGCCTGGCGCAGCCCGGCTGCGTCGCTCCACGGGGCGCGGATGGCGGCGCGCAGCGGGCGTGCCGGCAGCACGCCGACCAGCTCTCGCACGTCGAGGCTGAAGCCCACAGCCGGGCGGTTGCGTCCGAACACGGCGCCGACTTCGTCGTAGCGGCCGCCGCGCACCAGCGCATCGGCCGCGCCCGGCACGTAGATGCCAAAGCGCATGCCGCTGTAGTAGGCGTAGCCGCGCAGGTCGGCCAGGTCGAAGCTGATCTGCCGTGCCGAATCGCCCTGCAGGCTGTCGGCCAGTTGCTTCAGTCCGGCCAGCGCCGTGCTCACGGCGGGCGTGCCCTTGAGGGCTTTGGCGGCCTCGTCGAGCACCGACGCATCGCCGTAAAGCTGGACCAGCGCGCGCAAACCGTCGCGCGACGGTGCCGGGAAATCGCGCGTGAGCGCATGCAGCTCGCTCGCGTCCTTGGCCACCAGCGCCGCATGCACGCGCGCCAGCACCGATGCGTCGACCGACACCCCGGCGAACAGCGCCCGCACGATGCGCGCATCTGCCAGGTCGACGATCAGGCCCTCGCCAATGCCCGCCGCATGGAGGCAGTCGAGCGCCAGCAGCAGGACCTCTGTGTCGGCTTCAAGGCCGGCGTGGCCATAGATTTCGGCCCCGAACTGCAGCGGCTCGCGGGTGGCATGCGGCCGGTCGGGGCGGGTGTGCAGCACCGGCCCGCAGTAGCACAGGCGCGCCACGCCTTCGCGGTTCAGCAGATGGGCATCGATGCGCGCCACCTGGGGGGTGGTGTCGGCTCGCAGGCCCATGCTGCGGCCGGAGAGCTGGTCGACGAGCTTGAAGGTTTGAAGGTCGAGCGCCTCGCCGGTGCCCGAAAGCAGCGACTCGAGGTGCTCGAGCAGCGGCGGCATCACCAACTCGTAGCCATAGCCACGGGCGGTATCGAGCAGCTGGCGTCGAAGTTCTTCGATGTGGCGCGCCTCGGAGGGCAGCACATCGGCAATGTGATCCGGGAGGACCCAGGCGGACATGGGGATCGGGGGCTTGGTTAAACCGGGATTCTACCGGGACCGAGCTACCCCAAAACCCAAAGAAGGAGCAAACCCACCAAGATGCAGCAAAGTCCGAAGAAACGCAGCTGGCCATCGCGCAGCTGCATGAGCTGGGTAAAGCCGCGCCGCCAGCCGCCCGGCGACACGAAAGGCAGGATGCCTTCGATCACCAGGACCAGCGCCAGCGCGCTCCAGAATATTTCGGCGCTCACGAAAGGCCCGCCCCGGAGCCCTAGCGGCGCGGCGCGTTGCCTGCCGGCGTGCCGGCGCCCTGCATGGCGCGGAAGAAGTCCGATGACGGGTCGACCACCATCACGTCGCTCTTCTTGTTGAAGCTCTGCTTGTAGGCCTCCAGGCTGCGGTAGAACTGCGCAAACTGCGCATCGCGGCCGAAGGCTTCGCTGTAGGCGGACGCGGCCTGGGCATCGCCCTCGCCCTTGATCTTCTGGGCGTCGCGGTAGGCGTTCGCCACGATCACTTCACGCTGCCGATCGGCATCGGCGCGGATCTTTTCGCCTTCGGCATAGCCGGTCGAGCGCAGTTCGTTGGCAACGCGCTTGCGCTCGGCCTCCATGCGGCGATAGACCGATTCGGTGATGGCTTCCACATAGTCGACACGCGTGATGCGCACGTCGACCACGTCCACGCCCCAGGGCTTGGCGCCCTTCACCACGGCCAGCACTTCGCGTTGCACGTCGGCCATGAGGGCCTCGCGGCGCACGGAGATCAGGTCGCGCACGGTGCGCTTGTTGACGTTTTCCTGGAAGGCGTTGCGCACCACCCGGTTGAGCTGCGTGGCGCCCGCGTTCTCGTCGAGACCGACGTTGCGGATGTAGGCCTGCGGATCGGTGATGCGCCAGCGCACATACCAGTCGATCACCACGCGCTGCTTCTCGGCCGTGAGCATGGGCTCGGTGTCGAGGCTGGAGAGCGTGAGCAGCCGCTTGTCGATGTACGAGACGTTCTGGAACGGCGGCGGCAGCTTGAAGTTCAGCCCCGGCTCGGTGATGACCTGCTTGATCTGGCCGAGGGCGTACACCACGCCGAACTGGCGCTGGTCGACGACGAAGAGGGTCGAGCTCAGCAGCACCAGCAGCACGAGGATCGACGAGGCGATGAATCCGATTCTGTTCATGTTCTTCTTGGCCTTTTCAACGCACGTCGCGGTCGCGCGAGCGGCCGTCGCGGGCACGGTTGTCGCCCGTGGCCGGCGCCACCGGAATCACCGACGACTGGGCCGGTGCAGTGCCGGCCACGCTGGGGCTGGCGGCATCGACCGGCGTCGCCACGGAGTTGCTGCCACTCTGTTGCATGAGCTTGTCGAGTGGCAGGTAGAGCAGGTTGGAACCTTGCTTGGTGTCGACCAATACCTTGGTGGTACTTGCATAGATCTGCTGCATGGCATCGGTGTACATGCGGTCACGCGTGACCTGCGGCGCCTTCTGGTATTCGGCCAGCACCGCGCTGAAGCGGCCGGCATCGCCCTGCGCCTGCGCGACGATGCGCGCCTTGTAGGCTTCGGACTCCTCCTTGAGCCGCGATGCGGTACCCGTAGCGCGCGGCACCACGTCGTTGGCATAGGCCTGGGCTTCGTTCTTGGCGCGCTCGCGCTCCTGGCCGGCCTTGAGCACGTCGTCGAAGGCGGCCTGCACCTGCTCGGGCGGACGCACGCCGCCCTGCTGCAAGTTGATGTTGACGACTTCGACGCCGACCTTGTAGCGGTCGAGGATGGTCTGCATCAGCGTGCGCACGCGCGGTGCAATCTGGTCGCGCTCCTCGGCAAGGGCCGCATCCATCTTCATCTTGCCGACCACCTCGCGCACGGCAGTTTCGGCCACCTGCACCACGGTTTCGCTCGGCGACTTGCTTTCGTACAGGTAGGCGCGCGCATCGCTCAGGCGATATTGCACGGCGAACTTGATCTCGACGATGTTCTCGTCCTCGGTCAGCATGGCCGACTCGCGCAGACCGGTGGTCCGCACGATGGCATCGCGGCCCACGTCGGTGGAGCGGATCTGCGTGACCACGACCACTTCGTGGCGCTGGATCGGGTATGGCAGGCGCCAATTGAAGCCCGCGCCCACGGTCGCCTTGTAGCGGCCGAACTGGGTGACCACGGCCTGCTGGCCTTCGTTCACGATGAAGAAGCCGGTGCCGAGCCAGATGAGGACGGCCACTGCCGCCACCAGCCCGAGGCCGAAACCGGCATTTTTCATATCGGGCCTGTAGCCGTTGCCACCGCCGCCATTGCTGCCGCCGCTGGGCCGATTGCCGCCGCCCTTGCCGCCAAAAAAGCCGCCCAGCTTGCGATTGAGGTCGCGCCAGAGTTCATCGAGGTCGGGCGGTCCCTGGTTGGGGCCTTGACCGCGCGGGCGGTTGCCGTTGTTGTTGCTGCCCGAAGGCGGTGGCGTCGGCGCGCCCGGGGGATCGGCGTCAGGGGGTCGATTGCCGGTTGGGCGATCGCCGTTGGAGGCGGGCTCGTCGCCACGGCCCCAACGGCCGTCGTTCAGGTTGAACATGCCCAGAAACCCTCTCCACGCTGGCTTTGCATTCATTCGCTTCGTTCTCTTGTCAGTGGCGGGATTGTGCCCAATCAATTGGCGGTATCGTGCAATTCAGTGTCGGCTTCTGGGGTCATCGTATCGCCCACGGAGCCTGAGCGCCGGGCCAGCTCGGCACGCAGCAAGGGCACGCCCTCGCCGCTGCGGGCGCTGAGGAAGATACGCGGGACCCGCACGCCGTCGACTTCCATGTCGTCCTGCAGATGCAGCGGATGCTGCGCAGTTTCAAGAGCATCGAGCTTGTTGAATACCAAAAGCTGCGGAACAGTGTCGGCGCCGATGTCGCGAAGTACCGATTGCACCTCGGCCATCTGCTCGGGGTAATGCGGGTTGGATGCATCCACCACGTGCAGCAGCAGATCGGCATCGACCGCCTCTTGGAGCGTGGCCTTGAATGCATCGACCAAGCCGTGCGGCAGGTCGCGAATAAACCCGACGGTGTCCGAGATGGAGACCTGCCGGCGGGCATCGCCAAGATAAAGGTTGCGCGTGGTGGTGTCGAGCGTGGCAAAGAGCTGGTCGGCCGCATAGGCGCGTGCCTTGACCAACGCATTGAACAGCGACGACTTGCCCGCGTTGGTGTAGCCCACGAGCGATATGTTGAAGGTCTCGCGGCGCTCGCGCTGGCGGCGCTGCGTGCCGCGCTGCTTCTGCACCTTGGCCAGGCGCTCGCGCGTTCGCTTGATCGATTCGCTGATCATGCGGCGGTCGAGCTCGATCTGCTTTTCACCCGGGCCGCCGCGAACGCCTGCGCCGCCGGTCTGGCGCTCCAAGTGGGACCAGCGGCGAACCAGCCGTGTGCTCAGGTACTGCAGACGGGCAAGTTCGACCTGCAGCTTGCCTTCATGGGAGCGCGCACGCTGCGCGAAAATTTCGAGAATGAGAAACGTACGGTCGTAGACAGCAATGTCGAGCTGGCGCTCGAGATTGCGTTGCTGCGCGGGGCTCAGTGACTGGTCGAAGATGACCTCGCTGGCTTGATGCAGCGCGGCGAGTTCCTTGATTTCGTCCGCCTTGCCGCTTCCAACGAAGAGCGCCGCGTCAGGCGCCTTGCGTTTGCAGATGAGGCGCGCGACAGGCGCGAGGCCTGCGGTCTGCGCAAGCAGGCCGAGTTCCTCGAGTTCGCTGTCGAAATGGGGCAGCCCGAAATCGACGCCGACGAGAACGGCGGCGCCTTCCTGGCGGGAGTTCAGTTCAGACAAGCGGGATCAAATATGGAAAAAGCGCGGCGGTGGTTACCGCCGCGCTCCGCGCGATCAGGCTGCGGCGTCTTCGTTCTCGGCAGCCGAGAAGTTGACGGCACGACCCGGCACGATAGTGGAAATGGCGTGCTTGTAGACCATTTGCGTCACCGTATTGCGAAGCAATACGACGTACTGGTCGAAAGACTCGATCTGGCCCTGCAGCTTGATACCGTTCACCAAATAAATGGAAACCGGCACATGCTCGCGACGCAGGGTATTCAGAAACGGGTCTTGTAGAAGTTGCCCTTTATTGCTCACGATATTCTCCGTGTTCAAGAGTAGTTGTTGGAGAGATGACCTTAACACAGGGTTTCTGCACAGCAGCAATCGTGGTCAAAAGCCTTTGAAAAATAACGGTTCTCAAAAGGTTGAACTTCTATCGCAGCCGTAGCTCATTGGCTGCCATCAGCCGCCAAGCCCGTTAATCGTCCTTGTCCGCAAATGGATTTTGCGAGCTTTTGAACTGGATGCGCAAGGGCGTGCCGACCAGATCGAATTCCTTGCGAAAACGCCCTTCGAGAAAGCGCTTGTATGCCTCGGTGACATGCTCCAGCGAGTTGCCATGGATGATGATCACCGGCGGATTCATGCCGCCCTGGTGCGCATAGCGCAGCTTGGGCCGGAACATGCCCGCACGTTTTGGCGCCTGGAACTGCACCGCTTCCAGCAGCAGCCGGGTCAGGACGGGGGTCGACATCTTCCGCGTGGCCGACTTGTGGGCCTGCGCAATGGCCTGCCACACGGGACCCAGGCCCTGGCGCCTGATGGCCGAGATGAAGTGCAGCGACGCGAACTTGAGGAACGGCAGCCGGGTTTCGATCTGGCGCTGGATCTGCTCGCGCTGATAGCTGTCGACCGCGTCCCACTTGTTGATGGCAATCACCACTGCCCGCCCGCTTTCCAGGATATAGCCGGCAATGTGCGCGTCCTGGTCGGTCACGCCTTGAGTGGCATCGAGCAGCAGCAGCACGACGTTGGCCGACTCGATGGCCTGCAGCGTCTTGACGACCGAGAACTTCTCGATTGCCTCGAACACCTTGCCCTTGCGGCGCAGACCAGCCGTGTCGATCAGCTCGAAGCGCTGTCCGTTGCGTTCGAACGGGACCGAGATGGCATCGCGCGTGGTGCCCGGCAAGTCGAAGGCCACCAGGCGTTCTTCGCCAAGCCAGGTGTTGATCAGCGTGGACTTGCCCACGTTGGGCCGGCCGGCCACCGCCAGCTTGATCGGCTTGTTGACGTCATCGTCTTCGTCGGTCTCGTCGTCGGGATCAGGCAGGTTCAGCGGAGCGAGCGCCAGTTCGACCAGGTCGCGCATGCCCTGCCCGTGCGCTGCGGACACGCCGTGCACGTCGCCAAAGCCGAGCTCGTAGAAATCGACCAGCTTGGTGCCGTCGTGCATGCCTTCGGCCTTGTTGGCCGCCAGCACGCAAGGCTTGCCCAGCCGGCGCAGCTCGTTGGCAATGTCGTGGTCTTGCGCCGAAAGGCCCTCGCGGGCATCGACCACGAAGATCACCACGTCGGCCTCGGCCACGGCCTGGCGCGTCTGCTTGGCCATTTCCTTGTAGATGCCGCTACCGGCATCGGGCTCGAAGCCCCCGGTGTCGATCACGATGAATTCGTGCTTGCCCAGGCGGCCATTGCCGTAATGGCGGTCGCGCGTGAGCCCGGCAAAGTCGGCAACGATGGCGTCGCGCGTCTGCGTCAGGCGGTTGAACAGGGTCGACTTGCCGACATTCGGACGCCCGACCAGGGCCACGACCGGCTTCATGGCCGGCCTTTCATGGGCGCGGTTTTCATGGTCGGGCCTTGCAGGAAGTAATTATTCAGGGCGATATCCAAACACACCGCCATTCGCAGTCACGACGACAACCGTGTTGCCGGCCATCACCGGGGTCACGCCGATGGCGGAACCGTCGGGCGTGACGCGGTTGAGCAGCGCGCCGTCTTCGCGGGAAACGAAGTGCAGTGTTCCCGTGCTTTCGCCGATGACCAGCGAACGCCCCACGGCCAGCGGGCCGGTCAAGACGCGGTTCTTGAAGCGGGTCGACTGCCAGGCGCGCTCGCCGTCTGCTCGACGCCAGGCCACGACGCTGCCGTCGCTCTCGGTGCCGTAGACAAAGCTTTCGTCACCGCTCACGCCCTCGGCGCCCACGGCGGGCTTGCTCCAGAGCAGCTGGCCGCGCGCGGTGTCGACGCAGCCCACGTTGGCGTAGTAGGCCCGTGCACAGACCGTGTCGCCGACACGGCTCACGCTTCCGGTCAGATCGACCAGGCGCTCCACGTCGTTGGTGCCGCGGGGTGCTGCAATCGGGGCTTCCCAGCGCGAGGTGCCGTTGGCCGGATTGATGCCGACCAGGCGGCCGCCGATGCCTGACACCAGCGTGTCGCCCACCGCAACCAGGACACCCGACTTCTTCAGCACGAGGTTTTCGGCGGTGCGCTGCTGCAGCCACAGGCGGCGGCCGCTCTGGCCATCCCAGGCGGTGATGCTGCGGTCGGCGGTCTGCACGAAAACGCGCCGGCCAGCCACCAGCGGCGCTGTGAAGGCCTGGGCCGAGAGCCGCTGCTTCCACAGAACCTTGCCGCCTTCGATGGCGACCAGCTCGTTGTTGGTGGTGACCACAGCCGCCAGCGAGCCGTCGCTGCCGACGCCCGCCGCCAGCTTGGCGCCCACGTTGGCGCGCCAGGTTTCGCGGCCGGCACGCGCATCGATGGCAACCACAGTGCCGTCGGTACCGGCCAAGGTGACGATGTCGCCACTGACGTCGGTGGCGAGCGGGAAGCTCACGGCCGGAATGCGAACGCTCCATGCTTGACGCACGCCGAACAACGCGGGGTTGGCGGGCAGTTCGACCGGCTTGGGCTTGCTGGTGCCGGAGCAGGCGGCCAGCATTGCTGCCAGGAGAAGGGCCGAGCCCGCACGCAGGGCGGACGATTCAGGCATGAGACGCTTGAAATTCATAATGCGATCAGGAAGTTTTGGGGGCTGCTGGCGTGACGGTGATCACGGGTGCCAGGCTCTTCGGGTCGACGCCGGCCGCGTTGAGCTTGAATTCCACCAGGCGCCGGTAATCGGATGTCGCGCCAAGGCCGGTCCAGGCCTTGCGGTATTCGGCCTGCGCTTCAGCACGCTTGCCCTGGGCCATGTAGATGTCGCCCTTGCGGTCGGCCACCAGTGGCTCGAAGTCCTTGGGCACGTTGCCCGACAGCTGCTTGAGCGCTTCGTCGTAGGACTTGCTGTCCAGCAACTCGGCCGCGAGCCGCAGCTTGGCGATCGCCTGGTAGCCCGGATCGACGGCGCTTTGCGCTACCCAGCCAAGGGCTGCGCGCGAGGCTTCGAGGTTGCCCTTCTCGTACAGCGTCTTGGCGGCGAGCAAACCGGCCTGCTGCGCATAGGCCGTGCCGGCAAAGCGCTCTTTCATGTCGCCCAGCACGCGCTGGATGCGTTCCACGTCGCCGGACTGCGTGCTGCGCTCGACCTCGTCGTAGAGCGCCGCGGCCTGCGCCGCCTTGTTGCGCTGGAAATACTGCCAGCCGTTCCAGGCCACGAAGGCACCGGCCACGAGCAGCACCACCCAGGTGATCAGGGTGCCGTAGGTGTTCCAGAAATGCTTGAGCTGGTCGAGCTGTTCCTGTTCGTCGAGATCGAGATGGGTTGCCATGCGTATCAGATGTTGGGAGCCGGCGATTGTAGGGTGGCGGCCCAGGTGGCCACCTCGGCAAGAGTGCGGGCGCTCTGCGCACCGCTTCCGTCGCGCAACGACTTGAGAGTCACTTCGCCGCGCGCAAGTTCATCGGCGCCGAAAATCAGCGCATAGGCGGCGCCGCTGGCGTCGGCTTTCTTGAACTGGGACTTGAAGCTTCCCATGCCGTCGACGGTGGCCGCATGCATCTGCACGCGGACACCGGCGTCGCGCAACTGCTGCAGAGTGCGCAGCACGACCGGCATGGCCGCGGCATCGGGCACCACGGCATAGACGTCGGGCACTGGCGCGGCAATGGCGGCGCCCTGCTCTTTCATCAGGTCGAGCACGCGCTCGACGCCGATGGCCCATCCCACCGCGGGCGCCGGCTTGCCGCCGATCTGCGCAATGAGGTCGTCGTAGCGGCCGCCGGCGCACACCGTGCCCTGCGAGCCGAGGCGATCAGTGACGAACTCGAACACGCTGAGGTTGTAGTAGTCGAGGCCGCGCACCAGCCGCGGGTTGATGGTGTAGGCCACGCCGTTGGCATCGAGGATGGCCTTGAGGCCGTCGAAGTGGGCCAGCGATTCGGCACCCAGGAAGTCGATGAGCCGGGGGGCGGACTCGACCACCTCCTTCATCGCCGGATTCTTGGTGTCGAGAATGCGCAGCGGATTGCTGTGCAGGCGGCGCTTGCCGTCCTCGTCGAGCTTGTCGGCATGCTTCTCGAAGTGGGCAATGAGCTGGGCGCGGTGCAGCGCGCGCTCGGCGGGCTGTCCCAGGCTGTTGAGCTCCAGACGAACGTCGGTCAGCCCGATGGCCTTCCACAGGGCGTTGGCCAGCAGGATCAGTTCGGCATCGACGTCGGGTCCGGCAAAGCCGAGCGCCTCGGCGCCGATCTGGTGAAACTGGCGAAAGCGTCCGCGCTGGGGCTTCTCGCGCCGGAACATCGGGCCCGTGTACCAGAGGCGCTTGCCGCCGTCGTACAGCATGTTGTGCTCGATCACCGCGCGCACGAGGCCGGCGGTATTCTCGGGCCGCAGCGTCAGGTGGTCGTTGTCGCCGTATTTGTCGGAGCGGTCCTGGAAGGAGTACATCTCCTTCTCGACGATGTCGGTCACCTCGCCGATGCCGCGCACGAAGAGCGCCGTGTGCTCCAGGATCGGCGTGCGCACGTTGCGGTATGCAAAGCGGCCCATCAGGTCGCGCACGGTGGCCTCGAGCCACTCCCAGCGCGCCGATTCGGGCGGCAATATGTCGTTCATGCCTTTGACGGCATTCAGTTTTTCAGCCATGAGTCTGCGGAGGTTCAGGCCAGGGCAGCGTGTTCGCCGCCAAAGCGCTTTTCGATGTAGTTTTCGACGAGCTGGTGAAACTCGTTGGCGATATTGTCGCCGCGCAGGGTGAGGGCCTTTTCGCCATCGATGAAGACCGGCGCGGCCGGCGCCTCGCCGGTGCCGGGGAGGCTGATGCCGATGTCGGCATGCTTGCTCTCGCCGGGGCCGTTGACGATGCAGCCCATGACGGCCACCTTCATCGTTTCGACGCCTGGGTATTTCTTGCGCCAGACCGGCATCTGCATGCGCAGGTAATCGTCGATTTGCTTGGCAAGCTCCTGGAACGTGGTGCTCGTGGTGCGGCCGCAGCCCGGGCAGGCCGTGACGCTCGGCACGAACACGCGCAGGCCCAGAGCCTGGAGAATTTCGTTGGCGATCAGCACTTCTTGCGTGCGCGACTCGCCCGGCTGCGGCGTGAGCGACACGCGAATCGTGTCGCCGATGCCCTCTTGCAGCAGGATGGAAAGCGCCGTGGCCGAAGCCACCGTGCCCTTGGTGCCCATGCCGGCTTCGGTGAGGCCGAGGTGCAGCGGATAGTCGCAGCGCTTGGCAAGCTCGCGGTACACCGAGATCAGGTCTTGCACGCCGCTCACCTTGCACGACAGGATGACCTGGTTGCCGGCCATGCCCATCGACTCGGCCAGCTTGGCGGATTCGATGGCGGAGGTGATGAGCGCCTCGTACATCACCTGCTTCGCGTCCCACGGTTCGACGCGCTGGCTGTTGATGTCCATCAGGCTGGCTAGCAGTTCCTGGTCGAGGCTGCCCCAGTTGACGCCGATGCGCACGGGCTTGTTCCAGCGCATGGCCGCATCGATCATCTGGCCGAACTGGCGGTCGCGCTTGTCGCCCTTGCCCACGTTACCCGGATTGATGCGGTACTTGCTGAGCGCTTCGGCGCAGGCCGGATAGTCGGTCAGCAGTCGATGTCCGTTGTAGTGAAAGTCGCCGATCAGCGGCACGTCGACGCCCATGCGGTCGAGTTGCTCGCGGATGTAGGGCACCTGGGCCGCGGCCTCCGGCGTGTTGACCGTGATGCGCACCATCTCCGAACCCGCTGTGGCCAGCTCCTTCACCTGGATGGCCGTGCCGATCGCGTCGACGGTGTCGGTGTTGGTCATCGACTGCACCCGCACGGGCGCGTCGCCGCCCACCGTGACGGTACGTGCGCCCCAGACCACCTGGGCCTGGCGCGAGCGGCGCGCCTTGGGCGCCGCAGATTCGATGGGTTGCGGAGTGCAGTCGGTCACGATGTCACCTCGAAACGCGCCACGCCGCCGCCGCGCGTGACAGGCTTCAGATCGTAGGGCTTTCCGCGCACCTGCACATCGACCGCCGAGGCCCGGCCCACCACCACCGACAGCGGCAGCGCGCCCGACAAACCGACAGTTTCGCCAGCCTTCAGGCTGCGGCGCAGCAGCTGCTTGCCGCCGGCTTCCGTGACCGTGATCCAGCATTCTTCGCGCGCGACGAAGACAAGCGGCTGGTTGCCGGCTGCAGCAGCAACGGCCGTGGCAGATGTGGGCGATGCCGATGCGGCGGCGGCGCTCGTGCCGGACGGGGGCAACGCCGCCTGCGGAACGGCGCCTGCCGCGGGCGCGGCAGCTGTCGCGGATGGCGCAGTCGTTGTAGGGGCCACCGGCGTGACCAGTGTGTTTTCGACGACGACGGATGGTGCGCCTGGCGCTGGTGCGGCTGCGGGCGCCCCGGCCGCCGAATTCGTTTCACCCTCGCCGCGCGCGGTCCAGCGCGACACCGAAGCACCGACCTGGTCGAACACCGATTGGGGCAGCCAGAACAGGATGGCAGCGCCAACGAGAAGCAGCGCCACGACCGTCCACAGCGGGCGCGACGGAAGTCCGCTGGAGCGGCCGCCGCTCCAGCGCGGCGTGCCGGAAACGACCTTGCCCTTCAGCGTGCGGTCGGCCGACGCCAGCGGCGTGCGCTGTGCGCCCGGCAGCTTTGCGAGCACGGGGGCGGGATCGATGCGCAGGGCCCGGCAGACGCTGCTTGCCAAGGCCCGGGCAAAGACCGGGTCGGGCAACGACGCAATGTCGTCCGCCTCGAGTGCCATGAGCTTTTGCGGCGGCACCTTGAGGGCCGCGGCCACCATTTCGATGTGCAGACCGTGCGCCTCGCGTGCTTCGCGAAGCATGTCGCCGGCTGTCTTGTGCGTGTTGTCGCCTTCCTCGAGCGGCAGTGCCGCGGAAGTGCCGAACTCCGAAACCCGTTCAGTCATTGAAATTCCCGCGCTCGTACGCGATTGCCTCCCGGGATTGCGGGAAGCGCCGTTGCAGTTGCCCTCCCAACTGCGCAACAGCTTCGCGGTTGTTGAGCCGTCGTTCGATCTTGAGGCCGAGCCAGAGCGTCTCCGCATTGGCCGAAGGACTGTTGTTGACGCGGCGGATGTAGAACTGCGCACGCTGCCACTCCTCGCGCTGCGCAAGGATCGAGGCCAGGTTGAGCCCGATCACCGGATTGCCGGCGTCGATCTCGTAGGCCTGCATGAGAGTGCGCTCCGCCTCCACACGCTGGCCGGCCCTGAGCTGGCAGACACCCTGCGTCATGAGCGTCTTGGCGCGGTCCGTGTAGCTCGGCACCGCAAGCGCAGAGGTGAATTGCTGGGTCGCATCGCCATAGCGGTTCTGCTGGCACAGCAGCCATCCGTAGTTGTGCCGCACGTTGGGATCACGCGGGTTGATGGCAATGGCACGGCGGAAGCTGTCTTCGGCCATGCCGGCATCCTCCAGCCGCATGTAGACCAGGCCTCGCAGGTTGTAGGCATCCGCGTAGTTGGGGTCGGCAGCCAGGGCCTGCTTGATCTCGTCGAGCGCCACGGTGTTCTGGCCGTGCTCGAAATAGCCCGAGGCCAGTTCCATGCGCAGCCGAGCGCGGCGTTGCCGGCTGGTTTCGTCGGATTCGGTGACGATCTCCGTGCCCTTGCCAGAACTGGTATCGGCCAGGCTGGTGGTGGTGGTCCGCGTATTGACGCAGCCCGCGAGCAGAAACGCCACGGCGACACCGGCAACGCTTGCGGCCAGCAGCCGCTGTGCGCTCGCGGTCGCCATCGGAAAGGCCATGCTCATGGGGTCAATGCTCCTGGGGGAAGGTCTTGCGAACCGGATGCAAAACAATGGGGCGCTCCGACACGATGCGGCGCTGGGCCATGCGTTCGGCCGCGCGGGTACGGTCCTTGACGTCGCCGGCCAGCTGTCCGCAGGCGGCGTCGATGTCGTCGCCGCGCGTCTTGCGCACGGTGGTCACCAGGCCGGCCTCGCTCAGCGTCCTGGCGAATGCCAGCACGCGCGGCTGCGGCGAACGCAGGAGGCCCGAGGCCGGAAACGGGTTGAACGGAATCAGGTTGAACTTGCACGAAATGCCATGGGCACGGACGAGTTCCACCAGCTGCCGTGCATGCTCGGGCTGGTCGTTGACGCCATCGAGCATGCAGTACTCGAAGGTGATGAAGTCGCGCGGCGCATGCGCCAGGTAGCGCTTGCAGGCCTCGATCAATTCGGCGATCGGATACTTGCGGTTGAGCGGCACGAGGTCGTCGCGCAGCGCGTCGTTGGGCGCATGCAGCGACACCGCCAAGGCCACGGCGCAGTCGGTGCCTAGCCGGTCGATCATGGGCACTACGCCGGACGTCGACACGGTGACGCGGCGGCGCGAGAGGCCGTAGGCGTTGTCGTCGAGCATGGTGCGCAGCGCGGGCACCAGCGCGGTGTAGTTCTGCAGCGGCTCGCCCATGCCCATCATCACCACGTTGGAGATGACGCGCTCATCGCGCTTCAGGTGCTTGCGCAGGAAGTGCTCGGCAAACCACAGCTGGGCGACGATTTCGCCCGTGCTCAGGTTGCGGCTGAAGCCCTGGTGCCCCGTGGAGCAGAAGCGGCATCCCACCGCGCAGCCGGCTTGGGACGACACGCACAGCGTGCCGCGGTCGTCTTCGGGAATGAATACGGCTTCGACGGCATTGCCGTCGCCGACGTCGAACAGCCACTTGATCGTGCCGTCCTTGGATTCGTGCTGCGTGAGGACAGGAAGGGCCTCGACGCGAGCGGTGGTGGCGAGCTTTTCGCGCAGCGACTTGGCCAGATCGGTCATCTGGGCGAAGTCGCTGGCGCCACGCTGGTGGATCCAGCGGAATAGCTGCGTGGCGCGGAACCGCTTCTCGCCGAGCTTTTCGCAGAACGCAGCCAGCCCCTCGAGATCGAATTCGAGCAGGTTGGCCGTGGTCATGAAATCAGCCGGGGTGCGGCTTCAGCGCGCGTAGACGTTGAGGCCGGCGAAGAAGAAGGCGACTTCGTTCGCTGCGGTTTCAGGGGCGTCGGAGCCGTGCACGGCGTTGGCGTCGATGCTGTCGGCAAAGTCGGCGCGGATGGTGCCGGGAGCCGCCTTCTTGGGGTCCGTGGCGCCCATCAGGTCGCGGTTCTTGGCGATGGCGTCTTCGCCTTCGAGCACTTGCACGAACACGGGGCCGGAGATCATGAATTCGACCAGGTCCTTGAAGAACGGGCGTTCTTTATGGACCGAGTAAAACTGCTCGGCTTCGTTGCGCGACAGATGCACCAGCTTGGCGGCAACGATCTTGAGGCCGGCAGCTTCGAAGCGGGAAACGATCTTGCCGATGACGTTCTTGGCAACGGCGTCGGGCTTGATGATGGAGAGGGTACGTTCGATAGCCATTGAAATGCTTCCTGAGCTTTGATTTTGAAGTGTTTTGTCACAACTGCGACGAATTTGTTGCGTCGGGCGTCGACAAAGCCTCTGATTTTAACCGGCGCAACCCCCGGGGTTGGTGAAAACCCCGCGAAAGGCTGCGCTGGCATCTGGCTTTCAGCGTCCGCGGCGCCGATTTCCGCCGGGGCCGCCGCCACCGCCGCCGAAACCGCCTCCCGATGGGCCGCCGCCTCGGCGCCCTGGCCCCTGCCGCTGCTCCTTGCGCTGGCGCGAAAAGCTGTCGGCGCCGATGTAACCGAGCGAGGTCTTCATCGGATCAGGTTGGTTCGCGCCGCTTGGCGGACGCTCCTCGCCCTGACGGTTGCCGCGATTGCTGTTGTTGTTGTTGCCACGGCGTCCTTGCGGCGGCTGGCCGGCGTTGCCCCCACCGCCACCGCCACCGCCGCCGCGGTTGGCGCGGCCTCCGCGCTCGCCCCGCGGCGGACGGCCGTCGCCGAGCGGATTTGGAATGGGTGCCTCGCGATTTTCATCGCGCGGCGCTTGGCCACCGCCGGCATTGCGGTTGCCGCGCCGCTTCTTGTTGCGGCCGTTCCGGCCGCCGCCGACGCCCTCTTGTCCGCCCGGGCCGCGTTGTTGCTGCTGCGGGGGACGCGGTGCACCGCCGCCTGAAGCCTGGAACAGCGCGTTGATGTCGCGTTCGTCCAGCTCCATCCAGGCGCCGCGCTTCAGGCCTCGTGGCAGCACCATGGCCCCGTAGCGAATGCGGATCAGTCGGCTGACCGCGTGGCCCACCGACTCGAACAGCCGCCGAACCTCGCGGTTGCGGCCTTCGGAAATGGTGACGCGGTACCAGTGGTTGGAACCCTCGCCGCCGCCCTCTTCGATCGTGCCGAACTGGGCCATGCCGTCGTCGAGCCGAACGCCTTCGAGCAAGCGCTTCTTTTCCTCGGCATCGAGCGCACCCAGCACGCGCACGGCGTATTCGCGCTCCAGGCCGAAGCGCGGGTGCATCAACTGGTTGGCCAGGTCGCCGGAGCTGCTGAACAGCAGCAGGCCTTCGGTGTTCAGGTCGAGCCGGCCGACCGATTGCCACTTGCCCTGTTGCAGGCGCGGCAGCTTGCGAAACACCGTGGGTCGGTTCTGCGGATCGTCGTGCGTGACGACTTCGCCGACAGGCTTGTGGTACGCGATGACGCGCGGCGGAGGCGGCGCAATGCGGTAGCGGATCGGCTTGCCGTTGATCTTGACCTGGTCGCCGTACTGGATCCGCTGCCCGATGTGGGCCGGCTCGTTGTTGACGGAAATACGGCCCTGAAGAATCAGCTGCTCCATCTCGAGCCGCGAGCCCAGTCCCGCCTGCGCCAGCACCTTGTGCAGCTTGGGTGAGTCGGCTTCGGGCAGCAGCACGCGCTTGAGCGGCGGGACCTCGGGGCTTTCTTCGTCGGCGTCGAACTGGCCAGAGATGACGTCCGCGAAGCGGATGGGCTCGGGCGGCGGCGCATTGCGCTGCTCGCGATCGGCGGCCCGGCGTGCGCGGTCGAGGTCGTCCTCTTCCTCGTCGGGCTCTTCTTCTTCCTCTTCGTCGCCGTCGTCCTGGCTGCTGGTGCGGACAGGCTCTTCCGCGCGGCGTTCCCGGGGCTCCTGTCGTTCGGCGGCTACAGGGGGAGCGGCAACCTCGGCCGGAGCCTCGGCGACTGGCACAACATCCGGGGCGGCGTCAACCACAGGTTCGGAAGCCTCGGCCGCCACGGGTGCCGCGGCTTCACCCTCCAGGGCCTGCTCGGCTGTCTTCTTGCGGCGGGGACGCCGCTTCTTTGGAGCTTCCCCCTCGCCGGCTGACCCGGGCAGGGCTTCGGCCCCAGCATCCGAAGACTGGCCGGACGCTTTCGTCGTCTCCGCTTCTTTTTTCTCGGCTTCGGGCGGGACCGGCACGATGGCCGCGTCGTCGATGTCGGAGGAGCTCATTGGTTTTTTCCGGGAGAAACAGCGTGGGGATCGGTCTCGTCGGACGACGGGACTTCGGATTCGAGCTCAGCGGGAAGCTCGACGTCCGGGAGGGCCGGGATTTCTGCAGGCTCTTCGGTGCGAGCCGCGTCTTCGGCGAATTGCGCAGCAGCGGCCTCGAGGGCTTCGACCGCTTCGGGAGCCTCGGCAGGAGGCAGCGCAAGTTCAGTGTCCGCTTCCAGGTCTGGTTCGGTGACAGCGGAAGCATCGTCATCGGCCTCGCCGGCGATTTCCATCGGCAAGCCTTGCTGGTTGCCCGAGGCCTGGTCGAGCGCATCGACCAGCGCCGCTTGTTGAGCCGGAGTTTCGATCAGAGGCAGCTGGTCGAGGGAGCCGAGGCCGAGGTCGTCGAGAAACTGGCGCGTGGTGGCGTAGAGCCCGGGCCGCCCGACGGTTTCGCGGTGGCCGATCACCTCGACCCAGCCGCGGTCTTCGAGCTGCTTCAGGATGAGGGAGTTGATGGTGACGCCGCGAATGTCTTCCATGTCGCCGCGCGTGACCGGCTGGCGGTAGGCAATGATGGCCAGCGTCTCGAGAGCGGCACGCGTGTAGCGCGGCGGCTTTTCGGGGTGCAGGCGATCGAGATGGTCGCGCATCTCGGGCCGGCTTTGAAAGCGCCAGCCGCTGGCGACGTTCACCAGTTCCAGGCCGCGTTGCGCCCAGTCTTCCTGCAGTTCAAGCAACAGCACCTTGATGGTGTCCGCACCCAGCTCGTCGTCGAACAGCACGCGCATTTCGCGCACTGGCAGCGGCTGGCTCGAACAGATCAAGGCGGTTTCGAGAATGCGCTTGGCATCCGCCGTATTCATGGTTCGCGTTATCCGGGAAAAGGCGTCTCAGGGACGCTTGTTCAGAAGGATGGAAGAAGGCGCTGCCGGCACGCGGCGAGTGCAACGCAAGGCCGGCATCGGGGTGGCCGGCGCGGCCCTCGGGCCGTCAGACGCGATTGTAATCCAGCCCCCAGGCCTGCAACGCATGAACGAGATCGGCGGGAGGAAGAGAGCGGAACTCCATCGGCGCCTGGGTGACGGGATGCACGAACGCGAGCCTGAAGGCGTGCAGCGCCTGCCGTTCCAGACCCGCGGCCGGCGCCCCTCCGTAGAGAGCGTCACCAACCAGCGGATGCCCGATCGACGCCATGTGCACGCGAATCTGGTGGGTCCGGCCGGTTTCGAGGGTACACCGCACGGCGCAGCCGTCGGCATTGCTGTCCAGCCGTTCGATGAGCGTGCGCGCCGTCTTTCCTGCGTGGCGCTCCAGATCGACGACGGCCATGCGCAAACGGTTGCGCGGATCGCGCCCGATGGGCGCGTCCACCTGGCGGGCCGCGGCCCCCGTCCAGGGTTTGTGCCCAATGGCAAGGTACTGGCGCTTGACCTCGCGCGCCGCGATCAGCGCCACCATGGCGTCCATGACGGCACGGGTCCGCGCTACGACCATCAGCCCACTGGTGTCACGGTCGAGCCGGTGGACGATGCCCGCGCGCGGCAGCAGGGACGCCTTGGGGTCGAGCGCCAGCAGTCCGTTCAGCAGCGTGCCGCTCCAATGACCCGGCGCCGGGTGCACCACCAGGCCGGCCGGCTTGTCGACGATGCGCAGGTGCTCGTCCTCGTGCACCGTGACGATCTCCATCGCCTCGGGCCGGAAAGCCTGGCTCTGGGGCGTGGGCCGCAGTTCGATGCGCCCGGCCTGGCCGGCACGCACCGTGGCGGAAGCCTTCAGGACCGTGCGCCCCTGGAGCTCCACGGCGCCCGCTTCTATCAGCTGTTGCAGATAGTTGCGAGAAAATTCCGGCACCAGCGCAGCCAGCGCGCGGTCCAGTCGCAGGCCGTGGTGGGCCTCGCCTATGGCGAAGGGCCGCAACTCGCTGGGCTCGACCGGATCCGCGCCCTCATCGACCTCGGCCGTGTCAGGGGCAATGTCCAGGGGGTCGGTCGATATAATTGAAGGCAACTGTTTCACGAAAGCCGTATGTGATGTTTCGCGCCAAATTATCGGTCCCCTCCTGGATCGCGCTCAGCGCGGCAGCGCTGCTTGCAGCCGGCTGCTCCTCCACCAGCGTCGACAAGACCGCGAACTGGAGCCCCAACCGCATCTACGCGGAAGCCAAGGACGAAGCGGGTTCCGGCGCCTACGACAAGGCCGTGCCTCTGTACGAAAAGCTCGAAGGCCGCGCCGCCGGTACGCCGCTCGCGCAGCAGGCCCAGCTCGAAAAGGCCTACGCCCAGTACAAGTCGGGCGAAAAGGCCAATGCCATTGCCACCATCGATCGCTTCCTGAAGCTGCACCCGGCCAGCCCGGCGCTGGACTACGCGCTCTACCTGAAGGGTGTGATCAACTTCAACGACGACCTTGGCATGTTCGCTTTCCTGACGCGCCAGGACCTGTCCGAACGCGACCAGAAGGCCGCCAAGGAATCGTTCGAGTCGTTCAAGGAACTGGTGACGCGCTTCCCCGATTCGCGCTACACGCCAGATGCGCGCCAGCGCATGAACTACATCGTGAACTCGCTCGCCCAGTATGAAGTGCACGTGGCGCGCTACTACTACTCGCGCGGCGCCTACCTCGCAGCCATCAACCGGGCGCAGCTTGCGCTGTCCGATTACCGCGAAGTGCCTGCGCTGGAAGAAGCCCTGTACATCATCGTCCGCTCCTACGATGCGCTCGGCATGAAGGACCTGCGCGATGACGCCCAGCGCGTGCTGACCACCAACTACCCGCAGAGCGAGTACCTGGCGCGCGGCTTCAAGGGCAAGGACGATCCGTGGTGGAAGGTCTGGTAATCCGGTAAAAAGAATAAAGCCCTTCGGGGCTTTTTCTTCGTCTCGACCGGGCCAGGCGCGCCTGCGTCGAGCCCGACGCCTTCTCCTTGTGTTTCTCAGGCCGACAGGGAGTTCTTCAGTTCGGCGATGGCCGCCTCAAAATCCGCTTCGCTCTCCAGCCGCCGCATCGGCGGCAGCGCCGCCAGCAGCCGCCGGCCATAGCCCATGGCGACCAGGCGGGTGTCGCAGATCGCGAGCACCCCGCAGTCGGTTTCGCGGCGAATCAAGCGCCCTGCCCCCTGCTTCAGCGCCACGGCCGCCTCGGGCAGCGAATAGTCGCTGAACGAACTGCGCCCTTGTGCCTCGAGCCGCTGCGAGCGAGCCTCGACCAGCGGGTCATTGGGTGGAGGAAACGGCAGCTTGTCGATTACCACCAGTTGAAGCGCATCGCCCGGCGCATCAAAGCCTTCCCAGAACGACGCGGAGGCCACCAGCACGCAGCCGTTGCGGCCGCCTTCCGCGCCTTCGCGGAAGCGGTCCATGAGCACGCGCTTGGGCAGTTCGCCCTGGACCAGCACCTCGGGCCGCACGTCGGCTTCGAGCCGCTCGAACTGCTGCTTCATCTCGTCGCCGATGGTTCGCAAGGCACGCAGCGTGGTCGTCAGCACCAGCGTGCGGCCACCAAGCTCGGCGGCGCCGCGCGCGGCCAGCTGGGCCACGCGCACGCTGTGCGCGGCATCGTTGGGCTTGGGAAACACACGAGGCACATAGAGCCCGGCCTGGGCCGCATAGTCGAAAGGGCTCTGCACTCGCAGCACCTCGGCATCGCGCAGGCCGCACGGCTCAGTGAACCAGCGCAGCGTGGGCTCGTCGCCCAACGTGGCGGAGGTGAAGACCCAGGCGCGGCCGCTGTCTTCCGACGCCGCACGGCTGTCCTCCTCTTCACCGTAGGCATTCTGGTTGTCCCGATCGATCTTGAGCACCCGCGTGCGCATGGCTTCGGCAATGTCGAGCGGCGATTCGACCAAGCGCAGCTGCGTCCCCACATCGACCCAGCGCACGGACTCCACCTCGCAGGGCAGCGCGAAACGCGCCGCACGCTTGGCGAGTTGCTGGGCTCGCTCGTGCAGGCGCACGAAATCCGGCGATATTTCGCTGACGGTATCGAGCCCTTCCGCCGCCAGCTCGAACGCATGCTGCAGGGCATCGAGCGCACCCTGCCAGAGGTTGGGGTCGATGCCTTCGGGCGCTGGGCCCACCCAGCGCAGCTTGGTCCCGGGCCATTGCTTGCCGACCGCAAGGCGCAACTCGCGCGCGGCGCGCTCGATGTCCGCCACCAGTTGCTGCCAGTCGACCAGCCCCCGCGCATGCTGCAAGCCGGCACCGAGCAGATCGCGCGCGAAATCGAGCGCCTGCCCGCTGCCGAGCTGCGCGCCCAGGAACTGCACGCCGGTTTCGTTGAGTTGATGGGCCTCGTCGAACACGACCACGCTCACCGTGGGCAACAACTCCGCCATGCCGGTTTCGCGCACCGCGAGGTCCGCGAAGAACAGATGGTGATTGATGACCACCACGTCGGCCGCGAGCGCCTCGCGCCGCGCCAGGTTGACGTGGCAGGGCTTGAACTGCGGGCATTGCGCGCCGAGGCAGTTCTCGCGCGTCGAAGTGATGAGGGGAATGAGCGGCGAGCGCTCGTCCAGCCCCGGCAACTCGGCCAGATCGCCAGTCCGGGTGGCCTTGGACCATTGCTCGATCTTGGCGAGCGTTCGCAAGCTGCCCCGCTCGGGGAGCGAGGCGTCGTGGCGCGCCAAGTCGAGCCGGTGCAGGCACAGATAGCTCGCACGACCCTTGAGCAGCGCCGTTCGAACCGGCAGTTCGAGCGCCTCGACCAGGCGCGGCAGGTCGCGCCCGAAAAGCTGGTCCTGCAAGGTCTTGGTGGCGGTGGAGAGCAGCACGCGCTCGCCGCTCAGAAGGGCCGGCACGAGGTACGAAAAGGTCTTGCCGACGCCGGTGCCGGCCTCCACCACCAGCACGCCGCCCTCTTCGATGGTGCGGGCAACGGCCAGCGCCATTTCGGTCTGCCCTGAGCGTTCGCGGAACTGCTCGGCCGCGCGGGACAGGACGCCTCCCTGCGCGAAGGCGTCGCGCACCTTGTCCTCGAGTGTTTCGGTCACGCGGGTTCTCTTGGATCGAGCACGTTCTCGAGCCGTGCGATTTGGTCGCGCAGCGCAAGGCGGCGTTTTTTCAGGCGGCGCAGCAGCAGCTCGTCTTGCGGCGAAGCCTCGGCCAGGCGGTCGATGGTGGCGTCGAGATCGGCATGCTCCATGCGCAGCTCGATCAATTGGCGGGAAAGGGAATGAAGATTGGAGTCCAACGTTGGCGATGCGACCTATTCCGCCGCAGCTCGTGTTCACTCGATAATACGTCCTGGTTCGACCTCCCGAGAAGATAGAAAGCGCGCCGCTGGCGCATTTGCGCTCATGACCCAAGGCTTTCGACTTGCCGCCGCCACCGGACTCCACAAGGGCGACCGGACCTATCAGCAGGACCAGGTGCTGATGATGAGCCATCCGCGCATGCCCGGCTGCATGCTCTGCGTCATTGCCGACGGCATGGGCGGCCGCAGCGGCGGGCGCAAGGCCTCAGACCAAGTGCTGATGACGGCGCGCCAGCTGTTCGCCCGCTACAGCCCCGAGCGCGACAGCTCCACGGCAGTGCTGCGGCAGCTGCTGGAAGATGCGCACACGGTCATCAAGCTCACGGCCCTGTCGAGCGAGCAAGAGCCGCACAGCACGCTGGCGGCCTTCCTCATGAACCCCAAGGGCGATTGCGCGTGGATTCACGCCGGCGACTCCCGCATCTATCACTTCCAGGACGGCCAACTCGTCACGCGCACGCGCGACCACTCCTACGTGCAGGTGCTGATCGACCGCGGCGAAATCAGCGAAGCCGAGGCCAACGTCCATCCCAAGGGCAACATCCTGCTCGGCTGCCTCGGGATGACCTCGATGCCGCCTCCCATCGAGCCCCACTACATTCCGATGATGCAGCCCGGCGACCTGCTGATGGCATGCAGCGATGGGCTCTGGCACTACTTCAGCCCCGAGGAGCTGGCGAGTGTTCTCTACGCAGAGCCGCCGCGCGAAGCGGTGGAAATCCTGGTGGGAGAAGCGCGCCGCCGCGCCCGCGGCACGGGCGACAACATCTCCATTGCAGTGCTAAAGCTCGAGGCGCTGCCCGCAGAAGCCTGAACGGCACCTCTCGCCTCCCGGCGCCTTTCGAGCGCAAGGCTCCGAGGGCTTCAACGGGCTGGTGCCGACGCCGGCGATGCCGGAGGCAAGGGTGCGCCGCGCGGCTTGGTGCGTTCGGCGTTCTGCCGCTCGCGGCTGGCGCGGTGCTCGGCCGCTTTTTTCTGCTTGCTCTCGAAGCGTTCGGCGGCCGCGGGGGCTTCGGCGCGCTTCTGGGCCGCCTTGGCCTGGTCGTCGGCGTGCGCTTTCTGTTTCTCTTCCAGCTCGCGCCGGCGCGCGTCCGCCTCGGCGGCGGTGGCGGCACGGCTCGCCGCGTGGTCGGCCGCGCGCTGCTCGCGATCTTTCTGAGTCTGGCGCGACTCGTTCTGCTTCTCGGGCGCATCTTGCGGGCGCCGCGTGGCGGCTTTCTGATCGAGCTTCTCGAGCTCGGCCGCGCCGCGCCGCTGGCGCTCGATGTCGTTGATGGCAGTTTCCTGCCGCTTGATGTGATCGGTCTCGGCGCGGCGGCGCCTGCGGCTGTCGCGCAAGCAATCTTCGACCGCGAACTTCTGGTAGCAGGCGGCGCGCTCCTTTTCGAAGCGCGCATCAATGGCTGCGCGTTCGGCCGTGAGCCTGCTGCGCTCGGCCTCGAAATTGGCATTGCCCGCGGCCGCGGTGGACTGCGCCCACGAAGGCAGGCTGCCCAATGTCATCAGCACGGCGAGAACGGTATGTTTCATGTCAGTCGAGTGTCGACGATGCGGCGTTCCAGGGAAAGAAACTCGCTCGATTGCATTTCTGTGAGCCTGGAAACCGTGCGCGGGAACTCGTGCGCAAGCGGCCCCTCGGTGTACAACGCCTCCGGCGGTACCTCGGCCGACATGATGAGCTTCACGCGCCGGTCGTACAAGACGTCGACCAGCCAGGTGAAACGGCGTGCTTCCGAGGCCATGCGCACCGGCATGTGCGGCACGTCGGACAACAGCACGGTGTGGAACTGGCTGGCGATCTCCAGATAGTCATTCTGCGAGCGCGGTCCGCCGCAGAGCGTCTTGAAATCGAACCAGACCACGCCGCCGGCCTTGCGTCGGGCGCGGATTTCGCGCGCCTCGATGTGCAGGATCGGGCTCTCGTCGGCCGTTTCGGCCAGCTTTTCGAAAGCCTTGCGCATTTCCCTTTCAGCCCCTGCATCGTTCGGCGTCAGGTACATGCGCAACTGCTCGAGCGTGCGGCGGCGGTAGTCGGTGCCGTTGTCCACGCTGAGCACTTCGAGCTTCTCGTTGAGGAGCGCGATCGCCGGAAGAATGCGGTCCCGGTGCAGCCCGCCGGGATACAGGTCGTCGGGCTTGAAATTGGACGTGGTCACAAAGCCCACGCCGTTCTCGAACAGCGCCACCAGCAGCCGATGAAGAATCATCGCGTCCGTGATGTCCGCCACGTGGAACTCGTCGAAGCAGATCAGCTTATAGCGCTTGGAGATGCGCAGCCCCAGCTCGTCGAGCGGGTTGACCGTGCCCTGCAGCTCGCGCAACTCGCGGTGCACCTCGCGCATGAACTCGTGAAAGTGCAGCCGCGTCTTGCGCCTGAGCGGCACCGCGTTGAAGAACAAGTCCATCAAAAAGCTCTTGCCCCGCCCGACGCCGCCATGCATGTAGACGCCGCGCGGCAGCTCGGGCCGGTTGATGAACTTCTTCAGCGCGTTGGAGCGCTGGGACTTGTATTCGCCCCATTCCCGCGCGCAGCGATCCAGCGCCTCTACGGCACGCAGCTGCGCGGGATCGCTCTGGAACCCGCGCACCGCGAGTTCCGCCTCATAGGCCTCTTTAACGCTTGTCAAAGGATCAGAAGTTCAGCGTGCGCTTGTCCACGGCAAGTGCCGCTTCCTTGGTGGCTTCCGACAGCGACGGGTGCGCATGGCAGATGCGCGCGATGTCTTCGGCACTGGCCTTGAACTCCATCGCCACCACGGCTTCGGAGATCAGCTCGCTGGCCTGCGGGCCCACGATGTGCACCCCGAGGATTTCGTCCGTTGCCGCATCGGCCAGGAACTTGACCATGCCGGTCGTGTCGCCCAGCGCACGTGCGCGGCCGTTCGCAAGGAACGGGAAGGTGCCGGCCTTGTAGGCGCGGCCCGCGGCCTTGAGCTGCTGCTCGGTCTGGCCAACCCAAGCGATCTCGGGGCTGGTGTAGATCACCCACGGCACGGTGTTGAAGTTGACGTGGCCGTGCTGACCCGCAATGCGCTCCGCCACGGCAACGCCTTCTTCCTCGGCCTTGTGCGCGAGCATCGGGCCGCGAACCACGTCGCCGATAGCCCAGACGTTGGGCAGGCTGGTCTTGCAGTCGTCGTCCACGGCAATGGCACCGCGCTCATCGAGCTTGAGGCCCACGGCTTCGGCGTTCAGGCCGATGGTGTTGGGCACACGGCCGATCGAGACGATCAGCTTGTCGACCTCGAGGGTTTGCGCTTCGCCCTTGGCATTGGTCCACGCCACGCTCACGCCCTTCTTCGACGACTTGATCTCGCCGACCTTGACGCCGAGTTCGATCTTGAGCTTCTGCTTGTCGAAGGCCTTCTTGGCTTCCTTGGCGATCTGCTCGTCGACGCCGCCCAGGAAGGTCGGCAGCGCTTCGAGCACCGTGACCTCGGCGCCGAGGCGGCGCCACACCGAGCCCATTTCCAGGCCGATGACGCCCGAGCCGATCAGGCCCAGCTTCTTCGGCACCGCGCCGATGCGCAGCGCGCCGTCGTTCGAGAGGATGTTCTCCTCGTCGAACGGCGTGCCGGGCAATGCGCGGGCATTGGAGCCCGTGGCCAGGATGACGTGCTTGCCGCTGATCGATTCTTCGGCGGCGCCCGCCACCTTGATCTCGTAGCCGGTTGCGTCGGTCTTCACGAACGAACCGCGACCATGGAAGAAGGTGATCTTGTTCTTCTTGAACAGGTACAGGATGCCGTCGTTGTTCTGCTTCACGACCTGGTCCTTGCGGGCCAGCATCTTGTCGATGTCAAGGCCGAGGCCTTCGACCTTGATGCCGTGGTCGGCAAAATGGTGGCCGGCCTGCTCGAAGTGCTCCGACGATTGCAGCAGCGCCTTCGACGGAATGCAGCCGACGTTGGTGCAGGTACCGCCCGGTGCCGGACCGCCCTTGCCGTTCTTCCATTCGTCGATGCAGGCGACGTTGAAGCCGAGTTGCGCGGCACGGATGGCGGCGATGTAGCCGCCGGGGCCGCCGCCGATGACGATGACGTCGAATTGTTTGTTTGCCATCTGATTCTTTCTCCTCAGATGTCGAACAACAGACGCGACGGGTCTTCCAGCGCTTCCTTCATGGCGACCAGGCCCAGCACGGCTTCGCGGCCGTCGATGATGCGGTGGTCGTAGCTCATGGCGAGGTAGTTCATCGGGCGGACGACGACCTGGCCGTTCTCGACCACGGCGCGGTCCTTGGTGGCGTGAACTCCCAGGATGGCCGACTGGGGCGGGTTGATGATTGGCGTCGAGAGCATCGAGCCGAAGGTGCCGCCGTTCGAGATGGAGAAGGTGCCGCCGGTCATCTCTTCGATGCCGAGCTTGCCGTCCTGGGCCTTCTTGCCGTATTCGGCAATCTTCTTCTCGATGTCGGCAAAGCTCATCTGGTCGGCGTTGCGCAGGATGGGCACCACCAGGCCGCGCGGCGAACCGACGGCAATGCCGATGTCGAAGTAGCCGTGGTAGAGGATGTCGTTGCCGTCGACCGAGGCGTTGATCACCGGGTACTTCTTGAGCGCATGCACCGCGGCCTTCACGAAGAAGCTCATGAAGCCGAGCTTCACGCCATGTTCCTTGGTGAAGCTGTCCTGGAAGCGCTTGCGCAGTTCCATGACGGGCGCCATGTTCACTTCATTGAAGGTCGTCAGGATCGCGTTGGTCGACTGCGACTGGATCAGACGCTCGGCGATACGGGCGCGCAGGCGGCTCATTGGCACGCGCTGCTCCGGACGCTCACCCAGGTCGGGCGCGCGGGCGGGCGCGGCGACTTGCGGCAGCGCGGGCTTGGCAGCGGGTGCGGCAATGGTGGCCGCGGGCTTGGCGCCCGAAGCCACTGCGCCGAGCACGTCGCCCTTGGTCACGCGGCCGTCCTTGCCGGTGCCGGCCACGTCGCTGGTCTTCAGGTTGTTGTCGGCCAGCAGCTTGGCGGCTGCGGGCATGGCAACGTCCGACTTCGAACCGCCGGTGGCGGCAGCAGCGGCTGCTGCAGGCGCTGCTGCCGCCGGTGCCGGTGCGGCGGCGGGTGCTGCCGCAGGGGCTGCCGCGCCGGCCTTGCCTTCGGTGTCGATCTTCGCGATCAGCTGATCGGCCACCACGGTGGCGCCATCGGGCTGCACGATTTCGGCCAGCACGCCAGCCGAGGGCGCGGGCACTTCCAGCACGACCTTGTCGGTCTCGATCTCGATCAGGATTTCATCGACGGCGACGGCTTCGCCGGCCTTCTTCTTCCAGGTGAGCATGGTGGCTTCGGCCACGGATTCGGAAAGCTGGGGGACTTTGACTTCTACGATAGACATTTGGAGTGAGCTCCGCTTTTTTCTTCAGGTGTTCGTGTGAAAAGAAATTGTTTTACTTGGTCAGCACGAAGCCCTTGAGCTTGCCAAATGCGCCATCGACGAGCGCCTTCTGCTGTTCCTGATGCAGGTGCGAGTAGCCGACCGCAGGCGATGCCGAAGCGGCACGACCGGAGTAGCCGAGCTTCTGGCCTTCCTGCATGTTTTCGTGGATGTAGTGCTGCACGAAGAACCAGGCGCCCTGGTTCTGCGGCTCGTCCTGGCACCACACCACGTCGCTGAGATTGGGATACTTCTTGATCTCGGCGGCAAACGCCTTGTGCGGGAACGGATAGAGCTGCTCGACGCGGATGATGGCCACGTCGTCATCGCCGCGTTCTTCGCGCTTCTTGGCCAGGTCGTAGTAGACCTTGCCCGAGCAGGCGACCAGGCGCTTGACCTTCTCCGCCTTGAGGCCCTTGCTGTCTGGAATGACGGTCTGGAAGCTGCCCTTGGTGAACTCGGACAGCGGCGAGGTCGCGTCCTTGTTACGCAGCAGCGACTTCGGCGTCATGATGATCAGTGGCTTGCGCAGGTTGCGCACCATCTGGCGGCGCAGCACGTGGAAGATCTGGCTGGCCGTGGTCGGCTGCACCACCTGCATGTTGGTGTCGGCGCTCAGCTGCATGAAGCGCTCCAGGCGTGCCGAGCTGTGCTCGGGGCCCTGGCCTTCGTAGCCGTGCGGCAGCATCATGGTCAGGCCGTTGACGCGGCCCCACTTCACTTCGCCCGAGGCGATGAACTGGTCGATCACCACTTGGGCGCCGTTCACGAAGTCGCCGAACTGGGCTTCCCAGATCACGAGCGTGTTGGGGTCGTTCGAGGCGTAGCCGTATTCGAATGCGAGCACGGCTTCTTCCGACAGGATCGAGTCGATGACGACGAACGGAGCCTGGTTTTCAGCCACGTTCTGCAGTGGCGTGTAGGTGCCTTCGTCGAACTTCTCGCGGTTCTGGTCGTGCAGCACGGCATGGCGGTGCGTGAACGTGCCACGGCCGCAGTCCTCGCCCGACAAGCGCACCGGATAGCCGCTGGCCACCAGTGAAGCAAAGGCCATGTGCTCGCCCATGCCCCAGTCGACGTTCACGTCGCCTCGGCCCATGGCGGCGCGGTCGTCCAGCACCTTCTTCACGAGCGGATGCACCGTGAAGCCGGCCGGCACCGCGGTGATCTTCTCGGCCAGTCGCTTCCATTCGCTGGTTGGAATGGCGGTGTCGCCGGCGTCGGTCCACTTCTTGTTGAGGTATGGGCTCCAGTCGACGGCGTACTTGCTCTTGAAGTTGGTGAGCACCGGATCGACGGTGTTCTTGCCTTCGTCGAAGGCGGCGCGCTGCGCCTTGACCATGTCGTCGCCGAGCGTCTCGCCCAGGCCCTGAGCGGCCAGCTTGTCGGCGTACAGCTTGCGCGTGCCGGGGTGCTTGGCGATCTTCTTGTACATGAGCGGCTGGGTGAGCGAGGGGGTGTCCTGCTCGTTGTGGCCCAGCTTGCGGAAACAGATGATGTCGACCACCACGTCCTTCTGGAACTCCATGCGGAATTCGAGGGCGAGCTGGGTGGCGAGCACCACGGCTTCGGGGTCGTCGCCGTTCACGTGCAGCACCGGCGCATCGACCATCTTGACGATGTCGGTGCAGTACAGCGTCGAGCGGCTGTCGCGCGGATCGCTGGTGGTGAAGCCGATCTGGTTGTTGATGACGATGTGCACCGTGCCGCCGGTGGAATAGCCACGGGTCTCGGCCAGCGCCAGCGTTTCCATCACGACACCCTGGCCTGCGAAGGCGGCGTCGCCGTGCACGATGACGGGCAGGACCTGCTTGCCCAACGGGTCGGCACGGCGGTCCATGCGCGCGCGCACCGAGCCTTCGACCACGGGGTTCACGATCTCGAGGTGCGAGGGGTTGAACGCGAGGCTCAGGTGCACCGGGCCGCCAGGCGTGGTCACGTCCGAGCTGAAGCCCTGGTGGTATTTGACGTCGCCGCTGGGCAGGTCTTCGGGTGCGGTGTGGTCGAACTCGGCGAACAGGTCGGCCGGCATCTTGCCGAGCGAGTTGACCAGCACGTTGAGGCGGCCGCGGTGGGCCATGCCGATCACGATTTCCTGCACGCCCTTGGCGCCGGCCTGGTTGATGAGCTCGTCCATCGAGACGATGAAGCTTTCACCGCCTTCGAGCGAGAAACGCTTCTGGCCGACGTATTTGGTGTGCAGGAAGCGCTCGAGGCCTTCGGCGGCAGTCAGGCGGTTGAGCACATGCTTCTTCTGCTCGGTCGTCAGCTGCGGGTTGGTGCGCGCGCTTTCGAGCTTCTGCTGCCACCAGCGCTTGTGGTTCTGGTCGGTGGTGTACATGTACTCGGCGCCCATGGTGCCGCAGTACGTTTCGCGCAAGGCATTGAGCAGGTCGCGCAGCGACATGGTCTCTTTGCCGAAGAAGGTGTTGCTGGTGTTGAACACCGTCTCGAGGTCGGCATCGGTGAAGCCGTAGAACGAGGGCTCGAGTTCCGGAATGGCCGGGCGCTCGGCGCGCTTGAGGGGGTCGAGATCGGCCCAGCGTGCGCCGACGTTGCGGTAAGCGGCAATCAGCTGCTGGACGGAGGTGCGTTTGCGCCCGAGCTCGGAATCGGCGCCGCTGGCCTGCACGACCTTGGTCGTGCCCTGCTTGGCGCGTTCGGCGAAGGCGTTGATGACCGGCTGGTGCGGTACATCTCGGGTGTTGGTGCCGTCGACCGCGGGCACGTTCTGCAGCGCGTCGAAATACGAGCGCCAGTTGTCTGGAACGCTGCCGGGGTTGGCAAGGTAGTTTTCGTACATCTCCTCGACATAGGGCGCATTGCCGCCGAAGAGGTAGGTGTTGCCTTGATAGGCGGTGTACGCCGATGGCGTAGAAGAATCGCTCATATTCCGCTGACCTTCGCTTCCCTGAAGGAAGCACTAGCTGGTTTAAGAAACCTTCCGCGACACGGCTGAACCGATTGGCGGATGCGACTGTGGCTGGGGAAGGGCCTGAGTACCTTCGCATTGTGCCACGTCGAACATGTGGCGACGGAGCGCGCCTTCGCAAGGCGCGCTTTTGCTCATTCAGACCGAAGAAACCAACTGCTTGATCTGCTGCAGCGTGGCGGGGTCGTCGATGGTGGTCAGGTCGCCGGGATCGCGCTGTTCGCAAACGGCCTGGATGGCACGCCGCAGCAGCTTTCCGCTGCGGGTCTTGGGCAGGCCGCTCACGAATCGGACACGGGCCGGCCGCGCCAGCGCGCCGAGTTGGTCGGCCACCACTTTCATGATCTCGCCCTCGAGCTTCAGGGCCTCGTCGGCGTCTGTCAGGGCCTGGCCGTTCCGCGGCACGACGAAGGCCATGGCCACTTGGCCCTTGAGCGCATCGGCCACGCCGACCACTGCCACTTCGGCCACGCTGGCATGACCCGAGATGCTTTCCTCGATCTCGCGCGTGCCGAGGCGGTGGCCCGCCACGTTGATCACGTCGTCGGTGCGGCCAAGGATGTAGAAGTAACCGTCCTCGTCGCGAATGCCCCAGTCGAAAGTCGAATAGACCATCTTGCCCGGCACGCTCTTCCAGTAGGTGTTCACGAAGCGCTCGTCGTCCTTCCACACCGTCTGCATGAATCCGGGCGGAGTCGGCCCCTCGACCACGACCACGCCCTTCTCATTCGGCGCGGTCAATTCCTCACCGGTCGATTCGTGCAGGATCTTGATGCGGTAGCCGTACATCGGTACGCCCGGGCTGCCGAACTTGCTCGGCTTGGCCTCGACGCCATTGGCGATGGTGATCATCGGCCAGCCCGATTCGGTCTGCCAGTAGTTGTCGATGATGGGCACGCCCAGTCCGTCGCTGATCCAGCGCGCGGTGGGCTCGTCGAGCGGTTCGCCCGCGAGGAACAGCGCACGCAGGCTGGACAGGTCGTACTTTTTCAGCAGCGCCGGGTCTTGCTTCTTGAGCACGCGCACCGCAGTGGGCGCGCTGAACATCACCGTCACCTTGTACCTCTCCACCAGGCGCCACCAGATGCCGCCGTCGGGTTGCTTGTCGATTCCCTGCGTCGGCAGGCCTTCATACATGAGGGTCGCCATGCCGGCGATCAACGGGCCATAGACGATGTAGCTGTGTCCCACCACCCAGCCGATGTCGCTGGTCGAGAAATACGTTTCGCCGGGTCGGCCGTCGAAGATGTGCTTCATGCTGGCGGCCAGCGCCACGGCGTAGCCGCCCACGTCGCGCTGAACGCCCTTGGGCTTGCCAGTGGTGCCGCTGGTGTAGATGGTGTAGCTGATGTCCGTGGCAGCCAGCCAGGTGCAAGGCACTTCGGCATCGTGGTGCTTCCGACCCAGCTCGGCAGCCAGGTGGTCGCGCCCGGCCGTCAGATCCATGGAGGCCAGGCCGCGGTCGGTGAGCAGCACCGCCGAGGGCTTGTGCTTCGAAAGCCGGATGGCCTCGTCGAGCAGCGGCTTGTATGCGATGACCTTGCCGCCGCGTGAACCGGCATCGGCGCTCACCACGACGTTGGGCTCGGCATCCTCGATGCGCGTGGCCAGAGAGCCGCTTGCGAAACCGCCGAACACCACGCAATGGATGGCACCGATCCGGGCGCAGGCCAGCATTGCGAACGCGGCCTCGGGAATCATCGGCATGTAGATGAGGACGCGGTCGCCCTTGCCCACGCCAAGCTCGATCAGACTGGCGGCGGTGCGCTGCACCTCGGCGTGCAGCTCGCGAAAGCTGTAGGTCTTTTCGGTGCCGGTTTCGGTCGAGACGAAGATCAGCGCCGGCTGGTCTGCGCGATCGGCCAGGTGCCGGTCGACCGCGTTGTGGCACAGATTGGTTGTGCCGCCCACGAACCAGCGGGCGAATGGCGGGCGGCTGGCATCCAGGACCTGGGCCGGGGGCGCCTGCCAGTCGATCAGCCTCGCCTGCTCAGCCCAGAAGGCCTCGGGCGCGTCGACGGACTGGCGATAGAACTCTTCGTAGCGGCTCATCTGCGTTGTCTCCTTATATTGAATCGTCCGGCGGCCACGCCAAAACTGAATTCATAATTATGGAGATCGATCTTGCAGCAAGCTGACGGGCCGAACAATCGGGTTCCGCCCGCGCCTGCCCCGGGCGCGAGACGCCTATCGAGCCGGCTTCACATCAGCGAATGAGTTTCAGCACCTCGGCGAATGCCGGATGCTCGGCGGTACGCAGCCATTCGAAGCCGACCATTTCAGTGGTCACCAGTTCGGCGCCCGCGCCGGCCAGCCGGTCGAAGGCGGCATCGCGGTTGCGCTCGGTACGGGAGCTGCACGCGTCGGTCACCACCCACACTTCGAACTCGTCTTCCAACAGATCGAGGGCCGTCTGCAGCAGGCAGACATGAGCCTCGCAGCCGGCAATCACGATCATGTTGCGCTCCTCGGCGGCGGCCGCTGGTTTTTGCAGGTGCTTGGGCAGGCTGCGGGCATTACCCTGCGGCGCCTTGGCCGGTACGCGCAGCCATTCACCGAGGCCCTCCTCCATGCCGCTGAAATGCATCTTGGACAAGGTGCGCTGGCACAGCGCGCGAATGTCGGGCACGTTTTCGCCGAGCTTCGAAGGGTTGTGCTCGGTCCCCCAGACCGGCACCTCGAACAGGCGCGCCATCTTGCCCAGGCGCACTGCGTTCTGCGCCACGGCATCGGCCTCGAAGATCGCAGGCATCAGTTGCGCCTGATAGTCGACCAGCACGAGTTGGGATTGCGAGGCGTCGAGCAGCATGAACCGTTTCTTTCATTCAGATGGAATTGATGGGCCAGACCGTACCACCGAAACTAGACTCCGAGCGGATGCAGATCTTCTTTCCGACCCGGCTTCATTTGCGGATTCTGGCCCTTGGCGCGGCGCTCGTGGTGACCGGATGTGGCGGGCTGCGCACCGCCAAGGCGCCGCTGGAGAGCACGCTCGAAAAGAGCGGCTGCACGCCGAACGCCGACACCCTGCTCGTGTTGCTACCGGGCGCGTACTCGCACCCCGACGAGTTCACGCGCGAAGGCTTCGTGAAGGCGCTGAACGACAACAGGCTCGCAGTCGACGTGATGCTGGTCGACGCGCATCTGGGCTACTACCAAGGCAAGACCATCCTCGATCGCCTGGAGCGTGACGTGATGGTGCAGGCTCGCGGCAAAGGCTACAAGTCGATCTGGATCGTCGGCATCTCGGTCGGCGGGTTTGGTGGACTGCTTTATGCGCAAACGCATCCGGGCGAACTTGCCGGCCTCGTGGCCCTTGCGCCCTACCTCGGCGAGCGCACGCTCAGCACCGACATCGCCAATGCCGGCGGCTTGGCGCGCTGGACCGGGCCGCTGGGCGATCTGCCAGGCAGCGACCCGCGAGCCCCGAACGAGACACAGCTCTGGCAATGGCTGCGCGGCTACGTGGGCACCACTGCCACCTTCGGCGCTCGGCCGCCGCTCTACCTGGGCTACGGCACCGACGATCGCTTTGCTTTCAGCCACCAATTGCTGGCCGCCGCGCTGCCCAAGGAGCGCGTGTTCACGACCGAGGGCGGCCACGACTGGCCCGAGTGGACGCGGCTCTGGCGGCGCATGCTGCCGACGCTGCCACTGCCGGGCTGTCCCGGCTGAACGAAAAATCAGTTCGGACGCAGCCGCAGCAACTTGCCATCGGACTCATCGGTCAGCACATAGAGCCATCCGTCCGGCCCCTGCTTCACATCGCGTATGCGGGCCCTGCCATCAGCCATCAGCTTGTGTTCGGCGACCACCTTGCCGTCTTTCAGCTCGATTCGGTCGAGATAGCCGAACTTCAGCGAACCGACGAACAGATTGCCTTTCCATCCCGCGCCATAGCGGTCGCTGGTGAGAAAGGCCATGCCCGATGGCGCGATCGACGGGACCCAGTAGTGCAGCGGCTGCTCCATGCCCTCCTTGGCGGTGATGCCGTCGCCGATCTTGCCGCCGCCGTAGTTTTCGCCATAGGTGATTGCCGGCCAGCCGTAGTTGCGGCCAGCTTGCGGAACATTGATCTCGTCGCCGCCTTGGGGGCCGTGCTCGGTCATCCACAAGCGGCCGTCGGGTGCGAGCGTCGCGCCCTGCCCGTTGCGGTGGCCGTAGCTCCAGATTTCCGGCAGCACGCCGGCCTTGTCGATGAACGGGTTGTCCTTGGGCGCGGTGCCATCCTTGGAAATGCGCACGATCTTCCCCAGATGGTTGTCGAGCTTCTGCGCATCTTCCTTGCGGCTGAATCGATCGCCCAGCGTGAGAAATAGCGTGCCGTCGCGCGCCTCGACGATGCGGCATCCGAAATGATGGCGGCTGGCCACCTTGGGTTGCTGACTGAACACGATCTTGAGGTTCTCCAGCTTCGCGCCGTCTTCGGAGAGTTGGGCGCGCGCCAGCGCCGTGCTGTTGGTCGACCCGTTGGCCGCTGGCTCGGAAAAGCAGAAATACAAGGTGCGATTCTTTTCGAAGCCTGAATCGACCAAGACGTCGAGCAAGCCGCCCTGGCCTCCCGCGGCGATCGCAGGCAGGCCGGCGATGGGTGCACCGATCTTTCCGTCCGTGCCGATCAGTCGCAACCGTCCCGGACGCTCGGTGACCAGAAAACGACCGCCCGGCAGAAAGGCCAAGCCCCACGGATTCTCTAGTCCGGAGGAAACAGTCTCCGGCCGAATCTGAGCAAAGGCGGTGCCCGAGAAACTCAAACCGGCAACGAGAGCACCGCTTCCCAACAGCCGAAGGAGCGTGCGAATGCGCAAGTTCATGTCTTTTCCAGGTTGTTGAACCAATCTTGACGCGTATTGCAATGCAAATCCACGCTGTTCGCTCACCAAGGATGAGTACAAAAGTTAACTTTCGAGCAATCGCTTATGGTTCATAAAGGTTGACCGTTACATTTTTTCTACGCCGGAATCGAAAAATACTTTGTAGATCAACATGTTGCGGATACATTCGTTAATTCGGATGAGGTTGACATAACCGCGCGTCATCAATATCCTACGCGCCATGCGTTTTTTCGTCCTACCCGCGTCTCTCCTGTTTGCCGTCGCCGTCCAGGCCGCCCCCCAACAGGACCGAACCGATGACGAACTTGCCCGCTTGCTCGCCGACAAGGGCCTGATCGGACAACTCCAGCAGGTCCGCCAAACCGTCACCGAACGGACGTCCGACCTGGTCGTGACCGCCATCGGTTTCCTCGGCGTTCCCTATCGCCGCGGCGGCAATACGGCCGAGTCCGGCTTCGATTGCAGCGGCTTTGTTCGCGCCATGTACAACCAGACGGTCGGCCACCTGCTGCCTCGCCGTGCCGAGGAACAAGCGGCCGCCACCGAAAAGATCGACCGCAGCCAGCTCAAGCCCGGCGACCTCGTCTTCTTCAACACCATGCGCCGTGCCTTCAGCCATGTCGGCATCTATGTCGGCGAAGGCAAATTCATCCATTCGCCGCGTACCGGCGCCCAGGTGCGCGTGGAAGACATGAACGGCAGCTACTGGAGCCGCCGCTTCGATGGCGCCCGCCGCGTGCTTGGTGGCGCTCCGAACGACGAAGTCAAGGCCGCAGCAACCGCCGCGGCGCACACCGGCAACTGAGCCACCCGCTCCTTCGCGAATCAGAACCAAAAAAATCCCGCCGCGGCGGGATTTTTTGTGGCCGCTCCGATTGCCCGGTAGCGGCACGACCCAATCGATCAGGCCTTCTTTGCCGGCGGCAAATCGGTACAGGTACCGTGCGCCACCTCGGCCGCCATGCCGATGCTTTCGCCCAGCGTCGGGTGCGGATGGATGGTCTTGCCGATGTCGATCTCGTCGGCACCCATTTCGATGGCCAGCGCGATCTCGCCGATCATGTCGCCGGCATGCGTGCCGACAATGCCGCCACCCAGAATGCGGTGCGTCTCGGCGTCGAACAGCAGCTTGGTGAAGCCCTCGTCGCGGCCGTTGGCAATGGCGCGGCCCGAAGCGGTCCACGGGAAGTGGCCCTTCTTGATCTTGATGCCTTCGGCCTTGGCCTGGTCTTCCGTGAGGCCCACCCACGCCACCTCGGGGTCGGTGTAGGCCACACTCGGAATCACGCGGGCGTTGAATGCGGCGCTCGAAAGCTCCTTGTCGCCCTTCTGCTCGCCAGCGATGACCTCGGCCGCCACATGCGCCTCGTGCACCGCCTTGTGCGCCAGCATGGGCTGGCCAACGATGTCGCCGATGGCAAAGATGTGGGGCACGTTGGTGCGCATCTGGATGTCGACCGGAATGAAGCCGCGGTCGCTCACCGCGACGCCCGCCTTCTCGGCGCCGATCTTCTTGCCGTTCGGGCTGCGGCCCACGGCCTGCAGCACCAGGTCGTACACCTGCGGTTCCTTCGGGGCCTGCTCGCCCTCGAAGGTGACCTTGATGCCCTCCTTCGTGGCTTCAGCACCGACCGTCTTGGTCTTGAGCATGATGTTGTCGAAGCGCGGCGTGTTCATCTTCTGCCAGACTTTCACCAGGTCGCGGTCGGCGCCCTGCATCAAGCCGTCGAGCATCTCGACCACGTCGAGCCGCGCGCCCAGTGTGGAATACACCGTGCCCATTTCGAGGCCGATGATGCCGCCGCCAAGGATCAGCATGCGCTTGGGGTCGGTGCCCATCTCGAGCGCGCCCGTGGAGTCAACGATGCGCGGATCGCCCTTGGGCATGAACGGCAGGCTCACCGACTGCGAGCCGGCCGCGATGATCGCGTTGCGGAACTTGACGGTCTGCTTCTTGCCGGTCGTGTCCCAACTGGTGCCCGAGGTTTCCTCGACTTCGAGGTGATACGGATCGATGAAGTTGCCGACGCCTCGCAGCACCGTCACCTTGCGCATCTTGGCCATGGCCGTGAGGCCGCCGGTGAGCTTGCCCACCACCTTGTTCTTGTGGCCGAGGAGCTTGGCGCGGTCTACCGTGGGCGCGGCAAAGCTCACGCCGAGGTCGGCGAAATGCTTCACCTCGTCCATCACCGACGCCACGTGCAGCAGCGCCTTGGAAGGAATGCAGCCGACGTTCAGGCACACGCCGCCGAGCGTGGCGTAGCGTTCGATCAGCACCACCTTGAGGCCGAGGTCAGCAGCGCGGAAAGCGGCTGAGTAGCCGCCGGGGCCGGCGCCGAGCACGATGACGTCGCACTCGACGTCGACCTTGCCGCCATAGGTGGAAGCCGCGGGCGCCGCGGCCGGAGCCGGGGCTGCCGCCTTTGGCGCGGGGGCCGCTGCGGCGGGCGCGGGCGCGGGTGCAGCCGCAGCTGGCGCGGGCGCCGCGGCGCCATCGACCTCCAGCGTCAACACCACCGAGCCCTCCTTCACTTTGTCGCCGACCTTGACCGCAAGCGACTTCACCACGCCCGCGGCGGACGACGGAATCTCCATCGAGGCCTTGTCCGATTCGACCGTGATCAGCGATTGCTCGGCCTTGACCGCGTCGCCGACCTTGACCAGCACCTCGATCACCGCGACTTCGTCGAAGTCACCGATGTCGGGCACCTTGATTTGTTGTTCGCTCATTTGGACACTTTCATTTTGAGTGTGAGAACGTCGACCGGTGGGGCCGAATTGCGATCGAATTCGCAGGCAGCGGCGATTCCCGCCTCCGCCACGTCGCGCGAGGAGCGCGACTTCATGTCATAGGCCGCGTGCATGGCGCCGAGCGCAAAGCTGCGTCCCGAGCCAATGGCCCAGAACTGCTTGAACTCGAACACCTCGCGGTAGCTGTAGATGCCGTAGATGCCGCTGGCATTCGCCATCAGCATCGTGAACTGGCTCGACTCGTAGGGCTCGTGCTCGTCTTCCTTGGTCTGCATGAAAAACGAGTCTTTCAGCACCGGATGCAGCAGCGTGAAGGTGCGGAAGATCTCGTGCTTGCTGCCGAACAGCAGCGCCTCGCGCGGCTGCGCGGCCAGCGCATGCTGCAGCACCAGGAAGTGCGCTGCGGCGCCGGCCACGGCAAAGAGGCTCTGCCCCGCCGCGTCCTCGACGGTGAAGATCTTCTGGTTGGCTTCGGCGCGGTGCGAAAGCCGCGTGTCGCCGAAGGTCACCAGGGAATCCGCCGCCATCGTGACCTGGCCGCCCTTGCGGACGGCCACTACGGTGGTCATAGCAGGATTCGGCGATAGTCCGCGAGCACCTGGCCCAGGTAGGCGTTGAAACGCGCAGCCAGGGCCCCGTCGATCACGCGGTGGTCGTAAGACAGCGAGAGCGGCAGCGTCAGGCGCGGCACGAACTGCTTGCCGTCCCACACCGGCTTCATCTGGCCCTTGGAGAGGCCGAGAATGGCCACTTCGGGGGCGTTGATGATGGGCGTGAAGTGCGTACCGCCGATGCCGCCGAGCGAGCTGATCGACATGCATCCGCCCTGCATGTCGGCCGAGCCGAGCTTGCCGTCGCGTGCCTTCTTGGCGAGTTCGCCCATTTCCTGGCTGATCTGCAGGATGCCCTTCTTGTCGGCATCCTTCAGCACCGGCACCACGAGCCCGTTGGGCGTGTCGGCTGCAAAACCGACGTGGAAGTACTGCTTGTAGACCAGCTGGTCGCCGTCGAGGCTGGCATTGAAGTCGGGAAACTTCTTCAGCGCCGCAACCACTGCCTTGATCACGAAGGCCAGCATCGTGACCTTGACGCCCGACTTCTCGTTCTCCTTGTTGGTGGAGACGCGGAAGGCTTCGAGCTCGGTAATGTCGGCTTCGTCGTTGTTGGTGACGTGCGGAATCATCACCCAGTTGCGGTGCAGGTTGGCGCCGCTGAGCTTTTTGATGCGCGACAGGTCCTTGCGCTCGACCGCGCCGAACTTGGTGAAGTCGACCTTGGGCCACGGGATGAGACCCAGCGCCGCGCCGTCGGCGCCGCCGCCTGCCGGCGCCTTGGCCGCCGAGGCCTTGGTGCTGGCCTGGCCGCTCATCACGGCCTTGGTGAAGCTCTGGACGTCTTCCTGTGTGATGCGGCCCTTGGGACCGGAACCCTTGACCTCTTCGAGCGGCACGCCGAGTTCGCGTGCGAACTTGCGTACCGAGGGGGACGCATGCGGCAGCTTGCCCGTGGGTGCCACAGTGGGTTCGTGCGGTGCGGCAGCGGCCGGCGCCGGCGAAGCAGTGGCCGGCGCGGGGGCGCTGGCGGTTGCAGCGGCGGGCGCGGCTGCCGCGGCCTGCGCAGGCGCAGGTGCTGCAGCGGCCGCGGTGCCTTCCAGCACAGCAATCAGGTCCCCGATGTTGACCGTATCGCCCACCTTGACCTTGAGTTCCTTGAGCACGCCGGCAGCCGACGACGGAATTTCCATCGAGGCCTTGTCCGACTCCACCGTGATCAGCGACTGGTCGGCCGCGATCTGGTCGCCGGGCTTGACCAGCAACTCGATGACCGCGACATCCTTGAAGTCGCCAATGTCGGGCACCTTGACCTCCACGGGACCCGAGGCCGCCGGCGCGGCAGCCGGTGCGGGCGCCGCTGCGGCTGGTGCAGGAGCGGCCGCAGCAGGGGCCGCGGCAGGCGCAGGGGCCGGTGCTGCAGCAGCACCCGCACCCTCGGCCTCGAGCACGAGGACCACGGAGCCTTCTTTCACCTTGCCGCCGACTGCGACCTTGATTTCCTTCACCACACCGGCGGTCGACGACGGAATCTCCATCGACGCCTTGTCCGATTCCACGGTAATGAGCGACTGCTCGGCCTTGACCGTGTCGCCCACCTTCACCAGCACCTCGATCACCGCGACTTCATCGAAATCGCCGATGTCCGGCACCTTGACTTCCACTGCTGCCATATCGTTTGTCTCCCGCCGTGAGGCGCCGTTCGTTCGTTGATTGTTGATGTTCAGGCGTAAAGCGGGTTGACCTTGTCGACATTGATGCCGTACTTCTTGATCGCCTCGACCACCTTGGCCACCGGCACCGTGCCGTCCTCTGAGAGCGCCTTGAGCGCGGCCACCACAATGTAGTGGCGGTTGATTTCGAAATGCTCGCGCAGCTTGTTGCGGAAATCGCTGCGGCCGAAACCATCGGTGCCCAGCACCTTGTAGGTGCGGCCCTTGGGAATGAAGGGGCGGATCTGCTCCGCGTAGGCCTTCATGTAGTCGGTCGATGCCACCACCGGACCGGCGGTGGGAGCGAGCTGCTCGGCCACGAAGGACACGCGCGGCGTTTGGTCGGGGTGCAACAGGTTCCAGCGGTCGGCGTCCTGGCCGTCGCGCGTCAGTTCGTTGAAGCTCGGGCAGCTCCACACGGAAGCCGACACGCCCCAGTCCTTCTCGAGCAGTTCTTGCGCGGCAAAGCTCTCGCGCAGGATGGTGCCGCTGCCCAGCAGTTGCACGGTGGGCGACTTGGCCTTGAGCGCCGGGCCCTGCTTTGACAGGTACATGCCCTTGATGATCTGCTCTTCGGTGCCGGGCTGGAGGCCGGGCATCGGGTAGTTCTCATTGAGCAGCGTCAGGTAGTAGTAGACGTTGTCCTGTTTCTCGACCATGCGCTTCAGGCCGTGGTGCAGGATGACACCCACTTCGTGCGCGAAGGTCGGGTCGTAGCTCACGCAGTTCGGAATGGTGTTGGCCAGGATGTGGCTGTGGCCGTCTTCGTGCTGCAGGCCTTCGCCGTTCAGCGTGGTGCGCCCGGAGGTGCCGCCCAGCAGGAAGCCGCGCGCCTGCATGTCGCCAGCCGCCCAGGCCAGGTCGCCGATGCGCTGGAAGCCGAACATCGAGTAGTACACGTAGAACGGCACCATGATGCGGTTGTTGGTGCTGTACGACGTGGCTGCCGCGATCCAGCTCGACATGCCGCCGGCTTCGTTGATGCCTTCCTGCAGGATCTGGCCGGCCTTGTCTTCCTTGTAGTACATGACCTGGTCCTTGTCGACCGGGGTGTACTGCTGGCCTGCGGGGTTGTAGATGCCGATCTGGCGGAACAACCCTTCCATGCCGAAGGTGCGGGCTTCGTCCACCAGGATGGGAACCACGCGCGGGCCCAGCGCCTTGTCGCGCAAAAGCTGCGTGAGGAAGCGCACGTAGGCCTGCGTGGTCGAGATTTCGCGGCCGTCGGCCGTGGGCTCCATCACCGACTTGAAGACATCGAGCGACGGCACCGTGAAGCTCTCGTCGGCCTTGGTGCGACGGTGCGGCAGGTAGCCGCCGAGGGCCTTGCGGCGCTCGTGCAGGTACTTCATTTCCGGCGTGTCGTCGGCCGGCCTGTAGAACGGCAAGTCGGCAATCTGGCTGTCCGGAATCGGAATGTTGAAGCGGTCGCGGAAGGCCTTGATGTCCTCGTCGCCGAGCTTCTTGGTCTGGTGGACCGTGTTCTTGCCCTCGCCGATCTTGCCCATGCCGAAGCCCTTGACCGTCTTGATCAGGAGCACCGTGGGCTGGCCCTTGTGCTTCACGGCAGCATCGAAGGCCGCATAGACCTTCTGCGAATCATGGCCGCCGCGGCGCAGCTGCCAGATGTCGTCGTCGCTCATCTTGGACACCATTTCGAGCGTACGCGGATCGCGGCCGAAGAAGTGCTTGCGCACGTAGGCGCCATCGTTGGCCTTGAACGACTGGTAGTCGCCGTCATTGGTCTCCATCATGATCTTGCGCAGCGCACCTTCCTTGTCGCGTGCGATCAGCGGGTCCCAGCCGCTGCCCCAGATCAGCTTGAGCACGTTCCAGCCCGAACCGCGGAACTCGCCCTCGAGCTCCTGGATGATCTTGCCGTTGCCGCGCACCGGGCCGTCCAGGCGCTGCAGGTTGCAGTTGATGACGAAGATCAGGTTGTCGAGGCCTTCGCGCGCGGCCAGGCCGATGGCCCCCAGCGATTCGACTTCGTCCATTTCGCCGTCGCCGCAGAACACCCAGACCTTGCGGTTCTCGGTGTTGGCAATGCCGCGGGCGTGCAGGTACTTGAGAAAGCGGGCCTGGTAGATGGCCATCAGAGGGCCAAGACCCATCGACACCGTGGGGAATTGCCAGAACTCGGGCATCAGCTTCGGATGCGGGTAGCTGGAAAGCCCCTTGCCGTCGACTTCCTGGCGGAAGTTGAGCAGCTGCTCTTCGGTCAGGCGCCCTTCGAGGTAGGCGCGGGCATAGATACCGGGCGAGACGTGGCCCTGGATGTAGAGGCAGTCGCCGCCGTGGTTTTCGCTCTCGGCGTGCCAGAAGTGGTTGAAGCCGGCGCCAAACATGTTGGCCAGCGAGGCAAAGGAGCCGATGTGGCCGCCAAGGTCGCCGCCTTCGGGCGGATGATGGCGATTGGCCTTGACCACCATGGCCATGGCGTTCCAGCGCATGTAGGCGCGCAGGCGCTCTTCGATCTCGAGGTTGCCTGGGCAACGCTCTTCCTGGTCGGGCTCCAGGGTATTGACGTAAGCGGTATTGGCGGAGAACGGCTTGTCGATGCTGTGCTGCCGCGCATGCTCGAGCAATTGCTCCAGAAGAAAGTGAGCCCGCTCAGGCCCCTCGCTTTGAATAACGGAGGACAGTGCATCCATCCATTCACGGGTTTCCTGGGCGTCCGCGTCGTTCGCGGCCGAGCCGAACAGGTTCTCTGGATTTGCCGACATGCTTGTCTCTCCTTTTAGGGCTGTGGCTGTAATTTAGTGCGCTCTGCAATAAACGCGGGCGAGTTTCGCACAGAAATTCCGATATTTCAAATGGCGCATGATGATTTCTTAATGTGATATTCCGACCGATCTGGCGGCCAACCGCGCCGCAACCAGTGCCACTGCGGCATTTCACTTATCGTGCAAGGGGCATCCCCTAAACTCGGAAGATGCCTTTTCCCTCTCCGCTGGCGGCGGCCCGCAGCGCCGTGAATGTGTCGCTCCTCTCGTGGTGGCGCCGCTGGTGGCGCCGGCAAACGCCTGTGCTGCAGGACGCCGTCGCCATGCTCGCGCCCATCGCGGCAGTGCTGCTGTTTCTCGCCGCCATCGTCTCGTCGTTCTGGTATCTGCGCACCGAAGAAGTCGAGCGGGAGCAGGAGTCGGTGCGGCGGGATGTGGAGTACGCGCAACAGCGCATGCGCCTGCGCCTCCTGGAACGCCAGGAGCAACTGATGCGCATTGCGCGCGACGCCTCGAACCGGGAAATCGACCCGGTCGAGTTCGCGAGCCGGGCCGAATCTCTGGTGAGTCAGTTCCCCGAGCTGCAGACCGTCGCCTGGATAGACGATCGGCGCCGCTTCAAGGCCGGCTACTCCGCCCCCAGCGTGCATCCCTCGCAACAACACCTGATCGGGGACGTGCTGCGCCCTGGTGACATCGAGAGCAACTACGCGCTCGCGCGCGAGCTGCGCCAGCCGGTTTTCTCGCAGCCGATGGCGGGCGGCGACCCCACGGCCATGCTGCAGCTGCACATCCCGCTTTTCGACCAGGGCCTGTTCGCGGGCGTGGTGCTCGGCGAATTCTCGGTCGACGGCCTGCTGCGCTACGGCATGCCCTCGGAGGTGCAGGCGCGTTATGCCGTCTCGCTGCTCGACGCCAAGGGCAACGTGATCGCAGGCAACACCACCGCCAGCACCCGGGAAGGGGGCACGCGGCTCTTGCCTTGGTCGGAGAGAACCAACGAATACGAAGTACCGGTCTCGCCCGTCGGCAACGCCCTGGTGCTGCGGGCCCAGGCCTACCGCACGTCGCAGGGCGTGGTCGGCAATGGTCTCTTCTGGCTGGTCTGCGCGCTGAGCGTGTTGACGAGCTGGATGCTGATCGGCACCTGGCGCCACACCCGGCGGCGCCAACAGGCCCAGCAGCGGCTGGTGGCCGAAACCAACTTCCGGCGCGCGATGGAAAACTCCATGCTCACCGGCATGCGGGTGCTCGACCTGCAGGGCCGCATCACCTATGTGAATGCCGCTTTCTGCGCCATGACAGGCTGGAGCGAGGCCGAACTGGTGGGGCAGTCTCCGCCCTTCCCTTACTGGCTGGAATCGGACCGCGAAGTCATGAACGAGCGGCTCGAGGAAGAACTGCACGGGCGCGCCCTGCCCGGCGGCTTCCAGGTGCGCGTGAAGCGCAAGAACGGCAGCGTGTTCAATGCACGGCTCTATGTGTCGCCGCTGATCGACGCTCGCGGCCACCAGACGGGTTGGATGACCTCGATGACCGACATCACCGAGCCCACGCGCATCCGCGAGCAACTGTCGGCGTCTTACGAGCGCTTCACCACGGTGCTCGAGGCCCTCGATGCCGCGGTGTCGGTGGCGCCCATCGGCAGCGAGGAACTGCTGTTCGCGAACAAGCTGTACCGCCTATGGTTCGGCTCCGACACCGTGGGCCACCTGGGCATGGTGGCGCAGGCCGGCGTGCCCACCTCCAATGCGCACGACGAGGGCCTGGACGACGTCGACCCCTACGCCGGCCTGCCGATCGACACCCTGACCGCCGCCCAGGCCGCCAACAACGAGATCTTCGTGCCGCACCTGGGCAAGTGGCTCGAAGTGCGTTCGCGCTACCTCACTTGGGTGGACGGCCGGCTCGCCCAGCTGGTGATTGCTACCGACATCACGCCCCGGCGCGACGCCGAGGAGCAGGCCGCCGCACAGGCCGACCGCGCGCAGGCCGCAAGCCGCCTGATCACGATGGGCGAAATGGCCTCCAGCGTGGCGCACGAACTCAACCAGCCGCTGACGGCCATCACCAACTACTGCAACGGGATGATGTCGCGGATCAAGGGGCAGGCGATCGATTCCGATGCACTGCTCGCGGCGCTGGAAAAAACCTCGAAGCAGGCGCAGCGCGCGGGCCAGATCATCCAGCGCATCCGCTCCTTCGTGAAACGCAGCGAGCCCAACCGCACCGCCGCCGACGTCGCCACCATGGTGAGCGAAGCGGTCGAGCTCGCGGGCATCGAGCTGCGCCGGCGCAATGTGCGGCTCAACCACTACGTGGCGGCTCGGTTGCCGGTGGTGCAGGTGGACCCGATCCTGATCGAGCAGGTGATGGTCAACCTGCTGAAGAACGCAGCCGAGGCGATCGACATTGCCGAGCGCCCGCTGGCGCGCCGGAGCGTCGAGTTGCGCGTGCTGCCGAAGGTGATCGAGGGCCACAACGCCATCGAGTTCTCGGTGCAGGACACCGGCAAGGGCCTGGCGCCCGAAGTGATGGACCGGCTGTATGAAGCATTTTTCTCTACCAAGCCGGAAGGCATGGGCATCGGACTGAATCTCTGCCGCACCATCGTCGAGTCGCATCGCGGCCGTATGCAGGCAGAGAACATCTACAATGGCCCGGATGTGATCGGATGCCGTTTTTCCTTCTGGATTCCGGTGTTGGATGCTCCCAGTTCCGTAGCAAGCGACGAGGCAAAGGTACCTGCATGAGTTTGATTCCGAAGAAGGGCACTGTCTATGTCGTCGACGACGACGAGGCGGTACGAGATTCGCTGCAATGGCTGCTCGAAGGCAAGGACTACAGGGTCCGCTGTTTCGATTCCGCCGAATCCTTTCTTTCCCGCTACGACCCGCGCGAAGTCGCCTGTCTGATCGTCGACATCCGCATGGCCGGCATGACAGGCCTCGAACTGCAGGACCGGCTGATCGAGCGGCGCTCCCCGCTGCCCATCGTGGTGATCACCGGCCACGGCGACGTGCCGATGGCTGTCGACAGCATGAAGAAGGGCGCGATGGATTTCATCCAGAAGCCGTTTAACGACGAAGAACTCGTCACGCTGGTCGAGCGCATGCTCGAGCATGCGCGCGGCGCCTTCACCCAGCACCAGCAATCGGCCAGCCGCGACGCGCTGCTGTCCAAGCTCACCGGCCGCGAAGCCCAGGTGCTCGAACGCATCGTGGCCGGCCGCCTGAACAAGCAGATTGCCGACGACCTGGGCATCAGCATCAAGACGGTCGAGGCGCACCGCGCCAACATCATGGAAAAGCTCAACGCCAACACCGTGGCCGATCTGCTCAAGATCGCCCTCGGGCAGGCGGCGCCCTCCAAAGCCTAGAAGCTATTGTCCCGATAGCAATACATGTCCACCACGCCTGCGCAAGCGGGCGTTTTTACTTGGAAAATCGAAACCGATGACCGCCCAACTGATCGACGGCAACGCCCTCGCCAAAACCATCCGCGCCGAGGTCGCCGGCCGCACCGCGGCACTGAAGGCCAGCGGCGTGAACCCGGCTCTTTCCATCATCCTCGTCGGCGAAGATCCGGCCAGCCAGGTCTACACGAAGCACAAGGTCAACGACAGCACCGAAACCGGCCTCCTGGCCACGCTGGAACGCTACCCCGCCGATATGAGCGAGGCCGATCTGCTGACCCGCATTCGCGCCCTCAACGACGACCCGCTGGTGCACGGCATCCTGGTGCAGCTGCCGCTGCCCAAGCACATGGACAGCCAGAAAGTCATCGAGACGATCTCGCCCGCCAAGGACGTGGACGGCTTTCACGTGGCCAGTGCCGGCGCGCTGATGACCGGCGCGCCCGGCTTCTGGCCCTGCACGCCGTATGGCTGCATGAAGATGCTCGAATCCATTGGCTACGACCTGCGCGGCAAGCATGCGGTGGTCATCGGCCGCAGCAACATCGTCGGCAAGCCCATGGCCATGATGCTGCTGGCCAAAAACGCCACCGTGACCATCTGCCACAGCGGCACACAAGACCTGGCCGCCATCACGCGCCAGGCCGACGTGGTGGTTGCCGCCGTCGGCAAGCGCAACATTCTCACGGCCGACATGGTGAAGCCCGGTGCAGTCGTGATCGACGTGGGCATGAACCGCAAGGAAGACGGCAAGCTCGCCGGTGACGTCGACTTCGACGGCGTCAAGGAAGTCGCCAGCTGGATCACCCCCGTGCCGGGCGGCGTCGGCCCCATGACCCGGGCGATGCTGCTCGCCAACACCCTTGAAGCTGCGGAACGCGCCGCAAAGTGATTTCCATGACCAACCCCCTCCTCGACTTCGCCGATCTCCCGCTGTTCGACCGCATCAAGCCCGAGCACGTTGCGCCCGCGGTCGATATCTTGCTGGCCGATGCCGAGGCGGCGCTGCAGACCGTCACCGCGGCTGACTTTCCTGCCGACTGGAATGCGATTTCCAAGGTGCTCGACGTCGCGTCCGAACGCTTCAGCCGCGCCTGGGGTGCGGTTGGCCACCTCAACGCCGTGGCCGATACGCCCGAGCTGCGCGCCGCCTACAACGAAGCCATGCCGCGCGTGACGGCCTTCTGGACCCGCCTGGGTTCGGACGAGCGCCTGTATGCGAAGTACAAGGCCATCGACGTGGCCACCCTCAACGCCGAGCAGCGCCAGGCGCATCGCAATGCGGTGCGCAACTTTGTGCTCGGCGGCGCGGAACTGCAAGGCGACGCGAAAAAGCGCTTTGCCGAGATCCAGGAACGCCAGGCGGAGCTGAGCCAGAAATTCAGCGAGAACGCGCTCGACGCCACCGACGCCTTCTCCTATTACGCAGCGCTGGGCGAGCTCGAGGGCGTGCCGGAAGACGTGGTGAGCGCTGCCCGCGCGGCCGCCGAAGCCGAAGGCAAGCAAGGCTACAAGCTCACGCTCAAGATGCCCTGCTACTTGCCCGTGATGCAGTTTGCCAAAAGCAGCGCGCTGCGCGAAACGCTCTACCGCGCCTACGTCACGCGCGCCAGCGAACTCGGTGATCCGGCCTTCGACAACACGGCGCTGATCAACGAGATTCTTGCGCTGCGGGAAGAAGAAGCCAGGCTGCTCGGCTACAAGAATTTCGGCGAACTCTCGGTCGTGCCCAAGATGGCCGAATCGCCGGAGCAGGTGATCAAGTTCCTGCGCGACCTCGCGGCCAAGGCCAAGCCCTATGGCGAACGCGACCTGGCCGACTTGCGCGTGTTCGCATCGGAGCAGTTGGGCATCACCGATCCACAAGCCTGGGACTGGAGCTACATCGGCGAGAAGCTCAAGGAAGCGCGCTATGCCTTCAGCGAGCAGGAGGTAAAGCAGTATTTCCCGGCCCCCAAGGTGATGGCCGGCCTGTTCAAGATCGTCGAGACGCTATTCGAGGTGAGCATTCGCCGCGACAGCGCCCCCACGTGGCATTCGAGCGTCGAGTTCTACCGCATCGAGCGTGCCGGCCAGAAGGTGGGCCAGTTCTACCTCGACCCCTCGGCCCGTGCCGCCAAGCGCGGCGGCGCCTGGATGGACGACGTGCGCGCACGCTGGCTGCGGCCGGACGACGGCGCGCTGCAAACGCCGGTGGCGCAGCTGGTGTGCAACTTTGCGAGCGGCGTGGACGGCAAGCCGCCGCTGCTCACGCACGATGACGTGACCACCCTCTTCCACGAATTCGGCCACGGCCTGCACCACATGCTCACGCAGGTGAACGAGCGCGACGTCTCGGGCATCAGCGGCGTCGAGTGGGACGCCGTCGAGCTGCCGAGCCAGTTCATGGAAAACTTCTGCTGGGAGTGGGACGTGCTTACGCATATGACGGCCCACGTCGACACCGGCGAGCCGCTGCCGCGCGCGCTGTTCGACAAGATGACCGCCGCCAAGAACTTCCAGAGCGGGCTGCAGACGCTGCGCCAGATCGAGTTCTCGCTTTTCGACATGCTGCTGCACACCGAATACCAAGCCGCCACCGCGCAGCCCGGCGGTGTGCTGGCGCTGCTGGGCAAGGTGCGCGCCGAGGTGGCCGTGATGCCCTCGCCGCCCTTCAGCCGCACGCCAAACACCTTCAGCCACATCTTCTCGGGCGGCTACGCAGCCGGCTACTACAGCTACAAGTGGGCCGAGGTGCTGAGCGCCGACGCCTATGCGGCGTTCGAGGAAACCGTGGGCGCCGACGGCCAGCCGAATATCGAAACTGGCCGCCGCTACCGCCAAGCCATTCTCGAAGCGGGCGGCAGCCGCAGCGCCATGGATTCGTTCAAGGCCTTCCGCGGCCGCGAGCCGCAGCTTGATGCATTGCTGCGACACCAGGGCATGGCCGAGGCGCAGCCCGCTTGATGCGGGCCTGAAGCTTGCGATACTCGGGCGATGCCTTCGATCCACAAGAAATTTCCCTTGCATCGCCTGTCCGCCACCGCCCTGCTGCTGATTGCCGCGGGTGCCATGGCCCAGCCGATCTATCGCAACGTCGACAAGAACGGTAAGGTCACTTTCTCGGACCGCGCGCCCGCCGCCAGCACCGAGCCGGCCAAGGGGCCGCAGGCCGCCAGCGCCGAGCCCTCGAACGCCGGGCTGCCTTATGAGCTGCGGCAGGTAGCGCAGCGCTACCCCGTCACGCTGTACAGCGGCGAGGAGTGCGCGCCCTGCGGCACGGCCCGGTCGCTGCTCGTCACGCGCGGCATTCCATTCGAGGAACGCACCGTCAAGAGCGACCAGGACGTCGAGGCGCTGCAGCGCTTGACCGGCCGGGCTTCGCTGCCGCTGCTGACCATCGGCTCCCAGCAGCTCAAGGGTTTCTCGGACGCCGAATGGTCGCAATACCTCGATGCTGCGGGCTACCCAAAGAGCAACAGCCTGCCTGCGGGCTACCGCAATCCGCCAGCTCGTCCGATGGTTGCGCAGCAGACAGCACCCGCTGCGCCCGAGCCCGCGGCACCAGCGCCTGCGCCACAGCAGACCGCCCCCGCCCCCAGCGGCCTGAGTCCGAGCAACCCGGCCGGCATCAAGTTCTGATCGATCTGTAAGCGGCCGCCGGTCCGCGTCGGCGGACTTGCATTAGTCGAACTGCAGCGTTTGCACACCAGTCGGCGTACCGAGCAGGCACACGTCGGCCTTCTGGTGCGCGAAAACGCCGACCGTGACCACGCCGGGCCACTGGCTCACCTCGGATTCGAAATCCAGCGGATCGCTGATCCGCAGTCCCGTCACGTCGACGATGTGCTGGCCGTTGTCCGTCACGAGCGCCGAGCCGTCTTTTTCCCGCACCTGCGCAATGCCGCCCATGGCCTCGAACTGGCGCATGACGCGGCGCGCCGCCATCGGAATCACTTCCACGGGGAGCGGAAAGGCGCCCAGCGTATCGACCAGCTTGGACGCATCGGCGATGCAGACGAAACGCCGCGACTGCGCCGCCACGATTTTTTCGCGCGTGAGCGCAGCGCCGCCACCCTTCACCATGAAGCCGCGGTGATCGATCTCATCGGCGCCGTCGATGTAGACGCCGAGCTCCTCGACCTCGTTGCTGTCGAACACCGGAATGCCGAGTGCCCGGAGGCGTTCGGTCGAAGCCACCGAGCTGGACACCGCACCCTTGATCTGGTCCTTGATCGTGGCCAGCGCGTCGATGAACTTGTTCACGGTCGAGCCGGTGCCGACGCCGACGATTTCCCCCTTCACCACGTAGGCCAGCGCGGCGCGGCCGACCTGGGCCTTGAGCTCGTCCTGGGAGATGGCGGCGGCGCCGGGAGCGGAAGAAGGAGAAACGGGTGCGGTCATCGCGGAGAATCCTTGGCTCATTGAAGTCGAGAATTATCCGATGCTCCTGCTCCCCTCTTCGCTCTACGGCCTGGCCCGACCCTTTCTGTTCGGCTTCGACCCGGAGCACGCCCACGAACTCACGCTAGACGGCCTGGCCCGTACGCAGAACACGCCGCTCGCCTGCGCCTACGCCGCGCCGCGTGTCGACGACCCAGTCACGCTGGCAGGGCTGGATTTTCCGAACCGCGTGGGGCTGGCGGCCGGGCTGGACAAGAACGCCCGCTGCATCGACGCTTTTGCCGCCATGGGCTTCGGCTTCGTCGAAGTCGGCACCGTGACGCCCAAAGCGCAGCCGGGCAACCCCAAGCCCCGCATGTTCCGCCTGCCGCAGCGCGACGCGCTCATCAACCGGCTCGGCTTCAACAACGAGGGGCTCGATGCCTTTCTTGCCAACGTGCAGAAAGCGCGCTTTCGCAAGAACGGCGGCGGCAGCGCCGGCAAGAAGCCGATGCTGCTCGGGCTCAACATCGGAAAGAACGCCGCCACGCCCATCGAGCGGGCGGTGGACGACTACCTGGCCTGTCTGGACGGCGTGTATGCGCACGCCGACTACGTGACCATCAATATCTCGAGCCCCAACACGGCCAACCTGCGCTCGCTGCAAAGCGACGAGGCGCTCGATGCCCTGCTGGGCGCCATTGCCGAGCGCCGCCAAGCCTTGGCCGAACGCAGCGGCAGGCGCGTGCCGTTGTTCGTGAAGATCGCTCCCGATCTCGACCAGGCCCAGGTCGACGTGATTGCCGCCGCGCTGCAGCGCCACCGCATGGATGGCGTGATTGCCACCAACACCACGCTGGCGCGCGATGCGGTGGCGGGCCTGCCGCATGGCGGCGAAGCGGGCGGGCTCTCGGGCGCACCTGTACGCGAGGCCAGCAACCGAGTGATTGCGCAGCTGCGTGCCGCACTGGGGCCGGACTTTCCAATCATCGGGGTTGGCGGCATCCTGAGCGCGGCCGATGCCAAGGCCAAGATTGCCGCGGGCGCCGACGTAGTGCAGATCTACACCGGGCTCATCTATCGAGGCCCGGCCCTCGTGCGCGATGTGGCGCAGGCGCTGCTGCAGCAAAGCCGCAGCACCGCCTGAGCCTTCTTTCGGCGCTTCTTCTTCTCGTTCAGCGCATGCGCCAGAGCACCGGCGCGATGAACGCGGCCCAGCGCAGCAGCCGCCTGGGACGAATCACCACCACGGCGACCGCGGCCACCACGCCGGTAGCAACCGGGTGCTCCCGCGCGATGCGCAATGCCGCGGCGGCAGCCGACTCATCGGCGGGAGGCGCTTCGGAAGAAGCACCCCCTGCTGCGCCCGCAGACTGCTGAGCCGCGCCTGCGCCCTGCATCGTGGCGATGCGTTCGCGCTGGCGCTCCATGCGCGCGAGCAGCTCTTCGCGCGTGGCTGGCCGCGGCGGACGCGGCGCTTCGTCGTCCTGGTCCGGGTCCTTGCCGAGCCCGAAGCTGTCCTGAACCCAGGCCCAGTCGCGTTCGAACTCGTGCCGGGCCGGCATGAAGCTGTTCGAGGCATTGCGAAGGCTCAGGTACAGGCCCCATGCGGCGCCCAGCCAAAGCACGATCCACACGCCAGCCACGGCCCACGCCGCCGCGATGCGGTGAGGCGTTTCCCAGAAATGCACCACCACCGCCATCGACAACAGGGCCACAGCCACCGTGGTCAGGCCGAGCACGGCCACCACGAGGACCAGCATCAGCTTGAGGCGCTGCTTCTCGTCCTCCCAGGCCATGCGCAGCAACTGCACACGGTCTTCGGCGGCCAGCGCGCCTTCGGCTGCAGCAATCCGCAGCCGTCGCAGACGGGCATCGAGCCCGAACAGGGACAGCAACCTCATGCGCCGGCTCCCGGTCGGCGATGGATGACGCGGCGGCGGTGTGCGCTCAGGTCAGCGGCGGCCAAGCAGCAAACCCACCAGCACACCGACGGCCAGCGCTGCGCCGGCAATCTGCCACGGCTCGTCGTGGGCATAGGCGTTGGCGCTGTTGGCCGCTTCGCGGGCCTTCTGGGCTGCAAGTTTGCTCTTCTCTGCCGCTAGCTCGCGCGCAATGGCGAGCTTGGTGTCGATGCGCTGGCGCAGCGCCTTGATGTGGGGAACCGAATCCAGGTCCTTGCTGGCCAGCACGCCGCGCACGTCGCTCGCGATATCTTCGGCTGCCGCTTCAATGTTGTTGGATGCACTCATTGGAATCTTTCCTCCGTGATGACACCGGCACCGCGCCGGCGGCTTCACGCCATCGGATGGCGTGGTGTCATGTTACAGGCACAAAAGCCCCTCGTGCGCGACAGTTCTGCAGACTTCTGCACACAGGGCGTTCATTGCTCGCCTCAAGTATCCGCGAGCAGGCTCGCCACGTAGCGCCCGATGGCCAGGCTGCTCGTGAGCCCCGGCGATTCGATGCCGAAAAGATTGACCAGGCCGCGCACACCGTGCTCCTTTGGCCCGGCGATCATGAAGTCGCGCGCAGGCTCGCCCGGACCCGAAATCTTGGGCCGCATGCCCGCATAGCCGGGAATCAGGCCGCCATCGGGCAAGGCCGGCCAATACTTGCGCACCTCGGCGTAGAAGCCGTCGCCGCGCGCCGGGTCGACCACGAGGTCGTCCGCCGACTGCACCCACTGCACGTCGGGACCGAACTTGGCCTGGCCGCCCAGGTCGATGGTCAGATGCACGCCCAGGCCGCCCGGCTCGGGCACCGGGTAGACAAGCCGACTGAAAGGCGCGCGGCCCGACAAGGTGAAATAGCTGCCTTTGGCAAAGTAGGCGGCCGGTACGGCCGCGGCGGGCAGGCCTTCAAACCGCTTCGCGAGGTCGGGGGCGCCAAGACCGGCCGCATTGACCACAGAGTTGCAGCGCAATGCCGTGCCGTCTTCCGCGGCAAGGACGATGGCGTCCGTACCGCATTCCGCTCGCGCGATGGGTGATTTGAGCGCCAGCATTCCACCCGCGTTCTCCAGGTCGCCCAGCAGGCTCAGCATCAGCGCGTGGCTGTCGACAATGCCGGTGCTCGGCGAATGCAGCGCCGCTTCGCAATGCAGTTGCGGCTCCATCGCCATGGCCTGCTCCGCCGTCAGCAGCACGAGGTCGTCGACGCCGTTGGCTGCAGCCTTGGCGCGGATGGTTTCGAGTTCACCCACCTGCTCGGGCGAGGTCGCCACGATGAGCTTGCCGCAGCGCCGGTGCGGCACGCCGCGCTCCTCTGCGTACGCATAGAGCGCCTCTTTGCCCTCGACGCAAAGGCGCGCCTTGAGCGAACCCTTCGGGTAGTAGATGCCCGCGTGAATTACCTCGCTGTTGCGCGAACTGGTGCCCGTGCCGATGGCACCTTCCGCCTCCAGTACCACCACTTCACGGCCTGCGAGCGCCAACGCGCGCGCCACGGCCAAACCCACCACTCCGCCGCCGATGACAGCGCAATCAAGTTCATCCATGGCGCGAGCTTATCGCGGCTCGCGCGCCAGATTCACGACGTGGTGGGAGGAGGCTCGGGATCGGTCGGATCGTCCGGTGGCGTGCTCGGCCCTTCGTCAGGTTCCACGGGCAGGTCGGGCGGGATGTCGGGATGAGTGGCCATGGTCGGTCTCCTTCCCCGTGGGTATACGCGCTCCGCCAGCAAATTGAGCCGGTGCGAGACGGCAGCTGGCGTCAGCACGAGCCGACAGTTGAGTGCGGCACGCACAAAGCAAAAAGCGACTTGGACAATCCAAGTCGCAGTTTCATTTCGAGGAAATTGGTGGGCGGTGGAGGTTTCGAACCTCCGACCCCAGCAGTGTGAATGCTGTGCTCTACCCCTGAGCTAACCGCCCTGCAAACCCCTTGGCACTGCAAGTGCAGTGCCTTGGAATTAATCGCGTTGCGCGAAGCCTTCGATTATGCCACAGCATTTCAGCCGTTTTGGCGAAAGAGCGTGCGTCCGTTGCTGGATTTGTCGAGCTGCGACAACAGCGCCTCGTGCGCCGCCAGCTCCTGCTCGCCCGCCAGGATCACCGGCAGGTCGAACTGGCTCAGGTCGATGGTGATGACGGTGGCGCCCTGCGCCGGCTCGTTGGACGACACGTCGATCAAGAGCGCGTCCTGGCCGCGTGTGAGGTTGATGTAGACGTCGGCCAGCAACTGCGCGTCGAGCTTGGCGCCGTGGAAGGTGCGGTTCGAGCGATCGACGCCGAAGCGGTCGCACAGCGCGTCGAGCGAATTGCGCTTGCCCGGGTAGACCTGCTTGGCCATGGCCAGCGTGTCGGTCACTTCGCCGACGAAGCTGCGCAGGGGCGGCAGGCCCGCGAGCTCGAGCTCCTTGTTGAGAAAGCCGACGTCGAAGGCCGCGTTGTGAATGATCAGCTCGGCGCCGCGCAGGTATTCGACGATGTCGTTGGCTAGCGCGCCGAACTTCGGCTTGTCGCGCAGGAAGTCGGTCGTCAGGCCGTGCACCTTGAGCGCGTCTTCATGGCTCTCGCGCTCGGGGTTGAAATAGATGTGCAGGTCGTTGCCGGTGAGCTTGCGCGCAAAAAGCTCCACGCAGCCGAGCTCGATCACGCGGTCGCCGTTCTCGGCGGAAAGGCCCGTGGTTTCGGTATCGAGGACGATCTGGCGCGACATCAGTGATTTTCCTTGGCGTGGTTGATCGAGTACTTGGGAATCTCGATCGTCACGTCTTGCTGCGCCAGGATGGCCTGGCAGCTGAGGCGTGATTGTGGCTCCAGGCCCCAGGCGCGGTCGAGCAGGTCTTCCTCGCCCTCCTCGGCTTCGTTCAGCGAGCTGAACCCCTGGCGCACGATGACGTGGCAGGTGGTGCAGGCGCAGCTCATCTCACAGGCATGCTCGATGTTGATGTGGTTCTCCAGCAGCGCCTCGCAGATCGAAGTGCCGGCCGGCGCCGTGATTTCTGCACCCTTCGGGCAGTACTCGGGATGCGGAAAAATCTTGATGGTGGGCATGTAGTTCTTAGAGGGATTCGACCTTGCGGCCCGACAACGCGCGCGCAATGCCCGCGTTCATGCGCTGGGCGGCAAAAGCTTCGGTATCGTTGGCCAAGGCCTTGGTGGCTGCCTCGATGGCCGCCGCGTCGTTGCTGCCGTTCGCGGCCTCGCGCAACCGCGACATCGATGCGTCGATGACGGCGCGCTCCTGCGCTTCGAGCAAGTCGCCGTCCGCATCGAGCGCGCTCTGCGTGGCAAGCAGCAAGCGCTCGGCATCGACGCGCGCCTCGACGAGCGCGCGCGCCTGCATGTCCTGCTGCGCGGTGGAAAAACTCTCCTGCAGCATGGTTGCGATCTGGTCGTCCGAGAGCCCGTACGAAGGCTTGACGGTGACACTGGCCTCCACGCCGCTGCCCTGCTCCTTGGCGCTGACGCTCAGCAAGCCATCGGCGTCCACAGTGAAGGTCACGCGGATGCGCGCCGCGCCCGCCGCCATCGGCGGAATGCCGCGCAGCGTGAAGCGCGCGAGGCTGCGGCAGTCGGCCACCAGGTCGCGCTCGCCCTGCACCACGTGCAGCGCGAGAGCCGTCTGGCCGTCTTGGTAGGTGGTGAAGTCCTGCGCCATCGCGGTGGGGATGGTCTGGTTGCGCGGCACGATGCGCTCGACCAGCCCGCCCATGGTCTCTATGCCCAGCGACAGCGGAATCACGTCGAGCAGCAGCAGGTCGCCCGCGCCGTTATTGCCCGCCAATTGGTTGGCTTGGATGGCGGCGCCGAGCGCCACGACTTCGTCGGGATTCAGGTTGACCAACGGCTCGCGGCCAAAGAACTCGGCGACAGCATGGCGGATCTGGGGCATGCGCGTGGACCCGCCCACCAGCACGATGCCCTTCAGGTCGTCGGGCTTGAGCTTGGCGTCGCGCAGCGCCTTGCGAACCGATGCAATCGTGCGGTCGGTGAGCGGCTTGGTGGCGGCGTCGAATTGGTGGCGAGTGAGTTCGAATTGAACCGCCTTGCCGGCAAGCTCCGCGCGGAAGGTGGTCGACTCGGTGTCGGTCAGCGCCTCTTTCGCGGCACGTGCGGCCACGAGCATGGCGGCCTTGTCGTTGTCGCTGCCAGCCTCGAGGCCGGTTTGCGCGAGCACGTAGCCGGCCAGCGCGTGGTCGTAGTCGTCGCCGCCCAGGGCCGAGTCGCCACCGGTGGCGATCACTTCGAACACGCCCTGCGTGAGTCGCAGGATCGAGATGTCGAAGGTGCCGCCGCCCAGGTCGTAAACGGCGTAGACGCCTTCGCTTGCGTTGTCCAAGCCGTAGGCGATGGCGGCGGCCGTGGGTTCGCTGATCAGTCGCAGCACATTGATGCCCGCGAGCTGTGCGGCATCCTTGGTGGCTTGGCGCTGGCCTTCGTCGAAATAGGCCGGCACGGTAATGACCGCGCCGTAGAGCTCGTCGTCGAAGGTGTCTTCAGCGCGGAAGCGCAGCGTCGCGAGGATTTCGGCGCTGATCTCGACCGGCGACTTCTCGCCCGCGAGGGTCTGCACCTTCACCATGCCGCCCTCGCTGCCTTCGATGTGATACGACATCGATTCGCGGTTCGAGATGTCGGAGAGCCCGCGGCCCATGAGCCGCTTGACCGAGGTGATGGTGTTGGCGGGGTCTTGCCCGCGCGCCGCCACGGCGTCAAAGCCGATCTGCCGGCGGTCGCCGGCCAAGTAGCGCACCACCGAAGGCAGCAGCACGCGGCCCTGGTCGTCGGGCAGGCATTCGGCCACACCGTTGCGCACCGCGGCCACAAGCGAATGCGTGGTGCCGAGGTCGATGCCCACGGCAATGCGGCGCTGATGCGGATCGGGCGCCTGGCCGGGTTCTGAAATCTGTAGAAGAGCCATATATAGGGGCCTATTGTCCCAACTGATCGAACTTGGCTTCGACGTCCTGGCCGAAACGCTCAATGAACATGAGGGCTCTCACCTGCTGCGCGGCGGCGAGATAGTCGCCCTTCTCGTCGATCAGCCAGTCGAGCGACGACAGCGCGCGGGCGCGACCGGCTTCGACCTCGGCCTGCAGCTTCTCGATCGCTTCGATGTCGTCGGCATCGTCGAGCTCCTCTCGCCATTCCATCTGCTGCATCAGGAAATCGGGCGGCATGGCCGTGTTGTTCTCGCTATTCAGCGGCGCGCCGTTGAGTTCGCAGATGTAGCTGGCACGCCGGATCGGGTCCTTGAGCCGCTGGTAGGCCTCGTTGATGCGCACCGACCACTGCATGGCCACGCGCTGCGCCGCAGCGCCCTGCGCGGCAAAGCGGTCCGGGTGGGCCTCGCGCTGCAGCTCTTTCCAGCGCGCATCGAGTGCCGCGCGGTCCTGCGCGAACGTGGCCGGGACGGCGAACAATTGGAAGTCGGTGTCGTTCAGGTTCATCAGACTGCCTGCCGGGCCGCCCCAAAGGCGGTCTGCGCCCCCTCGGGGGGCAGTGAGGACACAAAGTGCCGAACGTGGGGGCTCATATGGATCAAGAAAAAACCGCCAGCACATGACATGGTGGCGGCTGTTGTCGCGGTCAGCGACGGCGCATCAGATGCGAAAGCTTTCCCCGCAGCCGCAACGGTCGCGTTCGTTCGGGTTGATGAACTTGAAGCCTTCGTTCAAGCCTTCGCGCACGAAATCGAGCTGCGTGCCGTCGATGTAGGCCAGGCTCTTTGGATCGACCAGCACCTTCACGCCATGGTCCTCGAACACCACGTCTTCAGGCGTGAACTCGTCCACGTACTCGAGCTTGTAGGCCAAGCCGGAGCAGCCGGTGGTCTTCACGCCCAGCCGCACGCCCACGCCCTTGCCTCGTTTGCCAAGGTAGCGGGTAACGTGGCGCGCAGCGGCTTCGGTCAGCGTGACGGCCATCTCAGTGAACAGCTTCGGCGGTCTTGACGCCGTGCTTGGCCTTGTAGTCACTCACGGCCGCCTTGATGGCGTCTTCCGCGAGGATCGAGCAGTGGATCTTGACCGGCGGCAGCGCCAGTTCTTCGGCGATTTGCGCGTTCTTGAGTGCAGCCGCTTCGTCGAGCGTCTTGCCCTTGACCCATTCAGTCACGAGCGAGGACGAGGCGATGGCGGAGCCGCAGCCGTAGGTCTTGAAGCGCGCGTCTTCGATCACGCCGGTTTCCGGGTTGACCTTGATCTGCAGCTTCATGACGTCGCCGCAGGCCGGCGCGCCGACCATGCCGGTGCCTACCGAGTCGTCGCCCTTTTCGAAGGAGCCAACGTTGCGGGGATTTTCGTAGTGGTCGATGACCTTGGAAGAATATGCCATGGTGTACCTCTCAAACTTTGTTCAATCGTGGAGCACTGGTGGGCCAGTACGTCAATGCGTCAGTGGGCCGACCACTGGATCGTGCTGATGTCGACGCCGTCCTGGAACATCTCCCACAGGGGGCTCAGCTCGCGCAGCTTGGCCACGTTGTGCTTGATGGTCGAGATGGCGTAGTCGATTTCTTCCTCGGTCGTGAAACGGCCGATGGTCATGCGAAGGCTGCTGTGGGCGAGCTCGTCGCTGCGGCCCAGGGCGCGCAGCACATAGCTGGGCTCCAGGCTGGCCGACGTGCACGCCGAACCCGACGACACCGCCAGGCCCTTGATGCCCATGATCAGCGACTCGCCTTCGACATAGTTGAAGCTCATGTTCAGGTTGTGCGGCACACGCTGCTCGAGGTCGCCGTTGATGAACACCTGCTCCACGTCCTTCAGGCCGTCGAGCAGACGCTTCTGCAGTCGGGCCGCATGGGCGATGTCGTCCTTCATTTCGAGCTTGGCGATGCGATAGGCCTCGCCCATGCCGACAATCTGGTGCGTGGGCAAGGTGCCCGAGCGCATGCCGCGCTCGTGGCCGCCGCCGTGCATCTGCGCTTCGAGGCGGATCCGCGGCTTGCGGCGCACATACAGCGCGCCGATGCCCTTCGGGCCGTACGTCTTGTGCGAAGCGAGGCTCATCAGGTCGATGGGCAGCTTCGTGATGTCGATCTCAACCTTGCCGGTGGCCTGGGCCGAGTCGACGTGAAAGATCACACCCTTCTCGCGGCAGACGTTGCCCAGCGCGACCACGTCCTGGATCACGCCGATTTCGTTGTTCACGAACAGCACGCTGGCCAGGATGGTGTCGGGACGGATCGCGGCCTTGAACTTCTCCAGGTCGACGAGGCCGTTTTCCTCGACGTCGAGGTAGGTCACTTCGAAGCCCTGGCGCTCGAGTTCGCGCATGGTGTCGAGCACGGCCTTGTGCTCGGTCTTCAGGGTGATCAGGTGCTTGCCCTTGCCCTTGTAGAAATGGGCCGCGCCTTTGAGCGCCAGATTGATCGACTCAGTGGCACCCGACGTCCAGACGATTTCGCGCGGATCTGCGCTGATCAGGTCTGCCACCTGGCCGCGCGCTTTCTCGACCGCCTCTTCAGCTTCCCAGCCCCAGGCGTGGCTGCGCGATGCCGGGTTGCCGAAATGCTCGCGCAACCAGGGAATCATGGCGTCGACCACACGGGGGTCAACCGGCGTGGTGGCGCCGTAATCGAGGTAGATCGGGAAATGAGGAGTGACGTCCATGGCTGGCTCGGGCTGGCGTGGGGGGTTGTTTCTTTATCTGGGCGGCTTTTCGCAGCGGCGCCCAAGGCGCCGCCTGCGACTCAGGGCATCAGGACTTCGCGAACGCGTTGCCCAGGGCAAACACCGAATTCGGCGCATTCACGCGAATTGGCTTGACCACGGGCTGCGCGGAGATGGCGCGCTTGACGACCGGCTTATTCTCGATCTGCACGCCCTTGGCGATCTGGTCGTCGACCAGTTTTTGCAGCGTGACGGAATCGAGGAACTCGACCATGCGCTGGTTCAGCGAGGCCCAGAGTTCGTGCGTCATGCAGCGACCGGCTTCGCCGAGGCAGTTTTCCTTGCCGCCGCACTGCGTGGCATCGATGGGCTCGTCGACGGAAACAATGATGTCTGCGACGGTGATATCCGCAGCCTTGCGGCCGAGGCTGTAGCCGCCGCCGGGGCCGCGGGTCGACTCGACCAGCTCGTGACGGCGCAGTTTGCCGAACAGCTGCTCGAGGTACGACAACGAAATCTGCTGCCGCTGGCTGATCGCGGCCAGCGTGACCGGACCGGTGTTCTGACGCAGCGCCAGATCGATCATTGCTGTGACCGCAAAACGGCCTTTGGTAGTGAGACGCATCGCAAGCTCCTTCAAGTGCTTACCGTTGAAATGACACCGTGGCCCCGGGGGCGCGCGGTGACTTCGTCTCCGCCCTGCCCGACCCCTGACGCTGGTGAACCAGCCAGTGGGATCGGTCCTTCATCGCGAAGTTCTTTTTTCTTTGTTGTTGAGTATTTCGGTCAAGTATAACAGAAGCCCCTGGGGTTTGCTCGGGTAAACCCCAGCGAAAACCCCTTGAAGAAACCGAAACCCCGTCCTACGACGGCAGCACGGCGATGTTGTCCCCGCCAGAGGCGCCAAACGCCTGTTCACGCAGTAGTGCCAGCTGGTCGCGCACCCGTGCCGCCTTCTCGAATTCGAGGTTGCGAGCGTGCTCGAGCATGAGCTTTTCGAGCCGCTTGATCTCCCGGGCAATGTCCTTTTCGCTCATGTCCTCGACCTTGGCGCGTTCCAGGTCGAGCTTGGCCATTTCCTTGCCGGTTTTTTCGCTGTAGACGCCGTCGATCAGGTCGCGCACCTGCTTGACGATGCTGCGCGGGGTGATGCCATTGGCTTCGTTGTGGGCGATCTGCCGAGCGCGGCGCCGCTCGGTTTCGTCGATCGCCTTCCTCATCGAGTCGGTCATGCGGTCGGCGTAGAGAATGGCCTTGCCGCTCAGGTTCCGCGCCGCCCGCCCGATGGTCTGGATCAGCGAGCGCTCGGCGCGCAGAAAACCTTCCTTGTCCGCGTCGAGGATGGCCACCAGCGACACCTCGGGAATGTCCAGGCCTTCCCGCAGCAGGTTGATGCCCACCAGCACGTCGAAGGTGCCCAGGCGCAGGTCGCGCAAGATTTCCACGCGCTCGACCGTGTCGACGTCGCTGTGCAGGTAGCGCACCTTCACGCCGTTGTCGCCCAGATAGTCGGTCAGCTGCTCGGCCATGCGTTTGGTCAGCGTGGTGATGAGCACACGTTCGTTCTTCTCGACGCGGATGCGAATCTCGCCCAGCACGTCGTCCACTTGGTGGGTGGCGGGGCGCACCTCGACCTCGGGGTCGATCAGCCCGGTCGGCCGCACCAGCTGCTCGACCACGTTGCCGGCGTGATCCTTTTCGTACTGCGCCGGCGTGGCCGAAACGAAGATGCACTGGCGCATGCGCGTTTCGAACTCCTCCAGCTTGAGGGGCCGGTTGTCCAGCGCGCTCGGCAGGCGGAAGCCGTATTCGACCAGCGTAGTCTTGCGCGCCCGGTCGCCGTTGTACATGGCGCTGAGCTGGCCGACCATCTGGTGGCTCTCGTCGAGGAACATCAGCGCGTCTTTCGGCATGTAGTCCGTCAGCGTGGCCGGCGGTTCGCCCGGCGCGGCGCCCGAGAGGTGGCGCGTGTAGTTCTCGATGCCCTTGCAGTGGCCGATCTCGGCCAGCATTTCCAGGTCGAACCGGGTGCGCTGCTCCAGGCGCTGCGCCTCCACCAGCTTGCCCTGCGACAAAAATTCCTTGAGCCGCTCGGCGAGCTCGATCTTGATGGTTTCGACCGCGCCCAGCACCTTGTCGCGCGGCGTCACGTAGTGGCTCGACGGGTACACCGTGAAGCGCGGAATCTTCTGGCGGATGCGGCCCGTGAGCGGGTCGAACAGCTGCAGCGTCTCGATCTCGTCGTCGAACAGCTCGATGCGGATCGCCAGCTCGCTGTGCTCGGCCGGGAACACGTCGATGGTGTCGCCGCGCACGCGGAAGGTCCCGCGCGAGAAATCCTGCTCGTTGCGGGTGTACTGCATGCGGATCAGCCGCCCGATCACGTCGCGCTGGCCGATCTTGTCGCCAACCCGCATGATGAAACGCATCTGCGTGTAATCCTCGGGCGTGCCGATGCCGTAGATGGCGCTCACCGTGGCCACGATGACCGTGTCGCGCCGCTCCAGCACGCTCTTGGTGGCCGACAGCCGCATCTGCTCGATGTGCTCGTTGATGGACGAGTCCTTCTCGATGAACAGGTCGCGCTGCGGCACGTAGGCCTCGGGCTGGTAGTAGTCGTAATAGCTCACGAAGTACTCCACCGCGTTCTTCGGGAAGAACTCGCGAAATTCACTGTAGAGCTGTGCCGCCAGCGTCTTGTTGGGCGCAAAAACGATGGCCGGCCGACCCAGCCGGGCGATCACGTTGGCCATGGTGAAAGTCTTGCCGGAGCCGGTCACGCCCAGCAGCGTCTGGAACACCTCGCCGTCCAGCACGCCTTCAACCAGCCCGTCGATCGCCTTCGGCTGGTCGCCGGCCGGCGGATAGGGCTGGAAAAGTTCGAAAGGCGAACCCGGGTATTTGATGAATTCGCCCTGTTTTGCCGGACCGATCGGGTCCAGTTTCTTCAGGTCTGCTATGGCTTCGTTGTTCTCTGGCATGGCTGTTCCCGACAGGTGGCGGTAGCGCCGGTAAAATTCAAGGCAACCGGAAAGGATAAAGCCTCCTCCGGTTGCCAGCGAAGCTTTCATCCAAAGGACCTTTCCATGTCTATGTTCACCGCGGTCGAAATGGCACCGCGCGACCCGATCCTCGGCCTCAACGAGCAATTTGCAGCCGACACCAACCCCAACAAGGTCAACCTCGGCGTCGGCGTTTATTACGACGACAACGGCAAGCTGCCCCTGCTCCAGTGCGTGCAGGCCGCCGAACAGAACATGATGAAAGCCCCCTCGGCTCGCGGCTACCTGCCCATCGACGGCATCGTTGCCTACGACAACGCAGTCAAGGGCCTGGTCTTCGGCGTCGACAGCGAACCCGTGCAGTCGGGCCGCGTGGCCACGATCCAGGCCATCGGCGGCACCGGCGGCCTCAAGGTCGGCGCCGACTTTCTCAAGAAGCTCAACCCCAACGCCAAGGTGCTGATCAGCGACCCGAGCTGGGAAAACCACCGCGCGCTGTTTACCAACGCGGGCTTCGAAGTCGAAAGCTACCCCTACTACGACGCAGCCAAGCGCGGCATCAACTTCGACGGCATGCTCTCCGCCCTGAATGCGGCGCCGGCCGGCACCATCGTCGTGCTGCACGCCTGCTGCCACAACCCGACCGGCTACGACATCACGTCCGAGCAGTGGGACCAGGTCGTCGCCGCCGTCAAGGCCAAGAATCTCGTCCCCTTCCTCGACATGGCCTACCAGGGCTTCGGCTACGGCCTCAAGGAAGACGGCGCCGCGGTTGCCAAGTTCGTCAACGCCGGCCTGACCTTCTTCGTCTCGACCTCGTTCTCGAAGAGCTTCAGCCTGTACGGCGAGCGCGTGGGCGCCCTGTCGGTGCTGTGCGAAAGCAAGGAAGAAGCCGGCCGCGTGCTGTCGCAGCTGAAGATCGCGATCCGCACCAACTACAGCAACCCGCCGATCCACGGCGGTGCCGTGGTGGCCGCGGTGCTCGGCAACCCAGAGCTTCGCGCCCTGTGGGAAAAGGAACTCGGCGAAATGCGCGTGCGCATCAAGGCCATGCGCCAGAAGCTGGTCGACGGCCTCAAGGCCGCCGGTGTAAAGGAAGACATGAGCTTCATCACCACGCAGATCGGCATGTTCAGCTACTCGGGCCTCAGCAAGGACCAGATGGTGCGCCTGCGCAATGAATTCGGCGTGTACGGCACCGACACCGGCCGCATGTGCGTGGCCGCGCTCAACAGCAAGAACATCGACTACGTCTGCGCTTCGATCGCCAAAGTCATCTGATTGTCAGGAAAATGTGGGGGAATTTCATTAGCTGACATTCCTTCACATTTGATGAGAAATAAGCGCCCCGCAGCGGGATCTACGTACGGGTAAGGCCCGCTGCGCGGTGCCCATGGCGCTGATATATTGCACCGCAACATTCCACTCAAACACCAGCGATGCTCTACCAACTCTACGAAGCCCAGCGTTCCTTGATGGAGCCGTTTTCGGACTTCGCGCAAGCGGCGTCCAAGCTCTTCGGCCAAGGTGCCGTCTGGGGACAAGCCCCCATGGCCCAGCGCATGGCAGCGGGTTACGACCTGCTCTATCGGCTGGGCAAGGATTACGAAAAGCCCGAGTTCAACATCAAGTCCGTGAAGGTCGAGGGCGAAGACGTGGTCATCCAGGAGGCCGTCGAGCTCGACAAGCCGTTCTGCGAGCTGCGCCGCTTCAAGCGCTTCACCGACGAGCCGCACATCCTCAAGACCCTCAAGAGCCAGCCCGTGGTGCTGGTCGTGGCACCGCTGTCGGGCCACTACGCCACGCTGCTGCGCGACACCGTGCGCACCATGCTGCAAGACCACAAGGTCTACATCACCGATTGGAAGAACGCACGCCTCGTGCCACTGTCCGAAGGCGAGTTCCACCTCGACGATTACATCAACTACGTGCAGGAGTTCATCCGCCGCCTGCAGGCCGAATACGGCAACTGCCACGTGGTGAGCGTGTGCCAGCCCACTGTGCCGGTGCTTGCTGCCGTGTCGCTCATGGCGAGCCGCGGCGAGCAGCTGCCGCTCACCATGACGATGATGGGCGGCCCCATCGACGCGCGCAAGTCGCCCACCGCGGTGAACAACCTCGCGATGAACAAGAGCTTCGAGTGGTTCGAGAACAACGTGATCTACCGCGTGCCGCAGGGCTTCCCGGGTGAAGGTCGCCGCGTGTACCCGGGCTTCCTGCAGCACACGGGTTTCGTGGCCATGAACCCCGACCGCCACGCCACCAGCCACTACGACTATTTCAAGGACCTGATCAAGGGCGACGACGCCAGCGCCGAGGCCCATCGCAAGTTCTACGACGAGTACAACGCCGTGCTCGACATGGACGCCGATTACTACCTGGACACCATTCGCGTCGTGTTCCAGGATTTCGAACTCGTCAACGGTACCTGGGACGTCAAGAACCCCAAGGGCCAGATCGAGCGCGTGCGCCCGCAAGACATCCACTCCACGGCCCTGCTCACCGTCGAGGGCGAGCTCGACGACATCTCGGGTTCGGGCCAAACCGAGGCCGCGCACAGCCTGTGCACCGGCATCGACAACGCGCAGCGCGAACATTACGAAGTCAAGGGCGCGGGCCACTACGGCATCTTCAGCGGCCGCCGCTGGCGCGATCTGGTCTACCCCAAGATGCAGAAGTTCATCGCCGCGCACGACCAGCCCCAGCGGCGCAGTGATGCCCGCGAGACCCTGCCGGCCGAAGACCGGATCAAGCCGGGCCGGAGCACGCCTGCCGTTGCGGCCAGGAAGAATGTCGCAGCCAAGAAAGCGGTGGCAGTCGCCGCCGTGAAGAAGCCCGCGGCACGCAGGAAGTGATCGGGCTGGCCGCACGCATCCACAGTGCACTGCCCCAGACGCAGTGCACACGTTGCGGCTACCCTGATTGCGCCGGATATGCCCAGGCGGTGGCCGATGGCGCCGCCAACATCAACCAATGCCCTCCTGGCGGAGCCGAAGGCATCGCCAGGCTGGCACGGCTGACAGGCCGCGAGCCGCTCCCGCTCGATTCGCAGTTCGGCACCGAAGGCCCGCGCGCCATGGCCGTCATCGACGAAGCGTGGTGCATCGGCTGCACGCTCTGCCTGGACGCCTGCCCGACCGATGCCATCGTCGGCATCAACAAGCGCATGCACACCGTGATCGAAGCGCACTGCACGGGCTGCGAGCTTTGCATTCCTGTCTGCCCCGTCGATTGCATTTCGCTCGAGGTCGAGACGCCCGGCCGCACCGGCTGGCAAGCCTGGTCAGAAGCGCAGGCAGAAGCCGCTCTGCAACGCTACAAGCTGCATGGCGAGCATCGCCGTGTCGACAAGCTGCAAGCCAACGAACCGGCCCCGATCGCTGAACCGCAAACTGCCGACACGCGCAAGCGATCCATCGTCGAAGCCGCTCTGGCGCGTGCCCGCGCCGCCTCGCAACAACGTCCACCCGCCCCCAAGCCATGACACTCGACACACTGCTGATCTACGCCGTCGCCTCGCTGGCACTGGCGGTGATTCCCGGGCCCACGATGCTGCTGGCGCTGTCCAACGGCATCGACGGCGGCATGCGCCGCGCGAGCTGGGGCATTGCCGGCGCGTCGCTCGGCAGCGTCACGCTGATCGCGGTGGTCGCGCTCGGGCTCGGTTCGCTGCTCGCCGCATCGGAGCTGCTCTTCAACGCAATCCGCGTGGCCGGTGTCGCCTACCTGGTCTGGCTCGGCATCAAGCTGTGGCGCAGCGAGGCGACCGACCTCGGCACGGCGCTGGCCAAGTCGGCCATCGAGGTTCGCCCGCACGGCCGCGTTGCACTCATGCGCAGCCTGCTCGTGGCGCTGTCCAACCCCAAGACGGTGCTGTTCTTCGCGGCCTTTCTGCCGCAGTTCATCGACATTGCCAAGCCGCAGGGTACGCAATACCTGTTGCTGGGGGCGATCTTCGTGGTACTCGACACCTTCGTGATGCTCGCCTATGCGGCCGCCGGAACGCAGGCCGTGCGCTTGCTGTCGCGCCGTGGCCTCAAGGTGCTGAACCGCAGCTGCGCGGCGGGCATGTGGCTGCTGGCGGCCACGCTTGCCTTCTGGCGCCGTCCGGGCACCTGAGCCGCGCGCGGGCTCAGCCCTTCTGCGGGCGCTTGAAGAGCAACAGCAGCACGCCGGCCAAGATGATGGCCACGGCATACCACTCGAAGTGCGTCACGGTCTCGTTCGCAATCCACACGCCCAGCAGCATTGCGATCACCGGGTTGACGAAGGTGTAGCTCGCGGCCAGCGCAGCCGGCGCCTTGGCGAGCAGCACCATATAAGCGTTGAACGCGATCAGCGAGCCAAACACCACGAGATACAGCCAGGCCGCAGCAGCCTCGGGCTGCGGCGGCCACACGAGTTGCTCGCCGGAAATTACCGACAGCACCAGCAGCACCACGCCGCCGCAGATCATCTCGCTGGCAAAGCCCATCGCTCCTGGCGCAAGCGGCAGGCTGCGCTGGCTCAGCACGCTGCCCATCGACCAGCAGACGCACGCGATGGAAATCGCGACGAGGCCCGCCGGCGATGACTGGAAGCCGCTCCCCTGCGTCAGCATCAGCACGCCGACGAGGCCGAGCGCAATGCCCGTGGCTTCGAGCCGCGTCGGCTTCACGCCCCAGATGAGGTTCAGCAGCGCGATCAGCAGCGGCACGACCGCAATGAAGGCCACCACCAGCCCGGAGCCGATGGACACTTCGGCATGAGCGGTTCCGCCCATGCCTCCGCCGAGCATCAGCGAGCCGACGACCAGGGCATTGCGCCATTGCAGGCGCGATGGCCAGTCCGCGCCGCGCCAGCGCATCCACGCGGCAAGCAGCACGCCCGCGAACAGGAAGCGCGAGCCCATCTGAAGAAAAGGCGCAAAGCTGATCAGCGCGTACTTGATCGCGAGATAAGTCGAGCCCCAGACCACCCACGTGGCAGCCAGGCAAAGCCACAGCAGCGGCGGCAGCGAACCGCGTACGGAACCGTGCGCGGCTTGGGCGGGGGATGCAAGAGTAGGCATGCGACGTCAGTCTTGTTGGTATTGGAACGCCATCGATGGTATGAAAGCGATCCTCCCGCGGCCATGCACAATTCACGGTTCTAGGTGTCTTGCACCGTCGATTTAAAGGAGTTTTATGGACTTCCCCTTGAACCCCGCACTCGATGCCCACGACACGCGCATCCTGGCCGAATTGCAGGGCGACGCGCGGCTCACCATGGCCGAGCTCGGTCGCCGCGTGCACCTGAGCCAGCCGGCCGTAACCGAGCGCGTGAAAAAACTGGAGGCCGCAGGCGTGATCAGCGGCTATCGCGCCACGGTCAATCTCGGCAAGCTGGGCTATGGCATTCGCGCCATCATCCGCGTGGGCCGCGCCGACTACGCGCGCGTAGTCGAACTGGTTCAGCAGACGCCAGAGTGCGTCAATGCCTACAACGTGACCGGAGACGACAGCTGGATTCTCGAGATTGCGGTCATCGACGTGAGCCATCTCGATGCGGTGGTCACCAAGTTCTGCATCCTCACCGAAACGGCGACCTCAATCATCCTGAACCCGGCGCGCGAGCACCAGCCGATGCTGCCGCCTCAGCGCTCCGACGTGAAGCCGCCGATCAAGAAGGTGCTCAACGCGTAGCGGCCAGGGCGCTGAAGGCCGTCACCACTTCGGGCGGCGCCTGCACCATCTCAATGAGCACGCCCTCGCCCGCGATCGGAAACTCGTCGTTCGCCTTCGGATGCAGAAAGCAGATGTCGAAGCCGGCCGCGCCCTTGCGGATGCCGCCAGGCGCAAAGCGCACGCCCTGCGCGGTGAGCCATTCGACGGCCTTTGGCAGGTCGTCGATCCAAAGGCCCACGTGGTTGAGCGGCGTGGTGTGCACCGCCGGCTTCTTCTCAGGATCGAGCGGCTGCATCAGGTCGACCTCGACCTTGAACGGGCCACTGCCCATCGAACAGATGTCTTCGTCAACGTTCTCGCGTTCGCTCTTGAAGGTGCCCGTGACTTCGAGCCCCAGCATGTCGACCCAGAGCTTTTGCAGCCGCAGCTTGTCCGTCCCGCCGATGGCGATCTGCTGGATGCCCAGCACCTTGAAGGGACGCGCCGCGGCCGTCATGCGCAGGCCCCTGCTTCTTCGGTGGCGGTGGTCCGGCGCGCCTCTAGCCCCAGCTTGCGCAGCAGCTGCACGTCGGCCTCCACGTCGGGGTTGCCGGTGACCAGCAGCTTGTCGCCGTAGAAGATGGAGTTGGCGCCCGCCATGAAGCACAGTGCCTGCACGGCGTCACCCATCTGCTGGCGACCTGCCGAAAGCCGCACGCGCGCGGTCGGCATCGTGATGCGCGCCACGGCGATCATGCGCACGAAGTCGAACGGATCGACCGGCTCCGAATCGGCCAGCGGCGTGCCCGGCACGCGCACCAGGCTGTTGATCGGCACCGACTCCGGGTACGGATTCAAGTTGGCCAGTTGCGCGATGAGGCCCGCGCGGTGCACCGGCTGCTCGCCCATGCCGACGATGCCGCCGCAGCACACGCTGATGCCGGCGCTGCGCACGTGGGCCAGCGTGTCGAGTCGGTCCTGGTAGGTGCGCGTATCGACGATGTCGGTGTAGTACTCGGGCGCGGTATCAAGGTTGTGGTTGTAGTAGTCCAGGCCCGCGGCCTTGAGCTGGTGCGCATGGTGCGGCTCCAGCATGCCGAGCGTGGCGCAGGTCTGCAGGCCGAGGCCTTTCACCGCTTCAACCAGCACGGCCACCTTCTCCACGTCGCGGTCCTTCGGCGCGCGCCATGCGGCGCCCATGCAGAAACGCGTGGCGCCGGCGTCCTTGGCGGCCTGCGCAGCGCGCACCACCTCGTCGACCTCCATGAGCTTCTGCGCCTTTACGCCAGTGTCGAACTCAGCCGATTGCGGGCAGTAGCCGCAGTTCTCGGGGCAGCCGCCGGTCTTGACCGAAAGGAGCGTCGCCAGTTCGATGTCGCCCTCGGGAAAATGCTCGCGATGCACCGTCTGCGCTTCGAACAGCAAATCCATCAGCGGCTTGTCGAGCAGCGCCTGGATCGCCTCGACCGACCAAGGGCCTTGCGGCGTCACCGGCTTTGCGGGCCGGTGCAGCGTGACAGGCGCCGAGATGGGCGCTTCAAAAAAAAGATCGGAGGTCGTCATATCAATGAAATCTTTCGTAAGTGCCCGAAGCGTTGACTGTTCGGGAAACACCGCGGAACCGGCTTCGCCGGGCCGCAGGTGTTGCCCCCGGAAGGGGGTTGGAGAAGCGACACGAAGTGCGCGAAGCCTGGGGGTGAGCTTTATTCAAACTCCAGAATAATTTGATCGACCGCGAGCGACTCGCCCTTGTTGGCCGAAATCTTGCCCACCACGCCGTCTTGCGTGGCGAACAGTACGTTCTCCATTTTCATGGCCTCGATCACGGCCAGCTTTTCGCCGGCACGCACCTGCTGGCCCGGCTGCACCGACACCTCGACCAGCAAGCCCGGCATCGGCGACATGAGGAACTTGCTCAGGTCCGGCGGTGCCTTGTAGGGCATCAGTTCGAGCAGGCGCGCGCCCCGGGGCGAAAGCACCATCGCCTCGACCTGCGTGCCGTCGTGCGACACGCGCAGCGCCAGCGGGTTCCTGCCCGCGCCGCGCTCCACTTGCGCGGTAAAAGGCCGGTCGTTGACCATACCCTGCACGCGGACAGCGCCGAGTGCGAAGCCGCTGTCGATCTTGTAGCTCTTGCCGCCCACGGCCACGGCGCTGGCGCCGGTCTTGCCGTGGAAGTCGGTCACCGACACAGGGTGGTGTACATGCTTGCCCTCGGGCCCCAGCTCCACCACCACAAACTGCTCGCCCACCTTCACGCCATGGCCTTCGAGTTGGCCGCTGATGCCCGAGGCGCGCGCGCGGTAGCGGCGGTGCACATAGGCCGCGAGCGCAATCAGGAACGACGGATCGGCGTGCGGCACGTCTTCGGCATGGAAGCCCTTGCCATAGTGTTCGGCGATGAAGCCGGTGTTGAAGTCGCCCGCCACGAACTTCGGGTGCGCGAGCAGCGCCGCCTGGAACGGAATGTTGCTGCTGATGCCGCGGATCACGAAGCCATTGAGCGCCTCGCGCATCCGCGCAATCGCATGCTGCCGGTCCTTGCCGTGCACGATGAGCTTGGCGATCATCGAGTCGTAGTACATCGGGATCTCGCCGCCGTCGTACACGCCGGTGTCCACGCGCACGCCGTTCAGGTGCCCGGTATCGCTGGCAAACATGGTCTCGGCAGGCGGCTGGAACTTCACCAACCGGCCGGTCGAAGGCAGAAAATTGCGGAACGGATCTTCGGCATTGACGCGGCACTCGATGGCCCATCCATTGCGCTTCACCTCGGCCTGCGTGAGCGGCAGCTCTTCGCCCGCCGCGACGCGGATCATCAGCTCGACCAGGTCGAGCCCGGTGATGCACTCGGTCACCGGATGCTCCACCTGCAGCCGCGTGTTCATCTCCAGGAAATAAAAGCTCTGGTCCTTGCCGACCACGAACTCCACGGTACCCGCGCTTTGGTACTTCACAGCCTTGGCCAACTGCACCGCCTGCTCGCCCATTGCCTTGCGCGTCGCGTCGGAGATGAAGGGCGACGGCGCCTCCTCGATCACCTTCTGGTGCCGGCGCTGGATCGAGCATTCGCGCTCGTTCAGGTAGATGACGTTGCCATGCGAATCGCCCAGCACCTGGATCTCGATGTGGCGCGGCTCCTCGACGAATTTTTCGATGAACACGCGGTCGTCGCCGAAGCTGTTCAGCGCCTCGTTGCGGCACGAGGTAAAGCCCTCGAACGCTTCCTTGTCGTCGTAGGCAACGCGCAGCCCTTTGCCGCCGCCGCCGGCCGACGCCTTGATCATCACGGGATAGCCGATGTCCTTGGCGATCTCGACCGCGCGCTCGGCCGTTTCGATGGCATCGTTCCAACCCGGAATGGTGTTGACCTTGGCTTCATTCGCGAGCTTCTTCGAGGCGATCTTGTCGCCCATCGCCGCGATCGAATAGTGCTTGGGCCCGATAAAGGCAATGCCCTCTTCCTCGACCTTGCGCGCAAAGGCTTCGTTCTCCGACAGGAAGCCGTAGCCCGGATGCACCGCCTCGGCGCCGGTCTGCTTGCAGGCCGCAATGATGCGGTCGGCTTGCAGGTAGCTCTCGCGGCTGGGCGCTGCGCCGATGTGAACGGCCTCATCGGCCAGCTCGACGTGGCGGGCTTCCTTGTCGGCGTCGGAATAGACGGCGACCGTGAGGATGCCCATCTTTTTTGCGGTCTGGATCACTCGACACGCGATCTCACCGCGGTTGGCGATCAGGATTTTTTTGAACATATTGTTGTCCTGCGTCCTTACAACGGGATGTTCCCGTGCTTGCGCCACGGGTTCTCGAGCTTCTTCTCGCGCAGCATCACCAGGGAGCGGCAGATGCGCTTGCGGGTTTCGTGCGGCAGGATCACGTCGTCGATGTAGCCGCGCGCGCTCGCCACGTAGGGGTTGGCAAAGCGGGCCTTGTATTCGGCCTCGCGGGCGGCCAGTTTCTCGGGGTCGTTCTTGTCTTCGCGGAAGATGATTTCCACCGCGCCCTTGGCGCCCATCACCGCGATCTCGGCGCGCGGCCAGGCCAGGTTGACGTCGCCGCGCAGATGCTTCGAGGCCATCACGTCATACGCGCCGCCATAGGCCTTGCGGGTGATGACGGTGATCTTCGGCACCGTGCATTCCGCATACGCATAGAGCAGCTTGGCGCCGTGCTTGATGATGCCGCCGTACTCCTGGCCGGTGCCTGGCATGAAGCCGGGCACGTCGACAAAGGTAACCACCGGGATGTTGAAGGCATCGCAAAAACGCACGAAGCGCGCGGCCTTGATGCTGCTCTTGATGTCCAGGCAGCCCGCCAGCACCAATGGCTGGTTGGCGACGATGCCGATGGTCTGGCCTTCCATGCGCGCGAAGGCGATCACGATGTTCTTCGCGTAGTCGGGCTGCAGCTCGAAGAAGTCCCCGTCGTCCACCACCTTGAGGATCAGCTCCTTGATGTCGTAGGGCTTGTTGGGGTTGTCGGGCACCAGCGTGTCGAGCGAATAGTCGGGCCGGTCGGCCGGGTCGCCCTGGCCGTTGTTGCCCAGGCGCACTGGCGGCTTCTCGCGATTGTTGAGCGGCAGGTAGTTGTACAGGCGGCGCAGCATCATCAGCGCCTCGACGTCGTTCTCGAACGCCATGTCGGCCACGCCGCTGCGCGTGGTGTGCGTGACGGCGCCGCCGAGCTCTTCGGCCGTGACGCTCTCGTGTGTCACGGTCTTCACCACATCCGGACCGGTGACGAACATGTAGCTCGAGTCCTTCACCATGAAGATGAAGTCGGTCATGGCGGGCGAGTACACCGCGCCACCGGCACACGGGCCCATGATCATGCTGATCTGCGGCACCACGCCCGAGGCCATCACGTTGCGCTGGAACACGTCGGCATAGCCGCCGAGCGACGCTACCCCTTCCTGGATGCGCGCGCCGCCCGAGTCGTTGAGGCCGATGACCGGTGCGCCGACCTTCATCGCCTGATCCATCACCTTGCAGATTTTCTCTGCGTGCGCTTCGCTGAGCGCACCGCCGAAGACGGTGAAGTCCTGGCTGTAGACGAAGACGAGGCGGCCGTTGATCATGCCGTAACCGGTGACCACGCCGTCGCCGGGAATCTTCTGCTCGGCCATGCCGAAATCGACCGAGCGGTGCTCGACGAACATGTCCCACTCTTCGAAGGTGTTGTCGTCCAGCAGCAGCTCGATGCGCTCACGCGCCGTGAGCTTGCCCTTGGCATGCTGCGCATCGATGCGCTTTTTCCCGCCGCCGAGGCGCGCCTGGGCGCGGCGCTTTTCGAGTTGTTCGATCAGTTCTTGCATGGTGTGCTTCCGAAGCTGTGGTCCTGAATTGTGTCGGCCGTCATGGCCTGGCGGTGATGGCCGCCGCCGCAAGCAGCTGGCGTGCCGCCGTCGATGCGGGCAGCGAGCCCTCTGCCACCTGCTGAGTGAGTTGAGGCAGCAGTTCGCGCACCTGTGCATGCTGCCTGAACGCCTGCTTCAAGCCGGCGTCGATGCGTTCCCACATCCACGCCGTGGCCTGTTTTTCGCGCCGCTTGTCGAGCTTGCCATTGGCGGTCTGCAGTTGCCTGAACTGCGTGACGGCATCCCAGAATGCATCGACGCCGGTGCCAGCCAGCGCGCTGAGCTGCAGCACCCTGGGTAGCCAGAAACGGATCTCCGCGCCGCTGTGCGCGTCATGCACCGCATGCGCATGGTCTGGATTGCCCTGGTGGCCGAACAGGCGCAATGCAGAGGTGATCTGCGCCTGCGCGCGCGTGGCGGCATCCTTGTCGATGTCGGCCTTGTTGATGACCACGAGATCAGCCAGCTCCATCACGCCTTTCTTGATGGCCTGCAGATCGTCGCCCGCATTGGGCAGCTGCATCAGCACGAACATGTCGGTCATGCCGGCCACGGCGGTTTCGCTCTGGCCCACGCCCACGGTTTCGACGATCACGACGTCGTAGCCCGCGGCCTCGCACACCAGCATGGCTTCGCGCGTCTTCTCGGCCACGCCGCCGAGCGTGCCGCTCGACGGGCTGGGCCGAATGTAGGCGCGCTCGTGCACCGAGAGCCGCTCCATGCGCGTCTTGTCGCCCAGGATGGAGCCACCCGACACGGTGGACGATGGATCGATGGTGAGCACCGCCACGCGGTGGCCCTTGCCAATCAGCAACAGCCCCAGCGTTTCGATGAAGGTCGATTTTCCGACGCCCGGCACACCCGAGATGCCGAGCCGAAAGGAGTTGCCGGTGCGCGGCAACAGGGCGGTGAGCAGTTTGTCGGCCTGAACGCGATGGTCGGCGCGGGTGGATTCGAGCAGCGTGATCGCCTTGGCGATGGCGCGGCGCTGCACCATGCCATCCGGCTCGGTGATCGCGCGTTCGAGTGCCTCGGCCGACTTCAGCACGCCCCCTCCGACGACGCGCGCCAGCGGTAGTGCAGGTCGACCCCCTCCTCGCCTTCAAGCACGAAGCCGTGCCGCAGATAGAAGCGGTTGGCATCGCTCTGCACGAGCGCGGTGAGCTTGATGTCCAGCTGCTGTTCACGTGCCTGCGATTTGGCCCACTCCAGCGCCCATTCGCCGATGCCCAGGCCCTGGAAGCCCGTGCGCAGGTAGAGGTGATCGAGCCGCAGGGCATCCGCGCCCTCGGGCTTGAGCGTGACGAAACCGATGCGCCGGTCCCCGTCGAGCACGATGTGGTGCATGAAGGGCACGACGAAACCGGCCTGGAGCCGTTCGCGCGAACGCGCGGGGTCGAAGCGCCCGACACGCTCCAGGCTCGGGCGCATCGCATCGACGCGCAAGGCGAGCATGGCTTCGAAATCGCTGGAATCCACCGGCTGCAGCGACAGCCGAGACAAGAGATCGCCCACGTCTAGCGTCCCGATCAGGCCGAGACCGCCGCGCGAATCTGTTCCAGCACGTCCTTGGCGCTGGCCGGAATGGGCGTGCCTGGCCCGTAGATGCCCTTGACGCCGGCCTCGTAGAGAAAGTCGTAGTCCTGCCGCGGAATCACGCCGCCGACGAACACGATGATGTCGTCCGCGCCCTGCTTCTTCAGCTCATTGATGATGGCCGGCACAAGCGTCTTGTGGCCGGCCGCGAGCGTGCTCACGCCGACGGCATGCACGTCGTTTTCAATCGCCTGCCGCGCGCACTCTTCGGGTGTCTGGAACAGCGGCCCCATGTCCACGTCAAAACCCAGGTCGGCGAACGCCGTAGCCACCACCTTGGCGCCGCGGTCGTGCCCGTCCTGCCCCAGCTTGGAAATCATCACGCGCGGGCGGCGGCCCTGCGCTTCGGCGAAGGCGTTGATTTCGGTCTTGAGGGCTTCCCAGCCTTCAGCGGAGTCATAGGCAGCTGCGTACACACCGGTCACCTTTTGCGTGTCGGCCCGATGGCGGCCGAATGATTTTTCGAGCGCGTCCGAAATCTCGCCCACCGTGGCGCGCAGGCGCACCGCGTCGACGCTGAGCGCGAGCAGGTTGCCGGTGCCGTTCTCGGCGGCTTCGGTCAGTGCGTCGAGCGCGGCCTGCACCTTGGGCGTGTCGCGCGAGGCGCGAATCTTCTGCAGCCGCGCCACCTGCTGGTCGCGCACCATCACGTTGTCGATGGAGAGGCTGTCGATCGCGTCCTCATTCTTCAGCTTGTACTTGTTGACGCCCACGATCACGTCCTTGCCCGAGTCGATGCGCGCCTGCTTCTCGGCGGCGGCCGCTTCGATCTTGAGCTTGGCCCAGCCGCTGTCGACTGCCTTGGTCATGCCGCCCATCGCCTCGACCTCTTCGATGATGGCCCAGGCCGCATCGGCCATGTCCTGCGTGAGCTTTTCCATCATGTAGCTGCCGGCCCACGGGTCGACCACATTGGTGATGTGCGTCTCTTCCTGGATGATGAGCTGCGTGTTGCGCGCGATGCGCGAGCTGAACTCGGTGGGCAGTGCAATCGCCTCGTCGAGCGCGTTGGTGTGCAGGCTCTGCGTACCGCCGAACACCGCAGCCATGGCCTCGATGGTGGTGCGCACGATGTTGTTGTACGGGTCTTGTTCGGTGAGCGACCAGCCCGAGGTCTGGCAGTGCGTGCGCAGCATCAGGCTCTTCGGGTTCTTGGGGTTGAACTCCTTCATGATGCGGCACCACAGGAGGCGCGCGGCGCGCATCTTGGCCACCTCCAGGTAGAAGTTCATGCCGATGGCCCAGAAGAACGAGAGCCGTCCGGCAAAGCCGTCGACGTCCAGGCCCTTGGCCAACGCGGTCTTCACGTATTCCTTGCCGTCGGCCAGCGTGAAGGCCAGCTCCAGCGCCTGGTTGGCGCCGGCTTCCTGCATGTGGTAGCCGCTGATCGAGATCGAGTTGAACTTGGGCATGTGCTGCGCCGTGTACTCGATGATGTCGCCGATGATCCGCATGCTCGGCGCAGGGGGAAAGATGTAGGTGTTGCGGACCATGAACTCCTTGAGGATGTCGTTCTGGATGGTTCCGCTCAGCTGGTCTTGCGCCACGCCCTGCTCTTCGGCCGCGACCACGTAGCCTGCCAGCACCGGCAGCACGGCGCCGTTCATCGTCATGGACACAGAGACCTTGTCGAGCGGGATCTGGTCGAACAGGATCTTCATGTCCTCGACCGAATCGATGGCCACGCCGGCCTTGCCGACGTCGCCGGTCACGCGGGGATGGTCGCTGTCGTAGCCGCGGTGGGTGGCCAGGTCGAAGGCCACTGACACGCCCTGCCCGCCGGCGGCCAGCGCCTTGCGATAGAACGCGTTCGATTCCTCGGCGGTCGAAAAGCCTGCGTACTGCCGAATGGTCCACGGCCGCACCGCGTACATGGTGGCCTGCGGCCCGCGCAGGTAGGGCTCGAATCCGGGTAGCGTGTCGGTGTACTTGAGCCCCTGCAGATCGGCGGCGGTATACAGCGGCTTCACGCTGATGCCGTCCGGCGTGATCCAGTTCAGCGCATTCAGGTCACCGCCCGGTGCCGACTTGGCCGCGGCCTTGGCCCAGTCAGCGAGGTTGGCAGGCTTGAAGGTGGGTTCGGGTGTGCTGCTCATGAGGGGCCGTTTTGCAGTGTCTTGCAGGGTAGTCGCAAATTTGCCTGCAAGGGATTTGCAAGCCGCAGCGAGTCTAACCGATTCATAATTATTAATTCAAACCCAATTTTTGCGGTACAGTCCGCCCCATGTCCGCCCTCACCCTCACCCCGCGCGCCCTCTATGAAGAGGTGGCCGAGCTGCTGCGCCAGCGGATCTTCCGCCGCGAGCTAGAGCCGGGCAGCTGGATCGACGAACTCAAGCTGGCCGAGGAATACGGCATCAGCCGCACGCCGCTGCGCGAAGCCCTGAAGGTGCTGGCGGCCGAAGGGCTGGTGACGATGAAGGTGCGGCGCGGCGCCTACGTTACCGAAGTGTCTGAACAGGACCTGGCCGACGTGTACCACCTGCTCTCGCTGCTCGAGAGCGACGCGGCCGGCGTGGTGGCCGAGCGCGCCACCGACGCCCAGCGCGCCGAACTGAAGGCGCTGCACGCCGAACTGGAGGCCGCCGCCGCCCCGGGCAAGGAAAACCGAGAGCACTTCTTTGCGGTGAACGAGCGCTTCCACATGCGCCTCCTGGCCATTGCCAACAACAAGTGGCGCGACCAGATGGTGGCCGACCTGCGCAAGGTGATGAAGCTCAACCGCCACAATTCGCTGCTCAAGGAGGGGCGGATTGCCGAATCGCTGGCGGAGCACCGCGCAATGATGGCGGCGATCGAGTCGCGCGACGCCACGGCGGCAATGGCGCGCATGCGCGAGCATTTCAAGAACGGCCTGGAAGCCGCTGTATAGCCTCGCCCCAGGCTTCGCGCACTTCGTGGCGCTAATCGGGGTGAACGGATCCCGTTTCGGCCGAAATACGCCGGGCCACTTCGAGCAGGCGCGGAGCGACCTGCGTGAGCATCATTTCCTTGGGCAGCAGGTAGGCGGGGCCGCCGCAGCTCACGCCGTAGTGCTCGCCATGCGGCCCTTTCAGCGCGAAGCCGAGCGCGTGGATGTGCGGATGCCACTCGCCGAAGGAGCTGCAGTAGCCCAGGCGGATGTATTCGTCGATACCGGCCATCAGTCGCGGCTCGATGGATGGCCACTCTTCGCCGCTTTCCTCCCGGATCTGCTCCAGCAGCGTGGCCCGCTCGGCGGCGGGCAGCGCCGCGAGACAGGCCCGGCCGGCGGCCGAGGTGACGACGGTGAGGCGCGTGCCAATCTCCAGGCGCGAGCTGATCAGCGCCGAGCGCGGTCGCAGTGAATCGATGACCATCATCTCGAGCTCGACACGCACTGCGACATGGACGCTGGCGCCCGCAAACTCCGACAACTCCGCCAGGTGGGGCCTTGCCACCGAGCGCAAGTCGAACTGGCGAAGGTAGCGGCTGCTCATGTCGAGCAGGGCCGGGCCCAGGCTGAAGCGCTCGCTGTCCGTCGCCTGCCGCAGGTAGCCCGCGCTCACCAGCGTGGCGGTCAGGCGCGATACCGTCGCCTTGGGAATGCCGGTGCTGTCTGCCAGTTCGCGGTTGCTCACCGGGCCCGGCGCCGTCCCGATGACCTTGAGCAGGGCCAGCCCCCGGCCGAGCGCAGTGACTTCTTCCTTGCCCCCAACCGTGTCAGTCATGAATCGAAACCCCTATTTATTGGTGTTTCTTGATTCTTCAGCAGAAAAATTGAAAAGTTGCACCCCCCTGCAAATCATTATCATTTTGGAACACTTCGTGTTGCTGGACTGCGAAGTGTTGGGACGGGTTGCTCACCCAAGGCGGCATATACGCTCTAGGCAGCCTGCACCAAGGGCTCGTGCGCCAGCGCCATCACGTCGTGCGGCGGGAGTGCCTTGAGCCGATGGTCGCTCCAGACCTGGCGCCAGCGGCGCGCGCCCGGCAGCCCATTGCGCAAGCCCAGCATATGCCGCGCAATCGACGACCACTGCGTACCGTGCTCGGCCGCCTCGCGCACCATGTAGTCGCACATCAGCGACTCCACTTCTTCCCGGGTGAGCGGCTGCGGCGCGGCGCCGTAGAACTCGGCATCCCACTCGGCCAGCCACCAGGGGTTGTGATAAGCCTCCCGCCCGACCATGACGCCATCGAGCAGCCGCAGGTGTTCGTGAACCTGCGCAGTGGCCGAAATGCCGCCGTTGATCGAAAAGGCCAGGGCTGGAAAGTCGTGCTTCAGCCGGTGCACGAGCTCGTAGCGCAGCGGCGGAATCTCCCGGTTCTGCTTCGGGCTCAACCCCTGCAGCCAGGCATTGCGGGCGTGGACGATGAACGTGCCGCAGCCCGCTTCGCTCACCGCGCCGACAAAATCGCGTACGAAGTCGTAGCTTTCGATCTTGTCGATGCCGATGCGGTGCTTGACCGTGACCGGCAGGCTCGTCACGTCGACCATGGCCTTCACGCAGTCGGCCACCAGCGCCGGCTCCGCCATCAGGCAGGCGCCAAAAGCGCCGCGCTGCACGCGCTCGCTCGGGCAGCCGCAATTGAGGTTGATCTCGTCGTAGCCCCACTCTTCGCCCAGCTTCGCGCAGTGCGCCAGGTCGTCCGGTTCGCTGCCGCCCAGCTGCAGGGCCACAGGGTGCTCTTCGGCGTTGAAGCGAAGGTGACGGGGCACGTCGCCATGGATCAGCGCACCGGTGGTCACCATCTCGGTGTAGAGCAGCGCGTGGCGCGACAGCAGGCGGTGGAAGTACCGGCAATGGCGGTCGGTCCAGTCCATCATGGGCGCAACTGAGACGCGCATGGCCTCGGCAGCACGGGCGCTCCGAAGCAAATCGCTCTCAGGCCCAGCGTCTTTGGGGTTCTCGTTTGGTGTCATTCGATCTCGTCTAGCGCTGTTTTTCGGGTTCCGGCGGCACATTGCGTGCCACAAACCGGCACGTACCACCGAAAAAGCCCCCCACGGGCGCCGTCACGAAGCAAGCGCGCAGACGGAAGCGTAGCGCACATGGCTCACCTACATCGCGCGGCTCGCGGAGTATCCGCATCCCGCTGGCGATGCCGATGCCGATGCCGTCAAGGTGGCAGAGCGGGAGCGGGGCATTTGTCTCCCCGGAAAAAGGTGCGTACCGCTCATGCGCGCGTGCGGCGCAATTCCTACAGTGACTTCACGGCGAAACGCTTTGCTCCGAGACAGGCAAACAAGCGGCGCCGGTTGTCCACCTCACTGGAGAACGCACATGGAACGCAACCTGCTACCGGGAAATTTCTTCATGGTGTTCTTGTATTTGCTCGCGCTGCTTGCTGTGCGGTTCATCAGCTGAACCTGAAGCTGCCGATCCGGGCTGAAGAACGAGCTGCCGTTGGCGGTCAAGGCGCAGGCGTCCCTAACTCGCAATCAGGACGCGAACAAGAATGACGAGGAACCCAGCAGCAACGAGCGCGGTAACTGCCGTCGCCATGAGGTCGGGCGATCTTTCGTCCGCGTCTTGTCGTGTCGGCGCGGCGTCGGCGTGAGGTTTTGACGCTGCCATATCAACAGCGGTGCTGAACGGGTTGTAGAGCGCGCCGCCATGGCTGACCAAGCCAGACTCGTCGGCGCCGGCTGATTGTTCGATCCGATCGGCTTCGACGGAGGACGGCTTCTGAGCTTCGGCTGCGAACACCGGTGCACCCGCGGTTGCCGACAGGGCTGCCAGGCAAAGACCTGCAAGCGCTAGGCGCGCTCCACGTTGTCGATGCGCCACGACTGTGTCCTTGGTGTGGCCCCAGGCTTGCCCAGGGCCCTTTCGACGCGGCCTCTTGCTTAATTGGGACAAGAGCCTGGGATGCTCAAGAAGTTTCTGGAGAAGGTGCCAGTTGGCACAATCGAGACGCCGTTGGTCAGATCAGAGAGCAGCACGTCTGTGTATCTGACGCATGCCACTACGAGATCTTGACCACCTGGGCACGCAAAGTTGCCCTCGTCCGGAGGGCCGGCTTCCAAGGTCCCCCTGACTCGGCCGTTCTTGGTGGCTGAGAAAGTGTTGTCAGCACGCACGGCTCCCGAGACGGAGGTCTTGTTGCTGGCGCTCGGATTCTTTCCCCCGCGGTTGATGCACGCATACACCGCCGAGCCTTGAGCAGTAAGGCTTTCAACCACTGTTGCATTCGCCACTCCGGCTTCATCAAAACTGACCACCAGCGCCCCATTCGAATTGACGGATGCATCGGCACTGAAAAAGTGTGCCCCGGCGAGCGCCTGCCCGGCTCCAAACGTCAGCACTGCCGCTATGAGTAATGACTTTTTCATATTAGGCTTTCCAAGTTAGATTGAATAATCATCTGTTCTTGGGTGCGTCTCGGTGCTGGCGATCAGGTCAACGTCGCGGCGTCCGGAGAACGCAGGCATGCTGAACTTAATAATTAAGTTTGACACCAAGCCGGATAGGCGCCAGCGGAACTTACTTATCTCCGTGGCAACACGCAACAGGTTCCGACGTCATTTCCTCGCGCGCGCAATCTCAGTGCCTTGCGAGACGGGTGCCGCGTGGCTGTACCGCCCTCCACGGCTTCAACAGGAAGCATTGCAACTCAATACTCGTTGGCGCCAGCAGTCGGAACGCGGTGCATGCTGGACCCTCCCAGGGCCAGTTGCACGCGTTGTAGCTGGTTACGACAGTTTCGTCGTGTCCGTTAAGAACGGACGCCTTCCATGGGACGAATGTGCTGGCGCTTTCTGCGCCGGTTGAAGGGCGCTCCGGCTCAGACGCTCCCTAGATCAAAGCCCTTAGTCGGCGCTGTGCGCGGTCGAGTCCGACGACCAGGCGGTTCTCGATACTTTCCGCCTCCGTGATTCGCTCATCGAACCATGCTGCATCCGCGCATCCGGCTTGGGACATCTTCTGCATCATGACGCCGATGAGGGCGTTTTGATCCGAGATCAATCCATCCCAGAGGTCAACATCCGCCTGGGCGCCTTGTATTTCTACGTAGCTGGCCGTCATCGTTGTCTCCTGCGCTTGTCTCCTGCGCTTGTCTGCATAGGCGTAGCGGCGCCAAATTGCGCCGCCCTCGCAACGGCGACTGCTTCCAGCTACTACATCGAATCGGCAACCGCGAGGATTGTCTCTAGCCCATGTTGAAGCGGCCAAGGTTCATTACCTTGGTCCACGCCGCGATGAAGTCCTTAACGAACTTCTCCTCTGCGTCCGAGCTGCCGTAGACCTCGGCCAGAGCGCGCAGCACTGAATTGGAGCCGATGGCCAGGTCCACGCGCGTGGCACTGCCCTTGCGCTGGCTCGACTTTCGGTCAACTCCCTCGTACAGGTTGTTCTCGCCGGGCACGGCCTTCCAGGTCGTGTTCAGGTCGAGCAGGCGCACGAAGAACTCGTTGGTCAACGTGTGCTCCTTCTGGCTGAAGATGCCGTGCTTGGTGGCACCGACGTTGGCGCCCAGCGCGCGCATGCCGCCCACCAGCACCGTCATCTCGGGCGCCGTCAGCGTCAGCAGTTGGGCCTTGTCCACCAGCAGCGCGTCCGCGGGAACCGCGTAGTCCTTCTTCAGGTAGTTGCGGAAGCCGTCGGCCACGGGCTCCAGCACCTTCATGGCTTCCACGTCGGTCTGCGCCTGCGACGCATCCATACGGCCGGGGGTGAAGGGCACCGTGACGCTATGACCGGCGTTCTTGGCGCCCTGCTCGACGCCGGCGCAGCCAGCCAGCACGATCAGGTCGGCCATCGAGACCTTCTTGCCGCCGGATTGCGCCTTGTTGAACTCGCCCTGGATGCCTTCCAGCGTCTGGAGCACCTTGGCCAGCTTGGCCGGCTCGTTGACTTCCCAGTCCTTCTGTGGCGCCAGGCGAATGCGGCCGCCGTCGGTGCCGCCGCGCATGTCGGAGCCGCGGAAGGTGGCTGCCGAGGCCCAGGCCGTCAGCACCAGGTCGGACACCGAGAGGCCCGAGGCCAGGATCTTGGCCTTGAGCGCCGTGACATCCTTGTCGTCGATGAGGGGATGGTCGACCTTCGGAATCGGGTCTTGCCAGATCAGCTCTTCGGCGGGCACTTCCGGGCCCAGGTAGCGCGAGCGCGGACCCATGTCGCGATGCGTCAGCTTGAACCAGGCGCGCGCAAACGCGTCGGCGAACTGCTCGGGGTGCTCGAGGAAGCGCCGGGAGATCTTTTCGTAGGCCGGGTCGAAGCGCAGCGAGAGGTCGGTGGTCAGCATGGTCGGCAGGCGCGTCTTCGACTTGTCGTGTGCATCCGGAATGTCCGCCGCAGCGCCCTTGGCCTGCCACTGTCCCGCACCGGCCGGGCTCTTGACGGCTTCCCATTCGAACTTGAACAGGTTCTCGAAGAAGTGGTTGCTCCACTTCGTCGGCGTTTGCGTCCAGGTGACTTCCAGTCCGCTGCCGATGGCGTCGCCGGCGATGCCGCTGGCATGGGTGCTCTTCCAGCCCATGCCCATTTCTTCCAGATCATTTGCTTCAGGCGCCGAGCCGACGAGCTCCGCCGGACCTGCGCCGTGGGTCTTGCCAAAGGTGTGGCCGCCAGCGATCAGGGCGACGGTTTCCTCGTCGTTCATCGCCATGCGGGCGAACGTCTCGCGTATGTCCCGAGCCGCCGAGACCGGGTCGCCGTTGGCGTTCGGACCTTCGGGATTGACGTAGATCAAGCCCATCTGCACGGCGCCAAGAGGGTTCTCCAGCTCACGGTCGCCGGTGTACCTCTTGTCTTCGAGCCAGGTGGTCTCGTTGCCCCAGTAGACGTCCTGATCGGGTTCCCACGTGTCCGGGCGGCCGCCGCCGAAGCCGAAGGTCTTGAAGCCCATGGATTCCAGGGCCACGTTGCCGGTCAGGATCATCAGGTCAGCCCACGAGATCTTGCGGCCGTACTTCTGTTTGATCGGCCACAACAGGCGCCGGGCCTTGTCGAGGTTGACGTTGTCGGGCCAGCTGTTGAGCGGCGCAAAGCGTTGCTGGCCCCGACCGCCGCCGCCACGACCGTCGCCGGTACGGTAGGTGCCGGCGCTGTGCCAGGCCATGCGAATGAACAGCGGCCCGTAGTGCCCGAAGTCCGCCGGCCACCAGTCCTGCGAGTCGGTCATCAGCGCACGCAGATCGTTCTTCAACGACTCGTAGTCGAGGCTCTTGAACTCCTTTGCGTAGTCGAAGTCCTTGCCCATCGGGTCGGATTTGGAGGAGTGTTGGTGGAGCAGGTCCACCCGCAACTGATTGGGCCACCAGTCACGATTGACAGGGCCGCGGCCGACCGCATGGTGGACGGGGCACTTGGCTTCCGCTTGTATCTGGCTCATGGGGCGTCTCCAACTTTGAATGAGATCTGCGATTCTGGATGTTGCACGCACGAATAGGCAAAGGCTTTGCCTATGACGGCCATAGGGCATTGCCACGCTGACGGACCGTGGCCGCAACAAGGCAGGCGGGGCAAGCTGATGAATGATCCGCTCGATGGCGGCGCAGTGCAAGCCGCGGTCAGTCAGTCGGCACCGGCACGGCGCCTCAACGCTCGCGCGCGGCGCGGCGCAGCACTTGGGTGACCGGCTCCAACAGGTACTGGAGTGCGGTGCGCTCGTCCCCCTGCAGGTAGATCTCGGCCGGCATGCCGGCCAGCAGCTTCAGGTCACCCGCCGTCGCGAGCGAAGCCGCATCGGCCTCGACCAGCACCGAGTAGTAGGGAGCGCCGGTCGCACGGTCGATCAGGCGGTCGCCCGACACATAGACCACCTTGCCATGCACCAGCTGCGTGGTGCGGTATTTGAATGCCGTGAAGCGGATCTCGGCCGGCTGACCGCGCTGGATGCGGCCGATGTCTTCGGGCCGGACGCGAGCATCGGTGACCAGGCGGGTGTCGTCGGGCACGACGTCGGCAATGGTCTCGCGAGGCGGGATCACCGCGCCGGGCGTCGAATACTTCAGATCGATGATCTCGCCGCTGGCCGGCGCAGTGATCACCTGCCGCGCCGAGGCATCGGTCGACTTGCGCCGCTCCTGCTCGATTTCCGCCAGCCGGGCCGCCGTGACCTTGAGCTGATCGCTCGCCTGCTGGCGGTACTCGCTCTCCAGCGAACGGATGCGCAGATCGGCATCGACCGTGCGCTGCTCGGCGCGCGCGAGCTCCGCGCGCCGCTCCTCGATCTTCACGCCGTAGTCGGCCACGGTGCCTTCGAACTGCGCGATGCGTGCGGCCGAGACGAAGCCGTCCTTGAGCAGCTTGCGGTTGGTCTCCAGATCGCTCTTCTGGAATTTCATTGACTCGTTCGCCTGCGTGATCTGGGCGCGCAGCGCAACAATTTCCTCGGCCACCTTCTCGCGTTGCGAACGCAAGAGGCGCACCTGCCCCACCAGCGCATCGCGCCGCGCCTCGAACAATGCGCGCTCCTTGTCCAGCTGCGCAGCCAGGCGCGGGTCGGTCGCTGCGGTCTCGACCACGTCGGGCGGGAAGGTGACCGCACGCGCCATGGTCTGCTCCGCATCGAGCCGCGCGAGGCTTGCACGCTCGGTCTTGACGCGGTGGTCCAGCCGGTTCCTGTCGGCATCGACCGAGACGTCGCCCAGCACCAGCAAGGGCTCCCCTTGCCGCACATGCTGGCCGTCGCGCACCAGGACCTCGCGCACGATGCCGCCTTCGGCATGCTGCACCGGGCGCCGGTTCAGGTCCACCTTCACATGGGCCTGCGCCACCACGGCGGACGACAGCGGCGCGAAGCTCAGCCAGGCGCCGGCCGGCAGCAGCCCGCAGAGCAACACGGCCAGGCCCCAGTGCGCTAGGCGACGCGCTTCGCCTACATGGAGCGCCAGAGGGTCGTTGGCCGCGATCGCAAGTGCCGAATGATTCATCGGACAACCTCCGTGCTGCGCACTGCGGTGCGAGCTTGCTTGGGGCGGCCCGGCGCGGCGCTCATGACACCTTCTCCGAAGCGCGCGCCGGCATCATCACCACCTGGGCGCCGCCCGGGTTCTGGCCCGGACGCCTGATCGCCTGCATCACTTCCGCCACCGGCCCATACTGCTTGACGCGGCCGGCCTCCAGCACCATCAGCTTGTCCATGTGCTGCACCAGCGCGCTGCGGTGCGTGACGACGATCACCGTGACCTGGCCGCGCAGCGCCTTCAAGGCCTCGCCCAGCGCCAGTTCGCCCGCCCCGTCCAGGTTGGAATTGGGCTCGTCCAGCACCAGCAGCTTCGGGTCGCCATAGAGAGCGCGTGCCAGCGCAATGCGCTGACGCTGGCCCGGCGACAGCATCACGCCCATGTTGTCGACGACGGTGTCGTAGCCCTCTGGCAGCGTCAGGATCAGCGCATGCACGCCGGCACGCTGCGCCGCCTGCACCACCTTGTCCGGATCGACATCGCCCAGCCGCGCGATGTTGTCGGCAACGGTGCCGGCGAACAGCTCCACATCCTGCGGCACATAGCCGAGCCAGGGGCCGAGTTCTTCGCGCGGCCATTGCGCGATGTCGACATCGTCCAGCCGCACGACACCTGCATGGGGTCTCCACAGGCCAGTCAGCAGGCGCACCAGCGTCGACTTGCCAGCACCGCTGGCGCCGGTAATGGCCAGGGACTCGCCGGGCTCCAGGCTCAGCGACACGCCGGCGAGAATCATCCGCTCGCCCTGCGAAGGCCGGAACACAAGGCCTTCCGCGTGCAGGCGGCCCTTCGGCGCCGGCAGCGACATGCGTTGCGGCTGGCGCTCGGCAGCGCCCAGCACCTCGGACAGGCGCGCGAAGGCCAGGCGCCCCTCGGCCAGCACACGCCAGCTACCCACCACCTGTTCGACCGGCGCCAGCGCCCGGCCGAGCAGGATGGTGCAGGCCACCAGGATGCCCGGCGTGCCTTCGCCCGCGATGACGAGGTAGGCGCCCAGTGCCTGCAACAGCACCTGCACCGCCTGGCGCGTGGTGCGCGTGAGCGCAGCCATCGCCACCGACTTGCGCGCGGTCGGGCCTTGCAGCGCGGAGACACCGGCGTTGAGAGTCCGCCAGCGCCCGATCACCGCGTCCCCCATTCCGAGCGACTGCGCCAGCTCCGCGTTCTGCATCGACGATTCAAGGTAGCGCGTGGCCCTGGCAGCTTCCTTCTGAAGCGCTTCGATATCGCGGCGCGTGAGGCGATCGTTCACCACGGCAAGGACGAGCATCAGCAACGACGCGGCGGCCGCGGCCATGCCCAGCATCGGATGCGCCAGCCAGATCACCGCGACATAGACGAACGCCCATGGCACATCGAACAGGGCCAGCAGCCCCTGGGAGGAAAACAGGTTGCGCAGCGCCGCGACGTCGCGCAAGCCTTCGCAGGGCGCGCGCTCGGCACGGCGCGCCGTGTGGCCCAGCATGACCTTGGCCACCACAGGAGACAGCTGATCGGCGATCAGGTTGCCCGCGACGCCCTGCAGCCGGCTGCGCAGGTAGTCCAGCATCAGCATCAGGCCGAGCGCCACGCCGACGCCCAGCAACAGCACCAGCAGCGTCTCCCGACTTTGACTCGTCAGCACCCGGTCGAAAACCTGCAGCATGAAGAGCGCGGGCGCCAACAGCAGCAGATTCACGAAGAACGAGAAGCCGCCGACAAAGAGAAGCGGTCGCTTGAGAAGCTGGAGAAGAGGCTTCATGTCGATGTCTCTCATGTGCTGCCACCCGCATCCGCGGGCGGCTGGCGCAAGGTCACTGGCCGACCTTGATGTCGTTGCTGTCGAACGTGTCGGCCGGATTGCTCAGTGTCAGCGTCGCCACCAGCGTGCGGTTGGCGGCGCTCAGGCCGTCGGCGTCGTAATACAGGTTGCCGGTCGCGCTGTCGTAGATCACATGCACGCCCGCGCCCACCGTGTCTCCCGCACCGCCGCCGTCCGAGGATGCGAATTCGGCCGCCGACAGCGTGCTTCCGCTTGCGGTCGAAAGGGCCGTGAACGTGCCGAGCGACAGCTCGACCAGGTCACCGCTCCCCACCGACCCCGAGGCATCGAAGTCGGTGACCGAGTCCACCGCGTTGGGTGCCGAATCGAAGACGAAGGTGTCGTTGTCCGTGCCGCCGGTGAGTATGTCGGCGCCGGTCCCGCCCGCGATGCGGTCGTCGCCTGCCAAGCCGCTGATCACATCGTTGCCGCCGCCGCCGCGCAACTGATCGTTCGACGCCGAGCCGGTGATCGTGTCGGCGAAGGCCGTGCCGATGACGCCCTCGAAGTTTTTGTAGCTGTCGGTGCCTAGCCCGGCGGCGCTGGCATTGAAGCTTGTCGTGCTGCTGCTTTGCGTCAGCGTGAACGTGAGGCCAGCGGTGCCGTCGGAGAAGTCGAGCAGGTCACCGGCGCCCCCCGCTCCGTCGAGCGTGTCATTGCCGCCGCCGCCGCGGAGGATGTCGTTCGAGGCGCTGCCGGTGAGAGTGTCGGCGACGGCCGTGCCGATGACGCCCTCGATGTTTCTGTAGGTATCGTTCCCGAGCGAACCAGGACCGTTGAAGACGGTATTGCCGCTGGACTGCGTCAGCGTGAAGGTAATGCCGGCGCCGACCGTCGGTTCCGAGAAATCAATCAGATCCTCCGTGCCGGCCCCGCCGTTGATATCGTCATTGCCGGCACCTCCACGCAGCACGTCGTTCCCGGCGCCACCGTCGAGGTCGTCATTGTTGTCGCCGCCAATCAGCAGATCCGATCCCGCGTTGCCGTTCAGGTCATCGTTGCCGCCGCTGCCGACGAGAACCGATTGGAACGCACCGTCGCTCAAGGTATCACCCCCCGCCTTGCCGTCGATGTAGGAGCCTTGGTAGTTCGCAACACCCGTGAGATCGACGTTGTTCGCGCCCGAAGTCGTGTCCAGCACGTTCAGCGTGATGGCGCCAGTCGTAGTTCCACCGGCGCCATCGCTGAGCGTGTAGCTGAGCGTGACGACGGTCGGGCTGGCGACGGTCCCGCCGGTCGCCCCGGTCGTGAACGAGAAGGTCCCGTTGGGGTTGATGGTGACAGGGCTGGCCAGCGTTCCCGCGACGACGCTGATTGCCGTCACGCTGAGCGCGGCGCCGTCGATGTCCGTGTCGTTGGCGAGCAGCACGCTGGTCGGCAGTGTCACGAGGGTGCTGTTCGACACGTAGAGCACGTCGCTGGCCGGGACCGGGTTGTCGTCGATGGCCGTCACGGTGATGTTGGCGGTGTCGGTCGCGCTCGAAAACGCGGAGTTGTTCCCGTTCGTGACGGTGCTCACCGTGGTGCCCGACGTGCCGCTCGTCTGATCCCAGGCGCGGAAGGTGATGCCATCGCTGATTGTCCCGCTGAAGTTCGAATTCGCCTGGAAGTAGACACGCGTATTCGCGTCTGCGGCCAGCAGCAGTGCTGACGCGTCCGACACCGCACCCACCGCCGCCCAGTTGGCGCCGCCGTTGGTCGAATACCACCAGCTTCCGTTGGCGGCATTCACGCCCGTCAACGCGATGCCGGTGACGGCGCCGTTGTCAGCATCGCTCACATTGTCGAGCCCGCCGGCCGGCGGATTCAGATTCACCAGGCTCGATACGAGCGTCCCGACGGCCCCGACCGGTCCGCCTGCATCCTCGTTGACCGATGCCAGAACAGGTGTCGCGGCAGCACTCAGCACGGGTGCATCGTTGGTGCCGGCGATGGTCACGGTCACCACCTGGCTGGCGGTCCCATCGGACGAGACCGCAGTGAAGCTGTCGCTGATCGATTGCCCTGCGGCCAGCTGTTGGATCGCCGTCTGGCCATTGTTGGCCGTGTAGGTCCAGTTGCCATTGGTCGCCAGCGCGAAGCTGCCGTAGCCGTTGCTACCGGCGGCGCCGGCCTGGGCTGTGAAGCTGGACTCTCCGGCATCGACATCGGCGATCGTCAGCGCGCCGCTGGTGCTCAGGTTCGGGGTCGAGGCGTCTTCGCTCACCGCGCCAGTGGCAACGCCGCCAATCACTGCAACGTCGTTGGTGCCAGTGATCGTCACCGTCACAAGCTGGCTGGCCGCTCCATCGGAAGAGACTGCAATGAAGCTGTCGCTAATCGATTGACCCGCGCCCAGCTGCTGGATTGCCGCCTGGCTGTTGTTGGCCGTGTAGGTCCAGTTGCCGTCGGCTGCCAGCGTGAAGCTGCCATAGCCGCTGCTGCCAGTGGTGGCGACCTGGGCTGTGAAGCTGGACTGGCCGGCATCGACATCGGCGATCGTCAGTGCACCGCTGGCCGCGAGGCTGCCACCGGACACCGCAATGTCTTCTTGGACCGCGCCGCTGGCCACACCAGCAATCACCGGCACGTCATTGGTTCCGGTGATCGTCACCGTCACCACTTGGCTGGCCGTGCCGTCGGACGAGACCGCAGTGAAGCTGTCGCTGATCGATTGACCTGCGGCCAGCTGCTGGATCGCTGCCTGGCTGTTGTTGGCGGTGTAGGTCCAGTTGCCACCGGCCAGCAAGTTGAAGCTGCCGTAGCCATTGCTGCCCACAGTGCTCGCTTGAGGCGTGAAGTTCGACTGGCCCGCATCAACATCGGCGATCGTCAGCGCACCACTGGTGCTCAGGTTCGGGGTCGAGGTATCCTCGTTCACCGCACCGGCGGCGACGCCACCGATCACGGGGACGTCGTTGGTCCCGGTGATGGTCACGATCACCACCTGGCTGGCGGTGCCGTCCAACGACACCGCGGTGAAACTGTCGTTGATCGATTGACCCGTACCCAGCTGTTGGATCGCCGCCTGGCTGTTGTCCGCCGTGTAGGTCCAGCTGCCGTCGGCCGCGAGCGTGAAGCTACCGTAGCCATTGCTGCCGGCGGTGCCAGCCTGGGCTGTGAAGCTGGACTGGCCCGCATCCATATCGGCGATCGTCAACGCACCACCGGTGCTCAGGTTCGGCGTGGAGTCATCCTCGCTCGTCGCGCCGCTCGCGACGCCGCCAATCACCGGCACGTCGTTGGTGCCGGTGATGGTCACCGTCACCACCTGGCTGGCTGTCCCGTCGGACGACACAGCGGTGAAGCTGTCGCTGAGCGACTCCCCGGCACCCAGCCGCTGGATCGCGCTTTGGCTGTTGTCGGCCGTGTAGCTCCAGTTCCCGTCGGCTGCCAGCGTGAAGCTGCCGTAGCCATTGCTCCCAGCGGTGCCGGCCTGGAGGGCGAAGTTGGACTGACCGGCATCAACGTCGGCAATCGTCAGCACACCGCTGGTTGCAAGGTTGCCAGCAGCCACTGCAAGATCTTCTTGCACCGCACCGATGGCCACGCCACCGATCACGGGCACATCGTTGGTCCCGGTGATGGTCACGGTCACGAGTTGGCTGGCCGTTCCATCAGACGAGACTGCAGTAAAGCTGTCGCTGATCGATTGACCCGCACCAAGCTGCTGGATCGCCGCTTGGCTGTTGTCAGCCGTGTAGCTCCAGCTGCCGTCGGCCGTCAGCGTGAAGTTGCCGTAGCCATTACCGCCGGCAGTGCTCTCTTGAGGCGCAAAGCTCGACTGGCCTGCATCCACATCGGCAATCGTCAGCGCGCCACTGGTGCTCAGGTTCGGGGTCGAGGCATCCTCGCTCAGCGCGCCGCTGGTGACGCCACCGATCACGGGAACGTCGTTGGTCCCGGTGATCGTCACCGTCACCACCTGGCTGGCCGTACCGTCGGACGAGACTGCAGTAAAGCTGTCGCTGATCGATTGACCCGCACCAAGCTGCTGGATCGCGCTTTGGCTGTTGTCGGCCGTGTAGGTCCAAGTGCCGTCGGCTGCCAGCGTGAAACTGCCGTAGCCGCTGCTGCCGGTTGTGCCGCCCTGGGCGGCAAAGCTGGACTGTCCTGCATCGACATCGGCAATCGTCAACACACCGCTTATGCTCAGGTTCGGGGTCGAGGCATCCTCGGTCACCGCGCCGCTGGCTACGCCACCAATCACCGGAACGTCGTTGGTCCCCGTGATGGTCACGGTCACCACCTGGCTGGCTGTCCCGTCGGACGAGACCGCAGTAAAGCTATCGCTGATCGACTGGCCGGCGCCCAGCTGTTGGATCGCCCCCTGGCCGTTGTTGGCGATGTAGGTCCAGCTGCCATCGGCCGCCAGCGTGAAGCTGCCGTAGCCATTGCTGCCGGCAGTGCTCGCTTGAGGCGCGAAGTTCGACTGGCCCTGGTCGACATCGGCAATCGTCAGCGCACCGCCGGTGCTCAGGTTCGGTGTCGAGGCATCCTCGCTCAGCCCGCCGGTGGCGACGCCGCCGATCACCGGAACATCGTTGGTGCCAGTGATCGTCACTGTCACGAGCTGGCTGGCCGTACCGTCGGACGAGACCGCAGTGAAACTCTCGCTGATCGATTGGCCTGCGCCCAGCTGTTGGATCGCCGCCTGGCCATTGTTGGCCGCGTAGCTCCAGCTGCCGTCGGCCGCCAGCGTGAAGCTGCCGTAGCCGTTAGTGCCGCCGGCGTCCGCCTGTGGGGCGAAGTTCGACTGGCCTACATCCACATCGGCGATCGTCAGCGCACCGCCGGTGCTCAGGTTCGGCGTCGAGTCATCCTCGTTCACCGCACCGCTGGCGACCCCGCCGATCACCGGCACGTCATTGGTGCCAGTTATCGTCACCGTCACAAGCTGGTTGGCCGTGCCGTCGGAGGACACGGCGGTGAAACTGTCGCTGATCGATTGACCCGCGGCCAGTTGCTGGATCGCGCTCTGGCTGTTGTCTGCGGTGTAGGTCCAAGTGCCGTCGGCTGCCAATGTGAAGCTGCCGTAGCCGCTGCTGCCAGCGGTGCTCGCTTGGGGCGCGAAGTTCGACTGGCCCTGGTCGACATCAGCGATCGTCAGCGCGCCGCTAGCCGCGAGGCTGCCACCGGACACCGCAACGTCTTCTTGCGCCGCGCCGCTGGCGACGCCGCCGATGACCGGCACATCATTGGTCCCGGTAATCGTAACGGTCACCACCTGGCTGGCCGTCCCATCGGAGGACACTGCGGTGAAGCTGTCGTTGATCGACTCGCCGACGCCCAGCTGCTGGATAGCCGCTTGGCTGTTGTCAGCCGTGTAGATCCAACTGCCATTGGCCGCCAGCGCGAAGCTGCCATAACCGTTGCTGCCGGCGGTGCTCGCTTGAGGCGCGAAGTTCGACTGGCCCGCATCGACATCGGCGATCGTCAATGCACCGCCGGTGCTCAGGTTCGGCGTCGAGTCATCCTCGCTCAGCGCGCCGCTGGTGGCGCCACCGATCACCGGCACGTCGTTGGTCCCGGTGATGGTCACCGTCACCACCTGGCTGGCCGTACCGTCGGATGACACTGCCGTGAAGCTGTCGCTGATCGACTCGCCGGCGCCCAGTTGCTGGATCGCGCTTTGGCTGTTGTTGGCCGTGTAGGTCCAGTTGCCATTGGCCGCCAGCGCGAAGCTGCCGTAGCCGTTGCCGCCGGTGGTGCTTGCTTGAGGCGCGAAGTTCGACTGGCCCGCATCGACATCGGCAATCGTCAGCGCGCCACTGGTGCTCAGGTTCGGGGTCGAGGCATCCTCGCTCGTCGCGCCGGTGGCGACGCCGCCGATCACTGGCACGTCGTTGGTCCCGGTGATCGTCACCGTCACCACTTGGCTGGCAGTCCCGTCAAACGAGACTGCAGTAAAGCTGTCGCTGATCGATTGACCCACACCGAGCTGCTGGATCGCGATTTGGCTGTTGTCGGCCGTGTAGGCCCAAGTGCCGTCGGCTGCCAGCGTGAAACTGCCGTAGCCGCTGCTGCCGGTTGTGCCACCCTGGGCTGTAAAGCTGGACTGCCCTGCATCGACATCGGCAATCGTCAATGCGCCGCCGGTGCTCAGGTTCGGTGCGGAGCCATCCTCGTTCACTGCGCCGCTCGCGACGCCGCCAATCACAGGCACGTCGTTTGTGCCTGTGATGGTCACCGTGACCACTTGGCTGGCTGTACCGTCGGAGGACACCGCGGTGAAGCTGTCGCTGAGCGACTGGCCGGCGCCCAGCTGTTGGATCGTCGCCTGACCATTGTTGGCCGCGTAGGTCCAGCTGCCATCGGCCGCCAGCGTGAAACTGCCGTAGCCACCGCTGCCGGCTGTGCTCGCCTGGGGGGCGAAGGTTGACTGGCCCGCATCTACATCAGCGATCGTCAATGCCCCGCTGGTGCTCAGATTCGGGGTCGAGGCATCTTCGCTGACCGCGCCGCTCGCGACGCCGCCAATCACCGGAACGTCGTTGGTCCCCGTGATGGTCACGGTCACCACCTGGCTGGCTGTCCCGTCGGACGAGACTGCAGTGAAGCTGTCGGTGATCGACTGACCGGCGCCCAGCTGTTGGATCGCCCCCTGGCCGTTGTTGGCGATGTAGGTCCAGCTTCCATCGGCCGCCAGCGTGAAGCTGCCATAGCCATTGCTGCCGGCAGTGCTCGCTTGAGGTGTGAAGTTCGACTGGCCCTGGTCGACATCAGCAATCGTCAGCGCACCGCTGGTGCTCAGGTTCGGCGACGAGCCATCCTCGCTGACCGCACCGCTGGCGACGCCACCGATCACCGGCACGTCGTTGGTCCCGGTCACCGTCACGGTGACCTGCTGCTGGGCCGTGCCTCCATGGCCATCGTCGATGCTGACGGTGAAGGTCTCCGTTGCAGTCTGGCCCAAGCCCAGATACTGCGTGGCCGCGTTGGCGACGCTGTAAGTCCAGCTCACCGTGCCGTCGCCCGCGCCCGTGGCTGCGTCGCTGAAGTCGGCCGTCAAGACTCCGCCCAACGTGTTGCCTGCACCGGCCGCCACGTTGACGCTGTGGACATCGCTCAGGTCTACGTCGTCGAAGGTGATCGTGCCGCTGTCGCTCAGGGTGGGCGCCGTTGCGTCCTCGGTCACCGCTGCAGCCGCATCGGCCGCGCCGATCGTCGGCACGTCGTTGGTGCCGGTGATGGTCACATCGATCTGCCGGTTGACGGTGCCGCCGTGCTGGTCGTCCAGCGCGAGGGTGAAGCTCTCGACCCGGGTCTCGCCCGCGGCCAGGTACTCGATCGCCGTGGCGTCCACGGTGTAGGTCCAGGTGAGTTGCCCCCCGGTGCCGATCCCCGTGGTGTCGCTGTTCTTGACCGCCGTCAGGCTGCCCAGCACGCTGCCGACCGGCGTGCCGGTGGCGCTCACCAGGTGCACATCGCTCAGGTCCAGGTCGCTGAAGCCGACGACGCCGCTGTCGCTCAGCGTTCCCGCCGGCGCGACCTGCTCGCTCACCATACCCGCCAGGTCCTGGGCCGTGATGACCGGACCATCGTTGGCGCCGGTGATGGTGACGGTCACCGTGGCCAGTCCCGTCCCGCCATCGGCGTCGGTCACCTGATAGGTGAAGGTGTCGGTTGCGGTCTCGCCCGCGGCCAGGTGCTGAAAATCAGCTGCATGGGGTTGGTACTGGAAGTACCAGGTCGACGGGTCGCCCATCGCCGGCTGAACGAGTGTCGCCGTCCCGTGGGCCGGCGCCGAAGCCAGCGCCAAGCTCTTGACCAGGTCGGGGACCAGATCGTTCTGCAGCACATGGATCTGGATCCCCGGGCCGTCTTCGGTCGTCGTGGCCGCATCGCCCAGTGCCGCCGCCGCCTCGTTGGCCGGATTCATCGCGACCCCGTCCACAAGGACTGTGAGGGTTTCGGACATCTGGACGGTCAGCGTGGACGACCCGAAGGTGAAAACGAAATCGCTGGCCGAGCCGTTGGAAACCTCGCTGGTCTTCGCATTGGTCACCGCTGCAAGATGGGCCAGATAGGCGGCGACCTGCGTCTGAGTGGCAGACTCCAGCCACTGGGCGCGCGTGAATTGAAGTTGCAGCGTATCGACGCCCGCCCCGCCCGTATAGACGTCCTTGGTTCCAGCCGCGATGTTTTCGCTGACGTTGTAGATCAGGGTGTCGCTCCCCGATCCCCCGTTGAGCTGGTCACTTCCGCTGCCGCCATCGAGCGTGTCGCTTCCCGCGCCACCATTCAGCGAATCGTTCCCGGCTCCACCGCTGACGGTGTCGTCCCCGTTGCCGCTGTTGATGGTGTCGCTTCCGGCCGTGCCGGTGAGAAGGTCGCTGCCGTTGGAGCCGGTAATCGTGGTCATGTGCTTCCTTGGTGGGCGCCGGGATGCCGGCGCATGTCGTCTCGACGCGGTATCCCATTTGTTGGCAAATTGGATCGCGCCGGCGACGTGAGCACATGGAAGGAATGTCCTTTCCTTCTCCTTCGATAAGTACTGGAACGGCCCAGAAAGCCTGGGGCTTTTGTCCTGCTTGAAGCGTCAGCCAGCCGCTACATCGCCAGGGGCTTGATCCTCGAAGCCATGCCCGCGGTCCCGAAAGCCTGGAACCGATCGATGCAGAGATCGCGCGCGGCCGCCGTGGCCTCCTTCAGAAACTTGCGCGGATCGAACTCGCTGCGGTCACTGCCCATGGCGCGGCGCATGGCGCCGGTCATGGCCAGGCGGATGTCGGTGTCGATGTTGACCTTGCGCACCCCGTGCCGAATGCCTTCCTGGATCTCCTCGACCGGCACGCCGTAGGTTTCCTTGATGTCGCCCCCGTAGTCGCGAATCACCGCCAGCCATTCCTGCGGCACGGACGAAGAGCCGTGCATCACCAGGTGCGTCTTCGGAATGCGCGCGTGAATGTCCTTGATGCGGTCGATCGCGAGGATGTCGCCGGTCGGCTTGCGGCTGAACTTGTAAGCGCCGTGCGAGGTGCCGATGGCAATGGCCAGTGCATCCACGCCGGTGCGCGAGACGAAATCGGCCGCCTGCTGCGGATCGGTCAAGAGCTGGTCGTGCGACAACACGCCCTCCGCGCCGCTGCCGTCTTCCTCGCCGGCCATGCCCGACTCGAGCGACCCGAGGCAACCCAGCTCGCCCTCGACCGAGACGCCGACCGCGCGCGCCATCTCTACCACGCGGCGGGTCACGTCCACGTTGTAGTCGTAGCTGGCGGGCGTCTTGGCGTCTTCCATCAGCGAGCCGTCCATCATCACGCTGGTGAAGCCCGAACGGATGGCCTGCATGCACATCGACGGGCTGGCGCCGTGGTCCTGGTGCATCACGATCGGGATCTCGGGGTACATCTCGACCGCCGCCTCGACCATCTTGCGCAGAAAGGGTTCGCCCGCGTATTTGCGCGCACCCGCCGAGGCCTGCAGGATGACCGGGCTGTCGGTTTTTCTTGCGGCCTGCATGATGGCCTGGATCTGCTCCAGGTTGTTGACGTTGAACGCCGGCACGCCGTACTGGTGCTCGGCGGCGTGGTCCAGCAATTGACGCAGCGAAATCATGGCCATGGAAACAGCTCCTGTGGATGTTGGAAATAGGTATGAGGGCGCCAGTTGCCTCAGTGCCGGCGGTCCTGCAGCGCCTTGACGGCCGGCAGGCTCTTGCCTTCGAGGAATTCGAGGAATGCGCCGCCCGCAGTGGAGACGTAGTCGATGCACTCCTCCACCTCGAACTGGTTGATGGCCGCGACGGTGTCGCCGCCGCCCGCCAGCGAGAACGCATCCATGCGCGCGATGGCGTTGGCCAGCGTGCGCGTGCCGTGCGAGAACTGCTCGATCTCGAACACGCCCAGCGGTCCGTTCCAGACGATGGTTTTGCACTGGCCGAGCGTGGCGACGAGTTGCGCCACCGACTCGGGACCGAAGTCGAGGATCATGTCGTCCGGCGCCACGTCGGCCACCACTTTCACCGTCGCGCGCGCGTTCGGCGAAAACTCGGTGGCGGTCACCACGTCGGTCGGCATGAACAGCCGCGCACCTCGCGCCGAAAGCGCCGCGGTCACGGCACGCGCCGTCTCGACCATCTCGGGCTCGCACAGGGACCGCCCGACCGGATGCCCCGCCGCCAGCAGAAAGGTGTTGGCCATGCCGCCGCCGACCACCAGCCATTCGACCTGCGCCGCGAGCGACTCCAGGATCGACAGCTTGGTCGACACCTTGGACCCGCCGACGATCGCGGCAAGCGGCCGAGCCGGATTCGCGAGCGCACGGCCGAGTGCGTTCAGCTCCGACGCCATCAGCGGCCCGGCGCAGGCCACGGGCGCAAGCCGCGCCAGCGCCTCGGTGGTGGCTTCAGCCCGGTGCGCGGTGCCGAAAGCGTCGTTCACGTACACGTCGCACAGCGCCGCCATGCGCCGCGCCAGGGCTTGCGCGTTGGCTTTCTCGCCCACGTTGGCTCGGCAGTTCTCGAGCAGCGCCACGTGGCCGGGCGACACCTCGAAGGGACTATCGACCCAGTCGCTGACCAAGGTGACGGGTGCGCCCAGCAATTCGCCAAGCCGCACAGCCACTGGCGCCAGCGATTCGCCGTCGGCAAGCCCGCCTTCCTTCGGCCGGCCCAGGTGCGAGGTGACCATCACTCGCGCCCCCTGCGACAGCGCGTGCCGAATGCCGGCCAGGCTGGCACGGATGCGCGTGTCGTCGCTGATGCGACCGGCGGCGTCGAACGGCACGTTCAGGTCGCAGCGGATGAACACGCGCTGCCCACGCAGGTCGATCTGATCGAGCGTGTTGAACGTCATGCGGCCTCTTTCACATGAACCACCGCGGCGTTCGCGAGCAACCGCCGCGCGCGCTCGGCTACCACTTCGGCCGTAAGGCCGAAGAGCTTGAACAGTTCCCCCGCCGGCGCCGATTCGCCGAAGCGGTCGAGCCCGACCACGTCACCGTATTCACCGACGAACTTCCACCACAGTCCGGTGCTGCCCGCCTCCACCGCCACGCGCGGCAGATGGCGCGGAATCACCGCGTGGCGCCATTCCTTATCCTGTCGTTCGAACACGTCCATGCACGGGACGGACACCACGCGCGCCTCGATGCCCTCCTCCGCCAGCAAGGCCGCTGCGGCCAATGCCACGCCGACCTCGGAGCCGCTCGCCAGCAGCGCGACGCACTCGGCCTCCGGGCGCCGCAGCACATAGGCACCGCGCGCAATGGATTCGATGCGCTCCTCGCCGCCGCCCGCATGCGGCAGCGCCTGGCGCGTCAACAGCAGGCAGCTCGGCCCGTCCACGCGGCGCAGCGCCTGCCGCCACGCCACGGCCGTTTCGGTGGCATCGGCTGGCCGCCAGACGTCGACATCGGGAATCAGCCGCAGGCTGGAGGCGTGCTCCACCGGCTGGTGCGTCGGTCCGTCTTCACCGAGCCCGATGGAATCGTGCGTGAAGACGTAGACCACCGGCAGCTTCATCAACGCCGACATGCGCACGCCGTTGCGCGCGTAGTCGGAGAAGGTCAGGAAGGTGCCGCCAAACGGACGGAAGCCGCCGTGCAGCGCCAGCCCGTTCATGATGGCCGCCATACCGAACTCGCGCACGCCGTAGTGCACGTGGTTGCCCGTTCCCGTGCCCTTGAGCGCGCGGTGGCCCTTCCAGTCCGTGAGGTTCGATCCCGTGAGGTCAGCCGAGCCGCCGATCAGTTCCGGCATCGCGGGCCCGACCTCGTCGAGCACCACCTGCGAAGCCTTGCGCGTGGCCACAGAGGCCTTGCGTTGCTCCGCACCCGACGCGGCCGAAGCCAACGCCGCCTCGACCTGCGCGGTGAGCGGCGCATCGGTGCGATGGCGTCGCAGCAGCTCGCGCGCCAGCACCGGAAACTCCTCTGCATAAGCGGCAAAGCGTTCTTGCCACGCCTTGTGCAGCGCGGCGCCCGATTCGCGCGCCGACCACGCCTCGGCAACCGCAGGCGGCACTTCGAACGGCGCGGCGTTCCAACCCAGCGCCTGCCGCGTCAGCGCGATCTCGGCATCGCCCAGCGCCTCGCCGTGCGCCTTCGCGGTTCCGGCGCGGTTCGGCGAGCCCTGGCCGATGCGCGTCTTGCAGCACACCAGCACCGGCCGGTCCGCGGTGATGGCCCGGGCGATGGCAGCGTCGAGCGCCGCGGCATCGTGGCCGTCGACGTTGCGCAGCACGGTCCAGCCGTAGGCTTCGAAGCGGCCGGGCGTGTCGTCGCTGAACCAGCCGCCCACCTCGCCGTCGATCGAGATGCCGTTGTCATCGTAGAACGCCACCAGCTTCTTGAGGCGCCAGGTGCCTGCGAGCGAGCAGGCCTCGTGGCTGATGCCTTCCATCAAGCAACCATCGCCCAGGAACACATACGTTCGATGGTCGATCACCTCGTGGCCCGGCCGGTTGAATTCTTCCGCCAGCAGCTTCTCGGCCAGCGCCATGCCGACCGCGTTGCTGATGCCCTGCCCCAGCGGCCCTGTGGTCGTTTCCACACCCGGCGTGACGCCGACCTCGGGATGCCCCGGCGTGCGCGAATGCAGCTGCCGAAAGCGCCGCAGCTCGTCGATCGGCAATGCATAGCCGCTCAGGTGCAGCAGCGCATACAGCAGCATCGAGCCGTGGCCGTTCGAGACGACAAAGCGGTCGCGGTTCATCCAGCGCGGGTCGGCCGGGTCGTGCCGCAGGCGGTGCCGCCATAGCGCCTCCGCGATGTCGGCCATGCCCATCGGCATGCCCGGGTGGCCGGAGTTGGCGGCTTGCACGGCGTCCATGGCCAGCGCGCGGATGGCGTTGGCGCACTGCGTGCGCAAGGCGAGGTTTTCAATCGTCATGCCGGAGGTCCTGTTGTTTGTTCGTATGTATGGAAGCCTGTGGTTAGGGCGGTGCAGCCGCTATATCGCGTACGACTTCTTGCGGCGCTCCATGAGCCGCAGGATCATCGGCGTGAAGATCAGCTGCATGGCGAGCTCCATCTTTCCGCCCGGCACCACCAGCGTGTTGGCGCGCGACATGAACGAGTCGTGCAGCATGCTCAGCAGATACGGAAAGTCGAAGCCAATCGGATTGGCGAAGCGGATCACCACCAGGCTCTCGTCCGGGCTTGGAATGGTGCGCGCAATGAAAGGGTCGGAGGTGTCGACCACGGGCACGCGCTGAAAGTTGATGTGCGTGCGCGTGAACTGCGGGCAGATGTAATGCACGTACTCGTTCATGCGGCGCAGGATCACGTCGGTCACAGCCTCGGTCGAATAGCCGCGCGTGTTCTTGTCGCGGTGCAGCTTCTGGATCCACTCCAGGTTGATCACCGGCACCACGCCGATCAGCAGGTCGACGTGGCGTGCGATGTCGACCTTCTCCGTCGTCACGCCGCCGTGCAGGCCTTCATAGAACAGCAGCTCGCTATCGGGCAGCGTCTCCCATGGCGTGAAGGTGCCGGGCTCTTGCTTGTAGGGCGCCGCCTCCGTGGCGTCATGCAGGTACTTGCGGCTCTGGCCCACGCCCGCTTCGCCATAGTCGCGAAACAGCGCCTCGAGCTCCGCGAACAGGTTCGCGTCCTCGCCGAAGTGGCTGAAGTTCCGGTTGCCGGCGGACTCGGCCTCGGCCATGGCCACTTTCATGGTCGTGCGGTCGTAGCGGTGAAAGCTGTCGCCCTCCACGATGGCCGCCTTGACGCTCTCGCGCCTGAAGATGTTCTCGAAGGTTCGCGTGACGGACGTGGTGCCCGCGCCGGACGAGCCGGTGATGGCAACGATGGGATGCTTGGCTGACATGGTGGTGCCTCGGGGAGATAAAGAAATTCTTGCGGGGCCGCTCGGGCTCGGCCCCGGTGTATGTGGGTGCTCTGGTGCGTTTCAGGCGGCGGTCGCAAAGAGGCCGCGCTTGCCGAACAGCGGCGCCTGGTAGGTGTCCTGCGGCGCCTCGTTGTGATAAGCCTCCACACGCGCCACCTCTTCGGAGGAGCCGAAGACCAGGCCGATGCGCTGGTGGATCGACTCCGGCTCGACCGACATCAGCCGCCTGCGGCCGGTGCTCGACATGCCGCCGGCCTGCTCGATCAGGAAGGAAATGGGATTGGCTTCGTAGAGCAGCCGCAGCCGCCCGTCTCGGCCCGACTCCTTGCTGTCGCGCGGGTACATGAAGACGCCGCCGCGCATCAGGATGCGGTGCGTCTCGGCCACCAGCGAGGCAATCCATCGCATGTTGAAATCGATGCCGCGGGAACCCTCCTTGCCGGCCAGGCATTCGTCGACGTAGCGCTTCACGGCCGGTTCCCAAAAGCGGCTGTTCGACGCGTTGATCGCAAATTCGTTGGTATTCCGCGGAATGCGCAGGTTCGGATGGCTCAGTACCCATTCGCCCAGCTGCGGGTCGAGCGTGAACGCATGCGTGCCGTTGCCCAGGGTCAGAACCAGCATGGTCGATGGACCGTAGATCGCGTAGCCCGCGCCGACTTGTTCGGTGCCTGGCTGCAAAAAGTCTTCGGGCTTTGCATCGGCCTCTGGCGTGGGCGCGCGCAAGATCGAGAAGATGCTGCCCACCGCCACGTTCACGTCGATGTTCGAAGATCCATCGAGCGGATCGAACAGCAGCAGATACTTGCCGCGCGGGTATTGCCGCGGCGGCAGATAGGGCTCTTCCAACTCTTCTGACACCATGCCCGCAACGTGCCCTCCCCACTCGTTGGCGCGCAGGAACATGTCGTTGCTCACCACGTCGAGCGTCTTCTGTTCCTCGCCCTGCACGTTCTGCGTGTTGGCGCTGCCCAGCACGTCGCCCAGGGCGCCGAGCGCCACCTTGCGCGAGATCGCCTTGCAGGCAAGAGAGACGTCGGTGATGAGCGCGTTCAGCGCGCCCGTGGCCCCGGGGTGGCGGCGGCGCTCCTCGATGATGTATTGGGTCAGCGTGGCCTTGCCTGCAATGGGCATGATCGTCTCCTGGTTGATTTCAATATCTGGTCGTTGTCGTCGTTTCTTCATCCCGGCGGACGGCGCGCGACTCGCGCACCGTCAACAGCAGCTGCTGCGGCGTTGCGACCCGCCAGGCCGGCGCCACAGCGGCTGCGTCCGAAGCCGCATGGCCGCCATAGCCCCAAGCCACCAGCGCCGCCGGCGAGCCGGCCGCTTGCGCAGCGAGCAGGTCGGCCGGGCCGTCGCCCACCATCAGCAGGCGCGCGGGTTCCACACCCAGCTGGCGCGCCGCGGCCTGCAGCAGATAAGGCGCGGGCTTGCGCTGCGCCGCCGCGTCGGCACCAAAAACCCCGGCCATCGGCTGCAGCAGGCCGGCTGCATCCAGCACGGCGCGTGCCAGCGGCGTCGGCTTGTTGGTGACCACCACCATTGGCAGCGCACGGCGCAGGCCGGCGATCAGCTCGGCAATGCCATCGAACACGCTTCCGTGCTTCAGCGGCGCCGCCAGCGTGGCTGCGTCGAACGCCTTGCGCAGCTGGCTGCGCAGCGCCTCGCTGCCGCCGAGGTCTTGCCGCCGGAGCGCCTGCAGGATCAGCGCATCGGGGCCGTCGCCGATCCATGCGCGCACGGTGGCCAGGTCGAAACGTTCAAGCCCAGCCTCTTCCAGCGCGGCATTCAGGGCGACGCGGATATCCGGTGCGCTGTCGACCAGCGTGCCGTCGAGGTCGAAGGCGATCGCGTCGATATCGCGCAAGTCTTTTGTCATGCGGAACGCCCTTCCACGTCGCGCCGGCCCTGCAGCGCCTGGGTGCGGATCGCATCGATGGCTTCGCGGTAGCGGCCGCCGCTGAACACCGCCGAGCCCGCGACCAGCGTGTCGGCCCCCGCAGCGCCAATGCGCGCGGCGTTGCCGGGCTTCACGCCACCATCGACTTCCAGCCAGATGTCGCACCCCGTGGCATCGATGCGGCGGCGCACCGCCTCGATCTTCGGCAGCACGCTCTCGATGAAGCTCTGCCCGCCGAAGCCGGGATTGACCGACATCAGCAGCACCAGATCGAGCTGGTCCAGCACGTGGTCGAGCACCTGCAGCGGCGTGGCGGGGTTGAGCACCAGGCCGGCCTTGCAGCCGCTGGCCGTGATCAGCCGGATCGTGCGATCGATGTGCTCGCTGGCCTCGGGGTGGAACGAGATGATCGAGGCACCCGCCTCCGCAAACATCGGGATCAGCGCATCGACCGGCTTGACCATCAGGTGCACATCGATCGGCACCGTTGCATAGGGCTTGATGGCTTCGCACACCAGCGGACCGATTGTCAGATTCGGTACATAGTGGTTGTCCATGACATCGAAATGGATCAGGTCGGCCCCGGCCTGGATGACCGCCGTGACCTCTTCGCCGAGCCGCGCGAAGTCGGCCGACAGCAGGCTGGGCGCAATCCGCATCGTGGTCTGGTTTTTCTGCATCTAGCTGTCCTCTCGGTAAAGCGCCTGCACGGCATTCATTGGCGGGGCCACGCTGGCCAATCGCAGCAGTTCCTCGATGCCGAGCCACGCAGAAGACGCCAGGTGCCCACCGGGCTCCCCCGGCAGCGGCTGCGCGGGGTCGCCGAGGCTGGGCAGCACCAGGCCCGCGCCGCTGAAATCGCTGCCCTCGGTCCAGAAAGTGGGCGTGACCAGCGTCCAGAGCCCGGCACCAAGGGCCGAGTGAAGTCCGTTGACCGAGTCTTCGATCGCAATGGCGCGCTCGGGCGGCACGCCGAGCGTGTCGAGCGCCAGCAAGTAGATGTCGGAGGCCGGCTTCTTCGCACGCACCTGGTCGCCGCAGGCAATCACGTCGAACATCGCGAGGCCGCGAGGGCCCAGCGTGGCCTGTAGCAGCGCATCGATGTTGGCGGCCGTGGTGGTGCTCGCAATCGCCAAACGCAAGCCGGCGTCCTGGGCCTCGTCGAGTAGACGCAGCACGCCGGGGCGCAGCTCGATGCCACCGCGCCGCGCCATGTCGGTGTAGTGCTGCGTCTTGGCGGCGTGGACCTCCGGCACCCGCTCGTGCAGCCGCTTCTTCTCCGGTGCGCGGAGGGGCAGTGAATCGATGTAGGTCTTCATGCGCTCCTTGCCACCGGTGACCGACAGCAGCGAGCGGTATTCGGCCTGCGTCCAGTGCCAGCCGAGCCCGAGCTCTTCGAACGCGAGGTTGAAGGCCATGCGATGGACTTCCTCCGTGTCGGCCAGGGTGCCGTCGACGTCGAATACGAGGGCTTCGATGCTCATCGCTGGGCTCCTTCCGTTTGCGCCGCATTCGCCGGAGGATTGAAGACGCGGCTCGCAAGAATGTCCTGCGCCTGCAGCGTGCAGAGCTGCTCGCGCGTCAGGGCCTCTTCGCTGCCGAACAGCCGCGTGGCGTGGCGCAGCCGGATGCGGTCGAGCGCATTGCGGATCGATCGCGCATTGGCAAAGTGCGGCTGGCTGCGCCTGAGACTCACGTAGCGCGAGAAGGTGGATGCCGCACCATCGTCGAAGCTGTAGTTCAACCGCCCCAGCATGAGCTGCGCGATCTGCATCAGCTCGGCTTCGCTGTAGTCCGGAAAATCGATGTGGTGCGCAATGCGCGAGGCCATGCCCGGGTTGCTGCTGAAGAAGGTCTCCATGCGATCCTTGTAGCCCGCGAGAATCACCACCAGATCGTCACGCTGGTTCTCCATCACCTGCAGCAGGATCTCGATCGACTCCTGTCCGTAGTCGCGCTCGTTCTCCGGCCGATAGAGGTAGTAGGCCTCGTCGATGAACAGCACGCCGCCCATCGCCTTCTTGATCACTTCCTTGGTCTTGGGCGCCGTGTGGCCGATGAACTGCCCCACCAGGTCGTCCCGCGTCACCGCCACCAGGTGGCCCTTGCGCACGTAGCCCAGCTGCTTGAGCACCTCGGCCATGCGCATGGCCACCGTGGTCTTGCCGGTGCCCGGATTGCCGGTGAATGACATGTGCAGCGAGGGCGGCTGAGACTGCAGCCCCTGCTCCTGGCGCAGCTTGTCGATCAGAAGCAGCGCCGCAATGTCGCGGATGCGGCCCTTGACCGGCGCCAACCCGATCAGCTCGGCGTCGAGCTGGTCGAGCAGCGCCTTCACGCCCGAAGACTCGAAGAGCTGCTTCGGCGCCGTGGCAACGGCCGGGGTGGCGGGGGTTTCGGTGGCGTCCATGCGTGCCTCTGGCAATGTGCGTGCGGCGGTTTCGCTCAGTACCGGCTGCCTTCGGGCCGCGCCTGCACCGCGTAGCTCTCCATGCTGTAGCGGATCGTGCGACCCGGCTCCTCCGTGCGGATGAGGCGGAAGCCCGGTTCGTTGGAAGGCCGGTTGACGATGAAGGACATCACCACCGACTCGGTGCCGTGCGTCGAGTCGAACGCCGTCACGCGGATGTATTGCTGCGGAAAGGTCTTGCGGCAGGACGCGAGTTCGAGCATGACGCCGGCGGCATCCTTGATGTCGAACATCGGGTTGCCGAACATCTCCCAGAAGGTGTTGCGCGGATGCGGATCGTCGGTGTATTCGAGGCCGATGGCCCAGCCCTTGTCCAGGCAATACTCGATCTGGCGGCTGATCTGCTCGTCGCTCAAGTCGGGCAGGAAGGAAAAAGTGCCTTGTGTGATTCGCATGTCTGTTGCTCCTGGAGAACTGCGGAACGGGGGGAACGGATTCAGGGATTCAGGCCACCGACGGTGTCGGCACGTAGTCCGACGTATCGGTGGAGGCGTAGTTGAAGGAGATCTCGCCCCAGGTATCGAGCGCGGCCGCCAGCGGCGTGCACCACTTGGCCGCGTTGCGCAGGATCTGTGGCCCTTCGTTGGCGATGTCGCGGCCTTCGTTGCGGGCCAGCACCATGGCTTCGAGCGCGACGCGGTTGGCCGTGGCGCCGGCCTGGATGCCCTGCGGATGCCCGATGGTTCCGCCGCCGAACTGCAGCACCACGTCGTCGCCGAACAGGTCGAGCAGCTGGTGCATCTGCCCCGCATGGATGCCGCCCGAAGCCACCGGCATCACCTTGCGCAGCGCGCCCCAGTCCTGGTCGAAGTAGATGCCGCGCGGCAGGTCGACCTTGGTGTGCGTATCGCGGCACACGTTGTAGTAGCCCTGCACCGTCATCGGGTCGCCCTCGAGCTTGCCGACCGCCGTGCCCGCGTGGATGTGGTCCACGCCGGCCAAGCGCATCCACTTGGCGATGACGCGGAAGCTCACGCCGTGGTTCTTCTGACGCGTGTAGGTGCCGTGGCCCGCGCGGTGCAGATGCAGGATCATGTCGTTCTGCCGGCACCAGTGGCTCATCGACTGGATGGCCGTGTAGCCGACCACGAGGTCGATCATCACGATCACCGAGCCCAGCTCCTTGGCGAACTGCGCGCGGCGATACATCTCTTCCATGGTGCCGGCCGTGACGTTCAGGTAGCTGCCTTTCACCTCGCCGGTGGCGGCGCTGGCCTTGTTGACCGCGTCCATCACGAAGAGGAAGCGATCGCGCCAGTGCATGAACGGCTGCGAGTTGATGTTCTCGTCGTCCTTCATGAAGTCGAGCCCGCCGCGCAGGCCCTCATACACCACGCGGCCGTAGTTGCGGCCCGAGAGCCCGAGCTTCGGCTTGGTGGTCGCGCCTAGCAGGGGCCGGCCGAACTTGTCGAGCCGCTCGCGCTCCACCACGATGCCGGTCGGAGGGCCGGGGAAGGTCTTGACGTAGGCGACCGGAAACTTCATGTCCTCCAGCCGGGCGGCCTTCAGCGGCTTGAAGCTGAAGACGTTGCCGATGATGGAGGCCGTCACGTTGGTGATGGAGCCCTCTTCGAAGAGCGAGAGGTCATACGCCACGTAGCAGAAATACTGGCCCGGGTTGTTGGGCACCGGCTCCACCTTGTAGGCCTTGGCGCGGTACATGTCGCAGGCGGTGAGGCGGTCGGTCCACACCACGGTCCAGGTCGCGGTGGACGATTCGCCGGCCACCGCCGCAGCGGCTTCGATCGCGTCCACGCCGTCTTGCGGCGTGATGCGGAACAACGCGAGGATGTCGGTGTCCTTGGGCTGGTAGTCGCCATCCCAATAGCCCATTTGCGCGTACTTCAGCACACCGGCCGAGTAGCGCTTCTTGGCGTCGGTGATCTGGATTGCTTCGTTCATGTTGCCCATGGAGTGCCTCTCGAGTGAAGGGGTTTGGTGCTGTCGGTGAAGTGAATGTAGGCCGCATGACAGATAAAGAAAAATTAAATCTTTTGACATTCACATTTGCCAAACCTAATATCACTTCATGCCTCTTTCCAAGCACGCGAGTTTTCGCCAGCTCGCCACCTTCCACGCCGTCGCGCGGCTCGGCAGCGTTTCACTTGCTGCAGACGAAATGCACCTGACGCAACCCGCGGTATCGATTCAGATCGGCACGCTCGAAGAGTCGGCTGGCACGCCGCTGTTGCAGCGCACGGGCCGCGGCATCCGGCTGACGGAGGCGGGCGAACTGCTGGCCGGTTACGCCGGCCGCATCCTCGACCTCTGGCGCGAGGCGGGGGACGAGATGGCCATGCTGCAGGGCGTGTTCTCGGGCACGCTGCGCGTCGGCGCCATCACCACGGCCGAGTACCTGCTGCCGCCCATCCTGGTGAACTTCGCCAAGGAACACCCGAAGGTGAAGGTCAAGCTGCAGGTGGGCAACCGCGACGAGATCGTGCGCATGCTCGCGGGACAGGAGATCGACATCGCCATCATGGGCCGCCCCCCCGCGGAGCTGAAGACCGATTCCAGCGCCTTCGCCAAGCACCCGATGGCCTTTCTCGCGGCGCCTTCCCATCCGCTGATGTTGGCGCCCAAACCCACGCTTGCCATGCTGTCGGACACGCGCATGCTGGTGCGCGAGCGCGGCTCGGGCACGCGCACCACGGTCGAACGCTTCTTCAAGGACCAGGGACTGCCGCTGCGCATCGGCTCCGAACTGTCGAGCAACGAGGCCATCAAGCAGATGTGCGCCGCGGGCTTCGGCATCGCCTTCCTGTCGATGCACACCTGCGTGCTCGAGATGAACGCCGGCCTGTTGGGCGTGCTGCCGGTGCCGGGCAATCCGGTGGTTCGCGACTGGTACGTGATGCACCTTGCATCCCGGCAGTTGCCGCAGGTGGCGCTGGCGTTCGAGGACTATCTGCGCACGAATGGCCAAGCGCAGATCAAGCATCAGCTCGGCACTCTGCCAGCCGCGCGCCCCGCAGCTAAGAAGCGCAGCGTGAAGCGCGCCGCCTGAACCTTTCGGTGCGCGGCCTCAGACCCCGAGCTGCACGCGCACGCCAACCCACACCGCGCGCGGGGCGCCCGGCGCCACGAACTGCGCGTTACGCCATGCATCCGGCGCAAGCACCGCGCCGCTGGCGTCGAACCCGTTGCGGCCCAACTGGCCGGCGCTGGCATAGCGGCGATTGAACACGTTCGCCACCTTGGCAAAAAGCTCCACGTTGCGGCCCAGCTTCCAGCGTGTGGTGAGGTCCAGCAGCGCATAGCCACCGATGCGGCCGCTGCCGCTGAAAAGATCCCCATCGGGTGCGTGCAAGCCGTTCTCATTGCCGCGCACCGTCTGCCGCGAGTAGGCGCGGTATTGCGCGCCCAAGGTCCAGCCGGGCGTCACGCGCCAGTCGACGTTGAACTTGAGCGCATGCGCCGGCAAGCCCGGCAGCCGATCGCCGCGCCGAACCGCGATTTCTCCTTCGCCGGTGCAGGAGGCGCTGGTCTCGGCACTGCTGTTCGCTTCGGCCACCAGGCAGGCCGGGGAGTCGTATCTCGCGCGCAGGTAGCTGTACGACAGAGACCAGTCGACGCGCTCGGTCTGCTGCGAGAGGCCGAGTTCCACCCCCTGGCGCAGGGTGCGGCCGAAGTTGCTGAAATAGCCGCGCGAGAGCCCGCTGCTGATAAACAGCAGATCGTCCTTGTTGACCGTGCGGAACACCGATGCATTCCAACGCAGGTCCTGCGCAAAGCGTCCGCGCAGCCCGGTTTCGAAGGTCTGCGACACCACCTGCTTGAGCGGCGGATCGGCCTGCAGCGCATTGGGCAGCACGCAGGCGTTTGCCGGATCGGAGCAGCCGAGTTCGATCGGGCTCGGTGCGCGGTTGCCCTGGCTCCAGCCGGCATAGGCCGTGAGCTGCGGCGTGGCCTGCCATGTGAGGCCGATGGCGGGATTGAACTTCTTGTAGCGGCCTTCACCGTCGAGCTGGGTTGAGAGCCCGAGCAAGGCGCGCCCGTCGTCGCGGGTGGTCACGCGGGTGTCGTTGTAGCGGCCCGAAAGGCTCAGTTGCAGGTCCGGCCGCAGCGTTACCAGGTCGGAAAAATAGATGCTTGCGGTGCGGCTCTTGCCTGCAAGCAGCGCATCCACCTCGGCTTCTTCCTGCGGCACCACGGCGCGGGTGGAATCCAGCAAACCTTCAGCTTCCGTCTGCAAGAAGTGGGTACGCGCGCGATCCACCGAGGCGCCGAAGGTGAGCTGATGCATGCCCGCCGTATAGGTCGATTGCAGTGCGACGCCTTCGCCGTGCTGCCGCGTGTAAGTGCGGTTCTCGACGCCCGAATTTCCGCTCTCGGCCGGATCGAAATCGTCGTTGAGGTCACCGTTGAGCGTGCTGTACCGCGAGCGCCGCGTGTATGCGGTCATCGAAATCGTCTGCTGGTCGCTCAAGCGGTAGCTGCCATTGAGCGTGAGCATCGACATGCGGTTGCCGGTTCGGTCGGGCCGCGTATAGACCTGTTTGCGGTCTTGCATCAGCATGGACTCGGGCAACAGGCCGTTGCCCACCAGCCGGTTGTCGCCATGGGTAAAGCTCAGGTCCCAGGAGAGCTTGCCGCTGTCTTGCCCCACCTTGGCAAAGAGCTGGCGAACGCGCGAGGGCGAGTAATTGCGCCAGCCGTCTTCGTTGAGCCCGCCGAGTGCCAGAAACAGATGCCCGCCTTCGGCCAGCTTGCGGCCGTGCGTGAGCTCGGTGCTCACGCGGCCGAACGAGCCGGCCTGCAGCTCCAGCTCGGTGCCGGGGTGCGTGTCGCCCCGCTTGGTCTGCAGCGACAGGGTGCCGCCGAGCGTGTTCAGGCCGAACAGCGGATTGGAGCCCGGCAGCAGCGTGATGCTCGAGATGGCCGCCTTCGGAATCAGGTCCCAGTTCACCACGTCGCCGAAGGGCTCGTTGATGCGCACGCCGTCCTGGTACACCGACAGGCCCTGCGGCGTGCCGAGCACCGGGCTCGCGCTGAAGCCGCGGTAGTTCACGTCGACCTGGTACGGGTTGCCCTGGATCTCGTTCACGTTCACGCTCGGCATCTGCGTGGCCATGAAGTCGGGCAGGTTCAGGCTCTGCGCGCGGCGCAGATGCAGGTCGTCGGCGGTCTGCACGTTGGACGGAATCTGGTCCTTCGGCACCTCGATGCCCGGCACGGGGGTGGTGCTGACCGCCTCCACGGTCGGCAGGCTGCCTACCTGAGGCGCGGTTTCCTGCGCTTGTCCCGGCATCGGACAGGCCGCGGCGGCCACGGCAAGGCCGATCAGGCGGCGGTTCGTCGTCTGGTTCGATCGGATCACGGGTTCCCCTCCTCAGGTGCCGGAGCGCGTAAGGCCCAGCTTCTCCACCATGGCGCGCTCCTGCGCGAAGATTTCGCGGCACGACTGCGCGTACGCTTCCGGCCCGAGGTAATCGACCTCCTGGTCGTACTTGGCCAGTTCGTCCTTGAAGCGCTGGTCGAACATGGCTTTCTTGAATACGTCGTGCAGCACCTTCACCACGGCCGGCGGCACGCCGCGCGGCCCGGCCAGGCCGAAGGGCGACTTGGCCACGATGTCGAAGCCGAGCTCGCGCAGCACGGGCACCTGCGGCCAGCGCTTCGAGCGTTCGCCCGAAAAGATTGCCAGCAACCGGAGCGTGCCCGAGTCGACCGCGGGCCCGAAGCCGGTGGAATTGACGCCGGCCATCACCTGCCCGCCCGCAATCGCGTTCAGCTGCTCGGCGGTTCCCTTGTAGGGCACGTGGATGTAGCGCAGGCCGCGCGCTGTGAACAGCGCCTCCAGCACCATGTGCGGCGTGGTGCCGATGCCGTTGGTGGCAATGGTCAGCTCGCCGGGCCGCGCACGCGCGAATGCAAACAGGTCTTCGAGCGAACGCACGGGGCTGCCCGCCGCAACCAGCATGCCGAAGGTGACGCTGGACACCTGGATGATCGGCGTCACGTCGCGAATCGGATCCCACAGCACCTTTTGCGTGTGCGGCGCGCGGAACACCGTCTGCGGCATCTGGGCGATGGTGTAGCCATCGGGCCGCGCCTGCTGCAGCACCGGCATGGCCAGCGTGCCGCCAGCGCCGCCGCGGTTCTCGGTGAGCACCGGCTGCCCCAGCGCAACCGAGGCCAGCTCCGCCAGGATCCGCAGCGAGATGTCGGTGGCGCCGCCCGCGGGCCAGGGCACCCAGAGCGTCACCGCACGGGAAGGAAAGGGCTCCGTCGAGGCCACGGCGCGTGCCAGCGGCAATGCGCCCAGCGCCAGCGCGCCCGCATTGCGCAGCCAGCGGCGACGGGTGGAGGCGCCCTGCCCGCTCATGGCCCGCCTCCGCCGCGCTTGGTCAGGCCGCCGAAGCCGCGCTGCGGGTCGTAGCCCCAGCACGCGAGGCCGAAGAAAACCGCCAGGCAGCCGAGCACCACGTAGGGCGCAAGGCCCGGATCCTTGCCGTATAGCGCAAAGCGGATCCACTCCACGGCATAGGTGAAGGGATTGAAGCGCGCCAGCTGGTACACCCACTCGGCCCCGGACTCCTGCAGCTTCCACAGCGGATAGAGCGCGGTCGACAAGAAGTACATCGGAAAGATGACGAAGTTCATCGTGCCCGCAAAGTTTTCCAGCTGCTTGATGTGCACCGACAGCAGCAGCCCGAGCGCGCCCAGCATGAGCGCGCCGGCGGCCAGCGCCACCAGCGCATGCAGGCCGGACAGCGACAGCAGCGGCAGCTCGGTGCCGATGAGCGCCGCCACGATCACGAAGGCCAGCGCCTGCAGCACCGACAGCAGCGCGGTGGCGCACAGCTTGGAGAACAGCAGCCAGGGACGCGGCAGCGGCGCCGTCAGCAGGAGGCGCATCAGCCCCATCTCGCGGTCGTACACCATGGCCAGCGACGACTGCATGCCGTTGAACAGCAGCACCATGCCGACCAGCCCCGGCACGATGTACACGTCATAGGGAACGTAGGTGTCGTAGGGCTCCACGATCGCCACCCCGAACACATTGCGAAAGCCGGCCGCGAACACCGCCAGCCACAACAGCGGCCGTACCAGCGCCGACACCAGCCGCCCGGTCTGCTGCGAGAACTTGTAGAGCTCGCGCAGCATGATGGCGCGCATGGCCTGCAGCGCGTGCGCCACGCCCCGCCGCGCCACAAGCTCGGCGTTTTCGCTCGCGGGCGTCTTTGCCGTCTTCAGCGTGCGATCGGACATAGCTTCTCCGGTGCGTCGGCGCCCAGCGTGTCGAGCACGTCGCGCGGATGCAGCATGCCTTCGGCCGGGGCCTGCGAGACCACACCCTGTCCGTCGCTCAGCAGCATGGGCTGGCGCAGCTGGCCGTCCCACACGCGGAAGCTCAGGTTGGTGCCCTTGGAGCCGTCGAGGGTGCCCTTGGCGATGGCCTGGGCCCACGCTGCATTCGGGCCCTTGGGCGCGCCAATGGCGGTTGCCGCCAGGGTCTTGCCGGCCATCCACGCGGCCCAGTCCTGCGCGGTCATCGAGCGCCTGGCGACCTTGGTAAAACGCCGCGACACCTGCGGCGCGCCGTAGCGTTCGAACTGCGCATGCCAGGCCAGCGCCACCAGCCCGCCGTCGCCCACCACCGGCCGCGGCAGCACGGTGCGGTACGGCAGCGTGCGGGCAAATTCGCCGTCGCTGTCGACCACCCACACCGCGTCGTAGCTGTTGCCGGCCGTGAGCAGCAGCGGGTTGGCCAGGTCGCGCTCGCGCGGATCGGCCGAGAGCTTGAAAGGCTTGCTGGCCACCACCTGCAAGCCGTAGCGCTTGATCGAGGCCTGCACTGTGGCCGCGCGGACGGCATCCTGCGGACTGCCGCCCACCAGCAGGAGCACCTTGCTCCATTTGCGTGACACCAGCGTCTGCGCCAACGCATCGCTGCGCATGCGTTCGCTTGGAATCAGATGGAACAGGCGGGCCCGGCAGTCCTTCTGGCGCAGACGGTCGGATGCGTCGCTGAGGTTCAGCACCGGCAGTTTCACGGCATCGGCCACGGCCAGCGTCCAGTCGGCGGGAAGATCGGTCAAAAGCACCGCCGCACCGGCCTTCTCGGCCGCCACGGCCGCGGCGCGGGCCGCATCGAGCGAGGCAGCCGGCGCCGTCGCCAGCGCCACCTCGGCACCGGCCGCGTCGAGCTCGAACCTGGCCTCGTCGAGCGCCACCTCGACCCCTTCGGCCAGCGGGCCGCTGGGATGGCCGAGGTAGGCCCGCTCGATGCGGCTACGCTCCAGGCGAGCATCGTCGGCGGGCGTGATCAAGGTGGCCTTGAGCACTGCCGCGCCCGAGCTGAACGGCGCAAGGAGCAGCGCGACCAGCGCCGCACTCAAAAAATGGCAAACCGTCGCGCGCATCCTCATTCGACGATCACGAGCCCATAGGGCACGCGCCCCACCGGAACGCTCTTGATGGCCTTGGCGCCTGCCACGTCGACCACGGTCACGTCGTCGCTCATTCCGTTGACCACATAGAGCCGCGCCTGCGCCTTGTCGAGCGTGACGTTCCAGGCCCGCTTGCCGACCAGCACCAGCGAGCTCACCTTGCGGCTGGGCACGTCGACAAAGGCCACGTGGTTGGCGCGGCCCAGGCCCACGAAAGCGCGCTTGCCGTCGCTCGTCATCTGGATGCCGACCGGCGTGATATCTTCGGCGCGCGCGCCCTTCACTTCGAACTTCAGCGTGTGGATCACCTCATGCGTGGCGGTGGAGACGATGCTGACGCTGGCTCCCAGCTCGTTGGTGATCCACAGCTCTTTTCCATCCGGCGTGATCGCCATGCGCCGCGGGCGCTTGCCGGCCTTGATGTTCTTCACGACCTTGCCGGTGGCGGTGTCGATCACGTGCACAAGGCTGGCCACCTCCGAGGTTACGTACAGGGTCTTTCCGTCAGCGCTCACCTTGACGCCCTCGGGCTCCGCGCCCACCTTCACGGAGCGCAGCTTCTTGCCGCTGGCCGTGTCGATGAAGCTGGCTTCGCCCGCGTCTTCGTTCGAAACGTAGATCACCTTGCCGTCGGGCGAGAGATCGAAGGCCTCGGGCTCGTCGCCCAGCGCAATGCGCCGCACCGACTTTCCGCTCGCGGGATCGATCAGGTCGGCCTGGTTGGAGTCGGTGCAGGCCACCATGATCTGCCGCTCGGGTGTCAGCTGGATATGGCGGGCGCGCTTGCAGGTTGCAATGGTGCCCTTCACCGTCAGCGTTGCCAGGTCGATCATGGTCAGCGCGTTGTCCTTCTCGCTCGACACATAGGCGGTGCCCTGCGCCATAGCGGTACCGCCCGCCGCGGCCAGCACGAGCGCGAGCGCGCTACGTCCGCAGGCTGCGCGAAGGTGCGCGCCGGAAAGCGAAGGGAAAGATGCATGCGGCATTCGATGTCTCCATTTTTATGACTCGGATTCTTTTTGTTTCACGCGGTGCGTGCGATGAAGCCCGCCTCCAGCGTGGCGCCGCCGAGCAGCTGGCCCACCTCCGCCGGCGTGCCGTCCGCCAGCAGCGAGCCCTTGTGCAGCACGAGCACGCGGTCGGCTCCCTCGGCCTCTTCGACCCGGTGCGTAGCCCACAGCACGCACACGCCGCGTTCGCGCACGTCGGCATGCAATGCGGCCAGCAGATCCTGGCGCGACTTCGGGTCGAGACCGACGGTGGCTTCGTCCATCAGGAGCACGGCCGGCCGGTGCAGGCCCGCACGCGCGAGTTCGACCTTCCGCCGGTTGCCGCCTGACAGTTCGCGCACCTTCCGGTCCAGGTCGGCATCGATGTTCAGGCGCTCGCAGGCCGATGCGATACGCTCTTGCGCCAGCCGACGCGGCAGGCCGTGCAGGTCGGCCTGGAACAGCAGGTTGCGCCGGATGCTCAGGTCCAGATCGAGCGACATCTGCTGGAACACCACGCCGATGTGCCGCAGCGCAGCAGTGGCGGAGCGGCGCAGCGAATGGCCCGCCACTTCGACCTCGCCCTCGTCGGCCGCGAACATGCCGGTCAGCACCTGGAACAGCGTCGACTTGCCCGCGCCATTGGGCCCGAGCAGCGCCACGAACTGGCCTGCGGGCAAATGCAGCGACAACGATTGCAGCGCCGTGCGCGTGCCATAGCGCTTGGTTAAGTCGATGGTTCGCAGCATGTAGGCCGGTGGGATGGGGCGAGCAGTTCGGGCTCCGATGGTATTTGCGGTTTGCATTCGATCCGCAAATTCTGTGCCTCTGGACGACGAGGGTTTTCACTGTGCCGAGTTGCCACGCATCGGCCCGCGCAAGCGCCTTCGCGCTCTTGCTGCGCCGCACACCCGTACTTTGCACGAGACACTTTGCGCCAAATTTGGATGCACACACGTTGCAGGCCTGCGGCAATGCGCGCCGGCAAGCGCGTGACGATGCGCCGAACGCCCGGGATTTCCCTAGGTCCGGTGCGCATTGCGGCATGCCGCCGCGTGCTGCGCGAACGCGGTCTCGTGCACACCTCTTCCGAGTGGAGCCGCGTGTCCCCGCATGGAGCGCGCATCGGGCTTCGAAGTGCTCCGTGCTGGAACTGGCAGGCATGGATGTTGCGGACCGCAGCATTCGCCAAAGCGATCGAAAGATCCGCGGGTGCTGCCATGATCGTGTTCGAAACCCACTGAAATGTGAGGAGACATTTATGAAGTTTTCCAGGCAGATCGCCGGCCGTCTTGTACGGCATATCGGCGTCGCGATGTTGGCTCTTCCGGCTTTGGCGCTTGCCAATGCCGATGTAGAGAAAAACATCGCCAACTCCAAGAACTGGGCCACGCAAGCGGGCGATATGTTCAACCAGCGCTACAGCAAGTTGAATCAGATCACCAAGAGCAACGTGGGCAAGATGCAGGTCGCGTGGACGTTCTCCACCGGCGTACTGCGCGGCCACGAGGGTTCGCCCCTGGTGGTCGACGGAACGATGTACCTGCATTCCCCGTTTCCCAACAAGGTGTACGCACTCGACATCGAAACCCAGAAGATCCTCTGGAAGTACGAGCCCAAGCAGGACCAGTCGGTCATTGCCGTCATGTGCTGCGACACCGTGAACCGGGGCCTCGCCTATGCCGAGGGCAAGGTCTTCCTGCAACAGGCCGACACCACGCTGGTGGCGCTCGATGCAAAGACCGGCAAGGTCGCATGGACGGTGAAGAACGGCGATCCGAAGGTCGGCGCCACCAACACCAACGCACCCCACGTCTTCAAGGACAAGGTCATCACCGGCATCAGCGGTGGCGAATTCGGCGTGCGCGGTTTCCTGGCCGCTTACAACATCAAGGACGGCAAGCTGGCCTGGAAGGGCTTCAGCACGGGGCCTGACGAAGAAATGCTGATGGACCCGGCCAAGTCCATGACCTGGACCGACGGCAAGCTCGCACCGGTGGGCAAGGACTCTTCGCTGAAGACCTGGAAGGGCGACCAGTGGAAGATCGGCGGCGGCACCACCTGGGGCTGGTACAGCTACGACAAGGCGACCAATGCCGTGTACTACGGCACCGGAAACCCGTCGACCTGGAACCCGTCGCAGCGGCCCGGTGACAACAAGTGGTCGATGAGCATCTTCTCGCGCGACGTGGACACCGGCAAGGTCAACTGGGTCTACCAGATGACGCCGTTCGACGAATGGGACTTCGACGGTATCAATGAAATGATCCTGGCGGACATCAACGTCAAGGGCAAGCCGACCAAGGCGCTGGTGCACTTCGACCGCAACGGCTTTGCCTACACGCTGGACCGCGTGACCGGTGCGCTGCTGGTGGCCGAGAAGTACGACCCCAAGGTGAACTGGGCCACGCACGTCGACATGAAGACCGGCCGCCCGCAAGTGGTTGCCAAGTACTCCACGGCGCAGAACGGCGCGGACGTCAACACCAAGGGCATCTGCCCCGCGGCGCTCGGCAGCAAGGACCAGCAACCCGCCTCCTTCGACCCCAACACCAAGCTCTTCTACGTACCGACGAACCACGTCTGCATGGACTACGAGCCGTTCAAGGTCGAGTACACCGCGGGCCAGCCGTACGTGGGCGCCACGCTGTCGATGTACCCCACGCCGGGCAGCCATGGCGGCATGGGCAACTTCATCGCCTGGGATGCGGGCACCGGCAAGATCGTGCAGACCAAGGCAGAGAAGTTCTCGGTGTGGAGCGGTTCGCTGAACACCGCCGGCGGCATCTCCTGCTACGGCACGCTCGAGGGTTACCTGAAGTGCGTGGACGCCAAGGACATCAACAAGGAGCTGTTCAAGTTCAAGACGCCGTCCGGCATCATCGGCAACGTGTTCACCTATGAGCACAAGGGCAAGCAGTACATCGGCGTGTTCTCCGGCATTGGCGGCTGGGCCGGCATCGGCATGGCCGCGGGCATCGACCCCGAGAAGAGCACCGAAGGCCTGGGCGCCGTCGGCGGCTACAAGGAGCTGAGCCAGTACACCGAACTCGGTGGTTCGCTGACAGTGTTTGCGCTGCCGAAGAACTGACGAGTCCGCAATCCGCGAGAGACGAAGCGCGGAACCGGGAGAGCGCACTCAAGAGAGGGCTCTCCCCTTGTATTTCCCCCCAATATCGGAGACCCTGGAGCCATGAAATTTCGTACGTCAGCGTTGCTGCCTTCTCTTTTCCTGATTGCAGGCGCGGTCTGCACCCTGGCTGTTGCCGCGCCGGACCCGGCGCCCTACAAAGTGACCGAGGGCTACAAGGTGGACCCCGAAACCATGAAGGGTTTCCGAACCTGGCGCTCCGCAGCCTGCGACCGCTGCCACGGACCCAACCAGGAAGGCATGGTGGGACCTTCTCTCATCAACAGCTTGAAGACCATGAAGAAGGAAGAATTCATCAAGGTCGTGCGTGACGGACGGCTCGACAAGGGCATGCAGAGCTTCGGCAACAACCCCGCCGTGATGGAAAACATCAACCAGCTCTATGCCTACCTGAAGGGCCGCTCCGACGGCGCCATCACACGCGCACGCGTGGAAGAAAACAAATGACCGCCCGGCCGCGCGCTGGCAGGCCCGTCTCTCTCGGCGCTCGCCTGCGGGCGGGCCTCGCGGGCGCGGCATGCTGCTGCGCGCTGATCCCGGCCATGGCCCAGTTGACGCCGCCACGCAAGGAATTTCGCGTCTGCCAGGACCCCAACAACATGCCCTTCTCCAATACCAAGGGAGAAGGCATCGAGAACCGCATCGCCGAGCTGTTCGGCAAGACGCTGGGACTGCCGGTCGTCTACTACTCGTTTCCGCAGCGGCTGGCTTTCTTTCGCAACACGCTGCGCTACAAGCTGCCGGGACAAGACTATCCGTGCGACATCGTGATGGGCGTGCCGGTCGGGCTGGATGAAGTCTCGGTCACCAAGCCCTACTACCGCTCGACCTACGCACTGGTCTTCCCCAAGGGCAAGGGCATGGACAAGGTGGCTTCGGCGGAAGATTTCCTGAAGCTCGATCCTGCCAAGCTCAAGTCGCTGCGCATCGGCATCTACGACCGCTCACCGGCTTCGCAATGGCTCAACAAGCACGGCCTGCTCGAGCAGGGCGTGCCCTACAAGCTCATGAGCGCCGACCCCGCGCAATACCCGGGCGAAATTGTCGAAAGGGACCTGGCCGAAGGCAAGCTCGATGCGGTCGTGGTCTGGGGCCCGATCGCCGGTTTCTTTGCCCGGCGCGTCAAGGACCCCGCGCTCGTCGTGGTGCCGCTCAAGTCCGAAAAGGGCTTGCGGCTCGACTACCAGATGGCCATGGGCGTGCGCTACGGCGAACGCGAGTGGAAGCAGCAGATCGAGGGACTGATCGAATCCAAAGCTCCCGAGATCCAGGCCATCCTCAAGGAGTACGGCGTTCCGCTGGTCGATGCATCGTTCGGAGTACCCAACAACTGACCAGGTCATCCATGCGCCTCGCCATTGCCTTTCCGCTTCGTCTTTCGCTCTGCGCCCTGCTCTGTGCTCCCCTGGCCCCGCATGCCGAGGCCGACAAGCGCGACTTCTCGGCCGCGGAGCGCCTCCTGTTCATGACGCCGCAGCTGCAAGGCCTGCAGGCACCCATGTTGCTGCGCTACACGTTCGGCAAGACCGGAAGCCTCGAAGAAGCCTTTGCAGACAACGTCACGGTGGCTCTGATCGCCAAGGCCGACGGCAGCTGCTGCGACGCCAAGGGCGTGTTCCTGAGCGGCGCCCGCAAGATCGCGGTGCCCGACGTGCCGGCCGCCGAGGGCAACCCCGTCATCCTCTATTTTCTGGAGCACGACGTCCGCGAGATGAAGCGCCTCGCGCGCGGCTCTGAATATCACTTCCGCAAGCGCATCCGCATGGCGATCTACCAGGACGCCGAGGTGCGCGACGTGTCGCTGCGCTACCAAGGCCGCACGGTCAAGGGCAAGGAGATCGCGTTCAGCCCTTTCCTTGACGACCCGAACCGGCCGAAGTACGAAAAGTTCGCGGGCAAGACCTATCGCTTCACGTTGTCCGACGCGGTGCCGGGCGGCGTCTACGGCATTCGCACCTCCATACCGGGCGAGAGCGCGGCAGCCCAGCCCCTGGTCGTCGAGGAGCTCCTCATCGACGGGGCCAAGGCGCCGGCGCGATAGTGCTGCATCTCTCTCCCTCGAAATTCCAGCGAACGCCATGAAAAAAATCTTCCGCCTTTTTTGCCTTCTCGGCCTGCCGATGGCCGCGCATGGCGCCCCGCAGCGCGCGAATGACTTTCCTACCGTCGACCGTGTGCTGTACGTGCAGGAATGCATCGCCGCGCATCCGGACGCGGGCCGCTTCGAGATGACGAACAAGTGCTCTTGCGCGGTCGATGCCATTGCCAAGGAGATCAAGTATTCGGAATACGTGGACCTGAGCACCGCGGCCAAGGCCACCACCATTGGCGGCGAGCGCGGCGGCTACATCCGCGATTCGGAAAAGCTGCAGGCCGACATCAAGCGCTACAAGGCGCTGCAGGCCAAGGTGAACAATGGCTGCTTCATCGGCCCTCCCACCGCGCGCTGAAACGCCCCCCCGGCACGGGGCCATGACAGGTACCGCAACACCTGTGCGCGCCGGGGTTGCCGCGGTCCTGCTTTGCTGCACCGCGGCTTGGGCTGCGCCGTTCGCCTACATCACCAACCAGGGCAGCCACGACGTGTCGGTGATCGATGTTGCATCGCAGCAGGTGGTGGCCACCGTGCCCGTCGGGCGCTCGCCTGCGGGTGTGGTGGCGTCAAGCTGCGCCGGCCGAGTGTTCGTGTCCAACCCCGACAGCAAGACGATCTCCGTCATCGACATGCGCAGGCAGAAGGTCGTGAACACGCTGCCGGCCGGCAACGGACCGGTCGGCATCGACATCTCGGCCGACGGAAAGCGCCTGTACGTGGCCGACTGGTACAGCAGCCGGCTGCTGGTGTTCGATGCGCAAGCTGCCAATGCCGCAAAACCCCTGGCCTCGATCGCGGTCGGCCGCGCGCCCGCCGGTGTGGCTGCACACCCTGACGGGACCACGGTGTTCGTGGCCGAGCGCGACGACGACAGCGTCGCCGTGGTCGATGCCCGTGCGCGGCGGGTGATGGCGCGCGTGCGGGTCGGCAGCCATCCGTTCGCGCTGCTCTACGACGCCCCGCGCTCCCGGCTCTATGCGCTCAACGTGCAGAGCAACGACGTCTCGGTGGTCGACATGCGCGACACCCGCCGGCCCTCCGTCATTGGCACCGTGAAGGTCGGCAAGGCGCCCTACGGCGCGGCGCTTGCCCAAGGCGGCGCCCTGCTCTACGTGACCAACCAGCACGAAGACACGGTCAGCGTGATCGACGCCGCCTCGCTCAAGGTGCTGCGCACCCTCCCCGGCTTCGCGTACCCCGAAGGCATTGCCGCGCACGGTGACCGCGTGTACGTCGTCAACTGGATGGACGACAACGTGCAGGTGCTCGACGCCGCGAGCGGGCAGAAGCTCAAGACCATTGCCACGGGACAGAACAGCCGCGGATTCGGCGCCTTCATCGGCGCGCCTATGGACCACTGAAATTTTTCGACCCACCTTTCTCATTCTTCATCACGGACGTTTCCATGCCGACACTTCCTTCCAGCCGACGGGCCCTCTCCGTCCTTCTCGCATCCGTTCTTCTTGCCGCATCGGCTCCCGGCCTGGCCCACGGCCCCACGCGCCAGAAGGTGAGCGAGAAAGTCACCATCGAGGCGCCGGCCGATGCCGTGTGGGCCAAGATCAAGAACTTCAATGCGCTGAAGGACTGGCACCCGGTGGTGGCGGAAAGCCCTTCCGACAAGGGCAACACCGAAGGTTCGGTTCGGACCCTCAAGCTCAAGAGCGGCGGAACGCTGATCGAGACGCTCGAGAGCTACGACGAGGCGCAGAAGAAATACAGCTACCGCGCGAAGGACGGCGGCGCGCTGCCGGTCACCAACTACACCTCCACCCTCTCGGTGGTGGCGGACGGCGGCAAGTCCGTTGTCGAGTGGCGCGGTGCCTTCTATCGCGCCTTTCCGAACAACAATCCTCCGCCTGACCAGAATGACGAAGCCGCGCTCAAGGCCGTGACCGACCTCTACCGCAGCGGGCTTGGCAACCTCAAGAAGATGATGGAGTCGAAGTAGCCCGCGGCATCGCGCGACACAGCGGCAACACCATGGGCAACGAAGAACAACTCGAAGACTGGCGCCGCCTCGCATTGCGCGTCGAAAGCGAAGTCGCAAAGGCAATCATCGGGCAGGCCGAGACGATCCGGCTCATCAACGTGGCGCTGTTCGCGCGCGGCCACGTGCTGCTCGAAGGCGACGTGGGGGTCGGCAAGACCACGGTGCTGCGCGCCTTCTCGCGCGCCATCGGTGGCGACTTCGAGCGGGTCGAGGGCACTGTCGACCTGATGCCGGGCGATCTGGTCTATCACACCTACGTCGACGCGCAAGGCCGGCCGCGCATCGACCCGGGGCCCCTGCTGCGCCATGGCGAGCGGCTGGTCACCTTCTTCTTCAACGAGATCAACCGGGCCCGGCCGCAGGTGCAATCGCTGTTGCTGCGCGCCATGGCCGAGCGCACGGTCTCGGCGTTCGACCGCGAGTACAGCTTTCCGCACATGACGGTGTTTGCCGACCGCAACAAGGTCGAGCGCGAAGAAACTTTCGAACTGGCCTCCGCGGCGCGCGACCGCTTCATGTTCGAGCTGAACATGCCCAAACCGAGCGACCGCGGCATTCGCCAGTCGCTGGTGTTCGACACCGCTTACCACGACACCGAAAGCCTGATCGACAAGGTGGCGCCGGCCATCCTGCCCTGGGACCGGCTCAACGCCATCGGTGCACAGGTGCAGCGCAGCGTGCGCGCCAGCGAGACCATCGAGCGCTATGTGCTCGACGTGTGGGAAGCCACCGAGACACCGCAGAAGTTCGGCATTCGGCTGGACAACGTAGACATGGACCGCCTGATCCTTGCCGGCGCCAGCCCGCGTGGCATGAGCGCACTGCTGCGCGCCGCGCGCACGGTCGCCTGGCTCGAGGGGCGCTCGCACCTGGAGCCGGCTGATCTTGCGGCGGTGCTCCCCTCGGTGCTCGGGCATCGCGTGTTCTTCACGCCGGTGTACGAGCTTCGCCGCGCGGAGTTGTCGGAAGCGCTGGTGACGCAGATCATGGACAAGATCGCGGCACCCTGACCGCGCCCCGAAACACCGAGCCGGCCATGGAGCGCGTCGACGAATTCCATTACCAGCTGCCGCGCCGTTTCGGCGGCTGGCGCCCGGGTGCGCAGCGCGGGCTGAGCCAGGGCAGCGGACAGGAATTTGCCGCGCACCGGCGCTTGTTCGACCATCCCGATCCGCGGCGCATCGACCTGCGTGCCAGCGTGCGCGACGGCCGCGGCGACTGGCTGGTGCGCATCCACCGGCTGCGCGTGGCCATTCCCGTGCACGTGGTGGTGGACGTGTCGGCCTCGATGCATTTCGGTGCCGAGCGGCGCAAGCTCGACGTGGTGGCCGACCTGGTCGAGGCGCTGGGCTACAGCGCGTTTCGCGCCGGCGACACCGTCGGCCTGCTGGCCTTCGACCAGCGCGAACGCGAAGACCTCTTTGTGCCGGCGCGCCATAGCCGCGGCAACGGCAGCCTGATGGCGCGGATGCTGCGCGACTGCAGCGCAACGCCTGGCGCCCCCCTCACTGACGGCAGCGCGCTGGCAGGTTTGCGCCGCGCGACCGAACGCATCGTCGGCCGCGGCGGGCTGGTGTTCCTGGCGTCCGACTTTCACTGGCCGACTGCCGCGCTCGGTGAACTGCTCGAACAGCTCGCGCCGGCCTGCGTGGTTCCGCTGGTGGTCTGGGACCCGGCCGAGACCGAGCCGCCGGATGCGCGCGCACTCGTCGCCCTGAGCGATGCCGAAACCGGTGTGCGGCGCAGCCTCTGGATGCGCGAATCGCTGCGCACGCGGTGGCGCGATGCAGTCGCAAAACGGCGAAGCGAACTCACCGCCCTCTTCAACGCGCACGGCATGCCACCCTTTCATATGCATGGCCGTTTCGACGCCGAGGCGCTCACGCGCTACTTCATGGAGACGACGGCATGAACCGGGTCCATGCCGCGCTGCTGGTGCTCGCCATGACAGCGGGCGCGGCAGGTGCGGCCACCGTCGAGCAGCCGCGCGCATTCGGCCACGTGATCGGCGACGTGCTCACGCAGCGCGTACTGCTCGAAGAGGCCGGCCAGCCGTTGCAGCCGGGCGCGTTGCCCAGCACCGCGCGCATCGATCTCTGGCTGGAACGCAGGCCGTCACGCATCGAGACCGATGCCGAGGGGCGGCGCTGGTTGGCCATCGACTACCAGGTGGTCAACGCCCCACGCGCGCTGACCGCCATCTCGCTGCCGGCGCTCAGCATCGCGACCGCATCGGGCCCGGCACTGGCGCTGCCTGCATGGCCGATCAGCATCGGGCCGCTGACGCCGCTCGACGTGCTCGCCGAAGGCGATCTGCAAGCGCTGCGCCCGGACCGTCCGGTTGCGCCGATCTCCACCTTTGCGGTGGAGCAGCAGCTGAAGCTCTCAATGCTTGCGCTCTTGGCCGTGTTCGCGGGTTGGCTCGGCTGGTGGGCATGGCGCAACCGGCGTGAAGCGCAGCAGCTTCCGTTCGCCAATGCCTGGCGCCAGCTGAAGGGTCTCGACGATCCCTCGAGCCCTGAGGCATGGCGCGTGGTGCATCGCGCGTTGAACAAGAGCGCCGGCCGCGTCGTGCACGGCGCCAGCCTGCCGCAGCTGCTGGCCGAGGCACCCTACCTGCGACCGCTGCAACCGCGCCTGGAAGATTTCTACCGCGAGTCGACGCGCCGCTTCTTCTTTGCCGAGAGTGCTGCTGCATCGGCCCAGCTGCACGCCGCCTACCCGCTCAAGCCGCTGTGCCGTGCCCTCTGCAATGCGGAAAAGCGCCACAGGCACTGACACGGGACGCGAACGATGCGCTTCGATCTTGCCCAGCCCTGGATGCTCATGCTGCTGCCGCTCGCGCTGTTGCCGCTGCTGCGCAGGCGCAGCGACACGCTCGGCTTCTCGTACCTGGCGTGGCTGCCAGCCGATCGGGTCGGCCGCCTGGTGGGTTTTCTGTGGCGCGCCTTTGCGGCGGGCGCCATGGCGTTCACGGTGCTCGGTCTTGCGGGACCGGGGCAATCGGGCGCCGTGGTCGAGCGACCCGGCCGCGGCGCGGAGGTGCTCATTCTCATGGACCGCAGCAGCAGCATGGACGCGACGGTCCACACCAACGGCCTGCAGACGGCGGGCCGCATGTCGCAGGAACCCAAGGCCAAGGTCGTGCGTGACCTGCTGAGCGAATTCGTCGCCAAGCGGCCCGACAACCGTTTCGCCTTCATGACCTTCAGCACGGTGCCGGTCGTGGCCGTGCCTTTCACGCAGAAGACGGACACGGTGCAGGCCGCGCTGGCTGCCACCGCCATCGGCCGCGGCCTTCCCGAGACCCGCATGGGCACCGCGCTGCTGGCCGCCATCGAGGAGTTCGAAGGCCGCAGCTATTCGGGAAGCCGCGTGATCCTGATCGTCTCGGACGGCGGCGCCCAGCTCGACGAAGCGACGCGCCAGCGCGTTCATGCGGGCCTTGCACGCGAGAAGATCGGGCTGTACTGGATCTACGTGCGCAGCGGCCCGAACTCGCCCAATCTCAACACCGAGACGGTATCGGCCTACGGCCTCGGCGAGGAACTTGCGCTGCACCAGTTCTTCAAGACGCTCGCCACGCCTTACAGGCTCTATCAGGTGGACGATTCCAATGCGATGGCGGCGGCCATGGCAGAGATCGACAAGCAGCAGAATTTTCCGCTGACCATTCATGAGCGGGTGCCACGGCGTGACCACGGCGCCGCGTTCTATTTGGCGGCCATGCTGTGCTGCGCGGGCCTGCTCGCCTGCCGCGCGGTGCAACTGCAAAGCTGGCGGAAAAACGCATGAAACGACGGACGGTTCACCTGGTCTTTGGCGTCATTAGCCTGTGCTGCGCCGGCGTAGCGCTGGAGCGCGGGCTGCGCCTGCAGCGCACGCAAGGCCTGAACACGGAGATCGCGCGCATCGCCACCGCGCCGATCGCCAAGGATGCCTCGCCCGCGCCCGTTTCCGCGCCGCGCGAGCTGCAACTGGCGCAGGCGCTGGCGCTGTCTAAAGCCGGCGCGCACGATGCGGCGCTCAAGGGATACGCGGCGCTGATCCAGGCCGGGGAACGCGACCCTATCGCGCAGCAGGCGCTGTTCAACCTGGGCAACATGTACCTGCGCCAGGGCATGGCGCAAGAGGCCGGCGCATTGCCCCTGTTCGAACTGGGCAAGCAGCGGCTGCGCGACCTGCTGCGCGCCTCGCCGCAGGACTGGGACGCCCGCTACAACCTGGAGCGCGCGCTGCGGCTCGCACCCGAAGATCACGAGGCTTTCTCCGCCGAGCAGCAGCCCGCGCACGAGCAGCGCCGGGTCCGGGTTCCGGGCTTCGTTGCGGGAGATCTGCCGTGACGCCATCGTCTCCCGCGCGGCGGTGGCTTTCGGCTGCAAGGCGCTTCGGCGGCAGCACGGGCAACGGACCTCTGCTGCTGGCCGTGCTCCTGCTGGCGTTCGCCGTCTGGCCTCCGCGCGTGCAGTTGCAACGCCCGGTGTTCAACTGGCAGGTGAGCTTCGACATCACGCAAAGCATGAACGTCGAGGATGTCGAACTGAACCATACGGCGGTGAGCCGGCTGACCTTGGCGCGCGCGGCCATGCGCGACGTGTTGGGTGCGCTGCCCTGCGGCTCCAAGGTGGGCTGGAGCATTTTTGCGGACTACCGCTCGGTGGTGATCCTTACGCCGGTCGAGGTTTGCAGCCACTATGAAGAACTGCTGGCCTCGCTCGAGCGCATCGACGGCCGCATGCGCTGGGCCAACGCCAGCAACGTGAGCAAGGGCGTGACCTGGGCGGTGCGCGGAGCCCGCAGCATCGGGCCGGACACCGGCTTCGTCTTCATCAGCGACGGCCAGGAATCGCCGCCGCTGCGCATCAACGAGACGCCGCCGATGACCGACATCAAGCCCGGCGACGTGAAGGGCTGGCTAATCGGCGTGGGTGGCGACGTGCCGGTGCCCATTCCCAAAACCGGCAGCAACGGCGAGCCCGCGGGCTACTGGCGTGCCGACGAGGTGGTGCAAGGCTCGGCCATGGGCGGCACGCTCAACCACGAGCATCTTTCAGAGCTCAGGCAAGACCACCTGCGCTCGCTGGCCGAACTGGTGGGTGTGAACTACCGGCGCCTGAACAAGCCCGATGCGCTGATGACGGCGATGCTCGACAGCCGCTACGCGCAACAGGTGCCGACGGACACCGACCTGCGATGGATCCCCGCGCTGCTGGCGCTGCTGCTGCTGGTGTGGCGGTTCGCGCCGGATCTGGGCTGGCTGCGCGAGCGGCAGCCGGCGAAGCGCGAAAAGAAAGCAATCGACAGCGTGCCGCCGCGCGGACTCACGCGTCCGGCGTGACGAGTGCGGCCGAGAGCCGCCGCGAATTGGCCGGATCGCGAAACACCAGCGGATGCTCGGTGGGCGCCGCCGGATCCCGCGCGGCCGCACGCTCCACCGCCTCCACCACGCGATGGTGATCGGGGCTCTTGACGCACACCGGGTCGGCGGCGGCCGCATCCTGCGCCAGCAGGTACGCCTGGCAGCGGCAGCCGCCCAGGTCCTGCTCGCGCTGATCGCAGCTCGCGCAGGGCTCCTTCATCCAGCCGGTGCCGCGGTAGCGGTTGAAGCCTTCCGAGTCGAACCAGATATCGCGCAGGCTGTGCGCCTTCACGTTCGGAAACTCGAGGCCGGGCAGCATCTTGGCGGTGTGGCAAGGCAGCGCGGTGCCGTCGGGCGCCACGGTGAGGAACATGCTGCCCCAGCCGTTGACGCATTTCTTGGCCTTGCCCTCGTGATAGTCGGGCGCCACGAAGAAGATGCGCATGCGCTCGCCGAGCCGCTTGCGCCAGGCGTCGGTCACCTCCTCGGCGTGGCGAAGCTGCTCGTGCGTGGGCAGCAGTTGGTCGCGGTTGACGAAGGCCCACGAGTAGTACTGCGTGTTGGCCAACTCGAGGTACTCGGCGCCCATCTCGTGCGCCATCTCGATGATGCGGTCGATGTGGTCGATGTTCATGCGATGGATCACCACGTTCAGCACCATCGGCCAGCCCTGGTCCTTGATGATCTTCGCGACCCGGTTCTTCAATTCGAAGGTCTTGGTGTGCGAGAGAAAGTCGTTCATCTCGCGCGTGGAGTCCTGGAACGACAGCTGAACGTGGTCCAGGCCCGCGGCCTTGAGCGCGGCGGCGCGCTGCGCCGTGAGGCCGACGCCGGAGGTCAGCAGGTTGGTGTAGTAGCCCAGCCGCGCGGCCTCGGCGATGATGACTTCGAGATCGTCGCGCAAGAGCGGCTCGCCGCCCGAGAGGCCGCATTGCACCGCGCCGAGCTCGCGGCCCTCGCGCAGCACGCGCAACCAGTCCTCGGTGCCGAGCTCGTCCTCCTGCCGGGCGAAGTCGACCGGGTTGAAGCAGAACACGCAATGCAGCGGACAGCGGTAGGTAAGCTCGGCCAGCAGCCAGAGCGGCGGTCCGGGGCGAGGTGCCACATTCGTCATTGGGGATCCCAGCGCAGCCAGTTCTGCTGCGCCGCCATTTCGACGAAGCCGCGCACCTCGGGTTCGAGCCCGGTGGTGTCGAAGGCTTGTTCCAGGTCGGCCACGATGGCCGCGATGCTGCGTTCGCCGTCGCAGCGCTTCATGATCTCGCCCGCACTGCCGTTGAGCCGCACCATGCCCTCGGGATAAAGCAGCACATGGCATTCCTGCGCCGGCTCCCATTGCAGGCGAAAGCCGGGGCCGACGCGAGGTTTGCTCTCGGCGGTCAGCATGGTCTTGCTCGCTGTCATGCGCCGCCCACGCCGTAGCGCGTGGCCATCGCATCGTTCATGGCCCAGAGGATGTCGAGCTTGAACTGCAGCACCTCCAGCGCGCGCTCCTGCAGCGCGCGGGTGTCGAAGTGGTCGAGCGTGATGGCCAGGCCCTGCTCCACGTCGCGCCTGGCCTGGCTCACGCGGTTGCGAAAGTAGGTCAGGCCGCCCGGCTCGATCCAGCCGTAGTGCTCCGGCCAAGTGGCCAGGCGCTGCTTGTGAATCTCGGGCGCGAAGAGTTCCGTGAGCGATGAGCACACCGCCTCCTGCCACGGCGCACGGCGCGCAAAGTTCACGTAGGCATCGACCGCGAAACGCATGGCCGGCACCACGTGGCGCAGGTCGAGCACTTCTTCGCGCGCAAGGCCCACGGCCTCGGCCAGGCGCAGCCACGCTTCGATACCGCCTTCGTCCTTGATTCCGCCGAGCTCGAAGCCGTCGTGGTCGAGGATGCGCTGCACCCAGCCGCGCCGCACCGCAGGGTCGGGGCAGTTCGAGATCACCGCGCCGTCCTTGATCGGAATCGCGATCTGGTAATAGAAGCGGTTCGCCACCCAGCCGCGGATCTGCTCGGGCGTGGCCCGGCCGCTGTTGAGCATGACGTTGAACGGATGGTGGATGTGATAGCTGCGGCCGCGCTCGCGCAGCTTGGCTTCGAATTCTTCGCGGCTCCATGCCGGCGCGGATTTGTCGCTGCCCGCGGCCGCGCGAAATGGGTCCTGGATTCTGTCGGCGTGCATGGTGTCGCGTGTCGCGTTGAGGCGCTTTGAATCAGAGTTGAATGGTCATTCCGTCTTCGCACGGTTCGATGCCTGCGCGCCTGAGCGCCGCGTGCTCTTCGGAATCTTCGTCGAGGATGGGGTTGGTGTTGTTGATATGGATCAGCATGCGCCGCTTGGTGGTCGGCGGCAACCGGGACAACCACTCGATCATTCCGCCCTTGCCCGACTGCGGCAGATGGCCGATCTCCCGAGCATGCTTGCCGCTGACGCCGAGGCGCACCATCTCGTCGTCGGTCCAGAAGGTGCCGTCGACCATCACCGCATCGGCGCTGGCCATGGCATCGAACACGGGCGGCGTGATGGCGCCGAGGCCCGGCGCGTAGAACAGGCTCTTGCCGCTCTTGCGGTCGAAGATGGTCACGCCGATGTTGTCGCCCTCCACCTGCTGTTCGCGGTGCGGCGAATACGGCGCGGCCTTGCCGGTCAGCGCCATCGCGCGAAAGCTCAGGTCGGGCACGCCGGGCACCTCGAAGGCGCTGCCGTCGAGCGCAATCGGTTGCCGCGCCACGCCGCAATAGTGCGAGAGCACGCGCAGCACGGGATTACCCTGACTCAAGTCTTCAGCGACCGGGTCGGTGCACCACAGCGGGAGCGGCGTGCCGCGCTCGCGCAGCATGAAGAGGCCGGTGGCATGGTCGATCTGTCCGTCGATCAGCACCACGCCGGCAATCGCGGTGTCGCGCATCTTGCGGGCCGGCTGCAGCACCGGGCTGCTGCGGATCTGCTCCAGGATGTCGGGCGAGGCGTTGAACAGCACGCCGTCGGTGCTGTCGTCGGGCCGCACGAAGATCGAGGACTGGGTGCGCGCCTTGGCGCGCACCGTGCCCGCGCGCACACCGGCGCAATTGGGGCAGTTGCAGTTCCATTGCGGAAAGCCGCCGCCGGCGGCGGAGCCCAATACGGTGATGCGCATCGAGGGGGAAAAAAAAGAAGAAAGAGGTTCGAAACAACCCGCCCCGCGATTGACGGGACGGGTTGTGACGAGGCGCGCAATTCAGCGTGCGCTGACGTACATCGTGATCTCGAAGCCGAAGCGAAGATCAGTTGCCGTCGGGGTTTCCCATTTCATGTAGTGTCTCCTGCAGAGGTTGCACAGCGCCACCTGGCGACTGCGGGAACTTCGTGTGCTCCAGGACGCATATTGAACCCATGGACCCTCGCGACCTAGCCGTGAAATCATGAATGGCACTTCATGATTTTCATGAATAGCGGCCGTGGGGTCACCGCGTACCATGGCCCCCGTGCTTCCTACCGGCCTGTACCCCGAATCTCCACCCTGGCGAACCCATGCATTGGCCGTGTCGCACGGCCACGTGCTGCATGTAGAAGAAAGTGGTGATCCGGCGGGCATCTGCGCCGTGGTGCTGCATGGCGGGCCCGGATCGGGCAGCTCGCCGCTGCTGCGCCGCTTCTTCGATCCGGCGCGATATCGCGTGATCGCCATCGACCAGCGCGGCGCCGGCCGGAGCCGCCCGCGCGGTGCGACGGCGCACAACCGCACGGCCGATCTTCTGGACGATCTGCGGCACGTGCGCGATCAGCTCGAAGTGCCGCACTGGCTCGTGGCCGGCGGCTCGTGGGGTGCGACGCTGGCGCTCGCGCACGCGCTGTTTGAACCGCAGGCGGTGGCCGCCCTGCTGCTGCGTGCGGTGTTTCTGCCGCGGGCCGAAGACATCGAGGCTTTCTTCCAGGACACGGATGCCCGCGCGCCGGCCGCATGGGCGCGTTTCGCGTCCGTGGCGCCGGCCGATCAGCGCCACGACATGCTCGGTTTCCTCGCTCGCGGGCTGCTGAACGCGTCGTCCGGCGATCTGCCGCGGCGCCTTGCCCTGGCCTGGTGGCGCTGGGAACAGACACTGGCGCGCGGCACAGCCCTACGAAACGAAGAGCCTACGCCCATCGAACCCGACCGCGCCACGCTCGACGCGCTGGTCGACCGCTATCGCGTGCAAAGCCACTACCTTCAGCACCGCTGCTGGCTAGACGCGCCCCCGCTGCTCGACCGCCTCGGCGCGCTGCCGCTGGTGCCTACCCTGCTGCTGCATTCGCGCGACGATCGCATCTGCCGCCCCGAAGGCGCACAGGCGGTGCACGATCGCATCCCGCACAGCCAACTGCGTTGGATCGACGGCGCAGGACACGACCCCTCGCATCCGGCCATGGCCTCCGCGATGGTTGCCGCGCTCGACCGCTACGCGCGGCACGGCCACTTCGGCGACGGATCCGCGTCATGACGCTACGCCTGAAGATCAACCTCATCGTCAGCCTGCTGACCCTGCTGTTCGTCACGGCCATGCTCGCACTGCAGCTACGCGCCATGCGCGAATCGGTACACGAGGAAGTCGTGGCGGCCAATCGCGTGGCTGCGCAGCTGCTGAACCGCACCGCATGGCTCTATGCGGCCCAGGGCACGCCGGCGATGCTGTCGTTCCTGCAGGGCGTGGGGCGCGTGCGCTCCAACGACATCACGCTGCTCGACAACGACGACAAGGTGCTGTACAGCTCGCCGACCTCGGTCTACAAGGCCGGCCGCGACGCGCCCGACTGGTTCGCAGGCTTGGTCTCGCCGCCACCCTCGAAGCTGTCCATCGCCTTTCCGGGCGGCAAACTGATGGTGAATTCCAACGCGTCGCGTGCCGTGCTCGATGCCTGGGACGACTTCGCATTGCTGATGCTGAGCGCGCTCGGCCTCCTGGCGGTGGTCAACGCGGGCGTGTTCTGGCTCGTGGGCCGCGCGACGCGCCCGTTCGCCGACATCGTCGACGCGCTCAACCAGCTCGAGAGCGGGCGCTTCGACGTGGCACTGCGCACCCTGCCCGGTACCGAGGCCGCGGCCATCGGCGCCGCTTTCAACCGCATGGTCGGCATGCTGCAGCAGCACATCGAGACCGAGCGGCGCGCGGTGCGGGCCGAAAGCCGCCTTTCCGAAAGCCGCGAGCTGGGCCGCTGGGTCGACCAGAAGATCGAGCAGGAACGCCGCCTCATCGCACGCGAGCTGCACGACGAGTTGGGCCAATCGGTCACCGCGATGCGCAGCATGGCGTTGTCGATCGCGCAGCGCGTGCAGTCGCTCGATCCGCAGGCGGAGCAGGCGGCGCGGCTGATCGCCGAGGAATCGGCACGCCTTTACACCGCCATGCACGGCATGATCCCGCGCCTGACACCGCTGGTGCTCGACAAGTTCGGGCTGGTGGCCGCGCTCGAAGACCTGGTCGAGCGCACGCGCAACAGCCACGGCGGCGTGGAGCTCGAATGGCGCCTCGGCATCGAACTCGATCGCCTCCGGCTGGACACCGACACGGCGCTGGTCTTGTACCGCGCTGCGCAGGAAGGCATCACCAACGCGCTGCGGCATGGCGAGGCGCACCGGATTGTGCTGGCGCTGGAGGGCGACGAACACGCGGTGAATCTCATGCTCACCGACGACGGCCGCGGCCTTCCCGGCCCTGAAGCCGCAAGGGAAACCAGCGTCGGGCACTATGGCCTGCGTTGGCTCGCCGAGCGCATCGACAGCCTCGGCGGCGAATTGCGCCTTGAACCCGCCGTACCCAGCGGCGCCCGATTGACGGTGCGCCTGCCCTTGCCGGCGGCCGCCACGGAGAACTCATGAACCAAGCGGATCAGACGATTCGAGTGATGCTGGTCGATGACCATGCGCTGGTGCGCATGGGCTTTCGCATGCTGCTGGCCGATGCGAAGATCGAGGTGGCGGCCGAGGCCGACACCGGCGAGCAGGCCTGCCAGGACTATCCGCAGGTGCGGCCCGATCTGGTGGTGATGGACCTCTCGATGCCCGGCATGGGTGGACTAGAAGCCCTGCGGCGCTTGCTGGCTCACGACCCGAAGGCGCGCGTGCTGGCACTGTCCGCTCACGAGGACACGATCCATCCCCGCCGCGTGCTGCGCGCTGGCGCCCTGGGCTACTTGGCCAAGCGCAGCGCACCCGAGGCACTGATTGCCGCCGTGAAGGCCGTGGCGCGCGGCGAGCGCTACATCGACGCGACCACCGCGCAGGCCCTGGCCACAGCGCAGATCGAAGGCGAGGCCAACCCGGCCGACCTGCTCAGCGAGCGCGAGTTCTCGGTCTTCATCCAGCTTGCGCGCGGCATGACGGTGGCGCAGATTGCGAGCACGCTGAACCTCTCGCTCAGCACGGTGGGCTCGCACCTGTACCGCGTGAAGCAGAAACTGGGCGCGGTCAACCAGGCTGAGTTGACCTGGGTGGCGTTGCGCTGGGGGTTGATCCAGGTTTAGCGAGCGCATCGACGCGCGGGCCTCGCGGCTCAGCTGCGCTCGATAACTGGCCAGCCGGCTTTCAGCGCATGCGCGCGCAGCCGCTCGTCCGGAGCCACCGCCACCGGGTCAGACACCGCCTCCAGCAGCGGCAGGTCGCTGGTCGAATCGGAATAGAACCAAGACCGTTCGAGCCCATCGAGGCGCGTGCCGTGCAACGTCAGCCATTGGTTCACGTGCATCAGCTTGTGCACGCCGAAGCACGGATCACCGTCGATGCCGCCGTCGAGCGTGCCGTCAATCACTCGCGAGCGCGTCGCCAGCACGTCGGCCATGCCGAACACGCGGCCGAAGGGCTCGGCGATGAAGCGGGTGGTGGCGGTCACGATGGCGCAGAGGTGGCCCGCGTCCTGGTGCTTCTTGACCAGCGCACGCATCTGGTCCGGCACGCGGGGCGTAACTTCGGCTTCGAACTCCGCGGCCCATTGCCGAAGCGTGGCCATGCCAAAGCCTGCCAGTGGCGCGACGCTGACGCGATGCAGCTCGCGGATGTCGAGCGTGCCGTCCACATACTGCTGGCAGTAGCCCAGGTAGACGGTCTCGGCATCCGCCGGCAGCACGCCGCGCGCCACCAGGAAGCGCGTCCAGGCCATGCCGCTGTCGAACGGGATCAGCGTGTGGTCGAGATCGAACAGCGCGAGCTTCATCGCGGAACCGGGATCGAAACGCGCGCCTGCCTCAAGCGGCCGATGCCGCATGGACCTGCGGCTGCAACGGCGGCCGCAGCCGGGATGGCACCTGAGGAAGTTGCAGCTGCGCCGGCAGCACGCCGCGCAGCGCGTTGCACACCACCAGCTTCTGCGCCGCCTGAAGGTCTTCCAGCGACAGGCTGCGTTCCGCGGCCTCCCAGATGGAGTCTTCGATCAGTACGCCGCGCATCACGCCTGGCAGTGCGCCGTCGGCAACAGGCGGCGTCCACCAACGCCCGTCGATGCGCGCGAACACCGTGCTGCGCCCGCCTTCGACGAGCCGGCCGTCCTCCGTGAAGAACAGGCTGTCGAAGGCGCCTGCGCGCTCGGCGGTGCGCACGCCGGCATCGTAGTGCTGGCGCACCGTGGTCTTGTGCGCGGCCAGTGGGTTGGCATTGGGCAAGCGTTGACTGGCAATGAGCAGCTTCACTGCGCCGGGGGGCAAAGGCGGCAGTGCTGAATGCGTGATGCCCATGCGCCCGTCGTACGCCAGCGAAAGGCGCAGGCGCGAAGGCTGGTCGGGTGCCAGCGTGGGCAACGCATTCCGTAGCGCCTCCATCGCGGCATCGGGATTGAACTCAAAGCCCAGCACGCGCGCGCTGCCCGCCAGCCGCCCCAGGTGGCGGTCCAGGTAGCGGATGCCGTCGCCCGGCGTGGCCAGCATGGTTTCGAACAGCTCGAAGCCGGGGTCCAAGGCGGTGAGGAAGCGCGCCTTGAGCAGGCACTCTTCGAACTCGTCGGCCGCGATGCTGTCTTGCACGATGCCGGCGCCGATGCCCAGCCGCAGTGGCCTCGCGCCCTGTGATTCCGCGCCGAGCGTGAGCGTGCGAATGGCCACCGAAAGGCAGAAGTCGCCGATGGTCGCGCCTTTCGCGGGCGCCTCGATCCAGCCGATGGCCCCGCAATAAAGGCCGCGCGGCGTGCTCTCCAATTCGGAGATCCATTCCATCGTGCGGTGCTTGGGTGCACCGGTGATCGATCCACAGGGGAACACCGCGCGCAGCAGCTCGGGCATGTCCACGCCGGGGCGCAGCGTCGCCTGCACGGTCGAGGTCATCTGAAACACCGTGGCATACGGCTCGACTGCAAAGAGCATGGGCACCTTGACCGAGCCCGTGCACGCCACGCGGCCGATGTCGTTGCGCAGCAGGTCGACGATCATCACGTTCTCGGCCCGGTTCTTGGTATCGACCGACAGCAGGCGCGCCATCTCGCTGTCGCCCTCGGGCGCAACGGCGCGTGCCGCGGTGCCCTTCATTGGCCGAGCCGTGAGCACGCCGGCGTCGTGGCGCAAGAAGAGCTCGGGCGAGCACGAAAGCACGTGCGTGATGTTGTCTTCGCTGCCTTCCGGCAATGCGATCAGCGCACCATAGGCCACAGGTTGCCGCTCGCGCAGGCGCCGGTACAGCGCGACGGGCGACCCGTGGCTTTGCCCGTTCAGCCGGTACGTGAAGTTGACTTGGTAGGTCTCGCCCGCCGCAATGGCGCCGTGAATGCGCGCGATGGCGTCGGTGAATGCGGCCTCGTCGATGCTGGGCTGCAGGTTCATCACGCCGGCTGGCTGCGGCTGGCCGGCTTCATGCGTGTCGCCGGCCTCGTGCTTTTCGAGCCAGGCCGCGACCTCATTGGCCGAAAGCCTTTCGCAATCGCGGAACATCAGCACGCGCAGTGCTGAAGCATCATTGGCCGGGAGCCTCTTCTGGCCCGCGTGCAGCAGCTTGGCGCCCCATTCGTAGTCGGCCAACAGCACCGCGTGCAAGCCTTGCCGCAGGTCGGTATCGACGCGCGCCCACACGCCGTCGAGGCCGGCTGCGTCGGTGCACCGGTGCTCGCGCACGAAGCCCGAGTGCAGCCGGCTGGTGGGCCGCTCGGGCGTCGAACCGCAGTCGTCGAGGAGCGCGAAGGAAGGCACGGTCAGCTCCAATCGTCCATATCGTGCTTGATGCGATGGCGGTTGGCAATCAGCTCCTCCACGGAGGGCTCGTTGTGGAGCGCACGGCGGATCGCGAGCTTGGTGGCTTCGTAGTTGGTACGGTACATGTCTTTCTTGTCCAGATCCTGGTCCTTGGCGCAGCGCGGATCGATCCACACCAGGCTGATGATGCACAGCGCATTGGCGTGTTCCTTCGGAATGATGCCTTCGATCAGGCAATCGACCACCGCGTCGGCCGTGGCGCTCTGCACCACGCCGCCGAACAGGTCGATGTTGGCCGCGTCCTTCAGCGTGACCTTGGGCACCATGATGGTCGCGGGCCGCACGAGCTGGTTGCAGGCGCGAATCGCGAACATCGCAGTATGGCCCTTGCTCTGCGCCATCATGTTGGCAAAGGCCTGGCCCACGGGGCCGTCGGTCGCGCCAATCAGTATCTCCGGCATGGCGTCGGTGAACTGGCCTTCCCTCGCGAGCACGGTGGCTTCGCCGGCATGAAAAAGATAAGGATGCGTCATAGGCACTCGAGGTTGAAAGTTGGGAAGGAAGTCATAAGCACGTGATGAGCTCGCCCTTGCCATCCGCCGAAAGATCGCCCAAATGGCGTTCGATGCGGCGTGCCGGCAGGTCGCTGAACAATCCGCCATGGCGCGCGAGGTCTCGCGCCAGAAGCGCCCAGAACACCGGCGTTGCAGCCCGGTTGGGCACAAAGGTCAGCGCCGATCCAATGCCTTCCGGCAAGGCCGCACCGGCCTCCGCGAAGACGATGCTGCCGCGGCGCATGCCAAAGCCCGCATGCGCGCCGACACTGCCACCCACGCCGATCGTACCCGCCACCATGCGCGAGCCCAGGAAAGCGCCCGCGGCGCCATGGACAACGGCGGTACCGCGGCGCATGCGGTCGCCGAAGCGCTCGCCCGCATTGCCATGGACGACCAAGGTGCCGCCACGCATGCCGTCCATGCTGCCGGGCAAGGTGCTCGCGGCGAAATCGCCGACGTCGCCCTTCACGTCGATGCTGCCGCCCGCCATTTCGCAGGCGGCCAGGAGGCCGGCATGGCCTTCGATGCGCAACTCGCCGCCGCGCATGCAGCCGCCCGCGTAGTGGCCGGCATGGCCTTCGACGCGGATGCTGCCGCTCTCCATCTGCCAGCCGATGCGGTCGAATCGCTCGAGGCTGCCTTCGAAGCGAAGCACGCCCTCCTCGCCCGGCGAAATATCGAACAGTTCGGCCAATCCGAGCATCTCGTTGCCATGGCCAACGGCCAACTGCTCGACCTGGGCGGCCGAGAGTTCCGCGAGCGCCGCCGGCGTGACACCACGCAAGTCGACACGCAATGCCGGCGCCTGCCGCAGCCTGAAATGCCATCCGCTCATGAGGCATCTCCCGCATTGCCCAGCAGCTTGTGCAAGTGGAAGTGGAACGGGCCCAGCTTGCCGCCATAGTTGCCGGCCGAAATGCGCAGCAGCCCGCCGGCCGGGCCGATGCCGATGGCCGCCTCCATGCCGACGCGCATGGCCGCGGCCACGTCGCCCTCGGTCAAGCCGTCGATCACGATTTCCATCACGCAGCCGATCTCCTGTGCGGACGTACCGCCCTGCGTCAATTCGCTGTGAGGCACCAGGCCGACGAGGCTGGGGCAGAACGCATCGTTGGTCGAGGCGTTCAGGTTCGCATAGCGGCTGCCGACCTTGGAGCCCGAGCGCACCACGCCGCCCGGAAACGGCATGATCACATTGGGCAGCCGCTTCATCGCCGCCACTGCGGCTTCGGCGGCGGCCAGCGCGCCATCGGTATCGCGCGCCAGCAGCAGCAGGTTGCCGCCGCCCACCGCCTTGACCACGGGCGTGTCTTCCTGTGCGACGAATTCGCCGTCCATCACCGGCACGCGCCAGTAGCGCACGCCGTCGATCACCTTCGAAATCTGCCAGCCATCACCGAAGAAGCGCAGGTTCTTACCGAGCGCCGCCACGTCGCTGCCCGCGCCTTTGGGCAGGCCTGCGAACACGGCCGTGGTCGGACAGGTCAGCACGCATTGGCCGACGCGGCGTTCGAGCTGCTTGCCGAGTTCCTTGCCCGACATGGAAAAAATCAGCACGCTCACACCGGGGCGCCCATCGGGCGTTTCATGCGGGCCGAGCTCGCGCTCGATGCCGGCCTCGCAGCCACAGGCGATCACCGAGGTGGCGAAACCGGTGGCCGACACGCCGGCGTGGCGCGCCCATTCGATGTTGTGCGCCGTAATGACGATGCGCGTGGCCTTCATGGGAAAGGCTTCGGCGAAGGTTTGGTCGATGACGACGCCGTTGCACTGCACGGAGGATGTCATGACGACGACGCCTCCTAGAAGCAAGCCGCCGGCAGCAGGCGCCCGCCGTTGCAGCACTGGCACAGCTCGTCGTGGCCAATTGCAATGTGGTCGAAGTTGACCGAGCCTTCTGCCGCAAGATGCCGGCGCAAGCGCTGCTCGATGCCGCGATCGTAGTTCGGCGCAACGAAGTGCGTTCCGCCCACCGGCGCCGCAGTGACGCGCCCCGCGCGCGACACCAGCACACCGTCCTTGAACACGTATTCGGGGGTCGCGAACATGGCCTCGCGGTCAGGGTTCTCGCGGTACACCGCAATGTCGGCCGCCGCGCCCGCGCCCAGGTGGCCGCGGTCGGGCAGGCCAAGCAGGCGCGCAGGGCCGGCGCGCGTCATGATGGCAATCTCGTACAGCGAGAGCTCGCGCGTGATGGAGCGCAGCGCGGCCTGCGCCGCCACCTCGGGGTGCAGCTTGGCCAGCTGTTCCTCGCGAAAGCTGCGGTCCATCAAGAGGCGGATCAAATGCGGGTAGCTCGTGAACGGACCGCCGTTGGGATGGTCGGTGGTCAGCACCACGCGCCATGGATCGTCGACCAGGAGGAATATCTCCAGCCCGATGACCCACTGCAGCGCATTCACGTAGCTTTGCTCGCGGTAGCGGAACGGCACCACGCCGCAGCCGGCTTCGCACTCGATGTCGGCGCCGATCCATTTGCGCGGATCGGCCAGGCCCGACTGCGCATGCTGACGCATGGTGTCGCCCGAGGCCGTGACGGTCTGGCCGAACATGATCTGGCCCACGTCGATGCTCACGTTCTTGTTCGCGTTCACTACTTCGGCCAGCTGCAGTGCGGCCGAAGAAAACTTCTTCGGGCCCTCGGTGCCGTAGGCGTGGAACTGGATGTGCGTGAGGTGCCCAGGCAGGCCGTCCAGTGCGGCGATGGTGTCGAGCGTGGACTGGATGTTGCCGGCCACGCCCAGGTTGCTGCCGTGGATGTGCAGCGGATGCGGCACGCCCAACTCGCGCAGCGCGCGGGCCAGCGTATGCACCACCTGCCTCGGCGCGACCTGCCAGTGCACGTGGTTCTCGTCGACGTCGAGCTTGCGCTGGTTGAACTTGAAGGCCGAGATCCCGCCGGGGTTCACCACCTTCACGCCCATCGCCTTGCTGGCGTTGATGGTCCAACCCGCGTAGTCGCGAATGCGCTCGAAATCCCAACGCTCGGCCAGCATGCGCAGGAACAGCTCGTCGTTGCCGAGCATCACGTAGGCGCCATGGTCGAGGATGGGCGTATCGCCCATCTCCATGTGCGTGTGGCGCGCATTGCAGGCCATCATGGCCGGCTCGAAGGCTGCCGTGTAGCCCATCTCCACATAGCGGTAGCCGGTGGCCAGCGTGCCGGGCGTGCAGGTGCCGCAGGAGGCCAGCTCCAGCACGTTGTCAGGCAACGCCACGGGGTTCGCGTTGGCGCGATGGTCTTCGGGCAACAGCATGCGCGCGAGGTTGACCTTGCCACCGCCGATGTGGGTGTGCATGTCGATGCCACCGGCCATCACGATGCAGCCGCTCAGGTCGATCTCTTCGGTGGCTCTTTCGTTCGGCGCAAGCTCGACCATGCGGCCACCGCGCACGTAGAGATCGCGCACCTCGTCGCAACCGTTCGCGGGATCGATGACGCGGCCGCCGCGCAGGCAAAGCGTGGTCGTCATTGCACGCGCCCTTTCGTCTGCGACTTGACCGCATCCGTGAGGCGCCGGACCACGTCGGCGACGCTCGGCAGCCCGTCGTCGTACAGCGGCCGCAGCGGCAGCATCACCGAGCCGTCGGTGCGGAACAGATGGCCGCCGGAGCCGATGCCCGGCGTCGACACGGGAATGAACACGCGATCGCCTCGCTGCAAGCGCATGGCCGGATGGCCGAGCACGATGCGCGGCACATCCGTGGAAGGTGCCGCGGGCTCGGGGCCGTAGCTCGACACCCACAGCAGCGTGTCGGCCGCCCCGTCCGCCAACAGGCGCTCTGCGTCGAAGCACAGCGGCTCATGCTCCAGGCCTCGCGGCCCGGCCCGCGAGCGCAGCGGCAGGCCCGACAGCCAGGCGAATACCTGGTTCACGGTGGACGCGCCGTCGCCACCGCCCAGCGGCAGCGAGGCTGCGCGCGTGCTGCGGTTGAGCGTGCCGACGATGCGCTGGATGGCCTCGATGATCAGCGCTCCCTGGGCAGGCAGGCGGGCCGATTCGTACACCAACACCGCATAGCGGGCCGCCTTCAAACGCGCCGATAACGCTGCAAGCTCGGCGGGCACGCGATCGTCGTCCGACCGGACGCGACCCGCCACGAGCGCGGCCAACAGGGCCACGGTGTCGAACAGGTCGCCGTGCAGGGGCAAGGTCTCGATAGCCAGGTCTTCGCGTTCCCCCGCCCCGCAGCGGCGAAAGAATTCAGGGTAGTGCGCCGTGGGCTCCTCGGTCATGCAGACGATCAAGTCGGCGCGCGTGCGCACCTCCGCCAGCGTGGTGCTGAATCCGCCGCGATCCTGCAATGCGCGCAGGCCATGCATCAGCGCCTTTCCCTGTGCCGGGTCGCAGATGGCGCCTGTTTCGCAAGCCAGCGCATAGAGGGCTCGCGCGCCGGCAACGTCGGTGCCAAGGCCGCCGAACAGGGGCTGGCGGCTGGCGGCCAGTAGAGAGGCGGCGGCGGCCAGCGCGGTGTCGAGATCGCAGTCGCGGCCGTCGACTTGCGGCTGCGCCGCACTGGCCGCGGCGTCGAAATGGGCCAGGCCATTGCGCGCACGCGGGCAATCGCTGCCCACGAGCTTCAGCGGCGTGCCGGGCGGCCCGATGTCCACGCCGAAGGTGTCGCACAACAGGGGACAAAACGGACAGGTCCACGGTGCATTGGCGGGCTGCGTGGCAGTGTCGGATTCATTCATGGGCAGGCCACCACGCAAGCCATGTGCCATTCAGCCGCGAGGCCCGTGCGCCTAGGGGTCGCACCCTATGACACACAGTTTGTGAGACATAGTGTTGCGCTTTTGGCGGTCAATGCGTGACGGCAGCGGCTTGCGGCGGCGCATGCGAGCGCCATCGGGGATGGCACGGTTCGTGAGTGCAGCGGGTTGATGGCATGCCCCAACCACCCCCGTTGCGCCACCCCCGGCAGATCAGCGGCGCACGCGTGGCAGTTGCAGGTCGTGCAGAGCGCTGGCCACGAGCCAGGCATCGGCGCCGGCCGCGCTGGCACGCGCCAGGTCGTCCTCGCTGCGGATCCCGCCAGCACCGATCACGGTGGCAGCCGGTGCCAGGCGCCTCACCTCCTGCAAGGTTTCCAAATCTGGCCCGGCGCCGGAGCCGACACGCTCGAGCGTCATCACGATCAACCGCTTTGGCCACAGTTCGACCGCGTCCCAGCAGCCGGCAGGGTCCAGGCGCTGACCGTCACGCCGGTCCAGCGACAGTGCGACGCCCTGCTGGCCCGTACCGGCGCCCTCTTCGTCCCTGGCGAAGCAGCGTTCCAGCGCCTCGCGCGAACGCAGCGATTCGCTGCCGAACGCCAGCACGATGCGCGAGGTATACGGCGCCAACTGGCTGCGCAGCGCCTCGCCGGCGTCGATGTCGGCCAACCCCGCATCGAGCCACAGCTCGACCTCGGGCAGCGCCCGCAGCAGATCGGCCAGCACCGCGATCTGCACCGGGCCGCCCTGCAGGGCATCGAGGTCGGCCACGTACAGCTGCCGCGCCGCGCAGTGGTCGCACAGGATGCGCGCCACCGTCACCGGGTCGCTGCTGGCGCACAGTGCCGAAACGATCGGCCGGTAGGCCTTGCGGTCGCCGCGCACGGCCCTCACCACCTGGCCCTGCAGCAGGTCGACGACGGGGATCAGGTTCAGTTCGGAAGTCATGGGGAAGAGCCCGGAAAGTGGATGATGAAATGACGACACGCGTTTTTGTTTACGAGTATCTCAGCGGCGGCGGATGGAGCGACTACGGCGACGATGCGGCCGCCGACGAGCTGTTGCCGCTGGGCCTGTCGATGCGCGATGCCATGGTGGCGGACCTGCGGCGCGCCGCCGATTGTTCGGTCTCGGCGGCGGTCTGCGAACCGGGGAACACCCTGCCTGCCGGCGCTGTGCCGCTGCGGCCGCGCACCAACGAATCGGCCTTCGACTTCGTGGCGCGCCAGAGCGCGCTGCACGACCTGGTGTGGCTGGTCGCGCCCGAAACCGACGGCCTGCTGGCGCGCTTCCAGCGCACGGTGGGCAACGCGCGCTGGCTCGGCTGCAGCGTCGAAGCCATCGAACTGACGGCGGGCAAGAAGGCCACGCTCGCGCACCTGGCCGCACACGGCGTGCAGACGCCGCTGGCCTTTGCCGATGCCTCCGATATTGCGCGCTGGGTAGTAAAGCCCGACGACGGCGCCGGCGGCGTGGCCACCCACGTGCACACCCGCCATGCGGACGCGCTCGAAGATCTGGCACGGCGAACCGAGGCCGGCGCCACGTTGACCCTCGAGCCATGGATCGAAGGCGAAGCCCTGAGCCTCTCGCTGCTGTGCACGGCGCAGAATGCCGAAATGCTCAGCATCAACCGCCAACGCATCTCCATCGACCCGCACGGACGGCTGTCCTTCGATGGTGTGAGCGTCGATGCAGTGGGCCAGGGCGATCCGCGTCGGGCCTCCTTGGCGGGGTTGGCCCAGCGGGTGGCGCATGCCATCCCCGGACTGCGCGGTTTCGCGGGCATCGACCTGGTCTGGCATCCGGAGCGCGGGCCGGTGGTGATCGAAGTCAATCCGCGCGTCACCTGCGCCTATGTCGGGCTCTCGGCGGCGCTGGGGCGCAACCTGGCGGCGGAACTGCTGGCAGACCGCCTGCACGGCATCGGCGTTCAAGAACAGGAACTTGCGCGTGCAGTCGCCTGAACGCACCACCATCGGGTGGGACATCGGCGGCGCGCACGTCAAGGCCTGCCTGCTGCAAGGCGGCGAGGTGGTCGACGTGGCGCAATGGGGCTGTCCGCTCTGGCAGGGCCTCGACCATCTGACCCGCGCTCTGCAAGCCGCAGAGGCGCGCTGGCCCAGCCTCGGCGCAGCGCAGCATGCAGTGACCATGACAGGCGAAATGGTCGACCTCTTTCCCGACCGCGAAGCCGGCGTGCGCGGCATTGCCGCCGCTCTGTCGGCATCGCTTCCCGTGCCGCCGGGCGCCCTGCACTTTTTCGCCGGCGATGCCGGCTGGTGCGCCACCGCCGCGGACGTTTCGCGGCACTGGGAGCACATCGCCTCGGCCAACTGGCTGGCCACCGCGCGGCACGCCGCGCTGGTGTTTCCTGAAGGCGTGCTGGTCGACATCGGCAGCACCACCACCGACCTCATCGCTTTCGGCAACCAGGGCGTGCTGACCACCAGCCGCACCGACGCCGAACGCCTGGTGAGCGGCGAGCTCGCCTACCACGGCGTGGTGCGAACCCCGGTCTGCGCGCTGACGCAGCGCATCGAATGGCGCGGCCAGGCACGGCACGTGATGAACGAGTTCTTCGCCACCACGGCCGACGTCTACAGGCTGTGCGGCGAGCTCGACCCGGCGCACGACCTGTACCCGAGCGCCGACAACGCGGACAAGGACCTGCCCGCCACGCGCCAGCGTCTTGCGCGCATGGTGGGGCTGGACGAGCGCGACGCCTCCGCGGGCGAATGGCTGGATCTTGCGCGGGCGTGGCGCGCAGCGCAGGTCGAAGCCATTGCCGGGCAGTTGCGCCGGGTGCTGGCCGCGCATGCGCTCTCGCGCGAGGCTGTGATCGTGAGCGCGGGTTGTGGTGCTTTCCTGGTGCCCGACCTGGCCGCTGCGGCCGCCTCCGAAACCACGGGTTCCGTGCCGCACCGCTTTGCCGCGTATGGCGGCGACGTCGCGCGCGTGGCGCACCATGCGGCCGCGGGCACCACCACCTGGGCACAGGTGTGCGCACCGAGCGTCGCGGTGGCGGCGCTGTTCGAACGGGAGCACGACTGATGTGGGTCGTCAAGATCGGCGGTAGCCTTTGTTCGGACCCGGTGCTGCCGCAGTGGCTCGACCTCCTGACGCAGATCGGCGGCGGGCGCGTCACCGTGGTCTGCGGCGGCGGCAGCTTTGCGGATGAAGTGCGGCGCGTGCAGTCGCACTGGCAGTTCAACGACCTGGCCGCGCACAACATGGCCGTGCTGGCCATGGCGCAGACGGCCTACCAGCTGCATGCGTTGAATCCGGGCCTGCAGCTGGCCACGCGCAAGACCGACATCCCCGACCTGCTGCGCCAGGGAAAAACGGCGTTGTGGCTGCCGCTCGAACTGCGGCGCGACCACCCCGACGAGCGCACCGGCTGGGACGCCACGTCGGACACCATTGCGCTCGATCTCGCGAAGCATCTCAATGCCGAGCAGCTGGTGCTGGTCAAGTCATGCGCCATCGATCCGCAGATGACGCTCGCGGAGCTTGGCGATGCCGGTGTGCTCGACCACCAGTTCGCCGAGCAGTCCGATGACGCGGCTTTTCCGATCACGCTGCTTCACAAGAACCAGCTGGCAATCATGCGGTCGCTATTGCTGGGCGAGGCCACCTTCACGCCACGCTGACAAACAGCGGTCGCGCGAGATTGCGGCGGAAAACAGCGTGGGAGCACCGCGGCTGCCGCCATGATGCCGCGTCGCGCGCATGCTTGCGCTTCGGTCGCCGAAACGGCGGGGCAAGTACCTGTCGCTGCATGCTCTGCAGGGCCGCTGCCGGACCTCAAGACGAGCGCTCCCGCTTCGTGGCTTTGCGTGCCTTCAGACGTGCCACCAACTCAAGTTGCTTCTGGCGCTCGGCGATGGCCAATGCCTTGGCCTCGTCCTCGCCATGCGTCTTGACGGAGAAATACTTCGATACCAGCTTCTTGCCTTCCACCGGGTCGGTGTAGTACGTGAGGGCACCCCAGTACTTCGGAAAGCGATGCACACCGGCGACGCCGCTCTTGTTGTTGCGCAGGATGATCTCGGTCTTGCCAACGGGCGCCGGGATATGCGGTGGAATGGCGGTAGCGGGAGCGTTGCGCACCGTGGCTTCCGCCGGGTGAACGGCGCACAGCCCGGTCAATTGTTGCAGTTGCCTTTGCCTCTCGGCGATGGCCAGCAACTTGGCCTGCGCCGCGCCATGGCGGCTGACGCTGAAATACTTGGTCAGTTTCTTCCCTGGCGACAGCGTCGTCCCCGCGATCCACGCCTGCACGTTGTCGTCCTGTCCCAACTGGCATGTCACGCCAGGAATACCACTGGTGTTGTTGCTTTTGAGTAGGGTGGCCTTCTGCACGCGGGTCCTCGGCGGGTGCGCTTTGACGATGTCGTCACGCCACGCTTGGGCCCGTATCAGCGCAGCCTCTTCGCCGCCATACATGGAAAAGGGAAACGGCTTAGAAAAATGCACGCTATTGCGCGTCAAGAGAACGATCCACCCGGGGCCGTCACGAGGGCCAATCGCCCTGCTGATGCCGTACATCGCGGCCGATTTGAATATTTGGCTAGCCATGGTTTGAATGCAACAGTTCGCCAAATCCGCTGCCGGTAGCGTCCCATGCCATCTTCAGAAGCTCGCGTTGAGATTGAACCCGAAGGTGGTCTTGGCCGTGCGATACCCCTCCGGCTTGCTGATCGGCGCCCCGATGAAGAAGTCATAGCTGAGCTTGCTCCACTGGCCGCGCACGCCGAGCACCGCGCCCGCCAGATTGCGGCCCAGCAGGTCCGCGGTCGAACGCCCGCCCACATGCCCGTAGTCGGCCCCGAGATACAGCTCCGCCCCACTCTGGCCCATGGCCCAGCCGATGTCGTTGCGAATCAACCAGCCGCGCTCGCCCATCAAACTCGTCTCGCCATCGAAGCCGCGCACCGTGTAGCGCCCGCCGATGGCAAAGCGGTCCTGCGGCGTCAGCGGCGTGCGGTTCCACTGCGCGCGGATCAGGCCCGAATAGCGCAGCTTCTGTTCGCCGAGCTTGAACGGCGCGTTCAGGCTGACTTCGGCCGTGTACAGCCGCAGGCGCGAGGTGCCCTCGCCGAACTGTTCCTCCGGCGCGGCGATGGCACCGAAGGCGCCGGTGCCGTGCTTGTACGCCAGCGTGCCTTCCAGCGTCGCGTCGCCGATGAACTCCTTGTGGTTCAGCCCGAGCTCCCAGCCGCCCACCACGCGGTGCTGCACCTCGATCTCGGTGTCGTCCACGAAGTTGCGCGACTCCCTGCGGAAGCCCTTCAGCGCCAAGGTCGTCTTGCGGCGCTGGTCGCGGTACAGCAGGCGCGAGAGCTTGACTTCGGCGTTGTTCGTCTTGCCGGCGTAGACATAGTCCTGGCTCAGTCCCGCGACGCTTTGGTGGTACTGGCTGTTGGAGGCGGTGAAGCCCAGCATCCAGTAGCCGTAGGGCAGCGAGTAGTGCACCGTCTGGCCTTCGGTGCCCTTGGCGGGGTCGCTGAACACATGGCCGTTGAGGTTGTGGTTGGCGCTGACATAGAACAGGTCGTTCAGGCCAAAGGGGTTGTCCACCGATACCGTGGCGCCGGCCTGGTAGCGGCCGGTGGCCTCGGTGCCGCTGTCGTCCAGGCTCAGGGTGACGCGCCACTTCTTGGATTGGACGTACTTGACCACCAGGTCGCTGTCGCCGGGCCGGGCATTCGGGGCGGTCGAGGGTTCGATCTGGATGTCGGCCTCGGCCGTGGGGGCGCGCTTGAGGTTCTCCAGGCCCTGCTCGATGTCGCGCAGGTTCAGCAGGTCGCCGGCTCGCGCGGGAACGGCGGAGCCCAGCAAAGCGTCGCTGCCGAGCAGCGTGGCCGAGGAATCGGGCGTGGTCCGGATGGCCGCGATGCGCCCGGGCACCAGCGAGAGGGTCAGGGTGCCGCTGGACAGGTCCTGCGGCGCGGCCAGCACACGGGTGGTGACGAAGCCGCGCGCGATGACGGCCTGCTGGGCGCGGGCGAGGACCACGTTGACACCGGCCGTGCCCAGGCACTGGCCGAGAGGCGCATCGTTGCCTTCGGGACCCGACAGGTCAGCAACAGCCCACTGGAAGGCCTCGGCCTGCTCGCCGACCAAGAGCACGCGGTCGATCCGAAAGCACGGGGCTTCGGAGGCTGGGATGCGCTGGGTGGGCGCGGGCGGTGCGGCCTGCAGGCGCTGGTCGACCGTGCGCTCGTTCTGCTCGCGCAGGGCGCGTTCGCGCTCCTGCTGGCGTTGCTGTTCGACGAAGGGTTGCGGGGTGGTCGGGGACTGCTGCGCAATCGCCAACAACGAAGAGGTGGCCAGAGCCAGGCCTACGGCCACGGCCATGCGCGTGCGCCGAGGCACGCCGGTGAAGCAGTTCATGGTCAGCGCCTGAATTCGACCGCGCGCACGGCGGACGGCTTGCCCGAGAAGCCGCTCACGGCGCCATCGGCGCCAAAGAGGATGTCCACCGGCTCGTCTTCCTGGATCGTCCAGTAGCGCCAGCTGCTGGCGTTCAGGTCCTTGGTGTCGTTGCGCGAGGGATAGCTCAGCGCCATCAGCACCTGGGGCCGGGTCATGCCGGGCACGACCTTGGCGGCGTAGACGGCCTTCTGCACCTCGGGGCTCCAGCTGCCGAGCGCCACCCGGGGGTCGGTGGGCACCACGATNCATGCCGGGCACGACCTTGGCGGCGTAGACGGCCTTCTGCACCTCGGGGCTCCAGCTGCCGAGCGCCACCCGGGGGTCGGTGGGCACCACGATCTGGCGCGCCCAGCGCAAGGCATCGTCCTTGCTGCGGGCGGCATCGTCGCGCAGGGAGACGTAGTCGCCGCCGATGGTGCCGAAGAAGTAGGTGTCGCGCTTCATGGTGTCGAGCACCACGGGTTCGCCGGCCAGCACGATGGGGCCGCCGAGCATGTTGGTGCTGGAGACCCAGCCGTAGTCGGGGCGCAGGTTGCAGCAGGTGTAGCCGGTGATGGGCTGGGTCAGCTTGGTGGCGCAGCCGGACAGGAGAAGATTTGCGGCGAGGGCGGCGCTCGCAACGATGCGGAGAGGGGAAATGTGTGACAGCTTCATAATTCGTTTGCGGCTAGATTTTTTGGCGCGATCAGCACCCAAATCTTCTACGGTGATACTTGGCGCGATTTGTAGATCAATTTATTTTGATCATTGAAGTCAAATATCACGAGCTTGAGATCGAGAAAAACTGATGTTCGATAGCCAATCCGCACGCTGCATTCGCCGTTGCATGAGGACTTCATGCCCCAATCGTACGATTTGTCGCTTGCTGATCGAGGCTCGATAAATGTCGGCTTGCCGAGGCGCGCGATGACCAGCGAATAATCACTTCCGATGTTCGCTTCATCGAAATAGGAATTTCGCCGCTTGATCCTTGAAATTTCACCAATGGTGAGAACTGATGCAACCGCAATAAGAGCAAGGAATACTCCAAGCGCAAGAATCATGAAAATTCCACGCCGCGTGTGAAAAAAATAATCAAGGAACATTGAGTGGCTGAAATCTTTGAATGATTTCGAGTAGCGCCGGAGGAATTTCGCCGCCGCGCGGAATATAAAAAGTCTGCGAACCAGGAGCATTCGTAGCGGTAACCGCTACGCTGATCGGCAGGGAGGGAATAAACGCACTTGTAAGCCCTGCTGCGACAGCAGCATCGTTGGATCTGCACGCACAAGTGTCAATCAGATCCACGCTGTTCATGCCAGGCCTACTAATGAAGTATTGATATGCGGCCTCGTCCTGAGAGGGCGTTCGAGGCACAACTGTAATGACTTGGTCTCGCAAGGTACTTTGGGATTGAATATAGGACAAGGGACCCGAACCAAGGGGCGTGTCGTTTCCGTAACTGTAAACTCCGGCCCCTTGAACTGCCAGCGCCGTATGTCCAAAAATATTATTACTATCTCGGCGGCGACGTCCGGTGATATGCATCAGATCATTGTTTATCACGGTGTCGACAGCCGACTGTCCGGAAATAGCACTGCCGGCTGCTTGCCCGGTGACGAGGGCACCTGAAATGCCACCCACAAGCTGACTGATATTGATTATGGTCGCCGGATCTTCAATGCCATTATTTAGCAAAAATTGCGCCGTTAGTGTCCCTGTCAAGGCGCCTATTGCGCCGGCCGAGCATCCGCTGCCTGCACTGGTTCCGTAGCCGCCGGCACTCGCTCTGCCCGCGCCAATTGCGCATCCCGCTACAGCGTGGGCTATCTCTCGGGAAAATCCGTCAAGATCCCCGATCAAATTGGCGCCTCCTGCAGCTGCAGTATTCAAGAAGCCATTGACGAGGCCATACTGGAGTTCATTCTCAAAACTTGAGCCATTAATGGATGCACGGACCGCAGCTGTGGCTGCACCGTTGAGCAGGTTGCGCCCCAAGACTCGAGGCCAAGTGGCTCCACTTGAGAATGTCCAGCTTTCTATGCCAAGCGCTGTATTCAGCCCCTGCAAGGCCCCGGCCGTCACCATCGCCGTGGCAATGTTCTTGATGCCACGGCTCGAAGCCAGATCCTCCAGCACCGCGCCAATGTTGCCGTTGTGATTGATCAGTCCGACGGCGGCTTGCGCGGCAATGCTCGACACGCCGGCTGCGACCGCTGCACCGACGACGGCGCCCGTGGTGCCGCCGCCTACGGCACTCCCGGCCACCGTGCCGATGCTGCTGGCCGCGCCCCAGGTCATCACGGTGGCCACAATCGCCACCACGGCGCCGCCCGCCTCGGTCAGGCTGCCTTGTTGCTCTGCCCACCGCCGCTGTTCCAGCGGCACGCCCTCCCAGTTGATCTGCGCCTTGTTGAGGGCCGGGTCGCTCTGGATCTGGTTCAGCCACCCCATGCCGGGCTGATTGCGCTGTGCTTGCAGAACCTGCTCGATGGTCTGTTGCGCAACGTAGATGTCGCCCGGCCCCTTGGTCGCGTTCTGCCCCACCTGCACATTCACTTTGGGCGTGTCCAGCTTCAGTGTCTTGCTGTCGATCTGGGTGTAGTTCGCACTTTCCAGGTGCAGGCCAGTGTTCCGCGTACGCTGGTACATGGGGTCGCTCTCGCCACGGCTCTGGCCCACTTCGGTGCCGGTCTTGACGAGATCCAAGTTCACGGCGCCCTTCGGCGCATTCAGCGCAACGGCATCCTCTGCCTTGATATGCACGGCCCCCAAGGTCAGATCAGCATCGGTGGCGGTGACCGTGACGTTCTTGCCATGCAGCGTGGCCGGTGCGAGCAGGGTCTGATCCAGGGTATCGGTCACGCTCTCCTTGCCGTTCATGCCCTTGCCGACGCGCTTGAAGTTGCCCATCGTGCCGATGGACTGCTTCGAGTCCTTGCGGCCGATCTCCCTGTGGAACTGGTTGGTTCCGCTCAGGACGGTCACTTCCTTGCCGGAAATCTTCAGGTCTTCGCCGGCGCCGAGGTTGCTGGCATAGACATTGACCTGCTGGCCCGCCGTGACACCCAGGTTGCCACCCGCGGTGACGTTCGATGCTCGCTCGAACTGGCTGGAAACCTCCGCGTGCTGCTCCTTGCGAATCGCGCGATCAATGCTGGAGCCGCCCAGCTTCGGAACGATGAACCCCTTGGTCTCACGGGAACTGTCCAGGCTCGCAGAGGAACTGTCGACTGCGGACACGATGTTGACATTGCGTCCCGCCTTCAAGCTGGCGTCGCCACGGGCATTGACATCGCTGCCCACGATGTTCAGGTCACGGCCGCTTTCCATGGCAACGTTGTTGCCGCTGAAGCTGCTGGCGATGGCCGTGTTGGTGTGGGCCTGCCCGGTGATGCTGTTGCTGGTGCTCGTGAGGGTTCCCCTGTCTTTCCATTGGGTGGAGAACCCGAAATCCGTGGTCTGGCGGCCCGACTCGATGAGGATGTCGTTGCCCGCCCTGACACCGAGGTCACCGCCCGCGGCCACGGTCGCGGCCCGCGCCTTGACGTCGTTCCCGGCATCCAGGAGGACATTGCCGCCGCCGGTGATGCGCGTGCCGACCTCCCTGCTCTGCGAGAAGCCTCCGCTCAGGTTTTCGCCGATCGCATATGCCGCGGTGGTGGTGGTCACCGTGCCGAGATTGATGTCGTTACCGGCCTTGATGGACGTCTGCCCATTGCCCGCGTTGGCCACCACGGCGCCGATCAGGTTCACATCGCGTCCGGCGCTGGCCACCAAGGTTCCTCCCGGGTTGGTCACGTACAGGCCCGCGACCCGGTCGATATTGGTGTTGCCCATGCCACCGGAAGCCGTCGTCGTCCGGACGTTGATGTCGCGTCCGGCGTCCAGCGAGAGCTTGTCGCGCGCATCGATCGTGCCGCCGATGTTGTTGATGTCGACCTGGGCCGTCAGGCCCACCTGCCCGCCGCTGATGCGGCCACCGAGGTTGTCGATGGTGTTCGCATTGATGCTGACCAACTGGCGTCCGGCGATGGTGCCGGTGTTGACCAGGTTGTTGTCCTTGCCGTCGATCTTGACCTGGTTGCCGGCCAGGAGCGCGCCCGAGCCGTCGATATCCCCCGGTCGCGCACGCACATAGACCTGAGGCACCAGCACGCGCTGCGTGCTGCCGTCCGGCAAGGTCACGGTCTGCTCGACCAGCCAGACGATGTCGCTGGTCAGCTGCGCCATCTGCGCCGGTGTCAGCGCGATGCCGGGCCGCAGGCCGTATTCCTTGGCGAAAGTCACGCCCGCGTTCATCAGTGCCGTGTACTGGTCTTCGTCGCTGTTGAATCCGTCCAGGTAGCGATAGCCCGTGAGCTGCGCCACCTGCTCGCGGATGAGCTTCTGTTCGTAGAAGCCGTCGCCCAATCGCTTGAGTGTGTCGTTCGGGTCGAGCCCGAGGCTGTTCAGCAGGTAGTCGCTGCTGAGCCAGTTGCGGTAGTTCGCAAAGCGTGGATCGGTCTCGATCAGGTAGCCGCCCGGCCCGGCATGGAGGCTGAACAGGCTGGCCGTGGGAAAGCCCAGGTTCGGCGTGCTGGTGCGCACAACGAGAGGAATGGCCTGACTGCTGCCGCTGCTGGCACCGCCCGAGACTCCTACGCCCGCGCCGCCCGCACCCGCGACGCCGCCGACGTTAGCCGCCACCTCGACGATGGTGCCCGTGCGGGTGCCGCCGGCCGCGCTGCCGGTGCCCCCGCCGCCCGCCGAGGTGGACCCGGTGGCTGCAGTTCCCGCGTTGTAGCCGCTGGTGGCGTTCACGTGGTCGACGTATTCGAATGCGCCGACGTTAACCGTTCCACTCGCCATGGGCCCGAGAACAATCGGCTGTTGCTGTCCCTTGTCATTGACCACCGTCGAAAAGCTGGTGGTCTGGTAGCTCCCCTTCAGGGCCTCGTTCGTGACGTTGCTCGCGGTCAGCGTGCCGCCCGCGATGATCCGGCTGTCCCGGTTGTAGACGGCGCCCACGAGCGTCATGTCGCCGCCCGACGAGATGAGGGCTGGGTCGGCGTTGATGGCTGTGTCGGCCGTGGTCGTGGCGGTGGTGGTCCAGATGCCGTAGCCGTTGCTGTACAGCAGAGCGCCGGTGGAACCGTCGGGGTTGCGTGCCCACACGAAGGGCTGGCCGGGAATGACCACGACCTGGTCGAGCGTGTAGAACCCGCTGCCGCCGACCGGCGCGACGGAGACCACCTGCGTCGTCGTGGTGGTCTTCGGCCCCAGTTGGATGTGCGTGTCCCAGTTGTTGATCTGCCCCATCGAGATCGACATGTTGCCCAGCGATTCGATGGTGGCGCTCAGGTTGTTGAGCGTGCCGCCCTGAGCGCACCTGCGATGGCCATGTTGCCGCCGCTGAAGATCAGTGCGTGTTCGCGGTTGGTGAGGGTGGTCGCGCCGATGTCGAGGTTGCCGCGCGCTGCGATGGTGCCCGCCTTGGTCACGCCATCGAGGGTCTCGGCATCGTTGAGCAGGGTGCCGGTGGCGATGGAGATGTCGTTGCCGTAGATCCGGCCGGTGCCGATGTTGTTCAGCGTGCCCGCGTTAATCTGTGTGGCACCGTGGCTGTCGATCAGGCCACGGTTAGTCAGCGTGCCGGCGGCAGTGACGACGGTGTCCATCCCCGACATTTCCGCGTTGGCCGTGTTGTCGACATCGTTGCCGCCCACGGTCAACGTCTGGCCCGCCAGCAGCTTGCCGTTGTTCGTGAAGTTGCCAGTGGTGATGTAGCTCAGGTTGCCATTGGCGGTCACATCCGCGTTGTTGACGATGTCCTGGGTGAGCGCGACAGAGAGATCTCCGCCGGAGACGAGTTGACCATCGCCGCTGAAGCCCGCGGCCTCGATCTGGACACTCTTGTCCGCCACCAGCGTGCCGCCGGTGTTGATGAGGCTCAGCGTCTTGGCGCTGGGCGTGGCCGCGTTGGGGTCCACGATCTTGAGCGTGTCGCCGGCCGAGATCAGCCCGTTCGTGTTGTCGACGGTGCCGCCGCTGGTGATGGTGGCGTTGACATCGGCCCGGATGGCGCCGGCGCTGTTGTTCAAAGTGCCCGTGCCGATGGCGACGTTCTGGCCTTCGATGCCCTGGTCAGTGCCGAGGGTGTTCGTGTTGACGACGGTGCCGGCGTTGAGCGTGGTGGTGCCGCCGGAACGCAGCAGGCTGGACGTGTTGTCGATGGAGCCGGCGCCGGCGTTGATCGTCAGATCGCCCGCAGCGAGGGTCTGGCCACCTCGGTTGTCGTAGGTGGCGCCGCGGGTGTCGATCACGACACTGGATTGGCTCAGCACGAGGCCGCCATTCGCGTTGGTGAACTGGGCGGTGGACGCGCTGAGGTCTCCTGCGGCGCCAATGAACCCGGCAGTGTTGTCGACTGCCCCGGTGGTCAGCGCAAGTGTGCCGCCGCTGGTGATGCCGCCCTGGCCATTGGTGTAGCCGGCCGCATTGGTGTTCGTGAGCGTCTGACCGTTCGTGTCAATGGTCATCGCCGCGCCGGACTGGATCAGGCCCGTGTCGTTCTGGAGCGCGCCCGACTTCACATCGACGGTGGTGGTTGCCGCCAAGGTACCCTGAGAACTGTTGTCCAGCGTGTTGCCGTTGGTGTTCGCGGAGAGGCTGTTCCCGAAGACCTTGCCGCCTAGATTACTCAGACCGCCATTGCTCAAGGTGGTGGCGCCGCCGGCCTGCAGGGTCCCGCCGTTGTTCGTGGTGGTGCCCGAGGTCGTGACGCTCAGGTTGCCGCTGACCGCAGCCACCGTTCCCGCACCGCTGTTGTCCAGCGTGCCGGCCACGAGTGTGGTGTTGCCGTTGGCGGCCAGCGTACCGCCCACGTTGGTGGCAGCGCCCGAGATTGTGGCATTCAGATCGCCGACTGCCGTCACGCTGCCGGCGTTGTTGTTCAGGCTGCCGGCCGCGACGGTGGCGTTGCCGCCCGCGAGAATCTTGCCCGCCGCGGAGTTGTCGAGTGGACCGGCGACCGTGAGACTCAGGTCGGAACTGCCTGCCGCCTGCAGCGTGCCGCCCTGGTTGCTCATCGAGCCTGCGCTCGCGGCGATGGGGCCGTTGCTGGCGATGGTGCCGCCGTTGTTGTTCAGCAGGCCGCCCACGGCCAGCGTGGTGGTGCCGCTGCCGGCCTGCACGAGGCTGCCGCCCTGGTTGCTGAGGGACCCCGCGCTCAGGTCGATCTGCTGTGAGTAAGTGGTTCCGCCGTCCTGGCTGAAGGCGCCCGACATGGCGACCGACAACGCGCCGTTGGCGGTGATCTGGCCGTTGCTGCCGCTGTAGCTGCCGCCCGCGATGCTGAGCGTGCCGGTGCCGACATGTTCGATCTTGCCGCCGGTATTGGTGATTGTGACGCCGCTCAGGCTCAGGTCCTGGCCGTTACTCGCGATGCGGCCGCCGTCGTTGTTCAGGGTGCCGCTGGTCGCCAGGGTGGTGGCGCCGGTGCCGGTCTGCACGATTTCGCCGCCATTGGTGTTGGCGAGGTTCGAAACGCTGATCTGCAGCTGGCCGGCATTCAGAGTGCCGGCGCTGTTCACGAGTGTCTGGCCGGACTGTGCATTGGCCGAGACGGCGAGCGTGCCGGGCGTGGCGACGGTGGCGCCGCTGGTGGTCACGTTGCCCTGGGTGGCGGCGATCGCGACGTTGGCGGCGCCGGTCTGGCTGCCGGAGAGATCGACAAATGCGCCCCGCAGCGTGGCGTTGCCGCTCGCGACATTAGTACCGGTCGCAGTCAGGCCTTGGGCGGCGGTGACGGACAGGTCGCCGGTGCTCTGAAGCGTGCCGCTGCTGCCCTCGAGGCTGCCGGTCTGGATCGTGAGGTTCGCGCCGCTGGCAATGTGGCCGTCGGTGTTCAGCAGCTGCTGGCCGGCGGTGAGCTGGACGTTGCCGCCGGCCGACTGGATGGTGCCCTGGCTGTTGTTCAGGGACTGGCCGGTAAGTGTCAGGGCCTGGTTGGAGGCCAGCGTACCGGCCGTGTTGTTGACCGCACCCGTCACGTTGGCTGTCAAGCTGCCAGTGGCCGAGATCGTCCCACGCGTGTTGTCGGCTTGGCCGCCGACCGTCAGGACGGCATCGGCCGCACTGGTGAGCGTGCCGTCGACATTGATCAGGTCGCCTGTGGTGGCGATGTTCAGGCTGCCGGCATTGAGCGTACCGCCAGTGTTGTCGAAGCGCTCGACGTTGGCGCTGAAGCCATTGCTGACGTTGAGCGTGCCGCCGTGGTTGTCGAAGCTCGGCTGGTTGATCACCATGTTCGCGACGCTCAGCGTGCCGCCGTTGTTGATCAGGTTGGCGCTTTGCAGCGTGATCGGGCCGCCGGCGTAGATCTTGCCGCCGTCGTTGCGGATTGCTCCGGCGGCGGTGATGGTGCCCGGTTCGATGGGGGGCGGTGCGGGGGCGGCGGTCGTCGTCGAAGTCGTTCCGCTGGCCGTCGCCGTGGTGCCGCCGGATGTCGAGCCCGTCCCGGTGGTGCCGCCCGAGGTGGTCCCGGTGCCGGTCGTTCCGCCCGATCCAGCGGTCGGCGCCGGTGCGGGTTCGAGCCCGATCACCCCGCCGCTGGTGTTGCTCAGCGTCGGCGCGGCAAGGGTCAGCGCCACGCCGCTGGTCTGGCGGATGGTGCCGCCTCGGTTGTCGATATCGCCCGCTGTGCTGGCGAGCTGCACGCCCTGGCCTTCAAGCGTGCCGCCCGTGCCGTTGAGCGCGTTGGTCAGGTTGCCTTGTGTCGTGACCCGGAGGTTGCTGCCGCTGCTGATGGTGCCGCTGTTGGCGAGGTTCGAGGCCGAGAGGTTCGCATCGGCAGTGGCCTGGATCGTACCGATGTTCTCGAGGCGACCGGCCGAAGTCACGACGAGCTGGCCGAGGCCGGCCAGGCCCGCCGCACCCGCGCTGGCCGAGGCCTGGATCGCGCCCGCGTTGCGCACACCGATGCCGGCCTCGTTCGCCAGCAGTTGGATGTGCCCTGAATACATGCCGCCGAGCTGTGCGACATCGATGGCGTAGCTCGGCGCGGGACCGGTGCCGCTCGTGGGCGTGACGTTCATCGCGTCGGCACTCACCACATTGGCCCCGGCCACGACCTTGAGGTCGTTGGCCCAGATGCCGCCGTTGACGACCACCCCGCGCGAAATCAGCGTGAGCAGATCGGCGCGTGTCGCATCGAGTCCGCTGCCGCCCACGGTGACAGTGCCGCCGCGCACCACATAGGCATCCAGGCCGCCGAACGCATTGAACTGCAGCGTGCCCGTCGTGAGCGTCACGCCAGAAGAGTTGATGAACGTGCCTCCGTTCAGGGCGATGCCGGACGGGTTGGCCAGGATGAACTCCGCGCGCTGGCCCGCGATTTCCACCGGCCCGTTGATGTACGACGGATTCGAAGAGCTCACCTCGTTGAGGATCACTCTCGCCGGTCCGGTGGCGAGGTAGGGGTTCCCATTGATCCAGCCGCCGATGCCCGACTGCACGTTGGTGCGTGAATTGTTGACAATGACGCCCCGGCCGTTCACGTCGAACTGGATGTATTGATTTCTGGAAACGCCGGCGGCCGAGGGCGTCGTGATGTTGACGACGCCGACGCCGTTGGGCGCGACAAGGATCGTCGGGCGCTGGGCGCCGGGGGCCATCGGGTTGGCGACGATCTGGGCATGTGCATAGGGGGCTGTCAGCAGGCCCGCGAGTGCGGCGCCTACAAACATGGGTGCAAGGGCTGCAGTGCTGGGGAGCGCGCCCGTGGTGATCTTGGTGGCCTTGGAAGAGCCTTTGCCGGTGGTGGCGGCGGCCTCGTGAACGACGACCCGCATGGCGCGCGCTGCGCTCCAGATCACCCGATTGAATCTTTTATTCATGACGCTCCCGTCCCTCCCCGTTGCATCGGGTGAACACCGCGTTGGCTCGGCGAATTGCCGGGTGCCCAACGCGGGTTGTTTGAGCGGAATTGTGAGAGCCTGCCCTCTCGAAGCCGAGGGACTTAATCACGAAATCGAGTTAAAAATCTCCTCTCATTGCAAAGCAGTAATTGTCATAGCGAGTTGACAATCGAATTCAGTTGAAGACATTCAGATCATGGTGGCGTCCATCTCTCAGACGCTCCGTAGATTCGCCGTCCACTATCCGGAAGCGCCTCGATCGAGGGGAATTGAACACTCAACAAATGGGTCGGCAATCCAGCGAGCCACGCCAGAGAAAGCTCTGCTAAGAAACCGCGCAGGCCGCACCAAAAGTGCGATCACCCAGATCGCCCGATTCGAAAATCTCAGGCCGCCGCCGGCTCCACGACGGCCTCGCCATGCAGCAGCGCGGCCAGCGCCGCGAGCCGCTCGGGGCAGAGTGCCGTCTTGCGGTCGGCCACGCACACCGCGCTGCGGAATCCCGCGAAATCAGGCGCCAGCGCCTGCAGCAAAGGCACGTGCGCCACGCGCAGCGCACCGGCCGCACCGGCCATGCGGCCCGATGCGCGCACCTTTGCCACGAAGGCGCGCAAGTCTGCCATCGGCACCGCATCGAACAGGCTGCCGGCGAGCTTGTCGGCGGTGTCGACCATGATCCCCGGAAAATCGAGTGCACAGGCGTGCGCGATCAGCGCAGCGTCCAGCCCGTTGTCGGCAATGAAGACCGGCACCACCGGCCAATCGCAGGCTGCGAGCGAATCGAGTACCGCAAAGGCTTCAGGGCCTCGCTCGATGCCGACCTTCACGTAGTCCACGCCGCAGGCACCCACCGCGTCCACTTGCGCACGAATGCGGTCCAGCGCATGCATCGGCAGGTCACCGATGGTTGCGCTCACCGGAAGGCCGCTGCCATGCGCGCGCAGTGCGCCCACGATGGCGCCGATGGTCGCCACGGGCAGGCCGCCCAATGCGCCGTCGCTAGGTTCCTTCAGGTCGATGAAGTCGGCCCCACCGCTCGCCGCGACCAAGGCTTCGTCCACGCTGCGCACGCTCACCAGCATGCGCGTCATGATGCGCGCTCCGGCATGCCGGCACGGTGCTGCCCGACCGCGGTACGCAGCCACTCCCAGGCTTCGCGCTCTTCGGGGCCGGCGGTCTTGTCGATCGCAATCTGCAGATAGGTCATTTCGGTTTCCACTTTTTCAGGGGGCAGCATGTGAAGGCGGCTGACCAGCACGGCCCCCTCGATCACCGCGGCCTGTGCACGGTTGAAGCCGACGAAGGGCGCGTGCGTGGCCTCGTGCACGGCCATCATGCGCAGCACCGGGCGCTGTGCGTCGTCACGCTGCTCGGCTAACTTCAATTCGACGTGGCGCAGCGCGGCGGCCAGGCGCACGCCTTCGATGCGTTCGGCCGGCAGCGTGGGCCACGCCTTACGGCCGGTCACGCAGCCGGCAAACACGCGGGTGTCGCAGACGATGTTGAGCACCGCATGGCCGGTGGCCACGATGTTGTCGTGCGTGGTCGAGGGCTTGAACGGCATCAGCAGGATGCCGCCCTCCTGGTAGCGGATGCCCATCGGCGCCACGTGCGGTTGGCCACTGGGCGACACCGTGGTCACCACGGCTTCGAAGATCTGGTCGTTCATGAGGGTGTCGGCGCGGTGGTGGCGCTCACGGCGCCGGGCTCGGCGGCGTTGTTGTTGTTGTCATTCTTCTTCGCTGTCTTCATGGTCGTTCCGGGTGCGCACCAGCGGGCGAGGTCTTCGGTCGGCCTTGGCGCAGCGCAGCCCCAGTCCAGCGGCTGGTCCTGCACGTAGCGCTTGCCCAGCTGCCAGGCGATCTCGGCGCGCGCGAGCTCCACGCCCATGTAGAACGCATGGTCGGCATCGTCCTGCAGCTTGAGCTGCGGCCAGAGCTCGAACGCGCCCTGCCCCAGCCGCAGGCCGTCGCGGTTGTACACGTGCAGGCCCAGCGGCGAAATCTGCACGCGAAAGTTCGGGTCGCGCACCTGCGAGGCGATCTCGCCAATCTCTTCGGGCGTGTCGGGAAACGGGTGCTTGGCATGCACCGTCATCAGCGCGTCGCTCATGCCCTTGGGCAGCGTGGCATTGCGTGCCGCCGCATGCATGATGCGCCGCGCCCAGTCGGCCTCGCTCACCGCGCGGCGCGCATGCTGGCTCACCTGCGTGGTCAGCACGGCCGCCACGTTCAGTTCGGCGGCAATGCCGAACAGCACCGCGTTGATGCCGCTGGTGTCGGCCTCGGTCAGTTCGGTAAGGTTGCCCACGCCGAGCATGATGGGCGCATCGGGGAAACGCTCGCGCAGCCGGTGGTAGCGCACGATCGATGCGGTAAGGCCGAACGGAATCGGATCGAGAATCGAATCGGCCAGGAAGGCGCGGCCGCGCTGCTGCATCAGCGTCACCGCCTCGTACAGCGATTCTTCATCGGCCGGAACGCGCGGAATCAGCACCGGTGTGGATTCGACTTCGTCGGCAATCCATAGGGTATCGAGCGTGAGGCTCAGCAGGTAGTCCGCACCGGCCTTGCCGCCGGTCAGAAGCTCTTGCGCCTCGCTCGAATCGACGCTCACCTGGAAGCCTTCGGCCTTCAATGCCCGCACGCTGTCGGCCAGGTGGTCGAAGCGCGTCTCGGGCAGGCAGCCCAGGTCGATGACGTTGGCGCCGTCGGCCGCCAGCAAACGCGCGCGTTCGATGATCTGCGGCACCGTGAGCCGAGGCGCATCGACGATCTCGGCAAAGATCGCGACCTCGTACTCGTTGAGGTCCACGGCCCGTGCACTGCGGTTGAAGTGGCGCGGGAGGTCTTTCAGTTCTTGCGGGCCGCGCTCCACCGGAACACCGAAGTGAAGGCTCAGGGCCTCGACGTCGCCGCGACAGCGGCCCGGCACCATGATGCGGTCGGCTGCGCGCGGCGCGGCGCCCTCGCCTTCAGCCTCGGTGACCACCGGTGCAGCGACGCGGCGGCGGATCATGTCGGCCGTCATCAGCGCGGCCACCTGCAACCCGATCTCCCGCACTTCCCACGTGAACGGTGCCGCCTCGATACCCGCCAGCACCCGCGTGAGGCTGGCTTGGGCGAGGCGCCCGGTCAGGAAGACGATGTGTTCCATGCGAGAGAGAGTTCCTTCATGCGTGCATCGAGCACGGCTTCGAGTTCGGCCGGCGACGCGACCACGTGACAGAAGTCGATGCCGCGCAGCCGTTCCACGTTGTCCAGTTCGATGCGCCGCGGACGCAGCGTGACCCAGTCATGCGGCGACTTGGTCACCACCACCGGTTCCGTATCGCATGCAAACACGATGCCAGGAATTCCGAGCTTGCCGGCCTGCGCGAACATGTTGGTCGGCAGGCTGTCGCTGATGCCGAAAGCGCACTTGGCCACCGTGTTGCTGGTGGCGGGCGCCACCACCACCGTGTGATAGACGTCGTCGTAGAGCATGCCCACCGGCACGCCGCTGGCCGTCTTGTCGCGAAAGACGCGAAATCGCTTCTTCAGCGCTTCAATGTGCAGCTTGTAGATGGGCAGCACTTCCTCGGCGGCAGCCGAGAGGAACAGGTCCACGGACGGCAGCCGCGAGGCGAGCGCCAGCGATTCCTCCAGGAAGTGGCCGGAACCTGTGATGCACCAGGCGATGCGCGAGCGCGGCGGCGAGGCCGCAAGCGGAGGCTCTCCGTCTTCGGCCACCAGGGCCGCGCCGCGTGGATCGATCTTGGTGCCCGTGGCCGGTGGTTCCCCCTTCGTCGTCATGTCCAGCGAGCCCGTTGGCTCAATCGGGTGGAGAGATTTCGATGTGAAGCTTGTGGAGTTTTCGGTACAAGGTGTTGCGGCTGACATCGAGCGCCTTGGCGACGTTGCTCACGTTCCAGCGATGCTGCTCGAGCATCTGCAACAGCACTTGCCGCTCGTTGGCCTGGATCGGGTTGAGTTTGACGGCGGGTGCCGCGTCGGAAGGCGCGGCGTCCGCTGAAGCTTCCGCAGGCTCGGATGCGGCAGGCAGCGCGGCATAGGCCGAGACAGGCGAAGGCACCACCCTGGCGGCCAGCGACGGCAGATGCTCGCGTGTGATGGTCTTGCCGTCCGCCAGCGCGGCGGCGCTGCGCAGCACGTGGCGCAGCTGGCGCAGGTTGCCGGGCCACGCATAGGCCATGAGCACGCGCTCGGCGTCGTCCCCGAGACGGCTGTCGCCGCCGCCTTCGTCCTTCAGCACGTCGTGGATCAGTTCGCGCTTGTCGGTGCGGTCGCGCAGCGGCGGCAGGTCGAGCTCGATGCCTGCGAGCCGGTAGTAGAGGTCTTCGCGGAAGCGGCCTTCGCGCACCAGGCTCGGCAGGTGTTGGTGGCTCGCACTCACGAGCTGAAAGTCCACCGGATGCGTTTCCTCGGTGCCGAGCGGCGTGACCTGACGCTCGTCGAGCACGCGCAACAGCCGGGCCTGCAGTTCCAGGGGCATGTCGGCAATTTCATCGAGGAACAGCGTGCCGCCGTCGGCTTGCAAGATCTTGCCGCGCCGGCCGCTGCGCTGCGCGCCGGTGAACGCGCCGGCCTTGTAGCCGAAGAGCTCGGATTCGATCAGCGTCTCTGGCAGGCTCGCGCAGTTGACGGCCACGAAGGCGCCTTCGGCGTGGGGGCTGGTCTCGTGGATGGCGCGTGCGAACACTTCCTTGCCCGAGCCCGTTTCGCCGCACAGCAGCACGGGCGTGCGGCGCGCGACCACGCGGCGGGCGGTGTCCAGGTGCGCAACGAGGCGTGCGTCCTTGAAGGTGCGAATGCCGGGCGCGCGCGGGGCCGATGGGCGCGACGGCGCCCGGAAGGCTTCGGCACCGGTCTCCGCCACGATGGGACCCGAACCCGCGCCGACTGCACGCGTTGCGCGCGACGGCGTTGCCGCATCGGAGGCGGGCCGACGCGCCACCGCAAAGAAGCGCAGCGCCGCGTTGGCCCGGTAGGCGACTACCGGATGGAATGAAGAAGAAAGACTGCGCTGCACAATGTCTTCGAGCGAGGTCTGGAACAGATCGTCGATGCGCTGCGTGCGGATCTCGTCCATTGTCTGCACGCCGAGCTGGAACAGCGCACTGCGGTTGGCCGCAAGAATGCGTCCGTCGTCGCCGACCGCGAGCTTGCCTTCGTGCAGCGTGTAGACGAACTCCGGCCGGCTGTGGAAGTGCAGCGGATGCGCATTCGAGAAGCGCTTGTCGATGAGGCGGTTCTCGATCATGCGCGCCGTCATGCCGAGCAGCACCAGCACGTGCTGCTGCATCAGGCTGGAGCGGCTGGTCACGTCGAGTACGGCGATGATTTCGCCGGACGGATCGAACACCGGCACCGCCGAACAGGTGAGCTGCGTGAAGTGACTGAAGAAATGTTCTTCGCGCCGCACGGAGATCGGGTGTGCGGCCGCGAGGCAGGTGCCCATGCCGTTGGTGCCGGCCTCGGCCTCGCCCCACATGCCGCCTGCGCGCAGGCCCATGGGCTCCGCCTCGGCCGCGAACTCGGGCGAGGACACCATGTGCACGATGACGCCATCGGTATCGGTCAGCACCACGGCGGATTCCGCGTCCGCGAGCTGCTGGTAGAGCGTGGTCATTTCGTAGCGCGCGCACTCGATCACGTCGGCATGCTGGTTTCGCCGGCTCTGCAAGGCCGACGACGCGATGATCACGGGTTCGCGCGGGCGGCCCGGGTCGAGCTGGTATTGATTCAGGCAACGGCTCCACGAGCGCGTGACCAGATCGTTGCCTTCCTCGTGAAAGCCCCGCCTCACCACGTCGAGCACACGGTCAGCGTGCCTGTCGCCTTGTCGCAGCGTCAATGTCATTGGAGTTCTCCGGCGCGTTCCATATGTCTCCTTGGTCGGCCCATTGTTGTTCCTGCTGAGTTACCGCGCACCGGGTGAAACACCAAGCACTCGCAGCCCCGCAGTGGGTCCGATCTCTGGCCTGCATTTTGCAGATGAATCCTGTCGTTGGCTGACTTGCCTGCTGTCCGACACACTTTCAAACACATTCGAATCACTGGAGACACCCCCTTGAACACCAGCCCGCGTCCTTCCAACGCTCCCTTTGCTTCGGCTGTCTCGCATGCGGAGGCGTCCGCGCCCATGGACTTGATCTTCATCGAAGGCTTCAGCGGCCAGACGGTGATCGGCATCCATGATTCGGAACTGCATCACGCGCAGCCGTTGGTGATCGACGTGCATGCCGGCGTACCGCGCGCGCGTGCCTGCGACACCGACCGCATCGGCGACACGATCGACTACGGCGTCGTGCGCGAGCGGCTGGTGCGCCTTATGGCCGAGCACCGGCTGCAACTGCTCGAGGCCTTTGCCGAGGCCATTGCCGACATCCTGATCGACGAGTTCGGTGCCAGCTGGGCGCGCGTGAAGGTGGTGAAGCCGCGCAAGTTCGACGACGTGCAGGCGGTGGGCGTGCAGATCGAACGCCATGCGCCCACGCATCGCGCTTCCAAGTCGGCCCCAGGTGCCACGGTGCTGAACTTTCTCGCGAGTGGCATGGTGCCTGCCAAGCACTGAACAGTGCCCTCCGCCGCTTGTTGCGGCGGAAGATGGAAAAAAACCGACGCGGTTCACGCGTCGGTTTTTGTTTGTGCGCTTCAGAGGTGGGCAGCGAAAGGGTGCGCTGTCGTGCCCTTCTTGTCGACCACCTCGGCGGCGGTTGGCAAGCCTGCTACTGCGCGCTGGATGGACTCGCGAGTGGCCTGGTAGTTGTAGTCCTGGATCTTCTTGTCGTCATCGGCAAGCCAGTGGATGAACACGCCGACGCAGATGAACAGGTTGTCCGCCTCCGCCATGGGGATGGTGCCATCCTCGACACTGTCTGCCACTGCCAGCGCCACGCCGCGCTGCGCCGGGCCGAACATCTGCACCGCCTGCTTGGCGCCCTTGATGGTCACTTTGTTGAACATCACGGTGGCCGGTTTGGTCAGCAGGTTGGGCGCCACGACTGCGAGCAGCGAGGTGAAGCCGTCCTTGTTGTTCGTCAACGCGTTGGCGAAGGCGGTCTCGGCAGCGCTGCCGCGCGGCCCGATGATCAGGTCGATATGGGCTACTTCATTGCCGTCGCCAACGAGCGATTCGCCCACCATCAGTCGATCGATTTTTGCCATGGTTTCGAGTCTCCTCTCAGAGGTCCAAGGTGATTAGGGTCATTACGACACCGGTCAGGAAGACCAGCGCAATGCCATGGGTATCACGATCCGTGCCATGCGCTTGCCGCATCGCGCGCAGGCGCGGCGCACGAGCGGATCCAGCCCGAAAGCAGCAGCGCCGCCACGGTGAAATCGGCGCTTGTCCCAGGGTTGACGCCTGCGGCCTTGAGCGACAGGTCCCACTCGGCAAAGGCAGGATCGGAATCGAGCACGACGCCGGCGGCGGCGCGCTCGCGCCAGCCCTGCGCCGCCGTCATGACAGTCTGTGCCACGCGCTCGCCGTGTTTTCGAACAATGTGTGAATCGGGAAAGGCGGCGAGGCAAGCGAGGTAAAGCCGTTGGACCGAAGCCACAGTGGCTGTATCCGGTAGCGTCTCGGCATCGGACGGCGTCTCCCCGCAGCCGGGCTGGGAGACCGGCGGCTGGAATGCAAGGGCGAACAGATCGGCAAAGCCGTCGCGGTACTGCCGCGCAATCAGGTCTCGGTCGGCGGCCAGCGCCATGGCGGCGCGCAAGTCGATGGTGGGGGCGTCGTGTACGTCCTGCTCCGCCGCGCTTCCGAGGCCACCCGGGTGCGCGCGCGCAATGGCGCGGTAGGCCGCGCTGGCGTCGTCGATGTCCAGCGTAGCCAGCACGCTCTCGACGGCGGCGCGTAACGCAGCAGGCGTCACGGCGCCTGGATGCTGCTCGATGGCAAGGGCAACCGGCGCGCACAGCAGCAGGATGCCGAGGTTGGTGTTGCACCCCGCCACGCTCCAGGTGGCCTCCACCGCGGCCTCGATGCGCTCGCCCACGGAGCGGCCGGGCTCGAACAGCGGCACGGCCGCGGCGCGCGCGCTGGCAATGAACATCGACGCCTGCATGCCGTGGCCGGGCGAAGCCAGGCTCACGTTGCCCGGCTTTCGCACGGCCACGTCGAGCCAGCAGGCCCGAAGGAAACAGGCCCTTGCGCGCTCGATAACGGCCGCTTGGCGCATGGCCGTCAGGCGCGGCGCTCTGGTGCCACGCGCGCCTGCGCGGCACTGTGTGCCAGCGCCATCTTGCGGTCGATCAGGTCATCGACGATGGCGCGTGCGATGTTGAAGCCCGTGACGCGCTGCAGGCCCTGCCAGGCGGCCACGCCGTTGACCTCCAGAACCTGGATCTTCGGCCCGCTGGCGGCGGCGATGAGGTCCACGCCTGCATAGTCCATGTCGAGCGCCCGCGCCGCGCCTTCGGCCATGTGCGCGAGCGCCGGCTCCAGCTCGGCCGGCTCGCAGCGCGCGCCCTGCGCGACGTTGTGGATCCAGTGCGTGCTGACGCGCCGCATCGCGGTGATGGCACGCCCGCCCACCACCATCACGCGCCAGTCGAAACCGGGCGATGCCATCGGCGGAACGAAGCGCTGCAGATAGGCCAGGCCTGCGTAGCCGGCATCGATGTCGGGCATGGGGTGGTGCACGCCGTCTACCTCGCCCACGAGCCGGAGGTTCTTGCCTTGCGATCCGAACAAGGGCTTGAGCACCAGCGCATGGCCTGCGGCCACCTCGCGCATCGCGATACGCCGCGCCTGCGCCGCCGACTCGGTAGCCCATGTGGCCGGCGCCGGAATGCGCGCGGCATGCAGCAGCAAGCTGGTCATCGACTTGTCGACCGTACGCTCGATGGCGCGCGCGTCGTTGTAGACCGGCACGCCCAGTTCGCGCAACGCATGCAGCACGCCGAGCCGCTTGGTGACCTGCTCGAAGCTGCCGCCGGCAATGCCGCGCACCAGCACCGCATCGGGCAGCTCGCGCCCATAGCCGGGAATGACCAGGCCGTGCCAGGCCGCGGTGGTGTCGATGTTGCAGTCGGCCAGGTCGACGCAGCGCCCCACCGCGCCCCGTGCACGCAGCGCCGCCTGCAGCTGGCGGGTGTGCCAGCCGATCTCGTCCGTCATGATGACGATGCGCATGGTCATGTGATTGCCTTCATGCTTCCTGCAGCCAAAGCCGCTGCAGCAGCCCCATCTCTGGCGCACCGCCGTGCCACGTGTTGCCGCTGTCGATGTTGCTGACCCACACCTCGGCGGGTGCGAACAGCGCGCCGTCGATCTTGTAGAAGTCGTAGTCGACCTCCTTGAAAATGTCGGCGAACGAGCGGCCATGGTCGCGTGAATTGCGCGACGGCAGCGCACGGGCCAGCTCGCGCGCCGCGGCATCATCGCCGCGGACCGTGAGGTGCACGCGGCCACCGTACAGGATGGCGTCGTTGGTACGGCCCATGGCCTCGACGCCATCGGCACTTGGTGATGGCAACGGCGCCGTGCCGGCACCATCGACGATGTTGGCCAGCGCAAAGCCTAGCTCGTGCGCCTTGTGCAGCGCCACCTCGAGCACGCGCGCCACCACCTGCGTAGTGCCTGCAAGGCTGGTGGTGGGCGTGAGGATCAGCGTCAGCGCGTCGGGCGCCAGGCCGCAGTCGCGCAGGAGCTTGTCGATGACGATCTTTGGCGGCGCACGGTCGACCTCGAGCACCAGCACGCCGCAGGGTGCATGGTCGCGGTAGTCCAGTTCGGCAAAGAGTTTTTCCTTCACAGCCAGTGCACGCGCCGGACCGGAACCGAGCGAAAAGAACTTCTTGCCACCGGTCTCTTCCTTGCTGGCCGAGAGGCTCCAGCCCGCGTACTGGCTGCCCAGGCAGGCCAGCACCGGTTGCGAGCTGCGCACGTCGAGCCACGTGGGCCAGCCCTCGCCCGCTGAGCCGCTTCGCAGGTTCACGTGCCCCAGCCCGCCCATGCAGATCTCGCCCACTTGCAGGCCTGCCGCCACGCTGCCGGGCGCCTCGATGCCGGCATCGACGATGTGCACGCCGGTGTCGTCGCGGCGCACCCGCAGTCCGAGCGCGTCGGCGTCGGCCAGGAGCCGCTCGACCATCGGACGGGCCAGCAGGTTGACGCTCAGGCCTGCGGCGGCCGTGGGCGAGGATGTGTTGCTCATGCGTGGGTCTCCAATGATTGCAGCAGCCGTTCACGGCCTTCGTTCAAGCGGGTTCGCACCTCCTGCGCGCTGGTGCCGCTGGCGGACAAGGTGCACACGGGGTCGTCGATGTCGAAACGCTGGCCCGCGGCCGGCACGTCTCGAAGTCCTGGCCATGCGGCGAGACGATCTGCCGCTGGCCCATCGAGCTCGATCGCTTGCCGCGCGAAGACGATCTCGATGCCTTCGATGTCCTGCGCGGGCAAAGGCGTCGACGGCAGTTCGCCGTGCAGGCAGGCGCGCAGGTGCGCCTGCATGACGCCTGGGGTGCCTTCGGGCCAGCGGTAGAGGCTCATGCTGGCCGGCGGACGGGGGTTGACCTCGAGCACGCCGAGGGTGTCACCGTCGCGCATGAAGTCGAGGCTGCAGAGGCCGTGCAGATCGAACTCGACGGTCAATGCGCGCGCAATGTCGGTCACTCGGCTCGCAAGGCCGTCCGCCAACGGGACAGGTCCGATGGCACCGCAGAACACGTAGGGCCGCGTGCCAAAGCGGCGCACGCTCTGCTCGTTGAAGCCGAGCACATGAACGTCGCGGCCATTGGCGATGAAGGTGGCCGACATCGGCAGCCCGGCCATCTCGCGCTGGAAGTAGTGGTGCGGCGATGGCGGCTCGTCCATCGACCAGGGCGCATGGCGCACATGCCAGCCGCCGCAACCATGTGCGTCTTTCATCAGCCATCCCGCGGGGTCCTCGGGCGGCTGCAGCAACACCTGCGGAAACGGCAGGACGTGCGCCGAAAGAAAGCCGAAGAAAGCCGCCGGATCGCGCAGGCGGCGCACGGCGGCGGGCGCGGTGCCGATCAAGGGCAGCACGGCCGCGCCCTCTTCGATCAGGTCGGGCTCGCCTTCGAAGCCGCTGCCTGCGATCCAGCCGAGCACCGGTTCGCCGTCCACGCCCTCTTGTGCCAAGGTGCGCAACGCCGCCATCACGCTGGCGCCATCGATCTGCAAGCTGCCGGGCGCGCCGATCGGCAGCCAGCGCGATGCAGCGCGGCGCGTATCCGTATCGCCAAAGAGATCGAGCGCGACGACCTTGAAGCCGTCGCTGGCCGCCGCCTCGGCCATGGCGCGTGCGGAGATGGCGGCAACGGCAATCGTCGGCATTTTTTTGCGAAGGCGCTTCAAGCCGTCTTGGCGGCCTGCTCGACCAGGAACGCGCGCGCCACGGCAAAGGCTTCGGCAAAGCTCAGCACCTGCGCCTTCTCGGCTTCGCACATCTGCACCAGCAGGCGGTGCTGCGTCTGGTACTTGACGTTGCCCACGGCCAGCGCGCCAATGCCGACGGCCTGCGTGCCGGCCAGCGGCTTGGCGTCGTCCATCACGCCCACGCCGGCAATGCCTTCGGGCGGCACGGCGTTCACGTCGGCGGCTACCTTGAGCCGCGTCGCGGCGCCCAGCGCTTCAGCGGACACCACCTGCACGCCCGCGGCCGCGCAGGCCAGCAGCACGTCGGCATCGGCGATGGAGCGGCGCACCGCGTCGGGGTCGCCGCCCGAGAGGCCGTGCAGCTTCACACCGAAGCGTTGGCCGGTTTCATCCGCCGCCTCTTGCGCCGCGTCGATGCCGTTGCGGCTCGACAAGTAAACGTCGGCCCCGGCCTGCGCCGCTATCACACCGGCCACGCGTCCGACCGGGCCGGTGCCACCGAGGATCACCACGCGCTGGCCTTCCAGACCGTGGCCATGGTTGCGCTTCAATGCCGCCTCCACGCAGGCCACCATGGCCGCGGCCGTGGTGTAGGCACCGCTCGGGTCGGCCATCAGCGAGACGACGAAGGGCTTGACCATCGAGGTTCGTGCGCGCTCGAGCATGTCGGCCGCCAGCTGCGCATCACGCCCGCCGATGAAGATGCCGGTGCGCGCAACGCCCTTGGGTCCGCGCGAGAAGATGGTGTCCTGCGTCAGCCCCGTGATGCGGTCGATGGCCACGCCGCAGTAGGGCACGATGATCTGGTAGCCCGCGTCCGCCGCCATGTTGATGTCGAACGGGCTCATCTGGGGGCCGGGGGTGAACATGTGGAGGATGCGGGGACGTTCCATGTGAGAGAGCCTGCGTTGAAGTGGTTGGAAAAAGTAGGCGGCGGCTTCAGCGCGTGCGCGGCGGCGCGTTGCGGTCGCGCACAACGGCACCGCGATTGCGGCCGGTGACAATGCGGATCTCGAGCGCCGGGTCGACATGCCCGCCGGCCCGCGCGGCGTCGACGAGCAGCTGGGCGCGGGTTTCCGACTGCACGATCGCAAAGCCAGTCGGGCCCCATGAGCTTTGCCCAATGGCTGCGCCGTTGGCACGGCTCGCATCGGCGAACCATTGCATCAGCCGTCCGACCGCCAGGCTGGTGAAGACGCCGCCTTGGGCCGGCGCGAAGTGCTCGCCGAGCAGCTGCTGCATGCGGTTGATGCCGGCGGCGAACGGCGCGAACTCCTCGCTGGCCGCACCTGGCAGTACGCGCATCAGCACCTGGTGGCAGATGTCGGCGGCCACCGTTTGCGGCAATGGGGGCAAGGCCGCAATGGCGTTCTTTTCTGCGCCGCCTGAAAGGCCGCGGTGTCCAGGATCTTGGACCACGATGATTCGCCAATCCTCCGGAAACGGAATGCGCGAGAGCAGCGGCGCCGGCAGGCCATCGGCCCCGGGACCGCCGTCGAGCAGCAGGCCGCCGGTGTCGAAACCCGCAATGCCGATGCCCGAGCGCAGGCCGCGGCCGAGCCAGTGCGCGAGAGTCGCGGTGCTCACGTCCAGGCCGTGCCATTCGGCAAAGGCGCGTCCGATGGCCGTGGCGAGTTGCGTGCCCGAACCGAAGCCCGCATGCGGCGGCAGCACCTGGCACAGGCGCAGCGCCAGCGGCGCATGGCAGCCGCTGCGCTGCCGAAGCGCCGAGAGATGCGCAGCGGCGCGGGCCAGTTCGGCTTCAGCGGCCGGCGTGTCGGCCGCCAGGTGGTCCGACGGTGAAGCCGACAACTCGAGCTCGGTCGTGAAGCTGTCGATCACCACGCCCAGGCTGCCGAAGGCGCGCCCCAGGGAGCCGGAGGGATCGAGAAAACCCAGGTGCAGGCGTCCGGGAGCGCTCACGCTCACCGTGCGAATGCCCAGGTCGTGCCGGGGGGCGAATGCGAGATCGGCGGAGTTCATGGGCGGTGGTGGATGGCGCGGCGAAGTCATGGACCCGCTTGTCATAGCAAGGCCCGTTCCGTCCGAGCCTTCACAGGGGCGCACTGCTGAGCCGCGCGTGGAGAAGCGGGGCGATGTCCCAGGAGCGGGACACTGTGTCACGCCCGTTCAGGCCCTCCGGAGGGCCCGGGCACAATCGCGCGCATGCCGCTCTCGAAGCACCGCCTTCCATGCCTCGCGCTGACCCTCGCCTTGGCCGTGTCCATGGCGCACGCGGCCGACCCGATGCTTCTTGTCACTTCTCCGGTCGCCTTGCAAGCCGCCGAAAAGTCCGGCGCCGGCTTCGCCCACTGGATCGGCGAAACATCCGCTTCGTCCGAAGGCATCACAACCAACCAGGCGCTGATGCGGTCCCCCGCGTGGCAATCCATCGCACGCCCGCTCACCGAGAGCATCGCGCGCATCCAGCGCAGCGACCGGCAAGCCGGCGTCGGCATCTCACGCTATCCGCACCGGCTGTTCAATGCGCGCTGGCTTGCGAGCCCGGATGCCTTCTTCGAACTCGTGGGCGTTGCTAACCGCATGGACCGCCGGCCGTTCCAGAGCGGCGCCTGCGGCGAGACACGGCTGATTTACCGGCTCGCCTACCGCACGCCCGCGATGCAATCGCGCCTGCCGATGACGGCCAATGTCGAACTGCGCGGCGATGCGCCCGACGCCGATGGCAGCTGCGCGAGCACCGCGCGGCGCTGGCAGCCGCCACAGCCTTCGATGACGGACGAGGCGCTCGGCCGATGGCTGGTGTCGCCGGAAGGTCCGCTGGCGCCGCAGCGCCTTGCGACCGCGCGCATCGCGCAGATCACGACCAACCTGCAGAGCGTGCGCTGGCCCTCCGCGGTGCGGCCCGATCTCGGTGGCCATGCGGAATACATGCTGCGCGCCTTCCGCTGGAATGCCGGCACGCGGCGGTTCAATGCGGCCCCGCTCGAGAACACGCCCGATGTCGCGCGGCTCAAGGCCAATGCCCCGCTGCGCAAGGAACTGCAGCAGTGGCTGCGGCAGCCTGCCAACCTGCGCGCACTGGACGAGGCCACACTGCAAGTGCCCCAGAAGTTCCTGGCGACCGAGGCCATCTCGGTGGCGCCTCGCGGCCTCGAAAGGCTGGCCAATCGTCCCTTCGCGCAGGTCTTCTCAGCAAATGAGTGGCAGGCCGTGCCCGGCAGCCGCACGCTGCGATCGCCACAAGCCGTGCTGCGCCGGCTAGACGATCTGAGTTGCGCGGGCTGCCATCAGAGCCGCGCGGTGGCGGGCTTTCATCTGCTGGGCGTCGATCGACGCGGGACAACGCGCACCTTCACGGATGGCAACGCCCTTGCACTGCCGCACTCGCCGCACCTGCACGACGAGCTGGCGCGGCGGGGCCGCTATGTGCGTGCTGCGCTCTCCAAGCCGCAGCCCGAGCCGTTCCGGCCGCTGGCCGAACCGGACGATGCGGCGGCCGCGAATGAAAAAGCCACGGTCGGCGCAAGCTGCGAGCCCACCCGCATCACGCAATCCGCCAACCCCTGGCTGGACCGCGCCGAGAAGCTGCCGCGCATTGCCTGCGAAGGTGCGCTCTCCGTGTGCGAGAAGACTTCGGTCGGCTTTCCCGGCGGCATGTGCTCGGGCCCTTGCGATCCGCTCGACAGGAACGGCACCTGCGGCAGCATCGCCATCCTCAGCGACTTCAACCAGTGCCTGGCGGCGAGCAAGCCCTTTGGCGAGTGCCTGAGCAAGCACACGCGGCCCGGCAACCTGCGCAGCTGCTCGGCGCAGCAGCCCTGCCGCGACGACTTCATCTGCGCGCAGTCCGACGGCCAGCCCGAAGGCAGCGGCGCCTGCATTCCGCCCTACTTTCTTTTTCAGATGCGGGTGGACGGCCACTCCTGATGGGCGGATGCGCGGTTCACGGTCCGGCGAGTACAGGTCAGATCAAATGCCAGCGCCGACTGTGCTGCCCCTGCTTCGCGAACACGTGCGCAAGGTGCTTCTTGACTGTGTTGACACTGATGCCGAGTCGCTCGGCAATCTGCTTGTTGGTCATGTCCCGGTACATCAGCGACAGCACCTCGTCCTCGCGTGCGGTCAGTCGGGCTGCAGGCGGTGCCGCAGTGGACGCTGGCCGCCCGCCGGCTGACTTCAACCGCAGCACGGACAGATACAGCGCCTGCAACACCGGACCGGGAAAGCCCAAGCTGCCGGCCAGCACCGCATCCAGCGATTGTGCGAACTGCTTCGCGGTCGATCCCCACTCGACGCAGCCTCGCGCCTGGCTTCGAATCGCTGCCTCCAAACCCTGTGACGAGGGCCCATCCCAGCCCAGGAGCCAGTCGGTGGCTGGAAAGTGGCGACGCAGATCGGCCAACTGGTTGACGCTGTGCGGTGAAATCAACGCGACGTCCACGAGCAGCAAGCGAGGCGGCCGTTGCCGGCAGCGGGCATCCAGGTCGCAGATGCTGTTCATCTCTGCGTACTCGACCTGGTACATCCGTTCGGGCCGATGCCTCGACGCCAGCAGGCCCAGCCCGAACAGCGCCGATGCGCGGCTTGGGCAGGTTGCAACGAGAACTGAAACACGGGTTTCGAGCGCAGGGCACGCGGCAGGAGACTGGATCTCCGGGCTCACCGTCTGACGATGATTGGATGCGCGCCGCGCGGGCCGTGCGAATGCCGGCCGCGCGCAAGAGTCTCGCGCTGACGGTCGAGCAGGATCTACGTTCCGCGCAGGTTCCAACCTGGCAGGCGACTGTGGGACTTGTTCCATGGGCTTCCCTGAGACGCTCGCTTGAAGTAATGATAAAGACCACACAACCGCGCGAATCGATTTGCAGTGCTCGCAAGGTATCGAAGTGTGAGAGCCGTGAGACGCGCGCGGCGAGCGCGGCGCGGGGGTATCGAGGCGCGACGGCCCTTCCCCATGGATGAGTACGCCGCCGCCACTGCGCGTCATCCTTTGGGTGACAACTTTCGGCCTATGGACATCGCTCAGGCGGGCGGTTCAGCATCGTTATCCCGCATATAGGCGAACCGGGTGTTCGCCATCGCCTCTCTCGAAATTGCTATTGCCATCGGAGTATTTTTTCAGCAAAGGAGTGTTTCATGCCCGCGCTAAATTTGACGGCCGGCTCGACCGTCACTCTGGACGAATCCGCCAACTTACAGAACCTTGCCGCTACGCCCGCTGTTGCGGGCGACAGTAACGACAACGACATTGCCGCAAGCTCGCTGCCGACGGCCTTCAGCACCCGCCTGGCAACCCAGAATGTCGGGACCGCCATCAATGCCGCCTTGAGCGGCTACGACGGCACGAATACCGGCACCAACGCATTCACATTCACCGTGTCGGGCACGGTCAGCGATCTTGCATTCACGGACACCAACGGCGCTTTGTTCAACGGTGCCGACAGCGGCCTCAATACCACCGACGGTGAAGATATCTTCCTTTACACCGACACAACCAACAACAACATCGTCTATGGGAAGACGGCCCTGAATGTCGTCGTGTTTGCGGCCTATCTGGAGGAAACCGGAACGCCGGTGTCGGGCGCGAAGCTCTGGACTGTTCAATACGAAGCAATATCGCATCCGGATGCTTCGAATCCGGACGACCCCGTCAATCTCGCGGACAAGATATTTGTCTCCGTCACTTCGGATAACGCGTTCTCTTTTGCCAATGTGCCGTCAGGCCAGAATCTGTTCGCAATGTTCGGCAATGCGAGCACCGCAATTGTCGTGACCGGCAAGAATCCGGCCAATGAATCGACGGGCGCTAAATTCAACGAAGGAGACACGGTCAATTCCAGTCAGGGCGGCGGGTTCACGAGCCTGGGTACCAACAACCAGATGATTGATCCTCCCGGCGCCAAGAGCCCTGCCGAAGGGATGTATTTCACTTTCGTGAGTGGCGCAAGCACCGACGACACGGTTCCCAATCTCGATCAGAATGAGGCCGACGAAGAATCGAACATCGATTTCACCGGCCTTGTCAGCACCACTTCGGCAGCTTTCACGGTCGCTCAACTGCAGCCCGATAAGGCGGCCACGCTCAAGATCAGTGCCTTTACGACGGTGCTGGCGACGGGCGACGACTATGTGGACAACCTTCAAAATAATACGGCCGTCAATATCAGTTCGGTCGTCGTTCGCGATTCGGCCGGAAACCTCGTAACAGGCCTGTCCATTGATCTCAGCGGCGACACCGCCGTGATCAGCGGAGTCAAGGCCGGCTATGTCATCGAATACCAGACGAGTGGCGGCCACAACCGCGTATTGATTGAAAACGTCGGCTCGACCGACAAGGATTTCAACGCCAGTTTCGACATCGGTGGATTCAGTCTGCCCCAGACCATGCAGTCGACGGGAGAAGTCGGCTCCATGATGATCTTCGAGGACGACGGGCCGTCGGCCGCGCTTGCGGCGCCCACCGACACGGTGCTGCTCAACACGCAGGACGCCGACACCATCGGCGCGGCCACCGACTCGGACACGCAGGACTTCTCGACCGCCTTCAGCGCGGCGACGGTCAACTACGGCGCCGACGGGCCNGCAGGACGCCGACACCATCGGCGCGGCCACCGACTCGGACACGCAGGACTTCTCGACCGCCTTCAGCGCGGCGACGGTCAACTACGGCGCCGACGGGCCRGGYACCACCACGTCGAGCTTCGCACTGGGCGTGGCCACGCAGGGTGGTGACTCAGGGCTCAAGAGCGATGGCGCCACCATCTACCTGTACCTGGTGGGCGGCAAGGTCATYGGATCGACGTCGGCCACCGAGGCCGGCATTCTTGCCACCAACACCATCTTCGACGTCGCGGTCAGCGC
>NZ_LMCQ01000002.1:0-270 GCF_001424835.1 Variovorax sp. Root318D1 | reverse complement strand
CTCGTCCAACTACGCGGMCCAGGAGGCCTCGCTGGCCGACACGCTGGTCACCCTGACCCAGACCGTGACGGTCACCGACGGGGATGGCGACACGGCGACCGATTCCGAGGTGCTCAACATCGGTGCCAACATCAAGTTCGACGACGACGGTCCGTCCGTCTCGCTGACAGCACCCACCGACACGGTGCTGCTCAACACGCAGGACGCCGACACCATCGGCGCGGCCACCGACTCGGACACGCAGGACTTCTCGACCGCCTTCAGCGCGGC
>NZ_LMCQ01000001.1 GCF_001424835.1 Variovorax sp. Root318D1 | reverse complement strand
GGCACCCGCTTCGGGCGAAGTGCGCGGGCAACGGCCTTTCTGACGATGCTGCGCCAATCTCTTGCGCCGCCGCCTTGGAGGCGAAGGCCCGCGCGATGACGCCCCGAGCGCATGAAGTCCAAAGCGGCGGCATCACAACCATCAGAAACATCACTCCCAACGCTTTTGATTCGCGATGATGCCCAGCGGGTACCCACGGCGTCCCAGCGACTGGCGCAGGACGATCCGGCTGGCGAAGCGTTCGATGCCGATGTCGTCTTCCAGCATCTTTTCCATCAGCGCCTGAAAGTAGCCGACGCCGGGTGCCACGATCTTCAGCAGGTAGTCGTAGCCGCCGCTGACGTTGTACCACTCGACGATCTCCTCGTACGTCGAGGCGGCTTGCTCGAACTTGCGGAAATCATGCGGCCGGTGGCTGCTGATGGTGACCTCCGAGAACACGGTGACGTGATCCCCCAGTTTTTCCAGCGCGATGTCGGCGCCGTAGCCGCGGATCAGCCCGCACTCCTGCAGCCGCTTGGTGCGAAGGAGACAGGGGCTGGGGCTGAGGCCCAACGACGCCGCCAGGTCGACGTTCGAGCAGCGTCCCTCGCGCTGGAGATGCACAAGGATCTTGAGGTCAAACCTGTCGAACGGAACTGCCGAGCTCATGGCGCGATGGTAGGGTCAAGTCGGCGGCATGCGCTGCGCCTCGGCAAGCGATTCGTCGAGCGCATCGATCACCATGCCGGCTTGCTCCGCCGACAGCACCAGGGGCGGACGGATCTTGAGCACGTTGTGCCCCTGCGCGCAGGCACTGAGCAGCACGCCCTTGTCGCGCATCAGGTTGACCACGCGGCTGGTGAGGCCGCGGTCCGGCGCCCGGGTCTTGCGGTCCGACACGAGCTCGACGCCCACGAAGAGCCCCGCGCCTCGCACGTCACCGATGGCTTCATGCTTGGCAGCGAGCCCGGCGATGCCGTCGAGCAGCAATTTGCCGATCTTGGCTGCGTGCGGCACCAGCCGTTCCCGTTCGATGGTCTCCAACACCGCCAGGGCCGCTGCGCATGAGACGGTGTTGCCGGCGAAGGTATTGAAGTAGCGCGAGTGCTTGCCGAATTCCGCCAGGGCGTCGGCCGTCGCGAGGAGACCCGCAATCGGCTGGCCGTTGCCCATCGGCTTGCCCAGGGTGACGATGTCGGGAACGAGGCCGTGGCGCTGGAAGCCCCACATGTGCTCGCCGGTGCGGCCGAAGCCCGGCTGCACCTCGTCGGCGATGAACAGGCCGCCCGCGCGCTTGATCGCTTCGACCGCCCCCTTCAGAAAGCCCGCAGGCCCGGGCAGGATACCGTCGCTGGTGAAAAGCGAATCGACGATCAAGGCCGCCGGCTTGATGCCGTGCCGCTGCAGGTCGGCAATCGCCGCCTCGACGTCGCGCGTGAAACGTTCGCCAAGGTCGGCGCCTTCGGCGTGGTATTGGCGCGGTGCCGGCACCAGGCGAACGTGCGGGCCGAGGTCGACGGTCGCGCCGAGTGATGGCGAGAACTGCGACACGGCGTCGGTGATGCCGTGGTAGGCGGTGTCGGTGACGATCACACCCGTGCCGCCGGTGCGCACCTTGGCGACGCGATAGGCCAGGTCGTTGGCCTCGCTGCCGGTACATGTCAGCATCAGGTGGGCAAGGTCCGTTCCGGGCACGCTGGCGATCAGACGCTCGGCCAGCTCGAGAATGGTGTCGTGGAGGTATCGCGTGTTGGTCGCGAGCGTCTGCACCTGGCGGCAGATCGCCTCGGTCACCGCGGGATGGCAGTGCCCGAGCGAGGTGACGTTGTTGTAGACGTCGAGGTAGCGGCGGCCTTCGGGGTCCATCAGCCACACGCCGTCGCCGCGCACGATGTGCAGCGGGTGTTCGTACATCAGCCGGTAAGCCGGGCCGAGCAACGCGTTGCGCCGCTCGATCATGGCCTCGGTGGCGGGCCCGACATTGGCGCGGCCGGGGATGTAGGCGTTGACCATGTTGAAGTCAGCGGTGGTTTTCATGAAGAGGTTCCATTTCGTGTGGAGGTCAGCAAGCGGTCGCGTGATTCGTGGCGGGAGAGGTCCGCCATCTGAGACAGCGCCTCCCAGGCCGCGGGGTTGTGACGCATGATGTAGGCGCGGTTTTCGGGATAGCGCAGGGCGCGCCACTCCGAGATCAACGCCGTGATGAGGTGGCGTGTCGCCATCAGGTCGGCGACGACGTCCTGCTCCGGCTCGGTCAGCGGCAGAACGGCCTGGTAGGCAGCGACGAACTGCGCCGGTCCCTCGAACGGGTCGGTGCTGCCGGTCATGTGGAAGGCGGCAGCCGTCGCCACCTCGCCGACCAGTGGCGCATGCAGCATGTCGCCAAAGTCGATGATGCCGGTGATGCGCGCCTGGTCGTCCGGCGCGACCAGCACGTTGTAGAGGTGATAGTCGTTGTGGATCACCTGCGCCCGGAGCGACGCAAGCCGAGGCAACACATGGTCGGTGAAGCGCGTCATGAACGACTGGGCCAGCGCGCGTCGTGGTCCTTCGACCAGGCTGTCGAGTTGCACGGTGAGGCGATGCGCGGCCGACACGTTCCACAGCAGGTCGTGCGTGGCCGCGGGGTGCGTGAAGCCTTGCAGAGCCAGGTTCAGTTCGGCCAAGCCTTTGCCCATCGCCACGCGCTGCGCAGCGGTGCGCGGTGTCTCCCGGATCTGGATGCCCGCCAGGTAGGTGAGCATGCGCACGGTGGTCTGGGTGCCATCGGCGAGCGTCACGGTGTCACGCGCGCGGCCGTCCAGCGTTCGCACGATGCGGGGCACAGGCTGGCTCGGCGATATGCGGGCGATGTGCTCGAGTGCGGCGATCTGGAAATCGACCAGCGACACTGGCTCGGAGGGGTTGCTGATCTTGAACACGTAGCGGGTGCCATCAGCGGACTCGACGGCGCAATTCTGATCGCGCTCGCCGGCCAGCGCCTTCACGCTGCCGTCGATGCCGTAGAGGCGCGCCACCAGCGCCTGCACCTCGGCTGGCGCCAGGTTGGGCGCCGCGGTGCTCAGCGCAGCAAGCTCGCTCGAGCGTCCTTCAGGCGTCGCCCCCTGGGGTCCAGGGTGGGAGTCGGGGCTGAACATCAGAGTCCGAGCAGTGCCGGAAGCTGGCGAACGTCTGTCAAGCGGCTCACGCCGTATTCGGTCGACGTCGGCTCGTGACCGCGGTCGATGAAGGCCTTGGCCATGAAGCCCAGGTCGGAGGCCGTCATCAGGTCATACCGGAAACTCGACGAGACATGCATCATCTGACCGGGCCCGCAGCCGAGCCGGTCGAACATGTGCTCGAAGGCTTGCATGCGCGGCTTGTACGCGCGCGCTTCCTCGGCGGTGTAGACCGCGTGGAAAGGCGCCTTCAGGTGCGCAACGCTGTGAGGGATGAGGTCGGTCATCGAGTTCGACAGAATCACCAGCGGCACATGCGGCGCAATCGCCTCCAGCACCTCGACCACGTTCGGGTGCGGCTGCCAGGTTGGCACGGCGTCGTACAAAGCGACCGCATCCGATGCCACGCATTCGACGCCATGCGCCTTGCAGGCACGCTGGATGGAGTTCTCCACCACGTCGAAGAAGGGCTTCCATTCGCCCAACACCTCATCGAGGCGATAGGCTTTGAAACTGTCCAGGAATGCCGGCATCCGGTCGGCCGATACGCGGTCCTTGAACAGGACTTTTGCCGTCGGCCCCATCTCGAAGTTGATGAGCGTGCCATAGCAGTCGAAGCTGATGAATTTGGGTTTGAAGATCATGTGTAGACCTGCTGCGTTGAGGTGAAACAAGTCTAGGACTGCCCCCTCTACAGGAGATGCCATATCGCAGCGGATCCCGAGCAGTTTCTTTGTCAATCCGCAGGGGGTCTGGCATTTTTTGGTGGTGCTGTTCGGGGTCTGAGACGCACTGGGTGTTTGCGGGGGTGGAACATGCGCTGCTTGCAATGGCTGCGGTATTTGCAGCGATCTCCAGAAAGATTGACATGGCTCGCTATAGTTGAACAATCTCTACGGGCGCCCAGCCCGCCTGGTTCCTCGATGCAAGCCTCGGACACGTCACTTCTTTTGTTGCTGCAGGCCCTTGAGGTTGAACTGCACAAGCCAGCAGCGCGCAGCGACACCGAAAGGCTCGACGCGCTCTTGCACGACGACTTCCGAGAATTTGGCCGTCCCGGAGCCGCCTACGCCAAGGCGGACATCCTGTCGCGGCTGCCTGCGCAAGCGCAGCATGCGGTCGTTGTCGCGGACCGCTTCGAGGTGAGGCGCCTCGGTGAAGTCGTCGCTCTGCTCACTTACCGCTCAGCGCATCTTCTGGCCAACGGAACGCTTGACCGATTTACCCTGCGCTCCTCGGTCTGGGAGCGCTCGACGCTGGGGTGGCAGATGAGCTTCCACCAGGGCACCCCGACCGCTCCCTACGAACCCGCAGCGCCGGCCGCGCCCAGCTGATCGGGCGATCGACCGAAATTGCACCATCAACGAAGTGCAGACGGCCGCGTCCCGAAAACAGCATCGTCCCAGGGCACAGACTCATCAGCGTGTTCCGGCCTTGCCAGTGAAAACCGCCAGTTGATCCGCAAAAGCGCGCTGGTAGGCCGGCCTCGCCTCGCCGCGCGCGATGTAGGCGCACAGGCTCGCATAGGGGTCCAGCAATCCCGAACCGCTCAACCTGCGCAGCACCGTCACCATCAGCAGGTCGCCAGCGCTGAAAGCACCATCGAGCCAATCGGCATCGCCGAGCCGACTGGAAAGCTCGCCCAGCCTTGTACGCACGCGATCCTCCAGGACAGGCAGGCGTTCGCCGTACCAAGTCTTGTCGCGCTCCACGAGCGTGGCGATTTCGCGATCGAGGATGGGCGGCTCCATCGTGTTGAGCGCGGCAAACATCCAAGTGATCGCGCGCGCACGTGCTGTCGGATCGCCTGGCAGCAGGCCGGCGTGGCGCTCGGCGATATGGAACACGATGGCTCCTGACTCGAACAGCGCGAGACCGCCTTCTTCATAGGTTGGAATCTGCCCGAATGGGTGAAGCGCACGGTGCGCGGGCTCCTTCATCTCCTTGAACGAAACGAGGCGAACATCGTAGGGCTGCCCCACTTCTTCGAGCGCCCAGCGAACGCGCATGTCGCGCGCCAGTCCCCTGCCGCGGTCAGGCGACCGCTCGAAGGCGGTGATGGTGGGTTTCATAGGACGTCCCCGCTGATTTGAACTGACCCTCGGCAGCTTGCCGGCCACACCTCAACGCGTTGGCACGGCAGGGGACACCCGGTTCTTGCGGTAGGAGTTCTTGAGCAGGATCTTGCCGGCCCGGAAAGTGAACAGATCGCAGCCTTGAACTTCAACGCGCGTTCCGTCCGTGCGCGTTCCGGTAAACGTCCACTCCGATACGCCACGGTCTCCGTGGACGAAATGGCGCGCGTTGCCCCAGTGGGCATCGGGAAAGGCGGCCCAGACCTCGGCGAAGCCAGCTCGCACGGCCTCGACGCCGACGTATCGGGTGCCGCAGGCATCGGCGCCGGCAGACGATTCGAAGACGCAGTCGTCTGTCATGAACGACATGAGGGCATCGACATCGTGGCGATTCCACGCGTCGGCAAATGCTTGCAGTACGTCCGTGGTCATTTCGGGAATCGCGATTTGCATGATGGGCACCTCTGAGAGCCTTCGCGCGGGTGTTCAGTTTACTGAGTTCAGCTTGGCGATGGGGAAATCGGGCGAGCGGCGGACCACCGCGCGAATCTCCTCCATCAGCGCGCGCGCACCCGGCGACGGGAATGCGCCGAGGCGTTGGGTGAGCCCGATCTCGCGCCGCGTTTCGTCGAGCGGAAAGTCGAGCACGACGAGGCTGCCGTCGCGAATCTCATAGCGCAGCTGGTGGGCCGAGATGGCCGTCAGCATGTCGCTCTCCAGCAGCAGGCCGCGCAGCACCGCAAGGTCGCCGGTCTCCACCGCCGGAACGGGAGGCGCTTGCCGCGCGGCGGAAAAAAAGCGCTCCAGCAGTTCGCGCGACGGCGTGCCGTGCCGCGAAAGCGCCCAGGTCGCCTGGCGCAAGGCATCGAAGTCGACGCGCGCGGCGCGCGCCAGCGGATGACCGGCACGGGCAATCACCGAGATGCGGTCTTCGAACAGCGCTTCCTGCTGCAGGTCGCCGGCCTCCGCGCCGCTGCGCAGCGCGCCGAGAATGAAGTCGATGTCGCCGTTTCGCAGCGAGGCCGCCAAAGCGTCGTACGGGCTTTCGACGGTCGCGATGTGCAGCCCTGGATGGCGTGCCAGCAGCGAGGCGATGGCCAGCGGCAGGATCTGTGTGCGCCCGAGCGGCAGCGCACCGACGTTCACGCTGCCTTGCAGCATGCCCTCGCTCGCGGCAATGTCGGGTCCGATATGGCGCAGCTCCGCGAGCACGCGCTTGAAGTGGAAGGCCACGATCTCGCCCGCCGGCGTGGGCACGAGGCCACGCGTCCTGCGTTCGAGCAGCGCGACGCCGAGGCCGCCTTCGAGGTCCTTCAGCGCGCGGCTGATGGCAGGCTGCGTGATGCCGAATTCGCGCGCAACCGCGGGCATGTTGCGCTTCTCCACCAAGCTCGCGATCACCGCGAGGCGCCGGCCGTTGAGGATCGACGCGAAAAGCGAATGCGCGTCGGCCGAGGCGCCGAGGCCGCCGCGCGCCACGAGCTGCGTGCGCGCGTCCTCGAACTCGCGCTCGATGCGACGCGCGCGCACCAGCACGAGGTCGCCATACGAGTTCAACGTCATGCCGCGCGCGCCGCGGTCGAACAGTGCCTGGCCCAGCGTGCCTTCGAGTTCGGAAATGGACCGCGTGACGCCCGAGGCAACACGGAACAGCTGCTCCTCCGCGGCCCTGGCGATGCTGCCGGCCGCGGCCACGGCCGAGAACGCGTGCAGGTGCCGCAGGTTGATGGCCAGCGCACCAGCATGCGCCCGGTCGATAACTTTGTCTCGTGGGTGCACGGGCTTTGCTTCTTGCAGATGTTCTCTCCAGGAGGAGCCGGCCGGCTCCGCGGTAAACCCTGAACGATAAAAAAGTCTGATGGTAGGCCAACCCGAACTCACCCCACGCGGCGGTTCGGCGAATCACACTTGCCGCAAGGGCTGGCGCACGCTTTTGCGCCGGCAAGCACCACCAAGCCACCCACGGAACTGCCAATGATCATCGACTGCCATGGCCACTACACCACGGCGCCCAAGGCGCTGGAGAACTGGCGCAACCAGCAGATCGCGGGCCTCGCGGATCCCGCGCTGAAGCCGCGCGCCGCCGACCTCAAGATCAGCGACGACGAATTGCGCGAGTCGATCGAGGGAAACCAGCTGCGCCTCATGAAGGAGCGCGGCAGCGACCTGACGATCTTCAGCCCGCGTGCGAGCTTCATGGCGCATCACATCGGCGATTTCGAAACGTCGTCGACCTGGGCCGCCATCTGCAATGAGCTGTGCTTTCGCGTGAGCGAGCTGTTTCCGGACCACTTCATCGGCGCGGCCATGCTGCCGCAGTCGCCGGGCGTGGACCCGCGCAGCTGCATTCAGGAACTGGAGCGCTGCGTGCGCGAATACGGCTTCGTGGCGATCAACCTCAACCCCGATCCCTCGGGCGGACACTGGACTTCGCCGCCGCTGTCGGACCGCCACTGGTATCCGCTCTACGAAAAGATGGTCGAGCACGACATCCCGGCCATGGTGCACGTGAGCACCAGCTGCAACGCCTGCTTCCACACCACCGGTGCGCACTACTTGAATGCCGACACCACGGCCTTCATGCAGTGCCTCACTTCGGACCTGTTCACCGACTTTCCGACGCTGCGCTTCGTGATTCCGCACGGCGGCGGGGCCGTGCCCTACCACTGGGGGCGTTTCCGCGGGCTGGCGCAGGAGATGAAGAAGCCGCTGCTCAAGGACCACCTGCTGAACAACATCTTCTTCGACACCTGCGTGTACCACCAGCCGGGCATCGACTTGCTGACGCGCGTGATCCCGGTCGACAACATTTTGTTCGCAAGCGAAATGATCGGCGCTGTGCGCGGCATCGATCCGGAGACAGGCTTCTTCTACGACGACACGCGTCGCTACATCGATTCGACACCCATGCTCGATGCCGAGGCGCGGCACAAGGTGTTCGAAGGCAATGCACGCCGCGTGTACCCGCGCCTTGACCGCGCACTCATCGCCAAGGGACTCTGATCTCATGACTACCTCCAACACCCTTCAACAGCTCGGCGTGGTTCACCGTCAAATCACGCGTGCGGACGCCGCCGCCGTCGAAAAGCTTTCGCGCTTCGGCGTCTCCACTGTGCACGAGGCGCTCGGCCGGCTCGGCCTGATGCAGCCGCGCATCCGTCCCATCCATCCCGATGCGCGCTTCTGCGGACCCGTCGTCACCGTGCTGCTGCAGCCTGGCGACAACTGGATGCTGCATGTGGCGGCCGAACAGATCCAACCCGGCGACGTGGTCGTTGCGGCCTGCACCAGCGACAGCACCGACGGCTTCTTCGGCGACTTGCTCGCCACCTCGTTCAAGGCGCGCGGCTGCAAGGGCCTGGTGATCGACGGCGGCGTGCGCGACGTGCGGGACCTCAACGCCATGGGCTTCCCGGTGTTCAGCCGCGCCATTCATGCGAAGGGAACGATCAAGGCATCGCTCGGCTCGGTCAACGTGCCTGTGGTTTGCGCGGGCGCCCTGGTATATCCGGGCGACGTGGTGGTGGCCGACATCGACGGCGTTGTGGTGGTGCCCGCTGCGCGCGCGCAGCAGGTGGCCGATGCGGCCGAAGCGCGCGAAGCCAACGAGACGGCCAAGCGCGAGCGCTTCGCGGCCGGCGAGCTTGGGCTGGACGTGTATGCCATGCGCGAGCTGCTGGCCAAGGCCGGCCTGCGCTACGTCGACTGACCACGCGAATGAGGCAACGAATGACGACACCGATCCAGGGCCTTTGCTCGATGGCGACTCGCGGGCTGCTCGATGAACTCGCGGCCACGTATGCGCAGCACACGGGCGTGCCGGTCTCCTTCATGGCCATCGGCGGTGTCGAGGCCGCCCGGCGCGTATCGGCGGGCGAGCTGTTTGACGTGGTGGTGCTGGCCTCGGACGCCATCGACAAGCTGGTGGCAGCGGGCAAACTCGATGCCGCGGGCAGGGTCGACCTGGTGCGTTCGGGCGTGGCGGTGGCGGTTCCTGCCGGTGCGCCGCATCCCGATATTTCCACCGAAGAGGCGCTGCGCCGCGCCGTGCGGGCAGCACCGCGCATCGCTTACTCAACCGGCCCGAGCGGCATCGCGCTGATGGCGCTGTTCGATCGCTGGGGCATCGCCGGCGACGTCCAGAGCCACTTGGTGCAGGCGCCCCCGGGCGTGCCTGTCGCATCGCTGCTGGCACGCGGCGAGGCCGAGCTGGGATTCCAGCAATTGAGCGAGCTCATCGGCGCCTGCGGCATCGCGCTGATCGGCTCGTTGCCGCCTGCGATCCAGATCACGACCGTCTTCTCGGCTGCGCCGGCCGCACCGGCCCCACCGGGTATCGGCGGCGGCGCACAGCCGGAGGCGGTGCGCGCGCTGCTCGCGTTCATGGGCTCGGTGGAGAGCGCCGGCGCCAAACGCCGCCACGGCATGGAACCCGCCTGAAGCACTGCGCCTGGCGCAGGTCTGGGGGCGGGAACGGCCTGTGGCTATCGGCAGGCGAAGCTGGCGGCCGATTCGAGGCTGCCGCCCATGTAGACCGCCGTCTGCGGGTACGGGCACAGCGGCCGTGTGCGGGCAGGCGACCAGTCGGCCGGCACTTCGGCGTTGACCACGTTGGCGCCGGGCCCGCGCGCGTTGGCAGTCACGGCCGCGGGCGCCTTGCCCTGTTCCACCCACGCGACCAGCGGTGCCAGCATGTCGAACTGGTCGGTGGCCGGGCCGCCGCTGCAATGGTTCATGCCGGGCACCGGGAAGAAGCGGGCAAAGCCGGACGCATCGCCGCCGTTGGCCGCGCGCAGCTGCTCGTACCAGTGCGTCGTGTCGTCGGACGAGAACACCGCATCGCTGGTGCCGTGGTAGACGATGAGCTTGCTGCCGCGCTCGCGAAGCGCCGACAGGTTGGCGGGGTTGGGCGGCGTCATGAACGACATCGCGGACTCGGTGTAGAGCGTCGTGCTCGCGAAGATGGTCGGCGCATCGGTGTCCATGCTGAAGCCCAGCGCAAAGTCGATGCCCGGCGGGCGGCTGGTGCCCAGCGGCGGCGTGCTGAAGACGAAGCCCACGGCGGCCGTGTCGAGGTTCTGCGAGTTGGCAAACTCCCACTGGCGCCAGTCGGCGCCCTTGATGCCGGCGTCGTACGGAAAGCTGCTGTACAGCGGCGTGCCGGCGCTGTTGCGCGCGCCCGAGAAGATGTTGTCGAGCACGGTTTTCTGCGTGGCCGTGAGGCAGCTGCCGTTGCGCGCGGCACCGCAGGTGGGCACGGCGCTCGCCAGGTCGAAAGCCTGCTTGCAGCTCTGCACGTCCGCCACGATGCCGTCCGTTGCGCCGTCGAGGGCGTCGCAGCGCGCGAGCACCGCATTGGCCACCGTGGTCATTTCCGCGGGCGTGAAGGCGGTCTGCAGGTCCGGCTTGCCGGCCGGCGTGGTGGCGGTGGTCACCTTGGCATATTGCTGCACGCCATAGAGCTGGGCCACCGCAGCCTTCGGCAGGTTGAAACCGGGGTTGCCGGCCAGGATGCCGTCGTACTGGTTCGCGGACCGCGCCGCGGCCACCATCGCATGGCGGCCTCCGTTGGAGCAGCCGCCGAAGTAGGAACGGTCGGGCCCGCGACCGTAGGCCTTGGCGATCAGGTTCTTGGCCATCGGCGTGAGTTGGGCGACGGCGTTGTAGCCGTAGTCCAGGCGCGCCTGCGGGTCGATGCCGAAGGTCGGAATCTGCGCGCCCGAGTGCCCCGCGTCGGAGCTGATCACTGCAAAGCCGCGGTGCAGCGCGGTGCTCGTGGGTGCGCCGCCGCCGATGCTGCCCGTTGCGCGCGCCACGTTGCCGTCGAGTCCGCCGTTGGCCTGGTAGAAGAACCGGCCGTTCCAGCTGACCGGCAGGCGCATCTCGAAGCCGATGGCGTAGGTCTTGCCATCGACGCTGCTGGTGCGCTGGTTCATCTGGCCCTGCACCAGGCAGTGCTCCGGCGTTGGCGTGCCTACGCCGGCGACGACGAGCGTGCCGGCCGCGACCGTCGTGATGCTGGTGTAGACCGTATTGCCGAATGCCGCCGCGCCTGCCAGATCGGCGCACGCCTGCAGCGTGCCGGGGCGCGCTTCAGTCAGCGGGGAGCCGCCAGACGAAGGCGTCGCTGGAACGAACCCGAAGCCACCTGCGCCGCCACCACCACCACCACCGCCGCCGCAGGCGGCGAGCAGCGAGGCTGCGGCCCATGCGGCGCAGGTCGGGCGCCATGAAGAGAACATGATCCGGTTCATCCGTGTCTCCTTGCCGGGTCGTGCCGGCTTTGATGAAGTTATTTGAGATAACCAATATAGTTTTGTTAAATAACTAAAAAATAGGGCAAACCCTCAAACCAGGCGACGGGTTGCGCCTTGTTTTCGCCTTGGTCAGGCGATGGGTCCCGGGATGTGTCAAAGTGCGACCGACACTTACAGGATTCACTCAAAGCGCATCGTGTTTCGCCGACCCTCCATCACCTACCGGACGGTGGCCTTCGTGGCCATGGTCTGCCTCGGCCTGCTGGCGATCGACGGATGGAACAGCTGGCAGTCGCGCACGGAGCAACTGCATCAGATGAACGTGGCGGCGTCGAACCTCGCGCGCGCCATGGCGCAGCAGGCGGACGACACGCTCAAGGCGGCCGACTCGGCGTTGGTCGGCATCGTCGAGCGTGTCGAGCACGACGGCACCGGTCCGGCGGCGGTCGAGCGGCTTCGCAAGGTGCTTGCCGCGCAGGTCGATGAATTTCCGCACCTGAACGGCCTGCACATCTACGACCAGGACGGCAACTGGGTCGCGAACTCGCGGCGGATCCCGCCGCAGAACCTCAACAATGCGAACCGCGAGTACTTCATCTTTCACCGCACGAACGAGGAGCGCGGACCGCACATCGGCATTCCGGTGAAGAGCCGGACCAGCGGCGAACTGCTCGTGCCGGTGTCTCGTCGCATCAACCATCCGGACGGCAGTTTTGCGGGGGTGGCGCTTGCGACGATCGACGTCGACTTCTTCATGAAGTTCTACGACAGCCTCGACATCGGCGAGGCGGGCGCGGTGGGGCTGGTGCTTGACAACGGAACGATGATGGCCCGCCGGCCCTACAGCCCCGACGTGGTCGGGCGCGACATGCGGGAGACGGGCCTCTTTCGTGCCTACGTCGAGCAGGGCGCGGTCGGCACCGCGTACATCCGCTCGGCGCAGGACGGCACGATGCGGTTGAACAGTTTCCGCCGCCTCGAAAACTATCCGCTGTTCGTGTCCGCGGCCTTGTCCAAGGACGAGATCCTGGCCAACTGGTGGCGCGAAACGATCTGGCATTCGGTCGGCGTGCTGCTGCTCGCGCTGGTGGTCGGTTTTGTCGGATGGCGGCTGGTCAAGCAGTTCCAGCTCCAGGTCCAGACCGAGGACAAGCTGCGGCAGGCACGCGATGCGCTCGAGTCGCTGAACAAGACGCTCAATACGCTGGCCATGGAAGACGGGCTGACCGGGCTCGCGAACCGCCGGCAGTTCGACGTGACGCTCGACAACGAGTTCGGCCGCGCAATGCGCAATGCGAGCACGCTCGCGCTGATCATGATGGATGTGGACTGCTTCAAGCAGTACAACGACATCTACGGCCACGCGGCCGGCGACGAGTGCCTGCAGACGATCGGCCGCACCATCGCGCGCGTCGCGGGCCGGCGTCCGGGGGACCTGGCGGCCCGTTATGGCGGCGAAGAGCTGGCGGTGCTGCTGCCGAACACCGACGTGGCCGGCGCCGTCATCCTCGCGGAGCGCATCCGCAGCGCCGTTCGCGACCTGAAGATCGTTCACGCCGGCACTGCGGACGGCTTCGTGACCTTGAGCGCCGGCGTGGATGCGCTCCAGCCGATGCCCGGCGCCACGCAGCCAAAGGAGTTGATCCGCGCCGCGGACCAGGCCCTGTATGCGGCCAAGGCGGGCGGCCGCAATCGCGTGTGCCCATCACCGAAGGCCGTGCCCGCCTAGGCAGAAGCGCCAGCAGCGCAGAGGCGAGCGCGAGCGCGGCGGGCGCCGCATGCCGACGGCGCGGACCTTGCACGCTGAAGCGGTGTCTACCTACAGCAACGCTTGCATGAAAGAGCGAGCTTCGATGGGCCATGAACAAGCTCAAGCACCTGCTGCGCCTGTGCAAGGAGGCCGCCGTGGCCTGGGTGGACGATTACGCGCCGAGCATGGGCGCGGCAATCTCGTACTACACGATGTTCTCGCTGGCGCCGCTGCTGGTGATCGTGATCGCGGTGGCGGGCGCGCTCTTCGGCGTGGAGGCGGTGCAGGGCCAGATCGCCGCGCAGCTGGCGGGTTTGATCGGGCAGGAAGGCGCACTGGCAGTGCAGGCGCTGGTGAAGAGCGCGAACGAGCCGTCGCGCGGGCTGATTGCCGGCGGCATCAGCATCGTGGTGCTGATCGTCGGCGCAACCACCGTGTTTGCCGAGCTGCAAAGCGCGCTCGACCGCATCTGGCATGTCCCCGAGCGCGTGAAGCCCAGCGGCATCTGGGGCATCCTGCGTGCACGCGTGCTGTCGTTCGGGCTGATCCTGGGGCTCGCGTTCCTGCTGATGGTGTCGCTCGTCGTCAGTGCCGTGCTCGCGGCGCTGGGGAACTGGAGTGTCGGGTTCTTTCCGGGCTGGGAGCTGCTGCTTCAAACCCTCAACGCCCTGGTCACGCTGGGCATTCTCACGCTGCTGTTCGCCATGATCTACAAGCTCATGCCGAGCGCGCCGATCGCATGGCCCGATGTGTGGATCGGCGCGGCAGTGACGGCCTTGCTGTTCGAGGTCGGCAAGGTGCTGATCGGCCTCTACCTTGGCAAGAGCAGCGTCACCGAATCCTTCGCCGCGGCCGGATCGCTGGTGGTGCTGCTGGCGTGGGTGTACTACGCGGCGCAGGTCTTCCTGCTCGGCGCGGAATTCACCAAGGTCTATGCCAACGCTCATGGCTCGGTCGCCGCGAGCAAGGCCAAGGCCGCGACGGAAGTGGCGGCGCAGCAAGCGGAACAGGGCACCGAGAGCGCTGCCGTGCGGCAGCACGCAACGGGCGACATCGAAACGCTCGAGGAGGTCGAAGTCACCCGGGACAGGCTCGAGGAACGCACGCGGGTGGCCGCCGCCAAGCTCCTGCAGCAGGTGGTCGGCCTGTTCGCGATCAGTGTGGCGACCAGCCTGGTGACGTGGCATCGGCGCAGGCTGAGGCGCCGTGGCGCGGCCCGCGCGCGCGGCGCGAGGGCTGTGCGCTGAACGCTAGAGCTTGATTCCCGCGCTCCTGACTGTTGGGCCGAGCACGTCCACCTGCGCCTTGACGAAGGTGTTGAACGCAGCGGTCGTTTCAGGCTTGGCCACGATGCCGAGTTCGGTGAGCTTCTTCTGGATCTCGGGCATCACCAGCACGTCGTTGCAGGCGGCATGGAGCCGCGCGACCACGTCCGCCGGCAGCCTGGCCGGACCGGACAGGCCGAAGAAGTTCTCGAGCACCAGCCTGGGCTGCCCGAGTTCGACAATGGTGGGCACCTCCGGCATCAGGGGCGAGCGCTGCGAGCCCGTCACGGCCAGGGGCAGCAGCTGCCCGCTCTTGAAGAAGGGCACATAGGCCGTGATGACGTCGATGCCCACCGGAATGGTGTTGGCGATCAGGTCGGTGGTCATCGGCGCGCCGCCGCGATAGGGCACGTGCACCATGTTGATCCCCGTGATCTTCTTGAGCAGCTCGCCGTGGATGTGTCCGATGGAGCCGGGGCCTCCGGAGCCGAAGTCGATGCGGCCGTCCTTGCGCGCCGCCGCCTCGAATTCCGCGTAGCTCCGGATGCCGGAGAGCTTGCTGGCCATGATGACCAGCGGCGCGAAGCGGGCCGGGCGACGCAGGCTCCTCGTTTACATAGTTGCTAACTCGCCTCGACAAATGTAAACAGACTGTTCACAAAGCGCCGTGCGCGTTACATTTTTAGGACTATCGAGGGCGACATGAACGAAGACGGCCGGAAAGCGCTGCGGCGAATGCTCTACCTGCCGGTATCGGGCAAGTTTCTTATCGCGTTGATCGGCGCCAGTGCCTGGATGGGTTTTTCAATCTGGGCCGCGGAGCCGTGGTTCGCGGATCTGCAAGACCACGTGGGCTTGGTGCTGGCTGTTTTCCTGGTGTATGGCATTGCCATCATTCCGGGTTTCATGAATGCGTTCCTGGCCATCAGCCTGATTCTGGACAAGAGGCCGCCGCATCGCCCGTTGACTGTCTACCCTCCGATATCCATCCTGGTTGCCGCATACAACGAGCAAGCGTCCATAGAGGAGACGCTCGTCAGCATCGGCCATCAGAACTACCCCGGCGGATTGCAGGTCATCGTGATCAACGACGGTTCGACGGACAACACAGCTGCGGTCGTCGAACGTGCGCTGGATCAATACCCGTGGCTGACCTTCGTCGACCTGAAGAAGAACGGGGGCAAGGCTCGCGCGTTGAACATCGGATTGAAGGAAGTCCTGCACGACCTGGTCATCACGGTCGATGCCGACTCGTTTCTGTACCGGGGAGCGCTGGCCAATATCGTCGAGCGATATCAGGCGGACCCACCGAACACGCGCGCCGTGGCGGGAAAAATCCTGGTGCGGAACTCACGCCAGAACTGGATCACGCGCTGCCAGGAATGGGACTACTTCCACGGCATTTCCGCCATCAAGCGGGTTCAATCGCTGTTCCAGGGCACCCTGGTGGCGCAGGGTGCCTTTTCGGTTTACGACCGGGCCGCGCTCGCCGAAGTGGGCGGATGGCCCGAGTGCGTGGGGGAAGACATCGTGCTCACCTGGGCCCTGCTGAAGGCCGGCTACCGGGTCGGCCACTGCGAGGACGCCTGCCTGTTCACCAATGTGCCCAGTACCGTCAAGCAATTGGTGAAGCAGCGCCAGCGATGGGCGCGCGGCATGACGGAAGCCTTCATCAAGCATCCGGGGATCCTCCTCAAATCCCGGTTGTCGACTTTTTTCGTGTACTGGAACCTGTTGTTTCCCTGGCTGGACCTGGCGTTCACCATCGGATTCATCCCGGGACTGGTTTTGGCCCTCTTCGGCTATTACTGGATCGTGGGGCTCATGACGCTCGCGCTGTTGCCGGCCGCATTCGCATTGAGTCTTCTGATGTTTTCCATCGAACGCCAGATGTTCAAGAAGACAGGCTTGGTCGTGCGCAAAAATGTCCAGGGGTTCTTTGTCTACGTGCTGCTGTACAGCCTGATTCTGCAGCCCGCCAGCATCCTCGGCTACCTGGATGAGCTGTTGAGAAAGCCCAAAGCCTGGGGCACCAAATGAGCGGAGTGACGAGATACCTTGCCGCGCTTCCTCTGGGATTCGTGGTGCTGATCGCGGCGCCCTGCCAGGCGGAAGAAACGAAAGAGAAGGAAAAATCAGCCGGCATGGCTTTCGGTACGGAATTCTTCCTCACCAACGACAGCGATCATTTTCAATCGCGGCGCGTGTCGGTGGAATTCTTTCCTGCCTTTGAAAATGCAGATCGCTTCCTGGGGTTCCGGCTGGGCGACTACCAATACAGGCAGGACAGTTGGCGGCGCGCCGGACAGAAGATCTCATTCCTCGCCCGTTCGATCGAAACCAGGACCGGCGACGGAGGGGCGATGGAGGCCGGCGTGTTCCAGCAGGGCGGGCATACGCTGCTGACGCTCGACGGCAACTACCGGATTTCGCCCACAAAAAGCACGGCGGTGGAGTTTCTCCTGACGCGCGACTGGGTGGAAACACCCAAGTCCCTCGACCGGGGAATCGATTTTTCCTTTGTTGGCGTGGCCGTGGATCAGGGGCTCGGAAGCCACGTGACCCTGGTGGGACTGGTGGCGCAGCAGTATTTCTCCGACGGCAACCGGCGGGACCACGGTCGCCTGCGGCTGATCTATCAGCCGTCGCTCGACCTGGGCCTGACCTTGCAGGCGCGCTATCGCACGTACCGGAGCACCCATGAGGACGTCGACCGGGCCTATTTCAATCCGAAGAGCTACGCCGAGTCGATGCTCGCGGTCAGCTGGCGGCAGCGTTTCCAGGGATGGACTGCCGCTGTGACGGCGGGGCTTGGCAACGAGACCATCAATCACGAACTGCGCCAGCCGACCAGACTGCTGGACTTCAGCCTGCAAAGTCCCGTGAGGGGGTCGCAGGTGTTTCGCTTCGGTGCCGGCTACAGCCGCAGCACCACCTTCTCGGGACCCAGCTACCAGTACCGCTACGTGCGCGGCGAGTGGATCATTCTTTTTTGAGCGGCCCACATTGACGCGGATGGCTTGCGCGGGCCACCATGGCGTCTCGCCGGCAGGGCTATCAAGGAGATCTCCATGGCTGAGAGCGACAAGGTGTTTGCGGGCTCGATCCCGAAGCTCTACGACACGCTGATGGTGCCCCTGATCTTCCAGGCCTATGCCGACGACACGGCTGAGCTGGTCGCGGGGTTCTCGCCCGGCGCGGTCCTTGAAACGGCAGCGGGAAGCGGTGTGGTCACGCGGTCGCTGGCGCCAAAGCTCGGCGCTGACGCGCGCTACGTGGTGACCGATCTCAATCCGCCCATGCTCGACTATGCCGCCAGCCGGCAGCCGCCCGATTCCCGTATCGAATGGCGGCAGGCGGACGCACTCGACCTGCCGTTCGAAGATGCCTCGTTCGACGTGGTCTGCTGCCAGTTCGGCGCCATGTTCTTTCCCGACCGTGTCGCGGGCTACGCTGAGGCGCGCCGCGTGCTGAGGCCGGGCGGGCGCTTTGTGTTCAGTGTCTGGGATCGCATCGAAGAGAACGCCTTCGCCGACGACATCACCAACGCGGTGGCCACGCTGTTTCCGAACGATCCGCCGCGATTCCTGGCCCGCACCCCGCACGGCTATCACGACGTCGCCCGGATCCGCGACGACTTGGGCCGCGCGGGCTTTGCCAATGTCCAGATCGAAACGAGAGAAAAGCTGAGCCGCGGGCCTTCGGCGCGCGACGTGGCCATGGCCTATTGCCAGGGAACGCCGCTGCGCAACGAGATCGAGGCGCGCGACGCCAGCTTGCTACAGCTGGCCACGGACCGCGCCGCGGAAGCCATGGAAAGCCGCCACGGCAAAGGCCCGGTGGCCGGCAAGATCCAGGCGCATGTGATCGTGGCGGCGGAATAGCCCCCCAGCCTCAAACCTTCGACAAGCGCCGCCGCGCCTTGACCGCGGTCGCCAGGCCTTCAAGCACCGGAACGGTCTGGGCAAAACCGATGCAGGCATCGGTGATCGAGACGCCGTGCTTCAGTGCCACGCCAGGCTTCAGGTCCTGCCGTCCTTCCTCCAGATGGCTTTCGATCATGAGGCCCGTGATGCGCCGCTCGCCGGCCGCGATCTGCGCTGCCACGTCTTCGGCCACCACGATCTGCCGCTGGTGCTGCTTGCTGCTGTTGCCGTGCGAGACGTCGACCATGACCTGCGGCCGCAGCCCGTTCGCCACCAGCGCCTCGCAGCTCGCCGCGACGTCCGCGGCCGAATAGTTGGGCGCCTTGCCGCCGCGCAGGATCACGTGGCAGTCGTCGTTGCCGCGCGTCTCGAAGATGGCCGCCATGCCCATCTTGGTCATGCCCATGAAGGCATGCGGCGCGCGCGCCGCCAGGATGGCGTCGGCCGCGACCTTGACGCTGCCGTCCGTGCCGTTCTTGAAGCCCACGGGGCAGCTCAGGCCCGACGCCAGCTGCCGGTGGCTTTGGCTTTCGGTGGTGCGGGCGCCGATGGCGCCCCAGGCGATCAGGTCGGCAATGAACTGCGGGCTCAGCAGGTCGAGGAACTCGGTGCCGGTGGGCAGCCCCAGCGTGGTCAGTTCGAGCAGCAGGCGCCGCGCGCGCTCCAGCCCTTCGTTGATTGCAAAGCTGCCGTCCAGGTGCGGGTCGTTGATGTAGCCCTTCCAGCCCACGGTGGTGCGCGGCTTCTCGAAATAGGCCCGCATCACGATCAGCAGGTCGTCCTGCAGGGAATCGGCCACCGCCTTCAAGCGCTGCGCATATTCGATGGCCTGGTCGTGGTCGTGGATGGAGCAGGGGCCGACCACCACGATCAGCCGGTCGTCGCGGCCGTGCAGCACGTCGGCGATGGCCGCGCGGCTGCCTTCAACCAGCGCCAGGGTGTTGTCGCGCACGGGCACGCGTTCCTGCAGCAGGGCAGGGGTCATGAGCGGACGAACGGCGCCGATGCGCACGTCGTCGATGCGGGTGGTGTCGAGCGTGCTGTCGCGGGAGCCGATTTCGGCGTCGTGGAGAGGGTCGTCGAGGCGGGGCATGGTCATGGCTGTGATTTCAAACGGGCTCCTTCGATTGTCGTCTCGAAGGCGCCCACGGCCGGCGCGCTTGCGATACAGCCAGGTTGCCGCCGTCCGCTACGCGTTTCGAGCGTCCCGATGTGGACGAAGATCGACCCGCGCTCCGACCACCTTGCAGTTCTCGATCTCGAGGACGAAGCGCAGTTGCTGCCCTTCGACCCGCAGCTGGAGCTTGAGCCGTGCCGTGATCTTGTCGCAGGCCAGTTGCGCGCCCCGCCAATCCACCAAGGCCTTGCCGGCCGACAGCGCGGCCATCTCCACCGTCAATCCCTGGCCCAGGGCATCGGAGCGCATGACAACCGCATTGCGGCCCTCAGCGCGCCCCTCCAATCGCACGTGCAGGCCCGGTACGGCAAAGAGTCCGTCGCTGAGCTGCACCTCGCCCGACAGCGCGGTCCGGCCGAGCAACAGGCGCGCCTGCTCCGTCAAGCCGTGGCCCTGGCCCCCGGCACTCTGGCGCAGCATCGTCTCGGCGAAAGTCTTCAGGTGCAGCTTGCCGCGCTCCGAGACCCACGGGCTCAGCAAAGCGCCGCGACGCTCGAATTCGACGCCTGCGAGTGGTGCCGATGCGAACTGGTAAAGATAGCTGCGCCCATTCGGCGCGTCGACATACAGGCCCAGCCGACTCACGCCCATGCGCGAGTCCGGTCCCACATGCTCGACCGTGGCGTCGTTGAAGTCGATGTGCCCCTGCCGAATGGGCACGGTGACATCGGCGTCGAACAGCAGGTGCGCGTCGGCGATCTCTCCGCGGATCGTGCCGTCTGCCGCGTCGAGCGGGCCGAGGCACCAAGCGTCGGCGGCGGTGCTGGGCGTGACCGCCTCATCCGCACTCCGCAAGGCCTGCCACGCGGCCAGCAGTTGCGGCGGCACGGTCAAGGGACCCTGCAGCCTCACGCCCGAGAGCTCGGCCTCGGCGGCCTCCAAGGCCGACAGATGCAACGCGCCGGCGTCAGTCCGCAGCTGCCCCACGAGTTCACGCACGGCAATGCGGTCGATCTCCAGAGTGAGCGCGCCCGACGCCAGCCGAAGCGCGATCGCCTCGAACTGGCGAGCGCCGACTTCGATCGCGCCATCTTGTTCCGATTTCCAGGTGACGCCCTCGAGCGACCAGCGATCGCGAGCGGCCTTGTCGGAAGCCCCGAGTTTCAGCCCGAGCAGGAGATCGACGATGGAGGCCGCGAGTGGGACCGTCATGGAGGCTTTGTACCAGACCATGGCGCCGGGGCAAATTGGTCGACTCGCCTGGCGCGATGCGATGCAGTGCGCTGCGAGAGGGTCCGGCACATAATTGTGACCTGATGAAAGCGTCTCCCGTTGTCCCTGGCCACCGCAGTCTTCCTGTCGCGATGGTGGCGGGTCATGCTGGCATCCCGGGCAGAAGCCTTTCATGACGCCCGGACGCAAGGGTGGTTCACGGGCCGGCCGGTGGACCGCAAAACTGTGGCTTGCCTTGTCGCTGGCCGCCGTGACATGTGCGCACGCCAATGAAGCCCCGAGGGCGGACGAGGTGCAGCAGCCGGGCGGCGTTCTTCACGTCACCCATGCCGAATTGCTGTCCGTTTCCGGTTCGGGCTATTCCGCCCCGCCGCGGCGCGCCGAGGATGCCAAGCTGCCGAGCGAGGGATGGAAGGCGGTCAGCCTTCCGTACACGGCCGGGCGCGAACTGGTCCCCACGTCGACCGGTGGCGTGCGAACCGTCACCGACTGGTACCGCATCGATCTGGCCCAGCTCGCGCCGTCGGCGCAGCAGCGCTTTCTCTACCTTCCGCGCTGGAAGACGCTGGGCCACATCGCGGTGTATGGCGACGGCGTCCTGCTGTATCAATCGCACGGGAGTCCGGTGCACAACGGCTACAACCATCCGCTGTTGCTGCCCTTGAATGCGACCGCGCATGCGCTGTCCCCGTCGTCGGTGCTGGTTCGCGTCGACCGGCTGCGCAGCAGCGGCAGCGGTTTTTCGACGCTATGGGTGGGCGACCACGATTCGCTGAACTGGCGCTACCAGGTGCGCCAGTTGCTGCAGGTGCAGTTGCCGTTCATGGGCAGCGCCGCGTTCCTCGCGGTGGGTGCGTTTGCATTCGCGGTGTGGTGGGGCAAAAGGCGTGGATCGCTCTACCTGTTGTTCTTTGCCATCTCTGCGATGGCCTTTTTGCGCACGCTGCACTATTACGTGAGCGGCGACCACCTTCCGGTCTCGGACGAGTGGTTCGAATGGATCACCGTGGCCTCGCTGCTCTGGTTGATCGTTCTCATCCACCTGTTTCTGCAGCGCCTGCACCAGCAGCCCTCGGCCTGGCTGACCCGTTCGTCGGTGGCGCTCGCAACGGCCATCAGCATCGCGACGCTGCCCCATGCGGCGCTGGCCAGCCTGTACCTGGTCACGCCGCTGCTCAACCTGATGGTGCTGCCCGTGGCGGTGCTGATCTTCACGGTGAATTTGCGCAAGGCACTGCGCGCCAGATTACCCGAGGGACGGCTGGTGGCGGGCTGGGCCGTCCTGGCTGTCGCATTCACCTCGTACGACGGGCTGCTGCAAAACAACCTGGTCAGCCCGGAGAGCGTGTACACCTCGCCCTACGCCATCATCGGCCTGTTCTTCATCTTCTCTTACATCATGTTCCAGCGCTACACGGGCGCGTTCGCCGAGGTGGGTCGGCTGAACAAGGGACTGGCCGAGCGGCTGCAGGCGCGCGAAGCCGAACTGGAGCAAAGCTACCAGCGGATGCGCGTGATCGAGAACGAGCACATGCTGGGTGCCGAGCGCCGGCGCCTGATGCAGGACATGCACGACGGCCTGGGCTCGTCGCTGATCAGCGCCATCCGTTCGGTGGAGCAGGGCGCCATGAACGAGGCCGAGATCTCCGGCGTGCTCAAGGGCTGCATGGACGACCTGAAGCTGGCGATCGACTCCATGGAAAGCGTGGACGCCGATCTGCTGCTGCTGCTGGCGACCCTGCGCTTCCGGCTGGCGCCGCGCATCGAGAGCGCCGGCCTCGCGCTGCGCTGGGAAGTGCAGTCGGTGCCTGCATTGCCTTGGCTGGACCCGAGCAGCGCCCTGCACATCTTGCGCATCATGCAGGAATGCGTGGCCAACGTGCTGCGCCACACGCGCGCCACCCTCATCTGCTTCAGCACCGCCTCGGATGGACAAGGCGTGCGCGTGGTGATCGAAGACGACGGGGCTGGCTTCGACGTCGACGAGGCCCTGCGCCGCAGCGGCCGGGGGCTGCGCAACCAGCAGCGGCGCGCATCGGCCATCGGCGGCGCCGTGAGCTGGGAATCGGGCAGTGCCGGAACCCGCTTCACCCTCTGGCTGCCCCTTCATCACGGGGCTGTGCCGACCCCGAGTGCTTTCAAACCCGAGGGGGCTTGACCACGTGGCAGGGTTCGGCACTCATTTGTCGAACGACCCGCAGACGTGCTCCACCCATTCGGAGCGGGCGATCTCGTCAAGGCTCGCGTCGACGAAGCCAAAATCGCCAAGCAGCGTGAGAAACCCCTTGTCGGGATCGGCCTGCTCGGCCGCGCGCAGCCAGCCCATTTCGCAGTCTTCGCAGTGTGCATAGACGCGGCGATTGGTGAGGTCGTGCTGCAGCACGAGCCGGCCATGACGGCAGTTCGCGCACATGCGGGTCCAATAGGATGTCGCCATGGCTAGGGAAGCAGTGAGACGGCCGGCGCCGGCCGGCGCTTGCAGCCGCGGCCCGGCGGCTTCAGAGGCCGTGAATGAGGTACGTCCCCTGCGGGGACGAAGGCATCTTCAGCGTGTACTCGCCCACCTTGGGGAAGCGGTACTCGCGGCCATTGAAGAAGGCCGATCTGGTGTTGGTCCAGATGCGGTACTCGACGCCGTCCTTCAGGGAAGTGACCTGCAGCACGCGCATCACCGGCGGCACGACCACCGCAAAGCCCAACTGGGCAGTGGCTCTGCCTGACCCGAGCGCGGTCTCCGCCATGCAGACGGGCGGCAAAAGAAGAAGCCATGCGTACAGGGCGCATTTCGCGCACACCCCTGTCGATAACCTGCTTCCGGACATAAGGCTTTCCCCCCGAAAAACACTCGGATGGAGGCATCTCGGCGATGCCCGGCCTTCGTTGATCGGCAGACAATTTCACAAATGAAGGCCGGCTTAGCAAGTAAATACAGCAGGGAGCGGAAGCGCAACTGCCTTTCGTCGGATTCAATGTTCTTTCTGGATCGGGAAGTCGGTCATGGCGGCGTCTCGCACGTAGACGTTGACGCGCCGCGTCGGGGAACCGGCACTGCTCCAGGGCAGCGGCAGGTTGTCTTGAACCAGCTCGATCTGGTGGCTGCCGGCGGCCACGGAGGGGAAGCTGTAGCGGCCCTGGGCGTCGGTGCGGGCCACGTAGCCGCGGTCGAGCACCACCGTCACGCCGGGAACACCGCCTTCGCTGGCCTCGCGCAGTCCGTTGTTGTTCTGGTCGAAGAAGACATAACCCTCGAGCTTGCCCGCGCCGGCACCCGGGAGGCCGCCGATGGGGGCGCTGGCCACGCCGGCGCGGCTCTCGTAGCGAAGCGCCACCATGAACGAGCGGTTGGAGGGCAGCACGCGCACGGCCTGCTGCATGGCCGTCGTCAGGGCCGACACCACGGCCGGGTTGAGCGACTCTTGGCCGCGGGCGGCGGCGTACAGGGCAATGAACGACCAGCCCAGGCCCAGCGGCCAGCTCAGGCGCGCATTGGCGCTCAGAAAACGCGAATCGGTGTCGCCGATGCCGTTGCTGCCGCGCAGGCTCAGGTCGAGCCGGGCGCCGGCGGCCAGCGGCGTAGTGCCGAGCACCCCCCAGTGGACCGTGCGCGCATCGATTCCGGACTGGCGCGATTGCTCGTAGGCCAGCGAGGTCGAGAGCGTCTGGTCCTCGCTGACCCGCCAGGCGTGGTCGACGCCGGTGCGCAGCACGCGCAGGTCGGTGCCTCGCGCAACGTCGGTTCGCCACTGGCTGTAGCCCCAGTCGGACTTGTGTTCCCAGGTGAACTGCGCCGACTGCGCCGCATAGCTGCCGGTGCGCGCGGCCACGTTGCCGGAGATCGAGTCGCGCGAGTCCAGCCGAAAGCGGCCGAAGAGATTGCCGTAGAGCGAGCGGCGCTGGAGCCCGCTCACGCTGTCGCTCACCTCGATGTTGCCGCCCAGTTGCCACTGGCGGGTGGAAACGTCGCCGCGCCACGAGGCACCCCGCAGGTCGCTTGGCAGCGAGTCGCCGCCCCAGCGCAGCGAGGGCTGGAAATAGAACACGGTCGCGCTCTGCTGCATCAGCTGCGTGCGCCAGGTCGCGTCGACCCAGCCGCCGGTGGCTGAATCGCGCGCCGCGCGCGACGACGCGTCGGAGGGTTGCCCGGTGCTGTGCGCCAGGTTGGCCTGGACGCGCAGGCCGCCCACGCGCTCGCCGACGCCGCCGTAGCCCTTGCCGACGGAATCGGCCCACGGCGCCTGGCCTTGCCATGAAACGGCGCTCCACACCGAGCGGGTGTCCTGGGCAAAGCCGGGCACGCCGTTGGCGTTGAAGTTGCGCGTTTCCACCAGCTGGACCGCCGCATCGGTGCGGCCCAGCGCGTAGGGGCCGTCGCTGCCGCTCAGCTGGGTCTGGGCGCCGGCGCCCGCCGCGGTGCCCCGCCCGGACGAGAAGCCCTGGGACGAAATGCCGTCGAAATAGCCCAGCCGTCCGGCCGATGCATTCAGCGTGGTTCGCCCCGGCTGCTCGATGCTGAGCGACGCGCCCTCGATCGGCAGGCTGGGCAGGTAGACCCGGCCGACACCGCGTGCGAGCGGCGTGCTCGCCATGTTGATGTTGCCGATGCTGTTGTTCCCGAACCAGCCCCCGTTGAAGGGCATGGCGCGCTGGTCGATGCGCCAGGTGCTGCCGTTGCGGTAGGTATAGGGCACCTGCGTCAGTGGCGTGCCGGTGGTGCCGTACAGCGCAATGCCGCTCACTGGCACCGAATCGCGGTTCAGGTTCAGATTGGCAGACAAGGTGCCGTAGTCGGGTGTGTCGAGGTAACCCGAGAACAGCAACGAGTTACTCTGCGTCCTCGTGGCGCCGCTTTGACGGGTGGATTGCCCCTCGACGGTCCAGCCGCGCGGCCAGCCGCTGCCCTGGGCCTGGGGTTCATCGACCGGCGCGGCCTGCGGGCTGTCGTCGAGGACGCGGTCGATGTATTGCGCCGCCACGGGCTGCGCCCATGCGGATGTGCCGGCCAGCACCTGCCCCGCGCCGCACAACCCGAGGGCGCCGTTGCGGAGCCAGCGCTTCATGGAGCGAAGCGTTGATTGATCGGCAGCGAGCCGCTCTTGCCCCACTCCAGCTTGCCGGCGATGGTGATCGGGAAACGCACCGCGACCGTGGTTTCGGTGTCGCCGGGCTTGTTGGCCGCGAGCGCGATCTCGCGGGTTTCGCCGGGCATGATGGGCGTGGTGCCGGCCTGCAGCTCGAGTGCCGTGCCGCCCGCGTCGGTGCCCGAGAGAAAGCCGGCCAGGCGGCCATGGGCCGTGCCCGTGTTGCGGATCTTGAGCATGGGCGTGGGACGCCCGTCGATCGTTCGGACCGAGGTGCCCACGAGTTCCAGCACCGGTGCGACGTCGCCCACGGCCACGTAGACGATGACCCCGATGCGCGCGCCCAGCGCCATCGGCACGCCCGGGGCCGTGGCCGGTTGCTGGCCTTCGATCAGCACCGCAAAGCGGCATTCGGTCGGCGGCGCGTCGGGCGGCGGCGTCACCTCGAAGCGAAAGCGGTAGGGGCGTCCGGAGGTGATGCTGAGCTCGCGGCGCTCGATGGCGACCCAGGGCCGGCAACTCCCGGGCAACAGCTCGTCGCTGAAGTCGACCGAGGCGTCGGGCCTGAAGGTCCAGTCGGCGGTCTTGAGCTTGTAGCCGCCGGTTGGCGTGTCGCGGTGCGTGAGCTCGATCACCTCGCGCACGCGCTCGCCGGGCTTGGTCGAAAGTTCGAAGCGCGGCGGCGAGACGGCAAGCGAAAACTGCGCTTGCGCCGTTGTGCCCAACATCAGGGCTGCAAGCAGAAAAATGACCGCACTGCGGCCACGGCAAAGAAGTGCGACTCGGCGCATCACGGGGATACCTCGATCTCGAAAAAGAATTGCAGGGACTGCGCGTGCTCGACCTTGCGACCGTCGGCCGTGAGATCGAGCACGATGCTTTCCTGAAGGAAGGAGTCGCGCACCACGCCCTCGTACACCAGCGTACGGCCGCCGCCGCGGACCGTGCCCGGAAGCAGGCGACCCTGCGTGCGCCACGTGGCGACCAGCTGTTCGCCGTCGGTGGGCGCCAGGGACAGGTAGATGCGCGCGGGCCGGCTGACCCATTGCGACAGGTTGAGCCGCAGCTGCACTTGCACGCGGCCTTCCACCGTGTGGTCGCCGGCGCGGCCGGGTGCCAACTGGCGCCAGCGCATCGGCGTGACCGGCTGGGTTGCAAAGGTGCCTGTGTCGTCAATGCGATAGGTGGCGGCAGCGGCGGGGAGCATGGCGCCCAGGGCCAACAGGCCGGCCAACATGACAAGCGTGAGTCGGGCTTTCATGGGGCCGTGAGCGTGAAGGTCGCCCTGCCTGTGAAGGTGCCGGCCGGGACGATCTCTGTATTGAGGTAGCTGAAGGCGAGGCAGCTTTCGAACCACGTGTTGCGGCTGACGGGCAGCAGGGTCTGCGTACCACCGCCAACGAACGTGCCGGGCGGGATGGTCGCGGTGGCGTCGCCGATGCCCGAAGAGGTCCATGCAATCCGGCTGAACGGAATCGTGTCGCCGTTGACGCTGGTCAGGGCGGCCGGCGTAGTGACGCTCAGTATGGCTTCGTTGCCTCCGGCGCCCTGGCCGGGCCGGCGGAAGAAGCCGCCCACATACACCTGTCCGGTGGTGGCGGGCGAGTTGCAGAAGGCGGCCCCTTCCCAGGGACTGGCCGTGACGGTACTGTCCGTCGTCATGAGCTGCGGTGCGCCCGAGCCCAACTGGGCCACAGGGACCGTGACCGATGCGGTGTTGACTGTCGGGTTGTCGCCGGGCGTGCCGCCGTTGTTGAAGAAGCCCCCGGACATGGTGCCCACGCCCACCTGCAGGAACAACGCGCGCTGCCCGGCGGTAATGCCAACCGTGAAGCCGTACGCGCTGGGCAACCAGACGCCGCACGAAAGGGCGAGCCCGAACAGGGCGCGCGCGGCGCGGGACAGCTGGAATGGCGAAGGTTTCATGCCGCTCGTTCTCAACGAATCGCGAAGGCAGGACTCAGCCCGCCTTCGGTCATCGTGTGTTGGAAGCCGCGCTTATCGGGTGGTTGTGCTGGCGCTCAGGGGGCGGTCGCGGTGTAGGTCACGCGGCCCTTGTTTGCCTCCGTCTCGCCGTAGGTGCCGGCCGGCATCACGGAGGTGTTGGCATAGGCGAAGGTCCAGCTGCCTTCGCGGCGCACGAGGCCGCCCGATGCGGTCAGGGTGGTGGCCGTTGCCGATGCACCGCCGGCCGCGTCATTGTTGAAGGGCGGGTGGGCGATGGCGGCGTTGGTGTAGCCGGTTGTGGTCGCCGCCAGAGCGCCGCCGGTCACGGTGATGTCGGTCCATGGCACAGTCGGATCACCGCTGACGCCGTTGCTGAGCTGGCCCGCGGTAATGTTGGACAGGGTGACGTCGCCAGTGTTGCCGAGCACGCGAACAGTGACGGCGCCGCCGGAGAGGTTGCCGCCGGTACCTGCCACCGCAGTGCCGTTACCGATACCGTTGGCGGGCACGGTGAACGTCACCATATCCACCGTCGTGTTGTCCGCCATGCTGGAGCCCGTGCCGACCTGCAGGAACAGCACCTTCGGAACGACAATCTTGAAGTCGAGCTTGGCGCTGGCGGCCGGCGACGTCGAGCCGGTGGTCGTCACGAAGTTCGATTCGGCCTGGCTGGCGAAGGGAGCCACGGTGGCGGCCACTGCGGCGATCAGAAGAAGTTTTTTCATGAAAATGAGTGCTTTTGGGCTAAGGATTAAGGCGGAGGCAGGCGCGAGTGTAACTAAACAATCACATTTGTGTGAGTTATTAAGTTCTCATTCTGGCGTGGAGTGTTGCTGAAAGTGAACTTCGGTAATAAGTCACACAATTCGCCGCCTCCATCTGTCGTGCCGCTGCAACGGGCACTGGTCAAGCAACTAACTTCCGCTGCCCAACCAATTTCTTTTTCCTTCGCTGAATCCTTCGAGCCTCACGCAGCACTCCATGTAGAAGTCAACATCATGGAGAGCCGCAACGTGTTACATCTCAAACGCAACGTTCCCCTCTGGGAACGAGCAATCCGCCTGTGTCTGGGCGCCATCGCCGCGCTCGGCGCGATCTATTTCCTGCCGTCCGGAGCGCTCGGGGTGCTGGGCTTCGCCGTGGCGGCCATGCTCGGTGCCACGGCCATCGTCGGGTTCTGCCCTGCCTGCGCGATGCTCGGGCGCCGGGCCATCGGGCCGCTTAAATGATCCGTGCGTCCGCGCCGCTGATCGAAGCCGCTTGTGCGGGGGATGAACGGGCGCTTTCGCAGCTGCTGCGCACGTGCCAGCCCGATCTCAAGCGCTTTGCGCGCCGCACGTGCGCCAACAGCGAGGATGCCGAAGACGCGGTGCAGCTCGCGCTGTGGCAGCTGCACCGGAGGATCGGCACGCTCGGCACCGTGGCCGCTTTTGCCACCTGGCTGTTCCGGATCGTCGAGCGCGAGTGCTACCGGATCTTCAGGCGCAGCGCCGCCACGGCCGCTCGGCTGTCGGAGCCGCTCGCCGACGAACTGGCGGCGCCGCAGATTCCGACCGACCTTCGGCTCGACCTGACGAAGGCGATTGCCGCGCTCCCGGAGGCCTATCGCGTCACGCTGATCCTGCGCGACGTCGAGGAGCTGACCGCGCCCGAAGTGGCGGAAAGCCTGGGTCTGAGCATCGAGGCGGTGAAGAGCCGGCTGCATCGCGCCCGCGCCATGGTGCGCGACAGCCTGATGAACGGCGGCTACTGGAACCAGGACGACGGGTCCGATGCCACCTCAGGCCGCGCGCGGTGACCCACGCGCCGGTTTGCGCTCGCCGTCGTTCCGGTGGACCCTTGGCTTACCATCCGTCGATGCCCGCCACGCAGTTCCCCGCAGACCGTCTCCGCGAGCGCGCTCCCTGATGCGGCTTCCCGGTCCCGTCGCGCGGCTGCTCTGGCGTGTGCTGGCGCTGGTGCTCGTCGCACTCGGCCTGCTGGGTGCCTTTCTCCCGGTTCTGCCGACGGTGCCGTTCCTGCTTGCGGCCGCCTGGGCGGCAGGCCACGGCTGGCCGGCGCTGGAGCGTTGGCTGCTCGAACATCCCCGCTACGGCGAGTACATCCGGCGCTGGCAGGAAGGGGGCGCGGTGCCGCGCCGCGCGAAGTGGGCCGCGACCGTGATGATGACCTTCAGCTCGCTTGTGCTGCTGGCAACCGGCGCATCCATCGCCGTGAAGATTGGCGCACCGCTCTTCATGGCGGCCGTCGCAATCTGGCTATGGCGTCGGCCCGAGCAGTGATTTCTCCGGCTGGGTCAGGAGTTGCAGCAGCGTGTTGGCGACGACGACAGTTGCCTTGTGCAGTTCATCGAGCGGCACGCGCTCGTCGGCGCGATGGCCGTTGGCTTCGAGCAGCGACGCAGGACCGGCGCCGTACATCACGGTCGGAATGCCGGCTTCGCTGTAGAGCCGTGCATCGGTGTAGAGCGGCACGCCGATCGGCGTGACCGGCTTGCCCATCACGGCGCTGGCTTCGCGGCACATCAGCTCCGCGAAGGCCTGTGCGCCGGGGGCGGGCGCGAAAGGCCGGGCCAGCAGGATCTGCCGGATCTCGACGGAGATGCCGGGCAGGCTGCCGCAGGCTTGCTCGATGACCTGGCGCAGTTCGGCCTCGACGTCCTCGGGCACTTCTTCGGGCACGATGCGGCGGTCGATCCGCAGGCTCAGCGCGTCGGCCACCACGTTGGTGTTGATGCCGCCTTCGATCAGGCCGACGACCATCGTCGGATGCGTGATGCCAGGCGTTTGCGAGGGCCGCTGCGCCAACTGGTCGCGATAGTGGTAGAGCGCCGGCAGCAAGGTCGCCGAAGCCTCGATCGCGTCGACGCCGGTGTCGGGCCTCGCCGCATGGGCGGACTTGCCGCGCAGCGTCACTTCCAGATGCAGGCAGCCGTTGTGCGCCACCACCACGTGATGCGAGAAGGCGGCCGATATCACGTAGTCCGGCCGGCTCAGGCCCTGCGAAAGAATCCATGCCGGGCCGGTCATGCCGCCGGTTTCCTCGTCGTAGGTCAAGTGCAGCTCGACCGTGCCGGCCAGTGGCGCGCCCGATGACCGCAACTGCCTGAGCGCACGCATCGCGAAAGCGTAGGTCGTGAAATCCGACTTCGAGACCGCGGCGCCGCGGCCGTACAGCCAGCCGTCGCGCACCTCGCCGCCATAGGGCGAACCGCTCCAGCCTGAGCCGGGCGGCACCACGTCGCCGTGTGCATTGAGTGCAATCACCGGCCCGTCGCCAAAGCGCTCGCGCACGATCAGGTTGGTCACGCTGAGCATGCCGTGCTGCGCTGCGAATGCGGCCGGCACCGGATGGCGTTCGACCTTCAGGTCCATGGCCTCGAGCAGCCGGGCCGTGAGTTCGGCATGCGGGGCGCAGTCGCCGGGCGGGTTGTCGGAGGGGCATTGCACCAGCCGCGCGAGGGTTTGGACCTGATGGTCGAAATGGGTGTCGATGAATTGGCGCAGCGTGTCGCGCGCGGTTGAAAGGTCTGTCATGGCGTCAAAGAAAGCGGTCGATGTGGAAAGGAGTGATGTCGATGTCGGTGCGGCCGCGCACGATCAGGTCGGCCACCAGGTGAGCGGTGATGGGTGCCAGCGTGTAGCCGTTGGAGGTCACGGCGTTGTAGAAGCCGGGCAGGCCGGCAACGCCGCCGATGATCGGCGCGCCGTCGATGTTGACGTTCATGCCGGCCCAGCAGCGCACCATGTGCAGCCCGCTCACGGCCGGCAGCACCTGGCGCGCGACCCAGAGGCTTCCTTCGATGCTGTCGCGCTCGGCTCGGTTCAGGCGCATGCCTTCGTGAAAGGCGGCCGTCCAGCCGCCGCCGATCAGCAGGCCGCCGGTGGCCGCCTGCTTGAGGCTCAGGTGGCGGTCGGCATGCGCGACCAGGTGATTGACCAGCGGCGGCGCCGGCTCGGTCACGATCATCTGCAGCGGCGCGCCCTTGACGGGAATCCTGATGCCGAGCATGTCGCCGACCGTGCTCGACCAGGCGCCGCTGGCGTTCACCACGCGGCCTGCGTGGATGGTGCCGCGCGAGGTGTGAACGACGAAGCCGGCGCCGCTGCCCGGCCGGCGTTCGATGCGCATGACGTCGCAGCCGCGCAGAAAGCGCGCGCCCTGCTGCTGCGCGCGCGAGGCCACCGCATAGGTCGCGCGCAGGGGGTTGATCTTGCCTTCCATCGGGCACAGGTCGGCGCCCAGCAGTTTTCCGGATAGCGCGGGTGCGAGCCGGCGCAGTTCAGCGCCGTCGATGACTTGCGCGTCGATGCCATGGCTGCGTTCGAGTGCGGCCTTGGCCTCGAGGAAGCGCATGCCGGCCTCGCTGTCGGCCACCATCAGCCCGCCCGTGATCTTGATCTCGAGGTCTTCTTCGCCGCAGTCGGCCTGGATTTCCTGCCAGAGCCGCACTGACATCGGGCCGAGGGGCAGGGTGGCCGCGGCCGGGCCGCCACCTTGCTGCGCCTTGGCGCCGAAGTCGAAAGACAGCAGCTGGACATGCAGGCTTCCCGCGTTGGCGCCCGAGGCCTGCAGATTGATGTCGTCGCGGTCGACCACCGTCACGTCCTGGCCGGCCTTCGCCAGGTAGTACCCCAGGCAGGAACCGAGCACGCCGGCGCCGATCACCAGCACGTCGGTGCGGAGGATGTGAAAGGGCGCGCGCTCCACAGGGCGCGCGAGGTTCGGCGTGATCGCCGGCTTGTGGCCGCCCCATTCGGGCTTCTCGAAGCCGAGCGCGCCCGCGGGCACCGGCCTGGCCGGCGGCCGCGGCGCGAAGTACTGCTCGACCTCGGTCGGGCGTCCAGTCGTCTCGCCGATCAACCTGGCCGCGGTGACCGCGCAATAGCGGCCTTGGCAGCGGCCCATGCCGAGCCGCGTGTTGCGTTTCAGCGCGGCCAGCGTGTCGCGGCCGGCCCGGATCAGCTCGCGCACCGAACCGAAGCTGATCTCCTCGCAGCGGCACAGCAGCGTGTCGTCGCTGACCGTGGCCAGCGCCACGGGCGGCGCCCGGTAGAGCGACCACAGCGCCTGCTGGAAGCGCTCGGCGCGGCGCAGCCGATCCCCGGCGCCGGGCGGTGCAGAGGCGGTCAGGCCGATGTTGCGTGCCGCCGCCGTGCCCGCCAGCGTGCCGCGCGCCAATGCGACGCGCGAGCCGCCCATGTCGGCACCGTCGCCGACCACGAACACGCCGGGCAGGCTGGTGGCGCCGTCGGTGCCCGTCACGGTCGCGAGGTAGCCCAGGTGCCGGTCGGCCAGACGGTGTTCACAGCCGAGCATGCGCGCCAGCTCGGTCGAGGGGATGAAGCCGTAGCCCAGGCACAGCGTGTCGGCCTCGAAGCTCAGCGCCGGGGAAGGCGTGGCACGGCCCTGGGCGTCGAGCCGCGCCGCCTGCACCGCCTGCAGCTCGGCCGCGCCTTCGGCGGCGACCACTGCATGGCCCCACAGCAGCGGGACCTTGTGGGCGCGCAGCTCCCGCAGGTAGCCCCAGCCCTGGCGCAGCAGATCGGGCGCGGTGCGGGCGGCGGCGAGCAGCTGGCGCCAGTCGCGCGCGGACGGGCGGGCCGCCGATTCGAGCACTGCGACGACCTGGGCGCCGCCGGCGAGCAGTTCCGCAGCCAGCTGCAGGTTGAGCGGTCCGTTGCCGGCGATCACCACGCGCTGTCCCGGCGCGACGCGGTAGGCCCGCGCCAGGGTCTGTGCGGCGCCGGTGGTCATCACGCCCGGCAGCGTCCAGCCCGGGAAGGGCACCGGCCGCTCGTAGGCACCCGGCGCGATCACCAGCTGCCGGCATCGGATGTGGGTGGCCTGCCCGTCGATCAGCGCGCTGACGTCGTGCGGCGAAAACGCGGCCCAGACCTGCGCGTCCTGCCGGATCGTGACGCCGGCGGCGAGCACTTCGCGCTCCAGCGCCAGGCCGTCCGCAAACTGCCGGTCCGGCGGTGTCGCGGCCTGGTGCGACGGTGCCAGCGGCTTGAAGAACTGGCCGCCGGACTGCAGCCGCTCGTCGAGCACCAGCACTCGGGCGCCCGCGCGCCGGGCCGCGAGCGCCGCCGAGAGACCGGCCGGGCCGGCGCCGATCACCAGCACGTCGACCTCGCGCGCCAGCGGCCGGGCTCCCGCGTCGGGTGCCAGCTGCGTCAATGGATCCGCAGACGTCCCCGCCGGCATGGCCGAGCGGATCTGCTGGCCGTCCGCGGCCTTGGTCAGGCAGGCGCGCTGGCTGGCCCGGCCGTCGATGGTCACGAGGCAGTCGAAGCAGGCGCCCATGCCGCAATACAGGCCGCGGCGTCCGCCGCCCTGCGTGTGCCGCATCTGCCGGAGATGGCTGGCCGCGAGCGCGGCAGCCACGGTTTCGCCCTCGAGACCGTCCACGGGCTGGCCGTCGTACCAGAAGCGGATCGGGCGTCCGCCGGCAGCGATGGAGGAATGGGTCAGTCGGGCGCTCATTGAAACAGGTGCGAAGCAAAAAACCACTTGGACATGGTCTAATGTATACGTATACTGAACGTATACAAATACTTCGTCGCCCCAATTTTTTCAACAAGGACTGGAATGACAGCGTTCCGAGGCACCTATACGGTGCTCATCACCCCTATGACCGCCGACGGAAAGCAGGTGGACGTGCCGGCCCTGAAGAGGCTCGTCGACTGGCAGATCGAAGAGGGGATCCACGGGCTGATTCCCCTGGGCAGTACTGGCGAATTCCTGTCGTTGACGGCCGAGGAGCGGCAGCTGGTGATCGAGACCTGTGTGCAGACGGCAGCAAAACGCGTGCCCGTGCTGATCGGCACCGGCGCCGAGTGGACCGACGAGTGCGTGCGGCTGAGCCGCGAGGCGGAGACCATGGGCGCCGACGGCGTCATGATCATTCCGCCGTTCTACAGCACGCCCACCGACGACGAACTGTTCGCGCACTACCGCAAGGTGGGCGAGGCGATCGGCGTGCCGATCATGGTTTACAACAATCCGGCGACGGCGAACGTCGATCTCAAGCCGGAACTGGTGGCGCGGCTCTCGCGCATCGACAACTGCAGGTACATCAAGGAATCGACGCTCGAGGTGACGCGAGTGCGCGACATCATCGAGCTCTGCGGCGACCGCATGACGGTGTTCGCGGGCATCCTGGGCTACGAGTCGTTCTGGCTGGGCGCGCAGGGCTGGGTCGCGGTCTGCTCGAACCTGATCCCGAAGATGTCGGCGCGGCTGTTCGAACTGGTCGCCGACGAGCAGGACATGCCCGCGGCCCTCGCCCTCTACAAGGAAATGCTGCCGATCGTGCGCTGGGTCGGCGGCCACCGCTATGTCGCGGCCTCCAAGCACGGACTCGGAATGATGGGCCTGCCGGTCGGCCAGCCGCGCGCGCCGCGCCTGCCGCTGCCCGAAGCCGACGCCCTCGACCTGCGGCGCGAGCTCGACCGCCTCGGCCTGCTCGGTTCGATCAAGGCCTGAGCGCCCGTCCTTTCCCTCAATCGCCCATCTTTTGCCTCGCTCCATCTCCACCAGGAAATCACCATGAAACTGCTTCCCGCTCTCACGTCGGCCACGGTTCTTTTCATCCTCGGCATGGGCATCGCGAACGCCCAGGCCTGCAAGTCGCCGGTGCCCGACTCGGCGCTGATCAAGAAGGGCACCCTGATCATGTCGGTCAACCCGACCTTGCCGCCGATGCAGTTCGTCGACCAGACCGGCGCCCTCAAGGGCATGCGGGTGGAACTCGGCGAAGCGATTGCCAAGCGCCTGTGCCTGACGCCCGAATACGTGCGCATCGAGTTCTCGGCCATGATTCCCGGCTTGCAGGCGGGCCGCTGGGATGTGATCAACACCGGCATCTTCTACACCGACGAGCGTGCCAAGTTGATGCAGATGCTGCCTTACGAGGACCAGGCGATCAGCATCAGCACCGCGCGCGGTAACCCGCTCAAGATCAGCAAGCCCGAGGACCTGGCGGGCAAGAGCATCGGTGTCGAGATCGGCGGATTCGAGGAGCGCAAGGCGCGCGAACTCGACAAGCAGCTGACCGACAAGGGCATGAAGGGCATGACCATCCGGACCTTCGAGAACTTCGCGATGGCCTTCCAGGCGCTGCGCGCGGGGCAGGTGGAGGTGGCGCTGTCGATCGACTCCACCGGTGCCGAGTATCAGAGGCGCGGCGATTTCGACCGTGTGCTGAGCGGCCTGTTCCCCACCCCGGTGGCGCTGGCCGCGAAAAACAAAGACCTGTCGGTTGCGATGGCCAAGGCACTCAACGACATGAAGGCCGACGGCAGCTTCCAGAAGCTGTTCGACCAATACGGCGTCAAGGCGATCGACGGTGCCGTCGTCGTCAAGGGCCCCGCCAGCTGAGCGCACCGCACCACCACTGAGTTCGAGAGGGAAAGTCCATGGGACAAGGCTGGAGCTGGTCGGGGTTTGCCGACTACCTGTTCAATCCGTACATCCTGAACGGTGCGCTCACCACGCTCTGGCTGACCCTCGCGTCGATCGCGGGAGGCCTGGTCGTCGGATGTGCGCTGGCCCTGGCCCGCCTGTCGCGCCACCGCTGGCTGGTGGCACCGGCGCATTTCTACATCTGGGTCTTCCGCGGCACGCCGCTGCTGGTGCAGCTGATCATCATCTATACCGGGCTGCCGCAGCTCGGGCTCAAGTTGTCGGTGATCGAGTCGGCGCTGCTCGGGCTGATCCTCAACGAGGCGGCCTACCTCGCGGAGGTGGTGCGCGGCGGCATCCAGTCGGTGCCGGTGGGCCAGACCAACGCGGCGCGCGCCATGGGCTTCAGCAGTGCGCAGAGCATGCGCTACATCGTGATGCCGCAGGCGATGCGGCTGATCATCCCGACACTGGGCAACAGCATCAATGGCCTGCTCAAGACCACCTCGATCACCTCGGTGATCTCGATGGAAGAACTGCTGCGCCGCACCCAGGTGCTGATCCAGGAGAAATTCATGGTGCTCGAGCTGTTCATCGTCGCCGCCATCTACTACCTGCTGATGACCACGGCGTGGGATTTCATCCAGCGCCGCATCGAGCGCCACTACGGCCGCGCCTACCGCACCGGCACCACCGCCGCCGACGCGCCGGTGGTGGCCGATGCCGTGCTCGAACAACGTTGACCGGGACCCATCGATGAGCTCCTACGACCTGATTCTTCGCAATGCCGACATTGCCACCGTGGGCGACCGCTACCGCGCCGACATCGGTGTGCGCGACGGGCGCATCAGCGCCATCGCTCATCAACTGGACGGCAGCGCCGCGCGAGAGATCGACGCGGCCGGCCGGCTGGTGACGCCCGGCGGTGTCGATGGCCACTGCCACTTCGACCAGCCGACCGGCGACGGCTCGCGCTTCTCGGACGACTTCTTCACCGGCACGCGCTCGGCGGCCTGCGGCGGCACCACCACGGTGCTGCCGTTCGCCGCGCAGCAGAAGGGGCGCAGCATGCAGGAAGCTGTGGACGACTATCACCGGCGCGCCGAAGGCAAGGCGGTGATCGACTATGCGTTTCATCTGATCGTCGCGGACGCGACCAAGGACGTGACGCAGCGCGAGCTGCCGGCATTGATCGAGAAGGGCTACACCTCGTTCAAGATCTACATGACCTACGACGACCTGAAGCTCGACGACCGGCAGATCATCGAGGTGCTCGCGGTGGCGCGCCGGCACGGCGCGATGACCATGATCCATGCCGAGAACAGCGACTGCATCGCCTGGCTCACCGAGCAGTTGCTCGATGCCGGGCTGACGGCGCCGCGCTATCACGGGAGCTCGCGGCCGATGGCGGTGGAGCGCGAAGCCACGCACCGCGCGATTGCGCTGGCCGAGCTGATCGATACACCGATTTTGATCGTCCACGTCTCGGGCCGCGAGGCGGTCGAGCAGATTCACTGGGCGCGCGGGCGCGGGCTGCCGATCCATGCGGAGACCTGCCCGCAGTACCTTTTCCTGAGCGCGGAAGACCTGGGGGTGGACCCCGACGATCCGATGCACGGCGCACGCTGCATCTGCAGCCCGCCGCCGCGCGACAAGGCCAACCAGCAGTTCATCTGGAACGCTCTTTCGAGCGGCCTTTTCACGATCTTCTCTTCCGACCATGCGCCCTTCAACATCCATGGCAGCGACGGCAAGCGCATGGCCGGCGAGGATGCGTCCTTCGACCGCATTCCCAACGGCATTCCAGGTGTCGAAACCCGGCTTCCGCTGCTGATGAGCGAAGGCGTGCTGACGGGGCGCATCGACGTCCACCGCTTCGTCGAACTCACGTCGACCAATCCGGCACGGCTCTACGGGCTGTATCCGAAAAAGGGCACGATCGCGGTCGGCAGCGATGCGGACCTGGTGGTGTGGGACACATTCGGCGAGGGCCACGAGAAAGTCATCCGCAACGACATGCTCCACCATGCGGCCGACTACACGCCCTACGAGGGCATGAAGATGCGCGCCTGGCCGGGAATCACGCTTTCGAGGGGGCAGGTGGTATGGGAAAATGGCGTGTTCTCGGCGGAAGCAGGTGCGGGACAGTTCCAGCCCTGCCTGCGCCCGCGCGCGCCCAACGCCGAGAATCCGCTCGCCAAATGGCTGTGAAGCTTTCGGCCCCGCCGCGGCTGGCCTTCCAGGCGTTTCCCCACCTTTCGTGGCAATCAACTTCTCCCGCATGCCAAGCCTTCCCAGCCCGGCTCAGCCAGCCACAATCACCATCGCGCCGCTCGAAGTCCGCTCCGCGAGCCTGGCCGAGCAGGCCTATGCGAGCCTGCGCACGCTGATCCTCGATCGCAAGATTTCGGCGGGCAGCCCGCTACAGGAAGGCCGCCTCGCGGACGAGCTGCGGATTTCGCGCACGCCGATGCGCGAAGCACTCGTCCGGCTTGCGGGCGAAGGGTTGCTCGTGCGCCGCGACGCGCGTTCATACGCGGTGCGCGCGCTGGGCACCAAGGAATACTTCGACTGCATGCGGGCGCGCGAGATCATCGAGTGCGAGGCCATCGCGCTGGCGGTCGACAAGATCACCGAAGCGCAGCTCGATGAACTGGACGCCGATCTAAAGACCCTCGACGCCGGGGTGCATGACGAGGTCGAGCACTGGCACTTCGACGACCGATTCCATCAACTCATTTCATCGGCCAGCGGCAATGTGGTGCTGCCGCGCCTGGTCGAGGAACTGCGCGTGAACGCACGGCTGTTCCGGCTGCACAGCCCGCTGCACCGCCAGCGTGAAAACCATGAAGAGCACGGCGAGATCATCTCGGCATTGCGCGCGAGGGATCCCGAACGGGCGCGCGCGGCGATGCGCGCGCATCTGCGCAGTCTCCAGGAAGACGTCAAGCGCGCGCTTGTCGACTGATTCCGGCGCAGAGCCGCCGGCTGGCCCTCAGATGACTTTGGCCGGACCCGTGAGCACGCGCTGATATTTGCCCATCGCCTCGGGCTCGATGCCAAGCCAGTGTGCGACCTGGTCAAGCTTGGCGCCCCTGCGCAGTTGGCGCAGCGCGAAGGTGTGGCGCAGCAGGAACGAGCCACCACCGGTGGCATCGATGCCCGCATCTTCGAGCACCTGCTTGGCGGCCACGTACTGAGCCTCCTTGCTCCAGGGCTTGCCCGTGCGGGTGGCCGGGAAGAGGTAGTCGCCCGCAATCGACGCCTCGGCGCGCACGTTCAGCCAGTGCTGCAGCAGCTCGCCCGCCCAGGGAGCGATGGGTGCCTCGCGTGCCGGCGAGTTGCCGTTGCCTGGCACCGCAACCTTCCACGGACGTGCGCGGCGGCCTGCGATCTGTGAGGTCGGCGCGTCGAGCCGCAGCAAGCGAACATCACCGGGCGTCAGTCCCGCGCCCAGCTGCAAGGCGACCGCCACGCGATTGCGTAGCGCCTGCCAGCTCAGCGCAAGCTGGCCATGCCGGTCGCCGGGCCGGGGCCGGGCGCTGGAGAGAAAGGTGATGAGATGCCTGGCTTCGGAAACCGAGAGAAATTCCGGCAGGGGATCTGCCCGGGCCGAATCGGCATAGCGAACCTCGGGCTGCGTCGCGATCCATTCCGAGGCCGCGGCGTTGGCGGGCGTGCCGTGGGCCTCCGCGTGGTGCCGCAGCACCCGGTCGATCAGCCGAAGCAGGCGCAGCGCATAACGCGGAGACAGCGACAGGTCGTCGCTTTTCATGCCGAAGCGCGCCTGCTGGAAAGCCGACAGATCGCTGGTGTCCAGCGACGCCAGCGTCACCGTGGGCGACTGGCCAAGGCACCAGGCGGTGAAACTGCCCCACATGTCGCGATAGACGGCGATGGAAGAGGGCTGACGCAAGGCTCCGTTTTCCTGTTGCGCGGCGAGCCAAAGGTCGAACGCCGCGTGGTGCGATTCGCCAGGAGGTTCGTGGAACAGAGGAAGAGATAACGACATTAAAAATACGCTAACGGCAGGGGATTTTGTGCTGGAGGGGAATTGTTGGCAAGTGGGGTGGGCGCTGAGTTCGTCGTGTGATATGGGTAATGCGATCGCCGTTAGTGTATTTGCTGAGCCGCCTCGGGGCAGTTCACTCTTCAGCCGGCGCGACCTGTGTCCCCTCTCCGGGCCGGCCGTACAAATCGATTGCGAATTCATCGCCGCTTGTCCGCACGACGGTGCCACGCTGCGCAGGCACTGGCTCATGCGTTCGGCCATGACCTTCAGCAATTCGTCGCCCGCCTTGTGGCCAAGGCTGTCATTGACCAGCTTGAAGCCGTCCAGGTTGATGAACATCAACCGTCCGTATCGGTCCGCATACGAAATGGCCTGCTTGAGGCGATCTCCCAGCAGCGGCGGTTCGGAAGTCCCGTCAGTACATCGTGGATGGCCTGGTGCTTCAGGTGGTCGGCGCTGCTCTCCAGCAGCAGATTGAAAATGCTCGAAACGCGATGAACCAGCTGGCCAAGGCGATAGGATGTTTGAGTTCTAGATCCACCATGGGCCGCTCTGCATGAGAGGGTCAGCCCCGCACACTACCTACTGGACAGAGTGCAGAGGAAGGCTGATGGTGAAGACGCAGCCCGAGCCCGGCACGTCCCGGACCGTCAACGTTCCATAGTCCGCTTCGATGGTTTGACGAGCGATGGAGAGCCCAAGCCCCAGGCCCGCCCGGCTGTCGTTGTTGGGCCTGAAGGGGATGAACATCTTTGCGGCGCCGCCTGGCGGCAATCCTCCGCAATGGTCCTCGACATCGATGAGGACCTGGTCCCCCGAGGCGTAGGCGCTCAGGGTCACCATGGCGTTCTCCTGGGTGTACTTGAAGGCGTTCTGTAGCAGGTTGGCCAGCGCCGCATGGAGCAGATCCCGGTTGGCCATGATCGCCAGCGAGGGATCCACGGTCCGCACCTCGAAGCCTGCGCCTTTGCGAATCCCAACCGCTGCTTTTCGCCTGCGATCTGCTTCACCGAAATCTGCGCATCGCGTTGAGCGCTGAACTCGGTGACGGCGTCCGCAATGGCGTTGTCCAGACAGCGGTTCAGCGTACGGAACTCGGCCACGGCAAATGGTGCATCCCGTTCGAACGCGAGGTCTGTGATGGCCTGGCAGAGATCGCCGTAGTCATGAACGACCTGGTCCACGGTGTAGCCCAGATTGAGCAGTTCCTTGCCGTGGGCGGTAGCGCTCACGCCTATTTCGGACAGGGCAAGCGTATCGCCCCCGGAAGGCCCCGAGATGGCGATGCTCACGTCCATCTCGTCGTCTTCTTCTGCGGCGAGCGTTCTCGCGAGCTGGTCCAGGAACATGGGCACACCATGGGCCAGTTGCTTGTCGGTCGCCGCCCGCAAGGGGCGTTGTGCAACCTTCACTTTGCACCGAGCAATCAGTTCGTCGCGGTTGTTGGAAAGAAAACGGTGCATACAGACCTCCTTTGCCAGTGCACGAAGCGATGGGGCGGGCCAGCAGCTCGTGCGTCGGAGGCTCAGTGGCCACTATAGGCGCTTCGGGCTGGGAACTCGAGGAATCGAGGTAATGGATGAGCGGCAGTGGATGCCGCATTCATGTTGTATTGGGGCACGCAGCCGTCGCGCGGAGCGGCAGCGCCCCGCCCCAAGTGCACACCGGCCACGAGCGTGGCGAAATTCATCCGCCAGATGATGCATTGGCCACCCCAACGGGTTGGACTACAGCACGCCGCGCCATCCACCCACCTTGTGCCACCGGCGGGGAGCGAATGATGCTCCCAAACAAGGCTGACAACTCGCCCGACCTCGACCACCAAACCATCCAAGGAATGCCCGTGACCCAAGCCAAGACCCCTTCCGAGCGCTACGACCTGAACCTCGACCCCATCACCGGTGAGCCGGGCTCGCACCCCGTCGGCACGGGCGCGGGGGCCACGGGCGGTGCCCTCGCCGGCGCCGCTGTCGGTGCCGTCGGCGGACCGGCAGGTGCGGTCGCCGGCATGCTCGTGGGTGCCGTGGCCGGGGGCATGGGTGGCAAGGCCGTTGCAGAGCGCATCAACCCCACCGTCGAACACAGCCACTGGGAAGGCGTCTACACGCGCGAGCCTTACTACGAGCCAGGCCTGAGCTACGAGCACTATGCGCCCGCCTATGAACTCGGCTGGAACCGCCGTGCGGCGTTGGACGACTCCTTCGCGGCCGTCGAGCCGTCGCTGGCCCGCGAGTGGGAAGCACGCCGCGGCACCTCGTCGCTCACGTGGGAGCAGGCGCGGCCTGCCTCGCATGCGGCATGGGAGCGCGCCGACCGGCTCTACATGCGTGACGAGGACACCTCGCTTCCCGAGGGCGATCCGCTATCGAACGATGAGGTGGTCGACGTGCTTAACGATGTGATCGAGAACGTGCGCGACGGCGAGGCCGGATTTCGCACCTGCGCGGAAGAAGTGGAATCTCCCCGGCTGAAGCAACTGTTCGCGACGCGTGCCGCGCAGTGTCGCGAGTCCGCGGCGCAACTCTCCCAACTGGTGATTTCCTATGGCGGAGAGCCTGCGGACGGGGGCACCGCCTCGGGCGCGCTGCACCGGGGCTGGGTGCACCTCAAGGGCGCGGTGGGTGCGAACAGCGAGCTGTCGATCCTCGAGGAATGCGAGCGCGGCGAGGACGCCGCAGTCGCGCGCTTTCGCAAGGCTTTGCGCCAGCCGTTGCCCCAGGATGCACGCCAGGTGGTGCAGTCACAAGCGCAGGCCGCGCAGCGCAATCATGATCAAATCCGTGACCTGCGCAACGAGGCACGCGCCGCGCGCGCCTAACCCCCTGCGCCTAGGGTGCGCGACAGGCGAGCCCGGACTATCTCGCCAGTGCTTCGCCGATTCAGTCGCCGTCAGACTTGCTGCAGCATCGGTGCCTGGTGGTGAGGGAGAACGACGAGGACGTCACGCTGTGGCGCTTCGTGCACGCTTCGCGCGAGCCGGAGACCGTCCGCATCCGTCCCACCATGTGCAGCAATGACGGCGCGGTGGTGCGCGATTGGGCAGTGGCGGGCCGGGGTATCGCGATGCGATCGGAGTGGAACGTCGCTGCCGATCTGGCAGCCGGTCGGCTCAAGCGGGTGCTTGCGAGCTGGGAGGTTCAGCATCGGTGCCTGGTGGTGAGGGAGAACGACGAGGACGTCACGCTGTGGCGCTTCGTGCACGCTTCGCGCGAGCCGGAGACCGTCCGCATCCGTCCCACCATGTGCAGCAATGACGGCGCGGTGGTGCGCGATTGGGCRGTGGCGGGCCGGGGTATCGCGATGCGATCGGAGTGGAACGTCGCTGCCGATCTGGCAGCCGGTCGGCTCAAGCGGGTGCTTGCGAGCTGGGAGGTTCCTCCCGCCGACGTCGTCGCCATGCTGGGCACCCGCTTCGGGCGAAGTGCGCGGGCAACGGCCTTTCTGACGATGCTGCGCCAATCTCTTGCGCCGCCGCCTTGGAGGCGAAGGCCCGCGCGATGAAGCACCCGCTTCGGGCGAAGTGCGCGGGCAACGGCCTTTCTGACGATGCTGCGCCAATCTCTTGCGCCGCCGCCTTGGAGGCGAAGGCCCGCGCGATGAAGCCGGGTCCCCGGCCGCCGTCCATCATTCACACCTCGCGGGGTGTTTTTGAAACCGGCGCCAGCCCCGTGAGCGCTCGTGCGAGATTGCACACGGCGTCACGCCGAAACGGTGCAGCACGTTGCCGAGAAGTGCTGGCGAACTGGTGGCTCGAACCCATCGTCATTCACGTCGCACTGCCCCCGGGCATCTACAGGCCGGCACGGGTGACCGCATTCATCGAGGCGCTCAGGGCCAGGATGCTTTCTCTTCCCGGATTTCGACCATCCGACTGAAAAAGCGGGCCGCGAAGCGCTGCCACACTCGTCGTCAGAATGCGTGGCGCAGCCCGAAGTCGTAGCCCGTAGCGCTGCGCGGCGCCAAACCCGCCACACCTGCACCTGTCGACGCGAATGCGGGGCCACCGAGACCGACGGCCATGATGGCAGGGTTGTTCTGTCCGTTCTTGATGCGGGCGCGAGCCACCGTCGCGTAGAGCGCGGTCCGCTTCGAGAGATTGTGGACGTAGCCGAGCGCGAGCTTGTTCACCGACGCGTCGCGATCCAGTGCCTGCAAAGCCGGCGCGGCGGAACTCTGGTCGTTCTTGAACTTGACGCGAGCGTACGAAGCCTTCAATACGCCGGCACCGACCGGGACCGTCATGCCGATCATGGCGCCGTTGTACTCGTCGTTGTCGGTGAAGGTTCGCCTGCCGGCGCTCAAGGGCGCGGTGGTGGTCTCGGCCTTGTCTTTGACCTGCGACAACTCGCCCATCAGCTTGAGGAAGCCGAAATCGTAGGACGCACCCAAGTTGATCGTGCGCAGCTGCTCGGAAAGCCGCGTGCCGGCCACGACCCCGGCCTCGCTGATCACCAAGGTGTCGGCTGCCGTGCTCTTTCCATAGGCGACCGCCACATCGAACGGGCCGCTCGTATAGCCAAACCGCCCGCCGTAGTAGCGTCCGCGCTGAGATGGGCTGTCGGACAGGTAGCTGTATTTCACGGTCTCAGGCAGGGCGTACATGACCTGGCCGTAGAAACCGCCCAGATTGCGTGGCAGGAAGTAGCCGATGCTGTTCGATGCCCGAATCGCGTTGTCATTCGCAGCAATGGCGGAGCCCGGGCCACGCGCCGTGGCAATGTTGCCGCTGATGCTCTTGATGAGGTTTTCGCCGACGCCGACTGCGCCCATCGGATCGAACACGCTCTCGTTCCAGTAGGTCGGAACATAGTCACGGCCCAGCCTGAGTTCACCGAATCCGCCCGACAGGCTCACCGTCGAGCGACGGCTGAAGGTGGCCAAAGCGGTTGCGCCGCTATCCTGGGTAATGCCAGATTCGAGCCAGAACCCTGCCGCCAATCCACCGCCCAGGTCTTCGGTGCCGCGGAAGCCGATCCGGCTCGACGAATTGGCGCCGCTCGACAAGGCAGTCTGCGAGCGCGTCACCTCCGCAAAGGCGAGCGCCGACGCTGGCGGGAGCGCCAAGGTATTGTTGTAGAAGGCGCTTTTGACGCTGTAATGACTGATTGCTGAATCGGCGACGCCGAACAGCGTCAGGGACGACTGCGCCGAAGCAGCGGCCGAAACGGCCAGTGCCGCAAAGGTGATCAAGGACTTGCGCATAGCAGGTGTCTCCAAGGGACGAACAAGGGTTGCCGGCGCCCTGCGACGCTGGCGGTGGTTGCGGCAACTGCCGCAAAAAGGTTCGGCTGCGATGGCCGGATTGGGAAGTTCGGCGGATCAATCCGCCGCGAGCAGGCGGATGTCTTGCGGCGCGAGGGCGCCTTCGGCCACAACGTCCCGCCAACGATCGAACTCGCGGCGAACGCGTTCCCGCAGCGCAGAGGGAGGGCCGGCCTCGACTCGCGCACCTTGGCGTTCGAAACGAGCAACCACTTGCGGATTGGCAAGCACCTCGTTCAACGCGCGGTTGATCTGTGCGATCACCGCTAGCGAGGTGCGTGCGGGGGCAAACAGCCCATACCACTGCGAGACATCGACCCCTTCGATGCCCGACTCCGACAACGTAGGCACTGCAGGCAATGCTTCGAGACGCGACGGGGCCGCGACGGCGAGGGCGCGGAGTCGGCCGTCGAGGATGAAGGGATGCGCGGTGAACAGGCTCGGGAACATGACCGCCGAACGACCATCGAGCGTGTCCACGATGGCAGGCGCTGCACCATCGTGGGTTCTGCCCTCCATCCTCGTCCCCGTGTTGAGTTGAAACAGCTCCGACGCGAAGTGTGGCGGCGTGCCGTCACCGGCCGACGCATACCGGACGTTGCCTGGGGCGCTGCGCAGATGCTCGAGGAGACTGCGAACGTCGTCGAAATCCGCGTGCCGATTGGCCACCATCAGGGTCGGCGACGATCCGATCAAGCCGACCGGCTCGAAGTCCTTGACGGGGTGGTAGCCCAGCTTCTGGAGTGCCGGGTTCATCGCGTGGGTGCCCACGTAGCCGAACATGAGGGTGTGGCCGTCGGGTTCTGCCCTGGCCACGTACTCGCTCGCGATGGCACCATTTGCGCCGGCCCGGTTGTCCACGAGAACTTCCTGGCCGAGCAACAGCTTCAGTTCGGCCGCGATGATCCTGGCCATCGTGTCGTTGCCGCCGCCCGCGCGCGTTGGCACGATGATCGTGATGGGTTTGCGCGGAAACGCGGCCGACCCACGTGCAACGGCCTCAGGCCGCGTAAAGACGTAGTCGGGCAACTGCATCTCGCCCTGCATGATCTTTCTGGCGGTACGCACCAGCGCCGCCGCCTTCACCGTTGCGTCGTCCGCCCGGCCGTCAAGCTCGACTTCCACGTCGATCTGCCCTGCAGGATGCAGAAGCACCAGGTTGTGACGTCCCGGCTCGCGAGCAGCGGCGCTTGCAACCGTGCCCGGGAGTGCGAAGGCGCTGAGAACGCCAATGGCACCGGTGACCGCATGCGAGGCGTGGCAGCGGCGCGGGGTGAAGTAGCGCGAGGTGATGCTGTCCGCAGAGTCTCCCGCGCTAACCAGAACCGGCTTGGGAATGACGCTGCCCGAGACATCCCCGAGTCCCATCAACTGGCCGGCCTGCAGGCGCAGGTCTTCGAGCCGCTCCAGCAGTGCCGCATTCGAATCAAGCGCTGCGGGCCTTTCGCTGCCGGTGACGCCCAGGTCGCACGCGCGGACGATCATGAGCGGCATCGCCGCATCGATGCACGTCACCTCGACGCCGTCGATCGTGTCGATCCGCCGACCGGTCGGAAAGACCTTGCCCGTCACCGCGCCCCAGGCGTCCAGAAAGTTCAGAAGGATCGGGGCAGCCGTACCGGCCACGCCATCGATGCGCGCGTCCCCCTCATAGGTGACGCGCTTGCCGGGCGTCCTGACGGTGACGTCGATGCGCGATCGCGTGTTGACATTGAAGACGCGTACCCGCGTGACTCCGTCCTGCGCCTCGACCAGCCCCTGCTCGATCGCGAAGGGCGCGACGCCCGACAGCATGTTGCCGCAGTTCGGCCGTGTGTCGACGGAACGGTGTCCGACGCCTACCTGCGCGAACAGGTAGTCCAGATCGCAGCCCGGTTCGTTCGAGCGGGACACGATGGCAACCTTGCTGTTGAGGGTGCTTCCGCCGCCCAAACCGTCGAGCTGCAGCGGATCGGAGGCACCGATGGCGCCGATCAGCGCCTGGTCGCGCTCCTCGTCGCTTTCGGGCAGCCACTCCCGCAGGAAGAAGGGGCCGCGTGAGGTACCCGCACGCATCAGCACGCAGGGAATGGTTCTGCTCATCTCAGTCGGCCGAAAGCTTTGCAGCCTGGACCACCTTCTTCCACTTGACCTGCTCCTGCTGCACATAGGTGCGCATTTGCTCGGGAGTCATGGTTTCGACTTCTGCGCCGTGGTCCTCAAGTCTCTTGACGACGCTCTTGTCGGCCAACACCGTGTTGAGCACTTTATTGAGCTGCTCGATCACAGGCTTCGGAGTCTTGGCCGGTGCGAAGATGCCGTACCACTGCGAGACATCCACGTTTTCGATTCCTTGCTCCTTGAGCGTCGGCACGTCCGCCATCTGCGGCGAGCGCTTGATGCCCGCCACGCCGATCGCCTTGAGCTTGCCAGCCTTCACGTAGGGCATCGCAGTGAAAAGGCTTGGGAACATCACCTGTGCCTGCCCCCCGATGGTGTCGTTGATCGCAGGCGCCGATCCCTTGTATGGCACGTGAAGCATGCTGGTGCCGGTCGAGAGCTTGAACATCTCGGCGGCGAAATGCGGTGCGGTCCCGTTGCCGGCAGACGCGTAGCTCGTCTTGTCGGGAGCGGCCTTCAACTCGGCGACAAGATCCTTCGCATTGTTTGCTTTGACGGAGGGACTGACGACCATCAGCGTCGCTGACGTTCCGACCATGGCCACGGGCTCGAAATCCTTCACGGGGTCGTAGCGCAGCTTCTGCAATGCGGGATTCATCGCATGCGTGGCGATATAGCCAAGCATCAGCGTGTAGCCGTCCGGCGCGGCGCGCATCACGAACTCGCTGGCAATCGCGCCATTGGCGCCCGCCTTGTTGTCGACGATGACAGGCTGCTTGAGCGCAGCCGACATGGCCTGGCCGATGACTCGCGCCATCGCGTCGTTGGCGCCCCCGGCGGCGGTCGGAACGACGATGGTGATCGACTTTTCGGGATAGGCGGCGAGTGCGCTGCTGCAGAAGAGCACAGTCGCCGAGGCCAGGGCACACAGCACGGGTGCGTTACGAATTGGCATTGATGTCTCCGATAGTTGAAAGATTTGTCATCCAGGTCGGTTCCTTGACCGTGGACCTATGGTCTTCGGTTCGAAGCCTGCTGTGAATTGCATGTTTAGGATCGATTGATGCACACTGTCGATCAGTCAAAACATGCTGGCGGTACGAGACGTGGCAATCAACTTCAACCTCAACGACCTTCAGGCGTTCCGCGCCGTTGCCGAACTGAGCAGCTTTCGCAAGGCGGCCGAAGCACTGCACGTATCGCAGCCCGCGTTCAGCAGGCGCATCGAGAAGCTGGAAGAAGCACTCGGGGTACGGCTGCTGGAGCGGACCACGCGGCGGGTGAGCCTGACGGCGGTTGGGCGCGATTTCGATCGAAAGGTGCAGCAGCTGCTTGACGATCTGGACCTCACGCTGCTGGGCATCCGCGGCGTGGCGACAACGCGCATGGGCGAGGTGACCATTGCTTGCGTGCCATCGACGGTCTATTACTTCGTGTCGCAGGTGATCTCGCGCTATCACGAGCGCTATCCGAAGGTCCGGGTCAAGGTCTTCGATGCGAGCGCCAACGAGGTGCTGGCCGCCGTGTTGCGCGGCGAGGCGGATTTTGGACTGAACTTCATTGGCGGCCAGGAACCGGACATCGAGTTCAAGCCGCTGATGGAAGAGCGCTTCGTCGCCGCTTGTCGGCGAGACCACCCGCTCGCGGGCAAGCGAAAGGTGAGCTGGACGGAACTGGCGCAGTACGACTACATCTCGGTGAGCAAGGCGTCCGGAAATCGCCTGCTGCTGGACCAGGCGCTATCAGGTCTGCCAGGTCGTCCGCAGGCGATCTACGAGGCGCAGCACGTCACGACGATGCTGGGCCTGGTCGAAGCCGGGCTCGGCGTCGCGGCGGTTCCCTCGATCGCCATGCCGGGCGCCGATCATCCGCTGCTGGTCAGCGTGCCGTTGGTCGACCCGGTCGTCAGCCGCAAGGTGGGCCTGATCCGGCGCAAGGGCCGCACCCTCTCTCCGGCCGCCCTGCAGTTCTTCGAGTTTTTCTCCGAGATGAAGGGCAGGCGCGTCCAGGCGGGGAAAAAGCGCGCTTCGGCTTGAAGGCTCAGCGACGCGCCGCCAGCACCCGATCGACCATCACGCCAGCCTGGCCAAGGTTGTTGACGGGGTCGCACATTGCGTCGAGCTGGGCGCGCGTGACGTGCTTGCTGATCTCCGGGTGCTCGGACAGGATCTCGATCAGCGGGCGATTCTTGCTGATCGCTTCGCGGCACAGGTCATACACAAGATCGTGAGCGTACTCGCGGCCGATGTACGGCCCCAGACCCATCATCACCGCTTCCGACATCACCAGGCCGTTCGTGAGGTCGATGTTGGCGCGCATGCGGGTAGCGTCCACCTCCAGGCCCTTGAGAATGAACTTGGTCTGCTTCAGCGCACCGGACATCAGGCAGAAGATCTCGGGCAATGACACCCACTCGATCTCCCATGGGCCGGTGGAGCGCTCGTGGTCGGCCACCATCGCATCCATCAGCGCGGCGACGTGCTGGCGCGCCACGGAAATGTTGGCATGGATGTACAGGCACGAGATCGGGTTGCGCTTCTGCGGCATGGTCGACGACGAACCGCGGCCGGGTGCAAAAGGCTCGAACACCTCGGCCACTTCGGTCTGCATCATCAGCTTGACGTCCATCGCTATCTTGCCGAGCGAACCGCCTACCAGTCCAAGGAAGGCGCCTACCTCCGCGATGGTGTCGCGCACCGTGTGCCAGGAGATCAGCGGCTGAGCCAGGCCGAGTTCCTTCATCAAGCCAGCCTGGGTTTCCATCGCGCCCTTCTCCAGCGACGACAGCGTGCCCGAAGCGCCGCCGAATTCCCCCATCAGCACCCGTGGCTTGAGCTGCTGCAGGCGCTCGCGGTGACGGTCGATGCCGGCCAGGATGCTTGCCATCTTGTAGCCAAAGGTGATGGGGGTGGCCTGCTGCAGGTTGGAGCGGCCGATCACGGGTGTGTCGCGGTACTTCTTTGCCAGCGCGGCCAGCGCGTCGCCGATCTCGTCCAAGTCCTGCTCGACCAGAGCGAGACCCTCGCGCATCTGAAGCACCGCGGCCGTATCGGTGATGTCCTGCGTGGTGGCGCCCCAGTGGCAATACTCACCCAGCTTGTCGCGGCAGTTGGCGTTGATCTGGTTGACGACCGCAATGATCGGGTAGCCGATCTGCTCGGTCTTGGCCTTGAGCTTTGCCCAGTCGATCTGGGAGAGCTCGCAGTTGCGGACGATCTCGTCTGCCGCTTCCTTGGGGATGATGCCGAGCTCGCCCTGCACCTTGGCCAGTGCGCGTTCGATGTCCAGGTACTTGGCGGTACGGTTCTCGTCGGACCACACGTCGCGCATGCGCGCGTCGCTGAACATGTCGCCAAAGATGCGCGAGTCGATGATGGTGGAGGCCATGAGGTTGGATCTTTCTGGGCTGGATGTTGAGGGGAGGGTCAGTTGCGGGCCAGGGCAAGCGTGCGTTGTGCCTGCAGGACCACAGGTCGATCGACCATGCGGCCGTCGAGCCGCGCAGCGCCCGGAGATGCTGCATCGGCTGCCAGCACTCGCTCGGCCCACTCCAGTGCTTCTGCGGAGGGTCTCAGCGCGGTGTGAATGGGCTCCACCTGGCTCGGATGAATGCACAGCTTGGCGCCGAAGCCCAGGGCACGCGCCGAAGCCAGGTCGGCCAGGAGGCGCTTGCGATCGTCCAGCTGCGGCGTGACTCCGGCGACCGGCGCCGGCAGACCTGCCACGCGCGAGGCAATCGCGATGCGGCTGGCCGCGTAGGCGAGACCCGACGCGTCGTCTTCAATTTCGATGCCCAGGTCCAATGCGAAATCCAGCGTTCCGAACACCAGGCGCGACACGCCCGCGGCCGCAACGATGTCGACTCCGGCCACGCCGCGTGCACTCTCGATCAGCGCCAGGACGCTGGCCCCGGGCAGCGCGGCAAGCGTGGCCGCGACCTGCTGTGCAGACTCGGCCTTGGGCAGTAGAACGCTGCGGGCCCCGACCTTGCGCAGCGCCGCCAGGTCGTCATCGAACCACGGCGACGCGGCGTCGTTGATGCGAACCACGGCGCGCGACTGATCATCCGCGGATGCGGTGCGGAACCAATCTGCGATGGCGTTGCGAGCGAGCGCCTTGTCGTCGGTTGCAACGGCGTCTTCAAGGTCCAGGATGACGGCATCCGCGCCGCTGGCCAGCGCCTTGCTGAAGCGTTCAGGCCGCGTGCCGGGAACGAAGAGGTAGGTGCGAGGGATGCTGGAAGCAACGGACACGATGCCCACCTCAGACAGCCCTGGATGCGCGCAGCGCATCGATCTGGGCCGCGCCGTAGCCCAGCTCGGCCAGGATAGCGTCGGTGTGCTGGCCGAGTGCCGGCACGGGATCCATGCGCGGGCCCACCTCCCACGTGCCGGGCGGCAGCATCGCGGGCAGCGGGCCATTCGGCGAGCCGACTTCGGTCCAACGCTTGCGTGCCTTCAATTGCGGGTGGGCCCAGACGTCGTTCATGGTGTTGACCTGAGCATTGGCGATCTGCGCGAACTCGAGCCTCTCCACCACCTGCGCCCTGGTCAGGGAGGAGAAGGCTTCGACGATGATTCCGCGCAGCGCGTCGCGCTCGGCCACTCTCTTGAAATTGGCGGTGAAGCGAGGGTCGGTAGCCAGTGCCGGCCGCTGTAGCACCTTCTCGCAGAAACTGGCCCACTCGCGCTCGTTCTGCAGGCCCAGCATCACCATGTTGCCGTCGCCTGTGGGAAACGGGCCGTAGGGGTAGATCGTTGCGTGGCTGGCGCCGGTTCGCGGAGGTGGGGCCGCCCCCTCGAAGGCGTAGTAGAGCGGATAGCTGGTCCATTCGGCGAGCGACTCCAGCATGGAGATGTCGATGCGCTGGCCCTTGCCGGTCTGGCCGCGCTGCAACAGCGCCGCGAGAATGCTGCTGTACGCATACATGCCTGCGGCGATGTCGGCGATGGATGGACCGGCCTTGCAAGGCTCATCGGGCGTGCCGGTGACCGAGACGAACCCCGCTTCGCTCTGAATAAGAAGATCGTAGGCCTTCTTGTCACGGTACGGCCCGGGATTGATCGGGTCGTCGCCATAGCCCGAGATGTCGCACACGATCAACCCCGGCTTTGCGGCAGACAGCTTGTCATAGCCCAGGCCAAGGCGCGCGGCGGCACCGGGCGCGAGGTTCTGTACCACGACATCTGCCTTCTCCACGACCAGGCGTTCCAGGATCGCGGCCGCCTCGGGATGCTTGACGTCCAGCGTGAGGCTCTCCTTGGAGCGGTTGGTCCAGACAAAGTGCGATGCCAGTCCGCGCACGCGCTCGTCATAGCCCCGAGCGAAATCGCCGGAGCCCGGCCGTTCGATCTTGATGACGCGTGCGCCGAGGTCAGCGAGTTGGCGCGTGGCGAAAGGCGCCGCGATCGCGTGCTCCAGCGTGACGACCGTGAGGCCTTTGAGTGGCTGCATGTGTTGCTCTGTCTGGGTGGATGGGGGTGATGGAGATCAGCGCAGGACCGCAGTCGCGTCCATCGTGAGCCAGCCTTCGTGGTCGGAGGCCCAAAGCCGGATGGTTTTTCCGTCCGCTTCAGGTTGTCCCTGAATGTGGAAAGGATGAAGGTCGAAGGTCGGCCGCACCGCCTTGAATCGAAAGCTGGCCACATCGGCCTGCGGCATCTGGCGCCGAAGAAGGTCCATCAGCAGCGTTGCAATCAGCGGACCATGCACGATGAGGCCGGGATAGCCCTCGACCTTGGTGACGTACTGCCTGTCGTAGTGGATGCGATGGCCATTGAAGGTCAGCGCGGAATAGCGAAACAGCAGCACGTCATCCGGCACGATGGAGCGCTTCCACTGGGCTTGCAGAGGGGCGGCTTGCGGCGGTGGGGCGACGTCGTTCGGACCCTGCGCCTCGCGGTAGACGATGTCGTGGAACTCGACGAGCGCCGGATCGCTGCTGTCGTTGCAGCGCACCTCGTGCCGGACCTTCACGAAGACGAGCGTGCCAGTGCGGCCCTCTTTGATGGTCACGTCGTCGATGGTCGAGGTTCGCGCTACGCGGTCGCCGACCCGTATGGGCGAGCGAAACTCGAACTGGCTGCCGGCCCACATGCGGCGCGGCAGCGGCACCGGCGGAAGGAAGCCGCCGCGCTTGGCGTGCCCATCGGCGCCGATTTCCGACTGTCGATGCATGGGCAGGAAGTACAACCAGTGCCAGAGGTACGGCAAGGAGGTGCCGGCCTCTATGGGCGCCGCAGGGTGGTCCAGCGTGGCGGTCAGTGCAATGACGGGCGTCGGGTTGATGGCGTCCTGGATGGTCTCGCTGCGTCCGATCCAGGCGCGAAGTTCTTCAGCTTGCAGGGTCACTCACTTGTCTCCGGTTGCGGCTCCTGCTTCCGAGGACCCTTGCGAACAAGTCTCGCGCCATGGCAGAAGAAAGTGAATTGCAAGATTCAGATCGATTGATGCATCCCGCGCATGAAAAACAATGCGTGCACGGGCTCAGAGTTAGCCGATGCTGCCCAAGAGCAACGCCTGCAATACGAAGCGCCTGTTGTCCGCGGGCAGACTCCGGTCGTCGAGCTGGTTCGCCAGTGCCGCCGTGGGATGGGCCGCACAGGCGATGCCGTCATAAATCGGAATGGCCGCTTCCCGGCTGATCTGTCGCACGAGATCCGGCGCCATGCCCTGGCATTCGACCGCGTCGTAAAGGCGGCTCAGGATGCGTGCCGTATTCCGGATTTCACCGGGGCTGCCAAGGCTGGCGAGGGCGGGGCGAATGGTTGCGACATGCGCGCCCACTTCCTCCGCCGCACGCTGGAACAACGTCCGGCACTCGCCGCCTTCGCTTCCTTCGTCGCAAAAGACCCCGAGATTTTTCCCCTTGAGTTGCAGCGAAAGCGTGGCGCGCAACGAAGCCGCCTGGAGCAGACGTGCGCGCCCGATCAGGGCGGCCTCGTCCTCGGGCAACAAGAGCTGAAAAGCCGACGAATTGTGAATTTCGAAGGGAAAGCGCATGAACTCCCTTGTGTAACCCTGGAAGACTAGTCCCGCGATGCGCGCCGTTCTTGATGCAGATCAAAGCCGCACCAAGCCGGGCGCTGTTACGCACCGGACACAAACCATTCACCCAGCGTTACCCACCGACTCCGAGTGTTGTCACTGTGTTGCCGGGCGCTTCCTAGCATCCCTTCATCGACCCGCGACATGCGCACAACACACCTCAGGAGCTCCCACATGTTCAACCCCGCCCGCACCGAAACCGCCGCCCCGGCGATGACCGGCTTTCTCGCCACCCGCGCACTGGCGCCGGTCGGCAAGGCCGTTCAAGAGCGGGCAGGTCATGAGCGGGCGAGCCAGAAGCTGGTGGAAACGCAAAAGCTCCTGCAGGAGCGCCTCGCGCCTCAGCGCCGCGTGGTGCACGCCGGCGACGTGATCTATCAGTCCGGCGAGCGCTTCGGCAACCTGTACATCCTGAACTCGGGCTTGTTCAAGATCGTGAACCTGTCCGCGGACGGCCGCGAACAGGTGGTGGGCCTCAAATTCCGCGGCGACTGGCTGGGCTTCGACGGCATCGCCGGCGGACACTACTCGTGCGATGCCGTGGCCATGGACACGGGCGAAGTCTGGGTGGTGTCGTATGAATCGCTGCTCGCCGCCTGCCTGGCCGAGCCGGCGCTGCTGCAGGTGTTTCACACCGCGATGAGCCGCGAGATTTCCCATGACCGCGATTCCCTGATGTCGGTGTGCACGCTGCCTGCCGACGCGCGGGTGGCGGATTTCCTGCGCTATTGGGCCGAGTCGCTGGCCGAGCGCGGCATGCGCACCGACCAGATCACGCTGCGCATGACGCGTGCCGAGATCGGCAACTACCTGGGCATGACGCTGGAAAGTGTGAGCCGGGCGCTGTCGCGGCTGGCGCGCGACAAAGTCATCGAGTTTGTCGAGAAGGGGCGCCGCGACGTGCAGATCCCCGACGTGAGTGCTTTGTCGGCTTTCGTGCAGCGCTGCCTTGCGCCGGCGCCTGCGCTGCTGCAGTAACCGCTGGCAGAGCGTGCTGGTCGCTACTCAGGAACGTCGCGCGCCCCCGGCGTTACGCCGTATCAATGTGCGCGGCGAGAGGGGCTACCGCGATGAGAAGCCTTCGAACGGTTCCCTCGCTGGTGCTTCGCTTCCTTGCGCCCCTCGAGCCATTCGAAAACGCCCATGCCGACCAACATCGCGATCACGAACACCAGCGCCTTGGCTTGTCCCATGCCGACTGCCACCAATGCCGGACCCGGACAGAAGCCCGCGATGCCCCAGCCGATGCCGAAAACGACGCTGCCAATGATGAGGCGCCGATCGATCGACTGCAGGCTGGGCAGTCGCATGGCCGCGCCGAGCAGCGACTGCGTGCGCCTTCTTGCCACTGCGAACGCGACGGCTCCGACGGCGATCGCACCTGCCATCACGAAGGCAAGCGATGGATCCCATCGCCCACCAATATCCAGGAAGCCCAGCACCTTGGCGGGATTGGCCATGCCGGAGACGATCAGGCCCAGGCCGAACACCAGGCCCGCGAGAAATGAAGTGAAGAAGGCCATGGCAGTGTTCCTCAGAGGCTCAGAAGATGGCGCATCAGGAACACGGTCAGGAACCCGGCCCCCATGAAGACCGCGGTTGCCGTGAAGGAGCGCGGCGACAGGCGCGACAGGCCGCAGACGCCGTGGCCGCTCGTGCATCCCGCTGCGTAGCGGGTGCCCACGCCGACCAGTAGACCGGCCAACACCAGCGTGCCGTAGCCGGCTTCGATCTGCGGCCTCGGCCAGTCCGTAAAAAGCGCGTAGGCCATCGGCGCGATGACGAGGCCGGCAATGAACGCCACGCGCCACGCCACGTCGCCGCTGACGAGCCGAAGCAGTCCGCCGACGATGCCGCTGATGCCGGCGATGCGGCCATTGAGCAGCAGGAACATCGCGGTGGCCGCGCCGACGAGCACGCCGCCCGCGAGTGCGGCCCATGGGGTGAATGAAGGCCAGTCGATGGTCATTGTTCCTCCTTCGGGCAGTAGATGCGGTAGAGCAGGGCGAGGATCTCGAGCAGCGCCGGGTCGGCCACCGCATAGAAGATGTTCTTGCCTTGCCGGCGCGTGGTGACCACGCCTTCATTGCGCAGCACGCCGAGCTGCTGGGACAGTGTCGGCTGGCGGATGTCGAGCTGCGCTTCGAGTTCGCTCACGCACATCTCTCCTTGCGAGAGCTGGCACAGAAGCAGCATGCGGTCTTCGTTGGCCAGCACCTTCATCACGCCGACCGCACGCGAGGCGGCGCCGCGCAGCACTTCGGCATCGAAAACGGGGTGCGGGGATTTCATGGCTCGCGCAGCAGGCATCGGTCGGTCGTTCCATTCATCGGCGTTGACAACATTATATGAATATATAGAATATTTTCCCATTGATCAAATCGACCGGTCGAACCGCGAGGTGCCCAATGAACACAACCGCCTCCGTCCAGGCCTTCTTCGACCCCAACACCGGAACCGTGACCTACGTCGCATGGGACCCGGCCACCTTGCAAGCCGCAGTCATCGACCCGGTGCTCGACTACGACTTCAAGTCGGGCCACACCGGCACCGCGTGCGCCGACCGGGTGCTGTCGTGCGTGGCCGAGCATGGCCTGCAGGTCGAATGGATCCTGGAGACCCATGCGCATGCCGATCACCTTTCGGCGGCCGGCTACCTTCAAGCGCGGGTGGGCGGGCGCATTGCCATCGGCGAGAACATCCGCATGGTGCAGGACACCTTCAAGAAGCTCTACAACCTGGAGCGCAGCTTCCTGCCGGACGGCAGCCAGTTCGACCACCTGTTCAAGGACGGCGAGACCTTTCGCATCGGAGCGATCGAAGCCACGGCCATCCTCGTGCCGGGTCACACGCCGGCCGACATGGCGTATCTCATCGGCGGCGCGGCGTTCGTCGGCGACACGCTCTTCATGCCGGACCTGGGCAGCGCGCGGGCCGACTTTCCTGGGGGTGATGCGTACCAGTTGTATGCATCGATGCGGCGGCTGCTCGACCTGCCACCCGAGACGCCGATGTATGTCTGCCACGACTACCCGCCCGCGTCGCGGGTCGCGAAGTGGCAGACCACGGTGGCGGAGCAGCGCGCGCACAACATCCATGTGCGCGACGGCATCACGGCGGACGAGTTCGTGGCCATGCGCCGCGCGCGCGACGCCACGCTCGATGTGCCAACGCTCATCCTGCCGTCGATCCAGGTCAACGTGCGCGCCGGCCGGCTGCCGCCCGCGGATGACAACGGCGTGTGCTACCTGCGCATTCCGCTGAATGCGCTGCCGGTTCGCCGCATCGCCGGCGGGTGAGCCTGGGGCTGGGCGGTATCGCCCTCTTCGACACGGCTGCTCGTCCCAACGATGGGTGACCGGTGCATGCATCGGCGCTTGCGGGCTGCAAAAAAATCTGCTGATCCAGCTCGTCCCTGTAACCCTTGCTGCGCAGCTTGCGAACTAGCAAGTGACCGCGCATTCAGGCGTGGTTGCAAACCTCAATCAATCTTCGGAGTTCATCCATGATCAACCGTTCTTTTGCGATCACCGCTCTTGCGCTCGGTGCCCTTGCCGTCGGCTCCGCCATGGCGCAAGACAAACCCATGGCCGACAAGATGGCCACGATGGAAAAGTGCTACGGCATCTCCATGGCCGGCAAGAACGATTGCGCCGCCGGCCCCGGCACCACCTGCGCGGGCACCTCCAAGGTCGACTACCAGGGCAACGCCTGGAAGAACGTTCCGGCCGGCACCTGCACCACGATCAAGACGCCCAAGGGCATGGGCTCGCTGGCCCCGATCAAGTCCTGATCGACGACGCACCGCTTACGCCGCCATGTCTGCCACTCTTGCGGCCGGTGTCGGCCTCAAGCCGGAGCACTACGAGGCCGCGCTCGGCGCGCGTGCCGAGGGCCTCTGGTTCGAGGTGCACCCCGAGAACTACATGGTGGAGGGCGGGCCGCGCATCGGATGGCTCGAAGCGATTCGCTCGCGCCATCCGGTGTCGCTGCATGGCGTCTCGCTCTCGCTCGCGGGCGAAGCAGAACCCGACGCCGCGCATCTCGAGCGGCTGGCTGAACTTGTCCGGCGTATCCAGCCCGCCTTGATCTCGGAGCACTTGGCATGGTCGACGTGGAACGGCCAGTACTTTCCCGATCTGTTGCCTTTTCAGCGCACCACCGCCGCGCTGCACCGCATCGCCTCCAACATTGCGCGCACGCAGGACGCGCTGGGCACCGAGATCGCCATCGAGAACCCATCGCACTACCTGCACATCGACGGCCACGAATGGGACGAGATCGATTTTCTCGCCGAGCTTTCGCGGCGCACCGACTGCAAGCTGCTGCTCGACATCAACAACGTGTATGTGTCCGCACGCAACCTCGGTTTTTCCGCCGCGGACTGGATCGATCGATTTCCGCGCGCGCTGGTCGGCGAGATCCATCTTGCGGGCCACACGGCCGACCCTACGCTGGGCGATGCCTTGCTGATCGATTCGCACGACGCGCCGATTTCGCCGGAGGTCTGGCAGCTGTACCGGCGCTTCGTCGAACGTGCCGGCGCACGGCCCACGCTGATCGAGCGTGACGGCAACGTGCCGGCCTTCGAAGAGCTCATGGCCGAACAGGATTGCGCCGCGGCCGAACTGCAGCGTGTATCGCAGGAGGCCTCCGCATGAACACCCCAGGCGGCGCCTTCCAGCAAGCCTTTGCAGAGGCTTTGTTCGATCCGTCGCAAGCCATGCATCCGGCGGTGCGGGCACTCGCGCAACAGCCGGCCTTCGCGGTGTACCGCAACACCGTGATGAAGGCTTGCATCGACGCATTGCAGGCCAATTTTCCGACGGTGGCGCAGCTGGTGGGCGAGGAATGGTTTCGCGCCGCCGCCACACTCTACGTGGCCGCTGATGTACCGCGCGACGGCCGCCTGCTGCACTACGGCGGCGGCTTTCCCGATTTTTTGCGCGGCTTCGAACCGGCCGCAGAACTCGTCTACCTGCCCGGCGTTGCGCAACTCGACATCCTCTGGCGCGAAGCCCATGCCGCATCGGATGCACCGGCCGCCGACGCCGCACGGATCGCGCAGCACACCCCCGAACAAATCGCCGGCCTGACACTCACGCCGCATCCGGCCGCACGCTGGACCTGGTTCGATGCGCAGCCTGTCTACAGCATCTGGGAGCGCAATCGCCGGCAGGGTGATTTGGGCGAAGAGCTGGACTGGCGCGGCGAGGGCGCATTGCTGACGCGGCCGCATGACACAGTCAACTGGCACGAGATCACCCGGGCCGGCTGCGCTTTTCTCGACGCGTGTGCAGACGGGTCGAGCCTTGCCGACGCGGCGGAACACGCGCTGGCTGCCGTCCCCGAGGCGGACATCTCGGGCGTCTTTGCAAGCCTGCTGCGCGCCGGCGCTTTCATCGGCGCATCCGCATCGTCCGCGATTAACGAAAGAGCACCATGACCACCCACCTTCAGACCCCCGCGCCCATCGAGAGCAGCAGCAACGACGGTCTTCGCGCCCGCTGGAACGCAGTGGCCGAGCGGCTCACGCGCATCGTGAGCCACGACGCACTGGCATTAACCACGCGCGTGGGCGTGGCGGCGATCTTCTTCTACTCCGGGCGCACCAAGGTCGAGGGCTTCCTGACCCTCACCGACAGTGCCTATGAGCTGTTCCGCACCGAATACAAGTTGCCCTTCGTGCCGTCCGACATTGCCGCGCACCTGGCCGCCTACTCGGAGCACCTGTTCCCGATGCTGCTGGTGCTGGGCCTGTTCACGCGCCTGTCGGCGCTGGCCCTGCTGGGCATGACACTGGTGATCCAGGTCTTCGTCTACCCGGACGCATGGCCCACGCACCTTTCATGGGCTGCGCTGCTGCTGTACCTGGTGGGACGCGGCGGCGGCCGCTTGTCGCTCGACCACGCGATGGGGGTACGCTGAACCGTCCCGCGGGCTGCCGGCTCAAGCGTCGAGCACAGGGGTTGGCGCGTACTTGTCACCCACCCGCTCGCGCAGGGGATGCGTGTCATAAACGATGTGCATGCTGTTGATGCGGTCGCTGCCCGGACGGAAGCCGAACACGTCTACGCAGGTGAAGTCGACCAATCTCCCGTCACTGAGCGTCCAGTCGTAGCGGAAGTAGGCCGCCACGCGCACCGTGTCGTCCGCGAGCTGCACCGACGCGAACAGGTCGATCAGCGTGATCACACTCTGGCTCGAGGCCTGTGCCAGTTTGGGAAAGAAGTCGCGTGCCTTCATGGTCCCGAGAAACGGGGAGTGCACGACGCCGTCGTCTTCGAAAGTGGAAATCAGTCCCGCCGTATCGCTCGCATGCAGAAGGCGCAGGTAGGTGCGCACCGTTTCCAGTTGAAGTTGGCTCATTCATGGCTCCTTGTCAGTTCAGGGGCGAATGGTTCCAGACACCGCGCCCGCAGACAAGCCAGAATGGCAGCCAATCGATAAAGGTTGTTTATGAATCTGCGGTACCTGCAATACCTCAGGCTGGTGATCGAGCACGGCAGCTTCGCCGCGGCGGCGCGGGCTGGTGGCGTGTCGCAACCAGCGATCAGCCACGGCATGAAGCAGCTCCAGCGACAGTTCGACGCGCCGCTGTTCGTGCCGTCCGGGCGCAGGGTGCTGCCCACCGAAGCGGCGTTGCAAGCGGCGCTGAAGAGCATGGATTTCGCCGAGCGGATCGACGCACTTGCGGCGACGAATGCCTGCCCGCACAACCGCGACACGCTGCGCGTTGGGGTGACCCCGTCCGCGGCCTTGGTCTGCGGCCCGTCCTTGTACGCTGCCTGGTGCCATGGCCATCCTCGCCGGCGCCTCGACATGTCCAGCGCTGACGAAGGGCGCCTGCTGGCCAGATTGCAGGCCGGCGAACTCGACCTGGTAATTTCCCCGAAGCCTCGGGGCTACGTTGGCGCCGGCTTGACCACCCAGCCGCTCTATCAGCTTGCGCCGCAGGCTTACGCCCATCGCGCTCATCCCTTGGTCAAGGCGCGGTCGCTGGCAGAACTGCAAGCAGCGTCCTGGGGCATCGTCGGACCCAGCGTGAGCGGACCCGTGGATGTACTGCATGAGGCCTTTGCCGTCCGCCGGATGAGGCCGCCACGCGTGGCCGTGTCCTGCCCGGATTACGCCAGCCTTCTGCACCTGATGAAACACAGCGACTTGCTCGGCGTGCTCCCGCACCCGGCCTTGCTGGACAGCGCATCGAACGGCCAGATCGTGCCCCTGCGTCTGCGCGAGGCACTTCCGCGCTACGAGATGCATCTGTTCACACCGATTCGATCGCGTCGCGTCTTGGGGCCCGTGTTCGCCACGTTGAAGCAACAGGCGGAGTTGATTTCCAAGGCGCCAGGACCTGCGCATTCAGCAGAACGCACGAAGATTCTCTTGAACTACGTGTAGGCACTTCGTCGGTCAGTCGGCGTATTCGCCGGCGTCCTTGATGACCTTCGACCAGCGGACCTTCTCAGCTTCCAAGAACTTCTTGTGGCCGGCCGCGGACAAGCGGTCGTCATTCACCACGGTGAGGCCCAGCGCCTCTTCACGCTTGATGAGTTCCGGATCCTTCAAGGCGGTGCGAAGCGCCGCGTTCAGCTTCTCCAGCACCGCAGGCGGCGTCCCCTTGGGGGCATACAAGCCGTGCCAGACCTGCACGTCGAAGTCCTTGAGCCCGGACTCCGACAGCGTGGCGGTGTCCTTGAGCGATGGCAGCGGCAGGCGCTTCAGGCTTGTGATGCCGTAGACCTTGACCTTCTTGCCCTCGATCTGCGGAACAGCGTTGGTGGCCTGCTCGCACATGAGATCGACTTGCCCGCCAATGAGGTCCGTCATGGCTGGCGCGGTTCCCTTGTAGGGCACCGGGGTCATGCTGGTCTTCAAGGCGTTCTGGAACATCAAGCCGCACAGGTGCGACGCGGAGCCCAGCCCTGCATGGGCCAGGTTGACCTTTCCTCCGTTCGCAGCAATCCACTTGCGCAGGTCCGCGAAGCTGTTGGCTTCCAGGCTCGGCTTGCCGATCACCACCGAGGGGGCTTCGTTGATCAGGCCCAGCATTTCGAAGTCATCGGGCACCTTGTAAGCGAGCTTGCGATACAGCGCCGGCGCGGTTGCCATGCCGATGTGATGCACCAGCAGCGTGTAGCCATCCGGCGTGGCGCGCGCCACTTTGGCCGAGCCGATCGTGCCGCCCGCACCGGCAGCGTTGTCGACGACCACGGTCTGGCCGAGTGGCTTGCGCAGTGCCTCGGCCAGGTCGCGGGCGATCTTGTCGCTCGGGCCGCCGGCCGCGAATGGGACAACCAGCGTGACGGGCTTGTCCGGGAAGTCTGCAGAGGCCACCGTGGCCGAAGCGAGCAGGCCGATGCCAGCGGCGTAGCGCCAAATGCTTTTCATGGTGTTGTCTCCTTGTTGGGCCATCTGCTTCAGACTGAAAGCGCCTGCATTTCGCGGTACAGATCGGCCTTGCCCTCGAAGCCGATCCCCGGCAAGTCGGGCAGGGTCACGAAGCTGTTCTCGACCCTCACGCCATCCGGGAAGCCGCCGAACGGCTGGAACAGGTCGGGGTACGACTCGTTGCCGCCGAGGCCGAGGCCAGCCGCGATGTTCAGCGACATCTGGTGACCGCCATGCGGGATGCAGCGGCTGGCCGACCAGCCATGTTCCTTCAGCATCTCCAGCGTGCGCAGGTACTCGACCAGGCCGTAGCTGAGCGCGCAGTCGAACTGCAGCCAGTCGCGGTCCGGGCGCATGCCGCCGTAGCGGATCAGGTTGCGCGCATCCTGCATCGAGAAAAGGTCTTCCCCCGTGGCCATCGGGTTCTTGTAGAAATTGCGCAGGGCGGCTTGCAATTCGAAGTCCAGCGGGTCGCCCGGCTCCTCGTACCAGAACAGGTCGTACTGCGACAGGGCCTTGGCATAGGCAATCGCGGTTTCCAGGTCGAAGCGGCCATTGGCGTCGACGCAGAGCTTCTGGCCGTCCTGCAGCACTTCCATGATCGAGTCGATGCGGCGCAGGTCTTCGTCAAGCGAGGCGCCGCCGATCTTCTTCTTCACGACGGTATAGCCGCGGTCGATGTAGCTGCGCATCTCGTCCTTCAGCTTCCCATGGTCCTGCCCCGGGTAGTAGTAGCCGCCCGCTGCGTAGACGAAGATCTTGCGATTGGGCTTGCCGTCGCCATAGCGGTCGGCCAGCAATTGAAACAGCGGCTTGCCTTCGATCTTGGCCACCGCGTCCCACACCGCCATGTCGATGGTGCCGATGGCCACCGAGCGCTCGCCATGGCCCCCTGGCTTCTCATTGGTGAACATCGTGTTCCAGATCTTGTGCGGATCGAGGTTATTGCCGCTGTCGTCGACGAGGGACGACGGATTCGCTTCCATGATGCGCGGGATGAACCGCTCGCGCATCAGCTTGCCCTGGCCGTAGCGGCCGTTCGAGTTGAAGCCGTAGCCAATGACGGGCTTGCCGCCCTGGATCACGTCGGTGATCACCGCGACCAGGCTCAGCGTCATCTTGCTAAAGTCGATGTAGGCGTTGCGGATGGGCGAGCTGATGGGGATGGTCTTCTCGCGGATTTCGACGATCTTCACGGTTGTCTCCAGAGGGGTGAGTGGGAGACTGAATGGTCGGCCATGCCCTCTTTTTCGGCCAATGTTCAATTTCTCAACTTCTATGCGCTGGACGAACCGGACATGAACCTGATCTGGCTTGATGACTTCCTGGCGCTGGCGGCAACAGGGAACTTCTCGCGCGCGGCAGATGAGCGCCATAGCTCCCAACCCGCATTCAGCCGCCGCATTCGCGCGCTGGAAGAGTGGATCGGCGCCGACCTGTTCGACCGCAGCACGCAGCCCGCCACACTCACCGAAGTCGGCGAGTGGTTTGCTGGCGTGGCGCAGGAATTGACCGCCAGGGTGGCCCGCGTGCCGGGCGACGCCAGGAAAGTGGCGGAGGCCAGTTCGGTCACCCTGCGCATTGCGTGCACGCATGCGCTTTCCATGACGTTTCTGCCGCGATGGATTCGCAGCCTCGAGTCGAGCATCACGCTGGGGCCGGTGCAGCTCATGTCCGACGTCCTTCAGCGTTGCGAATCGCTGATGCTGCAAAGCAAAGTTCAGTTCGTACTGAGCCACGCACATCCTGATGCGCATGGCGCGCTCGATGCAGACCCGTACAAATCAGCCCGGATCGGTGGGGACATGCTGATCGCAGTGTCCGCGCCCAATGACTCTGGCAAGCCGCTGCATCAGCTTTCACGCAAGGGCGCATCGGCCGTACCGGTACTCCTGTACACGGAGGAATCCGGGCTGGGACGCATCATGCGTACCCTGGTCAGCCGGCGGCTGGAGCCGCTGTCTGTCCAGGTCGTTTTCACGGCGCATCTCGCCTCGGTCCTCAGGACGATGGCGCTGGAAGGCAGGGGCATCGCATGGCTGCCGCAGACCCTCGTGGAGGAAGACATCGGCCAAGGGCGCCTTGTCGCCGCAGCGAGCAGCGAGTGGGCCGTTCCGCTGGAAATCAGGCTCTATCGAGACAGCGAGCTCCTGGGGAAGGCGGCGAATGAATTCTGGACTGCTGCGATCAGGGAATGAGCGGCCTCGTTCTGGTTCCTCGTTCGTCGCGACGGGGATAGAGCAAGGACATAGAAAATGAGCAACCAGTCATGGTAAGACGAACGACGAGTCGATTGCGGAGCGTTGGGCCATGGGCGGCGTTTGCCCTTGCTTCTGGACTCACCGCTCTTGTGCGAGAGAGTCTTGCCGGAAGCAAATGGTATTACGCGTTTTTGGCGGCCCTTATGATGTTCAGCGTAGTACTTGCGGCGCGGCTTCTTAGACAAACCAAACTGAAGGCCGTGCCCATCGCGGTGGTAGCAATAGGCTTTCTCCTCGGCCAGTGGTGGTTTGTGGAGGCGCTGATTCTGCGAGCCTTCTGGAGCATCAACGGATTCGCCCCGTGATGCCGCAAACGGCCAACAGCGGCCGGTCGTTTCGGGTCTGCTAGTTGGGCAAGCGCACCTGCTCGTCGGTGTGGCCGCCTGCAGCTGGACTTGGGATCGCCGTAAGCGCTCGCCGCTGCAGAAGGTAGAGCCGGCCGCCGGCGAACGCCCACTCGATGTCGTGGCATCCGCCAAACACCTCGTCGCAGCGGAGCGCGAGCGCATGAAGTGCGGCGAGCTGCGCATCGCCCAGGCAGAGCACGCGGGCGAGCCCCTCGGAAACGTGTGTGCTGCTTGTGCCGCCTTCCGGGTCGGTGCGTATGGCGACGTCCTTCAGTCCGGCGATGCGCTCGACGACGGCACCGTCACGCCTCAGGCGGAACCGATCCGGGATGACCAGACCGGCAACGACTGACTCCCCGAGCCCCCAGGCCGCCTCGACCACGAGCTCGTCCGATCCGTTGACGGGGTTACGACTGAAGAGCACGCCGGCGGAGTCCGCGTCGACGAGCTCCTGCACGACGACGCCCATTCTCGGCTCGCGGGGCAGCTGGAGGCGCTCGCGGTACGCGAACGCTGAAGGCGAGCGCGCCGATTGCCAGATGGCGGACACGGCGTCAACGAGCTCGGGCTCGGAGCGCAGGTTCAGCAGCGTCAGGTGCTGCCCTGCGAAGCTCGCCTGCTCGGAGTCCTCACCCACTGCGGACGAGCGCGCCACGAGCGGGGCGCAAAGCGTGCGAAAGACTGCAGCCAGCTGCTGCTTCGCGTCGCGTTCGTCAGCAACGACTGCATCCACGAACCCGTACGGAAGCGCGACACCCGCGGGAACCGGCAGGCCCGCACGCGTCGCGGCGGCCAGCTGCGCGGCCTTGCCGCCGAACAGGCTCTCCTCGAGCTCCTCGGTAAGCGCTGCCGGTTTCATCGCCGCCTGCCTCCCTCATGCGACGAGCTCGGCCTCGCCCGCGGTGCCATCGACGATGACCCTCGCGCCGTCCAGGAGCACCGAGGTTGCATCGGTGCACCCGACGACCGCTGGCAGCCCGTACTCGCGCGCGACGATCGCGGCGTGCGAGAGCAGACCGCCCCGGTCGGTCACGATCGCGCCGAGGAGCGGCAGCACGATGTTGAATGCCGTCGTCGTGGAGTTCGTCACGAGGATGTCGCCCCGCTCGATGCGGCCAAATTCCTCGGTGCCGTGAATCACCCGTGCGGTTCCCTCGTACACGCCTGGGCTGGCGCCGAGACCATGAACCTTTCGCTCATCGGTGCGTGGCTTCGGCGCCTCGAACATCGCCTGCACGGCTGCACCGATCGCACGCTCCAGCCTTGCCGCCGAGGGCGGCAGCCACTCGGGCGGCAGCGGGTCGCCCGGTTCGCCACCGAGAAACGCCGGCGCATCCGCGTAGCGCGCCTTGAGCCGGTAGCGCGCACGCTCGGCCAGTTCCTCGCCCGATGGGCCGTCGCCGGACTCGACGAGGCTTCGCAGTTCCGCGTAGCCCGCCTCGACGAGATGGCCGGGATCGGCGAGCCGCCCCGCCGCCGCAAGCCGGCGGCCGGCCGCCAGAATCGCGCGCCGCATGATCCCGATCGCCCAGAGGTCGGCGTAGATGCCCCGCTCGTCGCGTAGCCGGTAGGTCGCCCGAGCCTCCTCGAGCAGCGCGTCGAAGGCATCGCGATGCCGAGCGGGCACTGCGTCGCGCAACTCGGAGGTCTTGCGGTCCAGGTCGTTCGCCGGTGGAGCGTCGAGGCGATCGAATGCTGCGCGGATCGCTCCGACGATCAGCTCCGGAAGCTCGTGCACCGACGGGTCGCCCACGTCCTCGCCGTTGACCGGCCGCCAGGCGACACGATCGACGTATGCCGAAGCGAGCCGGCCCGTGTCGCCGGACAGCGAGCGAAGCGCGGCGACCACCTCGCCCGGCTCTCCGGCCGACGTGAGCAAGGCCGTCGCCGTCATATCCAGTAGGAGCGCGCCGATCAGTCGCTCGAGCTCCTCGCCTGCACCGAGCGGGTCGGGGTTCGCGCCCTGGAGGAGACTGAGCAACTGGGCCGGCGAGCGGCCTGTCCACTCTTGCGCGTGCACGAGGAAGTCGCCCACCGGCAGGAGCGCCGGCACGTTGAAGAGGTGATGGATGTACGCGCCACGGATCTGGTTCTCGCGGCAGCGATCGATGTATGCGAGGAGCGCAGGTGTGTCGAGCGCCGCCGGGTCGACCGCGAGCAGCGCGAGGTGAGCCCGGATCGCCGCGGGCTTCACCTCCCGGTCCCAGCGCTCGAGGTCCTCGCGCCAGAGCTTGCGCTCGAAGACGGTCGCGCTTGTCTCGAGCCGGCGCCGAATCATGGGGAGACTGCGGGCGAGCTCGTCCCACGCCTCTTTCGGAGGGTGACCGACCGCGTCCCTCGGCGCACCGGCGGCACGGGCGCAATAGTACGGGAACCCGTTGACGAAGCCCGCCTCCAGGTACTCGAGCAACGATCCGTAGCGGCTGAGGCTCTCGCCGAAGCCGCGCTGGAACGGCTCGGGAAAGATCTCCGCTTGGAAGCGGGTCACCGGCCGCGTCCAGTGAGTCGGGTCGAGGAACCACGACCCGGGACCGGGTGGGGCGAAGGTCTGTTCAGCGACGAGTGTCATCATTACCAACCTCCTTCAAGCTTGCCGGATTGCGGCGAAGTTCGTCCGTCAGCACGCGTACGGCCCAGGCGGCGGCCTTGCCGGCCTCCTGGCCCTCGAGCTCCCACTGGTCGCGCATTGCCTGCCAAGCGGGCGCGCTCACGAGCAGGTAGATCACCGCAAGGGCGCGTTGGCGCTCGGCCGGCTCGAGCCCGTCGGTGACCTCCCGCATCGCTTTCTCGAACGTCGCCAGCCGCCGGCGCCGCGTGCGGGCCCGGATCTCCTGTCCGCGCTTCGATAGAAGGGCACGGATCAGCGGCGCTCGCTCGTCGTACATGCGATAGAGCGCCGGCGCCATCTCGCGGACGCCCTCGAGCGTGTCCGGGTAGGAAAGGAGGACGACCCGGAGGTGCTCCTCCGCCCACTCACCGAACTCGTCGAAGAGAGCCTCCTTGGTCGGGAAGTGCCGGTAGACGGTCCGGACCGACACGCGGGCGCGCACAGCGACAAGCGGAACCGTGACCTCGTTGACCTCTTCGTCCGCCAGCACATCTGCCGTGGCCTCCAGTATCCGAAGGCGCGTCTGCTCCATCTGTTCTGCGCGGAGCGGGCTCTCGTACGTGGTGGTCGTGCTCATGACAAAAGAATAGTCATGTCACGGCATCGTGTCAAGAAGGCATGCTGACGTGTCGTCAATTGCCGCGCCGCCTCACGGCGTCGATGCGGCGTGCGAGCCCGGTACTGGAAAAGATCAGCCCGCCGCCATCCCTGCGAGTTGCTTCGCGGACCCGCGCAGCCCATTCAGGATGCCGTCGCTGACGTGGCCCGGAAAGCCGCGGGGCAGGGCGGCCGCTACCTTGTCGATGACGGCGGGCGTCTGTTCCAGGATGCGCTCGATGATCGGTTCCGCCGAAGGCGCGAAGAAGCACCTGGCCGCCATGGCATTGAAGTGCCGGCGCTGGATGTCCTTCATCAGGTAGTGCCGGTTCTTGCCCGAGACGGCCATGGCCAGCTTGGTGCGGTGCCAGTTGAACTGGTTGGGGCCTGCGCCCGCTGCGGGCCAGATCGACATCACGTCATAGAGCGGCGTCAGCTTGAACAGGCCGCCCGCAAGCAAGTGCAGGCTGAAGTTCTTGGCATGGCCATCGGGCGCGGCCAGCATCCAGAACAGGATCTGCGCGGTGAGCAGCGTGCGCAGGTCCCCCTCGGCATTCTCCGATTGCCGCAGGATGCGGGCGAGGTGCTCGACGCCTGGGCCGCCATCGGCCTCGTACTTGGCGTGGGGCGGCACGCCCAGGGCCTGGCAGAAATCCTCCTGCGGAAGCCGCAGATACCAGCTGCCGTCGGGATGCAGCTGGCGGTCGAAGCGCGTGACGCTCAGCACCTTCTGCCGGCCGAAGGTGTGGATGTCGGTCTGCGCGACCGGCAGCCCGTACTCCCGCAGGATGTTGAGGCACAGCCACTCGTTCTCGACCGAGGTGCCGAGATCGATCTTCCTGTTGCCCACCAGGCCCAGCGGCAGTTTGAGTATGTGCGTGGTAGGCGTCGCGCCATGCGGGCGCAGCCACTTTCCCTTGTGCCGCAGCAGCGCTGTTTTTTCTTGCGCACCGGCCAGCGAGATGCGGAAGTCGTCTTCGTCCACGTTCGCGCCGAGGGTCGCGGAGGAAACCGTCTGCTCGAGGAGCTGCTCGATGTCCTTGTCGCGGAGCGCTGTGGCGTCGATGCCTTGCACGTTGCCCGGTGTTTCATCTTCTTCGAGCAACTGGACAGCACCGACGCAGTCGCGTCCGATGGCCCTCAGCAAGTCGAAGGGATCGACCGAGCCTGTGCCGAACCGGCTGGCAATGCGCTTGCGGATGGCGTCGCTGTCGGGCAGCAGGTTGTCGAAATAGTTCTGCACCCGCTCGCCCCTGAGCGGCGCGTCGTCGACGCCGAAAGGAAGCGAGAGCGACAGCGGCCGGCCAGCCGGCGAATCCTTCCAGGCCCGGTCGTACTGGAGCTCGACCGCGCCGCGCGCCGGAATGCGCCAGGTGCCGACCCGCAAACCGTTGGCCCAGATCGAAAGCGTCTGGGCGTGGGATTTCCTGCCCATGTCACCAGGTCCCCGGTGCGCTGGCCGGGCGCTTGTCTTGCGCTGCCACGCGCAGTTCGTACAGGCTCATCAAGGCGAGCAGCTGTTCGAACGTCAGCGACGAAGGATCGGTTTCGAGCACCGAGAGGCGGCTCTGGCTGATGCCCACGCGCGCCGCCGCCGCAGCCTGCGTCAAGCCCTTGGCCTTGCGGGCGGACATGAGAAGGTGAGCCAGCTGCACCGGATTCGACAAGGGGTATTGCATGCAAATTATTCGGGATGCGAATAAGTGCACTTTATCTTCCTAACGAATATTTGTCAAATATCTCCTTGACGAATAAAACAGCGAATGCCGGGACTGCCGCCGAATGCGTCAGGCGGCCGGGCTTCAGCCTCTGAGTTCGCGAAACAGATCGCGCCCGAGCACGGCACTGGCGGCCACCAGTCCCCCGACCATGGCGCCGCTGACACCCGCGGCGGCAACGTCCTGGCCACTGAAATACAAGCCTTCGACCGGTGCATGGGCGCGCATCCATCGCTGCGCAAAACGCCGCGGCGTCTGCTCGAAGCCCATGAAGTTGCCCTGCGTACGGTTGAGGAAGTGATTGAAGCTCAGCGGCGTCGCCAGTTCGGTGTGGGCGACGCGTCCCTGTATCTGCGGGTAGCGGCGAACAGCCTCCGCGAGCAGATGCTCGGTCAGCCGCGCCTTCATGTCCGCGTACTCGGCACCCCGGCGCATCCATTCGGTGCCGGCAAAGCGCTCGAAGACCGACCAGTCGGTGAGGCCGCAGACGTCCATGGTGCTGCGCCCGGGGTAGCGTTGCGCCCAACTCGGGTCGCGCAGCGAGGGGTGCGTGATGAAGTAGAGCGGCATGGACTGGCCCGCGGGATCGGCCTTGTAGCGCGCCAGATTGCCCGTCAGGTCGTTGCCGGGGTGGACCCAGAGATTGCACGGGTGGATGTCGAGCTCGCCATTGCCGGCACCCAACCCTATGTTCAGCACCGCAAAGCACTGTGTCGTTCCCAGGGCGTTGCTGGCTTCCGCCAGCGTCCGGCCCAGTTCGGAATTGGCGTGCGCCAGCAGCGGCAGGGTCTGCGCGATGCCGATGGAACTGACGACACGGCGCGCCTCGATCTCGCTGCCATCGGCAGTCACCACGCCCACGACGCGGTCCTCGTGCATCTTCAGGCCCACGACATCGGCTGCCACCAGGCACGCACCGCCGGCGGCACGCACCGTCTCCGCCATGGCTTCGGCAATGCGCGGCGCACCGCCCACGGGATAGCTCGCTCCGTCTATGTAGTGATGAAAAACCATCGCATGAATGGCGAAGGACGCCTCGGCGGGAGAGTTGCAGTAATCGCCATAGTTGCCGCACCAGACCGCCTTGAGCTCGGCGTTGCCAGTCAATTCGTTCAGCACCTCCAGCACGGTGCGCTGGGAATAGAGAGCGAAAGCGGTCTGCGGCGCGCTGGCCGAAGCATCGGACAGGCTATGCGGGAGCGCACGCTCGCCAAAGAATGCCTTGGCGGCGCGATTCGCATCGACGACCAATTCCACATAGCGATCGATGGCTGCGGCCTCGTCCGGAAAATGGGCCTTGAGCTGTTCCTTGTAAGCCTCCGCACCGGCCACGTGGTCGTAGCTTCGCTCTCCCACCACAATGCGGTTGTAGACCGCCGGCATGGGTGCCCACTCGAGCTGCCCGCGCGAGACCTTGTCGAAAAGGCGATACAGGCCACTGCTCTTGCGGTGAACCTCGCCCATGTAATGCAGGCCGACGTCCCATTCGAAGCCCTTGCGCGCAAAAGACTGAAGGCAGCCGCCCAGGACCGCATGACGCTCCAGCACGAGCACGCGCTGACCGTCCAGCGCCAACAGCGCGGCAGTCGTCAGGCCGCCGGCCCCCGAGCCGATGACGATGGTGTCGAAGCTGCCATGCAATTCGCCACGGTCGCGTGCCCGCTTGAAGCTCAGGTCAGGAGTGTTCATTTTTTATCCAGGTCAAAGCTACGCAGAGGCCGCCGAAACGCCGATCGGGCGTTCGCCGGCGATGGTGGTCCGGTGCATGACACGCAAGTGCCCGTCATAGCCGCCGTCGGCGTTGTGCACCGTGCAGCGGTTGTCCCAGAGGGTGAGCATGTCGGGCGACCAGCGATGCCGATATACGTATTCATCGCGCACCATATGCTGGTAGAGGTAGGCCAGCATGGCAGCCGACTCGCCGCGCGTCATGCCCTCGATGCCCAGCGTGTAGACGGGGCTCACATACAGCGCCCTGCGCCGCGTGACGGGGTGAACGCGAACCAGCGGATGGGGCCAGGTCTTGTCGGCCTCTTCGCTCACCACGATCTTCATCGTGCGCGCCTCGGTTTCCTTGGCGAACAGGCCTTCCTTGCCGTAAGGCAAGCTGGCGGAGTGGATCGCGACCAGGCCATCGAGCAGCCGCTTCATCGTGTCCGACATATCTTCGTAGGCACGGTAGCAGTCGGCATAGAGCGTGTCGCCGCCCACCGGCGGCGTCACCTTGGCGTGCAGGATGGTGCCGGCGGGCGGCTCTTCCTGAAAGCTCCAGTCGGAATGCCATTGCGCGCCGAAGTTGACCGCCTTCTCATCGGGCTCGCGCCGCAACTCGAGGATGTGCGGATGCCCCTCCATCGGGACGATGTAGGGGTCGACGCCGAACTCGCCAAACTGGCGCGTGAACGCCTCCAATTGCGAGTGTGTCAGCGGCTGGTCCGGAAAGCAGATGACCGAATGCGCCGCCCAGGCCTTCTTCACTTCGCCCAACACCGGCGCCGGCAGGGGTTCTGCGATCGATAGGCCCGTGATGGCGGCGCCGAAGCCGTGCGGCTGCGGCTGCACGCGGATGTACTCGTAGTGGTTTTCCACTGCCATGTTGTCTCCTTCGTTGTTGTCTGCGCGGTATCAGTTTCAGGGGCGCGCGCAGGACTGTCATTGCTTCGGCGCGACAGAAAATTGTCTTGAGATACCAACCCTCATTGACGCAGGACACGCGCCCCTCTAGCCTTGCCCGCCATGGCCGCGCACATGACGATCCTCTCGACGTGGCTCGACGCCGTGATCGATCAGCTGGAGCTTCAGGACCTGGATCCGTCACGCCTCACCGCGGGGCTTTGGGGCCCCGGTTCGGCTCGCATGGCGCCGACACGCCAGGTGGGCCTGGTGCTTGCGCGCCGGCTCTGGCAACGCGCGGCCCGGCTGACGACGGATCCGTTGCTGGGCGTGAAGGTCGGCACGAGTCTCCCGCTACAGGCAATGAACGTGGCCGGGCTCCTCATGATGCACAGCGCGTCGCTGCGGGATGCGGTGTGGCACATGGAGCGCTACCAGCAACTGGTGAGCAACAGCGGGCGCATTGGCGTCCACAAGGTGAAAGGAGGGCTGGAGCTGCGCTATGCCGTGACGCCCTGCCATGTCGCCATGCACTCGATGCAGATCGATTCGCTGTTCGGTGGGCTGCTGGCTTTCTGGAAGCGCTGCAGCACGCGGAACGTGGCACCGCGCCTCATCGAACTCACGGGATCGGACGCACGGCTCGCGCCGCGCTATGTCGACCTGCTCGGCTGCGCCGTCACCTTGGGCGCAGCGCAGGTGCGCGTGTGCTATGACGACGCCACGCTGGATACGCCGTTCCAGGGCGCCGATCCCGCGCTGCTGGCGGTGCTTCGTGCGCAGGCCGACGGCATGCTCCGCGCGCAGAATTCATCCGAGTCGCTCGAGGCGGCCGTCAGGGCCGCGGTGGGCAACCTCGGCTTTCACCGCGTGTCATGCGGCGACGTGGCAAAAAGCCTGGGCGTTGCGCCGCGCACGCTGCAGCGCCGGCTCAGCGAAACCGGCATGCCCTTTCGCAGGGTGCTCGAGGCCGCACGCATGGATGAAGCGCTTTTTCTGCTGACGCAGGGAAGCATGCCTCTTCCGGAAATCGCCGAGCGGCTGGGCTACGCGGAGCCCAGCTCTTTCTGGCATGCGGTGAAGTCTTGCTGGGGCGCGACACCTCGCGCGTTGAGAAGCAACTCCAGGGACCTGCATGAGGCCGGCGCCGACATGCAGCGGCGCCCCACGCCCTCGACAGCCGGCGCATGGTCCTGAGTGGCGCCCCGTAGCCGCGTGTTGTCAAAGGTGAGATAGGTCCGGGGTCCCGCTCACAAATTGCATCAAGTATTTTTTTGGTAATGTGTATGATGCACATCATGCGACGAGCAAAACACACCGTCAGGACAGCAGCCAAGGAAGCCTCTCACGAGCGCATCGTGTCCGTCGCTGCGCGGGCAATCCGCCGCAGCGGCTACGAGGGAACGGGAGTGGCCGACATCATGAAGGAGGCCGGCCTGACCCATGGCGCCTTCTACGCCCACTTCGCCTCGCGCGAGGCCATGCTGGCGGAAGCAGCGGCGCGCGCCTGTACAGATTCGGCCTCCATAGTGGCAGATGCGGTTGCCAGCGTGCCCCCGGAACAGGCTTTGACCTACATGCTCCACGCCTATCTCTCGCGAGAAAACCTGGCGCAGGTGGAGCGGGGATGCCCCCTGGTCGCGCTGGGCTCGGAAACCGTGCGCCAAACACCCGAAGTCCGGCGCGTGACCACCCGGTACATCAAGGAAATGGTCGATCTCGTGGCCCGCCAATCGCCAGATTGGGGGCAGGCCGGTGTTCACGAGCGCGCCCTCGTGACCGTCGCCACCATGGTCGGCACCTTGCTGTTGGCCCGCGTCGTCGACGAGCCTGCGCTATCCGACAGCCTGCGCGAGGCTGCCCTGAAGCACCTGCCTATTGCCTGAGGCCACTGACACCCATCGATTTTTGCTCGTTCAAGAATATGACGAGCATCATGCGACATATCAACCACTGACTCTCAACAACACTCCACCTGAAAGAAGACGATGACATTCCAAGCACTGCTCGCCAGCAAGACAGGTGACAAGATCACCACCAGCGTGGTCTCGCTGAATGAACAAGACCTCATGCCCGGGGACGTCGTGGTCGACGTCGATTACTCCACCGTGAACTACAAGGACGCGATGGCCATCACCGGCCGCGCGGAGGTCATTCGCCGGTTCCCGTTGATTCCCGGCATCGACTTCGCCGGCACGGTCAAGACTTCTTCCTACCCCGGCATCGCTGCAGGCGACCGCGTCGTCGCCAATGGCTGGGGCTTGAGCCAAACCCATCACGGTGGCTATGCGCAGCAGGCCCGCGTGAAAGGTGAGTGGCTGGTCAAGCTCCCGGCAGCCCTGTCCACCAAAGACGCGATGGCCATCGGAACGGCGGGGTACACGGCGATGCTGTCTGTGCTGGCGCTTGAGCACGGCGGGCTCACGCCCCAGCATGGCGACGTTCTCGTGACGGGCGCCAATGGCGGCGTTGGTTCCATCGCCATCGCCCTCCTGTCCGGTCTCGGTTACCGGGTCGTTGCCTCCACGGGGCGACTGGAGGAAAGCGACTATCTGCGCAGCCTGGGGGCAGCCGACATCATCGATCGCCGCACGCTTTCGGAACGGGGAGCGCCGATAGCCACCGAACGGTGGGCCGGCGCCGTCGACTCGGTCGGCAGCCACACGCTGGCCAACGTGCTGGCACAGACGAAGTATCGAGGCGTGGTCACGGCTTGCGGCCTGGCCCAGGGCATGGATCTTCCGGCCTCGGTGCTGCCTTTCATCCTGCGCAACGTGACGCTGTCCGGCATCGATTCGGTCAATGCACCGCAACAGGTGCGCATCGAGGCTTGGTCACGTTTGGCGCGGGACCTGGATCTGGACAAGCTCGCGCGAACGACACACGTGGTTGGCCTTGCCGAGGTGTCCGCAGTCGTTGAGCGAATGTTCGCAGGACAAGTCCAGGGCCGCACCGTTGTCGACGTCAACGCATGAGTACGCGGAGGCCTGCTCCGAATTAGGGAAGACATGAAAGCAAACGCCAAGTCGACCAGGAGAATGATTTGAGTACACACACAAACGCCAGCGTGGGCAAGCGCGCACTGGTGACCGGCGCATCCAGCGGCATCGGCGCGGCCATCGCGCGTGAGCTCGCGGCGCTCGGCGTCGATCTCGTGCTGACGGCGCGGCGCCGCGACGCACTCGACGCGGTCGCTGCGACCTGCAAGGGCGTGAAGGTCGAGATCGTCACCGCAGATCTCGGCCAGCCCGATGCTGCGCGTGCACTGTGGGACGCAGCGACCGCCGGCGGGCCCATCGACATCCTGATCAACAACGCCGGGTTCGGCTATTTCCGCCGCTTCGACGAGGTCGACTGGGCGCGCGACGCGGAGCTCGTCCAACTCAACATGACCTCGCTCGTCGCGCTCGCGCGGTGCTTCGTCGACGCGCACAAGGCAAGCACCAGACCCGCGCACATGGTGAACATCGCGTCGACCGGCGCGTACCAGTCAGTGCCGAACATGGCGCTGTACGCCGCGTCGAAGGCGTTCGTCCGCAACTTCAGCGAGGGTCTCCATGACGAGCACCGCGGCACCTCGCTTTCGGTGACCTGCATCTGCCCTGGCGGCACCGAAACCGCGTTCCACGCCGCGTCAGGCGGGGGCGACTACTCGTGGATCGCGAACGCGTCGACCAAAAGCGCGGAGTTTGTGGCGCACGCCGCGATCCGCGCGATGCTGCGCGGCGAGCGAACGGTTGTGCCTGGCCTGTTCAACAAGCTGTCGTGCTTCGGTGTGCGCTTCTTGACGCGGCGGTTCGCGTCGCGGGTGGCGACTCAAGTGCTGGGTAGGCCGCGGCTGGCGCTACCGGCGCGAACAGCGACTTGAGAGCACTCCGGGCCCCTTGACGTGGCCCGAGTTCGCAATGGCACCGAAGCAGCGCCTCCCACTGCTTTGTTTTGTCACAAAGAGACACAAATTGTCGTCCACGGGGTCGCGCCGGCTGCCCCTCCCATCGAAATCTCGACTGTTTCCGACAAATTGCGTCCACATCGGCGACAAGAAATCGAAATGCATTGCCGGCACACAGCGTGCGTATCGACGTGGTCTCCCGCTTTGACATTCGTCATTCCATGCGGGGCATCAACACAGAAAAATCCCATGAAGAAAATGAAGCAAAGAAGCCACCGGTCGCGCGCTGCGGGTGCTCTATTGGCGCCGTTCGTGCTGGTGGCCTGCGGTGGTGGTGGTGGTGGCGGCGGGACGGGCTTGCCCCCGGTGGCCACTGCATCCGCACTCACCGCGTCTGCAGCTCCTGCGCCTACTCAGGCTCCGACTCCCGATACTGCTAGTGCACCAGCACCAGCACCAGCAACTGCACCCGCTCCCGCTCCTGCTCCTGCTCCTGCTCCTGCTCCTGCTCCTGCTCCTGCTCCTGCTCCCGGGCCAGGACCTGCTCTCACCTCGGACAGTCTGAGCGGCGGGTTTGCCGGCGAGGTCACCGGAGGCGGCAAGGTCGCGGCTGTCACGGTGTCTACCGCGGCGCAGATGCAGGCTGCAATTGACGGCTACACCGGCAACGGCGGGCTCGTGATCCGCTACAACGGAACGTTCGATTTCGCCAGCATCACCGATGCCTGCACGCAGTGGAAGTTGCCCGCGGGCGCCATCGTTGATATCGAGGACAAAAGCAACATCACCATCGAGGGCGCGGACAACTCATCGGCCAACTTCGGGCTGGCCATCAAGGCCGATGCCACCAACATCATCATCCGCAACATGACGATTGGCCTGCTGCCGGGTTCGATCGATGCGATCGGCATCGAGGGACAGAGCGGCAAGTTCCCGGGCCACATCTGGATCGACCACAACACCCTGTTCAGCAGCTTGAAGGAGTGCTCGGGCGCGGGCGATCTGGAGTTCGACGGCCTGCTCGACAACAAGGCCGGCGCGCACCACATCACCTATTCCTACAACCACATCCACGACCATCACAAGGTCGGCCTCATCGGCTCGAGCGACAGTGATTCCAGCGATCGCTTCATCACCTTCCATCACAACGTCTACGAGAACGTCGGCTCACGCCTGCCGCTGCAACGCGGCGGCTACACGCACCTCTACAACAACCTGTATAGCGGCGTGACCACCTCGGGTGCCAACATCCGCATGGGCGGCTTCTCGCTGATCGAAGGCAACTACTTCGAGAACGCGAAGAACCCCGTGACCTCTCGCGACAGCTCGGCCATCGGCTTCTGGGAACTGCGCAACAACAACATCAAGACGCCGGCCGACTTCAGCACCTTCGGGATCACCTGGGTGGCCAGCTCGTCCTCTCCGTCGCGCGACGCGACCGACTGGATCACGACCGGCGTGTTCCCGGTGGGCATCCCCTACGCCTACACGGCGCACGACCCGGCCTGCGTGAAGCAGAAGCTGCCCGCGGTGGCCGGCGCGGGCAAGGCGCTCGCCCGTCTCAGCTGCAGCTGACGGCGGCGCCGTGGCGACCAGAGCCCGTTGGGCGGGCCGGTCGCTCATCCGAAAACCGCGGCCGATGGTCCGATCCGAGGCGCGCTGCGGAGAGCGTCGCTTACTGTAGAAGCGCGGTGCGGCGCGAATCGAAGGACAGGCGCTGGCACTCGCCTGGTGTCATGCCGTATTGCTGCTTGAAGAGCCGGCAGAAGTGGGCAGTGCTCTTGAATCCCCACGCGTAGGCGATTTGTCCAGCGGATCGACCCAGGTGGGCTTCGTGCATGAGTGCCTTATGGCAGCGCTCGAGCCGTGCATTCCAGATCTGCCGCTCGAGGCCGACCGGGTCGGTCTCGAAGACCTTATGCAGATAGCGCCTGGAACAGCGTAGCGCGTCGGCGACCCCCTGGATACTCAGGTCCGGCTCGCAAAGATGGGCCTGGATGTACTGCTGCGCCCGCAGCTTCAGGACAGAGGGCAGGGGGAGCGGCTCACCGGTCCGGCGAAAGGCCTCGGCCAGCGTCGAGCCGAGCAGACCCATCACCGATTCGCTGATGGCTTGCCCGACGCCATCGGGCAGGCTGGGCAATTGCTCGCTCAACGCACGCAGGTAGGTGCCGAAAACACCATGCAGGCCCGCCACGTTGTCGTGGCCCGCCTGCCCGGCGAGGGGCCCGGAAAGCTTCAGACCTGAAAGGAGTGCGCGCGGCACCTGAGTCACCAGCAGCGCGCAACGCTCTCGGTTGGTGATCGCGTACGGTGCGCGGGGATCGTAGAGGATCCACTCTCCTGGTTGAAGCTCCACGCGCCGGTGCTCTTGCTCGACGACACCGCGACCGGAAACTTGCAGGACCAGCTTGTAGAACTCGTCCGTCGGAAGCTCACCGCAAGTGTTGTCGCGCGCCACATGATGCGCTGGCGCGGTGATGCTGAACATGCGCAGGGCACCCACATCGTAGGTATCGAGGGACGCATCGAGGGGCTCGTCATCCAGGCTGGACACCCTCAAGCGACCAAAGTACCGCGTGTTGATGCTGCTCCAGGCATCGGCGCGTTCACAGGCGAACACGCGGTTTGTTGACCAATGGGTAGTGTGCATGGTGACCCTCAGAAATCGAGGACGGGGCAGTAGTCCTTCATTCGCCTTCGCGAGACCGAAGCCACCACCGCGTCGGGAACCAATGCCATGCCCAGCGGCCGCCAGTCGCGCCCCACAGTCCGCCTCGGGCATAAAGCGCGACGACCAGCGTCAGCAGGCCCAGCATGATCATGTAGCCGGCACCGTAGTTCGAGAACAGGCGATCGGCCGCAAAGTAAAGCACCGCACCGATCAGCGGTCCTTCCAGCGTTCCGATGCCGCCGACCATGACCATGAAGATCACGATGGCGATCCAGTTGGGATCGAAGCCGGCGTTCGGCGACAGTCGCAGCGCACTGAGGTAGTAGACCGCTCCGACAAGACCGGTTCCGACCGCCGCGCCCAGGAAGACAAGGAAGCGCAATCGCCCGACGTCGACGCCCTGGCTCATGGCGGATACCGCGTTATCGCGCATGGCAGTGAGCGCCAGCCCGTGCCGCGACCGCAACAGCCAATAGCTGCCGCCAACCGTCAACACCAGCATCAATGCCGCCAACCAGAGGACTCCGACCTGGCGCTCCTCCAGGGTGTACTTCTGCATGGCCCGGAGCGTCATGCCCGAACTGCTGCCCAGCCATTCCGTGTTCGATATAGCGAGCCGGCACACTTCGGCAACCACCCAGGTTCCAATCGCGAAATACGGCCCCTCCAGACGGCGCAGCAGCGCGTACGTGGGCACGGCAAGCAGCGCGGGGGCCAGCAGGCAGAGCGCTGCGGCGGCGAACGGGTCGATTCCGAAGTGATTGGCCAGCGCAAACATCGCGTAGGCGGCAACGCCCAGGAATGCCTGCTGCCCGATGGAGACCATCCCCCCGTAGCCCGCGAGCAGGTTCCACATCGACGCGAATGCCAGATAGCAGCTGAACTCGACGACCGAGCGAGTGACCCCCGAATCGGCCCACCAGGGCAAGCTAAGCATCAGCAGCAGGGCCACCGCAGCAATGGCGAGTGCAGCACGCCCCCCGCGCGTCTGCCGCGAGACGAGTCCGCCCTGCGGGGTGACTGGTTGCGTCATCGGCTGCCTCCACCAAAAAGGCCCTGGGGCCGGACCGCCAACACGGCGAGAAAAACCAGATGGCCGGCCAACGAGCCCCAGCCCGCATCGATCCGTCCGCCGACTACTTGCGCGACGCCGAGCAGCAGTGCGCCGAGGAACCCGCCCCAGAGCGACCCCATGCCGCCGATGATGACCGCCTCGAAAGCGTAGATCAGCTGGCCAGGACCATCGGCGGGCGAGACGGTGACCCGCAAGGCATGGAACACGGCCGCCACCCCCAGCACGCCCACCGCCAGCGCCGTGGCGCCCGCGTAAACGTGGCGCGGGTTCACGCCGATCATCGAAGCCGCGTCGGCATCGGCCGCCGCCGCCCGCAGTGCGCGACCGAAGCGCGTGCGGCGCAGCAGCACGTGGATGGCCCCGGTCAGCACCAGTGCCGCACAGAAGATCTGCACGGGCAGCAGGCCGACGAAGAGCGGTCCGATGGACAGGCTCGCCGACTCCAGCCCGTTGCCTGGCAACGATCGCGCATCGGCCGTGAACCCGGCGAGCAGCGCGTTCTGGATCGTGATCGACAAGCCGAACGTCGCGATCAGCGAAGGCAGCGGGTCGCTTCCGACCGCGCGGTTCAACACCAGCCGCTGAAGCGCATACCCGGCGACGGCGGCCAGAGGCACCAGGACGAACATCGTCGCGTAGGGTCCGATACCCAGGTAGGTGGCGATGACAATCGCCGCAAAGGACAGCAGGATCAAGAGATCGCCGTGGGCAGTGTTCACGATCCGCATCACACCGAACATCAATGACATCCCCAGCGCGTATTGCGCATAGAGGCCTCCCAGGAGCACGCCCTGTATCGCTGCGTCAAGCCACTGCATGGTGAGAAGTTCCGAAGTAGGCTTCCGTGATTTCCGCCCGGCTGACCTCGTTCGAAGGGCGGTGCAAAGTGACCCGGCCCTCAAGCAGGCAGTACAGGCGCGATGAGGCCGATTTCGCGAGGCCGACATCCTGCTCGACGATCAGGGCGGCGGTGCCCTCGGCCGTGATGGTGGGCAGCGCCGCATAGATTTCGCGGATGACCAGCGGCGCGAGGCCGAGCGAGATCTCGTCGCACAGCAGCAGCCGCGGATTGCACAGGAGCGCCCGGCCGATCGACACCATCTGCTGCTGCCCGCCAGAGAGCGACTCCACCCGCGCGTCCCGCTTGTCGCGCAGCACGGGGAAGAGCGCATGCACGCGTTCCAGCGTCCACGCGCGGCCGTTCTCGGGGAGGCGGCGCCCATGGTCCCGCGCCACCAGCAAGTTGTCTTCGACCGACATGCCGGCGAAGAGTCGCCGCCCCTCGGGAACCATCGCAAGGCCCAGCTTGACCGATTCGTGCGGCGATCGGCGAGCAATGGGTTCACCGTCCAGCCGCACCGTGCCCGGCGGGGTCGACACCAGTCCCATGAGGCACTTCAGGAACGTGGACTTGCCTGCGCCGTTGGCGCCGATGAAAGCCACGACCTCTCCGCGATGAATCTCGAAGTCGATGCCGAAGAGCGCCTGGAAGTCGCCGTAGCCCGCGGTAAGACCGTGCGTGGAAAGCAGCGGATTGCGGCTCATGCTTCGATTCCCATGTAGATGCGCTGCACTGCCGGATCCGCCATCACTTCTTGAGGAAGCCCCTCCGTGAGCTTGCGGCCCGAGTCCAGCACCATCACGCGATCCGCCACCGCCATCACCGCGCGCAACACGTGCTCGATCCAGACGACGGTCACGCCTTGCCGCTTGATGTCGAGCACGAGCTGCACCAGCTTGTCAGCCTCTTCATCGGTCAGCCCGCCCGCGATCTCGTCGAGCAGCAGAAGTTTCGGGCGGCTCGCGAGCGCGCGCGCCAGTTCGAGCCGCTTGCGGTCAAGCAGCGTGAGCTGGCCTGCCGGGATGTTCGCTTTGGACCGGAGTTCGCATTGCTCGAGCACCGCGGCACAGTGCCGGCTGGCACCGGCTTCGTCCAGGCGGGCTCCGAACATGGCGGCGACGAGCAGGTTCTCGAAGGTTGTCATTCCGGCGTAGGGCTTCGGAATCTGGTACGTGCGCCCGATGCCAAGCCGGCATCGCTCGAAGGGGCGCTCGCGCCGCAGCCGACGTCCGTCGAACGTCAGTTCGCCCCCATCGGCGACCACGTCGCCGCTGATCAGGTTGAACAGCGTGGTCTTGCCGGCCCCGTTGGGGCCGAGGATCGCCAGGGCCTCGCCCTGGCTGACATCGAAGTCGACGTCGGATGTGACGACATTCGCGCCATAGGCCTTCTGCAAGCCTCGGGCCGACAGCAACACCTTGCTCACAGCGGCTTCAGCTTGGCCGCCGCTGGCACGATCTTCGCGGTGCTGTTGTCCACGATCGCCAGCTCGTACTTGAACTTCTGCCCCTTGACCCATTGGCCGCCCAGCACCGGGGTCTTGCCCACATTGGCGACCGGTCCCCCTTTCCAGTTGACCGGCCCGACCACCGTCGTGAGATCGGTTGCGCGGATCGCATCGCGCACGGCCTTCGGGTCGTGCGGTTTGCCGCTGCGCTTGAGCACGTCGATGGCGACCTCCCACAGCGCGTGCGAGTAGCCGAGCGGCTGCGTCCATTGCTTCTTGCTGGCCGCTTCGTAGTCGGCGGCAATCTTGGCGCTGGTTTCTCCGGTCAGCGACGACTTGAAAGGGAAAGTCGGTGTCCACCAGACCTCGCTGCTCATCCCTTCACCGAGGTCCCCCATCGCCTCCACCGCGGAGGGGAACAGCAAGGCCTTGCCGACCGTGACGATCTTCGGCTTGAAGCCCTGCTGCCGGCACTGGGCCATGAAGGTCTTCAGGTCTTGCGGCAAAGTGATGCCGGCAATGATGTCCACGCCGGCCTTCTTGAACTCGGCGATCTGCGGAGAGAAGTCAGCGGTGAGCGGCTGGAAGAATGGAGGCGTCACGAAGGTGTAGCCCGCTTTGGTGACCGCCGGCGGAAAGCCGAACTCCTTGCTGGCCCAGGCTTCGCCGTCCGTGCTGCGCTCGAACAGGAACCCGATCTTCTTGTTCGTAGTAACGGAACCCCACATGCCGACAAAGCCGGCGATGATGTCTTCCAGCCCCCAGAAGAAGTGGTAGGTCCACTCGAAGGGCTTGTCCGGCTTGCCGCCGCGCGAGAAGAAGTAGCTTTGCCATGGCTGCACGGTCGACAGGCAGGGAACGCCGTTGAGCTCGCACTGGTCGGCCACCGGGTTGATGGTTTCCGACGTGCACGAGGGCAGCATCAGCTGCACCTTGTCCTTCAGGATCAGATTGCCGGCAAGTTCGGCCGCCTTGTTCGGGTTGGACTGGCTGTCACGCACGAGTATCTCGACCGGGTAGGTCTTGCCTCCAGTGGTGATGCCCGACGCCAGCAAGGTGCGCGCCTTGCCGACCATGTACTGGTCGGTCTCGCCAAAGAGTGCATAGGGTCCGGTCAGCGGACTGACAAACCCCAGCTTGATGGATTTTTCCTGGCCGAAAGCCAGGCCGGGAAGGCCAAGTGCTGCGGCGGAGGCAGCGGCTGCAGTGCCCTGAAGAACGAGTCGGCGGTTGCGAGCGTGGGGTGTCATGTTGTCTCCTTGGATTTTTACGAGGGAGCGCGGATGCGCCTTTTCATTCAGACGGTCAGGTATCCGCCGTCCACGGGCAGGGTGACGCCGGTGATGTACCTGGCAGCAGGTGAGCAGAGAAAGACGATGGCGTCGGCCACGTCGGAGGGCTCGCCCCAATGCCCGAGCGGCGTCCGGTCCAGAATTCGCCGGCTGGCGTCTTCGTCGCGGCTCAGCGCTTCCGACAGCGGTGTGGTGATCCAGCCCGGTGCAACAGCGTTCACACGAACCTTCGCGGGCGCATAGCTTTGGGCCAGGGATTTGGTCAGTTGGACCACGCCGCCTTTGCTTGCCGCGTAGGCGGGCCGGTCCGCGCTGCCGAAGGTGCTGAACATCGAGGCGACATTGACGACGCAGCCGCGGGAGCGGATCAGCGCAGGCACGGCCGCATTGCAGGCGCGCATGATCGATGTGAGGTTGACGTCCAGCACGTGCTCGAACACGTCCAACTCATACTCCGCCCGGTCGCGGCTGATGCCGGCGCAGTGGACCAGAATGTCGATCGAGCCCTGCTGCGACAGCATCGCCTGCAGCGCCGGCCCGTCGGTCACATCGAGTTCGACGCAGCGGATGCGGTCGTGCATCGGTGCGTGCTCCCCATCGGCTTTCAGGCCCGCGGCCAGCACGGTCGCCCCGAGTTCTGCCAGGCGCAGCGCAGTGCCGGCGCCAATGCCCGAAGTCCCGCCGATGACGAGGGCGTGGCGCCCGTCGAAAAGTGTCGGTGTAAAAGTCATCTCAGATCCTCTCCATTGGGTGCGACCAGGACCTTCACTTGGTCCTTGTCGGAAATCAGGGCTTCGAATCCTTGGGATACGGCCTGCGAAAGCGACACTTTTCGGGTGACGATCGCGGACGGGTCGATGAGCCCTTTGGCCGTCCACGCAATCAGCGTTGGGAAGACATCCCGGTAGCCAACGCTTGCCGTCAGCCGCAGCTCTCGATTGACGATGTCGAAGATGTCCACCTGGGCCTTGCCCATGAGGCCGACGAGCACCGCCTCTCCACCTTTGCGTAGACACGCGAGCGTCGAGTCGATGGTGGCCTGCAAGCCCGCAACTTCGAATGCGAGTGCAGCCCCCCGGCCTGAAGTGGCTGCGAGGATTTCGCTGGTGCTGTCGTGGCGCGAAGCATCAATGGCCCTGCTGGCCCCCATCGCCGCGGCGAGCGCCAGGCGTCCGGCATGGACATCCACTGCGATGATCTCGCCGGCACCGCACTGGCGCAGCATGGCAACGGTCAACAGGCCCACAGGTCCCATGCCGAAGACCGCACAGGCATCGCCCGGCCGAAGCCCGCTGGTTCGCACGGCGTGCAGCGCGACGGCAGCTGGCTCGAGGACTGCAGCCTGATCGAAGCGCACTTGCTCCGGTAGATCATGGACGGTGTACGCAGGTACCACGACCGTCTCGGCAAGTGCGCCATCGCCCATGAGCCCGACGAACCCCATGGAGATGCAGCGGTTGTACTGTCCCTGGCGGCAGTAGTCGCATGTGCCGCAGCGGTACTCCGGCTCGATCGCAACACGCGCGCCGATACGCACGTCCAGGGCAGCCGATTCGACCACCGTGCCGCAGAACTCGTGCCCCAGCGTCAGCGGTGCGCGCCGCCCCGAGATGGGATGTGCGCATTCGACGGGAATGGCGTGCGGGCCATCGACGTATTCATGCAGATCACTTCCGCAGATGCCGCAATAGGCAACGCGGACGCGCACCTCGCCAGGCTGCAACGCGGAGTCCACCAGGTCCACCAGCCGCAGATCCCGTGGCCCGTGCCAACGCAGTGCCTTCATGGCGCTCAGCGGAACAGCGTGTCGACGTACGCGGCGCCGATACCGACCTTCTCATAGTGCTCGCGGCACATCTGGATGTAGTCGTGCACGTCGAAGTGGCCGGTCGATCCGCCGTTCTCATCGAGCCAGATCAGGGGTCCCTTCACGATGAAGAACACCCGCATCGGATCGGCGTGCTCATACGAAACCAGCGTATGTCCCTCACCCGGCGTCTCGTAGACGAAGTCACCGGCCGTTGCGATCCAGTCATGTTCGAGATAGCCCCATTTGCCCGAGATCGTGTACGCGAAGACCTCGTGCGGGTGGTAATGCCGGTTCACAAGGCCCGGCTTGTCGGAACGCAGCACATCGGCCCACCTGTTCTCGCTGGGCGAGATCCACAGCGGGCGTGAGGACACGGTTTCGCTGAAGGGCACGTAGTAGCGCAGGTCGTCCGTCGCTGCATCGGGAATGTGCACCTCCGGCTTGGCGTCGGGCTTGAACACATTAGCGATCGGGGGAATACCCCGCCAGAACTCAGTTTCGGCATTCATCGTCGTCTCCGTGCAAACAGGTGTGGAGACGCGACTTTGTCTGCGAACGAACGCAGACGCTGTTCCAGGCGGGACGATCTGTTTGCCTGACTTGGACAATCGGCATGCCCCTAGGGATTCCCCTGATGGGGCAGCCACGTGCTGCAGCCGTTCGACAGATAAGATGGATTTCGAGAACCTTTGTACGCTCCTGTACTGCAGTCGGCCTGTCGTCCACACCATGCAATCCACCGCCACGGAGAAGGGTCGTTGCGTCCCCTTCAGGGAAGGCGCAACGGAGTTCGCGCCGGCGCGAGAGCGCTTGCGCTACTGGGAGTCGTATACCGCGTCCGAACTGGTCGGCCTGCGCTGTTCTTCCTATGCAGAAGAAGGCCTCAACGCGCGGCAGCGGAATTTCGATTTGAGCGCGCTGCGCATCGCCGAGATCGTCGGAAACGAACACGTGGTGGAGCGCACGATGCCCATCGTTCGCCGCCATCCGAAGAACTCGCTCTTTGCCTGTCTGCTGTTGGAAGGCGAGGCCTTTTTTTACCAGTCCGGCCGTTGTGACCTAGTCCGCAGTGGCGACCTCATCATCTACAGCACGGCGAAGCCGTACCTGTATGGGTTCACGCGGCCCATGCGCCAGTTGCTGATCGACGTCAAGGCAGACGAACTGTTCGAGTCCGGCGACGACATTTCGCGAGTTTCGTTACTCAAGATCGATGGCAGCCTTCGTGCAGGACAGCTGCTCACACAGCCATTGCGAGACGGGATCATTGGTTTCATAGACAACCCGCTTGCCGATACCGCTCCAGCTTTGCATGAGGAAATTCGCGCGAGGTTGCGGATGCTGCTTCGCCCGTCGGCGCATGACGCGCCTCGAGGAGATGACGTCAACGCTCTGCGACTCTTAAGGGCCGAGCGCTTTATCGCCGAACACCTGGGGAATCGCGAACTCGACGCCGAAGCGGTCGCAAACCACGTGGCCATGTCGTTGCGAAATCTGAACCGGATGTTCGAGAAATACGAGCGCAGCGTCACGCAGTGGATCTGGCAGGAGCGCCTTGCCTTGGCGCAACGCAAGCTCGCCGACGCCGCTTACGCTTCCAGGTCAATCGGCGACATCGCGCTGGACTGCGGCTTCTCCACGCAAGCGCACTTCGCCCGCGAGTTCAAGCAGCGTTACGGATTGACTCCAACGCAGTATCGCGAGGCCCCGTCCAGCGCAAGCCTGTTCGACGGATCGAAAGATTCGCGAGGCAGGTGAATTTTCAGGCACAGGCCTGTCTCGCAACACCGCAAAGAAGTACCTGCTAGCGGGCGATGAACCCTGCAACTTGCGCAGTTGCACGCGTGTCTCAATCCCCTTCGCGTCGGCTTGACTGTCCCATCGAGTCCTCTGAGTTGATTCAGAGCGCACTCGGTGCGGATTGCCTTTGAGCGAACTGGTTGTCGATCGACCATCTGTCTCAGTACCTAAAAAGACCGGAGACAGACATTGGAGACTCAAGTTGTCGACTACATCGTGGTCGGAGCCGGCTCGGCCGGATGTGTGATCGCGCACCGCCTCGTCAAGGCGGGTCACTCCGTTTTGCTGCTCGAGGCGGGTCCGACCGATGCGAGCAAGTTTGTGAAGATGCCGGCGACATTTGTTCGTGTCATCGGGACGGAGCGCTCGTGGGTCTACGAAACCATCCCTCAGCCGCACGCGAACGGCCGCAAGATGTATGTGCCGCAGGGGCGCATGAACGGTGGCGGCAGTTCTCTGAACGCAATGATCTATATCCGTGGCGCGGCCGCGGACTACGACGCATGGGCCGACGCCGGCTGCGCCGATTGGGGCTGGAAGGATGTCCTGCCTGCGTTCAAGCGAGCCGAGAGCAACATGCGCTTCTCCGGTGAGATGCATGGCACCGACGGCCCTCTGCAAGTCAGCGACACGAAGTACCGGCACCCTCTGAGCCTGGCGTTCTTGAAGGCCGCGCAGGAGGCGGGCCTTCCGTACAACGATGACTTCAATAGCGGCACCCAGGAAGGCGTAGGTTTCTACCAGACCACGACGATCAACGGCACGCGCGGCAGCACGGCGGCGACGTACCTTGCCGCCGTGCTCGGCGACCCGAAGCTCACTGTGGTCAATGGTGCCCATGTGCTGCGCGTGATCATCGAGGATGGCAACGCGACCGGCGTCGAGTACCGCCGAGATGATGGTGGAACGGTGAAGGCGCTTGCCAACCGCGAGGTCGTGCTGAGCGCGGGTGCACTCGCGTCGCCCAAGCTGCTGCAGGTGTCGGGCATCGGCCCGGGCGAATTGCTGCGGGAACTGGGTATCCCGGTGCATTGCGACCTGCCGGGCGTAGGCGAGAACTTCCAGGACCATCTGGAAATCATTGCGCATGGCCGCTGCAAGGAGCCGATCAGTCTGCTCGGCCAGGACAAGGGCCTCACGGCTTTGAAGCACGGCGTGCAATGGGAGCTGTTCAAGACTGGCCTTCTCACCTCCAACGTGGTCGAGAGCGGCGGCTTCGTCGACACAGCCGGAACTGGACGTCCTGATGTGCAGTTCCACGTGTTGCCTGTTCTGGTGGGCGACGTGGACCGCCCCATGCCGGAGGTGCATGGCATTTCGATCGACCCCTGCTTCTTGCGCCCGAAGTCGCGTGGATGCGTGCGGGCCATCAGTGCGAATGCCATGGATCCGGTTCAGTTCGATGGAGGCTTCCTGTCGGAGCAGGAAGACGTGGATACGCTCGTGCGCGGCCTCAAGCTGGCACGCCGCATCATGCGGATGCCCTCGCTGCGCAAGGTTGTCGCCGAGGAAATCTACCCCGGCCCTCAGGAGCATCTGCCCGACAGCGAACTGGAGCAGTTCGTGCGCCAGTACGCCAAGACCGTTTATCACCCCGTGGGCACCTGCCGGATAGGAAGCGACCCGATGGCTGTCGTCGATTCCAGGCTGCGCGTGCGCGGCGTGGGACGCCTGCGCGTGTGCGATGCCTCGGTGATGCCCACCATCTGCAGCGGCAACACCAATGCGCCCACCATCATGATCGCTGAGCGCGGTGCCGAGTTCATGCTCGGCCGCTGAGCGGTGCGATCTCTTCTCTCTGTTCAGCAACCACCACATCCCGCACCATGAACCCCAAAGACCTTTCCCAGCAGGAGTTGGCACGCATCGGCTTCCTCTCGCGGCGCAGCTTCGACAATTTCATCGACGGCGTATTCCGGGAATCCCGCAGCGGCAAGCGCATCGATGTCGTCGATCCCGCGTCTGAAATGGTCGTGGCCACCACGCCCGACAGTGACGCGGGCGACGTGGATGCCGCAGTCGCGGCGGCGCGAAGGGCATTGGAGGACTCCGCCTGGTCCAGGATGCGGCCCGCTGACCGCGAGCGCGCCTTGTTCCGCCTCTCCCAACTGATCGAAGATCACGCGGACGAACTGAGCGCCATGGAAACCTTGCAAAGTGGCAAGTTGCAGGGTGTTGCGCGCATGATCGACGTGGGCTTCTCTGCCGAGTTCGTGCGCTATATGGCCGGCTGGGCCACCAAGCTCGAAGGCAGCACGCTGCAGCCCTCGATTCCGTTTCCGCCAGGAGCCCGCTACCACACCTACACGCAGCGCGAACCCGTCGGCGTGGTCGGCGCGGTCGTGCCCTGGAACTTCCCGCTGGCGATCGCGCTCTGGAAGATTGCACCTGCCTTGGCAGCGGGATGCACCGTGGTGCTCAAGCCATCGCCCGAGACGCCGTTGACCGCCTTGCGCTTGGCCGCACTCGCGCTGGAGGCGGGCATTCCCGCGGGTGCACTCAACGTCGTGTGTGGAGGCAGCACCGCTGGCGCAGCCTTGTGCGCGCACCCGGGTGTCGACAAGATCAGCTTTACCGGCAGCACGCAAACCGGACGTGCCATCGGCCGAACCGCGGTTGACCGCATGGCACGTTTCACGCTGGAGTTGGGTGGAAAGTCTCCCATGATCGTCTTGCCGGATGCCGACCCTGTCGCCGCCGCCGCAGGCGCCGCCATGGGCATCTTCTTCAACCAGGGCCAGGTCTGCGCCGCAAGTTCGCGGTTGTATGTTCACCGCAGCCTGTTCGACCAGGTCGTGAACGAAGTGGCACGCCAGGCAGAGGGAATGCGTATCGGCTCCGGGTTCGACGCGACCGCGCAGCTGGGGCCCGTTGTCTCACGCCGCCATTTCGACCGGGTCATGGGTTTCATTGACGGCGCACTCCGCGACGGAGCCACGGCACTGACCGGGGGCGAGCGCGCACGCGATGCCGGCTGCTTCATCAAGCCCACGGTGTTCGTCGACGTGAACCCCGGCATGCAGGTTGTGCGCGAAGAGGTTTTCGGACCCGTGCTCGTCGCCATGCCATTCGACGATGTGGAGGACGCCATCCGCCAGGCCAACGACACCCCGTTCGGACTGACAGCCAGCGTGTGGTCGAACGATCTGTCCGCCGTGCACCGGATGATCCCCCGCATCAAGGCCGGCACGGTCTGGGTCAACACCCACAACCTGCTCGACGCGAACCTGCCATTCGGTGGCTACAAGCAAAGCGGTTTCGGCCGCGATCTTGGTCGCGCTGCGGTCGAGTCTTATACGGAACAGAAGAGCGTCTGCATGTCCATCTAGCGTGCCGCTCTATCTACAAGAACAAGGCCGACGGCCAACGCCAGGAGACAAAGAGATGCCCACACGCCGCACATTTGCAAGCCAGCTCGCCGCCATGGCGGCCCTCGGCACGACCCCGATGCGCGATGCGCATTCGCAAGGCACGCCGCTCGCGAGAATACTGGTCGGCTTTCCGCCAGGAGGCGCCACGGACGCGGTGGCGCGACGTTTGGCCGAAAAGCTGCGAGGCAGCTACGCAAACACCGTCGTGGTCGAAAACAAGCCAGGCGCGGCCATGCAAATTTCCATTTCGGCGCTGAAGGACAGTGCGCCGGATGGGAACACCTTGCTGTTGTCGCCCACCGCGCCGTTCTCCGTCTATCCCTTTACCTACCGCAAGCTCCCCTACGTCGCAGAGGACGTGGCGCCCGTGTCTTCGATCTGCTCGTTCGCCTTCGGGTTCGCCGTGGGCCCGGCAGTACCTGCGAGCGTACGGGGTATCAAGGACTACATCGCCTGGTGCAAGGCGAATCCGACCCACGCCAACTTTGGCTCGCCCGCCGCAGGCTCCACGCCCCATCTGCTTGGCATCCTGCTATCCAAGCTTTCAAACACCGAATTGACGCATGTCGGCTATCGCGGAGACGCGCCCGGACTGCAGGACCTGATGGGCGGCCAGGTGTCCGCTTATTCATCGACCGTGGGAAGCTTCCTGCCGCATCTCAAAAGCGGAAGGCTTCGACTCATCGCTGTTTCGGGGAATGGCCGCAACGCGTTCGTTCCCGAAGTGCCCACGTACCGTGAGCAGGGATATGCAATCACGGCCACGGAGTCGTTTGGCTTGTTCCTTCCGGGAAGGACCTCACAAGATATCGTGCGTCGCGCAGCTGCCTATGTTCAGCCAGTTCTGGCGCAGGGGGAAATGATCGCTGCATTGGGAGACGTCGGCATGACTGCGAAATCCAGCACTCCGCAAGCTCTGGCCGACCTCATCAAGGCCGATACCGAGGAATGGCGCCGCTTGATCAAACTCGTCGGCTTTACGGCGGAGTCCTGATACGTTTCGTCGAATGGGCCGGGTCAAGAGCGATGCGCGGGCGCAGCTGACGGCTTCCGCTTGAGCTTCGACAGCCAGCGCGCGCCGGCATCGAAGCCGCGGCAGGCACCGACCGCGATCGCACCGGTCACGGCCAGCATGGCCGCGGTATGAACGCCGACCGCCGCGAACGCCAGCAGCAGCGAGCCCGATGCGCCGATCTCGCGGGCCGACGCGTCACCCATGCACAGCGGGATCAGCGCCGGCACCAGCATCAGGCCCGCGCCGTGCGCGGTGGACATCATGAAGGACCAGACCGCCATCCCGGCGTGACCGGCCGGCCCGCGCGCCGCACCCGGTGTGCGGCTCGACAAGTGAAGCGCCGCGAAGACGACGATCAGCACGCCAGCCGAAATCTGAAGCACGACGCGGTCCATCGACAGCCCGAAGGCCACCGCCGCGGCCACGAACGCCACCGAGGCGGCGTGCCCGATGGCGATCGGCACCAGCGCCCGCAAGGCTTGCGTGCGGTCGCGCGAGCGCACACCCCAGGCCGCGGCCCACATCCAGCCAGTGGCGGGGTTCAGGCCGTGAAGGGCACCGACGCCTGCCACCACGAGCCATGGCCAAAGGTTTGCCATGAGACGCTCTCGAGGACAGGTTCAGTCGGATCCGTGGCAGCACGAGCCCGCAGCGGCCGCCGGCTTCGCGGCCGACGCCGGGGACTCGTAGCGGTCGTGGTGCCGCACCCAGTCCATCGCATGGACCGGGTTGGGTTCGTTCCTTCCCTTGGGCGTGAGGTCGAGCAGGTTGTAGGTGCCCATCATGGCTTCCACGCCGCGCTCGTAGGTCGAGTAGGTGTGAAAGACCTCGCCCGCATCGTCTTTGTAGAACACGCTGATGCCGGGTGCCTCTTGCGCCGGGAAGGGGCGCACGCTGTAGTTGTAGTAGACCTCGCCCTTGCCATCGGCCCACTCCTGCGGCTTGAAGCTGACGTTGAAGTCATAGTTGAAGTCGCTGCCATGCGACGACACCCACTTGAACTGCCAGCCCATGCGACGGCGAAAGCGCTCGATCTGGTCCAGCGGCGCGCGCGAGACGGCCAACAGCGTGACGTCTCGGTTCTCCAGGTGCACCTTCATTCCGTCCAGGTGATCGGACATGAAGGAGCAGCTTGGGCAGCCTTGCTCCCAATCGGGGCCGAGCATGAAGTGCTGCACCAGCAGCTGGCGCCGGCCTTCGAACAGGTCGGCCAACGCGCGCGGGCCCTCGGGTGTGTCGAAGACGTAGCTCTTGTCGATGCGGCTCCACGGCAGCGCGCGACGCTCGCGGGCGATCTGGTCGCGCAGGTGGGTCAGTTCCTTTTCGCGCGCCAGCAGCGCCTTGTGCTGGGCGAGCCATCGGTCCTTGGACACGACGGGATGGTTGGCGGCACTGGTTTCGGCGATGGCGGTGTTCATGCGTTTCTCCTTCGCTTGTCAGGCCTTGGTGGCTCTCGGGCGCCGCACGGCGCGGACCTTGCCGCTGCCGCCGCCACCGCAATAGAAGAGGTCGGCGCCATCGGACTCGAGCCCGCTCACGCCTGCGCCACGCGGCATCTCCAGGCGCTCGAGCACGGCGCCGTCGGCGGGGTCGATGCGGCGCAGCTCGCTCTCGTCGTTCTCCCAGGTGCCGTGCCACAGCTCGCCATCGACCCAGGTCACGCCGGTGACGAAGCGGTTCGATTCAATGGTGCGCAACACTGCGCCGCTCACCGGATCGATCTGATGGATCTTTCGATCGCGATGCTGCCCGACCCACAGGCTGCCCTCGGCCCAGGTCAGGCCCGAGTCGCCGCCGTGGCCGGGCGCGGGGATCGATGACAGCACCTTGCCGCTGGCCGGATCGATCTTGTCGATGCGCGCCTCGGCAATTTGGTAGAGATAGGTGCCGTCGAAGGCGGTACCCGCATCGCAGACGCAATCGAGGGTGCGCGTGGTCTCGCCGCTCGCAGGATCGAAGGCGACCAGCTTCGTCCCCGCGGCCGCCCAGACGCGCTGGCCGTCGTGGGTCACGCCGGCCACGCTGCCGTCACCGCCAAAGGGCCCGTATTCACGCACGATCTCGGCCGCACGCGGCACGACCGGGGACTTGTCTTTCTTGCTGGCTGTGGTGCTGTTCATCAGTTGCTCCTTGTGTGGGCGGGCGCCGGGATCGGTGCCGTGGAGACAACTCTATTCAATCGGCAGCGCGGCGGGGAGTAACAAGATCGTCGTGAATCCCGCGAGCGGCGGTGCCAGCCAGCGCTGCGCCCGCGCCCGGCCGATCGAGCGCACCCGGCCTTCGGCTTCCAGCTCGACGAGCGCGCGCTGGACTGTGCGCTGGCTCGCATCCAATGCCAGCGCGAGCGCCGAGGTCGACCACGCCGCGCCATCGGACAACAGCGCCACCAGAGAGGCCTGCTCGCCGTCGATGGGCGGTGCGAGCACGACCACGTCGCGTGTGTCGCGCGGCTTGAGCGCAAAGCCGCGTGCCGTGGCCTCGATGCCGGCTTGCGGGGCGATCAGCGCGCGCAGGCGGCCGATCTCGACCCGCAGGCGCGCGCGATGCGTCTCGTCCGGGCGGCGGGTGTTGAACGCGTAAGCGATCAAGGCTTCGCGATCGACGTCCCCGGGCCACGCCTCGGCCAATGCACGCGCCAGTGCAAAGAGCACCGGCCGGCGCGCCAGCGGCCGCCAAGAATCGCTGGCACCCACGCCGCGGCGGCAGGCGTCGACCACCAGCGCATTCGATGCCAGCAGCGCCGCGACTTCACCCAGACGCAGCGCCTGCTCGCCACCGGGAAAGAGGCGCCGGGCGGCGGGGCGGTCGAGTGCGGCCTGCGTCTCCGCAACCTCAGCCAGCAGCGCCGGCACGCGCGCGCGGCCGGCCGCCTCGTGCGCGCGGGCGAGCGCAGCGCGTGCCGGACCGATGCGCAGCGAGCGCAGCGCCAGTTCTGCCGTGGTGAGTTCGGCCACCGCCGCCAGCGAAGGAGGCAGGTCGCGTGCGTCCAGCGGCGCCAGTGCAGCCGCGGCCGCTTCCAATCGGCCGAGCAGCAGCAGCCGCCGCGCCGCGATGAGCCGCGCCTGCAACGCATTGGCGCGGTCAGCGTGCGCATCGAGCGTATCCGCCGCCGCCGCCAGCGCGCGCGGCGAGCCGCCGAAATCGCGCATGGCCATGGCCACCTCGGCCTCGGCCACGACGCAGCGTGCGCGCGCCAGTTCTTCATGGACCCCGAAGCCGCGGCTGGCGCGCCGCAGCAGTTCGCGCGCGCGCGGATGCTCGCCCAGCTGGGCCATCGCGATGCCGCGCAGGGCCAGCGCGGGCGGGTCTTCGCGCAGGGCGACCCGCTTGAGGGCGCCGAGTGCGTCGCCGGCCGCGAGCGCGCGCGCGGAGGCGGCAATCAGGGAATCCATGCCGCGAGGTTACCCCGGGGCGCAGCGCTGGATACGGGCGGACGCGCTATTCGAGCAGCGCCCGGTGAATCCGGATCGCTTCGGCCGAGACCGGGTTCAGTTCCCCGGATCCGTCGGCATCCAGGTGCGCGAGCAGCTCCCTGCGCATGCGCGGCTCCCAGAATCGCTTGAGATGCTGCGCCAGGTCATGCAGGGCCTCGCTGCGGTCGGGCATGGCTTCGAAGAAGCTGCCCATCTGGTTCACCATGCGAATCAACTGTTCGACGTGCATTGCAGAAAACCTCAGACGTTGGCAGGCGAGCCGTTCAGCCGCCACGGGTGGGTGTAGATGACCAGGTCGTCGCCGCGCACGAAGCCCGCCAGCGTCAGGCCGGCGTCTAGCGCCACCGTCGTGGCCAGCGAGGTCGAGGCCGACACCGCCGCCAGCAGCGGCACGCCGGCTGCGACGGTCTTTTGCACCATCTCGAAACTCGCGCGGCTGGTCACGGCGATGAAGCCCGTGGCGGCATCCACCGTGCTTTTTGCGAGCGCGCCCACGAGCTTGTCGAGCGCGTTGTGCCGCCCGACGTCCTCGCGCACCAGCAGGGCTTCGCCATTCGCGGTGCACCAGGCCGCCGCGTGCACGGCGCCGGTGACCTTCTGCAGCACCTGCAGCGATGCAAGCTCCCGCATGCCGCGGGCGACGGCGTTCTTCGAAAGCGCCGGGCCGCGCGGCAGGGGAGGCAGCGCACGCGCGACGTGCGCCAGGCTTTCGGTGCCGCACAACCCGCAGCCGGTGCGTCCGGCCATCGAGCGGCGGCGTTCCTTCAGCCGCGCGAAGGCCGCGCTCGCCACGTCGAGCTTGAGCGTGATGCCTTCGGGCGCGAACTCCTCCTCGATGCCGTAGAGCTCACCGCGCCCGAGCAGGATGCCCTCGCTGAGCGCGAAGCCCAGCGCAAAGTCGGCCAAGTCGGTCGGCGTTGCAAGCATCACGGCGTGCGCAATGCCATTGAACTCCAGCGCGACCGGCACCTCCACGGCCACCCAGTCGCGGTTGTCGAAAGCCTGACGTGCGCGCACGCCGCGCACGGGCAAGAGCTCCGCGCCTCCAGGCCGCAGCGGTACGTCGGCCAGGTTCATTTGGTTGCCGCCGTTTCTGCCGCCTGTTCGAGCCGCTTGTTCAGCAGCTCTTCCTGCAGGGCATTGAACCGGCTGTACTCCTGCTGCCATTCGGAAGGCTGCATCACCGGCATCACCTGCACCGCGGTCACCTTGAACTCGGGACAGTTGGTGGCCCAGTCGGAGTTGTCGGTGGTGATCACGTTGGCGCCCGATTCGGGGAAGTGGAAGGTGGTGTACACCACGCCCGGCTGCACGCGTTCGGTGATGGTGGCCCGCAGCACGGTTTCACCGGCCCGGCTCTTGATGCCGACCCAGTCGCCCTCGCCGATGCCGCGGTCCTCGGCGTCGTTCGGATGGATTTCCAGCCGGTCCTCGCTGTGCCACTGGTTGTTCTCGGTGCGGCGGGTCTGCGCGCCCACGTTGTACTGCGAGAGGATGCGCCCGGTGGTCAGGATCAGCGGGTACATGCGCGTGACCTTCTCGTCGGTCGGCACGTACTGCGTGATGATGAACTTGCCCTTGCCGCGCACGAACTCGCCGATGTGCATGGTCGGCGTGCCCTCCGGCGCGGCCTCGTTGCACGGCCACTGCACGCTGCCCAGCTTTGCCAGCTTGGCGTAGCTCACGCCCGTGAAGGTCGGCGTGAGCGCGGCGATCTCGTTCATGATCTCCTCGGCGCTCGCGTAGTTCATGGGGTAGCCCAGCGCATTCGAGAGCAGCTGCGTCACCTCCCAGTCGGCATAGCCGGCCTTGGGCGGCATGACCTTGGTGACGCGCGAGATGCGGCGCTCGGCATTGGTGAAGGTGCCGTCCTTCTCCAGGAACGACGCGCCCGGCAGGAACACGTGCGCGTACTTGGCGGTTTCGTTCAGGAACAGGTCCTGCACCACGATGCATTCCATCGCCATCATGGCCTCGGCCACGTGCTGCGTGTTCGGGTCCGACTGGACCACGTCCTCGCCTTCGCAATACAGGCCCTTGAAGCTGCCGGTGATGGCGGCATCGAACATGTTGGGAATGCGCAGGCCCGGTTCAGGCCGCAGCTCCACGCCCCACGCGGATTCGAAGCTGCCGCGCGCGGTGCTGTCGGACACATGGCGGTAGCCCGGCAACTCATGCGGGAACGACCCCATGTCGCAGGAACCCTGCACGTTGTTCTGGCCGCGCAGCGGATTCACGCCCACGCCTTCGCGGCCCACGTTGCCGGTGGCCATGGCGAGGTTGGCGATGCCCATCACCATGGTCGAGCCCTGGCTGTGCTCCGTGACGCCCAGGCCGTAGTAGATGGCGGCATTCCGCTTGCCGTCATGGCCCAGTGCGAAGAGCCGCGCGGCGGCGCGCAGGTCGGCGGCCGGCACGCCCGTCACCGGTTCCATCGCCTCGGGCGAGTTGGCCGGGCGCGCGACGAATTCACGCCACTCGTTGAACGACTTGGCCTCGCAGCGCTCGGCCACGAAGGCTTCGTCGACCAAACCTTCGGTCACGATCACGTGCGCCATCGCACTGATCACCGCCACGTTGGTGCCGGGCTTGAGCTTGAGGTGATGGTCGGCCTTGACGTGCGGCGACTTCACCAAGTCGATGGTGCGCGGGTCGATCACGATCAGCCGAGCGCCGGCGCGCAGGCGCCGCTTTATGCGCGACGCGAACACCGGGTGACCATCCGACGGGTTGGCGCCGATCACCATGATCACGTCCGACTTCTCGACCGACTTGAAGGTCTGCGTGCCGGCCGATTCGCCCATGGTCTGCTTCAGCCCGTAGCCGGTGGGCGAGTGGCACACGCGCGCGCAGGTGTCGACGTTGTTGTTGCCGAAGGCCGCGCGCACCAGCTTCTGCACCAGGTAGCCCTCTTCGTTGGTGCAGCGCGAGGACACCAGGCCGCCGATGGAATCGGTGCCGTACTTGGCCTGGATGCGGCGGAACTCGCTGGCGGCGTAATTGACGGCTTCGTCCCAGCTCACCTCCTGCCACGGGTCGGTGATCTTGCTGCGGATCATGGGCTTGAGTACCCGGTCTTTGTGAGTGGCGTAGCCCCAAGCGAAGCGGCCCTTCACGCACGAATGGCCTTCATTGGCCTTGCCGTCCTTCCAGGGCACCATGCGCACCACTTCGTTGCCCTTCATCTCGGCCTTGAAGCCGCAGCCCACGCCGCAGTAGGCGCACGTGGTGATGGCGCTGTGCTCGGGCTGGCCCAGCCAGATCACCGACTTCTCCTGCAGCGTGGCGGTGGGGCAGGCCTGTACGCAGGCGCCGCAGCTCACGCAATCGGATTCCATGAAGGGCTGGTCCTGCCCCGCCGACACGCGCGACTCGAAGCCGCGGCCGCTGATGGTGAGCGCGAAGGTGCCTTGCGTCTCTTCGCACGCACGCACGCAGCGGTTGCAGACGATGCACTTGGACGGGTCGTAGGTGAAGTAGGGGTTGGATTCGTCCTTAGCATTGTTCAGGTGGTTGGCGCCGCCGTCGCCGTAGCGCACATTGCGCAGCCCGGTCACGCCGGCCATGTCCTGCAGCTCGCAGTCGCCGTTGGCGGCGCAGGTGAGGCAGTCGAGCGGATGGTCGGAGATGTAGAGCTCCATCACGCCCTTGCGCAGTTCCTGCAGCTTCGGGCTTTGCGTGCGCACCTTCATGCCGGCCTCGGCCGGCGTGGTGCACGACGCCGGATAGCCCTTGCGCCCATCGATCTCCACCAGGCAGAGCCGGCAGGAGCCGAAGGGCTCCAGGCTGTCGGTCGCGCACAGCTTGGGCACCTGCACGCCGGCATCGACGGCCGCGCGCATCAGCGAGGTGCCCTTGGCCACCGTCACCGGCGTGCCGTCGATCTCGAGTGTGACTTCCTCGGTGGACTCGCGCCTGGGCGTGCCGTAGTCGATCTCTTGCGATGGGTTCAGCATGGGGTGTGTCTCCTGTTCGTCTTGCCGGTCAGGCCGCAGCGCGGTCGGGGGCTTCGATGCCGAAGTCCTCGGGGTAGTGATTGATGGCCGACAGCACGGGGTAGGGCGTCATGCCGCCCATGGCGCAGAGCGAACCGTGCAGCATGGTGTCGCACAGGTCGCGCAGGAGAATGACCTGCTGCGGCCGGTTCTGGTTGCTGGTGATCTTGTCGATCACTTCCACGCCGCGCGTGGAGCCGATGCGGCAGGGGGTGCACTTGCCGCAGGACTCGATCGCGCAGAACTCCATCGCATACCGGGCCAGCTGCGACATGTCGGCCGTGTCGTCGTGCACCACGATGCCGCCGTGCCCGACCACTGCGCCCACGGCCGCATAGGCCTCGTAGTCGAGCGGCAGATCCCATTGCGATTCGGGCACGTAGGCACCCAGCGGACCGCCCACCTGCACCGCCTTGATCGGCCGGCCGCTCGCGCTGCCGCCGCCGAAGTCGTAGAGCAGTTCGCGCAAGCTCAGGCCGAATGCCTTTTCGACCAGGCCGCCATGCCGGATGTTGCCGGCCAGCTGAAACGGCAGCGTGCCGCGCGAGCGGCCCATGCCGAAGTGTTTGTAGAAGTCCGCGCCACGCGCCAGGATGAGGGGCACCGAGGCCAGCGTGATCACGTTGTTGATCACGGTCGGCTGGCCGAACAGCCCCTGCAGCGCCGGCAGCGGCGGCTTGGCGCGCACGATGCCGCGGCGGCCTTCCAGGCTTTCGAGCAGCGCAGTCTCCTCGCCGCACACGTACGCGCCGGCCGCCTTGCGCACGATGAGGCGGAAGCGGCGGCCCGACCCCAGGATGTCGTCGCCGAGAAAGCCCGCCTGCTCCGCGTTGCGGATGGCCTCGTTCAGCGTGGCGATGGAATGCGGGTATTCCGAACGCACGTAGATGTAGCCTTCGGTCGCGCCGGTCGCAAGGCCGGCGATGACCATGCCTTCGACCAGCATCAGCGGATCGCCTTCCATCGTCATGCGGTCCGAGAAGGTGCCCGAGTCGCCTTCGTCCGCATTGCAGACGATGTATTTTTGCGGCGCCTCCGCGGCCAGCACGGTCTTCCACTTGATCCCGGCCGGGAAGGCGGCGCCGCCGCGGCCACGCAGTCCGGAATCGAGCACCTGCTGCACGATTTGCGTAGGCGCGAGCGTCAGCGCGCGGCGCAGTCCCGCAAAGCCTTCATGCGCCTCATAGTCGGCCACCGAAACCGGATCGGTCACGCCCATGCGGGCGAAGGTCAGGCGCTCCTGCTTCTTCAGGTAGGGAATCTCTTCGGTCAGGCCCAGGTTCAGCGCATGGGCGCCGCCGGCAAGAAAACCGGCATCGAACAGGCCGGCGACATCGGCCGGCGAGACCGGGCCGTAGGCCACGCGGCCCGCCGGCGTGGCCACTTCGACCAGCGTCTCCAGCCAGAACAGGCCGCGCGAGCCGTTGCGCACGATGCGCACATCCGCATGGCGCGCACGGGCTTCCGCCGCGATCCGTCGGGCGACCCGCTCGGCGTCGACGGCCAGTGCCGCGGAGTCGCGTGGAACATAGAGGGTGACGGTCATGAGGCGCTCCGTGCTTCTTCGACGATGGCGTCGAACAGCGCCGGCGTGATGCGCGCATGCACCTCGTCGTTCACCGCGATGGCCGGCGACGAGGCGCACAGGCCGAGGCAGAACACCGGCTCCAGCGAACACTGGCCGTCCGCCGAGGTGCCGTGCACGTCGCAGCCCAGCCGATCCGCCGCATGCGCGAGCAGCGCATCCGCCCCCATGGACTTGCAAGCTTCGGCCCGGCAGACCTGCACCAGCACGCGGCCGGCCGGCGCGGAACGGAAGTGGTGGTAGTAGCTGACCACGCCATGCACCTCGGCGCGCGACAGGTTGAACTGCTCGGCAATGAGGGGCACGGCCTCCGGCGGGATGTGCCCCAGCGCATCCTGGATGCCGTGCAGCGCGGGCAGCAGCCCGCCGGGAACATCCTTGTGCGCGGCGGCGATGGTGGTCGCGATGCCCAGGTTTTGCATATGCCTTCAACCTCCTAAATTCGGAGTTGCGATATTCGTGGTTGCGCGAGTGTATGGAGCGACTGAAGACGCCACAATATGAAGCGCACAACCCAATAAATATGCTTTCAAAAGCCGAAACTCATGCATGAAGTGCACATCAAGCCGCAATGGACCATTCGCCAGCCCGACGGCGCGGCGCTGGCGCCGCGGGTGATCGAACTGCTGGTGAAGGTGCTGGAGCACGGCAGCCTGTCGAGCGCGTGCACCGCAAGCGGCGTGTCCTACCGCCATGCCTGGGAGCTCATCCGCCAGGGCGAAACCATGTTCGGCCAGCCGCTGGTGGCCATGCAGCGCGGCAAGGGCTCCAGCCTCACCCCATTGGGCGAAAAGCTGGTGTGGGCCGACCGCCGCATCACGGCGCGCCTGTCGCCGCTGCTCGATTCGCTGGCTTCCGAACTCGGCGCCGAGATCGAGAAGCTGATTCCCACCGCGCCCACGCTGCTGCGCATCCACGCGAGCCACGGCTTCGCCATCGAGGCGCTGCACGGCTTCCTGGCCGCGGCGCAGGTGCCGGGCGATCTGCGCTACTGCGGCAGCGAGGAAGCCGTGGCATCGCTGCACCACGGCAGTTGCGACGTGGCGGGCTTTCACGTGCCGCTGGGGGCGTTCGAGGCCGAAGCCATCGCCCACTACGGCGCCTGGCTCAACCCCGACACGCAGAAAGTCATCGGCATGGCCACGCGGCACCAGGGCTTGATGGTGGCGCCGGGCAACCCGAAGAAGATCTACACGCTGGCCGATCTGGCGCGTCCCGGTATCCGCTTCATCAACCGGCAGGCGGGCTCGGGCACGCGCTACCTGTTCGACCTGCAATTGCGCGAGCAGGGCATCGCGCCCGAAACGATCAAGGGCTACGAGCAATGCGAGTTCACGCATGCGGCCGTGGCGGCCTTCGTGGCCAGCGGCATGGCCGATGCGGGCTATGGCGTGGAGACGCCGGCGCGCCAGTTCAAGCTGGACTTCATCTCCAACCAGGTGGAGCGCTACTTCCTGCTGTGCGACGAGCGCTCGCTCACCGCGCCCATCGTGCAGCGGATGCTGGCCATCCTGCGCAGCGATGCCTACCAGGAGGCGGTGAACCGGCTGCCGGGCTACCAGGCGGTGAACTGCGGCCGCGTGCTGTCGCTGTCGGAGGCCTTCGAATCGCTTCGGCCGGCGCCAGCGCCGACGCCGGCCCCGAAGCGCGGCGCGCGTTCAAGCGCCTGACGCGGACGGCTTCATGCCGAGCTTGCGCAGCATCCGATGAAAGTTGCTGCGGTCGATGCCGGCCTCGCGCGCGGCGTTGGCCACGTGTCCGTGGTGCCGCGCCAGCGCGTCCGCAAGCCACGCCCGCTGGAAGGCTTCCGTGGCTTCGCGCAGCGTGCCGCCCGCGGCGGCAAGGCCCGCTTGGTCGCCTGCTGGAACCGCCGTGGGCGCGGGGGAGGGCAGGGGCGGCGCAGACAGCGCCTCCGAAATGCCGACTGCCGCAGCGTCGAGCGCCAGGTGATGCGGCTCGATCGCCGTCCAGCGCGCGCCGCGGCGCTGCTCCGTGAAGGCCCGAAGCGATGCGCGGCTGATCACGTGCTCGAGTTCGCGCACGTTGCCGGGCCAGCTGTGCGCCAGCAGGGCGGCCTTCGAAGCCGGCGACAGCCGCAGGTTGCGCGCGCCCAGGCGATGCTGGTTCTCTTCGAGGAAGCCGCCGGCCAGCGCCACCACGTCGCGCCCGCGTTCGCGCAGCGGCGGCACCACCAGCGGATAGACCGAGAGCCGGTGGTAGAGGTCGGCGCGGAAGCGGCCCTGCGCAATGGCGGCGGGCAGGTCGCGGTTGGTGGCCGCGATCACGCGCACGTCGACCTTCAGGGTCCGGTCGCTGCCCGGCCGCTGCACCTCGCCGCTTTGCAGCACGCGCAGCAGCTTGGCCTGCACCGTCAGCGGCAGTTCGCCGACCTCGTCGAGAAAGAGCGTGCCGCCGTCGGCGATCTCGAACTTGCCGTCGCGGTCCTGCACCGCGCCGGTGAATGCGCCGCGCTTGTGGCCGAACAGCTCGCTGTCGGCCAGCGACTCGGGCAGCGCCGCGCAGTTCACCTGCACCAGCGGCTGCTCGCGGCGCCGTGAATGCGCATGCAGCCGCTGCGCCACCAGGTCCTTGCCCACGCCGGTCTCGCCGAGCAGCAGCACCGTGAGGTCGGACACCGCGACCGTGTCGATCTCGCTGCACAACTGCTTCATCGCGGCGCTGCTCCCGAGCAGCTCGCGCGTGGTGCCGCGGCCCGAGCGCAGGGCCTGTGCGACGGCGTGCTCGCGCAGGGCGCGCGCTTCCATTTCCTGGATCGTGTGGGCGGCCTCGATACCGGTCTCGACCAGCGCGACCATGGCGTCGAGCTGCGCCGGCGTCACGGTCTCGAACGCGCCGGGCTCGAGCGCGTCCAGTGTCAGCAAGCCCCAGACCACACCGCGCAGCCGAAGCGGCGCCCCCATGCAGTCGTGCACGGGCAGGATGCCCGGCTGTCCCGCGACGAGGCCGTCATAGGGATCGGGCAGGCCGCAGTCGTGGGCGAAGCGCAAGCCCCGGTCGCTTTCGAGCAGGCGTGCGAAGCGCGGGTGCGATGCGATCGGAAACTGACGCCCCAGCGTCTCGTCGCTCAGCCCATCCACCGCGATCGGCCTGAGCACTTGGCCGTCGAGCTGCAGCAGCGCGGCGGCGTCGCACCGGACGAGTTCGCGCGCCGCGGCAAGGAGCGGGCGATAGCGGCTGCCTTCGCTCGCCGTGGTCCGATTGACACTGTCTGTGGTCATAAACGCAACGTTGGTTCTGTTGCGAATTTGACCACGCATTGAGAATCCCCAGTGCCCACGGGCACTTGCGAGGGGCCGGCCGGCTGGCACGGAACGTGAGAGGGAACAGCAAGCTTCATTTTTTCAACCCGAGACAGACCCACCATGAACCCGCAGACCATCGCCATCGTCAAAGCCACCGTGCCCGCGCTTCAGGCACATGGAGAGGCCATCACCAGCCACTTCTACCGGATCATGTTCGAGAGCCATCCGGAGGTGAAGGCGTTCTTCAACGAGGCGCACCAGGCCGCCGGCAGCCAGGCGCGTGCGCTCGCGGGCGCGGTGCTGGCCTATGCCACGTACATCGACCGCCTCGATGAAATTGCCGGTGCGCTGCCGCGCATCATCCAGAAGCACGCCGCGCTGGGCGTGCTGCCCGAGCACTACCCGGTCGTCGGCGCCTGCCTGCTGCGCGCCATCAAGGACGTGCTCGGCGACGCCGCAACCGACGAGATCATCGCGGCATGGGGCGAGGCCTACCAATCGCTGGCGTCACTCTTGATTGCCGCGGAAGAAGAGGTCTACCGCGCCAACGCCGCGCAGACCGGCGGCTGGCGCGGCGAGCGCGAGTTTCGCGTGGCGAGGCGCGAGGACGAGAGCGAAGTCATCACCTCGTTCTACCTGGAGCCGACCGACGGCGGTCCACTGCTCACGTTCTCGCCGGGCCAGTACCTCACGCTGGTGCTGAACATCGACGGCGAACCCCTGCGGCGCAACTACTCGCTGTCCGATGCACCGGGCAAGGCCTGGTACCGCATCAGCGTCAAGAAGGAGGAGGGCGGCAAGGCATCGAACTGGCTGCATCAGGCCGCCACTGTCGGCACGCTGCTGAAGGTGCAGGCGCCCTGCGGCGAATTCGTGCTGCAGCCCACGGCCACCGGCGAAAGCGCGCGCCCGCTGGTGCTGGTGACCGGCGGTGTCGGCATCACGCCGGCCATGAGCATGCTCGAGTCGATGGCGCACACCGGCCGGCCGGTGCATTTCATTCACGCGGCGCGGCATGGCGGCGCCCACGCGTTCCGCGCGCGCGTCGACGCGCTGGCGGCCAAGCATGCCAACGTGAAGCCTGTCTATGTGTACGACACGCCGCGCGATGCCGACCGGCCGCACGCTACGGGCTTCGTGACCCGCGAGTTGCTCGCGCAGCAGCTGCCTGAAGACCGCGACGTGGACCTCTACTTCCTCGGGCCGAAACCTTTCATGAAGGCGGTGTACGCCAACGGCCTGGCGCTCGGCGTTCCGAAGCAGCAGCTGCGCTACGAGTTCTTCGGGCCGCTGGAGGCGCTGGAGGCCTGAGGACGCCGGCAGGCTGCGTCAGCCGGCGGCGGTCGACTCGCTGGTGGCGGTCGAAGGCTGCTGAGGCGGCGATCGGCGCCCGGCCGTCAGCAACAGTTCGTTCGGGCCTTCCCAGCCTGACGGGGTGTTGAAGGCGGCGAGGCGCTCCTCCATCTCGGCCCACGCGGCGGCCGCGGCGCTGTCACTCAAACGGCCAAGGATCTGCCGGACCGGGCTTGCCGATGCCCGGACGAAATCCAGATAGTGGCGCGCCGAGGGCAGCTTGAACGGCGCATCGATCGTCGTAGTGGCCACCTCGGTAAAGCCGGCCTCCTTGAACAGCCCGTCGATCAGCCCGGGGCGTCCCAGGCTCAGCAGGGTGCCGGGCTGGAACGGGTCGCGCGGTGCCAGTCCCGCATGCTTCATCGCCGTCGACATCAGGGTCGTGACGCACGGATTGCGCTCGGGCCTTCCGAACACCAGCGTGCAGGCGCCGCCGCCGGGTTTGAGCGCACGGTGCATCTCGCGCAGGCCATCCAGCGGATTCGGGAAAAGCATCAAACCGAGCCTGCACACCACGGCGTCGAAGCTGGCCGTCTCGACCGGGAGCTTTTCGCCGTCGGACACTTCGGTTTGCACGTTGGCATGGCCGGCGCGCCGGGCGTTGTCCTGTGCCAGCGCCAGGATCACGGGCGACAGATCGGTGGCGAGCACGAAGCCATCGGGGCCGACGCGCCGCGCCACGTCCAGGGTCTGGTCGCCGGCGCCGGCGGCAACGTCCAGAACGCGCGCACCCTTCGTGACGCCGGCCATCTCGAGCATGGCCTCCGTGGCGCGATCCAGCCACTGCCGTAACTGCGGGGCATGGCCGTTCCATCCCGGGGCCGCGCGGTCCCACTCGCTGCGGATGGCGGTCTTGAACGCTTGGGCGTCCACTTCGGGTGCGATCAACGGGTTGGTCATCATCGATCCTTTCATTCGCCGGGTCGGGCGGCATCGGCTGGCTGTCACTCCCTGTTTAAATCCAGCATAGGCGCCGAGATGCCCCAGCGTAAGCCGCAGGAATGCAGAATGGGGCCGCACAAACGCATAGCTCGCGCCATGTTCGACTGGAACGACCTCAAGTACTTCCTGGCGGTTGCCCACCACCACAGCACGCTGGCGGCCGGCCGTGCGCTGCAGGTGAACCAGTCCACCGTCCAGCGCCGGCTCGCCGAGCTGGAGCGCCGCCTCGGGCGACCACTCGTGCAGCGCCATCCCACCGGCTACCGGCTGACGGAGTTCGGCGAGGCGCTGCTGCCCTATGCACAGAGCGTGGCGCAAGCCGTCGCCGCGCTCGAACAGCAGCTCGAATCGGCCCAGCTCGAAGCGGTGGGTGTCATCCGCGTGACCTGCCCCGAGCCGCTGGTCTACCGCATCACCCAGACCACGCTGCTCGACCGTTTTCATGCGCGGTACCCCGGACTGCGCGTCGAGTTCGTGATGAGCGACAAGTATCTCGACTTGATGAAGGGCGAAGCCGACGTCGCCCTGCGCTCGGGCGATACCGTGGACAACGAACTGGTCGGACGCAAGATCGGGGACTCGCTGTGGGCGGTATATGCGAGCCGCAAATACATCGAACGCTGCGGCCAGCCCGATGGGATCGAGGCGCTCGGGCAGCACGATCTGGTCGGATTCGACGAGACGATGGCCAACCATCGTGCGGCCCAATGGCTGCGCGACGTGGCTCCCCACGGCAGAGTGGTCGCGCGCAACAACAGCGTGCTCGGCCTGCTCTATTCCGTGAAAGCCGGCGTGGGCATTGCGCCGCTGCCTACCGCCATTGCCGATGCGGAGCCCGAGCTCGTGCGGGTGCTCGGGCCCATTCCTGAATTGGCGCGGATCTGGCGGATTCTCACCCGCGCCGACCTGCGGCACACGCCGCGCGTGTCGGCGTTCTTCGACTTCATGATCGAAGAGATCGATACGCTGCGTCCGATCATCACGGGATAGATTTCGATCTGCTCCGAGTGAAGTGTCACCGTCGTTACCGAAAAATTTCCAGTGTTCTTATTACTGAAAATTCTTCGGTCGCTCTATGCCTTTCGTTCCATTGCAGGCACCGCACGCGAGGAGTAATCTGCGCTCGGTTGCGCTGACGAGTGCCCGCCCATGAGCAGCCTCTTTGCCGTGACCTGAGACCTTTGCAACGGTCGACAGCGGGGTTTCTACCGCGCGGTAGAAACGGGATGGCGTGGCGCGAACCTTGAAAGTCCGCTCGCCCAACGGCAGTGCTTCAAGGCGCCACGACGAGCAGCAACTCAGCGCCGCATCATCGATTCCGATGACGCGCCAGCCACGTCGAAAGCCTACCCTTGCGCAAGCATCCAAGCGGCCTCGAGAAAGTCCTTCCCATGTTCCACCGCACCGTTCGAAGCCTGTCCGCAGGGGCGCAGGGCGCATTCAAGTTCCGGCGCTCGAAGCGGATCCAGCTCATTGGCGCCTTCGCGAGCGGCGCGCTTCTCTCCGGCGCCCTCATGGCGTCGGCGATGCACGGTTCCACCGCGGCAGTTGCCGCGACCCGCAAGCCCCCGCGCGCCAATCCCATGGCCACGTCCGGGCTCGATCTGCTGCGCAAGGAAGCCGGGACGCGCGCTTCGGTGCGAACGGCCTGGCCGCCACGAACGGCATTCCAATTTCTCCGCCACCCAACCACCAAGGAGTCGATATGGACTTCACCAGAATATGCCAGGCGGCAGCGCTCACGGGTCTCACCCTCGCTGCCGCTGCGTGTCAGCAAAGCGGCCCGCAGCTTGAAGCTGCGGGCGCTGGGGCTCCGGCCGACGAAGCCAAGTCCGCACCGAGTGGCGTGCGCGCAGCGGCGCCGAAGATCGCGGACGACAACCTCTTGACGTACATCGGCGAAATGTTCGCGGAGCAGCAAAGAGTCCTCGCCGGCAAGCCGCCGGAAAAGGATTCGCCGAGCTTCTGAGGGCTGGGTCAACCGCCTGGCTTCATTCGGCGCAGATGCGCCAGCATTTCATCGCGGCTACGCCGGTGATGTGGCTGCGTCTGACGTTCTCCACCAGCCCAGGCGGCTCGCGACGGGCCGCCCTGGCGGTTGCAGCACGCAGAGCGCAGGGTCGCTCTCCCAGCCGAAGTTCCCTTCCATTGCTTGAGCACCGGCCATTGCCCGGCTTTCGAACCAGCAGAAGAAGATGCCGGACGAAGGGCGACAACGAAATCCTGTGCCGCAGTACGCACCCGGTTCGACGCGGACATGCAGCCAGCCGCATCTATGCTCATTGCGATCGGCATTGCCGTCATCCCTGGAGTTCTTCCCATGTCCCAGAACAGCTCAGACAGCGGCGCCAATCTGCGCTGCGCCCTCCGACGCGCCGCGCGCAGCGGCCTGGGCCCGGTTCTTCAAGGACAACGCGCGGGTGTGCGGCACTGCCGCGCAGGTCGCCGATCATCTGGTCTTGACTGAATCTGCACTTGAACATTCGAGCCGCGTCATGGGTCCGCCGTGGTACTGGCAGAAGCCGGTCACAGCGGAGGAGCCCACGTCAACGAGCTTGGCCGGGTGCTACTTGCGCGCCTCCAGCACCAAGTTGAACGGCGTCTCGGTCGCGCGCCGGAAGCTGGAGAAGCCCGCCTCAGCGAAGACATGTCTCAGCCGGCGTTCGCCAGCCTGCGCTCCTAGCCCCAGCTTGACCTCCTGCGAAAGCGAGTTGGGCGTGCAGATGCAAGTCGACGCCGCGTAGAACAGCCGGCCCACGGGATTGAGGTTCTCGTCGAGCTCGTCGTTGGCAAAGGGCTCGACCAGCAGCACGGAGCCTCCTGGCTTCAACGCCTCGTGTGCGCGCCGGGCTGCGCCAACCGGGTCGCCCATGTCGTGCAGGCAGTCGAAGAAGCACACCAAATCGAAATCGGTGCCCGGGTAATCGCATGCGGTCGCCCGGGTGAACTGGACCCGATCCCCGACAGCGGCGTCCGCCGCGCGCTGGCGAGCCTGCCCGATCGAGGGATCATGAAAGTCGAAGCCGTGGAAGGTCGATTTCGGATATGCCTTCGCCATGATCACTGTGGACGCACCGTGACCGCAGCCGACGTCGGCGACCTTTGCGCCCTGTTCCAGCCGAGACACCACGCCGTCGAGCGCCGGCAGCCATTCGCTGACCAGGTGGGCGCGATAGCCAGGCCGGAAGAAGCGCTCGGTGCCGGAGAAGAGGCACGGGTGGTGATCGGCCCATGACAGTGCACCGTCGCCACGCATTGCCGTGACCACCTTGTCCTTGTCGAAGTACATGCTGGCAAGCACGACCGCTCCGCCGGCCACATAGACCGGCGAGTCCTCCTGCGCCAGCGCCATGGCCTGCTCTTCGGGCAGCCTGAACCGGCCCTGGTCGTGTTCGACGTAGCCGCTCGCCGCCTGGCCGCTGAGCCACTCACGCACGAGCCGTGCGTTGCAGCCGGTGCGCTCGGCCAGTTGCTCTGGCGTAACCGGGTTTCCGTCGGCCATCGCCCGGTACAAGCCCAATTCCTCGCCGAGGATCACGTTGGCCATGATGGCTGCACCACCCATGTCGACGACGAGCTTGCCCATGAACTCGTTAAGTTTGGCTTCGTCCATCACATCGTCCTTCGCGGGCTTGGATGACACCATCGGCGCGGGTAGCCCGCGACTCGGCCGGTGAGCGCACCACCCGGTGCACGAAGAATTCTCCTACCGTTAAGTTAGATGGGTCAACGCGGCATGCAGCCCCCGTGGCCCGACCCCGTACGCATCCGACGCGACAAGCGCCGAGGCCTATGGGCAGACCGCTGGACCCTCACGTGCCCGCCTGTCGCGACGTGCTAAGGCAACACGCCAACTCCCGTCAGTTTGGTGACGCGAGCCTTCGGCGTCAGGCCTGGGGTGGGGGCGAAGAGAAACTCCAGCCGCCCGCTGCGCGTACCCTTGCTCTTTGGCGCGAACCTAACGTTTACCACGCAGGAACTCTCGCCCTTAAAGGGTCCGTTCGCAGAGCAGGTGCCGCCGGGTGCCATTGCATAGTCGCCAGTGATTCGAATGGATGCTACGGTTGCGGGCGGATCGCGTGCGGCGCGCTCATTGACGATGGTCACGACGAGCGGCTCGCTGGTCGCGCCGACCTGGGTCTGCGGGAATTCAAGCGCCGCTGGTGCGTCTCCATCCCGGACCTTCACCAGATAGAGCCGGATGGTCTCCAACTTGTCGTCGGTGAGATCGGGGTCGGCAAGCACCAATTCCATCGCGACACCCAGGCGTTTGGATCCCATCAGCTTGCGCATCTCGGCGCCGCTCTTCGTTGCAGCACCAGTGGCGACGATACGGCTCGCGCTATCGGAATGGGGAAGGGACGGCGGTGCACCGTGGCAGCCTTGGCAGATCTGCACGCGCTGACCGAAGAACATGGAAAACTCTTTTGGAGGTTTGCCGACCGCCGGTCCTGCCAGCCCAAACGAGAGCGCCGCGCATACCAAAACACGCGAGCATCGGTACTTCCAGAGGTGCAGCATGTGCTGTCCTTTTTGCAGGCGACTCACACCAATCTAGTACCTTTTTGGGGACAGGGCAAGACGGAAAAGCGGCACACTCGGCGCATGCTCGCGCCCGGAGGTAGCCGCCATGCAACTTCGTCGCTTCGTCTTGCTCAGCCTGTTGATGACCGCGTTCGTTGCCCCTTGGTCAGGGGCACTTGCGCAACAGGAAAAATCCGGAAAACCTGAAGCGCCAGGCAGTGAGGCGCTGCTTCGGGGGACTGTGGCCGAGTTCGAGAAAGTCTGGAACAGGCACGACGTGAGGGCCTGGCTCGCGATGATGACCGACGATATCTGGTTTACCGCAGCGGAGGATTTGTACGGCCAGATGAAGGGGAAGAAGGCGGTCAAGACCACCTTCGAGTACGACGTCAAGAACACGGACCTGCGTTGGGAAATCCAACGGCTCCGGATGATGCCTGACGGCACAGCCAGCGTGGTACTGCGTCATACCGCGCTGCTGCTGCCCAAGGTCGACGGAAAGTACAAGCGTGAAGATGTGAGCGAGCCAAGCTTGTCTCGATGGCGCTTGGTCAACGGAAAGTGGCGCCTGTTCTACTTCACGTCGCACAAGGGGCTGGCGCTGGCTGAGATGAAGAAAGACGGGCTGGAATAGTCATGCCACGCCCTCACTACGCAGCCAGCATGGACGTGGTGGCTATGTTGAAAATCTGGTTGAACGTAGCTTGATCAACGCATTGAATTGCCTTGGCGCTCGGTTCAGCCCTGATCGCATGTCGACAGCCGGATTCGGCCTCAACACCAGTCGCTCGTTTGATGGGCCTTTGTTCTCGCCTGTTCATTCCAAGTAGTCAATGAACTGCGGGATGACCTCGCGCAGGAAGCGAATTTCCTCTGTAGGAATGCTGCGCGACTCCAAGTCGAAATGGATGAAGGTGCCATAGGGCGTGCCGCATCCTCGCGTCAGCAGCCGGCCGTAGTACGACTCGACCATGCCGACATAAGGTCGGTTCGTCAGGCGCTGATCTCCGGAGGCATGGCTGGTGACGAACTCGCCATGCTCGAGCGCGTACTGGCAGAAGCTCTTACCCAGAGGCACGACCTTCAGCCAGGTGCGGTATTCAGAGTCGCGGTCGAAGGCATGCGCCGCGCGCATCACGTCGCCGTTCAATTTGTAGATCGCCGTGAACCGATAAGACGTCCTATCGTTGAGCAAGGCCAGCGCCGGAACGATCCCGCGGCTGGCAAGAAGGCTGCGAACGGTCGCGGCGGGCGCTGGCAAGTCGACGTCGAGCATGAGTACCTTGGTTGGGTGCGGGCGCGAATCTTACGTAATTCTTACCGTGCTCCGGAACAGGGTTTGACCCCTATCTTGTCAACGCAAACCCTTAAAGTGCCCCTCGAGCCTCACGGTTCTGCACCTCCGACTGGCCGGACGTATCCGTCTCCTGCAGATAGCAGCTGCACACGGTCAGGTGAAAATCACCCGACCCCAAGTCCACCTTCCCGCTTGACCCGACTCTCCAGCTCTCGTGACATCCACTGAACTCAAGGGCTTCATCCTCACGCGCCACTGGCGCGATGCGCCCGCCGGAACGGAGATCGAGTACTGGTTGGCCACCGCCGCGGGGCCGAGGAAAGTGGTCCTGACCTCGCGGACCAGCGTCGCGTTCGTCGCCTCTCGGCACCGGACGGCAGTCGATGCCGAACTTGCGGCCATGCCGGGCATGCAGCTGCGCGCGCTCGAGCTCAAGACCTTCCAACGGGAAGCTGTCCTCGGCGTCTATGCGAAGCACTTCCGCCAGCTTGGTCGGCTGGCACGCGCCCTCGAGGCGCAGGGCATTCCCTTGTTCGAAGCCGACGTGCGGCCGCACGACCGATACCTGATGGAACGCTTCATCACCGCGGGCGTGCGGGTGGAAGGAGGGCGTTCAGAGCGCGCCACCATCGTCGACTGCAAACTCAAGCCCGCGCCCGAATTCCGGCCCGCGTTGAAGGTCGTGTCGCTGGACATCGAGACGAGCCAGAACGAAGCGCTCTATTCCATCGCGCTGGATGGCATGCCGGAGCGTGTCGTCTTCATGCTGGGCGAGGCGTTACCGATGCGGACATCGGAGGCATCATCCGGACCGGATGAGCCCATGGCCTTCTCGCTGATCTACTGCTCGTCGCGCCAAGTCATGCTCGAGAAGCTCAACGACTGGTTCGAGCGGAACGACCCCGACGTCGTCATCGGCTGGAATGTCATCCAGTTCGACCTGCGCGTGCTGCAGAAGACGGCCGACAACTGCGACGTGCAGCTCCTTCTGGGGCGGGAGCGCCGACCCATCGAGTGGCGAACCCATCCGGGCAAGCAGGGCTATCTGTTCGCGCCCACACCGGGGCGGGTCGTCATCGACGGCATCGACGCACTCAAGGCCGCCGTGTGGAGCTTCCCGTCCTTCAGCCTCGAGACCGTCTCGCAGGCGCTGCTCGGCGAAGGCAAGGCCATTGGCGACGCCTACGACAAGATGGCAGAGATCGAGCGGCGCTACCAGGAAGACAAGCCCGCACTCGCGCGCTACAACATCAAGGACTGCGAGCTGGTCCTGCGCATCTTCGACAAGGCGAAGCTGCTGCAGTTCGCGATGGAGCGGGCCCAGGCCACCGGCCTGCAGGCCGATCACTTCGGCGGCTCCATCGCCGCGTTCAGCCACCATTACCTGCCGCGGATGCACCGGCTGGGCTACGTGGCGCCAAACGTGGGCGAGATTCCGAGCAAGGCTTATCCCGGCGGCTACGTCATGGACTCGAAGCCGGGGTTCTACGACTCGGTCGTGGTGCTGGACTACAAGAGCCTCTATCCCTCGATCATCCGGACCTTCCTGGTCGATCCGGTAGGCCTCGTCGAAGGCTTGGACGCCGGCGACCCGGCTATGCGCGTCCAGGGGCCGCAGGGGACCGTCTTTTCGCGCGACAGGCATTGCCTGCCCGAGATCGTGACCACGCTCTGGCGCGCCCGTGACGAAGCGAAGCAGGCGAAGAACGAGCCGCTGTCCCAGGCGCTGAAGCTGCTCATGAACTCCTTCGCTGGCGTGCTGGGTGCGGCCGAGTGCCGGTTCTTCAATCCCGCGCTGGTGTCCGCCGTGACCCTGCGCGGCCACGAGATGATGAAGCGCACGCGCGAGTTCGTGGAGAAGCGGGGCTACGAGGCCATCTATGGCGATACCGATTCCATCTTCGTCTGGCTCAAGCGCCCCCACACCAACGAGGCGGCGCATGCCGTCGCGGCCAGCCTGGCGGCCGACATCAACGACTGGTGGGCCCGCGGGCTGCGGGCGGAGCAAGGCCTGGAGAGCTTTCTCGAGATCGAGGTCGACACCCACTACAAGAAGTTCTTCATGCCCACCATTCGCGGCTCGGAGGTCGGCAGCAAGAAGCGCTACGCGGGGCTAAGTGCCGATGCCACGGGCAAGGAGGCGATGGTGTACCGCGGACTGGAGATGGCGCGCAGCGACTGGACGCCGCTGGCGCGGCAGTTCCAGGAGGGCCTGCTTTCACGCATCTTTCAGGGCGAGCCTTACAAGCCGTTCGTGACCGACTATGCGAAGTCGACGCTGGCTGGCGACAAGGATGCACTGCTCATCTACCGCAAGCGCCTGCGCCATCGGCTCGACGCTTACCTGGTCAACGTGCCGCCGCAGGTCCGGGCCGCCCGCATGGCCGACGAACACAATGGCCGGCTCGGCCGGCCCATGCAATACCAGAAGGGCGGCTGGATCGAATACGTCATGACGCGGAACGGGCCGGAGCCGCTGGAAATCCGCCGTTCGCGCATCGACTACGAGCACTACCTCACCCGGCAGCTCCAGCCGATCGCCGATGCCATTCTTCAGCCCCTCGGGGAAAGTTTCATGGCCTTGACGACTCCGCGACGCGGGCTCTTCTAGCCGGGCGGATGGGAGTTCTCAAGCGTTCTTCGCGCTCGGTCACTGAGCCTTGGTGGGCCTTGCGGGCTTCGCGCATGCAAAGGTGAAGGTGACAGCGATCGAGGTGACAGCGGTCGGCATCGAGGCGTTTCCCTGAGCAATTGCTTTTCTCCCCTTGCCTCTACCGGCGCCGACCGCTGTCGAGAGGCAGTGTGCGCGAGGCGAGTGAAGCCGGCGTGAAGTCTGTGCGGTAGTCGCGTGAAACGATACCTGGGGTCCTGCTATGAGCCACCTTGATCGAGCCATGGTTGGACGCCCGGTGGTTCAACGCGCCCCGACAGACTTGCGATGACGGCTTTGCAGGGCCAATACCGCACGGTTGATGCTCAACAATCCAAGGAACATTGCGATCGCGCCCGTCACGGTCACGCCCAGCATCGAGGGGGTGGCATCCCCATAGCAATCGTGTTCCAGCAGAAACGGCATCAGGTGTTCGTATCTCAGAACGGCCAACATCGCGCCCATCCAGAGGCCGACTGCCAGCACCACCGAAACGACCGCATACAGGACGGCGTAGCCAAGGCGAGTTGGCCAGCGTCCGGCAAAGGGAAGGCACCAACAAGACACCCCCAGCCACCCGAAGGATCCCAGGATCAACAAAGGCGCGGCGAGGGGGTACACGAAGTCTTGGGTGGCCGCACACGGGTCCGGGGATTGTGTGACGCTTCCAAGCAGGAACAGAAGACACGCGAATAGCGCTGCGGCGCACAGGGGCTTGGCAAACATGGGCAATAGGGTAGCCGCGGAAAGATTGCAGGGCTGCAGGCCGGAGGTCCACAGAGTCATGCGCGCCTGGATGGCCGAGTCGATGCCATACAGCCGCATGTTGCCGCGCAGATTCATCCTCACGTTGAGCGGGCCGATTCCGCGCCAGACCGACCAGGTTCAGGATAGACGCGGTCGGTTTCCAGGTATCGATTCGAATTCGTCTTTCGTGACGGGATTGCAGACGCGCGGCTCACGCTCATCGTGCGCTCATTGTTGAACCCTTAGAGTCCTCTGAAGGCTGGGAACGAGCCGTGCGCGCGCATCGTTCGTACCTGTGCGCCGATTCCTCCGAGCCGAGCGCCGGGCGGTCTTTTTTCAATCATCGTTGTTGCCCAGAAAGAACTTCATGCAGATCAAGCAAATCATTCTCTCCAGCGCTGTCGCATTCGCCAGCCTCGCAGTGCTGGCGCCGAGCATGGCCGCGGCCGCGCCGTACCGCGGCCACGAGGCACAGCGTGCGCACAAGGTATGCAAATGGGACGCGCACCGCCATCATCGCGTCTGCCATTGGGTGCGCTGAGTTCACGGGCGCCGAGACGCGTGCCCTGTGTGCGCGGCGCGCTTAATCCCACGCTTGCCAGCGCTTTCCTGCCGTCGCCGCGGACAGTGGGGAACTTCTGCAACTCGCCACGCGACTGCGCGACGATCTTGGCGAACTCCAAGTCTAGGAGACGAGGATCTCCGCGGCGCGTCGGACCAGTCGCGAAGAGAGGAGGGCACCCACAATTTCTGTGGCCACGACCTTCGCGATCCGTGAGCCGAGGTAGCCGGACGGCACCGCGAATGCCATGGCCGGCGGCAGCCCCTCATGCAACCTGCTGTTGGATCGCCAAGATCGACCCAGGACCGCGCGTCGACGCTCGCGGATCAAACAAGTCGCTTTAGGCGCTGGTCCTGGATGCTCGGGCGCCCGAGTTCGCCCGACACCAGGTCGACGGGTCCCATCCGGGCGTGGTCGACCGGTGGCGCGCGTGGGCCAGGCCGCGCAGCGGATGAGCTTGAGCGTAGGCAGGTGTCGCGGCTGATCGAGCGCTACGCGGCCGAAGGGTCTTGAGGCGATCGGCTTCGCGCAGCGACATGCGTCATCCGTCGCTGCAGATGTCGCCACGGCCATGCCTTCGAACTCGAGGCGGCCAACTTTGCGACATTTCTATTCGGGCCAAACGCGACATTACTAATCAGCCGCTACACGCATAAATAACACAATGTATGTTATGTTAAATGATATGGGACGCTCGGCGCAGAACCCCTCACAAGAGTCGGCCGACAGAAAGTTGCACATCGAAAACGGCCTTCCTCGACACGAACTATCTTCCGCCGACAACATTCGGCTAACGGAATTCAAGGTGGTGATAGAAGCGCTCGACAATGCACGCGTGCGCTGCGGCCTCAAGTACCTTCCGACCGAGCACAGGATCCACGTGCTCACGCTGTTCTAGTGCGCAAAGGACCCACTGAAATCGCCACCAAAATCGGCTGAGTGGTCGCCGTCGAGCCGGTTGCGAGTTAAGTACAGCTGATCTCGGCCATCATGATGCAGAAATGCGGCTAGGCCGCTGTTGCATGTGGGACGACAGCCGGGATGAGTTCGAGCATCTTGTCGTAGTGCTCAGCTCGACTTCATGCTCGACACAGGCGCCTACGGCCAGGTCAAGGGCGGAAAGATTCGCGCGATCGCGGTGGCTTCAGACAAGCGCCCTCCCATGCTGCCGGCGGTTCCGACCTTTGATGAACTCGGCATCAAGGGGATGACCATGGACGACGCCTGGTATGGGGTTGCCGCGCCCGCCGGCACGCCCGCGGCCGTGGTGGACAAGGTGAACGGCGCCGTCCAGTCGGCCTTCAAGTCGGGCGAGCTCGGCGAGCGCCTGACCGACATCGGTGGGGAGCTGCGCCCCGGCGATGCGGCCAGCTTCGCGGCCTTCTGGACGTCGGAACTCGACCGCTACGCGCGCCTGGTGAAGCTGACGGGGGCCACGCTGGACTGAGATGGCGCGCGGCTCGGATGAACGCGGCGCAGTCCGAGGCTTGATGTCTGTTTGAGACTACAGGTCGCAAGCGTCGACAATCCTACGGTCCGGCGGACTTCACTCCGTGCCGCGCGCTCCAATGATGATTTCTTCCCGTCGAATCTTGTTCCGCAATGCGGCCTGCCTTGCTGTCAGCGTCATAGGCGCCACATCGTGGCTTGCCCATGCGGGAGCGAAAAACGACCCGAAGAATCGGTCCGGCGTATCGGGCCCCGCTGCGCTCGACAGGCTCAATGCAGCCGAGGAAACACCGGTGCTCGCGCAAGGCTCGCGCGGGGCCGCGGTCATGCGAGCGCAGATCCTGCTCGATCGCGCCTGGTTCTCGCCCGGCGAAATCGACGGCGGTTTCGGCGCCAACATGCGCCGCGTGGTGAAGGCCTACCAGCAGGCAAATGGTCTTGAGCAGAGCGGCAAGGTCGATGCTGCGACGTGGACCTCGCTGAAGGCCGACACTGCGCCATTGTTCGCCATCTATGCAATCACCGAGAAGGACGCGGCGGGTCCCTTTGCAGCGACGCCGCAGGCGATGGCCGAGCGAGCCAAGATGAAAACGTCCGGCTATGAGAACCTGAAGGAAGCCCTTTCGGAGAAGCACCACATGTCTCCCAAGGCCTTGCTCGCCCTGAATGCCGGTGCCAAATTCGAGGCGCGTGAGGAAATCGTGGTTGTCAATATCACGAGCACGGCAGATGCCAGTGTCGTCAAGGCCGCTGCGTCGATCGAGATCGACAAGAGCGATCGCATGCTGTTCGTGCTCGACGGGTCGGGCAAGCCGCTCGCCGGCTTTCCTATCAGCATCGGCGGGCCTCTGGACCCGCTGCCCTTGGGCAAGATGAAAATCATCAACGAAGTGAAGGATCCCACCTTCACGTACGATCCGGTGATCCTGAAGAAGGCGCCGGCCGGCGCGGCGAAGGTCGATATCCCTGCTGGTCCGAACAACCCGATCGGCAACGTCTGGATGGGGCTGTCGAAGCCGCACTGGGGCATCCACGGCACCCCGGCGCCTGAACGCGTGGGTACTACGACAACCAATGGCTGCGTCCACCTGACCAACTGGGATGCGGCGCGCCTGTCGCAGCTGGCAAAGGCGGGCTTCGCAGTCGACGTGAAAGCCTGAAAAGGCTGCCGATGCACGTGTCTCGAAGGCAAATGGCGATGACTGTGGCTTGCCTCGCCGTGCCAGGCTGGGCGATTGCAGAGGCTTGTGACGACAGTGCCTGGCCAGCGACACTCGCCGCCCGCGCGCTGCAGTTTCCAGTCGACGGCATCCGGCCCGAAACTGTCCAGGACACGTTCTTGGACGGACGCCTCGGCCGCCGCCATGAGGCGCTCGACATCATGGCCCCGCGCGGGACGCCCGTGCGCGCCGTGGAAGACGGCAAGCTGGTCAAACTGTTCGAAAGCAAGCCAGGCGGACTCACCGTCTATCAATTCGACCCGGCAGGCCAACTTGTCTATTACTACGCGCACCTGGACCGCTATGCGGAAGGCCTGCATGAAGGCATGCAGCTTCGGCGTGGCGATCTGATCGGATATGTCGGCACGACCGGCAACGCCGCGCCCGACGCGCCACACTTGCATTTCGCGGTATTTGTGCTCGGTCCGGAAAGGCAATGGTGGAAGGGCGAAGCGCTGAACCCGTATTGCGCATGGCGCGCCGCCCGATGACCAGGCATCGCGTGGACGCGATCGCCTGACCGCCAATGGCCGGAGACTCAAGGCGCCTATGGAAGAGACACCCGTGTTAGCAATACTGACAAAGACGATCCGACTGGTTATCGATAGTGGATGCCTCTGGTCGGTTGCACCCTATGACACGGGACGACGCGAGGTCATGTCGATCTCACGAAAGACCGAGCCGGAAAAGCGTCCCCGATCTGCCTCGCCCGCTTGACCTCGTCGGTATGGAGGTAGACCGAGGTCGTCGCGACAGAGGCATGCCGCAGGTTGTCCCGCACGGTCGTCAGCTCGACGCCGCGCGCGAGCGCATGGGTGGCATGGGTATGCCGCATCCAGTGTGGCGTGGCGCGCTTGAGCTTGTCCGCAGTGGACGGACTCACGCTTTCCAAGGTATGCGCGGCATGGAGGAAGAAGCGGCGCATGACCGACCACAGGCGCGACGCGCTGATCCCGGTCCCGTCTTCTGCCAGGCCGGGGACCAGCGCGGTCTTCGGATTCCAGCGCGACCGCGTCACGGGCAGGCCGCGTTGCGCCAGATACTGGTCGAGCGCGCCCCGCGCCAGCAGCGGCAAGGCGACCTTGCCGTGCTTGCTGCCCTTGCCGACCACGTTCAGCCAGTCGTCGCCCTGCGCATCGTGCTCGATGCCACCCAGCCGGGCGTCGACCATCTCGCTGGGTCGCAGGCCCGTCGCGTACCAGAAATCCAGCACGAAGCGCAGGCGCTGGGCGCCCTCCTCGCTCCATCCACCGATCCACTCGATGCCGTCGGCGGTGGAGCGAATCAGCGCCCATTCGTGCTCCGTGAAAACCCGGGATCCGTCGAAGGCACTGCCACGGCCCGTTCCCTTGACCTTCACGCCAGCAAACGGATTGGCCAGCACATAACGCTGCTCGATCAACCAGCGATACAGCGCGCCGATCACGGACAGTGCGTACGCCACGGAGCGCGGCGCCAGTGGTCCCTGGAAGGGGCGCCATTCCGCGGACGTGCGCGGCCGCGCGGGTCCGACCCAGCGCTCCCGCGGCGATGGGCGCCGCAGGAAGGCGCGGTACGCCACGGCATCCTCGGTCGTCAGCGACGACAGCGCCTTGCCGCGCTCGAGGATCGCCCACAGCATGAGCCGCTCGGCTTCCTTGCGGTAGGCGCGCTGGGTCGCCGCGGCGTCCTGCAGACCCAGCCAGGCCTGGACGGCCTCGTAGTCATTGCTCGCCGACAGGGTGCAGGTGGCCTGCGGCGCCCGGAAGGTGCCCCGTGTGCCATCGACCTCCTGCGGCACAACCAGATGCTCCCACGGCGCGGTCTCGGTCCTCGGCACGACCACCAGCGCCCTCGCCCGTTCGGTCAACGCCGGTTGGGCGGCAAAGAACGCCTCGATCTGACGCGCACTGCGTGCCCCCAGGCCGGGCACGGCGGCCCACCATCGGCGTCGGCGCGGCACCCGCACCGTCAGATCGGCCAGCGTCCGGATGCCGGCGGTTTGCAGGGCCCGCGCGGCGCGCGTCGGCAGCCACCGATCGACGGTGTCCGTCACCATCGGCGCTGGCAAGGGCAACTGCCGCAGCTTCTCGATGGCATCCCCGACCGCGCGGGCGCGTTGCTCGCGCTCGGCCGCCGGGTGCGCGATCAGCGACGCCAGGTCGTCGCGGTGCCGCAGCCGCGCGTAGCTCGCCAGCTGGCGCCGGATATCGCCCAGCATGGCGCGAGAGGACTGTCCCGACGCTTTGTTGTCCCCGAGATATTGCGCGACCGCAGCGCGCGCCGACAGGCCCGCGTACCAGGCGCGCAGCGCCGCCAGCTGCGAAGCGCTGGGGAAATCGCCATTTCCGGCCCCTGCCCTGCTGACGGTGCGTACTTTCATGCCCGTCAGTTTAGTCGGACGAACCTACTATTGTGATAAGAAGACTTATCTCAATAGAAGCATCATGTGGCCGTGCTACACCGCCGGCAGCACAGTCGCGCCGAGTTTTTCGAACTGCACCGTCTTCTCGGGATTACGCATACGGAAGAACTGCATTTCCACCGCGTCCCGCCCCACTCGAATAGCAAGTTCTGGAGGGCCAAAGCAAGCGCAACACACGCTGCGCTTGCTCCTGACACCTGACATCCAGCGGATGTTGCTATCCCTTGCCATGCGACGACGGACCGCTGGCACCTGCGAGCCGCGCGATCTGGAAAACATTCTCTGGCGAAACCTGAACATAGTCATTCAGCCCCCCGGAACGCATGATCGGATACGCCTCCGCCGTCTGATAAACGCCGTCTTTCAGAAGTGCCGTGTCTATGTACACGCCCACCACTTCGCCCAGTACCAGCCAGCCACCTACTTTTTCGCCTGCGGTGTTTCGGAATTGCACGATATCGATCACCTTGCATTCCATGGCTGCGCGGCTTTCGCCCACACGCGGGACGTTGACCATGCGGCCCGCCACCGCTGTGAGGCCGGCGAATGGGAATTCGTCCTCTCCATGCGGAAGTGGTGCCGAGGTCTGGTTCATCTGATCGCCCAGTTCGCGCGTGACCAGATTCCAAGTGAACTCGCCCGTTTCCGATGCGTTTTGAACGCTATCTTTCCAGGCGATCGAAGAAAATCCGATGATCGGTGGATCGTAGTTGAACGCGTTGAAGAAACTGTAGGGTGCGAGATTGATGCGCCCTTGGGCGTCGCGTGACGAGATCCAGCCGATAGGCCGCGGCGCCACCAGCGCATTGAGCGGGTTGTGGCTCAGCCCGTGACCCTTGGCGGGCTCGTAGTAGTGGAAGTCTCGAACGGTCATCTAAGGGCCTTTTCTGTGGCGGCGTTATTGCGCCACCAGATGAAGAGTCTTGGCGATGTTGATGAATTTTTCGTTCTCTGCACGCAAGAAGGTAGCCGCCTGCGGGGGTGTCATTGAATCCAGTTTGCGCAGACCCTGCGCGGTTGCGAGCGCCAGGAATTCCGGACTGTCATTCCATTCTCGAAAGGCAGTGCTCAGGCGCGCAGTGACGGAATCGGGTGTGCGTGCGGGCGCGAACAGGCCGGTCCAGATGCCGAACTCGAAGTTCTTGAACCGAGCGTCCTCGCTCAGCGTCGCCAAGTTCGGCAGGAGCGGATGCCGCTTAGGGCTCGCGATGGCGATGGCCTTAATGCGCCCGGTCTGAATCATTCCCAGAATTGGTCCCGCAAGCGGGACAAAGGCGAGGTCCACCTCTCCACCGCCGACCGCCGTGGCAATTGGAGCGATGCCTTTGTACGGCACCTCCAGCAACTTGGCGCGGACACGCCCCTGGAATTCAGCGGCCGCGAGATGAGCGAGCGTACCTTGACCCCAATGGGCAACGGAAAGCTCCTTCGCGCCAGGCTTTTGCAATTGTTCGACGAGTGCGTTGAGGCTGTTGAAAGTTCGGTCGGGATGGCTGACGAGGACCATGTCCGCAATCCCGAACGAACCAATGAGCTTGAAGCTGTCGAACGTGTACTTGGCCGAAGCGACCGTGAGCGGAGCCACCACGAAGTCCGGACCGGCGGTTGCGAGCAAGGTGTATCCGTCGGGCGACGCGTTCAGCACGTTCATCGCCGCGATGGAGCCGTTCGCGCCAGGCATGTTGTCAACCAGAAGAGACTGTCCAAGGGCGCGCTGCAACACGGGTACGGATGGCCGCACTGAGGCGTCAACGCCAAACCCGGCAGGATAGGCGACCTTGATCAGGATGGGCTTGTTCGGATAGGACTGCGCGTTGGCGGCGGCTACGGCACCACAAAGCGCGACCGCAACAAGGGCGGTATCAAAGAGTCTGCGAATCAGTGTTTTCATGTTTGTCTCCGTGCGCCAGTCGAAAAGGCCGGCAAAGTGTTGTGATCAGTCATGTCATGGATGCTGGACAGTCAATCCTGAGGCGGGGATCCTGGTCGCGAGCAATCACCGCAACGGCTACTCCGGCCCGTGTCGCCGGACGCTACGGCACGGGCCAAGAACGGCAAGGTGCTCTGAAGAATCAATCGTTGGGGCTTGGTCAGCTGCGTCAGCTTCGAGCCTGGGTGCACATTTGTGAGGATCAGTCTTCAAACCATCAAGTAGTCTCCAATTTCGCGATGCAGCGTGGGTATCGTCCGTATAGCCGAACGATCGTTTATTAAACGAAGGCTATGTCATCGTCTGCCTTGCGTCAACATGGATTTCCTGCATGAAATCGGTGAAGCACTGAGCGCAGGAACCCACGTCGTGGCAAGTCCAAGCAAGTGGTGGCGCCGCGCTGCAATCAGCAACGGCTATGTTCCGGGAGGGCGGCAGTGCACGTGCGCGGTTCGAGGCACTGCTGCGCGGGCTGCTGCCGATGGGGTCACGTCGACCGCCGGGTTGCCTGCTCGCAAGAAGTTGTGCCGAGCTGGTGGATCTGCCGCCGGAAGGACGGAAAGCAGCGATCTCGGGGATGAGTCAGCCGCGCAAGCTGCTCGAAGGTCCGCTTGGGGAAGCAATTGCAGTTGGGTAACTGCCCCGTGGAACAGATGTCGCCGCGCTGGCTTGGTATTTTCTCGGGATGATGCAAGCGATCTTGGATTTACCGCAGGCGGGTGCTACCAGGAGCGAATTGGACCGGATGATCGCTGTTGCAATGTTGGCGTGGCCGGCGACCGGTATCGCCGGCGCGCTCGCGCATACGCTACCGGCTATGCATTCGTAGAACTCGGCTTCTGCTGTCGCTTTAAAGCGCAGGCAATTTGCCAGCGCGCCAGGCGGCACCCATGGCGTCGCTGTATGCAATGGTTTGCTGGCGCTGCGTGCCGAGCAGGTCACTGCCCAAGGTCATCACATCGCCCGGCGGCGTACCGGTCGGGATCACGTCGCCGGGCCGAAGCGCCATGAAGCGGCTGAGATAAGACACGATGGTTGCAACGCCGAAAATCTGCGTGCGGGTGTTGCCAGTCTGTCGGCGAGTTCCGTTCACGTCGAGCCAAAGGTCGATATTCTGCGGGTCCGGCACTTCGTCAGCCGTCAGCAACCAGGGTCCTATCGGCGCATAGCCAAGGTAGCTCTTGCCTTTGGTCCACTGGCCTTCCATTTCGATTTGCCAGGCACGCTCTGACACATCGTTGCAAAGGCAGTAGCCAGCTACATATTCCAGCGCTTCTGCTTCACTGACATGCCAGGCCGGACGACCGATCACGATGGCGAGTTCGACCTCCCAATCAAGCTTGCCTGAGCCGGGAGCGACGATGACCGGATCGTTGGGGCCAGCCAGCGCGCTGGTGTGCTTGTTAAAGACAATCGGCTGTGTGGGAATCGGCGTGTTGGTTTCTGCCGCATGGTCGGAGTAGTTGAGGCCGATGCAAACCACATTCGGAACCTGGCCTACGCAGGGTCCGAGCCGTGTATCGGCGGGCATTGCGGGCAAGCTCGATGTATCGAGGGCACGCAGCCTTGCAAGGCTCTCGGGCGAAAGTGTTGGTCCGTGAATGTCGCTCACGATGGAAGACAAATCGCGCAAGGTGCCTTGTGTATCAATGAGGCCGGGTTTTTCAGAGCCACGGGGGCCGAATCGAACGAGACGCATGGGGAATCCTTTTGGTTGTCAAAGCTGCTCGAGCGTCAGCGCAAGCTCGCCGAAGTTGCCATAGCGAAGCACGGCGGGACGCCTGAACGGCAGATCGATCGCCCCCGCAAATGAGCCGGTGATGACTGCCTGCCCGGCCTCTAGACCCGTGCCCTGGCTGCGCAGAAACTCGGCAAGCCAGTAAAGAGGCAAGCGCGGGTCGCCGTTGGGATGGCTGGCTGCAAATGTGACGACGTCATGGCCCTGTACCGAGAGTGCAATCTCGAAGGGACCAGGAAATGGCTCCTGCGCAAAATCCACGGCGGCAGTCGGCCCCAGGACCACGCTTTGGTGCCACAGGCTGTCGGCCATCAGTTCAGGGCCACTGGCGTCTGCAGCATCGTCATAGCGACAACCGAGCACCTCGACCGCCAGCCGCACTCTGCCGATGGCGGCGTTGACATCGGCAGGTGTGTAGGGGGTGGACCGTGGCGGCAGGCTTTGCTTGAGCTCGAATGCCAGTTCGGGTTCGATGCGCGCTGCGCCCGTCGGTCCGGCAGGCGCAGCAGCCATGCCGCCCGATGGCCTTGCATCATGCAGTGCGGCGGCGACCCAGCGATCGCTCGAGGGCAACCCGCATTTCCAGCCGATGACGGGGCTGCCGCGCAGTTCGCTGATTCGCCGCTGGATGCGCCAACCGTCTTCCGGCGTGGCAGGCCGCAAGCCGGCTTCCAGCCTTGCACCGAAGCGACCCGACGACTGAAGCGCGTGCAGGTAGCGCGCGGCGGCCTCGACAGCGCTCGGCTCCATGTTGGTCATGCGACCAGCCTCAGGGGCACTGCCGCTTTGCCAGAGCGGCGCAGCACAGCTCGGCTGAAAAAAATCTCGCCGATCTCGTCGCAAGTCGAAAACGCTCTGGTCGCGCTTTCGACGCCCTCGATCTGGATACCCTTCATTTGTCTGTTTCCTTGTGTCGATCGAAATGACCTGTCTGGCGATCCTTGCAGGGATCAGTGCAACGTCTCGAGCCGTTCGCCGGAGTCCGCGCGGAAAAGATGAACATGCGCGCTGTCCGCACCCAGGCGCACCTGGTCGCCGGGGCGCACACTGACCCGTTCGCGCAGCACGCAGGTGAGCTTGGTGCCGCCCGCATCGACGATGAGGTGCGTCTCCGAGCCGGTGGATTCCACCACCAGCACGCGCGCCTCCACGCCCTCGGCGTCCAGCCGCAGATGCTCGGGCCGCACGCCCAGCGTGAGGGCCTGCCCGCTGGTGGCCGGCACGCCCGGCACAGTCCAGTGGTTGCCCGCGTTGTCCACAACACCCTTGCCGTTCACCTTGACGGGCAGCAGGTTCATCGACGGCGAGCCGATGAAGGCCGCGACGAAGACGTTTCGCGGACGGTCGAACAAGTCGAGCGGCGTGCCTACCTGTTCCACGATGCCGTCGTGCATGGCGACGATCTTGTCTGCCATGGTCATGGCCTCGATCTGGTCGTGCGTCACGTAGACGGTGGTGGCCTTCAGGCGCTGGTGCAGCTCGCGAATCTCCGCGCGCATTGCCACGCGCAGCTTGGCGTCCAGATTGGACAGCGGCTCGTCGAATAGGAAGACCTGCGGATCGCGCACGATGGCTCGGCCCATTGCGACGCGCTGGCGCTGGCCGCCAGAGAGCTGCTTGGGCAGCCGCGTGAGCAGTGGCTCCAGCCCGAGGATCTTGGCGGCCCGGGCCACGCGCTCTTCTGTCTCCTGCTGCGGCGCATGGCGCAGCTTCAGCGAGAACGCGAGGTTGTCCGCCACCGTGAGATGCGGGTACAGCGCATAGTTCTGAAACACCATGGCGATGTCGCGATCCTTGGGCAGCAGGCCGTTCACGCGGCGCCCGCCGATGCGGATCTCGCCGCCGTCGATGCCTTCCAGGCCTGCGACCATGCGCAATAGCGTGGACTTGCCGCAGCCCGACGGGCCGACCAGCACGACGAATTCCCCGTCGCGGATGTCGATGCTCACGCCGCGGATGATCTGCGTGCTGCCGAAGGACTTGGCTACGTCCTGGATCTCAACTGTTGCCATCTTGGTGTCTCCTCATCAAAAGTGAAGCCTGTTGTCGCGCAAAGCCGGCCGCGTCCCGCTGCGCGCACTTCCGGTTCGAAGGGGAGTTGAGATCCCTCATCCCGCTTGCCAGGCAGTTTTCAGCCGCGTGTATTCATGCAGATAGCGGCCCACGGCAGCCTCACGTAGTTCGGCGGACTGTTGCAACAGCGCAAGGGCCGCGTCAAAGGCGCCGGGGTCACATGCCTCCAGCAATAGCACCCAGCGAGCCGGGGCCTGCAGGTCCTTGCGGTCCTTGCTTTCGGCGGTGCGCTGGCCCGACATGCCGGCGTCCGAGCCCAGCAGGTGCGCACCGCTGATGCGCGGCAGCCGCGCAGCGGCTTCCAGAGCCGAACCGAGACGCGGCACCACGTCGCGCACCGCGTCGTCCGCAATGTCGAAGCGCACAGTCAGCATCGCGCCACCCGAGCCCACGCCGTGGCTGGCCACCACGCGCGTGAGTGATCGCGTGGTCGTCTGGAAATGCGCGGTGGTCGCACGCGTCCACTCCGTAGGCTCGTTCAAGCGCGACAGGTAGTCACTGCTCTGGATGACCTGGAAGCTCGCGGTTTCATACAGGGTGAAGAACTCTGGCTGGGTCGCTGCATCGGCAGCGCGATAGCGGCGCCCCCGCACAAAACCGGGAATGCCCACGCGCTCGGGCATGTGCTCGTGCAGATGCCAAGCGTAAAACTCTGCGCGCCCGGCCTCGGCGATGTCGTTCCAGATAGCCACTGCACCTTCACCTGCCAGCATGGATTTCCTCCTTGAATGTGGTGGGCACGGCCTCGCGCAGGTTGAGCGCGACTTGGCCGACCGTTCGGAAACACGGAGCAGCCGCTCGCCCGGCCGCGCACGATGGACGCCGCTTCCGCTGGGGAAGTCCTTTACCCATTCGAGACTTTCAGCGGCGTAATCCCCATCATTGCCTCCATCACCTTGCGGCTAGGCCACAGGTCGGCAATCTCCGCCGCGGTGGCCTGCACGTCGGGCGCGATGGCGGCGATGCGCTCCGGTGGGAGTCGCGCCACGGGACCGGCCACGCTGACGGTGCCGATGGCGCGGCGGGTTTGCGGATCCACGATGGCGCAGCCCACCGCACACGTGCCCGGCTCCCCTTCCTCGATGGATGTGCCATAGCCGCGCTCGCGCGTCAGCGCAAGTTCGGCAAGCAGACTGGCCTCGTCGCGCACGAGTGGCCGACCGAACCGGGAAGGCACGACGAAGCCGCGCGCCTTCACCAGGGCCACTGCCTGCGCGTCGTCCAGGGTTGCGAGCCAGGCTTTGCCGGTCGACGTGGCGTGCAGCACCACGGGCTGACCCATATCGGGGTCGTAACGCAGGCCGGAGAGCGCACCCTGGGCCTTGGCGATCCAGATCAGCGCGTCGTCTTCCACCAACGCCAGGCGAACCAGTTCGCCGGTGCGCGCGGCGAGCCTGTCAAGGGAGGGCTGGCAAATCTCCGTGATGCCGGAGGCCGCGAGAAAGCGAAAGCCGATGGCGGCCAGTTTCACCGTCATGCGGTAGCGCTGGCTGTACTCATCCTGCACCGCCAGCCCCCGCCTCACCAATATGGACAGCAGTCGGTGCACGGCGCTCTTGGGCAGTTCCAGTCGCCGCGCGACCTCGCTGATTGGCAGCCCTTGGGGGTAGTCGGCCAGCAGCGTGAGGATGTCCAGCACGCGCTCGATCATGTCGCCAGTGGCCACAAAAAATCTCCATCTATTTAGAACAGGGTTCCAATGTAGCACTGAGGCCCAAGCCAATATCAAGGGATATCCCGCATGACGGGGCATAGTCAAGTCACTACATTGGAACGTCGTTCTATGTGAGGTCGTCTTTATGAATGCCATTCCCTACGCGGCAGCCGCGACTGTGATGCAGGCGGACCCCCGACCGCCGGGCTTCTGGGCGCGTTTCGCCTGGTTTGCGCCAGCCGTCGCCGTGCTGCTCGCCGTCACGCTCTATCCCACGGTCGTGGTGCTTTGGCTGAGCGTTCACCGCACGCGCCTCTATGAAGTGGTGCAAGGCGTGGGCCTGGCGAACTATGTCTCGGTGATCTCCTCTCCGGCCTTCCTCGAACTCAGCCTCAACTCCCTGCTGTACGTGTTCGGCGCGCTCGCAGTGGTGCTGCCTCTGGGGCTGGCCAGCGCCCTTGCACTGCAGAACATTGCGCGCGGCGCTGCATATGTGCGCACCCTGCTGTTGCTGCCCTGGACGCTGTCCATGGGCGTGGTGGGCTGCTTCTGGCTGTGGCTGCTCAATCCCTCGTACGGGCCCATGAGCTACCTGATGCGGTCCCTGGGCATGGAGCCCGGCCTGATGCTGGGCGATCCTTCGCTGGCGCTCGTTCTCGTCATCTTGGTCACCGCGTGGTGGTCCTTCCCCTACGTGATGGTGATGATGAGCGCCTCGCTGCAAAGCATCCCGGCAGAGCTGTACGAGGCGATCGACATCGACGGGGGTGGCCTGCGCGCGCGCCTGCGCCACGCGGTGTGGCCGCACATCGCGCCCACGCTGGGCAGCACCGCGCTGGCGCTGGGCATCCTCTATCTCACGCTCATCACGCTGATCCTGGTGCTCACCGGCGGCGGGCCGCTGGGCTCGACCGCAACCTGGAGCTTCGAAGTGTTCTCCAGCGCTTTCCGCTCGGTGGACCTCTCGCCCTCGTCGGTCATCTCCGTCGTGGTGCTGGGGGTCAACCTCTTCCTTGGTTACCTATACACGCGGCTCACCGGCCGCGTCTCGGGCTGAACATCATGCATATCCGACGTTCCGAAAAAATGCTGTCCTGGGCCGTGCTGACGGCCCTGGTACTGGTCGTGCTGATCCCGCTGTCCTGGGCGGTGCTCACCTCACTCAAGAGCGAGGCCAATGTCATGGCCTACCCGCCTACCTTCTTCCCTAGCGAGCCGAGCCTCTCGGCGTACAAGGCGGTGTTCCGGAACGAGACCTTCGGCTCCGACCTGTTCAACTCGGTGCTGTACGCGGTCGGCGCGGTTGTGCTCGCCGTACTGCTGTCCGCGCCTGCCGGCTACGCGGCTTCACGCTTCGAGTTCCGCGGCAAGCGCACCGTGATGATGCTCATCCTGTCCACGTCCATGATTCCCGGCGTTGCGCTGCTGGTGCCGACGTACTTCCTGCTGGACGCGCTGGGCCTCTTGAACAACGCGGCGGTCATCATCGTGGTGCAGGCCGCGCGCCTTGTGCCGCAGACGGTGTGGTTCATGCAGAACTTCGTGGACGCGGTGCCGCGCGAGCTGGACGAGGCGACCCAAGTGGACGGCGCCAATCACTGGCAAACCTTCACAAAGGTCATCTTGCCGTTGGTGCGGCCCGGTATCGCCGCAAGCGCCGTCATCGGCATGGTCACTACCTGGAATGACTACATCACCGTGGCCGCGTTCGCGCCCGAGGTAGCGCACCGCACGCTGCAAGTGGCCCTGGTCAACCAGGTGTTCGACAGCATCGGCATCACCTGGTCGTACGTCATGGCCTACGCCGTGGTGTCCTCCCTTCCCATCGTCGCCATCTTCGTGCTCGCGCAGCGATGGTTCATCAGCGGCCTGACCGCCGGCGCCGTCAAAGGCTAGTTCGCCACACGTGCACTTAAACCAGGAGACAAACATGAACGAGCAAAAACCAGCAAGCATGAACGAACAGAAATCAGCGCCCCGTACGAGCCGGCGCATCTTCCTGGGAGGCATGGCTGCCATTCTGGGCGCACCCGCAGGCCGGGCCTTCGCCCAGACCACCGAGACCATCGCCTACGACACCTTTCTCGACCCGGCCAACACCAAAGACCCGCGCGCGGCGGCGCAGACGCAGATGATCGCGGCTTTCGAGGCCAGCCAGCCGCGTGTGAAGGTACGCGTGGTGGTGGACCCCGCCGGGCAGAACGGCGTACGCGCGGCGCGCGCCAAGTCGGACAGCCCCGACGTGATCCGCGTGAACAACTTTCAGATGCCCGAGTTCGTGTCTACCGGCTCGGTGCTGGCCATCGACGAGCTGATCGCGCGCGACAAGGTGGACACCACGGACTGGCTGATCGGCATGGACCAGACCCGCGTCAACGGCAAGATCTGGGGCTTGCAGCAGGACTATCGCATCCCGATCTACGTCTACCGAAAGAGCAAGTTCGAGGAGGCGAAGATCGCGACGCCGCCGCGCTCGTACGCGGAAGTGAGCGCGCTCGGCCCGCTGCTGACCAAGCAGAACCAGATGGCCTACGGCGTCCCTATCGGCCTGAGCGGCGGGATCGGCGGCGCGCAGGCGTTCATGGAATTCATCGTGAGCTCCATCGTTGCGGGCAACAGCGACCCCTTCTTCGCGCCCAACGGCCGCGAGATCGGCTTCAGCGACAAGCGGCTGCTGTTGGCCGCCACCATCGTCAAGGACCTCTTCCAAAAGAAAGCTGCGACGCCTGTGAGCTTGCAGTTCGCGTACAACGAGCTCCAAGATGGGATGCGGGCGGGCACCGTGGCATCCGCCACCTTCGGGTTGTACCGCTATCGAGGCCTGAAGGCAGCCGTGGCCGACGATCTGGCCTGGGCGCCAGCGCCTTCGGTGGAGCCCGACGACAAGCACGCGGTGTATGGCTTCCAGATGTGCATCAATCGCCATTCGCCACGCCAGGGTGGCGCGTGGGAGTTCGTCAAGTTCATGGCCAGCCCGGCAGCTCAGGCGATCGCCGCGCGAGGCGGCGAAGTGGTGGCGCGCGCCAGCGCCTACAAGGACGCCTACTTCAAGACGCCGGAAGCCGAAGACCAGCTGGGCTGGAAGGCACTGGTGGAAAAACGCGGCCGCATGGTGAACTACTCCATGATCCAGTCGACCTTCAACCAGATCTGCGGCGAAGCCTTCCAGCGCATGATCCTGCGTGACCTGGCGCCCGCAGCCGTGGTGCTCGAGGTGCGCACCCGCTACACCGAAGCGCTGGCCAAAGCATGATGCCGCATGTCACCGGAACAACCCGACTCTATGGGTTGGTGGGCGATCCGCTGACGACAGCCAAGTCGCCCGAATTATTGAACCGACTCTTCATCGAAAAGCGCGCAGACGCGGTTTGCGTCCCGTTCGCGGTCAAGGACGATGACCTGGCCGCATTCGTCACCGGTGCACGGGCGTTGGGGAATCTCTCTGGCGTACTGGTCACAATGCCCCATAAGCAACGGATGCTGTCCTTTGTCGACGAACTGCATCCGACTGCTCGTCAGGTTGGCGCACTCAACGTCATCCGCTGCGATAAGGATGGGCGTTGGGTCGGTGCCATATTCGATGGCGTCGGTTGTGTACTTGGCATGCAGTGGGAAGGCAATGACCCGGCGAACAAGTCCGTTCTTCTCGTCGGCGCCGGAGGTGCAGGCAGAGCTATCGCTTTTGCAGTCGCTTCCGCGGGCGCTCGGGCGTTGACCATCTTCGATGTCGACGAGCGCCGCGCCGACGAACTCGCCACATCCGTCGCCGCCGCAACCGGTTGCACCACAAATTCCGGTTCAGCCGATCCACGCGGATTCGAGATCGTCATCAATGCCACGCCGCTGGGTATGCGCACGCACGACCCCTTGCCCGTGAATCCCGAGCGATTGGATCCCGGCAGCATCGTCGTAGACATCATCAATGCGCCCGAGCCGACGCCGCTTTGCCGCGCCGCCGATGCACGCGGTTGTCGTACCCAAGGCGGACGCCCGATGCATGAAGGGCAGGCACTGCATGCCCTTCGCTTTCTTGGATTCGATTACCGACCTGACGGTAAGTCACTACCGGACGGGTCCGAAACCACGCAGTTGTGGCCATCTGAATGAAAGGAAGATGTCATGAATAGGCTTGCCAGGGTTGCCGCAGCATGCTGTGCAGCTGGCTGCACGAGGGGAAAACACGCATGAAAGTCGCATTGCTGGAAGCCAGCCATTGGCATGTCCCGCTCTATCTTGATGCGCTCGAGACGCCTGGGATCGAGGTGGTTGCCGTTTCGGATGCGGAGCACGTCAAGGGAGAGGCAATTGCCGCGCGATTCGGGAGCAGGCTGTACTCGTCGGCCTATGAGCTGCTCGAGCGCGAGGAAGTCGATTTCGCGTTTGTGTTCGGTCGGCATTCCGAAATGCCGACGCTCGCGGAAGCGGTGATCGCGCGGCGAATTCCGTTTGCGCTGGAGAAGCCCTGCGGTGTCAACATGTCGCAGGTTACCCGGCTGCGGAAACTGACCGAGGAAGCCGATCTTTATTGCGCGGTACCGCTCATCTTTCGCATGAGCGACCTGCTCAGCGCGGTCAACGGTGCCGAGGGCCGTGTCCCGTCGGACTTCAACTACATGTCTTTTCGTTTCATCGTAGGTCCGCCCGGCCGTTATGAAGCCGCGGGCGCAGGCTGGGCGCTCGATCCCGCGTTCTCAGGTGGTGGGTCCACGATCAATGTCGCAACGCACTTCATAGACTTCTTCAGATTGCTGACCGGCAAGGAGATCGCGCGCGTCTCTGCCACCATGAACTCGCGGACGCACCGGGGCGCGGTTGAGGACTACTCGTTGCTGACGATGCAAACCGAGGATGGCGTGATCGGACTCGTGGAGACCGGATACAGCTTCCCCAGCACTTCAGACGAACAGCGCGAATTTTCGTTCACCCTTTCGTCCAATCGCATGTACGCGAAATCGGGACCCGACCGGATTGAGATCCGCGACCGAACCAATCTTGCCGCCGGCACTCGGAGCCTACGTCTCCAGTTGGAAACCGACGCCTACTACCCGTTGTTCGTCAAGCGGGTGCTTTCTGAATGTCGCACGGGTGCAAGACCGATCGCGTCATTGCGCGACGCCGAGGCAATGATGCAGGTCATGGATGCGGCCTACGCTTCGGCTCGGCAAGGGGGTGCGCTCCAGACTCTTGCGCCGATTGCTGTGTGATCCGACCAACGCGCATCTCTATAGCACTCGCTGACCAATCAACTGAAAGGGAATTCGATGAGCAAGACTGCGCGATACCAAGGTCCATTGCCGCTTGACCAGGCGAAATCCAAATTTGTTCTCACCCCTCTCGAGGACAACCGCTTTCATCGGGACGGTCCCCGCGCCAATGTTGAGTACCGGGATCTCGGAATGGCGGATGCTTCACGTGGCCGAATCAGCGCCAAGCACATCCGCGCTGTCCAGCCGTTCGGTAGGGAGACCGGTTGGCATTGGCATGACATGACCGCGCACTTCGTGTACGTGCTGAAAGGTTGGGTCGAATTCAAGTTTGACGGCATGCCCGAACCGGTGACCGTCGTTGCCGGCTCCTGCCTCAGTCAGCCCGCCGGAGTGGCGCACAACGTCATTCGCCAGTCTGACGACCTCGAGCTGATAGAGATCAACACGCCCGCGGACTATGTGACGGTCGAATGTTCTCTCTGAGCCGTTTGGCGCGAGAGCGCCTAGATAAAACCTCCACAAGCTGGCCCACGTAGGGTCGTACGATGCTTTTGTAGCGCTACCAGAAATTCAAAAATCAGATGCCCACCACCATCCGATCGATCGACTGCCTTCAGCTTCGACTGCCCTTCAACCACGGTGCGCCGGCACCCCTGTTCGCCGGGCGCCCGAGGACCACGTTGGACAGCGGCCTCGTCCGCGTCGAACTCGACAACGGCCTGGTCGGCTGGGGCGAGTCGTATGGCGCCGAACTCGACGCGCTCTCGGCGATCTTTCGCAGTCGGGTCGCTCCCCTCGCGACAGGCCGGGACGCCGCGGATCCCACGCTCATGGCTTCGCTTGAACGCACGTTGCACAACATGGGCCGCTCGGGGCCGGTACTGCATGCGTTGAGCGGCCTCGACATTGCGATCTGGGATCTGAAAGCGAAGCTCGCCGGCGTACCGCTGCATGTCCTGCTTGGCGGAGCGAGACGCACCCGCCTGCCCGCGTACGCGTCGCTGCTCCAGTACTACGGCGACACGGCGCTGGTGGCAAGGAATGTGGAGCGTGCGCTGGCGGCCGGCTTCGGACAGGTGAAGCTGCACGAGAAAACACCCGAGGCCGTGGCCGCTGCGCGCGGTGTGATGGGCTCGGACACGCCGCTGATGGTCGATGCGAACTGCGCCTGGACGGCCGACGAGGCCGTCGAGGTCGTGACCAAGATGGCGGCCTTCGACCTGCACTGGATCGAAGAGCCTCTCTGGCCGCCGGAGGACATGGAAGCACTTCGCGCACTGCGCGTTCGAACCGGCGTGCCGACCGCAGCCGGCGAGAACGCCAGCAGCGTGCATGAGCTGAGCCTCGCGGCGAGAGCCCAGGCCATCAACTATCTGCAGCCGAGCGCGATCAAATCGGGCGGCGTCACGACGCTGCTGCGGCTCTCGCGCGAATGCGCAGGCAGCGCCGTGCACTGCGCACCGCAGTCGGCCTTCTTTGGCCCGGGGTTGCTGGCCACACTGCACGTGTTGGCCGCGCAGGAGGACGAAGTGCATGTGGAGCGACTCTTCTGCGATCTCGGCTTCACGCCCTACGGCGACACCGTGCCCTGCATCGACGGCGCCTTTCAGCTGACAGACCGGCCCGGGCTGGGTGCCGACCCAGAACCAGCGCTGCTCGACAGCGGCTTCGTACGCCGCATCTAGAACTTATTTTCAGGAGACAGAAATGCCCATGCACAACAGGCGATCGCTGATCCGCGGGGGCGCTGCGCTCGCTTTGGCGGCGTCGCTCGGCGCGGGGCGCCTCGCGCTCGCAGACACGAAGGCGGCGGTCCGCCTCATCGTGCCCTACCCTCCGGGTGCGGCCACGGACACGCTCGGCCGCCTGATGGCGCAGGCATTGGAGCCCACCGCCGCGGCCCCGGTGATTGTCGACAACCGAGGAGGCGCCGGCACGCAGATCGGCACGCGCGCGGTCGCCACGGCGGCGCCGGACGGCCGTACGCTCGGCTTCGTCGACACAGCATTCGTGATCAATCCTGGGCTTTTCGGCAGCGCGTTGCCGTACGACACGGAGAAGGACTTCGCGCCAATTTCGCTCATGGCATCGGCGCCACTCGTGCTGATCGTGCACCGCGCGGTACCCGCAGCGACGCTGAATGAATTCGTGGCCCTGGCCAAGGCGAAGCCGGGCAGCCTCAGCTACGGATCGGCGGGCGTGGGCAGTGCGCCGCACCTGGCCGGCGAACAGTTGCGCGGGGCCGCCGCGATCGACATCAACCATGTGCCGTATCGCGGCGGCGGCACCGTACTGAACGACCTGCTCGCGGGTCACGTCCAGTTCGGGTTCACCACGGTCCCCACGATGATCGATCACATCCGCGCGGGAACCGTCCGTGCCTTGGCAGTCACCGGAGCGCAGCGGACCGCGCAACTGCCCGACACGCCGACGATGCAGGAAGCCGGGCTGCCCAGCGTCGACGCCACGCCGATCTTCGGCTTGATCGGGCCGGCCAAATTGGCGCCGGACACCGTGTCCCGGCTGTCATCCACCGCGGCACAGGCCGTGCGCACAGGTCCGCTACATCAGAAACTCATCGAGCTCGGCTTCGTGCCGGTCGGCAGCACCGCCGAGGAGTTCAGGACTCGCATACGGCAGGAGATCGAGAAATGGACCGCGGTCGTGAAAGCCGGGAACATCAAGCCCAATGCCTGAGACGACGCCCGCAAGCCCACATGCAGCCACTCGTTTCCCTGCGACGGCCGACGCCTTGCGCTCCGCAGAACAGCGCGCGGCCTACGACCTGATCGAACGGCGGCGCGGCCGTGTGCCTGCCCCCTATCTGCCATTGCTCGGGAGCCCCCGAGTTGCCGATCTTCTGGAGCAACTGTCGACCGAGCTTTGGACCGGCACGCTGCCGCAGCGAGTGCTGGAGGCCGTCTTTCTCATGACGGCACACCGGCAGCAATGCCGCCATCAATGGGAGACTCACGCAGCCAAGGCACTGTCGGCGGGACTTTCGTTGGAGATGGTTGAAGCGATTGCGGCCGGCAAGATTCCAGAGGATGGCGGATCGGTGGAAGCGGCTGGCCGCTTCTTCCTGGCGCTCACCGAGTGCCACAGCGTCCCGGACGAGTTGTTCGAGCAAGTACAGGGGTACTTCGGCGAACACGGCGTGGCCGAACTGGTGGCGTTCTGCGGACTGGCTGGAACTGTGGCCCTGCTCCTGAATGTGCAGCTGCCGCAGACGGCCGACAGTTGACCCTCACTACCTGACATCTGGATGTTCCCGCTCGAACTGCTTGTTCTCGTGCCACCGCCACGAGGCCGTCCAGCTAGTACAGGCCCATTGCCATCCTTTCTATCAGAGCGTTTCGAGCGCCAGCGCGATGCCCTGACCGCCGCCGATGCACAAGGTCACGATGCCCCGCCTCAAGCCGTCGCGTCGCATCGCATCGCATCGCCAGCGTGATCGCGGCGAATGCCTCGTTGATCTCGATGCGCTGGTTCGAGGGCAGCTCAGGGCCGCTCTCAGCGGACCTTCACCACGACCTTGCCTTTGGCACGCCCCTGCTCGACATAGGCCAGAGCCTCTGCGGTCTGGTCCAGCGTGAACGATCGGTCGACGACGGGACGGATCGCACCCTTCTCCACCAGCGCCGTGATCTGGCTCAACTGCTTGCCTTCTGCGCGCATGAAGACGAACGCATAGTTGACGCCGCGCGCCTTGGCCTTTCTTCGAATGCCGAAGCTCAGCAGGCGCAGCACCTGCTTCACCGGCCAGGGGAATCCCCGCTCGGCAGCGAAGGCGGGCGTGGGCGGCCCGGAGATCGAGATGAGGTGCCCGCCGGGCTTGAGCACCTGCAGCGACTTGTGCAGTTCATCGCTGCCGAGGCTGTTCAGCACCACGTCGTAGTCACGCAGTTCGATGGCGAAGTCCTGCTTCTTGTAGTCGATGACCACATCGGCGCCCAAGGCCTTGACCCAATCCACGTTCGCTGTGCTCGTATTGGTGGCGACCCAGGCGCCAAGGTGCTTGGCCAACTGGATCGCGATGGTGCCGACGCCACCTGAGCCCGCCTGAATGAACACCTTCTGCCCCTTCTTCAGCTTGGCCGTCTCGACCAAGACCTGCCAGGCCGTCAGCGCCACGAGCGGCAGCGAAGCCGCTTCGCCCATGCCGATGTTGGCGGGCTTGCGAGCCACCGACGTGGCCTTGACCGCGATCAGCTCTGCGAACGTGCCAATGCGGTCGTCGTCGGGCCGGGCATAGACCTCGTCACCCACATTGAAGTCTCGAACGAGACGGCCGACCCGCACGACGGTGCCGGCCACGTCGTTGCCGAGGATGAGCGGCATGCGGTAGGGAAGGACGCCGCGCTTGAACTCGCCGGTTCTGATCTTGATGTCCAGCACGTTCACGCTGGCGGCGTGGACCTGGATCAGCACGTCGTCGTCATGCATGCCCGGTTCAGGCATGTCGGCGATGCGACCGACTTCCTTCTTGCCGTAGCGGTCGATGATGAAGGCTTTCATGGGGATCTCTTTCTCTTGAAATGGAAGGTCCGGCGGCAGCCGCGCGACCCAGGATTCGAAATCATCGATGCCTTGCCGCAGCTCAGGCGCTCACGTCCACCACCGTGCGCCCACGCACCTGCCCTCGCAGCACGGGCTCCGCGAGGCCGGGGACATCCGCGAGGCCGACCACCTGGGTGGCACGCGCAAGCTTGCCCAGATCGAGGTCTGTCGCCAGGCGAGACCACGCTGCCAGGCGCACGTCCTGCGGTGCGTTGACCGAATCGATGCCGGCCAGCGTGACATTGCGCAAGATGAAGGGAAGGACCGAGCCGAGAAGGTCCATACCCTGTGCCAGGCCAAACGCGGCCACGGCGCCGCGGTAGCGGGTCTGGGCCAGCACATTGGCCAGTGTGTGGCTACCCACCGAGTCGACGGCTCCAGCCCAGCGCTCGTTGCCGATCGGCGCGCCCGGTTCGGACAGCGTGCGGCGATCAATCACCTCCACGGCGCCCAGGTCACGCAGATAGGCCGTCTCCTCCGCGCGCCCGGTCGAGGCGACGACGCGGTAGCCGAGCTTGGACAGCAGCGCGATGGCGACGGATCCGGACCCACCGCCGGCGCCGGTCACCAGCACCTCGCCCTTGTCCGGTGTCAGGCCAGCGTGCTCCAGCGCCAGCACAGCAAGCATTGCCGTGTAGCCCGCCGTGCCGATGGCCATGGCGTCTCGCGTCGAGAACACTTCTGGCAGCTTGATCAACCAGTCGCCGCTGACGCGAGCCTTCTGCGCGAAGCCGCCGTGATGCGTCTGGCTCAGGCCCCAGCCGTTGGCAACCACGCGGTCCCCCGGCACGAACGCCGGGTGTGAGGACGTTTCCACCACGCCGGCGAAATCGATGCCTGGAATCAGTGGGAACTGGCGGATGACCGGCGCGCGGCCGCTGATCGCCGCCGCGTCCTTGTAGTTCACCGTCGAGTAGTCGATCGCGACGGTGACGTCGCCGGGCATCAGATCAGCCTCGGAGAAATCGACCAGGTCGGTCGAAATCGCCTCACCAGACTTGGTGCTCAGTAGTGCTTTGAATGTCATTGCGCTGCTCCTTTGCGATAGCGGTTTGTTCGAGAGTATTCAACTGCGCGCGCAGGCGACGTGTGCGGCAGGTGTCGGAACATTCGCGAGTCGCAGCGCGTCGTTCAACACCTTGGCAGGCACGTCCGGCCGCTCGAGGACGATGAAGTGGCCGGCGCCAGGCACCTGGACAAACTCGGCCGCGGAGAGAAGCTGCTTGTTGGCTTGCCGGTCCGAGGGTCTTGACCAATCCTTCTCTCCGTAGATGAGGTGGACGGGTGCGCTGACCTCGGGGTAACGGGCGCGTGCCGCGATGAGGCTGGGCAGGTTGCCGTACACCGCGCGGGCGACGACCGGATAGCCGGGCCGGCGCCCCACGTTCAACAGTTCATCGAGGTAGTCATCGCGCAGGGCGGCTGTGTTGCCGAGGCCCCCACGGAGCACGGCGCGCACGATCGGCTTGGGTTGGACGCCCGCGATGGTCCGGCCGATACCCGGCGCAAGCGCGCCGGTCACGACGAACCGGGCCAGCAGGCTGGACCGCGCGATGCCGCCCGCGTAATCATAGGCATTGATCGCCACGACACGCCGCACCCGCTCGGGCAGATCGGCCGCGGTGGTGAGGGCGAGCGTCGCGCCCATCGACTCGCCGAGCAGCGTCACATCGCGCAAGTCGAGTCGGGTGATGAGGCTCTTGACCGCCTCGCGCATGGCCGGCTCCTCATACGAGGCGCCCGGCACGATCTGCGAGTAGCCCATTCCAGGGAGATCGAGGGCATACACCGTGTACCGCTCGCGGACCAGCGGGATGAGGTGACGGAAGTGCTCGGCCTGTGTGCGCACGGTGTGCAACAAGACCAACGGTGGCCCCATTCCTCCCGAGAGATAGCGCAATCGCCCCAGGCTTCCCTCGTTTGATCCGAGCGGATCGAGAAAGTGTTCCTCGGTCCCGGGAATCTTGATGGAGGAATGTGAATCCATGCTGGTGGGTGACACGGGGGGCTTCCTTGTATTTTTTGAGGGATGCTTGCTGGCGCACTCCATGCGCCTTCATGCGGATTTCAGAGCGGTGCGCAGGCCAAATGCGATACAGCCACTCAGCGCAAGGGCTGGTAGCGCGATGCCACTTCGTTGCTCGAGAGGTGGGGCGCCATCGCCTTGCGCGCGCCTTCGTAGGCATCCCAGAGGGCCACGTCGTGCAGCGAAGGAAGCGTCACCGACTCGCCGCGCTCGAAGCCCTGCAAGGCGGCGTCCACCAGGTCTTCGGCACGCATCACGATCTGCGCCGGCAGGTGCTCCACGGGAAGGCCGCCGCGTGCCCAGAACTCGGTGGCCGTCGCACCCGGCAGCACGGCTTGCACCCGCACGCCTTTGCCGGCCAGCTCGTGCTGCAGCGATTGACTGAAGGCCAACACGAAGGCCTTGCTGCCGCCATACACGCCGTTCAAGGATTCCGGCGAGACCGCCACGATGGAGGCGATGTTGATCAACGCACCGTTGCCGCGTGCCACGAAGCCTGGCACCGCCGCGTAGCTCAGCCGGGTCAGCGCCGTGACGTTGAGGTCGATCATGCGCCCCATCTGGTCCACGTCGCTCTCCAGCAGCGGCGTGTGCGTACCGATGCCGGCGTTGTTGACCAGCAGGGTGATGCTGGCATCTTGCTTGAGCTTGTTCTCCACGCTGCGCAACGCCACCGGGTTGTTCAGGTCGGCGGGAAAGACCTCCACCGCGCGGCCGTGGCGGCTGGTGATTTCCTCAGCCAACGGGTTCAAGCGCTCGCGGTTTCGGGCGACAAGGATCAGGTCGTAGCCGAGTCGCGCCAGGCGATCGGCGTAGAGGGCGCCTATGCCGGAGGAGGCTCCGGTGATGAGGGCGGTGCCCAGGTTCGTCTGCGTCATGGTGATGCTCCGTTTCGGGGTTGCGATGGAGCCAATGTTGCGCCGTCTGGCGTTTGGCGTAAATGACGCTTATAGTCGTGTTTTATGCCATCTTCTGCGAGACCGCACATGCACAAAATAGGCTACGTCCTGCCGGCCGGCTTCCAGGTGATGGCGCTGGCCACGCAGGCAGTCTTCGAGTTCGCCAACCTTTTGGCGGGCGAGCCCTTCTACGAGGTGACTTGCCACTCGATGCCCGGCGGCACCGTGAAGGCTTCGCTGGGCACGGCCCTGCAGACGAGCCCCTTCACCGCACGCAGCACGGTCGACACCTGGATGGTGGTCGGCGTGCTCGACCCATTGGCGACTCCCTCGCCACCCGAACTGCTGCATGCGCTGCGAAAGTGCAGTGCTCGTGCGCGTCGGACCGTGGGGCTGTGCACCGGAGCCTTCGTGCTGGCCGAAGCCGGCTTGCTAGCAGGGCGACGTGCCACGACGCACTGGGCCTATGCGGCCGCATTGCAACAGCGGCATCCCGATGTCCAGGTCGAGCCGGACCGCATCTTCATCGCCGATGACCCGATCTGGACCTCCGCCGGCATGACGGCGGAACTGGATCTGGCGCTCGGCCTCGTCGAGAAGGACCTGGGCGACGAGGTGGCGCGATCGGTGGCGCACCGGCTGGTCATGCATCAGCGCCGTTCGGGCGGCCAGTCGCAGCATTCGGAAATCCTGAATCTCGCGCCGCGCTCGGACCGCATCGCGCGGGCGCTGGAGCATGCCCGCCGCCACCTGGCGCAGTCGCTGGGCGTGGAAGAACTCGCTGCGGCTGCGAACCTCAGCCCGCGCCAGTTCAGCCGTGTCTTTACCGCCGAGACCGGGCAGTCGCCGGCCAAGGCGGTAGAGCGTCTGCGCGTGGAGGCGGCACGCTTGATGATCGAGCGCAGCCGCCACCCGCTGGAGGTGGTTGCACGCGAAACGGGCTTCCGCGACCGACGCCACCTTCGAGAAGCGTTCATGCGCGGCTTCGGCAAGCCGCCTCAGTCACTCAGGCGCGATGCCCGCCTGGGGTCCTGACGCGCACCTAGATCTTCGGCGTCCCGCACGTCGTGTCCTCTGGAATGCACCCGGACATCAGTCCCGCAATGGCTTTGCCAGAGCCGCAACCGTGGGTGGCAGAAGCGTGACGAGCGGGCAGGCTCCTACCCCGCCCCAATGCGGAGCTCGTCTTTTGGTGTCCCCTTAAAGCGCAGGCAAGTGGCCAGCGCGCCAGGCGGCGCCCATGGCGTCGCTGTAGGCAATGGTTTGCYGGCGGCGTACCGGTCGGGATCACGTCGCCGGGCCGAAGCGCCATGAAGCGGCTGAGATAAGACACGATGGTTGCAACGCCGAAAATCTGCGTGCGGGAGTTGAGGCCGATGCAAACCACATTCGGAACCTGGCCTACGCAGGGTCCGAGCCGTGTATCGGCGGGCATTGCGGGCAAGCTCGATGTGTCGAGGGCACGCAGCCTTGCAAGGCTCTCGGGCGAAAGTGTTGGCCCGTGAATGTCGCTCGTGGGGCACCGCGGGTGTTTAGCCGCCTTACCGTTTTCAGCGCAGCATGAACTTCAGGATCATGTTGGCGGCTGAACCGAAAGGCGGTCGCAACATCCCGCTCATATTCCAGGCGCCTTGCTCCACGATGCCCTTGGCGTGGCTGAGTGCCTTGAATCCTTCGATGCCGTGATACGCGCCAATGCCGCTCGGCCCCACGCCGCCGAAGGGCAGATCTTCTTGCGCGTAGTGCATCAGCGTGTTGTTGACGGTCACGTTGCCGGATGTGGTTCGGGTCAGTACCTTGCGCTGATGGTCGCCGTTGGTGCCGAAGTAGTACAAGGCCAGCGGGCGCGGACGGGCGTTGACGTAAGAGATCGCTTCGTCGAGGTCCCGATAGGGAATCACTGGCAGCACGGGGCCGAAAATCTCCTCCTTCATGATGCGCATCTGGTCGGTCGCGCCGATCACCAAGGTGGGTGCCATCGTGTGGGCGCGGCGCCTGGCCGCGTCGGGGTTCGCGCCGACCTCGCGCACCGTTGCTCCCTTCGTTTGCGCATCAGTCAGCAGAGCGGTCAGGCGTTCATACTGACGCTGATTGACGATAGAGGTGTACTGGTCTGAGGAAGGGCCTTCGGGGTACATCGAGCGCACAGCCTGGTCGAAGACGTCGAGGAAGGACCGCATGTCGTCCTCGTGGACGAGGGCGTAGTCTGGGGCGATGCACGTCTGCCCCCCGTTGGAAAGCTTGCCGAACGCGATTCCGGCGGCCGCATGCTGCAGTGAGTGTCCCTTGTCCACGATCACGGGTGACTTGCCGCCGAGTTCCAGCGTTACAGGAACCAGGTTCTCGCTGGCTGCCTTCATGACGGCCCGCCCGACCGGCGTGCTGCCGGTGAATATCAAGTGGTCGAATGGCAGCGCCGAGAACGCCTGCCCTACGGTGACGTCGCCGGTCACCACCGCCACCTGCTCGGGGCTGAACGTCTCGCCAATCAGCTCGACGAGCAGCGCGCTCGCCGCCGGAGCGAACTCCGAAGGCTTGATGATGGCGCGATTGCCCGCGGCGAGCGCTGTGGCCAGTGGCATGAGGGCTAACGAGATCGGGAAGTTCCACGGTGCCATGATGCCCACCACGCCCAGTGGTTGATAGGACACCCAGGCCCGTGCCGGCTGGAAGTGCATTGGTACGTGCCTGCGCTCGGGGCGAATCCACTTGCGCAGATGGCGGATCTGGTAGTCGATCCCCTGGATGAGGGGCAAGACTTCCATGATGGCCGTTTCGTGCGACGAGCGGTGTCCGAAGTCAGCGCACAAGGCGCGATCGATGTCTGCCTTTCGGGCCAGGACAGCAGCCCGAAGCTTTGCGAGATCGGCCTTACGCTGAGCCAGCGTGGGAGGGCCGTCGCGCAGGAAGGCAGCGCGCTGAGCGGCGAGCGTGGCGGGCAGGCGCTCGGCCATTAAAGATGCGGTAGTCATGAGGGGGCTCCGTTAGCAGTGAGGATCGGTTGCGCGGCGGCTGTGCAGAGGCAGGTCGCGCGGCCTTCAGTGGTCCCGGTTGATGAAGCGCCAGCCGTCCGAGGTCTTGACGAAGACGAAGCCGGTCGGCGCATCGACAAAGACCTTGTGCGAACTGCCCTCGAGATCACGATCCACGAAGTGCCATCCGCTGGGCAGCTTCACGAACACGAAGCCCGTCGGCACGTCATGGAAGGTTTCGTACAGGCCCGCGGTTTCTGCTTGGTGGACGGTTCGAGTGTCCAGCGTCGAGCCGAATGCGGCGAGCGCCGTGCTGGCGAGGGCGACAGCCGTCACGGCAGCGCGGATCGTGGTGCGGAAAGCTTGGCTGGGCTGAGAGGCGTTCATTTTCGATCTCCATGTAGACGATGACAACATGAGCGAACTGTACAGGGTAATGTTTACATTGACAACAATGTGGTCTTTGTCTACATCTAACTTAGAATGCAACCTCGATCCACCCATGAGGCCCCGGGAAACCGCGGATGCGCCCCTTGCCGCAATCAAGAGAGACACTGACCACGACGCTGGACCCCGTCGATAGGCCCTATCACCACGGCGACCTGCGACGCACGATCGTCGAGACCGCCTCAGCGATGCTGCGCGAGGACAAGGGCTGGCAGTTCACGATGCGTGAGGTGGCGCGCCGGGCAGGCGTCAGCCATGCCGCTCCCTACAAGCACTTCCCTGACAAGGCGGCTCTGCTGCTCGAACTGGCGTTGCGAGGCTTCGACCAATTGGGCCAAGAGATGAAAGCGGCGATAGCTCCCCGGCCGCGAACCGCCCGCAAGGAGTTCTTGGCAGTCGCCGGCACGTACATCGCCTTCGGCGTGGACAACCCATCGCTGTACCGCCTCATGTTCAGCAGCGACGCGGGTGACCCTCACGTCGCGCACCTCAGCGAGCGTGCCTTGTCGGCGCTGGGGGTGTTGCTGGATCTGCTGGCGCGCGGGCAGGAGTCCGGCGCCTTCAGGCGACGGCCCTTGCAAGGCCAGGCCGCGGCCTGCTGGGCGCAGGTGCACGGCATCACCATGCTCAGCATCGAGGGTCTTCTCATGCCCGAGAAGGTCGGAAGCGCGCCGGTCCAGACTGCGCTGGATACGCTGCTGGACGGCGTCGTGGGCTGAGCCGGCTGCGCCTGGAACATGTGCCATCGCCTCCGCTCGTTGCCGTTCGTAGGTGCCGCAGCCGCCTTGCTGTACAGCGGTCTGCTCGTCGCCTGTTCGACCGCTTTGGATGACACGAAGCAGCCGCCAATGCAGACTTTTACCAACCCCTATGTACTGCCCGAAGACACAGGCGCCCGGGCGTCCGCGACCTACTTCCTGCGCCGTGCCTGGGTGCAGATCACCCGCGATCTCAGCCGCACCGAGGTGCCACCCACCGTGCCGCTTGACATCGAAGCCATGGCGCAGCGACCCTTCGCGGTGGCTTGGCTGGGCCACTCAGCGATGCTGATGCGGGTGAGTGGTCTGTGGGTGCTGCTCGACCCGGTGCTCACCGACACCGCTGGGCCGGTGGCTGGCTTTGGGCCGGCGCGGCTGACTTTACTGCCAGTGGCACTGGAGGGACTTCCCCACATCGATGTGGTGTTGACGTCGCACGACCATTACGACCATCTGGACCTGCCCACCGTGCGCCATCTGGCCCGGCAACGGGGTGGGCCGCCACGCTTCTTTGTGGGTCAGGGCTTGCAGTCCTGGTTCGAGGACCACGTGCAAGTCCGGGCGCAGCCATTTGACTGGTGGCAGACTGCGACAGTGGGAGCCGTGACCTTCCGGTTCGTACCCGCACAGCACAGCAGCGGGCGTGGGCCGCGGAACCGCAACACCACTCTGTGGGGTGGCTGGGTCGTGGAACACGAAGTCGCGGGCTCACTTCGGCGCTTCTACTTCGCCGGCGACACCGCCTACGTGCAGGCGATGTTCCAGGACATCCGTCATCGCATCGGCTCCATCGACCTGGCAGCACTGCCGATCGGTGCCTACCAGCCGCGGGCCCTGATGCGTTTCGAGCACATGGACCCTGACGATGCAGTGCGAGCCCATGAGGACCTGGGCGCTGCGCGCTCCTTTGGTGTGCACTGGGGAACTTTCCAGCTTGGCGACGAGGAGCCGTTCGCGCCGGCTCGCGACCTCTCGGCAGCGACGAAACGGCGCGCTGGCGATCGGTTCGGACTCATGCCGATCGGCGCGGTTCTCGACGTGGCTCCTGTGAGCGGTGCGGACTCCGTTCTTCTTCAGCCGTCGGCTCTGGTTCCTGCAACTGCCAAGGGAGCCCAGGGCGCGACTGATTCGGAGTGAATGCCTCGATGCTGCCGTGCCCTGTGTCGGCCGTCTGAAGCACGAGATGTTCTACCAGCGGAACTGGCTGTCTACAACCAGCGAGCAGTTAGCGAGGCGCTGGACTCCTACATCCGCTGGTACAACGAGAAGCGGATCAGGCTCTCGCTGAGCTTCCGCAGCCCGATCGGCGCCGAAGGAGCCTCGGTCTTGCTGCTTAACCAGTCCAAGATTTCTGCCGCACCTCCAGGGGGTCAGTTTGTCGTGTCGCCTGACACCTCGATGCCATCGTACGGACGACTCAAGCTTTAAGTGTCCAAGAAGCAGGACACGTGAGCACTATCCCCGATCAACAAGGCGGCACACGCCGGCGACGTCGCATTCACAGCGACGAATTCAAGGCAAACGCTGTAGCCAGTTGCATGCAGCCGGGCATGTCGATGGCGGCGGTGGCGATGGTCCAAGGCGTCAATGCGAATCTGCTGCGCCGATGGGTTCGCGACGCAGAGATGAACTCGGCAACCACCGTCGTCAGCGCGACCACCACCGAGATGATGGTCAATGCCAGCAGGGAAGCGCGTAAGAGCTGCGTGCGAGCCTTCAATACCGTGCGCGGCGCGCAATGAAATCGAGCACGGTGCTGTTGAATTCATGCGGTTTCTCAAAGTACGCCGAGTGGCCGGCCTCCTGGATGACCACGACTTCGCTGCCGTGGATAAGAGCTTGCACCTCTTCCATCACCGACACAGGCACGATCGGATCCTCGTTTCCCACGAGAAGAAGCGTTGGGCACGCGACATCGCGCAGGGAACGCATCGGAATCAAACTGGAAGGCGCCATCAGTCCTGCCAATGCACTGCCCCACTCCTTCGCGGCAAAGGCGTGCGCACTGGGATTGAAATGGTTGATTTGCGCGTAGAGCGCCGCCTGCTCGGGACGGTTCTCGAGGAACCAGCGGCCCAACGAGCGCTGCTCGATACTCACGGCCTGGTGGGATATCTGCCGCTTGGCGAGCGTATCCAGGAGCACGGGATGGTCGAGCGCCATTGAACTGTCACATGCGACGAAGGCCGCCACGCGATCTGGATGCCTCAGAGCAAGTTGGAGTCCGATGAACCCGCCGAGCGACTGACCCACGTGGGTGACCCGCTGAACCTCTTCACGGTCCAGGATGGCCAGGACATCGGCGACGAAGTTGTCCAACGAGAACTCTTTCAGTGGGGCAGCAGACCGGCCGAAGCACCGGATGTCCATGGTGATGCAGGTGTGCTGCGCCGCAAACGTGGGCAACTGCTGCCACCAGGTTGCGGCATTGGACCCGGCGCCGTGGCACAAAAGGACTGCGGGGCCTTGCCCGTGGCGTTCGTAATAGATTCGCCGGTGATGGGAGTCCACGAAGGGCATCGTCAGTTTGCCTTGATGTGAAGGCTGCGCACCAACTGCCCCCAACGCTCGGTGTCGCTGCGGACCAGTTGTGTGTACTGCTCGGGACTGGACACCAGGGGGATAAGCCCTTCCACGTCGAGCTGCTTCAAGATCGCAGGGTCGTTCACTGCGCCCTGAAGCGCCGCACTGAGCTTGCGGACTACCGGAGCAGGTGTGCCCTTTGGCGCCGACAGGCCGACCCACGAATTCACGGTCAGCTGCTTATAGCCCAGCTCGGCGAACGTGGGAACAGTCGGCACCAGCGGGCTGCGCTGCGGGCTCGTCACGGCAAGAACCTTCAGCTTGCCGGATTGCACGTGGGTCACCGCCGCGCTGATCGGCAGCACCGTCGCAGGCACCACGCCAGCCAGCACATCCTGCAAGGCAGGCGCGCCGCCCTTGTACGGTACGTGCGTCAGCTGGATGCCCGCGGCGCGTTGCAGCAGTTCCATGACGAGGTGCCCGCTGCTGCCCGCGCCGGAGGTCGCGTAGTTGAGTTTTCCCGGTTCACGCTTGGCCTGCTGCACCAGGTCCTGGAAGCTGTTGATGTTTGCGTCCGGACGGACCACGAGCCATTGCGGGCCTTCACCAATGCTGCCGATGTGCTCGAAGTCCTTGGCGATGTCGAACGGCACGTTGTCATACATGCTCTGGGCGATCGTGTTGAGCATGCCTGTCATCGTCAGCGTGTATCCGTCAGGCGCAGCGGTGGCGCCCACTTGGGTACCAACGATGTTTCCCGCGCTTGGCCGGTTATCCACGACCACCGGCTGCTTCAGCATCTGGGACATGTGCTGCGCCACCGGACGGATGATGCGGTCGTACGGGCCGCCCGCTGGCGCCGGAACGATAATGCGGACTGCACGCGTGGGCCAATCCACGGATTGCGCCTGGGACGGCGACGCCAAGGTTAGGCCGACGGCGCCGAGCGCCAGCAGGTAACGAAGCAGTTTCACGGTGTCTCCTGATTGCCGCGCTCCTGGCGCGGTTTGCCGACGATCTTCCGGTGGACAGCTATCAGCGGCAAATTAAATTCCGCCCGATGAGATTAGACTTGCCGATACCTTGCAGCTCTCCGCTTCCGCCCTCCTCAACCGGCTGCTTGCACGCGGAAAGTTCCGACACGTACAGATCCTGCTGCAGCTCACCGAGTTCGGCAGCATTCAGCGTACTGCTGCCGCGATCGGAATGACGCAGTCTTCCGTCACACAGACGCTGGCTTACTTGGAAGAGCTCCTGGAGGTTCCGCTATTCGAGAGGCACGCACGCGGGGTGCGGCCAACCCCCGCCTGCCGAGACCTGCTCCCGATAGCGCGCCAGCTGATGCTAGGGGTCGCCAATGGAGCCGAGGTCATAGCCGCGCGCCGACGACAAGGAGAAGGGTCGGTTCGCTTGATCGGTTCGGCAGCAGCCATCAATGGCTTGCTGGTCAGCGCTCTTCCGGAGTTCGGCGACAGGCACCCGACAATCCAGATCCACTTGCGGGAAGCCGAAGGCGAAGACCAGCTCCTTGCGATCGCGCGGGGCGAGGTGGACTTGGTGGTCTGTCGGCGTCCGGCCGTCATCCCGGAAGGATGGGAATTCCATCCTGTTCGCGAAGACCAGCTGGTGGTGGTCTGCCGCGCGAGCCATCCCCTCGCTTGCTCAGACATGGTGAGCACTTCAGAGCTGGCCGAGCAGACTTGGCTGTTAATGCCTGCGGGCCTGGCGGCTCGCACACATTTCGACGAATTCTCCACGCGCTTACCCACGACGCCACGGGCTTACCCAGTGGTTACCCGATCGCTTCCGCTGCTCTGGCGGCTACTTCTGAGCCACCCGCTGCTGGCATTGCTCCCGCGAAACCTGGCGACCCCATTGCTCTCCGCTGGCGAGCTCGTCGAGCTCCGAGTTGGACACACAGCCGGCATGGAACCAATCGGCGTACTCCAACCCCAGACAGATACGGGAGAAGCAACGTACCGCTTGAGCAATTTTCTCAGGAACTTTTCACAGGCTCCATGAGCCCAGGCGTGCTCCTTCTCCTATCTGACCGCTCACGTATCGAATTGCACGCGTTGACCCTGGATTGACATGCTCAGAAGCGTCGCATGCCCCACAGCGCCGCTGGTCACTGCCGGGAACGACTTTGGTGCGCGTACGCCAAAAACGTGCGGCTTGGATGCCATGGCTCAACGCTGCGGCGACTGATGGCTGTTGAACGCATCCGCTACCGCTGCGACTTTTCTGTTGTCATCATCAGCACGCCGCCAGACCAGTGAAATGCGGCGGAAGGGCGTGGTGCGGCCCAGCCCGATTTCCTTCAATTCGTACGCCTGCAGCATGGGGCGGCGCGGCAGCGGCAAGACCGTGACGCCCATCCCTTCGGAGACCATCGAGACGATGGCATCGACCGAACGCAGTTCCATGGTGCTTTGAATTTTGGGCTCTAAGCCGCGCACCTGTCTGGCTGCCGTCCTGCCACCAGCCAGGCTCATGTCGTAGGCAATCCAGCCGTAGGTGCGCAGCAGCACCTTAGGGTCTGACGATTTTGCTTCTGCAGGCGCAAGCATCACGTAGGGCTGCCGATAGACCTCGCGCCAGACCATCCGAGTGGAGCCCCCGTTGTCAGGGCGCACGAGCAGCGCGGCATTGATGCGTCCCGCCCGCAATTCAGTCAGCAGCTCGTCGGAATCGTTCAGCGGCGGGATGCGCACGCTCAGCAAAGGGTGACGGGTGCGCAGCGTGCGAAGGACGGCCGGCAGAACATCGCTTTGCATGCTCGTGATGACGCCGAGGCGGAACAGGCCCTCCACTGTCATCGACGGCCGCGACCGCAGCGACTCCACCTTGTCGATGAAGTCCGTGGCCGCTCCCGCGATCTCCAACGCGAACGGCGTGGGTCTTACGGAACGTGTGCTGCGGTCGAACAGTGGCTGTCCGAAGAACTGCTCCAACTGCTTGATCTGCAGGCTCACGGCGCTAGGCGTACACCCGACCGCCACACCCGCTGCCGTGAAATTTCCGTGCACCAGGATCGCGCGAAGGGTATTCAGAGCCGAAAGATTCACGAGGATTTCTCAAAACTGAAATCGCATCTTATCAATTCCCTTCAAAGCGTGAACTCCATAAATTACTTCCACGGCGACGCGGCGTTCACGAGCCAGTCACCAACGCAACCAATAAGTCCATGAGCATCAACCCTTTTTCCAACACAGTCGATCTGCGTAGCGACACCGTCACGCTGCCGACCGAGTCGATGTACGACCGCATGCGCCAAGCGCCATTGGGCGACGATGGGCTGGACGGGGACCCGACTGCCGTTGAGCTTGAGCAGTACACCGCCAAGCTCTTGGGCAAGCCCGCGGGACTCTATGCGCCGAGCGCCACCATGGCCAACCTGCTGGCCATCCTGGCGCAAGCCAGCCGGCAGGACGTTGTCATCGCAGGCAGCGGCTCCCACATTTACACCGCCGAACGCGGCGCAGCAGCCATCACGGGGGCGTTCTACCAGCCAATCCCCGACCCCAATGGCGCGCTTGACCTTGCCGCGCTGCAGGCAACGCTTGCGTCCACGAAGGGAGGCCTGAAGGTACGCCTCGTGTGTGTTGAAACATCGCACAACAACGAAGGTGGCGCGGTGGCTTCCCTGGACCACATGCGCCAGGTCTTCGAGTTGGCGCGCGCTGCGGACGCTCGCGTCCATTTGGACGGAGCGCGCCTGTTCAACGCGGCTCTCACGCTGAGCGTTCCTGCATCGAGCATTGCCGCGCAGGCCGACACGGTCTCTGTCTGTCTATCCAAAGGACTGAGCGCACCCATGGGCGCCGTTCTTGTCGGCCCTGTCGAGACCATCCAGCGTGCGCGCTGGCTGCGCAAGCTGCTGGGCGGAAGCCAGCGCCAGGTTGGCATTGCCGCGGCAGCAGGCCTGGAAGCACTGCAGTCGATGGTGGACCGCTTGTCGCAAGACCATGCCTGCGCACGGCTGTTGGCTGACGGACTGGCCAGCGTTGCAACTTTGCGCATCAAGCACCCGCAGACCAACATCGTCCAGGTGGACGTGCTGGCGACGGGGCGCACTGCCCAGCAATGGGAGACCTCCCTTCGCAGTCAAGGTGTCCTGGTCCGCCCGTGGGGGCCCACCTTGATGCGGTGTGTCACCCATCGGCATGTCTTGGAAAGCGGCATCAGAACTGCCGTGGAAGTCTTCCAAGCTGTTGCCGCCGAACACGGCACCCACGTACGCGGCTCCTGAAAGCACGCGCCCCCACCACCAAACGGACCACTCAGCCATGAACAAAGACATCAACTTCGCCAAACAGCCACCCAGCTACTACGCAGGCGACGAACTGCACGCCATCAAGCAGCAAAAGCTGCAGATCGCACTGGAGAAGTCCGGCTTCGACGCATTCCTATTCTTCAAGGCCGAAGCGGTGCGATGGGCAACCGACTTCTACGTCAAAGGCTTTCGCCCCTTCCTGGAGCCAGAGTACGTCGCTTTGGTCGTCAAAGGCCGGCCGCCTGTCGTTGGCTACATCTCGGGCAGCGACGACCTGCGCATTCGCTTCAAGTCGGACATCGAGGACGCTCGCCGGCTGCCCCACGTATCCAAGTGGCATGAGGTCATCGAAAAGATGCTCGCGGACTACGGCGTGAGCGAAGGACGCATTGCCACGGACATCATGCCGCACATGGTGTTCCAGGGGCTCACGAAGCGCTGCCCGGCGCTGCAGATCGGCGACGTCACGCCGATGTGGCTTCAGCTGACGGCGGTCAAGCACCCCATCGAAATCGAGCTCATCCGCAATTCGCTGCGTGTGGCCGACCTGGGAGCGTTGGCCGCCATTGACGCCATCCGGCCCGGCGTGACCGAGCAGTCGGTCTCTGCGGCCGCGGTGACCGCAATGCGCCGCGCAGGATCCGAGTTCGAGCCCTTCATCCCGCTGATCGCCTCCGGCGCGAACGCCTCGATGTTCGAGCGCATCGCAACCGAGAAGGTCATCAACTCCGGCGAGATGGTCATCGTGGACCTTGGCGCGGTGGTCAAAGGCTACACGGCCGACCTTGGCCGCACTGTCCTGTGCGGCGACGAGCCGACGGAAACGCAGCGGTCCATCTACAAGGCTACTTACCTTGCGCTGCAGGAGGCCAAGAAGATGATTCGCCCTGGTGTGACGGGCAAGGCCATCGATGCGCGCGCGCGTGAGGTCATCGCGGACAGCGGCTGGGGCGACTACACCTACACCGGCAATACGGGCCACCAACTCGGCTACGGGCTGCACGGCGAGCCGCTTGTGGACCGCCGTGTCGACTTTGTCGTCGAGGAGAACATGGTGATGTGCCTGGAGCCACGCATCGTTCTGCCCGACCAGCCGCACGTGGGCGGCGCCCACTTGGAAGACGTGGTGGTGGTGACCGCAACCGGCTGCGAGCAACTCAACACCACACCCTACGACGCACGTCTGCTGGGCTGATCCCCTTCAAGCAACCCTGGAGTTCTGAACATGCCCTGTCCTCAAATGTCCCGCCGCCTGTTCTCCCGTGCCCTCGGAATGACGGCTGCAAGCGTGGCACTGCCTCGCATCGCCATTGCCCAGGGCGACAAGCCATTGCAGATCATCGTCGGCTATCCGCCTGGAGGCAGCACCGATGCCTTCGCACGGCTGATCTCGGTTCCGCTGCAGCAGGTGATGAACCGCAGTGTCGTGGTGCGCAATCAACCGGGCGCCGGTGGTCAGTTGGGTGCCAGTGCAATGCTTCGCGAAGGCCGCGACGGCTCGGCGGTGTTGGCGATCAACCAGCCGGACTTGAATCTTGCCATTGCGCGCGGAAACGCAGGGTTCAAGGGAACCGACTTTCGGGTCATGATGGCTGACCTGCACGAGCCGCGGGTCTTCCTCGTCAAGAACGACTCTGGAATCCGCGACTTCGTGGACTTTGTCAACCAGGCGAAGGCCAACCCCGGAAAGCTTTCCATCTCGGTGACAGGCGGTACGGCCCAGGAGGTCCTGGCCAAGTGGCTCATCGATACGTTGAAGATCGACGCTATCGTCGTCAGCTACAAGGGCGGCGCTGAAGGTGCCAACGCCCTTCTGGCAGGCGACGTCACCGCCAATTTGGGCGATGACTTCGTGCGCTCGGTGCTGCGCCCGAAGACAACGGCGCTTTTCATCGGATCGGACCGCAAAAGCCCTCGATGGGACGAGGCACAGACCCTGCAAAGCCAGCTCGCAAAGCTGGGCCACACCATGCCGTCGCCCAACTTCCTCTCGCGCTACGGTGTTTACGTCGTTTCCGCCGAGTTCGTGAAGAAGGATCCGAACGGCTACCAGGCACTGCAGCAGGCATTCCTCAAAGCCAGGAGCGGGCCGGTGATGACGGATTACATACAGAAGAACAATCTCACGGACATGTCCCTCGGTCTTCCGGGTGAGCAGTTCGAGAAAGTGTTCAGTTCTGAAATGAGTGAGATCGAACGCATCACCAAATAGAACCGTGGAAGGAGCGGTCGCCGCATCGGAAGGACTTGGAGCCATTTGGGTTCCGCCATCCAACGCAGTCTGCCTCCCTCACTAGACAAATCCCACACGAGAAGAGCAACGTCCTCAACCCACCGATCGAGCCATACCCATGAACAAACAAGTCCTTGGAACCATTGCGGCGCTGGCCGTCAGCCTTCCTCTTTGCGGTTGGGCCGCATGGCCGGAGAAGCCAATACGCATGGTGATACCCTACGCCGCCGGCGGGGGCGCCGACATCACCGCGCGCATCGTGACGCAGGAGATGAGCGCTGTGCTGGGCCAACCGATCGTCCTCGACTACAAGCCGGGCGCCGGAGGAGTGATCGGCGCCGACGCTGTTGCCAAATCGGCCGCGGACGGCTACACCGTGCTGTACGACGCGTCAGCCTTCTCGGTCAACCCGTCGCTTTACAAGCTGCCGTTCGACGCCGCCAAGGATTTCATCCCGGTGTCACTGGTTGCCACGGCACCACAAGTCCTGTTGGTGCCGGCCGCTGCGCCATACAAGACAGTGCCTGAAATGCTTGATTTCGCGCGCAAGAATCCCGGCGCGTTCAACTACGCATCGGCCGGATCCGGCTCCGGCTCGCACTTGGCCGCAGAAGCGTTCAACCAGCAAGTCAAGCTCAACGTGATGCACGTGCCGTACAAAGGGGGCGCGCCGGCGATCACCGACCTGATGGGCGAACGGGTGTCGATGTACTTCAGCAATGTGGCCTTCAGCCTGAGCTACATCAAGGGCGGCAGGGTGAGGGCCATTGGCGTCACTTCTCCCAAGCGTCTGGCGTTGCTACCCGAGGTTCCCACTCTGGCTGAACAGGGTCTGCCGGGCTTCAACACGTCGGAGTGGAACGGCGTGTTCTTGCCCAAGGGAACGCCGCCTGACGTCGTGGAACGCTTGGCCAAGGCTCTTCAATCGGCGTTGACGGACCCGAAGGTCAAAGAAAAGCTGTTGCAACTCGGCCTGCAGCCAGGCAGCACTACGCCCGAAGAGTTCTCCAAGTTCGTGCAGGACGAAACAAGTCGGGCCAATGCTCTGGTGAAGGCGCGGAACATCAAAGTAGATTGAGTGCGTTGCAACGGACTGGCGATGCATTCACCCAAGCCCCTCGCGCGCGAACGATTGCCGACCTTGGCGATCCCGAGTGCGAGGCGTCTTTCATAACAAGCAGTCACTTGACATCAACTCAACCATGGCCACTCAGTTGCTGGTTCCGCCTCACGCCTGCGATTCACATCTTCACGTCTTCGATCCTCGGTTCCGAGAAATCCTGCCTGCAGACGACATGGGCGCGATGTCGTGCACCGCGTCTGCTTATGCAAGGGTGCAACAGGCACTGAAGGTCGATCGCGCCGTAGTGGTCACGCCCAGAAATTACGACACGGACAACGCCGTCACCCTGGACGCAATCGCCCAAATCGGCGTTGACCGCGCGAGGGGTGTCGCGGTGTTGCGTCCCGATGTAGATGATTCCACGCTTGTCCGACTCAACGCGCAGGGCATTCGTGGCGTTCGTTTCACCCTCTACACGCCAGAGCACGCACCGACCTCGTTCGACATGATCGAGCCAATCGCGGCGCGGATCAAAGATCTTGGCTGGCACGTGCAGCTCCATTGGACCGCCGATCAGGTTGTTGCGCATGAGGAACTGCTTCACCGGCTCCCAGTGGACATCGTGTTTGATCATCTGGGCCGGCTGCCTGTTGCACGTGGGCTCGATCACCCTGCCGCGGCGATCATCGAAAGGTTGTTGCGCGACGGTCGCGCATGGATGAAACTTTCGGCTCCGTACTTGGATTCGCTCGTTGGCGGCGATAGGGCTTACGCGGATGTGGATCGCGTAGCCAGACATTGGATCAAGGTCGCGCCCGAGCGTGTGGTCTGGGGGAGCGACTGGCCCCATACCTCGTTGAAACAACCACCAGACACAGCTCTCTTAATGGAGAAGCTCTTTTCTTGGGTCGAGGATCAGGCTTCGCTAGACCGAATCCTTGTATCGAATCCCGCACGTCTCTATTGGGGCGCGGCTTGAAGATTTTTCGTGCACGGCCCGCACGACCACGAACTTGAACACGCGCATCCGGCAGTGGCCATGGCGACGGCCAGGGTCATGCGTACGGTGGGACAACCTCACGTTCCGACGGCATGAGCATGACGAGCAAGATCGCGGTGTGTACCGCCGTGATCGTCACCGTCGGCGCGATCTTCGCGTACATGGGCAGGGCCACGCGAGCGAACACGAGGTGTCGATTGCGCTTGCGGCCATTGCGTTGCTGACAAAAAAGAAGTGGCTTGAGCGCGCGATGTTCGGCGTTGCGGCTGCGGGGCTTGTGGTGGGCGGACTGGCCGCGCTTCACATCTAGCGAAGCTCTGCGCGCGCGGGAGTGCGTGCCCCTTGTCCGATGGCAGGAGTTTGAGTTTGTCCCCAAGAAACTGCGGTCGCAGCTAGCGCAGCGGCTCGACCAAATACGGAGCAAGTTTCTCCCAGTCGAAGTTCACGCCAATCCCCGGCTCGTCCGGTGCAACTGCACGGTGGTTTTCCACAACCAACGGGCGCATCGTGTACTCGTCGATCGGGAAACTGTGGATCTCCGGTCAGCCTGCGTTCGGTTGTGCCGCCAGCAAGCTCACATGCCGTTGAAGCTCTCGTCGGTGCCGTTCCAACGCTTGCCCGGGTCGTTGAGCACAGTGGCGATGCCGGCGTGCGCGATCCCTACAGGATGGCCTGGCTGACGAACTCGGCCCCGTTTTCCGAGCGCATGAACAGCGGCGCCCCGTGAGGCTCACCAGGCGCGACAGCACCTCGATCACCCGTTTGGGCCGGACGGCCCCGGCCACATCAATGGCAGGCACTCGCGGGTGTACGCGTCCACCACGGTCAGGCACTTGACCTGCTGGCCGCTGGCCGTGGTGACGAAGACGAACGTCGTAGGCCCAGACCATGTTGGCCCTGAACGGCGTGTGGCTGCGCGGACGCGCCGAGGCGATGCGCTTGCGCGGCCGTTTCCGGGGCACCAGCAGGCCTGCCTCTGGCCACAGGCGATGTGTGCGTGACCAACTCAGCTCGAAGCCGCTGCGACGCAGGAACACGCGAATGCGGCGATAGCCGTAGCGCGGATACTGTGCCTTCATCGCCGCTGGATGTTGTCGACGTCGACATCTTGCTGGTCAGCAATGCTGTAGTGGAGACAAATTCTTCAGCTATCTAAGAATGTGCGCTTTTTCCGAGCGTGGCACGGCTTCAGAACTCCATGTAGCGCTATCACCCCTACCGAGGGTGTAGAAGCGAACAGTCGCTGGGGGTCCTAGAGTCTCTCGTTCTCTTTGAGTACACCGGCATTGCGCAGTGCGGCGTCCAACCATTTGGCCGCTGTGTTGCCTTTCTTGATGGCCTCGATGCGCGCGGCTTCGTCGGCGACCTTCTGCACTGCGGCCTGAAGAAGCGCCTCCACTCTCTCCCGCTCGACGATCACTACGCCATCGGCATCACCAATAACGAGATCGCCGGAACGAACCGTCACACCGCCCGCCGAGACCGGATGCCCGATCCGCCCCGAGGCCAGCTTCGTCGGACCATTGGGATTGGTGCCGACCGAGAAGACGGGAAAGTCCATCTCGTCGATCTCGGCGCTGTCGCGCACCGCACCGTCGATCACCACACCGGCGATGCCGACCTGCCGACAGGCGTTCATCATGATCGTGCCCATCAGCGCGGCGCTCTGGTCCCCCTTGCCATCGATCACCAGCACGTCACCAGGCTTGGCCAGTGCGATGGCCGCGTGGATCATCAAGTTGTCGCCCGGCCGCACTTCGACCGTGAGCGCGCTGCCGGCCAGCTTCATCCGGTGGCGCAGAGCCTGGATGCGCCCGTGCAACGCACCGCGGCGGCCTGCGACGTCGGCAAGGATGGCAGGCTGGAAGGCCGAGGCCTGCCGGACCAGATCGGGAGAGACGCGCTCGAAGTCGCGAATGATGTCGGGTAGCTGGTTCATCATCTGTCTCTTTCCTATTCGGCCTTGACGTCGGCGTCTTTCACCACGCGGCCCCACTTGCGCTTGTCCTCAGCCAGGAAGGCTCGGAACTGCTCGGGGGTGCTTCCCACGGGCTCCAGGCCGTCGGCGGCGAGCCGCTTGGCGATCTCGGGCATCGCGAGCACCTTGGCAACTTCGCGCTGGACGCGCTCGACCACAGCCGGAGGCGTGTTCTTCGCCGCGCAGATGCCCGCCCAGGTCACAGGTTCGAAGTCGGGCACGCCGGCCTCCGTCACGGTCGGAATGTCGGGAAAGGCGGCCAGCCGACGCGGGCTGGCCACCGCCAGAGCACGCAGCTTGCCGGCACGTGCGTACTGCATCGAGCTCACGGGCTGGTCGAAGATCATCGAGACTTGGCCAGCAATGAGGTCGGTCATGGCCTGTCCGGTGCCCTTGTAGGCCACGTGAACGATGTCGATGCCGGCGCGGCTCTTCAGCATCTCGCCCGCAAGATGCCCACCCGTGGCCGTGCCCGATGAAGCGAAGTTGATCTCGCCCGGCTTCTGTTTGGCGTAGGCGACCAGTTCCTTGACGCTTTTCACCGGAAGGGTCGCATTGACCATCAGCATGTAGGGTGCGTAGATGACCTGCGTCACCGGCACGATGTCCTTCTCGGAATCGAACGGCATGCTCTTCAGGACGTGCGGCTGAATAGACAGGGTTCCGGTGGTGCACATCAGCAGTGTGTGCCCGTCCGCAGGCGCGCCGAGCATGGCCGACGCGGCGATGTTGCCGCCCGCACCGGGTCGGTTTTCGATCAGCACCTGCTGGCCGAGGCCTTCCGCCAGTTTCGGAGCGATCAGGCGTGCCACGACGTCGTTGGATCCACCGGGCGAGAAGCCGACCAGGATCTTCACCGGTTTCGACGGAAAAGTATCTGTACCCTGCGCCTGGGCGGCGCCGAGCCAGACGGTGCCTGCGGCAAGAGCCGGCAGGAGCTTCAGGAGTGGTCGGAGTTTCATTGCGGTTCCTGGTTGATGACTTGGCCCGAGAGTTCGTCGCGCGCGCGCGCAATGCGGCGGCAACCCTCCAGCAGTTCGTCGGTGCCGGCGGCAAACGAGAGGCGGAAATGCGTCGGCACGCCGTAAGCGCTGCCCTGTAGTGCCGCGAGGTTCTGCGCATCGAGCAGGTGCATCACCCAGTCGTCGGAGGTCTCGATCGCAACGCCTTGCTGCGTGCGAAGACCGAACAGCGCGCTGCATGAAGCGAAGACGTAGAACGCGCCATCGGGCACGGCGCAATCGATGCCCTCGATGGCATTGAGCGCCGCAACCACCGTGTCGCGCCGTTGCGCGTATTCGCGCCGGTTCGTGACAATGGAGTCTTGCGGGCCCGTGAGCGCCGCGACGGCCGCCGCCTGTGCGATCGAATTCGGCCCCGAGGTGCTCTGCGACTGGAGCTTGACCATCGCCTTGATGAGCGCCGACGGCCCCGCGCCGTAGCCGATGCGCCAACCCGTCATCGCGTAAGCCTTGGAAACGCCGTTCACCGTCAGCGTGCGGTCCTTGAGGTCGGGAGCCACCTGCGCCATGGTGGCGAACCCGGCGTCGCCATAGATAAGGTGCTCGTAGATGTCGTCGGTGAGTATCCAGACATGCGGATGGCGGCGCAGCACCTCGGCCAGCGCCTGCAACTCTGCCCGCGTGTAGGTCGCCCCGCTCGGGTTGTTCGGCGAATTCAGCATCAGCCAGCGCGTCCTGCCGGTGATGGCGCGTTCCAGGTCCTCGGGCTGGAGCTTGAAGCCCATGGCCGCCGGGCAGTCGACGCGGACCGGAACGCCGCCGGCCAGCAACGCGATGTCCGGGTAGGACACCCAGTACGGCGCCGGCACGATCACCTCGTCGCCCGCCGCGACCGTGCACATGAGCGCGTTGAAGATCACCTGCTTGGCCCCGGTGCCGACGATGATTTCGTTCGAGGCGTAGGCCAGCTGGTTCTCGCCCAGGAACTTGCCGGCGATGGCCTCCTTCAGCGCCGGCGTGCCGCCTACGTCCGTGTAGCGCGTCTGGCCGGCCGCCATGGCGCGGATGGCCGCTTCCTTGACGTGTGCGGGCGTCTCGAAGTCGGGCTCGCCGGCGGTCAGGCTGAGGATGTCCCGCCCTGTCGCGCGCAGCTCGCGCGCCCTCTGGCCCGCCATGGAACTGGGGGACGGTTTGATTCGGTTCAGGCGTGGTGCGATGTGAAGCATGCACGCAGTATCGAAGTCTGTTTGCCGCGGGACAAACGAGAAATCGGCGAGGCACGCCATTCCTTTTTTTCCTGGGCAGCCATGGATGTACATTCCGCCGGATGAACTTCACCTTCAAGCAGCTGGAGGCCTTTCTCTTCAGCGCCAGGCTCCAGAGCTTCAGCGCCGCGGCGGTGAAGCTGCACACCACGCAATCGGCGATCTCCAAGCGCCTGGCGGAACTGGAAGAGTCGCTGGGCGGCCCCCTGCTGCATCGCACCTCGCACGGCCTGGAGCTGACCCAGGTCGGCCGCGAATTGCTGCCGCTCGCGGAAGAGGCCCAGCGCCTCTGGCAGCGCATCGCGCACGACATCAGCGTCGACAAAACGCTGCGCGGCACCTTCCGCGTCGGCGTGACGGAGCTCATCGCGATGACCTGGCTCACGCGCCTGATCCAGCTGCTGCAGAAGCTGCATCCCCAGGTGACGATCGAGCCCGTGGTGGACGCGGGGCTCACGCTCTTCGAGCGCCTCGAAGCCAACAAACTCGACCTGACCGTCATGCCCGGCACCTTCTGGGGCCAGGCCTTCGAATCGATCAAGGTCGCAGAGGTCGAGCAGGTCTGGATCGCGAGCCCGCGCCTGCAGATTCCCGCCCGCGCACTGAAGCCGCACGAGTTTGCCGACTACCCCGTGATCGAGCAGCCCGTGGGCGCCTCGAAGAACAGGTTTTACGAAGCCTGGCGCGCGGAGCACGGCTTTCGCTTCGGCAAGGTCATGCTGACGAACAGCACGACCGTCCTGCGTGAACTGACCATCAGCGGCTTCGGCCTGAGCCAGCAGGCGCTCGACTATGTGCGACCAGACATCCGGAGCGGCCTGCTGCGCGTTGTGAAGAGCGATCCGATGCCGCCGCCGCTGGTGTACAGCGCGGTCTACCGGCGCGACAACGTCAGCCCCGCGCTGGCGCGCATCGTCGAGCTGGCGGTCAAGACGTGCGATTTCACCCTGCGGGCGAGCCAGCACGACGTAGCCCCGGCACGCGCCTTGCAGCGGCAGCGCGCCGCGAAAAGGGCGAAGAAACCCGCCGGGATAACCCGCGGATAACTACTGCTGGTTGTTATTCGGAGTGCCCCCCATCCACCGGGCCACTGGGTCATCAAAACTTCGTTGAAGGCCGTCCCGGCGGCAGGTATCTGCCCATTCCGCGCGGCATCGTGCCCTAATCAGCGCCCGCAAGTGAAGCGTGAAGACGTCGCGACAAGTCCCATGCGGTATCTCGCGAACACAATTTGCGAGAGCGACATCCGACGAACGGATTTGTGACAAGAAATGCGCGACGAAACTGTTCACTCGGAAATACCGGTTCGTTCTAGGTCAACGACTTAGCGCCGGGTCCTAACGAACACATTTCTGCAAATAGACGGCCGGCCCGTGACGGCTATGTGCGCCACGACGGACCAGGACACGTGATGGGCTTCGTCCCGACACGATCTGGCAAGGCCGTGGGCCTCGTGGTGCCCACGCTGCTGTCGTGGCCCGGCTCGGCCGTGGTCCACGCCGGAGCCACCCATGACCGCCTCGGTGAGCCCGAGGGATCGTCGTGGCCCTGCCCTATCTTCTCAACGACGCCGCCGCCTTTACCACAAGCGTGGCAATGCCAGTGGACGGCGGCCGCGTGGCGTGATCGCGTGATGCCTTAAATGCTTCTCTGTGTTCGCGTGAGCTGTTAGCGGGACAGCTCATCAGCGAGCGCTGTCGCCCTTTCTTTCGCGGCCCGAACAGCGCAATTTAAGGCGGAAGCTGTGCCAGACTCGTTTAGCACGGCAATCGCGGCTTCGGTTGTTCCTCTTTTTGACGTCACGTTTTGTTGAAGCGTATCAAAAGAATGTTGGCTTGAACTGGCTTGTTTCACTGCACCACCAACGACCTGTAGCACAAGCTCACGCGACGTGCTTTCATCGAAGCCGATTGCTTGCGCCGCCTTTTGAAAGGCGGACATGAAGTGGAATACGTATGCCGGACCACTGCCACTGACGGCTGTGACGGCGTCCAGCTGGTCGTCGCATTGGACCCAGAAGTAATACCCCGTCGGGGTAAGTATTGCTTCAGCAAGAGCTTTGTCTTCAGATTTCGCGTTCCGGCCAGCACACATGCCACAAACGCCTGCGCCGACCAGGACGGAGGTGTTGGGCATTACTCGAATGATCCGATCGGAACGGGCGTGTTGCGCCAGAGTGTCTGATCTGACACCTGCTGCAATGCTGATATGCAGCGGATCCGACAAGTGTGGAAGAACCTGCCGCATAGCGTCAGCCAACACCTGCGGCTTGACGGCCCATATAACTGTCGTTGCCGCTCCCAATTCCTCATGAGGTTCTGGCAGCGTGCGAACTCCAAAAGTCTCAGAAATAGTCGCACGTTGCGCAACCGAAGGATCAAGCACCACGATGCTGTCGGCAGGCCAGTCATCCTTCAGTAACGCTCCAATCAAGGCTGATGCCATTTGGCCGCCGCCAACGAAGAGGATCACTTGTTTTATAGATGTACGGTTTGCCATATAGATCAAGGTGTTATGACGCTGATGAAAATTGGCGAAGAGAGACACTGAGGCGTTTCCGAACCTTGACCCGAGTTACTCGGCCCCCGCACAAGTCGGGGCTCGCACGGGCACCGGGCGACGTCTGATCGTGCCTTTAGCTGCGTGGTCCCAGGAAAAGCCGGTATGAAGGAACGGACGTGAGCTCCTCATGCGGATAGCCAACTCTCTCTAGAACACGGTGGAAATCGTCCTCGTCCGGGCTGGGCGCCTGCAGGCCAACCAACACCCGGCCATAGTCGGCGCCTTGGTTGCGGTAGTGGAACATCGTGATGTTCCAGTTGGGCGGCAATGACGAGAGAAATTGCATCAAGGCACCCGGACGCTCCGGAAAGACGAACTGCATCACACGCTCGCCCGCAGCGAGCGGCGAGCGCCCGCCCACCATGTGCCGCATGTGCTCCTTGGCCAGTTCATCGTGCGTCAGATCTTGGGCGGAGAAGCGAGCCTGCGTCAGGACTTCCGCAACGCGTGCCGTTTCCCCTGCGGAGTGGATCGTCAGCCCGACCAGCACCGAGGCATTCTCGGCGTCGCATACACGGTACTTGAGTTCCGTGATGCTGCGGGCGGGGCCGGACAGGGCTTCGATGGTCTTGCACAGGCGCAACAGGCTTCCAGGTGATTCGGGAAGCGTGACCGCGAGCAGGCCCTCCCGCTCTTCACCGATCTCCGCCCGTTCTGCAACGAACCGGAGCCTGTCGAAGTTCATGTTGGCGCCGCTGAGAATGGCTACATACGTCTCTCCGCGCGTCTTTCGCTGTTTGACGTACTGCTTCACGGCGGCCACTGCCAGCGCCCCGGCCGGTTCCACGATGCTGCGAGTGTCGGTGAATACATCCTTGATCGCCGCACAGATGGCGTCCGTATCCACCGTGACATAGTCGTCCACAAGGCTGCTGGCGATGCGAAAGGTCTCCGCGCCCACCTGCTTCACGGCTGTTCCATCCGAGAACAAGCCCACGTCGTCCAGTGTGACGCGTTTGCGAGCTAGAGCCGATCGCGCCATGGCATCCGAGTCGATGGTCTGCACCCCGATCACTTGAACCTCCGGGCGGACCGCCTTGACGTACGCAGCGACGCCAGCGATCAACCCGCCGCCGCCGACTGGCACGAACACGGCGTGCAGCGGCGCCTGATGCTGCGTCAGGATCTCCATCCCTACCGTGCCTTGCCCGGCGATCACATCGGGGTCGTCGAACGGATGCACAAACGTCAACCCCTCTGCCTCCTGTAGTTCCAGGGCATGAGCGTACGCCTCGGCGTAGCTCTCCCCGTGCAGCACCACGGTGCCCCCCAGTCCCTTGACCGCCTCGATCTTGACTCGTGGCGCGGTAACAGGCATGACGATGACTGCAGTCGCGCCCAAGCGCCGCGCGGCAAGTGCGACACCTTGAGCATGGTTACCCGCAGAAGCACAGATCACCCCGCGACGCATCTCCTCGGGCGACAACTGTGCGATCTTGTTGTAGGCGCCTCGGAGCTTGAAGCTGAACACGGCCTGCTGGTCTTCGCGCTTCAGGAGAACCTGATTGCCGAGCCGACTCGACAACTCTCTGGCAGGCTGCAAAGGGGTTTCCACGGCCACGTCGTACACACGGGCCGTGAGTATCCTCTTCAGGTATTCGTCGAGTTCGAGCATAAGGTGACGGCGTTCTCACGGACGAAGTTGCGGCGGCGAAGCATGTCGCAAGAGGCGGGAACTCCGTCGGAGGACGCCTGCCACGGCTAGTCTGCGTAGAGGCGTCCGAGCGAGCTCTGGAACTTCTTGATGCCGGCAAGCTTCTGCATGTGCCATGCCAGCGCATGATTGCTTGAAGTCGCGGGCTTGCCCGTGAGGCGCTCGATGATCGGAATGGCACTGAAGGTCGGCAGCGTGGTGCATGAGATGAAGACACCATCGACGTCCGGCTTCACTCCACCGCCCGCATGGACGGCGGCCTCGACCACGCTGTTCGTGGAGATCACGCCCACTTTCAGGTCGTCGGGCTCCTCGAACGAAACCACGGACTCTACGTCCAGCCCGCGGGCACGAAGTCCGTCCACGATTTTCCGGTTCACCGCGTTCTCGTAGGGAGTGACCAGCCTGATTTTCTTCATCCCCAGCGACTTGCATGCCGCAACGCAGGCAGTGACCGGTTCGGTCACTTGCACGTCGGGATGTGCCTGGCGGATGATGCTTGCGATCCGCTCCTCGCCGAGGAGCATCGTGGCAGACGTGCAGCCGTATCCCACCACATGCGGCTTGAACTCGGCAGGGATCAAGGCCGCCGTCGGCTGCAGCAGGTCCGACATGGCTTCCAAGGTCGCGGCGGAGATCTCGAAGTCGTTGAAGATGCGACTGTGGTACAGGGAGACCGGCTGCGAGGTTGGAAGGCTCGATCGCACCTCGCCCTCGATGGTGCGGTCCGTGCGTAGCACGATCAGCGCTAGGCGGCGTGCCTCTGTGTCATCTTGAGCAAGTTCGTAGCCAATTCGAGTCTGAAGCATAAGCTGTTCCCTTCGTGATGCGACAAGCGTAAGCATCGAAGGTCTCCTGCTGCATGCCACTTCGCGCCAGTTCCTCAGACCAGTTAAGTAGCAGTCGACGCGCCTTGGCCCCAGACCACTTCGAGTCGATCGATGGCCGCCTTCATCTGAGCCTCGTTGCTCGAAGCGAAGCCAAACTGGAACCCACATTGCGGTTCCACATGGACGAAGTACTGAGACAGGGGCGGACAGACGATATTCGCATTGCGAGCACGGCGTGAGAGGGCCACGTCGTCCATCGGGCGCTTCGCGACCGCCGCGAGGTTCAGTCCAGCCGGATCCGAGATGACCGACAGCATCAGGCCCATCCTCTGGGAGATCAGCTCGCACAGCAGCGAGTGGCGTGCTGCGTAGATCTCTCGCAACCGGCGGATGTGCGAGTAAAAAGCTCCCCGTTCGATGAACTGGAGCATGGCTGCCTGGATCACGCCCGGAGGACAGCCGTCCGACCAGGTTCGGATACTCAGGAAAACATCAACGAGTTCTTCCGGGACGACGAGGTAACCCAGCCTCAAGGACGGGAACATGATCTTGTTGAACGTTCCCGCGTAGATCACCCGGCTGTACTCGTCAGACCCCTGCAGGGAGGGCAAAGGCTTGCCGTCATACCGAAATTCGCTGCTGTAGTCGTCTTCGAAGATGAAGCAGGATGTCCGGTGCGCCCACTCCAGGAGTGCCCGGCGGCGCGCCAGGCTCATGGTTCTACCCATCGGATACTGGTGCGACGGGGTGGTGTAGAGCAGCTTGGCGCCGCCGTTGTCGTCCGGCACCACGACACCTTCTTCATCTAACGGGACCCCCCTCAGATTCAATCCCGCCGACAGCATGGCATTCCTGGCGCCAAGGAAGCCCGGATCCTCAATTAACACCTGGTCACCCGGCTGCGTCAGCACGCGCAAGGTGAGATCGAACGCGTGCTGAGCGCCAGAGACAATGATGATCTGGTCCGCCGTGCAACGTACCCCACGTGCACTCGCCAGGTAGCCAGCAAGTGCCTCCCGAAGCGGCCTGTAGCCGGCCGGGTCGCGAGTTTCCAGCATGGCGGCCGTCGCGTGCTTCCAGGACTTTGCACAGAAGTCGCTCCAGGAGTGATAGGGGAACTGATCGATTGCCGGCATCCCTGGTGCGAAAGGCGTAGCCACCGACAGGCTCTGCAAATCCATCAAACTGGTACTGCGCGAGACATGCTTTGGCAAGTTGTCCAGCAAGGCAACCTGCTGCTGAATGGCCACAGCGCCCGGCACCTGGCTGCGTTTGAGCGAGCTTGGCGCGGGCGCGGCACTCCCGGTCAACAAGTCGGCTGATCGCTCGCGCACTCTCGAGCCAGAGCCGACGCGGGTCTCGACGAATCCTTCCGCGCTGAGCCTAGCGATGACACTGAGCGCAGTGGCCCTGCCGATGTCGAGCGTTCGGGCGAGCTCGCGCGTGGACGGCAGGAGGTCGCCTGATTTCAGGCCGCCGGTGACGATCAGATGTTCAATCCCGGTGGCAACCTGGTCCACCACGGTCACCGGGCTTTGCCGGTTGATCACCAGGAACTCAAGCAGGCGTGCCCTGGACACCCGCGCTCGCCGTCGCCGGGGCTTGGGCTGTGCACCGAAGTGGTTCGATTCATCCATTGGAAGTGGCCCGTCCATCGCGCTGTTCACCGTCAAGAATGCGCCAAGAAGCCTCGGCATGGAGCCGAGTATGGCCCGCTGAAGATGCATTCGGGCGGGCCACTTATATGACAGACGGCGCTAAGTGGCTCGATGCGGGCGGATTCCGCTACGAGCCCTGCCGCAGCCCAAGGAGAAATGATGAGTGAAACCGCCTCCGTGAGGCCTGCCTTGACCGACCTGACGGCTTCCGAACTCGCCGATGGCCTGCGGCGCCGGTCGTTCTCTTGCCGCGAGCTGATGCAGGCCACGGTCGATCGCATTCATGCGCTCAACCCCATCTTCAACACTATCGTCAACATGGCTCCGGTCGAGAAGCTATTGGCTGAAGCCGATGCTGCTGACGCCGACCTGGCCAGCGGCAAGGTGCGGGGCTGGCTGCATGGCATCCCCATGGCCGTTAAGGATTTCGCAGACGTCGTTGGCTTCCCCACCACCAAAGGTTGCGAGCTACTGGCCAGCAATATGCCGACGAGCGACTCCATCCTGACCGCACGCATGAAGGCCGCAGGCTGCATCGTGATTGGCAAGACGACGACGCCTGAGTTCGGGCTGGGCTCGCATACGTTCAGCACTCTGTGGGGTGTGACCCGCAATGCATGGGATCCGGCAGTGAGCGCCGGCGGCAGCAGCGGAGGGGCGGCCGTTTCCCTGGCGCAGCGCATGCTCCCGGTCGCGGACGGCTCAGATGGAATGGGTTCACTGCGGAACCCGGCAGGCTGGAACCACGTCTTCGGTATGCGCCCGTCACAAGGAAGAGTACCCCAGGCTGGAATGTCGGACGTGTGGATCGACCTGCTCTCGAACGAGGGTCCCATGGGCCGTAGCATCCGCGATGTCGGGCGGCTTTTGACCACACAAAGCGGTTTCGATCCACGCTCGCCGCTCTCCATGCAGATGCCTTTGGGCTGGAAGGAAAACGAGGCCGTCGATCCGGGGATTCTCCGCGGCATGCGCATAGGCTGGCTGGGCGACCTGGGCGGCCACCTCGCTATGGAAACCGGTGTGCTGGACGCCTGTCGCGAAGCGCTGCGTCACCTCGAAGCGGCGGGCGCCGTGGTCGAGGAGGTGCCATTGGGGTTCGATCCCAAGCAGCTGTGGGAATGCTGGCTGACTTGGCGCCGCGCAGGCACGGGGCCACGTGTCGGGGCGCTCATGCAACTGCCAGGTGCCAAGGAGAAGATCAAGCCGGAGGCTCAGTGGGAGTACGAGTGCTCGCGCGGCATGAGCTTCACCGATTTCCGTCAGGCAAGCCAGGTTCGCACGAATTACTACCAGCACATGCGCACCATGCTGGATCAGTGGGACCTGCTCGTGCTGCCCTCCGCGCAGTGTTGGCCGTTTAACGCGAAGGAGCGCTGGCCCAAACAGATCGCGGGACGCGAGATGGACACCTACCACCGCTGGATGGAGTCCGCAATCTATGCCACTCTGGGCGGCTTGCCTGCCTTGGTGGTGCCCGCGGGCTTCCATCCGAACGGCCGTTGGCCGATGGGTATCCAGCTGATCGGCCCGTACGGCGGCGACGCCAAGGTACTGCGTGCAGGAGCGGCATACGAGCAGATCCGCGCTGACTTCATTGCGCAGCGACCTACCGACAGGACGCCCCCGAATGAAGCTTGAGCGCGACCCTTGCTGGCGCTGTACGAAGTGGCCTGCACCGAAGCGGTGAAGTGGCCTGATGCTGCAATTCAGGTCCGTCAAAAATGGCGTGGTACGGGAGCATCTTTCGCACCGTTCAGGGCAACAAAGGCCCGCAATCCGAAGGAAAACAGATGAGTGACAAGTACGAAGCGACTGACCGGACCACGCTGACCCGGCGCCCTCACCGTGGGATCTACGACAAGGATGCTATTCGGGCCATTCTTGACGAGGGTTTCATGTGCAATGTGGCCTATGTCCATGAAGGAGCACCGCGCGTGCTGCCGACCGGCTATGGCCGGATGGGTGACTACATCTACATTCACGGCTCCAACCAGAGCACCATGCTCAGCGCGGCGCTGAGCGGGGAGGTGTGCGTCCTCGTCACTCATGTGGATGGACTGGTTCTGGCACGTGCGCTCTACAACCACTCCGTCAACTACCGTTCGGTCGTGGTGTTGGGGCGGCCAGAAGAAGTGACGGATACACAGGAGAAAATCGCCTCTTTCGAGGCCTACGCGCGCCACGTCCTCAAAGGCCGTTTCGCCGATGTGAGGCCTCCGAACTCCAAGGAGTTGAACAGCACGACGGTGATGCGCATTCCCATCGTCGAGGCAGTTGCAAAGATGCGGTCGGGGCCGCCAACGGATTTTGAGTTCGATCTGGACCGCGATTGCTGGGCCGGCGAACTGCTGATCAAGCAGGTCTTCGCGGGTGCCATCCGCGATCCGCACGGTCGGCAGGACGTCCCCGTGCCGCGGTATATCGAGGAGTACGAGAAGCTGCCCAGTGTGGAACGGCAAGAGGTCAACAACACTCCGGACGCATGACGTTCCCATAGCTTACGTCGCCCGGCTTAGCGGCAGCGTGCCAGTGGTGCCGTGGGCTTAACTTGCTACAGGAGTCGACATGAGCAGCAAAGGAATGGTGAGCTGTCCGCAGCCTGAAGCGGCCGAGTCCGGCGTTGAGATTCTGCGCGCAGGCGGAAGCGCGGTCGACGCGGCAGTCGCCTGCGCCCTTGTGCAGACCGTGGTGGATCCGCTGATGTGCAGCATTGGCGGCTTCGGCACGGCCGCCGTATACCGCCCAAAAGCCGGCATCCATGAGTATGTGGACTTCCACGCTCCCGCGCCGCTTAGCGCTCGATCAGACATGTGGGAGCACTTGCTGGAGGGCGAGACGCGCGACGGCTTTGGGTTCAGGATCAAGGGCCGCTTGAACGACATCGGCTACCAAGCCATCGCCGTTCCAGGAACGCTCAGCGGGCTAGCGCGCCTGCACGCGCGGCATGGCCGCCTCCCATGGAAAGAAGTGGTCGCACCTGCCATTGCATGGGCCCGGAACGGATTCATGGTACGGCCGGCGATGTATGCGTTCTGGATCGACGAGCCGCTCGCCGGTCGAGCAAGCAACATTGAGCGGCTCCTGTACTCGGCCGCTGGTCGCGAACTTTTCTGCCGGCCGGACGGCACGCCCAAGACCATCGGCACACCGCTGCGAAATCCGGACTATGCGAACACGCTGGAAACGATCTCGCGTGATGGCGCAGTGTCCTTCTACCGAGGTGAACTCGCCCATCGCATGGTGGAGGACCTGGCCGCCCACGGCGGCCTGCTGTCCTTGCAAGATCTCGCGACCTACGCACCACGCGAGAACGCTCCGCTGGTAGGAAGCTACAGGGACCGACGCATCACCACCAACCAGCCTCCCGGCGGTGGCGCGATGCTGCTCCAGATGCTCAACATCCTGGAGCAGTTCGACCTGACGGCGCTCGGGCACAACACGCCGGAATACATCCGCATCGTGTGTGAGGCCATGAAGCGCGCCACCATCGACAAAGACCGGCATCTCGGTGACCCGGCTTTTCTAGAGATGCCGCTGGATCGCCTGCTCTCCAAGGCTTACGCGGCGCAGGCTGCTGCCGCGATCAATGCCGGCGAGAAGGCCGACGTGCCCCGTCTCAAATTGGGGGCCCCTGTTCCAAAGGACACGACGCACCTGTCCGTGGTGGATGGTGAACGCAACTGTGTTGCCATCACGCATTCGCTCGCGATGCCGTCCGGTGTGATGACGCCCGGCCTCGGCTTCATGTACAACGGTTGCATGGGCGTGTTCGACCCGCGACCAGGCAGAACGGGCAGCATCGCCCCCGGAAAGGCAAGGTTCACTTCGGCCTGTCCCACCATCGTATTCCGCGGAGACGAGCCCGAAATTGTGCTTGGTGCGCCGGGCGGAACGCAAATCGCGATGGGCGTGCTGCAAGCGATCCTGAACGTCGCGGATTATGAGATGAGCATGCAAGAGGCCGTGTCTGCGCCGCGCTTCTCGTCCACGAGCAACATCATCGATATTTCGAATCGGATTCCACGCTCCGTGTCCCGGCCGCTTGAGAGTCTGGGCTACGAAGTGGTTCGCAATCCGTTCGGGTACACGATTGCTTCTGTGCACGGGATCCGCATCAACGGCGAACGCATCGAGGGTGGCGCCGACCCTGGCCGCGACGGTGTGGCTTACGAGGCTTGATCGCCACGGCATCCCCATTCCACCTTTGTTTACTGGAGATACACCCCATGACCGATTGGAAGAGCTATCAAAAAGGCAGTGCAGCCCTCGATGCGGAGACCGCACAGATTTGGCTGGATCAAGTGGTGGCGGCCGTCAGCAGCTTGGATACTGATCGCATTCTGGATATCTTCACGGACGACGTGATCGCCGACCTCGGTGCCGTCGTCCTGACCGGGAAAGAGCAACTGCGCCCCTTCGTCCGTGAGCGGTACTCAAGATACACCCACTACGACCTTCGCAAGACTGTTCGCGCAGTCGCCGGCGATCTCGTTATCTCCGACGCACGATTGAGCTGGAAGTCGACTGAACACTCGACGCTGCAGCACACTCGAGCCATCGAGATTCTTCAAGTCCGTGATGGCCGAATTGCACGCTGGGACAATGCGAGTTCGTCGTGGTCTGCCACTGAGGGTTGAGCGTCTTCGCCTGGCACCTGACGACGCAGCCGCGTGACCTTGCGCACGCCTGCCCTCCCCTGACCTTGCGGTTTGAGAAAACCCGGACCTGCGTGTCCTGCCTGGCGCATCGGCGCGTCACCTTTTGCCCCGCGATGAGTAGTTCATCCGAAAACCCGCAACCGGTCTTTCCCTTTCCGACAAAGTGGCACGTGAGACAGAAATCGTTCTAACTAGATTAAGGTTTTCACCATCTAGGAACGCTACCATGTCTTTCCGCAATCTCGCATTTGGTGCCCTGCTGGCGGCCATCCTTCTGCCGGCTTCAGCACAGCCTGACAAGTTCCCATCCCGACCGATCAGGCTGGTCGTGCCTTGGAGCGCAGGGGGCAACACGGACGGTATTGCGCGGCTGATGGCCTTGAAGCTTTCGGAGCGAATAAACCAACAGGTGGTGGTGGACAACAAGCCCGGCGCGAACGGAATCGTCGGCACGACGGCCGTCGCTCGTGCGCAGCCTGACGGCTATACCCTCATGTTGGCACTGCCGGAGACAAACGTGCTGAACCCGATGGTGTACAAGAACATCAGCTATACCTCGAAGGATCTGGACCCGGTGGCATTCATGGGCATCATGCCTTTTGCGCTTGTTGCCAACCCGAGCTCGAAGGCTGCCAGTGTTCCGGATCTCGTTCGCGTGGCAAAGCAACAGCCCGGCTCGGTCTCCGCAGCAAGCTGGGGGGTTGGAAGCACCGCGCACGCCGCTATCGCATTGATGGAGCAGGCCGCACACGTGGAACTCTTGCACGTTCCCTTTCCGGGTACCGCTCCTGCGCTGACCCAAGTGTTCAGCGGACAGATCGATCTCATGTTCCTGTCGGCGCTGAGTGCCACTGAGCTCGCAAAATCGGGCAAGGTGAAGATACTCGGAGTCACCGTGGACAAGCGGATGGACTCTTTCCCTGACGTCCCAACCCTTGCAGAACAGGGCCTCCCTGGAATCGACGTTTCACTCTGGTACGGCATCGCGGCGCCCGCCAAGACGCCCTCTGCCATCAAGGATTACCTTTCGAAGGAAATCCTAGAAGTCCTCAAGGACCCCGCGGTGCTGCAAGACCTGCGAGGCCGGGGCATGGTGGTCCAACCCCGGAATGCCGGCGAGTTCTCTCGCTTCATTGCGGCCGAAGAAGGACGTTGGTCCGGCCTGATCAAGGCGAAGAACATTCGCATCGACAACTGAGCCAACCAGCATGATGATCGATTACCTACTCGTCGGCGGCCAGGTTGTCGCGAGCGAGGGCCAAGCGGAGCCCTTCGTGGGCACGGTGGCCATCGCAGGCGAACGGATCGTGTGGGTGCAGCAAGGCATCGTCGACGCACCGGCGCGTCAGAGGATCGACTGCTCTGGCTTGATCGTTGCACCTGGGTTCATCGATATTCATACCCACTCGGATGCTGCGTTTCTCAAGGATTCCGGTGGCCAAAGTCAGATCACGCAGGGAGTCACGACCGAGATCGCCGGCAATTGCGGTCATAGCTGTGCACCTTGCGCCGACCCTATTTTGCTGAGGAAGCACCTTCTCGCGGTGCAGGATTCGACAGAGATCACCTGGAGGACGTTCGCCGAATACCTCGACGTGCTCCAAGCCACGCGTCCCGTATTGAACGTCGCTTCATACGTGGGCCACGGTACGGTTCGCCTTGCTGTCAAGGGAACAGCTAGTTCCGCAGCCGGTGCGGACGAACTCTCAGCGATGGGGAAGTATCTGCGCCAAGCTCTTGACGACGGCGCGATTGGTATCTCCACTGGACTGGAGTACGCGCCAGGCATGCATGCGACCGCCGTGGAACTCTTGGAGGCAGGTGCGATTGCGGCGGAGTTCGACGTGGTGTACGCCAGTCACGTCCGCAACCGCGACTGGTTGATCGAAATGGGAGTGGGTGAAGCGCTCGGCATCGCTCGCACGACCCGGTCCAAACTCCAGCTGTCTCACATAGCTCCGAAGTACGGCGCGCCGCAGGGCGCGGCGGATCGTCTGCTGGAGATGGTGCGCTGGGCGCGCGACGATGGCGCCGATGTGGGCTTCGATGTCATTCCCGATGAATGGGGGCCCACGAAAGTCATTGCATCTCTCCCGACTTGGGCACTTGAGCTGCCAAGCGACGAACTGCGGTCCCTACTGCGACCCGGACCTTCCCGTGCGCGCTTGCAGGAGAACGCATTTCCCAACTGGAAGTTGCTTGCCGACCACCGGTGGGACTTGCTGGTTCTCTACCATTGCGGAGCGAACCCGTCTTACATGGGAAAAACCATTCAGCAGATTGCCGCCGAGCGGCAATCCACGCCTTGGGATTGCATCTGCGACCTCCTCCTGGAAGAAGGCGCCGAGATGTCTCGCTTGATGTGGTGCGGACGGGTATCGAGCCAAGCTGACATTGATACGTTGATCCGGCAGCCCGACTGCATGGTGATTTCCGATGGCGTGTCCGTCAGTGAAGTGGGCGCTTTGAAAGACCTGCGCTTCTCGCCGATCGCTTTCTCGTGGGCAGCGTCGTTCCTTCAGAAGTACGTGAGAGATCAGCGCGTCCTGGATATTGTCGAGGCGGTAGGGCGACTGACCTGGACTCCCGCACGGCGTTTCCGGCTGGAGCAGCGGGGAGAACTCCGGGCGGGATACTACGCGGACCTCGCAGTCTTCGATCTCGATCGAATCCAATGTCACTCCACGTTGGAAAACCCGAACGTCAAGTCGACGGGTGTGGCTCACGTTTTTGTCAACGGAACTGCCGTGATGCGCGACGCTTCGCTAACCGAGGCACGACCGGGCAAGGTCCTGCGGCGCGGAGCCTAAGCAGCGCACACACCATGGTCATCATCGCAAGAGCGTTGCGCTTCATTCTGCGGATGGGGCGTTTCGCCCCGCTGGCAAGAGGCTGTCGAAGGGGAGCGGCCGCAGGCGGTTCGGACTATCGCTTCTATCTGCTGCACTGAGCCAACGCAGCCGGTATACGGGTAGCGGCCGAGCGGACGCTCAGCTGGAGTGAATCCTATCGATTGGGCCACCGAGGCCATCAGTGAATCGCGCAGACCAGGGCAGATACATGGCCCCTTCAAAGCCATAGCAGACCTTCGCCTCGCACCTACCGATCCGTCGCAGTGCCCGCTCGACGGCACTGGAAGGCGATGGCGACATCTCACCCGTGCCGCTTTCGCCAAGCTCAGGCGGGAGGCCGTCGATCTGCGCAACGTTGAAAACCCAGAACGGCCTGGCCACCAGAAAGTCGCTGTCGCGCAACCTCTGCGCCGTCCGGCCCTCCTCTCTTGCCCAAGGGGAACAGACTGGTGGATCAGAAGACAGGTAAGTCGTTGATCACACAGTGCTGCAAAAAAGCGGGCAAAAAACAATGTCTTGGGCTGGCCCTCTAGACCAAACTCCGAGGCGGACAGAGATCGGGGAAACCAACAGCTCAGCCCGTGGCTCCCGCAAGCACCTTATCCGGCGTCAGCGGCAGCGAGCGCACCCGCCGCCCCGTCGCGTTGTAGACCGCATTCGCCACCGCGGCGGCGACGCTGATCACACCGATCTCGCCGATGCCCTTGGCGCCCATCGGGTTCACGCGCGGATCGGTCTCCGGCACGAACACGACATCGATGTCGCCGATGTCCAGGCTCACCGGCACGTGGTAGTCGGCCAGCGTGCGGGTGATGAAGCTGCCGTCCCGCGTCTCGAGCACCGACTCTTCCATCAGCGCGTTGCCCAGCCCCCAGACGATGCCGCCCACGATCTGCGAGCGCGCGGTCTTCGGGTTGAGGATGCGGCCGGCAGCGATCGCCGCCGTGAAGCGGGGGATCTTCACGATGCCCAGGTCCTCGTCGACCCAAACCTCGCAGAAATTCGCGCCGAAGGTGTAGTGCGAATGCGTGGCCTTGGCAGGGTCCGGGCCGGGCATGTCGACGCTGGCCGAATGGGCGTTCACGCCGGCGGCCTGCATCAGCTCGGCCACCGTGGGTCGGCGCACGAACCTCAGGGTCGAGCGCGCCTGCAATTCGTCCATCGCCTGGCGGCACGCCGCCTGCGCGGCCGCAGTGAAGGTGGCCGCCCCCCACGACCCACCCGAGCCGGGCGTGCGCGGCAGGGCCGAGTCGCCCAGCCGCACCTCCACGCGGTCCAGCGGCAGCCCCAGCGCGTCCGCCGCCGCCTGCGCCACGATGGTGTAGCTGCCGGTGCCGATGTCGGTGGCGGCCATTTCCACCAGTGCACGCACGTCCACGCGGCTGCGGCGGGTGATGCTCACCCTGGCCGATGCGCCGCGGAATGGCGCGCCGCGCGACGATGCCGCCACCCCATGGCCGATCAGCCAGTGCCCGCGTTTCGTGGCGCGCGGCTCGGCCTTGCGCTGATGCCATCCGAATCGCTCCGCGCCCAGGCGCAGGGCCTCGGCCAGTGAGCGCGACGAGAACGGCAGGCCGGTATCGGCGTCCATCGGTGTGTCGTTGCGCAGCCGCAGCGCGATCGGATCGAGCTTCATCGCCGCCGCGAGTTCGTCGATCGCCGATTCGAGCGCGAAACTCGCCGGCGCCTCGCCCGGAGCGCGCGTCCACTTGGGCGTCTGCACGTTCAGCCGGAACACGCGGTGCGTGACGCGCGAGTTCGGCGTGGCATACATCATCCGGGCCATCACACCCGTCTGCTCGACGAACTCCTCGGTCATCGAGGTGTGGGTCATCGTCTCGTGGACCACGGCCCGCAGGCGGCCGTCGGCGTCCGCGCCCAGCCTGATCTGCTGCCGGTTGTGCTGGCGCAAGCCGACGTTCATGAACATCTGCTGGCGCGTCAGCATGAGCTTCACCGGCCGGCGCACGATGCGCGCCGCCAGGATGGCGAGCACCGCGTTGTCGCGCGTCTGTATCTTGCTGCCGAAGCCGCCGCCGACGAAAGGCGAATGCACACGCACGTTCTCGCGCGGGATCTCGAAGGTGGCTGCGATCGTCGGCACGGCTTCCATCACCATCTGCAGCGAATGGTGCACGGTCACGTGGTCGCCGTCCCAGACGGCGATGGTCGAGTGCGACTCCATCGGGTGGTGGTGCTCGATGGGCGTGTCGTACACCGCATCCACGCGCATCGCCGACGCCGCTAGGCCGGCATCCGCGTTGCCGTGCGCCGAGTCGGTCTTGATCCCCGCATTCACGACGGGCGGCGCATACGCGTTCTCGATATGGTCGTCGAAGACGACGGCCGGCTGCCGCGCGTCGTAGCTCACCGCCACCAGCCTTGCCGCGTGGCGGGCCTGCTCGATCGTCTCGGCCACCACGATGCCGATGAACTGCCCGTGGTGGTGAATCTGGCTGTCCTGCAGCACCGGGACCGCGCGGGTCAGCCGGTTCTGCGGCGTCTGCCTCTCTTGCGCCGGCATACGCGGCGCATTCCGGTGGGTGATGACGGCCAGCACGCCGGGCAGGCGTTCGGCCGCACGGGTGTCGATGTCGCGGATGGTGCCGGCCGCGATGCTGCTGTTCAGCGCCACCGCATGCACCAGCCCGTCGAAAGGGAACTCCGCGGCATATCGCGCCTGGCCCGTCACCTTGAGGCGGCCGTCGACGCGCGAGACGGCCTGGCCGACGACAGGTTGCGCATTGGGCCTCATGCGCGGCGCTCCGTCGCGTGGTCGAGGGTCAGCTGCGAGATCGCGCGCACCAGCAGGCGCTGGGCGAGCTCGACCTTGAACCCGTTGTGCGCGCGCGGCCTGGCTTCTGCAAGCCCGGCCTCGGCGGCGGCCCGCAGCGTGGCTGCGCCGGGGCGGGCACCCTTGAGCATCGCCTCCGCCTCCCGCACCCGCCAGGGCTTGTGCGCCACGCCGCCCAGGCACAGGCGCGCCTCGCGGATCCGGTCGCCGTCCATGTCCACCGCGGCAGCGACCGACACCAAGGCAAAGGCGTAGCTCGCGCGCTCGCGGACCTTCAGGTAGACGGAGCGCGAGGCGAAGCGCGCCGCATCGGCGGGCAGGTCGATCGCGGTGATCAGTTCGCCGGGCGCGAGGTTCGCGTCGTGCTGCGGCTCGTTGCCGGGCAGCCGGTGGAAATCGGCAATGGGAATGGCGCGGCGGCCGTCCGGGCCTCGCACCTGCACCGTGGCCTCCAGCGCGTGCAGGGCCTGCGCCATGTCGCCCGGGTAGGTGGCGATGCACTGCTCGCTCGCCCCCAGCACCGCGTGGTGGCGATTGAAGCCCTGCAGCGCGCCGCAGCCCGAGCCCGGCAGGCGCTTGTTGCAGGGCTGGTTCACATCGTAGAAATAGGGACAACGCGTGCGCTGGCGCAGGTTGCCGCCGTTGGTGGCGACGTTGCGCAACTGACCCGACGCGCCGGCGAGGATGGCCTGGCTCAGCAGCGGGTAGCGTTGCCGCACCGCGGCGTGGTTGGCGGTGTCGCTGTTGCGGGCGAGCGCCCCCAGGCGCAGCCCCCGGGCCGTGGTTTCGATGCGCGAGAGCGGCAGGCGGTTCAGGTCGACCAGCCGGCCGGGCGTGGCCACGCCCTCCTTCATGAGATCGACGAGATTGGTGCCGCCGGCGATGAACATCGTCGAGCGGGGTTCGCGGCTGGCCGCCTCGATGGCTGCGCTTTCGTCGGCCGGGCGAAGGTACGCGAAGGGCTTCATGCGCGAGCCCTCCGGCGGCCCGTGGGCAGGGCCACCGACCTGACCGCGGACACGATGCCCTGATACGCGCCGCATCGGCAGATGTTGCCGGACATCCTCTCGCGAATCTCGGCATCGGTCAGCTCCACCTGCCCGCTCGCCCGCACGTCCGGTGTCACGAAACTCGCCGCGCCCCTGGCGGCTTCGTCCAGCATGCCCACGGCCGAGCAGATCTGCCCCGGGGTGCAGTACCCGCACTGGAAGCCGTCGTTCTCGATGAAGGCGGCCTGCACCGGATGCAGCGCATCGCCGCGCGCCAGGCCCTCGATGGTGGTGAGCGCCGCGCCGTCATGCAGCACGGCAAGCGCGAGACAGGAATTGATCCGACGCCCTTCCACCAGCACGGTGCACGCACCGCATTGCCCGTGGTCGCAGCCTTTCTTGGTGCCGGTCAGTGCGAGGTTCTCGCGCAGCAGGTCCAGCAGCGTCGTGCGGGTGTCCACGTTCAACCGGTGCTCGCGGCCGTTGATGCGCAATGCGATCTCGGCAAAGGCGGCTGCACCGTCTTCGCGTCCGGCTTGCGCCCGCGCCGGGTTGGACCACATCGGCATCAGCGCTGCCGCACCACCGGTCACGCCGGTGTCGGCCAGGAATTCGCGGCGCGTGACGGTCGCATTGCGCGTCAGGGCATCGTCGTCGGATGGAGTCATCGTGTGTCTGTCACCTTGAGAGGGTTGATTCGCCGGTCCCGGGATCGGCGGCATCGGGCATCGAGCCCTTTCGCCAACGGAAGCCGGTTTCTTCTTGCGATGAAAGTATGCGAAGACGCGTGGCGTGCCGTCTTTCAGAAACCGGGAGGCTTGTCAGGATCGCGGAATGAAATTCGCGCGAAAGGCCAGCGGCGTGATCCCGCGTTGCCGCCGGAACGTGGACGTCAGGTGGCTCTGGCTGGCAAAGCCGAGCTGGATGGCAATGCCGCCGATGGGCTCGCGAGTTTCGGCCAGCAGGGCTTCGGCCTGCCGCACGCGCTCCTCCAGAACGAACGCATAGGGAGACATGCCGGTCGTCGCCTTGAAACGCCGCGCGAAACTGTCCGGGGCGAGGCCGGCGACGGCGGCCATGTCTTTGATCGAGAGATCCGTCCCCACATGGGCACGCACATAGTCGCGCACCCTTTCGCTGGCCGGGCGAGAAAGCGCGGCGTGCCGCGCCGGCGGGAGCGGCGATGCGGCCCGGCCGCCGACGGCTGCCAGCCGATCCAGGACGAGCGCGGTCAGATGCTCCACATAGCCCACCGACGGGCCCCAGCCGGCCAGCAGTTCGTCGCGCAGGCTGGCGATCAGGACACGCAGGACCTCGTCGCGCGCGTTGGTGATGCCGATGCCGTCCGGCAAGGCCGAGCTTCCGAAACTTGGGTCGATCCACAGCGCCGTATAGGACAGGCGGGCATCCAGATAGACGTTGCGCCGCTCGGTCCCTGCCGGCACGAAGGTCAGCGCGCCCGCGTAGTCGGCGCCGTCGTAGACGACCTTGCCGTTCGCGCGCATCAGGGTTCGCGCCGTGCGTCCGCTGTCCGTGAGTACGAGCAGGTGCTGGGGCGCTGTCCACACGACGTCCGTCTCCGCGGACTGCCAGTGGCGATGGTCCAGGCGCACTCTTCCGTCGAGCCAGGACATATCGAGCGCCGACCTCGTCGACGCAACGCGCTCGACGATCTCACCGCTCCCGACGAGGGGCCTGATGGACATGCGTTCCTCCTGTCGCTGCATGTGCGTCCGTCCCCGCACTTCGAACCGATTTTCTGATGCTCCAGCTTGGCTCGTCAGACAGACCCGGGCCGCAAAGGCGCCACGACCAGGTCGCGCAGCACCGTGGCGGCGTTGTTCGCCGCCGGGAGCCCCGCGAACAGCTGCACGTAGAGCAGGATTTCGGGCAGCAGCGTCTTCTCCACGCCCTGCCCGAGTGCCACGCGCGCATGAAAGCCCAGTTGGCCGGGCGCTGTGCCCATGGCCGCCAGCACGCTCACCGTGGCGATCTCGCGTGCCCGCACGTCCAGGGACGGCCGGTCGAACGTGCAGCCGAACATTCCCATCGCGTAGCGGTAGTGGTCGGGCGACAGCTCATCGTAGAACGCAAGCTGCTGGTGCGCCCGGGGGCCGTCGAGCCGCGCGTACTGCGCCATTCCCGATGTGAAGCGTTCTGCCAACGGCTTGCCGGCGTGCGTATCGGCCGACGTGCCCACATCGTGCGCATGCCCCAACGCTTCCAGTGTCGATGCGAGCATGCGCATCGCGTCGTGGGCACGGGCGATGCCCACGTACGACGCCAGGTGGATGATCAGGTCTTCGGACTGGACGCCGGTGAGCGCGTTCGCCAGTGCATCGACCAAGGCCTCGCGCAAGAGCGAGCCGGTGTGGCCGACGCCCAGCAGCGCGGAGATGCGCATGAGCGCCTTGTCGGCATCGCTCACGCCGGTGCGCGCGAAGATGTCGCGCGCGCCCAGCCCCCGGTAGATCGCGTCCAACGCACCGAGACCGGCCTCGCGCGTCTTCATTGCAGCTCCACGTTGTTGCTGCGGGCGACCGAGGTCCAGCGCGCGCGATCGGCCTTGACCCGGGCGGCGAAGTCGGCCGGCGACATGGGATCGTCGGCCCGGATGAGCTGCGCTGCCATGCGGGCCTTAAACGCTTCGGATCGCAGCTGGCGGTTGACTTCCTCGTTGACCCGCTGCACCACGTTCTGCGGCGTGCCGGCCGGGGCGAAGACGCCAGTCCACACCGTGACCTCGAACCCCTGGAGATCGGCGCCACCGGCCTCCATGATGGTCGGGACGTCCGGCAGGAAGGGCGTGCGAACCGGGGCCGACACCGCAAGCGGCTTCACGCGCCCGGCCTTCAGCACCACGTGGGAAGAAGCCACGCTGTCGAACATGATGTCCACCCGGCCGCCTATCAGGTCCGCGTGCGCGGCGCTGGCGCCCTTGTAGGGAACATGTGTCAACCTGAGCCCCAGCGAACGGGACAACAGTTCCATTCCGAGATGCGTGAACGTTCCCTGTCCGACAGAGGCGAAGCTCACTGTCGACGCGTTGGCGCGCAGGTAGCCGACAAGCTCGGCAAAGCTGGTCACCGGCAGGTCCTTGCGCGCGATCAACACCATCGGGATCGAGCCCACGACGGCCACGGGCGCGAAATCCCGCTCGGCATCGAATCCGGGGGTTTTGTAGAGCGCCGGGTTGATGACCAGCGGCGAACCGGTGGTGACCAGCAGCGTATGGCCGTCATTGGCGGCGCGTGCGACCGCCTGCAGCGCCAGATTGCCTCCGGCGCCGGGCCGGTTGTCGACCACCACGGCCTGCCCCAGGGCCTGGCGCAGCGGCTCTTGCAGGGCGCGCGCTACCAGGTCCGCGGTATTGCCCGGTGGAAAAGGAATGACGAGCGTGATGGGCTTCGTGGGCCAGCCCTGCGCGCCCGCGAACAGGGGCAGTGCGAGGAGCGTGCTGGCGACGAGGCCATTGGTGAAGCGACGGCGTGGGTTCATGATAGGCTATCGAAGGAAGCTGAAGCCGATGGTTTCCAGCTTGTCCGCAACGTCTTGGCCGAACCGCTGTTTGAACGCGGCGGATTCGCCGGGCGCGAAAGCGATGTCGTTGTAGTCCGCCTCGCTCTTGCCGCTGATGAACACCAGCAGGTATGCCGTCTGGTCGGTCGTGTTCGTGAAGTCGCGGCAGACACCCGGCGGAATGCGGACCATGTCGAAGGGCTCGAGCGCAAGCTCGTTCTCTCCCTCGTCGCCCCATCGCACGCGGAACCTCCCGCTCAAGCAGAAGAAGTGCTCCACGGTGAAGAAGTGGGCGTGCAGCATCGGCTTGTCGCCCGGAGGGCACTCGGCAATGATCACCGACAGGTTGTCGCCCGTCACGATGGCGGGTGTCGCGGACATCGGGCCGGCGGCCGTCGAAGGCGCCATCACGGTGTACAGGGTCTTGGCCGTCACGGTCTCGTAGGCCTCGGCGGGGATGCCCTGGTCCGTCTTGTAGTAGCTCGACTGGGGCTTGAGGTCCCGGAAGAGGGCGAGGTTCTTGAGCATCTCGGCGTGAGATACCTGGATGGTCCGAAGTTGCTTGATGTCGGTCATGGCGATGGATGGGCGGGGTTACTGAACCGGGGAAATTCCGATGGGCAGCAGGACGGTCGATTCAATCTCCTGCAGCAGCAGCTTGTGCGTATGCAGCCACTCGCGCTGCGGTGCGGTTGTCGTGGCGTCGGCCAGGCGCTCGCCGAAGCCTGGGTAGGCGACGATCTCGACGATCTCGTTGGGTTGCGGCGTCTCGCTGATCCACACACCCAAGAGCCTGGCCTGTGCATTGCGTGGCCGGGCCATGACCGCCGCGCACAAGGCGGCGAACTTGCCGGCCGGACAGCGGTAGATCCGGCGTTCGTAGAAGACGTTGCCCACGCCGACATCCGCGAGCGGCATCTGCGGCAGCATGAAGCGAACCTCCTGGCGCTGCATCGTCGGCCATGCCCCGGCCAGGAAATCGTCGCACCAGGTTTGGTTCTGCGACAGCTCGCGGCGCAGCGCTTGCCGCTGGTCGATGGACTCGTACTCCCAGATGTGATGGACCTGGTTCAGCACGCCGAACTCGCTGGTCCAGAACGCCGCGAGCCGGCCGTAGCGGTCCTGCCGCGTAGGCTGGACCCTGGTTTCGGCCAGCGCCAGATACAGGTGCAGTTCGCCGGGTGTGATGGTGTAGGTGCGGTACTCGTGAATCATGTGTGAAGCCTCTTTCGAGCCGAAGAGTAGGAAATTACGAGGCCGAACACAAACGCATAATATTCATCCCTCCCATTCCCAAATTAGATCGCTCGATCGACCATGGACCTTCGCCAGCTTCGCTACTTCCTTCACGTGGCGCACACACGAAGCCTCACCGCTGCGAGTTCCAAGGCCTGGATCACGCAGTCCGCACTGAGCCGGCAGATCAAGCTGCTCGAAGAGCACCTGGGCGTCGAGCTGTTCGAGCGACAGGCGCGCGGGGTCCGGTTGACGGAGGCCGGCATCGTCCTTGTCGGCCGTGCCTCCGCGCTGCTGCATGCGGCCGATGAGCTCAAAGGCGCCGTCGGCGCGGCGGCGAACGAGGCCACCGGGCCGCTGCGCATCGGCGCGCCGCCATCGCTGCGCCCCATGCTCATCGCGCCGGCCGCAGCCCAATACCACCGCAGCTTTCCCAAGGTGCACCTGTCGCTGCACGAAGGCACCTCGAAGGCGATGCGCGACGCGCTCGGCGCCGGTGAAATCGACATCGCCGTGGTGTCCAGCCTGGAGGCCCTGGAGCCGTTCGAGGTGCTTCCGCTGGCATCCGAGGCGTTGTGCTGGGTGGGCCCGCCGGAAGCCAGGCTCGACCCCCGCCGTCCGGTGAACATTCGCCGGGTCGGGACGCAGCCGCTGATCCTGACCGGCTATCCAAACAGCCTCCGACTCATTGTCGACCGTGCCCTTTCCGCCAGCGGGCTCGACGTCAGCCCCGTCATGGAGGCCGACATGGTCGCGATGATGCTGGATCTGATCCGCCGCGGGGTGGGCTACACAGTGCTGCCATATTCCGCAGTGAACGATCAGCTGCTGAGCCGTTACATCACGGCGACGCCGATCCGCGGCCTGCGGATCGAATGGGTGATCGCCAGATCGCGTGAGCGCCCACGGACGCCGGCGATTCTCCAGGCAGTCGAAACCCTTCTTGGCATGACTGCGGAAAAGATCGCATCCTCCGAATGGCAGACGGCGGTTCGGGCACCCTGATCGTGCGGCAGGCGGTTCCGGTGTGCCGAGGATCTCTCTATTGTTCGCGCTTGGCGTGAGTCATACAACCTGTGCGCTGTTGAAGATCGCTTCGTGGTCTTCACCTCGACCGACCACATGTCCTGAACCTGTGGAAGGCTTGGGCACACGACGCCACCCTGCCGGAGCTCGTTGGGCAGTGCTTTGGACAGCTCGAAGAGTGGGTGAACCTGCTGACACCGTATTCCGACCCGCATCCCGACTTCAGCTTCTGGGATGCCGCCACGCTCACCTTTACCATCCACCATAAAAGACCTGACCCTGTGCGACTTCTCCCGGGTCTGTGTTTCACTGGAGAGTTCCTCAAGTCGCACAACCTGACAGCCATGCGGTCCATGTACAAGATGTCTTTCCAATCGTTGTGTCGCAGAACACTGTTTGCCATGGTGCCAATGCTTGCTTCCACAGTCCTCCTTGCAGCGCCAGTCGATCGCCCCGCATCGGGCACCGACGTGGACGAGACCCGCACGGTCGCCCAGCGTCCCACGCCACCTCGGGATTGTCTTTCGATCACGTTGAGCGGCGTCACCGTGCTTCTCGATCGGCAGGAGCTGGCCAGGAAAGCCGCCGTCCAGTCCTCCCCGTGGACGACGGAGGCAGAACGGCTTGCATTCATCGAAAGTCAGCGGGCATCCGCACTGCTGTCGGCCGCGACCGCCGGCAAGGGCGAGAACGGCTGTACGCAAGTCAACGGGGCCTTGGATGGCGAGGCGAGCGCCGTGGTTTTGGCCGCCCTGGAGAGCGGCACCTCCGCGGTCTTGGTGAACGACTCGAGGCACCCGATCGCCGCAGTGGCCATCCGCTACCTGGGCACACGTTGCGGCCCACTGTGCGGGCGAGGGCACATCATGGTGTACGTGCCGGGGCAAAGCAGGCCATTCCTGGTGCAGGACTGGTGGGTTTCTTAGGGGGAAGATCTCGTGCGTGTGATGGCCTTGTTGATCGGAGCCGGCGCTCTGGGGTGTTTCGGTATTGCAATCTGGCTGCTGATCGTCACTGCAAAGTTCTACTTTGGTGCCGAGTACGCGCCGTCTTCCGCGGGAATGCCGGGCTACACGGCCGCAGGTGTGGAGGCCGATGGGGGCGGAATCTTCGTTCCCTGCATTCTTCTTGTGGTTGTCGGCGCTTTCCTTAGCAAGTTTGCGTTCAACCTCTGGCGCAGGCCGTAAGTGTTGAAGCGAACTTCTGTCGCAGTGACAACGGCTTTCGCGCCAGCAGCTATCCTGACTCCCAACCCTTCCAACGAGCGGGCACACGCAACAGCGCATCCATGAATCCATCCAGCAAGAAAGAGCTACGGCATCCCGTCCTGGGACACTTCAACTGCGTCTATGCCTACGACGTGGATCCCATGTGGCTTCCGAGATTTGGACTCACCGTAACGCCCGAGCCTATAGGGGAAATATGGGAGCTATCGGAAAGGCAACCATTCATGGGCTCTGCCAACGCCCTCACTGTTTGCATCAACTCGGCCGATTGGGCCGAAGTGTTGGCCGGCAGATGCAAGGAGGGCGAGTTCACGCAATTGCAGATCGATGCATACCACGCCTATCTGCAGGAGATTGCGACGATTGAATCGCATGTCGCCCAGGCGGTTCTCGGGCACTACCATGAGTGCATCGAGTGCATCGATTACGGCCACGACGACTTCAAGCCTGTTGCATTGGTCGCCCCACTGCTCCTTCAATGCAATCACTGGGAACTTGCGCTGCCTTGGAGAGACGTAGGACCGAGACAACTCCAATTCAGATGCCAATGCCCGTGGGAAAGCGAACACGGATTTTCGTGCGAGTTCGAGAACGAGCAACTCATTCGGGTCGAATAGGATTCCGCGCTATGTCCCAACCTGTACTGACCTTGGAGTTCGCCACGTCGGACTGCGCGGCGCATCTTCGGTGTGGATTTCCGCTCATGCGTGATCCGCACTTCCGCTGCCGCTTGACCCATCCATATCGCAGAGCGCACGCCGCCTGTCTGGTGCATCGATGTGCAGAAGCCGGGCAGCGCTCGATGGTAGCGAGGTCGTGGGATCGTGAGGTGGGAAGGCCGCTCGCCGCTCGGGAACTCATCGAATGCCTCAGGCGCACCTGGCCTGCCGCTATCGATCACGCAGCCCCGCCCTTGCAGGGCTCCTGAGCAAGCTCACCACACTCCCGGCCAACGCGGCCAGGGCCGCGATCGTCAGGCCCCAGTGCACGGCACGGTGCGCCGACAGCAGTCCGAACATCAAGCTCATCAACAGGCTGCCGAGGGTCAACCCCGTGAGTCGGGCGGTGCCTTGTGCGCCACCGGCCGCGCCGCTGCGTTCCTTGGGTGCCGAGAGCAGCATGTTCTGGTTGTTCGGCGTCTGAAAGAAGCCGAAGCCCAGGCCGGCGAGGCTCGTGAACACAACGATCGGTAAAGCCGTTTTGCCGTGCAGCGGCCACAGGGCACACAGGGCCACACCGCTCGCGAAGCACGCACTTCCGGCCGCGCACAGCCACGCGCTCGGCACGCGCTGGGCCAGGCGTGCCGACAGCGGCGCAGCCAGCATCACCGCCAGAGGCCAGGGGGTCAGCAAGAGGCCGGCGGTCACCGCGCTCTGGCCGAGCTCGTGCTGGAGGTAGAACGGCAGCGCCACAAGGCTGGCCATCTGGCCGGTGAAGCAGCACACGGAGGCAACGATCGAGACCCGAAAGGGATGCACGCGCAGCAGGTCGAGCGGGATCAACGGCGCCGCTTTTGGCATCTCGCGCCGTACCAGCAAGACCATGCAAACGGCCGACAACGCGAGCAACGCGCCGCCGTGCAACGGATGCACCGCAAGCCGGTCACTCCCCAGCACGAAAGAGGCGAACATGACCGCGTTGAGCGCGATGCTCCAGACGTCGATGCGGTGCACCGAGCGCGGCGGGCTCGGCAACCCCGCGCAGGCGGCGAGCACGAGGAGGCCGATCGGTAGATTCACCGCAAAGAGCCACGGCCAACTTGCCGCAGAGAGTATGAAAGCGCCAAGGGTGGGGCCCGACGCTGAAGCGGCCGCGACGGCGAGCGCGTTCCAGGCGATCGAGCGCGCCAGCAATCGACGCGGATAAGTGAAGCGCAACAACGCCAGTCCAAGGGGCATCACGGCCGCACTGCCCAGGCCCTGAAGGCACCTCGCGGTCACGAGCCATGGCAGCGACGGGGCCAACGCGCACAACACCGACGCCGCGGTGAACAGCGCGACGCCGCCAGCGAAGACCCGTCGATACCCGAACCTCTCCCCGACAGCAGAAGCCGGCAACAGGAACATGACCACGGCCAATTGGTAGGCGGTGATGATCCAGACGGCATCGGCGGGTGTCGCCTGCAATTGCTGGGCAATGGCTGGCAGCGCGATGTTGGCGATGGCGCCGTCGAGCACCACCAGCACGCCTGCACCCAGGATCGCGGCGACGGCTGCGTAGCGCCGCGGTAGAGGCAGACCATCGGCGTCATGCACTGCACTCACGTCTTCACCTCTTGGGTTTCGACGGTGCGGGCAATGGTGAAAGAAGAGTTCGGTCGAAGCGTAAATGACAACATGATTGGACGACTGAAAGAGGCACGCTCTATCGCGCCAAGCCAGCTTAGGACTGCGCGCATGGCTTGCACAGCGCGCGGCGCGCAGCTTGTCCCTGCATGCGGCGCCTGCCGAAATCCTCGCGGCCGTGCTAGGTTTCGGGCATGCCGACAGATGCCGACCTGAACCTGCTGTTTGCGTTGAACGCACTTCTTTCCGAGGGCAGCGTCGCGAAAGCTGCCGAGCGCCTGGGCCTGAGCGAGTCGGCGATGAGCCGGGCGCTCGCGCGGTTGCGGGAATCAACCGGGGACCAGCTCCTCGTGCGCGCCGGTCGCGCCATGGTGCTCACGCCGCATGCGCTGGCACTGCGCGACCGCGTCAGGGAGCTGGTGCAGGAGTCGTGCGCGGTGCTTCAGCCCGCCGGCACGAGCATGGACCCCCGCACGCTCCAGCATTTGTTCACCATACGGGCCAACGACGGCTTCATCGAGGCCTTCGCGCATCAGCTGGTGGCGCGCGCCGCGCGCGAAGCGCCCGGCGTTCGCCTGCGCTTCGCGCCCAAGCCCGACAAGGACGTTCGCCCCCTGCGCGAGGGATTGCTCGATCTGGATGTCGGCGTTCTCGGCGAGTCGGGTCCGGAGGTACGCGTTCAGGCGCTCTATCGCGACCGATTCATCGCGGTAGTGCGTCAGGGCCATCCCCTGCTCGCCGATCCCGAGATCACTGCCGAGCGCTACGCTGCCTGCGACCACGTGGTCACTTCACGCCATGGCCGGACTGTGGGACCGGTGGACGACGCGCTCGCAGCGATGGGCCTGGTGCGCAATACCGCAGTCGTGGTGCCCAGCTTCAGCACCGCCTTGTCGATAGCGGCCGCGACTGAGTTAATTGCATTGATACCGTCCTCGTACTTTGAACACCTGAGGGCGCGGGGCACGCTGCGCTCGTTCCCGCTGCCGATGCCGACGGAGCAGATCACCGTGTCGCAGATGTGGCATCCGCGTCTTGATCGAGATCCTGCGCATCGGTGGCTGCGCGGGGTGGTGCTGGAGGTTTGCCGGCCGCCGAGTAGCTGCATTTAAGCTATTCTCCGTTTAGCTGAATTTCAGATATTTGACGTTTAGCTGCATTAGAGATAAACTGGAAATATCACAAGTTCGGCTAACCCATAACCCATGGACGCGCTTCCCGCCCAACCTCTGGTATCTGGTGATCAGCTAGGACAGCTGCTGCGCAGCACGCGCAAACGACTGAAGCTGAACCAGGCGGCCATCGGCTCCAAATTGAACCTCAGCCAGAACCGAGTTTCCTACCTCGAACTTCATCCTGACGAGTTGAGCTTCAAGCAACTCCTGACCTGGTGCTCGGCGCTCGGCCTCGACCTGAAGTTGGGGGCGCGCGGCGCGCCAGCGGACAGGCCACGCACGACGGAGTGGTGAGATGGGCCGTCGGTCACACAGTCAGACCCTTGGCCTCTGGTCCAACGGTGAACGCGTCGGCCGCTGGACAATCCCCGCGCGCGGCGACGTGGAGCTTCACTACGACGACGCCTGGGTTCGCTCGGACGTCGGTCGCCCGCTGTCCCTGTCCCTGCCCTTCAACCCGCACAACGAGCCCATCAAGGGCACCGCCGTCGAGCACTACTTTGACAACCTGTTGCCCGACAGCAATGCCATTCGCAAGCGCGTGGCGGCGCGCTTCAAGACGGGCTCGGTAGACGCCTTCGACCTTCTACGCGCCATCGGGCGCGACTGCGTGGGCGCCATTCAGCTCCTCGATGAGGCCGAGACACCAACGGCCGTCGATCAGGTGCAAGCGGTGCGCGTCGACGACGAGTCCATCGAGCGGCACCTGCTGGGCGTCGTCAACCCCGACAAGTTCGACGCATCGGGCGACCCAAACGACGACTTCCGCATTTCGCTGGCCGGCGCGCAGGAAAAGGACGCCTATTTATGGTGGAACGGCGCCTGGCACAAGCCTCGGGGCACCACGCCTACCACACACATTTTCAAGCTCCCCCTGGGCCTGATCGGCGGACTCCAGGCCGACTTCTCCACCTCCGTGGACAACGAGTGGCTCTGCCTGAAGCTGCTGCGCGCGTACGGGCTACCCACTGCAGACGCGACCATCACCTCGTTCGGAAAACAGCGCGTCCTTGTGGTCGAACGCTTCGACAGGCGCACCTCGAACGGCCGCATCCTGCGACTGCCCCAAGAAGACTTCTGCCAAGCCACGGGCACCTCGCCCCTGGTGAAGTACGAGAACGAAGGAGGGCCTGGCCTGCGCAAGCTCTTTTCGCTGCTGCAACAATCCGCGACCGCTCCGGATGACATGCGCACGTTGATGGCCTCACAGGTCCTGTTCTGGCTGCTGCGCGCACCGGATGGACACGCGAAGAACTTCAGCATCCATCTGCTGGCCGGCGGCGGCTTCCAATTGACGAAGATGTATGACGTGATGTCGACCTACCCCATCCTCGGCAAGGGCCCCAACCAGTGGGCGCCACGCGATGTGAAGATGGCCATGGCGCTTCTCGGCAAGAACAAGCACTACACCATGGCCACCATCCAGCGCCGGCATTTCAACAGCACCGCCCAGCAGGTGGGCTATGCCCGCGACGCCGAAGCCATCATCCAGCAGTTGATTGAGCGCACGCCCAGCGCGATCCGCGAAGTGCAGGCGCAATTGCCCAAGAACTTCTCGCCATGGGTGGCCGAGCGTGTGCTGGAGGGGCTGCAGGCCGCGGTGGATACGCTCGAGAGCATGCCTTCAAACTGACCCCCTTGCAGGCGAGAACAACGCCCGGCGCCCCCATACAGAAGCAGGCGCACCGGGCAGGGCCCAGGCTCCGATACCACGTGCGACCTCGTTCCTCGTCGCCGCACTTCTCCTCGCGAATTCGAACTGCCCGGACTTGGCGAGAAGCTCTCCCAATCACTCAAGTCCGCCATCATTGTGAGAAAGGTCGGCCGGATTGCCTCCGCGCGAGCCGAGAGCGTGCGGCCAATCCAGAGGGCCCGCGTGTCCCCGGCCGCGAACGCTCCAGGCGACGAACGAGAGCCCTGAGAGCACGTCAACATGGCTGCGCCATCGGCTCTCCAGTTGCTTGGGTCCGGCTCATTCGCGCAGCGTGAACACCACCGACAGGTACGACACCGGCCCAGTCTGAATCGCCTCGATCCCATGCAGCGCGGTCGCTTCGAACAGCAGCGAGTCCCCTGCCCCCACCGCTCTTCGAAGCGGGCGCCTATTGGTATACGAGCTATTGAAGCGTGCGGCGAAAGAAGCCCACCACGTCGCTGTTGAACGCGCTGTGGAAGGCCACGCGGTCAAATCCGGCTTTGTCGGCACAGATCTCAGGCGCAGCCCGGGTCAGCGCAGGCGTGCATGGCGCAAGAAAGGCGAAGTGTGCGGCGTTGGCCGCTACATGCCAGTCGGGAGGCTTGGGCAAATCGCGGCGAACTGCTTCCACGCTCTGCGGCGTGACCCCGTCGCCTCCATGCTGAGAAGCCCACAGTTGAATCGGCACCGCCACACCTTTCAGCCCCTCGGCATTGAAGAAGCTCAGCGGATCGACGATCACGGCCGCCTTGATGCGCGGGTCTGGCACGGGCGGAGGGGGTTGCTCATCGCCACGGATCTTCCGGCAAAGCGGTCTGAACGAGAGCGGCGGGCAAAGATCATCGCGCAGCTTGAAATTCGGCACAGCGCCGGCCGCAACCAGGCCCGTGTAGCCTCCTCGCGAGAAACCGAAAATCCCTACTCGATCCGGATTCAGCTTCGGACCTCCAGCCCAGGCCCCGAGCATGTAGTCGGCCAACCGCTTCATGTCCGCAGGGCGTGAGGTGAATATCAACAGATCGTCCCGGCGGCTCCGATCCTGGAAGTTGTCGCCTGCGTGGCTGATCGACGCGACGACGAAGCCGGCGTCCGCGAGAGCGCTCGCGGTGTCGTGATGCCCGAGAAGCGAGCCACCTTGACCATGCGACACGATGATGAGAGGGAGCCTTGTTCCTTCGATCGGGCAATCCTTCACTCCATCAATCGCCAATTGGTCGAGTGCGATGCGGCCAGCTGGGGCCTTGCAAGGCGTCCAAACCGCACCACGCAACGCCGGACCATCATTGCCGGCGGGCACCTCGATGAAACCGAAACCGGCGGCATGCGCCAGGGTTGTCGCCAGGCACAGCGTGGCGGCGAGAGAAAAAAGACGGGTCGGGCTCATTGGGCGCTCGCGGAACGAATGGGGATCAACAGGTCGGTGCGCAGGTCCGCTTGGGTGGCGGTGCGCGGAGAGTTCATGTAGTGCTCCAACGTCGGCCGATCGTCCGGTTCATAGCCACTACCCGGCAGCCACCGGCTGTAGAGCGCATTGATCGCCGCGCTGATACGGGCGTAAGGGCCGGCAAGGCAGTGCAGCGCGTAACGGCCGGCCGGGATGTCCAGCATTTCGATCTCTGCGTCAACGACAGGCCAAGGCTCGGGCGACGAGGCCGCAGCGTAGTACCTGAAGCCCTCAGCGTCCTCGGAATCGCCATAAGACGCCCCGAGCGATTCCGACACGGCGTTGGTGGCGCAATGAAGGTGCAGCCGCCTTTGCGTGTGAGGAATGGTGGCAAGTGGCCCGCGATGCCGCAGCGCATACACACGCTGCGCGGGGCGATCGACTATCCGCACGGTTGGTGCTGCCTGGGGGTCAGATTCGTGCCGCGCCTCATCGGCGTTCAATTCCAGCCGGTGCATCTGCCCCTTGAACTCGCTTGGGGACTGGCCGGTGAATTGGCCGAAGGCACGCGTGAACGCCTGCGGGCTCTCATAGCCTACGGCCAGAGCTACCTGAGTGATGCTCTGGACGCTGTTCTCCAACATACGTGTCGCAAGCGCCAAGCGCACGCGACGCACTGTCGCAGCAACGGTCTCGCCGGCGACGCTGCTGTAGACGCGGTGGAAGTGGTACGGGGAGAAATGCGCCATGCGCGCCAGATCTTCAAGGCGATGCTCCGCCATCGGGTCAGCAACGATCACGGCAACGATGCGCGCGACACGGACCCTGTAGTTCTGCTCAGCTCGATCAGTTCTCATCACTGCCAAGTGTGCCGCTGCCGCGGGCGGTCTGCTTAGCCGATCTTGCGACTCTCAGGCCCAGACTGGCCGCGAAAGTCCGTTCGTTGCCAACTGTGGCCGCGTGCCAGTCAGAGTGGCCAGGACGACAAGACGTTTGCGGAACCCGAGAAAGCGACCACGAGCCCGCAGCCGCACGAGAAAGCGGGTATCCGGGCTGGCGAAGACGACCCGTGTTCCCTTCCCAGGCCGCGCAGATTGCGCGGATTGCCTAGTGGGCTACAGACACGAGCGGCGAGCACGAGGGCTCACGTTCGCTTAACGTTGCGGGGGCAGCTCAGGTTAGGGCGCGCGATGGCTTGCCGCACCACCCCTCCTGATTCCCGTTGAACCGCTTCGACCGGAAAGACGAAGCGAGCACCAACGGGCTGATCACAGCGGTCACCTCCGCTCGCGCGATGCGCTGCCCGGTTGTCTTGCGCGCCGCCGCCTCGGGCACTAGGGTGCGCCAGCCGACGGCATGACGGCCGCTCGCGCACTGCGTGCGCGCCTGGTACTCCACGCCCAGATGCCCAGCATGACAACAATCAGCGCAGCGCCGGCGAATGAAAACGCCATGTCGTCGAGTTCGACTTCCGGCAACAACGCCTTGGCCAGGTTGTAGACAGCTACGCCAAATGAGATGGCAACGATGAGCCAGCCCAGTGTCCGGCGCACGCGGCGCCCTGCCTCGGGATTTTCGATGCCTCGGCCGATCCGGCAGATGATGCGGCCGTCCAGCGTATCGGTGACCATCATTCCTGCCGTGAAGGTCATCCCCGCGAGCAAGGCAGCCCATGCACCGCCGTTCTTGTTGCTGGCGACGTAGCCCCAGGCTGCCGCCTGTGTGGCGGTATCGAAGACGGTGGCGAACAGCACGCCGATGACCACCACCGACCAGGCACTCGTCTGCTGCCGCAAGCGCGCAGGGATCAGGCTCATTCTCCAACCAGTCGGCGCGTAGGCCTCGTCCCTGCGCAACAGCAGGCGCAGATTGAGGCAACCAACCACGATCAGCAGCAAGGTGGGAATCCATCCGAAAACGGTCACCACAAGAGCCGGCGGATCGAAGTGCAGCGCCAGCTTGCTGACGGCCACCGCGATCAGCGTGACCAGCAGGCCGTGACCGAGCGCGAACAAGGTCCCAATCCAACCTGCATGGGCGTGCGAATGATTGAGTGCCCGCCAGGTCAGTCCGTCGATACAGGCAATGTGGTCCGGGTCCAACCCGTGCCGCAACCCCAAAGCGAACATCAGGACCAAGCCCGAAAAGGACGGCCACTCGGCGTTCATTCATGGCTCCGCAACGGCCGATCGGCCAGGACCCAGGCCAGTTCGCCTTCAGTGACCACCTGCTGCCGCGCCAGAACCTGCAGCAGCGCCCCAAAGAACCGCTCGTAGTAGTCCCAGGGCGGCTGCGCAGTGCAGTCGAGCCGTTCCCAGTCGCCGATCGATTCAATCAAGTGCTGGCGGAAGTCCTCCCAGTCGAAGTGCCCCTGCTTGGCCACGGCCAGCGTCAACCCGAAGAGCTGCCGTTGCCAGGCCTCTGCAAAAAACAGCTTGCCCTGGTTGCGCGGCGGCGAGTCGGCATGGCCCAACATCTGAGAAGCTGCATATTCCTCGAAGCGAGTGAACATGGCACTCCGCCTCAGGCCGCTATAGGCGGCGGTACCAGCGCGACGCCCATCATCGCCTCTGGCGTGACCAGCGCAGCCAGTTGCTCTTCGCTGAAGCCATCAGTGTTGGCGGGCCGCTCAGGCACAACGAACCAGCGGATCTGCGCGCTGCTGTCCCACACCTTCACTTCGATGTGATCGCTTATCGGCACGCCGAACTCGCGCAAGACTGCTCGCGGCTCGCGCACGCCTCGGGCGCGGAACACCGGATCCTTGTACCAGTACGGCGGCAGCCCAAGCACCGGCCACGGATAGCAGGAACAGAGCGTGCAGATGATCAGGTTGTGCACACCCGGACCGTTGGCCACTGCGGCCATGTGCTCACCTTCGGCGCCCTCCATGCCCAATGGCAGCTGAAGTTCGGCAATGGCCTTGGGGGTGTCGGCGAGCAAGCGCTCCTTGTAGGCCGGATCGACCCATGCCCGCGCAACGATGCGCGCGCCGTTGAACGGTCCCGCGATCTTCTCGAAATGATCGAGCACCGCATCGACCGAGTCGCTGCCGATCACGCCTTTCTCGATCAGCAGGGCCTCCAGCGCGCGCACCTTCGCGGCACTCGCCGCTTCGCGCTCGTCGTTGTACTTGAACAGATCGCTGATCATGGCGTTTTCTCTTCTTCCTTGGGCGTTCGACATTGCAGGTAGACCTCGAAGAGGTCGGCGTAGATCGTCGTATTCGGTTCGCAGAGGTCGGGACCCCAGATGTCGCGCGCATCGAACGCAACGCGGTACACCGGCATCGGTCCTTCCAACCCGTCCGGTCCTGTCGAGCAGAAATACTCGAAGGCGCCCGGGTATACCTCGCGGACAGTGCCCTTCTTGTTGCGCAAGTAGCCGGGTAGCCGCGTGTGGTCGGCCGCCGCGGGGTCGGCCACCTGCACCGTCTGGCCGACCGTGAACCGCGGTGCATGCGGCAGCGGCCGCAGGCTGGAATCGCCTTGCAGAAGGTAGTCGACGATCTGGCGTTTGATCGCTTCGTTCGGTCGCTCAGGAAGCAGTGCGTCCGGCTGGGCGCGGTAGCGTGCAGTCAACTGCGCCAGCTCTTCGGCGGTGATGTACCCCTTGTCGACAAAAAACTGGCTGATGCCCATCAGCCACTTCTCGTAGTAGCGGAACTTGAAGTACTCGAAGGGCTGCATGCCCTCGGCACCGGTGCGCAGCGAGGCCCAGGTCCAGGTGTGCTTGAACGTGGTGGGCAAGCTGGCCATCGGATATCTGGGCAATGCCTCTGCGAGGTGGGCGCTCTCGGCCATCATCACCGTGTGGATGCCGAAGATGCGCTTCTCCCATTCCTGCACGAAGACTCGCGTTTCGACGCTCACAGGCCCGAGGTTCTCGAGACCGCCCAGCGCATGCTGAAGTTTCATGGATGCTCCATTTCAGATTCGGCGGCAGGAGCCGGCGTTCGTTCAGGCTGAACCGCCAGGCATCCGAGAAAGCCCTCGCGCAAGGCGTCGCCCGCCAGTTCCCGCCCGATGAAGACCAGCTTGCTGCGGCGCGGCTCGTCGGGGCCCCACCGCCGCCCAGGCCGTGCATCGAGCAGCATGTGCACGCTGTGACAGTGGAACTGCCGCGCCTCGCCGTCGAAGTGAAGCACGCCCTTCGTGCGCATCAGCCGCGCGCCTTCGCGTTGGACCAGCTGGTTCATCCAGCGGCTGAACCGCTCCGGATCGATTGCACCATCGGTTTCAATGCAGCACGAGACGATCGAGGTGTCGTGCTCGTGGTCATGCGCCTCGCCGTCCAGCAGATCGGGTTCGATCGACAGCACGTGCGGCAGCGAGAAGCGCTTCGTGCCCAGCAGCTCGGCGGCCGAAACCTGCGCTCGCTCGGTCCGGACCAGGTGCGCGGGCGGATTCAGCCGGCGCAGTGCTCTCTCGAGTTGCTCCAGCTCTGGTGCGCTGGGGATCTCGACTTTGTTGAGCACGATCACGTCGGCGAAGGCGATCTGCTCGCGCACGATGTCGTCGCCGATATGGAGCAGGATGTGACGGGCATCGGCGACGGTGACCACCGACTCGAGTTCCACGAGTTGCAACAAGGCGGGATCGGCAAGAAAGCTCTGCAGCACCGGAGCGGGATCGGCCAGGCCGGAGGTCTCGATGATCAGCCGCTCGATCGGGCGTTCGGCGCGTTCCAGGAGCTCGTTCACCGCCGCTGTCAGGTCCTTTCGCACCGTGCAGCAGACGCAGCCATTGGTGATCTCGATCAGCGGCTGGTCATCGGCGACGATCAGCTGCCCATCGATGCCGACCTCGCCGAACTCGTTGACGATGATGCCGATGTAGGTGCCGCTGCACTGCGCCAGCAGGTGGTTCACGAGCGTGGTCTTGCCGGCCCCGAGGAAGCCGGTGACGATCGTGACGGGGATCTTGGCGGGAGCCATGGCGGTCCGGGCTACTGTTGCGACGCAGCGAGCTTCGAAGCGGCAGGCGGCGTTTCCGATGCGGCTACGGGCTCGCGCATGTCAAGCCCCCGGCGGTCACGAATGCAGAACGCACCGATCACCAGCGTAAGCAGCGCTACGGCAATCGTGTAGATGAGGCCGCGGAAGATGTCGCCGCTGCTCACGACCATCGCAGTGGCGATGAACGGCGCGAAGCCGCCGATCCAGCCGTTGCCGAACTGCAGAGCCACGGAGACGCCGCTGTAGCGCACCTGCGTCGGAAACTGCTCGACGAGGAACGCGCCCATCGGACCGTACACCATGGTCGCGAGGAAGACCAGCACGAACAGCATCAGCACGACCATGGGCGCATTCACGCGTGCCGGATCCGCCGTGAGCGGCATGCCGCGCTCCACCAGCACGCGGCGCAGTGCCGCTTCATCGAAACCGGTCAGCGTCGTTTCGGCGACCACGAACTGCAGCTCGCCCGCCTGCGGCTGCAAGGTGTACGGCACGCCTTGCGCGGCCAGGAACGAGCGGGCGCGCGTGCACGGCTTGGTCGCCTTCGGCTGGAACAGCTGGCCGATGAAGGACTGGTCCTCGCTGCAATCGCCGCCTTGGATGACGACCTGGGTGCGGGCGCGGAACTCCTCCAGGGCCGGATTGCCGTACTTGGCCATGCCCTGGAAAAGCGGCATGAACAGGATCGCGGAGAGCAAGCAACCCGTCAGCATGATCCACTTGCGCCCGATCAGGTCGGACAGCCAACCGAAAAGCACGAAGAATGGCGTGGCCAGCACCAGGGCGATCGTGAGGTAGGCGTAGGCGGACTGCGGCGGCAGCTTGAGCGTCGCGGTGAGGAACTGCAAGCTGTAGAAGTGCGCGGTGTACCAGATCACCGCCTGCCCGGCCACGGCGCCGAAGATCGTCACCAGCACGATGCGCAGGGTGCGCGGATCGCCGAAGGTGTCCTTGACCGGGTTTCGCGAGCCCTTGCCGTGCGCCTTCATCTCGAGGAACACCGGCGACTCCTCCAGCCGCATGCGTACATACAGCGAATACGCGAGCAGCCCGATGGACAGCAGGAACGGCACGCGCCATCCCCACAAGGCGAAAGACTCGACGGACATCGACGAGCGCAGCGCCAGGATCACGCCCAGCGAAACAAGCAACCCAATGGTGCCGGTGATCTGCAGCCAGCTCGTCATGAAGCCGCGGCGCCGCGGATCGGAATGCTCGGCGATGTAGGTGACGGCACCGCCGAACTCGCCGCCAATTGCCAGGCCTTGAAGAAGACGCAGCAGCACCAAGATGGCGGGCGCGGCCCAGCCGATGGTTTCAAACGTCGGCAGGAATCCGATCGTGGCGGTGGCAATGCCCATGATCATCATCGTCACCAGGAAGGTCTTCTTGCGCCCGACCAGATCGCCCAGTCGCCCGAAGACGATCGCACCGAAGGGCCTCAGCACGAAGCCTGCGCCGAAGGTCGCAAGCGACGCGAGGATGGCCGCCGACTCGTTGCCCTTCGGAAAGAACAACCCGCCGAAGAACACGGCAAGGCTGCCGTAGATGAAAAAGTCATACCACTCGAATACGGTGCCGAGCGCGGCGGCGAAGACCACTCGGCGCGTTTCACGCGAACGCTCGGGGGTGGCGGGGGAAGTCTCAACTGCTGTTGTCATGTCCATACTCCTTGATGTATGGCGGACGCGCGTCAAGCGCCGCTCCGGTTGTCAACGCGAGCGATGAAGTCGCGCAGGATCGCATTGAAACGCTCGGGCTGCTCGAGCATCGGGAAGTGCGCGGCGCTGGGCACCAGCTGCAGTGTCGCGCCGGGAATGCCGGCGGCGAGCGCATGCGACTCGGCCGGCGGCGTGATGGCGTCCTCCTCGCCGCAGACGACGAGCGTCGGCAATGCCAGGCGTGCGAGCTGCGCCCGGCTGTCGGCCTCGTTCAGCGAGACGATGGCTTCGCGGGCGACGAATTCCGGTGTCTGCGCCACCTGGTCGCGCGCAAAGGCGACCAGTTCGGCCGAGGCGGCGGAAGCGAACGAGCGGTCGATCACCGCCTGGCTCGCCGCAGTGACGCCGAGGGTGTCGATGGCGTGCAGCACATTCTTCACGTTCACGTCGGGGCCGAGCCCGTGCGGCGTGGCGCCCACCAGCACCAGCGCGCGCAAGCGGCTCCGGTGCGCGAGCGCGAAACGCTGGGCGATCGTGCCGCCCATCGACAGCCCCACCAGGATGGCGTCGTCGAGACGCAGCTTGTCGAACAGCAGCACGAGGTCGTTCACGAACGCGTCGATCGTGTAGCGGCGGGAGCGTGGCGATGCCGAGCGGCCATGGCCGGGCAGATCGGGCACCACCATTCGGTGATCGCGCGAGAACGCGCCCATCTGCTCGCGCCAGAACTCGCCGGTTGTGGTGAAGCCGTGGCAAAAGACGAGCGCCGGGCCGTGGCCCGCCACGCGCACGTGCATGTCTCCGATTGAAATGATGTCGTTCATGTGCATTTCCAGGTGAAAGGACGGAAGCCGCCGCGCCGCTTCGAATGCGGGCGGAGGGCACAGAGCAAATCCGAGGCCCGCTGGACCGACCTCTTCGCAATTTCGACAAGTGCTTGATTTGCTTGAAGAAATGCTCACCACGGCTTCGATTGACGGCCTGGAGCGCATGCCTTAGTCTCAGTGTTGAGTCCCAACGTCGCAATCACGAGACAAAAAATGCCCTTTCCCGAATGGTTCGGCTCCGGCCAGAACGAGGCAGAGTTCCTGCGCCGCGTGCTCGACCATGTGTCCGATTGCCTGGTGGCTGTCGATACCAACGGCCGCGTCGTGCTCATCAATGCGCCCTACTGCCGCCTGCTGGGCGGCCCGCAGGAAGATTTCATCGGCCGGCACATCACCGATGTCGTGTCGCCGAAGACGCGCCTGCACCACGTGGCGCGCGGAGATCTCTCCGTGACCATGATGCCGCTCGAAGTGCGGGGCCACCAGTTGCTCGCGCGGCAGGTGCCCGTCTACCAGGACGAGCGAATCATCGGCGCGGTCGGTTTGGCGCTGTTCTCCAACATGGCGGCGCTGAAGAAGGCGGTGGCGGTCGTCGGCGACCAGGGGCGCGCCATCCATAGCCCTCCCACGCCGTGGACCACGCGCTACGGCATCGACGACATCCTGGGCCAAGGCACCCGGATGGACGCGGTGCGCGCGGCCATCGAACAGGCCGCGCCGCTCTCGCTGCCCGTGCTCGTCCAGGGCGAAACCGGCAGCGGAAAGGAACTGGCAGCCAACGCGATCCATGCGCTGTCGCCGCGCGCCCGGCGCCCGTTCGTGTGGGTCAACTGCGCGTCCATTCCCGAATCGCTGATCGATGCGGAGCTCTTCGGTTACGAAGGCGGTGCCTTCACCGGCGCCCGGACACGCGGCAAGCCGGGCAAGTTCGAACTCGCGAGCGGCGGCACGCTGTTTCTCGACGAGATCGGCGACATGCCCCTCAGCCTGCAGGCCAGCCTCCTGCGCGCCGTACAGAACCAGGAGATCGTGCGCGTAGGCGGCGTCTCGCCGATCCCGATCGACACCCGCGTCGTCTGCGCCACCCACCGCGACCTTCAAGAGCGTGTGGACGCGGGCCAGTTCAGGGCCGACCTGTACTACCGGCTCAATGTGCTCGGCGTGCACATGCCCGCGCTGCGCGAGCGCGACGACCTCGAGTGGTTGGCCGAGCAGCTGCTGGAGCGCATTGCGCTGCGCGAAGGCCTGCCGGGGCGCCGCGTGCCCCCATCTGTTCGCGCGCGATGGCAGGCCTTCGACTGGCCGGGCAACGTGCGGCAGTTGGAAGCCGCGCTGCTGCGCTTCCTGCTCTCGGGCGAGCCCGGGCTGCCGGAAGTGCCCGCCGCGAAGCACCCGCAGGCCGTTGCCGGCCAGCGAGGACCAACGGCGACGACCACCTTGCAAGCACATCTTGACCGCGAGCGCGATGCCTGCATCCAGAAGACGCTCGCGGAGACCGCCGGCGACAAGGACGAGGCGGCGCGCCGGCTGGGCATCAGCCGCGCGACGCTGTACCGCGAGCTACGACGCTCGACCAAGTCGATTTGACGAGCCCGGCCTTATTGCCCGAATACGTCGCGGATCCGCGTTCCAAGGAGCCTCTGTACTTCGGGCTTGTAGCTACGCCCAATTCTTCGAGAAGAATGATCTTGAAGCGAGCCTTCGACTCTCAGCGGCGAGGCGACGGCGCCAGGGCGCCCTCCTCCCCAAGGTAGCTGCGCAGGCCTCCCAGGTCGATCACCTCGACGCCGCCATGCTCCACCCGCAGCAAGCCCGCGCGCTCGAGCTCATGCAGCGCCCTGTTGGCGCGCTGGCGAGAGACGGCCGACAAGAGCCCGATCTCATCCTGGCTCAGGCGCACGAAGCTGCTCGCCTGTGGGTAGAGAATCGGATCGAACAGACTGGCCAGGCAGCGTGCGACACGCGCGTCGGGGCCCAGCAAGCGGTCGAACTCCATGAGTCCGATGAACAGGCTCAGGCGGGCGTTGATGTGCGACAGCAGGAACCGATTGAAACCGAGGTTCGTCGACACCAGGCGCTCGAAGGTGTGGCGCGGCACGCAGGCCACGCGCGTCGCGCGCATGGCCACGCCGTCATAACGCCACGGGCCGGGATTCAGCAGCGAGCCTTCGCCGGCCCAGCCGCCAGCGGTAACGCCCGTGAAAGTGGAGACGCGGCCATCGGCCTGCGAGACCGACATCTTCACGAGGCCTTCGATGATGCCGAACCAGAGATCGGCCGGCTCGCCCTGGCGCATGACGAAGCCGGCAACCGGCACCTCGCGCTCATGCGATTCCCGCACCACGCGGTCGAGCTCCTCGTCCGTCAGGGTCTTCGCCCATAAGCTCTCGCGGAGCATGCTCTCCATGGCCTTCGACGGCATACGTGCTTCCCCACTCGCTTGTTGATTGCTCGCTCTTCTGCGCGCGCCGGCCCTCGTGGGGAAGCCGGCGAACACGCCCGTAAGTAATGTCTCTGAAACGACATTTTTGGCGCGGCGATCATGACATATTGACTCCTGTTCGCCACAACCAGAAGACAGGAGACAAGGATGGAACATCCGGAATCCGCCGCGGGCCCCGCGAGTGCACCGCATCACGATGACGAATCGCCGGGCATGCGCAGGCGCAACCTGCTGGGCTACGCGGCTTCCGCGCCCCTGCTGTCAGCCGCCGCCGGACTCGGCGGGCTGGCGGCCCCCTCGTCGGCCAACGCCGCGATACTGCCGATGACGCCACCCGACACGACCGACCAGCTCGACATCGGCGATGCAGTGACGGTGACGGCGCTGCCGACCATGCCGCTGGTCAAGGTCAGCAACATCGGGAACGGCCGCGTCCGTCTGGAGCTTCCGCGCTTCGAATCAGGCCAAGGCATCGCGACCGCCGCCGCCATGATGCTGGCTGACAAGCTGGGTCTGCCGCTGAACGCGATCGAGGTCGGCTCCGCCGACGCCAGCCCCGAGCTGTTCTACAACCAGCTCACTGGCGGCTCGTCGAGCGTGCGGTCACTGCATGCGGGCATGCCGTTGCTCGGCGGTTTGGGTGGACAGCCCTCGGGTTCCGGAAGCGCGGTGGTCGGCCAGCGCGTGACGCGGCTCGACGCGCTGGACATCGTGACCGGACGCAAGAAGTTCACGCTCGACCAGGCCGTGCCCGACGCGAAGCCCACCATGGTGTGCCGGCCACCGACCATCAACGGCCAGTTCGTTCGCATCAACAACACGACCGCGGTGATGGGGATGCCGGGCGTTCTGGGCATCGCGCCGATTCCCGCCACGAACGGCATCGTGCCCACGCCGCCCGGCGTGGCGGTGATGGCCGAAACATTCGGCCAGGCCTGGGCCGCGGTGAATGCACTCGACGTCACCTGGAGCGCAAGCTCCGTCGCCGGCGAGTCCAACGCCAGTATCCAGCAGAAGCTGAAATCCGCGCTGCTGCCCTTCCTGCTGCCGCCGTTGGGCGCGCTGACGGTCGAGGGAGAGTTCGAGTTCGCGGCGGTCTCGCACTGCCCGATGGAAACGGAATGCGCCATCGCCGATGTGCGCGCCGATCGGGCGGAGATCTGGTCCGGCCTGCAGAGCCCGATCGTCACGCAGCAGGCGGTGGCAGCCGATCTGGGCTTGCCGCTGGACAAGGTCAAGGTGCATGCCGTGCCCTCGGGCGGCTCCTTCGGGCGCCGGCTGTTCTGGGACGCGACGCTGCAAGCGGTACAGATCTCCAAGGCGCTGGGCCGGCCCTGCCGCCTCATGTACCACCGCACCGACGACATGCGCCACGGCCGCGTGCGCCCGCCCATGTTTCATCGGGCGCGCGCGACGATGCTGCTGGGCCAGGTCATCTCTTTCGAGCAGCGCATCGCCGGCGTGCGGCTCGATACGCGCCATGGCTTCGGCGAGATGCTGGGCGCCGCGGCCATCGCAATGCCTAACGGTTTTCCGCAGACGGTGGGCAACTTCGCCATCGAGCAGGCCATGTTCAAGACCATGGTCAGCTCGCCGTACAACTTCGGCGTCACCACCAAGTTGCTGACGCCGGTGGCGATGGACATCAACACCTGCTCCTACCGTTCGGTGCACATCCAGCCCTCGCGCCTGGTGGAAGAGATCCTGGTCGACGAGATGGCCAGGGCGTTGCGCAAGGACCCCGTCGCCTTCCGCCTCGAATACTTGCGCCTGCCGCGTGCACGGGCGGTGCTGAAGGCGGTGGCCGAGGCTGCGCAATGGGGCAAGGCCATGCCGGCGGGCTTTGCCCAGGGCGTGGGTGTGCACCAGGAATCGAAGTCCTTCACGGCCTGTATCGTCGAGATCGACGCGCGGGTGCCGACCGACCTCAAGGTGACGCGCGCCACCATCGCGATCGATGTCGGCACGCCCATCAACCCCTCGGGCATCGAGGCGCAGATGCAGGGCGGCCTGTGCGAATCGATCTCCATCGTGCTGACGGCAGGCCTGCACATCCAGAACGGCCTGCCGCTGGAAGGCAGCTACTCGCAGTACCACTTTGCGCGGATGAAGAACTACCCGAAGGACGTGAAGGTCATCATCATGCCGCCCAGCAGTGGCGAGGCCATTGGCGGTCTGGGCGAAGTGGGCCTGTCGGCCAGCTCGGGCGCAATCGCCAATGCCTATGCACGCGCCACCGGCAAGAAGCCGCGAAGTTTTCCGCTGAACTTCCCCGTCGATTTCACCCCCATCCCCCCGGGCAAGCTGCCCACGCCGGTCACCGTGCCGGTCCGCACCTGAGGAGCTCCATCATGCCCGTGCAATCTTTCAAGGTGAACGGCGGCAACGTCGACGTCGAGGCGCCCGACGACATGGCGTTGCTGTGGGTGCTGCGCGACAAGCTTGGCATCACTGGCCCGAAGTACGGCTGCGGCATCAACGTGTGCAAGGCCTGCACCTGCCATGTGGACGGCAAGGCGGTCACCGCCTGCTCGACCCGGGTGGCCGACGTGCGTGGCCGGCAGGTGACGACCATCGAAGGTCTGGCCAACGGCACCACGCTGCATCCGGTGCAGCAGGCCTGGATGAACCTCGACGTGCCGCAATGCGGCTTCTGCCAACCGGGGCAGATCATGGCGGCGGTCGATCTGTTGCGGCGCACCCGCAACCCCACCGACGCCGAAATCGATGCCATCGAGAACGTGTGCCGCTGCGGCACCTACGGCCGCATTCGCGATGCCATCAGGGCGGCTGCGGCCATGATGGGATAGCACGTCGGCTCTTTCACCAGCTCGACGCGCGGTTAGTTATCGGTCATATGTACTACCAAATGTGTACAACTTTTCGTCGAGCCACCCTCCGACGCACCACTTTCAGAGGGCAAGTTCTCCACCATTGCGGTGGATAAGACGGTGGAAAAAGCTGTGCGCATCGCCGGAAACCGTTGCCACGACTGGGCCGCGATGCTGCGCCTGTAAAAGCAGCAATCGCGGGTCACTCGGCGGGGCCGCCCCACTCTTCGCGGGCGACCTCCGTTGGGTTGCGCGCGCCATACCGCGCATAAAGTTCCGCGGCGGCTTCGGCCGTTTGAGCCGCATCGGCGCAACCTTCCGCCAGCCGGGCCCACTCGGCCACAAAGGCGCACCGCCACTGTTGTTGCGGATATGGATGCGTGCCGAGCACATCGAATGGTGATTTCTCTGGCTCCATGGTTCCTCCTCGTAGGCAGCCGGCTAGGGGCGGCCGGCGTACCGATGACCAGTAAGGCGATGGTAAGGCAATGGGCAGGAATGTGAACTTTTTACATACCCCACTGAGGGGCATTGAGGTGGGCGGCTCGCAGGAATCCCGTCGGATAACCGGCCTGTGCTTTGCCAAATGGTTGTCTCACATAAACAAGTGAGTGCGCCACGCGAGCACAAGGTCTAGATTTCACATTCCCAAACAGCCGGCATTTGGGGCGTCAGCCATGCTGGCGCCCGAACACCAACATGCACAGAGCCCATGTGGAAGCCTGACAAACCCATCATCGTCGCCGGAAGCGCCTTGCCTCCCGCTGAGGCGTGGTGGCACGAATTCAGGAGCGCGTTCTACGATCGCTGCAACGGCGCGGTCGACCGCGAATGGCTGGACTCCCTGGCCGCGGCGCTCTATCCGCTGAATGTCGATCGCGACCCGCGCCAGGCGGCCGAGGTGGCATTCGTCACCCTCGCTTTCGAACTTCCGCGCGAGCCCCAAATCTAGGGCTCCCCCCGGCCTCGCAGCGGCCGCAGACGGCCGCCCGGGCCCAAGATCTCCAGGTGCTTGAGGAACAATGCGGTTCCAGGAGCCCCCAATTGAAATTACCGACCGAAGTGGAAGGACGCCAGCAGCTGGCCGACGAAATCCACGCGCGCCCGTTCGAGCCACTTTCCACGCCCGGTGCGGCGCTGGCCATTGCCACGCTGCGCGAAGGCCCGGACGACGACGCGCTTTGCATCGCGCATCTGGCGCGGCTGGGCGGCGACGCCTCCGGAGCGGGCACCGCCACGCAGTGCCAGGTGCGGTGCGGCGCGCTGCGCGTGCGCTGGGAGCGCCACACGGAGTTCCACACCTTCACCGTGTTCACCGATCTTGGCGAGCTCGCCATGGACCAGGCTTTCGACACCGGCTGGCTCGATGCCCTGCCGCACGATTGGCTGGCCTCGCTCCCCGGCCGCATGATCTCCGCAACGCAGCTGGCCGTGCTCCCCTGCCCTGGCGATCCGCCCCATGCGCGCTTGGTGGCGCCGCTTTTCGGCAGCGATCTGCTGGTGGGCAACCGGGTCGCCGAAGGCGCTGCCACCGTGGTGTCGGACCTTCGCACGAAAGAAGGCGTGACGCGTTTCCTGGTGTTCGACCACGCCATGAACCGGCGGCGCGCGGGCCGCACCGTCCAGCGCCTGATCGAAGTCGACACCTACCGCATGATGGCCCTGCTCAGCCTGCCCCTGGCCTCGCGCCGCATGGGGCAGATCGCAGCCGAGGAGACCCAGCTGTCGTCGCTCATGGCCCGCTTCCACGATGCGACGGATGGCGACGAAGTCCTGCTGCACGAGCTCGTCACGCTGGCCGCGCAGGTCGAGCATGCAATGGCCGAGAACAGTGCGCGCTTTGCGGCCACCCGCGCCTACAGCGGCATCGTGAACCAGCGGCTTGTCGATCTGCGCGAGATGCTGGTGCCGGGCCTGCAGCCGCTGTCGGAATTTCTGGAGCGCCGGTTTCGTCCGGCCATGGACAGCTGCGCCGCCACGGCGGCCCGCCAGACGCAGTTGTCAGAGCGGATTGCCCGCGCCGCGCAGTTGCTGCAGACGCGCTCCGAAGTCGAGCGCGAACGCCAGAACCAGGCGCTGCTCAGTTCGCTCGACCGGCGCCAGGGCCTGCAGTTGCGGCTGCAGGAGACGGTCGAGGGCCTGTCGGTGATCGCCATGACCTACTACGGCGTCGGCCTCAGCAACTACCTGCTGAAGCCCTTGGCCAAAGCCATGGGCTGGCACGAAACCGCGGTGACGCTGGTCGCGGTGCCGGTGATCGCACTGCTGGTGCTGCTCAACGTGCGGCGGCTGCGGCGGCATCTGCACCAGTCGGCGGACAGCTGAGCAGCGCCCTCTCGCCCATTCAACGCGGGGACCGAAGCGCAGTTTTCTTCAATCGCCTGGTATATGCGGCGGGTGCAGCTTCACGGCCTTGGCCGCTTTCTTGCGCATCCGGATATTGAGCATTTCCACGCCCACGGAAAAGGCCATTGCGAAGTAAACATAGCCCTTGGGCACGTGGTGATCGAAGCCCTCCGCAACGAGCACGACACCCACGACCACGAGGAAGGCCAGCGCCAGCATCTTGATGGTGGGATGGTCCGAGACGAAGCGCCCGATGGGGCCGGCGAACAGCATCATCAGCAGCACGGAGGCAATCACCGCAGCGATCATGATGCGCACGTCGTCCACCATCCCGACCGCGGTGATGATCGAGTCCAGCGAGAACACCATATCGACCAGCACGATCTGGAGCATCACGGAGGCGAGGGTCGCCTTGGCTGCGCTGGATTTCTGCTCATGCTCCCCCTCCAGCGATTGGTGAACCTCGGTCGTGCTCTTCCAGATGAGGAACAGGCCACCCAGGATCAGGACCAGGTCTCGCCCCGATATTTCTTGGTTGAACACCGAGAAAAGCGGAGCGACCAGGCCGACGATCCAGGCCAGAACCAGCAGCAGGCCGATCCGCATGACCATGGCCAAGACCAGGCCGACGCGTCGCGCGAACTCGCGATTGGCGGGAGGCAATTTGTCGACCAGGATGGCGATGAAGATAATGTTGTCGATGCCAAGGACCAGCTCGAGTGCCGTCAGGGTGGCGAAGGCGATCCAGACCTGAGGGTCCGTCAAGAGTTCGAGCATTGAAGTCCTATCGATTCGGCGGCGTCGGAAGTTTATTTTGCCGCAACGCTCTCAGGCATAGCCGATGAATGATGGTGCGCGATCAGCCATTGGCCGTTGAGCCATTCGTATACATAGGTGTAGCGGGCGTGCACCGTCTTGCCGTCCTTGAACTTGAAGGTGTAGGTGCCAATGTCCTGCGCGACGTTGCAGCCGACCTTGATCGTGCGCGTGTCGATCTTTCCTTGCGGCGCATCCTTGAGGAACTTGACGAAGTAGTCGCGGATCTGGGGCGGCGTGGTTCGAGGCTGGTTCGAAACCGTGGCCAGCAGCACGCCGTCGGGCGCGTAGTTGGCGACCACCTTGTCCGGGTCCAGCGTGGCCAAGGAGGCATTCCATCGATCGAACAGCGCCGCGATCTGGCGTTCCTCGGCGGGCGCACAAGTCGATTGCGAGGCGGTGGTCTGCGCGAACACGGAAGTCGACATGCAGAGCACCAGCGCTGCGGACGCGGAAAGAAGCTTGGGAAAACGCGAGGTCATCAAGGAGTCCATTCATGCAAGTGGTTGAATACAGGACTCATTGTTCGAGGGCCGAATGAACGCCCATCGCCGCTGCGATGAACCTGCCCTGAGCAGAAGATGAACGCCCGATGAACAACTGCCTAGCTCGCGGTCTCGCTGAGCCGATAGCCCAGGCCGCGCACGGTCTGCAGCAGTGGCACCGCGTGCTCGCTGTCGATCTTCATCCGAAGACGCCGCACGTAGACGTCCACGATATTGGTGAGCGGATCTTCATGCGTGCCCCAGACATTGGCCAGGATGCGTTCGCGGCTGTAGACCCGTCCGGGTGCGCTCATGAGCAATTCGAGAAAGGCCAGTTCCTTGGCGGTGAGCGTGATCGGCTGCCCCGCGCGTTCGACCCGCATGCGCTCGCGGTCCAGCACCAGGTCCGCCACCTGCAATGTCGTGACCTGCGGCCTGAGGTCCCGACCGCGGCGCAGCAGTGCCTCGATGCGCGCGAGCAGCTCCTCGAAGTCGAAGGGTTTGGTCAGGTAGTCATCGGCGCCGAGTCGCAACCCATTCACCTTGTCTTCGGTCGTGCTCATTGCGGTCAGCATCAGCACGGGCGTCTGTCCACCCTCTGCGCGAAAGGTCTGGCACAGCTCCAGGCCGTTGATGCCCGGCAGCATCAGGTCCAGGATCAGAAGCGCGAGTTCTCCCCGGCGCGCCAGCTCCAGTCCGTCCGGACCGGTTCGGGCATGCTGCACCGCGAAGCCTTCAGCCTTCAGCCCGCGCACCAGGAAATCCGCGACGCGGGGGTCGTCTTCAACGATCAGGATGCTTCTGTTCATGGCTGCTGGACACTGGCCTCGGGTTCGTGGATCGGCAGGCGCGCAAGGACGACACGAACTTCAGTCCCCTCCTCCGGCGCGCTCCGTATGTCGATGCGCCCGCGATGGGCCTTGACGATGGCCTGCGCAATGGAGAGGCCGATGCCGCTGCCATCCGCGCGATGAGCGCGTGCCCGGTGACCGCGGACGAAGCGCTCGAACACGCGCGGCAACTCGTCCTGGTCGATGCCGATGCCGTGGTCGCGAACCACGATGGAGACTTCTTCTCCGGCCACCTTGCAGCCCAGGTGCACCTTGCCGTTCACGCGCGAATAGCGGATGGCGTTGTCCAGGACGATCATCACGGCCTGGCGCAGGCGGTCGCCGTCGGCGCGAACCATGACCATTTCCGCTGCCGGCTCGTAGGCCAGTGCAATCCCGTGGACTGCAGCCAGGGCTTCTCCCTGCTCGGCGGCTTCGCTCAGGAGCATCGAGAGATCCATGGGGGACGGCTGGATCACCAACTGGTCGGCTTCCGCCCGCGCGATCAGAAGCAGATCGCCAATCACATGGGTCAACTGCTGAACGGTCCCGACGATGCGCTTCAAGGCCTGCCGGTACTCCTCGACGGGCTTGTCGCCGCCGCGCAGCGTGATCTCCGCCTCCCCGCGAATCGCGGTGGCCGGTGTTCGCAACTCATGGCTGAGATCGACAAAGAGTTGCCGCCGCCGATGATCCAGAAGCTGAAGCGTGTCATGGGCCGACTGCAACTCCTGCGTCCGGTCCCTGACCGCATCCTCCAGGCGCCGGCGGGCTTCGTCGGCCTCCTGGCGATGTTGCTGAAGTTCCGCCGCCATCTGGTTGAAATGGCGGGCCACCACTTCGAATTCATCGCCCGATGCAAGTTCGATGCGGTGCTCCAGGCTACCGGACTGCAGTGCCCGCGTCCCTTGCAGCAACAGCTCCAGGGGGCGCTTGAGGCGCCCGCGCAGATGCAGCGCCCACAGCACGGCCGCGACAAGGGCGATGATCGCCATGGCAATCGCCTGCTGCCTGAGCCGGTCCAGACCTCGCTCGGTCGCGGCGCGGGCAATGGGAACCGCCTTGCGCTGTCCTTCGATGGCGCCGTTGAGCAGCTCGCGAAGATCCCGGCCCTGGGTCATGTCGAACACCTGGGCCACTTGCCGCCAGACGTTCGGGAACTCCGCGCCAGGCGACAGCGGCTGCAAATCCTGCAGCTGTGCCTGTACCTCGAGGATGTTTCCATCCAGCAACTTGCTGATCTCGACCAGCTGAAAGGCCTCTTGCGGCACGGCGATCTCTTCTCGCGAGGACACCTTCCGCCATGAGTCCAGATGAAGGCGGGACATGGCATCCAGCCGCGCCGCGCCGGCTCGCATTCGCTCGAGCAGCTGATCTCGGACGCCCGGCGTCGCTTCCGCATTCATGAGCCGCTGCGAAGCCCACACACGCAACCGCTGCTTGTTGGCGGAAATCTCGAGGAGTTCGGAAAGAATGTCGCTCGTCAGCCGGCTGTGCGCGGCGTATTCATTGACGCGATTGGAGCCCCAGTAGACAAAGGCCGCTTGGCAGCACACCAGCGCAACAAGAACCGCAAAAGCGAATGACAACCGGAGACGAAACATGGCCGCGAAGTCTACAGTCGACGGCGCACTGCGCAGACGACTCTGCTCAGAGACGGGGCGCCAGGGCCGGCTGGACCGGAAGGGTTTTGTACAGAACTGCGCCCGGCACGGCTTGCGCTGAAGCCATCACCTGCCCGGGCATTCCCATGGCCAACAGCCAGCTTCCTTCGATCGCCTGCGCCTGGCTCCCCGTGAGCCATGGCAGCGGCGCTGCGTCGGGCGATCGCTGGGCGAGCAGAAGGTCATGCGGGCAGGATTCCGCCTGTGCACCTGCGCACGCGCGAGCCGCATCTTCCGCATCGAAGGTCCACACGGCCACGTGTGTCGATGCCAGAAAACCATGCGCCTCGCGGACATCGCACACCCAGCGCGACAGGTTGCGCAGGTGCGGGCGCATGTGCGCGCTCATCGGCGTGGGCCTGCTCAGCAGAAGGCGATAGGCATCGCTATCCAGGACCTGTACGTCGCGCATGCCGTAGAGCGTGAGGTAGCGTGGCGCAAGGCTGTTGCACGCGCGTCGGTAGCGTCGGCCCCACAGCATGCCTGGGACCGTCAACCGCTCGGGCACGTGCTCGCCCGCATGCCACGTGTTGTATTCGGCATCCACGTCGGGCGTGACGTCGTTCCACAGCGCCAGCACGGCGCCCGTGCCGGCCATGTCGTCATTCATCGCGTGCTTCCGGCTTCAGGAGCACCTTGCTCGCCGCCTTCGCGCGCGCCAGCGCAAAGCCCTCCTTGGCTTGCGACAACGGCAGGACATGGCTGACCATCGGGCGCATGACGGCATCCAACTGGCCCATCAGTTCGAGGGCCAGGGGCCAGTCGGATTCGGGCGGGCGAAAGGAGCCGCGCAATTGTTGCTGGTTGCGCACCATCGGTGTCAGGTCGAGCAGAAGCGGACGGGCATGGATGCCGGTGACGACCACGATGCCATTGCGCCGCAGCAGCCCCAGGCCTTCCGTGATGGTTTCGGGCACCCCCGTCGCTTCGAATATGAGATCGAAGGGTTCGCCGCCTGTGTGCTGCCGGGCGCCTTCGGCCAGCGGCTGCACAGCCACGTCGACCAGCGCATCGAAGCCCATCCGGCGCAGTGCGTCGAACCGGGCTGCGTCATGGCAGCCGCTGACCACGAGCTGCACGGCACCGGCGCGGCGCGCGAGCGCCGCGATCCCCTGGCCGATGGTGCCCGGGCCCATCACCAGCACGCGCTTGCCGGCCACGTCGCCTGCGATGCGAAGCGCCTGCATCGCTATGGTGAGCGGCTCGGTGAGCGCCGCGAGTTCGTCGCTCAGGCTGTCTGGCACGGGCACGCAGTTGCGCAAGGGCACCCTGACCCAGGGCGCGAAAGCGCCATCGCGGGTCATGCCGATGCCGCGGCGCTTCTCGCAGCCATCGTGATCGCCCGTGGCGCAAGCAGCGCAGGCGCCGCAGGTCACGGAGGGACGAACGACCACGCGCCGGCCGGCCAGGGGGCCGGTCTGTGCAACCCCGACGAACTCGTGCCCGATGGTGACCGGAAGGCTCTGGGTGATGAAGGCATAGCTGGACGTCCAGTCGTCCACGTGCAGGTCGCTGCCGCAGATGCCGGTGGCGCTGACCTTCACGAGGACGTCGCTCGAATCGGCTTCAGGCACGGGCGCTGGTATGTCAACCAGTTCGAGACCCGCTTCCGGGCGTGTCTTGCGCAAGGCTTGCATGGTGCTTGATTCCGGCGTCAGTCGATGCTGATGCCGACCTTCTTGATGATGGCGCCCCACTTGAGGCTTTCGGCCGCGATGAAGGTCTTGAACTCGTCGGGCGAGCCTCCGCCGAGGATCAGGCCCTGCTTGGCGAAAGCATCGCGCACGCCCTTGTCCTTCATGACATCGTTGACGTCGGCATTGATGCGGCGCACAACTTCCGGCGGTGTGCCGGCGGCGCTGAACAGGCCGTTCCACGCCAAGGCTTCGAAACCGGGGTAGCCCGCCTCGGCGACCGTGGGCAGGTCCTTCATGGTTTCGGTGCGCTGGAGGCTGGTGGCGGCCAGCAGGCGGATGCGGCCGCCCTGGATCAGCGGCAGCAGCGCAGGCGCCACGGTGAAGAGAGCCTGCGTCTCTTCGGAAGCCAGTGAAATACCGGCCGGCGGCGAGCCGGCGAACGGCACATGCGTGGCGTCGAAACCCGCCACACTCCTGAACAGCTCCATGGTCAGGTGCGAAGAGCTGCCGGCGCCCACCGAGGCGTAGTTGAGCTTGCCGCCCTGCTTCTTGGCCCAGGCCACGAACTCGGGCAGGGTCTTGGCCGGAATGCTGGCCGCAACCGCCAGCACGTTGGGTTGCGACGAGGTCAGCACGATGGGCAGCAGGTCCTTGGCGGGGTCGTAGGCCATCTTCTTGTACATGTGCGGCCCGAACGCGATCGGGCCGTTGAAGCCGACGCCCAGGGTGTAGCCATCGGCTGGTGCCTTGGCAACCGCGGTCATGCCCAGCATGCCGCCCGCACCGGCCTTGTTGTCGATCACGACCGGCTGCTTCCATCGTTCGCGCAGCTTGTCGCCCAGCGTGCGGGCGATGAAGTCGAGCGAGCTGCCGGCCGGTGCGGGCACCACCAGCTTGACCGGCTTGGCAGGCCAGTCCTGGGCCGACGCGGCCAGGGCGAATGCACAACCCGTCAGGAGGGCGAGAGCTTTCTTCATGTGTGTCTCCATTCAGTGCCGGCGCTCCTGCGCCTGGAATGCACGAATTCTGGCCGCAGAGCTTCGATATGCCAAACACCGATAAGCTATGGACTCGATACCTCCTGAATATGGAGTTTTTCATGAGCATGGAACTGAGGCACCTGCGCTACTTCGTGGCCGTGGCTGAAACGGGCAACCTGAGCCGGGCCGCGGAAAAGCTGTTCATCGCGCAGCCACCGCTGTCGGTGCAGATCCGGCAGCTCGAAGAGGAAATGGGCACTGCGCTCTTTGTGCGCCATCCCAAGGGCGTACGCCTGACGGCGGCAGGCGAATCGCTGCTGCCGGAAGCGCGGTACCTGCTCGACCGCGCGGCGCGCATGAAGGAGTCCGTGACGGGAAGCGCCAGCGGCGGCCACCTGGCGCTCGGCTTCGTGCCTTCTGCCAGCAGCACGGTGCTGCCGAAGCTGGTCCGGCATCTCAAGAAAGAACATCCGGCGCTGCATATCGAACTGCGCGAGATGATCAGCAGCGAGCAGGCGGAGGCGGTGGCCGCAGGTCATCTCGATGCCGGAATCGCACGCAGCAAGCCGCATCATCCGCGCCTCACGGTCGCGGCGCAGATGCCCGATCCCTTTTGCCTTGCGCTGACACCGCAGCAAGCACGCCGCGCCGGCAATCCGGTCGAACTGCGCAGCTTCGCCGAGCATGATTTCGTCGCCTTCACCCGGCACCGGGGTCCGGCGTACTTCGACCAGTCGATCTACCTCTGCGCCAAGGCCGGCTTCAGCCCGCGCATCCGCTACGAAGCGAGCACGGTGCATGGCGTGCTCGACCTGGTCGGTGCCGGGCTCGGCGTGGCCTTGGTGCCGTCTTCGTGCGCGCTGCTCGGCGCGGCGGGCGTGAGTTTCTGCCGCCTGCGCGCACCGGCCGCCAGCGAGGTGCTCGTGTTGCTGAGAAGGAAGACGGATTCGAATCCGCTGCTGCCGGCGTTGGCAGACGCGGTGCGCGCGAGCTTTGCCGATCTTCAGCAACGGATGGCGGAAAAGCTGGGCTGCTGAATCGCAGCCTTTGCCGATGGCTACTTCAAAGTGGCGCCGCCTCGTGCAAGATACTGAGCCGAAAGGCGCGCAAACTGGCCGCCGTCGGTGCTGATCGAGGTCTGAACGCTCCCCCCGGCGCTGAAGACGAATGCAAACGTGTGGGTGTCACCGTATTCCTGGGCGTTGCGCAGCATGTAGTCGACATGGTTGTCGCGATAGTGCAGGTCGGTGCCACCGGGCGTGTCGGACGGCACACCCATCGGCGTTTGCCACCACAGGATCGGCAGCCCATTGCCCAGGGCGGCGCGATAGTCCGAAATCTGGCGCTGCGACTCATGGAAGTTCGGGCTGGTGGTGTTGCTTGCGTCCCAGTAGAACGGACCGCTTCGGCCCGTGCATTCCGCGGGAGGCGACGGGACCTCCCAGCAGCCCGCGTCACGGTCGCTGGTCTGGGCGACGATGAAGTCCGCCTGATGCGCGCCGACCGCCCGCATCTGGGCGCCGATTGCGGCAGCGGTGCCGCTCCAGAAGGCAGGCGGGAATCCCACCAGCGCCTTGGGCGCGATCTGCCTGCCCATTCGCACCAGGCATTGGCCGAGGCCCCCGGCGGTGTTGGGCAACCCGCTGCATTCGGGCTGGCTGCTGACGACGGCCGCCAGCCGCGTTGCATCGCGATCGGGCGCCTGGGCCGCAACGAATCCCCAGAAGTCCGGCTCCAGGTTGATCAGAACGGGCGTACCAAGGGCCGCAATGCGCTGGTACATCAACCGGACCTGCGCCCAGTAGTTGTTCATGAAAGTCGCATCGTTGATGCCGCTCAAATTGCCCTCGCCGAGCGCCGTCATCTGGTACAGCGTGAACATCGGGATCGCGCCGTAGGCCTGGATGGCCTGCGCGGTGTAGGTGATGTACGCCCCATCGGGGCTGTTCCAGGTGGGCCAGGCGCCCGCACCCACACCCACGAGGTAGGCGTCCACGATGTCGGGATGAATGTCCTGGCTTTTCATCTGATCGAGGGGATTGCCCGCGCCGAGTCCGAGCAGCACCCGAGCGGGCTTGCCGAGCCTGGTCACCAACGCAGTGGTCGCCGCGACGGGCGAAGAAACGCCGTCTGTGCTGCCCGTACCCCCTGTGCTTCCCGTGCTTCCGCCACTTTGGCTATCGCCACCCTGGGTGGCGCCATTGGCGCCTTGGCTACCACTGCTGCCGCCCAAGCCGATCAGGCCGGCCAAGCCCCCGCCTTGAGTACCACCACCTCCGCCTCCACCACCGCAGCCAAACAGGAGCACCGAAATCATCAGTGCAGAAACGCACCGTCGGGAAAAAATGATCATGAAAAACGTTTTTTGATTGAAAGAGAATCAGCTGCCGCCGGGACGCGTTGCCGGGGACTTGCCGGGGCACAAGGCGCACGATCCATGCCCACTTCCCAGCCAGCGAAAAGCGCGCGCGTCGCCTCCAAAAAGTGACATGGAGCGTCGCTTCAGACGCCACATGCGACAGTTCTGGTTCGCGTTCGAGTCGATGTCGACAAAAAAGGAGATGTTCACGATGGCCCGCGGCTGGCTTCAAGTGCGGTAGGCCGCGATGCGCCATCGATTGCCCGCCAAGCGCTCAGGTGCTTCAATGTCGCTCTTGCTATGACGAAGGAGACTTCTATGGCCTACGAAGCGCGATATGTCCTGCGACCCAGCCCCGGAGCCGACCTCGAGGCCATCATGGACGCCGTGAAAGCGGGCGCGGCGCTCTGGAAGAAGCATGGCGCACCCAGCCCTCAGCTTTGGAGCGTGGTCGCAGGCGAACTGGGCAACTATGTTCTGACCGTGCAGTTCGAGAACGCGGCGGAATACGCGAAGGTCACCGATCCGCTGTCGGCCGATCCCGAATTCCGCCGCTGGCAAGCGAACAACGTCCAGTCCGGCGCGTTCACGTGGGTGCGCAGCAACCTCATGCGCGAGCTCCCTCTGCCATAGACGTTCGTGCCAGGCTGGAACCTCAATCGATCCTGATGCCGTTCGCCTTGATGAGGCCGCCCCAACGTTCGCGTTCGTCCTTGACATACCTGGCCATGTCGTTCGGCGTGCCCGGCAGCCCTTCCACGCCCAGCGCCTGGAAACGTGCCTGCACCGCCGTCGAATTCAGCGCGTCGACCAGCGCCTTGTTGAGCTTTGCCACCGTGTCGGCGGGCGTGCCGCTCGGCACGGCAAGCCCCTGCCATGCATAGGCCTCGAAATCGCTCAGCCCTTGTTCGGCCAGCGTCGGCACGTCGGGCAAGGTCGCGATGCGCTTGGCGCTTGCGACACCGATCGCCTTGACCTTGCCCGCCAGCACGAACTGATTGCCGCTGGCCGTGTCGACCATCATGAAAGGCACCTGGCCGCCGAGGATGTCCTGCATCGCGGGCGCGGCGCCGCGGTAGGCGACATGCGTCATCGTCACGCCGGTTTTTTCGCGCAGCAACTCGGTGGCCAGATGGTGCGGACTTCCGGCACCGGCCGAGGCGTAGTTCACACCGCCGGGTTGCGCCTTGGCCCAGGCGATGAATTCCTTGAAGTTCTTTGCCGGCACCTGGGGGCCGACCACCAGAACGAGCGGAAAACGCGCCAGCATGCCGACCGGCGTGAGGTCCTTCTCGGCGTTGTAGCTGAGCTTGGAAAACAGGAACGGGTTGGCTGCGAGCGTTGCGAAGTCGGCCGTCAGCATGACACTGCCGTAGTCCTTCGAGCGGGCCACATAGTCGGCAGCGATGTTGGTCGCCGCGCCTGGCTTGTTGTTGATGACGACGGGCCGGGCCAGGCTCTTTGACATCGCCTCGGCCGTGGCGCGTGCGACGGAGTCGGAGCCGCCGCCTGCGGCGTAGCCGACCACCCATTCGATGGGCTTGGTGTCTTGCGCAATGGCGAGATGGGTGGTTGCGGCCAATGCGAGGCCGGTCAGGAAAAGGCGAATCATGGGTTTTGTCTCCGGTGGTTGTGACTGGTAGTTCAGCTGCGTGTTGCGGCGGCGAAGGCCTCGCGCAGCACAGGCAGCGATCCGATGTGATTGGCCAGGACGAGCGCCAGCCGCGCATTGAAGGCGTGGCTTTCGTCCGTGGAAAGGCCCTGGTGCGCCTCGATCAGTGCCTCGTAGAAATCGTCCGGTGCATCGATGTTCGGTGCGGTCGTCAGGTGCGCGGTGGTGGCTTGCGGCATGGCAGGAATCCTTCAGGCGTTGCGGCAAATCGCGCGATCGAGCGCGGCACGCACGATGCCGGCGTCGGCCCGGCGCCATCGCGCGCACACGTGCTGGTCGGGGCGCAGCAGGTAGACCGTGCCGTCCCGCGCGTCATAACGCCGAGTCGCCATCGCGTGAGCCTCATCGATCGGAATGCGCACCGTCGCGATGGGTACGCCTGCGGCGGTGCCGGCTTCGGTTACGGCGCGCTCCGCGCGGTCCGCCGTCTCGCCATCGCCGAACACCACCGCCGTGAACGTAGAGCGCCCTGCTTCCCGCAGCAGCCAGCCCGCCTTGCCATCGGCGCGGATCACTGGCGCGTCCGCCGCCACGGCGCCCGGCACCATGCCCCCTTCGAAAGCGTCGGTGTCCAGCGTGTTCAATGCCGAGGTGCGCAGCGTGGCCGGCACGGACAGCCGGCCGCTGTTGACCAGGGTGCGCGCAAAGGCATGTGACTTCGCGAGCTCCAGCACCGCGTCCCGGAACAATCTGCTGATCTCGCTCTTGGGCGTGATGAAGTCGGTGGCGCGCGTCGAGTTGAGGATGTTCTCGTCGGCCGCGTATTCGCGTTCGTGGCCATAGCTGTCGAGCAGCGCGTCGGGCGCCTGGCGCCGCAGGACCGCGGCCAGCTTCCACGCCAGGTTCTCGGCATCCTGCACGCCCGAGTTGGCGCCGCGGGCGCCGAACGGAGAAACGCCGTGCGCCGAATCGCCCGCGAAGAACACCCGGCCCTGCCGAAACCGATCCATCCGCAGGCACGAGAAGGTATAGACGCTCGCCCATTCGAGATCGAACTGCGCGTCTTCGCCCAAGAGCGCCTTGACGCGGGGAATGATCCTCTCGGGCTTCTTCTCTTCTTCCGGGTCGGCGTCCCAGCCGAGCTGGAAGTCGATGCGCCAGACGTTGTCGGGCTGCATGTGCAGCAGCACGCTCTGGTTGCGGTGGAATTCGGGGTCGAACCAGAACCAGCGTTCGGCCGGCCGGTCGAGCTTCATCTTCACGTCGGCAATGAGGAAGCGGTCCTTGAACTGGCGGCCCTTGCTCTCCAGCCCCAGCAACCCGCGCATGCTCGAACGGCTCCCATCGCAGGCCGCGACATGATCAGCCTCGAGCTGGTACGCCCCGTCGGGGGTCTCGATCGTCAGCTCGACGTGGTCTGCGTGCTGCACCACGCCCGTGACCTTGTTCTTCCAACGCAGATCGATCAGCGGCAACTCGGACACGCGTTCGGCCAGAAAACCTTCCACGTAATACTGCTGCAGGTTGATGAAGGCGGGGCGCGCATGGCCCGCTTCCGGCAACAGGTCGAAGCTGTAGATCTCCTCGCTCTTGAAGAACACGCGGCCGACGTTCCAGGACACGCCCTTGTCGACCATGCGCTCGCCACATCCGAGCCGATCGAAGATCTCCAGCGTGCGCTTCGCGAAGCAGATGGCGCGGGAGCCGGTGGACAGCGTGTTGTCGTTGTCCAGAAGGACCACCGGAATCTGGTGCTGAGCCAGATCGATGGCCAGCGCCAACCCCACCGGGCCTGCGCCGACGACGACCACGGGGCGGCGCACCGGCGCCGCGGCGTCCTGGTCGGGATGGCGCTTGTAGTCGAAGCGCAGGCTTTGGTAGTCGATCACGTGTTGTCTCCGTGTCCTTGTCTTCTGTATTGCTCCTTCCCCCGCTGGGGGAAGGCTGGGATGGGGGCTGACAGCGCTCGAATCTGGCGCTCTGCCTGCCCCCACCCCAACCTCCCCCGGAGGGGAGGGAGCAAGACGATCAGCCTTCGAGGGTCTTCCACATCTCGACGTCGCGCTCGGCCGTCCAGATGCGCGGATCCGGGTACTGGGTGGCTTCGTCGTAGCAGCGCGTCACGTCGAACGGCATGCAGTGGTCGAAGATGACCCAGTGGCCGTACTTGGGCTTGAGCTGAGCGAAGGTGTCCTGGTAGACCGCATGGAGGTCCTTGCCCGCGGCCACGCCGGCTTCGACGCAGGCGCGCACGTCGGCGATGAAATCGCCGGTGGCCTTGAGGCCGGCTGCGACCTGTTCTTCGCCCGACAGCGCGGGGCCGCGGCCCGGAACCAGCGCGGCGGGCTTGAGCGCCGCGATGTTCGCGAGCGTCTGCGGCCAATCCTTGAAATACGCATCCCCTGCGTAGGGCGTGGCATCGAACTCGACCAGGTCGCCGCTGAGCAGCACGCGGTCCTGCGGCAGCCAGACCACGGTGTCGCCCTTGGTGTGGCCGCGGCCGAGCTGCAGCAGTTGCACCTCGAGCTTGCCGAGCCACAGCGTCATCTTGCCGGTGAAGGTCATGGTGGGCCAGGTCAGGCCCGGCGGCACCGTCTCGACGTTCTGGAACAGGCGCGGAAAGCGGCCGATCTCGCTGGCCTTGTCTTGCTCTCCGCGCTCGACGATCAGGTCGCGGGTGTCCTGGCTCGAGATGATCTGCTGCGGCGCGAAGCCGCTCGCGCCCAGCACACGCACCGCGTGATAGTGCGTGAGCACCACGTACTTGATCGGCTTGTCGGTCACCTCGCGGATGCGCCTGACCACGTCTTGCGCCATGGCCGGCGTGGCTTGGGTGTCGGCTACCAGCACGGCGTCGTCACCGATCACGATGCCGGTGTTCGGGTCGCCCTCGGCGGTATAGGCCCAGGCGTGTTCCGAGAGCCTCGTGAAGCTGATCTGCTTTTCTTCGAGGTCGGCTTGGGAGGCGAATTTCTTGGCGGTGTTCATGCGGGGGCTCCTTCGGATCGGTATTTGTCTAAACCAAATGCATTTGCAGTATGCAACGCAAATTTGTTTATGGCAAACTGATTTGCCGAAATGGATTTGCGGACTTTCCCTAGGTCGATCGGCCACGCCAGGCGGTTTGCACGTGCAGATCTCGTCGTTGGCGGCGAACTAGACTTCCAGCAACTTGAAAGGTGATATGCGAGACAGCCATCCCGAAGAAGCCGCGAAGGAAGACAAGGCGCAGCGGGCCGTCCAGGCGATCGAGGTGGGGGGGCGATTGCTGCTTGCGCTGGCCGACAGCCAGACGCCCCTGACGCTCAGGGACCTCTCGAGCCGATCCGGTCTTCCCGCTTCACGCGCCCACCCGTACCTGGTGAGCTTCGGCAAGCTCGGGTTGATCGAACAGGAAGCCGAAACCGGCCGCTATGCGCTCGGCCCGGCCGCGTTGCAGCTGGGACTGACGTGCCTGCACCAGCTGGACCCCGTCCGGGTCGTGCTGCCCATCGCGCAGCAGCTGGCGGCGTCCACCGGCCACGCGGTGGCGGTGGCCATCTGGGGCAATTTCGGGCCGACGATCATCCGGATGATCGAGGCGCGCGAACCGCTGCACGTCTCGATGCGCGCCGGCACCGTGATGTCGATCCTCGGCACGGCCACCGGCCGCGCGTTTGCGGCCGTGCTGCCCGCCGAGCGCATCGAGAAGGCCATGGCGGTGGCGCTCGGCGATCCGGAAGACCGGAAAGCACCGCTGCTGAAGCCGAAGACCAGGGAACTGCGCGAGGCTGTGGCGGAGCTCCGCGACCACGGCGTCACACGCGCCGAGGGAAAGCCGATTCCCGGCGTCAACGCTTTCAGCGCCCCTGTCCTCGATCACGACGGCGAACCCGTGATCGTGATCACGGCGCTGGGGCATCAGGACAGTTTCTCAGCCGACTGGAACTCCAGTGCCGCGTCAGCCGTTCGCCATGCGGCCGCAGAAGCATCCAGCCGCCTTGGGTGGCGCGCTTGAGTCCGGCACCCTCGCTGTCGGCCTGAACTCAGGCGGAAGCGCCCTCCCCGTGCAGCCGGACGATCAAGGCACGCATCCAGGCCACGGCGGGATCGCGGTGAAACCGCCCATGCCAGAACAGGCTGATCGCGATCTCCGGCAGCTTGGCGGGATGGCGGACATATGACAAGCCAAAGGGCCCGGCCAGCGCTTGAGCGAGCCGCTCGGGGACGGTGGCCACCAGGTCGGAGTCGTGCAGGATGTGCCCGACCGCCACATAGTGCGGCACGGTCAGCACGACCTTGCGATCGATCTTCTTGCGGCTGAGAAGCTCGTCGGCCTTGCCGTGGCCGGTTCCCTCCGACACCACGACCACGTGGTCGGCCTGCGAGAACTCGGCCAGCGAAATCTGCCGCTTGTCCAGCGCGTGGCCGCTGCGAAACATGCAGACGTAGTGCTGCTTGAACAATCGCCGCTGGAAATAACCGCTCTTGAGCTGCGGCAGCAAGCCGATGGCAAGCGTGACGTGACCCGACTCCATCTCGTCCTGCAGATTGACCGCCGTGTTGCGCACGGTGCTGAGCGAGAGGCCCGGCGCCACGCGCGCCAGCTCTTTCATGAGCTTGGGCAGGAAGTAGATCTCCCCGATGTCGGTCATGCCGATGGTGAAGGCGCGCGTCGAGGTGGCGGGATCGAACGAGCTGCGCTGGTTGATCGCGGCATGGATCGTTTGCAGCGCGCTCGCGGTCGGTGCGGCCAGCTGTTCGGCGAACGGCGTCGGTTCCATGCCCTTGGGCGTGCGAAGAAACAGGGGGTCGTCGGTCAGCTTGCGCAGGCGCGCCAGCGCGTTGCTCACGCCCGGCTGCGAAAGGCCGAGATTCGTCGCCACCTTCGACACACGTCGATCGATGAGCAGCTGGTTGAACACCACCAGCAGGTTGAGGTCGATGTCCTTGAGCTCCACGCCGGCTCCCATTCGCGAAATCTATATGAGGTATTCGGCACATTCTATTGAACGATGGGGCCGAACTGTCGATCATCGGGTACCACGAGACGAGCGGCGCATGCAACATGGCCGCACAGGAGACAACACATGGATGACACATCAGCAGTCTTTCCCCAGAAGATCCACTGGGAAGACAAGGGCACCAGCCGCATCCCCTTCATGGCCTACACCGAGGCCGACCAGCACCGGCGCGAGCTCGAGCGCCTGTTCTACCGCGGCCACTGGTGCTACGTGGGCCTGGAGGCCGAGATTCCGGAGGTCGGCGATTTCAAGCGCACCGTCGTCGGCGAACGCTCGGTGATCATGGTGCGGGATGCCGAGGACTCCATCAGCGTGGTGGAGAACGTGTGCGCGCACCGCGGCATGCAGTTCTGCCGCGAGCGGCACGGCAACCGCAAGGCCAGCGGCTTCACCTGCCCCTACCACCAGTGGAATTATTCGCTGGGCGGCGACCTGCAAGGCGTGCCCTTCCGGCGCGGCGTCAAGCAGGACGGCAAGGTCAACGGCGGGATGCCGGCCGACTTCAAGCCGGCCGACCACGGCCTCAACAAACTCAAGGTCGCGACCCGCGGCGGCGTGGTGTTCGCGTCCTTCGATGCGGACGTGGAGTCGCTCGAAGACTTCATGGGCCCGGAAATCCTGGGCTACTTCGACCGCCTGTTCAACGGCCGCAAGCTGACGATCCTCGGCTACAACCGCCAGCGCATTCCCGGCAACTGGAAGCTGATGCAGGAGAACATCAAGGACCCGTACCACCCGGGCCTCCTGCATACGTGGTTCGTCACCTTCGGGCTCTGGCGTGCGGACAACAAGTCGGAGCTCAAGATGGACAGCCATCATCGGCACGCCGCCATGATCTCGACCCGCGGCGCCAGCGGCAAGGCCAACGAAGTCACGCAGGTGTCGAGCTTCAAGGAAAGCATGAAGCTCAACGACGACCGCTTCCTGGACATCGTGCCCGAGCCGTGGTGGAAGGGCCCCACGGCGGTGATGATGACGCTGTTCCCGAGCGTGATCTTCCAGCAGCAGGTCAACAGCGTCTCGACCCGGCACATCCAGCCGAGCGGCCCCGGCGCCTTCGACTTCGTCTGGACGCACTTCGGCTTCGAGGACGACGAGGATGCGATGACACAGCGGCGGCTGCGCCAGGCCAACCTTTTCGGTCCGGCAGGCTTCGTCTCGGCCGACGACGGCGAGGTGATCGAGCTTTCGCAGAAAGGCTTCGAACAGAAGCCCTTCCACCGCACGCTTGCCGAACTCGGCGGCCGCGAGGTCGGCGACACGGACCACATGGTGACCGAGACGCTGATCCGGGGCATGTACGAGTACTGGCGCAAGGTCATGGAGGCTTGAGATGAACTTCCAGGACTACTTCGACCTGACCCAGCTCTACGCCCGCTATGCCCAGGCCGTGAGCTCCGGCGAATGGGAACTCTGGCCGGAGTTCTTCACGGACGACTGCAGCTACCGGCTGCAGCCGCGCGAGAACTACGACCGCGGCTTTCCGCTGGCCACGCTGTCGTTCGAGAGCAAAGGCATGCTGAAGGACCGGGTCTACGGCATTCGCGAGACCTTGTTCCACGACCCCTACTACCAGCGCCACGTCGTCGGAACGCCCCTCGTGCTGAAGGCCGAGGCGGACCGCTTCGAGTGCGAAGCCAACTACGCGGTGTTCCGCACCAAGCTGTCCGAACTCTCGAGCGTCTTCAGCGTGGGTCGCTACATCGACGTGGTCGTGCGCACCGAACAGGGACTGAAGTTCGCCTCGCGCCAGGTCATCTACGACAGCGAAATGATCCCCAACTCCGTCATCTATCCCCTCTGAGGCCAGCCATGAGCGAATTCCAATGGACCGACGCCGCAACCGTCGACGAGGTGCCCACCGATGATGTGGTCGGCATGGTGGTCGGCGGGCGCGACATCGCGCTGTACAACGTGGACGGCCAGATCTACGCGACCGACAACGTGTGCACCCACGGCCATGCGCGCCTGTGCGAGGGCTTCCTCGAAGGGCACGAGATCGAGTGCCCCCTGCACCAGGGCAAGTTCGACGTGCGCAACGGCAAGCCGACCTGCGCCCCCGTAACCGAGGCGATCCGCTCGTACCCCGTGAAGATCGACGCGGGCCGCGTGTTCCTCTCGCTGGACTGATGCCTCTCCTTTCTTCCATGGCCTTTTTGCACCCATGACCACCGAAACCATCGTCATCGTGGGCGCCGGCCAGGCCGGCGGCTGGGCCGCGCAGACGCTGCGCAGCGAGGGCTTCGCGGGCCGCGTGGTCCTGATCGGCGACGAGCCCCATCGTCCCTACGAGCGCCCGCCGCTGTCCAAGGCGGTGCTCTCCGGAGACGCCCACGCGGACACGACCCATCTGCTGAAACCGGAAGCCTTCGATGCACTCGGCATCGACTGGCGGCCGAACGTGGGCGCGACCTTCATCGACAGGGCGGCGAAGCAGCTTCGCCTCACGCGTGGAGAGCCCGTTGCCTACGACAAGCTCATCCTCTGCAACGGCGGACGGGCACGCCGCCTCACTATCCCGGGTGCGGATCTGCCCGGCGTGTTCACCCTGCGCAGCATCGAGGATGCGGCGGCGCTCGGTGCCGCGCTGTCTGCCGGCAAGCGGCTGCTCGTCGTCGGCGGCGGCTGGATCGGACTCGAGGTGGCCGCCACGGCCCGCAAGAAGGGCCTGGACGTCACCGTCGTGGAAGCGATGGGCCGGCTGTGCGAGCGCACCGTTCCGCCCGAAATTTCAGACTACCTGCTGCAGCTGCACACCGCGCACGGCGTCGATGTGCGCCTGGGCACGGGCATCGAGCGCCTGGCACAGAGCGCGCAAGGCGGCCTCATGGCGTCGTTCGGCGACGGAAGCGAGCTCGCGTGCGACGCGGTCCTCATCGGTGTCGGCCTCGTTCCCAACGACGAACTCGCCCGCGAGGCGGGCCTGGCGTGCGATGGCGGCGTGCTGGTCGATTCGCAATGCCGCTCGTCGGATCCCGACATCCTGGCCGCGGGCGACGTGGCGGCATGGCACTGCGAATGGGCCGGCCGGCGGATGCGGCTCGAGTCCTGGCAGAACGCCCAGGAGCAAGGCATCGCCGCCGCGCGCGCCGCGCTCGGCACCGCGGTGAACCATCAGCCGCTGCCCTGGTTCTGGTCGGACCAGTACGACGTCAACCTGCAGATCTTTGGCATGCCTGCGCCGGCGCATCGCGTAGTGCTGCGCGGCGACCAGAGCGCCGGCAGCTTCGTGATGTTCTTCCTCGACGGCGACAAGGTCGTCGCCGCGTTGGGCCCCAACTCTGCGCGCGACCTGCGCTTTGCGCGGCGCCTGATCGAGCGCCGCACCAGCGTCGATGCAGCCCAGCTCGCCGACCTTCAGGTGCCGCTCTCCAAGCTTTGACTTACGGATGCGCAACGCGCGTCCGCCCCGATCCACGCACTGCAAACATCATGACCACCACCTATCTCTGGACCCCTCCTCCGATCGCCTCGCTGCCCGTTCGCGGCAAGACGGAGCGCCTGCCCGTGAACCGGCTGTTCTTCGTCGGCCGCAACTACCACGCCCACGCCATCGAGATGGGCCGGCCGGTCGACAAGACGGTGGAGGTGCCGTTCTATTTCACGAAGAGCCTGCCGACGCTGGTGGAATCCGGCGCCACCGTGGCCTATCCGCCCGGCACGGCCAACTACCACTTCGAAATGGAGCTGGTGCTCGTCGTCGGAGCACCCGGTTTTCGCGTCGACCGCGCCGATGCGCACAAGCTGATCTACGGCTACGCCTGCGGCCTGGACATGACGCGGCGCGACCTGCAGCTCGTGGCCCGCGACAAGGGCCGGCCCTGGGACCTCGGCAAGGACGTGGAGCAGTCGTCGGTGGTGTCCGAGGTCGTCCCCATGGCCGGCACCGTGCTCGAGCAAGGCGCGCTGGCACTGAGCGTGAACGGCCAAGAGCGCCAGCGCTCCGATCTTTCCAAACTGATCTGGAACATCCCCGAGCTGATCGAGGACCTGTCGAAGTACTACCACCTGCAGCCCGGCGATCTGATCTTCACCGGGACACCCGAAGGCGTGGGCGCGCTCCGGCCTGGCGATCGCGTCGAAGGCAGCGTGGCCGGCGTGGGCGAGATCACGCTCACGGTCGGTCCGGCCGAGTGAAGCGCAAGCCGACGTAATCCGGCTCCCGACAAAACGACACAGCGGACAGAAGCGCCACGCGAGCGCTCGCTGCAGCGATCCCCACGAAGGAACTTCCATGACAGTCGACACCGTCCCCTCCCCCGTGCGCCTGAAGGCCGTCGCGGGTCCGGGCCAACCCGAACCCAGCCCCGCGCTCGAGCAGCTCTACCGGGGCTTCGAAAGCGAGCTGCTCGTTCCGCTGTGGACGGAGATCGGCGACCTGATGCCGCGGCACCCGCGCAGCAAGGCGGTGCCCCATCTGTGGCGCTGGGATCGCCTGGTCGAGCTGGCCAGCGAGGCGGGGCGCATCGTGCCCGTGGGCCGCGGCGGCGAGCGGCGCGCCATCGCACTGGCCAATCCGGCCCTCGGCGGCAGGCCGTTTGCCACGCCCACGCTGTGGGCCGCCATCCAGTACCTGATGCCGGGCGAGGACGCACCGGAGCACCGCCACTCGCAGCACGCGTTCCGCTTCGTTGTGGAAGGCGAAGGCGTGTGGACCGTGGTGAACGGCGATCCGGTGCGGATGTCGCGCGGCGACTTCCTGCCGCAAGCCGGGTGGAACTGGCATTCCCATCACAACGCGGCCACCGCGCCGATGGCGTGGATCGACGGGCTGGACATTCCGTTCTCGTACTACACGGAGTCGCAGTTCTTCGAATTCGGCCGCGAGCGCGTCAGCACGGTCGAGAAGGCCACGCCGGAGCGCTCGCGCTCGGAGCGCCTCTGGGGCCACCCGGGCCTGCGTCCGCTGTCGCAGCCGGAGGCGCCGACAGCAACGCCGCTCCTGGCCTACCGCTGGGTCGACACCGACCGCGCCCTGGCCGACCAGCTGGCGCTGGAGGATGAAGGCCATCCCGCCACATTGAGCCCTGGCCACGCCGCGGTTCGCTTCACGAACCCGAGCACCGGACGGGACGTGCTGCCCACGATGCGCACCGAGATGCACCGCATCAGGAATGGCGCGAGCACCGTGGTGCAGCGCGAGGTCGGCTCATCGGTCTACCAGGTGTTCGAAGGCAGCGGCACGGTGAAGGTGGGCGAGCAGCAATGGAGCGTCAAGCGCGGCGACATGTTCGTCGTGCCGTCGTGGCAGCCGTTCTCGGCCCATTGCGACGCGGCGAGCCACGGAACGCTCGATCTCTTCCGCTTCAGCGACGGACCGATCTTCGAAGCGCTGCACGCGCACCGAACGCAGGCGGGCGAGCTGGCGTAGCACGCTGCACGGCGCTCGGCCGGCCCCGCCGCCCTTGCAACCCTTTTTTTTATTTCATAAGCACTCGAGACAAGACATGACGACACGCACTCCTTCCCTTCGCCGCACCAGCCTGGTTCTGGCCGCCCTCGCCTGCGCGGGCGCCAGCCAGCTCGCCGCGGCAGCCACCATCGGCTTCATGGCGCCGCTGTCGGGGCCGATCGCGGTCGTCGGCCAGGACCAGGTCGACGGCTTCATGCTGGCGGTCGAGCAGCTCGGCGGCAAGCTGGGCGGGCAACCGGCCACGGTGCTCAAGGAAGACGACCAGCTCAAGCCGGAGATCGGTGGCCAGATCGTGCGCAAGTTCATCGACAAGGACAAGGTCGACGCCATCGTCGGACTGAGTTTTTCCAACGTGATGATGGCCAGCTTGCCGCGCATCGCGGAGTCCGGCGTCGTCGCCATTGCCACCAACTCGGGGCCGTCGCCCCTGGCCGGCGCCGGTTGCAAGCCCAATGTGTTCTCGACCGCCTGGCAGAACGACGGCGCAGCCGAAGCCATGGGCAAGTTCGCGCAGGACAAGGGCGTGAAAAAGGTCTACCTGATGGCCCCCAACTACCAGGCCGGCAAGGACATGCTGACCGGCTTCAAGCGCTACTTCAAGGGCCAGATCGTCGAAGAGGTCTACACCCAGGTCAACCAGCCCGACTATTCCGCCGAGCTCGCGCAGCTGCAGGCGGCCAAGCCCGATGCCGTGTTCGTGTTCTATCCCGGCGGCATGGGCGTGAACTTCATCAAGCAGATGGCCCAGGCCGGCCTGATGGGCAAGCTGCCGCTCTACTCGGTCTTCACCGTCGACGGCACCACCCTCCCCGCCTTGCGCGACGCGGCCGTCGGCAGCATCAGCGGCGCCATGTGGGATGCGGCGCTGGACACGCCCGAGAGCAAGAAGTTCGTGGCCGACTTCGAGGCCAAATACAAGCGCACGCCCAGCGAGTACGCCGCAACGGCCTACGACGCGGCCAACATCCTGAACATTGCGCTGGGCAAGGCCAAGGCCGGCGACAGCAAGGCGCTGGCCGCCGCCGTCAAGGCCGCGGGCAGCGAAGTCAAATCGGTGCGGGGGCCCTTCGCCTTCAACAACAACAACCTGCCGGTGCAGAACTACTACGCGTTCGAGACCGTGAAGAACGGCAGCAGCGTCACCGGCAAGCTGCTGGCCACGCCGCTGCCGAAGCAGGTCGACGCCTACCACGCGCAGTGCGCGCTGAAGTGATCCCATGAGCAGCACGGTTGTTCTTGCACAGCTGCTCAACGGGCTCCAGTACGGGGTCTTGTTGTTCCTGCTGGCGGCGGGCTTGACGCTGGTCTTCGGCATCATGAGCTTCGTGAATCTGGCGCACGGCTCGCTGTACATGATGGGGGCCTACTTCGCGGCGACGGCCTTCCAGTACACGGGGTCGTTCGGATGGGCCGTCGCGGCGGCCATGGGCGGCTCGCTGCTGCTGGGCCTGGCGCTGGAGTTCGTGGCGGTATCTCGGCTTTACAGGCGAGACCACCTCGATCACGTGCTGGCCACCTTCGGCCTCGTCCTGTTCTTCAACGAACTGGTGCGCATCATCTGGGGGTCGCAACCCGTCTTCCTGCAAGTGCCCGAGTTCCTGAGCGGCGCCATCGACATCGGCGGATTCAGCTACCCCTCGTATCGGATCGCGATCATCGCGGTCGGGCTGGCCGTCGCGGTCGGCTCCTGGCTGCTGATCAACAAGACCAAGGTCGGCATGCTGATCCGCGCCGGCGCCGTCAATCCCGCGATGGTGGCCGCGCTCGGCGTGAACATCCGCCTGCTGAACGCGATGCTCTTCGCCGTCGGCGCGATGCTGGCGGGGCTGGCCGGCGCGATGGCCGGGCCGATCCTGTCGGTGCAATCGGGCATGGGCGAGTCGGTCCTCATCACGACGCTGGTGGTCATCGTCATCGGCGGCATCGGCTCCGTGACCGGCGCCTTCTATGCCGCGCTGATCGTGGGCATCGTCGACACCATGGGCCGCGTGTTCCTGCCGTTCCTGCTGCGCCAGGTCACCGAGCGTTCCTTTGCCGATGCGGCCGGTCCCGCGCTGGCTTCGATGCTGGTTTACCTGCTCATGGCCGTGGTGCTCGCGTGGCGCCCCCAAGGTCTCTTCCCCGCCAACCGGTAGTCCCATGACCACACTTCTTTCCCGCCCGAGCACCTGGGTGCCGCTGCTGGTCCTGCTGCTGCTGGCAAGCGTGCCGTTCGTGGCCGAGGCCACCGGCCAGACCTTCTACATCGCCTTCTTCGCGCGCATCATCATCTATGCGATCGCCGCCTGCGCGCTCAACATCGCGCTGGGCTATGGCGGCCTGGTGAGTTTCGGCCATTCGCTGTTCCTCGGGCTCGGCGCCTATGCGGTCGGACTGGCCTCGTTCCACGGCGTCGGCAGCGGCTGGGTCCACCTGCTGCTTTGCCTGGGTGCCTGCGGCCTGGTCGCGCTGGTCACTGGCGCGATCAGCCTTCGCACCAGCGGCATCGCCTTCATCATGATCACGCTGGCCTTTGCGCAGATGGGCTACTTCCTGTTCGTGAGTCTGAAGAACTACGGCGGCGACGACGGCCTGTCGATTGCTCTGGGCAGCCGCTTCGGGCCCATCGACCTGTCGTCGGCGACCAGTGTCTATGTCGCGGCGTTCGTCGTGCTGGTGCTTTCGATCTGGTGGCTCGCGCGCCTGCGCGTCGCGCCGTTCGGCATGGTGATCCGCGGTGCCAGACAGAACGCGCGCCGGGTGAGTGCCGCCGGCATTCCGGTGGTTCGCTACCAGCTGCTGGCGTATGTGGTGTCGGGCATGCTGTGCGGCGTCGCGGGGCTGCTGCTGGCCAACCTCAACGCCTTTGCTTCACCCAGCACGCTCGCATGGTCCGTCTCGGGCGAGCTGATCGTCATCGTCGTAATCGGCGGCCTGGGAACGGTGTTCGGGCCTCTCATGGGTGCGTTGGTTTTTCTTGGCCTGGAAGAGGTCCTGAAAGGCTTCACCGAGCACTGGATGGTCATCTTCGGGCCACTGATCGTGATCGTTGCACTGCTGGGCAAGCGAGGCATCGTCGGCTTGCTGGAGCGCTTCGACGCAAGGCCAACGCCCAAGGCACCAACGCTTGTCGACGACTCGGCCACGGCACGCAATGCGATCTCCGCAGCGAAAGGATCCGCATGATGACCACCAGCGTCCTTCGCACCGACGGGCTGACCAAACGCTTTGGCGCACTGCTCGTCACCGACTCGGTGTCGCTCGACATCCATGAAGGCGAGCTTCACGCCATCATCGGCCCCAACGGGGCCGGCAAGACGACCCTCATCAACCAGCTGTCCGGCGAGCTCGAAGCGGACAGCGGCAGCGTGTGGTTCCGCGGCGCCGACGTGTCCGCGCTGCCCATCCACCAACGCGCGCAACGCGGCTTGCTGCGGTCCTACCAGATCACCTCGATCTTCGAGGATTTCAGCGTGATCGAGAACGCGACCTTCGCAGCGCTGGCCTCGCGCAAGCACGCCTTCCGGTTCTGGCAACCCATGGCGGCTGACCGCCAAGCGCGCCAGTCCGCCGAAGAGGCGCTTGCCGCCACGGGCCTTGCAAACCGCCTCCATGTGCCGGCCGGCGACCTCGGCTATGGCGAGCGCCGCCAGCTCGAGCTGGCCATGAGCCTGGCGGCCGGACCCAAGTTCCTGCTGCTCGACGAGCCCATGGCCGGCATGAGCGTGCAGGAATCCACCAGCGTCATCGCGCTGCTGCAGCAGCTGAAGCGCCAGTACACGATCCTGCTGGTCGAGCACGACATGGACGCGGTGTTTGCCTTGGCCGACCGCATCAGCGTGCTGGTCTACGGAAAGATTTTGTTCACCGGCACGCCGGAAGAGATCCGCAACCATCCCGAAGTGCGGGCCGTTTACCTAGGCGAAGAAGAGGCCGAAGCATGAGCGAATTCCTATCGGTCCAAGGCGTGCAGGCCTCCTACGGCCATGCGCAGGCGCTGTTCGACATCTCCTTCTCGGTCGGCACAGGCGAGGTCGTCACCCTGCTCGGCCGCAACGGCATGGGCCGCTCGACCACCGTCAAGTGCCTGTTCGGCATGCTGCCCGTTTCGGCCGGCAGCATCTCCGTGGGCGGCACCCGCGTGGACAGCCTGCCCTCGCACCGCATCGCGCGCCACGGCCTTGCGCTGGTGCCCGAGGGCCGCCAGGTCTTTCCCAATCTCACGGTGGAAGAGAACCTGGTCGCCACCGCGCGCGACAACAAGAAGGGCATTGGCGAGCGTTGGAGTTTGCACCGCGTGTATGAGTTCTTTCCTCGCCTCAAGGAGCGGCGCGGCAACCTCGGCTCGCAGCTCTCCGGCGGCGAGCAGCAGATGCTGGCCATCGGCCGCGCGCTGATGACCAATCCGCGCCTGCTGGTGCTCGACGAGGCCACCGAAGGCCTCGCGCCACTGATCCGCAACGAGATCTGGCGCTCGCTCGCCGATCTCAAGCGCGACGGGCTGTCGCAGATCGTCATCGACAAGAACGTCAAGTCCTTGTTGAACCTGGCGGACCGGCACTTCGTGATCGAAAAAGGGCGCGTGGTCTGGCAAGGCAGCTCCACCGAACTGCGCGCGCAGCCGCAGATCGTTCATCAGTATCTGGGCGTGTAGCAAGCCGTTGAATTTCCCCGCCGAGCCCGCGGGGATCGCGGGGATCGCGGGGCGCCCTCAGGGCTCCCCGCCCGTGCCCGCGTAGCTTGCCAGCGCGGCCAGCACCACGGCCAACTGGTCCTCACCCACCTCCTTCGACATCTCGCGCTGCGCCTGCGCCACGGCGCGGCCGAAATCCTTCAGCCAGCTTTCACCGACCGGCGTGAACCGGACGATGCGCACGCGCTTGTCCGCGGGATCGGCCATCCGCTCGACGAGCCCGATCGATTCGCATTGGTCGATCAGCTCCGTCATCGCCGCGTTCGTCATTGCGGCGCGCCGGGCGAGTTCGGTGATGCGCGTACCTCCGATGTCGAGGTGGCGCGTGAGATTGACATGCGAGCGGCGCGTCTGCGCATGGCCGCGCTCGACCATCAGCGACATGACGCGCTCCTCGAAGCGGCGAAGCGCGCTGCTGAGCAGTCGTCCGACGTTGTCGGTGCGCCAGCCCTCGTCGACGCGCGCTCCCTTTCCGGGCGTAGGGGAATTCCTCAAAGTCTTGCAATCCTGAAGTATTTAGGTAACCTAAGCATCTATGCGGAGCCATCGCTTCGCCGGCGATGCCGAGCCCATACGGCCCATGTCCATGACCTATTCCACCAATACTACTGCCACCGTGCAGCCACGCACGCTGGAGACAGAAATCCTGATCGCGGGCGGCGGCCCGTGCGGCCTCATGCTCGCCAACGAACTCGGCCGACGGGGCATCCGCTGCCTGCTGGTCGATGCGAAGCCGGGAACCGCCTTCAACCCGCAGGCCAACGCCACCCAGGCGCGCACGATGGAGCACTTCCGCCGGCTGGGCTTCGCGCACGAGATCCGGCGCCTGGGCCTGCCGGCCGACCATCCGACCGACATCGCCTACTTCACGCGCTACACGGGCCATGAACTGGCACGCATTCACTTGCCAACGGCGGCGGAGGCCACCGAGAAGATCAGGTCGATGACCGGTTCGTGGAGCGCGGCCGAGTTGCCGCACCGCGTTTCGCAGAAGTTCGTGGAGGCGGCGCTGCGCAGCCATGCCGAGGCGTGGCCCACGGCCGACGTGCGCTACGGCTGGCGGCTGGAACGCTTCGCCGACGCCGGCGACGGCATCGATGCGTGCATCCGGCCCACGGAAGGCGGTGACCCGGTCGAGGTGAAGGCCAGGTTCCTGGTCGGGGCCGACGGCCCGCGCAGCATCGTGCGTACCGAGCTCGGCGTCGAATGGGGCGGCGTCACCGGCATCCAGCGCGACTTCATGGGCGGCAAGATGTTCGCCATCTACCTAAGGTCTCCGCAATTCATCTCGGCGCTGACGCATCCCAAGGCCTGGATGTACGTCGCGGTCAATCATGAGCGGCGTGCCTTCATGGCGTCCGTGGACGGCGTCGCCGAGTACGCTTTTCATGCGGCGGTGCATCCGCACGAGAACCCGGAGACCTGGACCGAAGCCGATGCGCGGCGCATCTTCGCGCAGACGGTCGGCGTGGACGTGCCGATCGACATCTTGTCGATGGGCGTCTGGCAGGCCGGCCACGCCCTCGTCGCCAAACAGTTCCAGCGCGGCCGCGTGTTCATCGCGGGCGATGCGGCCCATCTGTTCACGCCCACCGGCGGCCTGGGCTACAACACCGCGGTCGAAGACGCGGTGAACCTGGGTTGGAAGCTGGCCGCAGTACTGCGCGGGCTGGCGCCCGCGGCGCTGCTGGAAAGCTACGAGGCGGAGCGCCGTCCGCTGGCCGAGCGCAACACCGGCTACGCGAGACGATTCGCCGATTCGGTCGGCCTGTTCGCTGCGAGCCCCGAACTCGAAGAAGATTCGCCCCGTGGCGATGCCGAGCGCCGCGCCGCCGCCGAGCATCTGGACGCGCACGCACGGCTGGAGTTCAACATTCCCGGTGTCACTTTCGGCGGGCGCTACGACGGCTCGCCGGTGATCGTGGCCGATGGCACGGCGGCGCCGCCCGATGAGCCCAATCGCTACGTCCCCACCGCCTGCCCCGGCGGCCGGCCGCCGCACGCCTGGCTGGACGATGGCCGTTCGCTGTTCGATCTTTTCGGGCGCGACTGGACGGTGCTCGCGCTGGGCTTGGAGCCGCCCGACACGGCGCCGTTCGAAGCGATGGCGCACGCGCGCGGCCTGGACCTGCGGATCGTGCGGCTTGCAGAGCCCATGCTGCGCGACCTGTACGAGGCACCGCTCGTGTTGATCCGTCCCGACCAGATCGTCGCCTGGCGCGGCAGCTCCGCCGACGAGGCGCAGGCCGTGTTCGACCAGGCCACGGGCCACCATTCCCTTCAGGAGAACCACCCATGAAACCGCTCGACTCATTCACCATCACCGAGGCCGTGCTCGAGTCGATGGATCGATGCCCCGATGCCCGGCTGCGCAGCGTAATGGCCAGCCTGGTGCGTCATCTGCACGACTTCGCCCGCGAGGTGAAACTCACCGAGGACGAGTGGTGGCGCGGCATCCGGTTTCTCACCGACGCGGGACACATCACCGACGACAAGCGGCAGGAGTTCATCCTGCTGTCGGACGTGCTCGGACTGTCCACGCTGGTCATGGCTCAGAACAACAGCAAGCCGGCGGGCTGCACCGAGGCCACGGTCTTCGGGCCCTTCTTCGTCGAGGGCGCGCCGATGATCGAGCATGGCGCCGACATCGCCAACGGCGCCAAAGGTGCGCCCTGCTTCGTGCAGGGCCGGGTCACCGGGGCAGACGGCGAACCGGTTGCTCACGCGCTGGTCGATGTCTGGCAGGCCGACGAAGAAGGTTTTTACGACGTGCAGAAACCTGACCCGTCGCTGTCCGAGCATCGGGCCCGCGCCCAATTGCGCACCGATGCAGATGGCCGCTGCCACTTCCGCTCCATCGTCGCGCATGAGTACCCGATTCCGCACGACGGCCCGGTGGGCGCCATGCTTGATTCCCTCGGCCGCCACCCCTGGCGCCCGGCGCACCTGCATTTCATGATCCAGGCGGAAGGCTATGAACGCTTGATCACTCACGTGTTCCGGCGTGGCGGGCCCTACCTGGAATCCGATGCAGTCTTCGGCGTCCGCCCGAGTCTCATCGCCGATTGGGAGCGCCACGAAAGCGACGACCCGGCCAAGCCTCCGGTCTACTACACGCTGGACTACGACTTCGTGTTGAACCGCAGCACACCGTCGGCGGACTGAACGATGGAGCACCTGGCCTTCACCTACCAATGCGCGCCGGCCCGCGTGCTGTTCGGACGCGGCAGCCTGAGCCGCCTCGAAGAGGAACTGCTTGCCTTGAACGTGCGGCGTGCGCTGGTGCTGTGCACGCCCGAGCAGCGCGAAACCGCGGAGTCGGTCGCGGCGCGACTGGGCGCGCGTGCCGCCGGCGTCTTCGATCGTGCCGCCATGCATGTACCCATCGAGACCGCGCGCGAAGCCGTGGCCCACGCCCGGTCGGTGGGCGCCGATGGCATGGTCGCCGTCGGCGGCGGTTCGACCATCGGCCTGGGCAAAGCCATCGCGCTGGAGCATGCGCTTCCCATCGTGGCCATTCCCACCACCTACGCCGGCAGCGAGATGACGTCCATCTACGGCATCACCGAGGATGGCATCAAGAAGACCGGCCGCGATGCACGGGTGTTGCCGCGCACCGTGTTGTACGACCCGGACCTGATTCGCACGCTGCCGCTCAGGGTGTGCGTGACCAGCGGCTTCAATGCCATGGCACACGCCGCGGAGGCGCTCTATGCGCACGATCGAAACCCGGTGGTGTCGCTCATGGCGGAGGAAGGCCTGCGCGCCATGGCCGCTGCGCTCCAGGGTTTGCAGGAAGCGCCGCAATCCGACGCGGCACGCGAACAGGGGCTCTACGGCGCCTGGCTGTGCGGCACGGTGCTGGGCGCCGTGTCCATGGGCCTGCATCACAAGCTGTGCCACACGCTGGGCGGCAGCTACAACCTGCCGCACGCCGAGACCCACACGGTGATGCTGCCGCATACGCTGGCCTACAACGCCGCCAGCGCACCGGAGGCCATGTCGCGTGCGGCGCGCGCGCTCGGCGCTGCGGAGAACCGCGTGCCGCAGGCGATTCACGAACTCATGCGGGCGACAGGCGCACCGCTGGCGCTGAAGGAACTCGGCCTGCCGGCGGCGTCGCTCGACCGCGTGGCCGATCTCGCCGTGCAGAACCCGTACCCCAACCCGAGGCCGCTAGCCCGTGCCGCATTGCGCGCGATGCTGCAGCGCGCCTACGAGGGCGCGCCGCCCTTGCCTTGAGCGACGCGGCGCCTACCATGGCGCCGCGCTTTTCTCATGCGACCATGCAATTGCAGCTGAGCGACCACATGCCGCCTTCGCCGCTGGCGATCCAGCTGTGCGCATGGATGTGGCCGGCGCAGCTGTCTCCATCGGCGTGCGTGTGGCCGCAGGCGTGCGACCCGCGCATTGCCTTGGCAAGGTAGCGGCCCTCCTCCTCGGCCGCGCGGGCCGAGGCGACCGGTGACCAGTCCGGATTCACCGGCAGTGGTGCCGGCGCCATCGAACGGTAAGGCCCCTTGGCATGCACGACCTGCCCGTCCATCACCGTCAGCACCGATTCGATCTTGCGGATCTGGTCCTCGGGCACGGCGAAATAGTCGGCCGACAGCACGGCCAGGTCTGCCAGCTTGCCCGGCTCGAGCGAACCCTTGGCCGCCTCGTCGCCGGAGAACCAGGCGCTGCCCTGGGTGTACAGCCGCAGCGCCTGCTGCCGGTCGAGCCGGTTCGCGGCGCCCACCATCTGCAGGCCACCGGCGGTGCGCCCGGTCACGAACCACTGCAGCGAGATCCACGGGTTGTAGCTCGCGATGCGGGTTGCATCGGTGCCCAGGCCGACTGGCACGCCGGCACGCAGCATCTCGCCCACGGGCGGCGCGCGATCGGCCACGCCGGCCCCGTAGCGGCGCAAGAAGCTCTCGCCCTGGAAGGTCATGCGGTTCTGCACGGCGATGCCGCCGCCCAGCGCCTTCACGCGGTCGATGTTGCGCGGCGAGATCGTCTCGGCATGATCGAGGAACCAGCGCACGCGGTCGAGCGGGGCATCGCGCTGCACGCGCTCCAGCACACCCAGCAGTGGCGTGATGGACTCGTCGTAGGACGCATGGAACTGGAACGGCCAGCCGTGCTCGACGAACAGACGGATGACCTTCTCGAACTCCGCTTCGCCTGTCGGCTGCAGGTTCGGCCGCGGCAGCAGGAAGTTGGCCGAATCGAAGGCCGAGAAAGTGAGGATCTCGCCCGCGCCGCGGATCTTGTAGATCGGGTCGTCGGTCAGTTTCACCTGGCGGATCCAGGACGCGAAATCTTCATACTCCTTGCCCGGCGAGAAGCTGAACATGCTGCAGGCCACGCGCACCGTGAGGTGCCGACCGCCGGCCAGCTCGCTCATCAATGCGTAGTCGGCCAGGTTGTTGTCGGCGCCGCCGTCGCTCACGCTCGTGATGCCCACGCGGTTGAGTTCGCCCATGAACTGGCGCATCGAGTTCAGCCGCGCCGCATGGTCGAGTTGCGGTGCGCGGCGCATCGCCGAATACACCGAGAACATGCTGGGCTTGGCCAGGATCACGCCTGTGGGATGGCCGAGCGCGTCGCGCACGATCTCGCCGCCGGCGGGCTGCGGCGTGTCCTTCGTGTAGCCCAGCGCCCGCAGCGCCGCCTTGTTCAGCAGCGCGGTGTCGTAGAAGTGCAGCAGCATCACCGGCACATCGTTCGAGACGGCGTTGATCTCCTCGATGGTGGGCATGCGCTTTTCGGCGAACTGGAACTCCGACCAGCCGCCCAGCACGCGCACCCATTGGCCGGGCGGCGTGCGCTGCACCTGCTCCCGCAAGAGGCGCAGCGCATCGGCCAGCGACTCGACTTCGTCCCAGCGCACCTCCAGGTTGTATTGGAGTCCCCCGTTGATCAGGTGGATGTGCGAGTCGTTGAGCCCCGGGATCACCACGCGGCCGGCCAGTTCGACCAGCTTCGTGCCGGGCCCCTGGAATGCCGCGGTTTCCGCATCGGAACCGACCGCCAGGATCTTGCCGTCACGCACGGCGGCGGACGACACCACGCGGTTGCGTGCATCGAGCGTGTGGATCCTTCCGCCCCGAAGGATCAGGTCGGCCTGCGTCGTGCCTGGCGTGGTGACGCAACCAGGCAAGCCCATGACGGCGGCCGCACCGGCGGCTCCCTGGAGAAGGGTTCTGCGGTACATGTCGGGCTCCCGGTTCAGTGGTTGTGAAAAGCGGCTTCGTGGAAGCTCGGGTCGTAGTAGGTCGCGGCATCGTGCAGCTTGGCGCCGGGCCTGCCGAACTTGGCGCGCAGCTTCACGACGGTCTCGACGCCTGCAAGGTCGATCCGTGCCCCGCGCTGGAAGCTTTCGGGGCCGGACAGCAGCGCGCGGTAGGCGCTGTCCGCTGCCTGCGGCGGTGTGTTCGGCGGCATGTGGGCCAGGAAGACCCTGAGCGCCTCGTCCTTGTTGCGGGGCTCGCGCAGCCAGTCGACGGCGCGCGCATGGGCGCGGATGTAGCCCCGCACGCGCTCCGGATGGGCACGCGCCCAGCCCTGGCGCACCGCGGCCACGACGCCCTGGTAGTGGCCAAGCTCGTCCGTCGCATTGGCCAAGCGGTTGAAGCCCTGCGCTTCGGCCATCGCGTCGAACGGCGCCACCAGGATGGTCGCCGCGTGCTTGCGCTCCAGCAGCGACTGGTAGCGCTGCAACACGCCGCCCGCCCGCTCGGTCTTGTAGTCGCGGTCCAGCACCAGGCCGTGGCGCTCCAGCAGTTCAAGCAGCACGAAAGCGTAGCCGGTGGTCAGGGCGTCCACCGACAGTGTCTTGCCCCGCAGATCGGCATAGCCGCGGCTCTCCGGCGAGGCGACCAGCCGCAGGAAGCCCGCATCCGAACCCATGACCGCCACCAGATCGGGTCCGTCCACGCCCGCCTCGCCCTGCCCTTCCCGGTAGGCGATGACGTTGTCCATGGCCGTCATGGCGATGTCGAACTCGCCCTGGATCAGGCCCTTCATCTGGAACGTGGAGTTCGGTGTCGGCGTGATCGCAACGGCCAGCCGCTCGCTGGCGAAGAACCCCTTGTCCTCGGCCACCCACAGCGGCCAGTTGAATGCGCCGGGAAACACGATGACGCGCAACGGCGGCTCAGCTTCCGCCACCACACGGGTGCCGCCTGCGCATCCCGCGACCAGCGCGGCCAGCAACGGAACAATGAAAAACCGGATGAACATGGACGCCTGTTTCAAGACCTGCTTCACTGACACCTCCTCCGTCTGGTTGTGCGATGCAGCCGCGGCTACACGATGCGGGTTTCGAGCTCTCCGAGCGCCTCGATCCATACCCTCGTCACGTCGCCGCGCTTGAGGAAGGTGCCGGTCTCCATGCCGACACCTGCCGGCGTACCGGTCAGGATCACGTCGCCGGGAAGCAGGTCCACGCGCTCGCTCAGGTAGGCGATCTGTTCGGCAACGCCATAGAGATGATTGCTGGTGTTCGAGTCCTGCCGCAGCTCGCCATTGACCCAGAGCTTGATGGCCAGGTTCTCCGGCGAGCGGACGAACTGTGCCGGCGTGAATACCGGCCCCAATGGGCACGAGCCGTTGAAGCACTTGTGCCCGATCCAGTCGAAGCGAAAGGGAGACGAAGGATCCACGCCGTCCCGCACCAGGTGGTCGCGTGCCGACAGGTCGTTGGCGCACATGTAGCCCGCCACGTAATCCAGTGCGCTGCTCACGCTGACTTTTGCGGCACGCCTGCCGATCACGACAGCGAGTTCGGCCTCCCAGTCCAGGCGCTCTGTGCGCGCCGGATACGCAACTTCGCCGCGGTGGCCGGAGAGGGTTGCGGCCCCTGCCTTCAGGAAGTGCCAGGGCGGCACGCCCTCCTTCTTCGGATCGAGCACCAGCTTCTGGTTGAAGGCGCGGCCCATGGCTTCCACGTGATCGCGGTAATTGGCGCCCGCCGCATAGATGGCACCGGGCCGGCCGAACGGGGAACGCAGAACGAGGCTGGCCGGATCGAGCGCAGCGGACGAAAACCGATCCGGCTTGGTGGCAAGGTCGGCGGCCAGCGTGTCGAGTTCAGGCATGCACGATGCCCAGCGAGCGACGAGATCATCGAGGCTCGCCGCTGCCAGGCTCGTGCAACCAGCCGTGCTTGCCACATGGCCCAAGTCGAACCAGTCCGTGCCGATCGAAATGCCGGACCGCGCCATGCGTTCCGTTTTTTCATAAGTGAACAGTTGATACTTCATGGAGGTCATTCGAGAGAGAAGCTGCCGCTTGGGTTGGATGGACGCGATTCGGCTTCCAGCAGCTTGATCACGGCGGCAATGTCTTCTTCGCCCATGCCGCCTTCCAGTGCCCGCAGGAAGTACGGAGCGGCGGCAGAAAAGAGAGGCGTGGCGCAACCCAGCTCACGCGCCATCCCGGCGCCGAGCCGCAGGTACTTGTGCAAGGTGTTGAACGAGCCGGGAGCGGGCGTGAAGGCCCGCGCGGCCATCAGCGGCGCGCGGATCGTGAACATGGCGGAATTGCCCGCGCCCTGGCGAATGACTTCCGCGACCCGCTCAGGCGCGAAGCCTGCGCGAACGCCCATGTTCATGGCTTCCGCGGCGGCAAGCGTATGGATAGTGACGAGCGTATTGGCGATCAGCTTCATTGCGACCGCGGAGCCGACATCGCCCAGGTGGAAATGGTGCTCCGTGATGGCATCCAGCACCGGTTTGCATTCCTGGAACAAGCCCTCGTCGCCCCCCACGTACAGGGCAGCGCGGCGCTCGACCACCATGGGAGGCGATCCGCTTACCTCGGCCTCGAGCATGCGGGCGCCGGCCTGTTGCACACGCAGCGCCTGCTGCACCTTGTAGTCCCGCGTGTAGGTGCCCATCTCGATGACGATCTTGCCGGGAGCGAGAGCCTGCAAGACACCGTCCGCGCCGTGGAGCACCGCCGCCTGCGCGTCTTCACCAGGCAGGCACAGCAACAGCACGTCGGCCGCGCGGGTCACTTCGGCCGGAGATTGCAGCGCCTCGCCGCCGGCGCGCGTGAACGCCTCGCGGTCCGTGCGTCGGAAGCCGACCACCCTGTAGCCGGCCCGCATGAGATTGACGGCAATGGGCAGGCCGAGCTGGCCGATGCCGATCATGCCGATGACGTGATGAGGTTGTAGCACCTGTGTCTCCTGGTTATGGAAGCGGATTCTGCGGTTCCGATGCGCATCAATCCAGACCGATTCGATGATTCATTCCCATAAATCACTTCTATACTTTGCGCGTGAAAGACCTGAACCTCCTCTATACCTTCGAGGCCATCTGGCGCGACCGCTCCGTGACCGGCGCGGCCGAGAGCCTCGGCCTGACCCAGGCCGCGGTGAGCGCGTCACTGAAGCGCCTGCGTGAGGAGTACGAGGACAAGCTGTTCACGCCCGTCGGCCGCAAGATGGAGCCCACACCCCTGGCGTCGGACCTGGCACCGATGCTGCTGGACGTGCTGTCCATGGTCCGCAAGACGCAGGTGGAGCGCCGGGGCTTCGAGCCGGCGACGGCAAAGCGGATGTTCACCGTGCGCACTCGCGACATCGGCGAAGCCGTGTCCTTTCCGCCGATCATGGCGGCCCTTGCACAGTGCGCGCCGGGCATCCGGCTGCGAACGGTCTTTCGAACGATCCCGGAAACCGTCAGCGGTCTGGCGGCCGGACAGATCGACTTCGCGTTGGGATTCCTGCCGTCGCTCGAAGCGGGGATCCACCGTCGCCTGATCCACACCCAGCACTACGTGTGCGTCATGCGCGCCGGGCATCCGCTCGCCGACAAGAAAATGACGTTGGAACGCTTCAGCGAAAGCGAACATCTGCTGGTGGAATACTCCGGCAGCGGCCATATCCAGCTGGAACGGGCGCTGATCGACGCGGGTGCGCGAAACCGCATCAAGATACGGCTGCCCCAGTATCTGGCGGCGCCTCACTTCGTCGTGAGTTCCGATCTCCTGTGGTCGGCCCCCGCGGTCCTTGCCGAGACGCTGGCCAAGCACTACCCGCTGGTCATCAAGCCGCTTCCCCTCGACCTGCCCAGCTTCGAGATTTTCCTGTATTGGCACGACCGCTACCACCAGGATCCCGCGAACAAGTGGATGCGCGATTTCGTCGTGCAGCAGCTGGCGCCCACCTGACGCCATCGGCCCGCTCAGCGGCGCGCGGGTCACGCCACTCCGGCTCGACGAGCCTCAAGACGGGCAGCGTTCGCCTGCGTCTTCGCTCCATGCATCGCAGCTGTGAGAGTCGCCATTCGGCTCGCTCCACAAATTGCGTTTATACGAATGAATCATCGATTCAGTATGGTTTGGTCGGTCGCTAAAACGCAGAATCCAGCCACATCAACAAGGAGACTGAGTGAGTGCATCGGCCACGCCGGCCGCACGATCTCTCCAGACTGGCCATGATCATCGAACAACGCACCTATGAACTGAAGCCCGGCTCGCTGCCTGAATTTCTCGCGGGCTACGAGGCCGAAGGACTCCCGTTGCAGCAGCAGGCGCTGGGCCGCCTCATCGGGTACTTCGTCGCCGAAGTCGGCGAGCTGAACCGCATCGTGCAGCTGTGGGGCTTCGACTCTTACGAAGACCGCGTGTCGCGGCGCGCCGCACTCTCGGCCAATCCGCAGTGGCGCAGCTTTCTCGGAAAGACAGCGGCCCTGGTGGTGCGGCAGCGCAGCGAATTGCTGACCCCGGCGAGCTTCTCGCCGATCCGCTAGGAGAGCCCCATGATCCGCTCGTTGCTGCAAGTGGGCATGACCGTTCCGGAACTCGAAGTCGGTCGAGCCTTCTACGAACTCTTCGGCCTTGAGACGCGGGTCTCGGGTGACGACCTGCTCTTCCATTGCGAAGGAAGTGCCCAGGAGCTGTTGCGCCTGATGCCCGGCGCCCGCAAGAAGTTGAGCTACGTCTCGCTCGGCACCAATGCGGCCGGCATGGACGCGCTGATGGCCAATCTCGAACGCCATGGCGTGGCCTTGGCCCCCAGCCCTTTCGGGCCGATGGCGGGCATCTGGTTTCGCGACCCGCATGGCGACTGGCTCAACGTGCAGGTGGCCGAGCCGCAGCCATCGAGCACGCAGGCGCCGGCCGAGATCAATGCGCCCGGCCGCTACCGCCGCATCGGCACGCGCGCATGCGATCCCTCCTCGCAACAGAAAAGGGCCAGACCGCGGCGCATGGGCCACCTCATCAAGTTCTCCCCCGACGTGGACAAATCGGTCGCGTTCTATACCGAGGTCCTGGGTATGAAGGTGTCCGACCGCGCGGGCGACGTTCTGGCCTTCCTGCGCGGCAGCGCGGGAGGCGACCACCACATCGTGGCCTTTGCCCAGAGCACGCACACCGGTCTGCACCACCTCAGCTTCGAGGTCGGCGACATCGACGAGATCGAAATCGGCGCGCAGACCTTGCTGCGTGCGGGCTACAAGGACGGCTTCGGGCTGGGGCGGCACGTGGGCGGCTCGAACTACTTCCACTACATCCGCGATCCGTGGAACAGCCTGGTCGAATATTTCTGGGACATCGACGTCATTCCAGAGGACGACAGCGAATGGGAAGCCTTGAACGTCACGCCGCAAGAGCTGACCGCGGTGTGGGCGGCGACACCGCCGCCGCCGGAGTTCCCCATGAACTTTGAAGAGCGCGAGTGATGGCCGCGCAAGACCAGAGCGCGCATGAGCTGCTGCGCGCCATGCTCAACAAGCCGCTCTACGTGGCGCTGCGAAAGCCGGGCGACCTGGCGCGCATGCCGCAATTGCTGGAGGCACACCTGCACTGGATGATCGCCGCGGAACGCCGCGGCGAGCTGTTCGCCTCCGGGCCTTTCACGGACGACACGAGCGCGCCCGGCTCGCTCGGCGGCCTGTCGATCGTGCGCGCCGCGTCCGCCTCGCATGCGCGGGAGCTGCTGTCGTGTGATCCCTTCGTGCAAGAGGGCGTGGTGACGATCGAGGTCAAGAAATGGCTGCTGATGGAGGGCGGCTTCTCCGTCGCCGTGCGGCTGTCGGACCAGTCCGCCCGCCTTCTCTAGCGCCGCCCCGCCAAAACCCCACCTGTGAGGAGACATCATGAACAAGACCATCAAGCACAACGCTCTCGCCCTCTGCATCGCCTTGCTGGCCTCGGCATCCCATGCCGACGTGAGAGTGGGCTTCCTCGCCACGCTGAGCGGCCCTTCGGCCGATGTCGGACGCGACCAGCTCGACGGCTTCAACCTCGCGCTCGAGCAACTGGGCGGCAAGCTCGGCGGCACCACCGCCACCCTCTTCAAGGAAGACGATCAGCAGAAGCCCGAGGTTGCGCTTGGCGCCCTTTCGAAGCTGCTCGAGAAAGAGAAGGTCGACGTGGTCACCGGCCTGACCTTCGCCAACATCATGATGGCGCTTCAAAACAAGATCGCATCGACGGACGTGCCGTTCCTCGGGTCGGTCGCCGGCGTGTCGGCTGCGGCAGGCGCGCAATGCAAGCCGAACCTTTTCGTGACCTCGTGGCAAAGCGATGTGCCCGCGGAGGCCATGGGAAAGTACCTGACGGACAAGGGCGTCAAGCGCATCAGCGTGATGACGCCGAACTTTGTCGGCGGCAAGGACAAGATCGCCGGGCTCAAGCGCTTCTACAAGGGCGAGATCGTCGACGAGCTCTACACGCCGCTGAACCAGCTGGATTTTTCCGCCGAGCTGACGCGCCTCGGCGCAGCCCGGCCCGAGGCGGTCTTCGCCTTCTATCCTGGCGGGCTCGGCGTGACCTTCGTGCGGCAGTATCAGCAGGCCGGCCTGCTCGGCAAGATCCCGCTCTATACGACCAACACCGTCGAGGGCACCTCGATGACTGCCATGGGCAGCGCCGCCGTGGGCGTCATTACCGCCGACGCCTGGTCGCCCGGCAACCCGGGGGCCGAGTCCCGCCAGTTCGTCGCAGCCTTCGAGAAGAAGTACGCACGCATGCCCTCCGCCTATGCTGCCTTCAGCTACGACGCCGCAATGGCGCTCGACGCCGCCCTTGCAAAGCTCAAGGGCGATGCCTCCAACCGCAAGGCGCTGACAAAGGCCATTGCCACGACGCCGTTCAAGTCCGTGCGCGGTGCGTTCCGCTTCGGCGCCAACAACTTCCCGGTCCAGAACTATCACGTGTTCGAAGTCGCCAAGGGCGCGGCGGGCAAGCCTGAATTCCGCTTGCTGGCGGAAAACGTCCTGCAGTCGCATGCGGACGCCTATGCATCGCAGTGCATAGCCAAGTGATTCAGCGGTCAGCCTGATCCGCTGAGCTCGCCGGCCGCAGGCGCCGGCAGTTCCCTCCCTCTTTCTTTCTCTCTTTCACACCGCAATCGATGCGAGGCATCGGTGTGGATGGCGCTCGCCCTTTTTTCGCAATAACACCTGGAGACAAACCATGAACAGACAGATCTCGAAGAAGAACTCGATCGCGGCCGCCGCAGCCTGCATGCTTGCCGCAAGCGCCTGGGCACAGTCGCCGAGCGTCAGCGGTCCCGCCACGGCGCCCGACCAGGATGCGCGGCGCGTCGAATCGGAGGCGCAATCGCGCGCCCGGGCCGCATCGGCTTCCAGCGTCTCGCTCTACGGGCTGATCGACACCGGTGTCGAGTACATCAGCAATGTCGGCCCTGGCAGCAACCGCCTGATTCGCATGCCGTCGCTGACGGGCAGCCTGCCATCCCGCTGGGGCGTGCGCGGCGTCGAGGATCTCGGCGACGGCCTGCGCGGCGTCTTCGTGCTGGAATCGGGCTTTGGACCGGACACCGGCACCTTGAATCAGGGCGGCCGCAGCTTCGGGCGGCAAGCCTTCGTGGGCCTGTCCGGAGGCTGGGGCACCGTGACGCTGGGCCGCCAGTACACGATGCTGTTCTGGTCGCTGCTGGACGCGGACGTGCTCGGGCCCAACGTCTACGGCAGCGGCTCGCTCGACGCCTACATCCCGAACGCGCGCGCCGACAACGCCATCGTCTACCGGGGTACGTTCGGCGGCTTCACGATGGGCGCCTCTTACAGCCTCGGACGCGACGTGGTGAATGCAGGGCCGAGTCCGGCGGGAACCAACTGCGCCGGCGAAAGTGCTGCCGACACCAGGGCTTGCCGCGAGTGGTCCGTGCTGCTGAAGTACGACGCCGCAAGGTGGGGCACAGCCTTTGCCGTTGACGAGATCCGCGGCGGTCCCGGGGCGTTTGCGGGCCTCGCGAGCAGTGCGCTCAAGGACCGGCGCATTTCTGCAAACGGATATGTGAAGCTGGGCGAGGGACAACTCTCCGCAGGCCTGATCCGGCGAAACAACGACGCCAGTCCCCTCACCCCCCGAAGCGACCTCTGGTATGTGGGCGGAAGCTACCCCGTGCTGCCGGCCTTGACCCTCGACGCACAGGTCTTCCGGCTCAACTACAAGAACAGCAGGAACAGCGCAACCCTTGCCGCTGTCCGCGGCACCTATCACCTGTCCAAGCGCACCGCCCTGTACGCGACGGTCGGACACATCTCCAATGACGGCAACCTTGCCTTGTCGGTGAGCTCGGGCGCGGCGGGGAGCAATCCCGTTGCGGGCGGCTCCCAGATGGGTGCCATGCTGGGGATGCGGCATTCGTTCTGAGGAGCGACATTCATTGCCCCGCCGACATGCTGCTCAAGCACTCCTCGATGAGTGCATGCAATGCACTCACGTTCCGGCTCCCGATCAATCGATGCACCCTGGCCTGAGCGGCGGTCCAGTGGGGCAGCCCCTCGTCGCACTTCCGGCGGCCGGAAGCGGTGATGCGCACGCTGCGCGTGCGCCCGTCGATGCCTGGCCCAAGCTCCAGCAAGCCGGTCGAGACCAGCGGCTTGAGGTTGCGGGTGAGCGTGGAGGGCGAGAGCGACATCGCCTCGGCCAAGTCGCACGGGCGCACCGGCCCATGCGCCAGCACTTCCGCCAGCAGCCAGTATTGCGTGGTCCTGAGGCCGGCCTTGCCGAGTTCCGCGTCGTAGTGCTGCCTGACGAGGCGGGCGAGTTGATGCGCCTGGGTGTCGGTGCAGGCGGAGCGCTGGAGACTGCCGCCTCCCACTGCGTGCGCCGCCTCAGTTGATGGTGATTGCACCGGCGCTCGTGCAGGAGTGCGGCGCCGGGGCAGCATCGGCCGCGGCTGTCAGGAGGCCTTAGACGGTTTGGCGGGGGCCTCGTCCAGCGCATGCGTCTGGTCGATGAAGCGGCGGCTGGAAGCCAGAATTTCCTTGCGGGTGCGCTCGGACTCGACCGCCCGAGACAAAACCAGTGCGCCAACGCACTGGGCAATCAGCGCCCATGCCGCATCCGGGTCGCCGATGCGCGAGCTCCAGCTCTTCTGCAAGCGCTTCAGCCCCTCCTCGACCGCCGCACGCACCTCGGGCCCCGCCCTTGCGATCTCCGGCCCCAGTGCCGGCAGGACGCAGCCGGTTTCGGGGTGCAGCGCGTGGTACGAACTCAGGTAGCTGCGCAAGCGCTTGGCGACGTGGTCGGGCGGCGAGTCGCGGTCTCCGGCCAGCATGTCGGTGCTGTTGGAGATCTCGTGTTCGAGGAGCTCGGCGAACAGCGCTTCCTTGGACGGGAAATGTCCATAGAAGGCGCCCCCGGTCAGGCCGATGCTGGCCATCAATTCATCGACGCCAGTGGTTCCGAAGCCGCCCTTCTTGGCGATCGCACGGGCATTGGCGAGCAGCTTCTTGCGGGTTTCCTCTTTGTGGGTCGTCGGATAGCGCATGAATGGGCCTCTGCAAATCGTTAGGTACCCCATCATAGCATGCCGCTCGTTTGTTAAACGAACGTACTTCTATCTAGGCCCCCCGTCACTCGACCGAGGGTTTGTCCCTGCGCCAAACCCGCTCCGGCGTGTTGACGCTGCCCGCGTTGCAAACCTATAGTTCACCATCGTTTACCAAACGATCGTTATTTAAAGACCAAAGCCAAGACCGGATGATGTGATGACGCAACTGACCCAGCTGATCGTGCAAGGCATCTCCAGCGGTGCAATCTACGGGCTCGTCGCGCTCGGCCTCGTGCTCAGCTACAAGGCGACCGAGGTTCTCAACTTCGCCCAAGGCGACGTGGTGATGCTGTCCGCGTTCCTCGGCTGGGGTCTGGTCGTCTCGGCTGGCCTTCCCTTCTGGCTCAGCTTCGTCGTCGTGCTGTGCATCTCGGCCGCGTTCTGCTTTCTGCTGGAAGCGAAGATCATGCGCAGGATCGTCGGCCGACCCCAATTCTCGGGCGTCATGCTCACCATCGGGATCGGCTTCATGATTCGCGGCGGCGTCAGCATGTTCTTCGGACCGGAGTCGCGCAGCTATCCCACGCCGTGGACGGGGCAATCCATGCAGCTCGGCGGCAGCGTGGTGGCCGAGCTCAACCTGGTGATCGTCGGCGCTGCAATGGCCGTGACGGCCCTTCTCTATTACTTTCTGCGCCGCACCACGCTTGGCATTGCCATCCACGCGACGTCGCAGAACCAGCTGGCGGCCTATCTGTGCGGGGTTCGCGTGAAGCGCCTCAATTCGCTGGTGTGGGCCATCTCCGGCGCCATCGCCGCGCTGTGCGGGCTGCTGCTCGCGCCCATCACGCTGGTCGACCTGGGCCTGTGGTTCGTCATGCTCAAGGCGCTGGCAGCCCTGGTTCTCGGCGGCTTCGGCAGCGCGCCGGGCGCCGTCATCGGCGGGCTCCTGATCGGCCTCATCGAACAGTTCGCCGGCGTCTACCTGCCCGACGGCGTCAAGGACGTGGCGCCTTACCTGGTGCTCATTGCGGTTCTCATCCTGTATCCGCGCGGGATTCTTGGCGAAAGCCACGGCCGGAGGGTCTGACACCATGGCACGCTACGAAACCGGATTCGAAGACGGCCGGCGGCTGCTGCGCGGCAAACCCGAGCGGCTCGCGTATGGCTTGCTCGCCGCGGCCCTGATTGCCGCGCCATGGGTGCTGCCGGCTTATCACATTGGCGAGGCGACGTTCATCCTCATCATGTGCGTGGCCAGCCTCGGGCTCATGATGCTTACGGGTTTCACCGGGCAGGTGTCGCTTGGCCAGTCGGCGTTCGTCGGCATCGGCGCGTACATCCACACCATCCTCTTGACCCAGGGCGTGCCGCTGCCCGTGTCGCTGCTCCTCACCACCGCGGGCGCGGCGCTCGGCGGGTTGCTCGTCGGCATGCCGGCCATTCGCGTGTCGGGGCTGCACCTGGCCATGGTCACCATGGCGTTCGCCATCGTCTGCGAGCATGTCCTCGGCCGCTGGAAGAGCGTCACCGGGGGCCACAGCGGGATGGCCGTCCCGGACCCGACCCTTTTCGGGCTCAGCCTCGGCGGTCCGCGCGCCTTCTATTTCCTTTGCCTGGTGGTGCTGGCGGTGGTCCTGCTCCTGCTGGTCAACCTGATGCGGTCCGCCACCGGCCGCGCTTTCATCGGCATCCGCGACTCCGAGGCCGCCGCGCAGGGCCTGGGCATCGACGTCGCGCGCACCAAGGTGCTGGCCTTCAGCCTTTCGGCGGCGTGCTCCGGCCTGGCCGGTGCATTGCTCTCGCACCAGATGCAGCACATCACACCGGAAGCGTTCGGTCTGGCGCTGTCGCTGCAGCTCGTGCTGATGGTGTTCATCGGCGGACTGGGGAGCCTGCGAGGAGCCGTCCTCGGCGCGATCCTGATCGGCCTCTTGCCCTCCTTCATCTCCTCGCTCAAGGAGGCGCTGCCTGCCAGGCTCGGCGCGCAGTTCGGGCTGGAGCTTTTCGTCTACGGCGCCGTGCTGACCTTCTTCGTCCTGCTCGAACCGGGCGGCCTCAACGCCCGCTGGGTCCGCATCCGCAAGGTTCTCGCCGAGTTTCCGTGGGTGCGCAAGAGCAGCGTTCACCAGACCAAGGTCTACATGAAATCGGAGCGTTACCGATGAGCGCCGCACGGCCGCCCGAAGGGGCGAAGGCCCCCTTGGGGGGCAGCGCAGTACACGAAGTGACAAGCGTGGGGGATTTATTGAACGCCGCATTCTTCGAGGTCGAGCGGCTGAGCCTGTCCTTCGGCGGTGTGAAGGCCGTGCGCGATGTGAGCTTCTCGGTCGGCGCGGGAGAGATTCTCGCGGTGATCGGTCCGAACGGCGCGGGCAAGACATCGCTCCTGAATCTCATCACGCGCGTGTTCGACGCCAGCAGCGGCAGCATCCGCTTCAACGGGCACGAGATCTCGCGCCTCGCGCGGCACGACGTGGTACGCCAGGGCATCGCGCGCACATTCCAGAACATCGAGCTGTTCGAAGGCGCGACAGTGCTGGAGAACCTGCTGCTCGGCCGCCACCGTGCGAACCACGGCAACTTCTTCTCGCAGATGTTCAATCTGCCGTCCGTGCAGCGCGCGGAAGCCCACACGCGCGAACGCGTCGAAGACGTCGTGCGCCTGCTGGACCTCGCCGCATTCCGGCATCGGCCGGTGGCGGAACTGCCCTACGGCGTGCGCAAGGTCGTCGAGCTCGGTCGCGCGCTGGCTGCGGAGCCCCAGTTGCTGCTGCTTGACGAACCGGCCTCGGGGCTCAACCCCGAGGAGACGCGCAGGCTCGCGTACTGGCTGGAAGACATTCAGACCGAACTGGGCGTCACCGTGGTCATGGTGGAACACGACATGTCGCTGGTCGCCGCCGTGGCCAATCGCGTGGTGGTGATGGACCAGGGACAGGTTCTGACCGATGGCACGCCAGCACAGGTGCAAGCCGACCCGCGCGTGATCGCGGCTTACCTGGGGACCTGATGTCATGACTTCGCTGCTCTCCGTCCGCAATCTCGAGACATGGTATGGCCCGGTGCGTGCGCTGCACGGCGTGAGCCTCGAAGTGCATGCCGCGCAGATCGTCACCGTGCTGGGCGCTAACGGCGCGGGCAAGACGACGCTGCTCAACACCATTGCAGGCGTGCTCGCGCCTTCCAACGGAACCGTCGAGTTCGAGGGCCGGTCCGTCGGCGGCAAGGACGCTGATGACGTGGCCCGGGGCGGCGTCGTGCTGGTGCCTGAAGGGCGACAGATCTTCCCGTTCCTCACCATCGCGGAGAACCTGCGCATGGGCGCGTTCGCACGCAAGGACGCGGAGATCGCGCGCGACATGGAGCAGATGTACGACTGGTTCCCGCGCCTGCGCGAACGCCAGCGCCAGCAGGCGGGCCTGCTTTCGGGCGGCGAGCAGCAGATGCTGGCGATCAGCCGCGCGCTGATGGGGCGGCCGCGCCTGCTTCTGCTCGACGAGCCGTCGCTGGGCCTCTCGCCGCTGTTCACCAAGGACATCTTCGCCATCATCAAGCGCATCCGCGAGCAGACCAGGACCGCGGTGCTGGTGGTCGAGCAGAACGCGGCAATCGCGCTGGCCACCGCCGACCACGGCTACGTCATCGAGCTGGGGCGCGTGGCCGCCGCCGGCACCTGCGAGGCCCTCTCGCAGCGCGAAGACATCAAGGAGTTTTACCTGGGTGGCGCTTCGCACCACCTGCCGCAAGGCGTCGCTGGCGGGATCCGGCCGGCGCGGCGGCGCCCTTCCTGGAACTGAGAAAAGGACCCTGCCATGACACTCAATCGCCGAACCCTCCTGAAGACAAGCCTTGCCGCCGCGGCACCGGGCGCCCTGTGGACCGCAACATCCGCGCGCGCAGCGGGTGTGGGCGACAAGGAACTCGTCCTGGGCACGCACCTGGACCTTTCCGGACCGGTGGCGGTCGGCATGCCCGTGATCCGCAACGGCATCCAGATGCGCATCGACGAGGCCAACGAGGCCGGCGGCATCAACGGCCGCAAGCTCCGGCTGGTCATCGAGGACAACGCGAGCCAGCCGTCGCAGGCAGTGCGCGCCGTGGACAAGCTGATCCGCAAGGACGAGGTCTTTGCCCTGCTCTGCCCCTTCGGCTCCGGGCCGAACGTGGCCACGGTAAAAAAGGCGGTGGATGCCGGCGTGGTCTGCTTCGCGCCTTACGCAGCCTCGGGCCTGGTGCGCCAGGCGGCCGGGCAGACGCCACTGCTTTTCACGACCAACCTGAACTACGACAGCACCACCTCGTCCGCCGTCAAGTGGGCCACCGGCAACCTGGGCAGCAAGAAGGTTGGCTTCGTCTACCAGGAAGGCCCCTTCGGCGACCTGGTCGGCAAGGGCGTGAAGGCGGCGCTCGCAGCCAAGGGCATGCCGCTCGCGGCCGAAGCCAGCTACAAGGTGGGCGATCTCGACTTCTCCTCGCACGTCGCACGCATGCAGGCCGCGGGCGTTGACCTCATCGTCTGCGCAACCACCACGCGCGAGACCATCGCGGTGGCGGCCGAAGTGAAGAAACTCGGGCTGACCGGCGTCAACGTGCTGACCGCCAGCCCGGGCCGCGCCGGCCTCACCGTCGCGCTCGGCAAGGATGCGATGGAAGGCGTATACGGCGTCGGCACTTGGCGCATTGCGACGCCCGACCAGGCCACCCCCGCCGAGAAGTCGTGGGCCGAGGCCTACCGCAAGCGGTTCAAGGCGGAGCCGGACGACGTGGCCGCAGCCTTTTACGACTACACCAGCTGGTTCCTGCAGGAACTGCGCACTGCGGGCCGCGACCTGACGACCGACAAGCTGGTCAAGGCGCTCCAGGCGTCCACCTTCAAGGGCGTGGCGTCGTACGACACGCAGCGCTTCGCCAACAACCACATCGACCCGGAATGGACGCGGGTCGAGCAGGTCGTGCAGGGCCGCTGGACTGCACGATCCAGCGTGGTCGACCCGGCCAAGAGCGCCCTGTGATCCACGTGTCGGCATCCCTGGCCGCGGACGAGGCGCGCCTCGCGACGCTGCCGCAGTTGTGGCGGCGCCGGTGCGCGGAATGGGGCGATCGGCCCGCCCTCCGGCACAAGGAGCGCGGCATCTGGCAGGGCCTGTCCTGGAGCGGCTATTTCAGCGAGGCGCGGGCCATCGGGCTCGCGATGGCCGATGCCGGGCTGCAGGCCGGCGAGGTGGTCTCGGTCCTTTCGGACAATCGGCCCCGGTGGCTGATCGTCGACATGGCCGCGCAGGCCATGAGTTTCGTATCCCACGGCATGTACCCGTGCAGCACGGCCGCGCAAGTCGGGCATGCGCTGGTCGAAGCCGGGTCGCGGGTGGTGTTCGTGGAGAACGCCGACCAACTGGTGAAGGTGCTGGCGGTACGCGACACCTGTCCCGATCTGCGCCACATCGTGGTCCTCAATACACGCGGCCTCTCGCGCTTCACGGACGCCCAGGTCAGTTCCTACGACGAATGGCTTGCGCGCGGTGCGCAAGCCGCGGCCAGGGATCCGGCGCTGTTCGACAGCCGCATCGACGCCGGTACCGGGGAGCAGATTGCATTCCTCGCGGCCACGGCGGGCAGCACCGGCCCGGCGCGGCTGGTGGCGCGGCGACAGCACGACTTCCTAAGGGAAGTGCGCGCCGTGAGTCATTGGCTGCAGCTGCGCCCCGGCGATCGGGCCCTGTCGATCATGTCGCTGGCGCACTACGGTGAACGCATGCTGGCCCAGAAGGCCATGCTCATGCACGAAACCTTGCTCCACTTGCCGGAGAACGGGTCCACGGTGTTCAACGACATGGGCGAGGTCGAGCCGCACGTCCTGTTTGCCGCCCCGCGCTTCTTCGAGAAGCTGCAAGGAACGACCGAGCTGTTCATGCAGGAAGCCGTGCCTGTCGCCCGAACCGCATACGCCTCGAGCCTTTCGGCGCGCCGGCCCGGCTGGCTGCAGCGCAGGACGCAGGCGCGCATACGCTCCGCCCTGGGTTTGCGGAACGTGCGGCTCGCCCTCGCGAGCGGCGCCTCCAGCCCCACGCAGGTGGCCGACTGGTTCGACGCCATCGGCATTCCCCTGCTCGATTGCTATGGCATGGCCGAGGCCGGCTTCTGCAGGATCGCTCCCGCCGGCCGCTCGATGGCGACTGCATCCGCGCCATTCGAGACAGGCACTCAGCTGAAGCTGGCGCCCGACGGCGAAGTGCTGGTGCGCGGCGCGATCCCGCGCCCGGACTACTGGGTGCGCGGAACACTGAGCCCTGCCGCGATCCTTGAGGACGGCTGGCTGCGCACCGGCGACCTCGGGCGTGTCGACGAACACCGCCGCGTGCACCTGCTCGGCCGCGTGCGCGCGCAGTCCATCGGCGCACGGGGCGAATCCATCAGCCCGGAGATTGCGGAAGACGCATTCCGGCTCAGTGCCTACATCGCCGATGCGATCGTCGTGCCGGCGGAAGGCGGACATTCGGCCGCGCTGCTCGCCTTGGACGAGGAGCGAATCAGGAAGCATGCGCAGCAGCAGCGCCTGCCCTTCACCGACTACGCCAGCCTGCTCGGCCTGCCCGAGATCACGGCGCTCATCGCGGCGCAAGTGGAAATTGCCAACGGGCGTCTGCCCGAGAACCATCGCGTGCGCACGATCCGGGTCATCCCGCGCTCGTTGCATCAAGGCGACGAAGAACTTACGCCCGCGCTGCGCCTGAATCGCCGCGTCGTGGCGAGCCGATACGCCAACCTGTTTACCGAACCCCTTGGAGTCTGATCATGAGAGAAGCCGTCATCGTTTCCACCGCACGCACAGGCATCGGCCGCGCGTTTCGCGGCGCATTGAATAACATCAAGTCGCCCACCCTGATGGGCCACGCCATCCAGCACGCCGTACAGCGCGCAGGCATCAATCCCGGGGAAGTGGAGGACGTGGTCATCGGCAGCGCGATGGCCGCCGGCACCGCGGGCATGAACATCGGACGCCTTGCGGCGCTCGCGGCGGGACTGCCGCAGTCGGTGCCGGGACAGACGATGGACCGGCAATGCGCCTCGGGACTGATGGCCATCGCGACGGCGGCCAAGCAGATCATCGTCGACGGCATGGACGTGACGGTGGGCGGAGGCCAGGAGAACATCTCCGCCGTGCAGAACCCCTTCGTCAAGTGGGTGGGTGAAGAGGCCGACCCGCTGCTCATCGCGCGCGTGCAGCACGCCTACATCCCGATGCTGCACACGGCCGAGATCGTGGCGAAGAAGTACGGCATCTCGCGCGAGGCGCAGGACGCCTATTCCGCGGAAGCACAACGCCGCACCGCCCTGGCGCAGGAGCGCCATCTGTTCGATGACGAGATCGTGCCGATCACTGCGCGCATGGCCGTGGCCGACAAGCAGACGGGCGCGATCAGCTACCGCGACGTGACGCTGGACCGCGATGAAGGCAATCGCCCCGACACCACGCTCGAAGGCCTTTCCAGTCTCAAGCCGGTCGTCGAAGGCGGCGTCATCACCGCAGGCAATTCGAGTCAGCTTTCGGATGGCGCATCGGCCTGCGTGCTGGTGGAGCGCGCGGTTGCCGAGCGCCGCGGGCTCAAGGCCCTGGGCACGTACCGCGGCATCGCGGTGGCCGGCCTCGCGCCCGAGGAGATGGGCATCGGCCCGGTCCTGGCCGTGCCCAAGCTGCTGAAGACCCACGGCCTCAAGGTGAGCGACATCGGCCTGTGGGAATTGAACGAGGCCTTTGCCTGCCAGGTGCTGTACTCGCGCGACCGCCTGGGCATCGACCCAGAAAAGCTGAACGTCAACGGCGGCGGCATCACGATCGGGCACCCCTACGGCATGACCGGCTCGCGGCTGGTGGGGCATGCGCTCATCGAAGGCAAGCGGCGCGGCGCGCGCTTCGTTGTCGTGACGATGTGCATCGGCGGCGGCATGGGCGCCGCGGGCCTGTTCGAAGTCGCTTGAGGCAAGGAACAGCACCATGACCTATCAAGCCCCCATGCGGGACATTCAATTCGTTCTGCACGAAGTGCTCCAGGTGCCGGCCATGCTGGAGGCCTGCGGCCAGCCGGAGCTCGATGCCGAGACCATCGACCAGGTGCTCACCGCGGCCGGCCAGTTCGCATCCGAGGTGATCGCGCCGCTCAATGGCCCGGGCGACGAGCACGGGTGCAGCATGCCCTCGCCCGGCGTGGTGCAGACCCCGCCCGGCTTCAAGAAGGCCTATGACGAGTTCACGAAGAACGGCTGGGCCGGCCTCGCGTGCAGCCCCGAGTTCGGCGGCCAGGGCTTTCCTTCGGTCGTGGCCAACGCGGTCTATGAAGTCTTCGGCGGCGCGAACATGGCGTGGTCGTCGTATCCCGGCATGTCGCATGCCACCTATGTGAACGTGGCGGCCAACGGGTCGGAGGAGCAGAAGGCGCTCTACCTGCCGAAGATCGCCTCGGGCGAGTGGGCCGGCACCATGTGCCTGACCGAGCCGAACGCCGGCACCGACCTGGGCCTGATGCGCACCCGTGCCGTGGCGCAACCCGACGGCAGCTACAGCATCACCGGCAGCAAGATCTTCATCTCGGGTGGCGAGCAGGACCTGACCGACAACATCATGCACCTGGTGCTCGCGCGCATGCCCGACGCACCACCCGGCGTGAAAGGCATCTCTCTTTTCATCGTTCCCAAGTTCATCCCCGATGCGAGCGGCGCGGCCGGCGCGCGCAATGCGGTGGTCTGCGGCTCCATCGAGCACAAGCTGGGCATCCACGGCAACTCGACCTGCACCATCAATTTCGACGGCGCCACCGGCTGGCTGCTGGGCGCGCCCAACAAGGGGCTGGCGGGCATGTTCGTGCAGATGAACCACATGCGCGTGCTGGTCGGCATGATCGCGATCGGGCTGATGGAAGCGGCCTACCAGAAGGCCCTGGCCTATGCGAAGGAGCGCCTGCAGGGCCGCGCCAGCGGCGCGCGATCGTCCAGCGAAGCGGCGGATCCGATCATCGGGCATGCCGACGTGCGCCGCATGCTGCTCACGCAGAAGGCGAACATCGAGGGCGCACGCGCATTGGCGCTGTGGACCGCACAGCTGAGCGATCTTCAGCGTCTTCATCCTGACGCGGCCAAGCGCAACGAGACGGCCGAACTGCTGGGCCTTTTGACCCCGCTCGTGAAGGCGCTGTCCAGCGACCTCGCGGTGGAGTGCACGCTGCTTGCCATGCAGGTGTTCGGCGGGCACGGCTACATCCGCGAGAACGGCGTGGAGCAGCACCTTCGGGACGTGCGCATCGTGGGCCTCTACGAGGGCACGAACGGCGTGCAGGCCATGGACCTGCTCGGGCGCAAGGTGCTGGCCGACCAGGGCCGGCAGATGGGCGTCTTCCTGGACATGGCCGACGCATTCGCCGAGACCTGCGGCCCGCGCGAGTCGATGCGCGAATTCGCGGAGCCGCTCGCCGGGCTGGTCGCCGACATCAGGCAGCTCACCCGCGAACTGGTGGACACGTCGGCGCAAGATCCGCACGCCGCAGGCGCCGCCGCTGCGCCCTATCTGCGCCTGGTCGGGCACCTGGCCCTCGCGTGGAGTTGGGCCCGCATGGCCGAGGTGGCGTTCAAGAACGCCGGCTCCACCGACCCGATCTACGCATCGAAGATCGCGACAGCCCGCTTCTACTTTGAGCGGCTGCTGCCGCAGACGGCAGCGCTGTGCGGTGAGATCCGGGCGGGATCGTCCGCTTTGATGGAACCGGCCATCGATCTTTTCTGACCACTCTTGTCGATCGCCCGGCATGTACCACCTGAGCCGCTTCGCAGCTGCCACGCCCGACAAGGTGGCGGCGCACTTTCTCGAATCCGGCGAAGCGTTCAGCTTCCGGCAACTGGAGCGCGAGGCGAACCGGGCGGCCAACGCCCTGCTGTCGCTCGGATTGAAACGCGGCGACTGCATCGTCCTGTGCATCGAGAACTCGCCCTCACTGCTTTTTCTTGCGCTCGGAGCGCAACGCATCGGGCTGTACTACGTGCTCGCCTCGACGCGGCTGTCGGCTGCGGATTTGGAGTACATCGCCAAGGACTCGATGGCGTCGGTCGCCATCCTGGCATCCGGCTGCATGAGCGCCGGAACGGCTTCGTCGCTGGACCTGGGTGGCGCACGACGCGTCGGTATCGGCTTTGCGGATACGGCCATCGAATCCTGGGAGATGCATTTCCTGGCGGCGTCGAGCGAGCTGCCGCCGGTGCTCGCGCCAGGACGCGAGATGCTGTATTCATCCGGCACGACCGGCCGGCCCAAGGGCGTGCGCAAGCCGCCCTTCGAGGGCGACTTCGATGCGGTCGACAACCGCAATGCCGCGGTGGCCCGGTCGTTCTCGCTCGACGCCTCCTCGGTCTACCTGTCCACCTCGCCGCTCTATCACAGCGCCCCCAACCGGTTCCTCTCGGCGGCCATCCATGCCGGCGCCACCAGCATCGTGATGTCGAAGTTCGACGCCGAGCGCGCGCTCGCCGCCATCGCGCATTTCGGATGCACGCATTCGCTCTGGGTGCCGACGATGTTCCACCGCCTGCTGCGCCTGGAAGCGGGCGTACGCAGCCGCTACAGCATGGCCTCCATGGTGCAGGCGGTCCATGGCGCGGCGCCCTGCCCGGTGCACGTCAAGCAGGCGATGATCGACTGGTGGGGTCCGATTCTTCAGGAGTACTACTCGGGCACCGAGGGCATCGGCTCCACGGCCATCACGTCGCGCGAATGGCTCCAGCACAAGGGTTCGGTCGGACGCGCGACCGACGGCATCCTGCACATCCTGGACGACGCCGGCCATGAATTGCCTGCGGGTGAAACCGGGAACGTCTACTTCGAAAGCGATGCGCAATTCGAGTACTGGAACGACCCCGCCAAGACCCGTGCGGCGACGAGTCCGCAGGGCTGGCGCTCCTTCGGCGACATCGGCCGTCTCGATGATGAAGGCTACCTCTACCTGACCGACCGCAAGGACTTCGTCATCATCTCGGGCGGCGTCAACATCTACCCGCAAGAGATCGAAGACGTGCTGCTGCAGGATCCGCGCGTTGCGGATGCCGCAGTGTTCGGGGTGCCGAACGAGGAATACGGCGAGGAAGTCAAAGCCGTCATCCAGCCGGCGCACCCGGACTTCACCGGCCCAGCGATCGCCGATGCGCTGAAGGCCCGCTGCCTCGCGCAGCTCGGGTCGATCAAGGTGCCCAGGAGCATCGATTTCGAATTCGAATTTCCTCGCCACGCGACCGGCAAGCTCTACAAGAAATTGCTGCGCGACCGTTATCTAACCAAGGAGAGTCCACCATGAGCAAAGAGATCGTCATCTGTTCCCCTGCGCGAAGCGCGATCGCCAGTTTCGGCGGGTCGCTGAAGACAACGCCCACCGCTGCGCTGGGCGCGCACGCGATTGCCGCGGTGCTGCGCCGTTCCGGATTGGACCCGGCGCGCGTCGATTCCGTGGTGATGGGCAACGTCGTGCAGGCGGGCAACGGCATGAACGTGGCCAGGCAGGCCGCGGTCCAGGGTGGCCTTCCCGTGGCGGCGCCCGCCATGACCGTGAACCGAGTCTGCGGCTCCGGCGCACAGGGAGTCGCAACCGCGTACGCGGAAGTACTCGCCGGGGTTTCGCAAATGGTGATTGCCGGCGGCGTGGAGAACATGGACCGCGCGCCGTTCCTCCTGCCGGGCATGCGCTTCGGCGCGCGCATGGGCAATGCCGAGGCCATGGATTCCCTGCTGCTCGACGGATTGAACGACGCCTTCTCCGGCAAGCATTCCGGGTGGCACACGGAAGACCTGGTGCAGAAATACGGCGTCACGCGCGAAGCGCAGGATGCGTTCGCGGCCCAGAGCCAGCAGCGGTTTGCCGCCGCGCAAAAGGCCGGATGGTTCAAGGACGAGATCGAGCCGCTGACGATCAAGGGCGGCAAGGCATCCACAGTCTTCGCCGCGGACGAAGGAAACCGCCCCGACACCACGGCCGAGACGCTGGCGCGTCTGAAGCCCGCTTTCCGTCCCGACGGCACCATCACCGCCGGCAACGCCCCGGGCATCAACGGCGGGGCCGCCGCGATGATCGTTTGCGAGGCTTCGGTCGCGCGCGAGGCCGGCCTCACGCCGATGCTCGCCATCCGCAGTGTCGCCGTGGCCGGGGTCGAGCCGGGCTTCTTCGGATTGGGGCCGCTGCCCGCCATCCGCCAAGCACTCGGCCGTGCCGAATGGAACGTGCAGGACGTCGACCGCTTCGAGGTCAACGAAGCCTTCGCGGCCATCGCGATCGTCGTACGCGACGAGCTGAAGATCGATCCCTCGCGATACAACATCGACGGCGGCGCAATCGCGCACGGCCATCCCATCGGCGCAACGGGTGCGATCCTGATCACGAAGGTGGCCCATGCGCTCCAGCGAACCGGAGGCCGCAAGGCCGTGGTGTCGCTGTGCATCGGCGGAGGACAGGGCATTGCCCTGTGTCTCGAACGGGTCTAGCAGCGGGTCAGGCTCGCTCGATCGAAGCGGAGTATCTCGATGACGCAACTGGCCCCGCCGATCGTGCACGCGGCCGTTGCGCCCGGCGCCGCCATGCTGGGTTTTTCGGCGCTGGCGGCGCAGCTGCAAAGCGAGGGAGTCGCCCTGTCCGACCTCTTCGCACGCACGGGGTTGGAGCCTGGCGACATCGGCAACGCCTACGCTCCCATGTCGCAAGTCCAACGCATGGCAGTCTTTGCCAATGCACAGAAGCTGTCGTCCGGGTCCGACGTGGCCCTGCGCGCCGGGGCACGCCAGCGCATCGGCGACTTCGGCATCTACGGATTCGCAATGGCCAGCAGCGCCACCTTCCGGGACGGACTTGAATTCGGGATTGCGCACATGCAGCCCGCCATGCCGTTCCTGCAGCCCACGCTGCGCGTCCAGGGCAACCTGGCCATCCTCGCTTGTGCGCCGGCCGAGCGCTTCGGCGCCGTACTCCCCTTCGTGGCGGAGTTCTGGCGCAGCTCGCTCAACGCCCTGTTCCAGCGCGTGCTCGAAGTGCCACTGCCCGCCCGGCGCCTCGTCTGCAACTACCCGGCTCCAACGCACTGGCGGTCCTACGCGCAGGTCTTCGGTTGCACGGCCGAGTTCGGCGCCGACGTGCTCGAATGGCATTTCGATGCTTCGATCCTGGATGCGGCGTGTGCGGGTGCCAATTCGATCACCCACGAGTTATGCAGGCGGCTGTGTGTCGCCCCTGTGTACGGCGGCTACCAGGCCGGCGGCTGGCCGGCGCAGGTGCGCGGCGCCTGCCTGGACGATGCCCGCTGCATGGTGTCGGTAGTGCGGCTGGCCGAGCGGCTGGGCGTGTCGGTGCGCACGTTGCACCGGCGTCTGGCGGACGAGGGCGTGACATTCAAGAGCGTGGTCGACGAGACCCGCAAGGAACTGGCGATCGGCTATCTCAGCAATTCGAAGCTTCCCGTGGTCGACATCGCCGAGCGCGTGGGCTTTACCGAAGCCACCAACTTCCGCAAGGCCTTCAGGCGCTGGACCGGCAAGGTGCCGAGCGACTACCGCACCGGAGTCGCCTGAGCGCCTCGCCTCGCCTCGCGAGGAAAAGCCCCGCAGCCCCGGGACAAGGCTGCATGGCACAAACGAACCCCTCTCTGGCGCTGGCAGACCTCGTCGAGCCGAAACGGTCGCCACAAAATTTGGCGACGCAAGGCACACCCTCTTGCGCGTGTAGGCACCTTGTAAACACCCAGGAGTGAGCAATGGATTTGGGGATCAGAGGAAGGCGCGCGATCGTCTGCGGCGCGAGCAAGGGGCTGGGCAAAGGCTGCGCCCTGGCGCTCGCGAATGAAGGCTTGGAACTGCTCATCACCGCGCGCGGCTTGGACGCTCTGGAGAGCACGGCGCACGAAATCCGCACCAGCACCGGCGCGACGGTAAAGACCGTGGCCGCCGACATCGCAACGCCCGAGGGCCGCCAAGCCGTGCTTGCGGCGATGCCGGCACCCGACATTCTGGTCAACAACGCGGGCGGGCCCCCACCGGGCGACTTCAGGGAATGGGACCGCGACGCGTGGATCGCCGCCCTGGACGCCAACATGCTGGCGCCGATCGAACTGATCCGCGCCACGGTGGACGGCATGATCGCCCGCAAGTTCGGGCGCATCGTCAACATCACCTCGAGCGCCGTCAAGTCACCCATTGATTTTCTCGGGCTCAGCAACGGCGCACGCCTGGGGCTGACCGGCTTTGTCGCCGGACTGTCACGGCAGATCGTGAAGCACAACGTGACGATCAACGCCCTGCTGCCCGGCTTCCACGCGACTGACCGCATCCTCATGGGCTTCGCCGTGCTGGGCAAGCGCAGCGGCAAGACCGCGGACGAAGCACGCGACGCCATGCTGCAGCAGGTGCCGGCCGGGCGCTTTGGCACGATCGAGGAATTCGGCCAGGCCTGCGCTTTCCTGTGCGGTGCCAACGCCGGTTTCATGACCGGGCAGAACCTGCTGCTCGATGGCGGCGCCTTCACGGGCACTCTGGGCTGAACGCGGTGGTTGCCGTGCACCCTCCCCTGGCCATCGAGTCCGTCGACGTGCGTGCCGTGCTGGTGCCGCTCAAGCGCACGCCGGTGCTCAAGAGCATGTCCCCGCCGGCCTGGACCATCATCCTGATCGACCTGCACATGCAGGGCGGCGTGGTGGGGCGCAGCTACCTGCAGCCGTACCTGCCCAACAGCGTGCGCTACATCGCGCCCCTCATTCACGACCTGGTCGAACGCTTCAAGGGCAAGCCCGCCAACCCGGTCGACCTGTTCCGACAGGCGCGCCAGAGCCTGTGGCCCATCGGACTGGAAGGCGTCACGCTGGCGGCGATCGCCGGCCTCGACATGGCGTTGTGGGACGCGCTGTCCAAGGCGGCGCAGATGCCGCTGGCCCGCTACCTTGGCGGCAGCGTGGGCCCGGTCAAGGCATACAACAGCAACGGCCTATGGCTGGTCGACCCTTCGGAGGTCGAGCGCGAGACCGAGGAGCTCATCGCGCAAGGGGACTTCACCGCCCTGAAGATCCGGCTGGGACGCGACAGCCTGGCGCAGGATCTTGCGGCCATCGCGGCCGCCCGGCGCGCTGGCGGCGCATCGCTGCAACTCATGGCCGATTTCAGCCAGGCCCACACCATGGACGAAGCCATCGCCCGCTGCCGTGCGCTGGACGGCGAAGGGCTCGACTGGATGGAGGAGCCGATTGCATGCGACAACCTCTCGGGATTGGCGCAGTTGCGCCGCCGGCTGGCGACACCGATCCAGGTCGGCGAGAACTTCTGGGGTCCGCGCGACCTGCAGATCGCACTCGAGCTGGACGCGACAGACTTCGTGATGCCCGACCTGATGCGCATCGGCGGCGTCACCGGCTGGATGCGTGCCGCCGGCATCGCGGCAGCCAAGGGGGTGCCGGTGTCCACCCACCTGTACCCCGAGTTTTCGGCTCACCTGATGCGGGTGACGGAAACCGCCCACTGGCTCGAGTGGTGCGATTGGGCCGATCTGATCCTGGCAGAGCCCTTCGAGGTCCGCAACGGCTTGATCCACATCCCCGACCGACCCGGCAGCGGGGTCGAATGGAACGAGAGCGCGATAGCCAAGTACGCCCACCGCTTCTGAAAGATGGCGGGTGCCCAACAAGGACGGAGACAATTTCATGCACAGCATCAAACGATCGATCTTGCTGGGGGCGTTCATCGCCGCTGCAGCCATCAGCTCGAATTCATGGGCGCAGGCTTATCCGACCAAACCGGTAACGATCCGGGTGGCTTTTCCGGCGGGCGGAACTGCCGACGTCTTCATCCGACAAATCCTGCCGAGGATGCAGGCCGAGCTGGGCCAGCCATTGATGGTCGAGAACCTGTCCGGCGCGGGCGGAGCGATCGGTGCAGTCAATGTCCTCAAGGCGCCGGCTGACGGCTATGTCGTGGCGGGGCACACCAACGACGTGATCTTGACCCCGCTGGCCATGGCGTCGGCCCAATACAGACCCGACCAGTTCCGGCTGGCGGCGGCACTGGGATTGAGCGACATGCTGCTGGTGGCCCGGCCCTCGATGACGGCCCATACGCTGGCCGAGCTTGTGGACTACAGCAAGACATTGCCAAACGGCCTGTCGCTGGCCCATCAGGGCCCGGGGTCGAGCTCGCAGCTCGCAGGCGACGACATGAAGGCGGCCAGCGGCGTCAAAGCGGCAGGCATACCGTACAAGGGAATGGCGCCACTCGTCCAGGATTTGCTGGGTGGCCACGTGGACATCGGGTTCATCCCACTCGGCATGGCCACCGTGGCGATGGTTCAACAAAAGAAGCTGATCGCCATCGGCATCGCGGCCGCCAAGCGCAACCCCATGCTGCCCGATGTGCCCACGCTGTCCGAAGCCCACCCCGAGCGGCCAGTCCTCCACCGGCAATGGATCGGCTTGCTGGTGCCGAGAGCCACGCCAGACGCCATCGTGCAACGCCTGAACAAGGCGGTGACCGAAGCGGTGCTGAGCCCGGAATTCCAGAAGTTCGCCAGCGAAGGCGGGGTCATCACCTTGAGGATGTCGGCCAAGGAATCCGACGACTTCTACAACTCCGAGATCCTGAAGTACGGCGATCTCGCACGCCAGACCAACCTGCATCCGCAGTAGCGCGCCGCGTCGAGCCCATCCAGAGAAAAGAGCAATGCGATGAAAAAAATTCTGTTCGCCGTGGCCGTCGCCGCTTCGCTTTTCCTTCCCGCCGCGCATGCACAAAACGCGAGCGGCAAGCCCCTCATTGTTCGGGTGGCCTGGCCTGCCGGAGGCGCAGTGGACGTGACCTTCCGGCAGATACAGCCGGCCCTGCAGGACGCATTGGGCCAGCCCGTCGTCGTAGAGAACCTGCCAGGCCTGGGCGGCGCGCTGGGCGCGATGAACGTGGCTTCGGCGGCGCCCGACAACGTTGTGGTCCTGGGCACGAGCGGACCCGACCTGATCCTGGCACCGTTGAGCATTGCTACGGCGAAATACTCGCCAGAGTCGTTCAAGCTGGTCGCGCCCCTGGGCACGACTGACTTCATTTTGCTGAGCGCGTCCAAGCATTCGTTCAAGAACGTCGATGAGCTTGTGGCTTACGTACGTAAGCCTGGCAACCCGGAACTCTCCATCGGCAACATCGGCCACGGCTCCTCATCCCACATAGCGGCAGCCGACTTCGAAGCGCGCATCGGCGCAAAGCTGATGGCGGTGCCCTACAAAGGCACGGCCTCGATGGTGCCCGACCTGGTGGGCGGCCAGATTGATCTGGCGTTCCTTCCCCTCGCCGGTCCTGTGGTCGGATTGCTGAAGTCCGGCAAGGTGAAGGCCATCGGCATTGCGAGCGAGCAGCGCAACCCCGACCTCCCCGACGTTCCGACCTTGAACGAGGGCAGTTCCCTCAAGTCGTTCAGTCACTCGGTTTGGAGCGGCCTGTTTGTCCCGACGCGGGTTCCGGATGCCGAAGTGGCGCGCCTGAACCGTGCCAGCGCCGAGGCGCTGGGAAAGCCTGAATTTCTGCGCTTCGTGCGCGAAAACAGCTCGCGGGTCTTGGGGCCCCTGGACACGGTACAGGCGGCCAACTTCTTCAGGGAAGAGGCCGCCAAGATGCGGGCCGTGGCCAAGTCGATCAACTTGCAAGCGCAGTAAACAGAGGGAATCTCCATGCAAATTCTGGTGTTGGGAGCCGGCGCGGCCGGTGGCTATTACGGGGCCCGCCTGCAACAGGCCGGGGCACAAGTGCGCTTCCTCGTGCGCGAGCGGCGCCGGGCTCAGCTGAGCGAGCACGGGCTGGTCGCGCGCAGTGCCTTGGGCGACATGAACCTGCCCGTTGCGACGCTCAGCCGCGCCGAACTGGCCGGGCCTGCGGCACAGGCCGATGTGGTGCTTCTGACCTGCAAGGCCTTCGATCTCGACGAGGCGATGGACACGATCGCCCCCGCAGTGGCAGCGGGCGCGCTGGTGCTGCCCGTCATCAATGGCGTGGAAGCCTACAACCGGCTGGACCAGCGCTTCGGCAGCGACAAGGTGCTCGGCGGCATTGCTTACATCGCCACCATGCTGATGCCCGACGGCGCGATCCAGCACTTCGGGCCTAACGACGTGTTTGTCCTCGGCGCGCGTGCTGCGTCGCAGGAGCCCGTTGCGCAGCGCTTTCACGAACTGATCGCGCGCACGCCCGGCATGCGCAGGCTCTCCGCCGACATCGAGCAGGAGTTATGGGAGAAGTGGGTGATGCTCGCGTCCGGGGCCACCGCGACCACGCTGATGCGCGCGAGTGTCGGCCAGATATTGGGCGCCACGGGTGGCGAGGCCGTGATCCGTCAGTCGATCGACGAAGTGACGCAGGTTGCCACCCTGTCCGGCCACCCGCCGGGCCCGGCCTCGGTCGGCATGGTCCAGCGCGTCCTGCTGGACCCGACTTCACCCTGGGCCGCGTCGATGGCGCGCGACATGATGGCCGGCATACCGCGACTGGAATCACAGGCCATCCTGGGCGACCTGATTGCACAAGCCAGGCTCGTGGGCGCAGCGGTTCCCCTGCTGCAGACCGCATATTGCAATCTGCAGGTCTACGAGGCCCAGCACGCGGCAGCGTCCGCACGATGAGCCCGACGCCCGACATCATCGATCGCGCCCGACCCTCGGTCGAAGCCGGCGCGCTGCGCTCGCTCGCCAGCTTGGACGAGCGCTTCAATCTGGCGCAGGGCTCGGCATTCCTGACCGGCGCGCAGGCGTTGATCGCCGTGCTGCTGCTGCAGCGTGAACGCGACCGCCTCGCGGGCATGTCCACCGGCGGCTATGTCAGCGGGTATCGCGGTTCGCCGCTGGGGACTTTCGACCAGGCACTGTGGGCGGCGGCGCGGCACCTGAAGGAGGCGGGCATCGTTTTCGATCCGGGCGTCAACGAAGATCTGGCCGCGACAGCGGTTTGGGGCACGCAGCAGCTGGACGCGCTGGGTCCCGCCAACGTCGATGGTGTGTTCGCCATGTGGTACGGCAAGGGGCCCGGCGTCGATCGCTCCGGAGACCCCTTCAAGCACGCCAATTACACCGGCACGCATCCGCGCGGTGGCGTGTTGGCGGTGTTCGGCGACGATCACCCCGGCAAGTCGTCGACGGTTGCGCATCAAAGCGAGCAGGCGATGGCCGCCAACTCGATCCCGGTGCTGTATCCATCCAACGTCGAGGACATCGTGCGGTTCGGTTTGGTAGGCTTTGCGCTGTCGCGCTACGCCGGCTGCTGGGCCAGCCTCAAGGTGGTCAACGAGACCATCGAGCAGACGGCCACGGTTGACATCGACCCGCAGGCGCAGCACATCGCCCTGCCCGACCCGGCCGATCTGTTGCCGCCCGAGGGCGTGCATTACCGTGGCGCGTTCGCGCCGGCGCGCGACGAAACCATCCTGATGCATCACCGATTGCCGCTGGTGCTGCGCTTTGCGCGCGCCAACCGCATCGACCAATGCACGATGGGCGACCAGAGTGCGCGGTTCGGGCTGGTTTCAGCCGGCAAGGCCTACCAGGACACGCGCCAGGCGCTGTCCTATCTGGGCATCGACGACGCGCGGGCTCGCACGCTGGGCTTGGCGCTTTACAAGGTCGGCATGGTGTGGCCGCTGGAGCCGGTCGGGCTGAAGGAATTCGCCGCCGGCAAGGCCGAGCTGTTCTTCATCGAGGAAAAGGCCGCCTTCGTCGAGCGGCAGGCCGCCGCCGTGCTGTACAACGACGCGGCGCGCCCGCGCATCGTCGGCAAAAACGACGAGCATGGTTCGCCGCTGGTCACCCTCGAGAAGCAACTCGAACCGCTGGACCTCGCGCTGGCGATCGCCGCGCGCCTTCGCACGGCGGGCCTGGCCGATGCAGCGCTGGAGGCGCACATTGCGCTGCTGGCCCCTCGCCGCAGCGGCGTCATCTCATTGGCGACGGCCCAGGACAGCCGCCCTCCCTACTTTTGCTCGGGCTGCCCGCACAACACATCCACCAACGTGCCCGAAGGCAGCTTCGCATTGGCGGGCATCGGCTGTCACAGCATGGCGATGTTCTACAAGGCGCGCACCCTGTTGTCCACGCAGATGGGCGGCGAAGGCATGAACTGGAGCGGACTGCACCATTTCACCAAGACACGCCATGTGTTCCAGAACCTCGGGGACGGCACGTATTTCCACTCCGGCCTGCTGGCGCTGCGCGGCGCGGTCGCCAGCAAAGCCAACATCACGTACAAGATCCTCTACAACGACGCCGTGGCCATGACGGGCGGACAGCCCGTGGATGGGCCTATTTCGGTCAGCCGGGTGGCCCGCCAAGTGCTGGGCGAAGGCGTGAAGCAGGTGGTGCTGGTGTCGGACAATCCGGATCTGCACCGCTCCGATGCCGCCATGCCCAAAGAGGTGACGATACGTCACCGCAACGATCTCGATGCGGTGCAGCGCGAACTGCGCGAAGTGGCGGGCTGCACCGTACTCATCTACGAACAGACCTGTGCCGCGGAGAAGCGCCGCCGGCGCAAGCGCAAGGTCATGGTCGATCCGCCCAAGCGGCTGTTCATCAATCAGGCCGTGTGCGAGGGCTGCGGGGACTGCTCGGCGCAATCCGGGTGCATCAGCATCGAACCCGTGGAAACCGCCCTGGGCCGCAAGCGCGCCATCAACCAGTCCTCGTGCAACAAGGACTATCGCTGCGCGGAGGGCTTTTGCCCGTCATTCGTCACGGTCAGCTCGGGCAGCCTGCGCCGGCCCGCGCAGGGCGACATACCCGAGGCGCTGCTGCAGAACATCCCCGTACCGCCGGTGCAGCCCGTTGCCGATGGCTTTTCCGTCATGGTGGCCGGCATCGGCGGCACCGGCGTGATCACGGTCAGCGCGGTGCTGGCTATGGCGGCGCACCTGGAACACAAGGCCGCCTCGGTCTACGACATGACCGGCGTGGCTCAGAAGAATGGGACGGTCTTCAGCCACTTGCGCGTCGCGGCGGCGCCCTCGGGCATCGCCAGCCAGCGCATCGGGCTGCGCGAAGCCGACCTGATGCTGGCCTTCGACATGCTCGCCGGTCTGGCGGACGAAGCGTCACGCACGCTGGACATGGAACGCAGCCGTTTCCTCGGCAACGACCGCGTACCGCCGAGCGCGGTTTTCACCAGGAACCCGGACCATCGGGTCGAGGTGTCCATGCTCCAGCGCAAGGTCGCGGGCGTGGTACGCCCCGAGCATGTGGACTATGTCGACGCGACCGGCCTCGCCACCGCGCTGTGTGGCGATGCGGTGGCGGCCAATACGTTCCTGCTGGGTGTGGCGGCGCAGAAGGGCTGGCTGCCGGTGGGCGTGGCGGCCATCGAGCGGGCCCTGGAGCTCAATGGCGTACAGGTCGAGTCGAATCGTCGCGCGCTGCGCCTGGGCCGCCTGTGGGTCACGAACCGCGCCGCGGTCGAGGCGGCCTCGGCCGGTATTTCGCCGCCCGCGCCGAAGCTGCCGCAAGGGCTGCAGGAGGTGCTGGCGCACCGCACCGAACTGCTCACGCGCTACCAGAACGCCGACTACGCCCGGCGCTACCGCGCACTGGTCGAAAAAATCGCGCAAGCCGAGGCCGCGGTGGCACCCGGCAGTCAGCGGCTGTCGCTGGCCGTCGCCGAAAACCTCGCCAAGCTGATGGCCTACAAGGACGAGTACGAGGTGGCGCGCCTGCACGCGGCACCGGAGTTCCAGGCCGCGCTCGCCGCGCAATTCGAGGGGCCGCAGCGCCTGCGCTTCAACCTGGCCCCGCCCCTGCTGTCGCGCCGCGACCCGCTGACCGGGCAATTGAAGAAAAGAGAATACGGCCCCTGGATCCTGCCTGCGATGCGCGTGCTGGCCCGGCTTCGATTTGTGCGCGGCACGCCATTCGACCTGTTCGGCTACACCGCCGAGCGCCGTGCCGAACGCGAGCTGATCGCCAACTACGAGGTGCTGTTGCAGCGCCTGGCAAGCGAACTGCGCGCACGCAACCTGGAGATCGCAATCCAGTTGGCCCATCTGCCGCAGCGCATCCGCGGCTATGGCCACGTGAAGGAGCGCAGCATGGCTGAAGCGGAGATTGCCCGGCAGGCGCTGCTGGCCGAATTCGAGCCCTCCTCTGCACCACCGGCAACAACGGCGCGGGCGGCGGCCTGAACCCATTTTCGAGAGCACCCAATGAAAATCTCCTCGTTCCAGGTCCGCTGCGTCATCGTGCCAATGCCCGAGCCCCTGCGCACTGCCTCCGGCACGGTCGGGGTGTCGCCCCTCGTGCTCCTGACCATCAACACGGACGCTGGCGTACAAGGCCATAGCATCCTCTTCAGCTACGGGCTCTCCGCACAGAAGCCGTTGGCCGAGCTGATGCGCAATCTCGAATCGGTCGCCGTCGGCCAGCCTCTGGCGCCCGCCGATCTCTCGAGCAGGCTGCATGGGCACTTCCGGATGCTTGGCACCGAAGGCTTGGTCGGGATGGCCCTGGCCGGGATCGACATGGCCGTCTGGGACGCTTTCGCTCGCGCACACGAGCGGCCCCTGTCCACCATGCTTGGATCATCGCCGCGACCGGTCCAGGCCTATGCGGGCGTCAGCTACGAGGGCGCGCTGGGCAGCGGCCGGTCCGCCGAGAAGTGGGCGCGCAAAGGCTTCAGAGCGGTCAAGGCGAAGATCGGTTACCCGACCGTCGCGGAAGACTTGGCCGTCGTGCGCGCCATGCGCTCGGCGATGGGCCCGGACGCGGCCATCATGGTCGACTACAACCAGTCGCTTGGTACCAGCGATGCGGCGAGGCGCCTGCGCGCTCTGGAGGGCGAAGGCCTCGCCTGGATCGAAGAGCCCATCGTTGCCCACGACCACGCCGGTCTGGTGCAGTTGGCAGCGGCCACCACCACGCCGTTGCAAGCCGGTGAAAACTGGTTGGGGGCTCTCGGTTTCCGCCATGCCTTCGACGCGGGTGTGCGCGGCCTGGCCATGCCCGACGCCATGCGATGTGGCGGGGTCACCGGTTGGCAACAAATTGCCGCACTGGGCCAGCTTTATGGTGTGGCGCTTTCCAACCATTTCTGGCCGGAAGTCAGCGCCCATCTGCTTTGCGCTACGCCGACCGCGCATTGGCTCGAATACATGGATTGGTGGAACCCGATCCTCAAGGAGCCGCTCGACGTGCGCGATGGGATGGCCTACACCAGCGAGCGGCCGGGGTCGGGTGTCGAGTTCAACGAAGCAGCCGTGCAGCGATACCTGGTGTGAACGCCCCGTCAACGGACGGCGGCTCATGATGTCAAATGCGGAGCCGGCTCACTGGGCAAAGTGAGCCGGCCGATGTCCGCAGGCTATGCCAGGGCAGGCTCCAGGAACCCTGAGAGCCTCCGCGTGATCAGCTGCTCGGCCTCTTCCATGATGCGGTCCATCAGCTCCTGCACGGTCGGAATGTCGTTGATCAGGCCGACCACCATGCCGCAGCTCCAGGCGCCCGCATCCATCTCGCCCTGCATCATCACGCGCGGGTAAACGCCGGCCACCTGGTCGATGATGTCGTCGAACTTGAGATCGGCGCCTTTTTCCTTCTCGATCCGGATCAACTGCTCGACCGATGAATTGGTCAGCACCCGCTCGGTGTTGCGCAGGCCGCGCATCACGAGCCGCGTGTCGAGCTCGGTGGCCGCCACGATGGCGTCCTTCACGTTCTGGTGGACCGGCGCTTCCTGCGTCGCCACGAAGCGCGTGCCCATGTTCATGCCCTCCGCGCCCAGCGCCAGGGCCGCCACCAGGCTGCGCGCGTCGGCCATGCCCCCGGAGGCCACGAACGGAATCTTCAACTCCTCGGCGGCCCGGGGCAGCAGGATCATGTTGGGCATGTCGTCCTCGCCCGGATGCCCGCCGCACTCGAAACCGTCGACGCTCACGGCGTCGCAGCCGATCGCTTCGGCCTTCAGCGCGTGGCGCACCGAGGTGCACTTGTGGATCACCTTGATGCCGGCCTTCTTGAGCGCGGGCATGTAGGCCTCGGGACTGCGCCCCGCCGTCTCGACGATGCGAACGCCGCCTTCGACGATGGCCGCGATGTACTCGGGGTATGGCGGCGAAGACAAGGTCGGCAGGAACGTGAGGTTCACGCCAAAGGGCTCGTCCGTCATGTCCCGGCAGCGCGCGATTTCCTTGGCCAGCAGTTCGGGCGTCCTTTGGGTCAGGCCCGTGATGAGCCCGAGGCCGCCGGCATTGGAGACGGCCGCGGCCAGCTCCGCAAAGCCGACGTAGTGCATGCCGCCCTGGATGATCGGGTGGCGGATGCCGAAGAGTTCAGTGATGCGTGTTTTCATGTGTCTTTCACCAGGTTTCCATGTAGGGGCGCAGGTCCATCTCGAAGGTCCAGGCGTCACGAGGCTGGGTATGCAGGTACCAGTAGTTTTCCGCGATGTGCTCGGGGTTCAGGATGCCGCCCTGTTCCTTGAGCGCGTAGCGTTCCGGGAATTGGGTACGGATGAAGTCCGTGTCGATGGCGCCGTCGACCACGATGTGCGCCACGTGGATGCCGCGCGGGCCGAGTTCGCGCGCCATGCTCTGGGCCAGCGCGCGAAGGGAATGCTTGGCACCGGCAAAGGCCGCGAAATTCGCCGAGCCGCGGATGCCTGCCGTCGCGCCGGTGAAGAGAATCGTCCCGCGTCCCCTCGCAACCATCCTGCGCGCGACCTCGCGCGCATTCAGGAATGCGCTGAAGGCGGCCATCTCCCAGATCTTCATGTACTTGCGCCCGGTTTCCTCCAGGATGCTGCTGGGCACGTTAGCGCCGATGTTGAAGACCATCACCTCGATCGGGCCGCGCTCCTTCTCGATCTGATCGATCAGGGCGACGACGTCGTCCTCCTTGCGTGCATCGCTGCCGTAGCCGAAAGCCTGGCCGCCAGCTGCGCGGATGCGCTCGACGGCCGGCTCCAGCTTGTCGGCCGATCGCCGTGTCAGGCAAGCGACGTAGCCCTCGCGGGCGAAGCGCGCGCCGATGGCGCTGCCAGTGGCGTCGCCGGCGCCGACGACGAGAGCCACACCGCGGGGATTGGTTGATGGGTCCATGCGTTCTCCTTTAAAAAACGTCCGTTAAGTCATCGCACGTTAATTGTTGAACGCTCGTTTGTCAATCGAAGAAGAACCCAGTGAAACCCCGTTGACGGGGTTGCATTAATCACATAGCTTCCGTTTACCAAACGTTCGTTAACTTAAAGGAGCCATGAATGCGCAAGTCAGTTGATTTTTTCTTCGATGTCGGCAGCCCGTCGTCGTACCTCGCCTGGACGCAGTTGCCGGGCTTGTGTGCCAGCCATGGCGCCGACCTCGTCTACCGGCCGATGCTGCTGGGTGGCGTCTACCAGGCCACCGGCAACGCCTCGCCCGCCACCATTCCCGTCAAGGGACGCTATACGCAGATGGACTACGAGCGCCATGCGCGCCGGTATGGCGTGCCGTTCCAGGGCAATCCGCACTTCCCGGTCATCACGCTGTTTCTCATGCGCGCGGTCACCGGCGTCCAGCTGCGCCGCCCCGAGCAGCTGCAGCAACTGCTGGCCTGCGTGTTCAAGGCGCTCTGGATCGACGCGCTCAACCTGAACGATGCGCAGCTCACGGCACGCATCCTGACCGAAGGTGGATTCGATCCCGCCGAAATCGAGCGCCTGACGCAGGACCCCGAGACCAAGGCCGCGCTGAAGTCGACGACGCAAGAGGCGGTCGAGCGCGGCGTGTTCGGCGCACCCACGCTTTTTGTCGGCGACCAGATGTTCTTCGGCCAGGACCGGATGGACTTCGTTCGCGAAGCGCTGCAGCCCTGAACCTCCGCCCCACCGCACGAAGGAAAATCACATGGAACAACGACTCTGGCATGCCTCCTACCCGGCAGGACTTCCCCGCGACATCGTCCTCGACGAACAAGAGACCCTCGTCACCCTGCTGGAACGCGCTTTCACGAGGCACGCCGCCAAGACGGCCGTGACGTGCGCCGGTGAATCGCTGACCTTCGCGCAGGTCGAGCATGCATCGGCGCTGCTCGCCCGTTCGCTGCAAGCGGCCGGTCTCAAGCGGGGCGACAGGGTGGCCCTGCTGCTGCACAACAACCTCATCTATCCGGTGGCATTGGCGGCCATCCTGCGCGCGGGCATGGTGGGCGTGACCATGAATCCGCTCTACACGGCGCGCGAGCTGCAATATCAGCTGGCCGATTCCGGTTCGTCCGCACTGCTGGCAGCCGAGCCTTTCATGGGACTCGTCAACGAGGTTCTCGACCAGACACAGGTTCGGTATGTGATGACCGTGCCGATGAAAGAGGTGAAGCAGGCATTGTTTGCGACGGGCGGCAAGGCGGACGCAGTGCCGGCGAGTCATGGCCGCCAAGTCGTCAGCTTGCGGGACGCAACCTCCTCGCTCGCGGATGCCGACTTCGCCAGCGAGCGTGTCAGCCCCTCCGACCTGGCTTTCCTGCAGTACACCGGCGGCACGACGGGCGTTTCGAAGGGGGCGTGCCTGACGCACCGCAGCGTGCTTGCCAGCTCCCTGCAGATGCGTTCATGGCTGGCACTGGCGCTCGACATCGACAACTTCGAGATCGTGACGCCGCTGCCGCTGTACCACATCTTTCCGCTCGGGACCACATTGACGTCGCTGGCCAGTGGCGCGCACAACCGACTGGTCGTCAACCCGCGCGATGCCCAGGCGCTTTGCGCCGAACTCAAGCGGGCGCCTTTCGACATGCTGATCGGCGTGAACACGATGTTCAATGCCATGGTGACCTTGCCTGAGATCGCGGGCATCGACTTCTCCCGCTGCAACGTGGTCATCGGCGCCGGCGCCTCGATCCAGGAAGCAGTTGCCGCGAAGTGGGTGAAAGCCGGGGGCCCGCCCATCACCGAGGCCTACGGGCTCACTGAAACATCCCCCAGCGCGACCTTCAATGCGCCCGGCTGCAACGGCACGATCGGTGCGCCCGTGCCCTCCACCGATGTTCTGATCGTCGACGATGCGGGCGAGCCGGTGCCACTCGGCACGCCCGGCGAGTTGCTGATCAAGGGCCCGCAGGTCTTCGCGGGTTACTGGAACCGCGAAGACGAAACGCGCAGGTCCTTCACGCCGGACGGCTGGTTCAAGACCGGCGACATCGTCACCATGGACGCGCAGGGCCTGATGTACATCGTCGACCGCAAGAAGGACATGATCCTGGTCTCCGGCTTCAACGTCTATCCGAACGAGATCGAGGGGGTGGTCGCCATGCACCCGGACGTACTCGAATGCGCGTGCGTCGGGGTGCCGGACGAGCGTTCGGCGGAGGTCCCTCACCTCTTCGTCGTCCGGCGCGCACCCGGCTTGCAGGCGGAGGCATTGGAAGCGCATTGCCGCAAGCACCTTGCGGCGTACAAGGTGCCTCGCCACATCACCTTCCTGGAGTCATTGCCCAAGAGCGCGGTGGGAAAGATCCTGCGCAAGGAGCTTCGGGTGCCCGCGGCGGCAGTCTGACGACAGGCCCGGCTGGAGCTTCAGCCTGCTGCGGTGCGCAGGCGCTCCATCCCGGGCGGTACCGGTACCAGCCATGGACCAAGGCAAAAAAAAGCGCTGGAATTGGCATTTCCATGCCTGAACACGTCAGCAGATGTGATGCCGCTCACAGATATAGCCCCGATTGAAGATAGGCCCGGTTGCAACTTGTCGCACCCGAGAACACACTTTCTTTCCCAAGTACAAGCCGGCACATTGGGCATAGCGAGCCGGCAACCCGGAGGATCGAATGCCGCTCTTGTTCTTGATGAGGCTTCTACGCACCCAACTGCCGGTGCAGGTCGTCGAGCCGGAAGAAATTCGCGATGTATCCGTGCTCATTGCCACCGGTTTGATCGAGGCCAGGATTACGGCGCTTCAGCCGGCCGGGCGGTACACCAAAGCCTCGATTGCGACGGTGGAGGGCATCACCGACGAGGGCCTCGCCGAGATCGCGAAGTTGGGCGACATCCGCAACTTTGCCCAGACCTCGATGCGATTTTCCCGCGGAGCGCGATTGATGTGAGACTGGAGAGGCACATGGGACATACGCTGTTCACCCAAGTCCTGGCTGCGCAACTGCCGGTGCAGTTCTGGGGCAACTCTGTCATCGATCAGCTGAGGCACCTGGAAGTTGCCGGCTACATCAAGGTGGCATTCACGCCGCCACACGGCGCGGCGCCGCCGCGTGCGACAGTGAATGAGATCACGCACCTGGGGCGCGCCGTGGCACGCTATTGCGGAACAGACGACGACCTTCCCACTCGGCCACAAGCGACGCGAACGGCTTCAATCACTGCGCGACGCCCGGATTCAGGCCAGGCGCGGTCCCAAAGCGCTGCCTTCTAGGCCTCTTCTGCCGCACTGGAGTTCGATGCCGGTTCGGTATCGAAGCTCTCGGCCGGTGACCTTGCCGTCGTCGCAGGTCGACAAGGCTTACGATCGGCCTTCATCCCCAGGGCCGCGCATGCTCCTCCACGTCGACGAAGAGATCACCTTTCGCAAGCTCGAGATCCTGCTGGCCTTCATGGAGACCGGCAACCTGGCCCGTGCGGCGGAAAAGCTCGAGATCAGCGCCGTGAGCGTGCACCGCGCCCTGCATTCGCTGGAAACCGGGCTGCGCTGCGCGCTGTTTCGGCACGAGGGCCGCAACCTGCACCCGACCGAAGCCGCCCATGCGTTGGCGGAAGTGGCGCGCGAGGTGCTTCGCACCATGGCCCAGGGCATTCGCGCCACGCGGGAAGTCGCCGGCTACTCGGCCGACCGAATTCGCATCGGCTCGCTCTATTCGCTGACGAGCCGCACGGTGCCGCAGCTGATCATGGGAATGAAGCTGCGCAAGCCCGACCTGCACACCGAACTCGTGCTCGGGTCCAACGCCCACCTGCTGCAAAAGCTGCGCGATGGCGCGATCGACGCCGCGCTCATGGCGATCCCCGAGGATGTGGCCGATGTCGAATCCGAGCCGCTGTTCGAGGACGACATCCAGTTTGCCGCGCCGGTGGGCTCCCCCTACGCCGGGCAAAAGGAAATCGACCTGAGCAGCTGCGCCGGCGAACGCTTCGTGAGCCTGAGCGAAGGCTTCGTGACCTATCGGGGGTTTGTCGAGACCTTCCGCATCGCCGGCTTCACGCCCAACGTGGTGATGAAGACCGACGACATCTTCTCGCTGATGAACCTGGTGAGCGGTGGCGTCGGCTACACGCTGCTGCCCGGGCGGGTGCGCGGCGTCATGCCGCAGAAGGTGCAGTTGATCCCGCTGCAGCCCAGGTACCTGATGCGCCAGACCATCGCGCTCAATTTCTTGCGCACCCGCGAGCGCGATCCCAACCTGCTCGCGCTGCTGTCGGTGTGCCGCCTGGCCAAAGCCGACCTCGGCTGAGTACGGGGCAGTTGATCGTCAGGGTTAACCCTCGATCGTTTCACTGGGCGTAAAGGTCGCAGACGCCGCTTCATTGATCGTCCCGGAGGGGGTGCGTACCGTACGGACCCAGACGCGCCGTGCATGTGCGTCCCACCTAAAACACCGGAGACGCATCGATGAGTTCACATTGGATTTCGATCTACGCACTGGTCGGCATGTTCGTGCTCGCCACGGTGCTGCCCATCAACATGGGCGTGATCGCCTTCGTCGGCGCCTTCCTGGTCGGCACGTTGGTGGCGGGCATGAACGCCAAGGCGATCATGGGTGGTTTCCCCGCCGACCTGTTTCTTACGCTGGTGGGCATCACCTACCTTTTTGCGCTGGCGCAGAACAACGGCACCATCGATTGGCTGGTGAAGCTGGCGGTGCGTGCGGTGCGCGGGCGCATTGCCGCCATTCCGTGGATCATGTTCTTCATCGCCGCGCTGCTCACGGCGGTGGGCGCGGTCAGCCCTGCGGCGGTGGCCATCATCGCGCCGATCGCTCTCGGATTTGCCGCCAAGTACGGCATCAATCCGCTGCTGATGGGGTTGATGGTCGTGCACGGCGCGCAAGGCGGCGGCTTCTCGCCGATCAGCATCTACGGCGGCATCACCAACAAGATCGTCGCCAAGGCCGGCCTGCCGCTCAGCGAGATCACGACGATGCTTGCGAGCCTGGGCGTCAACCTGTCCGTGTCGCTGCTGCTGTTCTTCCTCATGGGCGGCATGAAGCTGCTGCGTCAGAAGGCCGACGTGTCCGGCGCAGTACCCGCAACGCGCCGCGCTGCACATGCGCAGGGCGGGGCGCAGGTATTTGGCGATGCGGAGGCCGAATCGTTCGCGGAAGAGCGCCGCGTCGCGACTGCGGCTGGCGAGTCGCTCATGGACGCGGCGCCGGCGGTCCCGGCCGACCAGGGTTCGCGCCTCTACCAGATCGCCACCGTCGCCGGGCTGCTCGCGCTGGCCGTGCTGACGCTGTTCTTCAAGCAGGACATCGGCTTCGTCTCGATCAGCATTGGCCTCGTGCTCACGCTGATGGCGCCCAATCTGCAAAGGCGCGCCCTGGGCCAGGTGTCGTGGCCGGAGATCATGCTGATCGTGGGCGTCAGCACCTACGTGGGCGTGATGGACAAGATGGGCACGATCGATTTCGTCGGCCACAGCGTGGCCGGGCTCACCTCGCCCATGGTGGCCGCGTTGCTGCTGTGCTTCGTCGGCGCCGTGGTGTCGGCCTTCGCCTCCTCGACCGCGGTGCTCGGCTCGCTGATCCCGCTGGCGGTGCCGTTTCTGCAGGGCGACACGGGCGTCAGTGCCATTGGCTTCATCGCTGCGATGGCCGTGTCCTCGACCATCGTCGACGTCAGTCCGTTCTCGACCAATGGCGCACTGGTGCTGGCCAACGCCAAGGGCGTGGACCGCGACGTGTTCTTCCGGCAGCTGATGGTGTACGGCGCCATCGTGACCTTGGTGGCCCCCGTGGTGGTGTGGCTGCTTTTCGTGGTGCTGTGAGGCGCTGCTTTTGTTTCGACTGACCTTCACTCCAATCAACCTCCCATGAATTCCCGCTCCTGGACCTCCAAGGCCGACGACCGCAACGCCCGCCTGGCGCGCGCGGCCAACGCGCTCGGGTACCGGCTCGCCGGCAAGCGCGTCGAGACCGAAGCCGTTGCCACCCTGCTCGAAGCAGTGCTCTCGCCCGGCGACCGCGTCTGCCTCGAAGGCAACAACCAGAAGCAGGCCGACTTCCTGGCGCGCGCGCTGGTCCAGGTCGATCCTGCGAAGGTGCATGGCCTACACATGGTGCAGTCGGTGCTGGCTCTTCCGGAGCATCTGGACGTGTTCGAGAACGGCGTGGCCGCGCGGCTGGACTTCAGCTTCTCGGGGCCACAGGGTGCGCGGCTGGCCAAGCTCGTGTCGGGCGGGCGCATCGAGATCGGCGCCATCCACACCTACCTCGAACTGTTCGCACGCTATTTCATCGACCTGACACCCAAGGTGGCGCTGGTCGCCGCGCAAGCAGCCGACGCCGAGGGCAATCTGTACACCGGCCCCAACACCGAGGACACGCCGGCCATTGTCGAAGCCACCGCGTTCTCGGGCGGCATCGTGATTGCGCAGGTCAACGAGATGGTCGACGGCAAGACCACGACGCTGCCGCGCATCGACATCCCCGCCGATTGGGTGAGTTTTGTGGTGAAGGCACCGCGCCCGAATTTCATCGAACCGCTGTTCACGCGCGACCCGGCGCAGATCAGCGAGGTCCAGATCCTGATGGCGATGATGGCCATCAAGGGCATCTACGCCGAGTACGGCGTGCAGCGCCTGAACCACGGCATCGGCTTCGACACCGCGGCCATCGAGCTGCTGCTGCCGACCTATGCGGAATCGCTCGGCCTCAAGGGCAAGATCGGCAAGCACTGGGCATTGAACCCGCATCCGGCATTGATCCCGGCGATCGAAGCGGGCTGGGTGGAGTCCGTGCATTCCTTCGGCTCCGAGCTGGGCATGGAGAACTACATCCGCGCGCGTTCCGACGTGTTCTTCACCGGCCCCGACGGCAGCCTGCGCAGCAACCGCGCGTTCTGCCAGGCGGCGGGCCACTATGCCTGCGACATGTTCATCGGCTCGACCTTGCAGATCGACCTCGATGGCAACAGCTCCACCGCCACGCTGGGTCGCATCGCCGGCTTTGGCGGCGCCCCCAACATGGGCGCCGATGCGCGCGGCCGCCGCCACGCGAGCCCTGCCTGGCTCAAGGCGGGGCGCGAGGCGCGCGCCGGGCGCACCGGCGCGGCCGGCACGCCGCGCGGGCAGAAGCTGGTGGTGCAGATGGTCGAGACCTTCCGCGAGCACATGCAGCCGGCCTTCGTCGACAGGCTCGACGCGTGGACGCTGCAGGAGCAGGCCGGCATGGAGCTTCCGCCAATCATGATCTACGGCGACGACGTCTCGCACATCCTCACCGAGGAAGGCATTGCGAACCTGCTGATGTGCCGCAGCGACGCGGAGCGCGAGCAAGCGATTCGCGGCGTGGCCGGCTACACCGCGGTGGGCCTGGCGCGCGACAAGCGGGCGGTCGAGAACCTGCGCGATCGCGGCGTGATCCGCCGGCCGCAGGACCTGGGCATCGACCCTCGCCAGGCCACGCGCAATCTGCTGGCCGCACGCAACATGCGCGACCTCGTGCGCGCCTCCGGCGGCTTGTACCAACCGCCCAAGCGCTTCAGAAACTGGTAAGAGGAGATTCAACGATGAGCGACGTTCCCGCAGGCCTCGAAACCCTGGACTTTTCTTTCTCCGGCGGCCAGCCGGCCGGCGCCTTTGCGCCGGTGCTGGTCGGCGTCGTCGGCTCCGGCAACCTCGAAGTCATGCTCGAGCCGGCTGGCGGCAATGACTGCGCAGTGCGCATCGAGACGTCTGCGCGCGGCTTCGGACCCATCTGGCAGGCCGTGATGAACGACTTCCACGCGCGCCATCCGCTGGCCGGCGTGCGCGTCTCGATCAACGACATGGGCGCCACGCCCGCGGTGGTGAGCCTGCGGCTCGACCAGGCGGTGGCCGAGATCACCGGAGGCCAGCCATGATCAGCTATGCCGAATGCTCAGCGCGCGAGCGGCTGGCGCTGCTGCTCGATACCGGCAGTTTTCATGAGTGGCTGCCTCCGAGCGAGCGGGTCATGAGCCCGCACCTGGCGCAACTGGGCGTGCCCTCCGCCTTCGACGACGGCGTGGCGGTCGGCCGCGCGATGCTCGACGGCCGCAGCGTGTTCGTGGCCGCGCAGGAAGGCGCGTTCATGGGCGGCGGCGTCGGAGAGGTGCATGGCGCCAAGCTGGTCGGCCTGATGCAGCGCGCACTGCGCGACCGGCCTGCCGCCGTTCTGCTGCTGGCCGAATCGGGCGGCGTGCGACTGCACGAGGCCAACGCCGGTCTCATTGCGGTGTCGGAAGTGATGCGCGCCCTGCTCGACGTGCGCGCCGCGGGCATTCCGGTGCTGGTGCTGATCGGCGGCGCCAACGGCTGCTTCGGCGGCATGGGCATCGTGGCGCGCTGTGCCGACCACATCGTGATGAGCGACGTCGGCCGGCTGGCAATGTCGGGGCCCGAGGTGATCGAGGCTTCACACGGCGTGGATGAATTCGACTCGCGCGACCGGGCACTGGTCTGGCGCACCACGGGCGGCAAGCACCGCTGGCTCACTGGCGACTGCGATGCGCTGGTCGAAGACGACGTGGCCGCCTTTCGTGCAGCCGCCATCGCGGCAATCGGCAAATCGAAGCCGTTCACGCTTGCGGCGCTGGAGCAGGAGCACTCACTGCTCACGCAACGCCTGCACGCCCTGGACACCATCGACACCGCGGATCGCGACGAGGCGGCGCTGCTCTGGAGCGCACTCGGCATTGCCGCTGCCGGGCAGGTACCCGAGCTTTCGGTGGAAGCCGTTCGCGCGCTTCGCACCGCTTAACAGAGAGAAAGAGGCAATCCATGCAGTGGAATTCACTTGTCACCCAGCTCTTCGGCCCGTACCACGGCATGCGCGAAGACGGCGATTTTCTGCAGGGCGAAGTCATCTTCGACGGCGAGCCTGTTGCCGTGATCGGCACGACAAACCACGCGCCGATCGGGGTCCGGCTCGCGCTGGCTCAGGCCCGCGTGGTCCTGGACACCGTCACGCAACACCCGGGCCGGCCGATCCTGCTCTTGATCGACACCCAGGGCCAGCAACTGCGCCGGCGCGACGAACTGCTCGGCATCAACCGTGCGATGGCGCACCTGGGCGCAAGCATCGACCTGGCGCGGCGCCGCGGCCATCGTGTGATCGGCCTGGTGTACGACCAGGCGCTGTCCGGCGGCTTCATCACCTCGGGCTTGATTGCAGACGCCTGCTACGCGCTGCCGGATGCCGAGATCCGCGTGATGCGCATCCCGGCCATGGCCCGCGTGACCAAGTTGCCGGAAGAAAAACTCACGGCGCTGTCGCAGTCCAACCCGGTGTTCGCACCCGGCGTGCAGAACTATGTGGCGATGGGCGGCGTGCGTGCGCTCTGGCAGGGCGACTTGCAGGCCTGCCTGCGTGACGCGTTGGCCCACACGCCAACAGAAGACCGGCGCGCACGGGACGGTGCCGAACGGGGCGGACGCCGCCTCGCCGCCTCGGTCGTGCAGCGCGTACTGGACGCCGCTTGACCGCAACCTGAATACGTATGACCGCCATGGTTCCGCTGCGTCGCCATCAACTCGCCCGCCTCTCCCCGAGCGGCTGGGCCGCCGTGCTCGGCCGGCCGTGGGATACACAGTCGCACGACTGCCTCGCGCATTGGGCTTCGCAGCAACTGCCGCTGGTCGTGACGCGCCAGCCGGCGGACGCCTTGGCCGATGGTTGGATCGCGCTCGGTTTACCTGCGCCTGCCCGCTGGGACAGGCGCCGGCTCGCGCTGCAGGTGCCGTACGCAGCGTTGGATGGCCTCGGCGAGTTCCCGCGGCTCGCCGACATGCAGGAGCTGCTGCCACCGCCGGCGCGCGACGCAGCAAGCGCACTGCTTGGCAGGCTCGACGCATGCCATGCGACGGCGCGCGTGTTCGGCAGCTACGGCTGGCAGGCGATCAGCGGTCTCGATCACGTGCGGACGGATTCCGATATCGATCTGTCGGTCACCGTCGACGGGGCGGCACATGCCGATGCCGTGGTTCGTGCACTCGGATCTTTCGAAGCGGAACGTCCCCGTCTGGATGGCGAGCTCCTGTTCGCGGACGGCGCGGCAGTGGCTTGGCGTGAATGGAGCGACTGGCGCGCCGGACGCACGCGGGCGGTGATGGTCAAGCAACTGGGTGGCGTGTCCCTGCAGCGCGATGCCGCGTGGTGCGAACACGCCGGACGGTTGAAGGTCGCCGCGTGACGAACCTCGCCCTTTCGCAGACACCGCATTCACCGCTGACCCCGGCGGCCATCGGACGCGCCGCCACGCTCGCGCTGTATGACGAACTGTCGCTGGCACCCAAGCCTGGTCTGGTGACGCTGATCGACTCCGGCAGCCACGACGACATGGACGCGCACACCTTCATGCGCAGCCTGTTCTCGTTGCGCCGCTACTTCGCCCAGATCGCCGAAGCCGGATTCGGCGGCGCGGATTTCGCCGTGCTCGAACGATACGGCATCGCGGCGGAAGCACGCATGTTCGCTGCCACCGGCGGCGTCAACACGCATCGCGGTGCGATCTTCATGCTCGGCCTGTTGTGCGCGGCAGCGGGTGCCGCGCTGCGAGAACACGGCGGCGCATTGCAGCCGGATCAATTGCGTGGTGCACTGCGCCAGCACTGGGGCAGCGCGCTGGCCAAGCGAAGCCAGCGCCCGCCCGTGCTGCCTGGCGGCATCGCTGCGAGACGCCACGGCCTGCGCGGCGCGTCCGAAGAGGCGGCGCTGGCGTTTCCTGTGCTGTTCGAGACAGCGCTCCCCGCATTGAAGGGCGCATTGGCGCGGGGCCTCTCGCTCCGCCAGGCCCGACTCGATACCTTGTTCCACATCATTGCCGTGCTGGACGACAGCAACCTCGCGCACCGCGGCGGCCTGGCCGGATTGCGATGCGCCCAGCGCGCCGCGAAAGACTTTCTGGATCGAGGAGGCATCGCGCGGCCCGATGGGCTCCGGGCGGCACAAGCCGTGGCCGACGATTTCGTGCGGCAGCGCCTGTCGCCCGGCGGCGCGGCAGACACGCTCGCCGCTGCATGTTGGTTCCAGCGCGTGTGTCCAGCCTCATGAGCTTCGCACTGCTTTTTTCCGGCCAGGGCACCCAGCATCCTGCCATGCTTCCTTGGCTGGCCGACGACGCACTCGTGCGCGCCATGTGCGCGCGGCTTGGCATCGACGACTGGCGCCATGCCCTCGCCAAACCCGAGTGGGCCGAGCGGAACGACAACGCGCAGACGCTGCTGACGGGCCTTGCCCTGGCGGCCTGGGGGCAGCTGGCGCCCCTGCTCGCGCCGCCAGCCGCTGTGGCGGGCTACAGCGTCGGTGAACTGGCCGCGTTCAGTGCGGCTGGCGTGATCGATGCCACCACTGCGGCAGCGCTGGCGCCGCAGCGCGCCGAGGCCATGGATCGTTGCGCCGCCCATGCGCCCGGCGGACTGCTGGCCGTCAGCGGTGTTTCCGAGCAGAAGCTCGAACAGCTGCGTGTCGAAGCTGGCCTTGAACTCGCCATCCGCAATGGCAATGCCAGCGTGATCCTCGGCGGCCCGATCGCCGCGTTGAATGACGCCGAACGCATGGCCGCGGCGCTGGGCGCGCAGTGCACGCGCTTGCGGGTCAACGTCGCATCGCACACGCCCTGGATGCGCGAGGCCGCAGAGAGCTTCTCCCGGACGCTTGCACAGGTCCCGTTCGACGCGCCCGGGGTCGTGCTGTTCAGCAATGCGGGGGACCGCATCCGGGACGCGAGGTCTGCCCGCATTGCGTTGGCCGCCCAGATTGCCCGAACGGTTCGCTGGGACGAATGCATGGACAACATCCATGCGCGGCAGGTGCGCTGCGTGCTGGAGGTGGGTCCGGGCCAGGCGCTGTCGCGCATGTGGAACCAACGCTTTCCTACCGTTCCGGCGCGCGCCTGCGACGACTTCCGCAGTGCCGCCGCGATTGCCGCCTGGCTGAACAGCCATGCGGACCCGTGAAACCAGACCGACCCCTCGACGCCTTGAATCGAACAATCAGGAGATCCATCGTGAGCAGCAACGAAGCAATGACCCCTCTTATTCCCGCTCCGGCCATGAAGGATGCCCACGTGTCCGGCATGGCCGCGTATGACAAGTTGGTCGCCGAGGCAGAGGCCGACTACAGCGGCTACTGGTCGCGCCTTGCGCGCGAGTTCCTGAACTGGAAAACCCCGTTCACCAAGGCGCTCGACGACAGCCAGGCCCCCTTCTTCAAGTGGTTCGAGGATGGCACGTTGAACGTGTCCTACAACTGCCTGGACCGCCAGGTCGAGCGCGGCCTGGGCGACAAGACCGCGATCATCTTCGAAGCCGACGACGGGCAGGTGACGCGGATCAGCTACCGCGATCTCCTCGCGCGCACCTGCCGCATGGCCAATGCGCTGAAGGCGCGCGGCGTGAAGAAAGGCGATCGCGTCGTCATCTACATGTCGATGAGCATCGAAGGCGTGGTCGCGATGCAGGCTTGCGCGCGCATCGGCGCCACGCACTCGGTGGTGTTCGGCGGGTTCTCAGCGCAAAGCCTGCGCGACCGCATCCAGGATGCCGGCGCCGTGATGGTGGTCACCGCCGACGAACAGGTGCGCGGCGGCAAGCAATTGCCGCTCAAGGCCATCGTCGACGACGCCATCGCGCTAGGCGGCTGCGAGAGCGTCAGGAACGTCATCGTCTACCGTCGCACCGGCGGGCCGATCGGCTGGGTTCCTTCGCGCGACCGCTGGCTGCACGACGAGACGCAAGCCCAGCTGGAGACCTGCGAGCCCGAATGGGTGGGCGCCGAGCATCCGCTGTTTGTGCTCTACACCTCCGGATCGACCGGCAAGCCCAAGGGCGTGCAGCATTCCAGCGGCGGCTACCTGCTGCATGCGGTGCTGACGACGAAGTGGACCTTCGACCTGAAGCCGGACGACGTGTTCTGGTGCACCGCGGACATCGGTTGGGTCACGGGCCACACCTACATCGCCTACGGCCCGCTGGCACTGGGCGCCACCGAAGTCGTGTTCGAGGGCGTGCCTACATACCCCGATGCCGGCCGCTTCTGGAAGATGATTCAGGACCACAAGGTCAGTGTTTTCTACACCGCGCCGACGGCCATCCGTTCGCTGATCAAGGCGGCCGAAGGCAACGAAACCGTACACCCCAAACGCTACGACCTGTCGAGCCTGCGCATCCTGGGCTCGGTCGGCGAGCCGATCAACCCCGCGGCCTGGGAGTGGTTCCACCAGCACGTGGGCGGCGGCCGTTGTCCGATTGTCGACACTTTTTGGCAGACTGAGACAGGTGGCCACATGATCACGCCGCTGCCGGGCGCCACGCCGCTGGTGCCGGGCTCGTGCACCCTGCCCTTCCCCGGCATCGCGGCGGCCGTCGTCGACGAGACCGGCGCCGACGTGCCCAACGGCCAAGGCGGCATCCTGGTAGTCAAGAAGCCTTGGCCGAGCATGATCCGCACGATCTGGGGCGATCCGGAACGCTTCAAGGCCAGCTACTACCCGCCGGAACTCAGGGGCTTCTACCTCGCGGGCGACGGCGCCATCCGCGATGCACAGACCGGCTATTTCACGATCACCGGGCGCATCGACGACGTGCTCAACGTTTCGGGCCACCGCATGGGAACGATGGAGATCGAGTCCGCGCTGGTCTCGTGCACCGCGCTCGTGGCCGAAGCCGCGGTGGTCGGGCGCCCCGACGACACCACGGGCGAGGCGATCTGCGCCTTCGTCGTGCTGAAGCGTGCTCGCCCCACAGGGGATGAAGCGAAGAGGATCGCCAACGAGCTACGCAACTGGGTGGCCAAGGAAATCGGCCCGATCGCCAAGCCCAAGGACATCCGCTTTGGCGACAACCTGCCCAAGACGCGCAGCGGAAAGATCATGCGCAGGCTGCTGCGCTCCGTTGCCAAGGGCGAGGCCGTCACGCAGGACACGTCGACCTTGGAGAACCCCGCCATCCTGGAACAGTTGTCGGAACGAAACTGAGGGGAAGCGGCACGCGGCCTGAGGTACGCCAGTGGCCCCGCGACGCGACTCCCTTCAGGGATTCTGTGGTTTCACGGCCCCGTCCCAGTGCTCGACGATCTTGCCGTTGTCGAGCCGGAACATGTCGAACCAGGTCGTCGTGTACTTTCGCGTTGCATCCTTCGGCTCGGGGTACTCGCGCACGAAGCTCAGGATCACGAGGTCGCGCTCGGCAACGATCGAAACCAGCGGCGCCTTGATGCGCGCCTCCACCGGCAGGGGCGTCGGTGTCCTTCGCGAGATGAACCCCACCATGGCTGCACGGCCGGTGGGCACGTTGGGGTTGTGCTGGATGTAGGACTCGGCAACGTACTTGTCCGCCTGCGCCACGTGTCCCGCTTCGAAGACCTCACGCCAGAAGTCGTAGACCAGGCGCTTGTTGGCGCGCAGCGCCGGATCGGCGCTCGCGAGGAGCGCCTCCTGGTCGGCGGCCGGCTGAACCGGTACTTGCGCTACCGCGGCGAACGGCAAGAGGGTGGCAAGCGCCAGGAGAAGGCGTCCGAAAAAGAGATTGTTCATGGTCGAGGTGCAGTTGTTGATGCGCAGCGTCGAACTGCAGCCGTTTATAGACGATCAGCGCGGCCGGGGACCACTTTTCCTTGAGACGGCTTCCCGGCGGCGATCACCGTCGCCAGAACACGCATCCCCTGATCGATCTCCTCGACCGTCAGGCTGGCATATCCCAGGATGAGGCCGGCCGGCCGGGGTTGCATGCGCGACGGCGGCTTGGCGAACAGCGGCGACACCGGGTAGACGCCCACGCCTTTGATGCGGGCAGCAGCCGCCAGCGCGGGCTCGTCCTGCGGCCGCAGGAACGGCAGCCAGAGCACCACATGCAGACCTGCCGCCGCGCCGATGACCGTGGCGTTGGGAGGCAGGTGGCGGGCAATGGCATCGAGCAGCGCCGCCCGTCGGCGTTCGTGCGCACGGCGCGTGCGCCGCACGTGGCGCTCGTAGGCGCCGCTGTCGATCAGCGACGCCAGCACACGCTGCTCCAGCACGGGTGCGTGGCGGTCGGTCAGCCGCTTGGCCTGTCGGAACACCGGCACCAGTTCAGAAGGCAGCACCAGGTAGCCCAGCCGAAGCTGCGGCGACAGCGCCTTGGAGAAGGTGCCGATGTAGATCACGCGGCCGTCGGTATCGATCGACTGCAGTGCGTCGATCGGGCGCTGGCCGTAGCGAAACTCCCCGTCGTAGTCGTCCTCGACGACCCAGGCGCGGTGTGTTCTCGCCCAACGGAGCAGTTCCAGGCGCCGACCGATGGGCAGCACACCTCCCAGCGGAAACTGGTGGGATGGCGTCACATAGGCCAGGCGTGCGCGCTCGTCTTTTGGCAGCCTGGCCGTGTCCAGCCCTTGGGCGTCCACCGGGATCGCCAAAGCCTCGGCGCCCGTGGACTCGAAGCACCGGCGCGCCATCAGGTAGCCGGGCTCCTCGAAGACGAAGGCGTCGCCGGGATTCAACAGCAGCCGCGCACACAAGTCGATGGCCTGCTGCGAGCCGTGCACCACCAGGATCTGCTCGGCATCGCAGGCCAGGCCTCGCGCACGCCGGAGGTACCCCTGCAGGGAGCGGCGCAGCGACGCGTCGCCTTCGGGCGCCACGTAGTAGAGCCTGCGTTGATGGCGCAGCAGTTCGGCCTGGTAGGCACGCCGCCAGGCCAGCGCCGGAAAATCGCGAGAAGCGACCGCGCCGTAGAGGAAGTCGATGCGGCAAGGTTCCGCAAAAGCAAGCCCAGGCATGTCGATCGCCGCCACGCGACGGCCGAACGCCGAGAGGGATGGTGCGGTCCCGGGTCGCCGTTGCGGCTTTGCGTTGGACCGTGGAGCCGCAGCCAGCGGACTCGCGACGCGGGCAACCCGCCCGACCGACGTGACAAGGAAGCCCTCGGCCGCGAGTTGCTCGTAGGCGGCGGTGACGGTGGTGCGCGACACCCCCAGGTCGGCCGCCAGGGCACGCGTGGACGGCACCTGCGCGCCCGCAGCGAGCGTGCCTTCGGCGATCTGGGAACGCAGCAGGTCGTAGATGCGGCGTCCGGCCCTGTCGGCACCGGTACTTGGGCTTGGCGGCGTATGCAACTGGTCCATGCAAAAGGAATAGAACTGGACCTTCCCATTGTGCCGGTTCCGCGCGACAGTACCAGCTACCCACATCATTCACACCCTGCCCCGATGTACCTCCCCACGCACTTCGCCGAAACAAGACCCGAGGAACTGAACCGCATCATCCGCGAGCATCCGCTGGGTGCGCTGGTCACGCATGGGGCCTCGGGGCTGGATGCCGATCATCTCCCCTTCGAGTTCGATCCCGACGTGGGAACGCATGGCTTGCTGTCGGCACACGTCGCTCGCGCCAATCCGCTGTGGCAGCGCTGCCCCACCGGAACTCCGGTGATGGTCATCTTCGGCGGCGCCCAGGCCTACATCTCTCCCAGCTGGTATCCGTCCAAGCACGAGGCGCACCGCCAGGTGCCGACCTGGAACTACGAGGTGGTGCACGCGCACGGCGTGCTCACCGTGCACGACGACGAGCGCTTTGCACGCGGCATCATCGCGCGCCTGACGCGGCGCCACGAGGCGGCTGAGCCCAGGCCCTGGAAAATGGGCGACTCCGCACCCGAGTACATCGACAGCATGGTGCGCAACATCGTGGGCATCGAGATCGCCGTCACTTCGCTGGTCGGCAAGTCCAAGCTCAGCCAGAACAAGGAAGCGCGCGACCGCCTCAATGCCGCAGAGATGTTGAAGGCGCGCGGACACGAGGAAATGTCGGAATTGATGCGCAACGCCAGCGGAGCGAGCTGACAAGGCCTGCACGACCCATGTACACGTCCACCTTCACTTTCGCTAAGGGCGAGTTCGACGACGAGTTCCATGCCCTGGACAACGTCATTGCCCAGCTTGCCAAGTCCATCCCCGGCTACCTTGGCGAAGAGAGCTGGGAGAACCCTGCATCAGGGCTTGTTTCCAACGTGTACTACTGGAAGACGATGGAGGCGCTCCAGGAGCTTATCGGGCACCCCGCACACATCGCTGCAAAGAAGCGCCAGGCGCTTTGGCTCAAGGGCTACCAGGTGGTCATTGCACAGGTTGTCCGCTGCTATGGCGATGGCGGCATTCCGCACCCGCTTGCGGATGGAACATAGCGACTCGTGCGCTCAACCCAGCGCGTCGTTCACCTGTTCGCGAAATTCGGTCAGGCTGACCGCCGTGCCCAACTCCCGCGGCAACGCGTCGCGCACCGAGAACACGCCGAGGATCTTCGTTCCCGCCATTAACGGCAGATGGCGGAAGCCCCGTTCGAGCATGAGCACCACGGCGTCGGACACCAGCGTTTCGGGCGGCACGCAGATCGGGTTGGGCGTCATGACTTCGCGCACGGCCGTGCGGTCGGGGTCAAGGCCGCGGGCCAGCACGCGGGTCATCAGGTCGCGCTCGGTCAGGATGCCCAACAGGATGTCGGGCAGTTCCATCACCAACACGCTGCCGCAGCTCGCGCGCGTCATCACGCACGCGGCGTCGCGCGCGCTGGCCTGCGGGCCCAGGCTGATCACGTGGCTGCGCGAGATCGATTGAAAAACGGTGCGCTCGGACATGGTGCGCCCTCCATGAGAAGGATGTGAATGGTGCCGCCGCTCGCGGCTCAGCGCAAGGAGGCGTTGAGCCGCTCCAGGGCCTGGGCGCCGGGGCACAGTTCGGCCGGCCCCAGCGCGTTGAGCGGCCGGTCGCAGGTGTTGAGTGCGGTGTGCAGGTCGGTGGCCAGCGGATCCACGTAAAGCAGCCCGGTCACCACCTCCCCCATCTCGTGGTGCCGCTGCATGTAGGCCATGGCGGCATGCCTGTCGCCAGGGTCGTAGTAGTCCGGATGCAGGCTGCGCAGGCGCAGCAGTGTGCCGTCGTGCTGGCGCACGTCCATCACCTCGCCCGGCTCGATGTCGATGGCGATCTCCTCTCGCCCACTGATGAAGTCGATGCGGCTCACCGCCTCGTTGTGCTCGCGCACGTAGTCGTAGCTCTTGGTGCTGCCGGGGTGGTTGTTGAAGGCCACGCAGGGGCTGATCACGTCGATGAAGGCGGCTCCGCCGTGGCTGATCGCGCCTTTGATCAGTGGCACCAATTGCGCTTTGTTACCCGAAAAGCCCCGCCCCACATAGCTGGCACCCAGCTGTAGCGCCATGGCCACGAGGTCCACCGGGCTGTCGGTGTTGACCACGCCCTTCTTGCTCTTGGAGCCCTGGTCGGCGGTGGCCGAAAACTGCCCCTTGGTCAGGCCGTAGACGCCGTTGTTCTCCACGATGTAGGCCATGCGCACGCCGCGCCGCATGGCGTGCGCGAACTGGCCCAGTCCGATGGAGGCCGAATCCCCGTCGCCGGAAACGCCCAGGTACAGCAGGTCGCGGTTGGCCAGGTTAGCGCCTGTCAGCACGCTCGGCATGCGGCCGTGCACGGTGTTGAAGCCGTGCGAAGCGCCCAGAAAATAATCCGGCGTCTTCGAGCTGCAGCCGATGCCCGAGAGCTTGGCCACGCGATGCGGTTCGATGTCCAGTTCCCAGCAAGCCTCGATGATGGCGGCGGAGATCGAGTCGTGGCCGCAGCCGGCGCACAGCGTGGAAATTTTCCCCTCGTAGTCGCGCCGCGTGTAGCCGACCTTGTTGGTGGCCAGTGTCGGGTGGTGCAGCCGGGGCTTGGCGAGGTAGGTCATGCAGGCTCCTTCGGATCGGTGGCGCCGGACGCTTGCGCCTGCAGGTGCGTACCGATGGACCGGACGATGAAGCGCGCCGTGATGGGCGTGCCGTCGAAGTGCAGCACCCGGATCAGCCGTGCGGGATCGATGTCCAGCTCGTTGACCAGCAGGCTGCGCATCTGGGCGTCGCGGTTCTGCTCGACCACGAACACGTGCGTGTGCTGCGCCATGAACCGGACCACGCTGTCCGGAAAGGGAAAGGCGCGCAGCCGCAGCGCATCGAGGTGGACGCCGCGTTCCTCCAGCGCTTGCAGCGCCTCGTGCATGGCGGGGCTGGTCGAACCGAAATAGATCACGCCCAGTTCGGTCTTCTGCCCGGCGGGGCGCAGCACCGGCTGCGGCACCAGCATGGCTGCGGTCGCGAACTTTTTCAGCAGCCGCTCCATGTTGTAGATGTAGTCCGGCCCGCGTTCCGAATAGCGCGCGTAGGCGTCGCGCGTCGTGCCGCGGGTGAAGTAGCTGCCCTTGGTCGGGTGCGTGCCAGGCAGCGTGCGCCACGGAATGCCGTCGCCGTCCACGTCCTTGTAGCGGCCGAAGTCGCGCCCCGCCTCGAGCTCTTCGGCGCTCATGACCTTGCCACGGTCATAGGCCTTGCTGTCGTCCCATGCGAAGGGCGCGCACAGGCGCTGGTTCATGCCGATGTCCAGGTCCGTCATCACGAACACCGGTGTCTGCAGCCGATCGGCCAGGTCCAGCGCCGCCGCCGCATGCTCGAAGCACTCGTGCGGGTCCTCCGGAAACAGGAGCACGTGCTTGGTGTCGCCGTGCGAGGCGTAGGCGCAAGACAGGATGTCGGCTTGCTGCGTGCGCGTCGGCATGCCGGTGGATGGCCCGCCGCGCTGCACGTCGATGAGCGTGACGGGAATCTCGGCGAAATAGGCCAGGCCGATGAACTCGGCCATCAGCGAAATACCCGGCCCCGAGGTCGCGGTGAAGGCCCGCGCCCCGTTCCAGCCGGCCCCAACCACGACGCCGATGGAGGCGAGCTCGTCTTCCGCCTGCACGATGGCAAAGCGTTGCTGGCCCGTGGCCGGGTCGACGCGAAACTTCGCGCAATACTTCTGGAACGCCTCGGCCACCGAGGACGAGGGCGTGATCGGGTACCAGGCCGCCACCGTCGCGCCGCCATACACGCAGCCCAACGCCGCGGCACTGTTGCCGTCGACAAAGATCCGGTCGCCCACCCGGTCGGCGCGCCGCACCCGCAGCCCCAGCGGTTCGCGCAGGTTCTCCCGCGCGAAGTCGCAGCCCAGGTGCAGCGCCTGCACGTTGGAGGCCAGCAGTTTTTCCTTGCCCTTGTACTGCTCGCCGAACAGGTCTTCGATGACGTGAGGCTCGATGCCGAGCAGGATGGCCAGGGCGCCCACGTAGACGATGTTCTTGAACAGCTGGCGCTGGCGCGGATCCTGGTAGACGGCGTTGCAGATCTCCGTCAAAGGCATGCCGATGACGCGGATGTCACTGCGAAATTTCGACGGCGGCAGCGGCCGCGTACTGTCGTAGAAGAGATAGCCGCCAGGCTCCAGCTCGGCCACGTCGGCGTCCCACGTCTGCGGGTTCATGGCCACCATCATGTCGGTGCCGCCGCGCCGCCCGAGGTGACCCTCTTCGGTCACGCGCACCTCGTACCAGGTCGGAAGGCCCTGGATGTTGCTGGGAAAGATGTTGCGCGGACTCACCGGCACGCCCATGCGCAGGATGGCTTTGGCGAACAGCTCGTTGGCCGAGGCCGAGCCCGAGCCGTTGACGTTGGCAAACTTGATGACGAAATCGTTGACCGCTTCGATCTGCGGGATGGAGACCAAGCTCTCCACTTCCTTCGCCTCATCCTTTGCCCTATCGGGCGGCCGTACGGCACTCATTGGCTCACCCCCTGCCCTGCCGGCGTCATCTTCAGCAGGAACTTCTTCATGTCCCAGGCTCCGGTAGGACAGCGCTCGGCGCACAAACCGCAGTGCAGGCAGACGTCCTCGTCCTTCACCATCACGCGGCCGGTCTTGAGCCCGCCGGACACGTAGAGGTCTTGCGCCAGGTTGAGCGCCGGCGCTTTGAGTCGTGTTCTCAGCTCCGCCTCGTCGCCGTTGGCGGTAAAGCTGATGCAGTCCATCGGGCAGATGTCCACGCAGGCATCGCATTCGATGCAGGCGATTTCGTTGAACACGGTCTGCACGTCGCAGTTGAGGCAGCGCTCGGCCTCCTTGAAGGCGGTGGCGGCGTCGAAGCCCAGTTCCACCTCCACCCGGATGCTGGCCAGCGCCGCCTCGGCCTTGGCCCACGGCACCTTGTAGCGCAGGTCGTTGGAGGTGTCGTTGTCATAGCTCCACTCGTGGATGCCCATCTTCTGCGACACCAGGTTGGTCATGGGCGGCGGGCGAACGTACACCGGCTCGGCGCGCAGCAGCTTGTCGATCGACACCGCAGCCTCGTGGCCGTGTGCCACGGCCGTGATGATGTTCTTGGGACCGAAAGCCGCGTCGCCGCCGAAGAACACGTTGGGCACGCTCGACTGGAAGGTGTCTTTGTCGAGCGTCGGCAGGCCCCATTTGTCGAAGGCGATGCCTGAGGAGCGCTCGATCCACGGAAAGGCATTCTCCTGGCCCACCGCCACCAGCACCTCGTCGCATTCGAAGTACGCCTCCGGCTCGCCGGTGGGCACGAGCGTGCGGCGGCCCAGGTCGTCGTAGGCGGCCTGCACGATCTCGAAGCGCATCCCCAGCAGCTTGCCCTCGTCGTCATGGACGAAGGCCTTGGGCACGTGGAAGTTGATGATCGGAATGCCTTCGTGCTGGGCGTCTTCCTTCTCCCAGGGCGAAGCCTTCATCTCCTCGAAGCCGCTGCGCACGATGACCTTCACGTCGGTGCCACCGAGTCGGCGGGCCGATCGGCAGCAGTCCATCGCGGTGTTGCCGCCGCCCAGCACGATGACGCGCTGGCCGATGCTCGTGACGTGGCCGAACGAAACGGAGTTGAGCCAGTCGATGCCGATGTGGATGCTGGCCGCCGCTTCCTGGCGGCCGGGAAGGTCCAGGTCGCGCCCGCGCGGCGCGCCGCAGCCGACGAAGATCGCATCCCATCCCTCGGCCATCAGCGCCTTCATCGAGTCGATGCGCTCGCCGCCGCGGAATTCGACGCCCAGGTCCAGGATGTAGCCCGTCTCCTCGTCGATCACCGATTCCGGCAAGCGAAAGCGCGGGATCTGCGTGCGGATGAAGCCGCCGGCCTTGGCGTCGCTATCGAACACTGTCACTTCGTAGCCCAGCGGCGCCAGGTCGCGCGCGACGGTGAGCGAAGCCGGTCCCGCGCCGACACAGGCGACGCGCTTGCCGTTCTTGGGCGCCAGTTTGGGCATGCGCGCGCGCACGTCGTCCTTCATGTCGGCCGCCACGCGCTTGAGCCGGCAGATTGCCACCGGCTCGGGATCCTTCGCGTTGCTTTCCTCGACCCGCCCGCGCCGGCAGGCCGGTTCGCAAGGCCGGTCGCAGGTGCGCCCCAGGATGCCGGGAAAGACGTTGGAGACCCAGTTGATCATGTAGGCGTCGCTGTAGCGGCGCTGCGCGATCATGCGGATGTATTCGGGAACGGGGGTGTGCGCCGGACAGGCGTACTGGCAATCGACGACCTTGTGGAAATAGGCCGGATTCGCAATGTCGGTTCGCTGCAAGGCGTGCCTCCTGACAGTCGCCCTGGACCCCCGAGAGGGGCCGACGAGCGGCGCAGCAAGAGTATGCGCCGCCCCGGCAGCCGCGGGGTCTTGGTGAAATCCCGCAGCAGCCCCGCTACCCGCAGTCGACGCAGCGCTGCCGTCCCGCCTGACCCCGCGCTGCCCGGATGTAACCGACCACCGCGCACTCCACGTCGCCCACCAGTTCTTCCACATCCGGGCACACCTCCTGCACCAGCAGCGCCTGCCCAACCATGGCATCGACCATCGAGAACGCATTGAACGCGGTACGCAGCGGATCGAGCCCCTCCGGCCAGTCGGAAGACGCGACGAAGGCCTCGTGGAACAGGCCGACAAATTCGCGGTAGATCTCGCGGTAGCTCGCGGGCGAAGAAATTCGGCGCTCGAGAGAAAGCAGCGCGCGCCATTCGTCGGCCTGGCCGAGCAGGCCTCGCACGTGCGCCTGCACCATGGCTCGCAGGGCCGCCTCGACCGTGCGTGGGCCCGACGGCTTGGCCGCCACCGCCAGAATCGCGGCCTGCTTGCGCATCCAGCGGCGGATCGTGACCGCGGCAATCGACTCCTTGCCGGGAAAGTACAGATACAGCGTGCCCAGGCCCACACCCGCAACGCCCGCGATCTCGCGCATCGAGATCTTCTCGTAGCCCCGCTCGACCAGCAACATGACGAAGGCATCCTGAATCGCGCAACTGGTCATCCATGCGCGCGACTGCACGGGCTTGCGGCGAGGTCTGACGATCGTATTCATGCGGGGGCGGCGGAGGGCTCCAAGGGAAGAGGGCTCATCTTCGGGGTTCGCCACGGCGGGTGCAAGCTGACCCGTGCGCGCCGGGAAAAGCTGAACACCCCTCGCGCCGACGTGCCAGAGGACCAGGTTTGCGCGCCTGCCGGCAACCTCCCATGAAAGCTGAACATGTCCGCCACGCATCCGACATAAGCTGAGGGCTGTTCCATGGCTCACCTCGATGCGAAGCGATCCCGATGATCAAACTGAACACTGCTGCACCGATGCCCGCGACGCTGGCCGACATGGTTCGCCGCCTCGACCAGGCGCGGGTGACCCAAACACGTGAGGAAGGCGAGGAGTCCGGAACCGTGCCTGTCGGCCACTACACGGACCATCAGCATTGGCAGCAGGAGCAGGCGGCGCTGTTCGGCCAGTGGCCCATCGTTGCGGCCCACAGCTCGGAAGTTCCGATCGGATCGGCCCTGCCCTTCGACTCGCTCGGCGTCCCCATCGTCCTGACCCGGGCGGCCGACGGCCGCGTGCGCGCTTTCCTCAACGTGTGCCGGCACCGCGGCATGGCACTGGTTGCCGGCTCGGGCCCCGAGCCGGCCAAGGCCAAGCCCTGCAAAGCGCTGGTCTGTCCCTACCATGCCTGGACCTATGAGCTCGATGGCCGACTGCGGCACCGCCTGCATGCCGAGACCTTTGACGGCATCGAGCCGGCCACGCTGAACCTGGTCGAGCTGCCCTGCGACGAAGCCAGCGGGCTGGTCCTCGTCAAGCGCAGTCCCGGTGCGGCGTTTTCAGCAGAGGCCTTTTTGCAAGGGCTGGGCGCGCATCTGGACTGGATGGGCCTGGCCCGGATGACCGTGTTCCGCAAGGTCGACAAGGTTTACGACGCAAATTGGAAGCTGACGGTCGATGCCTTCCTCGAGGGCTACCACATCCGCGTGCTGCACCGCGACACGATCTATCCCTTCTTTGCCGATGCGTACACCGTCAACTTGCATGCAGGGCCGCACCAGGACTCGCTGGTGGCACGCCGAACCGCCTTCGAGGCTTTCGAGCCGCCGCAGGACCGCGAAGCACTGTGCAAGCTCGCCACGCCGACGCAGCTCGTGTTCCCGAACACCTTTCTCATCTGGCACCCCGACTACGTGAGCCTGATCGGCATGTTTTCGCCAGCGCCGGATCAGGTCCGCTGGGTGCACACGATGCTGATTCCGCCGGATCGCACCGGCGACGATTGGACCCCCCATTGGGAGAAGACCTTCCAGCTCATCGAGCAGAACGTCTTCCAACAGGAGGACATCGCCACCGCGGTGGCGATCCACCGCGGCCTGTCCAGCGGTGCCAATACGCATTTCCATCTCGGGCGGCTCGAGCACGAGGTGCTGCGCTTTCATCGGAACATCGACGATGCGCTCGGCGGGAGGCTGGGCCCCGCCTGACTCAATCCTCCTCCCGCACCCGATACTGCCCCATCAGCGTCTGCTGAACGGACGGCGGCACGGCTTCGTAGTGTGACAACGCCATCGTGTAGCGCCCCTGCCCGCTGGTCATCGCATTGAGCCGCGACTGGTAGTTGGCCAGTTCGGCCTCGGGCACCTGCCCGCCGACGGTCACGGTGCCGCCCCCAAGGTCTGACGTACCGGTGACCAGGCCGCGCCGCGACGACAAATCGTTCGTGACGTCGCCTACCGAATGTTCGGGCACGGCAATCTCGATCTGCACAATCGGCTCGAGCACGACCGGCCGCGCTTCGCGGATCGCAGCCATGAAGGCCTTGCGGCCGGCGGTCGCGAAGGCGATGTCCTTGCTGTCGACACTGTGGTGCTTGCCGTCGTGCACCACCACGCGCACGTCGACGACAGGGTAGCCGGCGATCGCGCCGCTTTGCAGCACCTCCCGCACGCCCTTCTCGACGGCGGGGATGAACTGGCCCGGGATCGCCCCGCCCCTGACTTCGTCGGCAAATTGAAAGCCGGCACCACGCGCCAGCGGCTCGATGCGCAGAAAGACTTCGGCGAACTGGCCCGCACCGCCGGTTTGTTTCTTGTGGCGGTGATGCCCCGCGGCCGGCGCGCTCACGGTTTCGCGGTAGGCAATGCGCGGCGGCCGGGTCAGGACCTCGAAGCGGTACACCTCGCGCAGGCGCTCGAGCACGATGCGCAAGTGCAGCTCGCCGAGCCCGTAGAGGACCGTCTCATTGGTCGCGGCGGCATGCTCGATGCGCAGGCACGGATCCTCGGCCGCGAGCTTGCCGAGAATCTCCCAGGCGCGCTGCTCGTCGCCATGGCGCTTGGGCTCCACCGCCAGGCCATGCACCGGCACCGGGAACGCGAGCGGCGCGAGATGGATGTGGTTGTCTTCCGCCGCGTCGTGCAGCACGGCGTCGAAATGGATCTCGTCGATCTTGGCCACCGCCACGATGTCGCCCGGTATCGCACGCGAGACCTCCACATGGTCTTTGCCCTGGAGCATGAACAGGTGCCCCACCTTGAAGGGCTTGCGCCCGTCGCCGACATAAAGAAGGCTGTCGCTGGTGACCGTGCCCTGGTGCACACGAAAGATACCGAGCTTGCCGACGTAGGGGTCGACGGTGACCTTGAACACGTGCGCCAGCACGTGCAGCGACGGATCGGGCTTGGCTTGCATCGGCTTCGCATCCGAGCCCTCGCCGAGCAGGAACTGCGGGGGATTGCCCTCGGTCGGGTCGGGCAGGAGCTTGACGATGACGTCCAGCAGTTCGGCCACACCGGCACCGCTGCGCGACGAGACGAAGCACACCGGAATCAGGTGGCCTTCACGCAGCGCCTGCTCGAGCGGCGCGTGCAGCTCGGCCGGATCCACGTCGCCCTCCTCGAGGTAGCGGTCGACAAAGGCCGGATCGACCTCGACCACCTGCTCCACCAGCGCACGGTGCGCCGCTTCGACGGGGCCGAAGTCGGACTGCCCGAAGCGGTTGAAGAAGCAATCCACCACCTGCCTGCCGACCCCATCGGGCAGGTTCAGCGGCAGGCATTCGCGGCCGAAGGTCGCCTGGATGTCGGCCAGCAGGCCCTTCAGCGAAACGCCTTGCGAGTCGATCTTGTTGACGATGATGATGCGGGCGAGGTGCCGCGACGCCGCGTACTCCATCATGCGCACCGCCATCGGCTCGATGCCGGTGGCGGCATTGATGACCACCGCCGCTGTTTCGACCGCCTCCAGCGCCGGCAGGCTCTGGCCGAGGAAGTCGGGGCCGCCGGGCGTGTCGATGAAGTGGATGCGCGCGCCGGCATGCTTGAGGTGCATCACCGACGCGTTGAGCGAGTGCTGCATTCGGCGCTCGAGCGGGTCGTAGTCGCTGACGGTGCTGCCGCGCTCGACGCTGCCCATCGCCCCGATGGCGCCCGCCTTGTGCAGCAAGGCCTCGGCAAGGGAGCTCTTGCCCGCGGCTGCGGGGCCGACGAGCGCCAGCGTTCGCACCGCTTCCATATCGGCCGTGAGGCCGTTCGATCGGCTTGGCATGGCATGGTCTCCTTGGCGTCCGCAAGGCCGGCCCGGCGGCCCGCGTGGGCTCGGGTGCTGCGCGTGGACGTTGGGCCAGCGTACGGGATTGGCCGTGCCGATGCAAGGCTGCGTTCGCCGACCTGCGTTCGGACCGGCGAAGCATGCCCCTGTGGATCGACGCGCAAGGTGTCGTGCTAGGATGTGTACATCCGAATACAGCCTTGGATCTATTGATGTCAACCACGATGACCATTCGACTCGACGACGAGGTCAAGGAGCGGCTCGACCATCTGGCCGATGCGACTCACCGCAGCAAGTCGTTCCTGGCAGCCGAAGCGATCCGCGCCTATGTCGAAACCAATGAGTGGCAGATCGGCGAAGTGCGTGCTGCGCTGAAGGAAGCGGACGCGGAAGACTTCGCAAGCGACAAGGAGGTTGCAGCGGTCGCAAGAAAATGGAAGGTGAATGCGGATTAAGTGGCTGCGCACGGCGCTGCGCAACCTGGACGAGGAAGCCACCTACATCGCCACCGACGACGCGGCTGCCGCCAGGCTTGTCGTCGATCGAATTTTCAGGTCGGTGGCCCAGCTTGCTCTTCAGCCTGGCCTTGGTCGGCCTGGGCGCGTGCCTGGAACGCGCGAGTTGATCGTGCCAAGGACCCGCTACATCGTCCCCTATCGCGTACGAGGCGACGTCGTCGAGATCCTGCGCGTGTTCCACACATCTCGCCGCCTGCCGCAGCGCTGGTAGGCCGACGCAACGATCGGACGATTTCCCGCCCTAGGCCTTGAACTCGTCCGCCGCAATGCCGAGCTTGCGCAGCTTGTCGTGCAGCGTCTGCCGCGCGATGGCCAGTGCGCTGGCGGTGGCCGGTTGGTCTCCCTGGTGCTTGCGCAGCGTCTCGACGATCACCGCCCGCTCGAAGGACTCGACCTGCTGCGGCAGTCCGCGGGGCAAGGCGGGCATGTCTTCGCCGTTGCCGCGCACCTGCGTCAGGCGCTCGCCCAAGAGGCCGAGCACGAAGCGGTCGGCCACGTTGCGCAGCTCACGCACGTTGCCGGGCCAGGCATAGGCCATCAGGTCGGCGACCTGCGCGCTGCTCGGGATCGGCGCGGCGCGTTCGTAGCGCGCGGCCGCCAGCAGCGTGAAATGCTCGAACAGAAGAGGAATGTCCTCGCGCCGTTCGCGCAGCGGCGGCAGCTCGATGAAGGCGACGCCGAGCCGGTAGTACAGGTCGGCCCTGAACTTCTGCTGGTCGCTCATGTCCTTCAGGTCGTCCTTGCTCGCAGCCACCACGCGGCAGTCGAAAGGAATGGCCTTGTTGGAGCCGATGCGCTCGATGCTGCGCTCCTGCAGCGCACGCAGCAGCTTGATCTGCACCGGCATCGGCATGCTCTCGATCTCGTCGAGAAAAAGCGTGCCGCCGTTGGCGTATTCGAACTTGCCCACGCGCACGCGGTTGGCGCTGGTGAAGGCGCCGGCCTCGTGGCCGAACAACTCGCTTTCGGCCAGCGCCTCGGGCAGGCCGCCGCAGTTGAGCGGCACGAAGTGCTGGCGGCGGCGCTCGCTGTGCTCGTGCAGGCAGCGGGCGACGAGTTCCTTGCCGGTGCCAGTCTCGCCATAGATCAGCACGTCGGCCGAGGTCCCGGCCAAGGTCATCACGGTGCGGCGCACCTGCTGCATCTGCGCCGAGCGGCCGATCAGCACGGCCTGGATGCCGTGCCAGTTCTCCAGCGCGTCACGCAGGGCTCGCACCTGCAGCGTGAGCTGCCGGCGCTCGATGGCGTGACGCACGATGGCCACCAGCCGCTCGGAGCTGAACGGCTTCTCGATGAAGTCGTAGGCGCCCTCGCGCATGGCCTGCACCGCCATGGCGATGTGGCCGTGGCCGGTGACGAGGATCACGGGCAGCTCTGCATCGGCCTTGTGCAGTTCGCTCAGCCATTCGGTGCCGCTCATGCCCGGCAGGCGCACGTCGCAGACCACGATGGCCGGCACGCCGAAGCTGATGTGTGCGCGCGCGCGTTCGGCGCTAGTGAAGGCTTCGACTTCGAAACCGGCCAGGTTCAGCACCTGGATCGTGCTGAGGCGGACGTCTTCGTCGTCCTCGACCAGCAGCACCCGGATGGCAGGGGCTTCACTCACTTGTTGATTACTCCTGTGGGGGTGGGAATATAGACGGCCTGGACGGCGGCTGGCAGGTCGGCAATGAAGCAGGCGCCGCCCTCCGGCAGGTTGGCGGCGCGCAGTGTGCCATCCATGGCCCGCACCAATTGTGCCGAGATCACGAGGCCCAGGCCGAGTCCGGTGCCCGCCGGCTTGCTGGTGACGAAGGGCTCGAACAGGCGCGGCAAGATGTCGGGCGGAATGCCGGGCCCGGTGTCGCTCGCGCGCAGGATCACGCGGCCGTCCTGGGGCCGGGCTTCCAGGCGCAGGGTGCGCCGCGCGGCGGGCGAGGCCTGCATGGCGTCGATGGCGTTGCGCATCAGGTTGACGAGCACGCTGCCCAGCGCGGCCTCCTCGGCCATGACGCTCAGGGTGGCGGGCTGCACGTCGACCGCGATGGCGATGCCGTTCTTCTTTGCGGCTTCGGCGACGATGGCCTGCGCGTCGGCAATGGCCTGCGCCATCGGCACCGGCGCGAGCGGCAGCTCGCTCTTGTGCGCGAAGGTCTTGAGCTGCGAGGTCAGGCGCGCCAGGCGGTCGACCATGCCGCGGATGCGCTGCAGGTTGCCGCGCACGTCGTCCAGGCGGCTCTTGTCGAGCAGAATGGCGGCGCTTTCAGAGAGTGTGCGCATCGCCGTGAGCGGCTGATTCAGCTCGTGCACCACACCGGCCGACATCTGGCCCAGCGCCGCCATCTTGCCGGCATGCACCAGTTCGCCCTGCGCGGCTCGCAGCTGCGAGGTACGCGCGGCCACGGTCGATTCGAGGGTGTCGTGCGCCGCCTGCAGCGCCGCCTGGTTGGCCAGCTTCTGCCGCACGGCGCGGCGACGCTGCCACAGCGTGACGGCGAGCAGCAGCAGCACCCCCATCGCCAGGCTCGCGGTGATGGCCGCATTGCGCGCGCCCACGCGCACCGGCCCCAGGTCGTCGAGCGCCATCAGCTGCCAGGGCGCACCGCGCAGCGCGCGCTTCGTGGCGAGCTGGTCCACGCCGTCGAGCGCGATGACCTGCACGTCGCGCGCCAGCGCTTCCTTCAGTGTCCATTGCACCGGCTGCAGGCCAGCCTCGCCGTAGGGACGCGAGCGCAGCACCTCGGCCCGCTGCGAGGCGTCGAGCGGCAGCATCGGGCGGAATTTCAGGTCTTCGCGCGTGGCCAGGATCACCACGCCACGCTGGTCGATCAGCGCCACGTTGCCGGGCAGCATGCGCCAGGCGCGCTCGGCCTCCTCGAGGTTGACCTTGACGGCGACGACGCCGCGCACGGGCTGGTCGCGGCGCAGGGCGTAAGAGAGGTAATAACCGGGCTTGCGGCTGGTTATGCCGATGCCGTAGAAACGGCCCTTGCCCTGTCCCAACGCATCGATCACGTAGGGCCGGAACGACAGGTCCTGGCCGACGGTGGTGCCCGGGCGGTCCCAGTCGGAGGCCGCCAGCGAGGTGCCGGCGGCGTCCAGCACATAGAGCATCTCCGCCCCCGCAGCGGCATTGACGCCGTCGAGATAGCGGTTGACCGCGTCGCGCAGACTCGCATCCGATGGCGCGCGCAGCAGCGCGGGGACGATGGGGGTCATCTCCAGCAGCGCCGGCAAATATTCGAAGCGGGCCAGGTCCGCATCGAGCCCGGTTGCGAGCATGTCGAGCCGGTGGTCGGCCGCCTCGCGCAGCCGCGCCAAGCCGTTCTGCATGGCGAAGTGATGGCCCGCGATGGCGGCCAGGGCCACCAGTGCCAGCGCGCCGAGCCAGCGCGGCAGGCCGCGCCGTCGTCTGGAGGTGTGAGAAGGCAAGTCGAGGCGCAGGGCCGGCTCCCGTGAAATCATGAAGCCGTTATTGCACAAGGCCGCGAAGGCCGCATCAGTGGCTGCCCGGTGCCGGGTGTCACGGCTGGTTTCAGCCAGGCCCAGCGTCTGCTCAGGCATAGCGCAGTTCCCCTGTCTTGCCGCGGAAGACCCGATAGGAGAACACGGTGTAGCCCACGATGGCCGGCACCGAGATGCACACGCCGACCAGGATCACCTTGAGCGCCGGCGCGCTGCTCGCCGCCTGCCAGATCGTGAGCTGGCCGATCACCACGTAGGGATAGATGCTGTAGGCCAGTCCCAGGAAGCCGAGCACGAACACCATGACCAGCAGCACAAAGGGCAGCCAGCACACCGGCCCGCGCACCATGCGCGTGTTCAGCAGGGCGCGCACGGCCAGCAGCGCCGCGCCGGTCATGAGCGGAATGGCCGCGAGCGCCAGGATTTCGGGCAGCTTGAACCAGCGCTCGCGCACCTCGGGGCTGATCCAGGGTGTGGCCATCGAGATCAGCAGCATGCCGCCGACCATGGGCGCCCAGGCGGTACGCGCCCATTGCACTGCCCGTTCCTGCAGCGCACCCTCGGTCTTCATGATGAGCCAGGCCGCGCCCATCAGCACGTAGGCCATCGGCAGCGCCACGGCGATGGCGGCGGCAAACACCGGGTAGTTCCAGCCGGTGCCGAAGCCGCTGATGTAGCGCCCCAGCATCCAGCCCTGCGCCACCGAGGCCAGGGTGGAACCCGCGAAGAAGAGCCGGTCCCAGGTGCGCTTGTGGCTGTCGCGCGCCTTCACGCGGAAGTCGAAGGCCACGCCGCGCAGCGTGAGGCCGACGAGCATCAGCGCCACCGGCAGGTAGAGCTCGCCCAGCACCAGGCCGTGCGCCTTCGGGAATGCGACCAGCAGGATGCCCACGCCCAGCACCAGCCAGGTCTCGTTGGCATCCCAGAACGGGCCGATGGAGGCGACCATCACGTCCTTCTCGGCATCGGTGGCGCGGTGCATGAGCATGCCGACGCCCAGGTCGTAGCCATCGCTGACCACATAGACCAGCATCGACACGCCCATCAGCACCATGAAGATCACCGGCAACGCGGCATCGAAGCTCATCGCCGCGTTCATTGGGTGACCTCCACGCTTCGCGCTGCGGTGCTATTCGACTTGGGAGCGTCCCGGCGTCTCATGCACGGCCTCCATCGAGAATCGGCGAGGTGATCGCGCCAGCCGGAGTGGCGGCTTGCTCCGCCGCCTCGGTCGCCAGCACCTCGTCGGGCTTTTCGGCCATGTACTTGAGCACCGCCACATACGCCACGATGAGCGCGAGGTACAGCGCCACGTAGAGCGCCAGCGTGAGCCCGATCATCGCGGCCGGCACCTTCGACACCACGTCGGCCGTGCGCACCAGCCCGTAGACGATGTAGGGCTGGCGGCCGATCTCGGTGACGTACCAGCCTGCCACGGTGGCCACCCAGCCCGAGAAGGTCATGCCCGCAAACAGCCACAGCAGCGCGCGCGGCAGCTTTGCCGGTTGCCAGCGAGCGCGGCGATACAGCCACCAGCCGAGCCAGCTGGTCGCGAGCATCAGCATGCCCATGCCGACCATGATTCGAAACGCGAAGAACATCGGCAGCGGCGGCGGGTGCGCATCGGGAAAGTCGTTGAGCCCGCGGATCTCGCCGTCAGCCTTGTGCGTGAGGATCAGGCTCGCACCGTTCGGCACTGCGATCTCGAAGCGGTTGCTGCGCGTCTGGGCATCGGGAATGGCGAACAGCAAGAGGGGCGCCCCGCGCTCGGTCTCCCACACGCCTTCCATCGCCGCGATCTTGGCCGGTTGGTGCTCCAGCGTGTTGAGGCCGTGCATGTCGCCCACCACGATCTGCACCGGAATCAGAACCGCCGCCAGCGTGAGCCCCACGCGCATCACGCGGGCCGCGCTGCGCTGCCCCGCGCCGCGCAGCACCTGCCAGGCCGACAGGCCAGTGAGGAGGAACGCGCAGGTCAGCGCCGAGGCCAGCAGCATGTGCGCAAAGCGATAGGGGAACGAGGGATTGAAGATCACCGCCAACCAGCTCGCCACGTGGAACTCGCCGTCCACGATCTCATGGCCCGCGGGCGTCTGCATCCAGGAGTTGAGCGCCAGAATCCAGAAGGCCGACAGCGTGGTGCCGAAGGCCACCATGAAGGTCGACATGAGATGCACGCGCTCGCTGACCTTGCCATGGCCGAACAGCATCACGCCCAGAAAGCCCGCCTCCAGGAAGAACGCGGTCAGCACCTCGTAGCCCAGCAACGGTCCCGCCACGTTGCCGACGCGCTCCATGAAGCCCGGCCAGTTGGTGCCGAACTGAAAGCTCATGGTGATGCCGCTCACCACGCCCAGCGCGAAGGTCAGCGCGAACACCTTGGTCCAGAAACGGTAGGCGTCGAGCCAGCCCTGCGCCAACACGGTGTCGGTGCCGCCGCGTGTGCGCAGCCACCGCCAGCGGAAGAACAGCAGCAGCCAGCCCAGCGCAATGCTGATCGTGGGAAACAGGATGTGAAAGGTGATGTTGGCCGCGAACTGCATGCGGGCGAGGATCAGGGCGTCCATCGGGTTCCTTTCAGGCCGGCGGCGGTGCCGCCGCCGGCCCGGGTCATCGCTTCGCCGCCCCGCCCTGCTTGAGGGCTTCGGACATGCCGATCAGCACGCCGCTCACCAGCGTTGCGTAGCTGTCGAGCATCGCCTGCGACGCGCGCAGGCTCAGCGCACGGCCGTCGCGCAGGTTCTTGTGCGTGTCTTCCATGAGCTGTTCGAGCGCCGCGGTCGCGCGTGCGCCGGTGCCTGTACCCTTGCCTTGCGCCGCCTGGAACACGGCGCTCCAGGGACCGTCGGCCGGCGCCGCCTTGCGCACGCTGGCAAACAGCGTGTCTTCCATCTTCTCGATGTCGGCCAGCGCCTTCTTGAGCTGCGTCTCGCGCAGGCTCACGCCCTGGTCGACCAGCTGCTGCAGCGCACGCTGGTTGGCCACCACCGCCTGTTCGAGCGCGCCGTCCATGCCCGCGAACGCCTTGGCCAGCAGCGCCTGCACGTCGGGCGCAGGCAGCTTGCTTCCTTCGGCACCGGCCGAGGCCGCCTTGGTCACCGTGCCCAATACCTGCCGGATGTTGGAAAGCGTGAGCTCGCGGCCCTGCAGCGCCTTGAGCGTGGCCTCGTGCACGGCCTTGCGGATGGCTTCGCCCTGCTTGGCCGAGGCGTCGGTGAACTTGTTGATCAGTGCGACCTGATCGATGCCGTTTTTGAGGATCATGGCCATCCGTTCATTGCATGTGCTGGCCGCCGTTGATGGCGATGTTGGCGCCCGTCACGAAGGCCGCCTCTTCCGAGGCCAGGTAGATGATCAGGCCGGCCACTTCCTCGGGCTTGCCCAGGCGCCCGACGGGGATGTGCGGCAGGATCTTGCTGTCGAGCACTTCCTTCGGGATGGCCGTGACCATCTTCGTGCCGATGTAGCCGGGCGAGATGGTGTTGACCGTCACGCCCTTCTTCGCGACCTCGAGCGCCAGCGCCTTGGTGAAGCCGTGCACGCCGGCCTTGGCGGCCGAGTAGTTCGTCTGGCCAAACGCGCCCTTGGAGCCGTTCACCGACGACACGTTGATGATGCGGCCCCAGCCCCGGTCCACCATGCCGTCGGCCACCTGCTTGCTCATGTTGAACAGGCTGTCGAGGTTGGTGCGCAGCACGGCGTTCCAGTTGATCTGGTCCATCTTCTTGAAGGTCATGTCGCGCGTGATGCCGGCGTTGTTGACCAGCACGTCGACCGGGCCGAGGGCCGCCTGCACCTGGCTCACCGCCTGCGCGCACGAGTCGTAGTCGGCCACGTCGCAGGGCACGGCCAGGATCTGGTAGCCGCGCTCGGCCATCTGCGCCACCCACTCGGCATGCGACTTGTTGCCCGGCGAATAGGTCACGGCGAGCTTGTAGCCCGCATCGACCATCTTGGTGGAGATCGTCTCGCCCAGGCCGCCCATGCCGCCGGTGACGAGGACCACTTGTTGCTTCTTCTCGCTCATTTGATTGCTCCTTGGTGCGTCGTGTGTGACAGTGAAAAATTCGTTCAGGCGCGTTCAAGCACGTTCAACGGCCAGCGCCACGCCCATGCCGCCGCCGATGCACAGCGAGGCGAGGCCCTTGTTGGCGCCGCGGCGGCGCATCTCGTGCAGCAGCGTCACCAGCACGCGGCAGCCCGAAGCGCCGATGGGATGGCCGATCGCAATGGCGCCGCCGTTCACGTTGATGCGGCTGGTGTCCCATTCCATTTCGCGGTTCACGGCGCAGGCCTGTGCCGCGAAGGCTTCGTTGATTTCCATCAGGTCGAGGTCCTGCGCCTTCCACCCGGCTTTCTTCAATGCCAGCTGCGACGCGGGCACCGGGCCCATGCCCATGAGCGACGGGTCCAGCCCCGCGCTTGCATAGGCACGGATCACGGCCAGCGGCTGCAGGCCGAGCGCCGCTGCGCGCGAGGCCGACATCACCAGCACCGCGGCCGCGCCGTCGTTCAGGCCGGAGGCGTTGCCGGCCGTCACCGAGCCGGCCTTGTCGAAGGCCAGGCGCAATCCTGCGAGCGCGTCGGCATTGGTCTTGCGGTTCACGAACTCGTCGGCGGAAAAGACGATCGGGTCGCCCTTCTTCTGGGCGATGCTGAACGGAAGAATTTCGTCGTTGAAGCGCCCGGCGTCCTGCGCGGCCGCGGCCTTCTGTTGCGAGGCCAGCGCCAGCGCGTCCTGCATCTCCCCATGTGGTACTGGTTGTAGACGTCCCACAGGCCGTCCACGATCATGGTGTCGACCAGCTTCCAGTCGCCCATGCGCTGGCCGTTGCGCGAGTTGGGCAGCACGTGCGGCGCGGCGCTCATGTTCTCCTGGCCGCCGGCCACCACGATCTCGGCGTCGCCGCACTTCACGGCCTGTGCCGCCAGCATCACGGCCTTCAGGCCCGAGCCGCACACCTTGTTGATGGTGAGGCCCGGCACGCCGATGGGCAGGCCCGCCTTGATGACGGTCTGGCGCGCCGGGTTCTGCCCCGCGCCGGCGGCGAGCACCTGGCCCATGATCACCTCGGACACCGCATCGCCCGGCACCCCGGCCTTCTCGAGCAGTCCTTTCACCACGTGCGCGCCCAGATCCGGCGCCGCCGTGCCGGCGAGCGCGCCGCCGAACTTGCCGACCGCCGTACGTTGCGCGGCCACGATCACGATATCGTCTGACATGAGAGTCTCCTTTGGGGGTTGATGCGAAGGGATTGGAAAGAAGGTCGAGTCATGGCCGCATCTGCTCAATGCAGCTTGACGTGGGGTTCGGTGCGCCGCGTGATGAGGCGCGCCAGCGTGTCGAGCGAGACCTTGACGACGCCGTGCAGCGCCAGCTCGTGCATCTTGTAGAGCGACACGTACATGAGCCGGGCAACGCGGCCTTCGATCATCAGGCTGCCGCCGGCGGGCCCGCCCATCATGTTGCCGACAGTGCTGAATTCGCCGAGCGACACCAGCGAGCCGAAGTCGCGGTAGCGATAGGGCTTGAGCGCCTTTCCGCCCAAGCGCCGGCGAATCTGCGCCGCGACGTGTGAAGCCTGCTGGTGCGCCGCCTGCGCGCGCGGCGGCACCAGCCCGCCCTTGCCGTCGTTCGCCCCGGGCCAGTCGCAAGCCGCGCAGTCACCGATGGCAAATACGTCGGCATCGCGCGTGGTCTGCAAGGTGGGCAACACCGCGAGCTGGTTGCTGCGGTTGGTTTCCAGCCCCGCGATGTCCTTCATGAAATCGGCTGCCTTCACGCCCGCGGCCCACACCACCAGCTCGGCCGGCAGCACCCGGCCATCGGCCAAGCGAACGCCCTCGGGCAGCACCTCGGCCACCTTGGCAGAGGTGTGCACGTCCACGCCCAGCTTGCGCAGCAGCGCCTCGGTGGCGGCGGACATGCGCGCAGGCAGTGCGGGCAGCACGCGGTCAGCGGCCTCGATCACGCTGACCTGGATGTCCTTCTCGGCGTCCACGCGATCCAGCCCGTAGGCGATTACTTCGCGCGTGGTGCGGTGCAGCTCGGCCGCCAGCTCCACGCCGGTGGCGCCCGCGCCGATGATGGCCACGTGCAGCTGCTCGGGGCGCAGCGGTGTGGTCTGCGCATGCGCGCGGATGCAGGCATTGACCATTCGCTGGTGAAAGCGCTGCGCGTCCGCCTTCGATTCGAGCCGCAGCGCATGCTCGCGCACGCCGGGCGTGCCGAAGTCGTTGCTGAGGCTGCCGATGGCAACCACCAGCGTGTCGTAGCCGAAGGCGCGCGCGGGCGTGACCAGCCGACCCTCGTCGTCCATGTAGGGCGCCACCTGCACCTCGCGCCGCTCGCGGTCGATGGCGGTCAGCTCGCCGAGGCGGAAGCGGAAGCGGTGCCAGTGCGCCTGCGCGAGGTAGTCCACTTCGTGCGCGCTCAGGTCCATGCTGCCCGCGGCGATCTCGTGCAGCTTGGGCTTCCAGACGTGGGTGCGGTTCTTGTCGATCAGCGTGATGTCCGCATGGCCGCGCTTGCCCAGCGTGTCGCCCAGGCGCGTCGCCAGTTCCAGGCCGCCGGCTCCGCCACCCACGATGACGACTCGGTGCTTCTGCACGGGGCTGTTCATGGTTGGCTGCTCCGTGCAGGCATGCAATGCATCAGCGGGCCTGGGCCACCGGCATGTGGGTCTCGACCTTGTCCGGCAAGGCCGGGGCCACAGGCATGTGGGTCTCGACCTTGTCCAGCACCGCCTCGGGCGCCTCGGCTTCGGCCGTCGTCTCGTTGTCCAGGATGCGCTTCATGCGGACGGTGTCCAGGTCGTTGGTCCACTTGGCGACCACGACCGTGGCCACGCCGTTGCCGATCAGGTTGGTGAGCGCGCGGGCCTCGGACATGAAGCGGTCGATGCCGAGGATCAGCGCCAGGCCGGCCACCGGGACATGGCCCACCGCTGAAAGCGTGGCCGCCAGCACGATGAAGCCGCTGCCCGTGACGCCCGCCGCGCCTTTCGAGGTGAGCAGCAGCACGGCCAGGAGCGTGAGCTGCTGGGTGAGCGTCATGTCGGTGTTGGTCGCCTGCGCGATGAACACTGCCGCCATCGTCAGGTAGATCGAGGTGCCGTCGAGGTTGAACGAGTAGCCCGTAGGGACCACCAGGCCGACCACCGACTTCTTGGCGCCCAGATTCTCCAGCTTGGCCATCATGCGCGGCAGCACCGATTCGGAGGACGAGGTGCCCAGCACGATCAACAGCTCTTCCTTGATGTACTTGATGAACTTCCAGATGCTGAAGCCGTGGAACCGCGCGATTCCCCCCAGCACCACGAAGATGAACAAGAGGCAGGTCAGGTAGAAGGTGGCCATCAGCTGGCCGAGCTGCATCAGCGAGCTCACGCCGTACTTTCCGATGGTGAAGGCCATGGCACCAAAGGCGCCGATGGGCGCGACCTTCATGATGTAGCCCACGATCACGAACAGCACGTGCGAGCCCTTCTCGATCACGTCGAACACCAGCGTGCCGCGGCCGCCGAACTTGTGCAGCGCAAAGCCGAACATCACCGCGATGAGCAACACCTGCAGGATCTCGCCCCTGGCGAAGGCATCGACCACTGTGTTCGGGATCACGTTGAGCAGGAAGTCGGTCGTGCTCTGCATCTTTCCGGGGCCGGTGTAGGCCGCGACGCTCTTGGCGTCGAGCTGGCTCACGTCGACATTCATGCCGGCGCCAGGCCGCACGATGTTGATGATCACGAGGCCCACCACCAGCGCGATGCTGCTCACGATCTCGAAGTACAAGAGCGCCAGGCCACCGGTCTTGCCGACCTTCTTCATGTCCTCCATGCCCGCGATGCCGACCACCACCGTGCAGAAGATGATCGGCGCGATGATCATCTTGATCAGCTTGATGAAGCCGTCGCCGAGCGGTTTCATCGAGGCGCCGGTGTCCGGATAGAAATGCCCCAGCAGCACCCCGAGCACGATGGCCGTGATGACCTGGAAGTAGAGGGACTTGTAAAAGGGCTTGGGTGCGACGGATGGTTGGTCCACGGGGATCTCCTAGAAAATTTCAGACGCGATCGGCATGCAACTGCCGGGGCTTGGGCGGTTCATGGCCGCGCCGCCGTCAGGCCGTGTTGCGGTTCGAGTTGGCATCGACCACCGCCAGTGCGGTCATGTTGACGATGCGGCGCACCGTCGACGACGGCGTGAGGATGTGCACCGAGCGCGCCGCGCCCAGCAGGATGCCGCCCACCGTGATGCCGCTGCCGGCCGCCACGCGCAGCAGGTTGTATGAGATGTTGGCCGCATCGACGTTGGGCATGATGAGCACGTTGGCCTCCGTCTCCAGCGCCGAGTCCGGAAACTCGTGGTCGAGGATCGACTTGGACAGCGCCGCGTCGCCGCGCATCTCGCCTTCAACGGCGAGCTGCGGATCGCTCGCCTTGATGAGCGCGAGCGCCTCACGCATCTTCACGGCCGAGGCCGCGTCGGAGCCGCCGAAGTTCGAGTGCGAGAGCAGTGCCACGCTCGGCGTCACGCCGAAGCGGCGCACCTCTTCGGCCGCGAGCAGCGCGATCTCGGCGATCTGCGCGGCATCGGGCTCGCGGTTGACGTGCGTGTCGCAAATGAAGAGCTGGCGCCCGGGCAGCATCAGCATCTGCATGGCAGCCAGGGTCTTGGCGCCGGGGCGCAGGCCGATCACGTCGCGCACATGGCCCAGGTGGTCGCCGTAGCCGCCGAGCGTGCCGCACAGCATGGCGTCGGCGCGGCCCTGGCGCACCAGCATGGCCGCAAGCAGCGTGCCGCGGCTGCGCATCTCGGTCTGCGCCACCAGGCGCGAGACGCCGTCGCGGCGCTTGAGCTGGTAGTACGCCTCCGCTGCGTCGCCATACACAGCGGGGTCGAGCAGATCGACGACCTCGCAGTCGGTGCCCAGCGTGAGGCGCAGGCCGTATTGCGCAATGCGCTCGGCAATCACCTCGGGGCGGCCCAGCAACAGCGGGCGCGCCAGGCCTTCGTCGACCACCACCTGCGCGGCGCGCAGCACGCGCTCGTCCTCGCCCTCGGCGTAGACCACGCGCTTGGGCGCCTGCTTGGCCGCGGCGAAGAGCGGCTGCATGCTGCTGCCCGACTGGTAGACGAACTGGGACAGGCGCTGGCGATAGGCCTTCATGTCGGCGATGGGCCGCGTCGCCACGCCGCTGTCCGCCGCGGCCTGCGCCACCGCGGGGGCGACGAACTCGATCAGGCGCGGGTCGAAGGGCTTGGGAATCAGGTAGTCGCGGCCGAAGCGCAGACCCACCGCGCCGTAGGCCTGCGCCACCACTTCGGGAATCTCGGCATGCGCGAGCTCGGCGATGGCGCGCACCGCGGCAAGCTTCATCTCTTCGTTGATGGTGGTCGCGCCCACGTCGAGCGCGCCACGAAAGATGAACGGAAAACACAGGACGTTGTTGACCTGGTTCGGATAGTCCGACCGGCCGGTGCCGAGGATGGCGTCGGGGCGCACGGCCAGCGCGTCTTCCGGAAGGATTTCCGGCGTCGGGTTGGCCATGGCGAGGATGATCGGGTCGCGCGCCATCTCCTTCACCATCTCGGGCTTGAGCACGCCGCCGGCCGAGAGGCCGAGGAAGATGTCGGCGCCGGCGATCACGTCGGCCAGCTTGCGCGCCGAGGTGTCCTGCGCGTAGCGGGCCTTGTTCGGGTCCATCTGCTCCTTGCGGCCGACGTAGACCACGCCCGCGCTGTCGGACACGAAGATGTTCTGCATCGGCAGGCCCAGGCTCACGATCAGGTCGAGGCAGGCCAGCGCCGCCGCGCCGGCGCCAGAGGCCACCAGCTTCACCTCCCGAATGTCCTTCTTCACATGCCGCAGCGCATTGAGGATGGCCGCGGCCGCGACGATGGCGGTGCCGTGCTGGTCGTCGTGAAAGACCGGGATCTTCATGCGCTCGCGCAGCTTCTTCTCGATGTAGAAGCACTCGGGCGCCTTGATGTCTTCGAGGTTGATGCCGCCGAAGGTGGGCTCCATGCGCGCGATGGTGTCGATCAGCGCGTCGGGGTCGTTCTCGTCGAGCTCGATGTCGAACACGTCGATGCCTGCGAACTTCTTGAACAGGCAGGCCTTGCCTTCCATGACCGGCTTGCCGGCCAGCGCACCGATGTTGCCCAGGCCCAGCACCGCGGTGCCGTTGGTGATGACGGCCACCAGGTTGGCACGCGAGGTGAGGTTCATCGCCTCGGCCGGGTCGCGCACGATCTCCATGCAGGCCTCGGCCACGCCGGGCGAGTACGCGAGCGCGAGGTCGCGCTGCGTGGCCATCGGCTTGGTCGGGTTCACCGAGATCTTGCCCGGCGTGGGGAAGCGGTGGTAGTCGAGGGCGGCTTCGCGCAGTTTTTCGTCGGACATGGTGTCTCCGTGGAATTGTCAGTAAGGGGTGGCCGCGCCGGCATCGGCCAGCCAGTCGCGCAGCCCGCACAGCAGCGCCGCGGGCTGGTCGGCGTGCACCCAGTGGCCGGCCTCGGCGATGCGCTCGGTCCCCGCATGCGGGAACAGCGCGCGAATGCCGGCAAGCGACGAAGGCCGCACGTAGCCGGACTCGGCGCCATGGATGAAGAGCGCGGGGCCGTCGTAGCGCGCGTCGCGCAGCGCCCCGGGAAAGCCGCAAAGCTCGGGCATGCACAGGCCTGTGGCGAGCAGGTTCAGCCGCCAGTCGAATCGGTCGTTCTGCCGGCGCAGGTTCTGCATCAGGAAGTCGACGGGCGCGTCGGCGCCGAGGCTGTTGGCCAGCACCTGCTGGATTTCACGGCGGCTGGCGGCACTCGCCACCTCGAGACTGCGCATGGCCGACACGTACGACGAGAACTGGTCGGCGTAGCTCTCGGGGGCAATGTCGATCACGGCGATGCCGCCGATGGCCCCGGGGTGCGAGAGCGCGAGCGCCATCGCGGTCTTGCCGCCCATGCTGTGGCCGATCACGAAGGGCCGCTGCAATTGCTCGCGCTCGATCAGTGCGAGCACGTCGCCCGCCATTTCCACGTACGACATCGATTCGGCCCAGGGCGAGGCGCCATGGTTGCGGGCGTCTGGCAGGTAGACGCGATGGTCCGCCGCCAGCGCCTGTGCCACCTGCGTCCAGTTGCGCCCCGCGCCGAACAGGCCGTGCAGGATCACCACCGGAGACCCCGATCCCAGAGCCTCGAAAGCCAGTGCGAGCGGCATGGCGGCGGCCTACTTCTTCTTCACCGGGGGCAGATCGGTGCAATGCCCCTCGAAGACCTCGGCCGCCATGCCGATCGATTCGCCCAGCGTCGGATGCGGGTGGATGGTCTTGCCGATGTCGGAGGGCTCGCAGCCCATCTCGATGGCCAGGCACACCTCGCTGATCAGGTCGCCCGCATGCGTGCCGACGATGCCGCCGCCGACGATGCGGTGGGTGGCCTCGTCGAACAGCAGCTTGGTGAACCCCTCGTCGCGCCCGTTGGCGATGGCGCGGCCCGATGCGGCCCACGGAAACACCGCCTTGCCAACCTTCAGGCCCTCGGCCTTGCACTGCTCTTCCGTCTTGCCGGCCCACGCCACCTCGGGGTCGGTGTAGGCCACCGAGGGAATCTGCCGCGCATCGAAGAAAGCTGCCTCGCCGTGCGCCGCCTCGGCCGCCACGTGCGCCTCATGCACCGCCTTGTGCGCCAGCATGGGCTGGCCGACGATGTCGCCGATGGCGAAGATGTGCGGCACGTTGGTGCGCATCTGCTTGTCGACGTCGATGAAGCCGCGGTCGGTGACGGCCACGCCGGCCTTGTCGGCCGCGATCTTCTTGCCGTTCGGGCTGCGGCCCACGGCCACCAGCACCAGGTCGTAGACCTGCGGCCCCTTCGGCGCCTTCTCGCCTTCGAAGCTGACCTCGATGCCCGCCTTGGTGGCCTTGGCACCGACGGTCTTCGTCTTGAGCATCACGTTGTCGAAGCGCGGCGCGTTGAACTTCTCCCATACCTTGACGAGGTCGCGGTCGGCGCCCTGCATCAGGCCGTCGAGCATTTCAACCACGTCGATGCGCGTGCCCAGCGTCGAATACACCGTGGCCATCTCCAGGCCGATGATGCCGCCGCCGATCACCAGCATGCGCTTGGGAATGCCCTTGAGCAGCAGCGCACCGGTGGAGTCGACGACGCGCTCGTCTTCCGGCATGAAGGGCAGCTTCACGGCCTGCGAGCCCGCGGCGATGATGGCCTTGGCAAACTTCACCACCTTCTTCGCGCCGCCCTCGCCCACCACCTCGACGTGGTACGCATCGAGGAAGCTGCCAACACCGGTGACCACCTCGACCTTGCGCGCCTTCGCCATGCCGGCCAGGCCGCCGGTGAGCTTCTTGATGACGCCGTCCTTGAAGCCGCGCAGCGCGTCGATGTCGACCTCAGGTGCGGCGAACTTGATGCCATGCTTGGCGAGCAGCTTCACCTCGTCCATCACGCCGGCCGTGTGCAGCAACGCCTTCGAGGGGATGCATCCCACGTTGAGACACACGCCGCCGAGCGTGGCGTAGCGCTCCACCAGCACGGTCTTCATGCCGAGGTCCGCGCTGCGGAACGCGGCCGAGTAGCCGCCGGGGCCGGCGCCGAGCACGAGCACTTCGCACTCGATGTCGGCCTTGCCGGTGTAGCTGCCGGCCACGGGTGCGGGTACAGGTGCCGGCGCTGGCGCTGGCGCTGGCGCTGCCTCGCTCCCTCTCCCGCTCGCGGGAGAGGGCTGGGGTGAGGGTGCCCCCGCTCCCGCAGCAGCCGTCTCGATGACCAGGATCACCGACCCTTCGCTCACCTTATCCCCCAGCGCGATCTTCAGCTCCTTCACAGTCCCTGCATGGCTCGACGGAATCTCCATCGAAGCCTTGTCGGACTCCACCATGATCAACCCGGTATCGACCGCGATGACCTCGCCAGGCTTGACCAGCAGTTCGATGACCGCGACATCCTTGAATTCACCGATGTCGGGGACCTTGACTTCCACCATGTGTGCCATTGGGAGCTTCCTTCAGAACAGCACGCGCCGCAGGTCGGCGAGCACGTTGGCGAAATAGACGTTGAAGCGCGCGGCGGCGGCGCCGTCGATCACGCGGTGGTCCCATGAGAGGGACAGCGGCAGCGTGAGGCGCGAGGTGTAGGTCTTGCCGTCGCTGGAGTGCTGCTTCCAGTAGCTCTTGCACACGCCCATGATGGCGACCTCGGGCGCATTGATGATCGGCGTGAAGTAGATGCCGCCGATGCCGCCCAGCGAGCTGATGGTGAAGGTGCCGCCCGACATCTGGTCGGGCTTGAGCTTGCCGTCGCGCGCGAGCTTGGCGAGCTCGCCCATCTCCTTGGCGATGTCGGGCACGCTCTTTTTGTCGACGTCGCGGATCACCGGCACCATGAGCCCGTTGGGCGTGTCGGCTGCAAAGCCGATGTGCCAGTAGTTCTTGAGCACCAGGGCATCACCGTCGAGACTGGCGTTGAACTCCGGGAACTTCTTCAGCGCAGCGACGGCCGCCTTCATCATGAAAGGCAGCATGCTGATCTTGACGCCCGACTTCTCCAGCTCCTTGTTCATCTGCACGCGGAATGGCTCGAGGTCGGTGATATCGGCCTCGTCGTGCGTCGTCACGTGCGGAATGACGACCCAGTTGCGGTGCAGGTTGGCGGCGCTGATCTTCTTGATGCGTGACAGTTCTTTTCGCTCGGTCGGGCCGAACTTGGCGAAGTCGACCTTGGGCCAGGGCAACAGGTCGATGCCACCGACGCCACCGCCCGCGGGCGCTGCGGCAGCCTTGCCGGCGGCCGGTGCGGCGGCTGCGCCACCGCCCTTCGCGAAGGCCTCGACGTCGGCGCGCACGATGCGGCCGTGGTCACCGGTGCCCTTGATCTTTCCGAGGTCGACGCCGAGTTCGCGCGCGAGCTTGCGCACGGCCGGGCCAGCGTAGGCGAGTGCGAAGGCGGCTTCGTCGATGGCGCCGCTTGCGGAGGCCGCGGCTTGCGCCGGTGCGGCGGCTGGTGCAGCTGGTGCCGGTGCGGCAGCGGTCGCCACGGGCGCATCCCCCGTCGCCAGCGAAAGAATCACCGACCCCTCGCTCACCTTGTCCCCGATCTTGATGCCGATGGCCGTCACCACGCCCGAGAGCGGGGCCGGCACGTCCATCGTCGCCTTGTCCGATTCGAGCGAGACGATCGGGTCTTCGGCCTTCACCGTGTCGCCGACCTTCACGAAGATCTCGATGACCGGCACGTCCTTGAAGTCGCCGATGTCGGGCACGCGCACCTCGGCCACGCCGGCCGGCGCGCTGGTGGCCGCAGGCGCGGCGCTCACGCTGGGCTTGGCGGCTTCGGTGGGCGCGGGCGCAGCGGCAGCGCCGCCCTCGCCCTTGAAGGTCATGATGACGCTGCCTTCACTGACCTTGTCGCCCAGCTTCACAGAGATGGACTCGACCACCCCGCCGCGCGGCGCGGGCACCTCCATCGTTGCCTTGTCGGATTCGAGCGAGACCAGCGGGTCTTCGGCCTTCACCGTATCGCCGGGCTTGACGAAGATCTCGATGACGGGCACATCGCTGAAGTCGCCGATGTCCGGAACCTTGATGTCGATTGCGTTGCTCATGTTGCTGCCTTGCCTCAGACGGTCCAGGGGGCTGCGCGCTCGGCATCGAGCCCGTACTTCGCGATGGCCTCGGCCACCACGGCGTGCTTGATCACGCCATCGTCGGCCAGCGCCTTGAGCGCGGCCACGGCCACGTGCCAGCGGTCGACCTCGAAGAAGCGGCGCAGCTTGCGGCGGTAGTCGCTGCGCCCGAACCCGTCGGTGCCCAGCACGGTGTAGCGCCGGCCCGCGGCCTGCACGTACTCGCGCACCTGGTCGGCGTAGTTGCGCATGTAGTCGGTGGCCGCGATGACCGGGCCGTCGTGGCCTTCGAGGCATTGCTCGACGTGGCTCTTGCGCGCGGGCTCGGTCGGGTGCAGCCGGCTCCAGCGCTCGGCGGCCATGCCGTCGCGGCGCAGCTCGTTGTAGCTGGTGGCGCTCCACACGTCGGCGGCAATGCCGAAGTCTGCCTTCAGCAGCTCGGCCGCGAACATCACCTCGCGCAGGATGGTGCCGCTGCCCATGAGTTGCACGCGGTGGCCCTTCTTGGGTGTCTTGCCGCCATCGCTCAGCTGGTACAGCCCTTTGAGAATGCCCGCTTCGCTGCCCTCGGGCATGCCGGGATGCGGGTAGTTCTCGTTCATGAGGGTGATGTAGTAATACACGTCCTCCTGCTCGGCGTACATGCGGCGCATGCCGTCGCGCACGATGGCGACCACCTCGTAGGCAAAGGTCGGGTCGTACGAAACGCAGTTGGGAATGGTGCCGGCCAGGATGTGGCTGTGGCCGTCCTCGTGCTGCAGGCCTTCGCCGTTGAGCGTGGTGCGCCCCGCCGTGCCGCCCAAGAGGAAGCCGCGCGCACGCATGTCGCCGGCCAGCCAGGCCAGGTCGCCCACGCGCTGCAGGCCGAACATCGAGTAGTAGATGTAGAACGGAATCATCGGCACGTTGTTCGTGCTGTACGAGGTGGCCGCGACGATCCAGCTGGACATCGCGCCGCCCTCGTTGATGCCTTCCTGCAGCACCTGCCCGTCTTTCGACTCGCGGTAGTACATGAGCTGGTCGGCGTCCTGCGGCTTGTAGAGCTGGCCGAGCGACGACCAGATGCCCAGCTGGCGGAACATGCCTTCCATGCCGAAGGTGCGCGACTCGTCGGGCACGATGGGCACCACGTGCTTGCCGATCTGCTTGTCGCGCACCAGCGTGCCGAGCATCTGCACGAAGGCCATGGTGGTGGAGATCTCGCGCTCGCCCGTGTCCTTGAGCAGGCGCTCGAAGGTGGAAAGCGGCGGAATCTCCAGCGCGGTCGACTTGCGGCGGCGCTGCGGCAGGTAGCCGCCGAGCGCGGCACGGCGCTCGCGCAGGTACTTCATCTCGGGGCTGTCTTCGGCCAACTGGATGAAGGGCACGTTGGGCAGCTCTTCATCGGACACCGGGATCTGGAAGCGATCACGAAAGCCGCGCAGCGCGTCCTGCGTCATCTTCTTGGCCTGATGCGCGATCATCTGGCCCTCGCCCGATTCACCCATGCCGTAGCCCTTGACCGTCTTGGGCAGGATCAGCGTGGGCTGGCCCTTGTGCTTGACGGCGGCGGCATACGCGGCAAACACCTTCTCGGGGTCGTGGCCGCCACGCGTGAGGCCCCAGATCTCGTCGTCGCTCATGTCGGCGACCAGCGCCTTCGTCTCGTCGTACTTGCCAAAGAAATGCTCGCGCACGTAGGCGCCGCTCTTGCTCTTGAAGTCCTGGTATTCGCCGTCCACGCACTCTTCCATGCGCTGCAAGAGCTTGCCGCTCTTGTCCTTGGCGAGCAGCTTGTCCCAGCCGCTGCCCCAGAGCACCTTGATCACATTCCAGCCAGCGCCGCGGAACACGGACTCCAGTTCCTGCACGATCTTGCCGTTGCCGCGCACCGGGCCGTCCAGGCGCTGCAGGTTGCAGTTGATGACGAACACGAGGTTGTCCAGGCTTTCGCGGCCCGCGAGCGAGATGGCGCCGAGCGATTCGGGCTCGTCCATCTCGCCGTCGCCCATGAAGGCCCAGACCTTGCGCGGCGCCGTGTCGGCCAGACCCCGACCGTGCAGGTACTTGAGAAAGCGCGCCTGGTAGATCGCCATCAGCGGGCCGAGGCCCATCGACACCGTGGGGAACTGCCAGAAGTCGGGCATGAGCCAGGGGTGCGGGTACGACGGGATGCCGTTGCCGTCGGACTCCTGGCGATAGTTGAGCAGTTGCTGCTCGCTCAGGCGGCCTTCGAGAAAAGCGCGTGCATAGATGCCGGGTGAGCTGTGGCCCTGGATGAACAGCAGGTCGCCGCCGTGCGTGTCGGTGGCCGCATGCCAGAAGTGGCCGAAGCCGATGTCGTAAAGCGTGGCCGCCGACTGGAAGCTCGCAATGTGGCCGCCGAGCTCCGACGAGTCCTTGTTGGCGCGCAGGATGATCGCCATCGCGTTCCAGCGGATGATCGAGCGCAGGCGGTGCTCGATCTCTCGGTTGCCGGGCGACTTTTCTTCCTGCTCGGGCGGGATGGTGTTCTTGTACGCCGTGTTCAGCGAACGGGGCACGTACACCCCGTCGCGCCGGCCCTGGTCGACCAGGCGATTCAACAGAAAGTTCGTACGTTCGCTGCCGCGGTGTTGTTGCACCGCGCCGAGCGCGTCGATCCACTCGCCAGTTTCCGTGGGGTCAAGGTCGCCCATGCTGCTCATCGGTTTGTCTCCTGTGTCATGGCCAGGACCCGCATCGAGCGATGCGGCCGGCCTTGGTACAGAGCAATCGATGTGCCACGCGGCGCGCCGCGCGCAACGCTCGCTAAGTCGTTGATTTCACGAAAGATGAGGCGGAGATGAAGCGAGCGAGCTGCCGACGATCCGGATGCGGGGCAAGGAGCCCGTCCGAATCGCCGGACCGGGGGCTAGGGCAAACCCTGAGAGTCAAATCTGCGAGATTGGCTTAGCCCCGAGGGGTCGTATTTGTCCCGTCAATCCAGCTCGGACCGCACCATGAGCCCGCGCTTGCGCACCCGGTAGGCCAGCTGGGGACGCGTGATGCCCAGCACCCGTGCCGCTGCCGAAAGGTTTCCACCGCATTGCTCCAGCGCGCGGCGTATCAGCGTCTCTTCCATCTGCCCCAACGAACCAGAGCCGGTGCGGTCTGGCACGACGTGGCTTGCGTCCGTGGCCTGTGGAGAGGTGCCCGCCAGGTGGCCATCCGGCCGTACCGACAGCACGTTCTTGTCCAGCGTCTCGCCGCTTGTGAACAGGTGGTGCACGTCGAGCAGGCTGCCCTCGGGCGCGACGATCACTGCGCGCTCGATCAGGTTCTGCAGTTCGCGGATGTTGCCGGGGTAGTCGTAATTCAGCAGCGCCTTGACGGCGGCTTGCGTGAAGCCGGCGGTCTGCCGGCCATGCTTGCGGCCGTAGTGCTGCAGGAAATGGCTCATCAAAAGCGGCACGTCGTCGCGCCGCTCGCGCAGCGGCGGCAGGTGAATGGGAAAGACGTTGAGCCGGAAGAACAGGTCGTCGCGAAACTTGCCGTCGCGCACGGCCTGGCGCAGATCGACGTTGGTGGCCGCGATGACGCGCGTGTCGACCTGAACACTGCGTGTGCTGCCCACGCGCTCGACTTCGCCCTCCTGCAATGTGCGCAGCAGCTTGCCCTGCGCCGCGTAGCTCAGCGTGCCGATCTCGTCCAGGAACAGCGTGCCGCCGTGGGCGCGCTCGAAGCGGCCCGGCCGCGCCGCACCGGCGCCGGTGTAGGCGCCGCGCTCCACGCCGAACAGCTCCGACTCGATCAGCGTCTCCGGAATGGCCGCGCAATTCACGGCGACGAAGGGCTTGTCGCGCCGCGGACTGATGCTGTGCAGCATGCTCGCGAACTTTTCCTTGCCGACGCCGGACTCGCCGGTAAAGAGCACGGTGGCCGTGGTCGGCGCCACGCGATGCAGCAGGTGGCAGGCCGCGTTGAAGGCCGATGACGCACCCACCATCGCGTCGCTCTTGCGCGGGGACGTGGGCAACTCGGCGGCCCGCGCCGCCGCGCCGCCGTAAGGCGACACGCCACCGGAAACGCCCACGAATTCGCGTGCGCGCAGGTAGCGCATGTCTTCTTCCACGTCGTCCCAGCGCTCGGCGGATTTTCCGATCACGCGGCAATGGCTCTCGCCCATCGAGCGGCAGGCAACCTCGCGAAACACCACCAGCCGCCCGAACAGCGTGCTGACGTAGCCAGTGGCATAGCCCACCTGCATCCAGCAGGCCGGGGAGCCACCGATGCCGTAGGCCGCGATGTGCTCGTCGTCTTCGACCGAGTGGTGCCAGATGAATTCGCCCTCGTAGTCCGAAGTCTCGGGGTCGTAGCGCGCGTGCACCAGCTCGACCTTCACCAGGCCTTCCAGCGCATGCAGGCGGGTGCCGGCCATGGCGGCTGCGGCCGGCTCGGCCTCGGGCCAGTGCTTGCGCACCAGTTGCGCGTCGCGCGCGCCGCTGACGTAACCCGCGCGGGTGAAAAGGCCGCGGGCCTTCTCCTGGCCCAGGCTGTCGATCAGCTCGCGCCGCAGGGACCCCAGCGCTTCGGTATGCAGCAGCACCATGCGCTGGTCCTGCAGCCAGATGCGGCCGTCACCCGGCGAAAAGAACAGGCACTCACTGATGTCGGCAATGGTCGGGTGCTCTTCGTTCCCGACGTGCGAGGCGTCGAAGCGGCTCATCGCACGCGCCACGTCGGCGCCGTCGAAACGGCCCAGCGCGGCGCCGGTGGCGCGCGCCACCTCGGCCAGGGAGATCCGCCCGGGGACCGGTGAGGCAATGGCTTTGGTCAATTTCGGGTTCATCGTTTGGTGAAACGGGCGGCCGATTTTTGAGCATTTGGTGAAAGCCCGGATCAGGGTAAACCAGTTATTCACAATAACTATTACAACTCCGGGAATTCCCCTAACCCCCGAATGAAAACAGCCTCGCGCAGCGGCGCCGGGCCACCCCGCCACGGCGCCGTTGGTATGCCCGTTGCGAAAAGAAGTCGGTGCCGCGGCATTTCCACCGCGGCCCGTCGATCAACTTTTTTCGCAAGGGGTGAGTCATGGGTGTTTCGCAGAAGCTGGCGTTCCTGGACCCGGCGGCCTGGGCCGGCAAGGTGTTCAACGGCGCGTGGGTCGCGTCCGCAGGCGGTGTGCGCAACGTCGTCGAACCGGCCACGGGCCAGGTGATGGCGAGCGTCGGCATTGCCGACGCGCAGGACGTCGCGCTGGCCACGGCCGCCGCGGCGCAGGCGCAGAAAAACTGGGCGCAGGTGGCGCCGCGCGAGAAGGCCGCGGTGTTCCTGCGGGCCGCGGCACTGTTCGAGCAGCACTTCGACGAGCTGGCGCTGTATGTGGCCCGGGAGACCGGCGCCATCCTGCCCAAGGGACAGCACGAGGTGCGCGAGGCCATCACCCTGTGCCATCTGGCGGCGGCCATGCCCTTGCAGTCGCAGGGCCAGGTGTTGCCGAGTGCGCATGGCATCACCAGCCTGGCGCGACGCGTGCCGCGTGGCGTGGTGGGCGTGATCTCGCCCTTCAACTTTCCGCTCATCCTCACGCTTCGCACCGTGGCACCGGCCCTCGCGGCGGGCAACGGCGTGGTGGTCAAGCCCGACTCGCGCACGCCGGTGAGCGGCGGCTTCATGATCGCCCGCGTGTTCGAAGTGGCGGGCCTGCCCGCCGGCCTGCTGCAGGTGCTGCCCGGCGACGCCGCCGCCGGTGAAGCGCTGGTGACCGACGCGCACGTGCCGATGATCGCTTTCACCGGCTCGCCCGCCGTGGGCCGGCGCATCGGCGAGCTGGCGGGGCGCCATCTGAAGAAGGTCACGCTGGAGCTGGGCGGCGCCAACTCGCTGATCGTTCTGGAAGACGCCGACCTCGACATCGCGGCCAGCAATGCCGCCTGGGGCGCCTACCTGCACCAGGGGCAGATCTGCATGGCGACCAATCGCATCATCGTGCACGAAAGCATCGCCGCCGCCTTCACGCAGCGGCTGGTCGCGAAGGCCCAGCACCTGCCGGTGGGCGACGGTGCCAGCGGCCAGGTGGCCCTGGGGCCGCTGATCGACGCGAAGCAGCGCGACCGCGTGCACGCCATCGTGCAGGACAGCATTGCGGCCGGCGCGCAGTTGCTGGCCGGCGGCACCAGCGAGGGCCTCTTCTACAAACCCACGGTGCTCACCAACGTGAAGGCCGGCATGCGCGTGTACGACGAGGAAGTGTTCGGGCCCGTCGCCAACATCATCACGTTCAACACCGACGACGAGGCCGTGGCCCTGGCCAACAACCACCAGGGCAGCCTGGCATCGGCGGTGATCTCGCCCTCGATCGGACGCGCCATGGCCATGGCCGCGCAGTTGAACTCCGGCATGGTCCACATCAACGACCAGACCGTCAACGACGAGTGCGTCAACCCCTTCGGCGGACCCGGCATCGCCGGCAACGGCAGCAGCGTGGGCGGCCCCGCCGACTGGGAGGAATACACCCAGTGGCAGTGGCTGACCATCAAGCAGGCGCCGCATCCCTATCCGTTCTGAGTGCCAGTTGGCTATTGAACCCACGAGGAGACATTTCATGCAGCTTCAAGGAAAAACCATCGTCGTCACCGGCGTGTCGTCGGGCATCGGCGCCGAGGTGGTTCGCATCGCGCGCTTTGCCGGCGCCCGCGTCATCGGCGTGGACCGCAACGACCCGAGCCTCACGCTCGACGGCTTCGTCAAGGCCGACCTGAGTTCCGTCGCCGCCATCGATGCGGCCGTGGCGCAGTTGCCCGAGCGCTTCGATGCGCTGTGCAACATCGCCGGCGTGCCCGGCACCGCGCCGGTCAAGCTGGTGGCCGACGTCAACTACCTGGGGCTGCGCCACCTGACGGAGCAGGCGCTGCCGCGCATCCCGCGCGGCGGCTCCATCGTCAACGTGGCCTCCATCCTCGGCGCCGAATGGCCGCAGCGACTGGCGCCGCACAAGGCCCTGGCCGCCGCGCAAGGCTTCGAGGCCGGCGCCCACTGGCTGCGCGACCACATGGTGCCGCAGGAGACCTGCTACCAGTACTTCAAGGAAGCGCTGATCGTCTGGAGCGCCACGCAGTCGCAGCAATGGTTTCTGGATCGCGGCGTGCGCATGAACTGCGTGGCGCCGGGCCCGGTGTTCACGCCGATCCTGGGCGACTTCGTGAGCATGCTCGGCCAGGAGCGCGTGCAGGCCGATGCGCACCGCATGCTGCGCCCCGGGTTCGCGGACGAGATCGCGCCGGTGATTGCGTGGCTCTGCAGCGACGAGGCGCGCTGGATCAGCGGCGCGAACATTCCGGTCGATGGCGGCTTGGCATCGACCTACATCTGAACGCCCGATGACCCGCACTTCCATTGCTGCCGTGCTCGACACGGCACCCCTCGATCCGGCGCTGGCCGGCTTTCTGGCACAGGCCGCCGCGCAGGGCGGCCCGCCGCTGGAGTCGCTGCCGCCGCCGGTGGCGCGCCAGGTCTACCGCGAGCTGGCTGCCGCGCTGGGCTTGGCGGCACCTCCCATCGCATCGGCGGACGACCGCGTCATCGACGGTCCTGCAAGCCCGCTAACACTGCGCATCTACCAGCCCGACGCGAAGGGGCCGCTTCCCCTGCTGCTTTACGTTCACGGTGGCGGCTTCGTGATCGGCGATCTCGAAACCCACGACAAGGTGTGCCGCACCCTGTGCCATGACGTGGACGCCGTGGTGGTGGCGGTGGACTACCGGCTGGCGCCCGAGCATCCCTTTCCGGCGGCGGTGGACGACGTGGCCTGCACGCTGCGCTGGGTGGCTGCGCACGCGCAAGCGCTCGGCGCCGATCCCTCGCGCATCGCGCTGGCCGGCGACAGCGCGGGCGCGCAGCTGGCCGCCGCGGCGGTGCTGCGTTCGGCCGGCACCATGGCACCGCGCGCGCTAGGCCTCATCTACCCGGTCGCCCAGCACTACAGCGAGCCGAGCCCTTCGATGGCGGAGAACGGAGAGGGCAAGTTCCTCACCACCGGTGTCATGCAGTGGTTCATCGATTGCTACCTGGGCGGGCGCGAGCAGTTGGCGCGGCATGCCGATTTCGCCCTGCTGCAGTCGCAGTCCCTGAACACGCTGCCACCCACCTGGCTGGCCACCATGGGCCATGACCCGCTGCGCGACGAAGGCCATGCGCTCGCGCTGCGCATCGCAGAGGCCGGCGTGCCGACCGAGCACCGCCACTATCCCGGCGCCATTCACGCCTGCATTCACTTCACCGCCGTATCGCCGCTGGGCAACCAGGTGATGGGCGACATGGCCGCGTGGCTGCGCGCGCAACTGTCGCCCCGATCGTCCTAGGGTTGCAATCCTAGGGTTGCAAGTGCGCGGACCGCCCATGAGCATGTTCCGGCGCCGCGTAGGAGAGTCACTGTCAGCAAGACGCGTCAAAACGGCATGGCGCCGTGGCTCCCCCGCGCTCAACCTGAGGTGCCGGAGGCATTGTGCCGCCGTGACCACAGGAGAAAAAAAATGGCCGACGACCTCAAGAAGACAGGACTGGATCGCAAGCTGATCGCAATTGATGAGCCGCACGAAGTGCGATCATGGACCGAGGCGCTGAAGTGTTCCGAGACGCAGCTGCGAGACGCGGTGAGAGTCGTGGGCAATTCAGCCGATGCGGTTCGGGCGTACCTGGTCGAAATGCGCAGATAACCGCCTGGGCGCCATGGAAACCAGGCAAGAGCACAAGCAGGGCGACATCGGCCGCCGCTTGATGTGGATCCTGTTGGCCGCCATCGCGGTCATCGTCGTGGGGGTGCTTTTCTTCTACGGCATCAACGATCCATCGGAAGGGCCGGGCAATGTTCCCGCCAGTGGCACCACGGTGCCGCGCCAGGGGAACGGCAACGCTCCCGCATCCAGATAGGAACAGTGAAGGAAACGGGGGGTGTCATGGCCATATACCTTGCATGGCGGACCTGGGCGAAGGCGAGATGGCATCTTCGGAGATGGCCGCTTTGGTGAAGCGGTTGATGCCAACCCTCATCCGTGCGCCAGCAGCATCTTCATGAACGTGATGCCGTTGCGCTGGCCCTTGTCCTCGTCGCAGTTGTTGAAGATGACGTGCGTGTTGCGCACCTTGTAGGCCAAGCGCACCACTTCCATCATGATCTCCCGCAGCTCGGGGTCCGGATAGTCGTAGTCGAAGCGCTCGGCCGCCGAGGCCGCGCCCTTGATGTTGTAAGTGTCGACATTGCGTCCGTGCAGGCGCACCAGCGCGCAGTCGGCATTGGTGATTTCCGCCAGCAGCGGCACGCTGTTGGCAAAGCCTTGCGGGCCGTCGACGATGGTGTGCACGGCACCAAGCTTACGCAGGAACTCGATGGTGCCTGCGCGGTGCGCGTCGTCCCACCATGAGCGGTGCCGGAACTCGATGCTCATCGTGTGGCCCGCCATCTGCTCGACGCAGTGCGCCACATGCGCATGTCCCTCGCGGTTGCAGACGAGCCAGGGCGGAAACTGGAAGTGCACCAGCCCGAGCTTGCCCGCCAGCCTGAGCGGCGCAATGGCCTCGCGAAAACGCCGCCACAGCTCCACGCTGATCTCGGGCGGCATGCCGCGGTAGTAGAGGGTCTTGGTGCTGGTCCCAGCCAAGGCTTGCTGGATGTCCTTGTGCAGCACCTTGGCATCGGTCTGGTGGCCCGTGAAGAGCCGGAAGGCCTTCACGTTGAAGGTGAAGGCCTCGGGCGTGCGCTCGGCCCACAGCTTTGCGTTGGCCGGCGCCGGAATGCCGTAGAAGCTGGAGTCGACCTCCACCAGCGGAAAGATCGACGCGTAGTAGCGCAGGCGTGCCTCGGCGGTCTTCACCTCCTTCGGGTAGAAGCGACCGCACGCAAGCAGCGTCTTGTCAGTCCAAGAAGCCGTGCCGACCAGGATGCCCATTGCCGTACGCTACCGGTTGCAGCCACTCGACCGCCGCCTCCGTGGGCGACATTGCGCGTAGGCGAGGATCGCGCCAAAGCTCGCGCGCAACTTCCTCCAGCTCGAGCGGATCGACGGTATGCCACCGCTGCTGCAGCCGGTGCGCGCAAGCGGCGATCCAGAGGGGAGCAGGAATGGAGTCCATGCCCCAGATACTACTGTATTTTTAAACAGTACTAATAAGGTTTTCAAAAACTGTCGAAATACGTCGCCGAAGTGTGTCCTCGGTACTAACATCCAACCGTTCGACGTGCGGTTCGGCACGAGGCTGCCGCCGACTATCTGCTCACTCGTGCAAGGAGAAGACGCGATGGCCAGTCCCATGAATGTCAGCAAGCTCCAGACGAAATCCCATGACGAACCGGACGAGGTTCGGGAGCCGGAAAAGACCCGGGTCGAAGTGGTCCGCCTCGAGGGCTACACGCTCGGGCGCTTCAATTTCCAGCCCGGGTGGCGTTGGTCGAAGTGCATCAAGCCAGTCGTCGGCACGGACAGTTGCCAGGTGGCTCATGTGGGGTACGCGGTTTCCGGCCGCATCACCGTGCAGATGAATGACGGCACCAAGACCGCCATCGAGGAAGGCATGTCGTACACCATTCCTCCGGGCCACGATGCATGGGTCGAGGGCGACAAGCCCTTCGTTGGCCTGGAGATGATGAGCGCGGAGCAATACGCAAAGCCCAACAGCTGATCGCGATGGCGCTAGTCTCCCGCGTTCAACCGCCCTGCTCGCTCGCTTCGGGCACCGGACCCACATAGCGCCCGCGCGGGCGGATGACTTGCGCCACGCTCAGCTGCTCCAGGCTGTGCGCCAGGAGCCCCACGCTGCGCGCCGTTGCGAACAGACCGAAAGCCGCATCGGCGGGAAGCCGATGGTGGGCCACCAGGGCGGCCAAGGCAACGTCGATGTTGGGCTGCAAGCCGGTCAGCTTCGTCACCTTTGCGATGAAGCGCACGATCACCTTCGGCGGTTCGAACAGATCCAGCAGGGCGGCCGCACGCGGATCGCCGTCGGGATAGAGGTGATGGCCGAAGCCCGCCGGCGACAGGCCGTTGGCGAGGTAATGGGCCAGCACCTGGTCCTCGCCCAGTCGCTCCACCTCGCTGAACAGCGCGCGCACGCGGCCCGAGGCATCGCCATGCAAGGGGCCCGAGAGCGTGGTCAATCCGGCCAGCAGGCATGCGGGCAACGAAGCGCCTGTCGACGCCGTGATGCGCGCGACGAAGGCGGAACTGGTCAACTCGTGATCGGCCAGCAGCACCATGGCCGTTCGCAGCAAATCGGCCACCTTGGCCGGTTGCTTCCACCCTTTGGCAAAGCGCAGGTGCAGCGGCTCTTGGCCTGGCGAGGCGCCGAATGCATTGGCCACCTGCCCGACCAGTTCCTGGCCTTCGGCATGCAGCACCCGGGTCAGGCGTCCTCCTGTGGAGTGGCCGGCGGCCGCCAGGCTGGCCAGCGCGGCGAAGGCCGCGTCGCGGCCCGGCTTGCCTGCGCGCATCGGCGTCATGCAGGAGAAATCGACGGCGCGCTCGGCGCCCCATAACAGCTGGGCCGCGTCTTCGAGCGTGGCCGTGCGGGCCATGGCCACCGCATCGCGCCCCCTGTAGTACGGACGCCCACGGGAGAACGCACACAGGGCCGTCGGAATGCTGGGTTCGGAGCCGAACAGCGTGTTCGCGGCCAGTGTCTCGTGCTTGCGGCCGGCCTGCTTGCGCTTGGCCAGCACGGCCACGTCCTCGGCGCGGTAGAGCCTGCGCCGCGTGTCGGCCGGGTCCGGCGAGACCTCGAGCTTGCCGCGGCTCACGTACGCGTAGAGCGTCTGAGGCTGCACGCCCAGGAGGTTGCACGCCTCGTTCATCGAAATCCAGGAAGCCATGGCGGTGCGGCGTAGAGTCAATTTCTATTGATTATATAGATCAATATTGACCAATATGTCAATGCATCACTAGCATGCGTCCATGCCGCCAGATCGCTGGCGGCTCGGCCTTCGCCAATGAACTTCTTCGCCATGCAACCCCAAGTCCTTCAACTGAACCCGATACTGATTCCCGCAATCAACGACAAGCTCGCATCGCTCTACACGGTGCACAAGCACTTCGAATTGAGCGATCCCGCGGCCTGGTTGCGTCAACATGGCGCATCGATCGATGCCGTGATCACCGGTGGGCACACCGGCATTTCGCGGGCGATGCTGGAGCAGCTGCCCAGCCTCAAGGTGGTGGCCATCAACGGTGTCGGCACCGACGCAGTGGATCTGCCGTACTGCCGCGAGCGTGCCTTGCCCGTCACCGCCACGCTGGGCGCGCTGACGGAAGACGTGGCCGACCTGGCCATCGGCCTGCTGATCGCGGCGTGCCGCAATTTGTGCGCCGGCGACCGCTTCGTGCGGGAGGGCCAGTGGGAGCTTCACCCCCAGCCCAGCGCCATTCCGCTCGCCCGGCGGTTCAGCGGCATGCGCATCGGCATCGTCGGCATGGGCCGCGTGGGCCGGGCCGTGGCCGTGCGGGCAGCCGCCTTCGGCTGCTCCATCGGCTACACCGATCTGCGCGCCATGGATGACGTCGCGCATCGCTTCATGCCGAGCCTGCTGGATCTGGCCCGCGCGTCGGACGCACTGGTGCTGTGCGCAGCCGCGGACCAGGCCGAAGGCATCGTCGATGCAACCGTGCTCGATGCGCTGGGACCGCGCGGCTTCCTGGTCAACGTCGCGCGCGGCCGGCTCGTCAATGAAGCCGCCCTGACGCAGGCGCTGGCCGCCGGCCGCATCGCGGGCGCCGGCCTGGACGTGTTCGTCGATGAACCGCACGTGCCGCTGGCGCTGCGCCAGTCCGGCCGCGCGACCTTGCAGGCCCACCGCGCCAGCGCCACCTGGGAGACCCGCACCGCGATGGGCGAGATGGTGCTGGCGAGCATTGCACAGGCCCTGGCAGGCGAGCGCCCCGCCATGAGCCTGACCACCTGAGCGCCTGCGTTCCCGCGCAGCAACCGCATCCATAACAAACGAAGGAGACACCCTTGTTCACTCGACGCCTTGCGATCCCACTCGCCCTTGCCTTCTGCGCCCTCCACGCGCCTTGCTTCGCGCAGGCCTTCCCTTCCCGCCCCGTGACCCTCGTGGTTCCATTCCCGCCGGGCGGCGGCACGGACACCGGCGGCCGCGTGATCGCCGAGCAGTTGAGCCGGCGCTGGAACCAGCCCGTCATCGTGGAGAACAAGGGCGGCGCCGCCGGGCAGATCGGCGCCGACTACGTCGCCAAGTCCAGGCCCGATGGCTACACGCTGCTCCTCGGCAACATCGGCACGCAGGCGATCAATCCCTTGCTGTATCCCAAGCTGCCCTACGACGCCGACAAGGCCTTTGCCCCGGTGTCTTTGGTGGCCGAGCTGCCGCTGGCCATGATGGTCCATCCGTCGGTCCCCGCGAAGACGGCGGCCGAGTTCGTGGCGCTGGCCAAGTCGAAGCCGGGCCAGATGAGCTACAGCAGTTCGGGCGCCGGCGGCGCGCCGCACCTGGCCGCCGAGATGTTCAAGGACCAGACGGGCTCCTTCATCCTGCATGTGCCCTACCGCGGCGGCGGTCCGGCCATCGCCGACCTGCTCGCGGGCCATGTGCAGCTGTCGTTCATGACGGTGCTGGAGGCCTCCGGCCACATCAAGGCGGGCAAGCTGCGCGCGCTGGCCGTGACCGGCGACAAGCGCGTACCGGCCTTTCCCGAGGTGCCCACGCTTGCGGAAACCGTGGCGCCGGGCTTCAACGCGATCTCCTGGATCGGCCTCTTGGCGCCGGCGGGCACGCCGCAGGATGTGGTGGACCGCATCGCGGCCGACGTGCGCACCGTGCTGGCCGACGAATCGGTCAAGGCACGTTTCGTCGGCCTGGGCGGCGTGCCGCGCGCCACCACGGCGCAGGAGTTCGCCAGGCTCATCGGCGATGACAGAAGCCGCTACGCCCAGATCATCCGCAGCCGCAAGATCACGATCGAGTGAACGCGCGCGCCGCCCTTCACAACAAGAGACCCCTGATAAGGAGACATTCATGCAACTCGCTTCCCTGTTCAAGATCCTTGCCGTCTCGGCGTCGCTGGCTGCCGTGCCCGCCGTGGCATTGGCCCAGGCCACCTACCCGGCCCGAGCCATCAAGATCATCGTGCCCGCCCCGCCGGGCGGGGCGATCGACACCATCGCCCGTGTCGTCGGCGACAAGCTCGCAGCGTCGATGGGCCAGCCGGTGATCGTCGACAACCGGCCCGGTGCATCCAACAATCTCGGCACCGACGTTCTCGCCAAGTCGGCGCCCGACGGCTACACCATCGGCATCGTGGGCGGCAGCCACAACACCAACAAGTTCCTGTTCAAGAATCTCGGTTGGGACCCGTTGACGAGCTTCGAGCCCATCGTCTACACGCACGAGGTTCCGCTGGTGTTTGCCATCTACCCGCAGCTTCCCGCGAAGACGCTGCCCGAGTTCGTAGCCTGGATGAAGGCCCATCCGGACGAAGCCAAGGTTGCCACCTCCGGCCGCGGCAGTGCGCAGGAAATGGCGGCCGAGATGTTCCGCATGGCAAGCGGTGCGCCGATGCTGCTGGTCCCGTACAAGGGCTCGTCCGCCGCGCATCCGGATCTGCTGGCCGGACGCACCGCGCTCTTCATCGACACAATCACCGCCATCCTGCCGCAGGTGAAAGCCGGCAACGCGCGGGCGGTGGCCGTGTCTACGCGCAAGCGCACCCGGTCGCTGCCCGACGTGCCAACCGCGGACGAACAGGGATTCAAGGGCTACGACGCCAACACCAACGGCGGGTTCCTGGCGCCCGCCGGCACGCCGAAGGCGATCGTCGCCAAGCTGAACGCCGAGATCAACGCGGCGCTCAAGCTGCCCGACGTGCGCACGAAGCTGGAGGCGGCCGGCATCGAGATACAAGGCGGAACGCCGCAGGAATACGCCGCGCTGATCAAGTCCGACCTTGCCAAGTGGGGCAAGGTGGTCAAGGAGGCGGGCATCCAGGCGGAGTGAGCTCAGCCAGGCAGTCCCCCGGCAAGAGCCGCATGGCCGCGGCCCTGCGCGGACCGGCGAAGCAGGTCGAGCGCCACGTCCACGATCATGTCCTCCTGGCCGCCCACCATCTTGCGCGCGCCCAGTTCGACCAGGATGTCCACGGTCTTGAGGTCGTACTTTTTCGCGGCCGCTTCGGCATGGCGCAGGAAGCTTGAATACACGCCCGCATAGCCCAGCGCCAGCGTCTCACGATCTACGCGCACCGGGCGGTCTTGCAGCGGGCGCACCAGCTCATCGGCCGCGTCCATCAGCTTGTAGAGGTCGGTGCCGTGGCGCCAGCCCTGGCGCTCGGCCGCCGCAATGAACACTTCGAGCGGCGCGTTGCCGGCACCGGCGCCCATGCCGGCCAGGCTGGCGTCGATGCGGTCGCAGCCCTCTTCCACCGCAACGATGGAGTTCGCCACGCCCAGGCTCAGGTTGTGGTGCGCGTGAATGCCGGTCTGCGTCTCGGCCTTCAGCACTTCCTTGAATGCGCGAAACCGGTCGCGCACATCGTCCATGCCCAGCGCCCCGCCGGAGTCGACCACGTAGACGCAGCTTGCCCCATAGCTCTCCATCAAGAGCGCCTGTTCGGCCAGCTTCCTCGGCGTGGTCATGTGGCTCATCATGAGGAACCCCACCGGGTCCATGCCGAGTTCGCGCGCGTATTCCAGATGCTGGCGCGACACGTCGGCCTCTGTGCAGTGGGTTGCGACGCGCACGATGCGCGCGCCAGCGTCGTAGGCATTGCGCAGGTCGTGCGTGGTGCCGATGCCGGGCAGCAGCAAAGTGGCGACCTTCGCGGTCTTCACCGTTTCGGCCACGGCCGCGATCCATTCGACATCGGTATGCGCACCGAAGCCGTAGTTGAAGCTGGAGCCTTCCAGCCCGTCGCCGTGCGCGACCTCGATGCTGTCGACGCCGGCAGCGTCCAGCGCCGCCGAAATCGCCTTGACGTTGGCAATGGTGTATTGGTGACGAATGGCATGGCTGCCGTCGCGCAGCGTGACGTCGCTGATGTAGAGCTTCTTTCCGCCGGTCATGCAAACTCCTTCAGGCCGCGGGCGATGCCGCTGGCGATGCGCCGTTCGGCCATCAGGTCCGCGCACGCGAGCGCGGCCGAGGTCATGATGTCGAGGTTGCCTGCATAGGCCGGCAGGTAATGCGCGGCGCCTTCCACCTCCAGGTAGACCGAGGTCTTGAGCCCATGGCGCAAGCCGAGCCGGGGCACGTTGAGCGGCCGGTCGACGGGAATCACGTCGAACTGCACGCGCTGCTTCAGGCGGTAGCCCGGGACGTAGGCCTGCACGCTCGCCACCATCTGCGCGATGCTGGCTTCCACCGCCGCCTGGTCGGCCGCCTCGGACAAGACGAACACCGTGTCGCGCATGATCAGCGGCGGCTCCGCCGGGTTCAGCACGATGATCGCCTTGCCGCGCTCCGCGCCGCCGAGCTTCTCGATCGCGGCCCGGGTGGTTTCGGTGAACTCGTCGATGTTGGCGCGCGTACCGGGACCGGCGCTCTTGCTCGATATCGATGCCACGATCTCGGCGTAGTGCACCTTGGCAACGCGCGATACGGCAGCCACCATGGGGATGGTCGCCTGCCCGCCGCAGGTCACCATGTTCATGTTGCTGGCGTTCTCGGCCTCGAGGTTGATTGCGGGGATCACGTAGGGGCCGATGGCCGCGGGCGTCAGGTCGATGACCTGCACGCCATGGGCCTGCAGCACCTCGTTATGGCGCGCATGGGCGCCGGCCGAGGTGGCATCGAACACGATGTCGATGTCCGGGAACACGCCGAGCCGCAGCAACCCTTCGATGCCTTCGGCCGTGGTGGCGACGCCCAGGCGCTCGGCGCGGGCCAGGCCATCGGAGCTCGGGTCGACACCGACCATCGCACCCATCTCCAGGTGCTTGCTGCTGCGCATGACCTTGATCATCAGGTCGGTGCCGATGTTGCCCGGGCCGATGATGGCGACCTTCAGTTTCTTCGTCACGTGGCTTCTTTCTTCAGTTGGCGAGCAGCTTGGCCGTTGCATCGGCGAGCTGTTCGCTGGGGGTTTCGTTGGTGGCTTCCGCTCGGATGTCGGACACGAGCTGGCCACCGCGACCCCAATGGCCCGACGGGTACTCGTGCAGCAGCACCCGCACCGCGTCCACCGGCATCTCGAGGCTCTCGGCCATGGCGCGCGACACGCTCTCTATCAGGCGGCGCTTCTTGTCGGGGCTGCGCCCCTCGATGATCTTGATCAGAGCAATGGGCATGGTTCACTCCTCGACGTGAAAGCCGGCGGTTCCAAGGCGCTCCATCTCGATCGAGATGTACTGGCCCGGCTTGATCCACTCGGCGGGCGTGGCGCCGCCCGCCATCACCACCCAGCCGGCCTGCAGCGGCTCGCCGGCCGCCGCCGAGAGGCGCGCCGCAGCCACCAGGGAGCGCAGGGGGTGGCCAAGGATGGCGGCGGTGGAACCGACCTGCACCACGCGTCCGTCGATGCTCATCACGAGGCCCAGGTTGCTGAAATCCTGGCGCGGGTCGCTCCAGGCGCCGATCACGAAGCCGCTCGACGAGGCGTTGTCCGCAATCACGTCGGGCAGGCTGAACCTGAAGTCGTGGTAGCGCGAGTCGATGATCTCGAGCGCCGGCGCCACGGCCTCGACCGCGGCGAGCGCCTCGGCCGCGGTGACGTCGCCGGCCAGCGGCTTCTTCAGCACGAAAGCCAGCTCGGGCTCGACACGCGGATGCACGAAGCGCGCGAACTTCACCGCGGTGCCCTCCTCCACCTGCATGCCGCTGGACAGGCGCCCCCAGATCACGTCGTCGATGCCCATCTGGACCATCTTGGCGCGGCTTGTGAAGCCCATCTTCACGCCGACGCGGCGCTCACCGCGCGCCACGCGGCGCTGAATGGATGCGGACTGGATCGCATAGGCATCGGCCAGCAAGAGCTCGCCCTTCGGGTCGATCTGCGGCACGGCCTTGGCATGGCGGGCGGCATCGTCCAGCAGATGTGCGAATTCGTGTGCCTGGCTCATTGGGATTCCTTTGCGGTGGCAGCGGCTTCGAACACGGCCTTGACGCTCCCGAGTCCGTTGATGTGGGTTTCGAACACGTCGCCGGGTGCGGCCGCCACCATCGGGCCGAGTGCGCCCGACAGCACCAGGTCGCCGGCGCGCAGCGGTTGGCCGAGCGCGGCCATGGTGCGAGCCAGCCAGACCACCGCATTGATCGGGTGGCCCAGGCATGCCGCACCCGCGCCGACCGACACCGGCTCGCCGCGACGGTTCATGACCATGCCGCACAGCCTGAGGTCGATCTCCCTGAGAAGCCGCGGAGATCCGCCCAGGACGAAGGCCCCGGAGGACGCGTTGTCCGCCACCGTGTCGACGAACCGGATGTCCCAGCCCGCGATGCGGCTGCCCACGATCTCGATGGCCGGGAGCACATGGTCCACCGCGTTGATCACGTCCGCGTGCCCGGGGTTGGCCATGCCGAGGTCCCGACCGAGCACGAAGGCGATCTCCGCCTCGACCTTCGGCTGATGAAGCCGCTGCATGGGAATCGGCTCTGCGTCGCCGAAGCTCATGTCATCGAACAGCACGCCGAAATCGGGCTGGTCGACGCCAAGCTGGGCCTGGACCGCGCGTGCTGTGAGGCCGATCTTGCAGCCAACCACGCGGCGGCCTTCGGCCAGCTTGCGCTCGGTGTTCATCCGTTGGATGGCGTAGGCGTCGGCTGCGTCGAGGCCGGGATAGGTGGCTCTCAACGGTGGAATGAAGTGGCCGGTCTGGGCGGCGCGCCACAGGGCGTCGGCCGCTTCAGCCAGCACGGCGGGTTGGGAAGGCATGGGTTCTCCGTTGCCCGCGCGCGGCGGGCAGTTTGAAAATTGGGGGGACGGGGTCAACGCGGGGCAGGCTCGGCCGCCGCGCGCGGCACTCAGAGGGCGCGATCCTTCAGGCCGACCTTGCTGTAGATCTCGTTCACGTGCTTCTTCACGCTTTCGGGCGTCGTGTCATCGACCGGCATGTGGGCCCAGCCCACCTTCGCGCGGGCGTGTTGGCCGATCTCCTCGTCCTGGTCGCCCGTCGCACCGCTGATGCCGTAGGCGCCGACCATTTCGTTGCCCTTGAACACGGGTGCACAGCCGCCGGAGGCGACCACCTGGCCGTTGGTGAAGACCGATGCGTTGACCAGCATCTGCGGGTTGCGCTCCTTGAACCACTGCTGGATCACCAGGCCGTCGCTGAAGCGCGGGCTCATCGAGCGGAAGGCGGCCACGGTGAACGCCTTGGCGCGGGCCGTGTCCGGCGTGATGAAGCCCGCGTCGTCCATGCGCTCGAGCGCGATCAGGTGGCCCTCGGGCCCGACGATGGCAACGGAGATGGGCACCCCCATTTCCGCGGCTTTTTCAGTGACCGCAGCGATGAATTCGCGGCACTCGGTGGCGCGCAGTTTGGACATGTCGATATTCCTTTGAAAAAAATCTGCTCTCACTCGGGCTTGATGCCCGTCTGCTGAATGAACTTCGACCACCGGGTGCCCTCGCCCTGCAGAAAGCGGGACAGTTCCGCGTCGCTGGTCTTCAGGACGTCGATGGCCTGGGCCTTGTAGATCGCCTGGATCTCGCTCGAATCGAGCGCCGCATGGGCCGCGGTGCGCAGCGCGGCGATCACGCTGTCCGGCGTGCGTGCCGGTGCCATCAGCCCCATCCACACGGAGGTGTCGAAACCCTTCAAGCCCAGCTCGTCGAGCGTGTGCAGCTCCGGTGCGATCGAGGTCCTGCGCGGGCTGGTGACGGCCAGCGCCACCAGCTTGTTGGCCCGCACGTGCGGCAGCACCGTGGAGGCCGGCGAAAACATGAGCTGCACCTGGCCGCCGAGAAGGTCGGTCACCGCGGGCGTGCTGCCCTTGTACGGCACATGGACCATCTTGATGTCGGCCATCCGCGCGAACAGTTCGCCCGACAGGTGCGGAGAGGTGCCGACGCCCGACGAGGCAAAGGACAGCGAGCCCGGCTTGGCCTTGGCGAGCGCGATCAGCTCGGCCACGCTCGACACCTTCAGCGAGGGATGGACCACCAGCACATTGGGCACGTTCCCGATCAGCGTGATGGGCTTGAAGTCTTTCAGCGGGTCGACCGCATTGGCCACCGGGAACGCGGCGTTGATGACGTTGGCGATCGTGATCGCAAATACCGTATAGCCGTCGGGCGGCGCCGTGGCCACGGCCTTGGCCGCGATGTTGCTGCCGGCGCCAGGCCGGTTGTCCACGATGAAGGGCTGGCCCATGCGCCTGCCCATCTGATCGGCGACGGCGCGCACCGCCACGTCCGTTGCCGTGCCGGGCGGAAAACCCACCAGCACCTTGATGGGTGCACTCGGGTAGGCAGGCTGCGCAACGCTCCATGAAGGCAAAGCGGCGGCAGCAAGCGCCGGCACGGAGGCAAGGAGAAGTTCACGGCGTTTCATGTCTCGGGTCTTTCTGTGTTGGAGTGATTAGAAGACGCGCGTGGCTATGATTCAATCGAGACTTTCCAATCGAATGATTGGCTCCGCTCATGAATGTGACTCTCCGCCAGCTCCGGGCTTTCGTGCTGGTCGCGCGGCTCGGCAACTTCACCCGCGCCGCGCAGGCCATGCACCTCACGCAGTCGGCCCTGAGCCTCCTGGTGCGCGAACTCGAAAGCGCCATCGAGACCCGGCTGTTCGACCGCACCACACGTACCGTGGCGCTGACGGCGGCGGGCAGCGACTTCTTCCCGCGCGCGGAACGCATCCTGGCCGAGCTCGAATCGGCGATCGCAGGTGTGGACAAGCTGGTGGCGCGGGAACGCGGACGCGTCGTGGTGGCGGCCCCGCTGGTGCTGTCCAGCACCTACCTCCCGCCGATCCTGGCCGCCTTCGGCGCGCAATACCCCGGCATCGAGGTCGTGCTGCAAGACACGCTGCCCAACCAGGTGCTGCCGCTGGTGCGCGGCGGTGCGGCCGACATCGGCATCGGCACTTTCGCGTCGGATGAGGCAGACATCCAGCGCACCCTGCTCTTCTCCGAAGCCATGGCGGCCGCGTTCCCGGCGGGGCATGCGTTCAGCCGCCTGAAGAAACTGAGCTGGACGGACCTTGCGCAGGAGCCGGTGCTTGCATTGAGCCGCGGCAGCGTTTTCCGCGACCTCACCGAAGCCGGCTTCGCCGCCGCCGGGATGATGCTGAAGCCCGCACGGGAGGCCAACTATGCGGGCTCGCTCATCGGCATGGTGGACGCCGGGCTCGGCGTCGCGGTTCTTCCCGGCTATGCGGTGAAGCTGGCCGACCCGGCGCGGATCGGCTGGCGCCGCATCGAGAACCCCTCGATCGACCGCGAGGTCTCGCTCGTGCGGCGCGCGGGCGTTTCGCTCTCCCACGCGGCGCAAGGCTTCGTCGACTTCATCGTTGCGACGCCCGGCGCGCAGCAACCCGCGCCGGCCAGGCCGCGCCGACGCAAGCTGACCTAGAACGCGTGGCGAATGCCCAGGTCGTATCCGCTCGAGGTTCGCGGCGCAAACACGCCGGTGGTGATGAACGCCGGCCCGCCCACCGTCAATGCCGCGCCGTTCTTGTTGCTGATGCGCGCGACGGTGGCGTACAGCGCGGTGCGCTTCGACAGGTTGTGCACGTAGCTGAGGCTGAGCTTGCCGGCCTTGGGGTCGGGCACCGGCACCAGGGCCGTGGGCGCCGCATCCGTGTCGTAGCTGACCCGTGAATAGGCGGCGCGGATGAGGCCCGGCCCCACCGGAACAGTCGCGCCGATCAGGTAGCCCTTGATGTCCGTGTCGGGCAACGGAAATAGCGGCGCGGCGGCGTAGTCGCGCGTCTTGCTCACGCGGGACAGTTCGCCAAACAGCTTGACGACGCCGAAGTCGTACGAGGCGCCCAGGTTGACCGTCTTCACGTTGTCGGTGGTGCCCGCGAAATAGTCGTCCCCCGCCGTGCTGCTGCCATAGGCGAGCGCGATGTCCAAGGGGCCGTTGAGATAGCCGACGCGGCCTCCCACGTATCGGCCGGCGCGGCTGCTTGCGACCGCGCCGGCGTTGACCTGGCCGGTGAGCGGGTTCACGCCCGGCGGCGTGGCGGTGCCGGGGTCGTAGCTGTTGTTCTCGTGCAGCGCGTACATGAACTGGCCATAGAACCCACCCAGATTGGGAGGCAGGAAGTAGCCGATCGAGTTGCTGGCACGCAGGTAGTTGGCATTGCCGCCGAAACCGCCGGCACCGCCGGTGGTGTTGAAAAGGCTGGCTGCGGAGATCAGGTTGGCACCGACACCGACGGCGCCAAACGGGTCGTACACCGTGTCGTTCCAGAAGGTGGGCGTGAAGTCGCGCCCCAGGCGAATTTCGCCGAAGCCACCCATGAGGCTCACGGTGGAACGCCGGCTGAAGTTTGCCAGGCCGGTTGCGCCGTCGTCGTTGGTGATGGGGCTTTCGAGCCAGAAGCCGGCTGCGAGCCCGCCGCCCAGATCCTCCGTGCCCCGAAAGCCCAGGCGGCTGTTGTTGTAGGCCGAGTTTGCGAGCGCGGTCCGGCTCACGGTGCGCGAGCCCTGGTTGACGTAGAACGGCGATGCCGGCGTTGCGAAGTTGCGGTCCTCCGACTTGCTGGCGTAGTGGCTGACCGACGCGTCGACGACGCCGAAGATGGTGACAGACGACTGCGCGCATGCGGCACCGGCCGAGCCGAGAACGACCATGCCGAGCAATGAACTTTTCAGTTTGTCCCGATGACGCAGGGAGGGGTGGGGCTTCATGTTTTGTCTCCAGTTTTCGTTGCGATCCAGGCGAGGTGGCCGGACGGCGGATCAATCCGGCCGGCCTTGGGATGCGGCGCTCTTCTTTTATGCTATCGTTAGCATTGATTCTAGAGAGACTTTCTAGATGAAGTCAAACGGCTTTTTCTTGGAGTTCGTCTTCTGTCGTGCTATCGTTAGTGCAACCCACACACTGCTCGCGCATATAGTTCGCACATGGTCACGATCAAAGACATTGCCCGGCGCCTCGAGGTCTCCGCTTCCACCGTGGGCCGGGCTCTGTCCGACGACCCGCGCATCAGCGCCGCGATGAAGCAGAAGGTGGCCGAGGTCGCGAACGAGTTGGGCTATGTGGCCAACCGCGCGGCGCGCATGATGCGCGGGGCCTCCAGCAACCTAGTGGGCCTGGTCGTTCCGGACATTCGCAACAGCTTCTACTCGACCATCGCGCATGCGCTGTCCAAATGCCTGGAGAGCGCGGACCTGCAACTCACGCTGTCCGAGACCGACGACGACCGCCTGGTCGAGCTGCGCCACATCCGCGAGCTCACCAGCGTCAACGTGGCCGGCATCATCATCGTGCCGACCGCTCGGCCGCATCCGGAGTCGGTGCGACTGCTCAAGATGACACCGCGCATCCAGCTGCTGCGCCGGCATGCGGCGCTGGGCGAGCACTGGTTCGGCATCGACGACGCACAGGCGCTGTTCCAGGCCACGCGCCACCTGGTCGAACTCGGCCATCAGCGCATCGCCTACATCGGCGGCACCACCGACCTGCCCACGGGCGCCGCGCGGCTGCAAGGCTTTCAGAACGCCCTCGCCGGCAGCAAGGCGGCCACGCATGCGCGCGAGGAACTCGGCGCACCCGCGTCGACCGACTTCGGCCGCGACGCGATCCGCCGCCTGCTCGCGCTGCGCACCCCGCCCACGGCGGTGGTCCTGGGTTCGGTCCAGAACACGCAGGGCGTGCTGGAGGAACTGCTGGCCAGCGGCGTGCGCGTGCCCGAGCAGCTGTCCGTCGTCGGCTTCGGCGACGAACTGGGCTTCCGCTGGTGGGGCCCCGGCCTCACGACCGTGAGCCTGCCGGTCTCCGAACTGGCCACCGCCTGCGGGCTCTGGTTCATCCACCAGCTGAAGCAAAAGCCTGAAAGCGCAACCCCCTACAGCTCCGTCTCGCCGCCCACGCTCGTGGTGCGCGGCAGCACCCGCGCGCTGGAAACCACCAGCGCCAAACGCGGACAGGCCCGTCTGCTCGCCGACTAGGCATTCCATCCCCATCTCACAATGAACCACACTGTCCTGCTCACCGACTACGCCTGGCCCGACGACAGCATCGAGCGAAACATCGTCGAAGCCGCCGGCATGCGCCTCGTGAGCGGCCCGGCCACGCCGTTGCCGGCTGACGGCATCGAAGCGCTCGCGCGCGAGCACCAGCCATCGGCCATCCTGACCTGCTGGGCGCCTGTGTCGGCTGACGCCATCGCTGCCGCGCCGGAACTCCAGATCGTTGCCCGGCTTGGCGTGGGGCTCGACAACATCGCGGTCGATGCCGCCAGCGCGCGTGGCATCTGGGTCACCAACGTGCCGGACTATTGCGTGGAGGAAGTGTCGGACCATGCGGTCGGCTTTGCGCTCGCATGGACGCGCGGCCTGGTCCGCTTCGACCGCGAAGTGCGCGCCGGCCGCTGGGACCCCGCGACGGCCAGGCTGCGCCGCCTCGCCGAGCTCACCTGCGGCATCGTCGGCTTCGGGCGCATCGGCCGCGCGACCGCGCGCAAGCTCGGCGCGTTCGGCTGCCGGGTGCTGGCACACGATCCCTATCTTTCCGCCGACGCTGAAGGCGCTCAGAGCGTGGAACTCGACACCCTCTTCTCGCAGAGCGACATCGTGATCGTGCACGCGCCGCTGACGGACACAACGCGGCATCTGGTCAACCGCGAGCGGCTCGCACGGATGCCCCATGGCGGCCTTCTCATCAACGTGAGCCGCGGCGGCGTCGTCGATACGGACGCCGTGATCGAAGCCCTCGGCAGCGGGCAGTTGTCCGGCGCCGCGCTCGACGTTCTCGAATCCGAACCCGAGGTTCCTGCCCAGCTGCGAACCCATCCCGGCGCCATGCTCACGCCTCATGTCGCGTTCTCGTCGGATGCGTCTCTGGTCGAGCTGCGCAGGCGCGCGGCCGAGGAAGTGGTGAGAGTGCTGCAGGGCGTTGCACCACAGCAGCCGCGCAACGCCGGACCGCAAAGATAAGCTTGCGGCCCGGCGGAGGCCGGGTTCAGCGAACCGCTGCCCGGCCCCACTCGCATGCGATGTGCGAGAGCTGGCTTGCGGGACGCAGCACCAGCGGCGCGGCGAATGCGCGCACTGCATCGCGTTGAACCTCTTCGTTCACGTACTCGACCGGCGACTTGCCGTCGATGCGGGCCAGCAGCAGCGCGGGCAGCAAGCGCGCCGCGCGCTCCTCCAGCTCTGCACGCGACTCCCAGTTCGCCTGCTCGAAGTAGGCATCGGCCAGCGCCGCGAACGCTGCGAGCAAGGCTTCGCATTGATCCGGACGTGCGAGGCACTTCAGCAAGAGGTGGTTCAGGCAAAAAGCCAGGTCGAAGGCCGGGTCGCCGTACCAGGCGCACTCCGCGTCGAGCAGCACGGGCCCGCGGGGACCGACCAGGATGTTCTTCGGGCTGACGTCGCCGTGCACCAGGGCGATGTGCAGCCCGGCCGTGCGCTCCACCAGATCCAGCAGGGCGGCGCTCAACGCCGGATGGCGCTCAGCCGTCGCGACGAAGTAGGGTTCGAGGCGCAACGCCCGGAAGTTGTCGGTCGTGTCGAAGGCGGCCGCGAGTTCGGCCCTGCCCGCACTGGCCGCATGCAACTCGCCGAGGACGCGGCCGACCGCTTGCGCCGTGTGCACCCAGACATCGCCGGCCATCAGCTGCTCCTTCCACACCGGATGCTCCTCGGGCGCCAGAAAGGACATGGCGAAGAGCCCGGCCGCGGGATCATGGGCGAGCGGACGCGGCGCATTGTCGGGCGCATGGCGTGCCGCGAACTGCAGCCATGCCCACTCATAGGCGTTGCGCGACACCGGCGCTTGCCAATCTGCGGACACCTTGAGCTTGGCCAACGCGCGCTTGATGCACAGCGATCGGCCCGGGAGCTCGACGCGCCAGATATCGGACGACACCCCGCCCGCCAGCGGATGCCAATGCGCCGGCTCCCCGGCACTGGCCAATCCCTGCGACACCAAGAAAGCGCCGAGCATGGATTCCGTGCCGTTCACGCCGCGTCCACGGCCTGGGGCAGCACGACATAGTTGCTGAAGCCGCCGTCACGGTCCTTCAGCCCGGAGATCGCCTCGTTCACGCGCGAAAGCGGAAAGGCGCGATGCTCCAGGTACGACAGGTCCAGCGTGCCGGTGCGAACCATCTCGGCCATCTCCTGGCCCTGTGCGGTCGTGAACCAGTTCGATCCGATCAGCTGGATCTGCTCGTCCATCAGCCACTTCACGTCGATCGGCAGGTCTTCCGCCACGCCGCCCACATTGACCACCTTGCCGCCGCGGCGCACGCCCCGCATCGAGTCGAGCATGGTGGCCGCGGGCGCCTTCGCACCCAGTGCGCTGATGGCGAAGTCGGCGCCCTCGCCCCCCGTGAGGGACTTGGCCCATTCGCCGGTGGAGCCCTCGCCGAGTCGCATCACCTGGATGCGGTCGGGCGCCAGCGCCTTGATCCTGGCGAGCAACCGTTCGTCGCGTCCGGTGCCCAGGATCTGCGACAGGCCCATGGCCAAACCGAGCATTGTGGCTGCGACGCCCAGCGTGCCCGTGATGCCGTCGATGAGTGCGACCTGGCCGGGGCCGGCACCCGCGTTCTTCAAGGCGCCATAGGAAGTGCCCAGATAGCCGAAGCGTCCCGCCTGCTCGAAGCTCAGGTTGTCCGGCAGGTTGACGATCGCGTACTCCGGCGCCGTCATGTACTGGCTGAAGCCGCCGTACGGATACAGGTCGAAGATGCGCTGGCCATCACGGCTCGTGCTGAAGTAGCCGTTCAGCGTGAAGTAGCGGCAATGGCTGCGCTGGCCCGCGCGGCAGGCCCTGCAGGAGCCGCAGGAACGCAGCGGGCTCACGTACACGCGGTCACCCGGCTTGGCATTGATCACGGCCTCGCCGACCTCCTCGACCACGCCCACGGCGTCCAGCCCGAAGATGGCCGGAAAGCGCGGCAGGGGCTGGTGCGGAAACCAGGTCGGCCAGTTGTTGATGACGTTGGCCATGTTGGGCACGATGCCGCACGCCATCACCTTCACCAGCAGGTCGCTGGGCCGGGGCTTGGGGACCGGGATCGTGTCGAGCGACATCGGCGTGCCGAGCGCGTGCAGCCGGGCTGCGGTCATTGTTCTGCTCATGAAAACCTCTTCTTGAAAAACTTAAGGGGCGACGAATGCCGCACCCGACGGACGAAACTTGGGGGGCCACACGGTGACCCACTTGCCGTTCTGGGCCTGCTTGATCTTGGTGTCGGCCGCACCGCTGTTGAACTTGCCGTCGAAGCGGCGCGTCCCCAGCACGGTGTCGACCGGATTGGCGCGCAGCCATGCGGCCATGGCCTTGTCGTCGAGGCGGCCGACGCCCTTGGCCGCGGCTTCGAGGATCTGCCAGGCCGCGAACTCCGCCGCGGCCTGGTAGTCGACGTGCGGCCACGCGAGGCCCGCGGCCTTCACACGCTCGTTGTAGGCGGCCACGAACTCGGCCGCACCGGCGTTCTGCGTGAAGGGTGCGTGGTCCTCGAACCACGTGAGCGTGGTCAGCCCGCCCGCCTGCGGATTCGACACCGTGGGCCCCGGCGCGGGGAACAGGTGGAACTGACGCGCGGGCTGGTAGTCGATGCGCTTCATGGCATCGAGCAGCTGCGCCGCTTCGAGGCCGACCGCGCCCGACCACAGCAGATCGGGCGCGGCATCCTTGATGCGCGCGGCAATGCCGCCGAAGTCGCGCGTTCCGAACTCGTACTCGAGCGACAGCACGGTCTTCAGGCCCCGCTTGGCCGCGATCTCCTGCCCACCCTTGGCCAGGTCGAGCGCCGAGGGAAACTTGCTGGTAACGAAGGCGATGGTCTTCGGCGGCGTGGTCGTGCTGGCATAGGCGTCGAGCAGCACCTCGGTATCGGCCAGACGCGGCTCAGGCCCCAGCGGGAGCGCCGGAAACTGCATCTCGTAAGGCGCCAGGCTCGGGTCGCCGAGGCTGCTCTGGATGAACAGCTTGTTGAAGCGCTGCGCCACGCCCATCGCCGCGATGATCGAGCTGGTGCCATACGGCCCCATCAGCAGGTCGACCTTTTCCCGCGTGATGAGGCGTTCGTACAAAGTGCGCGCATTGCCTGGCTGCGACTGGTCGTCCAGCAGCATGAGCTCCACCTTGCGGCCCAGCAGTCCGCCGCGCTTGTTCAGCGCATCGACGAACACTTCGGCCGCGACCTTGTGGATCCCACCGACCGGTGCAAGCGGCCCCGTGAGGGGCAGCGTGCCGCCCACACGGATCGGCTCCGCGGCGCCTCCACCTTGTGCATGCGCAGGCAAGCCATAGGCCAGCATCAGTGTGCCGGCCGCGGCAAGAAGGACTCGGCGCTGTGGTTGAAATCTGGTGATGCTCATCGTTGTCTCCTGGAATTTCGGAAGACCGGCCGGACGGCGCCGGCCGGGCGTGCGGCGGCTGTCAGCGGTATCCGTCCTCGAGCTCGATGGCGAGCGCACCCATGATGCGAACGCCGGAGTTGTACCAACCGATCGTGAGCACCAGTTCGACCAGCTCGCGCTCCGACAGGAAGGCCGCGGCCTTGCGCCACGTGGGTTCGCTCACGTCGACCTTCAGCGTCGACTCGCGCGCCAGCGCCATGACAGCGCGCTCCTCGTCGTCGAAGAGCGCAGAGCTTTCGAAGTCGGGCACGGACTTGAGCTGTCCCGCGCTGATGCCCGCCTTGAGACCATGCGACTGGTGATGCGCAATTTCGTACGCCGACGCGGTGCAGTGGCCCACGGTGAGGATCGCCAGCTCGCGAAGCTTGGGGCTCAGCTTGGAGCCGCGCAGCGTGTTGGCATAGGAGATGAACCCATCCAGCACCTGCGGCGCGTGCGCCAGCGCACTGAAGATGTTGGCGGTGGGCACCTTGCGTTCGCGTTCCAGCCTGTCGAACAGGGCTTGGTCGGCGTCGGTGTCCGAACGTTGGAGATATTTGACTCGTGCCATGGCAGTGACCTTTCTCGTCTTTATTTCTGCATGGAGAGCGCCAGCGCATAGCTCTCCAGCGTTTGGGGATTGGGTTTCTCGGCCGGCTCGATGAGCGCGGCGCTAGCGAAGGCGGTGGCCTCGAAGTACCAGCGGGCGGGGGCAGGAATCCCCCAGCGCACATTGGTGCTCAGCGAGGCTGCCTCCCACCTGACGGGTTCGATCTCGATGTCGATGGTCTGGTAGTGGCTGTTGAAGAGTTCCACGCGATGACCGTCCGGATCACGCAGATAGACGAACAGCATCCCGCCCGGCCCATGGCGCCCGGGCCCGCGTTCCACCGAAGCGGCGTAGCCGTAGTTGCCCGCCAGGTCGCACGCCGTGAAGATGTTGTGCGACTCCGAGACGGTGTAGGCGAAGTGGTGCAGGCGGGGCCCCTGGCCCTGGACGATGGCCAGGTCCAGGCAGGTGCCCTTGCGGTACATGAATGCACCCAGCAGCTTGTCGCCATGGGCGATGTACTCGGAGTTGCGAAAGCCCAGCCGGCTGTAGAACTCGCACAGCGCGTAGGTGTCCGGCGCCAGCAGCTGGTAGTGGTCGAGACGCTGCGCATGGGCACCGGTGAAGCTCTCGACCTTCAGGTACATGCGCGGCAGCGTCTCCATCTGCGCGCAGAGTTCGATCTTTGTGCCGATCGGGTCCTCCACGTGGAGCGTGCGCCCCTGATGCGGAACATCGACCCATTCGGCAGCGAGCCCCTCGGCCTTGAAGAACGCGTAGGCGCTGTCCAGGTCTTCCTCGAAGAAGACGCGAAAGCCGATTCGCTTGCAGGTCTGCTCGCCGCCCTGCGACTGCACCAGCACCAGGCTGTGATGGCAGGCTTCGGCCAGCCCGCGCAGGTAGCAGACGCCTTCGCCCTCCTGCGAGATGACGAGCCCGACGATGTTGACGTAGAAGTCGCGGCTCCTTGCGAGATCGGCGACATGGAGGACGACGTGGCTGGCACGCGTGATGTTGAACGGCGGACGAAGATTGACTGCGGGCAGCATGAGGAACCTCGCGGAGGGTTGGATTGAGAGGGAAAGGACTTGCCGCTCAGCCCAGGGCTGGCTGCGCTGACAAGGCTCGCGCCGCGCGAAGCAAACCGATCTCGGCGATCAGGTCATTGATGGCTTCGAGCGCGAAGGCCAGGCTCGTGGCGTCTGCCAGCCGCCCGTCTTCGATCTTTGTATTGACGCCCGCGATGACGATCTGGGGCCTGGAGATCACGCGCGACAAGGTGCCGCCGAGCGTGTCGCGCAACTGGGCTTGCGCGCGCACGCCGCCGGTGAATGCAGGCGAACTGGTCATCACCAGCACCGGCTTACCCTTCAGCGGAGAGGCGAACGCCGGCCGCGACGCCCAGTCGAGTGCGTTCTTCAAGACGCCGGGCATTCCGAAGTTGTATTCGGGAGAGCACAGCACGACGCCGTCGCTCGCGTCGAGCGTCGCCTTGAACTCCCGCACGGCATCCGGAAGCCCGGGCCCATCGAGATCCTGGTTGTACGAAGGAATGCCGTCGAGGGGCAGCAGCGCCATCTCCACGCCCGCTGGCAGCGATGCCTGAAGCGTACGGAGAATGGCCGTGTTGCTGGATGCTTTTCGCAGGCTTCCTGAAATGCCTGCCAGCCTGATCGTATTCATGGGGATGTCTTTCCTGATGAGATGAAGTGATGCGCGGCGTTCACTGCGCGTGATGTCGAAACGGCAAGGCGGACCAACCGCTGAACACGGCGTCGCGGCCCAGCGACTCTTCGATGCGCAGGACCTCGTTCCACTTCGCCATGCGCTCGGAGCGCGAGAAGGAACCGACCTTGAGCTGGCCCGCGTCCCAGCCGACGGAGAGATGCGCGATGGTCACGTCCTCGGTCTCGCCCGAGCGCGCCGAAACGATGGTTCCAAAACCCGCCTGCTTGCCGGCCTTGAGCGCCGCATGCGTCTCGCTGACCGTGCCCGCCTGGTTGGGTTTGATCAGCACCGCGTTCGTGCAGCCATCGGCGGCGGAAGCCGCCACGCGCGCCGCGTTGGTCACCAGAAAATCGTCGCCGATCACCTGGCAGCGGCCGCCATAGGCTGCGGTGAACTGCCGGAAGCCGGCCGCGTCGTCTTCGGCAAGCGGGTCTTCGATCGACAGGATCGGGTAGGCGTCGAGCCAACGGCCGAGCATCGCGATCATCTCGCCGGTGTCGAGGCTACGGTCTTCCAGCGCCAGCGTGTAGCGCCCGTCACGGCCGAATTCGGAGGCCGCGATGTCGAGCGAGATGCCGACCTGCTCGCCCGCGCGCAGGCCCGCATCGGCAATCGCCTGCATCAGCGTGTCGAGCGCCTGTTCGTTCGAATCGAAGGCCGGCCAGTAGCCGCCCTCGTCGGCAACCCCTTGCAGCTTGCCTTGCTTCTTCATCAATGCACCGGCGGCAAGATAGATCTCCGCGGTCCATTCGAGCGCCTCGCTGAAGCTGCCGGCGGCCGGACACATCACCATGAAGTCCTGCACATCGACGCGCCGCGCGGCATGCGCGCCGCCGCCGAAGATCTGCACTTCGGGCAGCGGCATGCGCACCGGCTGCTCGCCAGCCAGATAACGCCACAGGGGTTGCTGCGCCGCCGACGCCGCGGCGTGCAGCACCGCCATCGATGCGGCCACGATCGCATTGCCGCCCAGGCGGCTGCGGTTCGGCGTGCCGTCGAGCGCCACCATGCGTGCGTCGATTCCGACCTGGTCGCGTGCATCGAGCCCGACGAGCAAAGCCGCGATCTCGCGCATCGAGCCGAGCGCCTTCGCCACATCCAGGCCGCCGAAGCGAGAGCCGCCGTCGCGCAGCTCGAGTGCCTCGCCGCTGCCGGTGGAGGCACCGGCGGGCGCGATGGCGCGCGCCACGGTGCCGCAGGCCAGCGTGACCTCGGCCTCCACCGTCGGCCGTCCGCGTGAATCCCACACGCGCCGCCCATGCAGCCGCGTGATCCTTGTGTCATTCATGAATATTCCCTGTGTCGAATGGGGTGTCGTTGCGTGTCGCGGCGGAAGCGCCGATCAGCACGAAGGCGAGCGTCGCCGGCCGCTCGCTCTTGTTGCGCCATGCGTGGCGGGTGCCGTGCTGCACCACCACGTCATGGCGCCGAAGATGGGTGGAGCGCCCCTCGTCGAGCTCGATCCAGATCTCGCCGTCGAGCACGACGGCGTAGTCCATGGTGGGCGTCGCGTGCATGCCATCAGGCTCGAAGCACTCGGCCAGACCGGGGCTCACGGCAAAGTTCTCCGCAGCCGCAGCAGCCGGATCGAACTCCCGCGCCGCGAACACGCTGTCCGGCGGAAACGTGACGATCAGGAAGCGCGTGGCACCCGCTGCGGGAACGAAGCTGGCAACGGAGGGTGTCGGATCGAGTCCGTCGAACGGCAGCCCTGGCACCGGCGCACTCACCCACACCAGGCGCGACACCATGCCCGGAACATGCTGGAAGGCGTGGGAACGCGGCACGCCGGTGTCGAGCGCGACCTCGGATGCGCCCGTTGTGTCGTGGCCCGTGACAACGCGGCGGATGGTCAGGGGCATGCCCTCGCCCGATGAAAGATCAGACGCCAAGATAGGCCTCCCGGATGCGAGGGTTGCTGAGCAGCGTGTCCGCTTTTCCCGAAGCCACGATGCGGCCCTGCTCGATGACATAGGCGTGGTGCGCCATCTCGAGCGCCTTGTGGATGTTCTGCTCGACCAGCAGCACGGCCACGCCGCGCTCGTTGATCGTCCGGATGATCCGGAACATGTCCTCGACCACCGCCGGCGAAAGGCCGAGCGAGGGCTCGTCCATCAAAAGCAGCCGGGGACGTGACATCAGCGCGCGGCCGATGGCCACCATCTGCTGCTGGCCGCCAGACATCGAGCCGGCGATCTGGTGGCGGCGTTCGCTGAGGATCGGAAAGAGCGAGAACACCCTTTCGAGAGAGCCTTCTGCCGAGCCGCGCGCGTCGGCTCGCCAGCCCCCGAGTTCGAGGTTGTCGAGCACAGTCATGTGCGTGAACAGGCGCCGCCCTTCCGGAACAATGGCGATGCCGTGATCGCACACGCGGTGGCTCGGGATCTTCGCGATGTCCTTGCCATCGATGCGGATCTCGCCCTGTCGCGCACGCAGGATGCCGGCGATGGTGTTGATCAGCGTGCTCTTGCCCGCGCCGTTGGGCCCGACCACGGCGACGATCTGGCCCGCGGCCACGTCGAGCGATACATCCCAGAGCGCGGGCGCGTCGCCATGGGAGACGTGGAGGTTTCTGACTTCAAGCAGCATGGGCGGTCCCCAGGTAGGCGCCGACGACGCGGGGGTCCTGCATCGTTTCGCGCGGAAGCCCGAGGGCGAGCAGCGTGCCCTGGTCGAGCACCGCGATGCGATCGGCAAGCGCGACCACGGCGCGCATCAGGTGCTCAACGAAGACGATGGTGGTGCCGCCCGCCCTGATCTTGCGGATCATTGCGATGGCGTGGTCGACTTCGGTCGGGGTCAATCCGCAAAGCACCTCGTCCAGCAACAAGAGGCGCGGCCGCGCCGCCAGGGCGCGCGCGAGTTCGACGAACTTGCGCTCGTGCAGGTTGAGTGCGGGCGGCAACACGTCTGCCTTGGCTTCGAGGCCGGTGAACGCGAGCCAGCGTAGTGCCAGCTCATCGGGGCTCTCGCCGGCCGCGTCCTGCGCGCCGCCGAAGAAGGCGCACAGCCGCACGTTCTCCAGCACCGTCAGGTGATTGAAGAGGCGCGGGATCTGGTAGGTGCGCGCGATACCGCGGCGCGCGACCTCGTGCGGCGCCAGGCCGTCGATCGATGCGCCCTGCAGCTCGATGCTGCCGGAGCTGAGCGGAAAGTGCCCGCTGATCATGTTGATCAGGGTCGACTTGCCGGAGCCGTTGGGTCCGACGAGCGCGAGGATCTCGCCTTCCTCGACCTGCAGGTCGACGCCCTGCAGCGCCCGGATGCCGCCGAAGGACTTCACGACCGCGCGGCATGTCAGCAAGGGCCTTGCGGTCGCGGCGACATGGACGGCCGGCGGCTTCATGGCGACGACGTTGCCCGGCTCGCTCGCGGTCGCAGGTGCGGGTGCCGGTGCAGTTACGGGCGCCGCGTTCTTTCCTCGAGCGAAGCGGCGGAACAGGCTGGGTGCGATGCCCTCGGGCAGGACCAGGATCACGACCACAAGTGCGAGCGCGACCCCGGCGCGGCCGAGCTCGGCATGCCCGCCGCCAACGAAAAGGCTCAGCGCAACGGTGATCAAGGTGGCGCCGATGGCCGGCCCCGCCCAGTGGCGCGCGCCACCGAGGATGCTCATGAGCACGACGTACAGCGGCACCGTGATCGAGAAGGTCTCGCCGACGGTGACGTAGCCCACGTAGGCGGCCTGGATCGCGCCGGCCGCGCCGGCAATTGCCGAAGAGATGGCGAAGGCGACGAGCTTGTAATGCAGGGTGGGCACGCCCTTGACCTCCGCCACGTCCTCGTCGTCATGGATGGCCAGCAAGCCGGCTCCCAGGCGCGAGCGAAGAATTCGGCGCGAGACCGCGAGCGCGGTGAACGCCAGCACGAGCCCCAGCAGATAGATGGCCCCCGGCACCGTGGTGCCGAGCTGGGGGATGGAGACGTTGCTCAGGTAGACCCCGCCACCACCGTCGATCGGCGTATTGGAAATGACGGCCGCGAGCACGTAGGTCACGGAGAGCGTGAGCAGCGCGAAGAACTCGGCGCGCAGCGTGTTGATGCGGAACACCACCCACCCGATGCCGAGTGCGAGCGCCGCCGCGATTCCGGCCGCCGCCGGAATGGTCAGCAGAAAGGGCACGCCCCATTTGCCGGCCAGCGTGGCCGTCGTGTAGGCGCCGGTACCGAAGAACGCCGCGTGGCCGAAACTCCAGTAGCCCGAGTAGCCGCTCAGGATGCCCCAGCTGGTAGCCAGCGCGATCCAGAAGAAGATGACATAGAGGTACGAGAGGTAGAAGTCGGCAACGCCTGCAAAGGGCAGCGCGATCAGGCCGGCCACGGCCGCCACCGCCGCAGCGCGTGCATGTCGTGAGGTCAGAGCCATCTGGGCCTCCACAGCAGCAGGACGATCAGGATCGAGAAAGCCACCAGCGGTGCCCATGCGGGGTTGACCGCCGCCATGGTCACCGACTCCGAAACGCCAATCAGGCAGCCGGCCGCCAGCGCACCGAGCGGACGCGCAAGCCCGCCGATGATCACCACCGCAAACACCACCCCGATCCACGCTTCGATCTGCGAAGGCGCGAGCGTCGAGGTCAGCGCGATGAACACACCGGCAATGCCGGCCGAGGCCGCGCACAGGCCGGCCAGCAGGTACGAAAGGCGCTTGGCGTTGATGCCGAAGGCCGCTGCAATCGGGCCATCATGCGCGGCTGCGCGCAGCGCCTTGCCGAGCAGGGTCCGGTTCAGTCCGGCCCATGCGGCGACCGCGAGAAGCGCCGCGCAAGCGAAGGCGGCGAGTTCCAGCACCGGCACGAACAGCGGTCCGATCCGCAGCGACGCCTGCGCATAGCCGGACTCGAACCTGCGGTAGTCCGCGGACCAGAGCCACTGGATCAGCGACTCGATCAGGATGGTGATGCCGAAGGTGACCAGCATCGACGCGAACTCGCTGACCTGGAAGCGCACGAACAGCGCGTGCAAGGCAATGCCGGCGACGAAGAAGGCCGGCACCACGACCAGCGCCGACAGCCACGGCGCAATGCCGAACTGCGTTCCGAGCTGGTAGGTGAGATAGGCGCCAAGGAAGGCCAGGGCGAAGTGGCTCAGGTTCACCAGGCGCAGCAAACCCCAGCTCACGCTGAGGCCGAGTGCGAGCAATCCGTAGATGCCACCTAGCAGCAAGCCGCCGATGGCCGATTGGGCGAGCAGGGTCGCGCTCATGGCCAGCTCCTGGTCCCGAGCCGCCGATGCGGTCCAGCTTTGTTCATGAAGTATGTCTCCTTGTTTGTGCTAACGTTTGCGCATATTCTGGCAAACGCTCATCCTGCTTGTCAACGGCTTTCAGAAGAAACCACTTGTAGCGCCTTCGTTGACAACCGGTTGTTTGAGAGCTAACGTTAGCATCAGACATCGGCTACAACGGAAGAAATCGGAACCACCATGCACATCGCCAGATACGCGTTGGACGAATGCGTCCACTACGGAATCATCGAAAACGACGGCTCGATCGCTCGGCTGCAGAGCTCGCCGCTCGAGGGCCTGAAGCGCGGCGGCGCGATCGATGCGCCCTCCGCCGTGCGCCTGCTCGCGCCCATCGAGCGCCCGCGCGTGTTCGGGCTCGGCTACAACTACGTCGCGCATTCCAACGAGGTCGGCAAGGCGGTGCCGCAGTTGCCCGTGCTGTTCATGAAGCCAAGCACGAGCGTGATCGGTCCGGACGAATCGATCGTCTATCCCGACGACGGGCAGAACATCCACTTCGAAGGCGAGCTCACTGTCGTGATCGGCAAGAAGGCGCGCCACGTGTCCGCGGCCAATGCGCTGAACCATGTGCTCGGCTACACCTGCGGCAACGACGTGAGCGACCGGGTGCTGCAGCGCCGCGAAAGCGAGTTCGGCTGCCTGCTGGCGGGCAAGGGCTACGACACCTTCGCGCCGATGGGGCCGGTGGTCGCCACCGGACTGGACCCGTCGAAGCTCGGCATCATCACGCGGGTCAACGGCGCCGTGCGCCAGAACGGCACGACCGCGGACCTGCTCTTTTCGGTACCGGAAATCATTGCGTACCTGAGCCGATACATGACCCTGCTGCCGGGCGACATGATCATGACCGGCACCCCCGCGGGCGTGGGCCCGATCCAGGTGGGCGACACCATTGAAGTCGAGATCGAGGGCATCGGCATCCTGCGCAACGATGTCGTGGCCGAGGATCGCGGCAACGCGTCGCGCCTGTAGCGAATGGCCGGCGTCGAGGCCGGCCATGAGCGTGTGCGGCTTCGCCATCGCCATGCCCACCACCGTGCCACTGGAGGACGACTCAGCGCGCCTTGTCCGTGATCCAGCCCAGGATGAAGTCGGCCACCTGCAGGTTGTTCCTGTCCTGCATCATCATGTGCGAGTTGCCCTTCAGGCCCACGTCGGGAAGCCGCACCAGGGTCGCCCTGCCGCCTTCGACGCGGTTGATCCGCTCGACCACGGCCTTGCGCGCCTCATAGCGCGGCCGGCCCGTGAACACAGGCGCGTCCAGATGGTCGCCGAACAGTTCGAGCACGGGAACGCCCCGGTAGGCCGCGATCTGTGCATCGGTGGGAACGACCGACTGCGCGCCCTCGATGTTCACGACCGCCTTGACCAAGGCCGGACGCAGTCCGACCAAGGCATCGGCAAAGGGTCCCGCGAGCGAGTGCACCACGACGATCGCGGGCCCGATTTTGTCGAGCAGCGCCGCGAGTGCCTGCGGGCCCGTGGCCATGCCACCGCCCTCGAGCAGAGCCTCCGCAAAAGGCACGCCCTGCGAAGCGAAACTGGCGAAGGCCTCGACCGGGAACTGGGTGTCGGGGTATGCCGTTCCGTGCGACGGCCCGAAGCGAAAGAGCGGCCAAGCCAGCTCGGCCGTCACCATCAGCACGCTGGGCGGCAGCGCGGAAACGTTCCCCTCGGCCTTGGCTTCGTTGATGGCCGTGGCATTGAAGCCGGAGCGCCCACGCCCGGGCGTGTCGACGACGTAGACGGCATGCCCCTTGCGCACGAAGTAGGTCGCCCAGCCCTCGCGGCCGTCGGGCGTGGTCTCGTAGCTCATGCCGCTCAATCCGCCGCCGTGCACCAGGACGATGGGAACGGCGCCGGTCCGCTGGGCGGGAATACGGTAGTGCACGTACATCTGGTTGACCGCCACCGTTCCCGGCCGCGCCGGGCCGGCCGGCGAAACGCCCGGGTACTTGGAAGCGGATGGCTTTGCGTTGACGAAGAACATGCCCTCGTCGGCCAGGCTCAGCGGCCCGCCGATCGAAGCCGCGGTTGCAGTTGCGGCCGGCCCGATGCTGCCGCATCCGACCAAGAGGGCGCAGGCCGCGGCCGCGATCTTTCCAAAGATGTGAAGCATGAAGAGTCTCCGTTGTATTCGTGGTGTCCACGAATTAGAGGTCTTCGAATGAGCCGCGTCCAACGAGGAAAGCCAATGAATTCATTGGATGCGCTCATTGGTGACGCGCGCACGGCGCCCAGAATCGGATCAACTGTCGCGCAGCGTTGCGCCACAGACCTCCGCGACGAGCGAGCGGAACCACTGATGGGCGGGGTGGGCATTCAGCCGCTCGTGCCAGATCAACTTGTACAACAGCTTCTCCACCTCGAACGGCAGCTCGCGTGCCACCAGCTTGTTCTTGGCCATGAGCTTGTGCGAAGGCCCATGCAGAAGGTCGCCGGGAACGCAGACCAGCAGGTCGCTGTCGGCCACGATCCGCAGCGCGTCGGCAAAGCGGTTGACGACCGCGACCACGCTGCGGCTGCGCCCATGCAGGCTGAGCCAGCTGTCGACGATGCCCATGTCCTGGCCCGAGGGCGAGACCAGCACATGCCGCGCCTCGGCAAACGCATCCAGCGACATCGCGCGGCCGAGTTCATGCCCCCGCCTCATCACGCACACGTAGTGGTCCGTGCGAAGGCTGTGCACGTGCACGCTGTGGGGCAGCGTTGGGAACATGCCGACCGCACAGTCCAGCGTGCCGCGTTCGATCGCTTCGAGCGAACTGGCGTTCGTGTGGTGGGAGAACGCGACGCGTCCGAAAGGAGAGGCTTCGCCCAGCTTGAGCGTGATGCCGGAGACCGCCTGGGACGCAAGGCTGTCGGTCACTGCGATGCGAAAGGTGGTGGCGTCCGCACGCGGATCGAAGTGCTGCGGGGCGATGGAGGCGCGCAAGACGGCAAGCGAGCGATGGATCTCGGGCCACATCGCCATCATCCGCGCGGTCGGCCGAACGCCATTGGCCACCTTGATGAACAGGTCGTCGTTGGTCAGTTGCCGCGCGCGCCGAAGCGCATTGCTGACGGCGGGCTGCGTCATCGCAAGACTGGCCGCCGCGCGCGTCACGTTGCGTTCGAGCATGACGGCTTCCAGGATGGAAACCAGATTGAGATCCAGCCGCACGTTATTCACTGAAATGATGACGGTACCGGCGAATTCTAAATTGGACGCGTGCAATCACGCGAGTGAAGATGCATGCAAGAAATACGGAGACGCTGAGATCGCGATGTCGCATGACCAGGCTGGTTACTTACTCACCATTGTTGATGTCGCTGCTCGCTGGAACCGTCGTGGCTGCTGAACCGGCCTTGGCGCCCACGGGCCAGCTGCGCGCTGCATACATCGTCGCCAACCTGGCACAGGCGCGACGAGATCCAGCTACCGGCGTCGTCTCGGGCGTGGTGGCCGATCTCACCCGTGAGCTGGGTCGCAGGGCGGGCGTGCCGACGTCCATTGCACCCCTGGCGACGGCGGCGGACGTGCTAGAGGCCGTGCGAAGCGGATCGGCCGACATCGGATTCGTCGCCCCGAATCCGCAGCGAAAAGGCACGGTGCTCTACTCCCAGACCTACATGCTGGTGCAGCAAAGCGCGCTGGTGCGCACCGACTCGAAGGTGCAGTCGGTCCGGGACCTGGACCATGCCACGCAAGCAGTCGGAGTGAACACGGACGACAGCGTGGGCGTCTGGCTGCACGAGCGGCTGGGCGCTGCGCGCATTCGTGCAACGCCGGACTACACCTTGCGAGAGGCCGTTCAATGGCTCACGGACGGAACGGTGGTTGCCTTTGCCGGAAACCGGCAGCGGCTGGCAGCCAATACGCGAGACGCAACGGGTCTTCGGCTGCTGCCCGACAACTTCTATGGCGTACCGCAAGCCATCGCAGTTCCTCTGGGCCACGGTGATCGATTGAAGTGGATCAACGCGGCGCTGGACGACCTGCGCGCCAGTGGCTTCCTGGCGGATGCGGTGATGCGCAGCGGCGTGGATGGACTCGACGTCGCACCGGCCGAACCGCGCGGCCGCTGACCCGCCGCACTCTCTGTTCCAAATGACATGAAAGGCGATTCCATGCTCCAGCAGCCCCGCTCTCTGCGATCCATCGTGCGGCCGAAACGACAGGCTCTTGCCGCACCGCTTGCCCTCGCCCTCGCCATGGCGGCCGTCGTGGCGTCCGCGCAGACCCCCCCGCCTCCTCCACCGCCGCCGCCCAACACGGCCTATGGCGCACCCATCGGCCTTGCCCAGGCCAAGAAGGTGATGGCTGCCGCCGAGGCCGAAGCGGTCAAGAACGGCTGGAGCATGGTGATCGTCGTGATGGACAGCGCCGACCACGTCGTCATGCAAGAGAAGCTGGACAACACCCAATACAGCGCATTGGCAGGCGCCGAAGACAAGGCACGCAGCGCGCTTCATTTCAAGCGCCCCACCAAGGACCTCGAGGAGGTTCTGGCGCGAGGCGGGATCGGCTTGCGCTACCTGGCATTCCGGGACGCCATGCCAGTCCAGGGCGGCCTGCCGCTCCTCGTGGACGGAAAGATCGTGGGTTCGATCGGTGTCGGCGGCGGCACGTCGGTCCAGGACGGACAGGTTGCCAAGGCCGGCAGCGAATCGCTCCAGCAAGACGCAAGCACCCTCACCCGATAGGACTCGCAATGGCAGAACGGAAACTCACCGGAAAGATCGCGCCCGAGCGCATCCTCATGACGACACTCCCCCGGCCCGAGCCGGATCTGATCGCCGGCTTCCGCTCGCTCGGCGATGCGAGCGGCATCCTGTCGGACATCATGGACGAGCTCGGCATCACGGGCGTGCTGGCCGCCAGCCAGTTCAGGCCGACCATGCCAGGCGCCTGCATCGTTGGCCCTGCATTGACGGTGCGCAACATCGCGTTGCGCCAGCACCCGTACGAAGCGGCCCGCGCCAAGGTCAACAAGATGGCGGAGTTCGAAGCGCACAACCTGGCCGAGCCGGGCGACGTCATCGTGATCGACGGCGTGGCGGGTGTCTCGAACATGGGAGGCATCTCGGCGCAAACCGGCAAGCGCCAGGGCGAGGCAGGCGCCATCGTCAGCGGCGGCATCCGTGACGTGCCGCACTCGCAAAACGTCGGCTACCCGGTGTGGGCCACCGAAGTGACGCCAATGACCGGCAAGTGGCGCATCGAGACCGTCGAGATCAACGGCGACGTGAACATCGGCGGCGTTCGTGTTTCTCCGGGCGACATCGCATTTGCCGACGACACCGGCGTGTGCTTTATTCCTCGCACCCGGGCGCGCGAAGTGCTGGAACTCGCCCTGAAGAAGGCCGCAGCCGAGGAGCGCAAATGCCGGCTCATCGACGAAGGCCTGGCCGTCGCGGACCTGCCGACGAACGCCTGAAGTTGAACATCCATGAACATCGCCATCCTCGACGACTACGCGGACGTTGTCCGCAAGCTGGACTGCTTCAGCCTCATGGCGGGCAAATCCGTCACCACCTACACCGACTGCGTGAGCGACCTCGACGTGCTCGCCCATCGGCTCCGGGACGTGGAAGCGATCGTGCTCCTGCGCGAGAGAACGCCGATCGGCGAGGCGCTGCTGCAGCGCCTGCCCAAGCTCAAGCTGATCAGCCAGAACGGCCACGTTCCGCACATCGATCTTGCGGCATGCACGCGCCATGGCGTGCTTGTCAGCGCGACCTTGACGTCGCGCCCTTCCTACGCGGCGGCGGAACTGACATGGGGCTTGATGATTGCGGCCCTGCGCCACATTCCCTTTGAAGTCGAAGCGCTGAAGCAGGGGCGCTGGCAGAGCACGATAGGACGCGGGCTGCGCGGCCGCACGCTCGGCATCCTCGGCTACGGCCGCATCGGAAAGGTGATCGCCGGTTACGCCAGGGCCTTCGAGATGCCGGTGCTCGTGTGGGGCCGCGAAGGCAGCCGCATCGCGGCCGAGGCCGATGGGCTCGCGATGGCAAGCGACCGGGCCGACTTCTTCCGGCGCTGCGACGTGATCTCGCTGCACTTGCGACTCAACGACGACACACGCGGCGGCGTCACGGCCAGCGACCTGGCGCTCATGAAGCCCACGTCGCTGCTGGTCAACACCAGCCGCGCCGAGCTGATCGCGCCTGGCGCGCTGGCGGCGGCGTTGAAGGCAGGCAGGCCCGGCATGGCAGCGGTCGACGTGCTGGAACACGAACCCGTGTTCGGCGCTGCCCATCCGCTGCTGTCGCTGCCGAACGCGGTGTGCACCCCGCACATCGGCTACGTGGAAATCGACAACCACGAAATCGCGTACGGCAATGCGTTCCGGCAGATCCTGGCCTTCGAGGCCGGTGAGCCGATCGCCGTTCACAACCCCGAGGTGCTGCGCACCTTGCGGGCTTGATGGCGGGCCGGTCGCCTCGCCGCGTTCACCTGGGAGACAAACACATGTACGCATGGCGTTTCTGCGCCTTCGTGGCGTTGGCTCTGTCGAGCCTCATTCCGGGGCTTGCCGTTGCGCAGGCCTATCCGAACAAGCCCGTCCGGATCGTTGTGCCATTCACACCTGGCGGCAGCCCCGACGTGCTCGCCCGTACCGTGGCGCAAAAGCTCCAGGAGATCTGGGGGCAACCGGTGATCGTGGAGAACCAGCCGGGCGCCGGCGGTGCGATTGCGGCCAAGGCGGTGGCGCACGCGCCGGCGGACGGCTACACCTGGCTGGTGGCCCCGAACAGCGTGCTGGTCTTCGCGCCCTTGCTCAGCACTGTCTCCTACGATCCGGTCAAAGACTTCGCCCCCATCGGACTCGCGATCTCGGTGCAGAACCTGCTCGTGGTCCGGCCCGCACTCCCGGCCAAGGACGTCAAGGAACTGCTGGCGCTCGCGAAGGCGCGGCCGGGGCAACTCACCTACGCGTCCGGCGGACCGGGCTCGCCGCAGAACTTCTCGATCGAACTGCTCAAGAGCATGAGCGGCACATCGATCCAGCATGTTCCCTACAAGGGCGCACAGGCAGCGCTTCCCGATCTGCTCGCGGGGCGCGTGGACATGTTCCTCGGCCAGGCGAACGCATTGCTGCCGCATATCGAATCGGGGCGCCTGCGGCTCCTGGCCGGTACGGGCGCACAGCGCTATGCGTCGCTGCCGCAGGTGCCGACGGTCGGCGAGTCCCTGCCCGGCTTTTCCGTCGACATCTGGTCGGGCTTCGTGGCGCCGGCGAAGACGCCCGCCGACGTGATCCGCAAGGCGAATGCCGACGTCGTGCGCGTCCTTGCCATGCCGGACGTCCAGGCAATTTTCGCCAAGCAGGGTATCGAGGTTCGCTCGAGCACGCCGGAAGCGATGGCGGCCGTCATTGAATCCGACCTGAAGAGCTGGTCCCGCGTGGTCAAAGAGGCAAACATCAAGGCCGAGTGAGGTCGCCGCAGTGCGGCGCCGATGCGACGCGTTCTAAAAAGGAGAATCGAGATGAATCTGAATTTGCAAGGCAAGGTGGTCCTGGTGACGGGCGGCAGCAAGGGCATCGGCCTGGCCTGCGCCAAGGCTTTCGCAGCCGAGGGCGCCCGCGTGGCGATTGCATCGCGCAGCGAGGAAAATCTGCGTGCCGCCGCAGCCGAACTGGCCAGGGACGGCTTCGACGTCCTCATCGCCGTGGCGGACTTCATCGACCCGCGCAGCGCCTTCGCGGCCGTCGCGCGGGTGGAAGAGACGCTCGGCCCAATCGACGTGCTCGTCAACTCGGCCGGCGGCGCAAAGCGCGTGGTGCCGGCAGATTTGAACGCACAGGCGTGGCGAACCGCCATGGACGCGAAGTACTTCAGCTACGTGCACGCGATGGACGCGGCGCTGCAATCGATGGTCGCACGGCGCGCAGGATCGATCGTCAACATCATCGGAACGGGCGGCAAGGTCGCGAGCGCCATGCATCTGCCGGGCGGAGCCGCCAATGCAGCCTTGATGCTGGTATCGGCGGGCCTGGCCAATGCATGGGGCAGCCACGGGATTCGCGTGAATGCCATCAATCCAGGCGCGACGTATACCGACCGCGTGAAGAACTCGCTCGAAACGGAATCGCGCCTGACTGGCAAGCCCGAGGAAGAACTGCTGAAGGCCAACGAAGCGCGGATCCCGCTGGGTCGCTACGCGCATCCCGCAGAGATTGCCAACACGGCTGTCTTTCTCGCATCGGACTGCGCCAGCTACGTCACGGGCGCAATGATCACGATGGACGGTGCCCTGACGCCGATGGTGGTCTAGCCGAAGATCCCTATTCGTACTCGCGCTGCACCGCATGCGAGAAGGCCGGCGGATCGGCCGCCAGGGAAGCATGCAGGAAGGTGGGCCGCAGGTTGACCGACGCAAGCTCCGCGATCGGGAACCAGCGGAACTCCAGTTCCAGGTGGCTCTCGATCCCGCGGTAGATCCGCCCCTTGTCGAGATGGGCCGAGTCCTCGGCCAGCGAGACGAGAAAGTAGAACCCGATCTCGTGATTCCGCTGCCCCGCCAGGTCGAAAAAATTCTCGGCAATGTGCAGCAGCGGACCGCAGGCCACGTCTTCTCCGAGCTCCTCCTTCATCTCGCGCACGATGGTGGCCGATGCCGCTTCGCCCACTTCGACGCGCCCGCCGGGCAAGGCCCAGTAGGCGTCGCCCGGGGCCCGGTGCACCAGCAACTGGCCCTCGTGAAGGACGATGGCCGCGGCGCGCACCTGGAAGCGCTGGCCTTGAAGATGGACTGAAATCATGGTCGGCGATTGTGAGCGGCAAACGCCTTCGAGGCCATGGCGCCGAGCTTGCGCAGGCCCTTCTCGATCCGCGCATCCCAGCCATGGCCGCCGCTCAGCCGCAGGCAGTGGGCGTACTTTCCGCTCGCCGAGAACACGACGCCGGGCGCAAAGCAGATGCCATGCGCCAGCGCCTCTGCAAACAGCAGCCGCGTGTCCGCGGGCTCGGGCAGCTCGACCCACAGCACGAAGTTTCCTTCGGGCCGCGACACCTTCGTGCCCGGCGGAAACGCCTGCTCGATCACCCGCGTCATGCGGCCCAGCGTGTCGGCAAATTCGCGCCGGATGCGGCGCAGGTGGCGGTCATAGTCGCCGTTCGACAGGAAGGTGGCGAGCGCCACTTGCGTCAGCACCGGCGTGGCAAGGCTCGTGGCGAACTTGGTTTCGAGCACGCGCGCCATGTGGCGGCCGGTCGCGATCCAGCCGATGCGGTAGCCGGGCGCGAGCGTCTTGGAGAATGAGCCGCAATAGATGACGTTGTCGTGCTTGTCGAGCGCGCTGAAAGGCAGGGGCCGCTCTTCGCCAAAATGAACGTCGCCGTAGACGTCGTCCTCGATCAGCGGCACGCGATGTTGGGCGAGCAGGCGAAGCACGGCGCGCTTGTTGTCTTCGGGCATGGTGCAGCCGAGCGGATTGCTGAAGCTCGATGCCAGCACGCAGGCGCGCACCTTGCCAGAGGCCACGACATCGCCAAGCGCTTGAACGTCCACGCCGGTGACCGCGTGGGTCGGCAACTCGACCACCTTCAGCTTCTTTGCGCGCAGGACCTGCAGCAGCCCGAAGTAGGTGGGGGATTCGATCGCGACCGTGTCGCCCGGCTCCGTGACGGCCTCGAGCGCGAGCGCCAGCGCCTCGGTACAGCCGCAGGTGATGGCGATGTCGTCCGGCGACAGCGCCTGCCCGAAGCGCAGTGCGCGCCGCGCGATCTCCAGGCGAAGCGACATCTCGCCGCGCGGCGGCGAGTAGGTGTTGCACTGCGCGCCCTTCACGCGCGCCGTGCGGGCAAGAACGAGGTCGAGCTTCGAAGATGACAGCAGCCGCTGGTTGGGAATCGCGCAGCCGAGCGGCACCAGGGCGTCGTTGGAGGCGTGCTCCAGCAGGTCGAGCATGAGGCCCGACAGTTCCACCTTGGCGGGCCGAACCGAATGGCGTGTGGTCGTGGGCACGGGCAACGCAGGCGGCGCCTTGGCAACGTAGTAGCCCGACTGCGGCCGCACTTCGAGAATGCCGCGGTCTTCGAGCAGGCGGTAGGCTTGCACCGCGGTGCTGAGGCTGGTGCGTTGCTGCGTGCTGATCTCGCGCAGCGACGGCGCGCGCGTTCCGGGCTGCAGCGTGCCGCGGCCTGCCAGGCCGGCGACGAAATCGGCGACTTCTTCATAGCGAAACCGGGAAGGCTGCGACACGGATGGACTCCTCTTTGCATGGACGGCACGGCATGCAACTGTACTGCATCAGATTTCGGCAAATTGTGGCTGTTATCGCTGGCCATAAAACGGCAACATGGATGCCATCACTAAATGGATCGAGCAGCAGGACATGGCACGGTTTCCGGACAACGAGATCATCTCCCTGGTCAGCAAGGCGCCCCGCTTCGACCTCGCGGAAAGCGTGGGTCCGAGCGTGCGGCTCGCGGAACTGGTCGACATGGCTTTCGGCGACGGTGCCGACTTCTCGCTGGACTACGGTACGGCGGCGGGCAACCCGGCGCTGCGCCAGGAAATCGCGAACGACAACGGCGTCGATGCCGATGACGTCGTGGTCACGGTGGGCGGCATGCACGCCCTCTTCCTCATCGCTTTCACGCTCTGTTCTTCAGGCGACGAAGCGGTCGTGGCCGAACCGGTGTTTCCGCTGGCGCGCAATGCGCTCGCCGCCGTCGGCGCAACCACGCGCGCGCTGCCGCTGCGCTTCGACACGGGGTACCGGGTCGACCTGGATGCACTCCGCGAGCTGCTGTCGCCGAAGACCAAGGTGGTGAGCCTGGCCTCGCCGCAGAATCCCTCGGGTGTCGCAATTCCCGAGCACACCTTGCGCGAGATCGTGGCGATGCTGGCCGAGCATGCGCCCGAGGCCTGGCTGGTGATCGACGAGACCTACCGCGAGGCGGCCTATGGCGACGACGCGGCTGCACCTAGCGCCGCATGCCTCGGACCGAGGGTCATCTCGGTGTCCTCACTGTCCAAGTGCCACGGCTCGGCGGGCCTGCGCATCGGCTGGGCCATCACGCGCGACGCGGCACTGCGCCAGGCTCTGGTGACGGCCAAGTTCAGCACGGTGATCTCGTGCTCGCCGGTCGACGAGGCGCTTGCGCTCGCCGTCTTCAGGCAGCGCGACAGGATCATCGGCGAGAGGCGCAAGCTGCTCGCACATCACCTGCAGTTCACAGAGGACTGGGTTTCGCGCCATGGCACCCACATCGAGTGGGTGCGCCCCGATGCCGGGGCGCTGTGCTGCATGCGGCTCAAGCCTGCGGTCTTCGATGCCGCGGCCGTCGAACGCTTCTACGCGGCGCTGGCCAAGTACAGCACGCGCGTGGCACCCGGTCCGTGGTTCGGTGACGACCCGCTGGTGTTCCGGCTGGGCTTCGGATTGCCCACGCTCACCCAACTGGCCATCGCGCTGGAGTGCGTGTCGGTCGCGCTGACCGAGGCCACGCAGGTCGGCGGCAGATAGCCCCCGCAAGGCGGCCTACGCCGCCTTGCGGCGAGCGCTCGACGCCTTCTTTCGCGGGGCCTTCTTCGCAGCGCCGCCGGCCTTCTTCGCGCTCGCGCCTTTCTTGGTAGCCGCCGCCTTCTTCGCCGTCGTTCCGGCCGGCTTGGCGGCCTTGCCGCCCTTGAGGCTGCGCGTCAGGAGCTCCGTCAGGTCGATGATCTTGGCGCCTTCGGTCGGCGCCTCCTCTTCCGGCTCGATCACCGTTTCGGTGTCCCCGGCCTTGACCTTCTTCTCGACGACCTTCATCACGGCGTGCTTGAACTCGTCCTTGAACTCGTCGGGGTTCCACTTGCCGCTCATGTCCTTCACGAGCTGCTCGGCCATCTTCATTTCCGAGGCCGTCACCTTGGCTCCCTTGACTCCGGCTGCTGGCAGGTCCAGCCCCGCGAGCGACTTCACCTCGTCGCCCCAGCGAAGCAGATTAAGCACGAGCACCTCGCCCGCCGGCACCAGCGCAGCCAGGTGCTGCTTGGTGGCGATCACGACCTTGGCCAGGCCCACCTTGCCGGTCTTGACCAGGACTTCGCGCAAGAGCGCATAGACTTTTTGCCCTTTGTTGATCGGTGCAACGTAGTAGGGCCGCTCCAGGTAAACGAACGGAATCTCGTTGGCGTCGATGAAGCGCTGGATCTCGATGGTCTGCGTCGTGCGCGGATAGATGGCCTCGATCTCGTCGGGCGAGATGACGACGTACTTGCCGTCCTCGTACTCGAAGCCCTTCACGATGTCGTCTTTGTCGATCTCCTTGCCGGTGCGCTTGTTGATGCGCCTGTAGCCTATCGGGTCCATGCTGCGCTTGTCGAGCCAGTCGAAATCGATGCCCTGCTCGATGCTCGCGGTGTGCAGGCCCACCGGAATGTGCACCAGCCCGAACGTGATTGCGCCTTTCCAGAGGGTTCTGCTTGCAGTTGCCAAGATGCTCTCTCCTTGCGACCTCTCAACGGGTCCATTGGCCGACCCTAGCGCGAAGCGGCCGCGTTCGGCGTAGGAGGAAGCCACCTGCGCCCTACGTCTTCCCCTGAAGACGCCTGAAGGCGCTGAAATGCCGGATTGCGAGCTGCTTTTGTCCCAGTTCGGCGTACAGCAGGGCGGCATTCTGGTGGGCATCGGCCAGGTCGGGCTGCAGCTGCAGGGCCTTTTCGTAGCTGGTCAGCGCGTCGTGGATGCGCCCGGCACCCTCCAGCGCCACCGCGTGGTTGTAGTGCATCAGTGGATCGTCGCCGCAGTGCCGCACGCCCAGGTCGTACAGGTCTGCGGCTTCGTCGCAGCGTCCGGATTCGCAGAGCATGAAGCCGAGGTTGAGATAGGCATGGGCGTAGCGGGGCTCCTCCTTCAGGATCTGCCGGTAGATGGCTTCGGCAGCCTGGGGGGTGGTGGCCTCCAGCGCCTCGGCTTGTTCGAAGAGCGCGTCGAGGTCGGCGGCGGTGGAAGCCCGGGCTTGCTGGGAGAACAGCAAACTGACCGAACCCGTGCCGGGCTGCACGCTCAGGTCGAGCAGCAGCTGGCCGGTGTCCGGCTCCCAGTGCGCATGGGGCGAGCGCACGGTCACGCGGTCGCCCTCGGCCTTGATGCGGATGCCGGCCAGCGGCATCTCCGCGGGCAGCGTGGACCTCAGCTGCCGCAGGGACCGCAGAATCTGCCGCGTCGGGATGCGCGCCGCACGCAGCTCGTGGGCGGAGCGCAAGAGGACCACATCCTGGAACGAGAACTGCCACGCTCCCGCCGGCGTCTTGACCGGCGCGACGAAGCCGAGCTCGATGAGCTTGCTCACGGCATGCCGGGACAGGCCCAGCAGCTGGACCACGCCGCGCAGGGTGTAGGGCGACGAGAACCCGTTCGAGGCTTTCACTTCTTCATGCGCGCGCGTGACGGGGCCGGAGCAACAGCCTTTTCAGCAACCTTGGGGGCGCGCTTGGCCTTGCTCGAGACACTGCGCAAGGGCGCCACCGCCGGCGGACTGGCACTGCGCTTTGCCGCAGCCGGGCGCACCTGCGGGCCCGAGGTCGCGTTGCGCACCAGGCTGGCCTTGAGCATCTCGGCAAGGTCGATCACCTGCCCGCTCGCCGCATCCTCCGGATGCTCCGCGGCCACAATCTCTTCACCCGCAATCTTCGCGTCGATGGCGGCGAGGATGCGCTTCTTTTCCTCGTCCTCGAACATCGCCGGCTCGTAGCTTTCCTGCGAGATCTGGTCGATCAGCTGCAGCGCGAGCTTGAGCTCCGAGGCGCTCGGCTCCAGCTGCTCGATCTCCAGGTCCTCCAGCGACCGCACCTCGTCCGCATAGAGCAGCTGCTGGAGGATCAGCCCCTCTTCCTTTGCGCGCACCTGCACCACGTACTGCTTCGACTTCCAGGCCCACTTGGCGAGCGCGCAGCGGCCACTCTCGAGCATGGCCTTTTTCAGCAGGTTGTAGGGCTTGCCGCCGCGCTTGTCGGGCGCAAGGTAGTAGGGCTTGTCGTAGTAGATCGGGTCCACCGCATCCGCCGGGATGAAGGCGACGATGTCGATCAGGTGGCTACCGCCCTCCTCCAGCGCCTTGAGCTCCTCGGGCTTGAAGATCACGAAGCGGTCTTTCTCGAATTCGTAGCCCTTGACCATCTCGGCGCGCGGAACCACCTTCTGGGGGTCGCTCGCGGAAACATACTGCTGCTTGACGCGCTCGCCCTCCTTGGACAGCAGGTTGAAATGAACCGTCGCCGACCCTTCCGTGGCCGAGTAGAGCCGGACCGGAATCGAAACCAGGCCGAAGCCGAGCGACAGTGAAGCGATAGAACGGGCAGTGGCCATCTGATGCTCCTCGGAACGAGCACACAAGATGCCACTTTTCGCGGCTCGAGAAAAGAGGCGCGTTTCGCCGGATGCGTGTCGGCGGCCGTGCAAGTCGCCAAGGGACGGCCTGCCAAGCCCCTTCAGGCCAGTGGCCGCAGCGCAACGCCCATGTCGCGCCAGTGCTCCGGATGGCAGGTGAACAGCAGCACCTGGTGCCGCTGCGCCGCGTCGAACAGCGCGCGCTTCATCTGCGCGAGGCGGGGCGCATCGCTGTGGACCAGCGCATCGTCGAGGATCAGCAGCGTCGGCCGACCCGCCTCCTGCAGCAGGTCGGCATACGCGAAGCGGCTGATGAGCCGCAGCTGCTCGCGCGCACCGAAGCTCAGTTCCTGCAACTGGCCGCTCTCGGCGGCGCCGCCGCCGTTGATGCGCGTGAGCGTGGCGGGCGCAAGCTCCGCATCCATCTGCACGGTGGCGCCGGGCATCAGCAAAGGCAGGTAGTGCTGCATGCGCGATTGCAGGGGCGCCTGCAGCCGGGCCAACGTGGCTTGGCGCTTTTGCTCCAGCTTTTGGCACAGCAGCGCGAGCGCATCGGCGCGGCGCTGCAGCTCGGCGTGCCGGCGCCGTGCCTGCATGAGCTGGCCGGCCAAGGCCTCCCTCTGTTCCTCGAGGCCCTGCGCGCCGGCCTGCTGCAGCGTGTTTTCCAGCAACAGCAATTGCTCGCGGCGCAGCTGATGGCTGCGCGTGAGCTGCTCGATGCTGCGTTGCAGGCGATCGATGTCCTGCAACACGATGTCCGGCCGCGCGGCCTGCACGTCGGCATTCGTCTGGTCGATGCGCGCGGTCAGCGCCTCGGCCTCGGCGCCCACGGCCAGCCATTGCTGCGTCGCCTGGGCGTGGCGCTGCTGCCGGCCGGGGTCCGCGAGCGCAGCCCGTGCCGCCGCGAGTTCGCGCAGCGCCGATGCGCTCGCCTCCTGCGCCGCCGATTGCCGGCGCAGCGCTTCGGCGAGGGATTTCTGCGCCGCCTGCTCGGCTGCCACCGCAGCTTGCTGCGCGGACTCGGCCTCTTCGATCGACAAAGCGGATTCGGCCGCCGCCGCAGGCAGGCGCTCGCAGGCCGCTTGCGCGGTGGCGATGCGCGATTGCGCCTGTGCGAGCTCGCCGCGCAGCGCCTCCAGCCCGCGCGGCGCGACGATGCCGAGAGCCTGTTGCGCGAGTTTGATCTGCGCATCGAGGTCGGCCGAGGCGCCGAGCCGCGATCGTGCCTGCGCGATGCCGTCCACGCCCAAAGACAGCAGCGCCGCGTGCAACGCATCGCGCGCATCGGCGTGCGACCGCGCAAGCGCCACGAGGTCGTCGCCGCCCGGCGTGATGACCAGCTGACCGCCGCCCGGCAGATGCAGCGTGGCGGGTGCGTCGATGAGCCGTTCGCCCTCGCCGCGCAGGCCGTGGATCTGGTCGCGTGCCTGCAATTCGAGCGTCTGGCCCTCGGGCAGCACGAACTGCAGCCGCGTGGCCACGGCCTGTCGGCGCAGATCGGCATCGTGCGCGGCACGCTCGAGCTTCTGCAATTGCTCGACATCGCCGGCGCGGATTTTTGGCGCCACTGCGGCGGCGGCTAGCAACGTTGCCAGCCGCGCGTGCGCCTCCTCCGCACGCGCGAGGCTCTCGGCGCTTCGCGCCGCATCGGCCTGTGCCTGTTGCAGCAGCTGCCCGAGATTGCGGCGCTGCGCCTCCTGGCTGGCGCTGCGCCAGGCGTCGCGGGCACCGTCGACGCGGCGCTGGGCGTCTGCCGCGTTCTGGCGCGCGTGAGCCACGGCGGCGTCGCTGTCCTGCAGCTGCGTGGCCGCCTCTTCGCACGCACGCTCGCGCGTTTGCGCTTCGGCCTGCTGATGCGCGAGCCCGGCGAGTTCTTTCGCGAGCAGCTCGCGGGTCTCCTGCAGCTGTCGCCATCTTGCGCGGTCGTTGCGCAATTGCTCTTGGCCGGCCTGCAGTGCGCCGTTGCGGCGTTGCGCGGCGAGCAGCTCCTCGCGCAGCGTTTCCCAGGGTTTGGCCATTTCGTCAGCCTGGTGCTGCTGTCGCATCTGCGCGAGCTGGTCGACCTGCTGTCGGTAGGTGGCGACCTGCGCGTCGATGGCGCCGAGCTCCGCCTCCAGCGCCGCCACCTGCGCAATGGCCTCGGCATGGGCGGCGCGTGGCTTGCCGGTCGAGGTCAGAAGCTCGTCGCGCTGGGCGCGCAGGCTGTCGAGGATCGCGTCGCCGCCGCTCGCGGCCAATGCCGCGGCCGAGTCGCCGTCGGGGTCGCGAAGCGCGTCGTGCAGATGGTCGCGCGCGTGGCTCACGTCCAGCTCCTGCCCGCGCCCCTGCTCCACCCAGAGCAGGCCTGGGATGCCCCAGTTCTCCGGTTTGCTCGCGCCCTTGCTGGCAAAGGAGAAGCCGAACAGATGGGCCAGGTGGTCTTCTGCGTCGGTGCCGTCGAACGAGCGCGCGCCGGCGGCCAAGGTGCAGCGCTTCTTGCCGAGAAAGCTCTTCACGAGCCGGTGGTCCTGCCCGTCGAGCAGAAAATCGAGCTCGACCAGCGGTGCCGCGCCGCTGCCCTCGCCCCACGGCCGCAGGTCTTCGACGGCCGTGGAGCGGTGGCGCTCGAAGAAGGCCGCGCGGATGGCGCGCACCAGCGTGCTCTTGCCCGCCTCGTTGGGCGCGGCCAGGATGTTGAGGCCGGGCTCGAAGCCGCCGAGCTCGAGCGGTGAGCGAAAGCGCCGCAGCTGCTCGACCCGCAGTCGGGTGATCTGCAGCTTCATGGCTTGCGCGCCTGTGCGAAGTCCGCAGCCGGTGCGCGCTGCGCGAGCTCGGCCGCCAGCAGCGCCAGCGCATCCTGCGCCACGCGTGCCTCGGGTGAATCGGCGCGGACCTGCGCATCGCGCAGTTCCTGCACCACCTCGCCCAGGTAGCCGTCGGCCTGCATGCCGGCAATGTCTTCGTCGGTGGGTACGAGCCGCAGCGCCGACAGGTCGACCTGCAGATGACGCGCCCGGGCCTCGGCGCGGCCGATGGCTGCCTGCAGGCGCTGCAGCCCCGCAATGTCGATCTGACCCCGTACGTGCAGGTCGGCCACGTCCTGCGAATTCAAGTGCTCCAGTTGCGCCATCAAGGCCTCTGTGTCGCTCGGAACCTGCAGCACCGCGGCGATCGATTGCCAGCGAAAACTGGCGACCGCAAGCGGAGTGACCTGCGGCTCGGCGCCCGGCGCGGCAATGTCCACCAGCAGCGCCTGACCCGCTCCGTTGTCCTTGAAGCGATCCGGCTCGGGTGTGCCGGCATACCAGGTGCGCGCGTCGATGCGCTTGCAGCCGTGCCAGTCGCCGAGCGCAAGGTAGTCGAGCCGAGCGCTCGATGCACGCTCAGGCGCAATGGGGTTGGCCGAATCGATGTCTTCCGCGAGCAGGCCCTGCACGCTGCCGTGCGCCAGGCCGATGCGCAGCATGCCCGCGGGCGTCTCGGCCGTGTCGAACCAGGCCGTGAGGTCGTTGTAGGTGTGGCGCTGCGTGAGCGGCGCGGGCAGCACGGCAAAGCCCTGCAACTCGAACGCGCGCACCTCGGGTACCAGCAGCGCATGGACGTTCGGCGGCACCACGCCCAGCCGCTCTGCGCGCGTCCACACGCTTTCTGCCAAGGCGGCGTCGTGGTTGCCGGGAATCATGAGCCAGGGACCCGCGTAGCCCGCCAGCGCATTGAACAGCCGGCGCAGCGTGCGCTCGGAAACAGTCTGCACGTCGAACACGTCGCCGGCGACGAGCACCGCGTCCACCCGGTGCTCGGTGGCCAGTGCCGCGAGCCGCTCGACCACGCTGATGCGCGCCTCGGCCAGGATCGGCGCGTGCTCGGGATCGAAGGTTGCGAACTGGCGGCCGATCTGCCAGTCGGCGGAGTGAAGAAAACGTGTCATCAAGGGTCGGTTAAATTCCGCAGATTCAGACGGCCAGCGGATCCTCGACGTCAAAGTCGAGCCGCGGAACTTCCAGGATCAGAACATGAAAAAATCGGATGCGAGCCCCGGCCTGCCGGCATCGGAACTCATCTCCCAAAGAATTGCCGACCTCGCGGACTGGCGCGGCGAAACCCTCGGCAGAATGCGCAAGCTCATCAAGGAAGCAGACCCGCAAGTGGTCGAGGAATGGAAGTGGATGGGCACGCCGGTGTGGTCGCACGACGGCATCCTCTGCACCGGCGAATCCTACAAGGACAAGGTGAAGCTTACCTTTGCCAAGGGCGCGTTCCTGGAGGATCCGGCCGGCCTCTTCAACGCGAGCCTCGACGGCAACATGCGCCGCGCCATCGACATCCATGAAGGCGAGAAGGTCGACGGGCCGGCCTTCAAGGTGCTCGTGGGCGAGGCAATCGCCCACAACACGGCGGGCAAAGCGTCGAAAAAAACTGCAAGGAAGACGAAGGCCTGAGCAGAAGCCGTGGATGCAGCGGCATCACCAGAAGGCATCGTCTTCGCGTTCACGCACCGCGCGCACACGCTGCTCGGCAATCTTGCGGATGAGCTCTTCGGGCAGCGGCTTGCCGTAGGGAACCTGCAGCATGCCCTTGGTCGTCTTGTGCGCTTCCAGTTCCTTGCTGAACGGCTCCAGCCCCGCCGCTGTCGGCGTGAAGTTGAGATGCGCCTTGTGCGCGGAAAAGGCGAACAGGAACCGCGGCTCGACGAAGAACGGGGTTCCCCACTTGATCGCTTCTTCGGCTTCCGGCGCAATGCTCTTGAGCAGCGCGTAGAGCCGCCGCAAATGTGGCTGGGCCTCGCGCGGCGCAGCGCGGATGTAGTCGTCGATCGTTGCCGGATGTTGCTGGCCTGCCATCTGTTCCTGCCTCCTGGGAGGACGCATGATCGATCACCTGGGGTCCGGGTGTCCCGTCTCGTGACATCTTGGAACGTTCTTCACCGCCCTGATGTGCGCAGCTTGGGGAGGCCAAACGTTGGATGTACATCGGGACTGTTCCCGGATCTTCAGGAGACGAGATGAATTTGACCCGAACTGGCCTCAAGCTGGCCCTCTCTGGCGCGTTGGCCGCCGGCGCTCTTTTCGGGGTGGCCTCGGCCACCGCGGGCACGAGCTGGTCCGTGGGCGTGTCCGTGCCAGGCGTGGTGGTGAGCAGCGAGCCGGCGCCGGTCTACTACGAACCCGCGCCCGCTTATTCGCCGCCGCCCCCTGTCTACTACCAGCCAGCCCCGCCAGTGCGCTACCAGCCGGCGCCCGCTTACGTGGCGCCAGCGCCGGTCTACTACGAGCCGGGTCCGAGCTGGGAGGAACGCCGCGCCGAGCGCCGCGAATGGCGCCGCCGCGAGTGGGAGCGACGCGAGCATTACCGCCGCTACGGCGACGACCGGTACTGAGCGGCCGGAGGGCCTGCTGCGCTGAATGGGCCCACGAGAGCTACCTCAGGCCGGTCAACCCGCCCGCCGGGACCGGCGAGGCTCCCGCGCCACATAGACCAGCGCCGCGATCAGACCGACCCCCGCGATGGCGCACCACGCCGTCGCAGGGCTGCGCAAGGCGAGCGCCCATGACGAGCGGGCGCGTCTTGGCGCCAGGCCCGAAGCGGCCTGCCCCAGCGGCGTGAGTGGCCGCGCGACGTTCGGATCTTCTTCGCTCTCGAGCATCGCCTTGGAAATTTCCAGCGGCGTCAGTTCATCGGCAATGGGTCCGGAGAGAGATGGCTCGTTGGCGCTCATGGAAGACCTTTCATCGGGCGGTTGGAGTTTTGCAAGCTTCGGCCACATTCTTGCCAAACCCGCACAGCCGGCAACGAAGATCCGCGTAGGCCGAGGGCGCACGCGCACGCGAGGGCCGCCTCAAACCAGCCCGAGCTCCCGGCCGTAGAGCGCCCTGGCCCAGTCCGGGAGGTCCTCAGAGGCAGCGGTCACCCGGCCCTTCGTGAAGGCGATGACGCGCCGCGCCGGCATGTTGAGCCCGGAGTTGTCGTACACGAAGGCATGGTCGGCCAGCAGCACGGCTTCGCGGATCAGCGGCTGGTTGCGCTCGAACCGCTCCCTGATCTTGTCTTCGGGCACGTCGTGTCCGCCCTCGTCCACCCGCTGCGCCACGCGGCTGACCGAGAGCTCCGGCCGGCGCACGTTGATGTGATAGACCACGACCCGGAACCCCGCGGCTTGCGCATCGCGGATCAGTTCCAGCTTGGATGGATGGGAGAACGTGGATTCGGAGACGAAGCTGATGCCCTTCTCCAGGGCCTGCCTGCGGCGGCTTTCGGCAATGGCGGCCGCCCGGTAGGCTGCGCCCATCGAAGAATCGCCGAGTTCCTCGCGCTGGATCAGGTCGGCATTGATGAACAGCGCCTTGATCCGCGGACGTATGACGAGTTCATGGAAGGTCGTCTTGCCGGCGCCATTCGGGCCGGCCAACATGATCATCGTCGGACGGCTCACACGGCGCTCAACGCTTCACCGCGGGAGTGCCAAACACCAATCGATCCTTGTCATCGAGCCCCACACCCACACCCCGGCGCCGACGGTTGCGCCAGAAGTCTTCTTCCACGGCGGTGGCGGGTGCATCGGCCATGGCCTGGATGAAGTCGTCCTGCCCGGCTTCGGCGAGGGAATCGAGCGTCAGCGGCTCCAGGCCGCGCAAAGCCATCTCGACCCGGGAATAGCCGACTTGCGGATCGCGTTCCATGGCGCGCCCAATGCGTAGCCAGTGCTCGGCCTGGCCGGAAATCGACCGGCTATTAACCCGCGCCGCATCACGCAGCGCCTTCATTTCCATGTCTGAAATCTTGACTGCCTGGCTCATAGAAACTCCATCAGGGTTCCATTTTGCAACCGCAAGGGGCAAACTGCAACCGTGGACGCAACCGAGACCCGGGAAACTCCCGAATGCCCGGTTTCACCTATGAACGCTCGCCGACCGCATTCCTCGATTACAGTACTAAAGTTCGCATTTCATCAATCAACCCAGGTTCCGCTGTGCCCTACTACGAACTGAAGATTGGCCACCAAACGGGCTTGGTCCAGGTTGCCCAGGACCTCGTCTGCTACACCGCGACGCTGTACTGGATGCCCCAGCGCCGATCGCCGAAAGCCCCGGACGAGGTCAACTCCACGCCGCTGGAGCACCACCAGACCTTCGGGCCCTCGGAAGCCGAGGTGCTCGAATCGATGCGTGCCTGGGCGGCCGACCACTTCGAGTCGGTCAGCGAATTCGTCCAGATCGGATCAGCGTAGGCGACGCCTTCGCGCCTCGGCCGGGCTTGCGTCTTGGTCTTGTTTTCTCACGACGCAAATCTAGAAACCTGCCTGTGCATTTGTGGACGCCGACGTTCACGCTCCCTTGCGGCCCGCACCTCCTTCGAAATGGACGACACCACGGCAGCCCATTCTTCTGCGGTGAGGAGCAGCGCCGTGTGCGAATGCAGGAGCGTGTCCTCCTTGTCCAGGTGCACGGACATGAGCTTGCGGTGCTGCTGCAACAAAGCCTCGGCTTTTGCAGCCGCGCCCATGTCGCCGGCTTCGGCAAGCTTCAAGGCAGCCTTGGCCTGCGAGAGAAGGCTGCTGCAGCGCTCGCTTTCCGCGTCGAGCTCACCCAGAAGCTCGTCGGCTTCGCCAGACCTGCCACGCAGCATGTTCAGCATGACGACGCCCTTGGGGCGATGCGTCGCTTCTTCGAAGGCTTCGAGACGTTCGATGATCCTGATGGCGGACGCCGCCCGCCGCCTTCCGCACGCCTCGTCCTCCTCTGCTTTCATCACGGTATGAAGTCGCGCCAACAACTCCCGGGTGCGAGCGTGCTCGGCGCGCAGGATGGCCCACGCGCATTCGGCTGCCAACATGCTTCATCTCCTTTGAACCAGCGACTTGCCTATTTCAGATGCTCAAATTGCTGCGAGGTCGAACCAATAACACCATGGTTCTACGCCGTTGCGGGAGGCACTGCAAGTCCATCGAAGCGCGAAATGCAGACCAGGAGAATCAGCCGCGTGAACGCAAGTGGCGCATCGGAAGAACGTCGTAGCGTGCACCGCCAACTGCCACCATCGGGTCTTGCGCGGCCAAGGCCTTGACGTCCACGTCGTCGCCGACCTGGTAGAGCGACAAGCCCCACCCGCCCGCCGGATCATCCACAGGTCCGTGCGCGACCACGATGCCCTTGTCGAGCAAATCATTCAAGAAGGCGCCATGACGCTTCATCAGGTCGACCTCCTCGGGCGTCATCGTCGCAAGAAAATCGGCGCGCGGAGGCAAGAACTTGCACAGGTAGTATTTCATTCGAGGTTCCTTGAAAGATGCGCGAATGTGCGCCCTTCTGCCGGGGTGTAACGCAGCTTCGGCGTTGCATCAGTCGCGGCCGTGACCACCGCCATGTCGGATCGGGACCGCAGATCGGACGCGGCAGGTCACTCCCCGTCGACCCGGTCCCGCCGCATGGCACGCCAGAGCGCGAGGTCGTAGGAGATCTTGAGCAGCCCGCAGGCGATCAGCGGCAACGAGATCCATCCGGCTGCAAACAGCGCCCCGCTGATCGTCGGGCTGATGGCCGCGGCGAGGCTGCGCGGCACGGCAGTGAAGCTCGCGGCGGCGCTGCGCTCCGCGGGCGTGACGACCGCCATCACGTAGGCCGTTCGCGTGGGCACGTCCATCGACGACAGTGCGCTGCGAACCATCAGCAGTCCGAGCGCGACCGGCAGGCTGGGCGCCAACGCGGCCAGCACGAGGCAGACGTTGGCCGGCAGGTGCGTGAAGACCATGGTGTTGAGCAAGCCGATGCGCTGGGCGACCACCGGTGCCGCGAGCTGCGACGCCGCACCGAGCAGGCCGGTCCAGAAGAAGAACACGCCGGCCTGTGTCAACGAAAAGCCGAATCGCTCCAGCAGCCACAGTGACATCAGGGCGTTGATCGCCAGTCCACCGGCAAACGAATCGACGCTGAAGAGCGCCGCCAACCGCATCACAACCCGGCGCGACGGCCCGAGCGGAGCCGGTGCGACAGACATGCTGTCCGCGTTGCCGGCGCCAGCATGTGCCGGCAGATTTCGGTAGAGCCAGAAGACAGCGAGCCCGATCGCGCCGTAGAAGACGAACATGCCGCGCAGTGCATCGAGCCGCGCGAACTCGCTGTGCCGAACGAGCCAGTCCGGCACGGCGGCCGCCAGCGCACCCAGGGCTGCACACAACGCACCCGTGAGGCTGTAGCGCGCGAACAGCGCCGTGCGCGCGTGGCCTTGTGCCGCTGCGGCCAGGCGGGCATGCTCGAGCGGGAGAAACACGCTGACATCGCCTGAACTGGGATTGAGTGTGCCGACCAGCGCGACGACCAGCAGCGGCCAGAACGACGTCAGCCCCGCAAAGCCGAGGCCCGTGGCCGCCATCAGCAACGCCGCCCAGCGAAGCAGTCGCCCGCCCGCGAATCGATACCCCCAGGCGCCGACCCCGAGCGTGGCGAGCGCGGAGCCCAGCATCGTCGCCGTGCTGACGATACCCACCTCGAGCGTGCCGAGCCCGATCGACAGCAGATAGGCTGGCAGCAGCACCGCCATGTAGCCGTCTCCGAAGGCGCGCAGCCCGCGTGCGGCAAGCAAGGGCAAGGCACCGGGATCGACGCCGGGAGGCAGCAGGCGCGCCAGCAAGATCCCGGGAAAGGAGAAGCGAGTCGCACTCATCGCGCCTCCTTCATGGAGGCAATTCCGTGAAGGCTCGCGAACCCTCGTTTGGGCCAGAAGCGCGGAGCTCCGGTGAAGAAAACGGTGTGCAGGCGCGCAGAAAGCGCAGGAGGTGTGTCAGGCAAGGCGGTGTCCACGAAAAGCTCCGTTGGGTCACCAGCACTTGGACGGAACACCGTCTGACTTTGCAGAACGGGAGGCTGTTTTCCCGTGGGCAGATCGTAGCAGAGCGGGCTGTGCCGAGTCGCTTGCGCTGCTGTCCGCGGCGACACTCGTTCGCACCCCTGTTGCGATCGGCGTCGCACCTGCAATCCCGCCACACTTGTTACTCCCAATTTTCGAGCGGCCGCGCCAAACTGTCTCTCCGGGCTCGACCACGAGCGACGAGCAAGCCGCGGATGGCATCGCGCTTCACTTGAGGTACGGACATTCGCCCAACCAGGAGATTCCAGGATGAGTACCTCAACCGAGAACGGCCCCGGAGGCGGCCAGCCCGCCATGCAGACGCCGCCCGTCGTATCGCCCCAGGCGTGGGAGGCTGCGCGCGAACAACTGCTCGTGAAGGAAAAGGCCCAGACCCGCGCACGCGATGCGCTGGCCGCCGAACGCCGGCGAATGCCTTGGATGGCAGTGGATAAAGCGTATGCATTCGAGGGACCCGCAGGCAAGGCCAGCCTGCTCGACCTGTTCGACGGCCGGCGCCAGTTGATCGTCTACCGCGCCTTCTTCGAGCCCGGCGTGTTCGGCTGGCCCGACCACGCCTGCCGGGGCTGCTCCATGGTGGCCGACCAGGTTGCCCACGTCGCCCACCTCAATGCGCGCGACACCACGCTTATCTTCGTTTCGCGTGCGCCGCAGACAGACATCGCGCGGCTCAAGGCGCGCATGGGATGGGAGATCCCGTGGTTCACCCTCACCGACAGTTTCGATGCCGACTTCGGCGTCGACGAGTGGCACGGCACCAACGTGTTCTTCCGCGATGGCGGCCGCGTGTTCCGCACCTACTTTCTCAACAACCGCGGCGACGAGCAGATGGGCAACACCTGGAACTACCTCGACATCACGCCGCTGGGCCGGCAGGAGGTCTGGGAAGATTCGCCCGAGGGCTATCCGCAAACGCCGACCTACAAGTGGTGGAACTGGCACGACAACTACACGGTGGAAGCCGTGCCCGACAAGAAATGGGTCGAGGTGTCGGATGCCGGAGAAGCCGCGTTCCGGGCCCAACGCGAATGACGGCACGGCCAAGTTCCTAGATCCACAACGGCAGCGCTTCGAATCGTCACCTGAGTTGGTCGAAGCGACGAAACGGCTGGCGCTTTCGACGTTCTGCTCTCTGGCGGCTGCCAGCCATTGCTTCTACATTTTTCTTCACGGAGCCATTGCTCCTTGGAGAACAAAATGTCGAAGCAGCTACAACTCAGGAACGTTCTGGTTCTTGGCGCAGGAAAGGTGGGCAGTACGGTGGCCGACATGGTGGCCGAATACCACCGTGTGCCCGTGACGCTGGCCGACCAACTTGCGGGCAAACCGTCCAGCGATCCGCTGGTCCGGCGGATCACGTTGAACGTGGAAGACGACACCGCGCTCGCCGGCGAGTTGGCCGCGCACACCGTGGTCATCAATGCATTGCCTTTCTTCCTCGCCGCGCGCGTCGCCACGCAGGCGGCCAGGCTGGGCGTGCACTACTTCGACCTCACCGAGGATGTGGCCGCGACCCACGCCATCCGCCAGCTGTCCAGCGATGCCACCTCGGTGCTGATGCCGCAAAGCGGCCTGGCGCCCGGCGTGATCGGGATGCTCGGCGGCCATCTGGCGGGAGACTTCGACGAGCTGTACGACCTGCGCCTTCGCGTCGGTGCGCTGACGCGCAACGCCACCAACAGCCTTCGCTACAACTTCACCTGGAGCATCGACGGCGTCATCAACGAGTACTGCAATGCTTGCGACGCGATCGTCAACGGCCAGCTCGTTTCGGTGCAGCCGCTCGAAGGCCATGAGACCTTCACGCTGGATGCCGAGGCCTTCGAGGCCTTCAACACTTCGGGCGGTCTGGGCACGCTGTGCGAGACCTTGCGCGGCAAGGTGCGCAATCTCGACTACAAGACCATCCGCTATCCGGGACATCGCGATGCGATGAACTTCCTGCTCCATGACCTGCGCTTGATCGAGCGGCGCGACCTGCTGCGCCAAGTGCTGGAGCACGCCGTGCCGCACAGCCGCGAGGACGTCGTCATCGTGTTCGCTTCGGCCTCGGGCCTGCGCGAGGGCCGCTTCGAACAGGAAACCCGCGTGGGCCGCGTCTTCGGCGCCACGCTTCGCGGCAAGGAGCGCACCGCCATCGAGCTCACCACGGCCGCCGGCGTGGTCGGCGTGCTGGAGCTTCTTCTGCAGGGAAAGCTGCCGAGCGCCGGTTTCGTCGGGCAGGAGCAGGCACGGCTCGAAGAGTTTCTCTCGACGCGCGTGGGCCACTACTACCAGGGCCTAGGCGCAAGCGCTTCGAGCCCCGCACACAAAGAGGCGGCCGAAGCCTGAGCACTTCGCACGCGCCCGCCGCCGGGGCACGCACATCCCCGGCACCGCCGCGGCTCGACCGCGTGGGCGTCCCTTCGTGCACTGCCTTAGCATCCCGGTCAAATCACTCGAATTCGAGGAGACCGTGCGATGGATGGAAGACTGGATGATCTCGACCGACACCTGCTGAGCCTGCTGCAGGCCAACGCCCGCGAGCCCGCGGCCAACCTGGCGCGAAAGCTCAAGATCGCGCGCACCACGGTGGTCGCGCGCATTGCCCGGCTCGAGCGCGAAGGCGTGGTCGCGGGCTACGGCGTGCGCCTCGGGCAAAGGCTCGAGCAAGCCGCGGTGCGGGCGATCTGCGGCATCAGCGTCAATGCGAAGAGCGCCCCGGCCGTGATCCGGGCGCTCGAGCGCTTGCCGGAGGTGGAAGAGCTCTCGGCCGTGAGCGGACAGTTCGACTACATGGTCTTCCTGCGCTGCGAGACGCCCGAGAAACTGGACGTGCTGCTGGACCAGCTCGGCCAGCTCGACGGCATCCACCAGACGCAGACCTCCATCGTGCTGAGCCAGAAGATCGACCGCCGAAGCGCCATCTCCACGGTGCCGGAGCCCGTGCCATGACTGCGGCCGCACCGGATGCCTTCGGTGACACCGGCGGCGTGTTCAGGGCGCTCGGGCGCTGACCTCCGTCGGGCCGGCTTCGGTGCCATCGGCCACCAGTTGCCACAGCGCCTCGGCCACGGGTGCCATGTGCGCGGCCTGCCGGTACAGCCGGATGTCCACCGGCACGCGCCAGCCGCCCGCTCCCGCGTCCACCAGCGCGCCGCTGCGCAGGTCGTCCGCGACCAGGCTCATGGGCAGCCACGCCAGGCCACGCCCTTCGAGTGCCATGGTGCGCAGCAGCACGGCATGGTGAGCCGTAAAGACCACCGGCAGCGAAGGCGCGAAGTCCTTGCCGAACTCGCTGTCCTGGATCGCCCGCATGATCCGGCCGAGGCCGGACGCCTCGCTGTACGCCAGCACCGAAGGCGCCTGATCCGCGCCCAGCGCATGCAAGGGCGCACCGCTCGCATCCGGCGCTGCCACAGGTAGCAGCACGTCCTCGCTCAGGCGCTGCATGGGGTATTGCGCCTCGTCGAGCCGGCCCGGCACGCCGGCATGGCCGTGGCACAGCACGAACTGCACGCGTCGCTGCAGCATCAGGTCTTCGCAGGCCTGCGAGCTGTCGGAAATGGTCTGAATCGGCCCCAGGCTCAGCCGCGCCTCAACGCTGCCCAGCCAGCGCGGAAAGAAGGTCAGAGAGAGCACGTGCGTGGCGGCAAAGCTCAGGCTCGCGGCAGCCATGTCGTGTGCGGCGCGCGCCTTGATGCGGGCGGCCTCCAGGGCGGCCAGCACCTCCTGCAGCAGCGGCTGGAGGCGCCTGCCCGCCGCGGTGAGCGCCGCCGGGTGCGCGCTGCGGTCGAACAGGTCGACACCCACCCATTCCTCGAGCGCGCGGATGTGCCGGCTGAACGCGGGCTGGGCGATGGAGCGCGCCAGCGCCGCGCGCGAGAAATTGCCGCTCTCGGCCAGGGCGATGAAATCTTCCAGCCATTCGAGATCGAGAGGTCGGTTGCCGGGGCCCATGCGCTGCGCGATCGGTTGAATAGTTGTATGCGATTCGAGTATTGGACGGCGCCTGCCCCGTCGGCAAAAGATGCACCCATTCCTGCACCTTGAACCACAACGGAGACACTGCATGCCTTCCATCGCGAATTATCGCGGGATCATCCCCGCCATTTCCTGCCCGTTCACCACCGATCACCGCATCGACGAGCCGGCGCTGCGCAAGCTCGCTTCCTGGCTCGCCGGCCATGACGGCGTGGTGGCGATCATGACCAACGGCCACACCGGCGAGGTGTTCTCGCTCACCCCGGCCGAGCGCGCCGAGGTGACCCGCATCGTGGCCGACGAGCTGCGCGGCCGCACGCCGGTGATCTCGTCGATCGTGTGCGAGGGCCTGGCCGAAGCCGCCGAGCATGCGCGTGCCGCTGCAGCCGCCGGCGCCGTGGCGCTCGACGTGATGCCGCCGCACCATTGGCTGCGCTTCGGCTTCACGCCGGGCCATGCGCTGCAGTACTTCGAGGCCATTCACCGCGCCGCGCCGGAACTGGACCTGGTCTGCCACGTGTACCCGGCCTGGACCCGCGCTTCATATTCGTCGCAGCTGCTGGCCGAGCTGGCTCGCCTGCCCTACCTGCAGGCCTTCAAGGTCGGCCAGCGCGACATGAACAAGTACGCCCGCGACATTCAGGCGATCCGCGAGGCCGACGCGTCCAAGGCCATCCTCACCTGCCACGACGAGTACCTGCTGGCTTCGATGGTGCAGGGTGTGGATGGCGCGCTGGTCGGTTTTGCGACCTTCATTCCGCAACTGATCATCGACCTGTGGAACGCGGTCAAGGCCGGCGACCTGAAGAAGGCCATGGCGGTGCAGGCCCTCATCACGCCGCTGAAGGACGCCGTGTACGGCGGCGGCGAACCCACGGGCGAGGCGCATGCGCGCATGAAGGGCGGCATGTACCTGGCCGGCGTGCTCGCCAACGCCACGGTGCGCCCGCCGACCGAAGCGCCGAATGCGCAAGAGATGGACGCGCTGCGCGCCGCGGTCGCGCAGGCCGGCCTGTCGAAGCGCTGAGAGAAAAAGCGCACGGCCCAGCGTGGCCTGTGCCTCGCCCGAACAACCAGAAGGAGACAAGAGACATGCAACGCAACCATTTCCTGCGCGCGACGTTCGCCGCCCTCGCGCTTGCCGCGGCAGCCCCAGGCTTTGCACAGGCGCAGCCCTGGCCGAGCCGGCCGGTGCGCGTGGTGATCCCGTTTCCGCCCGGCGGCACGCTCGACACCGTCGGCCGCCTGCTCGCGCAGAAGCTCGGCGACCAGACGGGCCAACCCTTCATCGTGGAGAACAAGCCCGGCGGCAACGGCGTGATCGGCGCCGACGTGGTGTCGAAGGCACCGGCGGACGGCTACACGCTGCTGTTCAACGCCTCGACCTTCACGACGGCGCCCATGACCATGAAGTCGGTACCCTACGAGATCGTGAGGGACTTCACGCCGGTGGCATTGGTCGCCAAGGCGCCGCTGTCGGTCGCCATCAACAAGAACCTGCCGATCACCGACGTCAAGTCGCTCATCGCGTACGCGAAGGCGAACCCGGGCAAGATGACCTTCGCAGTTGGTTCGATCGGCTCGGCGGGCCACCTGTCGACGGAACTGCTCAAGCGCGCGGGCCAGCTCGACTACCTGATCGTGCCGTACAAGGGCACGGCACCGGCCTTCCAGGACTTGATCGGCGGGCAGATCGACGGCTTCATCGACCCGATCCTCGGCTCGCTGCAGTACCACAAGAGCGGCATGCTGCGCGTGGTGGCCGTCACCTCGGCCGCGCGCGCCACCAGCCTGCCGAACGTGCCCACGGTAGGCGAGAGCATTCCAGGCTACGAGTTCTATAGCTGGTATGGCCTGTGGGGCCCGGCCAAGTTGCCGGCCGCGATCACGCAACGGCTCAATGCCGAAGTGAACAAGGCGCTGGCCACCGACATGCGCGAGACGCTGAACGCACAGGGGCTGCTGCTCACGCCGGGCAGCGTCGACGACTTCGTGAAGTTCCAGCAGGCCGACATGGAGCGCTCGAAGAAGATCATTGTCGAGGGCAACATCCGTGTCGAATGAAACAGCCCCGCTCGCCGTCGTGACGGGCAGCAGCGGCGGCATCGGCCGCGCCATCGCATCGCACTTGCTCGAAGGCGGCTGGCGCGTGAGCGGACTTGACCTTGCGGCGCCGACGCTCTCGCACGATCGCTTCGCGCACGTGGCGGTCGACCTGTCTGAGGCCGACGCCATCGCGCGTGCCGCAGCCGAACTGCAAGACGCCGACGCGCTCGTGCACGCAGCCGGCGTGCTGCGCGTGGGACCGCTCGGGCAGCTCGACCATGCGGGGGGCGAACTGATGTGGCGCCTGCATGTGGACGCCGCCACGCGGCTGGCCAATGCCATCGTGCCCGCGATGGCTGCGCGCGGCCGAGGCCGCGTGGTGTTCATCGGCAGCCGTGTGGCGCAAGGCCTTCCGGGCCGCGGCCAGTACGCCGCCACCAAGGCAGCGCTGATCGCGCTCGCGCGCAGTTGGGCGGCCGAGGTGGCGGCAAGCGGCGTCACCGTCAACGTGGTGTCGCCCGGCGCAACACAGACCGCGATGCTGCAGGACCCGGCGCGCGCAGGCAGCGCACCGCGCCTGCCGCCCATCGGCCGGCTCATCGAGCCCGCGGAGATCGCCGCGCTGGTCGCCTTCCTTCTTTCTGCGCCGGCCGCGGCCATCACGGGCCAGGACATCGCCATCTGCGGCGGATCGTCGCTGCACCTCTGACTGTTTCCCTCATCTTCTTTTTGCAAACGACCATGAAAATCGTCAACGTCCTCGAGTCCACGCGTCCCATCAAGTCGGACATCCGCAACGCCTACATCGACTTCTCGAAGATGACCCTGAGCCTGGTTGCGGTGGTCACCGACGTGATCCGCGATGGCCGGCCGGTGGTGGGCTACGGCTTCAACTCCAACGGACGCTACGGCCAGGGCGGCCTGATCCGTGAACGCTTCCTGCCGCGCATTCTCGAGGCCGAGCCCGCGTCGCTCCTCGACGAAACTGGCGACAACCTCGATCCGCACAAGATCTGGGCCCGCATGATGATCAACGAGAAGCCCGGCGGCCACGGCGAGCGCTCGGTGGCCGTGGGAACCATCGACATGGCCGTGTGGGACGCGGTCGCCAAGATCGCCGGCAAGCCGCTGTACCAGCTGCTGGCCGAGCGCTACGGCAGCGGCACGCCCGACCCGCGCGTATTCGTCTATGCCGCGGGCGGCTACTACTACCCCGGCAAGGGCGTCGAAGGCCTGCAGCGCGAAATGACCAGCTACCTCGAGCGCGGGTACTCGGTCGTGAAGATGAAGATCGGCGGCGCCACGCTCGCCGAAGACTGCGAACGCATCGAGTCAGTGCTCAAGATCCTCGGCCCGGGCCAGCAGCTCGCCGTGGACGCCAATGGCCGCTTCGATCTGCCCACCGCCATCGACTACGGCCGCGCGCTATCGCAGTACCCGCTCTTCTGGTACGAGGAAGCCGGCGACCCGCTCGACTACGAACTGCAGGCCAAGCTCGGCGAGGTGTACGCCGGCCCCATGGCCACTGGAGAGAACCTGTTCTCGATGCAGGACGCGCGCAACCTCATCCGCCACGGCGGCATGCGACCCGACCGCGACTGGCTGCAGTTCGACTGCGCGCTGAGCTACGGCCTCGTCGAATACCTGCGCACGCTCGACATGCTGAAAGCGAACGGCTGGTCGCCCTCGCGCTGCATCCCGCACGGCGGCCACCAGATGTCGCTGGCCATTGCCGCAGGCCTGGGCCTCGGCGGCAACGAGAGCTACCCCGACCTGTTTCAGCCCTACGGCGGCTTCCCCGACGGCGTGAAGGTACAGAACGGCTACGTCACGCTGCCGCCGCTGCCGGGCATCGGCTTCGAGGGCAAGGCCGATCTCATTGCGGAGATGCGTGCGTTGGCGGGATAGCGGACCTCCTCGGGTGCCCGGGGGCATTCAGCACTTCGTCCAGCGTGCGCAAGGCATCGCGCACCACGACCTGTCGCGGCGGGTCGGTGCCAGCCGTGCGAAAAGCTTGAACGACGGCGTCACCGCGACGATCCGGCGCCTGCGCGAGAGGCGGCGCCCAGTCCGCCACGGCGCGCCAGAACATGCTCGTCGGCAGCATTCCCAATGCCCGCCAATCCGCGGCGCGCGATGCGGCATCGGCATCGGCGCGGCGGCTCGCGCTGGCGTCCTCCAGCAATTGCGCGCCGAGCGCCAGGCTCTGCGCACCACAGGTCTCGAGCGCTGCCAGCGCGTGCAGCCCGATGCTCCACTGCGCCTTGCAAAGTGCCAACGGGAAGGTGAAGTCGTTGCCCATGATCGAGTGCCTCCAGGATCTGTTGTGCCGATGGCCCATCTTGGCGGCGCCCGGTGCGCGCGGGCTTGCGCAGGATCAAGGGACGGCCCACAAATCGCCCTACCCTTGACTCATCGGCGGGCGCGACTACCTACTGAAGCTCAGCGCGCGGGTTCGATGCGCGTGACGACGATCTTGCCGTCCATCTTTCCAGCATCGAATCGCACCTTGTCGCCGGCCTGGAACTTGTCGAGCACGCTCTCGTCGCTCACTGCAAAGACCATGGTCATGCTGGGCATGTCCAGGCTCTTCAGCGGGCCGTGCTTGATGGTGAGCTTCTTGTTGTCCTTGTCGACCTTGCGGATCTCGCCATCGGTGAGATCAGAGGCCGCTGATTGCCTGGCGGCGGGCACGTCTGCGTTGGCCGATTGCGCCACGGCAGCGCCTGCAAAGGCCAAAGCGGCCACGGCGGCCATGAATGAAATGCGAATCTTCGACATAGGTGTGTATCTCCTGAAAGCTTGTCGGGTTTACTTGGCCACCGTCACGGCGCCCTTCATGCCGGCGTCGTAGTGGCCGGGCTGCAGGCATGCGAAATCGACCTTGCCGGCCTTGGTGAACTGCCACACGATCTCGCCGCTCTTGCCGGCAGCCAGGGTCACCATGTTCGGGTCGGCATGTTCCATCTCGGGGTTCTTCTTCATGGCTTCGTAGTGCTCCTTGAGCTCTTTCTGGGTGCCGAGCACGAGCTCGTGCTTCAGCTGCCCCGAGTTCTTGACGACGAAGCGAACGGTCTCGCCCTGCTTCACGCGGACGTCTGCGGGCGTGAAGCGCATGCCGTCGGTCATGTCGACGTTGATGGTTCGCGTGGCCTTGGCGGCCGCGCCGGGTTTGCCGATGGCTTCATCGGCGTCGCCATGGCCACCGGCGTGATTGCCGGCAGCGGAGGCGCCAACGGCCGCAAGGGCCAGAAGCGCGACGAAGGCGGTGTTGCGGAACGTGTGTTTCATGATTTCCTTCTGAGGGTTGGAGGTTGTGAAAAAGAGGTCGGTGAACTCAGTGCCCCGCGTGGCCGCTGCCGGGCTTGCGAACCTTCACTTCGATGTTCTTGGCGGGCATGTTCTGGGCCGGCATTGCGGCTGGGCCGGCATCGCGCCGGCGCGAGGTTTCGGGCAGCGAACCATCGAATTCGTAGGCGACGGTGCCTTTGGGATGCTTGAACCAGCCGGGGTTCGAATAGTCCCCGGCCTTCTGGTTCTTTCGCACCTTCACCACGCTGAACATGCCGCCCATCTCGACCGATCCGAACGGCCCTTCGCCGGTCATCATTCGCGCGGTGTTGTCGGGAATCGGCATCTCCATCTCGCCCATGTCGGCCATGCCGCGTTCGCCCATCACCATGTAGTCGGGCACCAGGTTCGTGATCTGCTTGACCATGTCCTTGTGGTCGAGGCCGATCAGCGTGGGCACGTCGTGGCCCATCGCGTTCATGGTGTGATGGCTCTTGTGGCAATGAAAGGCCCAGTCGCCCTCCTCGTCGGCCACGAATTCGAGCTGGCGCATCTGGCCAACCGCCACGTCGGTGGTCACCTCGTAGTGGCGCGTGCTCTTGGGCGTGGGCCCGCCGTCAGTGCCGGTGACGAGAAATTCATGCCCGTGCAGATGCATCGGGTGGTTCGTCATCGTCAGGTTGCCGATGCGGATGCGCACCTTGTCGTTCAACCTGACGTTGAGCGAATCGATGCCTGGAAAGATCCGGCTGTTCCAGGACCAGAGGTTGAAGTCCAGCATCGTCATGATCTTGGGCGTGGCGCTCCCGGGCTCCACGTCGTAGGCGTTGAGCAGAAACACGAAGTCGCGGTCCACCTTGTCGATCAGCGGATGCTCGGCCTTCGGATGCGTCACCCAGAAACCCATCATGCCCATCGCCATCTGCGTCATCTCGTCGGCATGCGGGTGGTACATGAAGGTGCCGGGCCGGCGCGCGACGAACTCGTAGACGAAAGTCTTGCCGGGCTTGATCGGCGGCTGCGTGAGGCCGGAGACGCCGTCCATGCCGTTGGGCAGGCGCTGGCCGTGCCAATGCACGCTGGTGTGCTCGGGCAGCTTGTTGGTCACGAAGATCCGCACCCTGTCGCCTTCCACCACTTCGATGGTCGGGCCGGGCGACTGGCCGTTGTAGCCCCACAGGTTGGCCTTGAAGCCGGGGGCCATTTCGCGCACCACGGGTTCGGCCACCAGATGGAACTCCTTCACACCGTTGTTCATGCGCCAGGGCAGCGTCCATCCGTTGAGCGTGACCACGGGGTTGTAGGACCGTCCGCTCGAAGGCACGAACGGGGGCATGGTGTTGGGCGTCGTCTGGGTGACGGGCTCGGGCAACGCGGCCATGGCCACCTTGCTCACGCTCGCGGCAGCGATGGCGCCCGTGATGGCACCCGCACCGCTCAGGAAATTGCGTCTGTTTGTCATGTCGTTTCGAATGTCTTTTTGTGGACCGGACGCAGCGCTCAGTGGGCCGCACCGGCAGAGGCGGCTTCACCAGCCGCACTGGCCGTCGAGGCCCCCACGGCCGTCGGCTTGCCGATCTCCGACGCAGCCAATGCGGCGTCGGCCAGCCAGAACTGCTGCTGCGCGTTGATGGCGTTGCTCACGCTGGCGATCTGGTCGCGCGCTTCGGCCAAGAGTTCGAACACGCCGATCAGCATGCCGTTGTAACGAAGCACGTTCTCGTCGGCCATGGACTGGCGCAGCGGCACGATCTCGTCGCGGTAGTGCCGCGCAATGTCGTAGGCCGTGCGGTACGCCGAGTAGCCTTCGCGCAATTGCGACGAGGCGCCGCGCACCGCCGCGTCGTAGCGGTTGGCCGCGGCCAGCGACTGCGCGTTCAGCGCATCGCGCTGCGCCGAGCCCCAGTCGAACAGCGGCAGCCGGATGTCGAGCTCGAAGCCGCGCCGCGTGCTCTTCGTGCCTTCGGCGTTGTCGAACACCGTGTCGCGCCGGCCGCCCACCTCCACGTCGATGAAGGTCGACAGCAGGTTGATGCCTTGCGACTTGCCCGCCACGTCCAGCTGCGCACGCGCCAGCTGCACGTCCAGGCGCTGCTCGGTCGCGGTGGCGGCCACTTCCTTGGGCTCGCGCGGCGCCTTGGGCAGATCGGGCAGCCGATCGGGCAAGGCCAGTTGTGCGGCCTGCGCATCGTCCAGGCCCAACGCACGCACCAGCTCCTCGCGCGCGGCGGTGGCGGCATGCTGCGCGGACGCCAGCTGCGTGGTCGCGTCGGCATAGAACACCTGCTGGCGCGCGCGCTGGAGCTTGCTGAAGTTGCCGATCTGCTGCATGCGGCGCGCAAGTTCCGCGCTGGCTTGGGCCGAGCGGTTGACCTGCTCCGCGTATTGCAGCATCTGCTGCGTGGCAACGGCGCGCACCCACGCCTGCCGCACTTGCGTGACCTGATCCACCACGGCGCCGGTGAGCTGCACCTTGGCCTGCGCGGACTGGCTGCGCGAGATGGACAGGCGCTGCGGCAGCAGGATGAGATCGACGAGGCCGAAGGACAGCAGCCGCCCGATCTCGAGTTCGCTGCCAAGGCGCATGCGCTCGAAGGTGAACATCGGGTTGGGCATCCGGCCCGTCTGGTTGGCCGCGGCCATCTCACCCCAGCTCTGCGCGACCAGGGCCTGCACCGCCGGGCTGTTGGCCAGCGCGAGCTGCACCGCGTCGCCTTGCGACAGCGGCTTGGACAGCAGCTCCTGCGCCAGCGCTGCGCGGCGGTCCCGCTGCTCTTGCGTGCGGCTGAGTTCGAGCTTGCCGCCGGTGAACCGCTGTGCCTGCGTATTCGTGTCCTGCAGGGCGTCGTCGATGCCCACCGAAGCGCAGCCGGCAAGAAAGGCGGCCGCGACGGCGACAGCCGAAAGGCGCAACGCGCGCTTCATGGCTGCTCCTTCTTCGCCGGCATCGGCATCGCATGGCCCTGGTGTGCGGCGGGTGCATCCGCTGCTGCGCCCTTGGACGATTCGGCGGCCGCCGGCGGCGTGCCCTCAGCAGCCTCCTTGGCGTAGGCCTGCCAGCCGCCGCGGCGGTAGACCGTTTCGTTGGCCTCCTTCCACGGAATTGGTTTTTCGTCGGCGAAGGGCCGGTAGCCCTCGAGCGCGGACTTGTAATTCAGGACCGTCGGCGCGGGCTGCGCCGCTGCAGACAATGCCGCGAAAGCGGAAAGTAGAGCCAGCCAACCGGCCGGCGATGAATGGAACATGGCGTCCTCGCGTGTTCATGAACGAGTGCGTCGAAGCTGCCCAACGGGGCATGACGCAGGCGATGCATGCGCGCTCGCGGCAGCCCGTGGCCGGGCCGCACGCAGGCGCACGAACGCTTCAGGCGCGAGGAGGTTTGTCGAGAAGGCGCGGCACGGCCGTGGTCACGGCGGTGGCGGGCTCGGCCAGGTCGGCGCGGGGCAGGCCCTGGAACACCGCGAGTTCCAGCGTGCTGGTCAGAGCGGTGGCGTGGCAGGCGCCGCATGTGCCGCAGGTGCTGCACTTGTGCATGGCATCGGGCGCTGCATGGGCGGTGGTGTCGGCACTGTCGTGCGCGGGCTGCCTGGCATCTTGCGCGGCAGCCTCATGGTGGTGACCATGGTCTGCGTGCCCATCGCCGTGCACCGCCGCTGTGGCCGGCGCCGCGGCCACCGCACTCTCATGACCCGGTCCGCAAAAGACCATGGCTGCCGCCGCGTAAGCCTGGAAAGGCACGGCAAACATCATGATCCAAAGGACGAAAAGGCGAACCCGGTGCATCGGCCCGATTGTAGATAGAGCGGTGCATCCGTCTAGCCTGTGGGTCTATCCAGTCGGCGGCCGGCGCCATCGTTAGTAGGAAAGTACCGACCCCGACTGGCGGCCCCGGCCCGCGCGGGATGTCGGTGGTTGTGGCTCAGATGAAGGCTCAGTCAGGCAACGGAGGTAATCCTATGCATGCAAAAGCTCGTTTCCTCGGCCATTCCGTGCACCAGATGCTCGTGGTTTTTCCGCTCGGGCTGCTGGCCACGGCAGTGGTCTTTGACTTGATATATCTCGCCGGGCGGAGCCAGGTCATGGCGGCCGTGTCGTATTGGATGATCGCGGCCGGCCTGGTGGGCGGTGTTTTGGCCGCGCCGTTCGGCACCATCGATTGGCTGAGCATTCCGGCTGGCACGCGCGCCAAGCGCATCGGCGCCATGCACGGCGCCGGCAACGCAGTGGTGCTGCTTCTCTTCGCCTTGAGCTTCCTGCTGCGCGACCAGGACTATGCGCCGGTGCCAAGCCAGATGGTCTGGGCCTTTGCAGGCGCCGCCCTCGCGCTGGTCACGGCCTGGCTCGGTGGTGAACTGGTGGACCGGCTCGCGGTCGGCGTCGACGAGGATGCCGACTTGAACGCGCCCAGTTCGTTGCGCAAGCCGCACACGGCACCGGGCAAGTAGCGGCGCCTCTTCCTGCAGCAGGCCGCGCGGCAAACGTGCGCGCGCGGCCTCTGCGCGCTCAGAAGAACCCGAGCTTCTTCGGCGAATAGCTCACCAGCAGGTTCTTGGTCTGCTGGTAGTGGTCGAGCATCATCTTGTGCGTTTCGCGGCCGATGCCCGACTCCTTGTATCCCCCGAAGGTGGCATGCGCCGGATAGGCGTGGTAGCAGTTGGTCCACACGCGCCCGGCCTGGATCGCGCGGCCCATGCGGTAGGCGGTGCTGCCGTCGCGCGTCCACACGCCGGCGCCCAAACCGTAGGGCGTGTCGTTGGCAATCTCGAGCGCCTCGGCTTCGGTCTTGAAGGTGGCAATGGCAAGCACCGGGCCGAAGATCTCTTCCTGGAAGATGCGCATCTTGTTGTGGCCCTTGAACAGCGTGGGCTGGATGTAGTAGCCGCCCGCCAGCTCGCCGCCAAGCTGCGCGCGGCCGCCGCCGGTGAGGCACTGCGCGCCCTCTTCCTTGCCAAGCGCGAGGTAGCTCATGATCTTGTCCATCTGCATGGCCGATGCCTGGGCGCCCATCATGGTGTCGGTGTCGAGCGGGTCGCCCTGCTTGATGGCCTTGATGCGCTCCAAGGCGCGCGCCATGAACTTGTCGTAGATCGATTCCTGGATCAGCGCGCGCGATGGGCAGGTGCAGACCTCGCCCTGATTGAACGCGAACAGCACCAGGCCTTCCACCGCCTTGTCGAAGAAGTCGTCGTCTGCGTCCGCGATGTCTTCGAAGAAGATGTTGGGGCTCTTGCCGCCGAGCTCCAGCGTGGCGGGGATCAGGTTGCCGGCCGCGGCCTGCGCGATGACGCGGCCCGTGGCCGTGGAGCCCGTGAAGGCGATCTTCGCAATTCGCTTGCTGCCCGCCAGCGCCATGCCGGCTTCGCGGCCGTAGCCGTTGACGATGTTGAGCACGCCGGGCGGCAGCAGGTCGGCCAGCAGCTCGGCCATCACCATGATGCTCACGGGCGTCGACTCGGCCGGCTTGAGCACCACGCAGTTGCCCGCGGCAATGGCGGGCGCGAGCTTCCATGCGGCCATCAGGATCGGAAAGTTCCACGGGATGATCAGACCCACCACGCCAAGCGGTTCATGGAAGTGATAGGCGATGGTGTTCTCGTCAATCTCGCTCAGGGCGCCTTCCTGCGCACGCAGGCAGCCTGCAAAGTAGCGGAAGTGGTCGATGGTCAGCGGAATGTCGGCATTGAGCGTCTCGCGGATCGGCTTGCCGTTGTCCACCGTCTCGGCATAGGCCAGCAGTTCGAGGTTCTGCTCCAGGCGGTCGGCGATTTTCAGCAGCACGTTCGCGCGCTCCGACGGCGAGGTGCGGCCCCACTTGCCCGCGGCCGCGTGGGCGGCGTCGAGTGCAAGCTCGATGTCTTCGGCGCCCGAGCGGGCCGCACGCGTGAAGGGCTTGCCGGTAATCGGCGTGATCACGTCGAAGTACTGTCCCTTCAGTGGCGGCACGAACTTGCCGTTGATGAAGTTGTCGTAGGCGGGCTTGAAGTCGATCTTCGCACCGGGGGTGTTGGGGCTGGCGTATCGCATGGTCTTTTCGTCTCCGTTGGGTAGGGGTGGAAGGGGACCGCGCAAACCAGATGCAGCGCAGCCCCTGGTGTGCTGCATTGCACTTGCCGTGCCACGTGGGCTTGGTTGGGATTCGCCGTGTCTGGGCCGAGGACCGGAGCAATTTCTTGCGCCAGACTGCGACACAAGCGTGTGCTGCGGCGAGCACCTGTCACGAAAAGGGACAGTGCAACACTGCGCTCATGCTCAAACCTGAGACCTCGCGCCAAAGAAGATGCTGACATCGGCGCGACTGCGAAATCCTGTGCTGCATCGCGGGGCCAATTCGGTGTGAACGGGCTTGGGGTGGCTTCTATGCTTGTAGTGCACGACACCTCCTCACCTGTGGCCGCTGCGGCGCCATCCTCCCCTTCTCACTGGAGTTCCCCTCGTATGTCCCTGCAAGATTTCAAGGTTCTCACCTTCGACGTGGTCGGCACGCTGATCGACTTCGAAGGCGGCATGCTCGCCTACCTGCGCTCTGCGGTGCCCGATGCCGCCGTGAGCGACGACGACTTTCTGGCCGCCTACCGCGTCGCCCGCGCCGACGGCAACGCAGGCTGGTACCCCGACGACCTGGAGCGCTGCTGGCACGTCATCGCACCCGCCCTCGGCCTGCCCGACAACGATGCGCTCGCACAAGGCCTGCGCGATTCCGTCGCGCAGTGGCCGGCGTTTCCGGATTCGGTCGAAGCATTGAAGCGGCTGAAGAAGCGCTTCAAGCTGGTCACGATGACCAACGCGCAGCACTGGGCGCTGGCGCACTTCAACAAGACGCTCGGCTCACCCTTCGACATGCTGCTGAGCTGCGACGACGCGCTGTGCGAGAAGCCCGACGCGCGCTACTTCGCCTATGCGCGCGGCCGCTTCGAAGGCGCATGGGGCTACAAGCAGACCGACAACCTGCATGTGGCGCAGAGCCAGTACCACGACATCGGCATCTCCAAACAGCTGGGCATCGCCACCTGCTGGATCGAGCGCCGACACGCGCAAAAAGGGTCGGGCGGCACCATCGAGTCGAAGCGCACCGAACCCGACTACCACTTCCACACGCTGGCCGAGCTGGCTGACGCCGTCGAGGCGGGGCGCTGACCATGACCGGCATCACCGTTCTGCATCAGTCCGCCACCATCGGCGGTCTGCAAGACCAGGGCACGCCCGCGCGCCCGCTCACCCAGCCGCCCTGCCGCCTGCGCGGCATCGACGTCGAACTCGCGGGAGCGGGCGGCAACGACAGCGGCATCTGGGAATGCGAGCCCGGCCGCTTCGAGCGCCAGCTGCCCAATGCCGAGGTCATGCACATCCTCGCGGGCGTCGGCACCTTCACGCCGACGGGCGAGGAGCCATTGAAAATTCGCGCGGGCGACACGCTGTTCTTCCCCGCGAATACCACTGGGGAGTGGCATGTGCAAGAGAGGTTGCGCAAGGTGTTTGTCGTGATGGCGATGTAGGTTTTCTTGCGCAGACCGGTTGCGGCTTTGAGGACCGCTGCGCGGGCTCCGACTCAGAGCATGCCGTTGCGAAAGAGCAGCCCGCGCCAGAAGCCCAACTGCATGTCGAGGCGGCCCCGGTTGATGAGGTCTCGCAGCAGTCGCTGGCGGGTCGGTGCGGGCACGTTGTCCAGGATGTCCGCGCAGTCGTGCTCGCGATACAGCCCGCGCGAGAACAGGTCGCGCTTGACCACCGGGCAGCCCAGCAGGCGATAGAACAGGCCGAAGCCGAAATGCAGCTGGCTGCCGTTGGTCACGTGCTCCAGGATGTGATCGATCAGCAGCTGGCGCGACAGCCGCTGCGCGCTTTGTGCCATGGCGTGCGCTTCGCTCGTCTTCGGCGCCGCGTGCGCGGGCGCATCCCTGCTCAGCAAGGCGACGCGTCCGTCCGCTTCGCGCAGGCTGCGCAATGCGCCGAGCGTCGGCGTGCCGGCGGGCCCCGGATCGGCCATCGCCGCGTCGCTTGCGGCAACGCCGCCGCTCGGCACGTCGGCGTTGAGGATCAGTTCGCGCGCACTGAAGGACTGGCCCAGCACGGTCATCAGCACATGCCGGCGAAAGCCGTACGGCAGCCATCGTGTGGCGTCCACCACTTCGTGCAGAGGCATGTCGCGCAGCTTGCGGGCGAGCCGCGTCGCGTCGTAGATCACGTCGATCGAGCAGGCCAGCCTCTTGAGCATGGCCGTCAGGCCCAATTCGCCGGCGTGGATCGTGTGCTTGCGCAGGTCGTAGGGCGTGTAGTCCTGCCAGAACCGGCGGAATTCTGGATGTACGAATGCGGCGCCACTCACGGACAGCGCAAAGGAGCCGATGTGATGCTGGTACTGGTTCTCGCCCAGGCCGACCACGTCGAACTCGCTGAAGATGAACTCGGCCACCAGGCGGTCCAACTCGGTGCCCTCGATGTAGAGCAGGCTGTCGTTGAAGTACAGCATACGTTCCGGCTTCACGCCTTGCGACAGCAGGCTCAGCGTGGCGGCGCGGTAGGCGCCGAAGTCGCGCCCGACGTTGCGCCGGACCATCACCCGGTGGACCCGCTGCGAGAGCGCGCCCAGCTCCTCCGCGGGCACCTCGCCGTTGCACACGAGCACCGTGTTCACCTTGGCGCGCCGCAATGCGTCCAGCAGCACATGCAAGTTGGCCGATTCACCATGTCCGGCGTACTTGACCACGATCGCATACACCTCGCCGTGCGGCGGCGCCACGACCTTGTCGGATTCGAAGCGCGGCCGGCGCTCGCGGCGCACGGCCGGCTGCTGCAGCAGCTTCGAACCCGCGGTGTAACAGCCGAGAACCATCTGGACGCTGCGGCGACGCGCGAAGGACAAGAGGGAATGGATCAATCGCATGAGGTCTCCGCACACCGGTTGGTCAAAGCCGGCCCTTCTGGGCCACACTGTGGGTCTTATACATCTTGAAACGCCCCGCGCACAGCCGTGCTTCACCCATGAACTTCCGCGACCACATCCGTTCCCACATCGCGCCCGGTGAACGGGCCCTCGAGTTCGGGGCCTCCTACTCGCCCATCCTGCGCAAGTCCGCTGGATTCAACGTGTCGGTGGTCGACCACGCAAACGCGGACGAGCTGCGGCGCAAGTACGCGGACGATCCGAACGTGGACGTCGCGATGATCGAGGAGGTGGATGCCATCGACGACGGCGCCGAGCTCGATGTGCTGCTGCCGTCCGGCGAGCGCTTCGCGCACATCGTTGCCAGCCACGTGTTCGAGCACCTGACCGACCCGATCCATTTCCTGCAACGCTGCGAGCGTGCGCTGTCGGACACTGGCCGCCTGTACCTGCTGATCCCCGATCGCCGCTACACCTTCGACTACTTCCGCCCGGTCTCGACCACCGGCCAGGTGCTGCAGGCCTTCGTCGACGGGCGCCGCCGGCACAACGTGGGCGCGCTCTACGACCAGGCGGCCTACAGCGCCACGCGCGGCGGCGCGGCCGTGTGGGGACCAGGCTCTCCGGGCCCCTTCGGCATGCCCGGCGTGGCGCACGCAGGCTACGACAACGCGCTGGGCGCCGACCCTGCCACCTACCGCGATTGCCATGCCTGGGTGTTCACGGCTTCCAGCTTCCGGTTGATCATGCAGGAGCTGCGCGAGCTCGGGCTGATCTCGCTGGGCGAGACCTTCTTCCATGACTGCCTGGGTTGCGAGTTCCTGATGGTGCTGCAGCGCGGGGCGCGCGGCAGCGGCCTGGACCGGCTGGCCCTGGCACAACAGGCGATGCGCGAAAACATCGAGCATGACGGCGGCGCGCCCGAACAGGCCGCCTACGAACTGCGCTCGCCTCATCCGCAGAACGCACTGGACCTGATGCGAGGCAGCTGGGTCGGCAGCCTGCCACCCGCGCTCGGCCTGAGCGCCGGCACGCGCAGCGACCTCTGGGACGACGTGCGCATGCGCTGGCTGGCCGAAACGCTCGGCGGGCTGCAGGGTCGCGACGTGCTGGAGCTGGGTCCGCTGGAGGCCGCGCACACCGCAGCGCTGCTGCAGGCTGGCGCGCGCTCGGTGCTTGCGATCGAGGCCAACAGGCAGGCCTTTCTCAAGTGCCTGATCGTCAAGGAACTGTGCGGCTTGCGGGACGCCTCGTTCGTGCTGGGCGACTTCATGGGCTTCTTCGCGGCCGATGCGCGCCGCTGGCCTCTCATCGTCGCGAGCGGCGTGCTCTACCACATGGCCAATCCGCTCCAGCTGCTGGAGGCGCTGGCCGAGCGCACGGACACCTTGTTTCTCTGGACACACGTGATCGACGACACCGCAATGCCGCAGGGCGACGCCCGCCGCGACCTGGTCGCCAGCGTGGAGAACATCGCCTGGCGCGGCCGCACCGTGCGCTACCACCGGCGCGCGCCCTACGGCCAGGGCCAGCAGCAGGCCCCGATCTTCTGCGGCGGGCTCGTGCACGCACCGGCCTGGATGGAACGCGACGCCCTGCTGCAGGTGCTGGCCACGCTCGGCTTCGACGACGTGCGCATAGCAAATGATGAGCCCGACCACCCGGCCGGGCCCGCGCTGTCGATCCTCGCGCGGCGCAGTGTCGCGGCTCAGACCACCGGGTAGCGGTCGTCGCTGATCTGGCGCGGATCCACCGGCCAGTCGACCGTGCTGGGCCCGGTCTTGCGAAAGAGCACGCCCGAGCTCAGCATGCCGGGCAGTTCGCGAAAGGCCGTCTCCGCCATCAGGTGCTGCGCGACGATGTAGGCCGGCATGTCGTGCCGCGCTTCGATGATCTCGAAGCCCGTGGCGGCATTGAAGAGCGCCTGCCACGCATGGCGCGAAAACCGGAAGTAGTCGCACGGCTCCTCGTGCAGGCTCCAGGTCTGCGGCGCAAGGATGGCGCCGACGCCACCCGTGCGCATCACGCGGTTGATCTCGACCGCCGCCTTCCAGGGCATCATCAGGTGCTCGAACACCACGTGCGACATCACCGCGTCGAAGCCTTCGGCCGGCAGGAAGCTGCTGGCCAGGTGGATGTCGCCCACCACGTCCACGTTCGGTCCCGGTACCACGTCCATTCCCGTGTAGTGCCAGCCCTCCGGCAGCCAATCGCGCCGCGTCACGCCCATTCGCGCACGCGAGCCCACCTCCAACAGGTGTCCGGGCGGCCGCGTGCACACCATCGACTTGAAGCGATCGAACAGGGCCTCGACCCGGTTCTCACGGCCGAGCGAGCCGGGGGCGTCGACCAGGTGCTCGCGCCCGTCGCTCAGACGGATGCGCAAGCGCGCGGACAGCAGCGGCGCGATATCCTCGCCCACCACCAGCGTCTCGTCGAAGCGGCAGGCCACCGCGACCCGGCCGTGGCGCCCTGCCAGGTCCACGCTCGGCAGCCGGATGCGCGCGAGGACCGCCACCTGCCCGTCGCCCAGCAGCAATTCGATGGCCTGCACCTCGGCGCTGCGCGAGAAGGCATGGCCTGCAAGGCGCAGCACGCCCTGAAAGTGCGAAAAGCGGTCGATACCGAAATGAATGTCGCTCATGGGCGCGGATGTTCGCACGGACCGCGCGCCGGGGCCACCCCGATCACTCGTGCCTTTTGCGCTCTACAGCGCGATCTTCTCTTCACAAGAAACTCGCATGACCATCGAAACGCAAGACGACGTGCGAGAGCTGCAGAGCCTCATACACTGAATAAGATGCAGCGCGGCCAGACAGGCGCGAGGGCGCTTTAGCGCGGCCGGACCGCGAAGACCGTTCAGTTCGCAGGGCACGGCCACTTCGTTGGACGCGCACACCCGCATTCCAGGTTGGGACCGTAAGCTGCTACAGCTGCCCCTGGCACACGTACTTGGTGTGCAGGTAGTCGTCGAGTCCGTGCACCGAGCCCTCGCGTCCGTAGCCTGAAGCCTTGACGCCGCCGAAGGGCGCAGCCTCCGCGGCGAGCGCGCCTTCGTTGATGCCGACGATGCCTGTCTCCAGCGCCTCGGCCACGCGCCAGATCCGGCGCACGTCCTGCGAGTAGAAGTACGCCGCGAGGCCGAAGGGCGTGTCGTTGGCTGCCTCGATCACCTCGGCTTCGGTGTCGAAGCGCGTGATCGGAACCACCGGCCCGAAGGTTTCCTCGCAGCTGCAGGCCATGGTGGCATTGGCGCTCACCAGCACCGTGGGCGTGTAGTAGTTCGGGCCCAGATCGACAAGACGCTTTCCACCGGTCAGCACTTTGGCGCCCCTGGCGACCGCGTCCTGCACATGGCGTTCGATCTTCTCGACCGCGCGCGCATTGATCATCGGACCGATTTGCGAACCAGCATCGGTGGCGGGTCCAACCTTGAGCGCACCCACGCGCGCCGCCAACTTGTCGACGAAGGCGTCATGCACCTTGGCCTGCACGAACACGCGATTCGGGGAGACGCAGGTCTGGCCGCCGTTGCGGAACTTGGCAGCCATCAGGCCTTCGACCGCGGCATCGACGTCAGCGTCTTCGAACACGATGAAGGGCGCGTTGCCGCCCAGCTCGAGCGACAACTTTTTCAGCGTGTCGGCCGAACGGCGCGCCAGGTGCTGGCCCACCGGCGTGGAGCCGGTGAAGCTGATCTTGCGCACGCGTGCGTCGTCCAGCCACACGTCCACCACCTCGGGCGTGCGTTCGCGCGAGGCGGTAACGATGTTGATCACGCCCGCCGGCACCCCAGCCTCCTGGGCCAGCTTGACCAAGGCGAGGGAGGTCAGCGGCGTGTCCTCGGCCGGCTTGCAAACCACGGTGCAGCCCGCAGCCAACGCGGGCGCGATCTTGCGGGCGATCATGGCGGCCGGGAAATTCCACGGCGTGATGGTGGCGACCACGCCGACCGGCTCCTTCAGCGCGAACATGCGCCGGCCAGGCACCGGCGCGGGAATGACATCGCCGTTGGCGCGGGTGGCTTCCTCGGCAAACCATTCGATGTAGCTGGCGGCATAGGCCACCTCGCCCCGACCCTCGGCCAGCGGTTTGCCCTGCTCGCGCGAGATCAGCCGGCCGAGATCCTCCTGGTGCGCCATCACCAGGTCATTCCAGCGCTTGATGGTCTGGGCGCGCTGCTTGGCGGGCACGGCCCGCCAGGCCGGGAAGGCGGCATGGGCGGCATCGACGGCCGCGCGCGCATCAGCGGCGCTGCCGTCGGGCACGCTGGCAAAGATGTCGTTGGTGGCAGGGTCGGTGACGTCGAGGCGGCGTTTGTCGCTCGCCTCGCGCCATTCGGCGCCGATCAACTGGCGTCCGGGCATCAGGTCCGTGCGTTCGAGAGTCAGTGTCATGGTGTTTGTCATTCAGGGGTTGTCAATTTGCGGCCACTTGCTCGCCATTTGCCACACCGAGCTCCGCGCTTGGCATCAACATGGGAGACAGGTTCTTCAGCATGTCGCGGACAGTGGCCGCAAGGTCGTACTTCGGAGCCCAGCCCCAGTCGCGACGTGCACAGCTGTCATCGATCGAATCGGGCCACCCGCTGGCAATCGCCTGTCGAAAATCGGGCTGATACACGATCTCGAAGTCGGGCAGGTGCTTGCGTATCTCCTGCGCGATCTCGCGGGGCGTGAAGCTCACGCCGGCGAGGTTGTAGCTGCCGCGTTCGAAGATGGCCGAACTGGGGGCTTCCATCAACTCCAGGGTCCCGCGCACCGCGTCGTCCATGTAGAGCATGGGCAGCGGTTCATCCTCGGCAAGAAAGCAGGTGTAGCGTTCTCTTTTAAGGGCCGCGTGGAAGATGTCGATCGCGTAGTCGGTCGTTCCACCGCCGGGGCTTGCCTTGTAGGAAATCAGTCCCGGATAGCGCAGGCCGCGAACATCGACGCCATGGTTCTCGAAGTACCAGCGGCACCAGCCCTCCCCGGCCAGCTTCGAGATGCCGTAGACGGTGCTGGGCTCCATGACCGTTCGTTGAGGTGTGGCATCGGCGGGTGTCGTCGGACCAAAGGCGGCGATGGAGCTGGGCCAGAACACTTTGTCCAGCTTGCGCTGCCGCGCGACCTCCAGGACGTTCAACAGGCTGCCCATGTTGAGTTTCCATGCCCAGTCGGGTGCAGTCTCGCCGGTTGCCGACAAGGCCGCCGCGAGATGGTAGATCTGGGTGATTCGATGCTTCTCGACCACCTTCGTGAGTTGGCCGAAGTCCGTGGCGTCCAGCATCTCATAGCGGAGATTGGCATGCCGGCCCACCTCCAGACGGTCACTGCCCACCACGTTGTCCGCGCCGTAGCGGTCCGCCAGCGCAAGGGAAAGCTCCGTGCCCAACTGGCCGTTGGCGCCGATGACCAGAATGCGAGGGAATCCGGTCATGCGACCACCCCCAGTTCTTTGCCGGCTTGCGCGAAGGCGCTCAACGCAGCGTCAAGCTGGGCACGGGTGTGCTGCGCGCTGATCTGAACGCGGATGCGCGCCTGGCCCTTGGGCACGACGGGGTAGAAGAATCCAGTCACGTAGACCCCGAGTTCGAGCAACCGACGAGCCAACATCTGAGAGAGCTCCGCGTCATGGAGCATCACCGGGATGATCGGGTGTTCGCCTGGCTTCAGTTTGAAACCGCGTGCCGCGAGCCCGGCGCGGAAGTAGCGCGTGTTGTCCTCCAGGCTGTCGCGCAGGTTCGTGTCGGCCTCCAGCAGGTCGAGCACCTTCAAGGTCGCGCCGACGATCACCGGTGCCAGGCTGTTCGAGAACAGATAGGGCCGCGAGCGCTGGCGCAGCAACTGAACGACGTCCGCCCTGGCGCTCGTGAACCCTCCGGATGCACCGCCCAGAGCCTTGCCCAGCGTGCCGGTGATGATGTCCACCTTGCCGAAGACACCGCGGTATTCATGGGTGCCGCGCCCTCGCTTGCCGAGAAAACCGGTGGCGTGTGAATCGTCAACGCCTAGCAAGGCCCCGAACTCATCGCAGACATCACGGATTTCGTCCAGGCGGGCGATGGTCCCGTCCATCGAGAACACTCCGTCGGTGAACACCAGCTTGTACCGGGCTCCCGCTTCATCCGCCGCTTTCAGTTGCTCGCGCAGGTCCATCACGTCGTTGTGTCGGTAGCGGTATCGCTTGGCCTTGCACAACCGGATCCCATCGATGATGGACGCGTGATTGAGCTCGTCGCTGATTACGGCATCGCCCTCGCCCAGCAGCGTCTCGAACAGCCCGCCATTGGCATCGAATGCCGACCCGTACAGGATGGTGTCTTCCGTGCCGAGAAATTGCGAGAGCCGGGCTTCGAGCGTTTTGTGGACATCCTGCGTTCCGCAGATGAATCGGACGGAACTCAGACCGAACCCGCGCGCAGCCAGTGCGTCATGGGCGGCCTCGATGACGCCAGGATGGGACGACAGGCCCAGATAGTTGTTCGCGCAGAGATTGATCACTTCCCGCCCATCGGCGGTGGCGATCTGGCTTCCTTGTGGCGATTGGATCGTGCGCTCGAGCTTGAACAGGCCAGCGGCCCGTATTTGCTCGAGTTCGGTTCGGAGCGAGGCGTAGAAATCTGCAGTGGTTCTCATGATTGATCGTCAGGGCCCAGGGCGGCCCAAAGTCCTTTCTAGAAAATGGCGGCGCCCGCGCCATCGCTCACGCGCTGGCGCAGAACGCGTTCGAAGTGGCTGGGGTCATGAGCTTTCAGAGCGGCGGCTTCGCGGGGCATGTAGCAGTCCCGCAGCCGCGATACCCAGAAGCGCAAGGCCGCGGCACGCTCAAGGGCCGGCAATAGACGACGTTCCTCAGGCGCGAGCGGGCGCACCGACTCGTAAGCTGCCAGAAGTGCTGCCCGCCGGACGGCGTCGGCGCGTCCGCTGTCCAGACACACGCCCCAGTCGTTGAGACAGACCCCGATGTCGAACAGGAGGGTGTCGCAACCCGCGAAGTAGAAATCGAGGAAGCCGCTCAAGCAGCCGCCCTCGAACATCACGTTGTCGCGAAACAGGTCGGCATGAATTGGCCCGCGCGGGAGGGCTGCGTAGTCGGGCGATGCGGCCATGCGTGTCTGGAAGGCCAGTTCGTCCAGCAGCAGCGTGCGCTGGTCGTTGTCGACGTAGGGCAGCAGAACCGGCACGGTTTCCTTCCACCACGGCAGGCCGCGCAGGTTGGGCTGATGGCGGGCATAGTCCCTGCCGGCCAAGTGCATTCGCGCCAGCATTTCGCCCACAGCGCTGCATTGCTGCGCATCGGGCGCCAGTTCGCTCTTTCCGCGCAACCTTCCCACCACTGCGGCCGGCTTGTCCTTGAGACGGTGCAGGATGCGACCGTCGGCATCTGGCGCCGGCCTCGGCACCGGAACGCCGCGATCGGCCAGATGCTGCATCAAGTGCAGGTAGAACGGCAATTGCTCCCATGCCAGGCGCTCGAACAGCGTCAGCACGTACTCGCCGCTATCCGTGTCCACGAAGTAGTTGGTGTTCTCGATGCCGCCATTGCAAGCGGCCATGGCCTGCAGGTTGCCAAGGCCCAGCCGCCGGAGGAAAGCTGCAGCCTCGTCGTAGGGAACTTCGGTGAAGACAGCCATGCTGCGATCAGGACAGGTGTGCGGAGACGAATGCCTTGACCTGCACCGCATCCGCCGGGAGCACCGTCACGCGCTTGGGCAGATCTTCGATGCCCTGGAACCGCGCGGGCCGGTCGGGCTCGTGGCCCAAGGCTTCGACGATGGTCGCGGCGAACTTGATCGGCAGCGCCGTCTCCAGCACGATCATCGGTACATCGGGCTGCACGAAGTGGCGCGCCACCTTCAGCCCGTCGGCCGTGTGGGTGTCTATCGTCACGCCAAAGCGCTGGTGCGTGTCGCGGATCGTCGTCAGGCGGTCGGCGTGTGTGCTCTTGCCGCTCAGGAACCCGTAGCGCGCATGAGCCAGCGTGAATACGGGGTCGGCGCTGAGGTCGAAGAGGCCCTTGGTCACGAGCTCCTCGCCGAACAGACGCTTGACTGTGCCCGCGTCGCGGCCCAGCAGGTCGAACACGAAACGCTCGAAGTTGCTGGCCTTGGAGATGTCCATCGACGGACTGGAAGTCTCGTAGGTGTCGGCGCTGCCGCGGACCCGGTAGATGCCGGTGCGGAAGAACTCGTCCAGCACGTCGTTCTCGTTCGTGGCGAGCACGAGCTTGTCGATGGGCAGGCCCATCATGCGCGCCACATGGCCGGCGCAGATGTTCCCGAAGTTGCCCGACGGCACGGTGAAGCTCACCTGTTCGGTGTTGGACTTCGTAGCTTGGAAGTAGCCGGCAAAGTAGTACACAGCCTGGGCCGCGAGCCGCGCCCAGTTGATGGAGTTGACCGTGCCGATCTTGTACTTGTGCTTGAACTCGAGATCGTTGGACACGGCCTTGACGATGTCCTGGCAGTCGTCGAACACGCCCTCGATCGCGATGTTGTGGATGTTCGCGTCCTGCAGGCTGAACATTTGCGCCTGCTGGAACGGACTCATGCGGCCGTGCGGCGACGTCATGAACACGCGCACACCCTTCTTGCCCTTCATCGCGTATTCGGCAGCGCTGCCCGTGTCACCCGAGGTGGCACCCAGAATGTTGAGCTCCTCGCCGCGGCGGGCCAACTCGTACTCGAACAGGTTACCCAGCAGCTGCATGGCCATGTCCTTGAAGGCCAGCGTCGGGCCGTTGGACAGGGCTTCGAGCCACACGCCGTCTTCCAGCGGCTTGAGCGGCACGATCTCCTTCGTGCCGAACACCTCTTCGGAATAGGTCTTGCGGCAAATTGCGCGCAGGTCCTCGGCGGGGATGTCGTCGATATAGAGCGAGAGGACTTCAAAGGCGAGCTCCGCATACGGCAGATCGCGCCACTTGGACAACTGCTCGGTTGTGACCTGCGGGTATTGCTCTGGCAGATACAAGCCGCCGTCGGGCGCCAGGCCCTCCAGCAGAATTTCGCAGAAGTGCTTGCGGTCGGGATGGCCGCGGGTGGACAGGTACAGCATCGTGGGTTTCATTTCTTGACGAGGGGGTCTCAATATCCCCGCGAACGATCGACGAGCCCCATCAGCGGAGCGCCCGCCTGGTGGCAGCGGATGTTGTCAAGCACCTGTTCCACGGCCGTCTCCGGCTGCGTCATGCTCGCGATGTGCGGCGTGAGCAGGATCTTCGGGTGCGCCCAGAAGGGGTGGCCCGCCGGCAGCGGCTCTGGATCGGTGACATCAACGACCGCGCTCGACAGCCCGCCGCTCTCCAGCGCATCGAGCAGCGCCTGGTGGTCAAGGTGCGCCCCTCGGCCGACATGCACAAGCGATGCACCGCGCGGCAGATGCTGAAACAGTTTGGAGTCGAGAATGCCGCGCGTCTCCTGGGTAAGGGGAAGCAGGCACACGAGGATGTCGGTGCCGGCCAGCATCGCCGCCAGTTCTTCCCGACCCGCGTAGCACGCCACGCCGTCAATCTGGCGGCGCGTTCGGCTCCATCCGGCAAGCTGGAAGCCGAGTGTGCGCAGCTGGTCCAGCACAGCGCATCCGAGCACACCCAGGCCGAGGACGCTCACGCGCCGCTTCGATGCGGGATAGACGCGGTGCGCAGCCCAACGGGCCTCTCGCTGCTGCCGGATGTACGTTGGCAGGTCCCGGTGAAGCGCGAGCACAGCCATCGTGGCGTACTCCACCATGCCTGCGACGACGCCGGGCTCCGCCATGCGCACCACCGGCAGTTCCGGCGGAAGCACAGTCAGGTCGAACTGGTCGATCCCCGCGCCCGTGGAGAAGAAGAGCTCCAGGTTGGGGAACTGCCGTTCTATGTCCTGCGGTGGCACCCACGCGGCAAGATAGCGCACCCGGTCCGGCTCTCCGATGTCGGGCCAGATATGAAACGGAATGTCGGGCGCCTTGGCGGCGAACAGACGCGCCCACTCCGCCCCGCGCACGGGGTCTGCCTTGTACACGAAAGCCATGGCGCTTACTTGTAGACGACCCAGATCTTGCGAGTGGTCTCGATGCAGCGCCAAACGCCGGTGAAGTCGGGCTTCATCACGAACGCGTCGCCCGCCTGTACCCGCACCGGCGGCTTTCCGTCTTCGGTCACCTCGGAAATGCCCGAGAGGATGTAGCAGAACTCCATGGTGCCACCCTTGATGGACCGGAAGGTACCCGGCGTCGTCTCCCAGACCCCGGCGCGCACTTTTTCATCGTCAGAACGTTCGACGTCCCAGTTCTTGAATTCCGCGTTGCCTTCGATGACGCGCTCTGGCAGCGGGCCGCCTTCGCGCGCGGTGCCCAGGTCGTCATACTTGAAGAAGGTGAGATTGCTCATGAGAGAGGGTCCTTTTTGGAAGATAAGAAATCAGAAGGCGCCGACCGTGACCTTCGAGCCGTCGGCAAAGCGCGAGAAACGGTAGGGCGTGGGATCGACGGGTGGCTCCTCGCCGGTGACCAGGCTCGCAACAAGTTGCCCCGTGGCAGGGCCGGTGCCGAAGCCATGTCCGCTGAACCCAGCTGCGAGTACGAACCCCTTGATGGCATCGACCGGCGAAATGACCGGCACGCCGTCCGGCGTGCTGTCAATGTAGGAAGCCCAGGCCTGGTCCACCGTCACGTCCTTGAGCGCGGGGTACAGGTTCTGGAAGCAGCCGAGCAGGTGGCGGATCGCCCGCGGATCCGGCGCGGGATCGAGGACGCGGATCTGCTCGAACGGCGACGCCTCGTCGAATCGCCAGCTGCCGAGCGCTTCAGGGCCCCGGAAGAAGGATCGGCCAATGCCGAATTCCACGGCCTTGATGCGCTTCATGAACATCGGCATGAATTCGCGTGCGTAGCGCAGCCCCTGCGGCGTCAATTCGAGCTTCGCCTTCCCGCTGATCGCCAGGTTGTAGCCGCCTTCCAGGCGGCGCGTCAGCGAGCACTCCGGCGCAGAGAGCGCCGCCGGCAGGCCGTCGATGGGACGGGTGCGCAGGACGGACGCGCGCACGCTCGCCTGCGGGAAGGAAATGCCGTGGCGGCGGCAGAACGCGGATGCCCAGGCTCCGCCGGAACACACGACGGCGCTGGTCTTGATCAGGCCGCGTTCCGTGATCACGCCGGTGACCGCGCCATTGCTGATGTCGAGGCCGCGGGCCGCGCAATCCTGGTGGACCGTGGCGCCAAGCGCCCGTGCTCCTTCGGCGATGCCTGGGGCAGCAAGGGCAGGCTCTGCCGTGCCGTCGTCCATCGAGTGCACACCGCCCAACCACTTTCGCGAACCGCTGCCCTTCATCACGCTCGCGGCCTCCCCCGCTGTGAGCATGCGGGTGCGGACGCCGCCAGGCCGTCCTATGTTTTGGCCCCAGCTCTCCCACGTGGCCAGTTGCTGCGGCTTGTCGGTGGCGTAGTACAGGCCGCAGCGACGAAACCCCAGGTCCCGCCCGATGTCGCGCGTCATCTCCTCCCAGAGGCTCAGCGCCCGCGTCGCGAGCGGCAGGTCGCGCACGTCGCGGTTCTGCTGGCGGCACCAGCCCCAGTTGCGGCTGGACTGTTCGCCGCCGATGTAGCCTTTCTCGAGAAGCGCGACCGACAGGCCGCGCTTGGCCAGGAAATAGGCCGTGCAAACGCCGACGATGCCGCCGCCAATGACCACGACGTCGGCTCGTTCGGGCAGCTTGTCGTCGCTGCGGATGCGAAGAATGGGTGGAGACATGAGCTTGCGTTAGATGTCGTCGCGGATGCACGCAGTGGCGTGGTTCCGATCGACGATCCTGAGTTCGGGCACGCCGCTCGCGCACGCCGACTGGGCATGGGGGCAGCGCGTGCGGAACGCGCAGCCCGACGGGGGCGACAGCGGGCTGGGGATGTCGCCCTTGAGCAGTTCGCGTGGACGCCGCTGCCGCGGATCGATGTTCGGCACCGCGGCCATCAGGGCACGCGTATACGGATGCCGCGGGTTGTTCAGCAACGACTCCGCGTCGCCGATCTCCACGAGGCGTCCCAGATACATCACTGCTATGCGGTCCGAAATATGGCCCACCACGGCGAGGTCGTGGCTGATGAACAGCATCGTGAGGCCGAGCCTTTGCTTCAGCTCCAGCAGCAGATTGATCACCTGGGCCTGCACTGACACGTCGAGGGAAGACACGGGCTCGTCGGCCACCAGCAGTTGTGGTTCGGTCATCAGCGCACGGGCGATTCCGATCCGCTGGCGCTGCCCGCCGGAGAACTCGTGCGGATAGCGCGAACGGTGCGCCGGATTCAGTCCGACGGTTTTCAGCACGGCGTCGATGCGGTCCCGCCGCTCCTGCATCGTGAGCTCCGGCATATGGATTTCCAGCGGCGCCGAGAGCAGTTCCTCAACCGTGTGTTTCGGGTTCAGGGACGAGTACGGGTCCTGGAACACCATCTGCATCGCGCGCCGCAGCGGTCGCATCTGGCGCCGCGTGAGGCCCACCAGGGGTTCTCCATCGAAGTGCACCTGCCCGGCCGTCGGCGGTTCCAGGTTCAGGATGGCGCGGCCAATTGTGCTTTTGCCCGAGCCGCTTTCGCCCACGAGACTCAGCACCTCGCCTCGGCGAATCTCGAAGCTGACGCCGTTGACTGCCTTGACGTTCTGCGCCGGCTTTCCCAGCCAGCCGCCACCCAGCGGAAACCACTTGTGCAAACCCTCGACTTGCAACAAGGGGGGCGTAAGGTGTTGTTGCTGCATCATGCGGCTCCTTCAAGTTCCGGCCAACGGACGCATCGCACCTGATGGCCCGGCGTGACGTTCTCCAGGTCCGGCACCGCGGCATCGCAGCGGCCCGGCTCGAAGTGGCCGCAGCGCGGCCCGAAGGTGCAACCCGGCGGGTGCGCGGCCGGATCCGGAACATTGCCCGGAATCGCGAACAGCGCAGTTTTGCGGGCCCGATTCGAATGAAGCCGCGGAACCGAGTGGATCAGGCCACGGCTGTAGGGATGCCGCGGCTCCGTGAACAACGGAACGACATCGGCCTGCTCGACGATCCGGCCCGCATACTTCACCATGACGCGATCTGCGATCTCGGCGACCGTGCCGAGGTTGTGCGTGATGTAGATCATGGCCATCCGGGTCTGCGATTGCAGCTTTTCCAACAACTCGAGGATCTGCGCCTGGATGGTGACGTCGAGCGCGGTGGTGGGCTCATCCGCGATCAGCAGCGAAGGCTCGCACGCAATCGCCATGGCGATCATCACGCGCTGCCGCATGCCGCCGGACAGCTCGTGCGGGTAGTTCGTGAGGCGCCGCTTCGGATCCGAGATGCCGACCTGGTTCAAGAGGTCGGCAGCTCGGTCCGTGGCGGCACGCGCGCTCATCCCGAGGTGGATTCGCAAGCTCTCGCAGATCTGCGCGCCGACGGTGTGCACGGGATTGAGCGACGTCATCGGTTCCTGGAAGATCACCGAAGCGACGCCGCCGCGCACCTGGCGCATCACGCGCTCGGGCGTGCCGACCAGCTCGAACGTCTTGCCATCGCGCGCCGCCAGCCGCGCGGAACCCGTGATCGTGCAGTACGGCGCGGGCGGCGTGAGGCCGAGCAGGCCCAGGCAGGTCACGCTCTTGCCGGAACTGGTTTCCCCCACCAGCGCGAGTGTTTCGCCGCGGCGCACCGAGAAGCTGACGTCACGCACGGCATGCACGGTTCCGCCCGCTGTACGGAAGGAGACGTTCAGATCGCGTACGTCCAGGATGTTCCCCGCTTCAGCGGCGGATTGAGCATCGCGGATGCGGATCGGTTCGTAAAGATTCATGTCAATCACCCTCAACGATCCAGTTTCGCGTCCAGCGCGTCGCGCAGGCCGTCACCAATGAAATTGAAGCTCGTGACCGTGAGCGTGATGGCCACCCCCGGCACGATGGCGAGCCAAGGCGCGTTGGTCAGGTAGCTCTGCGCGTTTTCCAGCATGTTTCCCCAGCTCGGCGTCGGCGGCTGGATGCCGAAGCCCAGGAAGCTGATGTACGACTCGGCCAGGATGGCGTGCGCGATGTTCAGCGTCGCAGCCACCACGATGGGCGCGACGGCGTTGGGCAAGAGTTCGCGGAACATGATGCGGATGTCGCTGGCGCCGAGCGATTCCGCAGCCAGCGCGAAATCGCGTTCGCGCAGTGAGCGTATCTGCCCTTCCACCACGCGCGCCACTTCCATCCAGCTTGCCACGGCGATCAAGACCACAATGGACGTGACGGACGGCTCGATCAAAGCCGCGATGGCCAGCAGCAGAAAGATGGTCGGGAAGCAAAGCATGGCGTCCACGAACCGCATCAGCGCAGCCCCGATCGCACCGCGGTAGAAGCCCGCCACGAGACCGACCAGGACGCCCACCACCACCGACAGTGCGGTGGCCGCGAAGCCGATGGACAGGGAGATGCGGCCGGCATACATCAGGCGCGCCAGGATGTCCCGGCCCAGCGGATCGGTTCCGAGCAGGTGCGGGCCCGCGAACGGCGCCGTCAGCCGTGCGCGGATGTCGGTGTCGGTGTCATTGAACGGGATCAGCCAAGGGCCCACGAAGCTGAAGAGCGTCATGAACAGCACGACGCCTACGCCCAGGAGCGCCACCCGGTGGCGCATGAAGCGCCTCAGGGCCGGATAGCGCTCGGCGAACGTCCGGCGCGGCGGAGCCAGCGATGCGGTCTGGACGGCACTCATTTCGATGCTCCTTTGATGCGCGGGTCCGCGACGGAGTAGAGAAGGTCGGCGAGCAGGCTGCCCAGCAGAACCATGCAAGCCGTGAACATCAGCATCCCCATCACCACGGGGTAGTCGCGATTGCTCACGCTGTCGAGGAACAGCCGGCCCATGCCCGGCCAGGTGAACACGGTCTCCGTCACCAACGCGCCGCTCAGCAGCGTGGACACGTGCAGGCCGGTGATCGTGATCATCGGCAGCAGCGCGTTGCGAAGCGCGTGGCGCAGCAGGATCTGCATGGCGGGCACGCCTTTGGACTTGGCCGTGCGGATGTAGTCCTGGTTGATGACGTCGAGCATCGACGAGCGCATGTAGCGGCTCCAGACTGCAGTGGAGACCAGCGCCAGCACGATGCAAGGCAGCACCAGGTGCCTCAGCCGGTCAATGAAGGAACCGTCTCCAATGTTTTCGCGGTTGCCCGCCGGCAGCCAACCGAGGTTCACCGAGAACACATAGATGACCGCCAGCCCGAACCAGAAGGTGGGAATGGACAGGGCAACCATGGCGCCCACCGTGGCCAAGTGGTCAAAGATCGAATAGCGCCGCACCGCGCCCAGGATGCCGATCATGCCGCCGATGAACATCGCGAGCAGCGTCGAGGCGATCATGAGTTCGAGCGTCGGACCGATGTGCAAGCCAATCTTTTTCAACACCGGCAGCTGGTCGCGGTACGAGTTGCCCCAGTCGCCTGTGATGAGGTTTCCAGCCCAGTCCAGATACTGGATCGGCAAGGGCCGATTCAAGCCGTATTGCTCCATCAGCCGATCGACGTCTTCCTGGCCGAGGTCGCCAGTGGCCAGGAACTGCGACAGCGGCCCCCCGGGTGCGAGATGCAGGATCGCGAAGGCGATCATCGAGACAAGCGCGAGCAGCAGCAGCGACTGCAACAAGCGGCGGATGAGGTAGCGTGCCATGTCAGGCCGTCCAGCGCCAGTTGGCCGCGTTCCAGCTGTTCGCCAGCACGTTCACGTTGGCCGAGAAGCCGTCGAGGCCGGCCTTTGTCCCCTCGATGATGACCATATGGAACAGCGGCAGGTGCGGCAGGTCGTCGTTGATCAGCGCCTGGACCTTCGCATAGATCTCCTTGCGCTTGGCCACGTTGTGCTCCTTGCGTCCCCTCGCCAGCAGCGCATCCACTTCGGGGTTCTTGTACTGGCTCACGTTCGACCCTGACCCGGTGAGTTTGGGAATGCTGCCGGAGCCGAACCGGTGGGTCACGTCCGGGTCCGATGCGATCGTGTACGTGGTCCCCGCCATGAGGCTGTCGAACTCGGAGTTTTTCCAGAAGTCGGCCCACAGCACCGCCGCGACCATGTTCTTGATCAGCATCTCGACGCCGATCTTCTTGAAATCGCTGGCAATGAGTTGCTGGGTCTGCGCTCGCAGCTGATTGCCGGTGGTGGTGGAGTTGGTGAAGGAGAGGCGCACACCGTTCTTGACCCGGATGCCGTCGGGCCCTCGCACCCAGCCGGCTTGGTCCAGCATCGCAGCGGCCTTGTTCAGGTCATAGGTGGGCGTGGGCAGATCCATGTTGTATGCCCAGTGCGCCGGCGGAAGGAAGTTCTTGGCGGGCTTCGGCACGCCGTAGTAAACGATGTTGCAGATCGACTGCCGGTCGATCGCGATGTTGAGCGCCTTGCGCACGGCCTTGTCGGCCAGCGCCGGGTGTGCCAGGTTCAGCGAGAGGTTCTCCACCCCGCCGAGCGGCGCGTCGTAGATGCGACGTCCCGGCAGGGCCGTGGCTTCCTTGTGGAAGTTGGCGGGAATCCCCTGAATGCCGACATAGTCGATCTCGCCGGTCTTGAACTGCGTGTACAACGCGTTCAGGTCCGGCACGTACTTGAAGATGAGCCGGTTCAGGGACGGACCCTTGCCGAAATAATTCGGGTTGGCCTCCAGGAGCACGTGATCGCCGGTCTTGCGGCTGACGAACTTGAACGGGCCCGTGCCGACCGGTGCCGCCGCGAACTGCGGCGCATTCGGGTCGGCGAAGCCCGAAAGAATGTGCGCGGGCACGATGAAGAACCAGCTGAGCGTCGAAGTGAACGGAGCGAACGCCTCCTTCAACTTCCAGGTGACGATGTGGTCGCCCTCGGTCGCGACGCTCGTGATCAGGTCGAACCCGGTCCGGTTGCGCGCCCGGAACGCCGGGTTCTTCATCAGCTCAATGGAGTATTTGACGTCAGCGGCCGTGAGGGGCTTGCCATCGTGCCACTTCACGTCGCGACGCAACTCGATGCGCCACGTGAGGCCATCCGGCGAGATTCCGCCGTTCTCGACAGTGGGGATCGCCTTAGCCAGCACGGGCACAAACTTGCCCTCGTGGTCGAGCGCCCACAGCGAGCTGAACAGGTTCCACCATACGCCCTGGTCCACTTCGTTGGCGGCCATTAGTGGATGGAGCACCGTCACTTCCTGCGAGAAGCCGATGATGGCCTGGCCCGTCGGCTTGGTAGCCTGCGCGGACGCGTCGACACTCGTCACCAGGCCCAGGGAACCCAGGGCGAAGGAGGCTGCGCCGGCAAATACGGCGTCGCGCCGCGTCATATTGCCCATGCAAACCTTGGCAAGGTTGTTCGTCAGTTTCATATAGCGTCCCATGGCTTCAGGCCTTCCAGCGCCAGTTGGCGGCGTTCCAGCTGTTCGCCAGCACGTTCAGGTTGGACGCGTAGCCGTCCAGGCCGTCCTTCGTGCCCTCGATCTCCACCGAGTTGAACAGCGGCAGGAATGGCAGGTCATCCATGATCAGCTCCTGGACCTTGGCGTAGATCTCCTTGCGCTTGGCAATGTTGTATTCCTGGCGGCCCCGGGCGAGCAGCGTATCCACCCCGACGTTCTTGTACTGGCTCACGTTCGAACCCGACTTGGTCTCCTTCGGGATGGCGCCGGAGCCGAAGCGGTGCGTGACGTCCGGGTCCGAGGCGATCGTGTAGGTCGGCGCGGTCAGCAGGCTGTCGAACTCGGAGTTCCTCCAGAAGTCGGCCCACAGCACCGCCGCCACCAGGTTCTTGATCAGCATCTCGACGCCGATCTTCTTGAAGTCGTCGGCAATGAGCTGTTGCGTCTGCGCGCGCAGCTGGTTGCCCGTGACCGTCGAGTTCGTGAAGGACAGCCGCACGCCGTTCTTGACGCGGATGCCGTCCGGACCGCGCACCCAGCCGGCCTGGTCCAGCATCGCGGCGGCCTTTTTCGGGTCGTACTCGGGCTTCGGCAAATTGGGGTTGAAGGCCCAGTGCGACGGGACGAGGTAGTTGTTCGCCGGCTTGGGCAGGCCGTAGTAGACGAGGTCGCAGATCGACTGCCGGTCGATCGCGATGTTCAGCGCCTTGCGCACCGCCTTGTCCCCGAGAGCCGGGTGCGCGAGGTTGAGCGTCAGGTTCTCCACCGAGGGCTTGGGCGCGGAGTGGACGCGGCGGCCGCGCAGCGCAGTCGCTTCCTTGTAGAAGTTGGCCGGGATGCCCTGCAGGCCGATGAAGTCGATTTCCCCCGTCTTGAACTGCGTGTACATCGCGTTCAGGTCCGGCACGTACTTGAAGATGAGCCGGTTCAGGGACGGAGCCTTACCGAAGTAGTTCGTGTTGGCTTCGAGGATCAGGTGGTCGCCGGTCTTGCGGCTGACGAACTTGAACGGCCCCGTACCGACGGGCGCGGCGGCGAATTGCGGCGAGTTCGGGTCCGGGTTCTGCGAAAGAATGTGCGCGGGGACGATGAAGGTCCAGCTCAGCGCAGATGCAAGAGGTGCGTACGGCTCCTTCAGCTTCCATGTGATCACATGGTCGCCCTCGACGCCCACCGACGCAATGTTTTCGAAGGCCGTACGGTTACGGGCGCGGAAGGCCGGGTTCTTCATCAGGCCGATCGAATACTTGATGTCCTCTGACGTCATCGGCTTCCCGTCATGCCACTTCACGTCGCGCCGCAACTCGACACGCCAGGTCAGGCCGTCGGCCGAAATGCCGCCGTTCTCCACGGTGGGAACCGCTTTGGCCAGCATCGGCACAAACTTCCCCTCCACGTCGAGCATCCACAGCGTACTGAAGAGGTTCCACCAGACGCCCTGGTCCACCTCGTTGGCGGTCATCAGCGGATGCAGGACCGTGACTTCCTGCGAGAAACCGAGGATGGCCTGGCCCGTCGGCTTCGCGGCTTGCGCGGTTGCGTCGGCACTCGCCACCAGCCCCAAGGAACCCAAGGCAAAGGAGGCTGCCCCGGCAAAGACGGCGTCGCGCCGTGTCAGGCTGCCGATAGAGGCACCGCCAGTGTTGTTCGTCCGCTTCATGTGTAGGCCTTTCAGTTCGCTGCTGTGATCATTCATGGTTGTCTCCTGAGTGAGGGTCGCGGGGTTGGATGGATTGGGGGTGCGGCCTAGAAATCGGCGACCTTGCCCCATGCGGAGTTGTTGAATCGGCCCGGCCGAAACGGTGTGGGATCCACGATCGGTTCGGCGCCAGTCGCCAGGTCCGCGATCAGGTGGCCGGCGCCGGGGCCAATGCCAAAGCCGTGGCCGGAAAATCCTGCGGCAAGAATGAAGCCCGGCACGCCCGGCACCTCGCCAATGCCGGGAACGCCGTCCGGCGTGCTGTCGACGAAACCGGCCCACGCATGCGTGATCTTTGAGTCGCGAAGTTGGGGCAGCAGTTCGACGGCGCGGCGATGAGTCTCTTTGATGGTGCTCAAACACGGCTTCGGATCGAGGATGCGCACCCGTTCCATGGGCGTCGGCGCATCGAGCCGCCACCGCTTCAGCGTTTCGTGGCCACCCTGAATGCCTTGCAGGCCTCCCGGCAGAAGGCTGCGCCAGCGCTTGGCGAACATGGGCACGAATTGCGGAGCGAATCGCATGAACTGCGGCGTCACGTCCACACGCGCGCGGCCGCTGATGGCCAGTGCGTAGCGTCCGTCGCTGCGGCGCGTGGCGGATACGCCCTGCATGACCATGGCATCCGGCAGGCGGTGCTCCATAGGGGCCACGCTCAGGATGGATTGGCGGATCGAGGCCTGGGGAAAACGGATGTCCAACTGGCGGCAGAACGCGGATGCCCAGGCGCCGCCGGCGAGCACGGCCGTCCGTGTCTTGATGACGCCGGCTTCCGTGATGACGCCGCTGACACGCCCACCTTCCAGCTCGATGCCGCGCGCGGCGCAATTCTGATGGACCCTGCCACCGAGCTTCATGAGTGCAGCTGCCACGGCCGGGGCTGCCTTGCCAGGATCTGCTGTCCCATCGGTGGGCGAGTAAACGCCGCCCTTCCAGGCGCGACCGGTCGCGTGCCCCCGCTCGGCGGCCTCGCGACTGCTCAGCATGTGGCTCGTGACGCCGGCGGTCTTCGCAAAATCACGCCAGCTGGCCCAGCCGGACAATTCAGCCTCATCGTTACTGAGGAACAACAGCCCGCAGCGGCGGAAACCTGTGTCTTCACCGCTCTCAACGGCAAATTGTTCCCAGAGATCCAGACTCTTGCTCGCCATGTCCAGTTCGCGAGCGTCGCGGTTCTGCCGCCGGCACCAGCCCCAGTTGCGGCTCGACTGCTCGGCCCCGACCCTGCCCTTTTCGACCAGGGCGACCGAAACGCCGCGCTGGGCCAGGTAGTAAGCGGCGAAGACACCGACGATGCCGCCCCCGATCACGACGACGTCAGCCGAGGCCGGCGGCGTGGGGGAAGTTTGAATTTGGGTCAGCGGAGGGGACATGATGAATCTGTTCGCCTGTTCAAGCCGGGACGGCCTGGACCACGAAGAACTTCGCCACGCGATCGCTGCTTTCCCATCCGACCGAAGCGCCCTGGGGCACGAAAAGCGCATCGCCCGTGTCCATCGACAGGACGCTGCCATCGGGGGCTGCGAAGCGCACGCTGCCTGCCACGAGATGCATGAACTCGTTCTGGCGATGCGGGCGAACAATGCGGTGATAGGGTGTCGAATCCCAGGTGCCCGCGCTGTACCCGGCGCCGTCCTCGGTGAAGACGTTGTCGCTGCGGCACTCCGGCGCCGGGCCCAGGAGCACCTCCGGCGGCAGCGAACGGGACGGCTTGAAGTCGGCGTCGGCGCGAAGCGGCACAAGGCCGCGCTTCGTCGGCTTGTCGCAAGCGGCCGCGCAAAAAGAAAATTGCACGCGGGATGCAGCCACGATTCGAAGCGACGTCCCGCATCCGATCACAACACCTGTTTGCGGACCGAGCACCAGCGGAGCGGAGCCGGCCGCTGTCAGAGTCAGCTCGCCTTCGGACACGACGATGGTTTCGATGTGAGGGAAGCTCGCGACATCCAGCTCGCCAATGAAGCTGGTACGGCCCGCGATCATGGCTTGGGGTCCTTCCCAGGCGATCTCTCGATGCCGCGCAAAGGGGTCGTTCTTGCCGAACGCCGCCTTGCGGAAGGTTGTTGAAAAAGGCGCGCCGTTGGCACGGTGCAGCACGATGGCCACGGTCATTTTTTCTCCTGAGCATTGAAGCCAAGAATGGCTTTGGTTTCCAGATATTCCTCGAGACCTTCGATTCCGTATTCGCGGCCATTTCCCGACCGCTTGTATCCGCCGAAAGGGGCATGGGGGCTCCATGCCGGATAGTTGATGTGCACCTGGCCGGAGCGGATGCGCGCGGCGACGGCGCGCGCCGCACCAAGGTCCGTCCCTTGCACGTGTGCTCCCAGTCCGTACACCGTGCAGTTGGCGATCGCCACAACCTCGTCCACGCTGTCATAGGGGATCAGCGCGAGTACCGGGCCGAAGATCTCTTCCTGCGCGATCTGCATTTCGGGATGCACCGCGGAGAAGATGGTGGGACGGCAGTAGAAGCCGCGGCTCAAGCCCTCCGGCCTTCCTGGGCCGCCACAGATGAGCCGCGCGCCTTCGGCGATTCCGACGCCGATCATTTCCTGCACCCGATTGAACTGGGCGCGGTTGGCCACCGGACCATGCGTGGTGTTCTTCGAGCGTGGATCGCCGACGATGAAGCTGGATGCGGCTTCGAGCGCGATCCGTTCCACTTCCTGGAGCCGCTCGCGAGGCACGAGCATGCGAGTTGGCGCACTGCAGGATTGGCCGACGTTGCGAAAGCCCGCTGCCACGCCTGGCGGTATGGCACGCGCCAGGTCCGCATCCGGCAGGATCACGTTCGGTGATTTCCCGCCGAGTTCCTGGGCCACGCGCTTCACCGTGGGCGCGGCCGCTTGGGCCACCAGCACGCCGGCCCGGGTCGAGCCGGTGATAGAAATCATGTCCACATCCGGATGCGACGACAGCGCGGCGCCGACCTCCGGCCCATTGCCGTTCACCAGGTTGAACACCCCCGGCGGAATACCGGCGTCGTGCATCACCTCAGCAAAAAGCAAGGCGCTCAAGGGCGAAAGCTCGCTGGGTTTCAGGACAACGGTACAGCCCGCCGCCATCGCGGGGCCGACTTTCGCCGTGATCTGGTAGAGCGGCCAGTTCCAGGGGGTGATCAGGCCGCACACGCCGATGGCCTCACGCATGATGGCCACGTCCCCACGATGGGTGAGGAAGGGATAGCTGGCCAGATTGTCCCGAGCCACGCGGATGTGCTCCGCCGCGACCGGCACCTGTGTGCTGCGCGCAAAGCCGATCGCGGCGCCCATCTCCAGCGAGATCGCCTGGGCGAACAATTCAGCTCGCTCCAGGATCAGGGCGTGGATACGGTCGAGCAGCGCGGCCCGGCTTGGGGCGGAGCTGACGGACCAGGTGGCGAAGGCGCGCCGCGCCGCAGCCACTGCCACAGCGACTTCATTGGCATCGCCTAGCGCGATCTCAGCGACAGGCTCCTCGGTCGAGGGGTCGATGACAGAGCTTCGGGCTTGCCCGTGAGGCACCACCCACTCGCCGTCGATGAACACGCGGTCTAGGCGGCCAGCGCTCCTGAGGCGTTCAACAATCAACGCGCCATCCACCAGGGCGGAGGGTGTGGGCAATTGCGCAAGTGAGGTCATGGGGCGAAGCTTGGAATGACTCGATGGCCGAAGTATGGGAAGGCCTATCCATGCGGTCAAATGCAATTTTTATTTGAATTCATACAATGTTGATATGGACTACCACGGCAGACTGAAAGAGGTGGGCGGCGCCTGCCGTGCGCCTGCGGACCATCGGGCTTCATATCGATCCTGAATGGATGACCCATGATCTTTTATTGGACTGCATGGGTCCGTTTTCCGATACTCGTATCGAAGTGCAGGCGCGGCAGAACGTGCTCGCCGTGCTCGAAGCCGCTGGCTCGGGTCCGCAGGACGTGCTGAAGGTGACGGCCTATATCGTGGACGTAGGCAACTGGCCGGCCCTGAACAAGATCTACGCCGAAGTCATGAGACAGGCCCCGGCCGGCGCGCGCCGTGGTGCCGGTGCCGGCGCTGCACTACGGCTATCTCATCGAAATTGACGCCGTCGCCGTGCGACGCAAGAAAGAAACCTCATGAACCTCGCCTCGACCACAACAACAGACGATCCCGCAGCCACCGCAACCGATACCGTCCGCCTGCGCCCGTTCGAGCCAGGCGACCTGCCGGCGGCGCACGCAATGTCCAGCGCCTTGAAGTGGCCTCACCGAATCGAAGACTGGCAGTTCGCGCTGTCGCTCAGTCAAGGCGTGGTCGCCGAACGCGACGGAAAGGTACTGGGCACGGCACTGTCCTGGAACTGGGGCGCGGACTACGCGACGATCGGGCTCGTGATCGTCGCGACCGAGCTGCAGGGACAGCGCATCGGCAACCGCATGATGTCGGCCTTGCTGGATCGCTTGGCTGGGCGAAATGTGTTGCTGCACTCGACTGTGGCGGGGCGCGGCCTGTATGAGCGCCTGGGATTCGTCACCACAGGGGAGATCGAGCAGCATCTGGGCGAGTTGACGGCTTTGCCGGCGCTGGCGGGGCGCGAGGGTGACCGTCTCCGGCCGCTAGCAGGTGCTGACGTCGAGTCCCTGATCGCGATAGACGCCCGCGGTGCGGGCATGCCCCGCGGCGAGCTGCTTCGCCGGCTGTTCTCTCAGGGCAAGACTGTCGTGCTCGAGCGCGGCGGCGAAGCCGCCGGCTTCGCCGTGATTCGTCGGTACGGCCACGGCGATGCCGTCGGGCCGGTGGCCGCGCCCGATGTCGATGCGGCACGCCTGCTGATCGCGGGTTGCTGCCGTCACACCGAGGGGCTCCTGCGCATCGACGTGGAGGCCGCGAGTGGCTTGCCACAATGGTTGGAGAGCCTGGGCCTGCCGCGCACCGGCGGCGTCAACATCATGGTCCGCGGCCGCGTCCCGGAGCGCGGGCCCGCTCACGGCAACTGGGCCCTGGTCACCCAGGCGATCGGCTGACCTTCTTGGGCGCGGTGTTTTCGGGGCCGCCCGCCACGATGCGCACGGCCTCGAGGAAGTCTGCGACGAGCGCCTGCGCCGGCTGCTGGCGGGCGCGCACCACGTGGCATTCGAAGTGGATCGTCGGCTCGAACGCCAGCGCATGCACGCCTGTGAGCGCAAGCTCAGTGAGCATCGCCGGATTCACAATGCTGACGCCCAGGCCCCGCGCCACCATGGCGCAGGCCGCCGTGGCCAGCGAAGTCTCGATCTCCAGCCTGCGCACCTCGGGCACGAAGGCGCGGTCGATGGCCGCGCGCATGACGTCCGGAGACGCAAACGATATGAACGACTCACCGGCCAGGTCCGAAGGACCGACCTTGCGCTTGCGCGCCAGCCGGTGCCCCCGCGGCACGATGCACACGGCACGCTCCGAATGCACGAGCTCGGTGTCAACCTCCTGCGGCAGCGCGACGTAGCCGGCCAGGCCGAGCTCGTAATACCCGGAGGACACCCACTTGCAGATGGTCGCCGAGTCGGCCGTGTGCACCACGACTGGCACGCGCGGGCGCAGTCCGCGAAAAATCTGCAGGATGCGCGGCACTACGCTGACGCTGATGCCGGGAGACACGGCGATTCGCAAGCCTTCGACGCCCAGCGTGCGAATACGGTTCGCGGCGGCGCCGATGGACTGCAGGCCCACATAGACGCGATCCACCTCCTTCAGCAGCGCATGCGCTTCAGGCGTGGGGACAATGCGCTGCCCGACCCGTTCGAATAGCTTCAGCTGGGTCTCACGCTGCAAAAGCGCGATAGCGCGGCTCACGTTCGGCTGCGACGTATGCAGCTGCGTCGCGGCAACCGTCATCGAGCCTGTGTGCATCACAGCGCGAAAGCACTCGATCTCGCGGTAGTTCATATCAACATGGTATTAATAGCGGCGAAACATGTATTTGACTGCATAAAGGCGCGTTCCGATACTGCGTTTTCCAGTACCCTACGAAAGCAATCAACACCATGAACGCGCCTGTGCGCCGTTTCGTGCGGCTCGGCGAAATCGAGCGCCGCGAAATCCGAGTCTGGATCGACGGCCGCGCCACCCAAGCACTCGAGGGCGACACGCTGCTCGTCGCTCTGCTGTCGAACACGGGCCACTTGCGCCACTCCGAGTTCTCGGAGGGTGTGCGGTCCGGCTTCTGCCTGATGGGCGCGTGCCAGGACTGCTGGGTGCGCGACGAGCAAGGGCAGCGGCTGCGCGCCTGCAGCACGCCAGCCCACGACGGCATGCGCATCCTCACGTCCGCACAGGAGGCCGAATGGGCCAACCTCGCATAGTCATCGTCGGCGCAGGCCCGGCCGGCGTTCGTGCCGCGCAAGCACTGGTCGAGGTGGGCATACGGCCCGTCGTGGTGGACGAGAGCCGCCGCGACGGGGGCCAGATCTACCGCCGCCAGCCGGAGGGATTCAAGCGTCCCTACGCGAAGCTGTACGGCAGCGAAGCGGACAAAGCCGAAGCCCTGCACCGCAGCTTCGAGCTCCTGCGGGACCGGATCGACTGGCGCGCCGAGACGCTGGCGTGGCACATCGAGCCCAATCGGCTGCACGTCGTCCAGGCCGGCCAGGCCCAGGTACTGCCTTTCGACGCGCTGATCGTCTGCAGCGGTGCCACCGACCGGCTGATGCCGGTGCCAGGCTGGGACCTGGCCGGTTGCTACAGCCTGGGCGCCGCGCAAATATCGCTTAAGTCGCAGGCGTGCTCGATCGGCCAGCGCGTCGTGTTCATGGGAACCGGCCCCCTGCTCTACCTCGTCGCTTCCCAGTACGTGGCCGCCGGCGCGCAGGTGGCGGCGGTTCTCGACACCTCTGCCTCGTCGCTGCGCGTGCGCGCACTCCCCCGGCTCGCCGCCCGGCCCGCGGTCCTGCTGAACGGCTTGAAGCTCGTTGCGTCGCTGAGGTTGGCGGGAGTGCGCGTGATGACCGGGGTCAAACCCACCCTGATCACCGGCTCGCCCCGGGACGGCGTGACCGGCGTGCGCGTGTCCGACGGGCGCGGACGGGAACACGCTTTTGAATGCGATGCCGTGGCGCTGGGCTATCACCTTCGGTCCGAAGCTCAGCTCGCCGACATCGCCAAGTGCGAATTCCACTTCGACGCTGCATCGCGCCAATGGCTGCCGCGCATCGATGAAGACGGTCGCAGCAGCGTCCGTGGGATCTACCTGGCGGGCGACGGCGTACGCCTGGCCGGGGCAGACGGCGCGGAAGCCACGGGGCGCCTGGCCGCACTGGCGTGCCTGGCGGACCTGGGCATGCCTCGCAGCGAACCGCAAGTTGCCGAACTGCGGGCCAAGCTGCGGGCCATGGAGCGCTTCCGCCAAGGCCTGTTGCAGGCGTTTCCGTGGCCGCACGAAGCAGCGGCCGAGCTGCCGGACAGCACCGTTGTTTGCCGCTGCGAAGTCATCACCGCGGGTGAGCTGCGCACGACCGTGCGCGAGCTCGGCGCGTGCGAGATCAACCGCGCCAAGGCCCTTTGCCGGATCGGCATGGGCCGTTGCCAGGGCCGCTACTGCGGACACGCGGCGGCCGAAATCGTGGCCCATGCCGCCGGAATCCCGGTGGAGCAGGTCGGTCGCATCCGCAGCCAAGGCCCGGTCAAGCCCCTCTCCATGTCCGCGATACCGGCCGGAGGTGCGCAATGAGCAACAAGCAATTGGCCGCCGACGTCGTGATCGTTGGGGGCGGCATCGTGGGCGCGGCCAGCGCGTTCTTTCTGCGCAAACGCGGCCTCTCGGTCGTGCTGCTGGAACGCGGCCTGGTGGGCCAGCAGGCGAGCGGCGTGAGCTTCGCCAACGTGCGACGGCAGGGCCGATTCCTGCCGCAGCTGCCACTGGCACACCGCTCGCGCGACATCTGGGGGCGGCTGCCGGAGTTGATCGGGCACGATGCGGAGTTCATCGTGACCGGCCACATCCGGGTGGCGTACGACGAAAAGAGCGTTGCCACCATGGAGAAATACGCGGTAGACGCGCGCCCCTGGGGACTCGACCTGCAGATCCTGAGCCGACCCGAAGTTCGCAAGCGCTTTCCGTTCCTGGGCCCCGACGTGATTGCCGGTTCGTTCTCACCGAACGACGGCCATGCCAATCCGCGCCTGGCCGCTCCGGCATTCGGCCGTGCGGCCCGCAAGGCCGGCGCCACGCTACTGGAGAACTGCGAGGTTGTGGACATCCACAAGGACACGCTCGACTTCCGAGTGACGGCGAAGGACGGCACGACAGTGACGGCCCCGGTCGCGCTGGTCTGCACAGGCGCCTGGGCGGGCAAGCTCAGCGCGGCATTCGGCGAGCCGGTGCCGATGGAAACGCACGGTCCCATCATGGGCGTGACCGAACCGGTGCCCTATGGCATCGTGCCGGTAGTCGGCGTCACGAGCTCCAATCCCGCCGAGATCATGTACTTCCGCCAGGTCAAGCGCGGCAACATCGTGTTCGGCGGCAGCATGCGCGGCAAGGCGTATCTGGACGAGCGCCGTGCGCAGCCCAGGCCCGACTTCACACTGCAGCAGTTGCCGCACCTGCGTCGCATCGCGCCTGCCCTGTCGAATGTCCACGTCCTGCGGACTTGGAGCGGGGTCGAAGGCTACCTGCCCGACGAGCTGCCGATCATTGGCCCCAGCCAGCGGGTGAGAGGCCTTTACTACGCCTTCGGCTTCTCCGGTCACGGCTTCCAGACGGGCCCCGGCGTCGGCGACGTGATGGCGGAACTCATCGACCGGGGTGCGACCACCATCGACCTGGAACACTACAGCATCCGGCGCTTCGCAGCGAGCAGTGCCGCGCCTCAGGCGGGACTCGCCACTGCCTGATTGGCTCTTCTAGAGAGCATGGCTGGGGTCGGCTGGGTGACGGTGTCGCTGGTGAGGTCGACGGTTGCGTTGGGCATGGCTCAGTCCAGGAAATTCTTCAGCATGGCGTGGCCGGGCGTGGGCGATTGTGGGGTCATGGTTCGGGGAGTCAAGTGCGAAGCTACGCCTTTCGGCGCCTGATAAGAGAAGAGGGCCCTAAGCAACCAATCGGGATTGCTCAGATTGAGCGGGATCAATTCTCGCGGCTGAGCACAAGGGCGGCTCGGTTGTAGTTGCCAGCAACACTTCACATGCCTCCCCGGCCAAAGCCACCGCGCAGTGCTCGACGCCATGCGGCACGACGATGAACTCTCCTGCCTCGACAATCTCTTCACGGTCCCGAAACTTCATGAGCAGGCGTCCCCGGTGAACGAAGAACAGCTCATCGTCGTGCTGTTGAAATGACCAGCGAGAGGCTCCCTCGAACTTGGCCACCTTCAATTGCATGTTGTTGACCTGCCCCTCGACCTTGCCGGTAAACGCAGTTGACAGGTTCTTCTTGCGAATCGGCGAAAGATGCTTGTTAAGGGCCGCGACGTCACGAATGATTGCGGTGAGTTGGCTGGGCACGTCCTTCCCATTGGCCGGGTATTTGCCGTCCAAAGCCGCAGTGCCGATCGTAAAACCTGCTGCTCCGGCACTTTGGACGATTGCAATTCGTTCACGTGTGTCGATCGAGCCTGCCATGAAGACGGGCTTGGAGACTGCGGCGCAGACGGCCTTCATCAACTCGGGCACGTTCTCCACCGAACGATATGCCAAGAGGTCCAGGCCATGCACGCCGTCTTTCGCCGCGATCGTCCTAGCGCTTTCGACAATTTCCTCAATGGTGCCTTCCAGCACGCTCGGGTGACCGGTGATCCGCCCAGCAAACGGGAAGTATTGAATGCCGGTGTCCTTGATGATGGGCAGCACGTCATCGACCCGCGTGCCACCCAGAAGAACGTCAACACCGATTTCGGCGGCTGCCTTTGCCGAAACAATTTCGCTTTCACGGTCGAGCGATACCACTTCCAGATAGGAGGTTGCACCGCCGGCCTTGATCGCCGCATTGAGACCCTTCAGCTGCTCGAGCGGCAAGCCGATGTCCTTGAACCCGATGTGCCGCACGCCAAGGCCGAGTGCAGTCTGGAGTTGCTGCGACGCGTCCGGAACCGTGCGATCGTTGCGCGTAAGCATGAAGATGAAACGTAGACCCATGATGGTGGTTCCTTTCGTAGTTAGTTCGTCGTGGTTTGCGCAGCGACAAGGCGCTTTGCATAGGCAAGCGCCGTTTCCAGGCTTGCGTGGTCTGCAATCCCCCGGCCCGCAATGTCGAACGCCGTGCCGTGATCCGGGCTGGTGCGGACGAACGGCAGGCCCAGCGTGATGTTCACGCCCTTTTCCAGCCCGAGATACTTCACGGGGATCAGCCCTTGGTCGTGGTACTGGGCCACGACAACATCGAACCGGCCCATGCGTGCTTGCATGAAAACCGTATCGCCCGGATAAGGTCCGCTGGCATCGATGCCTTCGGCTTGGGCCGCTTCGATGGCGGGTCGAATGATCCTGATTTCCTCATCGCCGAAGAGGCCGCCTTCGCCTGCGTGCGGGTTGAGACCCGCTACGGCAACACGGGGGGCCGCGACGCCCAGGGCCCTCCCACCCTCGTGGGCAAGCCGGATGGCAGACATCTGCGCGTCGAAATCACCTTGCTCGATCGCCTTGCGCAGCGACGTGTGGATCGTGACGAGCACCGTGCGGATGTCGTCGTTCGCAAGCATCATCGCCACGCGCTTGGCGCCGCCGAAGTCGGCCAGGATTTCCGTATGGCCGGGGTAGCGGATTCCCGCACTGGCCATCGCCTCTTTGTTGATCGGCGCGGTGACGATGCCGCTCACTTCTCCGGACTTCGCCGCTGCGATCGCTGCAACGATGGCATCGAAGGCCGCCTGCCCGGAGATGGCGCTGATCTGCCCGATGGGTGGAAGCTCGGCAATCCGGGTGGCCTCGATGACCTCAATGGTCCGCGGCTTGAACTGAGCCGCATCGGGTGCATTGATACGTCGCACCTCGATGTTCAATCCGAGCCGGCGCACGATGTCCTGCATGACGCCATGGCTGCCGAACACGACAACGTGTTCGCCGCCCTTCGCAAGTACCTTCGCCACGATCTCCGGCCCGATACCGGATGCATCACCCATGGTCAGGGCAAGCGGGGGAGAAATGTTCTTCACTGTGAATCCGTTCGCAAGGTTTGAGTTGTTCTGCGTATGCGCGCGACAGCGCGCTCCAGAGCGTCGTCACTGCCAAAGCCGCCGGCCTTCATGGCGAGCACGAGCAAGCGTCCATCGCCAAGCCTGGCGCGACCCAGCGGGAATCCGGGATCGAGCTCTTGCAGAATCTCGAACTCACGGATGTTGAGAAGATCCAGGATGGCTTCCATCGTGTCGCCGCCGGTGGCGATCAATGCGCCGAAGCGTGGGTCGCGAAGCTCTCGCGCTGCCTCCTCTGCGATGCGGCGCAGCACCGCCGCCGAATCCTGTTCGCGCGCCCTTGGTCCGCGCAGCAGCATGACGCCGCTGGCCTCCTGGAGTTGATCGGCCTGTATGTGACTGCGCAGATTCGCGCTTCCAACGGCGACCAGCACATCGCTGCTGATGCCATCGACCGATAACGGTGGCGTCTTCTCCGGCACAAAACGCCGCGACAGGGCTGCAGCCATCCCGGGAGAGCCGACCCACAGGATCGACTCTGGACCCTCTATTGAAGCAATCCGCGAGTCGAGTTCTTCCTGCGTTACCGCATCGAGGAAGGTGACATTCTTGATGCTGCTCGGGACCAGGTCGACCAGCGCTGAATGCCGCGCGGGATGCACGGGGTCATGGGCATACGCGCTCTCCGAAACCGGAATGCCGTCAACGAGCTGAATGCCCCCCACCGTCGTGCGCCCGGCCTGGGGGAACGCCGGCGCAAACACCAGTGATGTGCGGCCGCTCGCGGCAAAGCATGCCTCGAGCTCTTGCGCTATGTGGCCTCTCAGCGTGGAGTCCACCGTTTTGTAGAGCACGGAACAGCCGGCAAGCCGGTCGGTCAATCGAGCGACTCGCTCGAATGCCTGCGACGCGGTCGCAGACCGCGAACCGCTGTCGACCGCGACGACCGCCCCCGCTTGGCGCGGAAGCTGGCCCCTTCCGATCGACGCAGTCAGGCCGCGAGCGACGAAAGGTGCCGCGCCATCTGCCGCGCTCGTCAGGTCATCGGCGAGGACCGCTATGTTGGGTTGATGATCGGTGCGCATGCATCAATTATCAGAACCCAACCAGACTATGAAAAGCGATACTTTCTGAGGATGACCGGTGATATATTGTCACCAATGAATCGGTCAGACATACCTTCGCTCGACGACCTGCGGGCGTTCGAAGCCACGGCGAGGCTGGGGTCGGTTCGCCTCGCAGCAGACTCGCTTGCGCTCACTCACGGCGCCGTCAGCCGCCGGATCACCAAACTTGCCAATGACATCGGGGTCGGCTTGTTTGAAAAGAATGGGAGAGGCCTCAAGCTCACACCGGCCGGCGAGACACTCAATCTCACCCTCAGCAGGTTCTTTGGTGAGTTGGCCGCCACAGTGCAGAGCCTGCGTGCCACCAATGCTGGCAAGACTGCCCTGGTGCTCTCCTGCGAGCCTTCAGTTGCCATGCGCTGGCTGATCCCGCGGCTGGGCGGGTTTCAAGCGGCGCACCCGGACATTGCCCTCCACCTCTCCGTGGGTGGAGGCCTAGTGGACTTTCGCAAGAACCACGTCGATCTCGCAATTCGGCGGCTGGACTTCGCTGTGCCAGAGACGTGGAACGTCCGGCCCCTATTCCCCGAAAAGGTTGGACCCGTCATGAGGCCGGAACTGGTGCCGAGGTTCGAACGCGGAGACTATCTCGCTCTCGGGTCGAAGACTCGACCTGACGCGTGGGCGCAGTGGCTGAAGACCCATCCTTCGGCGCGTCGACCCACAGAGATTCGGTACTACGACCATCACTCACTGATTGTCGAGGCTGCGTCCGCAGGCCTGGGTGTCGCGCTGAGTCCGCTCGTACTCGCCGTTGACGATGTGGAACGAGGAAGCCTTGCGGCACCTGCTGGCTTTGACCCAGACGGCAGCCAATATGGCTTGATATGGCTGGGGTCGAGTGAACTGCAAGGTGTGGAGTTTGAACTCGCAGAGTGGCTGCTGACGCAGTTCAGCCGCCTAAGTGCTGATTGGCACCAAAAACTGACCCGGCCAATGGACTGACGTCACACTGCGGGGGCCGCACACGTCGCCGATGGCCAAACTCATCATCAGCCGGTTGCCGAACAAAGGCTGAGGCTTAGCTTCAGCCGGGCAGCTTCGCCGCGGCCGGCGCGTTGCCGCGCCATGCCACCAGATCGATCTCGATGAGTGCCCCTTTCGCCAGGCCGGTGACGCCAATGCAGGTCCGCGCCGGGTGCCGCCCGCTCGCGAAATGTTGGGCGTAGACCGCGTTCATCGCCGCGTAGTCTTCATCGAAGTGCGTGAGGTACACGCGCACCGACAGCGCATGCTCCAGGCCCAGGCCGCAACCGGCCAGCACCGTCTGGAGGTTCTTCAACACCTGGCGCGTCTGCGCCTCGATGCCTTCGGGATAGGGCGTGTCCAGCGAGGTGCCGACAAACGGCATCTGCCCCGTGACTAAAACCCAGCCGTCGGCTTCGACCGCGTGGCTGAACGGTGCGACCGGTTCTGGTGCACCGGTGATCATGTGAAAGATGGGAGACATCGCGGCAGGTTGAGGCGGCCGCGGCAGCCGGCATCGGGCGCGGCTGCCGCCCCCGCACCGGAGTTCGACAAGCACCTACGGCAAGCCAGTTGCGTGCCAACTCCGGGGCATGGCGAGTGGCACGTGTCTTGCGCGCCCTGCGCAAGTAACCAGAAAGCGCCACCGTGCAGTTCGACCAGTTCTCCACCGACTCCTATCCGGTGCACCAGCGGCCCCACGCCTGGCGCGACGCCCTGCACCTGCACCGTCTCAGGCCCGAGATGGCGCCAGCGGCCGCACCCCTTTATGGCACGCTGACCGCGGGACGCACCGCGCGCGGGGTCGGCATGGCGCGCATCACCTCGTCGCCGCAGACCCTCCAGCGGCTGGGCGACCCGGCCGATGCGGTCTGGCTCGCGCTGCACCTGAGCGGTGATGCGGCGCTGCACGATGGACAGCGCACCATCGAACTGGCGCCCGGCGACATCGTCTTCGGACCGGCCCAGGCGCGCGCGGGCCTGGATTTCCGCTCTAACTTCCGGCAGTTCATGGTGTCCATGCCGCGCGCCAGCCTGAAGGCCCGGCTGCCCGGCGGGTCGGGATTCGCGCTCGGCCACCTGTCGGGCCGGGCGGGTCTGGGGCGCATGTTCGCAGGCACGCTGACCGCGTTGGCCGAAGCCTTCGACACCCTGAGCGATGACGACGTCGCTCCAGTCGAGTCCGCCCTGTCGGAGTTCATTGCAACAAGCCTGGCCGCTCACCAGGACCCGGCCTCGCCCGCCATCAGCAGCACCCGGGCTGCCACAGTGCATCGGCTGTGCCAATACGTCGATGCCAACCTGAGCGATGCATCGCTCTCCCTGGCCGCCGTGGCGGCACATGAGCGCTTGTCGGAGCGGCTGGTGCAGAAGCTCTTCGAGGGCCTCGGCCAGACCTTCACCGCCTACGTGCGCCAGTGCCGCCTCGAACGCTGCCGCGCCGACCTCGCCAACCGCCAGTACGGGCACCTGTCCATCTCGGACATCTGCTTTCGCTGGGGCTTCAACGACCCGGCGCATTTCAGCCATTGTTTTCGCGACCGCTACAGCATGTCGCCGCGGCAATACCGTCAGCAGGCCAACGAGGCCAGTCAGCAGTCGCTGCGCAAGCGCATTCGGCGCGGCTGGCCGTCGGGCTACTTCGAGACGCCGGCCGAGGACCCGGTAGCTTCCACCGCCCGCATCGCCGCTCGCACCGTGGCCGATGACGGCGCTTCGGCCGCCGCGCAGGTTGCATCGGCCACGCCACATGGCAGCAACGCCCTCGCCGGCCGCCATCACCACCTGCCTGCCACCGCGCAGACCATCCACTGGGGCTACTTCGGCCGCTCGATCCCGCCCGTGCTCACCATTGCCTCTGGCGACATCGTGACGATCGAGACGCTGACGCAGCACGCCTACGACGACTACGAGCGCATGATCAAGGGCGACTCCGGCGCCGAGAGCGTTTTCCAGTGGACGCGCGAGCACAAGGCCGTGGACCGCCGCGGCGCAGGCCCCACCGATGCGTCGATCTACGGCCGTGGCAGCGGCGAAGGCTTTGGGGTGCACATCTGCACCGGGCCCATCTACGTGAAGGAAGCGCAGCCCGGCGACGTGCTGGAGGTGCACATCCTCGACCTCGCGCCGCGCCTGGCGGCAGATGCCAAATACGAAGGCCGGGCCTTCGGCAGCAACGCCGCCGCGTGGTGGGGCTTTCACTACGACGACCTGATCGAGGAGCCCAGGCAGCGCGAGGTGGTGACGATCTACGAGGTCGACTGCAGCCAGGGCGCTGCCTGCGCCCATGCCGTCTACAACTTTCGCTGGACCCCGCAGCTCGATCCGAATGGCGTGCTGCATCCGACCATCGACTATCCCGGCATTCCGGTCGACCGGGCTTCGATCGTCGAGAACCATGGCGTGCTCCAGGGCGTGACCATCCCGGTGCGACCGCACTTCGGCGTGATCGCGGTGGCGCCCGCCGAGACGGGCCTCGTCGACTCGGTGCCGCCCTCATGCTTCGGCGGCAACCTGGACAACTGGCGCATTGCCAAGGGCGCCACCCTCTACCTGCGTGTCGGAGTCGATGGCGGACTGCTGTCGGTGGGCGATCCGCACGCCTCGCAGGGCGACAGCGAACTGTGCGGCACGGCCATTGAATGCTCGCTGACGGGCGTTTTCCAGATCGTCCTGCACAAGGCAGACCAGCTGCAGGGCGAACCTTATGCCGACATCGACTACCCCTTGGTCGAAACCGCCGACGAGTGGGTGATCCACGGCTTCAGTCACGCGGACTACCTGAAGGAATTCGGCGACAAGGCACGCAGCGCGATCTACGAAAAGTCTTCGCTCGACCCGGCCATGCGCGACGCCTTCCGCAAGACGCGGCGCTTCCTGATGACCGCCATGGGACTGACCGAGGACGAGGCGATTTCCTTGATGTCAGTCGCCGTCGACTTTGGCGTGACGCAAGTCGTCGACGGCAACTGGGGCGTGCACGCGGTCATCCGCAAATCGCTGTTTGCCGGCCGGCAACGGCCGCCGGGTGTTGACTGTCGGAAGGCGGCTCGGCAAGCTTGAGCGAACCACAGTTCGAGCCGATCCCCGTACGCGCCATCACGAAGCGGGTGGCGTGACGACCGGCTCAGAATCGCGGTTCCTTGTTCTGCCGTTGAGCTCAGGGGGGAAACGGAGCCGGGTTCGCCAGGTAGGCGCGGGACAGGCGCGCGAACTGCCCGCCATCGGTCGTGATGTCCGCCGACGTGGCGTCCCCGGGACTGAAGACGAGCGCGAATACGCCGTTGCCCGTGTACTGCGTTGGATGCGTCAGCATGTACTGGACGTGGTTGTCCCGATAGTGCTTCGGAGTTCCGCCGGGGGTCGTCGAGGGCACGCCCATGGGGGTCTGCCAGAACAGGATCGGCAGGCCGCCCAGGTGGCGTCGCACCGTGCTCCACTGGTCCAGGCTCTGGTTGAAATTCGGTGTGGTGATGTTGTTCTCGTCCATGTAGAACGGGCCGGGGCCGCGATTCGCACACTCATTCACGGGCATCGGGTCTTCAAAGCAACCTGCATCGCGATCACTGGTCTGCGCCACGATGAAGTCGGCCTTGTCTGCACCGAGTTTTGCCATGAAGCTGCCGGTGGCGTTTGCATCCCCCGCCCACAACGACGGGGGGAAGCCCATCCTCGCCTTGGGCGCGTACGTCCGTCCGAGCGTCAACAGGCAACCGGCGACGCCAACGGCCGTATTCGGTTGGCTGGCGCATTCCGGCACCGTGCTCACGCGCGCCGGCAACTTCGCCGGGTCGCCGCCGGGTGCACTGCCCTCTGCGAAGCCCCAGAAATCAGGCTCGAGGTTGACCAGAGTGGGGAGGCCGGTCTCGCCGATCTTCTGGTACATCAACTTGACTTGCGCCCAGTAGGCGGCCATAAACGGCGCGTCGTTGATGACGGTGACGTCGCCACCCCGCAGGGAAGGCATCTGGAACAGGGTGAACATCGGCACGGCGCCCATGGCTGCGACGTCGGCGGAGAATTTCGTCACGACGCCACCGTCCGGATAGTTGTATTGCCATTGAGGCCATGCGTTACCGCCGCCAGAGTTGAAACCCGTGACCGCCACGAGATAGGTATCGATGATGTCCGGAGCGATCTGCTGGGCCTTCATGTCCGCAAAAGTATTGGCCGCGCCGAGGCCCACGAGGAGCCGGCCGGGCTTGCCGAGGGCTGTAGTGATCGAAGGTGCGGGAGCGGGCGCGGGCGCAGGTGCAGGTGCAGGTGCGGGTGCGGGTGCGGGTGCGGGTGCGGGTGCGGGTGCGGATGCAGGTGCAGGTGCAGGTGCAGGTGCAGGTGCAGGTGCGGATGTCCCGGCGGCGATCGTCGGCGACGAGCCGCCTCCGCCGCCGCCGCCGCAGGCGGCGACGCCGGCACTCAGGAAGGCGATCGCGACGCGACGGGCATGGGACATGGTGTTCGGTACTGGCGGCATTCGTTTCTTCTTAGATAAAATTTTCTTTTGGCAATGTTGTCGCGGCAAGACTCAGTAGTTGTAGTCAAGCCCTCGGCCCGGCATGAACACCCGGCCGTAGATGCTGGTGTCGGCGCTGCTGGTGTCGGCGCCGATGCGCGATACACCGCCGTAACGATGCGCGTCGCCGTCGATGCGGACCCAGTTCGCGCCCATGTCCGACGCCGAAGGACGGATTGTTCCATTCCATGCCATGCCATGCCGGTGCGACGGGTCGGCGAGGTTGTGATCGACGTGTGGACGAACAGCCCCGTGTCGCGTCCAGTTCGTGCCATCGAACTTGTAGAGCGACGACGGCGCACTGCTGCCTGGGCCGGAGCCCGATGCAAACGGCACGTACAGGGCCTCAGGAACGCGGCAACCCGCCGATCTGCTGCATCAGTCCGAGCAGGTCCGGTTGCCCCACTTCGGAGACGATCTTCCCGGTCGAGAGCCGATAGATGTTCAGCGCTTGCACGGCAATCGTCTTGCCGGCGGGAGGCACGCCGAAGAAAGCTCCGCGGTGCGTCCCGCGCATCGTGAATCGCGCCGCGATGACATCACCTTCGATGACGGTTTCCTCAAGAGTCCATTGAATGTCGGGGAATCCGCCACGCATCATCCCGATGATCTCCAAGTAGCCTTGTGGCCCGTGCACGGGTTCGGCGCGCCCCGGAACGTGAAACACCGCGTCCGGAGAAACCAACTCTGTGGCGAGCCGCGGGTCCGCGGTGTTGATGAACTCCACGAAGCGAGCCATGAACTGTCGGTTTGTGGTTTGCATCTGTCGCTTCGAACTGTCTATCAGGATGGGACCCGAGGGCATGGTGGCCGCCCGGTGCCCGCGCTCCCATATTGTCCGAATTGCCGGCGTATTCGACACGATCAAAGTCGGTTGCCAAATGGTGAATATCGGACACAATGGGTCGATGCCGCGCGGAACGAGACCCATCGATATCGAGCAGGTCCAGTATCGGCCCTCGGCCGAGAGCGCACTGGATCTCGAGGTCTTCTCGATGTCGGACTTAAGACGAAGGGTGCCCCGAGCCCACCTGCAGCGTCACCACCGCTACGACTTTCACATGTTCGTGCACGTCAAACGCGGAGAATGCCGCGCCATGGTGGACTTCAGTCACATCGAGTGTGGCGCCGGATCGCTGCTGACTATCCGGCCCGGACAGGTTCACCGCTTCGGCCCGGGAAGCCGTTGGGACGCAACCCTCCTGCTGTTCCGACCCGAACTGCTGCAGGCTTCGCAAGGCGAGGAACGCCTTCAGATGCCTGAACTGATCGATGCGCTTCCTGGCCATCTGCGCCTCGACCGTTCGACGGGTCGGTTCTTGGCCGAAACGCTCGCGCGGCTCGAAGAGGAGTGCACGCTCGAAGCCCGGCAACCGCTGCTTAACTGGCTGCTCCAGAGTGAACTGGCAACGCTCGTGATGCGGCTGCACATCTTCCACACCGAGCAACAGCCGCCCGCCGGAGCGTCGGCCGACGCGCCGGAGCGCTTTCGTCTTTTCAAACGGCTTTTGGACGCGAAGGTGCATCAGTGGCATCACGTTTCGCGCTACGCACATGCCATGGGATGTTCCGAGAAGACTCTCACACGCATCTGCAGTGCGGTGGCTGGCGTCGGTGCGAAGGCCTTTATCGCCTCGCGCCTTGCGCTGGAAGCCAAGCGCTTGCTCGTGCACACGGAGATGCCGATTTCCGCCATCGCGCAGCGGCTTGGCTTCGATGAGGCGACCAACTTCACCAAGTTCTTTCGCAGCATTGAAGGATGCACGCCAGGCGATTTCCGCCGTCGGTTCGATGTCTCGTTGTAGCCGCGATACCCGTCGACGCGGATCGGACGTTGCATTCGATCTCGCGCACGGGCGAGTGGACTCGTGGCGTTCGAGCACGAGCTGCGCTATCTTGATGTCTGCTTTCTGGCGTGGCGAGTGGCAGCAACGGGGCCCAGAGCTTTCGAGCTGAGCCGCCCCGCGGGCCTATCGCCGTGATTCAGCCGTGGCCGATCCGTAGGCGAGGACATCGGCTGGAACCGCTTGTTATGTCGCTCTCCACGTAGGCCAGCATCAGCTTCATCAGGGCGACTGTCTTCTCGTCGATCTGCGGATCTTCGGCAAAAAAGTGATCGCTTCCAAGCGCCACAATTGTCAGGCTGTTGGGGGCGATCGCATCTGCAAGCATCGTCATCCCGTCGTTAGGCCCATCCGAGCTGAGGATCGGGTAGTTGTCTCGCGAGAATCTACTGAGCTGTCCCGACAGGGGAATACCCAGGTAGTTGACAACCAGAATGCCGGAACCCATGTCCAGGCGCGCAAATCGGCTTCTGCTCCGGCTCGTAGACATGCTGCGAATCGCCTCCTTCTCCCACCCCTTAAGCCAGACGATCGGGCTGAACAGCCACGGCCTCGCCTCAAGATGGTCGACAAGCGGGCTGCCCTGAAGGATGCCGCCGAGATTGAGCCAGGCCTTGACAGAGTCCTGGTCCCTTTCGCTCAGCATCTCGCCTAGGACAAGTTGAACGGCAGGTCCGGCGGAACTCGCGCTGGCCAGAATGATCTTTTTTCCCGAGCGGCTTCGCCTGGCAATCTCTGAAGCCAGAACAGTTGCATTCCGCTCCACAGACCCGGTCGGAGGTAGTTCGACCAAGTGGTTCTCCAAGCCAAATCGGCTAACAAGCTCGCGTGGCTTGGCAAAATCGGCGCCGGTCACGTGTCCGTTCCGTGCGTAATCCCAGCCCGGAACGAAGAGCACCACGTAGGAGGAAACGATTCCGGGGTTGACGCCGGCCTCAAACTGGAGGTAGCTCGCAAAGGACTGGTTCAGCGCCCTGTTGCATTCGTCGGTCAGGAGCCGGTGCGCGAGGAACAATGCTGCGAAATCAACCGAGAACACCCGCGAAAGTGCGCTGAGATCCTCTCTCGACGGCGGGGATCGAACATACTCGCGATGCAGAGCATCTATCCTGCCACTCAGAGCGTGGTTCTCGTCTTCGCCCTGCAGGTAGTTTTCCAGGTAGTAACGCGCCACTTCTGAATCCACGGTCGTTCTAACGTGTTGTCCGAACAGGTCGCCTGCAGCGGGAACCCTGGGTGCATAGCTGCACGACGTCAGAAAGAGGCATGCCAGGACAACGCATGCTCCCGGAACTGACGGCCGCCGCCACTTGGTGCGTTCAGACATTACGTTTGACATGAGCGGCAGGCGCCGGGCGTAGCCCGTTGAGAGTTGCGGGTGGGCTGGCGCCGCCGACGACTGCCGGCGCGCAGGCGCAGGGCGGGGGCTGCGAGCGTTGGCCACTCGCCTACACTTTGAGGAACTGGCTACTTGGGTTGCAGTCCGGCTAGCACAGCGCCCAGCTGCTCGTCGTTCAGCGCCGGGCGAACGTCCATTTCCATCAGGTCGGTCCATTCGAGAGCCCAACGCGCCATCGCGGAAGCATCGTTCGCCTCGCTGACGGCAAAGCCCGTGCCGCTCGCCACGTCGTGCCAGCGCCCGAGCATGGTGACGCCTTGTGGGGGTTGCCCACCCGTCTTCGCGAATCGCTCGATGACGGCGTCGCGATTGCCGGCATGAATGCGCCAATGGCTTGAGAAAAGCATGGAGTTCCCCTTTGTCGGCACCGTGAAAGTGCGATGCGGGCTGGTGCCGCGCGAGCAACGCCGGGCATTGGGGATGCCCTGGGTCATGTTGAACGATGCCAAGCGCCGCGATCGTTAAATTGATGTAAAAGTAGTACGCAATGCGCTCTGGCACCGGTACTCGCCACCGCAGAAGGCGTGCAGGGCGCTCTCTGTCGACGCCGGCTTGGTGGCGGCGCCAGCAGCAGCTGCAGTTCCAAGCTCGGTGAAAAATTCCATTCCCAGTGAAAGACGACACCGAGCCCCGCAGTCACCGGTTCGTGAAAACGTTCTTGCGGATCGAACCATGGATGCCCCAGTTGGCATCCACCACCTGCGTCACGCCAAAGTCGGCAGCCACCGACAGCAACGCGATTGCCTCGTCTTCGCTGAGGCGGTGCACCGTCATCAGGAATCGGCGCAGCTTGCGGAAGGCGTCGCGCATGGCCGGGTCGAGCGACGACTTTCCGGCAATCGCCGTCTGCGCGTCTGGCCCGAGGGCGGCCAGGTAGTTGGGGTAGGTGAAGCCGTAGACCGACCACAGCTCTTCGGTCTCCAGCAGCGGGTGGTCGAGGCCTTCGAGCAGGGTGCCACCAAGTTCGGACTGCTTGTGCAGGATGAATTCGAAGTCGCCCGTCAGCGAGGTCTCGATCGCGGTGCCGCCAAGCTCGCTGTCGCCCTGCGCGGCATGCGGGTCGCCCACCGAGAAGAACGCGCCGGGCACGGCCACCGGGTAGTACATGCGCGCGCCCTTGCCGACGCGCCAGTCGTCGATGTTGCCGCCGGTGTAGCTGGGCGGAATGGAGCTCACGAAGTCGGACTCCGACGGCGCGAGGCCCATGGTGCCGAAGTGCAGGCGGGCCGGCACCTTGACGTTGCGCAGGATGTCTTCGCGCTTGTGCACCAGCGTGTGGTCGACGCGCACGCCGGGATAGTCGATCATGGTGTGCACCACGCCGTCGGGGTCGGTCTGCGGCGTCCACACGTAGTTGTAGACGGCACGTGCGAAGGGCTCGCCCGAGGTGTCGAGTTCGAAGATCGTCACCACTTCGCGCGGCTTGGGCTCCTCGATCAGGTCGCGAAAATGGAAGCCCCAGGATGCGGCTACGTTCGAGCCGAAGCAGCGGCCCGCATAGCAATGGTTGCAGCTGGGCCGGGGGCGCACGTCGAGGATGCGGACCTCCAGCACATCGCCCGGCTCGGCGCCTTCGATGACGACCGGGCCGGTCAGCAGATGCACGCCGACGCCCTCGCCCTCGCCGAGCTTGAAAGGCCCCTCCACAGGACCGGCTCCGCGGCGCGGCACGGCCTTGTGCTCGCGCGTCCACGCGAACACCGACTCGGCGCCCGGGTCGCCGGCGATCATGCGCTCGTGGTCGTCGTTGGCATGGTGGGTCAGGGTCTCGATCGTCACGCGATCGCCGGACTTCACGACGAGCGACGGCGCGACCGCCTTGCTGAAATAGCCCCAGTGGATGGTCTGGGGAGAGACGGGCAGGATGTGATGTTTCATGAGGTCCTTCAGGGAGCGGGGCTCAGGCGGGCGTGGGCATTGAAGCGGTCGGCAGCACGTCGGCCGACATCACGCTGAGGAATCGGGCGGTTTCGCGTTGCCGCGGGCGCTGCAGCACCTCCAGCGCGGGGCCGCTCTCGACGATGCGACCACCGGAAAGAAACACCACGCGGTCGGCCACCTCGGCGGCAAACCGCAGCTGGTGGGTGGAGATGACCATCGTCAATCCTTCTTCGACGGCGAGGCGGCGGATCACCTCCAGCACCTCGTTGACGAGTGCAGGATCGAGCGCCGAAGTGGGCTCGTCCAGCAGCAGCACGCTCGGCCCCGGCGCCAGCGCGCGGGCGATGGCCACGCGCTGCTGCTGGCCGCCGGACAGGTGGCGCGGCAGCGCTTCGACGCGGTGAGCCAGGCCCACCCGCGCCAGCAGTTCACGTGCGCGCCGGTCGGCGTCCTCGGCCGTCCAGCCGTGCACCCAGCGCAGCGGACCGGCCACGTTCTCGCGCGCCGTCAGGTGGGCGAACAGGTTGAACTGCTGGAACAGCATGCCCACACCCAGGCGCGCGCGCTCGCGGGCCAGGTCGCTCGGGGTCATGAGCTGGCCGTCGGGGCGGTAGCCCAGGCGCTGCCCGCCGACATGCACCTGCCCTGCATCCCAGCTTTCGAGGTGGTTGATGCAGCGCAGGAGCGTGCTCTTGCCCGAGCCGCTAGGGCCCAGCAGCGCGACCACTTCGCCGGCGTGCACCGTGAGGCTCAGATCCCTGAGCACGGACTGCGCCCCATAGGCCTTGGACACGCCGCTGATGCGCAAGGCCACCGGCGCGTCGGCCAGCCGTGAAGCGCGCGCCGCACGTTCGATGGCGGGCGTCATGGGGACTGGCAGCACCGCCGGCGCCCCGTCCTCGCAATCGGCGGTCGGCACCTCTTCCGCTGCTAATTCTTCCGAGGGCGAAGGGCCAGCGGCCGGTGCCGCGGCACGATGCCACGGCAGCCACCGCGCCAGTCCGCGCACCGCCTGCGGGCGGTCCAGGTCGAAGCGCGCTTCGAGCGCCAGCTGCACCAGGCTGATTGCGCCGGTCAGCAGCAGGTAGATCAGGCCGGAAGCAAAGAAGACCGAGAAGAAATCGAAGGTCGACGAGGCCAGCTGCGAACTGCGCAGCGTGAGTTCCTGCACCGCGATCACCGAGGCGAGCGAGGAGTTCTTGAGCGTGCTCACCGCCTCGTTGCCCATCGCGGGAATCATCGAGCGCAAGGCCTGCGGCGCGACGATGCGGCGCATCAGCACGCGCGGTGTCATGCCCAGGGCTTGGCCAGCCACCACCTGGCCGCGTTCGACGCCGACGACACCCGAGCGGAACATCTCTGCAATGAACGTGGCCTCGTTGAATGCCAGCGCCACGCCCGCGGCCAGCAGGCCGGGCAGCACGATGCCGACATGCGGCAGCGCGTTGTAGACGAAGATCATCTGCAGTGCCAAGGGCGTGCCGCGGAAGATCACCGCATAGCCGCGGGCGAACGTGGCCAGCGGTTTGAAGCGGCTGAGCTGCATTGCCGCCAGCAACAGCCCCACCACCACCCCGCCCGCCAATCCGATGCCGGTGGCTGCAAGCGTGAAGACGATGCCCTGGATCAGGTAGGGCATGGAGAGGTAATGGAGGAAGAGCTCCATGTCAGTACCGCGCGGCCGTTCCGAAGGTACCGGCAGCCTCCTTGGGGGGCAGCAAACGAAGTGAGCGTGGGGGCCTCATGTCACTTCGCCACGAGCAGGCGCGGCGCCTCGAGGTTCTCGACCGGCAGGCCGTTTTTCTTGAGCAGCGCGGTATGGATGCCGGCCTTCTGCAAGATCACCAGCGCGGCCATCACCGCATCGCGGAAGTCGGTCTTGCCTTTGGGCACCGCAATGCCGACCGAATAGGGGATCGTCACCGCGGCCGCCTTCTCCAGCTTGTCCGGGTAGGCCTTGACGGCACTGTCGACGGTGTTGACGTCGTTGATGTAGGTGTCGGCGCGGCCGGCGAGGATGGCCTGGATGCAATTCTGGTTATTGTCGTAGAGCTGGATCTCGGGTTCGGCCTTGCCCACGGCCTTGCACTGCGGGCCCAGCGCCTGGATCAGCGGCACTTCGACATAGCCCGTGTTCTCGGCCGCGATGGTGCCGCACAGCGAGGCGTTGATGCCGGTGATCTTCTTCGGGTTGCCCTTGGCCACCAGCACGCCGTCGAACACCTTCGAATAGGTGATGAAGTCGGCGGCCTTGGCACGCTCTTCGGTGGCGTAGATGTCGGAGATGACGATGTCCGCCTGCCCGGCTTGCAGCGTGGTCAGCAGCGCCGCAAAAGTCACCGGCTTGTAGGTCAGCGTGAAGCCCAGGCAGCCGCCGATGGTCTCGCCCAGGTCGATGTCGAAACCGATGTACTTGCTCGGGTCCTTGGGATCGATGGTTTCGTAGCCGGGCGTGTGCGGGTTGATCGCGTTGACCAGCGTCTTGCCCTTGAATTGCGGGTATTTGGCTTGCAGCGCCGAGCACTCGGCGGGGGCCTTCACGGCCTCGGCGTGGGCCGGCGCGGCGGCCAGTGCGAAGGCCGAAAGGCCAATCGCCGCAATGGCCGCGCCGCGCATGCGGGCCCATACGAAGGCGCGAAGCCGGACGCAGCGTCCGGCCGGGAGGGGAAGGTTTTGCATCGAGGCTCCTGTGGAAACAGCGCGAGCCGGCTGGCACCACGCCAGCCTGCTGCACCGCACCATGTGAGCGTAGGAGCTGCACCGCCGCCGCACTTGTGCGTGGGCGCACGACTGCTTGTGCGGCCGCCGGTCGATTGCCGCCGGTCGTCCAGCGGCAGGGAGCGACCCCTGCGGCTAACTCAGCCTGGAATATTCGGCTCGACCAACTGGGCCAATGCCACGAGCGACTCCTGCCAGCCCAGGTAGCACATCTCCGCGGGAATCACGTCGGGAATGCCTTCCTGCACGACGGACATGTCGGTGCCGCAGGACACCGCGCTCAGCGTCACGGTGGTCTTCATGGTGCCCGGCAGGTTGGGGTCGTCGAAGCGTGCGTCGTATGCAATGCGCTGGCCGGGGACGAGTTCCAGGTACTCGCCGCCGAACGAATGGGTGTGGCCGCTGCCAAAGGCGGTGAAGGACATGCGCCAGGCACCTCCGACCACCGGCTCCATGCTGTGCACTTTGCCGATGAATCCGAAGGGCGGCAGCCAGCGCTCGAAGGCGCCGGGTTCGACGAAGGCACGGTAGACCCGCTCCGGCGGGGCGCGCAGCACGCGGTGCAGACGGACGGTGTTGGTAGCCATGGTGGTGTTCTCCTGAAGTGCAGAGGATGAAAGGAGGCGATGAATCGCTTCGGCATCGGAAGCGGTTGCGCTGTGAATCTGCATGCCTGCTCCTCGAGATTTGAACGGTGGTGAGCCATCGCAGTGAAGGCCGGTGGCGGCCATTACTTGCCTACGTTCTGACGGCGTACGGACGGAGGGTTCACTTGCGACGCCCTTGCCGTCGCGTCGCAGCAAGTGGCTGGCTCAGTCCGCCGGCAACACTTGCCCGACCATCAGTCGATGTCCGTCAGGCGTGGAGACGGCGAACTCGCGCATACCCCAATCTCGGTCGATAGGAGGTTGCATCACGATAGCCCCTCGGCCAACCCACTCGTCGTGCAGCGCCTGTGCATCGTCGACATGCAGGTAGGCAAAGTAGCTGTGGTCACCTGTCGCCGAGGGTAGAAGCGCGCCCGGACAATGACCGAGCATGACGCTGACACTTCCCCTGCAAACCAGTTGCCAGTCCGACCGGCCTTCCCACTGCACGGTAAAGCCGAGTGCGTCACGGAAGTACGCCGTGTTCCGCTCGAGGTCGGGCACCGCGAGCACGTATGCAAAAGGGCGCAGGTCACTGGTTGCAGGCATCGGAACTCCTATGCTGAAAACGAGCGCTTAGGGCGGGTCCCGGCATCCACCTGCGTCCGTCTGCTGCTCTGGGCCTCATTTTGCCTTTGTGCACTCGCCTGCAAGCTGGCTGCGCACCGCTCCAGGATCAGGTCGCCCCCCTGCTCGCGCTGACGAGCGCCGAGTTATTTACCCGGCCAGGGCCAGATCAGCGCGGGTGGGGAAACAGCCGTTCGATCGGGCAATGCGTCTTGATGAACGGCGACTTGATGACGATGTAGCTGAAGTACTTCGCGATGCCGATGTTGCGTTCGAGCAGTTCCTCGATCACTTCCTGGTAGTGGTTCACGCCCCGCGTCAAAAAGCGCAGCAGGTAGTCGTAGCCGCCGCTCACCAGGTGGCATTCGAGCACCTCGTCCACGTCTCGGATCGCGGTCTCGAAACGCACGAAGTCTTCGCGGTGATGGTCCTGCAGCGTGACCTCGGTGAACACGGTGAGCGTGTCGCCAAGCTTCTCGAGCCGCAGGTGCGCGCCATAGCCGGCGATGTAGCCGGCCTGCTCGAGCCGCTTCACGCGGATGAGGCAGGGGCTGGGAGAGAGGCCGACCGCATCCGCGAGGTCGACGTTGGTCATGCGCCCGTTCTGCTGCAGCTGCGCCAGGATACGCAGGTCGAGTCGGTCGATCTTGAAAGCTTCAGACATGGCGGTCCTGAGTAACGGAGAAGGTCCGATTCTGCTTTGCCGGCGGAACTCCGGAACAGTGCTTTCCCGCTCAGGCCGCCAGTGCCGCCCGCACGTCGGCGGCGTCCAGCACTTCGTCGAGCGTTTTCTTCAGGCGCACGAACATCTGCGCGAACTCGTCTTCGGTGAAAGTGAGCGCCGGCGCAAAGCCCAGGATGTTGTCGCCGAAGGCGCGGAACACCAGCCCATTGCGGTAGCCCGCGGCAAAGATGCGGTCCGACAGGCCCAGCGCCGGATCGAAGCCACGCTTGCTCTGCTTGTCGCTCACCAGTTCCAGTGCGCCCAGCAGGCCGCGGTGGCGCGAATCGCCCACCAGCGGATGCGCGCGCAGCGCATCGAGCCCGGCCCCGAAGTGGGCCGCGACGCGCTGGCCATTGGCGAGCACGCCGCCCTCTTCGTACAGGCGCAGCACCTCGAGCGCGACCGCGGCGCTCACCGGGTGCGCCGAGTAGGTCGCGCCATGGCCCACCGGAGCGCCCGCTGGCGCGCCGTCGGCGATGCCGGCATAGACCTTCTCCGAGATCATCGTCGCACCCATGGGCACGTAGCCCGAGGTCAGGCCCTTGGCCATGGTCATCAGGTCGGGCTCCACGCCTTCGGCCTCGCAGGCGAACATGGGTCCGGTCCGGCCGAAGCCGGTGATGACTTCGTCGACGACGAAGAGGATGTCGAGCTCACGTGCGGCATCGCGCATGGCCTTGAGCCAGCCCTTGGGTGGCACGATGACGCCGCCCGAGCCCTGGATCGGCTCGCAGAAGAAGGCGGCCACGTTGTCGGCGCCGAGTTCGGCCACCTTGGCGCGCAGCGAGGCCACCGATGCGGCGATGAGCGCCTGCGGATCGGCGCCGTCCGCGTGGCGGTACGGGTTGGGCGACGGAATGTAGTGCTGCGTGGGCAGCGGCAGGTCGAAGCCGCGATGGAACACGGGCAGCGCCGTGAGGCCCGCACCGGTCGACGAGGACCCGTGGTAGCCGCGCTCCAGCGCGATGAACTGTTTCTTCGACGGCTTGCCGATCGCGTTGTAGTACTGCACGATGAAGCGCACGGCGGCATCGATCGCCTCTGAGCCGCCAAGCGTCATGTAGACGCGGGTCAGCGATGCGGGCGTGATCTGCACCAGCTTTTCCGCCAGGCGGATGGCCGGCTCGCTGCTGAAATGAAAGTAGCCCGTGGCGTACGGCAGGCGACGCATCTGCTCGGCCGCGGCCTGCACGACGCTCTCCTGGCCGTAGCCTACGTTCACGCACCAGAGGCCGGCGAAGGCGTCGAGCAGCTCATGGCCGCTCGCGTCGGTCAGCCACGAACCGCGGGCCGAGGACAGCACGGTGGGGCCGCGCTGCTCGTGGGTGCGCCAGGGCGACACGGGGTGGATCAGGTGGGCGCGGTCGATCGCGTCGAGCGCGGCGTGGTGCGGCAATGCGGTGGGATGCGTCATGGCGGTGTGGGTTTGAAGCGAGAGCGGAGGAAGCCTTCGATGCCTCCAGCTTAGGCGGCGCGGCGCATGCCGTGGTGCTGCTTTGGGGGTGCTGCACAAAGCACGCTGCGGTAATGCGCCGCGCCACAGCAGATCATGCGGCGGGCCTTTTCAGTAGCCCCGCGTGCGATCCACAAGCCCGACCATCGGCTCGCCGGCTTCGAAGCGGCGCAGGTTGTCGAGCAAGGCTTCTGCGGCGCTCAGTGGCTGCGTCATGCTCGCGATGTGCGGCGTGATCTCGATGCGCGGATGACGCCAGAAAGCATGCGTGGGCGGCAGCGGTTCGGGATCGGTCACGTCGAGCACGGCATCGCCGATCTGCCCGCTGGCCAATGCATCGAGGAAGTCGCGCTCGACAAGATGCGGCCCGCGGCCGACGTGCACCAGCCCTGCGCCCTGGGGCAGCATGGCGAACAGCTTCGCATCGAGAAAGCCGCGCGTCGAATCGGTGAGCGGCAGCAGGCACACGAGGATGTCGGTGCGCGCAAGAAAGGCTTGCAGCTCGTCGGCGCCCGCATGGCACTGCACGCCCTCGACCTCGTGCCGCGAGCGGCTCCAGCCCGCACAGTCGAAACCCAATGAGACCAGTTGTGCCAGCACGGCCTGCCCGAGAGAGCCGAGCCCCAGCACGCCCACGCGCCGCTCGCTGGCGGGCCGCACGGGAAGCGCCTTCCACTGCCCTTCCTGCTGCTGGCGCCGGTACTGCGGCATGTCGCGATGCAGGCCGAGCACCGCGTGCGTGACGTACTCGACCATGCCGCGCACGATGCCGGGCTCGACCATGCGGACCACGGGCAATGCTTGGGGCAGCGCTGCAAAGTCGAACTGGTCGACCCCCGCGCCAGAGGAGAACAGCACCTCGAGATTCGGAAAGCGCTCGGCCAGGTCCTTCGGCGGCTCCCAGGCCGCGAGAAAGCGCACCTGTGCCGCATCGCCGATGTCGGGCCAGATGCGAAAGTCGATGTCGGGCCGATGGCGTCCGAACACTTCGGCCCATTGGCGGCCGCGAACGGGATCGGACTTGTAGAGGAAGGTGGTGGTCTTCGTCATCGCGCCGCCTTCAGCCCACGGCCTGCGTCACGATGGCGAAGAGCGACGGCCCTTCTGCCGGGGCCGCAAGCGGCTCGCCGCGCACCATCGTCGTGGGCGCGTCCACGCGCAGCAGGCCGATGCTCTCGAGCCATTCGGCCAGGCCGCTGTCGAAGTCGATGTCGATGCGCGTGAAGTTGCCGGCGTTCGCGCCAGCGAGATGCGCGATCAGTGCCTTTGCACCTTCGGCATCGGGCGCGACCACCGGGCCGATGGCATGGCCGCGGCCGAAGCGCCGCAACATCGCAAAGCCCTTCGGCGCATTGTCATGGTCGAGCACCACGCAGGCATCGGCGTTTTGCAGCAGCTCCGCAATGAGCGCGTCGCGCGGCATGCCGCGTGCCGCCGCATCCAGTGCCTGCAACGCAGGCAGTTCGTTGAGCCCCGCGGGCCGCAGCCGCCAGCCAGGCTGCAGCGCGACCAGCGGTGCCGGCAGCGCAATGCCCTGGTGCTGGCGCATCTCGCCGATGCGCACGAAACCCAGCCGTTCATAAAGCCCGCGCCCCTCCGCGGTGGCGTGCAATAGCACCGTGCGCTTTTCCAGCCCCTCGAGCAACGCGCTCATGAGGCGGTGCCCGATGCGTCGGCCCTGGCAGGCGGGCGAGACGATCACCAGGCCGATGGTGGCGTGGCTCTTGCCCCAAAGCCAGCGCAGGCCAGTCGCGATGAGTTCGCCATCGCGTTCGGCCGCGATGCCTTCGGCATGCGAGAACATCTGCTCCCAGTCCGCGGGGCGATGCGGCCAACGCTGTTCGGCGGACAGCGCATGCGCATGCTGAAGATCGGCGGCCGTCATCGGTCTGAACACCACGCCATCCGCGGCGGGTGCGTTCGAAATAGGTTCGGGCATAGGGAAAACTCTCTGTTGCGAAGGATTGGCGCATCCATCTTGGACGACTTCGCGGCGTCGCACCATAGTGAATTCGGTCTGTTTCGCAACTTGCAAGCTTCGGTTGCAGGACGACCCGGTTTCGCAATTCGCTGCCGCGGCGCGCCCGCATACGCACACAAATGCTGAGGCATCCTGCCTAGGATCGACGGCCACTTTCCATGACCTTCCGCCATGCATGTCTTCGATCCGTTCAACACCCTTCGGCCAGAGCCGGGGGCGCTGTGCGTTCAAAGCCAATCCGCGCTTCAAAAGCGTGCTCTTCGAGCGTGCCGCGACGCATCGAGGTGCATGGTCGCACGCACTCAGGGCACACCGCACGGCATGCCGTCGCCGGCCCCGCAAACCGCAGCTTCACTTCGTCAGGCACCGTTTTTCCCTACATGCCTCGATCGACACCGTGCTGCAATCGCTTCGTAATGAGTTTGTCGCATTTACCACCCTTCAACCAAGGAACTGAGACCATGACCTTCCGTCCCAAATACGTCACCTTCGACTGCTACGGCACCCTCACCCGGTTCCGCATGAAGGAGATGGCCGCCGACCTTTTCGCCGACCGCGTTCCAGCCGAGCGCATGGCCGAGTTCCATGCCGACTTCACCGCCTATCGCTTCGACGAGGTTCTGGGCGACTGGAAGCCCTACGAGGTGGTGCTGAAGAATGCAGTGCGGCGCCTCTGCAAAAAATGGAAGATCCAGTACTTCGACCTGGACGCGCAGAAGATCTACGACGCAGTGCCCACCTGGAGCCCGCATGACGACGTGGCGGCAGGCCTGGCCAAGGTGGCCAAGGAAATCCCGCTGGTCATCCTGTCGAACGCCTCGGACGACCAGATCCAGAAGAACGTGGCCATGCTCGGCGCACCGTTCCACCGCGTCTACACCGCGCAGCAGGCACAAGCCTACAAGCCGCGCCTGCAGGCCTTCGAGTACATGCTCGACTCGCTGGGCTGCAACCCGGAAGACGTGCTGCACGTGTCGTCCAGCCTGCGCTACGACCTGATGTCGGCGGACGACATCGGCATCGTCAACAAGGTGTTCGTCAATCGCGGCCACGGTCCGGGCAACCCGGCTTACCGCTACACCGAAATCAAGGACATCGGCGGCCTGCCTGGCGTCGTCGGACTCTGATCTTTTTCTGCACGTTCGAACGCCCCACGCCATGAAGCTCGACTCCTACTGGACCGATTCCACGCCAGCCTTCAGGCCGGCAGTGCATGCACTGCCGGCGCAGGTCGACATCGCGATCGTGGGTGGCGGCTTCACCGGGCTCTCCGCAGCGCTGGCGCTCGCCAAGCGCGGCGCCACCGTCGCGGTGCTGGAGGCCGGCTCGCGCGTGGCGGCCGAGGCGTCGGGGCGCAATGGCGGCCACGTGAACAACGGGCTGGCCGTGGATTACGCAGAGGTGGCGGCCAAGGTGGGCATCGAGAAGGCCCGGGCCTGGTACCGCGCCTACGACGATGCGGTGGACACCGTGGCGCGGCTGGTGCGCGACGAAGCCATCGACTGCGACTTCATGCGCCACGGCAAGCTCAAGCTCGCGACACGCCCCAACCAGATGGCCGCGCTCGAAAACAGCGCGCGGCGCCTGACCGGCGACGGCGTGGACACCGACGTCGAAATCCTCGATGCGGCGCAGGTGCGCAGCGAGGTTCAGAGCGAGCGTTTTCATGGCGGCCTGCTCTACAAGCGCAGCGGCCAGATGCACATGGGCCGCTTCGCCCAGGGGCTGGCCGAAGCCGCGCAGCGCCACGGCGCGCAGATTCACACCGGCACCATGGTCAACCGCATCGAACGCGTGGGCCAGAGCCATGCGCACCGGCTGCACACCGCCAGCGGCACCGTCGCCGCGGAGCAGGTGCTGCTGGCCACCGGGGCCACGCGCCATGGCGGCTACGGCAGCTTCGGATGGCTGCGCCGGCGCATCGTGCCCATCGGCAGCTTCATCATCGTGACCGAGCCGCTCGGCGCGGAACGCGCGCAAGCGCTGCTCGCGGCCCGGCGCACCTACACGACGGTGGCGAACATCCATCACTACTTCCGGCTCACCCCCGACCATCGGCTGGTGTTCGGCGGCCGTGCGCGCTTTTCGGTGTCCAGCCTGCAGGCCGACGCCGCAAGCGGCGAGATCCTGCGCGCAGGGCTGGCCGAAACCTTTCCGCAGCTCGGCAACGTGCGGCTGGACTATTGCTGGGGCGGACTGGTCGACATGACGCAAGACCGCCTCCCCCATGCCGGCGAGCGCAACGGCCTCTACTACGCCATGGGCTACAGCGGCCACGGCACGCAGATGTCGGTCCACATGGGCGAGCGCATGGCCGCCGTGATGAACGGCGACGCCCGCGCCAACCCCTGGCAAGGCCGCGAATGGCCCGCGATTCCCGGCCACTTCGGCCCACCCTGGTTCCTTCCGGCGGTCGGGCTTTACTACTCGCTCAAGGACAAGCTGGCCTGAGCGCCGCGCGAGTCCACCGTTTTCGATCCGTGTTTGTTTGTTCTTCAACCCTCAGTCATCGGCCCCACAGGAGTACCCCACCATGAGCGACAGCAGCAACAAGAGGTTCGAAAACCTCGTCGGTCCCGGCGAAAGCCTTCGCGTAATGGATTCGCTGAAACGCGGCGCCTCGCGGCGTGACATCCTCGCAATGCTGATGGCCGGCGGCATGCAGGCCACCCTGGCGGGCAGCCTCGCCGGCATGGCGGTGTCCGCCCATGCGCAGACGCCCAAGAAGGGCGGACGCATCCGGGTGGCGGGCGCCACCGCCGCGGCCACCGACACGCTCGATCCGGCCAAGCAGTCGAACCAGACCGACTACTCGCGCTGCAACATGATCTACAACGGCCTCACGTCGCTGGACGCCAGCCTGACGCCACAGCCCGCGCTGGCCGAATCGTTCACCACCAAGGACGCGAAGACCTGGGTCTTCACCCTGCGCAAGGGCGTGAGCTTCCACGACGGCAAGGCGCTCACGCCGGCAGACGTGGTGTTCTCGGTCATGCGCCACAAAGACCCGGCCACCGCCTCCAAGGCCAAGGTGCTCGCCGACCAGATCGAGAGCGTCAAGGCCACCGGGGCCAACGAAGTGACCTTTGTGCTCAGCGCGCCGAACGCCGACCTGCCGGTGATCCTGGGCACCTTCCACTTCCAGATCGTCAAGGAAGGCACGACCGACTTCACCGCTGGCATCGGCACCGGCCCCTACAAGCTCAAGGAGTTCAAGCCCGGCGTGCGCTCGCTGATGGTGCGCAACGACGCCTACTGGAAGCCCGGCAAGCCCTACCTCGACGAGATCGAGTTCGTGGGCATCGGCGACGAGAGCGCGCGCGTCAACGCGCTGCTGTCGGGCGGCGTGGACCTGGTCGGCTCGGTCAACCCGCGCTCGGTGGAGCGTGTGAAGGGAACGCCCGGCTTCGGCATCTTCGTCACCCAGTCCGGCCAGTATTCCGACCTCATCATGCGCAAGGACGTGGGCCCCGGTGCCAACCCGGACTTCGTGCTCGGCATGAAGCACCTGTTCGACCGCGAGCAGATGAAGAAGACCATTGCGCTCGACTATGCGGTGGTCGCCAACGACCAGCCGATCGACCCGACCAACCGCTTCTACTTCAAGGGCCTGCCGCAGCGCCCCTTCGACCTGGACAAGGCGAAGTTCCACCTGCAGAAGTCCGGCATCACCGGCAAGGTGCCGATGGTCGCCTCGCCCGCGGCGCTGTACTCGGTGGAGATGGCCCTGTTGCTGCAGCAGACGGCGCAGCGCGCGGGGCTGGAGATCGACATCAAGCGCATGCCCGCCGACGGCTATTGGTCGAACCACTGGCTCAACAGCCACGTCGGATTCGGCAACGTGAACCCGCGCCCGAGCGCCGACGTGCTCCTGACGCAGTTCTTCCAGTCGGGTGCGGCCTGGAACGAGTCGCGCTGGAAGAACGAGAAGTTCGACCAGTTGCTTGTGGCCTCGCGCGCCGAAACCGATCTGGCCAAGCGCAAGCAGATGTACGCCGACATGCAGACCATGATCCACCAGGACGCCGGCATCGGGATCCCGCTGTTCCTCTCGAGCATCGACGGCCACACCTCCAAGCTCAAGGGCCTGTCGCCCATCCCGCTGGGCGGCCTCATGGGCTACAACTTCGCCGAGAACGTATGGCTGGATGCATGACCCGCCCGCCGCCGCTCGTCTCGACTCTGGGAGCACCGAAATGAACCATGTCATCCTGAAGCTTCTTGTCCAGCGCATCGCGCTGGCGCTTCTGTCGCTGCTGACGGTCTCGGTGATCGTCTTCGCGATCACCGCGGTGCTGCCGGGCGATGCCGCGCAGGAACAGCTCGGCCAGGACGCCACGCCCGAGGCGGTGGCCGCGCTGCGCGCGCAGATGGGCCTGGACGTGCCGGCGCCCGAGCGCTACGCCAAGTGGCTGTTCGGCATGGTGAAGGGCGACCCCGGCCTCTCCGCGACGACGCAGCTGCCGGTGGCCGAGCTGATCGCCAGCCGCCTGCCCAACTCGCTGCTGCTGGCCGCCGTCACGGCGCTGTTCTCGGTGCCGATCGCGCTGGCGCTCGGCATCGCCTCGGCGGTCTGGCGCGGCTCGTGGTTCGACCGCGCCGCCTCGACAACGGCCGTGGGCGTGGTGTCGGTGCCGGAGTTCCTGGTCGCGACGCTGGCGGTGCTGGTGTTCGCGGTCCAGCTGCGCTGGCTGCCGGCGCTCTCGTTCGTCAACGACATCGAGTCGCTGGGCCAGCTGCTGCGCGCCTTCGCGATGCCGGTGCTGGTACTGTGCTGCGTGATCATCGCGCAGATGATGCGCATGACGCGCGCCGCGGTGATCGATCAGCTCGAAGCGCCCTACATCGAGATGGTGCGGCTCAAGGGCGCCTCGCCGATGCGCATGGTGCTGGCGCACGCGCTGCCCAATGCGGTGGGCCCGATTGCCAACGCAGTGGCGCTGAGCCTGTCGTACCTGCTCGGCGGCGTGATCATCGTCGAGACCATCTTCAACTACCCGGGCATCGCCAAGCTGATGGTCGACGGCGTCTCGCAGCGCGACATGCCGCTGGTGCAGACCTGCGCCATGATCTTTTGCTGCGCCTACCTGATCCTGGTGACGACGGCCGACATCTGCGGCATTCTCGCCAACCCGCGGCTGCGGCACCGCTGAAGGAAGCTCCATGGAAACGTCCACATCCCCCACGGTCGTGAGCGCCACGGCTTCCATCGCGCCAATGCCGCAAGAGCGCCGCGGCGGTCCGCTGCGCTGGCTCGCCGGCTTCGGTCCATCGGGCCTGCTCGGCCTTGCGGTGCTGCTGTTCTGGCTGCTCGCCGCGCTGCTCGGCCCCTGGCTGCTCTCGCACGGCACGGCCGCCACGGGCACATCGAACGTCTTCGCACCGATCAGCGCGACGCATTGGCTCGGCACCGACTACCTCGGCCGCGACATGCTGGCGCTCATCATCGAGGGGGCGCGCTACACGATCGGCGTAGCGTTGTTTGCCACGCTGCTGGCCAGCGGAACCGGCATCACGCTGGCGCTGCTGGCCGCCGCCAGCGGCCGCTGGATCGACGCGGTGCTCAGCCGCGGCCTCGACACGCTCACGGCAATCCCGAGCAAGATGTTCGCGCTCATCATGGTGGCAGGCTTCGGCTCCTCGGTGCCGATGCTGGTGGTCACGGCGGGCATCATCTACGTACCCGGCGCCTACCGCATGGCGCGCTCGCTGGCCGTCAACATCAACGCGCTCGACTACGTGACCGTGGCGCGCACGCGCGGCGAGGGCACGCTCTACATCATGCTGCGCGAGATCCTGCCCAACATCCTGGGCCCGATGCTCGCCGACCTCGGCTTGCGTTTCGTCTACGTCGTGCTGCTGCTGGCGAGCTTGAGCTTCCTCGGCCTGGGCATCCAGCCGCCGGCGGCCGACTGGGGCTCGCTGGTTCGGGAGAACATCGGCGCGCTGGCCATGGGCGGCGCCTCGGTGATCGTGCCGGCGCTCGCCATTGCGAGCCTGACCATTGCGGTCAACCTTGTGATCGACAACCTGCCGGGCCGCACCGCCCGCGAACGAGGAGCACGCTGATGGGCGCACCACTCACTGTCCAGGGTCTTCGCATCGTGGCGGGCGACAGCACGCTGGTCGATGACTTGAGCTTTTCCGTGCAGCCCGGCGAGGTGCTGGCGCTGATCGGCGAATCGGGTTCCGGCAAGACCACCACCGCGCTGGCGCTGATGGGCTATGCACGCCACGGCTGCCGCATCGCGGCCGGCCGGGTCCAGATCGGCGACACCGACGTGCTGGCACTCGATGCGGCGCGGCAGCGCAGTCTGCGCGGCCGCACGGTCTCCTACATTGCTCAGAGCGCGGCCGCCTCCTTCAATCCCTCGCGCACGATCATGGACCAGGTGGTCGAGCCGACCGTCATCCACGGCCTGTGCAAGCGGGCCGAGGCCGAGGCGAAGGCGGTGCAGCTGTTCCGCGAACTGGCGCTGCCCGATCCGGAAACCATCGGCTCGCGCTATCCGCACCAGGTCTCCGGCGGCCAGCTGCAGCGGCTCATGGCGGCCATGGCGCTGATCGGCGACCCGGACCTCGTGATCCTCGACGAGCCGACGACCGCGCTGGACGTGACCACGCAGATCGAGGTGCTGCGGGCCTTCCGCCGCGTGGTGCGCGAGCGCCGTGCCACCGCCGTGTACGTGAGCCACGACCTGGCCGTGGTGGCGCAGATGGCCGACCACATCCTGGTGCTGCGCAACGGCAAGATGAGCGAGCTCAACGCCACCGAGCAGATCCTCTCTGCCCCGGTGCACGACTACACGAAATGCCTGCTGGCGGCGGCGCGGCCCGCGGTGCGCGCCTCGGGCCAGGCCTCCGGCGATTCCGCGTTGCTGCTCGAGGTGAAAGAACTTTCATGCGGCTACGGCGCGGTGGACTCCAAGGGCCAGCCGGCCAAGCTGATCCTCCAAGACATCAACCTGAAGCTCTACCGCGGCCAGGCCATCGGCGTGATCGGCGAATCGGGCTCGGGCAAGACCACGCTGGCACGCGCCGTCGCGGGCTTGCTCCAGCCTTGCCACGGCAGCGTCATGTTCGACGGGCACGCGCTCAAGCCTACGCTGCAGCAGCGCAGCCCCGAAGAGCTGCGCCGCATTCAGATCGTGTTCCAGATGGCCGACACGGCGCTGAACCCGTCGCAAACCATCTGGCGCATCCTCGCGCGGCCGCTGCAGTTCTACAAGGGCTTGCGCGGCGAGCCGCTCAAGCAGCGCATCTTCGAGCTGCTCGATCTGGTGAAGCTGCCGCGCACGGTAGCCGACCGCCTGCCGGGCGGGCTCTCGGGCGGGCAGAAGCAGCGCGTGAACCTGGCGCGCGCGCTGGCGGCCGAGCCCGACCTGATCCTCTGCGACGAGGTGACCTCGGCGCTCGACACCGTCGTGGCCGCGGCGGTGCTCGACCTCATGGCCGAGCTGCGCCGCGAGCTCGGCGTGTCGTACCTGTTCATCAGCCATGACCTGCACACCGTGCGCTCGGTGTGCGACGAGATCGTGGTGATGCAGCATGGGCGCAAGCTCTCGCAGGTGGCACGCGCCGACTACGACCGCGGGCCGCACCACCCCTACTACCAGCTGCTCGCGCGTTCGGTGCCCGAGCTGCGCCGCGGCTGGCTCGACGACATGGACCACGCGGCCGCGACAGCAGCCCACACAACCAGGGAGATACACGCATGATCCCCACATTCCGCATTGCGCTGATCGCCGGCGACGGCATCGGCAAGGAAGTGATGCCCGAGGGACTGCGCGTGGTTCTGGCCGCGGCCGAGCGCTTCGGCTTCGAACTCGACTGCCGCACCATCGACTGGGCCAGCTGCGACTACTACGCCGAGCACGGCCGGATGATGCCGGACGACTGGAAGGAGCAGCTGCGCGGCGTTGACGCGCTCTACTTCGGCGCAGTCGGCTGGCCCGAGACGGTGCCCGACCATGTCTCGCTCTGGGGATCGCTGCTCAAGTTCCGCCGCGAGTTCGACCAGTACATCAACCTGCGTCCGGTGCGCCTGTTCGAAGGCGTGCCCTGCCCGTTGGCCAATCGCAAGCCGGGCGACATCGACTACTTCGTGGTGCGCGAGAACACCGAGGGCGAATACACCTCGCTCGGCGGCGTGATGTACGAAGGCACCGAGCGCGAGATCGTGATCCAGGAGTCGGTCTTCTCGCGCCACGGCACCGACCGCGTGCTGCGCTACGCCTACGAGCTGGCGAACAGCCGCGCGCGCAAGCACCTCACGGTGGCCACCAAGAGCAACGGCATTGCAATCAGCATGCCGTGGTGGGACGGCCGCGCCGATGCCATCGGCCGCGACTACCCCGAAGTGAAGGTCGACAAGCAGCACATCGACATCCTCTCGGCGCGCTTCGTGCTGCAGCCCACGCGCTTCGACGTGGTGGTGGCGAGCAATCTGTTCGGCGACATCCTCTCCGACCTGGGGCCGGCCACCACCGGCACCATCGGCTTGGCGCCTTCGGCCAACCTGAACCCCGACCGCAAGTTTCCGTCGCTCTTCGAGCCGGTGCACGGCTCGGCGCCGGACATCTACGGCCAGAACATTGCCAACCCGATCGCGATGATCTGGTCGGGCGCGCTGATGCTGGACTTTCTTACGCAGGGACAGGGCGCGGGCCGCGCGGCGCACGACGCCATCTTGGCCGCGATCGAGGCGGTGCTGCGTGACGGGCCGCACACGCGCGACCTGGGCGGCACGGCCTCGACCACAGAACTAGGCATGGCGATTGCCGAACGCGTCGCGAATTGACTCACCCCCAGGCTTCGCGCACTTCGTGTCGCTACGCCACCCCCCTCTCCGGGGGCAACACCAGCGGCCCGGCAAAGCCGGTTCCGCGGTGTTCCTGGAAGGGACCTCCTTGCCAAACTCAACGAACCCTGAATCAACCATGACTCTGACACTTGAACGCCAGGACCTGCTGCCCGGCCGCCAACTCATCGGCGCCGAATGGCGCGATGCCAGCGATGGCCGCCGCCTCGACGTGACCGACCCCGCCACCGATACCGTCTTCGCAACCGTGCCAGACGGCACGGCCGCCGACGCGCGCGCCGCGGTCGCTGCCGCTCATGCCGCCTTTCCCGCCTGGCGCGCCGTGCCGGCCAAGCAGCGCGCGCAGATTCTCAAGCGCTGGAACGACCTCATGCTGGCGCATCAGGAAGACCTGGGCCGCCTCATCTCGCGCGAACAAGGCAAACCGCTGGCCGAGGGCCGCGGCGAAGTGGCCTATGCGGCCAGCTACGTCGAGTGGTTCGGCGAAGAAGCCACACGCGCCAATGGCGACGTGATTCCCGCGCCGGTCACGGGCCGCCGCATGCTCGCGCTGAAGGAGCCGGTCGGCGTGGTTGCCGCGATCACGCCATGGAACTTTCCCGCCGCGATGATCGCGCGCAAGATCGCGCCCGCGCTCGCCGCGGGCTGCACCGTGGTGTGCAAGCCGGCCGAGGACACGCCGCTGACTTCGCTCGCCCTCGTGAAGCTGGCCGAGGAAGCCGGCGTGCCGCCGGGCGTGCTCAACATCGTGACCGCTTCGCGCGAGCGCACGCCCGAGGTGGTCGACGTGTGGCTGGCCGATGCGCGGGTGCGCAAGATCAGCTTCACCGGCTCCACGCCGGTGGGCAAGCACCTGGCGCGCGCCTCGGCCGACACGCTCAAGAAACTGTCGCTCGAGCTGGGCGGCAATGCGCCCTTCATCGTGTTCGAAGATGCCGACGTCGATGCCGCGGTCGAAGGCCTCATGGCCGCCAAGTTCCGCAACGGCGGCCAGACCTGCGTGTGCCCGAATCGCGTGTTCGTGCAGGCCAAGGTGCACGACGCCTTCGTCGACAAGCTCGCGGCCCGGGTCGGCGCGCTCAAGGTCGGCCCTGCCACCGAACCGGATTCGCAGATCGGCCCGATGATCAATGCGCGCGCGGTCGAGAAGATCGAACGCCACGTGCGCGACGCGGTGGCCCGCGGCGCACGCGTCGTGGTCGGCGGCGAGCGGCTGCGCTCCGCGCGCTGCGACGGCCCCAACTACTACGCACCCACCGTGCTGGTGAATGCAGACCCGACCATGGAGTGCAGCTGCGAAGAAACTTTCGGACCCGTGGTGCCGGTCACGCGCTTCGACACCGAGGCCGAGGTGATCGCGGCTGCCAACGACACGCCCTTCGGCCTGGCCGCCTACTTCTATTCGACCGACGTGCGACGCATCTGGCGCGTGGCAGAGGCGCTCGAATCGGGCATCGTCGGCATCAATGAAGGCGCGCTGGCCGCCGAGGCCGCTCCCTTCGGCGGTGTGAAGGAATCAGGCTACGGCCGCGAAGGCTCGGTGCATGGGCTGGACGACTACATGCACACCAAGTACCTCTGCCAGGGCGGGCTCTGAGCCTCCTCGGGGGCGCTTCGTCGCTTAGCCGGCAAGCGCCGGATAGTCCGTGTAGCCCTTGGCACCGGGCGTGTAGAACGTGTCCGGAGCAGGCGCGTTCAACGGCGCGTCCTGACGCATGCGGTCCACCAGGTCGGGGTTGGCGAGGAAAGCCCTGCCCATGGCCGCCAGGTCCGCGCGGCCTTCGCGCAGCGCCAGTTGTGCGCTGGCCTTGTCGAGGCCGCCGGCGAGGATGAAGGGGCCGTCGAACGCCGCCTTCAGGTCGACCTTCAGCTTCGCCGGGACCGGTGGGGCCCCGATTGCTGAATGGTCCAGTACGTGAACGTACATGAGGCCGAGCGCGGAGAGCTCCTTCACCAGCGTGAGGTACTGTTCGTCCACACCTTCAAAGGCGCCGGCGCCGTTGAACACGCCGTGCGGCGACAGGCGGATGCCCACGCGGTCGGCGCCGATCTCCTTCGCCGCCGCACGGGCGACCTCGAGCACCAGCCGGTTGCGCCCTTCCCCCGTGCCGCCGTAGCCATCGGTGCGGCGGTTGATGTTGGCGTTCAGGAATTGCTCGAGCAGGTAGCCGTTGGCCGCGTGCAGCTCGATGCCGTCGAAGCCGGCTTCGATGGCAAGACGCGCGGCCGTCGCGTACTCGCCGACCGCGGTCTGGATGTCGGCCTCGGTCATGGCGCGCGGCGGCGTATGCGGCTGGCTGCCTTGGGTGTCCGTCCACATCTGGCCCGGGGAAGTTTCCGCTGAAGCGCTGAGCACCTCGGCGCCGGCCGGCAGGTTGGCCTGGTGACTCACGCGGCCGGTGTGCATGAGTTGAACCACGATCTTGCCGCCCTTGGCATGCACTGCGTCGGTCACCAGCTTCCAGCCTTGCACCTGCGCGTCATTGAACAGCCCGGGGATGCGGGCGTAGCCCAGGCCGTTGGGCGACGGCGAGGTGCCTTCCGTGATGATGAGACCGGCGCTCGCGCGCTGCGCGTAGTAGGTGGCCATCAGGCTGTTGGGCGTGTTGTTGTCCACCGCACGGCTGCGGGTGAGCGGCGACATCACGGCACGGTTCTTGAGCGGAATGGCGCGCAGGGAGAAGGCGTCGAAAAGCATGGATTCGTCCTGAAGGAATTGGAAAGAGGAAAGAGAAAAAAACAGAGCGCCGTGGACTGGCAGGCTCAGCCCATGAGGTAGCGCGGGGCCGGCGTTCCGACCTGGGTGGCAGCGAACAGTTCGGAGCGGGCTGCCTCGTACTTTCCCCACAGCGCTGCATCGGCGACAGATGGCCACGTGATCGTTTCGCCCTGGTCCCATCCCGCAAGCGCCGCATCGACCATGTGCTCGGTCGTCATCAAGGCGTCCTTGTTGAGGGCCGCCAATGGCACGCCCGACAGATCCCAGATCTCGGTGGCAGTCGATGCCGGCAGGACCAGTTGGACCTTCACGCCGGTGCCGGCCAGCTCTTCCTGCAGACCCCGGCTGTACTGCAGCACGAAGGCCTTGGTGCCGCTGTAGACGGCGCTGATGGGCAGCGAATGGATAGCCAGCACGGACGCGATGTTGATGATCACCCCCTCTTTTCGCGCGATGAAGGCCGGCACGACCGCTTGGCTCAGGCGCGTCAACGCTGTGATGTTGAGGGCGATCTGGGACAGCGCATCGCCCGCGGATCGCTGGGCCACCGGTCCGAGCCGCGCAATGCCGGCGTTGTTCACCAGCACGCGCAGGTCGGCGTTGGTGGACAGGATCGCCTCGATCCGTGCCAAGTCTTCGTCCTGGGTCAAATCCGCCACGATCGCTTCGGCTTTGATACCGTGCGCCTTCGAAACCTGCGCGCACAGGGCTTCGAGGCGGTCGGCTCGCCGAGCGACCAGAATCAGGTCGTATCCGCGCGCCGCCAGGCGATCCGCATACACGGCGCCGATGCCGGAGGAAGCCCCCGTGACAAGGGCGACTTTCTTGGAGTTGGGAGTTGTCATTGAAGGCTTTCGAATAAAATTGAGTGCTCAACTAAACAAGTTGAGGGCTCAAATGTAGGTTTGAACCGCAGCCGCCTGCCGATGGTTCGGCACTCAACCATTTTCTGATCATGGGAATCACCACCACGCCTGTCGACGCCAAACGCACCCGGAACAAGCCCGGGGAACATGAGCAGGACATCCTGGGCGGACGGGTCTGCACGAACACGGCCCTGCGCCTCGCCGCACGCCGGCTCGGGCAGCTGTACGACGAAGCGCTGGCGCCGCTGGACCTCAAGGCCACGCAGCTCGGGCTCATGGCAGAAATACACAAGCTCATGGGTCCTGATCAGCAAGGACCCACGCTGCAGGACCTGGCAGGCCGGCTCGCGATCCAGCTCTCTGCCCTCACCCATGCGCTTCGCCCATTGGTGCGCGATGGCATGGTCGAGCTGCGCCTCGACGCCAAGGACCGGCGGACCAAGCACGGAGTTCTCACCCCGCGGGGCAAAGCCAAGATGTCAAAGGCCGTCGCGCACTGGGCCGCAGCCAATGACCGGGTGGAGGCCGTGCTAGGTCCCGACTCGGCTGCGAAATTGAGAGCTCTGGCCGATCAGGTGTCTTCCGATGCGTTCCTGGCCGCATACAGGCAAGAAGACCGCGCCCCGTGTACTGACTGACCCGCACCGGTGCAAGCGATGCTCTCCGATGCCAGCCCGGAGCGCGAGCTGGTACGCCGCGCGCTGCTCCTGATGTTCGCGTTGAACTCGCTGGTGTGACTGGTCATCGTGGTGCCGACGGGACACTTCTCGTGGCGTTCGGCGTTGCTCGCCGCCTGTGCGATGCCGGTGGTCTGGGGCGTGACACGCGTACACCACCGGCTGCCGAATAAGCTGAATCCGCGCACCCTGAAGTGGCTGGTCGGTGGGCTGCTGGCTGCGGCGGGTGAGACGCTGGTCGCCAGCGCGTGGCTCGCGATCGCAGGGGCTCCCTGAGGCCGCGCTTCGCGCCTCACCACCCAAGATCTAGTTTGCGGTGATCTTCCGTTCGCGCACGATAGCGCTCCACTTAGCGTCCTCCCTCTTCATGAAATCAGTGAGCTGGGCGCGGGTGGTCGGCTGCGGAGTCAAGCCGTGCTTGTTCAGCGCCTCCTTCACGCCGGGGTCGGCCAGCACCTTCACGATGGCCTGGTTCCAGCGCTCCAGGATGGCCACGGACGTCTTGCCGGGAGCAACGAAGGCGTACCAATTCAGTGCCTCGAAGCCCAGATAGCCCGACTCGGCCACGGTCGGGATGTTGGGCATGTAGGCCGGCCGCGTCAGGCCAGTGGTGGCCAGCGGGATCACGTTGCCGGCTTCAACATGGGGCAATGCCGTCGGCGGCGCCGAGAAGTACGAGGCGATGCGCTGGCCCAGCAGGTCCTGCAGTGCCGGAGCGCCGCCTTTGTAGGGCACATGCACCATGTCGATGTTGGCGCGCTGGTTGAACAGTTCCCCGGCCAAGTGGGACGCCGAGCCGGCACCGGTTGATGCGAAGTCGACGCTGCCCGGCTTCTTCTTCGAAAGAGCCACGAATTCGGCCAGATCCTTCACGCCCAGGCCCTTGTGGACCACTAGCACGTTGGGGAAGTTCACCCCGCCCGACACCGCGGCGAGGTCCTTGAACGGGTCGTAGCCGACCTTCATCACATGGGGCGCAATGGTCAGCGGGCCAATGGAACCGAACAGCAGCATCGAGCCGTCGGTCGGGCCGTGGGCGACGTACTGATGTGCGATGTTGCCACCAGCACCGGCCTTGTTGTCGACGATCACCGTCTGGCCGACGTCCTCGCCAAGCTTCTTGGCGATCAGGCGTGCGGCCGCGTCTGCCGCGCCGCCCGGGGCAAAGCCCACCACCAGGGTGACGGGCTTCTTCGGCGGGAAATCCTGGGCATGCGTAGCCGCTGCCATGCAGAGCACCGCGGCCGCGGCCGTGGCATGCAGAAGTTGTCGTTTGTTCATCGGAGTTTCCTTGGGGTTGTGTTGTTGCCGGTGTTGTTGGTGCGTCAGTCCGCGCCGAGGCCGACGGGGTTGGGCAGTCGCTTCTCGACGGCATGGCGCAGCAGCGCGGCGCTGCGGAAGATGCCGTGCCCGAACTTGCCGTAGGGCATGGTGGCGAACAGCGCCATCACCGCCCCCAGGTGCAGGCACAGCAGCAAGGCCAGAGCGGGCGTACCGCGGCCGAGCCACAGCGCCAAACCGCTGGCGCTGGTGAGGAATAGCAATGCGATGAAACCGAGGTCCATGGGCTTCTGCGTCTGATCGCCATGCAAGGGATGGCGCTTGCGGTTCAGGCGCCACAGGCCGGCCGTGCCCACCATCAGTGCGATGCCACCCCCCACGCCGAGCAGTTTCGGCAGGCTGGGCAGGGCGTAGGGGGCGGCCCAACCGAAGACATAGTGATACAGCGTGGCCACGCTGGTGGCGGCAAAGCACAGCATGAAGCCGTAGAAGGTGAGATGGTGGAAGCGCCGGCGTGCCATCGTGTAGGCGTCGTCTTCGTTGTGGCAGCCGTCGCCATGGCCACCATCGAGGTACTTGAGGCGCAGCACAGCGTCGGCGGCTTCGGCCGCCGCGGGCCGATTCAACGGCGCGCCGCTGGTCGCGGGCGTTATGTCGCGCCAGAAGCGCCGCACGCCCATGCCAAGCGCCAGCATGGCGAACAGGAACACGGGCGCGAACATGCTCACCAGCAGGTTGTGCGGGAACACGCTGTAGAAGTTGTCTCCGGATGCCGCACCCCACAGGCTGCCCTTCAACGTCGCAGCGAGCACCAGGAACAGCGCGAGCGCCGCCGCCAACGCGAGAGACAGTGTCAGCCCGTTGCGCTGGTACAGCACGCCAAGCACGGGCGGCCACGCGTAGTCCACGTAGGTCTTGCCCCGCACCGCGGCCATGGCCCTCGGCACGTTGACCGCGAACTCGTGCGGCGGCGCGTACTGGCAGGCATGCAGGCAGGCGCCGCAGTTGTGGCAGAGGTTGGCCAGGAAGTGGATGTCGGCCTTACCGAATTCGAGCCTGCGCGTCATGGCGGGGAACACCGCACAGAAGCCTTCGCAATAGCGGCAGGCATTGCAGATCTGCATCTGCCGGCCGACCTCGGTCTCCACAGTCGACAGGATTGGGATCACGCGGCGCGACCCGTCAGCGAGCGACACCGCCTCGCGTGCCAGGGCTTCAAGCGATTGCATGGTGGGACTCTTTCTGCTGCAGGGCCGCGGCTGCGGCCCGTGTGCCGGCGATGCGGCCGAAGGCTGTGCCGATGCTCATGCCAACGCCTGCGGTGTAGCCCTTGCCGAGCACGTTGCCGGCCATCATTTCGCCGGCGACGAAGAGATTGGGACTGGGCCGGTCGCCAAAGCGGACGGCGGCGCTGTCGTCCACCTTCAAGCCTAGGTAGGTGAAGGTGATGCCCGGGCGCAGCGGGTAGGCGTGGAAAGGCGCGGTGTCGATGGGCCGCGCCCAATGGGATTTGGCGGGTGCCACCCCTTCCGTGTGGCAGTCGTCCAGCGCGGTGTGGTCGAAGCGGCCGACGCGGCAGGCCGCGTTGTAGTCGGCGATGGTGCGGAGAAAGGTCGCCTCGTCCAGACCGAGCCGGCGTGACAATTCGGGCAGCGTCTCGGCGACGGTGCCCGGGAAGACCGGCGGCATGAAGCGGCCGATCGCCTTCTGGTCGATGATGGAATAGGCCACCTGTGCCGGCTGCTGCGCCACCAGGCGTCCCCAGATGGCGTAGCGCTTCGGCCAGAAGTCCTCGCCCTCGTCGTAGAAGCGTCGCGCCTCCCGGTTGACCACGACGCCCAGGGACACGCAGTCGATGCGGGTGCAGATGCCGCCGTCGTAGAGCGGCGCACGCGCGTCGATGGCCACCATGTGGCCCTGCGACGGATCGCCGATGGCTTCTGCACCGGCGTCGATCATCTGCTTGAGCAGCACACCCTGGTTGAAGCGCGTGCCGCGGATCAGGAAGTTGTCGGCGGGCCACTCGCCGCGCTCGTTCTGGCCCCAGGCTTGCCGCAGCCATTCGCGGTTCGATTCAAAACCGCCGGAGGCGAGCACGCAGCTCTTCGCTTCGATGCGCTCGCCGGCCTCGGTGCGCACAGCCAGGAAGCGGTCGCCGTCGAGCTCGACGGAGGCGACGGGCGTGTCGTAGCGGATCTGCACGCCGAGCGCTTCGGCGCTGCGGTAGTACGCGTTTACCAGTGCCTTGCCGCCGCCCATGAAGAAGGCATTGGTCCGCGCCACGTGCAGCGCACCCGAGAGCGGCGGCTGGAAGTGCACGCCGTGGCGGCGCATCCAGTTGCGGCAGGTCGACGAGGCACGGATTACCAAGCGGGCCAGGTGTTCATCAGTCAGGCCACCGGTCACCTTCAGCAGGTCCTGCCAGTACTCTTCTTCCGGATAGGCTTCGACCAGCACGTCCTGCGGCGCGTCGTGCATGCAGCGCAGGTTACGTGTGTGCTGCGAATTTCCGCCGCGCCAGGCCTTCGGCGCGGCCTCCAGCAGCAGCACGCTGGCACCGGCTTCACGCGCCATCAGCGCGGCGCAGAGTGCGGCATTGCCGCCTCCTATGACCAGAACCTCAACCTGCACATCGCTCATTGCTTTGTCTCCTTGTGGGTCAGGAGACTTTAGGCACCCGGCCCTCCCAGCGAAAGGCGATGCCGAGCAACAGGTGTTCAGTTTTCGTGAAGACTGGCGCCGATCCAGCGGCCCTCGCGCACCAGCGTGCGTGCGGTGTCCGCCATCACCACCCGCGTGGCCAGCGCAGCCGGTGACAATTCGTCGTCCGACAGGCTGACCAGCAGGCTGCGCCGACCCACATGGGCGTCGATGATCTGGCTGCTGTGTACCCCGTGGGGACCTTGCCGCGCGATGGCAGCCCCGGGCTGGATCGTCGCGCCCAGGCCGGCGCGCACGGCATCCATCAGCAGGGCCAGGCCATCGATCTCGGCCACGATCCGCGGCACTATGCGCGCACGGGCGAAGGCGGCGGTGAGCGTGGCGCGCAGGCCGTGTCCAGCGCTCGGCATGATCAACGGCACATCGGCGAGCTGAGCCAGCCGCACCTTCGTGCCCGCGGGCCTTTGTGCTAGCGAGGCAGCGGCGAGCACGAAAAGTTTCTCGTCGAGCAGGGGCTCTATGCTCCAGCGGCGAGCCGTGGCGGTCTCGAACAGCACGGCCAAGTCGAGCTGGCGGCCCTGCAGCATGCTGGCAAGGTTGCCCGACAGGGACTCCACCAAGTGCAGCCGCACGTCCGGGTAACGCGCGCGCATGGCCTGCATCAGCGGCAGGCCGAGCACTGAGGCCGTGGTCGGTGGCAGGCCCACGCTCACATGGCCAGACAGGCGTGCTTGCTGCGCCGCGCGCATGGCCTCGTCGGCATGCCGCAGCGTGAGTTGGGCCTGCTGCAGGAAAGCCACGCCCGCGTCGGTGGGGCTGACGCCGGTGCTGCTGCGCTGGAGCAGCCGGGTACTGAGCTCGCTCTCCAGCCGACTGATCTGCTGGCTCAGCGCGGATGTCACCACGCCAAGCTCGATGGCGGCGCGACCCATGCTGCGAAGTTCGCAGACTTTCACGAAATACCGGAGTTGGCGGAGTTCCATAAATTGCGCGCACAGCCGGCTGTCGGCCATCGCAGGTAGGTGGCTACATCGTAAGGGGGAAGGACTCGGCCGGTCCCAACAAGGACGGTTCCAAAAACAACTTCGAGAAGGCCTTTGACCGCCTTAGGCGCAGCACTTCACGACGCCGGTAAGGCCTAGCTTCACAAAAACTGCTGGTGCAGCCCAGCGGAACGCTGCTGTTCAGAGCGGCCTTGGCACTTGTGCTCGGCGGGGCGCTGGGTAATGCGATCGACCGTTCGTGGCAGGGGCATGTGGTCGACTTCATCCATCTTCACTGGCGCGAGGCCTACCACTTTGCCATCTTCAACGTGGCCGATTGCGCCATCACCGCGGGCGCGGCGCTTCTGGTCGTGGCTGAAATCAAGCGGTCGCGAGCCGCCGCTTGAATACCTGTTGCCTGCACGAACCCGCATTGAACCGCGCGTCCTACGACGCGGCAACGGCCTCCTTGACGAAGTCGCCGTATGTACGCAGAGGACGCCCGAGCACGTCCTGCAAGCGCTCCGCCGCGCCCTCCGCTCCGTGCATGCCGAACTTCTGGATGCCGGCCATCATCAGGCGCATGTCGTAGGCCAGCCAGGATGGCCCCTGCGCGGCCATCTGCGTTTCGAAGGCCGCCACATCATCTCCGCCGTATGGCACGTCGCGACCGAGTGCGGCACTCCAGATCCTGGCCACCGACTCTCCGGTCAACAGCTCGGGCCCCACCAGTTCCAGCGTCACGCGCGGTGACGGCGCGGGCGCGCGGTCGCGGCGCAGCAGTTCGGCGACGGCGGTGTCCGCGATGTCTCGCGCATCGATCATTGCGACGCCGGCCGAACCGATCGGCATCGGGTAGACGCCGTAGCCCTGGATCACCTGCTGGACCATGCGCTCGTTCTGCATGAAGTAGGCCGGCCGAAGGATGGTCGCCGAAATGTCGAGACTCTCGATCATTCGCTCGACCGTGTGCTTGCCGGTGAAGTGCGGCACGTCGGTGAACTTGTCCGCATGGATGACCGACAGGTAGACGATGCGCTCGATGCCAGCCTCGCGCGCCAGGTTCAGCGCGACAAGGGCCTGGGTCACTTCGTCGGGCGTGACGGCGTTGAGCAGGAACAGCGTGCGCACCGACGACAGTGCCGCGCGCAATGAGGGCACGTCGGTCAGGTCGCCGACGACCTCCTTGACGCCCGCCGGGAAGCTTTGCTTGCCAGCTGTGCGAACGAAGGCGCTGACTTCGGCGCCGGCAGTGGCCAGGCCTTGGACGACGAGGGAACCGATGGTGCCGGTGGCACCTGTGACGAGAATGCTCATGGAAAATCTCCAGGGTTAGAGGTGGGCAAAAAAAGGGGGTAAGGGGTCGATCAGCGCGAGAAGTCCGCGACGACCTTGCCGATGCGAGGGTCGGTGCGATTACGTTCGATGGCCGCGGGGATGTCGCCGAAGCCCACGACTTCGCCGAGCTTCGAGATCAGCGTGCCTTGCGCGATCTCCGCCGCCAGCCGTTCCAAGAGGGCTGCGTCCGGCTTGTTCATGAACCACAGTCCGCGGCGGCCGGGGGGCGTGCGGGCCAGGATGTCGGGCGAGGACGTGCCGACGATCGCACCGTCCTTCGTCAGCACCTGCCACGAGCGATCGAGCACTTCGCCGCCCACGTAGTCGAGCACCAGGTCGATGTCCCGCGCGACCGATTCGAAGCGTTGGGTCTGGTAGTCGATGACGTGGTCCGCGCCCAGGCTGCGAACGTACTCGACGTGCGCGGTCGACGCGGTGGCGAAGACTTCGGCGCCGGCCCGCTTGGCGTACTGCAGCCCATAGCCGCCCAGCCCTCCCGCTGCGCCGTGGATCAGGATTCGCTGGCCTGCGGCGATCGGGCCCGCGTGGTGCAGGCTGTGCCATCCTGCCACGGCCGCCACGGGGATGCCGGCCGCCTGGACGTCGTCCAGGCCGTGCGGCGTGCGCACCAGATTCGCTTCGTCGACAGTCACGAAATCGGCATAGGCGCCCAGGCCGCCCAGCGGACCCATGACGCGATCGCCCACGCGAAAGCGCGAGGCGCCGGGGCCAGCCGCCTCGACGACACCCGCAAGCTCGATACCCAGCACGGCGGGCAGTTGAAGCGGGAAAGCCTCCCGGACGAAGCCTTCACGAACTTTCCAGTCGATGCCGTTCACACCGGCGGCTCGAACGCGGACCAGGACCTGGCCCGGTCCGGCTGCGGGCCTCGCGATCTCGGCGAACTCGGCGGCGGCCACACCGCCATAGGCGCGGATCAGCACGGCACGTTGCGTGGTGGTCATGTCATTTCCTCTCATCTAAGTTGCGATGAGGAGAAGATAGGTCGTTGCATCAGTAAAACGAAGATGCAAAAATGAAGACACCTCGTCTCAAATTCGGAACACATGGACCTGAACGCTTTGAACGACTTCGCACTGGTCGCAGCGAATGGAGGCCTCGGAAAGGCAAGCCGCGCGAGCGGGAGATCGAAGGCGACCCTCTCTCGGCGCATCGCGGACCTGGAAGAGCAGCTCGGCGTGCGGCTCATCGAGCGCAGCGCCCGCGGGCTCAAGCTCACGGAAGCCGGCCAGATGCTGATGGATCGCACCGAAGGGCCGATGCACGAGGTGGCTGATGCGATGACTTCCGCGCGTGAAGGCTTGTCGGTGCCGCGCGGGCGCTTGCGCATCGCCTCGCCGGTGCTGTTCTCCCAGCTGGCGATGGGGCGCATCTGCGCCGGGTTTTGCGCGGCTTACCCGGAGGTCACGTGCGAGGTGGTGGCGGACGATCGCATGGTCGACCTGGTCGAGGAGCAGTTCGATGCCGCGATCCGGATCAATCCAGCTCCGGACAGCAGCCTGGTGGGCCGGTGCTTCGCCAAGGACCGGCTGGTGGTCGTGGCGGCGCCCTCCGTGCCTGTGCCAAAGCCAGGCAAGGGCAAGGTCAGCCCGGTTCCCGGCATCGTCTCAACAAACTTCCAAGCCGGGAATTGGACACTCGACGACGGACGCCTTGTCGTGGAGCCGATGCCTCGGCTCAGGCTTTCCTCGTTCCTGATGATTCGCGACGCTGCGGTCGCTGGCGCCGGCGCTGCGCTGATACCGCAGTCCATCGCGTGGAACCAGCTGACGCGCGGAGAGCTGGTTCAGTGGGGTGTGGTGTCGGGCGTGGAGCCCGCGCTTTGGGTGCTGCATACCTCGCGGCGGCTTCCCGCGCCGAAGGTCCGGGCGTTCGTGGAATTCATGTGCGCGCAGTATCCGCAGGGCTCTCTCGTACTGAACGGTTAGAAGACCGGCAACGCCTCGTCAATCCGCGGTTGCGCCCGACTTCTTCACCAGCTCGGCCCAGCGCGGAATCTCGCGCGCCATGTGCTCGCGCAGTTCCTCCGGCGTGCTGGCGGCGATGTCCATCGCCAGCTGGCCGGACAGCTTGGCCTGCACGTCGGGCTGCTTGAGCGCCTTCACGATTTCGGCATTCAGGCGCTGGATGATGGGCTTGGGTGTGCCCTTGGGCGCATAGACGGCCTGCCACGACGACATCTCGAAGCCGGGCACGCCGGACTCGATCATGGTCGGCAGCTCGGGCACCAGCGCAATGCGCTTGCCGGTGGTCACGGCCAGCAGCTTCAGCTTGCCGCTCTTGACCAGCGGCAGCGCGGCGGTCACCTGGTCGAACATGAAGGGCACCAGCCCCGACGCCACGTCGGTCATGGCGGGCGGCGTGCCCTTGTACGGCACGTGCGTGAGCTTCACGCCGATCATGTCGGCGAACATCTCGCCCGCCAGGTGCGTCGAGGTGCCGGCGCCAGAAGAAGCGAAGGTGCGCTTGGATTCGTCCTTCTTGAGCAGCGCGATCAGCTCGGCCACCGAGTTCACACCGAGCTGGCTGTTGACGATCAGCACGTTGGGCAGCCGCCCGACCAGCGACACGGGCTCGAAGTCCTTCATCGGGTCGTAGGGCAGCTTCTTGTAGAGGCTGGCGTTGATGGCGTGCGTGCTGATGGTGCCGCCGAACAGTGTGTAGCCGTCGGGCGCCGCCTTGGCCACGTAGGCGGCGCCGATGCCGCCGGCCTGTCCGGGCTTGTTGTCCACCACCACCGACTGGTGCAGGCTCTCCTGCAGCTTGTTGGCGAGGATGCGGCCGACGATGTCGGTCGAGCCGCCGGCCGTGAAGGGCACGACGTAGGTGATGGTTTTGGCGGCGGGCCATTCGGCCTGCGCCAGCGCCGCGGCCGGCGCAAGTGCGAAAACGGAAGCGGATGCGGCGAACAGCAGTCGCGCGGCGCGCTGGATGAAGGGCATGGTTTGTCTCTCTTTGTCGATGTGTGTTGAAAAGACGGGCCGTCAACGACCGTGCGTCTGTCGCCAGGCGGCGAACTCGGTGCGGCTCTGCTCTTCGGTCGGCGGATAGAGGCCGAGGATGGAGCGGCCTTCGAGCACCTTCTCTTGCACGAAGTCTTCGAACACGGTCATCTCGGTGGCCTCGGCCGCAACCTCGTCGGCAATGTCGGCCGGAATGACGATGACGCCTTCGCCATCGCCCACCACCGCGTCGCCGGGCCACACGGCCACGTCACCGCAGCCGATGGGCACGTTGATGTCGATGGCCTGGTGCAAGGTCAGGTTGGTCGGCGCGCTCGGGCGCTGGTGGTACGCGGGGAAGCCGAGCTTGGCGATGTCGGGGCTGTCGCGAAAGCCGCCGTCCGTGACCACGCCGGCCACGCCGCGCTTCATGAGCCGGCTCACCAGAATGCCGCCGGCCGATGCGGCGCGCGCGTCTTTGCGGCTGTCCATCAGCAGCACCGCGCCCACGGGGCATTGCTCCACGGCCTGGCGCTGCGGATGGCTGCGGTCGTTGAACACGGTGATCGGGTTCAGGTCTTCGCGCGCGGGCATGTAGCGCAGCGTGAAGGCTTCGCCAACCATGTTGGGCAGCGCCGGGTTGAGTGGATGCACGTTCTGGATGAACTGGTTGCGCAGGCCGCGCTTGAACAACGCAGTGCACAACGTGGCGGTGCTGACCTTCATCAGCTTCTCGCGGGTCTGGGGATTCAAGTGGGTCTCCGTCAAGGTTTTCAAAAGATGTCCGGCTCGGGCACCGGGCGGCCGAATTCGGTTTCGAGAAAATCGAAGTCGCAGCCCTCGTTGGCCTGCAGGATGTGGCGGCCGAACATCCAGCCGTAGCCGCGCTCGTAGCGCGGCGCGGGCGGCGTCCAGGCGGCCTTGCGGCGCACCAGCTCCTCGTCGCTCACCTCCAGGTGGATGAGCCGCTCTGGCACGTCGACGCGGATGCGGTCGCCGGTTTGGACCAGTGCCAGCGGGCCGCCCACGGCCGACTCGGGCGAGCAGTGCAGCAGGCAGCCGCCGTAGCTGGTGCCGCTCATGCGCGCGTCCGACAGGCGCAGCATGTCCTTCACGCCCTGCTTCAAGAGCTTGGTCGGGATCGGCAGCATGCCCCACTCGGGCATGCCGGCGCCGCGCGGGCCGGCATTGCGCAGCACCAGGATGTCGTCGCCGGTGACATCGAGTTCGGGATCGTCCACTGCCTTCTTGAGCGCCGGGTAGTCGTCGAACACGAGCGCGCGCCCGGTGTGCTGCAAGAGGTGCGGTGCGCACGCGCTGGGCTTGATCACCACGCCATCGGGCGCGAGGTTGCCGCGCAGCACGGCCAGCGCGCCTTCGGCATAGATGGGGTTGGCAAGCGGGCGGATGACGTCGTCGTTGAAGACTTCGGCGCCCTCGATGTTCTGCCCGATGGTGCGGCCGTTGACCGTGCGCGCTTCGGTCTTCAGGTGGCCGCGGATGCGCTCCAGCATCGCGGGCAGGCCGCCTGCATAGAAGAAGTCTTCCATCAGGTAGGTATCGCCGCTCGGCCGGATATTGGCGACGACCGGCACGCGGCGGCTCGCGGCATCGAAGTCGTCCAGCGTGACCGGATGGCCGGCGCGGCGCGACATGGCGATCAGGTGAACGATGGCGTTGGTGCTGCATCCCATGGCCATCGCGCAGGCAATGCCGTTCTCGAAGTTGTCGCGCGTGAGCATCTTGGCCGGGGTCAGGTCGTCCCACACCATCTCGACGATGCGGCGGCCGCATTCGGCGCTCATGCGCACGTGGTTGGCATCGGCTGCGGGAATGCTCGAGGCGCCCGGCAGCGTGAAGCCCACGGCCTCGGCAATGCCCATCATGGTGGCCGCCGTGCCCATGGTCATGCAGGTGCCATGGCTGCGCGCAATGCCGGCCTCCATCTCCTGCCAGGCCTGGTCGCTGAGCTGGCCCGCGCGGCGCTGGTCCCAGTACTTGAAGGCGTCGGAGCCCGAGCCCAGCACCTGTCCCCGCCAGTTGCCGCGCAGCATCGGGCCCGCGGGCAGGTAGATGAACGGCAGGCCCATGCTCAGCGCGCCCATCGTGAGGCCCGGCGTGGTCTTGTCGCAGCCGCCCATCAGCACCGCGCCGTCGATCGGGTGGCTGCGCAGCAGCTCCTCGGTTTCCATGGCCAGGAAGTTGCGGTAGAGCATGGTCGTCGGCTTGACCATGCTCTCGGACAGCGAGATGGCCGGCAGCTCGAGCGGAAAGCCGCCCGCCTGGAAGATGCCGCGCTTGACGTCGTCGACGCGCTGCTTGAAGTGCGAATGGCACTGGTTGGCATCGCTCCACGTGTTGACGATGGCGATGATGGGCTTGCCTACCCAGTCGGTGGGCGCGTAGCCCATCTGCATCACCCGCGAGCGGTGGCCAAAGGAGCGGAAGTCGTCGGGCGCGAACCAGCGGGCGCTGCGCAGGGTGTCGTAGGAGCGTGGCATCGAGGGCTGAACCGGGTTTCTTGCGTGGGATCAACTACATTAAAACACTAATATATCACTTCGCCAAACGAGAATTCCAGCGAATGACTGCCCTCCCCCGGATCCGACTCGACCGCACCCGCCTGGCCGCACCGCAAGTGCTCGAAAAACTGCGCGATGCCATCCTCTCCCTCGACCTCGTCCCCGGTACGGTGCTGGTACGCCAAGAGCTGGCGGACCGCTTCGGTGTGAGCCAGACGCCGGTGCGGGAAGCCTTGCTGCGGCTGAGCGAAGAAGGCCTGGTGGACGTGTTTCCGCAGCACGCCACCCTGGTGAGCCGCATCGACATCGACGCGGCCAGGCAGGCGCACTTTTTGCGCCGCTCGATCGAGCTGGAGATCGTCCACCAGCTGGCCGGCGAAGCCCCGCCCGGCCTGGTGGCCCAACTCGAAGCACAGGTCGCGCTGCAGGCCACGCTGGCGGCGGCGCGGCAGTACGGCGAATTCGTCGGCGCCGATCGCAAGTTTCACCACCTGATGTACGAAGCCGCCGACGTGCCGAGCCTGTGGGACCTGGTGAGCCGGGTTTCGGGCCACGTGGACCGCCTGCGGCGCCTGCATTTGCCCACGGCGGGCAAGACCGAGGCGATCCTGCGCGACCACCGCGCGATCGTGCGCGCCATCGCCAAGGGCGACAGGGCCGCGGCTCAGAAGGCACTGCGCGAACACCTCTCCGGCACGCTGAGCTCGCTGCCGGAAATCTGCGCGCGGCATCCCGACTTCATCGCGCCCAGAAACTGAGCGGCATGGCCCAGCGAGCTAGGCCATAAAACCTATTTTTTATTACTACTTTCATCGTATGCTGGTGGCATTCCGGGCTGGCATTCGGGAAGAGTGTTGCCGGCCATTTTTCGAATCAGCCCACCGCGGACAGCACCGCGGCAGGCAACGATCGTCAAGAGGATGGACGCAGACATGGCTTACTCCGGTGCTCAGCAAATCGTCCGACGGATCCTGGAAGGGCCGGTCACCCGGCCGGCGCTGCAGCGCTGGCGGCGCCAACGGTTCTTTTCCGAAGCCGGTTTCGCCGGTTGCTTCGGCCTTTTCAAGACCTTTGCCGAGGCGCGCAGCTCGCTGCCTCCCAGCCCGGAGTTCGACCACGCCGCCCTGGCGGCGGAGTACGTGGACGTTCGAACGAAGAAGATCTTTGCCTACGACTATCCGGTGATGTGGTGGCTCGAGCGCGCATTTCGCGACGGCGCCACCAGGGTGCTCGACATCGGCGGTTCGGTGGGCGTGCACTTCTATGCCTACCGTCGCTACTTCGACATGCCGAAGGATCTGTCGTGGCGGGNCGCGACGGCGCCACCAGGGTGCTCGACATCGGCGGTTCGGTGGGCGTGCACTTCTATGCCTACCGTCGCTACTTCGACATGCCGAAGGATCTGTCGTGGCGGGTGGTGGAAGTGCCCGCCATCGCAGCCATCGGTCGCGAGATGGCGAGACAGCCCGATGCCGATGCGCGCGCGCTGAGCTTCGCCGACGAACTGAAGCAGGCCTTGTCCGGCAACGACATCTGGATTTCTGCCGGCGCCCTGCACTATCTCGACAACGCGCGCCCCGCCCAGCTGCTTCAGCAATGCGAGGAGCGTCCGCGGCACATTCTCCTGAACAAGGTTCCGCTGTATGGCGGCGAGGACTACGTCACGACGCAGAACATCGGCGCCGGCTGCTTCGCGCCGNGAGGAGCGTCCGCGGCACATTCTCCTGAACAAGGTTCCGCTGTATGGCGGCGAGGACTACGTCACGACGCAGAACATCGGCGCCGGCTGCTTCGCGCCGATGCACGTCTACAACCGCCGCCGCTTCGTGAAGGAGGTCGAGGCGCTGGGCTACACCCTGCGCGAGCAATGGCAGGTGCCCGAGCGTTCGGTCGACCTGCCCGGGTTTCCCGATCATTGCGTACCGACGTACAGCGGCCAGTACTTCACGCGCTGAGTCCGCGGCGGTACACCACCGCCATGGCACCGCGCCGCAAGGCGCCGACAAGCATGGGCAGCGCATTGCCGCAGCCCGCCGAGGGTGCATCATTGCGGACACGACTCCCTCGCGCAAAGGAAAAAATCCATGCCGTCCACCACCGACTACGAATCGATGTTCGAGTTCGCGCCGATGTCGCTCTGGCTCGAGGACTACAGCGGGCTGCACCAGTTGTTCGAGTCGTGGCGCAGCGCCGGTGTGGTGGATCTGGTGGCCCACCTGAATGCCGAGCCCCGGCATGTGCGCGAATGCATGGCGCAGCTGCGGGTGCTGAGCGTCAACCAGAGCACGCTGACCCTCTTCGGTGCGCAGAGCCAGGACGAGCTGCTGTCGCGGCTGGACAGTGTCTTTCGGGATGACATGACCGCGCCCGTGATCTATGAACTGGACCAGCTCTGGCGCGGCAAGCTCTGCTTCGACAACCAGACGGTCAACTATGCGCTCGACGGCCGCAGGCTCGACGTGCACGTGCGCGTGCAGGTGCTGCCCGGCCACGAGGCCTCGTGGGGCCGCGTGCTGGTGTCGCTGGACGACATCACCGAGCGCGTGCGGGCCGAGCGGCTGCGCCTGGAAAGCGAGCGCTACGCGCGCGAGCTGTTCGAGCGCTCGCCGGTCTCGCTGTGGGTGGAAGACTTCAGCGGGGTCAAGACGCTGCTCGACGACATACGCAAGCGGGGCATCTGCGATTTCGCGACCTTCATGAAGGTGCACCCCGAGTTCATCACGCGCTGCATGCGCGAGATCCGGGTGATCGACGTCAACCACGAGACGCTGCGCATGTTCGGCGCCGCCGACAAGAGGCAGCTGCTGGACAACCTCTCCGGTGTCTTCCGCGACGAGATGCACGACTCCTTCGCCGAACAGCTGCAGGACCTCTGGAGCGGCAAGATGCTGCAGCAGCGCGAGGTCATCAACTACGCGCTGACGGGCGACCCGCTGAACATCCACATGCAGTTTGCCGTGCTCGAAGACCGGCTCGCCACCTGGGACCTCGTGCTGGTGTCGCTGATCGACATCACGGCCCGAAAGAAGGCCGAGGCCTATCTGGAGTACCTGGGCAAGCACGACGTGCTGACGCAACTGCGCAACCGCGCCTTCTTCTCGGACGAACTGAACCGGCTGTCGCGCAAGGGCCCGTGGCCGGTGTCGGTGCTGGTCATTGACATGAACGGCCTGAAGCCCGTCAACGACGAGGAAGGCCACGCCGCCGGCGACGCGCTGCTGCGGCGCGTGGGCGAGGTGCTGAGCAAGGCCGTCGACGAGCCGGGCTGGCCCGCGCGCATCGGCGGCGACGAGTTTGCCGTCGTGCTGCCCAAGACCGACGAACGCGGCGCCGAAGCCATACGCGACCGCATCGTTTCCATGCTCGAGCTGAACAACCAGTTCTATGCAGGCCAGAGCGGACGGGTGCTGAACCTCGCGATCGGCGTGGCGACCTGCGAAGCCGGCGACCAGCTCGACGCGGCGCTGCAGCGCGCGGACCGCGCAATGTACGAAGAGAAGGCCCGCCACTACCGCGAGAGCGCGATCGAGCGGCGGCGCTGACGCGGCGCCGAGCCGCCACCGGCTGGGGCAGCTTTCATCCGCGGCTACTACTTCTGGCTGAGCTTCGCGGACGCAGCGTCCTTTTCCTTTTCGGCGCGCCACCATGCGAGCAACTGGTCGAAGCTGCCTGCGAAGGCTCGCTTCTGAAGCGCTTCGCCTGCAAAGGAGCAATGCGCCGCGGTGCTGGAGTCCAGCAACTGCTGCGATGCCACCCGGTCGCATGCCAGGTAGACGCGCTTGAGTTCGTCGACGGATACCGAAGCCAGCCTGTCGTTCGCTGCCTGCGCGAAGGCCATCGATGTGCAGAGCGCCAGCGGCAACGTCAGGGCAAGACGGCGGCCGCATCTTTGATTCGAATGCATTGTTCATCTCCTGCGGGGTGACGGCCGAACCGAAAAGGGGGCCGTCTGCGCAAGATTAGGCGGGCGCTCCGGTCAGCGCGTCATCGGAAGGAATGAGTGGATGCCGCCGCCGGTTCCGCATCGTCGAACGCCATTTGACGTATGGCGTGCGAGAACTTTTCTCTATATCGTCTTCGCATTCACTTCAAGCTTGAAGTCGAAAGGCGCATATGAGCGTGCTTGCTTCCGCCGCCCCGGCGCATTTCGAATCGATTGGAATCTCGCCTCGCGAGCTGTCCGAGGTGATCGGGGCCGTCTACGACTGCGCGCTCGATCCGCTGCTTTGGCCGGGCGCCTGCCGAAGGATTTCCGATCTTTGCGAAAGCACCGGCGGCGGCATCTGCGTCCATGACCTGCGGCAAGTGCAGAACGACCAGCTGTTTGTCTTCGGCTACCAGCCGGAGTTCCTCGAGAAGCTGGGATCGCAGTACGCGGAAAGCCCCATGGCGGTTTCGGACGTGGTCGCGAACATCGGCGACGTCAGCGCCCTCTCGATGGCGCAGTTCCATTTGCGCGAAGGCCGCTTCTTCAGGGAAGTGCTGGAGCCTTTCGGGCTGCAGGACATGATGTGGTTTCCCGCGCTGCGCACCGGAGGGCGCATGGCATCGCTGCACGCTTCGCGCAGCGATGCGTCGCCGCGCTATCAAGCGCACGACGTGGGCCTGTTCAGCCTGCTCGCGCCCCATGTGTGCCGCGCGCTCGCCATCTCCGATGCGCTCGACATTCGCGCGCTGCATTCGGAGGTGCTCGAGAAGACATTGGACGGCCTGGCCGCCGGTGTTTTTCTCACGGCGCGCGACGGCCGCGTCGTCTACATGAATCGCGCCGCCGAGCAGCAGGTCAAGTCCGGAAAGTCGGTGCGGCTTGCAAACAACCGGCTGGCCCCGACGGATTCCGCTGCCCGCGCCGCACTGTCGAAGGCGATCGACCAATCGACGCGCGATGACGACGCCGACGTGCGTGCGAGCGAACATTCCGTCGCGGTACCGGACGGCGTCGGCGGGGGTTACATCGCCACGCTTCTGCCGATCGAGAGCGGCCAGCGCCGCGGCGTCCTGGCGCCGTTCGCCGCCTCCGTGGCCGTGTTCATGCAGGACCCGATCCAGGCACCACCCATGCCGGGCGAAGCCTTCGCGCGCCTGCACAAGCTCACGGGCGGCGAACTGCGCGTGCTGCTGTCGCTTGCGCAAGGGCTGGGCGGCATGGAGGTTGCCGACATGCTCGGCATCAGCGAAGCCACCGTTCGCACCCACCTGCAGCACATGTACTCCAAGACTGGCACGTCCAGGCAGAGCGACCTGCTGCGCGTGTTGAGCAATTCGGCGCCGCCGCTGGGCGTGCACTAGGCCGAAGTCAGGCCGAAGTGTCGTGTTTCACTGGGAATGGAATTTTTTCACCGAGCTTGGAACTACTGCAGCTGCTTGCCACAAGAACTTCCGGGAAGACTTACTACGCTGTCTCACGTCTCATGGCCGAGGTTTACAGCGGTGGTTTCTATCAGCTCCCCATTGAGCCTCGCGCCCCTACCTCGAAACAATGGCGCAAGAGAGCGCGCAGGCAATGCTGCGTACTTGCTGCCACTTGCGGACCTAGTCAGCACCACCAAGTCGAAATGGGCCAAATGGGAGTGGTTTTGGCCAGAGTCCGACCCCAAGCCACTCATCAACCGTGCGCCCTGACTGTATTCCGCCCCGCTTCTTTGGCAAGATAGAGCGCCTCGTCCGCGGCTTTCAACAGTTCAAAAGGCGTGCTGCCGGGCTGTGGAACCCAGGCCGACGCGCCAAGGCTGACGGAGACAATGCCTCGGTCCGTCGCTGCATGTGGAATTTGCAGATCGGCCACCGCCAGCCGTGCCCTTTGCGCGACCTCGAGCGCGCCTTGGGCGTCCGTCGCGGGCAACAGCAGAACCATTTCCTCGCCGCCATAGCGCGCGACAAGATCGCCTGAGCGCCACACTGCGGAGCGAAGAGCATGGGCGATCCGCCGCAAGCACTCATCGCCTTCGAGATGGCCGTACAGGTCGTTGTATTTCTTGAACTCGTCGACATCGACCATGACGACCGCCAACGGCATTTGGCCCTCCTGCGCCTGTAGAAATGCGAGGACCAGTCGGGCGTCGAAGTAGCGACGATTGGCCAGGCCTGTCAGCCCGTCTTCCTGCGCAAGATGTTCCAGGCGTTCATTGGCCTCCGTCAGTGCGTCCCGCGCACTTTGCAAATGCAGTTCCGCCACCAGGCGCCTGCGCATCGACCGGATCAGGTAGCGGCCTGACATGCCGATGATCATGCTCAGAAGGACCACCCAGGTCGTTTGATAGATCGATGCGGATTTCCACTCCTGCAGCGCCTCGTCCTTGCCGACTGCAACGGTCACGAAGAGCGGATAGTCCAGCAGGTGTTCGAAGCTGATGATCCGCGTCACGCCGTCAATCGCCGATCTTCCTTCGACGGTGCCCGAACGCGAGGCCTGGAATCGCTTCTGGAACGGCGAGTCCGTATTGCGCCTGTTCATGTCGGCTTCCCTGAAGGGGCGGCGAACCAGGAGCTGGTCCGTCCCGAACAGCGCAATCGCTCCCTGCTCGCCGATCTGAAAGCGGTCCAGGACGCTCAGCAGGTGCTTGACGCTGAGCGTGACCAGCACCACACCGGCAAAGTTGCCGTCCGGGTCATTGATCCTTCGCGAGACCGGGATCACCCACTCGCCCGAGGAGCGGCTCACGATGGGGCCGCTGATCAGCGTGCGTGCGCTCGGGTTGGTTCGGTGGTGAATGAAATACTCGCGGTCCGAATTGTTTCGTGACCCGGCCGCGGAGGCCTCGGAATGGACAAGCCAGCGGCCTTGCTCGTCGTAGATGAAGAGCCCCTTGATGGCTTGGACTTGGGAGGTATGGTTCACGAGGACCGGCTGCAGACGCTGCAGCGTGTCAGGCGTGATGTCCGCGCGCTCGAGTTCGAAGACGAGGCCCGAGATGATGTGCTCGGCCAGGGCGACGGTACTGTCGATCTGCTGGCCGACCGCGCGTGCCAGGTTGGTATTCGCCCGCGCGATCTGCTCGTTCTCTGCCGTGCGCGCGCGAATGACCAGCCATGCGTTCATGACCAGCAATGCCACGCACACAAAGACTACAAACAAAGTCGTACCGTAAATGACGCGACTTCTTTGCGCATCTGTTTTTCGGACGAGGGAGCTCGAGTCGATCGCTGACAACGTGGCAATGGACGAATCTGGAGCGGTCTCGGGCGAGAGGGACGAGGAAGCTTTTGTCATCGAAGGGACTGACTCCACAAAGAACATCGAGCGTCAGGCTCGACCCAAAATCCACGTGCGAATCTGATCATCGAACCAGCGCTTGGGCATCAGCCTCGGCGTGCTTCGTTTTGCACCACCGACAGCAATCCGACCAGCCGAAAGTCGCGTGGGTCGCCGGCTCCATCTAGATCCGATTCGCCGTGAGTTCTGTGAGCTGATCGCGGTTCGATGTTCTGAGACAGCCCTGCACGCCTTGCGCGAATGGAAATCCTCACGGACCCGGCGCTGACAACATTGAATATCTCCACGTCAATTAAGCCGGAAAGATTAATAAAGTTGAAATCAACACCAATTTCTTATGGAAATAAATCACAGGCATGAAGAAAAAAGAGTAGACCTCAAAATTATTCGGACACCAGCAACGATCTTTTACTAGAGTAACGGCCGAGGCCAGTGGAGATTCACTTGCAAAGCGCGTAGGCGGCAGTTGGATGAGTATTTAATTCGTAATTTGAGCCATCTTGGGCTTCTTGGCAGGTGACTTTGGACACTGGCAGATCGGTTTGGAATTCGCTAATTTCGGTATTGATAAGAGGCAGGGGTTGTCCAGCAGGGGCAGCTGATATCAACGATGTCCCGCAATCGGGCATATATAACTTTGGGGGTTAATCATGGCAGTAGACATGTTCATGCGCGTTGAGGGCGCAAACGGCGAATCCAAGGACTCGAACCACAAGGACTGGACGGATATCAAGTCGTTTGCATGGGGAGCGACGCAGCCTGGAAACATGGTCAGNTGAGGGCGCAAACGGCGAATCCAAGGACTCGAACCACAAGGACTGGACGGATATCAAGTCGTTTGCATGGGGAGCGACGCAGCCTGGAAACATGGTCAGCGGCGGTGGCGGCGGTGTGGGCAAGGCGAGCTTCAATGACCTGCAGGTCATTGCGCGCATCGACAAGGCGGCTCCGTCCGTCATGAAGAACTGCGCCAGCGGCAAGCACCTGAGCAAGGTCGAGGTGTCGTTGTGCAAGGCCGGTGGCTCGCAGATCGAATACACGCGCGTCACGCTGGAAGAAGTGCTGGTGACCTCGGTGCAGTACACGGCTGAGCAGAGTGGCGATGCGGTTCTGGTGCAGTTCGCGTTCCAGGCCGCCAAGGTGAAGCAGCAGTACTGGGAGCAGACGGACAAGGGCGGCAAGGGCGCTGAAACCGTGCTGGCCTGGAACATCAAGGAAAACAAGGAGGTCTGAGCCTCTTGTCGTCCGATGCCTCCAGGGCCTCATCGCGCATGAGGTCAGGGGCATTCCGGCCACGCCTCTTTCCTTAGGGCCAATTCAGGGGGGATCTCATGCCACCAGGCGCCGCGCAGCTTGCGCGTGTTCTCAGTGTCTCTTCGTCTGCCATGCCCGCGCTGGGCGGCGAGCCGGCATTGGAGCCCATCGCCATCGAAGGCGATGAAGGGCTGAGCAGCCTGTTCCGCTACACCCTGACCCTGGCCACCCCCGAGCAGCCCGGCTACAACGAACGCCAAGCCGCCAACGTGGCCATCAAGCAGCTGGTGGGCGAAGCGCTCACGGCGCACATCGTGCTCGACGGACGCCCGGGATCGGGCCCGCAGCACCGCCATCTCTCGGGCCTCGTGACGCGCGTGCGCTTTTTGCGCCTGGAGAACCGGCGCGCGCTGTACGAGGCGGTGATCGAGCCCTGGCTCACGCTGGGCACGCGCACCAGCGACTACCGCATCTTCCAGAACCAGAACGTGCTGGACATTGTCCGAGAGGTGCTGGGCAAATACGGGCTGCCCTTCGACGTGCGGGCCACGCGCAGCTATCCGCCGCGCGAGTTCCAGGTGCAGTACGGCGAGAGCGACTACGACTTCGTCGCGCGGCTGCTGCACGAGTGGGGCCTGTATTTCTACTTCGAGCACGAAGAGAAGAGCCACAAGCTGGTCATCGTCGACGACATGGCGTCGCACCAGCCCTTCGCTCATGCGGGCTACCAGAACATTCCTTTCCATGCGGCGGAGGCCACCGTGCGCGAGGAGCACTGCGACGGCTTCAATGCCTGCGAGGAACTGCAAAGCGGCCGCTGGGTGACCAGCGACTTCGACTTCAAGCGCCCGAAGGCCGAGTTGCAGCAGGTCAGTGCCATGCCGCGCAAGACGGCGCAGAACACCTGGGAGCGCTATGGCTGGCCGGGCGACTACGTGGTGGAGTCCGAAGGCGAACAGCTGGTACGCACGCGCATGGAAGAAACCGGCAGCCGCGGCGAACGCGCCAGCGGCTCGGGCAACCTGCGGGCGGTGGTGCCGGGCTGCCTCCTCACGCTGGAGCGCCATCCCCACAACGAATCGAACCGGCAGTACCTGGTGACGGAGGCCCACCTGCGGCTGCAGGACGTGGGCGATGCCAGTGCGCAGCAGGAGTTCGAGTGCCGCGTCGATTTCGAGGTCATTCCGACAAGCAAGGTGTTCCGGGCGCCGGCGCCCCGGGTGCCAAGGCCGCGCACCACGGGCCCGCAGACGGCGATCGTCACGGGACCCGCGGGCCGTGAAATATGGACCGATGAATACGGCCGCGTGAAGCTCAGCTTTCACTGGAACCGCTACTGCACCAGGGACGAGAACAGCTCGTGCTGGGTGCGCGTGTCCTCGCCCTGGGCCGGCACCAACTTCGGCGGCATCCAGATCCCGCGCATCGGCCAGGAGGTGATCGTCGATTTCGAGAACGGCGATCCCGACCGTCCCATCGTGACCGGGCGCGTCTACAACGCCGACAACATGCCGCCATGGAGCCTGCCCGACAACGCCACGCAGAGCGGGCTGCTCACGCGCAGTTCCGAAGGCGGCAGCGACAGCAACGCCAACGCGCTGCGCTTCGAGGACAAGAAGGGAGAGGAACAGGTGTGGCTGCATGCCGAGCGCAACCAGGACATCGAGGTGGAGAACGATGAGACGCACTGGGTAGGCCACGACCGCGCGAAGGTTGTGGAACACGACCAGTCCGAGCGTGTCGGGAGCAACAAATCCATCGTAGTCGGCGCCAATCACGACGAAGAGATCGGCGAGAACAAGACTCTCACGGTCAAGCAGAACATGATCCGCAACGTCCTGCTGAGTTCTAGCGAAAAAGTCGGTTTGATTAAGAACACCGTGGTCGGCGTTGCCCAAAACTCCCTGGTCGGCATTGAACGGATCGACGTCGTCGGCAAACAGTACGATCTAAAGGTCGGAGACGAATACAACATCAGCGCGGGCTCCGACATCCTCCATTACTCGAAGAACAACAGCACCTATGGGACAGAGAAGATCCTGCTGAGCGGCCCCGGCGGGTTCATCCAGATCGATGACAAGGGAATCGTCATCAATGCGAAGCACATCTGGCTGAAATCGGACCAGATCGATTTCACCGGCAGGCAGTCGAACAAGGAATGCCTATCGAGCAAGAAGCCGAAGATCAAGGGCGCAAATTGACCCGCCCGAAAACCAGCCTGATCCATATCGAGGATCACGAGCAATTCGCGGCGATCATCGGCGCGCACCGGGAACTCAAATACATCCTCCTGGATCCGTCGGACGCGACCGGGTACGAAGTCATCAAGGAGGTGGGCAGCCCCCACAGTCGCTGCCTTTTCGATGGCGACGAAAAAGAAGCCGCGGGCCTCTCTGCGCCATACCTGCTGGATTGGGATGCGATCAGGCCGTCCAACCAGAAGGCAATTGTTGCCTATCTAGCCGCCGGACATGGCTTGGTCATTGTCTCCAGCATGCCACCCGATCATCTCAAGCGCCGGCTGAAGGTGTTCCTGCATCCCAAGGGAAACTACGCCCAACTCAACAAGTACTACACGGCGATCAGCTTCAGTTTTTTCATTGAGTCTGAGGAACGCTTTTCCGAACTGCTCGACCACGCATCGAAAGTCTATTGTCGAAACTTTCGGGAACGGCATGATTTCATTGTCTATGAGGCGGGGTAACGAGTCATGGCCACCGGAACTTTCACCAACGCCATTCCCAAGACCCACCCGAACAGCACTTCTCTTCGCAAGACACTCAGGGAGTGCGACAGCGACGTCTGCACCTGCCTGAAGGAAAAGATCGACGAAATAGCCAACTCCACCAAGGGACCGGGCAGCCCGAAGGGATTGGCGACAAGGTTTGCGGAGCAGGTTCAGAAGGGCGCGCAAGGCCCAGGCACGACCGCCTGGGCCACTCACCAGGACGAGATAACGCGCCAGCAGAAGAATCTGCAGGACCACATCGACGAGTACGATCAGTCGGGATGCCCGAATGGGCAGTTGCCGGCGGGTGTTCGACAGCTGGCATCCCGTCCATTGCCAACCCAGGCCGACTGGGACGCGAACAATGTCCCCATGCAAGGCATCGACCCCACCCCCGCATATTGGGTAGTTGGTGGATACATAGCCTACAAGGTGATCCGGGCCATTGCCGTTTCGATTGTCGCGACACCCTTCGCAGGCGGCGCGAGTCTTGCGGTCCCATGACTATGCCGACGGTACCCGGCCTTCACGCAGACCGCGTCTGGGGGGAAGCGGCCGTCTTGCTCAGCCTCGATTTGTCCTCGGGCATCTGGGAATTTCTAGACGCTGGTCTGGACTACCAAGAGATCATGCAGGCCAACAGGAAGGCCATACTTGAGAGCCGGCAAGGCTTCAAAAAATCACGCCCGGCGGCTCGGACGCCCCGGTCAGGAATATCAGAGATCGCCCCAAAATACACGGCCTCTATCCAACGCGGCGCCCTTTCCTATTTAGCATTCGTGGAAGAGAAGTTTTCGGGCTTTCGAGGCTATGTTCGCAATGAGTACTTTTTCAATCCGCTACTCTTCGACTGCCTGAATTTCAAGCAATCGCTGAGGGATCGCCTGAAGGCAGAATTCGGCGAGGACTTCGACGTGAACTTGGCCAACAAGTCGTTCGACGAGAGTCGGGCGATGATGCTGAGCCGGCGGGCCCTGGAAGTCGATCGTGCCATCGAATCGGGAAGCTTGTCTACCTGGGACCGTGAATTGCTGGAGAAGCACCAAGGCGCATTGGGCATGGTCGATCCGCTGGGGACGGTCATCCAGCTCGGAGTCTGCCAACTGAAAAACGAGGCTGTGAAGAAGTTCGTCGCCAAGCTGAAGCCGGACACGCGCAGCAAGCTCTGGTCAATCTTCAATCAAATAATCGAGACGCACTGACATGAGCAGACAAGCACGTTTGGGCGAATTGATCGCCATCCTGTCCATCACGGACATGAAGGAGATCTACAAGTACGTGGACCTGGATGGTGATGCCGACTCGATCAACCAGGTCTTCCGAGATGCGTTGCTCGGTGCAGAGTATTCACGGGACTACGAAAAGATCAATGAATCGTTCGATCAACTGCCTCTGCCGACAAAGGACCGGGAGACGCTGGACGCTTGGAGTCGGAAGCTCTACTTCGGCATTCATGCCGAGGACATCGACATCTCCTGCTGGTTGAAGATACTCCATGCCCTGCTTTTCCGGGGGATCGAGGTCGAGGGTGCGGATCCAGCGGGGAAGGCACTGGTGTTGGACATGCTCGAGCAGTACAAGCGGATTCAGGAGGATGGATATGCAAGGGACGTCTCTCAAATCAAGCAGGCGCCGATCATGTCCTCCTTGGACAGAAAGATCTTCGAGACATACAACTTCAATTATTTCGACGACTTTGCTGGCAACGACCCCTTTCTGACGATCAAGGCTGTTCGAGCGGGCATCCACCTGCTTCGGTTCGTCAGTACGTCGGGCGTTTTCTCGACGCCCGACTTTCCGTTCGATGCGTTGCGTGCGGCGGGGCAGAAGCTGATCGAAGAGGATGGGATATGGATGCCACCGCGTGCCGAGGTGTGCGACATCCGGGCTATCGTCGAGCGCAGCCATATTCGCCCCTGATCCCTTCCGTCATCCCCGCTCTCGAATCAGCCATGAGTCCAGAAGATATTGCAACCCGCAACTTCTTCGAACGGCATATCTTTCGCCTGTCCGAATTGGTCTATGGTGAGTATTTGCGGGACCGTGATTATCCGTTCTACCTGCTTCTCACGGAGGTGCGAACGCTCGTCAAGGCGTGCGAGGAATTTGGACTCGACGATATCGATTGGCTTGAAAAGGTGGTTCAGGCCCTCTACTCGCCGCATCCTTCGCGATTCGCCGCCGACGACATCTCATATCTCATGTCGATCATCGCGAGCAATTCGTCCCCCGAGGGGAAGAGCACCGCGATCCTCTCGTTCATTCAGAACTTGCAATGAACGATCTGATCGTCTGCGTGGGTGACCGGACAACGCACGGCGGCACCGTGCTGGAGGGGTTTTCCGGGTTTTCGATCGATGGAAGGATTCCTGCCGGCGTGGGCCACATGGTCGCCTGTCCTAGGTGTAAAGGCGTGTTCCCGATCTCCAGCCGAGGCGTCCGCGCCAAGGTCAACGGTATCGAAGTCGCGGTGGACGGCATGGTGACCAGTTGTGGCGCAGCGCTGATCGCATCCCAGAAATTGGCTGGTGTTGCCTAGGGCAACCCTGCCGCCCTTGAGCTTGCAAACTGATCTCTCCAGTTCCACGATGGCGTTTGGCTCTATCAGTGAACTGTTTACTTTGAACCAGACATCGGTAGCCAGCGGGCGCTGGGCGCTCCCCGTTCAACGCGCTCCTGTTCAGCGGCGGGCCGCGCAGCTGACCGTTCGCTGCAACCGATTGTTAGCCGCGCGCGCGCCGGTAATGCATTGCGACCGCGCCGTTGCGGAGCGGCTTCGCCGAGACCAGCTCAAGCCGTCGCGTGTTGGGCAGCCCGCTCTGGTACAGGGTCGGGCCGTGGCCGGCGATCCTGGGGTGAACGAGGAACTTGTACTCGTCGATCAGACCCAGCCGGTCCAGCTCGGTCGCGAGCTTGCCGCTACCGAGGAGCACGCCGGCCGGGGTCGCGTCCTTGAGCTTTTGCACCCCCGAGCGCAAGTCGCCGGCGATGTGGTGGCTGTTGGTCCACGGGTAGTCCGTTCGCGTCGACGACACGACGTACTTCGGCTTGATCTCCAGCTTGACCGCCCATTCGCGCACCGTCGGCGGTGCCTCCACATCGCCGCGGGCGACCGCCGGCCAGTAGCTCTCCATCATCTCGTAGGTGGTGCGGCCCCACAGCATCGCCCCACCCTCGTCCATGAGGCGGGTGAAGAAGGCGTGCGTCTCGTCGTCGGCGATTCCCTCCTGGTGGTCGACGCAGCCGTCCAGGGTGACGTTGAGGCTGAAGGTTAGAAGTCCCATGCGAGTCTCCTCCGAGTTGGGCGGTCCGCTGGACTGTCGCTTGTCGACGAATACCTGCTCGGTCTACGACTGCTTTCGGAGCGCGGGGCGGCACCGTGAATGACCGTTCGTGGCCCGAGTGCGGCCGACCGAGGCTGCCACACCGACGCCCCCGAATCCAGCCCGCCTGGCTCTCGAACGCCGTGCGTGCCAGCACCTCCAGATCATCGCTCGCCTCGACCGGCAGTTGAATTGCAAAGGCGTCCAACAGGTCCGCGTTCGCGTAAAGCGGTGCTAGCACGCTGTTGCTGGGCATGGGCACAGCGTGCGCTTTGGTCGAGATCGTGTTCCGGGGGAGGTTCATGGTGTCCAGGAGTCTAGTCATGACAGAGGCATCACCGATGCGGGCGGCACATGTTGCATCGCGCTTGCGACCGAAGACAGGCCGACGTCGGGTCGTGCGAATAATTCTCATTCGTTTGACTTACAATCGGTCGCTCTCCAGCTCTCTTTTCATGTCGTCGCCGGGATCCAGGCCCGTCGGCCCGGCGATTCCATGCGCAATCTCTTTGTCTTTTTGCCGCTCGCGTTGGCGGCCCAGCTGGCCTGCGCGCAGGCCGCCCCCTCCACCATCGCCGCGACCGGCGAGCTCGACGCGGTCACCGTCCGCTCCGACCGCAACAACGGCTTCGTTGCCAACACGGTCGAGGCCGGTACCTTCCGCGGCGCCAGCATCATGGACGTGCCGGCCACCGTCAACACGGTGACGCGCGAGGTCCTCGAGCTGCAGGGCGCGACCGGCATCTACGACGTGCTGCGCAACACGGCCGGCGTCACGCGCCAGCAGAACGGCGGCGATACCTTCGACCAGCTCGTGATCCGCGGGATTGCCGTGGAGAACCGCACCAACTACCGGCTCAACGGTTCGCTTGCGATTCCCAACGTGTCCGAGATTCCGATGGAGAACAAGGAGCGCGTCGAGGTGCTCAAGGGCGCCTCGGCGCTCTACTACGGCTTTACCTCGCCCGCCGGCGTGATCAACCTCGTGACCAAGCGCGCGGGCAGCACGCCTGTGACGTCGATCGGCACCAGCTTCGACGACCAGGGCACGATGCAGGGCTTCGTCGACTTCGGGCGCCAGTTTGGCGAGCAGAGCCAATATGGCCTGCGCATCAACGCCGCGGGCGGGCAGCTCGGCTCGACCATCGACGGTGTGGACGGCAATCGCAAGTTCCTGTCCGCCGCCTTCGACTGGCGCGTCACCAGCAGGCTCACGCTCAAGGCCGACCTGGAGTACTACCGCAAGAGCATCACCGAGCAGGCCGGCATTGCGCGCCTGGCGGCCGTCAACGGACTGATCGCGCTGCCGGCCCTGCCCGATCCGCGCAAGCTCATCGGCCCGCCGTCGGCCGTGTTCGAGGCCGAGGTCAAGACCGCGCAGTTGCGGGCCGACTACTCCCTCAGCGACAACTGGGCACTGATGGTGGAAGCCGGCCATTCGGAGGCCCAGCGCGACCGTCGCCTGGCGACCTTCAGCAACTACAACGTGCGCACCGGCGCGGGCCGCATCACCGGCAACGTGCAGCACCTGGAGCAGAACTCCGACCTGCTGCGCACCGAACTGTTCGGCACCTTTGCGACCGGCAGCGTGCAGCACGAGCTCACGCTGGGCGCTGCGCAGAGTGACAAGAGCCAGGACCCGATCTTCCAGCGCAACTACGGCGGCGCCACCACGGCGCAGAACCTGTACTTTCCGCGCGCCATTGGCGCTTTGCCGCTCACCGCGCTGCCCACGCAACCCACCACCGGCGCGCAGGACAGCCGGGAGCTGGGCCTGTACGCGCTCGACCGCATCAGCTTCTCGCCGGAATGGCAGCTTGTGGCGGGCCTGCGGCATACGCACTTCGAAAGCACGCAGTTCGCCAGCGCGACACTGCCGAGGATCGGCTACGACGTGAAGAAGACCACGCCGCTGGCCGCATTGAGCTACAAGTTCACGCCCGACCTCATGGCCTATGTCTCCTATGCCGAAGGCGTGGAAGAAGGCGAAGTGGCGCCCGCCGGCACCGCGAACCAGAACAACCGCATGCCGCCCGGCGTGAGCAAGCAGAAGGAAGCCGGGCTGCGCTGGCTCACCGGCTCGGGCACGCTGGTGTCGGGCGCGCTGTTCGACATCGAACGGCCCGGCGCCTACACCAACAGCGCCAACACCTTCGTGGCCGATGGCCGGCAGCGCTACCGCGGCCTGGAACTCTCGGCGCAAGGCAAGCTGACGCGCCAGCTCGCCTGGCAGCTCTCGGCGCAGACGCTGGACGCCGAGTTCCGCGGCATCAACGCCCAGTACAACGGCAAGACGCCGGAGAACACCGCCAAATACACGGCCAGCGCCTTCTTCTCCTACGACATCGCAGCGGTGCCGGGCCTGTCCATTAACGGCGGCGCCTACTACACCGGCAAGCGGCCGATCGACGACCTGAACCAGGGCTTCATCGGCGGCTACACGATCTTCGCGGCCGGTGCGCGCTATGTGACGCAGCTCTTCGGCAAGCGAACGCTGTGGCAGCTCAACGTCGACAACCTCGGCGACAAGCGCTACTGGTCGGCGGCGGGCACGCGGCTGGCGGTGGGCGTTCCGCGCACCGTCAAGGCCACGGTCAAGATCGATCTCTGAAGACGGGCGAGCCATGGCTTTCTTGCGACGCGCCTGGTTCCAGATCCACTGGTTCATCGGCATCACGGCCGGATCGGTGCTGCTGGTCATCGGGCTGAGCGGCGCGGTGCTGTCCTTTCGCGCCGAGATCACCGACCTGATCGATCCGGCCCTGCACCGCCTGCCACATGCAGCCGACGCACGGCCGCTGACACCGGCCGAGGTGCTAGACCGGCTGCAGGCCGCGCAACCAGGGCGCCGCGTGGCAACACTGACGCTGTTCGCGGAGCCAGGCCGGCCGGCGCGCGTGAACTTCACGCCGCCGCCCGGCGAGCGGCGCGGCGAGACGCGCTTGCTCGACCCGTACACCGGCGTCCTGCTGCCGGAGCCGCGCGTCGAAGCCTTCTTCGAGTTCGTCGAAAGCCTGCACCGCTGGCTGCTGCTGCCGCGCGACGCCGGCAAGCCGGTGACCGGCACGCTGGCCGCAGGACTTCTGGTGCTCGCGCTCTCGGGCCTGTACCTGCGCTGGCCACGGCGGCCGCTCGCGTGGCGCAGCTGGCTGCGGCTGGATTTTGCGCTCAGCGGCCGCGCCTTCCTGTGGAACCTGCACGCAGTGGCGGGGACCATCGCGCTGCTTGCCTATCTGGTCTCCGGCTTCACGGGGCTCTACTGGGGCTTCGATGCGGTGCGCACCGTGATCGACGACGCGGCCGGTGAAGGCCCCGCCGTTCGCATGCAGCGCATGCAGGGCGCACCAGGGCCGGCCGACAAGGCCGAAGGTGGCGCGCCGGCCAGGCTCGACCTGCAGCGCGTGTGGCGCTCCTTCGAGCAGACAACCTCCGGCGACTGGAGCCAGGTCACGCTGCGCCTGCCCACGCGCAATGCCGCGCAAGTCGAAGCCACCTACCTGCGCGCCGAGCCCGAGCACGAGCGCGCGCGCAACCGTCTCTATCTGAACGCTGCCACCGGCGAGGCGGCGCAGCACGAGCGCTATGCCGACAAACCGATGGCCGGCCGGCTGGTGAACAGCATCTATCCGCTGCACATGGGCACTTACTGGGGCCTGCCGGGACGCATCGTGATGATGCTCGCCAGCCTGGGCCTGGCGCTGTTCACCGTCACGGGCTGGATGCTGTACCTCGGCCGCCGCCGAACCCGCAAGGCACTGCGGGGCGAGCGCGCGCAGCTGGCGCTCGCCCGCGGCGGCACCGCACCAGGCCCGGAGCAAGTGCTGATCGCCTTCGCCACGCAGACCGGCCATGCCGAACGCGTCGCGCTGCAGACCGCGGCCGCATTGCAATCGGCGGGCCTCGGCATCGTGGTCAAGACCATGGCCGAACTCAGCGTCGACGCGCTGTTGAGTTTCCGCAAGGTGCTGTGGGTCGTCAGCACGTCCGGCGATGGTGATCCGCCCGACAGCGCACGCGCCTTCGCGCGCAAGTTCGCGCAGCAGGCGGGCTCGCGGCTGCAGCACGTGCACTACGGCGTGCTCGCACTGGGCGACTGGCACTACGCCACCTTCTGCGGCTTCGGCCGCACGCTCGATCGGGACCTGCGCAACCAGGGCGCACGCGCGCTGTTCCCGATGGTGGAGGTCGACAACGGCAATCCCGAAGCCATCGGACGCTGGCAGCGCTCGATCGCCGAGGCCTTCGGTGTGCGCGCCGCGTGGCCCTCTTCGCATGCTTCTTCTGCAGCCGAGCGGCGCCCCTTCGAAGCCTGGCAACTGGCGCGCCGTGAGCTGCTCAATCCGGGCAGCCTGGGCCATCCGCTGTTCGAGATCGAGCTGCAGCGCGACGGTGCGCCGGCGTGGCAGCCGGGTGCGCTGGTCGAGGTACTGCTGCCGCCAGAGACGCAAGCCGATGCCGGTGCGAAGCCGGCGCCGCGCAGCTATTCGGTGGCCTCGATCCAGGCCGGCGGCTGCATACAGCTGCTGGTGCGCCAGGTGCAGCACGAAGGCGGGCTGGGCCTTGCCTCCGGATGGCTGACCGCGGGCGCGCAGATCGGCGACGCGGTCCAGATGCGGCTCGTCCCGAATCCGGCCTTCGCGCTCGTGGACGACGACGCGCCCTGCATCTTCATCGGCAACGGCTCTGGTTACGCGGGACTGCGCTCGCACCTGAGAGAGCGGGTGCGGCGAGGCCATGCGCGCAACTGGCTGCTGTTCGGCGAGCGCCAGGCCGGGCACGATGCCTTTTGCGCCGCGGACGCCGCGCAGTGGCAAGCGCTCGGCATGCTGGCGCGCGCCGACCTCGTCTACTCGCGCGACCAGCGCGAGCGCAGGTACGTGCAGCACTGCCTGCGTGAATCAGCCGACGAACTCCGCCGCTGGATCGCCGATGGCGCATTCGTCTATGTCTGTGGCAGCCGCGAAGGCTTGGCGCCCGGCGTGGACGCGGCGTTGAGCGAAGTGCTCGGCGCGGCCGGGCTCGATGCGCTGATCGCGCAAGGACGCTACCGCCGCGACGTGTACTGAACAGACGTCACTTTCGGGCCTGCAAGCCGGGGCGCCAGGTCCCGTGAAAGCCGAAGGGCACGCGGTGGGGCAAGCGGGCGATTGCAACAGGCCCCGCGGGCAGGTCCATAGCGTCGAACACCAGCAGGTCGCTGCGCTTTTCGTGTTCGCGCCACGCCACGGCGAGCAACCAGCCCTCGCCCTCGGCCGCATCCGTTTCGCGCGGCACGAAAACCGGTTCGGAGACGACGTCACCGTGCGGCAGCGTGTGCAGGCTGCGCTCCCCGGTATCGAAGTCGAAGCGGGCCAGGCTGTCGTAGAGCACGCTTTCAGAATCATCCCGCGCGCGCGGCGTCGCATGGCAGGTGTAGAACCCATACCGATTGCGCCGTCCGGTGTAGCGCTCATCGATGCGTGGAAACTCGGATGCCAGATCGTCGAGGTACTCACGCCGGAAGCCGCTGCCCGTGCCGGCAGTGTCGAAGGTCCAACGGCACAGGCGCGCAGCCATGGCGTGGGGATCGCCGGGGCGGCCTTCGGCGTCGGGTAGGCCGGGCGCCGTCTCCGACTGCATCACATAGGCCACGATGGCGTCGCCGTCTTCCCAGGCATTCATCACGTGAAACACATGGCAGGCATCGGTGTCGAACCAGCGCATCGCTTTGGCCGGACTGCCTCGGCGCATCACGCCGACATGCGTGCGCTTGGCGGCATCCCATGCCACGAGCGGCTTGCCGCGCATGGCACGCTCCACGCTGAGCGTGAGCGGCGTGACGGGAAAAAGAACGTGTCCGCGCGTCACCATGAAGTCGTGCGCCATGCAGGCATGCGGCGCCGTGAACGACTGGAGCTGCGTGACTTCGCAGTGCTTGTCCATCACACCGTAGAGCATGGTCGGCGAACCCGGGCCGTCGGGCGAGTACGCGAAGAAGTGCAGCTCTCCGGTCTCCGGATCGCGCTTGGGGTGCGCAGTGCAGCGCGAACTCACGCGGTCCTCGAAGCTCTGATGCCCCTTGGAAGCCAGCGTAAGGGCGTCGAGTTCGAAGGGCTGATGCGATTCTTCAAGCGCGAAGAGTCGGCCGCCATGCCACAGCATGCTGGTGTTGGCCGTGCCACCGTTTCGGCCATGTGCGAGTGGGTCGCTGGTGGCAGGGTTGCCGAAGGTGCCGAAGAGCGCGCGGCCGGCTTCATGCTCGAGCTGCCATTTCGGCGTGCGCGCCCAGCGGTTGCTGTAGGACACCGTGCCCATGCCGATGTGGAAGGCATGCACCATGCCGTCGCCGGAGAACCAGTGGTAGCTGTCGTCGCGCGGTGCGTATTGCGGACTGGGCCCCACACGGTACAGGCTACCCGACAGCCCTGGCGGCAGCGCGCCTTCGATGTCGAGTGCCGCGATGTCGTGCTCCTCGGCGAGCGGCGCGTAGTTGCCGGTGAAGAAATGAGGGTTCGCCTGTGTTGCTGCGTTCACGGTTGTCCTTGGTGGTTCATTCAGGTGGACGGCGGGCCATCCAGGTGCGCGATGGCCTGCTCCACATAGGCGGCCAGCGCCTCGTCGATGCCCGAGCCGGCCCGCAGCGCCGCGTCCCGGTGGAATGCTCGCTGCAGCTTCACATTCAGCGCGGCGTCGCCGCCGGCCTTGGCCAGCGACAGCGCCTGCCAACGCAGTGCCAGTGCGCGCATTGCCGCACCGCTGGCGGGTGCCCTCGCCAGCATCTGCTGGCGAACCTCGGCGATGAGTGGCGGCCACGCGTCGGTCTGGGCGACGTAGTGTTGGCGCAGCGTCGCCATGTCGGCGGCGCTGCAATAGGGTGCGTAGAGCTGGAGACGTGCGAACGCCATCGCGTGCGAGATGTACCGGATGCCGGTGCGGTCCACACCCGTCAACGCGTGGAGCGACGGCTCGTTCCAGTGCATGGTGTAGAGCTTCATCAAAAGGCTTTCGTCGCCACCGGCTTCTTCGAGCAGCAGTGCAATCCAGCGCCGCGCGAGGACCTGTGCCTGCGGGCTCTCCGGCGATGCGCCGGCCGCCAGCAGGCTGTGCAACGACTTCGACAATTCGGTGCGCTCGGGCGCCATTGGGTCGCCGGACCCAGCGGGTCTGGTGTTGAGCGCGCGCTGTTCGTCGTCGCTGAAGTACTTTTCGCCCGCGACCATGCTCTCGAGCGCCAGGAGCCAGGCATCGGTGTCGGGCTCTTCGCGGGCCTGCAACTGGTCCTTCACTGCGATGAGGTGGGTCCGCAGCGCCGACGCCTGCATGATCTCGCGGTCGAGTTGCTCGATCTGGCGGGCCACGACTTCCGAGATGCCGCCGGCGGTGTTGTCGAGAAGGCGCTGGATGTCCGCGAGCGGCAGATCGAGCCGCCGCAGCGCCTGGATGCGGTAAAGCCGCGCCACGTCTTTTCGGCCGTACAGCCGGTAGCCGCCGCCCGATCTTTCGGACGGCACCAGCAGTGCGATGTCGTCATAGTGACGCAATGCGCGCACAGTCAGGCCGGCGCGCCGGGCGAGTTCACCAATCTTCAAAAACATGCCTTCCCTCTCAAGTGAAGGCATCCTAGACGCTGCCGTTACGAGAGGGTCAAGCGGTTTTGCAGAACCGCCCCCCTGTCACTCCATGTGGCTGAGGCTCTCGCTGGGTAACTCCATCGCATTCAGATTGGAAATCACGGGCCCGTTGATCACACGGCCGCGCGCGTCGAAGCGGGAGCCGTGGCGGTGCGCCTCTGGCGTTCGCGGCTCAGCGCGCTGCAGAGACCGGCGCGCGCTTGGCCAGTTCGAGCTTGGCAATGGCGTTGCGGTGCACTTCGTCGGGCCCGTCGACGATGCGCACGGTGCGCTGGTGCGCATACGCCTCGGCCAGCCAGAAGTCCTGGCTGACACCGGCGGCGCCGTGCGCCTGGATCGCCCAGTCGACCACCTTGCACGACATGTTGGGCGCCACCACCTTGATCATCGCGATCTCTGCACGCGCTTCCTTGTTGCCCACGGTGTCCATCTTGTAGGCCGCGTTGAGCGTGAGCAGTCGGGCCTGGTCGATCAGGCAGCGCGACTCCGCGATGCGCTCGTGCCAGACCGATTGCTCTGCCAGCGGACGGCCGAAGGCCACGCGGTTGCGCAGCCGCTCGCACATGAGTTCGAGCGCACGCTCGGCGGCGCCGATGGAGCGCATGCAGTGATGGATGCGACCCGGGCCGAGACGGCCTTGCGCAATCTCGAAACCGCGCCCCTCGCCCAGCAGGATGTTGGACACGGGCACGCGCACGTCTTCCAGCAGCACTTCCATGTGGCCGTGCGGTGCGTCGTCGTAGCCGAACACCGAGAGATGGCGCAGCACCGTGACGCCCTTCGTATCGCGAGGCACCAGCACCATCGACTGCTGCGCATGGCGCGGCGCATCAAGGTCGGTCTTGCCCATCACGATGAAGATCTTGCAGCGCGGGCTGCCCGCGCCGGAAGAGAACCACTTGCGGCCGTTGATCACGTACTCGTCGCCTTCGCGGCGGATGGTGCACTGGATGTTGGTGGCGTCCGACGACGCGACGGCAGGCTCGGTCATCAGGAAGCCCGAGCGGATTTCGCCTGCGAGCAGCGGCGCCAGCCATTCGTCTTTCTGCGCCTCGGTGCCGTAGCGCTCGATGGTTTCCATGTTGCCGGTGTCGGGCGCCGAGCAATTGAACACCTCGCCCGACCACGAGACACGGCCCATCACTTCGCACAGTGGCGCGTAGTCGAGGTTGGAGATGGCCGGCACGTCGCGGTGCGGGTGCGGAAGGAACATGTTCCACAAGCCCGCCGCGCGCGCAATGGGCTTCAGTTCCTCGATCAGCGCCGGCACCTGCCAGGCGTTGCCCTGGCGGCGGAACGCATCCATCTCGTGGTGGTAGCGCGCTTCGTTCGGATAGATGTGCTGCTCGAAGAACTTGTTCAGTCGTTCGAGCAGGTCGCGGGTCTTGGCGGAGGGTTCGGCAAACATGGGACGTCCTTTTGCGGGGTTTGGGCAATTCAAACACCGCGGACTGTTGCGAGCCGTCTCGAACGTGACGCGAGAAAGAGCGCGGCGTGGGCACCGCTGCATGCCTCGTGCATGCGACGCGGTACGCTTTTTTTCAACGCCTAGGCGCTTCCGGCGGCAGCAGCACGATTTTTCCCAGCGTGCTCCCGCTGTCGAGCAGTTCGTGCACCCGCCGCGCATCCGCGAGCGCAAAGCAGGTGGCCGGCGGCGCATGCACGCGGCCTTCGGCCATGAGCGCGATGGCGGCCTGCATGAGCCCGCGCCGCTGCGGCACGTCGTCGTCCACCGAATGGATCGAGAAGGTGCGCACGGCCAGGCTTCGGCTCAGGAGCTTGCGCAGCTCCGCGAACACGTCGCCGGCCGGCGGTCCGTTCACGATGTTGTAGGAGACCACCATGCCGAACGGCGCCAGCGCGCGCAGGCAGGCAATGAAGAGTTCGCCGCCGAGATGGTCGAAGGCCAGGTCGACGCCGCGCCCGTTGGTCAGCTGCATGACCTTCTCGGCCAAGCCGGACACGTCGCTCTCGATGATCTCGTGCGCGCCGTTGGCCAGCGCGAAGTCGCGCTTCTGCGGCGTGGAGGCGATGCCGAATACGCGCAGGCCGCGGCCCTGCGCCACCTGCGCGAGCGCCGTGGCCACGCCGCCTGCCGCACCGGGCACCAGGATCGATTGCGCAGGCAGGTTGCCGTTGCTCGAGAGCATGGCGAGCGCGAGCTGAAAGTTGCCGAGGCTGACCGCATCCTCGAAGCGGATCGCATCGGGCAGCACGAAGGGCGCGGCCTCGGGTACGCAGATGGCTTCGGCATAGCAGCCTCCGCGCTGCTTCAGCTCGCGCGCGCTCACCAGCACGCGCTGGCCGACCTGCAGGGCCGTGACGCCGGCACCGACCGCATCGACGATGCCGGCCATCTCGTTGCCGGGAATCGCCGGCATCGGCGGCATCCACTTGTAGGTGCCATTGCGGATCAGCACGTCCGGGCCGCCGGCACCGATGGCCATTGCCTTGACCCGCACCTCGCCCGCCTGCGGCTGTGGCAGCGGGAGTTCCACCAATTGCAGAACCTCGGGGCCGCCGGGCGCCTGGAGCTGGATCGCCTTCATCGTGGTGTGCGTCATCAGCGCTGCCCGTCGTGCACGGACACCTTGTCCTTGGTGAGCCCACCCAGGCGCGCATGCACCCGCCCTCCGGTGCCCATGACCAGCGCGAACAAAATCTCGTCCGGCCGCGGCGCATCCTGGATGCCGATCTCCATCGAGTTGTAGTGGCTGCGCACGTACGCCGCATGGATGTAGTGCAGCGGCACCATGAGCCGGTAGCCCGTGGCGGCCACCGCCTTGGCCGATGGCACGATCGCCTTCGGCTCGCCGAGCACCTCGCGCATGGCCCAGCCTCCGGCTTCGTGCCAGACCGCGCCGTGTTCCAGCTCTCCATTCACACCGACGATCGCGGCCTTGCTGTAGACCTCGACCTTGTCGCGCCCGAGCACCTCGACCAGCTCTGTCGCCAGCAGCGTGCCAAGCGAGCGCAGCTCGGCCATGAAGGGCAACAGGTCGGGTTCGTAGCGCCCGGCATACGGGTTGTGGATGACCGCGCAGGCGGCCGCCAGCCTGAGCGGCGTGGCGGCCGGCGGCCCGCCCTCGTGGTAGACGGTCTCGATGGAAAGGCTGCGCTTGCGGATCTCGATCAGCGGCATGGAGGGGTCCTCACTGTTTGGGTATGCGTGCATCGTTCACCACGGTGGTCCACCGCTTGAGCTCGGTGGCCACCATGGTGGTCATTTCTTCGGGTGTGCTGCCACGCGCTTCGCCGCCCATTTCTTCGAGCCGCGCGCGCACGGCCGGCACCTGCAGGGCCTTGAGCGTCTCGGCATGCAAGCGGTCGACGATGGGGCGCGGCGTGCCCGCGGGCGCCATGAAGCCGGCCCAAGAGCGCACGTCGTAGCCAGGCACGCCCTGCTCGGCAACAGTCGGGAGCTCGGGCATCTGGCTCCAGCGCTGCGCGCCGGTGGTGGCCAGCGCGCGGAGCTTGCCGGCCTTGATATTGGCCAGCACGGCCGTCGGTGGCGCGATGATCATCGGTACCTCGCCGCCGAGCAGCGCCGCCACCGAGGCCGCATCGCCGCGGTAGGGAACGTGCAGCAGTTCGACGTTGGCGCTCTTCACCAGAAGCTCGCCGGCCAGGTGGTGCGTGGAGCCGATGCCGGCCGATCCGTACGACACGCCGCGCGCATCGGCGCGCGCCGCGGCGAGCATTTCGGCCAGACTGCGATAGGGCGAATCGGCGCGCACCACCAGCAGGAACGGAAAGTAGGTGATCGTCGAGACCATCTGGAAATCCGTCACCGTCTGGTAGCTGAGCTTGTTGTAGAGCGCGCCGGCCACCGCATGGCCGCCCGTGGCCAGCAGCAGCGTGTAGCCATCGGGTTTGGCGCGCGCCACCGTGCCGGAGGCGATGGTGCCGCCGGCGCCCGTCTGCGCCTCGACCACGAAGGGCTGTCCAAGTCCCTTGGCCATTTCGGTGCTGACCACGCGCGCAATGGTGTCGGCGTTGCCGCCGGCCGCAAAGCCCTGATAGATCTTGATCGGCTTGTCCGGGAAGCCCTGGGCCAAGCCTTGTAAGGGTGCCGCGCAGGCCAGGGTCAGGCCTGCGGCGACGAGCAATCGTCTGTGCCACATGGTTTTTGTCTCCGATGGTTGTGGATGAAGGCCGCGGCTTGTGCCGCCGCGGTCCGGTTCCGCGCTTCTTCAGTCCTGCTGGACGATCGGGTTGCGCAGCACGCCGATGCCTTCGATCTCGACCTCGCACACGTCGCCCGGCTTCATGAAGCGCGGCGGCTTCTTGCTCCAGCCCACGCCGGCGGGCGTGCCGGTGGCGATGACGTCGCCCGGGGCGAGCGTGAAGATGGTCGACGAGTAGCTGATGAGCTTCGGGATGCTGAAGATCATGTGGCCCGTGTGGCTGCTCTGCACCACTTCGCCGTTGAGGCGGGTCTCGAGCTTGAGTTCGCGGCCGGGCGCGATCTCGTCGGCCGTGACCATCCAGGGACCGAAGCCGCCGGTCGATTCGAAGTTCTTGCCCGAGGCGATCTGCTTGGCATGGAACTGCCATTCGCGCACGCTGCCGTCGTTGTAGCAAGAGTAGCCCGCCACGTGGTCGAAGGCATCCGCTTCGGCGATGTTGCGGCCGCCCTTGCCGATGATCACGGCGAGCTCCCCTTCCCAGTCGAGCGATTCCGACACGTGCGGCCGCACGATCGGCGCGTTGTGCGCGCACTGCGAGCGCCACACGCGCAGGAAGATCGGCGGCTGCTCCGACAGTTCGCGGTGCATGCCGGCGGCCAGCACCTCCTGGTGGTGGTCCATGTAGTTGCGCACCGCGCACACGATCTTCTCGGACTTCGGGATCGGCGGGAGAAAAGTGATGTCGGCCAGCTTGGCCGCGATGGGCAGTCCCTCCACATGCTGCGCCGCCTGCAGGTACTCGCCCGAGGCGATGTAGTCGACCAGGCCCGCGTGCTGCGGACGCGCCTTGCCGAGATCGACCACGCCGTCGCCGACGACAGCGCCCCAGGTTTCGCGGCCTTGATGGACATATGACAAAAGCTTCATGGGAACTCCGGTTGGGATGTGAGGGGTGGAAGAAATGGTGGCCGGGTCAGGCGGCAGGTGTCACTGGTGTCACCGGCGCGTGCGATTCGAACTGCGCCTGCCACTGCGCGAGCGGCATGAAGGTCGGGTCCTTGCGGCAGGCCTCCTCGGTCTCTCGCATCAGCGTCTCGTCGTCCTTCGAAAGATCGAGCGGATCGCCGTGCGGCTGCGCGATGTAGAACGGCGTGTCGATGTAGATCTCGACCGTGTTGCCTTCCGGGTCGAGCATGTAGACCGACAGCGCATTGCCGTGGTTCAGGCCGCGGATATTGGTGGCGCCGCGGGCCTCGGCCCGCGCGGAGATGTCGCGCAGGTGCTGGATGCTCGGCACCACGAAGGAGATCTGCATCACGGTGCTGAACTTCGCCTCCGGCGGCCGGCCCGAGGCCAGCACCAGCTGGTGGTGCTGGTCCGGGCTCGCGCTGGTGAACACCAGCTGGTTCTTGAAGGTGCGGCCTTCGCCGCGATCGGTGATCGTGAGGTCGAAGGTCTCGGTGTAGAAGGCCACCATCCGTTCCAGGTCGGTGACGAAGATTCCGAAATGCGAAGGCGTGGGTCGGGCGACCTTGAGCATGCTGTCTCCAGGGTGAGGGGTGGGGCTGCGCGCTTCTAGGTTTGTGCGGCTTCGGCGGCCCTGAGCGCGGCCAGCACGTTGCGCTGCGTGCTGAGGATGTGTTCCTCGAGCAGCGCGCAGGCGGTGTCCGTGTCGCGTCGCAAAGTGGCGTCCATGATCTTGCGGTGCTCGTTCGACTTGCGGCGTGCGGTCTTCCTGTGGCGCGCCGAGAACCGCCGGTAGCGTTCGGCCTGGTCGAACAGGCTCGCGCCCCACACGCGCTGGCGCAGCGAAGGACAGGCGGCCAAGAGCGACAGGTGAAAGGCGCGGTGCAGCTGCGACCAGTCGTTGTCCAGAATGACGGGGCCATCGCTCAGGCGCGACTCCACCTTCTCGAGCCGGTGGAAGGCGGCCAGGATCGCGGCCTCCCAGGCGTCGTCGCCGTTGGCAATGGCTTCGCGCAGCGCGGGGACGTCGAGCATCACGCGCATGCGCGTGATGTCGGCGAGGTCGTCTTCCGAAATGGGCGCCACGCGAAAGCCGCGGCGTTCGTCGGCGCGCACGAGGCCTTCCTGCGCCAGCCGGCTGAGCGCCTCGCGCAGCGGGCTGCTCGAGTAGCCGTAGGCGGTCTGGAGCTCGTCGAGCTTGAGCTTGGCGCCGGCCTCGAAGGTGCCGGCCAGCACGTCCTGCCGCAAGCGGGTGAAGGCCTGCTCGACCAGCGGCGGTTCGTAGGCGGGGGAGATTTCTTGTTTATGCATGGAAATCATTTTATGCACCGCCTCTTCATGCGCCGCCGCCCGTTCGCCTGGCGCCCACGAGCACGAACAGCATGGTCGCGGGCTTGTCGCCGAGGTTGCGCCATGCGTGCCGGTTGCCGTGCTGCACGGCCACGTCATGCCGGCGCAGCAGCACCTGCGCGCCGTCGTCGAGTTCGAGCGTGATCTCGCCTTCGAGCACGATGTCGTAGTCGATGCTGTCGGTGGTGTGCATGCCGGGGTGATCGGGCTCGAAGGTCTCGGCCAGGCCCGGCACGAGGCGGCCGGCCTCGGCGCTGAACGCGGCGGCATCGAAGTCGGCGCGCATCATGACCGCGTCGGGCGGGAAGGTGACCATCATGACGCGGGTGCCGCCCGCAGCCGGCGCGAACCCTGCCTCGCCCGTGCGGTCGCTTGCAGTGCCCGCGCCCACGGTGTCGGCGGCCTCCGTCGCCCACAGCAGCGCTGCGCCATGGCCGGGCAAGGTCGTGAACTCGACGCTGCGCGGCGCAACGCCATCCGAGAGCACCCGGGCCTTGCCGTCGGCGCCCGTACCTGCCACCACGCGTCTGATTTTCATGGCATGCCTCAGGGGTTGATGACGAAGTTGCTGAAGCCGCCGTTGCGGCTCGCGATGCCCGAGATCGCTTCGTTGATGCGGTCGAGCGGATAGCACACGTGCTCGAACACCGAGAGGTCGAGCGTGCCGGCCTCGGCCATGTCGGCCATGTCCTGGCCTTCGCCGGCGGTGAACCAGGCCGAGCCTTCGATGCTCTGTTGCTCGTCCATCATGGTGTGCAGGTCCATGCCCACCATGCCGGCGATGGCGCCGATGTTGAAGGCGCGGCCGCCGCGCTTGAGTGCGCGCACGCCCTGCTGGAAGGTTTCATGCGGCGCGCCGGGGCCCAGCGCGTCGATGAAGGTGTCCACGCCCAGGCCGTCCGTGCGGGCCTTGGCCCATGCGTCGATCGCCTCGCCGTCGGCATTGGAAAAGATCTCGATGCGATCGGGTGCCAGCGCCTTGACGCGCTCCAGCAGCTCGCGGTTGCGCCCGGTGCCGAGGATGCGCGTGGCGCCCATGGCCAGCCCGAAGAGCGCGCCGCCGATGCCCAGCGTGCCGCTGATACCGTTGATCAGCACGCTGCGGCCGGGGCCGACCTTCGCCTTGCGCATTGCGGAGTACATGGTGCCCAGGTAGCCGAAGCGCGCTGCCTGGTTGAAGCTCACGTTGTCCGGCAGCTTCACCAGCGCGTACTGCGGCGCGATCATGTATTCGCACAGGCCGCCGAACGGATAGTTCTTGTACAGCTTGAGCGAGTTCTGCGAGAAGCCGAAGTAGCCGCTGAACGCGTAGTGCGTGCAGTTGATGAGATCGCCGTTGCGGCAGGCGCGGCAGCCGCCGCAGTAGAGGCTGGGGTTCACGTAGACGCGGTCGCCCGGCTTCCAGGTGTGCACGTGCGAGCCGACCGCCGTCACCTCGCCGGCCGGGTCCAGCCCAAAGACCGCGGGCAGCGGCGGCAGCGGCAGCTCGGGAAACCAGGTCGTCCAGTTGGCCAGGATGTTGCCCAGGTTGGGCACGATGCCGCAGGCACGCACCCGCACCTGCACGTCGTTGGCGGCAGGCTGCGGAATCGGCAGCTGCTCGACTTCCATCGGGGCGCCGACCTTGTGCAGTCGGGCGGCTTTCATCGTCGTCATGGTGTGTGTCTCCTTGCTGGGTTGTCCGAACACTTGATGCACAAATTGCGTTTTATGCATTCTTTTCGACCAAGTGGCACGATGCCATCGGGGACAACCCTTGGTGCACGGAAGTATGTTTTATGCACAATTCTATGTTCATGCATTTGAAAGATACCATGCCCCAACAAGATCCCGAAACCGTCGACGTGGCCGTCATCGGCTTCGGCCCCGTCGGCGCCACGCTCGCCGCATTGCTCGGCGGGCGCGGCCTGCGCGTCGCGGTCTTCGACAAATCGGATCAGATCTATCCGCTGCCGCGCGCCTTTGCGCTCGACCACGAGGCGCTGCGCGTGTTCCAGGAAATCGGCATCGCCGGCACGCTGGCGCCGCACATGACGCCCTACCGCCCGACGATCTACCAGGGCAGCGACCGCGAACCCATCCAGCATTTCGACATGGGGCCCTCGCCCTACCCGCTCGCGTGGGCGCCGTCGTACACCTTCAACCAGCCGGCGCTCGAAGCCTCGCTGCGTGAAGCGGTCGGCAAGCTCCCGAGCGTGTCGATCCATCTCGGCCACGAAGTGCTGCAGCTGAGCCAGTCACCGGACCACGCACTGCTTGCCGTCCGCGGGCCCGACGGCACCGAGGCGCAGCTGCGCGCGCGCTACGTCGTCGGCTGCGACGGCGGCACAAGCCCCACGCGCAAGCAGATGGGCCTGAAGCTCAAGAGCCTGGACTTCGACGAGCCCTGGATCGTGGTCGACATGCACGTCGATGAAGACAAGCTCGACCGCCTGCCCGCCACCAACGTCCAGTACTGCCATCCGTCGCGGCCCTGCACCTACGTGGTGGGGCCCGGCAATCACCGGCGATGGGAGTTCCTGCTGCTGCCCCATGAGGCCGAGCAGCGCGAGATGCCGCACGAGTCGATCTGGAAGCTGCTCGCTCCCTGGCTCACGCCCGCGGATGCGCGCATCTGGCGCGCGGCGACCTACCGTTTCCACGCGGTGGTGCTCGAGCAGTGGCGCAACGGGCGAGTGCTGCTCGCGGGCGACAGCGCGCACCAGATGCCCCCCTTCCTGGCCCAGGGCATGTGCCAGGGCCTGCGCGATGCCGTCAACCTGGCGTGGAAGCTTCAGTGGGTGCTCGAGCAACGCGCGCCCGAAAGCCTGCTGGACAGCTACGGCGACGAGCGCGGGCCGCAGGTCGAGGAGGTGACGGCAACCGTCAAGCGCCTGGGCCAGATCATCTGCGAGCGCGATCCGGTGCGCGCCGCCGAGCGCGACCGCCGCCTGCGCGACGAGCAAGGCGGACAGGTGCGCATGCAGCTGCGCCAAAGCCTGCTGCCCGGCGTGCACCATGGACTGATCGACCGCGACGAGCTTCCCGCGGGCACGCCGTTTCCACAGGCCATCGGATCGATCGAAGCCGGCGCGGCGCCGCAGATGATGGACGACCTGCTGCCGCACGGCTTCCTGCTCGTGCTGCGCCATGCGCCCGATGCGGCGGCGCTGCGTGTCTTGCGCGAGCCGGCTGCCGCCCTCGGGGCGCAGCTGCTGTGCATCGACGCCGCCGCGGCAGCGTCCGGCATCGCGACACTGGCCGAAGCGGACGGCATCCTTGCCGCGTGGTTCGAGCGCCACCAGTGCGCAGCCGCGCTCGTGCGGCCGGACCACCTGGTCTACGGCGTGGCGCGCGGCGCTGGGGAAGTCGAGGCTCTGATGCAGCGCGCCTGCAGGACTCTCGGCGCCACGCTGAACCGCCCCACCACCACTCTCCAGGAACCGGCATGACCGCGACTGCTTTCACCTCCCCTTCCCTTTCCGGCACCGAGGCGCTGCTGCTCGACCTGGAGGCAGAGCGATGCGATGCCATGAAGCGAGCCGACTTCGCGCGGCTGCGCGAGATCCTTCATCCGTCGCTCACGCATGTCCACGCCAAGGGCCAGATCGACGACTACGAGAGCTACTTCCGCTCGGGCGGCACGCATGTCGACTACCGGCAGATCGACCGCTCCGAACTGAAGGTGCAGGTGCTCGGCAACACCGCGCTCATGACTGGCCGGCAGCTGCTGGTGGCCGTGCGCAAGGACGGCAGCGGCACCGTGCGCATCGACTCGCGCGTGATGCAGGTCTGGACCGAGCACGAGGGCCGTTGGCGACAGCTGGCGTTCCAGACCACGCCGCTTGCGATGAGCGTGACCTGAACGTCTCGGAAGAAGCGCCCGTCTTCTTCAGGTGCCTGTCGGCTGCCGCTGCATCTCGACCAGCGCGCGCAATGCGGCCAGATAAGACTGCGGACCCAGCCCCTGGACCGTGCCCCTGACGGCCGGCGAGATGATCGAGTGCGCCCGCCAGGCCTCGCGCGCCGCGATGTTCGACATGTGGACCTCGATGACCGGAAACGGCATCGCCTTGATCGCGTCGTGCAGCGGAACGCCGTGCTGCGTGAGGCCGGCCGGGTTGACGAGCGCGCCCTGCGCGTCGTCGATGTGCGCATGCAGGAAGTCGATCAGCTCGCCTTCGTGGTTCGACTGGATCGTGTCGAGCGTCACGCCGAGTTCGGCCGCGAGCTTTTGCAGCCGCGCATCGATCTCGGCCAGCGTGGTCGTGCCGTAGATGTGGGGTTCGCGGCGGCCGAACAGGTTGAGGTTCGGACCGTGCAGGACGAGGATCTTCATGGGAGGGCTCGCGTGGCTGCTGCTCATTTGCGGATGCGCGCGATCTCGTCGCCGTAGAGCTTGACCATGGCGGGGTCGTAGCTGGCGGCAAAGCGCTCGACTACCGGTTTTGCGATCTGCCGCATGCGCGCCTGCTCGGCCGGCGCGAGCTCGTTGAACTGCGCGCCCTTGGCCTGCAGCTCGCCCACGGCCCGTTGCGCGGCGGCTCGGCTCACCTGGCGCTGGTAGCCGCGCGATTCGTCCGCGGCCTCGCGCATCATCTTCTGCTCGGTGGGGCTCAGCGAGTCCCAGAATTTCTTGCTGACCAGCACGATGTTGGCCGCATACACGTGGTTGGTGGCGCTCACGAACTTCTGCACTTCGAAGAACTTGTTCGAAAGGATCACCGAGTAGGGGTTCTCCTGCCCATCCACCGCCTTCGACTCGAGCGCGCCGTACAGCTCGGCAAACGGCATCGGCACCGGGTTCGCCTTGAAGGCCTTGAAGGTCTCCAGGAACACCGGGTTTGGAATCACGCGGATCTTCAATCCTTCGAGGTCCTCGGGCTTCGTGATCGGGCGCTTGCTGTTCGTCACGTTGCGAAAACCCAGGTCCCAGTAGCCGAGCGCGACCAGGCCTTTCTCCGGCAGCTTGGCGATCAGCGCCTGGCCGAGCGGGCCGTCTAGCAGCGCATCGGCCTGTGCAAAGTTGCCGACCGCGAACGGAAAGTCAACCAGGCCGAACTCCTTCACGATGCCTGCGAGCGAGGTGGTGGCGGGCGCCGACATCTGCTGCACGCCGCCCTGCAATGCGGACTGCTGCTGCATCTCGTTGCCCAGCTGCGAGGCCGGGTACTCCTGCACCTTCATCTTGCCGCCGCTCTTGGCCGCGAGCAGTTCGGCGAAGCGCTTCACGCCGAAGCTCACCGGATGGTCGGCATTGTTGAGGTGGCCGAAGCGGATGACGCGCTCCTGCACGTCTTGGGCAAATGCGGGAACGGCCAGTGCAAAGGCCAGGCCGGCGGCGGCCAGCGAGCGATGAAGCTTTCTCACGGTGATCTCCAGCAGAAGTGATGCGGCGCGATCTTACGAGAAAACTGGAAACCTTTTCCACTAGTGAAAACACTTGGCAAAAGCGCTAGAGTGGCGCCTGCCCATCCTTCGAACCACATGACCGCCATACTCGAACGCAGCTTCAAGGTGCTTGAACACCTCGCCGGCCACCCCGAGGGCCGGGCCCTCTCCGCGCTCTCGGCCGAGCTCGACATGCCGCTGAGCGCCACCCATCGCCTGCTGAGCGAGCTGATCCGCTGCGGCTACGTGCGCCAGGACCAGAGCCACGGCGACTACATGCTGACGATCAAGCTCGTGTCCCTGGGCTTGAGCTTCCTGAGCAACAGCGGCATCGTGGACGTGGCGCAGCCGCTGCTCGACCGACTCGCGTCCGAAGCGGGCGAGCTGGTGCGGCTCGCCGTGGTCGACGGCGATGCGCTCACCTTCGTTGCCAAGGCGCAGGGCGCCATGCGCGGCCTGCGCTACGACCCGGACATGGGCCTGTCGGTAAATCTGTCGTGCAGCTCCGCAGGCCATGCGTGGCTCTCGACCATGACCGACGAGCAGGCGCTGCAGCTCGTCGCGAAGCAGGGGTTCGGCAAGCCGGAAGACTACGGCCCGAAGGCACCTACCAGCGTCAAGGCACTGCTCGCCTACCTGCGTACGGCGCGCAAGCAGGGCTTCGCGATGATCAACGAGGTGTTTGCGCCGGGCATGAGCGCCATGGCCGCGCCCGTGCGCACCGGCAACGGGGCGGCGATCGGCGTCATCACCATCGCGGGGCCGCTGGTGCGTCTGACGGAAGAACGCATGCGCGAACTCGGACCGGCCCTGCTCGCGACGGCGCAAGAAGTTGCGCACGCCAGCGGCGCATCGGCGCTGTTCAGGCGCAAGGCCCTCAATATTTGATGGTGATCCCGGCCTTCACGCCGTTGTTGGTCTTGCCGTCCGACAGCACGCCACCCGTGAGCGAGACGTTGCCGCCCGTGCTCGCGCCCAGCGAATAGGTGGGCCGGGGCGTGGAGGTGTCGGTGCCGATGTAGGTACCGCTGCCGTCGGGCCGCTGCACGCCGAAGGTGGCGCCCTTGGTGTAGGCCGAGGTCTCGGTGGAATTGACGTTGGGCGCCACGTACAGGGTGCCCTTGTCGTCGCTGTCGAGGGGCACTTTCACGGGTTCTGCCATGGCAGCGGCGGCGGCCCACCACGCGGCCGCGCCGAGGCAGGCAAGGATCAGTTTGCTCATCCCCCCAATCCTAGGGCCTGCGCGCGCCGGAGCCAGTAGGACACAGGCGATTTGTCACGCCTCGTTGCAATGGCGCCGGGGCGCTTGTCTCGTTCTGGAAGGGGCGCACCGCTCATGTGCGCGGGCGGCGCAATTCCTAAAGTGATTCCACGGCGAAGTGCCTGCTCCCAATGCCGGGACCAGGCAGCGCCGGTCGGCCACATCACCAGGGGACACGCATGGAACCGCTCAACCTGCAGCCAAGAAACCTGACCAACCTGCTGCATGAGGACGCGGGCATGTCGTTCATGGAATTCGCCCTGCTTGCTTCACTGGTAGTGGTCGTGTGCCTGCTCCTGCTGCTTGCAGCGCGGCGCGCCGCCTGAAGGCGCAACACATCTGCAAAGGTAAATCATGAACAGAATATTTCGAACGCTCTGGAATCCCGCCCGCGGCACCTGGGTGGCCGCACCCGAGATCTCGCGCGGCCACGCGCGCTCGGCCAGCACGGGCAGCGGCGCCCCGCGCGCGGCCGCGTTGCTCAGTCTGCATGCCATTGCCATCGCGGTGCTGTACCTGAGTGCCTCCACCGCGCTGGCAGCCGGCGGCGCGGGCGGCCAGCCCATCAGCACCGCACTGCATGGCGGCGCGGGCGGCAGCAATGGCAGCGGCGGCGCCGGCGGCCTCAACGATGTCACTCTGGGCGCGCACGGGGGTAACGGCGGATCGTCGACCGAAGCCGGCGTGACGGCAGGTTCCGCCGCCGACGTCGGCTCTTTCGCCGGCGCAACCGCTGGCGCGGGCGGTGCGGCGGGAGCCTCGCCCGGCGCCGACGGCGCCGCGGGCGAATCGCATACCGGCGGGTTCGGCGCCGGCAACGGCTATGGCGGCGGAGGAGGCGGCGGCTACTACGGCCTGGTGCTGAGTTCCAGCGCCCTCGCGTCCTTCGGAAACTTCACCGGAGGCCGCGGAGGTGCAGGCGGCAACGGCTTCTGGGCGGCCGGCGGCGGCGGCGCGGGAGGCTATGGGTCCACGCTGATCGGCCCGCTCGGCGACTACTTCGCCTCCGGCAACTCCACGGGCGGCGCAGGCGGCAAAGGTGGCGATGCCTATTCGCAAGGCGGTGGCGGCGGCAGCGGCGGCGGCGGATTCTTCTTTCGCGCGGCGTCTCCAGGATTCAACTTCGGCACCAGCGCCAACATCACGGGCGGTGTGGGCGGAGCCGGCGGCTCCGAACTGCTGCCGGCCCGCGTCAACGCCGCGGGCGGCGGCGGGGGCGCCGGCGGGCACGGCGTCACGCTGGCAGGCAGCACCGTGACGGTCAACAACTCCGGGCAGATCACCGGCGGCGCCGGTGGCACTGGCGGAGCCGGCGGCGGCGGCGCGGGCGGCACCGGTGCGCCCGGTGGTGGCGGCGACGGCGGCATCGGGCTGTGGTCCACCGGCACCGGCGCGACGCTCATCAACAGCGGCACCATTGCCGGTGGAACGGGCGGCATCGGCGGGGCCAACAGCAACGGTGGCGCAAGCGGTGCCAACGGCGCCGGCGGCGAAGGCGTGGTGGGCGCCAACCTCTTCATCACCAACAACGGCACCATTGCCGGCGGGCTCGGTGGCGACGGCGTCACGCGTGCATCGGCTGTCCGGTTCACGGGCGGCGTCAACAGCCTGACCGTGAACGCGGGCTCATCGCTGGTGGGCGCCATCGGCATCGATAGCGGGGCTGCCGCCAGCGTGAGCCCCGGCGCCGATGGCCTGAACATGGCCAATGCCTTGCGGATCGACGGCACGGGCACCATCGACACTCACGGCTACGGCATGACGTGGTCGGGCCCCATCTCGGGCGTCGGCGGGCTCGTGAAGGATGGCGCGGGCACGCTGACGCTCGGCGCAGCCAGCACGTACACGGGCGCCACCAACGTCGCCGCGGGCACCCTGCGCGCGGGCGCGGCCAATACCTTCAGCCACGCCAGCAACTTCACGGTGGCGCCGGGCGCCACGCTCGACCTGGCCGGCCACAGCCAGACCATCGCATCGATGGCCATCGGCGGCACCGTCTCGCTGCTGAGCAGCGTGCCGGGCGCCACGCTCACGGTGCAGGGCCCCTGGGTAGGCAACGGCGGCACGCTGCGCCTGGGCACGGCCCTCGGCACGAGCAGCAGCCTGAGCGACCGGTTGATCCTGTGCGGGTGCTCGGCCGTCGCGAGCGGCACCACATTCATACAGATCACCAACCTGGGCGGCCTGGGCGCGCTGACCACCGGCAGCGGCATCGAGGTGGTGACCGCGATGGACGGGGCCACCACGACCGCACAGACCACCCGCAGCGCCTTCGTCCTCGCGGGCGGCCACGTCGACGCCGGCGCCTACGAGTACCGCCTGCATGCGGCCGACGCGGCCGGCGCGGGCGAGAACTGGTACCTGCGCTCCGGCATCATCGTCGCGCCACCGCCACCGCCCCCCCCACCGCCACCACCGCCACCGCCGCCACCTGCACCGCCGGCGCCCCCAGCACCACCGGCGCCACCGGCGCCACCGGCGCCACCTGCACCGCCAGCGCCCCCAGCACCGCCGGCACCGCCCGCGCCTCCCGCGCCCCCGCCGAACGAGGGCAACCCGCTGAGCGAAGACGGCGGTACGCCGTCGTCCCCAGGCGGCTTGACGGTGCCCACCTATCGCGTCGAAGTGCCGCTGTATGCCGCACTGCCTGAGCAGTTCCGCCAGGCCAACCTGGCCATGGTGGGCAACCTGCATCAGCGCGTCGGCGACGATACGGCCGCCGGCATCAGCGAAACAAGCGGCCAGGGCTATCGGCAGGCCTGGGCCCGCATCATCCGCATGGACCGCAACATCGGCCAAGCCGGCACCGTGAGCCCGCGCAGCGAAGGGCGGCTCACGGGCTTCCAGGCCGGCGCCGACCTGTGGGCCAACCCCAACTGGCACGTGGGCCTCTACGTGGGCGAGCTCGAAGGCCACATGGACGTGAACGGCTTCGCGCGCGGCCTGCCGAACTACGCGGTCGGCTCCAACGAGCTCCGGAGCCAGTATCTCGGTGCCTACGCCACCTGGAAGAACGACAGCGGCCTGTACCTGGACGGCGTGCTGCAGGCCGGGCGTCACCGCTACACCGCATCGACCGCGCTGGGTTCCGCTGGTTCGGGCAAGGGCAACAGCCTGCTGGCCTCCATCGAGGTGGGCCAGGGCTTCCGTATCTCGCCGGACTGGATCGTGGAGCCGCAGCTGCAGCTGGTGCACCAACGTGTGAGCCTGGACGACGCCAGCATCGTCGGCGCCCTGGTGCAGCAGGACAGCCACAGCGGCTGGCTGGTGCGCGCTGGCGTCCGCGTCAAGGGCGAGATGACCACCGGCGCCGGTCCGCTGCAACCCTATGCGCGGCTGAACCTCTACCGCAGCAGCAGCGGCACGGACGTGACCCGCTTCATCGGTCCGGCGGGCTTCACCGACATTGCCACACGCACCGGCGGCACCAGCACCGAGCTGGCCGCGGGCGCCACGCTGCGGCTGACGCCGGGCATGAGCCTCTATGGCGAGGTGGGCAAGCTGTGGGCCTCGGGTGGCGGGGCGCGCGTGAAAAGCGGGCTCAACGCCAGCGTGGGGCTGAAGGTGCGCTGGTGAGGCGCGCCGCCGGCTCTGCTAGCTTGGCTGCGTCATCACGGCTGCCGGCGCATCGGGCATCGCCAGGGGGTTGAGCCCCGGCGCCTCGACACGCGTCAGCGTGTTGCGGTCGGTGTGATGGAACGGCTCGGCCTGCCCCTGGATCTGCATCACCGTGTCCTGGTCGTAAGACCAGGTGCCGTCGGCATTGATGGTGACGGTGATGTTCCACGCCAGCGTGGTGAAGGCGTGCTCGATGAATGGGTTGGACACGATGCCGTTCACCAGGCTGCCGCGCTCGGCGCTGAGCGTGAAGCGCGTGTCGCCGGCCTTGGCGTGGCCGCTGGCCATGGCCACCTGTCCGCGCGGAATGGCCAGTGTGTGCAGCACGGTCTCGGTGGCCGGCTCCCAGAGCCAGTAGCCCACCTGGTCGTGGTACATCTTGGTGAGGCCGGGCTTGTGGATGTAGGTGTGGTAACGCAGGCCATACAGAAGCTGGGGGCCGTTGGTCTGCGGATCGATCGGCTGCAGCTCGTAGCGCTCGACGTAGACCTGCGTCTTCGGGCCTTCGCGCTTGGGCTTGACGTCCACCCCCCGGCTGCCCTCCCAGATGCCGGCCATGGCGCGCAGCGGGCCGAGGTTGGCCAGCGTGTCGGGATCGGCGTTGGGCTCGGTGTAGATGTCTTCGGTCGGGTTCATGTGGGCTGTCAATCGTGGTGATGGCTTCGGATTCTGCTTGAGGGTGCTTGCGCCGGTTTTTCAGACCTGGTCAATCTGGCCAAAGGCATGCAAGGACCGCACCGCGCCGCGCGCAGGCCCGAATGCGCCGTAGCGCACGCGCTGGCCGCTCAAGGCTTCGACTCTTTCGATCCATGCCTCGGGGGTGGCGATACCGCCGGGCTCGTAAAGCGGCTGCGCGCCTTGCAGCAACTGCGTCAACCGGTGCTGCTGCTCGAGGTCCGTCGCGTCGTCGGCCAATGGCAGCGACGCGAGGCTGGCGCCGTCGGCGGTGCGATAGCCCGCGCACCAGCGCAGGCCGGCGCCTTCCACCGCATCGAGATGGCTGGCCACCAGCCCATGGAGCGGGCCGACCGTGGCGAGCGCATAGCGCAGCAGCACTGCATCGGGATGGCCGCGGCGAAACACGCCTTGCCAGCCTTCGTCGGCGTTGTGCGGTTCGGCCAGCCGCGCATCGAGCGCGCGGTCGTGCGTGGGCAGCGGCCCGGGACCGTGGCGCGTGATGTAGCTGCGCAGCACGCCCAGGTGCTGCACGGGCGCATCGATGCCGGCATCGCGCAGCACGGCTTCGACGGCGGCGGTGGAGATGGTGCTCCAGGTGGTGTGCGGATGAAAGCCGCGCCACTCGTCGAGCAGCACGCCCTGCGCGCCTTCGAACAGCACGGTGCCGGGGCGCGCCAGGCGCTGGCCGATGGCGTCGACACTCGCGGGTGGCGACAGGCGCAGGCACGGCGCCGCCGCGTCGAGCCAGCGCTGCGCAAGCGTCGCGTCGCCGAGCAGCGCCAGTTCCTGCGCGGCCTCGGCATGGGGAGGTGCCGCTTCTGCGAACTCGCGCTGCAGCGCGATGCGCAGGGCTTCGAGCTTTTCGAGTGCGCGCGCGGGGTGCCGCATGTCGCCGTAGCGCAGGGCCGTGCCGGGCGCGGCCAGCGCCTGCCGCACCGTTTCTCCGACGCCCACGCCGCAGCTGCCATGCGCCGCCGCTCCCCTCGCCCATTCGCGCAGGCGGCCCGCGGCCTGGTGGAACGGCGTGGTGACGCGGCAGCGCGCATCGATCAGCAAGCGAGCGAAGGCGTCGTTCACGCCCACGCGGCGCAGCGCTTCTTCCTCGACGCGCAGCGCGGTCGGATGCACTATCACCGGGCTCGCGAGCACGGTCGCCATGCCGGCGTGAAAGCTGCCGGCGCCGAACTGCGAAAAGGTGTGGTGGCGGCCGTCGGCCAGCACCACGTTGTGGCCGGCCTGCGCGCCGCCGTTGAAGCGCACCACGGTGTGGGCCTGCAGCTCGGCGCACAGGTGGTCGGTGAAGCGGCCCTTGCCGCAGTCGCCAAAGCCCAGGCCGAGCAGCGAGACGTAGCGCGTCGGGTGTGCTGCCGAGCTCACACGGCGGTCAACCGAAGAGCCGCTTCCACCACGAGGAACGCGGCGCCGAGGCCGCTGCAGGCGGTGCGCGCCGCGGCGCCAGCGGATCGAGCAGCGCGGCATAGCCGTCGAGCGCATGCAGCACGCCGGCGACGCGCTGCTTCTCCATGCCGGTGGCGGCCATCACCTTGGCCAGGCCGTCGAGATGAGGCACGGCCTTCTCGGTGAGGGCCACGATGCCGGCGGCCACTGCGCAAGCGTCGTCGGGCGAATCCATGCAGATCACGTGGTCGCCGAGCAGTTCGCGCCAGCGCGGCTCGCAGCGGCGGCGGCGCTGTGCGTCGGGTATCAGGAAGAACAGGTGGCAGGTTTCGGCCGCGGCGGCAATGACTTCCTCGATGGGAATGTCTTCGTCGAGCTTCTCGCCGATAAGCCCCTCGACCTGGCGGCGCGAGACGGCGGGATACGGCAGCTCGTCGCCGGTCACGAACAGGTAGCCGCGCTTCTTGCGCTTCACCCAGCAGTCCATGTCGGTGTGCTGCGCCATCACGTAGAAGGCCAGCTCGTAGCTTTCTTCGCCGCTGCCACCGCCCCCGCCTTCGAGATAGCTCCAGGTCAGCCACTGGTCCATGAGCGGCGCGGTCGATTCGAATTGACCCACCTGCAGCGAAGCCTGGTCGGAATTCGCATCGCCGATGGCCATGAACATGAGCTGCGGGTCGGCCACGCCGCAATCGGTCAAGAGCTTCATGAAGGTGGGCAGCTCGCGGCGCGCGAGGATCTGCGGGATGTCGCCCATCGAGCCCGTGACGTCGAGCGCGAACGCAATGCCCAGCGAGTTGGGGTGATCGGCGTTGTCGCGCGACTCGCGCACCTTGAGCCCGTGCGGGTTCATCAGCGGGTGCGTGGCGGTCTGGGTGAACACCTCGGAACCGGGCTTGGCGGCGCGGTCGGCAATGAGCGCCGTGTGAGCGGCATGCGAGTAGTTTCCGTAGCCCATGGGTGCGTGCTCCTCTGTTTTCTTCGATGGTTGTTTTCAGGCGCCGGGCGCCGGGTCGAAATGAACGAACTGCGGCGTGCCGAAGGCTTCGTGCGATGCGGTGGACAGCGCCTGCTCGATGCCGCGCGCGCCCAGCCGCTGGCATTCGGCGGCGTCTTCGCTGCACCGGCGCAGCAAGGCGGCGAGCGGCGCGGGCGTGCGGTCGCCCACACCGGGGCTGTCATCGGCCCGGCCGTGCAGCACGGCGCGCACGGTCCAGGCGCTTTGCATCAGGTCGCGCGCTGCGGCGGCGGCATGGGCCGGGCCGGATGCCTGCTGCGCCCGCGACCAACCGACGATCAGCACGCCATGGTCGCGCGGATGCACGAGTGCATGCGCGGGCGACAGGTCGCGGTGGGTCCAGCCCGCGTCGTGCACAAAGGCCAGCACCTCCAGCATGCGTCGCCAGAGCCACACGGCGTGCCGCGCATCGATGCCCCGCGGGTTGGCCTGCTGCACGTTGTGCAGGCTGCCCCAGAAACCGGGCGGGTGGCGCAGCATCAGTGCCTGGCGGCCACCGTCTGCGAGCCCTTCGGCCAGCCCCGTGCCGACGGGCTGCGGCAGGCGGCGCGTGAAATACGAAGCGCCCGGCATGGCGAGCGCCTGCAAGGCCTGCAGCACCGCGGCTTCGCGCAGCAGCACGGCGCCGTCCGCGGATTCGCGTGCCAGCTTGGCCGTGACGCGCTCCGGCAGCGCACCGAGCCGCTCGGCCAGCAGCACTTCGCTGTGCTCGCCGATGGCCAGCGGTGCCAGCACGCGGTAGCGCGCGCCGCGCCATTGCAGCGTGCGCCCGGTGTCGCCGTGGTCGGCATTCGCCCGGCGCAGCGCCGCGCGAAAGCTCTCGCGCTCGACGGTTTCCTCGCCACGCGTGATGGTGGCGCCGCAATAGTTGCAGTTGACGGTGCGCCAGCGCGCTGCACGCGGCAACGGTGCCGAACATTGCGGGCAGCTGAGGGCGAGCAGCGAGAGCATGGCGGACCTAGTCGTCCCTGGATGCCGTCTTGTCGGGCGCGGCCAGCACCCGGTCGATGCGGCGTCCCTCGAGTGCGGCGATCTCGAAATGCCAGCCGGCGCAGTCGATGACCTCGCCGGTCGCGGGCAGGTGGCCCGACACGGCCATGAGCAAGCCCGCGACGGTGTTGTAGCGCCCGCGCTCTTCGTCCGGCAGCTCGCGAATGCCGAGCCGCGCGCGCAATTCGGAGACGGGCATCAGCCCGTCGAGCTCCCACACGCCATCGGGCCGCTCGCGCGCCCAGGCGTCGGTCAGGGTGCCGGGCTGCAGTTCGCCGGTGATGGCTTCGAGCATGTCGCGCGGGGTCATGAGGCCCTGCACCACGCCGTATTCGTCGACCACGAACACGAGCCGGCCGCCACGCTCGCGGAATTGTTCGAGCAGCTCCATGCCGGTGAGCGTCTCGGGCACGAACACGGCCGGCGCGGCCTCTTGCCCGAGCACGCCGTCGTGGCCGGTGCCCAGGCGCAGCAGGTGCGCCACGCTGATGACGCCCACCACGTCGTCAAGCGAATGGCGACACACCGGATACCACGAATGCACGATGTTGAGCGCGCCCGCATCCGCCACCTTCTGCAGTGCCTCTGCCACGGTGTCCGACGCGTCGAGCCATTCGATGTCGGCGCGCGGGACCATGAGCGACGACAGCCGCCGGTCGTCCAGGTGGAACACGTTGCGCACCATCTGGTGCTCGTGTTGCTCGATCACGCCGGCATCCACGCCCTCTTCGAGGCTGGCCGAAATTTCTTCCTCGGTCATGGAGCGCGCGGCATTGGCGTCGATGCGCAGCAGCTTCAGCACCGCGGCGGTGGCGCTCGCGAGCAGCCACACGAAGGGCTTGGCGCCCTTGGCGAGCCCGCGCATCGGGCGCGACACCCAGCGCGCCACGGGTTCCGGATAAAGCTGGCCGATGCGCTTGGGCACCAGCTCGCCGAAGATGATGGTGAAAAAGGTGATGCCTGTCACCACCACGGCGGTGGAAGCCACGCTGGCCGTGCCGCGGCCCATGCCCAGGTGCTCCATCCACACGGCGAGCGGCGCCGCGAAGGCGGCCTCCCCCACGATACCGCTGAGCATGCCGATCGAGGTGATGCCGATCTGCACGGTCGAGAGGAAATGGGTGGGCTCCTCCATCAGCTTGAGCGCGGCTTCCGCGCCGGCGTCTCCTGTCTCGGCCAGCGCTGCCAGGCGCGCGCGCCGGCTGGTTGAAAGGGCCATTTCGGACATCGCGAACAACGCATTGAGCGTGGTCAGCATGGCCAGCAGGAGAACATCCATGAACAGGGGGTGAAAATGAGGACATGGCACTTTACTTGATCGGCGACATCCAGGGCTGCGACGCCGCCCTCCAGCGACTGCTCGACAGGATCGGTTTCTCCCCCAGCCGCGACACCATCGTCCTGCTCGGCGACCTGGTCAACCGCGGGCCCGACTCGGCCGCCGTGCTGCGGCGCGTGCACGGCTTCGGCGCCTCGGCGCTGAGCCTGCTCGGCAACCACGACCTGCACCTGCTGGGCGTGGCGCACGGTGCGCGCAAGTCCGGCCGCAAGGACACGCTGGCGACGCTGCTCGAGGCGCCAGACAGCGAAGCCATGCTCGAGTGGGTGCGCCAGCAGCACATGGCGCTGCACATGCAGATCGATGGCGGCGACCTGCTCATGGTGCACGCCGGCGTCCTGCCGCAGTGGACGGTGGGCGACACGCTGGTGCTGGCGGCCGAGGTCGAATCGGTGCTGCGCGGCCCTGCGCTGGGCGAGTTCTTGCTCGACATGTACGGCAACGAGCCGGCGCAGTGGAGCGACACGCTCACCGGCGGCGCGCGGCTGCGCGCCATCGTCAACGCGCTGACACGCATGCGCTTTTGCACGGCCGAAGGCGTGATGGAGTTCGAGAGCAAGGACGGCATGCGGCCCGGCCCCGAAGGCTTCATGCCCTGGTTCGACGTGCCCGGCCGCAAGACCGCGCATGCCACCGTGGCCTTTGGCCATTGGTCGACGCTGGGCTGGCTTTCGCGGCCCGACCTGCTTTCCACCGACACGGGCTGCGTCTGGGGCGGCTGCCTCAGCGCCGTGCGCATTGGCGCCACGCTGGACGAGCGCGAACTGATCCAGGTGAAGTGCGAACAGGCGCAAAAGCCCGGCTGAACTGTCAGGCCCGCAAGCTGTCAGCTGCGCGGCAGGCGGAAGCGATCGAGTGCCATGCGCTGTCTGCCTTGCGCGTCGAAATTTTCCGGCGCAAGCCAGCGCTCGAATGCCGCGCGCAACGCCGGCCATTCGCTGTCGACGATCGAGAACCACGCGGTGTCGCGGCTTCGACCCTTGTAGACGATCGCCTGCCGGAAGATGCCTTCGAACTGGAAGCCCAGCCGCGCGGCAGCCCGCTTCGAAGGCTCGTTGCAGCTGTCGCATTTCCATTCGTAGCGCCGGTAGCCGAGTTCGTCGAAGGCCAGCTTCATCAGCAGGTACTGGGCTTCGGTGGACATCGGCGTCTGCTTCAGCAGCGGAGAAAAAACGACGACGCCGACCTCGATCGTGCCGTGGGCGGGGTCGATGCGCATCAGCGCCAGCGTACCGACGGCCCGGCCGGTCTGCAGATCGATGACCGCGAAGTGCATGGGATCGGCGCTCTGCGCGGCGCGCTCGATGTAGGCCCGCGTGCTTGCCACGTCGGCGGGCCGGTCGAAGAACAGGTAGGTCCAGTCGCGATCGTCGGGTGCCAGCGCATAGGCGGCGTGGAGGTCGTCGGCGTGCCGGGCGGCATCGAGCGGTTCGAGCACGCAGTAGCGCCCCACGATGGGGCGGCGCGGCGGCTGGGAACGAGGCGTCCATTCGGGCACCAGGGGACCGATGGATTGGCCGTATTCGTTGTGGCGAGCTGACATGGGGAGGCTTTCGGAAGCAAAGATGGCGGCAGTGCCGGGGTACGGTAAAGTACGCCCGGCGTGGCGCCACAGGAAGTACCACGCCATACTCATTTCATGGTGCCACGTTTTCGCTCATGAGCAATCCTCCCCACCTCGACGCGGCCGCACTCTTCGAATCCCCTCTGGCCCGGGACCGCGACGCCGGCTCGATGCAGCGCCAGCTGCACGAGCGCCTGAAGCGCGCCATTCTCGACGGCAGCCTGGCGCCGGGCAGCCGGCTGCCCGGTTCGCGCGCGTTGGCCGAGGCGCTCGCTATCTCACGCAACACCGTCACCGCAACCTACGAGCATCTGGCCGCCGAGGGCTACGTACGGCCAGACCGCCAGGGCACGCGGGTTATCGAATTGACTTCGCCGGCGTTGCCGCGGCGCTCGGGCAAATCCGCGGGCGCGCCGGCCACTGCGCGTCGCCTGGCCGGCATCAAGCCGAGCACGCCTTTCACCATTCCGGACGCGGCCCTGCGCCCGGGCGTGCCGGCGCTGTCGCACTTTCCTTCCGCAGCCTGGCGGGGGGCACTGGACCGGGCCATGCGTGCCGCCAGCCCGGCCACGCTCGGCTACGGACCTCCGCTGGGCGAGCCGCCGCTGCGCGCGGCCATCGCACGGCACCTGGCCATTGCGCGCGGTGTCCGATGCGACGCATCGCAGGTGGTCATTGCCGAAGGCGCGCAGGAAGCCATCTCCCTGTGCGTGCGGCTGCTGGCGAATCCCGGCGACACGGGTTGGGTCGAAGACCCGGGCTATCGCGGTGTGAAGGCGGCCATGCATGCCGGCGACATGCGCATCGTGCCCGTGCGGGTTGACGCCGAGGGCCTGCGCGCCAGCGCGAACGACTGGCAGAGGCACCCGCCCCGGTTGATCTACTCCACGCCCTCGCACCAGTACCCGGCCGGTGCCGTGCTGAGCATCGCGCGCCGCCTGGCGCTGATCGCAGAGGCGCGCCGGCACGGTGCATGGATCATCGAGGACGACTACGACAGCGAGTTCCGCCACACCGGCGAACCCATCGGCGCCATGCAGGGGCTCGTGGACGATGCACCGGTGCTCTACATCGGCACTTTCAGCAAGACGATGTTTCCGTCGCTTCGGCTCGGCTTCTTGGTGCTGCCGCGGCAGCTCATGGCGGCGGTGCACACGGCGCTCGGGGAAATGCTGCGCGGCGGCCACCGCCACGAACAGCTGGCCATGGCCGACTTCATCGAGAGTGGGCAGTTCAGCCGGCATCTGGGCCGCATGCGGCGGCTCTACCGCGAGCGGCAGCAAGCACTGCGGCTGGCGCTGACCCGGCACCTCAAGGTGCCGCACGAGATCGACGGCGGCCACTGCGGCCTGCACCTCACGGTGCGGCTGCCGCCCCGCTTCGACGACCGGCGGATCGCCGCCGAAGCGCTGCGTCATCAACTCGCGCCCGTACCGCTATCGAGCTTCGCGATGCAGCCGAAGGCGGCGGACAACGGGCTGGTGCTGGGATACGGCAACACCTCGGCGGAACTCTTCGAGCCGCTGGTCATGCGGCTTTCGCAGCTGGTGCGCGCCGCCGATCGCAGCCGCCCGTGATCGATCAGCCCTGCGCCGCGACCCCAAAGCCCGTGTCGAAGGTGGTCTTCACATCGAGCGGTTGCTTGATGAGTCCGACCTGGCGGTAGAAGTCCGCCGTGCCCTGCTGGTCGGCAACGACCTGCGCGTCGATGGGCACCCACTTCTGCTGGCGGCGCTCGAACTGCAGCTTCGCTGCCTCGGGCGGGATGCCGATGATGCGCGCGAGCGTGGCCGAGTAGGCATCGACATTGCGGTACGACCAGAGCTGCGCCTTCACCACGCGCTGCAAAAAGTCTTGCAGCACTGGGCGCTTGGCGGCAATGGCGGCCTCGGTGGCCGCGAGGTAGCTGAGCCCGGGCAGCAGCCCGCGCCCGCTGGCGAGCACGCGCGCGTGGTGGCTGACCTCGGCCAGCGCGGTGTAAGGCTCCCAGGTGGCCCAGGCATCGACCGAGCCTTGCGTGAGCGCGAGCTTGGCGTCGGCCGGCGCAAGAAAGCGGATGTTCACCTCCTCGGGCTTGAGGCCGGCCGCGGTGATGGCCTTGAGCGTCACGTAGTGGCCGATGGAGCCGCGGTTGGTGGCAATGCTCTTGCCCTTGAGGTCGGCGGCGGTCTTGAGCGGTGAATCGGGGCGCACGAGCACCGCCGTGCCATAGGAATCCGAACGGTTCGCGCCGATGGCCTTGACACGCGTGCCGGCGGCAAGCGCGAAGACGAGCGGCGCGTCGCCGATGGGGCCGGAATCGACGGCCGCCGCATTCAGCGCTTCGGCCAGCGGCGCGGCCGCGGGGAATTCGGACCACTGGATGTCGTAGTTCAAGCCTTCGAGCCCGCCGGCCGCTTCGAGCAGCGCGCGCAGCCCGCCCTTCTGATCCCCGGCCTTGAGCACCGGGCGGCCCTGCGCATGGGCTTGGAACGAGAACGCAGGCAAGCTGATGGCCGTGGCCGCGGCGAGGCTGTGCGTAAGTAGCCGCCGGCGCGATCGGTCGAGGTGTGATGAGTTCATGGGTTCTCCGTGTTCGTTGCGGTGTGAGAAAAAAATCGATCAGTGGATGAAGCCGCCCTTGACGAAGCGCACGGGCTCGGCGTCCATGCGGGCGATGAGCGCGCCCAGCCCGTCGGCGGGCAAGGCGGCGCCCTGCCCCGCCCGGGCGGGCGGGCGTTCGCTGCGGCAGACCAGGTCGTCGTCAGACCAGCCCGCTTTGCCGGGCTCGCCGCGCACGCGCAGCCAACCGTCGCGGTCGGCAATGAGCTGCGTGCCGGCAAGGCGGTCGGTTCCGGTTATCAAGGCCAGCGCCTCCCACGCGGCGGCGGACTGCGCAACGCAATCGGCGGTGGCGCTCGATGCCATCGGGGACGGCGGCAAGAGCAGCACCGTCACGAGCCGCGGATCTTCAGCGGGCGCCGCGTTGCCGGCGACGATGCGCACACGCTGCCCGCGCCAGCTCGCAAGCGACCGCGCAGGTTGCGAGCCGCAACGCACCGCCATATCGGGCAGGCCGATGGGCTGCGGCCAGTTGCCAAGCGCGCGCAGGCTCTGGCCCGCGCCCAGCGCCTTCATGTAGTCGATCAGCGCCCAAGCCTCGGCCTCGTCGACCTTTTCGCCGAAGCCCGGCATCGTGGCCCCGCCATGCTGCGCATCGCGCGTGCCATGAAGAATGCGCCAGAGCAGATCACCGTCGGCACGCCGCCACAGCAAGGCGCCGTTGAGATTGGGCGGCCAGACTGCCAGCGAGGCCGCGAGCGGCCCTTCGCCCCTGCCGTCAGCGCCGTGGCACGCGACGCAGTTCTGTTCGTACAGCACGCGGCCGCGTGCGATGGAAGCCGCTGTAAAGCCGGGCGGTGCGGAGTGAAAGCTGGTCGGCGTTGCGGGCACCAGCACCACGTGCGCCTGGGGCCATGGCGCGGCGATCAGCAGCATCGGCACCACTGCCAGAAAGTAGAGGCGCGGGCGCCGCCACAACAACGCGAGCAACAGCGCAAGCAGCGCTGCGGCAACAAAGACCAGCGTCCACGCAAGGCTGCGCGCCTGGCCCAGGTCGATCAACAGGTTTTCGCCCGAGAGGCGATGCGACCACGGCCAGGCCGCTTGGCCGTGCACCTGCCGTGCGAGCCCGAGCGCATCGAGCACGCGCAGCAGCTGCAGCTGCGCGCTTTGGAGCAGGCCGATCAGCAGGTTGAGCCAATCGGCCTGCGGCGTGCCGTTCATGTCACCACGTGGCGTCGAGCCCCAGGTGTCGCAGTGCTTCGTGCCGAAGCTCGGCCAGCCGCGCATGCCCGCGATGGCGCGGATACGGCAGGTCGACCACGATCTCCGCCGCGATGCGCGCCGGGCGGTCGCTCAGCACGACCACGCGGTTGGCGAGGAACAGCGCCTCTTCCACGTCGTGCGTGACCAGCAGCGCCGAGAAGCCCGCGCGCTGCCACAGGTTGACGAGCTCACTCTGCATCGAGATGCGCGTGAGCGAATCGAGCTTTCCGAGCGGCTCGTCGAGCACCAGCAACTGCGGATCGTTGACCAGCGCGCGCGCCAACGCCACGCGCTGCGCCATGCCGCCCGAAAGCTGGTGCGGAAAGGCTTTTGCAAAGTCGGTGAGGCCGACGAGATTGAGCGCTTCGTCGACACGCCCGCGCTGCGCCTTGAGCACGCCGCGCGCCTGCAAGCCCAGCGCCACGTTGTCCCACACGCTGCGCCACGGGTAGAGCGTGGGGTCCTGGAACACGACGATGCGCGACGGATCGGGCCGCGTGATGGGCGCATCGTCCTGCGTGATGCGGCCGGCCGTGGCGGGCTCGAGCCCGGCCACGAGGCGCAGCAAGGTCGATTTGCCGCAACCGCTCGGCCCCAGCAGCGCGACAAACTCGCCGGGCTTCACCGTGAGGTCGATGTCGTCGAGCACCTGCAGCGGCCCTGCCGCCACATCGAACCAATGGCTCACGCCGCGGATGTCGATGTGCGCGCCGGCCTGGCGCACACCCGCTTCGGCAGCAACTGCGGCGGCTACCATTTGACGGTTCCTTTCTGCCACGACAGCACGCGGTCGCGCACCTTGAAGAGCAACGTGATCAGGCCCGAGCACAGCACGGCCATCACGATCAGCGCGGCGTACATGTTCGAGTACGAGGCCCATCCCTGCGCCCACGAAAGATAGAAGCCGAGCCCGGCCTTCACGCCCATCATCTCGGCAGTGACCAGCACCGAGAACGCCGCGCCCAGGCCCATGAAGAGGCCCACGAACACCTGGGGCAAGGCTGCCGGAATGGCCACCCGCAGCACCAGGAAGCGCTCGCTCGCGCCCATGGTGCGCGCCACGTCATAGTAGTTGCGGTTGACGCCCGCCACGCCGGACCAGGTGAGCACCGCCACGGGAAAGCCCGTAGCCAGCGCAATCAGGAACACCGCGGCCGCATAGCTCGATGGGAAGAAGAAGAATGCGAGCGGCAGCAGCGCCGAGGCCGGCACCGGCCCGAGGAAGCGCAGCACCGGATGCACCCAGTAGCCCGCGATGCGCGACCAGCCGATGGTCACGCCCGTGAGAAAGCCCGCGAGCGCGCCCAGCACGAAGCCGTGCGCGAGCAAGCGCGCCGAGTGCAGCAGGCTTTCGCCAAGGCGGCGCCAATCGTCGATGTAGGTTTCGATAAGGCTTTGCGGCGGCGCGAAGAACGGCGTGGGGAGCAGCGCGAGCTTTGCGGTTGCGATCTCCCAGATGGCGAAGAGCAGCGGCAGCGCGACGAGCCAGGGGCCGGCGGGCCGGAGCAGGCGTGCGACGCGGCCGGCGCGCGGGCCGAGCAATGCGATGGCCAGCAGCAACGCACCGACGGCAATGGCTGCGATGCCGAACTCGTCGGTATAGGCCCAGTCGCTGAAGCCCACGGCCCGGTTCGGCCAGTAGATGGTGAGCAGGCCGAGGGCGAGCCATGTCGCAGCGGCGGCGAAGCCGATGCGCCATGTGGGCAGGGCTGCTTGAATGCGGGGCGATGTCGATGCGGGAGAAGGCCTGCGTTCGGGCGCCGCGGCCCCCACCCTCGCCCTCCCCCGGAAGGGGAGGGAATCGAAGCCCAATGCGGGGTCTGGGGTGCTCATGCGAGTGGATCGAAAGAGACGTGTTCTGCAAAGCGCGCCGGATCGGTGGTCTTCTTGAGCACGCCGACGCCGCGGAAATCGCGCGCATAGAACTCCACCTCGTCGCGCAGGTTCTTGCCGAGCGGATGATGGTTGTGCGTGAGCGTGCCCAGCAGCGCGCGCAGGTCTTCCACCGGCACCTTGGGCGAGTACTTGGCGAAGAGCTTGGCCGATTCGTTGGGGTTCTCCGCCACGTAGTCGGAGGCCTGCGCAATGGCGCGCACCAGTGCGGCCACGGTCGGCTTGTCCTTGCGCACCAGCTCGCCGCGCGCGCCGACGATGCAGCAGACCTTATCCTTGTATTCGCCAGAGAGGTTGCTCGCAATCTCCACGAAGGCGCCCTTGTTGCGCTTCTCGATCAGGTAGACGTTCGGGTCGCCATCGGCAATGGCGTGGATCTCGCCCTTCTGCACGGCAATGTCGAGCAGGTCCGCGGGGTACTGGCGCCAGGTCACGTCCCTGTCGGCATCGATGCCGTTCTTGGCCAGCAGAATGGAGAAGAAGTTCTTGCCCGGACTCGCAATGTCCGACACGCCGATAGTCTTTCCCTTGAGGCTAGCAATGCTGGTGGCACCCGCCGCCTTGGCGCCCACGAGCCGCACGCAGCCGCCGTGCGAGCTGCCGACGATCTTCACATCGAAGCCCGACTCCAGCGGCTTGAGCCAGCGGTGGATCATGCCCACGGCCGCATCGGCCTTGGCCGTGGCCAGCGACTCCAGCAACTGGTCGGTGGAGCCGGTGTAGTTGATCAGGTCCACCTGGAGCCCGTTGCGCTCGAAGTAGCCGCGCTCCTGCGCGACGACGACGGGCGAGAGGCAGAACGCGGCGGCGTTCCAGGCGAAGGTGAGCTTGCGGGTCTGCTGCGAAAACGCCTGCGAGGCAATCAGCCCGCCCGAGGCGACCACGGCGGCGGCGCCGCCTGCGCGCAGGACGCTGCGGCGTGAAAGGGATGCGGTCATCGAGAACTCCGTTGGTTTTTTTGTTCAGTCCAGCAGTTCGGGTTCCGCTTCAACGAGACCTTCATAAAGGCTGTCGAAGGAATGGATGGCCCCCTCCGGGCCGCCAATCTGGCTGTGTGTGTGGCGCGCCGTGGCTTCGTCGATGGGCTGCGGCTTGCCGGCGGCTTCGGCCAGCAGTTGCGTGTGGCAGGCGTTGTCGAGCGCGATGTACCACCACGCGGCAGCTTCCACCGAGGGGCCCGCGGTCAGGATGCCGTGGTTCTTGAGAATGGCGCCCTTCTTGTCGCCCAGCGCGTGTGCGATACGGTCGCCCTCGCTGGTGTCGACCACCATGCCGGTGAAGTCGTCGAAGAGCGCCACGTCTTCGTGGAACACGCAGCTGTCCTGCGTGAGGGTGTCGAGCTTGCGGCCCAGCGTGGACCAGGCCTTGCCGTAGGTCGAGTGCGTGTGGGCGGCGGCAATGATCTTCGGGTTGTGCTCGTGGATCGCCGCGTGGATCGCGAACGCGGCCTTGTTGAGCGGCCGGTCGCCAATCACGGTCTCACCCTTCGAATTGACCAGCAGCAGATCGGACACCTTGATGCGCGAGAAGTGGATGCCCAGCGGGTTGACCCAGAAGTGATCGGCCAGCTCGGGGTCGCGCGCGGTGATGTGGCCCGCGAGGCCCTGCGCAAAGCCGAAGCGCGCGAACAGGCGAAAGGCGCCGGCGAGGCGCTCCTGCCGATGGCGGCGTTCGGCCTGCACGCTGGTGCGTGGCGGGATCGGGTCGAACCAGTATTTCTGTTGCGGGTTCGGGTTGCGCCGAAGCGCGATACCGGCATCCCAGTCGATCGACAGAACTGCACTCATGAAGATTCCTCGTATTTGGTATTGCTCCTTCCCCCTCTGAGGGAAGGTTGGGATGGGGCAAGTGGCGCTTGCAAGGCTGCGGCGTGTTGAACGCCGCTTGCCCTCACCCCTGCCCACCCCCAGAGGGGGATGGAGAAAGTCAAGTCATGCCGCCTTGCGAACCGAGGCCGCGCGCTGCGCCACCAGCTCGCGCGTACGCGGAATCAGCTCGCGCCCATAGTCCGTCGCATCCTCCAGCGGATCGAAGCCGCGGATCAGGAAGGTGGTCACGCCCAGGTCGTAGTAATCGAGCAGCGCATCGGCCACCTGCTCGGGCGTGCCGACGAGTGCGGTGCTGTTGGAGCGGCCGCCGATTTCCTGCGCAACCGCGGTCCACAGCCGCTTGTCGAGCCGCGTGCCCTTCCCGGCTGCGGCCAGCAGGCGCTTCGCGCCTTCGCTCTGCTGCGGGCCGCCGCGGTTGTAGCCTTGCACCACGCGCAGGCGCTTCGTCTCGGCCAGGATGCTGTCGGCGCGCGCCCATGCGGCGTCTTCGGTCTCCGCGAGGATCGGGCGGAAAGACACCGAGAAGCGCACGCTGCGGCCATGCTTCGCAGCTTCGGCGCGCACGCGGGTCGTGAGTTCGCGCGCCTGGTCGAGCGATTCGCCCCATAGCGCATACACGTCGGCGTACTTGCCGGCCACGGGAATCGCGGCCTCCGACGCACCGCCAAAATACACCGGCACATGCGGCTTGCCGTTGCGCGTCTGCACCGGCTTCACTTCCGAAAACGCATTCTGGAAGCGGTAGTGCGCGCCTTCGTGGTCGAAGGGCTTCTCGCCGGTCCACACCTTGTGCAGCACCTCCAGGTACTCATCGGTGCGGGCATAGCGCTGGTCATGATCGAGCCAGTCGCCGTCGCGCCGCTGCTCCTCGTCGGAGCCGCCCGAGATGTAGTGCACGCCGAGCCGGCCGCCGCTGAACTGGTCGAGCGAGGCAAACTGCCGCGCCGCGAGCGTGGGTGCCACGAAGCCGGGGCGGTGCGCGAGCATGAAGTGGATGCGGTCGGTGACCGAGGCCGCGTAGGCCACCGTCAGCGTGGCATCGGGGCTGGTGGAATGGTGCGGCACCAGCACGCGGTCGAAGCCCGCGTTCTCGTGCGCCTGGGCAAAGGCGCGCACATAGTCGCGATCGATGGCCGGGCCTTTGGCGGCGTGGATCTCCGAGACCTTCTGGCCCTGGATCATGCCGATGAATTCAACGTCGTTCTGGCTCATGGTGTCCTCGTGTTTTTCAGGATTGAATGCGGGGTTGTTCAGGCGGCGGGCAGGCGCAGTACGCTTTCGAAGCTGCGGTCCCACAAGGGCTTGACGTCGGCCGGGCCGTCGAGCACGCCGATCTTCAAAAAGGTGTCGGCCACCTCCTGGTGGCTGCGCACCACGGCGTCGGTGACGGGGCCCAGGCTGTAGTCGCCGCTGCGGCCGTTGAAGAGCTCGACCAGGTCGCCGACCGGCACGCGCGTCTCGGCCGACTGCGCGCGCGCATAGGCCAGGAAGTTGCCGTTGATCCATGCGAACGAGCGCTGCAGGCGCTGCAGCAGATCGCTCAATGCCGCGCGGCGCAACGCATCGTCCAGCGCGCGCGGATTCGCGTAGATGGGGAAGTTGCCCGAGAGATAGCCCACGCCGGTCTTGATGGTGCGCGCGCCGTATTGCGTGCGCGCAAGCTGGCCGTTGTAGCCATAGATGGCCCAGGCATCGAGGTCGCCGCGCGCAAAGGCCGACAAGCCGTCCGACGGTGTGAGGCTCACGGCCTGGATGTCGCTGAACGAGAGCCCGGCTTCTGCCAACTGCTTGGCCAGGTAATAGTGCGAGGTGGTGGCGCGCACATAGCCCACGCGCTTGCCCTTGAAGTCGGCAATGCTGCGGATCGGCGAATCCTTGCGCGCCAGCGTGGCCTGGTTGTTCAGGTCTTCGTGCGTCACGGCCACCAGCTTCACGCTCGACCTCTGGCGCGCCGCAAACACCGGCGGAATCTCGCTACCCGAGCCCAGGTCGAGCGCGTCGCCGTTGATGGCCTCGATGTGCAGCACGCCGTTGTTCAGCTCGCGCCAGTCGATCTTGTAGGGCGTGTCGGCCTGGCCGGAAGCCTGCAGCAGCGGCCGCCAGAGCCCCTTGTAGGTGCCCACGCGCAGGGTCACGCCGGAAAGGTCGCGTGCCGGCGTTGCAGCCTGCGTTCCACCCGCGGCGACCATCGCACTCCACGCTGCGGCGGCCTGGAGCAGACGTCGCCGGTCCATCAACAAATCAGATTTCATGGCCCGGACGGTACTGAGGCCGGCGCTGAAAGCGAACGCAGAAAAACGAGTTTGCATATGCGGGATGCGTCGTTTTTGTCGCGGCAAGTCGCCGCTAACGTGCCGGACCATGAGTGCACTCCCCTTGCGCCGCCCGCCGGCCACGAATGAAGATCCCGCCCCTGCCACCGTCGATGCCGCCGTGCTGGCGCGGCTGTCGTCGCAGTTCGCCTCCACCGCAGCCGATCACGACCGCAGCGGCGCCTTTCCGCGCCCGAACTTCGAGGTGCTGCAGTCGCACGGCCTCATCGGCCTGGTGACGCCCGCGACGTACGGCGGCGGGGGCGCCTCGCTGGCGACGGCGCGGCGCGTGGTCGCGGCCGTGGCGCGCGGCGAGCCGGCCACCGCGCTGATCCTGACGATGACCTACCTGCAGCACCACGCCATTGCGCGCAGCGACAGCCGCTGGCCGCCGCACCTGCGCGAACGCGTGCTGCGAGACGCGGTGGATCGCGGGGGCCTCATCAATGCGCTGCGCGTGGAGCCCGCGCTCGGCTCGCCGGCGCGCGGCGGGCTGCCCGCGACAGTCGCTCGCCGCGAAGGCAGCGGCTGGAAGATCGACGGCCACAAGCTCTATACGACCGGCATTGAGGGTCTCTCGTGGCTCGCCGTGTGGGGCCGCACGGACGAACCCGCGCCGCGCACCGGCGTGTTCCTGGTGCCGCGCGATGCACCCGGCGTGCGCGTGATCGCAAGCTGGGACCACTTGGGCCTGCGCGCTTCGGGCAGCCACGAGGTGGTGTTCGAGAACGTGGCAATCGAGCTCGACCATGCGGTCGACCTGCGCGCCCCTGGCGACTGGGCTCCCGACGCCGGCAGCCAGACCGACATCGACGCCCATGCCACGCAGCAGGCCTGGATGACGGTGCTGCTCGCAAGCCTCTACGACGCGGTGGCGCAGGCGGCGCGCGACTGGCTCGTGAGCTTCTTGAACCAGCGCGCGCCCGGGAGCCTGGGTGCACCGCTCGCGAGCTTGCCGCGCGTGCAGGAGCACGTCGGAGAAATCGCCGCGCTGCTGCGCACCAACCGCGTGCTGCTCGACGATGCCACCCGCGCCGTGGATGAGGGTCGCGCGCAGCCGGCCACCGAAAGCGGTCTGCTCAAGTACACGGTGACGAACAACGCGATCCGCGCAGTCGAACTTGCGCTCCAGCTGAGCGGCAACCACGGCCTCACGCGGCAGAACCCGCTGGAGCGGCACTACCGCGACGTGTTGTGCAGCCGCATCCACACGCCTCAGAACGACGCGATCCTGGTCGCAGCGGGCGCGCGTGCATTGCAGCCCTCAACAGGAGTCACCGCATGACCGACCTGCTCATCTCCAAGGCCTCCAAGGCCTCGCGCCGCAGCTGGCTCAAGCAGGGTGCTGCCCTCTCGCTCACGGCCGCCGGCGCGCTGCGCGCATGGGCGCAGCCGCAGACGACGCTGGTGCTCGGCGACCAGGCCGGCGGCCTGCGCGCGCTGTTCGAAGCCTCGAAGGCGCTCGAGGGCGCGCCTTTCGCCTATCGCTGGGCCAATTTCCAGGGTGCGGCACCGCTGTTCGAAGCGCAGCGCAGCGCGGCGGTCGACACGGCGGTGGCTGGCGACCTGCCGGTGCTGGCCGCCGCCGTCGGCCGCACGCCGCTGAAGATCGTCGCCACGCGCGTGGGCAAGGCCGATGCGCTCGGCATCGTGGTGCAGCCCGATTCGCCATTGCAGAAGGTGGCCGACCTGCGCGGCAAGACGGTGATCGTGTCGTCCGCGCGCGGCAGCATCTCGCAGTACCAGCTGTATGGCGCTCTCGAAGAAGCCGGCGTGCGGCGCGACGAGGTCACGGTGAAGTTCGTTCTGCCGACCGATGCGGCCGCGGCCTTCGCTTCGAAGCAGATCGATGCCTGGGCCGTCTTCGATCCCTACTACACCATCGCGCTGCAGCAGGGCGGGCGCATCCTGCGCGACGGGCGCGGCATCAACACGGCGCTGGGTTTCATCACCGCGAGCGAGCCCTCGTTGGCCGACCCAGCCAAGCGCGCAGCCATCGTGCAGTTTCTCGAACGGCTCGCGCGTGCCGGCGAATGGGCGCTGGCCAATTCCGAGGCGTATGCGCAGGCCTACAGCCAGCTCACGCGCCTGCCGATCGAATCGGCCCGGATCATCACCGCGCGTGCCTCGGTCACCGGCCGTCCGGTGTCCGAAGCCGACATCGTCGCCTTGCAGGCGGTGGCCGACCGCTCGGCGCGCGACGGCATTCTGCCGGTGCGTGTGGACGTGCGCGCCATCACCGACGCACAGGTCTGGAAACGTCCGGCGTGAGCGCAGTTCCTGGCATCGCGCCGCTGCGCGAGTTCGTGGGCGCGTTCAGCCGCCTGCTCGACGGCGGCCCGGACGAGCCGCGCATTCTTTCCGAAGGCGGCGCACTGCTTCGCACGCTGGTCGCGCGGGACGACTGGCTGCCCGACGCCTTTGCCCAACCTGAAACGACGCGCTACCAGCAGTTTCTGCTGCACGCCGACAGCACCGAGCGCTTCTCGGTCGTGAGCTTTGTCTGGGGACCGGGGCAAGCGACGCCGGTGCATGACCACACGGTGTGGGGGCTGATCGGCATGCTGCGCGGCGCCGAATACAGCCAGGGCTACGCCCTCGACCCCGATGGCCGGGCACGGCCGCAAGGTGCAGCGGTGCGGCTCGACGCCGGCGAGGTGGAGGCTGTGTCGCCGACCTTGGGCGACCTGCACCGCGTGCACAACGCACACGCGGACCGCGTGTCGATCAGCATCCACGTGTACGGTGCCAACATCGGCGCTGTGCGGCGGCATACTTACCCGGCCGAGGGCGGACGCAAGCCCTTTGTCTCGGGCTACTCCAACACGCTTCTTCCCAACCTGTGGGACCGCTCCGCCGAACTCAAATCGACGACCTCCGCATGACGACCTCTGCCTCCGCCTTTTCCCTTGTGCCATTTGCCGCGGTGCGCGCGCGCCTGCTCGCGCGCGAAGAAACCGCGCTGCTCGACGTGCGCGAGGAAGACCCCTTCGCGCAGGAGCATCCGCTGTGGGCCGCGAACCTGCCGCTCTCGCGCATCGAGATCGAAGCCTGGCGGCGCATACCGCGGCTGGACACCTTCATCGTGCTGTACGGCGCGAATGACGGCACCGACCTGGCGCCGCTGGCCGCGCGCACGCTGGCCTCGCTGGGCTACACGAACCTGCACCTGCTCGAAGGCGGCCTCGAAGGCTGGCGCGCGGCCGGCGGCGAGTTGTTCCGCGACGTCAACGTGCCGAGCAAGTCCTTCGGCGAACTGGTCGAGCACGAGCGCCACACGCCGTCGCTCTCCGCACCCGAGGTGAAGGCGCTGATCGATGGCAAGGCCAACGTGGTGGTGCTGGACGCACGGCGCTTCGACGAATACCGGACGATGAGCATTCCATCGGCCACCAGCGTACCCGGCGCGGAACTGGTGCTGCGCGTGCGAGAGCTGGCGCCCGATCCCGCCACGCAGGTGATCGTCAATTGCGCAGGCCGCACGCGCAGCATCATCGGCACGCAATCGCTGGTGAATGCGGGCATTCCGAATCCGGTGGCGGCGCTGCGCAACGGCACCATCGGCTGGAAGCTCGCGGGACAGGTGCTCGACCATGGCGCAGACCGCAAGGCACCGGCCGCGGTGTCCGATGCGCATCGCGCGCAGGCACAGGCCGATGCGCGGCGTGTGGCGGACAAAGCTGGCGTGCGCCGCATCGCGCTCGATGCATTGAATGCGCTCGAAGCACCCGGGCGCACGCTGTACCGCTTCGACGTGCGAACGTCAGAGGAATACGACGCAGGCCACCTGCCCGGCTTCGCAAGCGCGCCGGGCGGCCAGCTGGTGCAGGAAACCGACCACCAGGTGCCGGTGCGCGGCGCGCGCATCGTGTTGGCTGACGACGATGGCGTGCGTGCTTCGATGAGTGCGTCGTGGCTCGCGCAGATGGGGTGGGAAGTCTATGTGCCGGACGCAGTGCCAGGCGCTTCGGCCTTCACGGAAAAAGGGGCGCCGCCGCCCGCCTATCCACTGGCCGCGGTGGCCATTCGCGAGATCTCGCCCAATGACCTCGCGGCCTTGCTGAAGCAGCCGGCAGCAACGGCCGTGATCGACGTGACCACCAGCGCCGACTATGTGAAGCGGCACATTCCCGGCGCCTGGTATGCCATTCGCGCACAGTTGGCAGAGGCCATCGGCACGGCCATTCCGCCGGCGCAGCGCTACGTGCTGACCTGCGGCAGCAGCCTGCTCGCGCGCTATGCCGCGGCCGACCTGCGCCAACGGCTCGACGCAAAGGGCCAACGCGATGTGGAAGTGCTGGTGCTGGCGGGCGGCAACGCGGCCTGGTTCGCGGCGGGCTTCGAAGGCGAATCCGGTGAGACGCAGCTCGCGACGCAGCGCACCGACCGTTATCGCCGCCCCTACGAAGGCACCGACGCGCCCGCCGAGGCGATGCAGGCGTACCTGGATTGGGAATACGGACTGGTGGCGCAACTGGCGCGCGACGGAACGCATCACTTCCGCGTGATCTGAGCGTTTCGCACGGCGGTTCGCTCAAAGAAAAAGCCGGCATCGCCGGCTTTTTCTTTGGGCAGAGGCCTCGCCGAAGCGAGGCCCTGGTGCTCCGTCAGTTGGTCTCGGCGCTCTTGAACAGCGCCGCAACCTTGCGCTTGGTCTTGATGTTGCTCGAGATGCCGCGCGCCGGCGCGGCCTTGGCGGCGGCTTCCCACGCGGGCGTGGCGTCGGCCTGGCCCGGTTCGTAGGGCTTGTCGAAGAACGGATCGCGCGGTGCTGACGGCGCGCGGTGCGGGCGTCCGCCGCCGCGGCGCGCTTCAGCGCCAATGCTGCTGCGTTCGCGCGGCTGGTCGAGCACGTCGCGTGCGTCGCCCGCTTCGCCTTCTTCGCGCCAATGGCGACGGCCGTCGTTGATGCGGCCGCGCGGATTGTCTTCCTCGAACTCGACGGGTTCGAGCTCGATCTTCTTCTTGATCAGCTTCTCGATGTCGGCCACCAGGCGCGCATCGTTGCCGCCGCTGGCAAAGCTCACGGCCAGGCCCGACGCGCCGGCACGGCCGGTGCGGCCGATGCGGTGCACGTAGTCTTCGGCGTTGAACGGAATGTCGAAGTTGAACACCGCCGGCACGTCCTTGATGTCGAGGCCGCGGGCCGCGACGTCGGTGCACACCAAAAGGTCGACTTCGCCGGCCTTGAACGAGGCGAGCGCCTTCAGGCGTTCGTCCTGGCTCTTGTCGCCATGCAGCGCGGTGGTGCGCAGGCCGTCGCGCTCCAGCGAGCGTGCGAGGCGCGCGCAACCGAGCTTGCTGTTGACGAACACGAAGGCTTGCGTGATGCCGCGCTGCTTGACGATCTGCTTGAGCGCGCGGCGCTTGTCGTCGTCGCTTACGCTGTAGAAGTGCTGCTCGACGGTGGACGCCGTTTCGTTCGGCCGCGCCACCTCGATGGTGACGGGGTTCTGCAAGTAGCTGCCGGCCAGCCGCTTGATCTCGGGCGAGAAAGTGGCCGAGAACAACAGCGTTGTGCGCTGCTTGGGCAGGTAGCTCAGGATGCGCTGCAGGTCGGGCAGGAAGCCGATGTCCAGCATGCGGTCGGCCTCGTCGAGCACCACGTACTCCACCTGGTTGAGCACGGCGTTCTTGGCCTCGATGTGGTCGAGCAGCCGGCCCGGCGTGGCCACCAGCACTTCGACGCCTTTCTTGAGCTCGAGGGTCTGCGGCTTCATGTCGATGCCGCCGAACACCACGGTGCTGCGCAGGTTGGTGTACTTGGCGTACAGCTTGACCTGCTGGGCCACCTGGTCGGCCAGTTCGCGCGTGGGCAGCAACACCAGTGCACGCACCGGGTGCCGCGCGGGCGAGGTGGACGAGTTCTCGTGCTTGAGCATGCGCTGCAGCAAGGGCAGCGAAAAAGCCGCGGTCTTGCCGGTGCCGGTCTGCGCGGCCCCCATCACGTCCTGGCCCGAAAGCACGACCGGAATGGCCTGCTCCTGGATGGGAGTCATGGTCTCGTAGCCCATTTCGGCTACGGCGCGCGCCAGCGGTTCCGCCAGCGATAGATTGGAGAAGGAGCTTGTCATTAAGCCTTCTATTGTCGCACTGCCGCAAAAAATAGCAGTGACGGCGGTATGACAACGTCCGCGACGTCGGTATTGCTATTTATTTCATAGCGTCAAAGGCAGTACGCACGAGGGCTTCAAGCCCCCGACGCTCAAAGGCTGCGTGCGCTGAAGGTGTCGCAGGACTTCACGTCGCCGCTTTGGTATCCCGCGCCGAACCAGCGTTGGCGCTGCGCGCTGGACCCGTGGGTGAAGCTGTCGGGCACCACCGCGCGGCCCGCGGAACGCTGCAATGCGTCGTCGCCGATCTTCTGCGCGGCGTTCATGGCCGCCTCGATGTCGCCCGGGTCGAGCCACTTCTTCGACTCTTGCGAATGGTGAGCCCAGATGCCGGCAAAGCAGTCGGCCTGCAGCTCGACGCGAACGCTCAGCGCATTGTTCTGCGACTGGCTCAGGCGGCCTCGCATGCCTTCGACCTTGGCGGTGACGCCGAGCTCGTCCTGCACGTGATGGCCGACCTCGTGCGCAATGACGTAAGCCTGCGCGAATTCGCCCGGCGCGCCGAGCTGGTTCTTGAGCGTGTCGTAGAAGCCCAGGTCGATGTAGACCTTCTTGTCGCCGGGGCAGTAGAACGGTCCCATCGCCGCCTGGCCGGTGCCGCAGGCCGTGGGCGTGGCGCCGCGGAACAGCACGAGCCGGGGCGGCTGATAGTTGCCGCCGTTCTTCCGAAAGATGTCGGTCCAGACCACCTCGGTGTTGCGCAGCACGGTCGACACGAAGGCCGCTTCGCGGTCGCCCGAAGGCGGCTTGGGTGCGGGGCCTTGCTGTTGCTGCTGCACCTGGACCTGCTCGCCACCGCCGCCGCTCAGCATGCTGAGCACGGTCAGCGGATTGATGCCGAAGATCCAGCCCGCGATCAGCGCGACCGCGATGGTGCCGATGCCGATGCTTCGCCCGCCGATGAAACCGCCACCACCGCCACTGCGGCGGTCCTCGACGTTGTCGGATTGTTCGTTGCCTTCCCATCTCATCGCGGTCTCCTTGCCGGCCTTGCAGAAGTGTGCCGGAGCGTCGCTGGATGGTACTTTGTCCGTGCCGGTGCCTTGTAAGCAAAACAGGCATTTGCATGCCTGCGGGGACGCCGTCGGAAATGGAGATACGCGAAGGGTACCCCGAGGCCTGTCAAGCCTTGGGAAGCGTCACGCCGCGCTGGCCCTGGTACTTGCCGCCGCGGTCCTTGTAGCTGGTCTCGCAGACCTCGTCGCTCTCGAAGAACAGCACCTGCGCGCAGCCCTCGCCCGCGTAGATCTTGGCGGGCAGCGGCGTGGTGTTGCTGAACTCGAGCGTCACGTAGCCTTCCCATTCGGGCTCGAACGGGGTCACGTTGACGATGATGCCGCAGCGCGCATAGGTGCTCTTGCCAAGGCAGATGGTGAGCACGTTGCGCGGGATGCGAAAGTACTCGACCGTGCGGGCCAGCGCAAAGCTGTTCGGCGGAATGATGCAGTAGTCGCCGTGCATGTCGACGAAGCTCTTCTCGTCGAAGTTCTTCGGGTCGACCACGGTGCTGTGAATGTTGGTGAAGACCTTGAATTCAGGCGCGCAACGGATGTCGTAGCCATAGCTCGAGGTGCCGTAGCTGATGATCTTGTGGCCGGCGGCCTCGCGCACCTGGCCGGGCTCGAAGGGCTCGATCATGCCGTTCTGCTCGGCCATGCGCCGGATCCATTTGTCGCTCTTGATGCTCATATGCGGTCGCTGATTGCTGCTGCGGGGGGAATGGCGCGAATTGTGGCATGCGCCATGGCCCTGCCATCACTGCGACGAGCCAATGGCTACCCCGCCTGCGAAATCACCGTGCGTTCGACCAGCCGGTCGTCGCCGAGCACGATCATCGCGAACAGCAACTCCTCGAGGCTCTCGGCGCGGATGGCCTTGCGCGCCAGCAGCGGCGTGGCCGCCGGATTGAGCACCAGGAAGTCGGCTTCGCAGCCGGGCTGCAGGTTGCCGACGACGCCATCGAGCCCCAGCGCGCGCGCCGCGCCGCCGGTGTGGCGCCACCAGAGCTGCGAAGGGGCGATGCTCAGCCCGGTCTTGGTTTGCCCCTCACGCCCCACGTAGTAGGCCGCCATCATCGTGTGGAAGGGGCTGAAGCTGGTGCCGCCGCCCACGTCGCTGGCCAGGCCGTAGAGATAGCCGACGCGGTCGGCCGCACCGAAATCGAAAAAGCCGCTGCCCAGGAACAGGTTGCTGGTCGGGCTCACGGCGGCGGCCGTCTTCGTGTCGCGCAGCAGCGCGCGGTCGGTGTCGTCCAGGTAGATGCAATGCGCGTACACGGCGCGTTCACGCATCAGCCCAAAGCCGGCATACACGTCGAGATATGAGCGCGCATCCGGATAGAGCTGGCGCACCCAAGCCACCTCGTCGCGGTTCTCGGCCACGTGCGACTGGATCCACGTGTCGGCGTATTTCGCGGCCAGCTCGCCCGCGCCGCGCATCTGGGCATCGGTGCTCGCGGGCGCGAAGCGCGGCGTAATAGCGTAGCCCAGGCGATCGACGTTGTGCCACTTGCGGATCAGCGCCTCGGAGTCGATGAGGCTCTGCTCGGTCTGGTCGCGCACGCCATCGGGCGAATGGCGGTCCTGCAGCACCTTGCCGCTGATCATGCGCAGGCCGCGGCGCTGCGCGCCCTCGAAAAAGGCATCGACCGACGCGACGTGCGAAGTCGCGAAGGTGAGTGACGTGGTCACGCCGTTGCGCAGGAGCTCATCGAAGAACACGCCGGCCACTTCGTTCGAATGCGCCGGGTCGGCAAACTTTGCTTCCGCGGGAAAGGTGTAGTTCTCGAGCCAGGGCAGGAGCCCTGGCGACGGCGCGCCGATGATGTCGGTCTGCGGAAAGTGGATGTGCATGTCCACGAAGCCCGGCGCGAGGATGCGCCCCGGCAGATGCGTCACAGCGGCATCGGGATGGCGCGGCGACACGGCGGCATGGCTGCCGGCATCGAGCACGCGCTGGCGGCCGGCATTGTCGGGGCCGACGACCAGGAGGCCGTCTTCATCGAAAACCGGCAGGCCGGCGTCGTCGAATCGCAGGAGGGAGGCGCGGTAGGCTTTTTTCATCGTTGCTGCGGAGGGTAAACCAGCCCCGCAGCGCCGCAATTTCCATGCGCATATGAGTGCTATACGCCGTCCCCACTTCAATCCGGCGGCAATGCACGCGACTGGATGTCGAAGGGCACGCCGAGCGGAACCTCTGCATCGCTGTCCTTGCGCTGGGTCAGCAGCGGGTACTTCGATTCGATGAAGTAGACCCGGTCGCCCAGCACCGCGCCCGACGATGGGTCGTTGAGCCCCGCCACCACCGTCTGCAGCGCCAGCTTCGCGCCGTCGGCGCGCGCCACGGTGACCTGTCCACCGTAGGGGCCGTCACCGAAGGCATTGCTCTCGAACAGCACCAGCCGCCCGGGTTTCCAGGCGCGGATCGCGTCGACGTTCTTCATCACGCGCGGGGCCTCGATGCGGCTGACACCGCCGGCGCGGCCGTCGGTGCCGAGGTCGATGCGCAGCAGGTAGGAGGCGGCCGCCACGAGGCTCACGTACACGTTTCGCCCGCTGTCGATCGCAATGCCGTTCAGGCCCTTGTAGGGGCCGGGGCCGGCCAGCGCCGGATCTTCCTTCCAGACCGTGAGCGCGGCAGCGCCCGGCGTGAACCGCAGCACGCGCGGGTGCAAGGAGTCGGTCACGTAGATATTGCCGCGCGCGTCCTGCGCAAGGTCGTTGCAGTAGCCCGCATCGGGCATGGCATAGCTTGCGCGCGGCGCGCCCGTGGCCAGGTCGTAGCGCTTGAGTGCGCTCGGCGTCTGCGGCACGGTGGTGAATCCGATGTTGCCCGAGCAAACCCAGAGGGCTTGATGCCTGGCATCCACCAGCACGCCCTGCCCGTTCGCCAAACCGTTGGCGCCGGGCTTCACGAGCACCTCGGCCTTCGGCGCGAGACCCGGCTTCAATCTGGCCACCGCGCCCTGGCGCCAGCTGCCGACGTAGAACGAACCATCCGGCCCGATGGCGACGCTTTCCGGATACCAGTCCTCGGGCAGCGCCTGTACGGCCGGAGGTGCGGCGCTTGCCGCCGTCGTGGCGAGCGCGAGCAGCGCGCCCGCCAGTCGCGTGCGCCTGCTCATTGCCACACGCGAAACACGCGCCCCGTCAATGGGCCTTCGACGCTGCGCACATAGGCCAGCGCCACGCGCGCGGCTGGTACGGTTTCGACGCCCGGAAAGAGCGCGCCATACGCGGCCGACGATTCGGTCAGCAGCGTCGGACTCACCGCATTGATGCGCAGGCCGCGCGTCAGCTCGATGGCTGCGCCTTTCACGAAACCCTCGACCCCCGCATTCACGGCAGCCGCATTGCCTCCCCCGCGAACCGGGTCGTCGGCCGCTACGCCCGTGGTCAGCGTGATCGAGCCGCCATCTGCCAGAACGTGCTGGCCCAGCAGCGCGAGGCGCACCTGGCCGAGCAGCTTGTCCTGCAGGCCGATGTTGAAATCGGCCGGTCGCATTTCAGCGAGCGGTCCGAAAAAAAGGCCACCGGCCGCCGACACGATCGCATCGACTCGCCCCACCGCCGCATACAGCGCCTCGACACTCGCATCGCTCGTGATGTCGACCTGCCGGTCGCCGCGCGTGCGGCCCGCGCGCACCACCTCATGCCCGCGTTCGGCCAGCGCCTGCGCCACCGCGCTGCCCACGGCGCCGGTCGCGCCCACAACAAGAACCTTCATGCAAACCTCGCTAAAAATGAATCGTGAAGGCTCATTGTTTTGCGAATCGATAGTTTGATAAATTGCCATTTGGTTCGGCAATTCGAAACTATGGGTTCTCAATATGGACAAGCTGCGCGCCATGGAGGTGTTCGTCGCAACGGTGGATGCGGGGAGCTTTGCGGCCGCTGCCGAGGCGCTCGATCTCTCGGCCGTGATGGTGGGCAAGCACATCCGCGCGCTCGAGGAGCAGCTTGGCGCCCGCCTGCTCGAACGCACCACGCGGCGCCACGCACTGACCGAGATCGGCGCCGCCTACCTGGAGCGCTGCCGGGACGTGCTCGCGAGCGTGCACACGGCCGACGGCGTGGCGGAATCGCTGCGGGCCATGCCGCAAGGCGTGCTGCGCGTGACGGCGCCCGTCGCCTATGGCGCACACCGCCTCACACCCGTCATTGCCGAGTACATCGCCGCCTATCCGCAGGTGAAGGTGGACCTGAGCCTGAACGACCGCGTGGTCGATCTTGCCGAAGAGGGCTTCGACTGCGGCGTGCGATCGGGCGCAGCCGTTGATGAACGGCTCATTGCGCGGCCGCTCGCATTGGCGCGCATGTTCGCGGTTGCAAGCCCGGCGTGGGTCGCACGCCACGGCCAGCCCCGACATCCATCGGAGCTCGAAGCCTTTCCGCTCCTGGGCTTTGCGGCCTGGGGGACGAATCACTCATGGCGCTTCACGCAGGGCGGCAAGACAGTGCATGTCCCCGTGCGCGGCCCGTTTTCCACCAACAACGGGCAGGCGTTGCTGGCAGCCGCGATGGCGGGCGTGGGTGTGATCGTGCAGGCCGATGCATTGCTCGGCCCCGCGCTGGCTTCGGGCCAGGTGGTTCAGCTGCTGCCCAAGTGGGAGCTTCCGACGCGTCAGGTGCACATCATGCGACTGCCCGAAGCCCGCCCGAGCGCCAAGCTGCGCACCTTTGTCGACTTTGTCGTCGAAAGGCTGGGCTAGCTATCGCCCCACGCGCCCCTGCACGCCCTCGGCGAGCCAGTTCATCTTCAGGATCTGCTCGTCGTTCAGCTGGGCGCCCTTGGCGATGACGACACGGCCTTCGTTGTCGCGCACGTCGCCCGCCAGCGCGCGGAACGGCTGCAGCTTGCCCGCGGCAATGTCCTTCTGGCGCGCCAGCACCTCCTGCTGCACGGCCTGGGGCACCTTGCTGCCGAAGTCGCCGACGCGGATCATTCCGTCCTTCACGCCGCCCCAGACATTGCCGCTCTTCCAGCTGCCGTCGAGCACGGCACGGGCGCGCTGCGTGTAGTAGCCGCCCCACTCGTGCGTGACCGCAACGATCTGCGCGTCGGGCGCGATCTTGCGCATGTCGGAGTGGTAGGCCACGGCCATCTTGCCGCGCTCCTGCGCCGCGGCCATGACGGCGGTGGAACCGGTGTGGAAGGCGAGCACGTCGGCGTTCTGGTTGAACAGCGCCATGGCGGCATCACGCTCCTTCGGCGGATCGAACCACTCGTTGAGCCACACCACGACGACCTTGGCATTGGGGTTGGCCGAGCGCATGCCGAGCGTGAACGCGTTGATGCCCTGCAGCACCTCGGGAATCGGAAAGCCTGCCACATAGCCCGCAATGTTCGTCTTCGTCATGCGGCCGGCCGCAATGCCCGCGAGGTAGCGGCCCTCGTAGTAGCGCGCATTCGCGGTCGCGACGTTTGTCGCGGCTTTGTAGCCGGTGATCGACTCGAACTTCACCTCGGGGAAGTCCTTCGCTACCTTCAGCGTCGGCTCCATGTAGCCGAAGCTCGGCGTGAAGATCAGCCGGTTGCCCTGCTGCGCCAGATCGCGGATGACGCGCTCGGCGTCCGCGCCTTCGGGCACGTTCTCGACGAAGGTGGTCTTGACCTTGCCGCCCAGCGCCGCGTCCACGGCCTTGCGGCCTTCTTCATGCTGGCGTACCCAGCCGGCGTCGGTCACCGGCGTGACGTAGACGAAGCCGATCTTCAGCGGCTCTTTCGGCGCTTGCGTTTGAGAAAAGGCGGGAGATAAAAAGCAAGCGGCCATCCACGCCAGAACGGCGCGGCCCGCGAGGTTTTTGTACATGGTGGTCCTCTACATGGCCCCGGAAAAGCAAAAACCCGCAGCCGGCCGGGACGCCCGGCTGCGGGGTGCGGATTTTAGCGGGCGCTGTTCAGTGAAGCTGCGCCGGGTCCGCCTGGACATGCTGCCGCACGGCCTCCAGCAGCAGCGTGGCCAGCCGGCCCACCGGCGCCTCGGCCGCGGCCTGCGCGCGATAGAGTGTGAGCGACATCTGCGGCAGCGCCGGAAGGCCGACCGCAGTGCGGTCGATGGCGCGCACGTGCGCGGGCAGGCCGAAGGGCGTGCGCACCGAGAGCCCCAGCCCGGCCGAGGTGGCGGCCCATAGCGCCGCAAGGCTGGCACTGGTGAATGCATGGCGCCACGGCGTTCCCGCGCGATCGAGCGCGGAGGTGACGATGTCGCGCAGCGGGCACGGCGCGTCGAGCAGCACCAGCGGCAGCGGCTCCTTGCTCTTGCGCGCGCCGAGCCGGCGCTCGCGCTCCTTCCACCAGGCCGCGTCGAGCGCATCGGGCGCCCTCGGCCCGATCCACTGTAACGGCAGGCGCGCCACGCGCTCGCCGTGCGGCGTCATCTGGTCGCCGGTGTCCCACACCAATGCAAGGTCGAGCTGCCGGAGTTCGAGCCGCTCGCGCAATTCCGCGCTGCGCGCCACGCAGGCTTCGATGCGCACCTTGGGGTGTGCGCGCGAAAAACGACCGAGCACGGCAGGCAGCAGCGTCTCGCCGAAGTCTTCCTGCAGGCCGAGCCGCACCCAGCCCTGCAAGTCTGCACCGCGCATCGCGGCGCCGGCTTCCTCGTTGAGTTCGAGCATGCGGTGCGCATAGGCAAGCAGCGTTTCGCCCGCATCGGTGAGCTCCAGCCCGCGGCCGGCTTTGCGGAACAGCACGGTGCCCGCCTGCGCCTCGAGTTTCTTGAGCTGCGCGCTCACGGCCGACGTCGAGCGGCCCAGCTTGTCGGCCGCCCGCGCATAGCTGCCGAGCGCAATCCCGGTGGAAAAACTGCGCAGCACGTCGAGATCGAACATCACCTGGGACATGGATTTCTTCCTTGTTCAATCGTCCTGTTTTATCGAATGATCGGCTCATTATTTTCTGATTTTCAAAACCTTTGCAAGGGCGGACACTGCGCCTCGACATGACGCATTCGATCTCCTCCCCGTCTTACCCACGCCGCCACCGCTGGAAAGTGCTGGCCGCGGGCGTGGCCGCCAATGCGGCCTTCTCCGTGGCCTTCAGCGGCATCCCCATGACCGCGGTACTCATGCGCACCGGCTACCACCTCGACAACGCCACGTTGGGCCTGGTGCTCGGCCTCATGGGCCTCGGCATCGCGGTGAGCGAACTGCCATGGGGCCTCTTGACCGACCGCTGGGGAGACAGGCCGGTCCTGCTCACGGGCCTGGGCAGCACCGCGATCGCATTGGTGGCGATGGCGCTCTGGGCCGCGCCGAGCGCGCAGCACATTCCAGGTCTGGGCTGGCTCTGCGGCGGGTTGTTGCTCGTCGGCCTGCTCGGCGGCAGCGTCAACGGCGCGAGCGGCCGCGCGGTCATGACGTGGTTCGAAGCGGGCGAACGCGGGCTTGCGATGAGCATCCGCCAGACGGCCGTGCCACTGGGCGGCGGCATCGGCGCGCTGGTGCTGCCCTTCGTGGCGCTGCATTTCGGCTTCGCCGCGCTCTACGGCCTGCTGGCGCTGCTGTGCGCGCTCAGCGCAGCGATGAGCTGGGCCTGGGTGCACGAGCCACCGGTTGCGCCGCAAGCCAAGGCCGCCGAAAGACCAGGCGCACCGAAGGGCAGCGGCCCGTTGCGCGATGCGCGCGTCTGGCGCATCGTCGCTGGCATCGGTATTCTTTGCGCGCCGCAGTTCGCGGTGCTGTCTTTCGGCACGGTGTTCCTGCATGACTTCGGCCATGCGGGCCTCGCAACCATCACGGCCACGATGGTGTTCGTGCAGGTTGGCGCCATGGTGATGCGCGTGTGGAGCGGCCGCTGGACCGACCGAAAGCGCAACCGCCCTGGCTACCTGCGCGCCTGCAGCGCACTCAGCGTGCTGCTGTTCGCGGGGCTCTCACTGCTGGTGCTGTGCGCGGGCACACACGCCGCCGATTCATCGGCGCTGCGCATGGCACTGGTGGTGCTGCTGGCGGCGAGCGGCGTCTGCGTGTCGGCATGGCACGGCGTGGCCTACACCGAACTCGCCACGCTGGCCGGCGCGGCCCGCGCGGGCACCGCGCTCGGCATGGCGAACACCAGCGTGTTCCTGGTCTGCTTCGTCACGCCCTTCTCCATTCCGCACCTGCTTGCGCTGCAGGGCTGGCCGCTGGTGTGGCTCGCGGCCAGCGCGTGCGCTCTGGTCGCGATGCCGCTGCTGGTGCCGCGGGGCGCAGCTGCCGATCAGAAGCTCGCGAAGACGGCGTTGAGCCGATCGACGTAGGCGCGCTTGGCGGCCGCGTCGATGAAGCTGCCTTCGAAGCTATTGGCTGCAAGCTGCCACGCGTGCTGCACGCCGAGGCCGGTGGCCGCAAAGGTCTGCGTGAAGTTCTGGTTCATGTAGCCACCGAAATATGCCGGATCGTCCGAATTGACTGTGGCGACCAGCCCTGCATCGAGCAGCGCGCCGAGGTTGTGCTGCGCCAGGTCGGGAAACACGCAGAGCTTGAGGTTCGACAGCGGGCACACGGTGAGCGGAACGCGGTCTTGCGCGAGCCGCTTCATCAGCGCCGGGTCTTTGGCGCTCTGCACGCCATGGTCGACGCGCTCCACCTTGAGCACGTCGAGCGCGCTCCACACGTAGGCCGGCGGGCCTTCTTCACCCGCATGCGCGACCAGGTGAAAGCCAAGCTCGCGGCAGCGCGCGAACACGCGCGCAAACTTTTCGGGCGGATGGCCGACCTCGCTCGAGTCGAGCCCTACGCCAATGAACTTGTCGCGAAAGGGCAGCGCCTGCTCCAGTGTCTCGAAGGCTTCTTCTTCGCTCAAGTGGCGCAGAAAGCACAGAATGAGCGCCGCGCTCACGCCGAGCTTGGGCCCCGCATCGGCGCATGCGCGGTGCAGGCCGTTGACCACGACCTCCATCGGCACGCCACGCGCCGTGTGCGTCTGCGGGTCGAAGAACATCTCGGTGTGCACCACGTTGTCGGCCGCGGCGCGCTCCAGGTAGGCCCAGGCCATGTCGTAGAAGTCCTGCTCCTTCAGCAGCACGCTCGCGCCGGCGTAGTAAATGTCCAGGAAACTTTGCAGGTTGGTGAAGGCATAGGCCTTGCGCAGGTCTTCGACGCTCGCATAGGGAATGGCCACGCCGTTGCGCTGCGCGAGCGCGAAGATCAGCTCGGGCTCCAGCGAGCCTTCGATGTGCATGTGCAGCTCGGCCTTGGGCATGGCGCGCAGCAGCTCGGGCAGGCGGTCGACGGAGATCTTCTCGCCGAAGCTCTTGTCGAAGAGGGGTCGGTAATCGGTCATGGTGGGAAAATCGGCGTTGTGATTTCGCACAGCATAAGCGCAGCCGCCCCCTTGGAGATGCGCCAGAACGTATACGGCCCATGCCTCACCACGCTGCTGCGTCCTCCTGCAGCGCACGCCGGGCCAGCAGGAAAGTGGCGGCGTTCCAGCTCTGGCCCGCCATGCCCATCGACGCCAGCGTGCGGCCGTGGAACCATTCCGTAAAGCGCCAGCCGCCGAGATGGTTCACATGCGCCAGGCGGGCGAGCTCGGGCCAGGCCATGTCATGCAGACCCAGGCGCGCCAGCGCCATGACCCAGAAGCCGCCGACGAAGGGCCAGATGCCGCCGTTGTGGTACTGGTGCACCACGTTCTGCTGGTGGCGTGCCATGTAGGGGCGCCAGAGCTCGTGCTCACGCGTCAGCGGGTGCAGCACCACGCGCACCGGGTACGGATCGCACGCGCGTGCCGCAGCAATGGTCTTGACGATGCGGTTGGCCATCGCGGTATCGGCCAGGCCGCTCTGTATGGCCAGCACGTTGCCGAACACGTCTCCCTCGTTGCCGACGAATGAAAGATTGACGAAACTGAGGTACAGGCCCGGATCCGTTCGCCCGCGACGCGCATAGTGCCGCAGCAGCCGGGCGCGGTGGTACTCGGGCAGGTCCTGTTGGTACGGATGGAACAGGTGGTTGAAGTGGTGCTCGGTGGCTTCGGCGTGGTCCAGCGCGAAGCGGCGCTTCACCTCATACCAGAGCGCATTGGTGTACAGCACGTAGCCCGAGCGCGGCATGATGTCGGCCCAGTCGCTGGCCTCGTTCTGCTGCAGGAGCCGGAAGTGCTGGTGCTCCTGCGCCAGCAGCCAGCCGATGGCGCGCTCCACCTCGCCGCTCCAGTGCGAGACGCCGACCTTGCCATGGCGCCGCACGTGGTCCACCGCAATCAGCCACCACAGCGTGGCGTCGATGCAGCCCAGGTACCAGAAATCGGCGTCCTGCCCTTCGGGGTCGACGTATTTGGGAATCTGCCCGTTGGCCGCCTGCTGGACCGCGAGCGCATCGAGGCTGGCCACGGCGCCCTGCTCCAGCGCGGCCACGCCGCTGCCGCACATCGCCATCACGCAGATGGCGGCGTCGCGCCCGAAGATGCGCGTGTAGCGCCGCGCCACGGCCGCCTCGGTCCGGCTGGCGGCCAGGATGCCGTGCGGCGTGAGGTTGCGTTCCAGGAGTTGGATCGAGGCTTGGGTGCAGTCGTCGATCAGCGCGAGATTGGATGCGTCGAGATGGGTCATTCAAAAAAAAGGGTCGCCCGCGGGCGACCCATTATTTACGCGTGCCGCAGTAGGCGCAGCGATTACTTCTTGTCGCCCGGCACCTTGCCTTCCACGCCCTTGACGTAGAAGTTCACGCCCGACAGGAACTTGTCGTCGGCCACGGCATCCTTGGCAACCACTTCCTTGCCGTCCTGGCCGAGGATCGGACCCTTCCAGATCACGAAGCTGCCGTCCTTCAGGCCCTTCTTCACGTCTTCGACCTTGGTCTTGATTTCGGCCGGCACGTCCTCGGCGATCGAGACGATGTCGATGGCGCCTTCCTTCACGCCCCACCAGCTCTGGCCGGTGGCCCACTTGCCTTCGAGCGCGTCCTTGGTGGCCTTGATGTAGTACGGGGCCCAGTTGATGGTGGCCGAGGCCAGGTGGGCCTTGGGGCCGTAGGCGGTCATGTCGGAATCCCAGCCGAAGGCGCGCTTGCCTTTTTCCTGCGCGGTCTTGAGCACGGCGGGCGAATCGGTGTTCTGGAACAGCACGTCGGCGCCGCCGTTGATGAGCGCGGTGGCGGCTTCGGTTTCCTTCGGCGGGCTGAACCATTCGTTGACCCACACCACCTTGGTGGTGATCTTCGGGTTGACCGACTGGGCACCCATCGTGAAGCTGTTGATGTTGCGCAGCACCTCGGGAATGGGCACCGAGCCCACCACGCCGAGCGTGTTGGTCTTGGTCATGGCACCGGCGATCACGCCGGCCATGTAGGCGCCTTCATAAGTGCGGCTGTCGTAGGTGCGCATGTTCTCGGCCGTCTTGTAGCCGGTGGCATGCTCGAACTTCACGTCCTTGCTGTCGGTGGCCACCTTGAGCATTGGTTCCATGTAGCCGAAGGTGGTACCGAAGATCAGCTTGTTGCCTTGGCCGACCATGTCGCGGAACACGCGCTCGGCGTCGGCGCCCTCGGGCACGCTCTCGACGAAGGTGGTCTTGATCTTGTCGCCGAATTCCTTCTCGAGCGCCTTGCGGCCGTTGTCGTGCGCGAAGGTCCAGCCGCCATCTCCGACCGGGCCGATGTAGGCGAATGCGATGTTGAGCGGCGCAGCCGGTGCCGGTGCGGCGGCAGTGGGTGCCGGCGCCGGTGCGGGGGTCGCGGCCGGTGCAGCGGCTTCCTCTTTCTTGCCGCAGCCGATCAGGGCCGCCGAAGCGACCGCCGTGAGGGCGGCCAGCTTGAGCAGGGAGCGCTTGTTCAGATCATTCATTGTCGAAAATCCTCAAAAAGGACAGGTTGGCGGAATCGAGAAGCGAGATTATGAGCCGGGGTAGAACGGCTTCCCAATCGAGGCCGGCATGTTGATGCGAATGAAGGCAGGATTGCGCGAAATCAGCGCCAGCACCACGATGGGCGCGATGTACTGGAGCATGCTGAGGAACTGCGGCGGCACGTCGACGCCGCTGCTCTGTAGATGGAAACCCAGCATCGAGACGCCGCCGAACAGGTAGGCGCCCAGCAGCACGCGGATCGGCCGCCAGGTGGCAAAGGTGGTGAGCGCCAGCGCAATCCAGCCTCGGCCAGCGACCATGCCCTCGACCCACAGCGGTGTATAGACGGTCGATAGGTACGCGCCCGCCAACCCGCACAGCGCGCCGCCGACGATCACCGCGAGGAAGCGGATGCGCCGCACCGGGTAGCCCAGCGCGTGCGCCGATTCTGGCGACTCGCCGACCGAACGCAGCACCAGTCCGGCGCGCGTGCGGTAGAGAAACCAGATGAGGCCGAAGGTCAGGACGACCGCGAAATACACCATTGGGTGGTGGCGGAAAAGCGCCGGTCCGATGAGCGGAATGTCGCTGAGCACCGGCACCGCGTACGACACGCTCTCGGGCAACTTGGCCTGCACGAAGTTGATGCCCAGGAACGCGGAGAAACCGACGCCGAAGAGGCTAAGCGCAAGGCCGGTGGCGTACTGGTTGGTGTTGAGCCAGATCACCAGCACGCCGAAGAAGGCCGCAAGCAACGCACCTGCCGCCATGCCGGCCAGAAAGCCGAGCCAAGGGTTGCGCGTGATGACGACCGTCGCAAAACCCGCGATGGCGGCGCAGAGCATCATGCCCTCGGCCCCGAGGTTGACGATGCCGGCCTTTTCGTTGATCAGGAGGCCCAATGCCGCGATTGCGAGGACCGTTCCCGCGCTCAGGGTGGAGCCTAGCAAGAGTGCGTAGCTGTCCATTTCATTTACTCCAGCGCGGGTTGCTTGCTTGATGCTCTTGTTCGGGGCGCGTGCACAGGCCACCGGGTACCGCGTCGGCGGGAGCGCGCCTTGAACAAGCATGCACAGCGCGTCGAATAGAAAAACAGGCGTTCATCCTAGAGCGCTCCTTCAGTCGAACGCGCAGCAGGCGCAGTGATCGGCGTGCTGGCCTGCAGCGACGAAGTCGCCCCTCCGGCCGTTGGCGCCTTGAGGGCCGCCTTGCCCCGGATGCGATAGGCGATGAGCGTGTCGCAGGCCAGCAGCGTAAAGAGCAGCAGCCCCTGGAACACCCCCGTGAGCGACTTGGGCAGGCCGAGGCGCGACTGCGCAAGCTCGCCGCCGATGTAGAACATGCTCATGAGGATGGCCGAGAACACCATCCCCACCGGATGCAACCGGCCGACGAAGGCCACGATGATCGCCGCGAAGCCGTAGCCCGCCGGCACATACGGCGTGAGCTGGCCCAGCGGCCCCGCCACTTCGAGCGCGCCGGCCAGGCCCGCCGCGCCGCCCGAGGTGAGCAGCGCGATCCAGATGGCGCGCCTCGCCGAGAATCCCGCGTAACGCGCGGCCGCCGGCGCGAGCCCGCCGACCTGCTGCGCAAAACCCGCCCGCGTGCGGAACAAAAACACCCAAAGCACGCCCACGCCCAACAGCGCGATGATCAGCCCGATGCTCACGCGCGAACCCTTGAAGAGCCGCGGAATCTGCGTCACCGCCTCGAAGGTCTTGGACTGCGGAAAGTTGTAGCCGTGCGGATCCTTCCAGGGACCGAACACCATGTAGCCGAGCAGCAGCGTGGCCACGTACACCAGCATCAGGCTCACCAGAATTTCGTTGGCATTGAACTTGTCGCGCAGGAACGCCACGATGCCGGCCCACACCATGCCGCCGACCGTGCCCGCGATCAGGATGGCCACCACGATCCACGAGCCGGTGTTCTTGTCGGCCAGCAGCGCGACACCGCCCGCGGCGATGGCGCCGAACACGAACTGGCCCTCGGCACCGATGTTCCACACGTTGGAGCGGAAGCACACCGCCAGCCCGAGCGCGATGATGAGCAGCGGCGTCGCCTTGATCGTCAGCTCGCCGATCGCGTAGCCGCTCTTGATGGGTTCGTAGAAGAACACCAGCAGGCCCTTCACCGGGTCCTTGCCGAGCGCGGCGAACAACGCCACGCCGATCAGCACGGTGATCAACAACGCCAGGATCGGCGAGGCAAAAGTCCAGAAGCGCGAAAGCTCCGGACGGGGTTCGAGCTTAAACATGGGCCGCCTCCTTCTTGTTCTTCTGTCCTTCCCAAAGACCGCTCATCCATTCGCCGATCTGCGGCAGCGTGGCGGCCGCGCGGTCGATCGAAGGCGACATCCGGCCCTTGGCAATCACGTGCAGCCGATCGCTGATGTCGAACAGTTCGTCGAGCTCTTCGCTGACCACCAGCACGGCGCAGCCTGCGTCGCGCAGTGCAAGAATCTCGCCGCGGATCAGCGCGGCCGCGCCCACGTCGACGCCCCAGGTCGGCTGCGAGACGATGAAGAGCTTGGGATTCGCGTCGATCTCGCGGCCGACGATGTACTTTTGCAGATTGCCGCCCGAGAGCGAACGCGCCGCCGCGCCTGGGCCGCCGGCCTTGACGTTGAAGCGCGTGATGATCGCCTTGGCATGCTTCTCGAGCGCGGCCGTACGGATCCAGCCGCCCTTGCCCACAGCGTTGCTGCGCGTGAGCAGCAGGTTGTGCGCGAGCCCCAGCGTGGGCACCGCGCCGCGGCCCAGCCGCTCCTCGGGCACGAAGTGCAGGCCCATGGCGCGCCGCGCACGCGGCCGGAGCCGGCCGGCCGGCTTGTCGAACACCTGCACCATGGCCGCTTCGGCCCGCACGTCCTCGCCCGAGAGCGTGTAGAGCAGCTCTTTCTGTCCGTTGCCCGACACGCCCGCAATACCGACCACCTCGCCGGCGCGCACCTCGAACGAAATGCCGTCGAGGTCGACGCCGAACTGGTCTTCGCGCGCCAGCGTGAGCCCATTGACCCGCAGCGCCACCGCGCCCGCATGCACCGGCCGGTGCTGCAAGGGCGGCGGCTCGCTGCCGATCATCAGGCGCGAGAGCGACTCGTTGCTTTCGTTCTGTGGATTGCACACCCCCGTGACCTTGCCGCCGCGCAGCACCGTGCAGGCCGTGCACAGCTCGCGGATCTCGTGCAGCTTGTGGCTGATGTAGAGGATGCTGCAGCCTTCCGAAGCCAGCTTGTTGAGCACGCTGAAAAGCTTGATCACCGCCTGCGGCGTGAGCACCGAGGTCGGCTCGTCCAGGATCAGCAGCTTGGGGTTGGTGAGCAGCGCGCGGATGATCTCGACCCGCTGCATCTCGCCCACCGACAGTGTGTGCACCGGCCGCGAGGGATCGATGTCCAGGCCGTATTCGCTCGCCTTGGACGTGATGCTGCGCGCCACTTCAGCCAGCTGCAGCGACTTGTCCAGGCCCAGCCACACGTTCTCGGCCACCGTGAGCGTGTCGAACAGGCTGAAGTGCTGGAACACCATGCTGATGCCCAGCGCCCTCGCCTGCTGCGGGTTGCGCAGCGCCACCGCCTGGCCATCGAAGGTGACCGTGCCTTCGTCGGGCTTGACCGAGCCGTAGATGATCTTCATCAGGGTCGATTTGCCGGCGCCGTTCTCGCCGAGCACGGCGTGAATCTCGCCGGGCGCCACGGCCAGCGAAATGTCGCTGTTGGCCACCACCGCGGGGTAGCGCTTGGTGATGTTCGCGAGCTGGAGTCTGGGAGTTGTCATACCGGGTTCAGTGGGGTTGTCTCGTTCAACAGCAACAAGCGGAAAACATGGCTACAAGTCTAATGGCGTGCCCGCGATCATCGGCACCCGCGGGTGCGTTCAGTGTCCTCCTACATAGACAAACTTGAACAGGAAGATCGCCGCGATCACCCAGACCATTGCATGCACTTCCCGTGCCCGCCCGGTGAAGAGCTTGAGCACCGCGTAGGTGATGAATCCGAAGGCCAGGCCGTTGGCGATCGAGTAGGTGAAAGGCATGGCCAGCGCGGTCACGACGGCCGGGATCACCTCGGTCGTGTCCTCCCACTCAAGCTCGACCAGATCGCGCAGCATCAGGCAGCCCACGAAGAGCAGCGCCGGTGCGGTGGCATAGGCCGGCACCGAGCCCGCGAGCGGCGAGATCATGAGACAGGCGAGGAAGAGCACCGCCACCACCACGGCCGTGAGGCCGGTGCGGCCGCCGGCCTGCACGCCGGCCGCGCTTTCCACATAGGCGGTGGTGCTCGAGGTGCCGAGCAGCGAGCCCGCGAAGATGGCGCCGCTGTCGGCCAGCAAGGCCTTGTTCATGCGTTCCATCTTGCCGGGCACGAGCAGGCCGGCGCGCTTGGCCACGCCCATCAGCGTACCGGTGGCGTCGAACATCTCGACCAGAAAGAACACCAACACCACGTTCAGGATGCCGCCCTTGAGCGCGCCCAGGATGTCCAGCTGCATGAAGGTGGGCGCGATGGACGGCGGCGCGTCGAACACGCCATGGAACTTGTTGCCGCCAAAGAAGAACGACAGCACCGTCACCAGCATGATGCCGATCAGGATGGCGCCGCGCACCTTGAGCCGGTCGAGCACCACAATGACCAGGAAGCCCAGCGTCGCCAGCACCACCGGCGCCGAATGCAGGTCGCCCAGCGTGACGAAGGTGGCCGGCGATGCCGCCACCACGCCCGCACTCTTGAGCGCGATGAGCGCCAGGAACATACCGATGCCCACGGTGATCGCCGTTCGCAGCGACTGCGGTATGCCTTGTATGAAAAGCTCTCGCAACCCCGTGACCGTGACGATCAGGAACAAACAGCCCGAGATGAACACCGCGCCCAGCGCCACCTGCCACGTGTAGCCCATGCCCAGCACCACCACGTAGGCGAAGTAGGCGTTCAGGCCCATGCCCGGCGCCATGGCGATCGGGTAGTTGGCATAAAGACCCATGATCAGCGTGCCGACCGCGGCGATCAGGCAGGTGGCCACGAAGACCGAGCCCTTCGGCATGCCCGCGTCGCCGAGGATCGACGGGTTCACGAAGATGATGTAGGCCATCGTGAGGAAGGTGGTGAGCCCTGCGATGACCTCGGTGCGCACCGTGGTGTTGTGCTCGGTGAGCTTGAACATGCGTTCAAGCCAGTTCGCGCTGTGCGGCGCGGTGCGCGGGCGCGCGGCCTCGGTGCTCCCCGAGGCACGGGAGTCGGTGACCTTGGGCACCTCTTCAAACCTGTTCATTTCGCTTGTCTCCAGCTTTTGTATTTGGCGATTGATTCATCGTTGCCCGTGCCACGTCGCCGGCGCGGCCGAAGGCTTCAGGGCGGATCCGGAAATTCAGTCAACGCAAGACGCGACACGGGCGTCGAGGGCGTAGGCCGCAGCGACGAAGCCACGCCCTTGATGCATTCGCGCAGCCAGCGCGCGGAGCTCGACGAGTGGGTGCGCTCGTGCCAGAGCTGGTAGTACATGAGGCGCGGCAGCGCCACGGGGCAGTCGAGAATCTTCACCGGCAGCCGCGCCGCGAAGCGCTCGCAGTACTGGCGGCCGGTCGTCAGCACCAGCAGGCTCGAGGCCACCATGTCGGGAATGAGGCTGAAGTGCGCACAGCGCGCCGTGATGTTGCGCTGCCGCCCGAGCTCGTCGAGCATCTGGTCGATGATGCCGCGGCCGCCCGGGTGCATGGGCGTGGGCGCAATGTGCTCGGCCGCAAGCCAGGTTTCCAGGTCCCAGCCGCGGCGCACCGCCGGATGGTCTTGGTTCACCAGAGACACCACCTCGTCGCCGAAGAGCCGCGCCATGTGCAGGTCTTCCGGGGGCTTTTGCCAGTTGCCGATCACCAGGTCGACCTGGCCGAGCGCCAGATGGCCGTGGTAGTCCGAGTCGGGAGAGAGCGCATGGATCTCGATCTGACACAGCGGTGCCTCGCGCTTCACGTGCGCCACCAGCATCGGCAGGAAGAGCGGGTCCATGTAGTCGCTCGCGGCAATGCGAAAGGTGGTGGCCGCCGACTGCGGCTCGAAGCCGCGCGCATCGGAGAACAGCATCTCGGCCGCGCGCAGGATGCTGGCGGCGGGCTCGATCATCCGCAGTCCCGCGTCGGTCGGCACCATGCCGGAGCCCGAGCGCACCAGGAGCGGATCGCCCGACAGCTCGCGCAGGCGCTTCAGCGCGGCCGAGACGGCCGGCTGGTACATGCCCAGGCGGATGGCTGCGCGCGAGACGCTGCGATCGGTCAGCACGGTATGAAGCACCCGGATCAGATGAAGATCGATCTTGTCGAAGAGGGCCTGGTCACGCATGGCATTCCCCTACGGCAGCGGGCCGCAACCCCGGCGCGGCGAAGCCGGTTCCGCGGTGTTTCGCGAAGGGGATCAGGACGTGGGGCATTGGGAGGACTTTGGACATGCGCCAAAGTCTACGAGTGGCTATGCAGACTGGACGGCGGTGATCGCGCGAAGAATCGATTCGCTCGTGGCCGGTGCCTGGAGCGGTGGATCGACCCTGTGGCCGCCGACCGCCGACACCGCGTCGCGGATCGCGAAGAACACCGAGAACGGCAGCAGGAGCGGCGGCTCGCCGACGGCCTTGCTGCGGTGGATCGAGTCCTCGAAGTTCTGACCTTCGAACAGGCGCACGTTGAACACCGGCGGGCAATCGTTGGCGGTCGGGATCTTGTAGGTGCTGGGGGCGTGCGTGGTGAGCATGCCGCTTTTCGGATGCCACACCAGCTCCTCGGTCGTGAGCCAGCCCATGCCCTGGATGAAGGCGCCCTCGACCTGACCGATGTCCACGGCCGGGTTCAGCGACTTGCCCGCGTCGTGCAGGATGTCGGCGCGCAAGAGCTTCCATTCGCCGGTGAGCGTGTCGACGATCACCTCGCTCACCGCCGCGCCATAGGCGTAGTAGTAGAACGGCCGGCCCTGCATCTTGTCCTTGTCCCAGCTGAGGCCGGGCGTGGCGTAGAAGCCGTCGGACCACAGCTGCTTGCGGTCGAGGTAGGCCTCGCCCACCACGGTGCTGAAGGCCAGCGAGCGGCCGTTGACCTCGACCTTGTCGTTGGCAAAGCGCACCTCGCTCGCCTTGCCGCCGTGGCGCTCGGCCGCGCTTTCGGCCAGGCGCTCGCGGATCTGGCGTGCGGCATCCTGCGCGGCCTTGCCGTTCAGGTCGGCGCCGGTCGACGCGGCCGTGGCCGAGGTGTTCGCCACCTTGGTCGTGTCGGTCGCGGTGACGCGCACGCGCTCGAAGCTCACGCCCAGCTCATGCGCAACCACCTGCGCCACCTTGGTGTTGAGGCCTTGCCCCATCTCGGTTCCACCGTGGTTCACCAGGATCGAGCCGTCGGTGTACACGTGAACCAGCGCGCCAGCCTGGTTGAAATGCTTCACGTTGAACGAGATGCCGAACTTGAGCGGCGCCAGTGCCAGGCCACGCTTGAGCACCGTGCTCTTCGCGTTGAAGGCGGCGATCTCTTCGCGCCGCGCGCGGTAGTCGCTGCTGGCTTCGAGTTCGGCCACCAGTTCGTGGACGATGTTGTCGGTCACGGTCTGACGGTACGGCGTGACGTTGTTTTCGGCCTTGCCGTAGAAGTTGATGCGCCGCACGTCGAGCGGATCGCGGCCCAGTGTGCGCGCCACCGAGTCCATGATGTTCTCGATGGCGATGGCGCCCTGCGGGCCGCCAAAGCCGCGGAAGGCCGTGTTGCTCTGCGTGTTGGTCTTGCCCGAGTAGCCGTGCATGGCTACGTTGGGCAGCCAGTAGGCATTGTCGAAGTGGCACAGTGCCCGGGTCATCACTGGGCCCGACAAGTCGGCCGAGTGGCCGGCGCGCGAGACCATGACGATCTCGGCGCCGAGGATGCGGCCTTCGTCGTCGTAGCCCACCTCGTATTCGTACCAGAAGCAATGGCGGCGACCGGTGATCATGAAGTCGTCGTCGCGGTCGAGCCTGAGCTTCACCGGACGGCGCAGCTTGCTGGCGGCCACCGCGGCCACGCAGGCAAAGAGCGCCGACTGCGACTCCTTGCCGCCGAAGCCGCCGCCCATACGCCGGCATTCGACGTGCACCTCGTTCGACTGCAGGTGCAGCGCGTGCGCCACCAGGTGCTGCATCTCGCTCGGGTGCTGCGTGGAGCAATGAATGTGCAGCGCGCCGCCCTCCTTCGGAATGGCGTAGCTGATCTGGCCTTCGAGATAAAACTGCTCCTGTCCACCGACATCGAGCGTGGCCTTGTGGCGGTGCGGCGCCTTGGCGATGGCGGCGCGCACGGCGGCCTCGTCGCCTTCGTTGGCCGCGCCGCCGCTGCGCACGATGTGCATCGGCGGCACCACGTACTGGCCGCGCGCATGCGCGTCCTGCGGCGTGAGCACGGGCGGCTCCGCGTCGACGGCGATGGCGTCCTTGGCCTTGGCAGCGGCACGGCGCGCGGCCTCGCGCGTTTCGGCGATCACGGCGAACACCGGCTGGCCCAGGTAGCGGATCTGGCCGCCATCCTTCAGTGAAAGCAGGATCGGATCGTCATGCACGATCGAGCCGCAGTCGTTGCTGCCCGGAATGTCGTCGGCGGTGAGCACCGACACGACGCCCGGCATGGCGCGGATCGCGTCGAGCGACAGCGCCGTGACGCGCCCGTTGGCCGCGGGCGAGAGGCCCAGCGCGCAATGCAGCGTGCCGGCAATTTCAGGAATGTCGTCGATGTAGGTGGCTTCGCCGGCCACGTGCAGGTGCGCCGACTCGTGCGGCCGGCTGATGCCCACGCGCGCGCCCTGGTCGTGCGCCAGGGTCTCAGCGCCCTGGTCGATGCGGGCGGCGGTGTTCTTGAGGTAGTCGGCGAAGGCCTCGGAAGGCTGCAGCAGGCGAGCGTCGATGGGTTTGTTCATGGTCAGACCCCTTCCGCGGCCTTGTCGGCCTTGATCGTTGTCGAATGCGGCATCGCGCTCCACACGCTGGTCTCTTCAAGGGACAGCGCGTCCTCGGTGCGGGTTTCGAGCCAGAGGCGCTGGATCAGGTTCTGCGCCACCTGAAGGCGGTAGTCGGCCGAGGCGCGCATGTCCGACAGCGGCTGGAAGTCTTGCGCAAGCGCCTGCCTGGCAGCGTTCACGCTGGCCTGAGTCCATGCCTTGCCGACGAGCGCGGCCTCGGCATTGGCTGCGCGCTTCACGATGGCGGCCATGCCGCCGAAGGCGAGGCGCACCGCCTTGACGGTATCGCTGCCGGGCTCCAGTTCGATCGCAAAGCCGGCGCACAGTGCCGAGATGTCGCAGTCGAAACGCTTGCTGATCTTGTAGGCGCGAACCTGGCGCCGCATCGCTAGGAGCGGAACCGCCAGCCCCTGCACGAACTCGCCGGGCTGCAGCTGGTTCTTCATGTAGTCGATGTAGAAGTCGGGCAGCGGCATGCGGCGCACGGCGTCGCCGCGGCGCAGTTCAATCTCGGCGTCGAGCGACATCAGCACCGGCGGCGAATCGCCGATGGGCGAGCCGTTGGCCACGTTGCCGCCCATGGTGCCGGCGTGGCGGATGGGCGGCGAAGCAAAGCGCAGCCACACGTCTTCGAGGCTGGGCACGCGCTGCACCAGGGCTCCGAAGGCCGATTCGAGCGAGGCGCCCGCGCCGATGTAGAGCTCGCCGCCTGTGTCGTTCTGGCGGACTTCGATGGTTTTCATCTCGGCCACGTCGCCGACATAGATGATGTCGCCCAGATCGCGGAACTGCTTGTTCACCCACAGGCCGACGTCGGTCGAGCCCGAGAGCAGTTGCGCACCGGGTTTCTGCTCGCGCAGCGCTGCAAGCTGCGCCAGCGTCTTGGGGGCATGGAAATGGTCGATGCGGGCGCCGAGCGGCGCGGCGTAGTCGAAACCGTCGCTGCCGCGCAAGGCCGTGAGCGCCGCCACCACGGGTTCCGTATCGAGCCGCACCGCGGGCAGGTCGAACATGCGCTGGCCCGCGTCCAGAATCGGCCGGTAGCCGGTGCAGCGGCACAAATTGCCCGAAAGCTCGTCGGCCAGCTGCTGACGCGTGGGCTGGGTGCCCTCGGCCTGGTGGTGCTCGTACGCCGACCATAGCGACATCACGAACCCCGGGGTGCAGAAGCCGCACTGCGAGCCATGGCAGTCGACCATGGCCTGCTGCACCGGGTGCAGGCGGTGCACGGGATGCGGGCGCTTGTCCTGTCCCTGCACCTCGGTGGCGGCGGGCGCGTTGGCGGGGCACTGGTCCTTGAGGTCCTCGACCGTGAAGAGCGCCTTGCCATGCAGGGTCGGCAGAAACTGGATGCAGGCGTTGACCGTCTGAAGCTGCAATCCGCCGATGGCGCCGGGTGCACCGGCATCATCGGCCAGCTCTCCGATCACGACCGTGCAGGCGCCGCAGTCACCCTCGTTGCAGCCTTCCTTGGTGCCCGTGCAGTGCGCGTCCTCGCGCAGCCAGTCGAGCACCGAGCGGGTCGGATGGACACCGCTGACCTCGACGATCTTGCCGCGATGGAAGAAACGGACCGGTTGGATGTTGTTGCGCTCTGTGCTCATGCTTTTTGGCTCGTGGACGGCCGTTTTCCCGGCCATGCCCGGACGTTAGCCGGTTGCGCCCCGGCCCACATACCGCGTGAACCATATTGCGTATGTCGGCGCGGGTATGCGACCTAGGGAGAAACCCTGAAGGGTGAGAGCAAGTCCCGGGCCATGGCCTGTGCTGCCCGAAACCGTGTCGGCGGCAAAGCTTCGGAACTGATCAGAAGCTTGCGTTGAGATTGAACCCGAAGGTGGTCTTGGCCGCGCGATACCCCTCCGGCTTGCTGATCGGCGCCCCCATGAAGAAGTCATAGCTGAGCTTGCTCCACTGCCCCCGCACGCCGATCACCGCCCCTACCAGATTGCGGCCCAGCAGGTCCGCGGTCGAACGCCCACCAACATGCCCGTAGTCGGCCCCGACATAGAGCTCTGCCCCGCTTGGCCCCATGGCCCAGCCGATGTCGTTGCGGATCAGCCAGCCGCGCTCCCCCATCAAACTCGTCTCGCCATCGAAGCCGCGCACCGTGTAGCGCCCGCCGATGGCGAAGCGGTCCTGTGGCGTGAGCGGCGTGCGGTTCCACTGTGCGCGGATCAGCCCCGAGTAGCGCAGCTTCTGCTCGCCCAGCTTGAACGGCGCATTCAGGCTGACCTCGGCCGTGTACAGCCGCAGGCGCGAGGTGCCTTCCCCGAACTGTTCCTCCGGCGCCGCGATGGCACCGAAGGCGCCGGTGCCGTGCTTGTAGGCCAGCGTGCCTTCCAGCGTCGCGTCGCCGATGAACTCCTTGTGGTTCAGCCCGAGCTCCCAGCCGCCCACCACCCGGTGCTGCACCTCGACCTCGGTGTCGTCCACGAAGTTGCGCGATTCCCTGCGGAAGCCCTTCAGCGCCAGCGTGGTCTTGCGGCGCTGGTCTCGGTACAGCAGGCGCGAGAGCTTGACCTCGGCGTTGTTGGTCTTGCCCGCGTAGACATAGTCCTGGCTCAGCCCCGCCACGCTTTGGTGGTATTGGCTGTTGGAGGCGGTGAAGCCCAGCATCCAGTAGCCGTAGGGCAGCGAGTAGTGCACCGTCTGGCCTTCGGTGCCCTTGGCCGGGTCGCTGAAGACATGGCCGTTGAGGTTGTGGTTGGCGCTGACGTAGAACAGGTCGTTCAGCCCGAAGGGGTTGTCCACCGACACCGTGGCGCCGGCCTGGTAGCGACCCGTGGCCTCGGTGCCGCTGTCGTCCAGGCTCAGGGTGAGGCGCCACTTCTTGGCTTGGACGTACTTGACGACCAGGTCGCTGTCGCCGGGCCGGGCGTTGGCCGCGGTCGAGGGCTCGATCTGGATGTCGGCCTCGGCCGTGGGGGCGCGCTTGAGGTTCTCCAGGCCCTGCTCGATGTCGCGCAGGTTCAAGAGATCGCCGGCTCGCGCGGGAATGGCGGAACCCAGCAAGGCGCCGCTGCCCAGCAGCGTGGCCGAGGAATCGGGCGTGGTCCGGATGGCCGCGATGCGCCCGGGCACCAGCGACAGGGTCAAGGTGCCGCTGGACAGGTCCTGCGGTGCGGCCAGCACGCGGGTGGTGACGAAGCCGCGCGCGATGACGGCCTGCTGGGCGCGGGCGAGGACCACGTTGACACCGGCGGTGCCGAGGCAGCGACCGATCGGCGCATCGTCGCCTTCGGGGCCCGATAGATCAGACACCGCCCACTGGAAGCCCTCAGATTGCTCGCCGACCAAGAGCACGCGGTCGATTCGAAAGCACGGGGCTTCGGAGGCCGGGATGCGCTGGGTGGGTGCGGGCGGGGCCGCCTGCAGGCGCTGGTCGACCGTGCGCTCGTTCTGCTCGCGCAGGGCGCGTTCGCGTTCCTGCTGGCGTTGCTGTTCGACGAAGGGCTGGGGCGTACTCGGAACTTGGGCCGAAGCTAACAGCGGACCACCCAATAGCACGCCGGCCAGCATGGCACGCGAATTCGTTTTCAAGTTCTCTCCCTCGCCGTCTTATTTATTGAATGCGCCACGTTGCGCAAAGGCAAAAAATTAGTAGTAGTTTTCTATCGGAATCGCGTTCCGGCCTGCCAAGCCAGATACCGCAAATCGACAATATCCGCAATGGCTTGATATGTGCTCCAGTCATCTGGCAGGCAATAATCAGACACACCAGATTTTCTTGCCAGGTTTTCATAATCGGAAAGAAAACTGACAGAGCCATTTTTATAATAATTGCAGCAAAACTCCAAGCCATCTGAACTTAAATCAAATTCAGATAACTTCCCCTCCATAGCCCTCCAGACAAAGGCTCCTGGCGTTATTTGTTTGTGGCGAAGCTCTATCAATTCCGCAGAAAAAACATCTTCAACGGTTTTGCTTAGCAAGTTGTTAAATGCGGCCCAAGCGATAAACATACCAATGTGTGTAGCGCCATGTTTGGCAGGAAGATCGGCAGGGAACCCTTTGCCACTTGAATGCCAACTTGCGTCGTCTATGCTCATCTACGGCGCCTTTTTCTGCAATGATGCCAAGGCTTTAGCCAGGAATTTCGTATCCGACGTATCAGAATTTACATCCCGATCGAGACTGCTCAGCCATTTCAAATAGCCCTCACGAAAAACCTTAAGTCCTTCAGGTTTGACGTCTTTCAAGTAAATGACGAAATTGTCGGGGATATTTAAGGGATCGTTGTGAAGTGTGCTGCGCACCAGTTCGTTGTCCTGTAGAAATTTCAGAAACGTTCCAACAATTTCTTTCTGTCGTCGGCGAGAGCGCTCTGTTAATTCCGGGGTTGATTCCAAGGCATATTGACCGGCGCTTACCAATACCCAATCCGGGAATTTCAGCAAAAACTCCGCGTACTCAAGGGGTGCTTTACTTTTTGCCATCACGGCCTCCGTTCAAGTCTAGAAACATTGGGGACCAAAACCAAATTTCCTGTATCGCGATCTCTAACATACAAGCCGCCTGCAGCTCTGGTGTCGGCCTCATGTTGCAGCTGTCTAATTTTATCTGCAGTCAGACTTGTCGTCTCTACTACATCGATAACCTGTCCGTTTTGGATGACGACATGATCTATGCGACGACTCGTATTGGTGATCGGATCAATTACTATATTTCCGTTCTTATCTCTTAGATATTGTTCATTTTGAACGGATGCCAGAGGATATTGATTTCGAAGATCCGTTGTCACATCCTTTTGTCTCTGACTTCCCGCCACCGCGTTGGCTTGTACGCTGGCCATAATGAGGCCGGCCATGCTCTGCTGCTCAGCGGCCGGCAGCGTCGTTGTGAAGTCTCTCGCCCATTGTTGGGCTTGATCGAGCGGCATGCCTTCAAGAACGTTGCCAAGCCACGTCTGCAATGCGCTCGGCGACTCCAAGGGCGGCGGGCCAAATTCCTTACTTGCTTGGCCAGGAACCGGAACGTACGTCGGTCCACCAGGTACAGGTTGCCGACCTGCTCCGTACCCTCCACTACCTGGCTGTGAGTCGATGGGATCGAGCGCATCGCTTCCAGAAAACACTGTCGAATTGATGTCCCCCAGCGTCACCGTAGCCGTCGCAGTGATGCCTAGGAGGAAAGCCATTCCCACCGCATCAACGCACGCTGGCGAAGCGAGGCATAAACGGGCCGCCACGCCTCCCCCTGACTGAATGAGCAATCGCAGGCCTCCAGCGGCCGAGTTGTTGGCGGCTTCGTTGAAAGCACCGGCTGTGCCCGCTGCGCTTCCAGAAGCGGCCCCCAGGCCCAGCGCTCCAAGTTGCACCACTAATGAAGCGAGAGGAGCAGGCATACCTGCTTCAATCAAAGCGGTGTAAACCTCTGGAACCACCTGCGTTGCGACTCCGGCCCCGATGCCGCCAGCAATCCCACCGACTGCCGCACCTAGAAGAATGTGTCCACTCGCGCGGCACGTACCACCGGGTCCCCAGCAGGCCATTCCGGCTTCATCGGCGTTCTTCATCGCTTCTTCGAACTTGGCATCCGCATGCTTGCCCCACGCTGTTGCGGCCTGCGAGCCGAACTGCGCCGTCAGTTGCACCTGCGATCCCACATCCCTCATCGCCCAATCGAAATTCGTTTGGTGCAGCGCATTGGTGCTGTCCACTCCCGTACGAACACCCGCATTGCCGGCGAAGCCCGAGATCCCGCTCTGAGTGATGCTGTTCTGATTCACATGGCTGTTCCCGAAGCCCGCGCTCGGCGTTCCGGAGGAACTGACGCTCACGCTGTATCCACTGCCCCGGAACGTGTCCTGATTCAGCAGATCAGTCATCGTCAAACTTCCAGTGGCAAAGTTGTTCTTGCCTCCATTCACAGCAGCATCCGTGCTGCTGATCACGCCGCCTACAAGGTTGGTGTTGCCTGCTACGGTCACGCCAAAACCGCCATCTCCCGCAAAAATGCCGCTTTGCTGTGTAGCGCTGGCGAAGTTGCCATCGCCGCGCACGTTGTGCGCATTCACGCTGACGCTGCTGTCGCCAACACACCACCAGACGCAAAGAGTAGCGTTGAAGCCTCCGCCGCTGTTCTGGCTGTGATAGGTGCTGGTGTCTTGCAACGTTTCGATGCGTAGATTGCCGCCCACGTCGGCTTCCACGCGCTCACCCGAGACCGTCGCGCCTCGCAGCGTCGTGTCGCCGCCGCTGGCGATGTTGACTCGCCCTCCGGCACTGATGGTGGTGTTGGTCCACGCTTCGTCTGTGCCGTTGTCCCGGCCGCTCTGACTTCCGGCTGCGATCTCGATCGTGAAGCCGTTGCTCTGTCCGAAGCTATAGCCCACTCCGATGCTCGCGTTGCTGCTGTGGCTGGTGGAGCTCTGCTCTTGGGTGTTCGCCGCCGCCTCGAGTGTGACGTTGTTGTCCGCCGCGAGACTCACGTTCTTTCCGCCAGTAATCTCGCTGCCGCGTATGAGGATGTTGGAGTCTCGCCCACCACCGGTGGCGGTGATGGCAANCTGTTGTCCGCCGCGAGACTCACGTTCTTTCCGCCAGTAATCTCGCTGCCGCGTATGAGGATGTTGGAGTCTCGCCCACCACCGGTGGCGGTGATGGCAACGTTACCGCCAGCCTGCACGCGTGAGCCAGCCGATGTACTACTGCTTTGGGTGCTGGTAGTTTCGCTGGAACTGCTGCCCAACGTCAGGGTGGCGCCCATGCTGACGGCACCGGTCCCCTTGTTTGTAGCTGCGGCTTTCGAGACGTCTTGATATGCTGAATAGCCGCTGAGTCCCATGCTCGCCGCGCCCAACGCCTGCATGCGGTCGTCCTTAGTATTGCCCATGGCCGACGTGGTCTCTTCCAGATTCCGCAGCATGTCAATCAGCGGCGCCTTGATACCCAGCGTGATGCCGCCCTGCGAAAAGCTCTGAGTGCTTTCGCTGCGACTCGTCTCGCGCGCCTCGACGATCTGCACGTCGCGCGCACGGATGTCGATGTCGCCGCCGGGAGCAATCACATCGCTGCCCACTTGGCTGTAGCGGTTGCCAGCGGTGATGATGACGTTGCCCGTGATCGCCCCCACGGTGCTGCCTACGGCGGTGCTTTCTTCGCGATTGCGGGTGGTGCGCGTGTCCTCATGGCCCCAGGTCCAACCCGAGTTCGAATCAAACATGCCGCTGTTCGATTCCTCGCGGACATACTGGCTGTCGCGCGTCTGCGTCGCTGCCTCAATGGTGATGTTGTTGCCGGCCCAGAGCTCGGTGCCCTTGTCGCTCACGACGCTCGAACCTCGGACGCGGATGTCGTTGCCTGCATCCAGGACCACAGTCCTGCCGCCCAGGCTGCTGCCAATGACGCCGGTCGACCCGAAGGTGCCCCGCTCCATGCTGCTGTCGCTGCCCCAGAAGCCACTGTCCTCGTTGCGGCGCCCCGCGTTGAGCACCGATGTCGACTGCCCGGCATCGATGGTGATGTTACGTGTGGCGGTCACCTCCAGCGCGCCCTCCGAGCTGTTGATGGTGCCCGCGCGCACGTTGACATCCCGCTGGGCGTGAAGACTGATGTCTCCGCTGGTCTCGATGCGGGTACCGACTTCTCGCGTGCTGCTTTCGGCGCGGTAGTTGCCGGCGTCCCGAACCGTGGTGTCCTGCCGTGCAGTCGTGACGGTGCCAAGGTTGATGTCGCGGCCGGCGCCGATCTCGGTCGTGCCCTCCTTGCCGCTGTTGACGACAAGGGCGCCGATCAAATTGACGTCGCGCCCGGCCGAAGCCACCAGCACGCCATTGGGGTCGCTCACATACAGACCCGCCACCCGGTCGACGATGGTGGCGCCGCGCAGGCTCACGGCCCCGGGCGTCAGGTCCAGCGCCAACCCACTGGTGCTGGTGGTGGTGCGGACATTGATGTCGCGCCCAGCATCGATTGTGAGTTGACTGGCCGCGTCGATCGTGCCGCCGATGTTGTTCAGATCGGTCCGGGCCTTGAGGTCGACGGCGCCGCCGGAGATGCGGCCGTTCAGGTTGTGGATGTTCTCCGCCGTGATGCTCACGGTCTTGCGCCCGCCGACAGTGCCGCTGTTGACGAAGTCGCCATCGAGCTTGATGTTGACTTCCTTGCCGGCCAGCAAGGCGCCCGAGCCGTCGATGTCGCCGTTCTTCACGCGCACATAGACCTGCGGCACCAGCACGCGCTGGGTGCTGCCATCCGGAAGCGTCACGGTCTGCTCCACCAGCCAGACGATGTCGCTGGTGAGCTGGGCCATCTGCGCATCCGTGAGGGCGATCCCCGGGCGCAGACCATACTGGCGTGCAAAGGTGACGCCCGCGTCCATCAACGCGGCGTATTGCTTGTCGTCGCTGTCGTAGCCATCCAGGTAACGGTAGCCCGTCAGCTGCGCCACCTGTTCGCGGATCAGGCGCTGCTCGTAGTAGCCGTCGCCCAGCCGTTTGAGCGTGTTGTTCGGATCCAGCCCCAGGTTGTTCAGCAGGTAATCGCTGCTGAGCCAGTTGCGGTAGTTGGCAAATCTCGGATCGGTCTCGATCAGGTAGTGGCTGGAAGCTTCCGGATGCGTGCGGAACAGGCTGGCGGTGGGCACCGTCAGGCCAGGCAAGGTGGTGCGCACGACCTGCGTGGTCCCGGAACTGGCCGCCAGGTTCACCTCGATGATCGGATGGACGATGGGGCCTGTGGCGCCGCCCGTGCCCGCGCCCGGCGCGTTCACCGGCGTGCCGGTCCCGCCGGCCACGCCCGTGGGGCCGCTGGCATTGACGCCGCTCGCGCTGGCCACGCCCTGGTTGGTGCTGCCGGGCGTCAACGTACCAATAGGTGTGCCGCTGCCAAACACGGTCACGTTGCCCTCTTGCCGCGCGGCGGCCAGGGTCACGGTGATGGGAACGCTGGTGTTGTAGGGAGATATCTGTTCGCCGTCACCCAGACCCGCCTGGAACAGTTGCACCCCGGTGCGCGTCTGCGTGCCAGAGATCTCGACGTTCTTGTTCGTGATTGTTCCGCCGGTGACAGTGAGCGCACCTCCGGCCAGGATCTGGCTCATGTCGTTGGTGCCGCTGCCTACCGCAATGTCCATCTTGCCGCCGGCGATGATGCGGGCAGGCGACGACGTCTGCAGCACCGGGGTGGTGGTCGATTCGGTATAGACCCAGGCGTAGTAGGAGCGGGCGTAGTTGTCGTAGACGTCCGTGATGAAAGCCGCTGTGGCAATGTCCAGGCGTTGGTGGGCTTCAAGATAGGCCGCGCGCTGGGCATCGTCGGCTGGGGTGTCGGTGGCCGGGGGCATCACCCCGAAGGTGGCCCAGATCGGGTCGGTGCGGGAATACCAGGCGCCGGGCTCCGTGAACTCCTCGCTGAAGTCGATGCTGATCTGGCGCGTGCCCGTGAGATCGCTGCTGTTGCGCGGCGGGTTCGCATAGTAGGCGCCGTATCGGGACTTAGGATAGCTGGCGGACGGGACCAGGATGCCCGCGAACGGTCCGGATACGGGTCCAATGCCAGTGTTGACAAAACTGCGCCACAGGACGCCCATGGCCGGTCCCTGCGTGATCACGAAAACCAGCTGGCTCGGATCGTAGCGCGCCGAACTGCCGGGCAGCGCATATTCAGTGTGCTGCGTGCCATCGGAGGTGGTCTGGGTGGTCCAGGTCACGCCGCCGTTGGTGTTGTTCAGGACATTCGTCTTGATGTCGATGTTGCGCGTGGCCTCGATGGTCGCGGCGTGGTTGTTCACCGTGCCGGCCAAGCCGGTGGCCTTGCCGTCGACCAGCTTGCCACCGATGAAGATGTCGCCATCGCTGAAGATCAGCGCACCATTGCGGTTGTTCAGGGTGGTGACGCCGAGGTCCAGGCGCTGACGCGCGGCGATGCTGCCGGCCGAGGCCACGCCGTTGACCGTCTCGGCGTCGTTGTTGAGCGTACCGACGCCGATCGCGATTTGATCGCCATAGATGCGGCCGGTCCCCAGGTTGTTCAGCGTTGCGGCATTGATGCGCGTGGTGCCGCCGTCAATGACCCCGCGGTTGGTGACCGTGCCGCTGGCGTTCAGGGTGGTCGTCTTGCCTTGGATGTCGCCGGTGGCGGTGTTGTTGATGTCCTTGGCCGAGAGCGTGAGGTCGTTGCCGGCGGCCAGCCGGCCGCTGTTGTTAATGTCACCGGTCGTGGAGAGCGTGAGATTGTTGTTCGCAACGGTCTCGCTGCCCGCGGCGAAGGTGATGTCCTGCGTGACCGCCAGGCTCATGTCGCCAAGCGACAGCAGCTTGCCATCCCATGTGACCGAGCCCGCGTCGAGCACGACGTTCTTGCCGCCGACCAGGGTCCCGCCGGTGTTGAGCACCGAAAGGGTTTTAGGCGTGCCGGGGTCTCTCACCGTGAGCGTGTCTCCGGCGGAGATCAGACCAAGGGAATTGTCGATCAGCCCGCTGCTGGTGAGGGTGGCGTTGACATCGGCCCGGAGGGCGCCGGCGTTGTTGATCAGGTTGCCGGTGCTGATGACGACGTTCTGGCCTTCGATGCCTTGGTCCGTGCCTTGGGTGTTGGTGTTGACGATAGTGCCGGCGTTCAGCGTTGTCGTTCCAATCGACCGGAGAAGGCCGCCGTTGTTGCTGATGCTGCCGGCGTTGATGCCGAGGTCGCCCACGGCCTGCGTCTGGCCACCGCTGTTGTCGTAGCTCGCGCCGTTGGTGTTGATCGCCACCGTGGACTGGCCCAGCACGATGCCGCCATTGGCATTGGTGAACTGGTCGGTGGACGCGCCGAAGTCTCCTGCGGCGCCGATGAATCCGGCGGTGTTGTCCACGGCTCCGGTGGTCAGGCTGAGCGTGCTGCCACTGGTGATGCCGCCCTGGCCATTGAGGTACCCGGCCGCATTCGTGTTGGTGAGCGCCTGGCCATTCGTGTCGATGGTCATGGCGCCGCCGCTTTGCACCAGGCCAGTGTCGTTCTGGAGCGCGCCGGACTTCAGATTGACGGTGCTCGTTGCCGCCAAAGTACCCTGGGCGCTGTTGTCCAGGGTATTGCCGCGCGTGTCCACCGACACGCTGTTGCCGAAGACCTTGCCACCGCGGTTGCTCAGCCCGCCGTTGACCAGGGTGGTGGCGCCGCCCGCTTGCAAGGTGCCGCCGTTGTTGACCGTCGCGCCCGTGGTCGTGACGCTCAGGTTACCCGTGACAGCGGCTGCGGTTCCGCCGCTGTTGTCCAGCGCGCCGGCCACGAGCGTGGTGTTGCCGTTCGCAGCCAGAGTGCCGCCGACGTTGGTCGCAGCGCCGCCGATGGTGGCGGTCAGGTCCCCGACTGCGGTCGCGCTGCCGGCGTTGTTGTTCAGGCTGCCGGCCGCAATGGTGGTGTTGCCGCCTGCGCCGATGACGCCCTGGTTGCTGTTGTCGAGCAGGCCGCCCACGCTCAGACCGAGGCTGGAGGTCCCGGCGGCACGGATCGAGCCGCCCTGGTTCACCAGGCTGCCGGCCGCGATGGTCGTGGCGCCGTTGCTGGCGATGGTTCCCCCGCTGTTGGTCAAGGCGCCGCCGACATTGAGAGCGGTGGCGCCGGTGCCCACCTGGACGATGCTGCCGCCCTGGTTGCTCAGCGAGCCGGCCGACACGTCGATTTGCTGCGCGTAGGTCGTTCCACCGTCCTGGTTGAAGGCCGCCGACATGGCTACCGACAACGCGCCGTTGGCGGTGATCTGGCCGTTGCTGCCGCTGTAGCTGCCACCTGCGATGCTCAGGGTGCCGGTGCCGGCATGTTCTATCTTGCCGGCCGCGTTGGTGATGCTCGCACCGCTCAGGCTCAGGTCCTGACCGTTGCTCGCGATGCGGCCGCCGTCGTTGTTTAAGGCGCCCGCCACGGCGATGGTGGTGGCGCCGCTGCCGGTCTGGACGATCTCGCCGCCGTTGGTGTTGGCGAGGTTCGAGACGCTGAGCTGCAGTTGGCCGGCGTTGAGCTGCCCGGCGTCGTTCACGAGCGTCTGCGCCGCGTTGCTGTTGGCAGTCACGCTCAAGGTGCCGGGCGTGGTGATCGCGGCCTGGCTGGTGGTGACGTTGCCCTGGGTGGCGGTGATGGCGATGTTGGCCGCGCTGGTCTTGCTCGATGACAGATCGACGCTCGCGCC